>JBFWNV010000001.1:0-2027827 GCA_050250875.1 Vicinamibacterales bacterium
CGGTGCAGGTGGAGAGCCGGCCGCTGCCGGCCTCGGAACTGCCCGAGGTGGAGTTCCGCCGCGCCATGCACGACTACTTCGAGACGATGGGGATTCCGATCAAGCGCGGCCGCGGCTTCACCGCCGAAGACGGCCCCAACGCCGCCCCGGTCGTCGTCGTCAACGAGGCGATGGCCCGCAAGGTGTTCGGCACCGACGACCCGATCGGCCAGAACGTGCGCACGGGTCCGAATCCGTCAGGACCCTGGAGCACCGTGGTCGGCGTCATCGGCGACATCCGCCACGCCGGGCTCGAGGAGACGCCGGCCCCCGAGCTGTACATCAACTACCTGTCGGGCCCTCCGGTGGCACCGTTCATCGCCGTGCGCACCGCCGGCGATCCGGCGGCCCTGGCCGAGACCGTGCGCGCCGAGGCGCGCGCCTTCGACTCGACCTTGGCCCTCTACGACATCCGCACGATGGAGCAGATCCGCAGCGAGTCAGTGGCCGAGCGCCGCTTCCTGCTGCTGCTCATCGGCGCCTTCGGCGTGCTGGCGCTGATACTGGCCGCGGTCGGCGTCTACGGCGTGATGGCGCTGGTGGTGTCCGAGCGCACCCAGGAAATGGGCGTGCGGCTGGCGCTCGGCGCCGCCCCGCTCGAAGTGCTCGGCATGGTCGTGCGGCAGGCAGTGGCGCTGGCCGCGGTCGGCGTGGCGGCCGGTGTGGCGGTGGCGGCGGCACTCTCGCCGCTGCTGGCCAGCCAGGTCTTCGGCGTGCCGCTGCTCGATCCGATCACCTACGGCGCCGTGCCGCTGCTGCTGGTCGGCGTCGCGACGATCGCCGCCGTGGTGCCCGGCCGGCGGGCCATGCGCATCGATCCGGTCAGGGCGATGAACGCGAACTGACGAACCGGGGCTCGGGGCTCGGGAATTACTGCATCTGCGCCGCGGCAGCACGCATCGCCGCCAGCGGACGCACGATGTGGTCGGTGAGGATGGCGAACAGCTCGCGGCGGTGGCCGCGGCGTTCTTCGCCGACGTCGGGCGAGGCGGTGGAGACGATCACCAGCTCCAGGCCGGGGACGACGAAAGCGTACTGGCCGCCGTAGCCCCAGGCGAAGCAGGTCGGGTGGCCGGCCAGGTCGTGCACCCACCAGCCATAGCCGTACTGGCGATCGCGCATCGGATCGAGCATCCCGCCCGGGCCGCGCGCGAACGACGGAAGGTCGCGCGCCCGCCCCTGGCACGAGCGGGCCACCCAGGTCTCGGGCACGATCTGGCGGCCGGCGGCGCGGCCGCGGTTGAGATAGAGCTCGCCGAACGCCAGCAGCTGGCGCGGCGTCAACAGCATGTCGTTGCCGCCGAAGTAGATGCCCTGCGGGTCGCGCGGCCACTGCGCCAGCGTGAAACCGAGCGGCCGCGCCAGCACCTCGTTGGCGAAGCGCCAGGTGCTGACGCCGGTCGCCCTGGTGAGGATGGCCGACAGCAGGTGCGTGTTGCCGGTGCTGTAGTCCATGTCGGCGTCGGGCGCGGCGGTCATCGGCCGGGTGAGCGCGTGGCGCACCCAGTTGCCACTGGTCACCCAGGCGCTGTAGCCGCGGCCGCTGGTGCCTTCGAGGCCCGAGCGCATCTCGAGCAGGTTTTCCACGGTGATGGCGCGGCGGCGAGGATCGGCGTCCTTTGCGACCTCGGGGAACCAGGTCGCAATCGGCGCGCCGACGTCCTTGATGTGGCCGCGCTCGATGGCCACGCCGACCAGCGCGGCGATCACGCTCTTCGACGCCGACTTCACGTTGGCCGGCCGCGCCGCCGCACGGCCGTTGTAGTAGCGCTCGAAGATCACCTGGCCGCGCTGGCTGACGAGCAGGCTGTGCAGCCGCGGCAGAGCGCGCGCGGCCGCGTCGACGGCGGCGGGGTTGAACGCCGCCTCGGAGCGTGCTCCCAGCACCACGCCGAGCGCCGTCACGCCGAGCACCGTCGCCACGAACAGGGGCGCGCGGCCGGGCTGGAGGAGGCCGGTCATTGCCGACACGCTAGCCAATGGACGGCGCCGAGGGCAAGTTTCGGGGGCCACCCGACCCGCCGGAACCCGTACCGCCTCGGCCTCGTCCAGTCGTGCAGACTCGGATGATGGACCGCCTCACCGCGCTCGTCCTCGACGAAGGCTCGTGGCTCACCGCGTCGATGGTGACGGCGGCGCTCGTCTGCTGGGGCCACTGGCGGAGTCAGGCGCCCGCTGCCGCGCTCCGCGCCCGCATCGAAGCGGCGCTGACGCTGTATTTCGTGGTCACCATCGCGGTGATGGCGTTCGGCCACCTGCTCGCCGTCACGACCAAGCTGGCGCTCGGAACGCTCGCCGGCTCGCGGCTGGCCTTCTACGCCATCGGGGCGGTGCTGGCCGTCCCGTCGTGGTGGCTCACGGCCCACACCCTGCGGACACCGCCCGGCGACGGCGACGGCACCAGCCGCGCCCTCACCGTGTGGACCATCGTCGCCCTGCTCGCGCTCGGCCTCCACAACCTACCGCTGGCCGCCCCCGGCGTGTTCGCCCTCGCGTATCGCGGCCACGCCCGGCCCGTCGCCGGTCGGATCCTGCTCGGCGCCGCGCTCGTCGCCATCGCCGGATTGCTGGTCGGGTCGCTGGTGTTCATGGCCAGCGGCCAGACGTTCGAGCAGTTCCGCGACCTCGACTGACCGCGCCGGACCGCGCGGCCAGCGCCTCAGGGCGTCAGCCGCGCCGCCACCGCCGGGTTGGCCAGCACGGTCGCGAAGTCGGGATCGCGCGGCAGCCGCCAGCGCGTGAAGGCAGCCAGCTCGCGCAGCGGACGCTCGAGGTGTGACAGCACCGGCTCGACGTCGTCGCGCAGCGCGTGCAGCGCGGCGACGTAGTAGCGCGTGAAGGGGTCGTCGGCCCCCGCCGCCAGCCGGCGGTCGAAGGCCGCGATGGCGTCGTCGCCGAAGGTGCGGGCGCTGTCGGCGTCGCCCAGCCGCAGGTAGGCGGCGGCCAGCTTCTGGTCGACCTCGATGATCGATCGGTCGCGCAGCGCGTGGTCGGTCAGGGTCAGGAAGTTCAGCTCGCGGCGATACTCGCGGATCGCCTCCTCGTAGTCGCCGCGCAGGTAGTGCACGTAGCCCAGCCGGGTGTGCGCGCCGACGATGATGAGGCCCTGGGTACCGGACATCGCCCGCTGCTGCAGGTCGACGGCCTCGCGGGCGTAGCGCTCGGCCTCGGCGAGCTGGCCGGTGAGCGCGTTGAGCAGCGCCAGCTGCAGGTAGGTGTAGCCGGCCTGCGGCGCCAGCTCGGCCGCCTTCAGGAAATGGCCGATGGCGTCGTCGACGCGTGCCCGCCCGAGCCACAACAGCCGGGCCAGCTGGCTGTGCGCCACGGCGCTGTCGGGGTCGAGGGCCAGGCCCTGGCGAATCGCCGCCTCGGCGGCGTCCACCTGACCGAGAGCCATCAGCGTCTGGCCGAGCCGGACGTGCGCCTCGGCGTTGCGCGGCGCAATCGCCACTGCCTTCTCGAGCAGGGCCCGGCTGCGTTCGAGGACGTGCGGCATCGACAGGAACGAGCCGCGCAGCTGCAGGGCGCTGCCGAGGGCGACGAGCGCCTCGACGTAGCCGGCATCGACCTCCAGCGCCCGCTCGAACAGCGCGATCGCCCGCTCGGTGGATTCCGGGGTCGCGATTCGCAGGTTGAGCATGCCGCGTGAGTAGGCCTCGTAGGCCTCCGGCGACCGGACGTCCTCGCCGATCGCCCGCTTCTCGCTCGACTGCAGCTCGCGCTGCAGGCCGGTGCGGACCAGGGTCTCGACCAGCTGATCCTGCAGCTCGAAGATCTGGTCCATCGTGCCGTCGAGCTTCACGGTGGAGACACTGCGACCCTCGTCCACGGCGACGGTCTGGGCGGTGAGCCGCACGCGCTCGCCGAGCCGCTGCACGGCGCCGCCGACCACCCAGGTGGCGCCCAGCCGGCGGCCCAGTTCGATCGACTGCCGCTCGTCGACGACCCGCCCCTGGGCGTTGCTCAGCTCGCGCTGCACGTCGAACATCTGCTCGCGGGCGACGGTCTTGAGGCCGCGCACCTTGGCGAAGTCGATGGTCAGCGACTCGGCGATGCCCTGGCCGATCCACTCGTCGGCCGGGTTGCCGGTGAGGTTGGCGAAGGTCAGCACCGCCACCGTGCGCCCGGCCGACGCGGCGGCGCGCGCCGGCGCCGACTGGCCGAAGCCCACCGGCGGCAGCAGCATGCCGGGACGCCACGTCACCCGGGCGCCGCTGACGGTCGACTCGCGCACCAGGCGCTCACGCGCGTGGTGCAGGTCGACGTAGAGCTCGCGCGCCGACTGGTAGCGAAACTCCGGATCCTTGGCCAGCGCCTTGCGCACCACCGCCTCGACGTCGGCCGGCACCGCGTAGTTGAAGCGGGCCAGCGCGTCGGGCTCCTGGGTCAGGATCCGGTGCGCCGTGTCGGCCATCGTCTCGGCCTGGAACGGCGGCCGTCCGGCCAGCATCTCGTAGAGCACGGCGCCGACGGCGAAGAGGTCGACGCGATGGTCGATATCGCCGCCGCGCAGCTGCTCGGGTGCCATGTAGTGCAGGGTGCCGAGCACGATGCCGGGGACGGTCACGCCGATCGTGGCGCCGTGGTCGAGGCCGGTCGGGCGGAGGAACTTGGCCAGCCCGAAGTCGAGCACCTTGACCAGCTGCCGTCTGGTCAGCATGACGTTGGCGCTCTTGATGTCGCGGTGGACGATGCCATGGGCGTGCGCTTCCTCGAGCGCGTCGGCCACCTGCATCGCGATCTCCAGCGCCTCGGCGACCGGCAGGATGCCGCGGGAGATCCGCTCGGAGAGCAGTTCGCCCTCCACGTACTCCATGGCGATGAAGAGATCGCTGCCCAGTTCCACCAGGTCGTAGGTGACGGCGACGTGCGGCGAGCGCAGCACCGACGCCGCCTGGGCTTCGCGCACCAGCCGGGCCCGCGCCTCGGGGTCGTGAGCCTCGGTCGAGGTCAGGAACTTGAGCGCCACCTGGCGGCCCAGCCGCGTGTCCTCGGCCAGGAACACCTCGCCCATGCCGCCGCCGCCGAGGCGTTCGATGACACGGTAGTGCAGGAGCTGCGTCCCGGCGACCGGGGCGATGGAGGGCATCGGCTCATCCATTCTATAAGGTCGGATACACTGACGCCCGATGCCCGCGCTGACGCGCCGTCTCGGCCTGTGGAGCGCGATCGGCGTGGCCATCGGCATCACCATCGGCGGCGGCATCTACCGCACCCCCGCCGTCATCGCCACCCGCGTGCCCGACGCCACGGCGATGCTCGCCGTCTGGGTGCTGGGCGGGCTCATTGTGCTGTGCGGCGCGCTGACGCTCGCCGAACTCGCCGCCGCACTGCCCGACACCGGCGGCATGTACGTCTACCTGCGCGAAGGCTGGGGCCGGCCGGTGGCGTTTCTCTACGGCTGGGCGCAGCTGCTGCTCATCCGCGCCGCCGCGCTCGGCGGCATCTCGTCGGTGTTCGGCGAGTACGCGCTGCGCGTCGCCGGGGTCGATCCGTCGGCGCACCCCGATGCGGCCGACTATCTCGCCGCCGGCGCGATCCTGTTCGCCGGCACCGTCAACATCGTCGGCGTCAACCTCGGCGCGCTGTTCGCCTCGATCTCGACGGTGACCAAGTACGGCGCGCTCCTCGTGCTGGTCGCCGCCTCGTTCGTGCTCGGCGGCGGCAGCGGCGCGACCTGGGCGCACCTGGGCGAGGCGACCGGCCCGGTGGAGGCCGGCATGTTCGGCCTGGCGCTCATCTCGGTGCTGTGGGCCTACGACGGGTTCGCCGACGTGTCGTTCGCCAGCGGCGAGGTGAAGGATCCCGGCGTGAACCTGCCGCGGGCGATCCTCGGCGGCACCCTCGCCATCGTCGCCATCTACCTGTCGGCAAACCTCGCCTATCTCTACGTCAACGGCCTGCCGCAGATGCAGGCGTCGGGCCTGGTCGCCGCCGACACCATGGGCGCACTCTTCGGCCAGGCCGGCGCGGCGTCGATCGCCGTGGTGGTGATGATCTCGACCTTCGGCTCGCTGATGGGCAGCATGCTGGCCGGGCCGCGCATCTTCTTCGCCCTGGCCGACGACGGGCTGTTCTTCCGCCGCATCGCCGCCGTGCACCCGCGCTTCGGCACGCCGCACGTGGCCATCACACTGACCATGCTGCTCGGCGCCGCGATGGTGCTGACGCAGACCTTCGAGCAGCTCACCGACACGTTCGTGCTGGCGATGTGGCCGTTCTACGCGCTGAGCGTGGCGGCCATCTACACGTTACGGCGGCGGCGGCCGGACCTGCCGCGGCCGTACCGTGCCTGGGGCTATCCGGTGCTGCCGGCGGTGTTCGTCGCCGGCGCGCTCTACCTCATCGTCAACGCGCTCGTCACCGATCCGTTCTGGACCTCGGTGGTGTTCGGCATCACCCTGGCGGGGTGGCCGGTGTACCGGATCGCGTTCGGCCGGCGCTGACGCGAGGCCGCAACGAGCGCGGACGTGCTCAGAAGGCGCGGCTCTGGCAGCCGTCGACCACGACCGTGGTGCCGCTCACCCAGCCGGCCTTGGGCGAGGCCACGAACGCCACGACGTCGCCGACTTCTTCGGCCGTGCCGAAGCGGCCGAACGGCAGCTCCGCCTTGATGAAGGCGGCGATGCCCTCGGGGTCGGCCTGCTGGCGCTTGTGCCACGAACCGCCGGGGAACGAGATCGAGCCGGGCGCAACGCCGACGACGCGGATGCCGTCTTTGGCGAGCTGCTGGGCCAGTGACTTGGTCAGGCTGATCTCGGCGGCCTTCACCGCGTTGTAGGTCATGCGGCCGCCGGCCTCGCGGCCGTAGATCGACGAGACGATCACCACCGCCCCGCCGCCGCGCGCCTGCATCGACGGCACCACCAGGCGGGTGGCGCGGATGGCCGGGAACAGCGTCTGGTCGAACGCCTCCTGCCAGTCGGCGTCGCTGGTCGTCAGCAGATCGCCGCCGCGGGCCAGTGCGACGTTGTTCACCAGCACGTCGACGCCGCCGAAGCGGCTGATGGTGGCGTCGACGACCTGGGCGATGCCGGCTTCGCTGGCGAGGTCGGCGGCGACCGCCAGCACCTCCGCGCCGCCGCTCGAGGACGAGGCCAGGGCCAGCGCGGCATCGGCCAGCGCCTCCTGGCCGCGCGCCGAGATGCACACGTGGCAGCCCTCGCCGACCAGCGCCCGCGCCGCCGCCAGTCCGAGCCCGCGGCTCGATCCGGTGACGATGGCGACCTTGCCCTGCAGCCCGAGATTCACGCTAGCGCCCCGCGGTGAAACGGGCCAGGAAGTCCTCGACGCTGGCCTCGAAGGCCTGCGGGCGCTCGAGGTTCGACAGATGGCCGGCGCCGGCGATGCGCACGAGCGACGCGTCGGGCACGGCGCGGGCGATCGCTTCGGACTCGGCCGGCGGCGTCAGCGTGTCTTCGTCCCCGACCAGCACCAGCGTCGGCACCGTGATCGACGGCAGGAGCGGTGTCGAGTCGGGACGATCCATCATGCGCAGGATCGCGTCGCGGATGCCGGCCGGCGACTGCCGCTTGATCAGCCGCCGCACCGTCTCCTCGGCGTCGGGGTTGTCGCCGCGCGTGGTCGGCCCCAGCAGCTTCGGCATCATCTCGCGGGCGACGCCCTGCGGTCCCTCGCGTTCGAGCAGCGTCAGCATCGCCTTGCGGGCGGCGCGGCCCTCGAGCGAATCGGCGCCGGCGCGGGTGTCGGCCAGGATCAGGCCGCGCACCAGCGACGGCGCGCGGCGCATCAACGCGAGGGCGGCGTAGCCGCCCATCGACAGTCCGGCGAGCACCACCGGCATGCCGGCCACCTCGCGGACGAGTCCGGCGAGGTCGTCGGCGAAGTCGTCGATGGCCGGCGCCACGCCCTCGGCCCGCTCGTCGGTCGACCCGCCGAAGCCGCGCAGGTCGGGAGCGAGCACGCGCCAGCCCCAGAACGCGCCCTTGAACTGCGGCTCCCACATCTGGGCGCCGAGGGGGAAGGCGTGCGACAGCACCAGCACCGGTTTGTCGGCGGCCGACGGGTCGCTGTCGAGATACGCCAGCGTGCGCGGACCGAGCTGCAGATACTGACGCACCACGACCGGCGATCTTATCCCACGGGGTGATCGCGCGGGTGACGCGGTTTGAGGCGCGGCCGCTCGCGGCGTAGGATGAGGGCGCCGGAGGTGACCGCATGGCCGTGCTCGTGCTCCTTCTCGCGCTCGCCGGCGGCCAGCCGGCCGCCGGAGTCGATGCTCCGGACGGCGACGGGCTCACCGCGCTGATGCGCGCCGCCGCCCGGGGCGACGCGGCGGCGGTGACCGGACTGCTGGGCAAGGGCGCCGACGTGAACCGCCAGGCGGCGGGCACCCGCCTCACGGCGCTCATGTGCGCCGGCTACTTCGGCCGGGACGACGTCGTGAAGACGCTGCTCGCGCGCGGCGCCAGGGCCGACCTGAAGGACGCCAGCGGGGCCAGCGCCGCCGACTGGGCGAGCGCCGGCAGCCGCGCCGCGACCGAGGCGCTGCTCGCCAAGGCGGGGTCGCAGCTGAACCCGTTCCTGAACGTCGGCGTGATGCCCTTCGCGCTGATGGACAAGGCGGCCGGCAGGGTGCCGTAGTTCGGCGCTATTCCGCCTTGAGCGTCACCGCCGGATCGACGGCCAGGGCCCGCTGGCACGGGACGAGCGCCGCCACCGCAGCCACCACCGCAAAGACCACGACTGCTGCACCGACCGTGACGGCATCCGGGCGGTCGGCCGTGGCGGCGACCCGCGAGAACAATTCGGAGAAGGCGGCGGCGGCCACCACGCCCACGGCCAGGCCGGCGGCGACCAGGCGCGTCGTGTCCCACGCCACCAGCCGCACGACATCGCCGACGGTGGCGCCGATGGCGCGGCGGATGCCGATCTCCTTGCGCCGGGCCTCGACCGCCTGCGCGAGGCTGCCGTAGAGCCCCAGCGCCGCAACGCCGAGCACCGCAACGCCGAACAGGCTCATCAGCAGCGTCAGCAGCTGCGGTTGGGCCACGGCGGACGAGGCGAGCTGCGCCATGGTACGGACGCGGAACATCGGCACGTCGGGGTCGAGGTCGCCCAGCACCGACCGCAGCATCGGCACGTCCGGTCCGCCGGCGGCGGCCGTGCGAAGCGTCACCGCGATGAATCCGACCGGGAACTGGGCATGCGCGACATAGATGGTCGGCAGCGGTGTCGACATCGGGCCGCGTTCGCGGCTGTCGGCTACGACTCCGACGATCCGGCCACCGACGCGTTCGCCCTCCTGCCCGAGCCGGGTGCCGACCCTGACGGTGTGGTCCAGGGCGTCGGTGTCGGGCCACAGCAGCTGGGCGGCCGCCTCGTTGACCAGGGCGACGCGCGGACTCGATGCGCCATCGGTGGCGTCGATGGCGCGGCCGCGGCGGACCGGCAGGCCGATCGTGGCCAGATAGTCGGGCGTGACGACCCGCACGCTCAGCAGGAGCATGTCCTGCGCGGTGTCCGGCAGCCGCACGCCGTCACGTTCGGACACCGAGATGCGATAGCCGAAGCCGGTGAGCGGCAGGCCGAAGACCCCCCCGGCCCGCTCGGCGCCTGGCAGCTGCCGGACCCGCGTCAGCAGGCGGTCGACGAACTGCGCCCGGCTCGCCGGTGTGTCGTAGCGCGCCTCGGGCAGCGACACGGCGAAGGTCTGGATGCGGTCGGAGGTCTCGAACCCGACGTCGACCGCGACCAGGCGGGCGAACGATCGCACCAGCGTCACGGCGCCGATGACCAGAACGACGGCAAGCGCGATCTCGATCACGACCAGCCCGGCGCGACCGCGGCCGCGCGCCGTGGCCGCGGCGCCGGCGCGGGCGCGATTGGCCAGGTCGGCCAGCCCTGGAGCGCGCCACGCCGGGGCCACGCCGACCAGCAGCGCTGAGACGACGGCCGCGGCGATCACCACGAGGACGACCGTGGCATCGAGACGCGTCTGCTCGATGAACGGCACCGCCAGGGTGTCGGCCGCGGCGATGCGGCGCGCCGCGGCCCAGGCGACGCCGAGTCCGGCGGTACTTCCGGCCGCAGCGATGAGCGCGGCTTCGACCAGGGCCGCGCGCACCAGACGGCCCCGGGCGGCGCCGAGCGCCGATCGGATCGCCAGCTCGCGGCTGCGCGCCAGCGCGCGCGTCAGCAGCAGCCCGGCGACGTTGGCGCAGACGACGAGCAGGACGACCATCGCCGCCGACAGCAACAGCAGCAGGCCAGGACGCACGTCGCCGACCAGGCTGGCCCGCAGCGGCAGCAGTTGCACGCCGCGCCCCTCGTTGGTGCGCGGGTAGGCGGCAGCGAGGCGGTTGGCGATGGCGTCGAGGTCGGCGCGCGCCGCGGCCAGCGTCGAATCCGCCCGCAGCCGCCCGATCACGTCCAGGTACTGCGCACCGCGCTGGGTGGCCAGCTCCTCGGCGGTGAATGCCAGCGGCACCCAGGCTTCGGCGCCGAGGGGATAGGTCAGACCAGGGGCGAGGATCCCGACGACGTCGCGGGCCACGCCGTCGACGACGATCGAGGCGCCCAGGATCGCCGGGTCGCCGGCGAAGCGCCGTTGCCACAACCGGTCGCTGAGCACGACGACCGGAGCGGCGCCGGCGCGGGCGTCACCCTCGTCGATCATCCGGCCGCGCGCCGCTTGCACGCCGAGCACGTCGAAGAAGGCGCCGGTGACCGACGCTCCAGGCACTTGTTCGGCCGGCGCCCGCGGTCCGCTGATGGCCAGCGCATCGGCCGTGAAGGCGGCCAGGCCGGTCAGGGTCCGTTGCCGGGTGGCCCAGTCGATCACGTCGGACGGCGACGAAGCAGCACCACGCCCGGGGCGGTCGAGGCTGGTCGTGGTGATGGCGATCAGCTGATCCGGCGCCGGGTACGGCAGGGGGCGCAGGATGACGGCCCGGACCGCGCTGAACACCGCGGCCGTGGCACCCACGCCGAGGCCGAGGGTGAGCACCGCCAAGGCGAGGAACGCCGGCTGACGAAGCAGGGTGCGAGCGGCGATCCGCAGATCGTAGGTCCACATCTCGGGTCTCCAGCAGTTCCAGCGAAGCCACAGCGCGTGCCACACCGCCCCGGCGGCGCGGACGGTCAGCCCGCGGCAGCGTCCCTCGCTCACCCGCCAGGCGATCTCGGCGTCCCATTCCCTGCGCCAATCACGGCGCCATCCGCCGGGCACGAGCCACGCCGCGACGGCCAGCAAGGTTCGACACGGCCACGGCGGCCGGGTCCTGCTCACGATCCGCTCCGGGCGCGGGCCGTAGCCAGCGGCAGCAGCGCGCGATAGGCCTCGACCGACTCGCGCAGCGATCGCATACCCGCGGCGGTCACCCGGTAGTAGCGACGCGCCGGACGGCCGGCGGCGAAGGCCGCGGGCGCGGACTCCCACGACGATCGCAGGTAGCCGTCGCGTTCGAGCCGCGACAAGGCCGGGTAGACGGTGCCGCTCGGCAGCCCGGTGCGGTCGATCACGTCGAAGCCATAGGCGATGCCGTCGGCGATGGCGTGGAGCACGGCGACCTGGGTCGGACTCATCCGGCGCATGGCTGTGTAGTTTTACTACATAGCCTCAGACCAGACAACCGCTGGTTTGGTTGGCGGCCGTTCAGGCGCCGGCGATGACGTCGAGCACGGCCGGGCCGAGCTCGTCGGCCTTGCGCGCGCCGACGCCGTAGACGTGGCGCAGCGCCTCGAGGGTGCGCGGCTTCACGCGCGCCAGCTCGCGCAGGGTCGTGTCGTGGAAGACGACGTACGGCGGCACGCCGCGGCTGCGCGCCACTTGCAGGCGCATCGCCCGCAGCCGCTCGAACAGGTCGCGATCGACGCCCTCCCAGCCCTCGGTTTCGGCCTTCGAGCGCCGCGCCGAGCGGGCCGGGTCGGGCCGCCGCTGCCGGGCCAACGCCAGGTCGGGACGGGCGCCGGCGTCGCGCAGCAGCGCCACGCCGTCGTCGGTCAGCGCCAGCACCGGATACTGATCGTCGGTCTGGCGCAGCAGGCCGTTCGCCAGCAGCTGGTCGATGTAGCCGCGCACCTCGTCGATCGAGGCGTCGCGCAGCAGCCCGAACACGCCCAACGTATCGTGGCCGCGGGTGGTGACCTGCTCGGTGGCGGTGCCGCGCAGCACGCTGGTGACGTAGCCGGCGCCGAAGCGCTGCCCCACGCGCGCCACGCACGACAGCACCTGACGGGCGACGGTGACCGGGTCGGCGACCGCCTCGAGTTCGCCCAGGCAGTAGTCGCAGGCCCCGCAGTCGTCCTTGCCGTACGCCTCGCCGAAGTAGCGGACGAGGTGCCGGTGGCGGCAGCCGACCGACGCGGCGTAGCGCTCCATGTCGCGCAGCAACGTCCGCCGCTGGTCGGTCAACTCGCCGCTGCGTTCGAGCATCTGGCGCCACTTCAGGAAGTCGGCCGCCGACACCACCAGCACGCACTCGGCCTCCAGCCCGTCGCGGCCGGCGCGGCCCGATTCCTGCTGGTAGTGCTCGACCGACTGCGGGGCGCCGGCGTGCAGCACGTAGCGCACGTCCGATCGGTCGATGCCCATGCCGAACGCGACGGTGGCGACGACGACGTCGGCGTGCTCGTCGAGGAAGGCGTCCTGGTGGCGGTGCCGCTCGTCGTCGCTGAGGCCGGCGTGGTACGGCACCGCGCGCACACCCTCCTCCCGCAGCCACGCCGCCAGCTGGTCGACTTCCTTGCGCGACTGGCAGTAGACGATCCCGGCGTCGCCGCGGTGGCGCGAGACGACGTCGAGAATCTGCTTCTTCAGGGCGCTGCGCGGCACCACGCGGTAGGTCAGGTTGGGCCGGTCGAACGAGCCGACCAGCTCGACCGGGTCGCGCAGCGCCAGCTGGCCGGCGATGTCGTGGCGCACGCGCGCCGTCGCGGTGGCGGTGAAGCCGTGCAGGCTGACGCCGGGAAACAGCTCGCGCAGCCGGCCGAGCTGGCGGTACTCGGGGCGGAAGTCGTGGCCCCACTGGCTGATGCAGTGAGCCTCGTCGATGGCGACGTAGCGCACCGGCGCCGCGCCCGAGGCGACACGGCCGAGGAAGACGTCGGCGCCCTCGCCGACCAGCCGCTCGGGCGAGACGTAGAGCAGGCGGAAGCGGCCCTCGCGCACGCCGCTCATCACCGTCTGCTTCTGCTCGGACGACTGCGCGCTGTTGTAGCAGGCGGCGGCCACGCCGTTGCCGATCAGGGTGTCGACCTGGTCCTTCATCAGCGAGATGAGCGGCGACACGACCAGCGCCACGCCGTCGCCGGCCAGCGCCGGCGCCTGGAAGCAGATCGACTTGCCGGCCCCGGTGGGCATCACCACCAGCGAGTCGCGGCCGGCCTGGATGGCCTCCATCGCCTCGCGCTGGAGCGGGCGGAAGCTGGTGTAGCCCCAGTAGCGCTCCAGCACCGCCAGCAGCCCTTCGGTGGTGCTCGGCGGGCGCTGGGCGGGCAGATCCAGGGGCAGGCTCATCGGTGGCGGGTCTTCACATGGTGACACACCGCCGGGGGACCGGCGGCGCTATAATCCGCGAGTTAGGCGATGCCACGGCCCTCCCGAGTCCCGACGGGGTGGAGTTCGGTCCGCGCGGCCGGCGCGGCGGGGCTGGCCGTGCTCGTCATTTCCGCCGCCGCCGCGGCGCAGGCGCCGCCGCCCGCCGATCTCGACGCCACGCTGAAGCAGGCGGCCGCGCGCGTCGAGGAGTTCTTCACCCGCGCCGCCAGCCTGGTCGTCAACGAGCACGTCTACGTGCAGCCGCTCAGCTTCGGGCTGTCGGGCGACGGCCCGGGCCGCTCGGTGGAATCGGAGCTGCGCCTGTCGTGGGCGCCCGACGCCGACGGCGACGCCGCCACCGAGGCGCAGACCCTGCGGCTGGTCACCAAGGTGAACGGCCGGCGGCCGCGCGCCAAGGATCCCCGCAACTGCACCGCGCCCGAACAGCACGACACCGAGACCCAGGTGCTGTCGATGCTGCTGCCCGGGCAGCGCGGCGACTACACCTGGCGGCTGGCCGGCCGCGGCCGGGTCGACGGCCGCCACGCGATCCTCGTCGACTTCCAGGAGAAGGCGCCGGTCGAGGTGACCGACGTGCGCGTGGTCGAGAACAACGACGACTGCATCAGCTACAACATCGAGGGTGGGCTGCGCGGCCGGGTGTGGGTCGACGCCGAGTCCTACGACGTGCTGCGCATGGACCACCACCTGGGCGGCCAGGTCGAGGTGAAGCTGCCGCGCCGGCTGCACAACCGCGCCGGCGTCAACCCGACCTGGACCGTCGAGCGGATCGACACCTCCTACCGCTTCAAGCGGGTCAGGTTCCAGGATCCGGAGGAGACGCTGGTGCTGCCGGTGTCGTCGTCGTCGCTGCGCATCACCCACGGCGCCGGCACGCCGCGCATCCGGGTGACCACCGAGTACAAGGGCTACCGGCGGTTCATGACCGGCGGACGGATCATCCAGACGCCGCAGTAGAGCCGGGGCTCGGGGCTCGGGGCTCGGGGCTCGGGGCTCGGGGCTCGGGAAAGACACTACCCGCACCGTCGTCGCGTGAGCCTCCTGGAAAGACAACGGGCGGGAGGATGTTCCCCCCGCCCGCGCCGTGTTCGAACTCTTCCCGAGACCCGAGCCCCGAGACCCGGTCCCCGTACGATGTCGGGCGCCTAAGCGCACCCCGACGTCGTGCCGCAGTTGCCGCACTTGTAGCACGCCCCGCTGCGCACCATGATCGAGCCGCAGGTGCTGCACGGCGGCGCGTCTTCCTGGTTCTGCATCGCCGCGAACGCCGACTTGGTCGGCGGCGGCGCCGGCACCGTCACGGTGACCTCGGCCGCCACGGCCTTGACCGTCGCCGCGTGGCCCTCGGCCGGCGCGTCGGTAGCCTCGTCGCGGTTGTTGACGCCGGCGCGGAACTGCGCCTCCGGCGACAGGAACTTCGACGCCATCCAGCGGAAGATGTAGTCGACGATCGACTTGGCGAAGCGCACGTCGGGGTTGCGGGTCATGCCCGACGGCTCGAAGCGCACGTGGCTGAACTTGTCGACCAGCGCCTGCAGCGGCACGCCGTACTGCAGCGCGTAGCTGATCGCCTGGGCGAAAGCGTCGGCAAAGCCCGAGATGGTCGAGCCCTCCTTGGCCATCACCAGGAAGATCTCGCCCGGCATGCCGTCCTCGAACAGGCCGACGGTGATGTAGCCCTCGTGGCCGGCGATGTCGAACTTGTGGGTGATCGCCTGGCGCTCGTCGGGCAGCTTGCGGCGCATCGGCGTGCGCGCCGCCAGCGCCGCCGCCACCGCCGCGTCGATCGCCGCCTTGGGAGCCTGGGCCATCGCCCCGGTCGTGATCGCCTCCTTCGAGGTGTTCAGCGGCTGGGTGCGCTTGCTGCCGTCGCGGTAGATCGAGATGGCCTTGGCGCCGAGCCGCCAGCTCTCCATGTAGGCCTGCTCGATCTCCTCGATCGTGGCGTCCTTGGGCACGTTGACGGTCTTGCTGATCGCGCCGGAGATGAACGGCTGGGTGGCGCCCATCATCTTGATGTGGCCCATGTAGTGGATCGAGCGCTCGCCGTTGGCCGCCTTGAAGGCGCAGTCGAACACCGGCAGGTCGCGCTCGAGCAGGTGCGGTGCGCCCTCGATGGTCTCCTGCTCGTCGATGTACTTGACGATGTCGGCCACCTGGGCGGCGGTGTAGCCGAGCTTCTTGAGCGCCATCGGCACCGTCTGGTTGACGATCTTCATCATCCCGCCGCCGACCAGCTTCTTGTACTTGACCAGGGCGATGTCGGGCTCGACACCGGTGGTGTCGCAGTCCATCATGAAGCCGATGGTGCCGGTCGGCGCCAGCACGGTGGCCTGGGCGTTGCGGTAGCCGAAGTCCTCGCCGAGTTCGACCGCCTCGTCCCACGACTGCCTGGCGCCGTTGTAGAGGTCGGCCGGCACGTGCTTGGCGTTGATGTCCTTGATGGCGTCGCGGTGCTTGCGCATCACGCGCAGGAACGGCTCGCGGTTCCGCTCGTAGCCGGCGAACGGGCCGCCGTGGTCGCGGGCGACCCGCGCCGACTGCGCGTAGGCCTCGCCGGTCATCACCGCGGTGATGGCGCCGGCGTAGTCGCGGCCGCCGTCGCTGTCGTAGGGCAGGCCGCGCGACATCAGCAGCGCGCCGAGGTTGGCGTAGCCGAGTCCGAGCGGGCGGTAGGCGTGGCTGTTCTTCTCGATCGCCTTGGTCGGGTAGCTGGAGTTGTCGACCAGGATCTCCTGGGCGGTGATCAGGGTGCGGCACGCCGCCTTGAAGCCGTCGACGTCGAACTCGCCGTCGTCGCGCACGAACTTCATCAGGTTGATCGAGGCGAGGTTGCAGGCCGAGTCGTCGAGGAACATGTACTCCGAGCACGGATTGCTGGCGTTGATGCGCGCCGTGTTCGGACTGGTGTGCCACTCGTTGACGGTGGTGTCGAACTGCATGCCGGGATCGCCGCACACCCAGGTGCCTTCGGCGATGAGCCGCATCAGATCGCGCGCCTTGTAGGTGTCGACGACGTCGCCGGTGGTCACGGCGCGGGTCTGCCACACGCCGTCGTCGAGCACGGCGCGCATGAACTCGTCGGTGACGCGCACCGAGTTGTTCGAGTTCTGGAAGAACACCGACGAATAGGCGATGCCGTTGAACGAACCGTCGTAGCCCGAGTCGATCAGCGCCCAGGCCTTCTTCTCTTCCTCGACCTTGCAGTTGATGAACTCGACGATGTCGGGGTGCTCGGCGTTGAGAATCACCATCTTGGCGGCGCGGCGGGTCTTGCCGCCCGACTTGATGACGCCGGCGAAGGCGTCGAAGCCCTTCATGAACGAGACCGGGCCGGAGGCGGTGCCGCCGCCGGCGAGCAGCTCCTTCGACGAGCGGATCGCCGACAGGTTGCTGCCGGTGCCGGAGCCGTACTTGAATAGCATGCCCTCGGTCTTGGCCAGGCCGAGAATCGAGTCCATCGTGTCGTCGACCGAGTTGATGAAGCAGGCCGAGCACTGCGGCGCCTTCTCGAAGCCGCAGTTGAACCACACCGGGCTGTTGAAGGCGGCCTTCTGGTGGACCAGCAGGTGCTTGAGATCGTCGCTGAACGCCTGCAGCGCGTCGGTGGAGGCGAAGTACTGCTGGCGGCGGGCCCAGTCGGTGATGGTGTCGACGACGCGGCCGATCAGCTGCTTCACCGAGCGTTCACGCTCCGGCGCGCCGATGTGGCCACGAAAATACTTCGAGACGACGATGTTGGTCGCCTGCTGCGACCAGCTCTTCGGAATCTCGACCTCGCGCTGCTCGAAGACGACCTTGCCCTTCTCGTTGCCGATGACCGCGTCGCGCAGCTCCCACTCGACCTCGTCGAACGGATCGGTCCCGGCGGTGGTGAAGTAGCGCGGGAAATCGAGCCCCGGCACCGTCGCCACCGACGCCCGTGCCGCGGCCGCCGCCCCGGCCGGTTCCATGTGTCCCCCGGCTGCCTGCTGCCCGGCAGCCGCAGCCGCCAGCTTGTGCCCAGCGCCTTCCTGCATGCGTCCTCCGCCTCGTTCAGAGACGAGACTGCCCCTCCCTCAAGGGGGTCTCGTCAAAAAGCTCTTGCCTGGCCTTGAATTAGTGGTGTCTGCGCGCGACTAGTAGACTTCCCGGTTTTGCACTATCTCGTCAGACTTCGTCGTCGCTCGATCTGGGCCCGGGAGCAGATGGCTGGGAAGCGTCTGCAACCCCGTGGCGCCTCGCGCGCGACGCCAAGAATGCGCGTGTAACGACGGTTTGTCAAGCGCTGCAACCACAACATCTTGCGGATATTTTTTAGGTCGAACGCAAGATGTTCCGGTTCCCGCCTGGAATCTTCACATTCGACGTATTTTCGCTTTCGGCGGCTCGTAAAGCCAGCGAAAACCGCGGCGAACCGCCGCGCGACCGGCTCAGCGGACCAGGACGGCCGCCATCGTGGCGGCCTTGTCGGCGAGCTTGCCGGCGAAGACGACGTTGCGCGCCTTGAGCGCCTCGTCGGCCTGCTGCAGGAAGCGGCGGGCGATGTCGTACTGGGCGCGGCCGTTGGCGTCGAGCGTCTGGTAGACGACCCGCTCGAGGTTGCGCGTCGCCTGGGCCATCAGGGCACGCACCGACTGCTCGGCGGCGGCGTTGGCCCCGGTGTTCTGCATGGCCAGCGACGGGGTCTGGGCCGGCGTCGGCGGCGGCGGCCCCTGCGGCTCTTCGGGCGACGAGCCGGCGCGGGGCGGATCGCGACGCACCGGGCGCGGCGACCGCGGCGGAGCGGTGACCGCCTCGGCCGAGACCGGCTCGGCCGGCAGCGGGGGATCGGGCTGGTATTCGGCGATTACCCGCGGCGGCGCCTCGGGCGGGTTCAGCGTCGGCAGCGGCGCCGGCGCGGCGGCCCGCGCCGTGGCGCAGCCGGTGCCAGCGGCCGCGGCGGCCAGGCCGCACACGAGCGCGACCATGCGGGGGAGCATGATCGGCATTGTACGTCGCTGGCGGGCCCGGTGACACCCCGCGCCGACGGCTCAGGCGGCCCGCGGCAGCGAGATCGTGAACGTCGTGCCGACGCCCGGCGTGGACTCCACGTCGATGTCGCCGTGGTGCAGCTGCACGGTGCGGAAGACCATCGACAGGCCGATGCCGCTGCCGCCGCGCTTGGTCGTGAAGTAGAGGTCGAAGATCCGCGCCAGCTGGTCGGCCGGGATGCCCTGGCCGGTGTCGCGCACGCGGATGAGGACGCGGCCGTCGCGGGCGTTCTCGCACTGGATGCGCAGCGTGCCGCCGTGCGGCATCGCCTGCACGGCGTTGACGGCGAGGTTCATCAGGGCCTGGCGCAGCATCGTCGGATCGGCGTCGACGGCCGGCGACGGGTCGGGACACACGGTCTCGACGGTCACGTGGGCGGCCTCGGCCTCGGGCCGGACCGTGCGGGTGACATCGGCGGCCAGCGCCGCCACCTCGACGCGCTCGAGCCGCATGTCCTCGGGGCGGGCGAACTTGAGGAAGCCCTGGACCACGGCGTCGAGGCGGCGGATCTCCTGGCCGATGACGTCGGCGTGGACGCGCACGTCGGGCACCGGTGCGCCCTTCTCGAGCTTCTGGCGCAGCAGCTCGAGGTGGATGGTCATGGCGTTCAGGGGGTTCTTGACCTCGTGCGCCACGCCGGCGGTCAGGCGGCCGAGCGCGGTGACGCGCTTGGAGAGCTGGGTGAGCTCGCGCCGTGCCTCCCCGCCGGCCGGCAGGTTGCGCAGCTGCGCGCTGACCGTGTCGAAGACGCCACGCAGGTCCTGCATCTCGGCCTCGTCGAGGTCGAGGGTGACACCGAGCTCGCCGCGGCCGAGGCGGGTCAGGCTGCTCTGGATGACGTGGATCGGCCTGAGCACCGCCTGGGCCAGGAAGATGGCGACCAGCACCGCGACCAGCAGCAGCCCGATCGCCGCCGCCAGCGCCGGGCGCACCGTCGCCTCGAGCGAACGGCGCACCAGCAGGGTCGAGATGCCGATCCGGATCTCGCCGAGCGCCTCGTCGTCGAGCAGGAGCGGCGCGCTCCACTCGAGGGTGCGGCCGCTGGTCGACCAGATCTCGACCAGCTGCGACAGCCCGTTCCTCGCCAGCAGCTCCGGCAGGTCGCCGCCGGCCGGCAGGCGCCGGCCGACCTGCGCCGGATCGCTGTGGGCGACGGCGACGCCCTGGGCGTCGACGATCGCGGCGTAGGTGACGTCGGCGGAGTAGATCGACGCCTCGAGGAACGAGCGGATGCCGCCGTCGGCGGCCAGCTCGGCGTAGGCCGCCTCGCGGCTGGTCACCACCTGGTAGGCACGGTGGAAGACCGCGTTGGTGAGCAGCTCGCCGCGGGCCCGGCTCTCTTCGAGCGACAGCCGGGCGATCCGCGCCAGATGGGCCACGCTGAGGGCGACGACGACGGCCCCGACCAGCGCCGTGACGCCGAGGATCTGCTTGAGGCGGATCGACATGCCCAGATGCGCCCGGAACGCGCCGGCCGCGGCTAGCAGCCCGCGGTCACGCGCCCTGCTTCATGCGGTTCAGCTTGTTGTGCAGCGTCTTGAGGCTGATGCCGAGCATCTCGGCGGCGCGCGTCTTGTTGCCCGAGGCGGCGTCGAGCGTCGCCAGAATCAGCTTCTGCTCGGCCTCGTCGACGGTCATGCCCGGGGTCAGGGTGACCTCGCCGGCGGTGGAGGCGGTCGCCGCCGGCGCCACCCGGCTCGCCGATCCCGACAGCGGCGGCAGGTGCCGGGCTTCGATGAAGTCGCCCTTGGCGAGGATCACCGCCCGCTCGATGACGTTGCGCAGCTCGCGGACGTTACCCGGCCAGGTGTAGGCCTCGAGGCGGCGCATCGCCTCGGGATCGACCGCCTTGACGGCCTTCTGATCGCGCTGGTTGAATTCCTCGATGAAGGTCTGGACCAGCAGCGGCAGATCCTCGCGCCGGTCGCGCAGCGGCGGCAGGGCGATGGTGAAGACGTTGAGCCGGTAGTAGAGATCCTCGCGCAGCTTGCCCGAGCGCACGGCGCCGGCCGGATCGGCATTGGTCGCGGCGATGACCCGCACGTCGACGTCCTGCTCGTTGCGGCCGCCGAGGCGCCGGAAGCGCCGCTCCTGCAGCACCCGCAGCAGCTTCACCTGGGTGGCCGGCACCATCTCGGCGATCTCGTCGAGGAACAGCGTGCCGCGATCGGCCAGCTCGAAGCAGCCGGCACGGCGCTCGTAGGCGCCGGTGAACGCGCCCTTCTCGTGGCCGAAGATCTCGCTCTCGAGCAGCGTCTCGGGAATGGCCGCGCAGTTGATCGCGACATACGGGGCCTGGGCCCGCGGGCTGAGCTGGTGCAGCGTCTGCGCCACCAGCTCCTTGCCGGTGCCCGACTCGCCGATGATCAGCACCGACGCCGTCGTCGGCGCCGCCTGCTCGATCACGTTGTAGACCTTGCGCATCTCGCGGCTGGCGCCGACCATGCGGCCGAAGCGGCCTTCCTCGCGCAGCCGGCGGCGCAGATCGGTGTTCTCGCGGCGGGCGGCGCTCAGCTCCGACAGCCGTTCGAGCAGGTGGCGCAGCCGCTGCGGATCGACCGGCTTGGTGAGGTAGTCCTCGGCGCCGTGCTTCAGCGCGTCGACCGCCGACTCGACCGTGCCCTGCGCGGTGAGCAGCACGAAGTCGAGGTGCGACAGGTCGTCGCCGAGCGCGGCCAGCAGCTGCAGGCCGTCCATCTTCGGCATCACCAGATCGCTGACGACGATCGTCGGCCGGAACGCCGTGACGGCGGCCAGCGCCTGTTCGCCGTCGGCGGCGGCTTCGACCGTGAAGCCCCAGGTCCGCACCAGCTCGGTCAGGCCGAGACGCGCTGCTTCGTCGTCTTCGACGATCAGCACCCGTTGCGCGGCAATCGCCGCACGCGCCGCATCGCTCACCCGGAAAGTGTACCATCGACCGACGACGCCTTTCGATGAGTGACCCGGCGCCCGACATGCGCGAGGTGCCCGCGGCACCCGCCCTGCCCCCGCACCCACTACCGCCCACGGCGTCCGCCGCGCCCGCGATGACGCCGATCCGGGCGATCGTCGAAGTGCTGCTCTGTTCCAGCTATCCGACGCAGATCCTCGTCGCCGGCGGGCTCGCCGCGTTCGGGCTGACCGGCCTCGACGCCGACGGCTCGCTCAACGCCCGGTTCGTGATCGCCGTGTCGCTCGGCGACGCGCTGCTGGTGGCGGCGCTCGTCACCGCCTTCATGTGGCGCAACGGCGAGTCGCTGGCCACCGCTTTCGTCACGCGCCGGCCCGCCGGCCGCGAGATCCTGCTCGGCCTCGGCCTGGCGCCGCTGGTGCTGGTCGGTGTCTCGGTGGTGGTCGCGGTCGTTCGCGCCGCCGCCCCCGGACTGCACAACGTGCCGGTCAACCCGATGGGCGCGCTGATGCGCGATCCCGTCCTGGCCGTGGCCTTCGCGTTCGTCGTGGTCTTCGCCGGCGGCGTGCGCGAGGAACTGCAGCGCGGCTTCCAGCTCCACCGGCTCACCGGCCACGTCTGCGGCCCGGGGCTGGCGCTGCTGCTGACCAGCGTGGCCTTCGGCGCCGGCCATACCCTGCAGGGCTACGACGTGGCGGTCGCCACCGGAGTGCTCGGCGCCGCCTGGGGCCTGCTGTATCTCTCGCGCGGAAGCATCGTCGCCGCCGCCGTCAGCCACGGCGCCTTCAATCTCGCGCAGGTGGTGATTGCGGCGACACTGGGCGACGCGGTCGCACCTTGAGGACCGGGGCTCGGGACTCGGGACTCGGGGCTCGGGACTCGGGGCTCGGGCTCAGACAGCACGCCGTCGGGCAATCCAGCCCGGCATGACCAGCGTCAGTTCCGTAAGAAATCCTTCCCGAGTTCCGAGCCCCTAGTGCTTGATCTCCACCACCGTCGTCCTCCGCCTGAGCTCGCTGAGCCAGTCGGTGATGAGCTCGCGGCGGCGCTCGGCCTGCAGGCGCTGGCGGGCGACGGCGAGGCGGTCGGCGGCCGGCACGCCGGCGGCGGCGAGATCGGCGGCATGAGCCGCGGCGTACTCGCCGACCTCGGCCTCGCTGGCGACGCCGGCGGCGGCGAACCGCTGATCGAGGTAGGCGGTGATGCGCAGGTCGTCGCGCACCCACGCGGCGAGGCGGCCGGGCGTGAAGCCGCCGCGCACGAGGATGGCGTCGAGCGCGGCTGGCGAGCCGGCGCGGCCGGCGATCGCCGCCAGGCGCGCCGCCACGGCGGCCGGCGACGGCTCGGGCGGCGCGAAGCGCGAGACCTCGTGGAGGATCAGCCAGCGCTCGACCAGCCGGGCCGCGGCGTCGCGCTCGGCGTCGGCCCCGGCGGCATCGACCAGGCCGAGCGTCAGCGCCGTCCGCACGTCCGACTGCGTGATGGCCGCCCCGCCGACGACGGCGACGGTGCGCTCGATCAGCGTCTCCTGGCCGGCGGCCGCCGGCGTGCCGAGGGCGAGCACCAGGAGCGCCAGCCCGCCAGGGATTCGCCGGCCGCCAAGCGGCGCGCGTCGTGGCAGGCAGGAACGCGGGAGTACCGGCACGCAGCCACTGTACTCCCTCGCCGTCCCTGCGCGGTCGCGAGCCGCCAGCCGCCGGCCGCTGGCCGCTCAAGCATCCTTAGAAGGCTTGGCCGAGCGACAGGTGATAGACCGCCCGCCGCTCGGTGCCGCGGGTGAAGTCGCGCCGATCGAGCTTGAAACCGATGTCGAGCCGCAGCGGCCCGAGCGGCGAGCGGTAGCGGAGGCCGACGCCCGCCGCGGCGCGCAGTTCGCCGAGGTTGACGTCGCCGGCGCGCAGGAACACGTTGCCGGCATCGACGAAGCCGACCAGGCCCACGCCCTTGACGTGCGGGGTGCGGATCTCGGCGTTCACCACCACCATCGCGTTGCCGCCGGTCGGAAACCCGTCGGCGTTCAGGGTCGCCTCGGTGCCGAGGCGGTCGAGCGCGAATCCGCGCACCGTGGTGTCGCCGCCGGCGAAGAAGCGCTCGCTGGCCGGCAGGTCGGTCACGACGTCGACGATCGGGACGCCGTTCTCGTCCACCACCGGGGTGCCGCCGCCGTCGACCCGGGGCACGCGCTTCTCGACGCCGCGGGCCAGCCCCAGGCGCGCCCCGGCGGCGAGCACGAACGGCCGCCCGCCGGGCAGCTGCCGGTAGATGAACGCCTGGGCGAATCCCTTGGTGAAACCCACTTCGGAGCCGAGTGCCGGCAGGCCGAAGTCGAGCTCGGCGCCGAGCACGCTGCCACGCTGGGGGTCGAGCACGTCGTCACGCGAGTCGCGAATCACCGACCCGAACACGGTGGACAACCTCACCTGCGGGAACAGCCGGTCGACCAGCAGCTGGTCCTCGAGAGTGATCTTGGTGTCGAAGAGCTCGGTGTAGTCGTAGGCGTAGCGGCCCAGCACGACGATCCGGTTGGCGAAGCGCCGCGCGTACTCGGTCCGCACGCCCCGGCGGTCGAAGTTGAACGAGGCGCGGATGCCGCGCTCGACGAAGGCGCTGGCCTGGGCGTCGCCCGGCGTGCCGAAGGCCCGCGGCTCCCGGAACGTCCCGACGACGCGGAACTGGTTCAACCCGTAGCCGCCGTCGCTCTGCTGGTCGTCGCTGCCGGGATCGGTCGGCCGCAGGCTGGCCGAGGTGAGCAGGGTGATCGAACGGTTCTTGCCCCACAGATTCCGGCGCGTGACCTCGAAGAAGCCGCGCGGCGCGGCATACAGCCGATCGGTGACGACGCCGTCGTCGCCGCGGCGCGGCTGCTGCCCCATCTCGAAGCCGCCGCCGTAGCTCACCGCCGTCGCCGGCGCCTCCTCGATCTCGACCAGCACGTCGCGGTTGATCTCGTCCGACCCGTGCGGCGCCTCGGTGATTCGCACCCGCCGGAACAGCCCCAGCGCGCTCAGCCGCTGCTGGCTCTCGAGCAGGGCGTCGTAGCCGAGCGGCGTACCCGGCTGCAGCGTCAGCTCGCGCCGCACCAGCGCCGGCGAGACCCGGTCGGTGCCGGTGATGAGGATGTGGTCGACCCGGGTCTGCGGACCTTCGCGGACGACGTAGGTGAGAGCCATGCCGGTGGCGTCGGCGCTCGGCGTCTCGCGCACCTCGACGACGGCGCGCTGGTAGCCGAGGTTGCGGTAGCGGCGCTCGACCGTCGCCCGGTCGATCGCCTGCTGCGGCCGGTAGAACGGCCGTCCGGCGGTGAGCGCCAGGCCGTCGGCCAGCTCCGTTTCGGGCACCGCGGCGGCGCCCTCGAACCGCACGGCGGTGACCATGGTGCGCGGGCCCTCGGTCACCTCGAGCCGCACCGTCACCGGCACCCTGCCGTCGCGCTCCGGCTCGGTGGTGACGCGCGGTGTCACCTGCACGGCGGCGAAGCCGCGCACGCGGTAGAGCTCGGCCAGCGCGGCCGCCACCGTGGCGACGCGCGCCTCGACGAAGGGCTCGCCGGGTTCGAGCTTGAGCAGCGCCCGGGCCTCGGCCGGCGGCAGCTGGGCCACGCCGTCGACGGCGATCGAGTCGAGCACGTGCAGGGGGCCGCGACGCACGGCGAAGGTGATGGTCAGCTCGCCGTCGGCGCGCCGCCGCGATGCCGGGGCGGCGGCCTGGCGATAGCCTTCGAGCCTGAGGTACTGCTCGATGTTGCGGCTGGCGTCCTCGATGACCTCCTCGTCCACCGACCGCACCTGCTCGATCGGCACCAGCGTGCGGCGCCGCGCCGCCGGCAACGGGTCGCCGGTGAACTCGACACGCACCTGGTCGCCGAGCGAGCTGCGCACGATCACGTCGGCCTCGGCCGGACCGGCATCGCGCACGGTGGCGGTGACCACCGCCTCGTAATAGCGGTCGGCGCGCAGCACGTCCTCGACGGCGCGGACACGCTCGTCGAGGGTCTCGCGGTCGAGCGGCCGGCCCGGCACGAGACCGAGGCGGGACAGCAGATCGCCGGGACGGTCGCCCTCGACCGTGGCGCGGCCGACGACGGTGCGCGGTCCCGGCACCGCCACCACCGTGGCGGCGACCTCGCCGGGACGGCCGGCGGGGTCGAGGCGCACGTCGACCCGGGGCGTGGCGTAGCCGCGGGAGCGGTACCGGGCCTCGACCAGCCGCACCAGCTCGTCGCGGCGGCTGGCCGGCGGCGTCGCGCCGAACTGCTCGTCGATCTCGGCGCGCAGCACGTCGTCGTCGATCGCCCGCACGCCCTCGAAGCGCAGCCGGACGATGCGGTCGACGGGCACCAGCGTGTAGCGCAGCTGCACGCCGTCGCCGTCGGGCTGGCCGACCACCCGGATGTCGAGGAACCGCCCCAGCGCGACCAGGTGGTCGATGGTCTGGCGGACGTCGGCCATGGCGAGCGGCGCGCCGACCCGGGTCTCGACCAGGATCAGGAGCGCGTCGTCGGTCACCGGCGCACCGCCGACGACCAGCCGCACGTCGGTGAGCCGCCGCCCGAGCAGCGCGTCGAGCTCGGCGGCGGCAGCGGCCGGCGCCGCCATCGTCAGCACGAGCGCGAGCAGCCAGGCGCGCCTCAGAACGTCACCCGCTTGCGCACGTCGAGCGCGTAGGTGCCGTCCTCGTTCTGCGAGAGGATCCAGCCGAGCGTGTCGCTCTGCTCGTATTCGAGCAGGATGATCTCGTCGCGGGTGGTGGACGACAGGCTGCGGGCGTAGGTCAGGTAGACGCGGTCCGAGATCCGCTTGCCGATGGTGACCCGCGCCGACGGGTTGACGTTGAGGCCGACGGCCTGCTGGTAGGGATCGACCAGCAGCGGCGTGATCTGGAAGGTGTCGACGCCGAACGTGTCCTGCACCACCTTGCCGACCTCGGCCGACAGCGCCCCGGTCAGCGCCCGCGTCGCCCGCGCCTGCAGCAGATCCTGTTCGCGCTGGTTCGGTGAGCGCAGCGACGTCAGCTCGACGTCGCCGGCCGGCGTGGTGTCGCCGAGCAGCAGCGACAGCACGTCGCCGGGCGGCAGCGGCGGGTCGGACGTGAACTCGGGCTGCAGCCGGTCGGTGGTGCCGGCGACCCGCAGCGTGACCCGGTAGGTCTGCGCCGGCACCCGCACCCGCGTCTCGGCTTCGACGTCGAAGAACGGCTGGATCCGCTCCGGGTTGGTGAAGTCGAGGCTGCCGCGCGAGATGAGGTAGCGGCGGCCTTCGAAGGTGACCTCGCCGCGCTCGACGTCGGCGCGGCCGAAGACCAGCGGCCGCTCGAACGTCCCGCGCAGTTCGAGGTCGGCGCTGGCGACCAGCCGGGCCAGGTCGTTCTCGATGCGCAGCGTCGACGGCGCGATCAGGCGCACGTCGTAGCGCAGACCGGCGGTGGCCTCGCCGCTGACCGCCCCGGCGACGGCCGGCCCCGGCGCGGCCGCGGCGGCGGTGCCGCCGCCGAAGACGTTGGTGCTGTCGAACGGCGGCGTGTAGACCGCCGAACGTACCAGCACCGACCCGCTCAGCACGGCACCGCTGGCCGGCCCCTGCAGGGCCAGCGAGGCGTCGACCAGCGCGCGCATCCCCTCGGGGTAGCGCAGGCGCAGGTCGAGTCCGGTGAGGGTGACGTCGTAGTCGGTCAGCGCCAGGCCGCGCAGGCCGAGCCGTCCGCCGAACTGCACCGTGCCGTCGGCGAGCCGGGCCCGCAGCCCGTCGAGGCGGATCGACGAGGCGTCGAAGGTGACGATGCCGTTGATGGCCTCGAGCGCGTGCGGGAAGGCGAAGGTGCGCAGCCGGCCGTCGGTGACGAGTGCGTTGCCCGACAGCGTCGGCGCGGCGGTGGAGCCGCCGATCTGCGCCGACACCTCGGCCCGGCCGGCCCCGCGCACGTCGGGCAGCACGCCCTGCAGCACGGCGAGGTTGGCGTCGCCGTTGGCACGCAGCGTCACCACGTCCCGGGCCAGATCGACCTGGCCGCTCACGTCGAGCGCCGTGCGATCGCCGGTGAGCACGAACTGCTCGACCCGCACGAGCTGGCCGTCGAGGCCGAGCCGCAGCGTCCCGCGGTTGGTCAGCTCGTAGTCGAACAGCCGCACGCGCAGGTCGTCGACCGCCGCCTCGACGTGCAGGCCGTCGGGCGTGTAGACCTCGCCCCACACCCGGATGGTGCCGCCGCCGGTCGCCTCGGTGTAGGGCGACAGGGTCGGCAGGAAGACCCGCGCGTAGGGATCGAGGGAGGTGTCCGAGAGCCGCACCGTCATCTCGATCTCGCCGACCTCGGTGAGGCCGAACTGCCCGGTGCCCGACGCCGCCAAACGCGGCGAGGCGACGTCGAAGCCGTAGAGCACGGTCAGCCCGCGCAGCGTCACCTGCGCCGTCATCTGACCGATGCCCTCGTCGCCGATGAACAGGTCGAAGACGCTGACCTTGACGTCGTAGCGCGGCTCCTCGAAGGTGCCGCTGCCGGCGGCACTGAAGTCGGCGAACCCGGTGATCGCCGGCAGGCCCGGAAAGTAGGTCAGATCGAGCGCGTCGACCGCCAGGCGCCGGCCGTCGGCGTTGAACGAGTAGGCGCCGTCCCAGCCGACGTAGGCGGCCCCGGTGATGGTGGCGCCGGCCTTCTGCACCTCGAGGCCGTCGAGCCGTACACCGGCGCCTTCGAAGCGCAGGCTGGCGACGCCGGAGGCGAACGGCTCGTCGTAGGCGACGCCGCGATCGAGGGTGACGCGGCCGAACCCGAACGGCTCCTCGTACTTCCCGTAGAGGTGGATCTCGCCGCCGACGGCGCCGTCCACCGGGTAGTCGTGGAGCTCGAAGGCGGCGCGGTAGTCGGTGAGCGGCCACTCGCTGGTGCGGATGCGTGCGTCGATCTCTTCGCCGCCGTCGCGGCGCGGATAGCCGAGGGCGAACTTGCCCTCGATGTCCATGCGGCCGGCGACGCCGTCGCGGACGACGACGTTCTTCACGAAGGCGTAGCTGTTCTCGATCACCGTCTCGCCGGTGATCTCGCCCCAGGTGACGTTCCAGGCGCGCATCGCCCGACCCGAGAACGCGCCCTCGACGCGCGGGTTGCCGAGCGCGCCGAGGACCACGCCGTCGAACTCGCCGATGCCGTCGACCGGCACCGCGGCGGTGGGCGACGCCACCATCGTCATGATGCCGGTCAGGAAGCGATGGCTCTCCTGCCAGTTGGTGCTCGTGACGTGAATCGGCAGCCGCGACGCCTCGCCCCAGGCGGTGCGGCCGTCGAAGGCGACGAAAGTCTCTGCGGTGGCGAACGTGCTCGGCGCGAAGCGGATCTCCTGGCCGTCGAACACGAAATCGACCTGGCCGGCGATCGACACCGGGCCCAGCGCGTTGTGCGGGCTGAAGGGGCCGACGTCCTCGGCGCGGCGCCGGGCGGCGTCGACGGCCTCGGGCGGGAGGGTCCGCGACGCCGGCACGATTCCGGGCGGCATCACCGCCGTGATCGAGCCGTCGCCCGCCGCCTCGTTCATGCGGCCGAGCGTCCACGCGAGCGTCGTGCGGCCGGTGGCCCGGCCAGCCAGCCGCATCCCCCGGGTCTCGAGGAAGTCGGTGAATGTGGTGAGGTCGACGTCGCTGTAGGTGACGTCCCAGCGCGCGTCGGGCCGGCGGTCGGGCACGCCGAGCGGCGCCAGCTGGTAGGTGAAAGCGGCGCGGCCGCCGTAGAAACGCGCGTCGGCGCTCAACACGTCGAAGCGCGTCGGCACCCAGACCACGCTGGCGCGGAAGTCCTGGAAACGGTAGTCGTCGTAGCCGGCCTCGGCGCTGACGAACTGCCCCTTCACCTCGTAGCCGCCGTTGAACTTGTGCACCGTACCGGTGAAGTCGCCGTCGCCGTGCAGGCTGAAGCGCTCCCTGGCGTAGAAGATCGCCCGCACCCGCGGCAGCTGGTGCCGGGAGGTGATCTGGAAGGTCGACTCGGGGAACCGGGCGGGATCGATGGCGCCGCTGCCGCGCACCTCGGCGCCGTCGAGGTCGAGGGCCATGTTCTCCATCAGCACCTGGCCGTCGCGCACCACGAAGCCGGTCGAGAAATTGGCCCACATCGGCTCGTACTGCTGGATGAGCAGCGTGCCCCCGGAGAAGCGCATCACGCCGCGGTACTCCTCGCCGCGGGCCATCTCGACCTCGAGGTTCGGCGCATCCATGCCCCACGACGATCCGAAATCGCGCACGATCATCCGCCCGCGGGTGGCCCGCAGGTACTGCAGCGTCGTGGTGACCAGGCGCGGGCCGGTCGGCGGCGGCCGCGGCGGTCCGGTGAGGCGCGGCCAGTTGTGCACCGCGTTGGGATAGCTCTCGACGATCAGCGTCCAGTCACGCAGGTCGACGTTGTCGATGAGGACGCGGCGGTCGAGGAGCGCCTTCCAGGTCAGTGACAGCTCGACCCGGCCGGCGGTGAGCCACGGGTCGTGCGCCGGCGTGAGGCCCTCGACGCGCAGGTTCTCGACCACCAGGGTGCCGCGGCCGAGATTGAGGCCGAGGCGGCCGATGTGCAGGGGCCGGTCGATGAAGCGCGAGCCTTCGATCTCGGCGCGGCGGCGCAGGGCCGGCCCGAGATCGAGCGTGACCAGCGAAACCAGGACGACGGCGGTCGCGACGGCGACCACCAGCCAGGCCCGCCGCACGCCGCGCAGCGTCGCCAGCAGCGATCGGAGGATCGCCTGCCGCATCAGTCGCACCTCGGCACGCTCACTCCACGACGGCCAGCAGCGCGCCCGCGTCCACCGACTGGCCCTCGGCCACGGCCACCGACACGACGCGGCCGGCGCGGGCGGCCTTCAGCTCGTTCTCCATCTTCATGGCTTCGACGACGACCAGGCCCTGGCGGGCGGCCACGGCGTCGCCGGCGGCGACCAGCACGCGGACGACCTTGCCGGGCATCGGCGCGACGACCTGCTGCGGGCCGGCGGCGCCGTCGGCGCCGCCCCCACGGCGGCGGCCGGCCCCGGCCGGCCGCAGCGTCGCGGCGACGAGCCGACCGTGGACGTGGACGTCGAGGTCGCCGGGCACCGGGCGCGACGCCACCACCGCCTGCACGCTGCGCGTCGGTGGGCGGCCGTCGTCGGGCGCGATCAGCAGCGACAGGGTCGCGGCGCCGACCGTCGCGGCATCGACCAGATGGGGCGTGCCGTCGAGCGTGACGCGCCACCGGGCACCCGCCCGCTGGACCACCACGCGGCGGGTGCGGCCGCCGATCTCGATGTCGTACTGCACGTCTCTATCTCAACCCTTCGACGCGCGCCTGCTGACGCCAGCGGCTCGGCGGGGGCGGCGGCGCCGCCGCCGGGCCGGCCGCCCGCAGCACGGCATGCAGGGCCGCCGCCACGGCGGCCAGGTCCTCCTCGTCCGGTCGCACCGTGCGGAACGGCGCGCCCTGCCGCTCGGCCAGCTTGCGGTCGATGAAGGTGGTGTCGAACCGTCCGGCCCGGAAGTCGTCGTCGCCCAGCACCCACTCGAAGAACGGGATGGTCGTGCGGATGCCGACCACCTCGTACTCGGCCAGCGCCCGCTGCATGCGCGCCAGGGCGTGGGCCCGATCGTCGCCCCACGTGACCAGCTTCGAGACCAGCGGGTCGTAGTGGATGGGCACCTCGAGCCCCTCGGTGGCGCCGCTGTCGTCGCGGACGCCGGGGCCGTGCGGCACCCGCAGCCCGACGATGCGGCCGGGCGACGGCAGGAAGCCGTTGTCGGGGTCTTCGGCGTAGACGCGGCACTCGACGGCGTGGCCGCGTGGGGTGAGCAGCGCCGCGGCGTCGAGCGCCAGCGCCTCGCCGCGGGCAATCCGGATCTGCCACTGCACCAGATCGACGCCGGTGACCATCTCGGTGATCGGGTGCTCGACCTGCAGGCGGGTGTTCATCTCGAGGAAGTAGAACGACCCGTCGGCGTCGAGCAGGAACTCGATCGTGCCGGCGTTGGTGTAGCCGACCTGGCGGGCCACCGCCGCCGCCGCCGCGGTGATCCGGCGCCGCACCTCGGGCCCAATCGCCGGCGACGGGCTCTCTTCGATCACCTTCTGGTGGCGCCGCTGGATCGAGCACTCGCGCTCGACGAACGCGACGACGGTGCCGTGGTGATCGCCCAGCAACTGCACCTCGATGTGCCGCGGCGACAGCAGCCGCCGCTCGAGATACACCGCCGAGTCGCCGAACGCCGAGCCGGCCTCGGAGCGGGCGGCGCGCAGCGCGCCCGCCAGTTCGTCGGGCGTGGCGACCATGCGCATGCCCTTGCCGCCGCCGCCGGCCACCGCCTTGAGCATCAGCGGGTAGCCGACCGTGTCGGCGATCCGCCGCACCGCGGCGTCCGGCACGTCCTCGCCGAGCGGCGTCTCGGTGCCCGGCACCACCGGCACGCCGGCGGCGATGGCCGCCTGGCGCGCCGCGGTCTTGCTGCCCATGCGCTCGATCACCTCGGGCGACGGGCCGATGAAGGTCACGCCGGCGTCACGGCAGGTGCGCGCGAAGTCCTCGTTCTCGGCGAGGAAGCCGTAGCCGGGGTGGACGGCGTCGGCGCCGCTCCGCCGCGCCACGTCCACGATCGTGTCGATGCGCAGGTAGCTCTCGCGCGGCGGGTTCGGCCCGACCGGCCACGCCTCGTCGGCCAACCGCACGTGCAGCGCCGCCCGATCGCACTCGCTGTAGACGGCGACGGTGCCCAGCCCGAGGTCGCGGCAGGCGCGGATGACGCGCACGGCGATCTCGCCGCGGTTGGCGATCAGAACCTTGGTGACGGCCACAACGCTCTGAAAATTCTAGCACTTGCGTGGCCCACCCCCGGTGGCCACGCCACCTCGTGCCGGCGCCCGCGCCGAGATACCCGTGGCCCGCGCCCGCCGGTCAGAGCGGGATGTTGCCGTGCTTCTTCGGCGGGTTGCGGTCGCGCTTGGTCTCGAGCGTCGCCAGGGCCTGGATCAGCCGCCGGCGCGTCGTCCGCGGCCGGATCACCTCGTCGATGAAGCCGCGCTCCGCGGCCACGTACGGATTGGCGAACTTGTCGCGGAACTCGGCGATCTTCTCGGCGCGGGTCGCCGCCGGATCGGCCGAGCGCTCGATCTCGCGCTTGTAGAGGATGTTCACCGCGCCCTCGGCGCCCATCACGGCGATCTCGGCGGTGGGCCAGGCGTAGTTGAAGTCGGTGCGGATGTGCTTGCTCGACATCACGCAGTAGGCGCCGCCGTAGGCCTTGCGGGTGATCACCGTGACCTTCGGCACGGTCGCCTCGGCATACGCGTAGAGCAGCTTGGCGCCGTGGCGGATGATGCCGCCGTACTCCTGCTGGGTGCCGGGCAGGAACCCGGGCACGTCCTCGAAGGTGACCAGCGGGATGTTGAAGCAGTCGCAGAAGCGCACGAAGCGCGCCCCCTTCACCGAGGCGTCGATGTCGAGCGTGCCGGCCAGCTGCGCCGGCTGGTTGGCGACCAGCCCCACCGGGCGGCCGCCGAGCCGCGCGAAGCCGACGACGAGGTTCTTCGCGTAGTGCTCGTGCACCTCCAGGAACTCGCCGTCGTCGGCGATGCTCCGGAGGAGGTCGTGCATGTCGTAGGGCTGGGTCGGCGAGGCCGGCACCAGCGTGTCGAGCCCGGCGTCCTCGCGGTCGGGCGGGTCGTCGGTCGGCCGCCGCGGCGGCTCGTCGAGGTTGTTCGACGGCAGGTAGCCGAGCAGCTCGCGGATGAGCGCGATGGCCTCGCGGTCGTCCTCGACCGCGAAGTGGGCGACGCCGCTCTTCGCGTTGTGGGTCATCGCGCCGCCGAGCTCTTCCTTGGTCACGTCCTCGTGGGTGACGGTCTTGATGACGTCGGGCCCGGTGATGAACATGTAGCTCGACGCCTTGGCCATCACGATGAAGTCGGTGATCGCCGGCGAGTAGACGGCGCCGCCGGCGCACGGCCCGAGGATCGCCGAGATCTGCGGCACGACGCCGCTGGCCAGAGTGTTGCGCAGGAAGATGTCGGCGTAGCCGCCGAGCGACAGCACGCCCTCCTGGATGCGGGCGCCGCCCGAATCGTTCAGGCCGACGACCGGCGCTCCGGCGCGCATCGCCATGTCCATGATCTTGACGATCTTGGCGGCGTTGGTCTCCGACAGCGAGCCGCCGAACACGGTGAAGTCCTGCGCGAAGGCGTAGACGACGCGGCCGTCGACGCGGCCGTGGCCGCTGACCACGCCGTCGCCCGGCACCACCTGGTCGGCCATGCCGAAGTCGAGGCAGCGGTGCGTGACCAGCTTGTCGACCTCTTCGAACGTGCCGGGGTCGAACAGCAGCTCCATCCGCTCGCGGGCCACCAGCTTGCCGGCCTCGTGCTGGCGCTTGAGGCGCTCCTCGCCGCCGCCCAGTTCCGCCAGCCGCTCGAGGGCGTCGAGCTTCGCCATCGGATCGCGCATGCCTAGACGCCTTGAGAGGCCGGAATCCGTGCGCAATGAGTCAAAGCCATCTCCACCGGCCTTTCAAGGCGTCTACGCCCACGCGGAGCGTGGGCCAAACAACACTGTAACTAGCGAGGCGCAGCCGCTTCCCCATTTTCGACGTTCTGAGGCGGAGCCTCGCTAGCCCTCGACGCAGGGGTTGGAGAGCGCGCCGACGCCCTGCACCTTGACCATCATGCGATCGCCGGGGACGAGCGGGCCGACGCCCGAGGGCGTGCCGGTGGTGATGACGTCACCGGGCTCGAGCGTGCAGAAGCGCGTCAGCCACTCGATCACCTCGGGCACCGGGAAGATCAGCTCGCGGGTGTTCGAGTGCTGGCGCTTCTGGCCGTTCACCCAGCCTTCGACCTCGAGCTCGGCCGGGTCGAGGCCGACGGCGATGCACGGGCCGATCGGCGCGAAGGTGTCGAAGCCCTTGGCGCGCGAGTACTGCACGTCCTTGGCCTGCAGTTCGCGCGCCGTGACGTCGTTCAGACAGGTGATCCCGAGGACGTGGTCCATCGCGTCGCGGGCCTTGACCCGCCAGGCGCGGCGGCCGATGACCACGGCCATCTCGGCCTCGTGCTCGATCCTCCCGGCCCAGTCGGGAATGCGGATCGCCGCCTCGGGGCCGATGACCGTCGTCGGCGGCTTGATGAAGAGCAGCGGCTCGGCCGGCAGCGCCTTCTTCATCTCGGCGGCGTGGTCCTTGTAGTTGAGGCCGATCGCCATGATCTTCGACGGCGCGACCGGCGCCACCAGCTGGCCGAGCGGCCCGTCGATCACCGCGCCGGCGCGGTAGTCGCCGAACACGTCGCCCTCGAGCCAGTGGAACGCGCCGTCGCGTTCGATCACGTAGCGCCCGCCCATCCCCTGCCGCACCCGATAGATCTTGTCCATCTGATCCGTTCGCTCCGTTCTGCGGGACGAGCGGCGTTGTCACGCCCCAGCCCCCAGCCCCTAGTCCCCAGCCCCTGTCACCTCGCCGTCTCCTCGGCGCGATTCGACGGCGCGCTGCGGTTGGCCGGCGTGGCCGAGTCTACCGCGACCACCACGTAGACATAGCGCACGCCGGCGGTCACCGTGCGGTCCTCGAAGCTGGCGTCGCGAATCGGCGCCGGCGTGAGCGGCGCCGTCGGTTCGCCGCCGTTCTCGCCGCGGAAGACCAGGTAGCCGGCGAGATCCGCGGCGTCCACCGGCTCCCAGATCAGGCTGATCACCCCGAGGCCGCCGACCGCTTCGAGCGCGGTCGGGGCCGGGGGCGGGAACGTGTCCTGAGGCGTGACGCAGACCGGGGCCGACGGCGGCCCCTCGACCACGGCATCGCCGATCGTCTGCAGCGCGCGCACGACCACGCAGCGCTCCTGCCCGAAGGTGACGCCGCTCAGCGCGTACGACGTGGTCTCGATGGCCGCGGCGTTGAGCGGCGCGGACCGCGTCACCACGCCGAGGGCGTCGGGCGACGGGTCGGGGCCAGGCGCGTAGACGTTGTACCTGGTCAGCGGGGCCGACGGCCCGAACGGCCGCGACGGCAGCAGCCCCGCCGCCGGCGGCGCGGGGGCGACGGCCGCCCCCGGAGGCGGCGTCCACGTGATCGTGATCGCGGCGGCGTCGTAGGTGGGCGTCGCCGGGGCCGGGGCGCCGAGCGGGGTCGCTGTCGGCACGCCCCGGATGCTGCTCCACTGGCCGGGCCGGCCGCGCCGCGACAGGGCTCGCGCCACGTAGAAGCGGCGCGCCGTGCGATCCGTTACCGGGGCGACGACCGGGAACGACAGCGCGCGCGCAGCCTCTCCCTGATCGGCTGCGGGCGCGGTGGACGGGGCCGGGAGCGGCGAGACGACCGCCAGCAGCTCGGGGGTGAGCGCCTCGCGGATCGTCAGGGCCTGCCCCTGGTCGAGTCCGGGCTCGAGCGGCACCGGGGGCGGCACCGGGGCCGTGCTGCCTGGCGGGGGCGGCGGTACGGGCGGCACCGGTCGGCGCACGGCCACCCGCTGCACCAGCGTCCAGGGTTCCCCGGGCTCCCGCTCGCCGATGGCCGGTTCCCGCTCGGCGGTGGCCCCGAACACCTCGACGGCGGCGATGTCGCCCGGGGTATCGCCACCGACGTTGGTGGTGGGCACCGTCAGGGTGACGAACACGGCGTCGGCCGACCGCTCCGCCGAAAACGCCGTGATCTGGGCCGGCACCAGGACCAGCGGCGCCAGCGGCGGCCCCTTCTTGCCGCACGCCGCAGCCGCGATCACGAGGGCCGCAGCGCACGCGAGGCGCCGCCGGGGAAACATCCGCCAAGTGTCCCTGCTTGCGAAAAGGGGTGTCAAGGAATCGGGACGTTCGCGCGCCGGAGCGCCCGACGCTGCCCGACCCGTGGTGGCAGTGAAGTTGCAGCCTGTCCTGGTGTGTCGTCCGACGTGCTCTCTCGAGGTGTCACCATGACTGCCAGAAGGCTGCTTCCGGCGGTGACGGCCGCCGCGCTGTGGACCGTGTCACCGGCCCTGGCGCAGGACCCGTCGCCCTCCCCCGACCATCAGGAAGCCACCGCCCCGGCTGCCGTGCCGCGCGCCAGCGCCGGGCGCAGTCGCGCCGAGCGGAACGACGGTGACGCCCGCGCCGAGCGCAGTCCGCGGCGGGCCGACCCGGCCAACGACTCACAGGAAGCCCGGCCCCGCTCGCGGGCGCCGGTCGCTGCCGCCCCGCCGGTCGCCGCCAGCACCGAGGAACAGGGCGGCCGGCGCCGGCCCGCTGGGGGCGGTGCGGTCCGCGGCGGCGGCGGCAGTGTCGGTGGCGGCGGCGATGCGCAGCCACGACCCGGCGGCGTGCGCCGGCCCGATGCCGGCGGTCGCGACAACGCCGGCGCGCCGCGCCCACAGGCGGTGCCCCGCAGTTCGGCGCCCCGGCCGCCGCGCACCGTCTACGTCGCCCCGAACTACGGCCGGCGCTTCTACTACGGCCCCACCGGACTCGGCTACTGGGCCTACGACCCGTGGAGCTGGTACGGCTACGGCGGGTGGGGCGGGTATTACGGGAACTGGGGCGGCTACTACGGCAACTGGAACGGCGGCTATTACGGCGGCGGCTACGGCTACGGCGCCTACGTCGGGCCGCGGGGCTGGAGTATCGGCAGCGTCCGCCTGAAGGTGCAGCCGCGCGACGCTGAGGTCTACGTCGACGGCTACTACGCCGGCATCGTCGACGACTTCGACGGCGTCTGGCAGCGGCTGCGGCTCGACGACGGCGGCCACCGCATCGAGATCCGCGCGCCCGGGCTGAACCCGCTCACCTTCGACGTGATGGTGCAGCCGGGCCGCACCATCACCTACCGCGGCGACCTCCGAGTCAATCCCTGACGCCTCGCCACCCGAGGCGACGAACGAACGGCCGGCGGATCTCGCCGGCCGTTCCTGCGTACCGCTCGCGCGCGGCTCAGCGGGCCGGACCGCTGGCGCGGTTGAACCACCAGTAGAGCGGCAGGCCGAGCGCGATGATGACCAGGCCGGCGGCCGACGGCCCCAGCGGCTGCCCGCCGGCGAGCGGCGCCACCAGGTCGGTGTAGAGCGCGTTGGCGACGATGACGGCGCAGACCGCGATGAAGAGCGCCGGCAGGACGGGATAGCCCCAGGTCGAGTACGGGCGGGGGGCATCGGGCTCGCGGCGGCGCAGCACGAACAGGGCGGCGACGGCGACGCCGTTGAACAGCAGGATCGAGAAGCCGGTGTAGGTGGTGAGGGCGCTGCCGCTGCCGGTGACGATCAGCAGGGTGGTCCAGACGGCCTGCGCGACGATGGCCGTGGCCGGCGTGCGATAGGCCGGATGCACCTTGGCCGCCGCCGGGAAGAACATGCCGTCGCGGGCCATCGCGTAGTAGACGCGCGGGCCGACGAAGATCATCGCGCTGTTGCTGGCCAGCAGGCTGATGATCGAGACGATGCCCATGATGTTGCCGGCGCTGGTGCCGAGCAGCCGGTCGGCGATCACGTCGAGCACGCTGCCGCGGATGGCGGCGAGTTCCTCGACCGGAAAGACGAACAGGTAGAGCGCGTTCAACAGCAGGTAGATGACGATCACCGCCAGCGTGCCGAGCGCCAGCGCCCGGGGGACGTTGCGGCCGGGGTCGCGGATCTCCTCGGCGACGTAGGACGCGGCGTTCCAGCCGGCGTAGGCGAACAGCACCGGCACCAGCGCGAAGAGCCACGACCCGACGGCGGGGGTCGCCGCCGGCGTCGACAGGTTGCCGAGCGATCCGGTGCCGAAGGCGAACCCGGCGACGATGAACAGCAGCAGCGCCGAGATCTTGAGGCTGGCCAGGACGTTGCCGACCAGACGGCCGGGACCGACGCCGCGCAGGTGGATCCACGACAGGACCCACACCGAGACGATCGCCGTCGTCGTCTGCGGCGACAGCGACAGCGTGATCGGCCCGAGCGGGATCGTGAAGAACGGCGTGTCGTTGCCGACGCCGGGGATGAACCGCGACAGGTACAGCGCCAGGAAGAACGCGTTGGCGGCGATGGCCCCCGAGAACCCGGCGACGAACGACGTCCACCCGGTGAGGAACGCCGCCACGCGGCCGTAGGCGGCGTGCAGGTAGACGTACTCCCCGCCGGCCCTGGGCCGCACCGCCGCGAGCTCCGCGTAGGCCAGGGCGCCGGCGAAGGCCAGGGCCCCCGCCGCCAGCCAGGCGAACAGGAACAGCACCGGATGCGGGACGGCGGCCGCCACCTGCGGCGACGTGAACAGGATGCCGCCGCCGATGACGTTCGAGACGACGATGGCTGCCGCGTCGAGCGACCCGAGCCGGCGTTCGAGAGTAGGAGCGGTCGCGGGGGCCTGCGGCATGGCGGCGATTATAGGGCCGCCCGCGGCCTCAGGCGGCCGTTCGTCACTGGGTGAGCAGCTGCCGCTCGATCGGGAACTCGCCCAGCTTGGCCCATACCTGCGAGCCCTTCTTGAGATAGACCTCCACCTTGGCGTCGACGAAATCCTTGTGCTGGAGGATCTGCATCCGCGGCTGCTCGCCGGTGTAGCCGAGGGCCGAGCGCAGCACGATGTCCTTGGTGGCCTGCCCCGGCGGCAGCGCCTCGCGCTGCACCGCCCAGCCGTAGTGCTCGCCCCACATCTCCTGCTCGTTGACGCGGCGGAAGATGGCGTTGATCTGCACCCCGTCGATCGGCTCGGCCGACTTGTTGCGGAGCTTCAACGACACCGACGGCACCAGCTTGTTCTTGCCGTCTTCGAGGATGCCGGCGTCGTACCAGCCGGTGGTCACGTCCACCGGTTCGAGCACCTCGACCGGCTTGACCGAATTGCAGCCGGCCAGCGTGAGCACGAGCGCGGCCAGGGCGATGGGGGATCCGAAGCGGCTCATGGCGCACAGCATAGCAGCCCCTCCACGAGGTACTGCATAAGACACCGCCGTCGGCGGATTGCTCCCGTGCCCGAGCCCCGAGTCCCGAGCCCCGGTTCTTAGAACTGCTGCACCTGCACGCGCTTGCGGGCCTCGTCGCGGTTGATCCGGCCGGCCCGGTAGGCGGCCAGGTCGCTGCCCTTGACGCGCAGCATGAACGTGGACACCTCTTCGTAGGGATTCTGCGGCGCCAAGGCGTCGCGCTGCTCGTTGTCGCGCGCCGCCACGGTGAGCAGCTCGTCGGGGCCCAGCCAGGTCAGCGGACCGGAGAAGTCGATCATCGCGTCGATGAGCGCCCGCACCACCGACTCGGTGTACGCCTTGTTGGGATCGGTGAGCAGCACGCTGTCGGGCGGCACCGAGGGCCTCGACGGTGGTGCCGGAGCGCCGGCGCCCGAGGCGAAGATGCCGGGCCCGCCCTGCGGCCGCCGCGCCGCGCCGAACGGCAGCAGCTGGGCTTCGAGGCGCCGCAACGCGCCCTCGGCGGCGGCCTGCTCGGGACCGTTCGACGCCGCGACGAAGGCGCGCAGCGACGCCAGCGCGTCGCGCGCGCCCTGGTCGTCCTGGTCGAGCATCGTACGCAGGCTCCACATCATGCTCTGGCGCAGCACCGGCACCTCGACGTCGAAGAACACGCCGTAGTCCTGCAGCTGGAAGCCGCGCGCCCGCGATTCGCCGGCCAGCACGATCATGTCGGGCATGACGGCGCGAATCTCCTGATTGAGCCGGGCGGCGCCGAAGTTGACGGCGCGGGCGAGCGCGCCCTCCATCACGTAGATCTGGTGCCGCAGCTCGGAGGGCTCGGCGGCGGCCGGCGACGGGGTCTGCGCCGCCGCGGCCGTGGCCAGGACGACGAACACCGCCGCGAACGAACCCGTGCGTGTCATGACCTTCTGCCTCGCTGTCACTGCGGGGGCCGGAGCCCCGTACGGACGATGTAGTTGAGCATCTCGCGCTGGCGCGCCACTTCGGCGCCGGTGCGGCCTTCGAGCTGGCCGATGCCCTGATCGATGCGGACGAGATCGGCGCGGCGCTGCAGGTCGAGGTCGCGGCTGAACTGGGCGAGACGCAGCGCCAGCTCCTGCTGCTGGCGACGCTCGCTCTCCTGGATGAGCGTGCGGACGCGGCCGACGGGGTCGGGGGCCGGCGCGCTGGCCGGCGCCGCCACCGCGCGCTCGGCGGCCAGATCGCGGCGCAGCGACTGTTCGAGCGCGGCCAGTGCCGGCCGCCACGCCTCGGTGTCGCGGGCGGCCGCGGCGGTGGGCGGCGCGGCCGAGGCCACCGGCGCCGGCGTCATCCACCCGGTGGTCACCGTCCAGCCGGCGGCGTCGTGCCTGACCTGCACGTTGGCCACGGCGGTGCCGACGGCCACCGCCAGGGTGGCGGCCGCGAACTGGGCCCAGGCCGGCACCGCGTGCCAGCCCGAGCGGGCCGGCGCCACGGCGGCAGGCACGTCGGGGGCCACGGTGAAGCGCAGCGGCGGCGCCGGCGGCGTCCACTCGCCCAGCACGCGGCGCACGCCGCCGAGCGCGGCGACCTCGGCGGCGCAGGCGGTACAGGTCCGCAGGTGCTCGGCCACCGCGGCCCGCGGGCCGGGGTCGAGTTCGTCGTACAGATACGCGACGAGCGTCTCGCCGTCGTCGCAGGTGAACCTGGTGCTCATGATGCGTCCCCGCGGATGTCGGCTGCCGACATGCCGCCCCCCTCCAACTGCCGCCGCACGACGCTCAGCCCCTGATAGAGCCGCGTCTTCACCGTGCTCAGCGGACACCCCTGCAGGTCGGCGATCTCCTGGAACGTCAACCCGTGGTACTCCTTCAGGATGATCGCCGTGCGCTGCTCCTCGGGCAGCGTCGCCATCGCCTGGGCGACGGCGCGACCCAGTTCGCGGCGGGCGACCAGCGTCTCGATGGACTCGACCGGCCCCTGCGCCGCTGCCAGTTCGGCGACATCGACGTCCTCGGGCATCTGCACGACCGGCGTGCGCCGCTGGCGGCGGATCCAGTCGCGGCAGAGGTTCAGGGCGATCCGGTAGAGCCATGACGAGAACTTCGCCTGGCCCTTGAAGCCGCTGAGCGCCCGGAACGCGCGCAGGAACGTCTCCTGGCAGACGTCACGGGCATCGTCCTCGCGGCCGATGGTGCGGTACGCGAGGGCGTAAATCGGCCGCTCCCAGCGGCGGATCAGCTGGTTGAAGCTGTCGACGTCGCCGTTCACCGATCGCACGACGAGTTCTTCGTCGGTGATCGTCAGTCCCTGCACGGCACGCGTCGCCCCTTCCCGATGTGCGGCGTCGGCGGCGTTGGGAGCCGCCGACCCCGTAAGCTCGAGCCCCAACACTCCCTATGACGGCAGGTGCTGGCCGTTGGCCGGGGCCCGGCTTCGATTATAGGAGCCTGCCGTGCCGGGCCGGGCCATGCCGGCCGACCCGGCCGGGCGGCTACAATCGATCCGACGGGGACGCGCATCTGACTGGGACGGAAGGGTTTCTCACCACCGAAGAGGTGCTCGCCTACCTCCAGGTGAACCTGCGGACGGTCTACCGCCTGATCGACGCCGGCAAGCTGCCGGCGGTGCGGGTCGGGCGGCAATGGCGGTTTCGCCGCAAGGACATCGACGCGTGGCTCGACAGCCAGCGGGCCCGCCCGGGAGCCGTCGCCCCGCCGCCGCCCCCGGTCGAGGGCGGCCGCGCCCTGGTCGTCGATCCCGACGGGCCGGCCCGCGATCTGGCCGCCGGCGCGCTGCGCGAGGCCGGCTGGACGGTGGACACCGCGCCCGACGGCCCGCTCGCCCTGGAGCGGCTGCAGCCCGGCGGCTACGACCTGCTGCTGACCGAACTGCGCCTCCCCGGCCTCGACGCCTTCGCGCTGGTGCGCGAGGCCCGCCGCGTCAGCCCGGCGCTGCGGGTCATGGTGGTCACCGGCCACTCCAGCGAGACGGCGGCCATCGAAGCCCTCAACCTGGGCGTGGCCGGGTATCTCCTCAAGCCGAGCCGCGCCACCGAGATCGCCACGACCGCCGCCCGGGTACTGCGCGGATGATCCAGCTGTCGTCGCTGTCCAAACGCTTCGGCGAGCGGGTGCTGCTCGACCGCGTGACGTGGTACGTCGGCGACCGCGACCGGGTCGGGCTGTGCGGCCCGAACGGCGCCGGCAAGACCACGCTGCTGCGCATCCTGGCCGGGCTCGACGAGGCCGACAGCGGCGAGGTGATCCGGCCGACGGCCCTCACCATCGGCTACCTGCCGCAGGATGGGTTGACCCACGCCGGCCGCACGGTGTTCGCCGAGGCCAGCGACGCGCTCAAGCCGCTGCTCGACCTCAAGGCCGAGATGCACGACCTCGAGCACCGGCTCGCCGATGCCGGGGTGCCGGCGGCCGAGCACGAGGCGCTGCTGGAACGCTACAGCACCGCCCAGGAGCGCTTCCGGATGGGCGACGGCTACTCGATCGAGCTGCGCGTCGCGACGATCCTGCGCGGCCTCGGCTTCGCCGCCGAGGACTTCGAGCGCCCGGCCGAACACCTGTCGGGCGGCTGGCAGATGCGGTTGGCCCTCGCCAAGCTGCTGCTGCGCGAGCCGGGGCTGCTGCTGCTCGACGAGCCGACCAACCACCTCGATCTCGACGCCCGCAACTGGCTCGAGGAGTATCTCGGCCGCTACCCGCACGCGGTCATCCTGGTGTCGCACGACCGTTACTTCCTCGACGCGGTGGTGGCCCGCATCGCCGATCTGTCGCTGCGCACCATCACCGACTACGCCTGCAACTACTCCGAGTACCTGGTGCAGCGCCACGAGCGGGTCGAGCGGCTGCGCGAGGCCAAGCGGCGGCAGGACGAGGAGATCGAGCGCGTCCAGCAGTTCATCGATCGCTTCCGCTACCAGGCGACCAAGGCCGCCCAGGTGCAGAGCCGCGTCAAGATGCTCGAGAAGATCGAGCGCATCGAGGTGCCGCCCGAGCGCAAGCGCATCCACTTCCAGTTCCCGGCCGCGGCCAGGAGCGGGCGGATGGTGCTGGAACTGAAGGGCCTGCGCAAGGCGTACGGGACCAAGGTGGTGCTCGACGGCATCGACCTGCACGTCGAGCGCGGCGACCGCGTGGCGCTGGTCGGCCCCAACGGCGCCGGCAAGTCGACCCTGATGCGGATGCTGGCCGGCGTGGAGCCGCCCGATGCCGGCACGCGGGTCGAAGGCCACCAGGTGGTGATGCAGTACTTCGCGCAGGACGAGGCGACGCGGCTCGACCCCGCGCGCACCGTCTACGAGACGCTGTCGGCGGGATCGCCGATGCACATGGTGCCGGCCATCCGCAACATCCTCGGCGGGTTCCTGTTCGCCGGCGACGACGTCTACAAGAAGGCCGGCGTGCTGTCGGGCGGCGAGCGGACCCGGCTGGCGGTGGCCCGCATGCTGCTGCTGCCGTCGAACACGCTGGTGCTCGACGAGCCCACCAACCACCTCGACCTCGATTCGAAGGACGTCCTGCTCGACGCCCTCGAGGACTACGGCGGCACGCTCGTCTTCGTCTCGCACGACCGCTACTTCGTCGAGCGGTTGGCCACGAAGGTGGTCGAGGTGGGGGGCGGGCGGGCCGAGCTCTACCCGGGCACGTACGCCGAGTTCCTGTGGCGCAAGCAGCAGGGCGGCGCCCACGCTCCCGCGTCCCCGGCGCCGGCCCGATCCACGCCGGCCCGATCGACGCCGGCCGCGCCGCCACGCCCCGCCGCATCCCGACCACCGGTGGCGCCGGTGGACAAGGCGGCCGAGCACGACGCACGCAAGCGCGAGGCGGCCGATCGGAAGAAGCGTGAACGGGCGTTTCAGGCCCTGGGCCGGCGCATCGCCGAGCTCGAGGCCCGCATCGCCGAGCGCGAAACCGCGGTGAAGACCGCCGAGGCGGCGATGGCCGCGCCGGGCTTCTACGACGATCGCGATGCCGCCAAAGCGGTGCTCGACCGGCACCAGGCGCTGATGTGGGAAGTGGGCGAACTCCTCGGACAGTGGGAGATGCTGCAGGCCGAGGCGGAAGAGATGAAGGCGACGCTGCCTGCCTGAGCGCCAGCGTCACCAGCCACTGGCAACATTCGTCAGTCGGCCGGCCGTCTTCGTCACGCTTTCGACATCGCACCGGCAGGATCTGTAAGTTCCGCGCTCACGCTGCGGCAAAATTACACGGTTCCGCTCGGCCCACGGCCACAGGCTCGTCAGGACGGTGACAGGCACGACAGTTGCGTATGTCGCCGCCAAGTCGAGTCATGTCCGCACCCAAAGTGGCCCCCGCGCGCCGAACGGCCAAGGCGGCGATCCCCGGCACCCGGCCGCGTCCGGCGCACCGGGCGCCGATCGCCGCGGCGCATTTCGTCGACGACGCCTTCTTCCGGCATCTCGTCGCCCATATGCGCAACGGCGTGCTGGCCATCGACCGCGGCGGCGCGCTGGTTCTGATCAACGACGAGGCGTGCCGGATCTTCGGCCTGCCGGCCGGCGAGGGCTACCTCGGCCGCCCGTTCGCCGAGGTCTTCCACGCCCATCCCGGCGTCGTCCGCGTCCTCGCCGGCGCCTACGAACTGGCGTTCCTGCCCAACCGCGCCGAGCTGCGCCTGACCCCCGCCGACAAGGTGCTCGGCTACACGCTGTCGCTCATCCGCAACAGCGAGGGCGTGACCATCGGCGCGGCGATGTTCTTCAAGGACCTCACCCGCGTCGAGCAGCTCGAGGAGCGCGAGCGCCTGCGCGACCGCCTCGCCGCGCTGGGCGAGATGGCCGCCGCCGTCGCCCACGAGATCAAGAACCCGCTCGCCGGCATCGAGGTGATGGCCGGGCTGCTGCGCCGCCAGCTGCGCGACAACGCACAGGCGACGGCGCTGGTCGGCGACATCATCAACGAAGCCAAGATGGCCAACGCCATCGTCCAGGAGATCCTCGACTTCGTCAGGCCGGTGCGGCTGCAGTTCGAACGAACGCCGGTGGCGGCGGCGCTGCAGGCGGCGGTGACGCAGGCCGACAGCAAGGGCAAGCGCGGCGACGTGCAGGTGACGCTCGACGTCGCCGAAGGCCTGCCGATGGTCGACGCCGACCGCACCCAGCTGGTGCAGGTCTTCGCCAACCTGCTCATCAACGCCTACGAGGCGCTCGACGGCCGCGGCACGGTGACGGTGACCGCCCGCGAGGTCGTCCGCGAAGAGGACGGCGCGCTGGCCCAGGACGGCATGCACCCGGTGCCGACGCTGGTCGTCGAGGTGCACGACACCGGTCCGGGCGTGCCAGCCGAGCTGACCGACAAGATCTTCAGCGCGTTCTTCACGACCAAGCCGCAGGGATCGGGCCTCGGCCTGGCCATCGTCCGCAAGATCGTCGACGCCCACGACGGGCGCATCGACCTGATGAGCCGGCCAGGGGCCGGCACGACGTTCCGCGTCTCGCTGCCCGAACGGGGCGACGCGCGGGTGTGGTAGGGAGCGGATCGCAATGAGTCGCATTCTGGTCGCCGACGATCACGACGCTCTGCGGCGCGGGCTGGCCCTGGCCCTGCGCACGGCGGGTCACGAGGTGGAGGAGGCGCCCAACGGCAACGCCGCCATCGAGCGGCTGCACAACGGCTACTTCGACGTCGTCGTCAGCGACCTGCGCATGGGCGGGTCGGACGGCCTCGACGTGCTGCGCACCACCCGCACCACCCATCCCACCTCGTCGGTCATCCTGATGACCGCCTTCGGCTCGGTGTCCACCGCCGTCGAGGCGATGAAGAACGGCGCGTTCGACTACGTGCAGAAGCCGTTCGAGATCGAGGAGATGGAGGTGAAGATCGAGAAGGCGCTCGAGCTGAAGCGGCTGCGCCACGAACTCGACTACCTCCGTCACGAGCAGCAGGAGAACTACGACTTCGACAAGATCATCGGCGCCAGCGACTCGCTGCAGCGGGTGCTCGGGGTCGTCCGCAAGGTGGCCAAGAGCAACTCGACCGTGCTCATCCGCGGCGAGACCGGCACCGGCAAGGAGCTGATCGCCGGCGCCATCCACCACAACTCGCTGCGCGCCGCCCGCAACTTCGTCAAGGTGAACTGCGCGGCGCTGCAGGAGAACCTGCTCGAATCGGAGCTGTTCGGCCACGAGAAGGGCGCCTTCACCGGCGCCGATCGGCAGCGCATCGGCCGCTTCGAGCAGGCCGACGGCGGCTCGCTGTTCCTCGACGAGATCGGCGACATGAGCCCGAGCACCCAGGCCAAGATCCTGCGCGTGCTGCAGGAGCACGAGTTCGAGCGCCTGGGCGGCACGCGGACGCTGAAGGTGGACGTGCGGCTCATCGCCGCCACCAACCGCGACCTGCCGGCGATGGTCGCCGCCGGCCAGTTCCGCGAAGACCTCTACTACCGGCTGAACGTCGTCACCATCGAGACGCCGCCGCTGCGCGAGCGCAAGGAGGACATCCTGCCGCTGGCGATGCACTTCCTGCGCCGCTTCTCGCAGGAGCTGAAGAAGAAGGTCGACGGCGTCAGCCCCGACGCGCAGAAGATGCTCGCCCGCTACAACTGGCCGGGCAACATCCGCGAGCTCGAGAACGCCATCGAACGGGCGGCCCTGCTCGCCGAGGGCCACCAGATCACCACCGACGACCTGCGCCTGGGCGACAGCGCCCAGACGCCGGGCACCAAGGAGCCGGCCTCGGTCGTGCGCATCCCGCCGAGCGGCGTGCCGCTCGAGCAGATCGAGCGCCAGGCGCTCATCGAGGCGCTGCGGATGGCCAACTGGGTGCAGAAGGACGCCGCCGAGCTGCTCTCGATCAGCCCGCGGGTGATGAACTACAAGATCAAGACGCTCAACATCGAGCTGCCGCGACGTCGCATGCAACCGGCGAGCGACGTGGCCTAGGAGCCGGGGCTCGGGGCTCGGGGCTCGGGGCTCGGGGAGCGAGCGAACCACAAATCGGTTCGACCGCGTGATTTATGTCTGGGGTTCCGGTTCGTCCCGAGACCCGGGACCCGAACCCCGAGACCCGGCCTTTGCGCGGGGGTGGGCGCGTTTGTAGACGTCGATCAGCTGCGCCGCATTGACGTGCGTATACCGCTCCGTCGTCGTCAGCCGGGCGTGGCCGAGCAGTTCCTGGATCGCGCGCAGGTCGGCGCCGCGCTGCAGCAGGTGGGTGGCGAAGGAGTGGCGCAGCGCGTGCGGGCTGATGCCGGCGCGCTGGCTGCACTGGGCGACGTAGCGCCGCACCAGGCGATGCACGCTGCGGCCGGTGAGGCGGCCGCCGCGGGCGTTGACGAACACCGGCTCGCGATCCGGACGTGACGCGCGGCCGCGGCCGGTGGCGCGGGCTTCGCCGAGGCGCGAGCGGCCGGCCGGGCGGGACGCGGCCGCCGCGGCGCGGCCGGCGATCGGCGCGGCCAGCTGGCGGAAGCGCTCGCGATCCGGCAGCCACTCCTTGAGCGCGGTCTCGGCGGCGCGGTTGAACGGCAGCAGCCGCTCCTTGCCGCCCTTGCCGAGCACGCGCAGCATCCGCGCCGACAGGTGCACGTCATCGAGATCGAGTCCGACCAGCTCGCTCAGCCGCAGCCCCGAGGCGTAGAAGAGCTCGAGCATCGCCCGGTCGCGGCGGCCGAGCGGCGTCGCCGGGTCGGGCGTGTCGAGCAGCCGCTGCATCTCGGCCTCGCTCAGGTGCCGCGGGATGGTGCGGTCGAGCCGCGGCGCCACCACCGCGCCGGCCGGGTCGCCGTCGAGCCAGCCTTCGCGCCGCAGGTAGCGCAGGAACGCCCGGACGCCCGACAGCTTGCGGGCGACCGAACTGCGCGCCTGCGCCGCCTTGTTCAGCCCGACGACGAACCCGCGCACCGACTCGCCGTCGAGATCAGCGGGCTCCAGCGCCGCGACCTTGACCTGGCGCTCGGCCGCCACCGCGGCCAGATACTGCTCGACGTCGCTCTGGTAGGCCCGCACCGAGTGCGCCGAGAGGTGGCGGTTGTAGGTCAGGTGCTCGACGAACGCCTTGAGTGCGTCCTTCATCGCAGGTCGCCGGCCCACGCCGCCAGGTCGGCCAGGGCGCGGCCGGCCAGCAGCGCCTTGCGCGCCGCCTTGTCGCGCGGCGGGTCGTCGAGCGGCGGCATGATGCCGAAGGTGATGTTCGACGGCTGGTAGTGCCGTGGATCGGCGTGCGACGCGTAGTGCGCCAGCGCCCCGATCGCCGTGGTCCGCGGCGCCACCAGCGGCGCCAGCCCCCGGGCCACGCGGGCGGCGTTCACGCCGGCCAGCAGTCCCGAGGCCGCCGACTCGACGTAGCCCTCGACGCCCGAGATCTGGCCGGCGAAGAACAGGTCGTCGCGGACCCGCGTCTGCCAGGTGGGCCGCAGCACCTTGGGCCCGTTGATGAACGTGTTGCGGTGCACCATGCCGAAGCGCACGAACTCGGCGCCGGCCAGCCCGGGAATCATCCGCAGCACCCGCGCCTGCTCGCCCCACTTGAGCTGGGTCTGGAAGCCGACCAGGCTGTAGTGATCGCCGGCCAGCGTGTCCTGGCGCAGCTGCACCGCCGCGTACGGGCGCCGACCGGTGCGCGGGTCCTCGAGCCCGACCGGCTTCATCGGGCCGAAGCGCAGGGTGTCGCGGCCGCGGTGGGCCATCACCTCGATCGGCAGGCAGCCTTCGAAGAAGGTCGCCCGGTCGAAGTCGTGGATGGTCGCCGATTCGGCGCCGACCAGCGCGTCGTAGAACGCGTCGTACTCCGCCTTGGTGAACGGACAGTTCAGGTAGTCGCCTTCGCCGTCGTCCACCGCACAGGCGATTCCGGCGCCGTCGACCTCCACGGCGGTGCCCGCCCGAGCCGGCGCGGGCCCGCGCAGGCTGCGGCCCCAGCGCGACTGCCGGAACACGGTGCCCAGGTCGATCGAGTCGGCCAGGACGATCGGGCTGATCGCGTCGTAGAAGGCCAGATGTTCCTCGCCGACGAACCGCTGGATCGACTGCGACAGGGCGTCGGACGTGAGCGGACCGGTGGCCAGCACGACGACGTCGCCGGGCACCGGGTCGGGCACCGCGCGCACCTCGCCGCGGGCCACCGTGATGAGCGGCTGGGTCGCCAGCCGCGCCGCGACCTCGCGCGAGAACACCTGCCGATCGACGGCCAGCGCCGCCCCCGCCGGCACGCGTGCCACCTCGGCCGCCGCCATCACCACCGAGTCGAGCCGCCGCATCTCCTCCTTGATCACGCCGACGGCGTTGTCGAGCTTGTCGCCGCGGAAGGAGTTGCTGCAGACCAGTTCGGCGAGGTCGCCGGTCTTGTGGACCGCGGTCGGACGGCGGGGCCGCATCTCGTGGAGCGTGACGCGGGCCCCGAGGCGCGCGGCCTGCCAGGCGGCTTCGCACCCGGCCAGCCCGCCGCCGATGACGTGAATCACGCCCTCAGTGTACGACCGCGTTGCACGGAGATTCCACGCGGGGGCTATCGGCCAGCCGTCGAGCGTCCGAAGGCGCGCTGTCGAAAACGGTGTTCACCCCGTCTCGAAACGGAGCACCCAGCAAGGGGCGCCGGCGGCTCCGCGCCGCCGACAGGATCGTCAAGTCGCTGAGCCGCCTGCAGTTCGGGCGAGCGCCGAAGCTGGCAGCCGGCTTGCCTCCCTAGTGCGGCGAGGACTCTTCACATGCGGCATTCTCTCTTCCCAACCGCTCTGGTCTGCGCCCTGGCGGTGCAGGCCCTCTCGGCCGCGCCCGCCGCGGCAGACGTCGCCACCATCTCCAGCGTCCGGCACGATGCCGCCGGCAAGAAGCTGCTGATCCGCGGATCGGGCTTCGCGAAAGGCGCGCAGGTCGTGCTCGAGACGACCTTCCTCAAGGTGACCGCGCTCGGCCGATCCGAGATCGCGGTGGATCTGCCGGCGCTCGCGCCCGGCAACTACCGCCTCTACGTCGTGCAGCGGCGCGGGCCGGTGGCGCGATTCATCGCGACGCTCTCGGCCCCGGCCGGCGGACCGGGTGGGCCAGGGGTGCCGGGACCGCCCGGACCGGCTGGGCCGATGGGGCCGATGGGTCCGATGGGACCGGCCGGCGCGCCGGGGGCGGCGGGTCCAGCAGGGCCGGCAGGTCCGGCAGGCGCGATGGGACCGGTGGGCCCTCCGGGCCCAGTGGGACCGGTGGGCGCGACGGGCGCCGCGGGCCCGATGGGTCCCGCGGGCGTCGCCGGGCCAGCCGGGCCGCAGGGCGTCCAGGGTGAACAGGGGCCACAGGGGCCGGCGGGGTCGGCAGGGCTCCCGGTGGTGGCGGCCAACGGCAATCCCTTCGCCGTGCTGGTCAGCTTCGAGCCGGGCGGGACGACGCGCGTGGCGCTCCAGCGCGGCGGCGTCTGGCTGACCGCCCCGATGAGCCACGACGGTGCCCTCTACGCGATGAGCACCAACGCGCTGTTCCTGACGCCGGACTGCAGCGGCCAGGGCTACCTGCCGCTCGACACCAACCCGGCGCCCCTGCTTCGCTCGCTGCTCTATCCTGGCGGATCGACCGCCTACTACGCCGGCGCGCCGGCGGCGGTGCAGAGCTTCGTCTCGATGGCGGCGCTCGACGGCAGCCTGGGATGCACCGCGACGTTGAACACCGGCTGGGATCAGCCAATGCTCGCCGGCCCGCTGGGCACCATCGACATGCAGGCGTTCCCGGGGCCCTTCCGCATCCAGTAGCAGCAGCGGATAACATGGCGGCGCATGAACCTGCGCCGCCTGTTCTCCGTCGTTCGCCGCGCCGTCGCGGCTGTCGTCGTCACCGCCGTCGTCGCCGCTCCGGTCGCGGCCGCTGCGCAGCATCCGGCGCCGCGGCCCTTCGGCACCCAGCGTGAACAGGCGGCCATGCAGCAGGCGTGGCTCAAGGCCCGGCTCGACACCTTCCTGCCCCGGCTGCTGCGCGCGCACGGCATCGACATGTGGATCGTGTCGATGCGCGAGTACAACGAGGACCCGGTGTTCAGCGCCCTGGTGGCGCCCGAGACCTTCGCGGCGCGGCGGCGCACGATCTACGTCTTCTTCGACAAATGCGCGGCCGCCGGGCAGCCGCCGGCGGCGGCGTGCGTCGAGCGGATCGCGCTCGGCGGCAGCTCGCAAGGCGGGCTCTACGACGCCCGGCGCGCGACGGTCGCCGCTGCCGGCGACGTCGGCCGCGGCCAGCAGGCCGAGCTGTGGGGCGACGACCAGTGGCAGGCGCTGAAGGCCGTGGTCGAGCCGCGCAACCCCAAGGTCATCGGCATCAACCGCTCGACCGTCTTCGCGTTCTCCGATGGGCTGTCGTCGGGCGAACTCAAGGGGATGAGCGCCGCGCTGGGCCAGACGTGGACCTCACGGTTCAAGGACGCCGAGGCGCTGCCGCTGCAGCTCATCGCCGTGCGGCTGCCGGAGGAAGAGGCGTTCTTCGCCAGGATGACCGAACTCGTCTGGGCGATGACCCAGGAGATGTTCTCGGCGAAGACGATCACGCCGGGGACGACCCGGACCAGCGACCTGGTGTGGTGGTGGCGCCAGCGCGTCAACGACCTCGGCCTCGGCACGTGGTTCCAGCCCAGCGTCGACGTGCAGCGGCGCGGCGCCACCGAGGCCGATCTGGGCCCCGATCCGGTCATCCAGCGCGGCGACGTGCTGCACTGCGACGTCGGCATCACCGTGGCCCGCCTCAACACCGACACGCAGCACCTGGCCTACGTGCTGCGCGAGGGCGAGACCGACGCGCCGGCCGGCTTGAAGCAGGCCCTGGAGAATGCCAACCGGATGCAGGACCTCACGATCGAAGAACTCCGGCCGGGACGTACCGGCAACGAGATCCTGAAGGCGATGCGGGCGCGCATGACCGCGGCGGGCATCGACGGCACGCAGTACAGCCATCCGATCGGCCTGCACGGCCACGGCGCCGGCCCGCTCATCGGGCTGTGGGACTACCAGGACGGCGTGCCCGGGCGTGGCGACGCCGTGGTCATCCCGAGCATGTGGTACTCGATCGAGCTCCAGGCGACGACGCCGGTGCCCGAATGGGGCGGCCAGCGCGTGCGGATGGCCCAGGAAGAGGACGTGATCGTCGACGCCGCCGGCACGGTGCGATGGGCGCTCCGTCGGCAGGACCGGCTGTTCCTGGTGAAGTGAGGTCCGCGGCGGTCAGGACGCCGGCGCCGGATCGGTGCCGTCCCACAGCTCGGTGGTGCCGAGTTCGGGTCGGCCGCTGGCCTTGAGGTACAGGAACAGCTGCATCCGGTAGGCCGTGAAGCCGCAGAGCACGTACTGGACGAGAAAGCGGCCGCGCGACATCGCCTCGCCCCATGGCGCGATCTCGCCGCGCAGGAACGCCTCGGTCAGTACCGGGGCGAGCCCCGCGTAGTACTCCGACTGGGCGGCGATCGCCTCGACGGCCTGCTCGAAGGTCAGCTGGTCGGTGGCGCGCTCGCGAACCGTCCACGCCTGGGGGTCGAAGGTGCCGCTCCTGGCGACGTCGACGAGGGCCGGCCCCATCATCGCCAGATAGCGCAGCAGTTCGACGGCGCTGCGCTGTTTCGGCGTCGGCCGGTAGTCTCGACCGGCGGCGGTGACCTTGCCGGCCAGATGGCGCAGGATCTTGACCTCATGCTGCAGCAGGCGAACCAGTTCGTCGGATGACAGGACCACGAGACGACCTCCCTTGCCCGGAACGGCCGGGCGTCGCATTCTAATGCCCGGGCTGGCGCCGATGCAGCCGACCGGAGCTGGCGCCGACACAGTCGGGTAGACCGCGCTCGGCCTCCGCCGCGCGGTCCGGAGGACACACATGAACGGCCATCTCGTCACGACCCGCCGGTGGGGCACGCTCGCCGTGGTCGGCCTGGTCGCGCTGGCCACCGCCGGCGTCGAGGCCCAGCGCTGGGGCCGGCCGCGGCAGCCGCGCGCCGGCGCCTGCTTCTACCAGAACGCGAATTTCCGCGGCGACTGGTTCTGCATCGAGGCCGGCGACGGTTACGACGCGATGCCGGACGGGCTCAACGACCGCATCTCGTCGATCCGCGTGATCGGCGACGCCTCGGTGGTGGTCTACCGCAACCCCAACTTCGGCGGCCGCTCGTCGCGCTTCACCGACGACGTCTCCAACCTGCAGCTCGAGGGCTGGAACGACACCATCTCCTCGGTGCGCGTCCGCCTCGACCTCGCCCGCGTCACGCGCGGCCAGGCCGAGGCGATCGTCCGCCGGGCGTATCAATCGGTGCTCGGCCGCGATCCCGATCCGGGCGCCGAGGGCTACATCAACCGGGTGATGCGCGACCGCTGGACCCAGGACCAGGTCGAGCGCGAGCTGCGCCGCAGTCCGGAATACCGCAACCGCCGTCCGCCGCAGCGATGAAGGCGCTGCGCAAGCTCCGCAAGCAGCTGGCGGCGCGCCCTGGCCGGCGCATCCGGTTGAAGGACTTCGATCCGGACTGGACCGCCTCGATCGACGACGACGAGCACGCCGAAGCCCTGCTGGCCGACGGCGTGCGCCGGCTGGCCCGGCAGCAGGACGTGCTCTACGCCGAGAACACCCGCTCGCTGCTGCTCATCTTCCAGGCGATGGACGCCGCCGGCAAGGACGGCACCATCCGGCACGTGATGTCGGGGGTCAACCCGCAGGGCTGCCAGGTCTTCAACTTCAAGGCGCCGTCGGCCGAGGAGCGCGACCACACCTACCTCTGGCGATCGATGAAGGCCCTGCCGGAACGTGGCCGCATCGGCATCCACAACCGCTCCTACTACGAGGAGGTCCTGGTCACCAGGGTGCATCCCGAGCTGCTGGCGAGCCAGCAGCTGCCCGCGCACCTGAAGGACAAGGGCATCTGGAAACGCCGCTTCCGCGAGATCAACGACTTCGAGCGCTATCTGAACGACAACGGCGTGATCGTGCTGAAGTTCTTCCTCCACGTCTCGAAGGCCGAACAGAAGCAGCGCTTCCTCGATCGCATCGACGAGTCGGACAAGAACTGGAAGCTGTCGGTGCACGACCTCGCCGAACGCGCCTTCTGGGACGACTACATGCGCGCCTACGAGGACCTGTTCGAGCACACCAGTACCCAGGCGGCGCCCTGGTACATCGTGCCGGCCGACCACAAGTGGTTCACCCGCCTGGCGGTGGCCGAGATCATCAGCGCCACGCTCGAGGATCTCGACCTGCAGTACCCGGAGGTCAGCGACGCGCAGCGCGCCGAACTGCTCGAGGCGCGGCGACGCCTGGTCGCCGAGCGGGGGTGACGGTCAGGACTTCTTCACCCGCTTCGCGGCGGGCTTGGACGCGGGGGCCTTGGCGGCGCGGCCACGGCTGGCGCCGCGCCGCTTGGCCGGCGCGCTGCCGGCGCGGGCGTTGAGCAGCTCCACCGCCTGCTCCATGGTGACCGCCTCGGGCGCCGTGCCCTTCGGCAGCGACGCGTTGGTCGTGCCGTCGGTCACGTAGGGTCCGTAGCGACCGTCGAGGATGCGCACCGGCGCCCCGCCGCTGGGGTGCGGGCCGAGGGCCCGCAGTTCGGTCGCCGCGGCGCGCTGGCGCCGCTGCCCTTTGGGCTTGGCCAGCAGTTCCTTCGCCCGCGCCAGCGTGATCGTGTAGACGTCGTCGGTGGCCTCGAGCGATCGGAACTCGCTGCCCTGCTGCACGTAGGGACCGAAGCGGCCCCGGTTGGCCAGAATCGCCTCGCCGCTCTCGGCGACGCCGAGCTCGCGCGGCAGCGACAGCAGCCGCAGCGCCTCGTCGAGCGACACGCCGTCCTCGGACATGCCGCGTTCGAGCGACGCCCGCTTCGGCTTGTCCTTGCTGCCCTTCTCGGGGTTCTCACCGAGCTGCACGTAGGGCCCGAAGCGCCCGTGCATCACGTAGACTGCCAAGCCCGTCTTCGGGTCGGTGCCCAGCGACTTCGGGCCCTCGGCCTTGGCCCTGAGCAGCTTCAGCGCCTCGTCGAGCGTCAGGTCGGCCGGGCCGACCTCCTCGGGAATCGACGCTCGCGGCGCGTCGTCGCCCGACTCCCCCAGCTGCAGGAACGGGCCGTAGCGGCCGATCCGCACGCGGACGTGCTTGCCGCTCTCGGGATCGGCGCCCAGGTCGATCATCGGGTAGTCGATCGCCTGCTCCTTGCGCTCGACGATCGTCTCGAGACCGGTGTGCTTGCCGTCGCCGCGGTAGAACGCCTTGATGAAGTCGAGCCAGTCCTTCTCGCCGTTGGAGATCTCGTCGAGGATCTCCTCCATCTCGGCGGTGAAGCCGATGTCGACGTAGTCGGCGAAGTGCTCGCGCAGCAGGCGGGTCACCGCGAACGCGGTGAAGCTGGGCACCAGCGCCTTGCCCTGGCGGGTGACGTAGCCGCGGCGCTGGATGGTGGCGACGGTCGGCGCGTAAGTGGACGGCCGGCCGATGCCCTCCTCTTCGAGCCGCTTGACCAGCGAGGCCTCGGTGTAGCGGGCCGGCGGCGAGGTGTCGTGGCCCTTGGCGGCGAGCGCGGCGAGGAAGAGCCGCTGGTCGAGCCGGTCGGGGGCGTGCACCTGGTCGCCGACCACCAGCTTGGGCAGCAGCGTCTCCTGCTCACCCAACTCGGCCGAGGGGTCGTCGCTGCCCTCGACGTAGGCGCGCAGGTACCCGGCGAACTCGATCGCCTTGCCGCTGGCCGAGAAGATGGCGCGGCGGCCGTCGGGGGTCACGCCCTCGATCTCCACGGAGGTGCGGAGCAGCTGCGCGTCGGCCATCTGCGAGGCGACGGCGCGCTTCCAGATGAGCTCGTAGAGCTTCAGCTCGTCGCTCTCGAGCACCCGCTCCAGCGACTGCGGCGTGCGCCGGAAGTCGGTCGGCCGGATCGCCTCGTGCGCTTCCTGGGCGTTGCGCACCTTGGTCTGGTACTGGCGCGGGCCCCGGTAGTAGTCGTTGCCGTACATCTCGCGCACGGCCATCCCGGCCTCGCCGAGCGCCTTGTCGCTGAGCGTGGTCGAGTCGGTGCGGTGATACGAGATGAGACCCTCGAGGTCGCCGCCGCCGATATCGATGCCCTGGAACAGCCGCTGGGCGACGTTCATCGTGCGGTCGGAGGAGAAGCCGAGCTTGCGGTTGGCTTCCTGCTGCAGCGTCGAGGTGGTGAACGGCGCCGCCGGCCGCTGCGCGGCCGGCTTCTCGTCGACGCTCGCCACCCGCCACGGCATGCCGCGCTTCAGCCCGTCGGCGAGCGCGGTGGCCGCCTTCTCGTCGAGCCGCGTGACGGCGTCGGAGGTGAGCTGGCCGCGGGCGTCGAAGTCCTTGCCGGTGGCGACGCGCCGGTCGTCCACGCGCACCAGCGTGGCGCCGAACTCGCGGCCCTCGCCGCTCTTCAGCGTGGCCTCGAGATCCCAGTAGTTGGCGGTGCGGAACGCCAGCCGTTCTTCCTCGCGCTCGACGATGAGCCGTACTGCCACGCTCTGCACGCGGCCGGCGCTGAGCCCGGTCTGCACCTTCTTCCACAGCACCGGCGACAGCGTGTAGCCGTAGAGCCGGTCGAGGATGCGGCGGCTCTCCTGGGCGCGCACCAGGTTCTCGTCGACGTCCTCGTGGGCGTCCTTCAGGGCGCCCCTGATGGCTTCCTCGGTGATCTCGTGGAAGACGATGCGGCGCACCGGCACCTTGGGCTTGAGCAGCTGCTTCAGGTGCCAGCTGATCGACTCGCCCTCGCGGTCGGGGTCGGTGGCGAGGATCACCTCCGAGGCGTCCTTCACCGCGTCCTTCAGCCCCTGGACGTGCTTCCGCTTGTCGGCCGGGACGACGTAGTGCGGGGTGAAGTCGCCGTCGGTGTCCACCCCCAGCCGGCCCCACGACTTGGCCTTGATGGCCGCCGGCACCTCGCTGGCCGACTCGGGCAGGTCGCGGATGTGGCCGTAGCTGGCCTCCACCCGGTAGTCGCTGCCCAGGAACCGGGACAAGGTCCTGGCCTTGGCGGGCGACTCGACGATGACGAGCGGCTTGGGCATGGGAACCGCCTACGTTAGCACGCGGTTCCTCGATCCCACGAAACGGCCGCCGGCGATCCGCGAAATCCTCCCGGAAATCTCCAGAACACCGAGCCTGGCGCCCACCTCGGCCAGCGTCCAGCCGGTGCCCGCGGCTACGTCGTCTGGCCCGAAGTCGTCGGTGCCGGGCGGCAGGCCCAGCTCGGCGGCGAGCGCCGGGTCGAGCGCCGGCCCGGCCGGCGCCCCGGGCGTCGCGTCGGGCGACGCCCAGCCCAGCGCGGCCAGCACGTCCTCGGCCCGCTCGACCAGCGTGGCGCCGTCGCGCAGCAGCGCGTGGGCGCCGCGGTGCCGGCCCGTCGCCACCGACCCGGGCACGGCCATCACCTCGCGGCCCTGCTCGAGCGCCGCGCCGGCGGTGATGAGCGACCCGCTCTTCTCCGAAGCCTCGACCACGACGGTGGCGGCGGTGAGCCCGCTGATGATGCGGTTGCGAAGGGGGAAATGGTAGGACAGCGGGGGCGTTCCGGGCAGGTACTCGCTGACCAGCGCGCCGCGCTCGATGAGCGCGTCGGCGAGCAGCGCGTGCTCGGGCGGATAGATCCGGTCGAGGCCCGATCCCAGCACCGCGACGCTGCGGCCGCCGGCGTCGATCGCCGCGCGGTGGGCGGCCGTGTCGACGCCGCGGGCCAGCCCGCTCACCACCACCACGCCGGCCGCGGCCAGCCCGCCGCCGATTGCCATCGCCACCTCGAGCCCCTGGCGCGACGCGGCGCGGGCGCCGACGACGGCGACCAGCCGGGCCTCGTGCAGCGCCTCGATCCGTCCGCGCAGCCACAGGAGGGGCGGCGGGTCGGGGATCTCGCGCAGCGCCGCCGGATATTCGGTCGCCCCGATCGAGACGGGCCGCTGTCCCAGCGCGCGACCGGCGACCAGCGCCCGGCGGGCGATCTGCCCGGCCTGGCGGAGTTCGGCGTCGGCGTCGCCCTCGGGGCCGGCCACGCAGCGCGCGGCCCAGCGGACGAATGACTCGGCACCGTCGGGGACAGGCAGGTCGTCGAGATCGGGAAGCGGCCGGGCCAGCCAGTGGCGCATCAGCGCGCCCAGCAGCCGCCGGCGCGGGTAGCCGAAAACGGCCAGGGTGACGGCATCGAGGTCGGTCATCGCAGGCTCCGGCGGGCGCCGGCGACGCACGCCGACAGCGCCCGCGGTGAAACGGTGGCCGTGACCTCGGCGTCACGATTATATCGGGCAAATCACGTCCCCAACGCGGCCCGTGCCCGGCTTGCCCGGGGCTGGCGGCGAGACTATAGTGGCCTTACGGCCCGGCCTCATGATTCACCGACTGGTCGTCATCACCCTCGTGTCGGCGCTTTTTGCAGCGCCCGCCTACGCCGACGCGCGCGGGGATGCCAAGAAGCAGGTGGAGTTCGGAATCTCGGTGGCCCAGCGGGGCCTGTGGCGTGAGGCGATCTACCGGTGGCAGCGCGCCACCGAAATCGACCCCACCTACGCCCAGGCCTTCAACAACCTCGCCGTCGCCCACGAACAGCAGGGCGATCTCGCCAAGGCGCGTGAGGCGTACGAGAAGGCCCTGCGGCTGGATCCGAACAACCCGCTCATCAAACAGAACTTCGAACTCTTCAGGGAAATCAATGACCGGACGGGGCGCACAGACGGTCGTTAGCCTGGCGATCGCGGCACTCGCCGCCGGCTGCAGCACGACGTATCTCGAGGTGCCGATCGAGACGCCGATCCAGCCGAAGCTGGACGTGCGGCCGTTCTCGCGGGTCTACGTCGCCGGCTTCCTGACGGCCGGCAGCAACGACGTCGACGGCAACCTCGAGACGGTGCGGCTGCTGCGCAGCCAGCTGCGCAACAAGGGCCAGCTGCGCGTGATCGACGCCGACGCGCTCGATCTGGCCGACGTCGCCGGCCTCGAGGCCGATCCGACAGCCAGCGGCGCCGCCGGCGCGCCGCCGCCGCAGCCGGCGGCCGATGCCGCGCTCACCGACGACACGCAGTTCGCCGCCGCCGACAAGGTGTTCGCCGACACGGAGTACTGGAAGAAGATCGGCGAGGAGTTCCAGCAGCCGCTGATCGTCACCGGCACGGTGCTCTTCCGGCCGCACTCGCGCAGCGGCTTCGTGCAGCGCGAGCGCGAGACCTTCGACTCGCTGGGCCGCCGCCGGGTCGAACCCGAGCGCACCTACATGGAGCGCAAGGGCTTCATCCTGCGGCCCAACTTCATCTTCATCGACGGCCGCACCGGCGAGACGCTGCATTCGGAGTCGTTCCGCGAAGAGGTGCTCTACAACGCCAACCAGAGCACCCCGGCGCTGTCGTCGTACTTCGAGCTGATGGACCGGCTGCTGCCGAGCTTCCTGAACACCCTGAGCGCCCAGAAAGTACGGGGGAGTAGAACCCTGCTTCAGTAGGGACCGGGGACCGGGGACCGGGGACCGGGGACCAGGGACCACGGACCAGGAACACCCGGAACTGACGCCCGTCCACCACGAAGTTGAGGTCGGCGCGACCAGCGCCGACGCCAACTCCCCTGATCCCCGGTCCCTGGTCCCTGGTCCCTGCCCTGTGATAGCCTTGATGGTTCTGGCCGGACTCTGAGGCCGCCCCACGGGGGCGGGACCCGATGACGGGCGGGGTGCCGGCCGACCCCACGGAGAGTTCCCGTGTTTGCAGTGATTCAGGCCCAGGGCCACCAGTATCGCGTCGAGCCGGGTTCGGAGATCGAACTCGACGGCATCGGCGAGGCCGGACAGTCGGTGACCATCGAACAGGTGCTGGTCGTCGGCAAGGACGGCGGCGACGTCCTCACCGGCACGCCCACCGTGGCCGGCGCCAGGGTGGTCGGCGTCGTCGTCGAGGCGCACCGCGGTCCGAAGGTGCGCATCTTCAAGAAGAAGCGGCGCAAGCAGTACCGCCGCACCGCCGGGCATCGCAGCGAGCTCACCCGCGTGCGCATCACCGAGATCGTCGCGTAGACGCGGCCAGGATCAGACGTCATGGCAACGAAAAAAGGGCAAGGCAGTTCCCGCAACGGACGCGACAGCCACTCGCAGCGGCTGGGCGTGAAGCGCTTCGACGGCAACGTCGTCACCGGCGGCTCGATCCTGGTGCGGCAGCGCGGGCGCAAGTTCCGCGCCGGCCTCAACGTCGGCATCGGCAAGGACGACACGCTGTTTGCGAAGATCCCCGGCACCGTGAAGTTCGAGGACCACGGGTCGCGCGGCCGCTTCATCTCGATCGTCCCGAGCGAGGGCTGACCTGGCGTGGCTCGCCTAGCCGCTAGCCGCCAGCCGCGATGTTCGTCGACGATGTAGAGATCGTCGTCGAGTCGGGGCACGGCGGCGCCGGCTGCCTCAGCTTCCGCCGCGAGAAGTTCGTGCCGCGCGGCGGGCCCGACGGCGGCGACGGCGGGGCCGGCGGCTCGGTCTATCTGGTCGCCGACCCGCACCGCAACACCCTCCTCCACTTCCGCTACACCCCCGAGCACCGCGCCGAGCGCGGCAAGGGCGGCCAGGGCGCGCTCAAGACCGGCGCCGCGGGCCGCGACCTGGAGGTGCCGGTGCCGCCGGGCACGACGGTGCTGGTGGCCGATCCCGAGGTGCCGGGCCAGTGGCTGCCGCTGGCCGACCTCACGGTGCCCGGCCAGCGCGTGCTCGTCGCCAAGGGCGGCCGCGGCGGGCTGGGCAACGCCCGGTTCGTGAGCGCCACCAACCGCGCGCCGCGCAAGGTGCAGCCGGGCGAGCCCGGCGAAGAGAAGCGGCTGAAGCTGCAGTTGAAGCTGCTCGCCGACGTCGGGCTGGTGGGGTTCCCCAACGCCGGCAAGTCCACGCTCATCTCGCGGGCCAGCGCCGCCAAGCCCAAGATCGCCGCCTACCCGTTCACCACGCTCACGCCCAACCTGGGCGTCGTGCAGCTGAGCGACGACCGCACGTTCGTCGTCGCCGACGTCCCCGGGCTGATCGAAGGCGCGCACGAGGGTCACGGCCTGGGCCATCAGTTCCTGCGCCACGTCGAGCGCACCGCCGTGCTGGTGCACGTGGTGGACGTGTCGGGCGCCTCGGGCCGCGACCCGGTCGAAGACCTCGACACGGTGCGCCGCGAGTTGGGGCTGTTCGACCCGGCGCTGCTCGAGAAGCCCCAGTTGGTCGCCGCCAACAAGATCGACGCCCTCGACGATCCGTCGCGCCTGGCGGCCGTGCAGGCGCGCGCCGCGGCGCTCGGCCTGCCCTGCCTGGCGATCTCGGCGGCGGCGGGCACCGGCGTGACGGCGCTGCTGGAGGCGGCGTGGCCGCACGTCGCGGCGGCCCGCGAGGCGGCGCTGGTGCTGGCGGCCGACGGCGACGGCGCCGACGACGAGCGCTGATGGCCTACCGGCTGGGCGTGCTCGGCGGCACCTTCGACCCGGTGCACGACGGCCATCTGGCCGCCGGACGCGCCGCCCGCGCCGCCCTGGCGCTCGACGAAGTGCGGCTCGTGCCGGCGCACGTGCCCCCGCACCGCGACGTCGGCCCGCGGGCCTCGGCGGCGCATCGCTTCGCCATGGCCGCCCTGGTCGCCCTCGATGAGCCCTGCTGGACGGTGTCGGACGCGGAGATCGCCCGCCCCGGGCCGTCGTTCACCTACGACACGCTGACGGCGGCGCACGCCGCCGGCTTCGCGCCGTCGCAGATCTTCTTCATCACCGGCGCCGATGCGTTCGCGGAAATCGCCACCTGGTCGCGCTATCCCGCGGTGCTCGACCTGGCGCACTTCGTGGTGGTGTCGCGGCCCGGCACCTCGCTGGCCACGCTGGCGGCGCGGGTGCCCGAACTGCTCGAGCGGGTGCGGACGGCCGAGACCCTCGAGGCGACCGCGGGCACCGGCCTGATCCTGGTCGAAGCCGTGACGCCCGACATCTCGTCCACGGCCATCCGCGGCCGCGCGGCCCAGGGATTCTCGCTGGCCGGGCTGGTGCCGCCGCGCGTGGAGCAGTACATTCGACGGCATGGGCTCTACGCCCGCGCCGCGTGGTAGGTAGCTTGCATGGCGAAGACGAGCAGTGGACGGAGCACGAAGCGATCGCGACTGCCGGCGGCGATTCTCGCCGCCGTCGAGGCGGCGCGCGAGAAGAAGGCCGAGGACGTGCTGGCGCTCGACCTCCGCGAGGCCGACGCCTTCACCGACTACTTCGTCGTGTGCACGGGCCAGAACCGCCGTCAGGTGCAGGCCATCGCCGACGCGGTCGAGCAGAAGCTCAAGGCGAAGAAGCTCCGCCCCAGCCACGTCGAGGGCTACGAACGCGGCGAGTGGGTGCTGCTCGACTACTTCGACTTCGTGGTCCACGTGTTCGCGCCCAACGCGCGGATGTTCTACGGCCTCGAACGGCTGTGGGGCAACGCCCGCGCCGTGGCCCTGCCCGAGCCCACGCCCTCTCCCGCCGCCTGACCCGCTTCGCGCGGCGCACGCCCGCGCATGCTGAGGGCGCTGGCCGATGCCGCGCTCGCGGTGCTGCTGGCGCCGCAGTGTGCGATCTGCGCCGTGGTGCTGCCGCGGCCGCTCGACGGGGCGGTATGCGCCGGGTGCTGGGCGCGGGTGGCGCGCTTCAGCCCGCCGTGGTGCGCCACGTGCGGCGAGCCGCTGCCGAGCGCGCGGGCCGCGCCCGCGGGCCGCTGCCAGCCGTGCTCGGTCGCCCTCGGCGCGGCCAGCCACGCCCGCGCCGTCGGCGCCTTCGACGGCCAGTTGGCCGAGGTCGTCCACGCCCTCAAGTACGGCCGGCGCCCCTCGGTGGCGCCGCCGCTCGCCGCCCTGATGCGCACCGCCGCGCGCGACCTGGCCGACCGGATCGACCTCGTCGTGCCGGTGCCGCTGCACCCGCGGCGCGAGCGTGAGCGCGGCTTCAACCAGGCGGCGCTGCTGGCCGCGGGACTGGGGCCGCCGCTGTGCGCGGCGCTGCGCCGCGTCCGCCACACCGCGCCGCAGGTGGGGCTGCCGGGCGACGCGCGCCGCGACAACCTGCAGGGCGCGTTCGCGCTGACCCGCCGGGCGCCCTGGCTGGCCGGACGGCAGGTGGCCCTGGTGGACGACGTGCTGACGACCGGGGCCACGGCGGGCGCCTGCGCCGACCTCCTGGTCGCCGCCGGGGCGAGGTCGGTGGTGGTGGTTACCGCAGCCCGAGCCGTGCGCGCACGGCGGCCGTGACGTCGGCGCGCACCGCCTCGGCCGGCTGCGTGCCGTCGATGAGCTGCCAGCCCGGGGCCTGGGCCTGACGGCGATAGCTCTCGCGCACGCGGGCCAGCAGCGGCAGGTCGCGCTCGAACTTGTCGCGGGCGGCGCGTTTGCGCGACAGCGACGTCTCCGGGGCGATGTCGAGCATCACGGTGAGGTCGGCCGCCGGCAGCAGGCGCTGGGTCTCGGCGAGCCAGGCCACGTCCAGGCCCTGGGCCTCGCCGTAGGCCAGGCTCGAGGCCGCGTAGCGGTCGGCCACCACCATCTGGCCGGCGGCCAGCCAGGCGCGAATGCGCGGCGCGTGCTCGTAGCGGTTGGCGATGTAGAGCAGCTGCAGCACGTCGGGCCCGTAGGCCCGCTGGCCCTGCAGCGCGGCGCCGATCTCGGCGCCGATGCTGGTCTGGTAGTCGGGGAACGACAGCGTCTGCACGAGGTAGCCGGCATCGCGCAGCGCCGCCGCCAGCCATTCGGCCTGCGTCTGCTTGCCGCTCTGGTCGAGCCCTTCGAAGGCAATCAGGTGCCCGGAGGCCACGCTCACGCCTCCAGCTGCAGCAGCTCGTCGAGCGTCTGCCGGCGGCGGATCGTCGTCCAGCGGTCGCCGTCCACCAGCGCTTCGGGCGGCAGCGGACGGCGCAGGTAGGTCGAGCCGAGCACCGCGCCATAGGCGCCGACGTCGCGGATCACCACCAGGTCGCCGACCTCGACCGGAGGCAGCGCCAGATCGCGCGCGAAGCGGTCGGTGCTCTCGCAGATCGGGCCGACGACGTCGCTGGGCTCCGCCGCGCCCGGCCGCGGCATGGCCGGCTCGATACGGTGGAAGGCGCCGTAGAGCGCCGGCCGCATCAGCTCGGTCATGCCGGCGTCGAGCACGACGAACCGGCGGCCGCCCGGCACGTGCTTCACGTCGACCACGGTGGCGAGGAGCACCCCGGCCGGGCCGACGATCGATCGGCCCGGCTCGATGGCCAGTGCCAAGGGGATGTCGCCGGCGGCGCCGACCAGCGCCCGCACGTAGTCGCCGGCATCGGGCACCGGCGCGCCGTCGTAGGAGATGCCGAGGCCGCCGCCGAAATCGAGCTGCTCCAGCGGCACGCCGTCGGCCAGCAGGGCGCGGCCGAGGGCGGTGACCGCCTCGGCGGCGCGGGTGAGCGGGTCGAGCGTGGTGATCTGCGAGCCGATGTGGACGTGCACGCCGACCGGCACCAGGCCGCGGCGCCGCGCCATGTCGCCGATGAGCGTGCGGGCGAGCGCGATCGGCACGCCGAACTTGTTGTCGCGCAGGCCCGTGGAGATGTGCGGGTGGCTCTGCGCGTCGATGTCGGGGTTGACGCGCAGGGCGACGCGGACGCGGGTGCCGTGCGCGACGGCGATGGCGTCGAGCCGATCCAGTTCGCCGGGCGACTCGACGTTGATGGCGTGCACGTCGAGCGTGACGGCGCGGCTCAGCTCGGCGTGCGACTTGCCGACGCCGGTGAAGACGATGTCGCGCGGCGCGAAGCCGCTGCGCAGCGCGACGTCCACTTCGCCCATCGAATTGGCGTCGACGCGACTGCCGAGCGAGCGCAGCAGGCGCACGATGGCGAGCGTGGAATTGGCCTTGAGGGCGTAGTGGATGGCGTGGGCGCGGCCGCCGAACGCGTGGTCGAGACGGCCGTAGGCGGCGCGGATCGCGCCGGCGCTGTAGACGTAGCAGGGCGTGCCGAGCGCCGCCGCCACGTCCGCGGCGGCCACCGACTCGAGCCGAAAGCCTCCGGGAGCGTGCTGCAGGAAGGGCTGATTCACGGCGGGGACCCGCGATGATACCATCACCTTTTCCATGTCCTTCGACGCCTCGCCGGGCCAGCCCGACGCCATCGATACGCTGATCCAGCGCTGTCTGGCCGGCGACCAGGCGGCCTGGGAGCAGATCGTCCGCCAGCACTGGCGCAAGGTCTTCAACATCGCCTACAAGTTCACCGGCCGCCACGACCTCGCCGAAGATCTGACCCAGGACGTCTTCGTCAAGATCTTCAAGTCGCTCGACACCTTCGATCGCCGGGCCAACTTCCAGACCTGGCTGGTCAGCGTCAGCCGCAATCTCTGCATCGACCACTACCGCAGCGTCCGCAAGGAGCGCGAGACCATCGATCGCGACGTCGATCCGGGCGACCTCGCCCCGGTGTCGAACACCACCAGCCCGCTGGCCGCGCTCGAGCACCTCGACCGCCGCCAGCTGCTGCAGCGGGCGATGCGCGAGCTGGCGCCGACGCTGCGCGAGGCGGTCAAGATGCGCGATCTGCAGGAGATGACCTACCAGGAGATCGCCGACAAGCTCGGCCTGCCCGAGGGCACGGTGAAGTCGCGGATCAACCGCGGACGGACGGAGTTGGCGCGGCAGATCAGCCGCATTCGGGACGACGACAACCGCGCCGTGGCGGCGCGGGCAGCAGGCGGCGACGACCCCCGCCGGAGCGGAGTGGCAGGATGAACTTCAGCATCGACCGCAACCAGGACGTGGCCATCGTGCGGCTCGACGAGGCCCGCCTCATGTATCCCCTGCTCGCCGACTTCGCCGGCGCGGTCACGGGTCTTCTCGACGCCGGCGATCGCAAGGTGCTGCTCGACTTCTCGAAGGTCACCTACGTGGACAGCGCCACCATCGGCTGTCTGATGGACCTCTACCGCCAGGCCGCCGGCAAGGGCGGCGCGCTGAAGCTGGCCGGCGTGCAGAAGCGCGTCGAGACGATGCTGACGATGACCGGCGCCCACAACTTCCTGGCGCTCCACGCCGACGAGGCGGCGGCGCTCGCCAGCTTCGGAGCCTGACGCCGATGCGGACGATCACGACGTCCAAGGGCGTGGCCATCGAGCTCGACGGCGACCTCCAGTCGGTGCTCGAAGCGCTGTTCAAGACCTGCTGGGACGACCCCGACGACTACTCCTACGAGCACACCGTGCGCGAGGTGCAGCACGTGCTCGGCCAGCTCACCGACGCGGAATCGCGCCAGTACCTCAGCGAGGCGCTGGCGCTCTGCTACACCACCTACGAGAACGGCCGCCTCGAACGGGTGATGAAGAAGCTCGGCAGCGCGGAGCCCTGAGCCCCCGCTCGACATGTCGCTGAACTTCCAGGCGTCCCGCTTCACCTGTTCCTGGCCGTGGTCCACGGCCATCCTGCTGTGCGACGGCCGGGTCTCGTGCGGCTGCTCCGACCCGTACGCCAAGCGGGTCCTCGGCGACAGCCGCCTCGTCAGCCTGGCCGAGGTGTGGCGCGGGCCGACCGCCTCGACGCTGCGCCAGGACCTGAACGGCGGCGGCTCGACCTTCTGCGGCGACTGCCCGCTGAAGCTGCCGCTCGAGGCCGACGAGCCGGCGCCCATCCGCGACCTGAACGTGGCCCCGCTGCCCAGCCGCCTCTACGTGGAGTGCACGGCCGCCTGCAACATCTCGTGCTTCCAGGCCTGCTGCGCGCCCGAGACCGGCATCACCCGCACGCGCCAGGCCGGCATGCTCGACTTCGACCTGTTCAGGCGGGTCATCGACGAGGCGGGGCCGACGCTGGTGCGGGTCGACTTCTTCAACTACGGAGAAGCGTTCCTGCACAAGCGCGCCGTCGAGATGTGCGAGTACATCAAGACGAAGTTCCCGCACATCTATCTCTACACGAGCACCAACGGCGGCGCGCTCACCGAGGAGAAGGCGCGCCGGCTGGTGCACTCGGGCATCGACGAGGTCACCTTCTCGATCGACGGCGCCTCGCAGGCGGTCTACGAGAAGTACCGCCAGCGCGGCCGGTTCGACGTTGCCACCGCCAACCTGCGGGCGATGGCCGACGAGAAGGCGAAGCACGGCCGCGACGTCCCGCAGCTCAACTGGCGCTACATCCTGTTCAAGTGGAACGACTCCGACGAAGAGATGGAGCAGGCGCGGCGGCTGGCCGTGGAGTTCGGCGTCGATCGCCTGTCGTGGGAGATCACCGATCACCCCGAGGACTCGTTCTCGCGCCGCTTCGCCCCGGGCACGCCGGACTTCGACCGCATCAAGTACGAGGTGTGGGACCACTCGGGCCTCGGCAATGCGATCCCGGGGGCGACGCCGCGCGCCGAAATCGACGTCCGCACGCTGATTCCCGGGGTGCCGCTGATCGGCCGGGCCGGCCAGTCCCTCGCCGTGAAGACCCGCGTGCGCAACCAGTCGCAGCGGCCGTTCCGCGCCCAGGCCAGCTACGGCCGCCGCCTGGTGCGGCTCGGCGCCCAGCTGATGGCCCCGGACGGCGCGATGCTGAACCGCGACCACGCGCGGGCCTGGCTGCCCGGCGACATCCCCGCCGGCGGCACCGCCGACGTCGCCATCGACGTGCCGCTGCCCGAGGCACCGGGCCGCTACGCGCTCAAGTTCGACCTGGTGAGCGAGGGCATCGACTGGTTCGAGAAGTGCGGGTCGCCGACGACGACGCGCAGCGTCTGGGTCCGCTGACACGGGCCGCGCTCCCGTAGGGCGGCGCGAAGCGTGAGCCGCGGGAGGGCCTACCGGTGCCGTGACCGGCATGCCCCGCACCGCGACTCACCACGGCCTACCGGGCCCGCAGCACGTTGTCGGCCGCGTAGTCGCCCAGCCGGGTGCACGACCCGAAGCTGGCCAACGTCTCGAAGCGGAAGTGGATGCCGCCCCAGATCCGGGCGTAACCGCCTTCGTCGGCCAGTTCGCGGAAGCCGTTGTAGTGCCGGGTGACGGTGGGGCCGGTCGTGCCGGTCCACGTGACGTCGAATGGCACGGCGTCGCGGCCGAACACCCGCTCGAGGACGCGCGCCTGCGCCGAGCCGAGGCAGGCCATGTTGCCGGGGTGGCCGGGATAGGGCGGCGTCGGGACGAGCGACGTCCACGTCGGGTCGGCCTCGGTGGCCGCGTTGCCGTCGGTGTCGGCGGCGCGGATGGCCGTGATCGGCCGCCACAGTCCGTAGATGTACTTGCCGGTGAACGACGTCAGCAGCGCGTCGTGGTGGGTCATGTTCAGCAGCGCGAACGCCCGCGCCGCGTCGAGTCCGCTCTGGCCTTCTCGGACCGCGACCGTGGCCAGCACCTGGTTCCAGACCACCCAGAAGTGCGTCGACGTGCCGACGCTGGCCCAGAGGCGCGCCGCCTGCGTCTGCTCGGCCGTGCGCACCGCGCTGTCCACCGCCCCCCAGAGCTTCGTCTCGTTGAGGTCGCGCGCGTAGCGCTCGCTGGCGAGCGCCGGCGGCCCCTCGGTGAGGAACTGCCGGCCGTTGGGCACGATGAAGCCGCGCACGCCGGGGTAGTTGGTGAACGCGGCGGCGGCGTTGGCCGGCGGTGTCGGCGTCCAGTAGCCGGGCAGACCGGGCAGCGACAGCACCGGGAACGGCTGCTCCCAGCCGTCGCCGACCCGCAGCGCCAGCACCGCCCTGGCCGCGGCCGCCCCGACCGCGGCGCCGTCGCGTGCGCCGCTCTCGTCGATCCCGGCCAGCGACGCCGCCAGCAGCGCGTCGAGGGTGGCGGTCTGCGTCGGCAGGAGGGCCACGAGCACGTCGTGCGCCGCCTGGGCGACGGCGGCGTCCCGCGAGGCGCCAGCCGGTGCCGCGGCAACGTCGACGAGCCCGAGGTAGCGCCGCTCGAAGGCGTTGGCCGCCTCGAAGACCGCCAGGCTGGTCATCGCCAGGGGCCGCGTCACGAACACCGTCGACGGGTTGGCGGTGGGTGCCGCGATCGCGGCGACCATGGCGCGGTTCCAGCGGAGCACGGTGTCGAGCTGCTGGGCGGCGGCCGGCGCCGCAGTGACGGCCAAGGCCGCCAGGACAACGAACGATCTCACGACTCGCATCTCGTTCCTCCACAGGGGGCTGGCGACGACGTCCAAGCGACAGCCGTCGACGGCGAATGCCTTCTACTGGGGCAATCGAGAACGAGAGGCGGATCCCGCCACGACGGGCCGGCCCTTATCGCACGCGGGCGTCGGACCGGCCGATCGGCGGGGCGGGAGGGGCTAGCGCGTCAGCACGCGGCCGGGGTAGGCGCCGGCGGCAGCCGTGCCGGTCCAGACCACGGCGCCGTTGACCCACACGCGGCTGATGCCCGTGGCCAGGGCCCGCGGCTGCTCGAAGGTCGAGTGGTCGATCACGGTCTTCGGATCGAACAGCACCAGGTCGGCCTTCAGGCCTTCGGCGATGCGGCCGCGGTCCTTCAGGCCGATCCGCGCCGCCGGCATCGTCGTCATCTTGCGGATCGCGTCGGGCAGCGTCATCCACCCCTGCTCGCGGACCAGGCGGCCGAGCACGCGCGGAAAGGTGCCGGCGCCGCGCGGGTGGTTGTTGGCGATGCCGCCGTCACTGGCCACCATCACCCACGGCTGCTGGTAGAACACCTTCAGGTCGTCCTCGATCATCGCGTGGCCGATCATCCCGGCGTCGTCGTCCCTGGCGAAACGGACGTAGGCCTCGATGTCGCTGATCCCTTCGGCCCGGGCCATCTCGTCGAGGCGGTTGCCGACGTACTGCGGATACGCCCCCCACCGGGTGATCTGGACGTTCTTCGCTCCGCCGATGTCGTCGAGACCGCGCTTCACGCTGGCCGGATCGTCGTACTTCTTGTTCGGCACCAGCACCCGCGGCGTCGACTGCCAGGCCAGGTAGGGGTAGGCGTCGGCGGTCACGTCCACGCCGCGCTTCTGCGCCGCCTCGACCAGCGCCACCACCTCGCGCGCCTTGCCCCACACCCCGACCGTGCCGAGCTTGATGTGGGTGATCTGCACCGGCAGCCTGCCGCGTTCGCCGATGGCGATGGCCTCGCGGATCGCGTCCATCGACAGGTCGGCTTCGTCGCGGATGTGCGAGATGTAGTAACCGCCACCGGCGCCGGCGGCCCGGGCCATCTCCACCACTTCCTCGATGTCCGAGTAGGAGCCCACCTCGTACTCGAGCCCCGACGACAGCCCGAACGCCCCCTCGCGCATGGCCTGGTCGACCAGCGTCCGCATCCGCGCCACCTCGGGCGGACGGGCGCGGCGCTTGTAGTCCTGGCCCAGCACCTGCGCGCGGATGGTGGCGTGGCCGGCCAGCACGACGACGTTCACGGCTGGCGGCCGCTCGCGCAGGCGGTTCAGGTAGCCGGCAATCGGCCACGGCGAGCTGCCGTCCTGCCCCACGGCCAGCGTGGTGATGCCCTGCGACACCTGGGTCACGGCCTCGCGCTCGCGTTCCAGGCCGTCGGTCGAGTGGTTGTGGGCGTCGATGAAGCCGGGCGCCAGCACCAGCCCGGTGCCGTCCACCACGGGCTCGCCGGCCCGAGGCGCCACCGCCCCGACCGCCGCGATCGTGTCGCCTTCGACACGGACGTCGGCGCGCCGGAGCGGCGCCCCGGTGCCGTCGGCGAGCTCCGCGCCGGCGATTACGAATGCCGTCGTCTGTGATGTAGGACGGACCACGGCGAGGCTCAGGCCGAGGAGCGACGCGAAGAGGACGCGACGAGCGGACGACATGGGAAGGCCAGTATACGGGCCCCTTGCGGCGCACCGCTGCGCGAGGGTGCACACGCTGCCGGACTCGGGCATGGCTCACCTGCGCTCCGGGCGCGGCTGGCCGATTATTCGCAGGGAAATCCCCGCGCCATGCACGACCTGCGAGTCCCGACCATCAGCCTGCCGGTGGAGATCCGGAGCACCGACCGCCAGTCGGTGCTCGGCGAGATCTTCCTGCCGTCGCAGTCGTCGCGGCAGCCGGGCCCGATGCGACCCGAGGAGTGGATTGAGAGCGCCCACGCCTTCTTCCCGTTCCGCTCGCAGGAGACGGGCGCGCTGACCATCGTCAACCGCGACGCGGTGGTCGCCATCACCGTGCCGGCCGACGCCAACCTCGACCCCGCCGACGCGGTGGTCGACACGCCGGTGTACCGGGTGGCCGTGAACGCCGGCGGCGCCGTCTTCGAGGGCGACATCGTGATCGACATGCCGCCCGGCCAGCAGCGGGTCGCCGACTGGCTGAACGCCTCAGAGGCGTTCATCACCGTGCGCTCCGGCTCGGTGCACCACCTCATCCAGAAGCGCCACGTCACCCGCGTGGTCGAGCTCGTCGGGACCACCGCATGACGCCGCACGCCGCCTCCGTCGCTCCCTCCACGACCGTCCCGTCCGGCGCCGCGCCGGCCGCCGGCGGCGCCACGCCGACCAGTCCGATGGACGCCCTGCTCAAGGCGATGGTCGAGATGAAGGCGTCGGACCTGCACCTGTCGGCCGGCAACGCGCCGATCGTGCGTCACGACGGCGAGATGAAGGCGCTGCCCGGAGTGAGCGCGCTCTCGGCCCGCGACACCGAGCGGCTGCTGCTGTCGGTGGCGACGCCGCGCGCCCGCGAGGAGTTCGAGCGCCGCCACGACGCCGACTTCGCCTACGAGATCGCCGGCGTCGGCCGCTTTCGCGGCAACCTGTTCACGGACCGCAAGGGCCCGGGCGGCGTGTTCCGCATCATCCCGAGCAGGATCATCACCGCCGAGGAGATGGGCCTGTCGTCCGAAATCCTCGACCTCTGCAAGCTGCCCAAGGGGCTGGTGTTGGTCACCGGCCCGACCGGCTCGGGCAAGTCGACGACGCTGTGCGCGCTCATCGACTACATCAACCGCACCCGCGCCGACCACATCATCACCATCGAGGATCCGCTCGAGTTCGTCCACGAGAACAAGAAGTGCCTGGTCAACCAGCGCCAGGTCGGCGACCATACCGACTCGTTCAAGGACGCGCTGCGCGCGGCGCTGCGTGAGGACCCCGACATCGTGCTGGTCGGCGAGCTGCGCGACCTGGAAACGATGGCCATCGCCATCGAGACCGCCGAGACCGGCCACCTGGTGTTCGGCACGCTGCACACCTCGTCGGCGCACGGCACCATCGACCGCATCATCAACCAGTTCCCGACCGAGCGGCAGCAGCAGATCCGCATGATGCTGGCCGACAGCCTGAAGGGCGTGATCAGCCAGATGCTGTGCAAGAAGGTCGGCGGCGGCCGCGTCCCGGCGCTCGAGGTGATGATCGCCTCGATGTCGATCTCGAACCTGATCCGCGAGGGCAAGACCTTCCAGATCCCCTCGATCATGCAGTCGGGCAAGAAGCTGGGCATGTGCCTGATGAACGACAGCTTCCTCGACCTGGTGAAGAAGCAGCTGGTCAGGCCCGAGGACGCCTACGCCAAGGCGCTCGACAAGTCGGGCCTGATCGGCCTGTTCAAGCGCAACGGCGTCGACGTGTCGTGGGCGCCGAAGGACGCGCTGGCGCCGGGGCCGGGCCAGCCGGCGTAGCCGCCCCCAGCCCACGCCAGCGCCGGACCGATCATCCGTGACGACCGGGCCGTCTCGAGGGTGACCGGCTGCCGTGCGGAGGTAGACGACCTCACGGGCGGTGCGCGCCGTGTCCACCATCCAGCCGACCGCCGCGCCCCAGAGCGCCCCGGCGATCGCCCCCAGCAGCGCGCCTTGGCCGCACTCGACGCCCGACGTGGGACAGGTCTGTGAATCGGCTGGCCCGATGAGCGCGCCGACGGACGCGCCGGTGCCGAGTCCAATCAGCACCCCGTCGCGCTTCGGATCGGGCCGCCGGCGTTCGACTCGCACGACGTCGTCCGCCGGGAAGTCGCGGGACCGCCGGCCGACGCGCAGCGTGAGCGCCGAGGCCGTGACCCCGACGAGCGTCCCCGCCGTGCGCACGCTCCGCGCATCGACGACCTCGAGCCGATCGCCGGCGGTCACGCGTTGCTGCAGCTCGGCGAATGTCGTGGCCGGCGCTGGCCCTTGCGCCAGGGCCACGGCCCCGCCCATCAGCAGCATCACGACACCCGTGCCCAGTCGTCGCATCGCGCCCTCCTCGTCCGGCAGCCGAGACTAGCCGAGGGATCGCCGACAGGTCGTGAGAGAGGTGTGAAGAAGGCTGAGGGCCTGAGTCGGTTCAGCGCGTCGCGCGCAGCTCGACCGCGCGCCCGCTCGACCCGCGCACGTCCAGGCCGCGCCGCCAGGTGACCTGGCGCGTGCCGCCCCTCGGCACGGTGAGTTGCACGTCCACGCGGGTGACGCCCGGCGGCACCCCGACGTGCACCGGCATGTCGCTCTGGGCGTCGTAGCCCGAGCCGGCATCCACCAGGCGCAGCCCCAGCAGCCGCGACGTGCCGGCGGCGAACACCCGCACCTCGGCGCCGGCCAGGGTGGCGCGGCCGCGGGCGTCGAGCGCGCGCACCTGCACCGAGCGCTTCGCCGCGTCGGCCGGCAGCAGGTTGCGCATCAGGTAGTGCATGCCGTCGGGGCGGCCGCCGGTGAGCGCCAGGTCGAGATCGCCGTCGGCGTCCACGTCGGCCCATTGCACGCCGTGGTCGGCCTGCAGGGCACGCAGGGCGGACGGCGTCGCATCGACGAACCCGGAGGCGGTGTTGCGGAACAGGAAGTCCTGCCAGCTGGCGCCGCCGGTGACGGTGCCGTTCACGTAGAGATCCTGGCGGCCGTCGTGATCGACGTCGGCCGGCGCGCACGCGTCGTAGCGGCTGTCCACGGCCAGGCCCGCCGCCTGGGCGCGGTCCTCGAAACGGCCCTGGCCGCGGTTCACGAAGTAGCCGAGGGCACCGTAGTTGGCGGCCAGCAGGTCGAGCCGCCCATCGTTGTCCATGTCGGCGGCGCAAACCCGCACCGTGCCGTTGCCGGGGTCCTTCGGCCGCCGGCCGCCCCAGGCGACCCCGGCCGCTTCGGCGACGTCGGTGAAGCGCCCGCCGTCGTTCACGAACAGGCCGTTGGCGTCGCCGTCCATGTTGGCCACGGCCACGTCGAGGTCGCCGTCCTCGTCCATGTCGAACCACACCGCGCCGACGGTGCGGCGCGGGTCGGCCAGACCGACCGTTCCAGCCACGTCACTGAAGGTGCCGGCGTCGTTCCGGTAGAGCGCGTTCGGCCGATCGCGGAAGCCGACGAACAGGTCGAGATCGCCGTCGCCGTCGAAGTCCACCCACGCCGGTTGGCGGACGGCGCCCTTGGCCACGACCAGGCCCGCTGCGGCGGTGTGGTCCACGAAACGGCCGCCGTCATTGCGGTAGAGCCGCAGCACGGAACCGGCCGGACCAGGCGTGAGGCCGAGCAGCAGATCGGCGTCGCCGTCGGCATCGACGTCGGCGAATGCCGAGGCACGAGTGGCCCGGGCGTCGGCCACGCCGGCCGCGGCCGCGCTATCGGTGAACGTGCCCGAGTCGTTGCGGTAGAGCCGGTTCGGCGCGCCATCGAAGCCGACGAACAGGTCGAGATCGCCGTCGCCGTCGATGTCGGCGAACGCATTGACCAGCGTCGCGCCGGCCTTGAAGAGATCCGGCTGGATCGGCTCGAAGGCCGCCCACGGGTCGTCAGCGGCCCGTGGCGACGGCCCGAGCGTTGCCACCATCGCCACCAGAGCCAGCCACGCCACCTGTCGATCCATGGCCGGCATGGTAGCGCAAGCGCGTGTGTCGCCAGACCGTTGCGCCGCCTCCCGTAGAATGGCGGCATGACGCCCGCCCTGCTCGGCCTGCATCACGTCACCGCCACGGTCGACGGGGCCCAGGCCGACCTCGACTTCTGCCTCGACGTGCTGGGCCTCCGCCTGGTCAAGAAGACCGTCAACTTCGACAACCACCACGTCTACCACTTCTACTACGGCGACGAGCGCGGCACGCCCGGCACCATCTGGACGACGTTCCCCTACCGTGGCCACGGCGTCCCGCCCGGCACCGAGGGCACCGGCCAGATCACGACGACCTCGTTCTCGGTGCCACGCGGGTCGCTGGGCGCCTGGCGCGAGCGGCTCACGTCGCGTGGGGTTGCGGTCACCGCCGTGGAGCCGCGCTTCGGCGAGGAGTCGCTGGTGGTGCTCGACCCGTCGGGACTGACGTTCGAGCTCGTGGCCGGCGCCGGCGACGCGCGCACGCCGTGGCACGGCGGCGGCGTGCCGGCCACGGCGGCGATTCGCGGCCTGCACAGCGTGACGATGACCATCGCCTCGCCGGGCCCGAGCATCGCCTTCCTGGAACGCCACCTGGGCTTCTCGGTGGTCGGCCAGGAGGGTCCACGGACCCGTCTCGCCGTCAACGGCGACGTGCCCGGCCATCGCCTCGAGATCCACCACCAGCCCGACGGTCCGCGCGGCCGGAACGGCCTCGGCACCGTGCACCACGTGGCCCTGGCCATCGGCACCGCGGATGAACAACTGGCCCTGCGCGAGTCGCTGCTCGGCGCCGGCGTCGGCGTGACCGAGGTGCGCGACCGGCAGTACTTCACGTCGATCTATTTTCGCGAACCGGGCGGCGTGCTCTACGAGGTGGCGACGATGCAGCCCGGCTTCGCCGTGGACGAGCCGCTCGAATCGCTCGGCCGCGACCTGAAGCTGCCGCCCTGGGAAGAACCGCACCGGCCCTCGATCGAGGCCGGACTGGATCAGGTCACGTACCGCGCATGACGCCTCGGGACGATCCGCACGCTGGTCAGGAGGTGGTCGCCACCGGGCGGCCGCTCGGCCAGGGCCGCGCCGCCGTGGTGATGGTGCACGGCCGCAACGCCTCACCGCGCAACATCCTCGACCTGGCGCGTTCGCTCGCCCACCCGGACGTGTCGTGGCTGGCCCCGGCGGCGGCCAACAACTCGTGGTATCCGTTGTCGTTCCTGGCCCCGCGCGAGCAGAACGAGCCGCACCTGTCGTCGGCGCTGCGCCGCCTCGACGCCGTGGTCGCCGCGGCGGTCACCGCCGGCGTGCCGCGCGAGCGCATCGTGCTGCTCGGCTTCTCGCAGGGCGCGTGCCTGGCCAGCGAGTTCGTCGCCACGCGTCCGGCCCGATGGGGCGGACTCGTCGCTTTCAGCGGCGGCCTGATCGGCCCGCCGGGCACGACCTGGGACACGTCGGAGTCGCTCGCCGGCACGCCGGCGTTTCTCGGCTGCAGCGACGTCGACGCGCACGTGCCCAAGGTGCGGGTCGACGAGAGCGCGCGCGTGCTCGAGGCGATGGGCGCGGCGGTGACGCTCCGCATCTATCCAGGCATGGGCCACCTGGTGAACGACGACGAGCTGGACCACGCGCGGGCCATCCTCGCCGCGGCCGCCGCGGCCGCCCCGGACTGACCGTGCCCGCCGCGCATCCGCTCGACCTCGCGGTCGTCATCGTCTATGCCCTGGCGATGCTGGCCTTCGGGCTGTACTTCTATTTCAAGGTCGAGCGCTACTCCGACTACTACGACGGCGGCCGCACCTGGGGCGTGTGGATCGTCGGCTGCGCCGTGGCCGCCACCAACATCGGCGCCGGCAACTCGATGGGCTCGGTGGCGATGGCCTATCGCGACGGCTACTCGGCCATGTGGTACGTCACGCTGCAGGCGCTGGCCTTCATCCCCTTCGCCTACGTCGCGGTCCACAAGATCCATCCGCTCAAGGAGACGACGCTCGCCGAGTACCTGGAGTCGCGCTATCGGCCGTGGCTCAGGCCGATCTCGGCGGTGGCCTTGGCCCTGGCCACCTTCGCCATCCTGCCGGCGCAGATCGTCGGCGGCGCCACGGTGCTCACCGCGCTCATCGGCCTCGACTACACCACCGCGTTCCTGGTCGTCGGCATCACGCTGATCCTCTACTCCGCGCTCGGCGGCATGCCATCGGTGACCTACGGCGACGTCTATCAGTGGGTGCTGATGCTCGGCGGGTTCCTCATCGGCGTGCCGATCTTCATCAGCGCCGCCGGCGGGCTGTCGGCCGTGCTCGCCGGCGTGCCGGCGAGCCACGCCTCGTGGACCAGCGGCGCCACCGGCACGTGGAATCCGCCGACCATCACCGCCTGGCTGATCACGGTGGTGATGGCGCGCTTCGGCAGCCAGGAGTGGTATCAGCGGATCCGGGCGTCGAAGTCGCCCGAAGCGTCGCGGCGCGGATTCATCCTCGGCGGGCTGATGGCGGCGCCGTTCGGGTTCCTGACGATGCTGGTCGGCATCGCCGCGCTGCAGCAGCTGCCCGACCTCGCCAACCCCGAGGAGGCGTTCGCCCGTTCGATGATGGCGGCGATGCCCGTCGGGCTGCGGGCGCTGATGATGAGCGCGATTCTGGCCGCCGTCGTCACCAGCGGTGAAAGCAGCGTCAACGCGGCGACGGCGCTCTTCGTCAACGACGTCTGCAAGCGGGTCGTGCCCGACCGGTCGGACCGCTTCTATCTCCGGCTGTCGCAGGTGTCGTGCGCGGGCCTGGGGCTGGTCGCGCTGGTCCTGGCGCTGAACGCGCCGCACATCGTCGAGTACATCCGGCTCGGCTTCATGATCCGCACGCCGGTGGCCATCACCGTGCTGATGGGCCTCTACTGGCGCGGCGCCAACGCCACCGGCGCGGCGGCGGGCATCGTCGTCGGCACCCTGGCGGTGCTCGGCTGGCAGTCCTTCGGCGATCCGCGGGCGCTCGACCCGTTCTGGATCGCTGCGCCGGTCACGTTCCTGGCCCTGTGGGCCGGGTCGCAGGCAGGGCGCCGGCCGGCGCTGGCCTGACTTCGCTACACTGACGGCGTCTCCCGTGATACCCGATCGCACGCCTCTCCTCCGCATGCAGGCCGCCGTCGACAGCGCGGCGCTCACCCGTCACCTCGACTGGTTCGCCACCGTGGATCGCGACACCGGGGGCGAGGGCGAGGACCGCGCCGCCGAGTATCTCGCCGCCGAGCTTCGCGCCGCGGGTCTGCCGGTGACCGTGCACGAGTTCGACGCGTTTCTCAGCTACCCGCGCGATGCCGGTTTCCGCACCGTGTCCCCCGCCGTGCAGGACCACCGCTGTGTAACCCATTCGTTCGTCCGTTCGACCGGGCCGGACGGGCTGACCGCGGAGCTGGTGCCGGTCGGCGGCGGCGACTTCTCGGCCGCGCGCGGCCGGATCGCCCTCGTGGACGGTCTGGCCACGCCGGTGACGATCCTCCAGGCCAGTCAGGCGGGCTGTGCCGGCATCGTCTTCGCCAACGAGGATCGCTTCATCCACAACATGATCGGCACGACCATCTGGGGCACGCCGTCACTCGACCAGGTCGATCGACTGCCCTCGGTGGCGGCCGTGTCGGTGGACGTGGAGTCGGGGCGTGCGCTGAAGGCGCTGCTGGCCGGCGGGACGCCGGTGACGGCCACGATGACCACCCGCCTCGACACCGGGTGGTACCGGTCGAAGCTGCCCGAGGTGCGCGTTCCAGGCACGCGTGAGCCCGACCGGTTCGTCCTCGTCGGCGGGCACTACTGCGCCTGGCACGAGGGCGTGACCGACAACGCCACCGGCGACGCCTGCATCGTGGAGATGGCCAAGCTGCTGTGGAAGGAGCGCGCGCATCTGGAGCGATCGGTGCGGCTGTGCTGGTGGCCGGGCCATTCGCACGGCCGCTACAGCGGCTCGACGTGGTACGCCGACACGTTCTTCACGGAGCTGGCCGAGGGCGGTCTCGCCTACTACAACATCGACTCACCGGGCGTGAAGGGCGCCACCGTCTACTACTGCCGCAACACCGTCGCCGAGTTCGACACCTACTGCCGGTCGGTGATCGCCACGGTCACCGGCCAGAAGGACGCGCCGGTGTTCCGTCCAGCCCGCGCCGCCGACCAGTCGTTCCTGGCCAGCGGCATGCCGTCGTTCTCCGCCTATCCGTTCCTGGCCGACGGACATCCCGACAAACGGCCGTGGACCGGCGGGTGCGGCAACGCCTGGTGGTGGCACACCGAGCACGACACGCGCGACAAGGCCGACGTCGGCATCCTCGCGACCGACGTGAAGGTGGGCCTCGAGGCGGTCTGGGGATTGGCCACGGGAGCCTACCTGCCCCTCGACTACCGGGCCACGTTGAAGGAGTTGCTCGACGCGCTGGCCGGTTTCCGGGCGGCCGCGCCGGCGGTCGATTTCTCGGCGCTCGCCGCCGACACCGACGCCCTGGCCGAGGCCCTGGATCGATTCCAGCGCCGTCGCGGCACCTCGCGCGCCGACGCGCCGGCGTGGAACGCCACGGCGATTCGGCTGGGGCGGATCCTCAACCCGGTGATGTACACCCGCGGCGGACGCTTCCAGCACGACCCGGCCGAGTGGTCGCCGATCATGCGCGCGACGAAGCGCTTCACGCTGCCTGGCCTGAACCGCGCCGAGGGGCTGGCGGCGCTCGAGGGGCGGCCCGAGGCGGGGTTCCTGCGGGCGCAGCTGGTACGCGAGGTGAATCGCGCGCGCACGGCCGTGCGGCAGGCGCTCAGGGAAGTGGGCGCCTGAGCCCGACCAGTCCGACCAGTGCACGGTACCGGCCGTAGCACTTCGTGGGATGCGGGATGCGACGCGCGGGGCGTCTCCGGGGAGACGCCGGGCGGGAGGCGCGAAGTTTTCTCGCCGACTGGTGTCGATTGCGCTTGACAGGTTTCTGACGTCTGGCCCGGGCGAATCCAGGGTGTCGCACCAACAGGTCTGCCCGTCGCTGACGTTGCCGCCTGGTCGGCGATCGCGCGGCCCATCGACTCGAATCGCGTCGCGACCGCCGGTCGCCTCGCTGGCGCCAATCTGACGCGGCAGATTCTGCGATGCGAGGATGGGCGCATGACCACGACCGCCCTCGTCCCATTCGCCTCGGCACGACCTCCCGTTGCACCGGTACGGCCGTCCGAGTCCAGCATCGATCTCGGCGAGCGCATCGCGGCGTTGGCCGCGCAGCTGCATGCCGCCACCTACGAGCTTCTGGTGATGCTGCGGCAGTTCGATGCCACCACCGGCTGGCACGGGGAGTTCGCGACCAGTGCCCATTGGCTGCACTGGCGTACGGGGATCTCGCTGGGGGCGGCTCGCGAGAAGCTGCGGGTCGCCCGCGCGCTGGCCGACCTGCCGCGCATCAGCGCGGTGATGGCCCGCGGGGCGATCTCGTATGCCAAGGTGCGGGCGCTGACCCGAGTCGCCCGGCCCGACACCGAGGCGTCGCTGCTCGATTTCGCCCAGGCTGCCACCGCCGCGCAGGTCGAGCGGTTCGTCGGCGCCTGGCGGCGCGTGGACCGGGCGACGGCGGCGCAGTCCCTGGAGCTGCGTCATCAGCATCGCGAGCTGTCCACGTGGGTGGACGACGACGGGATGCTGGTCATCCGCGCGCGCCTGGCACCGGAAGCGGGTGCCGTGGTGCAGCGCGCGCTGCAGGCCGCGGTCGATCGCCTGTGGGACGAACAGCGGGCCATGCCGGAGGCCGACACGCTCCGGGGCGAGGTGACGCCGTCGCAGCGTCGGGCCGACGCATTGGTACTGCTGGCCGAGGCGGCGCTCATCTCGGACCTCACGCGCGGGACGACGGCCGATCGGTATCAGGTGATCCTGCACGTCGCACACGAGGGTGTGGCGGCCGGGGAAGGTGGGGCAGCCGCCGTCGAGATGGACCAGGGCCTGGTGGACGTCTCCGCGGAGACGTCGCGACGGCTCTGCTGCGACGCCTCCGTCGTGGCGACGCGCCTCGGCGGGGACGGCGCCGTGCTCGACATCGGGCGCAAGTCCCGCTCGGTGCCGCCGGCGATCCGCCGGGCGCTGCAGACTCGCGACCAACACTGCCAGTTCCCCGGCTGCACGTCGCGGATCTGCGACGCGCACCATGTGGAGCATTGGATCGATGGCGGCATTACCAGCCTCGAGAATCTCGTGCTGCTGTGCCGTCGCCATCACCGCCGGGTGCACGAGGGCGGCTATGCCCTGGCGCGAGGCGACGACGGGGCGATCACGGTGTGGCGGCCAGACGGCGTCGAGCTGGATCCGGCCCCGGCGATGCCACCGCCGCCGACCTTGGTGTGGGAGACCGACCGCCTTCCAGTGGGCGACGGCGCGCCGTTCGACTTGGGCTACGCGATCGAAATGCTCTACGTGCCGTGAGCCGTCCACGCAGGCACCGGCCGGGCACGAACTGAAGCCGGTCTGCCCAATCAGGCCAGCACGCGGGTGACGACGGCCAGCGCCAGCGCCGTGAACGCCGCCTGCAGCCACAGCTCGGTGGCGCCGCGCATGAACACCAGGCCGAGGCCGGCAAGGGCGACGGCGGCGGCCAGCAGCCGCGGGTAGAACTCCACCACCATCGGCTCGGCGGGCTTGGGCGGCGCCAGTCGGCGTCCCGCGTCGACAATGGCGTTGGCGATGTCGCGGTCGGCGTCGCGGTCGAGCTCGAAGTACTGCCCGCCGGCGCTGTCGGCGATGCGCATCAGAGACGCGCGGTTCAGCCGCGAGATCGCGTGCGGCGCCGGTTCCTCGGTCGGCGCCACCTCCACCGCCGGCAGCCAGTCGCCGGCCAGCGTGCCGACGCCGACGACGAAGATCGGCACGCGCGCGTCGCGGGCCCGGTCGATCGACTTGGCCACCTGCCCGCTCCACGCCTCGCCGTCCGAGAGCATCACGAACACCTGGGCATTGGGCGACGGGCCGTGCAGCTCTTCGTCCTTGTCGAGGATCCGCAGGCCCCACGCCACCGCCTGTTCGAGATCGGTGTTCCAGGTGGTGTCGTCCTCGAGCCGGAACGGCGGCCGCGCTCCCAGGTGGTCGAGGAAGAAGAACACCGTGTTCGGATCGCGGGTCAACCGGATCTGCGGCGTGGCGATGTGCGCGAAGGCGGCCAGCGCCATGCGGTCGTCGTCCCAGCGGAGCGCATCGCCGAAGCGGCGCAGGAAGGTCATGGCGCGCGCCCACCGCCCGCCGGCCACGTCCTGGACGTGCATCGAGGCCGAGGCATCGGCCAGCACCACCACGTCCACGCCGGCGCGGCCCAGGGCCGTGGCGGTGCCGCGGGGACGCGCCACCGCAGCGAGCAGGCACGCCGCCGCGGCCACCAGGCACAGCCACGCCGGCAGGGCGCCCAGCCGGCCGTGCCGTTCGCGCCAGGGCACCGAGCGGGCGGCGCGCAGCGCCCGCGCCTCGCGCCATCGCCCCACCGCCCGCCACGCCCACAACGCGGTCAGGGCCGCCGGCACGGCGAGCAGCCACAGGGCGCCGGGCGCGGCATACGTCATCGCCGCTTCACCCCTTGCGCTTGATGGTGGTGCCCGGAGTGGGCTCGGGCTGGGCCTCGCGGTCGCCGAAGTCCATCGGCGCGATCGTCTCGAAGTCCTCGGCCTTCACTTCGGGAGGCGGCGTGCCTGGCATCCCGTGCACCGACCGCGCCGGCGACGGGTCTTCGACGCCGGGCGTCGGCGGTGCGGGCCGGCCGCGCGCCGCCGGCCGGGTGCGGGCGACGGCGTCGCGCGCCCGGGCGACGAACTCGTAATTCCAGGCGGCATCGGGATGGCCGGAGGCCGCCTTGAGCAGCGCGTCGTAGGCCTCGATCACCGGATCGAGCCGCGCCGCCGCCTCGGCCCCGACGCCGCCCCCCTGCCGGGCCAACCGGTAGGCGGCATTGGCGGCCATGAACATCACCGCCGGGTCGGGGTCGCCGCCGCGCGTCCGCACCAGGTCGTCGAAGCGGCGCTGCCAATAGTCGTGGGTGGCCTGCAGGTGCGGGCCGGGATCGTCGCCGCGCCACGCCGCCGGCAGCCAGCGCGCCCACGCCGACGGCGCGGGCGGCGGCACGACGCCGGCCTCCAGCGCGGCCACGGCGCGCCAGGCGTCGGCGGTCGCGTCGGCGCGCGCGGCCTCGCGCCACGTCCACAGCCCGGCGCCGGCCAGGACCAGGGCCAGCACCACGCGTCCCATCACGGTGGTCATCGTCGTGTCCTCATGGGTAGCTCGCAAAGATCGGCACGGCCAGACGCAGCGCCGCGGCCAGCAGCCAGCAGCCGGCGGCCCCGAGCGCCCAGAGCGCGAAGCGGGGCTGCCGGCTCGAGTACTGTGTCACCTGGATCGCGCCCACCGCGGCGCGGTCGATGTCGCTGACGGCGGCGAGCAGGGTCTGCTCGTCGCGGGCCACGTAGTAGCGGCCGCCGGTCTTCTCCACCGCCGCCTGCCACTGCGCGTCGGGGATGCCTTCGCCGAAGGCCTTCTGGTAGTTGGTGCGCACGAAATAGAGCGGGATGTGGTTGTCGACCGCCGCCTTGAGGATGTCGTCGAGGCTGCGGCCGTGGACCAGCGAGGTCGTGTCCTCGCCGTCGGTGAAGATCACCATCAGGTTGCCGGACGCCTCCAGGAACTGGAACGCCTTGAAGATCTCGATGCTCTGCTCGAGGGCGCTGGCGATCACGGTGCCCGGATCCGGGAACATCGAGTACTCGATCGGATCGCCGATGAGCGAGATGCTGAGGAGCAGGTTGTCGTAGTCGCTGGTGAACGGCGTGACCACGTAGGCACGATCGCCGAACTCGACCAGCGCCATCAGGTCGCGGTACTTGCTGGTGCGCCGCAGTTCGACGAAGCGCCTGGCCGCCGCCACGGTGGTGAAGAAGGCCGGCTCGGTGGCGGCCCGGGGATTGAGCGTGGCCGCCGTGAACGACGTCTGCATGCTGTCCGAGGCGTCGATCATCAGGGCGATGCGCCGGCCCGGATACGACACGGTCTGGCTGATCAGCGCCGTGTAGGGATCGGCCAGCGCCAGCAGGGCCAGGGGCAGGCCGGCGGCGGCCAGCGCCAGCGGCGTGTGGCGAACCCAGGCCAGACGCGAACCGCGCGCCGTCGCCAGCAGTGCCGGCACCGTGACCGCATCGCGATCGACGCGTCGGCCACGCAGCAGGCGCACCGCCAGGACGACCAGTGCCACACCGGTCAGGACGGCCGCGGTCAGCAGCGGCACGTCGCGTGACGCGAACGACACGCCGCCGGCGATCGCCCGCCAGTCGGCGGCCAGGGCCGCGGCGACGTCCCGCAGCGGCGTCAGGTTCATCACCGGTCCCCGGCGGCCAGGGGCGACGCCGGCTTCGCGGGTGGACCGAACGCCCACCGCCGCTCGCGCGCCAGCGTCTGAGCGGCGTCCCTGACCGAGCGGAGCGCGTCGAGCACCGCGCCGCTCTCGGCCGCCGCGCCGGTTCCGTACTCGGCGCGGGTCAGCGTGGCCAGGGCGTCGCGCAGCTGATCGAGCCTGGCCCGGGCGGTGGCCGCGCCCGCCGGCAGCGCGTCGACGACCCGGCCGACCGACGCGGCCGTGGCGCTGGCGGTGATCGCGGTCCGGCGGCGGCGCCATCCGCCGGTGGCCTCCAACCGCCCCTCGGGCACGGCAGCGCCGGCGCCGAGGGGCGCCTGGCGGATCTCCAGCCCGGCGGCGCTGGCGGCGACGATGCGAGCCGCCTGATGCGCCTGGCCGAGCGCGTCGGGGTCGAGATCCCCCAGCGGATGCCGATCGACGATCTCGCCGAGCCGGCGGGCCGCGGCCCGCAGCACCGCGGTCTCCGGCAGGCCGGCCGCGGCGACCGCTCGTCCGCCGCGCCACCGGCCCAGCAGCGCCGGCACCACGCTGGCCCCGGCGATGAGCGCCAGCACGCCGAGCACCAGCGTAGCCACGCGCAGCGCCGAGGCGCGGAAGCGCAGGGCGTCGATGCGGCCGAGCGAGGCGTCACCGGCATCGCGGATATCGGTGGCGTCGGCCGGCACCTGCGAGACCACGCGGAAGACGAGCTGCGGCATCAGGTGGACCAGGTCGCGGCCGGCCAGCGCCGCCCCGGCGCCGACGCGGCTCTCCACCCGGTAGGGAATCGACAAAGGCGGCAGCTTGACGTCGCGGCCGATCACGTCGGCGTCGATGATGCGCAGCGCGTAGCGGTACTCGAAGACCCGGCGGTCGGCCGTGCGCAGGTCGGGCGGATGGCTGCCGCCGACGATCTCGAAGGGAGCCATCTGGATCGCCGCCACGGTCAGGCGCGACTCGTCCGGCACGGCCTTGAGATCGTCCCGCTCGAGCGCGGCGCAGGTGAGCGCCACCTCGACGACCTCGCCGAGGCGGATGGCGCCGCTGCTGCTGCGCCACCAGCACTGGAAGGGCGCGGCCTCGGACAGAACCGCGCCGGCGGCGGGCGGCTGGGCGGACGCGGTGGCCGCGAGTGCCAGCCAGATGGCGGTGACCCCTGTGGCAGCTCCGAAGGGCCGCCCGGCGCGGCGACGTCGCGTCATCGCGTCACCCGCCGCAGCCGTCGCTCGGCGACGAACTCGGCCAGCGCCAGTTCGCTCTGCCGCTCGCCGGCGCCCAACACGACGACGTCGAGCTCGGCGTCGCGGCACGCCCGCGCGACCCGCGCCTGCCAGTCGGCCGCCTGGGCCGCCAGCTGGCGCCAGGTGCGCCGCGAGACGACCCGCGCGGCGCCGCCCTCGGCATCGTGCACGGTTACCCACCCCGCCGACAGGTCGGGCGTGGCGAACGCCCAGGCGCTGTCGACGAGCACGACGAAGACGTCGTGGGTCGCGTTGACGAGCGCCAGCTCGCCGACGACGTCGAGCGCGTCGTCGAACAGGAAGTCGGAGATGACCGGCACGAGCGAGGTCGACCGCAGGCTGCCGGCCACGGCCGCGCTCACGCCGATGCCGGCGGCCACCGGCTCCATGCCGCGCCGCGTTTCGTAGGCCTCGAGACAGTGCACCACGTGGCCGCGGCCGGTGCGCGGCGCCACCCCGGCGACGGCGGCGAACCCGCGGTCGAACGTCAGCAGGCCGAACCGGTCCTGGAAGAACGCGGCCGACAGCCCGATCGTGGCCACGGCCCGCGCCACGACGGCCGCCACCGGCAGCCCGCCGGCGCCGCAGCGGGTCGACAGCGACGCGTCGGCCACCGCCAGCACCGTGGCCGTGCTCGGCTGGTCGAACTGCCGCACGACCAGCGGCGCGAAGTTGGTCAGCGACGACTGCGCCCAGTCGATCGCCGAGAAGCGGTCGCCGGCCTGCCAGTCGCGCAGCCCGACGAAGTCGAAACCGGTGCCGTCGGCGCGGCTGCGGTGGTCGCCGGTCACGCCGCTGGCCAGCCGGCGCAGGACCAGCAGCTCGATCTTGGTGATCTCGTTCAGATCGACGAGGCTGGTGACCGCCGGCGCGTGGGTCATGGGATCGGCACCTCGGCGACGACGTCGGCGATCACCTGGTCGGTGGTGAGCCCGTGGGCGGCGGCATGCGGCCCGAGCCAGATGCGGTGGCCGAGCACGTACGGGGCCAGCGCCTGGATGTCCTCCGGATACACCTCGTCGCGGCCGCCCTGCAGCAGCGCCCAGGTCTTGGCCAGCCGGCTCCAGCAGATGATCGCGCGCGGCGAGGCCCCCAGATCGACGCCGCGCTCGACCAGGGCCGACGGGGAGGGCTGGTGCCAGTCGGTGTCGGGATCGGCGGGCCGGGTGGCGCCGACCAGGCGCTGCACGTAGCGGCCGAGCGCCTTGTGCAGGAACACCCGCTCGCTGATCACGCCGCGCAGGTGGATGATGCGCTGCTTCGACAGCAGCGGCCGGAGCGTCATGTGCTTGAAGTCGAAGTCGACCAGCTTCTCTTCTTCGGCCGCCGGCAGGTAGCCGATCTGCACCATCGCCGCGAAGCGATCGGTGGCCGCCTCCGACAGCGGAAAGGTCCCCTGGCCCAGCTCCACGGGGTTCATCGTCGCGATCGCGAAGCTGAACGCCGGCAGATCGTAGGTGTCCTTGCCGACGGTGATGCTGCGATCCTGCAGCCCCTCGAGGAAGGCGCTCTGGCTCTTGAGGGGAATGCGGTTGATCTCGTCGAGCAGGATCACCTCGGCCGAGGCCATCGGCCCGAACTCGGTCACCAGCTGGCCGGTGGCCGGGTTGATCATCTGGAAGCCGACCACCTCGGTCGGCTGCAGGTCGGCGCGGCCCTGGATCCGCGCGAACTTCGCGTCGCTGATCGCCGCCAGAATCACCCCGAAGAAGGTCTTCCCCACGCCGGGGACGCCGCGCAGCAGCAGGTTGCCGGCGTTGACCTGGCGCTCCGAGCGCTTGTCGTAGGTGGTCGGAATCTCCGACAGCAGCACGACGTTGGCCACGGCCTTGGCCTGGTCGTAGCCCACCAGGGCACGGCTGCCCTCGGCGAGCACGGCGTGGTGGAAGTCGAGAGCCTCCTGCAGGTCGGCGTGCATGCGGACGAGGTGGAACGGGAATCCTACCTCATGGCCGGCGATCGGGCGGCGGCGCGTGGCGCGCAAAAAGAAACGGCCGCGGAGCACCCGCGGCCGTGGGACATGGAGGCTGTTACGGGACGATCAGTGGGCGCGGACGGCCGCCGGGAGACCCTCGGCGACCAGCTGGCCCGGCACGGTCGACTCGACCAACGTCCACGCGTCGGTCTCGGCCAGCAGCTGCTGCGCCAGCGACGTGTGCAGGGCGTGGCCGGCGCGGTGCGCCACCACGTGCCCGAGCACGGGGTGGCCGAGCAGCGCCAGGTCGCCGACGGCGTCGAGAATCTTGTGGCGCACGAACTCGTCCTCGAACCGCAGCGCGTTGAGCACGCCGGTGTCGCCGATGACGATGGCGTTCTCGAGCGAGCCACCGAGCGCCAGGCCCTGCTGGCGCATCCACTCCACTTCCTTCAGGAAGCCGAAGGTGCGGGCGGCGGCGATGTCGTCGGCGAAGCTCTGCTCGGTGATGCGCGTGGTGCGCGACTGGTGGCGCAGCAGCGGATGGTCGAAGCTGATGGTGTAGCTGACCTTGAAGTGGTCCGACGGGTAGACGGCGATGTGCTTGTCGCCATGGGCGACGCTGACCGGGCGCAGCACCTTCAGATAACGCCGCGCCGCCGGCAGCCGCTTGATGCCCGCTTCCTGGATGAGGAAGAGAAACGGCGCGGAGCTGCCGTCCATGATCGGCACCTCGCGCTGGCTGAGTTCGATGACGACGTTGTCGACACCGGCCGAAACCAGCGCGGCCAGCAGATGCTCCACGGTTTCCACCGTGGCGCCGTCTCTGCCGAGCACGGTGGCGTAGTGGAGGCTCTTGACGTGAGCCACCGAGGCCGGAATGTCGATGCCGAGGTCGGTGCGGCGGAAGACGATGCCGGTGCCGGCCGCGGCGGGTTTGAGGGTCAGGCTGACTTTGGTGCCCGAGTGCAGGCCGATCCCTGCACACGAAACCTGGCGGCGAAGTGTCTGCTGAGCGTCCACGCGATGCTTGTCCGACTTTCTATGAAGCAAACCAGGTGCCTGCTTGGCGCGAGGCTATGCTTTGCGTCTAACTTGTTGTCCTGCAGATGTTTGTCTCGAGACGCCGATCCGGCCAAATCGAGATGTGTGGCCGGCGAACCACAGGCAACTTCTCCACACCTGTGGTCGGATTGACACAGTTCACGCGCGAGCCCCGGAAAGGGCCTCGGCCAGGAATCGGCCGGTGTGCGACGCCTTGGCCCGGGCCACCGCCTCCGGAGTACCTTGCGCCACCAGGCGCCCGCCGCCCTCACCGCCCTCGGGCCCGAGGTCCACGATCCAGTCGGCGGCCTTGATGATGTCGAGGTTGTGCTCGATGACCAGCACGGTGTTGCCCTGGTCGACGAGGCGGTTCAGCACGTCGAGCAGCTTGCGGACGTCCTCGAAGTGCAGGCCGGTGGTCGGTTCGTCGAGGATGTAGAGCGTGCGCCCGGTGCCCCGCTTCGACAGCTCGCGGGCCAGTTTGACCCGTTGCGCCTCGCCGCCCGACAACGTCGTCGCCGACTGGCCGAGCGTCACGTAACCGAGTCCGACGCTCTCGAGCGTCCGCAGCTTGTTGGCGATGAGCGGGAAGTTCTCGAGCAGCGGCAGGGCCTGGCTCACCGTCAGGTCGAGCACTTCCGCAATCGACTTGCCGCGATACTTCACGTCGAGCGTCTCGCGGTTGTAGCGCCGGCCCTTGCACTGCTCGCAGGTGACGAACACGTCGGGCAGGAAGTGCATCTCGATGGCGATGACGCCGTCGCCCTGGCAGGCCTCGCAGCGCCCGCCCTTGACGTTGAACGAGAAGCGCCCCGGGCGATAGCCGCGCGCCTTGGCCTCGGGCACCATCGCGAACAGATCGCGGATGAACGAGAACAGCCCGGTGTAGGTGGCGGGATTCGATCGCGGCGTCCGGCCGATCGGCGACTGGTCGATCTCGATCACCTTGTCGATCAGGGTCACGCCGTCGACGCTCCTGTGCGGTCCGGGTTCGTCGCTGGCGCGGTAGAGCTGCTTCGCCAGCGTCCGGTACAGGATGTCGTTGACCAGGGTGCTCTTCCCCGACCCGCTGACGCCGGTGACGGCGACGAACAGGCCGAGCGGAATGCGCACGTCGATGTCCTTCAGGTTGTTGGCGCGCGCGCCCTTGATCACCAGTTCGTGCCTGCCGGGCTTGCGCCGGGTCCGCGGCGCGTCGATGGTCCGGCGTCCCGACAGATACGCCCCGGTCAGTGAGTCCGGCTCGGCGGCCAGCGCCGCCGGCGTGCCCTGGAACATCACCCGCCCGCCGTGTTCGCCGGCCCCGGGGCCGAGGTCGACCACGTAGTCGGCCATCCGGATCGTCTCTTCGTCGTGCTCGACGACCACCACGGTGTTGCCGAGGTCGCGCAGCCGGGCCAGCGTGCCGAGCAGCCGGCGGTTGTCGCGCTGGTGCAGGCCGATGGAGGGCTCGTCGAGCACGTAGAGCACGCCGGTGAGGTTCGAGCCGATCTGCGTGGCCAGCCGGATGCGCTGCCCCTCGCCGCCCGAAAGCGTCGCCGCGCTGCGCGCCAGCGTCAGATAGCCGACGCCGACGTCGTCGAGGAAGCGCAGCCGCTCGCGGATCTCCTTGAGGATGCGGCCGGCGATCGCCGTCTCGCGCTCGGTCAGGGTCATCGCCTCGAACACCGCCAGTGCCTCGCTCACCGGCAGCGACACGTACTCGGCCATCGAGCGGCCCTTGAGCTTCACCGCGCGGCTCTCGGCCTTCAGGCGGGCGCCGTGGCAGTCGCCGCAGTCGCGCAGCGCCCGGTAGACGTCGAGTTCGGTCTGCACCGTCCACACGCCCTCGTCGAAGCGGCGGCGCAGGTTGGGGATGACGCCCTCGAAATCCTTGCCGTAGGGCTCGACCTTGGCGCCGGCCCGGCGGCCGCGCGCCGGGGCCGGCGCGTCGGCGCCGCGCCCGGCCGGTCCGGGACCGTAGAGCAGCAGATCCCGGTGCTTCCGCGGCAGCTTGCCGAACGGCACCGTCGGGTCGATCCCCCAGTGCGCGGCGATGGCGTCGATGGCGGCGCGCACCAGCTTCTTGTCGCCGCGTCCCCACGGGGCGATCGCGCCGTCGACGAGCGACTTGCCGTCGTCGGGCACCACCTTGCCGGGGTCGAAGTCCCAGGTGGCGCCGAGGCCCTGGCACGCCGTGCAGGCGCCGTGCGGCGAGTTGAACGAGAAGGCCCGCGGCGACATCTCGGGCACGCTGATGCCGCAGTCGACGCAGGCCAGCTTGCGCGAGAACAGGCGGTCGCCGCTGTCGAGCGCGTTGATGACGACGACGCCGTCGGCGAGGTCGAGCGCGGTCTGCACGGATTCGGCGAGGCGGCGATCGATCCCCGAGCGCACGATCAGCCGGTCGACGACCACGTCGATGGCGTGGTTCTTCCGCCGGTTCAGCGCCAGGTCGTCGTCCAGGTTCTTGAACTGGCCGTCGATGCGCGCCTTGGTGAAGCCGCGGGCGACGATCGCCTGCAGCTCCTTCTTGAACTCGCCCTTGCGGCCGCGGACGATCGGCGCCAGCACGTTGATGCGGCTGTCCTGGGGATACGTCATCACCAGGTCGACGATGCGCTCGAGCGACTGGCTGGCGATCTCGCGGCCGCAGTTCGGACAGTGCGGCACGCCGACGTTGGCGAAGAACAGGCGCAGGTAGTCGTAGATCTCGGTGACCGTACCCACCGTGGACCGCGGGTTGGAGCCGGTGGTCTTCTGCTCGATCGAAATCGCCGGCGACAGCCCGTCGATGAGGTCGACGTCGGGCTTTTCCATCTGCTCGAGGAACTGGCGGGCGTAGGCCGACAGCGACTCGACGTAGCGCCGCTGCCCCTCGGCGTAGAGGGTGTCGAACGCCAGCGACGACTTGCCCGACCCCGACAGCCCGGTCACGACCACGAGCTGATCGCGCGGCAGGTCGACGTCGACGTCCTTCAGGTTGTGCACGCGGGCGCCACGCACCGCGATCCAGTTGTGCGGCATGGAGATGGAGCGGATGTCGGGCCGAAACCCAACCCCTGATTCTACCTCCCGACCGCTCCGCAAGTGTAGGGACTACCCCGGCGGGCACCGACTGCCCCGCACCGCAGGCGGCGGTGGGTAGCTGCTTCGCCGTCGGGACCTGCGCGCGCCGGTGGACGCGGGCGATATCCGCCGGCGCGTGCGTCGTCGATGCCGCGCCGTGATGGCCCGGGCCTTGCTGGTCGGCTTCGCGTCCGCGGCACGTCACGCGCACCGCACCGGCACCCTGCCGGCGGACAAGGAGGCACCCACACCAGAGGTCAGGAAGCGAGGCAGCGATGACGGGCAGAACATCAGGATGGGCGGCCGCCGCGCTGGCGGCCGCCGCGATGCTCTGGGCGCGCGGCGCGTCGGCGCAAGCGGCGCTCGACGAGCCGGGAGCGGCATTCAGCGCCGACGTGACGGTGACGCACACGATGATCGATCGGGCCGGCGCGCGGATCCGCGACCTGCCGACGACGCGCTACCGGCTCGAGCGTCGGGACGGCGGCGCGCTGCGGCTGACCATGCTGGCGACGCGGTCGAGTCCGGCGAGCGGACCGCTCGCCGATCGCTACGCCGGCCTCACCGTCGAAGCCGGCGACGACGGCGTTCCGCGCGTTCGCGATGCGCGGGGCGAGACGCTGACGCTGCCGGGAGCGCCGGCGGCCGGGCCCATGCCGATCGGCGACGGCGATGGCCTGATCGCCCGCCTGCGCGACCGGAGTGAGCGCCTGGGACGGCTGGCCCGGCAGTACGGTCGGCCGGCGGGCACCGTCCGGGCCCTGGCGCGGTACGTGAGCCGGCAGGGGCGGACCGCCGAGGAGGTGCTCGTCGCCCCCGACACCGGATTGCCGGTCGAACTGAACCGTCTGGAGGACGGGGCGCTGGTCGAGCATCACCGCTTCGAGTACAGGCCATTCGGCGGGCTGCTGATCCGCGCGAGCACGCGGAGCGAGTCGGCCCTGCCGGACGGCAGCGGCGGACGCGTGGTGTCCGAGACGACGCTGAGCGCGATCGAGGTCGGGGGTGCGCGATGACCCGGCTGCGGATCCTCGCCCTGTCCGCCCTGTGCGCGCTGGCCGTGCCGGCCGCCGCGCAGGACGTCCCGGTCGTCTTCGTGCACGGCGGGTTCGCCAGCTCCGACACCTGGCGCGAGGCGGCGAACCGTCTCGCCGGCACCCTGCAGATCGCGCCGCATCTCGTCGACCTGCCGTCGACCTCGGTCTTCGAGACGCAGACGGCGGTGCTCACCGCCGCCAAGGGCCACCTGCCCCCCACCACGATCGCCGTGGGCCACAGCAACGGCGGCATCGTCTCGCGTCAGTGGAGCCGGTCGAGGCAGCTCGGCGGCATCCTCACGCTCGGCACCGCGCACACCGGCCTGCAGCTGTCGGCGCGCGCACTCGACCTCGTCAACTTCAACTACCTGGTCTACAACCTGGCCGGGCTGGCCGCCGGCACGGCCGCGTCATCGCCCGACTTCGCCTGGCTGGTCGCGGCCGGGCTGCAGGCGTACCTGTCGAACGTGCAATGGCTGTCCTGGAACACGCTGAGCGCGGTGACGTCGTCGGTGGCCGTGGCCGGCTACGTCCCACTCGCGCCTCAGGTCGTGCCGGGGTCGAGCTTCCTGGCCAGCCTGAACGCCGGCGGCAACCTGAGCCGGGAGGCGCAGGCGGTGCGGCGGCGCGTCGGCCTCGTCTACTCGGCCAACGACTACTGGCGCGCCGGTATGGCGGTGGGCCTCGCCCCGGGGTCTCGGGAGACGGCGTGGGCCATCCTCCTCCTCACTCCGCCGGCGCTGGAGTACGCCGCGGCCTGGCTCGACACCCGCTACGGACCGACGCATCTGCTGGCGCGGACCTTCGCCACCCGTCTGCGCTACCTGGCCAGCGTCGTCCGCGACATGGATCCCCAGTGGTGTTACGCCGTGACCGGCGACCGGAGCTGCAACACGCCGCACGACGGGATCGTCTCGGTGGTCAACCAGCACTACCCGGGCGGGATGAACTTCGCCGTCAACGGGCCGGCGCACAAGGAGGAGACGCGCAAGAGCGACGGCGTCATCGCCTCGGTGCTCACCGGCCTGATGGGTGTCGTGGCCCGTGGGGCCGCGCCGCCGCCGCCGAGCGGCGGCGGGGGCGGCGGCAGCGACGGCTTGTCGGCCGGCCAGCGCCTCTACCCCGATCAGCAGGTCGTCTCGGCCGACGGCGCGGTCGCGCTGCGTTACCAGTCGGACGGCAACCTGGTGCTCTACGGCACCGGCGGCCAGGTGCTGTGGGACACCGCCACCTGGGGCCACAGCGCCGGCCGCGCCGAGATGCAGCAAGACGGCAACTTCGTCGTCTACGACGCCGGCGGCGTGCCGGTGTGGGCGTCGGGCACGGCGGCCGCGGGCGCCTACCTGCGCGTGCACGACGACGGCTACGTCATGGTGCACGACGCCTCGGGTGTCGGGTTGTGGTGGAGCGGGAGCGGAGAACCGTAGTCGAACGCGCGACGGCCGCCGGAGGCTCCGGCGGCCGTCGCCTGGAGGCCATCGTGCGCCCATCGTCCCTGCTCCTCACCGCAATCACCGCGCTCGCCCTGCCCGCCAGCCAGGCCGAGCCGGCCTTCGACCCGGGGCGCGCGCCGCTCTGGCACGTGCCCGGCGCGGCGCGCGGCACGCCGGCCTTCGACGGCACCACGGCCTACTTCCTGTCGCGCGACCGCGAGGTCGTCGCCATCGACGCCGCCCGCGGCACGGTGCGCTGGCGGGCCGGCACCGGCGTCACCAGCACCGATGACATCTTCGGCGCGACCACGGCCGGCACCCGGCTCACGCTCGCCGGGCCGCTCGTCGTCGGCGGCGACTGGGACGTCGTGGCGTTCGATCGCGCGAGCGGCGAGCGCCGCTGGACCTACACCGCGCCGGCGGGTGACGGTCCCGGACTCTTCCTCGGCCCGGCCGCCGGCGACACGGTCTTCGCCGGCTCGCCGGGCGGGCATGTCTACGCGCTCGACACGCGCAGCGGGCGTCCGCGCTGGATCACGACGATCGAGGACCGCGACCCGGCGTCGGTGTTCCCGCCGGTCCTGCACGGCGATCTCGTCGTCGTCGGCTTCTCCGTCTACGTGAATCCCAGTGTCGGCGGACTGGCCGCCCTCGACGCCGCGACCGGCCGCCTTCGCTGGCGCACGATGTTCCCGCCGGCGCGCGAGCGCTGGCAGCATACGAACGTGGCCGGCGGCCCGATCGTCGTGGACGACGTGGTCATCGGCTCGGCCGGCGACAGCAACCTCTACGCCGTCGATCTCGCCACCGGGGCGCTGCGGTGGACCTTCCCGGCGCTCACCGACCTCCCCGAGCAGATCCCCGGCGTTCCGCCGCTCAGCACCGACTTCGACCACCGCGCCATCGTCCTCGCCGGGCGGCTGCTGGTCGCCGGCTCCGCCACCGGCGTCGTCGTCGCCTACGACCTCGACACCCGACGCGAGCGCTGGCGGTTCTACGACCGCGCCGCGGGATCGACGATGTTCTGGTTCGCCGCCGACGATCGCCTGGTCTACGTGCCGTACTTCGGCGGCTTCGTCGTCGCCCTCGACGTGGCGACCGGCGTGGAGCGCTGGCGCACGGGCGACTTCACCAAGGGCTTCATCTGGCCGCCGCTGCCGGCCGGCGACCGCCTGTTCCTGGGCGGGGCCTATGCCGGCTTCCAGGCGCTGTCGCTGATCGCACCGGAGACACCATGACCCGCCTCGTCACCATCGCCGCCCTCGTGACCGCGCTCGGCTGCTCCAGTGACCCGCCGACGGCGCCGTCGCCATCGCCGGGGAGCTACAGCGGGGCCTGGTCGGGCACGGCCACCGACCCGGACAACGGCTCGGGCACGCTGCATCTGGAGCTGACCGAGTTGACCGTCGACTCGAATCGCAGTCTGCTCGGGGGCACCTGGCGGGCGGAGTTTCCGACCGGCGGGCGCGTCGCTGCGGGTAGCGTCGCCGGCCTGCGCAGCGGACGCAGCGTCCAGCTGACCCTCCAGCCGTCGACGCCGCTGCCGTGCCCGCCGGGTCCGTTCGCGGCCGGCGGGGGAACCTACTCGGCGACGGATCTGACCGCGAGCGACGCGACCATCGCGGGCCCGTACACGTACCAGACCTGCGACGGGTCGGTGCCGGGCGCGCTCACCGTGCGCCGCCAGTGACGGCCGGCGCGGTCAGCGCTTCGCCCAATTCACTTCGGCGATCTGCAGCCGCGCCGCCCGCCCCTTCACCTGCACCGCGTCGAGCGGGCGGTAGGACACGCTGGCGTCGAGGGCCTGCATGGTGGACTCGCCGATGATGATCTGCCCGGCGGTCGCCAGATGCTCGAGCCGCGACGCGGTGTTCACGGTGTCGCCGATCGCGGTGTAGTCGAGGCGGGTGTCGGAGCCGACGAACCCGACGATCGCCTGGCCGGTGTTGATGCCGATGCCGAGGCCGATGGTCGGCAGCTGCGCCGCCGCCAGTTCCTGGTTGAAGGTCACCACGAAGCGCTGCATCTCGATGGCCGCCCGCACCGCCTTCACGGCATCGCGCTCGGTGGCATAGGGCGCGCCGAACAGCGCCATCACACCGTCGCCCAGGTACTTGTCGAGCGTGCCGCCGTGGCGGAAGATCACCTCGCTCATCAGCGTGAAGAACCGGTTGAGCACGTCGACGATGACCTCCGGCGACTGCACCTCGGCGAGCGTGGTGAAGCCGCGCAGGTCGGCGAACATCACCGTGAGCGTCTGCCGCCGGCCGCCCGGCTTCAGCTCCTTGTGCGGGTCGAGCATGACGTCGTCGACCAGTTGCTGGGGCAGGAACCGTTCGTACTTCTCGCGCGCCTGCGCTTCGCGCTGCAGCGCCTCGTGCGCGAGCGCGGTGTCGATGGCGATCCCGGTCTGGACCGCCACCGCGTTGAGCAGATCGAGATCGTCCGACGAGAACGCGCGCGACACGTCCTGCTGGTCGGCATAGATCAGTCCGAGCAGACCCTTGCGGCCGATGATCGGCGCCGCCATCACCGAATGGGCCTGGTGCAGGGCGACGCTCTCGGGCAGCGGGGCCGCGGCGCCGGTGTTCTCGAGCAGCACCGCCACCCGGCGCCGGGTGACGTCGTCGAAGACCGTCCGGCTCACCCGGACGGGCTCGGTGACCGGCGTCCCCGCCGACGGCGCACCGCCGCGGGTGAGCGCCGCCACCTGCTGCATCTCGCCGCCGTCGACGCGCTGGTAGATCACGACGCGGGCGGCCGGCGTCACCTGCAGCAGCAGCGCCATCGCCTTCTGATGGACGTCGGGCAGCGAGAACACCGACCCGAGCGTACGGCTGAGCTCGTAGAACAGGCCGAGAACGCGGGTCTTCTTCTCCAGTTCGTGGCGCAGGCCTTCAGGCGACGCCTCCGGGCCGCCGCCCGGCCGGATGGCACCCGACACGAGCAGTTCGTGCGGAGCCTTCTGCAGCACCGCCCGCATCGGGTCGGCAGCGGCCGCCTCGGCGCTGCCGGAACTGGCGTCGACGACCAGCGTGTAGTCGCCGATCTTGATCACGTCGCCGGGCGCCAGGGTCACCGGGGCGTCGCCGAGCCGCCGGCCGTTGTGGTAGGTGCCGTTGCGGCTGGAGAGATCGGTGAGCGTCAGCCCAGCGCCGTCCTGCCGCAGGATGGCGTGGCGGCGAGAGACACGGGCGTCGTTCAGCGAGAGGCCGTTGGCGGTGTCGCGGCCAATCGAGGTCTCGCCGCCCCGCACCGGCACATCGAAGGCACGCCCGCCGGGGCCCTGCACGCGCAGCGTCGCCATGAACGGGTGCTCAGGCTCCCCGCGGCTTCGAGTGCCGGAAGCCATGGACGGCGCAGAGCGCCAGCCCGAACAGCAGCCGCGCGCCGACGACGGCGCCGATTGCCAGCATCACCAGGTCGCCGGCGCCGAGGACCGGCTCGTGTGCGTGCTCGCTGCCCTCGCTGGCCACCGGGGCGGCGCTGGGCTTGCGGCGGAACTGCTGCGACATGACGGTCGGCGGACCACGCCGCGCCATCCCGCGGCGCAGGTCGAGCATCCGTCCGGATGAGGCTAACAGTCCGGCGGCAGCGGTGCAATCGCAGACTGCCGTGCGAGATCAGGCCGCGGCGGGAAAGCGGTACACGCTGTCGCCGGTGGCCGCCAGCAGGGCGCCGTCGGGGGCGAACGCGACCCCGATCAGGCCGGGCCCGGTCACGACCGCGCGGCGCGCCGCGCCGGGGTCGAGGCGGTACACCGCGCTCACTCCGGCCAGCGCCTCGACGACGTGGAGCACACCGTGCGGATCGAAGGCCAGTCCCTGTGGGCGCCCGAAGCTCACGTCGAGCACCTCGTGCCGGCCGCTGGCGTCGAAGCGGTGCACCGCGTCGTGGGTGGCCAGGGTCGGTGCCGTGACGTAAAGGCACTCATCGGGACCGAACGCCAGGTGGAACGCGGCGACGCTCGGCGGCAGCGTCGCGAAGATCTCCACCCGCGCGCCGCCCTCGATCACCCGGTGTATCGTCCCGGAACGGTCGCCGACGAAGAGCGAGCCGTCGGGCGCGAACGCCAGCCCGCACGCCACGCCCAGGTCGGCGGTCATCGTCTGGGCCCGGCCGTCGCCGGTGATGCGATAGACGACCCCGTCGTAGCGGCTCGAGACGTGGAGCGTGCCGTCGGGCGAGATCGCCAGGCCGGTGGCGTTGACGATGCCGTCGACGAACGCCTCGCGGTCGCCGCCCGGCGTCACGCGATACACCGAGACGGCGGTCTCCTGGCCGCGCGAGCCGCTGAAGGTCGCATAGATCCAGCCGCCGGGGCCGACGACGGGACTGTCCACCTGATGCAGGCCGGTGGCCAGCCGCGCCCCGACATCGACGAACAGGGTGGCGCCGGGCGCCCACGACGCCCGCACCGCCGCCCGGCCGGGCGCGGCCGCCGACGGCACGAGGACGGCGACGCGGTCGGACGCCGCGAAGACCACGCGCGCCGGGGCGCCGCCGATCGAGATCGACTGGTCGCGAGCTGGCGGCGCCGGCAGGCCCACCCCACGCAACCATACCCGCCCCCCATCGATGACGCCGCGAGGCTCGATGCCGGTGAGCGTCACGCCGCCGTAGTTCATCCGGTCATCCTACTTGAACCTCTTGATAGCATTCCCGGGTGACCTGCCCCGGCTGCCACCAGGACGCCACGGCGCTGTCGCTCGAGGGGCAGTACGGCCGCGTACTCGCCATCGACGTGTGCCACGCCTGCAACGGCGTGTGGTTCGACGGGCACGAGGATCTGCACCTGTCGCCGGCCGGCGTCGTCGCGCTGTTCGAGGAGATGGGCCGCGCCGCCGGCGGCGCCCGCCAGCCGCTGGCCCGCAAGGTGTGTCCGCGGTGCCAGACCGGCCTGCTGCGGGCGCACGACCGCGTCCGCGACACCCGCTATGAGTTCTTCCGCTGTGCCAAGGGCCACGGCCGCTTCATGACCTTCGCGGCGTTCCTGCGGGCCCGGCACTTCGTCCGCGACCTGAGCGTCGCCGAGGTCCGCAACCTCGGCGCCCGCGTCGCGGTGATCAAGTGCGTGAACTGCGGGGCGTCGGTGGACGTGCGAACGCAGTCGGCGTGCGGCTTCTGCCGGTCGCCGGTGGCCGTCATCGACGAAGGGCAGCTGACGCGCACCCTCACCGATCTCGAGGCCGCCGCCGCCAAGCGGGCCGCCATCGATCCCTCCTGGCCGCTGCGGGCGGCACAGGCCCGGCGGCAGACCGAAGCGGTCTTCGCCGAGCTGAATCGAGGCGCAGGCGCCACGCCATCGGTCGATCTTGTGGCGTCCGGGGTCGCGCTCTTCGCCGATGTCTTGAAGCTGCTGCGCTAGATATTGTGGCGCCGCCGCCGGCTGCCACAATCGGGGTCAGGCCCCAGTCGCCGCCGGAGATGGCGTCAGCCGCTGTCGGCGTCGAGTTCCAGGTTCCAGTACAGGTAGTCGCGCCAGCTCTCGGGTGTGCGGCGCAGTCCGATGGTGATGCGGATCGCCGGCGCCGAGTCGGGCCGGCGCGGCGACCGGACGAGGTGCATGCCGGCCTCGGCGGGAGTGCGTCCGCCCTTGCGGCGGTTGCACGACACACAGCAGGTGACGATGTTTTCCCAGTCCTTGCGACCGCCTTGGGAGACCGGAATGACGTGATCGAACGTGAGGTCCTGAGTGGCGTGGTGCGCGTTGCAGTACTGGCAGGTGTGGGCATCGCGCGCGTAGATGTTGGCGCGCGAGAACGGCACGTAGTCGAATCGCTTCTTGATCCGCACGTAGCGCAGCAGGCGGATCACCGACGGCAGGCGCAAGCTGAACGACACGGCGCGCACCTCGCGCTCGTGCGACGCGATGATCTCCACCTTGCCCTGGCACCAGAGCGTGATGGCCTTCTGCCAGTGGACGACCTTGAGCGGCTCGAAGGTGGCGTTGAGGAGGAGCGTCTGCTCCATGTTCGGCGACTCTGCCTATGAGTGTGCCCGGCAGGCGCGATCCCTGTCAAGACTGGGCGGCCGTAACATGCTCAGTGAGACGGAGTTAGCGCGATCGCCGGGATCGATGGGGGAGCCCCGCTGGCAGCGCGGCGGGCCGCGGCCGATACTGGGACCGATGGTGCGGCGGCTCCTGGCGGCAACCCTCGTGGCGGCGACGGCGGCGTGCGCGTCGAGTGGCCGGACGGCGTCGCCCGGCGCGCCGCCAGCTGGTCCGCGTGCGGGCACCGAGGCCGTCGGTGAGCGGGTCGCTGCCACCGCACTGGACTTTCGTGGCGTCCCGTACCGCAACGGCGGCGCGACGCCGGCCGGGTTCGACTGCTCGGGCCTGGTGCAGTACGTCCTCGCCCACCACGGGCTGACCGTCCCGCGCCAGACCCGGGATCAGTTCACCACGGGCGTGCGCGTGTCGCGCGGCGCCATCCGCGCCGGCGACCTGGTGTTCTTCAGCACGGTGGCGTCCGGCGCCTCCCACGTCGGCATCGCCCTCGACGACGAGGCGTTCGTCCACGCGCCCAGCAGCCGCGGCGTCGTGCGCGTGGAACGCCTCACGACCGAGTACTGGCGCACGCGGTTCGTCGGCGCGCGGCGGATCCGTTAGCCGTCAGCGCGACGGAGGGGGCGGGGGCGGCGTGGTGTCGATTGGCGGCGTGATCGGCGCGGCGGGCGCGGCCTCGGCGGCCGGGGCGCCGGGCGGGGGTTCCACCCGCCCCATCCGGCTCAGGATGATCTGCTGCCGGCGCAGCAGCCGGCGCGTCGGCCGCGCCGGGCTGTGCACGCGGGGGTTGATGATCGCCCCGGCCAGCAGCGCCGCTTCCGACGGGCCGAGGGCGGCGGCGCTCTTGTCGAAGTAGGCGCGCGCCGCGGCCTCGCAGCCGAAGATGCCATCGCCCCACTCGATCGAGTTCAGGTAGATCTCGAGGATGCGCCGTTTGCTCAGCGCCGCCTCGAGGCGACGCGTGATCAGCAGTTCGCGCAGCTTGCGCGCCGGGTTGCGCGACTCCGACAGATAGAGGTTCTTGGCCAGCTGCTGCGTGATCGTGCTGGCGCCGCGGATGGCGCCGCCGTCTTCGAGGCTGTCTTCGATCGACTCGCGGATCTGTTCGTAGTCGAGCCCCTCGTGCTCGAAGAACGCGCTGTCCTCGGCGACGATGACCGCCCGCTTCAGATGGCTCGAGATGCGGCCGTAGGGCACCCAGCGGCGGCGCAGGGTGAAGCTCTTGCCGGCGTCGTGGGCCTCGTCGCGGCGGATCTCGATGAACGCCGTGGTCTCCGGGTTCTCGGTGGCGAGCCGCCGCACGTCGGGCAGCGTGAGGTAGACGTAGGCGAGGTAGCCGAACCCGACGCCGAGCGCCGCCACGAGTCCGCGAGCCAGACGCCGACGCATCTAGCGGCGATTATAGGGGCCCGGCCGCGCGGCGCACCCGGGTCAGCCCTCGACGACGATCTTCAGGGCAGTGCCGGCCGGCGGCTGGATGTTGACGGCGAAGCCGTTCATCAGCGCGAGGCGGGTCGCCGGCACCAGCCCCTTGCCGGCGCGCTGTGCGATCGACTGCCACGAGTCGCCGCGTCTGGCCACGTAGACGCCGAGGCGGTTCGGCCGCACCGTCGCCGCCTCGCTGCCCGAGAGCTCGCGGAACGACGCCAGCGCCCGCGTGAACTCGGCGTCGAGGCGTCCGAACTCGGCCGCCGGCGCCACCCCGGCGAGCATGAACACCTGGCGCCCGATCGTGACGTGCGCGGCCCGCACCCGCACGTCGCCGACGCCCTTGGCCTTGCCGGTGTAGACGCCGACGAAGGCATCGCGTCCGCTCACCGTATCGACCAGGCCGGATTCGAGCTTGAACCCCAACCCGCGCATGTGCCGCGCGGCGCCGTCGCTCAGCGACGCCCCGCGCGCCAGCGCGGCCGCCTGCATCACCATCAGCGCCTTCTCGCCGTCGAGCTGGGCGACGACGCGGTCGGAGGCATTGTGCACCTCCCACCCCTCGGGGAAATCGACGCCGATGCGCAGGTCGGGATGCAGGAACTGATGGCCGCGGACCACGCCCTCCGCCGGGTCGTCGCCGTAGGTCAGCCCGTCGACGCGCCGCAGGTACTCGTCGCGATTGCGCTCGGTGGTCTTCCCCTCGGCCATCTGCGCCGCCACGGGCTGGGCCTTGACGACACGGGAGCCGGGGTCCGGATGCGTCGACAGCCAGTTCGGGACGCCGCGTTCGCTCATCGCATCGAGCCGCGAGAGGGTTTCGAGGAAGCGCGGCACGCCGGTGGGATCCCACCCGGCCTTGGTGGCGTACTCGACGCCCAGCCGGTCGCTCTCCAATTCGTCGTCGCGCCCGTACTTGAGGAACAGGGTGCCCAGCCCGACGTTGGCGAGGTCGCCGAACGGCTGTACGCCGGGAACGAAGATGCTGGCCAGCAGCACCGCGAGCGAACCGCCGGCCGAGCGGGTGTATTGCTGCGACACGTGGCGCGCCGTGACGTGCCCCACCTCGTGGCCGAGCACGCCGGCCAGTTCGGCTTCGTCGCCCAGGTGCGCCAGCAGGCCGCGCGTGACGTAGACGAAGCCGCCGGGCAGGGCGAAGGCGTTGACGGCCGGGGCGTCGAGCACCGTGAACGTCCAGGGCAGGTGCGGCCGGTGCGACACCGCGGCGATGCGCTCGCCGACGCCGCTGACGTAGCGCTGCAGGTCGTCGTCGTCGTAGACGCCCATCTCACGGCGGATTTCGGCGTCGCCGCGGCGGCCGATCTCCAGTTCTTCGGCTTCGCTGATGAGCGACACCTCGCGGTTGCCGGTGACGGGGTTGGAGGCGCAGGCGGCGCCGAGCACGGCGCCACTGAGGGCCGCGACGGCGGCGAGGGCGCGGACGCGCGGGACGCGGGGCAGCATCGAGCGTGGCATCGTGGCAAGCCTCCGACAGGCCCGGGTGCAACTGCCGTACCACGGCCGGCCGGCGCCCGTGGAGCGGCGATTTCGGGCCGATTCCCGCGATTGCCCGGGCACAGCCGCCGCCGCGCGACGACGCCTGTCGCCGCCGAGGGTCAGCCGCCGTCCGCGCCGAGCGGCACCCGCTACATGACCGCGGCGTCGGGATCCGGCGCCGGCTGGAGCAGCGGCACGCCGAGCTCGGTGAGCTGGCGGCGCAAGGTCTCGACGACCGGCTTGGGCGTCGGGCGCAGCGGCGCGCGCGGCAGCCCGCCGTCGAAGCCCATCAGGTCGAGCGCGGCCTTCAGTGCCGGCACGCCGTGCAGCCCGCCAATCGTGCGCGCCAGCGGCGTGAGCCGCCGCTGCAGCGCCCGCGCCTCGTCGAGGCGACCGGCACCCACCAGGTCAGCGATCTCGGCGCAGTGGTCGGGCACGACGCCGGCCAGGGCGAGGATCGCCCCCGCCGCGCCGGTGGCCAGGCCCGAGAAGAACGTGGCGCCGCTGCCCGACAGCACGAAGAAATGCGGGCCGCTCTTGCTGCAATAGTCGGCGAGCAAGGCGATGTCGGTGCCCGAGTCCTTGATGCCGACGACATTGGGATGCTCGGCCAGCAGGCCGACGGCGTCGGGCGGCAGCGTCACCCCGGTGAACATCGTCACGTTGTAGAGCAGCACCGGCACCGGGCTCTCTTCGGCGACGGCGACGTAGTGCTGTACGAAGACGTCGCTGGTCATCATGTTCTTGAAGAACGACGGCGTGCGTACCAGCACCGCATCGACGCCGAGGTTCGCGGCGCGCTTGCAGGCCGCGATCGTCGCCTTGGTGGACTCGGCGCCGGTGCCGGCGATGAGCGGGCGCGTCGCCGGCATCGCCGAGCGGGCGGCGGCGATCACCCGGTCGGCCTCGCCGTCGTCGAGCAGCACCGCCTCGCCGTTCGAGCCCAGCACGACCAGGCCGGTGAGGCGCGTCTGCATGTAGCGCTCGACGTTGCGGCGAATCGCCGCGTCGTCGACGGTGTCGTTGCGGAACGGCGTGACGATCGGGGTGTAGAGACCGGCCAGCGAGGACATGCGCTGAGTCTACCAGCGCCGACCCGCGGCGGCTCGACAGGTTGGGCCTCAGCCGGCGCGCGATGCGGCGTCGGCCGCGTCGCGGGGCGCCCGATCGAGCAGCAGGTTGGTCACCAGGACCACGAGGAAGATGGCGCCGGCCGGGGCCAGCGTCCAGGGAAACCGGGTCAGCGACGTCACCTGCGCCGCGTCGGCCAGAGCCCGACCCCAGCTCGGCACACCGTCCGGGAACCCGAGGCCGACGTAGGACAGGGTGGATTCGGCCAGCACGAACGTCGGCACCAGCAACGCGGTCTGCACGGCCAGAAAGCCGCCGCACGCCGGCAGCAGGTGCCGGGTGAGGACGCGCCAGCGCGATGCGCCAATCGCCACCGCTGCCAGGACGTGCTCCCGCCCGGCCTCGGCCCGCACGATGGCCCGCACGCCGCGGGCGACGCGCGGCCAGCCGAGCAGGACGAAGATCGCCGTCAGCGAGACGACCACGACGCCGAGCGGCAGCACGAGCGGCAACGCGGCGCGCAGCGCGACCACGGCGTACAAGGTGGGCAGCACCAGGAACACGTCGCCGATCTTCTCGATGACGGCCGCCACCCGGCCGCCGCTCAGTCCGGCCCAGGCTCCGAGCAGGGCGCCGAGGCCGAGCGTCCCGAGCGTGGCGGCCAGCGCCAGGCCCAGCGACGGGCGGGTCCCCAGCAGCAACTGCGACAGGACATCGCGACCGAGCGCATCGGCCCCCAGCAGGAACACCGGCTCATCGGCCGCCGCCGACCACGGCAGCGCCGCCCGCCCGCCGGGGACGGCTTCGTATTCCTGCCGCAGGCGATCGCGCAGCCGCAGCGGCACCACGTAGATCCCCTGGCCGTCGAGCCGGACGGGCATCGGCGGCGCATGGGGGTGCTCCGGAAACCGCTGGGCGACGCCGTACGGCGCGAGGGCCGGGGCGATGACGAGCGCCACGACGAACGCACCGAGCAGCGCCAGGGCCGCGCGCGTCACGCCGTCGGCTCCCGCAGCACCCGCGGGTCGATTGCCGCGTGCGCGATGTCGGCGGCGAGCGTCGCCACCGACAGGAACGCCGCCCCGGCGGCACCGCACCCGGCCACCAGCCACACGTCGCGGGCGTGCATCGCGTCGACGAGCAATCGGCCGAGACCCGGCCACGAGGTGACGGCCTCGACCACGAACGAGCCGCTGAAGAGCGACGCGACGATGACGCCGTAGACGCCGATCACCGGCGCCAGCGACACCGGCCAGGCATGGACGCGCACGGCGTCGTCGCGGGTGCGGCCCCGCGCCAGGCTGGCATGGACGAACGGCTGCGCCGCGCTCTCGGCGATCGACCGTGACTGCAGCCGCTCGAGCACCGCGGCGACGGGCAGGGCCAGGGCGAGGGTCGGCACCGGCAGGTGGCGCAGCACGTCGAGCCACCACGCGCTGCCCTGGCGGTCGCCCGACGTCATGCCACCGGCCGGCACCCAGCCGGTGACGGCCGCGGCGAGGACGAGCAGCACCGAGCCGACCAGCGGCGGCAACGAGAGCAGCACCAGCGACACGACCCGCGCGACTCGCGCCAGCCAGCCGCGGGCGACGCCGGTGTAGCAGCCGAGCGGAATGCCGATGGCCGTGGCGACGAGCAGGGCGGCCAGCGCGAGTATGGCGGTGTTGCGCACCCGCTCGCCGATGAGGTCGGCGACGGGCCGTCGATAGAGCGAGGAGCGACCCAGGTCCAGCCGGGGCAGGCCGGCGAGCCACCGCCCGTACTGCGCCCACAGCGGGCGGTCGAGACCGAGTTCGGCGCGCAGCGCCGCCCGCTGGCCGGGGTCGAGACCGATTTCGTCGGCCGGCGTGCCGGGCGCCATCAGCGCCAGCAGGAAGGCGAGCGAGGCGACCACCAGAACGAACGCCAGGGCGCCGACCACGCGCTGGGCGACGAAGCGCGCCAGGGTCATGCGCTCACTGGCCGGCGGCCGGCGCCACCGCGAGCGTGTCGGCGCTCCACAACAGCGGCGGCGGTGTCAGGGACGGAACGAGATTGCGCAGCCGGGCGTTGACCGCGACGTAGACCCGCGGCGCGGCGAAATACAGCGCCGGCAGGTGCTCGCTGAACACCCGCAGCGTCTCGCGGAAGAGGCGCGTCCGTTCGGCGGGATCGGTCGACGCCGCCTGTTGGGTCATCAGCTCGTCGATGCGGCGTTCCCAGGCGGTGGCGGGCGTCTTTTGTCCGATGTTCCAGATGTGCGCGCTCCCCGAGCTGAGCCAGAAGTCGCGCTGCATCGCCGGGTCGGTGTCGGTGGCGAGGTAGTTGAAGAAGATGGCGTCGAAGGCGCCGGACAGCATGCGCTCGATGAGCGCGCCGGGCTCGAGCGGCACGACATCGACGGCGAGGCCGACGCGCTCGAGGCTCTCCTTGAGCACCTGACTGCCCCGCTCGAGGCTGGTGTTGCCGCGGTAGGTCAGCACCGTGAACCGCGCCTCGACGCCGGAGCGATCCTCGAGCCAGGCATCGGCGTCGCGGTTGTCGAGCCCCAGCTCCTGCAGCAGCTGCTGGGACGCGTCACGATCGAACCGGTAGCGCGGCAAGTCGGGCCAGAACCAGGCCTTGTTGCCGGGCGAGACCGGGCCGTGAATCGGGACGGCCGCGCCGAGGAACACCGTGTTGGCGTAGGCCTCGCGATCCACGGCGTGCGAGATGGCCTGACGGAACTTGTCTGTGAACATCCACGACGCCCGCGGGTCCTTCGCCCAGTGGGCGGGCCGCAGGTTGAAGAAGAACACGTCGGGATTCAAGCCGACGCCGACTTCGTGCACGGCCAGGATGCCCTTCTCTTCCAGGTCGCGCGCCGTGGCGTAGTCCTCCGCCCGCAGCGGATTCTGCGTCAGGTCGAGGGCGCCGGACCGCAGCCGCACCAGCTCGGCGCTCTGGTCGGGCACGATCTCGAGCACCACGCCGTCGAGGTAGGGCAGCGCGACGCCCGCTTCGTCCCGTCGCCAGTAATTGGGGTTGCGCTCGAAGGTGAGGCGCTGGCCCGGTTCGTAGGCGACGAGCCGGAAGGGCCCCATTCCGGCCAGCTCGGCCGGCGGCGTCGTGACCGGCCACGCCTGCGCGAACGTGCCGGCCGTCAGCGCCGCCTCCAGCCGATGGCGCGGCAGGATCCAGAGGTTGTCGAGCAGCCGGATGCCCGGCCCGAACGCCCGTGGCAACGTGACGATGACGGTGGCAGGGTCGGGTGTCTCGACGGCCACCGGCTCGCCGTCGACCGTCAGCGACACCACCAGCAGGCCCTTGGCCAGCAGGTCCTGGGCCGCGCGAATCGTGAAGGCGACGTCGGCCGACGTGAACGGCTGGCCGTCGGACCAGGTGAGGCCCGGGCGCAACGTGAGCGTGAAGCTGCGGCCATCGGCCGAGGTGGTCCAGCGCTCGGCCAGCCACGGTTCGACCTCCTGGGTGGCGCGATTGACGCGGACCAGCCGCGCCTGCGTGAGCACTGCCACCACTTCGCTCACGAGATCGCGCGAGACGAGGCGGTTGAACGACCGCGGTTCGGCCCGTACCGACGACACGATCCGGCCGCCCCGCACCGGACGTTCCGCGGCGACCGTCTCGCGGCGCGTGGTGCCCGGGGCGCCGGTCCGGCCGGCCCACCATCCCCAGGCGAGCAGGCCGCCGACCAGCACGAGCACGAGCAGGGCGCGCGATTGTCGGTTCACCGGTTAGCCGACCGGCCAAGAAATTGGCCGATCGCCTCGTAGCGGGAATTCAGGCCGAAAAGCCGGGCTTTGCACGCTTCCAGAGCCTGGCTCTGAATCCGTGCAACTCCGGGCGGTCGAAGTCCCGCCGATCGCCGGCCGGGGAGCGGCTGCCGCACGACTCGCATCCTAGAACACCAAACCCATATGCCGCAATCACTTAGGGGTATCCATCGGCCGCAGTCCGCGGCTGGCACCGGCCCTGCCATACATATCGGCGGAGTTCGTATGGAAACCACCCAGAACCTGACCGACACCCCGACGGCAGTCCCTCAGCTGGGCCGCAGCGTGACCATCCAGCGCGCCGCCGAGATCCTCGGCGTCTCGCGCCGCACCGTGTACTACCGCATCAGCGAAGGCGTGCTGCAGACCATCCGCACCCGCGGCGGCTCGCAGCGCGTGATCGTCGAGTCGCTTACGTCGTCGCAGGCTCGCCACTAGTCGCCCGGCTTCGAAGGAACCGCCCATGACCACCCGTCTCTCTGCCGTCCTGATCGCCCTGCTGATGGGCGTTCCGGCCCTCGCCGATGCCGGCCCCGGCCGCGCGCGTCTGTCCGGGGACCTGCAGGACGAACTCCGCAAGGGCAACCGCCGCACCGTGGAGGTCATCGTCGCCGGCGGCGATGACGTGATCGGCCGGGTGCTGGGGCGGCATCCGCTGCAGCTGAAGCGGCGCCTGAAGCGGGGAGCGGTGCTCGAGGTACCGGCCGGCCAGCTGGACGCCCTGACCGCCGATCCCGACGTGGCGGCGGTGTCGGCCAACGCGGTGGTGACGTCGCACATGGCGCTGACCACGGCCACCACCGGTGCCGAGGCCGCGTGGGCCGGCCTGGTGACGTCGCTGGGGGCGGTCGACGGGTCGGGCATCGGTGTGGCCATCGTCGACTCGGGAATCTCGCCCCACAGCTCGCTGGCCGGCAAGGTCGTGGTGAGCGTGGACTTCACCCGCAACCGCAACCGAGGCCGCGGGCTCGACGGCTACGGCCACGGCACCCACGTCGCCGGCATCGTCGCCGGCCAGGAACTCGACAAGGCACGGAAGAGCGGGGCCGCCGGGATGGCGCCGGGCGCTCACCTGATCAACCTGCGGGTGCTGGACGACAGCGGCGCCGGCCAGGTCGCCGACGTGGTCGAGGCCATCGACTGGGCGACCGACAACCGCGTCCAGTACAACATCCGCGTCATCAACCTGTCGCTGGGCACGCCGGTGACCCAGTCGTACCGCGACGACCCGATGGGTCAGGCGGTGGAGCGGGCGGTGAAGGCGGGCATCGTGGTGGTGGCCTCGGCCGGCAACCGCGGCGAGACCGCCGAGGGCAAGACCGTGCTGGCGAGCGTCAGCTCGCCGGGCAACTCGCCCTACGCCATCACGGTGGGCGCGCTGCGCTCGAACGGCACGACCGACCGCGGCGACGACACGCTGGCGCCGTGGAGCTCGCGCGGTCCGACCGCCATCGACTACGTGGTGAAGCCGGACATCGCCGCTCCGGGCAGCCTGATCGAGTCGGCCAGCGCCAAGGGCTCGGCCCTGGCGAGCCTGCGTCCCGACCGCGTCCGGGGCCAGGGCAACTCGGCCTACCTCACCCTGAGCGGCACCAGCATGTCGGCCGCCGTCGTGAGCGGCGCCGTGGCCCTGCTGCTGGACGGCAACCCGCGGCTCACCCCGCTCGGTGTGCGCCTGGCGCTGCAGGCGTCGGCGGACTGGGTGCCCGAAGCGGGCCTGACCGGCGCCGGCGCCGGCAGCCTCAACCTGGCTCACGCCATGGAAGGCACGCAGACGCTGCCGGCGCGGACCGCGGCGGACCTGTTCCCTGCCTCGTGGGGTGCAACGGTCAACGGGGATGTGAAATGGAACGGACTCCGGGGTCAGTCCATCATCTGGGGCAACTCCATCATCTGGGGCAACTCCATCATCTGGGGCAACTCCATCATCTGGGGTGAGTCGATCATCTGGGGTGAGTCGATCATCTGGGGCGAATCGATCATCTGGGGCGAGTCGATCATCTGGGGTGAGTCGATCATCTGGGGCGAATCGATCATCTGGGGCGAATCGATCATCTGGGGTGAATCGATCATCTGGGGTGAATCGATCATCTGGGGTGAATCGATCATCTGGGGTGAATCGATCATCTGGGGCGAGTGACCGATTGCAGAACTGTGAACCACTGCTCTAAAGTGTCAACACGATTCGACCGAGGTAACTTATGAACCGCCTGATTATCTGGGACGAGTAGGTTCAGGGGCCGGCCCCCTGGCGGACACGGGAGTGGCCACAACTCCGCAATCACTCATCGGCAGGTCATATCTATTCGCCGTCCCGGCAGCCGGGATCGTGGTCATCACTGCGGCCACCATTGAGTTGGTGGCCGCCTCTCCTCCGCTCGGCTGGGCCCTCCTCACAGCGCTTACCGCACTCGCCGGCGCCTACACGATCAAGGTGCCAGGGCTTGTCGTTAGGCTCTCGGTCTCAGAGCCTCTCGTATTCCTATCCACATTCCTCTATGGGCCGGCAGCTGGTGCTCTAACGGCAGCTGTAGACGCGGGCGTGGCCTCTCTCCGGCTCATCCCGCGCCTTCGCACCCTCCACCGAATCCTCTTTAACGTCGGCACGGTAGCAATCTCCGTCTATGTCGCTGCCCAGATCTACTTCGTTCTGGCCGGCTTAGACATGCGTGAGCCCCAGTACGGAGCACTTGACACATTCGTCTGGCCACTCTACGTGTTTGCAGCCGGTGTGTTCGTCATCAACAGCGGACTCGTAGCCATCGCACTAGGTATAGAACGCCATACCTCCGCCTTCGCGATTTGGCGCAGTCAGTTTCTTTGGCTCGCCGCCACCTATCTTGCCAGTGCATCAATTGCGGCAATACTTGTAACCTTTACCAGTACGTTCAACTGGGCACTCGTTGGCCTACTGCTCCCCCTAGCAGCCGTGTCGTTCGTGGCAGTCCGCACCACACTTGGCCGACTCGACGACGCCAATCAACATCTCGCGGAAGTAAACGCGCTTTATCTATCAACGATCGAGACGCTTGCGATGGCGATCGATGCCAAGGACCAAGTGACTCACGGCCACATACGCCGGGTCCAACGCTTTGCCGTCGAGTTAGCCAAGGCCCTTGGGGTCATCGACGATCGGCAGCTCAAGGCCATTGAGGCTGCCGCTCTACTGCACGACATGGGCAAGCTTGCGATTCCCGAGTTCATTCTGAACAAACCAGGCAAACTAAGCGCCAGCGAGTTCGACGTAATGAAGACTCATGCGGCCCTCGGGGCTGACATCCTGTCGTCCATTCATTTCCCTTACCCTGTTGTCCCGATTGTTCGTCATCACCACGAAAACTGGGACGGAACCGGCTATCCGGACGGCTTGAGGGGCCCGGACATCCCAATCGGTGCAAGAATCCTGTCTGTGGTCGACTGTTACGATGCCCTAACTTCAGACCGACCGTATCGGCCCGCAATGACGGACGCTCAAGCTATCGACATCCTCGCACAGCGTCGCGGTCGAATGTACGACCCCCTGGTCGTCGATCGCTTTGTAGAGGCGCTCCAGACACTTAAGGCTTCCGTGGAGGGAGACCTGCTTCCCTCGCCTCTACGAACTTTGGCTCACGCATCCGCTGAGCCCAACCCGGGCGCGCCGACGGCTGAAGCGGCGGCAGGCCTACCCGCTCCATCCTCCGGTCGCATTGGAGCCGTCGCGGGTTACCTGGACCTGTTGACGTCACTTGCGCCGTACCCGGCGGGTCGCACTAGTGGTTCAGTCGCGCGAGATATTCTGCATCGACTGAGAAGCGTGACCTCATTCGACTCCGGTGTTGTCTTCATGCCAGACGACGACACGCTCGCGCTTCATGCCATCGCCGTGGATGGCCCCTTCATGGACGATTTCTCGAGGATCAAGATTCCCGTTGGAGAGCGTCTCACCGGTTGGGCCGCCGCCCACCGAACGTCGGTTTGGAACTCCGATGCAGCTCTGGATCTGGGTCCAGACCTCACGAGGGGTCAACTGGTTCTCGCATCCGCAGTCTCGTTGACTGTGTCCACACAGCTGATTGGTGTCTTGACCTTTTACGGCCGCAGGGGCCAAGACATTACGCTGACTGACAGAGTCTACCTAGAGGCAGCCGCTGCATTGATCGCAGCAGAACTCGCCGACAGCCAGAGGTTCGAGCCGAGGTGCATCGATGGCCGCCGTGCCGAAGTTCGCTCGGCAATCCTCCCAGTCATTGAGGCTGCGCTGTCGAACAACGGCACGGGTGAGCCCTTGTTCAGCGTAGTCGGGCTTCGCTTTGATGCCATTCGTCGCGACGACGGCAGGCGCCTATGTGACTCCGACTACGAGGCCGCGGTCCAGCAGCTACTTCGAGCCAGCCTTAGGCAGCAGCGTGCGCGATACGCAGTAGTGCTTTCTAGCCGCACCGTCTTGCTCATCGCCGGCACGTCAGCCGCAGATCCCCTTCAAGCGACCCTTGAGGGCATGACGCAAGAGGAGCCATTTCAACAGCTTTCCCTCCGTGCCTCGAGAATCCGTGACTCTTTTGAACTTCAGATGTTTGCTCGACGAGCTGTCGAACCGCCCTCGTCTGCGTTGAGCGCGTCACACGGTCCGTCGGTACACTAGCGTGCGATCTGACCTCCAGGCGCTGTTCGCGGCTGGTCGGATTGGCGACTGTCGAAAGGCCCTGGCAGCCTCGCCAGCCAGAACCGTCGCCGATAAGCTCGTTGAGTGCATTGTCGAGGTCGCGTCCGGCAACGACGCCAAGGCATATTCGCTGGCAACAGCGCTGTCAAGTAATGAAAGTGACGCGGGCGTCTTGGTTGACTCCCTCACTGTTGCCGGTCGAATCGACTATGCGAAGGGCCGCTGGATTGATGGCGCGAACCGCTTCACACGCGCAAGAGCAGCGGCGATCGCCGCGCAGGACAAAGGGTTGGTTGCACGGTCTATAGCTGGCCACACCGAGGCATTGCTTCATTTCGTAACACTTGAAGGTGCGCTTGGGAACCTTAGACCCTTGCGGCAGGCTGCAGTGGCGGCAGGCACGCCCGAGGGCCTTTTCGAGTACCACCTCATCGTTGCGGAGATGGAGAGCCGGCTTGGCCGCGCCAACCGTGCAGAACGAGAGTTGGCGCTTGCGGCGACGTTCTTGCAGGCTGCGCCAAACCTGGTTCGGGAGGCGCGTTGGCAGTTGGCTAGATCAAGTGTTTCCGCAGCACGGGGAGACTGGAGAGGCACCTTCTCGGCAGCAGATGGCGCATACCGAGTTGCATCAACGGCTGGTGCTCTCGTATTAGCCGAGCTAGCGCTTAACAATCTCGCGCATTCCCAAGTCGTTGTTGGTCGTCTACAGGATGCTCGTGAGTCGACAGCGAGACTGGCGGCGTCTACTCGGCGTTCTGGCCAAGTACTCCTGACACGGAGTTCGATTGAACTCAGCTTGGCTGTTGCAGAAGGAGACCTTGAGAGGGCGCGCGCAATCGACGAATCTGCATCCAAGCTTGCAGACGAGTTCCAGGGGGGGCAAAACTCCTACGGTCACTGGTACCGCGTTGCTCAGCTCAACTATTTGGTCCAATCCGGCCGTCCAGACTCGGCCGTGGCTCAGGCCGAGAGCACTATTCGCCAGCTAGAGGACTCAAGAGATCGGGTGCTCGTGGATCGAGTTCGCAGCGCGGCAGCCTCAGCCTTCGCCGTACTCGGCGATTCAAGGCGCACACTCGACTTAGTCACGAAGGTTGCGGAAGGTCCACTGGGGCAGATCCCAGAGATCGTTGCCGTTACTGAGGGTTCGCTCGGCCGAATTGCGGGGCTGGACGGCGATGAGGCTCTGGAGCATCTTTGGCGATGCCGTAGCATCTATGAGCAGATCGGCCACGAATCCGGCCGTTTGCTGGCACAGTCTGAAGCGAATAGATTTTCCGCAACTCTTGATTCCGCGCGGAGCGGGCAGCCAGCTGATGTCCCTCACTCTGCAGACGAGCCCGTTGCCAAGGCGGGAGCCGGCGCCATTCGCGGAGCGGCGGCCTTAGTGAGTCTGGCCTCAGACCCGGCACTGGTTGGGAAAGAGGTCCTCAGGATCATTGAAAGACTGGCGCTTGGTCATGCGCGTCTTGACGTCGGCTCCGAGGCACCGCGCGGTGACGGCTTGCCTCGCGTCGGTCCCGCCCATGGGTCGGGCAACACGGTAGAGATTCCTCTCTCGGGCGAGGGTCACAGGGTCGTAGTAGCACCATCCAACGACACCTCGGCACGCATCACGCTCTTGGCGCTCCAGCGCCTGGTCGCCAGCGCCCGAGAACTCCACGCCGCGAGGCTCGCCGAGAGCGAGCGGTCGGCCCTTTGGCCCGATCCGCTCCCCGAGCAGCAGCTCGGGTTCGTGTGCGCGTCCGAGGTCATGCTCGACCTGATGCGCACCACCCGGCGGGTGGCGGCCAGTCCGATCACCGTGCTCATCACGGGCGAGACGGGCACCGGGAAGGAGCTGCTCGCCCGCGCCGTCCATCAGTGTTCCCAACGCGCCGCCGCCAGGTTCATCCCGTTCAACTGCACGGCGGTCGCGCGCGACATGCTCGAGAGCCAGCTGTTCGGCTACCGCAAGGGGGCGTTCACCGGCGCGCAGGAGGCGTTCCCCGGCATCATCCGTGGCGCCGCCGGCGGCACGCTCTTCCTCGACGAAATCGGCGAGATCGGGCTCGACGTCCAGCCCAAGCTGCTGCGCTTCCTCGAGTCGAGCGAAGTGCACCCCCTGGGCGAATCGGCACCGGTCCCCGTCGACGTCCGCGTCGTGGCGGCGACCAACGCCGACCTCGATCGGCTGATGACCGAGGGCAAGTTCCGCGAAGATCTGTTCTATCGGCTGAACGTGGTCAAGCTGACGATCCCGCCGCTGCGCGAGCGCCGCGAGGAGATCCCGCTGCTGCTCGACCATTTCCTGGAACGGACCCAGAAAGAGGCCGGCAAGACCGGGCTGCGCATCGCCGAGTCCACGGCGGAGTTCCTGCTGCTCTACGCCTGGCCGGGCAACGTGAGGGAGCTGGCCAACGAGGTGCGGCGGGTGGTGGCCCTGGCCGAGTCGGGCTCGGTCATCATGCCCGAACACCTGTCGCCCAAGATCGCCGCCACCCGGCGCACGGTGCCGGTCGCCGAGCGGCCGCTCGAGCCGACCGAACTCGTCGTCCGCCGCGACCAGCCGCTCAGCGCCGCCGTCGAGCACGTCGAGCGGGCGCTCATCCAGGACGCGCTCCGCTCGACCACCAACGTCGAGGCCGCCGCGCGCCGGCTCGGTCTGTCGCGCAAGGGCCTCTACCTGAAGCGGCAGCGCCTGAAGATCGACGACTGACGCCGACGGCGTCGCCTCAGTCGCCGCCCCCGCCCAGCGGCGGCCCTGGGTTCAGTGGATAGCGCGACCGCGGCCGGCTCCCCCACCCCGGCGCCACCGCCTTCGGTGCATTGCCCGCCGGGTTCTGCAGATACCGGATGATGTCGCGCTCGGCCTGGCGGTAGTGCGCCTCGGTCACCGGGTCGTCGTCCTTGCGCGCCGCCAGGGTCTGGCCGAGCCGGCCGACCGCCTGCAGCACGACCGCCCGGGCTTCGGGCGTCGTGTCGGCGTGCCCACCGAGAATCATCATCGCGTCGAGCGCAGCTCGTTCGGTCACCCGACGCAGCGACCGCTGCATGGCCGCACCGGGACGTGGCGCCTCCCAGGTGGCACCCAGCACGGCGGTCAACACCTCGGGCAACGTCAGCGCATTGGCCTGACGGTCGGCCAGGGCGACCAGGCGAGCGGCGCGGGCCGGTTCGAGCAGATCGGCCAGCACCATCGCCGACACGATTCGAGCCGCGCGCAGATGATCGAACACGTAGTCGCCGCTCAGGTCCTCGAGGTTGGCGTTCGGATGCGGCGGCAGCTGGGCCAGCAGCGCTTCGGGCAGTTCGAGCGCCGAAGGCTCCAGGGCCGACAGCAGCAGGGCGAGCACCTCGCGCTGTGTCGCCGCCGGCACGAACGCGGTCGGCGGGACCGGGTCGCCCTTGACCACGTACTCGTGGAACATCCCACCGACGTAGCGCAGGCCCGCCTCGATGGCCCAGCGGTGATGCAGGTAGGTCATCCACAACCGCATGTCGCGCAAGGCGCCGAGCGGCTCGCCCGGCCTCAGCACGCCCGGACCGTAGCCGGCCAGCATCAGCGTGCGCGCCGCCATCGTCTCGCGCAGGTACTCGGCCGGGGTCGCCCGATCGTCGTACCACGACCAGCGCGGGTCGGTCTCGGGCACGTAGTGCAGGCCCTTGGCGCGCATGTCGCGGATCACCGCCTCGAGTCCCTCACGTTCGCTGGCCGCCGGGAACTCGGTATAGGCATAGCGCGCCATCATCTCGTCGTACGGACCGATCGCGCGCTGGAAGGCGTCGCTCAAGTCGAGCCGCCCGTTGGTCACCTTGACGCGCGGCGTCGGGTAATCCATCACCGAACCGAAGTTGTCGAGGCTGGCCGAGAAGTTGTGCTGGAAGCCCATCACGTGGCCCAGCTCGTGCGCGGTCAACAGCGACTGGCGCAGCAGCACCAGGTCGCGCTGCGCCGGCGGCAGGCCGGCCGTGGCCGGCTGGGCCAGCGCCTCGAGCCACGCGGTGTCGCCCAGGAACAGCGCGTCGTCGGCGCCGCCGCCGGTCGTCGGCGTGTAGCTCTCCCAGTAGTTGCCGATGGTGCGGATGCGATGCGAGTCCATGCGGGTCTTCGAGCCGAGGATCTCGCCGGTGCGCGGATCGCGGAACGTGCCGCCGCTCGAGAAGCCGCGCTCGTCGCGGTTGATCCACAGGATCCACGCGTAGCGGATGTCCATCGGATCCATGTCGGGCGTCGGATCCTTCACCTGCACGGCGTTGCGGAAGCCGGCGGCCTCGAACGCCTTGTTCCACCACAGCGCGCCCTCGCGCATCGCCGATCGCGTCGGCTCCTGAATGCCCGGGTCGAGATAGAAGACGATCGGCACCTTCGGCTCGCTCATCGCCGCGGCGGGATCGCGCTTCTCCAGGCGCCAGCGGGTGATCCACTGCACCTCGGTGTCCTCGTTGACGGGCCTGGCGTAGTCGCGGAAGGCGATCGTGCTGACGCCGATGCGCGGATCGGCGACGCGCGGCGTGTAGCCCTCGGGCGCCCGCAGGAACGAGTGGTGGATGCGCAGCGTGAACGCCCGGCCGTCGGGGGTCACGTTGTTCACCAGCAGGCCGGGGTTGTCGGCGGCGAAGGTGACGATGGTCTCCACCTCGGCGTTCTGCGGAAAGCTCTTGATCCGCGGCGCATGGAAGCCGCTGCGGCCGAGGTCGAGGCGGAACGTCCCCTGATTGGCGCGGCGCAGCCGGCCCTCGACGTCGGCGGCGTCGCGCAGGAAGAGCGGGCTGGCGTCGACCAGGACGCGGCTGCCCTCCTCGGCCTCCACCGGCAGCGACGCCAGCACCGACGTGGCGAACGAATCGCGGACGTTCTCGACCTGCGCCGCCGATCCGCCGACCGCGCGGTAGCGCTGGTTCTGCGCCACCACCAGCACGCGCGGGCCCGAGCGCTGGAAATGGATCACCTCGGTGGCGAGGATGCCGCGATCGAACGGCAGCTCGACCGAGCCGGCGCCCGAGGCCGCCGATACGTAGTAGAGGACGTCGCGGTCGAAGGCCGGCACCTCGATCAGCACGCGGCCTCGCGCCGCGTCCCAGTAGAGCGGCACGAAGCCGTCCTGGCGGACGAGCCCGGTGGTCCGCGCCGCCAGGGTGGCGGGCTGCGCCCACAGCGGGGCGGCGGCGCCGAGGCCGATCAGAACGAGCCAGACGGTCAGGCGGGACATCACGAACCTCCAACGACGTCGCGGGCGGCGGCGACCTGCCGGCGATTCTCGCGGCCCCGCCCGACCCGAGTCAATCGCGATCAGCCGACGTCCACCGCCGGCACCGCGGCGCGGTCCTTGAGCTTGGCGCGGGCGGCGACCGCGGTGGCGCGCAGCAGCGGATCGGGGTCGCTGGTCCAGCGATCGATCGTCTCGGCGAAGGCCGCCAGCCGCAGCTCGCCGATCGCGTAGGCGGCGCACGACTGCAGCCACGGGTCGCGGCTCTGGGTCATCACGGCGATCGCCTCGTCGCGGGTGCCGACGGCCACGCCGACGAGCCGGTCGGCGGCCCGGGCCCGCGTCTCGGGCGTGATCGCCCGATCGAAGAGCGGCACCACCAGCGCGCGCACGTGCGGCGCCAGGATGTTGTCGAGGAACTCGAGGGCGTTGTCGTGCACGCTCGGATCGTCCGACTGGATGCCGACGAAGGCGCTGTGCAGATCGTGCTCGGGATACAGGATCTTCAGCAGCCGGAAGATCCGCTCGCTCTCCCCGTCGAGCGACTCGTGCAGCGCCAGCACGACCGGCTCGGCGCTGGCCAGCGAACCACCGATCGTCGCCAGCATCTGGTACGACCGGTAATGGCCGGTGATTTCGGCGGCCAGGGCGGTTTCGACGATCTGGCGATCGAGGCGGCGCCCGGGGTGGAGCTGCACCAGCTTGTTGAGCGCCGTCAGCACCCGGGTGCGCACCACCGTGTCGCTGTCGAGCATGCTCTCCACCAGCACGTGCTGCGCCGCCGGCGTGCCGATCGCCTGCAGCGCCGCCGGCAGCTCGCGGCGGACGGCCGCCGGCGTCTCGCGGTCCACCAGGTGATCGCGCACCGTGCCCACCACCCGATCGCCCATCCGCGCCAGCGCCTCGACGACGGCATCGGTGAGCCACGGCTCGGCGATGCGGTCGATCAGACGGTGCGCCAGCTGGCGCTTGCCGAGCAGTCCCGCCGACCGCACCGCCTCGCGGGCCACCTCCGGCGCCTCGTCCTCGAGCAGCTTGCGCAGTTCGCGGTCGAACACGTCGGGCACCAGGCCGATCACGCGCGCCGCCTCGGCCCGGCTGCGTATTCCCTCGTCGCCGCCCTCGGCCACCATCCGCTGCAGCATCAGCTGCGCGGCCTCGAGATTCTGGGCCGGGCCGGGCCGGGCCAGAAAGGCGATCATCGAGGCGCGGATCGAGAAATCCGGAAAGTCGCCCACCTCCTCGATCACGGTGAGCGGATCGGTGTTGGTGTGGCGGGTCATGTAGAGCAGGGCCTCGGTCCGCACCTCGAGATGCGGATCGCGCAGCAGCGTCTCGATCTCGCGCCGCACCGACAGCACGCTGGTGCGCGACAGCAGCGCGACGGCGCGCACCCGGACATCGGGCGACTCGTGCGCCAGCAGGCTCGGCACCACCGGATGCACGGTGCGCAGGTTCGACGCTTCGAACAGGCTCAGTGCGTAAAGGATGTCGGCCGGCTCGCCGCGCAGCTTGCGGACCAGTGCCTCGGTGGCATCGCGGTCGAGCATCGGCGCGTGCGCCCGCTCGGCGTCGACGCGGTGCTGATGGATGCTGTCCTGCAGGTTGCTCACGTAGCGGGTGCGGGCGGCGGCGGCGGCGGCCATCCACGCCAGCACCGCGGCGAGCGTCACCCAGCCCACCTGCATCGGGTTCCAGCCGAACCACGCCGCGGCGGCGAGCACCGCCAGGCCGCCCATGCCGTCGCCGAGCCGGTAGACCACCGTGTCGATGAACGACTTCACGCGGAAGGTGTCGGCGGCCGAGAGCGGCAGGTAGAGCAGCTCCACCGTGGCCTTGTCGATCGAATAGCGCAGCACCTGATCGCTGGCCTTGAGCGCCGACGCCGCCGCCAGGGTGCCGAGCACGATCACGCCGAGCGAGGCCGAGGCCATCGCCACCGGCACGATGAACAGGGCCACGCCGACGCCGAAGGCGCGCAGCACGCGACCCGTGAGCACGACCTGCAGCACCAGCGACGCCGCACCGGCCACCATGTTGAAGGTGCCGAAGAACGCGGCGAGCTGATCGGTGTCGGGCACGTGGGCCTTGGCCAGCGCCTTGAACTGCCAGCCGCCGATGGTCGTGGCGAAGGCCGACAGACCCACCACCCAGGCGATCGACCGCAGGTAGGGCGACTGGCTGATCTGCTGCAGGCTCGCGCGCAGGCCCAGGGCCTGCATCCGCGTGTCCACCGCGGGCGGCGCGGCGCGCTGCCAGGCCAGGTGCACCAGCCCCGCCGACAGCACCAGGCTGAGCGCCACCCACAGCAGCAGGGTCTCGGTGCCGAGCCACGCGGCGGTGATCCGCGTCGCGAAGCCGCCGACGATCCAGCCGAGGATCGCGCCGCTGCCGATGAAGCCGAAGGCGCGCTTGGCTTCGCGGGTGGTGAGGACGAAATTGGCCAGCGTCCACACCTGGGCCGGGGCGAGCACGCTGAACAGCCCGACCCAGAGGTAGATGGCCACGAACAGCCCGCCGCTGCCGTCGCTCAGCCGGCTGAGTCCCCAGAAGGCGAGGCAGTTGGCGGCGAAGAAGAGCAGGCTGCCGATCTGGAGGGTGCGCAGCGGCAGCCACCGGCTGGCCCGGATGTAGAGCGAGACCACCAGCCCGACGAGCACCGCGATGGCGATGTCGACATAGGGCAGGTCGATGGCCCGATAGCGGTCGAGGAACAGCGCGTCGCGCGTCGCCTTGCTGGCCACCGTCCCCGACATGGTCAGGAACAGGTAGGCGAAGACCGGCCACGACCGCCGCAGCTCGTCGTCGCTCAGGTCGAGAATCCGGCCGAGGGCCCTCAACATCCAGCCTCTAATCGTATTGCCGCTGTCGGCGGCGATGCATAAGATTCCCTTGCAGCCCGGGCTGCCACCCTATGGCCGACGCCTCCCCCCGTCAATCCCTGCTCGCCCGCTGGCTCGCGCCCGTCGCCGAAATGCGCGCCGGCGAGGGCGGCACGGCGCTGCTGCTGTTCCTCTACTCGTTCCTGGCGATGACGTCCTACAACATCGTCAAGCCGGTCACGCGATCGCAGTTCATCTCCAGCCTCGGCGCCGACAACCTGCCGTGGGTGCAGTTCGGCGCCGGCATGATCATCGGGCTGCTGATGCAGGGCTACACCAAGGCCATCGCCGCGGTGCCCCGCCGCTGGACGATTCCGGTCACGCAGGCCGGCATGATCGTGCTGCTCGTCACCTTCTGGGTGCTCTTCACGCAGGTCGGCGCCGAGTGGGTGTCGGTCGGCTTCTACCTCTACGGCCTGATCCTCGGCATCCTGCTCATCAGCCAGTTCTGGACCCTGGCCAACGACATCTACGATCCGCGTCAGGCCAAGCGGCTGTTCGGGCTGATCGGCGGCGGCGCCAGCCTCGGCGGCGCGACCGGCGCGGCCATCACCGCGACGCTGGTCGAGCGGCTCGGCACCAAGACGATGCTGCTGGTCAGCGCCGGCATCCTCGCCGCGTGCTTCCTCATCGTCGTCCGCATCGTCCGCACCAACGAACGGGCCGGGCAGAGCGACGCGACCAAGACCGGCGAGGAAGAAGGCGTCGGCGGCGGCGAGGCCCTGGCCCTGCTGCGCGGCTCGCGCCATCTGCAGATCATCGCCCTGGTGATCACCTTCGCGGCGATCGGCGCCGCGATCATCGAGCAGCAGCTCAACATGGCCACCGCCGAGGCCAAGGGCCAGGCCAACACCGACGGCATCACCCAGTTCCTCGCCCAGGTCACCGTCTACCTGTCGCTCATCGGCCTGTTCATCCAGGTGGCCCTGACCAGCCGCATCCACCGCCTGCTCGGCATCGGCTTCGCGCTGATGATCCTGCCGGTCAGCCTCGGCGCCTCGGGCCTGCTGATGCTCACGGTCGGGGCCCTGTGGACGTCGGGGCTGGCGCGCATCCTCGACACGTCGCTGCGCTACACCGTCGACAAGACCACGCGCGAGATCCTGTTCCTGCCGCTGCCGGCCGACGTCAAGTACCGCGCCAAGCCGTTCATCGACGTCACCGTCGACCGCCTGTCGAAGGGTGCCGGGGCGCTGCTGATCCTGGTGCTGATCAAGGACTGGGGGCTCAACCTCTCCTGGCAGCAGCTGAGTTACGCCAGCCTCACGATCATGGCGCTGTGGGTGTTCTTCGCGCTGCGCGCCCGCGCCGAGTACATGGCCGCCTTCCGCCGGAGCATCGTCCAGCAGGACATGAAGGCCGGCGAGATCCGGCTCGAGACCGCCGACCTCTCCACCATCGAAGCGCTGGTCGAGGAACTGGCCCACCCCGACGCCAAGCGCGTCGCCTATGCCCTCGACCTGCTCGAGTCGCTCGACAAACGGCATCTGGTCAGTCCGCTGATGCTGTACCACGAGCACTCCGACGTTCGGGTCCGCGTGCTGCGGCTGGCCGAGGCGAGCGGGCCGGCCGGCGCCGACCGCTGGCTGCGCGGCATCGAACGCGGCCTCACCGACCCCGAGGGCGACGTGCGCAGCGCCGCGGTGCGCGCCCTGGCCAGCGTCAAGGGACAGGAAGCGGCAGCGCTGATGCGTCCCTACCTCGACGACGCCGATCCCGCGCTCGTCGTCACGGCGGCCTCGGCGCTGTCCAACAGCCTCGAGGCGGCCGATCGCGACCGGGCGATCGAGGCCTTCCGCAAGCTGATCGACGACTCGCGCGAGCAGCGCGCCCACACCCGCGCCGAGGTCGCCCGCGCGCTCGGCCGGGTCACCAACCCGGCGTTCCGGCCGCTGCTGGTGCCGCTGATGTTCGACGCCGACGTCGACGTCGCCCGCGACGCGATCCGCAGCGCGGCACGGCTCGGCGCCGGCGACTTCCTGTTCGTGCCGCCGCTGGTCTCGCTGCTGCGCAACCGCCTGCTCAAGGGCGCGGCGCGCGAGGTGCTGGCCGGCTACGGCGAGGACGTGGTGCCGACGCTGGTCTACTTCATGAAAGACCGCGACGAGGACCCGTGGGTGCGGCGGCACATCCCGGCCACGCTGGCGAAGATTCCCTGCCAGGCGTCGCTGCAGGCCTTGCTCGACGCGCTCGACGAGAGTGACGGCTTCCTGCGCTACAAGGCGCTCTCGGCCCTGGAACAGCTGCGGCGCACCCAGCCCGGGCTGGTGGTGCCGCCGGCGACGGTGGAACGGCTCATCGCGCACGAGACCAGCCGCGCCTTCGATCGCCTCACGCTGCACTACAACCTGTTCCACGCCGGCGGGATGGAGAAGGACTGCCTGCTGGCCCGGGCCCTCAGCGAGAAGTACGAGCGGGCGTTCAACCGCGTCTTCACGCTGCTCGGCCTGATCCACCCGCCCGACGACATCGCCGCCGTGCGCCACGCCCTGACCGTCGGCGACGCGCGGGCCCGGTCGAGCGCCGCCGAGTTCCTCGACAACATCCTGCGCGGCGACGCCCGCCACCGGGTGATGCTGCTGGTCGAGGACATGCCGCTGGCCGAGCGCGTCCGCAAGGGCAACGCCATCTTCCGCACCCGCCAGCGCGACGTCGAGGACACGCTCGCTCAGCTCGTCCACGACGAGAACCAGGAGGTCGCCGCCACGGCGATTCAGCTGGTCGAGACCCGCAAGCTCTGGTCGCTCGCCGGCGACCTGGAGCACGTGCTCCAGCACCGGCCGGTCGGGGACTGGTGGGTGTTCGAAGCCGCGTCGTGGGCCCTGGCGGCGCAGCGCATGCCGCCGGAGCGCCGGCGCGTGCTGTGGCAGGAGCCGCTGCCGGCGGTGGAACTGGCCGACCGGCTGCGCCGCATCCGTCTGTTCGACTTCGTGTCGGTCGACGAACTGTTCCGCGTCGCCAGCCTCGGCCGTCAGGTGCGGCACGAAACCGGGCGCACCCTGTGCCACGAGGGCCAGGCCGCCGAGACGCTGCATTTCGTGCTCGACGGCCGGGTGGCGCTGCAGAGCGGCAAGGGCCGGCGCACCGAGGTGGCGGCTCCCGACGTGATCAGCTTCGAGGACGTGCTCGAAGGGCACCCGGTACGGGCCACGGCGATCGCGCTCGAGCCGACGATCACCCTGACGATGACCACCGAGGAGTTCCTGACGCTGGTCTCCGAGAACGTCGAGATCGCGCAGGGCATCTTCCGGCTGCTGCTCGAGACGCGCTGCGCGCCGGCCTGGCGCACGGTGGTGCACGGCGAGCTCACCCCCGAACTGCAGCGGCGCGTCGCCGACGGCGTGCAGGCGCTCGACGGGCTGATCCTGCTGCAGTCGAGCCCGCTGCTGGCCCGCGCCACCTCGGCCGAGCTGGTTCGCCTCGCGGCCATCGCCCGCGTGGTCCCGCTCACCGCCGGCAGCGTGCTGTTCAAGCCCGGCGACGGCGCGGCGATCCATGCCGTGCTCACCGGCCAGGTCACGGTGGCCGGCGAGGGCACCGCCGCCGACGTCGCCGAAGGCGGCGACGTGGTGGGCATCTACGAGGCGCTGAGCGGCCGGTTCATGACCTCGCAGGGCACGGTGGCCGCCGCCGGCAGCGCGCTGCGCATCGACCGCAACGAGCTGTTCGAGCTGATGGCCGACAACATCCCGCTGCTGCAGGGGATTTTCAGCGGCCTGCTGCACGCCGGTCCGGTGGCCGCGGGCGCGCCGGGCGACACGCCCGCGCACAGCCACGCCACGCCGTAGTGGAGGTCAGTGCGCCGGCAGCCGCACCTCGAAGGTGGTGGCGATGCCCGGCGTGCTGGCGACGCTCACCGTGCCGCCGTGGCGTTCGACGATCGCCTTGACGATCGACAGCCCGAGTCCAGTGCCGCCGCCGTCGGTCCGCGACGGGTCGGCCTTGTAGAAGCGGTCGAAAACGCGCGGCAGATGCTCGGCCGGGATGCCCTCGCCGTCGTCGGTCACGCGCAGCACCAGCGCGTCGCCCTCGCGGGCCGCGCTCAGCCGCACCTGGCCCTCGGGCCGGGCGTGCCGCACGGCGTTGGCAGCGAGGTTCTGCAGCACCTGCTCGAGACGCACGCGATCGCCGCGCACCTCCTGGGCATCGGGCGCGATCTCGGCGTCCAGCGCAATCGACAGCGCCGCGGCGTCGCGGGCGTGGCGCTCCTGTACCCGCGTGAACAGCTCGCGCACCTGGAGCGTGGTGATGTCCAGCGGCGCGCCGCCGGCGTCGAGGCGGGCCAGGTCGAGCAGGTCGTTGACGATCTGCTCGAGACGCTGCGCCTCCACCGCGACCACGTGCACCGCCTGCTGGCCCTTGGCCGAGGCCGGCGCGAACCCCGGCAGGGTGAGCGTCTCGGCGTAGCCGCGGATCGACGTGAGCGGCGTGCGCAGCTCGTGGGAGACGTCGGCGAGCAGCTGGCGCCTGGCCCGATCGGCGTCGACGAGGGCGGCCTCGCGGGCGGCGGCCTCGTCGGCCATGCGATTGAAGGCCCGAGCCACGACCGACACTTCGTCGCCGCCGGCGGCCGACGCCCGCGCCGAGCGATCGCCGTCGCCGAAGCGCCGCACGGCGTCTTCGAGGTCGCGCAGCCGGGCATGAGCGGGCCGAAAGATCGCGGTCGCGGCCAACGCCGTGCCGGCGACGAGCAGCGCGGCGAATCCCACGGCGAGCCACGGTGCCAGCTCGCGGGCGATGGCGCCGGGCGGGCGGCCGCGGGCGACGAGGAGCGCCGCCGCCACGCGGCCGCCGACATGCACCGGAGCCACGGCCCAGAAGGCGGGCAGCGGCGGGCGCCCGCCAGGCGGGCCGAGGTCGTCGTCGTCCGGGGAGACCTGGCCGCGCCGGCCGGACGGGCCGGATCGGCGCGGCGTCCAGACGGCGTCTGGCGTCGACAGCCGGCGCAGCGTGGCGCGAATCTGCGGCTCCGGCGGCACGATGGCGCTCGAACCGACCAGCCGCCCGTCGGGGAACAGCAGCACGGCCGGCCGCGCCAGGTCGGCGAAGCGGTCGAGCGCCAGGTCGGCCAGGTCGGCCGTGGGCGCTCGCGACGCCTCCGCCTCCAGTTCCTCAGCGACCACGCCGGCGAGCCTGGCCAGCATGCGCGGCGGCAATGCGTCGTCGCGCTGCGACGACAGCCACAGGAAGAAGCCGACCTGCGCCAGCAGCATCACCGCCAGGAAGGCGATGAACCCGGCGGCGATGCGCCAGTAGAGGCTGCGATACCAGTGGCGTGGTGTCGGGTCAGACATCGGCGAACTTGTAGCCGGCGCCCCACACCGTGAGGACGAGGACCGGCGCCTCGGTGTCGAGCTCGATGCGCTTGCGCAGCCGCTTGACCAGCGTGTCGACGCTGCGCGGCGTCACGAACGTCTGGTCGGGCCAGACGCGGCTGAGCAGCGCCTCGCGGCTGAAGACGATCCCGGGATGCGAGGCGAGGAGCTGCAGCAGCCGGAACTCCTGGGCGGTCAGCTCCACGTCCTGGCCGCGGACGCGCACGCGCCGGCGGGCCGGATCGATTTCCACGCCGTGCACGGCGATCGGCCGGTCGCCGGCCTCGGCGGCGGCGTGACTGGCGCGGGGCCGGCGCAGCAGCGCCCGCGTCCGGGCGACGAACTCGCGCACCCCGAACGGCTTGGCCAGGTAGTCGTCGGCGCCGCTCTCGAGGCCGATCACGGTGTCGGCCTCCTCGCCGCGCGCCGTCAGCATCAGCACCGGCGTCTCGGTGTTGGGACCGCTGCGGCGCAGCGCCTTGCAGATGGTCAGGCCGTCGATGCCGGGCAGCATCAGGTCGAGGACCACCAGATCGAAGCGGGTCGCGGCGAGCCGGGCGAGCGCCTCGCGGCCGTCGGCCACGGCGCTGTGGTCGAGCCCCTCGAGGCCGAGGTGCAGCGCGAGCAGGTCGCGGATGTGCGCGTCGTCTTCGACGACCAGGACGTGAGCCACGGGAGCCTGTACGGATCTTACGGGCAGCGGCGGGAGCCTGCCCCGCTCCGGGACGTGCCACACTCTTGTCACAGGGCGGACGTCATGGTGCCACGGGTGTCCCGTCTATTGGGACAGGAGCCGCACCTGCCCGTCACGGCGGGCCGGGTTTCGGATTCCGCAGTGGAGGACAGCTCGATGACCAGGACATGGAAACTGATGACGGCAGGCACGCTCGGCGTGGCGCTGGCGGCGGGCGCGGGCCTGGCGACGGTGGCCGCGCGTGAACAGGGCCCGGCGGGTCCGGGTCGCGGCATGATCGGCCGTCGCGGCCCCGGCGGGCCGGGCGGGCCGGCGGGCGCGCTGGCGCTGCCGCTGCGCGGGTTGAACCTGACCGATACGCAGCGGGAGCAGGTGCGCGCCGCGGTGGACGGCCACAAGGCCGAGTTCGACGCCATTCGCACGCGGATGGCCGCGGCCCGGACGGCGTTGCAGGAGGCGGTGACCGCCGACACCTTCAACGAGGCGACGGTGCGGCAGAAGTCCGTGGACGTGGCCGCGGTGGACGCCGACGCGGCGGTGCTGCGGGCGAAGGTGCACTCCGAGGTGTGGGCGCTGCTCACGCCGGAACAGCAGCAGAAGGCCCGCGAGTTGAAGGCCCAGCGCAGCCAGCGCCAGTCGCAGATGCGCGAGCGCGGCCAGCAGCGGCGTGAGGAGCGGCAGCAGCGCCGGCAGCGGCAGGGCTGACACCGGCGGCAGCGGAGACGGGCGGCGCGGCACGCCGCCCGTTTCCCTGTACGCCGGAAGCGGCCGGCCGGGAGCCGTCCTCAGGACCGCAGCCGCAGCAGGCGCAGCCCGTTGAGCGTCACGGCCACCGTCGCCCCGGTGTCGGCCAGCACCGCCAGCCACAGCGGCGCGGAGCCGAGCAGCGCCGAGCCGAGGAAGGCCAGCTTGGTGACGAGGGCGATGCCGACGTTCTGGCGGATGACGGCGACGGCACGGCGGGCCTGGGCCACGAACAGCCGCAGGCCGGCCTCGTCGTCGCGATCGCCGACGAGCACGACGTCGGCGGCGGCCATCGCCGCGGCGCCGTCGCCGCGCGCGGCGACCTGTACCCCGGCGCACGCCAGGGCCTCGCGCGACGCGTGCCTGGTCGAGGCCGACAGCTCGAGCGGTCCTCCACCCTTCACGACGACGCCGCGATGGGCCAGGGCGGTGACCGCGGCGACGACCGTGACCGGGGTCGAGATGACGAGCGCGCACGGGCAGGCCAGCACCAGAAACACGAGCGCGCGATAGAACCACTGCCCCCACTGGCCATCGACCAGCGGCGGACCGACGGCGACGACGATCGCCGCCAGGGTCACGGCCGGGGTGTAGGCGGCGGCGAAACGCTCGATCCAGCGTTCCACCGGCGCCGACGGCTGACGCCCGCCGCTCAGCACGCCGCGGTCGGCCACCGCGGCCAGCGCGTCGCGCGCCCGCTGCAGGCTCCACCCTTCGAGCCGATGGGCCAACGCGAACAGGAACGCCACGGCGGCGGCCTCGGCCCACTGCCCCACGGCGACGGCCCCGGCCGCCGACAGGCACACCAGCACGTGCATGTCGAGCCGCAGATGGCGCAGCGCGGCCAGCGCGCGGGGCCACATCCGCCACAGCCCGATGACCGTGGCCAGGCCATAGCAGGGAATCGCCAGGGCGGCGTGCGCGTGATCGAAGGCGGCCTCGCCGGGATGCCCGAACAGCGCCTCGCGCCACGTCTCGGCGGCCCAGGCGTCGATAGCCATCCCGATCAGGATGAGCAGCCCGCTGACGACCAGGTCGGCCCTCGGCGTGCCGGCGCGCGGGGTCGGCGGCGCCGATGCCGCCGGCATCGCCTCCACGGCCAGTCCGGTACCGGCAATCGCGTCGCGCACGCGGGCTTCGCTGGTCTGTGCCGGGTCGAGCGTCAGATCGACGCGTCCGTCCACCAGATCGAAGGCGACGTGCACGACACCGGGGTCGGCGTCGACGGCGCGACGCACCAGCGCCACCTCGTCGGCGCAGTCCATCGCCGGCACCCGCAAGTGCACGTCGATGAGCGGGACGGGACGACTGGACGGGGACATCGCGGCCACGGGCGCGCCCCTCGAGACGGCCCGAACCTCCGATTATGAGGCCAATGCCCGGGCGGCGGACCGCCGCCGCACGAACGGGCGGTGCTCAGGGGCGGGCGGTGGTCGCCGACCGATCGGCGGCCGCCGCGGCGTGCGACCGGCGCGGTTCGGCGCCGCCCTCGACGCGCCGCATGGCGACGTCGACCAGCACGGCGGCGGCGTACCCGTAGCGCACTTCGCCCTTGCGGCCGATCTTCTGGAAGCGATGGCCGCGGGCCCGCAGATCGTCGAGCAGCGGCCGCGGAAAGCGATCCTCGATCTCGATGCGGGCACCGCGCTCCAGCGGATCGGCCGGGTCGCGACCCGGCAGGAAGCGTGGCGCCTCGATCGCCTGCTGCGCGCCCAGGCCGCCGTCGATGACGCCGGTGATCACCGAGTACACCGACAACGGGATCCACGCGTTGCCGGCGCAGCCCACGGCGAGGCGGGGCACCGGGCCGGCCGGGGTCTCGGCGAACACCAGGGTCGGCACGCTGGCGGTGCTCGAGCGCATCAGCGGCAGCAGGCTGCCATACGCCCCGGGCGTGGTGCGGTTGCTGCGCAGGTGGTTGTTGTAGAGGAAGCCGAGCCCCTTCGACACGTAGAACGTGCCGCCCCACGTGCTCAGCGTCTGGGTGACCGCGATCAGGTTGCCCTCGGCGTCGCCGACCGCGAACGACGTCGTGCCGCGGCCGATCCGCGTCGCCGGCGGGTTGAACGGGCCGTCGTCGTCGGCCTGACGCTCGAACGTGGACGCCCGGGCGGGGTCGATCTTCTTGAACAGGGTCAGGGCGTGGTCGTCGCGGAGGTGATCGGCGAAGTCGACCGGCCAGCGTTCGGGATCGGCGACGCGGCGCAGCGGATCGCGCACCTTCCAGGCCTCGAGCAGGTGATGGAAGTAGTCGGCGTCGGTGGCCGGGCGCGCGCCGGGACGCGGCGTGTAGTGGCCCAGCACCTGCAGCGACTCGAACAGCTGGATGCCCGTGGCCACCGGCGGCCCGCCGGCGTACAGGACGTGGCCGCGGTAGCGGCCCACCAGCGGCGCGCGTTCCATCGCCCGGTATTGCGCCAGGTCGGCATAGGTGAGGATGCCGCCGTTGTCGGCCATGTCGGCGGCGATGCGCCGGGCGATCGCGCCACGGTAGAAGGTCTCGGCGCCGTCGCGGGCGATGGCCCGCAGCGTGGCGGCGTAGTCCTTGTTGACGAAGCGGTCGCCGGGCTGCGGCACGCGGCCGCCGGGCAGGAAGATGCGCGCCGCTTCGGGGTACTTCTCGAGGAACCGCCGTCCTTCGGCGATGCTGGTCGGCAGCGACTCGTCGAGCACGAAGCCCGCGTCGGCGATCGCCGCGGCCGGTTCGATGAGCGACGCCCAGCTCACCTTGCCGCTGCCGTAGTGGCGATGCAGGTGGTCGAGGCCGGCCACCACGCCGGGTATGTTCGCCGCCGCCGGACCGTCGGCGACCACGCGGCCGTCGCGGACGATGGCCGGGTTGTCGGTGGTGGCGTGGATCGGCGTCTGGTCCTTGTATTCGACGACCGTGGGTGCCGCCATCCCCTTCAGGTACAGCACCGCGCTGCCGTCGCCCCCCAGGCCCGACGCCTCGGGCTCGACCACGCCGAGAACGAAGGCCACGGCGATGGCGGCATCGACGACGTTGCCGCCGGCCTCGAAGACGCGGCGGCCGGCGTCCGAGGCGAGCGGGTGGCCCGACACGACGACGGCCCCCGAGGAGGTGACCGCCGGCTTGATCAGCGGCTGCTCGGCCACCATCGCGTCGAGCACGGTCTCGAGCGCGGCCTCGCTGCGTGCCGCCTCGGCGCGCGGCCGGTAGCCGTCCCGCAGCGCGATCCAGACGGCGGCCGACGGGCCGTTGGCGTAGTAGAGCCGCCGCAGCGTCTCCCAGGTGCGGTCGAACGCCGCCAGCCAGGCCCGCGGCTGCGACAGCACCGCGGTCACCTCGCCGCCGGCGTCGTCCACCGGCAGCGGCGCCGGCACCCGCCACAACTGGAACGCCGTGGACGCGGCGAACAGCGGCGCGCCGTCGCCGGCGTCGCGGGCCGGGTTGCCGTTGTAGACGGGCTGCGGCTCGGGCAGCCCGGCGACGAGCAGGGTGCGGCCGTCGGGCGACCACGCCGGCGCGCCGCCGCGGCGCGACACCAGTTGTGGCGGCGCCGCCGGCTTCGGCCGCGGCCGCGGCGCCTCGGCACCGTCGGTCTGCGGCAGGTCGACCGCGGCCGCCCATACCGCGCCGACTCCGCCACGGACCGCGTGGAACGCCAGCCGTCGGCTGTCGGGCGCCCACGCCGGATGGCTCTCGACGCCGGCGACCCGAGTGACGCGCGTCGGGCGCGGCGGTGCGGTGCCGCCCGCCGCGCCGGCCGCCGGACGATCCGCGAGTGCCACCGCGGACGCCGCCGGCGCCGGCAACGGCAGCACCCAGAGGTCCACGTCGTCGTCGTTGTCGCGTTCGGAGACGTAGGCGACCAGCGAGCCGTCGGGCGAGACGCGCGGGTAGGTCTCGTCGTCGGCCGTGTCGGTGACCGGCACCGGGACCTGCCACGCCGGTGATCCGGCCACCGGCCGGACGATCTGCAGATCCCAGCGCGCGCCCGGATCGGCGGTGGCCGGCGTGCCGCGCACCGCGCGCGCGGCGAAGACGAGCCGCCCGTCCGGCGTCCACGACGGCCAGCGCTCGTCACCGGCGGCGGCCGTCACCGGCGTGACCGTGCCGTCCTTCAGCGTGGCCACGAAGATGTCGAAACCGGCGCCGCGATCGGCGGCGAAGGCGAGGCGACCGCCATCGGGGGAGAAGGCCGGATCGCGCTCGACGCCCGCCTGCGGCGGGGCGACCACGGGCGACGCGGTCCTGCCATCGGGCGTCAGCGTCCAGATCACGTCGAGTGACGACACCGCCACACGCCTGCCGTCGGGCGACCAGGCCGGATCCTGTACCCCGGTGAGCGCGACGCCGCCCGGCTGCACGCGCGCGTGACCGCCGACCTCGAACGCGAGGGCGAGCGCGGCCACCGCGACGAGCCGACGGCGGGCGCGGGTCACCTGGCGCGCACGACCTCGGCGATACGCCGGGCCGACAGACCGTAGACGTCGATGAGCTGCTCGGGCGTGCCGCTGCGCGGGATCTCCCGCACCGCCAGCCGCGTCACGGTGGCGCCGTCGGCCGCCACCGCCCGGGCGACCGCGTCGCCCAGCCCGCCGACGGCATAGTGATCCTCGACCGTGACGAGGCGGCCGGTCTCGCGGGCGGCGCGGCGCAGCGTGTCGGCGTCGATCGGCTGCAACGAATAGGCGTCGATCACGCGGATGGCGATGCCCTCCGCGGCCAGCAGCTCGTGCGCTTTGAGCGCCTCGAACACGGTGACGCCGGCGCCGACGACCGTGGCCACGTCGGCGGCGCTCTGCCGCAGCACGGTCGAGCCGCCGATCGTGAAGCGGGCATCGCTGGAATAGATCACCGGCGTCTTCGGCCGCGACATCCGCAGGTAGACCGGCCCCGGGTGATACGCGGCGGCGACCACCAGCCGCTCGGCGCAGACGGCATCGCTCGGGTAGAGCACCGTCATGTTCGGCTCGGCGCTCATCATCGCGAGATCCTCGAGCGCCATCTGCGAGGCGCCGTCCTCGCCGATCGACACGCCGGCGTGCGATCCGGCCATCTTGACGTTGACGCCGCTGATCGCCGCCATCCGGATGAAGTCGGCCGCCCGTGACAGGAAGGCCGCGAACGTCGACGGGAACGGCAGCGCGCCGCGGCTGGCCAGCCCCATCGCCGCGCCGATCATCACCTGCTCGGCGATGAAGCACTGGTAGAAACGCTGCGGATGCTTCGCTTCGAAGCGCTCGCTGAACGTCGAGTTCTTCACGTCGGCGTCGAGCGCGACGACGCGCGGATCGGCCTCGCCCAGCTTGGCGATCGCGGTGCCATAGGCTTCGCGGGTGGCGACCAGGTCACCGAGGTTGTAGGCGGGGGGCGTCACCGGCGCCGGCGCGGCGGCGGGCGCGGGGGCGGTGGCCGGGCGGCGAATCGCCGGCGGTTCCCCGGAGTCGTCGACCAGCTGCGCCTCGAGCTCGGCGATGGCGCGCGCCATCTCGTCGCCCTTCTTGAGCGCCTTGCCGTGCCAGTTCGGCTGGCCGGCGAGGAAGCTGACGCCCTGGCCCTTCTGGGTGCGCGCCAGGATCATGGTCGGCACGCCGCGGGTGGCCCGGGCCTCGGCGAACGCCGCCAGGATCTGGGGCATGTCGTGGCCGTCGATGGCCACGGTGTGCCAGCCGAACGCCTGCCAGCGCCGCTCGAAGGCGCCGAGATCGTGCGCGAACTGCGTGGCGCGGCTCTGCCCCAGGGCGTTGACGTCGGTGATGCCGACCAGGTTATCGAGCGCGAAGTACTGGCCCGCGGCCGCCGCCTCCCACACCGAGCCCTCGGCGGTCTCGCCGTCGCCCATCAGCACGTAGGTGCGGTAGTCGGAGCCGATCCGGCGCGCGTTCAGGGCGATGCCGATGCCGGCACACAGCCCCTGGCCCAGCGACCCGGTGGCGACGTCGACGAACGGCAGGCGCGGCGTCGGATGGCCTTCGAGGTCGGAGGTGAACAGCCGCAGCGTCAGCAGGTCGGTGCGCGGGAACAGGCCGGCCTCGGCCCACGCGGCATACAGCAGCGGCGCGGCGTGGCCCTTCGACAGCACGAAACGGTCGGCGTGCTCGTGCTGCGGCTGTGCCGGGTCGTAGCGCATCTCGGCGAAGAACAGCGCCGCCACCAGATCGGCAGCCGACATGCAGGTGGTCGGATGCCCGGTGCCTGCTTCGGACGTGGCGCGGATCGACTCGATACGGAGCCGCGTCGCGAGGTTCTTCAGGGCCGGCACACGGGACGTCTCAACGGGCACGCACAATCCTCCGGCCCGCGAGTGTAGCAGCGCGCTCCGGACGGCGGCAACGCGGAATGCGGGCCGCGGCTCGATTCCCGCGGCGTCGGCGCCATACAATGAGGAGATGATCGTGCTGCGCTATCTCTACGTGGTGGCGCTCGTCGTGTGGGTGGGCGGCCTGGTCGCCGCCGGCACGCTGGTGGCGCCGGCGCTGTTCGCGGTGCTGCCGGTCGAGGCCGGTGCCGAGGGTCGGGCGCTGGCCGGCGCGGCGTTCGGCGAGGTGCTGCGGCGCGTGCTCACCGTCGGCGAAGGCGCCGGAGCGGTGATGCTCGTGGTGATGACCGTGCTCCGCCTGCTCGGCCCGAAACCCCTCACCTACGGCGTGCGCGCCGTGCTGCTCGTCCTGATGCTCTCGCTCAGCGCCTACACCGCGCACGTCGTGCTGCCCGAGGCCGAGGCGCTGCGCCAGCAGCTCCCCCGTCCCATGAGCGCCGCGTCCGACGACCCGCGCCGGCTGCGATTCGACGCGCTCCACCGCCTGTCCACCCAGCTGGTCACCGCCGTCATCGTCGCGGGGCTGGTCGTCGCCGCCTGGGAAGCCCGCGAGTAGACCCCGGTCATGGCCCACACCATCACGCTCATCCCCGGGGACGGCATCGGCCCCGAAGTCACCCGCGCCGTCGTCCGCGTGCTCGAGGCAGCCGGTCTGCAGGCCGCCTGGGAGTCGTTCCCTGCCGGGGCCGACGCCGTGGCCAGCCACGGCACCACGCTGCCGCCGGCGCTGCTGGAATCGATCCAGCGCACCCGCGTGGCGCTGAAGGGCCCGGTGACGACGCCGATCGGCGAGGGCTTCACCAGCGTGAACGTCGGCCTGCGCAAGGCCCTCGATCTCTACGCCAACCTGCGGCCGGTGTGGAACCTGCCCAACGTGAAGTCGCGCTACGAAGGTGTCGACCTGGTGATCGTCCGCGAGAACACCGAGGACCTCTACGCCGGCCTTGAGCACGTGGTGGTGCCGGGGGTCGTCGAGAGCCTGAAGATCATCACCGACGCGGCGTCGACGCGCATCGCCCGGTTCGCGTTCGAGCACGCCCGGCGCCACAAGCGCGCCCGCGTCACCGCGGTGCACAAGGCCAACATCATGAAGCTGGGCGACGGCCTGTTCATCGACTGCGCCCGCCGCGTCGCCGCCGATTATCCGGACATCCGCTACGACGAGCGGATCGTCGATGCCGCCTGCATGCAGCTGGTGATGTTCCCGGAGCGGTTCGACGTGCTGCTGCTGCCCAACCTGTACGGCGACATCGTGTCGGACCTGTGCGCCGGGCTGGTCGGCGGCCTGGGCGTGGTGCCGGCCGCCAACCTCGGCGCCGACGGCGTCGGGGTGTTCGAGGCGGTGCACGGATCGGCGCCCGACATCGCCGGTCAGGACGTCGCCAACCCGCTGGCCCTGCTGCTGTCGGGCGTGCTGATGCTCCGCCACCTCGACGAGGACGCGAGAGCCGACCACGTGATGCGGGCGGTGACCGCGGTGCTCGCCGACGGCGGTGTCCGAACCCGGGACATCGGCGGGTCGGCATCGACCACGGCGTTCGCCGACGCGATCTGCCGGGCCCTCGATCGGACGGCTGCGTAGGGACGAAGATGCCGTACCATCAGCCCAGTTCATCGTGTCGATGACCGACGAAATCACCCAGGCGGTGTTCGCCCGCGACGAGGTCGCGAAGTACATCGAGGGCAGCCACGGCCTGCGCGGCGACGAGGCGAGGGCGCGGGTCGAGGCCTACCTCGACGAGCTGCGCACCACCCAGCGCTATGAGCTGTACCGCGCGCTCGAGTACCCGCTCTACCCGATCCTGCGCAAGCTCGAGCGGCACCCGGAACACGAGCAGCTGGCGCTCGACGCCGCCGCCCGCGGCCACCGGCTGGTCTACGCCTCGAACCACCGCAGCCACATGGACTACCTGGTGGAGCTGCTGGTGCTCGACGACGCCGGGCTCAAGCCGCCGATCATCGCCGCCGGCATCAACCTGTTCGGCGGCCCGCTCGGCCTGATTCACCGCCACGTCACCGGGGCGCTGCCGATCCGCCGCAACACCAAGGATCCGGCCTACCACATCACCCTGAAGGCCTATGTCGCCGAGCTGCTGCGAACGCAGGACTTCTTCTTCTACCCGGAGGGCGGACGCAGCTACAGCGGCGAGCTGAAGGCGCCGAAGACCGGGCTGCTCACCGCCTGCCTGCAGGCCGCCGAGCCGTCGCTGGTGATCGTGCCGGTGGCCATCGCCTACGACCTGGTGCTCGAGGATCACGTGCTGGCGCGGCAGAAGGTCAAGAAGCGGCAGCGCGCGTTCAGCCGCGAGGTCGCCGAGATGGTACGGTACGCGGTCGGCTACCGCAGCCGTGCCTTCGTCACGTTCGGCGCGCCGATCGCGGTCGCCGGCTACGCCGCCGACTCGCGGACCTCGGTGCTCGACCTCGGCCAGCTGCTGATGGCCCGGATCGGCCGTCAGGTGAAGGTGCTGCCGACGGCGCTGATCGCCGCGGCGATGCGGCCGTCGATTCCCGAGGCGGAGCTCACCGACCGGGTCGCCGCGCTACTCGATCACCTGCGCGCCACCGGCGCCAACCTGGGCATCCAGTCGGCCGCCGAGGCGGTGGCCGACGCCGCCGAACCGCTCGAAGCGCGCGGCATCATCGCCCGCGAGGACGGCCGCTTCCGCGTCCGCGATCGCACGGTGCTGCGCTACTACGCCCGGTCGATCGAGCACCTGCTGCCGGCCGCCGCCGCGGCCCGCTGATGTTCGCCGCGGCGTCGAAGGCCCTGTTCCACGGACTGGCGGGCGTCCGGCCGCTGCAGCGGCTGGCGTCGCGCTACGGCATGGCGCCGGGCAGCGGCTTCGCGCGGCGGTTCATCGCCGGCGAGACCGCCGACGAAGCCATCGACGCCGCCCGGGTGCTGGCCGGCCGCGGCTTCGGGGTGTCGCTCGACTACCTCGGCGAGAGCGTCGCGACGCTCGAGCTGGCCGACGCGGCGACCCGCGACTACCTGCGGATCATCGACCAGGTCGTCGCCTCGGGAGTCGAGCGCAACCTGTCGCTCAAACTGACCCAGCTCGGACTCGACGTCGATCGCGCCACCGCCACCGACAATCTGCGGCGCATCCTCGAGGCCGCGGCGCCGCATCGCTTCTTCGTGCGCATCGACATGGAGAACTCGCCCTACACAGCGGCGACGCTCGGCATCCTCGAGACGGTGTGGGGGCTCGGCCATCGCGACGTCGGCACGGTGATCCAGTCGTGCCTGATGCGCAGCCCGGCCGACGTCGATCGCCTGAACGCCCTCGGGTCGCGGGTGCGGCTGGTGAAGGGCGCCTACCGTGAGCCGGCCAGCGTCGCCCACCAGCGGATGGGCGAGGCCGACGACGCCTATGTGGCGCTGGCGCAGCGCCTGCTCGAGGCCAATCCCTACCCGGCGTTCGCCACCCACGACCCGGCGATGATCGACGCCGTGAAGGCGCACGCGCGCAGCCGCGGCATCGCCGCCGACCGCTACGAGTTCCAGATGCTCTACGGCATCCGCCGCGACCTGCAGACGGCGCTGCTGGCCGAGGGCTATCGGGTGCGGGTCTACGTGCCCTTCGGCCGGCAGTGGTTCCCGTATTTCATGCGCCGGCTCGGCGAGCGGCCGGCCAACGTGTGGTTCGTGCTCAAAGGGATCGCCAAGGACCGATAGACGGGCGGCCGGTCTAGGCGCACCACGTCCGGATCAGCGTCACCAAGGCGTCGCGGCACTGGCCGACGCTCTGCAGATCCACCCACTCGTCGACGCCGTGCAGGCCGGCGCCGACGGGTCCGAACAACACGGACGGGATGCCGGCGGCGCCCAGGATAGCGGCGTCGGTCCAGAAGCTCATGCCGATGGTGTCGGCGCGACAGCCGGCGCCGCGGGCGGCCGTCGCCAGCAGGCCCGGCAGCGGATGCGCCGGGTCGATCTCGTAGGGCGGCCGCGAGAACAGGGCGCGGGCGTGCGCCGAGAACGCCGGATCGGCGTCGCTCAACCGGGCGACGATCGCCGCCACCTCGCCGGCGAGCGCGCCGTCGGGCTCGCCGGGCAGCGTGCGTCGCTCCACCTGCAGCGTGCAGTGGTCGGGATAGCTGCTCAACTCGCGCCCGCCGGCGATGGTCGAGGCGTGCAGCGACGCCGTCCCCAGCCGCGGGTGGCGGCGGCCGCCCTGCAATGCCCGGTCGAGTGCCTCGAGTTCGTGGAGCACACGGCCCATGTGCACGATGGCGTCGACGCCCTCGGCGGGGCGGCTGCCGTGGGCGGCGCGTCCGACGGTTTCGATCGCCGACCACTCGAACCCCTTGTGCGCGACCGCGATGTCGAGATCGGTCGGCTCGGTGACGACGCCGGCGTCGGCGCGCCAGCGCGTGACCAGCGCGTCGGCGCCGAGGCTCGAATGCTCCTCGTCGACGACGCAGGCGACGATCACGCGGCCGGCGGCCAGTCCGCCCGCGGCGGCGACCGCCCGCACGGCGTCGATCATCGCCGCCACGCCGCTCTTCATGTCCTGGGCACCGCGGCCGTGCAGCCGGCCCTGGCGCTCGATCGGCGTGAACGGCGCCGTCATGCCGGCCACGCCCACCGTATCGATGTGCCCGCACAGCATCAGCGACCGGCCGGGCGCGCGGCCCGCGAGGGTGGCGACGACATTGGGCCGGCCAGGCGCCGCCTCCTGCACCTCGACCGGAAGGCCGATCGACTCGAACTCCGCGACGAGTCGTCGCGCGATCGCCGCCTCGCCGGCCGCGCCGTCGACCAGCGTGGGGTTGACCGAATCGATTGCGACGAGGTCGCGCAGCAGCCGATGCGCCGTGTCCATGCCGCCACGGATTGTAGTCGCGGACCTCGGACGCACAAGTGGGGACAGGCCCCAGTAGTGGCCTGGGCCGACAGGCCCACAAGTGGGGACAGGCCCCAACCGGTGGTCTGGGGCGGCCAGACTGGGTGCAGAACCTGCGATCTACCATGTGAGGGTGCCGCCTGCCGACGCTTCGCCGCTTGCGTTGGCCCGCGCCGTCGCCGAGGCGGCCCGCGCCCGCGGCGGCCGCGCCCTGGTGGTCGGCGGCTTCGTTCGCGATCGGCTGCTCGGCCGCGCCGCCAAGGATCTGGACCTCGAGGTCTTCGGCGTGCCGGCCGACGAACTGCCGGCCCTGCTCGGCGCAATCGGCCGCGTCGAGCCCGTGGGCCGCGCCTTCCCCGTCTTCAAGCTCGGACCGGTCGACGTCGCCCTTCCCCGCCGCGAGTCGAAAGCCGGCCGTGGCCACACCGCGTTCCACGTCGAGGGCGATCACACGATGCCGCTCGCGGAGGCCGCGCGCCGTCGCGACTTCACGATCAACGCAATCGCCTGGGATCCGTTGAGCGGCGAGTACCTCGATCCGTTCGGCGGCCGCGATGACCTGGCCGCGCGGCGCCTGCGCGTCGTGGACGCGCGCACCTTCGGCGACGACAGCCTGCGCGTGCTGCGCGCCCTGCAGTTCGCCGCCCGGTTCGAGTGCACGCTCGACGACGAGGCCCGCGCCATCTGCCGCGCCATCCCGCTGGACGACCTGGCCAGCGAGCGATTGTGGGGTGAGATGGAGAAGCTGCTGCTCGTCGCCGAGCGGCCGTCGATCGGCCTCGCGCTGGCCCGCGATCTCGGCGTCGTCGAGCAGATCCTGCCCGAGATGGTGCCGCTCTACGACTGCCCGCAGGATCCCGAGTGGCATCCGGAAGGCGACGTCTGGACCCACACGCTGATGGTCATCGACGAGGCGCGGCGGCGGAATGCCGATCTCGATCGGCCGCGGCTGGCCACGGTGATGCTCGGCGCGGTGTGCCACGATCTGGGCAAGCCGGTAACCACGGCGTTCACCGACGGCCGCTGGCGCTCACCCGGCCACGAAGCCGCCGGCGTCGAACCGGCGACGCGCCTCCTCGACCGCTTCGACGTCCGGTCGATGGACGGCTTCGACGTGCGCGGGCAGGTGCTGGGCATCGTCGCCGAACACCTGCGGCCGAGCGCGTTCCACAAGACCCGCGAAACCGTCTCCGACGGCGCGTTCCGCCGCCTGGCCCTCCGCGTCGATCTCGAATTGCTGGTGCGCTTCGCCCGGTCCGACTGCCACGGCCGCACCGGCACCTTCGACTGCTCGGCGATGGACTGGTTCCTCGAACGCGCCCGCGCCCTCGGCGTGGAGCACGAGGCCCCCAAGCCGATCCTGATGGGCCGCCACCTGATCGAGCTGGGCGTCGCCCCCGGCAAGCGGATGGGCGAGATCCTGCGCGCGGTCTACGAACGGCAGCTCGACGGCACGGTCGCCACGCTCGACGACGCGTTCGACGCGGCCCGCGGGGCACTGACCGAACCGGGGCACTGAGACCCGCCCCAGTCCCCAGCCCCTAGCCCCCAGCCCCGATGTACTTCGCGAACAGCTCCGGCTGCACGTTGCCGCCGCTGACGATCGCCACGACACGACCGACCGGTGCGCCCAGGCCGAGCGTCGCCGCGGCGGTCGTCGCCGCGCCGCTCGGCTCGGCGACGATCCGCGCGGCGCGGAACAGCCAGCCCACCGCCGCCGCCATCGCCTCGTCGGGCACGGCGACCAGCTCGTCCACGTAGGCCTGCACGTGGGCGAAGGTGACGTCGCCGGCGCGCATGTTCATGATGCCGTCGCCGATGCTGGCGGTGCGCTCCAGCGTCACCGGATGACCGGCGTCGCGCGCCGCCCGCATCTTCATCGCGCCGGTCGGCTCGACGCCGATGACGCGCACCTCGGGCCGCGACAGCTTGATCGCCGCCGAGACCCCGGCGATGAGCCCGCCGCCGCCCATCGGCACGTAGACCGTGCCGAGGTCGGGCACCTGTTCGAGCAGCTCGAGCCCGACGGTACCCTGCCCGGCGACGATCATCGGGTGGTCGAACGGCGGCACGATGGTCAGCCCCTGGGCGGCCGCCTCGGCCTCGGCGCGGCGCTGCCGGTCGATCGAGGTGGTGCCGGCGAAGATCACCTCGGCGCCGTAGCTCCGCACGCCCTCGACCTTCACGGCCGGCGCCGTCGTCGGCATCACGATCACCGCGCGCATGCCCATCGCCTGCGCCGCCATGGCCACGCCCTGGCCGTGGTTGCCCGACGAATAGGTGATGACGCCGCGTGCCTTGGCGTCGGCCGGCAGCTGCGCCAGCATGTTGGTGGCGCCGCGCACCTTGAAGGCGCCCATCGGCTGCAGGTTCTCGCACTTGACGGCGAACGGATGCGCCGGCGGCGGGCCCGGCCACGGCAGCGGCAGCACCGGCGTGCGCAGCGCCGCGCCGCGCACGCGGTCGGCGGCGACGCGGATGTCGTCGAGCGTGACGAGCGGTGGCGCCACCGTGCCCGGGGACTGGTCGCTCATCGCGTCCGCACCTGCGCGAACTGGTCGCCCTCGTTGTACGCCGGCATCGCCGGCGCGGCGGCGACCCGCCAGACCAGCTGGGCGAGGAGCCTGGCGTCCTCGGCGGCGCCGCTGAAGTCCCAGCTCGGGTCGAACTCGTCGGACGGCTGGTGGTAGTCCTTGCCGTTGTAGGCTTCCTGCTTCGCGAGCAGCGCCGCCGCGTTCGGCCCCTCGAACTGCTTCGCTTCGGACAGCGACAGCGCCGGCACCCCGGCCTTGGCCAGCGGGAAGTGATCGGAGCGGAAGAAGTAGCCGCGCTCGGGATGGGTGTCCTCGCCGACGACGCGGCCGCGCTCGCCGGCCAGCGTCGCCAGCATCGGCCCGAGCGACGAGCGATCGGAACCGAGCATGACGATGTCCGTGGTCCGGCCCAGGTAGTTGGCGCCGTCGACGTTGACGTTGGCGGCGAACTGCGCCATCGGCTGCGGCGGGTGGGCAGCGAAGTACTCGCTGCCGAGCAGTCCCGCTTCCTCGGCGGTCGTGAACACCACGTAGATCGATCGTCCCGGGGCGCTGCCCGCCCGCGCCAGCGCCTGTGCCATCATCAGCGTCGCGGCGCAGCCCGAGGCGTTGTCGTAGGCGCCGTTGTTGATGCGGTCGGCGTCGGCCGGCTCGCCGGAAACCGGCGCGCGCGTGCCGAAGTGGTCCCAGTGCGCGGTGATCGCCACCGCCTCGCCGGCATTGGTCCCCTTCAGCACCCCGACGACGTTGGGCGAGGTCTTGCGGGCGGTCTGCTGGGTGAGCGCCGCCGCGGCCGTCACCGTCAGCGGCACGGCCTTGAAGCCGCGCCTCGACGCCGCCGCGCGCAGCGCGTCCAGATCCCGGCCGCCGCGCTTCGCCAGATCGACGGCCGCCGCATTGGCGATCCACGCCTTCACGCCGAGCGCCGGCGCCCCGGGAGCCGGCGGCAGCGAGTACTGCGTGCCGGTCCACGACGACTGCACCACCTGCCACGGGTAGGTGGCCGACTCGTCGGTGTGGATCAGCAGCGCGCCGGCGGCGCCCTGGCGGGCCGCCTCCTCGAACTTGTAGGTCCAGCGGCCGTAGTAGGTCAGCGCCTTGCCGGCGAAGAGCGTCGGCTCGTCGGCCGGCGCCGGCGGGTCGTTGACCATGATGAGCACCCACTTGCCCTTCACGTCGCTGCCCTCGTAGTCGTTCCATTTCTGCTCGGGGGCGACGATGCCGTGGCCGACGAAGACCACCTCGCCGCGCACCGCCACCTTCGCGTCCTCGACGCCCGAGAACGCCACCACGTCGTCGCCGTAGCGGTAGGTGCGGCCGGGGACGCTCAGCGTGAACCGGCGATCGACCACCGACTCGACGATCGGCACCGGCTGGAAGTAGGTGCCGCCATCCCCGGCCGGGGCGAAGCCGGCGAGCGCCAGCTGCGTGGCGAGGTACTCGGCGGCCAGCTCGCCGCCGCGCGTCGCCGGCGCCCGGCCCTCGAGCAGGTCGTGCGAGAGGAACTTCACGTGGGTGGCGATGGCCGCGGCGGTGATTTCGGACTCGGCCGGACCTCCGGAGGCCGTCACCGGCGGCGGCGGCGCCACCGGCGCACACGCCGCGAGCAGCAGCAGCCCGGCAGCGGACAGGGTGCGACGGACGAGCGAGCGGAGCATCATGGCGAGCAGTATACAAGCGGCAATTGGTGCACTAGCCGCAGCCGCCAGCCGCTAGCCGCTGCGCTTTCTGAACGCCAGGATGAGCTCGCCGCGCAGGATGTAGCGCGTCGCCTCGTGCCGGAAGCCGAGGGCCTCGAATCGGCCGATGAGCTCCTCGCGCGTGTAATGGGCGATGTGCTCGTCGGCGTAGGCGCCGGGCGCCACCTTGCCGTACAGCCACTCGGTGACCACCCACTCCCAGTTGGCGTAGTCGGGGGTGCCGAGCACCAGCCGCCCGCCCGGCCGCAGCACCCGCACCAGCTCGCCGAGGATCGGCGATTCCTTGGGCACGTGCTCGATCACCTGCGAGCACAGCACGCATGGAAAGCTGGCGTCGGCGAACGGCAGATGGAAGCCCGAGCCCTGCACCCGCGGCCGGCCGAAACGGCGGTCGTAGCGCAGCTTGCGCAGCAGCACGTCGACGGCGACGCTGCCGGGCGGCAGGGCGGCGATGATGCGGCTCGAGCCGCAGCCGACGTCGAGCACCGGCCCTTCGCCGGCGATGAGTTCGGTCACGTAGCGGTGGCGCGAACGCTGCCAGTAGCGCTGCAGCGGGATGACGCTGTCGTGGGCGCGGGCGTCGTAGTCGGCGCACTCGATCGAGTTGCGCAGCTTCCACAGCCGCCAGAAGGTGCGGCCGTAGTCGGCGGCGAACCGCCAGGCGCGTGCGTGCGACCGTCCGCCCGGGCCCGGGGCGTAGTGGACCGGCACTTCGGCCACCGTCCAGCCCTCGGCGTAGACCTGCACGAGGATGGTCTGCAGCACGTCGAGGTTGGCGGGCAGATCGTGCAGGGCGCCGATGGCCGCGGCGCGGTAGAGGCGCAGCCCGCTCGACAGGTCGCGCACGCCCAGCGACAGGCCGCGTCCGAACACGGCGTTGAGCGCCCGACTCAACCCGCCGCGTGGAAACGGCATCTGCGCCGAGCCGCCGGCGACGTAGCGGGAGCCGATGACGACGTCGGCGTCGTGGCGATGCTGCCACAGCGTCACGGCGATGGCCGCGGCGTCGGTGGTGTCGGCGTCCAGCGTGAGCACCCACGCGCCGCTCGCGGCGCGAAAGCCCGCGGCGAGCGCCTCCCCGTAGCCCGGCGCCGGCTGCGGCACCACCCGGGCCGGCACCCCGTCGGGCACGGCGACGGTCGGCTCGCCGGGCGGGGTCACCACCAGCAGCTCGGCCCGGCAGCCGGCCGCGGCGAGCGCCGCGTGCAGTCGCGGCAGCAGCGGCGCGACCAGCGCCGCTTCACCGTCGGCGGGCAGCACTACCGACAGGTCGGTCATTCGTGGGTGGCCCGCCGGTACTCTTCGAACAGCCGGGGGGCGTTGCCGGTGATGCCGTGCATCGTCGGCGTCCAGCCGAGCGCCCGGGCCCGCGGGCTGCGGACGATCTGATCCAGCGCCAGCCCCTCGGCGAACGGTCCGAGCTTGCCGCGCGCCTCGGGCAGCGGCACGTGGCGGATGTCGGCGGCCGGCGACACGTGCTGCGTGATCGCCGCGGCGATGTCGCCAACGCGCTCGTCCTCCTCGCCGGCGCCGTGATACACGCCGGACGCCCCGGGGGCGGTCAGCACGCGCACGTACAACTCGGCCAGATCGCGGTCGTAGACACAGGCCCAGCGGTTGTGGCCGTCGCCGATCACGCGGACCAGGCCGTTCAACGCGTCGCGCAGCATGTCCGACACCAGGCCGCGGCCGCTGCCGTAGACGATGCCCGGCCGGATCACGGCGGTGGTCAGCGTCGGGCCGGCGGCGGCGAGCACCAGTGCCTCGTGGCCGGCCCGCCAGATCGAGTACGGAATCGGCGTCGGGGCGGCGGTCTCGTCGGCGGCGGTGGCGCGCGGACCCAGCACCCACACGCTCGACGTGTAGACGAACCGCCGCGGCTGGCCCACCGCGGCGAGCGCCGGCAGCAGCGCGTCGAGGAACGTGCGCTCGAGCCCGGGACCGCGTGGCCCCTCGGCGAGCGCGGTGTGAATCACCGCGTCGTGACCGACCGCCGACGTCAGAAAACGGGCCGGCGTGCCCAGGTCGCCGAGCAGTGGCGCGGCGCCGCGGGCAACGAGCCGTTCGGCCTTCTCGGTGTCGCGGACCAGTGCGGTCACGTGATGACCGGCCCTGATGAGGGCGTCGAGGACGGCCGAGCCGATGTAGCCGGTACCGCCGGTGAGGAACACGCGCATGACGTCGAATCGCTCGGGGAGGGCGAGATTCTACTTGGCCAGGGCCGCGGGGCGCCACCGGCGGCCGATCAGAGGTCCCAGACCCGGCCGCCGTCGTAGAACGAGATGAGCCCGTCCTCGCTGACCTTCAGCACCGGGCCGAACCGGCTCGCGGCGAGGGCGGCGGTGGTCCGCGCCCCCTCGGCCAGGCCGTCGCTCTTGGCGTGCTCGCTGGTGAGCGGGTGGCGGAGGATGGCGCCGACGGCGAGCAGCGAGCCGTCGGCGTCGGTCACCGTGGCGCCGTCCATGGTGGCCAGGGCCGCCAGCACGCTCGGGTCGAGTTCGGTCACCGTGCGGCCGGCCAGCAGGTGCAGCAGGTCACGGCGCGACGGCGTCCACGGCGAGCTGGCCGGTCCGAGCAGCTCCATGTCGAGGCGGTCGGTGGCCGCCACCAGCTGCGCCAGCGACTCGACCGGGCGGCGCAGGACGACGAACAGCGCGCCCTGGCGGGCGTCCGACAGGTCCAGCGCGCTGCGGAACAGCCGCTCGGCGAGCGCCGCGTTGCCGACCGCGCTCTGCCACAGGCCGTACTTCGAGGTCTGGTCGAGCAGCCGCCAGTCGGCGTGGCTGAAGCTGAACACCTGGGCGCCTTCGGCGAAGACCTTGATCTCGCGGCGCGGGTTGAGCACCACGCAGACGTGCGCGCCGGCCAGGGTGGCACGGGCGTGGCCGTTGTAGGTCTGCGCGCACGGCACGACCACGGTGCGGCCGGGGGCGGCGTCGTCGGCCCACCGGCCGATGTCCACGATGTCGAGCAGCCGGCCGGCGCGGTTGACGAGGAACACGGTGCGCAGGCCGTCGGCGAGTCGGTAGAAGCTCTTGATGGAGGTCAGCGCGCCGGTGTAGTGCACCTCGTCGCGCTCGGCGGCCGGATAGTGGCCGACCGGGTCCTCCTCGCTGCCGAGCAGCAGCACGCCGGTCGAAATCGGCTGGTTCTCGTAGGTCGAGAGCGCCGCGACGCGCATCATCTCGATGGCCAGCGCGACCCGATCGGTCGGCGCCGCCGCGCCGGCCCGCAGCTGGTACGGCTCGCGGTCGAAGAACGCGCCGACGTAGCGATCCTCGATGGCGCCGCGGAACAGGTCGCCGCGCTCGACCATCAGCTGCGGGCTGAGGATGGCCCGGTAGCGCGCCGACAGCACCGCGCCGATGGCCCGCGCGAACCGCACCTCGTGGTCGGTGAAGGGCCGCGCCGGCGGCACCCGCAGGGTGTAGCGGTTGCCGAACCAGCGGACCGACAGCGCGCCGGGATCCTGGGTGGGCTCGATGGCCAGCCGGCCGTCGGAGGACGGCGACGGCACCGCCTCGGTCTCGAGGGTGGCCCGCTCGAAGAACTGGGTCAGCGCGGTCTGGAGCAGGCTGTCGTAGAGGGCGCCTACGGCGAGCGCTGGCGGCAGCGAGGGCATCGGTATGGAGTGTCGTGGGGCCGCGACCGGGGTCTCGGCCCACGTATTGTGCCTCATTCCCCGGCCAGTTGCCGGTCCTTGGCGCGATGTGGCACACTTCTTGGTTGGAGTTCAATTGAGCAAAGACGATCTGATTGACATGCAGGGCACCGTGGTGGCGGTGCATTCCGGTGGTCTCTACCGCGTGCAGACCGAGTCGGGACACGAGGTGCTGGCCCAGTTGAGCGGCCGCATGCGGCGCTTCCGCATCAAGGTGGTCCCGGGCGACCGGGTGACCGTCGGCGTCTCCCCTTACGACCCGGTGCGCGGCATCATCACGTTCCGCGCCAGATAGTTCCCGCAGGCGCCGCGTTGTCCTCTTCAACTTCACACCCTCCTCGCCGCCGGCGACGGAGTGGCCCGCCGCGAGGCGGACGCCGTCAGTCGTCCCAGCCGATTGCCCCGCCTGCCGCCGAGGTCGCCGACGGCATTCCGTGGGAACTCGCCGACGACGTCCCGCCGCGCTCGTTCGCGTCGCTCGGTCTCGACGCCCGGCTGATGGCCGGCTGCCACGACATGGGCTACGCCGAAACGCGGCCGGTGCAGACCGCGGTGATTCCGCTGGCGCTCGAGGGCATGGACGTCGTCGCCTGCGCCGAAACCGGCACCGGCAAGACCCTGGGCTTCGTGGTGCCGATCCTGCAGCGGCTGCTCACCGAGCAGCCGCCCTACGGCGACGAGGCGCGCGAGCCGTTCACCCGCGCCCTCATCCTGGCGCCGACCCGCGAGCTGGCCTCGCAGATCGAGGACACCATCGTCGGGCTCACCTACCATTCGCCCTGCTCGAGCGTACCGGTCTACGGCGGTGTCGAGATGTGGCCGCAGGAACGCGCCCTCAAGGCCGGCGTCGACATCGTGGTCGCCACGCCGGGCCGGCTGATGGATCACATGCGGCACGGCTCGGGCGACTTCCTGCGCGTCCAGACGCTGGTCCTCGACGAGGCCGACCGGATGCTCGACATGGGCTTCTGGCCCGACGTCCAGCGCATCCTCGGCGCGCTGCCCAAGGATCGCCAGACGCTGCTGTTCTCGGCGACCATGCCCAACGAGATCGTCACCCTGGCCAAGGAGATGCAGCGCGATCCGCACTACGTGCAGATCGGCCGCCGCCAGGGCGCCGCCCGCACCATCACCCACGCGATGGAGGAAGTGGAGACGCGCGACAAGGTCGATCACCTGGCGCGCTTCATCCGTCAGGACGCCGACGGACCGGTGCTGGTGTTCGTGCGCACCAAGATCGGCGCCGACCGGGTGGCCCGCAACCTCCAGGCCAAGGGCGTGCGGGCGGCGGCGCTGCACGCCGACCGTTCGCAGCTCGAGCGGCAACGGGCGGTGGAGGGTTTCCGCTCGGGCGCCCATCCCGTGCTCGTCGCCACCGACATCGCCGCCCGGGGCCTCGACATCGACGGCATCGCCGTCGTCGTGAACTTCGAGGTGCCGGACACCAAGGAGAGCTACGTGCACCGGGTCGGACGGACCGGGCGCGCCGGAGCGAGCGGCCGCGCCCTCACCCTGGTGGCCCCCGAACAGCGCCGCGAGTGGCGCGCGCTGGAGACCGCGCTTGGACTCACACTCGCCTAGCGATCCACCGGCGCCGACGCCGGCGCAGCAGCGCTTCGCCACCTGCCGGTGGCAGCGCCCGGCCGAGGGCGACGCGCCGGCGTGCTGCGGCCATCGCGACGTGCTGCCGATGGCCGGCACCACCGGCTTCAATCCCGAGTCGTGGTGCGGCGACTGCGTGTACTACAAGGCCAAGCGCGCGCCGAAGCCGCGCCCCGATCCGTCGCCGCGCTGGTGAGCGCGGTCGCGGCTCACTTCGGCGGCGGCTCGTCGCCGAACTCCCTGGCCAGATCCACCCACTCGCCGTCGGGCGCCAGGAACTCGTACGCCCGCCAGTGCTGGCGGGCTTCGCCCGACCGGCCGAGCTTCTCGAGCGTGACGGCGAGATAGAAGTGGCCCTCGGCGTACTCGCCGTTCATCGACAGCGCCCGCCGGTAGTACTCGACCGCGTCGGCGTGCCGGCCGAGATCGTGATGGATGTTGCCGAGGTTGAAGTGGGCCTCGAAGAAGCTGTCGTCGAGCCGGATGGCCCGTTCGTAGAGCGCCTGGGCCTCGGGCAGGTCGTCCCAGGCGTAGCGGATGTTGGCCAGGTTGATCAGCGCGGCAACCAGGTCGGGATCCTCGTGCAGCGCCCGCCGATAGGCCAGCGCGGCGGCCTGCTGGCGCTCGGGGGTGCCGTCGTCGAGGAGCGACCCGTCGAGGAAGTGCTGCTCGGCCCGTGACAGCGGCCGCGTGCCGTCGCGGGCGGCGTCGCTGGCGGCCCGCACCGCCGGCACCGGCGGCTCCCGCTTGGCCAGCGCGATGATTCGCGCCGGCTCGGCGTCGAGGCGGAAGTCGAACGACAGCTGGCCCTGCCGCGACGCCTGCAGGTCGCGCAGCGCGGCGCGGAACGGCACGCCGCGCTCCAGCTCGCCGTGGATCTGGCGCAGCAGGCTGACGTCCTGGAACGAGAACTGGGTGCCGTCGCCGCGCCGCGGCGTGACGAAGCCGAGCTTCTGCAGGTAGCGGATGTGATCGTCGCGCAGCGCCGGGTACATCCCGAAGACGTCGCGGGCCGCCACTGCCGGAACGGGCCCCGGCGCGACGGTGGTGTCTCTGGGCTCGGCGGACATCGGCCTCTCCACGATGCTGAATGTCCGCGGCGCTGTCAACGCGCGAAATTCGTCGCTGCCGCTACAATCGTCGCCATGATCCTCGCTGCCGACGTCGGCGGATCGAAGACGCTGGTCGGACTGTTCGCGCCCGACCGGGCGCGGCCGCGCCTGATCCACGCCGAGGCGACGCGGACGCTCGACTTCGACGGCCTGCCGGCGCTGCTCACGTGGTACCTGGCGCGGCACGCCGGCATCGCCGTGTCGCGCGTTGGGCTCGGCGTCGCCGGACCGATCGTCGACGACGAGGCGACGATGACCAACGTGCCGTGGCGCGTGCGCGCGCGCGACGTCGTCGCCGTCACCGGCGCCAGCGACGTGCGGCTGCTGAACGACCTCGAGGCGATGGCCTACGCGGTGCCGGTGCTCGCCGACGACGAGCTGCACACGCTGCGCGCCGGCCACCCGCATCCCTCCGGAAACGCCGCGCTGATCGCCGCCGGCACCGGCCTCGGCGCCGCGATCCTGCACCGCGTCGACGGGCGGTTCATCCCGGTGCCGTCGGAGACCGGCCACAGCGACTTCGCCGTGCGCACCGACGACGAACTCGAGCTCTTCAGGTTCCTGCGGCCGCGCTTCGGGCGGGTCGACATCGAGCACGTCGTCTCGGGCCCGGGCATGGTCCGGCTGGCCGAATTCACGCACGGCGCCCCGCACTGCGCCGCCGCCGGCGCGTTCACCGACGATGCCGACGGCGCGGCGCGCGTGTCGGCCACCGGCATCGCCGACGGCTGTCCGGCCTGTGCCAGGGCCGTCGCGATGTTCGTCGCCGCCTACGGCGCCGAGGCCGGCAACCTCGCGCTGCGGTCGGTGGCGACCGCCGGCGTCTACGTCGGCGGCGGCATCGCGCCGAAGCTGCTCCCGGCCTTCGCGGGCGACCGGTTCCTCGGCCCCTTCACCGCCAAGCCGCCGATGGTGGCGTTGCTGGCCGACGTGCCGGTGCACGTCATCCTCAACGACCGGGCCGGCCTGGTCGGGGCCGCGGTCGCCGCCGCCGCGGCGCATTGACCGTATCTGTTGCAACAACTACATTGACGGCGTGGGCACGCTCCAGCGCGACCTGAAGCAGCGCCTTCCGTTCGCCAGCCGCGAGGAAGAGGCCTACCTCAACCTGGTCCGCACCGCCGACGCGCTCAGCCGCGGGGTCGCCGCGGTGCTCAAGCCACACCGCCTCTCCGAGGCGCAGTACAACGTGCTGCGCATCCTGCGCGGCGCCGGCCCCGAGGGCCACGCCTGTTCGGAAATCGGCAACCGCCTGGTCACGCGCGACCCCGACGTCACGCGCCTGCTGGATCGCCTCGAAGGCCGCGGGCTGATCGCCCGCAGCCGCGAGCACGCCGATCGCCGCGTCGTGATGACCCGCATCACCGCCGCCGGCCTCGCCCTGCTCGGCCAGCTCGACGGCCCGGTGCGTCAGGCGGTCGAGCGCATGCTCGCGCACGTCGGTCCGCGCCAGCTCGGCCAGCTCATCGGCCTGCTCGAGCAGGCGCGCGAGCCGACCCGGGCGGCCGCGCCCCGCACCCGCCCCGGCCGCCGGCCGGCGCGCACCGCCGCCACCGCGCGCTGAGGTCAGGCCCCGCGCACGGTGGCGCGCAGCTCGGCGACGCTGCCGCGCCCGGCCGGATCCGGCGCCAGCGCCCTGACGACGGCGGCGGCGGCCGGCGCCGGCACGCCGGGCAACGCCGGCGGCGCCGCCGGCACCAGCATCTGCCCGATCAGTTCGGGCAGGCTGGCCGCGACGAACGGCGGCCGGCCGGTCAGCAGATACACGGCCAGAGCGGCCAGGGTGAAGAGATCGGCGCGGACGTCGGGCGGCCGGCCGGTCAGCACCTCCGGGGCCATGTAGGGCAGCTCGCGCTCACTCGACTCCTGGCCGCGCAGCTGCTGCTCGCGCATGGTCGCCAGCACGTCGGCCAGCGCGCGGATGCCGCCGGTGGTCAACACCAGCTGCTCGGCGCCCGCGCCGCCGGTCACGCGGATCATGTCGGGGTTGACGCCGGTGAGCAGACCGCCGTGGGCGTGCAGCGCTTCGGCGGCGTCGGTCATCTGCAGGATGAACCGCCGGGCCGCCGGCCACGGCAGCGGCCCGCGGGCGACCACGTCGCGCAGGCTGGGCCCGGCGACGAGATCGGTGACGACGAAGACACCGCTGCTGTCCTCGCCGAAATCGCGGACGTGCAGCAGATGCGGATGGCGCACCTGCAGCGTCCGCGCCTCGAGCAGGAAGCGGTCGCGCAGGACGTCCCAGTGCGGCTGGCCGTCGCGCTTGAGGTGCCGGATCGCCACCGGCACGCCGAGCGCCCGATGCGTGCCCCGGCGCACCAGGCTGCCGAGCCGCCCCGGACCGAGCACGTCGCCGACCTCGTAGCGGGCGAGCAGGCCCGACCCGTCGATGGGCGCGGCGCGCGGCGCCGCGCCGGCCGCCTCGGCCAGCGCCTCGCCCAGCGCCGCGACGAACGCCGAGACGCTCGGCCAGCGGTCCTCGGGCCGACGGGCCATCGCCCGCAGAATCGCCGCATCGGCGCCCGGCGCCAGCCGCGGCTGCCGCGCCGACGGTGGCTCGGTGGTGCCCGACAGCACCTGCTGCGCCAGCGCCAGCGGCTCGGTCGCGTCGAAGGGGCGGCGGCCGGTCAGCAGCTCGTAGGCGATGACGCCGAGCGCGTACTGGTCGGTGGCGGGGCCGACCGGCTCGCTGGCGAGCTGCTCCGGCGCGGCGTAGGCCATGGTGCCGAGGAACGTGAACGGCAGCGTCAGCCGCGTCGCCTCGGGCGGCTGCTTCAGCGACGCCAGTCCGAAGTCGATCACCTTGTAGACCCGCTCGCCGTTGCCGTAGACGTGCGCGACGATGTTGGCCGGCTTCAGGTCGCGGTGCGTCACGTCGTGGTCGTGGGCCAGCTGCATCGCCGCCGCCACCGCGTCGAGCACGGCGAGCGCCGCCGGCGGCGAGAACGCCCCGCCGAGGTCGAGCTCCTCGCGCAGGCTCGGCCCGCTCAGCAGCTCCATCACCAGGAACGGCTGGCCGGCAGCGTCGAGGTCGTAGTCGAGGATCGAGACGATGTGCGGATGGCGCAACTGTGCGCAAGCCCGGCTCTCGCGCAAAAAGCGCTCGGTCGCCTCCGGGCCGCTGTCGGCCGGGTGCAGCGCCTTGAGCGCCACCTCGTCGCCGAGCCGGATCCGCCGCGCCCGGAACACCTGGCCCATGCCGCCGGCGCCGAGCGGGCCCACGATCTCGTAGCGGCCGTCGATCACCGAGCCCGGGGTGAACACGGCTTCAGTCTACCCGCCTTCGCCGGCCACGGCCGGCATCGGCGTGACGGCGCCCGGCGGCCGCAGCGCCGCCCCGACAGCGACGGCCGGTCTATACGTGCGACAGCGCCGCCGGCGCCTGCGCCAGCACGTGCGCCAGCCACAGATTGGCGATCTTCTCCTGCACGCTGTTCTGCTTGAGGCGTCCGCGCAGGTTGTCGAAGTCCACCCGATCGAGCTCCTGGTCCTGGTTGTAGCAGGAGAAGATGAACTCCTCGCGGCCGGTGGCCGGATCGACGTGGCGCTGCAGGCACTGCGCGCACACTTCCTTCATCATGCACTGCATCGGCGAGTTGATGCTGCCGATGGCGACGTGGCCCGGCGTCAGGTACGGCGCCAGCACGCCGTGGCGCGCGTCCTTCACCGCGTGCATCATCCGATCGGAACCGATGGCGATCAGGCGGCCGACCGTCGACAGCGGCACCAGCCCCTCGCCCAGCCGGCCCTCGGCGTAGGCGACCATCGCCTGGACGATGTTGCCGCGGAAGTGCCGGTCCTGCGGCCGCCGCGGCGCGATCTCGGCGCCGCGATCGGTCGCCCAGACGACCTGATCGGTGGCCGCCTCGATCTCCTCGCGCTTGAACAGGTCGGCGCCGTCCTTGTACCCGGCGAAGTAGAGCACGCGGCTGCCCCGCGCCTTCAGCGCCCGGGCGATCGAGAACAGCACCGCGTTGCCGAGGCCGCCGCCGGCCAGCAGCACCGACTGGTGGGTCGGGATCTCGGTCGGCGTCCCGGTCGGCCCCATCACCACCACCGGCTCGCCGGGCTGCAGGTAGGCGCACAGCCGGCTCGACACGCCCATCTCGAGGGTGATGAGCGACAGCAGCCCCCGCTCGGCATCGACCCACGCGCCGGTCAGCGCGATGCCCTCCATCAGCAGCGCCGCCACGTGGTCGTCGGTCTTCACGCGCACGCTGCCGCGCTCGAAGTTCTGGAGCCGGTAGAACTGCCCGGGATGGAAGTGGCGGGCCGCCGCCGGGGCCCGCACCACCACCTCGATGATGGTCGGCGTGAGCCGGATGACGCGCTCGACGCGGGCCAGCAGCTGGTCGTCGAGCCGGGTCACCAGCTCGCGCCACGCCGCGTCGCGGGCCGGCTGCGCCGCCCGATCGAGCGCCGCGAGATCGTCGGCGAAGAGCGCCACGACGTGGCGATAGCCGTGCTTGGCCGAGGCCATCGCCTTGACGACGTTGCCGTTGTAGCGCGGATGGTTGTCGCCGTAGTAGCTGACGAACCGGCCGTCGCGCGCGTAGGAGGTGAAGAAGCCCTGCGCGTCGGGCTCGAGCACGAACGTCCCTGGCGCGGTCCGCACCGCGCGGTAGCCCTTGAAGTAGCGCGCCCGGCCGTCGAGCTCGAAGCTGCCGGGGTGCTCCTTCTCATAGGTGACGTTGGGTGCGGTGCCGGCGGCCACCAGCACCGTGCGCGCCGGCAGTTCGAGCCGGGTCGCGGCGCCGTCGGCGCCGCGCGCGTTGAAGGCCATCGCGGAGACATGGCCGTGCGCATCGGGAATCGCCTCGACCGGCTCCAGCCCCTCGGCGAAGGCGATGCCCTCTTCGAGCGCCTTCTCCACCTCCTCGTGGTTGAGGCGGTAGGCCGGCGCGTCCTGCAGGCGCTTGCGGTAGGCCAGCGTCACGCCGCCCCAGCGCCGCACCAGCGGGGCGAAGTCGGGGGTCTCGCCGGCGGCGGCGGCGCGCGCCCGTTCGGCGCGCACGGCCCGGCCGTGGCCGAGGAACTCGTCGAGGATGCCACGCTCCTCGGCGTCGAGGTGCTCGTGCACGCGCGCCTCGCCGATCGCCGCGACCAGCGCCTCGTAGCGATCGAGGATCTTCTCGACCTGCAGCGGATAGTAGGCGAGCAGCTCGGTCGCCGTGTCCACGCCGGTGAGCCCGCCGCCGATCACCACGGCCGGCAGCCGCATCTGCAGGTTCGACAGCGCGTCGGCCTTGAAGGCACCGGCGAGCTGCAGCGCCATCAGGAAGTCGCTGGCCTTGCGGATGCCGCGGATCAGGTTGTTCCTGATGTCGATGATGGTCGGCCGGCCGGCGCCGGCGGCGATCGCCACGTGGTGGATGCCGTGCGCCCACACCTCGTCGAGCGGCAGCGCGCCGCCGAAGCGGACGCCGCCGTAGATCCGCAGCGTGGTGCGCCGCGCCAGCGTCAGGTGGATGAGCGACAGGAAGTTCTTGTCCCAGCGCACCGTGATGCCGTATTCCGAGACGCCGCCGAAGCCTTCGAGCACGCGCTGGTCGAGCGGGTGGTAGATGTCGCTCCAGCGGGCGATCGGCTCGGGCGGACGCCCGGGCCCGCCGGCCAGCGCGGGGTCGGGCGGCTCGATCTTCAGGCCGTCGATGGCGACGACGCCGAAGCCCTCGTTCACCAGGTAGTGCGCCAGGGTGTAGCCGGCCGGGCCGAGACCGACCACGAGCACGTTCCGGCCGTTGTAGGGCAGCGCGTAGGGCCGCTCGGCGTTGAGCGGGTTCCAGCGCGTCAGCAGGCCGTAGATCTCGACGCCCCACGGCAGGTGCAGCACGTCGGTGAGCACGCCGGTCTCGACCTGCGGGATGTCCACCGGGTCCTGCTTCTGGTAGATGCAGGCCTTCATGCAGTCGTTGCAGATGCGGTGGCCGGTGCCCGGGCACATCGGGTTGTCGACCATCACGATCGCCAGGGCGCCGATGGCGTCGCCGCGCTTGCGCAGCAGGTGCATCTCCGAGATCTTCTCGTCGAGCGGGCAGCCGGCCAGCGGGATGCCGAGCGGGTTGGTCACCACCTGGCCCTGTTTGTCGGTGACGCCCTTGCTGCAGCTGTCCTTGTCGCGCTCGTGGCACAGCACGCAGTAGTGGATCTCGCTCAATCGCTCGCGCACGCCGGCCCGCGAGTCGGTCAGCGCGAAGCCGTCGCGGCGCCGGCGCGAGGCCTCGGGACCGACCAGCAGCTGCGGCCGCGCCGGATCGGGCCGCTCCACATGGACGAGGTGCTCGTAGTCGAGGGTCTCGGGGAAGCGGAAGATCACCCACGACGCCACGGCCGGATCGTGGACGTGGGCGGCGCACCAGCGCTTCACGGCGTCGATCTCGGCGGTCACGGCCGCCTTGGCGGCGTCGTCGCCGGCGGTGCGGGCCGCCTCCTCGCGATCGAGCAGGGCGCACCCGAGAGCGGCCAGCTGCAGCTCGCGCTCGCCGCTGTCTTTCGACCCGCCCAGCGCCGCCTCGACGTAGGCGTGATCCGCGGCCGAGGCCGCCACCGCCGCCCCGCCCTTCAACAGCGGCAGCGCGCGCCGGCGGACGAAGTCGATCTTGAAGCGGAACAGGTCGTCGTAGGCGCGCGTCGCGGCGGCCAGCCGTTCGGCCTCCTCGCCCACCGCGAACAGCCGGGCGACGAACCGGCTGACGTGCGGCGCCATCGCGACGAGCAGCGCCGAGCGCTCCACCGGGCCGAGCCCGTCCGGCGCCTGCCGATGCGCCTCCCAGCGGTCCCACAGCGCCGGCTCGACCTCGCGCACCGCGGCGACGAACCGGGCGTGCAGGTCGGCGAGCCGCTCGGGCTGGTGCAGGTCCGCAAAGGTGAACCCGGGCAGACCCAGGGGCTGACGCGACAGCGGGGTGACACTCATCGTCGGGCGATCGGAAGAGTAGGCGAGCACGTACCCAATCGATCACGGTACATGGCCGCCGCCGCCGGAGTCAAACGACCGTTCAAATCCCGTCGTCGCCTTGACTTGCGCGTAAAGCGCTGAGTACGCTGGCGTCCGCCATCCTGGTCGGCGTCGTGACGATCCGGCTCAACGGAGATCCCTACGAACTGGCGGGCCCGGTGTCGGTGTCGGCACTGCTCGCGGCCCTCGACATCGATCCCCGACGGGTGGCGGTCGAGTTGAATCTGGTCGTGCTGAAGCGCGCTGCGTTCCCGACCACCATGATCCAGGCAGGGGACACGATGGAGATCGTCAACTTCGTCGGCGGCGGCAGCCGGCTCGCATGAGCAGCGCACCGTCGCCCGATCCGCTCACGATTGCCGGCCGGACCTTCACCTCGCGGCTGATCCTCGGCACCGGCAAGTACCCGTCGCACGACGTCATGCAGGCGGCGCACCGGGCCGCCGGCGTCGAGATGGTGACCGTCGCCGTCCGCCGCGTCGACGTCACACGCCGGGCACCGTCGCTGCTCGACTACATCGACACGTCGGTCATCCAGCTGCTCCCCAACACCGCCGGCTGCTACACGGCGGCCGATGCCATCCGCACCGCCCATCTCGGCCGCGAGGCCGGCCTCTCGAACTGGGTCAAGCTCGAGGTGATCGGCGACGAGGCGACGCTCTTTCCCGACACCGCGGCGCTGGTCGAGGCCACGGCGGCCCTGGTCAAGGACGGCTTCGTCGTCCTGCCCTACACCAACGACGATCCGATCGTGTGCCGCAAGCTCGAGGATGCCGGCGCCGCCGCGGTCATGCCGGCCGGCGCGCCGATCGGCTCGGGCCTCGGCATCCAGAACCCGACCAACCTGCGCATCATCCGCGAGCAGGCCCGCGTGCCGGTCATCGTCGATGCCGGCGTCGGCACCGCCTCGGACGCGACGATCGCGATGGAGCTGGGCGCCGACGGGGTGCTGCTGAACACCGCGGTCGCCGGCGCCCGCGATCCGGTGGCGATGGCCACGGCGATGCGCCATGCGGTGATCGCCGGGCGACTGGCCGCCCAGGCCGGCCGCATCGCGCGCCGCCTCTACGCCACGGCCAGCAGTCCGGTCGAGGGCGTGGTGGGGCGATGAGCGAGTTCGTCCGCACCGTCTCGCCCGACGATCTGGCGCGGCTCAAGGCCGACCGCGACGCCGCCGACGCCCGCTACAACGCCGCCCTGACGGCCCTCGACCAGGCGGTGCAGCGGGTGCCGCCGCTGCCCCACCCGCCGCCGGGACCCGACGAGCACCAGGTCACGCCGCTCAACCAGTCGTGGGACGTGCTGGCGGCGGCGCCGGCGCCGGCCGGCGGCTGGCGCGGCCGGCTCACCCGCGCCGTCTGGAACGTCATCGCGCCGGTGGTCCAGGCGCAGCAGCGCTTCAACGCCGCGCTGGTCGATCACGTCAACCGCAGCGTGCCGCGCGAGCGCGCGGTGTCGCAGTCGATCGACGCCGCGATCGGCCTGGTCCGCGCGCACATCGAGGAATCGATCCGCTTCCAGTCGCAGCTCATCGTCTACCTGCAGACCGTCACGCCCTACGTCGACACCAAGGACCACGAGTTCGCGGCGCTGGCCCGCCGCGCCACCGAGGACGTGGCGGCGTCGGCGGCCCGGCTAGATGAGATCACGCGCGGCTTCGCCGGCGGATTGAGCGGCCTGACCGACGAGGTGCTCAAGCGCTACGAGGCGCTGACCATCCAGAACCAGCGGCAGGCCACCGCGCTCGAGGAGCTGCGCACGGCCGTGGCGCTGGCGCAGCAGTCGGCTGCAACTCTGCAGCGCCTGCTCGAGCGGCAGGCGAGCCCGGGGGCACCGCCGGCGGCGGCGGCGGCGGCGGCGGCGCCAGCGACCGGGGAGGCCCAGCAGCTGCTCGCCGGGGATCCGGTGCGCAGCCGCCACTATGCCGGTTTCGAGGATCAGTTCCGCGGCCCCGAGGACGAGATCCGCGACCGGCTGCGGGACTACGTCCCGCGCTTCACCGGGGCCGCCGAGGTGCTCGACGTCGGCTGCGGTCGCGGCGAGTTTCTCGAGCTGCTGCGCGACCACGGCATCACGGCGCGCGGGATCGACCTCAACGTCGAAATGGTGGAGCGATGCCGGGCCAAGGGGCTCGACGCCAGCGTCGCGGACGCCAACACCTATCTGGCCGGCCTCGCCGACGCTTCGCTCGGCGGCCTCATCGCCACCCAGGTGGTCGAACACCTGCGGCCCGACGACCTGATGCGTTTCCTCGAGCTGGCCGAGCTGCGGCTGCGCCCCGGGGCCCCTATCGTCCTGGAGACGATCAACCCGTCGTCCTGGAGCGCGTTCTTCGAAAGCTACATCCGCGATCTGACCCACGTGCGGCCGGTGCACCCGGACACGCTGCGGCACCTGCTCGTCGCCAGCGGCTTCCGCGACGTCGAGATCGCCTGGCGCTCGCCCTACCCCGATCACGGCAAGCTGGAGCGGGTCGTGCCGCCGGCCGGCGACCGCGACGACGCGGCGACCGCAGCCCTCAACCGCAACATCGATCGCCTGAACGGCCTGATGTTCGGCCCCCGCGACTACGCCGCGATCGCCCGTCGCGTCTGACCTCGAGCGGTCGATGGAGACGCCCGCGCCGTCGCCCCTCTGGTCGGCCACGCGCGTGGTGGTGGTGGTGTCGGCGCTGGCGGCCGCGGCCGGCCATGCGCTGGCCAGCGGAGGATCCCCGCTGGCGGCCCTGACCGCGCTCGCCCTTCTGGCCGGCCTCGCCGGCGGGCGCCTCGCGCCGACAGTGGCGCCGGCCGCGGTCGGCGCGATCGCGCCGATCTGGCAGGTGGTCGCGGCGCTTGCATTCGGGGCGCCCGACATCCAGCACGTCATGCCGTGGCTGGCGGCGATGGCCGGCGGGCTGGCCGGGGCCGCCCCGACGCACTGGCACTTGCCGCGGCCCTGGACCGCCGCGGTCGGCGGGTGGGCGCTCGTCGTCGCGCTGACTTGGCCGGTGACCGTGGCGCGGGAACTCGACTTCACCTGGCTGTCGATCGCCGGTCCCGGCGGCGAGTCGCGCGAGGTCGTGCTCTCGGTGCAGCTTGCCGCCGCGGCGCAGTTGGTCGCACTGCTCGCCTTCGACTGGCTGGCCGGCCTCGATGAGCGGGCCCGGGCGCGGCTCTGGCGCTGGCTGGGGCCGCCGCTGGCGGCATCGTGCGGGGTCGCGCTGTGGCAGGCCGTCGCCACCCCGCCGCCGTTGTCGACGGCGCTGTGGTCAGCCCTGCGGCGCTCGCCCGGCACGTTCTACGATGCCAACGCCCTGGGCGCGATGGCGGCCCTCGTCGTGACGGCCCGGGCCGGCCTGACCGCCGCGGCCGGACGGCTCGGCGCCGCTCGCGCGGTGGGCTGGGCCGGCCTGTCGCTGGCCGCGGTGCTGGCGTCTGGATCGCGAACCTCATTGGCGGGGTGGTTGGTCGTCGTCGGGATCGGCGGCCCATGGGCGCTGGCCCGGCGGTCGCGTCGCACCGCCCTCGCCGTCACTGTCGGCACACTGGCCATCGGGGCGCTGGCGACTTCGGTCTGGAATCGGCCCGACGGGTTCTCCGCAGCGACGCGACTCCTTGCCACCGGTCGAGCCCTGCTCGACCCGGCCGTCGCCCGCAACGCGCTCTGGAACCGGGATGGATACGGTCCGGCCACGTCGCTCATCACCGCGGAACACCCGTGGGCGGGCATCGGTCCCGGCGCCTACGGGGTCGTGGTCACCGCCTACGGCACGACGGCGATCGGCGTGCCGCTGCCGCCCGACAACGCCCAGAACTGGTGGCGTCACCAGGTGGCCGAACTCGGGCTCGGCGCGCTGCCCGCGATCGTCTGCTCGCTGCTGGCGGCCGCGGCCGCCTGGCAGGCCGCCGTCGCGCGCCGGCCGGTGGCAGCGATGACCGTCGTCGCCCTCGGGCTGATGTCGTGGGTCAGTCCGCCGGTGCAGCATCCGATCGTCCACGTGCTGGTGGCGCTGGTACTGGCCGACGCTGCCCACCCGCCGCTGGCAGGCCGTCAGCCCGGCGCGCGGCGTCCGGCGCCGGCAGTGGCGTGGGGCGTGCTGGCATGGGCGCTGGCGGTCGGCGGCGCGGTGGGACTCGCTTACGAGGGCTGGACGTCGTTTCGGCCGCCGTTCCGAGCCGCTCGTTTCCAGCAGCTCTACTATTACGGCTTCGCGCCCGAGTTCCAGAGCGAGCGTGGCCCGGCCCGCTGGGCGGCGACCAGGGCGGTCGGCGTGTTCCCGCCGGCCGCCGGGGCGCTGGACATCGGCGTCTCGCTGCCGCACGACGACCTGGCCACGCGCCCGGTGCGCGTTCGGGTCGGCGATCGCGACGGCGCGCGCTGCGCCTGGGAGATCGCCGACGCCGAGGTGCGCACCTGCCGGCTGCCGCCGCCCGCCGCCGGCTGGCCGATGGTCCAGGTCGAGGTCAGCCGCCCCTGGCGACGCGAGGGCGGTGTGGAGCGGGCCGCGCTGGTGTCGGCGACGCTGGCGCCGTAGCGGCGGGCACCTGGCCCGAGTGGCCTGACATGGACGGGCCTCTAGCGCCGGTAGAAAGCGGCGATCGCCTCGACGACGCGGGCCTGGTGCGCGGCTGGCAACTCCGGGTAGACCGGCAGCGCCAGCACGCGGGCCGCCGCCGCCTCGGCGACCGGGAAGTCGCCGTCCCGGTAGCCCAGGTACTGGAAACACGCCTGCTTGTGGAACGGCACCGGGTAGTAGACCTCGGTGCCGATCTTCTGCTCGGTGAGGTACTGCCGGAGCGCGTCGCGCTCGGGCACTTCGACGACGAACTGGTTGTAGATGTGATAGCTGCCGTCGGCGCGCTCGTAGGGCAACTGCACCGTGTCGAGCAGCCCGGCCTCGGCGAAGAGCTGGCGGTAGCGCGCCGCGTTGGCGCGCCGGCCCTCGTGCCACGAGTCGAGATGCGGCAGCTTCACGCGAAGGACGGCGCCCTGGATGGCGTCGAGGCGGAAGTTCCCGCCGACCACCGAGTGGTAGTAGCGCGGCGACATGCCGTGGTCGCGCAGCAGGCGCACCTTGGCGGCCATGGCGTCGTCGTTGGTGGTCACCAGACCGGCGTCGCCGAAGGCGCCGAGGTTCTTGGTCGGGTAGAACGAGAAGCAGCCGGCGAGGCCGAGGCCGCCGACGCGGGCGGTGCGGTCGCGGGTGCCGATTGCCTGGGCCGCGTCTTCGATGAGCGGCACCCCGGGGGCAGCCGCGACCAGCGCCGTCATGTCGACCGCCTGGCCGAACAGGTGCACCGGCAGGATCGCCTTCGTCTTCGCCGTCACCGCCCGGCGGACCGCCTCGATGTCGAGGTTGTAGGTCTGCGGGTCGCTGTCGACCAGCACCGGCCTGGCGCCGAGCCGGGCCACGCAGCCGGCGGTCGCGAAGAACGAGAAGGTCGGGGTGATCACCTCGTCGCCGGCCTGCACGCCGGCCGCCATCATCGCGATGAGCAGCGCGTCGGTCCCCGACGACACCCCCATGGCGTGCTTCACTTCGAGGTAGGCGGCCAGCTCCCTTTCGAGGGCGGCGACCTCCTCGCCCATGATGCAGCGCTGGCTGTCGCAGACGCGGGCGATGACGTCGAGGAACTGCTGGCGCAGCGGACGGTACTGAGCCTGGAGATCGAGAAGGGCGACGGGTTCGGTCATGACGGATGGGTTCGGGTCGTGGGGCGCGCTCAGCCCTGGATGGCGCCGGGGCGTTCGCGGTGCCGGGCGATGTCGGCGTCTACCATCATCCCGATCAGTTGTTCGAAGCCGACCTCGGGCTGCCAACCGAGCACGCGGCGGGCCTTGGCCGGATTGCCGATGAGATGGTCCACCTCGGCCGGACGCATGAAGCGCTGGTCGAACTTGACGTGTTCGCGCCAGTCGAGGCCGGCGTGCTTGAACGCCAGTTCGACCAGTCGCTGCACGGAATGGCTCTCGCCGGTGGCCACGACATAGTCATCGGCCGTGTCCTGCTGGAGCATCAGCCACATCGCCCGCACGTAGTCGCCGGCGAAGCCCCAGTCGCGCTGGGCATCGAGGTTGCCGAGATGCAGCGAGTCGGTGTGCCCGACCTTGATGCGGGCGACGCCGTCGGTCACCTTGCGGGTCACGAACTCGAGCCCGCGGCGCGGCGACTCGTGGTTGAAGAGGATGCCCGACACCGCGAACAGGTCGTAGCTCTCCCGGTAGTTGACGGTGATGTAGTGGGCGAACACCTTCGAGACGCCGTAGGGGCTGCGCGGGTAGAACGGCGTCAGCTCGGTCTGCGGCACCTCGCGGACCTTGCCGAACATCTCGCTCGACGATGCCTGATAGAAACGGATCTTCGGGTTGACCATCCGGACCGCCTCGAGGAAGCGGGTGACCCCCTGCGAGTTGAACTCGCCGGTGAGGAGCGGCTGGTCCCAGGACGCCGGCACGAACGACATCGCCGCCAGGTTGTAGATCTCGTCGGGCTCGACGTCCTCGATGGCGCGGATGAGCGACAGCTGGTCGAGCAGGTCGGCCGGCCGCAGCTCGATCTGGTCGAGCAGGTGCTGGATGCGCCATTGGTTGGGGGCGCTGAGGCGGCGAATCGCGCCGACGACCCTGTAACCCTTGGACAGCAGCAGCTCGGCGAGATATGAGCCGTCCTGTCCGGTGATGCCGGTGATGAGTGCGGTCTTGGCCATGAGCGATGCGAGTCGGCGGACTAGAGGGCGAACACCGTCGGGGTGCGCAGGCCCTTGAGCGCGTTGCGGGTGTCGACGACGAGCGGAAACCGGCGGGCGATCGCCGGGTAGTCGAAGGTCGAGTGGTCGGTGACGATCACGGCGCAGTCGCAGCCGGCGGCCACGGCCTGGTCGAGCGTCACCGAGGCGAGGTCGACCGGGCCGTGGCGCAGCACGGGGACGAACGGGTCGGTGTAGCTCACCGTCGCGCCGCGGCGCTTCAGCAGCTCGATCACGTCGAGCGCCGGCGACTCGCGCATGTCGTCGACGTCGCGCTTGTAGGCGACGCCGACGACGTGCACCAGGGCGCCGTTGACCGCCTTCCTGGCCGTGTTGAGGGCGTCGGTGACGCGGCTGACGACGTACTCCGGCATCGCGCCGTTGACCTGGCCGGCCAGCTCGATGAACCGGGCTTCGAAGCCGCTCTGCTTCGCCTTCCACGACAGGTAGTAGGGGTCGATCGGAATGCAGTGCCCGCCGAGCCCTGGGCCCGGGTAGAACGCCATGAACCCGAACGGCTTGGTCTTGGCGGCGTCGATCACTTCCCAGACGTCGATGCCCATCCGCCCGCACATCAGCGCCAGCTCGTTGACCAGCCCGATGTTGACGGCCCGGAAGGTGTTCTCGAGCAGCTTGACCATCTCGGCGACGCGGGTCGAGCTGACCGGCACGATGGTCTCGATGATGCTGCCGTAGAGCGCCTGCGCCGCTCGGGTGCTGGCCTCGTTGACGCCGCCCACCACCTTCGGGATGTTGCGCGTCTGGTAGGTGGGATTGCCGGGATCGACGCGTTCGGGCGAGAACGCCAGGTGGAAGTCCTCGCCGGCCCGCAGCCCCTCGGCCTCGAGGGTGGTCTTGACCACTTCGTCGGTGGTGCCGGGATAGGTCGTCGACTCGAGGATCACCAGCTGGCCGGGGCGGAGCACCTTGGCGGTGACCTCGACGGCCTGGACCACGAACGACATGTCGGGGTCCTTGGTCTTGCGCAGCGGCGTCGGCACGCAGATGTCGATGACGTCGACGTCGGCGAGCGCGGCGGGGTCGGTGGTGGCGACCAGCCGGCCGGCGGCGACGCACGCCGCGACGTCCGCGGTCGGCACGTCGGGGATGTAGCTGGTGCCGACATTCAGCGCTGCGGTCTTGGCGGCGTCGACGTCGTAGCCGATGACGTGGAACCCGGCCTTGGCGAACTCGACCGCCAGCGGGAGTCCGACGTAGCCCAGGCCGATAATCGCGATGCGCGCCTCTTTGTCGGCGATCCGCCGCTGCAGTTCCATACGCCTCCGGGCGACCGATCGTCCCGACCGCAAGGGCGTCGGGTACAGGTACGGGCCGCCATGGCCCGCACAACCCAGCAGGGTACCACCCCGCCGGTTGGCTGAACAAGACAGGCGGGGCCACGACGGGCCGCCGGTCAGCGGCTGGTTGCCGGGGCGTTACGGAATTGCAGCGACGCGTGCAGCGTGCGGACGCCGGCGTCGGCGCAGAGCCGCCGCAGGGCGTCGAGCCGGTCCGAGCGCACCGATTCGGTCGACACCACGACCTGGGCGATCTGCCCGGACGCCAGCAGCGGTGCCACCTGCTCGAGCGTCCCCAGCACCGGCACGCCCTGGACGCTGGTACGCTGCTTGTTGCGGTCGTCATCGATGAACCCGATGACCGTCCATTCGAGGGTGCGGTTGGCGCGGGCCTCGCGCAGCACCATGACCCCGCCGGCGCCGGCGCCGTAGATCACCGTGCGCGGGCCCTGGCGGGCCGCGCCGCCGCGGAAGAGCTCGCCGAGGGCCCGGAACAGCACCCGGCTGGCGGTGAGGAACGCCGCCAGCAGCAGCCAGTGGATGACGAAGACGGCGCGCGAGTAGCCCTCGAAGCGGAACAGGATCAGCACCGCCAGCATCGACAGCGCCACTCCGGCGGTGGCGGCGCCGACCAGGCGGAGCAGGTCGGGCAGCCCGGCGTGCCGCCACGACTCCTGGTAGGTCTTGAACGCCCCCAGCATCAGGACGTGGCACGGCAGCACGACCAGCAGCGACGCGGCGAACAGCGGCAGCTGCTGGTCGAGGCCGCCTTCGAAACGCAGGATGTAGGCCGAGTAGTAGGCCAGCGCGACCAGCGCCGCGTCGATGGCCACGGTCGCCACCTGCTTCTTGAAGTTGAAGTCCACGAGCACCCGGACCATGCCGGTGGCGGCGCTGCGCTCGGGGTAGACGCGCTGCAGGCCGAGCTTCGCCGCCAGCACGACGACCCCGGTCAGCAGCAGCCCGACCAGCGTCGCGGTGTAAGGCAGGCCGAAGCGGTACGACAGCACCCCGACGCCGCCCGACACCAGCGCCATTGCCCACAGCGTGAGCACGGCGCCCCGTTCCGACATGCCGAGCGCGACCAGACGATGCGAGGTGTGATCGCGCCCGCCCTGGGCCACCGAGCGGCCGGCCAGCGTCCGCGCGACGGTCACGAAGGCGGTGTCGAAGAGCGGCACCAGGAGGATGAGCACCGGCAGCAGCAGCACGGCGACGGTGCCGCGGCTGTACGGGAACGGCCCCATGACGTTGAGGCCGCTGACCATCAGGCCGATGAACAGGCTGCCGGTGTCGCCCATGAACACCGAGGCCGGCTGGAAGTTGAAGACCAGGAACCCGGCCAGCGCGCCGGCCAGCGCGCCGGCCAGCCAGGCGCCGGCGAGGTTGCCGTCCTGGAGGAAGAAGTAGCAGCGGAACGCCGCGGCGATGAGGCCGATGCCGGCGGCGAGGCCGTCCATGTTGTCGAGCAGGTTGAAGGCGTTACTGACGCCGACCAGCCACACCAGGGTGATCAGCTGATCGGCGGCCGAGTAGCCGGTGACCGTCAGCTGCAGGCCGGCGGTGACCAGCACCGAGGTGATGACCAGCTGCACCAGGAACTTGGCCTGCGGACTGAGCGGGCGCAGATCGTCGACCAGGCCGGCGAGCGACAGCACGGCGGCCCCGCCGAGCAGCGTCCACGCCTGCACCGGCAGCGGCGGCAGCAGCGCCGCCACGACCAGCACCGCGCCGACGATCGCGACGCCGCCGAGCAGGGGAATCCGGCCGCGATGCCAGCGGTCCTCCTTCGGCACCGCGACCACGCCGGCCATGAGGGCGACCGGCCGGATCAGCAGCGTCAGGACGACGGCGAGCAGAAACGCCGCCAGGGGCGGCCATACCAGGTCGAGCATGTCCGCGTTGGTCCGGGGCAGGTGCGATGATACTGTGTCGCGGAGCGTCGTCGCGCCTGCACGCGTCATCGCCCGACCGCCCCGCCCCGATGCGCCTCTCGCCAGACATGTCCGTCCTCGTCACCGGCGCCGCCGGGCAGCTGGCCGGCGCCTGCGCCGAGCGCCTGGCCGGCGTCTGCCGCGTCGAGGCCCTCGATCGCCGCGCCCTCGACATCACCTCGCCGACCGCGGTGGACCGCGTCGTCGCCGCGCTGCGGCCGGCGGTGATCGTCAACTGCGCCGCTTACAACGACGTGGACGGGGCCGAGTCGCATGCCGAGGCGGCGCTCGCCGCCAACGGCCTGGCCGTCGGCGCACTGGCGGCCGCCGCGCGCGCGGCCGGCGCGCTGCTGGTACATTACAGCACCGACTTCGTGTTCGATCCGGCCGAGGACGCCGGCCCCCTGGCCGAAGGCGACGGCGTCCGGCCGCGCGGCGTCTACGCCCAGTCGAAGCTGCTCGGCGAGATCTACGCCCGCGAGGCGCCGCGACACTACGTACTGCGGGTGGCCAGCCTGTTCGGCGCGTCCAACGGCAAGAGCAGCGTCGACAAGCTGGCGCTGGCGATCCGCCGCGGCGAGTGCGTGCGGGCGTTCGCCGACCGCACGGTCACACCCAGCTACGTCTACGACGTCGCCGAGGCCACGGTGGCGATGATCGAAGGCGACGTGCCGTTCGGCCTCTACCACTGCGTGAACAGCGGCGCCACCACGTGGCTGACGATCGCGCGCACGCTCGCCGGGCTGCTCGGCGCCGATGCCGACACCGCCGTCGAGCCGGTGCCGTTTGCGAGCCTGGTCGCCCCGGCGCCGCGGCCGCAGTTTCCGGCGCTGTCCAACGCCCGGCTGACGGCCGCGGGCGTCGCCATGCCGACGTGGCAGGATGCGCTGCGGCGGGCGGTGGCGCGCCTGGGCGCGTAGCGCGGCTGGTCGGAGCCGGCGCGAGGCGGTCGGCTACGGTGCGAAGCTGGTCACCGCGTCGATGACGCGATCCTGATCGGCCGGCGACAGGTGATAGTGCAGCGGCAGTCTCACCAGCTGGTCGGCCACCGCCTCGGTCACGGGATGCTGCCCGGCTGCGCCGCCGAATTTCAGGCCCTGATCCGACAGATGCAGCGGCAGGTAGTGGAACACCGCGAGGATCTGCCGCGCCCGCAGATGCGCGATGAGGCCTTGACGGGCGGCGAGCGACGGCAGCAGCAGGTAGTAGAGGTGCGCCGGGTGCTCACAGTGCGGCGGTACTGTCGGCCGGACCACGGCATGGCGGTCCGCCCAGGCGGCGAGTTCGGCGTCGTAGCGCTGCCAGATGGCGTGACGGCGGGCCTGGATGGCCTCACGGGCTTCGATCTGCGCCCACAGGTAGGCGGCCAGGATCTCCGATGGCAGATAGCTCGACCCGATGTCCACCCAGGAGTACTTGTCGACCTGCCCGCGGTAGAAGCGGCTGCGGTTGGTGCCCTTCTCGCGCAGCACCTCGGCACGCTCGACCAGCGTCGGGTCGTTGAGGACCAGCGCTCCGCCCTCGCCGCAGGTCAGGTTCTTGGTCTCGTGGAAGCTGAGCGTCGATGTGGCGCCGACGCTGCCGAGCGGCTGGCCGCGGTAGCGCCCGAAGAGACCGTGTGCGTTGTCCTCGATGAGGAACAGACCGTGGCGCTGGGCGATGTCGGCCAGCACGTCGAGCTCGCAGCCGACGCCGGCGTAGTGCACCGCCATCAGAGCCCGGGTGCGCGGCGTGATGGCCGCCTCCACCAGCCGCTCGTCGAGGTTGAGCGTGTCGCGCCGGATGTCGACGAAGCGCGGCACGCCGCCGCGCAGCACGAAGGCGTTGACCGAGGACACGAAGGTGAACGACGGACAGATCACCTCGTCGCCGGCGCCGACGCCGGCGAGCATCACGGCCATCTCGAGCGCGTGCGTGCAGCTGGTCGTCAGCAGCACCCGCCCGGCGCCGGTGATGGTCTCGAGGGCCTCGCGGCAGCGGCTGGTGAACGCCCCGTCGCCGGCGAGATGCCCCGCGGCGATCGCCTCGGCGACGTAGTGCGACTCGCGACCGGTCACGGCGGGCCGATTGAACCAGATGGACGGGTCGCTCATCGCGGCATTGCGCCGGCAACGGCGCGGAGACCATCGTAGCGCGGCGCGCGGACTCGGCGAGCGCCGACCGTCAGCGGCGAGCCGTTCCTCGGCGAGGGCATGAAGGCCCGTGCAGCTGGCCAGCTCAGCCGCGGATGCGGCCCTTGACCGCGGCCCGCGTTTCGCGATCGACCTCGCGCTTGCGGATGGCCTCGCGCTTGTCGTGCAGCTGCTTGCCGCGAACGAGACTGAGGGCGACCTTCACCCGGCCGCGCGTGAAGTACATCCGCAGCGGCACCAGCGTGAGGCCCTTCTCGGTGGTCTTGCCGATGAGCTTGCGGATCTCCTGCTTGTGCAGCAGCAGCTTGCGCCGCCGCTTCGGGTCGTGGTCGACGTAGCCGCGGTGGCTGTACGGGTTGATGTGCACGTTGTAGAGCCAGACCTCGCCCTTCTCGACCCGGGCGTAGCTGTCGCGGAGGTTGGCCCTGCCCTCGCGGATGCCCTTCACCTCGGTGCCGAGCAGCTGCAGGCCGGCCTCGAAGGTCTCGAGCACGTGGTAGTCGTGCCAGGCCTTGCGGTTGTCGGCGATGAGCAGTTCGGCGTCGTCGCCCTTCGGCGACGGCCGCTCGCGGGCTCCGGATCCGCGCGTGCTCATCGGACCGCGATCCGCCGCTGCGCCAGATCGGCGGCGAGCCGCACGGCGTGCACCAGCGAGCCGGGGTCGGCGACGCCCTGGCCGGCGATGTCGAAGGCGGTGCCGTGGTCGACCGAGGTGCGGATGATCGGCAGGCCAAGCGTGACGTTGACGGCGCTGCCGAACGCCAGCAGCTTGATCGGCACCAGCCCCTGGTCGTGGTAGCAGGCGACCACGCAGTCGAACTCGCCGCGCACCGCGCGGACGAACACGGTGTCGGCCGGAAACGGCCCGCGCACGTCGTGGCCGGCCGCCCAGGCGGCGGCCACGGCCGGGGCCAGCACCGCGTCGTCCTCGGTGCCGAACAGGCCGCCTTCCCCGGCGTGGGGGTTCAACGCGGCCAGCGCGATGCGCGGCCGCGCCAGGCCGAACCACGGCAGCTCGCGTGCCGTCAGCGCCAGCGTGGCGTCGACGAGCTCGCGGGTGAGCAGCGCCGGCACCTCGCGCAGGGCGACGTGCACGGTGGCGAGCACGACCTTGAGGGTGGGGGCGTGGAACATCATCGCCACGCGCGGCGCGCCGCACAGATGGCCGAGCAGATCGGTGTGGCCCTTCCACGGCAGACCGGCAGCGGCGAACGCCGCCTTGTTGACCGGCGCGGTGGCGATCGCATCGACCCGGCCGGCGCGGGCGTCGGCGACGGCGCGCACCAGTGTGTCGTAGGCCGCCTGCCCGGCGGCGGCACTCACCTGCCCCATCGGCACGTCGGCGGCGGTCTCGTAGATCACCGGCTCGCAGACGGCCCGCACGGCCGGTTCGGCGGCGGCCTTGCCGGCGATCTCGGGGCCGATCCCCGCGGGATCGCCGACGGTGATCGCAATGCGGGGTTTCACGGTCACAGATTACTACCGAGATGGCCGATCGCGTGATCTCGTGATCGGGTGATCGATCTAGAGCTCGGTCGCGATCCAGTCGGCCACGACCTTGATGCCGGCGTTGCGTTCGAGCGCCGTCAGGCCGCGGTCGATCGTCTGGAACGCGCGCCGGGCCGCCGGCGCGGCGATCTGCGCGGCGAGACGATCGACCAGATCGGCGGCGTCGCCGTTGGCCAGCCCGCCGCGGTCGGCACCGGCGTGGACGATGGCCAGGTCGCGGGTGAGCGACGAGGCGACGCGCAGCACGGCGATCAGTTCCTGGCGCGTCAGCTCCGGCTTGCCGACCACGTCCCTGGCCACGGCGAGCCGGCTGCTGACGTCGCCGAGCGTCGCCGCGCCGAGCAGGCGCGTGGCGACGGCGCGGGCGGCGCTCATGTCGGCCGAGCCCAGGGCCAGCGCGGCGCCGGCGCTGCCGTCGGCGAGGGCGGCGGCCCGGCGGGCCTGTTCCGGCGTGTGCGCGTGGTCGCGCACCAGCAGGCGCACCAGGTCGTCGGTGGTGAGGCGGCCGAAAGCCAGCCGCATCGTCCGCGACCGCACGGTGCGGAGCAGCGCGTCGGGCGCCGCCGAGGTGAGCACGAACATGGTGCCGGGCGGCGGCTCTTCGAGCGACTTGAGAAGCGCGTTCTGCGCGCCCTCGGTCAGGGCGTCGGCGTCGCGGATGGCGACGACGCGGCGCCGGCCCTCGAACGGCCGGAAGCCGCAGCGGCCCAGGACGTCGCGCACCGGGTCGATCTTGATCGCGCCGCTGTCGTCGGGCGCCAGTGTCAGCACGTCGACGTGCACGTCGCGAGCGACGCGGTCGCAGGAGCGGCAGGCGCCGCAGGCGTCGCCGTCGGTCTGCGCCGGACAGTTGACCGCCTGGGCGAGCGCCACGGCAACCCGCCACTTGCCGACCCCGGGCGGACCGGCGAAGAGCAGCGTGGGCGGCACCGACCCGCGCCGCACCGCCCCCACCAGCAGCGCCAGCTGGCGCGTGTGTCCGACGACGTCGCGGAAGGCCATGCGCTGCGGCTACCGGCGCTTCGGCGCCGGCGGGTCCTTCTTGTCGTCGTCCTTCTTGTCGCGACGTCCGAACAGCCGCGACCAGAAGCCGCGCTTCTTCTGCTCCGGGGCCGGAGCCTGCGCCACCGCCGGCGCCTGCTGGGCCGGCGACACCGGCGGCGCCACGACCGGCTCGGCCGGGGCGTGATCGCTGGCGCGGTGCTCGGCCACCTGGCCGCGCGGCCCGCCGAGCCAGCCGGCGAGACGCCCGAACAGCGACCGGCCGACGTGCAGATGGCAGACCTCGGCGGGTTCGGTGCCGCGCACGAAGTACTCCGTGCCGATCATCGACTGCTCGCGCGACCGGCCGTCGTCGTCGACCACCGGCACGGCATCGCACCCGCCGGCCGGGCGTTTGCCCGACAGCCGGCATACCTGCACGGCGACGACATTACGCGGCGCCGTCAGGGGTTCGGGCTTGGCGCCTCGGGTGGCCGCCTTCATGAACTCGGCCCACAACGGCACGGCGACGTCACCGGCGTAGGCGGCGCCGGGCAGGATCTGCCGGGGCGTGTCGTAGCCGACCCAGACGCCGGCGGCGAGCGACGGCGTGTAGCCGACGAACCAGGCGTCGCGGTACTCGTTGGTGGTGCCGGTCTTGCCCGACGCGGGAAGCCGGAACCCGATCTGCCGGGCCCGCCAGCCGGTGCCGCTGTCGATCACGTCGGCGAGCATCGACGACATCAGGAACGCCGTGGCCGGCGACACCGCCTGCACCTCGGCGGTCTCGGCGCGATAGAGCACGTTGCCCTCGGTGTCTTCGACGCGGCGGACCAGCTGCGGCTTCTGCCACACGCCGCCGTTGGCGAACGCGCCGTACGCCGAGGTCATGTCGTAGAGCGTGACCTCGCCCGAGCCGAGCGCCAGCGACGGCACCGCCGGCACGTCGCCCAGACCGAGCTTCTGCGCGTAGTCGACCGCCGACGACACGCCGACCATCTCCAGCATCCGCACCGCCGCCCGGTTGCTCGACGTCTTCAGGGCGGCCCGCATCGTGATCTCGGACCCGGTGACGTGGCCCTCTTCCGGCGACCAGGCGCCCTGCAGCGTGTCGATCGGCTCGTCGAGCCGGTCGATGAGGCTGGCCGGAGTGTAGCCGGCCTCGAGCGCCGCCGCGTAGACGAACGGCTTGAAGGCGGAGCCGGGTTGCCGCCTGGCCTGCACGGCGCGGTTGAAGTGGCTCTCGGAGAAGCTGCGGCCGCCGACCAGCGCCCGCACTTCGCCGGTGCGCGGATCGAGCGCGACCACGGCCGCCTGCAGCGGCGCGTCGTCGGCCGGCACCGGGCGCCGGCGCGCCTTCAGCGCCGCCAGTCGTCGGGTGCCCAGATCCTCCAGCGACCGTGCCACGGCGGCTTCGGCCGCCTTCTGCATCTCGACGTCGATGGTGGTGTAGACGCGCAGGCCGCTCTGATACACGCGCTCGCGGCCGAAGCGCTCGATGAGCTCGAGGCGCACCTGCTCCTTGAAGTACTGGCCGAACGGCTCGTCGCGCCGCAGCGCGTCGCGCAGCACGACCTGGCTGTCACGGGCCGCGGTGAAGGTGGCCTCGTCGATGTCCCCCTGGTCGCGCATCGCCTGCAGCACGACGTTGCGACGGGCGACGGCGCGCTCGAGGTTGACCGTCGGCGCCCACGTGGACGGCGACTTGACCAGCCCGGCGAGCAGCGCCGCTTCGGCGACCGTCAGCTCGCGCGCCGGCTTGGCGAAATAGCCGAGCGCCGCCGCCTCGGCGCCGTAGAGGCCCGAGCCGAAGTACATCTTGTTGAGATACAGCTCGAGGATCTGGTCCTTGGTGTACTGGCGCTCGATGCGCAGCGCCAGCAGCACCTCCTGCACCTTGCGGGTGTAGGTCTTGTCGAGCGTCAGGAAGCTCTGCCGGGCCAGCTGCTGGGTCAGCGTGCTGCCGCCCTGGGCCAGCCGCCCCTCGCGCAGGTTGGCGACCATCGCGCCGGCGATGCGGACGACGTCGATGCCGGCGTGGCGGCGGAAGCGCTGGTCCTCGATCGCCAGCAGCGCCTTGACCAGCTGCGGCGAGACGTCGGCCAGCGACACGTCGAAGCGTCGCTCGTCGAAGATGGTGAAGGCCGGGGCGTCGGCGGCATCGTAGAAGACGGTGGCCTGGGCCATCTCGCCCATCCGCCGCACGTCCTCGATGCTCGGCAGTCCGGCCAGCAGCCGATGGACGCCCCACTGGGTACCGGCGACCGCCGCCCCCTGCAGGGTGGCGACCATCGATGCGACGACGACCAGGGCACCCGGAAACCGCCGCACCGCCGCGCCGAGCGCAGCGCCGAGACGGCGGAACGCCGGCCGTTCGAGCAAGGCTGTGAGCATCACCTCCGCCTTCGGGCCCCGACCTGGGGCCCGCGGCCGCTGGGGGCGCGGCGGCGTGAACCCACGTTACTACGGAACTGACGCCCACCGGGACTCGGGGCTCGGGGCTCGGGGCTCGGGGCTCGGGGCTCGGGACTCGGGGCTCGGGACTCGGGCGGCCGCGGCCGCCAAGACGCCACACCCTCGCGGCTGCGCCGCGACGGTGTGGCTGGAGAACAGTGGGATGAACTGGCGAAGCGGTACGGGAGCGGCGAGCGAAGGCGCGATGCGCCAGGCAGGCCGGGACTGGAACTGCGTGACGCCGTACTCAGGCGGCAGTCGAAGGCGCGTAGCGCCAAGCAGTGCGCGCTGAGCTGGCCGTTAGCGAAGCTGAGAGGAACCCGCGAACTGAGTGCCGCCGAGGCGCGAGTGCGCCGATGGCGGGGGAAAACTCGCTCGCCCACCGAGGTGGTTCGAAGCGAAGCTGAGGGGGAGGGACTCGTGCCCGCTCGCGACGCCTTGCAAAGGCGTCGCGGCGTGCCTGAGTTCGTCGATCCCGCCAGGCGACGAGCGATCAGCGAGGAGATTGGCGGGGTCGACGGGACTCGAACCCGCGGCCTCTGCCGTGACAGGGCAGCGTTCTAACCAACTGAACTACGACCCCAATCTTCTCGCGACCACTCGCCGTGTCCAGGTCGTGCCCCGCCCGTCTGCCAGCAGCGTGGTGGGCGGTACAGGACTCGAACCTGTGACAGCCGGCGTGTAAAGCCGGTGCTCTACCAACTGAGCTAACCGCCCGGCTCACCGACCGACGAAACCCTGACTATACCAGACCTTGAGCACCAGCAGCGACAAACCTGCCAGCGCCCCGGCCGCGGCGTGGTGCTCGCGGTTGGCGAGGGCCCGCGCCCAGCTGAATCGCCGGGGACTGGGCGGCAACCGCCGCGCCGCGTAGGCATCGTACGCCGCGCCGAACTTCTCGCGGAGGTGCGCCTCTTCGGCCCGGATCGCCGCCCCCAGCGTGGCCACCAGATAGGCCACGACCGCCAATCCGAGCCAGAGATGGTTGGCAGCCACGGCGAAGCCGAGACCGAGCAGCGTGGAGCCGAGATACAGCGGGTGCCGCGTGTAGCGATAGGGCCCGCTCGAGGTGACCTCGCGGCTCTTCTCGACGTGGCCGGCCGCCCACACGCGCAGCCACTCCCCGGCCACGATCAGTCCGAGCCCCAACACGACGCTGCGCGCCGTCGGCCGCGCCAGCCACACGGTGAGCGCCGCCATCAGCCCGCCCAGCGCCACGCGGTAGCGGGCCAGCAGCCGCGTCGCGCTCATCGCCGCCCCACCGCCAGCCGGCGCCGGCAGGCGTCGAGCACTTCGTCGACGGCGATGTCCTCGACGCAGGCGCGGCCCCGCAGGCACTCGCGCTTGTGGAAGCACACGCAGGTGGCGGCGCGCGACACCGATTCGTCAGCAGGATCCCACGGGCCGTTGCGCTCGGGTCGCGTCGGTCCGAAGAGACCCACCAGCGGCGCCGCCACCGACCCGGCCAGATGCAGCGGCCCGGTGTCGCCACTCACCACGAGGCTGGCGCGGGTGAACAGCGCCAGCAGGTCGCCCAGCGCCGTCGGCGGCGACACCACCGCTTGCCCATCGGCGTGGGCGGCGACCGCCTCGGCGAGCGGCCGCTCGGCGCCGCCCCAGGTCACGAGGCTCGGCAGCGCCAGGTCGCGTCCGAGCCGCGCCGCCAGTTCCCCGAAGCGCGCCGCCGGCCAGCGCTTGTTGGGCCACGCCGCGCCCGGATTCAGCACCGCGAAGCGGCCGACCGCGGCGATGGCCGGCGTGGCGAGCACCTCGGCCACGACGGGCGACGCCTGCTGGCGCCAGGGGAACGCCGGGCGGTCCGGCGCCTCGATCCCCAGCGCGCCCAGCACCGCCAGGTTCTTTCGCACCACGTGCCCACCCTCGGGACCGGCGACCGTGTCGGTGTAGGCCCAGCGCGCCTGGGCCTCGCGCAGCTGGCTGGTGACGAAGCCGATGACCCGCGCCGCGCCCGAGGCGCGCGCGAAGACCGCCGACTTGATCAGCCCCTGCAGATCGAGCGCCGCGGCGTAGCCCTGCGCGCGCAGGTGGCCGATCGCCGGCAGCAGGCCCAGGCGGCCGGCGAAGCGGCGTGCGCCCGGCGTCTCGGCCGCCGCCGGCGCCCGCACGACGACGCGCCGTCGCAGCCCCTCGACCAGGTCGAGCACGGCCGCATAGCGGGCGTCGGCCAGCCAGTCGATCGTCACGTCGGCGCGGGCGCCGCGGATCGCCGCCAGCACCGGCAAGGCGTGCACGATGTCGCCCAGCGCCCCCATCCGGACGATGAGCACGCGGGCGTCGCGCGGCAGCGCCACGGTGGTCACGACCGGCCCTCGCGCAGCGTCCGCAGCAGATCGCGCGTCGAGTGATCCTTCGGATCGCCGACGATGGCGGTGCGGCCGCCGTAGGCGGCCACGGTCGCCCGCTCGGGCACGCTCTCCACGGTGTAGTCGGGGCCCTTGCAGTGCACGTCGGGCCGCAGACGCTCGAGCAGCGGCGTCACCGTGGGCTCGTCGAAGATCGTCACCGCCGCCACCGCCGCGAGCGCGGCGACCAGCTCGGCGCGATCGGCCGCCGGCAGGATCGGCCGGCCCGGCCCCTTGAGGGCGCGCACCGACCGGTCGTCGTTGACGGCGACCACCAGGACGTCGGCTTCACGCGCGGCCGCCTGGAGGTAGCGGACGTGGCCGACGTGCAGCAGGTCGAAGACGCCGTTGGCGAAGGCGATGGTCCGGCCGGCGCGCCGCGCGTCGTCGACGAAGGCCGCGAGCGCCTCGCGCGACAGCACTCTGCCCATCGTGGCGCCGACTCCTACCGGCGGGCCGCGTCGGCCGCCACCGCGCGGCCCAGCTCGCGGGCGCTGACCGTCGCGGTGCCGCGCTTCATCACCACCAGGCCGCCGGCGTAGTTGGCGAGGCGGGCGGCGTCGGCCATCGACGCACCGGCCGCGAGCGCCAGCGTCAGCGTGGCCATCACGGTGTCGCCGGCGCCGGTGACGTCGGCGATCTCGTCGGAGCCGTGGATCGGCACGTGCACGGTGGGCACGCCGGGCTCGAACAGCGCCATGCCGCGGCTGCCCCGGGTGACGAGCACGGCGTCCATGCGCGTCCGCGCCAGGATCGCCCGGCCGGCGCGCTCCAGGGCCCGCGGGTTGTCGCCGATCGTCGTGCCGAGCGCGGCCTCGACTTCCGATTCGTTGGGCGTGCACGCGGTGAGCCCGCGGTAGCGCAGCAGTTCGTAGCGCGAGTCGACCAGCACCGGCACCCGGCGGCGTCCCGCGAGCAGTGGGCGCATCAGGCCGGCGACGATCGCCGGCGACAGCAGCCCCGAGCCGTAGTCGGACACCAGCACGGCGTCGGCGCCGCGCAGGGCCCGCGCCGCGCTGCGCAGCCACGCCGCCCGCCACGCCTCGGCGATCGGCTCGCCGGCGTGTCGATCGATCCGCACCACCTGCTGCTTGGCCGAATGGATGCCGCCGGCGAGGATGCGGGTCTTGACCGGCGTGCGAAAGCCGGCCGGCCGCACCACCCGCCGGAGGTCGACGCCGCGCGGGAACGCCCGCAGGACGCGCCGGCCCGGCTCGTCGCGGCCGGCCAGCGCCACCAGCGTGGCCGCGCCGCCCAGCGCCGCCACGTTGTGCGCGGCGTTGCCGGCCCCGCCCGGCCGGATGTCGGTCGAGTCGTACTCGAGGATGAGGACCGGCGCCTCGCGGGAGACACGGGCGATCCGTCCCGACACGTACTCATCGGCGATCAGGTCGCCGAGCACCACCACGCGCCGGCCGCGCGCCGCGGCGAGCAGCGCGGTGAGGCGGGCGTGGATCGAGTCGGCGGACGGCGTCGCCATGCGGCCGGTCAAGACTACCCCACCGCCCCCGCCGCCGGATGCCCGGCGGCGAGCACCGCCGCGGCCGCGTCGGCCAGGGTGTCGCAGACCGCGTAGACCTCCTGGCCGGCGGGCCGCGTCTCTTCTTCGAGCCGGCCCCACCCGGTGCGCACCAGGATGCCGCGGGCGCCGACCCGGTGTCCGACCTGCACGTCGTGCCACTTGTCGCCGATCATCCACGACCGCGCCGGGTCGAGCCCGAGGTCGCGCGTCGCGTCGAGCAGCATCCCCGGCTCGGGCTTGCGGCAGCGGCAGTCGCCCTTCAGGCCCTCGACGAGGGCGGCCGGGTGGTGCGGGCAGTGGTACCAGCCATCCGCGTGGGCGCCGGCGCGGGCCAGCCGTCCAGCGATCTCGGCGTGCAGTTCGCCGACGAACTCCGGCCGGATCATCCCGCGGCCGATGCCGCCCTGGTTGGTGATGACGACCACGGCGTACCCGGCGCGGTTGAAGAGCCGCACGGCGTCGATCGTCCACGGGTAGAGCGTGAGGTGCGACAGCTCGGACAGGTAGCCGACGTCTTCGTTCATCGTGCCGTCGCGGTCGAGGAAGACGGCCGGGCGCAGGGGCGTGGGCATCAGATGAGAGCGGCGACGTCGGCGGCGGTGATGCCGCGCATGCACTGGTGCCCGAGCGGGCACTCCCGCAGCATACACGGCCGGCACCACACCTCGTGGGTGACGATGCGTGGCGGCGCCTGATCGGCGCGCGCCGGCAGCGGCGCCGTGTGGTGCTCGTTGGTGGCGCCGAACACCGCGATCACCGGGGCGCCGACCGCGCCGGCCAGGTGCATCGCGCCCGAGTCGTTGGCGACGACGGCGTGGGCGCGTTCGAGCACCGCCGCCAGCGTGGCCAGATCGGTGCGGCCGACGAGATCGACGAGCCGGTCGAGGGCGAGGCGGCCGCCGTCGAGGCCGCGCAGCGCCTCGCGCAACTCGGCGCCGGCCGCCGCGTCGCCGCCGGCGCCGACCACGGCCGTGGCCAATCCGCGGTCGCGCCAGAGCGTCGCCGCCACCTCGGCGAACCGCGCGGGCGGCCACTGCTTGGCGCGGCCGTAGGCCGCTCCCGGCGCCATCACGACCACCGGCCGGCCGGTCGCGCCGAGCAGGGCGGCGGCGGCGGCGCGGGCGGTCTCCGGCACGGTGATCGGCGCGACGCGCGGCACGGCGGGCAGGCCGAGCGCGGCCGTGAGCGTGAGGTAGTAGTCGGCCTGGTGCGGCAGGCCGGCCGGCCGCCGCACCCGGCGCGTCAGGAGGGCGCCGCGGCCCTGGGCGTTGTAGCCCCACCGTTCGGGAATCCCCGCCCGCCTCGCCGTCCACGCCGACAGGAACGAGTTGGGGAGGCACACGGCGACATCGAAGCGCTCGCCGGCGAGGCGCTCGGCATCGGCGCGCCAGGCCGAGGGGCGGGTGATCGGCGCGCGCGGCGCCAGCGGCACCACCGCGTCGACCTCCGGCACCATCGCGTAGAGTGCCGCGACGCTCGGGCGTGCCGCCACGGCCAGGTGCGCCGACGGCGCCCAGGCGCGGACGGCACGGACGGCCGGCAGGCCCATCACTGCATCGCCGAGCCAGTTGGGCGCGAAGACGACGACGCGCGACACGCCGTCAGGCATCGGCCGCTCCGTCGGGCCGCGCCGCCGGAAACATCCCGCCGGTCTCGGGCGCCGGCGCGTCGCGCCAGCGGCGATGCATCCACAGCCACAGTTCGGGCCGGCGGCGGACGTACATCTCGAGGACGTCGGTGCAGCGCTGGGTGAACTCGCGGACGGCGTCGGGGCTGTCGGCCGCCGGCGGCTCGACCGGGCGCTCGTAGATCAGGCGGAATCGGCCGTTGGGCAGCGGCGTCGCGAACACCGGCACCACCGGCGCGCCGGTGCGCAGAGCCAGCGCGGCCAGCGTGGAGGTGGTGGCCGCGGGGCGCTGGAAGAAGCGCACCCAGATGGCGTCGGGGCTGTGCATGTGCTGGTCGATCAGCATCGCCACGCCCTGGCCGGCACCGAGCGTGCGCAGCACCTTGCGGACGGCGCCCTCGCGGTAGATCACGGTGTTGCCGGTGCGCTGCCGCAGCGCCTCGAGCAGGTCGTGGAGCCCGGGGTTGTCGAGCGGGCGGGCCAGGACGCCGATCGGCGCGAAGACCAGCGCGTGGACGATGGCGTGCAGTTCCCAGAACCCGAAGTGCCCGGTGAAGAACAGCACGCCGCGGCCCTTGGCGTAGGCGGCGCGGACGAACTCCTCGCCGTCCACCTCCACGGCGCGGCGCATCGCCGCGGGCGACAGCGCCGTGAAGCGCAGCAGTTCCACCAGCAGCACGCCGAAGTGCTGGAACATCCGCCGGGCGATGTCGCGCCGCTCCGACTCGGCGCGGGCGGGAAAGCACTGCGCCAGGTTGGCGAGCGCCACGCGCCGGTGCGGCGCGTCGAGCACGTAGAACGCCCGTCCCAGGGCCAGCCCGAGGCCGCGGGCCACCGGCGCGGGCAGCCAGCGCACCAGCGCGCTGACGCCGCGCACGGCGGCCAGCTCGAGCCGCTGCCTTAGCGCCTTCACGTCCGCGCCTCCCGGGCGGCGCGCGCGGCGGCGATGGCGGCCCTCACCTGCGCCGCGATCGTCGCCCACTGCGGGATGTCGAGGGCCATCGGCACTCGCGCCACCCGGCACGGCAGCGGCCCCAGGGGCTCGAGCCGCACCGCGTCCTTGTCGGTGGTGAGCACGCCCCACGCGCCGTGCTCCGCCACCGTGCGGGCCACGGCAGCCAGATCGGCAGGGGTGAACCAATGGTGGTCCGGGAACGGCCGCATCGCCGCCACCTGCCACCCCTGGGCGGCCAGCGCCGCGGCGAACTGCGCGGGATCGCCGATGCCGGCCATGGCGACGACACGGGCCGCGGCCGGCGGCTCGCCGCCCGAGAGGGCCACCGGGGTCTCGAGCCGCCTGGTGGCGCCGACGGCGTGCGCCACGCCGAACCGCGCCGCCTCGGCCGTCGCCGCCGCATCGTCGGCGCCGACGACCACGAGCAGCCCGGCCCGATCCAGCGTGCCGACCGGCTCGCGCAGCCGCCCCTTCGGCAGGACGTGATCGGCGGCGAGCGCGCCGGCCGGCGTGACCACGATGTCGAGGTCGCGATGCAGCTGCACGTGCTGAAAGCCGTCGTCGAGCAGGTGCACCGTGGCGCCGAGCGCCGTCTCGGCGTGTCGGCCGGAGGCGTGACGGTCGGCGCCCACGACCACGCGCGCGCCCGGCACCGCACGGGCGAGCATCAGCGGCTCGTCGCCGGCGGCCGACACGTCGGCGAGGAGGCGCGATCCGTCGCTGACCACGGTGGGCTCAGGCGTGCGCGTGCGGCGGGCGTAGCCGCGCGACAGGATCGCCGGCCGCTCGCCCTCCGCCACCAGCCAGCGCGCCAGCGCCGCGACCAGCGGCGTCTTGCCGGTGCCGCCGACGCTGAGGTTGCCGATGCTGATCACCGGCCGCTCGAGGCGACGCCGGGCCTGCGGCCGGCGCTCGTACCATCCGCGGCGGGCGCGTGCGAGCTGGCCGTACAGCAGGTGCAGCATCAATCAATTGGGCGCGCGGAACGGCCGCACGTTGGCCGGGTAGCTGCGGCGCGGCGGCAGCAGGCCGTCGAGCACCGCCAGCGTCTTCTCTTTGGCGCCGCGATTGGCCTCGACCAGCGCCCGGGCGGCGGCGCCGAGCCGGGCTCGGCGCACCGGATCGGTCATCAGTGCCAGCACCTGGGCCTCGAACGCGCCCTCGCCGTCCACCTGCACCCCGGCGTCGTTGGCGACGAAGGCGGTGGCGATCTCGGCGAAGTTCTGCATGTGCGCGCCGAACACCACCGGGCGGCCGTAGACGGCCGGCTCGAGGATGTTGTGGCCGCCGGTCGGCACCAGGCTGCCGCCCACGAACACCACCGTGCCGAGCTGGTAGACGGTGGCCAGCTCGCCGATGGTGTCGAGCACGACGACGTCGGCCCGCGGCTCGGCGTCGATCGGCAGGTCGCTGCGCCGCACGGTGCGGAAGCCTTCCTGCTCGCACATCTGCACGACCTCGCCGAACCGCTCGGGATGGCGCGGCGCGATGAGCAGCACCGCCGCCGGCACGGCGCCCTTCACGCGCCGGAAGACGCGCAGCACCATCGCCTCCTCGCCTTTCATGGTGCTGCCGGCGACCAGCACCGGACGGCCGGGCGCGAAGCGGAAGTAGCGCAGCACCCGCTCGCGCGGCCGGGCCGCGACGGCCGGGCCGGCCGGCTCGAGCGAGTCGAACTTGAGGCTGCCGGTGACGGTGACGCGCTCGGGCAGCGCGCCGATGTCGACGAAGCGTCGCGCCGACTCCTCCGACTGCACGCAGAAGTGATCGATGTCGGCGAGCACGCGCCGGAAGAAGCCGCGGGCCAGCCGGTAGCGCGGGAACGAGCGGGACGACAGCCGGCCGTTGACCACCGCCGTCCTGACGCCGCGGGCGCGGCATTCGCGCAGCAGGGTCGGCCAGATCTCCGTCTCCATCATCAGGAACAGCTTCGGCTTCACCAGGTCGAGCGTGCGCCGCACCACCAGACCGAGATCGAACGGGAAGTAGAACACCGCGTCGGCGTCGGGCACGCTGCGCCGGGCCAGCTGCTGGGCCGACATCGTCGTCGTCGAGACGAAGAGGCGCAGGTCGGGGTGCCGCTCGCGCAGCGCCGAGATGAGCGGCCGGGCGGTGAGCAGTTCGCCGACCGACACGGCGTGGAGCCAGATCGACGGCTCGGCGTCGATGTTGAACGACACCGGCAGGTAGCCCAGCCGCTGCGGCAGGCTGCCGACGTACTTGCGGTAGCGCACCGCCTGGTAGACGAGCCACGGCGAGACCACCACCGCGAAGATCACGATGAGCGCGGTGTAGAGGGCGTACATCTAGTCCGTCGGCAGGCGTAAACCGTTCATTCCGTGCGGGTTGCCAATCTGAGCAGTATAGCCCGGCAAATTGACCGGCTGTAGCACGTCAGCTATAGAATCATACGTTTGCGCCAACGAGGTTGGCGCGGCACGGCCTGCCCAGCCGACGCTCGATGGTCGACGACGTTCGCCCGACTCCGCCGGGTCGACGGTGGGCAGCCTTGCCGGCGTTCATTCGCGACAGCTGGAGGGGGCGATGGCGGTTCGAGTGGGGATCAACGGGTTCGGGCGCATCGGACGCAACATCATGCGGGCGGCGCTCGCCGACGACGACATCGACTTCGTCGCCGTCAACGACCTGACCGACGCCAGGACGCTCGGCCACCTCCTCAAGTACGACTCGGTGCTCGGCAACCTGAGCGCCGCGATCGAGGGCCGGGGCGACCGCATCGTCGTCGACGGCGACGAGTTCACGGTGCTGTCGTCGAAGGATCCGGCGACGCTGCCTTGGAAGGACCTGGGCGTCGACGTCGTGTTCGAATCCACCGGCAAGTTCACCGATCGCGACGGCGCCGCCAAGCACCTGACCGCCGGCGCGAAGAAGGTGATCGTCACCGCCCCTGCCAAGAAGCCCGACGTGACCGTCGTGCTCGGCGTCAACGACGACCAGTACGACCCCAAGGCGCACCACATCATCTCCAACGCGTCGTGCACCACCAATTGCCTGGCGCCCGTCGCCAAGGTGCTGCACGAGAGCTTCGGCATCAGCCGCGGCTGGATGACGACGGTGCACGCCTACACCAACGATCAGAACCTGCTCGACCTGCCGCACAAGGACATCCGCCGGGCCCGCGCCGCGGCGATGTCGATCATCCCGACGACGACCGGCGCCGCCTCGGCGGTCGGCGAGGTGCTGCCCGACCTCAAGGGCCGGCTCGACGGCATCTCGATGCGCGTGCCGACGCCCAACGTCTCGGTAGTGGACCTGGTCGCCCTCCTCAACAGGAAGGCCACGGCCGACGAAGTGAACGCGGCGCTCAGGGCCGCCGCCGCCGGTCCGCTCAAGGGCATCCTCGACGTCACCGACGAGCCGCTGGTGTCGATCGACTTCCGCGGCAACCCGCACTCTTCGATCGTCGACGCCGCCTACACCAAGAGCATGGACGGCGACTTCGTGAAGGTGATGGCCTGGTACGACAACGAGTGGGGCTACTCGAACCGCTGCATCGACCTGCTGAAGAAGGTGGCGCGCTCCCTCTAGCCGCCAGCCGCCAGCCCCTGGCCGCGTTCTGACCATGACCAAGTACTCGATCCGCGACCTGCCGCTCGACGACCGCCGCGTCTTCATGCGGGTGGACTTCAACGTCCCGCTCAAGAACGGCGTCATCACCGACGACACCCGCATCACCGCGGCGCTGCCCAGCATCCGCTTTGCCCTCGACCACGAGTCCACGGTGATCCTGGCCTCGCACCTCGGCCGACCCAAGGGCAAGGTGGCACCCGAGTACAGCCTGAAGCCGGTGGCGGCGCACCTGTCCACGCTGCTCGGCCGCGAGGTGGTGTTCGCCGAGAACTGCGTCGGCGAGGCGCCGCGGGCCGCGATCGCCAGGGCCGAGGCGCCGGGCGGATCGCGGGTGGTGCTGCTCGAGAACCTGCGCTTCCACGCCGAGGAAGAGAAGAACGACCCCACCTTCGCCACCGCGCTGGCGACGCTGGCCGACGTCTACGTGGACGACGCCTTCGGCGCCGCGCATCGCGCCCATGCGTCGGTGGCCGGCATGGTCGGGCCGTTCGCCGCGGCCGGCGCCGGCCTGCTGATGGAGAAGGAGCTCACCTGGCTCGGCAAGGCCCTCGGCAATCCCGAGCGGCCGTTCGTGGCCATCCTCGGCGGCGCCAAGGTGTCGGACAAGCTCGAGGTGATCGAGAACCTGCTCGGCAAGGTCGATCACCTGCTGATTGGCGGCGCCATGGCCTACACCTTCTTCAAGGCGCTCGGCCTGCCGGTGGGCAGGTCGCTGGTCGAGGACGACAAGCTGGCCGCGGCCCTCAAGATCGTCGAACACGCCAAGGTGAAGGGCGTCGAGCTGACCCTGCCGGTGGATCACGTGGTGGCGCCGGCCGTCGATGCCGCCGCCCCGACCGCGGTGCTGCACGTGGCCGACCACGACCTGGGCGATCGGATGGGCCTCGACATCGGCCCCGAGACGGTGAAGCTCTACAGCGGCATCATCGCCACGGCGAAGACCGTGGTGTGGAACGGGCCGATGGGCGTCTTCGAGCTGGCGCCGTTCGCCGCCGGCACCATGGGCGTGGCCAAGGCCGTGGCCGCGGTGCAGGGCACGACGATCATCGGCGGCGGCGATTCGGTGGCGGCGGTGAATGCGGCCGGGGTGGCCGACAAGATCACGCACATCTCGACCGGCGGCGGCGCGTCGCTGGAGTTCCTGGGCGGCCGGGTGCTGCCGGGCGTGGCGGCGTTGCCGGATAGACACTAGGGACTGGGGACTGGGGGCTGGGGGCTAGGGCTCGCAAGGAGCACACGATGCGGCAGCCACTCATCGCGGGCAACTGGAAGATGTTCAAGACCGTGCACGAGGCGGTGGTGCACGTGAAGGAGCTGCGCTCGCTGGTGAAGGCCGTCGCCGGCGTGGAAATCGTGGTGGCGCCGCCGTTCACCGCGCTGCACGCCGTGGCCGAGGCGGCCCGCAACAGCAACGTCGCCGTGGCCGGGCAGCATTGCCACTGGGAACGCGAGGGCGCGTTCACCGGCGAGGTGAGCGCGCCGATGGTGCGCGAGGCCGGCGCCGAGTACGTGATCATCGGCCACTCGGAGCGTCGCGCCCTGTTCGGCGAGACCGACGACACGGTGAACCGGCGGACGCGCGCCGCGATCGCCGCCGGGCTCGTGCCGATCGTGTGCGTCGGCGAGACCCTCGAGCAGCGCGACGCGAACCAGACGCTGGCCGTGGTCGATCAGCAGATCCAGCGCGGCCTCGACGGCATCACCGCCGACCAGGTGGCGGCGATGGTCGTGGCCTACGAACCGGTGTGGGCCATCGGCACCGGCCGCAACGCCACCCCGGCGCAGGCCGGCGAGGTGCACAGCCACATCCGGTCGCGCCTTCGCGCCTGGTGGGGCGCCCCCGCCGCCGAGCAGTGCCACGTGATCTACGGCGGCAGCGTGAAGCCCGGCAACATCGCCGCCCTGCGCGCCGCCCCCGACGTGGACGGCGCCCTGGTGGGCGGGGCCAGCCTGGACGTGGCCGGATTCGCCCAGATCGTGACCGGCGCGAAGTGACAGGGGCGAAGGAGGGCAGGTCTTCAGGACTGCCAGAGCACCGCGAACCCCGAGGCTGGACACCGGGCCGCCCTTCGCACCTATAATTGGAGTTTCCGGCTCCGCCGCGGGGCCGACAGAGCCATCGATGCTGTACTACCTGTTCGTCACGCTCTACGTCCTCGCCTGCCTGGTGCTGATGATCGTCATCCTGCTCCAGCAGGGGAAGGGCGGCGACATCGCCAACGCCTTCGGCGGCGGCGCCAGCCAGGCGGTGTTCGGCGCGCGCGCCGGCGCCACCGTGCTGACCAAGATCACGACCGGCCTGTCGGCCGCGTTCATGGTGCTGGCGCTGCTCCTCGCCGTGTGGGGTTCGCGCGGCACCAGTTCGGTGGTCGGCGGCGTGGACGGCCCGCCGCAGCTGCCGGCCGCGGCCACCGCGCCGATGACGGCGCCGGCCACGCCGCCGCCGGCGTCGAGCCAGCCGGCACCCGCCGCCTCGACGCCCGCGCCGGCCGAAAGCGCTCCGGCGACGCCTGCCGCGCCGCCTGCCGAGCAGGCGCCGGCGAAGAAGCAGTAGTACTTCCCCACCCGCGGACGTCGGTCCGCCGGCGGGCACAATTGAATAGCAGGATCGCGGCCGTCGCGGTCTTCAGCCCCCTGAACGCGGAAGTGGCGGAATTGGCAGACGCACCAGCTTGAGGGGCTGGCGGTAGCAATACCGTGGGGGTTCGAGTCCCCCCTTCCGCACCAACTCATTTCGGCTTCGCCTCCATTCGTTGCGCGGAAGGGGGCCTCAGGCGCCCGGCCGTCGCGCTGCGCGCTCGGCCTAGGGGGCACGAGTCCCCTCAGGCACCAGGTCCATCGCGGTCTGCGCTCAGCTTTGTTCCGGACCCGGGGCCTCAGGCACCCGACCGTCGCGCTGCGCGCTCGGCCTCGGGGGCACGAGCCCCCTTCCGGCAGTCGGCCGTCGCCTGCGGCTCGGCTTCAATGGCACGAGTCCCCGCTCGGAGCGGAGCGCCCGGTGGCGAACTGGCCGTCGGGGCGCATCTCACTCGAATGTCAGGGCGCGCTCATGATTCGGTGAAGACTCCGCGGCCGGTATTCGGTCACAGTGTGCGGACAGGACAGCCACTGTGATGAACAGCGTCAAGGCGACCGCACTCATCTCCATCGCCGTGGCCATCGGGGCCATGGGCATCTACGTCGCGGATGCGGACGACGCGCCCGGCGCCGCCGTCATCGGGCTGCTGCTGATGATCGGCGCGGTCGTGCTCGGTGTGAAGGCCGCGCGGAACCGGCTGCCGGCCTGGGCCGCGCGCACCGCGCTGGCCGTCGGCGTCCTCATGGCGGCGCTCGCGGCATTTCTGACTCATGCGTTCGCTGTGACCGCGCCTCTGTTCGCGCAGCCGCAGGACGTGCCCTCGGTCATCGATTCGGCACCGTCGCCGCAGTATGCGACGGCGGTCGAGCGCGCGCGGGAGCTCGTGCGCGCGGCCGTCCGGGAGCAGAACCTGCCAGGGGCGTCGGTGGCGGCCGGTGCCGGCGGCACGATCGTCTGGGCGGAAGGATTCGGGTGGAGGGACGTGGACACGCGGACGCCGGTCACGCCGAATACCCGATTCAACATCGGCACGGCGGCGTCCGCCGTCACTGCCGCCGCTGTTGCGTCGCTCGGGCTGACCAACACTGGCGCTGACTCGGCGGCGGCGTGGAGTCCGGAGCATATCGGCGAGCCGGAAGAGGACTTCCCGCTCTTCACGATCATCCGCCGCGTCATCCTCCAGCCGATCGGCCTGGCCCCCGCCGAGTATCCGTTGCCGGACGATCGCGCGACGTTCTACGTCCCGCGCTCTGATGACAGTCCCCTGCGTGGCAGGCGCCTGATGTACATGCGCGACCTGGCGTGCTGCGCGGGGACGATGGCGTTCTATTCCACGCCGTCAGATCTGGTGCGCGTCGGCCTGGCGAACGACAGCAGCATCAACGGCGAGCTGGCGGGCGGGATGGTGATGTCGCTGATGACGCAGCGCGACAGCGGCATCGTCGTCGCCGTGCTGTCCAACATCGCGCACGCGAACACGTCCAACCTCGCGCTGAGGGTCGGCGAGGCGCTCACAGAGCAAGCGCGGTAAGTCGCGGCGTGCATGACGGCGCGCGGGCCGGGCGCTGAACACAATGGGCCGAACGAGTCCCCCTGCCGCACCAGCTCTCGACGACGTTACGCTGACGAACTGGGTCGGCGGGCTGGTTCCTGCTCCAGTTGGAGTTCGTTCCGACGTGTGTGGAGGGCACACTCAGTGCGTTCGTCGCACGGGCCGAGGCAACCTTCGCCATGTGCGAATGTGTGCGAAAGCGTCGTCGCTGGCGTGCGCTGCGGCGCATGTCTGTTGAAGATCCTTGGTGAGTACGGGTCAGTTCGCATCAGCGCTGACACTCACCCTGTTTGAGGGGCTGGCGGCGGCAATACCGTGGGGGTTCGAGTCCCCCCTGTAAGCTCCCTGACCCCTGAACAGTTCTGGGTAGACTGCTCCGGCGAAGGAGCGGTCATGCGGAAGTCGAAGTTCAGCGAAACGCAGATCGTCGGAATCCTGAAGGACGCCGAGAGCGGCGTGCCGGTCGCCGAGCTGCTCCGCAAGTACGGGGTCAGCAAGGCGACCTTCTTCAAGTGGCGGAGCAAGTACGGCGGGGCGTCGGTGTCGGACGTGAAGCGGCTGCGCGAACTCGAGGCTGAGAACGCCAAGCTGAAGCGGATGTATGCCGACCTGGCCCTGGAAAACGCGGCCATCAAGGATGTGTTGAACCGAAAGTGGTGAGGCCGTCTGCGAGGCGGCAGGTCGCTGAGACGCTGGTGCACGAGCACCGGCTGCCGGTGCAGCGAGCCTGTCGGGTGGTGAGGCTCTCGCGGACGGCGTACTACCAGCCTCCAATCCCGGCCAGCCGGCGCGATGCCGCGGTGATCGCGGTCTTGACCGAGGCGGTGGCCCGCTATCCGCGCTGGGGCTTCTGGAAGCTCTACGACCGGCTCCGCGCGGAGGGCCACGCGTGGAACCACAAGCGGCTGCATCGCGTGTATTGCGCACTGCGGCTGAATCTGCCGCGACGGACGACGCGGCGCGTGCCGAAGCGGCTCCGCCAGCCGCTCACGGCGCCGCCCGTCCTGAATCAGACCTGGGCGCTCGACTTCATGACCGAGACGCTCTACGACAGCCGCCGCGTCGGCCTGCTCACCGTGCTCGACGAGGGCAATCGCGAGGCGCTGGAGGTCGCGATGGGCGTGTCTTTGCCGAGCCGGCGCGTCGTCCGCGTCCTGAACGAACCGGTCGCACTCCACGGGCGGCCGGTGGCCGTGGGCGTCGACAACGAGCCGGAGTTTACAGCCCAGCCGTTCGTTGACTGGGCGGCCAAGCACCAGGTGGCGATTTACTACATCCAGCCGGGCAAGCCGGACCAGAACGCGTACATCGAGCGCTTCAACCGGAGCTACCGCACCGAGGTCCTGAACACCCATCTCTTCGGATCGATCGCCGAGCTGCATGTCGCGACCGATGCCTGGCTCCGGATCCACAACAGCGAGCGGCCTCACGACAGCCTCGGTCGGGTGCCGCCGCTCACGTTTCTGCCGAGGCCCACAACCGCCGGAATGTCTCCCTGGGAACTGTCCGCTTGACGGGGGAGCTTACGAGCGCACGTCACTAGTCCGTCCGGCCTCGTGCTTCGATCGGCCACACCGCCTCAATCTTTCCGTTGCGCACGGCCCAAAACACGTTGTGAAGGTTGACGGTCGTGTCACAGTGGCTTGGGATGAACTCGACGTGCTCGCCAACCTGAAAGTCTCTGGCCGGATCCTTGATCAGGAGGACGCCGTGCTCGTCGCCACCGGGCTGAAAGGCTACGCCGCGCCCGTCGCGCAAGATCGCGAGACCTGCGTCGGACGAGAGGGCCTTGTGACCCCCGTCGGTGATCGCGCGCCCTTTGGCTGGGCGGCTGACGACCGTCGTCATGACGGACAGTGCATTGCCGAAGTCGTCGTAGACGTCAGAGGACTCACTGCCAATGCCACGGTACTGAGAATCCATGAAGATGTAGGACCCCGGCTGGATCTCTGTCACGCCTGGAACGCCGGTGTCGATGTTGTAGGTTCCGGTGCCCCCGGCGCTCAGAATCTCAACCTTTAGATCCGCTTTCTCGATCGCCGCCTTGGCGTCCATCGCACGCCCGAGCGCCGCCATCGATGCGGCTCGACGGTTCTCGAATCCGATGATGTGCATGTTCGTGCCGCCGTAGGCCTGCACGCCGGCGAAGCGCAGACTCGCCGCACGGGCGATCATCGTGGCGATTTGGGCGGCGGCATCTGGTGTGTCCACTCCGGTGCGGTTCTGTCCGACGTTCACATCGACGAGCACCGCCAGTCGCACGCCGGCGGTCCGGGCTGCTGCGTCTAGCTCGGCCACGTTGGCGAGACTGTCGGCGACCACTTTCAGGTCCGGTGCCAGTTTTGCGAGCTGCATGAGGCGTTCGATCTTCCGCCGGCCAACGACCTCGGTGGTGATGAGGACATCGTGGATGCCGCCGGCCACGAACACCTCGGCCTCGCCGAGTTTGCCTGCACACAGGCCGGTGGCACCCGCGGCAATCTGCATCTTGCCCACCAGCGACGACTTATGTGCCTTGCCGTGCGGCCGATACGCACATCGTCGCTGGCGACACACGTCGGTCATGTGAATGAGGTTCCTCTCGAAGATGTCGAGGTCGACCAGGAGCGCGGGCGTCGGTACCTCGGCAACGGGTTGGCCGATGTATTCCTCATAAGACATGGTCGATTCCTCACCCGTCGTGGGTGCGGCGTGGGCCGCCGGCCCGGCAAGACCCAGCGCACCGCCGGCAAGCACGGTATGCTTCACGAATTGACGCCGACTCTCCTGACTCGACATGGCGTTACCTCGGAGCCGGCCGGGGGTTCAGCGTGACGACGTCCAAGCGCTCGAGAAATCGAAAATATTGCTCGACGTCGGCCGCGGGAAGGGGACCGTACTCGGCGCTCACAGCGTCGCGGATTTCCAAGAGCGTACGTTTGCCGTTAACGAAGTTCAGCGCCTCGTAGGCGACGAAGCGCCCCGCCTTGGTCAGCGGTACCTGACCGAGCACGTCGCTATTGCCGGTCTTCTGCGCGATCCAGATCGATCCGTACTCGGGACGCCAGAGGTTGACCGGACCGCGAATGGCCAGATTCCGTACGGGCACCAATTGGTCAAGCTGTTCCTCGGCGGCCGACGGCTTAGGTTCGGCCACGGTCAGTCGCTTTTCGATCGCCAAGGTGCCGACCCGTTCTCGGAGACCCTTCTCGCCAATGGCAGAGACCGCTTCGATCAGCTGAATGCCTTTCGAGACGAGCTGATCGGCGGCGGGTGTCAGTCCTAGTTCCCTGAGCGACTCGAGCGCGAGGCGCTCCCGAATTATGGCTTGTCTGGTGATGTTGAGGGCTTCGCGATACTGCGTCGAGAAGGCGGTGGGGGACGCGCCCTCCATGAGTTCTCTAGCGCGCTGACTCTCCTGGCCCAGGCGAGCCTGCGCGTAACTAGTCATGACCGGGACCAACGCTGGGACCTCATCAGACGACAGACCAGCGAGGTAGTAAGCCGTGGCCCCAATGAGGAGAACCGACCGGCGCATTTGCGTGGGATCGACCTTGTCTAGATCGTCGTCTTGCGTGCCGATATAGCGGTCTGGGTGCCCGAACTCCACCGATGGCACGCCGATACTGCCCTCGACCATTTCCTCGTGATCGCTCGGAGCCCAAAACTCATCCACCACGTAGCGGAACGGGTCTCGGGTGCCCGTCGGCGCGAAGATCGGATCAAAACCGGGGTCTGCGCGACCCGAGCTCGCATTCGCGCGGCCCACGGCGTGAGTCATGTCCTCGGCGACGTCGCTGAGAAAGTGCGGCTTGGAGTGCGGCGTCCGATACACCCGCAGGAGACCGTCCACTTTGTCCTGGTTGAAGCCGGTCATGTCCACGCTGAAGAACGTCAACGGCCGGGCCAGGCGGTCGGGATGTCGGTAGAACTGGTAGGTGCTGCCGAAGTGCTCGGCGCTATAGAGGAACCGAATTGTCCGGCGCGGCCGGGGCAAGGTTCCAGTCGCAATGAGCTTGTTCAGGACGCGCGAGATCTCGAGCGTCGCTCCTACCCCCGTCAGATTGTTGCCTCCACCGGTGTTGCGGTAGTTCGTATGCGACTTGACCCAGATCTCCTTGAGTGACGGATCGGTGCCGAGAATCACGCCTTCGACCTGCTTGTACTCGCCAGGTCCCGTCGTCGCTTTCACGACCGCACGCACCTTGACCGAGCCACGACGCAGCAGCATTTGAAGCTGCTGACCTTGCAGGCTCGACACGCCGAAGAGGAAGCCCGGCGCCTCGCCCTTCGGGCCTTGCCAGGCGATCTCTCCGGCCACGCCCGTCTTGTTGCCCAGACTCGGGTTGCTCAGCAAGTGCGGCTGTTCGGGGTCTCTGTTGTTTATCCACACGACGCCACGTGCGCCGTTCCGCCACACCGCCAGGCCGTGCGCCACCTGCGCGTCTCCGCTGACTAGAGCAATCTTCCCCCTGACGTCCTTGCCTACGTAATCGGCCGGACTGGTGCCCATCCCGACATCCACCAATTCGGCCGTCACGTCGGCGCTGGTACTAAAGCGCCCGAGTACGACGCGGTGCACGGCGAAGTCGGCAATCCGCTCGCGGCGAGGCTCCTCCAGGGACAGGGTGCCCACCTCGGCCTCCCATGCCGGCTCGCCTAGGAAGGTCCAGAAGAACGTCTTACCGTCGGACGGATATCCGTCAATCCGCACGTCCGCGAGCCCGTTCTCGCGCAGACGGTCGGCGACATATTCCGCAACGTCGTCCCCACCCTTCGACGGCGTGAAGCCCGAGAAGCGCGTGACGATCTGCTGGAAGTCCACCATTGGCAGCTCGCCCGTCGCCTCGTTGCGAATCGCGCGAAAGTGTCCGGCTGGAAAAAGCGACGAGGTCTGCGCCCCCGCGTTACTCACCGCCGACATCGCTGCAGTCGCCGCGAGGCCCGCCAACAACGCCCGTCTGGATCTCGCCATAAGGTCCTCCGAACTAGCGCGCCGCATCCGGTCGGGCGGACGAAGAGATAGAGACCACGCCCGCCCGTTCGAGAAAGCGGAAGTACTGCTCCAAGTCAGCTCCTGGGACGGGGCCGTACTCGGCGCTCACGAGATCGCGGATCTCGAGTATTGAGCGCCGGCCGTCAACGAAGTTGATGGCCTCATACCACACATAGCGACCAGCGCGGGCAATCGCCAGGTCGTCCAGGAATGTCAGGTGACCCGTCTTCTCGGCCAGCCACGCGGCGCCGTACTCGTAGCGAAAGATGTTGACGGGGCCGCGCACGGTAGGGAGGCGCGCCACGACCAGCCTCGCCAAGCGGGTCTCGGCCGAGGGACGCGGCGGCTGTTGCCACGCAAGGCTGAGGACTGCGGCCCGTTCGCGAGCGCGCTCGTTGAGGGCGGCCAGATTCGCGTCGTGAACGGCGACGAGCTGCCGATGGCCGCGTGCGACTGCGGCATCGGCTGCGGCGCTTCGCCCGACGGCGCCCACCGACTCGAGCGCCACGGTTTCACGGTCAATCGCTCGTCTCAAGATGTTTTCGGCTTCGCGAACGGCGGTAAAGAATTCGGCCGGCGGCGCTTGATCGACGAGCACACTCGCGCGGTGGCCTTCACCCGCCAGTCGCTGCTGACCATAGCCGACGCTGACCGGCACGAGCGTGGGAACGCCCGTTGCATCGACGGTGGCCAGGTAGTACGCCGTAGCTGCCACCGTCAGAATTGAGCGACGCATCTGCGTAGCATCTGCCTTGTCGAGGTCGTCGTCCTCCGTACCGAGATAAGGATCTGGCCAGTCGTTGTACATCACGGCTGGTACTCGGAGGCTGCCTTCCACCAGGTCCTCGTGATCGCTGGGACCCCAGAAGTCGCTTATGGCGTAATGCATCTGATCTCGACTGCCGGTCGGGGCGTAGACGGGATCAGCGCCCGGGCTGCCATCGCGTGCGGCGAGAAACTCGGAGTTTGCGCGGCCCACGCTTCGCAGGAACTCCTCGGAGACATCGCTGAGGAAGTGCGGCAAGGAGTGGGGCAGGCGGTACAGCCACATCACGGCCCCGGTCTTGCTCTGATCGAACCCGGTCATGTCCACGTTGAGCAAGGCAAGAATCCGGTCCAACCAATCCGGGTGCGCGTAGAACTGATAGGTGGAGCCGTAGTGCTCGGCGCTCCACACGAAACGGATCGTCCGGCGGGGGCGGGTCAACGTGCCGGAGGCGACCAAGGCTTGCAGCACCCGCGCCATTTCGAGCGTGGCGCCGACGCCGGTGAGATTGTTTCCGCCTCCCGTGTTCCGGTAGTTGTCGTGAGCTTTGATCCAGACTTCGCGGAGTGAGGGGTCCGTGCCGCGGATGGCGGCACTGACCTGCTTGTACTCGCCCGGTTCCGTCCTCGCTCGGACCGAGGCGTGGAGCAGATGACGCTGCCCGCGTTCAAGTGACTCCCGGATCGCCGCGCCGGCGGCGTTGGAGAGCGCGAACGCAAAGCCCGGTGCTTCTCCTCGCGGTCCCGTCCACGGTACGATGGAAGGGTTGCTCACGGCATGCCGGCGTTCAGCCCTTCTTTGCCCGTTGAACCACACGATCCCTGCCGCGCCATGCTCCCACACCGCACGTGCGTGCACCGCGCCGGGCTCTCCGCTAGCCAAGACCAGCTTGCCACGCACGTCCCGACCCTCGTAGTCGGTCTCGAGCGTGCCGTTCCCTATATCCACCAGCTCGGTCGTGATGTCGGCGCTCGAACTGAACCGGCCGAGGACGACACGGTGCACCGCGAAGTCGGCGAGCCGCTCCCGTCGCGGTTCAATCAGCTCGAGGGTTCCCGCCTCGGCTTCCCACGAGGGTTCAGTGAGGAACGCCCAGACGAACTGCCGTCCGTCGGCGGGAAAGCCCTCGATCGCGACCTCATCGAGCCCGGCCGTTCGCATCCGGCCGGCAATGTAGTCGGCGATCTGATCGCCGCCCTTCGACGGCGCGAAGCCGGAAAAGCGCGTGACGATCGTGTTGAAATCGACGAGCGGACGCTCGCCGGAGGCTTCGCCGCGAATCGCGACGAAGACCTCCGACGGCAATAGCGGCGAGTACTGTGCCCGAACCGGACACGACAGGGTCGCCAGGGCCCCCACGACGAGACAGCTGACGGTTCGCGTCACGGCCATAACCCGGAGCGGGGAATTGCCTCAGGCGCGATCGCAGGACACGCGGCCGCGCCTGGTGCCGCTTCGCCCCGAGCGCCCGAAACCGCTACCACACGAATCGCACGCCAAGGCGCGCGATCCGCGGGTTCACGATGATGCGAGGTATGCCGAAATCGACGCCGGTGCTCACGCCCTGCGTCGTTACCGTGGACGCGTTCGTCAGATTGAAGACGTCGATGCCCAGGAGCACGCGCCGGCCTCCCCCGACTCCGATTGCCTTCTCCACTCGGAGGTCCACCTGACTATTGTTCGGAGTCTCGCTGTCGCCGTTCGGTTCAGCCTTGACCGTGATCGTGCCCTGCGGCAGCCCGCGCACCACCAGCGTGCGCGTAATCGGCGAGCCGGACCCGAAACGATAGAACCCGCTCAGCGTGAAGCCGTACGGCGCTTGATAGATGGCCTGCAATTTGGCCAGCACCGTCTCGCTCAGCGGATCCCGCCCGCGACCGTTGATTTGATCGTTCGGATTCTGAAAGAGGCCGCTCGTATAGAAAGAGTTCGTAGGCGTGAGCGACTCCATGCGTTGCACCACGACCGACCCGACGAACTGCCATCTGTTCGCCAAGCGCTTGTTGGCAACGAACTCGAACCCCCGGTAGTTGCGGTCGTTGCTCTTGCCCAGCTTGTTCGGGTTGGTTTCGAGGAATGCCTCCTGGCCAAACGTGGCCCGGTCTTGCGCGAAGACGGTGATCATGCCATCGTCTCCGCTGCCGGCTACGCCGTCTTTCCCTGGGTCGACGATCGTGACCGGAGAATACGCCGAGTCTGGGATTCCGACTTGGACGGTATGGATCAGGTCATCGTCACGACGCCAGATGAAATTGGCGTTAATCGACAGATCGCCGAATAACTCCCTGCTGAGACCGACGACCACCTCGTCGGTGTACGGATGCTTAATATCCGAGTCGAACCGAACGCGACTCGCTCCTTCGGCAAACGAGATGAGATTCCCGTTCTCGCCGACTTGAAACTTGCGGTCGCCGTTGAGGTCGTTCCACTGCACGATGAGCGACGTCACGACGTTCTCGTCTGCGCCCGGAATCATGCCCGTGTTGACGTAGTGGTAGTACCGCGAGTAGCTGGCGCGGACGGCCGTGCGATCGTCGATGGCGAAGGACGCAGCGGCGCGTGGCGCGAAGCTGTTCCACGACCACTGCGGCTCGACCGCTGTGACCGGATGGCTCTCGAGGATCGGGTACGCTTGCGCGAGCGCGGTGTTCGCCCACGCGCCTCCGCCAGCCTCACTCGATCTCCGGCTGGGCACGAATCGGTCGTACCGGACGCCAAGGTTCAACGTCAGTTTGTTTCGAATGACCCAGCTGTCCTGCGCGTAGAGCGACGCGACGTTGATTCGCGCATCGCCTTTTGCTGGCGTGTCGTAAAGCACGACCTGCGCCGGTACGCCCCTGTTCACACGAAGATTGTGGTCGCCCACCGAGAACATCTCGTTGACGACCTTGCTGCGCGTGATATCCGTACCCACCTTGAGATCATGGCGGCCATGGAAATCGGCCACGAACCAGCTCAGCGATCCGGAGACATTCGTGTTCCATGAGGGAGCGCGTTTCTGGAGTACGTCTGGACTCCCGGAGCGCACGCCCGTCACGAGGTCACGTATGCCCACCGTAGCGCCATCCGGATACACCGCATCAAGCGTTTGCCTGCCGTAGCCCGCGCCGACGGTTGCGATCACCGAATCGGACAGCGTGCCGTTCCACCGCACACTCGACAGTTGACCGAATGGCTTGCGAATGAACGTGGCTAAGCGGTCACCGGCGAGGGACGGTGCGTAGCCGCGGAAGAACGGCGCCACTTCCTCACTCCAGTCTTGAAACGATCCCGTGAACCGGTGACCGGCGGACGGCTGGTACGTGTTCTTCCAGAAAAAGGCGTTGATGCTCGAGACTTGATCATCCGGGTACCCGAGCAGCTGCAGTTCCTCGCGCTGACGGCGCGCCGAGCCGTACCACCAGAGCTTGTCGCGGATAATCCGGCCGCCCGGGCTCAAGGAGATGTCGTAAGCCTGAACCACAGAGTTCGAGGTCGACGAGACACCGAGATTGCGTAGCGACTCCGTGACGTTGCTGCTCTGCAACGCGTCATCGCGGAAGTAGCCACCGGATTCACCACGAAAGGTGTTGCCACCGGATTTCGTAATGATCTGGAAAGACCCGCCCTGGGAGAAGCCGACCTCCGCCGGCTTGGCGGCCTTGAGCACCTGCACTTCTTCGACGATGTCGTAGGAGAATTTAGCCGTCTGGTCGCTGGAGATACCCGCGTCGAGGACGTTGGCTCCGTCGAATGTGAAGGAGTTGGCCATCGTGCCGGCGCCAAACACCACTAGGCGAGGAAAGTTACCGGCCTGCGTGGTCGTCGATGAGGCGCCTTCGACACCAGGGATCGTCGCCATGAGGGCGCTGAAGTCTCGACGTGTCGGGACGTTCTCAACGAGGTCTTTCGTCGTCGTGAAGCCCAGCTTGGCACTCGTCGAATCGATTGTCGGCGAATTGCCGATGACCGTGACTGACTCTTGGAGCGAGGCGAGTGGCATCTGCACGTTGGCGCCCGTCGTCTGCCCGGCCGCGACGATCAGTTGCTCGCGCGTTAGGGACTGAAACCCCTGCAGCTCGTACGTAACGGTATAAGTGCCTGGCGGCAAGAGCTGGAGCCTGTAGTATCCCTCTCCATTCGACACGGTCGTCTGGTCCCGCTGGATTAGCGACGGGCTGTTGGCTACCACCGTGACGCCCGGCAGTACTTGGCCAGATTCGTCCCGGATGATTCCGTCAATGACGCCTGTGGGGGTTTGCGCGAGTGCCGAGGGAGCGGTCGCGCAGCAGGCGAGGGCCAGAAGCGGTAGCAGCGCTCGAACCTTACGCAGGCAGGTCATGAGACTGTTCTCCTGTCTCCGACGGCGGCGCCGACCCGTTCCAAGCCTCGTCCACGCCTCGACCAGCATGGGGTGAGCGACGTCGAGGGACTAGAGCACCGGGCCAACGCGAAGGCTTCCGCGAACGGCGGCACTATAGGGGGGCGATCTGGAGACTGGCAAGCGAAACATTGTTAAAGCTTGTTACGCGTTTGTCGGCGCGTGGAGGCCCACGGCAGTGCGCGGGCGCCGTCCCAGCACGACCGCAGCCGTCATGCCACCGGTCACGTTGACAGTCGTGCGGAACATGTCGGGCAGCGCATCGACACCGAGCAGTAGGCCGATACCGGACAACGGCAGTCCGGACGCCAGGAGTACAGGCGCGACAGCGATGATGCTGCCGCCAGGTATTCCTGGCACGCTAAAGGTCGTGAGCACGACGGTGAGGACAATAGTGATGAGCTGAGCATCGCCAAGCGTTACATCGTAGATACGTGCCAGGAAGATCACACCGACCGTCTGCGCGACTGCCGAGCCCACCCGAAAGATCGCCCCGGCGAGAGGGACGAGAAAGACCGTGATCTCCTCGCCGAGTCCGAGGACGCTTCGCGCGCCCTCGATCATCGCCGGCAACGATGCGAGTGAAGAGCGTGAACTGAATGCAACGGCCTGTGCGGGCAAGGTGCCTTGCACGAACCGGCGGAGGGGAATCCGGCCACCCAAGGCCGCCACCGGATACAACACGAGAAGACCGAATGCAATGGTCAACGCGATCACGATGACGACGTAGTAGGCGAGAGCCCCGGCAATGGCCGCGCCCGTCTGAGCGGCCAGGACGAGCGCGAGTGCGAAGACACCGACGGGCGCCAACGCCAGCGTCCATCGCACCAGCACGAACATGGACTCAGCGATGCCCTGGAAGAATCCGAGAACGGCCTGTCTCGGCTCGTCTCCGGCTTGTCGAATTGCGAGCCCCAGCAGCAGTGCGAAAACGATGAGGGGCAGCATGGTGTCCTTGGTGGCCGCCTCCATCGGATTGGCTGGCACAAGCCCGACGAGCCATTGTGCCAAGTCGGCGGAGTCGGCAGCCTTGACGATCTCGCCACTGACCGCCTCGCCCCGTAGCGAAGCCGCCACCGTGGGGTCAATCTCTAGCCGCGCGAACAGCGGCCGACCGACCAAAGCGCCGAATAGGGCCGCACTGGTTAAGAGAGCGAGGAACAGGGCGACGGCGCCACGACCGATGCGCCCGAGCGCTTCCGTGTTAAGCGCGGAGCCGACCGACACCACCAGGCACGACACCACCAGAGGCGTGACACACATCCGAAGAGCGTTGACCCACAGCTGCCCGACGGGCTGGGCGATCCCGACCACGACATCGACTGAACCGCTCCACCTCAGCAAGAAACCGACACCGAGCCCCACGACCAATCCGAAGAGCGTGCGGACGGCGAGCGACATCGCACCAACGCCGGCATAGCGGCCGTCAGGCTGGAGTGGCCGGTCGGTCACCGCCCATCCCTGGCGGGGGGCTGAAACAACGGCTTGACCTTCGGCGCCGTGGCCGCTTCCATCGCCTTCGCGTCGGCTTCGAGCAGGTAGCCGTCGCGCACGAGCGCGTCGGCCGCCGCGCGATAGCGTCGCAGATACTCCTCGGCACTACCGTAACGCTCCTGCACCGAGGCCCGGGAGTCGCGGGTCATCTGACGCTGCCACGTCGACCGGGGAAACGGATACCAGAACACGGACATGTCGCCGCAGTCGTTGTCCAGGGGCGCGTTCCACCCACCGTATGTCCCAAGCGGCACCGCGACCGCCGGAAGGCGAACGCCGCCCTCGCCGATTCCGTCAGCGTCTCGTCGGGGAACCTGCATGACGGCCTTTGGCTGGTCGGCCGGTGCCGGTGACAGATATGGAGCCGGCGCGCCCGGCTCAATCGTCATCAGACGGGACGGCGCGAGCGCTGCCCCGCCTTGTACCCAGTGCACCAGGCCCATGAGACCCGCGCGCATGAGGGGATGCCAGTCGAGGTTTGCGCGGGGCATTTCGCAGTTGTTCTGGAGGACGATGCCATGTGAGCCACCGGCCACGTCCCACACCCGCACCGCCTCGGGCAGCGGCACGTCTGCGGTCCCGGTGGGGCCTGTGCGCAACAGAGACAGACGCCGTCTGCCGTAGTCGCCCTCCACATTGGTCGCCAGAATCTTGGGCGGCGCTTCTTTTCGTGCGGCCAGCGGAGCAAGAACGTCCGCGTAGGTAAATGGGTAGACGGCGCTGTCGCCCACCAGGGTCGCGCGAACCACATCGGCCTGTGCGCCCGGAGGAGGTATGAAGGGCATCGATCCAACCTGTCCGACTTGGAGGTGCAGGCCGTCGAAGACCATCCGTGGGCCGACTCGGTTGAACCCATGATGCAGGAACGACTTCAGGAACCGCGCCGTCTGCGACGAGCCTGCGGCAATAGCTTGGTTGACTCGGCCCGCTACCGGGTTTGCCGTCCCAGCCCCGTCGGCCGCCTCGAATCGAAGAAATGCGGCAAAGTCGCGAATGGCCGCGAATCCCACGGCCGACAACAGAATCGGTCTGCCGTCCGGACCCGCGTACGCCGGCAGCGCAATGCCGTGGGTGTTCTGCCAGCTCGCAACGGCGACAATGAATCCCTCGTCCTCGAGAAAGCCGTTGCCGACCTCAATGCCGCGCACGACCGACTCGAGAGGGCTGTTGTACATCCCGTGGACTACCGGTCGTCCGTTGTTCTCGACGTCGAAGAGCAGCACGTGATTGCCGGCCGCTGCCGACTCGGGCGTGAGAATAATGAAGTCGCTTCGATACTCGACACGGCCGTCCGCCCGTCGCGTGGCTTTGTCGAGGTTGGGAATCGACTCCGTGGCGGGGTCAAGGCTGCCGACGAACACCCCCTCGAACTTGACGTAGGGCCCCATCCGCGAAGCGTGGAACACCTCGCGACTTGTAACCTCGATCCGTTCGACACTCGCCAGTGCGTGCCCGACCCCCACGATCCATAGGATTAGCGCGAAGGTCGCGCACCGTAGTCTGCACATCACTTCCTCCATCTCGACGACACATCGCCACCCTCGGTTCGAACTAGATTCTAGCCGGCAGTCTCTCATGCGCGACACCGAGGACCCGGATCAGCTGGCCATCGCGCTGAACCCAATCAGCTCGCCGACGGCTGCCTCGGCGCGAACCAACCATGGGCGCTCGGTAGATATAGGCCATTCGCGAGAACGATCGGGACACCGGTTTGCAAAAACATGTTTCGCGAGATTCATGGCGTAAAGGTGTAGCCGGTGCCGTGCACGGTTTGGATATGGCGCGGGTTGTGAGGGTCGACTTCGAGCTTCTGGCGCAAGCGGGCGACATGCGTATCCACCGTTCGTGTGAGCGGCGCGTTTCTGAACCCCCACACCACTTGCAGCAACTCGTCCCGCGTGAACACTCGCCTCGGATGGCTGAGAAGGAAGCGCAGGAGATCCATTTCCTTTTGTGTGAATGGCACCCTGACTCCGGCACGCTCGACGAGCACTAGGTCCAGGTCGACGACCACCTCTGCGAACCGCACCGTGCCGTTCGGCGGCCGATCGCGCGCGTGCCGACGCAAGACGACTCGAATGCGCGCGAGAAGCTCACCAATGGAAAACGGCTTCGTGACGTAGTCGTCAGCGCCGAGGTCCAGTCCGCGAATCTTGTCCGACTCCTCGGCGCCGGCGCTGACAAGAACGATTGGCGCTATGGCGCGACCGGCAAGGTCGCGGCAGAACTCGAAGCCGTCTCCGTCCGGAATTGCCGGATCGAGGATTACCAGGTCCGGCCGCCAGCCGATGGCCCTACTAAGGCCCACAGCGCCTCGGTCGGCTCGTTCGACGTCGTAGCCCTCGCCCGCTAGGCTATTCCCGAGGTCGCGCGCGAGCCCCACATCGGCATCGATGATGAGGATACGATTCAGGATACGCTCCACATTCGGACGCGTGCGTCGGTCGCAACGGCAGAAGCCCCACCATCACGGGGCGCCAGTGCACCACATCGGTTACCAGGCTCGGCCATTAATTCCGCGTGTTCGTTCAGAAAGCACGAGAGTATGGCTTTTCTGGGACACCCCTTTTGACGACCATATCTTAACGCTCAGATCGATTCCTGCCCGTTTCTGGGAGGGTTGGCCGGGGTGAACCGTACCGCGTTTATCGGAGGCGTCGTTCCGAGAGAGGATGGAGCCGATGCCCCGACCGAACAAGTATTCTCCCGAACTGCGTGAGCGTGTCGTCCGGATGGTCCTCGACCACACCGTCGAGTAGCGTCCCAGTGGGCCCCGATGCGGCCCGTCGCCGAGAAGCTGGGATGCGCCGTGGAGGCACTCCGGCGCTGGGTGCGCCAGGCCGAGCGCGACAGCGGCCAGCGTCCCGGCCTGACGACGTCCGAGTGCGAGGACGTGAAGTGTCTGCAGCGCGAGGTCGTCGAGCTGCGGCGCGCCAACGAGATCCTGCGGAAAGCGTCCGCGTATTTCGCCCAGGCGGAACTCGACCGCCGAGCGAAGTGACGGTCCGATTCATCAACGATCATCGCGATCAATTCGGGGTTGAGCCGATCTGCGCCGGGCTGCCGATCGCCCCGCCCACGCATTTCCGCCACATCGCGCAAGGCCGCAACCCGGCGCAACACCCGGCGCGCGCCCAGCGCGACGACGAGCTGAAGACCGCGATTCGCCGCATCTGGGAGACACACCATCAGGTCCACGGGCCGCGCAAGGGTGCGGCAGCTGCGCCGCGAGGGCCACGACGCCGCGCGCTGCACCGTCGAGCGGCTGATGGCGCAGCTGGGCCCCCAGGGCACCACCCGCAGCCGGGCCCGGGTCACGACGACGCAGGCCGCCCCGGCGGCGGACCATCGCCCGGACCTGGTCGAGCGTGCGTTCGTCGCGACGGGGCCGCATCAGCTCTGGGTGTCGGACTTCACCTACGTGGCCACCTGGCGCGGCTTCGTCTACGTCGCCTTCGTCGTCGATGTTTTCGCGCGGCGGATCGTCGGGTGGCGCGTGTCGGCACTGCTGCGCACGGACTGTGTCCTCGATGCCCTCGAGCAGGCGATCTGCGAGCGCTGCGGAGCGGGCACGCCGGGCCTGGTCCATCACAGCGATTGCGGCTCGCAGTACCTGTTGATGCGGCACATCGACCGGCTGAGCGACACCGGCATCGCACCGTCCGTCGGCAGCCGTGGCGATGCCCGCGACAATTCGCTCGCCGAATCGGTGATCGGGCTCTACAAGACGGAGGTCATTCAACGGCTGGGACCGTGGCGCTCGCTCGAGGCAGCAGAGTCCGCGACCGTGGCTGGGTCCACTGGTTCAACACGGCACGACTGCTCGAGCCGATCGGTTACATTCCGCCCGACGAACACGAAGCGCACTACTATGCGCAGGCACTCATCGCCCGAGTCACAGTCACCAGTCTCCGACATTCCCGGTAAGGTTCAGAGCGACCTGAGCACCACGTTCACGGCGTCGCGGGGGCGGGCAACGGCAGCCTCGGCAGACGCGCGTCGCGCATCGCGGTGTGGTACGCGAACGTGGCCACGATCGCGGCCGCCTGCTTCAGATCATCGGGCAAGATCGATTCGAGCACGTCCATGTTCGTGTGGTGCGTGCGTGATTCGTAGTCGATGGGATCCTGGATAAACTGGAACCCTGGTAGCCCGACGTGCATATAGTCGAGGTGATCGGTGCCACCCACCTTCTGAATCGCCAGGGTGGACGCGCCTAGGTCGTGAAACGGTCTGAGCCACGCGTCGAAGATCGGGCGGACACCCTCGTTGCCTTGCAGGTACACACCCCGGATCCGGCCGGTGCCGTTATCGAGATTGAAATAGCCCGCCAGCTTCCCGTGCTCGGGCTTGAGCGCCATCGTCTTGGGGTCGCCGAAGTGGTTGCCCACGTAGGTGATCGAGCCCAGGTGGCCGCCCTCTTCCGCGTCCCACAGCGCTAGGCGGATCGTACGGCGCGGGCGCACGCCCGTCGCTTTGAGGATGCGCATCGCCTCCATCATCACGGCGCTGCCGGCGCCGTTGTCGGTGGCGCCCGTCCCCGTGTGCCACGAGTCGAAGTGGCCGCCGAGCATCACGACCTCGTCGCCGATGAGCGGATCAACGCCAGGCAGTTCAGCCACGATGCTCACGCTGCGAACGTCGCGGAGGATCTCCACGTCGAGCTGGAGGTCCAGAGTAACCGGGCTCTTGCGCTCTACGAGCCGCCCTATGCGCCCGTAGTGCTCGCGCGACAGTGCGAAGGACGGCACGGTGAGCGACGGATTCGGAATCTTCCACTGTGCGCCTGACGTGTCGAACCCGCCCGCGTCTGTGGCCCAGATGACCCCCGACGACAGCGGGCTCGCGAGGAGCACCGCCGCCACGCCTTCGTCGCGGAAGAACTTCGCCACGACCGCGCGCTGCTCGAACCCCAGGCGCCGGGATCGCTCGGCGCCCGCATAGTTGGGTCCGTCCGACGAGCTGACCACGAGTGTGGCGGGGTCGATGGCCGCCTGGCCGCGCGCGAGCAGTTCGTCGCTGAAACGCGTGGCGGTCGCTTCGAAGTTCGTGGCTGGCGCCGTGCGTGGCGCGCCGTTCATCACGATGGCGCCGCGCAGCTTGCCGCGATACCGATCGAAGTCCGCCGGTGTCGAGACCTCCACGAGCACTGGCGCGCCTATCACGCGCCCGGCCGTGCCAGGGCTCCACGCCAGCGGCTGAGCAAGCACGTGCAGATACTGGGGCTCCGTCATCTCCACGTTGAACCGCTTGAGCGCCCAGCCCGGTCCCGGGAACCCGCCCGGCTCGAACGCCACGTTCTCCAGTCCCCACCCCGTGAGCCGCGTCTTGGCCCAGTCCGCCGCCGCCGCGTAGCTAGGCGACCCACGCAGCCGTGCGCCGTAGACGTCCGTCAGCTCGGCCAGCGTCTCCATCACCGTCGAATGCTGGAAGGCTTCGATCTTGATGCGTGCCACCATCGCTTCGTCCACGAATTCGTCCGCACGTACGGACAGCGTGAACACAAGCGCGACCGCGGACAGGGCGAATGCGGCTATCTTCATGGCCGCGCATCGTACCTCACCGGACCGAAGACGGGCAGACCATAAGCCCCCGTGCCTCCCTGCCGTGGCGGGGCTCCGCTAGCCATGCTTCGCGAATCCCTTCGCACCGAACAGGCCTGGATGGCGAGGAATCGGATCATGCTGCGCCAGTCGGCTACGTTCAGCGGCTCCCCGCGTACGACGCGATCAATCGCGCGCATCGCCGGCTCGTCAATCTCTGCAGCTAGACGGCACGAGTCCGCCCTTCCACACCTCTACAACTCGTTCTTCTGCAAGCAGATCTGATTGCCCGGAGGGTGACGAAGACCTCGTGGACAACGTCCTCGGCGGGCATCCCCATGTCGCCGGTGATCACGACCCCGTCCTGCGGGGGCTGCACGATCAAAACGTGCGGGGTGTCACCGCGACCCGGGAAGCGAACGTCGACGGTACAAGGCGACGCCGTGTGAACGGCGTCTGCGAGCGAACCGACCGAGGGCCGCCGTTCATCTGCCCCACCACGCCGATCCACACCAACGGGATGGCCCGCCGACCGCTCATCTGCGGACATGACCGTTCGTCCCTGCACGATTGAAGCGCCGATCGGCCCCGCCCTACGATGCGACTCACGCCTCGAAGGCGTACCGAATTGGAGGAAGTGATGCCACGCTATCGCTTGTGGGTCAACGGCGCGCGCCGCGACGTCGAGGCCCCGTCTGGGATTCCGCTGCTGTGGCTCCTTCGCGATCACCTCGGTCTCACCGGGACGAAGTTCGGCTGCGGCCGCGGCCTGTGCGGGGCGTGCACCGTGCACGTGGATGGGCAGGCGGTGCGATCGTGTCGGCTGGGCGCCGACCGCGTTGGCGATCGTCGCGTGACCACCATCGAGGGCCTGGCGGCCACCGTGGCTGACGGTAGCACGGGCGAAGGCGGTGGGTCGCGCCTTCATCCGTGCCAGCAGGCGTGGATCGACGAGGACGTCCCGCAGTGCGGCTACTGCCAGGCCGGCCAGATCATGTCGGCGGCGGCACTACTCGAGCGCACACCCCATCCCGATCCCGCGGCCATCGACGCGGCCATGATGGGCAACCTTTGTCGCTGCGGAACGTATGGCCGCATCCGCCGGGCGATTCAGCGCGCGGCAGACGCACGTCGTGGGCGCACCGGCGGCCGTGGAGCCGAGCGATGAGCGCGTCCATGGCACTCGATCGGCGTACGTTCCTGCGGCTGGGGCCGGCGGCGGGCGGCGGGCTGCTCCTCGTGCTCGGTTCGCGCCGTGTCGGCGCCGCGGCGGAACCTGAAGGACGGTCGGAGCCGCCGTTCATCCCGAATGCGTTCGTACGGCTCGACGTGGATGGGACGCTGACGGTGCTGGTCGGCCGGCAGGAGATGGGTCAGGGCGTGCGGTCTGGTCTGCCGCGTATCGTGGCGGCGGAGATGGACGCCGACTGGTCGCGTGTACGCCTCGAGCAGGCGGACGCCGACGAGCGTTTCGGCGACCAGTACGCCGGTGGCAGCAACAGCACCCAGCACGACTTTACCCGTCTCCGGCACGCTGGCGCGGCGGTGCGCTGGCTTCTGGTGAGGGCTGCCGGACAGCGATGGCAGGTCGCGCCGGCCCGGCTCCGCACGCAGTCGGGGTATGTCGTACACACAGACGGCCGACGGGCTGCCTACGGCGACCTCGCCGGCCTGGCGCGTACGCTCGTCGAAAACGGGACCCTGCGGCTCGAGGACGCCGAGAAGGCGCCGCTCCGCGACCTTCGTGAGCTGCCGCTCCTTGGAACGCCGATGCGACAACTCGATGCGCCGGACATCGTCACGGGTCGCATCCGTTTCGGACTCGACACCAGGATCCCTGGCCTGCGCGTCGCCGTGGTGGCGCGCAGCCCCTCACTTGGCGCCCGCGTGCGTGCCATCGACGATGCCGGCGCGCGCGCGGTGACTGGCGTCTCGGGTGTCGTGCGAATCGACGCCGACGCCGTGCCCGACCTCGGCGAGAACAGTCCGAAGCCGCCGCACGGTGTGGCGGTGGTCGCTGACTCGACCTGGGCGGCCCTGCAGGGGCGCGAGCGGCTGCGCGTCGAATGGGCTCCAGGACCCGGCGCGCAGGAGAGCACATCCGCCCTCGATCTGCAGGCCCAGCGACTCTCGCAGGCGCCACCCCACCGCGTCAAACGCGCGGACGGAGACGTCGACGACGCCCTGCGCCGCGCGTCGCGCACGCTCGACGTCGTCTACGAGCAGCCTCTCGTGGCCCACGCGCAGATGGAGCCTGTCTCCTGCACCGCCTGGTGCCGGTCCGATCGGTGTGAGCTGTGGGCCCCGACACAGGATCCGGTGGCGGCACGCGACGCGGCCGCGCGAGTGACGGGGCTCCCTGTGTCGGCCATCACCGTGCATCCCATTCGAATGGGTGGCGGATTCGGTCGGCGCTACTACCACGACATGGTGGTGGAAGCGATGGTCGTGTCGCGGGCCGTCGGCGCTCCCGTGCAAGTGGTGTGGACGCGTGAAGACGATATGCGACACGGCTTCTATCGGCCGGGTGCCCTGCATCGGATGCGGGGCGGGATCGACGAGCACGGACGGCCAATCGCCTGGGAAGCGCACCTGGTCAACGCGTCGCGGGGCGAGTTCCTGCGCTGGGCGTTGCCTCCCGGCACGACGGAGTTCCCCGCGGGGGCGGACCTCGGCCGGTACGATGTGCCCGCCGGCCTCGTGCCCAACCTGCGACTGCAGGCGAGCAAGATCTCCACGCCGATTCCTCGCGGGCAGTGGCGCGCAATCGAGGAGGCCACCAACGTCTTTGCGACGCAGTGTTTCCTCGATGAGCTCGCGCACCTGGGCGGCCGCGATCCGCTTGCCTTGCAGCTCGAGCTGCTCGGGGCCCCACGGCGACTCCCGTACGACGACGACCCTGCCTACACCTGGGACACGGGTCGGCTGGCGCGGGTCCTGCGCACCGCCGCGGAGCACGCCGGATGGGGCACGCCACTGCCTCCCGGCCGCGGGCGGGGCATCGCGTGCAGCTACGCCAACGAGGCCTACGCGGCGATGGTCGCTGAGGTCGAGATGGACGCGCGCCGTCTTCGCATCGTGCGGTACGTGTGTGCGGTCGACTGTGGCTTGGTGGTCAATCCTCGCGGCGTCGAGGCCCAGGTCGAAGGCTCAGTGATGTTCGGCTTGTCGGCGGCGCTCCACCAGGAGATCACGGTCGAGCGGGGCGCCGTGGTGCAGGGAAACTTCGACGACTTCCCCCTGCTCCGGATCGCCGCGGCGCCCGCCGTTGAGGTGCACCTGGTGGGCGGAGGAGGCGCGTCCGGCGAGCCGAGCGGACCTCCGCTTGGCGCCGGGGAGATGGCCGTACCCCCGGTGGCGCCTGCGCTCGCCAACGCGATCTTCGCGGCGAGCGGCATCCGCGCACGACGGCTCCCCCTGCGCCACGCCGGCATGGCGGTTCGAGCGTGAACGTTCCCGCGGTCGTTGCCGTGTCGAGTCTGGGCGAGCGGTATCCTTGACGACATGCGCGACGCGCCATCCCTTGGGTCGCCCCCGCGCCGCCCCCCGATGCCGTGGGCTCTGGCCGCGCTTGCCGCCGCCGGCGGTTCGCTCATCTACGCCACGCATTTGTATCTCTACCACCGCCTCCGGGAGGAGCCTGCGAGCTTCATGCTCGAGCTCGCTGAGGCGGCCGCGCATTTCGGCGCGTGGGCGATCCTCGTGCCTCCCGTCATCTGGATGGGTGAGCGATGGCCGCTCATCGACCGTCGCTGGCCGCGGCGGCTGCCGTTGCATCTCGCGATGGGACTCGTGGTCGCGCTGGCACAGCTCCTCCTGCACACGCTGCTCGACCAGGGACTCGTGCACGGGTGGACCGGCGTGGACCAGTTTCGAGAGGAGGCGCGCCGTTTCTTCGTCCGGACCTACTACGCCAACGTCGTCGTCTACCTGGGACTCGTCGTCGGCGTGGGGATGCTGGCGTGGGCGCGCCAACGCCGGGCGCGAGAAGCCGAGCTCGAACGCCACCTGACCCACGCGCAGCTCGATGCGCTGCGCCAACAGCTGCAGCCGCACTTCCTGTTCAACGCCCTGAACGCCGTGTCGACACTCATCGCCGAGGAACCGGCCGCCGCGCAGCGCATGGTGGCCCGTTTGGCTGAGTTGCTGCGGCACGCGCTCGACGTGCGGAACGCCGCGGAGGTCCCGCTGTGGCGCGAAATGGAGCTGGCGGCCAGCTATCTGGCGATCGAACAGGTGCGCTTCGGCGACCGCCTTTCGGTGGGAGTCGACGTCTCCCCGGTGGCGCAAGCCGCAATGGTCCCAGGACTATTGCTGCAGCCGCTGCTCGAGAATGCCGTTCGACACGGTCTCGCGCGGCGGCCAGGGCCGGGGCGCCTGGAAGTCACGGCGAGCGCGGAGGCCGACCGCCTGCACCTGCGGGTCGTCGATCGAGGAGCGACGATCGCTGGACGCCAGCCGGCGGCGAATGCGGCTCCGGACCCGCCGGGAGCCGCCCGGGACAGCACCGTCCGTGGCGGTGTCGGCCTCGTCAATGTCAGGGCGCGCCTGCGCCATCTCTACGGCGATGCGCAGCGTGTGGACCTCGTCTCGACGCCCGAGGGATCGGTGGTCGACGTGCTGTTGCCCCTGCGCCTTGGCGCCACGGCTGATGCCGGCGTCTCTGCGCCGGCGGTCCCTGTGCGATGACCGCGCGAGGCAGCCTCCGCGTCCTGGTCGCCGACGACGAGCCGCTCGCTCGCCGGAGGCTCACCGCGTTGTTGCGGCACCGCCCCGAGGTCGGCCAGGTCATCGAAGTCGAAGATGGCGACGCCGCGCTCTCGACCCTGCGCCGTGACGACGTCGACATGGCGTTCCTCGACGTGCAGCTACCGGGGCGAGACGGTGTCACGGTGGCCCGCTGCCTCGCCCCCGGCCACCCCGCCGTGGTCTTCGTCACGGCGTTCGATCGCCACGCCGTGGCCGCCTTCGATCTCGCGGCAGTCGACTACCTGCTCAAGCCCTTCGACGACGATCGCTTCGCGGTCGCGTTCGAGCGTGCACGGCGGTGGCTTGCCACGAGTGAGGCTCCGGGCGATGGGGCAGGAGCGCGGTCCGGCCGCGGCGCCGCCTCGGGGAGGGCACACGACGCGAAGGGGCACATCACGGTAGAACGCGGGGGACGCGCCCTCGTGATCCCCGTCGGTGACATCGACTGGGTGTCCGCGGCTGGCAATTACGTCGAAGTGCATGCCGGCGGCTCGACGTATCTCGTGCGCGCCACGCTGCGCCTGGTCTCCGACCGGCTGCCAACGCCGCCGTTCTTGCGGATTCATCGCCGGGTGCTCGCAAATGCGGACCGCATTGCCTTCATCGAGCTCGCGTCTGCGGAACCCGGTGTGGTCCTGCGGGATGGCACCAGGTTGCCGTTGTCACGGCGCTGCCGGCGGCGCCTGCCGACGCTCGCGCGCTGACAGCGACCGCAGAACGCCGTTGGACGCGCGTGTCGGCTCATCGCTACCAACCGCCCGCTGGCGAGGGCTCCGGCGAATCCAAGAGGGTCCGGCACCTGGGAGGTCCGATTTGCACGCAGTGAGCATGCGAGTCGGCCTGGTCGTGGTGGCACTCGTCGACTCGAGCGCCGTGGGGACGGCACAGACGGTGGCGGGAGTGGCGGCGGACGCGCGCTGGAGCATCCAGGGGGCGGCGGGCATCCAACTCGCCCAGCCCGGCACCGTCCGGTCCGCGGCCGTCGGATTCTCGCCCACGCGCGCGCTCATGCTTCTCATCGGCGCGGAGCAGTCGCGCACCGAGGACCAGGTGGAGGTCTACGCAGACGGCGTCGCGAGCGAACGAGGCGGACTGGTCCAGTTCGTCAGCGCGGAGGTGCGCTACGCGTTCTTCGCGACCAGGCGGCTGTCACCGTATGCCGTCGTGGGCGCCGGGCGCGGCGTCGAGCGCCCCAACGTCAACGAGCTCTTCCCGTTCGGCGTCGACCGCACCATCGTCGCGACGTACGTCGGTGCAGGAGCGCGTCTGCCACTCCACCGCCGTCTCGACGTGTTCGCCGACTGGCGGGCGATCGTCACCGGAGACGATGCGGCAGAAATGGCCGTATTCATGCCGCTGCGCGTCGGAGTCTCCGTGCGATTCTGAGTTCGGCTCAGCTCGGGAAGCCACAGAGCTGCTCGCCGGCGACGAGCGGTCGGTGTCGGACATCGCCAAGGACCCGATTCCGCTGGCGTCGGCGTCCGAATGGGAGCGGGCCTTTCCGCGGGCGACCCTTCTGCCCATCGCCGGCGCCGGGCACTTTCCTTTCGTCGAGCAGCCACACGCGTTGCTGCGCGCCGTCCAGCCGTTCGTCGGGGCGCATCCTCCGTCACGCTGAGCCCGTCAGGATTGGCTCGACAGGTTCTCCTGCGCCCGATTCACGACTGGAGCGGCCTGTTCGTGCAGATGGGACGCCAGAACGTCCCGCCGGACGGCACGCTGTTTCCGATGCTGATCGAGCCGACCCCGGCGGCCGCTGGTATCGGACCCTCGGCGGCGACAACGGCCACCTTGGGGTTCGTGCAGAGCATCATACGGCCGACGCTGCTCGTGATCCGGGGTCCGCTCTTCGTCTGGACGGGCGCGACGCCTTCCGCGGCAACGTCGGCACCGGCTGGGCCGCCTGCACGTGCCCGTGCGCTCCGTCGCCGGCGCCGACAGCGAGATCACCGGGGAGGAGGACGCCACTGGCACGAGTGCTCCCCGACGTCGCTCGACGCGTCACATTCTGACCGCGCGAGCGACGTCTGGAACGAAACGCGGCGTGGACGCTACGGCACCGTCACCGACTGCGCCGGCGTCTCGGCTCCCAAACCGCACGGGTTCACCGTCAGCACCGACAGATTGTAGACGCCGGGCGGTACGCCGCCGGCGATGCTGCGGCCGCTCAGCGGCAGAGTGAGGTTCATCGCGCCGGTGACGCGTAACAGATAGCTGGTTACCGCAGGCCCCGCATCTGGCGGATCCCAGCTCAGGCTCAACTGCGAGCCCGCCTTCGAGACGGCGAAGTTCACTGGCGCCTGCGGCGGCCCCGGACACGCACTCGGGAACGTGAGCGTCACCGGTGCCGACGCCGCGCTGGAACCCGTGCCGTTCACTGCCCGCAGCGCAAACGTGTAGGTACCGTCCGGGACACCCGAGAACGAGAACGTCTCGAGCGGCGCGAGCGGGACCGACAGGGTCAACGCGCCGCTGACGTCGAGGACGAACGACGTCGGCTGGCCCCCGCCCGTGGGGGTCTTCCAGCTGAGCGTCAGGTTCGAACTGTTGGCGAGGCCCAGGAGGCCCGTGGGCGCCGACGGCGCCTGGGGCACGTTGACCAGAATCTGGATCTCGTTCGACGGCGCGCTGCGACGCCCGCCGCTCAGCGCGCGCATGCGGATGAAGAACGCCCCGGACGGCGCGTCGAACGTGAAGGTCGGCGCAGCGCTGCCGGTCGGGAGTGCGGCGAGCACCGAACCCGGCGTGACGCCGCCTTCGAGCACGTAGCCGCTCACGCCGTCGCTCGGCGAGGGATCCCACGTCGCCGTCACGCGGTTCCCGGAGATCGTGGCGCGAAGGTTCGACGGCGGCTGCGGCGGCGGCGGCGGAGTCGTCACCACGGCATTGGGCATCCCGTCCACGCCGACGGCGAAGGGGATCGTCGTCACCACGGCGTGCGTCGCGGTGCCGATGACGGCCACGCTCTGGTTGGAGCCCACGTAGGCGCGCGTGCTGTCAGCCGAGAACGCCACCGATCGGCCCAGTTGGAACGGCGTGGTGCCGAGCGAGGCGTGGGTCGTCGGGCTCAACCGATGCACGACGTCCCAGTAGTTGGGGGCGTAGACGAAGGCGCCGTTGGGGGACACGGCGACGTGGTAGGCCTTCCCCTCCAATGGATCCTGGCCCACCGGTGTCGTGGCCACGATCGCGTTCGTCGTGGTGTCCAACACGGCGACCCTCGATGGCAAGGCGCCTGCGGGAATGAGCGGAATGCAGAAGGGGTCGCCCCCGCACGGATCGGAGATCGAGAACTGCGGAAGGTACAGGTAGCGTCCGTCGGGCGAGAGCGCGAGCGCGTCACCCCTGAGGATGCCCAACTCGAGGTTCAGCGGCAGCGTGGCGATGACGCGGTACGGCGACGTGCCGAACACCACCAGGGTGTCGGTGCCGGTGGCCATCACGTAGACGCGCGTACCGTCGGGAGAGGCGGCGACGCCGAACGACGCGCCGCGGTTGTGCGGTACCGCGGCCACCCTCGACCTGGACGCGACGTCGATGACGATGAGCTCGCCCGGGTTGCGGTTGCTGACGACGTAGACCCGCTGGCCGTCGGGGCTCAGCGCGATGGCCCGGGGCCGCGTGCCGACCAGCGACGTCGGCCACGTGTCCACCACGGTGTTGGTCGCGGTCGACACGACGGAGATGGTGTCGCCGATGTCGTTGACCACGTAGATGCGATCGCCTTCGGGCGACATGGCCATGGCCTGAGGCAGGATGAAATTGTTGGACGGGCCAAGGGTGATCCTCGGCCCCTTGGTGTTGGTGGCGCCGTCGATCACGGTCAGCACGTTCACCATCGGACTGCCCGACGTTCTGCCCAGCACATAGACCTTCGGTTGCGCCTCGGCCGTCGTCGCCGCAGCAGACACGACCAGGGCCACGAACGCGACACACCACGACGAATTCGGCTTCATGCGCATCTCTCCTGCGGCAGCGACGGCGGAACAGCGCCTGCTGTCTCCGCGTTCAGCAGGCGCACACGATACCTGATGTCGGCGCGCTCGACGCACGGGAAAGTGCTCGGACCATGACGGTAGAGCCGGTCTTGGACGATGGCGCAGCCCATCGCTCCTCGCGAACTTCAATCGGCCTGGTCCGACGAGACGTCCGGAGACCGTGATGAGACTCCCCCGTCGCTGGTCCGTAACGCCCGCGGTGGTCGCCGCGTCGTTCGCGGCCTGTGGCGCGATCCTCGGCAGGCATGGCGCCGCCGGCCGCGTCAGTGCGGTCCCCGGGGCGACGCCCGTTGTCGGGCTCACCTCTCGGTCGGGGGCGATGACGGCCAGCGCCACCGGCGTCGTCAGGTTCGCGGATCTGATCGACGACGAACCGAGAGCGGGGCTCGAACGTGCCTTGACGACCGACACCCCATCGAGCGTCTCCGTTCAGGCAGCGGTCCCGCCGCGCAGGCTCCTGTGCGCCAGCAGGAACAGGGCGAGGAAGCCGAGGTCGGCCCAGGCCCAGGGCAGCCACGGCGACGGAATCGAGCCCATCGCCTGGTGCCAGAACACCACGCCGCAGTAGGCGGCCTTCAGGCCGACACCGTAGGGGATCAGGTGCACGTAGCGACGTGGGTCACGGCCGACCTGGACGAACATGGCCGCGAAGATCAGCAGCAGCAGCGCCGGGAACTGGATGTAGCCCCAGTGGTTGGGCGGCGTCACCTCGAAGTACTGGAAGAGCGACGGGCCGAACAACAGCGCCACCGACGCCAGCACGCCGTCGTAGGCCGCGGCGAGGAAGAACAGGATTCGGATCGGCGTGATGCTCATGGCTCCTCCACTGCTGCGGGATGAACGGCCTGCGACCGCCGCCGGCGCAGGTTGGTGAAGAACGCGCGCCGCCGCTCGCGGGTGCTCTCGGCGCTGTAGAGGCGGCTGCCCAAGTCGCGGAGCCCGGCTTCGAGCTGGCTCACCGTCATGTGCGACGGCTGGAACGTCACGTCGAAGAGGGTGCAGCGCTCCCATGCGCCCTCGTAGAGCAGGCGCCCGTCGCGGCGCAGCCGGTCGTAGAGGGGCGTGCCGGGAAACGGCGTCTGCACGGTGATCTGCACCTCGAAGAGGCCGCTCTCCTTGACGAACCGCCAGATGGCGTCGAAGCTGTCGGGGCCGGCGCGATCGAGGCCGAGCACGAAGCAGCCGTTGACGGTGATGCCGCGCGACTGGATGCGATCGACGGCGGTGAGATACCGATCGACCTGCCGCGCCTTCCAGTTGGCCGCCTGCTCCACGCCGGCGAGATCGACGGCCGAGGGGCTCTCGAAGCCGATCAGCACCTGTTCGCAGCCGCTGTCGCGCATCAGGTCGAGGAGGTCGGCGTCATCGGCCACCGAGACGTCGGACTCGGTGAACCATCGCACCTGCTGGCGGGCGAGCGCCCGCATCAGCTCCTTGGAGTGCTTCTTGTTCACGAAGGTGTTGTCGTCGGCGAACTCGATGAACGGTCGGGGCCACAGCGTCTTGATGCGCTGGATCTCGGCCATCACCCTGGCCACCGGCTTCACCTTGTAGGTCGGCGAGATGCGGATCGAGGCGGCGCAGAAGTCGCACCGGAACGGACAGCCCCGCTGGGTCTGCACGGTGAGCCGGTTGTAGCGATCGATGTCGAGCAGCTCGAAACGCGGCATCGGCGCGTCGGCCAGACTGAAGGGGCGCGGGCGGGAATCGTAGAGCGGTCGCAGTCGATCGTGGAGCAGGTCGTCGACGACCGCCGGCCACGACGGCTCGCCTTCGCCGACGACGACGGCGTCGGCGTGGCGCGCGGCCTCCTCCGGCAGCGCCGACACGTGCAGCCCGCCCAGCACGACCGTGGTGCCGGCGTCCCGATAGCGATCGGCGAGGCGGTAGGCGTCCTTGATCTGCGCGGTGAAGCTCGAGATCGCCACCGCGTCGAACTCGCCCGGCAGGTCGCCCATCAGCGCCAGGTCGGGGATCTCGTGGTACTCGACCTCGACCGCGTCCGGCGTCAGGCCCGCCAGCGTCAGCAGGCCCAGGCTGGGCAGCGTCGCAATCACCTTGCTCCGCTCGACGAATCCGGGCAGCGTGAGACCCAGCTCGGTGAGCTCCCGGCTGAAGGCGCGCGTGCCGCTGAGGGCAATCAGCCCCAGTCTCACCGCCCGCCCCATCCCAGGAGCATGCTCGCGATGGCCACCGCGACCGCGGTCACCGGCACCGGGAACAGGTGTCGCATCGGCGCCCGCCAGGCGGTGAGAAAGCAGGTCGCCGGCATGGCCAGATTGGCGCCGAGCAGGCCGTACGACGCCACGGTCAGGTGCGGCGCCGGCAGGGGCGCCGACGCCACGGTCAGGGCGAACAGGATGTTGAGGAAGCCGATGCCGAAGAACGAGATGTGCCCCAGACGGACCATCCGGCGCGGCAGCGACCCGTAGCCGCCCAACCAGTGCTCCCGGTGGAAGAAGAGCCCGATCGCCGCACCGGACAGCACGCCGGCCAGCATGCTGATCCAGCCGGCGAGGAGATTCGGGTCTCGCACCGGCGCAGTGTGCGCTCGCCGCGGGCGACTTGTCCACCCGCGAGCTGTGGTTCGGCGTCATCGGCCGGTCCGATCGCCGCGAGTCGACAGGCGAGGACAGGTCTTGGACAATAGGACTCGCCGTTACCACTCGCTGCGCCACCCTGGAGATCTCATGCCCTCGCGGATCCTCGTCCTCGCGTTCGCCACGCTCGCCCTGCTGGCCGGCTCCCGCCCGTCGGCGCAGCAGCCGGCGCCGCCCGCGCCGCTCCCACCAGGACAGACAGCCAATCCCTTCCCGCAGCCGATCGCCCGCGACGCCGACGTCATCGCCGTCACGCTGCGCGAGTTCGCGACGCTGCCGGACATCGACGGCGTCGCCGCCCGCCTGATGACGCTGGTCGAGGAGCCGGTGACGAAGCGGCTCTTCGTCAGCGACATGCGCGGCCCGATCTACACGCTGAGCGCCGATGGCAGGACCGTGACGCCCTACCTCGACCTGCGCGAGGCGAAGTGGGCGGTTGCCGTGCAGTCGCAGGGCCGCGAGCGCGGCCTGCAGAGCTTCGTGCTGCACCCGCAGTTCGGCCAAGCCGGCACGCCCGGCTTCGGCAAGCTCTACACCTACACGGACACGACCAACCAGGCGCCGCCCGCCGACTTCACCACGCCGAACGCCGCCACCACGCACGACACGGTGCTGCTCGAGTGGACGGCGAAGACGCCGGGCGCCGCCAGCTACGACGGCGGCGCGCCGCGCGAGCTGATCCGGCTGCGACAGCCGTTCGCCAATCACAACGGCGGCGCTCTCGCCTTCAATCCGCTGGCCCGCCCCGGCACCGCCGAGTTCGGGCTCCTCTACATGGGCATCGCCGACGGCGGCAGCGGCGGCGATCCGATGAACCTGTCGCAGAACCTCGGTTCGGCGTTCGGCAAGGTGTTCCGCATCGACCCGCTCGGCAAGAACGGCCGCGGCGGCAAGTATGGAATCCCGCCGGCGAACCCGTTCGTGATGCGCGCGGAGGCGCTGCCCGAGATCTTCGCCTACGGCATCCGCAACGCCCAGCGCTTCGCCTGGGATGCCAAGGACGGGGCGATGTACCTGTCCGACATCGGCCAGAACATCGTCGAGGAGGTGTCGCCGGTCAGCGCCGGCGCCAACCTCGGCTGGAATATCTGGGAAGGCAGCTACAAGTTCGTCAGCCGGCAGGCGGTGCTCACCGAGGCGCCGCGCGCCGATCGCCGGATGACCTATCCGGTGGTCGAATGGGACCAGCAGGATCCGGTGCTGCTGTCCGGCGGCTCGTCGGCCTCGGTCGGCGTCATCGTCTACCGCAGCGCCGCCATCCCGCAGCTCACCGGCCGGCTGCTGTTCGGCGACATGCCCAGCGGCGAGCTGTTCCACGTCAACGCGGATGCGCTGCCCAGCGGCGGCCAGGATCCCATCCGACGGGTGCTCTTCCGGACGGCCGCAGGGGCCGAGCCGCGTCCGTTCCTGGCGATCCTCCAGGAGAAGAATCGCGCGCAGGGCAAGCCGGCCGCGACTCGCGCCGACCTGCGCTTCGACGCCGACGCCGCCGGCCGGATCTTCCTGCTGAACAAGGCCGACGGCACGGTGCGCGTGATCGAGCCGTAAGGGGCACGAGTCCCATCGTCCGCCCCCGCTCCCCTCGGCCGGGGGCGCGTCCTGGCAGACGCGGGCTACCGCGGCACGCGGTAGAGGTGCGCCGAGAACTGCGACGTCGGGATCGCCGCGGCGGTCGTGTTGCAGAACATCATGCCGAACCGCCCATTGGCGCCGGCCACCATGGGGACGGTGTGAACTCCGGCCGGGACGGTAATCGGCACCGCGATCAGCAGGTCGCCCAGTCCGACCGTCGCTGCCAGGGTCGTGTGCTCTCTGAACGTGCAAGCCATGGCCGCCAGTGGCAGGGACTGCGAGCTGGATCCCAGATACACCTGTTTCACGTCGCTGAGCTCGATGGTGTTGGCCTTGATCTGCGCCGTGTCGCTCACGGCGTCGGCGGCGATCTTGCCGGGCGTGACGGCGCCGTCGGCGAGTGCCTGGTCGCTCACGATCCCGGCCGCGAGCCCGCCCGCCGGCACCGGCCGCGCCGGACCGGGGATCGGCGCTCCGGGCGTGAACACGAACGTGCCGGCGTTACCCGCGGTGTCGCGCCATGCTCCACCGAGCGAGGCGAGGCCGATGAGCGCGTTGGTGTGGACGACCCGCACCGGCACCGCCAGGACGGTCGTCAGGCCGATGCCGATCGACCCGTTGGGGTTGACGTGTGCGGTGCCGTAGGTGCTGGTCGGCGGCAGGGCGCCGCACTGGTCGTCGGTGCCGTCGAGGGTGAAGGCCGCGCCCGCCTGGGTGACGGTCACCGTCAGGACGTTGCAGTACGGCTGGAGCTGCCAGCGGAACTGCCCGAGCACCTGCGCTCGCGCCTCCGCGGCGCCGATCCCCGTGAGAACGGCGAGCGTACCCGCCATCAGATTGTGCGTCCTCATTCGACCTCCTCGAGGCGATGCCCGGCCGGGCGCCGTCGCGGCTACGGCACCGTCACGGCCTGCGTTGGCGTCGGCAGCCCCGACCCGCAGTAGTTGGTGGCCTGCACGTTGAGCAGATAGGTGCCCGGGCCCACGGCACCGCTGACGGTCCTGCCGGGCAGCGGCAGGCCGCCGACGAACGAGCCGCCGACGTTCAGCACGTAGCCCGTGGGCGCCGGCCCCAGGTCGGGCGCGTCCCACAGCGCGCTGATGACGTTGCCGACGCGGAAGGCCACGAAGTTCACCGGCGGCTGCAGTTGCCCGACGCAGGCGCCTGGGAACGTGAGCGTCACGGGGTTCGACGAGGGGCTGCTGCCGGCGGCGTTCACCGCCCGCACGGCGAACGTATAGGTGCCCGCCGGGACGCTGTTGAAGGTGAACGCATCGGTGACGCCCAGCGGAAGCGACACGTTCAGCGAACCGCTCACGTCGAGCACCACCGCCGCGGGAGCGCCACCGGTGAAGGTGTTCCGCCAGGCCAGTGCGACCCTGGACGTGGCGACCACCCCGACGAGATCGGCGGGCGCCGACGGCGCCACCGGCACCCCGACGTGGAACAGCACTTCGTTCGAGGGCGGACTCAGGCCGGCGGCCGACACGGTGTGGACGCGGGCATAGAACGAGCCCGTCGGCGCCGCGATCGCGAACCTGGGGGCGGCGCTTCCGGTCGGCAGGCTGGCCAGCACACCGCCCGGCGTGGTCCCGCCGGCGAAGACGTAGCCCGTGGGCGTCGGGCCGACCAGCGGGGCGTTCCAGCGGAACGTCGTCAGGTTGCCGGACATCGACGAGACGTAGACGCCGGTGGGCGGCTGCGACGTCGTCACCCCGTCGTCGTTGAGGATCGTGCCGACGCCCTGGCCATCGGCGACGACCCCGTTGAAGGGACCAATCAGATTGACGGCGAGGGCTTCGTTGCCCTCGATCACGGTATCGCCCTTGACGGCCACCTGCAGCGTGCGGGCCGGGATGCCCGGCGGGAACGTGAGCAGCCCGGCGGCAGGGATGTAGTCGCCGCCGTTGGTCGTCGTCGTGATCGCAATCGAGAACCCACCCAGCGACCCGCCGTCCGGGTTCTGGTCGTCGTTGACGAACAGCTGCCAGACGCCGTTGGGGTTGGTGCCGTTGAAGACCGACAGCGACGACCCGTACGGCCCGGCCGGCGCCGGAGCCGGCATGGCGGCCTCGGCCGGGGCGAAGTCGAGGGGCGCGAACGTACCGGTCACCAGTTGCGCGCCGGGAGTGGTCGCCCCGTCCTGAAAGGTGAGGGTGATGCCACTCACGTCGTTGAAGGAGCCGATGTCCGACATCACCATCGCGCGCTGCCCGCCCGGACCCACGAGCAGCACGTCCAGATCGGCGGGGAACGTGTGGGTCAGCTGCTCGAGCCGCACGGCCACGTGCTGCACCGTGCCGGTCAGGCCGGCGACGGCGATCGTGGCCGGGTACGGCGACGCCGTGCCGACCGCCGGAATCGACAGCGGTCCCGAGGACTGCGTGTGGGCCGCCGCCGTGGCCGAGCCATCCGCGGTGACGTAGTGGATGCGCGACTCGACGAGGTTCGGGTTGCGCAGCACCACGCGAAAGGTGGCGACCGAAGTGCCGCCGTCGCCCTCGGCCACCGTCACGTCCTCGATCGAGAAGGTGGGGCTGCCCTGGCGGGCCGCGCCCGGCAGTGTCAGCCACAGCGCTGCCGCCGCCGTCAGTACGAGTCGCCGCCGTGACACGCGTCGCATGGGCCCTCCTGTCGTCATGGCCGGGCCGGTCGCACCGCGCACGCGCCATCCATGTACGGGTGAACGCAAATCGAGGGCAATCGCGGCCAGCTGGTCCATTCGAACCGGACACCGGGCCTCGATCCGGCCGGGGGGGAAACGAGTACCGCTACCGCTTCGACAACTCGGCGAGCGCCGCCTGCGCGTCGGCGGCGGTCTGACTCGTCGCGTGCCCGCCGGCGTCGAGGTGGGCGATGGCCAGCTCGATGTCCCCGCGCCCTTCGGCGACCCGGCCCAGCGCTGCCAGGGCTCGACCGCGCTCCATCCTCGCCTGGGCCGATTGGAGATGGGTCTCGCCGAACTGGGCCACGCGAAGCGCCAGCGCGCGCTCGAACGACGCCAGCGCCTCGCCGGCTCGCCCTTCGCCCAGCTGCGCCCGTCCCAGGTGCACCAGCGTGACGGCGATCTGGGGGTGACCCTGCGGATAGGAGGTCTCGAACAGCGGCAGGGCGCGGGCGGCCAGGTCCCGGGCTTCGGCGAACCTCGACTGGCGGTGCAGCAACGTCGCCACGTTGACCATGCCCTCCGCGGCCTGCGGGTGCTCCGGCCCGAAGAGCCGCTGGCGCGCGGCGAGCACCTGGCGCAGGATCGCTTCCGCCTCGGCGAGGCGGCCGGCGCTGCGCAGGGCCATCCCGAGATTGTTCGTCGTCGTCCACGTATCCGGGTGGTCGGCGCCCAGCACGTCACGCCAGATCGGCAGCAGCTCGCGGAACCGCTCGGCCGCCCGGGCGTACTGCCCGCGCATGAAGTCGAGAATGGCCAGGTTGTTGAGCGTGCCCGCCACCACCCGGTGGCGGTCGCCGTACGCCGCGCGTTGGATGGCGAGCGCCTCCTGATACCGCCGCTCCGCGTCGGCGTACTCGTTCCGGTCCGAGTAGACGCGGGCCAGGTTGTTCAGCGACAAGGCGACCTCGGGATGAAGGTCGCCGAGCAGATGGCGCCGCTGGTCGACGCAGGCCTGGAACTCCGCCAGCGCCGCGTCGAGTTGACCGGCCGTGTGCCTGGCCTGCGCCAGGTGGCAGCGCACCTCCACCACCTCCCGGTGGCCGTCGCCGTAGGCGCGTCGCCCCAGCGCCAGCGCCTCTTCAAGGGCTGGAATCGCCTCGACAGGACGCCCGGCCGCGTTCAGCAGCACGCCGAGACCGTTCAAGGTCGCGACCAGCCCGGCTGGCTCGCCGATCGCCCGGCGGATGCCCAGGGCCTGGCGGCTCAGCGCCTCGGCCGGCGCGAAGTCCGCGGTCGCGCGATGGACCGCCGCCAGATCGGTGAGCACGGCGGCCACTGTCGGGCCGCCGGGACCTTCCTCGGCGCGGGCCAGATCGAGCGCTTCGCGAATCAGGGCCCCTGCCGCCGCGGCGTCTCCCTGTTCGAGGCGGACCGACGCCAGCGCCGTCAGCCGCTCGATCAGCACCGGCCGCTCCGCCTGGCCGCCGCGGGCCAGTGACAGCGCCTCCTCGAGATGCGTGGCGGCGCGCTCGAACAGCCCCAATCGCTCGTACAGGGTGCCGACCACCCCGCGGATGTCGCCGCGCAGCTCGGGATCATCCGCCAACGACCGGGCGATGCGCTCGCTGCCGCGATCGAGCAGCTCCCGGGCCGTCACGGCCTCCCCCCGGGCGTTGTCGGGATCGGAGATCTCGAACACGCTGACGAGGAAGTCGCGAATCTCCGCCGCGCGGCGGCCTTCGCGCGCCGCCGTGCGCGCCTGCAGCAGCGTCGTGGTCGTGCCGATGGCCACGGCCGCGACGACCAGCCCGGCCGCGGCGACGCCGAGACGGTGTCGCACCAGGAACTTGCCGGCGCGATATCGCACCGTCGGCGGACGGGCCGTGATCGGCAGGCCGTCCCGGCGCCGCTCGAGATCGTGGCGGAGCGCGGCGATGGACTCGTAGCGGCGCTCCGGTTCACGCCGCAGCGCCGTCGCGATGATGTTGTCGAGGTCACCCCGCAACTCTCGACTCAACCGGGAGGGCGTGGAGCGCCGCCTGGACGCCCGCTCCGCAGCGGTGCCGCGCGGCGTGTCGGCGAGGCAGGCCGTGCTCGCACGCTCGGGCTCGCCGTGGAGGACGCGCCGCTCGAGCGCCGCCGGTGTGCCTTCGGCGTCTTCGTGGGGACGCCGACCGGTGAGCAGCTCGTAGAGCACGACGCCGGCGGAGTAGACGTCGGTGGCGGTCGTGGCCGGGTGCCCGAGGAACTGCTCGGGGCTGGCGTACTCGGGCGTCATCAGCCGCGTCCCGCCGCGGGTGATCGGTGACGGCCCGGCTGACGCCGTCGGGTCGAGCAGCTTGGCGACGCCGAAGTCGAGCAGCTTGACCACGCCCTCGTCGGTGACGAGGATGTTCCCCGGCTTGAGATCCCGGTGCACGACCAAGTGGCGATGCGCGCGATCGACGGCGTCGCACACCTGGAGGCACAGCGCCACGCGCTCGTCGACGGTGAGCTGCCGCGCGTCGGCGTAGGCGTCCAACGGCCGGCCATCGACGTACTCCATGACCAGGAACGGCCGGCCGTCGCCGGTCACCCCGCCGTCGAACAGCTGGGCGATGTTCGGATGGTCGAGGGTGGCGAGCACCTGGCGTTCGGCCCTGAAGCGCTCGACGAGATCGTCGCCGAGTCCGGCGCGGACGACCTTCACGGCCACGTCGCGGTGGAACTCGTCGTCGGCGCGATCGGCGCGATAGACATCGGCCATGCCGCCGCGGCCGATCAACCGGTGGATGCGGTAGGCGCCGATTCGCACCCCGGGCGCAACCGGCGCGCCGGGCGCGGCATCGGCCTCGGCAGCGACGAGGTCGGCGGCGAGTTCGGCGGCCGGGTGCTCGAGAAATCCACTGGCCAGGGTCGCGGCCGCCAGCACGCGACGGGCGACGGTGAGCCGCCGCCCGTCCGTGCCACAGCGCGCGACGAGGAACGCATCCCGATCGGCCTCCGGCCGCTCGAGTGCCTGCTCGACGAGGTCGCCCACCTCGTCCCAGTCCGCCAGCGAGACGCCAGCCATCGCGACCTCCGCCGCCGGTGAATCCGGCGCACGCTATGATTCCCGACGCGGCCTCCGAGAGCCCACCCGCAATGGCGCATGATGCCCCACCCACGCCCGGCCAGGTGACGGAGATTCTCAGGAGCGCCGGTGCCGGGGACCGCGCGCCGCTCGACCGCGTCTTCCAGCTCGTCTACGACGAACTGCGCCGCATCGCCCGCCGCCAGCGCGCGGGACAACCGCCGGGCGGCACGGTGAGCACGACCGTGCTCGTCCACGAGGTCTATCTGCGACTCGCCGACCATTCGGAGGCGCGCTTCGAGGATCGCGCCAGGTTCTACGGCTATGCCGCCCGTGTGATGCGTGCCGTGCTGGTCGACGCGGCGCGCGCGCGTCACGCCAGCAAGCGCGGAGGCGGATGGACGCCGGTCGAGCTCGAAGATCACCACCTGCCGGTCGAAGGCCAGGCCGACCTGGTGCTGGCGATCGACGAGGCACTGACGCGCCTGGCGGCCGAAGACGCGCACCTGGCGCGACTCGTCGAGTGCCGCTTCTTCGGCGGCATGTCGGACGCCGAGGTCGCGCACGAGCTGGGCGTGTCGGACCGCACGGTCCGGCGTGACTGGCTGAGAGCCCGGACCTGGCTGCATGCGCAGCTCACCGGCTGATTCCCCGAGCACGAGGAAGAACTGCACCAAGGCCACGAGTCCCGCGGCATCGGCTGTGCGGACGTCCATGATGGCCCGCACAGGAGAACGGAATCCGCCGCGTCGGCCGGACAGCGGCGTGCGCCGAGGGGCGCGTGGCGCGGTACACTCCGGGGCGGAGACGCCGATGAAACGACGCCAGTTCGTCACCGTTGCCGGACTCGCCGGCCTGGGTGCCGTGGTGCCGGCCGGAGCCGCTCGCGCGCAATCGGCGGCACCGGCCAGCGGTTCGACCGGCCCGGTGCTCGGCTGCCAGCGGGCACCGACCACGCTGCAGCGCCTGCAGCACTTCAAGCGGCACGGCGTCGATCACATCTGCGGCTATCCGGACAACCGGGCCGATCCGGCGAGCTGGACGGTCGAGGCGCTGACGGCGCTGCGCGAGCGCTGCGCGGCACAGGGCGTCTCGCTCGACATGGTGGAGTTCCCGATGCTGTCGTCGGCGTCGATCGACACCATGACGCCCCAGCACGACATGAACCCGCGACTGGTGCCCGGCCTCGGCAAGGCGATCATGCTCGGCAAGGACCCCGAGCGGCAGCGCGAAGTCGAGTTCGTGCAGACGATCATCCGCAATTGCGCGCGCGCCGGCATTCCTGCCGTGAAATACAACATGAACCTGATCGGCGTGCTGCGCACCGCCGACGCGCCGGGCCGCGGCGGCACGCGGCGCAGCACCTGGAAGCTGGCCGAGGCCAGGGAAGACCCGCCGCTCACGGCGGCCGGCGTGGTCGCGGCCGACACGGCCTGGGAGCGCATCACCTGGTTCCTCGAGCGGGTCGTGCCGGTGGCCACCGAGCACCGGGTGCGGCTGGCCTGCCATCCCCACGATCCCGGCGTGCCGCCGCGCGGCTTCCGCGGCGTGGTCCGCGTGCTCGGCACGGTCGAGGGGATGAAGCGCTTCGTGGACATCGCCCCCAGCCCCTACCACGGGCTGAACCTCTGCCTCGGCTCGACGGCCGAGATGCTGCAGGATCCGAACCGCGAGATCCACGACGTGATTCGCTACTTCGGCGAGCGGCAGAAGATCTTCAACATCCACTTCCGCAACATCCGCGGCCGCCGCGACGACTTCCAGGAGACGTTCCCCGACGAGGGCGACATGGACATGGCGGCGGTGATGCGGACGCTCAAGCAGGTGGGCTATCCGCACATGGTCATGCCGGACCACATGCCGCGGCACGCCGACGACCCGCAGGGGGATCAGGCGTTCGCGTTCGGCTACGGCTACATCAAGGCCCTGCTGCAGGCGGTCTGAGGGGTTGGTGGGCCGGCAGAGCGCCCGCCGCAACACCGGGAGGCCATCATGACCCCCACGCAGCGCCTGTCGCCGGTACCCCGCTTCATCGCCGTCAGGGTGGTGCCGGCCGTCGTGATTCTGGGCAGCGTGTTCTTCATCGCGGTTGGTGTGGACAGCACGCGGCTCGCCATGGAGAGCAGCGGTTGGCCGGCGGTGGAGGGCGAGGTCGTCCGATCCGAGATCGTCGAGGAGGTCAGCACCACGAACCCGGGGCGCGGCTCGCGCACCTACCGGCCCGTCATCCGCTATCGGTACCGGGTGGGCGACGCCGACTTCGACGGAGAGCGCGTGACGCTCGGCGAGTATGCCACCGAGAACCGCGCTGACGCGGAAGCCGTCGTCCAGCGGTACCCGCCAGGACGCCGGCTGCCGGTGCACTATCGGCCCGAGACCCCGGCGTCGGCGGTGCTCGAGCCCGGCAGCCACGGCGTGCCGTGGCTCTTTGCCGCCATCGGCAGCGTGTTCCTGATCGTCGGACTGCTGCTGGCCTGGCTGGCCCCGAAGCTGATCGTCGCGGCGCGGTGATCGCGGGCCGGCGCCCTGCCCTGCGGAATCCGTGAGAGGATCGGGGCCGCGCGGACCTCGTCAGGACAGGGGGACCCATGCGAAGCCACGTCGGATCCGTTGCGGCGTCGGTGGCCGTGGTGATGGTGGCCATCGGCGGAAGCGCATCGCCCGGGGCCCAATCGCCGACGCGGGCCGAGGCCAGCCGTCCCTGGACCGTGCCCCGCACGCCCGATGGCCGCCCCGATCTGCAGGGCATCTGGACCAACGCCACGCTGACGCCGCTCGAACGGCCCCGCGCCATGGCCGATCGGGCGTTCCTCACCGAGCAGGAGGCGGCCGCGCTCGAAGCCCAGGCGGCCGGGCGCCAGGCCGCGGCCGACGACCCGGCGGCACGGCAGCAGGCGCTGTCGCGGGGCGACATCGGCAGCTACAACCAGTTCTGGTTCGACGCCGGTTCGACGATCCTGCCCACCCGGCAGACCTCGCTGGTGATCGATCCGCCCGACGGCCGGGTGCCGGTGCGTCCCGACGCCGAAGCGCGGCGCGACGAGGCGCTCCGGCGCAGCGGCGATCAGCCCGAGTTCATGAGCGTGTGGGACCGCTGCATCTCGCGCGGCGTGCCTGGCTGGGTCATCCCGGCCGGCTACAACAACGCCTACCAGGTCGTGCAGACGCCGGGCCACGTCGTGATTCACGCGGAGATGATCCACGACGCGCGGGTCATCCCCCTGGACGGCCGTCCGCCGGCCCCGTCGCCCCTGCGCCACCTGGAGGGCGAGTCGCGCGGGCGCTGGGAGGGCGACACCCTGGTGGTCGAGACCACCAACTTCAGCGATCGCAACTGGATTGCCACCAGCGCCGCCTCGGGCCGCATCAAGGGCATCCCGCAGAGCCCGGCCCTGACGATCGTCGAGCGCTTCACGCGCACCGGTCCCGATCGGATCGACTACGAGGCGCGGATCGACGACCCGGCGACCTTCACGCGGCCGTGGACGCTGGCCTTCCCGCTGACGAGGGACGACGGCTACCGCATCTACGAGTACGCCTGCCACGAGGGCAACCGGGCGGTCGAGGGGGTGCTCAGCGGTGCCCGGTATCAGGAACGGGCATCGGCCCGGCGCCAGTAGCGCCTGCGGACGCCCGGTGTGAGTCGATCGCACTTCCAGAGGGACGGCATGACAGACGCACTCAGGACCGACGGCACCGCCGTGGGGCGCCGCGAGTTTCTCGGCGCCGGCGTGCTGCCGGTGGCGACCGTGCTCGCCGCCGGGGGCACCGGCCTCCAGGCGGCGCAGGGCCCGCGCGGCGCCACGCCGACCGCACCGGCTGGGGTCGTGCGCCTCGGCATCATCGGCGCCGGCGAGAACGTGCGCCGGGTGATGCTGCCGGCGTTCCGCCGTATTCCCGAATGCCAGGTGGTGGCGGTGGCGAACACCAGCCTGGCGTCGAGCCAGCGCGTCGCCACCGAGTTCGGCATCGCCAGGCCGTATCCGCACTGGAAGGCGCTGCTCGAGGATCCCGACGTCGATGCCGTGTGCATCGGCACCTGGCCCTACATGCACCAGCCGCTGACGCTGGCGGCGCTCGACCAGGGCAAGCACGTGCTCTGCCAGGCGCGCATGGCCAACGACGCGCGTGAAGCGCGCGAGATGCTGGCGGCGTCGCTCCGCCATCCCGACCTGGTGTGTCAGCTGGTGCCGACCTCCACGGGCTACGCCGTCGATACCCTGGTCAGGCGCCTGCTCGCCGACGGCTTCGTCGGCGAGGTGCTGTCGGTGGAGGTACAGCGGGTCGGCCGCGCCTTCGCCGATCGGGCCGGCGAACTCGACTGGCGCCACAGCCAGGAGTTCAGCGGGCTGAACATCATGAACGTCGGCGCCACCTACGAGTCGATGATGCGCTGGCTCGGCCGTGCCACCCGCGTGATGGCGATGACCAAGGTGCACGTGCCCTATCGGCGCGCGGCCAACGGCCAGCGCACGTCGGTGGCGCTTCCCGATCACGCCGACGTGCTCTACGAGCTGCCCGGCGGGGCCCAGGTCCACATGCGCTTCAGCGAGACGACCGGCCTGTCGAGCGGCAACCAGACGTGGATCCACGGCACCGAGGGCACCATCCACATCGACGATCGCCAGGCCGTGCACGGCGGCAAGCGGGGCGACGCCCAGCTGCGCGAGCTGCCCAACCCGCCGGAGGGCCGGGCGACGCCGCGGGTCGAAGCGGAGTTCATCCGCGCAATCCGTGGGCTCGAGCCGGTCACCATGAACACTTTCGAGATCGGCGTGCACTACATGGAATGGACCGAGGCGCTCCACCGCAGCGCCAGGACCGGACAGGCGGTGCCGCTGCCCTTGCTGGCAGGCTAGTCCACCCAGCCCCGGGGTGACTGCCTGGGCGCGACACGCACATCGCCCGCGGTGACGGGTCAGAGGAGCCATGACACTGACGCCCCAGGTCCATGAAGACGCGATCGGCCCGACCAAGGTCGTCTTCGTCCGCGAGCCGCGCGTCGGCCTCGAGGGCGTCGTCGTCGTCGACAACACCGCCTGCGGTCCGGCCATCGGCGGCATCCGGCTCGCGCCCGACATCTCGGTCGGCGAAGTGGCGCGCCTGGCCCGCGCCATGACGTTCAAGAACGCCGCCGCGGGGCTGGCCCACGGCGGCGCCAAGGGCGGGATCCTCGCCGACCCGACGTGGCCGGTCGAGCGGCGGGAACGACTGATTCGCACCTTCGCCCGGGCCATCCGCACCCTGGACGAGTACATTCCCGGGCCCGACATGGGCACCGACGAGACGGCGATGGCCTGGATCCACGACGAGATCGGCCGCGCCGTCGGGCTGCCGCGCGTGCTCGGGGGCATCCCGCTCGACGAGATCGGCGCGACCGGCTACGGCCTGGCAGTGGCCGCCGAGGTGGCCGCCGGCGCGATCGGCCTCGAGTTGGCGCGGGCCCGGGTCGCCGTCCAGGGATTCGGCGCCGTCGGGTACAACGTTGCCCGCTTCCTGAAGCAGCGAGGCGCCATGCTGGTGGCGGCCGCCGACAGCCGTGGCGCCGTCCATGCGGCCGACGGACTCGATCCCGAGCGGCTGGCCGCACACCGCCGCGCCGGTCAGCCGCTGTCGGCCTTCGAGGGCGGCACGTCGATCACCCACGACGCCCTCGTCGGCGTGCCCAGCGACATCTGGATTCCGGCGGCCCGGCCCGACGTGCTCGACGAGCGCAACGTCACCCGCCTGCAGGCGAAGCTCGTGCTGCAGGGCGCCAACATCCCGGCCACCGACGGCGCGGAGCGCTGGATGCACGGCCACGGCATCCTCAGCGTGCCCGACTTCGTGGCCAACGCCGGCGGCGTGATTTGCGCGGCGGTGGAGTACCACGGCGGCAGCGAAGCGCAGGCCTTCGCCACCATCGCGGAACGGATCCGGCAGAACACGGCCGAGGTGCTGTCGCGCAGCCGCTCACGCGGCGAACTGCCGCGCGAGTCGGCCACGGCGCTGGCGCGCCAGCGCGTCGAGCAGGCCATGGCCTGTCGCCGCCCCTGACCGCGGCCGGTCGTCCGTCGCGTCGGCGCACCGCCCCGCTCGATCGGTCAGGAGCCGAGCGCGCCGCCGGCGGTCAGCGGCCGTCGACGAGCTGCCTGGCGATGGCGCGCAGGCGATCGGCGTCAGGGACCGCGATGCCCGCATCTCGATTGAGCGCCAGCGTGTAGAGCCCGCCCTTGCCGGCGGCGATCACGCTGGCCTGCTGCCTGCTCGCGAACGAGAAGGCGCCGACCCCCAGGGTCGGCTCGTCGCGCACGGTCATGCCGGGTTCCTGCGCGTTGGCGGTCAGCACCTTGCGCATCGCGAGACCCCGTGCGGCCTGAGGCGGCTCCACGATCAGGCTGAGCCGCGCCGTGCGATCGGACGACCACATCTCGCAGACGGTCCTGTCGCCGCTCGCCGCCGTGTCGGTCTTCGCGCCGGCGAATCCGGCCAGCGTGGGCCCCTGCGCCGTGAGCACGGCGCAAGGCCCCTGGGCCAGCGCCGGAACGCCGGACGCCAGGACCAGAACACACGCCATCGTCGTCACCAATCGGTCAGCCACGATCACGCCCCTTCTCCACACCCGCATCCTCCGCCCCACCGTCAGCAGCCGAGCGCGCCGCCAGGGGCGAACTGCCGGCCCTTGCCGCGAGCCTGCAGCAGCAGAAACGCCATCGTCGTCACGACGCCGGCGAGCATCACGACGAGTTCGATGCCCGGGCCGCTCGCCCCGGGCCGGACCGGTGGCGCCGCGGCGGACCTGACGACGTCACCGTGTCACGACACCGTGATGACGATGTCGCCGGTGGGCGGCCCCTGGCCGGCGGCGTTCACTGCGCGCACCCGCACGTGACACACGCCGGGCGGGACGTTGCGGACGAACAGGCCCAGGCCGCCGACCGGCGCGACGGCAATGTTGGCGAGACCGGGGGCGCTGCGGTGGCGGCGCGATGCCCGAGGGGGCGGGCGCTCCTACAGCAGGAAGCTGAACAGGTTCGCCACCGGCATCTCGACGAGAAAGCGAAGCCGCTGCCGGAGCGGCGACTCGCCGAGCAGCGCCGCGCGGCCGACGATCGTCCCGCGGTCGATCACCCGGTGCGCGACCGCCTCGCGCGCGGCGATGCTGGCCAGCACTTCGGCAGCGAGTGCCGGCTGCCCGCGGCACACCAGCATCAGCTCGGAATTGAGATTGGCCGAGCGGGGATCCATGTTGTAGGTGCCGACCAGCGTCGTCTCGCCGTCGATCACCCCCCGCTTGGAGTGAACGCCCCAGCGGGTCGGGACACCCCCGACATCCGTGCTCTGCGGCGGCAGGGCGACGCCGCTGTACGCCGAGAGCGTCAGGCCGGTGTCGGCCAGCGATCCCAGCCACGGATAGAGCGCGGCCACGGCGTAGGTGGCGTCGGTGGAGTTGAGGCTGTTGGTGAGCACCCGCAGCCGCACGCCGCGGCGGTGCAGGTCTTCGAGCACGGCGTAGCCGCCGCGCTTGATCACGAAGTAGGGCGATTCCACGACCGCCTCGCGCCGGGCAGCGGCGAGTTCCTCGACGATGGCGTTGAACACCTTCCGGCTCGCCTCGCCGTGGTTTGGGAAGTCGCTGACGAAGCGGAGGTCACGGCACTCGTGGACCCGGTGCGACTCGAGGTAGCGCTCCCCCGCGGCGCGCAGCTTCTCTGCCATGTCCAGGTCGGGCCGGCTCGGCAGGAAGAACGCCGATGTCGCGGGGTCGGGAGTGGGATCCGGTTCGGGCGCCTCGGACAGGGGCGAGTTCCAGTAGACGTCGAAGCTGGCCCGCACGGTCTCGACGATCGGGCCGGAGACCTCGAGGTCGGAGTCGAGGAAGTTGTAGTGGTCCGACAGGTCGAAGTAGTCGTTGGCGATGTTGCGCCCGCCGGTCAGCACGGTGTCGCCGTCGACGATCAGCAGCTTGCGGTGCGAACGGTGCTGGATGCTGACCAGCCGGTAGATCGCGCTGGTGTTGTAGTAGCGCACCTGCACGCCGGCAGCACCGAGCACCTGCGCGTAGGCCGGCTTGAGCTCGAACACCGGCGCCGAGAAGTCGACCAGGATCCGCACCTGCACGCCGTCCCTGGCCCTGGTCATCAGCGCCTGGGTGATCAGGCGCGAGGCTTCGTCGACGTCGTAGATGAAGAACTCGAGCTCGATCGACCGCTGCGCGGATCGAATCAGCTCCAGCCGCCGGTGCAGCGAGGCCGCCCCCTGGTCGAACAGCACGAGCCGATGCGGCGCGGTGGAACGCGCGTCGAGGCTGTCGGCCACCTCGGGGTTGTCGCGCACGATCCACTCGAGCGCGACGAGGCCGATGGCGACGACCAGGTACAACGCCAGCAGGGTTGCCACGAGGCCGAGCACGGCCTTCTTCACCCACCACATCGCTCCATGGTGCGGTGTGGGCCACGTCGCCGGCAAGCGCCGCAACGGGCCACGCCCCGACACGCCTCTTCAGGTCTGCGCAGCGTGGCGATCTGCGATATGGTTCGGACTCATCGGGCGGGCCCGTGCCGCTCCTGACACCGCCGAGGACCTGATGCCGCGCCGCCGCTGGATGCTGTCGCTGCCCGTCATCGCCGTCGCCGCCGCGACCACGCTGCAGGCCCGGCAGCCCGAGGATGGCTGGACCGGGATCGCCGCCGCGTTCCGCGAGCAGGTGCAGCGGGCCGGCATCGTCGGCGCGAGCGTGTCGTTCGTGAAGGACGGCGCCGTCGCGCACGACGCCGTGGTCGGCCTGCAGGACCGGGCCGCCGGCCGGCCCGTGGACCGCGACACCGTCTTCCATTGGGCGTCGATCACCAAGAACTTCACCGGCGTCGCCATCCTGCAGCTGCGCGACCGCGGCCTGCTGTCGCTCGACGATCCGGTCGTGAAACACGTGCCGGAGCTGCGCGAGGTGCACAACCCGTTCGGCGACATCGCGCAGGTGACCATCCGCCACCTGATGTCGCACAGCGGCGGCTTCCGCGCCGGCACCTGGCCGTGGGGCGGCGACCGGCCGTGGCATCCCTTCGAGCCCACCCGCTGGGCACAGCTGGTGGCGATGATGCCCTACACCGAGCTGCAGTTCCGGCCGGGCACGCAGTACAGCTACTCGAATCCCGGCGTCATCTTCCTCGGCCGCATCATCGAGACCTTGTCGAGCGACGACTACGAGGTCTACATCACCAAGAACATCCTGATGCCGCTCGGCATGACACGCACCTTCTTCGACCGCGCCCCCGCCTACCTGCGCGCGCACCGGTCGCACAGCTACACCGGCGCCGGCGCCGACCAGCGCGAGCAGCCCTTCGACTTCGACTCGGGAATCACCGTGTCGAACGGCGGCCTGAACGCGCCGCTGCCCGACATGGCGAAGTACCTGGCGTTCCTCATCGACGGCAACGAGACCATCCTGAAGCGATCGTCGCTGCTCGAGATGGCCACGCCGCAGATCGCGGCCCGCGACGGCGAGGGCGGCAGCGGCGACGACGTACAGGCCGGGTTGTCGTGCTTCATCGAGCGACACGGCGGCGTCGAACTGGTGGGCCACAGCGGCGATCAGAACGGCTTCATCTCGCACCTCTACGTGCACCGGCCGACACGCTCGGGCTACGTGGTGTCGTTCAACACCAACGTGACCAAGGCGGCGGATCCACGGCAGACGACCAGAGCCGTGGGCGACGGCCTGCGGAGCGCGATCGCCGCCGCGTACTGGCGCACGGGCAGCCGCTGATCAGGAGGAGGCATGGGGCCGATCGAACAGCGATGGCGACGCAGTCCGGGGAGGCGCGAGGCGATGGCCGCGCTGGCCACCCTGGTGGCCGGCTCGCCGCTGCTGGCCGCCCAGCGCGATCCGCGCCAGCTCACCGACCATCGCCGCATTCCCGGCTTCGCCGAGATGACCTCGGTGTTCGACTTCGAACCGGTCTTCCACGCCAACGTGCCGCAGACCGTCTACGACTACACGGCGCACGGCGCCGACTCGGAGACGAACATCCGCTGCAACCGCGACGCCTTCGGCTGGGTGGACGTGGTGCCGCGCGCGCCGGTCGATCCAGCCGCCGTGGAGACGCGCACGACGCTGTTCGGGCTGCCGCTCGACTTCCCCCTGTTCGTGGCGCCGACGGCGCTGCAGGTGGCGCTGCACCCCGACGGCGAGATCGGCATGCGCCAGGCGGCCACCGCCACGAAGACGCCGTTCATCATCAGCAACAACTCGAGCCAGCCGGCCGAGAAGATCGCCACCTCCTCGAGCGGCCCGGTGTGGTTCCAGTTCTACCCGCGACGCAGTCTCGACGAGAGCAAGGCGATGCTCGACCGCGTCCAGGGCGCGGGCTGCCAGGCCGTGGTCGTCACCGTCGATCAGCAGGCCACGTTCTACGAGCGCACCCAGCACCTGCGCAACCTCGGCGGCCGGCCGCGCACCGCGTCGGCCGGGCCCGCCGGCGGCGCGCCGCGCAACCGGTATCGGGTCGCCGAAACGCGGCTGTGGTACGAGTGGCGCTACCTCGATCAGATCCGGCCGTTCATCGCCGGGCCGATGCTGGTGAAGGGCATCCTCACCGCCGAGGACGCCCGGCTCTGTCTCGAGCACGGCGCGCAGGGCATCATCGTGTCGAACCACGGCGGGCGGTCGCTCGACTACGGCCCCGCCACGCTCGAGGTGCTGCCCGAGATCGCCGACGCCGTGGCCGGGCGCGTGCCGCTGCTCGTCGACAGCGGGTTCCGCCGCGGGTCGGACGTGTTGAAGGCGCTGGCCCTGGGCGCCGACGCGGTGTGCCTCGGCCGGGCCACGCGCTGGGGCTTCGGCGCGTTCGGCGTCCCCGGCGCGCAGAAGGTGATCGAGATGATCCAGGCCGAACTGGTCGCGGCGATGGCCGCGGCCGGGCGCCGTTCGCTGGCCGAGCTCGATCGGACCGCCCTGCGCGTGAGGTTCCCCTGACCATGGCGATGCAGACTCGACGGGAACTGCTGAACCGCGTCGCGCCGCGCGACGAGTTGGTCAACGTGCCGGAATTCGAGGCCGAGGCCGAACGCGTGCTCGCCGCCGGCGTCTTCCGCCTGCTGGCCGGCGGCGATCGCGCCGCCTACGAGCGCGTCACGTTCCGGCCCCGCATGATGGTCAACTGCCTCGGCCTGGACCTGTCGCTCGACCTGCTCGGCCTCCCGCTGTTCGCGCCGATCGTCGTCGGTCCGATCGAGGATCAGCGGCGCTTCCACCCGGACGGCGAGCGGGCGACGGTGCGCGGCGCCGGGGCCGGCCAGGCGGCGGTGATCGTCAGCAGCCGTTCATCGCAGCCGCTGGCGGCCGTTGCCGCCGCGGCGACCACGCCGCTGCTCTTCCAGACGTTCGCGGCCGACGGCGCCGCCAAGGTGCGCGCGCAGGCGCGAGAGGCCCAGAGCGCGGGTGGCAAAGCGATCGTCGTCACCGTGGACGCGCCGGAGGCGGCCGGCCGCCGCCCGTCGCGACTCGACTGGAGCGCGGTGGACGCCGTGCGCGGCGCCGTCTCGATCCCGGTGATCGCCAAGGGCGTGCTGTCGGCCGCCGAGGCGACCGCCGCGGTGGCCCGTGGGGCCCAGGGCCTGGTCGTGTCCAGCTACGGACGCCCGCCCGCGCCCGGGCAGCCGGCGCCGCTCGACGCCGTCGCGTCGATCGTCGCGGCGGCGGGTCCGCAGGTGCCGGTGCTGGTCGACGGCGGCGTCCGCCGCGGATCCGACGTGATGAAGGCGCTCGCGCTCGGCGCCCGCGCCGTTCTCGTCGCCAGGCCGGTGATGTGGGGGCTGGCCGCCTACGGTGCCGACGGCGTCCAGTCGGTGATCGAACTGCTGCAGACGGAGCTCGGCCGCGTCATGGGGTGCTGCGGCACGCCGAACCTCGGCGCCATCACCAGCGCCCACGTGCGGGTGCACGGCGCGCCGCCGGCGTCCTCGGCCGTGTGACCGGCGGCGTCGCGTCGCTCACCACGGACCGGCGCGATTGGTGAACGCGCGCCCTTTGTCGGCCGCCTCCGTGTCGCCGCCGGTGCAGATCATCGTGCCGTCCTTGATCTGATCGATCACGTTGGCCTCGGTGCAGGCGTTCAGGAACCTGATGCCCGCCGCCTTGGTGGCGTCGAGCACGCGCCGCCGCACCGCCGCCATCGCCGGGTGCGCTTCCCCGCCGCCCTGATAGGTGCCGGGACGGCCGAGCAGGTAGAACCCGTGATCGCCGGGGCCCCATTCCGCGAAGGCGATGCCGGGCACGCGCACCGACGCGTCGACGTTGGCGTCCGCGCGCGGGTTCTCGATCTTCAGACCGAACAGCAGCTCGCCGTCGGGGTTCATCGGCCACGGATCGGCGAGGCGCATGTACTCCTGCGCCGACACGCCCCACATGGTCGAGGCGTAGCCCTGTGATCCGTTGCCGCGCGTGCCTTGCGCCAGGCCGTCCACCCGCGGCGCGAACGGGTAGCGCGCCGCTTCGATCATCAGGCGCGCCGCCTCGGGACTCTCGGCGTTGCAGAGCAGGATGCCGTGCACGCCGGCAGCCAGCGCCTGCTGGATCATCCAGGCATTGGCACGCAGCGCGTCCGCCGTGCCGGAAATCGGCAGCGTGACGATCACCGGCGGAGTCCTGTGCCCCGTGCGGGTCGGCCCGGCCTCGGCCAGGCCGCGCATGAACTCGCGCAGCTCCTTGAAGTCGAGCGGGCCGTGTTCCATCTCGTAGGTGATGTAGTCGGCCCTGGTGGCGGCCAGCTCCCGCCCCTGCGCGTAGCCGCCGCCGCTCGTCTGGGTGTAATAGACGGGCTGTCCCTCGAGCCACAAGTCGATCACGCGATTGACGTGCCGGCCGGTGCGCGTGGTCGTCTTCGCCATCTCCGGCACGACCGCGGCCGCCGGCGGCACGGCTTGTCGTGCCCCGGCCGACAACGCCGCCAGCAGCGCGATCGCCGCGCCCGCCGTCGCGGCCGGGGCGGCGGTCATCGCGCCAGCGGGCTCGGCCGCATCTGGAACTTCATCACCTTGCTGGTGGTGCCGCGCCCCGTCTCCATGTGGAAGGGGGCGCGAGTCGAGATCGTGGTCCAGAGGCCGCGACCCTTCCAGCCGGCGGTGGCGTCGTCGATCCGGCCGTCCATCCACTTGGTGTAGAAGCCGAGCGGATAGGGCACGCGCATGGTCACGAACTTGCCGTCCTTGAGCGCCAGCAGGCCCTCGGCGGCGTTGCCGGTGTTGATCGGCGTGTTGGCGCCGAGCCCGAGCGTGTCGAACTGATCGACCCAGGTGTAGTAGCTGGCCTCGGCGCTGCCGCCGCCGGCCACGCCCTTCATCTGCGGCACCGGCTCGGTGTAGAAGGTCCAGCCCTCGGGACAGTGCTGGCCGCTGGCGTTCGGACCGTTCAGCGGGCCCTTGCACTTGCGGCGGTCGAAGCTGGCCAGATGGCCGCTGGCCATCGCCGCCCAGTAGACGCCGTTGCGGTCGACGTCGCCGCCACGCGGCGAGAAGCCCTGGTCGGTGGGCGGCTGGAAGATCTCGGTGATGGCCGTGGCCGGCGGATTCGCCCCGGGCGACAGCCGGATCACCGCGCCCGGATAGCCGAGCTGCGTGCCCCAGATCGAGCCGTCGGGGGCCGGCGCCACGGCGTAGAGCGCGCCGTTGATGCGCACGTCCCTGGCCGGATCGGTCGGCTGGCCCGGCTCGGTGTAGGCGTCGCGCCTGCCGTTGCCGTTGGCGTCGCGGATGAGCGCCGTCCAGCCCTGCGCCTTCATCTCGTCCTGGGTCTCGTCGAAGAGCTTGGTGTTGAGCCAGCCGATCACCTGGCCGCCGCCGCTGGTCCACAGCGTGTGGTTGGCGTCTTCGGCGAACATCAGGTGGTGGGTGCCGAAGCAGGTGCCGATGTGCGTCAGCTTCTTCGTCGCCGGGTCCCACATCTGCAGGTGCCGGCCGGCGTTGGCCACCGGGAACAGCTTCGCCGAGGGGTGGCTCGATCCGGCGCCGCACTCGGGCGGATTCGCCGCCGGCCGCACCGCCGAGGTCAGCCACAGCCGGCCGCGGTGATCGAGCATCGGGTTGTGCACGTTGTTCTTGCTGGTCCAGATCACCTCGTCGTCCCAATAGGGCGACGGCTCGGGCATCGCCGGGTTGGTCGGCGGCGTGTTCGGATCGCGCACCGTGAGGGGGATCCGGCTGGCGGCATGGGTCACCGGGTTCAGCACCGGCACGTAGTCGGCACTCAGCTCCAGCGCGCCGTAGAGCGCGCCGTTGGCGTTCACCCGCGGGTTGCGGCGATCGGTGGAGACGACGTCGTGCAGGTAGGCCCTGGGATCGGCCCAGTCCCACTGGGTGATCACGACGTTGCGCTCGACGCCCTGCGGGCGGGCCGGCGCCGGCGGCAGCGCGCCGCTGCGAACCGCGTCGCTCCAGTCGGCGAACATCTTCAGCACGCGGCCGCGGCCGAAGCTGTTGAGCGCGCCGAACATCCCGGCGCCGGCCTGACCCGACTTCACGCGCCGTTCCCAGGCCGCGACGGCGGTCGGAAACGGCCCGAGCGCCGCCGGTACCTCCCGCGTGGCCTTGCCACCGAGCGCGTGGCAGGCGGTGCAGCCGCCCGACTTGACGCTGCGGATCCAGTCGCCCTGGCTCTTCATGTTCGGGTTGATGCCGTTGCCACCGTCGCCGGTGCCCGGGAACTCGCTGGCCGCCGGCATCTCCATGAGCGAGAGCCAGTGCGCGGCGGGGTAGTACTGCGCCGCTGCCGCCGGCGAACTCGCCGGCACCGCCTTCAGATCGAGCGTGCGTCCCGGCGCCGTGGATGTCTTCGCCGAGTCGACCAGCCCGTAGCCGCGCACCCACACGCTGTAGGTCGCCTTCGGCAGATCTGGCACGAGGTAGCGGCCGCGATCGTCGGTGACGACGATCTTCACGAACGGCGTCGGCAGGTCGCGCGTCTCGGCGATGACCCACACGCCGGCTTCGGGCCCGCCCGGGCCGGTGACGGTGCCGGCCAGATCGTCGGCATCGAAGGCGATGGTCGCGGCGGGAGCCTGCGCGGCGCGGGTCCCCGTCATCACGGCGGCGGCGAGTGCGACGGCGAGTCCGGCAGTCAGGGCGATCTTCCGCATGGGGCTCTCGCTTTCCGGGCCGCGGGCGGCCCTGGTGCCCGAGCAACGTCCGACGTCTTACATCGCGCGGAGGATAGCGCAGGACGTGCTCGCCGCCAACCACGGCGGCCGGCAGCCGGCGCCGCTTGACGGCCGGCGCGGCGGTGAGCAGGATGAGGCGTCGTCCGTGACGTCGTCTCCCTCGAATCCGGGCCGCCGCCGCAAGGTCGGGTGGCGCGCGTGCGGCGCGGCGCTCGCGGCCGCGATCGCGCTGTCGCTGTCGCTCCGGCCTCTCGCCGCGCAGCGCGGCGGTATGTTCCTGGGCTCGCTGACCGACCCGGCGATCGCCTACGCCACCGCGGCGACGAGCACCGTCGTCGACGACCTCAACCGCCGGCTTGGCGACGGGTCGGCGCGCCTGACCTTCGCCGGGCGCGGCGGCTACCTCGGCGCGACGCTCGAGGCGCTGGCGCTGCCGCTCGATTCGCAGCTGCTCCTCTACTCGAAGGGCAGCCTGCAGGGCCGGCTGATCGGTCCGGGGAATCCGCGCGCGATCTTCTTCGACGACCGCGTCGCCCTCGGCTGGGTCCGTGACGCCGACCTGCTCGAGGTGGCGGTGCACGACGCCCGCGCCGGCGCCGTCTTCTACACCCTCGAGCAGAAGCCGCTCGAGCGGCCGCAGTTCAAGCGCGAGTTCCGCTGCCTGGGCTGCCATCTGAGCGGCGACACGCTCGGCGTGCCCGGTCTGCTGATGTTCAGCTCGACCCCCGACGGCGCCGACGAGCGGATCGTCACCGCCGTGATGCGCGACCATCGCGACCCGATGGCCGAGCGCTTCGGCGGCTGGTTCGTCACCGGTGCGCCGGCCGCGGCGACGCATCGCGGCAACCGCGTGCCGGCGCTGGCGTCCCACGGCGGCGGCCGGCTCGACTCGACCGCCGGCCTCTACGACGCCGACGGCTTCAGCGGCCCATCCAGCGACGTCGCGGCACTGCTGACGCTGTCGCACCAGACCCACATGACCAACCTGCTGACGCGGGCGGCGTGGGACGCGCGGGCGATGGATCCGGCGCTGCACCCGCAGGCGGCGGCCGCGACCTCGCCGGAGGCGCTGGCGGCGTTCATGCGCAGCATCGCCCAGGAGGTGGTGGACTACATGCTGTTCGTCGACGAGGCGCCGCTGCCGCAGCCGCTCGGCCGTCGTTCGGCCTTCGCCACCCGGATGTCGGCCCGCGGGCCGCGCGACCGCCAGGGCCGGTCGCTGTATCAGCTCGACCTCGAGCGGCGGCTGCTGACGTATCCGTGCAGCTACCTGATCTACTCGCCGGCGTTCGAGGCGTTGCCGCCCCTGGTCAAGGCGCCGATCTACCAGCGGCTGTGGGACGTGCTGTCCGGGGCGGCCGACGAGCCGCGCTACCGGGCGGCGTTGTCCCGCGCCGACCGCCAAGCGGTGATCGACATCCTGCGCGAGACCAAGCCGGATCTGCCGGCGTTCTTCACGGCGACCCGGCGCTGAACCGCGGCGCCGCCGTGGCGCCGCTCATTTCGACTCGACGGCCTGCACCGTCGAGTCGTGCACCCAGCCGCGGGTCTCGTTCCGGTACCAGCGGACGACGATCCCGGCGTTGCGCACCGCCGGCGTGAGCGCGACCTGGATCCATTCCTTGTCGCGCCCCGTGACCTCGAACTCGGTGCCGCGGGCCGCCATCACCAGCAGCACCGCGCCGGTCGTCGGCCCGACGTGGACGTTGGCGTGGCTGGTCGGCACCCGGACACGCCCCGAGGCCGCCGTCGCGGCCTGGGCCTGACCGGAGGCCCGCTGGCCGGCGCCGGCGCCGCCCTGCCGTGCCGACAGCGCTCCCGACGCGAGGGCGATCGCCGCCGCCAGGCACACGAGGCGGGCGCCGAGGGCGGAAGCGTTGTCGTGGGGCGCGCGGCGGCTGGGTTCCATGCGCGACAGTGAACGGCAGCGGAGCCGCCGTGTCAACGTCCGCCATACGGCGTCCCGGAGGGGTCGCCCCGGGCCACCGCGGGCGGCCCGTCAATTCCCGCACGGCCGAGGTGATTCGCCCGTATACTGCAGGCCTCGTCCCGGCCACATCTCGGCAAGGAGGCCCCATGTCCGTCTCGCGTCGCAGCTTCTTCCACACCGTGGGCGCGGGGAGCGCCGCCCTGTCCGCGGGGTTCGTCATCGGGCGCGGCCGCGAGGCCATGGCCTTCGAGATGGAGGCGTTCCAGCCGCCCGACGACGGCGGCTTCCTGCGCATCGACTCCAACGAGAACGCGCGCGGACCGGGCCGCTCGACCATCGACGCGCTGAGGAACGGCATCGGCGCCCGGGTCGGCCGCGGCTATCCGCCCGACTACGTCGGCGACCTGCACCAGACGATCGCCTCGACCTTCGGCGTCGATCGCAACAACGTGATCATGGCCACCGGTTCGGGCCCGATCCTCGAGGCGGCGACCCGCGCGTTCTGCGCCATGGACAAGCCGCTGGTCACCGCGGCGCCGACCTTCGCAACGTGCGAAGGCACCGCACGGCGCATGGGCGTGCCGGTGAAGGTGATCCAGGTCGACCGCTCGCTGGCCCTCGACATCGACGGCATGGCCGCCGCCGCCAAGGGCGCCGGGCTGGTGTTCTTCTGCAATCCGAACAACCCGACCGGCACGGCGCACAACTACGCCACCGTCGAGAAGTTCGTCCGCGGCATCGCCGCCGCCTCGCCCGGGACCAAGATCCTGCTCGACGAGGCGTACATGGACTACACCCACGATCCCGGAGTGAAGAGCGCCGCGCCGCTGACCAAGGAGCTGCCCGGCGTGTTCGTGACGCGCACCTACTCGAAGGCGCACGGCATGGCCGGCCTGCGGCTCGGCTACGCCATCGGCCAGCCCGACACCGTGCGGGCCATCTCGCAGGCGTGGGGGCTCGGCAGCCTCAACACGCTGACCGCCACGGCCGGCATCGCCTCACTGCGCGACACCAAGCACATGGACGAGGAGCGCGCCGAGAACGCCCGCGTCCGCGACTTCACGCTGCAGGCGTTCCGCGACATGGGCTTCGAGGGCACCAACGCCCACACCAACTGCGTGTTCGTCGACATCAAGCGCACGGCGAAGTCGTTCCGCGACGCCTGCGCGGCGCAGAAGGTGCGCGTCGGCCGCGACTTCCCGCCGTTCGAGAACTCGCACACCCGCATCTCGCTCGGCACGATGGCGGAGATGAAGCAGGCGGTGGCGGTGTTCCGCTCGGTGCTCACGGCGAGCACCTCGTCGCGCGCGCCACGGTAAGTTCGCAGTTTCGGCAGGCAGACGGCGGCGCCGGCGACGGCGCCGCCGGCGTGTACGGGCCCGGCAGCCCGGCGCGCGAGGTCGGGCGCCGCGGCGCCAGCGGCGCTTCGTAGGACAATCGCTCTCCGGAGCGTGACCATGTCTGCGAAGCGATTCCTCGTCACCGGCGGCAGCCAGGGCATCGGCGCCGCGCTCGTCACCCAGGCCCGCGCCGCCGGCCACACCGTGATGTTCACCGGCCGCGATCAGGCGGCCCTCGACCGGCTGGCCGGCGGGACCGGGGCCATCGGCGTGTGCGCCGACGTCGGCAAGGCCGACGACAACGCCCGCACCGTGGCAGCCGCCACCACGCGGATGGGCGGCGTGGACGTGCTGGTCAACAACGCCGGCTACGCCTACCGCGGCGAGATCGGCGCGATGGACATGGGCCAGATGCGGGCGATGTTCGACACCAACGTCTTCGGCCTGGTCGACCTGACCAACCGGCTCGTGCCGGCGATGAAGGCCCAGGGCACCGGCGACATCGTCAACATCGCGTCGACCTCGGGCATGAAGGGGGCGGCGACCGCCACCGCCTACGCCGCCAGCAAGTGGGCGGTGCGCGGCATCAGCCAGTGCTGGCAGGCCGAGCTGCGCCCGCACGGCATCCGCGTCACCTGCGTGTGCCCGAGCGAGGTGCAGACCAACTTCGGCGGCCGCACCGGCCGCAACAACCCGAACAAGCTCTACGCCGTGGACATCGCGGCGACGATCATGGCGGCGATCGACATGCCGCAGCGGGTGCTGTGGCCGGAGCTGGCGGTCTTCGCCACCAACCCGTGGAAGGAAGACTGACGAATCGCCTGAGGGTCAGCGTCGGGAACCGCGAAACACGATGTCTCCGGCGTGGACGATGACGTCGTCGCCGTCGACGACGATCGTGGCGGCATGCGCACGCGGGAGCGTGTCGCCGCCGGCGCGCACGATGCCGGTGAGGCTCGCCCATCCCGGGGCGGTCTGCAGGTGGCCGAACTCGGTCATCTCGACGGCGGCGGCGGCGCCGGCCATCCGCACCCGCACGGTTCCGGCCGCACTGCTCGCGTCGCGTGCCTGCCGCACGTCGATCTCGACGCGGCCCTGCGGCGACGTCGCCCGCACCGCCAGCGTCCGCGCCTCGCGCCCGTTCATCGGCCGCGACGGCATGTGCCGCGCCCGCCGCAGCGCGACGCCGGCGCGCTCGCCGGTCGCCACCCCGTGGCGCAGCGCGAACCGGCCGTTGACCAGGACGTAGCGGATGCCGGCCGACGGCCGCATCGGCGCCTCGAACGTGGCGTGATCGCGCACGGTGGCCGGATCGAACACGACCACGTCGGCGGCCATTCCCGCGGCCAGCAGTCCCCGGTCGACCAGGCCGATGGTCGCCGCCGGCAACCCTGTCATCTTGCGCACGGCCTCTTCCCAGGTGAGCGCGCCCTGTTCGCGGACGTAACGGCCGAGCACGCGCGGAAAGGTGCCGTAGTAGCGCGGGTGCGCCGACGGCCCCGCCACCGCGCCACAGTCGCACGACACCGATGTCGCGGGGTACTGGAGGATCTCGACCAGATCGGCCTCGCTGCCGAAGCGGGCGATGATGCCGGGACTGCCTTCTTCGAGGAGCTGCACGACCGCCTCGCCGGCGCCGACCCCACGCTCGCGCATCACGTCGGTGAGTTCCTGCTGCAGCGACGGCAGCGAGATCCCGCCCGGCCCGCCGAAGCGGGCCTGCATGGCCAGCTCGGCGTCCTTCACGATGCGGGCCCGCTGGGCCGGATCGGCGAACCGCTTCAGCATCGCCTCGCGGCCGCCGTCCTGGGCCCAGGCTGGCACCGTGAACGCGACGAGCGCGGTCTGACCGGCGAGGTACGGGTAGACGTCGGCGGCGGCGTGGACGCCGCGCGCGCTCGCCTCGCGCATCCGGGCCAGCGTCACCCCCACCGTGCCCTGCTCGTGGCCCTGCGCCTTCATGTGCGTGATGATCGGCGCGGTGCCGGTGCGGGCGCCGATGGCCAGCGTCTCGGCCATCGCCACCTGCGAGCTGAAGCCCGATTCCGGCGTCAGGCGGTCGTGGCTGGTGAAGAGCGTCCGCCAGCTCCGCGCCGCCTCCACCACCCTGATGACGTCCTCGGTCTGGGCGAAATACGCCGGCTTGTAGTCGAGCCCGGCCGAGACGCCCCACGCCCCGGCGGTCAGGCCGGCGGCGATCAGCCGCTGCATGCGGGCGATCTCGTCGGGGCTCGGCCGCCGGTCGTCGAGGCCCACCACCTCGGTCCACGCGCTGTTGAAGCCGACGTTGGCACCGGCGTTGACCGCCAGGCCGCGCCGATCGAGGTCGGCGAGTTGCGCGTCCAGATCCAGCGGACCGCTGCCGTCGGCGTTGACGATTTCGGTCGTCACGCCCTGGGTGAGCATGTTGACGGCGATCGACAGGCCCTCGGGAGTGGCGTGGCTGTGGACGTTGACGAAGCCCGGCGCCACGTAGAGCCCGGTCGCGTCGATCTCGGCGGCGCCCTGCATCCCGTTCACCGTACCGACGCGCACGACCGCGCCGCCGGCGATCGCGACATCGGCCCGGCGGCCCGGCGCCCCGCTGCCGTCGAGCACCGTGCCGTTGCGGATGACGACGTCGACCCGGGCCGCCGGCGCCTGAGCACCGGCCAGCGCCGTCGCCGCCAGCAGCCACGGAAGGGTCGCGCGCATGCCGTCTGGAGTGTAGCGGAGGGCGGCTGTTAGACTACCGCCCGGCCTCACGATGCACCGCGCCGTCGCACCGGCACTTGCCGCAGGAGTCGTGCTGGTGGCGTTCGCGCTCGCCGGCTGGAGTCACGGCCGCAGCGTCGGCTTCCTGACCTTCCTCAACGACTTCTGGGGCAACGCCTTCGCCGCCGAGCACTGGCAGTGGAGCGCCGGACGGCTGTGGAACGGGTTCTTCCCGCCGGGGTATCCCTTCCTGCTGACGATCCTTCCCGGCAAGCGGCTGATCGAGAGCGCCTACGGCTTCAACCTGCTGAGCGGCCTCGGCGTGCTGGGCGCGGTGGGGCTCTTCATGGCGCGCTCGACGTCGGCATGGCTCGGCGTCGCCGCGGCCGGGCTCGTGGCGCTGCATCCGGTCGTCGTCACGCAGGTGCTGACGACCGGCGCGGATGCGCCGTTCATCGCCCTGACGACCGTGGGCACCCTGGGGTTCTTCCGCGCGCTCGATCGGCCGGCCCGTGGGGTCGTGCCGGTGCTCGCCGCCGGGGCGGCGCTGGGCCTGGCGGGCTGGATCCGCTACCACGGGTTCGCGTGGGCCGCCGCGCTCGTCGTCGGGGCGGCACTGGCCGGCGCGCACAGGACGCCGCGCGTGGTCCTGCTCGTCCTGGCGCCGGTGGCCGCGGCCGGACTCGCGCTCGTCGCCCTCGGCCTGGCGGCGGGAGACATCTGGGCGATTCAACGCGATCAGGCGTTCAACACCTACGTCCACCTGGTGCAGGCGCCCGACTGGTTCCACCTGCCGCCGCGCGCGTCGCTGCCCGCCACCGTGCCCGAGGCGATCGCCCGCGATCCCCAGGCGTTCTGGCAGAACTACCTCCGCTTCATCGCGCCGCACGGCTGGCTGCTGGCAGCTCCACTGGCCGCCGCCCTGCTGGGGAGCGGGCCGGCCAGGCGCTTCGGGGTGTTCGTGCTCGGCGCGTCGCTCGTCTTCATCCCGGTCGTCGGCCTGGGCGCCAGCCCCCGCGGCGTCGCCTGCGTGGTGCCGCCGATGCTGTGCGCCGCCGTCTGGATGATGAGCGACGCGACGCGGCGGGTGCCCCCCGCCAGCCGCACCGCCGTCGCGGTCCTGGCGATGGTGCTGGTCACCGCCTTCGGCTGGACGTACTGGCGCCCGGCGATCCGCGCCTACGTGGACGAAGCCCGCGTCCGCGCCGCCATCTCGCAGGACCTCGAGGCGCGCCTGCGCGCCGATCGCGTGACGATCGGCATGCAGGTGTTCAGCACGACGGAGCTCTATTTCCTGCGGGCGTCGGGGTGGCAGGTCGCCAACTACCACCCACGAGTCGTCGGCGGCTGGCCGACCTTCGACCTGCCGGGCTACAACGAGACCTATCCGCCGCCGTCGAGCGCGTCGCTCGACGCGTTCATCGACGACTGCCACCGCTTCGGCATCACGCACCTGGCCCTCGGCGCGGCCTCGACCTACGTGCTGCCGGAACTCGGTGAGGTCTTCGACGGCCGGCGCCGCTCGGCGCGGCTGGCCGAACTTCCCGGCATCGCCGGCGTGCGGTTGTTCAGGCTGATCGGCTGATCCGCGGGCGGCCGGCACGGCGCGGGCGTAGAATCACCGGGCCGCTGCGATGGGCCCGTATCTGTTCGCCAACGCGATCCTGGTCGGGTTCTTCGCCTTCGGGGCGATCTACCACCTGATCCTGTGGTCGCGATCACGCGACCGCGTCGTCCTCGCCTTCGCCGCCCTGGCCCTGGTCTCGGCCGTCAACAGCTACGCCATCGTCAGTCTGGTCACCGCCGGCAGCCCGGCTGAAGCACAGCGGGCCCTCGACCTTCGATCGTGGTCGGCGGCGATGAGCGTGGTGGCGCTCACCTGGTTCTTCGCCATGGCCGCGGCGGCCCGGACACGGTGGTTCGTGTGGCCGGTGACGATCGTCCTCGCCGTCATGACGCTGCGCGGCATGCTGGGCACGCCGCTGACCGGGCGCGTGCTGGGGCTGCGGCACGTCGTCGCGCCGTGGGGCGAGACGTTGGCGGCGGCCGATCGAAGCCCGGCCAGTCCGCTGCTGTTCGTCGCCTACGCCCTGGCGCTGATGGTGCCGTTCTTCGGCTTCTGGACGGCGCGGCGGCTGGCGGCGAGCGACCGCGTCGGCGGCGTCCTCGTCGCCGTGGCAGCGCTGGGACTGCTGGCCAGCAGCGTCGTCGCGCTATGGGCGGACGCGCTGGGCTCGACCGTTCCCTACACCGGCCCGATCGTCGCCGCGTTGTGGATTCTGCCGATCGCGTGGCAGGTGGCGCGGCAGCGCGTCATCGCCGACGCGGCCAGGGACCGGCTGGAGCGGCAGCTGCTCCAGGCGCAGAAGCTCGAGGCGCTCGGCCAGCTCGCCGGCGGCGTCGCGCACGACTTCAACAACCTGCTGACCGTCATCTCCGCCCACACCGAGCTGTTGCTCGCCGACACCACCGACGCGTCGGCGCAGGCCGAGCTGGTGCAGATTCAGCTGGCCGCCGAACGCGCCGCGGCGATGACCCGCCAGCTGCTGGCCTTCGGCCGCCAGTCGAGACTCGAGCCGCGCGTCGTCAACGTCAACGCCGTGGTCGACCGCGCCGAGGCGATGCTGCGGCGGACCATCGGCGACCACATCGAGCTGGTCGTCGAGGCGGCACCGGTCGCGCCGCACGTCCGCGCCGATCCGGACCAGATCGTGCGCGTGCTCGTCAACCTGGCCATCAACGCCCGCGACGCCATGCCCGGCGGCGGCCAGCTGCGGATCACGACCGACACGGTGACGGTGCCCGAGGCGCCGAATCGGCCGGCGGCGGCGCCGCGGCCGGGGCCGTACGCACGTCTGACCGTGAGCGACACCGGCGTCGGTATGAGCGACGCCGTCAAGGCGCGGCTCTTCGAGCCGTTCTTCACGACCAAGCAGCAGGGCCAGGGCACCGGGCTCGGTCTGGCCGTGGTGGACGGCATCATCCGGCAGTCGGACGGGTGGGTCGACGTCGACAGCGCGCCCGGCGCCGGTACGACGTTCCGCATCCACCTGCCGGCAATCACCAGCCGACCGGAGGCGGAGCCCGCGGCCGAGGCGGCCCGGCCGACGGCCGGCGGCCAGGAAGTGATTCTGCTCGTCGAGGATCAGACGGCGGTCCGCGAGGTGACCGTGGCCGCACTCGAACGGCAGGGCTACAACGTGATGTCGGCCGCCGGCGGCGCCGAGGCGCTCGCGCTCGTCGGGGCCCGCCAGGCGCCGATCGATCTGGTGCTGACCGACGTGGTGATGCCGGGCATGAGCGGGCCGCAACTGGTGGAACGCCTGCGCGAGCAGCTGCCGGCGATCCGCGCCGTGTTCATGAGCGGCTACGCCGCCGACGCGGTGGCACGGCCCGACGGCGGCCGGCGCACCGGCTTCATCCAGAAGCCGTTCACGGCGGCGATGCTCGGCGCCAAGCTGCGTCAGGTGCTCGCCCAGGACTGACCCGCGGCGCCAGCACCCGGGACCGCCGTGGCCCGCCGCGGCGCTACTGCGCCGTGCCGCGCCGAGGCGTCTTGGCCGCCTTGGCCTTGGGCCGCCGGCGCTCCACCAGCCGCTTCAGGCGGCGCTCGGCGGCATCGAACGCGTCGTGCACGGCGACCTGCAGGCGGCGGTGCTCCACCGCGGTCTCGGAGCGCTTGTGCGGCGTGGTCTCGCCGGGCAGGCGGGTACGGCGCGAGCTGTCGTGATCGATGACGAGGTCGCGGCCGGGCACCGCCAGTTCGATCCGCAGCTGGTAGTGATTGCCGGCCTCGTGGTGCCGGTGCGGCACTTCGACCACCACGCGGCAGCGTTCGATCCGCTCGTAGAGCCCGGCCAGTGCCGCGGCCCGCTCGCGAATGCGCGCCTCGGCGGCGACCCGGCGGCGCATGTTCCTGAAGACGACGTCGACTGGCAGCATCACGCTCCCTCGGTGCGGTCGGGCCGCACCCGTGTCTCATCTTCCCCGAGAGCGGGCCGCCCGCGCTACAGTGCCGTCGTCAGAGGTGCGTCCATGCGTCCGATTGCCGTCATCCTCCTGCTGAGTCTCGGCGCCGCGTGTGCCCGGGCCCCGGAGCCCGCCGCGCCGGCCGCCGCGGCGCCGCCGGGCGTCTCCTTCCCCGCCGGCCAGGTCGTCGATCTCTCGCACACCTACGATCGCCGCACCGTGTTCTGGCCGACGGCGGACACGTTCCGGCTCGACGTGGTCGCCGACGGCGACACCTCCGGCGGCTACTACTACGCCGCCAACAACTTCTTCTCCTCCGAGCACGGCGGCACCCACCTCGACGCTCCAGTGCACTTCGCGCGCGGTGCGCAGACCGTCGATCAGGTGCCGCTCGATCGCCTGATCGGCGAGGCCTACGTCGTCGACGTCACGAGCCAGGCCGCCGCCGAGGCCGACTATCAGGTGCGCGTCGAGGACCTGCAGAGAACCGAGGCGGCGCAGGGGCCGATTCCCGCCAGCGCGATCCTGCTGCTGCGCACCGGTTTCTCCCAACGCTGGCCCGACGCCGCTCGCTACCTCGGCACGTCGGAACGGGGTGCCGAGGCGGTGGCCAGGCTGCACTTCCCCGGACTCCATCCCGACGCGGCGCGCTGGCTGGTGGCGAACCGCCCGGTGAAGGCGGTCGGCATCGACACGGCGAGCATCGACTTCGGCCAGTCGGCGGCCTTCGAGTCGCATCGCGTCCTGTATGCGAAGAACATCCCGGCCTTCGAGAACCTCACCGCACTCGAACGGCTGCCCGGCCGCGGTGCATGGATCGTCGCGCTGCCGATGAAGATCGGCGGCGGCAGCGGCGCGCCGCTGCGGGCGGTGGCGATCCTGCCGTAGGCGATGCTACGGCGCCGGTCGGGGGCGCGGCTTCCACTCGCGGTGGACGCTCGTCTCCGGGTGGTAGGCCTGCCAGTCGAACCAGTAGTCGAGCAGGAACCTGACGCGGTCGAGGCGCCGGCCGGCGAGCGGTCCGCGGACGGCCTCGCCGGCGAAGGTCCACTCGGTGCCGGTGAGGAGATCGATCAGCAGCGGCAGCCCGGCACCGGGCACCAGGACGAACTCGCGGTCGATGCCGTCGACGCGACGGTCGAACGCGCGCACCGATTTCCCGTCGTCGGCGACCACCACGACGATCGGCACTCCGCCGACGGTGTCGAGCAGCGCCCGCGCCTCGCGCACGCGCTCGAGAGGATAGGCCTTGCTCTCGCCGTTCAGCGCCACGCCCACGATCAGCGTCCGGGCCGCCAACGGGGAGTCGGGCGGCAAGGTCGTGACCGTAGGCGTGGCGCTCATGCGCTCGTCCCAGTCGACCGGGGCGTAGTCCTGCCGGCGTTCGATGGCCGGATCGGGCGCCAGTACCCGACCGTCGGGATGCTCCCGTTTCCAGATCGCGAACGCCACCTCGTCGTGAAGGAGGAGGTCGAGACGCCGGCCCTTCAGCGGTCCGAAGATCGCCTCACCGGTGACCTGCTGCCACCAGCTGCCGGTCGCGTCGTCCTGCATGACGAAGTTCTGGTTGTTGATGCCGACCAGTCGGAACCTGAGGGCCCGCCCATCCACCGCCGCGCGAAACACCAGACCGGTGTGACAGAGCGTTCAATACGTGACGACGACGGGCTCGTCGACGACCTCCGTGTTGACGACGTGGTGATAGGCGAGCTGCCGGACCGGGAACGCCACCGCCGCGGTTCCGGTGCCGATCGCCATCACCATCTCGGCGTCGGTGAGGAACGAGGCGTCGCCGGCGGCCGTGTAGGCCGGCGCCGGCAGCGGCGCGAACATCCACTCGAAGTGGTTCTGCCGCACGAACCACGCCGGCGCGACGGCCAGCGCCAGCAGCAGCACCAGCCCGGCCCGCGGCAGCACCCGGCGCGTCGATCGCCAGCCGAGCCCGACCAGCAGCGCCGCCAGCGTCACACCGACGCCGGTCAGGAGCGGACCGCGGCTGCGCAGTGCGTACGACCACGCCATGCCGCCGTCGGTCTGCGGCTTGAAAGGCTGGATGTGCCAGGTCGGGATGCCGACCACCACCCACACGGCGACGACCGACAGCCCGAGGGTGATCCAGATGGTCTTCGGCCGCAGCGCAGGCATGCGCGGGATTCTAGTCGCCTTCGGCGAACGCGCCTACGGCGCGATCCAGCCGCTCAGCGGCACCAGGCGGCCCTGCTGCATCTCGCAGATGAATCCGGCCCGCTGGGCGTGATGGTCGGTGGCCGAGAAGCTCACCGCCGGCATCACGTCGCCGGCATCCCAGTCGCGGATGGACTCCATCGCGTCCACGAACCGCTCACGCGTGAGCTCGCGGCCGCTCCGCCGCACGCCCTCGACGACGAGCCGGCCGAACGTGTAGCCGTACAGCGTGTAGCGATCGACGGCGCGTCCCGGCCGCAGCCGGGACAGCGCCGCCCGGTAGCGGACGATGCCCGGCGCGGCGCTGTGTTGCGGGTCGGGATAGTGGCAGAAGCCGAGCGTGCCGTCGGTGCTGGCGCCGGGCACGGTGAGCGACGCCTCGTCGGTGAGCGGGCCGCTCGACACCATGCGCCCGCGCCAGCCGGCGCGCGCCCGCGCCGCCATCAGCGCCTGCGCCTGTTCGGGATAGAGCGCCATCACGACGGCGTCGGGGTTCAGGGCGGCGAGCGCGGCGAACTCGGCCGCCAGAACGCCGGGCCGGCGCGACGTGACGGCCACGGCCCCGGCATAGCGATAACCGACCGCGTCGGCCGACTGCTGCAGGCGGTCGCGGAATCCGCTGCCGTAGGCGTTGGGATCGTGGGCGATCGCCAGCGTGCGCAGGCCGCGTTCCTGCACCAGGTAGCGCAGCATCACCGCCGACTCCCCTTCGAACGGCGGGAACGACGTGAAGAGATACCGCTCCCCCGCCGACGAGATGAGCGCGGTGTGGGGGAACAGCACCGGCACCCGCCGCGTCCTGGCGTGGGCGACGATGTCGCCGATGGCCGGACCGCTGAAGTTGACCAGGGCGAAGACGCCGTCGTCGTCGATCATGCGGCGGGCCACGGCGAGGACGTCGGCGGGCTCGCCGCTGGCGCGGCGGCGATCGGTCCAGACGAACGTCCGGCCATGGACCCCGCCGGCGGCGTTCGCCTCCTCGAAGGCCAGGCGGAAGCCCAGGTTCTCGCCGTCGAGCGACAGCGACCCGACCTCGGCTTCGACGCCGATGGCGATGGTGGTCGAGGTGACCCCGCTCGGTGCCGGCGGCTGTGCCGACACGACCGCCATCGCGCCGAGCGTGGCGACGACCAGGGTTCGGGCGACCATGACGCCGGCTATTCTGGCTCGACTCGCGCCCACACGGCATACGCCGGCGGGGCGCTGAGCATCCCGCCGCTCGCCGCCACCTCACGGCGCAGCGCCGCCTCGAGGCCCTCGAGTTCGTCCCGCGACGGCGCCGGAATGCCGGCCGCCGCCGCCATCGGCAGCATGCTGCGCAGGCTCTCGACCGCGAAGCGGAAGATCGGCGACGTCTGGTCGCCCGACGTGTAGGTGTCGACCTCGACCGACGGATCGGCGAAGCCGGCGGCGACGAAGGCGGCGGCGAGAGCCGGGCCCATGCCGAGGTGGGCCCCGGCGGCGGTGATGGTGGCGTGCCAGACGTCGACGATGCGCTGATAGGTCGGCGAGTGCGGCCGCGAGTGGACGCCGGGCCGCAGGCCGCCGGTGTCGGACTCGACGAAGGCGACGACGCCGCCCGGCCGCACCCAGCCGCGCGCCCTGGCGAGCAGCGCCGCCGGGTCGCGCTGGTGCATGAGCACGAACCGGCCGATCACGGCGTCGACCGCGGCCTCGGGCTGCCAGGTGTCGAGTTCGCCGACGACGAACCGGGCCTGCGGCCGATCGGCGGCGCGGGCGCGGGCCGTCGCCACCGCGTCGCGCGACCGGTCCACGCCGATCACCAGGCCGCCGGGGCCGACGGCGTCGGCGGCCAGGCGCGACACGTCGCCGCCGCCGCAGCCGAGGTCGACGACGTGCTGGCCGGCGTCGACGCCGGCCCGGACCAGCAGGCGCCGCGTCACCGCCTCGTAGATGCGCGACTGCAGGGCCAGCCGATCGAACTCGCGCGGGGCGTGGCCGCAGACGTAGGCCGGCTGGGCGCCCGGGTTCGGGACGGCGTTCACAACACCAGCTCCCAGGTCTCGAACACGAGGTCCTTGCCGAAGCGGTGCTCGGGCCCGCCGCGGTGCACCATCGTGTAGCCGGCCGTCTCGTAGGTGTGGCGGGCGGCGTCGAGGATGCTGTTGGTCCAGAGCGTGATCTTGCGGTAGCCGGCCTGGCGGGCGAACCGCGTGCACTCGTCGACCAGCCGCCGGCCGATGCCCAGGCCGCGCGCCGCCGGATCGACGATGAGCAGCCGCAGTTTGGCGATGGCGGCGCTCTTCCTCACCAGGAACACCGAGCCGACGATCTGCCCGTCGCGCTCGGCGATCCAGCAGCGCTCGCGGGCCGGATCGAAGTGCTCGACGAAGTGCTGGACGATGCCGGCGACGTGCGCCTCGAAGCTGATGTCCCAGCCGTACTCGTCGGCGTAGTAGAGGCCGTGCTGCGCCACCACCCAACCCATGTCGCCCGGCTGGTGCGCGCGCAGGACGTAGGCCGGTCCGGCCGCCTCGCCGCCGAGCACCGACTCGATGGCGCGCATCGCGCCGACCAGCCGGTCCTGGGCGGCCGGAGTCAGCGGCGCCAGCAGCGCCGCCACTTCGGCGCGCGAGCGGTCCTGCAGCGCGTCGAGGGTGCGACGCCCCTTGGCGGTGAGGGCGACGAGGCTCTTGCGGCCGTCGCCGGCGGCGGCGGCGCGGCGGACCAGCCCCTGACGCTCGAACCCCTTGAGCATCCGGCTGAGATAGGCGGCGTCGAGGTCGAGGTCGCGGGCCAGGTCGGCCGCCGCCGGCGGCGGATCGCGGTGCGCCTCGTAGAGCACGCGCACCTGCGACAGCGTCAGCGGGCTGTGCAGGTAGTCCTGGTGCAGGACGCCGATCTTGCGGGTGTAGAGACGGTTGAAGCGCCGGATCGCCTCGACCCGGGCGTTGCCGGCCGCGGACCTCGCCATGGGCCCCTCCTTCGCAGGTGGACCATCGTCCAGCAACTAGTTGACCCTTGTCAACTATCTCGGCGGGCCCGGCCGGCGCCGCCGCCGCGCTGCTCGTCGAGCTCGAGGTGGAAGCGGTGGAGCAGGTGCTGCAGGGCCGGGGCGAGCAGCACCGCGACCATGGTCAGGAAGAACACGCCGCTGCCCAGCGAGTAGACGATGGCGAACAGCTTGGCGGCGGCGGAGTGGAGCGGGGCCACCGGGCCCATACCGGTGAGGATCATCGCCGCGTTGAGCGTGGCGTCGAGCCACGGCAGGCCGTCGAGCCAGTGGTAGCCGGCGGCGCCGATGGCCAGCGCGCCGGCGACCAGGCCGCCGACGATGGCGGCGTTGCGCGCCAGGCGCGTGACCAGCACCCTGCGCAGCCGGTGGTGCGTCGGCGTGGACATCCGCCGAGTATAGAACCCCCGGCGCGGCCGCCGTCCGGCGCCGGCTAATGCGCGATCGAGGTGCGCTCGGCGGCGGCGCGGGCGTGGATGGCGCCGGCCACCTCGCGGCCGGATTCGAACGCGCCCTGCATCCAGGCGTTCATGTTGAGGTGATCGCCGGCCAGGTAGACGCGGCCCTGCGGCTCGGCCAGCACCCTGCGCGTGACCGGGGTCGTGTTCGACCACGAGCCGAGGTTCCACTTCACCTTGTGCCAGGCCACCGAGAAGCCGGTGTCGAACTCGGCGTCGTACTGCGGGTGGATGCGGCGGCCCTGCTCGAGCGCCAGAGCCAGGCGATCGGCCGGCGGCTTGTCGCCGATCGGCCGGCCGGACTGGCCCTGCAGGTAGTAGCCGACCAGGACGCCCTTCGGCGTGAGGTAGCCGGACGACGGGTAGACGATCTGGCCGATCTCCATGTCGGTCTTCGAGGCGCCGCCGAAGATCTGGTCGTCCTCCTCCCAGAAGCGGCGCCTGAACTGCAGGCCCATCTTGCCGGCAGCGGCGTAGGGCACCGACGCGGCGGCCTTGACGAAGGCCGGCGGCAGGTCGGCATCGAGCGTGGCGAGCATCGTCAACGGGATGGCCGCGACGCAGTAGTGCGCCTCGACCGAGCGCGGCCGCCCCGACGCGTCGAGGTAGCCCACGGTCACGCCGCGCTCGTGCTGGCGGATCTCGCGCACCGCGGCGCGGTAGGTGACGTGGTCGCCGGCACGGGCGGCCAGCGCCCGCGGCAGCCGGTCGGTGCCGCCGACCACCTGCAGCATCGACTGCTGGTATTGGAAGCCGAGGTCGAGGTAGTAGGGGGTGCGGGAGCCGAGCAGGTCGCCGAGCGGCAGCGGCGCGTCGCCGCCGCGCAGCGGGCCGCCGCGATAGCGGCCCGAGGCGTCGAGCGCGCCCTTGCTGCGCAGGTACTCGAGCAGCCGCTCGCGGTCGTCCGCCGAGACCGTGTCGTTCAGGGCGTCGGCCGAGACGGCCTTGCTCAGCAGCTCGGCGACGTAGCCGTCGAGGTCGGTGTGCACCTCGCGGTGGCGCATCCGGCGGTTGGCCAGCGCCGGGGTGCGCGTCTGGTAGACGTAGGCCGCTTCCGACACCAGCGCGAAGGTCTCGACCGGCACCTTGAGCTCGCGGCAGTAAGCCAGCGTCGTCGTGTGGTGGTAGGCGATGCGCATCGCCCCGGGGTTGAAGTACTGGCCTTCGTCGAACGCGCACGTCTGCGCCGGGCCGTCCTCTTCGCTCACCGTGCCGCGGCGCACGGTGTGGGCGCGCCCGCCCGGACGCTCGCGGGCTTCGAGCACCTGGCACTGGTAGCCGAGCTTGCCGAGCTCGTAGGCGACGGTGAGCCCGGCCAGGCCGGCGCCGACGACCACCACGCGAACGCCGCGGCCGTCGCCGTGGAGCGCGAAGGGCGCGGCTGGCTGCGCCGCCATCAGGCCGAGCCCGGTCATCGCTTCGTAGGCGAGCGTGGCGCCGCCGCTGGCGGCCACCCGTTCGATGAATCCTCGACGTGTGATCACGCAGGGTCTCCTGCCGGTCAGGGGCGGCCGGGTGCGACGGCGGAAATGCCGACGGCGGTGGCGGCGTCGAGTACGGTGTCGCCGGCGACGGCGCCATTGCGTTCGAGCAGATGGGCGACCAGCGCCAGGTAGTCGTCGCCGGGGAGCGTGGCGCCGTCGGGCGGCATGGTGGTGCGGATGAAGTCGTAGAGCTGCTCGGTCGTGCGCGGCCCCCACGTTTTCAGGAAGTCGGGACCGGCCAGCGCCGGCGCGTCGTCGCGACCGCCGAGGTCGCCGGCATGACAGCCGGCACAGCTGGCGCGGTAGACCGTCCGGCCCTGTTCGGCCTGCGCGGCCGTGAACACGGCAGCCGGCGCTGCCGCCGCGTGCGACCACGTGAACCCGGCCAGCGCGCCGACGAGGAAGACGGCGACAGGCAGGGCGCGACGGGGAAGGCGGGGCACAGCCACCCGGTCATCGTCGCAAGGCCGGGCGCGACAAGGCTTCAAGAGCTGGATAAGCGTGGGTAAAGAGGTGGTAAAAAGGCCGTTGCGACCCGGCGCGGCCTGCCCACGCCGGCGCTACGATTCTCCTATGGCGTGGAAGACCCGGCGCGGCACCCTCCTCCTCTTCGTCGTCATCGGTCTGCTCCTGCCGGCGCTGGCGGCGCTGCAGTACCGGTGGATGGGCGAGATCAGCCACCTCGAGCAGGTGCGCGCCCGGACCAACATCGACGCCGCCGCGCAACGCTTCTCGACCGAGTTCGACGCCATGCTGGCGGCCATCTACGCGCAGTACTACGGCCGGCTGCCGGAAACCCGCGGCGCGGGGCACTCCAGGGCGGCCGACGTCACGCCGGCGGCCGCCCGGCCGCCACTGGCCAAGCAGGTGCTCGTCATCAGCCGCGACGGACGCGGCGGCTTCCCGGTTCGCGAGCTCGACGCCGAGGGCCGCGCCGGCGCCGTCGTGCCCTGGCCCGAGTGGCTCGACCCGACGCCGTCGGCGGCGGCCGGCGGCGCCGAGGACGCGCCACTGCCGCGCGGCCTGCAGCGGACGCTGCTCGACGAGGTGCCGGCCCTGGTCGTGCGCCGCGGCACGCCGCACGACGAGTGGATCGTCGTCGTGCTCGACCTGCCGCGCATCGTCGACCAGGTGCTGCCGGCCATGCTCGGCAGCCACCTCGAAGGCGGCGTGCCGCTGCAGTACGACATGCTCGTCAACCGCGAGGACGTGCCCGAGCACGTCCTCTACCGCAGCAACCCGGATCTCACGCCCGCTGACTTCGCCGACTGGGTGAGCCTGATGCCGGTGTTCGGCATCCACAGCCGCGACCTCGATCCGGAGATGGCGCGCGGACTGATGCCCGACGCCGCGGCGCATCGCTGGCGGCTGTTCCTGAAGGCGCGCGACGGCTCGCTCGAGGCCGCGGTCGACGCCGCCCGGCGCCGCAACCTGTGGATCGGCGCCAGCGTGCTGGCCCTGCTCGCGCTCAGCGTCGGCCTGCTGGTGCTGTCGGTGCACCGCGTGCAGCGGGCCGCGCAGGACTCCCTGGAGCTGGTCGCGCGGATCTCGCACGAGCTGCGCACACCGCTGTCGACGATCACCTGCGCGGGCGAGAACCTGGCCGACAACCTCGTCGCCTCGCCGGAGGAGACCCGGCACTACGGCCGCATCATCCAGCAGGAGGGGCGACGCCTGCACAAGACCATCTCCGACATCCTGCTGTGCTGCCGGCTGCAGACCCGGGCCGACGAAGTCCTCAACCTGCAGCCGACCCGCGTCGCCGACGTGATCGATCGCGCCGTGGAGGACAGCCGCATCGTCGTCGCCGCCCCCGACGCGCGCGTCGACTGCGACGTCGATCCGCGGCTGCCGCTGGTGATGGCCGACGCCGAGGCGCTGCGCGCCGCGATCAAGAACCTGATCGTGAACGCGCTCAAGCACGGGCGGCTGAGCCCGGTGCGCATCACGGCCCGCGCCGAGCGCTCCGGCCAGGTGGTGATCGAGGTGGAGGATGACGGCCCCGGCATCCCCGACGACGAGCTGCCGAAGGTGTTCGACGCCTTCTACCGCGGCCGGCACGCCCGCGACGGCCAGGTCGACGGCAGCGGCATCGGCCTGAACGTGGTCTATCAGGTCATCCGATCGCACGGCGGCCGCGTTCGCGTCTCGCGCGCCGAGCCGCGCGGCACCCGCTTCACCGTGCAGGTGCCCGGGCTGCCCCTCGGCGCCAGCGGGGCGCCGGCACCGGAGCCGGCGGCGTGAGCCCCACCGCGGGGGCTCCCGCCGGCCCCCCTGCGGGCGGCCACCGCGTGTTGCTCGTCGACGACGAGCCCGGCCTGCGCCGGATGCTCTCCGACCGGTTGCGCGCCGAGGGCTACCGCATCGACACCGCCGAGAACGGCGAGAAGGCGGCGACGCTGGCTCGCAGCGGCGGCTACGACGTGATCGTCCTCGACCTCAACCTGCCGCTCAAGGACGGCCTCGAGGTGTGCCGCGAGCTGCGCCGCGATGGCACCGACACGCCGGTGCTGATGCTGACGGCGCGCGACGCCGTGGCCGACAAGGTACTGGGCCTCAAGACCGGCGCCGACGACTACATGACCAAGCCGTTCGAGTCGAGCGAGCTGCTGGCGCGCATCGAAGCGCTGCTGCGCCGCCGGACGCCGGCGAAGCCGGAGCCCGCGGAGTACGCATTCGGTGACGTCGTGGTGCGACCGGTCGCCGGCCAGGTGCTGCGCGGCGGACAGCCGGTGCGGCTGTCGGCCCAGGAGCTGAAGCTGCTGACGCACTTGGTACGCAACCCGGGCGTGCTGTTCTCGCGCGATCAGCTGCTCGACGCCGTGTGGGGCTATCAGGCCACGCCGGAAACGCGCACCGTCGACGTACACGTCAGCTGGCTGCGCCAGAAGCTCGAGCCCGACCCGCACCACCCGAAGTTCATCGTCACCGTCTTCGGCCTCGGCTACCGCTTCGAGGGGCCGACGGCGACGGCCTGAGCCACGCCGGTCGGGGCGTCAGCGCAGCCGCGTCGTCGGGTGCGTCGCGATCAGTTCACGCACCGCGGCCAGGAACTCGGGGCGCAGCATCGCCCCCTTCGGCCCGCCGTGGCTGGCACCCTCGATCACGACGAGCCGCATCGCCGGACGCAGCGCCTGCAGGTCCTTGAAGTCGGCGACGTAGCCGTCGAGGCTGCCGACGATCGCCACGGTGGGCACCTGGATCGCCCGCACCTGGTCGGCCGTGACCGCGAGGTCCGTGAAGCCGCGGTGCAGGGCCGCCAGCGCGAAGCGATCCTGGTTGGGGTTGGCCAGGCAGGCTTTCGAGGCCGTCTGGATCGCGGCTTCGGTCGGTGGCGGCTGTCCGGTCGGCGCCAGCCGGATCATCTGGCTGCGGCTCACGCACTCCCGCTCCTTCTCCGCCGCTTCGCGCTCGAGCCGTGCGGCCTCGGCCGGCGTGAACTTGAAGCGGCCGGGCGAGCCGCCCATGGTCAGGGTCAGGAACCGGTCCGGATGCGTGGTGACGAGCTTGCCGAGAATCGACGCACCCATCGAGTAGCCGACCATGTGCGCGCGGCGGATCCCCAGATGATCCAGCAGGCGGACGACGTCGAGGCCCATCTGCCGGCCGTAGGCCGCGGCGTCGCGCGGTTTGCCGCTCTGGCCGTGCCCGCGGGCGTCGAGGGCGATCACGCGGTAGTCGCGGGCGAGGGTGGCGGCGATGCCAGCGTCGATCCAGCCCTGGAGCGAGCCGCCGTTGCCGTGCAGCAGCACGACCGGCTCGCCGGTGCCGCGATCGACGTAGCGGATGCGCACGCCGGCGGAGTCGAAGAAGAGGTCCTGCGCGCCGGCCGGCGCCGCCAGGAGCATCACCGCCGCGAGCGTGGCCAGTCGTCCCATCGTCGTTGCCTCCCCGAGGAGCCGATCCGCCGGGATTCTCGCACGCCCGGGCGACGTACAATCGACCCTTTCGCGGAGGCCCCATGTCCAGGCTCACGACGTCCGTGTTCGTGCTCGCGCTGCTTCTTTCGACCTCCGGCCTGGCCTGGGCGCAGGCGCCGGCGCCACCCCCGCCCACCGACCGCACCAAAGCGACCCGATTCAGCGCCGATGAGCTGCGGGCGGCGCTCGGCAAGCTGCCCACCGACCGGCCGTCCTCGGCCGTCCGGGTGTTCTCGCTCGCGCCCTACAACGTCAACGTCGAGCAGCGTCAGCCGCGGGCCCAGGGCGCCTCGCTGCACGAGGCCCAGGCCGAGCTCTTCTACGTGATCGAGGGGGCGGCGACGCTGCTCACCGGCGGCACCATTCCCAACCCGACCCGCACCGGCACCAACCTGGCCGGGCCGACCATCGAGAACGGCGTCCGCACCCGGTTCGCCAAGGGCGACTTCCTGATCGTCCCCTCGGGCGTGCCGCACCAGTTCGTGGACATCACGGCGCCGGTGCACCTGATGTCGATCTACCTGCCCAACGCCCCCCAGTGAGGCGTTTACGGCCCGGCCGGCTCGGCTGCCGGCGATTCGTGCTATAGTCAGGACTTCTCTCTTCGTGAGTCCTGCCTTCGCTTCGTCGCAATCGTCTGCGTCGAACCCACGCTAACAGACCTCATAGAAGTCACATGCCGCGTGAGCGGTATGCACGTCCGGCCGCCGATCGCGGTGATAGGCCGGACGTGGAACCAGGCGCAGCGGCAATGGGCCGCGGCGCGAGCGCGATCGCAGGTGAATCACATGGCAACCAAGGGCACCATCAAGCGTCTCGTCCGTGACAAGGGCTTCGGCTTCGTCCAGGCCGAGAACGGCACCGAGTACTTCTTCCACCAGGCGTCGTGCGTCGACGGCGCGTTCGACACCTACCGCGAGGGCCAGTCGCTGACCTTCGACACGGGCCAGGGCCCGAAGGGTCCGCGTGCCGAGAACGTCCGGCTGGCCTGACCGCCAGAGGACTGCTGACGTCGAGCCGCAGGCCGCACGCCCCGGTGCGTGTGAGGCCTGCGGTTCGTCCGCTGTCTCCACTGGCAGCAAGACCGTCGACGCCAACACCTATTTCAGCTGCGGCGGTTGCGGCCATGTCTGGAATCCCGCCCGCGGTCGCAAACAGACCGAGCTGAACCGCCGCTGGCGCTGAGCCCGGCCTGTCGCCGGCGATGCCCCTGACGTAGAATCGCGCCGTCTCATGGCGCTGGCCGTCGGGTCCCGCCTCGGCGTGTTCGAGGTCACCGGTGCCCTGGGCGCCGGCGGCATGGGCGAGGTCTACCGCGCCCGCGACACCAGCCTCAAGCGCGACGTCGCCCTCAAGATCCTGCCGGCGGCGCTCGCCGCCGACCCCGACCGCGTCGCCCGCTTCCAGCGCGAAGCGGAGCTGCTGGCGACCCTCGCCCATCCGCACATCGCCGCCATCCACGGCCTGGTCGAGGTCGACGGCGTGCGCGCCCTCGTCCTCGAACTGGCGGCCGGCGAGACCCTGGCCGAGCGCGTCGCCCGCGGTCCGCTCCCCATCGGCGAAGTCGTCGCCCTGGCCCGCCAGCTCGCCGACGCGCTCGACTACGCCCACGAGCACGGCGTGGTCCACCGCGACCTCAAGCCGGCCAATCTCAAGGTCACGCCCGACGGCGCGCTGAAGGTGCTCGACTTCGGCCTGGCCAAGGCGCTCGAGGGGCCGCATCCGTTCAGCGCCGAAGCGGCGCACTCCCCCACGCTGACCAGCCCGGCGATGACGCAGGCCGGCATGCTGCTGGGCACCGCCGCCTACATGAGCCCGGAGCAGGTGCGCGGCAAGCCGGTGGACAAGCGGGCCGACATCTGGGCGTTCGGCGCGGTGCTCTACGAACTGCTCACGGGCGATCGCGCGTTCGAGGGAGAGACCGTCTCGGACACGCTGGCCGCGGTGCTCAGGAGCGAGCCCGACTGGGCGCGGCTGCCGGCGACCACGCCGCCTTACCTGCTTGCCCTGCTCAGGCACTCCCTCACGCGCGACCCCAGAGAGCGTCTGCGCGACATCGGCGATGCGCTGCGAGCGCTGACGGACGGAGGTCAGACGGCGACTCAGGCGCCCTCGTCAGAGCCGAAACGACGCCCGAGGTCGCTGTGGCCCTCCTGGACGGTCGCCGCGGTACTGGGCGCGGCGCTGGTCGGCGTTGTGCTCCAGTGGGCGCCATGGCGGGCCACGGCGCCAGCACCGGTTCAACGCCTCAGCATCGACCTTGGTGTCGATGCGACGCTCAACGCCAATCGCGGCACCGCCGCCGTGCTGTCGCCGGACGGCCAGACGCTGGCATTCGCCGCAGTGCCAAGGAACGGCACCCGGTCGAGCTTGTACGTGCGGCGGCTCGACCAGCTGACGGCGACGCTCATACCCGGAACCGACGACGCACGCGGTCCGTTCTTCTCGCCCGACGGCGCGTGGATCGCCTTCTTCGCCGACGACAAGCTGAAGAAAGTGGAGACGCGCGGCGGCACGGTGGCGGTGATTGGCGATGCCCCGAATGCCCGCGGCGGTGACTGGATGGAGGATGGGCGCATCGTCCTGCTCCCAGTCATCGGCGGTGGATCAGCTCTGCATCAGGTTCCCGTAACCGGTGGACGACTCTCGCCGTTCATCGAATCGGATCCGAGTGCCAGCCAGCGATGGCCGCAGGTGCTGCCTGGCGGTGGTGCGGTGTTGTACACACGTGTTCAGCCAGGCGTGCCGAGCGCGGTGGTGGTGCAGCCACTGCCCGCCGGCGAACGCCGCACGCTGTTGACTGGAGACTACGGACGCTACGTGCCGAGTGGCCATCTCCTCCACGTTCAAGACGGCGCGCTGTTTGCGACGCCGTTCGACGCGTCCGCCTTGGAACTGAAAGGGGCGACGACGCGGATCGCCGACGGTATCGCCGTGACTGCCGCAGAGAACGCGCAGATCCACGCGTCGGCGTCGGGCGCGCTCGTGTATCAGGCCGGCGCGGCGACAGAGGTCGGCGCCCCTCTCGACTGGCTGTCCGCATCGGGAGAGGTCACGGCGCTCTCCGCTGAAGCCGTGGACTGGGTGGCTCCGAAGTTCAGTCCCGATGGCCGTCACCTTGCCTACAACGTACCTGGCGGGGGACTCTGGACTTACGACCTCGCTCGCGGCGTCCGCTCTCCAGTCACGGCCACGACGCGCGGCGCCGGGGTGTCCGCCGCGTGGACCCCCGACGGCTCGCGCCTCGTGTTCAGCGCAGCGGAGGCGGACCAGCCACCGAATCTCTACTGGCGCCGCAGCGATGGTTCGGGGCCCGTGCAGCGCCTGGGTGAGAGCCCGTACCAGCAGTCCCAGCCGACGTGGCACCCCAACGGACGCGTCCTGGCCTTCCAGCAGGCGACCCCGCCAGCTAACGACATCATGATCCTGGAGGTCGAGGGCAGCGAGGCCGCCGGCTGGAAGCCGGGACAAGCGTCGCAGTTCACCGACGGCCCGTCCATCGACATCGACCCTGCGTTCTCGGCGGATGGCCGATGGCTGGCATTTTCGTCGAACGAGTCGGGGCGGTACGAGGTGCACGTGCGGCCCTTTCCGGGGCCGGGCGGTCGCGTCGTGGTCTCGACCGGCGGCGGACGCTATCCGCAGTGGTCGCGGACCACGAACCAACTGGTGTTCGTCGAGCGCAACGACGTCCCGGCGCGGCTGATGGTGGTCAACTACCGGGCGGAGAACGGGGCATTCGTCCCCGATGCGCCGCGCCCATGGGCCAACGCGCGCATCATGCCGCGCCGCAGCAACCTGAACTACACACTGCACCCAGACGGCACGCGGGTCGTCACCCACGTCGAGCGGCCGAGCGACCAGGTTGCCGGCGGCGGCGACCGGCTGGTCTACGTCACCAACTTCTCCGCCGAGCTGCGTCGCCTCGCGCCACCCACCCGCTGACGCTCAGTTGACGTGGGTCGCCCTGGCCACATGCGGTCAGTACCCTCGCTCGAAGTCCACCACGTAACGCAGCGGCTGCCCGGCGCGGAACCGCCGGTAGTTGTCGGCGAAGACGCCGACGATGTCGGCCGGGAAGCTCGGCGCCGAGGTGTGACAGGTGATGTGGACGTTGGCCGTGCGCCACAGGACGTGATCGGCCGGCAGCGGCTCCTCGGAGAACACGTCGAGCACGGCGCCGGCGAGGCGGCCAGCGTTCAAGGCGTCGACCAGCGCCGCGTCGTCGAGGGTGTCGCCCCGCCCGGCGTTGACGACCACGGCGTGCGCCGGCAGGGCCCCTAGCATCTCCGCGTCGACGATCCGGCGCGTGCCACCGGTGTTGGGCAGCACTGCCACCAGGTAGTCGAGGTCGGCGGCGAACGCCGCCTTGTCGGCGCCGTGGAAGTAGTGATCGACGTGGCGGCAGTCCTCGCTGGCGCGGGTGTAGCCGCGCACGATCATCCCGAAGTGCTTGGCCGTCGCCGCCAGGTGCGCGCCGATCGATCCAACGCCCACCAGGCCGATCCGCTTGCCCTGCAGCGTGCCGGGCAGCGTGGTGTCCCAGCGGCCGGCCCGCGTCGCCTCGTGGCGGACCAGGATCTTCCGCTCGTGCGCCAGGAGATACCCGAACACGTACTCCGCCATCAGCGGCCCGAACACGCCGCGGATGTTGGTGAGCACGTAGTCGCGGCGCAGCGACGGATCGAGCATCGGCTCGACGCCGGCCCAGGTGAGCTGCACCCACTTCAACGCCGGCATGCGCGGCAACGCCTCGCGAACACGGGTTGGATCGCCGAGCAGGATGCCGGCATGGGCGGCACGGGCTACGCCGTCGCCGACGTCGGCGGTCGCGACCACGGCCAGATCGGGCAAGGCGGCGGCGGCAATCAGCCGCGCGTATTCCTCGGGGTGCTTGACCAGGGCCAGGACGGTATGCATGACACGGCGCTCGCGAAGGGGGCGCTGACACTCTACCTCGCCGGCGCCGATGCCGGCCCGTGTGGACTAAGATCCCGCGGGTCCGCCGGCCCTTCGGCGCGTCGTGGGAGCTGACAGCATATGCGACAGGCACCGAGACTGGTCACCGGACTGCTGACGGGAGGCGTACTCGCCAGCGCCGTCGCCGCGGGTGCGCAGCCGACAGCACGCCAGGTGGACGACGCCACCCTGCTGAGGCCGCCCGCCGAGGAGTGGGTCACCCACGGCCGCGACTACGCCGAGACGCATCACAGCCCGCTGGCGAAGATCGACCAGTCGAACGTCGCCCGCCTGACCCAGGCGTGGTCCACCGAGGTCGGTTCGCAGGGCAAGATCGAGACGACGCCGATCGTCTGGAACGGCACCCTCTACGGCACCTCCACCTGGAGCGTCGTCTACGCCGTGGACGCCCGCACCGGCGCGCTCAAGTGGCGCTGGGATCCGGGCCTGGTCAAGGGCGGCTACGCCGAGGGCGGCGCGCGCTACTGCTGCGGGCCGGTGAACCGCGGCGTCGCCGTCTACCAGGGCAAGGTCTATGTCGGCCTGCTCGACGGCCGGCTGGTCGCGCTCGACGCCGCCACCGGGCACATCGCGTGGGCGGTGCAGACGACGCCGGTCGGCGCCGACTACAGCATCACCGGCGCGCCGCGCGTCGTGAAGGGCAAGGTGATCATCGGCAACGGCGGCGGCGAGTACGGCGTGCGCGGCTTCCTCACCGCCTACGACGCCGCCACCGGCAAGCAGGCATGGCGCTGGTTCGTCGTGCCCGGCGATCCAGCCAAGGGCCTCGAGGATCGCTCGATGGAGGTCGCCCTCAAGACCTGGAAGGGCGAATGGTGGAAGTACGGCGGCGGCGGCACGCCCTGGGACGGCCTGGCCTACGACCCCGAGGCCAACCTGGTCTACGTCGGCACCGGCAACGGCTCGCCGTGGGCCCGCGATCACCGCAGCCAGGGCAGCGGCGACAACCTCTACCTGTCGTCGATCGTCGCGCTGAACGCCGACACCGGCCGCTACGTCTGGCACTACCAGACCACGCCCGGCGACGACTGGGACTACAACGCCGCGCAGCCGATGATCCTGGCCGACCTGACGATCGGCGGGAAGCCGCGCAAGGTGCTGCTGCAGGCGCCGAAGAACGGCTTCTTCTACGTCATCGATCGCCTGACCGGCGAGCTGCTGTCGGCGCAGCCGTTCGTCTCGGTCACCTGGGCCACGCACATCGACCTCAAGACCGGCCGGCCGGTCGAGACGCCCGAGGCGCGCTACGGTGCGAAAGGCGCGCGGCTGGCGCCGTCGGCGGTGGGCGCGCACCATTGGCCGCCGATGGCCTTCAACCCCGCCACCGGCCTCGTCTACTTCCCGGGCCAGGAAACCTCGATGGTCTACCGGACCAGCGAGAAGTTCGACTTCCGCGAAGGCCAATGGAACACCGGCACGACACTCGGCGGCGCGGCCGGAGCGGCGGCGGCCGGCGCCACCACCACGCCGCCCGGTCTCAAGGCGTTCCTGGTCGCCTGGGATCCGGTGGCCAACAAAGAACGCTGGCGCATCGCCCACATCCCGAGCGGCGGCGCGTTGTCCACGGCCGGGCAGCTGATTTTCGTCGGCGACAACGGCGGCACCTTCATGGCGCTCGACCCGGCGACCGGCGCCCGGCTGTGGGAGACGAAGCTCTCGACCGGCATCGCCACGCCGGTCACCTACGAGCTCGACGGCGTGCAGTACGTGGCGGTGATGTCGGGTACGAGCAACGGACGCGTCTACGCGTTCAGGTTGCCGTAGCGCGGCCGGATCAGCGGATCCGCGCCCACGTCAGCGTGCCGGTCGTGCGGCCGGTGGCGTCGCGGATCGACAGTTTCAAGGTGTTGCCGCCGTCGGTGAACTCGAAATAGCGGACCAGGTCGGTGTTCGGCCAGTTCGGGTTGGTCGAAGCCTCGACGTGGTGTGTCACCCGCTTCGCGGCGTCGTCCACCTCGTAACCGCCGTAGTAGGAGAGGAACCCGGTGTAGGCCGCCGCCCGCTGCGCCTCGGTGGCGGGCGACGGCAGCTTCGGCCGGTCGGCATAGGTGAGCTGCGCGGCCATCTGCCCGGCGGCGTCGTACATGATGCGGCCGCCGGTGAAGCGGCTGGGCGTCGACACGCCCTTCTCGTCGATGTTCACGAACGACACCATCCGCCAGTTGCCGGCGAAGCGCGTGTCGCCCCTGCCGGCGCGCACCGCCGTCGCCGCGGCCGCACCGGTCGAGGCACGGCTGCGATCGATCGCCGCGACGATCGCCGCCAGTGCCTTGTCGAGCTGTCGGCTACCCGCCTGGGCGCCGCGCTGGTGGCCCATGCGCACCACGACCAGGTCGTGCGACGGCACGACGAAGGTGTGCTGCCCGCCGGCTCCGGACATGAAGTAGGCGTCGCGCGGCAGGCTCCACTGGCCTTCGCCGTTCACCCAGAACTGGCCGCCGTACTCCTTGCGCCGCCACGCCGGCGCCGGCGTGCGCACGAAGGTGGCCCAGCCCTCGGGCAGCAGCCGCTGGCCGTTCCACACGCCGTCCTGCAGATACAGCAGGCCGAGGCGCGCCCAGTTGCGCGGCGTCCCGTAGTCGTAACCGCTCAGCAGGAAGTTGCCCCACGGATCCGGCTCGAGCACCTGGCGCCGGATGCCGATGCGGTCGAACAGGGCCCGCTGCGGCCAGGTCAGGTACTGCTCGCCCTTCTTCTCCACCGCCTGGCGCACGAGGAAGCCGAGCGTCATCGGGTCGGAGTTGCGGTACCGTCCCACTGTGTTCGGTGCGAACTCGACCGGCGAGCTGGTCGCGTACTTGAAGGCGTCGACCGCACCGGCGTAGATGAAGAAGTGGTCGTGGTACTGCCAGGTCGGGTCCATCCAGCGGTCGTCCTGGCCGGTGAAGCTCAGCCCGCTCGACATCCGCATCACGTCGCGGACGCGGATGGCCCCGCGCGGGTCACCGGGCCGCCGCCAGTCGGGCACCGGCGCCGGGTCGTCGAGGCCGAAGGCGCCATCCTTCACCACCAGGCCGACCAGCGTCGCCGTCAGGCTCTTGCCCATCGACCAGCTCTCGAGCTGCGTGTCCTTCGTGATCCCCGGCAGGTAGCGCTCGCCGACGATCTGGCCCTTGTAGGCCACCACCATGCCGGCGGTGAGACCGGCGGGGTCGGCGAAGGCGAGGTCCACGGCCGCGGTCACCGCGGCGCGGTCGAGGCCGGCCGGCCACGGCTGCGCCGACGGCGCGTCGCCCATCGGCCACGGCTGGGTGGCGGCGTCTGGCAGCGCGCTCCGCACCGGCACGGGCGTGAAATGGACGCCGTCGTGATCCACCGGATGGATGACACAGCCCTGGTCGCCATAGAAGGCCGCGGTGCGGGTCACGCCGCCGACGGTCACGCGTACCCGCCTGGCCTGACGATCGACCTCGGCGGTGACCGGCTTCTTGCGGTCGGGCTCGGTCATCAGGAAGTAGGCGCTGTTCTCGCGGACCTCGGCCTCGTCGCGCCCCGACACGAACACCCCCGAGCACAGCACCTTGGCGTAGCTGGCGGCGCCGAGCGAGGTCGGCGACTGGTAGGGCACGTCGGGATGGTGCGACCGCGCCGACGGGACGGCGGGCTGTCGCCCGGATGCGGTGACCGATCCCAGGCCGATGGCCAAGGCAAGGACGAGGCGCCAGTGGTTCATGCGGCGCATCCTACACGAGGAACCGGGGCGCGGTCCTGTCCGAGCCGGCCGGACGCCGATCGTCTCCCGGACGTCAGGACGCGGTCAGGCCGAGACGCTCGCGCCCGTAGCGGCCGCTGGTCACCGCGGCGCACCAGTCGGCATGGTCGAGATACCACCGCACCGTGGCCGCCAGCCCGCTGTCGAACGAGTGCGCGGGCGTGAAACCCAGCTCACGGGCGATCTTCGACGCGTCGATGGCATAGCGCAGGTCATGGCCCGGCCGGTCGGCGACGAAGGTCTTCAGGTCGGCGTAGCGGGCGATGCCCTTCGCCGCCAGGGCTGGATTGGCCGCCGCCGGTACCGCCGCCTCGAGGGCGGCGCACAACGCGTCGACGACCTGCAGGTTGGTGCGCTCCGAGTTGCCGCCGACGTTGTACCTCTGCCCGGGCACGCCGGCCTCGAGCACGCGGAGAATCGCCGCGCAGTGGTCCTCGACGTGCAGCCAGTCGCGCACGTTCTGGCCGTTGCCGTAGATCGGCAGCGCTTTGCCATCGAGGGCGTTGAGGATCATCAACGGGACGAGCTTCTCGGGGAACTGGTACGGGCCGTAGTTGTTCGAGCAGTTGGTCAGCAGCGCCGGCACGCCGAACGTCTCGTGGTAAGCGCGCACCAGATGATCCGCCGCGGCTTTGCTGGCCGAGTACGGCGAGTTCGGCGCATACGGCGTCGTCTCGGTGAAGTAACCGCTCGGCCCCAGCGACCCATAGACCTCGTCGGTCGACACGTGCAGGAAGCGGAACGCGCCGCGCGCCGCGGCATCGGCGCCGTGCAGCAGCGCGCGGGTGGCCTCGAGCAGCTCGAAGGTGCCGTTGATGTTGGTGCGAACGAACTCGCCGGGCCCGTCGATCGACCGATCGACGTGGCTCTCGGCCGCGAAGTTGACCACCGCGGTCGGCGCCACGGCGGCGAACAGCTGGCGGACGTCGTCCCGCGAGGCGATGTCGCCACGCACGAACCGCACGCGGTCGCTGTCGATGACGCCGTCGAGACTCTCGAGGTGGCCGGCGTAGGTGAGCTTGTCGAACACCACCAGGCGGGCGTCGGTGCGCGCCCGGGCCAGGCGCACGAAGTTGCTGCCGATGAAGCCGGCGCCGCCGGTGACGATCCAGGTCTGCTGCATGTCGGAGTCGGGGCGGCTCGAGACGGGGACGTGGAGCGGCCTGGAGAATTATCCCGTGACCCGGCGGCGAGCGGCAAGGCCCGGCTACCGCCGCCGGTGACCAGTTCTGCGAGGATGTGCAAAGATCGCGCAGATGATCGCCGCGCCGGTGCTCGCCCTGGAGAACGCTACCGTGGTCAAGGGCGGCCGCCCGGTGCTGCACGGACTGCGCCTGTCGATCGCCGCCGGTGAACACACCGCCATCGTCGGACCAAACGGCGCCGGCAAATCGGTGCTGGTCGGCCTGCTCACCCACGACGAACGGGCGCTGGCCGGTGACGAAGCCGTCGCCCCGGTGCGGGTGTTCGGCAGCGACCGCTGGAACGTCGCCGAACTGCGCCCGCAGCTCGGCGTGGTCTCGCCGGCGCTGCACCACCGCTTCGTCGGCGGCAACAGCGAGGGCCGCATCACCGGCTTCGCCGCCGTGGTGTCGGCCTTCCTGGCGTCGCACGGCATCCTGCGCTACGGCGAGGTGACGGCGGCGATGCGGACCCGCGCGCTCGAGGCCCTGGCCCAGGTGGGCGCCGCCCACCTCGCCGACCGCCAGCTGCACGAGATGTCGAGCGGCGAGGCCCGCCGGGTGATGCTGGCACGGGTGCTGGCGCCGTCGCCGCGCGCGCTGGTGCTCGACGAGCCGACCACCGGGCTGGACCTGGCGGCGCGCCATGCCTTCATGGAACAGGTGCGGGCCATCGCCAGGGCCGGCACGACGCTCATCCTGATCACCCACCACGTCGAGGAAATCGTGCCGGAGATCGATCGGGTGCTGTTCTTGAAGGGCGGCCGGCTGGAGGCCGACGGGCGGAGAGCGGAGATGCTCACCTCGGCGCGACTGAGCGGCCTGTTCGACACGCCGTTGACCGTCGACGCGGTGGACGGCTACGTCTACGTGCGCCCCGAGACCCGAGCCCCGAGCCCCGTCGAGTGACGGGTTACTTGACGGTGACCTTCAGGTAGGCGTTGGTCCAGCAGCAGACCTCGCCGTTGCCGCCTTCGCCCGAGTAGTCGGTGGCCAGCACGTGCAGCGCGTACTCGCCGGGCGCGCTGAAGGTCGCCGACACGCTGCCCTTGGCGCTGAACGGCTGGTTGATGGCGCCGCCCCTGGCCACCTGCAGCTTCGGAGAGGCGGTGTCGAACTTCACGGCGCCTGGCCCGCGGTACTTCAGGAAGTGGAGGTCGACCGGCGAGCGGCCGTCGGTGATCGGCGCCATGGTGGCGCTGGCGTACTTGCCGTCGTCGTCCACCCACACGGTGAGCGGCAACGGCGTGCCCACCGCCGCGGTCAGCATCGGGGCTCCGGCGAGCGTGGCCACCGGTCCCTTGATCGTCGGGCCGTTCTCGGCCAGCTTCAGCACCGGCGGCTCGTTGCCGATGGCGACGTCGCCGAACGGATTGACGTTGTAGTCGCGGTGGAGGCGCAGCGGAATCTGCGTCGTCTGGCCGTTGACCACCAGCGTCCAGGTGAGCTTCTGCTCGGCCGTGAACGACTTCGGCACCTGGACGAGGAACACCCCGGTCCGCCGCGCCGGCAGGAAGTGCGTCGGCTGGCCCAGGTCCGGCCCGCCCGGTTCGATGCGGTTGTTGGGGCCAATCGGGACGTCGATCGCCTGCTTCAGGTTGCGGTTGAAGTAGCCGACCAGGAAGTTGTGCGATCCGTCGGCGTTGTCGAACCAGCCCTCGAAGGCGCCGGTGATGCTCGAGCCGAACTGTCGCGGCGGGTCGTAGGGCAGGACGGGGGCCTGCTGCGCAGTCCCCCGCACCCCGCCCGCAAGCAGGAGGACGGCGCTGGCGGAGAGCGCCGTCCGACGGAACACCGACATCATCTGCCCTCGGTCAATGCCCGCCCGGAGGGCGGGCCAGGAAACACTGCGTCAGCGAGGCGAAGCCGCCCGTCTATTCAGCGGCGCAGCCTCGCTGACCTACTGGCGATCCCGCTCCATGGTGGTGCGAGCGGCCTTGGCCTTGCGCTCGTCGAGGATGGCCTTCATCTCGTCGTCGGTGTAGTAGACGACGTTCATCCACGCATGCGCCATCTCGTCGACGGTGCGGTCACCGTAACCGACCCACTGCTCGGGATCCGGATTGTCCTTGTTCGCGGCGGTGTTGTCGTACCACGCGCTCACCTGGATGATCGTGCCCTTCGGGAAAATCGGCGAGGCGTCGTCCTCGTAGATGTAGTTGGTCATCCAGTTGAAATTGAAGTTGCCGACGTAGCTGACGATCTCGCGGGCGCCGTCGGGCTTGATCGCCTCGACCTTCATCGCCTTGCCGCGCAGGTGGAAGTGCGGCTGGAAGTTGGTGATCATCGTGTTCTCCTTCAACACGGTGAACCCTTCGGTGTAGGCAATCGAATTGGGCGGGATGTCGAGGAACTCGCGCTGGCGCAGCCCGGTGAAGCCGATGAGATAGCTGCGCTTCTTCGGCTCCTCGCCCTTCGGGTAGAACCACAGGCCGATCTCCGAACCGCCGGTGACCTCTTCCCCGACCGCGTGCAGGTGCTGGTCCCACGAGATCTTCTCGCCCGGCACCATCAGCTTGCCGGTGCCGTCGGCGAAGCGGTCGTAGCCCTTGCCGATCGCCCATTCCATGAGCTGCGGGCGGCGGTTGAGCAGGTCTTCCCGCGACGCCGCGGCGCTCAGGCCGAAGGTGGCCGTTCCGGTGTTCACCGCGTCGGCGTCGCCGTTCAGCACCAGGTAGGCGATCGAATGGTGAACGATCTTGCGCGCCTTGAGGTTGGTCGGCCGGATCTCGACCATCCGCACCCAGCGCGGCTCGGTGAGCGGGATGTCGGTCATCGGCCGATACCACACGTCCTGGCCGACCGCCGGCATCTTGTATTCCGACGACTTGATGACCATGTCGGGCGCGCCGTAGCCGTCCATCACGCCCTGCCACTCGTTGTTGGTGACCAGCGCCTTGGCGGGCGGCAGGTCCTTCGGGTCGCCCTGCGGCGCGCCGCCGTCGACCCAGCGGACGATGGTGTCGATCTGCGCGTCGCTCAGCGACAGGTCGTTCTTGAAGCGCTGCACGCCGACCGACGGGTCGATGTGCCAGGGCGGCATCTGGCGGCGGGCGACGCGGTCCTTGATCGACCGGGCCCACGGCCGCGCCTGCTGGTAGGAGATGAGCGACATCGGGGCGATCGAGTCAGGCTGATGGCACGCCTGGCACTTCGCCTGGAAAATCGGCGCGATGTCCTTCGAGAACGTCGGCGTCGGTGAAGGGGCCTGGGCCTGGGCGGCGCCGGCCGCGGCGAGCACCAGTCCTACCGCTCCTGACAGCACCGCGAAACGTCCGTTCCGACCTGCCATGTTCGCCCCCTTGAGTTCAGTGCGAGTCCGCCGTCCGATGCTCCAATATCCAGAAGGCGCCCGCATGGCGCCCAAGCCCGGCCATTCTAGATCCGGGCCGGCATCCGCTCCATACAATCTTGGCATGGAAACCCCTCGGCCGCGCGGGGCCCACGGCCGGTGGCTGTGGGCGCTGCTCGGCGTCTTTCTGCTGCGCGTCGCTGCACAGCCGTTGGCCCTGGCGACCGGCTGGCGCTGGCTGCCGGAATTCGCCGCGTGGCAGAGCGGCGCCCTGCCGTACCCGGTGCTGGTGGCCTCCCAGCTCGGGTTGGCCGGAGTGATGGCGGTAGCGGCCGCCGGCATCACCAGCGGCCGCGCCCGGCCGCGGCGCACGGCCGGGGCCTGGATCGGGGGGGCGGCGGCGGTCTACGGTACCGTGATGGCCGCCCGGCTGGTGCTCGGCGCGACACTCTTCCGCGGTCACTGGTGGCTCGACGCCCCGCTGCCCACCGTATTTCACCTGGGGCTCACGACCTGGCTGGCCGTGTACGGGCACTATCACCTGCGTGGACACGCTCCGACGCCCTGATTCCGCCGCGCCGTCGCACTGGTCGGCCTGGGTCATCTACCCGGCGGCGATGACCACGGCCTATTCGCTGTTCGCGCTGCTGCAGGCCGCCGGTACGCCGCTCGTCGTCAGCACCTACGTGCCCATCCTGCTGACCGCGGCCGCCGTCACCGGGCTCGAGCGGCTGCGGCCGTACCGCGCGGCGTGGCTGCCCCCCGGCGGCGAGGTCGTCACCGATCTGCTGTTCATGGTGGTCGTGCAGCTGGCGCTGCCGCCGCTCGTGAGCCTGCTGTTCACCCTCGCCCTGGTCGAACCGGCCCGGGCGCTCGATCTGCCGATCCAGGGCTGGTGGCCGCACGGCTGGCCGATCTGGAGCCAGGCGGTCCTGATGGTGCTCGGCGTCGACTTCCTGCGCTACTGGCTCCACCGCGCCGCGCACGAGACCGATACGCTGTGGCGGCTGCACGCCGTGCACCACTCGGTCGAGCAGCTCTACTGGCTCAACACCGGCCGCTTCCACCCGATCGAGAAGGCATTCCAGATGGCCCTCGACAGCCTGCCGTTCGTGCTGATGGCCGTCGACACGCGGGTGCTGGGCCTCTACTACCTGTCCTACGCCACCAACGGCTTCTTCCAGCACTGCAACATCGAGCTGCGCTACGGCGTGCTGAACTACGTCGTCGGCAGCGCCGAGACGCACCGCTGGCACCACTCGCGCGAGCCGCGCGAGGCCAACGCCAACTACGGCAACACCGTCATCGTCTGGGACCTCCTCTTCGGCACGTGGTTCCTGCCGCGCGACCGCGAAGTCGGCGACCTCGGCCTGCACCGCCGCGACTATCCGCGGTCGTTCCTGCGGCTGCTCGGGGCGCCGTTTCGGCGATGAGCCTCGCCCACGACGCGCTCGTCGGCGCCGGCATGGCGCTGTACGGGTGGCGGTTCTGGCGGCCGCTCGATCGCGCCGCCGCGGCGCCGGCGCGGGCCCAGGCCGCGGTGCTGCGCCACCTGCTGGCCGCCAACGCCGACACCGAGTTCGGCCGGCGGCACGGCTTCGCGGCGATCCGCACCCCGGCGGACTACGCGGCGCGGGTGCCCATCCAGTCCTACGAGGACCTGCGCGGCTACGTCGAACGCCAGCGCCTCACCGGTGAACCGGCGCTCACCGCGGAAGCGCCGGCGATGTACGCCCAGACCAGCGGCTCCACCGGCGCGCCGAAGTTCATCCCGATCACGCCGTCGCAGCTCGGCATCCACCGCACCGAGCAGAAGATCTTCTCGTATCTCCAGCACCGCGCCTGTCCCGCGGCGTTCTCCGGCCGCACGCTCGGCATCATGGGCGCGGCGGTAGAGGACACGCTCGACTCGGGCCATGCCGTCGGCTCGGTGTCGGGCCACCTCTATCGCTCGATGCCGCGGCTGGTGAAGGCCCGCTTCGTCGTGCCGCCCGACGTCTCGGCGGTGGCCGATCACGAGCTGAAGTACCTGCTGATCCTGCGCCTCGCGCTCGAGACACCAGACCTCACCTATCTCGGCGCCCCCAACCCGTCGAGCTTCCTGCGCCTGGCGACGCTGCTCGAGACCCACCGCGCGTGGCTGACCGCGTCGCTCGCCAGCGGACGTTTCGATCGCGCCGGCGAACTGCCCGCCGCGGTGCGGGCGGCGATCACCGGGCGCATCACGCCGCAGGCGGCGCGCGCCGCGGCCCTCGACCGCCTGCCGGCGCTCACCTACGCCACGGCGTGGCCGCGCATCGCGCTGGTCACGACGTGGACCGGCGGCAGCTGCGGCATCGCCCTGGGGGCGCTGCGCCGCCTGTTGCCGGCGACCACGCAGGTGATGGAGCTCGGCTACCAGGCCACCGAGTTTCGCGGCACGCTCGCCCTCGATGCCGAGTCGCCGGCCGGCCTCGTGCCGCTGCGCCACACCTACCTGGAGTTCGTGGACGAGACGGCGTGGAACGACGGCCGCGGCGAGGTCCGCCTGATCGACGAGCTGGACGCCGGCCGGCGCTATCAGGTCATCGTCACCACCGCCGGCGGCCTGTACCGCTACGCGATGAACGACCTGGTCGAAGTGGCCGGCCGGCATCGCGCCACGCCGCTGCTGCGCTTCGTGCAGAAGGGCCGCGGCGTCACCAGCCTCACCGGCGAGAAGCTCTACGAGTCGCAGGTCATCGACGCGGTGCAGGCCGCGGCCGCCGCGGCGCGGCTGCAGCCGCCGTTCTTCCTGATGGTCGCCGACGAAGCGGCCCAGGCCTACGCGCTGTTCGTCGAGCCCGGCGGCGCCGTGGACGCCGCCGTCCGCGCCGACCTCGAGGCCGCCATCGACGCCGGCCTGGCGGCCCGCAACCTCGAATACCAGAGCAAGCGCGACAGCGGCCGGCTGCCGCGGCCGTCGCTGCACTGGGCGAGGCCGGGCAGCGGCGAGACCTACAAGGCGGCGTGCGTGCGCGCCGGCCAGCGGGAAGGCCAGTACAAGCCGGCCGTGCTCGTCTACGCCCGCGAGCTGAAGCTGCCGCTCGAGGCGTTGATCGAGTAACGTCGGACATGGCCGCCGGCCCGCCGCTAGCTGCCCTCGACGCCGCCTCGCTCGCCATTCCCTTCACGACGCGCTTTGCGCATGCGTCGGCGGCCCGCGACGAGACCGCCGCCATCGTCGTGACGGTGCGCGGCGCCGACGGGGTCGTCGGCGTCGGCGAGGGGTGTCCGCGCCCGTACGTCACCGGCGAAACGGTGGACTCGGCGCTGGCCTTCGTCGCCGCGCACCGCTCGTCGCTCCTCGCCGTCACCAGCCTCGGCGCGCTCCGCGCCTGGATGGCCGCCCACGCCGAAGCGATCGATCGCCACCCGGCCGCCTTCTGCGCGGTCGAACTGGCCCTGCTCGACCTCATCGGACGCACCGCCGGACGGCCGCTCGAGACGCTGCTCGACCTGCCGCTGCTCTCAGGCGTCTTCCAGTACTCGGCCGTCCTCGGCGACATGGCGCCGGAGGCCTTCGGCCGGCTCGCCGCCCGCTACGACTCGATGGGGTTCCGCGACTTCAAGGTGAAGCTGTCGGGCGACCTCACCCGCGATCGCGCCAGGCTCGCCACGCTGCCGCCGATCGACGCGTCACGCCGCCTGCGCGTCGACGCCAACAACCTGTGGCCCGACGTCGAGACCGCGGTCCGTTACCTGCGCGCCCTCGATGCCCCGCTCTTCGCCGTCGAGGAGCCGCTCGCGCCGGCCGGCCGCCTCGACGAGCTCGCCGAACTGGCCGACGCGCTGGCGCTGCCGGTCGTCGTCGACGAGAGCGTGGCCACGGTGGCCGCCGTCGCCGACCTGACCGCGACGGCGGCGCGGTGGCTGATCAACCTCCGCGTCTCGAAGATGGGCGGCGTCCTGCGCGCGCTCGACGTCGTCGACACGGCCCGCGGCGCCGGGCTGGGCATCATCGTCGGGGCGCAGGTCGGCGAGACCAGCCGGCTGACCCGCGCCGGCCTCGCCGTGGCGCACGCCGCCGGGGAGCTCCTGGTCGCGCAGGAAGGGGCGTTCGGCACGTTGCTGCTGACCCGCGACGTGTGCGAGCCGCCGCTGATGTTCGGGGCCGGCGGGCGCCTCGACGTGGCGGCGCATCCGCGGCTGCTGGCCGCTGGTCTGGGCATCGAGCCATAATCGGCGGCGGCCCGTCCGCCGTGTCTTCACGCTCTGTCCGCCGCGATCCCGCCCGATCCGGCCTCGCGACCGCCGTGCCCGCGGCCGCCTCCGGGCCGGCCCTGCCGTGGCGCTGGGCCGCGGCCGTCTTCGCCGCTGCCCTCGCGCTGCGGCTGGTGCACGTCTGGCAGATGCGGGCGACGCCGTATTTCGCGGTGTTGATGGGCGATGCGCGCGGCTACGACCAGTGGGCGGTGCGGCTGGCCGCCGGTGACTGGATCGGCAGCGACGTCTTCTATCAGGCGCCGCTGTATCCCTACTTCCTCGCGGTCGTCTACGCCGTGTTCGGCCACGACCCGATGGCAGTGCGGCTGGTCCAGGCGGTGATCGGCTCGCTGTCGGCGGTGCTGGTGGCCGTGGCCGGGGTCCGGCTGTTCTCGGCCCGCGCCGGCATCGCCGCCGGCCTGATCCTCGCCGCCTACGCGCCGGCGATCTTCTTCGACGGGCTGATCCAGAAGTCGGTGCTCGACGTCGCGTTCGTGTCGGCCGCGGCGGCGCTCGCCGCGAGGCTGCTCACCGGCGGGCACGATCGGCGCGGCCTCTGGCTCGCACTCGGCGCCGCGATCGGCGCCTTGAGCCTGACCCGCGAGAACGCGTTGGTGCTCGTCGTGGTGCTGGGCGCGTGGGCGTGGTGGGGCGTGCCGCACACACGGCTGCGCCGCGGCGCCGCGGCCGCACTGTTCGCGGCCGGCGTCGCGCTGGTGCTGGCTCCGGTGGCGCTGCGCAACTACGCGGTGAGCGGCGGACTGTATCTCACGACGTCGCAGTTCGGGTCCAACTTCTACATCGGCAACAACGCCGCCGCCGACGGCAGCTACGTGCCCCTGCGCTTCGGCCGCGGCTCGCCCGAGTTCGAACGGCGCGACGCCACGGAACTGGCCGAACGGGCCACCGGCCGCACGCTCACGCCGGCCGAGGTCTCGCGCTACTGGACCGGGCGGGCGGGCGCCTTCATCAGGGCGGAGCCGCTGGCGTGGCTTCGCCTGCAGGCGCGCAAGGCGGTGCTGCTCGTCAACGCTGCCGAGATGATCGACACCGAGGCCCAGGAATCGCACGCCGAGTGGTCGTGGCCGCTGCGCGTGCTGGGGCCGATCACGCACTTCGGCGTCCTGGTCCCGCTGGCGGTGCTCGGGCTGTGGTTCACCTGGGCCGATCGGCCTCGCCTGTGGGTGCTCTACGCCGTCGCCGCCACCTTCGCGCTGACGACGCTGGCCTTCTACGTCTTCGCCCGCTATCGCTTCCCGCTCGTCCCGGTGCTGGTGCTGTTCGCGGCCGCGGCGATCGACCAGCTGGCCGCCGGGTGGGCCGGCTGGCCGGCCGGCCGGCGGGCACGAACCATGGCGGTGGCCGCGGCCGCCGCCGCGCTCTGCCTCTGGCCGGTCACCTCGGCAGCCCGGGCGCGGGCCATCACCGAAACGAACCTCGGCGCGGCGCTGCACGACGACGGCCGCTACGACGAGGCCGCAGGCCACTACCGGCGCGCGCTGGCGATCGCGCCCGACTACGTGCCGGCCGCCAACAACCTCGGCGTGACGCTGAGGGCGATGGGCCGGGTCGACGAAGCGATCGGCGTCTATCGCGACGGCCTGCGCCAGCGCGGCGACTATCCCGACCTGCACTTCAACCTGGCCAACGCGCTGCTGGCGGCCGGCCGGCGCGACGAGGCCGCCGAGCACTTCCGCCGGGCGTCGGCCGGGGAGCCCGATTCGGCCGGCGCCCACAACAACCTCGGCACGGCGCTGGCCGAGCAGGGGCGGCTGGCCGAGGCGGCGGCGGCCTTCGAACGGGCCCTGGCGGTCGAGCCGACCTCGGCACGCGCGCACCGTAACCTCGGTAACGTCCTGGCCGGTCTCGGCCGCGGCGACGAGGCGCTCGGGCACCTGCGCCGCGCCGTCGAACTGGCGCCGGGCGATGCCGAGACGCACTACGACCTCGGCGTGTTCCTGCTCGAGGGCAACCGGCTCGACGAGGCGGTCGCGGCGCTGACGGCGGCGATCGCCGCCCGGCCCGGCTACGCCGAGGCGCACAACAACCTCGGCATCGCGCTGGGCTCACAAGGCCGGCTCGATCAGGCCATCGCCCAGTTCGAAGAAGCGCTCCGCCTCCAGCCGGGGCTCGCCGACGCGGCCCGCAACCTCGAGACGGCGCGCCGGGCCCGCCAGGTTCGCTGAGCCGGCGGCCGGCCGACCTTGCGTCGCCGTCGTCGATCTGACAGGCTCGGTTCGAGGGGGTGGTCATGAGCCAGCTCGACGACCTTCCGCTCGACCCTGCGCGCGACGGCGCCGGGCCGGCGACGACGTTCGAGACCCCACGGCCGTCGTGGGCACCGCTGGCGCTGATCGCGGTGGCGATCGCCGTGCTCGGCGCTCTGGGGTGGTACGTGTGGCAGCGCAGCCGCCCAACGCCGCAGACGGCGACGGCGAGCGCCGCCCCCGCGGCCGAGGCGCCGGCCGCGGCCGCACCGGCGGTGGTGCTGCCGCCGCTCGAGCAGATGGATCCGTTCCTGCGCACGCTGCTGTCGGGGCTCAGCGCGCATCCGCAGCTGCTCGCCTGGCTGGCGACCGACGACCTGCTCGGCAGCCTCGCCACGGCCATCGACCGGCTGGCCCAGGGACAGTCGCCGGCGCGCGATCTCGCGCCGCTCCGCCCGGCGGCGGGCTTCGCGGTGGCGACGCGGCGCGGGGCCACGGTCGTCGACGCGCGCAGCTTCGCGCGTTACGACGGCCTCGCCGCCGCGGTGGCCAGCGTCGATCCGGCCCGGCTCGCCGAGGCGTTCCGGACGATCGAGCCGCGCCTCTCCGAGGCGTGGGCGCGGCAGGGCCATTCGGGCAGCGTGCGCGACGCCGTCCAGCGGGCCGCGGCCGTCGTCGCCTCGACGCCCGACGCGCCCGACGAGATCGCGGTGGTTCAGCGGGTGTCGGGCTACGGCTACGCGAACCCCGGACTCGAATCGCTGCCGCCGGCGCAGAAGCACGTGCTGCGGATGGGCCCGGCGAATGCCGCCCGGGTGCGGCAGGCCGCCAGCGCCTTCGCCGCCGCCCTGGCCGCCGGTCGCTGAGTCGGCCCCCGCGGCCGGACGCTCCCGGTCGCCCAGGGGTTGCCTCGCCGGCTTCCGGCGCGACACAATTGGCCTCGCCCCATGGAGAACGCCTGCCCGGTCGATCGCCAGCCCGTGTCGTGGGTCCGTGACCCGCGGCGCTGGGCCTTCGCCGGTGTCGGCGTCGCCTCGGCCGGCATGGGCTGGCTCGGCGTGTTCGTCCCCGGTCTGCCGACGACGATCTTCCTGATCATCGCCTCCTACTGCTTCGCCCGCAGCTGCCCATGGCTCGAGGACCGGCTGCTGCGCATCCCGCTGTTCGCCCCGTACATGAAGGTGCTCGACGAAGGGCGCGGGATGTCGAGGAAGGCGGCGACGAGCGCGCTGGTCTCGATGTGGTCGTGCGTCGCCGTGAGCCTGGCGATTCTCCACGTCGCCGGCCGCCTGGCGCCGTGGGCGGCCGCGCTCATCGTGTTCCTGGCGCTCGTCGGCACTACCTCGATCCTGCTCTTCGCCCGCAAGCCCCGCACCGCCTGAACCGCGCCTCGCGTCACGCGCCGAAGGCGGTATAGTCCCGCCGTGCGCCTCACGCGTCGCCACCTGCTGACCTCGGCTGCGGCCGGCCTCGCCGTGCGTCCGCTCGCCGCCGGCCAGGCGCCCGCCGCGGCGGCACCGTCGGGCTTCGATCCGTGGATCGAGGTGCACGCCGCGCATCTGCAGCACAACCTCGGCGAGGTGGCGCGCGCGGCGGCCGGCCAGCCGATCCTGGCCGTGATCAAGAACAACGGCTACGGCCTGGGCGTGACCACCGTGGCACGCCAGCTCGAAGCCGCGCCGGCGGTCGCCGGCTTCGCCGTCGTCAAACGCCAGGAAGCCGAAGCCGTCCGCGATGCCGGCGTGACCAAGCCGGTGCTGCTGATGGGCCCGGTGGCGGCCGACGAACTCGCCGATCTGCAGCGCCGCGACATCATGCCGATGGTCTACACGCCGATGGGCGCGGCGCTGGAGCGCGCCGCCGCGTCGAGCGGCCGGCCGGTGCGGATCCACGTCTGCGTCGACACCGGCATCGGACGGGTCGGCGTGCCGCATGCGCAGGCCGAGGCGCTCATCCGCGATCTCGCCAGCCGGCGCGGCGTCGCGATCGCCGGCGTGATGATGACCTTCACGGAAGACCTGGAGTTCGATCGCGAGCAGTTGCGCCGCTTCGAGGCGCTGACCGGACGGCTGCGCAGTGCCGGCGTGGCGATCGGGCGCCGGCACGCCGCCTCGACCTATACCCTGTTCCAGCATCCCGACGCCACGCTCGACATGGTGCGGCCGGGCATGGCGCTGTGGGGCATCTATCCCGAGCCGGCGTTCCGCACGCAGGGCCGGCTCGATCTGCGCCCGGCGCTCGCGCTGCGGTCGCGCGTCGCCTACGTGAAGAAGCTCGCGGCGGGCACCAGCGCCGGCTACAGCCGCGCCTTCATGGCGACCGGGGACACCTGGGTGGCCACGGTGCCGGTGGGCCACGCCGACGGCTGGCCGCGGATTGCGGCGAAGGGCGCCAGCGTGCGGATTCGCGGCCGCCACTTTCCCGTCGTGGCCTCGGTGTCGGCATCGCACACGATCGTCGACCTCGGCCCCGACACCGACGTGCAGGCCGGCGACGTCGCCACCTGCTTCGACTGGGAACCCGGGTCGCGGCCCGAGGACGTCGCCGCCGCGTGCGGTGCCTCGGTCTACGACCTGACGATGCACCTCGGCGGCCATCTGCCGCGCCGCCTGATCTGACCCCGTGGAGGCGACATGACGCGTTCGACGATCGGAATCGTGGTGGGAACGGCGGTGGTGAGTGCGGCGCTGACCGGCGCCTGGACCGCCGTCGGCAACGCGCAGGGAGGACGTTCGGTGATTCAGCGCATGAACCCGCCGGGGCTGTCGACGCCGACCGGCTACTCACACGTGGTCTCGGCCCGCGGCGGCCGCACCGTCTACATCGCCGGCCAGGTGGCGCTCGACGCGAAGGGACAGCTGGTCGGCGAGGGCGACCTGGCAGCGCAGACGCGTCAGGTGTTCGCCAACCTCGACACGGCGCTCAAGGCCGCCGGCGCGTCGTTCAACGACGTCGTCAAGACCAACTACTACATGCGCGACGCCGGCCAGGTGCAGGTGATCCGCGACGTGCGCGCGAAGTACTTCACCAGGGAGTTGCCGGCCAGCACCCTCGTCGAAGTGCCGCGGCTGGCCAACCCCGGCTTCCTCATCGAGATCGAGGTCATCGCCGTCGTCGCCGAGTAGACCGGACGCCGGCGGACGTGCGGCGGTAGAACCACGCCTTCAGCGCTTCGGTCGCCAGCACGTAGGCCATCGTGATGCCGACGACGGCGCCGAGGAGGGGCGCCGGCAGCGGCACGAACCCGAGCGTCGCGATGCCTGGCAGATAAGGCATCGCCAGCGCCAGGGCAATCATCGCCAGGGTGGACCCGAGCAGCAGCCGGCCGGGGCGGCTGCGGAAGAACGGCCGCTCGGTGCGCACCACGAGCGCGACGACCAGCTCGGTCAGCAGCGACTCGACGAACCAGCCGGTGCGGAACACCTCGGGGGCCGCCGCGAACCCCCACAACAGCACGCCGAAGGTCGCGAAGTCGAAGACCGAGCTGAGCACGCCGAACTCGATCATGTAGCGGCCGATGAAGGCGATGTCCCAGCGGCGCGGCCGGGCGACCAGTTCGGGGTCGACACGGTCGTCGGCCAGCCCGATGGCCGGCACATCCGACAGGAAGTTGTTGATCAGGATCTGCCCGGCGGTCAGCGGCAGGAACGGCACGAACAGCGAGACCCCGGCCATGCTGGCCATGTTGCCCAGGTTGGCGCTGGTCGTCGTCAGGATGTACTTCATCGTGTTCGCGAAGGTCCGGCGCCCCTCCTCGATGCCGCGCCGGATCACGTCGAGGCCGCGCTCGAGCAGGACGAAGTCGGCGGCCTCGCGGGCGACGTCCACGGCTTCGGCCACCGACAGGCTGGTGTCGGCCGCGTGCATCGCCGGCGCGTCGTTGACGCCGTCGCCGAGGAAGCCCACCACGTGGCCGCCGCGCTTGAGCGCCAGGATGATGCGCTCCTTCTGATTGGGATCGACCTCGGCGAACAGATCCGTCTGCCCGGCGGCGCGCCACAACGCCTCGCCGTGCAGCTGGTCGAGCAGGCGGCCGGTGAGCACGTGGTCGGCCCGCAGCCCGACGACCGCCGCCAGATGCTGGGCGACCAGCCGGCTGTCGCCGGTGACCAGCTTCACCGAGACGCCCAGCGCGCCGAGGCCGGCCAGGGCCTCGCTCACCCCGGCCTTCGGCTGGTCGGAGAAGGTCAGGAAGCCGACGAAGTGCAGGTCGTGTTCGTCGTCACGGGTGTAGGCCGGGCGTTCCTCGATCGCCCGCCTCGCGACCGCGAGCACCCGGATGCCTCGGCCGGTGTAGGCCTCGAAGCGCCGCTCCAGTCCGGCGCGGGCAGCCGCATCGAGGAGCGTCCCGTCGGCCGAGTGCGAGCAGACGTCGAGCACCTGAGGGAACGCGCCTTTGGTGACCAGCTGCGCGCCCTCGCGCGTGCCGACGACGACGGTCACCCGTTTGCGGACGAAGTCGAAGGGAATCTCGCCGAGCTTGCGCACCGCGGCAAGGTCCGGCGCGTGTGCGGCGACGATCGCCTCGTCGAGCGGGCTGGTGATGCCGGTTTCGAGCGCCGCGTTCCAGGCGCCGAGTTCCCGCACCGCCGGCGACGGGCGGCCGGCGGCGTCGTAGGCGCCGTCCATCGTGACGCGGCCCTCGGTCAGCGTGCCGGTCTTGTCGGTGCACAGCACGTCCATGCTGCCCAGGTTCTCGATGGCGTCGAGCTGCCGGACCAGCACCCCCCGCGTCGCCATCTGCCGAGCCCCGCGCGACAGGTTGACGCTCAGGATCGCCGGCAGCAGCTCGGGACTGAGGCCGACGGCGAGCGCCACGGCGAAGAGCAGCGTCTCGGCCGGCGGGCGGCCGCGGAACATGTGGGCCGCGAAGACCAGCAGCACCATCAGCAGCATGGCGCTGGAGAGCAGGTAGCCGAAGTGGCGGATGCCCCGCGCGAACTCGGTCTCGGGCGCCGGGATCTGCAGATCGCGGGCGACGGCCCCGAACTCGGTGGCCGAGCCGGTGGCGTACACCAGGCAGCGCGCGGTGCCGCTGCGGACGTTGGTGCCCTGGAAGACGCAGTTGGTACGCTCACGAACGGGCGTGGCCGCGTCAACCGCGCCCGGCTGCTTCTGCACCGGGAAGCTCTCGCCGGTGAGCGCCGCCTCGCTCACGAAGAAGTCGGCGGCGGTGAGGACGACGGCGTCGGCGGGCACGAGGCTGCCCGCCTCGAGCAGCACCACGTCGCCGGGCACGAGCATCTCGGACGGGCCGGCCGCGGCATGCCCATCGCGCACCACGGTGACCGACGCGCGCAGCCGGGCGCGCAGCGCCGCCGCGGCCGCCGCGGCGCGGAATTCGCGCGCGAACCCGATGCCGACGGAAACGAGCACGATGGTCAGGACAATCGCCGCATCGAGCCACTCGCCGGTCGCCGCCGAGACGACCGCGGCGAACACCAGCAGGAGCAGGAGCGGACTGCGCACCTGCCGCAGCAGCACCGGCCAGGCGGACGACGCGTCCGGCTGGCGCTGGGCGTTGGGACCGACGACGCGCCGGCGCCGGTCCGCTTCTGCCGTCGACAGTCCGCCCGGACCCGAGTCGAGGCGGCGATGGAGCGCGTCGGTCTCCATCGCCCAGAACGGCGGCGCCGGCGCCGATGGCAACGCCTGACGCCCGCCCAATGCCCGCCGCGAGCACACGTACCCCGGGACGAGGGGCACCCAGAAGCTCAGCCCGCGATAGGCCAGGGTGGCCGAGAGGGCCACGGCGAGATCGACGCCGACGGCCCGCAGCATCACCACCGCGCTGCCCTCGAAGGTTCCCAGGCCGCCGGGGACGATCCCCAGCGTGCGGACGAGGCTCGCGATCATGAAGGCGGCGAAGACGTCACTCGGTGAGACCGTCGTGCCGGCGGCGACGATCAGCGTCCAGATCGTGGCGCCGTCGAGCGCGACGATCGCGGCCTGAAGGGCGGTCCCGCCGGCGATGACGCGCGGGTCGTGGACGAGCGCGGCGTCGGCGCCCGCCATGGCGTCGGCGGCGCGCCGCAGCAGCGGCCGGCGCCACAGGCCGCGCGGCTCGCCCCGCCGGCGCCCGGCGAGCACCAGGATCGCGGCCCCCGTGAGCACGGAGAACAGGATGAAGGCCACGGCGGCCGCGACGACGACCGCCGGCAGCACGCCGCGTCCCCACAGGACCGTCAGCGCGCCGCCGACCAGGCCCGCGTACGCCACGTGATAGGTGGCGAGGTTGACCAGCACCGCCGCCATCGCCGTGCCGGCCGGCCAGCGCCGGTGTTCGAGCGCCTGGGCCACCACGACGCTGCTGCTCACGCCGGCCGACGGCAGCGCCTGGTCGGCGAACAGCTTCACGAGGCCGAGCTCGAAGGCGGTCCAGCGCGACAGCGGCTGACCGGCCGCGGCGCCGACGCGCCGCCAGATCTCACCCTGCGCGACGTAGGTGCCGGCCTGCAGAGCGACCGCCAGCAGCAGCCACCACGGCTCGATCTGCTGCAACAGCCGGAGGAACGCCCGCTCCTCGGTGAGCGACAGGGCGGCCCAGATCACCGCGACGAGCAGCGCCGCCCCCAGCGTCCACGACAGCCAGCGGGGATGGAGGGCGACGCGGCAGTCGGCGGGGGCCGCCATCACGACCTCGTCAGGAGCGCCGGCGGCGACGCCGCGCGCGCGGCCGCATCGTCCGTCTGAGCACCGTCAACTCGGCGTGGTAGCGCTCGGCATCGCCGTAGTCGAAGAACGTCCGGTAGCGGGGGTGGGGGGCCTGAATCGCCTGGGCGTGGCGTATCGGGCACCAGTACTGTTCGGTGCGGGCGGCGACCTCGCGCACATAGGCCATCAGCCCGTTCGCATAGGTGCAGAACGTGCAGTTCGCCTTCTCGATGGCGTTCAGATACTCGAGTTGATGGCGGTCGAGCGGAAAATAGCGCCGCCGGCGTACCCGGGCGATGCCGTAGATCGGAAAGCACACCCACTGGTAGACCGTCACCCACAGGTCGAGCAGCGAAAGCGGTGCCAGCAGCGAATAGATGACCGGCGCCGTCAGCAGACTGAGGTAGTTGGCGCCGCGCAGGTAGGCCGGGATGCTCTGCTTGAGCCGGCGGTGCGCCTCGCCGACGTCGCGGTCGAAGCGCACCCGGCCCTGGTGGATGCGATACCGCCAGCGACGTCGCTGCGCGGCGACGTCGCGGCGGACCCGGTCGCCCAGCGTCATCGCAGTCCCGCGCGCACGAGGCTGACGTTGAGCGGTGTCACCTCGCCGACGGCGACGTCGATGTCGGCCGTGAAGGTGCGATAGCCGGGCGCCGACACCTCGACGTGGTGGCGTCCCGAGGGCAGCTGCACGACGAAGAGCCCGGGGTCGGAGCTGAGCCATGCCGCGCCGTCGATCGTCACCGTGGCGCTGGCCGGCTGGACGTGGAGTTCGACCGTACCAGGCTCGCCGGCAGGCGGCGGCGGCGCCGGCATCTGCACCGGCGGCGGCGTGCCGCGCGGCGGCGCATAGGTGCCCTCGGGCGGCGGCGGCACCGGGCCGGAGAGCACCGGGTGCTCGCTCACGCCTCCGGGCGGCAGGCGCAGCATCGTGTGGCGCAGCGTGAAGGTCGAGCGCGGCCGCAGGTAGATGCTGAACTCCTCGGTGACGTAGCCCTCGAGGTAGAGCGCCAGGCGATGGCCGCCGGCCGGCAACGCCAGGCGCTGGAACGTGCCGTCGAAGTCGTCGACGATGCCGGCGTAGAAGCCATCGACGTACACCGCGGCGTGACGCGGCGTGGCCGCGACCCGCACCTCGGCGTGGTAGTCGTAGACCGGGTAGTACCACGGCGGGTAGGCGCCGCGCGGCCACCACGGGTAGGGACCGAAGAACGGGTCGTAGAAGTAGCCGCCGATGAAGATGAACGTGCCGCGCTTGGACGGCCGCGGCGGCGCCGGCCGGGGCGGCGCTGGCCGCCGTGGCTCGGCCCGCGGCTGCGGGCGCTCCGGCGGACGGCGATCCCGGGCCTGCCCGGCAGCGACGGCGCCCACCGACAGCGCCGCGGCGGCGAAGACGGCGACTGCCGCGATGACGCGCATCCTGATTCCCATCGCTCCGCTCCGTTTCCCCGGCATCGTCACGGACCGAGCCCGCAAGCTCCGTACCACGACTGCGCCGCGTGGAACCCCCGGCGAAACCCCCGCGGGCCGGGCGATACCGGCTCCGACCCACGGGAAGCTCCCGATGGGCCCGGGTAAACTCCCCCGGGGCGCCGACCCGGTTCACTCGTAGCGGAGGGCGTCGATCGGATTGAGAGCGGCGGCTTTGCGGGCCGGGTAGAAGCCGAAGAAGATGCCGACGGCCACGGCGAAGGCAAAGGCCATCGTCACCGCCCCGGCGGTCACCGCCACCGGCCAGGCCATCAGCCGTCCGACCGCCGCCGCGGCGGTCACGCCGAGCAGGATGCCGATGAGCCCGCCGGCCACGCTGAGCACGACGGCTTCGATGAGGAACTGCAGCAGCACGTCGAGATCGCTGGCCCCGACCGACAACCGCAGGCCAATCTCCTTCGTGCGCTCGGTCACCGACACCAGCATGATGTTCATGATGCCGATGCCGCCGACCAACAGCGACACGGCGGCGACCGCGCCGAGCAGCCATGTCATCGTCGTGGTCGTCGCGGTGAGCACGCTGGCCATCTCCTCCATCGACCGCACCATGAAGTCGTCTTCGTCCCCGGCCGCGAGCCGGTGGCGACGGCGCAGCACCTCGGCGATCGCCGCCGACATCGCCTCGATGCTGGCGCTGCTGTCGGCCGAGATGGTCAGGCTGTGCACGTGGGTGATGCCCAGCAGCCGCTTCTGCGCCGTGGTGTAGGGCACCACCACGACGTCGTCCTGGTCCTGGCCCATGGCGGCCTGGCCCTTCCGGCTGAGCACGCCGATGACGCGGAACGGTGTGTTGCGGATGCGGATCACCGCGCCGGTCGGGTCGGCGCCGGCGCCGAACAGCTGATCGCGGACGACGGCGCCGAGCACGGCGACGTTGGCCGACCGCGCGACGTCGGTGGCCGACAGGAACACCCCGCGTTCGACGGGCCAGGCGCGCAGCGTGGCGAACTCCTCGCCGGTCCCCTGCACCTGCGTGCCCCAGTTGGTCGTCTCGGCCACCACCTGCGCCCGCGTGCTCACGCCCGGCGACAGGTAGCGGATGCCCCCGACCTCGGCGCGGATGGCGTCGGCGTCGGCCACCGTGAGTGTCGTCGTCGCCCCCTGGCCCTGGCGCACCGGGCCGAACCCGGTGGAGCCGGCCATGACCATGACGAGATTCGACCCGGCGCTGCGGATCTGCGACTCGATGCTCGCCTTGGCGCCGTTGCCGATGGCCACCATCACGATCACGGCGGCGACGCCGATGATCATCCCCAACGCCGTGAGGCCGGTCCGCATGGCGTTGCGGCGCAACGCCCGGGCAGCGACGGCACACGCCATGCCGACGTTCATGGCTGCCTCACGAGGCGACCGGTTCCCACTCCGGCTCGGCGCGCAGTCGGGCCAGGTCGGCCGCGGCGTCGTGGCGATCGGTGACCGGCAGGTCGGCACGGATGCGGCCGTCGCGGAACGAGACGAGCCGCGAGGCGTACTGCGCCACCTCCCGCTCGTGGGTGACCATCAGGATGGTCAGGCGGCGCTCGGCGTTGAGCCGCTGGAAGATCTCGACGATCTCCACGCTGGTCCGGGTGTCGAGGTTCCCGGTCGGCTCGTCGGCCAGCAGCAGCGGCGGGTCGTTGACCAGAGCGCGGGCGATGGCGACGCGCTGCTGTTGACCGCCGGACATCTGGTTGGGGCGGTGCTGCAGGCGATCGCCGAGCCCGACCGCGGCCAGGGCCGCCACGGCGCGCTGGCGGCGATCGCGGGCGCCGACGCCGCGGGCATAGAGCAGCGGCAACTCGACGTTCTCCAGGGCCGACGTGCGTGGCAGCAGGTTGAACCCCTGGAACACGAAGCCGATCTCCTCGTTGCGGACGCGGGCCAGCTGACGCATCGACAGCCGCGCGATGTCGCGGCCGCGCAGCCAGTAGGTGCCGCTGGTCGGCCGGTCGAGGCAGCCCAGCAGGTGCATGAAGGTCGACTTGCCGGAACCCGACGGGCCGGTGAGGGCGATGAACTCGCCAGCCTCGACGTCGAGCGAGACCCCGCGCAACGCCCGCACGTCGACCTCGCCCAGGGAATACGTCCTGGTCAGGTCGCGCACGGAGATGAGCGGCGCGGACATGATGGTCTACGGTGTGCCCGGCGGCCGGCCGCCGGGCCGCCGCTGCGGCGGCAGCAGCGGCGAGCGCGTCGTCGCGGGGGAGCTGGCGGTGGCCGCCGTGGACGACGAGAGCCCGACGAGCACCTCGTCGCCCTCGCCGAGCACGCCGGCGACGATGGCCGTGTGCGTCGCGTCACTGGTCCCGAGCCCGACGGCGACCCGGACGACCTTCCCGTCGCGGACGACCCAAATCGTGCCGCGGCGTTCGCCGGGCGCGGCCCGGCCGCGCCGGCCGCCGACGGCCGGAGGAGCGTCTTCGTCGGACGCAGCCACCGGCAATCCCAGCGCCGCCAGGTCGTCGGCGCTCGGTTGCACCCGCAGCGCGGCATTGGGCACGCGCAGCACGCCGGCGGCCCGTTCGACCTCGATGGTCACGTTCGCCGTCATCCCCGGCTTCAGCACGAGCGACGGGTTGGGGACGTCGATGGTCGTCACGTAGCTGACGACGTTCTGCTCCACGACCGGATCGAGGCGCACCAGCGACACGGTGCCGGTGAACACCTGCCCCGGGTAGGCATCGACCAGGAACGTGACCCGCTGCCCGGGCCGCACCCGGCCGATATCCGACTCGGCGACGCTGGCGTTGACCTGCATGGCGCTGAGATCCTGGGCCAGCACGAACAACGTCGGCGCCTGCATCGAGGCGGCCACGGTCTGACCGACGTCGACGTTGCGCGAGATGACGACGCCGTCGATGGGTGAGCGGATGATCGTATGGCCGAGGTTCACCTCGCTCTGGTTGAGCGACGCCCTGGCCTGGACGATCTGGGCCGCGGCGGCGTCGACGGCGGCGGCGGCGGCCCGCGCGGTGGTCTCGGCGGTTTCGAGGTCGGACGCCGGAATCAGGGCCTTGGCCGACAGCTCGCGGGCCCGGCCGAGCTTCTGCTGCGCGTCCTCGCTCTGCACCTCGGCCCGGCGCGCCTCGGCCTGAAGCCGCACCAGCGCGGCGCGCGCCTGCTCGACCTGGGCCTGGAAGAGCGACGGCTCCAGTTCGGCGATGATCTGGCCCCGCCGCACCTCAGAATTGAAATCGGCGCGGAGCGCCTTGATCGTGCCCGACACCTGCGTGCCCACCTGAACGGTCGTCACGGCGCGGAGCGTCCCGGTCGCCTCCACCGTCTCGACGACGTCGCCGCGCGACACCGTGGCGGTTGACGGCACCGGACGGCTGGCATCGGTGCGAGCCCGCGTGTACACGACCACCGCCGCGGCACTCGCCACCACCGCCAGCACCGCAACCAGCCATCGGGCCTTCACGATCGCCCCAGTTGCATCCCATGTGCCAACGCGGTTCGCGGGCCGTGGCCGGCGTCTGGCGTCCGTTCGGCCCGTCGGGAGCCGGAAACGTCCCCGCCGGGCGGAATTCCCGGTCGGCGATCACGCGCCGCCGGCCTCCTCGCGGACGCGCAGCATCAGCACGTCGTCGTAGTAGCGGCCCTCGACGTGCAGCGACGCCGGCAACCGGCCGTAAGGCGCAAACCCGTGCGCCTCGTAGAGCCGCTGGGCGGCGATGTTGCCGGCCGTTACGGTCAGGGTCACCTGCCAGACGCCGGGCATGGCATCGGCCGCCGCGAGAGCATGGCGGAGCAGCGCCGCCGCCAGTCCCCGGCCGCGATACGCCGGCGCCACGAACATCGAGCGAATCTCGGCGCGGTGCCGCTCCTTGGCGGCCGGCGCGCGGACGACGGCGGCGATGCCGGCGAGGACCCCGTCGACGAAGCCGCCGAACATCAGCGCGCCGTCGGCCTCCAGCCGGGCGGCGAACCATTCGAGCGGCTGCCCGGACTCCTCGTGGTGGCTCGACCCGAACGCGGTCGGGCTGTCGCGCAGTGCGTGAAGTCGGACGGCGCGGAACGCCTCCGCGTCGGCGGCGCGCAGCCGGCGGATGGTCATGACGGCGGCCGCTCGCCGAGCCGGTTGAAGCCGTTCAGCGCCGCCACCTTGTACGCCTCGGCGAGGGTCGGGTGGTTGAAGGCGGCGTCGCGCCACACGTCGAGCGTGCCGCCGACGGCCATCAGCGACTGGGCCACGTGGATGAGCTCGGCGGCACCGCTGCCGACGATGTGCACGCCGAGCACCCGCAGCGACGCCGGGTCGAACAGCACCTTCAGGAACCCGGCGTCGTCGCCGATCATCTGGCCCTTGGCGAGGTCCTCGTAGCGGGCGACGCCGACCTCGTAGCGCACCTGGGCCGCGGTCAACTGCTGCTCGGTGCGACCGACCATCGAGATCTCGGGAATGGTGTAGATGCCGTACGGCAGCGGCGCGTCGACCCGCGCGCCGGGCAGGCCGAACATGTGGGCGACGGCCAGCCGGCCCTGCTCCATCGACGTCGACGCCAGCGCCGGGAAGCCGATGACGTCGCCGGCGGCGGAGATGTGCGGCACGGCGGTCTGGAACCGGTCGTTCACCTGCAGGCGACCGCGGGCGTCGGTCTCGAGCCCGACGCACTCGAGGCCGAGGTCGCGGGTGTTGGCTTGGCGGCCCACCGCCGAGACCAGCACGTCGCCACGCACGATCTTGCCACTGGCCAGCGTGGCCACGACGTGATCGTGGCCGTCGCGGCGGACGCCGGTCACCCTGTCACCGAGCCGGAACACGGCGCCGCGCCGGCGCAGCTGGTAGAACAGCGCCTCGACGATCTCGGTGTCGGCGAACTCCATCACCACCGATCGCTGATCGACGATCGTCACCCGGCGGTTGAGCGCCGCCACCATCGACGCGTACTCGAGGCCGATGACGCTGGCGCCGACGACGATGAGTTCGCGGGGGATCTGCTGCAGTGCCGGCAGCGCGTCGGTGTCGAACACGCGCCGGCCGTCGGGCGGCAGGTGCGCCGCCGGCGCCGACGACGATCCGGTGGCGACCAGCAGGCGGTCGGCGGTGAGCCGGTACTCGTGGTGCTCGTTCGTCACCACCACCTCGTGGGGTCCGGCCAGGCGCGCCCGCCCGTCGGCCAGGGTGACGCCGTTCCTGGTCAACTGGCCCTCGATGACCAGCTGCTCGCGCTCGATCACCCGCTGCACGCGCCAGGCGAGATCGGCGAACGACGCGTCGCCGGCGGCGAGGTCGCGGCCGTAGAACGGCCGCTGCTGCAACCCGGCGAGATGGACGATCACCTCGCGCATGGTCTTGCTCGGAATCGTGCCGCGGTGCAGCGAGGCGCCGCCGATCATCGCCCGGCGATCGACGACGACCACCCGTTTGCCGGCCTTGGCCGCCGCGATCGCGCCGCGCTGACCGGCCGGTCCGCTGCCGATGACGAGGAGGTCGAAGTGGGTCGTGACCGGCGTGCGCGGCCGCTCCTGGGCGGGCCGATCCGCGCCACCGGCGGCGGCGAGGCTGCGGCGGCCGAGGTCGCGCAGCAGGGCAGCCAGCGTGCGCGCCGAGTCGATCCGATCGGCGGGCTGCTTGCGCAGGCAGCGGAAGACGAGGCCGTCGAGGTCGGGCGGCACGTCGGCGCCGACGGCGACCAGCGGCGCCGGCTCGCGGGCCAGCACGGAGGCGGCGACATCGGCGGCGGTGGCCCCGAGGAAGGCGCGGCGGCCCGCCACCAGTTCGTAGAGGATGCAGCCGAGCGCGAACAGGTCGGCGCGGGCGTCGACCGCCTCGCCGCGCAGCTGCTCGGGCGCCGAGTAGCCGAGGGTGCCCGCGAAGCCGAGCGTGCCGGTGCCGTGCGGCAGCGTCTCGGCCAGCGAGGCAGCGGACGCGGCGCCGGCCTGCCGCCCGGTGGCCAGACCGAAGTCGAGAATCTTCACCGCGCCGCTGCGGGTCAGGAAGGTGTTCTCGGGCTTCAGGTCGCGATGGACGATCGACTCGTCGTGGGCGGCGGCGAGGGCGTCGGCCATCTGTGCCGCCATCGCCACCGCGTCGGCCCAGGCAATCCGTTCGCGGTCGAGCCGCTGCCGCAGCGTCTCGCCGCGCAGCAGCTCCATCGCCACGAGCTGACGGTCGCCGTCCCTGGCGAACTCGTAGATGGTGACGATGCCGGGGTGCGACAACGTGGCCACCGCCCTGGCCTCACGCTCGAAACGCGCCTGTACCGCCGGGTCGGCGGCGACGCGTGCCGGCAGCACCTTGACCGCGACCTCGCGGTCGAGGCGGACGTCGCGGGCCCGGTAGACCTCGCCCATCCCGCCGGCCCCGAGCAGCTCCAGCACTTCGTACTGGAGCAGGCGATCGCCGGGGGCGAGCCGGCGGCTCAGCTGCTCGCCGTCGCTCATCAGGGCACGTGCGGTGCGGTCACCCGCGGGCGGCGGCGGGCTCGGCGGCCCGGCTGTGCGCGAACGCCCAGTAGAGCTCGCGGGCCCGGCGATAGACCGGACCGGCCTCCAGCGTCCGCGACTCGTAGCGCAGGCACGGCACCACCTTGCCGTGGTTGCCGGTCGAGAAGATCTCGTCGGCCTCGAGCAGCTCGGCCGGCTTCACGGTGCGCTCGACCACGCTGACGCCGGCCTCGCGCAGCAGACCGATCACGCGCTGCCGCGTCAGGCCGTTGAGGAACGTGCCGTTGGGGATCGGCGTGACGCAGACGCCGTTCACGGCGAACATCACGTTCTGCGCGGTCAACTCGGCGACGTTGCCGATCGGGTCGCACATCACCGCGTTGTCGAAGCCGCGCTCGCGGGCCTCGGCGATCGCCAGCCCGGCCAGCGGGTACAGGCACGCCGCCTTGGCATGCGTCGGCGCCTGCTCGGGGCTCGGGCGACGGTACTTCGACAGGCAAGCCGAAAAGCCCTTGGTCGGATCGGGCAGGCTCATCCTGGTGATGACCAGGGCGAACTGCGTGGAGGCCGGATCGGGCAGCACCAGGCCGCTCTCGGCCCAGAACATCGGCCGGATGTAGAGCGGTGCGTCGGCCGGAAACTTCGCGATGCCCTCGCGGGCCAGGGCCTCGACCTGCCCGGCGGTGACCGGCGGGCGCATGTGCAGCCCCTCGGCCGAACGGATCGCGCGCTGGCAGTGCAGGTCGAGGTCGGGAGCCACGCCCTCGAACGACCGGGCGCCGTCGAACACGGCGTTGGCCAGCCACGCGGCGTTGGTGTGCGAGGTCATCAGCGGCACCGGGCCCTCGCCCCACTGGCCGTTGACGTAGCAGATGGACGTGATCCCCTGGTCGGACATGCCGGGCCTCCGAAACCATGAATTATAGTCGGGGCTGTTCTGGCCCGCCCGTCCCGCGAACGCCTCGACCAGCGCCTGAGGCGCGACCATCCCGCGCTGTCGTGGGCCCGGCTGCGCGCCGCCATCGAGAAGGGGCAGGTGACGGTCGACGGCGCCGAACAACGCGACCCCGGCGCTCCGGTCCGGCCCGGCGCTGCCGTCGTCTTCGACGTCAACCGCAAGGCGGTGCGGACCGCGCGGTCACGCTTCGATCGGCTCTACGAGGACGAGCACGTGCTGGTGCTCGACAAGCCGGCCGGGCTGCTGACCGTGCCGGCCGACCGCGACGGGGCCCCCGGCGAGGACACCGTGCTGGCCCGGGTCCGCGAGTACATGGCGCGGCGCCGCGGTACCCGCGGCTACGTCGGACCACTCCACCGCCTCGATCGCGACACCTCCGGCGCGCTGGCCGTGGCGCTGTCCCGCGACGCGCACGAGGCCGGCCGCGAGCTGTTCAGCGCACACGGCTTCGAGCGCCATTACCTGGCGCTGGTGCACGGCGCGCCGGCCGCCGATGCCGGCACCGTCGACGCCCCCATCGCCGACGTCTACGTCGCGGGACGGCGGCGGATTGCCGCGGCCGGCGAGCCGTCGCGGCCGGCGGTGACCCACTTCGTGGTGCGCGAGCGTTTCGGCACGGCGGCCGCGCTGCTCGAGCTGACGCTCGAGACCGGCCGGCAGCACCAGATTCGGCTGCACCTGCAGCGCCTCGGCCATCCGGTGCTCGGCGATCGCGTGTACGGGCCGGCGGGCGGACCGGCGGCGCCGCGCCAGATGCTGCACGCCTGGAAGCTCGCCTTTCCCCATCCGATCACCGGCGCGCGCATCGCCGTCGAGGCCCCGGTACCGGAAGACTTCGCGCGGCTGAAGCGGCAGTTGAAGGCCCGCCGGTGACATCGCCGCGCGGCCTTTCAGCGCGGCAGCGTGACGGCACGGCGGAGTCGAGTGACGAGCCGGCGGGGCGTCCCTCGACTCGTGTCGCGTACCCTTGACGAGCCCCAGTCCCCAGCCCCCAGGCCCCAGCCCCTAGGCCAGGAGCTGATACCCGGAGCCGTGCACCGTGATGATGTAGCGCGGGTCGTGCGGCTTGGGCTCGATGTGCATCCGCAGCTTGGCAACGTAGTTGTCCACCGTGCGGGTCACCGACAGCTGGCTGTAGCCCCAGACGTCGCGCAGCAGCTGCTCGCGGCTCACCACCTGGTTGCGGTGCGCGAACAGATAGCGCAGCAGCTCGAACTCACGCGCCGACAGCGGCACCCGCCGGCCCTTGCGCAGCACCAGCCGCTGGCGCGGCCGGACCACGACGTCGCCGAGCGAGAACTGTTCGCCGCCCGGCGAGTGCCAGTCGTCGCGCCGCACCTGGGCACGCACCCGCGCGAGCAGCTCGCGCACGCTGAACGGCTTGCTGACGTAGTCGTCGGCGCCGACGTCGAGCCCGCGCACCCGATCGCGCTCCTCGGTCAGCGCGGTGAGCACGACGATCGGCACGTGGTTGCCGCGGGCGCGCAGCGCCTGGCAGACGTCGAAGCCGCTCATCCCGGGCAGCATCATGTCGACGAGGAGCAGCGCGAACTGCTGGCCGGCCATCGCCGCCAGGGCCTCTTCCCCGCTGGCCACGGCGGTGACCCGGTAACCCTCGAACTCGAGGTTGTCGGCCAGCATCGAGCGCATCTGCGGTTCGTCTTCGACGACCAGGACGTGCCGGGGCTCGTCGGCGCGGGCGAGCGGTGTGGTCACGAGACGGCCTCCGGTTGGCCGAGCGGTGCGGCGTCGCGCGTCACCGGCCCGGTGATGCACTGCAGCGTGACGCGGAAGGTGCTGCCGACACCCGGGGCGCTGGCCACGTCGACGCGCCCGCCCTGGCCGTGCACGAGCTCGCGCACGATCGGCAGGCCCAGGCCGAACCCCTGGCGGGCGGCGGCGCCGGGCGCGCGGTAGAAGCGCTCGAAGATGCGCGACTGCTCCGACTGCGGAATCCCGGCGCCCCGATCGGTCACCTCGATGATCGCGGCCAGCCGCTCCGTTCGCACCGTGACCGTCACCGGCTGGTCGGCCGGCGAGTACTTCACGGCGTTGTCGAGCAGGTTGGCGACCACCTGCTCGAGGGCGGCCGGGTCGGCGCGCACGAACGGCCCCGGCCCGCTGGCGATCACCTCGAACCGTCCAGGCCGCCCGGCCAGACCGTGGGCGAAGGCCCCGACGGTTTCGCGCACCAGCGCCCCGAGATCGACCTGTTCGAACTCGTAGGTGCGGCGTTCCTGGACGCGGGAGAACTCCAGCACGCGCTGCACCAGCGCGGTGAGCCGCGCTGCCTCGGCCCGGATCGTGTCGAGATACTCCGCCAGCTTCTCGGGCGAGCGGATCCGGTCCATCTGCAGCGTCTCGGTCGCGGCGCTGAGCAGCGACAGCGGCGTCTTCAGCTGGTGCGAGACATGGGCGACGAAGTCGGTCTGCATCCGCGCCAGCTCGGCCGACCGGCGGTGTGCCTGCACGGTCAACGCCAGCGCCATCAGCATCAGCAGCATCGACAGCCCGAGCGGCCAGTAGCGCTGGCCGGCGCCGGCGAACTCGATCGCGAAGGCCGGCGCCGCCACCTCGATTGTCCACGGGCGCGCCGCGACCCCGGCGGCCAGCCGCGAGCGGATGTCCTCGGCCGGATAGAACAGCATCGGAAAAGTCAGCCGGGCCGGGGCAACGTCCGGCGGCAGCCGGCCGTAGACCACCGCGCCGGTCTCGTCGGTGATGCGCAGCTGCAGCGGCACGTCGCCGCCGCGCCGCATCAGCACGCTGTCGAACAGGCGGCCCTGCGGGCCGGCGAACAGGCGCTCGCGCATGCTCACCGGTTCGATGACGAAGCCGAGCACCGCGAAGTACTCGTCACGCTGGGCGTCGGTCCAAAACAGCCGCAGAAAGACCTCACGCGGGTCCGGGCCGATGCCCTCGGCGGCGACGTAGATCTGCTGGGTCGGGGCGTGCTGCCGGGCCAGCGCCAGCACCGCTCGGCCGAGCTCGGGGTCGCGGACGAACTCGCCGCTGCGGCCGTAGAACAGCACGTCGGCGTCGGCGCCCGGCGCCTCCGGCGCCCGCCAGGTGAAGAAGCGGTCGACGTGCGGATAGGCCTGCAGGCCGCGCGCGAACTGCTGCGCGACCAGGTCGAGCCGGCCGGCCCGCAGCTCGGGGTGGTTGACCGCCGCCAGGGTGTCGAAGATCGGGCCGTCGAGCGTGCGCCGCAGTTCGACGGCGATGTCGGCGGCAGTCTGCTCGGCCAGCTGGCGGACGATGACCTCGTTCTGCGACTGCAGGGCGGTCATCGCCCGCTGCTGGAGGTAGAACACCAGCACGGCCGCGCCAATCGTGGCGACGATGGCGAGCACGAGCGGTTGCGGACGCCAATCGCGGCGGGCCAGTCGCATCGCGGATAGCCGATCGTCTGGCACGTTACGTCCCCCCTCCCGGGGTGTCAAGCCGGACCACCCTCGGTTCAGTCTAGCGGCTGGTCGCGCCCTCCTCGACCACGGCATGGCGCTGGGTCCCGATGCCTTCGATGGCGCAGACCGCGGTGTCTCCCGCCCGCATCCAGCGCGGCTCGGCGCGCTCGATGTTGGTGCCGGCCGGGCTGCCGCCGGCGATGACGTCGCCGGGGTTCAGCGTCAGGATGTTCGACGCGTAGGACAGCAGCTCGTGGATATTGTGGCTCATCCGGCTGGTGTTGGAGTCCTGCATCACCTGGTCGTTGAGGGTGAAGGTGTGGCGGATGTTCATCGGGTCCTTGACGAACTCCTTGGGGACGATGAACGGGCCGAGCGGACCGAAGGTGTCGTGGTTCTTGCCGACCAGCCAGTCTGACCCGCCCATCTTGCGGTCGCCACGGCCGCCGCGGTCCGAGACGTCGATCTCGACGGTGTAACCGAAGATGTGATTGGCGGCGTTGGCCACCGTCACGTACTTGGCCGGCGTGCCGATCACCACCGCGAACTCGCATTCGAAGTCGATGTTGGTGCGGCCGCGCGGCATGACGATCGGATCGAACGGGCCGGCGAGCACGGTCGGGGACTTCTGGAACAGGTAGGGGTTGTCGCGGGTGTCGCCGGCGGGGCGCTCCCAGATGCCGGGCGCCGACTGCGCCGGCGACGTCGGCGCCGCGGCGGCGCCGGCCCGCTGCTGCTGCGCGGCGATGCCGGCGGTGTGTTCCACGTAGTTGCCGCCGGCGTTCAGGATGAGCGACGGGCGCACCGGCGGGTGCACGCGCAGCTGGCCGATTTCGGTGACGTAGGGCGGCGCGGATCGGGCCGCGGCGACGTCGCGCGCGATGGCCGCCAGGCGGGCCTTCCACTCGACGTCGTAGCGGCCGATCAGCGCCTTCATGTCGGCCGGCGGCGTCAGCTTCGGCGCCGACGCCGTGTTGGCCTCGAACGCGGCGTTGGCCGCCGCGATGTCGACGACCTGCGTGTCGCGCAGGACCAGGCCGACGTAGACGCGGCCGGCCCGCTCGAACGTGCCCAGCTTGTAGGCGGGTGACGCGCCCGGCTGCGCCTCGATGCCGGAACCGCAGGCCGCCAGGGCCGCCGCCAACCCCAGGGCCAGTGCTCCGCTCCCGATCAGTCGTGTCGTCATGACTCGTCTCCCTCGCGCCCGCGACCGGCTACGACCCGGCCCGATACCGCGGCTCCTGTCCCATCACCTTCGCCGGATCGGCACCGGGCTTGGGCCGGAACTTCTGCACGCGGCCACCGAACACCTCGGCGGTGTACATGTTCCCTTCCTGATCGACGGTCAGCGAATGGGGGCCGTTGAACTGCCCGGGCTGGCCGCCGGGTCCGCCCCACCCGTAGAGGTAGCGACCGTCCAGGTCGTACTTGAGCATCCGCATCGTCCCGCCGTCGGCGACCCAGATGTACTGGTCGTTCGAGATGAAGTGGGCGTAGGGCGACGAGCGGACGCCGGTGGTCCACATGTCGAGGAACTTGCCGTTCTCGTCGAACACCTGCATCCGCCGATGGCCGCGATCGACGACGAACAGGCGGCGATCGGCGCTGATGGCGATGCTGTGGACGGTGTTCCACTCGTTGGGCCCGGGGTTGCGCGGGTCCTTGGGCGGCGTCCCCCAGTCCATGAGGAACTTGCCGTCCTTGTCGAACTTGGCGACGCGGGTGCCGCCGTAGCCGTCGCTGATGAAGAAAGTGCCGTCGGGCAGCCAGGCGATGTCGGTCGGGCGGTCGAACAGCCGGCCGGCGTCGCGGCCGCGCTGGCCCTTGGTGCCCAGCGTCATCACCAGCTTGCCGTCGTAGGTGAACTTGTGGATGACGTGCAGCTGATCGTCGAACACCCAGACGTGCTTCTCGGGATCGTACGGGCTCATCTTGATCTTGTGCGGGCCGCGGCCGCACGGCGCCTCGAACAGCTTGTCGTGCTGCGGCCACCACTGCACCATCTTGCCGTCGCGATCGACGACGAAGATCACGTGGTGATAGCGGCGCTCCCAGCCGCGCTTGGGCACCGGCTCGCAGGTGGCGCCGAGCCCGTCGTCGTTGCCGGTGGCGTTGCCGCGTGACGGGTTGAGCATCGCGTAGGGCGTCCACGGCTTGGCGCCCGGCGGCAGCGGCAGCTCGCCGCGCTGCGCGATCCAGATGCGGTCGGGGCTCTCGGCGAAGACCGCGCCGACCGACCCCCAGGTCCAGCCGTCGTGCTTCACGCCGTCGGGGCCGTCGGGCAGGGGCTGCGGCCAGTTGGGCACCGGCTCATAGGGCCCGAATTCCTCCTGGCCGCCGCGCTCCTGCGACGCGGCCGGCGCCGCGGCCGCAGCCGCGGCCGCCGAGGTATCGGTGGCGGGGGGAGGGGCGCTGCACGATGCCGCGACGGCAGCCGCCACCACAAGACTCGACGCTCCGTGCCGGATGCGCATGGCCGACTCCTTTCGGGGACGCGGGCGGGGCTCGTCGAGACAGCGGACGTGGGGGTCGGCGGCGCGGCTGCCCGGTTGCACGCGCCGCCGTCCCCACGGCCGTCGCCGTCGCGGTCCAGTACCGCGACGTCCGACCGGTCGATCGACCTCTGTCGATGGCTAGTTCGTGCTCTTGCTGTACAGGCCGATCAGGTTGGCCGGGTTGGCGCCCTTCTTCGGGCGGAACTTCTGCGGCCGGCCGACGTGCACGTCGGCGGTGTAGAGGCTGCCCTCGCTGTCGGTGTGGAATTGGTGCACGCCCCAGAACCCGCCCGGGAACGCCCCGAACGTGCCCCACGAGTAGAGCAGCCGGCCGTTGAGGTCGAACTTGGTGAACTTCTGGGTGATGCCGTCGGCCACCCACAGGTGCTGGTCCTCGGAGAGCAGGAACGAGTACGGCCGGCGCACGTTGGGCCACGCGTCGAGGAACTTGCCGTTCTCGTCGAAGACCTGGATCCGCGAGTTGGCGCGGTCGCTGACGTAGACGCGCCGGTTCTTGTCGACGGCGATGGCGTGGACGGTGTTCATGTAGCCGGGCCGGGTCTCGGTCGGCTCGTTGCCCTTCTGGCCCCACTCGAGCAGGAACTTGCCGTTCTTGTCGAATTTCGCGACCCGGGTGTTCACGTAGCCGTCGCTGACGAAGAAGGTGCCGTCGGGCAGCCACGCCACCTCGGTCGGACGATTGAAGTGCGTGCCGTCGTGACCAGGCTGCATCGGCGTGCCCACCGTCATGACCAGCTTCTTGCCGTCGCGGGTGAACTTGTAGACGGCGTGGGCGCCGTCATCGACCAGCCACACGTGCCGCTCGGGATCGTAGGGGCTGACCAGCACGCGGTGCGGGCGCACGAACATCTTGTTGTGCTGATCCCACGACTCGATCAGCTTGCCGTTGCGATCGACCACGTTGAAGACGTGGTCCCAGCGCGGATGGCGGGCCGGGTCCTTCTGCGACAGGTCGTAGCCCGAGGCGTTGCGCGACGGGATGAAGCTGTTGGCGGGCCCGCGATCTTCCTTGATCACCGGCAGGCAGCCGCGGTTGAAGATGTAGACGCGGTCGGGGCTCTCCGCCCAGATCCCGCCGGTCGAGCCGATCTGGAAGCCGTCGCCGCAGTAGTTCTGCGGCCAGCCGGCGACCAGTTCGTACGGGCCGGTCTCGTCGCCGCCGCCCTTGTCCTGGGCCAGAACGGCCATGCCGAACACGAGCGCGAGAGCCGCGCACACGGCGCCGATGTGCTTCTTCACGAGTGCCTCCTTACCGATCGCCCTTTTTCAGTTCCTTGACGAAGGTCGCCGCCTGAGCCGCCTCAGGGGTACCGGGATGCGCCGCCACGACCCGCTCGAACAGCTCGAGCGCCTTGGTCACGTCGTTCCTGCTGAAGTGCACTTTGCCCATGCCGAGCAGGCCTGCCGCCGAATCGGGCCGCGCCGCCAGCACGCGCTGGAATTCGGCCTCGGCCTCGGCCACCTTGCCCTGGGCGAAGTAGACGGCGCCAAGGGTTGCCGTGGCCTCGGCCGCCATGGCGTCCTTGGCCAGGTCGGGCTTGGCGGCCAGGCCGGCCTGGAGGGCCGTGACCGCTTTGTCGTAGGCCTGCGTATCCACGTAGGCGCTGCCGAGCTGGAACTGGATCGCGGCGTCGTTGGGGGCGAGCGATGCCGCCTTCTCGAGTGCCGCGACCGCCTCGGCCGGCCGCTTGAGCTGGAAGTAGGCCAGCGCCAGGTTGACGTAGAGCGGCGCGACCGTCGGCGACCCGGCGATGGCCGCCTCGAACTTGGCCGCCGCCTGCGCGAAGTCCTTGGCGTTGAAGGCCGCGACGCCTTCCTGGAACTCCTTCGACCCCGCCGCCGCCGCCTTGGCCAGCGTGAAGTCGAAGTCGCGGTCGGTGCCGGCGACCAGACGGATCTTGTCGGCGACCGGCTGGTAGCCGTCCTTGGTGACCGACAGCTCGTACTCGACCGCCTGGAGCCCGCGCCGGTAGAAGCGGCCGTCCTTCCCGGTGGTGAGCGTGACCTCGCGGCCGCGGTCGATGTTGACCAGCTTGTGGGTCACGCCGGCCTGCGGCTGCCCGGCGACGTCGACGACCCGGCCATTGAGGCCGCCCAGTTCCAACTGGGCAGCCGCGGGCGTGGCGCTGCACAGCAGCGCCACGCCGACCAGCAGACTCAGTGCCCGCGTCACGACCGGCCTCAGAAGCGCAGCCGGATGCCGAGCTGCGACTGGCGGGGGAAGTTCGCCGAGGTCGCGATCATGAAGTTCGGCGACTGGCGGTTGCCGGTCGGCGCCACTTCGTTCAACCGGTTGAAGATGTTGAAGAAGTCGACGAAGAAGTCGAGGCTGTCGAGCCGGCCGCCGGGCAGCGCCAGCTGGTAGCGGATCGACAGGTCGGTGGTGAACGAACCCGGGCCGCGGATGCCGAACGGCACCGCCCGGCCCTGCGAATCCAGATCCGACAGAATCGGCCGGGTCAGGTCGTCGATGCCGCGGATCGGCCGGTCGTTGTTGTCGAGGTCGCCGTTGACGTCGCGGCCGACCGTCTCGTTGATCGGCGCGCCGCTGATGGCGCTGAGCACCGTGGCGAAGGTCAGCGTGCTCCACGGGTTCCAGCTGCCGCTGGTGGCGAGGACGTGGGTGCGGTTGGAGTTGAACTCGCCGTAATCGGCGCGCGGGTCGTTGTCGAGCCAGACGCGCCGGGCGTCGGGATTGCCGGTGCCGACGTAGTTGCTGCGCTGCAGGGTGTAGGCGACGCGGCCGCTCCACCGGTTGGCCATCCGCCTGACGACCGACACCTGGAGCGACTTGTAGTCGCCGTCGAAGGCGTCGCTGGTCTGCGACTGCAGCACGCGCAGGAAGCTGACGCCGCGAGCCTCGGCCGGGATGAGCGTGCCGGCCGGGTCGAACGCCGCCACGCCGGGCCGGACGCCGTTCACCGGCTCGTTGATGTCGATGACGCCGAGCTGGTTACGCGAGGCGTTGGCGACGTAGTCGACCGACAGCGCCACCTGCCCGAACAGTTCCTGGCTGACGCCGGCACTCCACGACCAGGTGTGCGGCATCTTGCGGTCGGGGCTGTCGATGCGCGGGTTGCGGTTGAAGCCGGTGCCGGCGATGACCTGGTCGCGCAGCCGGTTGAGCACCGCCTGGCCAGCCGGCGACAGCCGGGCGACGCCCGGGTTGCCGTTGATGTCGGTGATCATGTCGGGAACCAGTACAGCCGCCGCATCAGGATGGGCCGCATTGATCGAGATCGACGGGAACAGCGTCCGGACGCCGCTCTGCTGCAGCGTCAGGTCGTGCACCACCGGCACGTAGGCGTAGAACTTGCCGACGCCGCCGCGGATGATGGTGCGGCCGTTGCCGAGCGCGTCCCAGGCGAAGCCGGCCCGCGGCGCGAAGGCGGTGTCGTGGCCGGGGGTCTGCTTGTGGTTGTCCCAGCGCAGCCCGAGGTTGAAGGTCAGGTTGCCGGTGACGCTCCACTTGTCCTCGACGAACAGGTAGCGGCGCTGGTCCTTCGACACCACCGCGTAGCCGTAGGGGTCGGGCGGCCCGACGGTGGCGTCGAACTGGAAGGGATGCGTGGAGGGATCGGCCGGGTTGTAGGGCGCGTCGGTGCGGAACTGGAAGGTGCCGGAGTCGAACGTCGAGCGCGGGTCCATGTTGTTCCAGCTGTAGCCGCCGCCGACCTTCAGGGTGTGCTCGCCGCCGAACAGGCTGGGGACGAAGTAGCTGAACGCCTGGTCGACGACGTAGGTGCGGATCACGGTGGTCGGGCCGGTGCCGCCGGTGCCGGTGATGTAGCTGGGGTGCTGGTTGCGCTGGCCGATCGAGAACGGGTCGCGGCCGTCGAAGCCGACCGCCTTGCCGTCGTCGTTGAAGAAGCCCTCGGGCGCGGTCGTCAGTTCCTCGCCGATGCGCCCGAACCGGGTCACGCTCGACAGCCGGTCGGTGAGCACGCTGGTGTAGGTGCCGGCCCACATGGTGTCGTGGTCGGCCTCCCAGACCTTGGCGTCGGGGGTCTCGTTGTTGCTGTTGAAGCCCTCACCCTTCGAGGCGGCGTCTTCGAGCAGCCAGCGGAAGTTCAGGAAGTTCCGGTCGTTGATCTGGAGGTCGGTGCGCGCGAAGTAGTTGTTGGCGCGGACGGTGAAGAAGCCCACCTGATCCACCGCCAGCGGGGCGGCGGCGGCCGGGAAGCGCTTCTGGCCGGCGAGGTCCTCGTTGTCGCGCTCGTAGGTGAAGTAGAAGTGCATGCGGTTCCTGATGATCGGGCCGCCGAGGCCGAAGCCGGCCTGCAGCGTCCGCTCGGGCGGCTTGGGCTGGCTGTCGGGCAGGAACAGCCCGCGGGCGTTCAGGGTCTCGTCGCGGAAGTACGAGTAGACGCGGCCGCGGATGTCGTTGGTGCCGCCGCGGGTCACCATGTTGATGATGGCGCCGGCGCCGCCGCCGTATTCGGAGCTGTACTGGTTGGCCAGCACCTGGTACTCCTCGATGTTGTCGAGGACCACCCGCACCTGGGTGCCCTGGCTGCCGCCGAGGCGGTCGTCGTTGTTGTACATCCCGTCGAGCAGGTAGACGTTCTGCTGCGACGGCGAGCCGTTGGCCACCACCTGCCCGCCCTCGAAGGTGGACTGGGCGGGGTTGGGCGTCATCCCGGGAATGAGCTGCGTCAGGCCGGTGAAGTTGCGGAAGTTCGACGGCACTTCTTCGATCTCGCGCCGTGACAGGCTGCCGCCGATCTGGTTGCTGCTGCGCTCGACCAGCGGCGACTCGCCGGTGACGACCAGGTTCTCCTGGACGCCGGCCACCGCCAGCTTGAGCTCCAGCGTGATGGTGCCGCCGGGCAGCAGCAGCAGTCCGGTGCGGCCGGCGCTGCCGAAGCCGGCCATGTCGACGCGGACGTCATAGGTGCCGGGCTCGAGGGCTGGAATCGAGTAGGCGCCGGTCTCGGCCGTCACCACCTCGCGGGTGAAGCCGGTGGCGGGGTTGGTCACCACGACGGTGGCGCCGGGGAGCGCGAGTCCGTCCGGATCGAGCACGCGTCCGGTGATCGATCCGCGCTGCTGCGCGAACGCCGGCGAGGACGCCGCGAGACAGACGGACAAGACGAGCAACAGGAGCCGGGCAGCCACCATGGGAACTCCTCCTTCTGGAGCCTTTCGATGGTCGAGAGCCTATCGGGAACCATCACGCCAGCGGTGTCAAACCATGTCGATGGATTGTCTGCGAGTTGTCTATGGCGGTTGACTCCGGACTCGGGGCTGCCGCACCATCGGACGTTTTTTCTATACCCATGAGGTGCCCGATGCCCGTCCGCGCGATCGCCCTGGCCCTGTCTACGGTTGTGCTGGCGGCATGCAGCTCGTCCGTCCCGACCCCGCCGCCGCCACCGTTCACCGTCGTCGAGGCCAGCATCGCCGACATGCAGCGGGCGATGACCGAGGGCCGGGTCACGTCGCGCCAGCTGGTCGAGCAATACCTGCTGCGCATCGCGCTCTACGAAGAGCGGGTCAACGCGACGCTGGCCGTCAACGCCCGGGCGCTCGAGGAGGCCGATCGGCTCGACGCCGAGCGGCGCGCCGGCAAGGTGCGCGGGCCGCTGCACGGCATCCCGATCGCGCTCAAGGACAACATCCACACCACCGACATGCCGACCACCGGCGGCGCGGTGGCGTTCGAGGGCTACGTCCCGCCGTACGAGGCGACGCTCACCGCGCACCTGCGCGAGGCCGGCGCCGTCATCCTCGCCAAGACGGTGCTGACCGAGCTGGCCAACTTCATCGCCCAGGGCATGCCGGGCAACTACAGCGGCCTGGGCGGCTACGGCTTGAACCCCTACGATCCGCGCCGCGATCCGCGCGCGGCCACGGGTGATGGCCGGCCGGTGGCCAACACCGGCGGCTCGAGTTCGGGCATCGGCACGGCGATGAACTTCTGGGCGGCCAACGTCGGCACCGAGACGTCGGGGTCGGTGCTCAGCCCGTCGAACCAGAACATGCTCGCGGCCATCAAGCCGACCGTCGGCCGCATCAGCCGCTACGGTGTCATCCCGATCACCGCCGACCAGGACACCGCCGGGCCGATGGCGAAGTACGTCGCCGACGCGGCGCTGCTGCTCGGGGCGATGGAGGGCGCGTCGCCCGACCCGCACGACGCCGCCACCAGCACGTGCACCCCGCCACCGAATCGCGACTACACGGTGCACCTCAAGCGCGACGCGCTGAAGGGCGCGCGCCTCGGCATCCCGCGCGCCTTCTACTACGACCGCCTCACCGTACCGGGCGAGAAGGAGCCGCGCGGCGGGCTCAACGACACCCAGGCCAAGGCGATGGCCGAGGCGATTGCGGTCCTGAAGGCCGAGGGCGCCGAGATCGTCGATCCCGCCGACATCCCGAGCGTCGTCGCGCCCGGGGTCGCCGACAACTTCCTGGCCTGGGGCACCTGCAGCGGCACCAACGGCGCCAGGGGCAAGGACGCCAACTGCTCGGTGGTCCTCAAGTACGGCATGAAACGCGACTTCAACCTGTGGCTGGCGACGCTGGGCGCCTCGGCGCCGGTGAAGACGCTGACCGAACTGCGTGCCTGGAACACCGCGCACGCCAGCCGCGGCGCCATCAAATACGCCCAGGCCAACCTCGACGTGTCCGACGAGATGGACGTGGCGAAGGACCGGGCCCGTTGGGAAGCCGACCGCGCCAAGGACCTGCGTCTCGGGGCCGCGACCGGCATCGACGCGGTGATGAAGGCCCACCGGCTCGACGCGATCGTCTTCCCCGGCGCCAGCGGCGCCGGCATCGCCGCCAAGCCGGGCTACCCGACGGTGATCGTGCCGTTCGCCCTGGTGGCCAACGCGCCGACGCCGCCCTTCCCCGATGGCTTCGCGGCGAAGCCGATCCCTTACGGCGTGAGCTTTTCGGGGATGGCCTGCAGTGAACCGCGGCTGATCGAACTGGCCTACGCCTTCGAGCAGGCGACGGCACGGCGGACGCCGCCGCCCGACTTCCCATAGCGGCTGATAAGCTCGCCCCGTGCCGTTCCGTTCGCTGCGGGCCCGCCTGCTGGTCGCCATCGGCGCGCTGGTCGTCTGCCTCACCGGGGCGACGCTCGCCTACGTCGGCCGTCTCGCCGGTCAGGCGGTGGCCGAACGCGTCACCGCCGATCTCGTTCGCAGCCGCGACGTGCTGACCACCGCGCAGGAGGCGCGCTACCAGCGCCTGGCGCTCGTCGCCCGGCTGCTCGCGTCGTTCCCGGAGCTGATGGCGCTGATGGGGACCGACGCCGCGACGGTCCGCGACTTCCTCGCCGACTACCGCGAGCGCAACGCCCGCGACGAGCTGCTGCTGGCGTTCGACGCCGGCGGCGCGGTCGTCGCCCGCAGCGACACCTTCGCGCCCCTGGCCGTGCCGGACGCGAAGTCGGCGTGGCTCGAGCCCGCGCTCTCTGGCCAGCCGGTGTTCGGGGTGGTGATGGTGGACGGCCGGCCGCATCACATGGCGCTGGTGCCGGCCGAGGCCGGCGGCACGGTGTTCGGCTTCGTCGCCGCCGCGGCGCCGATCGACGAGCGCTGGGCCGGGGCGCTGCGCGACGCCAGCGGCCGCGAGATGGTGGTGCTCGGGCCGGGCGGCGTGGCCGGCAGCACCCTGGCCCCGGGCCGCGTGCCGTGGCGGACGCCCGCCGACGTGCCGACCGGCGCCGCCGTGCTGGCCGTCGATCTCGGGGGCGAGCGCTTCGAGGCCGTCAGCCTCGGCGACCCGCACGCGCCGGCGCTGGCGGTGGTGGCGCTCCAGTCGCTCGATCTCGCGCTGGCCCCGTATCGCAACATCCAACGCGGCCTGGTGCTGCTCGGGCTCCTGGCGGCGGCGATCGGCATCGGCGCCGGCGCCATGCTGGCGCGGTCGATCACGGCGCCGGTCGCGGCGCTGTCGGCGGCCACGCGCGAGGTGGCCCAGGGCCGCTTCGACGTCCGCCTGGAGGTGGCGGGACAGGACGAGCTCGCCCAGCTCTCGCGGGCCTTCAACCAGATGACCGCGGGCCTGCGCGAGCGCGCCGACATGCAGAAGTTCGTGTCGCAGGGCACCGTCGAGATGATCCAGCGCGGTCCCGAGCGGCCGGAGTCACGCGCCGGCACGCGGCAGGTGGTGACACTGCTCTTCTGCGACATCCGCGGGTTCACGGCGTTCGCCGAACGGCGGCCGCCGGAGGAGGCGGTGGCGGTGCTCAACGGCCACCTGCAGCGCCAGGCCGAGGTCATCGCCCGCTTCCACGGCGACGTCGACAAGTTCCTCGGCGACGGGGTGTTCGCGCACTTCACCGGCCCGGACAAGGCGCTCGACGCGATCCGCTGCGCCGTGGAGCTGCATCGCGCCAGCCGCGCCGGCGACGCGGCACTGCCGACGCTGGGCGTCGGTGTGGGCATCGCCACCGGGGAGGTGATCGTCGGCAGCGTCGGCGGCGCCGATCGCTTCGACTACACCGCCATCGGCGCGCCGGTGAACCTGGCGGCGCGGCTCTGCGCCGTGGCCGAACCCGGCGAGACCCTGATGAACGACGCGACCTTCGCTGCCGTGCGCGGGCTGGTGGCCGCCGAACCGGCGCCGCCGATCACGGTGAAGGGCTTCAGCGAGCCCGTGCACGCGTTCCGCATGCGCGCCTAGGCGGAGGGGTCAGACCCCTTTCTGGCCCCGGCCTGACTTGGGGTCAGACCCCTGTCTGGCTGCGGATGGACATGTTGCAGGAAGTGCCTACTGCTGTTTGTAGGCCTCTGGCGGGTACGGCTTGCCGAACTTGTTGGCGTGCTGCACCGCGGTGAAGCCGCTCTCGTCGAGCGCCAGCGACGGGGCCGCCGTGACTCCGGCCACCGTGATGTCGGCGGTGACGGCGGCGGCGCGTTCGGAGAGTGCCGTGACCTTGTAGCGACCGGCCGGCAACTCGAGGCGGAAGGCCCCGCCGCTGCCGGCGACCGTGACCCACGGCGTGGGCACCGCCACCACCACTGCGGTCATCTGCGGGTGGATGTTGCAGAAGACCCGCACCAGGCCGGGGGTCACCAGCGTGCGGCTCTTCGAGGCGCCGCTGCGGTAGAGCCCGAGATCGAACGCGTTGCCAGGCGACAGCGAGAACACGTTGTGGAAGATGCCGTCGCTGTTGGGGAAGCGTACCGTCGTGCCGACCGGCACCGCCAGCACGCGCGGAACGAACGTCTTGTCGCGCTGTTCGATCGCCACCGGCGGCGCCGGCCGGACCGGCGCCCCGCCATCGAGCGGTTCCGCGTAGACCACCGCGGCCGCCGCCGTCGTCCCCTGCCGCACCCGCGTCGTCACCGTCCCGCTCAGCACGTCGGCTTCCGCCGTGGTCCCGGCCGCAAGAATGCCGGCGGCCGTCAGCGTGATCCAGCGCAGCTCTGCCAGCGTCATTCGCACGCCCCAGTCCCCAGCCCCCGGTACCCAGCCCCTAGAACGTGACCGCGAACACGGCGTTGACATGATGGTTCTCGCGGTTCACCGGCACCGGGCCGTAGCGCGTCTGCAGCCACTTGTACTCGAGCGAGACCGCCACCTCGGGGGTCAGCTGCAGGATCGTGTTGCCGAAGGCGCTGGTGTTGCGCAGCCGCCCGAACTGGCCCAGGCCGTCGGGCCGGCGATCGACCCCGGCGCCGCCGGTCAACGACAGCCGCGACGACGCGCGCAGCCGCGCTTCGATCCAGCCGCCCTCGGAGCGTCCGCGCTGCGCCACGCCGGCGCCGTAGGCGTCCATGTCGTCGGCGGTGTACGCCTCGCCGGCCAGGCCGATCCGCCCGGCCCTCGCCAGGAAGTCGACGGCGCCGGCACTCGACGCGACCAGGCCGGCGCCGAACCGGCTCCAGCCGTAATGTCCCGACGCGCCGAGATGGAACTCGCCGGCGCTGTCGGCGTCGCCGCGGTCGTAGCCGAGGTGACCCTCGACGGCGGGCCGCTCGCTGCGCTCACCGGCGCCCGCCGGCGGCGCGAACACGTAGGCCGGGCCGGCATCGCCGACCACCGGGGCGACGATGCCCGCCTTCAGCGAAAAACCGCCCAGCGTCTGCTCGAGCCGTACCTGCGGCGCGCGCAGATAGAGGTTGCCCGATCGGAAGAACTGGGGAAACGCGAACGCCGCCAGCGAGGTCGGATCGCGGGGCGCCAGCAGCACGTGGTCCTGCCCGATCTCGATCGCCGTGCCGCCGCGCTCGAGGCGGCCGAAGGCGTAGAGCATGCGCGGCAGACCCATCACCGTGCCGGTCACGAAGCCGGGCGTGCCGCCGAGGAAGTCGAGGATGAGCGTGCCCCGCGCGGTCCAGCTGCCCACGGGGATGGCGCCGACGTCGAGGCCGACGCGGCTCTGCCGCATCGTCGTCGTCATCGACCCGCCGGCGGTCGGTCCGACCAGGTTGGGGCTCTCGAGCCAGTTGGCCTCGCCGGTGTTGTACACGGTGTTCGAGAGGATCGTGCCCGAGAGGGTGACCGGGAAACGCGAGCCCGAGCTCACCTTTTCCTGCGCGAGCTGTTCGACCTGCGACTGCAGCATCTCCACCGGTACCGACGGCGGCTGGGCGTCGGCCGGCGCCGCAGACGTCTGCGCACCGGGTCGCAGCGCCGACAGCTCGCGGCGCAACTCGGCCAGCGCCGACCGCAGCTCGGCGATCTCGTCGCGGAGCGCCTCCAGGTCGCGGGCCGTGGCCGTCGTCCCGGCGGCCGCGTGCGCCGCCGGCGGTGCGCCCGAATCGACGCCGTTCTGCCGGGCCCAGCCGGGAGACGCCCCGGCGAGGACGGCGAACGTCAGCGACGCGAGGCGGATCGAACGACGCGCGGCCGGAAGCGCTGCGAGATGGCGTGCCATCCGCGCATTGTAGCGGCGCGGATCCGCCGGCGGTTCTGCCGGCCGGTAGTCGTTCGGTATGAGACGGAATTCACACCGGCCGGGCGGCGCCGGCCGGGGCGCGGGACTCGAGGCCTCAGCGGCCGCCCAGGAACTTGCCCAGCATGCCGGCGACGTCGTCCATGACCGAACCGTCGCGATCGGTATCGAGCATCGGCGCGAGCATGCTCATGAGATCGCCGCCCGGCAGCCCAGCCCCCAGGCCGGTGGGCGACGGCGCCGCGCTGGTGCGCTTGGCCATGCTCCCCATGACCATCGCCGCCACGACCGGCAGCATCTGCTTCAGGATGTCGGGCCCGACGCCGCTCGACTGCGCGGCCCGGGCCGCGACCTGCCGGCTGACGTCCTTGCTGCCGAAGATGTGGCCCAGAATTCCGTTGCCGTCGGCCTGGGTCTCGGGCCGGCCCAGGGAGGACAGGTCGTCGAGATATCGCGCGTGGCGGCCGCCCGACAGCGCCGCGGCCAGGCTGGCGACGCCGCCGTCCTGCCGGACGTTGCGCGAGAACCCGGCGGCCAGCGCCGGGACGAGCGCCGACAGCGCGGCGGTGGTCTGGTCGTCGCCGAGGCCGAACTGGCGGCTGAGCTGCTTCACCGCGCCGCCGTCCTGCGCGGCGAGGATGGTCTCGAGCAGGTTCATGGCATCTCCCTCCGAGTGTCGTCGGTCCAGCGCTTGGACCCCGCGTTTCACCGTTCCGGTGCGTCGCCCTCGTCGGTGTCCTCGCCGTCGTCGGCCAGATCGGACAGGTCCTCACCCCAGGGATTGGCCTGGGGGCCCGGCACGATGCCGGCGATGTCGGGATCGACTCCCGGGGGAGCCTCGGGCGCGTGCGCCCGGCGCTCCTTCGCCTCGGCTCGCTTCAAGGTCTTCTGCTTCGCTCGGTCTTGCCGCGCGCGCTCGCGGTCGCGCTTGCTGCGGGGACGTCCCTGAAACATGCCACGCTCCAGTTTGGGGCGGCCGTCGATGGGGGGCTCGACGCCGCGGGGCCGATGCCGCAGACCGCGGCACCGCCGGGCCGATCTTATCAGTCCGGGTGACGGCGTGGGCAGCTTCGTTCCCGTCTGCCGCGCCTGAGCTACGATGGCGGCACGTGCGCGTCGATCGGCGAAGTGCCCTGCGTTCCCTGGTGGCGGCGTGGACGGCCACCCGGCTGCCCGTCGGCGCGCAGGGCCGGCCGGAGCCGACGTGGCTGCTGACCGGCGCCGTCACCGACAGCACGGCGCTCGTCAAGGCGGCCTTCGTCGATCGCCCCGCGGCGCTGCCCGCCCTGCTGGTGGGCCCGCGGCGCGATCTGTCGGGGGCGACGGCGGTCGAGGGTCGGGCCATCCCCGCGCCGTCACCCTCCTACCCGCAACGCACCATCGGGGAGTACCGGCTCGACGGCCTCACCCCGGCCACGGAGTACTTCGCCGGGCTGCGTGCGGGCACCGGCACGCTGGCCCGCTTCCGCACGTTCGGCCGCGGTCCGTGCAGCTTCGTCGCCGCGTTCGCCTCGTGCGCCGGCGGCACCCGCGTCGTGCCGATGTCGCACGTCTCCAACAGCGGCGTGTTCGCCGCCCTGGCGGCCCTCGATCCCGACGTGTTCGTGCACATGGGCGACCTGCACTACTACAACATCCCCGGGCCGGCGCGTCCGGTCGAGGCGGTGGCCGGCCTGTTCCGCCGCGCCCTCGACCGCGTGCTGTCGCAGGAACGCCAGGCGCTGTTCTACCGGCGCACGCCTCTGGTCTACGTCTGGGACGACCACGACTACGGCACCGACAACGCCGACGGCGGCGCCCCGACGCGCGACGCCGCCCGCTACTACTACGCCTCCGACTTCCCCGCCTACGCGACGCCGCTGGCGCCGCAGGCCGACGGCCCGATTGCCCAGGTGTTCGCGATCGGCCGGGTGCGGTTCCTGATGACCGACACGCGGTCGGAACGGAATTACGCCCAGCGCACGATGCTCGGACCGCGCCAGCTGGCGTGGCTGCTGGCCGAACTGGAACGCGCGGCCCGCGATCAGGTGGCGTTGCTCGTCTGGATCAACACCGTGCCGTGGATCACCGCCGACACCGACGGCGAGGGCTGGGGGCCGTTCGCCGAGGAGCGGCGCCAGATCGGCGCGCGCATCACCGCGCTCGGCCTCGGCCCGCGTCTGGTGATGCTCAGCGGCGACGCGCACATGCTGGCCTTCGACGACGGGCGCAACAACCGCCACGGCGGGTTCGTCGTCGCCCAGGCCGCGCCGCTCGACCGGTTCGTGCGCCGGAAAGGCGGGCCGTACTCGCACGATCCGCCGGATCAGAAGAACGGCCAGTTCGGCGTGCTGCGCGTCACCGACGACGGCACGACGCTGACGGCGCGCCTCGAAGGGCACCGCTACGACGGCGGCAGCCGGTCCAGCGTCGTGCCGGGGATCGCCATCACGGTGCGTTGCGACGGCGCCACCTGCACCGTCACCCCCTGATCGCGCCGATCGCGGTCACCGGGCGCGGGCGTTGACCGCGGCCACCAGCCCGGCCACCTCGCCGATCCGCGCGATGCGCGTGCACCCGGCGGCGGCGTAGAGGCCGGCGGGATCGAGCAGCACCGCGTCGGCGAGGCCGGCGGCCCGCGCGCCCTCGACGTCGATGTGGAAGAAGTCGCCGACGTGCACCGTGGACGCGGCGTCGGCGCCGCTCTCGGCGAGGGCCAGGTGGAACAGCCGCGGGTCGGGCTTCTCGACGCCCCACTCGTGCGAGTCGAGGATCACGTCGAACCAGCGGGTCAGATCGACCCGGTCGAACAGCCGCCGCAGCGTGCCGTTGGCGTTCGAGACGACGACCAGCCGCACCGCCAGCGCGCGCAGCGCCTGCAGGGCCGGGGCGACGTCGTCGGGCACCGACTCCCAGACGTTGTGGGCGTCGTGGTAGGCCCGCACCTCGGCGAGCGCGCGGTCGGTCGCCTCGCTCGTCGCCAGCCCGGCGTGGCGCAGCACCGCCTCGAAGTAGATCCAGCCGCGCTGCCGGTCGTCGGTGCGCGCCATCAGCGCACCGCGGTCCATCTCCAGCTTGGCGTGCGGCTCGGCGGCGGCCAGCGCCGCCGCCGTCACCGCGACGCCGTGGCGGCCGAGCGCCGCGGCGACGCGCGACCAGTTGGGGTGCACCAGCACCCCGCCGGCAGCGAGGAACACGGTGGCGATCCGCGCCGCCGGCGTCATGGCGCGAGGATCGCCGCGACGTCGCCGCGGACGCCGCTGAGATCGACCAGCGGCTCACCCGCCGGCAGCGAGCGATGGTATTCGACCAGCGGCCGATCGTCGGTGAGCAGCGGGCCGGCGCCGACGAAGCGGCGCAGCTCGTCGGGGCCGGCGACGTACCACGAGGTGAGCGTCTCGAAGCTGTCGAGGCCGATCTCGTCGAGCGCGGCGCGGGTCGCCGCGCGGCGGCGCTTGGCGTCGAAGGTCGCCCGGGCGAGGCGCAGCGGCCGCCTCGCCCCGACCATCAGCTGGCCGTCGGCCCACAGCGTGGTGTGCGGAAAGACGTCGAGGAACGTGCGCATGATCAGCTTGTACTGCGTCTCGGGCCGATGGCCCACCCACTGCAGCACCAGGCCGTCGTCGGCCAGCGCATCGCGCACCAGCTGGAAGTACTCGCGCGAGTAGAGACTGCCGGCACCGGCGTGAATCGGCTGGATCAGGTCGGCGGTCACCACGTCGAACCGCGCCTCGGTCAGCGACAGGTAGTTGCGGCCGTCGTCGACGCGGAGCCGGACGTTGGGACGGGCGAACAGGTCGTAGTTGACGTGCGTGAAGAACGCGGCGCCCTTGCGCACGGTGTCCGACAGCTCGACGACCAGCACGTCGGAGTCGTGCTGGCTGACCGCGCCCGGCGTGGCGCCGCCGCCGAGGCCGACGACCAGCGAGCGGCGCGGGTCGGGATGCAGCACCATCGGCAGGTGGCCGATCAGGCGATGCAGCCGCACCATCTCCGGCGCGTCGGAGGCCTGGTGCAGCCCGTCGAGGTACATCAGCCAGCCGCGAGAGGCGTGGGTGTGGATGCTCACCGACGTCTGCACGCCCTCTTCCTTCCAGAAGATGCGCTCGTCCGGCCCGTGGCGGCGGGCCAGCGCCGCGGTGAACGGATCCGGGACGACCCGGACGGCGACGGCGAACAGCGCGACGAGGGCGACGGCGGCGACACGGCGGCGGTGCCCGACCAGCATCCAGACGCTGACGGCCAGATACAGCGCGGCGCAGACGATCAGCGCCCGCCGGCTGCCCAGCCACGGCAGCAGCACGAAGCCGCCGAGCACGGCGCCGACGATGCCGCCGACGACGTTGGCCGCGTAGAGCGTGCCCACCGGCCGGCTGGCCGCGGCGGCGCCCGGGCGCGTCCACAGGGCCAGGGCGATCGGGAAGGCCACGCCCATGAGAATGGCCGCCGGCAGGATCGCCGCCGCCGAGCCCTGGGTCAGCCCCGAGGTGCGCCAGCCGGCGGCGTAGGTGGCACCGAGCGCCGCCAACGACGCCAGCACGATCACGCTGGTCGCACCCATGGTCAGCGCGAGCACCGCCGCCCAGTCGCGCCGCCGGGTCAGCGCGCGTGAGGCGATCGCGCTGCCCAACGCGATGCCGCCGAGCACCGTGGCCAGCATCGTGGTGAAGGCGTAGGAGGTCGCCGGCAGGAACTGCACGAGGATCCGGAACCACACGATCTCGAGGGCCAGCGCCGCCACGCCGGAGACGGCCATCGCGGCCAGGACGACGTTGGCGGACACGCCGTCGCCGGCGACGACCGGCACGGACGCGGCGCCAGCCTCCACCGCGACCAGTGCGGCGGCGCGACGTGACAGCCACCAGGCGACGGCGGCGACGAGCAGGTTCAACGCCGCCGCCAGCAGGAAGGTCCGCTGGATGCCCAGACCGCCGATGAGCACGTAGCCGGTGACCAGCGCGCCGCCGAGCGCGCCGGTGGTGTTCACCGCGTAGAGCGTGCCGAGCCGGGCGCCCGACGCGCGGACGAGTTCGGCGCGGCTCAACACCGGCAGCGTCGCGCCCATCAGCATCGTCGGCACCAGCAGCACGGCGAAGGAGGCGACGAAGCGCGCCAGCGTGAGGATCCAGAGCGAATCGCCGGCGACGGCGGTCAGCGGGCGGTAGAGCGATCCGGCGGCGCCGAGCAGCGCCGGCGTGGCCAGCGCCGAGACGGCGATGCCGGCTTCGAGCGCGGCGAACACGCGCAGCGGCTGGCCGCGTCGGGCGAGGCGCTCGGCCAGCAGGCTGCCCAGGGCCAGGCCGGCCATGAAGGCGGCCAGCACCGTGCTGGCCGCATGCACGGTCACGCCGAAGACGAGCGAGAGCAGACGGAGCCACAGCACCTGATAGGTCAGGCCGCAGGCCCCGGAACAGACGAAGAGCAGGCAGAGGGCGACGAAGGTCGAGCGGGATCGCATGCAGCGGACGCGGGCCGCCCATCGTCCGCCATTCCGCCGCGCCGGCGCAACCGCCGGCGGTCAGTCCTGGCGCAGCGCGATCATCGGCTCGATGCGCGACGCGCGCAGGGCCGGCAGCAGCCCGGCAGCGACGGCGACGAGGGCGAGCAGCACGGCGCTGACGCCCAGCACGACGGGATCGTAGCCCTGCAGTTCGAACAGCAGCGCCTGGGCGAGCCGGCCGATGCCGACCGCGGCGACCAGGCCGACGACGCCGCCCGCCGCGGTCATCTTCCCGACGTGGCTCAGCACCATGCCGCGGACGCTGGCGCCGTCGGCGCCGAGCGCCATGCGCAGCCCGAACTCGCGCGTCCGCTGCGTGACCGTGTAGGCGAGCACGCCGTAGAGGCCGATGGCGGCGAGCACCGTGGCCAGGACGGCGAAGCCCGCCGACAGCGTGCTGATCATCCGGTCGAGGAAGACGTTCTCGCGCACCTGCTGCGCCATCGTCTTGGCGCCTTCGACCGGCAGGTTCGGATCGAGCGCGCGCACCGCCGCCTGGGCCGGGCCGAGCAGCGCGGCGGCGTCGCCGGCGGTCCTGACGTAGAAGTTGACCGCCCCGACGTTCTCGCCCTGCCGATACGGACGGAAGAACTGCGGCGGCACGGCGTCCTTCACCTCGCTGTACTTGGCGTCCTGCACCAGGCCGACGATCTCGATGTCGAGGTCGGTCGAATCCCGATCGGTGCTCATGCGGGTGCCGATCACGCGGTCGCCGAGATTGAACTTGCGGGCGAAGGCCTGGTTGACGATCGCCACCTTCGGCGCCCCGGCGCCGTCGGCGCGGGTGAACTCGCGGCCGGCCATCAGCGGGATGCCCAGCGTCTGGAAGAAGTCCGGACCGATGAGGCTGAACGACGCCGTCGTGTTGGTGTCGGGTCCGGCCTCGAACCCCTGCACCGCCACGCTGTTGTTCCAGTTGTTGCCGGCGATCAGCTGCACGGTCGAGGCGCTGACCGAGTCGGCGCCGGGCAGCGCCGCCAGCGCGTCCTCGGCGCGCTCGAAGAACGCCCGCGACTGCTCGGCGGCGTAGCCGTTCAGCGACGGCGCCACCGCGAAGGTGACCAGGCGGTCGGTGGCCAGCCCGAGATCGACGCGGCTGACGTTGTACAGGCTCTTGGTGAAGAGACCGGCGGCGACCAGGAGCGCCATCGACAGCGCGATCTGGCTGGTGGCGAGCACGGTGCGGAAGCGCGAGGCGGCGCGGGCGCCGGCCGGCTGCCCGGCGTAGCCCTTGAGCACGCCGGCGAGGTCGGGGCGCGAGCTGTACAACGCGGGATAGAGCCCGAAGACGACGCCGGTGACCAGCGACAGCCCGAGCGCGTAGGCCAGCACGGTGACATCCACGCCGGTCGGCATCACCGCCTCGGCCTGCGGCGGCAGCAGCGCCGCGATGCCGGTCAACGTCCAGCGCGACACCAGCAGCCCGGCCAGGCCGCCCAGCAGCGCCAGGGTGCACGACTCGACCAGCAGCTGGCCGAGGATCTGCCGGCGGCCGGCGCCGATCGACAGCCGCACCGCCATCTCCTGCGTCCGTCCGGCGGCCCGGGCCAGCAGCAGGTTGGCGATGTTGGCGCAGGCGGTGACCAGCACCAGCGCGGTCACGCCCAGCAGCAGCAGCAGCGGCGCCCGTGCCTCGCTGCGCACGTCGCTCTGGCCGCGTTCCCCCGGCTCGAGCGTCAACGGCTTGCTCTTGAAGCGGGCCATCGTCTGATCGCTGAGGCCGGTCTGCAGCGGCGCCTCGACGTCGAGGATGATCGCCCGGTAGAGCGGCTCCATGACCGCCTGCGCCTGCCCGCGCGAGACGCCCGGTTTCAACCGGGCGAACAGGTAGGCCCAGTAGCTGCGGCGGTTGTCGAGACCCTTCCAGCCCGGCACCAGCCGCTCGCGCATCGACAGCGGCAGGAACACGTTCGGCCGCGTGCCGAGGGTCGTCCCCTCGAAGCCCTGCGGCGCCACGCCGACGATCGTCATCGCCGTGCCGTTGACGACCAGGGCCTCGCCGAGGACGCCTGGCTGCCCGCCGAAATGCGAAGTCCAGTAGCCGTGGCTGAGCACCACGACGTCGTGCGCGCCGGGCGTGCGGTCGTCGTCCGGGCCGAGCAGCCGGCCGACCGCCGGCTGCACGCCGAGCACCGGGAAGTAGCTGCCGGAGACCAGCACGCCGTCGGCGCTGAGCGTCTGGCCACGGGCGGCGAGGTTGACGCCGGTGAGGACGTGCGCCGCGATGCCGGTGAAGACCGTCTGCACCCGTTCGAGATCGCGGAACATCGGGTAGCTGAACACCGACTGGCAGTCGCCGGCCTGGTTGCAGGAGTTCGATCCCGGCTTCGGCCCGGGCGCCACCAGGTTGACGAGCGCCGCCGGGTCGGGCACCGGCAGCGGCCGCAGCAGCATGCGGTCGAACAGCGAGAAGATGGCGGTGTTGGCGCCGATGCCCAGGGCCAGCGACAGGACGGCGATCGCGGTGACGAACGGCGTCCTGGCCAGCGTCCGGACCGCCAGGCGCAGATTGGACAGCATGAAGGCTCCCGGCCCCTTTGACGACGTGACGCCGGGTTTGGTTTAGCGGCGGGACCGGCCGCGGCGAGCCGGGCGGCGCGCCCGACCGGCCGGCGTTCCGCCCAGATACGGGGCCAGGACGGCCCGGACGTCGCGCTCGATCCAGTCGGCCGCGGCGCCCTCGCGGTAGGTCGCCCAGGTCAGCAGCGAGCCGCTGACCGCGGTCTCGACCGCGCGGGTCAGCGCCGCGACGTCGGTGCCCGGCCGAAGCTCGCCCGCCGCCAGCGCCTCCTCGAGATACCCGCGGTAGGCGGCCCGGGTGGCGCGCGCCTGGCGCAGCAGCGACGGATACAGCTGCCGGTCGGTGAGATCGAGCGTGAGGTAGGCGAGGTTGCGGGCCAGGGCCGCCGGCGTCGCGGCCAGGGCGGCGACGCAGCGCGCATGGGCGACGACGGCGGCGAGCGGCGACGGCGCCGCGGCGCGGATCCCGGCCGCCATGTCGCCGGTGTACTCGGCGAGGCCCTTGCTCATCGTCCGCAGCAGCTCGAGCTTCGAGCCGAAGCGCTGCACCAGCGCGCCGGCGGTGAGGCCGGCCTCGGCGGCGATCGCCGCCAGGGTCAACTCGGCCGGCCCGACCCGGCTCATGACCCGGGCGGCGGCGGCGAAGACCTCGTCGTCGGAGGCTTTACGGGGACGCGGCGACACGGCTTGACAGTTTCTATACGAAGATTTAGTTTACCAGCGATGAATCTCAACGATCATTTAGTTTGCACGAGGAGGCGATGATGGCCGCTCCCACCCCGACCGTGGCGGTCGTCACCGGCGCCAGCCGCGGCGCCGGCAAGGGCATCGCCCTGGCCCTCGGAGACACCGCGGCCACGGTCTACTGCGTCGGCCGCACCCGCCGCGGCGGCGCGCCGCCGATCGACGGCGCCCCCGGCACCATCGACGACACCGCCGACGAGGTCACCGCCCGCGGCGGCCGCGGCATCGCGGTGGCCGCCGACTGCACCGACGCCGCGCAGGTGGCGGCGCTGTTCGCGCAGGTGGAGCGCGACCACGGCGGCCTCGACGTGCTGGCCAACGCCGTCTGGGGCGGCCACGACCTGTTCCAGTCGGTGGAGGACTGGATGGCATCGACGGGCCGGCCGTTCTGGACCGACGCCGGGCGCCAGTGGGCCTCGACCATCGACGCCGGGCCGCGCGCCTATCTGCTGGCCAGCGCCGAAGCGGCCCGGCTGATGACCGCGAAGAAGCGCGGCCTCATCACCGGCATCACCGACTTCGTGTTCGGCGACGCCGACCTGCCGACGGTGAGCTGCCACCGCTCCGACTACATGCCGGGGATGCTCTTCCCCGACCTCGCCCATCAGTGCATCAACCGGCTGATGTTCTGCCTGGCGCAGGAGCTGAAGGCGTCAGGGGTCGCGGTGGTGACGCTGATGCCCGGCTTCATGCGCACCGAGCGGGTCGAGCGCTCGATGACCAGCGACAAGCTGAAGAAGATGTTCCGCTACGACCTGAGCGAGAGCGTCGCCTACGTCGGCCGCGCGGTGGCCGCCCTCGCCGCCGATCGCAGGGTAGTGGCGAAGACCGGCCGCATCCACTACGTCGCCGACCTGGCCGAGGAGTACGGCTTCACCGACGCCGACGGCACGCGGCATCCGCGCTTCAACCCGTTCACGTAGGGCGGCGCGTCAGCCCCGCCGTCAGGGCGGCTGTGAAGAGCCGCCCTGCTTCAGCGGAAGCGCGCCTGCAGCTTGTCGAGCTCCGCCGCCCCCGGGCACAGCTGCTCGAACGGCAGCGTGGTCAGCGCCGCCGGCACCAGCTCGTTCTGCTCGACCATGTCCTTCGAGTCGGCCGACAGATAGAGCAGGCCGGTCAGCACCTCGCCCGCCTTCTGCTTCTCGCGGATGTAGTGGTAGGCGCGGTCGCGATCCGACGGATCGTAGTCCTCGGCCACCTTGCGGAAGGTGACCCAGCTGCCGTCGTGCATCATCACGCCCTTGACGCTGCCGGGGGCCTGTTCCGAGGTGATCTCCTCGCGCGGCGGCACGAAGTCGGCCTGGACCACTTCCACCTGGTGCTCGCGCGTGTAGGCGTAGCTCTTGGTCGAGCCCTCGTGGTCGTTGAAGGTCACGCACGGCGAGATGACGTCGATGAAGGCGAACCCCTTGTGGGCCAGGCCGGCCTTGAGCAGCGGCACCAGCTGGGCCTTGTCGCCCGAGAAGCTGCGCGCCACGAAGGTGGCGCCGAGCGTCATCGCCAGCAGCACGCCGTCGATGGCCTCCATGGTGTTGGCCTCGCCCTTCTTGCTCACCGAGCCGGGGTCGGCCGAGGCCGAGAACTGGCCCTTGGTCAGCCCGTAGACGCCGTTGTTCTCGAGCACGTAGAGCATGTTGACGTTGCGGCGGATGGCGTGGCACAGCTGGCCGAGGCCGATCGACAGCGAGTCGCCGTCGCCGGAGACGCCGATCATCGTCAGGCTGCCGTTGGCGGCGCCGGCGCCGGTGGCGATCGCCGGCATGCGGCCGTGCACGCTGTTGAAGCCGTGCGCCTCGCGCAGGAAGTAGGCCGGCGTCTTCGACGAACAGCCGATGCCCGACAGCTTGGCCACGGTGTGCGGCGCGATGTCGAGCTCCCAGAACGCCTGGACGATCGCCGCGGTGATCGAGTCGTGGCCGCAGCCGGCGCACAGCGTCGTGATCGCGCCCTCGTAGTCGCGCCGGGTCAGCCCGAGCGCATTCTTCTTCAGCGAGGGATGGTGAACCTTGGGCTTGGCGATGTAGGTCATGCCGCCTTCTCCAGCCTGGCCTTCACGCCGGTGATGACGTGGTGGGCGCTCATCGGGAAGCCGGCGTAGTAGCGCACCGACTCCAGCTTGGTCAGCGGCGTGCCGGTGTCGAGCATCAGCAGGCTGCGCAGCTGCGCGTCGCGGTTCTGCTCGACGACGAAGGTCACCTCGTGCTCGTCGAGGAAGGCGCGCACGTCGTCGCCGAACGGGAAACCGCGCACCCGCATGTAGTCGAGGGCGATGCCGTCCCTGGCCAGCAGGTCCATCGCCTCCACGCAGGCGGCGTGGCAGCCGCCGACGGTGAGCAGCCCCAGCTTCGCCCCCGGGGTGCGGCGCACGACCGGCGCCGGCACCGCCCGGGCGGCGTTCTGAATCTTGCGGCCGACGCGGTCGATGACCTCCTGGTACTCGTCGGCGTCCTCGGTGTAGGCGCCGAACTTGTTGTGGCCGGAACCGCGCGTGAAGTAGGCGCCCCGGGGATGCACGCCCGGCAGCGAGCGCTGTGGGACGGCGTCGCCGTCGACGTCGAGGTAGCGGTAGAAGCTCTTCGCCTGCTCGAGCTCCGCCGCCGACAGCACCTTGCCGCGGTCGGGCCGGTAGGCGTCGTCCCAGGTGAGCTTGGGCACCATCCAGTCGTTCATGCCGATGTCGAGATCGCTCAGCACGAACACCGGCGTCTGGAAGCGCTCGGCGAGGTCGAACGCCTTGACCGCCAGCTCGAAGGCTTCCCGCGGATCGGCCGGATACAGGCAGATGTGGCGGGTGTCGCCATGCGACGCGTAGGCGCACAGCAGCAGGTCGCCCTGCTGGGTGCGGGTCGGCATGCCGGTCGACGGCCCGGTGCGCTGGACGTCGAAGACCACCGCCGGCACCTCGGCGTAGTAGGCCAGGCCGATGAACTCGTTCATCAGCGAGATGCCCGGCCCCGAGGTCGGCGTGAACGCCCGCGCGCCGGCCCACGACGCGCCGATCACCATGCCGATCGCCGCCAGTTCGTCCTCGGCCTGGATGATCGCGTAGCGGTTCTTCTTCGTGTCCGGGTCGCGGCGGAATTTCTGGCAGAAGCTCTTGAAGCCCTCCATCAGCGACGTCGACGGCGTGATCGGATACCAGGCGCCGACGGTCGCGCCGGCGTAGACGCAGCCGAGGCCGGCCGCCGTGTTGCCGTCGATCAGGATCGAGTCCTTCGTCTCGTCCATCTTCTCGAGGCGGATCGGCAGCGGGCAGGAATGGTGATCCTTGGCGTAGTTGTAGCCGAGCGCGATGGCGCGGTCGTTCGACTCGAGCAGCGCCGGCTTCTTCGCGAACTTCTCGCGGGTGAGGGCCCGGATGATCTCGGTGTCCATGCCGAGCAGCGCCGCCAGCGCGCCGGCGTAGGCGATGTTCTTCATCAGGATGCGTTCGCGCACCCCCTTGAAGGCGCTGTTGCACAGCTCGGCCAGCGGCACGCCGAGGTAGGTGATGTCGGGCCGGCGCAGCGTCTCGTCGAGCGGCCAGCTCGAGTCGTAGAGCAGCCAGCCGCCGCTGCGCACCTCGGCGACGTCCTTGGCATAGGTGGCGGCGTTCAGCGCCACCATCAGGTCGAAGTGCGGCGTCCGCGCCGTGTAACCGTCCTTGTTGACGCGGATCTCGTACCAGGTGGGCAGTCCCTGGATGTTCGACGGGAAGACGTTCTTCCCGGTCACCGGGATGCCCATCCGGAAGATGGCCTGCATGATCAGGCCGTTGGCCGAGGCCGACCCGGTGCCGTTGGCCGTGGCGATCTTGAACGCGAAGTCGTTGACGCGATCCATCACTCGAGTTCCTTGGTTGCTAGACGGCCGCGGCGGCCAGCGCGGTCTTGGCGTGCGGCCATTCGAGCACGAACTTGCGCATGTCCCAGGCGTAGGTCGGGCAGCGCTCGGCGCACAGCCCGCAGTGGAGGCAGACGTTCTCGTCCTTCACCATCACCCGGCCGGTCTGCTTCAGCGGGCCCGACACGAACAGCGCCTGGTCGAGATTGTCGGCCGGCGCCGTCAACCGCGTGCGCAGGTCGGATTCCGCCGCGTCGGGCGCGATGGTCAGGCAGTCGACCGGGCAGATGTCGATGCAGGCGTCGCACTCGATGCAGAGGCTGTCGGTGAAGTGGGTCTGCACGTCGCAGTTGAGGCAGCGCTGCACCTCGGCGCGGGTCTGCGCGTCGGTGAAGCCCTCCTCGACCTCGATGGTCATGCCGCTGAAGCGCTGCGGCATGTCGACGTGCTTCATCTTCTGGCGCTGCGCCGGACTGTAGTCGTTGCTGTAGCTCCACTCGTGCAGCCCCATCTTGGTGCTGCTGAGCGTCATCCCCTGCGGCGGCCGATCGGTGACCGCCAGGCCCTGGCAGTACTGGTGGATGGAGATCGCCGCCTGGTGACCGTGCTCCACCGCCCAGATGATGTTGGCGGGGCCGAAGGCGGCGTCGCCGCCGAAGAACACCCCGGGGCGGGTGGACATGAACGTGGCCTTGTCGACCACCGGCATGTCCCACTTCTTGTCGAACTCGAGGCCGATGTTCCGCTCGATCCACGGGAAGGCGTTGTCCTGGCCGATGGCCAGCACCACCGTGTCGCAGGGGATGACCTCGCGGCCGGCCGGCGTCTGCACCAGCCTGCCGTCCTTCTCCTCGCTGACGAAGCGGTCGAACTCCATGCCGGTGAGCACGCCGTGCTCGACGATGAAGCGCACCGGCTGCAGGTTCTCGAGGATGTGGACGCCCTCCTCCTCGGCGTCCTCCAGCTCCCACGGCGAGGCCTTGAAGTACTTGCGGGTCTTGCGGGCGATCACCGTGACGTCGGTGGCGCCGAGGCGCTTGGCCGAGCGGCAGCAGTCCATCGCCGTGTTGCCGACGCCGATGATGAGCACGCGCTTGCCGACCGAGGCGACGTGGCCGAAGTGGATCGACTCCAGCCACTCGATGCCGATGAAGATCTGGTCGGTGTCGCGCCGCCCGGGGATCTCCAGCTCCTTGCCCTTGGGCGCGCCGCTGCCGACGAACACCGCGTCGAACTGCTTCGCCTCGAGCAGGGCGCCGAGGCTCTCGACCGGCGAGTTGTAGCGGACGTCGACGCCCATGTCGACGATGGCGGCGATCTCCTCGTCGAGCACTTCGGGGGGCAGCCGGAACGACGGGATGTTGACCCGCATCAGGCCGCCCGGGCGATCGAACTTCTCGAAGATCGTCACGTCGTAGCCGAGCGGCATGAGGTCGTTGGCGACGGTGAGCGAGGCCGGGCCGGCGCCGACGAGCGCCACCTTCTTCCCGTTCTTCGTCGCCGGCGCCTTCGGCAGCCGTGCCGAGATGTCGCCCTTGTGGTCGGCGGCGACGCGCTTCAGCCGGCAGATCGCCACCGGCTTGCCGTCGACGCGGGTGCGGCGGCAGGCCGGCTCGCACGGCCGGTCGCAGGTGCGGCCGAGGATGCCGGGGAAGACGTTCGACGCCCGGTTGAGCATGTAGGCGTCGTCGAAACGGCCCTGGGCGATGAGGCGGATGTACTCCGGGACGTTCGTGTGGGCCGGACATCCCCACTGGCAGTCCACCACCTTGTGGTAGTAGGACGGGTCGGCGACGTTCGTTCGCGGCATGAAGTCCTCTCGGCTTGCTCACGCGAGGGACTCGGCGCGAACACGGCCTGACAGCGCGAATTATACGGCGAGGGCCGGGCGGCCATACAGCGGCGCATGAATATGCATGCGATCGATGCATCGGTTCGACCCGGACGCGGCATGTCGCCTCCGTGGCGCCGCCGGGGCGATGCCGGCGGGGATCGCTACAATGCGCGCGTGCTCCTCGCCTTCGGGCCCTTTCGGCTCGACCGCCGCACCTACGTCCTGTCGCGCGGCGACCTGATGGTGCCGCTCTCACCCAAGCTCGTGCAGGTGCTGGCCTGCCTGGCCGAGGCGCGCGGCGAGCTGGTGACCCGGCAGCTGCTGCTCGACCGGTTCTGGCCCGACGTCAACGTCACCGACAACACGCTCACGCGCGCCGTCGCCGACATCCGGAAGGCGCTCGGCGACGACCCCGGCGCGGCCACCTACATCCAGACGATGGCGCGGCGCGGCTACCGGTTCGTCGCGCCGGTCGCCGAGGAAGCCGCTGCCGCCGAGGCGACACCACCCGGGGTAGTTCCGACGTCGGACGCCGTCGCCGGCCTCGAGCCATTCGTCGCCTGGGAGCGCGGCCGCTCGGCGCTCGAGTCGCTCAGCGTCGCGGCCCTGCCGGCCGCGGCCGAGGCCTTCAGCCGTGCGGTGGCCGGTGCGCCCCATTACGCGCCCGGGTACGCCGGCCTCGCCAACGCCCACGTGTTCCGCTACGAAGCGACCCGGGTCGACAACGTGCCCGACGGCGCGGCCCTGACCGCGGCCATCGCCGCCGCCTCGCGGGCCACCGCGATCGATCCCACGCTCGGCGAAGGTTGGGCGGCCCTGGGCCATGCGCTGGCCGGGGCCGGCCGCCTCGAAGACGCGCGCGCCGCCCTGCGCCAGGCGGTCGCGCTCGAACCGCGCAACTGGCGACACCACTACCGGATGGCGGTCGGCACGTGGGGCGAGGAGCGCCTGCGCGCGGTCGAGCGCGCCGAGGCGCTGCTCCCCGGGTTCCCCGGCGCACAGACGCTGGCGGCGATGGTCCTCATCGCCCGGCAGTCGTTCGACTTCGCCCACCGGGCCGCCGCCCGCGGGGCGGCGGCGCAGGCGACGCAGCACGACCGATCGCTCTACCCGGCCAACGGCCTGTTGTGGGTGCGCGGGCTGACGGCGACGGCGCTCGGCCAGCCCGCCGGCGCGCTCGACGACTTCCGCGCCGAAGCCGCCTACTCCGGCCAGGCGACGACCGTGTATGCGCGCGAGTGCGGCGTGCTGGCCCATGAAGCGATGGGCTTCCTGCTGCTCACGCTCGCCGACCACGACGCGGCGGCAGCAGCGTTCGCGGCGGCCGCGGCCGCATCGCCCGGCCACGGCCGCGCCGCCCTCGGGGCGGCGCTGGCGCGCGGCGACGCCGATCCGGTGGCAGCGGTGGCCGGCGCCTGCGAGGCGATGGCCGGTGCCGGCAAGCACGGCGAGCGCACGGTGCTGCTGGCGGCCGCCCACGGCTGGGGCGGACACGCCGACGAGGGCCTCGGCATCGCCGAGCAGGCGCTGACCGGAGCTTCTCCGGACTCGACCGGGTGGAGCCTCCCCGCCGATCCGATCTTCGCGCCGCTGCGCGCCGCCGGCGGCTACGCTCGCCTGGCCGCGCGGCTGGCGTCGCGCGCCGCCTGACCGTCCGCTACGCCGGATCGGGTCCGGTGATCGTCGCCATCGGCGCGCCGGCCTCGACCAGATGCCGGCTGCCGGCCTCGCAGACGAGCCCCTTGCCGAAGCGCTGCTCCGGCGAGCGGACGTTCACCGCGGGCACGAACCACCAGTCGGCCTGCAGCCGCTCGCGGGTGACGTCGAGCACGACGTAGCCGCGCGACTTGCCCTCGAGGAACTTGAGGTGCGGCCGGGTCTTCGGCGTCTCGGCCAGCCGGGCGTCGCCGTCGGGGCCCTGATACGGGCTGGGCGAGCTGACCGCCGGGCAGACGATCTCCACGCCGAGCGATCCGCGGCCGGTGGCCGGATCGTAGGCTGGCGAGATCTGCCGTGGCAGGTCGAAGCCCCAGGCGCTGTGCACGTCGCCGGTCAGGACGACGAGGTTCTCGATCTTGTGGCGCTCGACCATGTCGTAGACCCGCGAGCGCGAGATGCGGTAGCCGTCCCACGAGTCGGGATTGCCACCCGGGGTGCCGGCCGGGGTCTGCGGGGCGAACATCACCTGCTGGCCGAGCAGCTGCCAGCGCGCCCGGGCGCGCGACGACTCGTACAGCTCGCCCTCCAGCCAACCTTCCTGCGCCGGGCCGAGCAGGGTCCGCCGCGGATCTTCGATGCCGGGCACGTTGGTGCGCTCCACCTGCGGATCGCGACCGGCGATGCGGGTGTCGAGCATCACCAGATCGGCCAGATCGCCGACGGCGAACGACCGGTAGATGAGCGGCTGGCGCGCCGACCCGGTGTCGCGCACCGGCAGCCACTCGAGGTAGGCCTGGTAAGCGGCGTCGCGACGGAGACGGAACTCGCCTTCGTCGGGCTGATGGTTCTGGGCCCCGTCCCGCCAGGTGTTGTTGGCGACCTCGTGGTCGTCCCACACCGCGATGAACGGATGCTGACGGTGCACCTCCTGCAGATCGGGATCCCTGCGGTAGAGCGCATAGCGTCGCCGGTAGTCGTCGAGGGCGCGAATCTCGTGCGGCGGATCGACGGCGCGGTCGGTGAGGGACGCGTCGGCGTAGCGGCCCTGCTCGTACTCGTAGATGTAGTCGCCGAGGTGCAGCACGACGTCGATGTCGGTGCGCGCGGCGATCCGGCCGTAGACGTTGAAGTAGCCGTAGGGGTAGTTGGCGCACGACGCCAGCGCGATGCGGACGCGCGCCGCCGTCGCGGCCGGCAGCGTGCGCGTCCGTCCGACCGGCGACCGCGCGCCCAGCGCCTCGAAGCGGTAGTAGTAGGTCGTCGCCGGGGTCAGCCCGGGGACGTCGACCTTGACGGTGAAATCGCGGGCGGCGCCGGTGGGCACGTCGCCGCGGGCCACCACCCGGGTGAACGTCGGGTTCGCCGCCAGCGTCCAGCGCACCGTCACCTCGGCGGTCGGGGCCGCGCCGCTCACCCGCGTCCACAGCACGACGCGATCGGCGCGCGGATCGCCGCTGGCGACGCCGTGCCCGAACACGCCGCGCGGCGCCGCGGCCTGCGCGGCGTGGAGCGTGGCCGGCCGCACGAGGTCGGCGAAGGGCCACGCGGCGGCCGCGAGGCTCGAGCCGGAGAGGAACTGGCGGCGGGAGACGGACATCGGCGCAACCTCCGCGGCAAGCATATACACCGGCCGTGGCGGCAGCGTGACGAACGCGGTGACCGGACATCCGCCCCGCCGCTGGTCCCCGCAATCTCGGGGCCTGCGCCACCCGAACGACCTCGGGGGCCGTACATTGTCGTGAGCCCGATGCTGCGCCTCGCCGTGCTCGCCTTCGCGCTGGCTCAGGCCGTCGCGCCGATGACGCCGTCCGCGCCGCCGCCGCGCGAGATCGCGCCCGGCACGACGCTCATCGCCGGCGCGATCCTGCCCGACCGGGGGCCCGACGGCAACACCGTGGTCCTCGACGCGCCCGATGGCCTGGTCGTCGTCGATACCGGCCGCCACGCCTGGCACAGCGAGGCCATCCTGGCCCTCGCCAGGGCGCGGCGCCGGCCGATCGCCGTCATCGTCAACACGCACTGGCACCTCGATCACTCGAGCGGCAACGGCCGGCTGAAGGCAGCGCATCCCGGGGCGCGGGTCTTCACCAGCCCCGCAGTGGACGGGGCGCTCGGCCCGGACGGCTTCCTGACGCGCAACCTGGCGGCGGCGCGCAGCCGCCCCGCCGAAGCCGTCGCGACGCGGCGCGAGGAGACCGAGATCTTCCTGCGGACGATGGAGACACCGGACACGCTGCGCCCCGACGTCGCGCTCGATCGGTCGGGCGAGCACCGTCTGGCCGGGCGCCCGCTGGCCGTCCACGTCACCGCGGGCGCCGTCACCGCCGCCGACGTGTGGCTGTACGACGCGGCGACCAGGGTGGCCGTGCTCGGGGATCTGGTGACGCTGCCGGCGCCGTTCTTCGAGACCGCCTGCCCGGCGCGGTGGGAGGCCGAGCTCGACGCGGTGTGGGCGACGCCGTTCACCCTGGCCGTTCCTGGCCACGGCGCGCCGATGACCCGCGGCCAGTTCGACACCTACCGGCGGGCGTTCACGGCCTTCCGGCGCTGCAGCGGCGGCGACGGCGACGCCGCCGCGTGCGCCGCGGCGTGGACGCGCGACGTGGACGGCCTGATGAACGACGCCGAGCGGGCGCAGGCCACGGCGTATGCCGCCTACTACGTCGGCTTCCTGCGCAAGGGCGGCGGCGCCAGCCCCGACTGCGCCGCGAAGTGACCCGGAGGCCTACTTCGTCGCCAGCTTCTCGCAGCCGCCGTCGGGGATCGGGTGCGCCCAGAAGGTGTCGATCTCGACGATGTGATCCAGGCACACGCCGTCGCCGCTGTTGAGGCCTTCGCGGGTCAGCGCGAAGGCGAACGTCGGCTCCTGTGGATTGGGCCAGTCGACCTTCACGAGCTCGACCTCTTCCAGCCCCTCGTAGGGCTGCACCGAGACGACGCGCCAGGTCTTGTGCGCCGGCAGCGTGATGTGATCGACGTGCGGCCGACCGTTGCGGTTCGGCCCGCCGCCACAGGCGGCGACCAACGTCGGCGCCATCGCCACGACGGCGAGCATCAACCCGCGCGTCCACCGAATCGTGCGTGCGTGCCGCATCGTCCCCTCCCGCGATCGCATCTTGCCACGACGACGCCTCGGGCGGACGGCGGCCGACTCATCCGTTCGGCGGCAGAAGGACCGACCGTCGGCCACTACCGGCGCTTCCTCGGCTACTGGGGCGACGGCGAGATCGACCGCGACGAGGTGGACGTGGCGCGGCGCAAGCTGCGGGCGTCGTAGGCCGGCTGCGGCCCGTTACAGCAGCGGGCGTTGTCCCTGCTCGAGATCGAGCAGCGCGCGCTTGGTGGGCAATCCGCCGCCGTAGCCGATCAGCGAGCCGTTGGCGCCGATCACACGGTGGCAGGGGATCACGATCGCGATCGGGTTGGCGCCGTTGGCCAGGCCCACGGCGCGGACCGCCTTCGGATCGCCGAGGCGGCGGGCCAGCGCGCCGTAGCTTTCGGTCTCGCCGTACGGGATGTCCAGCAGCGCCCGCCACACGCGGCGCTGGAACGGCGTGCCGGCGGGCTCGACCGGCAGGTCGAAGGCGCGCAACCTGCCGGCGAAGTAGGCGGCCAGTTGTGCCGCCGCGTCACGGAACGTCGCCGGCGACTCGATCCAGTCCGGGTCGGGGGTCGCGACGTGGCGGCCGCGCACGAACCACAGCAGGCGCAGCGCCGTCCGATCGCCGGCGACGAGCAGCGGCCCGATCGGACTGTCGAGGGTCGTGTACTCCATCGTGCCGCGTGCGTCACCGCGCACGCCGGAAGACGAGCGTCGCGCCGCCACCGCGGACCGACAGGCGCAGCGTGTCGCCGTCGAGCTGGTACTGCTGCCACTCGCCCATCGGCGCCGCGTCCTGGGCCAGCCGGTCGGCGTCCACGCCGGTCTGCAGGCCGACGAAGTCGAGCTGTCCACTCTCGGGCGACGCCTTGGCGGTGAAGTCCGCGACCACGAGGCGCGGCGGGCGCGCGCCCGGATCGTCGGCCGTCAGCTCGGCGTGCACCGAGATGTTGGCGAATCGGTCGTAGCGGAGGAAGCCGCTCACCCGCCGCGGACCCGAGGCGGTCTCGAGCCCGACCAGCGTCCATTCGCCCTCGAGCGCCGAGCGCGCCGGGTCGCTGGCCGCTGGCGCCGCCGGATCGGGCGTCCTGAAGATGCGCCCGCCGCCGCCTCCGCAGCCGGAATGGAGCATCGCGGTGACGGCGAGCAGGACGGCGAGCGCCGGGCGGTCGATGGAGGTCGCGCGCATGGGATCAGCATGCGTCCAGCGGCCGGCCGGGCGCAACGTCAGGGCTCGGGGGCGACGCGCGGGCGGAAGTGGTCGAGCGGCCGCAGCTCGAACCCGTGCGGAGGCGCCGGCGGCGGGCCAGGGAACGTGTACAGCTCGGCCACGCCCGGCATGCGATCGGACGCCACGGCGACGACCGTGCCGGCGTCTCGCGGCACGTCGGCCAGCGAGAACCGCGACACGCGCGCCACCTGCTCGGCCGTCAGCATCCGGCGCAGCTCCGGGCGCAGGTAGAACACGAACGAGCCGATGCCCTCGTCGACGATGAGCAACCGCGGCGGCACCTCGCCGCGCCGGTTGATCTCGGCGGCCAGCGGTTGGGCGGTGAAGCGTCCCGCCACCAGCGGCACACTGCCGATGGCGATGGCGGCGAGCGCCGCCGCGGTCGCGGCAAGCAGGCGCGACGGAGCGCTGGCCGGCCACGTTCGGCCGGCCCACGCCAGCACGACGACCGGCAGCAGACCGACCGCGATGGCGGGAAGCGCCGGCGCCGCGCCGAGCCACGCGCCGGCCGCCGGGGCCGCCGCCACCCCGACGACGGCGACGAGGGCGGCTGCCGCATCGAGGATTCGGCCGGGCCCGTGCCAGGTCGCGACGCGCATCGCGGCGAGCACCGCCGCCGCGGGCAACGCCGGGAGCACGTAGGTCGCCAGCTTCGATCCGGCGACGCTCAGCACGCACAGGTCAGCGACGAGCCACGCCCACAGCAGCCGCTCCGCGTCCATCGCCGGTCGGACGCGCCGCCACAACGCGACGCTCCACGGCAGGGTTCCGGCGACGACGATCGGCAGGTAGTACCAGATCGGCCGCCCGGCGTGGCGCTGGGTGTCGCTGGTCACCCCCCCGAGGTGCCGATCGGCGAAGAAGTACTCGAGGTAGCCCGGCGACGCCCGCTCCATCGCCGCATACCACGGCCACGCGATGAGCACCGCGAGCGCAACCGACGCGGCACCGACGACGACGAGCCGCCACGACAGCGCCCGCGTCCACGCCAGCCAGGCGGCGACGCCGACGCCGGCCAGGCCGATGCCGGTCAGGCCCTTGCCGAGCATCGACAGCCCGAGCGCGATCCCGGCGATGGCGGTCCAGCGGGCCAGCGCCGCCGTCGTCGCGGCGTGGCGCGCGTGCCAGTACGCACCAATCGCCACGACCACGAGCGGCACCATCACGAGATCGTGGAGCGGCGCCAGCGAGACGCCGAACGGCAGCAGCATCGTCGCGTAGACGGCCGCGGCCCACCAGCCGACCGCCGGTGCGGCCAGCGTGCGCGCCAGCCAGCCGGTGGCGGCGGCGCCGGCGAGGGCCACCAGCGTCCCGGGCAGCCGCACCGCGAACTCGGTCGCCCCGAAGGCGGCGATCGACGCCGCCTGCAGCCAGAAGTAGAGGATCGGCTTGTCGAGAAACGGCTGGCCGAGCAGCCGCGGCACCGTCCAGTCGCCGCGCTCGACCATCTCCTGCGCGATCGCCGCGTGGAGCCCTTCGTCGTCCTCCATCAGCGGCGCCGCGACGACGAGCGGCGCCAGGTAGGCGGCGAGGACGAGGGCCAGCGCCGCGCGGGGCGGCGGCGTCATGCCTTGCCCTGGATCTTCGCGAGCCACCAGCGCAGGCCGACGAACAGGAACCGCCAGTCCTTGAAGAACTCCGGCGGTTTGCCCTCCACGGCGTGGCCGACGAACTGCAGCAGCCAGCCGGTCACGAACAGCGCCGCCGCCAGCCATCCCAGCCCGGGCCGGAGCCATGCCGCCGCGCCCAGGACCACCGCCACGACGATCATCGGGATGCCGAGGGTGTGGAGCCTGCGGTTCAGCGGATGCTGATGGCTCTCGGCGTACTGGCGGATCCAGTCGGACATCGGGCGGGAGCCGAGCATGGCCCACTATAATCGGCCACGGACATGGCGGTAACGCTGGGATCGACGCGGCTGGCGGCCTCGGGCCGGCTGGCCGGACTCACGGTGGGCGTGGTCGCCAACCCGGCGTCGGTGGACGGCGCGTTCGTCCACGTCGTCGATCGGCTGCGCGCCGCCGACGGCGTGCGGGTCGGCGCCATCTTCGGGCCGCAGCACGGCTTCCGCTCCGACCTGCAGGACAACATGATCGAGTCGGCGCACGCCCACGACGCGGCGCGCCAGGTGCCGGTGTACTCGCTCTACAGCGAGACCCGGGAGCCGACCGCGGCGATGCTCGCCGGGCTCGACGCGCTGGTGGTGGATCTGCAGGACATCGGCGCCCGCATCTACACCTACGTCTACACACTGGCCAACTGCCTGCGCGCCGGCGCCCGTCACGGGGTGCCGGTGATCGTCTGCGACCGGCCCAATCCGATCGGCGGTGTGGCGATCGAGGGCGAGACGCTCGTGCCCGGCTTCGAGTCGTTCGTCGGCCAGTTCCCGATCCCGATGCGCCACGGCATGACCATCGGCGAGATCGCCCGGCTCTTCAACGAGCACTTCGGCCTCGGCGCCCGGCTCGAGGTGGTGACGATGGCGGACTGGCGGCGCGATCAGTACGCCGACGAAGCCGGCGCGCCGTGGGTGATGCCCTCGCCCAACATGCCCACGCTCGACTCGGCGATCGTGTATCCGGGGACGGTGCTGCTCGAGGGCACGCTGGCGTCGGAGGGCCGCGGCACGACGCGGCCGTTCGAGCTGGTCGGCGCGCCGTGGGTGGACGGCGAGCGCTTCGCGGCGGCGCTCACCGCGCATGGGCTGCCCGGCGTGGTCTTCCGCCCGGTCGTCTTCGAGCCGACGTTCCAGAAACACGCCCGCACGACCTGCGGCGGCTGCCAGATCCACGTCACCGATCGCCGCGCCTTCCGGCCGGTGGTCACCGGCGTGGCCGTGATCGAGGAACTGCGGCGCGCCAATCCGGCGGCCTTCGCGTGGCGGCCGCCGCCCTACGAGTACGAAGCGCGGCTGCAGCCGATCGACATCCTCGCCGGCAGCGCCCGGCTCCGCGAACGGATCGAGGCCGGCGACACCGCCCGGACGATCGCCGCGTCGTGGCACGACGACGAAGCGCGGTTCCGGACGCTGCGCGCGCCGTTCCTCCTCTATGAGTAAGCCGGCCGCTGGCCCGCCGGGATTCGAGGTGTCGGTGGTCGTCGCCGCGCCGGCGGCCCGGGCGTTCCAGGCGTTCCTGGCCCAGGACGACCTCGCCTACTGGTGGGCGGTCGAGCGATCGGTCGCCGTGCCGAGACCGACCGGGCCGTATGCGGTCACCTGGCCGGCCAGCGAGCGCGAGGACGAGGTGCTCGGCCAGCTCGGCGGCACCCTGCACGGCACCGTGATGGAGTGCACGCCGGATCGGGCGCTGTTCCTCGCCGACGTCTACTGGCAGCCGCCCGCCGGTCCCCCGCTCGGACCGATGGCCCTCGACATCCGTTGCGACCCCGAGGGCGACGCCGCGACGACCCGCGTCACCGTGCGGCAGACCGCCGGTGACGACGGCCCGCGCTGGCGTCGGTACTTCGCCCTCACCCAGGCCGGCTGGGCCAACGCGCTCGAGACGCTGAAGGACTACCTCGAGCACGAATGGCTCTACCGCGTGAAGACGATCAAGCAGGCGCGGCCATGACCGCCACCGCCGACGTCGTCGTCATCGGCGGCGGCGTGGTCGGCTCGGCGGCGGCCTGGCAGCTGCGGGGCGACGGCGTCACCGGGCGCGTCGTGGTCGTCGAGCGCGATCCGACCTACGCGCGGGCGTCGTCGTTCCTGGCCATGGGCGGCATCCGCCAGCAGTTCGGCTCGGCGGTGTGCGTGCAGATGGTGCAGCACAGCGTGCGGCTGTGGCGCGAGTTCGACGAGCGCATGCGCACGCCGGCGCACACCCCGCGGGCCTGGTTCCGCCCGCGCGGCTACCTCTTCCTCGCCGACGACGCTACGTCGGCGGCGCTCGCCGCCCGCGCCGAGACCCAGGCGGCGGCCGGAGCGGTGCAACGGCGGCTCGCCGTGGACGAGATCGCGGCGCTCGTGCCCGGACTGATGCTCGACGACATCCGCTGGGGACTCTTCGGCCCCGACGACGGCTATGCCAATCCGCGCGAGGTCCTCTTCGGGCTGCGCGCGGCGGCGGACGCCGCGGGCGCCGAGTTCGTCCGCGACGCGGTCGTCGGCCTCGATCTCGCCGGCGGCCGGGTCACCGGAGTGCGCCTGGCCAGCGGCGCGTCGCTCTCGGCACCGGTCGTCGTCAACGCCGCCGGCGCGCTGGCCGGGCGTGTGGCCGCCCTGGCCGGCCTGCGCGTGCCGATCGAGCCGGTGCGCCAGCTGCTGTTTCGCTGCACGCTGCCGCGCCACTGGCCGACGCGGTTCCCGATGGTGATCGATCCGGGCGGCGTCCACTGGCGCCACGACGACCCGGTGGCGCCGGGCGACCCCGATCGCATCACGCTCGCCTTCACCAAGTGGGACGAGCCGCCCGGCGAGAACTTCGCGTGCGACGACGCCCGGTGGGAGCACGAGTTCTACCCCGCGCTGGTGCGGCGCATGCCGGCGCTCGCCGACGTCGCCGACGTGCACGGCTGGGCCGGGCTCTACGAGATGACCCCCGATCACAACCCCGTGCTCGGCGAGCACCCCGAGGTCGGCGGGCTCATCTTCGCCAGCGGCTTCAGCGGCCACGGCCTGATGATGTCGCCGGCCACCGGGCTGGTGGTCTCCGAGCTCGTACGACTGGGCCACAGCCGCACGTTCGACATCACGCCGTTCGCGGTGGATCGCTTCGCGCGCGGCGAGCTCGTTCGCGACGGCGCCACGATCTGATCGAGGCACCTGTCACGGAAGGTCGCGGGGTCCGACCCCATGCAAGGCGGAGGCAGTATCCCGGGAGGCACCATGGCGATCACACGACGCAGCTTCTTCCACGCCGTCGGCGCCGGACTCGCGCTGGCGGCGCGGCCAGCGCGCCTGTCGGCGCGGGCCCCGGGCCACATCGCCATCGTCGGCGGCGGCATCATCGGCGCCTCGATGGCCTACCACCTGGCGCGCCGCGGGGCGCGCGTCACCGTCCTGGAAAGGGCGACGCCGGGCAGCGGCGCCACCGCCAACTCGTTCGCCTGGATCAACGCCGGCTCGAAGCGTCCGCGCGGCTACCACGAGCTCAACCGGCTCGGCATGCACGGCTGGCGGCGCCTGCAGCACGAGCTGGGCGGCGATCGCCTCGTCGTCCAGTGGGGCGGCACGGTGCAATGGACGCGGGACCACGGCGCCGTCGAGGCCTTCCGCGCCGAGATCGTCGCGCAGCAGCGCTGGGGGTACGGCACGCGGCTGGTCGACGCCGCCGAACTGCGCCGCCTGGTGCCGCTCGTCGAGCCGGGACCGGTCGAGGCCGCCAGCTTCTGCGAGGAGGAAGGGACCGTGGACCCCGTGGCGGCGACCGAGGCGCTGCTCGAGGCCGCACGCGGCCACGGCGCCACGGTGCGTCACCCCGCCGCCGTCACCGGCTTCGACGCCAACGGCGCGCGCGTGCGTGGGGTGCGCCTCGGCGCCGAGACGATCGCCGCCGATGCCGTGGTGCTGGCCACCGGCGTCGATCTGCCGGCGCTGGCGCGCCAGCTCGGCGTCGCCGTGCCGATGAAGGACTCGCCCGGTCTGCTCGCGCACACGCGGCCGCATCGCCGGCTGCTCGAGCGGGTGGTGGTCGCCCCCGGCGCGACGATCAAGCAGCTGCCGTCGGGCAAGATCGTCAGCGGCGTGGACTTCGGCGGCTCGCCGTCGCTCGACACCAGCACAGCCATGGGCCAGCGTCTCATCACGGGAGCGAGCCGGTACTTGCCGGCGCTCGCCGAGGCGGCGCTCGATCGCGTGACGCTCGGCTGGCGGGTGATGCCGGCCGACGGCCATCCGATCGTCGGACGAATCGCCCCACGCTCCAACGTCTACGTCGCCGCGATGCACAGCGGCATCACGCTGGCGCCGGCCATCGGACAGATCGCGGCAATCGAGCTGCTGGACGAGCTGGAGGTCGATCTGCTCGCGCCGTACCGGCTCAGCCGTTTCGCGACGGCCTGACCCGCCCAGGTTTCGAGCAAACACCGCGTTCCTTATTTATTTGTACTAATTATTTTTAGTATAAATAATGGCGAGTGTGGTCCCGTGAGCGGAATTCGACGTGGCTGGCGGCGATCGGCTTCGTCGTGCTCGCGTTGGCGTTGAATGCCCCGCTCCTCCCCCGTCTCGCCGACGCGCTGCCCGGCAACCTCGGCGACCCCATGCTGAACGCGTGGATCCTCGGCTGGGTCAGCGACGCACTGGTGTCGCACCCGTGGGATTTGTGGGACGCGCCGATCTTCCATCCCCACCACAACACGTTGGCCTATTCCGAGCACCTGCTCGGCGTCGCCGCGTTCGTCGCCCCGGTCTACTGGCTGACGGGCAACGCGATCCTCACCTACAACGTCGCCTTCCTCGCCGGCTACGCGTTCGCCGGCTTCGCGATGTTCGTGCTGGTGCGCCGCCTGACCGGACGCGTCGAAGCCGCGATCGTCGCCGGCATCCTCTTCGCGTGCAGTCCCTACCTGGCGTCGAGCCAGATCGCCCGGGTGCAGATGCTCACCTGCGGCTGGAGCGTGCTGGCCCTCGCCGAACTGCACCGCTTCGTCGATACCGGCCGGCGGCGCGCGCTGGTCGGCTTCGTCGCCGCCTGGGTGCTGCAGGCGCTCTCCAACATGTACCTCGGCGTCTTCCTCGCCTTGCCGATTGGCGTGGTCGTCCTGCACGCCGCGCTGGTGCGACGGCCGCGGCTCGGTCCGACGCCGCTGCTCCAGATCGCCACTGGCGGGCTGGTGCTGGCGGTGCTGCTCGCGCCGGTGCTCGTCGTCTACGACCACGTGCAGGACGACATGGGGTTCTCGCACGGCATTGACATCGTCAGGCAGTACAGCGCCGACGTGCGTTCGTACCTGAGCGTGTGGGTCGATCGGCAGCCGCGGCTGCTGTGGGCGGACATTTCTGCCGACCGCGCCGTCTACCCCGGAGCGGCCGTGATCGCCCTCGCCGCGCTCGGCCTGTGGGCCGCCATCCGGCGTCGTGTCGACGGCGCCCAGCGTTCGACGGCCTGGGTGTACGCGGCGGTCGCCGCCGCGGCGTTCGCACTGTCGCTCGGACCCGAGCCCACGGCCTGGGATCGGCCGCTCGGCCTCGGCAGCCCCTATGGCCTGCTGCTCGACCTGGTGCCGGGCTTCGACGGCTTCCGTGCCCCGGCGCGCTTCGCGCTGCCGGTGCTGCTGGCGTTGTCGGTGCTCGCCGGCTTCGGGATGCTGCGCCTGTCAGCGGCGACGCCGCGCCGGCGCGCGCTCGTGGTCGCCCTCCTCGCCGTTCTGGTCGTCGCCGACGCCCGCCGCCCGTTCGCCTGGGTCGAGCCGGTGCCGGCGGAAGACCCGTCGACGACCGCGGCCTACACCTGGCTCGCCGACCAGCCGCGCGGACCGGTGTTGAAGCTGCCAATCACCACGCACTTCCAGGCCCAGCGGCCCGATCTCGGCGCCTCGGTGACGCTGCGCTACCAGCTGGCGTCGCTGCGCCACCGCCAGCCGCTCATCAACGGCAGCTCGGGGTTCGTCACGCCGCTGGTCACGCTGTTCCAGGGCGCCGCGTCGCCGCTGACCACGCTCGACACCGTGGATGACGGGCTGGCCATCGTCCGCAGCATCGGCGGACGCTATGTGGTCGTGCACGTGCACGAGTATCGCAACGACGCGCGGGCGCACATCGCCCAGGTGCTCGACTTCCTGCGCGCCGACACCACCCAGGTGGAGCAGGTGCGTGAATTCGGCTCGACCGTGGTGTTCGTCCTCAAGCCCGCCGCGCCGGCCCAGCCGCCGGTCCGCGTCGACGTGTTGTCACCCGCCGAGTACCAGCTCACCGTGTCCCACAACCCCGATCGCCTGCTCCGCATCGTCGACGGCGACCCGGGCTCGCGGTGGACCGGACCGCAGCACGGCAATACCTGGGTCGAGGTGCAGCTTCGGCGGGCCCGTCCGGTGGCCGGCGTGAAGCTCCAGCTGCTGCCGTATGCGATCGGCGAATACCCGCATCACCTGAGGGTCATCGGCACCGGCGCCAGCGGCGACGACATCGTGCTCTTCGACGACGCCGCGGTCACCGCCACCGCGCTCAGCGCCGTGTTCGAGCCGGCCTCGCCAGGCGTGCGCATCACCTGGCCGCCCACGGTCGTGACGCGGCTGCGGCTCGAGCAGCGCGGCGTCGCCGGTGACCGCCAGTGGTCGATCTTCGAACTCCAGGTCTTCGACGGCGCCACCGACGACGACGGCCGCGTCGAGTGACGCCGGGATGGCGTACTAGGCGCGGCGGATGCGTACGAAATTGGCCGTCCCGCGGTCGAGGTCGGGGCTGACGTTGACGATGACCGCGGTGCTCGACGGCGCGATCTGGCCGCTCGCGCGCAGGTGATCGACCACCCGCGCCGCCACCTGATCGACGTCGCCGTCGAGGCTGACCACCTGCGGCGAGACCCCCCACCACAGCGCCAGGCGGCGCGCCACCTCCGGCCGATCGGTGGCCGCGTAGACCGTCGCCGCCGGCCGCGCCGCGGCCAGCATGCGGGCGGTGCGGCCCTCGCGCGTCACCGCGACGATCGCCCCGGCGTGGGCCCGCGTCGCCAGCGCGACGGCGGCGTCGGCCAGGGCGGCGGCGTGATCCCAAGGGCCGTCGCCGGCGACGTGCCGCGGCACCGCGATCGGCTCGCGCACGCCGTCGCCCTCGGCGTCGCGGATGATGGCGTCGAGCGCCTGCACCGCCCGCACCGGATACCGGCCCACCGCCGTCTCGCCGGCCAGCATGATCGCCGCAGCGCCGAGATCGACGGCGCTGGCGGCGTCGCTCACCTCGGCCCGGGTCGGTCGCGGCTCCTCGCGCATCGACTCGAGCACCTGGGTGGCGACGATGGCCGGCACGCCGCGCGCCGCCGCCGTGCGCAGCACGTCCTTCTGCACCCGTGGCACGTGCGCGAACGGCACCTCGAGGCCCAGATCGCCGCGCGCCACCATCACCGCGTCGGCGACGTCGAGGATCTCGTCGAGCCGGGCGATCGCCTCGGGCCGCTCCAGCTTCGCGACCAGCGGCACGTCGGTCACGCCGTGGGAGCGGGCGATGGCGCGAGCCGCCTGCACGTCGGCGGCCGACTGCACGAAACTCAGCGCGACGAGATCGACGCCGAGCCGCAGGCCGAGCGCCAGGTCTTCGCCGTCCTTGCGCGTCAGCGCGCCGGACGGCAGCGCCACCTTCGGCGCGTTGATGCCCTTGTGCTCGCCGAGCAGGCCGCCGTTGACGACGCGGGTGCGGATGGTGGTGCCGTCGCTGGCTTCCACGCTCAGCTCGAGCCGGCCGTCGTCGAGCAGCAACCGATCGCCTCCCTGCACGGCCTTCGCCAGCTCGGCGTACGACGTCGAGACGCGGCCGTTGCCGCCGGCGAACTCGCCGGTCACGATCTCCAGCAGGTCGCCGTCGCGCAGCGTGAGCGCCTGACCGCCGGCGAGGGCGCCGGTGCGGATCTTCGGGCCGCTGAGGTCCTGCATGACGGCGACGTGGCGGCCGACGCGGACGGCGGCGGCGCGGGCGCGATCGAACGTCCGGCGGTGCGAGTCGTGGGTGCCGTGCGAGAAGTTGAGACGGACCACGTCGGCACCGGCGGCGAGCAGCGCGTCGAGCGCGGCATCGTCGCCCGTCGCCGGGCCCAGCGTGGCGATGATCTTGGTGTGACGCACGCCCAGAGTCTACAATCGGCGCCGCCGTGAGCTCGATCACGCCGCCGGCGGTGGCGGCCTACCTGACGCACCTTTCCGCGGCGCCGCACCCGCTGCTGGCGCGCATCCTCGAAGAGGGCCGCAGCGGCGGCGTGCCGGTGGTCGATCCGCTGACCGGCGCCTTGCTGCACGCGCTGGTGCGGGCGATGCAGGCCACGCGGGTGCTCGAAATCGGCACCGCGATCGGCTACTCCACGCTGTGGATGGCCGCCGCGCTGCCGCCCTCCGGGCTGCTGGTCACGCTCGAGCGCGACGCCGCCCGGGCCACGACGGCCCGCGCGTACATGGCCGACGCGGGCGTGGACGACCGCGTCAACGTGATGGTCGGCGACGCGGAACGCCACCTGCACAAGTTGTCCGGCCCGTTCGACCTCGTCTTCCAGGACGGCGACAAGGCCTCGTACTCGCCGATGCTCGACCGGCTGGTCGCGTTGCTGCGGCCGGGTGGCGCGCTGGTGACCGACAACGTGCTGTGGGACGGCGAGGTCGTGCCCGGCTACGTCGGCACGCCGCGGCGCAAACCCGAGGACACCGCGGCGATCGCCGCCTACAACGACCGGCTCGGCGCCGACCCTCGGCTCACCGTGAGCTGGCTGCCGGTCGGCGACGGGGTGGCCATCGCCGTCAAGAACCCCGATCGGGGCTCGGGACTCGGGGCTCGGGGTCCGGGAGAAGAGGAGCACGCGCGATGACGGTTGAGCGATGGCTGGCGGCGGCGGAAGCCGACGCCGAGAAGCGCGGACTGCCGGAGTTGAAGCCGCTGCTGCAGGGACTGGCGCAGTCGATGCGGGCGCTGCGCGCCGGCGACTGGAACGACGTGCCCGATGCCGACGCGGCCCCGCCCGTCCGGCCGCCGGAGGCACGGTGATGGCCTGGAACGGCGAGACCATCGACGAACTGCGCCTGGCGCTGGCCCGCCGCGCCGTCACCTCGGAGCAGATCACCGAGCGCTGTCTGGCGCGCATCGAGGCCTTGAACCCGCGCCTGAACGCGTTCATCGCCATCACCGCCGACCGCGCCGTCGCCGCGGCGCGCGCCGCCGACCAGGCCCGCGCCAACGGCGCCGCCGTCGGCCCGCTGCACGGCATCCCGATCTCGCTCAAGGATCTGATCGACCAGGAAGGCCTGGCCAACACCGCCGGGTCGCGCGTGCGCCGCGACGTGGTCGCCCGGACCGACGCGACGGTGACGGCACGGTTGAAGCGGGCCGGCGCCGTGCTGGTCGGCCGCACCAACCTGCACGAGTTCGCGTTCGGCACGACCACCGAGGATTCCGGCTTCGGCCTCGCCCGGCATCCGATCGACGACACGCGGTCGCCGGGCGGATCGAGCGGGGGATCCGGGATCGCCGTGAAGACCGGCATGTCGATCGCCTCGATCGGCACCGACACCGGCGGATCGATCCGGATTCCGGCCGGCGTCTGCGGCGTCGTCGGCCTGAAGCCGGGGTGGAACGAGATTCCCGCCGACGGCGTCGTGCCGCTCAGCCGCCAGCTCGATCACGTCGGGCCGCTCGCCCGCACCGTCACCGACGCCTGGCTGGTCCACGAGGTGCTCGCCGGCCGCAGCCCGGCCGCCGACGCGACGCTCACGCCGGCGCCACTCAAGGGCGCCCGTGTCGGCCTGCTCACCGGCTACTTCTGGGAACGCATGGCGCCCGAGGTCGAGACGGTGGCCCGGGCCGGCGTCGAGGCATTGCAGAAGGCCGGCGCGATCGTCGAGCCGGTGACCATCCCGCACGCCGCCGACATGGCGGCCATCTACCTGCACCTGGTGCTGAGCGATGCAGCGGCGTACCACGCCGCCACGCTCGACACCCGGCCGGGTGACTACACGCCGAACGTGCGCCTGCGTCTCGAGATGGGCCGCTACGTGCTCGCCGAGGACTACGTCCGTGCGCTGCGCGGCCGCGAGATCGTCGCCCGCGAGATCGACCAGGCGCTCGAGGGCCGCGTCGCGCTGGTGTGCCCGACACTGCCGATCGCGGCGCCGCCGATCGGGGCCGCGACAGTGCCGGTCGCCGGCGGCGACGAGCCGGTGCGCTCCGCGACGCTGCGCCTCACCCAGCCCTTCAATCTGGGCCGCCAGCCGGCGGTGTCACTGCCGTGCGGCACCACGCCGCAGGGCCTGCCCGTGGGCCTGCAGCTCGTCGGCCCCTTCGGCCACACGCTGCAGCTGCTGCAGTTCGCCGCCGCGGTCGAGCGGGTGCTGGCCGAAGCGTAGCGGGGCTCGGGGCTCGGGGCTTGGGGCTCGGGAAGAACCTCCCACGGAACCAAGGCCGAAAGCCGCGACCTGCATACTTGGACGAAGAAGGTCGAGGTCGGCACGACCAGTGCCGACGCGGCCCGAGACCCGAGCCCCGAGTCCCGAGCCCCCTAGAGGTACTTGATGAGCCCCACCAGCGCCTCGTAGAGCACGTCCGCCAGTTCGCGGACCAGGGGCGCGACTTCCCCGGTGTCGATGGCTTCGGCCACCGTGACCGGATCGGTGAGCAGCAGCCAGATCGTGGCGCCGGCGATGACGGCCGCCAGGATGCCGACCACGCCGATGAGGCTGACGCTCACGCTGTGGAATCGGCTGGCTCGTGTGGTGGAGGCGGACATGGCCGTCCAAGGCGATCATACCCCCCGGACCACGGATCAGACGGCGGCGGCGCCGACATTGTTTCGGCGCCGCCGACCCCGTGTCGGCGGCGTGACTTACGGCGCGAGCAGGAGCTTGCCGACGACGTCGCCGCGTTCGAGCCGCCGCTGCGCCTCGGCGGCGTCGGCGAGCGGCATCACCCCGTCGACCAGCGGCGCCAGGCGGCCGGCGAAGAAGAACTCGGCCGCCTGCAGCAGCTCGCCTTTGGTGCCCATGTAGGACCCGAGCAGGCTCAACTGCCGCGAGAAGAGGAAGCGCAGATCGACGGCGGCCTCCCAGCCGGTGGTGTTGCCGCACGTGACCAGCCGCCCCGCCGGGGCCAGGGCGCGCAGGCTGCGCTCCCAGGTGGCCTGGCCGACGTGTTCGACCACCACGTCCACGCCGCGCGATCCCGTGGCGCCGCGCACTTCGGCGACGACGTCCTGGCGGTGGTGATCGATCACCACGTCGGCGCCCAGCGCCTTCACCCGTTCGAGCTTGCGCTCGCTGCCGGCGGTGGCGAGCACGCGGGCCCCGTGCAGCCTCGCCACCTGCACGGCTGCCTGGCCGACGCCGCTGGCGCCGGCGACGACCAGCACGGTCTCGCCGGGACGCAGCCCGGCGCGGGTGACGAGCATGTGCCACGCGGTGACGAAGGTCAGCGGAAACGCCGCCGCCGCCTCGAAGGTCACGTGCGCCGGAATCGGCACCACGTTGGCCGCCGGCACCACGACCAGCTCGGCATAGCCGCCCTGACTCCGGGAGCCCAGCACGTCGTAGTGCCGGCACTGGTTGTCGCGGCCGTCCAGACACGCCGCGCAGCGTCCGCACGACAGCCCCGGCTGCACGAGCACCCGCGTGCCGGGCGCCACCTCGTCGCCCGGCGCCGCCACCACCTCGCCGGCGACGTCGGCACCGGAGATGTGCGGCAGCGGCACCACCACCCGTTGCAGGCCGCGGCGATGCCACAAGTCCAGGTGGTTGAGCGCGCAGGCGCGGACGCGCACCAGCACCTGGCCCGGCGCCGCCACCGGATCGGGCACCGACTCGAGGGCCAGCACCTCGGGGCCGCCGTGCACGTGGAAGCGCGCCGCCTTCATCCGCCGTCCTCGTCGGACACCAGCTCCACCGTCACGCCGGCCGCGTCGAACTGCGGCACGACCACCGCCGGATCGCCGACCACCACCGTGGTCAGCGCACCGGGCCGCACGTGGCGCACCGCCGCCGCCCGCACCGCCGCGTCGTCCACGGCGTCGAGCGTGGGGACGAAGCGGGCGAAGTGATCGTCGGGGAGTCCGTGCAGCGCCAGCTGCGCGGCGCCGCGCGCCACCTGCTGGGCGGTCTCGAAACCGAGCGGATACCCGCGGCCGACCGCCGCCTTGGCGCGGGCCAGCTCGGCCGGCGTCGGCGGCTGGCCGTCGCACATCGCCGCCACCTCGCGGCGCACGTCCTGCACGGCGTCGGCGGTGGCGGTGGCCTGCACGCTGGTCTGCACCGTGAAGGGGCCGCGGCCGCGCCGGAAGTCGAAGCCGGAGCGCACGCCGTAGGTATAGCCCTTCTGCTGGCGCAGCGTCTGGTTCAGGCGGCTCACGAACTGCCCGCCGAGCACGGCGTTCCACAGCACCAGCGCGTGGTAGTCGGGTGTCGTGCGGGCCACGCCCACCTGGCCGACGCGCAGCTCCGACTGCGGCGCGCCCGGGCGGGGTACGAGCAGTACGCGCGACGACTCGGCGCGCGGCGTCGGCCGCTCGAGGTCGGGCGCCGCCGGCGGCGTCGCGCCGCGCCAGGCGCCGAAGGCAGCGGCCGCGAGCCGGCGGGCCGCCTCGGCGTCGATGGCTCCGCCGACGACGAGCGTGACCGCGCCCGGCGTGCACCGGGCGGCATGGAAGCCGCGGATCTCGTCGCTCGTCGCGGCGCGGATGCCGGCGGCGTCGCCGATGCCGTGGTGGCCGTAAGGGTGGTCGCCGAAGACGTGGTGCACGAAGGCACGGTCGGCGCGCGCCGGCGCCTGCGCGCGCATCTGGCGCAGGCGATCGAGACGCAGGCCGCGCACCCGCTCGACGTCGTTGTCGGCGAAGCGCGGCCGGATCAGCAGATCGGCGAGCAGGGCCATCGCCGGAGCGGCGTGGCGGGCCAGCGCGGTCACCGTGACCACGGCGGCGTCGGGCCACACCTCGACGTCGAGCTCGGCGCCGAGACGCGCCAGGGCGTCGGCGAGCCCGGCCCCGTCGAGGTCGCCGGCGCCGTCGTCGAGCAGATCGGCGGCGAACGCCGCCAGGCCGGCCCGATCGGCCGGATCGGCCGACGATCCGCCGGGCACGACAGCCACCAGCGAGACCACCGGCACGGAGTCGTGGGCGACGACTCGCACGTCGAGGCCATTGGCCAGCGGCGCGCGCGTGATCGCCGGAAAACGGAACGGCCGCGGCGGGCCCGGCACCGGCAGCCGCGATCGATCGACCGCGATCATGACGGCTGCACCACGCGCGACCCGGGCAGGGCGAGCGCCACCTGACCGCGCGGCACCACGCCGAGCGCGACGCGGGGTGCGTCGCACAGGTGGCGGCGCACGGCGTCGGCCACCGACGCCGCCGTCTGCCGGGCGAAGCGGGCCAGATCGGCGGCGAAGTAGCCCGGTGTGCCGGTGAACACGTTGTAGGCGTTGAGCTGATCCGACTTGCCGCCGAACCCGCCGATGGTCTGCAGCCGGTAAACGAAGTGCGCCTCGGCCCGCGCGGTGGCCCGCTCGAGCTCGTCGGCGGTGGGACCGCTGGCGGCGAACCCCGCGAGCACCTCGCGCACCACGGCGTCGATGTCGTCGAGGGTCCGGTCCGGGGCGGCGGTGGCGACCACGTGGAAGACGCTCGACATCTCCCGGGACGCCTGCGCGGCCGAGACGTCGATCGCCAGCCGGGCGTCGTGAACGAGCGCGCGATAGAGCCGCGACCCCTTACCGCTGGCGAGCACGTCGGCGGCGAGGTCGAGCGCGGCATCCTCGTCGTCGAACATCTTCGGGCTGTGCCAGGCCAGGCTCAGCCGAGGCAACTCGACGCGGTCCTCGAGCACCAGCCGGATCTCGCCCGGCAGGGCCGCCGACACCTGCGGGTGGACGACCTCGGCGCCGGCCGGCAGCGGTCCGAAGTAGCGCTCGATCAGCGCGAAGACCTCGGCGGCGTCGACGTCGCCGGCGACGGTCAGCGAGGCGTTGGCAGGGTGATAGAAGCGGGAGAAGAAAGCGCGGGCGTCATCGACCGAGGACGCGACCAGGTCGGCCGGGGCGCCGATGGTGACCCACGAATAGGGGTGGCCGGGCGGGAACAGCGCCTCGGCCAGCGCCACGCTGGTCAACCCGTACGGCCGGTTCTCGTAGTTCTGCCGCCGTTCGTTCAGCACGACCTCGCGCTCGGTGGCGAACTTCGCCTCGCTGAGCGCCGGCAGCAGGTGGCCCATCCGATCGGATTCGAGCCACAGCGCCAGCTCGAGGGCGTCGGCCGGCACCACCTCCCAGTAGTTGGTGCGATCGGTGTTGGTCGAGCCGTTGACCATCGCCCCGGCCGCCTGCAGCGGCTCGAAGTAGCCGTCGGGAGAATGCGCCGAGCCCTTGAACATCAGGTGCTCGAACAGGTGGGCGAACCCGGTGCGGCCGGGCCGTTCGTGCCGCGACCCGACGTGGTACCACACGCTGACCGCGGCCATCGGGACGTGATGGTCCTCGTGCACCACGACCCGGAGGCCGTTGGCGAGCGTACGGGTGGCGAAGGGAATCTCCATCGGGGGGAGGGGCCGGACCGGCCTCGTCCGATCCTACCGTGAAGACGCGCGTCGCCGGCTCGACGGTGCGTGGTAGGGTGAGCGGGCCGGACAGGAGGGCGAGATGGAGCGCATCACGCGACGGGGATTCGTCGAGCTGGCGGGCGCGGGCGCGGCCGGCGCCTGGGCGGTGGCGCCGCGGCCGGCGAGCGCGGCGCCCGAGTCGCCGGCACCCGACCGCACCGTGCACCTCGCCGGCGACGGTCTCGGCCTGGCGCCCCGCGCCTACGCGGCGCTCCTCGCCGAGCTGACCGCGGGGCGTGAGGTCGGCGAAGACTCGTATCTGCTCGGCGGCGAGATCGAGTCGTTCGAACGCCAGTGGGCGGCGCTGCTCGGCAAGGAGACGGCGGTGTTCATGCCGTCGGGCACGCTCGCCAATCACCTCGCGCTGCGCGCCCTCGCCGGCAACAAGCGCCGCGTCGTCGTTCCCGAGACCAGCCACATCTACAACGACACCGGCGACGCCTGCCAGACGCTGTCGGCCCTCACGCTGCTGCCGCTGGCGCCGGGTGCCGCCACCTTCACCCGCGCCGACGTCGAGGCGGTCCTCGCCCGCACGGCGAGTGGACGCGTCGCCACCGACGTCGGCGCCATCGCCGTCGAGAGCCCCGTGCGGCGCCTGGCCGGACAGATGTTCGACTGGGACGAGCTGCAGCGGGTCGCCGCGCTGGCGCGCGAGCGCGGCATCGGCCTGCACCTCGACGGCGCGCGGCTGTTCATCGCCTCGGCCTATACCGGGCGGTCGCCCGCCGAGTTCGCGGCGCCCTTCGACACCGTCTACGTCTCGTTGTGGAAGTACTTCAACTGCGGTCAGGGGGCGATCCTCGCCGGTCCCCGCCGCGTCCTCGAGGGCATGTTCCACACCCGGCGGATGTTCGGCGGCAACCTCGCCGTCGGCTGGCCCGCGGCGGTGGTCGCGCGGCACTACATGGACGGCTACCTCGATCGCCTGCGCGCGGCCATCGCGGTCTCCGAGGCGTTCTACCGCGCCATCGACGACCACCCGCGCGTCGCGGTCGAGCGCATTCCGCACGGCACCAACCTCACGCGCCTCACGCTGCGCGGCGTCGATCCCGCCACGGTGACCCGGCGGCTGGCCGAGCGCGGTGTCCGCATGCCGACGCCGTCATCGGCCGGTGTCGTCACGCTGGCCGTCAACGAGTCGTGGACGCGCACGACGGCGCCGCAGCTGGCCGCCGACTTCGGCTCCGCCCTCGGGTAGCTCACCAGATAGATCGACAGATCAACCGATCGACCGATCACCAGATCACTCGATCACCCGATCAATCGATCAATCGATGTCCGTCCCTGCCTCCATCCCAGACTCCCCGGCGGCCTGGCGGATGCTGGCGGCACTCGCCGTCGCCGAGCTGCTCGGCATGTCGCTGTGGTTCTCGGCCACGGCGGTGACCCCGGCGCTCAGTGCCGCCTTCGCGCTCGACGGCGGCGAGGCGGCGTGGCTCACGATGGCCGTGCAGGCCGGATTCGTGGTGGCCACACTCGCCACCGCGATGGCCAACGTGGCCGACGTCGTCAACCCGCGCGTGCTGATGACGGCCGGATGCCTGGCCGGGGCAGTCGCCAACGCCGCCGCGCTGGTCGTGACCTCGCCGTCGGCGCTCATCGCCTCGCGGCTGGCCACCGGCGCGGCCCTGGCGTGGGTCTACCCGCCGGCGATGAAGGTGGCGGCCGGCTGGTTCCGCCACCGCCGCGGCTTCGCGCTCGGCCTGCTGGTCGGCGCCTTGACCCTCGGCAAGGCGATGCCCCACCTGGTGACGGCGCTCTTCGGCGCCGAGTGGCGGACACCGATGCTCGTCACCTCGGGGCTGGCCGTGGCCGGCGCGGCGCTCACGCGGCTGGTCGTGCGCGACGGGCCGCTGCTGCCCGTGCGGTCGCGCTTCGACCTGGGCGCCGCCGGCCGCGTGTTCGCGGTGCGCGACGTGCGGCTGGCCACCGCCGGATACCTCGGCCACATGTGGGAGCTGTACGCGATGTGGGCGTGGGTGGCGGCGTTCGCCACCGCCAGCCTCGCCGCCTGGGGCGCGGCCACGCCGGCACGAGCGGCGGCCGCTGTGGCGTTTGTCGCCATCGCCAGCGGCGCCATCGGCTGCGCGGTCGCCGGCCGGGTCGCCGACACGATCGGCAAGGCCCGGGTCGCCCGTCTCGCCCTGGCCGCCTCGGGCGGGTGCTGTCTGGCGACGACGCTGGTCTTCGGCCGCCACCCCGTCTGGCTGCTGCTGCTCGTCGCCGTCTGGGGCTTCGCCGTCGTCGCCGACTCGGCGCAGTTCTCGGCGCTGGTCAGCGAACGCGCGCCCGCCGACGCCGTCGGCACGGCGCTGACGCTGCAGACCTCGATGGGCTTCCTGCTGACGATGGCGACGATCGATGCCCTGCCGCGCGTCGCCGCCGTGGTCGGCTGGGGATACGCGTCGTGGCTCCTTGCGCTTGGCCCCGTCGCGGGATTCGTGGCGATGGGGCGAATCGCTGACCCGGTAGGGACTAGGGACCGGGGACCGGGGACCAGGTAGAACGCTTGTCACGCTTCGCGTGCTCGGTGGCAGCGTGACGACGAGGGCGTCGCCGGCAAGCGTCTTCCCTGGTCCCCGGTCCCTGGTCCCTGGTCCCTTCACAAGGGGAAGATTCCGCTCAGACCGCGGCGCTGAGCGCGCAGCGGTCAGCGCACGGGGATGAGGGGAATCTTCCCCTTGTGCTTGAGTGCGTTCTCGTGCGCCGCCACCGCCGCGCGCATGGCGACACGCTCGGCGAGCTGGATGAAGCCGCGGCCGGCCGGCGACGCGGGCTCGGCGATGACCAGCGGCACGCCGCGGTCGCCGCCGACGCGGATCGGCTGGTAGACCGGCAGGCGGCCGAGGAACGGCACGCCCATCTCGGCGGCCAGCTGCTCGCCGCCGCCGTGGCCGAAGATGTCGCTCTCGATGTGGCAGTTGGGACAGGCGTAGTAGCTCATGTTCTCCACCAGGCCGAGGGTGGGAATGGTGAGCTTCTCGTACATCCTGACGGCGCGCCGGGTGTCGGCCAGCGACACGATCTGCGGCGTGGTGACGACGACCGCGCCGGCCACCTTCACCGTCTGGCTGAGCGACAGCGCCACGTCGCCGGTGCCCGGCGGCATGTCGATGATCAGGTAGTCGAGATCCTTCCAGGCGACGTCGCGGAAGAACTGCTGGATGGCGCTGTGCAGCATCGGCCCGCGCCAGATGAGCGCCTGGTCGTCCCTGGCCAGGAACGCCATCGACACCACCTGCACGCCGAATTTCTCGGCCGGCGCGATCTTCTGGCCGTCGGTGCCGAGCTCGGCGTTCAGGCCGAACATCAGCGGGACGTTGGGGCCGTAGACGTCGCCGTCGAGGATGCCGACCCGGCAGCCCATCTGGGCCAGCGCCAGCGCCAGGTTCACCGAGACGGTGGTCTTGCCGACGCCGCCCTTGCCGGCGCCCACCGCGATGATGTTCCTCACGCCGGGCAGCGGCGGCCCGCCGTGCTCGGGCGCGGTCACCGCCCGGACGTTGGCGGCGACGGCGAGCGCCACGTCGGTGACGCCCGGCACCGCCCGCACGGCGGCGTCGGCCGCGGCCCGAATGGCGTCACGCGCCGGGTGCGCCGGCGTGGGCAGTTCGAGGGTGAAGGCGACGCGGCCGCCGTCCACGGTCAACTGCTTCACCATGCCGAGCGCGACGACGTCCTTGCGCAACTCGGGATCGGTGACGCGCCTGAGGGCGTCGAGCACCGCGGCGGGCGTCACGCCCTCGGTGCCGGTCTTCGCGTCGTCAGCCATCGCTCCAGCTTATCAGCCCCCCGGCGGGCCGGTATGGCGCGCCCGCCACGCGCGGCGATGGTGGCGAAACCCCAGCCGTTGTGTAAGACTCCCCCGGCACGGCCTGACCCCCGGCACGGCCGAAAAGGAGCACATCGATGGCAGACGCTACGCCCCCGCCCCCGCTGCCGACTGGCGGCACCCAGTCGAGCAACCGCGGCGTGATGATCGTCCTGTCCTACCTGTGGCTGCTCGCGCTGGTGCCGCTGCTGGTCGAGAAGGACGACAAGGAAGTGCAGTGGCACGCCAAGCACGGCATCGTCCTGATGATCGCGGAGATCGTCTTCTGGATCGCCGTGACCATCGTGCAGATGGCGCTCGGCACCATCCTCGGCTGCGTCGTCGGTCTGCTCAGCTTCCTGGTCTGGATCGGCATCGTCGTGCTGCACATCCTGGCCATCGTCAAGGGCGTGAACGGCGGCCGGCTGATCGTCCCCGGTGTCAGCCAGTACGCCGACAAGCTGTAGGTGTCGTGCGGCGGTCCGGGGCCACGCGCTCCGGGCCGCCGGACGGACCTGACCGCCATGCGTGGCCGTCTGCTCGCCGCCGGCACCCTGGCCGTCGCGCTCGCCGCCGCCGACCTCTCGCGGGCACCGGATCGGCAGTGGTCGGCACACGCCGCGGTGGCCGGCATCCACCTCTACCAGGCGACCGTGTCGCGGCTGTTCGCGGCCAGCGGGGTGGCCTGCCGGTTCACGCCGACGTGCAGCCACTACGCCGAAGCGTGCGTGCGCCGGTTCGGCCTGCTGCGGGGTGGCGGCTTGGCCCTGGCGCGGGTGATCCGCTGCGGGCCATGGACGGCCGCCGGCACCGTCGACCTGCCGCCCACCGGCGCCTGACCGCCTCCGCCAACCCCACCGCCGGGCTACGGCGCGGGCGATGCCGCCACGAACACCCGCCGGCCCTCGTCGTGCAGCAGCACCCAGCAGGCGTAGGCGCCGAGGGCGGTGCCGAACGGCAGCAGCGGCAGGTTGCCCACCGCGAGCCCCAGTGCCAGCAGCCGCGATCGTGGCCGGTGCGTGAGCAGCGCGCCGCCGATCCAGACGTGGAGCGCCGCCCAGACCATGGCAATCGTCGCGAACACGCCCATCATCACCGCCGTGAACCCGGCGGCGACGCTCGATCCGGTGGCCACCGGACCCGACATCCTGGCGATCGCCCAGGCCCCGCCGGCCAGCGCCAGTCCGGCGGCGCCGACGATCGCGAAGACGACGCCCCACACGCGATAGAGCTGGGCCAGGAAGTCGACGTGCCGTCTCACAGCACGGCGACGCGCACTTCCACCTGCGATCGCAGGCCGCGCGGGTGCGAGAGGCTGAACGAGAAGCGGGCGCCGTCGGCCACGCCGGCCGGCACCGTCACCGTGAGCGGGTAACGCTCCGTCGCGTAGCCGCTGCCGTCGCACGGCGTGCACTCGGCCCGCCACGTGCCGCCGCGGCCGCCGCAGGTCTCGCACGGCCGCCTCAGCGGCACGTCGAGCGGCACCTTCGTGCCGGCATGCGCCTGCCGGGGCGACAGCGTGACCCGGGCCACCAGCGGCGATTCCTCCACCGCGTCGCCGAAACCGGCCCGCATCCGCGAGATCGGCCCACGCATCGACGGGAAGTCGATCGCCACCTCGTCGCCGAGCGATCGCCGCAGTTCGCGATCGAACTCGGGCGAGCTCTCGGTGGCGGTCCACGCCTCGTCCACGCTCCAGAATCTGGGCATCACGGTCCAGCCGCGCCCCGCAGGGGCGGACGCCTCACATTAGGAGCCGGATCGGGCCTTGTCAAGGCGCCGACGGCTCGGGCCGATACGTCAGGGTATGGAGAGGGAATGCCCGCAGTGCGGGGAGTTCATGCGGCTGAGCCTGCGCGAGGAGATCCGGCAGATCCCCGGCACGTCGCAGGTGCTGAAGCAGCCGATCCGGGAGTGGATCTGCCCGGAATGCGACTACTTCGAGGAAGCCGACCGGGACCTCGACGAGGGGTGAGGTGCGCTAGCGCGCGCCGATCGTGAGCAGCACTTCGCGGCGGAGCGCGTCCTCGACCTCGTCGAAGTTGAGCGCGGTCTCGCACTCGTCGCACAGCACTTCGAACACGGCGGGCCGGCTCTCGTCGGTGACCTCGACGCGCGTGTCGTCGAGCTTCACCACGTGCATCTGCAGCGTTTTGACCTGAAAATTCTGGTCATTGCCGCAACTCGGACACGTCAACGCCACTCCGGGGCTCCTCTCACGGCGCCCACACGGCCGGGCGCTGGGTTCAGTCTAGTGAAAACCTTCCGGCCGGCACAAGAAAGAAAACTCATAAATCCACGCGGATCAACCGGATCTGCACCATGAGTGCGGGATCCAGGCCCTGAATCGCCTCGCCGTACGCCGCCAGCTGGCGGGCGTCGCCGTCGCGCGCCGCCCCGGTCTTGAACTCGACCACGGTCACCTCGCCGCCGGGCCGCTGCACCAGCATGTCGACCACGGCGCGCACCGTCGTCCCGTCGGCGGCACGCATCGACACCGGCACCTCATGTTCGACATGCGCGCCGGTGATGAGCGCGGTGAGGTCGGGACGTTCGGCCAGCCGATCGACGGCGCGCCGCACCGCGGCCCGCGTCTCGTCGGGATCGGTCGCCGTCATCGCCTCGACGAGGGCTGCACGCGCGCCGGCCGACAGGGTCAGGGCGCCGGCGGCGATCGCCCGATGCACGAGCGTGCCCGCGGTGCGGGCGGCACGCCGATCGCGGCCGGTCGGGCCGACGTCGTCGCCAGGACGCACGGCCTGCGCCCGGGCACTCACGCTCTCGGGGTGCTGCCCGCCGAGCGCGATCGGGGCGAAGTCGTCGGCCCGGCTCGGCGGCACCGTCGGCGGGGCGATCTCGGCGGCGGCGGTTCGGACGACCGACAGCGTGTGCGGATGCCCCGAGGCCGAGCGCCACTCGATGGCCGGGTCGGTCGTCGCCGCCGCGGCGCCCAGCGCGACGGCCAGCGAAGGCGGCAGCACGGCGCCGAGCGAGGTCGGCGCCGGCGCGAAGACGCCCTGGCGCGACACGGTCGTGGCGAGATACAGCCGATCGCGGGCCCGGGTGAGCGCCACGTAGACCAGCCGCTTCGACTCCTCGCGCTCGCGCGCCTCGATCTCACGGCCCGGCTCGTCGGCCAGGCCGTCGACCGCCACCAGGTCGAGCGCCGTGCCGTCGCCGTCGAGGCGGGTGACGACGTCGACGGCGTCGCCGCGGCCGCCGGTGCCGCGCGCCAGGTTGACCAGGAACACGATCGGGAACTCGAGCCCTTTGGCGGCATGCACCGTCATCAGGTTCACGGCGTCGAGCGCGTCGACGATGGCGTTCGACTCGTCGCCGCTCATCAGCTGGGTAATCCGTGCGGCGATGCGCGCCAGGGTGGCGTAGCCGCGGTTCTGCAGCCTGCGGACCAGGCCGCGCAGCTTCTTCAGGTTCTCGCGCGCCTGGGCGTGGCCGCGGCCGCGCAGTTCGCAGGCGTAGGCGCTCTCGTACAGGATCTGGTCGACGAGCTCGGCGGGCGCCATCCGGTCGGCGAGCCGACGCCACCGCCCGAACGCTTCGCGGGCCAGCCGCAGCGCTTCACGATCCTCGGCGTCGAGCTGCTCGATCGCCGGCGGCGGCGCGGCGGCGCCGAGCGCGGCGGCGAGGCCGGGCGCCAGCGCCTTCACCGCCCGATCCGACAGCCTCACGAAGCGTGATCGCAGGAACGCCGCGACGTGCAGGTCGGTGTCGGGCTCGGCCAGGCACTGCACCAGCGCCATCACGTCCTTCACCTCGTCGGCGTCGAAGAAGCCCAGGCCCTTGTAGACGTAGAACGGCACCCCGGCGCCGGCCAGCGCGCGCTCGAATTCGCGGTGGCTGTCGCGCGAGCGGAACAACAGGGCGATGTCGCCGGGCGCCACGGCGCGGGCCACGCCGGTCTGGCGGTCGCGAACCGTCTCCTCGGTGCGCAGCAGCCGGGCCACTTCGCCGGCCACCGCGCGCGCGCACCCGCCGGTGTCGGCCGCCGCCACCACGCCGACCGGGTGCAGCCGGCTGTCGAGCCCGCTCACCGGGAACCGATCGAGGTCGGTGTAGCGGAACGCGTCGGGGCGCTCGGCCTTGGCGACTTCGTCGCAGACGTCGTTGACGAACTGCTGCAGCGCCGGGACGGCGCGGAAGCTTCTGACGATCGCCCGCCGCGGCTCGCGGCCCGGCCGCAGCCGGCCGATGAGCCGCGCGGCCTCGTCGAGCACGCCGACCTCGGCGTCGCGGAAGCCGTAGATCGACTGCTTGCGGTCGCCGACCACGAAGATCGACGGTGGCGCCGGCCCTTCGTGGGCGACGCCGACGCCCTCGCCCCACGCCCGCACCAGCAGTTCGACCAGCGCCCACTGCGGCCGGCTGGTGTCCTGCAGCTCGTCGACCAGCACGTGCTGATACCGCGACTCGAGCCGGTAGCGGCTCTGCGAGAACTCCTCCATCCGCGCCAGCAGCGCCAGCGCCTTCACCAGCGCCTCGGTGAAATCCACCGCGGCGTGCTCGTCGAGCGTGCGGGCGTACTGCTCCAGTGCGCGGGCGGTGAGCCAGCGCAGGCTGCGCGCCAGCACGACGTTGACGTCGCCGCGATGGGCGTCGAGCAGGTCGACGATCGACGGACCGAGGTCGGCGAGCATCGCCCCGTGCGCGCTGTACGCCGTGGCCGAGGCGAACGCCGCCTTGAGGTCGCCCGGGCGCTTGCGCGGGGCGCCGCCCTGGGTGAGGAAGTGGTCGCGCAGGCGGCTGGCGACGTCGGCGACCAGGCCGGGGTCGGCGTGACCGCCCGGCGCCAGCGCCTGATCCAGACGGCGCAGCAGCAGGGCAAAACGCGGCGTGTCCGGCCCGGTGGCGCGCAGCCGGCCGAGCCGGCTGTCGGGACCGGTGAACAGATCGCGCAGGCGGGCGACGGCGCGTTCGGCGGCCCGCGCCGCCGTCAGGTCGGCGGGGCTGCGGCGCAGGAAGCGATCGAGCGCCTGCACCGCGACCAGCCGGCGATCCAGGAGCCGCGTCAGCGCCTGGCGCAGCCGCGCCTCACCGAGACGGGCGAACAGCAGGGCGATGTCGGGATCGTGCGCGCTCTGCGCCCGGCCGATTCGCAGCGTGCGCTCGAGCGCCTCGTCGACCAGCCGCGGTGTCTCGGTTTCGTCGGCGACGGCGAACCCCGGATCGACGTCGGCCTCGAGCGGAAACTCGCCGAGCAGCGACAGACAGAACGCGTCGATGGTGCTGATCGCCACCTCGCTCAGCCGGCCGCGCAGGTCCTGCCACGTCGCCGCCGGGATCTGCCCGGTCTCGCCCATGCGGGTCAGGTCGGCGACGATGCGCGCGCGCATCTCGGCGGCGGCCTTGCGGGTGAAGGTGATCGCCAGCACCCGCCGCGGCTCGACGCCGGCGGCGAGCAGATTGAGGTATCGATCGACGAGCACCCTGGTCTTGCCGGTGCCGGCCGACGCCTCGAGCGCGACATGGACCGCCGGATCGACGGCATAGGCGCGCGCGGCGGCGTCGCGGTCGAGCGCGTCGTCGCCGCCGGCGGCGACCGGCGCGGTGTCGGCCGGCGCCACGCCGTCGTCGAAGGAGAAGGGCAGCTGGCCGTCAGCCATCGGCCGGCTCCACGTAGTCCTTGCGGCACACGGCGGTGAAGGCGCAGGTGGCGCACAGCGAACGCTCGGCCGGCTGCGGCGGGAAGTGGCCGGCGCCGATGCCGTCGAGGACGTCGAACAGCTGGCGTTGCGCCTCGCCCAGCCGCGCCTCGAGCTCGTCGGGCTTGCGCACCAGCGGCACGACCGCGGCCGGCCCCTCGAAGGAGAGATAGCTGGCCTCGCCGATCCGCCACGACCGGCCGCGGTAGCCGCCGAGTTGACGGGTGACGCACAGCGAGTAGATCGGCAGCTGCAGCGCCCGCCGCGGATCGGGCACCGCCCGCGTCTTGTAGTCGATCAGGTGGAACGTGCCGTCGGCGAGCAGGTCGACGCGATCGACCACGCCGCGCAGCGTCAGCGAACGCTCGCGTCCGTCGGGGTCGCGGAACGTGAAAGCGCCGTCGAGCGGGTATTCGAGCAGCCGCTCGACCACCGTGGCGGCGCGCTCGGCCTCCATCGCCAGCACGCGCCTGGCGATGCCAGGGGCGCCGGCGGTGCCGAACAGCCGCTGGCGCTCGATGGCCGCCTCGCCCGGCGCCAGCTCCGCCAGCGCGGTCTCGGCGACGGTGGCGAACAGTCGCTGGGCATCGTCGAGCGTGGCCGCCGTGATCGTGCCGCGCCCCTCCTGCTGCCACGACGCGAAGACGCGCTCGAACAGCGCGTGCAGGAACAGGCCCCGCTCGAGCGGCGTGCGGGCGGCTTCGTCGTCGGGCGATTCCTCGAGCCGCAGCACCTCGGCGGCGAAGAACTTGAACGGGCAATCGAGATACCGTTCGAGCCGGCTGACCGAGATCCGCGGCAGCCCCCATGGTCCCGCCTCGCCGTGAAACGCCGGGTCCGCGGCCGGGGTCCGGCGGCGGCGGAACTCGGCCCAGGTACGGGCCGGTTCGGACACCGCCTCGGTCGCCACCGGGTCGAGCGCCAGCGCCTCCCACGGGAAGATCCGCGCCGGCGCCGGCTCGGCAACGACCTGGCGCGGCGGCGCCAGCGCCCGCACTTCGTGGAGGAACGCCGACGGCTCGACGATGGCGTCGTCCTCGAGCGTGATGGTCGAGAGCGCGAACCGCTCGCCGGCCAGGCCGAGCAGATCCACGAACGCGGCCCGTGCGCCCTCGAGCCGCTTGCGCTCCTCGGGCCAGCCGAGCGACTGCAGGAGGAACGCCGGGTAGAAGATGCTGCGCCGTTCGCGCTCGGGCCAGTCGGCGTCGATGAGGCCGACGATCTGCACCTCGTCGAAGGCGCCGTACGGCGCCGTGGCGGCGTCGACGATCTGCACGCCGCCGTCGCCGGTGGCCGGCGCGAACGTCTGCGCGCCGAGCCAGCGGCGGATGGCGGCGGCGGCGCCGGCGATGTCGAGCACGGCGTCGGGATCGTAGCGGGCATGGGCGGCGCGCAACGCCCGGCAGGCGCCGAGCACCGCGGCCCGCACCCGGGTGTCGTGCTCGGCGAGCGGATCGGCGTCGTCAATCGGGCGCAGGTGCCGTTCGAGGAAGGCCAGGACGCCGTCCATCAGCGCGGCCGCCGGCTGCGGTCCGGCCAGCGGCGCCAGCACCGCCGCGGCGGCGGCCGCGGCGCGGGCGGCCGGCACCGCCCGGCGTTGGTGTTCGTGGCGGCGCCGTTCGGGCAGCGCGCTCCACGCCTCGGCCAGGCCGGCCAGGCGGGCGGCATCGCCGAGGTAGCGCGCCTCGGCCAGCGCGTGGTCGAGCGCGGTCACGCTGGCCCCGCCGATCTCGACGCCGTCGGCGTCGACGAAGCGCAGATGCGGCGAGCGCAGCAGCACCAGCGTCGTCGTCCGGGTGAAGCCCGCGGCCAGCCACTCGAGCACCACGTCGAGCGCCGCGGCGAACGGCTCGGCGGCCAGCGGCAGCGTGTCGCGGGCCTCGTAGGGAATGCCGGCGCGGCCGAGGACGTCGCGGGCGAGATAGAGATACGGCAGTGGCCGCCGGACGACCAGCGCGACGCGGGCGTCGGCGCCGAGGCGGCCGGCGCGGCGCTCGGCCTTGAGCCGGCGCGCGAAGGCGGCCAGTTCCTCTTCGCGGTCGCGGCTGGTGAACACCCAGGCGTCGGCCGACGGCACCAGGCACATGGCCCGGCCGCGCTGCGGCGGCGCGGCGGCGACTTCTTCGATGCCAGGCAGCGCCTCGTGGATCCGTTCGAGCCAGCCGCCGCCGAGCCGCGCCTCGGTGGCCACCACGTCGAGCCGGGCCAGGCCGGGCACGCGCGTCAGCAGGTCGAGATCCGACGGCCAGAGCCCGGCCGGATCGGCCAGCCGATCGGTCACGGTGACGACGGCGTGGCGGAGCGGCGCCGGCGCGGGCTCGGCGATCAGCCGGTCGCGCAGCGTATGTTCGTCATCGACGTGCGCGCGATCGAGACACGCCTCGTAGCGCCGGAACACGTCGGCCAGAAACGCGGTCTGGGCGAGGAGACGCACCGCGCCGCGATCGTCCGAGTGCGCCAGTTCCTCGGTGAGGAATTCCTCGAAGCGCGCCACGGTGCGGCGCTGCCGCCTGAGCGCGTCGTAGAGCGCCAGCATCTCGGCGACCAGGCCGGGCCGCACCGCGAACGGCGGCGGCAGACCGGCGGCGGCCGCCTCGGCGGCCGCTCGCGCCAGGATCACCTCGCGATCGAACGGCGAGAGCCACGCCGGCGGATCGACGAGTCGGCGGCGCAGCAGCTGCAGCAGATCGGCGCGCGTGACCAGGTGCGGCAGGCAGAGGGACCGGCGCGCCGGCCCGAGCAGCAGCGCCTCGAGCGACCGCCGCAGCTCGTCGCCGGCGGCGCGCGTGGGCACCACCACGGCGGCGTCGCGGGCGGCCAGCGGCTGCGTCTCCTCGACCAGGGCGGCGATGACGCGGCGGAAGCCGTCGGCGTCGGCGGCACGATGGAGACGCGTGACGCGCGGCGTGGTCACGGAAGCGCGGGCGGCTTGAGTGCCTTGTCGATGTCCTCGCGGGCGCGGGCCATGAGCATCAGCGCGCCGGCCGCCGCCGCCGAGGCCTCGGCGGCCCGCGCCGCATCCCCCGACTCGATGGCGCGCAGCCGCAGTGCGACGGCGCTGTCGGCGAGATCCCAGGCGCTCTGCAACAACGCGTGCGGCGCGCTCAGCGCCTCGGGCGGCGTGGTGCCCTTCACCGCCGGCCGCGCGCGGTAGAAGCGCGCCATCACCCGCTTGAGCGTGCCGGGCGCCGGACCCGCCTGCTGGCGGATGTCCTCGAGCGGCGCGGCGGCCCGCTGCAATTCGCGCAGCACGGGTTGTACGGCCCGCCGGTAGCTGCGGAACTCGGGCTGGCGCAGCTGCCACTGATCGCGGGCCAGGCGCAACCGCCGGGCGCTTTCGGCGTCGGCATCGAGCGCGGCGAGGATCGTCGCCATCGCCTCCGGCCGCCGGCCGCCCAGGGCGGCGTCGTTCTTCAGCGCCTGGGCCCGCACGCGCTCGATGCCGCGCACGTCGGCGGCCTGCGCGAACCGGGTCGAGGCGGCGAGCGTGGCCGCGGTGAGCTTGGCGTAGGCCGCGTCGGCGACGCGCTCCTCGGCCAGCGTGCCCAGGGCCGTGGTGCGTACCGCCGACGCCCACGACGCCGGCAACAGGGTGGCCGCCCGGTCGATGAACTGCACCAGCCGCTGCAGCAGCGAGCCGCGATCGGCCGGCTCGGCGAGGTTGGACGCGGCCAGCAGCTGTTCGGCGAGTTCGGCGGTGGTCGGCGGCGGCAGCAGCGCCTCGGTCGGCGGCGGCGGCGTGGAGGCCACCAGGCCGAGCTCGAACGAGTCCTGTCCGGCCGCGGCGCGCAGCTCCCCCACCACCTCGTCGATCAGGGTGAGCATCTGCTGCACGTCGGCGGCGCGGTAGCCGTGGTGCTCGCCCGGCCAGTCGGCCATCACCTTGCGCGTCTGCTCGGCCATGGCCAGGCGGCGAGCCGGATCCGGTTCGCGGGCGATGCCGGTGAGCGCCGCGGCCACCTGGTTGGAGAACACGGCGTAGTCGTCCTCGGCACGCGTCGCGGCGTAGTGCACCGCCCGGGCGGTCGCGGCATACCGCTCGGTCCGCGGCCAGTCGACGCGGCTCGCGGCGAGGGTCACCAGCTGGAGGTCGGGCGTCTCGTCGGCCGAGAGCGGCAGCGAGAACACCACGCGATCGTCCAGGCGCACCCACTCGCCGAAGCTCGTGAGGGCCGTGCCGTCGGTGAGGAACACGCGCAGCAGCGGCGCGGCCACGGCCTGCGCCACGGCCGCGCGCGGCATCAGCGCCACCGCGAGCGCCAGCGCGATGACGAGGAACTCCGGCGCCCGCCGCATCGGCTCAGCGTACGTGCCGCGTCTCGTCAGCGTCAAGACACCGACGCTTCGCGCCCGCCGCGGCGCCGCGCTGTGGAAAACCTGTGGATGCACGGTGCAAACGCTGTGGACAACCCGAGGACGAAAGAAAATTCTTCGCCGTATTGCGCCGCAGCTGGCGCCCGAAATGCCGAGGCTCGTCATCTTCGCGCCGACCTTCGCTTGTTTCCCGCGACCAGCGTCGTAGAATCGTCGCTCGTCCGTCATGCTCCCGACGCGACGCACACTTTCGTCCCTTCGCCAACCGCCACACGCCTCCCGTGACCGTCCACCACTACGAAGAGCAGATCGCCGGCCGCACGTACCACATCGAGGTGTCGGCGGTGTCGGCGGAGCGCTGGCGGGCCAAGCTCGCCCGCCGGCCGGGGATGCCGACGGCGCTCATGCCCTTCTACGGCGAGACCCCGGAACTCGCGGCGCGTCAGCTGACCGACTGGCTGGCCCTGGTGGCGGCCGGGCCGCGGCCGCGGTAGCGCCGCGCCAGGCTCACGCCTGCGCCCGCGCCCGGCGAGATCATCCAGAATAGGGCGCATGTTTCCTGCCCTTCGCGGCGCCTGCGCCGCAGCCCTGATGCTGTCGGCCGCCGGCTGCTCGGCCTCGGCGCAGGCCCCGGCCGCGGGCGCCGCCCAGACCGCGCCGCACACCCCGGCGCCGGCGCCGCCGGCGACGGCGCAGCCCGAACCCGCCAAGGCGGCCCTGCCGCGCGTGCACCTGGTGGCGACCGGGGGCACGATCTCCAACCGCGACGGCGGCCGTCTCACCGCCGAAGAGCTGGCCCGATCGATGCCCGGCCTCGACCGCGTGGCGACGCTGACCCACGAGCAGTTCCTCAACGTCGCCAGCAGCCGAATCACGCTGCCCCAGTGGCTCCAGCTCGCGCGCCGCGTCAACCAGCTCTTTGCCGACGACCGCGGTCTGGCCGGCATCGTCGTCACCAGCGGCACCGACACGCTCGAGGAGACGGCCTTCTTCCTGCACCTCACCGTACGAGACGCCCGGCCGGTCGTCGTGGTCGGGTCGATGCGCAATCCGAGCACGCTCGGCTACGAAGGCGCCGCCAACCTGCTCGAGGGCGTGCGCGTCGCGGCCGAACCGGCCTCGCGCGGCAAGGGCGCGCTGGTCGTGCTCAACGACGAGGTGAACTCGGCCCGCGACGTGACCAAGACCGATGCCTTGCGGCTGCAGACCTTCCGCAGCCCGACCCATGGGCTGCTCGGCGTCGTCGACAGCGACCGGGTGACCTTCTTCCGTCAGATCCTGCAGCGCCACACGGCGACGTCAGAATTCGACCTGCAAGGCGTCACGGCACTGCCGCGCGTAGACGTGTTCATGGTCTACCAGGGCGCCAGCGGCGACCTCATCAAGGCGGCCGTGGATCTGGGCGCCAGGGGCCTGGTGATGGCAGGCGTCGGCGCCGGCGGCGTGAGCGGCACGCAGGACGAGGGGCTCGACTACGCCGCGAGCAAGGGCGTCTTCATCGTGACCGGGACGCGCACGGGCGCGGGCCGGATCATCCCCAGCCGCGGCGCCGGACCGGCCAACCAGACGCCCGAGCAGCGGAAGCGCCGCGCCATGACCATCCAGGCCGAGGATCACATCCCGGTGAAGGCGCGGATCCTGCTGATGCTGGCCCTGACGAAGACCAGCAGCCGGGACGAGATTCAGCGGATGTTCAGCGAGTACTGACCAGGAGCGGCGATGGCCGATCACCCCGAGGTCGTAGACGTCCATTCTCACGTCTTCAACGCCAGGTACCTGCCGCTGAAAGGCATCTTCCTGAGCCATCTCGGCACGCCTTCCGCGTTCAAGGACTGGCTGGCGGCGGCGGTGGCGGCAATCCTCAATCACTCCACCGGCAGCTCCTACTCGCGGCGGCTGTCGGTAGCGGCTGCCGCCGACGGGCCGGAGCCGATCCTCGACGACATCTGGCGCTCCGTCGCCGCCGAACTCGAGGCGCGCACGACCGGATGGATCGTCGCCGCCGGCATCGAACGGCCGGTTCGCGAGTACGTCGCCGATCGCCTGGAGGAGGAACCGCTGCTGGCGCCGCTGCTCGAGGGCGAGGCCATCCTCGCCACGTCGGGCGACGACGCCGAGAGTCCGAACGGCGACGACCTCACACCGTACCTCGACACCGCCCTGGCGACCGCGCGGGCGCGCCGCCGCGCCCGGGTGGAGTCGCTGCTGGAGGCGGTGCGCGGCCCCGGAGCGGCGCCGGGAGCGATGTTCGACGGGCTGGCGCGAGTGGCCAGATGGCTGCTCAAGAAGCTGTGGAAGCTGATGCGGGTGATCACCGGCTGGTGGGAGTCGCTGACCGACCTGCTGACGTTCGTCAGGCGGATGTTGATGGCGGAGCGCGATATCGCCGCGGCGCTGGCCGACGCCTACGACGAGGATCAGCGGGTCGAGCGGTTCGTCCATCACATGATGGACATGGAGTTCGCCTATCCCGATGCGCCCCCGCCTCGATACCTCTTCGCGGAGCAGGAGCGCCGTATGCGTCGACTGGCCGACGATGCCGACGGCGCCCTGATCGGCTTCACCGCATACGACCCGCGCCGCTACGGCAACGGCTGGAGCCTTCCCGACCTGTTCACCGGCGTGAAGTTCTATCCGGCGATGGGCTACAAGCCGTGGGCGAACACCGACGAGCTGCAGCCGCGGGTCAGCGGGTTTTTGCGCCGGTGCGTCGAGGACGACATCCCGGTATTCGCCCACTGCACGCCGCTCGGGTTCCAGGCGTACGAGGGCGCCGGGTTGAACGCACACCCGGAGTACTGGCGTATGGCGCTGTCCGAGACGGGACTGGCCAGGCTGCGATTGTGCCTGGGGCACGCCGGCGGCACCCGCATGCGCAACGGCGATCTCTCGTCGCACGGATGGTTCGCGCGCGACGACGCCGAGTGGAGTTCCGCCGACAACTTCGCGCGGATCGTCGTCGAACTCTGCCGCGACCATGACCGCGTCTACTGCGAAGTCGGGCACCTGGACGACGTCCTCACGGCGACGCCCGACGACCTGCGGGCGTTCGAGGACAACTTCGCTCGTGAGTGGGCGAGGCCGGCCGGCGATCGCGTCGCGTTCGCGACCCGGTGCATGTTCGGGTCCGACGACCACATGCCCGGCATGATCAACCGCGCCAGCGATCTGCTGGCCTACTTCCAGGGGCTGTTCTCCCGCCGCCGCCTCGACGGTTTCGCCGACTTCTGCGCCGGCAACGCCAGGACCTACCTGAAGGTCCGCGCCGCAACCTGAGGCGGCGCGGCAATCGGCCGCCCGGATCTGCTATGATCGGGTGTCTCTCCCGACGAGTGGGCCTGTGGCGCAGCTGGGAGCGCGCCTGAATGGCATTCAGGAGGTCACCGGTTCGATCCCGGTCAGGTCCACCAACCCTCGCGTCACTCGGCGTGGCCGGACCTGACCGTGCTCAGGCAGACCGGCATCGCCGGCGGCTCGCCTTAGTCGGCGCGACCCGTCCACCAACCCGTCCTTCCCGGTCGCAAACCCCGGCAAGCAGCTGAACGCTCGGGGGCAGTTCCAACGAGGCCGGAACCGTCGAGCGCGGTTCCGTCCGGAAGGCACAGTTGTCGCAGCCCAGTGCGACCACTTCGCCCGGCGTGGACCGCCATGCCTGCGAAGGCGAGGAACTCGACGAGGACGGTATCCGGGCATTCGATGCAGTCGATCTGAGCCGTCAGCCGGCGTCGGTGACAAACGCCGGCTGAAGTTCGAGCGTCTGCTCGAAGACCTGCCGGCAGCGCCGTTCATCTTCGTCGAGATCAGCGCACAGGGACCGAGAGACCGGGTGTCCCGTTCACGAAGCGTCCGCGCCGCGGAGCGGCGCCGCCGAGCAGAACGGGCCTTCGCTCATCGGCCCAGGCATAACGGCCGTTCGTTCCGGTTCCCTCGCGAAGAGGAGGACTCCATCGCGGGCGAGGCAGCCGAACGGTTCAGGTGTATTGTCATGAGCCGTGTCCTGCCCTCTGTCTGCAGCGCGGTTCCCCACACTCCGCCGCGACGCATCCACGTCGCCGACCGGAGTTCACTGCTCGACGGATCGCCCACATGTGCGGAATCGCCGGAATCCTCCAGGCCACCGATGACGTTCCGCCGGCGCGGTTGCAGCAGCTGACGCGGTCGATTCGACACCGAGGGCCCGATGGCGCTGCGGTGTGGACCGGACCCGGGATCGGGCTGTGCCACGCGAGACTGGCGATTCTGGACCTGTCGTCGCTGGCGACGCAGCCCATGACGTCGCACAGCGGCCGTTTCGTCATCACCTACAACGGGGAGATCTTCAACTTCAAGCAGCTGCGCGATGAGCTGAGGCAGGCGGGTATCGAGGTTCGGTCGACGGGCGACACCGAGGTCCTGCTGGAGCACCTCGCACATTTCGGCGTCGACGCCGTCGTCAGACTCGAAGGGCAGTTCGCGTTCGCGCTCTGGGATCGCAGCGACCGCACGCTGACGCTGGCCCGCGACCGGCACGGCATCAAACCGCTGTACTACGCGCGCGACGGCGAGGCCGTCTGGTTCGCGTCGGAACTGAGGGCCTTCGAGGACTTCGCGAAGCCCGACCACGCGAGCATCGATGCCATCCTGCTGGGAATGCCCTGCACATGGGGCACCCGCACGCCATTTCGCAACGTGCAGGCGGTCAGATCCGGCGAGATCGTCACCATCGATCGGCATCTGGTGGTCTCGACCCGGCGGTTCTTCGCCCTCACACAGTTCATCGACGCGGACCTCTACCGGGAGCTCGACGGCGCCTCGACCGACGAGGTGCTCACGCGAGTCGAAACCGCGCTGCAGGAGAGCGTCGAGCTGCAGATGGTCAGTGACGCGCCGCTTGCCACCCTGCTGAGCGGCGGCGTCGACTCGTGTCTGATCTCCACACTGGCCCATGCCCGCGTGCCCACGACCGGGCTGTTTCACGCCAACGTGGTGAGCGACAGCGAGACGCCTGCGGCCCGGCAGGCCGCTGAACTCATGTCGTCGGTGCTGAACGTCACCGAGGTCCACAACGAGGACTTCCTGGAGCTGCTGGCCGAGGTCACCCTGGCCAAGGAACTGCCCCTGACCTACCACCCGAACTCGATTCCCTTCTACCTCGTCTGCAAGCTCGCGCACGAACACGGCATGAAGGTCCTCCTGACCGGAGAAGGCAGCGACGAGTACTTCCTCGGTTATGCCATGTCGGTCGTCTCACACTCCATCGTCGGCCCGGTCATGCGCGCCGCCAACACCTCGCGGAACGTCACCTATGAGACGTTCTCCCGGATGTTTCCGCGTGCCATGAAGATCCTGTGGCCCAGCCGCGACTCGTGGTTCGAGCAGTTCAGCAACCTGGTCAATCGACTGGAACACACCCACGTTCGGGACGACGCGCGGCAGGCCCTGGCGCACATCCAGGACGACCGTGAACGTGAGGCGCAGATGGCCACGATGTCGCTCGTCGAGGAGCATCTGAGCAGCCTGCTGCACCGGAACGATCGTCTGGGGATGGCCTGGGGGCTGGAATCACGGTTTCCCTTCCTCGGGCACTCGGTGGCCCGCCTCGCGGTGAACCTGCCGTCGCGCTACAAGATGCATCGCTCGTGGCGCGTACACGATCCCAAGCACCCGTTCCTGATCGACAAATGGTGCGTGCGTCGCGTCGGCGAGAAGTACCTTCCGCACAACCTCGCGTATCGCCGCAAGCTGGGCTTCCCGGTCGGGGCCTACTCGGGGCTCAGGATCTCGGAGCAGTTCTTCCATGACGGCTTCGTGGCCGACTGGTATGGCCTGTCGCGTGGCACGATTCGCCGCCTGACGGAGACGAGTTCGCCCATCTGGCTGTTCCGCCTGCTGCTGATGGACATCTGGGGCCGGCTGCTCGTGCATCGACAGCCGAAGGGCGACGTCACGCAGTTGATTCGAACGTGTCTCACCAGGAGCGGGACGACCGTCGTGCGCCGAGCAGCGCACCTGGCCGCGATGGGCACTTCGCTGACGGCGGGCGGCATCGGTTGAGGTGGCAGCGCGAGGTCGACACACGTGTGACGTCGGCCGCGGGGCGCGAGCGCCCGCAGCAGTGGGCCGAGACTCGGCCGCATCGGGGTTGGGCTGTCCAGCAGCGAGATGACGATTGTCGGGCTCTGGCTGGACTGTCGCCGGCGCGCGCAAGCTGCTGAGCCGCGGCGACGGCAAACCGGTGCAATCAACGAAAAAGCTGCTGCGAACCTGCCCAACCGATCGACAATCGTCCGGATTCGATGCCCGGACTCTCCCATTGGCTCGGTCCTCGATGGCAGGCATTCGGCCGCCCCGGCGCGCTCACGCTGCTCGTCGCACTCGTGCTCAGCGTTCCGGCGCCCGCGCAGGGGCCCGCCGGGGAGACGCTCTACAACGGCATCGTGCTGCCGGCAGACTGGCCACCGCACCCGGCGGCCTACCCGGCCCATGCTCCGACGCCGCCGTATCTCACTGCCCCCCCGGCGGTGATTCCCATCGACGTCGGCCGGCAGCTCTTCGTCGACGATTTCCTCGTCGAGTCGACGACGATGTCCCGGACCTTCCACCAGCCGGTCTACCATCCGTCGAATCCGCTCGTCTTTCCCGACCGGCCATGGGAAGGCGGCTACGCGCTGGCCTACAGCGACGGCGTGTTCTACGACCCGTCGGACCAGTTGTTCAAGATGTGGTACATGGCCGGCGAACTGCGCAGTCACACGTCGCTCGCGGTTTCCACCAACGGCATCACGTGGGACAAGCCGGTCTTCGACGTCCTGCCGGGCACCAACGTCGTCATCCCCAACACCGGTCGCGACTCCAACTCGGTGTGGCTCGACCACTACGAAACGGATCCCGCCAGGCGATTCAAGGCGGGCTGGTGGTACGGGGGCATGCAGCTGGCCTCGTCGCCCGACGGCATTCACTGGGGGCCGCGTGAGTACAGCAGCGGCACCACCGGCGATCGCTCGACGTTCTTCTACAACCCGTTTCGCCGCAAGTGGGTCTTCAGCCTGAGATCGGCCGATGGCACCTCGCCAGAGCTGATCGAAACGCGGCGCTACGGGCGGGTGCGGCGCTATGCGGAAGGGGCAACCCTGGTCGAGGCGGCGCAGTCCTGGCCGGGCTACCTCGGCGAGGGCACGCTGGTCGGCCTGCCCAAGTGGCTGTCGGCGGACGTCAACGACCTCCCGACCAGGCATCCCCATTTCAACCCGCAGCTGTACAACGTCGACGCGGCGGCGTATGAGAGCCTGATCGTCGGCTACTTCACGATTCTCACGGCTGACACGGCGGCGGATCGCCCGAAGATCAACGAAGTCTCGCTCGGCTACAGCCGCGACGGCTTCCACTTCAGCCGACCCGATCGGCGGCCGTTCTTCCCGGTGTCGGAGGATCCCGGCGCCTGGAACTACGGCAACGTCCAGTCGACGGCCGGCGGCGGCATCGTCGTCGGCGACCAGATCTATTTCTACATGACCGGCCGCACGCTCGACCGGGCCTCGACCGGCCTGGCGGTGCTCCGCCGCGACGGGTTCGCGTCGATGGATGCCGCCCAGTCGACCGCCACCCTGGTCACACGACCGGTCAGATTCTCGGGCCGGCACCTCTTCGTCAACGCCGACCTGACCGGCGGCGAGGTGTGCGCCGAGGTGCTGAACCAGAGCGGTCAGGTGATCGCGCCGTTCACTCTGGCCAACTGCGTCCCGGTCACCGCGGGCGGCACCGCCCAGCGGATCACATGGGCCGGCGCTGCCGACCTGTCGGCGCTGCGCGGGCAGGCGGTCAAGTTCAGGTTCACGCTGCGCCAGGGCAGACTGTATGCGTTCTGGGTCAGCCCCGACACGTCGGGTGCCAGCTACGGGTACCTGAGCGCCGGCGGACCGGGCCTGCCCGGCGGCATCGACACGGTCGGGAACGGCGCGAGTCCGAACAACGCGCTGCCGACCGTGATCATCACGGCGCCGGCCACCGGCGGCACCTTTCCATCGTCCGCGGACGTCACCTTGGCGGCCGAGGCGGCGGATGGCGACGGCTCTGTCACGCTGGTGCAGTTCTATGCGAACGGCACGCTGATCGGCGTCGATGAGGCGCCGCCGTACGCCACCACCTGGCCGAACGTGGCCACCGGCGTCTACTCGTTGACGGCCCGTGCCTTCGACAACCTGGGAGGGCACGGGGTGTCGGCGCCGGTCACGATCACCGTCGGCTTCCCCACCAACGCGCGACCGACCGTGGCGCTGACGTCGCCGGGGGCCGGCAGCGTGTTCGATCTGGCCGAGCCGATCGCCCTCACGGCCGACGCCGCCGACGCCAACGGGTTCGTCACCGAGGTGCGGTTCTTCGTCGATTCGCAGCTGATCGGCACCGACGCGACCAGCCCGTACGAGGTCACCTGGACCACGGCGCTGGGCGGCTCTCACAGCCTGACGGCGGTCGCCATCGACGACCTGGGCGCCGCGACGACCTCGGCGGCGGTCACCGTGTCGGTGCTGTCCGGCGGAGCGGCCGTCAACGTGGCGCTGGCCGCGCACGGCGCCACCGCCACCGCCTCGTCGACCTACACCACGGCGTATCCGGCGGGCGCGGCCATCGACGGGCGTCGTTCGGGAGCGACCCGCGGCCAGTCCGGCACGTGGGAAGACAGCGGCGAGGCGCTTCCCGACTGGCTGCAGGTCAACTTCGTGGCGCCGTACGCCATCGACGAGGTGCACGTCTTCTCGATGCAGGAGGGCTGGTGGGCGCCGGTCGACCCCACGCCGGTCCTCGCGAGCTATCTGGCGGCCGAGGACTTCGAAATCCAGTACTGGAGCGGCGCTGCCTGGGTCGCCGTGCCCGGTGGCCGCGTGGTCGGCAACACGCAGGTCTGGCGCCAGGTGCGCTTCGCGCCGGTCACGACCTCGGCCATCCGCATCGTCGTGACCAAGATCGCGGGAGGGCGCACCCGGCTCGCGGAAGTCGAAGTATATCGCGCCGGTGGCGGAGACACGGCGCCCAGCATCGCGCTGCAACCGCCTGATGGCGGCCCCTTCACGGCGCCGGCAACGATCCAGTTCGAGGCGACGGCGAGCGACCTGGACGGCAGCGTGAGCCGAGTCGCCTTCTTCGCGGGAACGCAGCCGATCGGCACGGATGACACCGCGCCGTATGAAGTGCTCTGGCCCGCGGTCGCGTCCGGTACGTATGCCGTCACCGCGGTCGCCACCGACGACGCCGGGAACTCCACGACGTCGCTGCCCGTGACGGTCACCGTCAGCGAGCCTCCGCCGCCGAACGCGCCGCCGCTGGTGAGCCTGACGGCGCCGACGGCGGGCAGCGCCTTCACGCAGGGCGACGCGGTGGCGCTGCGCGCCGCCGCCAGCGACCCCGGGGGCAGCGTCGCCCGGGTCGACTTCTTCGTCGGCGCCCAGCTGATCGCCTCCGATGCGACCAGTCCGTATGAGGCCACCTGGACGGCCGGCGCCGTCGGGCCGCACAGCATCACCGCTGTCGCGGTCGACACCCTCAACGCCGCCACCACCGCCGCCGCGGTGCCGGTCGCCGTGGCGGCCGCAGGCTCGCGGGTCAACGTGGCGCTGGCCGCCAACGGCGCCACCGCCACCGCCTCGTCCACCTACACCGCCGACTACCCGGCCCGGGCCGCCATCGACGGCCGGCGCTCGGGGGCCGTCCGCGGACAGCTGGGCACCTGGGAAGACGCCGCGACCGAGGGACCCGACTGGTTCCAGGTCACCTTCGCCGCCCCGGCCGCCATCGACCAGGTCCACGTCGTCTCGATGCAGGAGGGCTGGTGGGCCCCGGTCGAGCCGACGCCGACGCTGACCAGCTATCTCGCTGCCGAGGACTTCGAGGTGCAGTCCTGGAACGGCGCCGACTGGGTCGCCGTGCCCGGCGGACAGGTGGTCGGCAACACGCTGGTGTGGCGGCAGGTGACCTTTGCGCCGGTCACCACGACCGCCCTCCGGATTGTGATCACCAAGGTCGCCGGCGGGCGGGCCCGACTCGCCGAGTTCGAAGCGTGGACGGCCGTCGCCAACGTCTCGCCGCCGGCCGCGACCCTTACCGCGGCGCCGGCGACGATCGCTCCGGGCGGATCCGCGACGTTGTCGTGGACGACCGCCGACGCCGCGAGCGTGGCCGTCACCCCCGGCGTCGGGCCGGTCGCGGCCACCGGGGCGACCGACGTCAGCCCGACGGTGACCACGACCTACACGCTCACCGCGACCAACGGAGGCGGCACCACCACCCGCACCGCCGTGGTGACCGTGCAGGCGCCGCCGCCGAACGCACCACCGTTGGTGAGCCTGACGGCGCCGACGGCGGGCAGCGCCTTCACGCAGGGCGACGCGGTGGCGCTGCGCGCCGCCGCCAGCGACCCCGGGGGCAGCGTCGCCCGGGTCGACTTCTTCGTCGGCGCCCAGCTGATCGCCTCCGATGCGACCAGTCCGTATGAGGCCACCTGGACGGCCGGCGCCGTCGGGCCGCACAGCATCACCGCCGTCGCGGTCGACACCCTCAACGCCGCCACCACCGCGACCGCGGTGCCGGTCACCGTGGCGGCCGCCCCACGAGTCAACGTGGCGCTGGCCGACAACGGCGCCACCGCCACCGCCTCGTCCACCTACACCACCGCCTATCCGGCCCGGGCCGCCATCGACGGCCGGCGCTCGGGGGCCGTCCGCGGACAGCTGGGCACCTGGGAAGACGCCACCGGAGGGGTACCCGACTGGTTCCAGGTCAGCTTCGCCGCCCCGGCGATCATCGACCAGGTCAACGTCTTTTCCATCCAGGAACGCCATGCCACCCCGGTCGAGCCGACGCCGACGCTGACCAGCTATCTCGCCGCCGAGGACTTCGAGGTGCAGTCCTGGAACGGCGCGGCCTGGGTCGCCGTGCCTGGCGGGCAGGTGGTCGGCAACACGCTGGTGTGGCGGCAGGTGAACTTTGCGCCGGTCACCACGACCGCCATCCGGATTGTCGTCACCAAGGTCGCCGGCGGCTACACGCGGCTCACCGAGGTCGAAGCCTGGACGGCCGCGGGCGTGCCCTGACGCCCGCAGCCTGCCGGGCGCCTCGAGCCGACGCGCCCGCCCGAGGCGTATGATCCCGCCGGTCGCGCCGCTCACATGCAACGCCCTGTCCGGCTCCGGCTCGTCGCGACGGCAGCGCTCGCGTGCCTCACCGCCGCGGGGACGGCGCTTCCCGGCGCCCTCGGGGAGGCGCGGCAAGCGACCGACCCGCGTCGCTACATCCTCGCGGCGGGACGCCGGCTGCCGTACGTTTACGCCGTGTCCCTCGACGCCGCGCTCGAACCGGCGAACGACCGCACGCCCAAGGCGATCGTCGCCCGCAGCCGGGTGGCGACCGAAGCGCTCGACGGCCGGCCGCTCGGCGATCCGGCCAATCTCGTCGTCAGCGAGGACGGGCGCACGCTCTACGTGGTGAATCACCACGGCGCCATCGACAACGCCGCCTTCCGGCAGCACGGCGGGCGCGGACAGATCGCCGAACTCGACGTCGACCGCCTGCTGGATCCGCGCAACGATCGCAGCGCCGCGGCGCTGCGCCGCCACTTCGACACCGGCGGCTTCGGCGCCTTGGGCCTGGTGCTGACGCCCGACGTGCTGGTCATCGCCAACGCCGAGAACCACCTCACCGAGGACGGCGGCAACCGTATCACCTTCGTCGATCGCCGGACCGGCAGCCTGCGCTTCGCCGTCGAACTCGCTCTCGGCACGCCGGCGTTTCCCTGTCCCGACTACCCGGTGCCCTACGTGGCGCCACACGGACCGCCGCGTCAGCTGACCGTGCGCGCGCCAGACCAGGCCTTCGGCTGCTTCCCGAACCCCAACGGCCTGGCCTTGGGCCGCACCACCGACGGACGCGCGTTCGTGTTCTCGGCCAACGGCGGCACCGACGACGTGTCGGTCGTCGACCTCGACCGAGCGCTGCGCGGCGACGTCAGAGCCGAGCTGCGCCGGCTGCCTTCCCACCTCGGCGCCTGGGGCATCACCGCCACGCCCGATCGGCGGCACGTCATCGTCGCCAGCGGCGGCAGCCAGCGCGATGGATCGGCGGGCAACACCATCGCCGTGATCGACGTCGAACGCGCCGCCCGCGGCGACCGCGCCGACGTGGCCCGCGTCCTCGTCGGCACCGACGACGCGGCGACGCCGACGCATCCGCTGATCCCGACGGTGACGCCGGACGGCCGCGAGGTGGTCGTCCCGAACGTGCGCGCCGACAACGTGTCGATCGTGAGCCTCGAGGCGGCGCTGGCCGGTGCCGCCCGGGCCGAAGTCGCCCGCATCCCCCTGGTGCGGGCCGACGGGCAGCCGGCGCGCCCGCGTGGCTCCGCGATCTCGCGCGACGGCCGCTATGCTGTGGTGAGCGGCGGTCCGTCGTCGCCGCCCTTCGCGCAGGAGCTCGGCCACCTCTACGTGATCGACCTGCGATCGCGGCGTGTCGTCGCCACGGTGACCGGGGTGGGACATGAGCCGTACGCCGTCGCATTCGTGGAACGCCCGCCCGGGTATCGTGAACACCCGCTTGCAGGAGGAGACAGATGACGTCACCGCGACTCCTTCGGATGGCCACCTGCGTGGTGCTGCTCGCATCGGCCACGGTGCCGGCGGTCGCGCAGAAGCGCGGCATCACCGAGCAGGACCTGCTCCAGTTCGTCTGGGTCGCCGACCCGCAGATCTCTCCTGACGGCGCGCTGATCGCGTTCGTCAGGGTCACCGTGGACGAGAAGGCCGATCAGTACGACAGCAGCCTCTGGATCGCGCGCACCGACGGCGCGGAGGCCCCTCGCCAGCTGACCCGCGGCACCCGCGACACCACGCCGCGCTGGTCGCGCGACGGCCGCCGGATCGCCTTCGTGCGCCCGGTCGAGAAGGACGGCCGCCCCCAGCCGCAGATTCACGTGCTGGCGATGGACGGCGGCGAGGCGCGCCCGGTCACCGACCTGCCGCGCGGCGCCGGCGCTCCGGCGTGGTCGCCCGACGGCCGTACCCTCGCCTTCTCGTCCACCGCGCGTCCCGACGAGCTCGTGAAAGGCGCCGACGCGGCCGCCAGGCAGGACCGGCCGCGCGAAAGCGATGTGCGGGTGGTGACCAGCGCGGTCTATCGCGCCAACGGCGTCGCCGACTTCGGCTACGTCGATTCCGATCGGCCGTCGCACGTCTGGACCGTGGCAGTCGCCGACACCGCCGCGACGCCGCTGCCGACGCCGACGCAGGTGACGACCGGTGAGTTCTCCGCGGGAAACGTCCAGTGGACCGCCGACGGCGCACGGCTGATGTTCGTCTCGACGCGGGTGAAGGAGCCGTACTACCAGCCGCCCGACAGCGATCTCTACTCGGTGCCGGCGGGCGGCGGCGAACCCACGAGGGTGGCGAGCATCGAGGGCACCATCGGCGACTACGCCGTCTCGCCGGACGGCGCGCGCCTGGCGTTCGTCGGCACGCTGGCCGGCACGCCCATCCGCTCGTACAGCCAGCCGGATCTCTGGGTGATGGATCTGCCCGCCGGCACGCCGCGCAACCTCACCGCCACCTACGATTTCGACATCGACGGCGGGCTCGGCGGCGATCAGCGCGCCCCGCGCGGCGGCGCGCCGTCGGGGCCGGTGTGGAGCCGCGACGGCCGCGCCGTCTATGTCAAGGTCGGCGAACAGGGCGACGCCGTCCTCAAGCGCGTCGACACCGCCAGCGGCAAGGTCGATGCCGTGACCACCGGCAGGCACGACCTGATGGCCTACTCGGCCGACGCCGAGGGGCAGCGGTTCGCCGCCGTGCTGTCGTCGCAGACCGTGCTCGGCGATCTCCACCTCGTCGACGCGGCGACCGGCGCGACGAGGAAGCTCTCGTCGTTCAACGATCCGCTCTTCGGCCAGCTGACGCTGTCCGAGCCGGAGGAACTCTGGTACACCAGCTTCGACGGCAGGCGGATTCAGGGCTGGATCCTGAAGCCGCCGTCGTTCGACGCCTCGCGCAAGTACCCGCTCATCCTCGAAATCCACGGCGGACCGCACTCGGCCTACGGCAACACGTTCACCCACGAGTTCCAGTGGATGGCGGCGAAGGGCTACGTGGTGCTCTTCACCAACCCGCGTGGCAGCTCCAACTACGGCCAGGACTTCGGCAACATCATCCAGTTCCGCTATCCGGGGGACGACCACAAGGATCTGATGGCCGGCGTGGACGAGATCCTGAAGAAGGGCTACGTCGACGAGAGCCGTATGGGCGTCACCGGCGGCAGCGGCGGTGGACTGCTCACCAACTGGGTGGTCACCCAGACCAACCGCTTCAAGGCGGCGGTGTCGCAGCGCGACATCTCGGACTGGGCCACGTTCTGGTACACGGCCGACTTCTGGCTCTACAACCCGACGTGGTTCCGCAAGGCGCCGTTCGAGGATCCCGCCGACTTCGCCCAGCGCTCGCCGATCACGCACGTGCGGAACATCCAGACGCCGCTGATGTTCATCCTCGGCGACGAGGACTGGCGCACGCCGCCCTCGGCCGGTGGCGAACAGCTGTTCCGGGCCTTGAAGTACCTGAAGAAGCCGACGGTGATGGTGCGCTTTCCCGACGAGAACCACGAGCTCTCCCGCTCCGGCAAGCCCTGGCACCGCATCGAGCGACTGCAACACATCGTCGGCTACATGGACAAGTATCTGCTGGGAAAGCCCGTCCCGACCTACGAGCCCTGAGCTCGGGCCCGGAGCGTCCGATCACCAACCCGGCAGCTTCGCCGCGTCGAGACCCGACACCTCGAAGACCGCCGTGCGCGTGCCGCCGGCTGTCACCGGGAACTCGAGGCTCAGCCGCGTGGCGTCGCCGGCCAGACGCCACAGCGCCGCCGCGTCGTCGATGAACATGGCGATGGCCTCGTCGCTGTTCGGACGCCGTGCCGCCAGACGCTGCGGCGGCGCGTCGTCCACGACGACCGCCACCGTGCAGCGCGGCCGGCAGGCGAAGTCGCCGGCCTGCAGCACCAGGTAGCTGCTGCGGCCCCACCTCTCGTGGTCACGAAAGACCAGCTGCACCGGCTTGTCACCCTGGCCGTCGGTGTCGATGCCGCCGGTGGACAGGATCGCCGCGGTCACCTGCGCACCGCCGCCCACGGTCGCGTCCTGATAGCGCCACAGCGCGGCCAGCCGCAGCGCGTCGAACCTGGCCTTGCTCTCGTCCCGCGCCTTCGCATCGGCCGCCTGCGCGGCCTGGCGGGCGGCGGCAGCCCGCTCGGCCATCGACGGCCCGCGATCGCCGCACCCCGCCAGCCCGGCCACGGCGACGGCCAGCGCCGCGGCAGGGAGGGCGATCCGGTTCCGGTGCAGCTGCGGCATGCCGCCCATCATCGTAAGGCACGGCTGGCTCGCTCACCCCTCGTCGAGGCAGAATGCCCGCGACACGCAGATGGGCATGCGTCCACGTCACGCTCGCCTCGCCGCCGCCCTGTGCGTCGGCGTCGTCATCGCCCCGCCACTGGCGGCCCGGCCCGCGGCGAAGCTGCGCTGAGGGCACCTCACACGACCGTGGCCGAGTTCGTCGACGCCCTGCGCACGGCGCCTCTCTGGGCGCAGATCCTCGTGCCGATCGTCGTCCTGGCGATGCTGGCCAGCGCCATCGACAAGCCGCGGCGGCGGCGCCGCGCCCGCGAGACGTTCGCCAGGCTGGCGGCGCAGGCCGGTGCGCCGGTGACGACGGTCGACTGGGTGACCGAGACCTTCCCGCTCGACCTCGCCGGGCGTCGCTTCGAGATCCGCCGCGAGTGGCACACGCGCGGCCAGTCGTCCACGCACGGGTATCGCGGCCCGGTCGGCCACCTGCTCGTCACCTCCACGCCGCTGTCGAGCAGCCGCTGGGAGCTGCATCAGATCGACATCGCGACGCTCGACACGGCCGCCCGCCGATCGACCGATCCCACCAGTGGCGATGCCGCCTTCGACGCCAGATTCCGTGTCCGCCAGGACGGCGTGCCGGTGCGCGACGCCTGGCTCGATGCCGCGACCTGCGCGGCCGTGACGGCGCTGTTCGACACGCCGGGCGTCAGGGGGCCGGTGTGGGTGCAGGGGCAGGCCGTGCAGGTGCTGCACCAGGAGCCGTGGTGGGACATCGACCTGGCGGCGCTGACCCGCGTGCTACACGCGCAGGCCGCGGTCGCCGCGGCGCTCGAGCGCACCGCCGGGTGGCGCGGTCCGGCGGCGTGACGCCAGTCGGGCCTCACTCACGGGCCCCACTCAGGGGAGGCGGACGCGGCGCCCGGACCGATTCAGCCGCGCGTCGCCAGCTCGTCGTAGGCGATGGTCAGCGCCAGGCCGAGCCGCGGCTTCTGGCCGCCGAAGTGCTCGAACTTCGGCAGCACCTCGACCTTGGCGAGCTCGTCCTTCGCCCTGCCCTGCTTCCGAGCGGCGCGCGCCATGTCGATGACCGCCGAGAAGTAGTCGCGCTGGTAGTGCAGGTCGGTGCGGGTGCCGATGAACGGGTGGCCGGCCTCGGCATGGCCGAAGACGTAGAGCGCGTCGGCGGGAAACGCCGCCGCCATCTTCTCGAGCACCTGGATCCAGCCGTGCACCGAGGCCCCGGCCGGCGCGTCCACGTTGGGATACCCGCGGTTGTTCAGCAGGTCGCCGAGGTGGACGACATTGGCCATCTCGAAGTGGATCGACACGTCGCCGCCGGTGTGCGCCGGACCCCAGTGCCGCGCCCGGATGGTCTCGTCGCCGAGCTTCACGCTCCAGGTGTCGGGGAAGGTGACGTCGGGCAGCGTCGTCGCCGCCTTCATACGCTCGGCCTGCACCTTCTGGTTCTCGGCCGACCGCACGTGGGCGACGATCTGCTTCGCCGCCGGCCGCAGCACACCGTTGCCGCCGGTGTGGTCCGGGTGGTGATGGCTGTTGATCAGCACGTCGATCTGCCGCGGGCTGCGCTCCTTCAAGCCGGCCAGCAGGTTCGGCGCGGTGTCGGCGAACTGCGTGTCCACCACCAGCAGGCCGTCGCGGCTCACCAGCCAGCCGATGGTGCCGCCGCGCTGGTTGAAGATGCCGACATTGCGGCGCAGCGGCGTGAAGATCGCCGGCGCCGGCGGCGCGGCCGGGGCCTGGCGGGCGGCCAGGCCCGTGGGCACCGCCGCCGCGGCCGTGGCCAGCGTCGACGCCGTGACGAACTCGCGGCGATTCACAGTCATGGTCGTCCCCTTGTCTGGCGCCGCGGCGCGGCGTCGTAGCGCCGCGGATTATACGACCGACGCCCCGGCTCGTCCGTTGACCGCGGTACAACGGCCGCGATTTGACACGGCGGCGCGACGTCACTACCGTGAGCAGCGTCGTGGCGCCGGCTGCCCGGTCGAGCGCCGCGACGGGAGGCGGCGATGTCTGGAACGTCTACCGTCCGCGGTCTGGCCGGGCTGATCGTGGTCGTCCTGGTGGCGCCGGCGATGGCCCGCGCCGAGCTGGTCCGCGTCGACATCCGGTCGCGCACCGACGTCCTCGGCGGCCAGGCGTTCGGCGCGGTCGGTCCCTACGAGAAGATCTGGGGGACCGCACACTTCGCGCTCGACCCCGCCCATCCGCGCAACCAGGTCATCGCCGACATCGCCCTGGCGCCGCGCGGCGCCGACGGCCGCGTGGTCTTCACCTCGGACGTCTTCATCCTCAAGCCGAAGGACCCGGCGCGCGGCAACGGCGTGGTGTTCTTCGACGTCGTCAACCGCGGCCGGTTCCGGCTGCTCAGCACCTTCAGCAACGCGGCGGCCGCCGACGATCCCACCGAGCGCGCGCACTTCGGCGATGCGTCGCTGCTCCACGCCGGCTACACCCTGGTGGCCGTCGGGTGGCAGTTCGACGTGCCCGAGGCGCTCATCGGCGTGCAGGCGCCAATCCCCACCGAGAACGGGCGGCCCATCCGCGGCTGGCTGCGCGAGTGGTTCGTGCCCGATCAGGCGACGCCGTCGTTCAACTGGACCGGCGGCAACGCCACCAAGGGCTATCTGCCGATCGATCTCGACAGCCCTGAGTACCGGCTGACGGCTCGCGAGGGCATGTTCGCGGCGCGGCGCCTGCTGCCGCGGCCGTCGTGGCGATTCGGACGGACGGTGGACGGACGGTTCGTCGCCGACCCGAATTACCTCACGCTCGACGGCGGGTTCCAGCCCGGGCTCACCTACGAACTGGCGTTCGAGGCGCAGAACCCGCCGGTGGCCGGGGTCGGCCTCGCCGCCGTGCGCGACCTGGCGGCGGCGATGAAGTACCAGCCGGGCTTCGTGGCCCCGGGCCGGCTCGCCTACATGTACGGCGTGTCGCAGACCGGCCGCACGCTGCGCCAGATCATCTACGAGGGCTTCACCATCGACGAGCAGGGGCGCAAGGTGTTCGACGCCGCCTTCATCAAGACCGGCGGCGCCAGCATGGCCCGCTTCAACGAGCGCTTCGCGCTGGTGAACTCGCTCGGGGTGTTCACCGAGACGCAGTTCCCGTTCCAGTACCAGATGACCGTCGATCCGGTCACCGGGAAGCGCGACGGCCTCGGCGCGCGCATCCCGGCCGGCCTGGAGCCGAAGATCGTCACCTTCGACACCGGCTCCGAGTACTGGGACAAGGGCCGTCTCGGCGCCCTGCGCCACGCGGCGGTGGACGGCACGGCCGACCTGCCCGACGCGCCGAACGTCCGCGTCTACTACGTGGCCGGATCGAAGCACGGCGCCGGCCGCGTGCCGGCGCGGCAGGGCGGCGGCCAGATGGCCGACAACCCGCTCGACTACGGCTGGGCCGAGCGGGCGCTGATGGACGCGCTCGACCGGTGGACACGCGAAGGCGTCGAGCCGCCGCCGAGCCGCCATCCCCGGTTCGCCGACGGCACGATGGTCCAGCACCACCAGCTGAAGTTCCCCGCCGTGCCGGGCGTGCAGTGGCCGACGCAGGTGCCCGGCGGCTATCGCTGGGACGTCGACACGCCGGTGTCGCCGCTGCCGTTCCTGCTGTCGCAGGTGGACGCCGACGGCAACGAGACCGGCGGCATCCGCCTGCCCGAACAGGCCGTGCCGCTCGGCACGATGACCGGCTGGCTGTTCCGGAGCGAGCGCATCGGCGCCCCGCACACGCTGATCGTCAACGCCGGGGGCTACCTGCCGTTCGCGGCGACCAGGGCCGAGCGCACGAGCTCCGGCGATCCGCGGCCGTCGATCGAAGAACGCTACGCCAGCCGCGCCGAGTACCTGGCGAAGATCGACGCCGTGGCCCGGCAGCTCGCCCGCGAGCGGTACGTCCTCACCGCCGATCTGCCGGCGATTCGCGACGCCGCCGCACGCCACTGGGACTGGCGGATGGGCGCGGCGGCGACGGCGGCGAAGTAGCCGTCGTCAGCGGGCGGACGGCGGCAGCGAGGCCGCGTAGGCGGACACCGCCGTCAGCTCCTGCACCGACATGGCGCTGACGATCGGCGCCATCAGCGCCGCCCATGGACCGCGCCGCGCGCCGGACTTCATGTCGAACAGCTGGCGCATCGTGTAGCTGGGCGAGCGTCCGGCCAGGGCCGGCACCGGCCCGACGCCCTCGAGGCGGGCGCCGTGGCACAGTCCGCACTGATGTGTCGCCGCGAGCGCCTTGCCGCGGGCCAGCGTGCCGACGGGCACGTAGGCGGTCCAGCCCAGGCGCGTGTCGCGGGCCTCGGCGCGCAGGTTGTCGTCGGGCACTTCGACGATTTCGTCCCCGATCGGCACCATCCCGCCGCCCTCGGCCGCCGGGATCGCCATGTGCATGCCGCCCTGGAGGCGCACCTTCGGCGCGGTGCGCGATTCGACCACCTTGAGCCGCGTCGGATAGGGCTGCGCCGCGAAATACTCCGCCGCCGCCTTCACCTCGTCGGGCGTGGCGGCCTTGGCAATCGCAATCATGATGTTGGTGTTCGCCTTGCGCGGGTCGGCGCTGCGCCGCAGGCCAATCCTGAAGTCCTCCATCTGCTGGATGAAGTAGGTCGGCTGGTAGCCGTTGACCGGCGCGTTCTCGGGGCGGCCGGCCCCGTCGGCCAGGTGACAGAAGCCGCAGGCACGGACGCCCTCGCGCCCGTTCTTCACCACCGATGGCAGCGGCCCCCGGCGATCCTCGGGATACCAGTCCGGAATCTCGGTGGTGCCGCGCAGCGCGCCGCGGGTCATCGTCTTCGTCGTCCCGGCGATCGACACCAGGGCCGGGTCATCCGCCGGCAGCGCCGTGGCCGGCGGCGGCGACCCGGGTGGCGGGGGCGGGGTGTAGGCCCAGTCGGGCAATCCCGCCGGCACCGCCGGCGCGCTCTGCCGCGCGACGGCGACCGCCGCGCCGAACAGCACTGCAGCCCACGTTCCAAGCGTCCGCGCGGTTCTGGTCATGGGGACTCCCCGCCGGCCCTCGCCGGCTCGGGGAGCCTACCACCAGCGCACGCGAAAACGGCGGCGGCCACGGCCCGGGCCGTGGCGCGCCGCCGATGTCCGACGCCGGACGCCGTTACTGCTGCGGCGGCGGCGGGCTGCCGGCCGGCCGGTAGGTGCCGACCGCCGGCAACTGCGACCCGGTGAGGTCGGCCGGCAGCGGCTTGCCGGCGACGATCGGATGGCGCAGCGTGCCGATGCCCTCGATCGTCGCTTCGATCGTCTCGCCCGGCTTCAGGTAGCCCGAGCGCGTGCCGCGCTTGAACGCGCCCGACGAGGTGCCGCCGGTCGTGCCGCTGTTGATCACGTCGCCCGGGAACAGCGTGATGATCGACGAGCCGTATTCGATCAGCTCCCAGATGTTGTGAATCATGTCGCCGGCCTTGGCTTCCTGCACCTTCACGCCGTCGATCGACAGCTGCTGGTGCAGCCGCTTCATCGGGTCGCCGTAGAACTCCTTGGGGACGATCCACGGGCCCATCGGCGCGAACGTCTCGTGGCCCTTGCCGACGAACCAGTCCGACGAGCGGGTGCCGGGCCGGCCGCCGCGGTCCGACATGTCGATGGTCACGGTGTAGCCGAACACGTACTCCTGGGCGCGATTCGCCGAGACGTAGCGCGCCGGCTTGCCGATGACCGTGCCGAACTCGATTTCCCAGTCGATCCGGTCGCGGCCGGGCGGAATGACGATCTCGTGGCCGTTGCCGATCACGGCGCCTTCGCTCGGCTTCAGGAACAGGTACGGCACGCCGCGATTGGCGCGGATCTTCTTGTCGTTCTCGGCCTGCTGCTGCGGCGTGCAGCCCTCGCAGGTGTGGGTGTAGAAGTTGCCGGCGGCGTTGAGGATCTTGCCGGGATAGCGGATCGGCGCCAGCGTCCGCACGGCGCTGACCTGGTGGATGAAGCCCGGCCGCTGACCGTCGAGCGCCTTGGTCGCCACCAGGTGGTTGACGATCTCGTAGATGCGGTTCTTCAGGCCGTACTCGTAGAGGCCGATGAGCTGCCGCATGTCCTCGGGCATCGCCATCCGCGCGACCCCGGGCTCGAGCTGCAGGTTGTGGTTGGCCGCCTCGAGCTCGACGACGAGCTGCTGGCGCAGCACGAGGCCGAGGCCCTCGCGGCCGTTGAACGCGAAGGTGCCGACGGCGAAGGGTTCGACGCTCGAGGTCGCCTGTGCCGACGCCGCCGCCGGCGCCAGCACCAGGCCGGTAATGAGGAACGCGGTCCGCAGCATGCGCATGAAGTGCCCCCTTGTCGTGCGCGCGGCCACCTCGACCGCAGGCGGACGGGCACGCACGCGACTCTAGCGGCGGCGCCCGCTGGAGTGTCAAGCAAGAAGATGTCTACGGTTTGTCGCCGAAGTGTCGCGTCAGCCGGCGAGCCGCGCCGCCGGGCGCACGCCGCTCGTCTGCGCCGGGCGCCCGCCGGCCTCGGCCGGCTTGGCGAAGAAGTACCCCTGCCCGCACTGGCAGCCGAGCGCGCGCAGGTGGTCGACGTGCGCCGCCGTCTCGATGCCCTCGGCGACGATCTCGAGGCCCAGCGTCAGCGCCAGGCCGACGATCAGCTTGATGATCTCGCCCTTGTCCTCGTCGGTGCCGATGCCGGCGACGAACGAGCGGTCGATCTTCAGGGTGTCGAGCGGCAGCGACTGCAGGTAGCTGAGCGAACTGTAGCCGGTGCCGAAGTCGTCGAGGCTGATGCGCACGCCGAGGGCGCGCAGTTTGGCCAGCACGACCCGGGCGCGGGCGGCGTCCTTGATCGCCGCGCTCTCGGTGATCTCGAGGCGCAGGCTGGAGGCCGGGCAACCGGTGTCGCGGAGGATCTCCTCGACGTGCTTGACCAGCGTCTCCTGCGCGAACGCCTTGGCCGACAGGTTCACGCTCACCGTCGTCTGCGCCGTGAAGGTGCCGACGCGGAGCCACTCGCGCGCCTGCAGGCACGCCTCCTTCAGCACCCACTCGTCGATCTGGGCGATGAGGCCGACCTCCTCGGCCACTTCCAGGAACTCGCCGGGGCCGACCAGACCGCGCTCGGGATGCTGCCAGCGCACCAGCGCCTCGACGCCGGTGACCTGCCGCGTGGTCAACGCGACGATCGGCTGGTACCAGACGCGGAACTCCTCGCGCTCGACGGCGCGGCGCAGGTCGGTCTCGAGCCGCAGGCGGCGGACGGCGGCGTCGTGCAGCGCGGCGTCGAACACCGAGTAGCCGCCGCCGCCGGCGTTCTTCGCCCGGTACATCGCCAGGTCGGCGTCGCGGATGATGTCCTCGCCCGAGGTGTGGGCATCGGAGGCCACGGCCACGCCGATGCTGGCGCTGGTGAAGACGTCCTGGCCGTCGACCGGCAGCGGCAGCATCGCCATCTGCTGTACCCGCTTGGCGACGCGTACGGCGTCGAGCGGCTCGCGGATGCCGTCGAGCAGCACGGCGAACTCGTCGCCGCCGAGCCGGGCCAGCGTCGGCTCCGGCGACGACGACGCCTCGGACAGGCGCGACACCACGTCGTCGCTGCGCACGGCGGCGGCCAGCCGTTCGCCGAACACCACCAGCAGCCGGTCGCCGGCGGTGTGGCCGAGGCTGTCGTTGACGTGCTTGAAGCGATCGAGATCGACGAACAGCACGGCGAACTGGTACTTGGGATGGCGGACGCGGCGCGCCAGCGCGCGATCGAGCCGCTCGCGGAACAGCGCCCGGTTCGGCAGCTGGGTCAGGTGATCGTGGATGGCGTCGTGGACCAGCCGTTCGTGCGCGGAGCGCAGGCTCACGCTCATCGCGTTGAACGCCCGGGCCACCGTCGCCGCCTCGGCGGTGCCGCGCACCGGCAGCTGCAGCGACAGGTTGCCGGCGGCGATCTGCTCGGCCGCGGTCGCGATGTCGCGCAGCGGCCGGCTCAGGTGCCGGCTGAGGAACACGCCGCCGACCAGCGACAGCACCAGCGCGGCGATCGCCGCCAGCGCGAAGCGGGTCCGCAGGGTGTCGATGAACTGCTGCGTCAGCGCCCAGTCCGACAGCACCAGGAGGCGCCCGGCGTCGCCGCCCGGCACGTCGGGCATCAGCGGGAACACCGCGGCGATGTACTGGCGGCCGGCCATCTCGAGGACGTCGGGCTTGAGTCCGGGGGCGGCCATGGTCGCCAGCCGCAGCGCCTCGTCGTCGCGTCCGGGGCCCGACGCCAGGCTGGTGGCCACGACCTGGCCGTTGACGACCAGCGCCACCTCGCAGCGCGCCAGCGCCGCCAGCTCCCGCGTCATGTCGTCGGTCAGCAGGTAGCCGGAGGTCAGCGTGCCGACGACCGCGTCGGCGTCGCGTGCCGGCACCGACACGGCGAGGTAAAGGCGGTCGCCGTCCGGCACCAGGGCGCCGGCGGCGCGGCCGCCACGGGCGGCGTGCTGGGCGTCGCGCACGACGTTGCGGCCGCCACCCGAGGCGTCGGTCCAGCCCGCCGTGCCGAGCCACGATCCGTCGGCGGCGGCGACGATGGTGAAGTCGGCCTCCATCTGCCGGCGGTGCCGCTCGCTCATCGCATCGAGCGCGGCGCGGTCGCGCAGGCCGCCGGCGAGCTGGGCCCTGAACGTCGGCAACTGGGTGACGAGATCGGCCTCGTCGATGGCGGCGTCGAGGCGTTGCTCGAGCAGCGCGTAGATGGCGGTGCGGGCCACTCCGAGGTCGGCGGCGACCCGATCCCGCGACTGCGCCGACACCACGCCGGCGGTCACCAGCAGCACCGCGCCGAGCGCCACGGCCACCAGCAGGCCGAGCGCCGAGGCGACCCGCGCTTCGAGGCGGACGTGCCACGGCAGCTCGACGGGCTGCGGCTTCGGGGGGGTCATCGGGGAGTTCGGCCGGCGTCGGCCGCGCCTCGCGTGAAGAGACACGACGCTCGCGCCGGCGGGACGGGCCGCCGGAGTGCGCAGTCCACCGAAGCGACGGGCAGTCCGTGCACGGTCGCGGGCGAGGCTCCAGCCCCACATATCGGTGGAATCGAGGCGCCGATGTAGCACTCCGGGCCCGCTGGGCCGCTCTCGGGCGGGCAGGAGCTACACGGTAGTTCCTTCCCCCGCGGCGACGGTGACGCGCGGATCTGCACGGGATTCACCGTCGCTGCGCGTTGTCACGCGTCTTGCACACCTGCCCCACGTGGAGGTGATGCCCATGACGTTCACCAGAGCCTCGCTGGTCTACCTCGGCGTGGTCACGGCGTTCGGACTCGGCCTCGCCGTCGGTCCGCTGGTCGGGGCCGGCCGTGACGCCAGGGTGCCGGCGACACCGCCGCCGGCCATCGCCGCCGAAACGGCTCCCACGGTCGTTCCAGTCGGTCCGGTCGGGCCGCCGGCGCCGCGGCTCGAGCGCGTGCCGACGGCCTCGGCCGAACCGGTTCAGCGTCACGTGAAACTGCTGCTCACGCGCGGCACCGACGTGCGCAAGGCCGCGGCCGGCTTCGCCAACGCCTACCAGCTCATGACGGTGGCCCACGCCGCGAGGAACACGGCGATTCCATTCGTCGTGCTCAAGCACCGCGTGCTGACCGAGCGCCAGACGCTGGCGGCGGCGATCGCCGCGCTCAAGCCGGAGCTCGACGAAGAGGCTGAAGTGAACCGGGCGCGCGCCGAGGCCCGTGCCGACCTGGCGCGGCTGCAGGGCTGAGGGCGGCCGGCGGGTTGATGCGACGGCGCGGGCCTCGCTGCAGCGGGGTCCGCGCCCTGAATTGCGGCCACGCGGTCAGCGCGGCCGCGGCGCTTTGCGCAAGTGGCCGTAGAGCAGCTCCTCGGCGAACTCCACGCACTTGTACTCCATCAGCTGCATGTTCGGCTCACGCCGCCGGTGCAGCGGCATGCGGATGGTCCACGGCCGCGCGAACACCTTGGGATCCTCGATCGTCGCGACGTACTCCAGCGTGTTGGCGTCGAGGGCGGTGTAGCGCTCGGTGACCTTCAAGGCGTCGCTGTGGTGGTTGCCGGCGCGATCGAACCACGTCTCTTCCATGTGGTCGGTGACCTCGACGACCAGCGTCTCGCCGTCCCAGCGTCCAATCGACCAGCCCATCCACGCCGGCGCCGGGCTCTTCTCCTGGCTGTTCATGCGGATCACCCGGCTGGCGCTGGCGAACTCGTAGGTCATCAGCACGTTCGCCGCCGACTGCACGATCTGGAACGGGTAGGGCATGTAGGTGGCGCGCGGAATCCCCGGCATGTAGCACTTCACCTCGGGATCGAGCGCCGCCCAGTTGGCGGCGTTGGCGGCGCGCTTCTCGAGCGCCGCCGGCAGGTAGGGGATCTCACCGCCGTCGACGACGCCGAGGCCCGGCGGCACGCCGAACGCGGCGCCCAGCGAATACACCGGGCCCTGGCGGGCGACGTGGGTCTCGAGATTCCAGTTGGCGGTGTTGAGCGCCTGCCAGATGCCGCTCAGATCCGGGGTCCCGTCGGGCGTGCGCGGCGCGCGGTACGGGGCCGGGGTCGAGGGACCGGCGCAGGCGGACAGGGCCGCCGTCACCAGCAGGACGGGCGCCAGTCGCGTGATCACGTCACGCTCCCGGCTTCTTGCGCTCGTTCGGATCGCGGCCATCGCGCGGCGCGCCGGTTCCCGACGAGCCCATGAACAGCGTGCGCCCGTCGGGCAGGGTGATGTCGCGGCCGTTGGCGCGCAGCCGGCCGTCCTTGGCCCGGTATCCGGCGACGACGATCACCGTGCCGATCTTGATCGAATCACGCGTGATGCCGACGCGCTGCAGCGTGTTCGGCGTGCCGCCCTCGACCATCCAGCTCTCGTGCGTGCCTTTCGCGGTGGTGACGTCCATGTGGATCCACGCGTGGGGGTTGATCCACTCCACCTTGGTGACCGGGCCGCGCAGGGTGACGGGGGCGTTGGCGTCGAACTCGGCGGAAAAGGCGTGGTGGGCCAGCGCCCCGCCGCCTGCCGACAGGATCAGCGCCGCGGCGCCGGCGACCCAGACTCGTCCAGACATCGAGTTCCTCCTCGTCGCGCCGGGTCGAGCCGACGGTCCGCCCGGCCGGGGGAGCATAGCACTGCGGTGCTCGCCTCTGGACGCCGGATGGGCCTTGAGCGACACTACGCCGCATGAGACACCTGCTCGCGGTACTCGCCCCCGTCTCGGTGGTCGCCGGTTCGCTGGTCGTGGTCTCGCTCGGCGCGCAGGCCCCGTCCGCGCTGCCGGACCTGGCGTCGCTGTCGCCCGCGCCGGCCGGCTGGACGGTGCCGCGCACCGCCGACGGCCATCCCGATCTGCAGGGCGTGTGGGGCAACAACAGCGTCACGCCGATGGCCCGACCACGGCAGTGGAAGGACAAGGCGCTGCTCACCGACGGCGAACTCGAGGAGCTGAAGCAGCTCGCCGCACGCTCGGTCGACCAGGGCGGCGACGCCATCTTCGGCAACTTCGTCCAGCAGCTGCTCGACGCCCGCGATCGCGGCGAGTACGCCCAGGTCTCCTACGATCCGACCACCGGCAACTACAACCAGTTCTGGATGGCCGACCGCGAATGGGACAGGCGCACGTCGCTCATCGTCGATCCCGCCGACGGGCAGTTCCCGCCGCTCACCGCCGACGCCGAGGCCCGGCGCGAGGCGGCGCGCACGGCGGTGCGCACCCGCGGTCCGGCCGACGGCCCGGAGGATCGGCCGCTCTCGGAACGCTGCATCTCGTACGGCGCGCCGCGCACCGGCGCGAACTACAACAGCTACGTCCAGATCGTCCAGTCGCCGCAGACCGTCGTGCTGCTCCAGGAGATGATCCACGACGCCCGGGTGGTGCCGATGGACGGCCGGCCGCACCTGCCGGCGCACGTCCGCCAGCTGCACGGCGATCCGCGCGGCCGCTGGGAAGGCGACACGCTCGTCGTCGAAACCACCAACTACGTGAACGGCTTCCAGGGCTCCACCGCCGACGTGACGCTGACCGAACGCTACACGCGCGTCAGCCCGGACGTCCTCCACTGGGCGATCACGGTCGAGGATGCCAGGACGTGGACGAAGCCGTACACGTTCATGATCCGCCTGAAGCGCACCGACGCGCTGATCTACGAATACGCCTGTCACGAAGGCAATTACGCCATGGAGGGCATCCTGGCCGGGGCGCGCGCCGAAGAGGCGAAGGGCGGGCGGCGGACCGCGCGCTGAGGCGCGGCGGGGCTACTTCGCGGCCTGCCGCCACGCCGACAGCATCGCCGCTTCCTGCTCGGCGGTGAGCACGTAGCGCGGCCGGGCACGCAGCGCCTCGGGCACGGCGGCGGAGGCACGCCACGTCAGCGTGTCGCGTGCGGTGACGGCGAGCGGGCGATACGTCAGACCGGCGGCGCGGGCCTTGCGCGCGTCGATGCGCATGTGGCCCAGCTCGTCGCCCTCGGCCATCACCCACGGGATGGCTTCGGTGAGGCCGGACGACTCGCCCGGCCGCGGCGTCCGCAGCGGATAGGCCTTCAGCCAGGCGTAGTCCTCGATCCACGTCGTCGTCGTGCCGGCCGGCGCCAGCAGCCGCAGGCCGTCGATGAACCCGGCCAGGGTCTGCGGCGCGGCCGGGCCGACGACGTTGAAGGTGCCGGCGGCGTCGCGCTCGATCAGCCGGACCATCCACTCGCACAGATCGCGCACGTCGACGTACTGCACGCGGTCGGTGCGCCGGCCCGGCACCAGCACCTCGCCGCCGCGGGCCAGCCGTACCGGCCAGTAGGTGAAGCGATCCGAGGTGTCGCCGGGGCCGACGATGTAGCCGGGTCGGATGATCAGGTCGCGGGCCGGGAAGCCGTCGCGCACCACCTGCTCGCTGCGCGCCTTCAGCACGCCGTAGGACGGCGGCTCCTGCGGCGGCGTGTCGACGAGCGGCACCGGGCCGTCCTCGGCAATCTCCACCGTGCGGTACGGCCAGAACACGCCGGTCGACGACACGTACACGTAGCGCCCGGCGGCGCCGGCGAGCGCCGCCACCGCCTCGCGCGTCCACGGCAGGTTGGTCGCGGTGTCGATCACCGCGTCCCAGGTGCGGCCCTTCAGGACGGCGTAGGCGTCGGGCTGCGACCGATCGCCGCGCAGCGCCTCCACCCGGGCGAAGTCGCCGCCGTGCTGGTTCGGGGTGCGGCGGCCGCGGTTGAGCATGGACACCTGCCAGCCGCGGGCCAGCGCCGCGTGCACCAGCTGCGGGCCGAGAAAGCCGGTGCCGCCGAGCAGCAGCAGGCGCCGCGGCGCCTGCGCCCGCACCCATCGGCGCGAGAGCAGCCCGCCCGCCATCGTGGTCAGGCCAAGGTGCAGGAGGTGGCGACGCGTTGCCATGCCAGGACACTACCACCCCGTCGCCGCATGGGACGAAGCGCGTGACGGCGCCGCCATCGATGATTTGGCATGATCGAGCGGTGAAGCGCCCGCAGCCGGTGCTGCCCGCCGAGGTCGAAGACCACCGCGACGCCCAGTGGCGGCGCGAAGGCGCCCGCGCCGTCACGTCGGCCCGCGCCGCCGAGCAGTTCGTCGAGGACGTCGGCTTCGCCGCCTGTCTCACCGACGCGCGTCGCCCCGGACCGTCGCTCTACGTCGCGGTCTGCGGCCGCCGCGATGCGGTGTTGCCGCGCAACGTGCAGACCGACCACGAAGCCTCGCTGACGTGGACGCTGAAGGACGAGGTGCTGCGCCGCGGCAAGGTCTACTACGGCAAGCTGGCCGGCCGCGCGATGTTCGTGGCGCCGCGCCTCATCCCGCACTTCCACGCGCTCTGGGGCGTGCGCCGGCGCGACGAGGCGGCGCGGCTGAGCCGTCCGGCCCGGGCGGTGCTGCGCGTCCTGCGGCGTGAGTGGGAGATGGGCTCCAGGGATCTGCGCGACGACTCCGGCGTCCGCGATCGCGCGGCCTTCACGCGCGCCCTGGACGAGTTGCAGGCGGCGATGCTCGTGGTGCCGAGCGAGGTCCTCTACCGCCCGGCGTTCACCTATCTGTGGACCCTGGCCGTCGGCCGGTTCCCGGAGGCGCTGACCGCGCGGGTGTCACGCGAGACGGCGCTGCGGGAAGTGGCAAGGGGATTCCTGGCCGGCGCGGGAATGACCCTCCCCGGCGAACTCGCCCGGGTCAGCGGGCTGTCGCGCCGGGACGCCGGGCGCGGCAACCGCGCGCTGGTGGCCGAGGGCTACGCCACGATGCTGACGCCGGGCACGTACCGGCTGACGGCCGGGCTCGCCAGGCCCGGCCACGACGCCGGCGAGACGGTCGGCGATGCCGTCGCCGACGAGGCGTGAAGGCCCGATCTACCCCAAAGCTCCGACAGAAGTCAGGCATCACCCAGACAAGCCGCCACCCCGAGCCCGAATACAGGGCCCGCCCCGCACATTTCCGGGATCCGGCCAACCACGCCCCCGGTGGTACGCCGCTTGCTCAACCGCTCTCAGACGGACGTGGCTGGCCCATCGGTGCACGGGCCGGCACCCGAGAAGGAGTGGTCGGTGGAAAAGCGCAAGTGGGTGCTGGCAGCGGCGATGCTGGCGATGGTCGCGTCGATGAGTGGCGGCGTGCGCGGGCAAGGCGGAGCAGCGGCGCCGATCCTGGTCGTGCTGAACGACTCCGCCCCCAATCCCTTCGGGCGCTATCTGCCGGAGATCCTCCGCGCCGAAGGGATCAACACGTTCGACGTCGTGCAGCTGTCGGCACTCGACGCGCCGACGCTCGGCGCGGCCACACTGGTCGTCCTCGCCGAAACGCCGCTCACCGCGCCGGAAGCGACGCTGTTCATCGACTACGTCACCGCCGGCGGCCGGCTCGTCGCGATGCGGCCCGACGCGCAGCTGCACGGCGCGCTCGGCATCGCCGCCGCGCCGGGGACGACCGCCAACGGCTACGCGCTGCTCGATCAGAGCGGACCGGGCGCCGGTCTTCAGAACGTCACGCTGCCGTTCAAGGGCGTGGCCGATCACTACGACCTGGCCGGAGCCACCGCCGTGGCCGAGCTCTACAGCACCCGCACCACCTCGGCGAGCCGCGCCGCCGTGGTGCGTCACGGCGGCACCGCCGCGTGGGCGTTCGATCTGGCGCGCAGCACTGCCTACACCCGCCAGGGGGAACCGACGCTGGCCGGAATCGACCGCGACAACCTGCCAGGTCCGCCGATGGTCCGCACCAACGACGTCTTCTACCAGACCATCGATCTCGAGCGCGTCCCGGTTCCCCATGCCGACGTGCAGCAGCGGTTCTTCGCCCGCGTCATCGCCGAGCTGCTCGCCGACGCGACGCCGCTGCCGCGGCTGTGGTATTTCCCGGGCGCCAGCCGCACGCTGCTGATTCCCACCGGCGACAGCCACACCTCCACCCCCGCCAAGTACACGCCGCTCATCGCCGCGATCGAGAACGTCGGCGCGCACATCACGCTCTACCTGTCACGCTCTCTCGACCTCTCGGGCAGCCCGGTCGCCACCTGGCTCGCCAACGGCCACGAGATCGGCATGCACCCGTACTTCGCGCCGTTGAACGAGGGCAACTTCGTCTTCGGCTACGACGAGGCCGTCACGTGGTTCCAATCGGTCCCACTGACGCCGAGCGCGACCGGCCGCCACCACGGTCTCGAGTGGGGCGGCTGGGTGGACCCGGTGAGCGTGATGGCGTCGCACGGCGTGCGGATGGACCTGACCTACTACGCGTGGGGGCCGGCGCTGGACAACCCGACGCTGGCCAATCAGGCGCACGGCTACATCACGGGCAGCGGCCTGCCGATGCGCTTCATCTCGGCGACCGGCCAGGTGTCAACCGTCTACCAGCAGGTCACCGCCTTGGCCGACGAGCAGTTGCTGGACGTCGACGGTCCCTACTCCCAGGACCTGTCCACCGCCGACGCGCTGGAGGTGTCGCGACAGCTGATCGACGACAGCCAGGCCGGCGGCTACTCGGCCATCGCCACCCAGTTCCACGTCGACTACTACGACTACGGCCACGTCCAGCCGTGGGTAGACGGGACGCTCGCTTACGCGGCCGGCCAGCAGATTCCGATGTGGACGGCCGAGCGGTGGCTCAACTACACCGAGCACCGCGCCGCCACCGCGGTGAGCGACATCGCCTGGACGCCCGGCACCGGCGTGCTGTCCTTCTCGGTCGCCGTGCCCGCCGGCGCCGAAGCGCAGACGGTCACCCTGCCGACGACCTTCGCCGGGCGCACCCTGAACCACCTCACCCTCGACGGCATCACGGTGGCGCCGACCCTTCTGGCAATCAACGGCCAGCCGACCCAGCTCTTCAGCGTCGCGCCCCTCGGGGGCGGCGGCGCGCGCACCGTCGTCGCCAGCTACGCGCTGCCGGCGTCGCTGCCGACCATTGCCGTCGGCGACGCCTCGGTGGTCGAGACCGACGCCGGCACGACCCTCGCCGGCTTGACCGTGACGTTGTCGGCGGCCGCCGCCACCGACGTCACCGTCGTCTGGGCGACCAGCGACGGCACGGCCACCGCCGGCGCCGACTACGTGGCCGGCGGCGGCACGCTCACCTTCTCCCCCGGCGTGACCAGCCTGCCGCTCTCGATCACCGTCAACGGCGATGTCGTCAGCGAGCCGCACGAGACCGTGCAGGTCACGCTCAGCAACCCGGTCGGCGCCACCTTCGGCGACGCCAGCGGCGTGGTCACGATCCTCGACGACGAGCCCGACCCGACGGACTGGACGCACACCACGGCCGCCGACTTCAGCACCTGCTCGACGGTGAGCGGCACTCGCGTCGGCGCCGCCGGCGATGTCCGGCTGCTCGGCACCTTCCGCGACGATTTCGCCGCCGGGAGCCTCGATTCCCGGTGGATCTCCGGATCGTGGGCCGAACCGCCGACCCCGTACACGCCGGCGCCCTCCGGCGGCGTGCTGTCGCTCGGCAACGCCGACGGTGCCTACATCCGGTCGACCAGCGAGGTGACGGGCACGACGATCGAGGTGCGCGCCCGCTTCAACGCCTCGCCGTACCAGGTGATCGGCCTGGCCGACGACACGTTCACGTCGAAGTACGCGCGCTTCTCGACCGAGTCGTTGGGCACCAACCTGTTTGCGGCAACCGACCCCGGCAGCGGCGCGATGCTCACGGATCTCGGGCCCATTCCGGTCGGGTACCACGTCTTCACCATCGAGCGCATCGCTCAGGGCGCCACCGAGTTGATCCGCTACCGCATCGACGGCGCGGTGGTGGCCGACCACACCGTGACCACCGGCGACCTGCCCGCCGCCCGCTACCTGTTCCTCTCGGAAGCCGGCGGCGCCACGCCGACGCTCGACGTGGACGCCGTCGAGGTCGATCCGCCGGTGGCCTCGCCGGGCAGCTTCGACAGCTGCACCATCGACGCCCTTCTGTCGGTCGTCTGGAACCAGCTGTCGTGGACCGCGACGACGCCGGCCGGATCGTCGGTGCAGGTGCGGACGCGGTCGTCGCTCGACAACGTCACGTGGAGCGCCTGGTCGGCGCCGCTGACCACCAGCGGCACGTCGATCACCAGTCCGAACGGGCGTTACCTGCAGTACCGGCTCGAACTCGCCACCGCCGATCCGGCGGCCGCGCCGGTCGTCCACGACGTCAGCGTCACGGCAATCGGCCCGGCGCCGCCGACGATCTTCATCGGCAACGCCGCCGTCGCCGAAGGGCCGGCGGCGAGCGCGGTGTTCACCGCGACGCTGTCCTCGGCCAGCCTGCAGACCGTGAGCGCGGCCTACGCCACCGCCGGCGTGACCGCCACCTCGGGCGCCGACTTCACGCCGGCCACCGGCACCGTCACTTTCCTCCCCGGCGAAACCGTCCAGACGGTGGCCGTGGCGGTGTCGAACGACGCGCTCGACGAAGACGACGAGACGTTCACCGTGACGCTCTCGGCCCCGGTCAACGGCACGATCGGGACCGCCGTCGGCACCGGCACCATCACCGACGACGACGCGCCGCCCGTGGTCTCGATCGCCGGCGTCAGCGTCGTCGAGGGCGACGCCGGCACGACCGCCGCGGCGTTCCCGGTCAGCCTGTCGGCGCCGAGCGGCAAGACCGTCACCGTGACCTTCGCCTCTGCCGACGGCACGGCCACGGCCGGCGCCGACTACGCGGCGGCGGGCGGCACCGTCACCTTCACGCCGGGCGTCGTCCTCCAGAACGCCACGGTCAACGTCACGGGCGACATCGTGGCCGAACCGGCCGAAACCTACACCGTCACGCTGTCGGCGCCGGGGAACGCCACCCTCGGCACGGCGGCGGCGACCGGCACCATCACCGACGACGACGTGCTGCCGACGGCGGTGGCCGACAGCTACGCGACGCCGTTCAACACCCCGCTGGTCGTCGCCGCGCCGGGCGTGCTCGCCAACGACACCAACGACGGCGGCGGCGCGATGACCGCGCAGCTGGCGACCGACGTGTCGCACGGCACGCTGGCGTTGACGGCCGGCGGCGGCTTCACCTACACACCCACGACCGGCTACACGGGCGGCGACAGCTTCTCCTATCAGGTCGTCGACGGCAGCGGCACCAGCGCCCCCGCGACCGTGACACTGAGCGTCGGGCTCGAGCCGCCGACGCCGGCCGCCGACGCCTACACCACGCCGTTCGAGACCACGCTCTCGATCGCCGCGCCTGGCGTGCTCGGCAACGACGACGCGCACACCGCACCGGGGCTGACCGCCGTCCTGGTGAGCGGCGTCGCGCACGGCACGCTCACGCTGGGCGCCGACGGCGCCGTGCTCTACACGCCCGACGCCGGCTTCGCCGGCGCCGACAGCTTCGTCTACCGCGCCGACAGCGCCGCCGGCACCGGCGGCACGGCCTCGGTGACGATCACGGTCGCGGAGCCGACCGTGGTGCAGGTGCCGCAGGAACTCCGCGTCGCGGCGACGTCCGGCAACGTCGTGACCCTGCGCTGGAAGGCACCGGCGATTGGCCCCGACCCGACCGGATTCGTGGTCGAAGGGGGCGTGGTGCCGGGCCAGACGCTGGCGGCACTGCCGACCGGTCTCGCCGCGCCGATCTTCACGTTCACGGCCCCGAGCGGATCGTTCTACGTGCGCGTCCGGTCGCTGGGCGCCGGCGGGCCGAGCGCGGCATCGAACGAGATTCTCATGCACGTCGCGGTGCCGGTGCCGCCGTCGGCCCCGACGGCGCTGACGGCGACGGTGAACGGCGATGTGCTGCACCTGGGCTGGCAGCCGACCTTCGGCGGCGGCGCCGCCACGACCGTGTTCCTCGACGTCACGGGATCAATCACGGCCTCGCTGCCGCTGCCGGCCGGTGAGCGGATGTCGTTCGCCGGCGTGCCGTCGGGCACCTACACGCTGGCCGTGCGCGGCACCAACGCTGGCGGCAGCGGCCCCGCCGCGGCGCCGCTGTCGGTGACGGTCCCCGGCGTGTGCGCCGGGCCGCCGGCCGCGCCGACGAACCTGCTCGCCTACACGGCTGGCGGCACGACCTTCCTCATCTGGGATCCGCCGGCCAGCGGCGAGGCGCCGGTCGGGTACGTCGTGAGCGTGCCAGGCATCGGGTCGCTGCCGCTGTCGACGCGGACGATCAGCGGCCCGCTGCCGGCCGGCGGCTACACCATCGGCGTGCACGCGGTAGGCGCGTGCGGGATGAGCACGGCGGCCACGCAGCCGCTCACCGTGCCGTAACGCACAGCGTCGCGCCCGCCGGCGACCTCAACCCGTTGGTCCGACAAGGGCGTCGCGGCTGCTCAGCCGCGGCGCCCTCGGCGCGTACGGCCGCTCCCGCCGTCCGTCCCTCGACGTCAACTCACCGCCGCGCATTACGAATATGTGCGCACGTTTCTGTTGTCGGCGGCCATCTCGTGCAGAACAATACGAGACGGTGACATTGAGGGAAATGCAACGTAACACGTGGACGGCGGGGTGGAGATGCGGAAGCTCGCGGCAATCCTGTGCATCGTGGCGGTGTCGGTGTGGGCAATGGGCGGCCTCCGAGCCGCTGGGACAACTCCCGTCATCCTCGTCGTCGTCAACAGCGCCGCGCCGAACCCGTTCGGCGCCTACCTGCCCGAAATACTGAGAGCCGAAGGGCTCACCGCCTTCACGGTGGCCGACCTCGGCAGCCTCAGCGCGCCGACGCTCGATGCGGCCGCGCTGGTCCTGCTCGCCGACACGCCGCTCACCGCGCCGCAGGCGGCGATGCTCACGACCTATGTGAACGACGGCGGACGCCTGGTGGCGATGCGTCCCGATCCGCAGCTCTACGGACTGCTCGGCATCAGCGCCGCGGCCGGCGCCACCGCGAATGGCTACACGTTGATCGACCAGGGCGGGCCGGGGGCCGGCCTGCACGCCGTGACCCTGCCGTTCAAGGGCGCGGCGCAGCACTTCACTCCCGCCGGCGCGACCACCGTGGCGAGCCTCTACACGACGAGCTCGACGGCGAGCGGATTCCCGGCGGTCGTCCGTCACGGCCGCGCCGCCGCCTGGGCGTTCGATCTCGCGCGCAGCACCGCCTACACGCGCCAGGGGGATGAAGCGCTCGCCGGCATCGAACGCGACGGGTGGGCACCGTATCGCACCACCGAACCGTTCTACCAGACGATCGACCTGCAGCGCCTCGGCGTGCCGCACGCCGACGTGCAGATGCGGCTGCTCACCCGCGTGATCACCGACCTGCTCGCCGACGCCCTGCCGCTGCCGCGCCTGTGGTACTTCCCCGGTACCGCCCGCACGATCGTGATTCCGACCGGCGACAGCCACGTCGCGACGCCGGCGTCCTACGCCGGGCTGATCGCCGCCGTCGAGGCCGTCGGCGCCCGGATCACGCTGTACCTCGCCCGCTACATCGAGCTGGGGGCGAACCCGGTGGCCGCCTGGGTGGCCAACGGCCACGACCTCAACGTGCACCCGAGATTCGCCGAAGACAGTATCGCTGGCAACTTCCCACAGGGCTACACGAACGTGTTCGACTGGTACTTGACCCGCCTGCCGGTGCCGCCTGGGCCGACCGTGCGCCACCACACGCTCGAGTGGAGCGGCTGGATCGATCCGGTCACGGTGATGAGCGGCTTCGGGATCGGCATGGACTTCTCGTACATGGCGTACGGGCCGGCGGTGCACAACCCGACGCAGCAGTCGCAGGCGCACGGCTTCATCGGCGGCAGCGGCCTGCCGATGCGCTTCGTCAACGCGGCGGGCCAGGTGCTGCCGGTGTTCCAGCAGGCGACGTCATTGGCCGACGAGCAGCTGCTCGCCGGCGCGGGCCTGTACAGCGAGGGGCTGTCGATCGCCGACGCGCTGGCCGTGTCGCGCCAGATCATCGACGCCAGCCAGGCCGGCGGCTACTCGGCCATCGCCACCCAGTTCCACGTCGACTACTACCCGTTGGACGAGGTCAAGCCGTGGGTCGACGGCACGCTCGCCTATGTGGCCAGCCAGCAGATCCCGATGTGGACGGCGCGGCGCTGGTACCACTTCGTACAGACCCGCGCCGCATCGGCGATGGCCGGCGTCACCTGGAACGACGCGATCGGACAGCTCGACTTCACGCTGGCCGTCCCGGCCGGCGCGCCGGCGCAGAGCCTGATGCTGCCGCCGGCGTTCGGCACCCGCGTGCTCGCGCAGGTGCGCATCGACGGCCAGTCGGTCGTGCCGTCATCGATGACGGTCAGCGGGCGGACGGCCGTCGTCGTCGCCGTCGGCCCGTCGGGTGGCGGCGCACCGCGGGCGATCACCCTGCGCTACGTCGCGCCGTCGTCGCTGCCGTCGCTCACGGTGAGCGACGGCGCCGTCATCGAAGGGGACAGCGGCACCGTGACCGGCTCGGTGTCGGTCTCGTTGTCGGCGCCGGCGGCCACCGATGTCGCGGTGACGTTCCGCACCGCCGACGGCACCGCCGCGGCGCCGGCCGACTACGACGCGGTGACCGACGGCGTCGCGGTCATTCCGGCCGGGGCGCTCAGCGCCGCCGCGGCGGTGACGGTGCGCGGCGATCGGAACTACGAGGTCGACGAGACCGTCCTCGTCCAGGTGACGGGAGCGCTCGGCGCCAACGTCGCCGATGGCGCCGGCGTGCTCACCATCATCAACGACGAGCCGCTGATCGCGTTCGCCGACGGCTACGCCACCGCCTACGTCACGCCGCTGGTGGTGCCGGCCAAAGGTGTGCTCGCCAACGACAGCGGCGGCGCGCTGACCGCGGTGCTGGTCTCGCCTCCCCCGAACGGCACGGTCACGCTGCAGCCCGACGGCGGATTCACCTACGTGCCCAACCGCTGGTTCGCCGGCATCGACACGTTCACTTACCGGGCCGACACCGCCGTCGGGACCGGCAACACCGCAGCCGTGAACATCACGGTGGCACATCCCACCGTCGTCGAAGCGCCGCGAACCGTGCGCGTGGCGACGATGGCCGGCAACGTCGTGACCTTCCGCTGGCAGCCGCCGGGCGTCGGCCCGCAGCCCACCGGCTACGTGCTCGAAGGCGGCGTCGCGCCGGGCCAGCCGCTGGTGGCCCTGGCCACCGGCCCGGCCCCGGTATTCAGCGTGACGGCGCCCAACGGCTCGTTCCACGTCCGCCTGCGCACGCTCGGCACCGGCGGACCGAGCGGCGTCTCCAACGAGATTCCGATCCACGTCGGCGTGCCGGTGCCGCCATCGGCGCCGGCAGCGCTGCAGGCCAGCGTGGTCGGCTCGAGCGTGTTCCTGGCCTGGGCGCCCACGTTCGCGGGCGGCCCGCCGGCCGGCGTCGTGCTCGACGTCGGCGGCTCGCTCGCCGCGGCGCTGCCGCTGCCCAACGTCGAACGGCTGTCGTTCGCCGGCGCGCCCCCCGGGTCCTTCACGCTGTCGATGCGGGCCGTCAACGGCGGCGGCTCGAGCCCGCCGTCGGCGCCGGTACAGATCGTGATCCCGGGCGGCTGCGGCGCGGCCCCCGGGCCGCCCACCGATCTGCTCGGCTACGTCGCCGCGGGCACGACCTTTCTGCTGTGGGATCCGCCGCTCAGCGGCGGCGCGGCGACCGGCTACCTGGTCACCGTGCCCGGCATCGGCAGCCTGCCGCTCGGCCAGCGCAGCATCAGCGGACCGCTGCCGGCGGGCACCTACACCATCAGCGTGCACGCGGTCGGGCCGTGCGGCACCAGCGCGCCGGCGACGACCACGGTCACGGTGCCCTGACGCCGGGCGGGCGCGGCGGGCGTATCATCCGCGCATGCGCTCGCTGCGGTACGCGCCACGCCGTCGACGAGCGGGACGGGTGGGGATCGCCGTCCTGACGGCGATGCTCCTCGCCGGCGGTGTCTCGGCGCAACGGTTCGGCATCCCCGAAGGACCGTGGGTGCCGCCGCGGTTCCGTCCGCCGGGCTTGCACGAGGTCGGCTTCACGCACTGCAAGCTGATGTACACGAGCGTGCGGCGCGAAGCCAACGGCATGGGCTGGGCGACCGACTATCCGTACGCCGGTATCAACCTGCTGACCCGGGTGAAGGAGCTGACCCGCACCCGAGTCAGCGTCGACGCCGAGGGCGAGCCGAACTACTGGGTCGTCCGCCTCACCAACGACGACATCTTCCAGTGCCCGTTCACGATGGCCACCGACGTCGGCACCCTGGCGTTCTCCGACGGGGAGGCCGAACGGCTGCGGCGCTACCTGCTGAAGGGCGGCTTCCTGTGGGTGGACGACTTCTGGGGCACCCGCGCCTGGGAGCAGTGGACGGCGCAGATGCGCCGCGTGCTGCCCGGGCACGCCATCGTCGACGTCCCGGCCGATCATCCGATCCGCCACACCATGTTCGACCTGAAGACGCTGCCGCAGGTGACCAGCATCAACTGGTGGCGGCGCAGCGGCGGCGCGACGTCGGAACGCGGTCCCGACAGTCCAGTGGCGAACTTCCGCATGATCGCCGACGCCGCCGGCCGGATCATGGTGCTGATGACGCACAACACCGACATCGGCGACTCGTGGGAGCGCGAGGGCGAGGACCGCGACTTCTTCCTGCAGTTCTCGCCAGAGGGCTACGCGGTCGGCATCAACGTCGTCCTCTACAGCCTCACCCACTGACCGCCGCGGCGATCAGAAGCGGAAGAGGCGGGTCGCCTTGACGGCCAGGGTGCGGTTGACCAGGGCCGGGACCCCGCGAGCCCGGGTGTCCCGACCGTCGCTGTAGACGACGAAGAGCTCGCTGCCTGTCCAGCCCTGGGCGAAGCGGCCGGTGCGCACGTCCAGATGCCGTTCCAGGCCGAGTTCTGCAGGTCGTCTGTGACCGTCACGTCGCGCAGCGCGCCGAGCGGATTGGCCTGGATCGTCGAACAGGCTCCACGCGTCGGTCTTCTCTGTGGCCGGCTCGCCATCGCGGGGCTCCTGCTGCAGGAAGTCGGTGAGCGGGCCGACCCGCGCGTAGATGTCGTCGTCGAGGCGGCCGTCGGGCTGCAGGGCGGTATCGTGACGCACCGCGCGGTCCGGCGCGGTTCGTTCGACCAATGACGGAATCGTCAGTGGTTGAGGCGCCGCCGGCCGGGGCCATGCCGTCACCAGCACCCCGAGGGCAGCGGCCGCCGCTGCTCGACGTCACCGGCGCGGCGGTCCGCCGCGCGAATTCTGGTGTGGGCCAGACGACGCGGACGCGTCGCTGCGAAGTCGTCCAATCACGCGCCCGTGGCCCCGGGATTGCGTCAACTCGGACGCCGTCCGCCTCGTATCTCGGCCATTGTGGGCGGCCCTGCTACCCGATTGGAGACAGAGAGGGCACCAATGCATGTAAATACTTCGCATGCGACCACCGCTCGACGCGCGGCGCTGGCCGGGCTGTTCGCGGTGGCGTGGATCGGCCCCGCCGGCGCGCAGCCGGTGCCGGGTTTCGGCGGCGCCGAGAGCTTCGCCGTGCTCGCCAAGACGTCGGTGACCGACTCCGCGACGTCGGTCATCGGCGGTGGCGTCGGCGTCGGCCCCGGCGGTTCGATCACCGGGATCGAGGCCACCGAGCTCGCACCGGGCAGCTCGCTGCACCAGGGCGACGCCGTCGCCGCCCAGGCGCTGCAGAGCGCGGGCGCGGTCTACACCGACCTGGCCGCGCGGACGTGCCTGCCGGCCAACACCGACCAGCCGCTCGGCGCGACTCTGGCCACCGGAACCCACTGCTTCACGACCGGTCTCACGATCGCCGCGCCGCTGCAACTGGTCGGCGCGGGTCCGTGGATCGTGCTGGTCGACGGCAGCCTGGACGTGGCGCCAGGCGTGGCCGTCACCGCGCCATTCGCTGCGCCGGACACCTGCGGGGGCAGCAAGGTCTACTGGCAGGTCGACGCGACCGCGGGCCCAGCCGTGGCCGTCGCCGCCGGCGCCGCGATGGCCGGCAACGTGTTGACCCGGGGCCCGATCACGGTCGGTGCCGGCGCCGTCGTCGATGGCCGCCTCTTCTCGCTCGGCACCACCACCGACCCGGGATCGGTGTCGCTGGCCGGCGCGACGGTGCAGGCCTGCAGCTACGGCAAGGCGCTGCCCACCCACACCAGCTTCAAGGTCACCGGCGGCGGCGGCATCAACGTGCCGAACGACCCGGCCGTGACCGACCCGACCGCCACCGGCACGGGCTTCGCCAACTACGGCTTCAACGGCCAACCCGGCACGCCGGCCACCGGCACCTTCAACTACGTCAACCACGTCGTCGCGCCGAACCTCCACATCAACGGCCCGGTGACCGACGTCGCCGTCGTCGCGCTGAACGACGACGGCACACCGAGGACGGCACGGCTGTCGGGCACCTGTAACGGCTTCCTGCCGACGTGCACCTTCAGCGTCCTCACCGAGGACAACGGCGAGCCGCCGTTCAACGATCGCTTCGGGGTGACGATCGTCTCCGCCGGCGCGGTCGTCGAGGCCCGCGCGCCGCGGCAGATCCGCGCCGGTAACATCCAGTTCCACTCGGCGACGCTCACCACGACCACCAGTGCCGCCAGCCTCAAGGCCGGTCAGGTGCTGCGGCTGCGGGCCCGGCTGCGCAAGGACCGCTCGAACATGCCCGCCGACGCCTACGTCGTCCTGCAGCTGCCGAGCGGGCAGCTGCTGTCGTGGACCGGCGGCGGGCTGGTGCCCGGCCTCGTGCCGCTGGCGCGCAACTTCGTGCCGGTGGATCTCGACGTCGAGATCGCCGCGCTGCCGATCCCGGCCGGCACGCCGCCCGGCCTCTACAAGTGGCTGTCGGCGCTCACGCAGGCCGGCACGCTCAACCTGCTCACCGGGATCGCCGAGCGGTCGATGACGATCACGCCGTAGTCCCGCACGTTCGGTCGTGGGCGCGTCGCCTCGTCGGCGCGCCCACGATCGCCCCGCCGCTCGCTCCACCCTCGTCCGCCGCCCGCCCAGTCGATCCGCCGCGTCTCTCCCTCGGGCTGCCCGGCGCCGTCGCGCCTTCCCGGCGGATGCGCGCCGCACATGCTCAGCGTCGCGCCGGGCGATGGACCGGCCGACATCGATACGACAAGAAACACATATTGGACATGAGACACGCCGTCTCTATTCAATACCGTCATGAACAACGCCGATACCGGCTGGATGCTCGTCGCCACCGCGCTGGTGCTGCTGATGACGCCGGCCCTGGGCTTCTTCTACGGCGGCATGGTGCGCTCGAAGAACGCCCTCAACACCATGATGATGAGCTTCGTGGCGCTCGGCCCGGTGGCGGTCGCCTGGGCGCTGGCCGGCTACTCGCTGGCCTTCGCGCCGGGCGGTCCCTTCATCGGCTCGTTCGCGTTCGCCGGCCTGCAGGGCGTCGGCCTCGAGGCGCAGGGCGCCATCCCGCACCTGCTGTTCATGGCCTTCCAGGGGACCTTCGCGATCATCACGGCGGCGCTCATCTCGGGCGCGATCGTCGAGCGGCTGCGCTTCGGCACCTACGTCGCCTTCATCGTCGCGTGGATGCTGCTGGTCTACGCGCCGGTAGCGCACTGGGTGTGGGGTGGGGGCTTCCTGGCCACGGCCGGAGCCCTCGATTTCGCCGGCGGTGCGGTGGTCCACGTCAACGCCGCCGCGGCCGCCCTGGTCGCCGCCCTGGTGGTGGGCCCGCGCAAGGACTACGGCCGGCACGCGATGCTGCCTCACAACGTTCCGTTCACGCTGCTCGGCGCCGGGGTGCTGTGGTTCGGCTGGTTCGGGTTCAACGCCGGCAGCGCCCTGGCCGCCTCACCGGCGGCGGCGCTGGCCTTCGCCAACACGTTGCTCGCGCCGGCGGCGGCGCTGGCCACCTGGCTGGTCATCGACCTGGCCCGCGGCGGCCGGGTCACCGCCGTCGGGGCGGCCACGGCCATCGTCGTCGGCCTCGTCGTCGTGACACCGGCGGCGGGCTACGTCGGTCCGGCGGCGGCGCTGGCGATGGGCGCGCTCGGCGCCGTGCCGTCGTACGTCGCGCTCATCTACCGGGCCCGCACCAAGCTCGACGACTCGCTCGACGTCGTCGCCGCCCACGGCACCGGCGGCGTGACCGGCGCCGTGCTCACCGGGGTGTTCGCCGACCCGACCTGGAGCGGTGGCCCGAGCGGTCTCGTCGCCGGCAACCCCGGGCAGATCGCCGTGCAGGTCTACAGCGTGATCGTCGTCCTGGCCTACAGCGGCGTGGCCACCTTCCTCATCCTCACGCTGGTGGGCCTGGTCCTGCCGCTGCGCATCAGCGGCCGGATCGAGGGCGTCGGACTCGACGTCGCCGAGCACGGCGAGGAGGCCTACACCACCGGCGACGGCGCCATCCTCGTGTCGCCCGGCGACGCCGCGGCGGCCCGCCGGCTCAGTGATGTCGTCGCGCTCCAGAACGGCGGCCGGCTGTGAAGCTGATCGTCGCCATCATCCGGCCGGAGCGGCTGAGCGAGGTGCTCGAGGCGCTGTTCCACGCCGAGGTGCGCGGCCTGACCATCAGCCGCGTGCAGGGTCACGGCGGCGAGATGGAGCACGTCGAGAACTACCGCGGGACCACGGTGAAGATGGCGCTGGCCGAGAAAGTCCGGCTGGAGATCGGCGTCTCCAATCACTTCGTGCAGCCGACCGTCGACGCCATCCTCGACGGCGCGCGCACCGGCGAGGTCGGCGACGGCAAGATCCTGGTGCTGCCGATCGAGAAGATCGTCCGCATCCGCACCGGCGAGCAGGATCAGGACGCGGTCACGCCGGTGCCGCACTGACCCATCTCCAACACGCATCGCTGATATCGGAACATTGCGCTTCTCCCATGCGTCGCGGTCCTCTCTAATTGGGGCCGCATTGGAGCATCACGATGCCGAAGCACTCATCGGAGGACGACCAGGGCGACCAGCGTAGCCAGGGTCAGGGTCTCTACCGCGCTTCCGACGAGCACGACGCCTGCGGCGTCGGCTTCGTCGCCCACGTCAAGGGCCGTCGCTCGCACGCCATCGTCCGCGACGCGCTCACCCTTCTCGTCAACCTCGAGCACCGCGGCGCGTCGGGCTCCGACCCCGACACCGGCGACGGCGCCGGCATCCTGGTGCAGATGCCCGACCGCTTCCTGCGCGCGGTCGCCGGGCTGCCGCTGCCGGAGCCGGGCGCCTACGGCGCCGGGCTCGTCTTCCTGCCGCACGAGCCCGACGCGCGGGCCCTGCTGCGTGGCCTGATCGAGCGGATCGCCGCCGAGGAAGGCCACGCCGTGCTCGGCTGGCGCGACGTCCCCACCAACCTCGCCGCCATCGGCCGCAACGCCGCCGCGGTGGCGCCGGCCTTCGCGCAGGTGTTCATCGGCCGCTCGGCGGCGCTCGACGGTCCCGACGCCGCCGCCCGCTTCGAGCGCGCCCTCTACGTGATCCGCAAGCGGATCGAGCACGCCGTGCAGGATTTGGCCGTACCGGTCCAGGCCCGGCGGGCGTTCTACGTCGTCAGCCTGTCGGCCCGCACGCTGACCTACAAGGGCATGCTCACGGCCTCGCAGCTGGGGCCGATGTTCCCGGACCTGGCGCACCCCGACCTCGAGTCGGCGCTGGCGCTGGTCCATCAGCGGTTCTCGACCAACACCTTTCCGTCGTGGCCGCTGGCGCACCCGTACCGCTTCATCGCCCACAACGGCGAGATCAACACCCTGCAGGGCAACGTCAACTGGATGCGGGCCCGCGAGGGCCTGCTGCGCTCGAGCGTGTTCGGCGCCGACCTGGCCAAGGTGCTGCCGGTGATCACCCCCGGCGGCAGCGACACCGCCTCGTTCGACAACGTGCTCGAGTTCCTGGTCATGGCCGGACGGCCGTTGCCGCACGCCGTGCTGATGATGATCCCGGAGCCGTGGGGCGGCAATCCCGGCATGGATCCGGCGGTCCGCGCCTTCTACGAGTACCACTCGTCGCTGATGGAGCCGTGGGATGGGCCGGCGTCGATCTGCTTCACCGACGGCATCCAGATCGGCGCGGTGCTCGACCGCAACGGACTGCGGCCGTCGCGCTACTGCATCACCACCGACGACCGGGTGGTGCTCGCCTCGGAGACCGGCGTCCTCGACCTGCCGCCCGACCAGATCGTGCTCAAGGACCGGCTGCGTCCCGGCAAGATGCTGCTCATCGACACCGGCGCCGGCCGCATCGTCGGCGACGACGAACTGAAGCGCGGCCTCGCCGCCGAGCAGCCCTACGGCGAATGGCTGCGCGCGCACCTCGTCGACATCGAGCAGCTGCCGAGCGCGTTCGCCGAGCGCCCCGATCACCAGACGGTGCTGCGCCGCCAGCAGGCGTTCGGCTACACCCACGAGGATCTCCGGCTGATCCTCACGCCGATGGCCCTCGGCGGCGAGGAGCCGATCGGCTCGATGGGCTCCGATACCGCGCTCGCCGTCCTGTCGGACCGGCCGCGGCTGCTCTACGACTACTTCGCGCAGCTCTTCGCGCAGGTCACCAACCCGCCGCTCGACGCCATCCGCGAGGAGCTGGTCACCTCGATGGCCTCGACCATCGGGCCCGAGGGCAACCTGCTCGAGGCGGCGCCGGAGGCCTGCCGGCAGATCAAGATCGAGTACCCGATCCTCCACAACGACCAGGTCGCCAAGCTGCGCCACCTGCCACCGGGGTCGCCGTTCCGCTCCACCACGCTGCCGCTGCACTACAACCCCGACGAGGACGGCCCGGGGCTCGAGCGGGCGATGGACGCGCTGTGCCGCAAGGCCAGCCAGGCGGTCGAGGCCGGCTACGGCATCCTGATCCTGTCGGATCGCGGCGTCGACGCCACGCACGCGCCGATTCCCAGCCTGCTGGCCACCGCCGGCGTGCACCACCACCTGGTCCGCACCGGGGCCCGCACCCGGTGCGGCCTGCTGGTCGAATCGGGCGACGCCCGCGAAGTGCACCACGTCGCGCTGCTGCTCGCCTACGGCGCCGGCGCCGTCAATCCGTACCTGGCGTTCGAAAGCCTCCACGACCTGCTGCGCCAGGGCCTGCTGCCCGGCGTGACCCACGACCTGGCGGTGCTGAAGTACATCAAGGCGCTGAACAAGGGCGTCCTCAAGGTGATGTCGAAGATGGGGATCTCGACGCTGCAGAGCTACTGCGGCGCCCAGATCTTCGAGGCCGTCGGGCTCGACCAGGCGTTCGTCGATCGCTACTTCACCGGCACCGTGTCACGGCTCGGCGGCATCGGCCTCGCCGAGGTGTCCGAGGAGGTGCGCCGCCGCCACGCCCGCGCGTTCGGCCCGCGGCCGGCCGGACCGGCCGAACTGGAGAGCGGCGGCGAGTACCAGTGGCGGCGCGACGGCGAGATCCACCTGTTCAACCCCGACACCGTCTTCAAGCTCCAGCACGCGACGCGCACCCGCCGCTTCGAGATCTTCAAGGAGTACACCCGCCTGGTCGACGATCAGAGCCGGCAGCGCGCCACGCTGCGCGGGCTGTTCCGCTTCCGCCCGCTCGGGCCGGCGGTGCCGCTCGACGAGGTCGAGCCGGTATCGGCCATCCTCCGCCGCTTCTCGACCGGGGCGATGTCGTTCGGGTCGATCAGCCAGGAGGCGCACGAGACGCTGGCCATCGCCATGAACCGCATGGGCGCCAAGTCGAACACCGGCGAGGGCGGCGAGGATCCGGCCAGGAACGTCCGCGACGCCAACGGCGACTCGCGGCGCAGCGCCATCAAGCAGGTGGCGTCGGGACGATTCGGCGTCACCAGCGAGTACCTGGTCAACGCCGACGACCTGCAGATCAAGATGGCCCAGGGCGCCAAGCCCGGCGAGGGCGGCCAGCTGCCTGGACACAAGGTGTATCCGTGGATCGCCAAGGTGCGCCACTCGACGCCCGGCGTCGGGCTGATCTCGCCGCCGCCGCACCACGACATCTACTCGATCGAAGATCTCGCCCAGCTGATCTTCGACCTGAAGAACGCCAACCCCAGGGCGCGGGTGCACGTGAAGCTGGTCGCCGAGTCCGGCGTCGGCACGGTGGCCGCGGGGGTGTCGAAGGCGCACGCCGACGTGGTGCTGATCTCCGGCCACGACGGCGGCACCGGCGCCTCGCCGCTCACCAGCCTCAAGCACGCCGGCGTGCCGTGGGAAATCGGCCTCGCCGAGACCCAGCAGGTGCTGCTGCGCAACCAGCTGCGCGACCGCATCGTCGTCCAGGTCGACGGCCAGCTCAAGACCGGCCGCGACGTGGTCGTCGCGGCGCTGCTCGGCGCCGAGGAATTCGGCTTCGCGACCGCGCCGCTGGTGGTGATGGGCTGCGTGATGATGCGCGTCTGTCACCTGAACACGTGCCCGGTCGGCATCGCCACGCAGGATCCGGCGCTGCGCCAGGCCTTCACCGGTCGGCCCGAGTTCGTCGAGACGTTCTTCCATTTCATCGCCCAGGAAGTCCGCGAGCTGATGGCCGAACTGGGCGTCCGCACCGTCGACGAGCTGGTCGGGCGCAGCGACGGACTCGACCTCGCCGCGGCCACCGGCCACTGGAAGGCGGCCGGCCTCGACCTCACCCCGCTGCTCCACCAGCCGCCGCTGGCGGCGGGGACGCCGCGCCGCGCCACCCGCGGCCAGGACGCCGGCCTCGCCACCGTGCTCGATCGCACGCTCATCGCCCGCGCCGCCCCGGCGCTCGAACGGCGGACGCCGGTCGAGATCGCCGTGCCAATCCGCAACACCGACCGCACCACCGGTACGCTGCTCGGCTACGAGGTGACGTCGCGCTTCGGCGGCGCCGGCCTGCCCGACGACACCATCCGGGTCAGCGCCACCGGCTCGGCCGGGCAGAGCTTCGGCGCGTTCGTGCCGCGCGGCATCACCCTGACGCTCGAGGGCGACGCCAACGACTACGTCGCCAAGGGCCTGTCGGGCGGCCGGGTCGTGGTGCGGCCGCCGCGCGACGCCCGCTTCGTCGCCGAAGAGAGCGTCATCGTCGGCAACGTGTCGCTCTACGGCGCCACCAGCGGCGAGGCGTTCATCCGCGGCGTCGCCGGCGAGCGGTTCGCGGTGCGCAACAGCGGCGCCCACGCCGTCGTCGAGGGCGTCGGCGACCACGGCTGCGAGTACATGACCGGCGGGCGGGTGATCGTGCTCGGCGCGACCGGCCGCAATTTCGCCGCCGGGATGAGCGGCGGACTGGCCTACGTGCTCGACGGCGACGGCGCCTTCGCCGGCCGCTGCAACACGGCGATGGTCGACCTCGAGCCGCTCACCGACGAAGACGAGGTCGCGCTCGTGCACGAACTGCTCGCCCGCCATGCCCTGCTGACCAGCAGCACCGTCGCGGCGCGGGTGCTCGCCGCCTGGCCGGCGATGCTGGCGCGGCTGGTCGCCGTGGTCCCGCGCGATTTCAAGCGCGTGCGGGCCGCCGAGGCGCGGGCGCGCGCCGAGGCGCGGACTCCCGCCTTCAGCGACCTGGTGGGAGCCTGAGGCGCGCCATGGGCAAGGCCACCGGATTCATCGAGTTCGCCCGCGTCAAGCCCCACGCGCGGCCGGTGGCCGAGCGGATCGGCGACTACCGCCACGTCTACGAGGCCTACCCGGCCGACGAACTCACCCGCCAGGCCTCCCGGTGCATGGACTGCGGCGTGCCGTTCTGCCACCAGGGCTGCCCGCTGGGCAACCTGGTTCCCGACTGGAACGACCTCGTCTACCGCGAGTCGTGGCGGGCGGCGATCGAGCGCCTCCACCAGACCAACAACTTCCCGGAGTTCACCGGCCTGCTGTGCCCGGCGCCGTGCGAAGGCTCGTGCGTGCTCGGCCTCAACAACGAGCCGGTGACGATCAAGGGCATCGAGCTGGCCATCGTCGACCGCGCCTTCGACGAGGGCTGGATCACCCCCGAGGCGCCGCCAACGCGGACGTGGAAGAAGGTGGCGGTCGTCGGCTCGGGACCGGCCGGACTCGCCGCCGCCGCCCAGTTGAATCGGGCCGGCCACAGCGTGACCGTCTTCGAAAAGGGCGACCGCATCGGCGGCCTGCTGCGTTACGGCATTCCCGAGTTCAAGATGGAGAAGCGGGTGCTCGAGCGGCGACTGGCGCTGCTGGCCGGCGAAGGGGTGGTGTTCCGGCCGGGCGTCCACGTCGGCGTCGATCTGCCCGCCGTCGATCTGCGTCGCGGCTTCGACGCCGTGCTCCTGGCCGGCGGTGCCGGCCAGCCGCGCGACCTGGCGGTGCCCGGGCGCGATCTCGACGGCATCCACTTCGCGATGGACTATCTGACCGCGCAGAACCGCCGCTGCGAGGGCGACCCGGTGCCGGCCGAGGCGCCGAGCGCCGCCGGGAAGCACGTCGTGATCATCGGCGGCGGCGACACCGGCGCCGACTGCCTGGGCACGGCGCACCGCCAGGGCGCCCGGTCGGTCGCCCAGCTCGAGCTGCTGGCGCAGCCGCCGGCCGAGCGTGCCGCCGACAATCCCTGGCCGACCTGGCCGCTCGTCTTCCGCACCTCGTCGGCTCACGAGGAGGGCGGCGAGCGCCACTATTCGGTGACGACCACGCACTTCACCGGCGACAGCAGCGGGCGCGTGCGCACCCTGCACGGCCAGCGCGTGACGCGCACCGCCGACGGCGGCCGTGTGACGTTCGAGCCGGTGGCGGGTACGGCGTTCGAGATGCCGGCCGACCTGGTCCTGCTGGCGATGGGCTTCACCGGCGCCGGGCCGAGCCCCCTGCTCGACGGCTTGGCGGTGCGGATGACCGACCGCGCCACGGTGTGGCGCGACGAGCGCTGGATGACCAGCGTGCCCGGGGTGTTCACCGCCGGCGACATGCAGCGTGGCCAGTCGCTGGTGGTCTGGGCGATCGCCGACGGCCGCCAGGCCGCGGCGTCGATCGACCGGTATCTGGCCGACGCGTAGCCGGCGGCGGCGGGCCGCGGTCAGCGGCGCGCCGCCGCCTGGAACGCCTCGACCACGGCGCGCAGCGCCGACCGCCGCGCCGCGTCGCTGCGCCACACCGCGTAGACCTGCCGGCGCAGCGTCGGCTCCGACTTCACGATGACCACGCCGCGCGGCACGGCGCCGCGGCCGAGGCGCGGGATCACGGCGGCGCCGAGACCGGCCCCGACCAGCGCCAGCTGCGTCGCGTACTCGTAGGCGGTGTGGGCGACGCGCGGCTCGTGGCCGCGGCGGCGCAGGGTATGGAGCAGCCAGTCGTGGCAGATCGATCCCTCCAGCCAGGTGATCCACGATTCGCCGGCGAGGTCGTCGAGCCGGACGGTGCGACTCTTGGCCAGCCGGTGGCCGGCCGGCAGGGCGATGTCGGCGACGTCGTCGATGATCGCCGCTTTGCTCACGCCCTCGGGCAACGCCAGCGGGGCGTTCTCCCAGTCCTGGGCGATGGCCAGGTCGACGTCGCGGCGCAGCAGCCGGGCGACCCCGTCGACGGGCTCCAGTTCGCGCAGCACGGGCGTGAGCTGCGGGTGCCGGCGACGCAGCGCCGCCAGCGCCGCCGGGGCCAGACCGCGCATGCTGGTGGCGAACGCCGCGATGGTGAGGGTGCCGCTCACCGTGTCGCGGGCGGCATCCAGATCGGCCTCGGCGGCCTCGAGCAGCGACAGCACGCGATCGGCGTGGGCGACCAGCAGCCGTCCGGAGTCGGTGAGTCGCACGCCGCGCCCGGCCTTCTCGAGCAGCGGCCGGCCGACCTCGCGTTCGAGCTTGGCCAGCTGCTGCGACACCGCCGAGGTCGTGACGTGCAAGGTGTCGGCGGCGCCCAGGATCGAGCCGTGGGCCGCCACGGCGTGGAGGGCACGAAGGCGATCGACGTTCAACATGTAAGCAACTCTACATCAGTGACCGGAGAACAATTCACTTGTCCTAATCAGTCACGTGAGTCATCGTCAACGCATGTCGCGCTCCGCTGTCGAGGATCTGGCGCTGGTGGTGGTTCCGGGCGCGATCTGGGGGGCGTCGTTCCTGTTCATCGCCGAGGGATTGGACGCCATGGCCCCCTTCGGCGTGACCTTCGTCCGCCTCCTGATCGGGTTCCTCACCCTGGCCGGGGTGCCGGCGGCGCGCCGCCCGCTGCAGCGCGGCGACTTCTGGCCGATGGCGGCGCTCAGCGTCATCTGGCTGGCCTTTCCGCTCAGCCTGTTTCCGTTCGCCGAGCAGCGCGTGTCGTCGGCGATGGCCGGCATGCTGAACGGCTCGACGGCGATCTTCGCGGCGATCGTCGCCGGGCTGCTGTCGCGGCAATGGCCGGAGCGTCCGGTGCTGACCGGACTGGTCGTCGGCGTCGCCGGCATCGTGCTGATGGCCATCCCGTCGATCGACGGGCAGAGCAGCGCCGCCGGCATCGCGATGATCCTCGCCGCCGTGCTGTCCTACGGCGTGGCGATCAACCTCGCCCGGCCGCTCCAGCTGCGCTCGGGGGCGCTGCCGGTGGTGTGGCGCACGCTGGGCCTCGCCGCGCTGCTCACCGCGCCGATGGGCGTGCCGGCGCTGCTCGCGGCGCACTGGACGCCGCGGGCGCTGCTGGCCATGCTCGCCCTCGGCGCCCTCGGTACCGCCATCGCCAACGTGATCATGACGGTGGCGACCGGCCGACTCGGCGCCACCCGCGCCTCGGCGACGGTGTTCCTGATCCCGGTGGTCGCGCTGATCCTCGGCGTGGCCGTGCGCGGTGAGCGCGTCGAGCCGCTGTCGATCGCCGGCGCCGCGGTGTGCCTGGCCGGAGCGTGGCTGATCCGGCCGCGGCCGCCGGCGGCGGTCGCGGCGGTGAGGGCGGCCGCACCGCGCCGTCTCGAACCCGCCGGCCGGTAGCGCCTGCAGGCGCCGGGCGACGAGCAGCGTGATGTCGTCGAACTGCGGCCCGCCGCCGACGAAGGCGTCGATCGCCGCGAGCACCCGCTCGATCACCACCTCGGCTGGCTCGGCCGCCGCCTCGCGCTGGCGATGGCAAAAGTGCCGTCGGGCAGCTCCAGTCCGCGATACACCGCAGCATGCCCCAGTTCTGACCGTCGCCGCCGACCTCCTCCGGCAGATGGACGCGGACGAACGGCTGCCCCTCCTCCGGGTGGCGCACCGAGGCCGCGGCGGCCGGAGACGGAGTCGCGGAGACGGCCGGGGGCTGGGCGGCGAGCGGCTGGAGCAGACCGATCGCCAGGACGACGGCGGCGCCGGCCGTGCGCGCCCGGCCCTGCATGGGGCGGCGTCCCGGTGCCCGTGGTGGCGCGCCCTGAGCCGTCCCACACGGCGCTGCATCCCCGCAACTCATTGAGTTCACGCGGATTCAATATGTCTTCGGCCACGTGAACCCTCGGACGAACTGTTGCCGTTGGTTACAAGTCGTGATAAGAATCTCGCGCTCAGCTGGCCGAGACGCCGTAGAGGCGCGGCCCGATGTGGGCCGGCCTCGCGAAGATTCGTCGGGGACTGCGCCCTCTGACGGGTCGTCACGGTCGGCGTGCACGCGTGCTCCGGAAGTCCCCGGTGGCTCGTCGACATCGGGCGATTTCGTTTCGTGATCGGCCAGTCAGCAAGTCATCGAGGGAGAGTTCCGCATGGCAAGACGTCGGCAGGCGCTTCTCGCGTGTTGGGCAATCGCGATGGCGTTCCCCGCCGTCGCGGCAGCGCAGAGTGCTTTCACCGGAACGGTCAGGGACACCAGCGGCGCCGTACTGCCGGGGGTGACCGTCGAAGCGTCGAGCCCGGTGCTGATCGAGGGCACCCGGTCCACTGTCACCGACTCCGACGGGCAGTACCGCATCACCGACCTCAGACCCGGCGTCTACACGGTCACCTTCACCCTGCCCGGGTTCAAGCAGATGCGTCAGGAGAAGGTCGAGCTGCGCGTCGACTTCGTCGGCACGCTGAACGGCACCCTCGAAGTCGGCGCGATCGAAGAGGCCATCACCGTCACCGGCACGTCGCCCACAGTCGACGTCTCGAGCAATTCGAAGGTCGAGGTGATGACCGCCGAAATCCTCGAGCAGGTGCCGACCGGCCGCACCATCCAGGCACTCGCCCAGCTGGTCAGCGGCGTGTCGCTCAACGTCCCGGACGTTGGCGGCTCGCGCGCCATGCAGCAGACCTACATGTCCACCCGCGGCCTGACCTCGGCCAACAACATCGTCACGGTCGACGGCCTGATGGTCAACGGCCTCGACGGCGACGGCGCGGTGCAGCAGTACTTCAACCAGTCGATGATGGAAGAGATGTCGTACCAGACGAGCGGCGCCGGCGCCGACGTCTCACCGGGCGGCGTCCGCATGAACATCGTTCCGAAGGACGGCGGCAACCGCTTCAGCGGCGCCTTTTTCGGCGCATGGACCAGCGAGTCGCTGCAGAGCGACAACCTGACCCAGGACATCATCGACCGCGGCCTGCGCAACGGCCCCGGCGTCGACCGCATCTACGACTTCAACCTGGCCCTCGGCGGTCCGATCCTGCGCGACAAGCTGTGGTTCTTCACCTCGGGCCGCATGTGGGGCGTGGACTCGCCGGTCGCCGACACCTTCGTGCCGCCGTCGGGCACCTCCTACCGACAGGCGGTGACCGGCTGCCGCACCGGCGCCCTGTCCTGCGAGACCGGCATCGACGACCAGAAGATCAAGAGCGCGCTGCTCCGCCTCACCTGGCAGATCTCGCCCAAGCACAAGTTCTCGGTCTACTACGACGAGATCGACAAGTGGCGCGGCCACGGCATGAACGCCGGCGACGACCCCAACACCTCGTCGCAGATCTGGACCTCCCCGCGCTACAACTCGGCGGCGGCGAAGTACACCGGCACCTGGACCAACCAGCTGCTGGCCGAGGCCGGCTACTCCTTCAACTACGAGGAGTACGTCATCACCAACCAGGACGGCGTCAACAAGGTGCCGTTCTCGCCCGAGTGGTACGCCAACGCCAGCCGCCGCGACCAGAACGTCGCCGCGCTGACCAACGGCCTGGCCAACTGGGGCGGCCGCTACCCCGACCGCTTCAACATGATGGGCGCGCTGTCCTACATCACCGGCGCGCACAACATCAAGGCCGGCGTGCAGTACAACTGGGGCCCCTACGTCAACACCCGCGAGACCAACGCCGACCTGCAGCAGGTCTACGCCGGCACCGCGGCCGCGCCGTTCACCAACCCGGTGTCGGTGACCGTGTACAACACGCCGCTGCGCTACCAGGAGAAGCTGAACGCCGACATCGGCGTCTTCGTCCAGGATTCATGGGCGCTCAACCGCCTCACCATCAACACCGGCCTGCGCTGGGAGTACCTGTCGCATGAGGTGGCCGAGCAGCAGTCGGGCCACGGCCGGTTCGTGCCGGAGCGGCGTTTCGACGCCATCCCGATGCCGACGTGGAAGGACTTCGCGCCGCGCATCGGCGTCGTCTACGACGTGTTCGGCAACTCGAAGACCGCGCTCAAGGCCAGCTTCAACCGTTACAACGAGTCGCGGACGACGCAGTTCGCCACCAAGTACAACCCCCTGGCGCTGACCTCGGCCACGCTGAGCTGGGTCGACGCCAACCGCGACGACATCGCCCAGGGCGAGCGCGGCTGCACGTTCAACACCCCGGGCTGCGAGATCAACTTTGCGCAGCTGCCGGCCAACTTCGGCGTCCGCTCGCTGGCCGAGGTCGATCCCGACTTCCAGCGCACCTACAACCTGGAGTACACGGCCGGCATCCAGCACGAGCTGTTCCCGCGTGTGTCGGTGGCGGCCACTTACTACCGCCGCCAGTTCTACGACCTGCCGGTGTCCGACAACCTGCTGCGCACCCCGGCCGACTACCGCGGCGTCGAGGTGGTCAGCCCGCTCGACGGCTCGGTGTTCACGGCCTACACCGTGGCCACGACCGCCCAGCTGGCCCGCGTGCAGGACTTCGACACCAACGCCGGGTCGGATCGCAAGCAGATCTACAACGGCGGCGACATCACCTTCAACGCCCGGCTGCCGCGCGGCGGCACGCTGTTCGGCGGCTTCACCATGGAGCGGACTCTGCGGGTCACCTGCGACGAGCCCGACGATCCGAACTTCCTCCGCTTCTGCGACGACCGGGAGAACGACATTCCGTTCCTGAAGCAGTTCAAGTTCGCCGGCACCTATCCGGTCGGCTGGGGCATCCAGGCCAGCCTGTCGTTCCAGAGCATCAACGGCCGGCCGATCGGCGGCTTCAGCGGCACCGCCGCCGCCGACCGCAACCGCATCGCCGGCCCCGGATACGGCGACGTCGGCAGCCCGATCGGCTCCCGGTGGTTGATCACGCGCACGGCGACCTACCCGGCCAACTGCGCAGCGCCCTGCCGCCCCGGCCAGCTGATCATCCCGGGCATGACCGAAGCGCAGCTGCTGCTGCCGCTCAAGCCTGGCGGCCAGGAGCTGCTCGATCGCATCAACCAGCTGGACCTGTCGCTGGCCAAGTGGTTCGAGGTCGGTGGCGGACGCCGCGTCCAGCTGCAGGTCGATCTGTTCAACGCCATGAACGCCAACCCGGTGACCGGCTGGCGCTCGGTGAACTTCGGCACCGCGGCCTACAGCCAGGTGAGCGCGATGCTCAACCCGCGCGTGCTGCGCCTCGGCGCGCAGCTCAAGTGGTAGGCGGCTAGCGGACCACGGTCGGGATCGAATCGGGCGTCGCGCCGGCAGCACCGGCGCGGCGCCCGAGCTGCGTACGGCGGTCAGTAGCGGCGCAGCACCTCGACCGGATCGACCGCCGCCGCCCGGCGGGCCGGCAGCCACGTCGACCAGGCCGCCACCGCCAGCAACAGCGCCGGCACGGCGACGAACGCGCGCAGGTCGGTGGCGGCGCCGAGGCCCTGCGTGTAGACGATCCACACCAGCAGCCAGCCCGACCCCGCCCCGGCGACGACGACGGCGAGGCTCGACGCCACCTGCTCCCAGACGACGCGTCGACCGGTCGCGCCCAGCGCCAGCTGCACGCCGATCTCGGTGCGCCTGGAGGTCACCGCATAGGACACCACGGCGTGAATGCCGCTGGAGGCGAGGACCAGCAGCAGCGGCCCGAGCACCAGGAACAGCCGGGCCGGAATGCGTTTGAGCAGCAGGTTGTTCTCGACGTGCTCGTCGAGGGTGCGGACGTTGAACACCGGCGAGGCCGGATCGAGGTCGGTGATCGCCGCCCGCACGGCGCCGGCCAGCGACGCCTCGGCGCCCACCCCCGTGCGCACGTGGAACTCGCCGCCGCGGGCCGGACGGTCGCGATACGAGAAGTACATCACCGGCGTCGGCGGCTCACCGTAGGCGTCCGAAATCGTGGTCGCGACCACGCCGGCGATGGCGTAGGTGCGATCGCCCTGCTCGAGCCGGCGGCCGACGACGGCGCCGGCGCCGATGAACCGGTCGACGAAGGCCTGGTTGACGACCACCTGCGGCGCGGTCGACGGGTCGTCGAGCGGCACGAAGCCGGCCCCGGCAACCCACCGCATCCTCATCGCCGCGAAGTAGCCGGGCGAGACGGTGTTGGACGCGGCGCGGTCGGCGACGCCGTCGACCCGGGGGCGGCCCTCGAGGACGAACGTGCGCTGCGGGAGTCCGTGGATGTCGAGCGGCACCGCGGCGGCGACCGCCACTGCCTGCACGCCGGGCAGGGCGCCGAGCCGCTCGACGGCGCGCGCCACGAAGGTGCGGGCGGCGACGTCGTCGCCGCGCCCCGACCGATCGTAGGCGGCCAGCAGCACGCCCTGGCGTTCGAAACCCGGGTGCGTGTCACGGGTGTCGGTGAAGCTGCCGAGGAAGAGCCCGGCGACGACGAGCACCACCGTCGCCAGCGCCACCTCGGTGGCCATCGCCGCCGATCGCCACCAGCCGGCCGCCGGCGTCCGGGCGCCGGCCGCCACGCCCGACGACACGTCGAGCCGGAACACCTGCACGACGGGCAGCACCGCGACCAGCGCCGCGGCGGCGACGCCGAGGGCGAGCGCGACGGCGAGGCCGAGGCCGTCGACCGACACCTGGAAGCGAATCGGCAGCGCCGCGGTCAGCGGCACGGCGCGGAGCACTCGGATGCCCCACGCGGCGAGCAACGCCCCCAGCGCGGCGCCGGTGAGCCCGATCGCCAGCGCCTCGGCGAACAGCAGCCGCGCGACACGCCACGGCGAGGCCCCCATCGCCAGGCGGATGGCCAGCTCGCGCTGACGCGAGGCCGAGCGCGCCAGCAGCAGCGTCGCCGTGTTGCCGCACACGGCGAGCAGCAGCACCAGCATCAGGCCCTGCAGGACGCCGAGCGCGCGAAGGAACATCCGCTGCGGGCCGCGCGGCGCCTGCCAGTACGGCAGCACCTCGACGCCGACGCCGCGGTTGCTGTCGGGATGGGCGGCGGCCAGCTCGCGCATCGTGTCGGCCGCCCGCTCACGCGCCGCCGCCAGCTGGTCGGCCCGTGGCAGCCGGGCCATGACCGCGTAGCCGCGCGAGCGGCGATCCTCGAGCTCGCGCGATCCGCCGGCCACCACCGGGGCCATCGTCGCCGGCAGCCACACGTCGAACTGGAGGCCGAGCACGGTGCCCTGGAAGCCGTCGGGCAGGACGCCGACGACGGTGAGATCGACGCCGTTCACGCTGACGGTGCGACCCGGCGCGCCGCGATCGCCGGCCAGGCGCGACTGCCAGAACCGGTGCGAGACCACCGCCACGGCCGCGCTGCCTGGCGTCGCGACGTCGTCGGGCCCGAGCAGGCGGCCGAGCGTCGGCTGCACGCCGAGCGCGGCGAAGTAGCCCCCGGACACCAGCATCCCGAAGGCCCGCTCGCTCTGCGCCGTCTCCCCGACGGTGAGCGGCGTCATACGGTAGGCCATCGCGTCGGCGACGCCGTCGAGGCGCTCGGCGAGGTCCCGGAATTCCAGCCACGAGGCTCCCGGATAGGTGCCGGCCTCGGTGCGCGGCTCGATCAGGTGGAACTCGGCGGCGCGCGGCACCCCTGGCAGCGGCGACAGGACGAAGACCTGCAGCCACGAGAACACGGCGGTGTTGACGCCGATGCCGACCGCCAGCGAAGCGACGACGACGGCGCTGACGAGCGGCGCGGCGGCCATCTGCCGCCAGCCATGGAGGAGATCACGCCACATCGGACGCTCCCGGAAGCACGAGATGCGCGCGGGCGCCGCCGAGCGGCGACGCCTCGACGGCGATCGACCCGCCGTACAGCTCGGCCAGATCGGCGACGATGGCCAGCCCCAGGCCCGACCCCGGCGCCGCCTCGTCGGCGCGGACCCCGCGCCGCAGCACCTCGGTGCGCAGCGCGGCGGGGACGCCCGGGCCGTCGTCGTCGACCAGCACGTGCACCATGCCGTCACGCGCCTCGGCCGTCACCCGCACCTGCCGCCGGCCCCACGTGCAGGCGTTGTCGAGCAGATTGCCGAGCATCTCCTCGAGATCCTCGCGCTGCACCCGGGCGATGTCCCGCTCGGCCACGGCGCTGCGGATGTCGAGGCCGCGATCGGCGTGCAGGTGCTCGAGGGTTCGGACCAGCGCGGCGGCCGCGGCGCCGACGCTCGCGGTCGCGCCGGGGGCAGCCCCGGCGGCGGCGGCGCGGGCGTGGGCGAGGTGGACGTCGATCTGGCGGCGCATGCGGTCCACCTGCTGCCGCAGCACGTCCGGGCGCGGCGGGCCGTCGCCGCGATCGGCCTCGCGGGCGATGACGGCCAGGGGAGTTTTCAGACCGTGCGCGAGATCGCCGGCGCGGGCCAGCGCCCGTTGCACGGCGCGGCCGCGATGATCGAGCAGCGCGTTCAGATCGTCGACCAGCGGCTGCACTTCCTGGGGGAACGCGCCGGCGACGTGATCGCGACCGCCGGCGCGCACCTGCGCCAGGCCGCGGCGCAGCCCGGTCAGGGCGGCCAGGGCGCGCCGCACCTGGAGCACGCCGCCGACGAGGCCGACGAGCGCGACCGCGCCGGCCACCGGGACGTTGACGAACAACCCGTGGAAGAAGCGCGGGAAGCCCTCGAACCGGAACAGCATGTCGGTCGCGACGATGCCGGCGACGACGAACAGGCCCAGCGTCCACAACGCGGCGCCGCCGAGCAGCGCCGCGCGCAGCGAGCGCGGCCCGCTCACCCGCCGCTCCCGACGCGGTAGCCGAGGCCGCGCACCGTCTCGATCGTCGTCGGGCCGAGCTTGCGGCGCAACCGCGCCACGAACACTTCGACGGTGTTCGAGTCGCGATCGTCGTCGCGTTCGTAGATGTGATCGGCGAGCTCGGCCTGCGCGACCACGCGGTCGCGATGGTGCATCAGATACGCGAACACGCGGAACTCGAGGGCGGTGAGCCGCACCGGCGTACCGCCGACGGTCACCCGGGCGCGGCGGGGGTCCAGGGCCACGTCCCCGGCACGCAGTTCCGGCGTCAGCTGGCGCGAGGCGCGGCGGATCAGGCCACGCACCCTGGCCAGCAGCTCCTCGACCTGGAACGGCTTGGTCAGGTAGTCGTCGGCACCGCCGTCGATGCCGCGCACCTTGTCGGACCAGCTGTCGCGGGCGGTGAGCACCAGGACCGGCATCGTCACTCCGGCATCGCGCCAGCGGCGCAGCACGGCGAGGCCGTCGAGGCGCGGCAGCCCGAGGTCGAGCACCGCGGCGTCGTACGGCTCGGTCTGGCCGAGGTACTCAGCGCGGGCCCCGTCGGCGACGGCATCGACGGCATAGCCGGCGCCGCGCAGCACGTCCCCGAGCTGCTCCCGCAGCGCCGTCTCGTCTTCCGCGATCAGCACGCGCATCGTCGTCCAGTTATAGACCCAGCCGGGCTGAACCCGGCCTGAACGCCTCCGTTCATCCGCCGTTCAGGCTGCGCGCCCAGACTGCCGGAAACGCGCCGGCCCGGCGCGCGGAAGGAGCGGCTGATGAGCGGACGACGCACGACGCGGCGGCTGGTGGCTGCCGCCATTGCCCTGGCGGCCCTGCTGGTCTACGCGGCGATGGGCCCGCTGCGCGGCTGGCTGGCCGAGACGCTGCACGGCCGCTGAGCCGCCCCGCTCAGCGCGCCTGGTCCGTCAGGTCGCCGGCGAGCAGCGCGTCGTACTCCGCGGGCGTGTCGACGTCGCGCAACGCCCCCGGATCGTCCACCGGCAGGTCGACGACTGCGGCCCGAAACGCGGCGATCACGGCCTTGGCGCCGACCTCCGGCGGTGCGGCGCGCAGCGCCGCGAAGGCGGCGCGGTCGAAGATCACGGGGTGGCCGTGACGCTCGCCGATGGCCGGACGGACCACGGGTGCCCGCGACGTGCGCCATGCGGCGACGAGTGCCGCCACGGTCGCCGGGCGCACCAGCGGGACGTCGACGAGCGTGACGGCGACGGCCGCCACATCGGGGGTATCGACGGCGGCCAGCCCCGCCAGCAGCGACGACAGTTGACCGGACGGCCAGTCGGGATGTTCCACCACCTCGACGCCCTCGACGCCGCTGAGGGCCTCTCGGACCGCCTCGGGATGGGCGCCGGCGACGACGACGACGCGGTCGATGCCGCCGCCATGCAGGGCCGCCACGGCCGCGGCCGCGAAGGTCGGGCCGTCGGGCCCCAGGCGGAGGGCCGCCTTGGGCCGTCCCATGCGGGCCGACCGCCCCGCCGCGAGCACGATTCCCGACACCGTGGCCATGCCGCCCCTACCGTGCAGGAGGCCCGGATTTTCGGGCGTCTGACGCTTGACTTGGCCGGGTGTGCTGCCTACACTGCCCGAACCTTTCGGGTCCACGCCATGGCCCGCCGGGGATGCTCGCCCGTGCGGCGCGCGACATCCGGTTGGAGTCGTGGGGGCGCATGGACAGAGAGTATCGGTGACGCGTCGTCGCGTCACCTCACTTCGGAGGGCACGCACATGCCGCAGGGCACGATTGCACGGCTCCTGATCGACAAGGGCTTCGGCTTCATTCGGGACGAGTCGGGCCTGGAGCACTTCTTCCACCGAAGCGCCGTGCGCGGCGTGGTTTTCGAACTGTTGCGCGAGGGTCAGCGCGTCGAGTTCGTGACCGAGGAGTCGGCCAAGGGCCCCCGTGCCGCCGACGTCCGTCTGCTCGAAGGCTGATCGGTCGACCGCCCCGTCCGTTCCCGGCCTCGTCCCGTGAGGCCGGGGTTCCTCGATTCCCCTCGACAATCGCTCTGCTGCCGGCGCCCCGCCTCCGCACGCTATGATCGTGCGCGGAAGCGAACGGGGCCCGGTGGTCCTCCCGGTCTTCAAAACCGGTCGCTGCCCTCTTCGAGGGCAGGCTGGGTTCGACTCCCAGGCGCTTCCGCCACTCGCGCATGCGCGCGAGCGGCGTTGACGCGCCTGGAGGCAGGCAGGGCGGCGGCAACCTCCGGTCGCGCCTTGCCCGGCACGACTCCCGGCAGGCGCTTCCACCACTCGGCGAAAGTGTGCGCCGCCGGCGGCTCAGCCGACCAGGTCGAGCACGACGTCGAGTTGACGCAGATCGGACACCGCCAGGTCAGGTTCGAGGGCGCGCAGCTCGTCGAGGTCGTGCCCTCCGGTGGCCACCGCGACGACCCTGGCCCCCGCGGCCCGCGCGCAGGCGATGTCGAACGGCGTGTCGCCGATGACGACGGCGTGGTCCGGCGCCGCGAGGGTCACGCCCTGGTGCGGCGCCGCCGCCACCGCCGCCCGGGCCAGGTCGTCCCGGTCGGCGTGATCGTCGCCGAACGTCCCCCAGGCGAAGCGGTCCCACAGACCGAAGTGCTCGAGCTTGATGCGCGCGCCGTGGGCGTAGTTGCCGGTGAGCAGGGCCGGCTGGATCGCCGGCCGCGCCGCCAGCGCATCGAGCAGCTCGACCACGCCAGGCATCACGCCGCGCCGCCCGTGACCCGGCTCGTGAATCGTCTCGCGCAGGTGGTCGAGGTAGGCAGCGCGAAAGCGGTCCAGCGTCACGGCACTGACCTCGAGGCCCCAGCGATCGAGCGCGCGTTCGATCAGGAACCGGTCGGTGCGGCCACCCATCGGCACCTCGGCGAAGGCGTCGGCGATGCCGAACGCAGTGGCGAAGGCGCGATCCATCGCCCGCTTGCCGGCGCCGCCGGTGAGGACCAGCGTGCCGTCGATGTCGAACAGGACCAGCCGGGTCGCGCCGTTCACTCGGATTGCTCGTGGTGGATGTCGGTGGCGCGCGGACCGCTGGCGGTCCATTCCTGGCTGAACGCCACCCGCTCGCCCACCCAGAGCCGTTCGAGGCCGCCGTCGCGCACGCCCGGTCCGACGAAGAACCAGTCGCCGTGCCGGTCGTCGCGGATGAAGCCGAAGCCGAGCCCCGGCTCAAGCCGAACGATCTCGCCGTAACGCACCATCTCCGGCATTCTCCCTCAGCCGAGGCCGAGACGGGCCAGCAGCCCCGGTCTCGTGAGCGTGCCGGTCGCCGCGTCGAGCGTCAGCGCCGTGCCGCCGAGCGCGCGGACGAACTCGCGATCGGCGCTCACCGCCAGCACGCCGAGGCCGCGGCGGGCGGCAATGGCGGCGAGATCGCGGGCGAACGGCGCGACCTCCTCGCGGGGCAGCGGCGCCGATGGATGCTCGGCCACGAGCAGACGGGGGTTGAGCGCCAGCGCCCGCGCCAGGCGTACCCGCTGCACCACGCCGGCCGGCGCGTCGTGCACGCGCGTCTCGCGGTGAGCGACGGCGATGCCCACCTCGTCGGCGAGCGCCGTCACCACCGGGACGACGTCGGCGCGGATCGGCTCGATCTCGAGCGTGAGCGGCAGCGCCAGGTTCTGCGCGACGGTGCACTGCCCGAGCAGCACCGCCCGCTCGGTGACCAGGCCGAGGCCGTCGAGCATCCCCAGCCAGGCGTCGTAGTCGTCGATGGCGTCGGTGGCGGTGCCGAAGAGCCGCACCGCCCCGGCGTCGGGGCGCACCGCCGCGGTCATCAGATTCACCAGCACCTCGGCGCCCAGAGCATCGATGCCGCTGACCGCGACGATCTCGCCGCGCGAGACCGTCAGCGACGCCAGACGCAGCGGCCGCAGCGCCTGATAGGCCTTCTCGACACCGGCGAACTCGACCAGCGGCGCGTCGCTCATGCCCGCCCGCCGGTCAGCACGTCGTGGCGGGCGGTCAGCGCCGGCCACGCGTCGCGGGGAAGCGTCACGGCACCGACGACGCGGCGCCGGGTGTGGTGGCTGCTCGGATCGTCGCCGTGGTAGTCGGAACCGCCGGTGACGAGCAGCCCGAGCGAGCGGGCGCGCTCGAGGTAGAACGCCACCTCGGCCTCGCTGTGATCCGAGTGGTAGGCCTCGAGCGCGTCGAGGCCGGCCGCCGCCCACGCCGCCAGCCGGTCGTCGCGCCGGGTCACGCCCGGGTGGGCCAGCGAGGCCAGGCCGCCGGCGCCGTGGATGATCGCCACCGCCTCTTCCGGCGACACCCCGGTACGCGCCACGTAGGCCGGCCCGCCCTCGGCGAGGTAGCGGTCGAACGCGTCCTGCACCGACGAGGCGTGTCCGGCCGCCACGAGCAGGCGGGCCAGGTCGGGACGTCCGACCGACGTCCCCGGCCGCGCGGCGATCCGCGCCAGCAGCGGACCGAGATCGACGGGAGCGCCGGCGGCGGCCAACGCGGTGCCGATGGCTTCGACCCGGGCGACGCGACGGGCCCGCTGCTCGCGCAGGAACGCCGCGAAGGCCGGGCGGCTGCCGTCGACCCAGTAGCCGAGCACGTGCACGTCGCGGCCGGCCCACACCGCCGTGATCTCGATGCCCGGCACGAAGGCGAGGCCGTGGGCGGCGGCGGCAACCGCCGCCTCGGCGTGGCCGGCGACGGTGTCATGGTCGGTGACGGCGAACACCCGCACGCCGGCGGCGTGGGCGTGCTCGACCAGTTCAGCGGGGTGACACCGGCCGTCGGACGCGGTGGTGTGCAGGTGGAGATCGATCACGTCGTCGGACGGGCCTTGCGCCCCGACGCGGCGCCGCCCGTCCGCGCCTGGCGGCGCGCCCGCTGGCCGGTGTGGCGGCGGGTGATGAGCGCACGGTACTCGCGCATCAGCAGCTCGAGGTGCTCGCGCTCCTCTTCGGCGAACTCGAGGAAGATCTGCTTGCCGTCGGAGTCCTCGAAGCGTTCGCCGTAGCGCTTGAAGAAGCGGTGCGAGTTGCGCTCGCAGCGGATGCCGATGCGCAGCGCCTCGGCCTCGTCGACGCCGGGCCGGGTCAGCTGCTCGGCGCCCTCGGCGAAGAGCCCGTTGGCCGCGCCCTTGAAGAACAGGAACGTCGGCCGCGACTCCAGTTCCGGATCGCGCTCGAGCAGCGTCTGGTAGCGGCGCTCGAGACGCTCCAGGTGATCGACTTCCTCGGCGGCGAGCTTCTCGAAGACGTGCTTGCCGCGCGTGTTCTTCACCAGGCGCGACGCGCGGGCGTAGAACTCGCGGCCGCTGCGCTCGGTGGCGATGGCGATGCGCATGGCGTCGCGGGCGAACAGCAGCTCGGCGTTGCCGCCCTCGGCGCGCGAGGTGCGGCCGGCCTGGCAATCCTCGCAGGTGCCGTAGATCTGCACGACGCTCTGCCGGGCGGTGAACTTGCGGGCCGCCGCCACCTCCTCGACCAGCGACTCGATGTCGGAGCTGAGGAACTCGAACGAGCGGTTGCAGGTCTTGCAGATCAGGTGGTAGTGGCGCGGATGCCGGTAGGAGTGCTCGTAGCGGAGCCGGCCTTCACCGAAGTCGACCTTGCGGGCGATGCCGGCGGTGACCATCCACTGCAACGTTCGATAGACCGTGGCGCGGCTGATGCGGGCGTCCTCGCGCTTGATGAGGTCGGCCAGGTCGTCGGCACTGAGGTGCCCTTCCTGCTTCAGGAAGACGTTGACGATCTGATCGCGCTTGCTCGAGCGCTTGGTGCCTGCCGGGCGCAGGCGGTCGAGGTCTGGAAGGCTGACGCTGGTCGCCATGTGACCGGACACCTACGGGACGGACGGAGCGCGGGCGGCGCCGGCGGCGCCGCCCGGATGACGCACGCGGGCGCTACGCGCTGAACGACGACCCGCAGCCGCAGGTCGAGGTCGCGTTCGGATTCTTGATCGTGAACCCGCCGCCGGTGATGGTGTCGACGAAGTCGACCTCGGCGCCCTTGAGGTAGCTGAGACTCACCGGGTCGATGTAGAGCTTCACGCCGTTGGACTCGAACAGCTGGTCGCCCACGCCGCCCGACTCCTCGATCATCAGCCCGTACTGGAAGCCGGAGCAGCCGCCGCCCTGGACGAACACGCGCAGGCCGCTGTCGGCCTTGCCTTCCTCGGCCAGCAGGTCGCGGATCTTGCCGGCCGCGGCCTCGGTCACGTGGATGACGCTGGGCGCGGGCACGGGAACAGGCGCAACCGGGGCAGAAACGGTGTCGGTATGCATAGTGTCCTCAGTGTAGCACGTCGTTCCGACCCGAACTAGCTGGCTAAGTCGTTGACGGCGTTGGCGTTATGGCATTGGCCGGAGCGCCGGCAGGGTCTCAGCGCGACGGCGTGGCCAAGGCCGCCAGTTCCGCCGCCGAGGCCTGCTCGACGTCCTTGTGCAGGCTGTTGCCGTGCGCGTCCATGGTCACGATGGCCGGGAAGTCCTTGAGCTGCAGGTGCCACATCGCCTCGGGCGTGCCGAATTCCAGCAGCGACACACCGTCGACCCGTTCGATGCAGCGGGCGTAGAACTGCGCCGCGCCGCCGACGGCGTTGAGGTACACCGCGCCGTGCTGCTTCAGCCCGGCCAGCGTCCTGGCGCCCATGCCGCCCTTGCCCATCACCGCGCGGATGCCGTAACGGCCGATGATGTCGGCCTGGTACGGTTCCTCGCGGATGCTGGTCGTCGGGCCGGCCGCTGTGATCGTCCACGAGCCGTCGTCGAGTTTCTTCACGACCGGCCCGCAGTGGTAGACGAGGCTGCCGCGCAGATCGACCGGCGGCTCGTGCGACAACAGGTAATGGTGCACGGCGTCGCGGCCGGTGTAGGCGCGGCCGCTGACCAGCACCACGTCGCCGACCTTGAGACGGCGGATCGCCGCCTCGTCGAGCGGCGTGGTCAGTGCGATCTCGCGGCCGGTGCGGCGGAAGCCCTGCTGGTCCATCATCGCCAGCGCCGGCACGGCCGGATCGCGGTAGAGCCAGCGGCGGATGTCACCGGTGACCGGATCGAGCACGACGCCGAGCCGGCGGAACGCCCAGCAGTCGTAGGCCACCGACACGAAGAAGCTCGCCGGCAAGCGGTTGAGCACGCCGACCTTGCAGCCGATGAGCGAGGTGCGGCCGCCGAAACCCATCGTGCCGACGCCGAGGCGGTTGACGGTGGCCATGATCTCGGCCTCGAGCGCCGCCAGCCGCTCGTCGGGGTTGACGTCGTCGAGGGTGCGGAACAGCTGCTCCTTGGCATGGACGTAGCCCGACGTGCGGTCGCCGCCGATGGCGACGCCAATCGCGCCCGGCGCGCAGCCCTTGCCCTGGGCGTTCCACACCGCGTGCAGGATGCACTTGCGCACCCCTTCGAGGGTGCGATCGGCACGCCCGAGGTGCGGCAGCTCCGCCGGCAGCGAGTACTGGATGTTCATGTTCTCGCAGCCGCCGCCCTTGAGAATCAGCTTCACTTCGATCTCGTCGTGCTCCCACTGCTCGAAATGGATGATCGGCGTGCCCGGACCGAGGTTGTTGCCCGAGTTCGCGCCGGTGAGCGAGTCGACCGAGTTGGGCCGCAGCTTGCCGCGTCGGGTGGCTTCGGCCACCGCATCGCGGATCCGCGCCTTCAGCGCCACCTGGTTGACCCCGACCGGCGTCTTCACCTCGAAGGTGGGCATGCCGGTGTCCTGGCAGATCGCGCCCTCCACCTCGGCGGCCTGATCGATGTTCTGGCCGATGATGGCCAGCGCCTGGGTCGCCCGCGGATCCTCCTCGCGATCCATCGCCACCCGCATCGCCGCGCGCACGTCGGGCGGCAGGTCGGTGGAGGTGCGGACGACGAGCGTGACCATCGAGTCGAGGAAGCGGTCGAGCATCGGCGAATTATAGTGCCCGGCCGGTTCCCGGGCGAGAATGGGGCATGCGCGCCGCGCCGCTCCGTGCCGTCCTCCTGGTGCTGGCGGGGGTGGTGTCGGCCGCGGCGCAGACCGCCCGGCCGCCGCAGGATCAGCATCCGCGGCTGTTCCCGCCGCAGGATCTCGGTCTGCTCGAGGCGCCGGACCGCGACGAATGGCAGCGGCCGCAGCAGATTCTCGACGCGCTCGGCATCGCCGACGCGTCGGTGGTCGCCGATGTCGGCGCCGGCAGCGGCTGGTTCACGGTGCGGCTGGCCCGCCGGGTCGGGCCCAACGGCCGCGTCTACGCCCAGGACGTGCAGCCCGAGATGCTGGCGGCGATCACCCGGCGGGTGCAGCGCGAGGGCCTCACCAACGTCGAGCCGAAGAAGGGCAGCGGCAGCAATCCGGGACTGGCCGCGGCGTGCTGCGACGCGGTGCTGCTGGTCGGCGTGGTGCACGAAATCGAGGACCGCGTCACGCTCTTCCGCAACCTCGGGCGGGCGCTGAAGCCCGGCGGCCGAATCGGCGTGGTGGACTTCAGGCCGGGCGACTCGGGCCCGGGGCCGGCGGCGGCGGAGCGGGTGCCGGCCGAGACGATCGAGCGCGAGGCCGCCGGAGCCGGGCTGCGCCTGCTGCGCGCCGAGACGTTCCTGCCGTTCCAGTACTTCCTGATCTTCGGCGCCGCCGACGCGGCTACCGGCGCGGTCCGAGCGCCCGCACGGCGGCCGGCAGCACCGCGGCCGCAGCCGCGACCTTGACGAGGTCGCTGGCCGCGAAGACCCACAGCGTGGCGAGGGCGCCCGGCCCGGCGACGATCGCCAGCCACACCGCGCCGCTGGCGTAGAGCACGCCGAGACCGGCCGACATCGCGGCCAGGGCGCCGGCGAAGGTGCGGGTCCACGCCCGATCGGCGAGCGCCCCCACCGCGCAGGCGGCCGCCGGGAAGGCCAGCAGGAAGCCGCCGGTCGGACCGACGAGACGCGCCAGCCCCGGCGCGAGAACGGGAGACAGCGCGAACATCGCCGCGCCGGTGACGCCGAACAGCAGGTACAGCGCCTGGCTCATGGCGCCGAGACGGGCGCCGAACACGGCGCCGGCGAGCAGCACGGCAACCGGCTGCATGGTGAACGGCACGGCCGACCACGGCACCGGTACGCTGAGCTGGGCCGCCGCGCCGGTGAGCACGGCCGCGAACAGCACGGCGCCGGCCCGCACGCCGAACGCGGCCGCCTCCGAGCCGGCGCGAGCGGCGGCGGCAGCGACGAGCGACCGGGCGGGCACGGCGGTGGCGCGATAATGCATAGGGCCGCGATGGTATCAACATGCGAACGGCGCTGACAATCGCGGGGAGCGACTCGGGGGCCGGGGCCGGCATCCAGGCCGACCTCAAGACCTTCGCCGCGTTCGGTGTCTACGGCACCTCGGCGCTAGCCGCGCTCACCGCCCAGAACACCGTCGCGGTCACCGCCGTGCACGCCGTGCCGGCCGAGTTCGTCGTCGCCCAGATCGACGCGGTCGTCGGCGACCTCGGCTGCGACGCGGTGAAGACCGGCATGCTCGCCACCGCCGACGTCGTCGCGGCGGTGGCCGCGGCGATCACCCGATGGTCGCTGCCGAACCTGGTCGTCGATCCGGTGATGGTCGCCAAGAGCGGCGATCACCTGCTGGCCGCCGATGCCGTCGAGGCACTGAAGCGGCATCTGCTGCCGCTGGCGGCGGTGGCGACGCCCAACGTGCCCGAGGCCGAGGCGCTCACCGGCCGCACGATCCGGACCCGCGACGACGCCGTCGCCGCCGCCCACGCCCTGCGCGCGCTCGGCGCCCGCGCCGTCGTCGTCAAGGGCGGTCACCTCGACCGCGCCGACATCGTCGACGTCTTGGTCACCGGCGACCGCGCCGTCGAAATCGTCGGCGAGCGCGTGCCGGGCCGCCACACCCACGGCACCGGCTGCACGTTCGCGTCGGCGATCGCCGCGCGGCTGGCCCTCGGCGACGCGGTCGAAGCCGCGGTCCGCGCCGCGCAGGCCTACGTCCGCGAGGCGATGCGGGCGGGCGTGCCGCTCGGTGCGGGGCACCGGCCGCTCGACCATCTGTGGAAGGCGCGGCGCGCCGGTATACTGAACGATTGATGCCCGCCCCCGTCGCCGTCACTGCGGCACCGCTCGTCCTCGACGGCGTGGTCCGTGCCGTGGACGGGCCTGGCCACGGCGCGGTGGCCACGTTCGTCGGTCTCGTCCGCGACCACAACCAGGGCCGGCGAGTCCTGTGGCTCGACTACGAAGCCTACGGCCCGCTGGCCGAAAAAGCGCTGGCGCGTATCGTCGATGAGGCGCAGGGCCGGTGGCCGGGGGCGCAAATGGCCATCCACCACCGCACCGGCCGGCTGGAGATCGGCGAGGCCAGCGTGGTGATCGCGGTGGCCACGCCGCACCGCGCCGACGCGTTCGCCGCCTGCCGCTACGCCATCGAGCGCATCAAGCAGATCGTGCCGATCTGGAAGCACGAGCACTTCGACGGCGGCGACGTGTGGATCGAGGGCGCCACCGCCGATCCCGACGACGAGGCGGCGCGAGCCTACGCGCTGAAGGTCGCATGCGGGTGACGGTGAAGCTGTTCGCCCGGCTGCGGGAGCTGGCCGGCACCGGCGAGCTGGTGGTGGAGGTGCCGCCGGGCGCGCTGGTGAAAGACGTGTGGGCGGCGCTGGCCGCGGCGCATCCGGCGGTCGCCGCCTACGAGCGATCGATGTCGTGCGCGGTCAACCTCGACTACGCGCGGATGAGCGCGCCGGTGGCCGAGGGCGACGACGTGGCGTTCCTGCCGCCGGTCTCGGGCGGTTGAGCCACAGTCACGTATTTTCGTGTTACACTGTTTTTCGTGGCCGAGCTCCAGAACGTCACGCTGAGCCTGCCCCGCGACCTACTGCGGCGGATCAAGCGCGTCGCCGCCGACCGCGACACCTCGGTGTCGGCATTGATGGCCGACGCCCTGGCGCGGGTGGCCGACGAGGATCGGCGCTACGCCGCCGCCCGCCGCCGCGCCGTGGCGGCGATGCACGGCGCCCGGCCGCTCGGCACCCGGGGCCGCCGCAGCTGGACGCGCGACGACCTGCATGAGCGCTAACCGCGCTTTCGTCGACGCCAACGTACTGGTCTACGCCCACGACCCGAGCGCGGGCGCGAAGCACGGCCGCGCCGTCGCGCTGATGGAGCGTCTCTGGGAGGAGGATCGCGGCCAGCTCAGCGTGCAGGTGCTGCAGGAGTTCTTCGTCACTGTTACGCGCAAAGTGGCGCAGCCGCTCGACGATGGGGCGGCGGAAGGCCTGGTCCGCGAGTTCGCGGCGTGGCCCGTATTCAGCCCGGCGGTGCCCGACGTGCTGGCAGCCATCGCGCTGGCGCGGTCGGCCCGCCTGAGCTTCTGGGACGCGATGGTGCTGCACGCCGCGGCCGAGACCGGCTGCGAGGTCTGCTGGACCGAGGATCTGCACCCCGGCTTGCGCTGGCGGGGCGTCGAGGTGCGAAACCCGTTCGCCGATCCGGCGCCGTCACGGCGTCCGACCCGGCGCGGTGGTGCGAAAGGCGTGTGATGTTCGACAAGCTGGCCAGCGTCGAGCAGCGCTACGAGACCCTCGCGGCGGCGATGGCCTCGCCGGCGGTGCAGAGCGACGCCAATGAGTACCGCAAACAGGCCAAGGCACTGGCCGAGATCGAGCCGCTGGTGCTCGCCTACCGCGAGTACCAGAAGGTGGTCGCCGAGATCGGACAGGCCGGGGAGCTGGCCGGCGGCGGCGACGCCGAGATGGCCGCCCTGGCCGCCGAGGAGCTCACCGGCCTCGAGGCCCGCCGCGAAGCGCTGCTCGGCGAGATCCGCGTCCTGCTGCTGCCCAAGGACCCCAACGACGAGAAGAACGTCATCCTCGAGATCCGCGCCGGCACCGGCGGCGAAGAGGCGGCGCTGTTCGCCGGCGACCTGTTCCGCATGTACAGCCGCTATGCCGAGCGCCAGGGCTGGAGGATGGACATGATGTCGCTCAGCGAGATCGGCCACGGCGTCCGCGAGGTGATCGCCAGCATCGAGGGCCAGAAGGTCTACAGCCGCCTCAAGTACGAGAGCGGCGTGCACCGCGTGCAGCGCGTGCCAGACACCGAAGCCAGTGGCCGCATCCACACCTCCACCGCCACGGTCGCCGTGCTGCCCGAGGCCGAAGAGGTCGACGTCCACATCGAGCAGAAGGACCTGCGCATCGACACGTTCTGCTCGAGCGGCCCCGGCGGCCAGAGCGTGAACACCACCTACTCGGCGGTGCGCATCACCCACATCCCCACCGGGCTGGTGGTGTCGCAGCAGGACGAGAAGTCGCAGATCAAGAACCGCGCGAAGGCCATGAAGGTGCTGCGCGCCCGGCTCTACGAGATCGAGCTGCAGAAGCAGCAGGACGCGCTGGCGAAGGAGCGCCGCGGCCAGGTCGGCACCGGCGATCGCTCCGAGAAGATCCGCACCTACAACTTCCGTGACAACCGCGTCACCGATCATCGCGTGAACTTCACGACGCACCAGCTCACCAACGTCCTCAACGGCGACCTGGGCGAGCTGCTCGACGCCGTATCGGCGCACTACCAGGAAGAGCGGCTCAAGCAGGTGACCGAGCCGGACCGGCTGGCGGAACCCGAGCCGCGGAAGTAGCCGGCCGATGCGCGCCCGCGACCTGGCCGCTGCCGCCGAGCAGGCCTTCGTCGCCGCCGGCATCCCGGCCGCCGAGGCCCGGCTCGACGCCGAGCTGCTGCTGCGGCACGTCCTCGGCTGGGACCGCGCCACCTGGGTGGCCCGCCGCGACGACGACCTGCCGCCCGATCTCGAGGCCCGCAGCGCCCCGCTCGTCGCCCGCCGCACCGCCCGCGAGCCGGTCGCCTACATCCGCGGCGTGCAGGCGTTCTACGGCCGCGATTTCGCGGTCGGCCCGGGCGTGCTCGTGCCGCGGCCGGAAACCGAACTGCTGATCGAGGAAGGCCTGGCCGCGATCGCCGCCCTGACGGCGCCGCGCGTGCTCGACGTCGGCACCGGCAGCGGCTGCCTGGCCGTGACGCTCGCGCTCGAGCGGCCGGATGCCGAGGTGGCGGCGACCGACATCTCCGCCGCCGCGTTGGCGTGGGCGCAGCGGAACGCCGAGGCTCACGGCGTCGGCGCCCGGATCGCCTGGGCGGAGGCCGAAGGCACGGGCCCGTTCGCTGGCCCCTTCGATCTCGTGATCGCCAATCCCCCGTACGTCGCCGAGGGCGATCGGCCGCGGCTGCAGCCCGAAGTGGTCGGGCATGAGCCGGCGACGGCGCTCTTCGCCGGCCCGGATGGACTCGACGCGATCCGACCGCTGGCGCCAGCCGCCCGCGCCGTGCTGCGCCCGGGCGGAACCCTGGCGATGGAGATCGGCGCCGGCCAGGCGGACGAGGTGGTGCGGGTGGTGCGTGCGGCGGGGTTCGCGGACGCGCGCGTGCGCGACGATCTGCAGGGCATCCCGCGCGTCGTCGTCGCGCGGCGGTGACGACGGGCGGAAGGCGTCGGGCCTCCCGCCCGCCAACCGCTGATCAGCGGTTGGGAATCACCAGCTGCTGGCCCGGATGGATCATGTTCGGGTCCTTCAGCTTGTCCTTGTTGGCGTTGAAGATGTCCATGTAGCGGTTGGCGTCGTCGAGGTGGATCTTGGCGATCTTCGACAGCGACTCGCCGGGCTGCACGGTGTGGATGCCGTGGATGTCGCTGCGCTCGGCCCTGACGTCGGCGGCCAGCTCGTTCTCCCACCCGCTGTGCTTCTTGATGGCGTCCCACAGCAGGTCGCGCTCGAGCGCGTAGGTGGTCTTGCCGGTGACCTGCACCTTGCCGCCGGCTTCCTTCATCGAGAAGTCGCGCACGCCGAGCTTGCCGGCGAGCGATTCCAGGTCGCGGTACTTGTCGAGCAGCATGATCCGATCTCCTTGGCAGGGCCGCCCATCGCATCGCGGCGGCCTGGGTTCGTCCGGGGGGAGGATGTCCGCATCATGACACGCGACGGTGACGGTTTGTCACGTCGTCGCGCGTCCGTGCCTATACTCGCCGGATGAGCTGTCTGTTCTGCCGGATCGTCGCCGGCGAAATTCCGGCGAAGAAGGTCTACGAGGACGACGAGCTGGTGGCGTTCGACGACATCAACCCTCAGGCGCCGATGCACGTGCTGGTGGTGCCGCGGCGGCACGTGGCCACCCTGAACGACCTCCACGGCGGCCACGACGCGCTGGTCGGGGCGATGGTGCGGCGGGCGGCGGCGATCGCCGCCGAACGCGGCTGCGCCGACCGCGGCTACCGGACGGTGTTCAACTGCAACGCCGAGGCCGGGCAGACGGTGTTCCATCTGCACCTGCACGTGCTGGGTGGACGACCGATGGCCTGGCCGCCGGGGTAGGCGGCGACCCGAAGCGCAGGGCAGACCGTCAGGGCTGCCGAACGCTCACTCGGCGCGCAGCGCCGTCGTCGGGTTGACGGCGGTGGCGCGGCGGGCCGGGACCCACGCCGCGGCCACGGCGGCGCCGACGAACGCGAGCGGCGCGGCGGTGAAGACGGCGAGGTCGAACGCCGCGACGTCGACGAACACGCTGGCCATCAGCCGGCCGACCGCCATGCCGAGCAGCACGCCGGCCACCACGCCGCCCGATGTCGTGGCCAGGCTCTCGCCGAGAATCATCCACCGCACTGCCGCGGGCTCCGCGCCGACGGCGATGCGGATGCCGATCTCGCGGGTGCGCCGGACGACGGCGTGGGCCATCACCCCGTACAGGCCGACCAGCGCCACCACCATCGCCGCGACGCCGAACGTCGCGAACAGGGCGCTGGCGCGGTTGAGGGCCCAGAACTCGATCGAGGCGTTGACGTGATCGTCGAACGTGCGCACGCCGAACACCGGCAGCCCCGGCGCCGCCGCGCGAATCGCCTGGCGCACGGCGTCGACGCCCACCGGTGACCCGGCGGCGCCACGGACGTGGAAGAACGTCGGGCCGGCCGCGCCGCGGGCCAGCGGCACGAACACGGCGCCGGGAAACTCGGTTTCGAACAGCGTCCAGTGCGTCGGCGCCACGATGCCGACCACGACGTAGGCGGTGCGATCGCCGTCGCGCGTCTCGAACTGGATGCGTTCGCCGAGCGCGTTGCCGGCCGGCCAGAGCCGCCGCGCCAGCGCCTCGTCGAGGATCGCCACCGGCGGCGCCGCGGCGTCGTGGCTCTCGACGTCGTCGAAGGTGCGGCCGGCCAGCAGCCGCACGCCCATCGCCGCGAAGTAGCCCTGGTTCACCGCGTTCCACGGCGCGTCGAAGGCGCGTCCTTCCTCGGGCGTCGACGGCCGGGCGCCGTCGGGCAGCTCGGGCCCGGCCCGCCGCACGTCGCGGCTCAGATGAATGATGCCCATCGGCACGACCGGCGCGACGCCCACCGCCTCGACCCCAGGCAGCGTTGCCAGCCGGCGTTCGACGGCGCCGAGCACGGTCAGCGATCGGGCGGCGTCGTAGCCGGCCAGCGACGGATCGACCTCGGCGAGCACGGTGGCGTCGGCGTCGAATCCGAGGTCCACGGCCATCCCGGTCCGGGCCATGCGGACGAACAGACCGGCGGCAATCAGCAGCGCCACCGACAGGGCCACCTGCGCGGCGACGAGCGGATGCCGCGGCCGCCAGCGGCGGCGCGGCGACGGGTCGGCGCCGGGCTGCGCCTTGAGATCGCTCAGCACGTCGGCGCGCGAGTGATGCAGCGCCGGACCGAGGGCGAACCAGATCGTGGCGAGCAGGCAGAACGCGGCGGTGGCGGCGCCGACCAGCGGCGAGCGCAGCCCGTCGAGCGTCATCGACACCGGCAGCATGGTGGTGAAGGCGCCGTGCAGCGTGCCGACGCCCCACGCCGCCACGGCGGCGCCGACCAGGCCGCCGGCGGTCGAGAGCAGCAGGCCCTCGACCAGCAGCTGGCGCACGACGCGCGCCCGGCTGGCGCCGAGCGCCAGCCGGATCGCCAGCTCCTTCCGCCGCGCCCGGCCGCGGGCCAGGAGCATCGCCGCCAGGTTCAGGCAGACGGTGAGCAGCACGGCGGCGGTCAGGCCGAGCATCACGGCGCCGAGCAGTCCCACCGCGCCCTCGTCCATGGGCGAGGTGCTGGTGCCGAAGCGCGGCAGCGGGGCGACCGTGAGACGCGCGTCCCGGTACTCGGCCGGCATCGCCGCGGCGAGCGCCGCGGCCGCCGGCGGCAGGCGGGTCGCGGCCGATTCGATCGACACGCCGGGAGCCAGCCGTCCGACCAGGAACAGCTGGTAGACGTCAGGTCGCTCGAGACGCGGCGCGACGCCGCCGTCGAAGACGTTGGCGAGGGAATGGAACACGCCGAGCGGGAAGAAGAGTTCGGGTCCGAACACCGACATGGTGCCGGTGAAGCCGCGCGGCGTGATGCCGACGACGGTGAAGGTCCGCTCGTTGACACGCACCGCGGAACCGACCAGCCCCGGATCGAAGCCGCGACGCTGCCAGAACGCCCAGGTGGCCACCACGACCGGCACGTCCTGCCCCGGCCGGCTCTCCTCGGCGGTGAAGCCGCGGCCGGCCGCCACCGGCACGCCGAGCACGTCGAAGTAGTTGCGGCTGACGATCACGCCGAAGGTGCGGCGCGACTCGCCGCCGTCGGTCACGCCGACCAGTGCGGGGACGTGGGCCAGGACGCCGGTGAACCCGTCGGTCGCCGCCAGCTGCTCGTAGGCGGCGTGCGAGAACGCCCGATAGGAATCGGGCTCGCTCGTGCGGCTCGAGTAGAGCTGGACGACGCGGTCGGGCTCGGCGAACGCCCGACCCGCGAAGCCGATCGCGTAGACGACGCTGAACATCCCGGCGTTCAGGCCGATGCCGAGGGCCAGCACCGCCACCGCGGCGGCGGTGAAGCCCGGTGACGCCGCCAGTTGCCGGAATGCGAAGCGAACGTCGCCGAGCCAGGAGCCCATGCCGGATTCAGACGGGCCGGCCTGGCGATTTGTTTCGCCTCAGGCCTCCCGGCGCGCCAGCAGGTAGCGGCCGCGGTGCTGGCCACGGTCGAGGAAGAAGTCCACCACCCGATAGCCGCGCGTGAAATAGGCCTCGAACAGCTCCCGCGTCTGCATCCGCCATTCCAGCGCCAGTTCCGGCGCCTCGCGCTGCATCTCGGTGAAGCCCATCGGAATCTCGAGCACGAGCCGACGGTCGTCCCTGGCCAGGAACAGGTCGGCGTTGGCCAGCCACTGCTCCGCCGGACGCGTCACGTTGATGGGGACGGCGTCCGACAGGTCGGCGGCGCGCGCGGTGAGGGCGGTGTCCCCCGCCACCCGCCGTTCGACGTGAGGCTCGCGAATCCACCACTGCGCGACCAGGCGGTCGGTCGGCGTGCCCTTGTGCAGGACGCTGGTGGACTCGCCGTAGACGTTGCGGTGGTACTCCTCGGCGACGACGCCCAGCTTGGTGAAGTTGAGGTGCGCGTTCAGCGTCTGCAGCGGGTCGAACGTCCACTCGATGAGGTCGTAGCCCCGGGCCAGCGCCTTGTCGCGCTGCGCCAGCTTGAGCTGCCGGCCCAGGCCGCTGTTGGCGTACGCCTTCAGCACGCCGAGCATGTGCGACCACTGCAGCAGCTGGCGGCCGCGCATGCCGACGATCGAGTAGACGAAGCCGACCAGGCGCTCGCTCGGGTCGAAGGCACCGATCAGGATCGCGCCGCGCTTGGTGGTGATGGTGAACACCGGCACCGTGACCATGTCGTGCAGGTCGGTGAAGCCCCACACCTCCTGTTCGAGGGCCATCACCTGGCGGAACTCGTCGGCGGTGTGCAGATCGCGAAAGCGCAGCTCGGACATCGGGGAACGAGTGTAACCCGTGGGCGCCGGCGGCCCGGTCAGCGCGCGGCGCCGGTGCCGGGCCAGATGAGCTCCGGCAACTCGTGCAGCCGCCGGATCACCGGCACCTGGGCCGGACGCTGCGCCGGCAGGGCGCCGTCGCGGCGCAGCCACACCGCGCGCAGCCCGGCGGCCAGCGCCCCGTGGACGTCGGCGTGCAGGCTGTCGCCGACCATCAGCGCCTCGCCGGCGTCGACGCCGGCCGCGCGCAGCGCCGCGTCGAAGATGCTGCGGTGCGGCTTCATGTGCCGGCCGGGATGCGCCGAGACGTGCGTCCGCACGTAGCGGTCGAGCGCGAAGTGCTCGGTGAACGCCTCGAGCGACCGGTGCGAGTTGGAGATCACGCCCAGCGTCAGGCCGCGCTCGGCGAGCACCGGCAGCACGTCGTGGACGTCGTCGTAGAGGTCGAAGTGGTGGTTGGCCGCCCAGGCGTCGTAGATCTCGGTGGCGGCGCGGGTCACCGCGTCGCCGCGGCCGCCCATGTGCTCGATGATCGCGGCGGTGTAGCGGATGAAGAGATCGTGATCGTAGGGTGCGCCGGCGTGCGCGTCGAGCAGCGGCAGCGCCCGGGCCACGGCGGCTTCGAACGCCGACGGATCCAGCGTGAGGCCGTGAGACGCGCAGGCCGCGGCGTAGCCGGGGCCGAGGAAGCGCGGTCCGGGCTCGATCAGCGTGAAATCGACGTCGAAGAACACCGCCCTGAGCGGCCTGGCCGAAGGACCGGTCACGGTGCGTCGTCGGCCAGCGGTCCGGCCACCGCGACCACCGCCCGTGCCGGATCGAGCAGCCGGGCGGCCACGCGGGCGACGTCCTCGCGGCTCACTGCGGCGATGAAACCGGGCAGGCGCCGGTCGTGGTCGCTGCCCAGGCCGTGCAGTTCGGCCGAGAGCAGGAAGCCGGCGATGCCGGCGTTGGTCTCGAGCTGCCGCGGCAGCGAGCCGGTGAGGTACAGCTTGGCGTCGTCGATGTCGGCGGGCGGGAAGCCGTCGCGCAGCACCAGGCGCAGTTCCTCGTCGATCGACGCGATGGTGCGGGCCACGTTGTCGCTGGCGACGCCGGCGCGAACCATGAGCGGCCCGGCGGCCAGTCCGGCCTCGAGGTTGCTGAACACGTAGTACGCCATGCCCTGGCGCTCGCGGATGCTGTCGCCGAGGCGCCCGCCGAGGCCGTACTGTCCGAGCGCGTTGTTCATGACCAGCGCGGCGTAGTAGTCGGCGTCGTGGCGGCTCAGCCCCACGAATCCATAGGCGATGTCGGCCTGCGACTTGTCGGGCATGGGCCGGCGCACGATCGTCCGCTCACGGACCGGAGCGGGCGCGTCGGGCTGGCCGATGACGCTCGACGCGGCGGGGGCCCAGTCGTCGAACTCCGCCGCCATCCGCTCGAGCGCCGCCGGCGCGTCGAGGTCGCCCACGGCCACCACCGTGGCCGCCGCCGGCGCGAACCAGCGGGCGTGGAAGCCGCGCAGGTCGGCGCGGCCCAGGGTGGCCACGGCCGGGCCGCGGCCGCGCACGGGACGGCCGAGCGGATGCGGGTCCGGGTAGAGCACGCCGAGCAGGGCATCCACCGCCGTCGCGCCCGGATCGTCCTCGGCTTCGCGGATCTCGGTCAGCAGCTCGCCCCGGCGCGTGATCACATCGGCATCGGGAAACGACGGCGTCCGCACCACGCCGGCCACCACCGGCAGCACGGCGGCGAAGTCGTCGGCGAGGCAGGTGGCGCTCACCACGATCTGCTGCCGGCCGGCCGCCGAGGTGAGCGACGCGCCGCGGCCCTCGATGCGATCGGCGATGGCGTCGGCATCGAGCGTCGTCGTGCCGCGATCGAGGACCCGCGCGGTCAGCGCCGCCAGACCCGGGGATGCCGCGGGGTCGGCGATCGCCCCGGCGTGCACGCCCACGGCGAGGGACACCGCCGGAATCAGCCGGTTGGTCTGCACCACGACGGTGACGCCATTGGCCAGCACGCGGCGCTGGGGATCGAGCGGCATCAGTGCCCCTCGCCGCCGGCTGGCGTCGGCGCGAACGTGCCGATCGTGCGGTTGTCGGCGGCGAGATACCGCGCCGCGGCCCGGTGGGCCGAATCGACGGTCACCGCGGCGAGGCGCGGGAAGGCGTCGTGCCAGTCCTGCCAGCGCCCGATGGTCGCGAAGTAGCCGAGCTGGTGCGCCACGTCGGTGACGCTGTCGCCGTCGTAGACGAAACGGGCGCGCAGCTGCGCCTGCACCGTGGCCAGTTCGGCGGCGGTCGGGCCCTCGCGGACGAGCCGATCGACCTCGGCGAGCATCGCCTCTTCGACGACGGCCAGCGACTGCCCGGCGGCGACGGTGGCGCTCAGCGAGTAGAGGAAGGGCTCGGCGGTCGGGGCCAGGAACCCGCCCACCGACGACGCCAGGCCGCGGTTGACCAGCGCGCGGTAGAGCCGGGCCCGCCGCTGGGGCGTCGGCACGCGTCCGCCGGACCAGATGTTGAGTCCGGACGCACCGGTGAGCACGGCGTCCACGACGAGCAGCGGGAAGAAGTCGGGGTCGGCGAATCGCGGGGCGTGGTACGCCGCCCGCCAGTACGCGGTGGTGCCCGGCTTGCGCAGGCACACGCGGCGCTCTCCCTCCTGCGGCGGCTCCCCGGTGGCGGTGCGCCGCGCCGGCGCCCCCGGCGCCAGGCCGCCGAAGGCCTGCTCCACCCGGCGGAGCGCGTCGGCGGCGTCCACGTCGCCCACCACGACCAGCGTCGCGTTGTTGGGCACGTAGAAGCGGCGGTAGTGCCCGTAGAGATCCTCGCGGGTCATCGTCCGCAGGTCGTGGATCCAGCCGATCGTCGGGTGGCGGTAGGGGTGCGCCTTGAACGCCGTGGCCGTGATCTCGGTGTCGAGGCGCTGCTCGGGATCGTTCTCGCCCCCCTGCAGCTCCGAGATGATGACCGTCCGTTCACTTTCGCAGTCGGCCGGGTCGTAGAGGCCGTTCGCCATCCGCTCGGCCTCGATGAAGAGCATCCGGTCGAGGGCGTCGGTCGTCGCCGTCTCGAGGTAGGTGGTCTGATCGAGCCAGGTGTAGCCGTTCCAGGCGCCGCCGTAGCGTTCGATGATGCCCTTCACCTGGTCGCGCGGGATGTTGACGGTGCCCTTGAAGTTCATGTGCTCGACCCAGTGCGACACGCCGGTCACCCCGGGGCCTTCGTCGCGGGACCCGACGCGGTACCAGCACCAGACCGAGGCGAGGGGCGCGGTGTGCACCTCCTGCACCAGCACGGTCAGGCCGTTGTCGAGCGTCGCCTCATGGACCATCCTTCCACTGTACGTCCCCTGCCCACCGCGCTCCAACCGGCCCGTAAGTCGTTGACGTACAATGGAAAGCCACGTATGGCCGAGTGGAAAGACACCTGTAACCTGCCGCGGACGGCTTTCGCCATGAAGGCCAACCTGCAGACGACCGAGCCCGAGACGGTGGCCCGGTGGGATGCGATGGACCTCTACGGCCGGATCCGCGCCGCCCGCAAGGGTGCGCCGCTCTACCTGCTGCACGACGGGCCGCCCTACGCCAACGGCGAGATTCACATCGGCACGGCGCTCAACAAGATCCTGAAAGACTTCGTCGTCAAGTCGCACAACATGCTCGGCTTCGACGCCCCCTACCTGCCGGGCTGGGACTGCCACGGCCTGCCGATCGAGTTGAAGGTCGATCGCGAGCTGGGGCCGAAGAAGCGCGAGATGTCGGTCGCCGACTTCCGCCGCGCCTGCCGCGCCTACGCCGAGAAGTACGTCGAGATCCAGCGCCGCGATTTCAAGCGGCTGGGCATCCTCGGCCTGTGGGCCGATCCGTACAAGACGATGGCCTTCAAGTACCAGGCGGCCATCGTGCGGGCCCTGGGCAAGTTCGTCGCCCAGGACATGGTCTACAAGGGCAAGAAGCCGGTGCACTGGTGCACGCAGGATCGCACCGCCCTGGCCGAGGCCGAGGTCGAGTACGAGCCGCACGTCTCGCCGTCGATCTACGTCGAGTTCCCGCTGGCCGAGAGCAGCCGCGACGAGGCCGCCCGCCGGGTGCCGGCGCTGGCCGGCCGACCGGTGTCGGTGCTGATCTGGACGACCACGCCGTGGACCATCCCGAACAACCTGGCCATCGCGTTCCATCCGGACTTCAAGTACGGCGCCTACGACGTCGATGGCAAGGCGGTGATCGTGGCCAGGGATCTGGCCGCCGCCGTCGCCGCCAAGACCGGCCGCTCGTTCGCGACGCTGCTGGCCTCGTTCCCGGGTCGCACGGTCGAGCGTCTGGTGTTCCGCCATCCGCTCTACGCCCGTGATTCGCTGGCCGTGCTCGGCGATTACGTCACGCTCGACGCCGGCACCGGCGCCGTGCACACCGCTCCCGGCCACGGCGCCGACGACTACAACACCGGCGTGAAGTACGGGCTGGAGATCTACGCGCCGCTCGACGCCACCGGCCGCTACAACGACACGGTCGAGCGCTTCGCCGGGCTCACGGTGTGGGAGGCCAATCCCAAGGTCGAAGCGGCGCTGGCCGAGGCCGGCCGGCTGTGGCACCGCGAGGACTACCACCACACCTACCCGCACTGCTGGCGCTGCCACAAGCCGGTGATCTTCCTGGCCACGGCCCAGTGGTTCATCGCCATGGAAGCGCAGGACCTGCGGCAGCGGGCGTTGAAGGCGATCGCCGACACCCGCTGGATCCCGAGCTGGGGCCGGGCCCGCATCGAAGGCATGATCGCCAACCGGCCCGACTGGTGCATCTCGCGCCAGCGCGCCTGGGGCGTGCCGATCCCGGCGATGGACTGCACCGCCTGCGGCACCGCCGTCCTCACGAAGGAGCTGGTCGAGCAGGCGGCGACGGTGTTCGACGAACACGGCGCCGACGCGTGGTACGAACGGCCGATCGCCGAGTTCCTCCCCCCCGGGCTGACCTGTCCGTCGTGCGGGGGGACGGCCTTCGAGCGCGAGTCGAACATCCTCGACGTGTGGTTCGACTCGGGGTCGAGCCACGAGGCGGTGCTGCCCTTCCGCGAGCATCACCGCTGGCCGGCCGACATCTACCTCGAAGGCAGCGACCAGCACCGCGGCTGGTTCCACAGCTCGCTGCTGGTCGGCATCGGCACCCGCGGCCGCGCGCCGTTCGACCAGGTGCTGACCCACGGCTTCGTCATGGCCGAGGACGGCCGCAAGATGTCGAAGTCGCTGGGCAACAGCATCGCGCCACAGGACGTCATCGCCCAGAGCGGCGCCGAGGTGCTGCGGCTGTGGGCGTCGATGGTGGACTATCGCGAGGACATCCGCATCGGCAAGGAGATTCTGACGCGTACCGTCGAGGCGTACCGGAAGATCCGCAACGTGCTGCGCGTGCTGGTCGCCAACCTCTACGACTTCGACCCGGTCGACGACGCGGTGCCGGCGGCGAAGCTGGAGGAGATCGACCGCTGGCTGCTGGCGAAGTACGCCGAGGCGGCGGCGCGCATCGTCAAGGCGTGGGACGACTACGACTACCCGACCGTCTTCCAGGCCGCCAACCACTTCATCACGGTGGACGTGAGCGCCTTCTACGTCGACGTCACCAAGGACCGGATGTACACGTTCGGTGCCGCCTCGGAAGCGCGGCGCTCGGGCCAGACGGCGATGTTCATCGTCGTCGACGGCCTGGCCCGCCTGCTGGCGCCGGTGCTGTCGGTGACGATGGACGAGCTGTGGCGCGGGCTGCCCGGGACGCGCGAGGCGTCGGTGCACATGGCGCTGTTCCCGCGCGACACCGATCGCCTGGCCGATCCCGGGCTGCTGGCGACCTGGGCCGGGCTGGCCAGGGTGCGCGACGCCGTCAACGTCGAACTGGAGAAGAAGCGCCAGGACAAGACGATCGGCGCCAACCTGTCGGCGGCGGTGACGTTGACCGCCGGCGGCGAGGAGCGGGCACTGCTCGAACGCTACGCGCAGTTCCTGCCGACGCTGTTCGGCGTGTCGGTGGTCACGCTGGCCGCGGGGACCGGCGACGAGCGGACCGTCACGGTGACGCGCGCCGAGGGCGTCAAGTGCGATCGCTGCTGGCGCGTGGTGCCGGCGGTGAGCAGCGAGCCGGATCGCAGCGGCCTGTGCCCGCGCTGCGTCGACGCCCTGGCCGACCCGGTGAGCCTCTGACGGATGCCGATGCGCCGCCTCGAGCTCGTCACCACGGTGACCGTCGTCGTGCTCGACCAGCTGACCAAGGCGCTGGTGCGCGGCCGCTTCGCGCTGCACGAGAGCGTCGATGTCCTGCCCGGCTGGCTCAGCCTCACCCGTGTGCACAACACCGGGGCGGCGTTCGGCTTCCTCAACGCGGTCGACTTCCCGTTCAAGCCGGTGGTGATCTCGATCGTGGCGCTCGGCGCGCTGGCCGGCGTGGCGTGGTACGCCGCCAGCCTGCCGGCGGACCAGCGGACGGCGCGGCTCGGCATCGCCCTGGTGCTCGGCGGCGCCGTCGGCAACCTCATCGATCGGGCGACGGCGGGTTACGTGCTCGACTTCGTCGACGCCTACTGGAACGACTGGCATTTCTGGGCCTTCAACGTCGCGGACGCGGCGATCACGGTGGGCGTGACGCTGATGGTCGCCGACGTGGTGGCCGACGCCCTGGGGATCCGCCGTGCACCCAATCCTGCTTGAAGCCGGACCGATCACCATCTACAGCTACGGCGTGCTGCTCGCCGCCGCCTATCTGCTCGGGCTGTGGCTCGGCGTGCGGCGGGCCAACGCCGCCGGCCTCGACGGCAACCGGGTGCTCGACCTCGGCATCTGGGTGATCATCGCCGCCCTGGTCGGCGCCAAGGGCCTGCTGTTCGTCGTCGACTTCGACCACTTCACCAGCAGCCGCGAGGAGTTCTTCTCGCTGCTGCGCTCGGGCGGCGTCTTCTACGGCGGGTTGATCGCGGCGTCGCTCACCTGCATCTACCAGCTGCGCAAGCACAAGCTGCCGCTGTGGCAGTCGGGCGACCTCTTCGCACCGGGCATCGCCCTGGGCTACATGGTGGGCCGGCTCGGCTGCTTCATGGCCGGCTGCTGCTACGGCAAGCCGACGCAGGTGGCCTGGGCGGTGACCTTCACCGATCCGGCCGCGGCGATGAACGTCGGCACGCCGCTCGGCGTGCCGCTGCACCCGACCCAGCTCTACGAGTCGCTCGCCGGCCTGGTCATCCTGGCCGTGCTGCTGGCGACCGAGCGGCGCGGCACCGCGTATCCCGGCCGGACCTTCTGGAGGTTCGTGTTCCTCTACGGGGTCTCCCGCTTCGTGATCGAGTACTTCCGCGGCGACGACCGCGGCATGGCCGGGATGTTCTCCACCTCGCAGATCATCTCGCTGGTCCTGGTGCCGCTCAGCATCGCGATGTTGTGGTGGCTGCGCGGTGGAACGACGACGCCGCCGGCGGCGCCGGTCGTGCGGCGGCGGCCTCAGTCGGCCTCCGCGTAGCGCCGACGCCGCGGCCGGCCAGCCATGTCCGTCGACACCTTCGAGGTCCTGCCCGAACACGAGGGCCTGCGCCTCGACAAGTTCCTCGCCGGCGAGATTCCCAACCACTCGCGCGCCCAGGTGCAGCGGCTGATCGACGGCGGCTGCGTGTCGCTGCCGCGCGTCGCGCACGCCAAGGCCAACACGCCGGTGCGGGCCGGCGACCGCATCGCCGTCGAGGTGCCCGAAGCGGCGCCGTCGGCGCTGGTCGCTGAGGATCTGCCGCTCGAGATCCTCTACGACGACGGCGACATCGTCGTCGTCAACAAACCGGCCGGGCTGGTGGTGCATCCCGGCGCCGGCCACGCCAGCGGCACGCTCGTCCACGCCCTGCTGCACCACGTCAGCGACCTCAGCGGCATCGGCGGCGAGCAGCGTCCCGGCATCGTCCACCGCCTGGACAAGGGCACTTCGGGGGTCATGGTCGTCGCCAAGCACGACCAGGCGCATCAGGAACTGGCCCGCCAGTTCCACGACCGCGAGGTCGAGAAGGAGTACGTCGCGCTCGTCTGGGGAGTGGTCCACAACCGCCGTCGCATCGACCTGCCGATCGGCCGCGACCCGGTGCACCGGGAGAAGGTCTCGACCCGCGCCAGGCGGGCCCGCCACGCCGTGACCCGGGTGACGTGGGCGCGTCACCTCCCCGGGGTCACCCTGATCCGCGTCGCCATCGCCACCGGCCGCACCCACCAGATTCGCGTGCATCTGAGCGCCATCGGCCACGCCATCGTCGGCGATGCCCTGTACGGAGGCGTCCACGCCCGCGTCGCGCAGGACCTCCGGGCGGTGCAGCGACTCACCCGGCCGTTCCTGCACGCCGAGCGCCTCGCGTTCACCCACCCGCGCAGCGGCGAGCGCCTGGCGTTCACGGCGCCGCTGCCGGCCGATCTGCTGTCGGTGCTCGACGACATCACGCCGCCCGAGTACCGCGGCACTCTCTTCGCGGAGCCCGCGCATGACCACGAACCCGACCATCGTCCATGACCGCCGCGAGGTCTATCGCGGCCGAGTCTTCGCCCTGTCGGTCGATCGCGTCACCCTGCCGAGCGGGCATACCACGACCATGGACGTCGTCCGTCATCCCGGGTCGGTGGTGCTGCTGCCGATGCCGGCGCCGGATCGGGTGATCCTCATCCGCCAGTACCGCTACGCCGTCGATCGCTACCTGTGGGAGCTGCCGGCCGGCACGTTGACGCCGGGCGAGGAGGAAGTGGCGGGCGCGGCCCGGGAGTGCGAGGAGGAAATCGGCCTGGTGCCAGGCCGTCTGGATCTGCTCGGCCGGCTGCTGCCCACGCCCGGCTTCTGCGACGAGACCATGGCGTTCTATCGCTGCACCGAGCTGACCTCGCCGCCGGCGGACTCGCCCCACCGCCCGGACGACGACGAGGTGATCGAGCCGCGGACCTTCTCGCTCGACGAGATGCGGCGGATGATCGCCGCGGGCGAGATCGCCGACATGAAGACCGTCGCGGGACTGGCGTTCCTGCGCTGACGGCGACGGCGGGAATGCCGGCGTGACCGTGTGACCACGGATCAGCGGATCGGCCGATCACCAGATCGATCGACAGATCACCCGATCACCCGATCAACCGATCGCACCAACGCCTACCTGCCCGCCTCCTCGATCGTCGCCACGTGGATGGCCACGGTGTCGTCGACGTGGCGGGCGTAGCCGCCGGCCAGCACCACCACCACCGGCACGCCGGCCGAGCGGGCGGCGGCGAACACGGCGCGGTCACGGCGGCGCAGGCCGTCCATCGTCAGCGACAGCCCGCCCAGCTGGTCGTCGAGATACGGGTCGGCGCCCGCCAGGTAGAAGAGGACGTCGGGGTAGTGTTCCAGGACGCGGCCCAGCGCGCCGTCGAGGTGGGCGAGGTAGACGCCGTCGCCGGTGCCGGGCGGCAGTCCGATGTCGAGCGACCCGGGCGGCTTGACCTCCGGGTAGTTCGCCTGGTCATGGATCGACAGCGTGAACACCCGGGCGTCGCCGGCGAAGATCGACGCGGTGCCGTTGCCGTGATGGACGTCGAGGTCGACGACGGCGGCGCGGTCGGCGGCGCGGCCCCGGCGGGCGTCGTGGATGGCCACGGCGACGTCGTTGAAGAGGCAGAAGCCCTCGCCGTGCCCGGCGAAGGCGTGATGGAAGCCGCCGCCGACGTGGACCGCGACCCGGTCGGTGCCGTCGAGCGCCAGCCGGGTGGCGGTGAGCGTGCCGCCGGTCATCAGGCGGAAGCCCTCGACGATGGCCGGCGTGCAGGGAATCTCCAGCCGGGCGATCTCGTCCGGCGTCAGCCGGCCGTTGGCGACGGCGTCGAGGTACGCGGCGGTGTGCACGCGCGCCAGGTCGTCCCAGGTGGCGGCCACCGGCTCGACGAAGCCGCCGGGCACGAGCCCGGCCGCCACCAGCCGTTCGGCGACCAGCCGGTACTTGACCGTCGGAAAGACGTGCGCGCCGAACTCGAGGTGGTACCGCGGCGAAAAGATGACGCGCACGCGGCCGAGTCTAGCAGTCCGTCCGCGGGCTACTGCATCGAGGCCTGGACGCGCCGGGCGTGGCGCTTTCCGGGCGCCGTCCGCACCGGCACCAGCGCCAGCAGCAGCACTTCGTCGATGGTGCCGACCAGGTGGATGGTCAGCTCCTTGCGCAGCTCGGCGTCGAGGTCTTCCTTGACGTTCTTCTCGTTCTGCCGGGGCAGGATGATCTCGCGGATACCGGCACGTCGCGCCGCCAGCACCTTCTCCTTGATGCCGCCCACCGGCAGCACCTTGCCCGACAGCGTGACTTCACCGGTCATGGCGACATCGCCGCGCACCGGCCGCCGCGTCAACTCCGACACCAGCGCCGTCGCCATGGTGACCCCGGCCGAGGGCCCGTCCTTGGGAATCGCGCCGGACGGCACGTGCAGGTGGATCTCCGATGACTTGAAGAAGTCGGGATCGACGTTCCACTGGGCGGCATGGGCCCGCACCCACGACAGCGCCGCCCGCGCCGACTCCTTCATCACGTCGCCGAGCTGGCCGGTGAGCGTGAGCGAGCCGGTGCCGGCCATCCGCGACGCCTCGATGAACAGCACGTCGCCGCCGACCGGGGTCCAGGCCAGGCCAATCGCCACGCCGGGCCGCTTGGTGCGCTCGGCCATCTCCTCGTCGAGGAATCGCGGCGCGCCGAGGAACTCGTGCACCACGGCCGGCGTGACCCGCACCTTGTCGGTGTGACCGTCGGCGCGGCGGCGCGCCACCTTGCGGCAGATGGCGCCGAGTTCGCGTTCCAGGTTGCGCACCCCCGACTCGCGCGTGTAGCCGCGGATCACGGTGCGCAGGCCGGCGTCGGTGAAGACCAGCTGGCGGGACGTCAGGCCGTGGTTCGGCACCTGCTTGCCGACCAGGTGGCCGCGGGCGATCTCGAGCTTCTCTTCCTCGGTGTAGCCCGGCAGCTCGAGCACTTCGATGCGGTCGCGCAGCGCCGGCGGAATCGGATCGAGCACGTTGGCGGTGGTGATGAACAGCACCTCCGACAGGTCGAACGGCACGTCGAGGTAGTGATCGCGGAAGGTGTTGTTCTGCTCGGGGTCGAGCACCTCGAGCAGCGCCGACGCCGGGTCGCCGCGGAAGTCGGAGCCGAGCTTGTCGATCTCGTCGAGGATGAAGACCGGGTTGCGCGATTCGGCGCGGCGCAGGCCCTGGATGATCTGCCCCGGCAGGGCGCCGATGTAGGTGCGGCGGTGGCCGCGGATCTCGGCCTCGTCGCGCATGCCGCCGAGCGACACGCGGACGAACTTGCGGCCGAGCGACTGGGCGATCGAGCGCGCCAGCGAGGTCTTGCCGACGCCCGGCGGGCCGACGAAGCAGAGGATCGGCCCCTTGACGCCGGGGTTGAGCTTGCGCACGGCCAGGTACTCGAGGATCCGCTCCTTGGCCCGGTCGAGGCCGGCGTGTTCGGCGTCGAGGACGGCGCGGGTCTTCGCCAGGTCGATCACCTCGTCGGTGCGCTTGGTCCACGGCAGCGCCACGATCCAGTCGAGATAGGTGCGCGACACCGTGTACTCGGCAGCGGCGGCCGGCATCTTCGACAGTCGGTCGAGTTCGCGCAGCGCTTCCTTCTTCACCGCGTCGGGCAGGCCGGCGGCGTCGATCTTCTGGCGCAGCTCCTCGACGTCCTTCGACTGATCGTCGCCTTCGCCCAGCTCGCGCTGAATCGCCTTCAGCTGCTCACGCAGGAAATAGTCGCGCTGGTTCTTGCCGACCTCGGACTGCACCTGCGACTGGATCTTCGAGCCGAGCTCGAGCACTTCGAGCTCCTTGATGAGCAGGCGGTTGAGGTTGTCGAGACGGGTGCGCACGTCGAGGGTCTCGAGCACCTCCTGCTTGGCCGCGGTCGACATCGTGCCGAGGCTTGAGGCGATGAAGTCGGCGGCGCGTCCCGGCTCGGTGATGTTCGAGGCCAGCGTCTGCAGGTCGTCGGACATCAGCGGCGACAGCGAGACGATCTGCTGGAAGTTGACTTTGATGTTGCGCTGCAGGGCGTCGATTTCGAGGCGATCGCGATCGGCCAGCTGCTCGGGCGCCTCGCTGACGTTGGCCAGCAGGTACGGCCGGCTGGCGATGACGCCGTCGAGGCGGACGCGGGCCAGGCCCTGGACGATGATGCGCAGGCTGCCATCGGGCAGCTTGAACATCTTGTGGATGTGGCTGGCCGTGCCGATGGCGAACAGGTCGTCCTGGCGCGGGTCCTCTTCGGCGGCTTCGCGCTGGGTGAACACGGCGATCATCCGCCCGGCGGTGACCGCTTCGTCGATCAGCCGCACCGAACTCTCGCGGGCCACGGCCAGCGGCATGAACGAGTTGGGGAACAGCACCGTGTCGCGCAGCGGCAGGACCGGCAGTTCCGCCGGAATGTGGAACGACTGGTCGGCGGACGGATCGCCGGAGTCTGGACGATCTTCCTGATCGCTCATGGCGATCCTCCGAATGGGAAACTGCGGGGTGGAACTGCCCGAGAGGCCGGGCCGATGCGGGGTGGCAGGCCCCGCACCGGCGGGGCCTGCCGGATGGTCAGACGCCGCTAGCGCCCGAGGTCGAGGAAGCTCGACGTGCCGCGCCGCGACATTGTACGCTCGCGCTGGATGGCCGTCTCGCGCTCTTCCTCGCAGTCCTTGCAGCGGACCGCGAAGGGCAGCGCCCGGAGCCGCGCCTCGGCGATCTCGTCGCCGCACTCGTAGCACATGCCGTAGCGTCCCTCGTCGAGCCGGGCCAGCGCTTCGTTGATCTTGTTCAGCGTCTCGGCCTTCATCTGGATGAGCGCGAACTCGATGTCTTCCTGGATGTCGACCTCGGCGGTCTCACCCGGGTCGGTGCTCTCGTGCGGCTTGTCGGCGCCTTCGGCGCGAACCCCACGAATCCTGCCCTGGACCTCCTGCAGGATCACGCGCTTCCGCTCCTCGAGCATCGCCTTGAGCTCGTCGTAGCGGGTGCCCTTGTCGAGCACCGCGGTGGTCAGGTTCTTCTTCGCTGCCTTGGCCATGACTGCTAGCCGCTCCTTCCGTGCCCTCACTCAATGGAGGGAATGTCCAATTGCCTGTCGCCTGCTTGGATGCAATCACCGTGCCCGAGGATACATATCGGTCGCTTTGGCGATTGGTTCAGCCACGCATTGTCAAATTCCGGCCGTTCGGTATTTTTTCCTGTTTCCCGGACTGTCGATGGGTCCACGTCCAACCAGGAAAAGCCGACGGGCCTGTCGCATAAGCCTTTGACCAAGAACGTCTTGCGGTGAAAACCCGTGCTGGTGGCCGGCGCTGACTGAACAGCGTTCAGTGAGCTTAGACGCCGGAGGGCGTCAGAGGGTTCTTACTCTTCGGAGTGTCCTCATCGGGAGACGACCCTGTGACCCGTGCGGAGGACCCTGCGGACGGGTGGCAATTGTTACACACCTCGCGTGGCGCTGGGACCACAGGTTGGGTCACGGCAGGATGATCGTGGGCGGCTCCTGCTGAGCCGGCTCCGGTGCTCCCTCGCGCAGGATTCGGCCTACCAGGTCGAGATACACCCGGGCATCCGGCGCCTTGCCGGCCGGCTCGCCGGCCGCCGCGGCGACGGCGCGCAGCACGGTCGCCGCCTCGCGCTCGAAGCGGCTGCCGCCGCCTTTGCCGGCCTCGGCGAGCACCGCCTGGAGCTCGGCGGCCAGGCGCTGCCCCGCCGGGGTCTCGGCGCGGTGCTCGAAGATCACCCCGCGGCTCGCCGTCTCGAGCGTGGCCGCGACGGCCGTCGCGGCGTCGGCTACCTCGCGGTCGACGACGCGAGGCGTCCCCGCCGGCGGCGGCTTGAGCAGGTAGCTCTGAATCAGGAAGAAGAGCTGGAGCTGCCCCTCGCTCATCGGTCCGAGTGCGGCCATCAAGGTGCGCAGGTCGGCCTCGTGCTGGCGGCGGACGGCGGCCGCCGGGTGCTGGCGGGCCGAGGCCAGATGCACGCAATCCGAGGGGCAGCGGATTTCGACCAGGCGCTTGGTCCCGCAGCAGACGGCGCAGATGTCCTGACGCAGGGCCGGGCAGGCGCGCTTGGCCCGGCGCCGGCCGCACTGGGGGCACAGCATCGCGCCAGAATAGCAGGAGCGCGCGAGCAGCGTGGGGCCGTGGACTCCGCCGACCGGGGCGTGGTAGGCTTGGGGTTTCCCGCCGCGTCCTGAGCGGGGTCAGAGGAATCGAGACATGGCGAAGCGGTGTGAAATCTGCGACAAGGGCCCGGTCGTCGGCCGCACGGTGTCCCATGCCCACAACGTCGGGCCGCGCCGCTTCGAGCCGAACCTGCAGACGGTGCGCGCGGTCGTGAACGGCGCCACCCGGCGGATCCGCGTCTGCACGCGCTGCATCCGCTCGAAGAAGGTCGTCAAGGCCGCCTGACCATGACCGCTGGGCGCCACGGCGGCCGTGAGGCAGTGACGCCGGCGGGCGCCGCTCCCGCCATCGGCCCGTACTCCGCCGCCCTGCGCGCCGGCCAGTTCCTGTTCCTCTCCGGCCAGATTCCCCTCGACGCCACCGGGACGATCGTCGCCGGCGGCATCCGCGAACAGACGACGCAGGTGCTCGCGAACATGCGCGAGCTGCTGGCCGCCGGCGGTGCCGGCTTCGCGCAGGTGGTCAAGACCACGATCTACCTGGCCGACATGGCCGACTTCGCCGTGGTCAACGAGATCTACGCCACCTGCTTCTCGGCGCCCTACCCGGCCCGCGCCACCGTGCAGGTGGCCCGCCTGCCGCGTGACGTCCGCGTCGAGATCGACGCGATCGCCGTCGTCGACTGACGGGCGGCCAGTCTAGGCCCGTTCGCGGGTCACCGCCCGCTCGACGTCGAGCACGCCGTCGACCCGGCGCAGCGACTTGATCACCTTCTCGAGGTGCTTCACGTCCTTGATCTCGACGGTCATGTCGATGCGGGCGTGGGTGTCGGCGCCGGTGGTCGCCTCGAGGCTGAGGATGTTGGTGTTGATATCGGCGATGCTCGCCGACAACTGGGCCAGCATGCCCTTGCGGTCTTCCACCTGCATGGTGAGTCGCACGGTGTAAGGCGCCGGGTCGCCGCCCTGGTCCCACTCGACGTCGATCCGCCGCTCCGGGTCGTAGAGCAGGTTGACGACGTTGGAACACGTCGCCGCGTGCACCGACACGCCCTTGCCGCGGGTGATGTAGCCGACGATGCGCTCGCCGCGGATCGGGTTGCAGCAGCGGGCCCGCACCACCATCAGGTCGTCGGCGCCGTTGACGGTGATGCGGTCGGCGGTGCCGCCCGGCAGCAGCACGCGCTTGACCGCCGACACCACCGGGTGGTCGGGGGCCTTTTCCTTCAGCTGTCCCGCCGGCACCAGCGCGTCGAGCACCTGGCGGGCGCCGATCTTGCCGTACCCGATCTGCGCCAGCAGGTCGTCAGCCTTGGGCAGGCCGAAGCCCTCGGCCGCCTTCTTGAGGACCTCGGCCTCGACCATCACCTTGCTCAGGTCGAAGCGCCTGGCCTCCTTGTCGAGCAGCTTGCGGCCGACGTCGATCGCCCGGTTCTTCTCCTCGGTCTGGATCAGCTGGCGGATCTTGCTGCGCGCCCGTGACGTGCGCACGAAGCTCAGCCAGTCGCGGCTCGGCCGATGGGCGGGATTGGTGACGATCTCGACGATGTCGCCGTTCTTGAGCTTCGAGCGCAGCGGCACCATCCGGCCGTTGACCCGCGCGCCGACGCAGCGGTGGCCGACGTCGGTGTGGATGGCGTAGGCGAAGTCGATCGGCGTGGCGCCGTCGGGCAGCACCTTGACCTGGCCGCGCGGGGTGAAGGCGTAGACCTCGTCGGCGTAGAGGTCGATCTTCAGGTTGGCCATGAACTCCTGGGAGTCGCGGACCTCCTGGTGCGACTCCAGCAGCTGGCGCATCCACTGGAAATACTGCTCGTCGCGGGCGGCGCCGACCCGGCCCTCCTTGTACTTCCAGTGGGCGGCGATGCCCTCCTCGGCCCGGTGGTGCATGTCCTCGGTGCGGATCTGCACCTCGAACGGAATCCCGCGCTCGCTGATCACCGACGTGTGCAGCGACTGGTAGCCGTTGGGCCGCGGCATGGCGATGAAGTCCTTGATGCGCCCGGGGACCGGCGACCAGGTCTGGTGGATGATGCCCAGCGCCGCGTAACAGTCCTTCACCGACGGCATCACCAGCCGCACCGCCACGAAGTCGTACACCTGGTCGAGCTCGATCTTCTGCCGCCGCAGCTTGAGCCAGATGCTGTAGAGGCGCTTGATGCGGCCGTCGACGGTCACCACCGGCACGTGCGCCGCGTCGAGCTTGGCGCGTATCTCGGCGGTGAGCGCGTCGATCACGCCCTCGGTCGCCTGGCGCTTGGCCTCGACACGCGCCTTGAGCGACTGGTAGGCGGCCGGCTCCAGGTGCATGAACGCCAGTTCCTCGAGCTCGTTCTTGACCTTGCTCATGCCGAGCCGGTTGGCGATCGGCGCGTAGATGTCCAGCGTCTCCTGGGCGGTGCGGGCGCGGCGGTCCTCCGGGACGAACTGGAGGGTGCGCATGTTGTGGAGGCGGTCGGCGAGCTTGACGAAGATGACGCGGATGTCGTCGACCATCGCCAGCAGCATCTTGCGGAAGTTCTCGGCCTGGCGCTCCTCGCTCGAGGAGAAGGGGATGGCGCTGATCTTGGTCACCCCCTCGACGATGTGGGCGACGTCGGCCCCGAACAGCTCCCGGATCCGCTCGACCGTGGTCAGGGTGTCCTCGACGACGTCGTGGAGCAGCCCGGCCGCCACGCAGACGACGTCGAGCCGCTGGTCGGCAAGGATGTCCGAAACCTCAAGCGGGTGAATGAGATACGGCTCCCCGGAATGGCGTACCTGGCCCTTGTGCTCCAGGGCCGAGAACACATAGGCCCTGCGGAGCAGCTCCAGGTCCGCCTCCGGGCTGTAGGCGCGGACCTTCCCCAGAAGGTCTTCGAATCGGATCATGGCCGCGCGGGAAGAATCGGTGTCTAAAGGGGTAGAGACACCCGTCCCCCGATTCTAGCAGGGCGGGCGGCCGGCCGGGCTTGCGGGGGCTCGGCGCTAGTGGCTATACTCCCGCACTCGGCGCACCAACGGTTTTGAGGGGGAAACGATGAAGCTCCGGTCTTCGATGGCGGGTGTGGCCCTGGCGGCGGCCCTGGGCGTGGCGGTTGCCGGCTGCGGTCAGGTCAACCAGGTGCGCGCTCAGAAGGCGTTCAAGGACGCCAACAAGCTCTACGCGGCCAGCGACTGGCGGGCGGCGGCGGCGAAGTACGAGGAAGCACTGGCGTTGTTTCCCGAGAACGCCTACAGCTACTTCTTCCTGGCCAATTCGCTCGACAACCTGTATCGCCCGACGCGCGCCGGCGAGCCGGAAAACGACGCACTGCTGACCAAGGCGATCGACAACTACAAGCTCGCCGCGGAGAACATCCAGGATCCGCTGTGGAAGCGCCGGTCGCTGGAGTTCCTGGTCGCCGCCTACGGCCCCGACAAGCTGAACGACCCGACCCAGGCCGAGCCGATCGTCAAGCAGATGATCGACCTCGACCCGGCCGACCCGGCCAACTACTTCCAGCTCGCCAGCATCTACGAGAACTCGGGGGAATACGAGCTGGCCGAGCAGACCTTCATGAAGGCGAAGGAAGCCAAGCCGAACGACCCGAACGTCTACATGCAGCTGGCCGGCTACTACAACCGCCAGGGCGACTTCCCCAAGACCATCGAGGCGCTCGGCCAGCGCGTCGCCCTCGAGCCGAACAACCCCGAGGCCCACTACACCGTCTCGACCTACTACTGGGACAAGGCTTACCGCGACTTCCGGCTGAAGGACGCCGAGAAGCTCGACATGGTGTTGAAGGGCATCGAGTCGGTCGACAAGGCGATCGCCATCAAGGACGACTACATGGAGGCCATCGCCTACAAGAACCTGCTGCTCCGGCTGCAGGCGAACCTGATTCGCGACCCGGGCCGCCAGCAGGCGCTGATCCGCGAGGCCGACCAGCTCCGCGACCGCGCCGAGCAGATGCGCAAGGCCAAGAACACCAGCGCCAGCTAGCCGAGGCGCACCGCGCCGGCGACTGCGCCGATATCGCACCCCTCCGGGCCGTTTCGCTTCCAGGGCGAAACGGCCCGAAGCTTTTTTCGGCGTCGTGACGCCGCCGTCGTAGCCATGGGACTAGAATCGTGCGTGCCTAATGTTCGGATCCCGCCTGGAGAGATGGCAATGATGCAGTGGACTCGTCTGATGGCCCTGGTCGCGATTCTCACGGCGATCCTCGGCCCTGTTCCCGCCCTGGCGCAAGGCGTGACGACCGGTTCGATGAGCGGCGTGGTCACCGATCAGCAGACCGCGCCGGTGGCCGGCGCGAGCGTCATCGCAATCCACCTGCCCTCGGGCACCACCTACGAGACGACGACGCGTGCCGATGGCCGCTTCCTCATCCCGGGCATGCGCCTCGGCGGCCCCTACTCCGTCACCGTGTCCTATCAGGGTGCGGGCACGGCGTTCGAACCCACCACGGTCGACGACGCCGTGGTGAACCTGGGCGTGTCCACCGACCTGCCGATCACCGTCCGCCAGATCGCCGTGGCCGAGACCGTCACGGTCACCGCGTCGTCGTCCGAGGTGTTCAGCTCGACCCGCACGGGCGCGGCGACCGTCATCACCAGGGCCGACGTCGCGACGCTGCCGACAGTCTCGGCGCGCATCAGCGACATCACCCGTCTGACCCCGCAGGCGAGCGGCAGTTCGTTCGCCGGTCAGGACAACCGCCTCAACAACATCACGGTCGATGGGTCCTACTTCAACAACTCGTTCGGCCTCGGCGGCGAGCCGGGCGCCCGCACCAACGTGGCACCCATCTCGCTCGAGTCGCTCGAACAGGTGCAGGTCAGCGTGGCCCCGTACGACGTCCGTCAGGGCAGCTTCATCGGCGCCGCCGTGAACACCGTGACGCGCAGCGGCACCAACACGCTGTCGGCGTCGGTCTACCACCGCATGCGCAACGACGGCTGGGTGGGCACCGAGGCGGCCGGGAACACCGTGAACCCCGGCACCTTCACCTTCCGCAACACCGGCGGCTGGGCGGGCGGACCGATCGTCAAGAACCGGCTGTTCGCCTTCGGCACCTACGAGAACGAGGAAGACAAGCGCCCCCTGAACACGTTCCTGCCGAACGCCGGCGGCCAGCCCGTCGGCGGCAGCATCACCCGCGTGCTGGCGTCGGATCTCGACGCGCTCGCCTCGTTCCTGAAAGGCCGCTTGAACTACGACCCGGGCTCGTATCTCGACCTCCAGGACCCGACGCCCGCGAAGCGCTACCTGCTGAGGACCGACTTCAACCTGACGAACAGCAACAAAATCAGCTTCCGCTACAACCAGCTCGACTCCAGTTCGAGCAACTACCCCAGCAGCTCCTCGTCGGCCGGCATCGGACGTCCCACGTTCACGACCAACCACCTGGCCTTCAGCGGGAGCACCTACGACATCCTCGAGAACATCAAGTCGGGCATCGGCGAGTGGAACACCCTGCTCGGCGGCAGCATGGCCAACAACCTGATCGTCGGCTACACTTCCAACGACGAGAGCCGCGGCAACATCGGCGAGCTCTTCCCGTACGTCGACATCCTGCAGGACGGCATCGCCTACGCGACGTTCGGCTCCGAGGCCTTCAGCGTGCAGAACGAGCTGCGTTACAAGACCTTCCAGCTCCAGGACAGCTTCACGAAGTTCAGCGACAACCACACCATCACGGTCGGGATCTCGGCGCAGCGCTATCACTCCGACAACGTGTTCTGGAGCTGCTGCCCGCAGAGCAGTTACGCCTACAACTCGCTGGCCGACTTCTACACCGACGCCAACGACTTCCTGGCCAACCCCAACCGCACGGTGTCGCCGGTGTCGCTGCGCTTCTTCAAGGTCCGCTACTCGAACGTGCCCGGTCTCGACAAGCCGCTCCAGCAGCTGACCGTCTGGTACAACGGCGCCTACGCCCAGGACGAGTGGCGCCCGCGGTCGGATCTGACGATCACCGCCGGCGTGCGGGCCGATGTCTCGCTGTTCGACGACACCGCGTACCAGAACGCCAAGGCCGACGCGCTGACGTTCCGGAGCCCGAGCGGCGGGCCGATCCAGTTCGAGACCGGGAAGCTGCCGGCGACGAAGATCCTGTGGTCGCCGCGCGCGGCGATGAACTGGGACGTGGGCGGACAGCAGCGCACGCAGGTGCGTGTCGGCACCGGCCTGTTCACGGGCCCGCCGCTGTATGTCTGGATCTCCAATCAGCTGGGCAACTCGGGCGTGCTGCTCGGCGAGATCGTCGCGCAGAACACCACCGCGTTCCCGTTCAACCCCGACCCCAGCCGCTACAAGCCCACCAACGTCACCGGCCAAGGCGCGGCGAGCTTCGAGCTCAACGTCACGGATCCCGACTTCAGGTTCCCCCAGGTGTGGCGCACCAACCTCGCCGTCGATCACAAGCTGCCGGGCGGCGTCATCGGGACGGTGGAGTACCTCTACAACAAGGACATCAACGGGACCGCGTACTACAACGCGAACCTGCCGGCGCCGCAGACGGCCTACACCGGCGTCGACAACCGTCCACGGTGGACGGCGAACCGCATCAACAACACGACGCCGAACGTCATCACCAATGCGATCATCCTGACCAACCAGGGGTTCGGCAGGTCCTGGAACATCTCGACCAGCCTGTCCAAGGCGGCACGCGGCCTGACCCTGCGCGGCGCCTACAGCTACGGCCAGTCGAGAAACGCCATCGACGCCGGGTCGACCGCGTTCTCCTCGTTCGCCAACAACCAGCACAGCGCCGACCCGAACAACCCCGGGCTCGGACGCTCCGGCTACACCCAGGGACACCGGGTGTTCCTCAACGCCTCCTACTCGAAGGAGTACTTCTCGTTCGGTTCGACGTCGGTGTCGGTGTTCTGGGAAGCCAGACCCTCGAACCAGAACTTCGCCAATGTCGCCAGCTACGTGTTCAACGGCGACATGAACGGCGACGGCGCGGCCGGAAACGACCTGATCTACATCCCGCGCGACGCCGCGGAGATGAACTTCGTGCCGTTCACGACGGGCGGCCGCACGTTCACGGCCGCCGACCAGGCGGCCGCCTTCGAAGCCTACATCCAGCAGGATCCTTACCTGAAGAACCACCGCGGCGAGTACGCCAAGCGTGGCGGACTCAATATGGCGATGTTCAACCGGATGGACCTGAGCCTCGTCCAGGACGTCTTCAAGAACATCGGCGGCAAACGGAACGCCGCTCAGTTCCGCCTCGACATCGCCAACTTCAGCAACCTGCTGAACCGCGACTGGGGCGTGTCCAAGCGCCTGGTCCTGCCCACCACCGGCGCCAACGGCGCGCAGATCCTCACCAACGCCGCGGCCGATGCCCAGGGCCGCGTGAGCTACCGCCTGGCCGTGGTCAACAACGAACTCGTCAGGAGCACCTTCCAGGGCAACACGGCGCTGGGCGACGTCTACCAGATCATGTTGAGCTTCCGCTACTCGTTCAACTGACGGATCGACCCGGGCCGGGATCTCACCGGCCGGTCACCACGCGCGGCCACGGCCGGGCCCGCCTCACGGCGGCCCGGCCGTTCGTCTTTACGGGCGGCGGCTGGGCGGCGGCGACTCAGCGGCAGAGCCCGGGGCTGCGCGCCAGGTCGGCCTCGGCGGCGATGACGCCGAAGGCGTTCCAGTTGGGCTCCGCCGCGATCCGCTGCAGCAAGTCGCAGGCCCGCTCCCCGTCGCCGTTGGCGCCGTAGTGCACGGCCAGGCCGTAGCCGATGGTGACCAGGCGGTTCTCGTTCTTCGTCGCCGGCGTCAGCGCCTCGAGCTCGTCGACGTCACCCCGGTAGAAACGCAGCGCCGTGTAGTACGCCTCGTTCTCCCCCACCGTCAGCCCGGCCGTGAACGGATCCAGCAGCGCCCGCGCTTCGTCGTGGCGGCCGGCCCGGCGCAGGCTGCGATACAGCCAGTCGCTGACGGCGACGCGGTCGTTGGCGGTCGCCCGCGTCGTCGTACAGCTGCGCCAGCCGGCCGGCACCGGCCCGGCGACCGTGGCGTCGAGGCACGATCGGTAGACCCGGGCGGCGGCCTCGTAGTCGCCGCGCAGGTACTGCGCGAGGCCAAGATGGTAGGTGACGTCGAAGCTGCTCGGCGCCAGCTTCACCGCCCGCTCGAGGTCGGCGACGGCGAGATCGAAGCGGCGGATCGAGATGTAGCGATGGCCGCGGAACCTGAGCAGCCGGACGTCGTCGGGGGCGATGGCGAGACCGCGGCCGTACAGCTCGATCGCCGCGTGGAACTGGAGTGCGGCATCGCGGGCGCGGGCGGCGGCCAGCAGCAGATCGACATTCCGGGGGTCGGCAGCCAGCGCCGCGTCGGCCCTGGCGATGGCGCCGTCGGCGTCGGCACGGGCGAACACCGGCTTGCCGAGCAGCGTCGTCAGCTCCGGCGCGGCGGCCGGCGCCTGACCGGACAGCGGCGGCGCGGCGGCGAGCGCCAGGGTCAGGGCGAACGCGATTCGGACCAGCGGCATCGGCGACCTCCGTCCGCCGGCACGGCGGCGGCGGCCAGTATACGGGGCCCACGGCGCGGTCAGGTCGTCGCGACGGGCCCGTTGCGCAGCGCGACCGCGGCGAGCTCCTTGAGGAGCTTGGCCGCCACCCGGGCGGTCAGGTCGCGGACGTCGTGGCGCGGATTCAGCTCCACGACGTCGCCGCCGGCGATCGGCGCCCGCAGGCGGTGCAGCAGGGCGACGACGTCGCGGGTGCTGAGGCCGCCTGGCTCGGGGTGCGCCACGCCGGGTGCGAACGCCGGGTCGAGGGCGTCGAGGTCGAGCGACACGTAGACAGGTCCTGGCAGCGTTTCGATCGGCGCCTCGGCCCAGCGGTCCATCCCGTAGACCTCGACGCCGAAGCGGGTCGCCTGGGCCTTCAGGTGGGGCGTCTGGGTGCGGATGCCGACCTGGACGAGCCGCCCGGTCAGCCCCTCCTCCATCGCCCGGGCGAACGGGCAGGCGTGGGAGTACCGGTCCTGCTGTCCAGGGACGGGGTGCAGCCGCACGGACGCGTCCTCCGGGCGCAGCCCCGACGAAGCGCCGTCAGGCGCGGAGGCGGGGAACTCGTCGTAGAGGTCGCCGTGGGCGTCGATGTGCAGCACCGACGCCGGCGGCCGCGCCGCGAAGGCGCGCAAGGCGGGATAGGTGACCGAGTGGTCGCCGCCGAGCAGCAGCGGCACCGCCCCGGCCGCCAGGATGCCAGACACGGCGCGTTCGATCGCCGCACGGGCCAGGCCGGCGTCTTCGCCCAGCGCCACGTCGCCGCGGTCGTCCAGCGTCTCCGGCTCGATGGCCAGGCCGATCTCGGTCGAGCTGTTGGTCGATGGCGACCACAGGGCCCGCCGGATGTGCGGCGGGGCCTCGGCGGCGCCGCGCGCGAACGACGACGAGCGGTCCCAGGGCAGGCCCAGCAGGGCGAGGCAAACGGCGGCAGGCATGCGGCAGGGGCCCGGCGGCGGCCGGCGCGGGCCAGAAAAACATCGGGCCGTCCCGGAGGACGGCCCGCGGAAACACGATGGAACGGACGGGGGCTAGTTGGCGCCCGACTGCGCCGCGGCGGCGCGACGCATGCCTTCCGTGATGATGCCGACCTTCTCGACACCGGCGCCCTTGGCGGCGTCGATGACCGCGACGATGTCGCCGTAGCGGAGCACGCCGTCGCCGGCGATGAACATCGTCTTGTCCTTGCGCTCCTCGTAGATCTTGCGCAGCATCTCCTCGAGATCCCGCAGCTGCACGTCCTGCTTGTTCACCGAGATGACCTTCTGCCCGGTGTACTCCAGCACGATCTGCGAGATGTCGAGCGTCTTCTGGTCCTTGGTCTTGGTCTCGGCCGGCAGATTGACGTCGATGCCCTTCTGCGACAGCGGCAGCGCGGCCATGAAGATGACCAGCAGCACGAGCAGCACGTCGATCATCGGCGTGATGTTCATGTCGCCGTTGGCTTCGAGCTTCTTGGCGGTGACGATCTTCTCGGCGCCGAGGTGATTGTGGTGCGACATCTCAGTTGCCTCCCGCCTGGGCCTTGCGCTCGGTGATGAGCCCCATGTCCTCGATGCCCGCCGCCCGCAGCGCGTCCATCACTTCCATGACGCGGCCGTAGGGCGCGTCCTCGTCGGCCTTGATGAGGATGATGCGATCCTTCTTGCCTTCGAGGATGTCGTCGACCCGGGTGCGGACGTCGGCGTCCGGCACCTGCACTCCGTTGACCCAGAAGCGGCCGTCCGGAGTGACCCCGACCACCGTCTGGTCCTGCGTCTCCGGCTTGTCGGCGCTGTTGGTCGCCGTCGGCAGCCGGACGTCAACGCCCTTCTGCAGCAGCGGGGCGATGATCATCATGATGATCAGGAGCACGAGCATGACGTCGACCAGCGGCGTCACGTTGATGTCCGACTTGACGCCTCCTTTGGCGCCGCCGACATCCATTGCCATGGTGCACTCTCCTCGTTAAGCAGACCGGCGCCGCCCGCGAGGGGCGGCGCCACGATGCAGATGCAGCCTAGGACGTCTTCCGGATGAAGTAGTCGAGCAGCTCCGACGACGAGTTGTCCATCTCGACGTTGAAGTACTCGAGGCGGCCGGTCAGGTAGTTGTAGAACCACACCGCCGGGATGGCCACGAACAGTCCGAGCGCGGTCTCGACCAGCGCCTCGGCGATACCGGCCGACACGGCGCCGATGCCGCCCGACCCGGTCGAGGCGATGCCGACGAACGCGTTGATGACGCCGACCACCGTGCCGAGCAGACCGACGAACGGGGCGGTGGCGCCGATGGTCGCCAGGCTCGAGACGCCCTTCTTCAGGTCGTTCGAGGTCAGCGCGGTGGCGCGCTGGATCGAGCGGCGGACGGTGTCGAGCAGGTCGTCACGGTTCAGAGCCGCGCCGCCGCTGCTGTCCTGCTGGAACTGGTACTCCTGCAGGCCGGCCAGCACCACCTTGGCGAGGTGGCTGTAGCGGTAGTCCTTCGAGGACGACAGCTGGATGGCCTCCTTCAGGCGGCCGTCCTTGAGGTGCTTGGCGACCAGCGGCGCATACATCTTCGACTGCTTCTTGGCCTGGCTGAAGGTGTAGATGCGCTCGATGGCGACACCCACCGACCAGAACGACATGATGAACAAGCACGCGGCGATGGCCATGGCCACCGGACCCATCTGCTCGAACATCTCGATGAAGTCGATGCCGCCGCCTTCCTGGGCGAACGCGGGCGTGCTGACGAGCAGAGCGCCGAGACCGGCGAATGCAATCTGACCAATTCTCCGAGCGTTCATCGTGTTCCTCCGGAAAAGACCCTGATAAGGAGTCGTCATCAAACGCCGCGACCTACTGCAGCGTGAACTGGACCGTGACCGTCATGATGACCGGCACGGGCACGCCGTTCAGCAAGGTCGGCGTGAACTGCCACTGCTTCACCGCGTCGAGCGCCGCCTGGTCGAGCAGAGGAATCGACCGCAGCACGCGGGCATCCTGCACCGCGCCGCTCGGGCCGATGGTGGCCTCGATGATCACGATGCCCTGGACGCGCGCCGACTGCGCGATTGGCGGGTAGGTCGGGTTGACGTGCTTGACCTTCTGCGGCGGCTTGATGTTGCCGCCGACGCGCACCGGCTGGGTGGGCGGCGGCGGCGGCGGCGGCGGTGCCTCGGGGATGCCGCCGGTGATGCCGCCGACGACGCCGCCGGCGAGACCGCCGTCGACGCCACCGACCTGCCCTTCGAAGCCGGCCTCGATACCGGTCTCCGGCTTGATCTCACTGGGCGCCTCGACCGGGGCGGCCGTCGGGTTGACCTCGACCTCGGGCGGAGGTGCGGCCGCCTGCGGCGGGGGCGGGGGCGGGGGCGGCGGGGGCGGCGGGGGCGGCGCCGCGACGAACGCCATCATCGAGGGCGGCGTCGGCAGGATGTCGGCCGCCATCAGCGGCACGATCACGATGGCCGCCAGGATCGCGACCTCCGCCAGCATCGTCAGGGCAACGGTATAACCCGACTTGTTGCCCATCTTGATGGACGGGTCGACGACATCACCAAAGAGGTCGCGTGGCACGTGTCTCTTCCTCCTACCTGACCCGCCGACGGTCGCCGGCCGAACCGCAAGGCCGCCGATTATAGCGACGGGTTTTTTGGGGTGTCAACGAAAGAGGCGGTGTGCTGCCCCGGGTGGTCGACACCTCTGTCTTCTGCTTTGACACCGGTTCTCGGAAAGTGGCACCAACCGTTTCGGCGCCCGTGATTCCGGCGGCGAGAGATCGGCTCCGACGCGCCTGGGGACGCGCCGGAAACCGGGGCATTCTAGTGGCGCCGCCGGCCGTCGTCAATCGCCGCGCGCCGGTCGATTGCATGAGAAAACGGCGGAGGCCGAAGACGACCCCCGCCGCATGGCGAACAAAAGACGACAATTCCGTGAACGTCGTGCCGGACCCGGACTTTCCCGGCGCCGCTGGCCTGGCTAGCTCTCGATCCGCATGCCGTAGAACGAGCGCCAGACGAAGTACATGCTGGCCACGAAGAAAGCGGCGGCCAGCACCTGGGTCAGGCCGGCGCCCTGCTCGGCCGACAGGTAGACGCCAAGTTCGACGGCGAGGAGCCCGAACAGGGTGGTGAACTTGATCACCGGGTTCATCGCCACCGACGAGGTGTCCTTGAACGGGTCGCCGACGGTGTCGCCGACCACCGAGGCGGCGTGCAGCTCGGTGCCCTTGGCCTTCAGCTCGGTCTCGACGATCTTCTTGGCGTTGTCCCAGGCGCCGCCGGCGTTGGCCATGAAGATGGCCTGGTAGAGGCCGAAGAGCGCGATCGAGATGAGATACCCGATGAAGAAGAACGGCTCGACGAAGGCGAAGGCCAGGGTCGAGAAGAAGACCCCGAGGAAGATGTTGAACATGCCCTTCTGCGCGTAGACCGTGCAGATCTCCACGACCTTCTTGCTGTCCTCGACCGAGGCCTTGGTGGCGCCGTCGAGCTTGATGTTCTGCTTGATGAACTCGACGGCGCGGTAGGCGCCGGTCGTCACCGCCTGCATCGAGGCGCCGGTGAACCAGTAGATCACCGCGCCGCCGGTGATGAGGCCGAGCAGGAACGGCGGGTGCAGGATCGACAGCTTGGCGATCGCCGAGGCGTCGGCCAGCCCCTGGGTGAGGGCCATGATGATCGCGAAGATCATCGTGGTGGCCCCGACCACTGCGGTGCCGATCAGCACCGGCTTGGCGGTGGCCTTGAAGGTGTTGCCGGCGCCGTCGTTCTCCTCGAGCAGCTCCTTGGCGACGGTGAAGTTCACCGGGAAGCCGTGCGACTTCTCGATCTCCTTCTCGATGCCGGGCAGGGTCTCGATCAGCGACAGCTCGTACACCGACTGGGCGTTGTCGGTGACCGGCCCGTAGGAGTCGACGGCGATGGTCACCGGGCCCATGCCGAGGAAGCCGAAGGCGACCAGGCCGAAGGCGAACACGGCTGGCGCCAGCATCAGGGCGCCGAGGCCCATCATCGACACCCAGTAGGCGATCGCCATCAGCAGCATGATCGCCAGGCCGAGCCAGTAGCCGCTGAAGTTCCCGGCGACCAGCCCCGACAGGATGTTCAGCGACGGGCCGCCTTCGCGCGACGAGGTCACCACCTCGCGGACGTGGCCGGAGTGGACCGAGGTGAACACCTTGACGAACTCGGGGATGATCGCCCCGGCCAGGGTGCCGCAGGTGATCACCGTCGACAGCTGCCACCACAGCGCGGTGTTGCCGCCGAGATCGGGAATCAGCAGCGCCGACAGCACGTAGGTCAGGACCACCGAGACGATCGAGGTCATCCACACCAGCCAGGTGAGCGGCGCCTCGAAGTCCATCTTGGCCTGGCCGGCGTACTTGGCCTTCTGGATGGCGTTGTTGACCAGGTAGGAGCCGGCCGAGGCCAGCACCATCATCACCCGCATCATGAAGATCCAGACCAGCAGCTGGACCTGCACGGCCGGATCCTTGACGGCCAGCATGATGAAGGAGATCAGCGCCACCCCGGTGACGCCGTAGGTCTCGAAGCCGTCGGCGGTCGGGCCGACCGAGTCGCCGGCGTTGTCGCCGGTGCAGTCGGCGATCACGCCGGGGTTGCGGGCGTCGTCTTCCTTGATCTTGAAGACGACCTTCATCAGGTCGCTGCCGATGTCGGCGATCTTGGTGAAGATGCCGCCGGCGATGCGCAGCGCGGCGGCGCCGAGCGACTCGCCGATGGCGAAGCCGAGGAAGCAGACGCCGGCGTACTCGCCGGGGATGAACAGCAGGATGGCGAGCATGAACAGCAGCTCGACCGAGATCAGCATCATGCCGACGCTCATGCCCGAGCGCAGCGGGATGTCGCAGACCGGGAAGGCGTGGCCGCGCAGGCTGGCGAACGCGGTGCGCGAGTTGGCCAGGGTGTTGATGCGGATGCCGTACCAGGCCACCCCGTAGCTGCCGCCGATGCCGATCAGGCTGAACAGGAGGACGATGGCGATCCGCGACGGCTCGAGCCCGGTGAGCCAGAAGTAGGCCACCATCACCGTGCCGATGAAGACCTCCAGGATGAGCAAGAACTTCCCCTGCTGGACGAGGTAGGCCTTGCACGTCTCGTAGATGAGCTCGGAGACGTCGGACATCGACTTGTGCACCGGCAGGTTCTTGACGGCGTTGTAGGTCCAGGCGCCGAACAGCAGCCCGAGCACGCACACCACCAGGCCGGTCAGCAGGATCTCGTGCCCGGTCATCCCGAGGAAGTCGCCGGTATTGAGGTCCGGCAGCTGGATGTTGACCTCGCCGCCGGGCCGGTGCGCGGCGTCGTGCGCCGCTCCGGCCGGCTCCTGCGCCCACGCCGCCTGGGCCAGCGGGCCCGCCATCGTCACCAGGAAGGCGGCGGCGACCGCCGCCCGACATCCCCACTGCCCCACGTATCGCACCATGTTCGTCATACGTCTGCTCTCAGCTCCTCGATCCGTGCCGGTGAACCGCAGAATCCTACACTCCCGCCGCGTCGCCGCGGGAGCGAAGTGACGGCGGCAGCGCCATGCCGCCGGTCAGGAAGATCCGGACGCCGTCCTCGACGGTCAGGTCCGGGTAGTGCACCACATAGGCGGGGAACGCCACGATGTCCCCCAGGTACAGATGGTTGGTCGGCACGTAGACGGCCACGAAGGGCTCGGGGCCGGCGCCGCGGTCGAGCGTGAACTCGCGGGTCAGGAAGCCGAGCAGCAGGCCGCGGGCCGGATCCTCGACCAGGACGACGCGCTTGAAGCCGGCGTCGTTGTCGGGCGAGAAGGCGGCGATCAGCTGTTTCACCGGCGCGTAGACGGTCTTGAAGACCGGCACCCGCAGCAGCCACGACTCGCCGCGCTGCAGCACCCGCTTGCCGATGACGTTGGTGGCCAGCGCGCCGACGCCGAGCACCAGCGTGGCCATCACCAGGACGCCGACCCCCGGCACCGCCCGCCCGAACAGCCGGGCGGCGATCGGCGTCGCGAAGTCGTCGACGAAGCGGAACGCCCAGACCAGCGCGGCGACGCTGACGATGAGCGGCACCGTCACGAAGAACCCGGTGATGAAGCTCCGGCGCAGCCACTGCATCGCCGGCCTACAGCCACCCGGCGCCGACGGCGGCGAGCAGCGCGGCGCCGGTGACGATCCGGTACCACGCGAAGGGCGCGAATCCGGAGCGGCCGACGAAGCGGAGGAACGGCTTGACCACCACCACGGCGGCCAGGAAGGCGGTGACGAAGCCGACGGCGATCTGCAGGAACCGCTCCGGCGCCAGCACGTGCCGCACCTCGAGCAGGTCGTGGGCAAACGCCGCGGTCATCGTCGGCATCGAGAGGAAGAACGAGAACTCGGCGGCGGTGGTCCGCTGCAGGCCCATCGCCACGCCGCCGACGATGGTCGCGCCCGATCGCGACACGCCCGGCACCAGCGCCAGCACCTGGCACAGGCCGACCCCGAAGGCGCGGGCGGGCGGAATGTGATCGACGTCGTGGACGTCGGGCACCGGCCCGACGCGCTCGAGCGCCAGCATCACCACTCCGCCGGCGACGAACGCCACGCCGATGACGGTCGGACTGTAATAGAGCACCTGCTTCACGAAGTCGGAGAACAGCGCGCCGGCGACCAGCGCCGGCAGGCAGCCGGCCGCCACCAGCAGCGCGAACCGCCGCGCCGCGCGGTCGTGCGGCAGCCCCCGTACCACCGCCCAGACCTTCACCCGGTACAGCCAGACCACCGCCAGGATCGCCCCGAGCTGGATCATGACGGTGAAGGCCCCACCCGGGTCGGCGAAGCCGAGGAACCGTTCGGCCAGCAGCAGGTGCGCCGTCGACGACACCGGCAGGAACTCGGTGAGTCCCTGCACGACACCGAGGAGCGCCGCGACCAGCAGATCCACGGCGGTCGGGCTACGACCGCCGCGCGGTGGCGGCCTTGACCTTGACCGGCGCGGCCGCCGCGGCGGCGGGCGCGCCGCTGCGGTTGCCGAGGATGATGGCGATGGCAGCGGCGATGAACACCGTCGAGTAGGTGCCGCTGACGATCCCGACCAGCATCGTGAAGGCGAAGCCCTCGAGCACCTCGCCGCCGAACACGTAGAGCGCCAGCACCGACAGGAACGTCGTGCCGGCGGTGATGATCGTGCGGCTCAGCGTCTGGTTGACGGCGGTGTTGACCACCTTCTCCAGCGGGTCGCGCCGCATCTTGGAGCGGACGTTCTCGCGTACCCGGTCGAAGATCACGATGGTGTCGTTCACCGAGTAGCCGGTGATGGTGAGCAGCGCGGCGACGATGTTGAGCGACAGGTCGTAGCCGAAGAAGGCCAGGAACGCCAGCGTGACCAACACGTCGTGCAGCGTGGCGGCGATGGCCCCGACGGCGAAGGCCGGGCGGAACCGGAAGGCGATGTAGACGGCGATGCCGAGGATCGAGAAGAGCGTGGCGTAGAGGCCCTTCAGCTGCAGCTCGCGGCCGATCACCGGCCCGACGATTTCCTGCGACAGCAGCTCGAACGTCGGCAGTCCGGCCCCCTGCAGCGCCGCGATCACCGCCCGGGCGCCCTGTTCGAGCGAGACCCCCTGTTCTTCGGCCAGTTCGGGCAGCCGCACCAGCACCTGGTTGTCGGCCGGGTCGCCGTAGCTCTGCACCACCTTCTCGCCGGGCACGCCGGCCAGCGCCTGGCGGACGGCGTCCTCGGCCACCGGCGCCTCGAACTTGACGACGACGATGGTGCCACCGGTGAAGTCGATGCCGAGCGGGATGCCGCCGCGCGACACCGTGAAGGCGATGCCGGCGAGGACGACGAGCGTCGACAGCGCGATGGCGTGCCAGCGCCAGCGGATGAAGTCGTAGTTGGCGTTCTCGAAGATGCGCATGGCGGAAGCTGGGCCCTAGATGCTCATGGTCGCCGGCTGCTGGCGCCGCGACAGGAACAGCTCGAACATCGCCCGCGACACGAACACCGCGGTGAAGACGTTCGAAAGGAGGCCGATCGTCAGCGTCGTGGCGAAGCCGCGGATCGGGCCGGTGCCGAACTGGAAGAGGAACGCCGCGGCGATGAGCGAGGCGACGTGGGTATCGACGATGGTCCAGAACACCCGGTCGAAGCCGGCGGCGACCGCCGCCTTGGGCGCCTTGCCGGCGGCCAGCTCTTCCTTGATGCGCTCGAAGATGAGCACGTTGGAATCGACGCCCATGCCAATGGTCAGGATGAAGCCGGCGATGCCCGGCAGGGTCATCGTCGCGCCGAGGTAGGCCATCAGGCCGAGCAGGATGACCAGGTTGGCCGAGATCGAGACGAAGGCGTTGACGCCGGCCAGCTTGTAGTAGACGAGCAGGAACAGCAGCACGAAGCCGAGCCCGCCGGCCGAGGCGTAGACGCCGGCGCGCACCGAGTCGGCGCCGAGCGACGGGCCGACGGTGCGTTCCTCGAGATAGGTCAGCGACGCCGGCAGCGCGCCGGAGCGCAGCACCAGGCCGAGGTCGCCGGCCTCCTGCTGGGTGAAGTTGCCGGTGATGCGGCCCTCGCTGTCGATGCGCGACTGGATGTTGGGCGCCGAGTAGATGCGGCCGTCGAGCACGATGGCCAGCTGGCGGTTGATGTTGGCCTGGGTGAAGGCGCCGAACTTCTGCGCGCCCTCGGCGTTCAGCGAGAAGCTGACCGCCGGCCGGTTGTTCTCGTCGAGGCTCGGCCGGGCGTTGCGCAGGTCGCGGCCGGTCACGGCGGCGACGCGGCGCACCGCGTAGTACACGGTGGTGGGCGGCGCGCCGACCGTGCCCTCGCTCTGGCCGGGCAGGATCTGGATGTCGGGCGGCACGTTGCCGGCGAACGCCTGCCGCGCCGACGCCTCGTCGACGAACGGCCCCTGCTCGACCAGCTTGAGCTCGAGCAGCGCGGTCGAGCGGATGATCTCCTTGGCGCGGTTGACGTCGGTGACGCCGGGCAGCTGGACCAGGATCTGGTCGGCGGCGCTGTGGCGGGCGACGATCGGCTCGGCCACGCCCAGCTCGTTGACACGGCGCTCGATGGTCTGGATCGCCTGGTTGACCGTCTCCTCGCGGAGCTGGTTGACGACCACCGGCTTGAGCCGGAAGGTGTAGTCGGCGCCCGACTGCGACCGGTCGTAGCTGAGATCGACGTCGACCAGCGCCTGGCGGAACTGGGCGTCCTGCGCCGACGGCACCGCGGTGACCCGGAACTCCAGCGGCCCGGCGACGGTGACGCCGCCGACGCCGATGTTCTGGGTGCGCAGCGTCTCGCGCAGGCGGTCGGCCGCCGATTCGGTCTCGACGCGCAGCGCGTCGTCGGTCTGCACCCGCATCACCAGGTGCACGCCGCCCTTGAGGTCGAGGCCGAGCCGCACCTTCTCCTGCGGCGGCGTGAACGCCCAGGCGGCCAGGCCGATGACGGCCACGATGGTGAGGAGTTTCCAGCGCAGGTTCTTCGCCATGGTCGTTGTGTCAGCTCGCTTCGGCGGCCACCGGCGGCTGCCCTTCGTATCCGACCACGGCGGTGCGCGACACCTTGACGCGCGTGTTCGGAGCGATCTCGAGCTGGAGCGTCTGCTCGTCCAGCCGGGTGACCGAGCCGTGGATGCCGCCGGTCGTGACCACCTTGTCGCCGACCTTCAGGCCGCTCAGGAAGGCCTCGACCTTCTTCTGCCGCCGTTTCATCGGCAGCAGGATGATGAAATAGAAAATCGCCAGGACCAGGACGAACGGGATGAACTGGACCAGCGGACTCGCCCCGCCATTGGGAGGCGCGGCCATGGCCAGGATCGGCCCGGGGTCAGCGAGGGGGAAGAACGTCATGGGGCAAACGGCCGGGAGTCGAGCGCGCGGAGGTACGCAGCCTTGAACGCGCCGAACGTCCCAAACGCAATAGCCTCCCTAATCAGCCGCATAGTGTCAAGGTAGAAGGCCAGGTTGTGGATGGTGTTGAGGATGCTGCCGGTGATCTCGCCGGCAACGAACAAATGGCGAAGATAGGCCCGTGAGAAGTGCCGGCACGTGTAACAGCGGCACTCCGGGTCGGGCGGCGCGTCGTCCTCGGCGAACCGGGCGTTCTTGACGTTGAGCGGCCCCAGCCGGGTGAAGAGCTGCCCGTTGCGGGCGTTGCGGGTCGGCAGCACGCAGTCGAACAGGTCGATCCCGCGGCTCACCGCCTCGACGAGGTCGGCCGGCGTCCCCACCCCCATCAGGTAGCGGGGCCTGCCCGCCGGCAGCCGCGGCGCCGTCGCTTCCACCACCTCGTGCATCACCGCATTCGGCTCCCCGACGCTCAGCCCGCCGATGGCGTAGCCCTCGAAGTCGAGCGCCACCAGCGCCGCGGCGCTCTCGGCCCGCAGGTCCGTGTAGACGCCGCCCTGGACGATGCCGAACTGCGCCTGCCCGGGCGTGGTGGCGGCCGGGCCGTCGCCGCCGCCGGCGCGGATCGTCTCGAGCCGGGCGCGACACCGGCCGGCCCACCGCGTCGTCAGGTCGAGAGACGCTCGAATCGCCTCACGGGTTGACGGATGCGGCGGGCACTCGTCGAGCACCATCGCGATGTCGGAGCCGAGCAGCACCTGGATGTCGACGGCGCGCTCCGGCGTGAGCAGCTGGGCGCTGCCGTCGAGGTGCGAGCGGAAGTGGACGCCGAGTTCCTCGACCTTGCGCCGCGCCGCCAGGCTGAACACCTGGTAGCCGCCGCTGTCGGTGAGGATGGGACCACTCCAGCCGTTGAAGCGGTGCAGCCCGCCCCGGCGGGCGATGAGCTCCGCCCCGGGGCGCAGCCACAGGTGATAGGTGTTGCCGAGGATGATGCGCGCCCCGGCCTCTTCGAGCGTGCGCACGGTCATCGCCTTCACGGCGCCCCGCGTGCCGACCGGCATGAACGCCGGCGTCTCGACGGCGCCGTGCGGGGTCGTCATCACCCCGGCCCGGGCGGCGCCGTCGGTGTGCGTGACCAGGAACGAGAACATCGGGGCTCGGGGCTCGAGACGAAGGGGACGGGCCGGCGATTCGGGACAGTCCCCATCCGCGCCGCTGGCCGCTTGCTATTATCCCTCCGTGAAGAAGCTGCGCGTCGGCGTGCTCTACGGCGGACGGTCCGGGGAGCACGAGGTGTCGGTGGCGTCCGCCGCGTCCATCTTCAAGCACCTCGATCGCACGCGCTACGAGGCGGTGCCGATCCGGATCGAGAAGGACGGGCGCTGGGTGCTGGCCGATCGGGTGCCGCAGGCGCTCTCGGCCGCCGAGGTGATCGAGCAGGGCCGCCAGCACGCCGCCCGCCTGCCGCGCGCCGGACGCGACACGCTGGTGGTCTCGCATCCGAGCGAGGACACCCTGGTGACCATCGAACGGCGGCCGGCCGGCGACGACGGCGACGAGCCGGATCGCGCGGTGGTGACCGGCCTCGGCCTCGACGTGGTGTTCCCGGTGCTGCACGGCCCGCACGGCGAGGACGGCACGGTGCAGGGGCTGCTCGAGCTCGCCGCCGTGCCCTACGTCGGCTCCGGCGTGCTGGCCTCGGCGGTCGGGATGGACAAGGCGGCGATGAAGGCGGCGTTCGCGGCGCGCGGCCTGCCGATCGCGCCCTACGTCGCACTCACCCACTTCGAGTGGACGCATCGCCACCAGTCGGCCGAGGATCGTCTGCGGGCGCTCGGCCTGCCGCTCTTCGTCAAGCCGGCCAACCTCGGCTCCAGCGTCGGCATCTCGAAGGTGAAGAGCTGGGACGACCTGCCGGCCGCGCTCGAAACCGCCTTCGCGTTCGATCGCAAGGCGGTCGTCGAGGCGGCCGTCGCCGAGGCGCGCGAGATCGAGTGCGCCGTGCTCGGCAACGACGAGCCGGCGGCCTCGCTGCCCGGCGAGGTGCTGCCGTCACGCGAGTTCTACGACTACGAGTCGAAGTACATCGACGCGGCATCGCAGACGGTGGTGCCGGCCGACCTCGACGCCGCCACCGTCGCCCGCGTGCAGGCGCTGTCGATCGAGGCGTTCACCGCCATCGACGCCGCCGGCATGGCCCGCGTCGACTTCCTGCTGTCGCGGGCGACCGGCGCGCTGGTGGTGAACGAGATCAACACGATTCCCGGCTTCACGACGATCAGCATGTACCCGCAGATGTGGGCGGCCAGCGGCCTCGCCTACCCCGCGCTGATCGATCGGCTCATCACGCTCGCGATCGATCGCCACGCCGAGAAGCAGCGGCTGCGCACCAACGCGTTCTGATCGCGGGGCACGGCCGCGTCGCCGGCGCGGAGGCGGCGCGCCGAGGCCGGGGAGTTGACAGCGAACGCGCACTCGGACGTGGTCGCGCGGCGTCGTCGAGACGTTTCTTTTGACACGCGGCCGTCGTTTGTGCTTGACATCGCGTTTTTCTCATCCATAATCTACATCTGGTATGAGGGAGCCCTACTCAGGCCACCCGTAGTACGACCGTAGGTGGTTGCCATCCGGCGGAGTCAGGACCCTTAGGAGGAACAATGGCGAAGAAGGCAAAGAAGGCGGCCAAGAAGGCGGCCAAGAAGACCGCGAAGAAGAAGTAGGCCGTCGGTGGCCTTCGGGGCGGTTTGAACCAAACTGCCCCGTCTTTCCTCTCACCACAACATCGCGCGGACGGCAGCCGGACGCGCACACGAGGCGGGGGGACCGGCACAGGGCGCAGAGTGCCAGGCGGCAGACGCGACCCGGTGGCGCGGAACCCGATACCGCAGACATCCAACCTGAAGGGGGGGATTACGATGGCGAAGAAGGCAAAGAAGGCCGCGAAGAAGGCCGCCAAGAAGACCGCGAAGAAGCGGTAAGTCGCCCTTCAGCGACTGCAAGATCCAGGGGGCACGATGTGCCCCCTTTTTTCATGTACGAAGGTGCGCCAGGCTCGCCGCGCCGTCGCCCGGGTCGTTCAGCGAGCGACGGCGGGCCCGGCAATCCACTGCGTGCCGTCCCAGACTCGCACCGATTCGATCGCGTCCCACGGCTCGAGCCGATCGACCACGGCCATGCCGTCGACGACCTGGCCGAACACCGTGTAGCGCGCGTCGAGGTGCGGCTGCGGCGAGTGGGTGATGAAGAACTGGCTGCCGCCGGTGTCCTTCCAGTCGAGCGCCATGCCGACCGTGCCGCGCAGGTACGGCCGCTCGCTCAGCTCGTCGCGGATGGCATAGCCGGGTCCGCCTTCGCCGTCACCGCGGGGATCGCCGTCCTGCACCACGAAGTCCGGCACCACGCGGTGCAGCCGCACGCCGTCGAAGAAGCCCTTGCGCACCAGGGCGACGAAGTTGGCGACCGCGCGCGGCGCGTCGAGGACAGCGAGCTCGATCCGCACCTCGCCCTTGCTGGTGCGCAGGTAGGCCTGCGGCGAGAACTGGGGGGCGACCATCGTGTCGACGGCCTCGAGCGCGGGCTCGGCGGTGTAGGCGGGGGCCGGCCGCGTCGGCCGGCCCGCCACCGGCGGCGTCAGCCCGGCCAGCAGCGCCGCTGCCCGCACCCGCACGGCCCAGTCGGGATCGGCGAGCGCGGCGGTGAGGCGCGGCGCCGCGGCGGCGCCGTCGATCGCCGCCAGCGCCGCGAGGAGCGCGGCCCGGACGGTGTAGGTGGACTCGGTGGCCGCCGCGTCGAACGCCCGCGCCAGCGCCGCGGCGGCGCCCGCCGGCTTCACGATGGCGAGCCCTTCGGCGGCGGCGACGCGCACCATCGGATCGGCGTGCGCCAGGGCTGCCAGCAGCCGCTTGTCGACGCCGGGCAGCTTCACCGCGGTCATCGCCTTCAACGCCGCGGCGACGACCTTGGCATCGGCGTCGGCGGCGAGCTGCGCCAGCCGGGGTCCGGCGGCGTCGGCGGTGAGCCCGCCGAGGGTCGTCGCCAGGGCCGCGCGCACGCTCCACTCCGGGTCGGTGAAGAGCCCCGAGAGCACCGGCATGAAGGCATCGGGATCGCTCTTCGCCATCGCCGCCTGCGCCGCTGCCCGCATCGGCGCCCAGTCGTCCTCGAGGTAGTCGATGAGCGACTCGGCGAGGGCGGGTCGGGCCAGCGCGGCGATCGCCGCCGCCGCTTCGAGCCGCAACGCGCCGCCGGCCGCCGGCGGCAGCAGCGCGGTCAGCGTGGCCCCCGATCGCGCGTCGGCGATGGCGCCGAGGGCGCGGACCGCCTGCACGCGCACCGCCAGCGGCTGCCGGCCGTCGGCGGCCAGCGCCTCGAGCTGCGCCCGTGAGGCCGCGTCCTTCAGTCCGCCCAGCCCTTTCACGGCGAACGCACGGGTGAGCGCGCCGCCGCGGGTGAGCCACGCGCGCAGCGTCGGCAGCGCGTCGGCGTGGCCGATCCGCTGCATCGCGTAGGCCAACGGCCACCAGTCGCTGGCCGGCGCACCGTCGGCCGTGAGCACGGCGCTGCGCAGCATCGCGATGTCACGCAGCCGGGCCAGGGCGTAGACGCCGAGGCGCGCGGCCTCGACCGGCGGCGCCAGCGGATGCCCGAGCTCGTCGGCGTCGAGACCGGCCAGGGCGCCGCCGCGCACGTGCGTGCCGACCATCTGCGCCACCGGACCGGCAGCCCCAGCGTCGCCGATGAGCCCGAGGGCCTCGGCGGCGCGGCCCTGCACGCGTGGATCGGGGTCGGCGAGCGCGGCGGTGAGCGGCGCCACGGCGGCGCGGTCGCCAATCAGGCCGAGCGCGAACGCCGCCATCGCCCGCACCTCCGGCTCGCGGTCCTGCGCCAGCACCGGCACGAGCGCGGCGACGCCCTCGGCCTCGCCGGCGCGGCCGATGCCGAGCGCCGCCCGCCGGCGGATCCGACCCTCGTCGTCGGTGAGCAGCGCCGTCAGCGACGTGACCGCAGGGGGCGGTGCCGGGGCCTCGGCGATGACGCGCCGGTCCTCGAGACGGAGGATCGCCGCCACCTTCTGTTCGTAGGTGGCCGGGGGCGGCGCCGGCGCGGCCGGCGGGGTGCGTGCGGCGCAGGCCGCGCACAGCAGCGCGGCGGCGGGCGTCACCAGCCAGCGGCTCGCTCCCCTCATCGGCGATCAGTGCCCCGAGGTCACCGTGTCGGCGTCGAGCGACACGTGGCGGAGGGTCGCCGCGGCGACCCGCTCCTCGACGATGGTCACGCCGATGCCCGGGCCGGTCGGCACCGGGATGGTGCCGTCGGGCGCCACCTCGATCCCCGGTTCGATCAGGTCGGGCACGTAGTAGCGCTTGCTGGCGGCGATGTCGCCGGGCAGCGTGAAGTTGGGCAGGCTGGCCAGGTGGATGTTGTGGGCGCGGCCGATGCCCGACTCGAGCATGCCGCCGTGCCACACCGGGACGGCGTGCTGCTGACACAGGTCGTGCAGCCGGATCGACTCGCCGTGGCCGCCGACCCGCCCGGGCTTGATGTTGATGATCCGGCAGGCCTTGGCCTCGATGGCGTCGCGGGCGATGCGCACCGTGTGGATCGACTCGTCGAGGCAGATCGGCGTGGCGATCTCCTTCTGCAGCTGGACGTGGTCCATCACGTCGTCGTACTCGAGCGGCTGCTCGATCATCATCAGGTTGTAGGCGTCGAGCTTCGCCAGATGGGCGCCGTCCGTCACCGAGTAGGCGGCGTTGGCGTCGACCATCAGCAGGATGTCGGGGAACTTCGCCCGCACCGCTTCGACGGCGTTCAGATCCCACCCCGGCTTGATCTTGATCTTGATGCGCCGGTAGCCGGCGGCGAGTTCCTTCTCGACCTTCGCCACCAGCTGATCGAGCGAATCCTGGATGCCAATCGACACGCCGGAGGCGATGCGATCGCGGGTGCCGCCGAGCACCGCCGACAGCGGCTGGCCCTGCCGCCGGGCGTAGAGGTCCCACGCCGCCATCTCCACCGCCGCCTTGGCCATGTTGTGGCCGCGCACCCGGGCCATGGCCGGGAAGACCTCGCGCGGATGGGCGAAGTCCTTGCCGACCACCCGTGCCGCCAGGAACGAGGTGATGATGTGCCAGGCGGTTTCGGTGGTCTCGGAGCTGTAGTAAGGGTGGGCTTCGGCGACGCATTCGCCCCAGCCGACCTGGCCGTCGCCCTCGAGGCGGATCAGCAGGAAGGTGCGGTCGTAGGAGCGTCCGAAACTGGTCTCGAAGAAGTGCGCCAGCGGCAGACGGAGCAGTCGGACGTCGAGGCGATCGATGTGCACGGGCAGCGCGTCTCCTGGGTGAGGGCCTTCACCATACCATGCGCCGCGCGCATCACCGGGCCGGCGCGACGCCGCTGGTATACTCGCGCGCCGTGGCCTTCCGCTACCTCGCGATCGACGGGCCGATCGGGTCGGGCAAGACCAGGCTCGCCGAGCGGCTCGCCGCCCGGCTCGAAGGCACGGCGGTGCTCGAGCGGGCCGAGAACCCGTTCCTCGCCGACTTCTACGCCGATCGCCCCGGCGCCGCCCTGCAGGCCCAGCTGTTCTTCCTGCTCAACCGCCACCGCCAGCTGTCGGCGCTGCGCCAGGCCGACCTGTTCCAGCAGAGCACGGTCTGCGACTACGTGTTCGACAAGGACAAGATCTTCGCCTTCCTCAACCTCGACGACAACGAGCTGTTCATCTACCAGCGGCTGTTCGACCTGCTCGCCCGCGACGTCCCGGTGCCGGACCTGGTCGTCTACCTGCAGACGCCCACCGACGTGCTGCTGGCCCGGGCGGCGGCGCGTGAGCACGAGCCCGACGACGACACGCCGCGGCCCGACGCCGAGTACCTGCGCGAGCTGAACGAGGCGTACCAGCATTACTTCTTCCACTACACGGCGACACCGCTCCTGGTGGTCGAGACCTCGCAGTTCGACCCCGAGCACGACGACGCCGCCCTCGACGACCTGGTCCGCCAGGTGCAGACCCACACCCACGGCACCCGCTACTACGTGCCGCGGACGCGGTGAGCGCCGAAGCGGCGGGAGTTTGCTAAGCTGGCAGGTCGATGGCCTGGTTCAAGAAGGCCCGCAAGCCGATCGTCGCGCCCTCGGCCTCCAGCCGGGTGCCCGAAGGCCTGTGGGTCAAGTGTCCCGAGTGCGACACCATCATCTACACCAAGGACCTGGCCAAGACCCTCAGTGTCTGCCCGAAGTGCGCCCACCATTTCCGCCTCACGGCGGCCGAGCGGCTGCGCTCGCTCTTCGATGACGAGCAGTGGGTCGAACACGACGCCGGACTGGCCTCGAACGACCCGCTGACCTTCACCGACACCAAGCCCTACGCGGCACGCCTGGCCGCCAGCCGCAAGAGCACCGGCCTGAAGGACGCCATCATCGTCGGCGCCGGCACCATCGAGGGGCTGCCGGCGATCGTCGGGGCGATGGAGTACGGCTTCATCGGCGGCAGCATGGGCGTGGTGATGGGCGAGAAGCTGGTCCGCGCCATCGAGACGGCGATCGAACAGCGCCTGGCCGTGCTGATCGTCTCGTGCAGCGGCGGCGCGCGGATGATGGAGGGGGCGCTCTCGCTGATGCAGATGGCCAAGGTGGCGGCGGCGCTGGCCCGGCTCGACCGCGCCCAGCTGCCCTATCTGTCGATCCTCACCGACCCGACCACGGGCGGTGTCACCGCCAGCTTCGCCATGCTGGGCGACGTCATCCTCGCCGAGCCCAAGGCGCTCATCGGCTTCGCCGGACCGCGCGTGATCGAGCAGACCATCCGCCAGAAGCTGCCGGCCGGCTTCCAGCGCAGCGAGTTCCTGCTCGAACGCGGCATGCTCGACCTGGTGGTCGACCGCCGCGAGCTGAAGCCGACCGTCGCCAGGCTGCTGCGCTTCATGGGCATGACGCCGGCGGCCGCCCCCGCCGCGCCCTGACCGCACGGTCGATGACCCACGTCGAGCGGCTGTTCGCCCTCGAGCAGTTCGGCATCAAGCTCGGCCTCGAGGCCATGCGCGTGCTGCTCGCCGCCCTCGACCACCCGGAGGCGCGCTGGCCGGCCGTTCACGTCGCCGGGACCAACGGCAAGGGCTCGGTCACGGCGATGGTCGACACCGCGCTCCGCGCCGCCGGCTGGCGGGTCGGCCGCTACACGTCGCCGCATCTGGTCCGGATCGAAGAACGCGTCGTCGTCGACGGCGCCGCGGTGTCACCGGCGATTCTCGAGGCCGCGCTCGGCCGGGTCTTCGCCGCCGTGGACGCGCTGGTCGCGGCCGGCCGGCTGAGCGCAGTGCCGACCTTCTTCGAGGTCTCGACCGCCGCGGCGTTCGTGGTCTTCGCCGACGCCGCGGTCGACGTGTCGGTGGTCGAGGTCGGCCTCGGCGGGCGCTACGACGCCACCAACGTCATCCGCCCGGCGGTCGCCGCCATCACCAGCATCGCCTTCGACCACGAGCGTCATCTCGGCTCGACGCTCGCCGCCATCGCCGCCGAAAAGGCCGGCATCGCCAAGCCGGGCGTGCCGCTGGTGGTCGGCCCGCTCGCCGTGGAGCCGATGGCCGTCGTCCGCGAGGCGGCGGCGCGCGCCGGCGCCCCGCTGGTCGCGGTCGACGACGAGGTCACGCTGGCGGCCGCCGCCGACGCCGGCCACGCCGTGGTCACGATCACCACCCCGGTGCGCCGCTACCCGGCGGTCCGGCTCGGCCTCGCCGGACGCCACCAGGTGGCCAATGCCGCGGTGGCCGTGCGCAGCCTCGAAGTGCTGTCGGCGGCCACCGCCGTGCGCGTCGAGGCCGGCCACGTCATGGCCGGGCTGCGCGACGTCCGCTGGCCGGCCCGCCTCGAGTGGCTGCGGCGCCGCGGCGGCGGCGCGCGCCTGCTGCTCGACGCCGCACACAATCCGGCCGGGGCTCGGGCGCTGGCGTCCTACCTCGCGGAGGCGGACGTCGGCCCGGTGACCTTGGTGACCTCGATCATGCGCGACAAGGACGCCGGCGGCATCCTCGCGCCGCTCCTGCCGCAGCTGCGGCGCGTCGTCGCCACCCGCGCCGACACGCCGCGGGCCCGCACCGCGGCGGAGCTGGCCGCCGCGGTCGCGGCGATCGACCGCGGCCTCGAGGTCGTGGCGATCGAGGATCCGTGGCAGGCGGTGCAGACGGCGATCGCCGCCGGCGAACCGGTCGTGGTCGCCGGTTCGATCTTCCTGGCCGGGCCGCTGCGCGAGGCGTTGCTCGCCGGCGGCGGCTTCGAACCCGCGTGATATTCTGCGGAGTCGCGGCCGCGGCAGACGTCATGACGCTTCGTCTCCTCTCCTGCCTCGTCGCTGCCGCCGCGGTCTTCGCCGCGCCCGCCGCCGCCCAGGTCCCCGGCTACAACAGCAAGCAGTTCCGCATCGAGCAGATCGACGACGGACACTGGCGCTTCACCGGCCAGGTCGAGCTGGAGAACGAAGAGATCAAGGGCCAGAAGTTCTACGCCAACGTCGTCGACCTCTACACCGCCGACAACCGCGTCGAGGCCTCGGGTCACGTCGTCTACGAGACGGAGACGGCCCGCATCGCCGCCGAGCGGGCGGTCTTCTTCACCCGCGCCGGCACCGGGACGTTCTACAACGCCTCGGGCCTGGCGTCGCTGGGCGAACGCGCCGACAGGAGCATGTTCGGGGCCCTCGAACCCGACGTCTACTTCTACGGCGAGATCCTCGAGAAGACCGGCGACGACCGCTACAAGATCACCCGGGGCGGGTTCACCACCTGCGTGCAGCCGACGCCGCGCTGGGAGCTGGTGGCGTCGACGGCGGCGATCAACGTCGGCGACTACGCCGTGCTGCGCAACGCCGTGATGCGGGTGAAGGACGTGCCGGTGTTCTACCTGCCGATCATGTATTACCCGATCCAGGACGACGACCGCGCCACCGGCTTCCTGCTGCCCACCTACGGCCGCTCGCTCTACCAGGGCAGCTCGATCAGCAACGCCTTCTTCTGGGCGATCTCGCGCAGCCAGGACCTGACGGTGATGCACGACTGGTTCGCGCAGACCGGCCAGGGTTACGGCACCGAGTACCGGTGGATGCGCTCGGCGACCAACGTCGGCAACCTCCGCGCCTACCGCCTGATGCAGAAGGCGGCCACCGTCAACGGCAGCGCCGTGCCCGAGTCGCGCAGCGTGCTGGTCAACGGCTCGCTCAACCAGGACCTGCCGTTCCGCCTCAAGGGGCGGGCCCGCATCGACTACTCGTCGAACCTGACCTTGAACCAGCTCTACAGCCAGGACGTGTTCAACGCCACACAGAGCCAGAGCACGTGGAACGGCAACGTCTCTGGCTCGTGGCAGTTCCTCAACGCCTCGCTGACGGCGCAGCGCAGCCAGCAGTTCTTCAGCCAGGCCGCGTCGCGCATCACCGGCTCGCTGCCCAGCCTCAGCGCGTCGATCTCGAACCGCAGGCTCGGACCACTGCCGATCTTCTTTGCCCTGCAGAGCGAGGCGTCGCGGCCGCTCTACATCTTCCGCGACGGCGGTCGCGAGAACGATCAGAGCATGAACCGGGTCGACGTGACGCCGACCGTACGGGTGCCGATCAGCGGCCTGACCTTCCTCAACGTCAACCTCAGCGCCGCCAACCGCACCACCTGGTACAGCCGCAGCTACGACGACAGCGGCGACGAGTCGGACCGGTCCTACACCCGCAACTACACCGAGCTGCGCGCCGAGGTGCTCGGGCCGGTGTTCAGCAAGGTCTACACGCCCAACAACTTCCTCGCCGATCGTCTCAAGCACGTCATCGAGCCAAGCTTCTCGGTGCAGCGCATCACCGAGATCGACGGCCAGGACCGGGTGATCACGCTCGGCAGCTCCTACGACCGGGTGATCGGCGGCGTCACCCGCGTCACCTACGGCCTGACCAACCGCGTGCTGGTGCGCAAGGCGTCGAAGGCGGCCAGCGCCTCGCCGCTGGCGAGCGCGCCGCGCGAGCTGCTCACCGCCAGCGTCTCGCAGAGCTACTATTCCGACCAGGAGGCCAGCCGGTTCGACTCGGCCTACCAGTCGAGCTACATCGACGCCGGCGGCGGCCGGGCGCCGAGCAACTACTCGCCGGTGTCGCTGAACGTGCGCTCGCAGGTGTCGTCCCAGGTCGGCGCCACCTACCGCATGGAGTACGACGCCGAGGCGAGCAAGGTGCTGTCGATGTCGGCCGGGAGCGACTACGGCACGCCGACGCGGCAGGTGTCGCTGGCGTGGAGCCGCAGCCTGTCGTCGTTCTTCCCCACCAACACGCTCAACGGCACCTCGCGGCTGACCTTCATGGACGGACGCCTCGGCGGCACCTACTCGATGTACTGGGACATCGAACAGGAGCGGCTGGTGCAGCAGCGGGTGGTCGCCTTCTTCAACGCCCAGTGCTGCGGCGTCGTGCTGCAGTACCAGGAGTTCTCCTACGGCAGCTTCAGCAGCACGCCGTTCCCCAAGGACCGTCGCTTCAACCTCGGCTTCACGCTGGCCGGCCTCGGCACCTTCTCGAACTTCTTCGGCAACTTCGGCGGCGGATCGAGCTACTGATGGCCACCCTCATCACCGGCGCGGCCGGATTCGTCGGCGGCCACCTCGTGCCGCTGGTGGCGGCCGACGGCCCGGTGGTCGGCTGGTATCGGCCGGGGTCGGCGCCACCGGCGTGGGCCGGCGTCACCTGGCGCGCCGTCGAACTGCGCGATCGCGCGGCGGTCGCCGCCGCGGTCGCGGCCGACCGGCCGACCGCCATCTATCACTGCGCCGGGGTCGCGCATGTCGGCGATTCGTGGGCCCAGGCCGAGGACACGCTGGCCAGCAACGTCGTCGGCACCGCCCACCTGTTCGACGCACTGCGCGCGCTGTCTCTCGCCCCTCGGGTCGTCGTCACCGGCTCGGCGACGGTGTACAAGGCCTCCAGCGATCCGCTCACCGAGGAGTCGCCGCTGGCGCCCAACACCCCCTACGGCACCAGCAAGCTGGCGCAGGAGATGGTGGCGCTCACGGCGTGGCGGGAGTACGGCATCCCGGCCATCGTGACCCGCTCGTTCAACCACATCGGCCCCGGGCAGTCGCCGGCGTTCGCCGCGGCGAGCTTCGCCCGACAGCTCGCCGCCATCGAGGCCGGCCTGGCCGAACCGACGATCGCCGTCGGCAACCTCGCCGCCGCCCGCGACGTGACCGACGTGCGCGACACCGTACGCGCCTACGTCGCGCTGATGGCGCACGGCCATCCGGGCCGCCGCTACAACGTGTGCTCGGGGCGGGCGGTGCCGGTGCAGGCGCTGCTCGACGGCCTGCGGGCGCGGGTGCGGGTGCCGGTGGCGGTGGTGGTCGATCCGGCGCGGATGCGGCCGGTGGACACACCGGTCATCGTCGGCAGCCACGAGCGGATCACCGCCGACACCGGCTGGACGCCGCGGCTGAGCCTCGACGAGACCCTCGATGCGCTGCTGAACTCGTGGCGCGAGGCGTTCCGCGGCGGCGCGGCGTGATTCGCGCCGCCTCTTGACGAGGCGAACAAAAAGCGAAATCATGCGACTGCCATGGCGATGGGCGGTCCGGCGCTGTTCGAGCTCGGCGACGAGCGGCCGACGACGCGCGACGTCGCCGCGCTCGTGAAGGCCGGCGGCGTGGCGGCGCTGCCCGACGCGGTCCAGCGCGCCGACCACGCCACCTACCAGGAGATCCGCTGCCGGTCGGCCCTCAACAAGGTCGAGGGCATGCCGTTCAAGTGGACGCTCAATCCCTACCGCGGCTGCACGCACGGTTGCCACTACTGCTTCGCCCGTCGCTACCAGCACCAGCTCGAGCTGGGCGAAGGCGACGACTTCGCGTCGGTGATCTTCGTCAAGACCAACTTCGTCACCGTGCTGCGCCGCGAGCTGGCCCGGCCGTCGTGGACGCGCGAGCAGCCCGCGCTGGGCACCGCCACCGATCCGTATCAGCCGATCGAGGGCCGCTACGCGCTCACCCGCGGCGCGCTCGAGGCCTGCCGCGACTTCGACACGCCGGTCGGCATCGTCACCAAGGGGCCGATGGTCGTGCGTGACATCGACGTCCTCAGGGCCATCACCGCGAAGACCCGCTGTTCGGTCTACCTCAGCGTGCCCAGCCTCGACGACGCGTGGCGGCGGCTCGAGCCGGGAACGGCCCCGCCGCTGCAGCGCTTGCGCGCGGTCCGCGCGCTGACCGACGCCGGCATCCCGTGCGGCGTGCTGATGGCGCCGCTGGTGCCCGGGATCACGACGCGGGCGTCGCTGGTCGAGGCGACGCTCAAGGCCGCCGCCGACCACGGCGCGCGGTCGGTGGGCGCGATGGTGCTGCACCTCGAAGGCGGGACGCGCACCCACTTCATGCGCGTCCTGGCGCAGGAGTACCCGCACCTCGTCGAGGGGTACGAGCGACTCTTCGCCGGCAAGTACGCGGCGACCGACTACAGCGACGAGGTGAGCCGGATGGTCGGCCTGCTCAAGGCGAAGTACGGGCTCGCCGCTCGCCGCCGCACCGGCGAGGACGACCAGGCACCGGGCGAGCCACCGCCGCCGAAGCAGATCCCGATGCGCTTCGTCCGCTCGCGCCCGATCGCTAACCGCGCGGCAGCGACCCGGCGCTGACGAGCAGCCGGCGGATGAGCGTGGCCAGCAGCGCCGTGCGCGGCAGGATGCGGTCGATCTCGACGTGCTCGTGCAGGGCGTGGGCGCCGTCGCCGATGGCGCCCAGCCCGTCGAGCGTCGGCACGCCCAGGGCGGCCGTGAAGTTGCCGTCCGAACCGCCGCCCGTGCCGCCCTCGGCGATCGCCTGACCGAGTTCGGCGGCGGCGGCCTGCGCCTCGGCGTAGAGCGCCGCGACGCCGGCGGAGCGCTCCATCGGCGGACGCTCGAAGCCGCCGGTCACCGTCAGCCGGGCCCCGGCCAAGTGCGGCCGCAGCTGGCGGAAGGCGGAATCGACCTCGGCGGCGTCGGCGATCGTCGGCGCCCGCACGTCGACGATGGCCGTGGCGTCCTCGGCGACGACGTTGGGCCGGGTGCCGCCGGCGATGACCCCGGCGTTCACCGACACCCCCCGGGTCAGGTCGTGCAGGCGCTCGAGGTCGAGAATCTGGCGGGCCAGCTCGCGGACCGCGCTCACGCCCTTGGCCGGATCGACGCCGGCATGGGCGGCCACCCCGGTGACGTGCAGATGGAACTGGCCGATGCCCTTGCGGCTGGTCTTGAGCGCCCCGCCGGCCAGTGCCGGTTCGAGCACGAGCACGGCATCGCTGGCCAGTGCCTCGGCCTCGATGAGCGTCCGCGACGTGCGGCTGCCGGTCTCTTCGTCGGAGGTGACCAGCATCGCCACCGCGCCGGTGGCCGGCGCCGCGGTGTCGAACACCGCACGCGCCGCCAGCAGGCCCATCGACACCCCGGTCTTCATGTCGAGCACGCCGGGGCCGCACAGCCGGCCGTCCTGGCGGACGATCGGCATCCGCGCCAGCTGGCCGATCGGCCAGACCGTGTCCACGTGGCCGACCAGCAGGATCCGCGGCCGGCCGCTGCCGATCTCGAGCACGGTATGGTCGCCGGCGTCGGGCCGGGCCTCGACCCGGACGCGCCAGCCCACCGCCGCCGCGCGCGCCCGCAGCTCGGCGGCACAGCGATCGACGGCGGCCTTGTCGTCGGTCGGGGATTCGATGGCGACCAGCGCCTCGATCAGGTCGAAGAGCCAGGATTGGTGGGCGCGGCAGAAGGCGTCGAGCGGATGAGTCATGGACGGGTGACGGGCGCGGCCGGAACGGCGCGCACGGCGATCCTATAATGCGGGCATGGGCACGAGGAGCTGGCGGACGACGGCGGCGGCGATCGTGTTGATGGCGACGGCGCCCGGCCTGACCGCACAGAGCCCGCAGCCGGTGCCGCCGCGCGCCCCGCAGCCCGGCCCGGCCGGCACCGCGCAGCCGGCGGCCGCCGAGGCGCCGACCGAGGCGGTGCTCGGCGTGCCGCTCTACCCGAACGCGGTGTTCCTGCGCGCCTACGACGCCGGCCGCGGCCAGCGCTACTACCTGTTCGGCGTGGCGACGCCGTTCGCCGACCTCGTCACCTACTACCGCAACATCCTCAAGGAGCGCGGCAACCTGGTGTTCGAGGTGCCGCCGACGCACGTCTTCGAGATCGGCCGCTTCCGCGAGGAGACGATGGCGTTCCCGCCCAGCGTCACCATAAAGGACTTCACCTTCAGCGGCTCGGCCGGCTACCCGAGTCCGACGCCCGGCACCCAGCCCGACCGCTTCCCGACGGTCATCCAGATCGTCCCGCCGCCGCCCGGCACGCCGCCGGGCGGGGCTTGAGGCGCGCCTACTGGCGCGGCGGCGCCGGCCGGGCCGGGCTGATCATGATGTGGGCACCGGCGGTGCCCGGATCCATCAGCCACGGCACGCCCGGCAGGTTCTTCGTCCCGAGTCCGGTCGAGGCGGCGGTCGCGAACGGCATGTACATCACCCACCGCGTGTAGCCGTCCACGACCAGTCCGGTGGCCGGGTCGAACGCCTTGCCGGTCGTCACCGCCAGCATGCGCCCGTCGCGCGGCAGCGGCAGCGTGCCGTTCTCCACTTCCTTCCATCGCACGGCGTCGCGCTGCTTGTCGTCGGTGATCCCCTGAGCGGTCAACTCCCGGCCACGGGCCATGAACGGCTCGAGGTCCTTGTGATAGCAGGCGACGTTGAAGCCCTCGACCTTCGGGTTGTCGGCCACGCACACCTGGTCGTTGCTGCCCGGGCGCAGCGTCGCCAGCTTTCCGTCGGCGGTCCAGCCGAGCACCATGGCGCCGGCCCGGCGATCCTCCGGGGCGGCCATGACGGCGCCGGCGATCTGCACGTCGGCGGCGGGCGGGGACTGGGCGAGGGCGGGAGCGGCGACGAGCAGCAGAGCGGCAGTACCTCGAGCGGCGACAGCGATCACGACGGCATCCTCCACGCCGGGGCGCACCGGCGGCACGAGCGCCCGCGACGGCGGGCCGACGATCACGCTATCACGGCGCTCATGACTTCGACGCCACGTAGATCTCGCCCAGCTTCTTGAACTCCTCGCTCTTGTCGGCCATGCCCTGCGCCGCCTCGCGGCGCAGCTGCTGCGTGATCTCCATGCTGCAGAACTTCGGGCCGCACATCGAGCAGAAGTGCGCCACCTTGGCGCCGTGCGCCGGCAAGGTCGCGTCGTGGTAGGCGCGGGCGGTGACCGGATCCATCGCCAGGTTGAACTGGTCCTCCCAGCGGAACTCGAAGCGGGCCTTGCTGAGCGCGTCGTCCCACACCCGCGCCCGCGGGTGCCCCTTGGCCAGGTCGGCGGCGTGGGCGGCGATCTTGTAGGCGATGACGCCGGCCTTGACGTCGTCGCGATTGGGCAGGCCGAGGTGCTCCTTGGGCGTGACGTAGCAGAGCATCGCCGTGCCGTACCAGCCGATCATCGCCGCGCCGATCGCCGAGGTGATGTGGTCGTAGCCGGGGGCGACGTCGGTGGTGAGCGGGCCCAGAGTGTAGAACGGCGCCTCGCTGCACCACTCGAGCTGCTTCTCCATGTTCTCCTTGATGAGATGCATGGGAACGTGCCCGGGGCCCTCGTTCATCACCTGCACGTCGAACTCCCAGGCGATCTTCGTCAGCTCGCCCTGGGTCTGCAGCTCGGCGAACTGCGCCTCGTCGTTGGCATCCGCGATCGAGCCGGGCCGCAGCCCGTCGCCGAGCGAGAAGCTGACGTCGTAGGCGCGCATGATCTCGCAGATCTCGCGGAAGCGCGTGTAGAGGAAGCTCTCCTGGTGGTGGGAAAGGCACCACTTGGCCATGATCGAGCCGCCGCGCGAGACGATGCCGGTCATCCGCCGCGCCGTCATCGGCACGTAGCGCAGCAGCACGCCGGCGTGCACGGTGAAGTAGTCCACCCCCTGCTCGGCTTGTTCGATGAGCGTGTCGCGGTAGATCTCCCAGGTCAGCTCCTCGGGCCGGCCGCCGACCTTCTCGAGCGCCTGGTAGATCGGCACGGTGCCGATCGGCACCGGCGAGTTGCGCAGGATCCACTCGCGGGTCTCATGGATCTGCTTGCCGGTGGAGAGATCCATCACCGTGTCGGCGCCCCACAGCGTCGCCCAGCGCAGCTTCTCGACCTCTTCCTCGATCGACGACGACACCGCCGAGTTGCCGATGTTGGCGTTGATCTTCACCAGGAAGTGGCGGCCGATGATCATCGGCTCCAGCTCGAGGTGGCGGATGTTGGCCGGGATGATCGCCCGGCCGCGCGCCACTTCGTCGCGGACGAAGGTGGCCGGGAGCCCCTCCCGAGCGGCCACGAACGCCATCTCCGGCGTGATCTCGCCCTTGCGCGCGTAGTGCAGCTGGGTCGGCGAGGCATGCCCCTTCAGCGCCGCTACCCACGGCTCGCGCAGCTTCGGCAGCCCGGCGCGCACGTCGCCGCCGCGCGGCCCGCTGGTGTCGTAGAGCCGCACCGGCGGCTCCCCGCCGCCAAGCCGCACCTCGCGCATCGGCACGCGGATCGGGAACGTGCCCTCGGCCGTGGTCGCCGACGACTCGTCGTAGACGCGGAAGCTGTTGGGGAACGCCTCGGCGTAGTCGCCGGGCGTGGACGTGATCTGTTCGCTCATCTCCGCTCTCCCTACGCCCGTGTGAACGGGATCAGGTTCCAAGGGTGCGTTCTCAACCGCTCACGCCCTTCCGAGCCCCGGGACCCGAGCCCCAAGCCTCGCCGTGAGAGATGCCCCTGGCGGTACCTTTTCGCACTATAGCAGTCGGCGGCGGTCGCCGGTCGCGAGGGCGCGGGCGCGGTCTGGCAGGCTCGCGGTGTCGAACGGCCCACTCGCTTAGAACTCATCTGGACGTACTGGTGACCGCGTCGGTTGCCCAGATCGCGCTGTCGAACTCGTTCCAGAGCACATACAGGTACTGAGCGTCGGCGGCGAATTGGTATCCCAGGGCGCCGCGCCGCCCTTCGAATCTGGCGAGCCTGGAGATCTTTCCATCAGCCAGGGAGAGTCGCCACAGCCCCTGTTCCTCTGGAGGCCCGCCATTGATGCTGTAGAAGACAGCGCCTCCATCACGGGACAGGCGAATACCGCTCGGCACATGAGACCCGGTGGACAACGGCACCGGTGCCCCGCCGTTGCTGTCCAGACGAAACAACTTCCCCTGGCGCACGAAGGCCAGCCACTTCCCGTCTGGCGACCATTCGGCGGCCTGGTTGCCCCCGGCTGCGATACGGTGCGGCTCCCCACCCGCCACGGCAACCGCCCAAATCGCCGCCCCTCCGTCGCGCTGGGACACGAAGTTGATCTCGCGGCCATCGTCCGGAGACCAGCTCGGATACCAGTCGAAGGCCGGGTCGAACGTGAGCTGGCGCGCCGGGCCGCCCTGCGCCGGCATGACCCAGATGTCGCGGTTCCCGCTCCGATACGCATAGAACGCGATCTGGCGTCCATCCGGCGACCATCGTGGATTCCAGTCGGGTGTCGGATCGGTCGTCAGCGGCGTCATCTCGCCACCACCCGCGGGCAGCAGCCACAGGTCCTGATTGCCGCGCCGGTTGGAGCTGACCGCCAGCTGCCGGCCGTCCGGCGACACGTCGACGTACTCGATGTACGAGGGTTCCGAAATCACCTGGGTGGCATCGGACCAGGTGGCGGGCCGGTCCACCAGGATGGGAAGGCGCCAGAGGCCGGTGATGCGGCCTCCCGCCGAGTACGCCAGCCGGGATCCGTCGGGCGAGAATGCCGCGGAGCGAACGTCGAGGCCCGAAGTCAGCGCGACCGGGTCGCCGATTGGCGCGCCATCAGCACCGACCACCTGCTGCCACAGGTCCATGACCCCGCCGCGATTCGAGGCGTAGAACACCCGGCGTCCGTCGTTCGACCAGCTCGGGCTCCAGACTTCGCTCCTCCCATCGGTGAGGGGAGTCGCCTGGTTCCCTGACGCATCGACCGTCCAGAGTCGGGTCAGTTCGGGGTTGCCGCCCCCGGCTTCGAGATACGCAAACCGGCCCCCATCGGGGCGCAGGCTGACGTCCCACACGCGTGGCGACGAATGCACGGGAAGCACGATTCGCGAATGTTCGAGCGTGGCGAGCACGAGGTCGATGACGACGTTCCGGTTGTCCTCGACCCCCGCGACGAACAGGCGCGATCCATCGCGCGCCCACTGCGGTGTGCTGAAGCTGTTCGCCGTCAGCGTCAGATCCGACAGAGCGAGCACCTTTCGTGGGCCGCCGCCGATCGCGGCCATCAGGTAGACCCCCCAGGCCCCGTCGCGATTCGACAGGAAGGCAATCTCCCGGCCGTTCGGCGACCAGCTGGGCCGCCGATCGTTGGCACCGCTGTCCCTGGTCAGGTTCACCGGCTCACCGCCACCGGGCTGCGCTACCCAGATGTCGCTGTTGCCCAGGTTGCCGATTCCCGACTCGTAGGCTAGGCGCTGGCCGTCGGGCGACCACGTCGAGTATCGCAGGAGGTCGAGTGCGGATGCCACCCGCAGCGGGTTTCTGAACTGCGGCACGATCGTGCCCGGTCCATCGTCACCGGAACGCGACCAGAGGCCCAAGGCGGCGAGCGCCAATGCAGTGGCGGCGGTGACCGCCGCGGCCAGCCTCGCTATCCGAAGCCGGTTCGCGGTCGTGGCAGCGGGCGCCGGGAACGCGTCGCCCGAATCGACGTCCTGCTTCACTTCCTCGAGGCTGTGCCGGAGGTCGACCGCCGATTGAAATCGATCGAGCGGTCGCTTGGCGAGGCACCGCTCCACCATCCGCGCCAGGGCCCGCGGCACGGCTGGCTGCAGTTCGCTCACCGGCTTCGGCGTATCGCGAAGGATCGCCGACATGACCGCGGCGGCGTTGTCGCCGTCGAACGGCCGGCGACCAGTCAGCATCTCGTAGAAGACGATGCCCAGCGAGAAGATGTCGGAGCGGGTGTCGACATGCTCGCCCTGCGCCTGCTCCGGCGACATGTACGCAGGGGTGCCGATCGTGAGACCGGCGCCGGTGGCGGATTGGGTCGGGCCGGCGACGTCTCCCGCGCCGTCCATCCCCTTGGCGAGACCGAAGTCGAGCACCTTGAGACGGCCATCGTCCCCGACCATGACGTTGGCCGGCTTCAGATCGCGGTGGGCGATGCCCTGCTGGTGCGCCGCCGACACCGCGTCGGCGAGGGGAATCGCCAGCGCGAAGAACCGGTCGAGCGACAGGCCTCGTCGAGGCAGGAGTTCGGCGAGGGTCCTGCCCTTCACCAGCTCCATCGTGATGAAGTGCACGCCGCCGGCCTCCTCGACCGAGTGCAGCGTGACGATGTTCGGGTGATTGAGCGCGGCGACGGCCTTGGCCTCGCGGGCGAAACGCTGGCGGCGATCGCCGTCGGCCGCCAGCCCAGGTGGTAGGACCTTGAGGGCCACCTGGCGACCGAGCGTCGTGTCCTCGGCCTCGTAGACCACGCCCATTCCGCCGGCGCCGATCTGCCGGACGATTCGGTAGTGGCCCAGGTGCTGCCCGATCATCGAGGTCCCAACACAGGTCCGGAGGCGCGGCAATTCTGGCGCATCGAAGCGACGCCGACAAGCATTTCAGCCACCGCTGCCTGAGGCCACGACGAGCCGCCGGGTCACCGTGGTGGTGGGCGCTGGCGGGCGTGGCCCGGTGGGTCCTCCGGGCCGAATGATTGTTTCAGCGTCAGCGGCCTGAGGCCAGGAGGACCCACCGGGTCACGCCCGCCAGCACCTCAACGTCTCAGCGCACGGCCCGCGACAGGCCAGAGGTGGCGCGATCGACCTGCTCGGTCAGCGCCGACACCGCCGCCGCCACCTTGCCGACGCCCTCGCGGGCCTCGTCCCAGTGGCCCTCCTCGAGCCCCTCGCGGATCTGCGGCAGCGTCTTCACGCCGTAGCCGGTGTAAAACCCCGGCGCGTAGATCTGGTGCTGGAACCAGTCGCGTCGCGGCAGGCCCTTCTCGTTGCCCAGCCGCCGCTCCGACGAGTAGACCAGCTGGTTGACCACCTTCAGCGCCTCCTGCTGCACCTGCAGCGCCTTGGCGGTGGCGTTGGGCACGGCGCCGTAGGCCTTCTCGAAGGCCAGCGACGACTTCGACAGCGCCGCAACCGCGCTGACGAGCGGCGCGAAGTCGATCGCCGGCGCCTTCTTCTCGGCGTGCAGCTTCTGCACCTCGCTCACGTAGCGCGCGAGCGTGTCGGACATGTCAGAGAAGCGAAATGGCAGCACCGCCGCTTCCGACAGCCGCAGCACCGCGGTGCCGGTCACCTGCGCCAGCGTGCGCCCGAAGACGAAGTCGCCGTCGGAGTACTTCGTGTACCACTCGAACGAGTCGTAGACGGAGTGGTAGACACCGCCCGGGCTCTCGCCGCCGAAGCCGAGGTTGAGCGAGGCGAGCGTGAGGTGCTGCAGGAACGGCGTGAAGTCCGACCCCGAGCCGAGCGGCGCGATGCGGATGTTGGCGTCCTTCTCGGCCTCGACGCGCTCGGCCTCGGGCAGGCCGTCGATGGCTTTGCGCCGCGCCATCTCGAGCACCGGCTTGCCGGTCTTCGGGTCGTTGACGTCGCGGGCCACCTCGCTGATGAACTGCTGCAGCGAATGCGAGCCGCCGGCCTGCAGCCAGCCTTTGCCGGTGCCGTCGGTGTTGATGTAGACCACGCCCTTGCCGCGCAGCTCGTCGCGGTGCTTCTCGGCCCACTCGGTGGAGCCGAGCAGTCCCCATTCCTCGCCGTCCCACAACGCCAGGATGATGGTGCGCTTCGGCCGCCAGCCGCCCTTCACCAGCTCGCCGAGGCCGCGCGCCACTTCCATCAGCGACACGGCGCCGCTGATCGGATCGTCGGCGCCGTTCACCCAGGCGTCGTGGTGGTTGCCGAAGATCACCCACTCGTCGGGGAACGTCGAGCCCTCGATGCGGGCGATCACGTTGTAGAGCGGCCGGTTCTGCCAGTCGAACGCCAGCTTGAGCCGCACGGCCGCCGGCCCGGGGCCGAGGCGATACGTGACCGGCAGGGCGCCGCGCCAGCTCTCGGGCGCCACCGGGCCGCGCATCGCCGCCAGCAGCGGCTGCGCGTCGCCCCACGAAATGGGCATCACCGGGATCTTGAGAATGGTCTTCGCCTCCGCCACCGGCAGCTTCTTCCCGCCGCGCTCGGCGCCCCAGCCCGGGGTGAGCGGATCGCCGGTGTGGATCGGCATGTCCATCACGCTGCCGCGCTGGACGCCGAACTCGGGCCGGTACGGGCCGGCCGGGAAGACCTCGCCCTGGAAGTAGCCGTCGTCGCGCGGGTCGGAGTAGATCAGGCAGCCGACGGCGCCGTGCTCCCACGCCACCTTGGGCTTGATGCCGCGCCAGCCGGCACCGTAGCGGGCCAGCACGATCCTGCCCTTCACGCTCACGCCGGCCTTCTCGAGCTCGACGTAGTCGGCCGGCATGCCGTAGTTCACGTAGACCACCTCGCCGGTCACCTCGCCGTCGGCCGAATAGGCGTTGTAGGTCGGCGTCTGGTCGGCGTCGAGCGAATCGGGATCCTGCGGAACCGGCGGCTCCTGGATGAGCATGCTGCGCCCGGTCGGCGCCACCATCTCGAGCCGGCGCTCGGTCGGCCACGGCATGTACGCCTCGAGCTCTTCGATCGAGGCGTTCAAGCCGAACGACTTGAACTTCTCCAGCGCGTAGTCGGCGACCACCTTCGACCCGGGCCGGCCGGCGACGTGCGGTTCGGCCGACATCGCCTTCATGTACTCGCGGAGGCGGGCGGCGTCGGGCACGGCGCGGAACTTCTCCTCGAGCGCGCGCTGCACGGCGACGGCATCGGTCGAGAACCCGCGGACGGGCGTGGACTGCCCGGCGAGGGGGAACTGGAGAAGCGCGGCGCCGGCGAGCGCCAGCAGCGGCACGGTCAGGGAGGCAGCAGGTCGGGACATGGCCCGGAAGCGTACTTGCCAGGGATTGCCGCTGGCAAGCGGCGTCCGGCTACTTGTCCACGTAGGCCTCGCGCCGCTCGTACAGGGCCAGCCGCGCCGCCACGGCCGCGGTCAGCGGCGGCGCTGCCACGGTGAGCGCCTCCCGGGCGACAGCCACCGCTTCGTCGAACCGCCCGGCCGAGGCCAGGGCCACGCCGAGCACGTCGAGGGCGCGGGCGTCACGCCGGCCGGTGAGGGCCACGGCCCGCTCGGCCAGCGGCACCGCCTCCCCCGCCGCGCGCGCCTCGGGGTCGGCCGCCGTCGACAGCACCCAGGCCGCGGTGGTGAGCGCCAGCACCCACTCGGGCTTGGCCTCGGCGGCCTGCCGGAAGTAGCGGCCGGCAGCCACGACGTCCTTGGTCCGGATGGCGAGGTGTCCCAGGTTGAAATAGGCGTCGGCGTAGCCGGGACGCAGCCGCAGCGCTTCGCGCAGCTCGCGCTCGGCCCGGGCGTAGTCGCCGCGCCGCCACAGCGCCGCTCCGAGGTTGTTGCGCGACTCGGCCATCGCCGGGTCGAGCGCCACCGCCTGCTCGTAACGCGGCACGGCGTCACTGATGCGGCCCGTCGCCATCAGCGTGTCGCCGAGGTTGTTGAGGGCCTTCGCGTAGCGCGGGTCGATGGCCAGCGCCCGTTCGTAGGCGGCGATGGCGTCGTCGAACAACCCGGCCGAGGTGAGGGCCGTGCCGACGTTGTAGTGCGCGGCCGCCGACTGCGGCCTGCGCTCGGCGCTGGCCCGGAAGTGGCTCACGGCGACGGCCGGACGGCCGAGCAGCAGGGCCAGCACGCCGGCGTCGTCGTGCAGCTCGGTGTCGTCGGGGGTCGAGGCCAGCATGGTCTCGAGGCCGATCAGGTCCTCGGCGGTCATCTTGGCGTCGACCTCGGCGCGAAGGCGCGTGCGATCGCTGTCGCTGGACGTGGCCAGCTGGAACCACAGATCGCCCATCTCGTCGAACGAGCGCTGCCCCCAGCGCACCCGCGTCGGCGGCACCTGCGGATTGCGCGGGTTGCCGGCCGAGTTGTCGTAGACGTAGCGCATCGCCACCGTCGTGCCGCGCGGCAGCGCCACTGGCTGGCTGTAGCGGTAGACGTGCTGCCAGCGGAAGTCCCAGCGTCCGATGTGAATCAGCGTGCGGGTCGAGCCGTCGGGGAAGGTCGCCGTGCCGGTGACATCGGCGGCGCGGTAGTGGGCGTGCGGCTGTACGGCCAGCAGCGTGGCGTCCACCGGCAGCGTGTAGCGGTCCTCGACGACGTAGCGGGCCTCGCCGGCCGGGATGTCGATGCCCTGCGATCCGAGCCGCAGGATCGACGGCGTGCGCGTCGGCGGCGTGTCACTGAAGTAGAAGCCGATCGACGGCCGCACCGCTTCCGGCTTGCCGCTCGGCTGCATGTGCAGCTGCACCACCAGATCGGTGCCGGGGTCGAGCCGCCAGGCGAGATCGGCAGCCACCAGCGGCGCGATCTGCCCCGGCGTCCAGCCCAGGAAGTGGCCATCGGGATACTCCGCCGAGCGCGCCAGCAGGCCGTCGTAGCCGGGAGCGGGGTCGGCCTCATCGAGGCGGCGCGAGCCGTCGCTGCGATCGACACGGATGTTGGCGTGGTGGACGACGCGGGCATTGCCGGGGTGGAACTCGATGCCGCGCACGTGGCGCGTGCCGTTGACCGGCAGCGGCACGGCGAAGATGCGGAACACGTCGCTCGGCTCGCCGGGCAGGGTGTAGCCGGCGGGCAGTGTGACCACCAGGTCGGGCTCGCCCAGATACCAGCCGTCGGGCCAGCGCGGCGGTGCCGGTGGCCGGCCCGCACCTTCGACCGGCGCCTCGGCCCAGCGCGCGAAGAGCGCCACCTGTTCGGGCGTCAGCCGCGGCTGGGCGACGAACTCGCCGGGATGGCCGTCGGCCTGCCACGGCGGCATGAACCCGGAGCGCGTGACGGCGGCGAGCTGCGCGGCGCGGCGGCTGGCGTCGGCGAAGGTGAGGAGGTTGAACGGGCCGGCGCCGCCCGGGCGATGGCACTGCGCGCAGTGGCCGTGGAGCACCGGGGCGATGTGCTGGTTGAACGTGACCGCCGGGGCCGCGGCCTGCGCCGCCGCCCCGCGCGCGGCGCCGGCCGCGAAGGCGCACGCCAGGACGACGGTCGCGAGCCGTCGCGTCATGGACGGGAGCGCACGATGGCGCAGCCGACGGCTGGAACAACAGCCGTCGCGACCGCTCGGCCTTCCCGCACCGCCGCGACGGCGTCGGCCAGTTCGTGGGTGGTCGGCACGCGCCGGTCGACGCCGAAGTCCACATAGCGGTCGTCGATGCGGCCGCGGTAGACCAGCCGGCCGCCGCTGTCGAACACCGCCGCTTCGGGCGTCACCTGGGCCCCGGCGCGATCGGCGAGAGTCGCCGCAGGATCGAGCGCCACCGGCAGGCCGTAGCCGAACGCGGCGGCGTGGGCCCGCGCGGCCGCCGCGGTCTCGCCAGCGTTGGCGTAGACCAGCCAGACGGCGACGCCGTCGGCCTGGAAGCGGGTGGCGAGCCGGCGCACCTCGGGTGCGTAGCGGTCGGAGATCGGACACTCCACCGCGGTGAAGAGCAGCACGGTCGGGCCGCCATGACCGATCGCCGTCACCGGCCGGCCATCGAGGTCGGTGGCCCCGGGCGGCTGGGCCGCGGCCGTGCCGACGGCGACCGTCAGCAGGATCGCGGCGAATGGCGAGCGGACGGCAGCGACCGACATCGCAGTGTCGAGTATAGCCTTCGCCCTCCTGACCGGCGGACCGCCGCCACTGGCGCCCCTGGTACCGCGGCGTCACCGCTGGACAAGCGTCTATTTGACCGTCACCTTCACGTAGGCGTTGGTCCAGCAGCACTGGAAGCCGCCGCCGCCCTCGCCCGAGTTGTCGTTGCCCTGGGCGCGCAGGATGTACTCACCGGGTGCCGAGAACGTCGCCGTCGTCGTCGTCCGGCCGTCGTCGGCGATCTTCGGCCGCTGCTCGCTGAACGTCACGTCGCCGGGCCCGCGATGCTTGTGCCACGACTGGGCGAGACGCGGGATGCGGCCGGCGAATGCCGGGTTCTCGCCCTCTTCCTTGTGCATGTCGTCGGTGATGATCACCTCGAGCGTCACCGCCTGGCCGACGGCGCCGGTGAGCGTGTGCGCGATCTCCACCGGCGGTCCGGTGAAGGTCTTGCCGGTCGGCGAGAACTTCAACACCGGCGGCGTGTTGCCCTCGGCGGCGTCCTTGAACGGCTCGATCTGATAGTCCTTGATCAGCCCGACCGGCACCGACGCGGTCTTGCCGTTGGCGACGATGGTCCAGGTGTAGCGCTTCTCGCTGCCGAAGTCCTTCGGCACCTTGATGGCGAAGACGCCCCAGCCGCGGCGCGGCTGGAAGTAGGTGGGCTGGCCCAGGTCGGGCCCGCCGGGCTCGACGCGGTTGTTGGGCCCGACCGGGATGTCGAGCGCCTGCTTCTGGTTGCGGTTGTAGTAGCCGAGCAGCAGGTTGTAGGTGCCGTCGGGGTTGGCGTACCACCCCTCGAAGGCCGGGTACACCGCTTCGCCGCTGTCCTTCAGCGCCGACAGCGGCAGCTGCCCGGCCGCGGGAACGACCAGGCTCACCGCCAGGGCCGCGCCGGCCGCCACGGCGGCCGTGCGGCGGCGCGGAATCGACACCAACCGTTTCATCGCTGCAATCTCCGTCCGGAAAACACATCGGGGGTGCCGCCTCACGACAGCACCCCCGAACGTGGATGACTGGTTACACGGAACCGCGCGGCTCCGCTACTGCTGCTGGCGCTCGCTGGTGCTGCTGGCGGTCGCCGCCTTGCGCTTGTCGACTTCGACCTTGAAGTCCTCGTCGTCCATGTAGGTGATGTTCACCCACGCGTGGGCCATCTCGTCGACGGTGCGGTCGCCCCAGCCGACCCACTGGTTCGGGTCGGGGTTGTTCTTGTTGGCTGCGGTGTTGTCGTGCCACGAGGTGATGCGCAGGATGGTGCCCTTGGGCAGCAGCGGCGCGGCGTCGTCGGCGTAGACGTAGTTGGTGTGCCAGTTGAAGCTGTAGTCGCTCACCTGGCTGAGCATCTGGATCTGGCCGGTGGGGAGGATCGCCTCCATCGACATCGCCTTGCCGCGCAGGTGCATGTGCGGCTGGAAGTTCTCGACCCGGCCGGCCTTCTTCATCACGTGGAAGTTCTGCGTGACGCTGAGCGAGTTGGGGGCGATGTCGAGGGCGCGGTTGCCGCCGGTGATGCCGCTGAACAGCGCCAGCGTCTGGCGGAACTTGGGCTCCTGGCCCTTCGGGTAGAAGTAGATGCCGAGCTCGACCGAGTCGGTGATGTCCTCACCCACGGCGTGGTAGTGGATGTCCCACACGATCTTCGAACCGGGCTTCATCAGCTTGCCCGAGTTCTCGCGCATGATCTCGCCCTGCTTGCCGACCGCCCACTCCATGAACAGCCCGGGGCCGGGGTCGTCGCCGTTGCCGGGGGCGGCGCTGCCGGTCTCGCCGTCGTCCTGCTGCAGGCGGGCCAGCGCGTGGTGGGTGATCTTGCGGCCCTTGACCGTGGCCGGCCGCATCTCGATGGCGCGCACCCAGCGGTCCTCGGTCAGGCCGGTGGCCTGCACGGGCTTGTACCAGGCGTCCATCGCGTCGCCCTTCTGCGTATAGGCGGGCGACTTGATGACCAGGTCGGGCTTGCCGTAGAGCTTCTCGAAGTTCCAGACGTCATCGCTCGGCCACTCGACCGGCTTGGGCATGTCCTTCATGTCGCCCTTCGGCGCGCCGGCCGCCACCCACTTCACGATGGTGTCGATCTCGGCGTCGCTGAGCGAGCGGTCGTTCTCGAAGTGCTGGATGCCCAGGCTCTTGTCGATGTGCCAGGGCGGCATCTGCCGCGTCTGGACGCGGTCGCGGATCGAGCGGGCCCACGGCCGGCTCTGCTCGTAGGTGACGAGCGACATCGGCGCGATCGAATCGGGCCGGTGGCACGACTCGCACTTGGCCTGGAAGATCGGCGCCACGTCCTTGGTGAAGGTCGGCGCTGCCGCCGGCGACTGCGCGAGGGCCGGAGCGGCCGCCGCCGCCGTCAACACCAGCACGCCCAGCAACTGGCTCCGATAGTGACCGTGATTCATCGCTCGGACCTCCGAAAGGTGAGCTGCATCCGCGGGTGACGAACGTCTCCTGAGCCGGGGATTCTACTCATATATCGGCGAGATGCGCCACCCCATGCAGCGCCGGGGCCAACCGCATCGAGGTCATCTCCACAGCGCTTGGACCGGGCGCAGCGGGGCCCGCCCGACCGCCTGCAGGCGGTTGGATTCAAGCCAGCTTCCGCAGGATCAGGCAGGTCAGGTACTGGGTCTCGGGGACCCCCAGCAGGACCGGGTGATCGCGGCCCTGGGTGCGCCGCTCGACGATGCTCACCTGGCAACCGGCGTCGATGGCCGCCTCGTGGACGACCTCGGCGAAGAGCGCGTCGTGCACGTGGTAGGAGCAGGTGCAGGTCACCAGCACCCCGCCGGGTTCGAGCAGGCGCAGGGCGCGCAGGTTGATCTCCTTGTAGCCGGCCAGCGCCTTGGCGACCGCCGCCTTGTTCTTGGCGAACGCCGGCGGGTCGAGCACCACCGTGTCGTAGCGGGCGCCGGCCTTCTCCAGCCGGCGCAGCTCGTCGAAGGCGTTGGCTTCGCGGGCCTCGACGTGCGGCAGCCGGTTGGCGGCGGCGTTGGCCGCGATCTGGGTGGCGGCAGCCGCCGACACGTCGAGCGCCTCGACGCGGGCGCAGGCCGCGGCCATGGCCAGCGCGAAGCCGCCGTGGTAGCTGAAGGCGTCGAGCAGGCGGCCCCGCGCGTAGCCGGCGGCGGCGGCACGGTTCTCGCGCTGGTCGAGGAACAGCCCGGTCTTCTGGCCGTGCCGGACGTCGACGTCGTACTCGATCGGCCCCTCGTGCACCCGGACCACCTCGGGGACGTCGCCGGCGACCACCGACACGCGCGCCTCCAGCCCTTCGAGGGCGCGCACCCTCGGGTCGTTGCGCTCGAGCACGCCGCGGGCGCCGGTCCGCTCCATCAGCAGCCGCGCGAACACCGGCAGCAGCCGATCGGTCGCCTGCGACAGGGTCTGCACCACCAGCACGTCGGCATAGCGATCGACGATGAGCGACGGCAGCAGGTCGCCCTCGCCGTGCACCAGCCGCCACGCCGAGGCGTCGATGCCGAGCCGGTCGCGGAAGGCGATCGCGGCGTCGAGCCGCGCCGCCCAGAACCGCTCGTCGATCTCGACGTCGTCGCGGCTGATCAGGCGCAGCGTGATCTGCGACCGGTCGGAGAACAGGGCGCGGCCGAGCGGCCGCTGGTGCGGCCCGACGACGCGCACGACGTCGCCGGCCGAGGCGTCGGCGGTGACGACGTCGGAACGGTAGATCCACGGATGCCCGCGACGGAGGCGGGCCTCGCCGCGCGGAGAGATCTGGACGAGGGGAGACACGGCAGATAGAGGTTATCGCGTGATCGGGTGATCCAGTGATCGGGTGATCGGGCTGCCCACATCTGTCGATCTGGGGATCTACCTCTGATCTCGCGGCTCGTCGAACACCAGACGCAGCTCGCCAGATCGACAGATGCACGCCGCCGATCGTCAGATCGCCCGATCAACCGATCACGCGATACAATCCCACCATGATCGTCGCGCTCGGCGCCGACCACGCGGGCTTCGCGTTGAAGGAAGCGCTCAAGCGGACGCTCGACGCGCGCGGCGTGGTCTGGCGCGACTTCGGCACCGCGTCCGACCGGTCGGTCGACTACCCCGACTTCGCCGCCGCGGTCGCGCATGCCGTCGCCGACGGCCAGGCCGATCGCGGCATCCTGGTGTGCGGCAGCGGCGTCGGCATGGCCATCGCCGCCAACAAGGTGCCGGGCGTCCGCGCCGCGGCCCTCGGCGACCCGGCGGCGGCGGCGCTGGCCCGCGAACACAACGATCTCAACGTCCTCACGCTCGCCGGCCGACTGCTGTCGCCCGAGGCCGCCGCGCCGATCGTCGGCGCCTTCCTCGATACGGCGTTCGCCGGCGGCCGCCACGCCGGACGCGTCGACAAGATCCGCCAGCTCGAACACGAGTCGTCGTCCGCGCCGCGCGCCTGACGCCTTCCCGCGGCCTCTGCCCATGACCCCGTCCCCAGACCGCGCGTTCTTCCATCAGACCCTGGCCGAGGCCGATCCCGAGGTGGCCCGCGCCGTCGCCGCCGAAGGCGAGCGGCAGGAGACCGGCCTCGAGCTGATCGCCTCGGAGAACTTCGTCAGCGTCGCCATACTCGAAGCGGCGGGATCGGTGCTGACCAACAAGTACGCCGAAGGCTATCCGGGCAAGCGCTACTACGGCGGCTGCGAACACGTGGATGTCGTGGAGTCGCTGGCGATCGCCCGCGCCAAGGCGCTGTTCGGCGCGGAGCACGCCAACGTGCAGCCGCATTCCGGCGCGCAGGCCAACATGGCGGTGCTGCTGGCCACGCTGCAGCCGGGCGACACCATCCTGGGCATGAACCTCGCCCACGGCGGCCACCTGACCCACGGCCATCCGCTCAACTTCTCGGGCAAGTACTTCAAGGTCGTCCCCTACGGCGTCGGCAGGGACGACGAGCGGATCGACTACGACGAGGTGATCCGGCTGGCCGCCGAGCACAAGCCGAAGCTGGTCATCGGCGGCGCCAGCGCCTACCCCCGGGTGATCGACTTCGCCCGGCTGCGCCAGGCCGCCGACGCCGCCGGGGCGCTGCTGATGGTGGACATGGCGCACATCGCCGGGCTGGTCGCCACCGGCCTGCACCCCAACCCGGTGCCGCACGCCGACTTCGTCACCACCACCACGCACAAGACGCTGCGCGGGCCGCGCGCCGGGCTCATCCTGTGCCGCGAGGCGCACGCCAAGGCGATCGACCGCGCGCTCTTCCCGGGCGTGCAGGGCGGGCCGCTGATGCACGTGATCGCCGCCAAGGCGGTGTGCTTCAGGCAGGCCGCCGACCCGGCGTTCGTGGACTACCAGCGGCGCGTCGTCGCCAATGCCAAAGCGCTGGCCGAGGCGCTGGCCGGGGCCGGCTTCCGCATCGTCAGCGGCGGCACCGACAACCACCTGGTGCTGCTCGACGTGTTCTCCAAGGGCCTCACCGGCAAGGTGGCGGAAGCGGCGCTCGGCCGCGCGGCCATCACCGTCAACAAGAACGCCATCCCGTTCGACACCAACCCGCCGATGGTGGCCAGCGGCATCCGCCTCGGCACGCCGGCGGCGACGACGCGCGGGCTCGGCCCGGCCGAGATGGGCGTGGTCGCCGCGTTCATCACGCGCGTGCTCGCCGCGCCGGATGACGCCGCCGTCGCCGCCGCGGTCAAGGCCGAGGTCGAGCAGCTGTGTCAGACCTTCCCGCTGTACCGTCGCGACTCCGTGACGGCGTAGCCGACGCGTTCGCCGACGACGGCGCGCTGGCCCGCGCCCTCCCGCAGTTCGAACCGCGCCCCGGACAGCGCGCGATGGCCGCCGCCGTGGCCGGCGTGCTCGACGACGGCGGCGTGCTGCTCGCCGAGGCCGGCACCGGCACCGGCAAGACCATGGCGTATCTCGTGCCGGCGATCCTGAGCGGCCACCGCGTGCTGGTCTCCACCGGCACCAAGAACCTGCAGGAGCAGATCTTCGCCAAGGACGTGCCGGTGCTGCGCGAGGCGCTCGGCATCCCGTTCACGGCGACGACGATGAAGGGCCGGGCCAACTACCTGTGCCTGCACCGCCTGGAGGAGTATCGCAGCCGGCAGGGCGTGAAGGGCCACCGGCTGGCGCCGGAGGAAGCGATCTTCCTGCCGGTGATCGAGCAGTGGAAAGGCCTGACCGAGACCGGCGACCGCGCCGAGCTGTCGGAGCTGCCCGAGGACCTGCCGCTGTGGCACGAAGTGTCGGCCACCGCCGAGACGTGCCTGGGCAGCGAGTGCCCGCGGCACAGCGAGTGCTTCGTCACGCGCATGCGCCAGCGCGCCGTCGAGTCCGACGTGGTGATCGTCAACCACCACCTCCTGTGCGCCGACGCGGCCGTGCGCGAGAGCGCCTACGGCGAGGTGATCCCGTCGTGCCCGCACCTGGTGGTGGACGAAGCCCACCAGCTCGAAGACGTGGCCACCCAGTACTTCGGCGTGGCCGTCAGCAACCACCGCGTGGACGACCTGGTGCGCGACGGCGAGGCGACGTTGCGCACGCTGGGCCGCGACCGGATGCAGCAGGAGGCGGCCCGGGCCCTGATGCGCGTGCTCGACCACGGTCGCGCCTTCTTCAGCGCGATGGCGCTGGCCCGGGCCGGGCGGTCCGGGGTCGAGGATCGCCTGCGCATCTCCGCGGAGTGGTTCGCCGACCACCTCGACACCGGACTGGAACTGGCCGGCGCCCTCGACGGCCTCGAAGCGGTGTTCGCGCTCGCCGCCGCCGCGCCCGGTGCCGACGACGGCGCCGCCCCGGCGGCCCGCCGCGGCGAGGATGCGGCCTCGATCGCCCGCCGCGCCGGCGCCCTGGCCGGCGAACTGCGCTTCCTGATGGCCGCCGCCGATGCCGGCTACGTCTACTTCCTCGAGGTGCGCCAGCGCACGGTGACGCTGCGCGCCGCGCCGATCGACGTCTCGCGCATCGTCCGCGACCTGGTCGCCGGCGACCGCCGCGCCACGGTGCTCACCTCGGCGACGCTCACCGTGGACGGCGGCTTCGACTACGTGCGCACGCGGCTCGGCCTCGACGACGCCGCCGAGATTCGCGTGCCGTCGGAGTTCGATTACGCCAGCCAGACGCTGCTCTACCTGCCGCGGCGGATGCCGCTGCCGCGCGACGCGCGCTACGCCGAGGCGGTGGCCTGGGAGACGAAGCAGCTCCTGCAGTGCTCGCGCGGCCGCGCCTTCGTGCTCTTCACCAGCTACGCGACGATGCGCGCCGTGGTCCGCCTGCTCGAACTGGAGATCGACTACCCGGTGCTGGTGCAGGGGACGGCGCCGCGGTCGGTGCTGCTCGAGGAGTTCCGGCGCACGCCGCACGCGGTGCTCTTCGCCACGTCCTCCTTCTGGCAGGGCGTGGACGTGCAGGGCGACCAGTTGAGCGCGGTCATCATCGACAAGCTGCCGTTCGCCTCGCCGGGCGACCCGATCGTCGCGGCGCGCATCGAGGCGCTGAACGCCGAGGGCGGCAGCGCGTTCGAGCAGTACCAGGTGCCGCTGGCCATTCTGGCCCTGCTGCAGGGCCTCGGCCGGCTGATCCGCCACCGCACCGACCGCGGGGTCCTGGCGGTGCTCGACCCGCGGCTGCGGACGATGGGCTACGGCCGGCGGTTCCTCGACTCACTGCCGCCGGCGCCGATCACTCATGCGGTCGAGGACGTGCGAAGGTTCTTCGGCGGGCACTAGGGGACCGGGGCCTGTACCAGGCACGATCTGGACATGGGGCAAGCCCCCCACTCCCGCGCTACACTGGCCCGGAGGCCGGGCCGGTGGCGCCGGTCGAGGAGGTCGTTGGCCCGTGATGTCCCATCGCACCCTGTCCGGACCGCTCGCCGTCGTCGCGGCGCTGGTCCTGGCCGTTCCGGCCTTCGCCCAGACCGGGCTCATCAAGGGCAAGGTCGTCGATGCCGAAGGCAAGCCGGTCGCCGACGTGCCCGTGACCATCGAGGTGATGGAGGGGGTGAACCGCAAGCTCACCACCAGGACCGACAAGCGCGGCGAGTTCGTGCAGCTCGGCCTGCAATCGGGCGGCTATCGGGTGTCGGCCGCCGCCGACAAGCTCGGCACCGGGTTCGCCGACACGCGCGTGCGCGTCGGCAACACCTCCGAGGTGACCATCCGGCTGTCCACCGTGCCGCCGGGCACCGACCCCAAGGTGGCGGCGATGCGGGCGGCGTTCGACGGCGGCGTCACCGCCAGCCGCGGCGGCAACCACGACGCCGCCATCGCCAAGTTCCAGGAGGCGCTGACGCTGCTGCCCACCTGTCACGAGTGCTACTACAACATCGGCGCCGCCTACCTGCAGAAGAAGGACGAGAAGCAGGCCGAGGAGAACTGGAAGAAGGCGCTGGAGATCAGGGGCGATCACGCCGAGTCGCTCAACGCGCTGGCCACCCTCTACAACAACCAGAAGCGCTTCGACGAGGCCGCCGCGATCGGCGCCAGGGCAGCTGCCTCGGCGCCGGCCGGCAACGCCGACGCCGTCTACAACCAGGGCATCATCCTGTGGAACGCCGGCAAGATCGCCGAGGCGAAGGCGAAGTTCGAGGAGGTAGTCAAAGCCGACCCGACCCACGCCGATGCGCGGTTCCAGCTCGGCATGGCCAACCTCAACGAAGGCAAGATTCCCGACGCGGTCGCCTCGTTCGAGGAGTATCTGAAGCTGGCGCCCACCGGCCAGTTCGCGGCGCAGGCCAAGGGCATGCTGGCGCAGCTCAAGCCGCCGCCGGCGTGAGCGGGCTCGACGCGCTCATCGCCGGGCGGCTGGCCGACGTCCGGGGGCGGATCGCGGCGGCGGCGGATCGCGCCGGACGCGACCCGGCAAGCGTCCGGCTGGTCGCGGTGTCGAAGACCTACGGCGCCGAGCACGTGCGGGCGGCGATCGGCGCCGGCCAGCACGACTTCGGCGAGAACAAAGTGCAGGAGGGTCTGCAGAAGATCACGGAACTGACCGATACGACGATCCGCTGGCACCTGATCGGCCACCTGCAGTCGAACAAGGCGAAGAGGGCCGGTGAGGCGTTCGACTGGATCCACGCCGTGGACAGCGTGTCGCTGCTGCAGAAGATCGACGCCGCGGCGGCCGCCGTCGGACGGCGGCCCCGGCTGCTGGTCCAGGTCGATCTGGCCGGCGAGACGACGAAGCACGGGGCGCCGCCCGACGAGGTGGGCGCCATCGTGGAGGCGGGGGCGACGTGCGTCGCCGCCGAGCTGGTCGGATTGATGCTGCTGCCCCCGGCGGTGGACGATCCGGAGGACGCGCGGCCGTGGTTCCGGCGGCTGCGCGCCCTGCGTGACGAGTTGCTGGCGGCCGGGGCGCCGCCGGCGCGACTGGCGGAACTGTCGATGGGCATGAGCCACGACTTCGCGGTGGCGGTCGAGGAAGGCGCGACCATCGTGCGGGTGGGCAGCGCGATCTTCGGCGCCCGCGCGTGACGGACGAGGCGGACATCATGAACGTGACTCCACTGGATCTCCGGCAGCAGAAGTTCAAGACGGCGATGCGCGGCTACGACCGCGCCGAGGTCGACGCGCTGCTGGCCGAGGTGGCCGACGACTACGAGGGCGCGCTGCGCGACGCCGACCGGCTGCGTCAGGAAGTGGCGCGGCTCGAGAGCGCCCTGGCCGAGCACCGCTCGGAGGAGAAGAGCCTCAAGAACACCCTGGTGAGCGCCCAGCGGATCGCCGACGGGCTGCGCGACTCGGCCCATCAGGACGCCCAGCGCCTGGTGAAGGAGGCCGAGGCCCGCGCCGACGCCCTCGTCCAGCGCGCGCAGGTCAGGCTCGAGGAACTGCAGCGCGAGATCGACGGCATGAAGATGCGCCGCCGCGAGACCGAGACCTCGGTCGAGGCGATCATCAACGCCCTCAAGAACACCCTCGACTTCGTCCGCGAGCAGGACGCCCGCGACCGCGACGACAAGGTGCGCCTGATGCGGCCGCGTCACGCCGACAGCGGCACCGGCGTCACCCCGGCGGCCCCGGCGGCCCCGGCAGCCAGCGAGCCCGACGCCCGCACCCAGAACGGCTAGCCGACCGTGGTCAGCGCCGTGGCCGGAGGCACCCTGCTCGACGTGCGGGTGATCCCCCGGGCTCCTCGCTCCGCGGTGGCCGGGGTCCGCGACGGTGCCCTGCTGGTGCGCCTGGCGGCGCCGCCGGTGGACGGCGAGGCGAACGCGGCGCTGATCGCGCTGCTGGCCGACGCCCTGGGCGTCCCCCGCCGCGACCTGGCCCTGGTCGGCGGCGAGCGGGCCCGGCGCAAGCGGGTGAAGGTCAGCGGCATGACGCCGTCCGAGGTGGCCGCGCGGCTGGGACGCACGGACTGAGATGCCCGTCGCCGCCGACGTCCTCATCGATCACGCCGATCTGGTGGTGACCTGCGCTGGGCCGGCGCCGCGCGCGGGGGCCGGCCAGGCGGCGATTGCGGTCGTCCCGCGCGCCTCGGTGGCCGGCTGGCAGGGGCGCATCGTCGCCGTCGGCGCCGCCGACATGGTGGCGCGCACGGTGCGGCTCACCCCCGATGCAGTGGTCGTCGACGGCCGGGGTCGAACCGTGCTGCCCGGGTTCGTCGATCCGCACACCCACCTCGTCTACGCCGGCGACCGCCGCGACGAACTGGCCCGCCGCCTGGCCGGCGCCACCTACGCCGAGATCGCCGCCGGCGGCGGCGGCATCGTGCGGACGGTGACGGCGACGCGGGCGGCCACCGTGGACCAGCTGGTGGCGGCGGCGCGGCCGCGGCTCGCCGACGCGCTGGCCCACGGCACCACCACCTGCGAGGTGAAAAGCGGCTACGGCCTCGACACCGCCGCCGAGCTGCGGATGCTGCGCGCCATTCGCGTCCTGGCCGGGGCGCAGCCGGTGGAGCTGAGCGCGACGTTCATGGGCGCCCACGAGATCCCGGTCGAGTTCCGCGACCGTCGCGACGACTACGTGCGCCGGGTCGTCGACGAGATGCTGCCCGCGGTCGCCGCCGAGGGGCTGGCCGAGTGGAACGACGTGTTCTGCGAGGAGGGCGTGTTCACCGTGGAGGAGTCGCGGCGGATCCTCGAGGCCGGCCGGCGCCTGGGCCTGATGCCGCGCGTCCACGCCGACGAGCTGGCGGCCAGCGGCGGATCGCGCCTGGCCGCCGAGGTCGGCGCGGCATCGGCGGATCATCTGATCTTCACCGGCGAGGCCGAGGCCGACGCCATGGCCCGCGCCGGCGTCGTCGCCACGCTGCTGCCGGCTGCGGCGTTCTTCCTCAAGCTCGGCCGTTACGCCCCGGCGCGCATGTTCGTCGGGCGCGGTGTCCCGGTGGCGCTGGCCACCGACATGAACCCGGGCGGCGGGTTCACTGCGTCGATGCCGTTCGTCATCGCCCTGGCGTGTTTCGCGATGGGCCTCACGCTCGAAGAAGCGATCGTCGCCGCCACCGCCAACGCCGCCGCGGCGCTCCACCGTCACGACTGCGTCGGCAGCCTCGAGACCGGCAAGCAGCTCGACGCCGTCGTGCTCGACGGGCCGATCGCCGATCTGGTGCGCGTCGGCGCGCCGGTGGTGAGCGCGGTGATCAAGCGTGGCGCGGTGGTGGCCGGCGCCGTCTGATTCGGGCCACGGCTGATACGATGAGCGCGATGTCCACCCTGCCCTCGCTCCCGCTCACCGCCCTGCTCGACCGCGTCGCCGCTCCCGAGCCCACGCCCGGCGGCGGATCGGTGGCGGCAATCGCCGGCGCCTTCGGCACCGCGCTGGTGCAGATGGTGGCCGGACTGCCGCGCACCCGCCACGACGACGACGAGGAACGGGCGGTGCTGGCGGCGCTGGCGGCGCCGTTGGCCGACCAGCGGCAGCGCCTGCTCGCCCTGGCCGACGAGGACACGGCGGCGTTCGATCGGCTGCTGGCGGCGTTCCGGCTGGCCAAAGCCAGCGACGAGGAGAAGGCGGCGCGCCGCGAGGCGATTCAGGCCGCCACCCGCGACGCCACGACGGTGCCGCTGCAGACGGCGATGGGCGCCGCCCGCGTGCTCGACCTGGCCGGCACGGTCGCCGCGCTCGGCAATCCCTCGGCGTCGAGCGACCTGCTGGTGGGGATGGGCATGCTGCGCGCCGCCGCCGAGGGCGCCGCCGCCAACGTCCGCACCAACCTCGAAGGCATCAAGGACGACGCGTTCCGCGCCGACGCCGCGGCGCAGATCGCCGCCGTGCTCGACGAGGTGGCGGCGCACTCGCACGCCATCACGGCGGCACTGCAGGGATAGCGGATCGCGTCAGTACGGCGTACGCCGGACGTCGAGGTCGAGGGCGTGCGTCCAGTCGTAGACGTAGACGCCCGGCACCACGTTGACCTTGTCGGTGTACGAACCGGTGATGCGCGCCTGCGTGCCGGCGTAGGTCACTTCCACCACCTCGGGATCCATCGGCACCTGGTGCTGATCGACCAGCTGCCGGATGCGGGCCTTGACCTGCGGCGCGGTCTGGCTGGCGCTGAACAGCGCCGCCTGCTGCACCGAATCCTCGAACTGGTAGAACGTCCACGCCGATCGGCCGAACTGCACGCAGGCGTTCAGCACGAGCGCCGTGAACGCGAGCTTGAGAAAGGTCGACATGCGCAGCCTCGGGGGAGGCGGATCGAGTGTAGCAGGAAGAACCGGGGCTCGGGGCTCGGGGCTCGGGAGAACGTCCTGCGTGGCGCGAGCCGCCGCTGCACAGCGGTGCGCGCCGGTTCAGTGGATCTGGTGCAGCAGCCGCGACCAGCGGGTGCCGGCGAAGCCGCCGGGCGAGCCGCTGCCGTCGTCACCCGAGGCGAACGACCAGTAGATCATCAGCGCCCGGCCCTTGATGTAGTGCCCGGGCAGGAAGCCCCAGTAGCGGCTGTCCTGCGAGTTGTCGCGGTTGTCGCCCATCGCGAAGTAGTGGCCGGCCGGCACCGTCACCGGGCCGAAGCGCTCGCGCGGATCGCCCTCGCTCGCCGGGGTGTTGGGGTCGTGCGGCAGCAGGAAGTGGGCGAAGGGCTGGGCGATCGCCGTGCCGTTCACCAGCACCTGGGTCCCCTTGACCTCGATGGTCTCGCCGGGCAGGCCGACGATCCGCTTGATGAAGTCGCGTTCGGGATCCTCGGGATACTTGAACACCACGACGTCGCCGCGCTCGACGCCGCGCATCGGCAGCAGCGCCCGCTCGACGCCGCTCGCCGCTGGCGCGAACACGAACTTGTTGACCAGCAGGTGGTCGCCGACCAGCAGGTTCGGCTCCATCGAGCCGGTCGGGATCTTGAACGCCTGCACGACGAAGGTGCGGATGAACAGCGCCAGGATCACCGCCACGGCGATCGACTCGAAGTACTCGCGGACGGTGGATTTCTGGAACGGCACCGGCGCGGCGGTCACGACGACTCTCCCTGCACCTTGAGCACGGCCAGGAACGCCTCCTGCGGAATCTCGACGCTGCCGACCCGCTTCATGCGCTTCTTGCCTTCCTTCTGCTTCTCGAGCAGCTTGCGCTTGCGGGTGATGTCGCCGCCGTAGCACTTGGCGAGGACGTTCTTGCGCAGCGCCTTGACCGACTCGCGGGCGATGATCCGGCTGCCGATCGCCGCCTGGATCGCCACCTCGAACATCTGCCGCGGGATCAGCTCGCGCATCTTCGACACCAGCAGCCGGCCGCGCTCGTAGGCGCGCTCCTTGTGGACGATGATCGACAGGGCGTCGACCGGGTCGCCGTTGACCAGGATGTCGAGCTTGACCAGCGGCGACTCCCAGTAGCCGGTGACGTGGTAGTCGAGCGAGGCGTAACCGCGCGACAGCGTCTTCAGGCGGTCGTAGAAGTCGAGCACCACTTCGTTGAACGGCAGCTCGTAGGTGATGAGGACGCGGTCGGAGGCCTTGTACTCCAGGGCCTTCTGCACGCCGCGCTTGTCCTGGCAGAGCTGCAGGATGCCGCCGACGAATTCGCTCGGCGTGAGGATCATCGCCGTGATCACCGGCTCCTCGATCTTGGCGATGCTGCCCGGCTCGGGCAGCTTGGCCGGGCTGTCGATCTCGCTGACGGTGCCGTCGGTGGTGGTCACCCGGTAGAGCACGCCCGGCGCCGTGGTGACCAGGTCGACGTCGAACTCGCGCTCGAGCCGCTCCTGGACGATCTCCATGTGCAGCAGGCCGAGAAAGCCGCAGCGGAACCCGAAGCCCAGCGCCACCGAGGTCTCGGGCTCGAAGAAGAACGCCGAGTCGTTGAGGCGCAGTTTCTCCAGAGCCTCGCGCAGCTCGGAATAGGCGTGGCTCTCCACCGGGTAGAGCCCGGCGAAGACCATCGGCTTCAGCGGCTTGAACCCCGGAAACGGCTCGGCGGTGGGCCGGGCGGTCTCGGTGACGGTGTCGCCGATCTGGGCGTCGGCGATGCGCTTGATGCCGCAGACGATGAACCCGACCTCGCCGACGCCGATCTCGGCCATCTCGAGCGGCTTGGGCGTGAAGACGCCGAGCTGTTCCACCTCGTAGTCCTGCGCCGTGGCCATGAAGCGCACCTTCATCTTCGGGCGCAGCGCGCCGTCGATGACGCGCACGACCACGACCACGCCGCGGTAGGCGTCGTACCACGAGTCGAAGATCAGCGCCTTGAGCGGCGCGTCGGGATCGCCCGACGGCGGCGGCACCCGGGCGACCACCGCCTCGAGGATCTCCTTGACGCCGCGGCCCTCCTTGGCGCTGGTCAGCAGCGCGCCGGCGCCGTCGAGGCCGATGATCTCCTCGATCTGCCGCCGCGCCTCGTCGGGCTGGGCGCTCGGCAGGTCGATCTTGTTGATCACCGGCAGCACCTCGAGGTTGCCGTCCACGGCCAGGTAGGCGTTGGCCAGGGTCTGCGCCTCGACGCCCTGCGAGGCGTCGACGAGCAGCAGCGCGCCCTCGCAGGCGGCCAGCGACCGGGTCACCTCGTAGCCGAAGTCGACGTGGCCGGGCGTGTCGATGAGGTTGAGGATGTAGCGCTGACCGTCGGCGGCCTCGTAGTTGAGGCGCACCGGGTGGGCCTTGATGGTGATGCCGCGCTCGCGCTCCAGGTCCATGCTGTCGAGGACCTGCGCCTCCATCTCGCGCGCCTGCAGCGCCCCGGTGACCTCGAGGAAGCGGTCGGCGAGCGTGGACTTGCCGTGGTCGATGTGCGCCACGATGGCGAAGTTGCGGACGAGGCTCTGTTTCGACACGTCGGGGCCGGTGAACCATCCATTATGGCTCACCTGCGCCCGGGCCCGCCGCGGCCGGGTCGGCTCAGCCGAACCGGCCCCAGAGCATCAGCAGGGCGAAGGCCAGCGGCACCACCGCCATGGTGATCCCGGCGGCGAGCGCCTGCTGCTGCGCGCGCGGCGACGCGCTCCCGCCCGGGCGGCGGCGGGCCGCGGCCTGCGCGTACCAGCCGAGGGTCACCGCGGCGACGGCGAACGTCAGCGGAATGCCGACCATCAGCGCGAAGATCGGCAGCGGCACCTCGCGCATCAGCCGGTGGATCTCCTCCATCAGCGCACCCGCAGGTCGGCGATCTCCCGCAGGATCATCGTCTTGCGGGTGGTGGTGGCGCTCAGGACCGAGGCCGCGCCGTGGCGGGCGCGCAGCGTCACGTAGCGCTGCCAGTCGCCGAGGCTGCGCACGGCGTAGGTGCGCAGATAGTCCCAGCCGTCGGCGATCAGGAAGCGCGCGGTCTCGGCGCGCGCGACGAGATCGCGGATCTCCTGCTGCTGCTCCCACCGATGGACGGTGTCGAGCGCAACACGCTCGAAGGCCGCGGCCGAGGTGCGATCGAGGCGGAAGAACTCGAACACCTCGAGGGCCCCGTCGGGCAACGAGGCGACGGCCGGCGCGGAGATCAGCTCGACGAACTGGTCGTGGTGGCCGAGGCTGAGATCGGACAGGCGGCGGTACAGCTCGCCCACCGGCGGATGGTCGGGCGACGGCCGGCGCAGCTGCGCATTGGCCCGGTCCATGGCCGCCAGGTCGGCGTAATGGGTGACGACCATCAGGTCGAGCGGCTCCGGGCTCTCGACTTCCCCGAACATCCGCACCGTGCGCATCGCCTCGACGTCGCGGTAGATCGGCACCAGGTGCTCGCGATAGATCGAGAGCGCCGCCGCCGACTGCCCGGGCAGATGGCGGAACGTGACCAGCTGGCGCACCTCGCGTGACTCGGCCAGCGGCTGTTGGGCGAGCAGCACCGGGTCCAGGGCCGCGGCGAACGCCAGCACCGCGGTGGCCACCGGGCCGACCGCGCGGCCGGGCCGCCTCATCGCTGGTCCAGCGGCACCCATGGCTGCGGGTAGGCCGGACCGGTGTACTCGGCGCGGGGCCGGATGAGCCGGTTGTTGGCCAGCTGTTCGAGCACGTGGGCGGTCCAGCCCGACATCCGGCTCACCGCGAAGATCGGCGTGTAGAGGTCCACCGGGATGCCCATCGTGTAATAGGTGGACGCCGAGTAGAAGTCGACGTTGGGGTTGAGCTTCTTCTCGCCCTTGACGATCGCCTCGATCCGCTCCGACATCGCGAACCACTCGGGCTGGCCGGCGCGTCTGCCGATCTCGCGCGACATCTCGCGCAGGTGGGTGGCGCGCGGATCCTCGGTGGTGTAGACGCGGTGGCCGAAGCCCGGGATCTTCTCCTTGCGCTGCAGCTTGCCGCGGACGAACGCGTCGATGCGCTCCGCCGCGGCGTCCTTGCCGAGTTCGAGCAGCAGCTTCATCACCTCGGCGTTGGCGCCGCCGTGCAGCGGTCCCTTCAGGGTGCCGATGCCGGCAACCACCGCCGAGTGGATGTCGGTGAGGGTGGCGGCGGCGACGCGGGCGGCGAAGGTGGAGGCGTTCAGCTCGTGGTCGGCGTGCAGCGTGAGGGCGATGTCCATCGCCCGCACCGCGGTCGGACTCGGCCGCTCGCCGGTGAGCATGTAGAGGAAGTTGGCGGCGTGACCGAGGGCGGGGTCCGGCGCGATCGGTCCCCCGCCGGCCTGCAGCCGACCCCAGGTGGCGACCAGGCTGGCGACCTGCCCGGTGAGCCGGACGGCCTTGCGATACGACGCGCGCGCCGAGTTGTCGTGAACGTCGGGGTCGTAGTGGGCGAGGGCCGAGGTGAGGGTCCGCAGCGCGTCCATCGCGTCCACCGGCGGCAGCATCTTCATCAGCCGGACGATCGGCTCGGGCAGCGGCCGGGCTGCGGCCAGCTGCGACTGCAGGTCGCCCAGTTCGGCCTTGAGCGGCAGCCGGCCGTGCCACAGCAGATACGCCGTCTCCTCGAAGGTCGAGAACCGCGCCAGGTCGTGGATGTCGTAGCCCCGGTACGACAGCACGCCGCGGTCGCCGTCGATGAAGCAGATGCTCGAATCGGTGGCGACGATGTCTTCGAGCCCGGCCTTGGCCTTCACGTCGGTCATGGGCGGATTCTATCGGGTCTCGGGGCTCGGGGCTCGGGGCTCGGGGCTTGGGGCTCGGACTCGGGGTCGCGGCGCTCGGGTGGTAAGCTGCGCGGCCGTGGAGGTGCGCATGATCCGCCCGATGCTCGGAGTGGCCGCGGCCGTGACGCTCGGCCTGGTCGCTCGACTCACCGTGCCCGCCGTCGAGGCGCAGGGCGCCCCGCCGCCGAATCCGACCCGCGCCGAGGTCGTGCAGATGATGAAGGACATCTCGAATTGGGGACGCTGGGGCGCCGCCGACGAGATCGGCACCTTCAACCTCGTCACGCCGGCGGTTCGCAAGGCCGCCGCGGCGCTGGTCCGCGAGGGGATCTCGATCTCGATGGCCCACACCCTCGACAAGGAGGTGCTGGCCGACAACCCGACGCCGTTCAAGATCGAGTTCCTGATGCGCGACGGCAAACTGTCCACCGCGGCGGTGATGGACGTGGTGTCGTCGATGTACCACGCGACCACCACGACCCACATGGACTCGTTGTGCCACTACATCTTCGAGGGGAAGACCTACAACGGCTGGGACATCCAGAAGTACCACCAGGCGACGCCGACCCGTGAGGGCTTCGGCGAAGGGCCGGGCTGCATGAAGAACAGCATCCTCGGCTTCAAGGACGGCCTGGTCACCCGTGGCGTGCTGATCGACATCCCGCTGATGCGCGGCGTGAAGTACCTCGAGCCCGGCACGCCGATCTACGCCTCGGACCTGGAGGCGTGGGAGAAGTACTCGGGGGTGCGCATCGGCAGCGGCGACGCGCTGTTCCTGCGCACCGGCCGTTTCGCGCGCCGGGCCGAGAAGGGGCCGTGGCCGGCGGCGCGCGAGGCGGCGGGCTTCCACGTCTCGGTGATGCCGTGGTTCAAGGCCCGTGATATCGCCCTCATCAGCAGCGACGCGGTGCAGGACGTGCAGCCGTCCAACATCGAGGGCTTCCCGCGGCCGATCCACATGCTGTCGATCAACTCGCTGGGCATGCCGATGATCGACGTCGCCGACCTCGAGGAGGTGGCTACGGTGGCGGCGCGGCTGAAGCGGTGGGCGTTCATGCTGACGGTGGCGGCGCTGCCGGCGCCGGGAGGGTCGGGGTCGCCGGTGAACCCGATCGCGACGTTCTGACCACGCGCCGATCCTTCGTGTCCATCGCTCAGACCGCGGCCGTCGTCGCGCTGTGGTCATCGGTCGGGCTCGCCCAGCCGCCCGCCTCGTCGCTGGCCGGAAGCGCCGAGTCGCGCGCGAACGGCGTCGTGCAGGTGAAGGGCACGGTGCCGCTCACGGTGGCGGGCGCGCCGGTCGCCAAGCGGTTCGTTCTGCGGTACCCGGAGAGCGGGTGGAACGGCAGCCTCGTCGTCGGCGCCCACGGCGGGTCCGGCGGCAGCAATTTCTCCCGCGACGGCAAGGTCATCGGCACCGACGAGACGGCGCTCGACGACGTGATCGGCCGGCACGCCGTGGCCAGGGGCTTCGCCTATGCCAGCGTCGATCGCGACGGCGCCATCGACGCCGGCGGCGGCCTGGCGCTCACCAACCAGTTCGCCGACCTGGTCGCCGCCGAGGTCGGCCGGCGCCTCGGCAAGGCGCCGGCGCGCCGCTACCTGCTCGGCCTGTCGATGGGCGGCGGCATCGCCAGACTTGCCGCCGAGACCGCCGGAACGCCGTACGCCGGCGTGGTCATCGTCGCCGGCGCCGGCGGCGATCTGCCGACGCGGCTGGCGCGCCAGCCGCGACTCGCCGCGCTGTGGCCGGCCATCGACCCCAAGGCCCATCCCGGCCTGCCGGACTCCGACCCGAAGGTCGTGGCGTTCGCCGACGCGATCGGCACACCCGTCGCGGCTCGACGCCTGTGGCCCTACACCGCTGCCGGCGCCGTGCGCGCCGCGGCCGCGAAGGCACCGGCCGCCGCCGGATCGAACTCGACCGGCCGGGTGCAGGTGCCGACCATCGAGGTGGCTGGCACGTGGGACGACTTCGTCATCACCGAGCTGAAGGCCTATCGCGCCAAGGTCTCGCCGGCCGATCGTCACCGCCTCTATCTCGTCGAAGGCGTGTGGCACATGTCGGGCGACGACGACGGCACGGCGTCGTTCCAGTACATCGCGACGCGGATGGGCCTCGACCCCGACGTGGCCGATGCCATGGGCGAGGGCCCGTCCTACATCCCGACGGTGCAGCAGGCGTTCGACGCGCTGGTCCGCTGGGTGGAGCGCGGCGAGGCGCCGCCGCGATCGGGCACTCTCGCGCCCGGAGCGCCGCTGGTCAGCGCGAAGTAGGCGCGCGACCGCCGTTGCGGCGCTCGGCCGAGCGGGATTAGGCTTCGCATCTCCCCCCAGGGAGGTGACCATGCGTCGGTGGGGTCGCATCGTGGTGGTCTCGGTGGGGCTGTGTGCGTGCGGCGCGGCGACGGCGGCGGCGCAGATCCTCGGCACGTTCCGCTGGCAGCTGTCGCCGTACTGCAACGTCCTGTTGTTGCAGGTCGAACAGAAGGGCGGTGTCTACCTGCTGGCCGGTACCGACAACCAGTGCGGCGCCGCGAGGCTCGCGCCGGCGGCAGGGACGGCCCACCTCAATCCCGACGGCTCGATTTCGATCGCCGTCGGCGTGACCCGGCCGGACGGCGTGCACGTCGCCACCAACGCGACGATCTCGCTCGGAACGTTCGCTGGCACCTGGACCGACGACGCCGGCAACTCGGGCACCTTCACGTTCAACCCGTCGGCCACTGCCGGCCAGGCGCGGCCGCTGCGTTTCAGCGGCACGTACTCGGCTGGCGGCCTGGCGGCGAGCGCGGCGGCTTCGGCCGTCAACGGCGTGGCCTTCCCCCGTCAGCTGCAGAGTGCCCCGGTTGCGGTCGCGGCCAACGTCGTTCGCGTCGGGCAACCGCCGACCCTCGCCTGCCCAGGTTCGGCGGGCAGCCCCCGCGCCGAACCCGGCCAGCTCTGTTTGTACGAGAGCAGCACTGCCAACGTCGATCTCGTGTGCGCGGCGCGCTCGAGTCCGACTTGGCTGTGCGGCTTCGCCGACCGAACGGGTTTCAGTCTCGCCGTGTACTCCACGGCCGCCGGCGAATTCTGGTCGGTGGGGACGTGGGCCGTGACCGTCCCGTGATGGCGGCAGCGATGTCGCGGCCGCGTGCCCGCTGACCGCGCGCGATCACGCGCCGCGACGCAGCACGCGCCCGGCGCGGACGCCGAGATGGACGCCGTCTTTCACGGTGAGACGGCCGTTGACTACCACATGACGGACGCCGATCGAGTGGTGGTGCGGGTCGGTGAAGGTCGATCGATCGGCGATGGTCGCCGCGTCGAACACGGTGACGTCGGCGGCCAGCCCGACGCGCAGCAGCCCGCGGTCCTGCAGGCCCAGCCGCGCCGCCGGGAACGACGTCATCTTGCGCACCGCCTCTTCGATCGTCAGGATCTTCCGCTCGCGCACGTAGTAGCCGAGCACGCGCGGGAAGGTGCCGAAGGCGCGCGGATGCGGCGCGCCGTCGCCGAGCCGGGTCAGGCTGCCGTCGGATCCGATCATGCCGAACAGCGACTGCAGGAAGCGCTCGACGTCGGGCTCGTCGTAGGCGTGGAAGATGGCGCTGCAGCCACCCTTGAGCTGCAGCTCGATCACCATGTCGGCGGTCGCCACCTGGGTGAGCGGTTGGCCGGCCGCCTTCAGCAGGTCGGCGATCGTCTTGCCGGCCAGCGCCGGATCGTGGGCGCAGCGCACCAGCTGGATTCGTGACGGATCGTCGCCGAAGCGTTCGTCGATGAAGGCCAGCATGCCGGTGCGGATCTCGCGGCGGGTGCCGGCACTGGCGAGCCGCTCGTTCAGCTTGTCGTCGGCCAGCGCCCAGCGCGGAAAGATCAGCGTCAACCCGGTCTGCGACGCGGTGTACGGATACTGGTCGAAGGTCACGTCGACGCCGCGGGCGCGGGCCGCGGCGATGAGTTCGAGCGACTGCACGCTCTGCCCGAACTGCCTGCGGCCGCCCACCTTGTGGTGGCTGATCTGCACCGGAATCCGCGCCCGCTCGCCGATGGCGATGGTCTCGCGCACCGAGTCGAGGACGCCGCCGCCCTCGTCGCGCATGTGCGAGATGTAGATGCCGCCGTGCTCGCGCGCCGTCGTCGCCAGCGCGACGATCTCGTCGGTGGGCGTGTAGGCGCCGAGCACGTAGGCGAGACCGGTGGAGAGGCCGAGCGCGCCGTCGCGCATCGCCTGGGCGACCAGGGCCTGCATCTTCGCGATCTCGTCGGCGCTCGCCTTGCGGTTGGCGGTGCCCATCACCGCCTGGCGCACCGTGCCCTGGCCGACGAACGCCGCGACGTTGGGTGATACGGTGGCGGCGGCGACCTGGTCGAGGAACGGCGCCAGCGGCAGCGGTGAGCTGCCGTCGTTGCCATCCACCACCGTCGTCAGCCCCTGCAGCAGATAGCCCTCGGCGGTCGGCAGCTCGAACAGCCGATCGCGGGCGTGGACGTGCGGATCGACGAAGCCCGGCGCCACCACCAGGCCGGTGGCGTCGAGCCGCACCCTGGCGGTGATGCTGCCCAGGTGGCCGACCGCCGCGATGCGATCGCCGCGGACGGCCACGTCGCCGACGAACCACGGACTGCCGCTCCCGTCCACGACCCGGCCGCCGGCGATCACCAGGTCGAAGGGCTCGCTCGACGGGGACTGCGCCGCCGGCGCGACGGCCACCGCGGCGGCGACGGCAATCACCGCGACAAAACTGGAGAGGCGCATCGCGACACGATACCGCAGTCGCGTTCCCGGCTCAGGGATGGGCGGCCAGCCACGTCTCGCGGTGGCTCTCGAACCATGCCATCGGGCTGCTGGCGGCGTAGGCCGGGTGGGCGAACGAGCGCTCGCCCCGTCGTTCGAGGCCGGCCTTGAGCAGCACGCGCTGCGAGGCGACGTTGTCGCGGTCGGTGATGGCGTTCACCTGCGGCAGACCGAGCGTGGCGTAGGCGTAGCGCAGCAGCGCTACCGCCATCTCGGTGGCGTAGCCCTTGCCCCAGTGCTCGGTGAAGAGCGCGTAGCCGACCTGCAGGTCGGTCTCACCCTGGATGTGGTTGAGGACGTGGAAGCCGGCGACCTCACCGCTGGCGCGCTCGACCGTGGCCCAGATCCCGAGCCCGGGATGCTGGTCGTAGTAGTCGAGGATGCGGGTGCGCAGCAGCGCCTCGGTGGCGGCGCGGTCCTTCACGCCGCTGAGATAGCGGGTGACGAGCGGATCGGCGTTGAGCCGGGCCAGCGTGTCGAGGTCGTCGAGCGTGAAGCGGCGCAGCGCCAGCCGCGCGGTCTCGAGCCAGGGCTCCATGGACAGTGGCATCGGTTGATCGCCTGATCGGATGATCGGGTGATCTATCTGGCAATCACGGGCGCGATCTCATGATCTGGAGATCTCGGGATCGCGGGTCTCGGAGTTCGGCGCCGCTCGCGCGGCGGCAGCCGCGCCGATCAGCCGATGCGAGCGTCCAGATCAATCGATCAACGGGTCAATCGATCACGCGATATCAGATCTGCTTGCTGGCCACCGGCTTGAGCTCCAGGTCGCCGCCGTACTGCTGGACGATCGACAGCAGGCCGGTGTAGAGGAAGCCGATCTGGAACAGCATCAGGAACGGCACGGTGCCGTAGATGCCGTTGGCCAGCGCGTAGAACAGCGTCGCGGTGAAGTAGAGGCCGAGGGCCAGCTCGACGAGCGGCTGGATGGCCACCGCCTGCCGGTACTTCTTGCCCATCCACTCGTCGGCGCCGCCCTCGATGTGGTACTTGGGCGTCCGCGCGAACTCGCTCGGCTTGTGCATCAGCGCCTCGATGACCGCCTTGGTGTTGTTCACCGCCAGGCCGATGCCGATCGACATCAGGAACGGCAGGTAGCGCAGCCGTTCGGTCCAGGTGCGCGGGTAGAGCTCGCGCTGGCAGACCATGTAGAAGTTGGCCACCGACGCCGTCGCCGCCAGGAACAGCGGCACGTCGATGAGCAGCATCTCGTACCAGCCCATGTTGTAGCGGATGACCATCGACGGCGCCATCAGCACCGACAGGATGCACATCAGCGGGTAGTTGAAGTTGGCCGACAGGTGGAAGAACGCCTCGGCCTTGACCTTGAAGGGCTGGTCGGACCGCAGGATGTGCGGCATCAGCTTGAGGAAGGTCTGGATCGAGCCCTTGGCCCAGCGGTGCTGCTGGCTCTTGAACGCGTTCATCTCGACCGGCAGTTCGGCCGGGGCGACGTGGTCGGGCAGGAACACGAAGCGCCAGCCCTTGAGCTGGGTGCGGTAGCTGAGGTCGAGGTCCTCGGTGAGGGTGTCGTGCTGCCAGCCGCCGCCGTCGGTGATCGCCTCGCGGCGCCAGATGCCGGCGGTGCCGTTGAAGTTGAAGAAGCAGCCGCCGCGGTTGCGGCTGCCGTGCTCGAGCACGAAATGGGCGTCGAGCAGGATCGCCTGGATCTTGGTGAGCAGCGAGTAGTCCTCGTTGACGTGCCCCCAGCGCGTCTGCACCATCGCCACCTTGTCGTCGGTGAAGTGGTGGATGGTCTTGCGCAGGAAGTCGGGACGAGGGATGAAGTCGGCGTCGAAGATGGCGATGAAGCCGCCGCGCGCCACCTTCATGCCGGCGTCGAGGGCGCCGGCCTTGTAGCCCGAGCGGTCGGTGCGGTGGAGGTACTTGATGTCGATGCCCTCGGCGGCGTGACGGCGCACCGCGGCCTGGGCGATCTGGGTGGTTTCGTCGGTCGAATCGTCGAGCACCTGGATCTCCAGGAGCTCGCGCGGGTAGTCGATGGCGCAGACCGAGTCGACCAGCCGGTCGACCACGTACATCTCGTTGAACAGCGGCAGCTGGATGGTGACGACCGGCAACGACGAGAAGTGGTCCTTGGGGACGGGCAGCTCGTCCTTGTGCTTCATGTAGAGGTACACCATGTAGTAGCGGTGCCACCCGTACACGGCCAGGATGACGAGCACGAAGAAGTACGAGGCGAGGATCAGCGTCTCTGCGAACGTCATCGTCTGGATTCTATGCCGACACCAAAATCCCGATTATAGTTGCCAACTTGGCAAAGTCAACGAAACGCAGGATATAGAGCGATGACCCCGGCGGACATTCGCGCCCTCCTCGAGGGCGTACGCGACGGTTCGGTGACGGCGGACGCTGCCGAAGCGCGGCTGCTGGCACAGCTGCGGGGCCGGCCGTTCGAGGATCTGGGCTTCGCCAAGGTGGACCACCACCGCGCGGTGCGTCAGGGGTTCCCCGAAGTGGTGCTCGGCCTCGGCAAGACGCCGGACCAGATCGCCGCCATCGCCGCCCGAATCGCCGGGCGCGGTGTGCCGCTGCTCGTCACGCGCGCCACGCCCGAGGCGTTCGACGCGGTTCGGGCCGCGGTGCCGGGCGTGACCTGGCACGACACGGCGCGGGCCATCACCCTCGGCCGCGACGCCACCGCCGGCGGCGGCACCATCGCCGTGGTCTCGGCCGGCACCTCCGACCTGCCGGTGGCCGAGGAAGCGGCGGTGACCGCCGAGGTGATGGGCAACGAGGTCGTGCGCATCTACGACGTCGGCGTCGCCGGCATCCACCGCGTGCTGGCCGAGCGGCCGCGCCTGGAGGCGGCGCGGGTGATCGTCGTCGTCGCCGGGATGGAGGGCGCGCTGCCCAGCGTGGTCGCCGGCATGGTCCCCGTGCCGGTGATCGCCGTGCCGACCAGCGTCGGCTACGGCGCCAGCTTCGGCGGCCTCGCCGCGCTGCTCGGCATGCTCAACTCGTGCGCCAACGGCGTCGCCGTGGTCAACATCGACAACGGCTTCGGCGCCGGGGCGATGGCGTCGCTCATCAACCGCTCCGTAGGGACCGGGGACCAGGGACCAGGGACCAGGTAGAACGCTTGTCCTGCTTCACGAGGTTCGACGGCACGTACGGCTGCTGTTGCCGCTCCCAGTCGGTGGCGGCTCGGTGGCGCCGCGACCGCGTCACGGTCCGAGTTCCCTGGTCCCTGGTCCCCGGTCCCTGGTCCCTCCACCCGTGAATCCCTCCTCTCTCGAATTCGACCGCATCATCGAGGCGCTGTCGAGCTTCGCGCTGACGCCGGTGGGCAAGGCGCGGATGCTGGCCGAGACGCCGCAGACCGATCGGGCGGTGGTGGCGCAGTCGCTCGCCGCCACGACGGAAGCGGTGCGCTACGTCGCGTCGCACGGCGTGTTCCCGCTGCGCGCCGGCGCCGGCCTCGAGGCCGCGCTCGACGGGCTCGGCGTGGAGGGCCGGCCGCTCGAGGCGCTGCAGCTGCGCATCCTCGCCGACTTCGTCGCCTCGATCGCCGAGGCGCAAGCGGCGGTGGCCCGCGCGCCGGGCGACTTCCCCATTCTGCAGCGGCTGGTCGGCCGTCTGGCGTCGTTCGTCGACGAGGTGTCGGCGGTGCGCCGCGCTATCGACGTCAACGGCGAGGTGCTCGACGAGGCCAGCCCGGCGCTGGCGTCGATCCGCGAGCGGCTGCGGCGCCAGCGGGCCAAGCTGCGGACGACACTCGATCAGTTCGCCCGCGGCCGGGACACCGCGAAGTACCTGCAGGAACAGGTCGTCACCAGCCGCCACGGCCGCTTCGTGCTGATGGTGCGCGCCGAGCACAAGGCGGCGATTCCCGGCATCGTCCACGGCGCCTCGACCACCGGGGCCAGCCTGTTCGTGGAGCCGATGGCCACGGTCGAGATCAACAACGAGATCGTCGGACTCGAGGAAGAAGAGGCGGAGGAGATCTTCCGCATCCTGCTGGCGCTCACCGATCGCTTCCGCCATCGCGGCGGCGACTTCCGCGTCAGCCTCGCCGTCGCCGAGGAGCTCGACCTGCTGCAGGCGCGGGCCCGGCTCGCCCACGCCATGGACGCCGTCGAGCCGGTGCTGGCGACGACCGGCCACGTCGAGCTGCGCCAGGCCCGCCATCCGCTGCTCATCCAGGCGGTGGTGGATCGGCTCGAGGACGCCGGCGAGCGCCGCGCCACCACGCCGGTGCCGGTCGACATCCTGCTGGTGCCGCCGGCGCGGGTGCTGCTCATCACCGGGCCCAACACCGGCGGCAAGACCGTGGCGCTGAAGACCGCGGGCCTGCTGGCGCTGATGACGCAGGCCGGCCTGCACATCCCGGCCGCCGAGGGCTCGACGCTGCCGGTATTCCGCACCCTGTTCGCCGACATCGGCGACGAGCAGTCGATCTCGGCCAGCCTGAGCACCTTCTCGGCTCACATCACCAACATCGCGGCGATGGACCGGGCGCTGCAGGTGCCGGCGCTGGTGCTGCTCGACGAGGTCGGCACCGGCACCGACCCGGCGGAAGGCGGCGCGCTGGCGACGGCGATCATCGCCCACTTCAAGGAGCGCGGCGCACTGGTCTTCGCCACCACGCACTACGACGCACTGAAGACGTGGGGCACCGCCACCGACGGCGTCACCACGGCGGCGTTCGCGTTCGACCCGCACACCTTCGCGCCCAGCTACCGGCTGGTCTACGGCGCCCCCGGCCGCAGCCTGGCGATCGAGATCTCGCAGCGGCTCGGGCTGCCCGTCGCGGTCATCGCCGCCGCCCGCGGCTACCTCTCCGACGACCGCAAGCGGCTCGACGCGCACCTCGAGCGGGTCGATGCCCAGGCCCGCGCCCTCGACAGCGAACGGCGGAAGCTCGAGCGCGAACGGGCGGCGCTGGCCGCCGAGAACCAGGCCCTGCGCCAGCGCGAGAGCATGGTCGCCGAGCGCGAGGGGCGGCTGGCGAAGCGGGTCAACGAGAAGCTCGACGATCGGGTGCGCCAGGCGCGCAAGGACATCGACGAGGTGATCGCCCGGTTGAAGGAACGGTCGGAGTCGCTCATCGGCCAGGCGGCGCGGCCGCTGTCCACCGGGGAGACCGGCGCCGCCCGGGCCGAGGCCGCGGCCGCCGTCGATCGCATCGTCCAGGGCCTGCGCCAGCCCGGCGGCACGGCGCCGGCGCCGCCGCCGGCCTCGCCGCTGCCGCTCGCCGTCGGGGCCCGGGTCGCCGTCGGCGGTCTCGGCCTCGAAGGCGCCGTCGTCAGCCTCGACGGCTCGCGGGCCGAAGTGGACGTGCGCGGCAAGCGGATGCGGGCCAAGGTGGCGGACCTCCGGGTGATCGGCTCGGCCCCCAAGGCCACCGGCACGCCGCCCGGCAAGGGCGAGCCGGCCGCCCAGCCGGTCGTGCGCGTCAACGTCAACCTCCAGCCGCGCGACGGCCTGCTCGGCGAGATCAACGTGATCGGCCTCACCGTCGAGCAGGCGGTCGAACGCGTCGGCAAGTTCCTCGACGACACGCTGGTCACAGACCAGCGCGAGGTGCGGATCGTCCACGGTCATGGCACCGGCGCCTTGCGGCGCGGCCTCGAGAAGTTCCTGAAGGATCACCCGCTGGTCGCCAAGGCCACGCCGGCGCCGCCGAACCAGGGCGGCGGCGGCGCGACCGTGGTCGAACTCAAGGACTGAACGGCGCCTATACTCCGGGCGCAGGAGGTTGGCATGCGCGCACGACTCGGCCTCGGCACGCGGGTGACGATGCTGGCGGCGGGGCTGGTGGCCCTCGTCGTGGCCACGCCGGCGCAGGCGCCGCCCTTCGACGTGCTCATCACCGGCGGGCAGGTGCTCGACGGCACCGGCGCGGCCGCCGTGCGCGCCGATGTCGGCATCCGCGGCGACCGCGTGGCGGCCATCGGCCAGCTCGCCGGGCAGCCGGCGCGCCGCGCCATCGACGCCTCGGGGCTGGTCGTCGCTCCCGGATTCATCGATCTCCACACCCATTCCGAGATGCCGCTGGTCGCCGACGGCAATGCGCAGAGCAAGGTCCGCCAGGGCGTGACCCTGGACGTCACCGGCGAGAGCACCTCGGCGGCACCGCGCGATCACCTGGAGGAACAGGGCCAGGACGGCCTCACGCCCGACTGGCGGACCTTCGGCGAGTACTTCGCGCGCCTCGAGCGCCAGGGCATCTCGATCAACACCATCGCCCACGTCGCCTCCGAGCAGATCCGTCGCGTGGTCATGGGCTACGACCGCGCGACGGCGACGCCGGCGCAGCGGAAACAGATGACCGACCTGGTCGCCCGCTCGATGGAGGAAGGCGCCTGGGGCCTGGTGACGCGCTTCGAGAGCGGCGGCCCCGAGCACCCGGAGGAGGTGCTCGACATGGCCCGCACCGTGGCACGCCACGGCGGCAACTACACCTCGCACACCGGCAGCGAGGGCCACGAGCAGGCGCGCGAGTTCGACTACGCGATCCGGGTCGCCGCCCAGGCGAAGATCCCGGTGCACATCTTCCACTTCAAGATTCGCGGCGTGCCGCTGTGGGGCACCATCGACAGGTACATCGCCCAGCTCGAGGCGGCGCGGGCCCGCGGGCTCGACGTGACGGCGAACCAGTACCCCTACACGGCCATGTTCCACGGCTGGAACGCCTTCTTCCCGCTGTGGATGCGCGAGGGCGGGCCGGCGCAGTTCGCCGCCCGGCTGAAGGATCCGGCGGCGCGGGCCCGGCTGAAGGCCGACAAGGACTTCGCGACCTGGGCCGAGGAGCACGGCGGCTGGACCGGCATCGCGCTGGCGCGGGCGCGCACCGGGAAGAACCGCCAGTACGAGGGCAAGCGCATCGCCGACATCGCGAAGCTGCGCGGCGACGCCGACCCGATGGACACCTGCATCGACATCATGGCCGAGGAGGGCGGCCAGGTGAGCGGCATCTTCCACACGATGTCCGAGGCCGACGTCCGCAAGGTGATGCGCCTGCCGTGGGTCGCGGTCGCCAGCGACGGCTCGGCCATCAACCTCGACGCCCCGGGAGTGCCGCACCCGCGCAACTACTCGACCAACGTCCGGGTGCTCGGCCACTACGTGCGCGACGAGAAGGTGCTCACGCTGCCCGACGCGGTGCGCAAGATGACCGGCCTGCCGGCCAGCATCCTCGGCCTGACCGACCGCGGGCTGCTGAAAGCCAGCTATGCCGCCGACGTCGCCGTGTTCGACCCGGCCACGGTCGGTGAGACCAACTCGTTCGAGCGGCCCAAGTCCTACGCCCGCGGCGTGCCCTACGTGCTGGTCAACGGCGTGGTCGTCATCGACAAGGGCGAGCACACCGGCGCGCGGCCGGGACGGCCGCTGCGCGGCAGGGGCTGGAAGTCCTGATCGCTATCCCATCCACTGGAGCACCGGCGCCGCGGCGTCCTCCAGCGACTGGGTGACGATGTCCACCAGCGTCGGGCCGTCGTGCGCAAGGGCCTGCCGCAGCACGCCCTCGAGCGCCGCCGGATCCTCGACCCGCCACGCCTTCACGCCGTAGGCGCTGGCGACGCGGGCGTGGTCGGTGGCGGCGAAGTCCACCGAGAAGTAACGGCCGCCGTAGCTCGCCTTCTGGCTGGCCTTGATCCAGCCGTAGGTGGCGTTGGCGAGCACGAGCATCAGCAGCGGCGCCTTGCAGCGCACCACCGTCTCGAGCTCGCCGACGGCGAAGCCGAAGCTGCCGTCGCCCATCACCGAGACGCACCGCCGGCGCGGATCGGCGAACCAGGCGCCGAGCGCGGCAGCCATCGAGTAGCCGAGCGCGCCGTGGGCGCGGTTGGTCAGGAACGAGCGGCCGGCGTCGGCGCGCTCGAGGTACGCCGACAGGTATGGACACGGCGTGCCGGGATCGGCGATTACGACGGCGTCGGCCGGCAGGACGCGGTTGAGGGCGGCGACGACGCGCTCGGGGCGGATCGGCCGGTCGAGGCTGGCGGCGAGCGGCGCGAAAGCGTCGCCTTTGAGACGCCGCGCCTTCGCCACGATGCCGGCGGCGGCCGCGCGCGACGAGGCGGCGCCGCCGGCGCGCAGCCGGTCGCGCAGCGCCTCGAGGGTGAGGCGCGCGTCGCCGATGAGCGCATGCGCGGTGCGGTAGTTGGCCGACACAGCGGTCGGGTCGACGTCGATGTGCACGATCGGCACGTCGCGCGACGGATGGGTCCACCGCTCGGTGGTCGTCGAACCGGCCCGGCAGCCGACGAACACGACCAGGTCGGCCTGCTGCACCACGGCGCGGGTGGCGACGACGCCGCCGTTCAGGCCGACGACGCCGACGGCGAGTGGATGGGCATCGCCGATCGCCCCCTTGCCGGTCACGGTGGTGCACACCGGCGCGTCCAGCAGCGTCGCCACCTCGGCGAGGACGTCGCTGGCGCCCGCCGTCACCACGCCGCCGCCGCAGATGAACACCGGGCGCGCGCACCCCAGGAGCGCCTCCGCCGCGGCCTCGACAGCGGCCGGGTCCGGCCCGCTCCGCCACGCCGGGTACTGCCCGTGCTCGGGCTGCGCCCACAGCTCCGCGGCCGCCACGGGCTGCTTCAGCACGTCGTAGGGCAGGCCGATGTGCGCGGCGCCGGGCCGGCCGGTGGTCATCTGCCGGAACGCGGTGCGAATCGCCTGCGGCACCTGGTCGGCGCGGTCGCACACGAGGTTCCATTTGGTCAGCGGGCGGAAAAGCGACGTCTGATCGAGTTCGGTGAGCGGATAGCGGCCCCGCGAGGTCACCGGCACGTCGGACGTGATCCCGAGCACCGGCGAGCTCGACTCGTTGGCTTCGACCAGCCCCGGCAGCAGGTAGGTGGCGCCGCCGCCGCTCGGGCCTTCACAGACTCCCGGCCGGCCGCTCACCCGCGCGTAGCCGTCGGCCATGTAGGCCGCGCTCCGTTCGTCACGGGTGAGCACGTGGGTGATGCCGTGATCGCGCCGGTACAGGGCGTCGTAGAACGGCAGGCTGGTGTCGCCGCACAGACCGAAGACGTGGCGCACGCCGTAGGCGGCGAGCATGCGGACGACGCCGTCGGCGACAGTGAGCGTGGGCATGTGGGCGCTGCCATAGTATCGTCTGCGCGCGATGTCCGACGCCGATCCGCCCCGCGCGGCCCCCCCGCCGGGATCGGCGTTCACCCAGGTCGGCCCCGGCCTGCTGGTGGCCGCCGCCGGCATCGGCGCCGGCGACATCGTCTCGGCGACGATGGCCGCCTCCCACCATGGCCTCGCGCTTCTGTGGGTCGTGGTGCTCGCCGCTGCACTCAAGGCCGTGCTCAACGAAGGCATCGCCCGCTGGCAGCTGGCCACCGGCAGCACGGCGCTCGAAGGCTGGTGCACCCACCTGCCGCGCTGGGTCCGGTGGTACTTCGCGGCCTACCTCGTACTGTGGACGGTGTCGGTGAGCGCGGCGCTGACCAGCGCCTGCGGGCTCGGGCTCGCCACCCTCACCAACGGTCTCGTGCCGCGGCCGTGGGGCGCCATCGCCCACGCGCTGGCCGGCGGCGCGCTGGTCGCCGCCGGCGGCTTCGCCGGCTTCGAACGGGTGATGAAGGTGCTCATCGGCACGATGTTCTTCGCCATCGTCACCTGCGCCGCCCTGATGTTCGGCGACTCCGGCGCGGCGCTGCGCGGCCTGGCCGTACCGACGGTGCCGCCGGGCGACGCCGGCTCGGTGCTGTCGGTGCTCGGCGGCGTCGGCGGTTCGATCGCCATGCTGGCCTACAACTACTGGATGCGCGAAGAGCGGATGGCCGGCGCCGCCTGGCTCGGCTTCGTCCGCCGCGACATCGCCATCGCCTATGTCTTCACCGCCGTCTTCGCCGCCGCGGTCATGGTGGTCTCGACCGCCGCCTTTCACGTCCCGGGCATCGCGATCACCAACGCCCAGGCGGTGACCCGCATGGCCGACGCCCTCGCCGAGACGATCGGGCCGGCCGGGTTCTACGCCTACGCGATCGGCTTCTGGGCGGCGGTGTTCGCCTCGCTGCTCGGCGTCTGGCAGAGCCTGCCGTACCTGTTCGCCGACTACTACGGGCTGCTGCGCGGCGCCCCGGGTGAGGTCCGCCGCCGCCTCACCACCGTGACGAGTACCCCGTACCGGCTGGCCCTGGCGTTCGTCACGCTGGTGCCGCTGCCGTTCGCCTTCGTCGATCAGCCCCTCTTCATCATCCGCACGTTCACGATCGTCGGCAGCCTGTTCATCCCCTTCCTCGCCGCGACGCTGCTCCACATGAACAACCGCCTGCTGCCGGCCGCGAGCGGGGTGCCGCGCAACTCGGCGGCCGTGAACGCGGTGCTGCTGCTGGCCTTCGTCGTGTTCGCGATCGTCGGCGCCTCGGAAGCCGGGCTGCTGCCGCGCTGAGCGGGCCCGCGCGCACGGCTGCGCGCCAGGTGGCAGATCGGCCTCGCGTTCGTTGCGCCGCCGCCGACCGAGCGGCTATGCTCCGCGCGTCCCCCGCCCGGGCGCCATGCTGACCATTTACTCCGATCGCCACCACCGGCACCACGGCCACGCCGAGCTCATCGACGGCAAGATGATGCCGTGCTACGAGAAACCGGCCCGTGCCGAGATGATCCTGAAGCGCGTCCGTGAGGTCGGCCTCGGCGAGGTCGTGGCCCCGACGGCCTTCGATCTCGAGGCGGTACGGCGGGTCCACGACGCCGGCTTCGTCGACTTCCTGTCGAGCGCATGGGAGGAATGGTCGGCGCTCGGCCGCACCCACGACGCCCTGCCGCTGGTCTGGCCGGTGCCCGAGCTGCGCCGCGACCGCGTGCCGCGCAACATCGACGGCAAGCTCGGCTACTACTCGATGGACGCCGGCGTGCCGATCACCGCCGGCACGTGGGAGGCGGCGCGGGCCGGCGCCGAGGTGGCGCTGACGGGCGCGCAGCGGATCACCGAGGGCACCCGCAGCGCCTTCGCGCTCTGCCGACCGCCCGGGCACCACGCCGGCCTGGCGACGATGGGCGGCTACTGCTATCTCAACAACGCCGCCATCGCGGCGCAGTACCTGCTCGATCACGGCTGCGCCCACGTCGCCATCCTCGACGTCGACTACCACCACGGCAACGGCACGCAGAGCATCTTCTACGACCGCCGCGACGTGCTGTTCGTGTCGATCCACGCCGACCCGTGGGACGAGTACCCGTACTTCCTCGGCTACCTCGACGAGGAGGGCGTCGGCGCCGGCGCCGGCTACACGCTGAACTACCCGCTGCCGCTCGGCACCGCGTGGCACACCTATGGACCGGCGCTCGGAGACGCCTGCGGCAAGGTGGCGGCCTACAGCCCCGACGCGCTGGTGGTCTCGCTCGGGGTCGACACCTACGAGCACGACCCGATCTCGGGCTTCCAGCTCACCAGGGACGACTTCCCGAAGATCGGCGAGCGCATCGCCGCCTTGAAGCTGCCGACGCTGTTCGTCATGGAGGGCGGCTACGCCGTCGACGACCTCGGCGTCAATTCCGTCGGCGTGCTCACCGGGTTCGAAGGACGACACTGACACGGGCGCACCGGGAGGGTCGATGGCGTTTCGCAGTCCGCACCCGGATGTGTTGATTCCCGATCTGCCGCTGACCGACTACGTCCTGGGCGACGTCGCGGCCGATGACGATCGTCCGGCGATGGTCGACGGCCTCTCCGGGCGCACCATCACCTTCGGCCAGCTGGCCGAGGGAGTGCGCCGTCTGGCCGCCGGTCTGTCTCGGCGCGGCATCGCCAAGTGCGACGTCGTCGCCATCTGGGCGCCCAACCTGCCGGAATACGCGGTCGTCTTCCATGCCGTCTCGCGGATCGGCGCAGTCCTCACCACCGCCAACCCCGTCTATACCGCCGAGGAGCTGGCGTTCCAGTTGCGCGACGCCGCGGCGCGCCTAATCGTGACCACGGGCGCGCTGCTGGAACGGGCCCGCGGGGCGGTCGCCGCCGCCGAGTGCGACATCGAGATCGTGACGATTGACGAGGTCGACGGCGTGCCGTCGCTCGCCGCCGTCGCCGTCGATGGCGATCCCCCACCGGTCAGCATCGATCCCGCCACCGACGTGGTCGTCATGCCCTACTCCTCGGGCACGACCGGCCTGCCGAAGGGCGTGATGCTCACGCACCGCAACCTGGTGGCCAACCTGGCGCAGATCGACGCGCTGGAACCCCACGAGCTGTGCGCGTTCGTCGCGGTGCTGCCGTTCTTCCACATCTACGGCATGGTCGTGATCATGAACCTGGCGCTGCTGCGCCGCGCCACCAGCGTCACCTTGCCGCGCTTCGACCTGGAGGCGTTCCTGCGCGTGCTGCAGGAGTGGCCGATCGCCCTGGCGCACATCGTGCCGCCGATCGCCGTGGCGCTGGCCAAGCACCCAGTCGTCGACAACTACGACTTGTCCAACCTGCGCTGGCTGTTCTCGGGGGCGGCGCCGCTCGGCGCGCCGCTGACCGAAGCCGTGCAGGCGCGGCTGAACGTGCGGGTCCGGCAGGGCTACGGCATGACCGAGGCCAGCCCGGCCACGCACTACACCGTGCCCGGCGCCGATCGCGCCGGCAAGATCGGCCCGCTCATGCCGAGCACCGAGGGGCGCATCGTCGACACCGAGACCGGCGCGGATCTCGGCGCGGGTCACGCCGGCGAGGTGTGGGTCCGCGGCCCACAGGTGATGAAGGGGTATCTGAACAACCCCGAGGCCACGGCCCGCACCGTCACCAGCGACGGCTGGTTGCGCACCGGTGACATCGGCGTCGTCGACGACGACGGCTACCTCGAGATCGTCGATCGGCTGAAGGAGCTGATCAAGGTGAAGGGCTTCCAGGTGGCGCCGGCCGAACTCGAGGCACTGCTGCTCAAGCATCCGAACATCGCCGACGCCGCCGTGATCCCCGTGAAGGACGAGGAATCGGGCGAGGTGCCCAAGGCCGTGGTCGTGGCGCGCGCGCCGATGACCGAGGACGAGGTCAAGGCCTTCGTCGCCGAGCACGTGGCGCACTACAAGCGGGTGCGCCACGTGGCCTTCGCGCCCAGCATCCCCAAGTCGGCGTCGGGCAAGATCCTCCGCCGGGTGCTGGTCGCCCGGGAGCGCGCGCCGGCCTGACGCCGGCCCGTTCTACCCCTTGAGCGGCAGAAGCTTGAGGCCGTGGTGGACGAACGGGCGGAAGTCGACGGCGTTGAACAGGGTGGCGGCGAACTCGGCCGCATCCTGATCGAGCTGGACAACGCCTTCGGACAGGACGGCCCGCACCAGCGGCGGCTCGGAGTCCGCGATCGGGCCGCAGACATACTCGAACCAGGCGATCGACGACGCCGCGGCGGGCTCTCCCAGGGCGATTCGTCTGGTCAGGTCGTGCCGCTGCCTGGCCAGCACCGGCAACGCAATCAGCGCGCTGCTGTCGAGATGAATCACCGCCGCGACTCATCGGCCGCGTGGCGGTCCCGTCGTTGCTGCCCGAATGCGGGGCTCAGTCGGCCCGCCGAGCGCCCGCCGCACGCTCGCGCGCCGGCGGCCGGCCCAGCGCCCGCGCCACGTCCTGCCCCGTCACCTCCACGTGCAGATGACCGTAGTGCCCCGGCACGCGCCACAGCACCAGGAACCCGGCCTGGCGCATCACGCCGGCCAGGGCGTCGTTGGCGGAGCTGTGCAGGTCCACCGCCAGCCCGTCGTAGTGCGCCGAGGCGCGGCTGTGGACGTGATCGTTGGCCGAGACGAGACGAACCGACTGGCCCGTGCGCGCCGCCCAGATGTCGGCGACGTCGAAGATGCGCAGGGCCTCCCGCGAAGTCAGACGCACGCGCTCACGCAGTCCGCGGACTACTGCTGAGCGTTCAGAGGGGGGACGGTGTACCCCTGGGCCGAGAGCAGCTGGCGGACGCCTTCGAGCGCCTTGCCCTGCTCCTCGACCGCCTCGGCCAGACGGGCGTTGGCGCCCATCAGCGCGTCGGTGGTGCGGCGGTGCTCCATCACCAGGAACGACACGACGCTGCCCGCCAGCAGCCACGGCAGGATGGTGTTCTTGAACTCGACCCAGTACGGCACGGGCACCCCCAGGGCGGGCGGACCTCCGGGCGGGGCGGAGGCAGCTCGCCGGACACAGCAGCGGCAACAGATTGTCGGGGGACGGGCAGGAGTATACCAGCCGGCGCGGCCCGGCCGCCACGTCGGCCGGGTTGCGCTACGATGCGCGGCCATGCACGCAATCCGCTGGTGGACGGCCGCCCTCGTGGCGGCGATGGCCCTGGTCGGCAGCCAGCTGACGGCCCAGCGTGCGCCGTCGCAGGGCGACTGGCCGCACCACGGCGGCGACGCCGGCAGCCGGAAATATTCGCCGCTCGATCAGATCACGGCGGCCAACGTCGCCTCGCTGGCGGTGGTCTGGCGCCGGCCGGCCGTGGACGCGGCGGTGCGCGCCGCCGTCCCGGCCCTGGTCGTGCCCGACAACTACCGGGCGACGCCGCTCATGGCCGGCGGCCTGCTCTACGCCGCCAGCGGCCTCGGCGTCGCCGAGGCGATCGACCCGGCGACCGGGCGCACGGTCTGGACCCAGACCATCCGGCCCGACGATCTCGCCGGGGCCGGCGCCAGCCGCAACCTCGCCTACTGGGACGGCCCCGGCGGCGCCCGCGTGTTCAACGTCCGCGGCCGCTATCTGCACGCGCTCGAGGCGCGGAGCGGCAACGTGGTCGAGGGCTTCGGCCAGCGCGGCCGGGTCGATCTACTGGCGGGGCTCGGCGACCGCACCACCAGCTTCCGCTGGGCCGCGCCCGGACCGCTCGTCGTCGGCGACGTCGTGATCATCGGCGGCCAGGGCTGGACCGACAGCGGCAACCAGACCGACCTCCCGCCAGGCGACGTGCGCGCCTACGACGTGCGGACCGGCGCGCCGCGCTGGACCTTCCACGTCGTGCCGCGGCCCGGCGAGCCGGGCCTCGAGACCTGGGAGCGCGACTCGTGGAAGGACACCGGCAGCGCCAAGGCGTGGAGCCTGATGAGCGCCGACCTCGAACTGGGACTCGTCTACGTGCCGCTCAGCAGCGCCGCCAACGAGTGGTACGGCGGGCAGCGCCCCGGCGCGAACCTCTATTCCGACAGCCTGGTGTGCCTCGACGCGCGCACCGGCGCGCGCAAGTGGCACTACCAGATGGTGCACCACGACCTCTGGGACTACGATAACCCGACGGCGCCGGTGCTGGCCGACATCACGGTGAACGGCCGCCGCATCAAGGCCGTGATCCAGGTGACCAAGCAGGCGTTCGCGTTCGTGTTCGATCGCGTCACCGGCGAGCCGGTATGGCCGATCGAGGAGCGGCCGGTGCCGAAGTCCACGGTGCCCGGCGAGTGGACCGCGCCGACCCAGCCCTTCCCCACCCGGCCGGCGCCGTTCGATCGGCAGGGCCTGACCGACGACGACCTCATCGACTTCACGCCCGAGCTGAAGGCCGAAGCCCGCGCGATCGCCAGCCAGTGGACGATCGGCCCGATGTTCACGCCGCCGACGCTGGAAGGCACGGCGCCCGGCGAGAAGAAGGGCACGCTCTACCTGCCGGGATGGGTGGGCGGCGCCAACTGGGGCGGCGCGGCGGTGGACCCGGAGACCGGCGTGCTCTACGTGCCGTCGGTGACGTTTCCGTGGCTCGGCGCGTTGATTCCCGGGCCTGGGCGGTTCACTTACACACAGACGCGCAAGCGTCTCGATCGTGAGCCGGGTCCTGGGCCGCGCGGTCTGCCGATCACCAAGCCGCCCTACGGGCGGATCACGGCCATCGATTTGGACACCGGCGATCACCTGTGGATGACGGCCAACGGCGACGGGCCGCGCGATCATCCGGCGCTGAAAGCGCTGAACCTGCCGCCGCTCGGCCAGCCGGGGCGCGCCGCGCCGCTGCTGACCAAGACGCTGCTGTTCGTGACCGAGGGCAGCGCGGCCGGGCTCAGCGTCCCGCCGGGCGGCGGCGGCCCGTGGCTCCGCGCCTTCGACAAGAAGACCGGCGCCGTCGTGGCGGCGATTCGGCTGCCGGCCGGCGCCACCGGCGCGCCGATGACGTACCTGCACGAGGGCCGGCAGTACATCGCCGTGGCCGTCGCCGACGAGGGGCACCCGCCGGAGCTGGTGGCGCTGGCGGTAAAATAGGACGTCGTTCTCAGGGCGCCCCGAGTCGTCGCCAGTCCTCGTCCCGAGCCCCGAGCCCCGAGCCCCGGCACTTTATGCCGAAGTTCCCGCAGTCCTTCATCGACGAGGTGCGTGCCGCCGCCGACATCGTCACGGTGATCCAGGACTACGTGTCGCTGAAGAAGGCCGGCGCCAGCTACAAGGGCCTCTGTCCGTTCCACAGCGAGAAGTCGCCGTCGTTCACCGTCAACCGCGACAAGGGTTTCTTCCACTGCTTCGGCTGCCAGGTCGGCGGCGACGTCTTCAAGTTCGTCGAGCTGCAGGAGAAGCTCGGCTTCCAGGACACCGTCAAGCACGTCGCGCAGAAGTTCGGCATCCCCGTCCCCGAGCTCGAGGCGACCGACGGCCAGGGCGAGAGCGCCGCCGAGCGCGAAGCGCTGCTCAAGATCCATGAGGTGGCGGCGGCGTGGTTCGCCGAGCAGCTGGCCTCGCCGGCCGGGGCCCGCATCCGCGACTACCTGCAGACCGAGCGCGGCCTGACGCCGGCGACCATCGCGGCGCTGAAGCTGGGCTGGGCGCCGCCGGGGCGCGACGGCCTGCGCCAGCGATTGGCGCAGCAGGGCTTCGCCGAGGCGCTCATCCGCCAGAGCGGACTGGTGAGCGTGCGCGACGACGGCACGGTCGTCGATCGCTTCCGCAACCGGCTGATGGTGCCGATCGCCCGCGACGCCGGCTCGATCGTCGCCTTCGGCGGCCGCGCCCTCGAGAAGGACCAGGTGCCGAAATACCTGAACTCCCCCGAGACTCCGATCTACACCAAGAGCCGCACGCTCTACGGCCTGAACCTCAGCAAGGGCGACCTGCGCAAGACCGGATTCGCCATCGTGGTCGAGGGCTACTTCGACTTCGCGCAGCTCTACCAGGCGGGCGGACTGCCGGTGGTGGCCACCTGCGGCACGGCGCTGACCACCCAGCAGGCGCAGATGCTCCGCCGCTTCGTGCCGAAGGTGGTCATCAACTTCGATCCCGACAGCGCCGGCCAGAACGCCGCCGAGCGATCGAGCGAGCTGCTGGTCGAGGCCGGCTTCGACGTCAACGTCGTCCGCCTGCCCGGCGGCGACGACCCCGACGGCTTCGTGCAGAAGCACGGCCGCGATCGCTACCTGGCCGAGCTGAAACGCTCGCAGCCCTACCTGGAGTTCCTGCTCGAGCGCGCCGCGAGTGCACACAATTTCAACCGCGACGACAGCCGGCGCGAGTTCCTGCAGCAGATGCTGGCGGTGGCCGCGCGCATCCCCGACCCGGCCACCCGCGACCAGTTCGCCGATCGAATCGCGCACCGGGCGCGGGTCACCGAAGAGGTGGTGCGGGCCGAGATCCGCAAGGCGGCCGCGGCCCGGAAGACGACCCTGCCGGCCCGGTTCACCCCCGCGTCCACCCACGTCACCGACACCGAGCGCGGCCTGCTGTGGGCGCTCCTGCACGAGCCGGAGGCTGCGGCGGGGGCCATTAGATCGTTGCAAGCAGCTGACCTGGAAGGACTTGCCTCAGAATCCGTGCTCCTCAAGGCGCTCGAGCTGGCCACCGGCGATCCCCTGGTGATGCCAAATTCGCTCATGGAGCGTCTAAACGATCGGGAAGCGCAGATCCTGGCCCGCGCCGGAGCCGAACGGCAGGCTCCGGTGCTCGACCTGAATGCCTGTGTGGAGGCGCTGCAGCACCTGCGCGTGCGGCGCGAATTGGCGGACATCGAGGCCGAAATCGGCCGGTTGGCGACCCGCGAGCCCGGCTCGACCCGGATCACCGAACTGTCGATGAAAAAGATGGCGATCCGCGCCCGCCTCGGTGAAGATTAGCGGCCCGCCACGTTACAATGGAAAGCTACCCAAACACAATATGCGCGCACCAAAAACGGTAGGTCAGTCCCCGTTCCCGGTCGGAGGCACGGCCTTGTCGCTCGAAGACAAGTTCGAAGAGGTCCGACAGCTCATCATCATCGGCAAGGAGAAGGGCTACCTTCTCTACGACGAGGTGAACGACGTCCTGCCGGCCGAGCTGACCTCCAACCCGGAGGACCTCGACGAGCTGTTCACCGTGTTCGGCAACGCCGGCATCGACCTGGTCGATACCGAAAAGGGCTACCGCGAGCGCGACACGATGGAGCGCGGCGAGGGCCCGGCGCCGCACGGCGAAGACGGCATGGAGCTCGACCTCACGCCGGGCGCCCTCGACAAGACCAACGACCCCGTCCGCATGTACCTGCGCGAGATGGGCACGGTGCCGCTGCTCACCCGCGAGGGCGAGGTGGCGATCGCCAAGCGCATCGAGCGCGGCAAGCTGTCGGTCATCAAGTCGATCTCGCGGATGCCGGCGATCATCAAGGCCGTCATCCGCATGGGCGATCAGCTCAAGGCCGGCGAGCGCACCGTGCGCGAGCTGGTGATCTTCAACGACGAGGAGATCACCGACGACCGCATCGAGCAGCGCGCCCAGCAGTTCCTCAAGCAGATCGACGGCGTGCGCAAGGCCCGCGCCGTCGAGGAGAAGCTGCGCGAGAAGCTCGACACCGTCCTCAAGAAGGACAAGAAGAAATACCGCAAGGCCAGCTGGAAGCACATGCGGGCCCAGGTCGAGGTGTCGACGCTCATTCGCAAGATCGAGTTCACCGAAGCGGTGAAGCGCCGCATGGTCGACGAGGTGAAGGACGCGGTCGAGGCGGTGCAGAAGGTGCAGCGCGAGCTCGATCTGGTCAACCGCACCCTCAACCCCAAGGTCGTCACCAAGAAGACGCCCAAGCTGAAGGACGAGGAGAAGAAGAACCTCCTCAAGCGGCAGAAGGACCTGCGCGTCGAGGTCAAGCGGATGAGCGACGGGCTCGAGGAGAGCCCCGAGAACCTGCGCCACACCCTCGAAGTGATCATGCGCGGCGAGGCCCAGGCCGAGCAGGCCAAGAAGGAGCTGGTCGAGGCCAACCTCCGCCTCGTCGTGTCGATCGCCAAGAAGTACACCAACCGTGGCCTGCAGTTCCTAGACCTGATCCAGGAAGGCAACATCGGCCTGATGAAGGCGGTCGACAAGTTCGAGTACCGCCGCGGCTACAAGTTCTCGACCTACGCCACCTGGTGGATCAGGCAGGCCATCACCCGGGCGATTGCCGACCAGGCGCGGACCATCCGCATCCCGGTCCACATGATCGAGACGATCAACAAGCTGATCCGCACCTCGCGGGCGCTGGTGCAGGAGCTGGGCCGCGAGCCCACCTCGGAGGAGATCGCCCGGCGCATGGACATCCCGGTGTCCAAGGTGCGCAAGGTGCTGAAGATCGCCCAGGAGCCGATCTCGCTCGAGACGCCGATCGGCGAAGAGGAAGATTCGCATCTCGGCGACTTCATCGAGGACCGCAGCGCGGTCTCGCCGTCCGACGCGGTGATCAACCTCAACCTGCGCGAGCAGACCGAGTCGGTGCTGAAGACGCTGACGCCGCGCGAGGAGCGGGTGATCAAGCTGCGCTTCGGCGTCGGCGAGGGCTCGGAGCACACCCTCGAGGAGGTCGGCCAGAACTTCGCCGTCACCCGCGAGCGCATCCGCCAGATCGAGGCCAAGGCGCTGCGCAAGCTGCGTCACCCGTCGCGCAGCCGCAAGCTGCGGGCGTTCCTCGAGGGACGCACCTAGCGGCTAGCGGCTAGCGAACACGCTGGGCCGGCGGCGCTCACGGGCGCCCCGGCCCGTTTCCTTTCTGGGCTACACTTTCACGCCATGGAAGATCTGCAGCTGCTCTGGATGCCCATCGGGCTGGCGCTCATCCTCGGGTTCCTGATCGTCGTCTTCACCGTCACCGGGATGCTGTAGGCGTCGCCACCGGCACGACCAGCCGGGAGGCGTGCTCGCCGCCCATGTGCACGGTGATCCGCGCCCGGGTCGTCTCGGCCGAGTCGAACTCCAGCCGCCCGGTCTGCAGGTTGCGCGACATGTGCGGCGCGAAGCTGGCCATCAGCAGCACGCGCAGCCGCCGCTCGAACCGGTTGGCGGTGACGAGCGTCGGCAGGTCGAGTCGATAGACGCGGCCCGCCTCGAGCAGCTCGCGCCCGGGCCGTCGATTGCGGTAGCTGGCCCGCAGCACGTCGAGCCCAGGGCTCATCACGTTGAAGCCGTTGTCGAGGACCTTGACCCACAGGTCGATGTCCGGCCGATCGACCGACACGTAGATCTCCGCGGTCATCGGCCCCGCCAGGTCGAGCGGCTCGTCGGGGAGATTCAGGTCGAACGCCAGGACGTCGGCCCGCGCCGACAGCGTGAGGTAGTTGAACGCGCCGGCCTCGCCGTCGGCGCGATCGCGCACCGGATGCGCCGGGTCGGCCACGAAGGTCGCGGTGGCGGGCCGTCGCGGGGCCTCCCAGGCGAGCCGCCCGACCGCCCGTCCGGGCACGGGTGCCCCGGTCAGGTAGAGCGCCCGCCGTTCGGCCGGCGGCGGCCACGACTCGGCCGTCCGCCACTCGCCGGCGCCCATCACGTAGAAGCGCACGGGCGGCCGGGCGTCGACGCCGTTGGCCGCGCCCTTCACCCAGCGATCCATCCAGTCGAGCACGAGGGTGTCGTAGTCGATCGACGCCGCCGGTCCCATCTCGCGCTCGCCGATCCGGGTCGTCGCCAGGTCGGTGCCGTGCGTCCACGGGCCGACGACCACCTGCGTCCGCGCCCGCCGCGCGTCGCCGCCGCGCGCTGCCACGAGGCCGGCGAAGTTCATCGTCGCGCCGGCCGGGCCGTACATCTCGTCGTGCCAGCCGCTGAGATTCAGGACCGCGGCGGAGACCCGATCGTACTTGCCGGTGAGTTCGGCCCACTCCCACCAGGGATCGTAGGGCGGGTGGCGCATCCACTCGTAGTACCAGTCGGCCACGCCCTTGAACGCGGCCAGGTCGCCGAGCGGCAGGGCGCCGCGCGCGGCGACGCCGGCGGTCTTCCACGACGCCTCCGCTTCCTCGTCGGTGCGGGGACCCGGTACGTTGCGGCGCCGGCGCAGGTCGGGGGCGATGTTGAGCCACGTCCACGCCAGCCACGACCCGTCCCAGACGCCGTTCGTGTACCAGAAGTGATTCGGCGTGGCGAATGTCATCGCCGGCACCATCGCGACCAGGTGCGGCGGCGACTCGAGTGCGGCGAGCCACTGCACGGCGCCGGGGTACGACAGGCCGAAGGTCCCGATCCTGCCGTTCGACCACGGCTGGGCCGCCGCCCACTCGATGGTGTCGAAGCCGTCCCTGCCCTCCTGCTGGTAGGGCAGGAACTCGCCGTCGGACGCATGGCGGCCGCGCACGTCCTGCACGACCACGGCGTAGCCGCGCTGCACCGCCTTCCGCACGATGGCGCTCGACGACACCTCGTCCTTGCCGTAGGGCGTGCGATACACGAGGGTGGGAAACGGTCCGGCGCCCTCGGGACGCGCGACATCCGCGCGCAGGACCACGCCGTCGCGCATCGGCACGGCGACATCGCGCTCGACCGCCCCGGCCGCCTGCCCGACGGGTCGCGGGCCGGTGGCGAGGGCGGCCACACACGCCAGCCCGGCGATCGCGGCGGTCCGCCTCGGGGCGCTCATCGCGGCGGTCAACTGGCCCGCGGCACCGGCACCAGCCGGTAGATCGGCGTCGGCTCGCCGTCCTTGCCGCGCACCTGGGCGTCGATGGCGACATAGACGTAGCCGTCGGGCCCCTGCTGGACGTCGCGCATGCGGCCCATGTCCTGGATCAGCACCTCTTCGCCGGCGACCTTCCGATCCCTCAGTCGCAGCCGCATCAGACGCTGCCCGCGCATCCCGCCGACCAGGACGTCGCCCTTCCAGCCGCTGAAGCGGTCGCCGGTGTAGAAGACCAGTCCCGAGACACCGATCGAGGGCACCCACACATGGACGGGCGGGGTCATGCCCTGTTCATCGTGCCCTCGTGGATGGCCGTGCCGGTGGTGTAGTTCACGCCGTAGCCGACCACCGGCCAGCCGTAGTTGGCCTTGGGCTGAATCAGGTTCAGCTCGTCGCCACCCTGGGGGCCGTGTTCGTTCTGCCAGAGGTCGCCGGTGGCCGGGTCGAACGCCATGCCCTGGGCGTTGCGATGGCCGAGGCTCCAGATCTCGGGCAGCGCGTGCGGCGTGCCGACGAACGGGTTGTCCTTGGGCACCCGGCCGTCGTCGTGGAGCCGCACGGTCTTGCCGTTGTGGGTCAGCAGATCCTGCGCCGGATGCCGGCTCAGGTCCGCGACCGCCGGCCACTGCCGATCGCCGAGCGTGACGAACAGGTAGCCCTGCCGGTCGAACGCGATTCGGCCACCCCACATCGAGCTGCGGTTGGTGCCGTTGCCCGGGGCGTTGGCCACGAAGATGTCCTGCACGTCGCTCAGACGGTCGTTCTCGAAACGGCCGCGCGCCACCGCCAGGTTGCCGAAGCCGTTGGGTCCGGGCTTGACGTAGCTGATGTAGAGGAAGCGGTTGGCCGCGAACTGCGGATGCAGCACGACGTCGCGCAATCCGGCCTGCTCGATGCCGTCCTGGGCGGTGGCGCCGTTACCGAGGTAGAGCACCGCGGGCAGCCCGGCGACCGGCGCCGCCAGCAGCTGGCCCTTGCGGACGATGCGCAGCCGGCCCGGGCGCTCGGTGACCAGCATGTCGCCGTCGGGCGTGAAGGCCATCGAGTGGGGATGGACGAGGCCCGGCACGAACGTCTCGACGCGGAAGTCGTGCTCGGCGGTGCGGATCACCGGGTCGGCGCGGCCGTAGAGCGTCGGCGCAACGAAGGCGGCGGCGGTCAGCACGGTGACGGCCACGGCGGAACGCGTAGCGAGTATGTCCACGGCGGGTCCTTCCCTGGAATGCCCACGATACGGCGTCCCCTTGCGAGAATCAACGCACACCGGGCGATAATGCGTTCCCGAGCCCCGGGACCCGAGACCCGGGCCCCGGTCCCGACGGGCCCATAGCTCAGTGGTTAGAGCGGCCGGCTCATAACCGGTTGGTCCCTGGTTCAAGTCCAGGTGGGCCCATTTACCCGCGATGCTCGTCAACTGCGTCGTCTACGAACGGGGCGAACGGACCGCCGACATCCGGATCGACGAGATCCGCAGCTACCTCACGCGTCCGGGCTGCTTCGTCTGGGTGGCGCTGAAGGATCCCGATCCGACCGAGCTGGAAGCGCTGCAGGAGGTGTTCGGGCTCCACGAGCTGGCGGTGGAGGACGCCCGCCACGGTCACCAGCGGCCCAAGCTCGAGGAGTACGGCGCGTCGCTCTTCGTCGTGCTGCAGATGGTCGAGTGGCCCGGCGACGACCTGCAGGCCGGCGAGGTCGCGGTCTTCGTCGGCCCGCAGTACATCATCTCGGCGCGGCGCGACGCCCAGCACGGCTTCACCGAGGTGCGCCGGCGCTGCGAACAGGAGCCGGAACTGCTGCGTCACGGCCCGGCCTACGTGCTCTACGCGCTGATGGACACGGTGGTCGATCGCTACTTTCCGGTGCTCGACCGCGTCACCGCGGAGATCGAGACGATCGAGGAGCGGATTTTCGCCGGCGAGACGTCGCGGGCGCAGATCGAGGCGCTCTACACCCTGAAGCGCAAGCTGCTCATCCTCGACCACGCCACCGGGCCGCTGCTCGAGGTGGCCGGCAAGCTGCACGGCGGCCGCGTGCCGCCGATCTGCGCCGGGCTGCACGACTACTTCCGCGACGTCTACGACCACCTGCTGCGGCTCAAGCAGTCGATCGACAACCTGCGCGACATGGTGACGACGGCGGCGTCGCTCAACCTCTCGCTCATCACCATCTCGGAGAGCGAGGTGACCAAGCGCCTCGCCGCCTACGCCGCGCTGGTCGCCGTGCCGACGATGATCGCCGGCATCTACGGCATGAACTTCCGGCACATGCCGGAGCTCGACTCGGCGTGGGGTTACCCGGCGGCGCTGGCCTCGATGGCGCTGATCGATCTGTACCTGGTCTACCGCTTCCGCAAGGTCAAGTGGATGTGAGTCAGCGGCCGGTGCAGCCCGGCACCTGCACGGCGCCGATTCGCGTCGAGTAGCTCGCGGCGCCGGCCTGCAGGTAGTCGCCGACGTACCAGATCGTGCAGTCGTCGTCGGGATCGACGGCGGTCTGCGTGTAGTCCTCCCAGCGCAGCGTGGTGGTCTGTGCGGCGGCGCCGTCGGCCAGCACGCTCTCCCGGAAGGTCAGCAGGCCCGGGGGATCGTCGGCGAGGCGGGCGGCCAGCCGCTGGCCCGGAAAGGTGGCGGCGTCGCCGAACGAGTAGCCGATCACCAGGTTGCCGCGCCGATCGAGGGCCGGGCTGGCCATCCAGCGATAGGCCCCGCCGGGCGCATAGGTGCCCTGCTGGTGCAGCTGCGGCTCGCGGGCGGCATCGAGCCGGAACTCGTACCAACGCACGCCACCGCCGCCGGCGGCAGTGTCCACCGCGTGCACCGCCACCAGCGATTCGCGGCCCTCGACGTTGCGGTAGACGAGCCGCGCCATGATCTTGTCGCCCTGCGCGTCGAGGCGCCGCTCGACCCCGGACTGCGGCACGCAGTCGGTGAGCTGGCCACCGCACAGGTAGCGATAGGGCGCCACCGCAATCTTGCGCGCGGCGGCGATCGACGTGCGCGCCGGGTCGGCCCAGTCGACGTGCACCTGCCAGACGTAGATGCCGTCGTCGTCGACGTCGTGCCGCAACTGCGTGCCGCCGGTCGCCATCACCAGATTCGGTGCTCCGGGCGGCGGCGGCGTCCGGCCGTCGAGATCGGCGGTGTTGAGGAAATTGACGCCGTCGACGATCAGGCACTGCTCGGCGGCCGGCTGGCCGGCCAGCATCTTCTGCCGATCGACGACGCACACGTGCTTCTCGATCACGTCGTCGCCGGTGCTGGTCGGCACGTAGTAGCCGTCGGGCCACACCGCCGGGCGCGGGTAGTCGGGGAAGAGCGGCCGATCGAAGACGTAGCGGTGATACGTGCCGAGCGGATCGGGGCTGGTGCTGACCGCGTAGCAGATGGCGAAGGTGCCGTCCGCCACCGTGCCGGTCGATCCGGCGGGGGGCGGCGGCGGCGCGGAAGGAACCGCCGGGGGCCCCGGGTCGGAGGCCTGGCCCGACCGGGCGGCGATGCCAGGGGGCGCCACGCCGCCGGTCGGCCCGCCCGGAGGCACCGCCCGCCGGAAGATCGGCATCACGACCAGCCAGCGGCCGGCCAGCTGATCGTAGCGGACCACGGCGTCGCCGTTGGCCCGGCTGCCGCACACCTCGCCGTGGCCGCGGAACATCGCGTTGGTGGCGACCGGGCCGAAGACGAGGCGACCGCTGACGTCGAAGCGCCCGCCCTTCTTGGTGAACACGGCGATCTGCGAGTTCACGGTCTGCACGATGTGGTCGGGGCCGACGGCGAGGCTGTTGTCGGACGGGTTGCGCGGCGGCGTGTCGCCGGCGTGACGGCCGGCGCCGATGCCGTCGAACGCGTCGAGCACGGCCAGCGGCGGTCGAGGCCCCGGCCCCACCTGCTCGATCGACGCGCCGCCGGCCAGCGCATGGGCGGTGAGCGGCTGGCTGGAGGCCAGGGACGGCACGGCGAAACCCGGGGCGGCCAGGCCGAGGACGACGACGAGCGGACGCACGGACATGCGGTGCCGAGTGTATCGCCGGGCGCGGCCGGGGAGCCTGGGATATCCTTGTCGGCGCGATGCTGCCCGCGCTTACCTCCCTGCTCGCGCTCCAGTCGGTGGAAACCAGAGCCGAGGACGCGCGGCGGCGCGTGGCCGACGCCCCGGCCCGCCTCGACGCCCTCGACGCGCAGCTGGCCGAGTCGACGACTGCACTTGAGGCGGCCAAACAGGCGCTGGCGGCGAGTCAGGCGGCGCGGCGCGAGCACGAAAAAGACGCCGCGGCCGCACAGCAGAAGGTCTCGAAATACAAAGAGCAGCTGATGCAGGCCAAGGACAACAAGCAGTTCCACGCCCTGCAGCACGAGATCGCCACGTTCTCCACGGAGGTGCAGCGGGTCGAGGGGTTGGTCCTGGAACGGATGCTCGAGGCCGATGAACTGGCTGGAGCGATGAAGGCGGCCGAAGCCAGGCTGGCCGCCGACCGCACGTCGATCGCAGCGCAGAGGGCAGCGCTCGAGGCCGAGACGGCGGCCCTCACCGCCAGCCTCACCACCCTCCAGGCCGAACGCGCCGCGCTGCTGCCGACCATCGAACCGCGTCTGCTGGCCACATTCGAGACCGTGCTCAAGGGGCGCAGGGGCACCGCCATGGCCAAGGCGGTGGACGGGCTGTGCGAGGCGTGCCGCGTGCGCATCCGCCCGCATCTCTACAACCAGATCCGCAGCGGCGATCAGATCATCCAGTGCGAGAGCTGCCAGCGAATCCTCTATTTCGTCCCGCCGCCCAAGCCCGCCGAGGGCGAGGTGGCCGCGCCCGACGCCCCCGCCGCGTCGTCGTGACCGCTGCCCCGTCTCCGATCCCCGTTCCCTGGTCGCCGCCGTGATCACCGCCTACGTCGACGGCGGCGCCCGCGGCAACCCGGGACCGGCGGGCTACGGCGTCCACATCGTCGACGACGACGGCACGGTGCTCGCCGAGCTGTTCGCGCCGCTCGGCAAGGCCACCAACAACGTCGCCGAGTACCACGGCCTGCTCGCCGCCCTGCGCTGGGCCGTCGAGCGCGGCCTGGCGCGGCTGCACGTGCGGGCCGACTCACTGCTGCTGGTCGAGCAGATGCGTGGCAACTTCCGCGTGAGGAACGAAGGCCTGCAGCCGCTGCACCGCGAGGCGCAGCGACTGGCCGGGCAGGTCGGCGTCGTGACCTACGAGCACGTGCGGCGCGAGATGAACCGGGACGCCGACCGGCTGTCGAATCTGGGGATGGACGCGAACGGCTAGTCGGGTGACACGATGATCGCCGCCATCCGCCCGGCGTTCGGCCCCTCGGCCCGGTACGACTCGAACCACTGGAGGTGAGTCTTCGTACACAGGCCGGCGACGTGCACCTGTTCGGGCCGCAGGCCCGCCGCCACGAGCAGGTCCCGATTGGCCGTCCACAGGTCGAGTCGCAGCCGGCCGCGATCGTCGCGCCTGAACCAGGCGGCGAGGGCCCGGGCGTCGTGGCCGGCGGCCACGAACGCGCCTTCCAGTTCGTCGCCGACCTCGTAGCAGCAAGCGCCGATGCTCGGGCCGATCGCCGCGGTTAGACGCGCCGGCGGCACCCCCCAGCGATCCGCCATCGCCGCCACCGCCGCGCCGGCGATGTTCGCGGCCGTGCCCCGCCAGCCGGCGTGCACCGCGCCGACGGCGCCGCTCACCGGATCGGCGAGCAGCACCGGCACGCAGTCGGCGGTGACCACCGCCAGCGCGGCACCGGGCACGCGCGTAATCAGGGCGTCGGCCTCGGGCCGCGACGGCCCGGCGGCGGCGGCGTCGACGACCGCCACGACGGCGCCGTGCACCTGCCTCACGCGGTGGAGCGCCGTCACCGGACACGACACCAGGGCGGCGACCCGGCTCCACGCCGCCGGGTCTGCGCCGCGCAACCGCAGTTGACGCGACGTGAACGCATGGCGCGCGATCGCGGCCAGCGGCTCGCAGCGGAGCACCGGCGTCGAACTCTCGTCGTGCCAGCGGAATCCCGCGGCGGCGGGCGGCAGCGCCCGGCTCATCGCCGGGCCGCCCCGGCTCCGGCGCCAACGGCCGTTGACGTCACACTCGCGCCCCGCCAGCCCGCCGATGGGGATTCGGCCGGCGTTCCGGCGCCGTATGGCCGCGCGGCGGGCCGGCACGGCGCTTGATACCACGTTCGGTGCGCGCCCCGTTCACCGCGCGACAGGAGCACACGCATGCTGGTCAAGATCACCCCCAACGACAAGGGCAGCCCCGCCGGCAAGCTGGCGGATGCCGAACTCCACTTCGACGACGGTCCGCTGGCCGGCCTCAAGCTGCTCGGCTTCGCCGTGTGGGAGCGGCGCAACGGCGCCGGCCGCAACGTCACCTTTCCGGCCCGGCAGTACTCCGTCAACGGCGAGCGCCGCAGCTATGCGCTGCTCCGTCCGCTCGCCGACGTCAAGGCGCAGGATCACGTGCGCGACCTGGTGCTGAGCGAGTTCGCGAAGTTCGAGGCGCAGGCGGCCGAACACGCGGCGGATCCGCCGCCGCACGAGGCGGCAGCCCCGCCGTGGTGACGACGCGCGATCACGACAGCATCGGCAGCAGGCGGGCGTTCGCCTGCTGACGCTTCGGCGGCAGCGTCCACTCCTCGCGCAGCCCCTTGTCGAACTCGCTGCGGAAGAAGCTGTCTTTCATGCCGCCGTCGATGATGTCCCACGGCAGCACGCGATCGGCCGAGCGGTCGCGGTAGATGTAGAAGTCGGCGTCCAGGCCGGTCTCCTGCACGGCCTGCCGCCACTGGCCGCCGTTGCGCTCGGCGGCCTCGATGGCCGGTGCCACCCGGCGGTCGCCGAGCGACAGCAGCGCCTGATAGTAGGAGTGGCGCTCGCTCTTGATCGAGAAGTACACGTGCTCGAGGCCGCTGACGAGGCCGCGCAGGCGCTTGAGCTTGCGCTCCACCTCGGCGGCGTCGACCATCGGCAGCCATTGGTAGCTGGTACCGGGCTTGGGCACCAGCGGGTTCACGCTGCCGACGATGCGGCCGATCCGGCCGCGGCCGCGGGCGTGCCGCAGCATGACGTCGCGCAGCTGCACCGTCAGATCGCGCAGCGCCGTCAGATCCTCGTCGGTCTCGGTGGGCAGGCCGATCATGAAGTAGAGCTTCAGGTTCTCGATGCCCTCGCTGAAGATCAGCTCGGCCTTCTCGAGGATCTCGGCGTTGGTCACCGTCTTGTTGATCACGCGGCGCAGCCGGTCGGAGCCGGTTTCGGGGGCGATGGTCAGCGTGCGCTCGCCGCTCTGGCGCAGCCGACGCACGATGGCCGGGGTCAAGTCGTCGAGACGCAGCGAGGCCGGGCTGATCGAGTACCCCATCTCGCTCAGCCGGGTCAGCAGCAGCTCGATGTCGGGGTGATCGCAGAGCGCGATCGACACCAGCCCGACCCGGTCGGCGTGCGGCCGGGCGGCCGCCGCCAGCTCGAGGATGCGATCGGTCGGGAAGGCCCGCACCGGCAGATAGTTGTAGCCGGCCCAGCAGAATCGGCACAGGTTGGCGCAGCCGCGGACGACCTCCACCAGGAAGCGCGAACCGAACTCGGTGTCGGGGGTGAAGATCGACGTCGCCGGCGGATCGACGGCGTCGGTCGTCTTCAACGCGGCCTTCTTCACCACCGCCGGCGCGCCGCTGCCCTCGCGCGGCACCCAGCCGGCGATGGTGCCGTCGTCGTGGTAGGCCACGTCGTAGAACGACGGCACGTAGAACCCGCGCGCCTGGGCCAGCCGGCGCAGCAGGTCGTCGCGCGACGTCGCCGCCGCCACCGCGTCGAGCAGCGACGGCACCAGCACCTCGCCCTCGCCGGCGGCGATCACGTCGGCGAAGAGCGCCAGCGGCTCGGGATTCACGAAGGTCACCGCGCCGCCGATCACGACGAGCGGGTGGCGATGGTCGCGGTCGGCGGCCCGGGTCGGCAGGCCGGCCAGCCGCAGCATGGTGACGACGTTGGTGTAGTCCCACTCGAACGACACCGAGAAGGCCAGCACGTCGAGGTCGTTGAGCGGCGTCTGCGACTCCAGCGTGACCAGGCGGGCATTCTGCTGCACGAGCGCCTGCAGTTCCTGCTTGGGGGGCAGGAACACGCGCTCGCACACGGTGCCGGGGTGGGCGTTGAAGAGCCGGTAGACCGTCTGGAACCCGAGATTGGACATCCCCACGAAGTAGGTATTGGGGAAGGCCAGCCCGACCCGCATCCGGTCGACGTGCGGCTTCTGCACGTAGCCGACCTCGCGGGCCAGGGTCTGTCGCGCGGCGTCGCGCTGGTGCCAGGAGTTCATCGGGCGGGGATCGCACGACCCCCACCCGCCAGTGTACTACCCGCGGGGCGGACGCCTCGGCGTCCTCCCTGCTCCTACTCGTTCTGCCGGCGCAGGAACGCCGGCACGTCGAGCTCCATGGTCAGATCGACCTCGCCGGGCTCGAGTCCCTCCGCCGCGCCGCCGCCGACGGCCGCCCGGGCCAGCGGCAGGTCGATCGGCGGACGCCTGGTGATCGGCACGCGCGCCGACGCGACGTCGATGGCGTTGCTTCCGGCCCCGGCACGCAGGTGCGCGGTGTAGTTCGACAGATCGACCGGGGTCGCGGTCGGTGCGACCGGGATGGTCCGCGCCCGGCACTGGTCGAAGCCGGTGGCGATGACGGTGATCTTCACCCGGCCGGCCAGCGTCGGATCCATCACCGCGCCGAAGATGATGTTGGCGTCCTCGTGCGCCGCCTCGTGGATGATCGACATCGCGTCGTTCACTTCCATGAGCGACATGTCGGGGCCGCCGGTGACGTTCACGATGACGCCGCGGGCGCCGTTGACCGAGGCGTCTTCGAGCAGCGGGCTCGACACCGCCCGGTTGGCGGCGTCGACCGCCCGGGTATGGCCGTCGCCGGTGGCCGTGCCCATCATCGCCACGCCCATGCCCGACATGATCGCCTTCACGTCGGCGAAGTCGAGGTTGATGATGCCGGGCACCAGGATCAGGTCCGAGATGCCCTGAATGGCCTGGCGCAGCACGTCGTCGGCGGTGACGAAGGCGTCGAGCATCGAGGTCTGCCGGTCGATCACCGACAGCAGACGTTCGTTGGGGATGGTGATCACCGTGTCGACCGAGTCGCGCAGCGCCTCGAGGCCCTGGGCGGCCTGCAGGAGCCGCTTCTTGCCCTCGAACTTGAACGGCTTGGTGACCACGGCGATGGTCAGCGCGCCGAGCTCGGTGGCCAGGCTGGCGATTACCGGCGCCGCGCCGGTGCCGGTGCCGCCGCCGAGGCCGGTGGTGACGAACACCATGTCGGCGCCGCTCAGCGCCGAGATGAGCGCGTCGGTGTCCTCGAGCGCCGCCTGGCGGCCGACGTTCGGATCGGCGCCGGCGCCGAGGCCCTTGGTGAGCTTGCTGCCGATCTGGATCTTGACCGGCGCCGGATTGGCCTTGAGCGCCTGGGCGTCGGTGTTCGCGACCAGGAACTCCACCCCGGACAGCCCCGCCTGCACCATGCGCGACACGGCGTTGCCGCCGCCGCCGCCGACGCCGACCACCTTGATCCTGGCGCCGCTGCGCAGCTCCTCGTCGAGCGTCAGGCGCAGTGCCTCGGGTGAGTCGGACCGGACGCCCCCTGGTTTCAGCCATCCATCCATCAGAAGAACTCCTTGAACACGGTGCGAAGCCGGCCGAACATCCGCACGAGGGCGCTGCCGCCCGCGGCCGCGGGCTCCAGCTGACGGTGACGGTGCGCGTAGAGCACGAGCCCGACGGCGGTGGCGCAGGCCGGGTTGCTCACGTGGTCGGCCAGGCCGCCGACACCCGCGGGCATCCCGCGCCGCATGGGGAGATCGAAGATCTGCTCGGCGATCTCGGACAGCCCGTCGAGGACGGCGCCGCCGCCGGTGAGGACCAGGCCCGAATTGAGCGACTTCTCGTAGCCGGCCTTGCTGATCTCGTCCCAGGCCAGATGAAAGAGTTCCTCGGCCCGCGGCTGCAGGATGTCGGACAGGATGCGCCGCGCCATCACCCGCGGGCGGCGGCCGCCGACGCTGGCCACTTCGATGGTCTCGTCTTCGTCGACCATGCCCGAGAGCGCGCAGCCCGATCGGCGCTTGACCTTCTCGGCCTCGGGAATCGGCGTCCGCAGGCCGACCGCGATGTCGTTGGTGAAGTGGTCGCCGCCGACGCCGACCACCGCCGTGTGCCACAGCGAGCCGCGCTCGAAGATGGCCAGGTCGGCGGTGCCGCCGCCGATGTCGAGCAGCGCCACGCCGAGTTCCTTCTCGTCGGGCGTGAGCACCGCCTCGGCGGCGGCGAGCTGGCCGATCACCGTGTCGACCACCTCGATGCCGGCGCGGTTGACGCAGGCCACCAGGTTCTGCGTCGAGGTCGACGCGCCGGTCACGATGTGGACGTTCACCTCGAGCCGGGCGCCGGTCATGCCCACCGGCGCGCCGATGCCGTCCTGCTCGTCGACGACGAAGTCCTGCGGCAGCACGTGCAGCACCTCGCGGCCGGCCGGCAGCGACACCGCCCGGGCGGCGTCGATGGCGCGGCGCACGTCCTCGCGGGTGATCTCGCGGTTCTTGCCGGCCACGGCGACGACGCCGCGGCTGTTGAAGCCCTTGATGTGCGGGCCGCTCATCGCCAGATGGGCCGAACCGATCTCGACTCCGGCCATCAGCTCCGCCTCCTCGACCGACTTCTTGATCGAGTCGACGGCGGCTTCGAGGTTGATGACGACGCCGCGTTTGAGGCCCTTCGACTCGGCCAGCCCGATGCCGATGACGTCGAGTCCGCCGCCGTCCACCACCTCGCCGACGACGGTGCAGACCTTCGAGGTGCCGATGTCGAGGCCGACGATGTATCGCTCGTTGCGTGCCACTACTGCCCTCCCGTCCGTCCGCCCAGCTCACGCGAGGCGGGCTCGGGCCCGCCGCCGTCCCCGGCCAGCGGCCGCACGTACATCCGCTCGCCGAACCGCAGATCCACCGTGTCGATGGCCGCCACGCGCTCCTTGAGCGCCGACGACACGTCGAGATAGCCCTGCAGCCGCGCGGCGAAGTCGCGGTCGCCGAGCCGCAGCATCACCGTGTCGCCGTCGAGCAGCACGACGGCGTCGTGGGCGTCGCGGACGTCGATCTGCGACAGCCGCGAGGCCAGCCGCTCGTGCCCGGCGACGTCGCCGAGCAGCCGCGCCACCAGCGCGGTGCGCCGCTGGTCGACCAGCGGCGCGCCCTCCTGCGGCGGCGACGCCAGGCCGTCGATCACCGGCAGGTCGAGGTCGCCGTAGGCCGGGCCGTATTCGTCGATGACGACGCCGTGCTGATCGACGAGGTAGAGGTCGCGGCCGAGCCTGGCGATGCCCATCGGCACGCGCTCGCGCACCACCACGTCGAGCGTGCTCGGCAGCACGCGCCGGACCACCGCCGACTCGACCCAGGCCGACGACAGCAGCCGCGCCCGCGACGCCTCGAGATCGACGCCGAGGATGTTCCGGCCGCGCAGATCGGCGAGCAGGGCCAGCACCTCGCCGTTGGACAGGCGGTCGTTGCCGTGGACGCTCACGGTGGCGACGCGCAGCGCCGGCGACTCGGTGACCAGCGTCACGGTGCGCCAGGCGCCGAGGGCCACCAGCACGCCCAGCACCGAGAACCGCACCGCCAGCCTGGCGCGGCGCAGTCCCGTCCCGCGCCGGCCCGACGGCTTGACCTGGGCGCGGCGGAAGCGCCGGTCCGACGGCGAGGGCAGGCCCAGCGTCACGACGCCGCCTCCGCGCCGTGGAGCCGCTGGAGCTCGGCGACCACCTGGCCGGCCACGCCGCCGATCGAGCCGGCGCCCAGCGTGATGACCAGGTCGCCGGGCGCCGCCATCGCCGCCACGGTCGGCGCCAGCCGGTCGAGGGCGCGGACGACGGTCGCCGGACGCGTGCGCCGGCGATCGACGGCGGCCGCCAGCGCGGTCACGTCGACACCGGGGATCGGCTCTTCGCCGGCGGCATAGATGTCGGTGAGCACCACCTCGTCGGCGGCGGCCAGTGCCGCGGCGAAATCGGGCATGAGCTGCGCGGTCCGGGTGAAGCGGTGCGGCTGGAAGACGACGACGACACGCGAGGGCGCCGCCGCCCGCGCGGCGTCGAGCACGGCGGCGATCTCGGTGGGGTGGTGGCCGTAGTCGTCGACCACGGTGATGCCGTGCACCACGCCGCGCCGCTCGAAGCGGCGCTCGGCGCCCTGGAACCCGGCCAGCGCCGCGGCCAGGACGTCGAAGGCCACGCCCAGTTCCAGCCCGACCGCCACCGCGGCGAGCGCGTTCAGCACCGAGTGCCGCCCCGGGACCTGCAGGCGGAGCGCGCCGAGCCGCTCCACCGCCGGCTCGCCGCCGCCGGTGATTGTGCGGCGCACCACCGTCGACGCGCTGCCGAACCCGTCGAGCCCGACCTCGACCGCGGCGATGTCGGCGGCCGGCGCGGCGATGCCGTAGGTGATCACCCGCCGCGTCATGCGCGGCAGCAACCGGGCCAGTTCGGCGTCGTCGGCGCAGGCGATCACCGCGCCGTAGAACGGCACCTTGTTGGCGAAGTCGACGAAGGCCTGCTGCAGGTCGTCGAAGCCGCCATAGGCCTCCATGTGTTCGCGGTCGACGTTGGTGACGACGGCGATGGTCGGCGACAGCTTCAGGAACGAGCGGTCGCTCTCGTCGGCCTCGGCGACCATGTACTCGCCCTTGCCGAGCCGGGCGTTGCTGCCGAAGGCGCGCAGCCGTCCGCCGATCACGGCGGTGGGGTCGAGCCCGGCCCGTTCGAGCGCCAGGGCGATCATCGACGTCGTCGAGGTCTTGCCGTGCGCGCCGGCCACGGCGATGCCCGAGCGGAGGCGCATCAGCTCGGCCAGCATCTCGGCGCGCGGGATGACCGGGATGCCGCGGGCCCGCGCCTCGGCCACCTCCGGGTTGTCGGGCCGCACCGCCGACGAGACGACGACCACGTCGGCGCCGTGGACGTGCGCGGCGGCGTGGCCCTGCCGGACCGAGACGCCGAGCGCCGCCAGCCGATCGGTCTGCTCGGATCGCTTCAGGTCCGAGCCCGAGACCGCGTAGCCGAGGTTCGCCAGCAGTTCGGCGATGCCGCTCATGCCGATGCCACCCACTCCCACGAAGTGCACGTGCCGGGTCCGTCCGAGCACGTCACCGCACTCCCGCCAGCTGTTCGATGCGGTCGGCGACCCGCGCCGCCGCGTCGGGCCGGCCCAGGCCGCGCGCCGCCACGGCCATCCGGCGGCGGCGGTCGGGATCGTCGGCCAGCGCCGTGATGACGGCGGCCATGCGCTCGCCGGTGAGGTCGCGTTCCTCGATCACCTCGGCGGCGCCGGCCCGGGCCAGGGCCAGGGCGTTCTTGCGCTGGTGGTCGTCGGCCGCGGTCGGCAGCGGCACGAGCACCATCGGCCGGCCGAGAATCGTCAGCTCGGCCAGGGTCGACGCGCCGGCCCGCGACACCACCAGATCGGCGACGGCCATCCGCGCGTGCATGTCGTGCAGGAACGGCTCCACGACCGCCGGGCACCCGGCGGCGGCGTAGGCGTCGCGGACGCGGGCGAGATCGCGCTCCCCGCTCTGATGCGTGATCGCCAGCGTCGCGCCCCGTCCGGCCAGCCGCGCCGCCGCCGCCGCCATGGCGTCGTTGACCGCCCGCGCGCCCTGCGAACCGCCGACGATCAGCACGCGCACCGTCCCGTCCGCCGGACGCGGCTCATCGGCGCCTCCCCGTTCGAGGAACTCGCGGCGCACCGGATTGCCGGTGACGATGCCGATGCCGGGAAAGTGGCGCAACGTCTCCTCGTAGCTCACCGCCGCCGCCGACACCCAGCGCGCCAGCACGCGGTTGGTGAAGCCGGGCGCGGTGTTCTGCTCCATGACCAGCGTCGGGATGCGGCGCAGCGCCGCCAGCAGCAGCACCGGCCCGGAGCTGTAGCCGCCCACGCCGACCACCACGTCGGGCCGCCGTCGCGACAGCACCCGCCAGGCGTCGAACGCCGAGAGCGGCAGGAGCGCCAGGCCGCGCGCCAGCGCGGCGATCGACTTGCCCTTGAGGCCGGCGCTGCGGATCAGGTCGAGCGGCAGCCCGAGCGCCGGCACGACCCGGCTCTCCAGACCGCGCGCCGTGCCGACGAAGCCGACGCCGACCGCCGGGTCGCGGCGGCGCAGTTCCTCCGCGACGGCGATCCCCGGATAGAGATGGCCGCCCGTGCCGCCGCCCGCGAACAGCACCTGCATATGTCACGCGGTCCCCGGTTCGACGGCGGCGTCGCCGACGGCGTGCTGCGAGATGTTCAACAGAATGCCGATCGCCGCCAGGTTGACCAGCAGCGAAGAGCCGCCACTGCTGACCAGGGGCAGCGGGATCCCCTTGGTGGGCGCCAGGCCGAGGACGACGCTGATGTTGAGGAAGGCCTGCGCCACCACCATCGTGGTGATGCCCAGGGCCAGGAAGGCCCCGAAGCGGTCGGGGGCGGTGACCGACGCCTTGAGCCCGCGCCACGCGATCACGCAGAAGCACAACAGCACCAGCGTCGCGCCCAGCAGGCCCAGTTCCTCGGCGATGACCGCGTAGATGAAGTCGTTGTGCGGTTCGGGCAGGTAGAACAGCTTCTGGATGCCACCCATCAGCCCCCGGCCCAGCCAGCCGCCGCTGCCGACGGCGATGAGCGACTGCATCAGGTGGAAGCCGTCGCCGAGCGGGTCGCACTCCGGGCACCAGAACGCCATCCAGCGCCGCAGCCGGTACGGCGCCGAGACGATCACCACGTAGATGACGGGCACGGCCAGCGCGACGAGGCTCAGCACGTAGCGGTAGTGCAACCCGGCAGCCATCACCATGACGCCGACGACCAGCGCCATCGCCGCGGCGGTGCCGAAGTCGGGCTCCATGAGGATCAGCCCGCCCAGGGCGCCGATGATGAGCGCGATCGGCGACAAGGCGTACTTCAGCTCGTTGACGCGGGCCATGCGCCGGTCGAGGACCATCGCCGTGAACAGCACCGCGGCCACCTTGGCCAGCTCCGACGGCTGGATGCCGAAGCCGCCGATGCCGAACCAGCGGCGCGACCCCTTGATCGGCGGCGCGAAGAGCACCGCGACGAGCAGCACGCCGACCAGCCCCAGCACGGCCCAGACCACCTGCTCGTTGCGGTAGGTGCGGTAGTCGATGCGCATGACGATCGACAGCACCGCCAGCCCGGTCAGCACCCACATCACCTGGCGGGTGACGAAGTAGTACGGCTGCTGGTAGCGCTCCAGTGCGATCACCGCCGAGGCGCTGTAGACCATGACGACGCTGACGCAGACCAGGGCCAGCGTCGCCAGGAACAGCCACTTGTCAGACTGGAGCTTCCGCGCCATACTCTCCCCCCTTCGGGCAAATGCCCCGGGGACCCCCTAAAGTCCGGGGGACGATGTACCGAAACAACACGCCGGACACCCCTCCGGGGGCGTCCGGCCGCTCCGCGACCGTATGTGTCGCGAGCGGTCAGCAGTCATCAGCCAGGCGGGGGACTGGGACACCAGCCTCGCAGACCGAGGAAGCCTGCGCTCCCAGCGACCGGCTCCCAATCGCCGCCTCCCGGCTGATGACTGCTCACTGCTCGCGTTCTGTCACGCCTCCCGAGCCCCGAGCCCCGAGCTCCGAGCCCCGAGTTCCCGCACTGCCTCCTTGAACGCCCGCCCGCGGGCGGCGTAGTCCGTGAACATGTCGAAGCTGGAGCAGGCCGGCGCCAGCAGCACGACCCCGCCCGGCCCGGCCAGGGCGAAGGCGTGGCGAACCGCGTCGGCCATGTCGGCGGCGTCCTCTACCGGCACGGTCGGCGCGAGCGCCGCCCGCACCAGCGGCCGCGCTTCGCCGATGGCCACCACGGCGCGGCCGTGGCCGGCCAGCGGACCGGCGAGGTCCTCGAACCGGCCGCCCTTGTAGCGGCCGCCGACGATGGCGACCACGCCGTCGAAGCTCTCGATCGATCGGGCGGCGGCCTCGACGTTGGTGGCTTTCGAGTCGTTGACGAAGCGCACGCCGCGCACCTCGCCCACCGGCTCCATGACGTGCTCGAGTCCGGCGAAGCCGGCCAGGGCCCGCACCATGCCGTCGGGCGACGCGCCGGCGAGGTGGCTGCTCGCGCTGGCGGCGACGCCGATGGAGGTCAAGTGGCGGCCGAGCAGCTCGATGGCGGCGAGGGGCAGCAGCGGCACGTCGCCAACCGACGTGCGATGCCAGATCTCGCCGCCGTCCACCGAGACGCCGCGGGCGAGCGGCTGGGTGGCCGAGTAGCGCAGCTGCCGGGCGCGGCTGAGGGCGGCGAGCGCCACCGCGTCGGGCTGGCCGGCGTCGGCCACCGCCCAGTCGTCGGGCCCCTGGTTGACGAAGATGCGGGCCTTGGCCCGGGCGTAGGACGCCAGGTCGGGATGGCGGTCGAGGTGGTCGGCCGACAGGTTGAGCAGCGCGGCGATCCACGGGTGGAACGTGTCGGTGGCCTCGAGCTGGAAACTGCTCGCCTCGACGACGTGGAGCGTCTCGGGCGTGGAGCGATCGACGTGCGCGCTGAGCGGGACGCCGATGTTGCCGCCGACCAGCACCCGCTTGCCCGACGCCTCCAGCATCCGGCCGACCAGCGTCGTGGTCGTCGATTTGCCCTTGGTGCCGGTGATGGCGATCACCCGGCCCCGCACCCAGCGCCACGCCAGTTCCAGCTCGCCGATCACCGGCACGCCGGCGGCGCGTGCCGCCTGCAGTCCGTCCAGTTCGGGCGGCACGCCCGGGCTGGTGACGACCAGATCGGCGGCGGTGAACAGCGCGCGGTCGTGCCGGCCGAGGTCGAGCGCGACGCCGAGTCCGCGCAGGCGCTCCTCGTCGGGGATCGTCGCCGACCGGTCGGTGAGGGTCACCGTCGCGCCGCGCGACACCAGCAGCTCGGCCGCCGCCAGGCCGCTGCGCGCCGCGCCGACGACGAGCACGCGTCGGCCCTCGACGCTGAACATCGGCCGGTCCGGCCCCGCGGCAGGGATCGTCGGCGTCATCGCAGCTTCAGGGTGGTGAGGCTGAACAGCGCGCAGAGGATCGCCGCGATCAGGAATCGCGTGATCACCTTGGGCTCGCTCCAGCCGATGAGCTCGAAGTGGTGGTGCAGCGGCGCCATGCGGAACACGCGCTGCCCGGTGAGCTTGAACGACCCGACCTGGATGATGACCGACAGCGCCTCGGCCACGAACACGCCGCCGACGATCACCAGCAGGAGTTCCTGCTTGATGAGGATCGCCACGGTGCCGAGCGCGCCGCCGAGCCCGAGCGAACCGACGTCGCCCATGAAGATCTCGGCGGGATAGCAGTTGTACCAGAGGAAACCGAGGCTCGCCCCGACCAGCGCGCCGCAGAAGATCGTCAGCTCGGCCGCCGGCGGGAAGCGCACGAGCAGCAGGTAGTCGGCGAACACCGCGTGGCCGGTCACGTAGGCGAGCGCGGTGAAGCACGCCGCGGCGACCGCGAACGTGCTGATCGCCAGGCCGTCGAGGCCGTCGGTGAGGTTGACGGCGTTGCTGGCGCCGACCAGCACCACCATCGCCAGCAGCACGTAGGCCCAGCCGAGATCCGGGATGAGCTGCTTGAAGAACGGGAAGATCAGCCGCGTGTTGTAGAGGTTCTTCGAGGCCAGCCACATCAGCGCCAGGCCGACGGCCAGCGCGACGGCGATCTGCAGGCCCATCTTGTAGCGCGGCGCCAGCCCGCCCGACGAGCGGCGGGTGATCTTCAGGTAGTCGTCGAGCAGACCGATGGCGCCGAACGCCGCCGTCGCCAGCACGGCGAGCCAGATGTACGGGTTGGTGAGGTCGGCCCACAGCAGCGTCGGCACCAGCGCCGCCGCCAGGATGAGCAGGCCGCCCATGGTCGGGGTGCCGGCCTTGGCGCGGTGCGACTGCGGCCCCTCCTGCCGGATCACCTGGCCGATCTGGAACGCGCGCAGCTTGCGGATCAGCCACGGCCCCAGCACCAGGCTGATGAGCAGGGCGGTGATGCTGGCCGCCGCCGTCCGGAACGTGATGTAGCGCGTCACGTTCAGGACGCCGACCTGCGGGGTGAAGGAGAAGAGGAGGTGATACAGCATCACGCCCCTCCGGCCGCGAGACGGGCGACGACGACGTCGGTGCCGATGCCCCGCGACCCCTTGACCAGCACGAGGTCGCCGGCGGCGACGAGATCGCCGGCCAGCGTCGCCGCCTCGGCGCTGGTCGCGACGTGATGGACGACCGCCGGGGCCAGGCCGGCGGCGACCGCCGCGGCGGCCAGACCCGCCGCCGGGCCGCCGCCGACGGCGATCAGCAGTTCGACGCCGGCCGCGGCGGCCGCGCGGCCGCACGCCTCGTGCAGCGCGCCACTGGCGTCACCGAGCTCGAGCATCTCGCCCAGCACCGCGACGCGACGGCCGGACGGACGGCTGGCGGCGAGCACCTCGAGCGAGCGTCGCAGCGCGCTCGGGCTCGAGTTGTAGGAATCGTCGATCACGGTGGCGCCGGCCGGTGTGCGCAGCACGGCGCCGCGGTGCTCGGCGGCGGTCAGCGTCGCCAGCCGCGCGGCGATGTCGGGCAGCGCCACGCCCAGCTCGACGCCGACGGCGGCGGCGGCCAGCGCGTTCATCAGGTGGCCGCGGCCGGGCAGCGCGATCGTCAGGAGGACGCGGCCGGCCGCGGTCGTCACCTCGGCGGCGGTGCCGGCGACCCCGCGGTCGTCGACCGCCGCAGCCCGTACGGCGGCGCCGGCCGACAGGCCGAAGGTCACCACCCGGCCGGGGAACGCCGCCGCCCGCGCCATCACCAGCGGGTCGTCGGCGTTGCAGACCAGCAGCGTGTCGCGGCCGGCCTGCTCGAGGATTTCCGCCTTGGCGTCGGCGATGGCCGCCCGCGTGCCGAAGTAGCCGAGGTGGGCGTCGCCGACGTTGGTCCACACCCGCACGTCGGGCTGCGCGATGTCGACCAGCACGCGGATCTCGCCGGCGTGGTTCATGCCGAGCTCCATCACGGCGACGTCGGGCGCGCTGCGCAGCTCGACCAGCGAGATCGGCAGGCCGAGATGGTTGTTGAGGTTGCCGCGGTTCTTGACCACCGTGTAGCGGGCGGCGAGCACCGCGGCGATCGCGTCCTTGGTGGTCGTCTTGCCGGCGCTGCCGGTGATGGCGACGACGCGGGCGCCGGAGGCGCGGCGCACGGCGCGGGCCAGGTCCTGCAGCGCCCGCAGCGTGTCGGCGACCTCGACGATCACCGGGTCGCCGGCGCCATCCGGCACGGCGAGCGGCCGCTGCACGACCACGCCGGCCGCCCCGCGCGCCAGCGCCGCCGGCACGAACTCGTGGCCGTCACGGGCGGCGGCGATGGCGAAGAACAGGTCGCCGGGCGACAGCCGACGCGAGTCGATCGCGACGGCGCCCAGTCGCCGGTCCGGCGCGCCGGCGAGCTGCCGGCCGGCGACGGCGCGGGTCAGGTCGGCGGCCGAGTAGGTGCCCTGGTGCAGCTGCATCGTCAGCTCACCCGGCCCTGCCGGCGCCGGGCCAGCGCCGCCCGCGACACCTCGGCGTCGTCGAACGGCAGCACCCGCGAGCCGATGTGCTGCGTCTTCTCGTGGCCCTTGCCGGCGACCAGCACGACGTCGTGAGGTCGCGCCCCGGCCACCGCGCGGGCGATGGCTTCGCCGCGATCGACGATGGCGACGACGTCGGGTACGCGGCCCGAGGCCGCCGCCTCGCCGGCCGGGATGCCGCGTTTGATCTCCTCGATGATCGCCGCCGGATCCTCACTGCGCGGGTTGTCGGAGGTGATGACGACGACGTCGCTCAGCCGCGCCGCGACCATCCCCATCAGCGGCCGCTTGGTGCGATCGCGATCGCCGCCGCAGCCGAACACAACGATCAGACGGCCGGCGGTGAGCGGCCGCGCCGTCTCGAGCAGGTTGCGCAGGGCGTCGTCGGTGTGGGCGTAATCGACCACGACGGTCACCTCGTCGCGCGGCGCCGAGACGACTTCGAAGCGCCCCGGCACGCCGGGGAGCGCGGCCAGGCCGCCGGCAATGGCCTCGGTGGGCAGGCCGATCGCGCAGGCCGCGGCCGTGGCGGCCAGCAGGTTGTAGACGTTGGGGCGGCCGACCAGCGCCGAGCGCACGGCCACCGGACCGCGCGGGGTCACCGCCTCGAAGCGCACACCGGTCAGGTCCATCGCCAGGCCTTCGGGCCGGACGTCGGCGGCCTTCTGGATTCCGTAGGTGACCGGACGGGCGCAGGCGGCGGCGAGCGACGCGGCGCGGGCGTCGTCGGCGTTGATGACGCCCGGCGCCTCCGCCGGCAGCATCTCGAACAGCCGCCGTTTGGCCGCGAAGTACGACTCCATGTCGTCGTGGAAGTCGAGGTGGTCGCGGGTGAGATTGGTGAACACCGCGGCGGCGAAGCGGATGCCGTCGACGCGCTTGAGCGCCAGCGCGTGCGACGACACCTCCATCACGCAGGCACGATCGCCGGCGGCGACCATCTCGCGCAGCATCAGCTGCACGTCCGAGGCCTCGGGCGTCGTGCGCGCGGCCTCACGGGTCGCGCCGCCCACCTTGTAGTGGACGGTGCCCATCACGCCGGCGGGCTGGCCGGCGGCGTCGAACACCGCGGCCAGCAGGTAGGCGGTCGTGGTCTTGCCGTTGGTGCCGGTGACGCCGACGACGGGGATCTCCCGGCTGGGATGCCCGGCCACTTCGGCGCCGAGCCGGGCCAGCGCCAGCCGTCCGTCGCGCACCTGGATCCACGGCACGGTCGCGTCGTCGGCCGGTGGACGCTCGGCGACGACCAGCACGGCGCCGCGGGCGATCGCCTGCGGCACGAAGTCGGCCCCGTCGGCGTGCTCGCCGCGCATGGCGACGAAGGCGGCGCCCGGGCCGACCTGCCGCGAGTCGTAGGCGACGGCGGCGATCGCCGGCGCCGGCAGCGCGGCCGAGGCCCGACGCACCACCAGGTCGCCGAGCGCGGCGTGGGCCGACTCGAGCGTCACGGCACCTCCCCGAGGCTGGGCTGGGCGAGGCGGCGGGGATCGCGGTCGAGCACCAGCGTGCAGACGGCGGCGGCATCGAGCGGGGTGCCGGGCGGCGGCGACTGGGCGACGACCAGGCCGGCGCCCCGCATCCGCGTCGCGATCCGCCGGCTGGCCAGCCGGCGCAGCGCCTCGCGGGCGCTGAGGCCGCGCAGGTCGGGCATGTGCTGGCTGTCGTCGACGGCAGCCACGGTAATCACCTGCGGCCCGGCGGCCGCGACGGCGCTCTGCGCCCGGCGATCGACCAGCACCGGCGGCGCCGGGAACACCGTCGGCGCGACGCCGAGGTGGCGCAGCGACGCCTCGACGATGCGCTTGAAGATCGGCGCGGCGACGCTGCCGCCGTAGTACTTGCCGGCGCGCGGCGTGTCGATGACGACGATGGCGGTGAGGACCGGCCGGCGCGACGGCGCGAACCCCACGAACGACACGTTGTACTCGGACTTCGAGTAGCGGCCGTCGACCAGCTTGCCGGCGGTGCCCGACTTGCCGGCGACGGTGAAGCCGTCGATGCGCGCCTGGGTACCGGTGCCGATGGTGACGACGTCCTCCATGATCGAGGTCAACTCGGCGGCGGTACGGGCGGTGATCGGGCGGCCGACCTCGGCGGGCACCACCGGGGCGCGCACGCCGTCCTTGATCACGGCGCGGACGACGCGCGGCTGCAGCAGCCGCCCGCCGTTGGCGACGGCGCTGGCCGCCGCGACCATCTGCAGCGGCGTCACCCCGACCTGGTAGCCCATCGAGATCGAGGCCACCGCGCTGTCGTTCAACCGGCGCGGGTCCCAGACGATGCCCGGACTCTCGCCGGGGAAGTCGGGCGAGGTGGTCCGGCCGAAGCCGAAGCGGTTGACGTAGACGCCGAGCCGTTCGGGGCCGAGCTTGAGGCCGACCTTGATGGCGCCGACGTTGCTCGACTTGGCGATCACCTCGGCGAACGACAGCACCTTGTAACGGGCGACGTCCTCGATCGGCGGCCGGCCGGCGAACTTGATCATCCCGGCGCTGACGTCGATCGGGTCGGTCGGTGCCACGACGCCCTCCTGGATCGCCGCCGACGCGGTGACGATCTTGAAGGTCGATCCCGGCTCGTAGAGATCGGTGACCGCGCGGTTCTTGCGCACGCCGTCGGCCGCGGTCCGGAAGGCGTTGGGGTTGAAGGCCGGATAGGTCGCCATCGCCAGGATCTCGCCGCTGTGCGGATCCATGACGATCGCCGTGCCGCCCTCGGCGCGGTGCTCGGTGACACCGGCGCGCAGCTCGCGCTCGACGATGTGCTGGAGCTGCTCGTCGACGGTCAGCTCGAGGGTGCCGCCGGCGGTCGGCGACCGCTCGATGCTGCTGAAGCCACGGCGCCGGGCGTCGGTCTGCACCAGCACCTTGCCGTCGCGGCCGCGGACCACCGAGTCGTAGGCCGCCTCGAGGCCGCCGAGGCCGACGTTGTCGATCCCGACGTAGCCGAGCAGCTGCGCCGCCAGCTCCTTCTTGGGGTAGTAGCGGCGGCTCTCCTTCATCAGGCCGACGCCTTCGAGGTCGAGCGCCTTGACCCGCTCGGCGACCTGCGGCGAGACGAAACGCTCGACGTAGGCGAACGCCCGCCCGGTCGAGAACCGCTCGACCATCGCCGTCAGCTTGCCGCGGTCGCAGTCGTCGAGCGCGCTGCAGAGCGCCCGGGCGGCCGTGGCCGGCTCGGCGATCTCGGCCGGCACGGCGTAGACGCTGTCGACGTCGACGCTGAAGGCGAGCAGGCGGCCGTGGCGGTCGCGGATCTCGCCCCGCTTGGCCGGCGCCGTCACGGTCCGGTTCTGCTGGCGCTCGGCCCGCGCCAGCAGATCGGGGTGGCGAATCACCTGCAGGAAGATCAGACGCCCCTCGATCGCCGCCGTCCAGGCCAGCACGCACACGCCGGCGACGGCGGCGCGGCGGCGCAGGATGTCGCGCCAGGGGGGCAGGGTCGGCTCGGCCACGGCGATCTCGCGACGGCTAGCGGGCGGCGACGACGGAACGGGCCGGCGGCTCGGCCGGCAGGACCCGCTCGAGCACGACGGCGTCGTCGCCGGTCGGCGCGACCATGCCGAGCCGCTCGATGGCCAGCTTCTCGATGCGCTGCGGCGCGCGCAGCGTCTCGTTCTCGAGACGCAGGTGCTGGCGGACGTCCTCTTCGGCGGCGATCTGCCGCTTCACCTCGTCGAGCTGGTAGCCGTGGCGGATCAGCTCGAAGTGCTGCCACGCGCTGAACATCACCACCAGCACCAGCACCACGCCGACGCCGAGCGAGCTCCACAGCTCGCGATGGCGGCGCTCGTCCACCTCGCGGACGATCGGGTTGTTGCGGACGTCCTTGCGGATCGCGTACTCGAAGGTCTCAGCGTGATCCATGGCGTTCCCTCCCCTGCCCTACGCCAGCCGCTCGGCGGCGCGCAGCTTGGCGCTGCGCGCCCGCGGGTTCCTCTCGATTTCGTCGTCGCCGGGCACCACCGGCTTGCCGGTCAGCACCCGCAGCATTCCGTCGGCGCGGTCGAGGGCGCGCAGCGTGTGCTTGACGATGCGGTCCTCGAGCGAGTGGAAGCTGATCACCACCAGGCGGCCGCCGGCGGCGAGCCGGGCCGCCGCCCGGCGCAGGAACTCGTCGAGACGGTCGAGTTCGCCGTTGACCCAGATCCGCAGTGCCTGGAAGGTCCGGGTGGCGGGATCGATGCGCTGCCAGCCGGGCCCGCCGGCGGCGCGGCGGACGATGGCGGCCAGCTGTCCGGTCGTCTCGATCGGCGCCTGCGCCCGCGCCGCGACGATCGCCCGGGCGATGCGCCGCGACTTGCGTTCCTCGCCGAACTGGAAGATCACGTCGGCGAGCGCGCTCTCGTCGATCGCCGCGAGCCGTTCGGCGGCGGTCTGGCCGCGTGACTGGTCCATCCGCATGTCGAGCGGCTCGTCGCGGCGGAAACTGAAGCCGCGGCCGGCGGCGTCGAACTGCAGCGACGACACGCCCAGATCGGCCAGGGTGCCGGCGCTCGCCGCCACCCCGCGGGCGTCGAGCACGGCGTCGAGGTCGCGATAGTCGGCGTGGGCGAGCTGCACGCGGTCGCCGTAGGCGGCCAGCGCCGCGGCGGCCAGCGCCAGCGCCTGCGGATCGCGGTCGATGCCGATGACGCGGTCGGCGCCGCCGTCGAGCAGGGCGCGGGTGTGGCCGCCGAGCCCGACCGTGCAGTCGACGTACGTGCCACCGCGCTGCGGCTCCAGGAACCGCATGGCCTGGTCGACCATCACCGGCAGGTGCTGGGACACGCTCACATCCGCTGCTGAAGGGCGCCCACCGGGCGCCGCGAAGGCCGGAACCGCATGCGCGCAGACACGGGGTGGCGCCGCGCTAGATGCCGAACTCGGCCAGGGCCCGCGCGTCGTCGTCGGAGTACGGCTCGCGGAGAAGCTTGGCGAGGAACCGGTCGTGGTTCCAGACCTCGAGGAAGTCGTACTTGCCGAGCACGTCGACCTCACCGGTCATCAACGCCGACTCCCGCAGCCGCGGCTGGATCAGGACCCGTCCCTGCGGGTCGAGCTCCGATACCTGGCCGAAGAAGTTGACGCGGTCGAGGAACTTGAGCCGGGCCGGGTGGGTGGAGGGGGCCTGCGCCAGCTTCCGCTCAATTTCGAGCCACACCGGCATCGGATAGATCCGTACCGACTCGCCGGTGAGGCTGGTGACGAAGACTTCCCGGCCGTGTTCCTCGTGGATCACGGCCCGGAAGGCGTTGGGGACCTTCAGCCGGCCTTTGTCGTCGATCTTTGCCGGCGCGTTCCCGCGAAGCACTGTTTACTCCACTCCAGTCCAAAAAAAACCACTCGGATGGTAGAAGAGGGCCTGCGGCGTGTCAACGAGAACTTGGTCTAAGTTGTCGTCGATAGAGAACTTACGTATTACTTTCGCCCGCTGTTCTCCCGCCGGCACCACAAGTCGTTTTGCTTTTTCTTCGTGTTTCGACCGCCGTGCTACGATGGGCGGTTTCGTTCAGAGGGTCCGTCCCGCATGCTGCACGCCGCCCTGATAGGCCTGCCGTCGACCGGAAAGTCCACGCTCTTCCAGCTCATGACGAGCGCCAAGGAGGGGGGACGGAGCGCCAAGGGCGACACCGTCGTCGGCATCTCGAAAGTGCCCGACGCCCGGCTCGATCGCCTCACCGCGATGTTCAACCCGAAGAAGCGGGTGCCGGCGACGATCGAGTTCACCGACAGCGCCGGCGCCGCCCGGGCCGCCGCCACCGCACTGGTCGACGTCGCCGGCTACAAGAACGCCGATGCCCTCGTCCACGTCGTGCGCGCCTTTCGCGACGACGCGGTGCCGCACCCGTCGCTGACCATCGATCCGGCGCGCGACGCCCAGGCGATGGAGGACGAGCTGATTCTCGCCGACCTCGGCGTCGTCGAGCGGCGGATGGAGCGGCTCGAGAAGGATCTCAAGAGGGCGAAGACCGCCGACCTGGAGAAGGAGCGCGACATCCTGGCCCGGGCCTCGACGGCGCTGGCCGACGGCCAGCCGCTGCGCGCGCTCGGCCTCGCCGGCGACGACCTGAAGCGGCTGCGCGGCTTCCAGTTCCTGTCGGCCAAGCCGCTGCTGGTGGTCATCAACCTCGACGAAGCCGACATCGCCGCCGCCGCCGACGTCGCCGCCGCCGCCCAGGCCGCCGGCCTGACCGGGTTCCTGTCCCGCGCCGGCACCCGGGCCGTGCCAGTGTGCGCGAAGATCGAGCTCGAGATCGCCCAGCTCGAGCCGGCCGACGCCGCCGCGTTCCTGGCCGACCTCGGCCTGAGCGAGTCGGGACTGGACCGGGTCATCCGCGCCAGCTACGACCTGCTCGGCTACATGTCGTTCTTCACCGTCGGCGAGGACGAGTGCCGGGCGTGGTCGATTCCGCGCGGCACGCCGGCGCAGCTCGCCGCCGGCGAGATCCACAGCGACATCCAGCGTGGCTTCATCCGCGCCGAAGTGGTCGGCTACGATGCGCTGGTGACGCGCGGCTCGATGGCGGCGTGCCGGGAGGCGGGCGAGGTCCGGCTCGAGGGCAAGGAGTACGTCGTACAGGACGGCGACATCATCAACTTCCGGCACGCGACGTAGCCGACTTCCTCACGATGGCCGTCCGCACCGTGCTCGTCTGCGAAACGCAGGTGCCCCTCGTGCGCGGGGGGGCCGAGCTGCTGGTCCGCCAGCTGGTCGACGAACTGCGCGCCCGCGGCTTCGAGACCGACCGGGTGTCGGTGCCGTTCAAGTGGTATCCGAAGCAGGAGATCCTGCCGCACGCGGCGGCCTGGGGCCTGCTCGATCTGAGCGAGAGCAACGGCCGGCCGATCGACATGGTGATCGCCACCAAGTTCCCGACCTACCTGGCCCGCCATCCGCGCAAGGTCTGCTGGCTCGTCCATCAGCACCGCGCCGCCTACGAACTGGCGGCCACCGCGTATTCGGACTTCGGCCACGAAGAGCTCGACGTCGCGCTGCGCGATCGGCTGATGGCGATCGACGAGCGCGCCCTGTCCGAATGCGTCGGCCGCTACACCATCTCGCGGACGGTGACGGCGCGCCTGGCGCGCTTCAACGGCCTGTCGTCGACGCCGCTCTACCATCCGCCGCTGCTCGCCCCGCGGCTGACGCCGGGTCCGTACGGCGACTACGTCCTGTCGGTGGCCCGGCTCGAACAGAACAAGCGCGTCGATCTCGCCGTGCGCTCGGTCGCGACCTGGCCGGCGCCGCTCACCCTGATGGTGGTCGGCGAAGGCAGCCAGCGCCCGCGGGTCGAACGGGCGGCGGAGGAGGCCGGCGTCGGTCACCGCGTGCGCTTCCTCGGCGCGGTCGACGACCCGACGCTGCTCGAGCTCTACCGCGGCGCGCTCGCCGTGGTCTACGTGCCGTTCGACGAGGACTACGGGCTGGTCACCCTCGAGGGCTTCCTCGCCGCCAAGCCGGTCGTCACCGCCAGCGATTCCGGCGGCACCCTGGAGTTCGTCGAAGACGGCGTCACGGGCGTCGTGGTGGCGCCGACGCCCGAGGCAATCGGCGAGGCGGTGGGCCGGCTGCACGGCCGCCGGCAGGGGGCAGCCGCGCTCGGCGCGGCCGGACGCGAGCGGGCCGCCGCCATCACCTGGGACGCGGTGATCGACCGGCTGGTGGCCCATGGCTGAGCGGCGCGTCCTCATCCTCCTGCCGACCTACAACGAGCGCGAGAACCTGCCCGCCGTCGCGGCGCAGCTGCTGGCCCAACCGGGCCTCTCGGTGCTGGTGATCGACGACGGCTCGCCCGACGGCACCGGCCAGCTCGCCGACGAACTCGCCGCCGCCAGCGGCGGCCGGCTGTCGGTGCTGCACCGCACCGGCCGGCGCGGCCTCGGCCGCTCGTACCTCGACGGCATGCGCGCCGCCCTGGCCAGTGACGCCGAGCTGGTCTTCCAGATGGACGCCGACCTGTCGCACGACCCGAAGTACGTGCCCGACCTGATCGCCGCCGCCGCGCGCTACGACGTCGTGATCGGCTCGCGCTATCTGCAGGGCGTGAGCGTCGTCAACTGGCCGCTGCGCCGGCTGATCCTCAGCACCTTCGCCAACTGGTACGTGCGCACCATCACCGGCATGCGGGTGCGCGACTGCACGGCGGGATTCCGCTGCTGGCGGCGCGAAGCCATCGCCCGCCTGCCGCTCGACCGCATCGTCTCGGACGGCTATTCCTTCCAGGTCGAGACCCTGTTCCTGGCGCTCGAGGCCGGCGCCACGGTGGGCGAGGTGCCGATCATCTTCGTCGAGCGCCGGGTCGGCGCCTCGAAGATCTCCGGCGGCGTGATCCGCGAGTCGTTCTTCACGCCGTGGCGGATGGCGCTGCGGCGCCTGTTCGGGCACCGCCGCTCCGAGACCCCGCGCTACAATCCCCCAACGTCGTGACCATCGCCGCGCCGCCCGCCGCCCCGAGCCTGAGCGTGTTCTTTCCCGCCTACAACGACAGCGGGACCATCGCCAGTCTGGTGATCCGGGCGCTGCACGTCGCCGCGACCCTGACCGCCGACTACGAGGTGATCGTCGTCAACGACGGCAGCAGCGACGGCACCGGCGAGATTCTCGACGAGCTCACCCGCGTCTACCCCGAGCACTTCCGGGTGGTCCATCACGCGGTCAACCGCGGCTACGGCGGGGCGCTGCGCTCGGGCTTCGCCGCCGCGACCAAGGACCTGGTGTTCTATACCGACGGCGACGCCCAGTACGACCCGGGCGAGCTGACGCTGCTGTGGCAGGCGATGCGGCCCGACGTCGACTGGGTGAACGGCTGGAAGATCAGCCGCTCCGATCCGCTGCACCGCATCGTCATCGGCCGCGTCTATCACCACACCGTGAAGCTGCTGTTCGGCCTGAAGGTCCGCGACGTCGACTGCGACTTCCGGCTGATGCGGCGGCGGATGTTCGACGTGGTGCGGCTCGAGAAGAACAGCGGCGTCATCTGCCTGGAGATGATGAAGAAGTTCAAGGACGCCGGCTTCCGCGTCGCCGAGGTGCCGGTGCACCACTACCACCGCGCCCACGGCAAGTCGCAGTTCTTCAACTTCCCGCGCATCGCCCGCACCGGCGTCGACGTGCTCAAGCTGTGGTGGGCGCTGGTGGTCCGCCACGAGCACCTCGCCGCGCCGGCGCCCGGCCGCGCCGGCGCGGAGCGGACCCGGCCGTGAGCGGCGGGTTCTACCGCGGCCGCCGGGTGATGATCACCGGCGGGCTCGGCTTCATCGGCAGCAACCTGGCGATCCGGCTCGTCGAGCTCGGCGCCGACGTGCTGCTGGTCGATTCGCTCATCCCCGACGCCGGGGGAAACCTCGCCAACATCGAGCCGGTCAAGGACCGGCTGCGCGTCAACGTCGCCGACATCCGCCAGGCCAGCACGATGAACTGGCTGGTGCGCGGCCAGGACGTGATCTTCAACCTGGCCGGGCAGGTCAGCCACATCGACAGCATGCGCGACCCGCACACCGACCTCGAGGTGAACTGCCGGGCCCAGCTCACGCTGCTCGAGGCCTGCCGCCACCACAACCCCGGCGCCAAGGTGGTGTTCGCCGGCACCCGCCAGGTCTACGGTCGTCCCGACGCCCTGCCGGTCACCGAGCAGCACCTGGTCCGGCCGACCGACGTCAACGGCATCAACAAGGTGGCCGGCGAGTACTACCATCTCGTCTACAACAACGTCTTCGGCGTGCGCGCCTGCTCGCTGCGGCTGACCAACGTCTACGGACCGCGGCAGCTGATCCGCCACAACCGCCAGGGGTTCATCGGCTGGTTCATCCGCCTCGCCCTCGACCGGCGTGAGATCCAGGTCTTCGGCGACGGCTCGCAGGTCCGCGACTTCGTCTACGTCGACGACGTCGCCGACGCCTTCCTGCGCGCCGGCGCCACCGACGCCGTCAACGGCGAGGTCTTCAACGTCGGCGGCAACGAGCACTGGACGCACGGCGATCTGGTGGCGCTGCTGGTGTCGCTCTCGCCCGGGGCGACGTTCCGCTTCGTCGAGTGGCCGGCCGAGAAGAAGGTCATCGACATCGGCAGCTTCTACGCCGACTCGTCGAAGTTCCGCGCCGCCACCGGCTGGACGCCGGCGGTCCGCCTCGGCGAGGGCCTCGAGCGCACGCTGGCGTTCTACCGCGCGCACTACGACGACTACGTCGTGCCCGAAGCGCGGCGCCACGATCGGCGCGGCCAGGAGACCCCGTCGTGACCACGGCAGCGATCCGCGTGCCCTTCAACGTGCTGCGGCCGGGCGAGGATCGGGCGGCGATCGAAGCGGCGATCGCCCGCGTCCTCGACAGCGGCTGGTTCGTGCTCGGCCCCGAGGTGGCGGCCTTCGAGAGCGAATTCGCCGCCGCGGCCGGCGCCCGCCACGCCGTCGGCGTCAACACCGGCACCGACGCCATCGCGCTGGCGCTGCGCGGGCTCGGCATCGGCCCGGGCGACGAGGTGATCACCTCGCCGCTGTCGGCCGCCTACTCGGCGCTGGCGATCGACATGACCGGCGCCCGGCCGGTCTTCGCCGATCTCGATCCGGCGCGGCTCACGCTCGACCCGCGGGCGGTCGCCGCGGCGGTGACGCCGCGCACCCGGGCGGTGCTGCCGGTGCACCTCTACGGCCAGGCCGCCGACATGGACGGCATCGCCGCCGTCGCCGCCGCCCACCGCCTCGCCGTGGTCGAGGACGCCTGCCAGGCGCACGGCGCGACCGTGGCCGGCCGGCCGGTGGGCCGCGGCTCGGCAGCCGCCGCGTTCAGCTTCTACCCCACCAAGAACCTCGGCGCGCTCGGCGACGGCGGCGCGGTGACGACCGACGATCCGGCGCTGGCCGAGCGGGTCCGGCGGCTGCGCAACGGCGGCCAGTCGAGCCGCTACCACCACGACGAGACCGGCGTGAACAGCCGGCTCGACGAACTGCAGGCGGCGATCCTGCGCGCCCGCCTGCCGCGGCTCGCCGCCGCCACCGCGGCCCGCCGCCGCCTCGCCGCGCGCTATCGCAGTGCCCTGGCCGGCGCCGCGGTCACGGTGCCGGCCGAGCACGATCCGGGGCACGTGTACCATCTGTTCCCGGTGCTGACCGGCGAACGCGATCGATTCCAGGCGCATCTCGCCGCGCACGGCATCGAGACCCTGGTCCACTACCCGGTGCCGATTCCGCGACAGCCCGCGGCGCGCTCGTGGTCGCCGGCGCCGTGCCCACTGGCCAACGAGGTGTGCGACCGGGTGGTGTCGCTGCCCCTGTATCCTTCGCTGGCCGACGGCGCGCAGGACGACGTCGTCCGCGCCGTGCTGGCGTTTTCGAGGTGAAGACGTGCCCAAGCGTGTGCTGATCACGGGAGGCGCCGGTTTCGTCGGCTCCCATCTGGCCGAGGCGCTACTCGACGCCGGCCACCGCGTCCAGGTCATCGACGACCTGTCGACCGGCACCATCGACAACGTCGTCCATCTCAAGCCCCACCCGAAGTTCAGCTACGTGATCGACACCGTGTTCAACGAGTCGCTCACCGCCGAACTGGTCGATGCCGCCGACGTCGTCTTCCACCTCGCCGCCGCGGTCGGCGTGAAGCTCATCGTCGAGCGCCCGGTGCACACCATCGAGACCAACGTGCACGGCACCGAAGTGGTGCTGCGCCACGCCGTGAAGAAGCGGAAGCTGGTGTTCATGGCCTCGACCTCGGAGGTCTACGGCAAGAGCGCCGACGTGCCGTTCCGCGAGGACGCCGACCTGGTGCTCGGCGCGACGACGCGGCATCGCTGGGCCTACGCCTGCAGCAAGATGCTCGACGAGTTCCACGCCCTCGCCTACCACAAGGAGCGAAAGCTCCCGGTCGTGGTGTTCCGCCTGTTCAACACCGTCGGCCCGCGGCAGACCGGCCAGTACGGCATGGTGCTGCCGACCTTCGTCCGCCAGGCGCTCGCCGGCGAGCCGATCACCGTGTTCGGTGACGGCACGCAGAGCCGCAGTTTCACCTACGTCGGCGACGTCGTCCGGGCGCTGCTGGCGCTCATGGACGAGCCGGCGGCGATCGGCCAGGTGCTCAATATCGGCAACGTCGAGGAAGTGACCATCCGCGGGCTCGCCGAGCGGGTGCGCGCCGCCGCCGGTTCCCGGTCGGAGATCGTCACCATTCCCTACGACCAGGCCTACGAATCGGGCTTCGAGGACATGCCGCGGCGGGTGCCGGACCTGACCAGGATCCGGGCCCTGATCGGCTATGAGCCGGCGGTCGGGCTCGACCAGATCATCCAGCACGTCCTGGCCGATTTCCGTTCCCGCTGAGCCGCCGGCGTCGGGCCCCGCCGGCCCGGTCCGCTTGCTATACTGACGGCATGGCCCGGGCCCTCCTGACCGCGCTCGTGGTGCTGGCGGCGCTGCCGGCGGCGGCGCAGCCGTTGAGCCTGCAGATTCGCGACGGACTCGTCACGATGACGGCCTCCGGCGTGCCCGTCCGTCAGGTGCTGGCCGAGTGGGCGCGCGTCGGCGGCACCCGCGTCGTCGGCGCCGAACGCGTCACCGGCCCGCCGCTCACACTGACCCTCGAGAACGTGCCCGAAGCGAAGGCGCTCGACATCATCCTGCGCGGCGCCGCCGGATACGTCGCGGCGGCGCGCGCCGTGCCGGGCAGCGGCTCGTCGAGCTACGACCGGATCCTCGTCCTGGCCACCAGTGCACCGCCGGCGGCGGCAGCCGCGGCACCGCGCCCCGGTGGCGGGCGGTTCACGAACACTCCGGTTGCAGAAGGGCCGGAGGTCGTCGAGCCCCAGCCCGAGGTCAACGACACTCCCGACATGCCCTTGGCCGATCCATCGCAGAACCCGTTCGCCGCGGCGTTCGGGCAGCCGGGCGTCGCGCAGCCCTTCGGCCAGCCGGTGCCGTTCGGGCAGCCGGCGTTCGGCCAGCCGGGCCAGGCGATGCCCTTCGGCCAGCCGGCCGGCGCCACGCCGTTCGGCGTGCCGATGGCTCCGAACGGCAACGGCCTGTTCGTGCCGCTGCCGCAGCAGCCGCCGGCGCCGGCGGCGCCGGGCTTCTTCGGCGTCCAGGGTTCGTCGACGCCAGGCGTCATCCAGCAGGCGCCGCAGCCGCAGGGCCAGCAGCGCCCGCGGCCGCAGGGCTGAGCTCAATCCGCTGAACACGCACGCCATGGCGTCTCCCCGCTAGCCCGGCATGGCCGCGCTGGATCGCTATCGCACCGACGACCGCCGGGCCCTCGAGCAGCTGTACCGGCGCGTACTGGGTCCCGAGGCGGTCGAGCGGCTCCAGCTCACCTGGCAGTGGGAGCGGCGGCAGAGCCCGGCGGCGCGATTCGGCGCGCCGTGGCTGGTGCGCGAGGGCACGGCGGTCATCGGCGCCTGCAGCGCGATGCCGGTGGCGATCGCGGTCGGCGGCAAGGACGCGACCGGAGCGTGGCTGGCCGACCCGGTGGTCGCCGCCGAACGCGATGCGCAGGGCGTGCACGAGCAACTGCTGCGGGCGTGGCATCGGGAGACCGACGTGACCCTCGCCGCCGGCATCGCCGACTCGACCCGCGCCGTCCTCGACCGGCTGCGCGTGCCGCGGGCGGTGCCGGTGCCGTGCGTGGTCAAGCCGCTCAGCCGCCGGGCGCTCCGCCGTCCCGACTGGCCGCAACCGGTGAACCGCCTGGTGTCGGCGGTGACCCTGCCGTTCGTCAAGGTCGTGGCCCGTCAGCGCCCGCTGCGCGAGTCGGTCGAGGTGGTGGCCCGGCTCGACGCCAGCGCCGACGCGCTGTGGGCGCAGGCGGCGGCGAAGCTGACCCTGGCCGTGCGCCGCGACGCCGCCTACGTGAACTGGCGGTTCACCCGGGCGCCGCACGCCCGCTACGCGCTGGCGGTGCTGCGCCGCAACGACGTCGTCGCCGGCTACGTCGTCTACCGCCACGCGCACGAGCCGCGCGGCCGCGTCACCCATCTGGTCGACTTCCTGGCCGTGCCCGGCGACGACCGGGCGGTGAAGACGCTGCTGCGCTGGGTCGACCGCGAGGCCCGGGCCGCCGACTCTGACAAGATCCGCTGCCATGTCCTGCACGCCGGCTTCCGCAAGGTGCTGCGCCGCTCGGGCTACTTCCGCGTCCGCCCGACGATCGCCCTGTCGGTGAAGGTCAACGACCCGGCGATCCGGCGGACGTTCTACGACACCACCGCCGACTGGCACTTCACGCTGGGCGACGGTCCGATCGATCATTAGCCTCAGCCTTCCAGGATGCCCATGTCCCTCACCGACACGATCACCGCCGACATCGCCGCGGCGATGAAGGCCAAGGACGCCGCCCGGCTCACCGCCCTGCGGATGCTCAAGACGGCGCTCACCACCAGGAGCATCGAGAAGGGTCGCGCCCTGGAGCCGGCCGAAGACCTGCAGGTGGTCGCCGCGCTGGTCAAGCAGCGGCGCGACTCGATCGAGCAGTTCGAAGCGGCCGGGCGCGACGAGCTGGCGGCGAAGGAGCGCGCCGAGATCGCCATCCTCGAGACCTATCAGCCGCCGGCCGCCAGCGACGACGATCTCGCGGCCGCGGTGGATCAGGCCATCGCCGCCACCGGCGCGGTCTCAGCGAAGGACATGGGCAGGGTGATGAAGGCGGTGATGGCCACGCTGGCCGGCAAGACCGTCGACGGCCGCCGCGTGAACGAGCTCGTGCGCGCCCGCCTCGCGTCCTGATCGCGGCAAAACCTTTTGCGCGGTCGCGCCGTCTATATCGACTGAAAGGCCTAGTCAGCCTCTCACCATCCTCCTCGGGCTCCCACCGAACGGTCGGAGCCCGATTTTTTTGGCCGTCCGGTTCCGGGACGGTGTGCGATTCCGGTTCGAGACCGCGTGCTACGCTTCCCCGCGTCCGTGTCAGATCCGGAGCCGACCCCCGTCATCCCCCAGTCGGACCCGGCTGCGGCCGCGCCGGCCTCCCGCCACCTCGCCCGCTCGGCCGGCGTCGTCGGCGCGGCGACGATGACCAGCCGCGTGCTCGGCCTGATCCGCGAGCAGGTGCTCGCCTACTGGTTCGGGGCCAGCGACGCCATGGATGCGTTCCTGGTGGCCTTCCGCGTCCCCAATCTGGTGCGCGACCTGTTCGCCGAAGGGGCGATGAGCGCGGCCCTGGTGCCGACCTTCAGCAAGACGCTGGCGACCGACGGCAAGGCGCGGGCGTGGCGGCTCGGCAACGCAGTGCTGAACGCCCTGGCCGTGGTCACCGGCACGCTGGTGATCCTGGCGGTCGTCTTCGCCGAGCCGATCGTCGGCCTGCTCGCCGGCGGCTTCGCCGCCGTCCCCGGCAAGTTCGAACTGACCGTGCAGCTCACCCGCGTGGTCGCGCCGTTCCTGGTGCTGGTGGCGCTGGCCGCCGCCTGCATGGGAATGCTGAACTCGGTCAACGTCTTCTTCGTGCCGGCGCTGTCGCCGGCGATGTTCAACGCGGCGTCGATCGCCGCCGTGGTGGTCCTCGTGCCGGTGGCGCGGGCCGCCGGCTACGATCCGATCCTGGCGGTCGCCGTCGGCACGCTGCTGGGCGGTGTCGGCCAGGTGCTGCTGCAGTGGCCGGCGCTGCGGGCCCAGGGCTTCCGCTACCGGCCCGTCTTCGACTTCGCCGACCCCGGCTTGAAACGCGTGCTGCTGCTGATGGGCCCGGGGACCGTCGGGCTGGCGGCGACCCAGCTCAACGTGTTCGTGAACACCGTGGTCGCCACCGGCGAGGGCACCGGCGCGGTGTCGTACCTGGGCTACGCCTTCCGGGTGATGTATCTGCCGATCGGCCTGTTCGGCGTGTCGATCGCCACCGCCGCGACGCCGGCAATGTCGCGCCTCGCCGCCACCGGCGACACCCCCCGGATGCGCACCACGCTGGCGTCGGCGATCGCGCTGATGCTCACCCTCAACGTGCCGGCCACGCTCGGCCTGGTGGTCCTGGCCGAGCCGATCGTCCGCCTGCTGTTCGAGCGCGGCAGCTTCACGCCGGCGGACACGGTGGCGACGGCGGCCGCGGTGCAGCTCTACGCGCTCGGCCTGGTCGGCTACTCGGTGGTCAAGATCGTCTCGCCGACGTTCTACGCCATCGGCCGCAGCCGCACACCGGTCGCCGTCGGCATCACCGCCGTGCTGCTCAACGCGACGCTGAGCGTGACCTCGGCGCCGGTATTCGGCTATCGCGGGCTGGCGCTGAGCGCCTCGATCGCCGCGCTCTTCAACGCCGCGACACTGGTCTGGCTGGCGCGCGGCGCGCTCGGCGGCCTGCAGCTGCCGCGGATCGCCGTCACGGCCGCGAAGATGGCCATCGCCGGGGTGCTCATGGCGGCGGCGGCGTGGCTGACCAACGACGCGGCCGGGGCCGTGTTCGGCGGCCGCGGCGTCCTGCCACAAGCGGGCCGGCTCGGCCTGGCGATCCTCACCGGCGTGGCCGTGCTGATCGCCGCCGCGCACCTGCTGCACGTCCGCGAATTCGTCGAGGTGCGCGATGCGGTGATCGGGCGGGTGCGCCGCCGCCCCGGCCGCCAGGCCTGACGGGCCCTCAGCGGGCGTTCAGCAGCGACGCCCAGCCGGCAGCGGGTGCCGCCGCCAGCGCCGGGCGGGCGCGGCCGCCGAGCGCGGTGGCGCGAGGCGAACAGGTGCCGGTGCGCACGACGACCAACGCTTCGGCCAGTGACGCCTCGGCGGCATCGCCGAGGTCGCGGCCGATGTCGTCGCCGGCCGGGCACTCGGCGGCGAGGCCGTCGAAGTAGTCGCCCTGACCGTTGGCGTTGACCATCGAGAACGCCACCGGCGCCAGCACCCTGTCGCAGAACGGCAGCACGTACTGGCCGACCGGCTTGCCGTAGGTGCGATCGCCGACGACGGTGACCGCCACGAACGGGCGTAGCCCGTTGATCACCAGCTCGCTGGCCGACGCCGAGGCGCGGCTGGCGATCACGACCACCCGCGACAGCCCGAGGGCGTGCGCCGGAGCGGCGAAGCGCAGCGTCTCGTCGCGGCGCCGATTGCGGTCGTTGTGGCGGTATTCGGCGAACACCTGATTCGCCGTCGCCGAGCCGCCGATCAGACTGGCTAGGTGCACCGCCACGTCGACCAGTCCGCCGCCGTTGTAGCGCAGGTCGAGGACCAGTTCGGTGACGCCCGCCTCGGCGAGTGACGCGAACGCCGCGTCGAGCGCGGCGGTGCTCGGCCGCACGAAGTTGCGGAAGAAGACGTAGCCGACCCGGCGGCCGTCGACGTCGAACACCCGGGTCAGCGAGACGGTCGGGATGGTCACCGGCCGTTTGCGCATCGTCGCCGTACGGGCGGCGCCGTCGCGGGTCTCGAAGGCGATCGCGATCTCGACGCCCTCGCTGGCCGCACCGAACGCCTGGTCCACCGTGCCGTCGGCGATCAGCGTGTCGGCGGCGACGCCGCCGACGGCGGTGATGCGGGCGCCGCGGGCCAGGCCGGCTTCGGTCGCCGGGCTGTCGTCGAACACCTGCAGCACGCGCAGCTCGCCGGTCGCCGTCGACGTCGACAGGCCGAAGCCGATGTACTGGCTCTCCGAATAGAACGCGTCGCTGGCGGCGCGCGACGTGATGTAGCTGAACGAGGTGTCGCGCGGCCGGTAGCGCACCGCGTCGAGATACGCCTCCGGCGAGTCGTAGGCGGCGGCGTCCACCGGCGGCAGCTCCCGGTACCAGAGATACAGCTCTTCCAGGGCGTCGCGAACGAACAGGTTCTGGCCGGTGGTCGAGCACGACGCCGACTGGCCGAAGGCGGCCGCGGGCAGCGTGACCGCGAACGCGATGGCGGCGGCGAGGACGTGGCGCGGTGCCGGCACACCGGATGATACCCGGCCGCGGCGCCCGCGGCGAGGCGCCGACCCGCTCGACACGATCGCCCGGCGCTGCTCGCCGTGGCACCGCGCGGCCGTGTAAGCTGTCGAGATGGGTTGCAGCCGTTGGGCGTGAGCGGGGCGGGCGCCGTTCCCGCGGCCGTGCCCGGCGCCGAGGCCCGTACCGTCGTCGGGCTGCCAACCGCGGTGGTGACGCTGGCGTCGACGCACTTCATCGTCGACGCCTACACCAACATCTACGCGCCGCTGCTGCCGCTCTTCATCCCCCATCTGGGGCTGTCGCTGACCGCCGTGGGCACGCTGGCGATGTGCTTCCAGATGGCCTCGTCGGTGGCGCAGCTCGGCTTCGGCACGCTGGCCGACCGCTGGCGGCCGCGCGTGCTGCTCATCGCCGGGCCGCTCCTCTCGGTGGTGGTGCTCAGCTTCGTCGGCTGGGCGTCGTCCGCCGTGGGGCTGGGGGCGCTGCTGGTCGTCGGCGGGCTCGGCGGCGCCGCGTTCCATCCGCCGGCCGCGGCGGCGGTGTTCCGCGCCTCCAGCCTGCACAGGGGCTTCGCGATGTCGGTGCACATCACCGGCGGGTCGGTGGGCATGGCGATGGCGCCGTTGTTCTTCGCCCCGGTGATCGAGCGCATGGGCCTGCACTGGTCGCCGATCATCGCCATTCCCGGCCTCGTCGCGCTGTGGTTCCTGCTGCGCCGCGTGCCGCCGGTGGACCGGGGACCGGGCGGCGGCCGCGAAGGCCTCGGCGCGCTCAAGCCCTACGCCCGGCCGCTGGCGCTGCTCTACTTCTCGGTGGTGTTCCGCACGTTGACGTCGGCCAGCTTCTCCACCTTCATGCCGGTGCTGCTCACCTCGCAGGGCATGTCGATCGCGCAGGCCAGCCTCGCCGGCACCTGCTACCTGCTGGTCTCGGGCATCGGCGGCTTCGCCGGCGGCACGCTGGCCGACCGCTTCGGCCCGCGCCGGGTGATCCTGATCTCGCTGGTCTCGGCCGTGCCCTTCATGGTGACGGCGTCCCTGATGCAGGGCTGGTGGCTGGTGGCGGCGGTGTCGGTCGGCGGTCTGCTGCTGCAGTCGACGCTGCCGGTGAACGTCACCTACGCCCAGACCCTCGCGCCGGTCGGCGCGGCGACGGTGTCGTCGCTGATGATGGGCTTCGCGTGGGGCGTCGGCAGCACGATGGTGCCGGTCGTGGGCCTGCTCGCCGACACCATGGGCCTGCCGCGGGCGCTGCTGTGCATCTCGGCCGTGCCGCTCATCGCCGCGATGCTCGCGGCGCGGCTGCCCGAACGCCACGTCCACGCCGTCGCCCACCCGCCGGCGCGGCCCGACACCACCGCCTGACCCCTGTCTATAATCGGGGCATGTCCCGCTACGGCAGCGTCGGCTACGCGATCGGCCCGGGGCCGCTGACCCAGGCGATCCGGACGCTGATTGCCGTCAATCTCGGCGGGTTCGTGCTGGCGCTGATCGTGCCCGCCGTGGTCGCACGGCTCGGCCTGAGCCCGCGCGAGGTGCTGACCGGCTTCGCCATCTGGCAGCCGGTCACCTACCTCTTCCTGCACGGCAGCGTGATGCACCTGCTGTTCAACATGCTCGCGCTGTGGATGTTCGGCACCGAGCTGGAGCGCACCTGGGGCACGCGGTTCTTCCTCCGCTACTACTTCGTCACCGGCATCGGCGCCGCCGTGGTCACGATCCTGTGGTCGCTCTCGCCGCTGCCCTATGCGGCGTCGCTGTACGGCTCACTCGTCATCGGCGCGTCGGGCGCCATCTACGGTCTGCTCCTCGCCTACGGGATGTACTTCCCGCACCGGACGGTCTTCCTGCTGCTCTTCCCGGTGCCGGCGCGCTACGCGGTGATCATCCAGGGGGCAATCGCCTTCCTGGCCTCGGTGGGCAGTTCGGGGGACGGCGTGGCGCACGTCGCCCACCTCGGTGGCCTGCTGGTCGGGTATCTCTACCTCAAGGGCCGGCGCGGCCCCCTCGACGAGATCAAGTACCGCTGGCTGAAGTGGCGGCTGTCGCGCTCACGCTCCCGCTTCGACGTCTACCAGGGCGGACGCCGCAGCCCCGGCGGTGGCGACGACTGGACCAAGGAGTGGAAGAAGCACGTGCACTAGGGCGGGGCTCGGGACTCGGGGCTCGGGGCTCGGGATTCGTAACCGGCAGCTCGACGCGATTGGCGGGGCTGGCCGCGGTGGTCGTGCTCGCCAGCGCGAGCGGCGGCTGCGGGCTGTTCGGACCGAGCGAGAGCTTCGAGGGGGAGTGGACCGCCTCGGGCGGCAAGTTCTACGTCATCGGCCTGTCGCTCCGGCAGAGCGACGACACCGTCTCGGGCGTGGCCTGCGCGTCCCAGGACGGCGTGTTCCTCTACCGGAACGCGCCGGTCACCGGCGACTACCCGTCGATCCGCGTCGTCGTCACCGCGCCGTCCACGGCGCCGTGCTGCGCCCATCTCGCTGGACAGACATTCACGGCCGAGATGGAGAAGCGCGGCGAGATCGTCACGCCCGAAGGCATTCGATTCCGGCGCAGCACGACGCCGGCCTGTCCGTCGCCCTGACCGGGCTCGCCGCTACGAGGCCGGCTCACCCGGCCCCGGCGTCGGCGTGTCGTGGAAGTAGCTGTCGCTGCCGTCGAGCCAGTCCTGGCGGATCGGGCTGAACAGGTCGATCTCGAAGGTGTCTTCGAGCGCCTCGGCCTGGTGCGGCACCCACGACGGGATGTGCAGCACCTCGCCCTCGCGCACCGTGATCTCCTCGCCGCCGATCAGGAACCGCATCGCGCCCTGCAGCACGTAGGTGAGCTGCTCGCTCTCGTGCGAGTGCATCGGCACCACCGCGCCGCGCTTGAGGTAGATCTGCCCGATCATCTCGCGCTCGCCGGTGACGACCTTGCGCGAGATCATCTCGGTGACTTTCTCGAGCGCGATCTCGTCCCAGCGATGCAGACGGACGGGGCGGGTCGACATGCGGAGACCTCAGGGGACAGATGCGGAAAACCCGCGTGAATCCGGTCGCAATATGCGCACCATCGCGCGAGCGGGCGGATTATAGCATCGGCGTGCGGGTGGTATAATTCGGCGTTCGGCGCGGGTGTGTCCCCGCGCGTGCGGGACGGCTGATCGAGCGTCCACGGCCCTTGAGTGGAGACGGCGGAATCATGAAGGGTTCGACGCTCGCCAAGCACAGCGAGACCACTGCGCGCCGATCGCCGGGGGCCGCGCTCGACGCGCACGCCGGCCTCTCCAAGGACGCCCTCGTCGCCGCCTACCGCGTGATGCTGCTGTCGCGGCGGCTCGACGACAAGGAGATCCAGCTCAAGAACCAGAGCCAGATCTACTTCCAGATCAGCGGCGCCGGCCACGAAGCGGTGCTGGTGGCGGCGGCGGCGCACCTGAAGCCGGGCTACGACTGGTTCTACCCCTACTATCGCGATCGGGCTCTGTGTCTCGCCCTCGGGATGACGCCGCTCGAGATGCTGCTCGGCGCCGTCGGCTCCGTGGACGATCCCAACTCCGGCGGCCGGCAGATGCCGTCGCACTGGGGCCACCCCGCCCTCAACATCCCGTCGCAGGGCAGCCCGACCGGCACGCAGTGCCTGCAGGCGATCGGTTGCGCCGAGGCCGGCCTGATCTACGCCCGCGTCGCCGACATCCCCGACGCCGCCGCGCGCCACCACGGCGACGAAGTCACCTACGTGTCGGTCGGCGACGGCGCCACCAGCGAGGGCGAGTTCTGGGAATCGCTGAACACCGCGTGCACGCGGCCGGTGCCGGCGCTCTACCTGGTCGAAGACAACGGCTACGCCATCTCGGTGCCGGTCGAGGCCCAGACGCCGGGTGGCGACATCTCGCGCCTGGTCGAGTCGTTCCCCAATCTCAAGGTGCTGCGCTGCGACGGCACCGACTTCCTGGAGAGTTATCGCACGCTCGCCGAGGCGGTGGCCTGGGTGCGTCGCGAACGCAAGCCGGCGTTCGTGCACGCGCAGGTGACGCGGCCCTACTCGCACTCGCTCTCCGACGACGAGCGGCTCTACAAGACGCCGCAGGAGCGCGAAGCCGAGGCCGCCCGCGATCCGCTGGCGAAGATGCGCGCGTTCCTGCTGCGTGAGGGCCTGGCCACCGAGGCCGACCTGGCCGACATCCTCACCTCGGTCGACCGCGAGATCGCCCGCGCCACCGACGACGCCCTCACCTCGCCCAGGCCGACGCCCGACACCGCCGGCGACTTCGTGTTCTCGCCCGACGTCGATCCGACGTCGGCGGCGTTCGAGACCGCCGAGGTGCCCGAAGGCCGCCCCGACACGATGGTGGCGGCGATCAACCGCACGCTGAAGGACGAGATGGCCGTCAATCCGCGCATCGTCGTCTTCGGCGAGGACGTCGCCGACGCCAGCAAGGCGGCGGTGCTCGGCCAGGTGCAGGGCAAGGGCGGCGTCTTCAAGGTGACGCACGGCCTGCAGCGCGCCTACGGCAGCGACCGGGTGTTCAATTCCCCGCTGGCCGAGGCCAACATCGTCGGCCGCGCCGTCGGCATGGCCCAGCGCGGCTTGAAGCCGGTGGTCGAGATCCAGTTCTTCGACTACATCTGGCCGGCGATGATGCAGATCAAGGACGAGATGTCCATGATGCGCTACCGGTCGGGCAACCACTGGTCGAACCCGATGGTGATCCGGGTGCCGATCGGCGGCTACCTGCGCGGCGGCGCACCGTACCACAGCCAGTCCGGGGTCAGCATCTTCGCCCACTGCCCGGGCATCCGCATCGCCTTCCCGTCCAACGCCGCCGACGCCGCCGGCCTGCTGCGCACGTCGATCCGCTGCGACGATCCGGTGATGTTCCTCGAGCACAAGCACCTGTACCGCCAGACCTACAACAAGGCGGCCTATCCGGGCGCGAACTACATGGTGCCGTTCGGCAAGGGCGCGCTGAGGCGCGACGGCACCGATCTGGCCGTCATCACCTGGGGCGCGCTGGTGCAGCGCTCGCTCCTCGCCGCCCAGCAGGCCGAGAAGGACGGCATCAGCGCCGCCGTCTTCGATCTGCGCACGATCATCCCCTACGACTGGGCAGGCATCGCGGCGCTGGTGAAGAAGACCAACCGCGTGCTGGTCGTCCACGAGGACCAGCTCACCTGCGGCTTCGGCGCCGAGATCGCCGCCCGCATCTCCGACGAGCTCTTCGACCAGCTCGACGCACCGGTCAGGCGGGTGGCGGCGATGGACTGCCCGGTGGCCTACCATCCCGACCTCGAGGAGCGGATCCTGCCGCAGACCTCGGACGTACTGGCCGCCATCCGTCAGCTGGCGGCCTACTGACCTGGTGGCCTGGCGCGCCGTCGCGTCGGTCGTCGTCCTCGCCAGCGCCGCGGCCGCCGCGGCCGGACCGCACGGGCAGGGGCCGTCCGCGGGACCGCGCGCGCCCGGATCGCCCGCGGCGCCGTCGCCGGGCCGGGTCGAGACGCTACGGGCCGTCGCCGGGCTGCCGGTGGAGGTGGTGGGCGAGTTCCGTGAGCCGCTCGGCTACCAGCGCACACCGGACGGCCGGCAGTTCGTCTTCGATCGCCGTGGCCACACGGTGTACGGCATCGACGCCGCCGGCGCCGCCAGCCGCAAGCTCGTCGCCATCGGCGGCGAGGCCGGGCGGGTCATCGAGCCGACGGCGTTCGACACCGCCGCCGACGGCACGTTCGTCGTCGCAGACGCGCCGAACGGCCGCGAGCGGCTGCAGTTCTTCTCCGCCGACGGACAGCGGCTGAGCGGCTTCTTCCTGCCGGGGCGCGCCACCGCGCGGGTGACGCTCGGCAGCCTGTCGCTCAGCGGGATCGGCACGCTGCAGTACACCGGCCGGTCGCTGCTCATCAGCCAGCCCGAGACCGGCGGTCTGATGACCGAGTACGGCCTGGGCGGCACGCCGGTGCGGACCATCGGCCGGCTGCGCAAGACCGGGCACGAGGACGACCGCGAACTGCACCTGGCCCTCAACGCCGGCATTCCGCTGGCCGACCCGAACGGCGGCTTCTGGTTCGTGTTCCTGGCTGGCCCGCCGGCGTTCGCCCGGTTCGACGCCACGGGCACCCTGCTCTTCCACCGCCTGATGCAGGGACGCGAGATCGATCCGGTCGTCGATGCCGTCCCCGACGTCTGGCCCCGCCGGGCCGTGGACGGCACCGAGATTCCGCTGGTGGCGCCGACGGTGCGGACCGCCGCCGTGGATCCCGCCGGCCGGCTGTGGGTGTCGTTCGTCGTCCCGTACACCTACGTCTTCGACCCGCTCGGCGAGAAGATCCGCACCGTGCAGTTCCAGGCCGCGGGCCTGGTGTCGCCGGCCAGCCTGCACTTCCCGACGCCCGGCCGGCTGCTGGTGACGCCGGGCTGTCACGAGTTCGCCGTCCGCTGACGGCGCGGCTGTCGCCAGCTCCGCCGCGCTGGGTATGATCACGATCTTGGCGCCGCGACGTCTCCTCGGGCTGGTGGTCGCCCTCGTCACGGCGCTCGTGTCGGCGGGCTGCGGCGACGATACCCCCACGGCTCCGAGCCCGCCGCCGATCGCCGCACTCGTGCTGCAGTGCCCGGCCAACGTGCTGGGGCAGTCCACCACCGGCGGACCGGTGTCGATTCAAGTGCCGGCGCCGACGGCGAGCGGCGGCGTGCTGCCGGTCACCACCTCGTGCGCGCCGTCCGGCACCCCGTTTCCCATCGGCACGACCCCGGTGTCGTGCCGGGCCACTGATGCGCGCGGCAGCACCGCCAGCTGCAGCTTCTCGGTCGTCGTCGCGCCGCCGCCGCTCGGCCGCACCAGCTTCCTCGCCTTCGGCGACAGCATGACGTCGGGGGAGGTGACCGTGCCGGTCGGCACCGGGCTCGACGCCGGCGGCTTCCCGCTCTTCAAGCTGGTGGTCGTGCCGTCCGAGGCCTACCCCGCCGAGCTGCTCGGCCTGCTCCGCAACCGCTACGTGACCCAGGCGGCCCAGTTCGTCGTCACCAACGCCGGGCTGCCGCGCGAGTGGGCGGCCGACGCCCCGAAGCGGTTCGCGACGGTGTTCCCGGCGTCGGGGGCGCAGGTGGTCCTGCTGATGCACGGCTCGAACGACCTGCAGGCGCTGGGGTCGCGCGGCATCAACCCGGCGCTCACCGGCCTGCAGACGATGACGCGTCAAGCGCGCGCCGCCGGCGCCACGGTGTTCATCGCCTCGGTGCCGCCGTCCAGGCCCGGTGGCCTCAACTCCCTTCAGCTGTCGCTCATCCAGGCGCTGAACGAGCAGATCCGTCTCGGTGCGCCGCTCGAAGGGGCGATCTTCGTCGACGTCTACGGCGCCATGGCCGCCGACGTCGACACGCTCATCGGCGTCGACGGTCTCCACCCCACCGAGGCCGGCTACCAGCGCATCGCCGAGACGTTCTTCACGGCCATTCGCAGCGCCTTCGAGGGGCGCTGAGCGAGGATCCTGGGCGTGTCCGCCACCTTCGACGCGGTCGTGGACGTGCAGGGCCTGGGCAAGACCTTCGGCCGGCGCGTCGCCCTCGAGGCGCTGTCGCTGCAGGTGCACGCCGGCGAGATCGTCGCGCTGCTCGGCCCGAACGGCGCCGGCAAGACGACGACACTGCGTCTCCTCGCCGGGCTGTTCGCGCCGACGAGCGGCAGCGGCGTGGTGGCCGGCATGCCGCTGGGAGTGCGGGTCCAGACCCGTCCGAACGGCCGCGTCGGCCTCCTCACCGAAGTGCCGGGGCTGTGGGATCGGCTGACCGTCGAGCAGAACCTGCTCACCTGCGCCAGGCTCTACGCCCTGGAGTCGCCGGCCCGGCGCGTCGCCGCCGTGCTCGAGCGGTTCGGCCTGGCGGCTCGCGCCGACGATCGGGCCGGCACGCTCTCCAAGGGACTGCGGCAGCGGGTCGCCCTGGCCAGGGCGTTCCTGGCCGAACCGGCCGTGCTGCTGCTCGACGAGCCGACCTCGGGGCTCGACCCGGCGGCGGCGCACACGGTGCGCGAGGTCGTCCGCGCGGCCCGGACCGACGGCGTGGCGGTCGTGCTCTCGACGCACCAGCTGGACGAGGCCGAGATGCTCGCCGATCGCGTCGCCGTGCTGCAACGGACGCTGCGCGCCATCGACTCGCCAGACGCGCTGCGCCGGCGGCTGCTCGGGGCCGACCGCGTCGCCATCGACGTCGAGGGTGAGGCCACGGCGTGGCGCGAGCTCCTCGCGCCGATGGTGACCGCGATCGAGCTGAATGGACGGCACCGACTCACGGCGACGCTGGCCGCGGGCACCGACGTCCCCGCGGTGGTCGCCGCGCTGGTCGGCGCCGGCGCGCGCGTGCACGGCGTCCGTGAGGACCGGCCGTCACTGGAGGCCGCGTATCTCTCGCTGGTGGAGCGCGATGGGTAGCCGCGGCCGGATCGCGGCGATCGTCGCCAAGGAGCTGGCCGAACTGGCTGCCACGCCCGCCGTGCTGCTCGGCCCGGCAGCCATGCTGGCCACCGCCGTCGTGGTGCCCCTCGTCGTCGCCATCGGCATCCCGGCCTGGACGGGCGAGCCGCTGGCCGCGGCCGACGACCTCGTCGCCCTGGCCCGCGAGACCCTGCCCGGCGCCGCCGCGCTGGCCGGCGACGCCGCCGTGCAGGCCTACCTGCTGGCGCAGTTCCTGCCGCTGCTGGTCCTCGTGCCGGTGGTGGGCGCGATGACCCTGGTGACCACCAGCATCGTCGACGAGCTGAAGGGACGATCGCTCGAACCGCTGCTGGCCACGCCGATCTCCACGCGGGAACTGCTCGTCGGCAAGGCGGCGAGTGCCTTCGCCGTGGCGATGGCCCTGCTCGCCGCCGGGGTGAGTGGCTTCGGCGGCGCGGCGGCGATCATGGGCGCGGCCGGGGTCGTCCCGGCGCTCGCGTCCTGGAACGCCGTCGTGCTGGTGCTCGGCCTCGCGCCGGCGGCCGCCGCGGCCGCCCTGATGCTCGGCGTCGTCGTGTCGTCGCGCGCCCGTGACGCCCGCACCGCCCAGCAGTTCTCCGTGCTGGTGGTGCTGCCGCTGGTGGCCCTCTTCGTCGGCCAGCTCGGCGCCGGCGTCGGCACGGCGGCCCTCCTGGCGGCCACTGCGGTTGGCTGGCTCGTCGCCGCCGCCCTGGCGCTCGTCGGCGTGCGGGCGTTCGATCGCGAGCGTATCCTCACCAGGTGGACGGAATGACGACGGCCCAGGGGCAACCGCGGCCGCACGGCGGCGTGCATTCGCTGCTCGAGCGCGACCAGCCGTATCTGGTCGTGGACTCGTGCATGCAGATCTGGCCCGACGCCGACTTCGCCGTGGCCCATCGTCACGGGATCGCCGGCTACGGCGTCACCGCCTTCGAACCGCACGATCCGTTCGCGACCGCGGTGGAGCGCCTGATGTACTGGCACCTGGTGGCGCGGCGGCATCCCAACCTCGTCGTCGCCACGTCGGCGGACCAGGTGCGCGAGGCCAGGCGAACCGGCCGGGCAGCGCTGCTGCTGTTCGCGCAGGGCGGCGACTGGATCGAACGCAAGCTCCATCGCCTCGAGGCGATGTACCGCCTCGGGCTGCGGGTGATGATCCCCGCCTACAACCGCACCAATCTCATCTGCGACGGCCTGCTCGATCGCACCGACATGGGCCTGACCCGGTTCGGCCGGCTGGTCGTCGAGGAGTGCAACCGCCTCGGCCTGCTGCTGGACTGCACGCACGTCGGCCGGCGCGCCAGTCTGGAGATCATCGAGCACAGCCGCCAGCCGGTGATCTTCAGCCACTCCAATCCCAGCCGCCTGGTGCCCAATCCCCGCAACATCGACGACGAGCAGATCCGCGCCTGCACGAGCCGCGGCGGCATCGTCGGCCTGGTGGCCTGGGGGCCGCTGGTGATGCGGCCGGGCACGACGCACTGGCCGACCCTCGACGAGTACGTCGACATCGTCGCCGACACGGCGGCGCGGCTCGGCGGCACGAGCCAGATCGGCTTCGCCACCGACATGTCGCTCGGCACCTATCCGGCGCACGAGGCCGACCCGTGGGGCGAGCCCGGCTACCCGAACATCGCCGACGAGTACGGCTGGCACGTCACGCCCGACCAGCGATCGCACCGCCGCGCCCTCGACGGCCTGCACGACTACCCGCAGGTGGTGGACCTCGCCGACCGGCTGCTGGCGCGCGGCTTCACCGATGCCGACGTGCGCGGCATCCTCGGCGAGAACTACCTGCGGCTGTTCGCGGCAGTGTGGACCTGAGCCGCGCCGCCGCGCGATTGCGGCCTGGCGTAACATCGGCCGCGATGCGACGACTCCTGGTGATCGTGACGACGCTGCTGATGGCCGCGTCACGCCTTCCGGCCGGCCAGCCGGCGCCGTCCCGGCCGGCCGCCGGGCTACCCGCCGCGGCGCCGGAGTCGCTCGGGCTGCAGCCGGCGGGGCTGGCCGACGCGACCGCACTGCTCCGTCAGTTCGTCGCCGACGGCAAGATCGCCGGTGCGGTCGCGGCCGTCGCCCGCAAGGGCTCGGTCGGGTACCTGGAGCCGGTCGGCGTGCAGGATCTGCAGACCAGGGCGCCGATGACGCCGCGTACCCTGTTCCGCATCTACTCGATGGCCAAGCCGGTCACCGCGGTCGCGGTGATGATGCTGCACGACGAGGGAAGGTTCAGGCTCGACGATCCGGTGGCGAGGTACCTGCCGGAGTTCGACGACGTCCAGGTCGTCGACGCGCCGGGCGCGCCGCCGCGGCGGCCGGTCCGGCCGATCACCGTCGAGGATCTGCTGCTGCACACCTCCGGCCTCAGCCACCGCACCTCCGATCTCTATCGCACGCTCGGCGTCCGCGATCGCACGGACCCCCTGCCGGTGTTCGTGCGCAAGATCACGCGGGCCCCGCTGATGGAGGATCCGCACACGCGCTTCCGCTACAGCGAGGCGACGACGGTGCTCGGCCGGCTGGTGGAGATCTGGTCGGGGCAGCCGTTCGACGTGTTCCTGCGGGCGCGCGTCTTCACGCCCCTGGGGATGCCGGACACGAGCTTCTGGGTCGAGCCGGCCCGCCGCGATCGCCTGGCCACGGTCTACGGCCCGGCTCCGGCGGGCGGCCTCGCGCCGGTCGAGATCGAGGCGCTGCCGTTCACCGAGCGGCCGGCGCTGCTCGAGGGCGCGGTCGGGCTCGTCTCGACGGTGCCCGACTACCTGCGCTTCAGCCAGATGCTGCTCGACCGGGGCGCGCTCGGCGGCGTTCGGGTGCTGAAGGCCGAGACCGTCGAGCGGATGGTCGCCAACGGCCTGCCGGCGGCGGTGCAGGCGGCGCGCGGCGGCGCGATGGGCTGGGGCCTGGCCAACGTCAACGTGCTGCTCGACCCGGGCAGCTCCGGCGCCAGCCGCGGCGAGTACGGCTGGGACGGCACCGCCGGCACCATCTTCTGGGTCGATCCGGTGAAGCAGACCGTGATCGTGCTGATGACGCAGAGCGCGCCGGCCAATCCCGACGGCCTGCGTCAGAAGTTCAAGGCGATCGTGCAGCGCGCGATCAGTTGAGCCGCGCCCGGCCGCGTCTGTCGCCGGCGTCGCGCAGCCCGTCGCCGAGCAGCGAGAAGCTCAGCACCGTGGCGGTGATGGCCACACCCGGCGCCATCGCCCCGAGCGGTGCCGTGCGCAGCAGCTCGCGGCCGCGGCTCAGCATCGCGCCCCACTCCGCCTCGGGCGGCTGCACGCCCAGGCCGAGGAACGACAGCCCCGAGGCCAGCAGGATCGCGCTGCCGAGCATCACCGTGGCGTGCGCGAGCATCGGCGAGGTGCAGCCCGGCAGCACGTGGCGCCACAGCAGGCGGGCGTCCGAGGCGCCGGCCGCCCGCGCCGCCAGCACGAAGTCGGCGGTGACCAGCGGCTGGGCGGCGGCGCGGACGATCCGCGCGAACGACGGCACCGCATAGACGGCCACGGCGACGACCGTCGAGGTCGTGCCGCGCCCCAGGATCGTGATCGCGGTGATCGCCAGCAGCAGTTCGGGCAGGGCGAGCAGGATGTCCACCGCCTGCATGAAGAGCAGGTCGGTGACGCCGCGCCGCCACGCCGCGACGAGGCCGATGATCGCGCCCAGGACCAGCCCGGCGCCGGTGGCCGCCAGGGCGATGCCGAGCGACACGCGGGCGCCGGCGAGCAGCCGGCTCAGGGTGTCGCGGCCGAGGTGATCGGTGCCCAGCGGGTGCGTCCACGAACTGGGCTGGTAGTTGGCGGCCAGATCGACGCCGAGAGGATCGAACGGCGCGAGCCATGGCCCGAATGCCGCCGCGATGATCGCCACGGCGAGGACCAGGGTGGCGGCGCCGGCGAGCAGGTCGCGGCGGAAGAACGCCAGCGTCCGGGTCACGTGCGCACCCGCGGGTCGAGCCAGCCGGCCGCCAGGTCGGTGAGCGCGTTGACGACGACGACCATGGTCGCCACCACCAGGACACCGCCCTGCACCATCGGGAAGTCGCGCGCGACCACCGCATCCACCATCATCCGGCCGACGCCTGGCACGGCGAACACGCTCTCGACCAGCACGGTGCCGGCGAGCAGGCCGCCGATGCGCAAGCCGACCAGGCCGAGCACGGGCAGGAGCGCGTTGCGCAGGCCGTGGTGCACCACCACGGTGCGCTCGGGGACGCCCTTGGCGCGCGCCGCCCGCAGGAAGTCCTGGGCCAGCACGTCGCGCACCGAGGCGCGCGTCATGCGCGCCACCGCGCCGGCCGACTGCAGCCCGAGGGCCACGCACGGCAGCACGTAGTGCGCCGGCGTGCCGACGCCGATCGCCGGCAGCCAGCCCAGCGCCACCGAGAACACCAGCATCAGCATGAGCGCGAGCCAGTACGAAGGCGTCGACGCCGACAGCAGGCTGAGCGCGGTCAGGAGCCGATCGGTCAGGACGCGTCGCGACAGCGACGCCGCGACGCCGATGGCGAGCCCCAGCCCGACGGCGAGCAGGACGCCGCCGGCAGCGAGGATGGCGGTGTGCGGCAGGCGCGCGAGGATCTCTTCGCCCACCGGCGAGCCGGTGCGGATCGAGACGCCGAGGTCGCCGCCGAGCGTCCGCCGGACGAACGCCACGAACTGCACCGGCAGCGGCTGATCGAGGCCGAGGTCGCGGCGGATGCGCTCCACCGTCGCCGGCGAGGCTTCGAGCCCGGCGGCGATCACGGCCGGGTCGCCGGGAATCGCGTGGACGATCGAGAACACCAGCAGCGAAATCGCCAGCAGCACGGGCACCAGTCGGGCCAGCGCCCGGCCCACCAGCCGTCCGAGCCCGCGCATCCGGCAGCCTCTCGCTCAGGGACCGGTGACGGCGGCCCGCTCGAAGGTGACGACACCGAGCGGCAGCGGCCGCACGCCGGTCACCGCCTGACGCGCGGCCACGCTGTAGAGCGTGTCGAAGAGCCAGATGGCGCCGGGATCCTCGAGATAGACGATCTGCTGGGCCCGGGTGTAGAGCGCCTGGCGCTTCGCCGGATCGGTCTCGCGCATCGCCGCCTCGATCACCCGGTCGAACTCGGCGTTCGAGTAGTAGCCGTAGTTGTTCTCGTTGGTCGGCGCGCTGCGGAAGATCGGCCGCAGGCCCCAGTCGGCGTCGGCGGTGGACGCGCCGGCGCCCATGATGAAGATCTCCTGCGGGTTCTTCTCGGGCGGCAGCCCGGCCCAGAACTGCACCATGGTCGCCCAGTCGTAGACCTCGATGGCGGCGGTGATGCCGACCTTCTTGAGGTCGGCGGCCACCGCCTCGGCCAGCTCGACGCCCATCGGATAGCGCGGGGTCGTGGCGATCTTCGTGGCGAAGCCGTCGGGATAGCCGGCGGCCTTCAGCAGGGCCCGCGCCTTCTCGGGGTCGTAGGGGATCTCGCCGAGGTTGGTGTAGCCGCGCATGATCGGCGTCAGGGCGCTGGTCGACGGCCGGGCGAAGCTCGAGACCAGATTCCGGACGATGGCCTGCCGGTCGATGGCAAGGGAGATCGCCTGGCGGACCCGCGGGTCGTCGAACGGCTTCTTCCTCATGTTGAAGCGGAACTGCTGGGCGCCGACGCCGGGCAGCTTGTGGACCTCGATGTCGCTGCGCGCCTCGAGGCGGGGGATGTCGGTGGCCGGAATGCGCGAGATGACGTCGACGTCGCCGCTCTCGAGCGCCAGGACGCGGGCGGCGGCCTCGGGAATCGGCCGGTAGACGATCTGGCGCGTCACGCCCTTGGTGCCCCAGTAGCCGTCGAAGCGCTCGAGCACCACCTCCTGGTCCTTTTTCCAGCTGGCGACGCGGTACGGCCCGGTGCCGGAGACCGCGGCAGCGGAACTGCCAAAGGCCTTGCCGTGCGCGGCCGCCACGGTCGGACTGACGATCGCCGAGGAGACGTGCGCGATGGTCGGCTCGAACGCGCCGAACGGGTACTTGGTGACGAACCGCACCGTCAGGGGATCCATCGCCTCGACGCGGTCGATCATGCTGAACAGTGACAGCCGCTTGTGATTGGCCACCGGGTCGAGTACCCGGGCGAAGTTGAGGCGGACGGCTTCGGCGTCGAAGGGGGTGCCGTCGTGGAAGCGAACGCCGCCGCGCAGGTGGAACGTCCAAGTGATGCCGTCGTCGGCCACCGACCAGCGCTCGGCCAGCCGCGGCACGATCCGCATCTGGTCGTCGAAGGCGATGAGCGGCTCGTACACCATCATGATCACCTGGTCGGACTCGGTGTCGGTGGTGTTGTGCGGGTCGAGCGTGGTGGCGTCGGCGGCGGCGGCGAAGATCAGCCGGTCGCGCGGCGCCCCTGGTGCAGCGCCGCCGGAGTTGCCGCCGCCACAGGCCACGGCGCTCGCCAGGACAGCGACGGCCGCGAGGGCGCGCCAGTGGGGGGCGGCTGGCGCCAGCGGAATCATGGCGCGGATTATAGAACCCGGCCTCGCGGCCCCCGGCCGACTTTCGGCCGTGATGGGCTCGTCGATCGCCGATTGACAGCCGGGCGGGACTGCAGCCAAAATGAATGAACATTCATTCATGGCCCGTCCCGCCCTGTCCTCGACCGCCCGGCGCGCCGCCGACCCCCGTCCCCCGGTGGCCGACAAGCGCGAGGCCATCCTCAAGGCGGCCACCCAGGTCTTCGCCCAGCGCGGCTTCTTCAACGCCCAGGTGGCCGACGTCGCCAAAGCCGCCGGCGTCGCCGCCGGCACCGTCTACCTCTACTTCCGCAGCAAGGACGACCTGCTGGTGTCGCTGTTCGAGCGCACCATGAAGGACGCCATCGCCTCGGGCCGCGAGGCGCTGGCCGGCGCCACCGATCCGCGCGACCGGCTGAGCCGCATCGCCCGGCTCCACCTCGAACGGCTCGGCCGCGATCGCGACCTCGCGGTGGTGTTCCAGGTGGAACTGCGCCAGTCCACCAAGTTCATGGAGCGGTTCTCGTCGAGTTACCTGCGCGAGTACCTGGGCATCATCCGCGACGCCATCGAGGCCGGCCAGGCCGCCGGGATGTTCCGCGCCGACATCAGCGCCACCACCGCCGCCAAGATCCTGTTCGGCGCCCTCGACGAGATGGCCACCAACTGGATGCTGAGCCGGCGCCGCTACTCGCTCGAGGCCGACGCCGACGCGGTGATCGACCTGTTCCTCCACGGCGTCGGCCGGCCCGCCGCCGGAGCGCGGCCATGACGATTCGCCACGTCGGCGTGCTCGGCGCCGGGACGATGGGCGCGCAGATCGCGCTGCACCTGGCCAACGCCGGCGTGCCGTCGCTGCTGCTCGACGTGAGCCGCGACGCGGCCCGGCAGGGACTCGATCGGGCCCGCCGGCTCAGGCCCGACCCGCAGTTCACGCCCGACGCGTGGCGGCTGGTCACGACCGGCGGGTTCGACGACGACCTGGCGGGCCTGGCCGCGATGGACTGGGTCATCGAAGCGGTGGTCGAACGGATCGACGTGAAGCGCGCGCTGCTGGATCGCGTCGCCGCCGCCTGCCGACCCGACGCCATCCTCAGCACCAACACCTCGGGCATCCCGATCGGCGCCATCGCCGAGGGCTGGCCGGCCGAACGCCGGGCCCGCTGGCTGGGCACGCACTTCTTCAATCCGCCGCGCTACCTGCCGCTGCTCGAGATCGTCCCCACACCGGACACCGCGCCGGCCATCGTGTCGGTCATCGCCGCCTTCGGCGATCGCGTGCTCGGCAAAGGCGTGGTCGTCGCCAGGGACACGCCCAACTTCATCGGCAACCACCTGGCCCTGCACGGCGTGGCGGCGATCCTGCGTGCCGTCGAGTCGGGCGCGTACACGATCGACGAGGCCGACGCGATCACCGGCAAGGCGATCGGCCGGCCGGCCTCGGCGACGTTCCGCACCCTGGACCTCGTCGGCCTCGACGTGGCGGCGCACGTGCTGCGCAACCTCGAGGAGCGATTGCCGGATGCCGCCGACCGGGCGTGGTTCCAGACCCCGGCCCTGCTGGCCGGGCGCCTGGCGGCCGGAGCGCTCGGCGAGAAGACCGGGCGCGGCTTCTTCGAGCGGCGCAAGGGCACCGACGGCGGGTCGGCCGTCTTCACCGTCGACCCGGTCTCGGGCGACTACCAGCCGCAACGCAAGCCGTCGTTCCCGTCGATCGAGGCGGCACGGAGCATCGAAGACACCGGCGCCCGCGTGAAGGCGCTCTTCCAGGGACGCGACCGCGTCGGCCAGTTCCTGCGCGACACGCTGGCGCCCTCCCTGGTCTACGCCGCCCGGGTCGCCGCCGACATCGCCCATTCGATCGACGACGTCGATCGGGTGATGCGCTGGGGATTCGGCTGGGAGCTTGGCCCCTTCGAGCTGATCGACGCCATCGGCGTGCGCGAGGTCGTCGACGCGAGCGGTATGGCGGCGCCGCCGCTGCTCGCCGAGACGCTCGCCGCGGGGCGGAACCGGCTGCGCGACGGCGCGCTGCCGCCGGCGGGCCCGGGGCTGCAGATCCTGCGGCAGGCCCGCTCGTCGCGCGGCGTCGTCGCCGGCAACAGCGGCGCCAGCCTGGTCGATCTCGGCGACGGCGTGCTGGCCGTCGAGTTCCACTCGAAGATGAACGCGATCGGCGGCGACACGATCGCCATGCTGCACCGGGGCGTGCGCGAAGCGGCCCGCAGCCACCGCGCGCTCGTCGTCGGCAGCGAGGCGGCCAACTTCTCGGCCGGCGCCAACCTGATGCTGGTGCTGCTCGAAGCCCAGGAGGGCAACTGGGACGAGCTGGACCAGATGGTGCGCGGCTTCCAGCAGGCCATGCTGGCGCTGCGCTACAGCGACGTGCCGGTCGTCGTCGCGCCGGCCGGCCTGGCCCTCGGCGGCGGCTGCGAAGTCGCGCTGCACGCCGATCGCGTGCAGGCGGCGGGCGAGACCTACATGGGCCTGGTCGAGGTCGGCGTCGGGCTGATTCCCGCCGGCGGCGGCACCAAGGAGATGACGGCGCGGGCGATGGCCCGGGTGCCGGCCGGAGCCGATCCCCTGGCCTGCGTGCAGGCGGCGTTCGAGACCGTGGCCCTGGCCAAGGTGTCGGCCAGCGGGCCCGACGCCGTGCGGCTCGGCTACCTGGCGCCGACCGACGGTTTCACGATGAACCGGGATCGGCTCATCGCCGACGCGAAAGCGACGGCCCTCTCCCGCGCCGAGGCCGGCTACCGCCCGCCGCCGCCGCGCACGGCGATTCCCGTCGGCGGCGAGTCGCTGGCCGCCGCCCTGAAGCTGGGCGTGCACCTGGCGTGGCGCGCCGGCGGGGCGAGCGATCACGATGCGCTCATCGGCCGCACGCTGGCCACGCTCGTCGCCGGCGGCGACGTCGCGCACCGCACGACGATCACCGAACAGCACTTCCTCGACCTCGAGCGCGAGGCGTTCCTGAAGCTGCTCGGCGAGCCGAAGACCCTGGCCCGGATCCAGCACACCCTGGCCACCGGCAAGCCGCTGAGGAACTGACGCATGGCCGGCATCGTCGAGCGCGGACAGGGGACCCCCATCGTCGTCGTCCCGGGCGTCCAGGGGCGCTGGGAATGGATGGCCCCGACGATGGACGCGCTGGCCGCGCACGGCCGGGCGATCACCTATTCGCTGTGCGACGAGCCGTCGAGCGGCTTCCCGTGGACCGAGGATCGCGGCTTCGAGAACTACCTCGCCCAGCTCGACGACGTCCTGGCGGCCACGGCGGCCGATCGCCCCGTGCTGGTCGGGGTGTCCTACGGCGGCCTGGTGGCCGCGGAATTCGCGGCGCGTCACCCCGAACGCGTCGCCGGCCTGGTCATCGTCTCCGCCCCGCCGCCGACGTGGACGCCAGACACACGGGTTCGCCGCTACCTCGTCGCGCCCCGCCTGCTCGCGCCGGCGTTCTGGATCGGGGCGCCGCTGCGCGCCTACCCGGAGATCAAGGCGGCGATTCCCGGCCTCGGCGAGCGGCTGCGCTTCGCCGTCACGCAGGGGCTGCGCGTCCTGGTCGCGCCGCCCTCTGCCGGGCGGATGGCCCGCCGCCTGCATTGGCTGCAGGCCGCGCACTTCGCGGTCGATCGGCCGGTGCCGGTGCCGGCGCTGGTCGTCACCGGCGAGGCGGCGCTCGAGCGCGTCGTGCCGCCGGGCCAGACCGCCGAGTATCTGGCCTGGCTGCCGCACGCCCGCGCGGTGACCATGTCGCACACCGGCCATGCCGGCACCATCACCCGCGCCCGCGAGTTCGCCGCACTGGTTGGCGAGTTCGCCACCGGGATCACGTCGGCCGGGGCCGACGCCAAGAGCGCCTGACCAGGAGTCGCATCGTCCGTGCCGACCGAGTTCCTCCGTGAGATCGCCGGGCCCGCGGGCCCCCTCGAGGCCCGCCTCGACCTTCCCGACCGGCCGCCGCGCGCGGTCGCCGTGTGCGGACATCCGCACCCCCTGCACGGCGGCACGATGCACACCAAGGCGCTCTACCAGACCGCCAAGGCCCTGACCCGCGTCGGCGTCGCCGCCCTGCGCTTCAACTTCCGCGGCGTGGGCTCGAGCGCCGGGACGTTCGACGCCGGCCCCGGCGAGCAAGACGACTTCCGGGCGGCGCTGGCCTTCGCCGAGGGCCGGTATCCGGGGCTGCCGCTGTGGGCGGTGGGGATGTCGTTCGGCTCGTGGATCGCCCTCACCGTCGGCGCCGCCGACCCGCGCGTCTCGCTGCTGCTCGGCGTCGCGCCGCCCGTCGACCGCTACGACTTCGCGGCGCTGGCGACGTGCGTCAAGCCGAAGTTCATCGTCCACGGCGAACAGGACGAGCTCATCCCCGCCCGGGAGATCCGGAAGTTCTACGCCGGGTTGCCCGAACCCAAGGAGCTCGTGCTGATCGAGGACGCCAACCACCTGTTCGAGGGCAAGACGTCGCTCGTCGGCGACGCGGTCGAGGATCTGCTCGCCGACTGGCGGGCGTGAGCGCGCAGGAGTCAGCGATGCAGGACGCCGTCATCGTCTCCGCCGTCCGGACGCCGGTGGGCAAGGCGCCCAAGGGCGTGTTCCGCTTCACGCGGCCCGATGAACTGGCGGCCGCGGCCATCGCCGAGGCGATGCGCCGGGTGCCGGCGGTCGCCGCCGGGGACGTCGACGACGTCATCCTCGGCTGCGCGATGCCGGAGGCCGAACAGGGGCTGAACGTCGCCCGCATCGCCAGCCTGCGCGCCGGCCTGCCGGTATCGGCGTCGGCGGTGACGGTGAACCGCTTCTGCTCCTCCGGGCTCCAGGCCATCGCCTACGGGGCGGAGCGGATCATGCTGGGCCACGCCGCGGTGGTGGTCGCCGGCGGCACCGAGTCGATGAGCCTCATCCCGATGGGCGGGCACACCATCGCGCCCAATCCGGCGCTGGTCGACCGCTATCCGGACGTCTACCTCAGCACCGGCCTCGTCGCCGAGAACCACGCGCGCCAGTCGGGCATCTCGCGCGAGGCGCAGGACGCCTTCGCGCTCGGTTCGCACGAGCGGGCCGTCGCCGCGATCGACGGCGGGCGCTTCACCGGGGAGATCGTCGCGGTCACGGTCCGCGAGACGACCACCGACGCCGCCGGCGCGCCGGCGACCCGCGAGCGGCTGGTGACCACCGACGAAGGGCCGCGGCGCGACACTTCCCCGGCCGCCCTGGCGGCGCTCAAGCCGGCCTTCCACGTGCAGGGCACCGTCACCGCCGGCAACTCGTCACAGACCAGCGACGGGGCCGCGGCGCTGGTGCTGGTCTCGGGGCAATACGCCCGCGAGCACGGCCTGACGCCGCTCGCCCGCTTCGTCGCCTACGCGACCGCCGGCGTGGCGCCGGAACTGTTCGGCCTCGGCCCGGTGCCGGCGGTGAGGAAGGTGCTCGCCCAGGCCGGGCTCGCCCTCGGTGACATCGGCCTGGTCGAGCTGAACGAGGCGTTCGCCGCCCAGGTGCTGGCCTGCCTCGTCGAGCTCGACATCGAGGCCGATCGGCTGAACGTCAACGGCGGCGCGATCGCGCTGGGCCACCCGCTGGGGTGCACCGGGGCACGGATGACGACCTCGATCGTCCACGAGATGCACCGCCGCGGCGTGCGCTACGGCCTGGTGACGATGTGCGTGGGCGGAGGCATGGGGGCGGCGGGGATCTTCGAGCGGCTGGGATGACACCCGACAGCCGCGGGGCTGGGGGCTGGGGACTAGGGCTCGTGGGGGCGGACATGACAACGGCGACGACGGCGAAGGGCGGGGAGTGGCTGGTGGCCGACACGGATCCGGCCGCGATGATGACGCGCGAGCGGATCAGCGACGAGCACCGGCTCATCGAACAGACCGCCGCCGAGTTCATGGACCAGGAGGTGCTGCCGGCCATCGAGCGGCTGGAGCAGAAGGACTGGGCCTTCAATCGCGAGCTGGTCCGCAAGTGCGGCGGGCTCGGCCTGCTCGGCACCAACGTGCCCGAGAGCTACGGCGGCGTCGAGCTCGACAAGGTGTCGACGATGATCGTCAGCGAGCAGATGGCGCGCAGCGCCTCGTTCGCCGTCACCTTCGGCGCCCAGGCCAACCTCACGGTGCTGCCGATCTACATGTTCGGCACCGACGCACAGAAGCAGCGCTATCTGCCCGGTCTGGTCAGCGGCGACCTGGTCGGCGCCTACTGCCTGAGCGAGTCGGGCTCGGGGTCGGACGCGCTGGGCGCCAAGGCCCGCGCCGCCCGCCAGCCCGACGGCAGCTTCGTCCTGTCGGGCGAGAAGATGTGGATCACCAACGGCGGATTCGCCGACGTCTACGTCGTCTTCGCGAAGGTGGACGGCGAGCACTTCACCGCGTTCCTGGTCGAACGGGCGTGGCCCGGCGTCAGTTCGGGCAAGGAGGAGCACAAGATGGGGCTCCACGGCTCGTCGACGACGCCGGTGATCCTGCAGGACGTGAAGGTGCCGGCCGATGCCGTGCTCGGCGAGGTCGGCCGGGGCCACAAGGTGGCCTTCAACGTCCTCAACTTCGGGCGCTTCAAGCTGGGCGCGATGGTCCTGGGCGGCGCGCGGCAGAGCGTCGGCGACGCCGCGAAGTACGCGGCGACGCGCCGGCAGTTCGGGCAGGCAATCGCGTCGTTCGGGGCGATCCGCCACAAGCTCGGCGAGATGACCGCCCGCACCTACGCGCTCGAGAGCCTGATGTATCGCACCGCCGGGCTGATCGACCAGCGCATCGCCGCCACCGGCGCCACGGCCGCGGCCACCTTGCAGGCGCTCGAGGAATTCGCCGTCGAGGCGTCGATCGCCAAGGTCTACGGCAGCGAAACGGTGGACTTCGTCATCGACGAGGCGCTGCAGATCTTCGGCGGCAACGGCTTCGTGGCCGACTATCCGATCGAGCGGCGCTACCGTGACGCCCGCGTCAACCGCATCTTCGAGGGCACCAACGAGATCAACCGGCTGCTCATCCCCGGGATGCTGATCAAGCGGGCGGTCAAGGGCGAGCTGCCGCTGATGGCGGCCGCCAAGGCCCTCCAGGCCGAGATCACCGCCCCGCCGGCGATGCACGAGGACGACGGCCCGCTCGCCGCCGAGGGCCGGGCCGCAACGGCGTTCAAGAAGGTGGTGCTGCTCGTCGCCGGCGTGGCGATGCAGCGTCACGGCGAGCGCCTGCAGGACGAGCAGGAAGTGCTCATGCAGCTGGCCGACCTGGTCATCGACGCCTACGTCGCCGAAAGCGCGCTGCTGCGGGCGCGGGCGGCCGCCGCCGACGGCGGCGACGCCGCGCTCCATGCCGCCGTCGCCACCGCGGTCGTGCACGAGGCGGCCGGACGCATCGAGCTGGCGGCGCGGCAGGCGCTGGCGGCGCTCGCCGACGGCGACACGCTGCGGGTGCACCTGGCGGCACTGCGCCGGCTGCTCAAGCTCACGCCGGCCAACCTGGTGGCGGTGCGCCGGCAGGTGGCCGACGCGGCCGTGGCGAAAGGCGCCTACCCGTTCGCGTGATGCGCCCCGCTCCCGCGCGTCACGGCGGTCTCGCGGCGGCCGCCGCGCTGGCGGCCGGGCTGATCGCGGCGGCGGCGGCACCGCGCGCTCAGGATGCGTCGGCCCTCGCCGGCGTGCTCGAACGCGCGCTGGCCGGGATGCCGGCGACGACCGGTGTCTTCGTGAAGCACCTGCCGTCGGGACGATCGGCCGGCGTACGGGCGGATCAGGCGTTCAGTCCGGCCAGCGTCATCAAGCTGGTCTTCATGGTGCGCGCCCATCAGCTGGCCGACGCCGGGACGCTCGACCTCGGCCGGCGGGTGACGCTGACCCGGGCCCACCTGCGCCATGGCACCGGCGTCCTGCAGTATCACGAGCCCGGGCTGTCGCCGACGCTCCGCGACCTGGTCACGGAGATGATCATCACCAGCGACAACACCGCCACCGACGCCGTCCTCGAGGCGATCGGCGGCGTCGAGGCCACCAACGCCTGGCTGAAGGCCGCCGGGCATCCCGACATCGAGGTCTTCGGCCGGCCCGACGCCTATCGCCGCGCGCTGCTCGCCCTGATCGATCCCGAGTTCGCGACGTTGACCGCCGAGGAGACGACCGGGCTGCTCTACACCATGGACGGCAACCCGCTGGCCGCCCTCTACGCCCCGCTCTTCATCGGCGAACGGGCACGCTGGCCGGCCGTGGTCGCGGCGCCGGACAATCGCCGGCGTTTCGCCGAGGAGCGCGATCGCCGCACCAGCAGCGATCCGGCGTTCTGGCTCGGCCGGGTCACGCCGCAGGCGGTCGGGCGCCTGCTCGAAGCCATCGAACGCGGCACCGCGGCCTCGGCGGCCGCCTGTGCGGTGATGCGGACGACGCTCGCCCGCCAGCAGCTCGGCGTTCGCCGCCTGCCCCACTTCCTCGACGTTCCGGTGGCGCACAAGACCGGCGACGGCGGCCGCATCGCCAACGACGTCGGCATCATCCGCGCCCGGTCGGGCCCGGTGGTGGTCGCCTTCTTCGCCAACGCCGTCCGTGAGCCGATCGGCGAGTTCGAAGATCGCATCGGCCGGCTGGCGCGCGACCTCGTCGCCGCGCTGGAGCGGTGACGCGAGCCCTGTGGCACACTGAAGTCGTGCGCCTCTCAGCCCTCCTGCGGGTGCTGGCCGCCGCGTCGGTCGTCGCCGCTGCGGTCGCCTGCGGCCCGCGGGAATCCCCCGATGCGGCCTACCTGCGCAAGGTGGCCGAGGAACGCCAGCGCAAGGACGACTTCTTCCGCTCCGGCAGCGACTCGCCGGTCAAGCCCGCCGATCAGGCCGCCTTCCTTCCGCTCACCTATTTCGACATCGATCCGGACTACGCGCCACCGGCCAAGCTGACGCTGCTCGAGGAGCGCACCCGGTTGACGATGCCGACCTCCACCGGCAAGCTGCGCGAGATGGACCGGGTCGGCTACCTGGAGTTCACGTTGAAGGGCACGCCGCAGAAGCTGACCGCGTTCGCCGACGCCGGCACCGGGCAGGTGTCGCGGCTGTTCGTGCCGTTCAGCGACCTCACCAGCGGCACCGAGACCTATCAGGCCGGCCGCTACATGGACATCGACCCGCAGTCGAGCGGCGTCTACGTGGTGGATTTCAATCTCGCCTACCACCCCTACTGCTACTACAACGCCGAGTACGATTGTCCGTTCCCGCCGGCCGAGAACCGGCTGAAGACCCCGGTGCGCGCCGGCGAGCGCCTGCGCGCCGCCGAGACCCTCGCCCCGACGCGATGAGCCGGCCGCTGCACGCCATCATCCTCGACTTCGACGGCGTCGTCGCCAACAGCGAGGGCCTGCACCTGCAGGCCATGCAGGACGTCCTGGCCGGCACCGCGCTCGAGCTCACGCAGCAGGCGTATTTCGACCGCTACCTCGGCTTCGACGACTGGGGGGTGTTCAAGACCCTGGCCGCCGATCACCACCAGCCGCTCGACGACACCGCGCTGGAGCGGCTGTGCCGCGACAAGGCGCGCCGCTATGACGAGCTGGCGGCGCGGGGCGACCTGCTGTTCCCGGGCGCGGCCGACTTCATCCGCGCCGCCGCCGCGGCGGTGCCCGTGGCGATCGCGTCCGGGGCGCTGACCCGCGAGATCGAGCACGTGCTCGCCGCCGCCGGCCTGCGGGATCGCGTGATGGCCGTGGTCGGCGCCGACCAGACCGCCCAGTCGAAACCGGCGCCGGATCCGTATCTGGAAGCCTTCGCCCGCATCGCCGCCGCCACCGGCGGCACGCTGGAGCCGCGCCGCACCGTGGCGGTGGAGGACTCGCGCTGGGGGCTCGAGTCGGCGCGAGCCGCCGGCCTGCGCACCGTGGCGGTCACCAACACCTACGCCGCCGAGGCGCTCGCCGCCCACGCCGAGCTGGTCGTCGGCGGCCTCGCCATGCTGTCGCTCGACGCGCTCGATCGGCTCTGCGCCAGCTGAGGCCACCGATGCTGCCCGCCCCCACCGCGCTCGCCGCCGCGCTCGATGCCATCGCCGATGACGCCAGCGCCGATCTGGCGCCGGGGGCGCTGCTCATCGCCACCATCGAGTATCCGCGCCTGGACCGCCGCCGTTATCTGGCGCTGCTCGACGACCTCGGCACCGAGGCGCTCGACCGGGTGGCCCGATCGGCCGGCGCCGACGGCCCGGTGCACGCCCGGATCGAGGCGATCAACGGCCTGCTCTTCGGCGAGCGCGGCTTCCGCGGCAACCACGATCGTTACAGCGACGTGCGCAACAGCTGCCTGAACCAGGTGCTCGATCTGCGCACGGGCATTCCGATCACGCTGGCCGTGGTCTACATGGAGGTGGCCCGCCGCGCCGGGTTGCGCACCGACGGCATCAACTTCCCCGGGCACTTCCTGGTCCGTGCCTACCAGGACGCCGACGCCGCCGACGGGCTGGTGGTCGATCCGTACCACGACGGCACGATCCTCACCGAACAGGACTGCCGGGAGCTGCTGGCGCGGCACGGCGACGAGATGGCCTTCACGCCCGACCTGCTCGCCGCCGCGACCAAGCGGCAGGTGCTGGTGCGCATGCTGGTCAACCTGAAGCGGTTGTACGTGAAGAACCGCTCGTTCCCGCAGGCCCGCCTGGTCACCCACACGCTGCTGGAGCTGTCGCCGTCGTCGCTGCAGGAGCTGCGCGACCGCGGACTGCTGTCCTACCACCTGCAGGACTACGCCAGCGCGCTGCGCGACCTCGAAGAGTACCTGCGCCTGGTCGCCCTCACCGACAAGAGCGACGACGCCCGCGAGGAGACGACGCAGATCTGGGACCACGTCAAGTCGCTGCGGCGCCGCGTCGCCTCGTTCAACTGAGCGGCGGCAGCGGCGGAGGCGTCGCGGCGAACCGGCAGCGCGCCGCCAGCGGGCAGACGCCGCAGTGGGGCGACGCCTCGGCGCAGGCGTGATGGGCGTGATGTCCGAGCAGCACGGTGGCCTGGCGCAGCAGGTCGAGCTGCCCGGCGCAGGCGGCGGCGAGACGGGCGCGGGCGAGGCGCCGCAGGCGCCGCAGCCGCGGATCGGCCAGGCCGTCGAGCCTGGCGACGACGCGCAGGATCCCGTCGTCGACCGGCGCCACCGCGTGCCCGCCGGCGAAGATCAGGGCGCGGACACGCGCCGGGGCGCTCAGGGCCGGCACGCCGGCCAGGGCGCGGATCGCGCCACGCAGCGGGCCGGCCACCACCTGGTCGAGGCCGCGCTGCCGCCGCAGGTGTCCGCTCGCCGCCCTGAGGTCGTCGATCCGCTCGTCGCGCGCCGGCAGCATCAGCAGCGCCTCCTGCAGATCGGCCTTGGCGGCGCGAAACATCGCATCGGGCGTGAGCGCCGGGAGGCGCCGCAGCGCCGTCCAGCCGATGTCTCGCCGGGACGGCAGCGTCCGCGCCGACAGAATCTCCCAGACCACGAACCCGAACAGGTCGCGCGGCGGCGGCGCCAGCGGACCGTAGAAGGCGCCGAGCGCGTCGACGAGGTCGCGCATCGGTCGCGACCGTCAGCCGGCTACCCGCGCAGGGCGCCGATCTCCTCGTACAACGCCGCCGAGGCGACGACGCCGTTGTGGAAGTTGCCGAGGTCGAGCTTCTCGTCGGGGGCGTGGGCGTTCTCGTCGGGCAGGCCGACGCCGAAGAGCACGCACGGCAGGCCGAGCTCCTCCTGGAAGGTGGCCACGACCGGAATCGAGCCGCCCTCGCGGTTGAACACCGGCTTCTTGCCGAAGCCGCGTTCGATCGCCCGGCCGGCGGCCTGCACGTACTGGTTGTCGAACGCGGTCATCCACGGCTTGCCGCCGTGCATCCGCGTGAGCGCGTAGCTGACCGACTTGGGCATCACCTTGGCCACGTAGGCCTCGAACAGGTCGCCGATCGTCTTCGGATCCTGGTTGGGCACCAGCCGCATGCTCACCTTGGCCATCGCCACCGCCGGCAGCACCGTCTTGGCGCCTTCGCCGGTGAAGCCCGAGAGCAGGCCGTTGACCTCGAATGTGGGCCGCGCCCACACCCGCTCGAGCGTCGTGTAGCCCGACTCGCCGAACAGCTTCGGCACCCCCAGCTCCTGCCGGTACTTGCGTTCGTTGAAGGGAAGCTTCGCGAACTCCTGCCGCTCCTCGTCCCGCAGCGGCACCACGTCGTCGTAGAAGCCGGGAATCTTGATGCGTCCGCCCTTGTCCTTCATCTGCGCCAGCACCTGGGCCAGCGCCATCGCCGGGTTGACGACCGCGCCGCCGAACGAGCCCGAGTGCAGGTCGGACTTGCTGCCGCGGACGTCGATCTGGAAGTAGGCCAGCCCGCGCAGCCCGTAGCAGATCGACGGGATGCCGCGATCGAACATCGGCGAGTCGCTGATGACGACGACATCGGCGGCCAGCTTCGCCTTGTTGGCGCGCACGAAGTCGTCGAGGTTGGCGCTGCCGACCTCCTCCTCGCCCTCGAGCAGCACCTTGATGTTCACCGGCAGCCGGCCGGTCTCGGACAGGTGGGCCTCGATGGCCTTCATGTGCATGAAGACCTGGCCCTTGTCGTCGACGGCGCCGCGGGCGTAGAGCTCGCCGTCGCGCACCGTGGCTTCGAACGGCGGAGACGTCCACAGCTCGACGGGATCGACCGGCTGCACGTCGTAGTGGCCGTAGAACAGGATCGTCGGCGCGCCGGGCGCGTCGAGCCACTCGGCATAGACCACCGGATGGCCCGGCGTCTCCATCAGCCCGGCGTTCTTCATGCCGACCCGGGCCAGCTCGGCGGCGGTCCACTCCGCGCACCGCCTGACGTCGGCGGCGTGCGCCGGCAACGCCGAGATGCTCGGGATGGCCAGGTATTCCTTGAGCTGTTCGACGTAGCGGTCGCGGTTGACGTTGATGTGATCGACGATCTTGTCCATGGCGGTGTCCGTGCGGTCGGCATCGCGCGACCGCGGTGGGGTGGGGCAATCCGGCACCTCCTCCTGACCTCAGGCGCCGAACGATCAGTCGGCCTGGAGGAGGCGCCGGACCGCCTCACCCGAACCGGGCCACTGTACCACCGCCGCTGCCGCGCCGTCAGCGCACCCGCCAGCCGTCGCCGTCGCGTACCGCCCGTGCTTCGCCTTCGAGCTTGAGCAGGTGCGCGGCGACGCTGTCGCGGGCCTGCGGCAGCAGGGCCGCGGCCAGGCCGACGTAGATGCGCGCGACGATTGCGTCGACGGTGGCGGCGCCGGCGGCGAGTGCGTCGAGCACCTGCCCTTCACGCTGGCGGCGGTGCGTCACGTAGTGGTCGATCAGCGCCAGCGGGTCGTCGATGACCGGGCCGTGCGCCGGCAGCGCCCGCAGCGGCCGCAGGGCGGCGACGCGGGCGAGCGAGGCGAGGTAATCGGCGAGGGATCCGCCGTGCGAGGCTGGAATCACCACCGTGCTGCCCTGCACCAGGAGGTCTCCGGTGAACACCGTCCGCGACGCCGGGTGCCAGAACGCCACATGATCCGGCGAGTGGCCGGGGGTGGGCACGACCTCCAGCGGGCCGGCCGGCGTGTCGATGCGCTGACCCGCGGCGAGCGGCTCCCAGTCCACCGCGATCGCCGCGTCGCGAGCCGGCCACCGCCACTTCGCGAAGCGTGTCTCCGGCCAGCGGGCGGCGATCGCCGGCGCGCCCGACGCATGGTCGGGATGGACGTGCGTGACCAGCACCACCGCCGGACCTGACGGCGCCGGCGCGGCCAGCGCCTCGAGGTGCTCGGCCCGGCCGACGCCGGCGTCGACGAGCACGGCGGAATCGCCGGGCAGCAGCCAGGTCCAATTGCCGCTGCCGGTCATCGGCCCGGGATTGCCGGCGTGGAGTGGGACGACGATCACGGGTCTCGAGCCACCGATCAGAGCCGCGCCCGGCGGCCCGAAGTCACACGCCTCAGGTGCCGCCGTAGCCGACCGTCACCTGTCCGCGATCGACGATCACCGGCACCTTCCGCTTGCCGCCCGACAGCTGCAGCATGCGCGCCAGGTGCATGGCGTCGGCGCGGACGTCGATGTAGGTCACCGGACCCTTCGCGGCATACGCCTCACGGGCGGCCTGGGTGTAGGGTCAGGTGTTCTTGCCGTAGATGACGACGGCGGCGCCGCTCATCGGGCGATTGTAATCGGGACTGTCACGGAGACATCCGCCGATCGCGCAGGCTGAGCCAGAGCGACAACAGGACGTAGTAGGCCGGGAACGCCGCCGAGAGCGGCAGCCAGGGCCCGTCCACGGCCGGCAGCCGCCAGATCAGCACCGGCGTGGCCACCCCCCACGCGACGCCGAGCGTCAGCGTGGCCGCGCGCCAGGTCCGGGTCCGCGACGGATAGATGTAGCGCAGCGGGACGAAGACCAGCACGACGAGCCCGGCCAGGATCGCCGCGTTCAGCGACGGCGGCAGCCGCAGCGTGAACATGTAGAGAGCGACGATGTTCCAGTAGGACGGGAAGCCGGTGAAGAAGTAGTCGCTGGTCTGCACCTTGGCATCGGACCGGCTGAAGCCGTAGCCGCTGGCCACCAGCACCGCCGTGCCCAGCCACGGCGCGAGTGCCGCCGGGAGGACCTCCGACCGCAGCATGATCAGCACCGGCACGAAGACGTAGGTGAGGTAGTCGATGACGTTGTCGAGCGTCTCGCCGCTGAACCACGGCAGCCGCTCCTTGACCTGCAGGGCCCGCGCCAGCGAGCCATCGGTCGCGTCGATGAAGACGGCCAGCCCCAGCCACAGGAACGCCGCCCGGAAGTCGCCGGCGAACGTCGCCAGCGTGGCCGCCAGCGCCGTGCCCGCGCCGAGCGCGGTGTAGAGGTGCGCGATCCACGCCATCAGCCGCACCGACGGCTCGTCCCGGCGTCACCGACATCGGAATCGTGGGCCACGAGGGGCGCACCGACGGCTCGACCCGGACATCGCACGGCGCTGGTCCCTACAATCGCCGAATGGCGTCCGGGAAGGTGTTCCACACCGGCACGCCGCAGAAGTGCGTGCCCTCGGTGCAGCGCGGCGACGCCACCTTGTTGCGCAGCACGCAGGGCGGACCGAGGAACCGGGCCAGCCGCGGATGCACCTCGCGCACCTGCGCGATCTCGTCCATCGACGCCAGGTAGATCTCCTCCTGGGCGTTGAAGCACGTGCGCAGGGTCCACTTGTGCTGCAGCGCCAGGAAGCTGCCCGACTCGACCAGCCGCAGCGCCTTGGCGTTGGGCAGGACGTAGAGCGCGTGCTCGAGCGGCACGCCCAGCTGCAGCAGCCGGTTCTTGGCCGTCCACGCCTCGGCCGTCGCCTGGCGATAGACCTCGAGGGCGCGGGGGTTCTGGCGGATCAGCCGCGGCGTGACCACGTCGGGCGCCGCGGTGTCGGCAAAGGTCATGAGCGGCCGCGAGGCCGGCACCATGCGGTGACGCTGGTCCTGGGAATCGGCGGTGTGGCTCAGCTTCTTCTCGAACACGTACGACGGATGGTGCAGCGCCCGCATCATCGGCGAGTGGTGCGAGACGTTCAGCATGTCGACCCGGTAGAGGTTGCGGGCCGGGTTCATCACCCGGTCGATGGCCTCGTCGTCGGTCATCTCGCCGGCGGACAACCCGAAGGTGGCGCGCACCGCGTCGCCGACGACGCCCTCGGCGTCGGACGACCAGTCGCGCAGGCGCGACACCCGGCCGCCCAGGCGGGCGTCGAACGCCGCCACGAACGCGTCGCCGCCGATCCGCGGCTTCGGGAACGCCGCCTCGGGCAACGCCGCCTCGTCGAGGGTGTCGAGGCCGACCTTCTCGAAGAACAGCGGGTCGGCCGCCTTCACCAGATCGACCATCGCGCCGATGACCATCTGCGCCTCGTACGGCGTGTCGCCGGCGTTGAGCATCCGGTGCAGCCGGTGCAGCACCAGCCCCGACACCGTGTGCACCATCGAGGTGAAGGCCCCCAGCGGAATCACGTAGCGGGCGGTCTCGATCGCCTTCTTCTCGGCCTCGCGTTCGACCGCCTTGTGCCGCTGGGGTGCGTTGGTGGGCCGCAGGTAGCGCAGCTCCTTGAGGATCGCCCAGGCGTCGTCCTTGAGCAGCGCCGACAGCTCGGCGTAGTAGTCCCAGGCGGTGAGCACCGCCTGTTCGTAGATCCGCCGCGCCTCGCCGTCGAGCGGCGGCATGAAGGCCCGCGGCTCCTTGAGCTTCACGTAGCGCTGGCTGCTCTGCTCGGAGTTGTAGAAGGGATAGGCGTGCAGCACGCTCCACACGAACTGCCGCGAGATGTTCTCCAGCCCGAACTCGAAGTGGGCGTGCTGGAACACCGTGTGGTGGCCGCCGACGAAGGTGAGCGGGCCAATCGAGTCGCGCTGCTTGTCGGTGATCTCGTCGGTGCCGATCACCCGCGGCGAGTAGCAGGTGCGGGCGGCGGCGATGGCGCCGTCGTAGGGCACGGCCGGCGCGCTGCGCAGGGTGACCCGGGGCGCGTCGGTGGCCAGGGTGACGGAGGGCACGGAGAGATTCTAGATCCTCTGATCGTGTGATCGGTTGATCGGTTGATCGGTTGATCGGTTGGGATCGGCCGATCGGGCGATCCGACGATCGATCCGACGATCCTCCCGGTCAGTCGAGACGCGCCAGCCAGCGCATCACGCCGACGACGAAACGGTCGCCCTGGCTGCCGTCGGCGCCCAGGCCGTACCGCTGTCCGTCGTCGTCGACGAGGGCAGTAACGAGCGACGTGTCGGCCACCACGACCACGCGGCCCCGGCCACGGCTGAAGGCGATCGCGCGGGCCAGCCCTGGCACCGGCGTGCCGTCGGTCATCGCCGCGCCGAGCCGCGGCACGTCGACCGCCGAGGGGCTGAGGCGCAGCAGCACGGTGGCGTCGGGCGGTCCGGCCAGCGCCGGGCCGCCGACGCTGACGACCCGGTTGAGCGCCTGCCGGTCGGCGGCGCCGTCGACGATCGGGTGGGCGCCAATCAGGCCGTTCTCGCGGGAGAACACCAGGCGATCCGGCGCCCGCGGTTCCGAGTGCCCCAGATCGACCACCACGCCGCCGCTCACCTGCACGCCCAGCCGTGTCGTCAGCCCGCGGACGCCGCGGGCCGGCGGCCCCTCGTCGACGGCGACCAGCAGCGCCCCGCCGTTCTCCACCCACTGGATGACCGTCTCCATCTCCTGGAGCCACAGCGCCTCGTCGTCGAAGAACGTCAGCGGCGGCAGCCCGAGGTTGGCGACCAGTCCGCGCAGCGTCCCGCTCAGGCCCAGCGGGTTGGCGACGACGGCGATGCGCGCGTCGGCGAGCATCTCGGCGCGGGTGGCGTTGCCGTCGGGCAGCACCCGGTAGCCGTCGGCGCGCAGCAGGGCGGCGAACCCGACCAGGCCGCGGGCGGTCGTCGCCGAATTCCAGTGCGCGTTGTCCACCAGCACCGCCGGGCCCTGGTCGGCGGCGAAGGTCGGCCGGTCGAGGCGGGGCTCATGGACGGCATCGGCCGGCGGCACGGGCCATCCCCACCAGCCGGCGCCAGCCGCCACGGCCAGCACCAGCAGCCCCCAGGTTCTGAGTCTCATCGCGATCGATCGGCGCCCGGCAGGCCGGCGGCGCCGCCGCCCCTCAGTCGTCCTCGTCCACGGCGTGATAGCGCGCGTACTCGTCGAGGTAGGTCAGCGAGGTCAGCGACGTCATCCGATCGAGGAACAGGACGCCGTCGAGATGGTCGGTCTCGTGCTGGATGACGCGGGCCGGAAAGTCGGCGGCGTCGATCTCCACGGCGCGCCCCTGGCGGTCGAGGGCCTTGACGAGAATGGCCGCCGAGCGCGGCACCCGGCCGCGCACGTCGGGAATGCTGAGGCAGCCCTCCCACCCCTCCACGAGCCGGTCATCCGCCGGGGTGATCACCGGGTTGATGATCACGCTGGCCTGGGCCTCCTCGCCGCCGTCGAGCATCGCCACGAACACCCGCAGGCCCTCGTGCACCTGCGGCGCCGCCAGGCCGACGCCGTTGTACTCGTGCATGGTCTCGATCATGTCGTCGACGAACTTCTGGAACCGCGGGTCGCGGATCTCGCTGCGCTCGACGGCCCGCGCGGCACGGCGCAGCACCGGGTGCCCCATGCGGGAGACCTTGAGAATGGCCATCAGCCAAGTACAGCAGAGTCGCCCGCCGCTGTCCACCCGCCCCACGAAGTGCGGGCCAGACGACACGGCGGCTGGCACGGCGGAGCGACATGCGCTTTGGTCCCCGAGCGCAGCCTCGCCAGCTGATAGACTCACCGCCGATTGCGCGCGCGTTCGCGCAGAGGAGACAAGTGATGACAGTTGCCGTCCGGTCGGTAGTGGGATGCGTCGTCGCGGTGCTGCTGGTGGCCCACGGGGCCGGAGCGCAGGTCTATCCGGCGGCGAAGACCGGCGGCAACTACATGCACAACTACTACTTCCCGCCGGCGGCGAGCAGCACGCCGTGGTGGCCGTCGTGGGCGCCCGACGGCAGGCGCATCGCCTTCGCGATGGACGGCTCGATCTGGACCATCGAGGTCGGCGGCAGCGTGGCGCGGGAGATCGTCTACGACGCCGGCACCTACCTGTCGTCGCCCGAGTACTCGCCCGACGGCCGCTGGCTCGCCTACACCGCCGACGACGACGGCAGGAGCATCAACCTGCGCGTCCTCAACCTGGCCACCGGGGCGTCCACCGCACTCACCACCGGCGCGCAGGTGAACGTCGAGCCGGCATGGTCGCCTGACGGCAAGCGCCTCGCCTACGTCTCGACCGCGCCGAACGGCTGGTTCAACGTGTTCGTGATGGAAGTGATCGACGGCAAGCCCGGCGCGATCACCCAGGTGACCACCGACAACGACTTCGGACGCGAGCGCCTCTACTTCAGCCCGATCGACGTCCACATCTCACCGGCCTGGTCGCCCGACGGCAAGGAGCTGCTGCTGGTCTCGAACCGCAGCATCCCGCTCGGCTCGGGCGGGATCTGGCGGGTGCCGGTCGTCGCCAACGTCATGGGATCGCCGGCGGCCAGGCTGATCCACAAGGAAGAGACGCTCTACCGCACGCGCCCGCAGTGGTCGCCCGACGGCAAGCGGCTGGTCTACGCCTCGCACCTCGGCGGCCAGTTCACCGAGCTGTTCGTGCTGCCGACCACCGGCGGCGAGCCCTACAAGCTGACCTTCGGCGAGCACGACCACTTCCTGCCGCGCTGGTCGCCCGACGGCGAGTGGATCGCCTACATCTCGAACGAGGAGGGCCTGCCGCAGCTGAAGCTCCTCAAGGCCTGGGGCGGCGAGCAGCGCCGCGTGTGGATCACCGAACGGCGCTACATGCGGCCGATGGGCACGGTCACCGTGCGGATCGTCGATGACGCCACCGGCGAGGAGACGCCGGCCCGCGTCTATCACACCGCCGCCGACGGCAAGCCGTACACGCCCCCGGACTCGTACGAGCGGCTGGCGACGCTGAACCGGCACGTGTTCCACACGCCGGGGCGCTACACCACGCGGGTGCCGGTCGGCCGGCTCGTCATCGACGTCGCCAAGGGCTTCGAGTACGACGTCGCCCGGACCACGCTCGACGTCAAGGCCGGCGAGCACCAGCCGGTGACCATCCGCCTGAAGCGCATGGTCGATCTGTATGCGCGCGGCTGGCGCTCCGGCAGCAACCACGTGCACATGAACTACGCCGGCAACCTGCACAACACGCCGGCGAACATGCTGCTGATGGCCAAGGCGGAGGACATGAGCATGACCAGCCTCCAGATCGCCAACAAGGACAACCGCGTCCTCGACTACCAGCACTACACGCCCGGCCAGGCCCACCACCCGGTGTCGGGGGGCGACTACCTGATGCACGTCGGCCAGGAGTACCGGCCGCCGTTCTACGGCCACATCTCGCTCTTCAACCTGAAGGAGCACCTGATCTCGCCGTTCGTCACCGGCTACGAGGGCACCGGCATCGAAAGCCTGTATCCGTCGAACACCGACATCTTCCGCTACGCGAAGCAGCAGGGCGGCATCGGCGCCTACGTGCACCCCTACTACGCCGACGGCGACCCGCTCGAGACCAACCTGGGCACCGCCAAGGGCTTCCCGGTCGACGTGGCGCTCGAGGCGCTCAGCTACCACGAGCTGTGGTCGCAGAGCGCCGGCGATGCGCCGCTGCTGGTCTGGTACCACGCCCTGAACAACGGCTTCCGGGTGCCGGTGACCGGCGGCGAGGATTCGATCTCCAGCCTGCACCGGGTCGAGCTGGTCGGCGTGTCGCGCGGCTACTTCCACATCGGCGACCAGCCGTTCACCTGGGACTCGTGGATGAAGGCCCTGCTCGCCGGCAAGGGCTTCGTGACCAACGGCCCGTTGCTGCAGTTCGCCGCCAACGGCGCCGGCATGGGCGAAGAGGTGACGCTGCCGGCCGGCGGCGGCCGCGTGACCTTCAGCGGCGCGCTCGACTCGATCGTGCCGGTCGAGCGCTTCGAACTGGTCGCCAACGGCCAGGTCGTGCAGACCTTTCCACTCACCGGCGACAAGCGCCACGCCACCTTCGAGCTCCCCCTCGAGGTGAAGGCCAGCGGCTGGTATTCGCTGCGCGCCATCGGCGCGCCGCACACCTTCCCCGTCGAGAACACCCGGCCGCAGGCGGTCACCAACCCGATCTACGTCATGGTCGGGTCGCAGCCGATCCGCAGCAAGGCCTCGGCCGACTACTTCGTGCGATGGATCGACAAGCTCACCGCCATGGCGTCGGCCGACCGCGGCTGGCGCAGCGACAAGGAAAAAGCGCACGTCCTCGGCCAGTTCAGGGAGGCGCGCGACATCTACCTGGCGCGCGGCAAGGAGGCCGCCGCGGCGGGTCGGCCGTGACGGCATCGGGCTTGCTCCTGCTCGGCCATCTGAAGGAGGATCCGCGATGGAGCCGCTGGAGATGGAAGACCTGCTCAGGAATATCGACGACCGGCTGACGCGGGTCGAGCAGAAACTGCCAACCCTTGCTACGAAGGACGACCTGACGGCGTTCGCCACCAAGGCCGACATGCGGGAGGAAGGCGAACGCACGCGGCGACACTTCGACGTGGTCGCCGAGAAGATGCGCGACGACGTACGGCTCTCACTCGAGGGGCATCAGCGGCTGACCGAGCGCGTCGACGACCTCGAGCGATCGACCGGCGCCCTCGATCGCCGGGTCCGGCTGCTCGAGGCTGGCGCCCCTCGGCGCAAACGCTGACGGCGGCAGTGGCCGAGTTTCGGTTCTGTCCCGTCTGCGGCCAGCCGCTCGAGCCGCGCGTCCTCAAGCTCGGCGAGCCGATGCGGCTCGTCTGCACGAGCGCGCTGTGCGGCTTCGTCTTCTATCTCGATCCGAAGGTGGCCGTCGGCACGATCATCGGGATGCCGGACGGGCGGATCGTGCTGGTGAAGCGCGCCATCGAACCGGGGTTCGGCCTGTGGGTCTTTCCCGGCGGCTACGTCGATCGCGGCGAGGACGTGCGGCTGGCGGCGGTGCGCGAAGCCCGCGAGGAGGCCGGCATCGACGTCGGCCTCGGCGATCTCGTCGGCATCTACTCGTACCCCGGCACCACGCCGGTGGTCATCGTCTACCGGGCGACGTGGCTCCGCGGCGAGCTGGCCGTGGACGACGAGAACTCCGAGATCCGCACCTTCGCCGCCGCCGATCTGCCGTGGGCCGAGCTGGCCTTCCGCAGTACCCGCGAAGCGCTGCGCGATTACCTCGGCGCCGGCGTCGCGTAGGGACCGACCGTCGGCTTGCCCTGGGTGTTGGCCAGCGCGCCCAGCTCCGCGGCGGCGCCGCGGGCGATGAGCGCGGTTTCGCTGGCGTTCTGGAAGCAGGTGAAGTCGGGCCGATCGCGCCAGGCGAACGGCCCGCACAGCCGCACGCCGGCGGCCAGTGCGGCGTCGTGCACGATGTTGATCACCCGTTCGTAGTCGGGCTGGCCCTGGCGGTAGCCGGTGAAGTTGGCCAGATCGCCGCTGGCGGCGAAGATCGCCGTCACGCCCGGCACCTTGGCAATCGCCTCGACGTTCTTCACCCCTTCGAGCGTCTCGATCATCAGGATGAGGACGATGTTGTCGTTGGCGGTGGCGCGGTAGCCGCCGGGCACGCCGCCCCACATCGCCGGGTCGAAGGCCTGGCCGCCGCCGTTGCTGCGCCGGCCCATCGGCGGGAAGTAGGCCCAGTCCACCACCTCGCGGGCCTCTTCGACGGTGTCGACCGTCGGGACCACGAGCACCAGGGCGCCGGCGTCGAGGGCGTGCTGGATCTCGCGCTCGTCGGTGTAGGCGATGCGCACGCCGGGCACGGCCTTGGCCTGCGGGCAGGTGCGCCACATCCGCGCCGCCGCCTGCCAGTCGCGCTGGTCGTGCTGCATCTCGGTCCAGATGAAGTCGTAGCCGGCGTTGGCCATGGCGCAGTAGACGCTCGGATCGGTCGCTCCGAAGACCGTCGCGCCGGTGACCTTGCCGCCCTGCTGCATCTTCACCTTGACCGGGTTCCAGATCGGCCGGGCCGCCGGCGGGTCGAAGGCGTTGCCGTACTTCCACGGCGCCGCGTCGAAGCGGCCGGTGTTGGTGGCGCCGGCGGGCGCCGCTTCGCGGGCCCGGCTGTCGGTACCGGCCCTGGCGGCCAGCGGGAACTCGGCCGCACCGGGAGCGGCGTTGTTCGCGTAGGGGTCGGCGCTGGGGGCCGGCGTCTGCGGGCGGGGCTGCGGCTGTTGTGACTGCGACTGCGCCGCGAGCACCGAGGCCACCACCGCGGCCGCACCGACGAGCACCGAGATGCGCTTGGTCATCTGTCCCTCCCTACGGCTGGAACCGCCATCGAGGGCGCATGCTAGCACGTGCGTTCAGCGCCGCGGCGGACCACCGCGCCCGCCCGACAGCCCCTCGGTGAGCCTGGCAACGACCTCGGCACGCCCGGGCACGACGTGCAGCAGCCGCGCCCCCGGCACCTCGGCGACGACGTCGGCGCGCAGGTCTTCGCGGGCCAGCTGGCGAGGCACCAGCTGCGCGGTGCTGCCGAACCCCGGCATGTCCTTGAGCACGTCGACGACGATCAGCCGCCGCCCCTCGCGGGTCGCCCGCGCCAGCAGCGGCGCCAGCTCGAAGGCCGCCGACGCGCCGGTGTAGGTGCCGGTCGGCTCGGCACCGCGCATCACCACGAAGCGCTCGCGGTAGAACGGATCGAGGCCGAGCCAGGCGTCGATGCGTCCCGCGGCGGCCAACGTCGCCAGTTCGTCGTGACCGGCGACGAGATCGTCGGACTGAAGTTCGGCGCGCAGCCCGTCGAGCACCAGCGTCGGCCGTGCCGCCTCGGCCCGCGGCGTGCGGGTGGGGATGCCGCCCCAGCTCTCGAGCGCGACGACGACGAGCGCCAGCCCGCCGAGCGCGGTGACGACGGGACGGACCGCACGCGCCGTCGCGGCGGCGATCGCTGACAGGTCGACGGCGAGCGCGCACGCCATGAACGTCACCGGCAGCAGCAGATAGCGGGTGGTGATGCCCGACTCAATCACGCCGAACCAGAGCACCCAGCCAATCCACAGGACGTGGAGCGCGCGCTGGGCCGGCGTCCAGGGCGCGCCGAGGCCGGCGGCACGGGCCAGCAGGCCGGCGAGCGTCGCGGCGAGGGCCAAAGGCGTCTCGTGCACCAGGTGCGCGAACATGTCGAGCGGATACGCGGTGCCGGTGGTGATGGCCAACTCGGCGGCATCCGCCACCGGGCGGCCGGAGGTGGTGAGCGCGGCGATCCAGAACGCCGTGCCGGCCGCGAACACCCCGAGAGCGGCGGGCACCAGCCGGCGTGACACCGCCGGCAGCAGCGGCAGCGCCGTCAACACGAGGGTCGGGCCCACGGCGAGCTGGCCGAGCGCCGCGGCCACGCCGCCGGCGGCGAGCAGCGCGGCGGCAGCCGCGTCGACCCGCGCGCGCACCGCCGCCAGGCCGAGCGCGACGGCCACGCCGAAGCCGGCGGCGACCGGCAGGGCGGCGACCAGGGCCACCGGCGGCCGTTCGAACAGGTTCAGCACCTGCCAGACGAAGAAGCGGCGCACCATGACATCGCCGTTGGAGGGCGGCGCCAGGGCGTGAACGGCGAGGATGACGGCCTGGCCGGCCGCCAGGCCGGCGGTGACGGCCGCGGCGCGCGCGATCCAGTCCCGCCGCTCGCCGCCGCGCGTCATCACGGCGGCGGCCACCGGCACCGCCACCAGCGTGAACGCCAGCTCGTGGGTCCACCGCGCGACCGCCGCGGTCAGGGCGACGACGGCCAACGCCCGCCACGACACCGACAACCGCGTCAGCCACGCCAGCACGGCGAGATAGGCGAGCAGAAACGGCGCGTAGAAGCGCGCGGTGGTCGCCGACACCCAGAACGGCAGCGACACGCCCGCCACGAGCACGGCCATCACCGCGGCGGCCGTCGTGGCGTGCCGCCGCACCTCCACGAAGATCACGGCCAACGCGGCCGCCGACGCCACCAGGCTCAGCCCGCGCGCGGGCCACAGGCCGTCGCCGCCGCCGCTGACCAGCGCCGCGGCATAGGAATAGAGCAGCCCGCGATCGTAGAGCAGCCCCGAGGGCAGCAGCGGCAGGCCGTGCGCCTGGATGCCGCGCACCGCGTAGCGGGTGAACTCTTCGTCGGGCGAGTAGCCGGGCCGCGCCAGGTCGGGCGCCAGCAGCGCGGCGACGATCGCGCCGGCCGCGAACAGCCAGCGCCCCGCCATCGATGGCCTAGTCAGAAAGCCCTATGGCCTTGCGCTCTTCGAGCGTGATGGTCCCGGCGGCCGCCTGCCGCGACGCCTCGAGGCCGAGCACCGGACCGAGCGTGCCGGTGAATCTCGCGACCACCGCCGCGGTGCCGTTGATCCGCAGCTTGCCCATCAGGAACGCGAACTGGTCTTCGAGCGTCTTGCCGATGACGGCGCGGACGTCGGCCGGCAGCTCCCACAGCCGCGCCTTGAACGGCCCGATCGCCTTCTTGCGCGCCTTGTAGAGGAACTGCTCGTCGGTGTCCGTGGCCTTCTTCTCTTCCTGGGCGTGCTCGCGGACCCAGGCGTACATCTCGGCCTTGAGCGCCGCCGGGAACGCCGGGTGGTCGTAGACCATGTTCTGGAAGTTGGTGGCGAGGTGGATCTCGCAGGCGCCGACGCGCGGAAAGGCATCGAAGGCGTCGGCGCTGAGGGTCGACGCGCCGTGCTGCACCGCCCCCGCCAGTCCGTATTCCTCGCGGGCCAGCCGCGACAGCTCCTGCAGCGTGTCGAGGTCGATCTTGACGTCGCTCTTCACCTTGCCGTCGGGGCCGACGAAGCCGCCGTGCGCGGTGCCGGTCTGGACGCTGATCTTGCTGATGCCGACCAGCCCCTTGCCGCGGGCGGCCAGCGCCCGGGTGTAGCCCTGCATGAAGGCGTGGAGTTCGTGGACGTCGGAGTTCTTGCCGCCCACCTCGCCGATCTCGCCGCCCACCGACACGGTGACGCCCTTCGGTTCGTGACGGCGGATGAACGCCGTGAAGTCGGCGGCCAGCTCGCAGTTCACGGCCTGCTGCTCCGCCAGCGTCGGCTTGTCGAGGTCGACCAGCGTCGAGGTGTCGATGTCGATGTTGTAGAAGCCGGCGGCGATCTCCTCGCGGATGAGGCTGCGCAGCGTCTCGAGCTCCTTGTCGCGATCGGGCGAGGCGTACTTCTTCAGCGCCACCTGCACGTGGTCACCCTGCAGGAAGAGCGGTCCGCGGAAGCCCTCGCGCAGCGCCGCCGCGGCCATGATCGCCGCGTACTCATGCGGCCGCTGCTCGGTGTAGCCGATCTCGGAGCGGGCGATCTCGAGGATGAAGGCGCCGGCGTCGAGCCCCCGGGCGGCGCGCATCACCGCGCGGCCGGTGTCGTAGGCGATCATCCGCACGTTGATCGCCGGCACGGTGAAGCCGCCGGCCTCGCCCCGCCCCATCGCCATGTAGAGGTCGTGGACGGAGCCGAACCGGATGCCCTGCGCCGCGGCCAGGTGCAGGATCACCCAGCGCGCCGTGCCCTTGATCTCCGGCGTCGCGCCGAACACCGCGGTGTGCGCCAGGCGATCGACGAGGTCCGCCGGCGGCGGGGCCGCGGCCGTGAGGCGGTCGCCGTCGATGGCGGCGACGCCGGTGAGTGCGGCAGTGAGGTCGGCGACGGAGTTGAACACCATGTGTGTGGCCCTCGAGGCTCGTGGAACAGCCGTCTATTTTAGCAGCTCGGCCACTCGACGCGCTCGACGGCCGGCGCGGCCGTCGCGGCCTCGGCCATGGCGTCGAGCGGCAGCTGGCGTTCGGCGTCCTCGACGTCGGCGAGCCGGACGCGGGTCAAGGGACGCCGCGGCGTGAACAGCGTGCAGCAGTCCTCGTCGGGCAGGATCGAAATCGGATACGAGCCGAGCCGCTGCGCCTCGGCGGTGATCTCCTCCTTGGTCATGCCGACCAGCGGACGCAGCGTCAGCAGATCGGTGACGGCGCCGACCACGGCGAGGTTGTCGAGCGTCTGCGACGCCACCTGGCCGACCACGTCGCCGGTGACCAGCGCCCGGGCGTGCACGGTGCGGGCCAGCCGCGCGGCGATGCGCAGCATCAGCCGGCGGTAGACGACGACGCGCATCGGCCCGGGCACCGTCATCGTCACCTGCCGCTGCAGCTCGCCGAACGGCACGAACATCACGTGGGCGCCGAGCTGGTAGGGCGCCAGCACCCGCACCAGCTCGCGCACCTTGTCGATCGACGCGTGCGAGGTGAACGGGTGACCGTGAAAGTGCAGGAAGGTGGCGTGGCAGCCGCGCCGGATCATCCGCCACGCCGCCACCGGCGAGTCGATGCCGCCGGAGAGCAGCACCAGCACCCGGCCGCCGGTGCCGACCGGCAGACCGCCGGCCCCGGGCTGCTTGTCGAAGTAGCAGTAGGCGCGGCCCGGGACGATCTCGACCCACAGGACGAACGCCGGATGCGACAGGTCCACCCGCCAGCCGGTCTCGTCCTGGACGCGGCTGCCGACCGCCCGCTCGACCTCCGGCGACGCGATCGGGAACTGCTTGTGGGCGCGCCGCACCTCGACCCGGAAGCTCGGCACCGGGCGGTCGCGCGGCAGGTCGCGCAGCACCGCCTCGGTGATCGACTCGACGTCGGGAGTGGTGACGGTGGCGACGGCGAAGTTGGCCAGGCCGCACACCACGCGCAGCCGCCGCACCGCCTCGGCCACGTCGGCCGCCGGCCCCAGCGCGATCTCGAGACGGCCCATCGGCAATTGCACCGGGCCGACGTCGAGGCCGGCGAGCGCGTCGCGGACGTTGCGCGCCAGGTGGCGGATGAACCAGGGGCGGTTCTGCCCTTTGAGGGCGATCTCCTGGTAATGCGCGAGAAGAACTCTCATCAGGGGCTGGGGACTGGGGGCTGGGGGCTGGGGCGGGCCAGGAACTCGAGCACGGCGGCGGCGGCGCGGTGGCCGCTGACGACGGCGCTCTCGATGGTGGCCGGCAGGCCGGTGTCGATCCAGTCGCCGGCGAGGAAGAAGCCAGGGACTTCGGTGGTCGTGCCGGGACGCGACGGCTCCCCGGCCGCCAGCGAGAAAGTGGCCTGTCGCTCGCGCACCGCGGTGCCGCGTCGCAGGGTTGCCCGGGCGGCGGCCGGCACGGCGGCGCCGAGCTCGGCGTGGGCGCGGGCGACGATGGCGTCGTTGGGCATGGCGACGATGGCCTCGGCGCCGCTGCAGACGAGCGACAGGTGGGTGGCCTCGCCCGGCGTCACGCGCCGGCGATCGAACACCCATTGGAACGTGCGTCCGGGCAGGCCCACGAACGGCTCGTCGAGCACCGGCCGATCGAACCACAGATTGGCGGTGACGATCGGCGCGCTGCGCATCGCGGTCGCGCGTTCGATCGTCGCGGCCAGGGCAGCCGGCGGAGCCGCGCCGCACACCGCGGCGAGTCCGTTCCACGGCACGGCCGAGACGACTGCGGCGGCGGCCACGCGATCGCCCCGCGACTCGATGCCGGTCGCGCGGCCACCGTCGAAACGGACGCGGGCCGTGCGTGAGGTCCACACCGCGCCGCCCCGTCCCTCGATGAACGCCACGGCCGGGTCGACGAACGCGCCGCTGAGCGACGTGGCCGGCAGCACCAGCGCGGCGTCGTCGGGGCCGGGCCCGAGCAGGCGGCGCAGGACCTCGACGAAGGTCGTGGCGGTGGCGGTATCGACGGGCTGATTGAGGGCGGCGACCGCCAGCGGCTCCCACAGCAGCTGGCAGAGCCGTGGCGCCTGGCCGTGGGCCACGAGCCACTGGCGCACCGTCTGGTCGGGAGGCACGACGGCCCCAGGGGACAACGCCCGCGCCATGCCGGCGAGGGAGAGCCCCTCACGCCAGCTCAACGCCGGCCACCCCAGGATGCCGGCGGCCAGGTGCAGCGGCGCCGGCAGCGCCGGACAGCGAAGCTCCGTCATCCGACCGTCGCTGTCGATCATCGGGACGCGCAGCCCCGCCTGCACCGCGAGCCGCCCGGTGCTGCCGATGCGGCGGGCGAAGGCCAGGGAGGCGTGATAGCAGCCGAGCAGCACGTGCTGGCCGTTGTCCACGCGGTCGCCCGAGGCGGCATCGCGCGTCGAGAACGTGCGGCCGCCGGGCACCGGCCGCGCCTCGACGATCAGCACCCGGGCACCGGCCTCGGCCAGCGCGGCCCCGGCGCTCAGCCCGGCGCAGCCGGCGCCGACCACGACGACGTCGGCCGCGGTCACGAGGTGCGCGCCGGCGCCACCGCTTCGACGCCCGCCCGCATCAGCGTCCGCGCCCACGTCGCCGCGGCGATCAGCGCCCGCTGCGGCCGCGGCACCCGCACGACCTCCGAGAACACGTCGTAGCCGCGGCGCTCGATCCGCTGCAGGATGCCGAAGTAGATCGCCGACATGATCTCGGCGGCGACGAGGTGCCGGGCCTCGCCCGGCGGCAGCGCGGCCGCGGCCTGATCGTAATAAGCGCGGGCCCGCGCGCACTGCATCGCCAGGAGCGCCGCCACCTCGGGGGTGACCCGGCCGGCGGCCAGGGCGGCTTCGCTGCAGCCGGTCCGCGCCATCTCGTCCTGCGGCAGGTAGATGCGTCCGCGCGTGAGGTCGGTGGCGACGTCGCGGACGATGTTGGTGAGCTGCAGGGCCAGGCCGAGGTGCATGGCGTAGTCCCGTCCGCCTGGATGGCGGCAGCCGAAGATGTTCAGGCAGATCACTCCGACCGTGGACGCCACCCGCCAGCAGTACTCGCGCAGGTCGTCGAAGGTGGCGTAGCGGGTGTGCTCCAGATCCATCTGCACGCCGTCGGCCAGATCCTCGAAGGCCCGCCGCGGCAGGGCGTAGCGGGCCGCGACCGGCTGCAGGGCCCGCCCCTGCGGCGACTCCGGCGTGCCGCCGTCGAACACGCGGGCGAGTTCGCTGCGCCAGAAGTGCAGCTGACCGGCCGCGGCGGTGGGGCCGGGCGCCTCGTCCACGGCGTCGTCGATCGCCCGGCAGGCGTCCCACACGGTGACGATGGCGCCGCGTTCGGCCGGCGGCAGCACGAGAAACGAGTAGTAGAAGGAGGTATCGCGGCTCACGTTAGCAGCCCGGGGTGAAAGTCCCGCCGGCATTCGACCGATGATGCATCGCCGCTCACTTCGTTGCTCGCCTTCAAATACAGGCCGGTATTCTCAGTTGTCGCGCCTTGTGATCGGCGCGCCTCACCGGTCCCGGTGCTCGCCGGGACTTCCACCCCGGGCTGCTAGCGTCCTCCACCCTACCACCAGCGCATCTGCCGGCCCGAGACGGGGCCGGGCCGCCACCGGATCGAACCCGCACTGCTCGAGGCGTTCCAGCACGCGCGTGCCGCCGTGCCAGGTGGCGCGCAGCTCCCAGCGCAGCCGGCCGCCGACGTGATCGAGCAGCGGCCGCCCGTGGTCGAACAGCCCGCGCGTGCGCGTCGCGCACGCCGCCAGCACCCGCTGCCACTCGCGCGGGGCCGCGCTGAGCGGCGGCGCCAGCGACTCGAGGGTCGCCCCGGCGGCGCGCCACTCCGTCTCGGGCACGTAGAGGCGGCCGCGCGTCCAGTCGACGGCGAAGTCCTGCCAGAAGTTGGTGAGTTGCAGGGCGGTGCAGATGGCGTCCGACCAGCGGTCGAGCCGCTCGTCGCGGTGACCGAACAGCCGCAGCACCAGTCGGCCCACGGGATTGGCGGAGCGGCGGCAGTAGTCGTCGACCTCGGCCCAGGTGGCATAACGGGTGACGGTGACATCCTGCCGGAACGCCGAGATCAGCGCTTCCAGCAGCGCGACCGGCAGGTCGAACACGCGGATGGTGTCGGCGAGCGCGGTGAAGATCGCCGTGGCCCGTGGCCCGAGGTCGGCGCCGAGCGGCTCGCCGGCCCCCAGCGATCGGTGCAGCGCGTCGAGCCATCCGTCGAGCAGGCGCAGGCGCTCCCGGGTGCTGTGCCCGTCTTCGTCGGCGAAGTCGTCGGCGGTGCGCGCGAAGGCGTACACCGCGGCCACGTGCGGACGGAGCCTGGCCGGCACCAAGCGCGATGCCACGGGGAAGTTCTCGTAGTGCCCGCGCGCGATCGCCAGACAGGTGTCGTAGGCCACGGGGAGATCGACGGCGGCGCTCACCAGATCGACTCGGGCACGCCGGCGCGGTGGCTGGCGGCGCGGGCCATGACGAACAGCAGGTCCGACAACCGGTTGAGGTACACCAGAACCGTCGGTTCCACCTCGTTGTCGCCGATGCGCAGCGCCTCCACTTCGGCGCGCCGGCACACGGTGCGGGCCACGTGCAGCGCCGCGCCTCCGGGCGATCCGCCGGCCAGGATGAAGTGCCGCAGCGGCGGCAGCTCGGCCTCGAACGCGTCGATCCACGACTCGAGGCGGGCGACGTCGGCATCGCCGATCGCCGCCTTGGTGACGCGCTCGGCGATCCTGTGGCGCGGATCGGCCAGGCGGGCGCCGAGGGCGAAGAGATCGCGCTGCAGGTGCTCGACCTTGGCGGTGAGGTCGGCGTCGAGCCCCGACGCCCGTGCCACGCCGAGCTGGGCGTTGAGCTCGTCGACGGTGCCGTAGGCGACGACGCGCGGGTGGGTCTTGGCGACGCGCGTGCCGTCGAAAAGGCTGGTCGTGCCGTCGTCGCCCGTCTTCGTGTAGATTTTCATCGAACGTTCGATTATGCCGCGCCGGCGAGGCACTCGCGCTCCAAAACCGAAGCTGCCTCCCCCGTCGGAGCGGGCGCGCTTCCGCCGCGTGCTGCTGCGCTGGTACGACCGCCACGGCCGCGACCTGCCGTGGCGTTCGACCGACGACCCGTACCACATCCTGGTGTCGGAGGTGATGCTGCAGCAGACGCAGGTCGATCGCGTGCTGCCCAAGTACCACGAGTGGCTGGGCAAGTACCCGTCGCTCGAAGCACTGGCCGCCGCGCCCGAAGCCGATGTCTCGGCCACCTGGCGGCCGCTCGGCTACAACATCCGGCCCAAGCGCCTGCACACGATCGCCCGCGAGGCGGTGGCCACCTACGGCGGGGCGCTGCCCGACGACCGCGCGACGCTGCTGTCGTTCAAGGGCATCGGCGAGTACACGGCCGGCGCCATCCTCAGCTTCGCGTTCCGCAAGCGGGCGCCGATCCTCGACACCAACGTCGCCCGCGTGCTCTACCGCGTGTTCGTCGGCAAGGGCGATCCCAAGGGCCACGCGATGACTCGCCGGCTGTGGGCGGTGTCGGCGGCGCTGGTGCCGCGGGCCCGCGCCTTCGACTTCAATCAGGCGCTTATGGACTTCGGCGCGCTGGCGTGTACGGCGCGCAAGCCGGCGTGCGCGATCTGCCCCATGGCGAGGTTCTGCCGCTCGTATCCCTGGGCCACGTGAAACGGCTGCGTCCGGTCCGGCCGCCGCGTCAGCGCCAGGGCATCGCCTGGCCATCGGTCTTCGCCAGGGCGGCATCGAGTTCCCGGGCCAGAACCCGCACGTTGGGCTCCTCGAGCATCGTCTGATGGCTCCCTGGAACGGGGTGGACGATCAGACTGCCGGCCAATTCACGCCATCGTGCGGTCGTGTCGTCGCCCTGGGGGCGCTCGGTGGCGAAGAAGAGCGTGACGTCGCCGTCGTAGCGCGCCGGTCGGTAGCGGTGATACGCCAGCAGGTTGGCCTGCCTGACGTGCCGCAGAATCTCGGGCAGGGGAAGGTGGTCGCCCGCCTCGATACGTGCGGCGATCTTGGCGATCTCGTTGCGACGACGCCACCGTCGCCGGGCCAGCCGGGAACGGACGCGTCGGACGCGGGTCCAGAGATAGGAGCTTCGACTGCCCTCGGCGCCGCCGATCAGGGCCAGTCCGGCTCGCCGCATCCGCCCGCCGACCTCGAGGAGGGCGGTGCGCCACGACACTGACGCCGCCGAGCCGTCGTTCCTGCCGCCGTCGAAGCCGGTGTCGAGCAGCGCGAGCAGCGACACTCGCTCGCCCGACGCGCGCAGCTGCTGAGCCATCTCGAACGCCACCATTCCGCCGAAGCTGATGCCGCCGATCGCGTACGGTCCCTGTGGCTGCAGCGTGCGCATCTCACCGATGAACCTGGCGGCAATGGCCTCGAAGCTGGTCATCGGGGGGTGCCGGCCGTCCCGACCGAGCGACTCGAGGCCGACGACCGGCTGATCGGGATTCAGGTGGCGCGCCACCGGCTGGAACCCCAAGATGTTGCCGCCGGCGCCTGGCAGCACGAAGAACGGTCGTCGCGTGCCGGTCGGCCGGATCGCGACCAGGCACGGAGAGCGGCGAAAGACGTCGGCGGGCAGCATCGCGGCGCCGCCGGCCGCCCGGTCGCCACCGTCGGACGGTGAGAGGGCGGCCGGCGTGGCCGCGCCGCCGCCCGCTGCCGGCGCCCTCGCGGCATCGATCACCGCGGAGAGCCGGCCGATCGTCGGCGCGTCGAACAACGTCGCCAGCGTCAGCGTGACCGAGAACTGCTCCTGAATTCGCGCAAAGACCCGCAGCGCCGACAGCGAGTGCCCACCCAGGTCGAAGAACGTCTGATCGGTGCCGAGCTCATCGCGGTTGAGCACCTCGGCCCAGATCCGGGCCAGCGCCCGTTCGGTCGCCGTGGCAGGGGGCCACGACGGCGACGCCGGCACCGCCTCGACGTCCGGCAGCGCCTCGCGATCGATCTTGCCGTTGGCGGTCAGCGGCAGCGCCGGCAGGGTGATGACAACCGGCAGCATGTAGTCGGGCACCTGGGTGGTCAGCCACTCGCGCACGGCCGGCGCGAGGGCCTCGGCCACCGGTTCGATCCCGACGACACAGGCCACCAGTCGCCGCTCGCCGCCGCTATCGGTGCGAGCGGTCACGACGACGTCCGCCACCTGCGGGTGGCGCGCGATGATCGCCTCGACCTCACCCGGCTCGACGCGGAACCCGCGCACCTTCACCTGGCCGTCGAGACGGCCGCGGAACTCGATCGTCCCGTCCGGGCGGTAGCGGGCAGCGTCACCCGTCCGGTACAGCCGCCCGCCGCCGGCGAACGGAGCGGCGACGAACCGGCGTGCGGTGAGCTGCTCGTCGCCGAGGTAGCCGCAGGCCACGCCAGGACCGCCGATGTAGAGCTCGCCGGTGACGCCGACGGGCACCACCCGCATCCGCTCGTCGAGCACGTAGAGCGTCGTGTTGGCGATCGGACGGCCGATCGGGATCGACGGACCGGCGGCGCTGGCGTCGTCGATCACGTGCCAGGCCGCGAAGGTCGTCGCTTCCGTGGGGCCGTAGCCGTTGATCAGCCGCGCCGGTGGGCCGGCCCGCAGCACCGCCGCCGCCCATCTGGGTTCGACGACGTCGCCGCCGACCACCAACTGAGTCATCGTCGCGAAGGCGGCCGGCTCGTGGGCCGCGACGGCGTTGAACAGTGCCGAGGTCAGGAACATCGTCGACACGCGGTGGTCGCGGATGCAGCGTGCGAAGCGGTGCGGCGACAGCACGGTGTCGCGGTCGACGATATCCAGCGTGGCGCCGTTGGCCAACGCACCCCAGATTTCGAACGTGGCGGCGTCGAAGGCCTGGTTCGACACCTGAGCGACGACGTCACCCGGGCCGATGGTCACATAGTCGGTGCCGACCACCAGGCGGGCGATGCCACGATGCGGCACGGCGACGCCCTTGGGACGGCCGGTCGAACCCGACGTGTACATCACGTAGGCGACGTCGCTGCCGCCACATGCCTCGACGGGATCGCCACCGGCCTCGATTGCGGCGGGCAACGCCTCGAGGTCGACCCGTCGCGGGCCGGCCAGGGCGAGGGTGGCGGTCGCCGCGTGAACGATCACCACCGCGACCCCGGCATCGTCGACGATCGTCTGCAGGCGCGCCGGCGGGTTGGCGGGATCCAGCGGCACGTAGACGGCGCGCAGCTTCACCACGGCGAGCATCGCCACGATCAGGTCGATCGAGCGCTCGAGGGCGAGCGCGATGTGGTCGCCGGGCCCGGCGCCAGACGCTGCCAGCACCGCCGCCAGCCGGTTGGCGCGGCGATTGAGCTCCCCGTAGGTGATGGCGGCGGCGCCGGCGCGGACGGCGATCGCCCCGGCACTCGCTGCGGCGCGAGCCTCGACCAGGCGCGACACGCTGCGGTCGGACGGATAGTCGCGAGCGGTGCGGTTCCACTCGACCAGCGCCCGCTGCTCCTCCTCGGGCGTCAGCACCGTCAGGTCGTCGATCCGGCGGTCCGGCGCGGCGACGATGGCGGCGAGCACGGCGTCGAGATGGCGGGACAGACGACGGATGGTCTGCGCCGTGAAGAGGTCGGTGCTGTACTCGAGCATGCAGCGCAGCCCGGTGCCCGCCTCCTCGAAGCCGAAGTGGAGATCGAACTTGGCGGTGCCGTTGTGAATCGGAACTGGCACCGTGGTCAGGCCGGCGAACGCGAATGCCTCGAGCGGGTCCGGCTGCAGCGCGATCATCACCTCCACGACCGGTGTGCGGCCCAGGTGGCGCACCGGGCGCAGCGCGTCGACCAGCCGGTCGAACGGCAGTTCGTGGTGCGCGATCGCCATGGCGACTCGCTCATGCAGCCGGGTCAGGAGCTCGCGGACCGTCAGCGGCTGAGCCAGGTCGCACCGCAGCACGACCGTGTTGACCAGGAAGCCGACCATGGCTTCGGTTTCGGGCCGGAAGCGGTCGGCGATCGGCGTGCCGAGGACGACGTCGGTGGTGCCGGCGTAGCGCCCGAGCACGAAGCTGCAGCCGGCCAGGAGCACGACGAACGGCGTCACGTGGAGCTGACGCGCCACCTCCCTGATCGCCGCCGCGCGCTCTGGCGGCAGGTCGAGCCATTCGACACCGCCGTCGTAGGTCTTGGCCGCCGGCCGCGGGTGGTCTGTGGGCAGCTCGAGCGCGGGTGGGGCGCCGAGCAGGTGCCGCTGCCAGAACTCGAGCTGCGGAGCGAACTCGCCGGCGTCGAGACGCCGCTGCTGCCACACCGAGTAGTCGGCGTACTGCAGCTCCACGGGCGCCAGGGTCGGCACCTCGCCGGCGGCATGGGCGCCGTAGAGACAGGAGAGTTCGCGGCCGATGACGGCGATCGACCAGCCATCGGCGACGATGTGGTGCACCAGAAGCAGCAGCGTGTGCGCCGTCGGGCTCCACCGCAGCAGCGTCGCGCTGAGCAGCGGACCTCGAGTCAGCTCGAACGGACGGCGGGCCAGCTCGGCGAGCCGCCGGTCGCGTTGCGAGGCTCGCGCCGGCGACGGGACCCCGCCACACTCGACGATCGCGATCGGCACGCTGGCGGCGTCGGCCACGACCTGGCGGAGGCCATCGCCGGTCTCGGCGAACGAGGTGCGCAGCGACTCGTGCCGCGCGACGAGTCCGTCGAGGCTGCGTTGCAGGGCCGGAACGTCGAGCGGGCCGTCGAGGTCGAACGCCGCTGGGATGTTGTAGACAGGATGGCCGGGACGGAGACTGTCGATGTACCAGAGGCGCTGCTGCGCCGGCGAGGCCGGGAGGACGAATTCGTCGCCGCCGACGCCGGCGGTCTCGTTGGCGGGGTTGGCGAGGGACTCGGAAGAGACACGAGGCGTCACGACTTCGCCTCCAGCTGAGCGCGGCGGAAGCGCGAGCGATCGACGCGCACCGGTCCACTGGCGGCGGCCGGTGCCGACCGCCCGGCCCGTTCGACGACGGCGGCCTGGCCGGCAACGGTCGGCGCATCGAAGAACAGCCGCGGCGGCAGTTCGACCTGAAAGGCGCGGCGCAGCTGGGCGAGGACACGGATCCCGAGCAGCGAGTGCCCCCCGAGCTCGAACCAGTTGTCGTCGATGCCGACCTCGGCCAGGCCGAGCGCCGTCGCCCAGGTCGCGGCGATCTGCGCCTCGGCCGCGCTGCGCGGCCGGCGCCGCACGGCAGCGGGCGCGGTGGCGGCGCGGCGACGGGGCGCCGAGAGGCGCCGCTCCAGCTCGTCGAGGGGGATCGGCGAGACGACGACACGTGCCGGTCCGGGCGTGGCAAGGATGGCGTCGAGCGCGGCGAGGCCGTCCTCGGTGTCGAGGCCACCGGCGAGCAGCGTGTCGAGAATCGCGTGCGGCTCCGCCGCCTTCACTCCGCTCACCCGGGGGTCGCCAAGCGCGGCGGTCGACGCCAGCGAGGCGAGGGTCATTCGTTCGACGGCGACGCACGGCTCCCCCGCCTCGTCGGCGACCAGCAGATCGAACGCCACCGTGCCCGGCTCGCTGGCGAGGCGGCGCACGTGAACTCTCAGCGTCGAAGGCAGGCGGCGCCAGGCCGTCACCCGTTCGCACGCCATCGGCACGAAGAACGCGGCGCCGATCTCGTCCTCCGACAGGAGGGTCAATGCACCGGTGATGGCCTGGTCGAGGAGGGCCGGGTGCATCGAGAAGGTCGCCAGGTCGGTGGCGTAGGCGTCTGGCAGCCGCAGATCTACCAGGGCTTCGCCCGCGCCGGCGCGCACGCGGCGAAGGCAGCGCCAGCGCCCGCCCACGTGGAGATGGCGGTGCTGGGGGCTGCGCCAGCCGGGTTCGCCCGCGGCAGTGCGGGTCGCGCAGCGTGCCTCCAGGGCGTCGAGGTCGAGCCGGCGTGGCGGCGGAGGCGCGACGGTGGTCACCCGCGCCCGGGCGTTCTCGGTCCACTCGTCGCCCGCGTCGGCGCGGCTGGAAATCGTCGCCATCCAGGTCTGCGGCGATGCGCCGGTGCGAAGTTCGAGTCGCACGTCGCGCCGTTCGCCGTCGGGCACGACGACGGGGGTCAGCAGCACGAGGTCGACAACGGCCGCGGCGGCGCCCGGGGCCTCGACCGCCGCCGCCGCCCGCAGCAAGTCCAGGAATCCCGTGGCGGGCAGCACGGCCTCTCCGTCGATGCGATGCTCGTCGAGCACCCAGGACGCGCCGGCCCGGCACGACGCCTCGTAGACGATGCGGCCAGCGCCGGCTTCGCGGCGGCGTCCGAGCAGCGGATGGGCCACGTCGGCGCCCCCGGCGTGCGCCAGGAGTGCGGCGGTCATCCCGGTGTCGCGCCATGCCGCCCAGTCGATCGCCACGACGTGCGTCGCCCCGTCGATGCCGGCCTGGGCGCACGCGTCGAGGTAGGCGTTCGCGGCGGTGTAGTCCACCTGGCCGGGCACGCCGAGCTGGCCGCTGACCGAGGAGAAGTGCACCACGAACCGCGGACGAGTCCGGGCGACGACCGCGTCGAGGACGCGCGCCCCGAACAGCTTGGGACGGAGGACGGCGGCCGCCGACTCTCGCGTCTTCACCGCAATCGCTTGATCATCGAGGACGCCAGCCGCGTGAAAGATGCCGTCGATGGCGCCGAACGTGGCGATCGCCGTATCGACGACGGCGGCCATCGAGGCCGCGTCGGCGACATCGGCGCGCAGTGGCAGGATGCTGCCGCCGGCGCGCTCGATCGCGAGAAGACGGCGTACCAGAGCGCCGGCCTCGTCGTCGCGCTCGAGCAGGCTAGACCAGTGCCGGCGATCCGGCGCGCCGCGCCGGCCGACCAGCACCAGTCGAGCCGCGGCGGCGCCGGCGAGATGCTCGGCGACGGCGAGTCCGAGGCCGCCGAAGCCGCCGGTCACAAGGTACACCCCGTGGCGCTGGACGAGGCCGCGGCGGCGGTCGCCTCTGGGCGGGCGATACGGCGTCCGGGCCGGCACCCACCGGCGTCCTCCGCGCCAGGCCGTCACCGGCGCCGGCGTGGCGGCTCGCAGTTCGTCGACGAGGTCCTCGACCGCGGCGGCGTCGGCCGTCCAGTCGACGTGGGCGCAGGTGATCCCGTCGTACTCGCGCGGCACCACCAGCGCCGGTCCGAGGCCGAGCGCCAGTTCGGGCCGGGTGATCCGCTCGTCGGCGACGCGCTGCAGCCCCGCGGTGACGACGGCCACGTGCAGCGGCCGGCCGGGATGCCGTTGGTCCCAGGCCTGGACGACGAACAGCGGCGTCAGGAACGACTCGTCGACGGCGGCGTCGAGCGGCTCGGCGGGCGGCGGAGCCAGCCCCCACAGGTGGGCAATCCTCGTCGGCATCAGGCCGGAGGCCGCCACCTCGGTGAGCAGGCGGTCGCAATCGTCGCGATCACCGGGCCGAATGACGTAGCTGCCGTCGTCCCGGATCGCGAAGCCACGACCGGCGACGACAAGTACCACATGGTCGCCGCGGGCTCGAAGCGCGGCGACGACTGCCGACGTCACGGCCGTCTCGGGATCGAAGGCGAGCCAGGTGGCGGCGCCCTGGATCGTCGCCTGACGCGCGGCCGGCTGCCACGTCGGCACCGAGAGCCAGTCGTCGGGCGAGGGGCTCCGCGCCGGCGGCGACGTCGGTTCGGCCTCGGCGGCGGCGCCAGATGGCCGCTCGATCCAGTGCCGGGCGTGCTCGAACGGGTAGGCCGGCAGCGAAATGCGCTGCCCCGGCACCGGATGGCGGGCCCAGTCGAGGGCGACGCCGGCGGTCCACAGCCGGCCCAGGGCCGACAGCAGGGCGTCGGGCTCGGGCGTCGTCTCCCGCTGATGCGGCATCGCCGCGACGATCGCCCGCGGCCCGGCCGGGCCGCGGTACTGGCCGGCCAGCGTGGTGAGCGTGGTGCCCGGGCCCGTTTCGAGCAGCACGCAGCCCGGCAGCCCCTCGACGGCACGGGCCACGCCATCGGCGAAGCGGACGGTCTCGCGCAGCTGGCGCACCCAGTAGTCGGCGCGACTCATCACGTCGCCGTCGGCCCATTGCCCGGTGACGTTGGCGACGATCGGAATCGACGGCGGCGCAAAGCGCACGCCGGCGATCGCGCGGGCGAACCCGTCGAGAGCGCCGTCGAGCAGCGACGAGTGTGCGGCGAACGACAGCCGCAGTCGCCGCACCTCGACGTTGCGGGTGGCGAGCAGGGCCTCGAGACCGGCAACCGACTCGATGGCTCCGGAGACTACGCAGAGCGCCGGTCCGTTGACCGCGGCGAGCGATACCCCTGGCGACAGCAGCGGGGCCAGCTCGGCTTCCGGAAGGGCGACGGCGGTCGTCGCGCCCGCCGGCAGGCGCTCGAGCACGTCGGCCCGCGCGACCACGATCGTGACCGCGTCCGCCAGCGTGAAGACGCCGGCCAGGCAGGCGGCGACGACCTCGCCAAGGCTGTGGCCGACGAGCGCCGCCGGTTCCACGCCTCGTGCCCGCAGGTAGCGCGCCATCGCGTACTCGACGGCAAAGGTGCCGAGCAACGAGGGCACCGCGCCGTCGAGGGATGTCGCGGCGTCCCGCGCGTCGTGTGGTGCCGGAAACAGCCAACGCCGAACCGGACGGCCGCGCCTGTGTTCGGCGTGATCCAACACCTCGTCGAGGTGCTGTTTGAACAACGGCTCGCGCTCGTGGAGCTGACGCGCCATGTTCGGATACTGGTTGCCGCCGCCCGGGAACATGAAGACGACGGGCGGAGCTGCGCCGGCCGGCGTCGCGGCCGGGGCAGCGACGGCCTCGGTGAGCTGCGCGATCGCATGCGGCGCGTCGCGGCAGACCACGGCGCGGCGGTACGCGAACGCGCGCCGCCCGACCTGCAGTGTGAAGGCGACGTCAGCGAGCGCCGCATCGGGGTGCTGGCGGAGATGCGCTGCCAGCTTCACGGCAGCGGCGCCCAGCGCCGCGGGGCTGCGCGCCGAGAGGCAGAGGAGGTGAGGCCGGTCGCCGCCGGCGGCTGCCGGTCTCGCCGGGGCCTCCTCGAGTACGACGTGGGCGTTGGTGCCACCCACGCCGAGGCTGTTGACGGCGGCGCGCCGCGGGGACGCGCCCCTGGGCCATGGGGTTGCCGCAGCGACGACACGAAACGGTCCCTGTTCGAACCGGCAGTCCGGATTGGCCGACGTGAAATGGAGGCTCGCAGGGATGACGCCGTGGCGCAGCGACAGGACCGCCTTGATGAACGAGGCGATGCCGGCAGCGACATCGAGGTGCCCGATGTTGCTCTTCACCGACCCGATGCCACAGCGCCACGGCGAGGCGGCGTCGAACCCGTACGCCTGCGTCAACGCCGCGACTTCAATCGGATCGCCGACCGCCGTGCCGGTGCCGTGTGCCTCGACATAGCCGATCGAGGCGGCCGGGACGCCTGCGACGGCGAGCGCTTCCGCTGCGCAGCCCGCCTGGCCGTCGAGGCTCGGTGCCAGGTAACTGACCTTGCCGCGGCCGTCGTTGTTCACGGCGGAGCCGCGAATCAGCGCGTAGACGTGATCGCCATCGGCGATCGCGTCCTCGGCCCGCCGCAGCACGGCGACACCGGCGCCACTGCCGAACACGGTGCCGGCGGCGGCGCGATCGAACGGTCGGCAACGGCCGTCCGGCGAGGCGACCTCGCCGGGGCGATGCAGATAACCGAGACGGGCCGGCAGCTCGATGCTGACCCCGCCGGCGAGCGCCATGTCGCACTCGCCGCTCAACAGGCTCTGCGCGGCCAGGTGGACGGCGACGAGCGAGGTCGAGCAGGCGGTCTGGATGCCGATGCTCGGCCCGGTGAGGTTCAGGCGATAGGACACGCCGGTGGTCAGGAAGTCCTTGTCGTTGCCAGTGTGCCTGACAAGGAAGGGCCCGACGTCGCGCATCAGCGCCCGGTTGGGGGCCAGGTGGTAGGTGAAGTACGCCTGCATTCCGGAGCCGGCGAATACGCCAATCGCACCGGGGAACGACTCCGGGACGTGTCCGGCATCCTCGAGCGCCTCCCAGCACACCTCCAGGAAGTGGCGATGCTGTGGGTCGAGGATGGCGGCGTCGCGGGCGCTGAAGCCGAAGAACCCCGCGTCGAAGAGCTCGGTGCCGTCGAGCGGCGCGCCCGCACGGACGTAGCTCGGGTCGGCGAGCAGGGCGGGGTCTTCGCCGGCGGCCAGCAGGTCGCCGTCGGCGTACCGAACGACCGACTCCCGGCCCTCGCAGAGATTGCGCCAGAACTCGCCGACATCGCGGGCGCCGGGAAAGCGGCCGGCCACGCCGACGACGGCGACGGCACCCGAATCGGGTGAGGAGGGCGGTCGCATGGCCGTCAGTGGCACAGCAAGACGGATGCCCGGACGAAGCCGGTTCTCGACACTACCTCAACTGCTTGCATCGTGGGCGCATCTGGGCACGGACGGCACGGAGACCGGCGCCCAGCGCCGAAGCCGTTCCGCAAGGTCGGGAGAACTATGTCTTGCCCTTAGGTGACTAATTGCGACGCGGACGGCGGTCGCGCCGCCTGGGCTATGGTAGGAACGCCGTATGGGGTACCTCTACAGCTTGGCCCTGAAGATGCTCTACCCAACGTCGGCCGCACTGCTCCTCCTTGCGGCGGCCGTCGCGTTGCGACGGCGTCGGGTCGCCCGACTGCTGCCGAATCTGGCCTTGGCCGTGCTGATGGTCTGCGGCAACGGCTGGCTGGTCGCGGGAATGGTCCGCAACCTGGAGCGCCGCTTCCCGCCACCGGTGCCGGTGCCGCAAGCCGATGCCATCCTGGTCTTGAGCGGCGGCGTCCTGGGCCGGATGCCACCGCGCCAGACCGTCGAACTGGCCGATGCCGGTGACCGCCTCGTCTACGGCGCGACGCTGTTCAAGGCGGGCAAGGCACCCCGGATCATCTGCACCGGGAATGTCGCCACCGGCGGGCTGGCGCCGCGGCCGGCGGCCGAGGACATGGCGGAACTGCTGGGCATCCTGGGCATCGCCACCGACGCCGTCGTCACCGAGACCAGATCCGAGAACACGCACGACCACGCGCGGCTGGTGTGTCCGATGCTGCGCGAGCGCGGGATGTCACGCGTGCTGCTGGTCACCTCGGCCATGCACATGCCGCGGGCGATGGGGGTGTTTCGCCGCGGCTGCCCCGACGTCGAGATGATCGCCGCGCCGACCGACTTCAGGGTGCCGGACGACCCGCCGCTGCCCTGGTACCGCCAAGCCGCCAGGCTGCTGCCGACGCCGCGCTCGCTGCTCGACTTCTCCGAAGCGGCGCACGAGTACGTCGGCATCGCCTACTACACCGCGCGCGGCTGGATGTGAATACGCGTCAGGGGACGGTGACCAGAACCTGGTTCGACTCGGGACCCGCGGCGGCGGCGTTGCGGGCCACGACACTGACGTGGAACACGCCCGGCGGCGCGGCGACGACGAGCCCGGTGCCGGCCACCGGCAGGGCCGCCACCACTGGCCCGGTCGGCGACAGCCTGGCGATCACGACGTAGCCGGTGGCGCCGGGAACGGCCGACCACGACAGCGAGACGGTGTGGCCGGCCACACTGGCTGGCGCGAGCGCCGGGGCCCCGGGAACCGCGGCAGCACCGACATCTGCGACGACTTCGTTCGACGTCAGCAGCCCCCAGGCGGTGTCGGCGACGACCCGCGCGTAGTAGCGGCCCGGAGCGACGACGGCCGCCGTCGCCGTTGACAGGCCCATGGGGAAGGGACCGAATTCGCTGCTGCCCGGGGCCAGGCCGCCGAGCAGGTAGAAGCCACGTACGGGCGTCTGCGCACCCGCTGCCCAGGCCAGCCTTAGCCGGCTGCCGGTCACCGAGACGGGCCCCAGCCACGGCGCGACGGGCTGATACGTGAGGCCCCCCGGGCGCGACGCCTGCTGGCCGCCCTTCATGACCACGACGTCCACGACGCCGGGCGGATGCGCTGGTGCGGTGACGGTCATCAGGGTCGCGGAGTGGACGACGACCCCGGTGGCGGCCGCCCCGCCGACGCTGACCGCGGTCGCCGCGTCGAAGCCCGCGCCGGCCAGCTGCAGGTTGAAGCCGCCGCCGGCGCCGCCGGTGGCGGGAGAAACCGCATCGAGCCGCAACCCGGGCGGCGGGGTGACTGCCGCGGTCGGCAGCAGGACGAAGGTACCGAACTCGGGTCCGGTGTGCCGCGCAGGAATCGGCACCGTGCCGATCACCGGCGCCGGCGTCAGCCCGGCCATCGGCACCGTGATCGTCCCCCCGGCGTAGACCCCGGCGGTCACCGGCGGCCCGTAGAAGTTCTGCGCGTCACGCATCTCGAACGGCGTGCCGACCGGCAGCACCGTGGCGAGATCGACGGGTACCGAGGCGTGCCGGGCCCAGTTGTAGACGGCGATGTTGGCGCGTCCCGGCTCGTAGGTGTTCGGGCGGATGCCGACGGCGACGCCGGTCGGCGTCGCGCCGTAGACGTTGGCGGGATAGGCGGCCTGCGTCGCCGAGGCGACCGGCCCGTAGGTGGTGTTGCCGGTGACCACGGTGGCGCTGCACGACGAGAGGCGCAGCGGTGTGCCGCCGGCCAGGTAGTTGTTCTGGATCCGCCCGTTGTTGCAGCCCGAGACGTCCAGGCTGCGGCCGTCGCTGCCCGCCGGGTAGTAGCCGAAGTTGCCGGTGACGACGGGGTTCTGCGCCACCTGCCCGCCGGCGAACAGGATGTTGGCCTTCGGCCCGCTTCGCGCCGACAGGTTCCCGTGGTTGAAGGCGATGTTGCCGGTCACCGAGATGTTGTCGATGCGGCCGTTCGAGGTGTAGGCGTGCACGCCGAAGCTGAAGCCGTCGAACAGGATGTTGTCGGCGATTCGCTTGGCGCCGTTGACGTTCTGGACGTAGATGGAATGCCCGTGCCCGCGGTCATCTCCCTCCCAGCCGACGTGCGAGATGACCGAGCCGTAGATCTCGGAGTCGTCGGCCGGGCCGGTGGCCCAGAATCCGACGCCGTTTCCGGTGTCGTGGATGACCAGGTTGATGAAGCGGTTGTGATGGCCGTAGGTGCTGAGCCCGTCGCCGCGCGTCACCGATCGATTCGGGTCGGAGTTGGTGATCTCGAAGCCCCAGTACCACGCGTAGCTGCCGTGGACGACCAGGACGCGGGTCGACGGCGCCAGATTGCCGTCGAGCGTGGCCCGCTCGCCGGGATACTGTCGAACGACGATCGGGGCTGCCGCCGTCCCGGTCAGCGTGCTGACGAAGACGACGGGATCACCCTGCGAGTCCAGCGAGGCCGGACGGCGGTACACGCCGCCGCGCAACCACACCGTGTCACCGGGCCGCACCGGCCCCAGGCTCGACAGCGCCGTCGCGATGTCGAGCGGCCGCCCGATACTGCCGTCGTTGGACGGTGCTCCCGACGGCGACACGTAGAACTGTCGCGGCGTCTGCGCCCGCGGCGCCGTCCACGACGTCAACGCTGCCAGCAGCGCCAGCGCAGCCGCCGCGCCACGCCGCCCACCCCCGCGGTACGCACTACGACCGGTTCCTGCCACGTCTCGTGTCCTGTCTGTCGGGGGTAGTCCTAGTATCGGCCACGACGGGCCGGAGCCTGCGTGGTCACGTCGTGCCAAGCTGCGCAATCAGTGTCGCATCGGCGTCCGGAAACGGCAATGCCGCCAGTTCGGCACGGCTCGCCCAGCGCAGCTGCTGCCCGATCATGCCCTTCGGATCGCCTTCGTACGCGCACGCGTAGAAGTGCAGCACGACCGTGCGCTCGGGATAGGCGTGGGTCACCGAATGCACGAGCGGCCCCACCTCGGCGACGATGTCGAGCTCCTCGTGCAGCTCGCGGCGCAGCGCCTCGGCATGCGTCTCGTGCGGAGCGCACTTGCCGCCGGGGAACTCCCAGTGGCCGGCGAGGTGCGTCCCGGGCGGGCGCAGCGTGACGAGATAGCGGCCGTCCCGCTCGATGACGGCCGCCACCACCACGATCGCCGCCGCAGCCTCGCTCAGCGCCGCCGCCCCCGTGTCACCGTCATGGTCACCGCGAACGCGCCCTGGTTGTCGTTCACTTCGTCGTCATTGACGGCGAGGAAGAGCTGGCCTTCGCCGTTCATCGGCAGCGCCTGGGTCTGGTCGCCGATGGCGAACGCCGGCCCGTCGCCGATGCGGCCGATCAGCGCGCCGGCCAGCAGCGTCGGCGCCGGGGCGTTGGCGGCGTAGCGGCCCTTGACCGAACCGGCAGCACCGGCCCGGTCTTCCGGGTCGCTCGACAGCTGCACCTGGCCGGTGGCCGAGAACGCCACGCGGTCGTTGCGGCCGACGATCACGGTCGTGCCCACCCACCGCCCGTTCGCCGGAACGCGGATCGCCCCGGCCGGCAGGTCGGGCTCGCTGATCTGGGTGGGTGACGCGGTACTCAGCGAGGCCGGGAAATTACCCAGGTAGAGGCGGCGCATCTCCGCGAAGGGGATGCGCCGCTCGGCGGCGTCGTTGGGCTTGAACGACACGATGCGCGGGCCCTCGAGGCCGGACCCCTCGCCGCCCTCGATGTTCACCAGGCGGCCACGAATCACCTCACCGCGCCGGGTCACCAGCACGTGGTCGCCGCTGCGCGCCGGGCCGAGCTCGGTTTCGGGCAGGTTCTGGCCGTTGCCCTCGGCGTCGATGACCGCCGCTTCCCCGAGGGGGATGATGCGTTGGTCGCCGAGCGACACGCGGATGTAGAGCGTGTTGGTGTTGCGGTTCCAGGCCTCGAACCGCCCCGAGACGGTGCTGCCGTCGCGCTTGAGGACGGTGGCCTGCTCCTGCGCCGCCGCCGGCGCCGCCAGGGCAACCGCGGTGAGGATGCTCCAACCGATGTGTCTCTTCACGGGGGTCTCCTTCTGGTAGTCGTCTCGCCGGTCCATGCCCGCCTCCCTAGCAAAGACCTCGCCAGTCACTGCTGGGAGGCGTTCGGCCGCACCCTGAGATGGCGGTCCAGGAAATCGGCCGCCGCCGTGTAGGCGCGCGTCCAGCTCCGATACAGCAGAAAACCGTGCACTTCGTCGGGAAAGACGAGCTGCTCGACGTGCACGTCGCGGGCGCGCAGCTGCTCGACGAGCTCGACCGATTCCCCAAAGGGCACGTTGCGATCGTCGTCGCCGTGGATGAGCAGCACGGGGGAACGCCACCCGTCGAGGAACGCCATCGGCGACGACGCGGCGGCCAGGCGCGCCACCTCGGGCCGCCGCTCGGCGTCGTAGCCGGGCATGAAATTGCGGATGGCGTTGTTCCAGTCGTGCACGCCGTGCACGTCCACGCCGGCGGCGAACAGGTTCGAGGCGCGCGCCAAGCCCATCGCCGTGAGGTAGCCGCCGTAGGACCCGCCCCACAGGCCGATGCGGGCCGGATCGACGTCGGGCTGGGCGCGCAGGAACAAGCCGGCGCCGACCACGTCGTGGTACTCGCTCGCCCCCGACGCACCGTAGTTCAGCGCCTCGCGGAACTCGAGGCCGTAGCCGATGCCGCTGCGGTAGTTGACCGACAGCACGACGTAGCCGCGGCTGGCCATCAGCTGATTGAACGCATAGGCGTTGTGGTAGTAGCTGCGGTAGTTCCAGCCGAGCAGCATCTGCCGGCGCGATCCGCCGTGGAAGAAGATCAGCGCCGGCCGCTTCTGCCCGGCGGCAGCCGGGGGGCTCGGCCGGAAGATCTGTCCGGGGATGCGCATGCCGTCGCTGGCGACGATCGACACGGCCTCGGGCTCGACGAGCGCCGCCGCGGGAAACGCCGCCGGGATCGCCCCTGGCGCCAGGTCGCGCGGCGGTGCGCCCGCCGCGAGCAGCGCGGGTTGCCCCGGCCGACGTGCATCCGCCCGCACGAACGCCACCGACGTGCCGTCGGCGAGCACCACCGGGTTCCACTCGAGACCGCGGCCCGGCGTGAGCGCCACCGGCGGCACCCCGCCGCCGGTGGCGACCCGCCACAGATGCCGGCGGTCGATGTCGTCCTGATTGGAGCTGACGACGGCGGTGCGCCCGTCGGGCGCGTAGCTCACGTCGTCCACCTCGAACGCCCCCGGGGTGAGCAGTACGGCGTCACCGCCGGCCGCGGGCACCGAGTAGAGGTGCTTCCAGCCATCGCGCTCCCACGGGAAGACGAGCCGCTGGTCGGCGCTCCACGCCAGCTGCGGCCCGAACTCGACCGGCTGGAACACGCTGCCGCGGCCCTCGGCCGCCCGCCACACCTGGCGGCCCGTGCCGGAGCCGACGGCGGCGACGCGGATCGACCAGGGATGGCCCTCGCGCTCGGGATGGAAAATCACGCGGTCGCGCACCGCCGGCCGGCGGATGAACGCCACGCGGGTGCCATCGGGGGACCACACCGGGGCGTCGTCGAGGTCGAGCGAAGGGTCGAGCCATGTGAGCGCCCTGGTCGCGACGTCGACCACGCCGATGAACGCGTGGTCGCCGCGGCCGCTGACGAAGGCCAGCCGGGCGCCGTCGGGCGCCCACCTCAGGCTGCGCGCCGAACCGCGCGCCCGCACGGCCTGCACGGCCGCCGGCGTGCCGGACAGCCCGGCCAGCCAGAGCTGTCCGCGCTGCACGAAGGCCACCTGATCGCCCGTGGGCGAGATCGCGGCGCCGCTGCCGACGCCGAGCTTGCGCGGCGCGCCACCGGCGACCGGCACGGCCCACACCGCCTGCTCGGCACCCGCGGCGTCGCTGGTCGGATTGGGGACCTCGCCGGCGCGGTTGGCGGCACCGCCGCGCACGTAGACGAGGGTCGCTCCGTCGGGCGCGAAGGCCAAACCGGTGATCTCCTGGCCGTCGTCCTGCTGATACGCCGTCAACCGCCGGCCGGCGAACGCCGGGCCTTCGGCGACCCAGATGTTGCGCACCCCGCGATCGTCGAACACCCAGGCGACGCGTGCGCCCGACGGCGCGGCCACGAGCTCGCTCGGAAACGGCGCACCAAGGATCTGCTCGACCGTGAAGGGTGCGGCCTGCCGGGCGCGAAGTCCGGGTCCGGTCGACGCGACCACGGCCACGCCGGCGGCGATGACCAGCACGATGTGACGCGAGCGGGCGGAGCGGCCCATGGCGGTGCCTCCTCGGCGCGTACGGCGGGTCGAGCGGGTGTCAGCGGATCGGCAGCGCGCTCACGGTCGCCGGCACGGACGTGCCGTCGCAGTCTACCGTGAGCGTCGTGCCCGGCTCCACGGCCTCGCGGCGGACGTAGCCGAGGGCCACCGGGTGCCCGAGACGGGGCGACAGGGCCGCGCTGGTCACGTGACCGACCTCGCGCGCGCCCTGCCGGATCACCGCGCGTGGCGCGGGCACGGCTGGGCCGGCGAGACGCAGGCCGACGAGCCGGCGGGCAACGCGTCCGCCGCCGCGGTGCACGACCCGTACGACCACCTCCTGTCCCACGTAGCAGCCCTTGGTGAAGGAGATGGCGCGATCCTCGATCCCGGCCTCGAGCGGGATCGTGTCGGTGTCCATGTCGAGCGGGAACTCGGGACGCCCCGCCTCGATGCGCGCCCACTCCAGATCGGCCGGCGCCACGACTGGCGCGCCCGCCAGACGCAGCCGTGAGGTCCAGCCGTCGGCGGCCGCACGCGGCACGCGGAGGCAGAACCCCGGCACGCCGTACGGATCGTGGCGGAACAGCCGTCCCGCGTCCGGCAGCGCGGCGTTGGCGAACTCGGACCAGCTCGACAGCTGTGTCTCGCCGGTGGCCGGGTCGGCGCCGCCAATCGCGTGCAGGGTGCGCGACACGATGTGGGCCGCGTGCGGGCCGTGCACGCCCAGCGAGGCCCAGACCCCGCCTTCGTCGGTGAGCAGCACGTCTTCGGCAAAGATCGCGGCGTCGAGACGGCGATACAGGTCGTCGCCGATCGCGCCGGGCACGTCGAGCGACACGGCGTCGCCCTCGGCGAGGACGATCGCGTCGGTGATCATGCGGCCCTGCGGCGTGAGCCAGGCGCTGTAGCAGCCCTGGCCGGGCGCCAGCGCCACGACGTCGTTGGTGAGCAGCCCCTGCAGCCAGGAGGCGCGATCGGCGCCGGTTGCCCGGATCACGCCGCGATCGGCGCGCACGACCACCACGGCCGCGGTGGTCAAGGCGTGGTGGCTCGAGGCATCGGACAACGGTGGTACCCTGAGGCGTGGAGCGAGGCCTGACGATTCCCCGCACCGGTGATTGTACCCGGCGCCTGACGGCGGCCCTGACCCTGGTTGCCGTCGCCGCCACGGCGGCGACGATCGCCGCGCAAACCGCGCCAGCCACGGCTCAGGCCCAGCCGACGCCGCCCCCGGTCTCGGCCGCCGAGCCCATCAACGGCGACGTCTATGTGGTGTTCCTCGCCGGGGGCCTGCTCGGCCGCGAGGAACTGGCCATCACGCACGACGCCGAAGGCTGGACGCTGCGCGGCACGTCGCGGCTCAACCCGCCGGTCGGCACCACCGTCAAGCACATCGAGCTGCGCTACGACTCTGCCTGGCGCGCCCGCCGGCTCGAACTCGACGGCACCGTGCAGGGTGTAGACGTCCAGCTGACGACGACGTTCGCCGACGGCAAGGCCGCGAATACCCTGACCGAGGGCGCCAGTTCGACCGAGAAGGTCGACGCCATTTCTCCGGACGCAGTGGTGTTGCCCAACGTGTTCTTCGGCAGCTACGCCGCCCTGGCCGCGCGCCTGGCCGGCGCCACCGTGGGCACCGAGCTGAAGGCGTACATCGCGCCGCAGGCCGAGATCCCGGTAGTGGTCACCGCGGTCGCCAGCGAGTCGATCGACACGCCGCAGCGCGACTTCACCGCCACCCGCTACGCGCTGACGATGAAGAACCCGCAGGGCGACGTCGGGCTCACGCTGTGGGCCGACGACGCCAACCGGCTGGTGCGCATCAGCGTGCCGTCGCAGTCGCTCGAGGTGGCGCGCGAGGACGTCGCCTCGGCGGCGTCGCGGATGACGTCGTTCTCGATTCCCGGCGACGAGTCGGTGCGCATCGCCGCCAACGGCTTCACCCTCGCGGGGTCGGTGACACGGCCAGCCACGCCGGCGCGGCGGCTGCCGGCGGTGGTGCTCATCGGCGGCTCGGGCCCGGCCGATCGCGACAGCATGGTGGCCGGCATCCCCGTCATCGGCCAGATGGCTCAGGCGCTGGCCGAGGCCGGATTCCTCGTCGTGCGCTACGACAAGCGCGGCATCGGCCAGAGCGGTGGGCGGGCCGAGACGGCGACCTTGGCCGACTACGCCGACGATGCCCGCGCCGTCGTCAATTACCTGCGCAAGGATCGCAAGGACGTGGACGACGATCGGATCGCCGTCGTCGGCCACAGCGAGGGCGCCTGGGTGGCGCTCCAGCTGGCGGCCGCCACGCGCGACGTCAAGGCGCTGGTGCTCGTCGGCGGCGCGTCGGGCACCGGCGGCTCGCTCGTGCTCGAACAGCAGCAGCACCTGCTCGAGGTGATGAAGGTGCCCGACGCCGATCGCAAGGCCAAGGCCGAGCTGCAGGCGAAGATCCACGCCGCCGCCACCGGCCAAAGCACCTGGGAGGGCGTCCCGCTGTCGTTGCGCCAGCAGGCCGACACGCCGTGGTTCGCCAGCTTCCTCGGCTTCGACCCGGCCCGGCCGATGAAGGACACCCGCCAGCCGATCCTGATCGTGCAGGGCGAACTCGACACCCAGGTGGCGCCCCGCCACGCCGAGGCCCTGGCGGCGCTGGCCAAGGCCCGCAAGCGCGAGGCGACGGTGGACGTCGTGAAGGTGCCGGGCGTGAACCACCTGCTGGTGCCGGCCAAGACCGGCGAGGTGAGCGAGTACGGCTCGCTCGAAGTGAAGCAAGTGAGCCCGGCGGTGACGGCGCCGATCGCCGCCTGGCTCACCAAGACGCTCGGCCCGGGCCGCTCGTAGCCGCCAGCCACGACTCGACCATGCGCGTTCCCCGCCCCGCCGACGTCCGCAAGGTGGTAGGTGCGGCCGGCAAGGCCGTCGGCGCCGCCGGCAAGGCCCTGGGCGCCGCCCTCGACACCCGGCACAAGCCGATCACGCCCGAGATGCTCAACTCGGCGGGCAGCGTCGCCGCCGAGTGGTACATCGAGACGCTGTGGCACTACCTGCACAAACGGGCGATGCTGCAGGGCGTGCGCAGCTTCGACGTGGAGTTCAAGCAGCCGGCGCGGCTGGCCGACAGGCAACTGCACTTCTCGCTGCCCCATCCCGACCAGGACGACGTCGTGATGGACTTCCACGTGCTCCGCCCGGTTGCCGCCGCGCCGAAGACCCGCGCCGCGGTGCCGGTGGCCCACATCGCCATCCACCGCGGGTCACACCGCCGGCGGCACGGCGTGGCGCCCGAGCCGCCGACCCATCCCTACGGCATCGAGATCCGCGAGCGCCATTTGAACAGCGCCCGGCAGGTGTCGTGGTACACCCTGGTGTCGGTGATCATGGACGTGGCCCGGCGCGGGATGCAGTTCCTCGACCCGCGCCAGGATGACCTCGACCCGCACCTGCTCTACGTGGTGCCGCGCTTCTCGTTCACGCCGCTGGCCGCGGCGGCCGCCCAGGACAACCTGTTCGTCTACCCGCAATTCGCCGTCGAGCAGCCATGGGCGCGCGGCAAGACCTCGTCCACGGCTCGGGTCACCTACTGGGCCGTGGCCAACGACGCCCCGTGGCCGCTGGTGGAGAGCGTGGTCACGGTGGTGCGCACCAGCCTCGTGAACGGCGTGCGCCGGCCGGTGGACGACACCGGCAAGCCGAGCGTGAAGTCGGCTTGAGGCCGCCGTCCTGGCGGAGCCGCCGGATGGGCCACGACCGCCCGGCTGACGCTCAACTGCTCACAGCCGCTGCCACATCTCGTCCACCGCCGCGCGCAGGCGCGACGCCGCGTCGGCGTACGCCTCGCCGGCGGGAACGGTGAGCGGCGGGCCGATCGCAATCCGCACGCGGTGGCCGCTCCACGGCCAGACCAGCCCCCAGCGGATGCCCTGACCCCGCGGCCAGATCTCGAACAGCCCGCGCAGCGCCACCGGCACGATCGGCACCTGCAGGTGCTGGGCGAGAATCGGCGCGCCCTTCTTGAAGCGCTTGACCGTGCCGTCGATCGAGCGCTCCCCTTCCGGGAACAGCAGCAGTACCTTGCCGTGGGCCAGGCCGAATGCGCCGGCCTTCATCGCCGGCACGAGCGACGCATCGGGATCGACCGGCACGATGTTGATCTGACCCGCCACCCAGCCCATCAGCGGCGTCTGGAAGTAATCGGCCGCCCCGACCGCGAACATGTCCTTCACCGTGCGATACGGCAGCACGCCGCCCAGCACGAACGGGTCGAGGAAGCCCTGGTGGTTCGGGCACACGATGAACGGTCCCCGCGCCGGCAGGTGTTCCAGGCCCGCGACCCGCACGCGGGCGACCGCCAGGCGGAACAGGCGGGCGGCCAGCCAGAAGAGCGGCACGGCGAGTCGCCGTTCGAGCAGGCGGCCGAGCACCGGATCGGTGGCCGGCGGCAGGTCGCCGAGCAGGGTGCTCCACGCCTCGTCCACCGCCGCGGCGCCGCCGCCGGCGCCGCTGGGCCGCACCGCCTCCACCAGCTGCCGCACGGTGACGATCTCGTGCGCGGTCGTCTCCGGCACCTTCAACGCAAAACGCTGTTCCAGCTCGGTGAGCAGCTCCACGCGCTCCATGCTGTCGAGGCCCAGGTCGAGCTCGAGATTGGCGTCCGGCCGCACCGCCGCGGCGTCCGTAGCCCGTCGGTTGACGAGGGCCAGCGCAGCTTCGACATGGGCGTCGTCGAGCCACTCCTGGTCGGCGGCGCTCATCGGCGCGGCGGATTCGGCCTGCTTCGCCGCCGTCCGGGCCTTGAGCCGCCGCTGGATCTCGAAGCGGCGCAGCTTGCCGGTGGTGGTGCGCGGCAGCGGGTCAAACCACACGTCGTAGCCGAGCACGCGCTTGTGCGCGGGCAGCGACGCGCTCAGCCCCTCCATCTCGAAGCGCAGCAGGTCGCCGGCGTTGGCGATCTTGCGCGCCTTGAGCCCTTCCTGGTCGAGCACGATCACCGCGTGCAGCCGCTCGGTGGTCGGCTCGTCGGGCCGCGTGACGCCCATCACGCAGATCTCCTTGATCACCGACGCCTTGCGGTAGTGCGCCTCGATCTCCTCGGGGTAGATGTTCTTGCCCGAGGCGAGCACGATCATCTCTTTCTTGCGGCCGGTGATCGTCAGCCGGCCCTCGCCGTCGAGGCGGCCCAGGTCGCCGGTGAGGAACCAGCCGTCGCGCATCACCTCGGCGGTGGCGTCGGGCCGCTGGTAATAGCCCTGCATCACGATCGGCCCGCGGATGGCGATCTCGCCGTCGTCGGCATCACCCTCCGGCGGCAGGATCTTCAGCTCGTTGCCGGGCAGCACGCGGCCCACCGTGTCGATGTGCGCCTCGTGCGGCTTGTTGATGGTGGCCGCGCCCGAGGTCTCGGTGAGTCCGTAGGCCTGCAGGATGGTGAAGCCCAGACCGTACAGGTCCTTGCCGACAGCAGGATCGAACTTCGATCCGCCGGTGACCAGCAGCCGCATCGACCCGCCCAGCACCCGGTGCACCCGGGCGAACACGGTCGGGCCGATGTTGATGCCGATCGTCCGGAGCGCCAGGTTGGCCGACAGCAGCGCCCGGAACAACGCCCGACCGACCAGGCCACCCTTGGCCACTTCGCCGGTCACGCGCTGATGGATCAGGTAGAAGAACTGCGGCACGCAGGCGAAGATGGTGATGCGCCGCTCGGCCAGGGCCTTGAGCAGGTCGGTCGTGTTCAGCGTCTCGAGATAGACGACACGCGCGCCGACCGCGAACGGCAGCAGCAGGTTGGCCATCTGCGCCAGCGAATGGAACAGCGGCAGCACCCCGAGCACCGCGTCCTGCTCGCTGACGTCGACGACGGCGAACGCCGCCTCGCGCTCGGCGGCCAGGTTGCCGTGCGTGAGGACCACCCCCTTGGGATCGGCGGTCGTACCCGACGTGTAGAGGACGATCGCCGGGTCGGCGGGCGTGGCCGGCGAGGGCGGCAGGGGCGAGGCGGCGTCGCCGGCGACGATTCCGTCGACCGACGGCGCCGGGTCGGCGGGATCGCCGTACATCCGCACCAGGGGCATCGGCGCGGCGTCGAGCGCCTGACGGGCCACCGGCAGCAGCCGAGTGCCGCAGACCAGCAGCCGCGCGCCCGAGGCCGCGAGCACCGTCTGTGCCTGCGCCGCCGAGTAGTTGGTGTCGAGCGGCACCGCCACGGCGCCGAGACGCAGCATGCCCAGGTACACGGCACACCACCGCGCGTCGTTGTCGGCCAGGATGGCGCAGCGGGCGCCGGCGGCGATGCCCTGGGCGCGCAGCCATCGGGCGATGGCCTCGGCCGTCGTCTGCAGCTCGCGATAGGTGACGCGTTCGAGGCGGTCCTGGCGCTGCACCTCGACGGCGACGTTGTCGGGAAATCGGCCCGCGGCCGCCGCGAAGACCTCCCAGAAGTTCGACACGCGAGGCGATTGTAGGCCAGCCGCCTCAGGCACGCCGGCCGACGGCCCGGCCCGGCGAGCGCGGCTTGACCGCGGCGACGACGGCGAAGGCGCCGCGTCGCCATGGCACGTCGACGCGGAAGCCGGCGGCGCGCAGCCACGCCGTTTCCTGCTCGAGCGTGAAGTAGGTGTCCTCGCCCGCCCACGCCTTCAGGAACCTGGTGGCCGCGGCCTTGCCGTGCGTCGCGGCGAGGTGCGCATGCCACACGGCCATGTCGCGGGCCAGCAGCCGCGGGCTCGAGTTGGTGGCGCAGTCGGCGACGATGAACGCGCCACCGCGACGGAGGGCCGCGTACACCTTGGCGAACACCCGCCGCTTGGCGGCAGGTGTGGTGATGTGGTGCAGCGAGAACGACGCCGTCACGACGTCGCAGACGGGGATCGGCGAGGTTTCGAAGTTGGCGACCACGGTGGTGAGCCGCCGGCCCAGCCGCTGCACCGCCATCGCCAGCATGCCGGCGTCGCTGTCGATGCCGACCACCCGCGCGCCCTTCAGGCGCGGCAGGCAGCGCGCCGCCAGCGCTCCGGAGCCGGTGCCCAGGTCGACCATCGTCTTCGCCGGCCGCTCGAGCGCGTCGAGCGCCACCGCGGCGTTGTCGAGGATCTCGTCGTAATACGGGATGAAGGTCAGGATCTGTCGGTCGTACTCATCGGTCTTGATACCGAGATGCGAGGCGACGCTCATGCGCGGATTCTAGCCGGGGCTCGGGGCTCGGGGCTCGGGTTTCGGGACGGGATCGCGGGATCCGGGTTCCGGGTCTTCGGGACGGGTGCTGTGCCGCCGAGTCCCGAGCCCCGAGTCCCGAGCCCCGAGCCCCTGCCTTTAGTAGTTCCACTGCACCTGGAAGCCCAGGCGATTGGCGTCGCGAGTCGGTTGGTAGGGGAACGTGCTGGTCCGCGTCCGGCGGAAGGTGCGGGTGTAGATGCCCGTGATCTCCACCTCGGCCCAGCGCGCGAACTCGACGCCGAGATCGATCTCGTTGACCTCGTCGCGCGGCGCGTTGCGGCCGAACTTGCGGGCGCCGTCGTAGTAGTTCCAGCGGGCGAACGGGAACCACGTGCCGGTGGCGTGGCGCAGCCGGTAGTTGGCCTGGAAGTACCCGCCCTTCAGGGTCTTCGCCGCAATCGAGCGCAGATCGTCGGCCAGCTGCGGTCCTTCGCCGATGGTCCATTCGGTCTCGAAGCCGAATGGCTGCGGGTAGACGACCGCCGTCAGCGCCACCCGCTGGTCGATCACGCCCTCGACCGGCTGGGTCGGGGTGAACGTCGCACCGCCCGACGTGATCGGCTGGGTCGTGGTGACGAACCGGCCGAGATATGCCTGCGCGCCCAGCTCGAAGAACTGCCCGCCGGCGGCCTTGAACGGGTACGACACCCGGGCCACCGCGTGGACGTCGGCGTTCTGATCGGGGCGGTTGAGCCCCTGGCCGGAATAGACCCCCAGCGCGGCGACGCCGTAATCGCCCGAACCCTTCAGCCCCAGCGCGGTGAGGTCGCGGAAGCGCTGGCGGGCGGTGGTCGAGGCCCACATCACCGCGCCGCCGAGGTCGCGCTCGCCCTCGACGGCGCTGTTCAAGGCGTCGGGGCGCTCGAGCGGTCCGCGGTTCTGGCTCGACTGCAAGTTCACCCACCCGAACGGCACCTTCGACTGGCCAAGCCGCACCCGCCAGGTCTTCTGCCGGTCGAGCCACACGTCGCCGTAGAGGTCGCGCGTCTGCAGCACGAAGTCGCCGGTCCCGGCCGACCCGGCGAAGTCCATCTGCGCGTAGAGGCTCAGGTGGTCGGCCAGATCGCCGCTGATCACGAACCGGCCCCGGCGGATGCCGAACGACTCGTTCGGGTTGACACTGCGATCCGCCGGCACCTCGAGGACGCCGCCGCGCGCCGAGAACACCTCCTCGCGGCGAAACTGCGTGTAGCCGCGCATGCTGAGGCGCTCGTACCACTTGCCGGCCAGGGCCCGGCTCACGACCGGGGCCGGCGTACCGGTGGTCGCCGCCTTCACCTCGGCGATGGCCTTGTCCTGCTCGGCTTCGTGCGCCGCGGTGGTCGAGACGGCCGGCGCTGTCGGCGCGGCGGCCGGCCCGGGCGGTGCCGCTGCCTCCGGCGCGTCGGCGAGGAGCCGTATCTCGTCGTATTCCTGCGCGGTGATCGACCCGCGGTCGCGCAGCACCTGCAGCAGGCGGAGCAGCGCCTCGTTCGAGCCTTCGGCCGCGGCGGCGGGCAGCACGTCGGTGAGGCCCAAACCCAGAACCAGGAGAATCGGGAACAGGCGCGTCCAGCCGCGGGCGGCGGCGCGGAATCCAGCGATGCACATGGTGGTTACATGTACGTCGCACGCGTTTCCCGTCCGTGTCTGCCAGGTTACGGCCAGGTTAAAGCTCGGCCGTGGGGCCCGCCGCCGTCAGGGCTCGACCGCCTGGGCCGGCCGGCAGGCGTCAATTGGCCTGGCGCACGACCAGGGACTTGCCGTAGTAATCGGCCGGATTCACGGACTCGAGGCGCTGCGGCTTGCGGCCGGCCGTGGTCTTGAACGTGACCTCGACCTGCACCGGCTCCAGCCGGGCCAGGCCGAAGTGCACGGGCGCGGCCCGCTGGGAGTTGTAGCCGCCGCCGGTCACCACCTGGCGGGTGGCCAGGAGCTTTCCGGCGCGGTCGAACAGCCGCACCTCGGCGCCGAAGCGGGTGTGATGCCCCTTCGCGTCGAGCACCAGCACGCTGAGGCTGCGGCGCTTGACGGCCTCGGCCGAGGTGTTGCGGAACAGGAAGTGGCCGCCCTCCTTGCCGTAGCCGTCGGTGATCGACAAGTCGATGCCGCCGTCGTTGTCGAAGTCCACGAACTGTGAGGCGTGGTCGGCGCGGTTGAGCGGGCTGTCCTTGGTCAGGGCGTTGACGAAGGTGCCGCCGTCGTTGCGGAAGAGCGCGTTCAGCGGCGTCTGCTGGCCCGGCTCTCCGACGTAGGAGATCACCGACAGGTCGAGGTCGCCGTCGTTGTCGTAGTCGCCCCAATCCGACCCGACGGCGTGGTTCTCCACCGCCAGGCCGACCTTGGCGGCGACGTCGGTGAAGGTGCCGTCGCCGTTGTTCCGGTACAGCTGGTTGTGGCCGTAGTTGGGCACGAAGATGTCGAGGCGGCCGTCGTTGTCGTAGTCGCCGACGGCGCAGCCGACGCCGCCCTCGGCCTTGGTGCGCTTCGGCCCGGCCACGCCGGCCTGCGCCGCGATGTCGGTGAAGGAGGTGCCGTCGTTGCGCCACAGGGCATCGGCGGCGCCGGCCTGGTTGGCCAGGAACAGGTCGAGGTCCCCGTCGTTGTCGGAGTCGAGCCAGCAGGCACCGACGGTCGGCCGTGGATCGGTCGGGCCGACGCCGACGAACACGTGCGTGAACCTGCCGCCGTCGTTGCGGAACAGCTTGTTGTCACCGGCGCGATCCGACGAGTACACGTCGAGGTCGCCGTCGTTGTCGTAGTCCACCCAGTTGGTCTGCCGGGCGGAGCGGCCGGGGATGGTCAAGCCGATCTCGGCGGCGACGTCGGTGAACCTGCCGGCGTCGTTGCGCAGCACCTTGGTCAGCTTGTCGGTGGGCGTCGAGCCGCCGAGCAGATCGATGTCGCCATCCCCGTCGTAGTCGCCCCAGCTCAGGCCGCGCAGTTCGTGGCTGCCGGCCTGCGGCATGCCGGCGGCGGCGCCGACGCTGGTCAGCACGCCCTTGTCGTTGCGGTAGAGCCGCACCTCGCCGGTGCCGAGCGACACTGCCAGGTCGAGGTCGCCGTCGTTGTCGTAGTCGCCCCAGGCGTTGGAATAGGAGTTGGGCACCGCGAAGAGTTCGCTCTGCACGGCGACGAACGGCGGCGCCTGGTCAGCCGCCAGCGCGACGGCCGCCGCACCGGCGGCCAGGATCAAGGCCAAGCGTGAGGTCATGGCGTCGGCTCAGAGCGTCTGTCGGTGTGGGCGTCGAGGGCGCCCCGCACCCCGGTTGCGGGTGAGCATGGTGGCACAGAAGCCGGCCGGCGGCCGGCCGCCGCCGCTACTCGTAGCGCAGCGCCTCGATCGGGTCGAGCCGCGAGGCGCGGATCGCCGGGACCAGGGCGCTGACCAGGCCGACGGCCACCAGGATCCCGGTGCACACCAGCAGCAGCTCGGCCGACAGCACCAGGTGGATGTCGGCGGTGCGGGTGCGGTCGTCGAGCAGCTCCGACAGGAACGGCCGCGGGCTGACCAGCAGCACCAGCAGCCACGACACGACGACGCCGGCGGCGCCGCCGGCCAGCGCCGTGGCCACGCCTTCGAGCAGGAACTGCAGCAGGATGGCGCCGCGCCGGGCGCCGAGCGCCTTGCGGATGCCGATCTCGCGGGTGCGCTCGGTGACCGACACGAACATGATGTTCATCACGCCGACGCCGCCGATGGCCAGCGTCAGCACGCCGATGAAGCCGAGGACCAGCTTCAGTCCGAGGGTGATGCCCTGGGTGATCTGCGCGGTCTGCGACGACCCGAACAGCCGCAGCGCGCGGTCGTCCTTCGGGTCGAAGCCCTTGCGCCTGCCCAGCGTCTCGAGCACGTGGCGGGTCGCCTGGTCTTCCTTCGACGAGTCCACCGCCTGGTAGACCATCACCGTCGTGTACTCGGTGTTCCACAGCTGGCCGGCGGTGGTGTAGGGGATGAACACCGACTCCTTGTCGGAGCCCATGTAGTTGGAGAGCTGCACCTTCTCGCGCTGCACGCCGACGACGTCGAAGGCCATGCCGCCGATGCGCAGCTTCTGACCCACCGGCTGGACGTTGCCGAACATCTTGCGGGCCACCTCGCTGCCGATGAACACGACCCGCCGCTGCAGCCGCAGGTCCTCGGCGTCGGGGAAGCGGCCAGCCGCCACCCACTGGCTGCGCATGATCGCGTATTCGGGGGCCACGCCGCGAACCCGGTAGGAGCCCTGCTTCACGCCCCAGCTCATCGGGAACTCGCGGATGAACTCGGGGCTGACGAACTTCACGAACGGCAGTCCCTGCACCGAGAGCACGTCCTCTTCGGTCAGCAGGATGCGCTTGCCGGCGCGCTCGCCGCCGGCCTGGGTCGAGGTCTGGCCGGGCCAGGCGATGACCACGCCGTCGCCGAAGGCGCCGCGGAAGCCGCGCTCGAGCGCCGCCTGGAAGCCGTTGCCGTAGGCCAGCAGCATCACCACCGAGACGATGCCCCACGAGATGCCGAGCATCGACAGCCCGGCGCGCACGCGGTTGCGCGACAGGCCGATCGCGGCTTCGCGGACGACGTCGCCGAGCTGGGCGCCGAGTCGCGGCCGCCGGCGCCGCGGGGGCGCCGCCGGCAGGGCGATCGCGGAGGTGGTCGGCACGGCCATCGCTACATCTCGTAGCGCAGCGCCTCGACCGGCGGCAGCTGCGCGGCCCGGCGGGCCGGATAGGTGGAGGTGACGACGCCGATGACCACCAGCACGCCCAGGGCCAGCAGGCCCCCTTGCCAGGTCATCACCAGGCCCTGGAACCGTGCCGGCATCGGCAGCTGGTTGACCGCGGCGCAGAGCGCGGCAGCGAGGCCGAAACCGACCGTGCCGCTGAGCATCGTCAGGAAGAAGCCCTCGAGGAAGAACTGCCGCTGCACCGTGCGGGTGGTGGCGCCGAGCGCCTTGCGGACGCCGATCTCGCGGGTCCGCTCGCGCACCGCCACCAGCATGATGTTCATCACGCCGATGCCGCCGAGGGCCAGGGTGATGATGCCGACCACCCAGAAGAAGTCGCGCATCGTGCCGATCATCCGCCCGAACATCAGCGTCTCGAGCGAGGTGTCCCACACGCTCAGCGCGTCGCGATCGTCGGGGTCGAAGTCGTGGCGGGCGGCCAGCACGCGGCGCACGTCCTTCTCGAGCGGCCAGTCGATGTCGGCGATGCGGCCGGTGCGGGCGTTCAGCACGCCCTCGAGGCCGGCGACGACGTGGGGTTTCGGCGCGACGATGATCTGCGACAGCGCGCCGGGCGGCGCGCCGGTGCGCGGAAAGTCGCGGGCCATCGCCGCGAACGGCACGAACACCTTGTCGTTGTCGGGGCCGCTGTAGTTGCTGTCCTGCTCCTTCTTCCGGATCTTGCCGACCACCGTGTACGGGAAGCCGTTGATCTGCACCGTCTCGCCGAGCCCCTCGCGGCTGCCGAAGAGCTGCGCCCAGGCATCGGCGCCGATGATTGCCACGCGGCGCACCTGTTCCTCGTCGGGCCAGCCGAAGACGCGACCCCGCTCGACGTCGATGGTGCGGATCGCCTGGTACTGCGGCTCGATGCCGTGGACGCCGAGCGCGGCGGCGTTGTAGCGGCTCTTCACCTGCAGGCCCTGGCGGTTGATCTCGGGGCTGACGACGGCGGCCAGCGGCGACTCGGCGGCAATGGCCCGGGCGTCGTCGAGGGTGAGGTAGATCTGCCGGCCGGCGCGTTCGCCGCCGGCCTGCAGGGTGGTGCGCCCGCCCCAGACGATGGCGATGTTCTTGCCGAGCTCCTCGAGCACCGTCTGGTTGCCGCGCTGGAAGCCCTCGCCGGTAGCCGTCAGGACCACGACCGCGATCACGCCCCACAGGATGCCGAACATCGTGAGGAAGCTGCGCAGCTTGTTGGCGCGCAGGTTCTCGATCGACTGGGCGATCGCCTCGCGCATGGCTAGCCGGGCAGGACGACCTTGTCGCCGGCCTTCAGTCCTTCCAGCACCTGTGTGCGGGTGCCGTTGCCGATGCCGAGCTTCACCGGCACCTTGCGGCGGCCGTTCTCGGCGCCCGGATCGGCGACCTCCACGAACGCCGCCTTGTGCTCGTCGTAGGTGACCGCGGCTTCCGGGATGATGAGCGCGTCGGAACGTTCCTCCAGGATGACCTCGGCGTTGGCGGTCATGTTGGCCTTCAGCTCCTGGCCGGGGTTCTCGATCGACACCTCGATCTCGAAGGTGGTGACGTTGTCCTTCTCGACGCCGATCGGCGAGATCTGCGTGACCTGGCCGGTGAAGGTCTTGTCGCGGAAGCTCTCGGTGGTGATGCGCGCCGGCATGCCGAGCCTGACGAAGCCGATATCGGCCTCGTCGACCTTGCCGCGCACGAACACCTGCTGGATGTCGCCCAGGGTCATCACCAGCGTGGCGTTGGCGCCCAGGTTGAGGATCGACGACACCGGGCTGCCGATCTCGACATCGCGGCTCAGCACCGTACCGGCGATCGGTGCCTTGATGGTGGCGTTGGCCAGCTCCTCTTCGGCCCGCTCGACGGCGGCCTGGGCCTGCGCCACCTGCGCCCGCGCCTCCTCGATCTTCGCTCGGCTCACCAGCAGCTGCGACTGCGCGGCGCGCTGGCGGTTGAGCGCCTGGTCGTGGTTGGTCCGGGCCTGGTCGAGCGCCTCCTGCGAGATGAGTTTCTGATCCGACAGCGAGATGGCGCGGTCGTGCATCGACCTGGCGAAGGCCACGTCGGGGGCTTCGGCCTCGATCTCGTTCTTGCGGGCCTGGGCCTCGGCGGCGGTCAGCGCGGCCCGGGCGGCCTCGAGGTTGGCCCGCGCTTCGCGCAGCCGCGCCGTCAGGTTCTCTTTGTCGAGCTCCGCCAATACCTGCCCGGCGGTCACCCGGTGATCGACGTCGGCGGCCAAGTGTTCGATGATGCCATTGGCCTTCGACTTGATCTCCACCTTGGTGATCGGCTCGATCTTGCCGGTGGCCACCACCGAGCGCGTCATCGTGTCGCGCTCGACCGTGGCCAGGCGCGACGGGTCGATGGTCGTCGCCGCGCCGTTCACCGTGGCCATGTAAGCCACCAGCGCGCCCACGCCGAGCACCGTGCCGCCCACCGCAAGTTTTCTCGAACGTGTCATGGCCCTCACCCGCGGCGGCGCCGGCCGCACCACCTGTATCTACGACCCGGTGCAGGGCCATGTTCCCGGCGTCGGCGGCCGGAGCCGGAGGATGCCCCTGCTACAATCGCGGCGCGCATGTGGCTGCTCGAATCGACGGGTGACAGCCCCGACACGCTGGTGTTCCGCCTCCTCCCGGGGGCCATCAAGACCGTCGGCCGGGCGCCGCGCGCCGACTTCGTCGTCGATGCGCCGCTGGTCTCGCGGCTGCACTGCCGGCTCACGCTGCAGGACGAGGGGGTGCTGGTCGAGGACCTCGACAGCACCAACGGCACTTTCGTGAACGGCCAGCGGGTCAGGAAAGGGCTGCTGGCCAACGGCGACCGGCTGCGCGTCGGCCGCATGGAGTTCGCCGTCCGGCACGGCTGAGCCCACGTCTATAATCGCGCCCACTCATGGCGCTCACCGTCGGCAGCCGCGTCGGCGTCTACGAAGTCACCGGCCGGCTCGGCGCCGGCGGCATGGGCGAGGTCTACCGCGGTCACGATACCCGCCTGAATCGCGACGTCGCGCTCAAGGTGCTGCTGCCGGCCGTGGCGAACGATCCCGACCGGCTGGCGCGATTTGGGCGCGAAGCGCAGGTGCTGGCGTCGCTCAACCATCCCAATATCGCCCACGTCCACGGCCTGGAGGACGCCGGCGACACCAGAGCCCTGGTGATGGAACTGGTGGAGGGACCGACGCTGGCGGACCGCCTCACGAAGGGCGCCCTGCCGCTCGACGAGGTGATGCCCATCGCGACCCAGATTGCCGAGGCGCTCGAAGCGGCGCATGAGCAGGGCATCATCCATCGCGACCTGAAGCCGGCCAACGTCAAGGTCCGCGATGACGGCACCGTGAAGGTGCTCGACTTCGGGCTCGCCAAGGCAGTCGAGGCCCCGGGCGCGTCGTCGGCCGGACCAGCCACCGAGTCGCCGACGTTCACCTCGCCGGCGATGACCCAGGCCGGGGTCATCCTCGGCACGGCTGCCTACATGAGCCCGGAGCAGGCCAAGGGCCGCCCCGTCGACAAGCGCAGCGACGTCTGGGCGTTCGGCTGCGTGCTCTACGAGATGCTGGCCGGCGCACGGCCCTTCGAGGGCGAGGATATGACCGACGTGCTCGGCGCGGTCGTGCGTCTCGAGCCCGACTGGGCGCGTCTGCCGGCGACGACGCCGCCACCGATCCGCGCCCTCGTGCAGGGGTGCCTGGTCAAGGATCGGCGCCACCGGGTGGGCGATGTCGCTGCCGCCCTGTTCGTGCTGCGGCAGGCAGCGTCGGCGCCGTCGAGCGCTGCGGGGGTCGCCGCGACACGCGGCGCGTCGGCGCGGCGCGCCGCTCCGGTGGCCGCGGCGTCGCTCCTCGCCGGCGCCCTCCTCGCCGCCGGCCTGGGTGCGGCGCTGTTCGGTCTCGGCGTCGTCGGCAGCGCCGAGTCGGCCGTGGAGACACCGATCACGCGTTTCGCGGTTTCGGCCCCCGAGGCGATCAGCCCCAGCAATCGACCGGCGATCTCGCCCGATGGTCGTCGGCTGGTGTTCAGGGCGGACAACGAGCTGTGGATGCGCGCGCTCGACGCGCTGTCGATCGACCGCCTGCCCGGCACCGAGGGCGCCGTGCACCCGTTCTGGTCCCCGGACAGCCGGAGCGTCGGCTTCTTCGCCGCGGGCAAGCTGAAACGCCTCGACCTCGGTGGCGGGCCGCCGGTGACGTTGTGTGACGTCGGCGTCGCGCCGGGAGGGGGGACGTGGAGCCCGGAAGGTGTCATCGTGTTCGCGCCGGATGCCTACGATGCGGCGCTGCAGCAGGTGCCCTCCGGTGGCGGCGTCCCGACGCCGGCAACGCGCCGCGAGACGGCGGTATCGGGCGGTCACGCCTGGCCACAGTTCCTGCCCGACGGCCGCCACTTCCTCTATACGGCGTACGACACTACGGGCGGCTTGCAGGCCGTCGTCCTGGTCGGTTCACTCGATGTGACGGCCGGCACGCCGCTCGACGTTCGAGGGGCCTCGACTGCCCTCTACGCACGCCAGGGTGCCCTGCTGTATCCGATTGGCACCACGCTGATGCGGCAGGCGTTCGACGTGACGCGGCTGACGTTGAGCGGCGATCCGGCGCCGGTGGCCGACAACGTCGCGATCGGCCCAGGCGGCTTGGCGATCGCCGATGTGTCGCACACCGGCACGCTGGTCTATACGACCGCCGTGACTGATGGGCAGCGGCAACTCGTCTGGGTGGACCGCCACGGACGGGTGACGCCGCTGCCGCTGCCGCCAGGCGTGTTCGGCGAACCGGGCCTCTCGCCCGACGGGCGGCAGATCGCTCTGTCGATCACCGATGCAACCGGTACCCACATCTGGGTCTACGACACCGAGCGTGGCACGCTCGGCAAGCGGACGTTCGCCGCGCACAACCAGTTTCCGCTGTGGAGCCTCGACGGCCGCGAGCTGGCGTACTCGACCAACGCTCTCCGGGGTCCGCTCATGAAGATTCGCGCCGATGGGAGCGGGCAGCCGGTCACGCTCGTCGCCGACGGGCAGCGCGTGGGCATCAAGGTAGCCACTTCGTGGTCCCCGGACGGCAGCGAGTTGATCCTCCAGAGCGACCAGGACGTCTTCGTCCGCCGTGCCGATGGGTCGCTGCACCCGCTGGTCGCCACGCCGGCCTCGGAGCGCGAAGGCCGGTTGGCGCCCGGTGGACGCTGGCTGGCCTACAGCTCCACCGAGACAGGCCGGCGCGAGGTGTACGTGCAGTCGTACCCGACGGGCAACGGCAAATGGCAGATCTCCACCGACGGCGGCGCCCAGCCGATGTGGGCGCCTGGCGGCGGCGAGCTGTTCTACAAGAGCGGGAACCGGATGATGGTGGTGCCGGTCGACGCGGAAGCCGGCTTCAAGGCTGGCGCGCCGCGCCTCCTGTTCGAGATGCCGCAGCCGGAACGGACGCCGGGCGACCCGGCGCGTTTCGTCGTCTCTCCCGACGCCAGCCGCTTCCTGATCCTGACGACGGCGCCGGGCGACGAGGCGAGAACGACCCTGACCGTCGTCCTCAACTGGCCGGCGACCATCGCCACGGCGGGCGCCGCACGATGACGGCGGGATAAGATTCGGGGCAGGCCGCGCCGTGACTCCCGACATCGATCCGCGATATCGCCCCGTCGTCGACGAGCTTCGTCAGGCCCTCGGCGACGCCATTGCGGTCTATGTGTTCGGGTCGGCGGCGCAGGGCACGGCGCACCGCGCGAGCGACCTCGACATCGGCGTCCTGGCGCCCCGCCGCCTCAGCCCGACCGAACGGTTCGACCTGCAGGAGCGCCTCGCCGGCCTCCTGGGGCAGGACGTCGACCTGGTCGACCTGGCGGCGGCCACCCCGGTGATGGCGGTTCAGGTGGTGGCGCGTGGCCACCTGCTCTACGACGGCGCGCCTGTCGCACGCGGAGCGTTCGAGGACCTGACGCTCAGCACCTATGCGCGGCTCAACGAGGAGCGACGCGGGATACTCGAACGCATTGCCGCAGAGGGCACCGTCTATGGCCGATGACGTGCTGCTGAACAAGGTCGCGGCCATCGAGCGCGCCCTCGGCCGCGTGCGTGAGGAGCACGCCGGCGACGATCGCAACCTGCTGGAGAATCAGACCCGCCAGGACGCCATCATCCTCAATCTGCAGCGCGCCTGCGAAACCAGCATCGACGCGGCCATGCATCTGGTCAGGGTCCGTCGCCTCGGCATTCCGCAGGAGACGCGCGAGGCCTTCGATCTGCTGATGGCGGCGGGCCTGATCGACTCCGGTCTGGCCGATCGGATGAAGAAGATGGTCGGCTTCCGCAACGTGGCGATTCACGAGTATCAGAAGCTGAATCTCGACATCGTGCGGCGCATCGTCGTCGAACACCTCGACGATTTCCGGGCCTTTGCGCGCCTGCTGCTGCGCGACTGATTGCCCTCGGGCGCCGTGGTGACGCCGGTCGTTCGGCTCAGCGGGGGGCCGGACGCGCCGCCCACTCCAGCAGGAACGGGTTGGTGCGCCGCTCGCGGCCGATGGTGGTGTCGGGGCCGTGGCCGGAGTGCACGCGGGCGTCGTCGCCGAGCGGCAGCAGCACCCCGGTGATCGCCCGCATCAGCACCCCGTAGTCGCCGCCGGGCAGATCGGTGCGGCCGATCGACCCGGCGAACAGCGTGTCGCCGACGAAGAGGTCCAGCCCCGGCTCGCCGCGCCGCCCCACCTGGAAGCACACGTTCCCCGGGCAATGCCCCGGCGTGTGGTGCACGAACACGTCGTAGTCGCCGAAGGTCAGCGGGCCGGGACCGTCGAGCCAGCGATCGACCGGCGGCGGCTGTTCGAGCTGGTAGCCGAACATCGCTCCCTGCTGGACGGCGTGCCGGTAGAGCCAGGCGTCGTCGGGATGCAGCCAGATCGGCGCGCCGAGCGCCCGCTTGGCCGCCGCCACGCCCGACACGTGATCGACGTGGGCGTGGGTGAGCAGGATGGCGCTGACCGCGAGCCGTTCGCGCGCGACGTACGCCAGCAGGTCGTCCACTTCGTCGCCCGGGTCGATGTAGACGGCCTCGCGCGTGCGTTCGCACGACAGCACGAAGCCGTTCTTCAGGAACGGCGGCGCGCACGCCGACTCGATGCGCATCAGGACTTCCTCGGCTGCGACGGCCGGATCTCGACCCGGCTGGGCAGGCTGCGGCCGGGATGGCTGGTGAGATCGACGACCACCTGGGCGACGTCGTCGGGATGGAGCTTCCACTCGACTCCCGCGGTCGATTCCCGACCGTTGAAGCCGGTCGCCACCGAGCCCGGACAGACGTGGGCGACGCGGACGCCGTCGTAGCGCACTTCCTGCATGAGCGCTTCGCTGAAGGCGTCGAGCCCGGCCTTGGTGGCGCAGTAGGCCGCGCCGCCGGCGAAGGGGTTCTTGCCAGCCAGGCTGCTGATGTTCACGATCCAGCCAGCCTGCCGTGCCTTCAGGTGCGGCAGCGCCGCCTGGCAGCAGTGGAAGACGCCGGTGAGGTTGGTGTCGAGGATGCGCGCCCACTCTTCCGGCGTCATCTCGGCGATGGGCCCGCCGACGCCGACGCCGGCGTTGTTCACCAGCAGGTCGAGGCGTCCGAAGCGCTCGACGGCAGCCGCCACCGCCCGCTGGACCGCGGCGCGGTCGCGCACGTCGCACACGATCCCCATCACACGCGTGGCGTCGCCGACCGCCGCGGCCAGCGCGTGCTCGGCGCGCAGGATGCCGTCGTCGGTGGTGCCGGTGAAGGCCACCGCGTCACCACGCGCGAGGAGCGCCTTCGCTACCGCGAACCCGATCCCCCGCGTCCCGCCCGTGACCAGTGCTACAGCCATCTCGTGCTCCCCGTTTCCTCCATCCTAGCCGCTAGCCGCCAGCCCCTGGCCGCTGACGAGCGTCAGTACAATGCCCCCGTGTCCCACGTGGTCGTCCTCGGCGCCGGCGAACTGGGCAGCGCCGTGGCCCGCGCTCTTTCGACCTCGGGGGTCGTTCAGCGGGTCGCGCTGGTGGACGACGCCGAGGACGTCGCCCGCGGCAAGGCGCTCGACATCCAGCAGGCCGGCGCCATCGAACCGACCGACGCCCGACTGGCCGGCTCTGCCGATTCGGCCGCCGTCGTCGGCGCCGCAGCGGTCGTCTTTGCCGACCGGCACGGCACGGGCTCCTGGGGGACCGACGACGGCCTGGCGATGCTGGCGCGCATCCGGGCCCTCAACCCGCGGGCGCTGGTCGTCGGTGCCGACGCCGGGCACTTCGACCTCGTCGAGCGGGCCGTGGTCGAACAGAACGCCGACCGGAGGCGCCTGATCGGCTCGGCGACCGAGGCTCTGCGAGCCGGCGCGGTGGCCCTCACCTGCCTGGAGGCCGGCTGCGGGCCTCGCGACCTGTCGCTGGCCCTGCTCGGCCGTCCCCCGCGCGGCGCCTTCGTGCCGTGGAGCGCCGCCGCGATCGCGGGCCTGCGCGCCGACGAGATGCTGGCCCCGGTGGCGATCGCCAGACTGGAGGAGCGGATCGGCCGGCTCTGGCCGCCCGGGCCGGTGGCGCTGGCGGCGGCGGCGAGCCGCGTCGTGCGCCTGGCGCTCACCGGAGGCCCCGGCATGGCCTGCGTGTTCGCGGTGCCCGACCGGGAGGGCGACAAGCCAACGCGGGGGGCGGCGCTGCCGGCAGTGTTCTCGCCAGCCGGCCTGCGCATCACGCTGCCGCCGCTGACGACCCGCGACCGGGTCCGCCTCGACCAGGCACTGGCGGGCTGAGCGCCGAAACGACGACCGCCCAGCTAGTACGCGGCGGCCGGATGGTGGAGCGTGAGGCCGCCGGCGAAGGCGGCGAGCCGCTCGCGAAGGATCAGCCGGCCGCGGTGCAGCCGCGATTTCAGCGTCTGGTCCTTGACCTTCAAGCGCCGGCTGGCCTCCTCGGTGGACAAGCCGCGCAGGTCGCGCAGGATCACCGGCGCCCGGTAGATGGCCGGCAGCTCCGCGACGGCCGCCTCGAGGGCTTCGCGCAGCTCGCCACGCAGCACGAGCTCGTCGCCCAGGCCGCTCCAATCGGCCGGCTCGAAGGCGCGTACGGGCAAGTCGTCACCGGCCGGCATCGGCTCGTCGGGCACCTCGTGCAGGCGGGTCGCCCGCGTCGATCGCAGGCGCGACATCGCGGTGTTGAACGTGATGCGGTAGATCCAGGACGAGAGGGCGGCGTCGCCGCGGAAGGCGGCGATCTTGCCGCGCACCTTCATGAGCACGTCCTGCACCACTTCCTCGGCATCTTCCTTGTTGCGGGTGTAGCGCAGGGCGAGCTGGAACATCCTCGCGCCGTAGGTTCGGGCCAGGTCGGCCACGGCGGAGTCGTCCCCGGCTTGGAGTCGTTCGACGAGTTGCAGATCGGCTGGTGCGGTCACGGTTACCTCGATGGGTGTCTACCGTGAATGAACCCCCCGTGGCGGGCCCCTATTCCCCGGGCGGCGCTGAAGGGAGGCGGAGCCGGGCAGCAGAGCGGAGCGGGAATGCCGAGAGGCAGAGTCGAGAGGCAGGCCGAGCGGCAGAGCTGAAGCGCTGCCCTGGAGGGGTCCCGGAGGGCGACTCTGGCGAGGGACCGGCTAGGAGTACTGCTGCAGCACCGCCCAGACCATCGAAAGCAGCACCAGCGGAGCCCCGATCCCGAGCGCCAGGAGCGCGGCCAGGCCTGCGGTGGCGGCGCGCCGGCGGCCGTCGAGCACCGGCGTGCGCAGCGGCCGGCCGCTGCTGGCCTCCTGCACCTTGAGCACGACGCGCAGGCCGATCACGACCGACGCGGTGAAGGCGGTGATGAGGGCCAGCACGTAGAACTCGATGTAGGGATCGAAGGTGCGCCGCCACAGCTCGGTGAGCCGCCAGGCGTTGACCCACTGGAAGGCGATCCAGACGGCGGCGATGAGCGCCACGCCCTCGGCGGTGTGCTGGGCCACGGCCCGGCGTTCGGCCTCGCGGCCATCGCCGGCGTCGGCGCGCCGGCCGAGGACCATGGCGACGACCGCGGCGAAGACCAGCCCCAACGCCACCTGCATTCCGAAGGGCAGATAGACGAGTCCCGGCGACTTGACGGCGAAGTTGAGCGGGCTGCCGCCTTCGAAGCTGATCGGCACGACGATCGGAATCCGGTCGTACGCCGAATGGAGGAACGAGAACGTCGCGGTGGCGACCAACGCGCTCATCCAGCCGGCCAGACGGGTGTTGTAAGTGCAGCGCGCGGCGTCGGTCATGGAGGTGACGTGACGACCGGCTCCACCCGCCGATCGAAGACGTCACCGAAGGACTGCACGAACCGTGCCTCGACCTCGATCATCGGGATCTCCGCGCCAACTTCGCGTTCGAGCGACGTGACGCCACGATCCGCGATTCCGCACGGAACGATCAATCGAAAAAACTCAAGGTCGGTCCCGACATTGAAGGCGAAGCCATGGCTCGTGACCCAGCGCGAGATGCGAACGCCGATGGCGCCGATCTTCTCGGCCGGCCTTGAACTTCGCGCTGCCGCGTCCGGCTCGCTGGATCCGTCGCCGGCGCCGTCGGCCCGCACCCACGCCCCGGTCAGCCCCGGGATCCGCCCGGCCGGCACTCCGTAGGAGGCGCAGACGCGGATCATCACCTCCTCGAGGTCGCGCACGTAGCGATGGACGTCGCGGCGGTCGGGGTCGAGGTCGAGGATCGGATAGCCGACGAGCTGTCCGGGACCGTGGTAGGTCACGTCGCCGCCGCGCCCGGTCTCGAACACCTCGACGCCGCGCGACCGCAGCACCTCCTCGGCGGCGAGGATGTGCGAGCGCCCGCCGTCGCCCTTGACCCCCAGCGTGAGCACGTGCGGGTGCTGCAACAGCAGCAGCGTGTCGGGGATGGCGCCGGCCTTTCGCCGTTCGACCAGATCGCGCTGCAACTCAAGCGCCTCACCGTAAGGGACGACGCCAAGGCGCCGGACTTCCAGCTTGCGAATCGTGTGCCCCGCCATGCCGAGCCCCGCCACTCCGCCCGAGCCCCGAGCCCGAGCCCCGAGCCCCGAGCCCCGAGCCCCGAGCCCCGAGATTAGACGGTCTTCTCGTCGAACCCCTCGAGATAGGCCTTGACGTCGGCCATGAACTGGTCGGCCACGGCGCCGTCCACCAGGCGATGGTCGTAGCCCAGGGTGAGATAGCCCTTCAGACGGATGCCGATCATGTCGTCGATCACGACCGGCCGCTTCTCGATGGTGCCGACGCCCAGGATGGCCACCTGCGGCTGGTTGATGATCGGCAGCCCGAACTGCGCGCCGTAATTGCCGGGATTGGTGATGGTGAAGGTGCCGCCCTGCACCTCCTCGGGGCTCAGCTTCTTGGCGCGGGCGCGATCGGCGACGTCGGCGATGGCGCGCGACAGCCCGAGCAGGTTCTTCTCGCCGGCGTCTTTGATCACCGGCACGATCAGGCCGTTGTCGAGGGCCACGGCGATGCCGAGGTTGACGTCCTTCTTGTAGACGACCGACTCGCCGTCGATCGAGGCGTTGATCACCGGGTGGCGGCGCAGCGTGTCGACCACGGCCTTGGCGATGAACGCGGTGTAGGTGAGCTTGGCGCCCTGGCGCTCGTAGTCGGCCTTGCGCGCCTGGCGCAGCGCCTCGACCCGGCTGTAGGTGACCTCGAACACCGAGTAGACGTGGGCCGAGGTGCGCCTGCTGAACACCATGTGCTCGGCGATCTTCTTGCGCATCACCGACATCGGCTGTATCTCGACGCGCTCGCCGGGCTTGAACGCCGGGACCGGCGCGGCCGGTCTCGCCGACCCGGCCGCGGGCGAAGCCGAGGCTGCGGTAGCCGAGGACGCAGCGGCGGAGGCGGACTCCAGGTGCTCGAGGATGTCGTGCTTGGTCACCCGGCCACCGGCGCCGGTGCCGGCGATGCCGCCGATGTCGACACCGTGCTCCTTGGCGATGCGCCGCACCAGCGGTGACGAACGCTGCGGCCGGCCGTTGCTGCCCAGGGCCGCAGAGCCCGGCGCGCCCGCGGCGGGCGCCGCCGCGGCCGGTACGCCGGGCGCGGGGGCGGCAGCCGCCGTGGCGGCAGTCGGGGCCGCGGCCGGCGCCTCGGTCCGCTCACCAGCGGCGCCAATGGTGGCGACGACGCTGTTCACCGGCACGGTCTCGCCTTCCTTCACGGCGATGTCGAGCAGCACGCCGGCGGCCGGCGACGGGATCTCGGCGTCGACCTTGTCGGTCGAGATCTCGAACAGCGGCTCGTCGCGATCGACCGCCTCGCCCACCTTTTTGATCCAGCGGACGATCGTCCCCTCGGCGATCGACTCGCCCATCTGCGGCATGACTACTGGTGTCGACATCGGTCGGTCCTCGCTGGCTCGAGCGTCGGCCCGACCGCGTCGGGTGCCGGGGCTCGGGGCTCGGGGCTCGGGGTCGGGCTAGATGTGAATAGCGGCTCCGTGGGCGGCGTGCGACGCTTCGCCCATGGCCTCCGACATGGTCGGGTGGGCGTGAATCGTCCTGACCAGTTCCTCGACCGTGCACTCGAGGCGCAGCGCCAGCACGGCCTCGGCGACGAGCTCGGTGGCGCGTGGGCCGATGACGTGCACGCCGAGCACCTCGTCGTACTTCTTCTCGGCGACGATCTTCACGAAGCCGTCGGTCTCGCCGGCCATGCGGGCGCGGGCCAGGGCCCGGAACGGGAACGTCCCGACCTTCACGTCGTGGCCGGCCGCCCTGGCCTGGGCCTCGGTCAGGCCGACGCTGCCGATCTCCGGTTCGGTGTAGGTGCAGCGCGGCACGTGGTCGTAATTGATCGGCGCCACGTCGTGGCCGGCGATCCGCTCGGCCAGCACGATGCCCTCCATCGACGAGACATGGGCCAGCTGGTAGTGCGGCCCGCCCATGGTGATCACGTCGCCGATCGCCGAGATGCCCGGCACGCTGGTGTGGAACAGCGGGTCGACGACGACGTAGCCTTTCTCCATCTTCAGGCCGATCGTCTCGGCGTCGAGCCCATCGGTGACCGGGCCGCGGCCGGTGGCCACCAGCAGCATCTCGAACGACGCCTTCTGGGCCTTGCCGTCCTTCTCCATCTCGAGGTCGACACCGCTGGCGCCGGCCCTGGCACTCGTCACCTTCGTGCCGGTGTGCACCTTGATGCCGCGCTTCTTGAAGGTGCGCTCCAGCTCGGCCGACACCGCTTCGTCCTCACCCGGCACCAGCCGCGGCAGCAGCTCCACGATCGTCACCTCGCTGCCGTAGCTCCTGAAGATCGACGCGAACTCGACGCCGACGGCGCCGCTGCCCATGATGGCAATCGACTTCGGCACGTGCGGCAGGTGGATCGCCTCGTCGCTGAAGATGATGCGCTTCCTGTCAACCTCGATGCCGGGCACCGAGCGCGGCGCCGAACCGGTGGCGACGACGAGTTCCTTCGTGGCCGTCAGCGCCTGGGTGCCGCCGGCGTGCAGCGTCACCTCGACGCCGGTCCCGCCGGTCAGCCGCGCGCTGCCCTTGATCCAGTCGATCTTGTTCTTCTTGAAGAGCATCTCGATGCCGCCGGTCAGCCCGGTGATCATCTTGTCCTTGCGGGCGTGCACCGCCGGCATGTCGATGCCGACGGCGGCGCCGTCGACGCCGGTGAGCCCCCACTCCTTCGCCGACTGGGCCACCTTGAGGGCGTGGGCGTGCTCGAGCAGGGCCTTGGTCGGGATACAGCCCCAGATGAGGCAGGTGCCGCCCAGCGCCTTCTGGCGCTCGACCACCGCCACCTTCAGACCGAGCTGCGCGGCGCGGATCGCCGCCACGTAGCCGCCGGTTCCCGCTCCCACCACCACCACGTCATATTCGCTGGCCACGCTCACTCCTTGCCGCACCGACGCTCACACCCGAGCGTGAGCGAAGGCGGACCCTCGGTTCCGTTCGATTCGCCGCAGCGGCGCCCGCCGCGAAGGCGGACAGCCACCCACTGTCGCTTGGAAGCGTGGAGCCCGTCAACCTCACGCGCGCACCACCTCCAGATGGCGCCCGCTCGCCGCCGCGAGCCGCGCGATGTCATCAGGGTCCGAGGTGACGATCTGGTCGCCGTCGTCGGCGAGCAGCACCAAGGCAGCGTCGATCACATCGCGTCCCCTGGTGACGGCCAGGAGCTCGCCGGCGGCACGACCGAGCCGCTGGTCGAGCGGGCGGACCTCTGCGCCGGCCAGTGCCTGCGCCAGCAGCGCGTGGCGCGCGCCGCGACCGCGCCAGACCTGGCCGATGACGCCGCCGTGCGAGCGGGGGATCTCGCCAGCCATCTGCGCCACCTTCAACCGGCGCCACATCGCGCGGTCGTGCCTGTCGAGCGCGATCCAGGCACCAGCGTCGAGGACGAGGCTCATGCCGGGCCGCGCCGCCGGCGCGACCTGGAACGGGCCGAGGTCGCCCCCCGCACCACGCGGGCCGACGCGCGATCGGCGCGCACCTGGGCGGCCAGCTCCTCCGGCGTCATGATGCCGAACTCGGCCTCGTAGGACGCCACGGCGTCTGCCAGGGCGCGCAGCCGACGCTCCTTGCCGGCCCGCTCGGCCAGCGCGAGATTGACCCAGGCACTGAGTGACTCAGCGCGGCCCGCCGACACGGCGGCGGCGCCCGCCTCGAGCAGGTGCGGATCGACGGTGACGGTCAGCCGCTGCTTGGGGACCTTCATACGTTCATCTTACTGGCGTTCGACCATCAGTTCTACTGCCGCGCCGCCGTCACCTCCATCCGCGACCCGTCAGCGGACCAGGTGGCAAGTTGATCGAGCGCATCGTCGAAGGTGACCCGGCGGGTTCGCGAGCCCTCGAGGTTGGTGTCGGTGGCCCGATACACCTCGCCCATGCCGCCGGCGCCCAGGGTCGCCAGCACTTCGTACGGGCCGAGACGGGAACCGACGGCCAGTGCCAAGGGCGGCGATTGTACGTGCCGCCGCCCTTGCGGCTCAGCCCCGATCGTCGCCAGTCAGGCGCGACCGCAGCTCATCGCTTCACGTCGGTGAGGGCGACGAACTGCGTGCCTGGCGCAGTGCGTGGCGCCGCGCCGGGCGTCGGCGCCACGATGTCGAGCCGCGCCTTCAGCTCGCCGTGATCGAAGCGCAGCTGCCAGTACATGTCGTGGAGCTGCGCCGCCCGCCGCGCCGCCCGGCGCGCCACCACCCAGCTGGCCGCGGCCAGCGCCAGCGCCACGATCGTCACCGCCCACAGCCAGCCCATCCCGCGCTCCCGCTCGCGCCCCAGTATGCGCCGAACCGGCGCTGCCGACGGCCGCATATACTTTCGCCCGATGGCGCCCCCGCGCAAGACCCTGCTGCTGGTCGATGCCGACGAGGCGAGCCGCGAACGGCTGGCGCTCGTCCTCAAGCGCGATGCCCGGGTGCTGCGCGCCGGCTCGGCCGAGGCGGCGCTGGCCATGCTCGGCAAGGACGGCGTCGATCTGGTGCTCGCCGATCGGGTGCTGCCCGGCATCGACGGCTTCGACTTCCTGCGCATCGTCCGCGAGAACTACCCGCTGGCCGAGTTCGTGATGCTGGCCGACGCGCCCGACGTCGACACCGCCGTGCAGGCGGTGAAGCTGGGCGCCTACCACGTGCTGCTCAAGGACGCCGCGCCCGACGTCGTGCTGTCGATCGTCGCCCACGCCGTCGAGCGCCAGGATCTCAATCGCCAGGTGCTCGCCCTGTCGGAGCAGGTGCGCGACCAGAGCGGCGACCGCGAGTTCGTGTCGGGACCGAGCCCGGCGACGCGCGAGGTGCTCGACAAGGTGCACAAGGTGGCCAGTCTGCCCACCACCGTGCTGATCACCGGCGAGAGCGGCACCGGCAAGGAGCTGGTGGCGCGGATGATCCATCGCCACTCGGAGGCGCCCGACGGCCCGTTCATCCCCGTCAACGTCGCCGCCATCCCGCGCGAGCTGGTCGAGAGCACGCTGTTCGGCCACGAGAAAGGGGCCTTCACCGGCGCGCTGCGCCAGCAGATCGGCAAGTTCGAGCTGGCCCGCGGCGGCACGCTGTTCCTCGACGAGATCGGCGAGCTGAAGTTCGACCTGCAGGCCAAGCTGCTGCGGGCGATCCAGGAAGGCGAGATCGAGCGCGTGGGCGGCGAGCGGCCGATCAAGGTGCAGTTCCGGCTGATCGCCGCCACCAACGTCGATCTCGAGCGGGCGGTGCGCGAAGGGTCGTTCCGCGGCGACCTGTACTACCGCATCAACGTCGTGCCGATCCGCATCCCGCCGCTGCGCGAGCGCATCGAAGACCTGCCGGAGCTGGTGCAGTTCTTCCTCGCCCGCTACAACACGCGCTTCCGCAAGCACGTGCAGGGCTTCGCCACCTCGACGGTGCAGATGCTGCAGAACTACTGGTGGCCGGGCAACATCCGCGAGCTCGAAAACCTGGTCGAGCGGCTGGTGGCGACGTGCAGCCACGACTGGATCACCGACGGCGACCTGCCGTTCGAGCTGCAGGTCGCCGATCTGGATCGCGGCGCCGACACCACCCACCTGCTCGATCGCGCGCTGACGACCTTCGAACGCAACTTCATCATCCGCGCGCTCGAACGCAGCAAGTGGAACGTGACGCAGACCGCCCGCTACCTGGGCATCCCGCTGAGCACGCTGAAGTTCAAGCTGGACAAGCTGGAGATCAAGGACATCGCGCGGAAGATTCGCGGCAGCGCGTAGCGCGACGGGGGCGGGTCCGGTGTGCGAAACGACGGGGACGAAGTCCCCGCCGTCGCGACATCCGGGGGAGAACGGGCGAACTACTTGCGCGGAAGGACGGCGTCCTTCAGCTGCTTCACGATGCGGGCCTTGACCACGGTCTTGGCCGGAATCTTGATCGGCTCGCCGGTGGCCGGGTTGCGGCCCATGCGCGCCTTGCGCTTCTGCACCACCAGCTTGACCATGCCGGGGATCACGAACTCGCCCGAGCGCTTCAGTTCCTTCTCGCCCAGCGCGGTGATCTCGTCGAAGAGCTCGCGCACCTGCGTACGCTTCAGCTCGAACCGTTCGGCGAAGTGGGAAAAGAGCTCGGACTTGCCCATCCTGCGCGCGTCTGCCATCGTGGTTCCCCCTGGTTGCTATCCGCGCGGCTCGTCGATCGTTCGGTCCACGTCTCCGCGCGCGGATGCGGATGACCGGAAAATCGCCAGAAAATCGGACCTGATGCTAGCGCGCGCGGTGGGGCGTGTCAACGAGCCGGGCGACGCCGCGCGGCGGCCGGATGCTACCATTTCCCCATGTCGAACGCGCCCGCGCTGGAGACGTTTCCCAACCCGCGGCCCGAGCGCGACTACGAGATCGCGATCGCCTGTCCGGAGTTCACCTCGATGTGTCCCAAGACCGGGCTGCCCGACTTCGGGACGATCCGCATCCGCTATATCCCCGGCGACGCCTGCATCGAGCTGAAATCGCTGAAGTACTACCTGCTGGGGTTCCGCAACCAGGGCATCTTCTACGAGGCGGCGACCAACCGTATCCTCGACGACCTGGTGGCGGCGTGCCGGCCGCGGCGCATGACCGTGGTCGGCGATTTCACCGCGCGCGGCGGCATCACCACCGCGGTCACCGCCGAGTACGTCGCGTCCTGATTCCGGCTACGCCGCCGGGACCGCGCGCGAGACGATGGCGCGGGCGAAGGTGTCGAGTTCGGCGCGCAGCGCGCCCGGCCGCAGGCTCGACAGCGGCACGCCGGCGTTCAGCGCCGACGCCACGGTGCGGTAGTCGCTGGTGAAGCGGTGGTCGATGTGCCGACCGAGCGCCTCCTCGATCTCGCGCAGCGGCACCACTTCGACGTCGGACGTGCGGTTGAGCACGTAGCGCACCCGGTCCTCGGGCACGCCGGCCAGGCGGACGAGATCGCGCAGCCGCTGCAGGTTGCGCAGACACGGCACGTCGGGGTTGGCGACCAGGTGCACCTCGTCGGAGACGTGGAGCGCCGCCGCCGAACACGGGCTGAGCGTGCTGCCGGCGTCGACCACCACGTAGTCGTAGATGCGTTTCAGCGTCTCGATGGCCAGCTCCACGTCGGGCGCATCGGTCGAGCCGGGACGGCCGTAGTCGGGCGCCCCGGGCAGCACATCGAGCCCGCAGTCGTGCTTGGCCAGCATGCCGGGCACGGCGCGAGCGTCGATCCAGTCGAGCTGGTCGAGCAGATCGAGCAGGGTGAATTTCGATCGCACGCCGAGAAAGAGGCCGACATCGCCGGTCCCGGGCTTGAGATCCACGACCACGGTGGGCAGGCCGGTGACGCGACGCAACTCGGCGGCGCAGTTCACCGCCAGCGTCGTCGTGCCGGTTCCGCCCTTCGTGCCCAGGAACGACACCACCATGGCAAGGGTCGAGGCAATGCATATGCCACGAGCCCTCGGGCACGGATCGACCTGCACCGCTGGGAGTTTGCGCACCGATGCACCGGCCGGCCGATGGCACGGCTTCGCACGCCGTTTCCGATCTGTAATGCGTGCGACCATTTCGGTCCGCGCGAGGTGACCGGCGGCGTCTGAGCCGCTGTCGCGCGCTCTCGCCCATGGGCCTTGTTCGGGCCAATCCGGGCAGATCGAGCGGGGCACGATCATTGCTCCCCGCCGGGCGGAGTACTGCGCCCCCATGGCCAAGAAGCGTCCGCTCGCTCCTCCCGCGTCTCCCACCGACGAGTGGGGCATCTACGATCCCGCGAAGGCCGGGATGGAGGCGCTCTATTCGCGCCTCGGCCGTCCCGTGCTGCGCGCGGCCGACGAACCCGATCGCCGGCGTCGCCGCCGCAGCAGCTTCCGCGCCGAGCGCCCGGCCGACGGCGTGGGCATGGCGATTCAGGAGGCGCGGCGACGGGCCAACCAGATGGCCGAAGCGCAGACCGCGCCGCCCGTCAATTCCGCGGCACCCGTCACGCCCGCGGTGCCTGTCGCCCCCGCGGTGCCTGCCGTCACCGTGGTGCACGAGGTGCCGGAAATCGCGGCGGCCCCGGCGCCGGCCCAGGTCCCGGCGCCCTCACCCGCTCCGATCGCCGCGGCGGCCGCCGCGGCGACCGCTGCACCGCCGGCGAAGAAGGGCCGTGCCAAGACCGCGAAGTCGGCGCGGCGCAAGCCGGGCGCGGTGCTCGACGCCGCCGGCGTGCCCGCCGACCGCGACGGCGGACGCGCCGCAAATGTACCGGCCCCGGCACTCGACGCGCCGCCGAAGCGGGCCGCTCGCGGCGTGCGGGGCCGAACGATCGCCAAGGAGACTCCCGCACCGCCGGTCGTCGCGGCAGCGCCAGCCGTGCCGCCGCCCTCGCCGCGCCGGCCGCGCGGACCGGTGCCGCTGGCGGCGTGGGCGCATGCCGTCACCGATTCGCCGCGCGCCGAGTCGAGGCGCACCGAAGCCAAAGGGCTGTGGCGCGGCATCGTCCGCATCCCGAGCGAGGTCGCGCTGGTCGAGTACGGCCGCGGCTGCCGCATCCACCGCCTGGTGATCGAGGGCGGACCGGATTCGGTGGTGGATCCGTTCTAAGGGCCGGGGCTCGGGGCTCGGAAGAGCACATCACGCGGTCGTGCGGCCGGCGGCCCAAGGCTTCAGCACGGCGTAGAAGGTCGCCAGGATCGGCACCGGGACGCCGTGAGCCGCGGCGCGGCGCACCGCCGCGCCGTGCAGCGCCTCCACCTCGATGCGCTTGCCCTGCTCGAGGTCGATGAGCAGGGACGAGCGCGTCGTCGCCGGGATGTTGTCCATGTAGTGTTCGAGCGTCGCGAAGCGATCCGGCGAGATCGTCACGCCCTCGGCAGCGGCGATCGCCGCCACCTCGCGGGCGGCGGCGTAGAACAGCGCGCGCACGTGCGGCTCCCGCCATAGCGGGCCGATTGGCAGCCGGGCCGCGCCGGTGAGGCCCGCGAAGGGCGCCAGATAGACGAACTTGTCCCAGATGGGCACGCGGGCGTCGGGCACGGCCGTCACCTCGATGTCGGCCGTTGCCAGCACGTCGGCGATCGCCTGCACGCGCGCGCTGACGGCCCGGCGCTCGCCGAACGCCTCGCCGAAGATGATCGAGCGGTGCACGCCGGTCTGCACGATGCGTCCGGGCGCCTCCACCGCCGTGGCCACGTAGGTGGTGCCGCCCAGCACCCGGGCCTCGCCGTGCGCCGCGGCGAGCTGGCTGGTGCTGTCGATGCCGTTCTGCAGGGTGAGGATCGCCGTGGCAGGGCCGAGGAGCGGCCCGAGCTGGGCGATCGCGGTGTCGTTGTCGTAGGCCTTCACGGCGAACACCACGAGGTCCACGGGTCCGATCCGCGCCGGATCCGCCTCGGCGTCGCAGCGGGCGGTGAAGTCACCGAGCGCCGGGCTGACCACCCGCAGGCCGTGGGCCCGGATGGCCTCGAGGTGGGCGCCGCGAGCCACCACGGCCACGTGCTGGCCCGCGCGCGACAGCCGGGCCGCGAAGTAGCCGCCGACCGCCCCCGCTCCTACAATCGCGATGCGCATGCGCTCCGCCTTCTATCACACGGGCCACGGCGGCCGAGGAACCATTCCGCCCGCGCCGCCGTCTATCACTCCGCCATGCGTCTGCCAGCTGGCGAGGAGTGTGTCCGTGGGTCAGTGGCTCCGCATCCCGCTCCTGCTCGCCCTCGTCGTGGCCGTCGGTCCGGGGGCGCCGGCACGGCTCGGCGCCCAGGACACGCCGGCTGCCCGCGACACCGACCTCGACCGCTTCATGGCGGCCGTCCTGGCCCGCCGCGACGACAACTGGAAGAAGCTGCAGCAGTACATCCTCGACGAGCGTGAGCGCGTGCAGGTCGTCGGCCCGGGTGGGGCCCGCCTCTACGGGATGGTGCACGACTACCGCTGGTTCGTGAAGGACGGCTACTTCATCCGCAGCCCGCTGGTCGCCAACGGCGTCACGGTGAGCGAAGAGGAACGGCGCCGCCGCGAGGCCGACTGGCTCAGGAGCGAGCAGCGTCGGGAGAAACGCCGCGTCGAGCGCGAGCGCAAGCAGGCCGAGGCCGCCGGCGCGCCGCCGCCCGAGCCGCCGCCGACGCCCGAGGGGTTCGGCGACGTGCTGCGCCAGCAGACCGAGCCCAGCTTCGTGCGCGCCGCCTACTTCCTGCGCTTCAAGTTCGAATCGGGCCGCTACGCACTGGCCGGCAAAGAAACGCTGAACGGGCGCGAGGTACTGAAGGTGGAGTACTACCCCGCCCGGCTCTTCAACGACGACGGCGACAAGACCCGGCCCGAGCGGCGCGCCGAACAGGCGCGACGCGGCCGGGGGGACGACGACGGCCCCGACGAGGAACGCATCGAGCAGCAGATGAACAAGGCGTCGCTGGTCACGCTGTGGATCCTGCGCGAGGAGCGGCAGATCGTCCGCTACGTCTTCGACAACGTCGATTTCGGCTTCCTGCCGGGGCGCAGCGTGGCCCGCGTGGACGACCTGCAGGCGTCGATGACCATGGCCGAGGCGTTCCCGGGCATCTGGCTGCCGCAGCAGGTCGAGGCGCGCATGGCGATGGCGTTCGCGCCCGGCACGGTCGCGGCGCGGTACGACATCACCTATTCCGGCTACAAGGAAGCCGGGGTGACGGTGCGGGTCCGATGATTAGGCTGGCCCTCGCCCTCGCGGCAATGCTCGCCGCCGGCGCCGGCACCGCCGCCACGGCGCAGACGGCCGCGCCCGCGATCGTCGAGATTCGCGTGCACGGCAACCACTCCACCCCGGATGCCGACGTGATCGCCGCCAGCGGCCTCGCGGTGGGAGAGGGCTCGGGCGATGCCGACCTGGCGGCGGCCGCCGAGCGGCTGCGCGCCAGCGGGCGGTTCCGATCGGTGGAAGTGCATCGACGGCTCCGTTCGATCGACGATCCCGACGACGTCCTCGTGCTCATCCTGATCGAGGAGCTGCCTGGCGCCAGTCCCGACCTGCCCACGCCGGGATGGCTGCGGCGTACGGCGTCGGGCGTGATGTGGCTGCCGGTGCTGTCCTATACGGAAGGCTACGGGGTCACCTACGGGCTCCGCGTGGCGGCCGACGAGCTGCTCGGCCCGAAATCGCGAGTGTCGGTGCCGCTCACCTGGGGCGGCGAGCGCCGGGCCGGCCTCGTCGCCGAACGTTCGTTCGAACGCGGCCCCTTCTCCCGCCTGCTGGCCGGCGCGAACGTCAGGCGCACCGAGCATCCGGCGTTCGATCTCGTCGAACGGCGGGTCGGCGGCGAGGTGCGCGCCGAACGGGTGATCGCCTCGTGGCTGCGCGCCGGCGCCAGCGGCCGGCTCGACGAGGTGCGTTTCGACGGCGCCACCTCGCGCGTGGCGACGGCCGGCGGCGATCTGACACTCGACACGCGGCTCGACCCGTCGTTCCCGCGCAACGCCGTGTGGGTCATGGCCGGGCTGGAACGCGTCGGCGTGCACGGCACCGCGCGACGGCGGCACCGCCTCGACGCCAACGCCGCGCTGGGGCTGTTCCGCGGTTCGGCGCTCAGCCTGCGCGTGTTCCAGATCTCGAGCGACGGACCGCTGCCCCGCTTCGAGCAGGCCTGGATCGGCGGCGCCAGCTGGACGCGCGGCTACCGCGCCGGCTACCGCGTGGACGACAACGCCGCTGGCGCCACCGTGTCGTGGGCACTGCCGCTGGGCTCGCCGCTGAACGTCGCCCGCACCGGCCTGCGCGTGTTCGCAGACTGGGCCGCCGTCTATCCGGCCAAGGCGTCGTGGCGGGATGCCTCGTACGACCGCGGCATCGGCGCCGGCTGGTTCGCCAGCGCCACGGCGTTCACCTTCAGCCTCGACGTCGCACGCGGGAAGAACGACACACGGGTGCACGTGAGGATGGGGACGCGGTTCTGAAGAGCCGGGACTCGGGGCTCGGAGCGCCGGGGCTCGGGGCTCGGGATCGGAGAGTCACACCGTCACGCCGACCAGGATACGGTGAGACCGGCGTCAGTTCCGTCTGAGGTTCTCCCCGAGCCCCGAGCCCCGAGTCCCGAGCCCCCGCTCCCGAGCCCCGTCCGTCGAGCGCATCACCTCAGGACGAAGTCAGCGAGCGCGCGGGCCAACCCGGCGCGCTCGTTGGTGTCGGTCACCGGCAGCCCCAGCTCGAGCAGCTCCGGTTCCGCATTCCCCATCACCACGCCGGTGCCGGCCCACTGCAGCATGTCCACGTCGTTGTGGTTGTCGCCGATCGCGAAGACCTCGCCGCGGGCGATGCCGAGGTGTGCCGCGACGGCGGCCAGCGTGTGCCCCTTGGTGGCGCCGGCGGCGTTGATGTCCACGAGCGAGAAGTCGCGGCTGGGATAATGGGTGGCCGCGACCGACAGCGCCGCGAAGTCGGGCAGCGCCGTCAGGTCGGCGTGCAGCCGGCGCATCGCCTCGGTGGGGCCGTTGAAGGCCACCTGCACCGGATCGGCGTCGGCCAGCGCCTCCTCGAGATCCTCCACCTGCGACACGTGCTGGCGCACCTTGAGGTAGTAGCCGCGGCGGTTCGGGTGATCCCACGACATCCGGTCGAACAGCGTCTGGCCGGCGTCGAGGCGGTCGAACTGCACGGTGGTGGCGTCGCGCCACGCACGGGTGTGAACCAGCACCCGCTGCGCCACCGCGGGGTCGATGGTGCGGCGGGCGATGGTCTCGCCGTCGCGGACGCGGGCCACGGCGCCGTTGTAGACGACGAGGATCAGCGGATCGGGCAGCTCGCGGACGGCCGGCAGCACGAACGGCTGGCTGCGGCCGGTGACCACAGCCAGGTGGATGCCGCGGGCGGCCGCGGCGTGCAGGGCGTCGAGGTTCGCCGCGGGAATCCGGCCGTGGCCGTCGAGCAGCGTGCCGTCGACGTCGAGTGCGACGAGCCGGATCACCCGATGCGCTTCACGAAGGCCTTGTACGCCTCCGGGTTCTGCGCCTGCCAGTAGGCCGCGTAGTCGAGGCCGAGCCGCTCGAGGTTGCCCATGTAGAGCGGGTCCTTGTAGGCGGCGCGGATGCCCGGCAGCACCGGCTTCAGCCGCTCGAACACCACCAGCAGCTCGCGGCCGCTCAGGAAGAACAGCTCCTTGTTGAGCACGCCCGAGACGACGAACGACGCCACCATGTCCCAGTAGGAGATGACCATCCGGAACGAGGCGTTCTCGGCGCTGCCCGGGGGGGTCACCGTCGCCAGTTCTTCCCACGCCTTCGGCTTGAAGTGGGCGGTGTACCACTGCCGGGCTTCGCGCATCCGGGCGTCGCGCCGCATCTCGTAGAGGCGCAGAATCAGGTTGGCGTCGTCGTAGGTCGGTCGGGACATCATCGCGTGGGGGCCTCGAGCGGGCAAACCGCCTGAACTGCAGGGGAAACCGCCTGAACTACAATAGTCGAGATATGAACCCGTGGGACCAGTTCACAGGGGCCAACGCGGGCTACGTGCTCGAGCTGTTCGAGCGTTATCAGCGGGATCCCGCTTCGGTCGACGACGCGACGCGCGCCGCCTTTCGCGACTGGACCCCGCCGCAGGATGCGGCCGCGGCGCCGCCCGCCACCGCCACCACCGATGTCGCCGCCGCGCTGGCCGCGGTGGCCCTCGCCGAGTCGATCCGCCGCTACGGCCATCTCGCCGCCCGCCTCGATCCGATCGGCTTCCACACCCCGGTCGGCGATCCGTCGCTCAACCCGCAGTCGCACGGTCTGACCACCGAGGTGCTGCGCCGCCTGCCGGCCGAGATCATCGGCGGTCCGGTGGTCAGGGGCGCGGCCAACGCCTACGACGCCATCGAGCGCCTGCGCGCGATCTACTGCTCCACGACCGGCTACGACATCGCCCAGGTCTTCGTGCCCGACGAGCGCGTGTGGCTGCGCGAGTCGGTGGAGGCGCGGCGGTTCCGTCCGCCGGTCGATCCGATCGACGGCCGCGAGCTGCTCGACCGGCTGACGCAGGTGGAGGTGTTCGAGCGCTTCCTGCACCGCACCTTCCCCGGCAAGACGCGCTTCTCGATCGAAGGCCTCGACCTGATGGTTCCGATCCTCGACGAGATCATCGCCGACGCGGCGGCCGCCGGCGTGAAGCACGTGCTCATCGCCATGGCCCACCGCGGCCGGCTCAACGTGCTCGCGCACGTGATGCAGAAGCCGTACAACCAGTTGCTCGCCGAGTTCAAGGATCCGCTGTTCGCCAAGAGCGGCCGCATCGAGCTGGGCTGGATGGGCGACGTGAAGTACCACGCCGGCGCCCGCGTCGAACGCGCCGACGTGCCGTCGTCGCTGGTCATCTCGATGCCGCCGAATCCGAGCCATCTCGAGGCGGTCGATCCGGTGCTGGTCGGGATGGCGCGGGCGGCCGCCACCGCCACCGACGCGCCCGGGGCGCCGCGGCTGCGCACCGGCGAGGTGCTGGGCATCCTCATCCACGGCGACGCGGCATTTCCCGGCCAGGGCATCGTCGCCGAGACCCTCAACCTGTCGCGGCTCACCGGGTGGGACGTCGGCGGCACGATTCACGTGATCGCCAACAACCAGCTGGGCTTCACCGCCGATCCGGACGAGTCGTTCTCGACCAGCTACGCCAGCGGGCTGGCGCGCGGCTTCAAGGTGCCGATCATCCACGTCAACGCCGACGACGCCGAGGCGTGCATCGAGGCGGCGCGGCTGGCGTGGGCCTACCGCCATCGCTTCAAGCTGGATTTCCTGATCGATCTGGTCGGCTACCGCCGCTACGGCCACAACGAGGGCGACGAGCCGGCCTTCACGCAGCCGCAGCTCTACCAGCAGGTGGCGCATCACCCGACGGTGCGCCGGCGGTACGCCGACGCCCTGGTGGCGAGCGGCCAGATCACGGCCGAGATGCCCGACGCGCTGGTGGCGACCCACAGCGTGGTGCTGGAGCAGACCTACGCCACGCTCAAGCCCGAGCAGGACATCGTGCCCGACGTGCCGGTGGTGCCGCCGAGCGGCGCCGCCGCCAAGGTGCGCACCGCCGTGCCGCTCGAGCAGCTGGCGGCGCTCAACGCCTCGCTCGCCGTCCTGCCCGACGGCTTCACCGTCCACAAGAAGCTCGAGCGCGGCCGCGAACGCCGCGTCTCGATGCTGGCCGCACCGGACGAGCGCACGGTGGACTGGTCGGCGGCCGAAGAGCTGGCGATGGCGTCGATTCTCGCCGACGGCATCCCGATCCGCTTCACCGGCGAAGACGTGGAGCGCGGTACCTTCAGCCACCGCCACGCGGTGCTGCACGACGCGGTGACCGGCGACGAGCACGTGCCGCTGCAGCGCCTGCCGCAGGCCAGGGCCGCGTTCGAGATCCACAACAGCGCGCTGTCGGAACTGGCCGTGCTCGGCTTCGAGCTCGGCTACAACCTGCAGGAGCCGAAGCGGCTGGTGCTGTGGGAGGCGCAGTACGGCGACTTCATCAACGGCGCGCAGACCATCCTCGACGAGTACCTGCTGTCGGGGCGCGCCAAGTGGGGCATGGCCCCCTCGCTGGTGCTGCTGCTGCCGCACGGCTACGAGGGCCAGGGGCCCGACCACTCCAGCGCCCGCCTCGAGCGCTTCCTGCAGTCGGCCGCCGACCTCAACGTGCGCATCGTCAACTGCACCACGGCGGCGCAGTACTTCCACGTGCTGCGGCGGCAGGCGTTGCTGCTCGGCACCGACCCGCTGCCGCTGGTGATGCTCACGCCGAAGAGCCTGCTGCGCCATCCGATGGTGGCATCGACGCCGCGCGACCTGGCCGAGGGCAAGTTCCTGCGGGTGATCGACGACGAGCAGGCGGCCGCGAGCCCGGCCAAGGTGCGCCGGGTGGTGCTGTGCAGCGGCAAGGTCTACGTCGATCTGGCGAGCAGCCCGCAGCGCGGGTCGTCGCCGCAGGTGGCGCTGGTGCGGCTGGAACAGGTTTACCCATTCCCGGCCGACCTGCTGCGCTCGCTGTTCGACCGCTACCCCAAGCTGCGCGAGGTGGTCTGGGTGCAGGAAGAGCCCGAGAACATGGGCGCCTGGGAGTTCGTGCGGCCGCTCCTCGAGCAGTTGATCGACGGCCGCTGGCTGCTGCGCTACGTCGGCCGGGTGCGCAACTCGAGCCCGTCGGAGGGCTCGGCGGCGTGGCACCAGGTGAACCAGCGGGCGGTGGTCGCGCAGGCCTTCGAGGAGGCCGCCGAAGCCAGGGTGCTCGATCGAGTGGTGGCGAAACAGGTCTAAGAACCGGGACTCGGGGCTCGGGGCTCGGGAAGGGCTGGCGGGGCTCGGGCGGGCGGGATGAGGAAAGAGTCGTGACCAACATAGTGGTGCCTGAACTGGGCGAATCGGTGGTCGAGGCGCGCGTGGCGCGCTGGCTCAAGAACGAGGGCGATCACGTGGCCGCCGGCGAGGCGCTGGTCGAACTCGAGACCGAGAAGATCGACCTCGAGGTGAGCGCCGACCGGGCCGGGGTGCTGACCGCGATCAAGCACGCCGCCGGCGCCGACGTGAAGGTCGGCGAGGTGCTGGCGCTGCTCGAGCCGGCGAAGGCCGGCGCCAAGGCACCGGCGGCCAGGGCGGCGGCACCCGCTCCTCCCCCGGCCGCAGCGCCCGCCGCCGCGGCACCCAAGGCGACGCCCACGGCCCGCAACATCGCCCGCGAGCACGACGTGAAGCTCGCTGCCGTGCCGGCGGCCGGCCCGCGGGTCACCAAACAGGACGTGCGCGAGTTCGTGGCCGGCGCGTCGGCCGCGCCGGCGCCCGCACCCACTCCGGCCGCGAAGGCGCCGGCACCGCCCGCGCCGGTCGTCGTCCGCGCGCCCGGCGCGCGCACCGAGGAGCGCGTGCGGATGACCAAGCGGCGCGCCACCATCGCCCGCCGCCTGGTCGAGGCGCAGCGCACCGCGGCCATGCTCACCACCTTCAACGAGGTGGACATGAGCGCGGTGATGGCGCTGCGCGAACGCCGCAAGGAGGCGTTCCAGAAGCAGCACGGGGTCGGCCTGGGCATCGCCACCTTCTTCGTCAAGGCGGCCGTGGGCGCGCTCAAGGCGTTTCCCGAGCTGAACGCCGAGATCCAGGGCGAGGAGATCGTCTACAAGCGCTACTACGACATCGGTGTCGCGGTGGGCGCCGAAGGCGGCCTGGTCGTGCCGGTGCTGCGCGACGCCGACCTGATGTCGTTCGCCGAGGTCGAGCGCGGCATCCGCGATTTCGCCGCCCGCGCCGGCAACGGCACGCTGACCCTCGAGGATCTCAAGGGCGGCACCTTCACCATCACCAACGGCGGCGTCTTCGGGTCGCTGATGAGCACGCCGATCCTCAACCCGCCGCAGGTCGGCATCCTCGGCCTGCACAAGATCGCCGACCGCGCCGTGCCGGTGAACGGCCAGGTCGTGATCCGGCCGATGATGTACCTCGCGCTCAGCTACGACCACCGCCTGGTCGACGGCCGCGAGGCCGTGCAGTTCCTGGTGAAGGTCAAGGACTTCATCGAAGACCCGGCCTGGCTGCTCCTCGAAGGCTGATTGCAGTAAGATCGCCGCGCCTCTCCCCGGAGGATCGCGGGCCGTGGAACCGACCGCAACCATTCTGCTGCACGCGTGGCGCAGCGGCGAGGCGTCCGCCCTCGACCGCCTGCTGCCGCTCGTGTACGAAGAACTGGCGCGCATCGCCCGCGCGGCGCTGCGCTCGGAGCGCGCCGACCACACGCTGCAGACCCGCGCCCTGGTCCACGAAGCCTACCTCCGGCTCATCGACGCCGACGTCTCCTGGCAGGACAAGGCCCACTTCATGGCGGTGGCGGCCCGCACGATGCGCCGCGTGCTGGTCGATCACGCCCGCGGCCGGCGGCGCCAGAAGCGCGGCGGCGGCGCGGTGAAGGTCGAGCTCGAGGACGTCGCCGCGGTCGTCACCGCGCCGTCGGTGGACGTGCTCGACCTGCACGACGTCCTGGAACGGCTGGCCGCGTTCGACGCGCGCAAGGCGGCGATCGTCGAGTTGCACTTCTTCGGCGGTCTCAGCTACGACGAGACGGCCGAGGCCGTCGGCGTCTCGGCCGCCACGGTCGATCGCGAGCTGCGCACCGCCAAGGCGTGGCTGCGCCACGAGCTGACCAGCGCCGCCACACCGAAGGACGCGTAATCCCGCCTCGACGGGCGAGGCCCCGATGACTCCGGAACGGTGGGCGGCGGCCGAACGGCTGTTCGAGGCGGCCCTGGCCCTGCCCGAGGCGGCTCGACCGGCCTTCGTCGCCGCGGAAGCGGGCGACGACGCCGACCTGGCGAGGCTGGTGCGCGGCATGCTCGACGCCGACGCCGTCGAACGCGCGGCCGAAGGCGGCGGACTCGCCGACGTGGTCAGCCGGGCGGTGGACGAGGTGACCGCGGCGCGGGCGACGCCGCTGGTCGAACGGCTGGGTCCGTATCGCCTCGTGTCGATGCTCGGCGAGGGCGGCATGGGCGCCGTCTACCTCGCCGAACGCGACGACGACGAGTTCCTGCAGCAGGTCGCCGTCAAGGTGGTGCGCGGCCTGCTCGATCCCGAGCGCGTCCGCCAGTTCCGCGCCGAGCGGCAGATTCTCGCCTGGCTCGAGCACGCCAACATCGCCCGCCTGCTCGACGGCGGGACCACCGACGACGGCCTGCCCTACCTGGTGATGGAGCACGTGCAGGGCGTGCCGATCGATCGCTACTGCGACGATCGCCGGCTCTCCCTGCTCGACCGGCTGCAGTTGTTCCTGGTGGTGTGCGGCGCGGTCAGCCACGCGCACCGCAGCCTGATCGTCCACCGCGACATCAAGCCGAACAACATCCTGGTCACCGCCGCCGGGGTGCCCAAGCTGCTCGACTTCGGGATCGCGCGACTGGCCCTCGAGGGCGGCGGCGAGGCCGGTCTGACCCGCGCGGCCGGCCGGATGCTGACGCCCGACTACGCCAGCCCGGAGCTGGTGCGGGGCGGCCAGGTGACCACCGCCGCCGACGTCTACGCGCTGGGCGTGCTGCTCTACGAGCTGCTCACGGGACGCCGGCCGCTGCGCTTCAACACGCTGTCGAGCGTCGAGATCGAACGGGTGGTGTGCGAGGTGGATCCGCCGCCGGCCAGCCGTGCCGCCGAATCGGCCGGCGATCCGCCGTCCGCCACCGCCGCCTCGCGCGCGGCGGCCCGCCAGACGACGCCGGGGCGGCTGGCCGCCGAGCTGCGCGGCGACCTCGACCTCATCCTCGCCACGGCCATGGCCAAGCGCCCCGCCGACCGCTACGCCTCGGTGGATGCCCTCGCCGCCGACGTGCGGCACTACCTGGACGGGCGGCCGATCACGGCCCGCCCGCCGGCGTGGACGTACGCCGCGCGGCGGTTCGTGGCCCGCCACCGGTGGGGGGTCGCGGCGGCGGCGGCCTTCGTGCTCACGGTATCGGCGGCGGCGGTGATCCTGTGGATCCAGACGGCGCGCCTGGCCGAAGAGCGCGATCGCACGGCGCGCGAACGCGACACCGCGCAGCAGGTGCTCGGCTTCCTCACCGGGCTGTTCGAGGTGTCGAACCCCGACCTGGCGGCCGGCACGGCGGTGAGCGCGCGTGAGTTGCTCGATCGCGGCGCCGAGCGCATCGACAGCGAACTCACCGGCCAGCCGGTGGTGCAGGCCCGCCTGCTCGCCACGATCGGCGGCGTCTACGGCAGCCTGGGCGTCTACGACCGGTCGGCCACCCTGCTCGAGCGCGCGCTGCAGTTGCGCCGCTCCACCCTCGGCCCCGATCATCCCGACACCGCCGAATCGATGCAGGGGCTGGCCGAGGCGTACCGGGAGCTGGCCCGGTTCGACGAGGCCGAGGCGATGCACCGCGAGACGCTGGCAATCAAGCGCCGCATCGGCAGCCCGCCGGCCTCGATCGCCGTCTCGCTGAACGACCTGGGTCTGACGCTGAGCGAGCGCGGGCGCTTCGCCGACGCCGAGCCGTTGCTGCGCGAGGCGATCGACACGTGGCGCCGCCTCGGGCTCGACTCGGCCGCCGACGTGGCGGTCGGCCTGAACAACCTGGCTCAGACCCTGCGCCAGCAGGGCCGGCTCGACGATGCCGTCGCCGCGCTCGACGAGGCGATCGCCATCCGCCGCCAGCGCTTCGGCAACGACCATCCGCTGCTCGCCAACGTGCTCGGCCATCTCGGCCAGGTCCGCAACGCCCAGGGCGACCTGGCCCGTGCCGAGCCGCTCCTCCGCGAGGCGCTGGCCATCCGCCGCAAGGCCTACGGCGACGAGCATCCCGACACCGCGACGGCGTTCAACAACCTGGCGTCGCTGCTGCACGACGCCGGCGACCTGGCCGGCGCCGAGCCCTACTACCGGCTGGCCCTGGCGGCCACCGGAAAGCGCCTCGGCGAGCGGCACCCCGACTACGCGGTGCAGTCGAACAACCTGGCGTCGCTGCTCGAGGACTGGGGGCGGCTCGACGAAGCCGCGGGGCTGCTGACCACATCGCTCGCGGTGCGCCGCGCCGCCTTCGGCGAGCAGCATCCCGCGGTGGCCCGGGCGCTCCACAACCTGGCCCGGGTCGAGCTGGCCCGCGGCCGGCTCGCCGAGGCCGAGGTGCTCGCCACCGCGGCGCTGGCCGTGCGGCAACGCATCCTGCCTTCCGGGCACGCTGAAACCGCCGGAAGCCTCGCGCTCATCGGCGGACTGCGCGGCGTCCAGGGCCGGTATGCCGAGGCCGAGGGGCTGCTCGTGTCGGCGCTGGACACGCAGCGCACCACGCTCGGATCGACCCACCCGCAGGTGGCCACTACGCTGCTCCAGCTCGCCACCGTATGCCTGGCGACGGGACGGCCGGCGCAGGCGGAACTCTATGCGTCGGAGGCGGCGTCGATCCGCGCCGAGCGGCTGCCCGCCGGGCATTGGCTGCGCGCGATGAGCGAGGTGACGCGGGCCGAGGCGCTGCTCGCCGCGGGCCGGGCGGCCGAGGCGCGCAGGTTCCTCGGGGCCGCCGCCGCGGTATTGGCACGGCAACTCGGCGATCACGACGGCCGCACGCGGCGCGCTCAGCGCCTCGCCGATCGCGCCGCCGCGGCGGCGTCGCGTTGATCGGCTCGTGCCGCCCATCGGGCAAGCTGGCCCCGCCCGGCCGCCGTGGACGCCCATTCGGATTGGCGCCAACGATCCCAGTTCGTGTCGAGACCCTGCTTTGGCTGACTTTCCCGGGCCTCCTCCCCTAAGTCATCTGTTTTCATTCGTTTACATATTCGTAAGTACGGCCGTTGACGGCGAGATTCGACTGCCTTTTACTCGTCTTGGTGACACAATGTTCTGGTTTCAGAGGGACAAATCTCATATCTACGTGCGTTCAGATCCTGTCGCGGCGCCGCCCCTGATCACCGCCTCAAGGGCTTGGACGCGAATTCCTGGGCCGATTGTTGTCAAGCGCGAGCGAGAACTTGATGAGGGCGGAGCCATAGAAATCCGATGGCCCCTGTTTTGCTCGCCAGCCTCTCGAGAGGGTGTCGCGGTGCCAAGCCACGCCGCGGTCACCCGCTGAGAGGTCGAGCCAGATGAGCACCGCATCCACCGGTTCCGAGTCGAGGCACTCGATGATGATGGCCACGTCCGACGCGCAGCTCGTGGGCGACAGCCCGGCGATCACCGAGCTGCGCACCGAGATCGAGCGCACGGCGCGATCGGAGGCCAAGGTCCTCATCACCGGCGAGAGCGGCGTCGGCAAGGAGCTGGTGGCGCGGGCCGTGCACGCTCACTCGGTGCGCGCGCCGCGGCCGTTCGTGGCCGTCAACTGCGCCGGCCTTCCCGAGACACTGCTCGAGTCCGAACTCTTCGGGCACGTGAAGGGCAGCTTCACCGGCGCCTACCGCGACAAGCAGGGCAAGCTCGAACTGGCCGACGGCGGCACGCTGTTCCTCGACGAGGTCGGCGAGATGACGCTGCGCATGCAGGGCCTGCTGCTGCGCTTTCTCGAAACCGGCGAACTGCAGAAGGTGGGCGCCGACCGGGTGCGCGCCACGGTCAACATCCGCGTCATCGCCGCCACCAACAAGAACCTGCGCGATCTCATCGCCCAGCAGGCGTTCCGCGAGGATCTGTTCTACCGTCTCAATGTCATCCACCTGGTGGTGCCGCCGCTGCGCGAGCGCCGCTCCGACATCCCGGCGCTGGTCGAACGGTTCCTGTCGCGCAGCACCGCGACCGGACACTACGCGCTGCGCGCGGTGGCGCCCGAGACGATGGACGCCCTCTGCAAGTACTCGTGGCCAGGCAACGTCCGCGAGCTGCAGAACCTGGTGGAACGGCTGGCCGTCACCTGCCAGCGCGAGATCGCGCTGCCCGAAGACCTGCCTCCCGAGATCCGGCTGCTGCCGTTCGGCACTTACAAACCCCGCCGCGAGCGCCGGCGCACGGTGTCGGACGAGCTCTACCAGCGGCTGGTGGAGACCGGCGAGTCGTTCTGGACCGCGGTCTACCCGCTCTACATGAACCGCGAGATCACCCGCGGCAACCTGCGCGACCTGGTGAAGAAGGGCCTGCAGGAGGCGCGTGGCAACTACCGCATCGTCGTCCGCCTGTTCAACATGGATCCGGGCGACTACAAGCGCTTCCTCAACTTCCTGCGCACCCATGAATGCCAGGTCTCCTTCAAGGAGTTCCGCTGATCGAAACGGCCGCGCCGCCGTGCGCACGGTCGATCGCCGGTCGCTGCTGCTGAGCGGCGCGGCGCTGATCGCCGGCCAGGCGTGCACCAGCCGGCGTGCACCCGCAGCGGCTGCACGTCCGCATGGCGTCCCGGTCGGCCCGTTCGACGGCGAGTCCACGGCGGACGAGGTGGTAGCGGGGCTCGATCTCAGCGGCACCCGTGTCCTCGTCACCGGGGCGACCTCGGGTCTGGGCTTCGAGACGGCACGGGTCCTCGCCTCCCACGGCGCGGCGGTCGTCGTTGCCGGGCGCACGCTCGATCGGGCCGCGGCGGCGTGCCGCCGCATCGCGCCCGGCCGGACCGAGCCCCTGGCCCTCGAACTCGAGGACTGGCCGGGCCTGCGGGCGGCGGCGGCCCGCGTGACCGGCGCCGGCCGCGGCCTCGACGTGCTGATCTGCAACGCCGGCGTCATGACGCCGCGTCAGCTTCGTCTCGTGCACGGTGTCGAGCAGCAGTTCGCCGTCAACCACCTCGCCCACTTCATCCTCAGCCAGCATCTGCTGCCGGCGCTGACGGCGGCGCCACAGGGCCGCGTCGTCGTCGTGGCCAGCAACGCGATGGGGCTCGCACCGCCCGCCGGCATCGACGTCGACAATCTCGACGGCTCACGGGGCTACGAGCCGCTGGCGATGTACGGGCAGTCGAAACTCGCCAACGCGCTGTTCGCCTTCGCGCTCGCCGATCGGCTCCGCGCGACGCGCGTCACCGCCAACGCGCTCCATCCCGGCGTCATCCTGACCAATCTCGATCGGGCCGGTTCGGCGCTCGGGCGGCTGCGGGCGCGGCTGATGGCGTGGAGCAACCCGCGACTCAAGTCGATTGCCGCTGGCGCGGCCACGCAGGTCTACGTCGCCACGGCGCCGGCCCTGGCGCGGGTGTCCGGCCACTACTTCGAGGACTGCAACCCGGTCGTCGTCGACGAGCCGCGGCTCGACGACTCGGTGCTCAGGGAGCGCCTCTGGACGACGTCGGAATCGCTGACCCGGCCCTATCTCCCCTGACGGCGGGCGGCGAGCCGGCGGGCCGCCCGTTCACCGGCCGCGGCCCGCACCCCGTCGTCGTCGCGCATCCCCGATGAGACGTGTGCCGCCAGCGTCCGCACCGTGGGATGGCGGAAGAGGTCGGTGATCGGCAGCGGCCGGCCGACGACGGCGCCCAGGCGCTGAGCGACCTGCAGGGTCAGCAGCGAGTGTCCGCCCAGGTCGAAGAAATTGTCGTCGAGGCCGACGTCGCTCACGTCGAGCAGATCCCGCCAGATCGCGGCGACGGTCCGCTGCAGGTCGGTCGCCGGAGGCGATGACGGCGGCCGCGCCCGGGCCGGCGACGAGGGCGGCGGCAGCGAACGGCGATCGATCTTGCCGTTCGGCGTCGTCGGGAGAGCGTCGAGCACGACGACGGCCGCCGGCACCATCGGCGCCGGCAGCCGGGCGGCGAGCGCCGACCGACAGATGTCGTCGCCGATCGCCGCGCCAGGCACGCCGGTCACGTACCCGACCAGACGGCGGTCGCCGGGCGTGTCCTCGCGGACGACCGCAGCGGCGGCGCTGACGCCGGGCACCGCCCGCAACGCGGCCTCGACCTCGCCGAGTTCGAGGCGATACCCGCGCAGCTTGACCTGCTGGTCGGTTCGGCCGAGGAACTCGATAGCGCCGTCGCGCCGCCGGCGAACGCGGTCGCCGGTGCGGTAGAGGCGGCTGCCGCCGGCCGGGTCGAAGCGGTCGGCGACGAAGCGTGACGCGGTCAACTCCGGTTGCCGGTGATAGCCGCGGGCAACGCCGGGCCCGCCCAGGTAGAGTTCGCCGACGCTGCCGCTCGGCACCAGCTCTCCGGTGCTGTCGCAGACGTAGGCGCGGGTTCCGGCGATCGGTCGGCCGATGGGCACCGGCGCTTCACCGGCCACCAGGTCGTGCGCCAGCGACCAGACCGTCGTCTCGGTCGGCCCGTACATGTTGGTGACGCGCGCCGCCCCGGTCGCCAGGAGTCGGGCTGCCAGCGGCCCGGACAGCGCCTCGCCGCCGACGAGGAGGTGCCGGAGTCGACCCAGCGCCGCCCGTCCGGCCGGCTCGGCAACGAGCAGCTCGGCGAGCGACGGCGTGCACTGCAGGTGGGTGACGCCGTGCGCGGTCATGGTGTCGGCGATCGACGGCTGGGCCGCGGTACAGCGCTCGCGCAGCCGCGCCAGCGGCTCCAGGGCCGCCAGCACGCGGTCGGCGGCCACGCCGAAGTCGATGAGGCACGCGATTTCGTCGACTCCCGCGGCGCGGATTCTGCCGACCGCGGCGGCGCAGGTGTCCAGCGAGCCGAACAGGCCGCCGTGCTCGAAGTAGCGCTCGAAGGCGTGATCGAGCAGGGCATCCAGATCCGCCTCCGACAAGCCGCGGAACAGCGCCTCGGTCGGCATGCCGGGCGCTCCCGCGTGAGCCTTGAACGCCGGGAACGACCAGGCATACGGCTTGACCAGGTCGAGCGCGGAGCCGAGATAGCGCTTCATCGGCGACCGCACCAGCTCACGCACCTCGGCGGCGCTGTCGCCGACGAACGTGTGGACCATGAGGGTCACCCGCCCCGGCGCGGTGTGGCCGGCAGCGTGTCGCGCCTGCCGGTAGATCCGGATGTTGGCGGCAACCTGCTCGACCGTCTGGCCGAGCAGATGGGTCAGGACGTTGCCGCCGGACTGTCCGGCGCGGCGAAACGTCTCGGGGTTGCCGGCAGTGGTGATCCAGAACGGCAATTCGGCCTGGATCGGACGAGGCCTGGTCCGCACCTCCACCTCGCCGTCGCGCGGACCGGGGAAGCCCACCGACTCGCCCCGCCACAACCGGCGCACCACGTCGAGGAGCTCGAAGGTCACCGCTTTGGCGTCGGCGTGGCGGTCCGGGGCGAACACGAAGTCGCCAGGGTGCCACCCCGAGGCGAAGGCGATGCCGGCCCGGCCGTTCGAGAGGTTGTCGACCAGGCTCCAGTCCTCGGCCACCCGTGCCGGATGATGGAGCGGCAGGACGACCGACCCCGCGCGCACGTGCACCCGCTCGGTGACGGCAGCGACCGCGGCGCTGGTGACGGCGGGATTCGGATACAGGCCGCCGAAGGCGTGGAAGTGCCGCTCCGGCGTCCATACCGCCTCGAACCCATGGCGATCGGCGAAGCGGGCACCTTCGATCAGAAGCCGGTAGCCGCCGGACACCTGGTCGTCGTCGGCGGCGGCGAAGTAGAACAGGCTGAAGGTGACTGGCGCCGCGGGTGCCTGAGGCAGTGTCATCGCGCCGGGCTGGTCATCGACGACGACAGTGACCCCGCGGCTGATCGTCCACAGCAGCTCGAGCACCGAGATGTCGAACGACAGGCTGGTGACCGCCAGCCACGTCGCCGGACGTGTCACCGCCATGTGGCGGTCCATCGCCGCAAAGAAGCTGGCGACGTTCCCATGGTCGACCATCACGCCCTTCGGACGGCCGGTGGAGCCCGACGTGTAGATGAGATAGGCGAGATCGCCGGCGTCGATCGTCCCTCCGGCCGGCTGCGCGGCCGGGGTGGCCTCGGCGCCGAGGACCTTGTCGATCGAGACGGCCGGCACCGCCGACCCCAGCCATCGCACGTCCAGGTGGTCGCGCGTCAGGACGAGAGCCGCGCCCGAGTCGTCGAGCATGTAGGCGAGCCGGGCGGCCGGATAGGCCGGGTCGAGCGGCAGATACGCCGCGCCGGCGCGGGCGATGCCGACGAGTGCCGCCAGCATTTCGGCCGAACGATCCACGTGCAGGGCGACGATCGACCCGCGCCCGGCGCCGGCATGGCCAAGTGCGGCGGCGATGCGACCGGCGCGGTCCTCGAGTTCTCGATACGTCCACCGCCCTCGCCGGCTGACGACGGCCGTGGCCTCGGGCGTGGCGGCGGCCTGCGCGACGAACCACTCCGGCCAGGCCCGGAACGGCACCGACGGAAGCTCCGGCCCCCGGGCAGCGTCGACGAGGCGCTGCCGCTCGTCGCCAGCCACCAGCGGCAGCTGCGCGACCGCGGCCGACGGCGTCGCCGCCGCCGCCCGCAGAAAGGTCGCACACCGGCGCTGCAGCACGTCCACCGGTGCGGGGATGCGCCCGGGGTCGCCGCGCCACTCGCAGCGGGAGCCGTCCGCCGCGACGTGAATCACCAGGGCTGCCCGGCGATCGTCGCTCGCGGCGCGATCATCGCCGATGGTGATCGCCACACCGAGACGCCCCGGCCCGGCCCGCTCGGCCCGGCCGCGCAGGTCGGGATAGCGGTGGACGACGTCGTGCAGGAAGCTGCCGCGGCGATCGTGCTCGACGAGCGCCGCCGCCACGCTGTCGACGGCGGTGCTGAACGGTTCGTCCAGCGCGACCGCCACCCGCATCGGAGGCAGCGACTCGAACCAGGGTTCGAGACCGGCGAGGGCACGGTCCAGGGCTGGTCCACGGCAGCTCACGTCGAACGCCGGCTCCTCGAACGTCCGCGCCAGCCAGACCAGCACGGCCGCAGCGACGCGAAGGGGCTCGCCCGCATCGAGTGCCCCAGCGGCCACGTCGGGGGCGCCTTCGAGCTCGGGAGCGTCGGGCCATGGCAGTGGCAGAGCCGCACGGAGGCGATCGACCCAGGCGGTCTCGCCCCCGCACCAGGCTTCATGCCGTGCCGAGAGGTCGGCGAGCCGTTCGACGGGCAGGGGATCGAAGCGTTCGGTGCCGGCGCGGACCCGGGCGGCGGTGGCCATGTCGACGCGAACGACCGACGACGAGCGCCACGCCCACGGCGAGCACAGGGGATTGAGATAGGCCCCGAAGTCGAGGGCCCGGATCAACGCCTCGCACTCCTCGACCGGACGGCTCCAGTCGACGGCTCCGGCGCCGGGCGGGCGGCGTGCCCTGGCGTAGTAGCGCGAGGGCGCCCCGGGGCTGGGCGGCCGCGCCACGATCCCGGGTCCGCATATGGCCGCGATCAACCGCCCGAACGCGGCGGCCCCGGCTTCGAAGCAGCGGGCGTTCAGCGTGAGCGCAGTTTCGTCGCGGCTGACGGCGAATCGCTCCTCCTCGACGATGTCACCACGATCGACGGCCGCGGCCGCCAGGTGCCAGGTGACGCCATGACGCGGCTCGCGGTTCATCAGCGCCCACGTCGTGACGTGGAGACCGCGGTACTCCGGCAGTGGGCCGTCGTGGAAGTTGACGACCTCCCGGCGCGCCAGGGCCAGCCACTCCGCCGTCAGGACGTGCAGGTTACCGACACTGAAGACGTAGTCCACGGCCCCCGGACCCAGCGACGACGCCACCTCCGGAACGAACGGCTGCGCGGGCACGCCGGCGGCGGCGGCCCACGACGCGATGGCGGGGCTCTCGGTGACGACGAGGGCAACTCGCAGTCCGCCCGCGCGCGCCATGTCGCCGCAGCGGACGAGCAGGGACTCATTGCCGATGAGCAGGCATTCGATCACGGAGAGCCAACCTCTGGCTGGGCCATTCTATGTGGCGATGTCCAGTGCGGGGGTCGCCGGATCGACGACATTTCCGCAATCTTGCTGACCAGTGGTCCAACGAGAAAGTCTGGGCCTGGGCAGGATTTCGCTATTTGGCATATGTAGCGGCGTGCAGTCGTCGTAGACCAGTGAAAATGTTCTGGAACCGCTTGATTTTTTCCTTCCGTACCGAGTATCTTTCCTGCTCGGCATGCCGCGTTCAGCGCCAGCCGTGACCCTTGTGCCCATGGCCGCGCTGCCCGACTCCCTTCCCGTCAGGTCCGATTCCTCACCCTCCCTCATCGGCCGGAGCGCCGCCCTCAGGCTGGTCCAGCAGGAAGTGGAATACGCCGCCCGCTCGGATGCCAAGGTGCTCATCACCGGGGCCAGCGGTGTCGGCAAGGAAGTGGTCGCGCATCTGATTCACAGCCGAAGCCGGCGCCGCCATGCGCCGATGCTGACGATCAACTGCGCGGCGATGCCCGATACGCTGCTCGAGTCCGAGCTCTTCGGCCACGCGCGCGGCAGCTTCACCGACGCCTATCGCGACAAGCGAGGGCTGTTCGAGTCGGCCAACGGCGGCACGGTCTTCATGGACGAAGTCGGCGAGATGTCGCTGCGCATGCAGGCGCTGCTGCTCCGGTTCCTCGAGACGGGGGAGATTCAACGGGTCGGCGACGAGCGCAACCGCGCCAGTGCCAACGTGCGGGTGGTGGCAGCTACCAACCGTCGTCTCCTCGATCGCATCCAGTCGGGCGACTTCCGCGAAGACCTCTACTACCGGCTGAACGTCATCCACATCACGATTCCCCCGCTCAAGGATCGCCGCGACGACGTCGCGCCGCTTCTCCACCACTTCCTCGGGCTGTTCTCACGCGAGCACGGCGTGCCGCTGCCGGTCTGCTCGCCCGACGCCGTCGCGGCCCTGGAGCAGTACGACTGGCCGGGGAACGTGCGTGAGCTTCGCAACATCGCCGAGCGGCTGATCTGCCGCGTGCCCGGCGGCGTCATCCAGTCCAACGACCTGCCGACCGAGGTGCTGTCGGCCGCGGCCGTGTCCGATGCCGCACTGTCGAAGCCGGCCGTCGCGGCGCCGTCGCAGGGGCTGCTCGACCGCATCCTGCTGCGCGGAGAGTCGTTCTGGGACGTCGCCTACGAGCCGTTCATGGCTCGCGACCTGACCCGCGAGGACATTCGCCACCTGGTGCGCGTCGGCCTCGAGCAGACGCGCGGGAACTACAAGGCGCTCGTACAGCTCTTCAACATGGAGCCTCACGACTACAAGCGCTTCCTGAACTTCCTGCGCAAGTACGGCTGCCACATGCCGTTCCAGCGATTCCGCATGGCGCCGCTGCGTCCCGAGCTGCCCGGCAGCGAGGGCATGGTGCGCGCGATCGACAATCACCGCGAGTAGCGGTTCACCGGCCGCCGCCGCGCGGAGCGGATCGAGCCGCGGGTCGAGGTGGAGGGCCGCCCTACGCCGCGGCGACCGCGTCCACGTATCGCTGCCAGCGCTGGTCGGCCGTCGAGATGGCCACGCCGCAGCTCACCGGCTGCAATGGGTCGGCGCGGTGTGCCCACACCCGTTGCCCCTGAAGGTCCATGCCGAGCTCGGGGATCTGGATGTCGACCGCCTCGGCCGGCATCGTGGCGCCGAATACTTCGATGCAAGCGCCGCCGTAACTCACATCGAGCAGCCGTCCAGGCAGCCCCCCCACTACGGCCGGCACCTCGGTGGGCAGCCGCTTTCGCGGCCACCGTCGGCGCGGGCGCTCCACCGCCATGACCTCGGCGATGGTCGCCTGCAGGGCCTGGCTGGTGACCGGGCCTGACAGGTAACGCGCCCCCAGCCCGGTGGCCTCGACCTCCAGGACGTGGTCGGCGCCGCCAATCACGATGGCGAAGGCCCGAGGGAACTCGACCCTGGCGACCGCGACGAGGTGCAGCCCGTTGTAAGGGCCGAGCCGCACGTCGGTGACCAGGATCTCCGGAGCCGGCCCCTCCTCGAGCATCCGGCGGGCGTCAGGAAAACTGGAGCTGGCGCGGGCGGAAAACCCGGCACGACGAAGGGCGGTGACCCGGTCGGAGAGCACGTGGGGGTCGGCGCTGACGACGAGGATGTCGACGGACATGTTTTGGCGGCTGCCCGCCATCGTGCAAAGCGGACGCCACAGCCCATTCGGCCGAAACCCTCCATTGCATTGGGGTTTCGGCGATGGGGTGCGTGCCGGAGCCAGACTACATTATTTGGATCCGCGGACTTTCCGAGACTGCACAGCCGTTCGATGCCGGCGGTTGCCGGGCTGGCGCCACCGGTCGGTCGGGCTACGAGGGCACCGTGAGGTTGCGGTTCGGCGATGGCAGGATGCCCGGCAGGAGCTCCAGGGCGTCTACGAACGAGCGCCACTGGGCGTCCACGGCCGAATCCCGGCGCAGGGCCAGCCCGCAGGCCATCGGCTGCGCCTTGGCCGTGCGTCGGGTCCAGACCCGCTCGACGGGCACGGCGATGCCGGTGCCGGGCACGGTGAGCTGCAGGGTCTCGGCGGGCAGCTCGGCGCCGTAGATCTCGATGCCGGCGCCGCCGTAGCTCACGTCCACGATGCGGGCTTCGATGCCCGAGACGAAGGTCGGCACCTCGTGCACCGGGCGCTTCCGCGGCCAGCGCCGCTGCGGGCGCGGGGTCGCCACCAGCTCGGCGAGGATGGCCGACACGCGCTCGGCATCGATGGGTTCGACCAGATACCGGGCGCCCAAGTGATACGACTCCGACTGCAGGGCCGGGTCGCGCGGACCGATCACGACGCAGGTGGTGCGGGGGTGTTCCACCTGGGCGATGGCCACCAGGTGCAGCCCGTTGTAGTCGCCGAGCTGCACGTCGGTGACCAGCGCCTCGGGCTCGATCTCGGTGAGGACGTCGCGGGCCTCGAGGAAACTCGCCACCGGCAGGGTGGTGAAGCCGGCGCGAACCAGTGCCTCGGCGCGCGCCGTCCGCTCGTCGTCCTGCACTCCCACCACCAGCACCGGCATGCGCATATTCAGCCGAACCTCTGTGCCGTGGATCTCCGGCACGCGCTGGTGGATACCAAGTTTCGCGCCAACATTGAAATCGGTGATTCCGGCCGGAATTCGCCAGTCCTCGGCGTTTCTGCCAGCCGAGCGTCAACATATCTGTAGTACGCCTGCGTGGAGCGTCGTCGGATTGACGCTCGCGTGCGGCCGCCGAGCGGTTGCGCGCGATGCCCGCATCGTTCAGGATGTGGGGATGCGCGCGACTGTTTGTCACTTTGGCATGGCGTTGCTCGTGCTGACAGCACCTGTCATGCTTTCGGCGATGCAGACCCCACCGGCCGCTCCCGCTCCAATCCCGGCTCCTCCCGACGTGGCCGCTCCCCCCAAGGACGCCACCACGTTGCCGTCGGGGCTGGCGTTCAAGGTGCTCACGCCGGGCACCGGCACCACCAGGCCGGGCGCGACCGACCTTGTCACCGTGCACTATACGGGCTGGACGACCGACGGGAAGATGTTCGACAGCTCCTACGCGCGCAAGGCCCCGAACACGTTTCCGCTCGACCGGGTGATCAAGGGCTGGGGCGACGGCGTGCAGCTGATGGTCGCGGGCGAGAAGCGGCGGCTGTGGATTCCCGAATCGCTCGCCTACAAGGGCCAGGCGGGCCGCCCGGCCGGCATGCTGGTCTTCGACATCGAGCTGCTCGACATGGCCCCGTCGCCGCGCGTCGCGCCGCCCGACGTCGCGGCCGCGCCCGACGACGCCAAGCGCACCCCGTCGGGTCTGGCCTACAAGGTGCTGAAGGCCGGCACCGGCACCGACCATCCCCGCCGCGACAGCCGCGTCACGGTGCACTACACCGGCTGGCAGACCAACGGCCGCATGTTCGACAGCTCGGTCGAGCGCGGCTCACCGGCCACCTTCGGGTTGGGCGACGTGATCGCCGGCTGGACCGAGGGCGTGCAGCTCATGGTGGTGGGCGAGAAGACGCGTTTCTGGATTCCCCAGAACCTCGCCTACAAGGGCCAGGCGGGGTCGCCGGCCGGCATGCTGGTGTTCGACGTCGAGCTCATCGCCATTCGCGACTGACACGATGGGCGCCCGCCAGGGCGTGGAGTTCGTCGCCGATCGCGGCGACGACGGCCAGCGCCTCGATCGCGCGGTGCTCCGGCACGGGGTGCTGCACGGCCTGTCGCGAGCGCGCATCCAGCGCCTGGTGGCCGCCGGCGACGTCGCCGTCAACGGCGGCACGGCGACACGACCGGCGCAACGCCTGCGGGCGGGCGACCTGGTCAAGCTCCGCGTTGAGGCGCGACCGCCCCGGCGGGCGCCCATCGCCGAGCCGCTGCCGCTCGACGTCATCTACGAGGACGACGACCTGATCGTCGTCAGCAAGCCGCCCGGTCAGGTGGCGCATCCCTCGTATCGCAACCGGTCGGGCACGCTGCTCAACGCGTTGCTGGGCCGTGCCGCTGCCGCGGAACCTGCGTGGCAGCCGCACCTGCTGCATCGCCTCGACAAGGACACCTCCGGGCTGCTGGCGGTCGCCAAGTCGCGCGACGCCCTGGCCGCCCTGCAGCGCGGCGCGGTCGTGAAGGAGTATCTGGCGCTGGTGTGGGGACGTCCGACCCCGGCCGCCGGCCGCATCGAGGCGAAGCTCGGTCGCGACCCGCTCGACCCTCGCCGCGTGATGGCCAGCGACTCCGGCGCCGCATCGGCCACGGATTACCGCACCCTGGCGCGGGGCCGCGGCCCGGCGCGGGGCGTCACGCTGCTGGCCTGCCGGCTCGTCACCGGTCGCACGCATCAACTGCGGGTCCACCTCACGGAACGCGGCTGGCCGCTCGTGGGCGACCAGGTCTACCGCGCGCGCACCGGCGTACGCCTGCCCGATCCGCGGATGCACCGCGCCGCGACGGTTTTCGAGCGCCACGCGCTGCATGCGTGGAAGCTGTCGTTCGCACATCCTCGGTCGGGAGCACCGCTGTCGTTCGTCGCACCGGTGCCGACTGACCTCCGGGGGCTCCTGGCGGCGCTCGACATCATGCAGCCCGCTGCCGCGGGCGCGACCGTCTGAGCCACAATCGACGCGATGACCGGCACGGATTCGGCGATCCTCGGCGACGCCCTGGGGCGTCAGCCGCGACTGGCGCTGGCGACGCTGCCGACGCCGCTGCAGGAAGCGGCCTGCCTGCGCGAGGCGCTGGGCGGTGCGACGCGGTGCCCGCGAATCCTCGTCAAGCGCGACGACCTGACCGGCCTGGCCGGCGGCGGCAACAAGGCGCGCAAGCTCGAGTACCTGGTGGGCGATGCCCGGCGGCTCGGGGCAACGACACTGATCACGACCGGCGCCGTGCAGTCGAACCACGCGCGCATGACGGCAGGGGCGGCCCGCATCGCCGGGATGGATGCCGAACTCGTGCTCACGGCCCACGCGCCCGACCCGGATGCCGAGGGCAACCTGCTGCTCGATCACCTGTTCGGCGCCCGGGTCCACTTCGTGCCGTCGGTGGATCCGATGCTGGCGGTGGGACTCGACGAGGCGAAGGTTCGGGACGTCGAGGGCGCCGTACGGGCGCGCGGCGGCACGCCGTACGTGATTCCGGTGGGCGGCTCCAGTGCCGTCGGGGCGCTCGGCTACGTGGCGGGCACGCTGGAACTGTGCGGCCAGCTCGAGGCGATCGACGTGCGCCCGTCCCGCCTCTACTTCGCCAGCGGCTCCCGCGGCACCCAGGCGGGGCTCACGCTCGGTGCCCACCTCTGCGCCGCGCCGTACCGACTGCACGGCATCGCCGTGAGCGCCGGCGAACCCGAGAAGCACGAGCGCGCCCGACGTGCTGCCCGCGAGGCCGCGGCACTGCTCGGCTTCGACGACGGCGTGCTCGGCGCCGAGTTCGTCACCGACCAGGGCTTCATCGGCGACGGCTACGGCGTGCCCACCGCCGAGTGTCTCGAGGCCACGGTGCTCGCCGCGCGTACCGAGGCCCTGGTGCTCGACCTCACCTACACGGCCAAGGCCCTTGCCGCGCTCATCCGTCATGTGCGCCTGGGCGAGATCCCGGCGGACGACGTCGTGGTCTTCCTTCACACCGGCGGCGCGCCCGCGCTGTTCACGCGCGCGGCCAGCCACGCCCTCGCGGCCACGCCAGGGTGGCAGATTCTGTGAAGGTCGCACCGCCGCGTGTGTGCAGTTTCTGATCACGCTGTTCCCGCCCGGCACACGCAAGCCTCAACTCACTCGCCCGTAAGCAGTTAGAAGGACGCGCCGGGCCCACGCCACCGGTCGCTGTTCCATTCCGGTGCACGCGGTGCCGGCGAAAGCTGCGATCAGCACCGTCGGCAACCACGTGCAATCGGCCGCGCGATCGACGAAAACACTGAGCGATTCCGCGGATCGCGCCGGTCTCGTGATCGTCCTCACGGTCCTGGCAGCGGCCTTGCGCTGCGGGGGGGCATGAAATCCCTCTCCGTGGTTCGCGGCGCAGGCCGGACCAGCACGTTCCCCGGTCCTCGCCGTTTTGGGCTCTTCGCACTCCTCGTCGCCATCGGGCTGGGCGCGTTCGCTGACGACGCCTCGGCGCAGCGGCGATTCAAGCAGTGGCGGGCCGACGAGGCCAAGTTCGACACCCTGTTGCACGAGGTGAAGGCCGGCGACGACGACGACCTGCCGGTGATCATCGAGTTCAACGACGACCGCGACGCCGACAACGTCGTGGCCGCCCACGGTCGCCGCAGCGAGCGCCGCCTCAGCGGCATGCGCGGCCGCTCGACGCGGATGTCGAAGCGGCTGCTGCGCCAGCTGGCGCGGCGCGCCGACGTCAAGCGCGTCCACTACGACCGGCCGGTCGAGGCGTTCCTCGGCCGCTCGTCGATCACGGTGGGCGCCAAGACCGTGCACTACCTGCTCGGCTACACCGGTGCCGGCGTCGGCGTGGCGGTGATCGACTCGGGGGTCACGCCGAACCACGACGATCTGCGCTACGCCGGCACGACCACGCAGCGCGTCACCAGGTTCGTCGACTTCGTCAACGGCTACACGAGCCGCTACGACGACTGGGGCCACGGCACGCACGTGGCCGGCATCATCGCCGGCAACGGCTACGACTCCTACGGCCACAAGGCCGGCATCGCCCCGGCAGCCACGCTGGTGGCGCTCAAGGCCCTCGACGGCGAGGGCAAGGGCCGCATCAGCTACATCATCCAGGCGCTCGACTGGGCGGTGGCCAACCGCGCCGCCTACAACATCCGCGTCATCAACATGTCGCTCGGCGCGGGCGTGTTCGAGAGCTACAACACCGACCCGCTCACGCTGGCCGCCAAGCGCGCGGTAGACGCCGGCATCGTCGTGGTCGCCGCCGCCGGCAACATCGGCCGCAACGCCGCCGGCGACCCGCAGTACGGCGCCATCACCGCCCCGGCCAACGCGCCGTGGGTGCTCACCGTGGGCGCCTCGAACGCCAACGGCACCACCCGGCGCGGCGACGACACGGTGGCGCCGTTCAGCTCGCGCGGGCCGACGATGCACGACCTGGCGGTCAAGCCCGACCTGGTCGCGCCCGGCACCGGCGTGGTCTCGCTGGCCAGCCCCGGCAGCAAGATGTACGTGGAGAAGGCGCAGTACCTCGTCAGCGGCTCGCGCTACACCTACCACAAGCCGTATCTCACGCTGAGCGGCACCAGCATGGCCGCGCCGGTGGTCAGCGGCACCGTGGCGCTGATGCTGCAGGCCAACCCCAACCTGACGCCCAACCTCGTCAAGGCGATCCTGCAGTTCACCGCCGAGGTCAACGCCAACTACGACTTCCTCACCCAGGGCGCCGGTTTCCTGAACAGCCGCGGCGCGGTCACGCTGGCCAAGTACTTCAAGGACGCCAAGCCGGGCAGCCGCTATCCGCTGTCGCGGTCGTGGAGCCAGCACATCCTGTGGGGCAACCACCGCGTGCGCGGCGGCGTGATCACGCCCGGCGCCAACGCCTGGGGCACCAACATCGTGTGGGGTGAAGCGGCCTCGCTCGCCAAGAACATCGTCTGGGGCGAGAACTGCGCCGGCTCGTGCTTCGACGTGGCCTGGGGCAGGAACATCGTCTGGGGCGAGAACATCGTGTGGGGCCTCGACGACAACATCGTCTGGGGGCTCGACGACAACATCGTGTGGGGGCTCGACGACAACATCGTGTGGGGCCTGAACATCGTGTGGGGCCTCGACGACAACATCGTCTGGGGGCTCGACGACAACATCGTGTGGGGCCTCGGCGCGCTGGGCTCGAACATCGTCTGGGGCCTGAACATCGTGTGGGGCCTCGACGACGACAACATCGTGTGGGGGCTCAGCACCGGGCCGGACGCCACGTGGGGCAGCTCGGGCACCGACGGCTACATGTTCGGCGACGAAACGGCGGAGGTGCTCGCCTTCGATCCGCTGCTGTGGGATCTCGAGAACAACCCCGACGCGGTGACGACGGTCGGCTCGACGGGAGGGTCCTGGTAATGGAGAGGATGCCCTACGTCGACGCCGTGCACGCCACGCTCCCGGCCATGGACTACCCGGCCGCGCACGAGACGACGACCACCGACTGGCGCCGGCAGCTGCCGGTGCTGGCGGCGGGCACGGTCACCCTGCGCGCCCTGCGCAACGACGACGCGCGGTCGCTGCACGCGCTGCTCACCACCGACGAAGTGGCGCGCTTCATCTCGCCGCCGCCGACCACGGTCGAGGGCTTCGAGCGCTTCATCGCCTGGGCCCACGCCGAACAGGCGGCCGGCCGCTACGCCTGCTTCGCGGTGGTGCCCGCCGGCACCGACACCGCGGTGGGCATCTTCCAGGTGCGCCAGCTCGACGCCGCGTTCGACACCGCGGAGTGGGGCTTCGTGCTCGGTTCGCCCTACTGGGGCACCGGGCTCTTCGCCGACGGCGCCCGCCTGGTCGTCGACTTCGCCATCGACACCATCGGCGTGCATCGCCTCGAGGCCCGGGCCGCGGTAGTCAACGGCCGCGGCAACGGCGCGCTCGCCAAGGTGGGGGCGGTGCGCGAGGCGGTGCTGCGCAAGTCGTTCGACCGGCACGGGCAGCACTACGATCAGCACCTCTGGGCGATCCTGTCCGACGACTGGAAAGCCTCCCGCACCCTGCAGCGTCCGCAGGTGCACTGAAGCTCACCGGCCTCCTCCGGCGTACAGAACGGCCGTGCTGCACCGGGCAGCACGGCCGTTTCTGCGTACGGCGCATGGTGTCCATGACCGCCACGGGCCGGCGATGACAACTCGTTACGCGGGACGGCCGAGCCGGTATGCTCAAATAAAGGCTTCTCAGCGTGCATCACGTGCCCGCGTTGCGCTGTTCCCGATTCGTCTGGGTCTGCTTCGCGGTGCTCGCTGCGCTCGCGGCGGTGCCCGTCCACGCGCAGCCGGTCGTCGAGCGGGCGGCGGGTGCCGGCAGCGCCGCCGCCGCGGTGACGATGACCCGCGACGAGAACGGCCTCGCCACCGTGCGGGCCACCCGCCTGAGCGGCGAGTTCGCCCTCGACGGCCGGCTCACCGAGGCCGACTACACCACCGTGCTCCCCTACACCGGATTCCTCCAACAGGAGCCGGAGGAAGGCGAGCCGGCCACCGAGGCCACCGAGGTGTGGCTGTTCTACGACGACAAGAACATCTACATCGGGGCGAGGCTCCACGAAAGCGAGCCGGACCGGCGGGTCGCCAGCGAGATGCGGCGCGATTCGTTCAACTCGTTCAACAACGACCATCTCGCCGTCATCTTCGACACCTTCAACGACGGCCGCAACGGCTTCGGCTTCGCCGCCAACCGCCTGGGCGGGATGTTCGACTGGACCGCCACCAACGAGCAGCCGAGCCCCAACTGGAACGGCCTGTGGTGGTCGCAGGCCGCCGACTTCGAGGGCGGCTGGACCATCGAGATGCGGATCCCGTTCCGATCGATCCGTTTCAAGGAAGGCAGCACGACCTGGGGCGTCAACTTCCGCCGGATGGTGCGCTGGAAGAACGAGATCTCCTACCTGAACGTCGTCCCCCGGTCGTGGGGTCGCCGCGGGCTCAACAAGCTGTCGAGCGAAGCCACGCTGACCGGCCTCGAAACCCCACAGCGCCGTCCCAACATCGACATCAAGCCGTACGTGCTCGGCTCGGTGCTCACCAACCGGGTGGCCACGCCGGCGTTCAGCAATCGCGGCGACGCCAACTTCGGCGGCGACGCCAAATGGGGCATCACCCAGCAGCTGGTCGCCGACTTCACCTACAACACCGATTTCGCCCAGGTCGAGGACGACGAAGCCCAGGTCAACCTGACCCGCTTCTCGCTCTTCTTCCCCGAGAAGCGCGACTTCTTCCTGGAGGGCCAGGACAGCTTCGCCTTCGGCGGCGTCGGCGGGGGCGGCGGCGGCGGCGGGGGGGGCGGCGGCGGCGGCGGGGGGGGCGGCGGCAACAACGGCGGCGGCTCGCAGCCCGAGAACCTGACGCCGATTCTCTTCTACAGCCGGCGCATCGGCTTGTCGGCGAACGGCGCCGTGCCGATCATCGGCGGCGCCCGGCTGCTCGGCCGGACCGGCGCGTGGCAGATCGGCGCCCTGTCGATGCAGACCGACGACGTGGCCAGCTTCGCCTCGCCGTCGACCAACTTCTCGGTGCTGCGCGTCAACCGCGACGTGCTCAGCCGCAGCCGCGTCGGCCTCATCGCCACCAGCCGCGCGCCCACCGGCAGCACGCAGGCCAACAGCTTCACCGGCGGCGTGGACGCACAGTTCAATCCCACCGCCGACCTGCGCATCGACAGCTACTGGGCGCGCACGCAGACCGACGGCGCCGACGGCGACCAGTCGAGCTATCGCGGCCGCTTCGACTGGAACGCTGACCGCTATGCGCTGAACGTCGAGCACCTCTACGTCGGCGACGACTTCACGCCCGAGGTCGGGTTCATGCGGCGGACGGCGTTTCGCCGGTCGTACGGCATGGCGCGGTTCAGCCCGCGGCCGCGCGCGCTGTGGAACGTCCGCAAGCTCTACTACCAGGCCAGCGCCGACTACATCACTGGCGCCAGCGGTGGGGTGCAGACACAGGAGTACCAGGGCCAGTTCAACGTCGAGTTCAGCAACGGCGACTTCTTCAACGCCGAGGTGACCCGCGCCTTCGAGCAGATCGTGACGCCGTTCGACATCGCCCGCGGCGTCAGCGTGCCGGCAGGCGAGTACTGGTTCACGCAGAACAAGATCGGCTACCAGATGGGCCTGCAGCGACGGATCAGCGGCAGCGTCGTCGTTGGTCGCAGCAGCTTCTACGGCGGCACGCTCGCCGAGGCCACGTGGCGAGGCCGGGTCGAGTTCACGCCACAGTTCTACGCCGAGCCGACGCTGTCGTGGAATCGGGTGAACGCCCCCTACGGCAGCGGCAACGCCAATCTCGTCAGCACGCGATTCACCTACACGGTCACGCCGCGGATGTTCGTCGCCGCGCTGGTCCAGTACCAGTCGCTCGCCGCGGCCACCTCAGCCAACCTGCGCTTCCGCTGGGAGTACCAGCCGGGCAGCGAACTGTTCGTCGTCTACAGCGACGGCCGCACCACCACCGGCCCGGGCTTCCCGGTGCTGCAGAGCCGCTCGGTCGTGGTGAAGGTCACGAAGCTCTTCCGCTGGTAAAAAGCTGGTAAAACCTGGCGGGCCCGAGCCTCATCGAACCGCCAACGTGCGATCGTAGCGCCAGGGTTCGGCTCCGCCCCGCCAGGTTCAGCATCGTTTGGCAGACGCCTCGAATGGTGCGCCCAGAACTTACTCATGTGCAGCGACTCTGGCCATTCGAGACGTCTGGGCTGCGCCGGCGGCCGCCACCGCGTGCGTTCCCGTAATCGAAGGCTGCGCATGCCGCGCGCCTTCCTGCCGACGCTCCTCCTGCTCGCCGTGGCGAGCGAGCTGTCGGCGCAGGGCCGCCAGCCGGCGGAGGCCACCGGCGATCCCGTGCTGCCGGCCTTCGCCGGCCCCGCCGCGCCGCTGGCGCCCGAGGTGTTCGCCCAGGACGAGGCCGGGCGCATCACCTTGCGCGCCACCCGTCTGGCCGCGCCGCTGACGCTCGACGGCGCCCTCGACGAAGCGGCCTACCGCGAGGTGAAGCCGATCTCGCACTTCATCCAGATGGAGCCGCGCCAGGGCCAGCCCGCCACCGAGCGCACCGAGGCCTGGCTGTTCTTCGACGACCGCAACTTCTACGTTGCGGTGCGGTCGTACGACAGCGCGCCGGAGCGGCTGGTCGCCAACGAGATGCGGCGCGACAGCTTCAACGTCTTCCAGAACGACAACCTCACTGTCTCGATCGACTCGCTCTACACCCGGCGCAGCGGCTACTTCTTCCAGACCAACGCGCTGGGGGCGCTGCGCGACCAGGAGGTGTTCGACGAACGCAGCAACAACAACGACTGGAACACGGTCTGGTACACGCGCTCGCAGATCCTCGCCGACGGCTGGACCACCGAGATCGCCATCCCGTTCAAGTCGCTGCGCTTCCGCGCCGCCGGCCCGCAGGTGTGGGGCTTCAACCTGCGCCGTGTCGTCCGCTGGAAGAACGAGCAGCACTCGATCGCGCCGATCCCCGCCTCGGCCGGCAACCGGGCGATGTACCGCTTCGACATCTTCGCCACCCTGGTCGGCGTCGAGACCCCGTCGCAGGCCCGCAACCTCGAGGTGAAGCCGTACACGATCGGCGCGATCACCACCAACAAGGCGGCGCGGCCGCCGTTCTCGAACGACCCGTCGGGCAACCTCGGCGGCGACGTCAAATACGGCGTCACCAAGAGCCTGATGGCCGACCTGACCGTGCGCACCGACTTCGCCCAGGTCGAGGAGGATCAGCAGCAGGTCAACCTGACGCGCTTCAGCCTGTTCTTCCCCGAGCGGCGCGACTTCTTCCTCGAGGGCCAGGGGCTGTTCAACTTCGGCGCCGGACAGCGCGGCGGCGACGGCGGCGGCGGCCCCAGCCTGACCCCGGTGGTGTTCTACAGCCGCCGCATCGGCTTGAGCAGCACCGGACAGAGTCTGCCGATCGAGGCCGGCGGGCGCCTCAGCGGCCGCATCGGCCGCTACAGCGTCGGCCTGCTCAACATCCAGACCGACGACTCCCGGATCGCCAGCACTCCGGCCACCAACTTCTCGGTGGTGCGGCTGCGCCGCGACGTGCTGCGGCGCAGCAACGTCGGCCTGATCGCCACGCACCGTCGGCCCGGCGACGGCACCGCCAACTCGGTGGTCGGCGTCGACGCCAACCTGGCGTTCTTCCAGAACGTCATCGCCCAGGGGTTCTGGACGATGTCCGACAGCGGCGGCGCCGGCCAGTCGGTGGCCGATCGCAGCAGCTACCGCGGCGAGTTCGAGTACAACGGCGATCGCTACGGCGCCCGGGTCGAACACCTGACGGTGGGCCGGCACTACGACCCGCAGATCGGCTTCCTGCGCCGCGAGGCGTTCAGCCGCCACTACGGCACGCTGCGCTTCAGCCCGCGGCCCGCGAACGCCACCCGCATCCGCAAGCACTACTACGAGGCCGAGTTCGACTACATCAGCGGCTCTGACGGCGTGCTGGAAACGCAGGAGGCGCGCGCCAACTACCGTCTCGAGCTGCAGAACAACGACCAGTTCCGCCTGGAGTACGGCCGCATCTACGAGCTGCTGCGCCAGCCCTTCCCGGTGGTGCCCGGCCGGGTGATTCCCGCCGGCGGCTACCGCTTCGCCGACCTGCGCAGCGAGTACCAGTTCGGGCCGCAGCGCCGGCTGTCGGGCACCATCGCGCTGGCCCACGGCGGGTTCTACGAGGGCACCAAGTCCGAAGCCGGGTACCGCGGGCTGGTGGTGGTGTCGCCGCGGCTCACGCTCGAACCCGGCATCACGATCAACTGGCTCGACCTGCCGGCGGGCCGGGCGACGACCAAGCTCGTCACCAACCGCACCAACCTCACGCTGTCGCCGCGGATGGCCCTGGCCGTCAACGTCCAGTACAACTCGACCAGCAACAGCGTGATCTCGAGCATCCGCTACCGGTGGGAGTACCGCGCCGGCAGCGACCTGTTCGTGGTCTACAGCGACGGCCGCGACACCACCGGCCGGCGCGGCTTCCCCGATCTGGTCAACCGCACCTTCGTCGTCAAGGCCACGCGCCTGTGGCGCTTCTGACCGCGCCGGGCAGAGCCTCGGCTCTGCCGAACCGCTACTCGAGGTGCGTGCGCAGCATCCACGCGTTCTTCTGGTGCACGTCGAGGCGCCGGGTCGCCAGGTCGGCCGACGCCTGATCCTTGGCCTTCTCGGCCGCCGCGAACAGCTTCTCGGCGGCGGCGACCACCGCGGCCTGATCGGCGACCAGCGCCTTGATCATCTCCCTGGCGCTCGGGTGTCCGGTGGCCTCCTTCACGGCGCTCTTCGTCTTGAACTCGGCGAAGCTGCCGGGGGCGAAGGCACCGAGGGCACGGATCCGTTCGGCGATCTCGTCCACCGCCAGCGCCAGCTCGCTGTACTGGGTCATGAACAGCGTGTGGAGCGTGGTGAACATCGGGCCGGTGACGTTCCAGTGGAAGTTCTGGGTCTTGAGGTAGAGCGTGTAGCTGTTCGACAGCAGCTCTGCCAGGGCATCGACGACGGGATTCGTTTTGGCCAAGGGGTCACGTCCTTCCGGGGCTATTCCGCGCCCATGAACGGGTAGGTGAACTCCCGCGGCGGGTTGTAGGTTTCCTTGATCGACCGGGCGCTCACCCAGCGCAGCAGGTTCATCTTCGAGCCGGCCTTGTCGTTGGTGCCCGAGGCGCGGGCCCCGCCGAACGGCTGCTGGCCCACCGTGGCGCCGGTGGGCTTGTCGTTGACGTAGAAGTTGCCGGCGGCGTTGCGCAGCGCCGCCGAGGCCTCGCGGATCGCGGCCCGATCGCGCGCGAACACCGAGCCGGTCAGGGCGTAGGGGGAGGTGCGATCGACGATGGCGAGGGTCTCGCGCCACCTGGCGTCGGGGAAAGGATGAGCGGTGACCACCGGGCCGAAGATCTCCTCGCACAGCAGGCGATAGCCCGGATCGTCGGTCTCGACCAGCGTCGGCTCCACGAACCAGCCCTTGTCGCCGCGGCAGGTGCCGCCCTGGAGGATGGTGGCGTGCTGCCTGGCGTGGTCGATGTAGCCGCTGATCTTCGTGAACGCCTTCTGGTCGATCACCGCGCCCATGAAGTTGCGGAAGTCGCGCGGGTCGCCCATGGCGATCTCGCGCATCATGGCGATGGCCCGCTCCCGCACCTCGATCCAGATCGACTGCGGCACGTAGACGCGGCTGGCCGCCGAGCACTTCTGGCCCTGGTACTCGAAGCCGCCGCGCACCAGCGCCACCGCCACCGCCTGCGGATCGGCCGAGGGGTGCGCGACGATGAAGTCCTTGCCGCCGGTCTCGCCGACCAGCCGCGGATAGGTGCGGTAGCGGCCGATGTTGGCGCCCACCGTCTGCCACATGCTCTGGAACACGCCGGTGCTGCCGGTGAAATGGATGCCGCCCAGCTCGGGCGACTCCAGGGCGATCCGGCTGACCATCACCGGATCGCCGGGCACGAAGTTGATCACCCCGGGCGGCAGGCCGGCGGCCTCGAGCAGGCGCAGCGTGTAGTAGGCGCTGAGCATCGAGCTGGCGGCCGGCTTCCACACGACGGTGTTGCCCATCAGCGCCGGCGTCGTCGTGAGGTTGCCGCCGATGGCGGTGAAGTTGAACGGCGACACCGCGTAGACGAAGCCTTCGAGGCCGCGGTAGTCGGTCTGGTTCCACATCGCCGTCGTCGACACCGGCTGCTCGGCCATCAGCTCGGCGGCGAAGGCGACGTTGAAACGCCAGAAGTCGATCAGCTCGCAGGCCGCGTCGATCTCGGCCTGGAAGATGGTCTTCGACTGGCCGAGCATGGTGGCGGCGTTGAGCGTGTCGCGCCAGGTGGTGGTGAGCAGGTCGGCGGCCTTGAGGAACACCGCCGCGCGGTCTTCCCAGGCCCAGCTCGCCCATTCGGCGCGGGCCTCGCGGGCGGCGGCGATGGCCGCCGTCACGTCCTCGGCCCGGGCGTTGTGGAAGTCGGCCAGGACGTGCCCGTGGTCGTGCGGCATCACCGCGTGGCCCAGATCGCCGGTGTGGACGTCCTTGCCGCCGATGACCAGCGGGATCTCCACCCGCTCGCTGGCCATCGACGCCAGCCGCGCCTTGACGGCGGCGCGCTCGGGCGTGCCCGGGGCATAGCTGCGGATTGGTTCGTTGACGGGCGGAACGACCTTGCGAATACCTGAGAAGTCAGCGGCCATCTGCGTCACACCTCGAAGGATCGGACAACCGTAAGATTGTAGTCCTGACGATGCCGGACCCAGGACGCGGCCTCGAAGCCCGCAGGCTCGGCAAGCGCTTCGGCGAGATCGCGGCCGTGCACGACGTGTCGATCGAGGTCCGCCCGGGCGAGATCGTCGGCTTGCTGGGGCCGAACGGTGCCGGCAAAACCACCACCCTGCGGATGCTCGCCGGCATCCTGTCGCCCGACCGCGGCGAGGTGCTGGTGGACGGGCTCGACCTGCACGCCGACCCGATTGCCGCCAAGCGGCGGATCGGGTTCCTGTCGGGCGACACGCAGCTCTACCAGCGGCTGACGCCGCGCGAGGTGCTGACCTACTTCGGCCGCCTCTACCAGCTCGATAAGGCGGTGATCGCCGCACGCAGCGCCGCGCTGGTCGCCGAGCTCGACATGGCCGGCTTCGCCGATCGCCCGTGCGGCACGCTGTCGTCGGGCCAGAAGCAGCGGGCCAACGTGGCGCGGGCGTTCCTGCACGACCCGCCGCTGCTCATCCTCGACGAGCCGACCAACGCCCTCGACGTGGTGAGCGGCCAGTTCATCGTCCGCGCCATCCGCCAGGCCCGCGACGCCGGCCGGGCGGTGCTGTTCTCGACGCACATCATGGGCGAGGCCGAGTACCTCTGCGACCGCATCGTGCTGATCCACCAGGGCCGGGTCGTCGACGCCGGATCGCTGCGCGACCTGCTGGCGCGCTCGGGCTGCGCCAATCTCACCGACGCCTTCCTGCACTACGCCGGCGCGACGCCGGCCTGACGCGCGATCCCATGCGGCTGTCGATCATCCGGACCATCCTGCTGAAGGAACTGCGCGAGACGCTGCGCGATCGCCGCACGCTGCTGCTCACGGTCGGCCTGCCGGTGCTCCTCTATCCGCTGGCCATCCTGGCCTTCACGCGCATCGCCGAGTCGGGCGAGGACGCCATCGACGCCAGCCGCTCGCCGGTGGCGGTGTGGGGCACGCTGCCGCCGGCGGTCGCCCGCGAACTGGGCGCCGTCGAGGCGCTCACGCTGATGCCCTGGGCCGGCGTGCCCGAGGTGGTGCGCGAGGGCCTCCAGTCGGGCACGCTGACCCGGGTGGCCGCGGCGGACGTCGCCGGCAGCACGCCAGGGGCGCGCCGGCGCGGGGCGGGCAGCCGCACGGGGCCGGAGATCGAGCCGGAGAACCCGGTGCTGGCCGCGGCCCGCGAGGCCGTCGCGTCCCGGACGGTGGAGGCCGTGGTGGTCGCCTGGGCGGATGCGGCGCCCAACGTCGCGCGCGGCGCGGCCGCGACGATCACGCTGTACTACGATTCGGTGCGGCGCGAGTCGGTGGTCGCCCAGGGCCGCGTCGCCGACGCGCTCTCCGACGCCCGCGACGCCGTGATCGCCGAGCGCCAGCGCACCCGGGCCCTGCCCGACGGCTTCGCCCAGGCGATCGCCCTCGAACGGCGCAACACCGCCCGCGCCGAACGCCGCTCGGGCCAGCTGCTCGGCTCGCTGCTCCCTTACATCCTGCTCACCCTGTCGGTGCTCGGCGGGATGTACGCGGCGGTCGATCTGACCGCCGGCGAGAAGGAGCGCGGCACGATGCAGACGCTGCTGGTGGCGCCGATCCGACCGGCCGAGATCGTCGTCGCCAAGTTCCTGGCGGTGTGGCTGCTGTCGATGCTGTCGCTGGTCGCCAACCTGGCCAGCCTGTCGCTCACCGTGTCGCGGCTGCTGCCGGCCGACGTCCCGGGCGTCGGCCTGGGCAACCTGGCGCTCGCCCTGGTGGTGCTGGTGCCGGTGACCCTGACGACTTCGGCGCTCTTCCTCACGCTGGCCTCGTTCGCGCGGGACTTCCGCGACGGCCAGACGCTGCTGACGCCGATGTACATGGCGGTGGTGCTGCCGGCGGCGGTCGTCGCCATGCCGACCATCACGCTCAACGCCTGGACGGCGTTCGTGCCGGTGGTCAACGTCACCCTGCTCATCAAGGCGCTGTTCCTGCGCGAAGCCACGGCCGACCTGGTGTTCCTCACGCTGGTGTCGGCGTCGGCCTACGCCGCGGTGGCCATCGCCGCCGCCGTGCACGTCTTCCATCGCGAGACGGTGCTGGTCGGCGAGCGGGCGTCGGTGCGCACGGTCTTCGAACGAGGTCTCGGCCGGCCGATCCCGACGCCGGGCCTGGCGCTGGCGATGTTCGCCGTCGTCCTCGTCGTCGCCTTCTACGGCAGCCTGGCGATGGGCGGCTGGCCGATCCACCAGGCCCTGCTCGTGCTCCAATACGGCGGCTTCCTGCTGCCCACCGTCGCCGTCATCTGGCTGTTCGCCTTCGACCCGCGCCGGACGCTGGCGCTGTATCGGCCGTCCCCTGGAGCGGTGATCGCCGCGGCAGCGCTCGGCGCCACCGCCTGGCTCGTCGCCGGCGGCCTGGTCGGCCGGCTGCTGCCACCGCCGGAATCGCTCACCCGGGCGATGCAGCGGCTGATTCAGCTCGGCGACGATCCGATGCCGCTCTGGGTGGTGTGGCTGGTCATCGGCCTGACGCCGGCGTTGTGCGAGGAGCTGTTCTTCCGCGGGCTGATCTTCGCCGGGCTGCGCCGGCTCGGCGCCTGGCCGGCGGTGCTGATCGCGGCGCTGCTGTTCGGCCTCGCCCACGCCTCGATCTACCGGCTGCTGCCCACCTTCACGCTCGGCGTGCTGCTCGGGGTGGTGCGCTGGCGATCGGGGTCGGTGGTCCCCGGCATCGTGATGCACGCCGTGAACAACGGCCTCGTCGGCACGCTGGCGCAGCGGCCCGATCTGGTGGCGCGGCTCGGCATGGACATGACGGCGGGGACGATGCCCTGGGCACCGGTGGCGGCGGGCACCGCCGTCACCGCCGCGGCCCTGGGGCTGCTGTGGCGCACGACCCGCCCGGGATCCGACGCCGCGGCCGACGGCCGGACGATTACGACGCCGGCGCCGGCTCGGCCGGCTCCAGATCGACCTTGATGCTGCGCCACTTCCCCTGACGGAAGCGCAGGAACGACAGCGCGCACCGGGTGAAGTGGCCGAGCAGGATGGCCAGCCAGATGTCGGCCGGCTGCAGCTGACGCAGGCCCTGCAGCACCGAGCACAGCCCGATCGGAATCACCACCTGCGAGATGAGGGTGATGACCAGCGGGCTCCGGGTGTCGCCGGTGCCCTGCAGGCCGCCGGTGAAGGTGAGCGCGCCGCTGATGAAGAAGCCCGAGAGGGCCAGATAGCGCAGCAGCTGGCGGCCGATGTCGGACACCTGGCCGTCGGCAGCGCCGAACAGCCCGAGGAGCTGATTGGGAATCAGCAGGAACATGGAGCCGACGATGGCGGCGACCAGCAACCCGATCCGCGCCGCGGCGTAGACGCCCTGCAGCGCCCGCTCGGGCTTGCCGGCGCCGAGATTCTGGCCGGCGATGGTCGCGGCCGCGCCCATCAGGCCGACCGACGTCCAGGTGATCATCGAGAACAGCTCGGTGTAGCTGATGGTGTAGGCGGCCTGCGCGGCGGCGCTGTGCTCGAGGCCGCCGATGAAGCGCAGCAGCAGGACGCCGGCGATGTTCATGGCGATGCCCTGCACGCCGGTGGGAAGCCCGAATCTGAACAGCGATCGAATCACCGTCCAGTCGGGCCGCGTACACAACTCGCGGCTGAAGCGGATCACCAGCTTGCCCGAGAAGAGCAGCCACAGCGCGTAGCCGCTCACCGTGGCGGCGGCGATCGACGTGCCCATCGCCGAGCCGGCGGTGCCGAACCGCGGAATGAGCAACAGGTTGAGCACCAGGTTGAGCACCGTCATCGTGACGCCGAGCCGCATCGGCGTTTTGGCGTCGCCGGCGGCGCGCAGCGCCGCCGACAGCATGAAGAACAGCAGCATGCCGATGCTGAAGACGAAGTTGATGCGCAGGAACGGCAGGGCCTGCGCCCGCACTTCCGGCGCGGCGTTGACCAGCGTGAGCAGGAACGGCGAGGCCACGTAGCCGATGAGCGCCAGTACGGCGAACATCCCCACCGAGGTGATGAACGCCTGGTAGACGACCTTGTTGACCTTGTCGTGGTCGCCGGCCCCGGCGAAGCGGGCGACCAGCACCGCCTGGCCGGTGAAGAGCGAGGCCATGAACACGATCACGACCAGGAAGATCTGCCACGCCACGCCGATGCCGGCGTTGGCGGCGTAGCCGAGCATGTTGCCGACCAGCGCGTGATCGACCACCCCCTGCAGCCCGGCCACGAGATTCTGCAGCATCGTCGGCCAGGCGAGGCGCCAGACGGCCGGAGCGAGGGGGCCTTCGATGAGGGAGCGGTCGAACTTCTTCGGGGCGGGTACCGCGGCCATTCGGGAACGTCGAATTGTAGCGCGGGCGGCCGGACCACCGCGGAAAATGGGACGAACCACCGGCCAGACAGCCGGCGCCGGCAGCCGGGCGCCCGCCGGGCGGTCAGACGTCCAGTTCCTGCGCGTCCTCGGCCCGCTCCATGATGAAACGGAACCGCGCCGAGGCGTCCTTGCCCATCAGCTCGTTCATCACCCGGTCGGTCAGCAGCTGATCGGCGACGTCGACGCGCAGCAGCCGGCGGGTACGCGGGTTGAGCGTGGTCTCCCACAGCACCTTCGGCATCATCTCGCCCAGGCCCTTGAAGCGCGTGATCTCGGGTGTGGCGCGGCCGGTGCGCTGCTTGAGGATCTGCTCCTTGTGGGCGTCGTCGAGCGCCCAGAAGGTCTCCTTGCCGACGTCGATGCGGTAGAGCGGCGGCTGGGCCAGATAGACCTTGCCGGCGGCGATGAGCTGCGGCATGTGACGGTAGAGGAACGTCAGCAGCAGCGTCGCGATGTGGTGGCCGTCGGAATCGGCGTCGGCCAGGATGATCACCTTGCCGTAGCGCAGCCGGGCGGCGTCGAAGGCCTTGCCCACGCCGCAGCCGAGCGCCGTCGCCAGATCGGCGAGCTCCTTGTTCTCGAGCACCTTGGCGGTGGAGATGCCCTCGGTGTTGAGCACCTTGCCGCGCAGCGGCAGGATCGCCTGGCGGGCGCGGTCGCGGCCCTGCTTGGCCGAGCCGCCGGCCGAGTCGCCCTCGACGACGAACAGCTCGCTCGTCACCGCACCGGGGTGGGTGCAGTCGGCGAGCTTGCCGGGCAGGTTGACGCGGCCGGCCGTCGGGCTCTTGCGGACGACGTCGGCCTGCGCGGCGCGGCTGGCCTCGCGGGCCCTGGCGGCGAGGATGATGCGGGCGACGATCGCCTCGGCCACCGAGATGTTGGTGTTCAGCCAGTGTTCGAGCGCCGGCCGCACCAGCCCGTCGACGGCGCTGGTCACCTCGGGGTTGTTGAGTCGATCCTTGGTCTGCCCCTGGAACTGCGGCTCGGCGAGGAACACCGACAGCACGCCAGTGAGGCCTTCGCGGATGTCCTCGGCGGTGAGCGTCACGCCCTTGGGCGACAGGTTGTGGGTGTCGATGAAGTTGCGCACCGCCTTGCCGAGCCCGGCGCGCAGGCCGTTTTCGTGGGTGCCGCCCGAGCCGGTCGGGATGCCGTTGACGTAGCTGCGCAGGTGCTCGTCGGTCGACTCGGTCCACTGCAGCACCAGCTCGAGCCGCAGGCCGTTCTCCCTGGCGAGCACGAACGGCAGGTCGTGCACGGGCTTGCCCGACCGCTCGACGAGGATCTTCCTCAGGTAGTCGGCCAGGCCGTCCTCGTGCTGGAAGGTGTGCTTCGTGCCGCTGGTCTGGTCGTCGAAGGTGACCTTGACGCCCTTGTGGAGGAAGCTGGCCACCTCGAGCCGATCGCGGATGATCTGCGGATCGAACTCGACCTTCGGGAAGATGGTCGGATCGGGACGGAAGAACACGGTCGTCCCGCTGCCGCGCGCCGCGCCGGTCTTCTTGAGTCCGGCCGTCGGCTTGCCCTGCCTGAAGGCCATCTCCCACTGCTGGCCGTCGCGCTTCACCGTGGCGACGAGCTCGCGCGATAGCGCGTTGACCACACTCGCCCCGACGCCGTGCAGGCCGCCGGCGGTCTTGTAGTTGCCCTGCTCGAACTTGCCGCCGGCGTGGAGCACCGTGAAGATCACTTCCAGCGCGCTCTTCTTCGTCTTCGGGTGCACGTCGACCGGAATGCCGCGGCCGTCGTCGCCGATCGTCACCGACGAGCCGTCGTCGTGGAGCGTGACGGCGATCGCCGAAGCGTGGCCGTTCATCGCCTCGTCGATCGAGTTGTCGAGGATCTCCCAGACCAGGTGGTGCAGGCCGGCGCTGCCGACGCCGCCGATGTACATGCCGGGGCGCTTGCGGACCGGTTCCAGGCCTTCGAGGACGGTGATGTCTTTGGCGGTGTAGCTCACGGGCGGGGCTCGGGACTCGGGGCACGGGGCCCGGGAGTGCTCGGACGCGTGCAAACGAGTATAGCCTTGCCACCTCCGGCGAGGCGGCCTATGGTGGCGGCGTGCGAAACGCCACGCTCCTTCTCGGCGCCGGCCTGATGGCCGGCTGTTCGGCGCCACCAGCCAGCGCGCCTCCAGCCACGACCACCGCGGTGGTGTTCGACGGCGCGCGCATCGTCACCGGCGAAGACCGGCCGCCGATCGAGCGCGGGACGCTGGTGATCGACGGCGGGCGGATCGTCGCGGTGGGCGCCACCGAAGCCGTCCCGGCGCCCGCCGGCGCGAGCCGCGTAGACGTCTCGGGCAAGACCGTCGTGCCGGCGTTCGTCGACGCCCACGCGCACATCGGCTACATGCGCGATCTGACGAGTGGTCCACAGAACTACACGCGCGAGAACATCGTCGACCACCTGCAGCGCTACGCCTACTTCGGCGTCGCCGCCGTGCAGGCGATGGGGTCGGACTTCACCGATCTGCCGTACCAGGTGCGCGACGACTCGCTGGCCGGCCGGATCCCGGACGCGGCACGCTTCCTCACCGCGGGGCGCGGCCTGGCGCCGCCCGACGAGGTGCGGCCCGACAACATGCGGCACTCGGCCTACCGGATCACGACCGAGGCCGAGGCGCGGGCCGCGGTCGCCGAGCTGGCGGCGCGCGGCGTCGCGATCGTCAAGACCTGGGTGGACGACCGCGGCGGCGCGGTCCGCAAGCTCACCCCGCCGATCTATGGCGCGATCATCGACGAGGCCCACCGGCGCGGCATGCGCGTGATGGTCCACGCCACCGGACTCGACGACGCCAAGGCGCTGCTGCGCGCCGGCGTGGACGGCTTCGGCCACGCCTTCCAGACGGTGGACGACGAGCTGGTCGCGCTGTTCAGGGCGCGGCCGCAGGTGTTCGTGCTGATGGCGCTGGGCGGCCCGCGACGGCTGGTGACGGCGCCGTGGCTCGACCCGGTGCATCCGCTCGTCGAGGAGACCGTGTCGCCGGCGCAGATCGCGCGGCTGCAGCGGCGTCTTGCCGGCCAGTCGCCCGAGGATCGCGCGCGGGCCGCCGCGTCATGGGAGCGGATGGCGGCCGGCATCGCCCGGCTGAGCGCCGCCGGCGCGCGCATCGGCGTCGGCACCGATGGCGGCGGCCAGACCGGCGACCAGTTCGTCGGCTGGACCGTGCACACCGAGATGGAGAACATGGCGGCCGCCGGCATGACCCCGGCCCAGGTGCTGGTGGCGGCCACCCGCACCGCCGCCGGCGTGCTCGGCCTCGACGAGCTCGGCACCCTCGCCGCCGGCAAGAGCGCCGACTTCGTCGTGCTCGACGCCAACCCGCTCGACGACATCACCAACACGCGGCGGATCGCGCAGGTCTACCTGCGCGGCACGGCCGTGAACCGCGCCCGGCTCAGGGCGCAGTGGTCGGGCGGCGGCACCAGCCGGTAGCGCCGCGCCGGGCTTGCGTGCCGTAAGGGCCGGGCGTATCGTGCCCGCGTGAGCCGGGCCGCGCTCGTCGTGGTCGGCGTCCTCGCCTGCGCCGGATCGGCCGGCGCATGGTGGTACGTGTCGTCCGCGGCGGGCTCGCCGGCGCGCCTGGCCGCGGTCGATGCCGCCCAGACGCCCCCGGCGGTCAAGCGCGCGGCCCAGCCCTGGGCGCGCTGGACGGTCACCGAGCAGTTCGCCGCCGGCAGCGTGCTCGTACTGCAGGTGGAGACGTCCTACCTCGGCGAAGCGCTGCCGATCGCCCGCGCCCTGGTCGAACCGCACAAGGCCCGCTACGCCGAAGTGATGGTCTACTTCCACCGCCCCGGCCGCCCGTCCACGCTGCCGCCGCGCCGGGTGCAGTGGAGCCCGTCGCGAGGGTATGTGGAGACGGACTACGAGCAATAGGTGCCGGGACCAGGGACCAGGGAAGAACGAATCACGCAGTCACGCTGGTCCGAAACCAGCGTCAGTTCCGTGAGAGGTCCTTCCCTGGTCCCCGGTCCCTGGTCCCCGGTCCCTGTCCTATCCCTTCGCCTTCCTCGGTGTCCGCGGCCGCCGCTGCCCGCCGCCGCCCGCCGGGGCCTTGCGGGCGCGCTTCGGCCGATCGGCGGCATCCTCGGCGCTCATCGTTCGGCGCGGGCCGCGCTTGACGCCACGGGCGACCGGACCGGCGCTGATCGGCTCCTTGGCGCTGCCCGGCGCGAAGAACTTCGACTGGTCGTCTTCGGGCTCGAGATCGTCGGGCACGATCGGCGCGATGGCGATCTGGGCCGGCAGTTCGTCGTCGCCGCCATCGCCTTCCCCGGTCGAGTCGGCCTCGGCGGTTTCTTCGCCGTCATCCGAGATCACCCAGCCGAGCGTGACGCTCTTGGGCCGGTAGACGTTGGCCGACGACGGCGGCGTAGCCGGCGCGGCCTCGGCCTCGCCCGGCGCCGACGCGGCCGGGGCCGACGGCGCGCCGGTGGCGCTGAACACCCGCAGGCCGCCCTGGCGGTCGCGCTCGAGGCGGATCAGGCCTTCCTTCTGGCAGGCCCGCATCAGATCGACGATCGTGCCGTACTTGCGGTCGTCGAAGTCGGGATGGCTGGCGCGGATGAACTGCTTGATCTGGCGCAGGTACATCGGCCAGCGCGGCGGCTGCGGCGGATCGGCGAGCAGGTTGCGCACCAGCTCGACGCCCTCGGCGATCGCCTCGGCGGTGGCCGGGTCGATCTCCCGCGGCCCGCGCGGCGACGCCGCGGCCAGCGGCGGCGCGGCCGCCGCCCCGTCGACCGGGCTGCCCGGCTCGGCCGCCGGCACCGCCGCCTCGGCCATCGCCGCCCCCGCCTCGCTCAGCTCGACCAGCGTGCTGCGGCCGGTGTGCTTGAGCAGCACGATGCCCTTCTCGGCCAGCTTCTCGGCGAAGTCGCGGAAGCTGCTCACGCCGTAGTCGCGCTCGGAGAACGACGAGTCGAGCTGCAGCAGCGTGCTCTTGAGCAGGCCGAGCTGCGGCGTCACCTCGCGGTCGGCCAGCACCTTGAGGGCGCGGCGGACCAGCGGCACGACGCCGTCGATCGGCATCGTCTGTCCGACCGAGGCCGGCACCGACCGCGACCGATCGGAGGCGGCGCGCGGGGCGCTCCTGGCGATGTTCTCGTAGGCGATGAACTCGGTGCAGTTCTTCTGCATCACCTGGCTGGTGAACTGGCGGCCGCCGACCACGAACACCTTCTTGTCGTACTGCTTCAGCTTCTCGACCAGGGTGATGAAGTCGCTGTCGCCGCCGACGATGACGAAGGCGTTGATGTGGTCGTGGGTGAAGGCCATCTCCAGCGCGTCGAGCGCCAGGTTGATGTCGGCGCCGTTCTTGTCGCCGCCGGGCGTCATCACCCGCTGCACCAGCCGCACGGCGTGGTTGGCCATGGCGCGGCCGTAGTCGCCGCGCTTCCAGTCGCTGTAGGCGACCTTGGTGATGATCTCGCCGCGTTCCTTGATCGCCTCGAGCACCGCGCCGATGTCGAAGCTGAGGCCGAGGGTGTTCTTGACCCCGATCTCGATGTTGTCGAAATCGATGAACACGGCAATCTTGAGTCGTTCGTCTGACATGAATCGTTCCTTTGTGGTTCTGGTTCCCGAAAGCTAGAACGCGAAATAGATGAAGTCGAGCGACGTCGTGCTGCGCAGCACGAGCGTCAGGGAGGCGAGCACGCCGACGCCGGCCGCCTGAACGGCGGTGAGGCGCAGGCCCGTCATGCGCGATTCGATCCACGACACCGCCAGGACCCCGCGCTCGCGGGACAGGGCCCACAGGTCATGGACGAAGAGGGGCAGCGACCAGGTCGCCGCCAGCACGAAGAAGTGCAGGCCGATCGCCGCCTCGCCCTCCATCGAGGTGGCCGGCGACAAGCGCAGGAAGTGGCCGAGGAACTCGGCGTTGGTCTCGCGGAAGAACAGCCAGCCGGCCATCATCGCCGTCCAGGTGAGGGCGATCTGGACCACGGCGAGCGGGCCGGGCCAGTGTTCCGGCAGCGCCAGGCCCCGGCCGATGGTCCTCGTGCCCCAGACCAGCACGCCATGATAGAAGCCCCACAGCACGTAGTTCCAGCTGGCGCCGTGCCAGAAGCCCGAGACCAGGAACGTGGTGACGAGCGTGCACGACGCCACCAGCGCCGGGCCGCGGTTGCCGCCGAGCGGGATATAGACGTAGTCGCGGAACCAGGTCGACAGCGAGATGTGCCAGCGCCGCCAGAAGTCGCTCGGGCTGTGGGCGATGTACGGGTGGTTGAAGTTGACCACCAGCTCGAAGCCGAACCAGCGGGCGACGCCGCGGGCGATGTCCGAGTAGGCCGAGAAGTCGGCGTAGATCTGCATGCCGAAGGCGAACACGCCGGCCCACAGCAGTTCGAACGCCGGGTCCTGCTGCGCGAACACCCGGTTGGCGATCACGCCGACGTTGTCGGCGATGACCAGCTTCTTGAACAGGCCCCACATCACCAGCACCACGCCGCCGCGGGCGGCGTCGGCGTTCCACGTCCGTGGCCGCTCGACCTGCACCAGCAGGTTCTTCGCCCGCATGATCGGCCCGGCGACCAGGTGCGGGAAGAAGGCGACGAACAGCGCGAAGTCGATCGGGTTGCGGCGGGCGCGCATCTCGCCCTTGTAGACGTCCACGGTGTAGCTCAGGGCCTGGAACGTGTAGAACGAGATCCCGGCCGGGAGCGCCACCTCGAGCAGCGGCGGCGCCACCTGCAGGCCGACGCTGGCCAGCACGTCGCGCACGTTGGCGACGAAGAAGTTGAAGTACTTGAAGACGCCGAGCATGCCGAGGTTCACGGCCAGGCTGGCGACGAGATACCGCCGCTTGCGCGACGGGTCGTCCTCCATCCGCTGGCCCGCCCAGTAGTCGACCGTGGTCGAGGCCAGCATGATCGCCACGAACCACGGGTGCACCCAGCCGTAGAACACGTAGCTGGCCGCCAGCAGCAGGACGTTCTGGGCGCGATGCCCCAGCCGCCAGTAGATCGTCACGACGATCAGGAAGAAGGCGGCGAAGTCGAGGCTGTGGAAGATCATCGGCGCCCGATCAGCGGAACAGCGGGTCGAGCCGGCGGCGGAACACGTCGGTGTAGACCCGGCGATCGCGCACGTGATCGCCGTCGGCGTAGATCGACTCGGGCAGCTCGGGGTCGCCCCAGTCGTCGTGGAACAGGGCGCCGTTGGCCTCGAGCCACGCCTTCAGGTCGGCGACGTAGCGGCGCAGCGTCGGCGACTGCGGCGGCGGCGTGGTGCCGCTCGGCCGGCGCTGCACGCGGACGAAACACAGCGTCAGGCCGTGCTGGCGCGCCAGCGCCGTCATGTGCGGCAGCACCGACGTCGGCAGATCGCGGGCGAAGTCGGCCGACTCGTTGGCTGCCGAGAGGTCGGCGGCGACGTCGGTGCGCAGGTTGGCCAGATCGAAGCGATCGGCGAGCGCGCGATCGAAGCGGAGCCGCACGCTCGGGTCGGGATAGCGGGCGTTGACGAACCAGCGGCGGATCGCCGGCTCGATCCAGCCGGCGGCGACGTCGGTCTCGTAGGCGCGCACCGCCGCGGTGTGGACGCGCGACCACACGCCGCGCCTGCGGACCGCGACCAGCGCGTTCAGCTCGGGCTCGGCTTCGTGCGCCACCTCGTCGAGGGCGTTGCCGTACAGGCTCTCGAGGCGGAACAGCGTGTCGGTGAGATTGGTGTCGCGGAAGAAGACGAACACCGCTCGCGGCTTCACGCCCGAAGCAATCAGATGGTTCTTGAACGACAGATACCACCACGCCGGGCCGGTGGCGGCGTGGAACAGGAAGGCGACGATCTCGTCGCGCGTCGACGAGATCTCGCCGAGATGAATCGGGTCGATGCGCGTGCCCAGCATCGAGTCGCCGATGAAGACCCACGCCGGCTGGCCGTAGCGGAGATTGGCGATCGGCTGCGGGTTGAACTCGCGATGCTCGCGGCTGAGTTCGAGCGCCGGCAGATAGCCGAGGCCGGGCGGCGCGCCGACGGCGGCGCGGTTCAGCGCGCGCAGCGACAACGGCGCGACGAAGGCCGCGGCGACGACGACGGCGAGCGCCAGCCTCGCGCGCCTGGACACAGGCGCGGACTGCCCGCGGGACACGGCCGGATCGGTGAACGACACTCGAACTGAAATCGGTTGACTGCACCGTGCACGCGGTCCCGTGCCTGGTGCCAGGCTTTCCCGCACGGCCGGGGCGCGGCGACGACCGAAGGCCCGCGCTTCCCGGACGCAAGCCGCCTGGTGGGCGGCTGCTGGCGAACACCCGGTGCCACCACGTGCGGCGGCCGGATGCCCCTGTGCGTAAAGTTCTTTGTAGTATAGCAGTCCGCCAGCCGAAGTCACGTCCCTTCAACCCGCCGCCGGGCCCGTGGTCTAACCCGGGCAGATGCCGCTGCCCGCCCGCCCGGAGGACTCACGATGACCCGATTCCCTGCCGCTGCCTGCGCCCGCGCGCTGGCCCTGAGCGTATTGGCCGTGCTGGTGCTCGGCGCGACCCCGGCCACCGCCCACCCGCACCGGCGCGTCAACCCGCCCGGCCCGCGCGGCGGCCCTGGCACCACGTGGCTGAATCCGCCGGGGCCGCGCGGCGGCCCGGGAGCGTCGCGGTTCCGACGCCCGGGCTTCCGCAGCAACCCGCCGGGGCGCCGGGGCGGGCCCGGCACCAACTGGGCGAACCCGCCTGGACCACGGGGCGGGCCGGGCGCCAGCCCCTACCGCCTGCGGCCATGGCGCCGCTGGTAGTCGCCGCTCAGCCGCGGATCGCGCGCCGCAGCTGAGCGATCTGCCCGGCGTGGTACACCGAGTGATGCACGAGGCCGTGCAGCGTCAGGTACTTCGACAGGCCGGTCCCGGCGGCACGGTCGCGGTGATCGACCACCGGCGAGTCGAGCATTGCCGGCGTCACCCGGCGGATCGCCGTCGCCAGGGACTCGTGCGCGGCGAAGAGCGCGCGGCGGTCGCGCGCCCACGCCGCGGCATCGGGAGGGGACGGCTCGTCGGGCCAGTCGCCCGCCGGGGGTTCTCCGGCCGCGGCCCCAGCAAGACGGGCCTCGACCTCGCGGGCCCAGCCGGTCATGTGCAGCACCAGTTCCCAGATCGAGTGCCCGCCGGGCACCGGGCGCTGAACGGCCTCCTCGGACGTCAGGCCATCGAGCAGGCGATCGACGTTCGGGCCGTGCCAGGGATCCCCGGTCATCACCCGGGTGAGCAGGTCGGCCAGATGGGCTGGTTCGGTCACGTCGGCGCCAATTTGTACATGGTTCAGGCCAACCAGTGCCAGCGGGGCAGGCCGCGGGGCCGGCCGAAGAACGGGATCCCGGCCGTTCCCGGCCACCGCGACTGGCACCCCCCTTGCAAAACTGTCAGGACATGAACGCCATTGCACGACTCATCCTGGTCAGCTCGGCCGCGGCGGGGCTCGCCGTGGTCGGACTGGACGCCGAGCAGCAGTCGGCCCAGCAGCTTCTGGAGCGCGGCGCCTACGCCGAAACCACCCAGCGGGTGCAAACCGAGCGCGACGCCGGCAACAACGACCCGACGTCGGCGTACATCGCCGGCCAGGCCTTCCTGCGCATGGACCAGAACCAGCAGGCCCGCGAGGAGTTCGCCCGGCTGGCCAACGGCGACGACGAAGCGTGGAAGGCGATCGGCCAGTCGGCGATTGCGCTCATCGACAACGCCCAGGACGAAGCGGTCGCCGAGGGCACGCGCGCCCGCGACATCAACGGCGAGCACGGCTTCGCGCACTATCAGCTCGGCATGGCGCTCGAGCGGCGCGGCGACTGGAACGGCGCCGCCGAGGCGTTCGATCGCGCCACGCAGCTGATGCCCAACTTCGCCTATGCCTTCTACCACGCCGGGGTGGCGCACCAGCGCGCCAAGCGGTTCAACCAGATGGCGGAACGCTTCACCACGTTCCTGCAGCTGGCGCCCGAAGCCCCGGAACGGAGAATCGTGCAGCTGGCGCTGAACGCACTGCGCGGCTGATCGCAGTCCCGCGGACTGCACGACATGCGGTGGCGCCGGGGTCTCCCCCGCCGTGCACCGTCCGCAGAACGCCGCCGGCCCACGGGTTTCAGATGCCCGTGTCGTCCCGGCGGCGTTTCTGCACCTTCTCGCGGCCCGACGGCCGGCATGCCTGCTTCCGGCGGGTCATCCGGTTACGGGAGGACACAGCGAAGTCCGGGCCCGCCTCGGTGGTGAACGCCCAGCCGGTCGGGCGTCGCCGCCGGATCCAGCACGTGCCGGTCCCCGAGCCCAGAGCCCCGAGCCCCGGAAATTAGAACACCTGCCCGATGCCGAAGTACCAGCGCCGCCGCCCGCCGCCCGCCGGGTATCCCAGGTCGAGGCGCAGCAGCGAGAACGGCGTGTCGAGGCGCAGGCCCACGCCGTAGCCGACGTCGAGGTCGCGGAACGCGATGTCGGTGTTGGCGGTGAACACGTTGCCGGCGTCGACGAACGCGACGCCCTTCAGCCAGCGGTAGATCGGCGCGCGCAGTTCCTGGTTGAGGATCAACTGCGCGTTGCCGCCGATCGCCCGGCCACGGATGTCCTTGGGGCCGGCAGCGGCCTCGGCGTAGCCGCGCACGGTGTCGGCGCCGCCGACGTAGAACCGCTCGCCGAAGCCGAGCGGATCGAGGAAGGAGCCGCCGAGCCGCACCGCCGAGGCCACCGTGACCCCGAGGACGCGCCGGTAGTGATACGCCGCGGCGAGCAGCTTGATCGTGTCGTCGCCCGACTCGAAGTTGCTGACCCGCTCCGCGGTGAACGAGGTGAACCAGCCGGTGGCGGCGTCGAAGGGATCGTCGCGACGGTCGACGAGCGCCGTGCTGGTGAAGCGGCCGATCAGGGTGTTCTGGTAGAACGGATCCTCGGGGTCGAACGCGTCGTAGACCTCGTGGGTGAGACGGTAGCCGTAGGTCGCCTCGAACCCGCGCGAGCGGCGGATGCGCTGCTCCACCGAGACCAGCTCCCGGGCCCGGAAATATTCGGGCTCCGCCGTGTCGTCGAACGACAGGTCCTGCCGCGAACCGGTCGCGAACACGTTGGTCTGGATGGCCCGGCCGAACAGCGTCGGGAAGCTCAGGTAGCCGCTGCTCGATCGCAGGTCCTGTTCCAGGCGGGTGTAGAGGCCGAGCGTGAAGGCGCGGCCGAACACGTTGCGGTTCTGCACGTCGGCGACGACACCGACATCGCGGCTGCGGCCCGCCGTCGGATCGCCGCCGGCCTCGCTCAGGCTGCGATCGTTGAGCTGCAGGCCGTAGCGCAGCCGCCACGCCGGCCACTCGGTGACGGTCACCCGGGCGCGCACCGGCTGCGGGCCCTGGCCATCGTCGGCCACCGGCTCCGGGCGCACCTCGACCTGGCGGAAGACGTTGGTGTCGAACACCCGCTTGCGGGCCTGCGCCCACTGGGTGAGATCGACCGGGGTACCGGGATCGAGGCCAAGGGCGCGCACCACGGCGGTGGGCCGGGTGCGAGCGGCGCCGCTCACCACCACTTCGCTCAACTGCTGCTGCCGGCCGGGCGAGACGGCGAACTGCACGGCCGCCGTCGCCTGGGCGTCGTCGATGGCGACCGCAGGCGTCACCGCCACGTCGTTGAAGCCGCGGTGCCGGTAGACGGCCTCGATGCGCCGGCGGGCGGCCTCGACGTCGGCCGGGCGATACGGTTCGTCGACGGCCAGCCGCCCGGCGTCTTCGACGGCGTCGCGCATCTCGTCGCCCACCCCGTCGAAGGCCACGCCGGCCAGCCGCGTGACCGGCCCCTCGGTGACGGCGATGGCCAGCAGCGCGCGGTCGCCCTCGACGCGCGGCGGGCCAGGCGCGATCCGCGCGGTCCGGTAGCCGGCCGCGGCGTAATGGCTGCGCAGCGGCGCGACCGCCAGCGCCGGATCGATCCAGACGTAGTCGGCCAGCCCCTGGGCGTCGAGCACGCCGACCAACGCCGCCGGGGCGAGCGCGGCCGCGCCCTCGATCCGGATCTCGCGGCGGCCCACCGGCTCGCCGCCGCGCACCTGCACGGTCACGACCTTGCGGGCCGGCGACGTCTCGGCGACGGTGGCCTCGACGGTGGCCCCGATCACGTTGCGGCGTACCACGTCGAGCGCGACTTCACGCTCCAGTTCCTCGAGCAGGAAGCGGTCGAAGACGCTGTCGGACCACGCCGACTCGAGGCGCCGGGCGAGTCGCGACGACAGCTGCGTGCCCTCGACCCGCAGCTCGGTCTCAGGTCCCGGGGTGATGCGGTAGACGAGCGCGGTCCGGCCGTCGGCCGTGTCGGCGCGCGACGCGCGCACGCGCGCCTCGAGGCGGCGCCGCTCGCGGTACCACGCGTGCAGCCGGTCGATGTCGTCGCGCCATTTGACGAAGTCGAACCGGTCGCCCGGGCCGAGCCGCAGCCGTTCGCGCAGCGCCGCTTCGTCGGCGCCCGCCCCGTCGAGCTGCACCGCCGCCACCTCGGGGAGCTGGCGCCGCGGCGCGGCCGCGGCGCGGCCGCCGCCGAAGGAGATCTCGTGCCGCAGGGTATAGGCGCGATCGGAGTTGTCGCGTGAGGTCGCGCGCAGCTCGACGCCACGGAACGGGCGGTAGCTGACCACCCCCGACAGGCCGCCGCTCTGCCGCAGGTCCTGCGACAGGATCACCTCGACGTCGGTGCGCAGCCGCTTCGACAGGGTGAGGCGGGTCGACGGGTCGATGTCGAAGTCTTCGACGATGAGGCTCGGATCCTGCCGCACGGTGTCGGCGCCGAAGCCGCGCTCCAGCCGCAGGCTGTCGAGCCCGATGGCCCGGCCGGTCACGCCGAGCAGCTCGCCCGACAGCAGCGCCAGCGCGTCCTCGCGGCCGAGCGAGTTGCCGCCGAACAGGACGTTGAGCACGCTCTGGCCGGTGAGATCGGGATCGCTCGACGTCACCGTGGTCTCGAGACGGTCGAGCGTGCCCGACAGGGTCAGCGTCTCCTCGGCACCGTTCGACTGCGTGGTCATCGAGACGCTGATCTCGGGGGCGATGGCGTTCGGGTTGGCGAACGAGATGCTGCTCTCGTTCAACCGGTAGAGGCCGCCGAGCAGGAAGATCTCGCCGCCCTCGCGCAGCTCGGCGCGGCCGGTGACGCCCGGGCGGCCGACCGTGCCGGTGAGGCGGAGGTCGGCACCGGCCTCGAAGCGGCCGTAGTTGTTGTCGACGAGCAGGTCGTCTTCGGTCGAGACCGCGATGTCGAGCCGGAGCGCATCGAGGTAGGCCGAGGTGGACGGCGGCGCCGCCGCGGTCGCGTTCAGGGCGACCAGCGCCGGCAGGCTGATCGTCGCGTGGTAGGCGCCGCGCAGCACGCGCACGTCACCGCGCAGCAGCGGCGCGCCGGGGCCCGGGACGAACACCAGCAGCGCGTCGATCTCGCTGTCGACGTCGCGCGGATACTCGACGGCGACGCCGCGCGCCTGGAAGCTCAGCTCGCCGCCGAGCTGGTCGACGCCGGCGAAGGTCACCGTCCCGCTCGCCTCCAGGCTGCCGCCGTTGAGGAACCCGGTCATGCCGGAGACCACCAGGCGGTCGCCCTCGAAGCGGATCGGGCCGGCGATGTCCGAGGCGATGACGCGCGGGTCGCGCATCACGATCTCCCCGGCTTCGAGCTCGATCCGGCCGTTGACGCGCGGCGCCTCGGTGGTGCCGGTGATGCGCAGGTCGAGCGTGGCGATGCCGTCGACGGCCAGCTGCGGCGACAGCACCGAGAAGGGCCGCAGGCCCGGCGTGCCGGTGAGCGTGACGTCGAGGGTCGTCGCCTCGCCGAAGGCGACCGAGCCGCCCAGCACCACCGGCTCGCCGGCACTGAAGGCGACGTCGTCGAAGTGCAGGACGCCACCGGCGATTGACATCCGCGCCGGGCGCACCTGGCTGATCGGCACGCCGGCGGCGGTGACGGTCGCCTCGTCCAGCACCAGCGTGCCGGTGACGCCGCTGAGCTCGGCGCTCGCCACGTCGAGCGCGAGCGTCGCCGACAGGTGGGCGTCGAGCCCGCTGACCAGGTCGGACGGCAACCACGGCCTCAGCGCCTCATGCGACAGGCCGCTGATCTTGAGATCGACATGGCCGGGACTCGGGGGGGCGTCCGGCGACGCGGGGACGAGGAGCGCCAGCGGCAGGCGGGCGCTGCCTTCGATGTCGCCGCCCTCCCACCAGGCGCGCAGGTCGCGCACCTCGACGACCGTGCCGTCGAACGTGGCGTCGGTGTGCAGCTCTTCGATCGGCGGCAGGTCGAGGTAGGTGAGCCGGCCGTTCCTGATCGCCACTGTGGAAGTCGCGCTCTCGATGCTGCCGCGGCTCTCCCAGGTGGCGCTGATTTCGCCCGTCGCGTCGACGTCGGCGGCCACGCCGGCGACGCGGCCGAGCGTGACGACGTCGCCGAGAGGACCGTCGAACGTCGCCCGCAGCGGTGCCCCGGTGGGGTCCTGGAACCGGCCCTGCACGGTGAGGAGGCCTGAGCCGACGTGCAGCGACAGGTCGTCGACGGTGAAGTCGTCGGACCGCACGCTGAGGCGCGCCGGGCGATCGAGCCGCACCGGGACTCCGGCGGCCGTCACGGCGACGTCCTGCAGGTTGACGAACCCGCCGAGCGACGACGGATCCTCGAGCGTGCCGCTGAACGTCGCGCTCAGCCCCACCGATCCCGACACGGTGCCGGCGACGGCGCCGGCGGCGAGCGCCAGCGGCTCGACGTCCAGCTGGCTGACGATGGCCGTGCCGCGCACCACGTACGGCGCCTTCGGCACGACGTCGATGGTGGCGAAGGCACGGAGCTGCGGCAGGAACACGCGGCTCTGGAGTTCGCCGTCCGCGAAGCGGAAGCGCACGTTGGCCGGGCCGCCCAGTTCGGCGACGCGGCCGCCGTACGGCACCAGCCGCAGGGTGCCGGCGCCGCCCGGCGCGTCGATCGTGCCGGCGCCGCGGAACTGCAGATCGGCGACGACCGACTCCACGCCGGTGCTCACGAACGGCTGCCCGATGCGCAGCCCGCGGCCGTCGAGTGTCAGATCGTAGGCGCCCGAGTCGTAGTCGTAGGAGCCGCGCAGATCGGCGCCGCCCTCGCCCTGGTCGAGCCTGACGCGATCGAGCTGCACGACCGTGCCGAGCAGCCGGCCCTCCGCCGCGACGGTGCCGATCGCCTGCTCGGCGTGGGCGAGCGGGGTGGAAGTGAGGCGCCAGGGCACGTCGGGCACCTCGCTCGTGCCGCCGAGCGTGGCCGAGAACCGCATGGTGCCGGTGAAGGCGTCGGCGGCTGCGGGCAGCCATGGCCGCGCGAAGTCCGACAGCGAGGTGACGTCGCCGGCGAGGGCTCCGGCGAGACGGCCCTCCGTGCCGGTGAGATGGGCGTCGCCCGACAGCGTCGTCCCCTGGGCCTGCACCGTGAAGTGCGGCACGTCGATGTCGACCAGGCCGACGACGACGTCGGCGGTGGCGGTGCCGGTGGCGCCGGTCGGCAGGACCAGCGCCGGCGACTCGGCGCGGCCCTGCACCAGCGGCTCGTCGAGGCTGCCGGCGAGTTCCAGCGTGGCGTGCACGGGCCCGGCCAACGCTTCGAGCGACTCGCTCACGTCGATGCCCGAGCGCCGCGCCGCGCGAATGGTGCGGCCGACGTGTTCGACGTCGACGGCGAGCGGGCCGGTGAGTGGCGCGCGGGCCGGGTCGTCGGTGGCCGGCCAGCGCGCCGTGCCGCGGGCGTGGACACCGTCGAGCAGGTGGTGATCGTGCCCGGCGATCCAGCGTTCGTCGGCGAGCGTCACGTTCCAGCGGCCGGTCACGGCGATCCGGTCGCGGCGCGCCAGCGCCGTGCTCCGGCCCGAGGCGCGCAGCCCCAGCGGCGCGTCGGGGGCCGCGCGCGTCAGCACGGCCTCGCCGTCCTGCCACGAGGCAATCGACAGCGGCTCGCGGTCGTAGGCGGCCAGCGCGACGTCCATGTCGAGATCGCGCCACGTCGCGTTCAACTCGACGCGGCCGGTCGGCCCGTACGTGTAGACGGCCCGGCCCGCCACGGTGCCGGGACGGCCCGGCGCGCGCGCCGGCCCGGGCGCGGTGAGGGCGAAGCGTTCGACCAGCGCGCGGGCCGAGGTGAGCGACAGCGTGGCAGCAAGCGGCATCGGCGCCGCGCGGCCGATGCGCAGGGCCGGCGCGGTCGCCTCGGCGCGGATCTCGTAGGCGGCCATCCGTCCCTGCATCGTGCCGGTGAACGTCGCGGCGCCGGCAACCGGCGACGGCGGCGGCGCCCACTCGACGAGGCGGGCCATGTCGAGCGTGCCGGTCAGCGAGAGTCCGAACGCGGTGTCGTCGAGCACGCGGGTGATCGGACCGTCGGCGACCACGGTGAGCTCGGGAAACGGCGCGGTCAGCCTGGTGAGCACTGCGGTGCTGCCGTCGAAGGCGACCTCGCCGGCGACGGCGCCGCTGGTGGTCTGGCGTTGCTCGACCCGTACGTGGACGGCGGCGGCCGACAGCGGACCGCCGGCGCCGACGACACCGGGCGCGTCACGCTCGGCGAGCGTCGCCTGCAGGCCGCGGACGGCCACCTCGATATCGCCGCTGCGGTCCACGTAGTCGACCTGGAGATTGCGCAGCGTCAGGCCGCGGATGTCGAGGCGGCGCGGCGTGTCCGGCGGCGGCAGCCCCGACGACGGCGGCAGGTTGACGAGGACGCCCCCCTCGCGTACCAGCAGCACGCGGCCGTCGTCGACCTCGAGCGAGGTCAGCCGCACGGTGCCGCGGAACACCGCCCACGGCAGGCGGGCGGCGACGCGGCGCGCGGCGAAGAACGGCGCATCGGCATGGCCGGGAGCCGACAGGCGAACGTCGGCGAACTCCACGCGGCGCGTGAACAGGTTGTAGTCGAGCGACGCCGACTGCAGGTCGAGCGTCCAGGTGGCGCCGACCTGGCGCACCAGCCAGGCCTGCACGCGGGACCGGGCGGGGGGCGTGTGCGCCAGGACGAGCAGGGCCGCGACCGCCGCTGCCAGCGCCGCGGCCACCCAGACGGCCCGGCGCAGTATTCTCAGCCCCACCATCCCATAGTAATTTCGGTCCGCGGCGCGGGAACCGGCAGTGTCGGCGGCGCGTCGAGACGGGTAGGATGGTGCGCGGAGGGCTCATGACGATCGGAAGTTTGGTCAGGATCGGGATATCGCTGCTGCTGGGCCTCGCCGCAGCGGCGGTCGGGAGGGCGCAGAGCGTGGCCGAACTCAAGGTGGGCGACGACGCCCCGAACTTCTCGCTGCGCGGCTCGGACGGCCGCACCCACACGCTGGCGGAGTACAAAGGCAAGTCCGCCGTCGTGCTCGCCTGGTTCCCCAAGGCCTTCACCGGTGGTTGAACGATCGAATGCAAGTCGCTCCGTGAGAGCGGCGCCGCCATTCGAGCCTTCAACGTCGCCTACTTCGCGGTCAGCGTCGACGACGCCGAGCAGAACGCCAAGTTCGCCCAGCACGTCGAGGCCGACTATCCCATCCTCGCCGACCCCACCAAGACCACTGCGACCGCCTACGGCGTGCTCGGCATGGCCGGACTGGCCTCGCGCTGGACGTTCTACATCGGCACCGACGGCAGGATCCTGCACATCGACAAGGGCGTGAAGGTGGCCAGCGCCGGGCAGGACGTGGCGGACACGCTCGCGCGGCTCAACGTAGCGAAGCGCTGAGACGCTCGCTTCTCTCGGGGCTCGGGGCTCGGGGCTCGGGGCTCGGGGCTCGGGGCTCGGGGCTCGGGGCTCGGGGCTCGGGGCTCGGGGCTCGGGGCTCGGGGCTCGGGGCTCGGGAACAGAGCACACCGCAAGTCGGGCCTCGAGGGCGTTAGCTCCGCGTCGGCACTGCACTGGAAGGAACGGTCGGCGCGATCAGCGCCGACTCGTTCCCGAGCCCCGAGACCCGAGCCCCGGCTTCAAGGCACTGCCACCACGACCTCCCCCGTCGCCACGCTGCCGCCGGCGGCGTTGAAGGCGCGCACGCGCACGTAGTACGTGGCCGACGGCACGTTGGTGACGAGCAGGGACGGGGCGGCGGTGCGCACGACGGCGGCGTCGGCCGCGCCGGGCGCGTAGCCGGCCTCGAGCTGATAGCCCGCCGGCGTGCCGCCCGATTGCGGCGGTGTCCACGCGATCGCCACGGTGCGGCCGGAGACCGCCGCGGTCAGGCCGGTCGGGGCGTTCGGCGCCACCACGGCGCCGGTGACGACGATGGCAACCTCGTTCGACGGCGGACTCACGCCGCAGGCGTTGGTCGCGCGGACGCGCGCATAGTAGGTGCCGGGCGGCGCCGAGACGACCAGCGCCGTGGCGCTCGACAGAGCGAAGCGGCCGACGTCGGTCGCGCCGGATGTCGAGCCGGCTTCGAGCAGGTAAGCCGCCGCGGTCGGCGAGCTGCCCCACGCCAGGCTGACGGCGAACCCCGCGAGCGTGTGGCTCAGCGGGCCGGGCGCCACCGGTGCGACGGTGCACGGCGGCGGGCCGACCTGCACCGTCACTTCGTTCGACGGCGGCCCGTTGCCGAAGACGTTCCGTCCGACGACGCGGACGTAGTAGCGGCCATTCGGCGCGTTGACGGTCAGCGCGTTCGTGCCGCGCACCGGGAACGCGGCAAGGTCCACGGCACCGGGGACCGACCCGGCGAACACGGTGTAGCTCGACGCGGCGCCGCCGGCGCCCGGCACCCACGACAGCTGCACGGTGTTGCCGGTGACCGACGAGGTCAGCACCGGCGCCCCGGGCGGGTTGCCCGGCAGCGCCGCGAAGCGCTCGAGCAGGCCGTCGGCGACCGCGAGGTTGAGCAGCCCGGCGCCATCGGCGATCACCTGCGCCCACGTCGACGTCCTCGCCGTCGGCACGGCCGCCTCGATGTCGTACTCGCGCTCCGCGTACAACCGGCCGGCGACGAAGGCCGCGCTCGCCGCCACGCGGCCGTTGGCCGGCCGGAACGGCGTCAGCTCCGATCCCGGAATCGAGACCGCGCCGACCAGCGGCGCGCCGTACGATTCGCCGGCGACGAACACCTGGAAGCCGTCGGTCGCCAGCCCGCGCACGCGCGTGTCGCCGAGCACCACCATCTCGGGCTGCGACAGCTCGCCGGTGACGGCGTCCACGGCGGCGAAGCCGCGCCGGAACTGGCCGTTCATGGTCACGAAGTCGCCGGCGAGGTAGATCGTCGGACCGAGCGGCAGCAGCGTCCGCACCAGGTGCGAGCCGCCGAAGAAGAACGCGCCGACGGCCGGCGCCCACGGCCGCAGCACGCCGTCCACACCCACCGCCGCGAGCGCCCGTCGCGGCTGGACCGAGAAGACGGTGCCCGTGATCGTGTCGAACTCGCCGGCCAGGTACAGGGCAGCATCGCTGACCGCCATCGACGTGATGACGCCGGGAAGCCCGCTGGTCTGCCGCACGACGACGCGCCAGTTCTGATCGACGTCGCCGCTCGTGCGATCGGCGCGCAGCAGCTCACCCGTGGTGGCGCTGGCGAAGTAGACCCAGGCGCCCTCGACGGCGACCGCCGATACGGGCGAGGCGGTGTGCAGCAGGATGCGGGCGCTGTCGTTGGGGTGCCAGGACGTGGCGAGGCCAGTGGCGCGGTCGATGGCGGCGAGGTAGCGGCGCGTCAGCCGGTTGGTGGCGGTCGGCCGCGACAACAGCACGCCGCCGGCGGTCACCTCCAGCGGCTGCGCGATGAGCGGCGTCGGATCCCAGGGATCGAGCAGGGCGTTGCCGACCACCAGCGCCGCCAGCCCCTCGCGGTCGGTGGCGCCCAGCCGCTCGAAATCGCCGCTCATGTAGAGACGCTGGCCGTCGGTGGCCAGCTGCGTCAGCACCGGCACGTACGGCGTGCCCGAGGCATCGGGCACGCGCTTGGCGAGCAGCGGCGGGATCCAGGCGGGATCGACCGCGCCGCTGGCCAGCAGCAGCGCTGCCGGCTGCGCGACGTTCTGCCCGTTGATCGCGCCGCTGGCCACGAAGACCCGCGCCCCCGCCACCTCGAGATCGGCCGGCGCGACGACGGCCGGGGGCGTCCATCCGCTGCGCGGTTCGAGGGTCGTCAGGTCGTAGGCTTCGAGCAGGTGGCTCGGCGCCGGCCGGGCGCGGAACAGCGTCCCGCCGCGCAGCCACCAGCGCGGCGCGAGGCTCTCGTCGGCGAGGAGCGTGGCCGACACCGTGAGATCGAGCGTCGCCGGCGCCACCGCGCCGAGCCGGTAGTCGGCTTCGAACGGACCACGGACGCGGGCCACGGCCTGCGTGGGGCCGGGCCCGTAGAAGCCGATCTCGGCCACGCCGGGATAGACCTGGTAGCCGGTGCGGGCGCCGCTCACCGGGTCGAACGACGCCACCTGCGCGCGCAGGAAGCCGTCGGGACCGACGACGGAGTTGGCGGCGAGGATGCGGCCGCCGACGGGCACCGGCACGCCGATCGTCAGATCGTCGGGCACCGCCGGATCGACGGCCGGCGCCGCAAAGCCGCGATCCCAGAGGCAGTCCTCGCCGATCCGCACGAACGTCGTGCCGGCCGGCGGCGCGAAGGCGCCGTTGACGTCGGCGAAGGCGTCGCCCTCGCGGAGCACGACCAGCAGGCCGCCGCGGCCGTCGGGCACGCCGGCGAGGCCGCGCCCGTCGCTGGTCGAGCGGGCGCACTGCGGCCGCGGCAACGCGGTGACGGGATCGTAGAACTGCTGCTGGCTGGTGGACGGCGTGAAGAGCTGGGTGAACGAACCGCCGACGTAGATCGTGTCGCCGTGCGGCACGACGGTCGTGATCGCGCCGCCCAGCCGCCACGCCGGCGCAGTTTCGACATCGGCCCGAAGCGCGATCGCCCCGAGCACGACCACGGCGGCGAGCCCGGCGGCGGCCGCCGCGGCCCGGCCCTTACTCTTCACTCCATCCTTGTAGCACGGCGGGCGACGGCACCACGCGGGTGAACTGGCCGCGCTGGAGCAGCTCGCGGCCCTTGCCGCCACGGCCGGTCACCTCGTACTTGGCGGTGCTCACCGTCTGCTCGGCGCCGCGCGACGTCTCCACGGTGAGCAGGTCGCGATCGCCCTTCGACGCCACGAAGCCGAGCACCCGATCGTCGTCGCCGACGAGCTTGATCAGGATCACGCCCTTGCCCGGACCGGCGAGGAAGTTCACCTCGCTCGCCGGACAGAGCATGGCGCGGGCGTCGCGGGTGGCGGCGATCACGGTTTCGTCCCCGGTGACGACGCTCACGCCGACCACTTCGGCGCCCTCCGCGGGACGGGCGTAGCGGCGGCCGGCGCGGGTCGACGGCTCGGCGACGTTGGCCAGCGAGAAGCGCAGGCTGTAGCCGTCGCTGGTCACCGCCAGGGCGTGCACCGGCGGCACCGGCACGTCGGCGTCGCCGATGGTCGCCTGCTCGTCGTCGCCGCCGGCGTTGGCACGGCCGATGTCGCCGATGGCGCGCGGATCGAGGCTGAACGCCGCCACCACCCGCTCGTTGTCCTTGAACTTGAACAGCCGCTGCACCGGCTCGCCGTAGCCGGTCGACGCCGGCACGTCGACGAAACGCGCGGTGTAGGCGACGCCGAAGTTGGTGAAGAACACCACCGTCGCGCGGGTGCTGCCGGCCACGGCGGCCAGCACGCTGTCGCCCTCACGCAGACGGGTGGCGGCGAGGTCCTTGACCTCCTTCTGGCGCTTCACCCAGCCGTCGCGCGAGACGATGACGACGTTGTCCTCCTCGACGATGAACGCCTCGGCGGTGTACTCGGTCTCGTCGGCCTGCTCGATGGCGGTGCGCCGCTTGTCGCCGTAGGTCTTCTGCACCTGCTCCAGTTCCTCGCGGACCAGCGTCCAGCGGGCGGCGTCGTCCTTGAGCAGCGCGGTGATCTGCCGGGTGCGCGAGCGTTTCTCCTTGAGTTCGTTCTGGATGACCAGGATCTCGAGGCGAGCCAGGCGGTAGAGCTTCAGCTCGAGGATGGCATCGGTCTGCGCGGCGTCGAGCGCGAACCGCTTCATGATCTTCTCGGCGGCGTCGGCCTTGCCGTCCGACTTGCGGATGATGGCGATGATCTCGTCGAGGGCGTCGAAGACCTTCTCGAAGCCCTCGAGGAGGTGGATGCGCTTCTTCAGCTGCTCGAGCTCGTGCTCCAGCCGGCTCGTGACCACGTCGAGGCGGAAGTGCAGGAAGTACCACAGCATCCGCTTGAGATCGAGCCGCTCGGGCCGCCCCGCTTCGGTGTTCTCCGTGGGGACCAGGCAGGTGAGGTTGACGGCGAAGTTGGTCTGCAGCGGCGTGTGCTTGAAGAGGTACGCCAGCACCATCTTCTCGTCGGCGTCGCGCTTGAGTTCGAGCGCGATGCGGACGTCGTCGGTGGACAGATCCTTGACGTCGACCAGCGGCGGCAGCTTGCGGGCGGTGATGATGTCGCCGATCTGGTTGCACAGCGCCGACTTGTCCACCGTGTAGGGGATGCTGGTGATGTAGATGGTCTTCTCGGACCGGCCGACCGGTCCGGCCTCCCAGGTGGCGCGCAGCCGGATGCTGCCGCTGCCGGTCTGGTAGATCTCCTTCATCTCGTCGGCGGAATTCAGGATCTGGCCGCCGGTCGGAAAATCCGGCCCCTTGACCCAGCGGCACAACTGCGCCACCGAGAGGTCGGGGTTGTCGAGCAGCTTGATGAGGGCCTGGCAGACCTCGGTGAGGTTGTGCGGCGGGATGTTGGTGGCCATCCCCACGGCGATCCCGGTGGCGCCGTTGACCAGCAGGTTCGGGATCCGCGACGGCAGCACCACCGGCTCGGTCTTCGTGCCGTCGTAGTTGGGCCGGAACGGCACCGTCTCCTGGTCGATCTCCTGGAGGATCTCGTCGGAGATGCGGGCCAGCCGGCACTCGGTGTAGCGCATCGCCGCGGCCGGGTCGCCGTCGAGCGAGCCGAAGTTGCCCGAGCCGTCGATGAGCGGGTAGCGCAGCGAGAACGGCTGCGCCATCCGCACCAGCGTCTCGTAGAGCGCCGAGTCGCCGTGCGGGTGGTAGCCGCCCATCACGTCGCCGACCACCTTGGCGCACTTGCGGTGCTTGGCGTCGGCGGTGAGGTTCTGCTGCCACATCGTGAACAGGATGCGGCGCTGCACCGGCTTCAGGCCGTCGCGCACGTCGGGCAGGGCCCGCGACGTGATCACCGAGAGCGCGTAGTTCAGATACCGCGTCTGCGCGGCGTCGTGCAGCGCGACGGCGCCATCACCGACGCCGCCGCCGGACGCGCCACCGCCGGTTCCAGCGGGAGGCGGCCCCGGCGGAGGCGGCGACGGCGGGCCTGCCTCGCCGAGGTCGCCGTCAGGCGACGACGGCGGGTCGAAGAGCGAGGGTTCGGGTTTGCGCTTGGCCATGCGGGGCGGCGATCAGGATATCAAGGTCAGATCCAGCGCACGGCGTGGCCGACGGCGGCCAGGTAGCGCTGGAAGTCGGTCCCGCCCAGCACCAGCGTGGCGGTATTGACGTTGGGATGGAAGGCCACGCGGGCGGCGTCGCGGATGGCGGCGTCGATCGCCACCTCGACCCGATGCTCGCGATCGTTGATGAGGCCGAACGGCGACACCGAGCCCGGGGTGAGGCCGAGATGCGTCAGCAGCCGCTCCGACGAGGCGAAGCCGAGCTTGCGCTCGCCGAACAGGTCGCCGAGCGCCGCCAGGTCGGCGCGGCGCGAGAACTCGAGCACCACGAGGAAGTGGCGGCTTCCTTTCTGATTCCGCAGGAACAGGTTCTTCGCGTGCAGGGCGTCGATGCCGGCCCAGTGGATCTCGGCCTCGGCCACCGTGGCCACCGGCGGGTGCTCGTGGCGCGTGAACGCGATGCCGAGCGCCGCCAGGTACTGCTCGACGGCGGCGCCCGGGGTCATGAAACCATCGGTCATGCGTCAGGCACGAGCTTGCCCGGGTTCATCAGGCCGCGCGGGTCGAGCGCGCGCTTCACGGCCCGCATCACCGCCAGCGCGTCGCCGTGCTCGCGCTCCACGTACGTCAGCTTGCCGAAGCCGACGCCGTGCTCGCCCGTACACGTGCCGCCATAGCGCAGCGCCCGCTCGACCAGGCGGTGGTTGGCCGCCGAGACCCTGGCCAGTTCCTCGGGGTCGTTCGGGTCGAGCATGAAGATCAGGTGGAAGTTGCCGTCGCCGGCATGCCCGACCAGCGGCGCGGTGAGGTTCGACGCCCGCAGGTCGGCCTGGGTCTCGACGATGCATTCGGCCAGGTGGGCGATCGGCACGCAGATGTCGGTGGTCCACGCCTTGCAGCCCGGACGCGAGGCGATGGTCGCGTAGAGCACGTTGTGGCGGGCCTCCCACAGCCTGGCCCGTTCCTCGGGCGAGGCCGTCCACTGGAACGACGTGGCGCCGTGCGCGTCGGCGACTTCGCGCACCAGCCGCGCCTGCTCCTCCACCGACGCGGCGCTCGGGCCGTGGAATTCGAAGAACAGCGTCGGCACCTCGGGGAACGCGGTCTTCGAGAAGCGGTTGACGATGGCCAGCTGCACCTCGTCGATGATCTCGATGCGGGCCACCGGCACGCCGAGTTGGATCGTCTCGATCACCGTGGTGGCGGCGCCTTCCATCGAGGCGAAGCCGCAGACCGCGGTGGAGATCGCCTCGGGCCGCCCGTAGAGCCGCAGCGTCACCTCGGTGATCACGCCGAGCGTCCCTTCCGACCCGACGAAGAGCCGCGTCAGGTCGTAACCCGACGACGACTTGCGGGCCCGGCCGCCGGTGCGGATGACCCGGCCGTCGGCCAGCACCACGGTGAGGCCGAGCACCGTCTCTCGCATCGTGCCGTAGCGCACCGCCGCCGTCCCCGAGGCGCGCGTCGCGGCCATGCCGCCGATGGTCGCGTCGGCGCCCGGATCGACCATGAACATCAATCCGGTGTTCTTCAGCGCGTCGTTCAGCTTGCGGTGCGTCAGACCCGCCTCGACCGTGACGTCCATGTCCTCGGGGCTGAGACGCAGCACCCGGGTCATCCGCGTGAGGTCGATCGACACGCCGCCGCGGATCGCGTTGACGTGGCCTTCGAGCGAGCTGCCGATGCCGAACGGGATGATCGGCACGCCGTGGGCGGCGCAGGCGACGACGACCCGGCTGACCTCGTCGGTGGTCTCGGGGAACACCACGGCGTCGGGCGGCGCCGGAGCGTGCCACGACTCGCCGTGGCTGTGGTGCTCGCGGACGGCGGCGGCGGTGGACACGCGGTCGCCGACGACGGCGCGCAGGTCGCCGAGCAGGGTGTCGAGCGTCGAGGTGGTGAGAGCCATCGGGTCGGCCCGTATTATCGCGCGGCTCGCCGTCCGGTTCGGCGTAGAGTGGACGCATGGCCCCCGCAGGGCGCACCGGGACGCGGCGCTGGCCGCGCTATGCCGTGGTGGCGCTGGTGCTGGCCGGCCTCGGCCTGGCCGCGGCCGACGCCCTGGCCCGCCAGCGCCGCTTCGGCGGCCGCTTCCCCATTCCCACCGAGCAGAGCTTCGACGGCCGCTTCAACTTCTGCCGGGCGGTGTTCCGCTCCGGCCGCTTCGGCCGCGGCGGCGGCTGGGGGGTGGACTACCCCGACGCCGACGTCAACTTTTCGATCCGCCTGTCGGAGCTGACCCGCACGCAGGTGAGCTTCGACGAGCAGAAATCGCCGCGCCACTTCGTGATCCAGCTCACCGATCCGGTGCTGTTCCGCTGCCCGTTCCTGATGATGACCGAGCCGGGCGGGCTGTTCCTCGACCCGGCGGAGGTCGAAGCGCTGCGCGCCTACCTGCTCAAGGGCGGGTTCCTGTGGGCCGACGACTTCTGGGGCGAGCGGGCCTGGGCGATCTTCGAGCAGGAGATGCGCAAGGTGCTGCCCGCCGCCGAGTTCCCGCTGCGCGACGTGAGCGGCGACCACCCGATGCTGCGCATGCAGTTCCCGCTCGCCGCGATCAAGCAGATCCCGTCGATCAACTTCTGGGCCGGCACCGGCGGCGGCACCTCGGAATGGGGGCCCGACAGCGCGATTCCCGAGGCCCGCACCTTCGTCGACCAGCACGGCCGGGTGCTGGTGCTGGCGACCCACAACACCGACTACGGCGACTCGTGGGAACGCGAGGCCGAGGATCCCGACTACTTCTACAACTTCTCGGTGCACGGCTACGCGTTCGGCATCAACGTCCTTCTGTACGCGATGTCACACTGACCGATCGGGAGACGACGATGACGAGCGTGGTGCTGATGATGGCGTGGCTGGCGGCGGCGCCGGTGCAGGAACGGGAGAAACGCATCCCGAACGACTCGGTCGAGGTGGCGAGCCGCGGCTGCGTCAAGGGCCGGGTGTTCACCGCCACCGAGCGCCGGCCCGAGGACGAGGGGACGCGGCTCGGACCCGACATCTCGGGCAGGCACTTCCGCCTCGCCGGCCCGCGCGAGGCGATGGATCAGGTCAAGAAGTACGACGGGCAGTGGGTCGAGATGCTCGGCATCGTCAAGAAGGCCGACCTGGCCGACTACCAGGTCGGCCGCAAGGTCGGCGGCGGCCGGGTCGTGATCGGCATGCCGCGCAGCGACCCGACGCGCACCTCGATCCCGCAGGTGCCGACCACGCCAGTGATGGACGTGACGGCGGTGAGGTTTCTCGGCGAGAGTTGTCCGATTAGATGAATCGGTTGATCGCGTGATCGGTTGATCGGGCGACCTAACTGATGATCGGTTGATCTGGAGACCTGATGGCCGATCTGTGACCGGGCTCGCCCGGCGAGATCGCACGATCCGATCACCAGATCAGCAGTTCATCAGCTCACCAGATCGATCAACCGATCAACCGATCAACCGATCAATCGATTCTGAAACTACGGCACTACGACCGACACTTCGGCCGATGGCGCCGACACGCCGCAGGCGTTCCCGGCAGCGAGGCGGATGAAGTACGGCCCCGGCGGCACGGCGCCGCCGACGGCGGTGGTCGTCGCCGGCAGCGTCAGCGTGGCCCGGTCGCTGCCGCCGCTGATCGAGCCGGCCTGCAGCACGTAGCCGAGCGGGATCGCGCCCGCCGCGGCGGCGTTCCAGGTCACGCTGATCCGGCCGGCGCTGGCCGTCGCCTGCAGGCCGGTCGGCACCGCCGGAATCGTGCAGATGCCGGCGCCGGTCGTGACGACCGCCTCGTTCGACGGCGCGCTGGCACCGGCGGCGTTCACCGCCACCAGGCGCACGAAGTAGGTGGCCGGCGGCGCGTTCACCGCGAGCGTGCGCGTGGCCGCCGAGAGCGGAATCACGCCGATGTCCACCAGGCCCGTGGCGGTGCCGGCCTGGACCTGGTAGCCGCCAATCACCGGGCCGAGCGGGTTCTCGGTCCACCGCAGCGTGACCGCGGTGCCCTGCACCATGGCAAGGAGAGAAAGCGGCGGCAGCGGCGGGGCGGCCTGGCCGAGCGCGATCTGCACCTCGTTCGAGACCGGGCCCGGCCCGGCCGGCGTCACCGCCCTGAGACGCACGTAGTACAGCGCGTCGGGCACCGTCGCGCTGAACGCCAGCACGTTGCCCAGCGGAATGCCGATGGTCGGCGCGCCCGGCGCGGCGCCGGCTTCGAGCAGGTAGGTCTGCACCGGCTCGCCGGTGGCGGAGGCGGGCGCCTGCCAGGTGAAGAAGACGGTGTTGCGCACGGTGGTGGCCGTGAAGTTCTGCGGCGCGCCCGGCACGGTCGAGGCCATCCGCGTGATGGTGAACGTCGCCGCGGCGGTCAAGGAGCCGTCGGACGCGGTGAGGGTGATCGTCGAGGCGCCGAGCGTGGTCGCGCCGGCCGTGGAGATGGTGACCGAGCGGGCGCCGCCGGCACTGGCGAGCACGACGCCGGTCGCCGGCACGACCGCCGTGTTCGACGAGGACGCGGTGACGGCGAGCGGATGCCCGTCGGGGTCGGACACGGCAAGGGCCAGCGGTCCCGACGACACGCCGCTGCCCGGGTCGTAGAGCGTGCGGCTGGCCGGGACGAGCGTGAACACCGGCGCGCGATTGGCGCCGACGCTGATCGTCACCGTCGCGACGTTGCTCTGGTTCACGCCGTCACTGGCGCGGTAGGTGAAGCTGTCGATGCCGCTGAAGCCGGCCGCCGGTACATAGACGACCGAGCCGCTGCTGCCGAGCGACAGCGACCCGTGCGATACGTTGCTCACCAGCTGCGCGGTCAGCCCTTGCCCTTCCGGATCGCTGTCGTTGGCGAGCACGCCGGGCGCCGGCGCGTTCAGGGTGCTGTTGAACGGGATGCTGACGGCGTCGTTGACCGCGACGGGCGGCTGGTTGACCGGCGCGGTCGTGATCGTGAGCGCGGCGGCCAGCTGCGACGTCTGGCCGTCGGGGTTGGTGACGGTGAGCGTGCGCGGCCCGGCGGCGGCGCCGACCGTGTTCACGGTCAGCGTGAGCGACGTCGGCGACGTGTACGCCACGTTGGTGACGGTGACGCCGGCACCGCTGAACGCCGCGGTGAGGCGGCGGAGGAAGCCGGCGCCGGGATCGAAGAAGCCCCGCCCGCCGGTGGCGCTGCCGGTCACGGTGACGGCGGCGCCGGCGAGGCCGGCGGCCAGCGCATTCGGCGATACCGAGCTGATGGTGGCCGGCGGCGGCGCCACCACGCGGACGAGCTGCAGCCCCCAGGAATCGAAGCCGTCCACGAACTGCTGCAGCGTCCACACCGTCATGTCGTCGTCGGGGTCGAGGCTGGTGGACGACACCCGGCTCCACGGCTGCGAGGTCGCCGGGGCGCCCTGCAGGTTGAAGGTGAACGTGTGCGCCGGGGTGAAGATCGCCGGGGCGCTCATGGTGCCGATCGCCGCGCCGGCCAGCCGGCCGGTGACGGCGCCGTGCACCCGGCTGAGCGGGCCCGCCGTGGACATGCCGAGCGCGACGTGGCCCTGCGCCGTCGGCATGATGGCGCTGGTCCAGAAGCTGGCCGGATTGGCGCCGGCCGGGTCCCAGATCGTCCCCGACTGCACCTGCGACACGACGCCGATCAGGTTGGTCAGCTCGTACCAGCGGACGCCGTTGCGGTTGCCGTTCACGTCGGCTTCGCCGAAGGTGTCGACCTCGAAGTGGTGCGAGGTCCACAGCCGGCCGTTGCGGATCACCGCCTGGCCGAGCCGATGGTCGTGGCCGGCGAGCGGCAGGACCCCGCCGGGATGGGGAACGTCGATGGCGTCGCCGGTGGGATCGACGTCCTGCGTGACGACGATGTCGGCCGACAGCGTCGGCGTGCCGCCCGGATTGGTGATCCGCCGCAGCACCAGCCGGCCCTTGTCGAGGTTGTCGACGCCGATCACGTAGCCCTGCGAAGTGTCGTCGTCGAAGTTGGTGACACCCTGCGGTGCGTAGATGCCCGGGCTGGTCGGCGTCGCCACCAGGCCGTGGAAGGGCGTGCGGTCGGCGACCGAGCCGGCCAGCACCGAACTGCGGCGCAGCACGTAGAGCGACGTCGAGTCGAAGGCCAGCGCGTTCAGTGCCGCCCCGCAGCGCTGGTTGACGCCGACGTAGACGGCGTCCTCGTCGAGCGCCAGCGTCGGATCGTCGCCGACGCAGGCGGCGCCGCCACCGACGCCGCCCTGCGTGCGGTCGTTGGTCCACTGCATGAACGTCCACGCGCCCGTCGCCGCGGTCGCCGAGTTGCTGATTGCCAGCAGGTAGCGGTTCGGCAGCGCCGCGGTCGTCATCAGCACGAGCCAGCGGCCGGCCCTGCGGTCGAACCGCACCCGCGGCGCGCTGGTGGCGGCGCCGTTGCGGACGGTGGTGAAGAACAGGTCGGTCGTCGCGTTGAGGCTGCCGTCGGGCGCACCGGTCGCCTTGGCGAACGAGCGGATTCGGCCGTTGACGGCGAGCAGATACTGCGTCGGCCCCATGTCACCCGACGCGTCGGGCGACACGGCGTTGGTGTCGGGCTCGGCGGTGAGGCCGTGCGACAGCAGCGTGACGTTGGGACTGCCCAGGGTCTGCTGGGCGCGAGCGGCGGCGGGCGCGGCGAGGACGGCGGCCAGCGCGACGGTCGCGCTCCAGCGGCGAAGATGCAGCATCGGAGTCACTCGAGCGGGGAGATGTCGAGTGTATCGGCACGGCCGGCCGCGCCCATTGCCGCCTGGCGTGCGGCGGCGGGCAGAACTGCACGGCGATGCGAGCCACGACAGCGAAAGAGGCCCGGCCGGGCTGTCGAAGGGTGACGCCGCCCCCGCCGGTCAGGGGACGACGGTCGAGACCTCGGCCGAGGGCGACGACAGCCCGCAGGCGTTGCCGGCGGCCACGCGGATGAAATACGGCCCGGCCGGCACCGCTCCGCCGACCGCCGTGGTCGTCGGCGGGACGCCGAACGTGCCGCGATCGGCGGCGCCGCTGACCGAACCGGCCGCCACCACGTAGGTGAGCGGAATCGCCCCCGCGGCGGCGGTGTTCCAGCGGACGCTGATCATGCCGGGGGCACTCGCCGCGACGAGCCCCGTCGGCGCCGCGGGAACGGTGCAGACCCCGGCGCCCGTCGTCACCACCGCTTCGTTCGACGCGGCGCCGAGGCCGGCGGCGTTCACGGCGGCCACGCGCACGAAATAGGTGCCCGCTGGAGCCGACACCGACAGCCCGCGGGCGGTGGCGGCGAGCGGAATCACACCGATGTCGGCGAGGCCGCTGGCCGTGCCGGCCAGGACGCGGTAGCCGGTGATCGTCGGGCCGAACGCATCTTCGTTCCATCGCAGCGTGACCGCCGATCCCTGCACGGTGGCCAGCAGCGACTGCGGCGCCAGGGGCGGGCCGGCCTGGCCGAGCACGACGACCACCTCGTTGGAGGGCGGGCCGACACCGGCCGGAGTCACCGCGCGCACCCGGACGAAGTACACCCCGTCGGCGGCGCTGGTCTGGAAGCCGAGCGTGGGCCCCAGCGGCAGGACCAGCGCCGTCGTGCCCGCAAAGAAGCCGGCCTCGAGGCGATAGCCCTGCACCGGCTCGGACGTCACCGGCGGCTGCCACGACAACTGCACGGCGTTCCGCGAGGTCAGCACGGCGAGCGTCCGCGGCGCGCCGGGCACCGCCGACGACTGCACGCTGACCTGGAAGCTCACGCTGGCGGTCAGGAAGCCGTCGGTCGCGTTGAGGGTGATGGTCGACACGCCCAGGCTGGTGGCACCGGCGGTGTTCACGGTGACGGTGCGATTGGCGCCGGATCCACCGAGCACGAGCCCCGTGGCCGGCACGACGGCGGCGTTCGACGACACCGCCGAAACCGCCACGGCGGCGCCGTCGGGGTCGCCGACGGCGAACGGCAGCGGGCCGGTCGAGGCCCCCGCCGCACCGGCGAAGAGCGTCTGATCCGACGGGCGGCCGGCGAACGCCGGCGGCCGATTGGCGGCGACCGTGATCGACACCGTGGCCGCGTTGCCGGTCTGGATGCCGTCCGAGGCGCGGTAGGTGAAGCTGTCGCCGCCGCTGAAGCCCGGCCCGGGCGTGTAGAGGAACGAGCCGTTGGCGTTCAGCGTCAGCGCGCCGTTCACCGGCCCGGTGACCAGCTGCGCGGCCAGGGGCTGCCCCTCGGGATCGGTGTCGTTGCCGAGCGCGCCGGGCGCCGGCACGTTGAGCACGGCGCCGAACGGGGTGGTGTAAGCGTCTCCGGCCGAGACCGGCGGCGCGTTGGCGCCGGACGCAATCGTGATCGCCGACGCCCGCTGCGCGATCTGGCCGTCGGGGTTGGTCACCGTGAGCGTGCGGGCGCCGGGCGCGGCACCGCTGGTGTCGACGGTCAGGCTGAGCGTCGTGGCCGACGTCACCGTCACCGCCGTGACCGTGATGCCCCCGCCGCTGAACGCGGCGGCGATCCGGCGCGCGAAGCCGGCGCCGGGATCGAAGAAGCCCGAGCCGGCCGACGACGTGCCGGTCAACGTCAGGGTCGCCCCCGACTGCGTGGCGGCGAGCGTCGACGGCGTGACCGAGACGATCGCCGCCGGAGGCGGCGCCAGCAGGCGCACCAGCCGCACGCCGTAGGAGTCTTCGGCGTCCACGTACTCCTGCAGCGTCCACAGCGTCATGTCGTCGTCGGGGTCGACGCTGGTGAACGAATAGTCACCCCAGCGCTGGCGCGTGTCGGGGCTGCTCTGCACGTTGTAGGCGAACGAGGTGTTGGGGCTGTAGACCACCGGGGCGCCGTTCATCGTGCCCAGGGCGTCGCCGGCCAGCCGGCCGGTGACGGCGGCGTTGACCCGGGTCGTCGGTCCCGCGGTGCTCATGCCGAGGGCGACGTGGCCCTGGCCGTTGGGCATGATGGCGCCGAACCAGTAGCTGGCCGGGTTCACGGCCGCGGGATCGAACACCGTGCCGGCCTGCACCGTCGATGGCGAGCCGGAAAGGTTCTGCAGCTCGTACCAGCGGACGCCGACCCGGCCGGTGCCGGCCTGGGCGGCGCCAGATTCATTCACCTGCAGGTGGTGTGTCGTCCACAGCCGGCCGTTGCGGACCACGGCCTGGAGCAGGCGGTCGTCGATGGCGTCGAGCGGCAGCACGCCGCCGGGGTGCGGAACGGCGGTCGGCAGCGTGGTGGTCGGCACGGTGATGTCGATCGACGCCGACAGGCTCGGCGCACCGGCGGGATTGGCGACGCGGCGCAGCGCCAGCACTCCGAACAGCAGGTTGTCCACGCCGATGACGTAGCCCTGGTCGGTGCCGCTGTCGAAATTGTCCACGCCCTGCGGCGTATACGGTCCGCGGCCGCCGGTGACGGCGACGGCGTCGAATTGGGCGACGAGCAGGCTGCCGGTGAGGAGCGGGGCCTTGCGGACGACGTAGACCGACGTGGAGTCGAAGCCGAGCGCGGCGATGTTGCTGCCGCAGAACTGGTTGACGCCGATGTAGAGGGCGTCCTCGTCGAGCCCGAGCGACGGATAGTCGCCCAGGCACGACGCGCCGCCGCCCACGCCGTTCTCGGTGCGGGTGTTGGTCCACTGGAAGTACGACCAGGTCGTGCCGGCGGTGATCGTCGCGGCGCTGCTCACCGCCAGCAGGTAGCGGTTGGGCAGGGCGACGTTGATCATGAGCACGAACCACCGCCCGGTGCGGCGGTCGAAGCGCACCCGCGGATCCGACGTGCCGGCGCCGTTGCGGACCGACGAGAAGAAGGTGTTGAAGCTGGCGTCGAGCGCGCCGTCGGCCAGCCCGGTGATCTTCGACACCGTGCGGATCCGACCGTTGATGCCGACCAGGTACTGCGTGGGCCCGACATCGCCCATGGTGTCGGGCGGCAGGGAGTTGGTGTCGGCCCCGAGCGACGCGAGGGTGACGTTGGGCGCGGCCAGCGTCTGCGCCGCGCTCGGCCCGGCCGCCGCGCGGTCGAAGAGCGGACGCGGGGGCCACGCCCCGACGGCGTCAGCGTCGGGATGATCGGCCAGACCGGTCCGATTGGGGCGGATCTTGCCGAAGCGCCGCGGCTGCGTCGTGTCGAGCTGCGCCGTGCGCGCCGCCTCGGCCATGATCGCCGCGGTCGAGCGCGTGACGGCGGCGACGCCCGACCACGGCGGAGTCGGCGTGTCGATGGCCGTCGTCCCTGGTGGACCGTCGAAGCCCGCCACCGCCGGCGGGCCGACGCGGAGCTCTGGGCCGTCCTGTACGGCCGGGCTGCCGACGGGCATCCGGTCGCCACACGAGGCGGCGACGAGGGCGAGCCCACAGGCAAGGAGTGCGAGACCACGCGCCATCGGCGGACAACTCGGAACACCGATGGTGTCGGCTGGCGCGCCGGCCGGCAATAGGGCGGCCGCCAGGCGCACCGTATTGAGGTTGATACGATCGCGGGGTGTCCAACGCGGCCCCCGGTTTTTCCGATCGCACGATCCGCTTCCTGCGCGCCCTGAAGCGCCACAACGATCGCGAGTGGTTCCACGCGCGACGGGCCGAGTACGACGCCCACGTCCACGCGCCGATGGTCGCGGTGATCGAGCAGCTCGCCGTGGACTTCGCGGCCGCCGCGCCGGAGTTCGTGGCCTCGCCCACGCTGTCGATGTTCCGGCCGTGGCGCGATACCCGGTTCAGCGCCGACAAGAAGCCGCTCAAGACCCACATCGCCGCGGTGTTCCCGCATCGCGAGCTGGGCCGGCTGCGCGGCGCCGGGCTGTACTTCGAGGTCACCGGCGAATACGTGTGGATCGGCGGCGGTGTCTACGCGCCCGAGACGCCGGCCCTCCACGCCCTCCGGGGGCACGTGGCCGAGCACCATCGCCGGCTGCGGCGGCTGCTGGCCGCACCGCCGTTCACGCGGACGCTGGGCGCGATGCACGGCGCAACCCTCACGCGCGTGCCCCGCGGTTTCGATCCCTCGCATCCCGCGGCCGACCTGCTGCGCCACAAGCAGTTCCTGGCCTCGCGCGAGGAGCCGGCGGCGTTCGCCACCCGGCCCGACTTCTACCGCGAGCTGCTGCGCACCTTCACGGCGATGGTGCCGTTCGTGCGCTTCCTCAACGAGCCGCTGCTGGCGCTGGCGCGCGAGACGGCGCGCGATCCGCTGGTCGACCGCGGCACGCGCGGCCGCTTCGAACGCGTGCGGCGCTGACCGCCCGGCCGAACCGCGCTATCGCGACCGCGTGGCGACGGCGTAGAGCCCGGCGCCGACGGCCAGGGCCGCCACGCCCGACAGCAGCTGCTGCGACGTGGCCCCGGCCAGGATGCTCAGGGCGATGACCGAGGCGGCCAGCGGAATCACCGGCCCCAGCGGCGCGGTGAAGGTGGCGGGGGCGACGCCGGCGATGCCCTCGTGGCGGCGCATCCACAGGGTCGCCAGGCAGGTCGACAGGTAGATCACCAGCCGCGCCACGGCGCTGACCGCGGCCAGGAAGACGAACGAGCCGGTCAGGGCCAGCGCGACCAGCACGAGCGTCGTGAACCAGATGGCGACGTAGGGGGTGCGATAGACCGGGTGGATCCGGGCGAACACCGCCGGCAGGTCGCCGTGTTCGGCCAGCGCGTAGACCGAGCGCGACCCGCTCAGCAGCTGCCCCATGTTGTTGCCGGTGGTCGAGATGACCGAGCCGAGGCTGATGAGCAGGCCACCGAAGGCGCCCATCAGCAGGGCCGAGGCGTCGGCGATCGGCGTGCGCGAGGCGCCGACGTCGGGCAGCAGGCCGGCGGCGACGGCGGCGGCCAGCGTCATCACCGCCGTGACGACCAGAATCGTCGCCACGAACGCGAACGGCACGTCGCGGCGCGGATTGGCCGCCTCGCCGGCCGGCACGCCGGTCACCTCGTAGCCGCCGTAGGCGAAGATCAGCAGCAGCGCGGCCGTGCCGGCATCGCCGATCGTCAGCGGTCCCGCCGGCAGCGCGCGGCTGAAATCGGCCGCCCAGACGCCCACCAGCACGAAGATCGCCAGCGGCAGCAGCTTGCCGATCGTGAAGGCGTTCACCAGCCACGACGCCTGCTTGATGCCGCGCAGGTTGGCCCACGTGAGCGCGCCGATCACGGTCAGGATCACCAGCGCCCGCGGCAGGCCGGTGGCCAGCGCCGGCCAGTAGAACGCCAGCGCCAGCGCCAGGCCGTTGATCACCGAGGCGCCGCTCGAGACGCGGCTGAACCACAGCATCCAGCCGACCTCGAAGCCGACGAAGCGGCCGAAGGCGACACGGGCGGGGCCGATCGGCCCGCCGGTCGTCTCGAAGCGGCTGCCGACCTCGGCGAAGCACAGCGCGATGAGCAGCGACGTCAGGCCGATCGCGGCGAACATCAGCGGGCCCCAGCTGCCGGCGATCCGGGCGACGTCGGCGGGCAGCAGGAAGATCGCGGCCCCGATCACCTGATTGACGCCGATGGCGGTGAGGTCCCAGCGGCCGAGCGTCCGGCGGAGCGTCGGCGCGCTCACTTGCTCAGCCACGCCGCATAGAGGTCGGGCCGGCGATGACGGAGGAAGAGCCGCCGGGCGTGCGACTTCGCGTTCGAGGCCAGGTCGACGTCGGCGAGGAGCAGGTGATCCTGGCCGAGCGGCGCCCGGGCCACGACCTCGCCCTCGGCGTTGCAGACGAACGACTCGCCGGCGAACTCGAGGCATTCCTCCTTGCCGACGCGGTTGCAGAGCGCCACGTGGTAGCCGTTCTGGAACGCCGCCACGCGCATCTCGGCCTCGTACAGCCCCTCGGGCCACTCGCCCACCGAGCCGGCCTGCGGCACGACGACCAGATCGGCACCGGCCACGGCGAGGGCGCGCATGTACTCCGGAAAATGACGGTCGTAGCAGATCGCGACGCCGATTCGTCCGACCTTGGTGTCGTAGACCGGCGCGCCGGAATCACCGGGCGTGTAGTAGCCCTGCTCGTGGAAGCAGGGATACTCGGTGATGTGCGCCATCCGCGTCACTCCGAGCACGTGGCCGTTGGCGTCGATCACCGGCGAGCTGTCGTAGGTCTCGAGGCCGTCGCGTTCGAAGAAGTTCATCACGACGACGACGCCGTGGGCGCGGGCCTTCTCCCGAAACGCGGTGATGAGCGGGCCGTCGAGCGGCTCGGCCAGGCTGCGGCGATCGCTGCCCGCCGGGCGTTGCGGGTGGAACCACTCGCAGGCCAGCTCGGCGAAACACACCAGCTGCGCTCCCGCCGTCGCCGCCCGATCGAGCGCGGCCAAGGCGCGCTCGACGTTGGCCGCTTTGTCGCGCGTGGCGTGCTGCTGCACCAGAGCCAGTTTCATGCGGCCGAGCATAGCAGGCCGTGGTCGAAGTCACGACGGCATTCCTGCCGGCACCGGACCGTACGGGATAGACTGTGCGGCGGAGAGACGACATGCCGGCGACGACGCGATTGGTGGGGCTGATTCTGGCGGTGCTCGGCATCGTGAGCTACGTGGGCACGGGGCGAACGAGTGTCACGGCGCTCATTCCGGCGTTCTTCGGCATCGCCTTCCTGCTGCTCGCCTACGTGGCGCGCAACGAGTCGGCACGCAAGCACGTGATGCACGCGGCGATGCTCGTCGCGCTGGTCGGCATCGGCGGCGCCGGATCGCGGCTGCTCGGCGCCACCGACTTCACCCGCCCGGCGACGCTGGCGCAGATTGCCACGGTGCTGGTGCTGGCCTGGTACCTCGGCAAGGGCATCAAGTCGTTCCGCGACGCCCGCCGCGCCCGCGCCTGACCCGCGCAGTTTCTGAAGCGATTCTGTCCCTGCCTTGAAAGGGGTCTGACCCCTATTCCGCCCAGGGCTTGAATGGGGTCTGACCCTACGGGGCGGGGAGCGCCATGCGCCGCGGCAGGTTCAGGAACGGCGTCGGCACCACCGTCGCGCCGGCCGTATAGCGCGTGGCTTCGACGGTGATCTCGATCTCCAGCGCCGTCCCCTCGGCGAAGTGCGGCCGCTCGATGGTGGCCAGCGCGATCAGCCGCTTGAGCGTCGGTGACCACGCCGTGGTCGTCGCCTTGCCGACCTGCCGGCCCTGGCGATAGACCGGCACGGCGACGCGCGAGGCCGCCGCCGGCGCGGTCGGCGGCAGCCCGACCTTCTGATAGATCGCCTCGACGTCGGTCCAGCGCACGTCGAGGCCGACGATCTGCCGGCCGTGGCCAACGGCGTGCTCCCGACGCAGGGCGTCGCGGCCGACGAAGGGCCCGGCCTTGTCGAGAGCCACCAGCCGGCCGAGTCCGAGTTCGTACGGCGAGTACATCTGCGCCTCGAGGCTCGCCTTGCGGCTGCTGTGGAAGTCCACGTCGGTGAGGAGCAGCCCGGCCTCGACCCGGGCGACATCGAGGGCGAGCATGCCCGCCGGACGAAGCGCGTGGGCGCGCCCGGCCTCGACCAGCGCATCCCACACCTCGAGCGCGCGTTCCCAGGGCATCCACAGCTCGTAGCCGAGGTCGCCGGTGTAACCGGTGCGGGTGACCTCGACCGGCACGCCGGCGAGGTGCCCGGCTGCCGCACGGAAGTACCTGAGCGTCGCGATCGGCAGATCGCTGACGGCGGCCAGCAGCCGCGCCGAGGTCGGCCCCTGCAGCGCCAGCGCCGCCACCTGCTCGCTGACGTCCTCGACCTCGACGCGCAGGCCGGCGGCGTGCTGGTGCAGCCAGCGAAAGTTGGAGTCGGCCGCGGTCCAGCGAAACCGCTCGGGACCGAGCCGCGCCACCGTGCCGTCGTCGATCACCTTGCCGTCATCGTCGCACCACGGCGTGTAGATCACCTGGCCGACCGCCAGCTTCGACTGGTCGCGGGTGATCACGCGATCGACCAGGGCGCCCGCGTCGGGTCCGGTGAGGTGGTACTTGAACAGCGGCGAGATGTCGAAGAGCGCGCAGCCGTTGCGGATGGCGTTGTACTCGTGCTCGTGGTGCGCTTCGTAGGCGCTGACCGCGTAGAACCCCGCCCAGTCGCGAAAGCTGAGCGTGCCGGCGAGCCGCAACGCCCGCGCGTGAAAGGCCGTCCCGATCGCCACGCTTCGGATTATAGGGTGTGGCTCGGGGCACGGGGCTCGAGAAGAAAGCTCCGACGAAACTGACGCAGGGTACTCGTGTCTTTTGGCGCGACAGCGTGACTGTCCGACCCGAGCCCCGAGCCCCGGCCAGGCATGTCCGTCCCCGTATACTGCAAGCGGACATGCGCTACGACGCGATCGTCATCGGCGGCGGCCACAACGGCCTCACCTGCGCCGCCTACCTGGCCAGGGCCGGCCGGAAGACGCTCGTGCTGGAGCGGCGTCACGTGCTCGGTGGCGCCGCCGTCAGCGAGCAGGTGTTCCCGGGGTACACCTTCTCGGTGTGCAGTTACGTCGTGTCGCTGCTCCGCCCCGAGATCATCCGCGACCTCGATCTGCCGGCGCACGGCCTGGAACTGCTCCCGCTCGACGGCACGTTCACGCCGATGGAGAACGGCGACTACCTGTGGCGCGTCAACGACCACTCGAAGACCCGCCGCGAGATCGCCCGGCACAGCCGGCTCGACGCCGACGCCTACGACGAGTACGGCATGGCGATGGTGGAGATGGGCCGCTTCGCCAAGCCGATCCTCGGCATGACGCCGCCCGATCCGCTGTCGCTCGATCCGCGCGGCCTGCTGGAGCTGCTGTCGGTCGGACAGCGCTTCCGCAAGATGCGCCACCACGACCGCGTCAACCAGGTGCAGCTGCTCACCATGAGCGCGGTGGACTTCCTGGATCAGTGGTTCGAGACCGACGCGCTCAAGGCGACGATGAGCGCCTCGGGCATCATCGGCACGTTCCTCGGCGTCCGCTCGCCGGGCACGGCCTACGTGCTGCTGCACCACTACATGGGCGAGATCGACGGCGCGTTCCGCTCGTGGGGCCTGTCGCGCGGCGGCACCGGCATGGTGTCGAACGCGATCGCCGGGGCGGCGCGGCGGTTCGGCGCCGAGATCCGCACCGAGGCGCCGGTCGCCCGCATCCTCACCCGCGGCGGCCAGGCCACCGGTGTCGTGCTGGAGAACGGCGACGAGATCGCCGCCGACGTGGTCGTCTCGAGCGTCGATCCGCGCCTCACCTTCGAGCGCTTCCTCGACGCGAAGGCACTGCCCGACGAGTTCCTCGCCGGCGTCCGCCGCTACAAGTACCGCGGCTCGTCGGGCAAGGTGAACCTGGCCCTCGACGGCCTGCCCGACTTCACCTGCCTGCCGGGGCGGGGCGAACACCTGCGCGGCGCGATCTCGATCTCGCCGAGCGTGGACTACATGGAGCGGGCCTACGACGAGGCCAAGTACGGCCGCTTCTCGACCCGTCCCTACATCGACATCGTCATTCCCACCCTGACCGACGGCTCGCTCGCGCCGCCGGGCAAGCACGTCATGTCGTGCTTCGTGCAGTACGCGCCCTACCACCTGGCCGAGGGCACCTGGGACGAGCAGCGCGAGGCCTTCGGCGACGCCGTCATCGATGCGATCGCCCAGCACGCCCCGAACATCCGGAACCACATCCTGCACCGCCAGGTGCTGACGCCGCTCGACATCGAGCGCACGTTCGGGCTGAGCGAAGGCAACATCTTCCAGGGCGAGCTGTCGCTCGAACAGCTCTTCTTCCTGCGTCCCGTGCCCGGCTGGGCGCAGTATGCGACGCCGGTACCGAAGCTCTACATGTGCGGCTCGGCCACCCACCCGGGCGGCGGCATCATGGGCGCGCCGGGGAAGAACGCCGCCGAACGCGTGCTCAAGGACGCCCGTCGATGAGCGGCAGCACGGTCGTCGTCATCGGCGGCGGGGTCAACGGGCTGGTCTGCGCGACGCTCCTGGGACGTGCCGGCCGCAAGGTGACGCTGGTCGAGCAGCGGCACGAGGTCGGCGGCGCCGCGATCACCCGGGACGTCGCCCCCGGCTTCAGCGTGCCGGCGCTCGCCCATCATGTCGGGCCGCTGCGCGCCGACGTCGCCCGCGATCTCGACCTGGCCGCGCACGGGCTGGAGTGGATCGCCAGCGACCTGTGGATGACCGCCCTCGACGGCCGCGGCCGGGCGCTGACGCTCTGGCACGACCCGGCGAAAGCCGCCGCGGCGATCGCGACGTACTCGGCCAGGGACGCCGCCGCGTGGCCGGCCTTCGTCGCGGCCAGGGCCAGGCTCGGACGCGTGGTGGCGTCGGTCTTCGATGCGACGCCGCCGTCGATCGACGCGCCGGCGGCCCGCGAGCTGTGGGGCCTGCTGCGCACGGCGCGGCAGTTCCGCGCCCTCGGCCGCGAGGACGGCTACCGGCTGCTGCGCTGGGGCCCGATGGCGGTGGCCGACCTGGTGGCCGAGCACGCCGAGACGCCGCTGCTGCGCGCCGCCCTCGCCGCCGACGGGATCCTCGGCAGCATGCTGGGCCCCTGGTCGGCCGGCAGCGGGCTGCTCTTCCTGCTGCACGCCGCCAACGACGCCGCCGGCGACCCGCGACGGGTCTGGCCACGCGGCGGCCCGGGCGCGCTCGCCGCGGCCCTGCAGCGCGCCGCCACGGCCGCCGGCGTCGAGGTCGTCACCGGCGCACGGGCCACGGCGGTGATCAGCGACACCGGCGGCGCGCGCGCGGTGACGCTCGCCGATGGCCGGCAGCTCGACGCGGCGACCGTCGTCTCGGCCCTCGACCCGAAAGCCACGTTTTCGCTCTGCGATCCGATGGCGCTGCCTTCGGAGCTGCGCTGGCGGGCCTCGCACTATCGCACGCGGGGCACGCTGGCGAAGGTGAACCTGGCGCTTTCGGCGTTGCCGGTGGTGCCAGGCGCCGACCGCGAGCAGCTCACCGGCCGCCTGCGCATCGCGCCCGACGTGGACTTCATCGAGCGGGCGTTCGACCATGCCAAGTACGGACGCTTCTCCACGGCGCCGTGGCTGGAGGTCACGATTCCGTCGCTGGCCGATCCGGGCCTGGCGCCCCGGGGTGGGCACGTGCTGTCGATCTACGCGCAGTACGCGCCGGCGGCGCTGCGCGACGCGACCTGGGACGACGCCCGCGAGGCGTTCCTGAACGCGGTGCTCGACACGCTGGATCGCGCCATGCCGGGCATACGCGGGATGATTACCGCGGCCGAGATCGTGACGCCGGGCGACCTCGCCGCCGACTGGGGCCTGACCGGCGGCGACATCCACCACGGCGAGCTGGCACTCGATCAGCTCTTCACGATGCGGCCACTGCTGGGCTGGAGCCAGTACCGCACGCCGGTGAACGGCCTCTGGCTGTGCGGCGCCGGCACCCACCCGGGGCTCGGGCTCACCGGCGGGTCCGGCGCGAACGCCGCCCGGGAGATTCTGAAGCGGACGTAGGATCGCGACATGGCACCGGCGCGATCGACTGCGCTACTCAGCCTTGTCCTGATGGCGGCGGCGGCGTTCCCGCGAGGCGCCCAGGTGACGCCCCCTCGCGACCCGCGGTCGCCGGCGCCAGGCAGCGCGATCATCCGCGGCGTCGTCGTGGACGGCGCCAGCGGCGCGCCGATCCGCCGCGCTCAGGTGTCGCTCGTCATCGAGGATCTCGACCGCGAGAGCTCGCGGGTGATGGGCACGACCGCCGATGCCTCGGGCCGGTTCGAGTTCCCGGGCGTACCCGAGGCCCGCGTGCAGGTGACGGCGGCGGCACCGGGATTCTTCGACTACGACAACGTGTGGAACGGCGAACCCGAGGAGCCGGAGTGGCAGCCGATCCGCGCCGGCCAGCGTGTCGACGGCGTGCGGATCGCGCTCTATCGCGGCGGCGTCGTGGCCGGGCGCGTGCTCGACGAGTTCGGCGAGCCGGCCGTCGGCATGGAGGTCGAGGTGCTGCGCCGCGAGCCTGGCGACCAGGGGGGCAGCGTGCGCACCACCTCCACGCCGTTCACGCCGATCACCGACGACACCGGATCGTTCCGCGTCTGGGGCCTGGCCCCCGGCGACTACGTGATCGGCGTACGGCCGAACCGCTTCGTCGCCGAGACGGCGCGTGACGACGGCGCGCGCCGCCAGGGCTACGCCGCCACCTACTACCCCGGCACGCCCAATCTGTCGCACGCCCGCGCGGTGCGGGTCGCGCCGGGCCGCGAGACGGCCGGGGTCTCGTTCTCGCTCGTCACCGTGCCGCTGGCCAGGCTGCGCGGCACGGTGCTGCTGCCCGACGGCGTGTCGGGCCGTGCCGTGAACGTCGGCGTCGGCCTGGTGGCGCCGCAGCGCCTCGACGGCTACGTCACCCGCGGCGCCCGCGCCAGCGACGACGGCCGGTTCGAGCTGACGCGGCTCGCCCCCGGCACCTATCTCGTCTCGGCGCGGCACTTCGGCCAGAGCGGCGCCGAGTACTACGGCGCGACCGAAGTGACGATCGACGGCGTCGATCTCGACGCCGTCGCCATCGCGCTGCGCCCGGGGGCGATCGTCCGCGGCCGCGTCGTCAACGAGCTCGGCGAGCCGGTCGGCGTGCCGGTGATGGTCAGCCTCTCGCCGGCCGCCGACGGGCCCGGGCCCTCGGCGGCACCGGCGCGCACCTACTCCGACGGCTCGTTCCGCATCGAGGGGGTGTTCGGGCCGCAACGTGTGCGCGCGGTCGAGGCGCGGATGATCCCCGGCGCCGAGGTGCCGGGCATCAACGTGCGCCGCCTGCAGGACGTGACGCCGGCGACGCGCGACCGGACGACCTGGTGGCTGAAGTCGGTGACGCTGCACGGCCGCGACGTGACCGACGAGGTCATCGACGTCGCCGCCGAGGGCACGATGCTCGACATCACGATGACCAATCGCGCCTCGCGCGTGCACGGGTCGGTGGCGTGGGACCGCACCCGCGGCGCGCGCCGCCCGGCGGTCGTCGTGTTCGCCGACGACGACACGCGGTGGACGCGGCCGTCGCGCTTCGTCGGCACCGCCGAGGTGGAGGACGACGGGCGCTACGACGTCCGGGGACTGCCGGCCGGGCCGCGCTTTCTGGCCGTGGCCGTCGAAGGCGCCGCCCGGGCCGTGCTGGTCCGGCCCGAGATGCTGCAGGCGGTGCGGCCGCTGGCCACGCCGCTGCGCATCGACGCCGGCGGCACGCACGAGGTGCCGCTCACGGCCGTGCCCCGGCCGCGGCCGTAAACGCCGGCTGGCGCCGAATCGTAGGGACTGACGTATGCGTGTCGGCTTCTTAATCGTTCCGCTGCTGGTGGCAGGAGCGCTGGCCACGCCGCCGGGCGCGGCGGCGCAGGCGCCTGGCGGCCAGGGCCGCGGCGTCGGCGGGCAGCGGACACCGCCGCGGGCCGCGCTGCCCGGCGAGGGCGCTCCGCGCGGCACGGCGGCGCTGCGCGGCGTCGTCGTCGCCGCCGACACCGGCGCGCCGATCCGGCGCGCGCAGGTGCGCGTCTCGGCCCCCGAGGCGCAGGACACCCGCATCACGACCACCGACGAGCAGGGTCGCTTCGAGGTGAAGGAGCTGGTCGGCGGCCGCTACACGGTGGTCGCCTCGAAGGGCGGGTTCGTGACGCTGCAGTACGGCCAGCGGCGGCCCGGCGAGCGCGGCACGCCGATCGACCTGCCGCCCGGCCAGACCCTCGAGAAGGTCACGATCGGCCTGCCGCGCGGCAGCGTCATCGCCGGACGGATCGTCGACGAGTTCGGTGAGCCGCTCACCGGCGCGCAGGTGTCGGTGCTGCGCTACGCCTATGTCAACGGCGTCCGCCAGCTGCGCCCGGCCGGACAGAGCGACCGCACCGACGATCAGGGCAGCTACCGCGTGTTCGGGCTGCCGCCCGGCGAGTACTACGTCACCGCGACGCTGCGCGACGACCGCGCGCCGCGCCTGGTCCAGGACGACGACGCCCCGGCCAGCGGCTATGCGCCGACCTACTACCCGGGCACGACCAGCGCCGCCGACGCCCAGCGCGTCACCGTGAACCTGGGCGAAGAGGTCGCCGGCGTCGCCTTCGGCCTGACGCTGGTGCCGCTCGCGCGCGTGTCGGGGCGGGTGATCGGCCCGGCGGGCATGGCGCCGGTCGGCCCGATCATGGCGATGCCCGACGACGCGCTGCGCGGCGGCGCGGGCGGCGTGCGCACCGGGCAGATCCGTGCCGACGGCAGCTTCGAGATCGCCGGGCTGGCGCCGGGCCGCTACGTGCTGCAGGCCGGCCGCGGCCGGCGGCCGACCAACGACCTCGTCGGCCGCACCACGGTGGTCGTCGCCGGCGGCAACGTCGACAACGTGACCATCGCGCTGACCACGCCGGCGGTCGCGACGGGACGGATCGAGTCGGACACCACGTCGCCGTCGGGCTTCCGGGCGGCACAGGTCCGGGTCTCGGCGGTCTCCGCCGACCCGGCGCCGGGGTTCTTCGGCGGCGGCGGCATGGGCCCGGTCGCCGACGACTACACGTTCGAGCTGCGCGGGATGTCGGGACCGTCGTACCTGCGCGTCAACGCGCCGTCGGGCTGGACGCTCGATCGCATCCTGCTCGACGGCCAGGACGTCACCGACGTGCCGCTGGCGTTCGAGCCCGGGTCGCAGACCTCCGGTCTGCGTGTCGTGCTGACCCAGTCGGCAGCGACGGTGTCGGGCAGCGTGCGCGACGAGCGCGGCGCCGCGGTGCTCGACACCACGGTCGTGGTCTTTCCCGACGACGAGGCGTTGTGGCGGCCGCAGTCGCGCTTCATCCGGGCGGCGCGGCCCGACACCTCGGGGCGTTTCGAGATCGCCGGGCTCCCGCCCTCGACCGGCTACCGCATCATCGCCGTCCAGGGCCTCGAAGAAGGCCAGGCCGCGGATCCCGAGTTCCTGGCGATGGTCCGCGACCGCGCGGAGCGGCTCTCACTGGCACGGGGCGAAGCGAAGAGTACGGACCTGAGGCTTCGCCCCTAAGGCCGGGGCTCGGGACTCGGGACTCGGGGCTCGGGGTCGGACAGTCACGCTGTTGCGTCAAGCGCGACGGGCGTAAGTTCCGTGTGAGGTTCTTCCCGAGCCCCGAGCCCCGAGCCCCGAGCCCCGACAAGCGTCAGAAGAGATCCCCCCGCCACCACAACACGTCGGCGGCGTTGAGCGGCGGCATCGGCAGCGTTCGATCGCGCAGCGGCCGGATCATCATCACCTCGTCGGTCGGCCGGCGCGAGGTCACCTCCAGCTGCGGCGGGGTCAGGGCATGGGGCCACCACGCGTCGATGCGCGGCGCCTGGAGCGCCGGCTCGCGGGCCAGCATCCCCTGCAGCATCGCGCCGATGCGCGCCCCGGACGGATCGCGATCGCCGGCCTCCTCGATCGTCCAGCGGCCGTGCGTGGCGGTGCAGACGACGTAGGCGACGGCCATGTGCCCCTCCTCGGCGACGAGGAACTCGGTGTGGCGCAGGCCCGACGGACCGAGGCCGGCCAGCAGACGGCGCCGGGCGATGGCGTAGCGGATGTACTCCTCGCTGCGGTCGAGCGCGAAGCGGGCGCCGGCGGTGCGTGCGGTGCCGAGATCGGCGACGTGGGCGAGGTCGCGGTCGTCGCCGGCGCGCACCAGCATCGCCGGCGCGCCGCCGCCCTTGACGTCCACCGCCAGGGTCGCCTGCTCGAGCGGCACCGGCACGAACTCCAGCCGCTCGTAGAACGCCGGGCCGATCTCCGAGAACAGCAGCACGAACTCGTAGCCCTCGGTGTTGGCGGCATCGACCAGGTGCGCGACGAGCGCCGAGGCCGCCCCCCGCCCGCGCAGCTCGCGCGGCGTGAACACGGCGCCGATGCCGAGCACGCGGCGGATGCGGCCGTCGATTCGCGCGCCCAGGTCGTAGCGCTTGGCGCTGGCCAGCGGCCGCGTCCCGTCGAGCAGCACGACGCGCTCGCGATGCGTCTGCCCCCAGCCGGTGCGGCGCAGGCCGGCGTCGTAGCGGACGAACGCCTCGAACGACAGGCCCTCGCCCCAGACGGGGTAGGTGTCGCGCAGGATCTGATCGAGCACGCCGCCCGACGCGGCGGCCAGTGACAGCGCCATCGTGTGATCGGAGCGGCCCGGACGCAGCCGAGCCGCCCAAAGGTTACCGCGTATCATGGCGCCGTGACGCTCGACGATCTGCGAACGCCCGCGGTGCTGGTGGAACGGCCGCGCCTCGCCGCCAACATCGCCGGCATGCAGGCCGCCGCCGCCGCCGGCGGCGTGACGCTCCGCCCGCACGCCAAGACCCACAAGAGTCCGCGCGTCGCCGCCTGGCAGCTCGCCGCCGGCGCGGCCGGGATCTGCTGCGCGAAGCTGGGCGAGGCCGAGGTGTTCGCCGACCACGGCGTCGGCGACATCCGGGTGCCCTATCCCCTGCAGCCGGTCAACGCCGCCCGGGTGCTGGCCTTGCAGCAGCGGGTGCGGCTGTCGTTCATCGTCGACGACCTCGGGGTGGCGCGCGGCTGGTCCGAGGCGATGGCGGCTGCCGGCCAGCGCGCCGAGGTGCTGGTGAAGGTCGACGTCGGCTTCCATCGCTGCGGGATCGCGCCCGACCCGGCCACCGCCGTGCCGTTCCTGCGCGCCGTCGACGCCCTGCCCGGGCTCAGGCTGATGGGAATCCTCAGCCACGCCGGGCACGCCTATCACGCCCACAGCGAGGAGGAGCTGCGGCAGCTGGCCGAGGCCGAGCGCGATCTGCTCGCGGCGTTGTCCGGGGCGGCGCGCGGCGCCGGCTTGCCGACCCTGGAGGTGAGCGCCGGGGCCACGCCGCCGGCGCGTTTCTCGCTCGCCGCGGCGCCCGGCACCCTGACCGAGTTCCGTCCCGGCAACTACGTCTACCTCGATCGCACCATGGTCGGACTCGGCGCCGGCACGCGCGACGACTGCGCGCTGACCGTACTGGCCACGGTGGTCAGCGCTCCGGCCGCGGATCGGCTCGTCCTCGACTGCGGCAGCAAGACGCTCGCCGCCGACGGCGCGCGCGGCTTCGCGGCCGCGTCGGGTCATGGCGAGGTCTATCGCAACCTGGTGCCCGCCGCCGGCGAGGCACCCGATCCGCACTTGCACGTCGAGCGGCTCTCGGAGGAACATGCCACCGTTCGCGTCCGCCCGGGCGCCGCGCCGCTGGGTCCTGGTGATCGCGTCCGGGTGCTCCCCAATCACGCCTGCGTCGTGTCCAACCTCGTGGACCAGGCGTGGCTGATGGAGGGCGGCGAGGTGGTCGAGGCGCTGCCGATCGCGGCGCGCGGACGGATTCAGTAGGGCAGGGCGTCAGCCCTGCCGATCGGACGGACGATGGCGACCAAGGCAGCGGACACGAACGACGCGGTGGACGTGGGCGACGCGCTCGGCATGGTCGAGACGCGCGGCCTGGTCGGCATGGTCGAAGCCGCCGACGCGATGCTGAAGACCGCCAACGTGGTGTTCGTCGGCTGGCAGAAGGTCGATGCCGGACTGGTCACCGCTATCATCCGCGGTGATGTCGGCTCGGTGAAGGCCGCCACCGATGCCGGGGCCGCGGCCGCCCGCCGCGTCGGCGAACTGGTCGGCGTGCACGTCATCCCGCGCCCCGGCGACGACCTCGAAAAGGTCTTTCCGATTCGTCCGCGCCGCTGACCGCCCGGTCAGCGCGACGCCGCGTCGAGACGGTAGACGCGTACGACCCCGCCCTCGTCCTCCGACGCCGTCATCGGGGTGACCCCGGCATGGACCTCGAGGGCCTCGACGACGGCGTCGAACGCCGCCGGGGTCGGGAAGTACTGCGCGTGCACCAGCAGGTAGCCGGCGCCCGCCGCCCGCATCGCCTGCAGTGAACGGGCATCCGGAAACGCCGCCGTCCGCTCGAGCAGCTGCGCGTAGGTCGGGGGATAGAAGCCGCTGTTGCCGTTCAGCAGCCGGTGCCGGTGATACTGCGCGAAGTACTGATAGTCGGCCTCGACGCCCGGCAAGGTGTCGAGGGTCGGCAGGGGGGCGTGGACGATCACGCTCGGCGGCAGCGTCGCCAGCCATTGGTAGACGGGCGGAGGCCCTGGCGGCATCGCCCGGACGGCGTGCACGCTCGCATGCTCGGCGGCGACGGCGGCCAGCAGCGCGGCCGCGAGCCACGGGGCGGCGGTCAGGCCGCCCAGGTGGCGGGCCAGGTTGGCGGCGCCGATCGCCGCCAGCAGGGCCACACACAACAGCGTCACCATGCCGAACCTCGCCGGCACGCGCAGACCACGATACGGCGCCAGCCGGCGCAGCCACGGATAGGTCCAGCCGCCGACCCCCATCGACGCATCGGCCGTCACCAGCGCCCCCACCGCCAGCGCCAACGTCCACGGCGCCGCCGGCGTCAGCGCCGCCGAGACGGCGAGCCCCGAAGCGATGACGCCCGGCGCCAGCCGACGTTCCGCGCCGTCGGGCGTCGCGCCCCACCCCCACAGGCGATTCGCGGGTGGATACGACCCGTAGCTGTCGAGATCGGCGCTGTAGTACTCGACCTCGAAATCCGGGCGATCGCCGACCACGGCGCGCGCGCGCTGATACGGCACGGCGTAGAGCGCGGCGACCATCGCCGCCGCCGCCACCCAGCCGGCACCACGCACGACGACGGGCCACGGCAGCCGCGGCCGGGACCGGAGCCACTCGACGGCGGCCAGCAGCGGCCAGATGGTCAGCAGGAACACGCCGTAGTAGATGCAGGTCAGGAACTGGCCGGCCAGTGCCGCCCCGGCCAGCCGCACGCCGCGCCGATCGCCGCCGAGCCACCGGACGGCGCCGAGCACGGCCAGCGGCATGGCCGCCGTCCAGAGCAGCTCGAGGTGCATCACGTGCTCGATCCGGCTCGGCGCGGTGGCGAAGATCGCGGCCGCGGCGAGCCCGCCGAACCGGCTGCCGGTGATCGCCCGGGCACAGGCGTAGGCGACCAGGCCGGCGGTCAGGTACGACGCCCAGACGAGCGCGTTGTAGACCACCACCACGGGCGCGCCGAGCCACACGAACGGCGCCGCCGCCAGCGCCTGCAGCGGCACGGCATCGGAGAACAGCAGCACGTCACGGGCGGGCGTGAAGATGTTGCCGTCGAACAACCCGCCCGGACCGGCGCCGGCGAGATTGCGCGCCCACTGGTAGAGCCGCCAGGACGAGAACAGCGGATCCTGGTGGGCCGGCACCAGCCACGGGCTGGTCGCCAGCGGCCAGGTCGCCGCCACGGTCGCGGCGGCGACGACGAAGGCGGCGAGCGCCCACTCGGCGACGACGCCCCAACGGCCCGGCGGCGGCGCGGTCACGAACGTGCGGCCGCGGCCCCGCGCGCCCGCGCGGATGGCGCCTTGGCCTTCGGCCGCGCGTGGTGCTCGCGAGCCGTCACCTGCCGCAGCCGCGGTTCCTGCCCGAGCACGAGCAGCGGCTGACGCGGGTTGTCGAGCACGTTGAAGTACTCTCCCGATTCGGTGCGGGCGTAGATGTCGTCGCCGTCGAGGAACAGCGTCACCGGGCCGCCGCCTTCGATCGCCTCGAAGAGCCGGACCTTGAAACGCGAGCGCAGCACGGCGAGCAGTCGGCGCAGCCGCGCCAGCGAGAAGCCGCGCCGGCGCAGGTCGGCCAGGACCATCAGCTCGAGCAGCTCCACGGTCGTGTAGCGGCGCTCGGTGAAGCCGCCGGCCGCCGTGCGATGCGTCGGAATCGACGGCGCGTACATGCCCCGGCGATCCCACCACTGGAGCTGCTTGGCGGTGAGCCCGGTCTGGGCGGCCACCTCCCGCGACGAGTAATGCTTCTTCAGCTTCACCGCGGTCCCGAGACGGCTTCGGCGCTGGCCGCGCCGGCGAAGTCCTTCGCGGTGATCCCGCCGGCGCTGTGGGTGGTGAACGTGACGACGACGCGGCGGTAGAGGATCGTCAGATCGGGATGATGATCGGCGGCCTCGCTCGGCGCCACGAGCCGCGAGGCGAACGCCACCGCCTCGGGGAATCCGGCGAACGTGAACTCCTTGACGATGGCCGAGCCGGCGCGCCGCCAGCCGGGAAGGGCCTCGAGCCGGGCGGCGATCGCGGCGTCCGACAGCAGGGCCGTCGACATGGGACGCAGTCTACAACCGACCCGCGCGGGCCGGCGCCAGTGCGGTCAGGGCCGGATCGGGCGACGCCCCGCCGACGATGCCGGCGACCAGCGCGGCCGTCAGCGGCGCCAGCAGTGCGCCGTTGCGGTAGTGCCCGCAGGCGTAGACGAGGCCGGGCATCACCGCCGAGCGGCCGACGTAGGGCAGGTCGTCGGGTGAGGCCGGCCGGAGGCCGCGCCGAGCCTCGACAAACGTCGCGCCGGCCAGTGCCGGTACGAGGGCGATGGCGGCGTCGAGCAGCCCGGCAACGCCGCTGGCCGTGGCGCGCTCGTCGAAGCCGACGTCCTCGGAGGTGGCACCCACGAAGATGGTGCCGTCGCTCCAGGGCACCAGATACACGTCGGCGCCCCAGACGACGTGACGCAGGGTGTCGGGCGGCGCGCCGAGGTGCAGCAACTGGCCGCGGATGGGCCGGACCGGCGCCGCCGTGCCGCCGGGCGGCACCAGACCGGCCGCCCAGCTGCCGACGGCCATCACGACCTGCCGCGCCCGCAGCGGCCCGGCATCGGTGTGCACGACCACGTCGTCGCCGTCGCTGGCCAGCCGCGACGCGGCCATCGCACTCGCCACCTCGACACCCCGCCGGGCGAGTGCAGCGGCCAGCGCCGCGGTGAGGGCCGGCACGTGCACGACCGCATGCGCCGGAATCTGCCGGCCGCCGATGACGTGCGGGCCGAGGTTCGGCTCCCGGTCGGTCAGGACCGCCGCATCGAGCCAGTGGCTCTCGACGCCCTCGGCCGCCAGCTCCACCGAGGAGCGTTCGAGCGCCGCGCGGTGGTCGGGACTCGTGGCCACTTCGAGGGTGCCGAGCCGCTGGAACTCGACGGCGAGGCCCGAGGCGGCGACGACACGCTCGACGAATGCCGGATAGGCCTCGAGCGACCGCCGGCCGAGCGACCGCAGCACCGGGGAGCCGTGGCCCTCGACCGATGGCGCCAGCACCCCCGCCGAGGCCTGCGACGCGCCGGCGCCCGGCGCGCGCGCGTCGATCACCCGCACCTGCATGCCGGCCTCGGCCAGCTCGAACGCCACCGCGCAGCCGATGACGCCGGCGCCGATGACGACCACGTCGGATTCGAGCCGCGACACCCAATAACTGTAACGCGGCTCGAATCCGTTGAAGGGACCGGGGACCAGGGACCAGGGAGGCACTTGTCACGCTTCGCGTGCGAGCCTCCATCGTGAACGTGTGACAGTTCGAGGGTCTCTTCCCTGGTCCCTGGTCCCCGATCCCTGGTCCCTTCGCTCGTCAGAACGAGATCGTGGCTCCGACTTCCAGCCGCCGCGCCGGCGCCGCCGACGTCGCCGTGCCGAAGAAGGGCGACAGCACGTTGCCGACGAAGGTGTTGTAGTTCGTCCGGTTGAAGAGGTTCTGCGCGCTCACGTAGAGGTCGAGGCGGTAACGCGAATTCGACCCCTCCATGATGAACATCTGCGGGCCGTCGCCGCCGCCACCGCCCGGGCCGCCGGGTCCGCGCTGCATCGCGGCACCGCCGGCGGGAGGCGGCGGCGGAGCCGTGCCCATCGGCACGCCTTCGGGACCGCCGCTCAGCAGGCCGCCGAGGTTGATCGACTTGGTCAGCCGCAGGTCGGCGGTGATCTGGCCGGCGCCGCGTTCGCTGTTGCGCGAGACCCCGGCCGGCCGGTCGTTGAACACCGTGTCGCCGTTGTCGTCGAGCCCGGTGGTCACGTTGTAGGGCCGCCCCGACAGGAAGCGGGTGTTGAGCCCGACCCGCAGGTTGTACGGCAGCGGGAAGTTGACCATCACGAACAGACGGTGGCGGATGTCGTCGGCGGCCGGCCCCCAGTCGATGTCGGGGTTGGTCGAGTCGGACGGCAGGCTGAGCACCGAGTCGGCATGGGTGCGGGTGTTGGCGTACTGATACATCAGGTTGGTGAAGATACGCCGGCTCGGCACCCGCCAGTTGAGGCCGACGGTGACGCGGTCCTGCGCGCGCCGCCCCGTCGAGGTGATCTCGGAGACGTTGCCCACCGCCGGGTCGGGCCGCACGCCGTTGACCGGCGCGTTGACGTTGACCGAGCGCAGGATGCTGTAACCGCGCGTGAACATGTAATCGGCGCGCAGGCCCACCGTCGCGGTGAGGTTCTTGTCGAAGCCGATCGACGCCTGCTGGACCAGCGGCTGGTCGAGCGAGTCGGCCACCTGGATGCGGCTGTCCGGCAGCGCCGTGCCGGTGCCGGCGGCGCTGAGCGGATAGATCGGGTTCAGGATGATCTCGTCGTATTGCCGCACGCCGTCCACGCGCAGGGTCTGCTCGTAGGTGTTGCTCTCGAACCAGTCGTAGAACACGCCCCAGCCGCCGCGGACGTTGGTCCTGGCGACCGTCCAGGTGAAGGCGGCGCGCGGCGCCAGGTTCCACTTGTCGTCGTAGTTGGTCTGCACTTCCTGGCGCAGCCCCAGGCTCACCTGGAGGTTCTTCGTCAGTCGGAAGTCGTCCTGCACGTACCAGCCGGCCTCGACCTGGGAGTAGCCGACCCGGGGATCGCCGACGCGGCGCTGGAAGGTGCGGGCGAGACCGGCCTGGAAGTCGGCCAGGCTCGAGAAGGTGTAGCTGCCGTTGGCGTTGGTCTGCTGGGTGCTGTCCCACTGCCCGGCCTCGAACAGCAGCCCGGTGCGCAGGGCGTGCTTGCGGATGGTGAAGTCGAAGCTGCCGTCCACGACGAACTGCCGGCCGTCGCGCGTGCCGCTCTGCCCGGCTCCGCCGCCGGTGAAGGCGTCGAGCACACGCAGCGTCGGGTCGTTCGAGAGCGAGGTGTTCTCGGTGGTCGACTGGGTGAACTCGAACTTCAGCTCCGAGAACATGTTCCTGCTGATGACCCGGGTGTTGCGCAGGCGCAGCGTGTCGCGCACCGTGTCGCTGGCGTAGGCGCGCTCCAGTAGGTCGAAGTCGCCGACGCCGAGGTTGCTGCGGTCCTGGGTGCGGCGCTGGTACTCGGCGCGCAGCGAGTTGCCGGCACCGAGCGCCTGCTCGACGCGGATCGAGGCGTTGACGACGTCGTTGGGCCGGCGGATCTGGTCGCGGACGTCGCCGCCGGGCGTGAGCGCCACGACGGTCTGCGAGTCGTAGGAGGCGTTGCCCTCGACCGAGAAGCTGACGCTGGTCTTGCCCTTGACGATCGGGCCCTGGCTGCTCGCCTGCACGCGCTTGACCTGCTCCGGCGGCCGGCTCGACGCGAACGCGTTGGTGGCGTTCATCGACTCGTCGCGGAAGCCGAAGGTGAGGCGGCTGCGCCACGCGCCCATGCCCGGCTTGGTGATGACCTCGACGCGGACCATGCCGGCGTCGTGGTACTCGGCGGCGTAGGAGTTGCTGCGGAAGCGGATCTGCTGGATCTGATCCTTCGGCGGCAGCCGGCCGCCGCCGAAGCCGTCGACGAAGATCTGGGCGCCGGGGCCGGCCATCTGCGCCAGCTGCTCGGCCATCTCGTCGGGGTCGTCGGAGAGCGCGTCGATCTCCTCCTGGCTGAGCGTGGTGGTGAAGCCGTTGTCGCGGCGCTCCGACGCGTCCACCTCCGAGACCGTGACTTCCTCCTCGATGGCGAGCGGCAGTGTGAGGGTCACCTGGTTGCCGCCGCGCCGCACCGTGACGCCGCGGCTGGTCGGCCGGAACGCCGCCATCTCGGCCCGCACCTCGTAGGTGCCGGGCGCCAGGTCGGTGGCCGTGGCCACGCCGCGCTCGTCCACGGCCAGGGTACGCGCCACGCCGTCGGGCCCGATCAGCACGACACTGGCCCCCGGCAGCACCGCCGCCGTCTCGTCCTGGACGGTGACGCGCAGCGAGGCGCGTTCCTGCGCCACGGCGGGCGCCGCCACCGCGACCAGCGCGGCGGCGACCACACCGACGACCCACGACCGACGATTCCGCATGAACGACCCCGATCTCCTCACCACCTGCGCCACGCTACTTCTTGTCGAAGAAGTCGGCCTTCAGCGACGGATTGACCGTGATCTTCTCGACCGTCCACTCTTCCGACGGCGTGCCGTCGACCGAGAGCGTGATCTGCCTGGGGAACTTCACGCCGTCGACCGCGGCGTAGTCGGCAAAGGCCATGCGCATCGCGCTCGGCGTCGGCGGCGGCATCGACTCCATGCGTCGCCGAATCTCCTCTTCGCTCGGCCGCTGGCCGCCAGGCCCACCCGGACCCGGGCCGACCCCGGCGCCGCCGGGACCGCCACGACCGCCGGGGCCGCCAGGACCGCGACGGCCGCCCGGGCCGCCCTGGATCATCATGCGCGGCCGCACCTCCTGATAGGTGAGCATCAACGGCAGGTGCGTCTGCTGATCGACGAACAGCCGCAGCGCCTGGCCGCGCACGTCCTTGATCTCGAGCATGTCCGCCTTGCCGTCGGGCGATTCGGCGACGCCGGCATAAGCGACCTCGCCGGCCGGTGCCGCCAGCAACGCGAACATCCAGCGCTGCATCTCGGCGGTCAGGCGGGTGGTGCGCATCTTCTCGCGCGCCTCCTCGGTCATCTCGGCGCCGCCGGGACCTCGCATGATGACCTGCATCCCGCCGCCCATGCCGCCGCGGTTCTGGGTGTCTTCCCACGACGTGGCGCCGTTGACGGCGGTGATGCGCTCCACCGACATGCCTCCCGGGAACTCGGTGTCTTCGCTCTTGTGCATCCGATCGGGACCCTGCAGGGTCAGCACGACGGTGCCCTCGATCTGGCGCTGCCCCATCTCGCGGCGGAACGGCCCCTCGAAGGTGACCGCCTCGAGCTGCTCCGCCCTGGCACCGCCCAGGGCATGGCGCATCTCGGCCAGCACCTTGGCCGCCTGGTCGGCGGCCTGCTCGGCCGCGTACACCGGCAGGGGCACCACGCGATCGGTCCCCGGAGCGCCCACGCCCACCAGCATCGCCGCGCCCATCACCATCCACGCTCTCATCACGTCTCCTCCGTTGCGCTCGGCGCCGCCGCGCGCCCTGTCGCTTCATTTTGACGGGAGCAACCGAGGGTTCGACGTTAAGCGTCGGCAAAGGGTTTGTTAAGGATGTTAAATGCGCGATCAGGCCGATTTTCAGCGGTTTTTCGCGTGTTACACTCCGGCCCATGACGCCCGCACCCCGGCGCATCGGCGGCACGACGTGGCTCGCCGCCGCGGTCGCCGTCCTGCTGCCGGTACTGGCGTGGATGCAGTACGACTGGGTCACGCAGCTGGCCGCCGCCGACCGCGATCGGCGCGAGCGGACGCTGCGGACCGCGGCGGCGCAGTTCACCTCGGCGGTCGACAGCGAGCTGTCACGGCTCGGCGGCAGCCTGCAGCTCGACGGCGCGATGGTCGAACGGCAGGACTGGGACGCCTACGCCCTGCGCTACGCCGCGGCGACCGCCAGCCAGTCGCCCTCGCTCGTGCGCGGTGTCTGGTACGTGGAGACCGAGGAGAGCCGCAACGACGACGGCGGCGATCGGGACCGCGATCGCACGCCTGGCCGCGACCGCGGTCGCGCCGCCGACCGCGGCGGCGATCCACGGCTGGTGCTGCGGCAGTGGATGCCGGAGCAGCGGACCTTCGACGAGGTGCCGTGGCCCGCCGAGCTGACGACGGTGAGGGCACAGCTGCAGCGGCAGGTCGGCGACGACGACCACGGGCCCGGTGGGCCGCGCGAGCTGATGGCGGCGAGCGCGCCGCTCGGCGACGAGCGCACCATCGTGATGCCGATCGTGCGCGTCCGGCTGCCCCGCGACGGCGACCGGTCGAGCGACCGCTTCGTCACCGACGTGCGGATGCGTGGCTACACCGTGGTCGGACTGAACCTCGACGAGCTGGTCGCCACGCGCCTCCCGGCGCTGGTCGACGAGCACTTCCCCGAATCGGCCGACTACCGGGTGGCGGTGGTGACCCGTGACGGCGGCCGTACCGTGTTCGAGTCGGAACCGGGCGCCGCCGAGGCCACCGCCCCCGCCCCAGACCTGACGACCACGTTCTTCCAGCCGCGGGTCGGGCCGATGATGGTCTTCGCGCGCGCCGCCGCCACCGGCCGCGGCGTCGAGACGCGGGTCGAACCCCTGCCGCCGCCGCCGCCGACCGGATCGGAGCGTCCCGCCGAGACCGTGGTGAACGTCATCGAGATGCGCGATCGCAACGGCGACCGCACGATACGCACCCGCACCCTGCAGCACCCCCACGGCCACTGGACGCTGCGCGTGCAGCACCGCGCCGGCTCGCTCGAGGCGGCGGTGGCCGCGTCGCGGCGCCGCAACCTGATGATGAGTGGTGGGGTCCTGGCCCTGCTCGGCATCGCCGTGTCGCTCATCGCGGTCTCCGCCCGCCGGTCGCACGCCCTGGCGCGCCAGCAGATGGAGTTCGTGGCCGCAGTGTCGCACGAGCTGCGCACGCCGGTGGCGGTGATCCACTCGGCGGCCGGCAATCTCGCCGACGGCGTGGTCGGCGATCCGACGCGGGTGAAGCGCTACGGCGCGACCATCCAGACCGAAGCCCGTCGGCTCGGTGAGACGGTGGAACGCGTGCTGCAGCTCGCCGGCCTCGGCTCCGGCCGGCCGCTGCCGATGACGGCGCTCTCGGCCGCCGAGCTGGTCCGCGACGCCGTGCAGCACACGGCCCTCGACGCCGAGCGGGCCGGCGTGGACGTGCAGGTCGAGCTCGCCAGCGACGTGCCGCCGCTCGTCGGTGACGGGCCGTCGCTGCAGTCGGCCATTCAGAATCTGGTCGGCAACGCGGTGAAGTATGCCGGCGACGATCGCTGGGTGCGGGTGCGCGTCGCCCGCGGCGGCAGCGCCGCCCGGCCCGAAGTGCGCATCGCGGTGGACGATCACGGCGAGGGGCTCGACGCCGACGAGCGCCGCCAGGTGTTCGAGCCGTTCTATCGCGGCAGGCACGCGGTGGCCAATCAGATCCAGGGCAGCGGCCTCGGCTTGAGCCTGGTACGGCGGATCGTCGAAGCCCACGGCGGCCGGGTCGAGCTCGAGAGCGAGCCGGGCCGCGGCAGCACCTTCACGGTCTGCCTGCCGGCGGCGCCGAACGGGTCGGGGGTGGGCGCCGCGGCGGCGGCGCTCGGCACCACCGGCTCGCCCGCCGCGACGTCGGCCTCGTAACCCCCGTGGCCGACGGACGCCTGCTCCTCGTCGAGGACGAGCCCGGACTCCAGCTCACCCTGAGCGATCGGCTGGCCGCCGAGGGCTACGCCGTGGAGACGGCGGGCGACGGCGATCTCGGCCTGGCGCGGGCCACGACCGAGCCGTTCGACCTCATCGTGCTCGACGTGATGCTGCCGCGCCGCGACGGCTTCGACGTCTGCCGCACACTGCGCCAGCGCGGCATCAGGACGCCGATTCTGATGCTGACGGCGCGCGGCCAGGTCGTCGATCGCATCGTCGGGCTGAAGCTGGGCGCTGACGACTACCTGACCAAGCCGTTCGAGCCGCTCGAACTGCTGGCGCGGATCGAGGCCCTGCTCCGCCGGGCTCCGGCCGCGGCGCTCGCGGCGCCGGCCGGCGCCGGCCCCGGCAGCGGCGCCCGCTACGTGTTCGACGAGTGCGTCGTCGATGTCCGCAAGGCCGAGGTGAGCCGCGGCGGCGAACCGGTGGAGCTGTCGGCCAAGGAATTCCAGCTGCTGCGCTACTTCCTGGAGCACCGCGGCGCCACGATCTCGCGCGACGAGCTGCTGCACGAGGTATGGGGCTACCAGAACACCCCGTCCACGCGCACCGTCGACGTCCACGTCGCCTGGCTGCGGCAGAAGCTCGAACCCAATCCCAAGGTGCCGCAGCTGATCGTGACGGTGCACGGTCTGGGCTACAAGTTCGCGGGCTAGGTGACCGAGGCCCCTGCGGTCCAGCTGGGGACTCCGCGCCCCGGCGGGTTTTTCCGCCCCGCCGGCCCGCCGCGGCCCCGACCCGCCAGCCGATTCCGCGACACCGTCGCTGGCACGCGATCTGCCCTTCGGGAGGCGGCGACCGTCCGTACCGGGCGGTTCGCGCGCCTGGGAGGGCGAGATGGCCACGGTGAAGGTTTCGAGTGAGATCGGCGCGCCGGTCGATGTCGTGTTCGCACGGTTCACGGACATCGCGCATGCCAAGGACCGGGTCGGCGGCATCACCGACATCAAGATGCTGACGCCGGCCGGATTCGGCCTCGGCACCCGGTGGATCGAGTCGCGCCAGGTGCTGGGCCGCGAAGACGACGCCGAGATGGAGGTGACGGCCTTCGAGAAGAACCGCGGCTACACGATCACGCATCACAAGGCCGGTGTGCGAATCGACACGGCGTTCACGTTCGACCCCACCCCCGCGGGCACGCGGGTCGGCGTCGAGTTCGGGCTCAACGGGCAGGGGCTGCCTCCGGGTCTGCTCGCGCCGCTCGAGTGGGCGATTTCGGACAAGGTGCGCGACGTGCTCGCTCAGGACCTCGCCGACCTCAAGACGTCGGTCGAGACCCTGGCGCTGCGCTGAGCCGTCCGGCGGCGCAACGGCGCCTGATATCCTGACGCGGCGATGCGTCGCGTCTGCGTCTTCTGCGGGTCGAACGTCGGGGCACGTCCCGCGTATGCCGACAGCGCCCGCGCCCTTGGCCGACTGCTGGTCGAGCGCGGCCTCGGCTTGGTCTACGGCGGCGGCAACGTCGGGCTGATGGGCGTGGTGGCCGACGCGGTGCTGGCGGCCGGCGGCGAGGTGATCGGCGTGATCCCGCACGCGCTGATGGCGCGCGAGATCGGCCACCTCGGTGTGACGACGATGCACGTCGTCGACTCGATGCACGAGCGCAAGGCGCTGATGGCCGAGCACGCCGATGCGTTCATCGCCCTGCCGGGCGGCGTCGGCACCTTCGAAGAGCTGTTCGAGGCGATCACCTGGACGCAGCTCGGCCTGCACGCCAAGCCGTGCGGACTGCTCAACGTCGAGGGGTTCTACGACGACCTGCTGCGTTTTCTCGACCACGCGTGGGCCGAGGGCTTCATCAAGCCGGAGACGCGGGCGATCGTCAAGGCCGGCGCCGACCCCGTGGCGCTGCTGGACCAGCTGGCCGCCGCCGACCTGCCGGCAGTGCCGCGCTGGATCACCCGCGAGACCACCTAGGGGTCAGACCCCTTTCTGGGCCGGGCCAGAATAGGGGTCAGACCCCTTTCTGGGCGGGGGTGGAGTAACGGCAGAACCTGCGATCACGGCTTGGCGGCGAGCGAGACGTCGGCGGCGAGCTCCAGGGCGAAGCGGCCACGGGCCCGCGGCACCAGGCGGATCTCGGGGCACTTCTCCTCGAGCCGGCGGCGCAGCAACAGCAGACGCGTTTCGAGGTTGTCTTTGTACTCTGGCAGCTGCAGCGACTTGTCGAGCCGCAGCTCGCGGTTGGTGAACTCGGTGCGCCCGTCGGCGCGATGGGTGGTGAGCAGCTTCCACAGGATGCGTGCCGGCAGGCCGCGGATCAGGTACTCGCCGTCGACCAGCACGCAGTCGTCGGCCTGGTAGTACGCCACCTCGCGCCGCGGGCGGCCGGCCCCCGGCGCCGGGGCGGGTGAGGCGGCCGGTGCCGTGCCGCGGCTGTCGGCGCCGTCGCTGGCCTCCTGCAGCATCGCGTTCTGGATGGCCAGCGCCAGGTACGAGCCGAGCAGCTCGATGGTCGCGCGATCCTCCTCGAAGAAGCGATACGGCGTTTCACTCTCGAGCACCAGCACGCCCACCAGCTCGCCGCGCGCGAGCAGCGGCACGCCGAGCTGGCTGGCCGGGCTGCGCAGGCCGGGCAGCGGAATACGCAGCTCGTCGGGGCAGAGCCCGTGGGCCTCGGCGCGGCTGCGGGCCGCATAGGCGTAGAGCATGCCGCGCATCAGCCCGGAGATGCGGATCGGCTGGCGGGCTTCGGCGACCATCCCGGTGATGCCTTCGCCGAAGCGGGCCTCGGCGCCGGTGCCGCCGGCGGGATAGCCGTGCGAGGCGATCGCCACCAGCGTCTGCGGCTGCTCGCCGGGGACGAGGATCATCGAGTGGTGGAAGCCGAAGAACTCGTCGAGCCCGGCGAGGATCGAGTCGAGCACGGTGTCGAGGCCGTCGGCACCGTGGAGCCGCACCGCCAGGTCCTGCAGCGCCTTCATCGTGAACACGGCGTCGGGGGCGCGGCGCCGGCCCTCCGAACCGGCCGCGCCCGGCTGCTCGGGCACCTGGCGCACGCCCCGCACCTCGTAGACGTCGGCGGCCCTCAGCTTGAAGATGCCTTTCATGCCGCAGTACGACGCGATCGCCTCGATGCGCAGCGCCATGCGATCGAAGAGCGGGCCCGTGGTCTCCGAGCGCTCCAGCATCAGGTCGAGCTCCCAGCCCTGCTGGGTGTCCGGATCGACCACGCGCACGACCGCCTGCGGATTCTCGGCGACGTTGCGCCGGCTCTTGTTGAAGAACTGGAACGACAACGCGACGTGCGTCGCGTCCACGTACTCGACGTGGCTGAGGTAGGCCGCGTTGGGAATGCCGTCGGCCGAACAGGTGTAGAGCGTCGCCGGGATCAGTCCCTGGAAGCACGACGCCAGCCGGTCGAGGCCCAGGCTCATGCGATCACCGCGCCGGCTTTCGGGCCCGGCGTCTGATCGAACACCGCGGTCACGCGCAGCCGCACCGCGACCGCCGGCCACACGATCCACGACCGCGTCGACTCGCCGGGCATGCCGATGATCTCGAGCTGGCGCAGGAACCCGGCGTACTGCTCGTGGACGATCGGCGACTCGGCGTCGGTGGCCGGCCGGGCGCTGACGAAGGTGCCCTTCACCTGGCAGGCGCGATCGTCCTCGGGCCGGGCGAAGACGACCGCCGCCTGGCCGTTGGCCTGCAGATCCGCCAGCACGCGGCCGGCGCCCACCTCGGGCACGAACACCGTGAGGTGCTTGCGGTCGGGATCGACCAGGGCGGCACCCACGTAACACGCCGACGGCGCCAGCCGCGCGTTGCGGGTGCCGATGTTGATCGCCACGCCCTGCTGGAGAAAGGCGGTGAGCGCGTCGTCGAGCATCGGAAACAGGCGCATTCTATCAATTAGGAAACTCTTAAGGACGCGGTAGGGAACACTTAGCGAACGGCCGGCGAACTCCCGGGCGATCCTCTCGTCTCACGCAGCCAGGAGACGATGATGCGACCCAACCGACTTGCGACCCTCGCCCTCACCGCCAGCGCCGTCACCCTCGCCGGCTTCATCGCCAATGCCGGATCGCAGGCCCCGGCCCGCCACCCCGACGCCGCCGCGGCGAATCCCGTGGAGCTGGGCGGCTACCTCGTGCGGACGATGGGCTGCAACGACTGCCACACGCCGTGGAAGATGGGCCCCAAGGGGCCCGAGATGGACATGACCCGGGCGCTCACCGGCCACCCGCAGGAGATGGTGATGCCGCCGCCGCCGGCCCTGCCGGAGGGCCCGTGGATCGGCACGATGTCGGCGACCAACACCGCCTGGGCCGGGCCGTGGGGCGTGAGCTTCACCGCCAACCTGACGCCCGACAAGGAGACCGGTCTCGGCGACTGGACCGAGGAGCAGTTCATCGCCACGATGCGCACCGGCAAGCACCAGGGCAAGGGCCGGCCGGTGCTGCCGCCGATGCCCTACTTCATGGTCGGCGCGCTCACCGATCCCGAAATCAAGGCGGTCTGGGCCTACCTCAGGTCGCTGCCGCCGGTGAAGAACCGCGTGCCGCAGCCGATCGACCCGCCGGAGACGCAGCGGTGACCACCCGCTCCGGCTGGATCCTGCTCGCCGCCGCCACGGTGCTCCTCGCTGGCGCCGTGACCGGCCGCGAGGTGGGCGCCAGCGCCCGCGCCGGCGGCGACGCGACGTTCACGCCGCCGCGCCTGCTGTCGGAAACCGGCCTGTATGCCGATCCGGCGGCGCTCGCCGTCGACGCCCGCAACCGCCCCTTCGCGCCGCAGTACCCGCTGTGGAGCGACGGGGCCGCCAAGCGCCGGTGGGTGCGGCTGCCCGACGGCGCGACCATCGACACGCGCGATCTGAACCATTGGGACTTCCCCGTCGGCACCCGCTTCTGGAAGGAGTTCGGGTTCGCCGGCCGCAAGGTCGAGACGCGGATGCTGGTGAAGACCCGCGCCGACCACTGGGCGTTCGCGTCCTACGCCTGGACCGACGACCAGCGCGACGCGATCCTGGCGCCGGCCGAGGGCATCGCCAGGGTCGCCGAGGTGGCGCCGGGCAAATGGCACAGCGTGCCGGCGCGCGACGAATGCCGCGCCTGCCACGACTCGGGCCGCACCGAGATTCTCGGCTTCACGGCGCTGCAGCTCTCCGACGATCGCGACCCGCTGGCGCCGCACGCCGAGCCGGTCGACGACGCCATGATCACGCTGCGCACCCTGGTCGCGGAGCGGCGTCTGGCGCCCGCCCGGCCCGAGCTGGTCGCGGCGCCGCCGCGCATCCCCGCCCGCGACGCCCGCGAGCGCGCCGTGCTCGGGTATCTGTCGACCAACTGCGGCAGCTGCCACAACCCGAACAGCACGATCGCGTCGCTCGGTCTCGACCTGCAGCATCCGGCCGATCGCGCCGCATCGTGCACGCCGGCGGCGGTCGCCACGACCGTCGGTCGGCCAGGTCACTGGGTGGTGCCCACCGCGCCCGACGGGACGTCGCAGCTCGTGCACGCCGGGCGCCCCGAGCTGAGCGCGCTGCTCTACCGCGCCTCGTCGCGCCGGCCGTCGAGCCAGATGCCGCCGATCGGCACCGTCGTCGCCGACCGCGAGGCGCTCGAGCTGGTGCGGGCGTGGATCGCGTCGGGCCCGGGCGGCGCGGCCGGCGCCTGCTCCACGAGGACGACGACGCAGTAGCGCCGCCGGCTCGCGTCGGCGCGGGCTCGTCGGGCGCCGCGGCGACCACGCCGGGTCAGCCGTTGACGAGCTTCATGCCGCCTTCCATGTAGCGCGTGCCGCTCACCTGCGGCGCCAGCGCTTCGAGGGCAGCGAGGTCGTCGGGCGTCAGCGTGACCGCCAGCGCGCCGACGTTCTCGGCGATCCGCTCGGGCCGGGTGGAGCCGGGTATCGGCACGATGTCGGGGCCCTGCGCCAGCAGCCACGCCAGGGCGAGCTGCGCCGGCGTGCAGCCCTTCTGACGCGCCAGTTCGCCGACCTTGTCGACGACGTCGAGGTTCTTCTGGAAGTTCTCGCCGGCGAAGCGCGGATTGGTGCGCCGCCAGTCGTCGGGGGCGAGATCGTCGGTCGACCGATAGCGGCCGGTCAGGAAGCCGCGGCCGAGCGGGCTGTAGGCGACGAAGCCGATGCCGAGCTCGTGGCAGGTGGCGAGCAGTCCGCCCTCGGGATCGCGGCTCCACAGCGAGTACTCGGTCTGCAGCGCCGCGATCGGATGCACCGCCGCGGCGCGGCGCAAGGTCGCCGGCGCGGCCTCGGAAAGCCCGAGGTAGCGGACCTTGCCGGCGCGGACCAGCTCGGCCATCGCACCCACCGTCTCTTCGATCGGCGTCGTCGCGTCGACGCGGTGCTGGTAGTAGAGGTCGATCGTGTCGACGCCGAGCCGCTGCAGCGAGGCGTCGCATGCCTGACGGACGTAGTCGGGGCGTCCGTTGATGCCGAGCGACTTGCCCTCGGGGGTGCGCACGAAGCCGAACTTGGTGGCGACGACGACCTGGTCGCGCCGGTCACGGATCGCCGCGCCGACGAGCTGCTCGTTGGTGTGCGGGCCATAGGCGTCGGCGGTGTCGAAGAAGGTGACGCCGAGGTCGATGGCCCGGTGCAGCGTCGCGACGGCGGCGGCGCGATCGATCGCCGGGCCGTAGAAGTCCGAGAGGCCCATGCAGCCGAGGCCGAGGGCCGAGACGGAGAGGCCCGAACGACCGAGCGGACGGTGAGGAACGATGGGAGGCATCGCTGCACGATACCTCACCCGTGTGACACGACCGACGCGATCACACGCGCAGCAGGGCGCCTTCGACCGCCGCGCCGCTCACCCGCGCCACGGCGTCCATGTAGAGCGCCACCTGCCGCTGGTAGATCGCCTCGCGGCCGGTGATCTCGACGTCGGTCTTGAAGTCCACCACCAGCCAGCGATCGCCGTCGTCGAAGAGCAGGTCGGCCTGGCCGTCGACGACCACGCCGTCGACGACCACGCCGAGCGCCACCTCGCGGCGGCACGCCCGGCCGGCCGCCCGGGCGATGCGCGCCCGGTCGAGCAGCGCGTGCTGCAGCGCCCGATCGACCATCGCCGCCGCGGCGGCGCGCTCCTCGTCGCTCGCCCGCAGCAGCCGCGCCTGCACGGCGGCGTGCCTCATCACCTGCCCGGGCGTGGCGTCGAGCGGCACGTGCGCGAGCAGGGCGTGCACCAGGATGCCGAACCGCGCGCCGGTCGGCCGGTAGGGATCGAACACCCCGGCGTCGACGACGCGCACGGTGCGGGCGCGGGCGTCGACGCCGGCGGGCAGCGGCACCGTACCCTCGGCGGAAGCGTGCGCCCACTCGGTGGCGGTCATGGCCCTGATGCCGGGCTGCTGCCCCTGGGCGATGGTGGCGTCGAGACCGGCCCGCCAGTCGCGATACGCGGCCAGGTCGGCGGCGACGACCTCGACCGGCGCGTCCTTGCCGATCAGGTGCTCGTGGCGCAGCCCGCGGCGTTCGGCGCCGCGGCCGTCGACGTGCAACGGATCCCACCACACCAGCGTGTAGGGCTCGCCGGTGCACGGGTCGGTGTGCGCGTAGGCGCCGGGGCGCATGGTGTGCAGCGTCGGCGTGTTGTGCATCGGCCGGTCGAGCAGCGTGTCTCGGCCGGCGAACGCCGGCACGCCGGCCGCGGCGGCCGGCTCGCCGCCGTAGATCGCCGCCGACAGCGGCTGCACCCAGCCCTTGTCGTAGGGGCCGTCGCCGATCGCCGGCACCACCAGCAGGTCGCGGGCCCGCGTCGCCGCCACGTAGGCGAGCCGCACGCCCTCGGCGGCGTCGCGTGACACCTCGAGCCCGTTGTGGTCGTGGAGGTCGAGCGGGGTCAGCCCGGCCAGACGGATCGCCGCCAGGCCGCGCACGGCGTCGACATGACGCTGGGCGTCATCGCGGTGCAGCTTGCAGCCGATGTCCACCAGGATCACGACCGGAAACTCGAGGCCCTTGGCCTTGTGCACGGTCATCACGCGCACGCCGTCGGTGCCCTCTTCGAGAATCGGCGCCTCCGGCGTCGGGGCGCGGTCGGCGGCGTCGCGCAGTTCGTCGACGAAACCGCGGAACGACAGGCCGCCGTCGGCCTCGTAGCGCCGGGCCAGCTCGGCGATCTGCAGCACGTTGGCCAGCACCTGCTCGCCGCCGCGCCACAGCACGAAGCCGGCGTGCGCGCGCGTCACCTCGATGAGCCGGCTGACCGTCTCGGCCACCGGCCGGTGGTTGCGCACGCGGGTCAGTTCGCACAGCGTGCGCAGCGCCTCGGCCACCGCGGCGAGTTCGGCCGGCACGTCGTCGGGCACGTGGAACGGCCGGAACCCGCGGTAGCGGGCGTGCCAGGCCAGCAGTTCCTCCTCTGCCACCGCGAAGCACGGCCCGCGCAGCGTCGCAAAGACGCTCAGCCCGTCGTCGGGCCACTCGATCGCGGTGAGCGCGGTGCGGATCGCGTCGACTTCCTCGCGTTCGTGGAACGCCTTGCCGCCGACCAGCAGGTGCGGCAGGCCGCGCGATTCCAGGGCTTCGACGTAGGGCCGGGTGATGTCGTCCTGGAAGTTGAGGAAGCGGCGGAACAGCAGGCACACGTCGCCGGCGCGGATCGGCCGCCGGGCCGCCGCCGCTGGCGTCGCCGCCGGCTGTGGCAGCTGTTCACCCTGGTCCCTGGTCCCCGGTCCCGGGTCTCTCCCGTGTTCATCGGGCACCGTCCAGCCGCTGTCGTGGACGAGCCAGCGGACGAACTCCCCGACGGCCTCGGGCAGCGAGTCGGCCAGCGCGCTCTGGGTGACGTTGCCGTGCGGGCTGAGCGGCCGCGGCACCGGCAGCGCCACCAGCGCCGGCTGCGCGGGATGATCGTCGCGGTCGGGCTGCAGCTCGACGTAGTCGGCCTGCAGCGATGCCGCGTCGCCGGTCATGTGCGTGCTGAACGCCGCGTTGACGGCCCGCTGGATCGCCGGCACGCTGCGGAACGACGTGCGCAGACGCACCCGCGTGGCGCCGGCGGCGACCAGCGACTCGCAGATCCCCCGGTAGACGCCGACGTCGGCGCGGCGGAAGCGGTAGATCGACTGCTTCGGGTCGCCGACGATGAACAGCGCGCCCGGGCGTACCGGCAGGTCGAAGGGCGACGTCGCGGCGACCGCCCGCGACTCGTCGGCGGCCAGACGCAACAGCAGCTCGGCCTGCAGCGGATCGGTGTCCTGGAACTCGTCGACCAGCAGGTAGCGGAAGCGGCGCTGGAAGTCGTGGCGGACGTGCGGGTGATCGCGCACCAGGTCGCGGGCGCGAATCAGCAGGTCGAGGAAGTCGACGGCGCCGGCCCGCTGCTTGCGCGCTTCGTAGCCGGCGATCGCCTGCTGCAGCGCCTCGTGCACCTGCGCCGCCAGATCGGCGTCGGCGCGGTCGCGAAACGCCACCAGCGCGTCGACGATCAGGTCGCGGGCCGCCACCACCTGTACCCGCGGCACCTCTTTGCTGTACTGCCCGGCGGTGCTGCGGCCGCGGCGCAGGTCGTGCTGCTTCGCGGCCAGCGCGCACAGGGCCGCCTCCCAGCCATCGTAGTCGGCGAAGCCGCGGGCGCGCGGAGGATCGATCTCGGCCCAGGCGCGGCGCAGCGGCTCGGTGTCGCGATGCAGGGTGTCGCGGGCGTTGGCCGGCAGCTGGCTGATCTGGCTGAAGGTGCCGATGGCGTCGAGCAGGTGATCGATCTGCGCGGTGCGGTCGAAGCCCGACGGCCGCTGCCACGGCGCCGGGTGATCGCGCCACTCCACCAGGTCGAGCCCGGCGCGCCGCAGCCGCGCGATCGGCGCGTCTTCGTCGACGTCCTGGCCGAAGTTCCGGGTCGTGATGCGGCGCAGCGACCGGCGCACGCCCTCGCTCGGATCGTCGAGCTCGCGCTGGATCCACTCGGTGAACGCCTCGTCGAAGATCCGGCCGGCCTGGCCCTCGGTGAGCACGGCGAACGACGGATCGAGGCGCGCCTCCACCGGGCGTTCGCGCAGCAGGTCGGCGCAGAAGCCGTGGATGGTGCTGACGTGGGCCTCCTCGAAGCGCTGCACCGCGCGCTCGAGCCGGCCGGCGTCCGCGGCCGACAGCCCCGGCACGAGCCGGGCCCGCTCCAGTTCCTCGCGCAGACGCAGCTTCAGCTCGCCGACCGCCTTTTCCGAGAACGTCACCGCGACGACCTCGTCGATCGACGCCCGGCCGGTGTGGACCAGGCGGACGATGCGACGGACCAGCTCGGTGGTCTTGCCGGTGCCGGCCGCCGCCTCGACGACGAGCGTCGCGTCGAGGTCGTCGGCGATGCGCTGGCGGTCGGCGGCATCCGCGGGACGGCGCGTCGGCATCACGACATCCTCCGCAGCGCCTCGAGGTCGCGGGGCATCGGCTTCCTGGCGGTGCGGCGGGCCTCGTCGCCGCCGCACACCGCCCGGAAGTCGCAGTACGTGCAGGCGCCGTGCTGGCCGAGCTGGCCCGGCCGGGCCGCCAGCATCCCGTGCTCGATCGCCCGATCGACGATCTCGAGCACTTCGAGGCCGCGGCGGCGCGTCGGGTCGTCGATGACGATCGCATGAGTGGTGAAGTTGCCGGCCGTCGTGCAGTACGACAGGCGGCCTTCCTCCACGACGTCACTGGTGAGGGCTTCGAGGGCGACCGAATAGAGCACCGGCTGCAGCAGCCGGCCGCCGTCGACGATGGTGGCGATCGACGTCCGGTTCCGCCCGGTCTTGTGGTCGGTCACCCGCAGCGCGTGGCCGTGCAGACGGCGCTCCACCAGGTCGATCGACCCGCGCAGCTGGAAGCCCTGCGGCCCGACCCGCACCGGCTCGCGCGTCGAGGCCGGATCGCGGCCGCTGTCGGCGGGCAGGCCGAACGCCAGCTCGAAGCGTTCGGGCACCCACTGCGCCCCGTCGGCCACCACCTGCCGCTCGACCCAGATCCGCAGGTCACGGCGCAGGCTCTCGATCTCGTCGCGCCAGACACGGTCGATGGCCGGCGCCAGCTTGTCGTAGGCGGCCGGCACGATGGTGGTGAACGCCCAGTCGAGGACGCCGAGCGCGGCCTTGACGCGGGCCGGCGTCACCGGCAGCAGGTCGTTCTCCTTGAGGCGGCGGAAGAACGCCGTCTGGATCTCGTGGAAGAGGCTGCCGCGGGTGAGCGGGTCGAGCCGCTGCAGCGGCGCCGGGGCCTCGAGCGGCGCCAGTCCGTAGATCGCGGCGAGCTGGAACTGGTACGGACAGGTCGCGAAGCGCTGCAGGGCGGTGAGCGAGTAGGGCCGCGCGGTCAGGCGCTCGGCCGCCAGCGCCGGCGCCGTCAACGGCTGCACGCGCGTCAGCCCGTCGGCGGGCGACCAGCGCGCCTGCCACCGCGACCACCGCTCCACCATGGATCGCCGCAGCGCCGGATTCAATTCGAGCAGGTAGCGGGCACGGCCGTTGGCGACCGCCTGGTCGGCCGCCGGCAGGCGCAGCAGCGGCAGCAGCGTGGCGAGATCGTGTTCCAGATCGTCGATCGCCGCGCCGGGATCCGGCGGCGCCGGCCAGGCCAGCGACGCATGGCCGTTCTCGAAGGCCAGATCGCTCAGCGCCTGGTAGCGCGGAATCGCGCCGGTGATGGCGCGCATCACGTCGAGCACGTAGAACGACGGCACGCGCGGCCGCGACTCGGCCAACTCCACCCGCGGGTAGGAGAGATAGAGCCGATCGGTGGCCGCACCGACCGCGAGGCGCAGCTGGAGCCGCTCGTCGTCGGCGCGGCTCTCGACCACCGGCAGCGGGGCGGACAGTTCGGCACGCCGCGCGTCGAGCAGCAGGGCGTCTTCGCGCAGCCGCTGCGGGAAGACGCGCTCGGCGAGGCCGGGCACGAACACCACTCGGAAGCGCCGGCCTCTGGCGGCCTGCGGCGTGCCGACCAGGACCCGGCCGCCGCGGCGGCGTGGCGGCTCGTGGGTGACGCTGAGCAGGCGCGCGCCGAGCACGTCGCGCACCTCGCCGAGTGGCACCGGCCCGACCGTGGCGAGCGGCGCCATCTCGGCGAGCACGCGCTGCACCCGGGCCGGCTGACGGAGGACCCGCGGCACCAGCGCCTCGAACGCCGCCAGCCATTCACCCCAGAGGCGGGCCTCGCGCCACGTCGACAGCGTCTCGACGATCGGCAGGGCGAACGACTCGAGGTGGCCCAGTTCCTCGCGATCGCGGGCCAGCGCGCGCAGGCGGGGCGAGTCGTGATCCTCGTCGGCGAGCGCGCGCATCCGCCGCTCGTACTCGGCGGCGAGACCGGGCAGGCGGCGCTGCCACCGGTCGAGGCCCTCGATGACGTAGGCCTCGACGAGCAGCTCTTCCCAGCGCCACGGCGCGCGCAGCGTGCCGGCGACGACGCGGTCGGCGGCGTCGCGCTCGGTGGGCACGGGCGCCTCGTCGATCGGTGCCGCGTCCTCGGGGCGGGCGTCGGCGGGCAGTGTCGCCAGAACAGCGTCATCGACAGGTATGGGGACTGGCCCGGGAACGGATTGCCAGGGGCCCGTCCCCATGCCTGTGGGCACCTGGCCGAGCGACAGGTACTCCGCGAAGCGGCGCGCCGACAGGCTTTCGGCGGCACACGCCAGCAGGGCCAGGAAGGCGCGGCCGGCCGGGTCGGGGCGGCGCGTCCCGCGCTCGAACCACGCCGGCACGCCGGCGCGGGCGAAGGCGTGCTCGAGCAGTCCCAGATACGTCTGCGGCGCGCGCAGCAGCACCGCCATGTCGTCGAAGGGCACGCCCCGCGCGGCTTCGCGCACGACCCGGCGGACGATCTCGACGGCCTCCCGGCCCTCGCCCGGCGCCGAGAAGAGATGCACGGAGTCATCGGCGGCGCCCTCGGGCGGCGTCTCGGCAGCGAACAGCCAGCGGCGAAGTCGCTGCAGCGCCGTGCCAGGAGTGGCCTCGTCGGCCGCTGGCGCCGCGTCGTCGCCGCCGGCCGCGTGAAGGGCGGCTCGCGTCGGGACGTCGCCGGCCGGTACCGTCGCCAGCAGCGCCGTGGCCACGTCGGCCAGCGCGACGAGCACGGCGCGTTCGGCCGCCGACGTGACGGCCACGTCGAGCAGCACCACCGCGCGCGCCGGCAGCGCATCGGGTTCGGCGAGGAGCCGCGCGGCGGCAGCCGCCAGCAGGTCGGCGCGACTGACCGCGCCGGCCGCCGCCCCCTCGGCGTCGGCACGGGTCAGCAGCGCCGCCAGATCCGGGCCGACGTGGCTGACGTCGCGGACCGCGGCAGCGTCCACGCCGGCCAGCTGCAGCTCACCGATCGTGCGCGCGGCAGCCCGGGCGAAGCCGGGCAGGTCGGCGACGGGTCCGAAATAACTCAGCTCGCCGGCCGCCCGGGCGTCGAACGCCGCGCGGGTGGCGATTGCCTCGGCGCCGAGCGCGCCACCCGGCGTCACCAGCCGCTCGGCGAGCGCGGGGAGCGCCAGACGCATCGCCAGCTCGGCGAACGACATGCGGGCGACGCCGACGAGCGCGCCGCGGTCGCGACAAATCGCCAGGACCAGCTCGTCGGCCGACGCGCGGGTGGCGCCGACGACGAGCACCCCGGCCGCCGCGTGTGTTTCCACGAACGCACGGGCGGCCCGCAGGCGCACCTCCGCCGACGATGCGACGACGACGGGAAAGGGCTGAGACACGAAGACCCGTCGTGGAGAATACACGACGGGTCTTCGAACAGCGGCTGGCAGCTAGCGGCTAGCGGCTTGCGGCCTGCAAACTGACGCCGGGCGTCGACCTACGGGGCCAGGCTCGACGACAGGCGGTACTTCGCCGCGCGGCCGAAGTTGCTCGACACCTTGACGTGCACGGCCTGGCCGGCGGTCACCTGCACCGAGGTCGACTCGTTGGCCGAGTTGCCCTGCAGGTCCTGATCGGAGCGATCCTTCGCGTCGGCGAACTCGCCGTCGGTGAAGACCTCGAGGACCAGGTCGGGGGCGTCACCCGAGCCGACCTGGCGGGTGACGACGGTGAGCGTCCCGGCCTGTGTGGCCTTCATCACCCACCAGTCCCAGTTGTCGCCGGCCGACGGATCCAGGCCATCCTCGAACGCCTTGCCAACCTGCCCGGCCTTCGCCGTGCGCGGACGCCGATCCGGATCGCCCGGCCGCTGGAACGGCGGGAAGCCCATGAACGAACCGGCGATCTGGAAGGTCCCGCCGTCGCCGTTCGAGCGGACGCGGACGCGGTAGGCGCCCGGCTCGGTGATGGTCACCGACAGCAGCTCGGTGCCCTCGTCGCCGTTCATGTCGCGGTCGGTCGAGCCGTCGGGCATGACCTGGCCGTCCTCGTCGACGAGCTGCAGCGACAGGTCGCTGGTGCCTTGCACCGCGACCGACAGCACACCGGCGGTCTTGGCCGCCACCGCGTACTCCGTCGGCTCGCTGCCCACCTTGCCCTGCGCGGGCGCGCCCATCGGCAGCGGCGCGGGCGCCTGCGCAGTCAGTGATGCCGACATCACGACGGCGACGCCGAACATCGAAAAGCCAAGACGCATCGGAAACCCTCCTCGGTGACGGGACGCCGGCCGACTGGCCCGTCCACGCACGACACCGAGGACTATAGCGCCAAGGCGGGACGATGGCCCTCAAGGAAGATCGCGCACTTACGCGACGTTCCGCGCGCCAGCGACGGCGGCACCACGCAGCGGCGCCGCAGGCGGGTGCCGATCAGGGCAATCGCGTCGCCTTCACGTCGACCGTCGTCGTCCGCTTCGACACCGGATCCACGGCGCGGGACACCTGGAGCGACTGGCCGTTCTTCACGATCACATTCAGGCTCTGGTGCAGGCGGGCCGGGCGCTCGATGTCGGTCGACGGCGCGGCCTGGCCGACGGCCGGCACGTACTCCACCGTGAGCTCGAGCCGCATCGAGTCGCCGTTGAGGATCGTCGGCCGCGCGTCGACATTGAGCACCACCGCCTCGAACTCGGTCACGCCGTTGGGCCTGGCGCTGCCCTGACTGCGCACGCGGCCCCAGTTGGCGTCCGAGGCGAGCAGCGACACGATCTTCGTGTCGGGTCCGCCGGGGCCGCTTTCGGTGATGGTCAGTTCGACTTGAATGTTGACGAGCTGTCCCGGCTTGCCGGGCGGCGGCGGAGGCGCCGGCACGCGCACGGGGCGCGGCGGTTCGGGCAGCGGCGCCGGCGGGGCCTTGGGCACGGGCAGCACGGCGGGGGCGGCGGGCGGTGTCTGCGGCACCGGCGCGACCGCCGCGACTGGCGCCACGGGCGCCGCGGGGGCGACAGGGGCCGCGGGGGCCGCCGGCTGGATGGGGACCGGCGGTGCCGGTGGCACCTGGGGGGCCCACAGCCACAGGGTGGCGCTCGCCAGCAGCACAGGCAGGGTCATGGTCGTCTCCTCACGGGTCAGTCGCGACGCGGATCGAGCGCCTCGGCTTCGAGCGACTCGAGCGCGAGCGCGTCCACCGGCAACGGCGGCGGAGCCAGGGCATTGCCGCTGGCGTCGTCGCCGGCGGCGAAGTACAGGGCGCCCGTGACCTCCAGCAGCGGCAGGGTGGACGGGTCGGCGGCGGCGACCCTCGGCTCGGTCGCACGCGGCCGGGCCCGCCGGCGCCCACTCGGCACCGCCGCGCTCGTCGCCACGGCCGCCAACACCATCGACGTGTCAGCGGGAGGCGCCGACGCGCCGGGCGATGCCGCGTCCGACGTGGCGTCGGCGGGCAGGACGGTCATGGCACCGGACACGACCGCCGCGCCGGCGCCGCTGGGCCGGTGCCGCGGCGATGCCGCCTCGCGCAGCGGCAGCACCGCGGCCAGCACCAGCAGCGTAAGCGCCGCCGCCGGCACCCACAGCAGGGGCCCGGGGGCGATCGGCGGCGCGGCCAGCACGCGCGCGACGACCCGCGCGCCGGCGGTGTCGTCGATCGCCACGGCCAGCACGCGCTCCGCGGCGCGCTCGAGCGCGGCGTCGAACGCGGCGGCGTCGAGCCGGCCGACGGTGACGGAACGGCGCTGCCTCTCAGACATCAGCCACCTCGTGGCCGAGCGCCGCGACCTTCGCCCGCAGAATCCGCCGCGCCTCGAAGACGCGCCACTTCACCGTGCCGACGGGCAGCCCGAGGCACGCGGCGATCTCGTCGTAGCGATGGTGTTGCGCCGTGGCCAGCAGGAACGGATCGCGCAGACGGGTCGGCAGCGAGCGAATCGCGATCGTCAGCGCGCGATCGAGTTCGCCGGCCATCGCCTCGCCTTCGGGTGTCGGCCCGGGCGCGACCGTGACGTCGATCTCGTCGCTGGCTGCGTCGCCGCTGACCAGGCGCGTCAGCCAGCGGCGCACCGAGCGCCGTCGATCGAGTGCCTTCCGCCACGTGATGCGCAGCAGCCACGACCGGAACGCATGCGGATCGGCGAGCTCACCGAGCCGCTGCCAGGCGGTGAGGCACGCTTCCTGGACGACGTCGTCGGCGTCGTCGGGTGCCGCCAGCGCGGCGGCGGCGACCCGTCGCGCCGACCGGACGTGCTGATCGACGAGGGTGCCGAAGGCATGGGCGTCGCCGGCGCGGGCCAGCGTCACCAGCCGGGCGGTCTCCGATTCGACGGTCGCGGGCCCGGCGGCGTCGCTCATGGCGGGCGCGCCGAGTCGCCGCAAGGTCAGCTCGGCCACGGTCACGACGGAGAGACGATGGCCTGCGGCCATGGGTTGGAGAACCTGCGATCGCCAGTTATACCCCCGCCTGATTCGAGGACAGGATCCCCCAGAAAGGACACCAACCCGTCCAAAATCCAGGGATTCTGGCGTAGCCTGTCCCGCGGGTCGGGCGGCCGGACGGGCACACCCCTTGCTTCATCCGGGCCGAGGAGTTGGCAATGGAAATCAACAAGCTGGTCTTCGGCGGGCTCATCGTGGGGTGCCTGGCGGCCGCGGGCGGGGGGGCGTATCTCGCCACCCGTCACAACGCTCAGGATGCCCAGGGCACCGCGCAGGCCAGTCCGGCTGCCGCGGGTGTCGCCACCCCCGGCGCTGAGCCGGTGACCGCCTCGGAGGGCGTGGTGACGCCCGAACCGGCCCCCGCGGCACCGTCGGCAGCCCCGGCGGTTCCACGTCAGGAACGCGCCGCGGTTGCACCGCGCCCGGCCGCCCCGGCCCCAGCCCCGCGCCGAGAGGCACCCGCGCCGCGGCAGGCGGCCGTCCGGCCGGCGCCGCCGATCGAGCCAGCCCCGGCGCCGGCACCGGCCGGCGGCTCGATGTGGGAGACGCGTCCGGCGGTCGAGGCCGAGACTCCGGAACGGGCCGCGCCGGCGCCCGAGCCCGAGCCGGCGGCGCCGCCGGCCCCTGAGTTCGTCGAGCTGACGGTTCCGGCCGACGCGGTGATGGGGCTGCAGCTCGAAACCACCGTGTCGAGCGAACGGGCCAAGGTCGAGGACGCGGTCGAAGCCCGGGTCACCCGCGACGTGCGGGTCGGCGGCCGTGTCGCCATCCCGGCCGGCTCGCTCGTGCACGGCACGGTGACCGATGTCGTCCGCGGCGGCAAGGTGCGCGAGCGGGCGCGGCTCAGCGTCCGCTTCCATACGGTGGTGATGGACAACGGCGACCGACTGGCGCTGCGCACCGACGCCATCACCCGCGAAGGCGCGTCCCCTGGCCGCGAGAGCGCCGCGAAGATCGGCGGCGCGGCGGTGGGCGGCGCGATTCTCGGCGCGATTCTCGGTGGCGGCAAGGGCGCGGCGATCGGCGCCGGCGTGGGCGCCGGCGGCGGCACCGCCGCGGTGATGGCCGGCGAGCGCAACACCGTCACGATTCCGGCCGGCTCCACGGTGAGCGTGCGGATCCAGCAGCCGGTCACGGTCACGGTCGAGAAGGAATAGGCGTCCCGAGGGCATCGCGTAGAATCGGGATCTCCCAAGGAGATGTCCATGCGCGGTGCCCTGTCGCTCTGTCTCGCTCTCGCCCTCGCGGTCCCGGCCTTCGCCCAGACCAAGGGGACCTATCCCGGCGTCACCAACTTCAGCCGCGTCGACGCCACCGTGGCCTGCGGCGGCGCCGCCGATCTCTCCACGCTCGACGCCCTGAAGAAGGACGGCTTCAAGGCGGTCATCAACCTGCGGATGGCCAGCGAGCCCGGCGCCAACGTCGAGCAGAACCAGGCCCGCGCCCGGGAACTGGGCCTCACCTACATCCACATCCCGTTCAGTGCCGGCAGCCCCGACCCGAAGGTGATCGACCAGTTCCTGGCCGCGATCGCCGACAAGTCGAACCAGCCGGTGTTCGTGCACTGCGCCTCGGCGCAGCGCGTCGGCTCGGTGTGGCTGGCCAAGCGCGTGCTGCAGGACAACTACAGCATCGAGAAGGCCACCGAAGAGGCGCGCGCCATCGGGCTCAGCAATCCGGGGCTCGAGAAGTTCGCGCTGCAGTACATCGCCGATCACAAGAAGTAGCCCCGGGGCCCGGGACTCGGGTCCCGGGGCCCGGACGTCGTGAGGCGCGCTTCCCCTCGTGCCCTTCGTGACCGTTTCACCAAGGAGAGAGCCGATGAGGAAGAGCCTGATCGCGTCGCTGTTCGCGCTGACCGCCCTGGCCGCTCCAGCGGCGGCGGGCGCCGACGTCCTGCTGACCCCGTACGCGGGTCTGACCTTCGGCAGCAAGACCGGCGACGACGACGTGGGCGCCGCGCTCGACCTCGACAGCCGCTGGGTGCTGGGCGGGTCGATGGCCATCATCGGCGCCAGCGGCCTCGGCTTCGAGGTCGATCTCGGCTTCATCCCCGACTTCTTCGCGCCGAAGGATCTCGACATCGACATCCTCGGCACGAACAACGTCACCACGTTCATGGGGAACGTGATGTTCGTCGGCACCACCGGCGGCATGCGGCCCTACGTGACCGGCGGCGCCGGGCTGATCCGCAGCCAGCTCGGCGACTTCGGCGAGCTGTTCGACGCCACCGAGTCGAGTCTCGGCGTCAACGTCGGCGGCGGCCTGATTCTCGGCTCGGGTCGAATCTCCCTGCGCGGCGACGTGCGCTACTTCCGCAACGTCTCGGAGTCGGACGACCCGCTCATCGAGGAAGCGCTCAAGAACCAGCGGTTCTGGCGCGGCACGGTGGGGGTTTCTTTCGGGTTCTAGGGGCTGGGGACTGGGGACTGGGGCGCGTCGTCGTCCGGCTGTCGAAAGACCCGTGTGTCGAGCCCGTCACGCAGTCGTGTTCTTGACGAGCCCTGGCCCCCAGCACCCAGTCCCCAGCCCCCCGTAAGCCGCCAGCCCCCAGCCGCTGATTGTTGACACGCTCCGCCCGCGCCAGCGATACTGAACGGTCGTCTGGCGCGGCGATTTCCCGACTTGATGGGCCGCGCCCCGGATTGGCAGACCACCGCCGGCCGGCAGGTTCTATCTAAGTCGCGGACGGCCCGCGACCCAGCGGGCCTTTTTCTTTTGGAGCGTTATGACCGACCGATACATCTTCTCGTCGGAGTCCGTCGGCGAGGGTCACCCCGACAAGGTCGCCGACACGATCTCCGATGCCGTGCTGGACGCCTGTCTCGCCCAGGACCGGTTCAGCCGCGTCGCCTGCGAGACGTTCGTCAAGTCGAACGTCGTCGTGATCGGCGGCGAGATCACGACCAAGGCCAGACTCGACTTCGAGAGAATCGCGCGGACGGCGATCCGCGACATCGGCTACGTCAACGACGACGACGTCTTCCACGCCGACAAGGTGTTCATCAACCTGCTGGTCACCCAGCAGTCACCCGACATCGCCCAGGGCGTCGACGCCCGCAAGGCCAAGGGCAAGAAGACCGCCAAGCAGGGCGCCGGCGACCAGGGCCTGATGTTCGGCTACGCCAGCAACGAGACGCCCGAGTTGATGCCGGCGCCGATCATGTTCGCGCACCGCCTGGGCCGCGAGTTGACGCGCATCCGCAAGAGCGGTGCCGTGGCGTGGCTGCGGCCGGACGCCAAGTCGCAGGTGTCGGTGATCTACGAGGGCGGCAGACCGGTCGGCATCTCGAACGTCGTCATCTCCACGCAGCACGCCGCCGACGTGGCGCACGCCGAGATCGAAAAGTTCTGCATCGAGCACGTCATCCGCAAGGTGCTGCCGAAGCGCCTGCTCTCGGCCAGGACCGAGTTCCTGATCAACCCGACCGGCCGCTTCGTCGTCGGCGGACCGCAGGGCGACACCGGCCTCACCGGCCGCAAGATCATCGTCGACAGCTACGGCGGCATGGGCCGGCACGGCGGCGGCGCCTTCTCGGGCAAGGACGCCACCAAGGTGGATCGCAGCGCCGCCTACATGGGCCGCTGGGTGGCGAAGAACGTCGTCGCCGCCGGACTCGCCGAGCGCTGCGAACTGCAGTTCGCCTATGCCATCGGCCACCCGGATCCGGTGAGCGTGCACATCGACACGTTCGGCACCGGCACGGTGCCGAACGCGAAGATCCTGCGCGCCATCAACCGCGTGTTCAGCTTCCAGCCGGCCGACATCATCGACCAGCTGAACCTGCGCCGGCCGATCTACTCCCAGACCACCAACTATGGCCACTTCGGCAAGAAGGGCATGACCTGGGAAGCAACCGACAAGGTCAAGGCGCTGCAGAAAGCACTCTGACGGGGCGGCGCGCTCAGCGCGCCGTCGTCGCCGCCAGCGGTTCCTCGGCGGCCCGTCCGGGCCGGTAGGTCGCATAGACGATCACCGGGATGTCCAGAGCGCCGAGGCGTTCCTCGACGATCGGCACCACGTCCTCCCACGGCAAGCCGCCCACCCCGGTCGCCAGCCGCGGCAAGGCGATCGAGGTGAAGCGCTCCGCCGTCGCCATCTTCGCCAGGTGGCGCAGCGATTCGCGGACGTAGGGCAGCGTCGCCCGCTCGGGACGGCCGCCGCGGCCGGGCGAGGCCCCCTGTGTGAGCAACTGCACGATCCGGACGCCGTCGGTGCCGCCCCACAGCCACGCGCCACCCGGCGCGGCATGGGTCTGCGTGCACCAATGGTGGAAGTCCTTCTGCAGCGCCGGGAAGCGCTCCCGCAACGCCAGCGCCAACCCCTGCGTCATCGGATCGTTCGGCGCCACGCCGTGCGCCAGCACCTGGGCATGGGAGAGCAGGATGTCGCCAGAGACGTAGTGAATCACGACGGACTCCTTCCGCGGTCAGAGACCGGCGCAGGCCACGCAGGTGGTGGCGCTGGGCATCGCCGCCAGACGGGCCGGCGTGATCGGACGGCCGCACCGAGCGCAGCGTCCGTAGCTGCCCGCGTCGAACCGGGCGATGGCATCGCGCAACTGCGCGACCTCGGCACGGGTCGCCTCGTCGAGGCGCTCGAGCACGTCGTCGTTCTCGACCTCGACGGCCCGCTCCGACCAGTCGGGGTGCCCGGGACGGCGCAGGTCGCCGGTAATGGCATCCGCACGTTTGAGCAGCACGTCGAGCCGGTGTTGCAGATCCGCCCGCACTGAGGTGGACATTTACAGACTCCCGCAGCGGGAGGATCAAGAAGGATGCCGGGCCGACCGCCGCACGTTCAGGCGCGATTCCGCGCGCGCGCCCGAACTCGCCTGGCTGAGCCCGCGGATTCCCCGGCCGCGCAGCGGGATCCTCCCCGCGAGGTGCGCCGGTCGGCCGCGGCGGCCATGGCTCAGTTCAGCCGGAACCGCACCGTGACCGTCATGATCACCGCGACCGGTTCCCCGTTCAGGCGGGTCGGCGTGTAGCGCCACTGGCGGACCGCCTGCAGCGCCGCCTCCGCCAGCAGCGGCTGGGCGCGCAGCACGCGGGCCTCCACGACGTCGCCGTCGGTGCCAATCGTCGCTTCGATGACCACGACGCCTTGAACGCGCGCGGCCTGGGCGATTGCCGGATAGAGCGGCGCGACGTCGTGCACCTTGGCGGGCGGCGTGAGGCCGGCGCTGATGCGGACGGGCGCGGGCGGCGGCGCCGCGCGCGGCGGCGGCGGCGGTGCCAGCACGTGGAGTCCGTGCTCGATGCCGCCGACGAAGCCGGGCCCGGCGTCGACGGCCACGCTCGTGTCGGTCTGCCAGTCGGGTTCCTCGGTGACACCGCTCGGCGCGTCGAGCGGCGCCGCGTGGGGGTTGGCCGGCGCGACGGCGCCGGCCGGCGGCGCGAGGCGTTTGAGCGGCGGGGCCGGCGGCACCACGGGCGTGATCATCGACACCGAGAGCGGCGCATGGAGCGCGGGCAACGCATCGCTGGCGACCAGCGGCACGACGATCACCGTGGCGACCACGACGACGTGCGCGGCAAGTGACAGCGGGACGGTGAGACGCGAGCGTCCGCCGACGCCGTCGAATGGACGCGTCACCGGACCGAACAGATCGCGAGGCATGGGCGTTCCTCCTCATGCACACCGCGGTGCGCGCGATCGCGCGCCCGTGCGCTGGCGAAGGACGACGGCTCGGATCCGATCGCTGTCGTCGTTGGTAGAGACTTGGACACCGCGCGATGCGCAGGGTTCCGCGCGGTCGCTCGGGGCTCGGGGCTCGGGGCTCGGGGCTCGGGGCTCGGGGCTCGGGGAAGAGCCTGCCGGAGCCAACTCGCGACGATCGTCGTTACGACGGTTCGGGCGTGAGTTCCGTGAGGCGTGTACCCCGAGACCCGAACCCCGAGTCCCGAGCCCCTTTCACTTCAAGAGCCCCATGCTCGTGACGTTGATGACCTGGCGGCCGTCCTTCTCGGTGACCTGGCCCTTGGCCTCGACGCGCCTGGCGACGAAGTCGAGCAGCTTGGCGTTGTTGTTGGCGGTGTAGTCGCCCTCGATGACGTAGACGGCGTCGTCGGCCAGGATCGCCATCGGGTGGCCCTTGCGCGCGCACGCCGTCGCGCAGGCGCCGTGCGCTTCGCCGCGACCGCCGGCGCCCTTCTCGAGATGGCAGGCGAGATCCACGACCTCGCCGCGGACGCTCGGAACCTGCGCCGCCGCCGGGAGCAGGAGCAGACCAAGGGCCAGGACCGACGACAGCGCACCGCTCATGACAGACTCCACGGCGGCCCGCAGCAGCGTCCGCCTGCTTCCGTTGTAGACCGGCGGCAACGCGCGGTCAAGCGCGCCGGCCCGCCCGCATTGCGTGTAGACTCGCGGGCACAATCCGGTTCCGTCCAGGAGTTCGACGCATGATGATCCGCCGTCTCACCCCGTCGCTCGCTGCCGGCAGCGCCCTCCTCGTCTCGGTCGGCCTGCTGGCCGCGTGTCAGAACGCCCCGGCGCCGGCGCCGGCACCCGCCGCCACGGCCCCGGCCGATCCGGCCGCCGCGGCCCGCGAGAAGCTCATCGCCCGCGGCAAGTCGCTCGAGTTGCCGACGAAATACGAGCCGGTGCCCGGCGACGCGCTGTCGCACCACACGTCGGGCTACGCCAAGACGATGTGTTCGGCGGTCTTCATCACCGGCTACGACATCGCCTTCGCCGCCGAGCACGTCGGCTACTTCACCGCGCCGTACGACGAGCGCAAGAAGGTCGGCAAGCCGGTCGTCGATCACCAGAAGAAGACGGTCAGCATCACCCTGCCCAACGGCGTCGTCCGCACCGCGGTCTACACCGGCAGCCAGGGCTGTGTGACCTATCCCGAGGGCTCGAACACGCTCTCGTTCACGCCGAAGACGGTGTCGGCCAACCTGCCCTCGGCCAACGCGCAGGACTGGCCGATGGGCGATCGCCGGCCGAAGACGCCGTTTCCGGCCGAGCTCGACGAGGCGAGGATCAAGGCGGCCGTCGACGCCGCGTTCGAGAACCCCGACGCCGAGACGACCGCCTTCGTCGTCACCCACAAGGGCCGGCTGGTCGGCGAGCGCTACGGCGAGGGCATCTCGGTCACGACGCCGCTCGAGAGCTGGTCGATGGGCAAGAGCGTGACCTCGACGATCATGGGCACGCTCATCCACAAGGGCGTCTACACGCTCGAGCAGCCGGCGCCGATTCCCGAATGGCAGGGCGACGGCGATCCCCGCAGGGAGATCCGCATCCAGGACATCCTGCGGATGTCGAGCGGCATCCGCATCATCTCGCCGTCGGATCCCGACTACGACCCGAAGGGCCCCTATCCGGATCACCTGTACCTCTACACGGGCGGGGTGGACTCGTTCAAGTACGCGGCGACGCGGCCGCAGCAGTGGAAGCCGAACACGGTGGGCCGCTACCGCAATACCGATCCGGTGCTGACCAACTATCTCAACAAGCTCGGCATCGAGAAGCTGAAGCTCGACTACCACTCATACCCGCAGCGCGCGCTGTGGGACAAGATCGGCGTGCGCACGATGGTGATGGAGACCGATCCGTTCGGCAACTTCCTCACCCAGGGCTACGAGTACATGTCGGGCCGCGACTGGGCGCGCCTCGGCAACCTGTATCTCAACGACGGCGTCGCACCCGGCGGCGAGCGCATCCTGCCCGAGAACTACGACGACTTCGTGAGCACGCTGGCGCCGGCGTGGGTGGCCGACGAACGGCCCGTCTACGGCGGCTTCTTCTGGATCAACGGCGACGGCGCCTGGCCGATCCCGAAGGAGAGCTACTCGATGAACGGCGCCGGCGGCCAGCAGGTGTGGATCATCCCGTCGCACGATCTGGTCGTGGTGCGCATCGGCAACTACCGCGGCAGCCGCCACGTCCGCGCGACGCTCAGCAAGGCGCTCGAGATCCTGATGGCGTCGGTACCGAAGCGCGGCGACGCGCGGACGACCGGGAACTGAGCGTCGCGACGCGGCTAGGGCAGCGCGAATAGGAACACGGCGCGGCCGGCAGCCACGGACACGTGCTGCCGGCCGTCGACCAGGAACGTGGTCGGGTTCGACCGCACGATCCCGCCGACCTGGAACTGCCACAGCGGCGCGCCGGTCTTCGCGTCGAGGGCGTAGAAGTTCCCTTCGTTCGATCCCGAGAACACCAGGCCGCCGGCGGTGGAGAGCACCCCCGACCACGACGGCGACGGCAGCCGGAAGTCCCACACCCTGGCTCCGGTGCGCGCGTCGAGGGCGCGGACGGCGCCCCACGCCTCGTCGGCGAGGCGGCGCTCGCCGCCGCCGGTGAACGGCTGTCCCGGTTCGTACTCGACGTCGGTCTTGTAGTAATAGGAGCCCATCTCGCGCACCGGCACGTAGAAGAGTCCGGTCTGCGGGCTATACGAGGGGCTCGGCCAGTTGGTGGCGCCCTGGAGGCTGGGGTAGACCAGGTTGCCTTCGTAGGTCGGCTCGGTGCCTTCGATGACGCGCGGGCGGCCCTTCGGGTCGATGCCCTTCGCCCAGGTCTGCTTCGCGTACGGCGCGGCGTGCAGGAACTCGCCGGTGACGCGGTCGAGCACGTAGTAGAAGGCGTTGCGGTTGGCGGTGATGAGCGTCTGGCGCGGCCGGCCGTCGATCGTGAGGTCGGCGAGCACCTGGATCTGGTTGGCGTCCCAGTCGTGCACGTCGTGCGGCGTGTACTGGAAGTGCCACCTCCGCACGCCGGTGTCGGCGTCGAGCGCCAGGACCGACGAGGTGTAGAGGTTGTCGCCGGCGCGGACGTCGCCGTTCCAGTCGGGGCCGGGGTTGCCGGTGCCCCAGTAGAGCAGGTTGAGAGTCGGATCGTAGGAGCCAGTGAGCCAGGTGGCGCCGGCGCCGTTCTTCCAGCTGTCGCCGGCCCACGTCTCCACGCCGGGCTCGCCCGCCGCCGGTACGGTGTAGGTGCGCCACGCCAGTTTGCCGGTCCTCGCGTCGTAGGCATCGACGAAGCCGCGGATGCCGGCCTCCCCGCCGCTGATGCCGACGACGATCTTGTCCTTCACCGCCAGCGGCGCCATGGTGATCGAGTGGCCGGTGCCGTTGTCGGCCACCTTCGTCTCCCAGCGCACCGCGCCGGTCTCGGCGTCCAGGGCGATCAGGGCGCCGTCGAGCGATCCGACGAAGACCTTGTCGTCGAGGATGGCGACGCCGCGGTTGGTCGCCGGAAAGCCGATGAGGCGCAGGTCGGAGGGCATCGGCCGCACGTAGCTCCAGATCGGCCGGCCGTTCCTCGGGTCGAGCGCGGTGACGGTGGTCGGCGGCTCGGTGACGTACATCCGGCCGTCGGCGACGATCGCCGAGGTCTCCATCTGCCCGTTGCCGGCCACCTGATAGATCCACACCGGCCGCAGTCCGCCGACGTTGGCGGTGGTGATCTCGGCAAGCGTGGAGTGCCGGTGGCCGTAGTAGTCGCCGTTGTAGGTGAGCCAGGCGCCGGGCTCCTTCGCGGCGTCGACGAGACGCTGGAATGGCACCTGGCCGCCCACCACCGCGACGCTGGCCAGCATCGCCACGACCGCTGCCGTCACTCCTCTCATCGCTGCCCCCGCAGGCTGGCAAGATACGCCACGAGATCGTCGAGATCCGCCGACGGCAGCGAACCGTACGCCGGCATCAGGCTGGCGCCCGGTTCCCGGCTGAGATCCTGCAGATCGCTGACTCGAAACGCGTGCAGCCGGCCGCCGGTGTCGCGCACGTGCACCCAGAAGGCGTCCTCGCTGACCCGGATGCCGCGAACCGTCGCGCCGGCCTTGGGCCGCGCCGTCACGACGACATGGCCGTCGGGCACGCGCGCCGCCGGGGTCAGAAGCGCCTCTTTCAGGTACGCCGGACCGCGTTGCGCGCCGATGGCCGTGAGGTCAGGACCGAGCGCCCGGCCCTGCCCGCCGACGACGTGGCACGCCGCACACCCGCGCGCGGCGTAGACCTCGCGGCCGTGCCGGGGGTCGCCGGTCGCGGCGCCGCCGCCCTGCTGGTTGAACGACCGCACGAAGGCGGCGAGCTGCCAGCTGCGCCGCGGTCCGTTGGCATCGCCGAACCCGGGCATCACGCCGGGGATCCCGGTGCGCACGAGCGCGTACAAGCCGGTGTCGTCGGCCCCGCGCGTGAACGCCGGCTTGAGGAGCGAGGGGCCGTAGCCGCCGCTGCCGTCGATGCCGTGGCACAGCGCGCACTGCGCCAGGTACAGGCGTTTGCCCTCGGCGAGATCCGCCGCCGCGGCCGCCGACAGCGGCCGCTCGAGCGCCGGCGGCGGGTACTGCGCGGTGAGCAGCGTGCACGATGCCAGCGCGGCCAGCGCCGTCGTCGCCGTCCACCGCCGCCAGTGAGAATGCCGCATCAGCCGATACTCCGTGCGTCGGGAAATCGGGCGGACTCTACCACGCGCGCCGCGGCGGCGTGCACGAATGCGCAATCGAGCCCCGCGCGTCGGGCGGCGTAGAATGACCGGAACGATCGGTCGTCGAGCGAGCGCCCCCAGCCGGTCCGTGGCCCCAGCCGCGGGCTGATTGCTCCCTGTGGACCGGAGGTCGCATGCCGGACGCGTTCGAAGAGCAAGCGGTGCTGGTCGCTGCCGAGCAGGCAGCGGCGGAAGGCGACGCCATCGCCGCGGAACTGCACCTGCGCAGACTGCTGGATCTCCAGACCGCACGTCTGGGTCCGGAGCACGCCGAGGTGGCGTCCACGCTGCACAACCTGGCGGTCGTCTGCGAGCGGGCCAGCCGGATCAGCGAGGCCGAGGGACTGTATCGCAAGGCCTATGCGGTGGCAGCGGCGGCGCTGCCGCCGACCGATCAGCTGGTCGTCCGTTGCCATGACGACCTGAACGCCTTCCTCGAAGCGCGGATGATGCCGGTGCAGCCGCCACCGGGACGCGCGGTCGCGACGCCGCCGACGGCGGCCCGCACCTCGGCCAGCACCGCCTCGGGAGTGCGGAAGCCGAGCCCACAGTCCGGGACGGCGCGGACACCGGCCCGGCCGCCCTCACGGGTCCGACCACCCGCGGCCCCGCAGCCGCCGGGCAGTTCATCGAACCTGTGGATGGGCGTGGCCATCGCCGCCGGCGTGCTGCTGGCCGCCGGCATCGTCTGGCTGATGTTCGGCCGCGGCGCGGTCGCGCCGGCGCCGGCCACGGCCGAGGTCGCGGTGGCTGCGCCGGCCAGGCGGCCGGCGCCCGCCCCGAAGAAGGCCGCGCCTCCGACGCCGACCACGACCGCGCCGGCCGCGACCACCCCACCGGCCGTCACGTCGGGAGCCGCGCCGGCTGCACCGGCGCCGGCCGTCGAGCCGACGCCGCCGGCCGAACCGGCCGCGGCCCCTGCGCCGGGCGCCGACGACGCCGCGCGCAGCGGCGGGATCTCGGTGACCGATGCCCGGTTGTGCGCCCAGCTCTCCACCGAGGCGGGCTGGACGTGCACGGCACCCGACGCGCCGTTCGGCGGCGGCCGCCTCTACTTCCTCACTCGCGTCGACGTGCCCGAGACGATGCAGGTCGAGCACCGCTGGCTGCACGGCGGAGAGGTGATCCAGTCGGTGCGCCTGCGGATCCAGGCGGCTGGACGGCCGGGCTACCGCACCTACAGCCGGCAGACGATCGACGTCGCGCGCAGCGGCGAGTGGCGGGTCGAGCTGCGCGGGCCGGATGGCGCGGTGCTGGCCGAGCAGCGCATCGTCGTCGAGTGATGCCGCGTCACCCCAGGATGCGGGCGTAGCTCCAGGTGTCGCACGGCGCGGGGCCGAGGTTGGGGAACACCATGTGGCGCAGCAGCAGGCCCTCGCACGTGAACCCGCCGCGCTCGAGCACGCGGCGCGAGGCCTGGTGCTCGACATGGCAGAGCGCATACAGCCGCACGACGCCGGTGCGGCCGGCCAGGCCAACCATCGCGGCCAGCGCCTCCGAAGCGTAACCGCGGCCCCACGCGTCGCGCGCCAGCACGTAGCCGGTCGAGGCCCGCCACGGCGTCTCGAACGCCAGTCCGGTGCCGCCGATCACGCGGCCGGTGGCCCGCTCCTCGATCAGCAGCGGCCCGACCGGCCAGCGGTCCCACTCGTCGTCACTGAAATCGAGGAACGCTCGCGTCTGGTCGAGCGCGTGGTGGCGCCGCCAGCTCAAGTACCGGGTGGCATCGGGGTCGCTCGCATACGCGCGGAAGATGCCGTCGGCATCGGCGGCGAGCGGCCGGCGCAGCACGAGGCGGGCGGTGTCGAGGCGCTGGTGACCGGAGGGAGCGGCGGGCGACGTCATCGCGGCGCCAACCCCGGAGGAGGGTCGGCTCGTCCATATGCTACGCTCGCCGTTCTCCCGATCTCCATACTCGAGGTGGCGTCATGCGCGTGGCCCGCGTCGCGGTTCTGGCGTTCCTGACAGCGTCCCCCGCTCTCGCCCAATCCATCGACGATCTGATTGCCCTGAAGCGCGTCAGCGGCACGCCGGCGATCGCACCGGACGGGCGCCGGGTCGCCTTCGCCGTGCGCGAGACCAACTGGGCCGAGAACGGCTACGAGACCGAGATCTGGGTCGCCGACGCCACCGCCGCGGCCAGCGCCCGGCCGCTCACCAGCGGCGCCAAGTCGAGCCTGCAGCCGGCCTGGTCCCCCGACGGCCGCTGGCTCGCGTTCATCTCCGACCGCAGCGACACCCGGCAGATCTACCGGCTCTCGGTGGAGGGCGGCGAAGCCGAGATGCTGACCGCGGGCGGCGAAGGCGTGACGGCGTTCGCCTGGTCCCCCGACGGCGCCCGCATCGCGTTCACGATGGACGATCCGGTGACGCCGGCCATGAAGGAGCGGCAGGAGAAGTACGGCGAGTACACGCACGAGGATCGCGACCACCGCATGACGCAGCTGCACGTGGTGGACGTCGCCACGCGGGCGGTGAAGCCGCTCACGGCCGGCGCCTTCGTGGTCGGCGCCTTCGACTGGTCGCCCGACGGCGCGCGGATCGTCTTCGACCATCGGGTGAACGGCGACCCCGGAATGAGCGGCAGCGCCGACCTGTCGATCGTCGAGGTCGCGTCGGGGCGGGTGACGCCGCTGGTGACCCAGGACGGCCCCGACTCCGCACCGCGCTTCTCGCCCGATGGACGGCAGGTGGTGTTCCAGTCGGCGATGGCCAAGCCGTTCTACTTCTACGAGAACGGCGCGCTCGCCGTGGTGAGCGCCGCGGGCGGCACGCCCGAGTCGCTCACCGCCAGGTTCGACGAGAACCCGCAGCTCGTCGCCTGGACCGCCGCGGGCATCTTCTTCACGGCGTCGCATCGGACCTGGTCCTACCTGTACCGCCTCGACCCGGCCAGCCGGCAGATCGCGACACTGCGCGTGCGCGAGGACTGGATTGGCCAGTCGTTCGCGGTGACGCCCGCGGGCACCCACGCCGCCTTCGTGGCCAGCGGGCCGCGCGACTTCCCCGACGTGTACGCGGCGCCGGTGGCCGCGACGCTGGCGCCCACCAGGCTGAGCGATCTGGGCGCGCAGGTGGCGTCGTGGCCGGCGCACGGCCGCGAGGTGGTGCGCTGGAAGAGCCAGGACGGCGCCGCGATCGAGGGCGTGCTGCACAAGCCGGCCGACTTCCAGGCCGGACGCCGCTATCCGCTGCTGGTGGTGATTCACGGCGGGCCCACCGGCGTATCGCGGCCGGTGCCGTACAACAGCGCGAGCTTCTATCCGATCGACGGCTGGCTCGCCCGCGGCGCGCTGGTCCTCGAGCCCAACTACCGCGGCAGCGCCGGCTACGGCGAGGCCTTCCGGTCGCTCAACGTCCGCAATCTCGGCATCGGCGACGCCTGGGACGTGCTGTCGGGCATCGACCACCTGGTGGCGCAGGGGCTCGTCGACGGCAGCCGCGTCGGCGCGATGGGGTGGAGCCAGGGCGGCTACATCTCGGCGTTCCTGGCCACGAAGCACGCCGCGCGCTTCAAGGCGCTGTCGGTCGGCGCCGGCATCTCCAACTGGGTCACCTACTACGTCAACACCGACATCCACCCGTTCACGCGCCAGTACCTGAAGGCGACCCCGTGGGACGACCCGAAGATCTACGCCGACACCTCGCCGATGACCTACATCACGCAGGCGAAGACGCCGACGCTCATCCAGCACGGCGACCGTGACCCGCGCGTGCCGATTCCCAACGCCTTCGAGCTGTACCAGGGTCTGCGGGATCGGCAGGTGCCGGTGGAGCTGATGATCTTCCGCGGCTTCCGCCACGCGCTCGACAAGCCGAAGGCCAACCGCGCGGCGATGCAGCAGAATTGGGACTGGTTCGGGCGGTACCTCTGGCCCGGAGAGACGAACACCGAGGCCAGAGGGCGGTAGGGACCGCGGACCAGGGACCGGGGACCAGGGACTACGCCGCATGTCGGGAACAGGAACGGTGCTCCCCGCGTACCGGCACACGCAGGTCGGTCCCTGGCTGCCTCTCGTGGGCGCGGCGACGGCCGTGGCGGCCGGCGCGCTGTCGGGCTCGTGGCGCGGCGCCCTGCCGATTCTGGCCATCATCCTCGTCGTCTGGTCGCTGTTCGGCACGCTCACGACGGCGGTCGACGGCGACGCCGCGACGTGCGCCTTCGGACCGATCCCCCTGATCCGCAAGCGCCTGGCCATCGCCGACATCCGTGGCGCCACGGCCATCCGCACGTCGCCGCTGTGGGGCTGGGGCCTGCGCCTCACGCCGCGCGGCTGGCTCTGGAACGTCTCCGGGCTCGACGCCGTCGAGCTCGAGCTGGCCAACGGCGGACGCTTCCTCGTCGGCACCGACGAGCCGCTCGAACTGCTCGCGGCGCTGCGCCGACTCGGTGTCGGCGGCTGAGCGGGATGCTGGCGACGATGGCGATCGACGTCACCACCGCGACCGTCATCGCACGGCCGCGCCACGAGGTGGCCGAGTTCGCCGTCGATCCCGATCGCATCCCCCTGTGGTACGTCAACATCCGGTCGATCGAATGGCGCACCGACCCGCCGCTGGGCGTGGGCACGCGTCTGGCGTTCGCGGCCGAGTTCCTGCGCCGGCGGCTGGAGTACGTGTACGAGGTCGTGGAACATCTGCCGGGCGAGCGGTTCGTGATGCGTACCGGCGAGGGTCCGTTTCCGATGGAGACGACGTACTCGTGGCGCGACGCCGGGGACGGGGTCACCGCGATGACGCTGCGCAATCGCGGCGCACCGAGCGGCTTCGTGCGCCTGCTGGCACCGGTGATGAGCCTCGCGGTGAGGCGCGCCAACGGCCAGGACCTGGCCCGGCTGAAGGCGATTCTCGAGGCGCGGGGCCGGCGTGAAGCCCGGGCGCGTGCGGTGGCCGGTTCACCGCGGTCCGGCGGGTAGTCGTCTGCACGGCGTCGTCGAGGAGGAGGTGGTGACATGACCGAGGGCACGCGCGTCGGGCACGATGCCGGATCGCTGACCCGCCGCTGGTTCCAGGACGTGTGGGCCGAGGGCGGGGAACTGGCGGTGGACCGCCTCATGGCAAGTGACGGGCACGGCTGGATCGAGGGCGGCTTCGTGAAGAACCCCGACGAGTTCAAGGCCGCCCGCCGCCAGTTGCTGGCCGCGTTCCCCGACCTGGCGATCGCGGTGGACGATCTCATCGTCGACGGCAACAAGGTGGCGGCACGGTGGACGGTCGAGGCGACGCATCTCGGCGACGGCCTCGGCGTGGCCCCGACCGGCCGGCGCGTCGCCTTTCGCGGCATGACGTGGATGGAATGGCGCGACGGCAAGATGGCGCGTGGCTGGGACAGCTGGAACCTCGGGGGGCTGATCCAGGCGCTGTCGACGCCGGCCGATTCCCGCTGACGCATCGGCGACGCGCGCGGGGCACGTGGTCAGCCCTCCGCAAGAAGACGCACGGCTCGGCCGTGAGCTATGTTGAGGGGCCATCGCCGTCGATGACGCTGTGGTTTGAGCAGGTGGACGACGTCGCCGCTGGCGCCGGGTGCGGCGTCGTGGCCCGGGAGCCGACATGAGCATGCGGACGTGGATGGGGTGGCTCGTCATCGGGATGCTGCTGCCGGCAGCGGCCGCGGCGCAGACCGGCACGATCACCGGCACGGTGACCCGCACCGACACGGGTGACGGGGTCAGCACCACCGTCTACGTTCTGAGGAACGGCGTCTACACGACCGGCACGTCCGACGCTGCCGGGACGTACACGATCGCCGGTCTCGCGCCGGGCACGTACCGGGCGTTCACCAACGTCAACGACCTGTTTCTCAACGAGATTTTCGAGGACGTGCCCTGCGTGGGGTTCTGCTTCGACGAGGTGAACGGCGGCGCCGGCACCCCGATCACCGTGACCGCCGGCGCCACCACCGCCGGCATCGACTTCAGCCTCGAGCTCAGCGGCCGCATCAGCGGCACGGTGGTGGACGCCAACGGCGCGGTGCCGCTCAGCGGCGCGTTCGTGATCGTCGCATCCGCCGACGGGCAGTCCGTGGCGTCGGGCCAGACCAACGGCCTGGGCGAGTACACCGTCAGCTACGGGATGCCGACCGGCACGTACTACGCCTTCACCACCAACGGCAGCGGCTTCCTCAACGAGATCTACGACGACGTGGTGTGCCCCTCGTTCTGCGACAACAGCGACGCGGTGGCGGTCGGCACCCCGATCCCGGTCACGATCGGCGCCACGACGCCGGGCATCGGTTTCGCCCTGACCCGCGGCGCCACCATCGCCGGGCGGGTGACCAACGCCTCCACCGGGCTGGGTGTCGAGAGCGTCCAGGTCTACGTCTTCGACGGACAGGGTGAGTTCGTCACGAGTGCGTCGACCAACGCCGATGGAGACTATCTGACCCCGGGACTCGTCGCCGGCCCCTACTTCCTGGCGACCAGCAACGACCTCGGACTCATCAACGAGATCTACGACGATGTCGCGTGCGTCGGCCAGTGCGCGGCGGCGACGTCGGGCACGCCGGTGGTGCTGACCAGTGCCCAGGCGCGTACCGGCGTGGACTTCGCGCTCGCCGTCGGCGGCCGGATTGCCGGCACCGTGACCGCCGCGTCCGGCGGCGCCCCGCTGTCCGGCATCGTGCGCGTGGTCTCGGCGACGGGGATCGAGGCTGGCAGCACCTCCAGCGACAGCAATGGCGAGTACCTGACGAGCACGGGACTGGCGACCGGGACCTACTACCTGGTCACCGACAACTTCGACGGCTACCTCGACGAGATCTACGACGGCCAGCCGTGCCTCGACTGCAACGCGTTCGCGGTCGTGACGCGCGGCACGCCGGTGACGGTCACCGCCGGCGCGACGGTGAGCGGGCGGAACTTCCAGCTCGCGCGGGGCGGTACCATCTCGGGACGCGTCGTGAACGCCGTCGGCGGTGCCGGAATCACCGGCGTCGAAGTGCGGGCGGCCAGCCGCGAGGGCGGGTTCGGCCAGGCCATTACCGATGCCACCGGCCACTACACCATCGACGGGCTGCCGGGCGGCCAGTACGTGGCCTGGACCATCTACGCTGCCGCCGTCGCCCCGGGCTTCGTGAACGAGATCTATCCGGATCGGCCGTGTCTCGGCTTCTGCGACGACACGCTCGTCGGCTTCCTCGGCCAGCCGATCGCGCTGGCCAGCGAAGCCGCAGTCGGTAACATCGACTTCGCGCTGGCGCCGGGCGGGTCGGTCAGCGGCTCAGTGACCGACGCCGGCACCGGGGCACCGCTCGCCAATGTCACGGTGCAGGTCGCCACCGTGCAGGACGGCGCTTTGGCGGTGGCCGGCTCCACGCAGACGACGGCATCCGGCCTGTTCACGGTCGCCGGCGTGCCGCCGGGCACGTATGTCGCGTTCACGCGGAACTCGCAGGGGTACATCGACGAGATGTCGGGCGGGCTGCCGTGCCTCGGCGAGTGTGAATCGATCGCCCTGGTCGGCACGCCGTTCACGCTGACCGGCGCCGCACCGGCCGGCGGCCTGGCGTTCGCGCTCTCGAGAGGCGGGAGGATTGCCGGCACGGTGACCGAGGCGGGCAGCGGCGGACCGGTGCGCAACGCCAGTGTCGTCGTCTACGACCGCTCCGGGTCGGCCGTCGCCTTCGCCGACTCGGTGGTCGACGGCACGTATCTCACGGGCACGGGACTGCTGCCCGGCACGTACTACGTCGGGGTCAGCCCGCCGGTGCCCTTCCTCGGGCGGGTCTTCGGCGGTGCCTGTCTGGGGCCATGCGACGGCGCACAGACCGTCGCCGTGGGATCGCCGGTGACGGTGACCGGTGCCGGCACGACCACCGGAATCGACCTGCCGCTGGCCCGCGGCGGGCTCGTCAGGGGCACGCTCACCGAGCAGGGGACCGGCATCGTCCTGCCCTTCGAGCGCGTCTACGTCGTGGACGGCCAGGGCCGGAAGGCCGCGTCGGCGTTCGGCACCGGCACGGGTGAATATGAGCTCGACGAGGCACTGCCGACCGGCACGTTCTTCGCCTATACCGACACTGACCACCACGCCGACGAGATCTTCGACAATCTGCCGTGCGGTGGTGAATGCGCGGCCTCGCGCGCGCCCGGCGGCACCGCGATCCAGGTGACGGCCGGCGCGACGACCGGCGGCCGGCACTTCGCCCTGGCGCGGCGCAGCGGTGTGCCCGGGCCGCCGTCGCGTCCCCGCTTCTCGCTGACCCCCGGCGGTCTGGTGATCGAGTGGGACTCCCCGACGACGGGCGGTGAACCCGACGGCTACGCCGTCGACGTCGGCCTCTCGCCGGGCACGACCGCCCTCACGTTGCCGGCCGCCGGAACCGCCTATGTCGTGGCCGGCAGGCCGCCGGGGCGGTTCTACGTGCGCATCCGCGCCGCCAACGCGTCGGGCGCCGGCCCGGCGTCGGAGGAGGCCGTGCTCGCGCTCGGCGGCGGCGCGATGCTCCCCGACCAGCCGCGCTTCGCCCGCGCCTGGATCCAGGGCGCTCGGCTGTTCATGCAGTGGGAACGCAACCAGTACGGCGGCGCCGCGAGCCACTACCTGGTCGAGGCGGGAACCGCGGCCGGCCTCGCCAACATCGCCACGATTCCGGTGAACGTCCCGGCGTTCACCTACGACGGTGTCCCGCCCGGCACCTACTTCCTGCGTGTGCGAGCGGTCAGTGCGGCGGGAGTGAGCGGGCCCTCCAACGAGGTCATGGTGGTGGCAGGGGGCGCCCCGGCGCCGCCGGGTGCTCCGTTCGCGGTCGGCGCGGCGGTGAGCGGATCGACCGTGACGCTCACCTGGTCGAAGCCGGCCGGACCGGTCACCGGCTACGTGCTCGAGGCTGGCACCACGACGGGATCGTCGAACGCCGCCGTGTTGCCGCTGGGCGCGCAGACCAGCATCGCGTTCCCAGGCATCCCGCCGGGCCGGTACTTCGTGCGGGTACGGGCCGTCAACGCCCTCGGGGTCGGCCTGGCGTCCGAGGAGATGATCGTCGTCGTGCAGTAGAGCGGCCGCGACGGGCGCCGCCAGGCCGGCGCCGCGCCCGTGCCACACTGAGGCATGTCTCTCAGCACCGAGATGGCGGCGCTGTTCCGCCGCGACCTGCCCCGGCTCCTCCACCAGCTCGACGCGCTGGACGACCGTCACCTCTGGTCTGTCGTGCCCGGCGTGACCAACTCTGCCGGCAACCTGCTGCTGCACCTGAACGGCAACCTGCGCGAGTTCGTCGGCCGGCAGATCGGCGGCGTGGACTTCGCCCGCGATCGACCGCGCGAGTTCGCGGCCAGGGACGTCGCGCGCGAAGCCCTCGTCACCGACCTCACCGGGCTGGCCGAGATCGTCCCGCGCGTGCTCGACGCGATGACGCCCGAGCGGTGGGACGAGATGTTCCCGGAGCAGGTGCTGCCCGGCGGGCCGATCACGAACCGGCAGTTCGTGATCCACCTCTACGGCCACCTGAACTACCACCTGGGCCAGATCGACTACCTGCGGCGCGTCCTGACCGGGCAGGGGGCGCTCGTGCGACGGGGCTGACACCGGGCGGAATGGCGCCCGCGTCGCGACGGCGCGCAGCCCGACGGCCCACGCGAGGGTTCGGGGCGTCCAGGCGGCCAGTCCGCTGCGTCGTCGGGGCCCCGGATGGCCGGATGGCGCGATTGCCGGGCTGCCCATGGCTCAGCTACAGTTGGCCAGCCGACCGCTCACCCGCCATGACCGGGGACAGCACGAGCCCGCTCCTCACCGAACTCCGCGAGCGCGATGCCGCGACGGGTGGTGCCCTGTTCCCGTTGCTCTACGCCGAACTCCGGCGGCTCGCCCATCGCTATCTCGCCCGCGAACGCCCCGGGCACACGCTGCAGGCCACGGCACTCGTGCACGAGGTCTACCTGCGTCTCATTCCGGAGAACAACGCCACGTGGCAGGACCGCGCCCGGTTCGTCGGCATCGCCGCGCACGTCATGCGCCAGATCCTGGTCGAGCACGCGCGAAGCCGCAACCGGCTGAAGCGGGGCAGCGAGTACGAACGCCGGCCCCTCGATGAGCAAACGGCGCCGGTCGTTGCCGATGTGGCGCGGTGGGAGGTGCTCGACCAGGCGCTCGACCGGCTCGCGGCGCTCGATCCCCGCCAGGCCCGGGTGGTCGAGCTGCGGTACTTCGGTGGAATGACCGTCGAGGAAGTCGCGTCAGTGCTCGGTGTCTCTCCCAAGACGGTCAAGCGCGACTGGAGCGTGGCACGCGCCTGGCTCCGCCGCGAGATGGACCTGTGACCCCGCCCGGGCGCGGACGTCGCACTGCACTATGAGCGGTTCGAGCCCGTGCCGATGACCCCCGACAGCTGGACGAGGATCACGGAGTTCTTCACGCAGGCACTCGACCAGGCACCCGAGGAGCGGGCGGCGTTCCTGGCCGGGCTCCAGCGTCGGGACGCTGACGCCGCCAGGGAAGTGGCGTCGCTGCTCGAGGCGCACGAGCGCCCAGGCAACTTCCTCCCCGACCTCCCGGCGACCGACGCACCGGATCTCGTCGGCTACCGCATCGGCACGTATCGCCTCTTGCGGCTGCTCGGCACCGGAGGCACGGGCGCCGTCTACCTCGCCGAGCGCAGCGATGGGGCCTTCGACAAGCAGGTCGCCGTCAAGATCCTGTCGACCGCGTTCGTGCAGTCGAGGGATCGATTCCAGCGCGAGCGCCAGTTCCTCGCCCGCCTCGACCACCCGAACGTGGCGCGGCTGCTCGACGCCGGTGCCACGGCGGACCAGGCGCTGTACCTGGTCATGGAGTACGTCGACGGCGTGCCGATCGACCGCTACTGTCGCGAAGGCCGGCTGACGGTCGCCGAACGGCTGCCCCTGCTCCTGCAGGTCTGCGCCGGCGTCGCGCACGCCCATCGGAACCTGATCGTCCACTGTGACATCAAGCCCGAGAACATCCTCGTCACCGCGGACGGCGTGGTCAAGCTGCTCGACTTCGGCATCGCTCGCCTGCTCGATCCCGACGGGGCGGTCACGCGCCTTCGGCCCGCCACGCCGGCCTACGCCAGCCCGGAACAGCTGGGCGGGGGCCCGATCACAACCTCGTCCGACGTCTACTCCCTTGGCGTCCTCGCGTACGTCGTCCTGACCGGCCGTGGACCTTACACGGCCGACGGCGAGGGGGGCTACGACGGGGGCCGCGGGCCGCTTTCGACCGAGACACGGCGCGCCAGTGCGAGCCCGGGGCTGGCCCCCGCAGATGCCCGCACCCTGCGTGGCGATCTCGACAACATCCTCGCCAAGGCCATCGCACGCGAGCCGGCTCGCCGTTACTCGTCGGTCGAACAGCTCGCCGACGACCTGGAGGCCTATCGCCACGGGTTCCCGGTGCGCGCCCGCCCAGACACGCTCGCGTATCGACTGACGCGCGCCGTGGGACGCCATCGGTTGCCGGTGGCGCTGGTCGCCACGCTGGTGGTGGGACTGGCGGCCACCACCGTGTTCAGCGTCCGCCAGGCGCGTCTGGCCGAGCGACGGTTCGCCGACCTGCGCGCCTTCGCCCGGTCCATCGTGTTCGACGTGAACGACGCGCTCGAACCGATTGCGGGGACGACGGCAGCACGCAAGCTGGTCGTCGCCACCGGCCTCCAGTACCTCGATGGCCTGAGCCAGGAGGGCGTCGGGAGCCTGGCGCTGCGCGAGGAGCTGGCCGCCGCCTACCTGCGGATCGGCAAGGTCCAGGGCGGCTCCTTCGTGCCCAATCTCGGCGATTCCGGGGGTGCCCTCGCCAGCTTCCGCAAAGCCATCGTCGTGGCCGGCGCGGCCGACAGCCCCGTGCTCGAGCGCCTGCGCATCGAGGGTCTGATCGGCATCGCCCAGCTCGCTGCCGACCCGGCCCAGGCGCGCGGCGAGTACGCGCGGGCCGCCGAGGCCGCCAGGCAACGGCTGGCAACCGACCCGTCCGACCTCCAGACCCTGCGCCTGCTGGCGGATACCTATCAGGGGGAAGCCACGGTGGCGAACCTCGTCAACGACGTCGCCGGGCATCTTCCGCTTGCCATGCAGCAGGTCCCGGTGCGCGAGCGCGTCTGGCAGCTTGGTCGCGAAGATATCGATGTGGCGAGTCTGGCCAGAGCGCTGGCGCAGGTGGCGCTGGCCTACGAACAACGCGGGTCATACGCCGATGCACTCGCGCACCTCGAGCGCGCTCAGGCCACGATCGAAGGCACAGCGGATGCGTACGGGCGGAACCAGATCCTGCGCCGTGGGCTGGCCGAAGCGCGGTCGCGAAAGATTGCGGTGTTGGCGGCGATGGGTCGAACGGCGGAGGCGACCAGGGAGGCGGAGGCGGTGCTGGCGCTGCTGCAACCGCTCGTCGACTCGGACCCGCTCAACGTCCCCTATCGCGTGGACCTGTCGTACGCTTACCTTCGCCTTGGCGACGTCCGCGCCGCTGAAGGCCGCTTCGCCGAGGCGCTCCACCTCCACCGCCGGGCCCTTGCCATCCGCCGGGAGCGAGCCGCGCGATACGCCGGCTTCCTCTTCGTGCCGTGGGAGCTCACCCGCAGCCTGAACGCGGTTGCCGTCGCGCTCCTGCAGGTCCCACCGCCGGTACTCGACGAGGCGCAGGCCTTGTTCATGGAAGCCCGGACCGTCGGGCTCGCCGTCCTCGAACACGCACCGAGCTACACGCAGGTACGCGTCCAGTTGGCGGTTGCTGAAGAAGGGCTGGCCCGGATCGCGTCGGCCCGGATCGCGGGCTCGGCCGCCGAGCGGACGTCGCTGTGGCGCCAGAGTGCGGCGCGCTGGCGCGATGTCGCAGCACACAGCGTCGGCGATGGGTCCAGCCTGCAGAACGCCCAGCGTATCGAGGCGATGCTCACTTCTGCGCCGACCGACCCGTGATCCCCTCACCCGTGTTCTGCCGCGACGGCCTCTGACCCCGTTTCGAGCCAGACGTCGCACTCCGTCGTGACGAGCCCGCCGTCGTGGCAGCCGCGGTGGAGCGGGCGTCTCGGTGGTTGGATGGGTCCAGATGCCACCGGTCGACGGTTGCCTCGCCGTTCCCCGGGCGAGACAGAGGAGGCTCCGTGAGAATCATTGGTTACATTTCTGTGGCGGCACTGGCATCTGGACTGTCGAGCGGCACGGTGTCCGCGCAGGTGCAGAACGAACCTCGTCAGGGTTGGACGCCCGTCGGGCAGGTCTTCGACATGGTGCGGGTCGACAACACCATCTACGCCACCGGTGCTTCGAATCTGGCGGCGGCACTTACGTCGGCGCAGACGGAGCGCGCCCTGCTCCTCGATGCCACCACCGCGTTTCCGGACGTCACCGACTCGATGGACGTCCCCGAGGATGGGATCGTCAACGCCATGGTCAGTGACGGCGGGACCGGCTGGTACGTGGGCGGGACGTTCTCGCGGGTGGGGAACACGTCGCGGAACCTCCTGGCGCACCTCACGCCGACCGGAGTCGATCCCAGCTTCGCCCCGCAGTTCAACGCCGGCGTCAACGGGCTCGCCCGGCTGGGCACGACACTGTACGTGGTGGGCGCGTTCTCCATGGTGAACGGACAGGCTCGTGGCGGCGGCGCGGCCTTCGATCTCGGCACCGGTGCGCTGCTGCCGTGGAATCCACAACTCGACGTTCAGCCCGGCGTGCGAGCGCCCAGTGCCGTCGCGGTGGTCGGGAGCACGGCCTTCGTCGGCGGAAACTTCACGACCGCGTCCGGCACCGCGCGCCAGGGCCTGGCGGCCGTCGACGCCTCCACTGGCGCCCTGCTCGGAACGCCAGCGCCGGCGCTGAGCGCCAATGGCAACGTCAGCGTCTTCCTGACGTCGGGGACCACGCTGTACGTCGGCGGCGGGTTCTCGTCGATCGGCGGGGTCGCGCGGGCGAACCTGGCCGCCATCGATGCAACCACCGGCAACGTGCTCCCGTTCCAGGCGGACACCACTGGACAGGTGCGATCGTTCCTGCTCGACGGCGCACTGCTGTACGTCGGCGGCGGATTCCAGAACATCGGCGGCCTGGTCCGCCCGGGCCTGGGTCGTGCCGACGCCGTGACCGGCGCGGTGGACGGGTTCAGAATCGACGTCGCCAATGGCGGCGTGGTGTCGCTCTTGAAGGTGGGGGGGACCCTGTACGTCGGCGGCTTCTTCACGCAGGTTCTGGGCGAGCCCAGGCTGAGCGCGGCCGCCATCACCATCGCGACCGCGGCGCTGCAGCCGTGGAATCCGGGCCTGGCTGGTGGTGTGAACGGGCTCGGGCTCGCGTCCACCGGCGAGATCCTCGCCGCCGGCGGCGTCACCCACATCGCCGCGGTGCCGAGGTCCGGCGTGGCCGCCATCGACTTCGTGCGCAATGAACTGCTGCCCTTCACCATTACCGCGAACGGCAACGTCCGGGGGATCGCGGCTTCCGGCAACACCCTCTACCTCGCCGGGCAGTTCACCCTCGTGAACGGCCAGACGCGAAACGGCTTTGCAGCTGTCGACCGGCTGTCCGGTGCCCTCCTGCCGTGGAACCCGAACGCCACCGGCAACATCAACAACGTCAACGGGGGCCGATCGATCGTCGTCGTCGGCGCCGCCGCCTATCTGGGCGGCTACTTCACGTCGGTGGGCGGGGTACCGAGAATCGGGTTCGCGCAGGTGGACGCCACCACCGGCGCCGTCTCAGGCGTCGTGGCCGACACGACCGGCGGCGGCATCAACAGGTTCGTTCTCAACGGGCAGACCTTGTACGCCGGGGGGACGTTCATCGGCATGGCGGCTCAGGCGCGCCAGTATCTGGCGGCGCTCGATCTGGGTCCGGCGACGCCTACGCTGCTGCCGCTCAGCATCAGTCTGGCCTCGGGCGGCACGACCGCCATCAACGGGATGAAGGTCGTCGGCGCGACGATCTACCTTGCCGGACTCTTCACCTCGGTGAACGGCACGCCGCGCGCCAGTGCCGCCGCCGTCAACTCGACCACCGGAGTCCTGGCTCCCTTCGCCCCGCTGCTCAGTTCCAGCGCGAACGACGTCGACGTCCTGGGCAACGTGGCGTACGTCGCCGGCAGCTTCAACAACTCCAATGGCAGTCCGCGCGCGCTCGTTGCGGCGCTCGACGCGACGAGTGGCGCGAACCTGCCGTTCAGTGCGAACGTGGCGCCACGCACCGGCAACCGCGTCCTCGCCTTTCCGGAGGGCATTGTCCTGGGCAGCAACCTCAACGGCCAGGAGCTCTTGTACTTCCCCACGACGGGTCTCGGAGGGCTACCCGGTCGCCCGACGGCGCCGGTTGCCGTGCTGAGCAATCCGGGCGTGTTCATGTTCTGGGGACCCCCGGCCGTGGGCGGGAACGTCACGGGCTACCTGCTGGAGGTCGGCAGCGGTCCGGGCGCGGCCAACATCGCGACGGTGCCGGTTCCAGTCGATGATTCCGGGTTCTTCTACCCGAGCGCCGTCCCGCCCGGCACGTACTACGCGCGCGTCCGGGCGCAGAGCGCGACCGGCGTCGGACCGGCATCGCCGGAGGTGGCCTTCACCGTGGCCGCGGGCTGCCGCGGTATGGCGTACGCGCCTTCGCTGCTTTCGGCCGTCTCCGGTGCCGACGTCCTGCTGTCGTGGGCAACCCCGCCGCTCTTCCCCGGCACACTGTCCTACGTGCTCGCCGCCGGCACGACCGGCGGGACGTACAACATCGGCACCTTCCCCCTGGGCGCGACGAACGCCTTCGCCGTGCAGGCGCCGCCGGGGGCGTACTTCCTGAGGCTCGGAGCGCAGGGCGCCTGTGGAGTCGCTGCCCCGGCCGGAGAGCTGGTGCTGTCGGTCGGTGGCGTCGTGCCGCTGTCCGCGCCGTCGGTGACCGGCTCGGTGGCAGCTGGCGTGGTGTCGCTGACATGGAACGCGGTGAACGGGGCGACGGGATACGTGCTGGAGGCCGGCATCGGGCCCCATCACACCTTCCTCACGCTCCCACTCGGGGCCACCGCCCTGCAAGCCAACGCACCACCGGGCACCTACTACGTGCGGGTCTACGCGCTCGGCGGCCCGACTGGACGGTCGGCGGCGTCGAACGAGACCATCGTCCTCGTCCAGTAGCGGACCAGGCTGCGGCGCGGGGCTCGGTCGATTTGCCCCGCGCCATTCGTCCGACGCCTGTCGTGGGTCGTACCCGGCCCAGGTCTAGCGCCCGCCGGCGACGTCCAGGAAGGCGCCGGTGGTGAACGAGGCCTCGTCGGACAGCAGCCAGGCGATCGCGTGGGCCACTTCGCCGGCGGTGCCACCCCGGCGCATCGGCACGACGGCCTTCACCCGATCGACGCGCCCGGGTTCGCCGCCGAGCGCGTGGATGTCGGTGTAGATGAAGCCGGGCCGCACCGCGTTGACACGGATGCCCTCCTGCGCCACCTCCTGGGCCAGGCCGATGGTGAAGGTGTCGATGGCGCCCTTGGCGGCTGCGTAGTCCACGTACTCACCGGCTGAGCCGAGCCGAGACGCCGCCGACGACACGTTGACGATGGCGCCGCCGGCGCCGCCGCGCGCCGTGGACATCCGCCGCACGGCCTCGCGCGCGCACAGGATCGACCCGACGACGTTGGCCGTGAACACCCGCAGCAGCCGCGCGGCGTCCATGGTCTCGACGCGCATCTGCCGCTCGAGCGTGCCGGCGTTGTTGACCAGCGCGGCCACGGCGCCCAGCTCGGCGTCGCAGGTCGCGAACAGCCGCTCGACGTCGCGCTCGACGCCGACATCGGCCCGCACGGCCACGGCCTCGCCGCCCGCGTCGCGGATGGCCGACACCACGGCGTCGGCAGCGTCCTGGCGGGCCACGTAGTTGACGCAGACGGCATAGCCGCGCGACGCCAGCACCCGGGCCGTCGCCGCACCGATGCCCCGGCTGCCGCCGGTGACGAGGGCGACCCGCCGCCGCCCCGCCCCGGTGCCCGGTCCACTCATGCGAGTTCGCGGCCGACGGCGCGCAGCACCGCCCGCACCTTGTTCAGCTCGCGGACGAGCCCGACGGCGATGAACGGCCGCAGTTCCGCTGGAGCGGTCGCCAGGCTGGTCGTCGCTTCGAGCCGGGGCACCGGCCCGAACTTGAGCGCCGGATCGTGGTCGAAGCGCTCGCCACGGGCGTAGTTGAGGGGGACCAGCAGCCGGGCGACGCGGCGCAGCACGCCGTTGAGGCGCCGCCGCTCGGCGTCGTCCGCCGTCACGGCGCGGGCCTCGGCGCTCGCCTGCCACGTCCGGCAGGCCGCGGCCAGCGCCTCGAGGTCGGCGAGCAGCGGCGCGAAGTCGACGACGCCGGCGGCCGCCTCGTGATAGCGGCCCGCCGCGGCGCGGATCTCGTCGACGGCCGCCGCGTAGTCGAACGGGTGCAGCGGCGCGTTCAGGATGCGGACGATCGTCGTGAGGTAGACCGCGAGATCGCGGCGCAGGATGTCGAGGTCGGCGACCGGCATCAGGTCGTCGGGCGTGTGCCAGGCGATGTTGCCGCCGCAGCCGCCGACGGCGTAGTAGCCGCGGCGCTTTCGCTCCTCGATCGGGATGTTCGAGAGCAGCATGTAGAGGCCGGTCGGGCCGATCTGGTTGAACGAGTAGTCGCCGGCGCGCAGCGGCCGCACCCGCTGGCTCGGCAGGCCCAGGGCGTCGTGGATGGCCGTGCGGCACAACGCGTCGGCCTCGGCCATCCACATCACCTCTTCGTAGGCCGTCGCACCCTCGCAGCCGGGCGAGTCGATGTCGAGCTGGGCGATGCAGTGCTCGTCGATCTCGGCGGCAAAGGTGTCGGCGTACCACGTCGAACCGGCGTAGCGTCCGGTCGAATGTCCCGGCCACCACGCGATCCGTACCGAGCGTTTCAGCCGGTCGCGCACGCCCCACAGCACGCGGGCCAGTTCGAGCAGCGCCGCGTCGCCGGTGGCGTTGTCGCCGATGCCTTCATACCACGAGTCGTAGTGGCCGTGGACGAGCAGGAACTCGTCGGGATCCTGGCGGCCGCGGATCTCGACCACCGGCAGCGGGCAGCGCATCCAGCCCTCGCGCAGCCAGGTCTTCATCGCGGCGCGGACCGGGCCGCGGGCCAGGTCGGCGACGAGCGCCTCGCCATCGGGATGGTTGATGCAGCACACGGGCACGGCCGGCTTGCGGCCGAGCGTGTCGGCGGTCGGCGCGCCCCAGATCGACGTGCAGATCCCTTCGTGCACGTTCTTCCCAGGGTGGATGAAGATCTCGCCGACGGCGCCGCGGCGCTCGAAGGCCCCGACCGCCGCCGGCATCGAGAAGCCCTCGGTCAGGACGATCCTGCCGCGCACCGGATCGTCGGCCCCACCGCCGCGGGCGGCGTCCGGCAGGTCGAACAGGCTCGCCGTGCCGCCGGCGTACTTCGACGGCACGTAGACGATCTCGCCGCTCACCGCGTCGTCGCCGGTCGAGCGCGCCATCGCCGGCGGGCGGGCGTGGAGGGTCCGGGTGGCGCCCCCGGTGGTAACCGACAGCTCGGCCTTCACCGGGTTGCTGATATACAACTCCGGCATGTGCACGGTCACCGGGATGCCGAGCGCGGCGAGCCGGTCGGTGATGTAGCGCGCGGCGGTGGCCTCATCGGCAGTGCCGGATTCCCGCACCAGCGTCACGAAGCGATCCAGCAACGCCTTCGGTTCGTCGAGCTGGATGGCCGCGATCGCGTCGGCTTCGAGTGTCGGGTCCTTGTACACGGGGTCAGACCCCTTTCTGGGCCTGGGCCGAAAAGGGGTCTGACCCCTTTCTGGCTTGGGCAAGACTTGTTGCAGTTTCAGCGATGGTCGAAGAATATCGCGAGGTTGCGGTCGGGCGTCGGCGGCGTCAGGCGGCTGCCGATGACGAAGGCCAGGGCGCTCGCCGCCACGCCGACCTCCACGGAGTCGACGCCGTGGACGGCGAAGGATCGCTGCAGCGTGAAGGTCCACACCAGGCACGCCGCGAAGCCCACCGCCATCGCCGCGATCGCCCCTTCCTTGGTGCCACGGCGCCAGTTGAGGCCGACGACGACCGGCACGAAGAAGAAGCTGGCGATGAACTTGGCCTGCTCGATGACGATCGCCTGCACGTCGCCCAGCCGGAGCGTCGCCATCCAGAACGGCAGGATGCCGAGCACGACGATCGACAGGCGGTTGACCCAGACCAGCCGGCGCTGCGATGCCTGCGGATGCACCAGGCGTTTGTACAGGTCGTGCGCGAAGGCGCCGCCGGTGACCAGCAGGATCGAGTTCACGGTCGACATGATCGCCGACAGCATCGCGATCAGGAACAGCGCGCCGAGCAGCGGCGGCATCACCGTCGCCGCCATGATGCTCGACGCCTGATCGGGGAACGGCAGATACGGGTAGATGCCGCGGATGCCGATGCCGAGGATCGTCACGCTCGACCCGATCAGCACCTGCAGCAGCATCGAGACGCCGATGGCGTAGCGCACCGTGGCGACGTCGCGCATCGAGTAGTAGCGGGTCATCTCGTAGGGCGCGGCGGTGATGCCGAAGCCGAACGCCATGCCGAAGGCCAGCAGCTCCTTCCAGGTGAACCACCAGCCGGTCACCCGCGGCTCGATCGAGCCCACGTACTCGCCCAGCGCGACGACGCCGCCGGTGTGCGCCAGCACGACCGGCACCGCGCAGACCAGCGCCAGGATCATGATCAGCGTCTGGACGAACTCGATGTAGGAACTGGCGCGCACGCCGCCGAGCGCGGTGTAGAAGCCGGTGCTGGCGAGCAGCGCCGCCATCGCCACCAGCGGCGCCACGCCGAACACCGCGGCGGCGATCTCGCCGATCGCCTGGAACTGCGCGGTCAGCAGGATCGAGTAGCAGACGATGATGAGCGCCGCCGCGAACGTGCGCGCGCCCTCGCTGGCGAACCGCGTGCCGACGTAGTCGGCGACGGTCAGGGCCCCGAAGCGGCGCAGCTTCGGCGCCACCAGCAGCGCCGACAGCAGCCAGCCGGTCCAGACGCCGAACCAGATCCACGTCCAGCTCACGCCGGTCAGGTAGTGGCGGCCGAGCGTCCCGACGAACGTGCCGGCGCTGATCTGGGTGGCCGCCAGCACGGCGCCGCCGACCCACGGCCCGATGGTGCGGCCGGCGGCGAGGAACTCCTCTTCGCTGGTCGCCCGGCGATAGCCCCACACCGAGACGGCGAGGACCACCGCCAGATACGCCAGCGTGGCGACGAGCAGCACCGACTGATCGGCGGTCATCGTCCGCCCTTCTCCCGGTCGCGACGGGCTTGGCGGGCCGCCCACAGGAAGTAGAGCACCAGCCAGGCGGCGGCCGCGAAGAAGAAGCCGTAGAAGCTCCAGCCGAAGCCCATCAGGAGTGCCTCTGGCGACGCCGCCACCACAGCAGCGACGCCGCGGCCAGCACGGCGAGCGACACGCCGTCCATGAGACGGGCCAGGTTCCACGGCGCATCGACGCCCGCGCCGGCGTAGGGGACGCGCACGAACGCCGGCAGGTGGCCGAGGGTGGCGGTGCCGGTGCGGTCCGTCCACGCGAAAGCGGGAAACGTGCCGGCGGGCGCGGTCCCCGCGGGCACGGTGGCGTGGATCCGGACGGCGCGCGATCGCCCATCGGCGGGCGTGGCCGGCAGCCAGATCGGGCACCGGAACACGCCGGCGGGAGGCTGTGTCACCCGGTAGCGCAAGGTGTAGGTCGGGCCGGACGGCGTGACCCGCAGGACCAGCGTGCGGCCCACGGCGCCCGGCGGCTCGGCGCTCGCCCCCTCGACGCCGCCGAGCGCGGTCACGGCGCCCTCCAGGTGCTCGAGTCGATGCTCGATCGGCGCCGCCGCACCGTCGATGGTCACCGTCAAGCGCACCGCGCATGCCGCTGGCGCGCTGATCTCGATCGCGGCATCGGCCGCGCGCAGCACCGCCGGGGCTGCGTCGGCCGGCGCGGCTGGCAACATCGCGACGCCGACGAGGGCGGCCCGCAGCGCTCGACGCCGGACACGCGGCTCCATCGGCGACGCGGACTGTAGCGCGCCGGTCCGCGCCCGCGCAAGCAGGTCAGGCGCTGCGCAGTCGGCGCCGCTCGAGGTCCTGCTTCATGCGGCTGAGCAGGGCGACGGCGCTGGTCGCGTAGGGCGAGATCCAGCGGTCGTGGATCTCCTTGATCGGGGTCGCGTTCAGGTAGTTCCAGCGCACCCGGCCGTCGCGGTGCGAGATCACCAGGCCGGCTCGCTCCAGCACGCCGATGTGCTGCATCACCGTGCAGCGGTCGAGCTCGTCGGCGAAGTGATCGCACAGCGCCCCGGTCGTGCGCGGGGCGATCTTCAGCAGGTCGAGGATCGCCCGACGCCGTGCGTCCGCCAGCGCCTTGAACAGCAGGTCGTCGCGGGTCGGTGTTGACATGTTATAAAAATATAACATACCGTCGGTCGGGGAGAACCGTATGGACCTCAAGTTCCAGGTGCAGTTGAAGATTCAGCGGCCGGTGACCGAAGTGTTCGACGGCGTGGTCAACCCGGCCAAGCTGAGCGGCTACTTCGTCCAGAAGTCGAGCGGGCCGCTCCGCGAGGGCACGACCGTGCAGTGGACCTTCGCCGAGGTGCCTGGCGAGCACGACGTCGTCGTCCGCCAGGTGGTGCCCAACGAGCGGATCGTCTTCGAGTGGGCGTCGGCGTCGGAAAGCGGCGCCCGCACCACCGTCGAGATGCAGTTCGTGCCGCTCGACGCCCGCGCCACCATGGTGCGCATCAGCGAGTCGGGCTGGCGCGAGACGCCGGCCGGGCTGGCCGCCTCCTACGACAACTGCGGCGGCTGGATGCACATGGCGCTGTGCCTCAAGGCCTACCTCGAGCACGGCATCAACCTGCGGGCTGGCGGCGCGTTCTGACCCGTGCGGGAATTCAGGGGGCCACCGACAGGGATGCCGGCAGCGGGCCCGGCCGCACCTGGCGGACCGGCTCCCCGGCGTGAATCCAGACGGCAGGCTGCGGCCCGTGCAGCCTGACGTCGCGGCCCTGCACCGTGAGCCAGTCGCCCTCCGGCACGCCGAGCACGTCCACGTCGGGATTGGCGCGCACGAACTCGGCCAGGCGCTGCTCGCGGGTCTCGCCCTGGTGGCCGGCCGGCAGCGCGTTGGTGTAGTGCGGGTTGATCTGAAACGACAGGAGGCCGAGCGCGTCGAACCCGCCCGGGTCGACGATCGGCATGTCGTTGGTCGTCCGGATCGTCGGGCACGCCAGGTTCGAGCCGGCGCTCCAGCCGGCGTAGGGCATGCCGGTCCGCGCCAGGCCGCCGATGCGCGCCAGCAGGCCCCGGCGCCGGCACTCGCGCAGCAGGTGAAAGGTGTTGCCACCGCCGACGAGCAGGACGTCGTGGTCGTCGGGCGGCGCGCCGTGATGGGCGCCGGTCACCGTCACGCCCAGCGGCTGCAGCGCATCCTGCACCATCCGCGTGTAGTCGTCCCACTCGACGGTGACCGCCGCGAAGGGCACGAACCAGGCGCGCCGCCCGGCCCCGATCAGGTCGGCGAAGGCATCGAGGGCGTGGGCCAGATAGGCGCCGCCGGTGTTGCGGGAGTTGCTGAGCAGCAGCAGGTTCATGGCCGGGGGCCCTGCAACCGTCGCATGTCGCCGTAGAGCGCCACCAGCCGGGCGAACTCGGCCTCGTCGTGGAACCGGCACTGGCCGGCACCGAACTCCTTGGCCACCTCGATGGCGAACCGCACGCATCGGCGATGTCGGTCTCGTGGCTGGCGCCGGTGGCGCAGCCCGGCACCACCGCCTCGGCGCCGATGGCCACACCGACCACGGGAGCGGCGGTGGCCGTGGCCGGCTGCAGGATGCTGTTCAGGTGATCCACGCCGTTCCCGTACGGGGTGATGTCCTGCATCGTCACGGGAAAGGTGACCGGCGCGCGTCCCGACGACACCTCGGCCAGGCGCAGCAGGTCGGGGGCCACCTTCAGGATCCAGCCCTCCTTCACCGTCGGCGAAATGGCGAAGCCGCGCGTGTTGAGGATGCGGTTGCCCTTGGTGGTGTCGATCGACAGCACGGCGGCCATCTCGGCGACGACCTCGCGGGCGTTCATCGCGGCGATCGACACCGGCGAGTCCATGAAGTCCACCGGCAGGTGCGGCTTGGTGGGGGCGTTCGGACACACGTGCGTGCTCACCACGACGTCGCCCGGCAGCACGTCGCCCTCGCGGTGCATCCACGCCAGCTTGCGGGCGATCGCCAGCGCGGCGATCGCGCCGTCGGCATCGGACACCAACCCGATCCGCGCCGGCCGGGCACCCACGCCGCCAAGGCGGCCGACGATCCCGAGGGTGGGCGCCTCGCCGCCGGCAGCGCCGCCGCGGAGCCCGGGGATGACGACGCGGACGAAGTCGGTGGCGCCCTTGGTTCCGCTCACCCGCTCCACCGCCATCGAGATGCCGGGCACGCCGTCGAGCAGCGTCCGCGCCGTCTCTCCCGACGCCCGCGGGCTGTCGAGCGCCTCGAACACCGCCAGCGTGTGCGACAGGCTCATCGCCGTGTGCCTCCCGGCTGCGGCGCCAGCGAGGCGCCGAACGAAAAGAGCGCGTCGCCGGCGATCAGACCGCCGGCCACCGCGTCGAGGTCGCCTTTGGCTCGCCCGTGCCGGCGCCACGCCCACCGCGCCACCAGTCCGGCCATCACGCCCCATCCGGACGCCGGGTTGGCGACGAGCAGGCCGGTCGCCAGCAGCAGGCCGAGCTGCCGCTGCGATCCGCCGCCCCACTGTAGCAGCGCCCCGGGGACGGCCCACCCCGCCAGCGCGGTCGCCACGCCGGGCACGAGGCCGGCCTGGATCGTGGCGCTGTAGACGCGCGCGGCCGGCGGCACCAGATCGCGGCCGAACAGGCCGCGCCATGCCAGCGTCACCACGACGAGCGCCGTGGCCAGGCCGACGATGGCGGCGAGGAACTGCTGGCGGCGTCCATCCAGCTCGAAGGCCGAGCTGCCGGCGCCGTGCCGCAGGATGGCGCCGGTCTTGAGGTCGTAGCCCATGTCGGCGAACGCCGGGCCGGTCGCCGCCGAGAAGCCCGTCAGGAGCGCCAGCGCATCGGGAGGAAACCCGAGCAGCATGCCGACGATCAGCGTGATGAGCGCCACGGCGAACGCCGGGAACCACCCCGAGTGCATCGCCGCCAGGCCGACGATGAGCTCGTGCACGTAGGCGGCGGTCGCCGCGTACAGGACGAAGGCGACCAGCGTGGCGGGAGCCAGCGAGCCAAAGAGGCCGCCGGTCACGGCGACGAGCACGGCGATGGCGAGGTAGGCCAGGGAACCGAGCGAGAGCACGGGGCCGGCCCCGGCACCGCCGGCCCATGGCCGCGGCGATGCCACGCCCCTCGCCTGCGGGCGCCAGACGATCTGGCCGAGCGCCACGAGTCCGGCGCCGATCATGACGCCGTGGGGGACGTAGTGCGCCGACAGCGAGACGCCGGCGGCCGGGGCCGCCGCGCCGGCCGCCAGCAGGCCGACGCCGAACATCGCGATCGCCCAGGCATTGCCGATGATCGCCGTTCCCACGGCCGCCATCGGCAGGCTCAGCCACGACCCGGCCATGCCGCACGCGATGCTGAGGCCGAGGCGGCGGGCGTGCGCCCCGCCGGCATCGCCCGCGGCAATCGCCTGGGCAGCGACGACGCCGTGCGGCCACGCCCCGGCAACCGGGAAGATCGCGCTGCCGAACAGGCGGTAGATGAGCCAGGCGTCGACGAACATGGCCAGGGCGGCGCCGCCCAGCATCGGCACGACCAGTTCGTGACGGCCGAGCAGGTACGGGATGCCGATCGGCGCCAGCAGCGAGTTGGCGGCGCCGAACGTGGCGGCCGACGTGGCCGTCTGCGCCAGGTTCTGGGCGTGCACCGACCGGAACACGTCGAGGCCGGCGAACGGCACGCGGGCCAGCGCCATCGCCGCCAGCGCCCCGACCAGCGAGGTGTTGGGCGTGACGCCGAGCGAGGTGATGAGCTGCACGCCGACGATCGCGCCGCCGACGGCGAGGGCGACGAGCGGCAGGATCACGGCCGGCGCGAACGGGCGCGGATGGGGCGGCGGCGACGACGGGGGGCTCGACTGGTCCACGAGGGCTGGGCCGCCGCACGGCGACGGCGCATTATCGCCCGGGAACCCACGGCCTCTTTCCCTGGTCCCTGGTCCCCGGTCCCCTTCCCGAGCCCCGAGTTCCGAGCCCCGAGCCCCCAGCCCCGACGAAGTTCTACTTCTGAATCAGGTAATTGAGCTTGACGACCAGCTGCCGATCCTTCTGCGCGAAGACGTCGGCCGGCAGACCGGTCTGCCGGAGATCGTTGTAGACGACGAACAGGTCGCTGCCCGGCCGGTGGATCAGGTTGAAGCGGATGTTGTTCGAGATCTCATGGGTGCCGGTGTTGTACTGCGTCAGGCTGCGGATGGTCATGCGCGGCGAGAACGTGTAGTCGACGCGCAGCGACGTCAGGTTGACCAGGAAGTCGCCCCACGGCATCTTGACGTCGTTGCGGTTGTAGTTCAGCTCCGCCGACAGCCTGCTGGTGGCCCGGGCGCCGACGCCGTAGGACAGCGAGCGCCGCGTGCCGCCGTAGAAGTCGTTGGGCTGGAACGTGACACGCTGGAAGAAGCGCTTCCCAGGGCTGGTGTTGTAGGTGAACATCCACTCGTTCATGTTGTAGCTGCCGACCGGGATGCGCACGTCGGGGCGGATGTTGAACGGCAGTTCCAGCACGTCGAGGTTGCGCTGGTAGATCACGTTGATGAACGAGTCGTCGCGCAGCGTCGTGCCGAGCATCAGATGGTGCAGGCGGCCGACCAGCTGGCCGTCCCGGTTGGTGGTATAGGTCAGCACGTACATCGGCTCCATCACCTTGATGGCGCCGCGCTTGGGCCGGGGGGTCGGGCTGACGTAGGCCTTGGTGGTGCGGTGACCGCCCGAGCGCTGCAGGAAGCCGGCCTCGGGATTGAAGTTCTCCTGCACGTCCAGGTAGTTGAGCCAGATCTGCCAGCGCGGGTCGCGGTAGGCGACCCGGCCGTAGAATGCCATGTCGTCGCCCTCGCCGATCGGCCGGCCGTTCAGCCACGGCTGGTCGGGATTGGTCAGGGTCTTGGCGACGTAGGAGTTCACCTGGAAGCTGTTGCCGAGCGAGAAGTTGCCGTCGACGCCCATGGTGCGGTTGTAATGCGGGCTGCCGTCCACCGACTCCTTGTTGATGAAGATGGCGCCGACGCGTGAGCGGCGCAGCACGTCGCGGCTGTAGCGACTGACGAAGAAGTTGTCGCCGGGCCGGCCGAACGCCTCGTCGGTCTGCACGTCGAGGACGGCGACGTTGTTGCGGCCGACCTTGCCGGTCAGCCGCGCGCCGCCGAGGATCGGCACCGGCTGACCGGAATCCGACAGGCCGATGCGCCGGCTGAAGAACAGGTCGGTCTGCACCGGCGTCGAGGTGAACGACGCGCCGGTGCCCATCGTGAAGAAGTTCGACGCCTCGAGGAAGAAGTCGCGCTTCTCGGGGAAGAACAGCCCGAAGCGGGTCAGGTTGACCTGCTGGTCGTCCACCTCCACCTGCGCGAAGTCGGTGTTGACGGTCACGTCGAGGTTGAGGCCGGCGCTGACGCCGTAGCGGGCGTCGAGGCCGACGTCGCGGGCCCACGTGGTGCTGCGGTTCGTGACGCTGAGATCGCGGCGGCGCGGCCCGGCGACGACGAACGGCTTGAGCTTCAGATCCCAGCCGAGGTTCAGGTTCTGCAGCCCGCGCAGCTCGCCGGCCAGACTCACGCGGGTGAGCGCGTAGGCACGCGGAATCGGCGACCAGTAGTCGAGTTCGTTCTTGCGGCGGATGTGGCGCAGGAAGTTGACGCCCCAGGTCTGCTCGTCGGTGGGCCTGAACCGCAGCGTGTTGGTGGGGATGGCCATCTCGGCGGTCCAGCCGTCGTCGGTGACGCGCGCCGCCGCGTCCCAGACCCCGTCCCAGTTGCGGTTCACGTTCGAGGTGGTGCCGCGGCCGCCGCCCTCGCCCTCGTCGAAGATCTGCTGTTCCAGCTTGGCGCCGAGCGGCGTGGTCAGGAACATGTAGCCGTTGCGCGAGTCCTTGAAGGTGTCGAGGATGACCTGGAAGTTGTCCTCGTCGAACAGGCGATCGGCGTCGCGCCGCATCTCGGTGGCCACCACCGCGTCGCCGGTGTGTTGGGCGTGCGCGCCGCCACCCGCGGCGGTGTCGCCGGTGGTGACGCCGCCGGCCTGGTAGGCGTGGACGGCGATGTAGATGGTGCGGGCGTCGTAGACGATGCGCACTTCGGTGCGCTCGGTGGCCGGCTGGCCGAGGTTCGGCTCCTGCTGGGTGAAGGTGTCGACCGGGGTGGCGGTGGTCCAGGCGGCGTCGTCGAGGGCGCCGTCGATGCGCGGCCCGGTGTCGACGCGGACGGCCTGGATGAACGGCCGCTCGCGGCTCTGCTGCGCCGACGAGGGAGCCGCCCCGCACAGCACGGCGAGGGTGGCGATCACGACACGACGACAGGCAGGATCGACGGCTTGAGCCATGGTCGATCGGATAGTGTGCCAGCGGCCGAGCTTGAGTCGCAACCGCTTGTATTTGTAAAGACCTGATTAACGCGGCCGTATCCCTCGCGTTCGGCGGGTTGGAGACCGAGGTTCACGCGGGTGCCGACCCTGATCGGGCCAGGGGCCGACGCAGCGACTGGAGATCGCGGCGGTGCGGGTCGGCCCCGGTCCGCCGTCGGGCGCGATGGGACCGGCCCGGCAGGCGGACGCGAAGCGCCTCCCGTCGGATCGGCGCCCCGGATTGGCGCCTCAGTTCTTGAGGCCGAGCCGCGACCACTGCTGGCAGTAGTTGCGCCGCATCTTGAACTGGTGCTGCCCGTCGGTGGTCGCCGGGGCGCCCACGCTCTGGCTCCGCGAGATCACCTGCAGCAGCGCGTAGGGCGACGTCGCCGCCACCTGGTTGCCCATCGGGTCGGTGTAGTAGGTCTCCGACCCACGGCTGTTGTCCCAGTAGCCGGGCTGCGCGTAGCTCTCGCGCTCGCAGCCGCGGAACCGGCTCCAGTCGGCGTTGTGCACCTTCGAACCCGCCATTCGCGGATCCCAGGCGTAGACCAATTCGGCGGCGTTCGCCGGGTTGCGGACGGTGATCGGGTCGAACACCGCCGGCGTCGCGAACGACCGATAGGCCTCGCGGCCGTTGATGCGCACGGCCTGCGTCGTGCCCCAGATCTCGTAGGCGCTGGTGAGCTGGCACGGGGAGTTGAGCTGCACGACGTCCTTGGTCGGCGCGTTCACGCGCGGGTTGCAGACGTTGGCGGAGCCGCCGGTGTCCATCATCAGCTGCGTGAAGGCCTTGAGCCCGAATTCCGGATGGATGACCCGGATTTCGGCCGAGTGGTGCTGCATCGTGAATCGCTTCGGGCCGCCGGTGCCCATGTGGAACACGCTGCGCGAGTAGACACGGTTGACCCGGCCCTCGTCGTTGCGGTCGCCGGGATTGGCGATGAACACCTTGAAGCCCTCGTGCGGCTCGTCGTGGCCGTTGGGCTCGCCAGGCATCGGATGGCGGCGGCCGATGTGGCCGAACTTCACCGGCACGGCTGCGATCTCGGCGTTCTGCGTCATCGCCGGGTTGTCGCCGTGCTCATGGGCGTAGACGCAGCCGGTCGGGTCCACCTGCGGGTGCCACGTGCGATAGCGGAAGCCGTCACGGCCGTCGATCGTCCAGAGGTCGTGGACGGCGGCGCTGCAGGTGCCGAGGATCACCGGATCGACGCTGCCGAAGATGGGGTTCGAGCCCGACGGCGGCGGCAAGGGGGTCGGCAGCGTGGGCCCACCGCCCGCACCGCCCACCTCGAGCCGCACCTCCGCGGACGGGCCGCTCGAGCCGCAGGCGTTGAGGGCGCGGACCCGCAGGTAGTAGGCGCCGTAGGGCGCGGTGGCCAGCAGGCCCGGGGCACCGAGCGGAACCGCCGCGAGGTCTGCAGCCCCGCTGGCGGAGCCGGCTTCGAGCACGTAGCTGGCGGCCCCCGCTGAGCCCTGCCAGGTGATGGTCACGGTGTTCCCGGCGGCGTTGGCCGACAGCCCGGTCGGCGCCGCGGGCGGGCCGAGGCACCCGACGCGCACCGAAATCTCGTTCGACGGCGCGCTCAGTCCCGCGGCGTTGCCCGAGCGGACTCGCACCCAGTAGCGCCCGTTCGGTACGTTGTTGGCGACCAGTCCGGGCACCATGACCGTCGTGACGACGAGGTCGGCGGCGCCGCGAACGCTGCCCGCTTCAAGCTGATAACCGACGGCGCCAGCGGCCGGGCTCCACGACAGCTCCACGGTCGAGCCCTGCACGGTAGCCGACAGGTTGGTCGGCGCCTGCGGGGCCCCCTGCGCCACGAGCACGTGCGGCAAACCGACGAAGGCGACGGCACACACCGCCGCGACGAACGCGCCGACTCCGGCGCGATGCAACGACTCCACGAACATCGGCAACGACCCCCGACCGCCGGCGCATCATCGACCCGCGGTGTAGCCCGGAACGCCGACGCGGAGGGGCTTACTCGCGCCTGGCTTGGACGAGACTGGAGTGCAAATCGTGGGCCTGACGTAATCAACAATGTGAGGCACGAACAAAGTCGTCACCCGACACGACAACCATGACGACAAAACTGTGCTCGCGCCTCCAACCGCTGGAAATCACTGAGGATTCCGCCAGAAGACCGAGGATAGGCCAGAGACACCGTCAAATAAAAAGGCCCCGGGCAATCGCACCGGGGCCGTGTAGAAAATGCCGGAGCGTGTAAAAACCGGGTACACGCCCTACAAGATCGTCAGTTCTTGAGACCGAGCCGCGACCGCTGCTGGCAGAAGCCCCTGCGCATCTTGAACTGGTGCAAGCCGTCGGTGGTGGCCGGCGACGCCACGCTGTTGGACTGCGAGATCTCCTGCCGAAGCGCCAGCGGGTTCGAAGCGGCGAGCGGCTGGCCCATCGAATCGGTGTAGTACGTCGTCTGGCCGCTGCGGTTGTACCAGTAGCCAGGCTGCGCGTAGCTCTCGCGGTCGCAGCCGCGGTTGTTCGACCAGTTGTCGCTCGGGAAGTTCTTGACCGCGGCCATTCGCGGGTCCCACGCATAGACCAGCTCGGTGGGATTGGCCGGGTTGAAGACCGTGATCGGGTCGAACACCGCGGGAGTGGCGAACGCACGATAGACCTCCCGGCCGCCGGCGTAGACCGAGGCCGTGGTGCTCCAGATCTCGTAGCCGCTGTTGAGGCGGCAGGGCGAGTTGACCTGCATCACGTCCTTGACCGGTGCCTGCACGCGGGGGTCGCAGACCGCCCCGACGCCGCCGGTGTTCATCATCAACTGCGTGAACGCCTTCAGCCCGAACTCCGGGTGGATCAGCCGGATCTCCGCGGAGTGATGCGGCATGTTGAAGCGCTTCGGGCCGCCGGTGCCCATGTGGAAGACCGAGCGCGAGTAGACCCGGTTGACGCGGCCCTCGTCGTTGACGTCGCCGACGTTGGCGATGAACACCTTGAACCCCTCGTGTGCTTCCTCGTGCCCGTTGGGCTCACCGGGGTGCTGCATGCGCCGGCCGATGTAGCCGAATCGCACCGGCGAGGCGGCGATCTCGGCGTTGCGAATCGACGCCGGGTTGTCGCCGTGCTCATGGGCGTAGATGCACCCGGTGGGATCCGTCTGCGGATGCCACGTGCGGTACTTGAACCCGTCGCCGCCGTCGACGACCCACTTGTCGTGAGTCGCGGCTGAACAGCTGCCGAGGATCGCCGCGTCGACGATGCCGAAGATGGAGCCTGGTGCGGTCGGCGTCGGCGTGGGCGTCGGGGTCGGCGTGGGCGTTGGCGTGGGCGTCGGCGTGGGCGTCGGAGTCGGAGTCGGGGTCGGGGTGATGCCCGTGCCGACCCTGACGATGGTCTCGGCCGAGGGATTGCCCAGGCCGCAGGCGTTGGCCGCCCTCAGACGCACGTAGTAGGTGCCCACGGGCGCGGTGGTCGTGAACGACGTCGTCGTCAGCCGCACCGTTCCGACATTGCTGGCGCCGCTCGCCGAGCCGGCCTCGAGCACGTAGCCGGTCGCGCCGGCCGACGCCTGCCAGCCGACGCGAATCGTCGTGCCGCTCACCGTCGCCACGACGCCCGATGGAGCCGCCGGCGGACCGGCACAGCCGATCGACACGACGACCTCATTGGACGGCTGGCTGAGGACGTTGTTGTAGTCGAGCCTCACGCGCACGTAGTAGCGGCCGAACGGCACGTTCTGCGCAAGGTAGTTCGTCGTCGTCGTGTTGTAGGTGAGGTAGTTCCTCAAGCCGGGTCCGCTGCCCACCTCGACCCTGTAGTAGACATGACCGCGCAGACTCGTGTTGCTCTTCCACGTCAGCGCGACAGTGCGACCGTCGACAACAGCGGCCAGGCCCCACGGCGCCGGCGGCGCCGTCTGCGCCACGAGCACGCGATCGACGACGGCGCCCGTCCCCAGGGCCGCCACCGCCAGCATCAAGGCAAAACGAGACACGTAGGACGAGAACATCAGCAGACCTCCACCGCCGATCCGGGGCAGACGGCAGACGGGACTTCGTGTTGTTGTTGGCGGGCTTCGCGGGGAAGGTGGCGCGATGCCGACGACTGCCGCGCTCACACTGCAAGGCTCGCGCCCGATTCGTGCAGGGCTGAGATCTCAGCGGTTTCGGTGCGGACGCGCTGTGAAGGGCCGACGAGATCGTGCACGAATTCGTGATCGAATCGACAATTCAGGGCCGCGCAAGACTATCGCGAGGTCGCTATACTGCGCGCCATGAGGTTGAAAACAATTCCTTCTTACACGGCGGCTGTACTCTTTGCGTGCACGGCCATCGGGCTCGCGCAGTCGCCGGCGCCGCTGCAGGTCACGAGTGCGACGCTCGTCGCTGGACAGCCCGTGCCGCGTCGGCACACGGCCGACGGCGAGAACGTCTCGCCGGCGCTGCAGTGGCGCGGCGCGCCGCCGATCACGAAATCGTTCGCGGTGATCTGCGACGACCCCGACGTGCCGATCCCCGGCGGCTTCGTGCACTGGGTCGTCTACAACATCCCGGCCACGGCCACCGGGCTGCCCGAGAACCTGCCGATCGATCCGGCGGCGCCGATGCCGCCGTCGATTGCCGGAACGGTGCAGGGGCTCTCGGGATTCAAGCGACCGATCTATCGCGGACCGGCGCCGCCGCCGGGCAAGCCGCACCACTATCACTTCACCGTCTACGCGCTCGACGTCGCCGGGCTGCCGCCGGGCCTCACGAAGGCCCAGCTCAACGAGGCGATGCAGGGCCACGTGGTGGCGCGAGGCGAGCTGGTCGCCGTGTACGAGCGAAAACCGCCGGCGCCGCCGGCACAGTGAGGCTCACCGTATGGCCGACGCTCCCATCACCCGTCGCGCTCTCCTCCAGCTCGCCGGCGCCGCCGGTGCAGCCGCCGCCGCCGGCACGGCGGCCGCGGCCCAGCCACCGCGGACGCGGTTGGCGCGGGACCCGTTGCGGGCCCTGAAGGCGCATGAGGCCGATCTGCTCGATCGCATCGCCGAGCTGCTGGTGCCTTCCGACGAGCACGGCCCCGGCGCCACCGAGGCGATGGCCGTGCGCTACATCGACCGCGCATTGGCCGGGGCGCTGCGGGAACAACGCGAGGCCTACCGCGTCGGGCTGGAGGCGCTCGAGCGCTACGCGCGGCAGACCCGCGGCGCGGCGTTCCTGCAGCTGTCGGAAACGCGGCAGATCTCGCTGCTCATCGACGTCGAGACCGGCACCGCCACCGGCGCCAATGTCGGCTTCGCCGGCAGCTCGGCGCAGTTCTTCGCCTTGGTCCGCGGCCACGTCATGCAGGGGACCTTCGGCGACCCGTACTACGGCGGCAACGCCGGCTTCGTCGGCTGGGATCTCATCGGCTATCCGGGTGTACGCACCTACGTGCCGCCGGCCGACCAGCGGCTGCTGTCGCCGCCGCCGCCCGTGCGCGCGTCGGCTTACGACAACCCGATGTTCGACAAGGCGGTGGTGGACCTGAGGCCGGCCGGGAGCGACCGCGATGCCGACTAACCTCCCAGGCACCGACGTCGTGGTGATCGGCCTCGGCGCCGCCGGCGGCGTCGCCGTGCTGCCGCTCGCCCAGTCGGGACTGAGCGTGGTCGGCCTGGAGGCCGGCACCTGGCTCACCGCCAAGGACTTCGCCCCCGATGAAATCCGCAACAACGTGCGCGACTGGCCGATGGCGGTGCAGAAGTGCAACCGCGAGGTGCCGACGCATCGGGTCAACGCGCAGGCCCCCACCACCCGCCCCGCCGGCCACGTGATGATGAACGGCGTCGGTGGCACGACGCTGCACTACTGGGCGCAGAGCTGGCGCCTGTCGCCGTGGGACTTCAAGGTGGTCAGCGAGACCACCAGGCGGTACGGCCGATCGCGGCTCCCGGCGGGCACCACCGTGGAGGACTGGCCGTTCGGCTACGAAGAGCTCGAGCCGTACTACGACCTGGTGGAGCACGAGATCGGCGTCTCGGGCCAGGCCGGCAACGTGCTCGGCGCCATCGACCGCCGCGGCAACGTCTATGAGGCGCCACGGCGCCGCCCCTATCCGATGCCGCCGCTGCGCAGCACCGGCTATCTCGATCGGATGACGGCGGCGGCGAGGGCCCTGGGCTGGCATCCGTTCCCGGGCCCGGCCGCGGTCAACTCCGAGCGCTACCAGGAGCGCTCGCCGTGCATGTACCACGGCTTCTGCAACCGCGGCGGCTGCCACGTGGATGCGAAGAACGGGCCCAACGTCACGACCATTCCGCGTGCGCAGAAGACCGGGCGGCTGAAGGTCGTGACCGAGGCGCACGTCACGAAGATCGAGGTGAACGACGCCGGGCGCGTCACCGGCGTGACCTACGTGACCGGCACGGAGGAGTTCTTCCAGCCGGCCAAGGTGGTGCTGCTCTCCACCTACACCTACGAGAACGCGCGGCTGCTGCTGCTCTCCACGTCGAAGGCGTTTCCCCGGGGCCTGGCCAACAACCACGGGCAGGTCGGCCGGCACTACATGTCGCATGCCACCGGGGCCTCGGTGACCGCGCTCTTCCCCTTCAACCTGAACAGCTGGTACGGGCTGCCGGCGCAGGGCGTGGCGGTGGACGACTGGGCCGACGACAACTTCGACCACGGGGGCCTCGACTTCATCGGTGGCGGCAACCTGTGGGTCTACTCCGACCGCCGGCCGATCGCCGCGGCGAACATGAACACGTTCGGGCGGACGCCGTCGTGGGGAAAGCAGTGGAAGGCGTTCGTGCGGGAGAACGCCGACCGGGTCAACACCGCCTACCTGCAGAAGACGACACTCCCCTACGAGGGCAACGTCCTCGACCTCGATCCCGAGGTGAAAGATCCGCTCGGCTTCCCGGTGTGCCGCATCACCGCCGATTTCCGCGACAACGAGCGGCGGATCGCCGCCTTCATCCAGGAGAAGATGGAACTCTGGTACCGCGCCGCCGGCGCGATCGACATCGTGCGCGCCCCGCTCGGCGTGATGGGACTCAACACCCACGCCTACGGCGGCACGCGCATGGGCGACGACCCGGAGACCAACGTCGTCGATCGCCACGGCTTCGCCCACGAGGTGCCGAATCTCGGCGTGCTGGGCGCGTCGGTGATGGGCACCAGCGGCGCCCACAACCCGACCCTCACCGTGCAGGCGCTGGCCTGGCGCACGGCGGAGCACCTGGTGAAGCGCTGGAAGAGGATCGCCGATTAGGGCGCAGAGACTGCTACCAGTCTGCTCCCAGCCAGAAAGGGGTCTGACCCCTATTCTGGGCGGAGCCAGAATGGGGTCTGACCCCGGTCAGTCGCAATCCACCCTGGTCATCGCGAACTCGAGACGTGGGCCCTTGGCGCCGGTGCCGCCGTCGATCCAAGCCGTCAGGTGCGTGGCGTCGATCCGCCGGTAGCCGACCCGTCTCGGGAAGTCGTGGGCCGGGTTCTCGAAGGTGATCTCGCCGGTGGTCTGCGCGGTGGCCGTGAACTCGGTGGGCGGCACGCCGTTCGGCTGCGCCACGTAGACGGGCACCCCGCCCTTCATCAGCACGCGCAGGAACTCGAAGGCGCTGAGCGCGCCGGCCTTGACCGTGTGCGACGTGCCGATCAGCGTCGCGGCGTCGCCGGCGATCCAGCGCTCCGTGAACGTCTCGGCACCGCGTGTGCCCGTCCAGCACCCGATCATCCACACCGGCAGCTCGGCGCGAGCCGCGAGCGCCGCCTCCGGGCCGGGCGTCAACAGCAGCACGGCCAGCAGTCCCAGCGCTCCCAGCCGTCCACGCACTCCGATCGTCGTCAGCGTTCTTGCGCGTCGCCGTCTCATCTCATCCCTCCGTGCCGGTGAGTGTCGGCGAGCGGCGGCGTGGCGGTCTTGGAGAATCCCGACAGCATCAGGGGGCGGCCGGTCGATCGACGAAGAACCGTGTCAGCTCGGCGAGACGGTGCTCGACGAACCGGCGGGGGGCGTCGCCGGCGAAGGCACGGAACTCGGCGATGAAGTGCGCCTGGTCGTAGAACCCATGGTCCAGGGCCACGTCCACGCCGCCACGAGTGCGATGGGCGTCGAGCGCGGCGAGCACGCGGCGGAAGCGCACCAGCCGGGCGAGGCGCTTGGGGCTGACGCCGACCGACACCAGGAAGTGGCGTTCGAGCCAGCGAGGGGAGGTGCCGGAGGCGCGGGCGAGTGCCGCCATCGACAGCGTGCCGCCGGCATGGCTCAGGTGATCGACGGCGGCGAGCAACCGTGGATCGACCGCACGGGCAGCGGCGTAGACGCCGGGCAACTCGCCGGCGAGTGCCCTCAACGCAGCGACCGGCGTCGGCGCGGCGGCCGCGGCCGCGGCGAGCCGGTGCAGCAGCGGCGCCGGCACGTCGGCGACGGCGGCGAGGCGATCGACGAGCCGCGACTGCGGGAACGGGCACAACGGCGCGAGGCCGGCGGGCGTGAAGCGGACGCCCACCGTGTCGACACGCCGGCCGGGGGCGATGGCGACGCCGTGCGTCATCTGCCCGACGATCAGCTGACGCGGCTGGAGGCGGCCACCGCCATCCGGACGCCGCTCGCGGAAGCGATCGCCGCGATGCACGACCAGTTCGGGCCGGCCGTCGGGCAGGATCAGATCGAACGACGGCCTGCGCGACGCTCCGGTGAGCGTCCACAGGCAGGCGACGTGCGCGGCGACGGCTGCGGGAGGGGGGTGCTCCTCGTAGCGCATCGACGCGCGGCTACCGCTTCGCGGCCTCCTGGAACGAGATGTCGAGAATCGGGTAGCTCTGCCAGTCCCGGTAGTTGAAGTGCCACCACTCGTTGGGCTCGACGGTGAAGCCGTGGCGCTCCATCACGCGGCGCAGCAGATCGCGCTTCCCGCGCGCTTCGGGCGGACCGCCCCGATAGGTCGGATACGAGCGCAGGGTCGGCTCGTCGTACTCGCCTGGCATCTGCACGGCCTGGCCGTTGGCGCGGTCGTAGAGGGTGAGATCGACCGCGCAGCCGCGGTTGTGCTTCGAACCCGACTTCGGATCGGCGACGAACTCCTGCATCGGCGTGCCGGCCGCCATGTCCCAGAACAGCTTCGTGATGGTCCACGGCCGGTAGCCGTCGTGGATGAGCAGTCCGTAACCGTCACGGGCCAGCTCGCGGTGCGCGGCCAGCAGCGCCTCGGCGGCCGGGCGCTGCAGGAACGCCCGCGCCTCGGGATAGACGACCTTGCCCATGAAGTTGTTGGTCTGGGCGTAGCGGATGTCGAGCTTGATGGTCGGATCGAGCGTCACCAGCTCGACGAGATCGGCCCTCCGGGTCGCCTTCGGGTCGCGCGGCGGCCGATCCTGGGCGCCCAGCGGCGCGGACGCGGCGACGGCGGCCAGAAGGGCGACGGCGATCGCGGATCTCATCACGCGCGCATTATCTGCGATCCCCGGCGGGCCGTGCCAGGTCCGCGGTCGGCCATTGGACGGTGTACGGCACGAGATCCGTGCCATCGGGGCCAGGCCCCCGTGACAAACGGAAGAAGCGGGTGACCTTGACGACGAAGGCGCGGTTCTTCAGGCCGGGATACCCGCGCGTCGTCGTGTCGCGCTCGTCGGTGTAGACGACGAAGAACTCGCTGCCCAGCTTGTACTCCCACCGGTAGCGGATGTTGCTGCTGAAGCTGCGGTCGATCGAGTTGTACTGCACCAGCGCGCTGGCGAACATCCGCGGCGAGAAGGCGTAGTCGGCGCGGGTGCGTACCAGCGTGGTCGTGAACGCGCCCTGCGGCAGCGCGATGCGCGTCCGCTGGATGGTCGGCTCCAGCGAGAACTGCTTGAGCAGGGACACCCGCGCCGCGGTGTAGCTGAGCGTGCGGATGGTGCCGTTCCAGAACTCACCGGCCTGTGCCGTGATGGTTCCGGCGATGCGCCGCTGCGCGCCGAGCGAATAGCTCACCTGCACGTCGTCGAACCGGTAGCTGCCCGGTGCGATGATCGGTCCGCCGCCGACCGGGAACGGCCGCCCGATCATCTCGTAGTCGCGCGTCGCTTCGATGTTGATGGTGTCGCTGTTCTCGAGCTCGACGTTGAACTTGCCGACCTGGACCCTGGTCTCGAGCGCGCCGGCGCCGTTCTCCAGGTGTTCGAGGTCGGCCTGCCAGGTGAGCTTGCGCACGCCCTTCAGGTTCTTCGGCCGCGGGCTGAAGCGCAGCGACGCGAACGCGCGGCGGAAGTTATCGCGCTGCAGGAAGCCGACCTCCGGGTTGAAGTCGTCGCCGACGTCCAGGTACTCGAAGCGGGCGCCGTAGCGGTCGGCGAAGTAGTCGAAGCGGCCCTGGAAGCTGTCGTCGTCGCCGGTCAGGCCCTCGGTCCACGTCTTCGCGTAGTAGCCGCCGATGGTCAGGTTCTCGTAGAACCCGAACGCGCCGTCGACGCCGACCACCTGGTTCGAGGCGCCGGGCGTGACATTCGACGCGGACCGGTTGGTGAACATCGCGCCGACCGTGCTCTTGCGCAGGATGTCGCGCTTGACCCGCACCACCGAGAAGTTGGTGGACGGCGTCGCCGACACCGACTCCGAGTCGCTCTGGATGTTGAGCAGCCCGAGGCCGAACTTCCCCACCTTGCCGGTTACGCGCGCGCCGGCCTGGATCGGCACGATGCGTCCGAGGTTCAAACCGATGCGCCGGCTGTAGAACAGGAACGGCGTCGATGACTGCTGGTTGAAGCCGCTGCCGAGGCCGCCGCTGCCGCTGCCGAAGCCGCTGGCGCCGCCGCGCCCGAAATCGAAGATGCCGCGGCCCTCGAGGAAGAAATCGCGCTTCTCGGGGAAGAACAGGTTGAAGCGGGTCAGGTTGAGCTGCTGCTCGTCGACCTCGACCTGGGCGAAGTCGGTGTTGTAGGTGAAGTCGGCGACCAGATTGGCGGTGATGCCGTACTTGACGTCGAGGCCGATCTGCGAATCGACGTCGTTGGACACCGGCGGCGTGCGCAGCCGATCGGTGGTGGAGCGGCCGAACACGTAAGGCTTGATTTCGGTCGTGCGGCCGGCGGGCGGGGCGTCGATGCCGGTGGCGCTGCCGTACAGCGACACGCGGTTGAGCCCCTGCGGCCCGGCCATCGACGCCGGCAGCAGCGTCAGATAGGCCCATTCGTTCTTGCGGCGGATCGAGCGCCGCACCTGGAAGCCCCAGGTCTGGTTGCGGCCGCCGCTGAAGCGCAGCGACTTGAACGGGATGATCATCTCCATCGTCCAGCCGCCGGGGAACCTGGCGGTGCGGACGTTCCACACCGGGTTCCAGTCGGAGTTGGGCTGGCCTTCGTCGATGGTCGAATAGTCCGAGAACGCGCCGAGCGGCGTGGCGTAGAACATGAAGCCGCTGCGCCGGTCGTAGAAGGTGTCGAAGCCGACGCCGATGTGATCGTTCTGCCGCAGCGGCGAGGTGTCGCGCCGGTATTCGTTGGCGATCCACGCCTCGGGCGGCGACGAGTCGTGGACACGCGCGCCGACGTAGATGTTGCGGTCGTCGAACATCAGCCACATCTCGGTCTTCTCGGTGGCGGGCTGGCCGGTGGCCGGCACCACCTGGATGAGGTCGCCGAACGGCGGGTTGTCGGCGTAGACCGACTCGTCGAGCCGCCCGTCCACGTCGAGCGGCGCAATCAGCCGGATGGCCCGGACGGTGGCCTGGCCCTTGTCGTCACGCGAGATGGTGGCCGGGGCCACGGGCGCCGGCGGGCCGTCGATGGCGCCGGTCCGCACGCCCGCGCCGCCGTTGCCGCCCGCCTCCTGAGCGGAGACGGTCGCGGCACACACGCAGAGCACGACCACGGCGATCGCCAGGCGATCGGGTGTCGACATGAGAACGTTCCAGCTTAGCGAACGGCCCGCGGAGCCCACGTCACCGGTTGTCACAAGGCCGGGGCTCGGGACTCGGGGCTCGGGGTTCGGGAAGAGCCTTCCACCCCACTGACGCCCGTCCCGGCGGGGCAGCGTGACTGTCCGAAAACCGAGTCCCGAGCCCCGAGTCCCGAGTCCCGGTTCTAAAAGTGCCATCCACCCAGATCGGTGGGAAACAGGTACTCGAGCACGTTGCCGACGCGGTCGCCCCACGCCGCCTCGCTGTGCGTGGCCTCCGCCGGCTCCGAATAGCGGAGGTCGTGATGGTCGCGCCAGCCGGCCGCAACCAGCGATTCGCGCAGCCGGCGGGCGTCGGCGATCGCGACACGGCCCTCGCCGCCGCCGATGTCGAGCCAGATGCGCGAGGCGGGCTTCGGCCTGACCTTGGCGACGTAGCGCAGGATGGCGCGGCGCCCCCACCACACCGACGGCGACATCACCGCCAGGCGCGAGAACACGTCGGCGTGGCGCAGACCGAGGAACAGCGTGGACAGTCCACCGAGCGACGAGCCGCCCAGCCCGGTGTCCTCCCGGCCGCCGCGCGTGCGATACCGGGCGTCGACGAAGGGCTTGAGCTCCTCGGTGAGGAAGCGGCCGTAGGCCTTCGAGAGCCCGCCGCCGAGCCGCGCGTCCCTGGTCGGTGTGTACTCGGAGATGCGGGCGGCGCCGGCATGGTGCATCCCGACGATGACGAGCGGCTGCACGCGGCCCTCGGCGATGAGCATGTCGGCCATCTCGCCGAGGCGCCAGTGCTGGCCGCGCACGTAGGCGGTCTCGGGGTCGAACAGGTTCTGCCCGTCGTGCATGTAGAGCACGGGATAGCGCCGGCTCCGGTCGGCGTCGTAGCCGGGCGGCAGGTAGATCACGAGGTCGCGCGACCGGTCGAGGAACCGGGAGCCGAAGCCCGAATGGCGGTCGAAGCGAGGCGCGGACACGGAGACGGACATCGGCCGGCGGACGCCAGCCGCGCTGGCCCCGCTAGTATAGATGCCGCTGGCACGAGAACCGTGCCATCGGGGCCAGGCCCCGTTGGCATGCCGGTTGCGCCGCTTGTTGCAGAATCCGCCTGCCGCCACACGCCGGGACGCCTCGCCGATGACTCGCGACTACCACCGCTGGTACTCCCGGTCGCTCGACCGTGACATGGAACTGCTGGTCTTCGGGCACGCCGGCCCGCCGGTGGTGGTGTTTCCCAGCTCGATGGGGGCGTTCTTCGAGTACGAGGACCGCGGCATGGTCGGCGCCCTGCAGCAGAAGCTGGACAACGGCTGGCTGCAGCTGTACTGCGTGTCGTCGGTCGACGCCGAAAGCTGGTATCAGCGGCGCATCCATCCGCGACACCGCGTCGAGCGCCACCTGCAGTACGAGGCCTACATCCTCGGCGACGTGGTGCCGCTCATCCGCCACGCCAGTCCCATCGCCGGCATCGGCGTGACCGGCTGCAGCTTCGGCGCCTACCACGCCATGGCGATGGCGCTGCGGCACCCGTACGTGTTCACGTCGTGCATCACGATGGGCGGCGCCTTCGACATCAGCCAGTTCCTCGACGGCTGGCACGACAAGGACGCCTACCTGCTGAACCCGCCCTGGTTCCTGCCCGGTCTGCAGGACGCCTACTACCTGGATCAATACCGCCGCAACAAGTTCGTGCTCGCCACCGGCGAGTGGGACATCTGCCGCACCGCCAACGAGGACTTCTCACGTCTGCTCGGCGCCAAAGGCATCCCGCACTCGCTGCACGTCTGGGGCTTCGGGTCGAAGCACGACTGGCCGTTCTGGCGGCCGATGGCCAGCGCCTACCTGCCGTGACCGCTACTGCTTCACCACCAGGACGTTGAACCGGGCTCCCGACGGCATCGTGTCGAGCGGGTTCTCCCGGAAGATCGTCCACCGATCGGCGACCGCGTCGTAGTACACGCCGACGCCGCCCGGGACGTAGACGTTGCCAGGCGCCGGCTGGTACAGGTGCTCGACGAACACCAGGGCGCTGGGGTCGCCGTTGAGCAGCGGGTGGTCGAGGCGGGTGACGTTGGCGGTGATGTTGCCCGCGCCGGCGATGTGCCGGAACACCGGCCGGACCGTACCCGAGACCTTGATCGCGCCGTTGTCGATCTGCACGGCGGTCGTCCCCGTGTTGGTGCGCGCCAGCAGTGCGGTGCCCGACTCCGCGTAGGCGCTGACACCCAGCCCGGCGCCGGCCAGGCCCACGACACCCGCTCCGGTCGACGTCGTGCCGACCACGCCGGCGCCGCTGCCGCTGTCGCCGCGGACGCCGGCCGATCCCGGAGAGCCCCAGCCGCTGCCGCCGCCCCACTGGCCGTACACGGCCGCGGCATCGCCGGTGATGGGCCCGGGATCGGAGTTGGTACGTACCGACAGCCCGCGGTCTCCGGCGCCGGCCGGCTGCACGAGGAGACTGCCGTAGGTGATGGGATTGACCGCCGGCCGAGCACCGCCGGCGGCCGGTGCGCCAGCAAGGAACGTGAACGTTCCGATGGTCCCGGCCGAGTCGCGCCAGGTGCCGCCGAGCGTCGCCAGCGTGATGATGGCCGCCACCTGCACGCCCTGTCCCGTGGGCGCGGTGACGATGTTGAATCCGAGCCCGATGGTGCCGTCGGGGTTCGGCGTGGCCAGGCCGACGAGCGGCGCCCGCTGCGCCGCGGCGCACTGGTCGTCGTAGCCGTCCAGCGTGTAGACGGCACCGTTCTGCACGACGGTCACCGTGACCACGTTGCAGTAGGGCAGTAACTGCCAGCGGAACGTGCCGAGCGTCTGCGCCGACGTCGCGGCCGGCTGCAACAGGCCGACGACGGCGGCAAGGGCGGCGAGCGAACTGGCGATGGGCCTCATGGCAGACATATCGGCCGAGCGGGCCTCGACTGCAGGTGCGGGGGACGGCCGCGGCGGCGCCAGTCCGGGGCGATCCGCCCCCCGGACTGGACTAAGCTGAGGGCCCGGAGACCACGCATGGCGACCATCGGCGTCCTGTTCGGCATGGAGAACGTCTTCCCCGGCGCGCTCGTCGAGCGCATCAACCAGATGCGCGCACCCGGCGTCACCGCCGAGTTCGTGCAGATCGGCGGCGTGCCGCTCAACGCCCCGGCCAGATACCGGGTGATCGTCGACCGCATCTCCCACGACATTCCGTTCTACCGCGCCTACCTGAAGCAGGCGGCCCTGGCCGGCAGCTACGTGGTGAGCAACCCGTTCTGGGCCAGTGCCGACGACAAGTTCTTCAACTACGCGCTGGCCGACCGGCTCGGCGTCGCGGTGCCGCCCACGGTCGTGCTGCCGCACAAGGAGCACCCGCCGGGCACCACCGACAAGTCGATGCGCAACCTCGTCTACCCGCTCAACTGGGACGAGGTGTTCGCCTACGTCGGCTTCCCCGCGTTCCTCAAGCCGTTCGACGGCGGCGGCTGGCGTGACGTCTACCAGGTGAAGTCGAAGGAAGAGTTCTTCCAGGCCTACGACCAGACCCGCACGCTGTGCATGACCCTGCAGCGGGCGGTGAACTTCACCGAGTACTTCCGCTGCTACGTGGTCGGCCAGCAGGACGTCCACGTGATGCCCTACGACCCGCGGGCGCCGTTCCACGAACGCTACGTCAAGCACCCCCCGAAGTACCCGGACGCGCTGATCGAACGGGTGAAGAACGACGCGCTGACGCTGTGCCGCGCGCTCGGCTACGACCTCAACACGGTGGAGTTCGCCTGCGAGGACGGCGTGCCCTACGCCATCGACTTCATGAACCCGGCGCCCGACGCCGATCCGCACTCGGTGGGCGTCGAGAACTTCGCCTGGATCGTCGAGGCGGTGGCGAGGCTGGCGGTGAAGAAGGCCCAGGAGCCGCCGGCGCCGCTCGAGCTGCGGTGGGCACCGATGCTGAAGGGCCGACCGTGAGGGCGCCCTCCTTCACGATCGGGATCGAGGAGGAGTACCAGACCATCGATCCCGAGACGTTCGACCTGCGCTCGCACATCCAGACCGAGCTGATGGCGCAGGGCCGGCGGGTGCTGAACGAGAAGGTCAAGGCCGAGATGCACCAGTCGGTGGTGGAAGTCGGCACCGGGGTGTGCCGCGACATCACCGAGGCCCGCGCCGACATCGTCCACCTGCGCCAGCAGATGCTGCACCTGGCCGGGCAGAACGGGCTGCTGCTGGTCGCCGGCGCGACACATCCGTTCGCCGACTGGCGGGTGCAGGACATCTCGCCCGACGAGCGCTACCTGCAGGTGGTCGAGGACATGCAGCTGGTGGCGCGCGCCAACCTGATCTTCGGCCTGCACGTGCACGTCGGCATCGAGGACCGCGAGACGGCGATCCAGCTGATGAACCAGGTGCGCTATTTCCTGCCGCACCTGCTGGCGCTCTCCACCAACTCGCCGTTCTGGCTGGGCATGAACACCGGCCTCAAGTCGTACCGCTGCAAGGTGTTCGACAAGTTCCCGCGCACCAACATCCCCGACGCCTTCACCAGCTGGGCCGACTACGAGAACTTCGTCAACCTGCTCATCCGCACCAACTGCATCGACAACGCCAAGAAGATCTGGTGGGACGTGCGCCCGCACCCGTTCTTCTCGACCATCGAGGTGCGCATCTGCGACCTGCCGATGCGCGTCGACGAGACGCTGGCGATCGCGGCGCTGATCCAGGCCACGGTGGTGAAGCTGTGGCGGCTGCACGCCAAGAACCAGTCGTACCGGCCCTACAGCCGGGCGTTGATCATGGAGAACAAGTGGCGGGCGTCGCGCTACGGCATCGACGGCGCGCTGATCGACTTCGGTCGCGAGATGGAGCTGCCCGAGCGCGAGCTGCTCGAGGAGTACCTGGCGTTCGTCGACGACGTGCTCGACGAGCTCGGCAGCCGCCAGGAGGTGGAGTACATCCGCTGGATCATGGAGCACGGCACCGGCGCCGACCGCCAGCTGGCCGAGTTCAACCGCTCGGGCGACCTGCGCGAAGTGGTGGAGTTCATGGTGCGCGAGACGCAGGCGGGGTTGTAGGGCCGGGGCTCGGGCTCAGAGAATGCTGTCACGCAGCAAGGACATCTCAGTGCAGCACACGCTGATCGCAAGTCTGATGGTCGTCCTGTTCGCCACCTGCGCCTTCGCGCAGGCGCCGGCGCAGCCGCCCAAGGCGCCTTACGAGCCGCAGGTCGGCCAGGGCGGCAAGGACGTGGTCTGGGTGCCGACCCCGCCGGCGCTGGTCGAGAAGATGCTCGACATGGCCAGGGTGACGCCGGACGACATCGTGATGGACCTCGGCTCGGGCGACGGCCGCAACGTCATCGCCGCGGCCAGACGCGGCGCCACGGCCATCGGCGTCGAGTACAACCCCGACATGGTGGGCTTGTCGCGTCGCAACGCCGAGGCCGCCGGCGTGTCCGGCAAGGCGACGTTCATCGAGGGCGACATGTTCACCGCCGACATCTCCAAGGCGACGGTGATGGCGCTGTTCCTGCTGCCCGACAACCTGGAGCGGCTGCGCGACACGTTCATGAACCTGCGGCCCGGCACGCGCATGGTGCTGAACACCTTCGGCATTCCCGAATGGGATCCCGACGAACGGGAAACCATCGAGGGCGACTGCGTGAGCTGGTGCACGGCGCTGCTCTACTACGTGCCGGCGCGCGTGGCCGGCACGTGGAAGACCAGCCGCGGCGAGCTGCAGCTCACCCAGATGTACCAGGTGGTGCTGGGCACGCTCACCGAGCAGGGGCGACAGGTGAAGCTCACCGGCAAGCTGCGCGGGACGGCGCTGACCCTCGAAGGCGACGGCGTGTCGCTCGGCGCCGTCGTGGACGGCGATCGTCTACAGGGGCCTGGCTTGTCCGGGAGCCGGATCGCTCCTTAACGCGGCCGCGGCGCGGCCAGCGGCGTGGCCGCGACGACGCCGGCCCCCTGTCTGATGACCACCGCCTGGTTCGGGGGTACCGCGGCGACGTGCCCGTTCGTCCCGTCCGGCCAGCGCACGTCGATGTCCAGCGGCGTTCCGTCGGCTGGGCCCAGTCCGAAGGTCAGCGCGATGTCGCTCTGCGACAGGTAGCTCGAGCCGGTGCGGACCATCTGCCAGGTCGCGGTCCCGCCGGCGCGGCGCACCGTGACGCGCGCGCCGAGGCCGTCGCGGTTGGCGGCCACGCCTTGCAGCCGTACCCGCACCACGTCGCGCGGGGTGGCGCCGTCGTTGCGCAGCAACCGCGCCGGGCCGTCGTTGGCGAGGAGCAGCAGGTCGAGGTCGCCGTCGTTGTCGTAGTCGCCGCAGGCGGCGCCGCGGCCGACGACCGGCCGGGCCAGGGCGTCGCCGGATCGGGCCGTCACCTCCTCGAATCGGCTGCCGCCGAGGTTGCGGAACAGGTGCGGCGGCTGTGCGTAAGCAGTCTGCGGCTGCACGACCGCGATGTCGTCGGCGACGTGGCCGTTGAGAGCGAACACGTCGAGGCGGCCGTCGAGGTCGTAGTCGAAAAAGAACGCGGCGAAGGTCAGCGAGCGCAGCGAGCGCGCGCGCAGGCCGGTCGACGCCGCCGCATCCACGAACAGGCCGCCGCCGTGGTTGCGATAGAGCGCGAGGCTCTCGCCGGAGAAGTTGCCGACCAGGATCCCCGGGCGCCCCGAGCCGTCGAAATCGGCAGCGTCGGTGCCCATGCCGCCGCGGGCCTTGCCGGCGTCGCTCAGTGCGACCCCGGCCAGCAGCGCCTCGTCGGTGAAGGTGCCGGCGCCGGTATTGCGATACAGCCGGTTCGGCTGGGTGTCGTTGGCCACGAACACGTCGACCCAGCCGTCGTCGTCGTAGTCGAGCACCGCCACACCCAGCGCCTTGTCCGAGGCGTTGTACACGCCGGCGCGCCGGGTGACGTCGTCGAAGCGTCCGCCGCCGCGGTTGCGGTAGAGCCGTGAGCTCTGGCCGGGGTAGGTCTCGGGCGTGCAGTAGGACTTGGCGGCGCCGTCGAGGGTGCAGAACCGGTCGGTGGCCGGCGTCCACTCGACGTAGTTGGCGACGAACAGGTCGAGCAGGCCGTCGCGGTCGTAGTCGAGCCAGGCGGCGCTGGTCGAGAAGCCGCGATCGCCGGTACCACTGGCGGCGGTCACATCCTCGAAGCGTGCGCCATCCACGTTCCGGAACAGATGGTTCCTCCCGACGGCGGTGAGATAGACGTCGGTGTCGCCGTCGTTGTCGTAGTCGGCGGCGGCGACGCCGAGAACGTGGGCGGGCACGTGCAGCCCGACGCGCGCCGTCACGTCCGCGAAAGTGCCATCGCCGCGGTTGCGGTACAGCATCGTCGTCCCGGCCGGGGCGCCGACATCGAAGCCGCGCCCGTTCGGCAGCAGCACGTCGAGCCAGCCGTCGCCGTCGTAGTCGAGGAAGGCGCCGCCGGGGCCCATGGCTTCGGGCAGGTATCGCTTGCCGGTGCCGCCGTGGACGTGCTGGAAGCGCAGGCCGGCGGCGGCGGTGACGTCGGCGAACACGGGGAGGTCGGGCGACGGCGCCAGCCGATCGGCCGGAGCCGGCCGGCTGCACGCGACCGCGGCAACCATCGCGCACGCCACCGCCCCCCGACCGCGCCAGGGACTAGGCACCAAACGGGACCCCGCCGCGCCGCGACCGCCCGAGTTCCTCGAGGATGACCGCGGTCGGCCCGACCAGAAAGAGCGCGTAGTACGGTGCGTGGACCACTTCGAGCAGGCGCAAGCCGGCCTCCACCAGCGCCACGACGATCACCACGAGTACCTGCGCCCGCGCCGAGGAGCGAACCGTGGTCTTCGGGTCGGTGACCATGAAGAAGCAGAAGAGCTGGTACATCGGCCCGGTGATCGGCGCGATCTCCGATTGCCAGGGATGCCCGCTGATCACGCTGCGCAGCAGGCCGAACGCGAGGAACGCCGCCACGTAGGCGGCCGTGATGTGGAAGCGCCGCAGGCGGTAGATGATCACGGCGCCGAGCAACCAGATGACCAGCATCGGCCACAGGTTGTTGCCCCACTGCACGCTCAGGGAGGCCACCGTGTACGGCGCCAGGAACAGCAGCGCGCAGATCCCGAAGTTGGAGGGGTTCCACAGGTGCCGGCCGCGCCAGCGCAGCACGTACTTCGAGGTGATCGACAGCGCCGCGCACACCGCGAACGGCCAGATCTCGGGCGAGCGCACCAGGATGCCGACGCTGATCCCGGTGATGTAGGCGCTGGCCAGGTGCGGCCACGTCCCGACGTAGATCCGCGCCAGCGCCGCTTCCAGGAGCATCGCGGTGACAATCGCCAGCAACGTCTGCGGCAGCCCCTCGAGGATGCCGAACGTCGTCTGGCCGACGACCAGAATCAGGGTGATGAGAATCGGCGGCACGAACCGCTGATCGATGCCGAACTGGCGGGGCGCGGCGGCGGGAAACGGGGCGGCGGTGGACACGGAGCTCCCTGGTGCTTACGTTCCCGGCTCGACGATCACGTGGTGACGGCCGGCGGCCGGCGCCTCGAGCGTCTGCTCGACGCCCGACGGCCAGCGGATGATGGCGCGCTCGATCCGCGCGTCCGGCCCGAGGCCGAAGTGCAGCCGAGGATCGTTCTGGGCGCAGTAGCCGCTGCCGCCGGAGACCTGTTGCAGCTGCTGGCGGCCGTTCCAGAACAGCCGGACCGTGGCGCCGACCGCGCCGCGATTGCTGGTCGTGCCCTGAAGCGCGAAGCTCACCCACTGGTGCTCCGGCCGAACCGCGCCCTTGTACACCAGCAGCGGGCCGCGCTGATGCGCGACCACCACGTCGAGTACACCTCGATTCCACAGATCGGCCACCGCCACCGCCCGTCCGTCGAAGGTCTCCGTCACCCCGACCGCGCGTGCGACGTCGGTGAAACGGCCGCTGCCGTCGTTGAGCCAGACGCGCTTCGGCTGGTAGCCGGAGAGGCTGCGGCCCCGCATCGCCGGCCAGTGCGCGGCGTCCTGGATGATCGTCGAGTGGCCGATGGCGATGCGCGAGAAGTCGTACCAGTAATCGGTGCCGGGCGCGGCCGAGACGTAGCCGTTGGTGGCGAAGAGGTCGAGCGTGCCGTCGTTGTTGAAGTCGCCGAACTGCGCGCCGAAGGCCCAGCCGGCCAGTTCGACGCCCATCGCCCCGGCCATGTTGTCGTAGGCCAGGTCGTCGCCGGCGGTGCCCTCGCGCGGGTACCAGAGGTTGTTGCCCTGGATCAGCACGCCCTCCTCGGAGATGTTGGTGACGTAGATGCCGAAGCGGCCGGCGTTCAGCACGTCGCCGAACGCCACGTTCATGCCGCTCTTGGGGGCGAAGCCCACGCCGGTCCGCTCGCCGGCGTCGACGAACCGCCGCCCGGCGTGATTGGCGAACAACTCCGAGACGCCGTAGTCGTTGGCGATGAACAGGTCCGGATACCCGGTGCCATGCAGGTCGGCCGCCCCGGCCGCCAGCGCCCACCGGCGGCTGTCGATGCCGAGAGCTCGGCTGACCTCCTCGAACCGTCCGTCGCCGAGGTTGCGGAACAGATACTTGCGGCCGCCGTTCCGTGCGTACTCGAAGCTCTCCGGCATCATCCGCGTGGTGGCGAGCTGCCAGAGGTTCACCGACTCGTCGTAATAGCCGCCGAGGAACAGATCGAGCCGGCCGTCGCGGTCGTAGTCGAGCCAGAGGGCGGTATTGGCGTTCACCCAGGCCGGCAGCCCGGCGCGCTCGCTCACCCGGGTGAACCCCCGGCCGGCGTCGTTGTGGAAGAGCTCCGGCCGCCCCCATTTGTAGAGGAACAGGTCGGGATAGCCGTCGTTGTCGTAGTCGCCCCACACCGAGCCCATCGACACGCCGGTGTCGCGCCGGTTGACGTCGGCGACGCCGAAGGACGCCGCGACGTCCTCGAACGTCCCGTCCTTCCGGTTGCGGTAGAGCGCATTGAGGCTGTCCTCGCCGCTGTTGGTGACGTAGAGATCCATCCACCCGTCGGCGTCGACGTCGACCACGGCCACCGCGGCGCCCATCGACGTGACTTGCGGCATGATGTGCGCGAGCTTCGCGTCCAGCGTCGGCGCCGTATGGCGGAAGGTGATCCCGGAGACCGCGGCCACCTCGGTGAAGACCACGCCATGACGCGCCAGGGCCGGCGCGGCGGTGGTGTCGGCAGGTGCCGCCGCCTGCCGCCCCTGCCACCAGCCCACCGCCAGTGGCGTGGCCAGCAGCGCCAGGAACAGCGCGATCAGCGGCAGCCGGGTCACCGGGCGCGTCCTCGTCATGCCTACCGTGCGCCGGCGCGCCCTCTGAGCACGTCGCGGAATCGCGACGGCGTGATGTACCGGGTGTGGAAGGTCTGCCAGTCGCCGGGCCACTTGCGGTAGGCCGGCTCGTCTTCGAGCCGCGTCGGCGGGCGCGTGTAGTCACCGGTCTCGTGGGTCGGGAGCGGCAGCACGGTGGAGGAAAACCCGGAGTTGAGGTCGCCGTCCTTGATCCAGCCGTCGCCGATGAGCACGAAGTCGCGGCGCCAGCCGGCCGGTGGCGGCGGTGCTTCCGGAAAGCGCAGTGCGAGCTCGTCGCCGGCGTTCATGATCACGAACCGATCGTCGACCTCGGCCAGCAGCGGCCGGACATCACCGAGGCGGGTGTAGTAGCCCTCGAGATCGCGCCAGCGTTGGGTGGTATCGGCCAGTCGGCCGTAGTCGGGCACCTGCGGCGACGACGCGTCCCGCTTGTCCATCACCGAGAACCCGCGGTAACGCAGGTCGGCCGTCGCCGGCGGCAGTCGCGTCGTGACGAGCCTGGCGTCCGGGCGACCCGCGGCCCACTCGATCCGGTCCCAGTAGATCTCCATGTTGGTGCGCAACCGAACGATACGCGGCGCGCCCGGCCGGAACACGCCGTCGAGATCGACCAGCACGATCTTGTGCTTGCCGGCCGGAAAGCCGACGTCCGCGCGAGCGGTGGTGAATCCGCCGCGGCCGTCGGCCACCTCGACCCGGATGGGCATCGGCCGGGCGTCGGCCGACTGCGACGCCGCGACGTTGATCGAGCCGTCGGTGGGATGCAGCCAGCCCTCGGCCACGAGGTAGAGCGGGCCCGCCCCTGGCGCATCGTCCGGCAGCGTCACCTCCACGAAGTGATCGCGGGCGATGCCCTGGAACCAGCCGCGCTCGAAGCCGTCGAGGTATGCCTCGTCGAGGCTGGCGATGCGTGCGGTGACATCCCGACCAGCATCGTCGACGGCGCGGGCGACGGGACGCGGCGGCGCCGTCGGGACCACCGCGGGTCGCACCGGCGGGACCGCGAAGCGCTCGTCGGTGTAGACCGCGACGTCGGGAGGATGGTCCACGACCAGCAACGAGTAGTGGTCGATGTAGAAGGTCTCCCACAACTCGCCGGTGACGCGCAGGTCGTAGTAGCCGTCGCGCGGCGCCAGCTGATCGCCGCGCACCTTGAACCACTCCTCGGTTTCCAGCACGCCGGCGGTCTGCTGAGCGTTGATGCGCAGCCCCAGCGCCGGGCTCCACGGCGGGGAGTCCTTCACGTAGGCCATCGCCGTGCCGTTCCACGCGAACAGGTGCGGACAGGAACCCTTCAGGCGCTGGACCGCGGCGATGGTGCTGTCGGCAGAGAGCTCGAATTCGGCGTTCACCGTGCCGTTGGGCCACACCACCCGCACGACGTCGGTGGCCGCCTGCTCGCCCAGGCCGAAGTGCACGACCGGTCCGGTGAGCGCCGCCGTCTGGGTGAGACGACCTGCGCGCAGGGTCATCGTGCCGCCGACGCCGAAGGCGTTGATACGGGCGTCGCCGGCCGATTGCGCGGCACGCGGCCGCACGCGCTGCCAGTGATAGCCCTTGGTGCCGCGGTTCGACAGCACGACAGGCCGGCGGTGCTGGTCGAGGGCCACCAGATCGAGGCGGCCATCGCCGTCGCCGTCGGCGGCGTCCAGCACCCGGACGTCGCCGGCAATCGTGACCGGCGTCAGCGCGCCACCGGCGCTGCCCGCCAGCCACGCGCGGCTCCCGGCGCTGCCGGTCACGACCAGGTCGGCGCGCCCGTTGTTGTCGAGATCGGCGATGACCAGCGACGCCGCAGCCGGCGCGAAGCTGGCGGCGTCGGGCCACCGGACGAGCGGTTCCGACACCCACGCCTCGCGGCCGGTGTCGCGCTCGATGCGGTGCACCGCGCCGTCGGCGCCGAGCACCACCAGATCGAGACGGGCATCGCCGTTCATGTCGGCGGCGGCGACGGCCGCCACGGGGCCGAGCCCGGGCACCGGGTTCCACGCCGTGAACTGTCCGCCGCGGTCGTTGCGGAGGACGACGGGCGGCCCGCTGGCGACGGCCATCACTGCGTCGTTGTCACCATCCTCGTCGAGGTCCACCCACGCGAAGTCGCGCAGGGCACCAACCGCGGCGAAGGGCTCGATGGCGGCGAACGTGCCGTCGGAGTTGTTGCGCAGCACCCGCGGCGCGCCGTCGCGGCGGGCCGCGACCAGGTCGAGGTCGCCGTCCTGGTCGACGTCGGCGGGCCACAGCCCGACGATGCCCGCAGTGGCGGCCCGTGGCAGGTGGGCGGCCCCGGTGACATCGACGAGTGTGCCGGTCTCGGACTGACGCAGCAGCCTTACTCCCTGCGTCGTGGCGATGGCGACGTCGATACGGTAATCGTCGTTCAGATCCACCAACGCCACCGGGGACGCCGTGACGAGCGCAACCGCGTCGGGCACGCCCGCGACCGCCAGCCTGGACGGCCCGGCGGCGATGCCGCGCTCGTCGACCATCGCCGGCACGGCCGCCGACTCGTCGCCGCGGGCGAACCAGCCGGTCCACACGACCGGCGCAGCGCCGGCCGCTGCAGTGACGACCTCGAAGCGCAAGGCGAGGTCCGGTGCCGCGGCCTCACTTGCCGGCACCGGAATCACGAGCGGAGCTGATACCAGCGCGCCGATGACGTCGGGCGGGCGCTTCACCGCGGCGAGGTCGGCCTGGTAGTCGGGCGTGCGCAGCAGGACGTTGCGAAGGAAGGTCAGCCGGGTGCCGGCGTCGCGGACGGCCGCCTGCCGCAGCGCCTCGATCTGCCGTTGCACGTCGACTGGCCAGGCTTCGGAACCCGCCGACAGCCGCGCGACAATCGCCCCCAGCTCCGCGGCGTCTCCTCGCCGGGCGGCCAGCCGGGCCAGGTCGAGCGCCACGACGAGGTTCGCGGGTTGCTGTCCGGCGATGTCGCGATAGAGACGCTCGGCCTCGCCCAGTCCCGCTACGTCGCCAGCCGCCTCGGACAGCTCTGCCAGCGCATACCGGGCGGTCAGGTTGCTGCTGTCGAGCGCGATCGCCTTCGCCAGCGCGACCCGCGCCGCCGTTTCGTCGCCCCGGCCCAGATGGGCGAGCGCGAGGTGCTCGTGCATCGTGCTCGAATCGGGACGCAGTGCCAGGGCGGTCTCGAAGCGCGAGCGCGCCGTGTCGTACTCGCGGTGGCGGAGCGCCAGGATGCCCCAGTTGAGCCAGGCGCCCGGCTCGCCGGGGGCCAGCTGGATGGCCCGGGCCAACGCCTGGTCGGCGTGCGCGTCGTTGCCGACTTCCAATCCGGCCGTCCCGGAATAGAACGCACTCAACGCGCGACCGTGGTCGGCGGTTCCAGCCGCCGGCACCGCGGGGGGCGCTGGGGCGCCTCGACAGGCGGAGAGGACCAGCGCACACAGGCCGACGGCCCTGGCGCACTCGGACCCGCGTCGTAGACGTTCGCCGCTGCTCACGGCGTCATGATACTGCCCTGAAACGGAACGCCGCCGCAGCGGCGCAGAAGCTCACCTGCGAACGTCAGCCGTTGGCGATCTGCGGGATCAGCGTCCCGTAGACGTCGGTCAGGCGCATGTCCCGGCCGTTGAAGCGGTAGGTCAGCTTCTTGTGGTCGAGCCCGAGCAGGTGGAGCATCGTCGCGTGCAGGTCGTGGTAGGAGATCGGCTGTTCGAGCGCCCTGTAGCCGAAGTCGTCGCTGGCGCCGATCACCTGCCCGCCGGCGATGCCGGCGCCGGCCATCAGCACCGTCTGCGTCCCCGGGTTGTGATCGCGGCCGACGCCGCGCTGGCTGATCGGCATGCGCCCGAACTCCGAGTGCATGACGACCAGCGTCGAGTCGAGCAGACCGCGCGCGCGCAGGTCGGTCAGCAGCCCGGCCATCGGCTTGTCGGTCTCGGCGGCATGCTGTGTGTGGTTGGCGCGCACGTCGCCGTGGGCGTCCCAGGTGTCGACGTTCTGGTTGCCGACGCCGCCTGAGAACACCTGCACGAAGCGCACGCCGCGCTCCACCAGGCGCCGCGCCATCAGGCACTGCCGGCCGAACGGCTCGGTCACCTTCTCGTCCAGCCCGTAGAGCGCCTTGGTGGCGTCCGACTCGCTGGCCACGTCCACCGCCTCGGGCGCGCAGCCCTGCATCCGGTAGGCCAGCTCGTAGGACGAGATGCGCGCCGCCAGCTCGCTGTTGCCCGGGTAGCGCTGCATGTCCAGCTCGTTGAGCTTGGCCAGCGCGTCGAGCCGGGCCCGCTGATCGGCGGCGCTCACCGTGGACGGCGGCTTCAGATCGACGATCGGGTCGCCGCTCGAGCGGAACAGCGTGCCCTGGAACGCCGCCGGCATGTAGCCGGCGCTCCAGTCGTTGGGGCCGCCGAGCGGGCCGCCGCGGGCGTCGGTCATCACCACGTAGGCCGGCAGGCTCGACGACACCGAGCCCAGGCCGTAGGTCACCCAGGCGCCGACGCTCGGGAAGCCGAGGTTGATCTGCCCGGTCTGCATCTCGTAAGTGCCCTGCACGTGGTCGTTCGAGCGGCCGTAGACCGAGCGCAGGAACGCGATCTCGTCGACGTGGCGGCTCAGGTGCGGAAAGATCTCCGACACCTCGATGCCGCTCTGCCCGTGCTTCCTGAAGCTGAACGGGCTCGGCATCAGCGGGCCCGGCGAGCCCTGGCGGACGATCACGTCGCCCTTCACCAGGTCGTCGATCGGCTGGCCGGCGTACCTGGCGAGCGCCGGCTTGGGATCGAAGGTGTCCATCTGGCTCCAGCCGCCGCCCATGAAGAGCGAGATCACGGCGGTGGCGCGCGGCCTGAAGTGCGGCGCGCGCGGCGCGTAGGGGTTCACGCCGGAGGCCGCGGCGGTGCAGCCCTCGGGACCGGGCGCGGCGGCCAGCAGCCCCTCGCGTTCGAGCAGCCAGGCCAGCGCCAGGCCACTCACCCCGCCGCCCGACTGGAACAGGAACTCGCGGCGATCCCAGAAATTGCGGCTGCAGCGGTGCGACACGGCTCACCTCATGTAGACGAATTCGTCGAGATTGAGCAGCACGTGCGTGAACGCCGCCAGCGACTGGCCGGCAACGAGATCGCGCGCGATGGCGGTCTCGGCCGCGCTCGGCGGGCGCGACAACGCGATGCGGTAGGCCAGATCCACCTGCGCGGCCGGATCGGCCGACGCCGCCTGCACGCGCGCCGCCAGGCGATCGGCCTGGCCGAGCACGAACGGGTTGTTGAGCAGGGTCAGCGCCTGCGTCGGCACGGTGGAGATGTTGCGGGCACCGGCCACGACGTTCATGTCGGGATGGTCGAAGGTGTCGAACATCGGATACGGCAGCGACCGGCGGCGGTAGACGTAGACGCCGCGGCGCCACGCCGCCGGGCCCTCGGGCGTGTTCTCCCATTTGCCGCGGTACTGGCCGGCCAGGATGTCCTTGGGAATGAACGGGAAGATCGGCTCACCGCCGATCGCCGGGTTGAGGTTGCCGCCGGCGCCGAGCATGGCGTCGCGGACGATCTCGGCCTCGAGCCGCTGCGGGCGGAACCGCCACAGGTAGCGGTTCTCGGCATCGGCGACGGCGCTGCCCTCGTGGTCGTAGGCCGACGCCATCTGGTAGGCCGCCGAGGTCATCATCAGCCGGTTGACCTGCTTGATGCTCCAGCCGCGGGTCATGAACTCCACCGCCAGCCAGTCGAGCAGCGCCGGGTGGGTGGGCGGCTCGCCCATCTTGCCGAAGTTCTCCAGCGTGGCGACGATGCCGCGGCCGAAGTGCTTCTGCCACAGACGATTGACGATCACCCGCGCGGTGATCGGGTTGTCGCGCGAGGCGATCCACTGCGCCAGGGCCAGCCGGCGACCCGAGGTGCGGCCGTCGGGCCGCGGTACCGCCGTGACCGGCGTGCCGGTGGTCAGCACCTGCGGGAAGCCGGGCTGCATCAGCGGGCCGCGGCTCTCGACATCGCCGCGGATCAGGAAGTAGGACGGCGGCACCTCGTAGCGGTTCGGCCCCTTGTGCAGATAGCTCCCCGGGAACGGCGGCGGGATGCGGCACTTGGGACAGCTCACTACCTCGTCGCCTTCGCCCAGCGGCGAGAAGCGGTGGTCGCCGTCGGTGACGATCTCGGCCATCGGCAGCGGCGCCGGCCGCTCCTTCTCCAGCGCGGCGAGCTGGGCCACGAGATCGCGGCGGGTGGCGAGGTCGGCCGGCGCCATCGCCGCTTCGAGGTCGGTGACCGGCACGCTCACCGCCTCGAACACCTGGATGGCCAGCAGCCGTTCGCCGGCCGTGCGCTCGGCCTCCGGCTTGGCGGCGGCGCGGTAGATTGCGTCCGAGAACCGCGCCTTGATGAGCGCCAGTTCGAGCGTGTCGCGGTAGGGCTTCTCCACCGCGGCGAGCCGGGCGCGCAGGGTGTCACGGCGGCCGTCGATCGCCTCGTTGGCGGCGAGATACGCCTCGGCCTGCGGCCGCGGCGCCAGCGGCACCGCGGTTTCCACGTAGCCGAAGATCGAGGCCTGCAGCGCGTAGTAGTCCTTCTGCCGGATCGGGTCGAACTTGTGGTCGTGGCAGCGCGCACAGCCGATGGTCAGCCCCAGGGTGCCCTTGCTGATGACGCCGATCACGTCGTCGAGGTAGTCGAAGCGCCGCTCGGGGTTGTCCTTCTCGCGGAACAGCACGCGCGGGCCGGCGCGCAGGAAGCCGGTGGCGATCAGGCTGTCGTCGCTGCGCCCGTCCATCTCGTCGCCGGCGATCTGCTCGACCAGGAAGCGGTCGTAGGGCGTGTCGGCGTTGAACGAGCGGATCACGTAGTCGCGGTAGCGCCACGCGTTCGGGCGATGGACGTCGTACTCGAACCCGCCCGAGTCGGCGTAGCGGGCCACGTCGAGCCAGTGGCGGCCGTAGCGCTCGCCGTAGTGCGGGGAGGCGAGCAGCGTGTCGATCAGCCGTTCCCAGGCGTCGGGCCGGTCGTCGGCGACGAAACGCTCGACCTCCTCGGGCGTTGGCAGCAGGCCGAGCAGATCGAGATAAGCGCGGCGCACCAGCGTGCGCTTGTCGGCGCGCGGCGCAGCGACGAGGCCGCGCTCGCGGCGGGCCTGCTCGAGGAAACGATCGACGGGATGCGAGATGGCCGGACCGACGTCGGGGAGCGGTGCCTGTTTCGGCGGCTGGAACGCCCAGTAGCCGCGCTCGGCGGCGGTGATCGGCCGTTCCTCGAACGCGGCCACCGCCGGCACGGCCGGCGCGGTGGTGGCGGTGGTGGCGTCCCAATGCGCGCCGTCGTCGATCCAGCGCTTGAGCGTCGCCACCTCGGCGGCGGTCAACGGGTCGCCGCGCATCGGCATCGCCGGCGATTCCAGGCCGGCCACGTGGCGGTACATCCGGCTGCGTTCGGCGCTGCCGGGCACGAGCGACGGGCCGTGCGCGCCGCCGGCGATGGCCGCCTCGCGCGTGCGCAGGTCGAGGCGCGAGAGCTTCAAGGCCTCGCCGTGGCAACTGAGGCACCTGGCGGCGAGCAGGGGCTGGACGTCGGCGGCGAAGCTCACCGGCCGCTGGCCGCCGGCGGTCGGTGCCGGCCCGGACGGCGGGGCCTGGGCCCCCAGCGCCACGGCGGCCACCACCAGGCCGACGGCCCCGAGCAGATACGACGCGAGCGATCGAGGCAGTGGCATCGGCCTCCACGTCTCCCTTCCGCCGCTGGCGCGGGAGCCCCGCGCGGCGGGCCGGTCCGGAGCCCGCGCTGAGGCGTCACTCTACCGCATCCGCCGCCCTACTCGTCGGCCACCAGCATCCGGATCGTCCCGTCCTGGCGCGAGGTGACGAAGATCTCGCCGTCGCGGCTGAGGCCGAGGTGCAGGTCGGCGCGGGCCATGGTGGCGCCGCGCTTCTTCTCGACCAGCTCACGGAACGAGGTGTAAACGCGCCGGCCGCCGGCATCGCGCACGTAGAGCTGGATCTCCTCCACCGGCGCCACCGTGCGCGGGATGCCGTCGTCGGCCTTCTTCATCGCCGCCACGTCGGCGGCGAACAGGCGGCCGCGCACGACGTCGCCGAACACGAACCTGCCGGCCAGCGCCGGGATCCGGCCGTGATACGCGAAGCCGCCGCTGATGGCCTGGCCGTCGCGGTGGTCGTACATCGCCACGGGATAGAGGAAGCCGTCCCTGGTGCGGCCCTCGAGCACGTCGTCGGGCAGCGCGAACAGCTGGTCGAGGCGGCCGCCGGGCCGGCTCACGCCGTTCTCGTAGAACCCCTCGCGCTTCATCCAGCCGTAGTTGCCGCCGTTCCTGACGATGTTCACCTCCTCGATCTGGTTCATGCCGATGTCGAGCGCGAACATCGTGCCGTCGGTGTCCCACGACAGGCGGTGGGCGTTGCGGAAGCCGTAGGCGTAGATCTCGCCGAGCGTCTTCGGGTCGCCGTCGGCGGCGAACACGTTGGCGGCCGGCACGGTGTAGTCGCCCAGGCCCTTGACGCCGCCCGTCACCGACGGCGGCCGCGGATCGAAGCGCAGGATGGCGGTGATCACCGAGTCGAGCCGCTGCGCCTGCGCGGGGTTATTGGCGTGCGGCCCGCCGCCGTTGCTGAAGCCGTGATCGCTGCCGCTGGTGTAGAGCAGGCCGTAGTCGGGCGAGCCCGGACGCGCCGTCGGGTTGAACTCCGCGGCGCCCATCGGGTGCGTCAGGTTCTGCACGATGTGCGCGCCGCGATACAGCTCGCGCCGCGTGCCCGCGAAGCGGTTCGCGGCCGGATTGGCCGCCCGCCACTCGGTGATCACGTTGTGGTAGGTGGCGTCCGCCGCCGTGAAGCCCGGCGGCACGAACACCGGCGCCGTCGGATTGCCGGCGGCGCGCTCGCCGTGCACCGTGTAGAAGAGGCCGTTGGCGGCGAACTCCGGGTGGAAAGCGAACGAGATGAAGCCGCTCTCCAGCCGGTTGTAGACGGCGTGCGGGAACAGCGACGCGAAGTCGAGATAGACCTCGGGCGTCGATCCGTCGAGCCGGTAGAGGAATCCCCGTGAGTCGTTCACGAAGCGCCGGCCGTCGGGCAGGTCGCGCACGTAGCTCACCCGCGCCCAGCCGGCCGGGTTGGTGTCCTGGTCGGGCGGGCGCAGCCCGCGGGTGTCGGGCAGGCGCGCCAGTTCGGCGATGCGCACCGTGAGGCCGCGCTTCTCGATCCGGTCGGCGAACGGCCCGGGGAGCTGGGCGTCGAGCACGGCGACAGCGCCCAGAACGAGGCACACGGGCATCAGCCGGCGGAGCATGAGCGACCTCCTTGACGGGGTGGGTGTCGCGGGCGGACCGGCGCAGGCTACCATGCGTCCCGCTGGGCGGACGACGGCCGGGTGGGAAATAATTCAGAGACCGGCCATCAGGGAACCAGGGGCCAGGGGCCAGGGGCCAGGGGCCAGGGGCCAGGGGCCAGGGAAAGACAGCACACAGCGTGACCACGACCTTCAATCCGGAACTGACTCCCGGGGCGCGCAACGCCGTCCGGGTCTGCCTCAAGGTGCAGCCGCACGAGCGGGTCACCGTCATCGCCGACCGCGCCTGCGAGGAGATCGCCGCCAGCCTCGTCCAGGAGATCGAGGCGGTGGGCGCGCCCTACCAGGCCTTCGTCCTCGAAGACCAGGCGCCGCGGCCGCTGGTCGACTTCCCGTCCGAGATCGCCGCCGACATGGAACGGAGCCAGGTGTCGGTGTTCGCGGCGCAGGTGCAGCCCAACGAGCTGAAGTCGCGGATGGAGATGACCGGCATCGTCAACCGCCGGCGGATGCGCCACGCCCACATGGTCAATATCACCCCGCAGATCATGTGCGAGGGGATGCGCGCCGACTACGAGAAGGTCGATCGGCTGAGCCAGAAGGTGGTCGAGATGGTGCGGGCCGCGCGTCAGGTGCGGGCGACCACGCCGGCCGGCAGCGACTTCACGGCCACGCTCAACCGCGACTACAAGTGGCTGAAGACGAGCGGCCTCATCAGCCCCGACAAGTGGGGCAACCTGCCGGGCGGCGAGATCTTCACGACGCCCGGCGAGGTGAACGGCACGGTGGTGGTCGACGGCGTGGTCGGCGACTTCCTGTGCGCCCGCTTCGGCATGCTCACCGACACCCCGCTGACCCTCGAAATCAAGCACAACCGGCTGGTCGCGGCGAGCAGCGCCAACAAGGAGCTCGAGGACGAGTTCTGGGCCTACACGCACACCGACGAGAACTCCGACCGCGTCGGCGAGTTCGCCATCGGCACCAACATCGAGCTGACGCGGCTCATCGGCAACATCCTGCAGGACGAGAAGTTCCCCGGCATCCACATCGCCTTCGGCAATCCCTACGGCGTGCACACCGGCGCCGACTGGTATTCCTCCACCCACATCGACGTGGTGGGCACCGAGTTCGACATCTGGGTCGACGACACCCAGCTGATGGAGCGCGGCGCCTTCTTGGTGTCTGCGTGACCGCCAGCACAATTGGGGCCTGTCCCCACTTGTGGTGCCGCCGCCGCTGACCACTAGCCATGGTGCCGGCGCTGCGCCAGCAGTTCAATCGCGCCTGGACGCCAGCGGCGTTCGCCCGGCTGCAGCAGCGGCTGAGCGACCGCACCGGCCTGCCGCTGCCCTTCCCGATCAGCGAGACGCCGTGCTTCTTCCCGCAGACGCTGCTCGACGAGCTGGCCGACTCCGCCGCCGCGCTCGTCACCGGGTTCCTCGGTGATGCGGCGGCGCTCGCCGCCGCCGAGGCGCTGATCCCGGCCCGCTACCTCGGCCCCGGCCAGGAGACGCGGCCCACCTGCGTGCAGGTGGACTTCGGCCTGGTGCGCACCGCCGACGGCGGCGTCGCCCCCAGGCTGGTCGAACTGCAGGCGTTCCCCTCCCTGTACGCCTTCCAGCACGTGCTGGCCGAGACCCATCGCGAGGTGTACGGCCTGAGCGACGCGCTCGACGCCCACATGGGTGGACTCGACACGCCGGCCTACCTCGCGCTGGTACGCGACGCCCTGGTCGGCGCCCGCGACCCCGCCGAGGTCGTGCTGATGGAGATCGCCCCGGAGCGCCAGAAGACGCGGCCCGACTTCGTGCTCACCGAGCAGCTCTGGGGCATCGCCACCGTCGATCCGCAGGACGTCGTCGTGCGCGGCCGCACGCTGGCCCGCCGCGTGCACGGGCGCGAGGTGCCGATCCGCCGCATCTTCAACCGCGTGATCCCCGACGAACTGGAGCGCACCGGGCACGCCATGCCGTTCGACTACCGCGACGACCTCGAGGTGGAGTGGATCGGTCACCCGGCGTGGTACTTCCGGTTGAGCAAATCGGCGATTCCGTGGCTGCGGCATCCGTCGGTGCCGCGCACGTGGCGGCTCGACGCCGTCGACGGCTTCCCCGCCGACCCTGCCACGCTGGTGCTGAAGCCGATGTTCTCGTTCGCCGGCGGCGGCATCCGCTTCGCGCCGACGGCCGCCGACGTGGCGGCGATCCCGGCCGACGAGCGGCGGCTCTACCTGCTGCAGGAGAAGGTCGCCTTCACACCGGTGATCGAGACCCCGCACGGGCCGACCCAGGCCGAGATTCGCGTGATGTGCCTGTGGACCGATCGGCTGCGCGCGGTGCTGCCGCTCATCCGCATGGGCCGCGGCCAGATGATGGGCGTGGCGCACAACCAGGGGCTGGCCTGGGTCGGCGCCTCGGCGGGATTCGGCGTGCGGCCATGACCGGCTGGCGCGGCTACGCGTTCGCGGTGTTCACCGTGGCGGTGGCCACGGCGTTCGGCGAGGTGCTCGAGGCTTACCTGCAGACCGGCCGGATGCCGTCGTCGCTGTTCCTGCCGGCGGTGCTCGTCACCACCACCGTGGCCGGCCAGGGCCCCGGCATCTTCGCCACGGTGCTCGGTCCAATCGTCGCCGAGATCGCCATCTCGCACGACCACAGCCTGTTCAGCGAGGTCAGCCAGGAAGTGGTGTCGCTGGCGCTATACGCGGCGGTCGGCGTCGGCGTGGCCCTGATGGCGGGACGCCTGAAGGCGGCGCGGCGCCAGGCCGAGTCGGCCGCCGCCGAGGCGACGCGGCGCAGCGACGAGCTGGTGATCGCCCGTCACGAAGTGGACCGTCTGGCCCGCGACGCCAAGCGCCAGGCGCGCGACTTTTCGACGCTGTTCGAGGAAGCGCCGATCGGCATCGGCATCGCCGAGGACGTCGAGTGCCGCCGCGTCCAGCCGAACCGGGCCTTCGCCGCGATGCTCGGCTTGTCGCCCGGTGAACGCCCCGCCGACGCCGACCCGCGCATCGCGCTGCGCAAGGTCAGCACCGAAGGGGTGCGGCTGGCACCCGAGGAACACGCCCTGCAGCGCGCCGCCCGCACCGGCCAGCCGGTGCGGGCCGTGGACGTCGACGTCATCCGCCCCGACGGCGCCCGCCTCTCGCTGCTCGAGTTCGCGGCGCCGCTGTTCGACGACGACGGCCGGCCGCGCGGCGCCATCGGCGCCTTTCTCGACGTGACCAGCCGGCGGCGCGCCTCCGAGGAGCAGCGCTTCCTCGCCGAGGCGACCCGCCTGCTGAACAACACGCTCGACTACCAGGACACGCTGGCCCAGCTGGTGCGCCTGGCGGTGCCGTCGCAGGCCGACTACTCGCTGCTCGACGTGCTCACGCCCGCGGGCGACGTGGCGCGCGTCGGCCTCACGCATCACGACGCGGAGAAGGAGGCGTTCCTCACCAGGGCGCTCGTCGACACGCCCCCGGGGCAGGGCCTGCGCACCGAACGCGGGCTGTTGAACCTGGTGCGCACCGGCGAGCCGCTGCTGTGGAGCGCCATCACCCCGGAATTCCTCGCCGCGCACGGCGTGCTGCCGCAGCACATCGAGTTCCTGAAGGTCGTCGACCTGCGGTCGTGCCTGGTCGTGCCGTTGCTCGTGCGCGACCGGGTGATCGGCGCCTTCGCGTGGGCCCGGCACACCGGCCGCCCGTCGTTCGACGATCGCGATCTGGCGCTCGCCGAGGAAGTGGCGCGCCGCGCCTCGGTGGCGGTCGAGAACGCCCGCCTCTACCGCGAAGCGCAGACCGCCAACCGGCTCAAGGACGAGTTCGTCGCCACGCTGTCGCACGAACTGCGCACGCCGCTGAACGCGCTGCTCGGCTGGACCGAGCTGCTGCTCTCGGGACAACTGCCGCCCGGCCGGCAGCGGCTGGCGATCGAGGCCATCGACCGGACCGCCCGCCTGCAGGGGCAGATCACCAACGACCTCGTCGACGTGTCGCAGGCGGCCTCCGGCGCCTTCCGCCTGGCGCCGCGGCGGGTCGCCGCCGGTGAGGTGGTGCGCAGCGCCGCCGAGGCCTTCCGTCTGGCCGCCGAGTCGAAGGGGGTGCGGCTGGCCGTGCACGTCGCCCCCGATCTGCCGCTGGTCTACCTCGATCCCGATCGGCTGCAGCAGATCGTCTTCAACCTGGTCGCCAACGCCGTGAAGTTCACGCCGCAGGGCACCGTGGACGTCCACGCGCGCGTCACCGGCGGACGGCTCGAGGTGGACGTGCGCGACACCGGCATCGGCATCGCGCCGGCGTTCCTGCCCCACGTCTTCGAGCGATTCCGTCAGGCCGACGGCAGCATCTCGCGGCAGTACGGCGGCCTCGGGCTGGGGCTGTCCATCGTGCGTTCGCTGGTCGAACTGCACGGCGGCCAGGTCACCGTGCACAGCGACGGCGAGGGCCGCGGCGCGACGTTCTCGGTGTGGATGCCGGCGAACGCCCCGGCGGCGGCCGCGCCCGTGGTCAGTAGCCCGGCCGGGCGTTGAGCAGCGCCACCGCGCCGGCCACCGTGCCGGCATGGACCACCCGGCCGCGATCGATCACCAGGGCCCGGTCGGCGGCGTGCTGCAGCTCCTGCACGTCGTGCGTCACCCACACCATGGCCACGCCGAGCGCCTGGCGGGCGCGCAGCACGTAGGGCAGGATGCGGTCGCGCCGGGCCGGATCGAGCGCGCCGAGCGGCTCGTCGAGCAGCAGCAGCTCGGGTTCGGCGGCCAGGGCCCGGCCCAGCGCCACGCGCTGGCGCTCGCCGCCCGACAGCCCGGCGGTCGGGCGATCCAGCAGGTTGGCCACCTCGAGCATCTCGGCCACCGCGTCCACGCGCCGGCGATCGCGGGCGCCGTAGCCGAGATTGCCGCGCACGGTGAGATGCGGGAAGAGCAGCGCGTCCTGCGGCACGTAGCCGACGCGGCGCTGGCGCGGCGGCACGTCGACGCCGGCGGCGGTGTCGAGCAGCGTGCGGCCGCCGACGCGGATGGTACCGGCGGCCGGCCGAAGACCGGCCAGCACCTCCAGCAGCGTGGTCTTGCCGGCGCCCGACGGCCCGGCCAGGCCGAGCACCTGCACCTCGGCCTCGTCGCGGGCGTGCAGCGTGAACTCGCCCTGGCCGACCTTCACGTCGAAGGCCAGGGCGATCACGCGCGCCCCTTGCGCAGCAGCGCGTTGGCGGTGGCCAGCACCGCGAAGGCCACGGCGACCGACACGAACATCAGCACGCTGGCGTCGGTTTCGCGGCCGGCTTCGGTCAGGTTGAAGATGGCGACGGCGAGCGTCTGCGTCTGCCCCGGGATGCCGCCGGCCACGACGATGGTCGCGCCGAACTCGCCGAGCGCGCGGGCGAAGCCGAGCAGCGCGCCGGCCAGCACGCTGCCGCGGGCCAACGGCAGGGTGATGGTCGTGAAGACGCGGAACGGCCCGGCGCCCAGCGTGGCGGCCATCGCCTCGTAGCGGCGATCCACCTGCTCGAGGCCGGCACGGACGGTCAGCACCATCAGCGGCAGGCTCATCACCGCCATGGCCAGCACCACCGCCTTCCACGTGAACACCACCTCGATGCCGGCGGCATCGAGCAGCCGGCCGAGCGGGCGGTCGCGACCGAGCAGCTGCAGCATCAGCAGGCCGATCGCCACCGGCGGCAGCACCAGCGGCAGCATCACCAGCGTCTCGAGCACCGGCTTGGCGCGAAACGACGTCCGCGCCAGCACCCAGCCGATGGCCACCGCCGCCGGCAGCGCCAGCAGCATGGCCAGCGCGGCGGTCGCGCCGGAGAACAGCGCGATGCTGACGACGCCCTGGTTCATCGGCCGACGACCCCGAAGCCCGCGGCGGCGAACACCGCCGCGGCGGCCGGCGAGCGCAGGAACGTCACGAAGCGCGCGGCGGCGTCCTGGCGGCGGCCGGCCACGACCGCCACCGGGTAGACGATCGGCGGCGTCTCGCCGGCGGGCACCGCGAGCAGCACGGGCAGCAACGGCTCGGTGGCGGCATCGGTGGCGTAGACGACGGCGGCGTCGACCCGTCCGGCCCGCGCGGCGGCCAGCGCCGCCCGCACCGTGACGGTCGGCACCACCTTGGGCGCGACCTGCGCCCAGATCCCCCGGCCCTCGAGCCAGCGCCGCGCGTAGACACCCGCCGGCACGCTGTCGGGGTTGCCGAGTGCCACCCGCCGCACGGCGTCGCCGGCCAGGGCCGCCGCGTCGCGCACGACGAGCCCGCCGCCCGGCCGGCCCACCACGACCAGCCGGTTGGTGAGCAGCGGCGCCCGTGAACCCGGCACCAGCCGGCCGGCGTGCTCCGCCACGTCCATCTGCGCCTCGTCGGCGCTCACGAACACGTCGGCCGACGCACCCTCGACGATCTGCCGGGCCAGGAAGTTCGAGCCGCCCACGTTCAGGCGCACCGGCTGGCCGGTGGCCTGCTCATGGCGCCGCGCCAGGTCGCTCATCACGTCGGCGAGGCTCGCCGCCACCGACACGACGATCGGTGCCGGACGGGCCTGCTCTGCACGGGCGGGGACGCCCGCCGCCAGGGCCACGGCCGCGCCCAGCAGCGGGAGGACGGAGAGACGGATGGGCGAGGACACCAAGTCTTGCAGAATAGTATGATTCGCAGCGGTATGAACATCGACTCACACCGCTTCTCGCCGAGGCGCCCTGCCGACCCGTGCAGCGCCCCGGGACCGGACGGGCGCCGATGAGCGCGACGATGCTGTCGGTGCGCGAGGCCGCCGAACGGCTGGGCGTGAGCTACTCGGCGCTGAAGCAGTGGATTTACAAGGGCACCGTGCGCACGGTGCGCACCGGCGGCGGCCACCACCGGGTGCCGCTGGCCGAGGTGGATCGGCTGCTCAGCCAGCAGGGCACGCCGCAGCCGCGCACCGCGGTGTCGCGGCCGGCGGCATCCGCCGCCCACGGCGTGCTCGTCGCCCTGAGCGGCCGCAACCAGCTGCGTGGCATCGTCGACGAGGTGCGGCACGACGGCCTGCTCGCCCAGGTGCGGCTGCGCATCGGCGATCAGAAGCTCACCGCGGTGATCACCCGCGACGCCCTCGCCGAGCTGAAGCTCGCCCGCGGCGACGAGGCGCTGGCCATCATCAAGTCCACGGAGGTGATGATCGGCCGCGAGCAGGGGCCGGCCGTGCGGCCCCGGCGGGCGCCGCGGCCGGCGTCGCGCTGACGCCGGCGGCTACGGCGCGGCCAGCCGCTCGGGCGGGCGCGGCGGGTGCAGGCGCGCCAGGATCGGGTGATGGTCCGACCCGAACCGGTCGTCGAGGCGTCGCGTCGTCGCCGACCAGCCGGCCGGCAGCCGGGAGAACACGTGATCGAGGCGGAGAAAGCCGGCGAAGGTCGGCCGGCGATCGGTGGCCGCCAGGTCGGGGATGGCCGCGGCCATGGTCCGGTACGCGGAATCCGAGAACCCGAACCAGGTGTTGAAATCGCCGCCGACGACGACCGGCTCGGCGGCGGGGAGCGCGCCGAGCAGGGCCTGCACCTGACGCGTGCGCGCTCCGAACATCCACAGCCGGCGCGCCGCCGCCGCCGCGTCGAGATGCACGCTCGCCACGCGCACCGCGGCCTCGCCTCCCGCCGCGTCGCGCAGGCGGATCGACGCGGCCACCGCGACGCGGCGCTGGCGCTCGAACGGCAGTTCGATGGCGGCCAGGTCGTCGAGCGGCTCGGTCGAGACGATGGCGTTGCCACGGTCCTCGCGGGCCGCGGCGCCGCCGTTGCGCATCGACGGCACGTAGTGCACGGCCAGGCCGTACCGGGCGGCGAACTCGACGATATCGACGTGGGAGGCCCGCGCCCCGATCGCCTTGGCCCCGCGGCCGTTCGCCAGCGCCACCGGCACGTCGGCGCCGCCGCGGCGCGCCTCCTGCAGCAGCAGCACGTAGCGCGCGACGCGGCGACCGGCGGTGAACTCGCCGGCGCGCAACCGTCCGAGGAACCCGTCGAGGTCGGCGGCGCCGACGTGCAGGTTCCAGGTGACGACGACCAGCTCGTCGGCCGGTGCGGAAGACGGCGCGGCGACCGGCACCGCATCGACCACGGCCGGCCCCGTCGCGCGGCACCAGGCGTCGAGCGCGGCCAGGTCGCCCGGGTGCTGCGGGCCGCTCCAGTTCACCGCCGCGGCGGCTGGCCCACCGCCCGAGGTGACGGCGAAGCGGCACGGCGGCGAGACGTACTGGAGCCGCGCGAGCGTCGCGATGCCGATCGGACGGGCACATCCCGTCGCGAGCAGCGCCGCCGTCGCCAGCATCGCCAGGCACCTGCGCATCCCTTTCATTGTGCGCGAAGCGACGCCGGCCGCCAATCGCCTGCCGGTTGCCGGCCGGCACGGGACCGGCGTAGGCTCCACTGGTCGAGCGTCCCTGTCGAGGAGGGTCCATGCGCCGCGCCGCCATCCAGATGCTGACTGTCGTGTCGCTGGGCGCCACCGTCGCCGCGCAGGAGGCCGATCGCTACCTGCTGCTGGCAACGACCGCCACCGGCACGATGCAGCGCGAGATCGACGAGGCCGCCGGGCGCGGTTACCGCGTGCGCGCGGCGAGCCGCACCGAGGGCGCCGAGGTGATCGTGGCGCTGGAGAAGACCGAGGAGCGCTATCGCTACCGGCTGGTGGCGACGACCCGCACCGGCACGCTGCAGCGCGAGCTGACCGAGGCGGCCGAGGCGGGGTACCGTGTCGTGTCCGGTGCGGTCACGACCAAGCGCTCGCTCGGCAACGTCTTGAGCGGTCCCGAGAGCCGCAACGAAGGCGAGCTGCTGATCATCATGGAAAAGGGGCCGGAGGCGATACCGGGGCTGGCCTATCAGGTGCTGGCCGCCAACCGCACCGGCACGCTGCAGAAGGAGATGAGCCAGCTGGCCGGCCGCGGCTACACGCTGGTGGCGCTGTCGAGCCGCGGCGAGCACGTGGCCATCTTCGAGCGGCACGACTGACGGCGGACCGTGGAACTTCGCGTTCGACGCGAACCAGGGAGGCACACATGCGACACGGCGTCCTCGTAGTACTCGTTCTCGCGGTCGTCCCCGTCGCCCTCACCGGGCAGGCCCCCGCCGACCGGCTCACCCTCGACCTCTACTGGGAGTATGAGACGGTCGAGAGCCCCCAGCCGTCGCCCGACGGCAGCCAGGTGATCTACACGCGGCAGGCGTTCGACAAACTGAACGACCGGCGCGACGCGTCGCTGTGGATCATGAACGCCGACGGCTCGCGCCCGCGCTTCCTGGTCAAGGGCGCCAATGCCCGCTGGTCGCCCAGCGGCGACCGCATCGCCTACACCGCCCAGGGCGAGCCCAAGGGCACGCAGATCTTCGTGCGCTACATGGACGCCGAGGGCGCCGTCACGCAGATCACGCACGTCGAGCAGGCCCCGGGGTCGCTGGCCTGGTCGCCCGACGGCACGTCGATTGCCTTCACGATGAGCGTCGTGCAGAAGAACAGCTGGCCGATCGCCATGCCGAGGGCGCCCGAGGGCGCGAAGTGGACCGAGGCGCCGCGCATCGTCGAGCGGCTCGACTACCGCCAGGATCGCGAAGGCTTCGTCGACGACGCGTATCGCCATCTGTTCGTCGTGCCGGCCAGCGGCGGCACGCCGCGCCAGCTGACCACCGGCGACTGGAATCACGCCGGCGCCGAGTGGACGCCCGACGGCCAGCGCCTGCTCTTCACCGCCAACCGCGTGCCCGATGCCGAGCACGTCTGGCGCGAAAGCGACATCTACGCGGTGACGGTGGCGAGCGGCGCGATCACGCAGCTCACGCGCCGGCGCGGTCCCGACAACGGCCCGAAGGTCTCACCCGACGGTCGGCTCATCGCCTACACCGGGTACGACTTCACCAACGACACCTGGATCGACAGCAAGCTCTACGTGATGAACGCCGATGGCAGCAACCCGCGCCTCGTCTCGGGCAGCTGGGACCGCTCGCCGCAGGACGTCACCTGGAAGGCCGACGGCACCGCGCTCTACTTCACCGCCCAGGACCAGGGAGCGCAGAACCTCTACGTGCTGCCGCTCGGCGGCGCCGGCAGCGGCACGGTGCAGCCGGTGACCACCGGGCCGCACCTGCTCACGGTGTCGGACATCACCGCGAAGGGCCGCGCGTTCGGGGTGGCGACGAGCGTTCAGGCGCCGCCCGACGTGGTCAGCTTCGACGTCGCGGCGCCGCAGGCCATCACCCGCCTCACCGCGGTGAACGACGACATCCTGGCCGGCCGGCGGCTCGGCAAGGTCGAAGAACTCTGGTACACGTCGAGCGACGGACAGAAGATCCAGGGTTGGTACATCACGCCACCCGACTTCGACCCCGGCCGCAAGTACCCGCTGCAGCTGCGCATCCACGGCGGCCCGCACGGCATGTACGGCGTCGGCTTCAACTACGGCTGGCAGGAGCACGCCGCCAACGGCTACGTCGTGCTCTACACCAACCCGCGCGGCAGCACCGGCTACGGCAGCGCCTTCGGCAACATGATCATGCGCGCCTATCCGAGCAAGGACTACGACGATCTGATGGCCGGCGTGGACGCGCTGCTGGCCAAGGGCTTCGTGGACGATCGCAACCTGTTCGTCACCGGCTGCAGCGGCGGCGGCGTGCTCACCTCGTGGATCGTCGGCAAGACCACGCGGTTCGCCGCCGCGTCGGCCGACTGCCCGGTGATCGACTGGCTCAGCTTCGTCGGCACCACCGACGGCCCGACCTGGTACCAGAACTTCGAAAAGCTGCCGTGGGAGGATCCATCGGAGCATCTGCGCCGCTCGCCGCTCACCTACGTGGGCAACGTCAGGACGCCGACGATGCTGATGACCGGCGTGCAGGACCTGCGCACGCCGATGCCGCAGACCGAGCAGTTCTACAGCGCGCTGCGCCTGCTCAAGGTGCCGACGGCGATGGTGCGGTTCAACAACGAGTGGCACGGCACCACGTCGACGCCGTCGAACTTCATCCGCACGCAGCTCTACCATCGCTACTGGTTCGACAAGTTCAAGCGCCCGGCGGCGGCCACCACCACGGCCGCCAGGGGGGCCGGCCCACGTTGAGCCGGTCGGGGCCTGGCCCCGTCGAGCGGAGGTCCGATGAGACGTCTGTTGCCGTTGTCGCTGTTCGTGTGCGCGCTCGCGGTGTCGGCCGGCGCGCAGGCCCCGGGGATCGATCCGGCCACCATCGCCCGACTGCGCGAGGAGGCCACCGTGCGCTCGAAGGTCTACGAGCACGTGTGGTGGCTGTCGGAGGTGTTCGGGCCGCGCGCCACCGGCACGCCGGCGTTCGCCAGGGCCAGTGACTGGGCGATGCAGCAGTTCCGCGACTGGGGCCTGGCCAACGTGCACCAGGAGCGCTGGCGCTTCGGCCAGGGCTGGCACATCGACGCCTTCTCGGCGGCGATGCTCACGCCGCAGCCGGCGGTGCTCATCGGCGCGCCGCGCAACTACTCACCGGCGACGCCGGGTACGGTCACCGGCGACGTGGTCGTCGTGGGCATCGGCTCGCAGGGCGACTTCGCGAAGTACAAGGGCAGCCTGCGCGGCAAGATCGTCCTCATGCAGCCGGTGCGCGCGGTGCGGATGCTCGAAGGTCCGCTGGTTCTGCGGATGGACGAGGGCACGCTGTGGGCCGAGGCGGCCAACGTGCCGCCGATCCAGCCGCCGATGCCACCGTCGCCGGCCGAGCGGGCCGAGATGGAGCGGCGCCAGGCGCTGGCCGCGGCGACGCGCGCGTTTCTGGTCCAGGAAGGCGCCGCGGTGCTGCTCGAACGCGGGTCGGACGGCGACATGGCCGCCGGCGGCAGCGACCTGTCGTGGCGCACGCAGATGACCGACGGCGGCACGATCTTCCCGACCAGCGGCGGCAGCCGCGATCCGCAGGTGCCGGCCCAGGTGCCCTCGGCGACGCTCGCCGTCGAGCACTACAACCGTCTGGTACGGCTCGTCGAGCGCGGCCAGCCGGTACGGATGGCCGTGAACATCCAGACCACGTTCCACCCCGAAGGCACCGACGGCAACGGCATCAACACCATCGCCGAGATACCCGGCACCGATCTGGCGCACGAAGTGGTGATCATGGGCGCGCACATGGACGGCGTGCCCTACGCCACCGGCGCCACCGACAACGCCACCGGCACGGCGGCGATGATGGAGGCGGTGCGGGCGATTCAGGCCCTGAAGCTCCGGCCGCGGCGCACGATCCGGATCGCCCTGTGGGGCGGCGAGGAGCAGGGCCTGCTCGGCTCGCGCGCCTACGTCGCGCAGCACTACTGGGATCACGCCGCCAGGTCACCGAGGCCCGATCACGCCAGCGTCGTGGCCTACTTCAACCTCGACAACGGCACCGGACGCATCCGCGGCATCTGGGGTCAGGGCAACACCGCGGCGCTGGCGGTGTTCGAGCAGTGGGGGGCGCCGCTGAAGGACCTGGGCTGGCGGATGGCCAGCCCGCGACGCGTCGGGGCGACCGACCATGCGGCGTTCGACGAAGTCGGACTGCCCGGCTTCCAGTTCATCCAGGAGCGGCTCGAGTACAACTCGCGTTCGCACCACTCGAACATGGACGCCTTCGACCGCGTGCAGCGGGCCGACGCCGAGCAGCAGGGCGTGGTGGCGGCGGTGTTCGCGTGGTCGGCGGCCAACGCCACCGAGCGGCTGCCGCGGCGCTCACGGCCGGGAGGCACGCCGTGAACCTGCGCGACACCTATCCGCCGCCGATTCCGCGGGCCGTCCTGAAGGTGCAGACCGCCATCGACGGCCACATGCGCGCCTTCATCGCCCGCTCGCCGTTCCTGTGCCTGGGCACGTCGAGTGGCGCCGGCGCCGACGTGACCCCGCGCGGCGACGCGCCCGGGTTCGTGCAGGTGCTCGACGAGCACACGCTGCTGCTGCCCGACTGGCCCGGCAACAACCGGCTCGACACGCTGGGCAACGTGCAGGAGAACCCGGCCGTGGCGATGCTGTTCTTCGTGCCCGGCGTGCAGGAGACGCTCCGCGTCAACGGCCGCGCCGAGATCTCGCTGGACCCGGCGCTCGTCACCCGCTGGGACGTGGGCGGCAGGCACCCGCGCTCGGTGCTGAAGGTGCACGTCGCCGAGGCCTTCATGCACTGCGGCAAGGCGCTGATTCGTTCGCGGCTGTGGGCCGCCGACGCGCAGATCGACCGCCGCGAGCTGCCCACCTACGGGCAGATCCTGAAGGACCAGACGAAGCTGCCCGAGAGCGCCGAGGACATGCAGCGGTCGCTCGAGGACGGCTACAAGAACCGGCTCTACTGATCGGTACGCCGCAAGGCGAACCCCCTCGTCCCACGACTCGTCACCGCATCGGCTCCTCCTCGGCGCGTCCGGGCTATGCTGGCCGTTCCGCCCTTTCATCGAGGAGAGCCGCATGCCGGTTCCGGTCCGGGTCCCGCTGTTCGCCGCCCTGTTCGCCCTCGTCGCCGCCGCCGCCAGCGCGCAGCCGCGCGGCCTGATGGCCGATCTCGCCAAGGACGTCGCCGAGGTGGAGGGCAAGATCGTCGGTCTGGCCAACGCAATCCCGGAATCGGCGTGGAGCTGGCGTCCCGGGCCCGGCGTGCGCTCGGTGGCCGAGGTCTTTACCCACGTGGCCGCCGACAACTACTTCATGCCCGCCGCCCTGGGCACACCGGCCCCGGCGGCGGTGGGCATCTCGGGCACCGACTACAAGACGGTCGGGGTCTACGAAGGCAAGACCCGCAGTCGCGCCGAGATCGTTGCTGAAGTGCAGCAGTCGTTCGCGTTCCTGAAGCAGGCCATGGCGGCGGCGCCGGCCGACAGGCTGGGTGCGTCGATGAAGGTCTTCGGACAGGAGACGACGCTGCAGGCGATGTGGATCACCACGGCGACGCACCTGCACGAGCACCTCGGCCAGCTGATCGCCTACGCGCGCAGCAACAAGGTCACCCCGCCGTGGAGCAAGTAGCGGGCGCTACAGCGGGGTGACGGCGTCAGGCACCGGCAGGCGGCGGCGCAGCCGCTGCACCAGCCGGGCGACGGGCTTGCGCTGCTGCACGTCGTCGAACAGCGAGTAAGCCACCGGCGTCACCACCAGCGTCAGCACGAGCACCAGCGTCTGCCCGCCGATCACCACCCAGCCGATGGCGTGGTTGGTGGCCGAGCCGACGCCCTGGGTCAGCACCAGCGGAATCATGCCGGCGACGAACGCGAGGGTCGTCATCAGGATCGGCCGCAGGCGGTCGCGGCTGGCCTGGACGACCGCGCTGTGCGTGTCCATGCCCTCGGCACGCAGCTGGTTGGCGTGGTCGATCTGCAGAATCGAGTTCTTCTTCACCACGCCGAAGAGCACCAGCAGCCCGAGCCCCGAGAAGATGTTCAGCGACTGGTTGAAGATGAGGATCGACAGCAGCGCGAACGGCAGCGTGAGCGGCAGCGACAGCAGGATCGTCACCGGGTGCAGCCACGACTCGAACTGCGCCGCCAGGATCAGGTACATGAACACCAGCGACAGGACGATCGCCGACAGGAACGCCGTGGCGGTGCGGTTCAGCTCGCGCGAGCGGCCGGTGAACCCGGCCCGGTAGTCGGTGCTCATGCCGAGCTGTCCGGACATCGCCAGGATCTGCTGCTGCACGGCGGCCTGCGACACGCCGGGGAGCATGTTGGCGGTGATCGTCACCTGCCGCTGCCGGGCGATGCGGCTGATGGTGGCCGGCGCGGCGTCCTGCTCGAACGTCGCCAGGTTGTCGAGGCTCACGCTGCCCAGCCGCGACGACGGCACCGACAGCGCGGCGATGGCCTGCTCGGTGGTGCGGTCCTGCTCGCGGGCGCGCAGGTGCACCTCGTACTGCTCGCCGGCGTCGTTGAAGGTGGTCACCTCGTCGCCGCCGACGAGCAGGCGCAGGGCCTCGGCGGCGTCGCCGATCGACACACCCAGGTCGGCGGCCTTGGCGCGGTCGAGGTGCACCTGCAGCTCGGGCTTGCCGAGGTTGAGGGTGGTGTCGACGTCCACCAGGCCGGGGATGGTCGCAACCTTCTCGCGCAGCGCCTCGCTGTAGCGCTCGAGATCGTCCAGTTCCGGCCCCTGGAGCACGAACTGGATGTCGCCGCCGCCGCCGCCCGGCCCGCCGCCGGCCTGCACCGCCGCGCGCACGCCGTCGGCCGCCACCAGCGGCAGCACGTCGGTCCGCACCTCGGCCATCACCGCCGCCTGATCGCGGCGCCGCTCGTCGATCGGCTTGAGCCGCACGAACACCGTGGCGACGTTGAGGGTGCCGGCGTTGTCGCCGGCCACGGTGACCATCGTGTAGTCCACCTCCGATCGCCGGCGGATGGCCGTCGCCAGGCGGTTGGCGAGGATCTCGGTGGCCTGGAGGCTGGAGCCCTCGGGCGCCCGCATCGTCACCTCGAACTGCGACTGGTCGTCCACCGGCGTGAAGTTGACGTTGACCACGCGGAAGAGCGGCACGCTGGAGATCAGGATGAGCACCGTGGCCACGGCCACCAGCCCGCGGTGCGCCATCGCCCACTCGAGCAGGCGCGTGTAGGCGCGGTCGAGCGGGGCGAAGAACCGCGAGTGCTTGGAATCGTGGCCGGCGCCGCCGCCGCCCGGCTTCAGCCAGTAAGCCGACATCATCGGCGTCAGCGTGAAGCTGACGAACAGCGACACCAGCACGGCGAACGCCATCGTCAAGCCGAAACTCTGCATGAAGCGGCCGACCATGCCGCCCATGAAGCCCACCGGCGCGAAGATCGCCACCAGCGAGAAGGTCGTGGCCAGCACGGCGAGGCCGATCTCGCGGGTGGCCTCGATGGCCGCCTGCATCGGCGGCATCCCCTTCTCTTCGATGAACCGGTAGATGTTCTCGAGCACGACGATGGCGTCGTCGATGACGATGCCCACCGAGAGCGTGAGCGCCAGCATCGTCAGCATGTTGAGCGTGAAGCCCATGTACCAGATGAGGGCGAAGGTGGCGACGATCGACGTCGGAATGGCGATGGCGGCGATCACCGTCGAGCGGAAGTTGCCCAGGAACAGCAGGACCACGAAGGCGGCGAGCAGCGACCCGACCACCAGGTGCTCCTCCACCGTGGCGATCGACGCCTCGATGAAGTCGGCCTCGTCGCGGACGATGCGCAGCGAGTAGCCGGGCTGCAGCGACTGCTCGAGCACCGCCAGCCGGGCCTTGAGGTTGTTGGCCACCTCCACCGTGTTGGTACCCGACTGCTTGCGGATCTGCAGCAGCACGGTCGGCGTGCCGTTGAGGCTGGCCTGGCTGGTGGCCTCGGCCATGCCGTCCTCGACCTCGCCGATGTCGCGCAGCCGCACCGGGTGGCCGGCCACCTCGCGGATCACGATGTCGCCGAACTCCTCCACCGTGGCGACGCGGCCGCGGGTGCGCAGCGTGACCGAGCGGGCGCCCTGGTCGATGCGTCCGCCGGGCACCTCGACGTTCTGCGCCTGCAGCGCCCGCGCCACCTCGTTCACGGTGAGGTTCTGGCCGCGCAGCCGCTCGCCGTTCAGCCACAGGTTGATCTGGCGGTTGCGGCCGCCTATGACCAGCACCTGACCGACGCCGTCGGAGCTTTCGAGCTGCCGGCGCAGCACCTTGTCGGCGTACTCGGTGATCTCGCGGAGTGGCTTCGCGGCCGTCACCGCCACGGTGAGCACCGGCGACGCCGTGGGATCGAGCTTCTCGATCGTCGGCTGGATCACCGTCCGCGGCAGCAGCGGGATGACGCGGTTGATCTTGTCGCGCACCTCCTGGGCCGCCACGTTGGCGTCCTTCTCGAGGATGAAGTTGACCACCACCTGCGACACGCCCTCCGACGAATTGGAGGTGAGCGTGTCGATGCCGCTGATGGTGTTGACGGCTTCTTCGATCTTGTCGGTGACCTCGGTCTCGATCTGTTCCGGCGCGGCGCCGGGCAGTCGCGTGGTGATCACGACCGCCGGGATGTCGATGTTCGGGAAGCGATCGACGCCGAGCCGGGTGAAGGCGAACAGGCCGACGACCGTGAGCGACAGGATCAGCACCCAGGCGAAGACCGGGCGCTTGACGCAGAGTTCGGCGAGCCACTGCATGGCGTCACTGCCTCCCGGTCACGCGGATGCCGTCGCTGACGCGATCGAGACCGCCGACGACCACCTGGTCGCCGGCCTTCAGCCCGCTGGCGGCTTCGACGCGGTCGCCCTCGGTGAGACCGAGGGTGATGAGGCGGGCCTCGGCGCGGCCGTCGGCGACGACGAACACCTGGGCCGTCGATCCGGACTTCTGCACGGCCGCGGCCGGCACCAGGAGCGCCGGGCTCTTGGCCGCCTGCTCGATGCGGGCGGTGGCGAAGAGGCCGGGCTTCAGGCGGCCATCGGCGTTGGCCACCTCGGCCTCGACGACCAGCGCACGCGTGTCGGCCTGCAGCGCCGGCGACACGAACCGCACGCGGCCAGTGAAGGTCTCGCCGGGATAGGCGTCCACTTCCAGGGTCACCGGGCTGCCGGCGGCGACGGCGGTCACGTACTGGGCCGGCACGGTGATCTCGAGACGCAGCGGGTTGACGCGCATCACCGTCGCCACCTTGGTGCCGCGGGTCACGTAGTCGCCCACCGAGACGAGCCGTTCGCCGACGACGCCCTCGAAGGGAGCGCGCACGACGGTGTCGGCCACCGACTTGCGGGCCAGGGCGACGCGGGCGCGGGCCGCCATCAGCGACTGGTACTGCTGCTCGGCGCTGTTACGGGCCACCTCGTACTGGCGGCGGGCGGCTTCGGCCTGCGCCTGTTTCTGGTCGAATTCCTGCTGTGAGACGAGCTGGCGCTCCTGCAGCATCTTCGTGCGCTCGAACTCGGTGCGGGCCAGGTCGTAGCCGGCTTTGGCGTTGGCCACGTCGGGCACCCGCTCGACGTCGAACGGTCCCGTCGTCATGCCGAGCCGGGCCTCGATCTGCGCGGCGTTGGCGTCGGCCTCGCGCGCCTGCGCGGCCACCTCGGTGTCGGCGATCTGCACGAGCGGGGCCTGGTTGCCCACCCGGCTGCCCCGTTCCACCGGCGTCGCCACGACGCGGCCGGCCACCTCGGCGGCGACCTCCGCGGACTCCTGCGCGGCCAGCGTGCCCGAGACGCGGATATAGCGGGTGACCGGCGTCTCGGCGACCGTGGCGGTCGTGACCGCGACGGGGGCCGGCTCGCCGGCGGCAGCCAGGGCTTCGGGATTGTTCGAGCCGCAGCCGGCCGCGGTGACGGCGAGCGCGAGGGCCACGAGTGAGAGCGATGACGACGGGCGAGACACGATGGGCTCCTTCTACGACGACGCGGTTGAACGGACACTGACAGGTACTGGGACGGCGAGGGCGGCGGCGCCGTTCAGGAAGTTCTCCACGTGCGCGCGGACGAACGCGTCACGATCGCGGAGGCCCGGCGCCAGCGCGTCCACGGTGTGCATCTGGCGCCACATGAGCAAGGGGCCGAAGAACTGCGCGACCAGCACCTCGACGTCCTGATCACGCAGCACGCCGGCGGCGATGAGGCGCTGCATCAGCGCCTGCAGAGCCTTTCTGCCGCTGCCCATCTTCTCGAGCAGGTTGATGCGGCCGTCGCGGGCGAGGCGGATGCCGTCGGACATGAGGATGCGGAACAACCGGCACTGGTGCGGCTCGACGAAGCGCGCCAGGGCGTCGCCGGCCAGCCGCTCGAGCAGCGCGCGGCCGTCCCCGATCGGCGCGTCGAGCAGCGCCGCCATCTGCCCGGTCTTACTGGCGGAATCGGCAGTGAGCAGCGCTTCGAACAGCGCCTCCTTGCTCGGAAAGTAGTTGTAGAGGGCGCTTTCGCGGACACCGACGGCGCCGGCCACGTCGCGCAGGCGGGTGCCGAAGTAGCCCTTGTCGGCGAACAGTTCGAGGGCAGCGTCGAGAATGGCCTGCCGGGTGCGCTGCCCGTCGGAATTGGGTGGTCGAGCCATAAATTAATGGTCGTTCATTTATATCGGCCGATGCAAGCCATTTGAGTAGGACGCCGGGAGTCGACTGTGTGATCTAGCTCTGCTGTACCCGGGCGGTTTCGCGGAGCCAGGTGATGAAGTCCACGTTCGCCGCCTCGGCGCCGATGGCCCGAAGCGCCGCGTTGGCCTTGCCGCGGTGGTACTGGCCGTGCGTCAGCACGTGGAGCAGGATGTCGCCGACCGCGGTGCGATACGTGACGCCGGCGGACGTCTTGTAGGCGATCTCGCGCGTCAGCGCCTCCGGGGTGAGTGCGCCCAGCGTCTTGCCCATCGCCGCGTCGATCGACGCCCCGGCCGCCGCCAGCTCGTCGAGCCCGAGTGTCGGCCAGACCGGCAGCGTCGCCGCCCGCCCGTCGATCCTCGACAGCCAGATCTCCTGTGCCGCACGCACGTGCCCCAGCTCGCGCAGCACCACCGCGAGATCGCCCGACGCCTGTCGGGCAGCCTTCAGGAGCCGGGCATCGGCCCACTCGCCGTGGCGGCCGAGACGCTGGAGTTCGTCGATCATCGGTCGCTCCGCCTGAGGATCTTCTCCATCGGCCGGCCCTTGGCCAGCTCGTCGATCAGCTTGTCCAGGTAGCGGACGTTTCGCATCACGGGATCGTCGATGTCCTCGACCCGGACACCACAGACGATGCCCTGGATGAGCGACCGGTTCGGATTCAGCGCCGGCGCCTGTTCGAAGAAGGCGCCGAAGTCGTTCTTCGCGTCGATCTGCTGCTGCAGCCCCTTCCGGTCGTAGCCGGTCAGCCAGCAGATGACCTCGTCGACGTCGTCTTTCGTGCGGCCCTTGCGCTCCGCCTTCTGGACGTAGTGCGGATACACCCCGGAGAACTTGATCGCGGCGACGTTGCGTGCGGCCATCGGCTCCCCCCTGTGGTGGTCGAGACGGCAGTGTAGCGTGCCTTCGCCAGCCTGGCCGCCCGACCTGGTCCGCCCTTCGCCGTCGCTCCGCGGCCGCACTCGTACCACCGGCCGGCCCAGGCACTCGCGAACGGGCCCACTGCAGCGGTGCGGCGACGTTCTATGCTGCCCACATGGCCACCCGACGACACTTCCTCAGAACCTCGACGCTCGCCGGCGGCGCGCTCGGCGCGTCGTCGCTGCTTCCGGAGTCGCTCATCGGGGCGGTCGTGCAGCCGGCACCGAAGCCGCTGCGCGTCCTGGTGCTCGGCGGCACCGGCTTCATCGGCCCGCACCAGGTGCGCTACGCCGTGGCCCGCGGCCACACGGTGACGCTCTTCAACCGCGGCCGCACCAACCCCGGCCTCTTCAAAGGCATGGCCGGCATCGAGGAGCGGATCGGCGATCGCGCACCCAACCCCGGCAACTACGACGCCCTGAAGACCGGCGAGTGGGACGTGGTGATCGACAACCCGACGACGCGTCCGCGCTGGGTGCGCGAGGCCGCGGCGGCGGTGAAGGGCCGGGCCGGGCAGTACGTCTTCATCTCGACCATCTCGGTCTACGCGAAGAACGACACGCCGGGGGCCGACGAGACGGCGGCGGTCGCCACGACGATGACTCCCGAGGTGGAAAGCGGGCCGGAGTTCATGCCGCTCTACGGCCCGCTCAAGGCCCTGTCGGAGCAGGAGGCGCAGAAGGCGTTCCCGGGCCGGGCGACGATCATTCGCCCGGGGCTCATCGTCGGCGTCGGCGACGCCACCGATCGCTTCACCTACTGGCCGGTGCGGGTGAGCCGTGGCGGCACGGTGCTGGCGCCGCCGGCCGACGACCCGGTGCAGATCATCGACGCGCGCGATCTGGCCGAGTGGACGATCCGCTGCTGCGAGCAGCAGGTCTACGGCGTGTTCAACGCCACCGGGCCGGCATCGCGCTTCACCGTGCGGCAGATGCTGGAGGGCATCCGCGGCGCCACCGGCGCCACCGCCACCTTCGTCCACGCCACCGCGGCGTTCCTCGCCGCGCAGCAGCCGCCGGTGCGCGGCTGGTCCGACCTGCCGGTGTGGGTGCCGCCCGAGGGCGACACCGCCGGCTTCACCCAGCGCAGCATCGCGCGCGCCGTGGCCAAGGGCCTCACCTTCCGCCCGTTCGCCGACACGGTGAAGGCGACGCTGGCCTTCTACAACACCCAGACCGACGAGCGGAAGGCACAGCTGCGCGCGGGGATCGCCGCGGATCGCGAAGCCGCCGTCCTGGCCGCGTGGAAGGCCCGGGGCTGACGCACCCTAACGGAACGCGTCGCGGAGGCGGCGGCCCAGCTCGTCGGCCCACCCCTGCACGGCGCGGACCACGCGCTGGCGGATCGTGCCGCGGTGCAGCGGGCAGAGGCCCTCGGGCACCTCGTCGCCGTCCTTGAAGTACTCGGTGTAGAGCGGACAGCCGTCCACCGGCTGGCGATGGCTTTCGGCGCAGAGCGTCTCGGCGGCGAGGCCGGCGGGCCGTTCGAACCGCCCGGGCCTGCGCCCTCGGGCGGCGCGCTGCATGAAGTCGGTCCAGATGGGCAGCGCGTAGCGCGAGGCGAAGCCGTCGCGGCCGATCGGCTCGGGCTGGTCGAAGCCCACCCACACGCCAGCGACCAGGTTCGATGAGAAGCCGACGAACCAGGCGTCCTTGAAGTCGTCGGTGGTGCCGGTCTTGCCGCCCACGGCGAAGCGCAGGCCGGCCCGGCGGGCCGCGGTGGCGGTGCCGCGATCGATCACGTCCTGCAGCATCGTCACCATCTGGTAGGCGACCTCGGGCGCGAGGACGCGTTCGGTCTCGACCGCCACGAGCATCGCGATGTCGCCGTCGGCGTCGCGCACCCGCGTGATGTCGCGCGGCCTCACCGCCAGGCCGCCGTTGGGGAACATGGAGAACGCGGCCGTGAGCGCCAGCGGCGTCACCAGACCTGTGCCCAGGGCGAGCGACGGCACGTCGGGCAGGTCGTCGAGACCGGCGCGCGACGCCAGTTTCAGGACCGGCCGGCTGCCGACCTCCTGCTGCAGCCGCACGGCGGCGCGGTTGTTCGACTCGGCCAGCGCCTCGCGCAGCGTCACGATGCTCGGGGCGTCGTCGCGAACGTTGCGCGGCGTCCACTCGTCGGGTCCCTGCGGCGGCAGCCGGTCGAGGCCGCGCAGTTCCGTCACCGGCGACATCCCGCGTTCGAGCGCGGCCGCGAACACGAACGGCTTGAACGCCGATCCCGGCTGGCGGCGGCTGCGGCTGGCGCGGTTGAACGCCGAGGCCGCGTAGTCGCGGCCGCCGACCATCGCCAGCACGTTGCCGGTACGGGGATCGATGGCCACGAGCGCCGCCTGCAGGCCCTTCGGCGCGACCCGATCGAGGCCGCGGCCGACGGCGGCCTCGGCGGCATCCTGCAGCGCCGCCACGAAGGTGGTGTCCACGCGCCAGTCGGGCGGATGGTCGCCGCCGAAGCGGTCGCGGAACCGCTGGCGCAGATACGCCTTGGCGTAGCCGTGCCGCGAGGCGCTCTCGCTGCGATACGGCCGCACCCGCAGGACGGCGCGGCGGGCGGCGCGTTCCTGGGCGGCGTCGATGAAGCCTTCGGCGCGCATGCGGGCCAGCACGACGTGGCTGCGCGCCACCGCGGCGTCGAGGTTCGACCACGGCGAGAGTGCCGCCGGCGCGCGGGCCAGGCCGGCGATGAGCGCGCTCTCGGCCAGCGTCAGGGCGCGGGCCGGCTTGCCGAACGTGCGCTGCGCCATCGCCTCCACGCCGTAGATGCCGGCACTGAGGTAGATGCGGTTGAGATACAGCTCGAGGATCTGCGGCTTGGTGAGCTGCGCCTCGATGAGCAGCGACAGCACCGCCTCGCGCCCCTTGCGCCAGTAGCTGCGCCGGTTCGAGAGGAACAGCGTGCGGGCCAGCTGCTGGGTGATCGTGCTGCCGCCCTCCACCGTGCCGGGCGCGCCGACGTTGCGGATCATGGCGCGGCCGATGGCAATCGGGTCGAGCCCGGGATGGCGGTAGAAGCGGTGGTCCTCGACCGCCACGAAGGCCTGCTGCAGGTGCCGGGCGACGGCGTCGATCGGCACGTCGTGACGGGCCTCGTCGAGGCGGAACCAGCGCTCGCCGTCGGCGGTGTGGAACCAGGTGTCGCCGACCCCGCGGGTCAGGCGGTGCACGGCGTAGGTCTGGCGGCCCAGCCAGACCGAAGCCACCGCCGCGGCGACGATCACCGCGCCGAGCAGCAGCTTCGCCCGACCGCGGTCGGTGCGCAGCAAGCCGAGCACACTGTCTTTGACGTCGGCTGCGGCCCGCTGGTCGTGCGGCCGATCGCGGCCGGTGCGCGCCGGACGTCAGTGCGGCTTGCGGCCGTCTTTCATCATCTGGACCAGCTGGGCCAGCCGCCGCTGGCGGGTCTCCGGCCGTTTGGCGGTCTGCAGCCGGTAGACCACGGCGAACACGTTGGCGCGGTTCAGCGACCGGAAGAACGCCAGCGCGCCCTTGTGGCGGCGGAGTTCACGCAGGAAATCGGCCGGCACCTCGGCGTTGGCCGGTGAGTCGTAGGCGCGGGCCCAGCGGCCGTCGGCCTGCGCCGCCTCGATCTGCGCGCGGCCGCTCGGCTGCATCCGGCCCTCGGCCTCGAGCCGGGCGACCAGGTCGCGGTTGCGCTTCGACCAGGCGCTGCGTACCCGGCGCGGGGTATAGCGCTGCAGCCAGCTGTCGTCGTCGAACGGCCGGGCCTGGCCGTCGATCCAGCCCCAGCACAGCGCCTCGTCGAGCGCGGCCGCGTGCGCGAACGTCTGCTTCCGGTGTGCTTCTTGAAGAACCGCAGCCACAGCCCGGCGGCGCGATCGTGGTTCGCGGCCAGCCACGCCGCCCACGCCGCGGCGTTCCTGAACGTGCGGATCGTGCCGCGCGCCGGCGCGGTCACGACAGGATTGGCTGGCGGAACGCGGCGACGACGTACACGAGCGAGGGCGACGGCCGGCCGTGCACGCGCGCCGGCCGGAAGGCGAGGCCGCGGACCGCGTCCAGGGCCGGCTGATCGAACGCCGGCGACGACTGGATCACCCGGGCGCGGCCGATCGTGCCGTCGGGCCCAACCGCGAGTTCCAGCACGACCACGCCGTCCATCAACGCATTGGCCGGGAACTGCGGCAGTTCGACCCGCCCCGTCGGATACGGCACGGTCTCTGACGCCCGGCCGCGGTCGGCCGGAGGCGTGCCGAGCGTGCCCGGGAAGAGCGCCGGCGGACGAAACAGCCCGAGCACGAGCACGCGCGATTCCACCGGCGTCTTCACGATGCGCGTCTGGTCGTCTCCGGCCGGCTCGGCCGAGGTGTCGACCGCGGCTTCGAACTGCCAGGTGCGCACGGCCGCCGTCATCGCCTCGGTGAAGGGCGAGGCATGACGGATCGACGTCACCGCCGACACCCGACCGTTCGCGCCGACGGTGGCTTCGACCGCGACATCGGCGCCGCTCACCGCCTGGATCGGGATCTGCGGCGGGCTGCCGGCGCGGAATCGCGCCGGCGTGCGGCTCACGAACGCCGGCACGTCGGCGTCTGCAGCGGCGGCCTCCGGCAGGTCGGCGATCTGGCTCGGGCCCTGCTGGAGATCGGCGTCGGTGATGACGCGGGCCGGCGCGGTCACGGCCTTGCGGCGCGCCGCTTCTTCGGCGGCGACCCGGCCCAGTGGTTGGGCGGCGACCGGCGCGGCCGAGCACGCGACGATCAGACACGCCGAGACGACGTCGGCTCTCATGCGAACCTCCCGCAACCGCTGGCGAGCATGGCATCAGTGTGCCACTCGCCCGCGCCGCCGGCTACCCGGTGAGCCGCGGCGTGAAACGGCGCGCACGCGCCGAAACGCGGGGGAACGTCGCGGTGCGGGACCGGCGTCAACGGTGGCGCACGTAGACCGCGGTCGGGCCGCCCTTGGTGAACGCCACCACGTCGTAAGGGTCCTTCATCCCGCCCTGCTCCATGCCGGGCGAGCCGATCGGCATGCCGGGCGCGGCGATGCCGGTGATCTTCGGCCGCTCCTTGAGCATCTTGTGGATGTCGGCGGCCGGCACGTGGCCCTCGACGTAGTAGCCGCCCACGCGCGCGGTGTGGCACGAGGCGAGTTCCTGCGTGATGCCGACCTCGCCGCCCATCTGGTTGAGCCGCGCCTGCGGCACGTCGTGGGCTTCCACCGAGAAGCCGTTCTGGCGCAGGTGCGCCACCCAGTTGCTGCAACAGCCGCAGGTGGAGGTCTTGTAGACGACCACGTGCGGGGCGGCCGGCTTCTGCGCCTGCGCGGCCAAGCCGAGCCCGGTGGCGGCCACGGCCGCCGCGACGACGAATCCCTTGGTGCTCATGGACCCCAGTTTGCCATCCCGCCGGCTTTTCGGCTACCCTGCTGGCACCGTGTTCGCGCTGCACCACGTGCACCATGTCCATCACCATGCCGCCCTCGGGCCGGCCGGACTGCACGTGTAGCGACGTCTCACGAATCAGCCTTCACAGTCGAAGCTGAGCAGCCCCGCCGGATCCGGCGGGGTTTTTTGTTTTGGGCGCGGTGCGCCCGCGAGGACGAGCGATGACGTTGGACTTCTCGAAGCTGGACGGCCTGGTGCCGGCGGTGGTGCAGGACGAGGCGAGCGGCGAGGTGCTGATGGTGGGCTTCATGAACCAGGAGGCCTGGGACCTCACCCGCCGCCTCGGCTACGTGACCTTCTACAGCCGCACCCGCAACACGCTGTGGACCAAGGGCGAGACGTCGGGCAATCGGCTGGCGGTGAGACAGCTCCTGGTCGACTGCGACGACGACACCGTGCTGGTGAAGGCGGCGCGCGAAGGCGACGGCAACGTCTGCCACACCGGCGCGCGCACCTGCTTCAACACGGTGGTCACCGACTGGACGGAGGCGGCGCGATGAGCACGCTCAAGCTCGGGATACCCAAGGGCTCGCTGCAGGACTCGACGGTGGCGCTGTTCCGCCGCGCCGGCTTCGAGATCCGCGTCGACAGCCGCTCCTACTTCCCCTCGATCGACGACCCCGAGATCGGCTGCATGCTGATCCGCGCCCAGGAGATGGCCCGCTACGTCGGCGACGGCGTGCTCGACGCCGGCCTGACCGGCATGGACTGGATCGCCGAGCACGAGATCGGCCACCCGGAAGAGGCCCCGCTGGTCCGCGTCTGCGACCTGGTCTACTCGAAGCAGAGCTTCGGCAAGGTGAAGTGGGTGCTGGCCGTGCCCGAGGACTCGCCGTTCACGACCGCGGCTGACCTGCACGGCAAACGCGTCGCCACCGAGCTGGTGCGGGTCACGAAGCACTGGTTCGGCGAGCGCGGCGCCAAGGTGGACGTGGAGTTCTCGTGGGGCGCCACCGAGGTGAAGCCGCCGGTGCTGGCCGATGCGATCGTCGAGGCCACCGAAACCGGCTCGACACTGCGCGCCAACCGGCTGCGCATCATCGACACGCTGATGGAGAGCAACACCCAGCTGGTGGCCAACCCCACGGCGATGGCCGACCCGTGGAAGCGCGAGAAGATCGAGACCATCGCGCTGCTGCTCAAGGCGGCGATCGAGGCACAGGGCCGCGTCGGCCTGATGCTCAACGTGAAGAAGGTCGACCTCGAGCAGGTGATCGCGCAGCTGCCGGCGCTGCAGCGGCCGACCGTGTCGGCGCTGAGCGACCCGGAGTGGGTGGCGGTCAACACGATCATCGAAGAGCGCACGGTGCGCGTGCTCATCCCGAAGCTCAAGGCGGCGGGGGGGCAGGGCATCGTCGAGTACCCGTTGAACAAGATCGTCATCTAGGGGCTTGGGGGCGGGGGACTGGGGGCTAGGGCTCGATGGCATGCCCCAGTCCCCAGCACCCAGTCCCGCGAGCGCAGCGAGCATGATTCGAATCGTCAACTCGTCCAATCGCGCCGAAGTCGAAGCGCTGCTGAGCCCGGCGGTGATCCGCGATCGGGCCACCGAGCGGGCGGCGGCCGCCATCGTCGAACGCGTCCGCGCCGAGGGCGATGCGGCGCTCGAGCACTTCGCGCGCACGCTCGACGGCTGGGAGGGTCCGCTCGAGGTGCCGCGCCGGCAGATCCTGGCCGGCGCCCGCAAGGCCCCGGCCGACGTGCGGGCGGCGCTGAAGGCCGCCGCCCGCGCGATCCGCGTCGTCGCCACGGCGCAGCGTCCGCGCGAGTGGCGGGTCGAACCCACGCGCGGGGTGACGGTGGCGCAGCGGGTGATCCCGCTCGATCGCGTCGGCTGTTACGTGCCGGGCGGGCGTTACCCGCTGCCCTCGTCGCTGCTGATGACGGCGATCCCGGCCCGCGTGGCCGGAGTGCCCGAGGTGGTGGTGTGCTCTCCGTCGGTGGACCCGGTGATGCTGGCGGCGGCCGTGGAGGCCGGCGTGGACCGCGTGTTCCGGCTCGGCGGCGCCCACGCAGTGGCGGCGATGGCCTACGGCACGCCGACGGTGCCCCGGGTGAACAAGATCGTCGGGCCGGGCAACCGCTGGGTGGCTGCGGCCAAGGCGCTGGTCGCCCAGGACTGCGCGATCGATTTCTATGCCGGACCTACCGAGATCCTGATCGTCGCCGAGCGCGGACGCGCGGCGTGGATCGCCGCCGACCTCATCGCCCAGGCCGAGCACGACGCCGACGCGCGCGCCGTGTTCATCACGGCCAATCGCCGGCTGGCCGCGGCGGTGGCACTGGAGGTGGCCCGGCAGATGCCCGCCGAGGGGCCGGCGGCGGCATCGCTGTGGAATCACGGCGGCGTGATCGTCACCGCGACGATGCGCGAGGCCGAGGCGCTTGCCAACGACGCCGCTGCCGAGCACCTGGTCGTGGATACCGCGGCGCGCGCCCGCGCCATCCGCCATGCCGGTGCGGTGTTCATCGGGTCGTGGACGGCGCAGGTGGCCGGCGACTATGCGCTCGGTTCGAATCACACGCTGCCCACGGCCGGCGTCGCCCGCACGCGCGGCGGCCTGCACGCCGCCGACTTCGTCAAGCTCGTCTCCACGCAGCAGGTGACACCCGCCGGCCTCAGCCGCGTGGCCCGCACCGTGACCACGCTGGCCCGCGCCGAGGGGCTCGAAGGTCACGCCCGCTCCATCGATGTCCGGGTGCCGCCGGCGCCCGCGGCACGCCGCCCCGCCGCACGAAAGGCTCGCGTCCGATGACGACCATCCAGGGCATGCCCAACCTGGGGCCGGGACTCCGGCTCCACCTGAACGAGAACACCGGCGGCTGCTCACCCCAGGTGCTGGCGGCTATCCGCGGCGTCACCGCCGAGGACGTCTCGACCTACGCCGACTACGAAGGCGCCGTGCGAGACACGGCGGCACGTCTGGGCGTGGATCCCGACTGGGTGGTGCTGACCAACGGCCTCGACGAAGGGCTGCTGCTGGCGGCCATCGCGTATCTGCTGCCCAAGGCCCCGCCGGCGCTGGTCGAGCTCGGCGCGCCGCCGCTGGCGCCGAGCGGCCAGGCCGAGCAGATCCTGATGCTGCCCACCTTCGAGCCGTACGTCATCAACGCCAAAGCCCTGGGCGCGCGCACGGTGGCGATTCCCTGCGGTCCGAACTTCGAATACCCGGTGGACGCCGTGCTGGCGGCCGTCGGCCCGAACACCCGGCTCGTCTGCATCAACACGCCGCACAATCCGAGTGGCGTGCCGGTGGCCGGGGCCGACATCCGCCGGGTCGTCGAGGCGGCCGCGCACGCCGTGGTCTTCATCGACGAGGCGTATCACGACTTCCACGGCGTCAACTACCTGCACCTGACGCGCGAGTATCCGAACGTGCTGGTCGGCCGCACCTTCTCGAAGGCCTACGGCCTGGCCGGCATCCGCATCGGCCTGGTGATCGGCCGGCCGGCGCTGCTCGAGCCGATCCGCTTCGTGATGCCGCTCTTCAACCTCAACTCGGTGGCGGTGGCGGCACTGCGCGCGGCGCTGGCCGACACGGCGTTCATGCCGTGGTACGTGGCCCAGGCGCGCCAGTCGAAGGCCCTGCTCTACGCGGCGCTCGACCGGCTCGGGCTGCGCTACTGGAAGAGCGAGTCGAATTTCGTGCTGGTGGACGGCGGCGCCAGGGCCCAGGAGCTGATTGCCGGGATGATCGCCGGCGGGGTGCTGGTGCGCGATCGCGGCAGGGAGCACAACTGCGCCAACTGCTTCCGCGTGACCACCGGGGTGGTCGAGCACACCACGACGGCCATCACCGTGCTGGAGGGGCTGTGCGCAAAGCGCTGATCGATCGCCGGACCGCCGAGACGCACGTGCGCGTCGCCCTCACGCTCGAGGGGCGCGGCCGGTTCGACAACCGCACTGGCGTGCGTTTTCTCGATCACATGCTCGACCTGGTCGCCCGTCATGGCGCCTTCGATCTGTCGGTGCACGCCGACGGCGACCTCGACGTCGATCAGCATCACACCGTGGAGGACGTCGGCATCGCGCTGGGCCAGGCGGTGAACCAGGCGCTCGGCGATCGCCGCGGCATCAACCGCGCCGGCTATTTCGTGATGCCGATGGACGAGACGCTGGCGGTGGTGGCGATCGACCTCGGCGGGCGCCCGCACACGGTCGTGGACACCAAGGTGCGCGTGCGGCTGGTCGGCGACCTGCAGTCCGAGCTGGTCACCGACTTCTTCGAGGGGTTCGCCAGCGCCGCCAAGGCCAACGTGCACGTCAAGGTGCTGCACGGCCGCTCGAACCATCACAAGATCGAAGCCTGTTTCAAGGCGTTCGCGCGGGCGTTGCGCGTGGCCTGTGCGAAGGACGGGCGCATGGCGAAGATGCTGCCGAGCACCAAGGGCCTGCTGTGATCGCCCTCGTCGACTACGGGGCCGGCAACCTGACCTCGGTGCGCAAGGCACTGGCGGTGGTGCAGGCCGAGGTGTTCACGCCCGGGCGGCCGGGGGACCTGACGCGGGCGGCGGCGGTGATCGTGCCGGGTGTCGGCCACTTCGGCTCGACGCGGTCGCTCGATCAGTCGTGGCGCCACGCGATCCTCGAGCGGCTCGACGCCGGCCGGCCGCTGCTCGGCATCTGCGTCGGCCTGCAGTGGCTGTTCGCCGGCAGCAGCGAGGCGCCCGACGTGCCCGGCTTCGGCGTGTGTCAGGGCGTGTGCGATCGGCTGCCCGACGTGGAGCCGGCGACCGGGGCGCGACAGAAGGTGCCGCACGTCGGCTGGAACACGCTGGCGCTGCCGCGGCCGTCGCGGCTGTTCGAGGGCATCGCGTCTGGCGCGTTCGTCTACTTCACGCACTCCTACGCGGCGCCGCTGGCCCGGGCCACCGTCGCCACCGCCACCTACGGCGTCGAGTTCACCGCCGCGGTCGAAGACGGGCTGGTGTCGGGCGTCCAGTTCCATCCGGAGAAGTCGGGACAGGTCGGGCTGCAGGTGCTGCGCAACTGGCTTGGTCAGGTGGCGTGATGCTGGCCAAGCGCATCATCGCCTGTCTCGACGTGCGCGACGGCCGGGTCGTGAAGGGCGTGCAGTTCGAAGGACTGCGCGAGGCCGGCGATCCGGCGGCGCTGGCCCGCCGCTACGACCGTGAGGGCATCGACGAGGTGGTGATCCTCGACGTCACGGCGACGCTCGAGTCCCGGCAGGCACGCGCGCAGACCATCCACGCGGTGGCCCGCGAGCTGTTCCTGCCGCTGTGCGTCGGCGGCGGCATCCGCACCGAGGACGACGCCGCGGCGGCCATCGACGCCGGTGCCGACAAGGTGAGCCTCAACTCGGCGGCGCTGGCCGATCCGTCGCTCGTCACGCGGCTGGCGGTGCGCTACGGCAGCCAGGCGGTGGTCGTCGCCATCGACGCCAAGCGCGTCGCGGGCGGCTGGACGGCGTACGCGCGCAGTGGCTCGGCCGACACGTCGCGAGACGTGGTGGCGTGGGCGCGCCAGGCCGCCGAGTGCGGCGCCGGCGAGATCCTGCTGACGTCGATCGATCGCGACGGCACCAAGGCCGGCTTCGACTGTCCCCTCACCGCTGCCGTGTCGGATGCCGTGTCGATCCCGGTGATCGCGTCAGGCGGCGCCGGCGGCTTCGAGCATTTCGTGGAGGTCTTCACCGCCGGCCGCGCCGATGCCGCGCTCGCGGCGTCGATCTTCCACTTCGACACGCACGCCGTGTCCGAACTGAAGCAGCACCTGGCCGTCGCCGGCATCCCCGTCCGCGTCTAGGGGCCTGGCCCCGATGGCATGGAGTCGGCGCCAACTCCATGCCACGTTGGTCGGAATCTTAAGATCAGTCGCAGATACTGCACAGCAATCGGCTAGCAGCGGCGCAAGCGGCGTGCCATCGGGGCCAGGCCCCTACGCGAGGGCGGTCTTGAAGAGCACCAGCAGGCGCGACCAGGCGCGCTCGGCGAGCTTCTGGTCGTAGACCGCCGAATCGGGCGGGCACCAGCCATGTGCAGCGGCGTAGACCTCGATCTCGGCCGGCAGCTTCGCCTTGGCGTAGGTCTCGCGCAGCACGTCCTTGGCCGTCGGATCGCGCTGGTCGTCGTTCTCGGCCACCGCGAACAGGAAGTGCGCCTTCATCGTCGGCACGAGCAGATGCGGGCTGTCAGGCTCCTTGGTGACCAGCCCGCCGCCGTGGAACGACGCCCCGGCGCCGACGCGATCCGGGACGGCCGCGGCCGTGCGCATCACGATCGGCCCGCCCATGCAGTAGCCGGTGGTGCCGATCTTGCGCCGCTTGTCCACCGCCGCCTGCGAATCGAGCCACGCCACGAAGGCCTTGGCATCCGTCGTGTGCGTGGTCGGACTGAGTCCCTTGGCGAGCGGCATCACGATGTCGCGCGTCGCCTGATCGGCGAAGCTGGCACCGGCCGGCACCACCGGCGCCTTCTTCATCCGGTAGAACGGGTTCACGGTCAGCACCGCATAGCCCGATTCGGCCAGGCGCCGGCCCATCTGCCGGAATGCCGGACGCAGGCCCAGGATGTCTGGCCACACGATGACGCCGGGACTCGCGCCGCTGGCCGGGTGCACGAAGTAGGCGTCGCAGGTGCCGTCGGGCGTGGTGATGGAGACGTCCGACTCGCGCACCGCCTGGGCATCGGCCGCTCGCGGCAGCAGGAACGTCACCCCGGCGCCGATCGACGCCGCGCCGAGCTGCCGACGCGTCAATCGCGGGAAGCGCGCGTAGTTCTCGAGGTCGTGTTCGAAGTTCTCGTCACACATGCGCTGCTCCTTCGATCAAAGGGGCCTGGCCCCGATGGCACGAAATCGGCGCCGGTTCCATGCCACATATGTCGAACTTGGTGTGTTCGTCGCTGTTCCTGCCGCGTGATCGCTACTGTCGGCGCAATCGACGTGCCAATGGGGCCAGGCCCCAACGCTCCCTACGCGCTCGGCCAGAGCCAGCCGAACGCGCCGGCAGTGAGACACGCGTAGACCAGCGAGTCGAACGTCGACTTGAGCGACGTCATCGCCGAGCGCTTGTACCAGATCGTCATCTGCCAGATGCCCAGGCAATAGCCCATGAAGGCAGTCGTTCCGACCACGCGGAACACGGTCAGGTAGTCGCCGCCCGCCGGAATGGTGCGGCTGGCGACGTAGCCGGCGAAGAACGCGACCACCGCGCAGTAGAGGAACCACTGCGCCATCTGCGACCCCATGAAGTTGGCGCCGGCCGGCAGTACCGTCATCGAAATCACCGGCCCCTTCTGCCACTTCTCCTGGAACGCCGGATCCTTGAACCCGGCCGACCCGCCCGCCCACGGCAGGAAGTAGTCGCCCGGCGGGATCGCCATCGGCCGCAGCGCGGCGATGACCTCGTCTTCTTTCGGCAGCTTGCCGTAGTCGCTGTTGTGATACCCGAGGGCCATGTGGATGATCGAGCTTGCGACGAACACGAGCACTGCCGCGACGAGCACCGGCAGCCAGAGCGACGCCAGGGCGACCATGGATACCTCCGTGTGACGTCGCGGCCCTGGCGGGCCGCGGAAGCGCGTCATCCTACCACCGGCCCGCCTCGGCCGCCCCTCGACGTCGGTGGGCGCGGAAATCGGCCTGCGGCTACAATCCCCGCGATGCCCCGGCCTCGCGTGCTGACCTGCCTGCTGCTCGTCGCCGCCGCGACTCTGTCGGCGCAGGCGCCGATCACGCTCAAGGCGCGACTCGCCCCCGTGCCCATCGATGTCGCGATGCAGCTCACCATCGCCGGCCGCGGCGCGGCCACTGCCACCCTCACCGGCACCACGCTCGTCCTCGACGGCAGCTACCAGGGGCTGGTCACGCCGGCGACGACCGTGCGCGTCTACGAAAGCGCACGCCCGGGGATGCGCGGCACGCTGGTCGGCGAATTCGCCAGCGGCGGCGGCACTTCGGGAACGTTCAAGGGCACGGTGACGCTGACGCCCGACCGCGCCGCAGCCTTCGCCAAGGGCCTGCTCTACGTACAGGTCCAGAGTGAAAAGGCCCCCGACGGCAACCTGTGGGGATGGCTCACGCCTCCGAAGGGACGACGCTGATGACCCGCGCACCGATGCGCCCCCGTCACGCCTGGCTGGCCGCCGCGACGGCCGGACTCGCCCTTGCGCTGGCCACCGCCGCCCCGTCGCCCGAGGCAGCAGCGCCCGGCCCGCAGGCCGCGGCCCCGCAGCCGACCGGCAGCCAGGCACCCCCCGGCCCGGCCTTCACCGCCGCGCAGGCCGCCGCCGGCCGCGACGTCTACCAGTCGCGCTGCGCCGGCTGCCACCTCGCCGACCTCGGCGGACGCAACGACGCGCCGGCGCTCGTCGGCACGTCCTTCCAGAGCGTGTGGCGCGACCGGCCGGCCAGCGCGCTCGTCGAGTACATCGCCGCGGCGATGCCGCCCGGCGGTCCCGCGCTCGGCACCGAGGAAGCCGTCGCCGTCACCGCGTTCATCCTGGCGGCCAACGGCCAGGGCCCGGCGCCCGGCCCCGCCGCGCCGGCGCCCTCGGCCGCCCCGCCGTCGGCCGCCCCGCAACCCGGCGGCGCTTCCGCCGGCCCGCGCCTGCCGCCGCGCACCGACGGCCCGCCGCCACGCGGCCACTACGCCCGCGGCGAGGTGCCGCGCTACGCCCCGGTCACCGACCAGATGCTGCGCACGCCGCCGCCCGGCGACTGGCTGATGGCGCGCCGCACCTATCAGGCGTGGAGCCACAGCCCGCTCACCGAAATCACCCCGGCCAACGTCACCTCGCTGCGCCTCGCCTGGGCCTGGAACATGAACGAGGGCGGCTCCAACCAGCCCATGCCGCTCGTGCACGACGGCATCGTGTATCTCACCAACACGATGAACGAGGTGCAGGCGCTCGACGGCGCCACCGGCGAGCTGATCTGGGCGCATCAGGTCGGTCCGAATCGCCCCGGGGTGGCCTCGGGCGGGATGCGCAACATCGCCATCTACGACGACAAGATCTACCTGGCCACCAGCGATGCCAGGCTCGTCGCGCTCGACGCCCGCACCGGCGCCCTCGTCTGGACCACGGTGATCGCCGATGCCGCCAAGGGCTTCACCAACACCAGCGGGCCGACCGTGGTGAAGGGCAAGGTCATCCAGGGGCTCGGCGGCTGCGAGCGGTATCAGCCCGAACGCTGCTTCATCAGCGCCTACGACGCCGTGACCGGCGCGCTGGCCTGGAAGTTCCACACCGTGGCGCACACCGGTGAGCCCGGCGGCGACACCTGGAACAACCTGCCCGACATGATGCGGCAGGGCGGCGAGACGTGGATCACCGGCAGCTACGACCCCGACGTGGATCTCACCTTCTGGGGCATCGCCCAGGCCAAGCCGTGGATGCCGGTGAGCCGCGGCACCCGCGTCTTCGATGCCGCGCAGCACACCGCGTCCACCGTCGGCCTCAACCCAGACACCGGCGCGCTGGTGTGGCGCTTCCAGCACCTGCCCGGCGAGTCGCTCGACCTCGACGAAGTCTACGAAAAGGTGTCGGTGGACGTCGGCGCGCAGAAGGCGCTCTTCACCATCGGCAAGTCGGGCATCCTGTGGAAGCTCGATCGCAGGACGGGCGCCCTCCTCGATTTCGCCGAGACGGTTTATCAGAACGTCTACGCCGACATCGATCGCAAGACCGGCCGGCCCACCTATCGCGGCGACATCCTGGAGCAGAAGATCGACCAGTGGATTGCCGCCTGCCCGAGCACCGAGGGCGGCCACAACTGGCAGGCGATGAGCTACCACCCCGGCACCGCGTCGCTGGTGATCCCGCTCAGCCAGTCGTGCATGGAGATCCAGCCGCGCAAGGTGGACCAGGTGCCCGGCCAGGGCGGCACGGCGGCGGCGCGACGCTTCTTCGAGATGCCGGGCAGCGACGGCAACGTCGGCAAGCTCGCCGCCTACGACGTGCGCACGCTGAAGGAGCTGTGGAGCGTGGAGCAGCGCCCGGCCTATCTCACCGCGGCGCTCACCACCGGCAGCGGCCTGGTCTTCATCGGCGACCTCGATCGCTACTTCCACGCCTACGACGTCCGCACCGGCAAGGAGCTGTGGAAGACGCGGCTCGGCACCTCGGTGCAGGGCTTCCCGGTGAGCTACACCGCCGGCGGCCGGCAGTACGTGGCCGTCACGACCGGACTGGGCGGCGGCAGCCCGCGGGTGGTGCCGCGGACGATCTCGCCCGAGATCCGCTACCCCCAGAACGGCCACACGCTCTATGTGTTCGAGGTCGGCAGCCGCTGAGGTGCGCTAGAATTTCACCCGGAGGAATGCCGTGAGCGCTCCCGATCCCCTGGTCGCGCCCATGCCCGGCGCCGACAGCCGTGTCGTCGGCGGCGTGCAGCTCGACATCGTGCGCACCGGCACGGGCCGGGTGAAGCGGGCGATCTACCCCGCCGGCTTCCGCTGGTCCACCCACATGAAGCCGATCACCGGCACCGCCGCCTGTCAGCATGCGCACGTCGGCTTCCTGGCCAAGGGCCGCATCCACGTGCACTTCCCCGACGGCTGCGTGCAGGAGTACGAGGCGCCGGCGGCGCTGGCCATCGAACCCGGCCACGACGCCTGGGTGATGGGCAGCGAGCCGGCCGTGGTCATCGAAGTGGACTTCGAAGGCGACACCATCGCGCGATTCGGCCTGCCGGCCTCGCATCAGCACGCCTGACGTGGGCCCGCGCGCTTCCTGTCTCACCTGCACCCTGGCGCTGGTCGCCGCACTCGCGCTGACGACCACGCCGTCGCGCGCGCAGCGCGCGCCCATCGGCGACGCCATCCGCGAGTTCGTCGCCGTCGACGCGCCGGTCGTCGCGCTGACCAATGCCCGCGTCATCGACGGCACCGGCGCGGCCGCGCGCGCTGGCCAGACGCTGGTGCTCCGCAACAGCCTCATCGAGACCATCGGCGCCTCGGCGCAGGTCGCCGCACCGGCCGGGGCGCACGTCATCGACCTCGCGGGCAAGAGCGTGCTGCCCGGCCTGGTGATGATGCACGAGCACTTCTACTACCCGACCGGTCCGGGGGTGTACGGGCAGCTCGGGCAGAGCTTCGTCCGCCTGTATCTCGCCGGCGGCGTGACGACCATCCGCACGGCCGGCAACCTGAACGGCTACATGGACATCACGCTGAGGCGGCGCGTCGAGGCCGGCGAGGTGGCCGGCCCGGCCATCGACCCGACGATGCCGTACGTCAACGGGCCGAACCAGTTCGTCCAGATGACCGACCTGCAGACCGAAGAGCGGGCTCGCCGCCACGTCGGCTACTGGGCCGACGAGGGTGCCACCTCGGTCAAGGCCTACATGCAGATCTCGCGGGCGGCCCTCGGCACGGCGATCCGCGAGGCGCACGCCCGCGGGCTGAAAGTCACCGGCCACCTGTGCTCGGTGACCTACGGCGAGGCCGCCACGCTCGGCATCGACAACCTCGAGCACGGCTTCTTCGCGGCCACGGACTTCGTCGCCGACAAGAAGCCCGATGTCTGCCCGGGCCAGGGCGCCGGCCAGCAGACCATCGCCGACCTCGACCCGCAGGGCGCGCCCTTCAAGGCGCTGGTCAAGACGTTGATCGATCGCCGCGTCGCCGTCACCTCCACGCTGACGGTGTTCGAACTCAACACGCCCGGGCGGCCGATGCCGCCGGGGCTCGACGTGTTGGTGCCGCAGCTGCGCGACCAGTACCTGCAGAACCGGGCACGTGTGGAGGCCAACGCCGCCAAATCGATCTACCCTCGGCTGTTCCCCAAGGCGATGGCGCTCGAACGCGAGTTCGCACGGGCCGGCGGCCTGCTGCTCGCCGGCACCGATCCGACCGGCGGCGGCGGGGTGATCCCGGGCTACAGCAATCACCGCCAGCTCGAGCTGCTGGTCGAAGCCGGGTTCACGCCGCTCGAGGCGATCTCGATCGGCACCCTCAACGGCGCGAAGTACCTCGGCCGCGAGGCGCGCATCGGCACGCTGGCGCCCGGCAAGCAGGCGGATCTCTTCATCGTCAACGGCGATCCCTCGACGGCGATCGCCGACGTGCGCAAGGTGGACATGGTGTTCAGACAGGGCGTGGGCTTCGACCCCGCGAAGCTCGTGGCCTCGGTGAGCGGCCGCGTCGGACTATGGTGATGCGGGTAGGGACCGGGGACCAGGGACCGGGGACCAGGAAAAGCACGTGCTGATCCCGTCCATCGATCTCAAGGGCGGGCGGATCGTCCAGCTGGTGCAGGGCGAGTCGCTGGCGCTCGAGTCCACCGACGTCGACGGCTGGATCGAGCGCTTCCGCGGCTACGACGCCGTGCAGCTCATCGACCTCGACGCGGCGATGGCGTTGGGCAACAACGACGTGCTGGTGCGCTACATCGCCCGCCACCTGCCGTGCCGGGTCGGCGGCGGGGTGCGCACGGCGGCGCGCGCCCGCGAGCTGCTCGACGCCGGCGCCACCCACGTGATCGTCGGCTCGTCGCTCTACCGCGGCGCCCGCGCCAACGATCCCCCGGGCCAGTGCCTCAATCTCGATTTCGCGCGCGAGCTGCAGCACGAGGTGGGCGCGGCGAAGGTGATCGGCGCGGTGGACAGCAAGGGCGGCCACGTGGTGATCCACGGCTGGAAGACGACGCTGCCGATCACCGCCGTGGAGGCCGTGCGCACGCTGGAGCCGTACTGCGGCGAGTTCCTCTATACACACGTCGATCGTGAAGGGCTGATGCAGGGCACCGACATCCCGGCGATCCTCGAGGTGGCGCGGGCGACGTCGCGGCAGGTGACGGCGGCCGGCGGCATCACCACCCGCGAGGAGATCGACGAGCTCGATCGCCACGGCGTCCATGCCGTGGTCGGCATGGCCATCTACACCGGGTCGCTGGCGCTCGACCGCTCGCCTACTGGATGAACGACACCGACCGCACCGCCTTCATCACCACGAAGATGCGGTCGTTGTTCGACTTTGGATCGGCCGGCATCAGGAAGAACCCGGGGCGGGCGGCGTCGTAGGCGGTGGAGCTGCCGACCAGCACCTCGCCGTCGCGGAACGTCACCTGCAGCTTGCGTCCGGGCACCAGCTTGTCGAACGCCTTGCGCTCGTTGTAGTCCTTGTCGCCGGTGTGATCCTTGACGAAGAACACCGCCTTCAGCAGCGGGACGTTCACCCGCACCGGAGTGGCGCCGGGTTCGGCGGGAATCACGTGGAAGAAGTCGCGGGTGACGGCGAAGTCCTGGGTCGTCCCCTTCACGATGTGCCCGTCGGCGAACCGGGCCACGACTCGGTTGTGCAGCTGCATGGCGGCGTCCGCACCTCCCTCGAGCGGTGACGGTGCGCGCCGCGGGGGAGCACCGCGGGTCGATCGGCGCGTCGCGTCGGGCTGGAGCGTATCATGGTCGCGCTGGGTCGATGACCGACACCGCCCGCGTCGTCGCCACCTATACCGCCGCCGCCGACACCTTCGACGCGCTGCCCTTCTGGCACGAGTTCGGACGCCGCACGGTCGAGCGCCTGCGGCTGAGGCCGGGCGAGCGCGTGCTCGACCTGTGCTGCGGCACCGGGGCGTCGGCGCTGCCGGCGGCCCGCGCGGTCGGCCCGACGGGGAGCGTGCTGGGCGTGGATCTGACGCCGGCACTCATCGAGGTCGCAACCCGTGCCGCAGCGCGTGAAGGGCTCACGCAGGCGCGCTTCGAGGTGGGCGACGTCGAGACGGTCGCGTTCCCTCGCGACTCGTTCGACGCCGTCGTCTCGGTGCTCGGGTTGTTCTTCGCCGACGACATGGCCGGCCTGCTGCGCCGGGCATGGACGTGGCTCGCGCCCGGCGGGCGGCTGGCCGTCACGGTGTGGGGCCAGACGGTGCTGGCCCCGGGCGAAGCGCTGTTCTGGGAGGCCGTGCGCCGCGAAGACGACTCGCTCGAACACATCAGCCCGGCCGGTCGGGTGACGACGCCGGAGGCGATGCGCGCGCTGTTCGCCGACGCCGGACTGCCGGCGCCCGAGGTGAGCGTCGAGCGCTGGTCGATGCCCCTCGCCTCGCCCGAGGCGTTCTGGCCGGTGATCATGGGCACCAGCAACCGCGGGGTGGTCGACGGGCTGTCGGCCGACGCGCAAGGCCGGGTGCGTCGTTTCGTCGAGGGTGAACTCAGCCGCGCCGCAGTGCACGGGCTGGCGATGGAGGCACTCGTCGCGGCCGCGGGCCGACGCTAGGATGGGACATGGCGAACGCGCCCGGGGATTCTCTGGCTGACCTGGTCGTCCGCGCGGACAGCGGCGACACGGCGGCCCGGAGCCACCTGTTTTCGGTCCTCTACGACGACCTGCACCGTCTGGCCGAGTCGCACGTCCGCCGCTCGGCAGGACCGATCACGCTCGGCGCGACGACCCTGCTGCACGAGGCGTATCTGTCGATGGCCGGGCGCGATGCCGCGGCGTTTCCCGATCGCCAGCGGTTCTTCGGCTACGCGTCGCGGGCGATGCGGGGGCTGGTGATCAACTACGTCCGCGACCGCAGGGCCCAGAAACGCGGCGGGGCCCTCACCTTCACCACCCTCGACGATGGTGCGGTGGCCGTCGAGTCGGCCACCGACCTCGAGGCCCTGGGCCAGGCCCTCGAGGAATTGGCCGCGCTCGAGCCGGGACTGGCCGAGCTGGTCGACCTGAAGTTCTTCTGCGGCTTCTCGTTCGCCGAGATCGCGGCGATGCGCGGCGTGTCGGAACGCACCATCCAGCGCGACTGGGCCAAGGCACGGCTGCTCCTGCATCGGGCGCTCGGGGACTGACGCGTGGGCGTGGCGCATCTCGGCACCACATGGTGATCTGGGTAGCAGACGATGATTGGCATCGACCCCAGGACGTGGACGGAGGTGAGCCCGCTGCTCGACGACGCCCTCGAGCTGACGTCGACGGAACGAGCCGCGTGGCTCGCGCGTCTGCAGGCGACCCAGCCGGCGATTGCGCCGGTGGTGGCCGACCTGCTCGTCGCGCACGATCGCCTGGCCGACTCGCCATTCCTCCAGGGTCCGGTGGTGACGGGCTCGGAGGGGGCGGCTGGCATCACCGTCGGCGCGTACACGCTCGAGGCGCCGCTCGGCAGCGGCGGGATGGGCACAGTCTGGCGAGCCCGGCGCAGCGACGGACGCTACGAGGGCGCCGTGGCAGTGAAACTGCTGCACCTCTCCGCCCTCGATGCCGCCGGGGCGGCGCGCTTCCAGCGCGAGGGCACGGTCCTGGCGCGCCTGTCGCATCCCCATATCGCCCGCCTGTTCGACGCCGGTGTCCGGCCATCGGGCCAGCCCTACCTGGTACTGCAGCTCGTCGAAGGCCGGCGCATCGACACCTACGTCGAGTCGGCCGGTCTCGGCGTCGAGGCGTGCCTCAACCTGTTTCTGCAGGTATGCGAAGCCGTCGCCCACGCCCACGCGCATCTCATCGTGCATCGCGACATCAAGCCCTCGAACGTTCTGGTCGACGCCGATGGGCACGCCACACTGCTCGACTTCGGCATCGCCCAGCTGCTCGACCGCGACGGCGAGACGGCCGGCCCGGCGCCGGGCGCGCTGACCCCCGAGTTCGCTGCGCCGGAGCAGATCCGCGGCGGAGCGATGACCACGGCCACCGATGTCTACGCCCTTGGCGTGCTGCTCTACCGCCTGCTGACCGGACGCCACCCCACCGGTCCCGGCCTGGAGTCGCCGGCCGAGCACGCGGTTGCCACCGTCGAACGGATTCCCGACGCGGCGAGCGCGGTGGCGCCGGCCGGCCGGCAGCGGCGCCTGACCGGCGACCTCGACATGATCCTGGCGACGGTGCTCGAGAAGTCCCCGGCCGATCGCTACGCCAGCGTCGAGGCCCTCGCCAACGACCTGCGGCGGCACCTGCGACATGAGCCGATCTCCGTCCGAGCCGATTCGCGGGTCTACCGGCTGCGAACCTTCGCCCGGCGCCACCGTGCCGGCGTCGGCATCGCCGCCGCGGTCACCCTGGCGCTGGCCGGCGCGGCCGCGGCGCTGTGGGTGCAGAGCCGGGAGAGCGCACGGGATCGCGACTTCGCCCTGCAGCAACTGGCGCGCGCCGAGGCCACCATCGACCTGAACGAGTTCCTGCTGAGCGACGCGGCGCCCCAGGGACGGCCGTTCACCGCTGGCGACCTGCTGGCCCGCGCCGAGGCTGTGCTCAATCGCCATCCCGTGGATCCTCCGGATGCCTCGACCGTGCAATCACTCATCTCGGTCGGCACGCAGTACCAATCCCAGGACGAGGACGGCAATGCCCGCCGGGTGCTGACGCGCGCCTACGAGCTGTCCCGGCAGCTGCCGGCCACCCACATCTCGACACGCGCAGCCGCCGGCTGCGCGTTGGCCAGCACGCTGGCTCGCGGGGATCTCGACGAACTGAGGCGGGCCAGGACCCTGGTCGAGGCGGCGCTGCAACTTCTTCCCGACGCGCGCCCATTCGTGCTCGACCGGGTGCGCTGCGAGCGCAGCGCGGCCGCGGTGGCGCGTCACGCCGGCGACGACGCCGGCGACATCTCGCACGTGATCACCGCCCGCCGCCTGCTGCGCGAATCCGGGCTCGGCTCGCCGCTCGCGCTGCTCGACGCCGAGCTGGCCGTGGCTGCGGCATTCAGATCGGCCGGCCGTATGACCGATGACGAAGCGGCGTCCCGGGCTGGCTGGACCCAGCTGCAAGCGCTCGGGCGCGACCGCACCGAGCAGGCCGGCACGCTTCTCAACGACTGGGGCCTGGCGCTGATGTCGCTCGGGCGCCCGCTCGAAGCCGACCGCGCGTTTGCCGAGGCCGTCGACATCTCCCAGGCCGATGCCGTCGGCGCCAGCGTGTCGCCGATGCTGCTGCTGAACGCGGCCCGGCCGGTGCTCGAGCTGGGCCGCGAAGATCAGGCCGTCACGATGATCGAACGAGCGATCGAGGAGGCCGCCCGGCTCGACGACCAGGTGGTGCAGCTGCAGGCGCTGATGCTGCTGGCCGGCGCCGAGCGGCAGCGCGGGCGGCTCAATCGCGCCGCCGAGTTGTTCGACCGCGCCGAGGCACAACTGCGTCAGCGGCTGCCGCCGGGCCACGGCGCGTTCGCCGCGCTGACGCTGCAGCGCGCCAACATCGCCCTCGCCCGCGGCCAGCTCGCGCTGGCGCGGAGGCTCGCCGACGACGCCCTGGAACGGGCCGAGGCCGTGTCGCCCCAGGACGAACTGGTGAGCGGCGCTCTGCTGCGTCGCGCCCAGATTGGCATCGCCGAAGGACGTGGCGATCGCGCGCTCGAGGACGCCACGCGAGCGGTCGACGCCGAGATCCAGCGGACCGTCCCGGGCGCGCCATCGAGCCGGCTGGGCCGGATGCTGCTGACCTTGGCCGACGCGCAGCATTCGGCCGGCCGTCACGCCGAAGCCCGACGCACCCTGGAGACCGCCGTTGGCCACCTCCAGACCACGCTCGGGCCGGCGCACAAGGACACCGCCCGGGCGAAGGATCTGCTGGCCCGCGCGCGCTAGTCACCTGTCCGCGTCACCCGTACCACGTCTTCCGCGCGCGGCATGTCGCCCCTCGCGCAGCAGCGGTGTCGGGTTCGCTCCTCGCGTCGTGATCACTCCAGTGAGGCGGTCCAGAGCGCCGCTTGGAGGACATCATGAGATCGCTGCTCGCCGCTGCCCTGTCGGCGATCGCCCTGTTCGGATTGGCGACGCAGTCGGCCGACGCGCAATCACTCGGGACGTTCCGCTGGCAACTGCAGCCGTACTGCAACGTCCTGACGGTCGTGGTCACGCCGGTCGGCGCGGTGTACCGGGTGGAGGGCACCGACGATCAGTGTGGGGCCGCGACCAGTGCGGCGGTCATCGGCACCGCGTTCCCGAATCCAAACGGGTCGATCGGCTTCGGGCTCAACGTCGTGGCCGCGCCGGGCGGCACCGCCACGCCGATCGACGCGACGATCGCGCTGGCGACATTGAGCGGGTCCTGGCGAGACAGCGGTGGCCGGTCGGGGACGTTCGCCTTCACGCCCGGCGCTGGCACTGGCGGCGGTCCGCGCCCAGCGCCAACGGCGGCGGTGCCGGCCACCATCCGCCTGCTCACCGACGGCGGGCTGCTGGCCGGCGGACAGCTCGACCTCGGGACCATCCCGGCCACCGGCGCCGGCACCCGGATGATGTGGCATCCGCGCAAGGCGGCATTCCGCGCCGGCAAAGTCGACGGGCCGCACTGGGACGAACCCAGTGTGGGCGTCTTCAGCAGCGCCCTCGGCTACAACACCAAGGCCACGGGCTTTGCCGCTGTCGCGATCGGCAACGGCGCCGTTGCCGTGGGCGACGACAGCGTCGCGCTGGGGCAGTACCCACTGGCCAGCGGTAGCGGCAGCGTGGCGCTCGGCTCGGCGACCACCGCCAGCAATTCCGCGGCCCTCGCCACCGGGTATGCGACGGTCGCCAGCGGAGCGCACAGCACGGCGATGGGCCAGACCACCACAGCCAGCGGCCAGGCGTCGACTGCGCTGGGATTGGGCACCACGGCGAGCGGCTACTCCAGTCTGGCGGGCGGCGTCTTCAGCTCGGCGCCGGGCCAGAACTCCTTGGCGTTCGGACATGGGGCCGAGGCTGGCGGGGGTTACAGCGTGGTGCTCGGCAGCTTCGCCCGCACCTCGGCAGCTGCCGTCGGCTCGTTCATGTTCGGCGATCGGTCCACGGGGGACCCGTTCCAGTCGAATGCGCCCAACGAGTTCGGCGCCAGGTTTGCCGGCGGATTCTATCTTTATACCAGGAGCGATCTGTCCACCGGGGCGGCGCTCGCCGCCAACGGCAGTTCGTGGGCGGCGCTCTCCGACGTCAACGCCAAGGAGAACTTCCGCGACGTCGATGGCGAGGATCTGCTGACCAGGCTGGCGCGCATCCCGATCCGCGAGTGGAACTACAAGGCGCAGACTGCGGCGATCCGTCACATGGGTCCAACCGCGCAGGATTTCCGGGCCGCCTTCGGCCTCGGCGACTTCCCGTTGCGGATCAACACCATCGACGCCGACGGCGTGGCCCTGGCCGGGGTTCAGGCACTCGAGACCAGGACGTCGGCGTTGCGGGCGGCCGTCGACGAGCTGCGCCGCGAGAACGACGCGCTGCGGGCGCGTCTGGCGCGTCTGGAAGCCGTCCTGGGCGGGAAGTGAGGGTGGTCATGCGAATCCCGATTTCGGTGTCGTTGGTGCTGGCGATCCTCATCATGTCTGCCGGGACCAGCGCCGGGCAGACCCTCGGCACGTTCCGCTGGCAGATGCAGCCGCACTGCAACGTGCTCACCGTCACCGTGACACAGGCCGGCGGCGTCTACCGCATCGAGGGCAGCGACGATCAATGCGGCGGCGGCCGCGACCGCGCGTCGGTTGCGGGTCTCGCATTCCCGAATCCCGATGGCGGGATCGGCATGGGCCTCACCATCGTCACCTCACCCGGCGGTATCGCGGTGCACGTCGACGCGGAGATCGCGATCGCCGGGCTGAGCGGCACCTGGCGCACCGCCAGCGGCGGCAGTGGGCCGTTCGTGTTCACGCCCGGTGCCGCAGTGCCGGGCGATCCACGACCGGCGCCGGCGGCGGCAATCCCGCCGGCGATCTCGCTGCTCTCTGGCGGCAGCATCCTCGCCCGGCCGGACGGGGACTCGGGAATCCCGACGAGCGGAGCCGGAACCCGCATGATGTGGTACGCCGGCAGAGGCGCGTTGCGGGCCGGAGCAGTCGGCGGCGGCCAATGGGACGACGCCAATATCGGCCACTTCAGCGCCGCGTTCGGACAGAACACAATCGCCAGCGGACGATCGAGCGTGGCGCTTGGCGGCGGGTCCACGGCGGCCGGGACTTACAGCGCCGCGTTCGGAGAAGGCACGCAGGCGACGGGCACCAACAGTGTCGCGTTCGGATGGAACTCCGCCGCGACCGGCACTCCCAGTCTGGCGGCAGGCACGTCGACGACGGCCTCGGGCATCTCGAGTACGGCGTTCGGCTCGCACACCGTGGCGGCCGGGGCCGACAGCATCGTTGGCGGGTTCCAGTCTTCGGCCACCGGGCGCCAGGCTCTCGCCTTCGGCGATCACGCGGCGGCCAACGGCGACAGCAGCATCGCGCTCGGCCGCTCGGCGCTGACCATTCCCGCCGCTTCTGGCTCGTTCGTCTTCGCCGACAACTCATCGGCGACGCCGTTCGGTTCGCTCGGCCCGAACGGCTTCAATGTGCGCGCCGCCGGCGGTTTCCAATTCTTCACCAACGCCGCGGCGTCGCTGGGCGCGGCGCTCCAACCCAACGCCACCGACTGGTCGGTGCTGTCGGACGTCAACGTGAAGCATCAGTTCCGTGAGCTCGACGGCGACGACGTCCTCGGCCGCATTGCCCGCATGCCGGTCACCGAGTGGAGCTACAAGGCGCAGGATCCCGGCATCCGGCACATCGGGCCGACGGCGCAGGACTTCCATGCGGCGTTCGGCCTTGGCCAGGATCCGCTGCGGATTGGCACCCTCGACGCCGACGGCGTCGCCCTGGCCGGCGTCAAGGCACTCGAGGCGCGCACGCGGGCGTTGCAGGACGAGGTCGAGGCCCTGCGCCGGCGGCTCGACGCCGTGCTCGCTACTCCGCTGCGCGAACGCTGAGCCGCGTCGCCAGGCGTTCGGTCCGTGGTTCAGGCCGGCGCCGGCGACCCGCCGCCGCCCGATGACGTGATTCAGCCGCCGAAGGCGATCTAGAGCCACCGCGCATCTAGGGGCCTGGCCCCAATGGCACGCCGGTTGCGCCGAATCCGGTCGAACTCGCCCCGCGCCTGCTGTAACCGCTGCAACGTTGGCGAAATCTGCCAGGTGTTGACGGCAGCATCGCGCGAGAACGATGCCATCGGGGCCAGGCCCCTAGCGGAGCGGAGGCGTGGACGGGGGCGGGCGCCGATGCTGCGTTGCCTGCTCGTAGGCATAGGCGGCCCCAATCAGCGTCGATTCGCTCCACGGGCGGCCGAAGAAGGTGATGCCGGCCGGCAGCAGGCCGCCGCGCGTGTAGCCCATCGGCACCTGGACCGACGGGAAGCCGGTCGTCGGCGAGAAGAACTGGCTGTTGTCGCCGCCCGGCGTGTTCAGGTCGCCGATCAGCCGCGGCGGGTTGCTCCAGGTCGGATACACCAGCACGTCGAGCTTTTGGCCGTCCATGAGGGCCAGCACCGCTTTCCGCACCTCGTCGCGATACGCCGCCTCGGCCTTGCACTCGGGCGTGTCGGGCCCGTTGGCGGGCCCCTGCTCGGCCTGTTCGAGCCGCCGCTGCACCGTGGGATGGAAGTTGCCGCCCTTGACGATCGCAGCCAGGTCGTCCACCGGGACGCGGCCCTTGCGCGCGGCCAGGAACGCGTTGATGTCGTGCTTGAAACCCTGGCAGGCGGCCATGCCGGGCACGCGCTTGATGTCGTCGAGCCCGGGCACGGTGGCCGGATCGATGACGGTCGCGCCGGCCCCCCGAAGGTCCTCGACCGCCCGCATGAACACCTGGACGATTTCCGGATCGGTCGTGTCGCGCTCGTAGGCTTGGCGCAGCACGCCGATGCGCATCCCGCGCAGCGCGTCGCGCTGCAGCGCCTCGGCATAGCGCGGGATGGTCCGTCCGCGCGACGCCGCGGTGGCGGCGTCATTCGGATCCTCCCCCGCCACGACCTGGAACACCGCCACCGCGTCGGCCACGGTGCGCGCCATCGGCCCGGCGATATCAGCCAGCAGACTGAGCGGAAAGACACCGGCACGGCTGGTAAGCCCCATCGTCGAGCGGATGCCGACCAGCGCCTGATGCGACGACGGCCCGCGAATCGAGTTGCCGGTGTCGCTGCCCAGTCCGACGGCGCCGAAGCTGGACGCCACGGCCGCGGCCGTCCCGCCGCTCGACCCGGCGGTGACGCGATCGAGCGCATACGGATTCTTCGTGTAGCCGGGCAGGATCGAACTGACCGTCTCGTTCGGCGTGAACGCCCACTCGGCGAGGTTCGATTTGGCCAGCACGATGGCGCCGGCGGTCTTGATGCGCGCCACCTGGAAGGCGTCGGCCGACGGCAGGTAACCCTCGAAGGTGAGCGATCCGTTCGAGCTCTGCAGCCCCACCGTCTCGAAGTTGTCCTTCACGATCGTCGGCACGCAGTGCAGCGGGCCGAGCGCGGCGCCGCTCTTCGCCCGCGCGTCGAGGGCATCGGCGTCGTCGAGCGCGCGCGGGTTGACGAGCACGATCGCGTTCACGGCCGGACCGTTCTTGTCGTAGGCATCGATGCGGCGCAGATAGCGTTCGACCAACCCGCGGCAGCTGATACGGCCGGCGCGCAGCGCGGCGTGGATGTCGGCGATCGACGCCTCGACGACGTCGAACGGCGGTGGCGCGGGCGGCGCCGCGGGCTGCGTCCGAACGGGAGCGGAAGCGGCAATCAGCGCCAGAAGCAGCAGAGCCAGGGCACGCACGCGCGGATCATACGTCCGCGGCGCGGCCTGCCTTCAGTACGCCTCCACCTCGAGGTGCGGCACGCGACGGAACTGCGCGACGTTGGCGGTGACCACCGGCATCTCGTAGGCGAGCGCGGTCGCTGCGATCCACAGATCGTTGATGGCGATCGTCTCGCCGATCTGACGCAGGTGCCGGAGGGCCCGGCCGAACTCCCAGCTCACGTCGGGCGTGTGCGGCAGCAGGTAGAACGGCGCGATGAACGCCTCGCAGCGGTCGCGATGCGCGCCGGACACGCCGGCGGCCAGCTCGCCGGGCACGACGAACGGCAGGTAGAGGTTGGCGTCGGGGCGGGCGTCGAGGAACGCCGTGGCGGGGCCGGGGACGCCGCGGGCGTGCTCGCGCTGCAGGTCCACCAGGAAGGTGGTGTCGAGGATCAGCGCCCGCTCCATGGATCCTCCGGCGGCGCGTCGGCGGCCTTGGCCGCGACGATCGCGTCGAGTTCGTCGGCGCTGAACCACGGCCGGTTCCGGCTCAGCCGGGCCAGGAGCTCCCGGCTCGAGACCGTGTCCTCCGGCCAGGTGGCGCGCAGCACCACCTCGCTGAACGACTCGGACGGATACCGGCGGGCGGCCCGCAGCCGATCGTAGGCCTCACGTTTGAGCGAGATGGTCTTGGAACTCATGATTGCATGCAATGTGCATATTACATGCAATGCCGCGTAGCGCGGTCAGCGGCGCCACGCCGGAATCACTGGCGGTCACCGGATCCGTCAATCGCTGACGCGCTCGCCGGCGGGGAGGTAGACTGCCGCCCGTGCAGCACGAATACGCCTTCGAGATGGCCGCGTCGAGCGTCCGGTTCGGCCCGGGTGTCACCCGAGAGGTCGGCCAGGACCTGGCGGACCTGGGGGTTCGCCGCGCGCTGGTCGTCACCGACCCGGTCATCGCCCGCCTCCCGCCGCTGGCCACCGTCCTGGCATCCCTCGACGCCGCCGGAGTCGTGGCGGTGGTGTTCGACCGGGTCCGCGTCGAGCCGACCGACATCTCGTTTCGCGAGGCCATCGACTTCGCGGCCGGCCAGTCGATCGACGGCATCGTCGCCGTGGGCGGCGGCTCGGTGATCGACACCGCCAAGGCGGTGAACCTCTACACCACGTATCCGCCGGCCGACTTCCTCGACTACGTCAACGCGCCGATCGGCAGGGCGATGCCCGTGCCCGGGCCGCTCAAGCCGCTCATCGCCATTCCCACCACCGCCGGCACCGGCAGCGAGACCACCGGCGTCAGCATCTTCGACCTGACGGCGATGCACGCCAAGACCGGCATCGCCAGCCGCCGGCTCAAGCCCGCGCTGGGACTGCTCGATCCCGACAACACGCGCACCATGCCACCGGAAGTGGCGGCGTCGAGCGGGCTCGACATCCTGAGTCACGCCGTGGAGTCGTTCACCGCGCTGCCCTACGCGTCGCGGCCGCGTCCGGATCGCCCGGCCCTGCGTCCGGCCTATCAGGGCTCGAATCCGATCAGCGACGTGTGGTCGCTGCAGGCGCTGCGGATGGTGGCTGGATACCTGGTGCGCGCGGTGGAAGACCCGGGCGACGACGAGGCGCGGGCGCAGATGCTGCTGGCGGCGTCGTATGCCGGCGTCGGCTTCGGCAACGCCGGCGTGCACCTGCCGCACGGCATGTCGTATCCGGTGTCAGGACTGGTGAAGAACTATCGCGCTCCCGGCTACGCCACCACGCATCCGCTCGTGCCGCACGGCATGTCGGTGATCCTGAACGCGCCGGCGGTGTTCCGCTTCACCGCCGCGGCGAATCCGGGCCGGCACCTGCAGGCCGCCGATGCCCTGGGCGCAGACGTGACCGGCGTGGCCGACGCCGACGCCGGCCGGGTGCTCGCCGATCGCATCACGTGGTTCATGCAGCGGCTGCGCGTGCCCAACGGCCTGGCCGCCGTCGGCTACACGACGAGCGACATTCCGGCGCTGGTCGAGGGCACGCTGCCGCAGCATCGCGTGACCAAGCTGTCGCCGCGCCCGGCGGCAGAAGACGCGCTGGCAGCGTTGTTCGAAGACGCCCTCACCGCGTGGTGAGGGGAAAGGTGCCGGGGCTCGGGGCTCCGAAAGAACTTCAGCACCGCCCGCCGGCAGGCTACGGCGCCAGGAACCGCGCGATCTGCTCGTTGATGAACCGCGCGTCGGCGGCGTTGCCGCCCCCGCCCGCCGAGTGGCCCCACAGCGACGGAATCGGCATGAACGTCGAGCGGGCCAGGAACTGCTGTTCGTAGCGGGCGTCGCCCAACGGGAAGTAGAGATCGGTCTCGCACGGCATGTAGAGCACGCGGGCGCGGATCCCGCGCAGCGCCGGCTCGAGGCCGCCGGCCCCCGGGGTCTGGCCCACGTCGTGGCGCTGCCACGCGCGCGCCTGGGCGATCAGGTTGTTGGCGTCACGGCCGGCGTCGCGGGCGGCGCGCGCGGCGATCACCGCCTCCACCGTGTCGCCCTGCGGCTTGTACAGCTCGCGCCGCCACCACTCCTGCGACCACACCCACGCCGCCCAGTGCGCCGACCAGGCCGCCAGCCCGCGCGTCGGTGACGACGTGTAGCGGCCGCCGGCGAACGCCGGATCGGCCGTGAGCGCGGCAATCGCGCTCTCCAGACGCACCACGCCGTGCGGGTAGGTCTTGGCCGTGCCGCACCACGGGATGATCGCGTCCATGAACCCGGGGTGCGACACCGCCCACTGGAACGACTGCTCGGCGCCCATCGAGAAGCCCGCCACCGCGCGGACGTGCCTGACGCCGAGGTGGTCGAGCACCCGCTTCGACGCCTCGACGTTGTCGCGGATGGCAATGGCCGGAAAATCGGGCCCGGCGTGCGGCGCCGGGGTGTTGCTGGGCGACGACGACACGCCGTTGCCGAACATCTCGGTGGTGACGATGAAGTCGCGGGCCGGGTCGAACGCCTTCCCGGCGCCGACGACGAAGTCGTAGACGTGATAGTCGGCGCCGTAGGACGTCGTCAGCAGCACCGCGTTGTCGCCGGCGGCGTTGAGCGAGCCAAACGTCGCATAGGCGATGCGCGCGGTCGGCAGCACGCCGCCACCCTCGAAGCGAAAGTCGGCGACCTCGAGCACGCGCCGGTTGGGATCGGCCGGCGGCGTCTGCGCCGACAGTCCGAGGCCAGTGGCGGTCATGGCGAGCAGGGCGGCAAGGACATGGCGAGGCGGCATCGGCGGGGCTCCACGGCAGGGGCCGATGATACGCCGGCCGCGGCCGCATTCCGGTCGCGCCGTGGCGGTCGTTGTGATATTCCTGTCGGGTTCACCTATGTCCCGGAGGACCGACATGTCATCGTTCGTCACCACCGCGCGCCCGCGGGCTGCTGTCCGGGTTGCCCTGTGGATGGCGCCCACGCTGATGCTGGCCGCTTGTGCCTCGACCCGGCCGGCAGGCACGGCCACGCCGGTCCCGGCCGCCACGCCCGCCGCTACCCGGCCGGCCGGCGCAGCGGCGGCACCCACGGCCAGCGCGGCGGCCGCCAAGGTGCCGATGGCCACCGCGAAGGACGGCACGAAGATCGCCTACGAGGTGACCGGCACCGGGCCCGCGATCATGCTCGTGCCCGGTGGCGGGCAGACCCGCGGCTCGTGGAAGGATCGCGGCTACGTCGAGCGGCTGAGCAAGTCGTACACGGTGATCACGCTCGACCTGCGCGGCACCGGCGACAGCGACAAGCCCGCCAAGCCCGGGTCCTATGCGCTGGAACTGATGCTCGACGACCTGCTCGCCGTGGCCGACGCCGCCAAGGCGCAGCGATTCCACCTGTGGGGGTTCGGGCACGGCGCGGCCATCGGCCGCTACCTTGCGGCGCGCTCGGATCGCGTGATGTCCGCGGTGCTCGGCGGCACCACGATGGGACCACCGGTCGAAGGCATGGTGCGCGACGCCATCCTCGGCATGCGCGCCAAGTGGATGCCGGTGATCGAGGCCCAGGCCGCGGGCACGCTCGACAAGAGCAAGCTCACGCCCGGCGACGTGGTGGCACTCGACGGCGGCGTCGCCGTGTCGACGCTGATGCTCGGGGCGATCGTCGACTATCCGGTGCTGGAGCCGGCCGAGATCAAGGCGCCCACGCTCTGGCTGATCGGCGCCGCCGACACGTCGGCGATGGAGAACGTGAAGGCCTACGAGGCGAAGCTCAAGGGCACCCAGGTGACCCTCAAGCTGCTCGACGGCCTCAGCTACTCCGACAGCTTTTCGCGCATCGACCCGGCGATGGCCGCCGTCGAGCCGTTCCTCAAGGCCCAGGCCGCCGGTACCGACTAGCCGCTCAGGCGGGATCCTGGCCGAGGCCGGCGAGGTAGTCGAGCACCAGCTGGCGCGCGCCGGGGCGGGTGTAGACGTCGGCCGCCCGCGAGGCGATGACGCCGGCGATCACCTCGGCCACCTCCGCGGCGGGCTGCGCCCCGTCGAGCGTCCGCGAATCGGGGCCGCCGTGCATCGCGTTGACGCCGAACTCGGTGGCCACCACGCCGGGTGACACCAGCGACACCTGGATGCCTGGGTACGGCTCGCGCAGCTCCTCGCGCAGCATCGCCGTGTAGGCGTTGAGGAAGTGCTTGGCGCCCGAGTAGGCCGACCGGAAGATCGCCCACGGCCGCCGGCCCAGCACCGACGACACGTTGACGATGTGGCCGCGCCCGCGCGCCTTGAAGTGCGGCAGCACGGCCTGCACCGCGTAGACGACCGACTTGACGTTGACGAGCATCATCTCGTCGATGTCGGCGTCGGTGAGCTCGGAGGGCGCGCGGGTGATGCCGCGCCCGGCGTTGTTGACCCAGACGTCGATGCCGCCGAAGCGGGCCACCGCCTCGGTGACCACGCGGGTCATGTCATCGCGCCGGGTGACGTCGGCGACCACGGCCAGGGCCCGATCGCCGCACCTCGCCCGCACCGCCTCCAGGGCGTCCGCGCGGCGCGCCACCAGCACCACGTTCGCACCGCCGTTCGCCAGCCGCTCGGCCAGGGCGGCGCCGATGCCGGCGCTCGCCCCGGTGATCACTACAACCACTTCGCTCATGCGTGTCGCGCTCCTCGCCCGGCCAGTATGGCATCGCCCCGAGCAGGCCCTGTGCTACCGTCGCCGCATGACCCGCTCAGCCGCCGCCGCTGAGCCGCCGACGCCGCGCTCCCGCCGTTCCGGACTGCACCTGCTCACGCCGTTCGTCGTCGCCACGGCCGCAGCCAAGATCGCCGTCGCCGCCGCGCTGGTCGCCGGCCACACCGGCTTCCTCGGCGCGCGCGCCATCCCGGCCGTCGTGCTGGTCGCGCACGTCGCCGTGTTCGGCGGTGCGGCGGCGTTCCTGGCCACGGCCGGCCGCCACGATCGCCGCGCCGTGCACCTCGGGGTGTTCTTCCTGCTGGTGGCGGTTTCGTTCGCCAACGGCCTGATCGCCCGGCTCGAGGCGCTGCCGGACGCCGCCGCGGCCGTGCAGCGCGGCCTGCTGGCGCTGCATCCCGACGCCTGGCTGCCGCTCTACCTCTGGCTGTTCGTGCAGCAGTTCCCCCGGCTGCACCGCATCGACCGCGGCCAGCGCGTCGAGCGCGCGCTGGTCGGGGTGGCCACCGCCGCCGGCGCCGTGCTCTTCGTCGCCAGCGCCAGCGCCGGGGCGCTGCTCCCCGCGGTGGCCTGGGGCCGCGACGCCACCTGGTTCGACGCGATTCTCTTCGGCCTGGCGCTGCCGGCGCTGCCGTTCGGTCTGTGGAAGGCCGCCCGCGCCGACGCCCGGGAACGCCGGCGCTACCGGCTGTTCGTGGTCGGACTGGCCGCCGGGTTCGTGCCGATGGCCGTGCAGGTGTTCGCCGAGGCGGCCTCGCCGGCCTACCAGGCGTTCATCAGCGTGCCGCCGCGCCGGCTGATGGTCGGCCTCGTGCTCTACCCGCTGCTGCTGTCGATTCCGATCACCACCGCCTACGCCGTGCTGGTGCACCGCGTGATGGACGTCAAGGTGCTGGTGCGCCGGGCAGTGCAGTACGCGCTCGCCCGCTACACGATCATGGCCCTGGCGGCGGCGCCGGCGCTGCTGCTGGTGACGGCGCTCTTCGAGAACCGCGATCAGACGATCGCCCAGTTCGTCAGCACGTCGGCGGCCTCGACGCTGGTGCCGCTGGCGGTGCTGCTGGTCGTGCTGGCGGTGCGCCGACCGCTGCTCGATCGCATCGATCGGCTGTTCTTCCGCGAGGCCGTCGATGCCCGCGTCCTGCTCGGCTCGCTGGCCTCGTCGGGAGGGGTGCGCAGCGACTCGCTGGAGGGCCTGTGCCGCGACTTCAGCGAGCGGATCCGCGACACGCTGCACCTCGCCCAGGCCGACGTGCTGGTCGCCGACTGGGAATCGGGCCGGCTGACGTCGGGCACGCGGCGCCTGCGATCGCTGCCCGTCGACAGCCCGCTCGTCTCCATCGTCTCGACGCGGTCCGAGGCGCTCGTCGTCGAGCTGGATCAGCGCGGCGGCTGGGTCGAAGACCTGCCGCTCGAGGATCAGCAGTGGCTCGCCGACGGCGAGGTGCACCTGCTCGTGCCGTTGCGCTCGGACCACGACCTGGTCGGCGTGCTGGCGCTCGGCGAGAAGCTGAGCGACCTGCCGTTCTCGCGCGACGATCAGGCGCAGTTGGCGCCGGTGGCGGCGGCCCTGGCCCTCAAGGTCGAGAACCTGCGCCTGCGCGAGACGCCGGCCGGCGGCTCGGGCCGGCGCGCCGAACTGCAGCAGGCCACGGAGGACGCCGCGGTGGTGTGCACCCGCTGCAGCTACGTCGCCGGCCCCGGCAGCGCCCGCTGCGAGCGCTGCGGCGGCGAGGTCGGGCCGTCGCAGCTGCCGGCGCTGCTCTCGGGCAAGTTCCGGCTCGAACGCGAGCTCGGCCGCGGCGGGATGGGCGTCGTCTACCTGGCGCGCGACACCGGACTCGACCGCTCGGTGGCGATCAAGACGCTGCCGCGCGTCTCGATGGCCGAATCGGTGCGGCTGCGGCGCGAGGCGCGGGCGATGGCCGCCTTCGCGCATCCGAACCTCGCGCTCGTCTACGGCCTCGAGACCTGGCGCGGCGCGCCGGCGCTGGTGATGGAGTACCTCGACGGCGGGACGCTGGCCGATCGGCTGCGCCGGTCGCCGATGGCGCCGCACGCGGTGCTGACGATGGCGCACGACCTGGCGGGGGCGATCGCCCGCCTGCACGACGAGGGGCTGCTGCACCGCGACATCAAGCCCAGCAACATTGCCTTCACCGGCGACGGCCAGCCCAAGCTGCTCGACTTCGGCCTGGCCGAGATCTTCGTCACCACCGCACCGGCGTCGCGGCCGCCGCGCCGCAGCAGCGAGCCGGCGACGTGGCTCGCCGGCGCCGACCTCACCACCGTCGATCACGTCGGCCGTTTCGCCGGCACGCCGGCCTACATGGCGCCCGAGGCCGTCGGCGGCGAGGACCTGGACGGCGCCGCCGACCTGTGGAGCTTCGGCGTCGTGTTGTTCGAAGCCCTCACCGGCGAACGGCCGTTCGTCGGCCGGCCGATCGACGCCGCCGGGATCGACTGGGCGGCCGACATCCGCGCCCGGTCGCCGGAATGTCCGCCGTCGCTCGCCGCCCTGGTCGGCGACCTGCTGGCGGCCGATCGGCGCCGCCGGCCCGGCTCGGCCCACGCGGTGCGGAGGCGGCTCGCCGAACAGGCTACACTCCGCGTGGCGTGACCGGGGCCGGCCGGCCGCACCCCAACCCCGACAGGAGGCGCGATGGCGGACACAGGTACTTACGGAACCCGCGACGACGTGGAGCAGATCGTCGGGTTGTTCCTGATGACGTTCGGCCAGGGCGTATCGCCGCTGCACGTGCACCGATCGACCGTGCAGGCCATTCGCGATCAGCTGATCCCGACCATCACCGCCGCGCTGCAGACGCCCGACTGGAACGAAGAGTGGAAGGCCGACGCCGCCTCGGTGCTCGGCTGGATGGCCGCCGTCGGGGCCATGGCGGCGCAGATCGCGATGGAACCCAAGGAGCGCCGCTCAGTGGTCGGTCCCGGCGACTTCCGGACCGCCTGGGAGATCGTCATCTCGGAGCACGAGCCCGGCAAGGGCGGACCGCGGCCGCTCGGCAAGTGGTGCATGTAGGCGGCAACCCTTTGCGATCCCGGTCCGTCTATGGGACCGAGGTGACCATGCGGCAAGCGACGAGCGGGGCTCGGGGCTCGGGTTTCGGGGCTCGGGAAGGACGGCATACCACGCGCGGCCCGCGGGGCGCGATGGCCGTGGCTCTCGTGCTGCTCGGGGCGTCGCCGGTTTGGGCCCAGCGCATCGAGGAGCGGGTCGACCGCACCCTGCCGTTCCAGTCCGGCGGCACGCTGCGGCTGAAGACGTTCTCGGGCACCGTCGACATTCGCGGCACCGCGGCCGATCAGGTGGTGATCCGGGCGGTGCGGCGCGCCACCGCCGAGAAGCTGCGCGAAATCACCTTCGACATCGACGCCACCGCGTCGGAGATCGTGATCAACGCCAATCAGCACGACCGGGATCGCGATCGCGACGGCGACGAGGACAACGTCGTCGAGGCCGACATCCGCATCGAGGTGCCGGCGCGCACCCGGCTCGACGTGAAGACCTTCAGCGCCCCGGTCACCGTGGTGGCGGTGGACGGGCGGCACGAGATCGGCGGCTTCTCGAGTCCGATCCGGGTGGAGCAGCTCACCCAGGGCGCCGGCATCAAGACCTTCAGCGGCGACGTCACCGTCGTGGCCAGCCGCTGGTCCGACGGCCAGGCGCTGGACATCGACACCTTCAGCGGCGAGATCGACGTGCGTGTGCCGGCCGATGCCCGCGCCGAGGTGGCGTTCAACACCTTCAGCGGCGACCTGGAGAGCGACCTGCCGATCACGCTGTCGCGGGCGCGCGGCCGGCGCAATCTCACTGGCACGCTGAACGGCGGCGGGTCGAGCCGCCTGCGCCTCAAGACGTTCAGCGGCGACGCGCACGTGCGCTGACGACGACGCGGATGCGGGACCGGGACCAACGGCGCCTGTCCCGTCAGCAGGCTGCTCGTCCCAGGTCCAGGCGCCTGCGGTATCTGCCGGGCAGGCACCGCAGGACCGGAAGAGCCAATATGGGCCATGCCGATTCGCCTGGCGGTGTGCCTGGTGTGTGCGCTTCCGGTGTGGGCCAGCGCCCAGGAGGCCAACGCTGACGACCGCGCCGCCGTGGTGCGAGCGGTCCAGGCCTACCGCGATGCCTGGCTGGCCAACGATCGCGCTGCGGTGATGGCGACCCTCACGGCCGACGCAGCGATCTTTCCGAGTGGGCTGCCACCGCTCGCGGGCGCCGACGCCATTGCGCGGTTCTGGTTTCCCGACAGCGGCCCAGTGACCACCGTGACGGCGATCGAGGCCGGCATCGACGAGGTGCATGTCGAGGGGGAACTCGCGGTCGCGTCCGGGCGGGGATCGCTCACCTTCGTCGTCGCCGTCGACGGTCGCCACGACCCGCCCCGCACTCAGCGCCACTGGCACGTCAACGTGCTGCGCCGCCAGCCCGACGGCCGCTGGCTCATCTGGAGGCGTATGTGGGGGGATCTGCGATAGGAGGATCGCGACGAGCCGGCCGGCTCTCAACGGCGGTCAGCGCGGCGGGGGACCGAGACGCGGCAGCGTCGCCGCGGCCGGTGCGTCGTGGCGCCGCGCGAGTCTTTGCGGCCTTGTGGCACCAACGTACGGGATACGTCAAGCACGCAACGACGCCGTAACGCTCCTGCACATGGCGTCAGGCCCCCTTTGCCTTCCGTGACAACCCGCGACGGCTAACCCGCGGCAGGAGTCCGGCGTCCAAGCGGCCATGCTGCTCCACGACGTCCGCCTCGCCGTCCGGGGTCTCGCCCGCCGCCCGGCCTTCGCGGCCGCGGCCATCCTGCTGCTGGCCCTGGGCGCCGGGGCCAACGCCGCCGTGTTCTCGGTGGTGCGCGGCGTGGTGCTGCGGCCGCTGCCGTTCGCATCGCCCGAGCGGTTGGTGGCGGTCTGGCCCGGCGAGTACGTCTCCAACGAGGACATCGGCTTCTGGCGCGACCGGGCGTCGTCGCTGCCGGCCGTGGCCGGGATGGCCACCGGCTGGCTGATGGCGCTCGGCGCCGAGGGCGGCGAGCCGCTCAAGGTCACCGGCAACCGGGTCTCCGACAACTTCTTCGAGGTGCTCGGCACGACCGCGGCGCTCGGCCGCCCGCTCGCGCCAGGTGACGGCACGGTCGGCCGCGAGCGCGTCACCGTCCTGGCCGATGGCCTGTGGCGCCGTCGCTTCGGCGCCGACCCCTCCGTCATCGGCCGCTCGGTGCAGATCGACCAGGTGGCCCACGAGGTCGTCGGCGTGATGGCACCCGGCTTCGAGGTGCTGGGCGAGCGCGCCGACCTGTGGGTGCCGCTGCCGTTCGGGCCAGGGACGCCGGCGCAGCGTACGACGATGTCGCTCGCGATCGCGCGGCTGCGCGACGGGACGACGGCGGCCGCGGCGTCCAACGAGGTCGCCGCGCTGGTGCCCGAGATGCGGCGCATCCTCGGCAAAGCCGATGACTGGGGCCGCACGATACGGGTCGTGTCGCTGCAGGACAGCACGACCACGGCGGTACGCCCGGCGCTCACCTTGCTGCTGGCGGCGGTCGGACTGGTGCTGCTGCTCGGCGCCGCCAACCTCGGCACCCTGGTACTCGGCCGTTCGATCGAACGCGCGCGCGAGCTGGCGGTGCGGACGGCGGTCGGCGCCTCGCGACGCCAGCTCCTCCGGCAGTTGCTGGTCGAGCAGATCGTGCTGGCCACGGCCGGCGCGCTCGCCGGCGTGGCGCTGGCGCGCGCGCTCCTGCCGGTCCTGGTGTCGCGGCTGCCGGCCGAGGTGCCGCGCCAGACGGAAATCGTGCTCGACGGCACCGTCTTCGCCGCGGCGCTCGCCGCCTCGGTCGGGCTGGCGGTGGCGATGGCCGTCCTGCCGGCGATCGTGGCGCTGCGGCCCGGGCTGCAGCCGCTGCTCCGCCAGCATCAGTCCACCGACACGCCCGGACGACAACGCGCGCTCGGCGGCCTGGTGGCCGCGCAGGTGGCGCTGGCGGTCGTGCTCGGCATCGGCGCCGGGCTGATGCTGCGTTCGATGTGGCACCTGCAGCAGGTCGATCCCGGTTTCGACGCCGACGGCCTGCTCGCCTTCCGTCTGCAGACGACCTCCAAGTACCGCGCGCTCTCGACCGGTCTGCCGTATCTGCAGCAGGTCGGCGACCGCCTGGCCGCGCTGCCCGGCGTGACCGCGGTGGGCGCGATCGGCCACCTGCCGATGAGCGGCTACGCCTGGACGATCGGCGTCCACCGGCCCGATCAGCCGCCCCCACCCGGCGCGTCGGCGCCGCTGGCCGGTTGGCGATTCATCTGGGGCGACTACCTGGCGGCGATGCGGATCCCGGTGATCGCCGGGCGCGCCTTCAATGCCGCCGACGTGACCACCGGCGCTCCAGTGGCACTGGTCAACGAGACGCTGGCCCGCACGACGTTCGGCCGGCCGGAGGCGGCGCTGGGACAGCGGCTGGTGCAGCGGGGCGGCGGACGCGAGGGCGAGACGGTGGTCGAGATCGTCGGCGTCATCGGCGACGTGCGGCACGACGGGCTCGACACGCCGCCGCGTCCCGAGTTCTATCGGCCGCTCACGCAGACCTTCATGTTCCCGATGCACCTGGTGGTGCGCTCGGCAGGCGAACCGGCCGCGCTGGCCGGGGCCGTGAGGCGCGCCGTCTACGACGTGGACCCGGCGGTGCCGGTCGCCGACCTGCAGACGATGCCGGCCGTGCTCGCCGGCACGCTCGGCCGACCGCGACTGCTCACCACGCTGCTCGGCGTGTTCGCGGCGACCGGGCTGCTGCTGAGCGTCGTCGGCCTCTACGGCGTGGTCGCCGTGCGGGTGCGCCAGCGCGAGCGCGAGATCGGCATCCGCATGGCGCTCGGCGCGTCGGCGGACGCGATGGCCGGCGCCGTGGTCCGCCACGGCCTCGGCCAGGCGGCAGCCGGCCTGGCGCTCGGCCTGCCGGCGGCGTTCGGGCTGGCCCGCTTCATGGAGAGCGTGGTCTACGGCGTCACCACCCGCGATCCGCTGACGTTCGCTACCCTGCCGCTGCTGCTGGCGGCGGTGGCCGCCGCGGCGTGCTGGCTGCCGGCGCGGCGCGCGGCGCGCGTCGATCCGGTGGTCGCCATCACCGCCGACAGCCGCTGACGACGCGACCCCGGCCGCCCGCTTGACGGGTCGGCGTCATATAGATATGTTTCATATCTATATGGCCAAGACCGATGCGTCGACGCGGTCGCTGCAGAAGGGCAGCGCCGAGTTCCTGGTGCTGTCGCTGCTCGACGGCCCCGACCGCCATGGCTACGAGCTGGCCCAGCTCATCGAGCGGCGCTCCGACGGCCGGCTGGCGTTCAAGGCGGCCACGCTCTACCCGCTGCTCTACAAGCTCGAGCAGCAGGGCTGGGTGGCGGGCCGCTGGGTCGAGCGCGCCGGCCAGCGGCGCAAGCGCTACTACCGCCTGACGGCGAGCGGGCGCCGGGTGCTGGGCGAGCGGCGGCGGATCTGGCGCGACTTCGTCGACGCGCTCGACCGCGTGACCGGGCTGTGGCCGCTCGCCGGCAAGTGACGCGACCATGGCGATGAACTGGGCGGCGTACGTGCGGGCCCGGCTGTCGTTGCCGGGCATCGCCCCGGAACGGGAGCGGGACATCGTCGACGAGCTGGCCGCGCAGCTCGAAGCCACCTACGACCGGGCCCGGGCCGCTGGCGCCGCAGACGACGCCGCGGTCGCCGCCGCGCTCGGCGAGGTGCCCGACTGGGCGGCGCTGGCCGCCGCCTTGAAGGGCGTCGCCGGCGCCGCGCCGCGGCGCGTCGCCGCGACGAACGACCCGCCCTCGCCGCTGGTCGGACTAGGCGACGACCTGCGTGACGCGGTCCGCGGGCTGACCACTTGGCGCGCCCTCCCGGCCGCGCTCGTCATGCTCAGCCTCGCGATCGGGGCCATGCTGGCGGCGTGGGCGGTGTTCGACGCCTGGATCGGCCGCGAGACGGGGTTCGCCCGGGCCGATCGCCTGGTGTTCGTCTGGCCGACCAACCACACCGTCGGTCAACCGCGCGACGTCGTGTCGGGGCCGACGTTTCTCGACTGGCAGCGCCGCACGACCAGCTTCACCGGGCTGGCCGCATTCAACGATGGCGGCCTGACCATCCGCCGCGACGGGTCCGCCGACGTCTTCTACACGCTGGCGGTCACGCCGGAGTTCTTCGACGTGGTCGGCGTGCCGGTCCGGCTCGGCCGCACGTTCGTCGCCGACGACGTGAACCGCGCCGCCGGCGTGGTGCTCATCAGCCACGGCGTCTGGCAGCGCGAGTTCGCCGGTGACCCCTCGATCGTCGGCCGCACCCTGACGGCGCTCGGCCAGCCGCACGAGGTGGTCGGCGTCCTGCCCGAGGGCTTCGCCATGCTCGGTGCCCCCGACGTCGTCACCCTGCTCGACCCGCGCGCGCTGGAGCGCGAGTCGCGATCGTTCTACAACTACTGGACCATCGGCCGGCTGCGCGACGGCCGCACCCGCGCCGACGCGCAGCGCGACCTCGAGGCGGTGATGGCGGCGCTGGTAGCCGAGTATCCGGGCATGCGCGGCTGGACCGCGACGGTCACCGGCTACCAGTCGACCCTGGCCGAGCCGGTGCGCCTGCCGGCCTTCGTCCTGCTCGCCGTGGCCGCGCTGATGCTGGTGGTCGGCCTCGGCAACACCGCGCACCTGCTGGCCTGCCGAGCGTTGGACGGACGGCGCGACTCGGCGATCCGGGCCGCGCTCGGGGCGTCGCCGGCGCGGCTCCGTCGCCTGCGCGCGATCGAAGGCGGGCTGCTGGCGGCCGCCGGCGGCGGCTTGGGCCTGGGACTCGCCACGGGGGTCCTGGGGCTCGCCAACACGCTGGCGCCCACGTCGGCGGCAATCGCCGGGTCCGCCGCCACGGTGGCCCTCCCGCCGCTCGGGCTCAACGGCTCGGCGGCCGGACCCGCCGCGATGGCGCTGGCGGTCATCGCACTCCTGCTGGGCTTCGGCGCGGCCGGGCATCGGTCGGAAGCGGTCGCGATGACGCCGCTGCGGGCGACGTCGCCGGCCGGCGCCGCCAGGTTCACGCTGGGTCGGCGCGTGCTCCTGGGCGGCCAGACGGCCGTAGCGACGACGCTGCTGTCGGTGGCGGCACTGCTGCTGATCCTCGTGGTCCGGCTGATGGCCACCTCGCCCGGTTTCGATCCCGATCGCGTGGTGGCGACGCAGATCGGCCTGATCGACGACCTCGACCAGGCGGGGCGCGCCCGCTACTACACGGAGGTTCTGCGGGCGGCGGCCGCAGTGCCCGGTGTGCTCGACGCCGGACTCAACGACTACCTGCCGCTCACCAACGAGGACGACTACGAGGGCGTCGAGATTCCCGGGCAGGCCCGTGACGGCCGGCCGGTGACGCGCGAGGAATGGCGCCGGGTGAGCGCCGGGTACTTCCGGACGATGCGGATTCCGCTCCTCCGTGGCCGCGTGTTCGACGACGGGGACGACGAGCGGACGGCGTCGGTAGCGGTGGTCAACGAGGCGTTCGCGCGCAAGTACTGGCCGGACGCCGACCCGGTCGGCACGCGGATCCGCATCACCAGCGGCCCCTACGGCTGGTCCGAAGTGATCGGCGTGGTCGGCGACGTGCGCGAGGTGGGCCTGGATCGACCCGCCAAGCCGATGTTGTTCGTCCCCTACCACCGGGCGCCGCGGCCGGTGATGGGGCTCTTCGTCCGCCTGCGTCCGGGCACCGACGTGCCGTTGGCGGCGCTGCGCCGCGCCGTCTGGTCGGTGGATCCGACGCGGCCGATCGTCGATCCCACGGCGATGACGCGCATCGTCGGCGACTCCTACGCCGTCCAGCGCGCGACGTTGTGGGGCGCCGGCACGCTGGCGCTCCTCACGTGGCTGCTGATGCTCGGTGGAATCTACGCCATCGTCGGGGTGATCGCCGCGGCGCGCACGCCGGAGATCGCCGTCCGCCGCGCGCTCGGCGCCGGCAGCCGCCAGGTGCTGGCGGCGGTGATGGGCGCGCCGTGCCTGGCGGCGCTGGCCGGCACGCTGGTCGGACTCGGCGGCGCAGTGGCGGCGGCCCGGCTCCTCGCCGCGCTCGTGCCGGGCGTGCCGGGCTTCGATCCGGTGGTGGCCGGGGCGGTGAGCGCGATCGTCGGCGTCGCCGTCGCCGTCGCCTGCGTCGCGCCGGCCCGGCGCGCGCTCGCCGTCGATCCGCTGGTGGCGATGCGCGCCGAGTGACGCGTCGGCCGACTGCTCACGGGAACGTGATGCCGATCGTCACGTCGACCACCTGCTGCGTCCAGCCAGTGAGCGCGCCGACGCCGACGCCGCCGCGGCGGGCCCGCACCTCGCCGATGCGGCCGCCCCACACGTTGACTGCAGGCGTCAACGCGACGCGGCCCAGCGGAATATCGTAGCCGGCGCCGACCACCCAGCCCGGCCCGCGGCCGAGTTCCAGCTCGTAGACCCGATCGGCCACCTCGAGGTCGGTGTCGAGGTAGGCCACACCGGCGCCGCCCTTCAGAAAGAAACCCGACGTGGCCGACGGATAGAGCGTCACCGTCGCCGACGCGTTGTACATATACAGCCACGACTCGGCGCCGGCGACATCCTCGCGGCGCGCCCACACGTTCAACTCACCGCCGAGCAGCAGGTGCGGGGTGAGGAACCAGCCGGCGCGCACGTTGCCGGCGAGGCCGTTCCTCCGGTCGTCTTCGTCGTCGCCGCACTGGTCGCACGACGCCTCGGCCGAGCCGATGCCGACGCCGATGCCGAACAGGAACCCCTCGCGAGACTGAGCCGTGGCCGGCACGGCCAGGAAGACACTCGCCACGACCAGCGCGGCCCTCAGCACACGCCCTTCGCTCGATGCCGTCATGTCCTCAGACTACCCCGACTGCTATGCTTGCGGCCGGTGCTCTCCCGCCTGCTGGCCCGCGTCGGCCTCACCACCCCCGAACAGCGTGCCTGGGCGTGGTACGACTGCGGCAACTCCGCCTACTTCACCACCGTCATCACCGCGATCTTCCCGGCGTTCTTCGCCAGCTACGCCGCGGCGGGCATGACCCAGGGCGAGGCGACGACGCGCTTCGGCGTCATCACCACGGTGGGCATGGCCATCGTCGCGATCGCCGCCCCCGTCCTCGGCGCCTACGGCGACTACACGGCCCGCCGCAAGCGGCTGCTCGTCGCCTGCGCCGCGATCGGCATCGCCAGCACGTTCGCGCTGACGACGATCGCCGAGGGCGGCTGGCGGTGGGCGGCATTGCTCTTCGTCGTCGGCAACGTCGGCGTGTCGGGCTCGCTCGTCTTCTACGACTCGATGCTGCCGAGCGTCGCCGCCCCCGAGGACACCGACCGGGTGTCGTCGGCCGGGTACGCACTGGGCTACCTGGGCGGCGGGCTGCTGCTGGTGCTGAACCTCGCCTGGGTGCTGCAGCCGCAGTGGTTCGGGCTGTCGGGCACGGTGGCGGCCATCAAGCTGTCGTTCGTCAGCGTCGGGGTGTGGTGGCTGCTGTTCCTGATGCCGCTGCTGCGCCACGTGCCCGAGCCGCCGCGCCTCGTGGCACCGGGCGAACAGGGCGGCGCCAGCGCCGTCCGCGGGGCCTTCGCCCGCCTGGCGCACACCTTCGCCGAGATCCGGCAGTACCGGCAGGCGTTCCTGGCGCTGCTGGCGATGCTGGTCTACCAGGACGGCATCCAGACGATCATCCGCTTCGCCGGCATCTACGGTGCCGAGGTGGGCGTCGGCCAGTCGGCGCAGATCGCCGCCTTCGCCATGGTGCAGCTGCTCGGCGTGCCGTTCGCGTTCGCCTTCGGCGCGCTCGGCGGCCGGATCGGCACCCAACGCGCCATTTTCCTCGCCCTCGGCGTCTACACCGTGGCGGCGGTGCTCGGCTTCTTCATGCAGAACGCCACGCACTTCTTCCTGCTGGCCGGACTGGTGGCCACGGTGCAGGGCGGGGCCCAGGCGCTCAGCCGTTCGCTGTTCGCGCGGATGATTCCGCCGGCCAAGACGTCGGAGTACTTCGGGTTCTACGCCGTCGTCGAGCGCTTCGCGACGATCCTCGGACCGCTCGTCTTCACGCTGAGCGGCGCGCTCACCGGGTCGTCGCGATCGGCGGTGGCCGGGATGATCCTGTTCTTCGTGGTCGGCGGCTGGCTGCTGTCGCGGGTGGACGTCGCCGAGGGCGAACGGGCAGCGCGGGCCGCGTGAACGACCGTCAGTCGGCGGCGCGCACCGCCGTCGCCTTGAAGAACGTGTAGCAGAACGTGCCGTCGGGTTCCGCGGTGCGATAGAGGTCGGCGATGCCCGCGTCGAACTCGGCGGCGGTCAGCATCCCGGCGGCGACCGCGGCGTCGCGCACGCCCTCGACCATCGCGGTGAAGGTGAGCTTCGTGAACCCTTCGACGAGGGCCGGACGGCTGGCGTCGGCGTAGACCATGCGCGGCGAGACCCGGACGTCGCGGAACCCCCCGGCGGCGGTGACGATCGGGTAGAGCGCCCGTCCGATCAGCGCATCGCCGCCGCCGCGCGCCTGCAGATCGACCAGGCACTGGATCGCCCGCTGCGCGCGGTCGCTGCGCGGATGGTAGTAGGCCGAGCCGTGATCCCCCTCGATCACCGTCAGCGTTCCACCCGGCCTCAGCATCATGGCCAGCGCCCGCAGCGCGTCGAGCGGGGCGCTCAGGTGTTCGAGGACGAAGCACACGAAGACGTGGTCGAACGACGCCGGAGGAAACGGCGCGTCGAACAGGTTCGCCTGCCGGAACGTGACATTGGTGGCGCCGGTGGCCCGCACCGCCGCTTCAGCCGCCGCCAGCGACGCCGCCGACACGTCGATCGACGTGATCGCCGCGCCCGGACTGTTGGCGGCCAGGGTGACGGTCTGCGCGCCGACGCCGCAGCCGGCCTCGAGCACCGTGCTCCCGGCCGGATAGCGGGTGTCGTGGTGCAGCAGTTCGACCAGCGACGCCGCCTGATCGCGCAGGCGGCGGGCTTCGCGGCTGTCGTAGCCGTGCACGTACGCGGTCGTCATCCCGTCATGCTGACAGGATCCCGCGGCACGGGGCAATCGTCACAGTGTTGGCACCGACGGCTCCGCGACGCGCTACTCGAGCCGCAGCGCTTCGATCGGATCGACGCGGCTGGCGCGGCGCGCCGGCAGCCACACCGCCAGCAGCGCCACCACCGCCAGCACCAGCGGGGCAACGACGAACACCAGCGGGTCGGTGGCCGTCACCTCGAACAGGAACGCCGTCATCAGCCGCGACAGCGCCCCGGCGGCGGCCAGCCCGACGACGATGCCGAAGGCAGCGAGTCGCATGCCCTGGCCGAGCACCATGCGCCGCACCGTGCCCAGGTCGGCGCCGAGCGCCAGGCGCACGCCCAGTTCGCGGGTGCGCTGCTCGACCGAGTAGGCCATCAGGCCGTAGATGCCGATTGCCGCCAGCAGCAGCGCCGAGGCGCCGAAGAGCGACATCAGCCACACGTTGAAGCGCTGCCGCGACGTGGACTCGTCGGCCACGTCGCGCATCGTCGTCAGGCTGGCCACCGGCAGCCCGGTGGCGGTGCGCAGCGCCTCCTGCAGCGTCGCGCCGAGCGCCGCCGGCGCACCCGACGTCCGCACCACCCAGGCCAGCGGCGCGATGCCGACGTTGAGGGCGTTGACGGCGTCGACGAGTTGGGCTGCCGGCACGTACATCCCCGGGCCCGGCGTCTGGTTGAGGCCGTTGTCGCGGGTGTCGCCGACCACGCCGATGATCTCGCGGTCGGGCTCGTCGGCGAACTCGCGCATCACCCCACGGCCGATGGTGAGCCGCTCGCCGATCGGGCTGCGGTCGGGCCAGTACTGCCGGGCCATCGTCTCGTTGATCACCACGACCGGCGGCGCGCCGCCGATGTCGCGGTCGGTGAACGCGCGGCCCTGCCGCACCGGGATCTGGAAGACGTCGAAGTAGCCCTCCGACACCGTGGACCACTGCCCGCCGCCGTGGTACGGCTCGGCGGCGAGCGGCCGGCCGACGATGACGAACGGCAGGCCGAAGCCGCCTTGCAGCGGCACGCAGCACGAGGTGGCGGCGCTGACCACTCCAGGCACGGCGCGTAACGTCTCGACGCCGCGACGCACCAGCGTGGCGACGCCCGCCGACGTGGCGAACCGATCGCCGGTGAGGGCCGTGCGCATCGTGATCACGTCGCGGGTATTGAAGCCAGGATCGACGCGGCCGAGGGCCACCGCCGAACGCAGCAGCAATGCCGAGCCGACGACGAGTGTGAGTGCCAGGGCCACCTCGGTGACCACCAGCGCCGCCCGCGCCCGCCCCTGCCCGGCGCCGGTGCCCGACCGGCCGCCGCCTTCCTTCAACGTCTCGGCGACGTCGGTGCGGCCGCTGTGCAGCGCCGGCAGCACGCCGAACAGCAGGCCGGTGACGACGGCCGCCGTGGCCGTGTAGAGCAGCACCCGCCAGTCCACGGCCACCAGCGTCCCGTCCTCGCCGACGCGCGGCAGATTCGCCGTGTTCACGGCGAGCAGGGCGCGGATGCCAAGCGTGCCCAGCAGGAGGCCCAGAGCGGCGCCGACGGTCGAGAGCAGCAGGCTCTCGACGATCACCTGGCGGGCGATCTGCGCCCGCGTCCCGCCCAGCGCGGCGCGCACGGCCAGCTCGCGCCGCCGCCCCGCCGCCCTGACGAGCAGCAGGTTGGCGACGTTGGCGCAGGCGATGAGCAGCACGAAAGCGACGGCGCCCGACAGGATCAGCAGCGTCGATCGCACGTTGCGGACCAGCATCGCGCCGAGCGGCTCCACGCCGAAGCCGCCGTTCGGGCCCAGCGCCTGCGGGAACTTGGCCCGGAAGTCGGCCGCCGAGGTCTCGAGCCGTGCCTTGGCCTGCGCGAGCGTGACACCGGGCCGGAGCCGCCCGGCCGTCCGGAAGTAGTGCGCGTGGTCGCTCGTCACAGGATCGAGCTGGAACGGCAGGAACACCTGCGGCGCCGTCTGCAGCAGGTCGCGCGACGTCGTGTCGGCGGCGACGCCGATGATGGTGTGCGGCTGGCCGTCGATCGACAGCGAGCGGCCGACCACCGCCGGATCGGCGGCGAATCGCGCCGTCCAGTAGCCGCGGCCGAGCACCACCACCCGACCGCCGCCCGGGCGGTCTTCCTCGGCGCTGAACGTGCGCCCGACGGCCACCGGCACCCCGAACAAGGTGAAGTATTCGGCCGACACCCGCGCCGCGCTCAGCTGTTCCGGCAGGCTGCCCTGGGTGTCGTTGACGAAGCCGGCGGTGAAGGCCGTGGTGTGGTCGGTGACCTGGGTCTGCTCGCGGAAGTGTTGGAACTTGGCCGGCGACGCCCCGGGGAAGGCGCCGTCAGGGCCCGTGCTCGTGAAGAAGACGATGCCGCCCGGATCGGGGAACGGCAGCGGCTGCAGCAGCACCGCATTGACCACCGAGAAGATGGCCGTGTTCACGCCGATGCCCAGGGTGAGCGCGGCGACGGCCGCGAGTGCGAACGCCGGGCTCTTGGCCAGCGCGCGGACGGCGTGGCGCAGATCGCGGATCAGGGCATCGAGCATGTCGATGGGACGACTGCGGGGGGTGAAAGGTTTGCCCGGTCGCTTGACGGTCCGGCAACCGAAACGCGCGCTGCTTCACCGTCACGCGGGCGTAGCCGTTGGTCCAGCAGCACTGGTTGCCCGGCGACGTGTCGACACGGCCGAAGTTGTCGGCGCGCACGCGCAGCACGTAGAGACCGGGCTGCGCGAAGGTGACCGACGTGCTGGCCGTCCCTTCCAGTTCGGCGATCGCCTGCTTCGGCGGCGCGAAGGCGACCTTTCCGGGGCCGGAGTGCTTGTACCAGGTCACGTTGATGGCACCTCGGGCCGGGCTCCGCTCCTTGAGGTCAAGCCGGCGTCGCCGGCCTGGGGCCGATACGTATGATCGTGCTAGGATCCTACGTATGCCCAAGCTTACGCTCAGCGTCGACGGCCACGTGGCGCGGCGCGCCAAGCGCTACGCGCGGGCGCAGGGCACGTCGGTGTCGCAGTTGGTCGAGAAGATGCTCGACCTGGCGGCCCGGCCTTCGGCCGAATCCGGCGAGGCACCACCGGTGCTTGCCCGTCTGCGTGGTTCGCTCAAACGCGGCACCGTACGCGACTACCACCAGTACCTCGAGCGCAAGTATCGATGAAGCGCGTGCTGCTCGACGTGAACGTCGTGCTGGACGTGCTCCTCGACCGCGCGCCCTTCGCCGAGGCGGCATCCGCATTGTGGGCCGCCATCGAGCGCGGCAGGGCGGAAGGGCTGCTGTCGGCCCATGCCGTCACGACGATTCACTACCTGAACGCCAGAGCGGTCGGCCCGAAACTGGCGCACGACACCACCGACGCGCTGCTCGACGTGTTCGACGTGGCCCCCGTGGACGGGGCCGTGCTGCGCGCCGCGGTGGGGTTGGGCTGGAAGGACTTCGAAGACGCCGTCACGGCGGCAGCGGCGCGGCGGGCCAGGTGTGACGCACTGGTCACCCGCAACCGGCGCGACTTCGCCCGGTCGCCCATCCGTGTACTGAGCCCGGCTGAAGCAGCGGCGTGGCTCGCCGTCGGGCCCTGAGCGCCCTGGGTGCCGGCGGCCCTGCGTCCGCTCCGGTTGTGCGACCGTGGCGCAGCCCGACGGGCGGACGATCCTCGTCAACTGGTTCTGACGTCCCGGCGCCGGGTCAGACGCCGATGACGGCCGCCGCCCCATCGACGCGGCGGATTATGGCACGGCGATCGCTCGAGCTGGCGGTGGCGGTCGCCGGCGGCGGAGTGGTATACGCTGGCCGCATGGCGGTCCGCCCGCTCCGCCTCGTCGCGTGGCTCCTGGCGTTCGTCGCCGCGGTGGCAGCGGCGGTGGCCATCGCCGTGTACCTGGTGCTGCCGCGCACCGGCCTGTCGCCGGCGCCGCACGACTGGACGGCCCAGTGGCGCGCCGATCCGCCGGTGGTCGAGACCATCCCGGGGGGATTGCTCGAGACGGCCACGCTGCGCATGGCCGAGGACTTCTACAAGTCGGACGCGCGGCACTGGTGGGGCATCTACCTCGGCAACACGGTGTCCCACATCCAGGTGGCCGCCACCTACCGCTACGGCGTGCCGCTCGACGACCGCGCCTGGGAGGTCATCACCCGCGGCCAGACCACCGTGGTCGTGGCTCCGTATCTCAGGCCCAGCCTGCCGGTGTCGATCGACACCAGCACGTGGCGCGAGAAGACCGAAAGCGGCTGGGCCCGCTTCGACAAGTACGAGCAGCTCGAGTCGCTGCGCCGCAGCCTGTCGGCCGACCTCGAGGAACGCGCCAAGGACGTCAAGCGGGTGTCGCTGGCCCGCGAGGCGTCGCGCAAGACCATCGGTGAGTTCGTGGAGCGCTGGCTGCTGACCAAGGACCCGACGTGGAAGCCGGGTGCGTTCACGACGGTGAAGGTCTACTTCCTGAACGAGCTCGACGAGGGCCTCAGCAGCGAGCTGGGTGCGGCCACGACTCGCTGATCGGCGGTCGCCCGGTGGTAGGCCTTGGCGGACGCACAAGGGGCGAGCGACGATGGCGCTGCAGGTGATCAGGAACCGACGGGTCTTCGACGTCTGCATCGTCGGCTCCGGCGCCGGCGGGGGCATGGCGGCCAAGGTGCTCACCGAGGCCGGGGCCGACGTGGTCATGCTCGAAGCCGGCGCGCCCTGGGACCCGGCCCGCGACTCGAGGATGTTCGCATGGTCGTACGACGGCCCGCACCGCGGCGCGGCGATCCCGGCGCGGCAGTTCGGCGAATTCGACGCGGGGCTCGGGGGCTGGACGCTCGACGGTGAGCCGTACACCACCGGACCGGGGTCGCGCTTCGACTGGTTCCGCACCCGGATGGTCGGCGGGCGCACCAACCACTGGGGCCGGATCTCTTTACGCTTCGGCCCGGACGACTTCCGCCGCCGCAGCCTCGATGGGCTCGGCGACGACTGGCCCATCTCCTACGACGACCTGAAGCCGTACTACGACGAGGTCGATCGGCTGGTCGGGATCTTCGGCTCCGTCGAGGGCCTGCCGAACGAACCGGACGGCATCTTCCTGCCGCCGCCGCGGCCGCGCTGCTACGAGCTGCTGATCAAGCAGGCGGCCGACGCGCTGAAGATCACCTGCATCCCGTCTCGGAAGTCGATCCTGACGCGCCCGCACAACGGCCGGAAGGCCTGCCACTACTGCGGGCAGTGCGGCCGCGGGTGCGCAATCCACGCCAACTTCTCGTCGCCGTCGGTGCTGTTGCCGCCGGCGCTGGCCACCGGGCGCCTGACGCTTACGACCGGCGCCATGGCGCGCGAGGTCACGGTGGACGAGGCCGGCCTGGCGTCGGGCGTGTCCTACATCGACACGACCACCGGACGGGAGAACCACGTCCGCGCACGCGTCGTCGTGCTGGCGGCCAGTGCGTGCGAGTCGGCGCGGATCCTGCTGAATTCGCCGTCCGGCAAGTTCCCGCGCGGCCTGGCCAACTCCAGCGGCACGGTGGGCCGCTATCTCACCGACACCACGGGCACGAGCGTCGCCGGGTTCATCCCGAAGCTGATGCAGATGCCGCCCCACAACGAGGACGGCGTCGGCGGCATGCACCTCTACATGCCGTGGTGGCTCGACAACCGCGCCCTCGACTTCCCGCGCGGGTACCACATCGAAATCGGCGGCGGGCGCCGCATGCCGGCCGCCGGGTTCCTCGCGAACCTCCAGCGGTATACCGGCGTCGATGCCGACGGCCGCCCGATCGTCCCGGCCGGGTACGGCAAGGCGCTCAAGGACGACTATCGCCGTTTCTACGGCGCGAGCGTCTCGTTCTCCGGCCGCGGCGAGATGATTCCCAACGAGGGCAGCTACTGCGACATCGATCCCGAGGTCGTCGATCGCTGGGGCATTCCCGTGCTCCGGTTCCACTTCAAGTGGTCCGACCACGAGCTGCACCAGGTGCGGCACATGCAGCAGACCTTCCGCGCCCTGATCGAGCAGATGGGCGGCACGCCGCTCTCGCCGATGCCGACCCGCGAGGCCGGCTACGGCATCGCGCCGGGCGGCCGGATCATCCACGAGGTGGGCGTCACGCGGATGGGCCGTTCGCCGAGCACGTCGGTACTGAACGCGCAGTGCCAGGCCCACGACGTGAAGAACCTGTTCGTCGCCGACGGCGGCCCGTTCGTGACCAACGCCGACAAGAACGTCACGTGGACCATCCTCGCGCTCGCCATGCGCACGGCGAATTACATCGTCGATCAGCGAAAGGCCGGGGGGATCTGATGGATCGGCGGCAGGTGCTGCAGCGGTTGGGCGCGGCCGGTCTGGCGGCGGGCTTCACCTGGACGGGCGACGAAGTGAGCTCCGCGCTCACGCAGACCGCTCGCGGCGCAGCGACGCGTCCCGGCGCCGCGCCGCCGTTCCAGCCGAAATTCTTCACCGCACACGAGTTCGACACCGTGCGCGTGCTGGTGGACGCGATCATCCCGCGCGACGAACGGTCGGGTAGCGCCGCCGAGGCGGGCGTGCCGGAGTTCATGGACTTCATCCTGATCGACGAACCGCGCCTGGCCGAGGAGACCCGGCGGCAAACCGCGATGCGCGGCGGCCTGGCGTGGATCGACCTCGAGTGTCAGCGTCGCTTCGACAAGACCTTCGTGGCCTGCAGCGAGGCAGAGCGGACGGCGCTGCTCGACGACATCTCCAAGCCGCCGCCGGAGCCGCCCGACGAGGCGGTGGCGGGCCTGTCGGACGACGTGCCCACCCTGCCGGTGCTGTCACACGGCCGCGCCTTCTTCGCCAGCTTCCGGGATCTCACCGCCACCGGCTTCTGGACGACGAAGATGGGCATGGACGACCTGCAGTACATGGGCAACCGCGTCGTGGCCGAGTGGCGCGGCTGCCCGGACGAGGCGCTGAAGAAGCTGGGCGTCAGCTACTGAGCTGCGCCCGGCGCCTCTCGCGTCACCCCGCCGTCCTGGTCGCCGCGGTCACGAACGGATACGCGCGCCGCTCCAGCACCTCGCCGACGGCGCGGTGCGCCTCGAGGAACGCCGCGTCGGTGTGCGGGCTGGCCGCCGCATCCGAGTTGGCGATCGTGATCGACCCGAACGGCTGCCGCGCCTTCACGCACGGCCGTTCGGTCGTGGACGTGAACACCCACTCCATTGGATCGGTGAGGCTGTTGTAGGTGTAGGCGTAGCCGTGCGGCCAGCGGTTCACGGTGATGGCGGCGATGTCGCGCGCCGGATCGAAGCCGCCGGCGCCGAGCGCGCGCGCCAGCTGGTCGCGGATGTTGCGCTCGAAGGTCTCGAAGCTCGTCGCCAGCAGATCGGCGCGGCCGATCCGATGCTGCTCCTTGCGCGGCTTGCCCGGTGCGCACGGGTGCCGGTCCATGCGAATGACGATCGGGTCGTCGGGCGACTGCGGGTGGTGCAGGTCGCCGAGGCTCACCGCCTCGCCCAGGCCGAAGCTGTCGTGGTACATCGTCGGCGCGCTGATGTTGGCGACGCCCAGCTTGTGGAACGCCCGCCAGTTGGTGAGCGCCACGCTGGTGTAGACCAGCGGCCCCTTCACGCCGTAGACCAGCGCCTCCTTCTGCGCCGCCGGCAGATCCGGCACCAGGTGCGGAATCACCATGTTCCAGCACGCCATCACCACGTGGCGGGCGCGGACGTCGGCGAGTCGGCCGCCGCGGCTGTAGGTGACGACGACCTCCCGGGCGCTGCCGGGTTCACCGTCGTGCCGGACGTTGACGGCGGTGCTGCTCAGGCGGATGCGCGCCGTCTGCCCCTGGCGGTCGAGTCGTGAGTAGTCCACGTGCGCGGCGCCGACGTCTTCCTGCGTCGATCCGGGCACGGCCTCGGGAATCAGCCAGCGCACCAGCAGGCGCGCCACGGTGGCGTTGCCGTCGGGGAAGTGGATCGATCCGCCGCCGCCCTCGGCCTTCTGCCGGCCATGGTGGCCGCCGGGCAGATCGGCGAGCACGCCGTCGGGGGTCGGTTCGAGCTTCAGTCCCGCGAAGCCCGGCACGCCCATCTCCCAGCCGAAGAGCGCGGGAATGGCATCCGCGCCGACGCAGAACACGCCGCGGCCGGTGGCCATGTAGAACCACACGCACTGCTTGTCCACCTTGGCCACCTCGAGCAGGTAGTGCTCGAGGCTCATCCGCGCCAGCTTGTCCTTCTTCTCGGCGGAGGTGAGCCCGGGCATGTAGTCGGGCTGCCCGGGATCCTGCAGGCGCCGCATGTCGGCCTTGGCCTTGTCCGAGATCGGCAGGCTGTCGAGGTATTCGGGCGGGAAGCCGCCGCGGCCACGGCCGCCGGCCGCCGCCGGGCGCACCGCCAGGTGGTCGCGCCCCCACGTCTCCTTGTCGAAGAAGTGGCCGCCGCGCAGGCCGAGTCCCGGATAGAGTCGGCGATTGGCCTCGTTGTTCCTGACGAACCGGTCGAGATCCACGCCGATGCCGGCCAGCAGCTGCCGTGACGGCTGGTTGTAGCGCAGCGGCGACTCGAGGTTCAGCGTGCCGCCGTTCAACGCCAGCAGCTTGCCGTTGACGACGAACTCGTTGCGCTTGGCGTGGCCGCCGAAATCGTCGTGGTTGTCGAGCACGAGCACGCGGGCGGAGCGGCCGACGTTCTGGACGAAGTAGTACGCCGCCGCCAGTCCGCTCAGGCCGCCGCCCACCACCACCAGATCGTAGGTCTCGTTGGTGTGCTCGGCACGGGCCAGGTCGGGCCCGCGGCCGTCGCGCAGCTGATGCGACAGCTCGAACGACCCCGCGTGGCTGCCGCGCATGCCGGTGCGGCGCGGCGGGTAGTCGGCGCCAACGTCCTGGGCGGCGGCACGGGCGTCGAGGTCGAGCGCCCAGCTCCACTTGGGCAGCAGCGACGCTCCCAGCGCCACGGCCGTGCCGTTGACGAAGTCGCGCCGTCCGATCGGACGGTCCATGCCCAGGTCTCGATCCATGCGGCTCATGACTCTCCTCACTGCGGGCGGCAGCGCCCCGTAACGTTCGCCGACACGCGACTCGTCACTGCACCCGCCGATCGCTGCGGCGCAGCATCAGGTACACCGGAATCCCGAACAGCACGATGGCGAAGCCCGGCCAGGTCGTCGCCGACCGGTACACCGCGAGCACGAGCAGAATGCCCGTCGCCGCCACGATGTAGAGTGCCGGCACCACCGGGTAGCCGATCGCTCGATAGGGGCGCTCGGCCTCGGGCCGCAGCCGGCGCAGCCGGAACACCCCGGCGATGGTCAGAATGTAGAACACGAGCGCCGCCGACACGACGTAGTCGAGCAGGCTGCTGTAGAGATTGCCGTAGCTGCGCGACGCCGGATCGTAGATCCGCGGCAGCACCAGGAATGCCGTCCAGATCCCCTGGATCGTCAGGGCCCATGCCGGCACGCGGTGCCGGTTCAGCACGCCGGCCTGACTGAAGAACAGGCCGTCGCGCGCCATCGCGTAATAGGCGCGGGCGCCGGCCAGCAGCATGCCGTTGGCGCAGCCGAACGTGGAGATCATGATCCCGACGGCCAGCAGCGACCCGCCGACGCCGGGCAGCGCCACCTCGAGCGCCGCGGCCGCCACCCGGTCGGACGGCACCGTCTTGACCGCGTCGAGGGGCAGGGTCACGAAATAGGTGAGGTTGGCCAGCAGATACAGCACCATCACCACGCCGGTGCCGATGCCCAGCGAGAGCGGCACGTCGCGGCGCGGGTTCTTCACCTCTCCGGCGGTGAACGTGATGTTGTTCCAGGCGTCCGACGCGAACAACGAACCCACCTGGGCGATCGCCAGGGCGACGACCAGGCCGAGCGCGGAACTGGCATCGAGGCCGGGGGCCAGCGTCGCCGGTGCGACCGGCGTCCACGGCTGCGTGAAGTTGGCATCGACCGCGGCGCTGTTGATGCCGAACACCAGGCCGATCGCGATGAGACCGAGCAGCGCCAGCGTCTTGGCCGATGTGAACACGTTCTGGATGATCCGGCCGTAGTCGAGCCCCCGGGTGTTGGTCCACGTGAGCAGGGCGATGACGGCGACGGCCAGCAACTGCGCGTTGGACAGCGACAGCGCGTAGCGCTCCGAGAGGTGAAGCGGCCCGATCAGGTAGCGGTCTTCGCCGATGGCCGGGAACAGGACGCCGGCGTAGCGCGCGAAGCCGACGCTGACCGCCGCCACGGTGCCGGTCTGGATCACCGTGAACAGGGTCCAGCCGTAGAGAAACCCGGCCAGCGGCGAGAACGCCTCGCGCAGGTACACGTACTGGCCGCCGGCGCGCGGCATCATCGCGGCGAGCTCGCCGTAGGAGAGCGCCGCCGTCAGAGTCAACACCGCGGTGACGCCCCACGCCGCCAGCACCCACCCGGCCGAACCGAGGAGGCGCGTCATGTCAGCGGACACCAGGAAGATGCCGGAGCCGATCATGGCGCCGACGACGACCATGGTCGAGTCGAACAGCCCGAGCGAGCGCTTGAACCCCTCGGACTCCGCACCAGTCGATGGCCGCGCGTGGGTGTGCTCTGCCTGCGTCATGTGGTCTCGGTCGGGACTCGGACTCTGGCTACCGACGGGCCATCGCCTACGCGAGGCCGCGGCTCACCAGCAGTTCCTGCACCGCGCGGTGCGCCTCGTCGAACGCTTGATTGGTGAAGGCGGCAGCCCCGGCATCCGAGTTCGCGATCGTCACCGGCCCGAAGCGGCGCCGGCCGATCACGTGCGGCCGCTGTTCGGGCGGCAGGTCGGGATCGGCGAGCGTGTCGTAGGTGTAGGAGTAGCCGTCGGGCCAGCGGTTGACGGCGATGCCGACGATGTCGGCCGCCGGATCGAAGTCGGTGCCGGCGAGCATGCGGGCGAACTGCCGGCGGATCGACAGCTCGAAGTCCGCGAAGGTCATCGTCAGCAGCTCCTGCTGCCCTGCCCGATTCTGCTCCTTGCGCGGCAACCCGGGTTTGTTGGGGTTGCGCACCATGTGGACGACGATCGGCTCGTCGGGCGTCGTGACGCCCTGGTAGCCACCGACGGTCGACCCGGGATCCAGGCTGGTGTTCGGGTGGTACATCCCCGGGGCGTTGATGCTGGCCACACCGAGCTGCTTGAACGACGTCCAGCGCCGCAGCAGCACGTTGGTGTAGAGCATCGGCACCTTCACCGAGTAGGCCAGCGCCTCCCTCTGCTCCGCCGGCAGCTCGGGCAGCAGCCGCGGCACCAACGCGTTGTAGCAGGCCAGCACCACGCTCTCGGCGCGCACCTGGTGCATCTTGCCGCCGCGCAGGTAGGCGACCTTCGCGCCGGTCGGCCGGCCGGCCGGGCCCTCCACCGCAACGCGGGTCACCGTGCTGTTCAGTCGGACCCGCGTCGGCGTCGCGGCCACATCGAGCTTGTCGTAGGCGGTCGGCGGCGCCATCACGATCGTTCGCATATCGTGCGTGCCCGGCACCGCGGCCGGCACCAGGCGCGACACCAGCAGCCGCGCGATCGAAGCGTTGCCGTCGGGGAAGTGGAACGTGAAGCTGCCCTGCCGGAACGACTCCTCGTCGGGCAGGCCCAGACCGTCGAAGCCGATCCGGCCGGCGCGCGCCGCCTCCAGCGCCGGCGTCGTGTCCGCCCGCTTGTTGTTGCGCCCGCCCTGGCCGAGGAAGAACGGCAGCGCGTCGGGGCTCATCCTGGCGTGCTGGAGCAGGAAGTCCTGATAGCTGATGCGGGCCAGCAGGGCGACCTTCTGCTCCACCGTCTTGCCGTGCAGGTAATCGGGGTTCTTGCCGTAGAGGCGCGTCAGGTCGCGGCGCGCCGCCTCGCTGAGTGGCGCCTTGGCGAAGAACGCCTCCCACGACGGCCGGCCGGTGCCGGCAATCAGCCGATCCTCGCCGAAGTGCTCCTTGTCGAAGAAGGTACCGGCGCCGAGCTGGTGCTTCTCGAACAGCGTGCGATTCTGGAACTCGGCGTTGCGCGGCACGTCCACGCCCAGATCGACCAGCAGGCGCTTGGCCATGTAGCTGTAGGGATACGGCGTGGCCACGCTCATCGTGCCGCCGTAGCCCAGATACGTGCGCCCCTGGTAGACGAACTCGTTGCGCTTGGCGTGGCCGCCGAAGTCGTCGTGGTTGTCGAGGATCAGGATGCGCTGGTTGGGCAGCGCCTGATGCCAGAAGTAGGCAGCGGCGAGTCCCGACAGGCCACCGCCGACGACGACCAGGTCGTAGTTCTCGCCGGTGTCGGTGTCGATCGACGGATAGGTCGTAAAGTCGCCGCGCTTGATAGCCGCGAACGACTCGATCGACGAGGCGTGCTGGCCGCGCAGCCCGAGCCGCTGCGGTGGATAGGCCGGCTCGCCGGCCGGGGCCTGGGTGCGCGCCTCGCCCACAGCCGGCCGGGCGGCCATCGTCGCGCCGGCCACGCCAATCGCGACGCCGTTCAGGAAGTCGCGGCGGGCGATGCGCCGGTCCATGCCGAGCCGGCGGAACTCAGTCACAGCGCACCACCTTGTCGCGGGCGTGGCCGGTGTAGGACACGACCCGCCACCCCTGCTTCGTCCGGCCGAACAGGTATGACGTCCCGCCGACCGACATCACGCTGCCGTCGGTCTTGTAGCGGGTGTTGTAGCCGCTGGCGATCGCCGCGTTGGCGTTCAGCACGCAGACGTTCTGGGTGGTGAACACCGACTTGCCCCAGCCCCTGGCGACGAGGTCCTTCAGCGAGCCTTCGAACCGCGCCAGCGCCTGTTCCCTGGTCAGGTCCGGCTGCGGACCCTCGCCGCCAATCACGATCCAGGGGATGTTGAAGACCTCCTCCGGCAGCGCCTTCATGTTGTGCGCCGAGAAGTAGGCGTAGTACTTGTCCACCGCGGCGGTCACCTCGGCCTTCACCCGGGCGACGTCGGCGTCGGTCAGCGACGACGTCTGGGCGATGGCGGCGGCCGGCGCGGCGGCGAGCAGCAGGAACACAGCGGACACGACCGCGGCGGAACGGCGAGACGGCGCGAGCATGCAGACACCCCCGGTTCGACCGCACGCGGGTGATCCAGCGGGCCGAATCGGGCGGACGTTGTCATACGGGCTGCGGCCTGTCAATCGACAGACCTGAACGTCTGCCCTGCGATGATCTACTGCTCGGTGCCGCGCAACGCCAGCCCCAGCTCGGCCGCCCCGCGCTTGAACAGGTCGAGGATGTGTCCGCTGGTACGGAAGTCCTCGAGGATGTCGGCGCGGCGGCTGGTGCGCAGGTCGCCGATCACGTACGCCAGCATCGTCGCCATCACCCCGCCCTCTTCGGTGCGGGTGTCGGCGAAGCGCTGGCGATGCTCCTGCAGCACCGTCTCGAACGACGCCTCGTGCCAGCGCTGCACGCCGCCCTCGAGGCGCAGGAACGCGTCGAGCGCGGCCGTGTAGGACGGCGCCGGCGGGTGGTGCCAGAACGACACGTCGGCGCCGAACTCGGCGACGTGGGCCGGCAGGTAGAGCGTGCCGCGGGCCGGCACGGCCCGCTTCAGGGCCGGGTTGTAACGGGTCACCTCGGCCGCGGTCAGCGAGGTGCGACGGGTGATCTCGCCGATCGGGATCGCCCGCGGTGTCCGCATCGCGAAGATCGGCTGCTGCGGCACCTCTTTGCGGATGCGCTGCACCACCACGGTGTTGCCGAAGACCATCTCGGCATAGCGGAACGAGCGCACGCCGTAGGTGCGGTAGAGGTCGCGGTAGCCGCGCAGGTCTACGGCGCGCAGGTCGCGGGCGAAGCGGGAGCCGAGCAGATACTGTTCGGCCGGACTGCCGCCGCCCAGCCGCTCGCCGTTGATCACCGCGCGACCGACGTTGACCCCGCCCGAGTGGTGCTCCGACAGCGCCGGGATGAAGCTGCCGTACATCGTCGAGAGAATCGACAGGTAGGCGGCGCAGTACGGGGCCTGGGTGGTCTGGTTGAAGGCCTCGATTTCGGCCGCCGACAGCCGGTTGAGCGCCTGCCAGTTGCGGCGCAGCCACTGGCACAGACCGAGCGCGTTGGCGCGCGACCGCGCCGTGCCGTCGAGGCCGGATTCGAGCACCGCCTGCGACAGGCCGATGTCGGCGGGCACGCCGAAGCGCTCGTAGATGCGGCTCCATTCGGCGACGAACGGCCCGAAGCGGGGCACGTTGGGCAGCAGGAACAGCCCGCGCGTGGGGTTGTGCAGCAGCGGGCCGACCGCGGGCGTCAGCCGATCGACGACGAGCTGCCGGCGATCGTCGAGCCGGCTCGGCCAGGTGACGCCGGCCAGGGCGTCGCCGAGCTTCGGATCGCTCAACTGGGCACCGGCCGTCCAGTCGCCGCGCACCGGGAAGGTGGCGATCAACCGGCCGTCACGCTCGCTGCCGAAGGCGATGCGGCCGTCGGGAATCGTGAAGATGTGCTGCCAGAACGGATACGCCGGCCGGAACGCCTGGATGACGGCCTGGTCGGCGCGCAGCCGCTCTTCGGCGGTGGCAAGGGGGTCGGCCGTCGCCCGAGGCGCGGCCAGCACGCCGGCCACGAGCGCCAGCGAGACGAGACGGAGGTGGCGGAACGACAACGGCACGGGCCTCCTCGTCTCCAGTATCGGCCAGAGCGGCCGATATCTGAACACCGCGCGCCGGCCGGCGGTCAGGCGGCCGCCCGCCAGCCCAGCAGTCGCTCGCCGCCCTCGGCGCGGAACACCGCCAGCGCTTCGCGCCGGCGGGCCTGCGCCTTCTGCAGGATCTCGGCGAACCGCGGATCGTCGCGCAGCGGCGCCAGCCACGGGTCGCTCGCCAGCGTGTCGGGGGCGGTGAAGCCGCCGTCCTGGGAGACGGCCAGCAGCTGCAGCGCCCTCTCGTGGCTGCCGAGCCGGCTGAGGACGGTTGCCTGGACAAGGGAGCCTTCCGGGTCGCCCCAGCTGCCGTGATCCGCCAGCCGCTCGGTCAGGGCGCGCGCGTTCGGCGCGTCGCTGAGGCAGGCGACGAGCGTCTCGTCCCACAACTTGAGCAGCGGCGTGGCGTCCGCCGGCACGCCCGGCCAGGCGGCCACGGCCTCGGCCTTGCGGCCGAGCCGATAGAGCGCCAGCGCGCTGATGTCGTAGTCGATCTCGTCGGCCTCGCGCACGATCCGCTCCCAGTCGAGCTGCAGGCTGTAGGTGTTGAGCACGCTGGTCTGAATCGTCGGATCGAGGCGGCGCGCTTCCTCGTGGGCGGCCACCGAGGCGTCGAGCAGGCCCGCGTAACGGCAGGCGTTGACCAGACCGGCGAAGAGTTCGGGGTCGACCGAGGCGGTGGCCCGGCGCAGCAGCCGGCGCATCGCGTCCACCGCCCGGCCGGCATCGCACTCCAGCTGCGCGTAGTACTTGTGCAGCAGCGGCAGGTCGGGGTTGAGCGCCTGTGCCTTCTGGAACGACCGCTCGGCCGCGGCGGCGGCGGCGACGTCGCCGTGGTACTTGCCGAGGATGCGCTGGCAGCGGCCCAGCGCCGCCCACGCCGGCGCGAAGCCCGAATCCCGCGCGACACACTGCTGATACTGGCCCAGTGCCTCGGGAATAAGGTCGAAGTCGCGGGCCAGCTCGTTGGCCCGCAGGTAGTGTTCGTAGGCCTCGGCGCTCCGCGGCACGTCGCGCCGGCCGACGCGGCTGTCGGGCTCGCCGCCCAGCGACTGCGCCAGCGACTGGACGATGCCGCCGACCAGTTCGTCGTGGAGCGCGAAGACGTCGTCGAGGGCGTGCTGCGACGTGTGCGACCACACCACCGTGCCTTCGGGTGCCTCGACCAGTTGCGCGGTGGCGCGCAGCTGGTTGCCGGCGCGCAGCACCGTCCCCATCAACGCCAGATCCACGTCGGCATCGGCGGCCAGCCTGCGCAGGTCGGGCGCCTGCGGATCGAAGCGCGCCGCCGCGGCGCTCGACCGCACCAGCAGGTTGCGGGTGCCGCTCAGCGTCGACGCGATCGCATCCGGCAGGCTGAAGGCGAGGAAGTCGGTCTCGTTGTCGGGTCGCAGCACCCGGAACGGCAGGGCGATGAGCCGGGTCATCGGCCGGGCCATCGGGGTCGCCAGCGCCAGCGAATCGCGGCTGGCGCCCACGGCCCGGATGGCCTCGGCCATCTCGACGGCCGAGGCGTAGCGATCGACGGGATTCTTGTGCAGCGCCCGGTGAATCACCCGATCGAGGCCGACCACCGCGCCGCTGCCCGCCAGCGCCGGCGGCTGTTCGTGCAGCACGGCGTGCAGCACGTCCACCGTGGTGGCGCCGCCGAAGGCGACCCGGCCCGCCAGCATCTCGAACAGGATCGCCGCCAGCGCGAACAGGTCGGTGCGGCCGTCGAGCGCCTCGCCGCGCACCTGCTCGGGCGCCATGTAGGACGGCGTGCCGGCAATCGCCCCAATCTCGGTGAGCTGCGTGGCGGTGTCGCCGGCCCGCCACCCGCCCATCGGCCGCGCCAGCCCGAAGTCGAGCAGCTTCACGCCGTGAGGGGTGAGAAACAGGTTGGACGGCTTGAGGTCGCGGTGGACCAGGCCGCGGCCGTGCAGCGCGGCCAACGCGTCGAGCGTCTGCACCGCGATGGTCGAGGCGTCGGCCGCCGGCACGGCGCCGCGGGCCAGACGCGCGCCGAGCGGCTCGCCGGCGAGCAGTTCCATCGCCAGCACCACCCCGTCGGCGCTTTCGTCCACTTCGTAGAGCTGGCAGATGTTGGGGTGCGAGATGCCGGCGGCGGCGCGGGCTTCGCGCCACAGCCGCTTGCGCGCGGTCTCGTCGCCGTCGCCGCGGATGGTCTTGAGCGCGACGGTGCGATCGAGCCGCTCGTCGTGGGCCGCGTAGACGACGCCCATGCCGCCTTCGCCGATCTTGCGGTCGATCCGGTAGCGCCCGATGCGCTCGGGGATCGGCGGCGGCAGCAATGACATATCGACGATTGTATCCGGCGGTTCCGCGCGGCGCCGTCAGCCACGCAGTATGGCCAGCCGCTCGGCCATGGCCAGCGCGCCCAGCACGCCGGAGCGGTGGCCCAGCGCCGGCACCACGACATATGCGCCGAGGCCTTCGGCCAGCGCCGGCGAGCGGACATAGCCGTTCAGGAGCGTCGCCAGTTCGCGGCGCACGCGCGGCAGTAGGTGCGGCGGGGCGGCCACACCACCGCCGACGACGATGCGCTCGGGCGACAGCGTGCACACGTAGTTGTGCAACGCCAGGGCGAGGTAGCGCGCCTCGAGCGCCCACGCCGGATGATCGGGCGGCAACGACTCGGCCGGCGCGGCCCAGCGGGCCTGGATCGCCGGGCCACTGGCCAGGCCCTCGAGGCAATCCCCGTGGAACGGGCACGTGCCGTCGAAGGGATCGACGGCGCGATCGTGCGGCACGCGGACATGCCCCATCTCGGGGTGGACGAGGCCGTGCACGGACCGGCCGTCGATCAGGGCGCCGCCGCCGATGCCCGTACCGACGGTGAGATAGAGCACGCTCGACAGCCCCTGGGCCGCGCCCCATCGCCACTCGCCCACCGCGGCGGCGTTCACATCCGTGTCGAAGGCGACGGGCACGCCGAACGCGTCGCGCAGCGGGCCGACCAGATCGGTGTCGGCCCAGCCGGGCTTCGGCGTGGAGGTGATCCAGCCGAAGCGCGGCGAGCCGGGCCGCAGGTCCACGGGTCCGAACGAGCCGACGCCGATCGCGGCGAACGGGCCGTGGGCCTCGCGCGCGTCGGCGAAGAAGCGACGGACCGCGGCCAGCGTCTCGTCCGGTGTGGTCGTGGCGAGGCGCTGCTCGGCCCGGACGTCGTCGGGACCGCTGCCGACCACGCAGACGAACTTGGTGCCGCCGGCCTCGATGCCGCCGAGAAGATCGCGGGTCGGGTTCACACCCGGGTCGCACCCTCGACGCGCGCAAGAGCACGGTCGAATGTTCCCAGCGGCAGGTGCCCGGCGCGCCGTGCGACTTCGAGCACCAGGCAGTCGGAGTAGCCGAGTGCCGGCCGCGTTCGGTAGCGGTCGAGCGCCGCCGTCGCGACGTCGGCGTCCTGCACGGTCAGCTGCGCATGATTGAGCAGCATCTCCACCGCGACGGCAATGGCGTCGTGGTCCCGCTCGTAGACGGTCGCCAGAACCCAGACGGCCTCCGCCAGCACGAGGTGCGAGACCCAGGCGCCAGCCGACACGAACGCCTCGGCCGCGGCCACCTGCTTGGGGTCATCGCGTGTCAGCAGTCGGACGAGCACGTTGGTGTCAACGGCGACCATGACGCCTCAGCACGTACTGCCGGACGCCGTCCTTCAGCTCCGCCAGCGTCCTCTTCCGCGGTGTGGTTCCGAACAAGGCCGTATGGACCTCGACCGACGAGAACCTGCCGGCCCGACGGACGACGATCTGGCCGTTCTCTTCTTCCCATTCGAGCACCGAGCCCGGGCCGACGCCGAGCTTCTTGCGGACCCGAGCCGGTACGGAGACCTGGCCTTGCGCGGTGAGCCGGGAATGAGCGAGTGCCACGATCACAGATTACCACGGTAATCAGATCGCGGAGTCGGCTCGGGTGCGCCGCCCGTTCAGGGCCGTTTCGACAGGCCGGGCAGGAACGGCGCGTGCGAGACGCGCAGGGCCGTCAGATCACGCGAATCGATCTTCAGGTGGCTGGCGATGCGATGGATCTCGGCTTCTTCGGGCATCGAAATCGCCTGGTCGGTGGCGGCGACGCGGAAGAGGCAGCGGGCCAGCGCCAGCTTCTGCTCGTAGGCGGCCGTCTCGGCGAACTCCTGCGCCACCTGGAAGTCGGCGGTGCCGCCGAACATCAGGTGGCTCGACTTGGCCAGACCGACCACCATCATCGCCTGATCGGCGGTGAGCCCGCCCTCGGCGACGACCAGTGCCTCCATGGCCCGGGTCTCCTCGGGACTGACGTGCTGGTCGGCATGCGCGACGCGGCCGAGCAGGTAGGCGAAGCGGGCGAGGTGGCGGGCCCGGTCGGGCTCCAGGTGCTCGAGCGTCTCGACCAGGTCGCGCAGCGGCGTCTGGTCGGGGGTGTCGAGCTGGCCGGCACCCAGGCCGAGCCAGGCGCGGATGGTGTCGATGGGCATGTTCGCGTAAACAGCGCCAGGGGCGTTCCTGAGAGGCTACTCGATCCCCAAGCGGCGCTGGATCTCCTCGAGCGATACGCCCTTGGTCTCGGGCAGGAACAGCCACACCATCACGAACTGCAGCGCCATCATCACGCCGAACACCGCAAAGGCGAGGCCGCCCGAGGCTTCGGCGACGATCGGGAACGTCCAGCTCACCGCCGCCGCCCAGACCCAGTGCGTGAAGCTGCCCAGGGCCTGGCCGCGGGCACGCACGCGGTTGGGGAAGATCTCGGCCAGGTACACCCAGATCACCGCCCCCTGCGAGAAGGCGAAGAAGGCGATGTAGCCGATCAGGCTGCCCAGCACGACCAGGCCGCCGATCCGGCGCTCGAAGGCATAGGCCGCGACGAACAGGCACGCGGCGAGCCCCACCGAGCCGATGAGCAGCAGGCGCTTGCGACCGACCTTGTCGATCACCGTCATCGCCAGCACCGTGAACACCAGGTTGGTGACGCCGATGACGACCGACTGCCACAGTGCGCTGGTGCGTTCGGCGCCGGCCATCGCGAAGATGTCGGCCGTGTAGTAGATGAGCGCGTTGATGCCCGACAGCTGGTTGAAGGTGGCGATCATCAGCGCCAGCAGGATCGGCCGGCGGTACTTTCGGGTGAAGAACGGCTCGTCGGCAGCCACCGTCTCGCGGCGCAGCGACTCGGCGATCTCGGCGGCCACGGCGTCCACCTGCGGCGCGCCAACGTGCCGCAGCACGCCGACCGCGTCGTCATGGCGTCCCTGCTTCATCAGCCAGCGCGGGCTCTCGGGCACGCCGCGGGCGAGGAGGTAGAACGCCGCCGCCGGCACCGCCGGCAGCCCCAGCATCACCCGCCACGCGGCGGTCTCGGGTCCCCCGAGGGCCAGTTCGACGATCGAGTTCGACAGGTACGCCATCAGGATGCCGATGACGATGTTCAACTGGCTGAGCGCCACCAGCCGCCCGCGCACGTCGGCTGGGGCGATCTCGGCGATGTACATCGGCGCCGCCACCGACGAGCCGCCGATCGCCAGCCCGCCGAGGAAGCGGAAGAACAGCAGCGCCGGCCAGCTCCACGCCAGCCCGCAGCCGACCGCCGACACGACGTAGAGCACGGCCAGCAGCCGCAGCACCGGCCTTCTGCCCGAGGCTTCGGCGGGCGACCCGACCGCGATCGATCCGATCACCGTGCCGACCAGCGCGCTCGCCACGGTGAGGCCGAGCCGCTGCGCGTTCAGGTCGTAGACCGCGCGCAGGGCATCGGTCGCGCCCGAGATGACGGCGGTGTCGAAGCCGAACAGGAAGCTGCCGAGGGCGGCGACGCCGGCGCTGCGCAGCAGGTGTGACGTCACCGGCGCCCTCAGGACACCGACGGCTGGCGTAGCAGTGTCTCGATCCGCTCCAGCCGTTCGTGCAGCACCTGCTGGCTGGAGCGGAGCCGGTGGAGCGTCACCGCGGCCCACACCGCGGCGGCGAAGGGCACCATCCAGAACATCCCCAGGGCGACGACGACCATCAGTTCAGGGATCCCGATGCTGCTCGCACCCATGCGCCCTCCGCGGCCGGCGGCCGTGGGCGCATGGTAGCGCGGGTCGCGGCTGCCGCGGGCAGACGGCCGGGGGCCGGCTATTCCGCGCGCAGCGTGCGCATCGGATCGACGCGCAGGGCCCGCCGCACCGGCGCCAGCGCCGCCGCGGCGGCGGTGACCAGCACGATGGCGGCGACCACGGCGAGCGTCGCCGCGCCGGGACGCTGCACGAAGTCGAGGGCGCTCTCGATCACCCGGCCGAAGGCCAGTGCCGCGCCGAGGCCGCCGGCCAGGCCCGCAGCGACCACCAGGAGCGCCTGGGCCAGCACGACGATGACGATGTGCCGCGGCGAAGCGCCGAGGGCCAGCCGGATGCCGAACTCCCGCAGCCGGCGTCCCACCCGGTAGGCGAGCACGCCGTAGAGGCCGATGGCCACGAGCAGCAGGCCGAGCAGGGCGAACGCCGCGAGCAGCACGGTCGTGAACCGTGGCGCGGCCAGGGCGGTGTGCAGCCGCTCGTCCAATGTCTTCACGTCGTGGATGGCCAGCTCGGGATCGATTCGGGCCACCACCTGCCGGACGGCTTCGGCGACGTGCAGGTCGACGGTGGCGGTCCGGACCACGACGTGCGGAGTGGTGATGAGGCCCTGCGCCAGCGGCAGGTAGTACATCGGCTCCGGCGCCTCTTGAAGCGTCCGCTGCCTGACGTCGGCGGCCACGCCGACGATCTCCCGCCACGGGGTATCGGGCTCGGTGGTGCTGAGACCCGGCCGCATCCGCCGGCCGATCGGATCGACGGCGGGAAAGTAGAGGCGCGCGAAGCTCTCGCTCACGATCACGGTGCGCGGGCCGTCGATGGCGTCGACGCTCGTGAACGCCCGCCCGCGGCGCAGCGGAATGCGCATCGTCTCGAAGTAGCCGGGAGCCACGAACGCGAATCCGGCACTGGGCCGCGACGCGGTCTGGTCAGCGGTGTCGGCGGGCAGCTCGAAGCTGACGCGGTAGCGCGATCCGGCGAGCGGCAGGGGACCGGTGGTGGTTGCGCCGGTCACGCCCGGCAGACCGGCGAGCTCGGGCAGGAGCCGCTCGTAGAACGCGACTTGCTTCGCAAAGGTGTAGCGCCCGTCGGGCAGGCTCACCTGGAAGGTCGTCAGGGTCGACACGTCGAAGCCCGGATCGGTGCGTACGACACGGGCCAGACCGCCGACGACGACGGTCGACGCCACGAGGAGCACGACGCCCACGGCCGTTTCGGCGGCGACGAGGACGTCGAGCCAGCGCCGCTCCGAGCGCGGGCCCGAGGTGGTGCGGCTCATGGTGAGCGGCTGGCGCAGGTCGGTGCCGGTCGCGCGCAGCGCCGGTACGACCCCGACGGCCAGCGCACAGACGGCGGCGACGGCCGCCGCGAACGCCATCACCGCGGCATCGATGGCCACCGTGTCGAGGCCGCGCACACCGGCGGGCGCCAGGCCCACGAGGACGCCGAGCGATGTCCTGGCCATGACCAGTCCGCACGCCGCCGCGGCCGCCGCCAGCACCGCCGCCTCGGCCAGCAGCAGGCGCATCAGCCGCCAGCGCGAGGCGCCGAGGGCCACCCGCATCGCCAGTTCGGCCTGACGGGCGATTCCCCGCGCGGTCATCAGGTTGGCGAGGTTGACGCAGGCGATGAGCAGCACGCACGTCACCGCCACGAGCAGGAGCATCAGCGGCCGCCTGACGTCGCCGACCACGCTGTCGAGCAAGGGGGTGACCCTGGCCCCTCGGGCGGCGTTGAAGTCCGGGTGCTCGCGCGCGAGCGCGGCAGTGATGGCGGCGAACTCCGCCTCCACGTCGCCGAGGCGGACGCCAAGCCGCATCCGCCCGACCACGTCGACGAAGCGTGCGCCGCGCTGCGTCGTCATCGGCGTGTCGTCCGGTGACTCGATGCGGGCGTCCTCGGCGGCGGTCAGCCAGATCTCGGGCGGCGGCGACTCCACCGGAAAGACGAAGCCGGCCGGCATCACGCCGACGATGGTGTAGGTGCGGCCGTTGGCGGCCAGTGCGCGGCCGACCGGATTCGCGGCATCGCCGAAGTGGCGGCGCCGGAACTCGTCGCTGACGATCGCCACGTCGGAGCCGGGCGCGTCTTCAGCGTCGGCGAAGCCGCGGCCCATCGACGGCGCGATGCCGAGCGTTGGGAACAGGCTGCTGGAGACGACCGCGCCCGGCACGTGCAGCGCGCGTCCAAGGCCGGTCACGGTAACGCTCGTGGCGTGGTAGCCGGCCAGCGACTCCAGCGTGCGCGTGCGCTGCCGCCAGTCCTCGAAGTTGGGCCACGAGGCCGCGCCTGGCACCGGATCGGCGGCGCGCCAGTCCAGCTCCTGCAGCTGCACGAGACGCGCCGGATCCGAGAACGGCAGCGGCCGCAGCACCACGGCGCGCAGCACGCTGAACATCGCGGCGTTGGCGCCGATGCCGAGACCGAGCGTCAGGACGGCCGCGGCGGTGAACGCCGGGGCTCTGGCCAGCGCGCGGGCCGCATACACGAGGTCCTGTCCGAATTGCTGGAGGGGCACCCAGCCCCAGGTGTCGCGGACGGTCTCCCGCACGAGCAGCTCGTTGCCGAGCTCCCGGCGTGCCGCCGCTTCGGCCTCGGCCGGGGATTGGCCACGATCCAGACGGTCCTGAACGGCCATGCGCAGGTGGCCGCGCAGCTCGTCCTCGAGATCGGCGTCCTGTCGCCGTCGCCAGAGCGGACGCTTCACGATTCCGACTCGCCGGTGCGGTTGAGCACGCTGCCGATCGCGGCGGCCATCTGCTCCCACCGGGAGCGTGCCCCGGTCAGGTGGCGGCGGCCGGCCGCGGTCAGTCGATAGACCCGCGTCCGCTGTTTGCGCTCGGAGGTCTCCCACGTCGCGGTGACCAGCTTCTGCCGCTCGAGCCGATGCAGCGCCGGGTAGAGCGACCCGGCGTCCACCTGCAGGAACTCTCCGGAATGCTCGCGCAGGGCCTGGCCGATGCCGTAGCCGTGATTCGGACCCCACTTGAGCTGTTCGAGGACCAGCATGTCGAGCGTGCCCTGCAGCAGCTCGATGCGATTGGTGCGGCGGATGCCCATGGGTGAAGATGATCTACACCCTTAGGGTAGAGACCGTCAATACCCACAGGCCGCGACGGGCCCGGCGCCGTCAGCGCACGTAGCGCGGCCGCTCGCCGCGATCCCAGGGGCGGTAGGTGGCGGCGAAGCGCACCCGCTCGTTCACCGGCGGATGGCTGAACGCCCAGAACACGAACAACGGATGCGGTGTCGGGTAGGTGAGCGCCTTCTCGCCGAGTTTCTGGAAGGCACGCGCCGCGGCCTGCGACGAATCCGGCACCAGCCCGTGGATCGCCTCGAGGCCGTAGATGTCGGCCTGGTGCTCGAGGTAGCGCGACACCGCCGCCGACGCCGGCTGCGACACCAGGCCGAAGGCGGTGAGCAGCAGCAGGATCACCGGGAACGACGCCCAGTCGGCGGCGTCGCGGATGCCCCACCGCGGGCCGTAGCGCGCCAGCAGGCCGCCGAGCAACCGATACGCGAGATAGAGCTGCGCCAGCAGCGCCGTGAGCGCGAGTCCCAGCGTCCACCACACGTGGTGCAGCACGTAGTGGCCCATCTCGTGGCCGAAGACGAAGAGCGTCTCGGGCACCCGCAGGTCGCGCGACGTGTTGTCCCACACGACGACGCGTTTGCTGGCGCCGATGCCGGTGACGTAGGCGTTGTAGGTCGTGACCTTGTCGCTGGCCTGCATCTCGAACATCCGCGATCGCTCGATGGCGACGCCCCCGCGGGCCAGCACCTTCTCCAGCTCGGGCACCAGCGCCGGCTGGCGCTCCTCGAGCGGCGCGAAGGTGTTGAACAGCGGCGCGATCACGATCGGGCCGATGAGCACCAGGAGCAGCACTACCGGAATCGCTGCCAGCCAGCCGTAGAACCACCAGCGCGTCGGGCTGCGCCGTAGAAAGGCGTAGAGCCCCCAGATCAGCAGGGTGGCCAACGCCGTCCCGAGCAGCTCGCCCTTCGTCCAGTCCCAGAACCACGATCCCCAGCCCTGCACCGACAGGCCGTAGCGCACCTGCAGCGAGTGGCCGTAGACGCTCACCGGCAGGCTGAGGACGTCGAGCGTCAGCAGCAGCAACGGCACGAAGACCAGCGCCTGGACGAACCTCCGCCGGCTGACCCGCTCGGCGAGGTCGCGGTAGCGCGGCGCGACGCGCAGCACGAGCAGGCCGACCAGCAGCGCGACGCCGTAGATCGTGCCGGCGATGGTGATGGCGATGGTGGTGCGGTAGAGCGCCTCCGAACGGGCGAGCGCGTCGGGCGGCAGGCGATACTCGGTGATCGGCTCTTGCGCGGTCAGGGCGACCGTCGCCATCGCCATCGCCGCAACCACGCCGACGGCGGCGCTCAGCCGCCGGCATCGCCGTGCCCCGTGTGTTGACCGTCGGCCGCGCGTCGCGTCGGACATGGTGCCTCCCGGCTGGGGGAGGCGCCGAGTGTACCCGCAGCTGCCGGCGTCACGAGCCCGATCTGCCGGCGGGGAAATGCCCCCGGCGGCAGCGCGACTACCCACCGCGCCGGCGCCCAACCGAGCGGCTCCGCCGCTTTCGGGTTCACCTCGCCCTATGCGCCGTGGTACCCATGTTGCAGTCACCTACCCCTCGGGTGTCGCCATCCTCGCTCGGAGGTGACCAGCCCGAGGCCCGGGAGGATTACATGATCACTTCGACGCGTTGGCGATGCCTGGTGGCTTCGGGCCTCGCCGTGGCCTTCCTGGCGCTCACCCCCCGCCCCGCCCCGGCGCAGGACGTGCCGTTCGCGTTTCTCATCAAGAACGGCTGGAAGACCCTGAACACCGGCGTGACGACACGTCTGGATCAGAACCTGGTGAGCCTGCACACCACCGGCACCCTGCACGCAATCGTCGGTGGGCAGACGGGCGGCGCGATGGGCACGGCGTTCGTCCAGGCGTTCATACGTTCGGTACCCGACCCGACGTTCGCGGCGATGCTCCCGCTCGGCGGGCTCATCGCGCTCGATTTCGGGACGTTCCAGGCTCATCTGGCGCTTTTCGACACGCCCGCGGGCATCCAGACGACCGTGGCCGTCATCGACGCCAGCGGCGTGACCGATCCGCGCATCTCGGGAGCGTGGGTCCTCGGCAACGGGTCGGCCATCGGCGGCGGCACGGCCGACGACATGACGGTCGGCGTCCTGGTGCACTTCGGTCAGCCCTCGGGACTGATGTCGATTGCGATGGACATCCCGCCCTACTTCCCGCTCGTGGCGTTCTCGAACGACCGGCCGTTCCAGCGGTTCGGCCAGGGCTACATCAGCGGCGCCGCGACATGCCTCGGCTCCGGCTACGGGCAGGCGCAGGGGCCCCTGCGGGTGTACACCATCTGCGACGACGTCGGGCTCGGCGCGCAGTTCGACGCGGCGTTGCTGGTCATGCACACGGGCGGCGCCAACTACGCGGTGCTCGCGTGCAGTCGCTTCTACAACCCGTCGACCAGCGGCCCGGTGATCGACGAGCTGGTGAAGCGGTGCACCGTATCGGGAACCGGTGTGCTCGGCCGCCTCTCGGGCGGCGTCGCAAGTTACTCCGGCACGTCGTTGAGCCACGACATCCTGCAGTTGGCGCTCCGCTTCGCGCCGTAGGGCGGCGCCGGGGCATCGCCCGCATGCGCCAGGCAAGTCCGGGGCGCCGCGCGGCAGGGTGGGCGATGCGCCGCGGATTGCGGGCATAATGCGGCCACCCACCATGCCGCGGCCCCGCGCTGGCGCGTTCGGCATCGCCTTGGCCATGACCGTCGCCGCGGCTTGCGGACGAGGCCCGTCTGGCGCGGCGGCGAACGTGGCGCCGCCGGCCGGCATGGTGCGCGTGCCTGCTGGCACGTTCCGCATGGGCACCCTCGACGGCCCCGGCCACGAGATGCCGGTGCACGAGGTCGAGCTGGCCGGCTTCTTCATCGACCGCACCGAGGTCACCGTGGGGGCGTTCGCCGCGTTCGTGGTTGCCACCGGCCATCGCACCGAGGCCGAGCGCTTCGGCTGGTCGGGCGTGTTCGATCCGGCGCGGCACACGTGGGTGGCCGTCAACGGCGCGACCTGGCGCCATCCGGACGGACCGGACAAGGCGCCGGCGGCCGACGACGAGCCCGTGACGCAGGTCTCGTGGAACGACGCGCAGGCGTTTGCCGCGTGGGCCGGCAAGCGGCTGCCGACCGAGGCCGAGTGGGAGTACGCGGCCCGCGGCGGCGTCGATCAAGCGCCGTACGTGTGGGGCCGCGAGCTGCGGCCGGGGGGACGTCCGGTCGCCAACTGGTGGCAGGGGCCATTTCCGGATCGCGACACCGGCGAGGACGGCTTCGCCGGCCGCGCGCCGGTCGGCACGTTCCCGGCCAACGGCTACGGCCTGGTGGACGTGACCGGCAACGTCTGGGAGTGGTGCGCCGACTGGTTCGATCCCGGCTACTACACCGTGAGCCCGCGCGTCGGCCCACGGGGACCCGAGGCCGGCACCGAGCGCGTGCTGCGCGGCGGGTCGTGGCTGTGCAGCGAGAACTACTGCACCAACTACCGGCCCGGCGCGCGCAGCCAGGCGACGCCGGATTCGGGCTTGAACAACACCGGCTTCCGCCTGGTGCAGGACCTGCCCGGCCGCTGATCCGTCGCGGGAGGACCCATGAGACTCGGCAGGCTGCTCGTGACGATGACGGCGCTGGCCACGCTGTCGTGCAATGCGCCGCCGCCCCCGTCACAGCCCGCACCCGCGGCTCCCCGGCGTCCCAATCTCGTGTTCGTGCTGGTGGACGACATGCGCTGGGACGACTTCGGTGCCGCCGGCCATCCGTTCATCGAGACGCCGCACATGAACCGGCTGGCCGCCGAGGGCGCCCGCTTCACCAACGCCTTCGCGACGACGCCGCTGTGTTCACCCAGCCGCGCCAGCTTCCTCACCGGCCAATACCCGCACACCAACGGCATCGTGGACAACACCGCCCGCGAGAGCCATCGCCTGCCGGTGTTCCCGCTCGAGCTGCGGCAGGCCGGCTATCGCACCGGCTTCTTCGGCAAGTGGCACATGGGCAACGACGACAGCCCGCGGCCGGGCTTCGATCACTGGGTGGCGATGCCGGGCCAGGGCGAGGCCATCGACCCGTCGTTCAACGTGGACGGCAGGCGCGTGCAGGAGAAGGGCTACACCACCGATTTGCTGACCGACTACGTCGAGCGCTTCATCGACCGTCCCGGCGAGCAGCCGTTCCTCGTCTACCTGGCACACAAGGCGATCCACCCCAACGTGATCCAGAACGACGACGGCAGCGTCACGCCGCTGACCGGCCAGCCCGGCGGCTTCGTCGCCGCCGAGCGCCACCGCGGCCGCTACGCCGGCCGCACCATGCCCCGGCGCGCCAACGCCTTCGTGCCGCCGGCCGACAAGCCGGCCCTGCTGCAGCGCATTCCGACACTGCCGCCGCTCGGCAAGGCCACGGCGACCACCGACGAGGAGATCCGCGGCCGCCTCGAGATGCTGCTCGGCGTGGACGACAGCCTCGGCCGCATCGTCGCCACGCTGGCCCGCAAGGGCCTCCTCGACGACACGATGGTCGTCTTCACCAGCGACCACGGCTACTTCTACGGCGAGCACGGCCTGAACGAGGAGCGGCGGCTCGCCTACGAGGAGACGATCCGCATCCCGCTCATCGTCCGCTTCCCGCGACTGGCGAGGGCCGGCACCACCCCGGCCGAGATGGCGCTCAGCATCGACCTGGCGCCGACGCTGCTCGAGGTGGCCGGACTCACGCCCGGTGCGGCGATTCAGGGGCGATCACTGGTGCCGGTGCTGCAGGGCCAGGCCGAACGATGGCGGCAGTCGTTTCTGGTCGAGTACTTCAGCGACACCGTCTTCCCGCGCATCCGCACCATGGGCTACTCGGCGGTGCGTACGGCGCGGCACAAGTACATCCAGTTCCGCGAGCTGCAGGGGATGGACGAGCTCTACGACCTCGAGGCCGATCCCTACGAGCTGACCAACCTCGTCGGCCGGCCCGAGGCGAAGACGCTGCTGCCCGAGATGCAGGCAGAGGTTCAGCGCCTGCTGACTGCCACGAATTGACAGGGGTCAGACCCCTTTCTGGGCCGGCCCAGAATAGGGGTCAGACCCCTGTCAAGGTGGAGGCGGACTTTGTCAACCGCGGTTGACAGGGGTCAGCGGCCGCGCAGCTTCGCCACCGGGCCGTCGACCCCGTTGGGCAGCTGCACGTCGGCCAGCTGATCCCGATCGCCGAGCGCGGTCCGCAGCCGCGCCAGCTCCGCCTTCAGCTCGTCGGTGATCGCCTGCTGGCCGGGCTCGCCGTAGAGGTTGTGCAGCTCGTTGGGATCGTTGACGAGATCGAACAGCTCCCACTGGCCCTTGGTCCAGAAGTGGATCAGCTTGTGCGTCCGCATCCGCACGCCGTAGTGCTGCCGCGTGTCGTGATCGCCGGGGTCGTGGTAGTAGCGGTAGTACATGGACGTGCGCCAGTCGGCCGGCGTCCGGCCGCGCAGCACCGGCGCCAGGCTGCGGCCCTGCATGTCGGCGGGCACGGTCACGCCGGCCAGGTCGAGGAAGGTCGGCGCGAAGTCCACGTTCAGGCCGATGGCGTCGCTCACCGTGCCGGCGGGAATGGCCGCCGGCCATCGCGCCAGCAGCGGCATGCGCAGCGACTCCTCGTACATGAACCGCTTGTCGAAGAGGCCGTGCTCGCCCAGGAAGAAGCCCTGATCGCTGGTGTAGACGACCAGCGTGTTCTTCGCCAGGCCGTGCTGGTCGAGCCAGGCGAGCACGCGGCCGACGTTGTCGTCCACCGACTGCACGGTGGCCAGGTAGTCCTGCAGGTAGCGCTGGTACTTCCAGCGCACCAGCGCCTCGCCGGTCAGCGTCACCGGCTGGCCGTCGCGCTGCACCGTCACCGACATCGGCGCCGTCGTGCGCCACGCCGCCAGGTCGGCGCCGCTGAGCCCGTCGGGCACCGGCAGCTTGAGGTCGCGGTTGGTCAGATCGGTGGCCACGCGCTGACGGTTCTCCTTCAGCGCGTCGCTGCGCGTGGCGTAGCTGTCCCAGAACGTGTCGGGCTCGGGAATGCGCCGCGACGCGAAGGCCGCCGCCTGGGCCGGCGTCGGCTCCCACGGCCGGTGCGGCGCCTTGTGGTGCAGCATCAGGAAGAACGGCCGATCCGCCGGCCGCTCATCGAGGAACGCCAGCGCCCGGTCGGTGATGACGTCGGTGGCGTAGCGCCCGGTGTAGGTCGTCTCGCCGCTCGCCGTGTAGAGAATCGGATCGAAGTAGGTGCCCTGGCCCGGCAGGATCTCCCAGCGATCGAAGCCCACGGGATCGCTGCCCAGGTGCCACTTGCCGATCATCCCGGTGTGATAGCCCGCCTGCTGCAGCAGCCGCGCCACCGTCTGGCGCGTGCTGTCGAAGCGGTTGAACATCGTCACGCCGTTGACGTGCGCGTACTGGCCGGTGAGGATCGCCGCCCGGCTCGGCGTGCAGATCGAATTGGTGACGAACACCCGATCCAGCCGCGCCCCTTCGGACGCGATGCGGTCGAGATGCGGCGTCCGGTTGACCCGCGACCCGTAGGCCGAGATGGCCTGGGCCGCGTGGTCGTCGGTCATGATGAACAGGATGTTCGGCCGCGGCCCCGGCTGCCGCGCGGCGCCCGACGCCATCGCCGTCGTCCACACCGCCAGCACGAGGGCGAGCAGCCGTGCCAGGGTCACCGCGTCACCGGCCCCAGGTAGCGATCGAGCCAATAGAGGATCTCCTTGTACACCAGCTGCGGTCGCGCCAAGGCGGGCTTCCCCGACTCGCAAGGGCCGGACTGTCCCCCGATCCGGATCAGCGCCCGAGCGCCCCGCGCAGCTTGTCGGCGAGCGTGCCGAGCGACGGCGCGGCCTCGGCCTGCTGCCTCTGGGCGTAGTCGCGCAGCTCGGCCTGCTCGCGCTGCTCGGCCACGGCCTTCTTGCTGACGCGGATGCGGCGGCCGGCCGGGTCGACCTCGAGCACCACCACCTCGATCTCGCTGCCGGCCGGAAACGCCTTGCGCAGGTCGGTGCCGCGGTCGAGCCCGGTCTCGGCGTTGGGCAGCAGCGCGGTCTTGCCCGGGGCCAGGAACACGAACACGCCGAACGGCTCGTGACGCTCGACCTTGCCGACGACGATCGCCCCCGGCGCGATGGCGTCCTTCGGCGGCGGCGCGGTGCCGGTGGCGCTGGCCGCGCGGGCCGTGCCCGCGTCCACCATCGCCACGCCGAGCCGCTTCTGCGGCACGTCGATCGACAGCACCTCGAAGGCGCCGGTCGTGCCGACGGGCACCGCCTTGGCCCAGCCGCCGGGGCGGCCGGTGGGCGCGAACGTGGAGGCGTGGGCCAGCGCCTCGATGCCGGGCTCGAGCTCGACGAAGGCGCCGAACTCGGCGATCCGCGTCACCCGGCCCTGCCGCACCTGGCCGACCGCATAGCTGGTGGCCACCGTGGTCCACGGGTCGTTCTGCAGCTGCTTGAGGCCGAGCGAGATCTTGCCGGTGGCCTCGTCCACGCGCAGCACCTTCACGGTGATCTGGTCGCCGGGCGACACCATCGATCCGGCGGTGGCGACGCGCGACCAGCTCATCTCGGAGACGTGCAGCAGGCCCTGGATGCCGCCGCCGAGATCGACGAAGGCGCCGAACTCGAGCACCGAGGTCACTCGGCCGGGCAGCACGGCGTCGGGCACGATTGTCTTGCGCACCTGATCGGCCTCGACGCGCTGCTCGGCTTCGAGCTGGGCGCGTCGCGACACGACCAGGTCGCGCCCGCCGTCCTTGTACTCGATGATGCGGAAGGTGTAGGTCTTGCCTTCGTGCACGGCCGGGTCGGGCGTGCGCGCGATGTCGATCTGCGACAGCGGACAGAAGGCGCGCTCGCGGGCGATGCGCACCTCGTAGCCGCCCTTCACCGCCCGCTCGACCCGGCCCTCCACGGCGAGGCCGGCGTGGAAGGCGTCTTCGAGCTCGCGCTGCGTCGCGGCGTTGCGGACACCCTTGCGCGACAGCACCAGCCCGCCGCTGGTGGCGATCACCTTGGCCTGGATGCGATCGCCGACGTTCACCTCGACATCGCCGTCGGCGTCCTTCAATTCGGCGATGTCGATCTCGGCCTCGCCCTTGCCGCCGACGCTCACGAACGCCACCTTCGGCCCGATCGCGACGATCGTGCCCTCGACGAGCTGGCCGCGCTCGAACTGTCTCGCCTTGCTTTCGGACGCCGCGAACAACGCGGCGAAGTCTTCCTGCTGATCGCTCACTGCCTGCTCCTGCGCTCGGCGCTCACAACCCCTTGACCGCGAACCCGCGGGCCACGGCGGCGATGCCCTGACGCTCGTCGTGGGTCCAGAACTCGACGTCGAGCCCGCTCTCGGCGGCGAGGACCTCGGCCGTGGCGACGTGGATCGCGTCGAGCGCCCTGACGTTGACCCCGAACGCGCTCTTCGCGCGATCGATCACCGCGCGGTCGATTGGCACGAGGTCGAGCATCTCGACCATCTCGGCCAGCTCCTTCCGCTTGCGGGCGGCCTCGCGGTCGTCGAGACGACCCAGCAGGCGCTCCCGATCGAGGGCGCGGAAGGCTTCGACCTCGACCAGTTCCGACGCGACGGCCGCGTCGCCGTCCGCCAGCGACACGGTGACGCCCGGCTCGCCGAAGAGCAGGCGGAGCACGGCGCTGGCGTCGAGGTACTTCACCGCCCGACCCGCCGCTCGTGCGGTTCCTCGCGCACCGCGTCGAGCGCGCCGCGCACGTCCACCGTCCGGCCGAGGGGCTCGATGCGAAGCGCCGACCACCGCTGCGTGCCCCGGCGCAGGCGACCGTCGCGGGCGAGGCGGTCGCGCCAGGACAGGGCCTCCTTGTCGAGCGGACCGATCTGCGCGATCGGCTCGTCGCGGTCCTTCACGATCACCCGGGTGCCGCGCGAGGCCAGGCGCAGGTATTCGCTCAGGTGCGCCTTGAGCTCGGTGACCTTGATGGCCTTCATGGTCCCAGTATAGGACCATCATGGTCCGATCGGCCGCTACCCCGGACCGAACCCAGGTTTGCTGGTGAACGGCCCGGCCACCACCAGCCGACCGCCGTCGGACTTGAGCGGCAACGCCGCCAGCCGGCCGTTGGCCGGTCCGCCGATCACGCCGCCGCCGTTGCGGGCGTCGAACGACGAGCCGTGGCAGCTGCAGAAGATGCTCTCGTTGCCGCCGAGGCCCTCGTCCACGTCGCAGCCGGCGTGGGTGCACACCGCCGAATACGCCACGATGTCGTCGGCGGCGTGGTTCCGGGTGTACTCGGACATGTTGGCGGGGTTGAGGCGCGCCAGCAGGATCTTGTTGAGCTGCCCCGTCTTGGCGGCGCTGTCGGCCGGGCCGATCGCCCACACCGTGACGCCGCGGCCGTCGAACGGCACGTCGTCGGGCGACAGTGGAATGAGCGCGTCGTCGCCGACGCGCACCAGCAGATCGCCGGCCGCTGGCGGCGGCCCGACGTCCTCCTGGGCCGCGAAGGCGCGGATCGGTGTGAGCCATGCCAGCACGACGCCGGCGGCGCCGCGCAGCACGGCACGGCGCGGACAGTCAACGGACGAGCTGGGCGGAAGGGACGCGGTCTGAGACATCGCCGGCGATCTTATCGTCAGCACCGGCCGGAGCCGTCATCGACGCGCACGCGCGTCGTGACAGGTGATGACAAGCGCGTCGGTCACGGCAGCCCGAACGCCAGCAGCACGTTGCCCGGACGTCCCCGCCAGCGGCCGTAGCCCGACCCGGTGAAGAGCATCCCGCCGGCGATCGTCGGCCCCGGGCCGTCGATCGATCCACCCGAGGCGGCGACGCCGTTCACCGTCGCGAAGTCGCGTGCGGTGTTCACGTCCCAGATCACGCGGCCGTCGGCGGCGTCGTAGGCGCGCAGATGCCCGTCGACGGCGCCTGAGAACACCACGCCCGGGATCACGCTGATCGCCGCCGACTGCGCCGCGCTGCAGCCCAGCCCGGTGGTGCACCCGGCCGGCACCGGCGCCGCCTGCCACACGCGCTCGCCGCTGGCGAGGCTCACCGCGTGGAGTCCGCCGGCGTTCGCATGCAGCACGTCGGAGACCGGAATGAACATCAACCGCTCGTCGGCAGCCGATCCCCACTCGATGCCGCCGAGCGCGCTGCCCTGCCCCGCCCGGTAACGCCACAGCACGGCGCCCTTGTTGTCCGGGTCGAGTCCATAGGCGACGCCCGACTTCTGGCCGACCACGATCACCGAGCGGCCGTTGGCCAGGCGGCGCAGGATCGGCGAGTTGCCGAAGTCGAAGTCGGGCCCCTCGTCGTCCGGGCAGTTGGCGTTGCCGGGCTTGCAGCCGATCACGTAGACGTCGCCGGGCGTGACCTGCGTGGCCCACTGCACGGCGCCGGTGTCGAGGGCCAGCGCCAGCACGGCGTCGCTGGTCGCCGCCGCGGGCTCGGTGTAGGCGTTGCCGGTGGCGACGTAGACGAGACGCCGCTGCACGTCGACGGTCGGCGCCGTCCAGATGGCCGCACCGGCCGGCTTCCACAGCGGCGTGCCGGCGGCGTTCTTGCCGACCATCGTCGGCGCCTCGGGAATCGTGTAGGTCTTCCAGCGCTGGGCGCCGGTCGCGGCGTCGAGCGCGACGACGCTTCCGCGGAACGTGCAGCAGGGATAGTCGGGCCGTGCGCCGGGCACCTCTTCCAACGACGACACCGGCACGTAGAGACGGCCGTCGTGCAGCGTCGGCGCACCGGTGATGCGCGCTACGGGATGGTCGTCCGCCTTGACCGCCCACAGCTTCGCGCCGCTCTCGAGGTCCACGCCGTAGACGTTGGCGCGCAGGTCGCCGAAGTGGGCGGCAAAGCGCGCCGCGCCGGCCCCTGGCAATCGGCCGACCGTGATCGCGGTCCGCACACCGGCCTCGGCCTTGAACTGCCAGCGCAGGCAGCCCGTCGCGGCGTCGAGGGCGTAGACGACGCCCGCCTCGGTGCCGAAGACCACCCGGCCGCCGAACACGGTCGGCTGGCCGCTCATCGCGATGACGCCCGGCACGCCGAACGCCCATTTCAAGGCGAGCTTCGGCACCGACTGCGCGGTGAGGCCGGCGGCCGCCGCAGTCTGGAACCGCGCGTTGGTCGCGTCGTTGCCCCAGCCGTTCCACTGCGGCAGCGACGCCGCCTCGGCCAGCGGATGCGCCGCGCTCGTGCATCGCCCGGCTTGGGGATCGGCCGCGGGCGCCGATGGCGTCTTCGACAGGAAGGCCGCCACGGTCGCCTGCTCGACCATCGTCATGTTCTTGGCCATCGACGCCATGAGGCCGCCCGGGGCGAGCGCGGCGACGATGCGCTCGCGCGGCAGCACAGCCAGCGCGGCCCGCAGCGGCGCCCGCGAGGCTGCCTGGTTCGGGCCCTCGTCGTGGCACGAGGCGCAGTGCTGGCGATACAGCGCCGGGGCCGGCCCGGCGAGCAACCCCGGGTCCTGGGCGAAGAGACGCGGCGCGAACTGCGAGGAGGAAACACCCAGAATCGCGAGGCACAGCAGCGTTGCAGAGGCGAGGGCACGACCAGGGGGCAGGGCCATGCGCGGGACGATACACCGAGTCGCCGCCCCGTATCGCTTCGTGTCAGCTGATCGGCGCGGGCGGCATTGAGGAGCTGCCCGACGGAGCGGGCCACCCGTGCGAACGATGTCGACATGCGATCCGCACGGTCGAATACTGCTCCGGAGACGAGGGACGGCCCTCTGTCTCAGTTCGGCACGGTCAGCCGCCCATCCTTCACCCACACCTGACCGTTCACGGTCACGGTCAGGTCGGTGAAGAAATTCCAGCGCACGTAGCCGCCGGTGACGTTCCCACCCAGCTCGGAGTTGTCGCCGAGCGACAGGCGCACCACGCCGGCGCCGTAGCCGTAGTACGGGATCCACGGCGTGCGCTCGGGCACCGCGAGCAGCGGGTTGACGCCCAGCGCGAACTCGCGGAAGCTGCGGCCGGCGGCCCCGGCCGTCTGCATCTCGCGCTCGACGGCGTCGCGGCCGCTCGCCGCCTCCACCCGCGTGACCTGGCCGCGCGCGAAGGTGAGCCGCAGGCCCTCGACGGGTCGGCCGTCCCACTGCGACGGCGGAAACGCGATCGTGCCCTCCACCGACTCTTCGAGCGGCGCCACGCGCGCCACGCCCGCCGGCAGCTCGATCTCGCGATCGATCAGCACCTGGCCCTTGGCCGTGCGCGCCGCCGAGGCGTCGCCGTCCTGTCGGTTCACGACGCGGTCGCCGACGCGAAACCGGAGGTCGGTGCCCGCCGGCGAGGTGACACGGACCTCGCCGGTGCGCAGCGCCGCCTCGAAACGCTGGAGCACGCGTCCCAGCGCCGCGTAGTCGGTCTCGAGCAGGGCACGCTGATAGAGCGCGTCGATGACGGCGCGACCGGGCAGCGGCTGGCCCGGCAGCGGATAGGCGCTGCCGTTCTCCACCCAGTGGAAGTGCACGGTGCGGCCGCGGCCCTCGCGGAGCAGGTCCTGGATCGCGGCATAGGCCGGATGGGCCGGCACCGCGCCCGGCATCATGATCGCGCCGTCCACGCCGGCGAACATCGCCTTGTACGCCGCCCGCGCTCGGACGTTACCGCGCCGTACGAGGTCGAGGTCCCACCCTCGCGGCACCGGTTCGGCCAGCACGTCCACCACGCCGACGTCGGTGGCGCCGGCGCGCACGATGGCGTAGCGCAGGTGCGGGATGAGGTCCTCGAACAGGCCGGGGTGGGCGAGGATCAGCAGCCGCTCGCCGGGCTGAGGCGCCAGCTGCTGCACCAGCCGCGATGCGATGGCCGGCCAGTCGAACGAGAACTGCGCCTGCGCGCGCGCCGGGGTCGCCGCGACGACGACGAGCAGAGCCGTGAGTATGGCGGAGAGAGCGGGTTGCATCGGCGGATTATCGCCGGACCGTGTGCGCCGCGTTCTATGATTCGCCGCGCATGACCTCACCCGCCTCGGCCGCCGCGCCGGCCCGTCCCGCCTGGACCACCGAAGCCGTCGCCGGCGTGACCACGTTCTTCACGATGGCCTACATCCTCGTGGTGAACCCGTCGATCCTCTCGACCCAGGGCACCGGCATGCCGTTCTCCGGCGTGCTCACCGCCACGGTGCTGCTGTGCGTGTCGATGACGCTGCTGATGGGCCTCTACGCCCGCCTGCCCTACGGCGTGGCGCCGGGCATGGGCCTGAACGCGTTCTTCACCTACACGATCATCCTGGCCAACGGCGTGCCCTGGCCGGTGGCCCTCGGGGCGGTGTTCTGGGCCGGCGTGATCTTCCTGGTCGTCTCGGCGACGCCGCTGCGCGAGTCGGTGGCGATGGCGATTCCCGAGGGCCTGCGCGCCGCGTCGGCGGCCGGCATCGGCCTGCTGCTCACCTTCATCGGCCTGCAGAACGGCGGCTTCGTCGCCGCCAACCCGGCGACGATGGTCGGCGTCGGGCCGCTCGATCACCGCGCCGTGCTGACCATGGTCGGCCTCGGCGTGATCGCCCTGCTGTCGAGGCGCCAGAACCCCCTCGCGTTCCTCGCCAGCATGGCCGTCGTGACCGTCGCGGGCTGGGGGTTCGGCGACGTGCGGCTGCCCGAGCGGCTGCTGAGCGCACCCGACTTCTCGTCGGTGCTGTTCCGGCTCGACATCCTCGGCGCGCTGCAACTGGCGCTGGTCCCATCGATCGTCGCCATCGCGATGACGGATCTCTTCGACTCGATCTCGTCGTTCATCGGCGTGTCGCAGGCCTCGGGCCTGGTGGACGAGCACGGCCAGCCGCTCCGGCTGCGCCAGGGTCTGATCGTCGACGCCATCGCCACGTTCGGCGCCGGCCTGCTCGGCACGTCGTCGGGGACCGCCTACGTCGAGAGCATCGCCGGGATCCGCATGGGCGGACGCACCGGCCTCACCGCCGTCTTCACCGCGCTGTGCTTCCTGCCGTGCCTGTTCATCGCGCCGCTGGCCGCGGCGGTGCCGGCCTATGCGACCTCGGCCGTGCTCATCGTGGTCGGGGCGTCGATGTTCCAGGCGGTGACACGGGTGCACTGGGACAGGCTGGAGGAAGCGGTGCCGGCGTTCGTCGCCGTCGTGCTCATCCCGCTCACCTTTTCGATCACCCAGGGCATCCTGTGGGGCTTCGTGCTCCATGCCCCGCTTCACGCCCTGATGGGCCGGGCCCGCGAGGTGCGGCCGGTGCTCTGGGGCCTGGCGGTGCTGGCCGCAGTGCTGCTCGTGCTCGAGCACAGCCGCCACTGACGGCCACGCCGACGTTCAGCGAACACCAGACGGCGCGTCGTCGAACCAGTGCTGCAGGATGACGATGCTGTGCCGCATGCGGGCGGGATCGATCGTCGAAGCGCTCTTCACGACGACGAACTCCTGGCCGTCCTTGGAGACGTCGTACATGCGGTGCGCGCCGCCGCCGAGCAGTTGCCGCGGGTCGAACAGTGCCGTCGGCGCGTCGAACAGCCGGACCGGGCTGGCGTGGCGGAACGTCGCGCCCGACTGCACCGCGACGGCGTACATCGTCACTCCGTTCACGAAGAACAGCTCACGGCCGGCCGGCGACCACACCGGACTGCGCCCGCCGTTCTGCGACACCTGGTAGACCTCGCCGTCGGCGCCGGGGAAGCGCCGGACGTAGACCTCCGTGCGGCCGGATTCGTTGGACTCGTACGCCATCCAGCCTCCGTCGGGCGAGATGTCGGCGTTGCGCTCGTCGAAGCGGGAGGTGAGCAGCGGCTGCGCCGCCGACGGCCCGTCCAGCGCCAGCCGCATCAGGTTCCAGGCGTTGTCGGTCGTGTTCTCCTCGTAGACGAGGTGATCCCCCGACACCGCGAGCGGCCGCTGATTCGTCGCCGCCTGGGTCAGCCGCTCCTCGCCGCCGCCGTCCACGTTTCGGCGATAGAGGTTCTGGAACCCGTTGCGCATGGAGTTGTAGATGAGTTGGCGGTTTCCGGCCCACACCGGATAGGTGTCCTGGAGCGGCTCGAACGTGAAGCGCAACAGCGACTGCGTTGCGGCCTGCGTCAGGTCCCAGGTCCAGATGTCGGAGTTCTGATCCTCGCGGACGACGACCGCCAGGCGGTTGGCGCTCGGCGACAGACGGGGTTGTTCGTATGCGCGGGCCGGCATCGGCAGCGGTCGCTCGCTGCCAGTGCGCGAGATCCAGACGATCGCCCGCAGGTCCACGCGTGGCGGGCGCACGGCGGCCACCAGTCCACTCGCGGACGTCGCCACGTTCACGGCCTGCGTGCTCACCTGCATCGCCTCGTCCAGCACGCGGGCGGGCGCACCGCTCGGGCGCAGCGTCGCCAGCGAGAACGGCACCGCCCAGTACGAGCCGCCGGACGCATAGGCGAGGTGGCCGCCGACGACGTACTCCGCCTGTGACGCGTCGGGCAGCACCACCTCGGTGCGTCCGCTCCGATCGCGCCGCGACACGTGCGTCGTTGCTGAGCCTTCCGCCGCGACCGTGTACAGGAGCCCGAGCCCGTCGGGCAGGAGCGCTGGATAGAAGTGCCCGCGCTCGCCGGCGCTCACCGCCGTCACGATCGCCGGCGTGCCGCCGCTTGCCGGCACCGCCAGCAGGCCGCGCGAGTTGCTGGTCGCGAAGACGATGACGTCGTCGGCGCCCCACGCCGCACCGCGCGAGGTGCCGTCGACCCTGGCAATCGTAATCGGACGGCCGCCGCCCAGCGCCACCCGTCGCATCTCGCCGCCCTGGTGGAAGTAGCCGATCCAGCGGCCGTCGGGCGAGAAGAATGGTGCCCGGGCGCCGGTGACGCCCTCGAGCGGCGCGGCGTCGAGTGCGTCCAGCGCTCGGACCGTCAACTGCGATTGCGATCCCGCGGTATAGGCAAGGTGCGTGCCCGCGGGCGAGAGCGCGATGTCACGGGCGTTGAAGCTGACGGCCAGCGGCTCGGCAGCGGGAAGCGTCAACTCGAACTGCGTCACGGGTGGCCGCGGCGAAGGCGCGGGCCGCGGCATGGCCGACCACGTCGCCAGCGCCGCGCCGATCGCGGCCAGCAGGCTTGCGCTCACAAGGGCCCGCAGCGGCCACCGCCGGGGCCCTCCGGCGCCGCTCGACGCGTCGTCTTCGGTCACCCCGCTGTTCAGCGCCGCCGCGGCCTCGGCAAGCTCGAGCCGTAGCACGGCCGCCGAATCGAGGCGGTGTTTCGGGTTCTTGACGAGCATCCGCTGCAGGAGCCGCCGGATCGATGCGGGCGTCGACGCCGGCAGCGCCGTCCAGTCCGGCTCTTTCGACAACACGGCGGCGATCGTCTCGGCGGTGTCTTCGCCCTCGAACGGGCGGCGGCCGGTGAGCATCTCGTAGAGCACGCAGCCGCAGGCCCAGATGTCGGCGCGCCGGTCGAGAAGGCGGCCCTTGGCCTGCTCGGGGGACATGTACGCCGCGGTGCCGAGAATCACGCCCCGCATCGTCATCGCCGGCGAGGTGATCGTCGGTGAGTGGGCCTGATCGGAGAGCCCCGTGGGATCGGTGGGGTCGAGCGCCTTGGCCAGGCCGAAGTCGAGCACTTTGACGAGGCCGTCCGGGCGGATCTTGATGTTGGCCGGTTTCAGGTCGCGATGGATGATGCTGCGCTCGTGCGCGGCCTCCAGCGCCTCGGCGATCTGCCGCGCGGTCTCGAGGGACTCGTCGAGCGGCACCGGGCCAACGGCGATCCGCTCGGCCAGCGTCCGCCCCTCGACCAGCTCCATCACCAGCGCCGGACTGCCGGCGATCGCTTCGAGCCCGATGACCGCGGCGATGTTCGGGTGACTCAGCGCCGCCAGTACGCGCGCCTCGCGATCGAACCGCGCCAGACGTTCGCGATCGGTGGCGACGTCGGGCCGCAGCACTTTGATGGCCACGTCGCGGTCGAGGCGCGCATCGCGGGCCCGATACACCTCGCCCATGCCCCCGGCGCCGAGCGGCGCCAGCACCTCGTATGCTCCGACGCGCGTGCCAGCGGCCAGCGCCATCGCGGGCGGATTATAGCCGCCCACGAGCTTGTGACACTGGCGCCCGCGCCGGCATCCAACCGGCGTGTCGGGATCCGTGCAGGACCGCCGGGTGACGTGGGTCGAGCTGTTCTTCGACCTGGTCTTCGTCGCCGCGGTGTCGCAGATCGGCACGCCGCTGGCCCGGCACTTCGCCTTCGCCGAACTCGGCCGTTACGCGTTCCTGCTGCTGGTGGCGTGGTGGGCGTGGCACGGCGAGGCGATCGGGCTCGTCGCGACCGCGATCGGACTCACCCTCGGCGCACCCGCGATCCTGGCGGCGACGCGAGCCCCGGCCCGGGCAACGCTCGCCGCGGCCGTATCGGTTACGGCGTCGGCGGGCACGTGAACATGCCGCGCGTCAGCGTCCGCCAGCCGACGCTCATGGCGTCGAACTCGGCGGCCAGCGCGGGGTGCATCCGGCTGGCGGCGGCCCGCTCGGCCGGACGGCGGACGGCGCGCTCGCACCACGTCTGCACCGCCCACGCGGCGGTGTCGGCCTGCGGGTCGACCGCCATCTGGCGCAGGAACTCCATGCCCTCGGCGCGCGACTCCGGGCCGAGGGTGAACAGGTAGAACGACACGGTGCCGATGCGGCTGGCCTGCTCGTAGGTGAGGTTGCCGGAGCGCGAGGCCACGGCCTCGCGTCCCAGGGCGACGATCTTCGCGCGCGGCCGGGCCTCGCCCTGTCGTGCCAGAGCATGGAGGATCGCGTCGAGCGTCGTGTCGCGTTGCGGCTTGTCGAGCTCGGCCACCAGACGGTCGCGCGCGCTCGGGTGATCGATCTCACCGAGCAGGCGGATCGCGTCGTCGCCGAGGGCCGTCCACAGCGCCGGATCGGCCAGTACGTCCACGACCGGCGCGTACGTCGGCCCGAGATCGGCTTCCGGGCCGCCCGCGGCAAACGCCGCCCAGCGCGCCAGCCGGTAGGCGTCGTCGCGCAGTGCCGGATTCTTCAGCGCGGCGACCAGCAGCACCGGCAGCTGTCGATCGCGCAGGGCGGCGAGGCCGGCCACGCCGCACACCGCGTCGGCCGGTGTGGGCGAGGCGGCCAGCGCCCGGAGCGCCTCGCGGCCGCCCTCCCCGGTGGACGCCAGGGCGGCGGCGAGTTCGGCCGGCGGCCGATCGACCGAGGCGCACAGCACGGAACGGTCAGGCGCCGCGGCCTGCGCGGTCACCACGGCGAGGACGAGAAGGGCCAGCATCGCGATCGGTCCGTCAGGGCGTGGCGAAGATGTGCTTGGGCATGTGCATGGCCACCAGCATATGCGGCGCGTCCACCGTCTCGGCGATCTTGAGATCGCCGGCCAGCGAGCACAGCATGTAGGCCTGGTCGCGGTTCAGGCCCCTGGTGGCGATCAAGTAGTCGATCATGTAGCGGGTGGCTTTCTTCGCGGCCTCGTCGATCGTGGTGGCGAAGCCGGTCGTCGCGTAGTACTCGGCCGTCTCGTATTGCGGCTCGGCGAACGACCGTCCGCCCTTGATCACGCCGATCTCGTAGACGACGCGCATCGGCGTCTCCATCGCCGTGCCCGAGACTTCCCCCAGCCCCTGCACGGCGTGGGTGTCGCCGATCGAGAACAGGCCCCCGCCGACGAAGACCGGAAAGTACACGGTGGTGCCGGCCACCAGGTGCGGGTCGTCGAGGTTCCCGCCGTTGGCGCGCGGCGGAATGGTGTTCAGCAGCTCGTCGGTGTCCGGCGCCACGCCCATCACCCCGGCGAAGGGCCTCAGGGGAATGCGGATGCCGGGCGCGAACTCCACCTCGTTCCTCGCCTTGTCGAGCGCGAACGTCTGCAGCAGGCGCTGGCCGAACTCTCCGGTGAGAAACCCGAAGTCCGGATGGTTCTCCATCCAGCCCCAGTCGGCGGGCTCGAGCTCGAGCAGGCGGACGGCGAGCACGTCGCCCGGTTGGGCGCCGTCGACGTAGACCGGTCCGGTCAGCGTGTGGATGCGGTCCCAGTCGAGGTTGGCGGTGTCGGCGGTGGTGGAGGTCGGCGTCACCTGCCCGCCGGTGGCCTCGTGCGTGAACGCCTCGATGACGCTGCCCGACGGCACCCGGATCACCGGGGCGATCCGGCGGCTGAACTTGGTGTGCGTCCGGTCCTTCGTCAGCACGAAATCGGGCTTACGAGCCGGGGCGGCGGGATCCGGTGCGGGAACCGCGGCGCGGCAGCCGGCTGACAGGACCAGGCACGCCGTGAGCACAGCCGCGCCATGGAGCGCCCCTGCATGTCTTGCGTTCTGTGGCGTCAATGGACCCTTCCTCCATCGTCGGTTTCCGCGGGCATCGTGACACAGAACGCCGGCCGTGCGGGTGGAGGGGCGAACCCGCCGCAGCGGCGATTCCGTGACAGAATGGCGCACCGATGAGTTGGCGGCTGGCACTCGCGCTCGGATTCGTCGTTCTGACCGCTCTGCGTGGCGACGCGCAGGGTCCGTCGGCCGGCACCGGCACGATCTACGTCGGGTCGTATTCCGGACACATCACGGCGGTCGACGAAGCCAGCGGCACCTTCACGAAGATCCCGCTCAGCTCGGGGCCGCCGTTCGTCGTCCGGCTGTCGCCCGACAAGACACGCTTCTACGTGCAGAGCGCCAACCAGGAGAAGTTCGAGGTCGTGGACGTGCGGGCGCGCAAGAGCATCGACGCGTTCACGCTCAGCGACGGCCGTCGCCACGTGCGGGCGATGGCCTTCGAGGCCGATCCGCAGCACCGCACGCTGGTGCTGGTGACCCGCACCGCCACCAAGCAGATCGATCGCTGGGAGATCGGCGCGCCGGAGTTCGTGGTCTACGACCTGGCCACGCACACGATCACGCGCACCGTGCCGTGGACGATCGACGACGAGCCGGCACTCTACGGTGTGGCGCTGCGTTTCTCGCCCGACGGCAAGTACCTCTACGTGTTCGGCAACCAGGTCACCATCTTCGACGCCGCGACGATGCACCAGGTGGACAGCTGGGATCTGTCGCTGCCCACCGACACGTCGATGAGCCGCTTCGACGCCGGCCCGCAGGACGACTCGGCCGACCGGCCGGGGTTCGTCACCGGCCTCTTCGTCACTCAGGACGCGGTGATGAAGCGCAAGACGCTGGCGGTCGGGCAGATCGATCTGGCGGCGAAGACCGTGGACGTGTTCCCCCTCGGTCCGGTGCCCGAGGCCGACGGCATGAGCTTCACGGTGGCGCCGGGGCGCAAGCGCGCCAACATCCTGCTCGCCGAGATCGGCCGGCATCGCCTGCTGTCGATCGACATGGAGGCACGCCGGGTGACCGGCCAGGTGGACGTACCCACGCGCACGCGCATGCAGATGCGCACCAGCGCCAACGGTCTGCTCTATCTCTACGAAGCCGGCCGCACCATCGAGATCTTCTCGGCCGACGCCGCCACGCGCCTGCGCACCATCGAGCTCGACTCCGACATGATGTACGGCACGTTCACGATCGTGCCGGCCTCGCCCGGACGCTGAGCCGGCTACTGGAGCTTGGCGGCGACCGCGGCGGCCACGGCCCGAGCCTGCTGTCGTCGTGCCGGATTCGCCGGCGCGAACTCGCCGACCTGCACCGAGAAGCTGTGGGCCCCTGCCAGCGCGTAGATTCGGTTGTCCCAGAAGTACGCCGCGACCCCGATGCCGGCCACCGGTTCGACGGTTTTGCCTTCGTCGCCCAGCAACTTGCGGAAGGCGTCGAAGTCGGCTCGCGTGCCTGGGGCGATCGCCAGTGTCAGGGTCTCCGTCCCGGCGCGGAAGCGGCAGGTGGAGCCGTCGGGCGCGGACGTCGGCCGCGGCCGCTGTACGGTGACGCCAGCGGCCGCCGACAGCTCCGCCAGGGTCAGCACCGTGCATGCGTCCCTGGCCGCCGCCTGCCCGGCGACAGCAGGCGCGGCGCCCGACAGCACCGAGACCAACACGAGTCCACTGGCGATTCCCATGGCGCGGCCCACCTCGCTGGACCTGCTGCTGCGAGACCTCACGGCACCACCACCTGCACCTCGTTGCTCGACCCGGTGGTGAAGCAGCCGACCACGAGCCGCACGTAGTAGGTGCCCGGTGGCGCCGCCACGCTGAACGACGTGGCGTACGGCGTGACCTGGATCGAGGCGAGGTCGCTCAGCCCGGGCGCGCTGCCGGCGACGAGGCGCGGCGGCTCGTCGGAGGCGTCGGGCGGATACGCCCACGCGAACGTGACCACGCGGTTCACGACCGTCGCGGTCAGGTTGATGGGGGCCACCGTGCTGCACGACGACTGCCTGGGCCAGAGGTCGAGAAACACCTCGTTGCTCGGCGCCGAGCGTCCGGCGGCGTTCACGGCCGCCAGCCGTGTCCAGTACGTGCTCACCGGTGCGGTCACGGTCCACGACGTGGCCGCGCCGGGCAGGGGGATGGCGGCCAGGTCGCGGCTTCCTTCTCTGCTGCCCACCTGGAGTTCGTACTGCGGCGGCGCGCCTGTGGAGGGCGGCTGCCACGTGAAGGTGACGTTCGCCCCGTCGGTGACGGCGCGGAAGTCCAGCGGCGAGGCCGGCACAGCCGGCGGGCCGACCGCGAACGACACGTCGGGCGTGGTGTGGCTGGTGGCCAGTCCGGCCAGCGCCCGGACGCGGGCGAAGTAGCGGCCCGGCGGCGCCGCGGAGGAGAACGCCTGCTGATCGGCCGGCAGATCGACCGAGATGAGATTGGCCTGGCCGGCCACGGTGCCCACCTCCAGCCGCACGCCGGTGCGCGACGGCGCGGCCGGCAAGGCCCAGGTGAACGACACCGTCGCACCCGACTGCGTGACCTGCAGATCGGCGGGCGCGGAGATCGCCCGCGGCAGGCAGCCCTCGACGGCGAGGAAGCAGTCCGGCTGCACGGAGGTCATCGCACTGGCAGACGGCCGCCAGGGCAGCCGGCGGCCGGTGGCCGGCGAGAAGACCACCAGCCCCGGCGTGATCTGCCCGGAGACGACCGCCCGCGTGATTCCCGCGGAGTAGAAACCGGGAGCGATCGAGGCATACAGCAGGCCGTCCGGGCCGATCTCCAGGGCGGCGATTCCCGGGTAGGTCGTGTCGCCGAACAGCACCCCCGGGATGTCGGGGTTCCACGGCAGGGCCGCTCCACTCACCGGATCCAGTTCGGCGAGCCCGCGCCGCCGCTGGCCGCCGATGCGCGTGAAGTCGCCGGCGGCCCACACGCGTCCTCCGGACGTGCGCACCAAACCGCGCGGCGTGTTGGCGCGCGGATTCCACGGCAGCACGGCGCCGGTCTGGCGGTGCACGGCGGCGAACGAGGGGCGCGTCTGGCCACCGACGCTGGTGAAGGCGCCGGCCACATAGATCGTGTCGCCGGCCACGTCGAGCCCGGTGACCCAGCCGCCGCCGATCGGGACCGGGAGGGCTGTGTAGGACCAGTCGGCGATGGTGACGACACCCACGGCACCGGTCGAGGTGTTGCGCGGATAGGTCGTGACGACGATCTCCGGGCCGGCGACCCGCATCCGCGTAGTGATCGACGGGAACGTGCGTTCGGCGACGACCGCGCCGGTCGTCGGGTCGATCTTGAGCAGCCGGGCGTCGAAGCCGTTCAGCGTGCCCTCGGTGCGGGCGAAGAGCCAGGTGCCGTCGGTGGCCAGCTCGAGGAACGGATCGCCCGGCCCCGCAGTCGCTGCCGACGTCCACGGATCGGTCGTGTAGGTGTCGAGGTCGATCGCCGCCAACCCGGCGCGGTTCACGCCGCCGCTGCCGTTGAAGGTGCCGCCGATGACGACGCCCTCGGGCGCCAGGGCGGCCGTGGCGACGGCGCCGACCACGTCGGGGGCGAACGGCACGGTCGCGGCGCTGGCGACATCGAAGGCCTGCAGCGTACCGCCCAACGACGCCGTGATGGCCGGACCGACCCGCGCCAGGGTCGCTCCCAGGCCCTCGTAGGGGTCGGGCGTCAGCGGACGCCAATTGCTCGGCTGACCTGACCCGGCGTCCACGGCGGCTAGCGTGGAGCGCCCGTCGGTGGTGCGGAACCGGCCGCCGATGTAGAGCCGGCCCTCGTCGAGCAGCAGCGCGGTGATCTGCGTCGCGTCCCAGCCGTAGGTGGCCGGCAGGTACTGGAAGCCGAATCCTGGCGTCCACGGAGTGTCCCGTCCGGTGAACGGATCGATCGCCCAGACGGGCCGTGTCGAGCCGACGCCGCCCAGGTAGACGCGCGCCGACGACGCCGCCAGCGCGGAGACGAACCCCGGCCGATCGAACAGCACGCGTCCGGACCCGGCGTCGAGCCCCCACACGTGGCCGGGGTCGCCTCCCCCGGCCACGTAGACGGCCAGCGACGAGAACGACAACTCCCGAATCAAGCCGCCGCCGTCGAAGCCGGCGCCCCAGGGCGACAGCGCCCCGCTCACTGCGTCGAGCGCCGCCAGCCCGCGGCGGCTGGCGCCATTGACCGAAGTGAAGTCGCCGGCCAGGTAGATCCGCCCGTGCGCGATCGCCACCTTGCGAATGGCGCCGTTGGCGACGACGCGGTAGCGCGCGTCCACGGTGCGATTGGGGGCGACGCGGGCGAAGCCGGCGATCGGCAGGCCGTTGACGCTCACGAACTCGCCGGCGACGAGCCAGCCGCCGACGCCGTCGGGCACGATCTGGCGCACGTCTCCCGAGAAGTACGGGAATGCCCCGGGCACGTATTGGCCGGCGAGATCGACCACCACCGCGCTGCCGGTCGGCGGCGACAGGCGTGTGAACGGGCCGGCGACGAAGAGGCGCCGGCCGATCTGCGCGGCGGCGGTGAACCGTCCCGGTCCGGAGAAGGCGGCTGACGACGGCACCGGGAGCGGCACCGGCTGCTCGGCGTACTGGGCAGAGGCCGGGCGTGGGGCGGCAGCGAGGCCGCACAGCAGCACGATCCATACGACGGAGCGCATGGCACACCTCCACGGCCAGGCGGGCGCTCCCTGGCCACCACCCATCTTTGCTCCGCCCCCGCTGGCGCGCCAAGCGGGATCGATGCGACGGACGCCTCGCCGGGATTCCGCACCACCCGTAACAGCTCTGTTACGTGTGAGACGATCCCGGCCGACGATGAATCAACTGTTGGTGTTGGCGGTGGGCGCCGCGGTGGGCGGCCTGGTGCAGGGCATTTCTGGCTTCGCCTTCGCGATGGTGGCGATGGCCATCTGGGTGTGGGGGGTCGATCCGCAGCTGGCGGCGGTGATGGCCGTGTTCGGCGGTCTCACCGGGCAGATCATCTCGGCGATCCGGGTGCGGCGTGGCTGGCACGTCCATCTGCTGTGGCCGTTCCTGGTCGGCAGCGCCATCGGCATTCCGCTGGGCACGCGGCTGCTGCCGCTGCTCGATCCCAACCGCTTCAAGCTGGTGCTCGGCGGGATGCTGGTGGTGTGCTGCGGGGCGATGCTGCTGACCTCGAAGCTGCCGAAGGTGACCCACGGCGGCAAGGTGGCCGACGCCGGCGCCGGCCTGCTCGGCGGCGTGATGGCGCCGCTCAGCGGCTTCAGCGGGCTGGCCCCGGCGCTGTGGGCGACCTTGCGCGGCTACACCAAGGACGAGCATCGCGCCGTGCTGCAGAACTTCAACCTGGTGGTGCTCGCCGCCACGTTCGTGTCGTTCGTGATCGCCGGCCGCGCCCGCGTCGAGCACGTGCCGCAGATGGCGGTGGTGGCCGGCTCGCTCATCCTGCCGTCGCTCTACGGCTCGAAGATCTACGTCGGCATGAGCCCGACGGCGTTCAGGAACGTCGTGCTCTACCTGCTGGTGTTCGCCGGGGCGACGATGCTGCTGGCGGCGCTGCGGGCGATGTACTGAGGTCTACGGAACGGGGAGGGGCGGCGCGCCGTTGGCCGGCGCCGGCGTGCGCGCGGTGTTGAGCATCATCGCCAGCATCGTGTAGTAGCCGACGATGCCCACCGTGTCCACCACGCCCGGCTCGCCGAAGGTGGCGACCATCCGCGCGTAGGCGGCGTCGCTCACCTGCTGCGTGCGGATCAGCTCGTCGCAGAAGTCGTAGAGCGCGGTTTCCTGGGAGGTCATCCCGGCTGGCCGCCGCCGAGTGGCGATCGCCATGGCGGTCGCTTCGCTGACGCCCGCCTTGATGGCGATCGGATAGTGCACCGCCCACTCGTACTGCTGCGACCAGCTGCGCGCGGCCATCAGGATGACGAACTCGCTGTGCCGCGGCTCGAGCGCCGACCTGTAGCGCAGGTAGTCGCCGAGGGCGCGGGCGCGGGTCATCACCTCGGGACTGCGCAGCAGCGGGATGAACGGCCCGGTCAGCTCGACGTTGCGGGCGCCGCGGAAGTCGGCGACGGCCTGCCGCTGCGCCGGCGTCATCTGCTCGGCCGGGATCGGCGGCATCCGGTTCTGCGCGCCGAGCGGCCCGCCGGCCGCGAGCAATGCCACGAGTACGGAGACGGTTGCGCGCATACGGCACCTCCTGCAACGGGGCCAGACCCCTTTCCAGGCCTGGCCAGACTCTGATCGCAGTTCGTGCAACTAGTCAGGCTGACGCCAGAAAGGGGTCTGACCCCGGTATCATCCCCGGTATCATGCGCGACGCCGTGATGACGCGTCGCCTGATTCTGCTCGCCGCGCTCCTGGCCGGCTCGGCCTGCCGGACAGCCTCCGACGCCCCGCCGGCGCCCTTGCGCGTGTTCAGCTCCAACGGCGTGCGCGCACTGCTCGACGACGCCCGCCCACGGCTCGAGCAGGCGGCGGGCCGGCCGCTCGCCATCGACTACAGCACCGCCGCCGCGCTGCGCCGGCGCATCGAGGGCGGCGACGTGCCCGACGTGGCCGTGCTCACGGCGTCGATCGTCGCCGACCTCGCCACCCAGGGCCGGCTGGCCGGCGACACGCGACGCGACCTGGCGCGGGTCGGGGTCGGGATCGGGGTGCGAACCGGCGCGCCCGCGGCCGACGTCGGCACCGCAGACGCCGTCAAGGCGCTGCTGCTCGGCGCGCGCTCGGTCGTCTTCACCGCCGAGGGCCAGAGCCGCGCGACCATCGACGCCGCATTCGAGCAGCTCGGCATCGCCGACGCGATGCGCGCCACGTCGCTGCTGCGCGGCCCGGGCGAGGCGCCTGGCTTGGTGGCCCGCGGCGAGGCCGAGGTCGTCCTCACGCTGGTGAGCGAGATCGTGGAAGTGCCCGGCGTCACGCTGCTGGGCCCGTTCCCGCCCGAGCTGCAGCGCTACGTGACCTTCAGCGCGGCCCGCGGCACAGCGGCGCCCGATCCCTCAGCGGCCGACCGGCTCCTGGCCGCACTGGCGGCCTCCGAGCTGACGAACCGCCTCGCCGCGCACGGCCTCGAGCCGCCGCCTCCGCGCTAGCTGGAGAGCCCGGAAAGTGCGCGCGACGACCCGACGCGAGTTCCTGGCCATGACCGCCGCCATCGGCGCGGCCGCCTCCGGTCCGCCCCTGCGCGCGCAGTCCGATGCCCCGCCCGACCTGCTGATCGCCGGCGGCCACGTCATCGACCCGGCCAGCGGCCTGTCGGCCGTGCGCGACGTGGCGATCGCCGGCGGACGCATCCGCCGCGTCGGCGCGAACCTGCCCGCTGCAGGCGCACGGCGCGTCATCGACGCCCGAGGCCGCTTCGTCACCCCCGGCCTGGTCGATCTGCACGTGCACGTCTACGACGCCGTGGTGCCGATCTCGATCGACGTGGACACCGCCTGCCTGGCCCGCGGCACGACCACGGCAGTGGACGGCGGGTCGTCCGGGGCGAGCACCTTCGCCGGCTTCCGCAAACACGTCGTCGCCCGCGCCCGCACGCGGGTCTTCGCGCTGCTCAACATCTCGAAGATCGGCCTGGCGGATTCGAACGAGTACTCGGACCTGCGGTTCGTCGATCCCGATCTGGCCGTGAAGACGATCGAGGCCCACCGCGACGTGATCCTGGGCGTGAAAGTACGGCTCACCCCCGACATCGTCGGCGGGCAGGATCTGGAGGTGCTGCGGCGGGCGCGTCGGGCCGCCGACGCCGTCACGCTGCCGATCATGGCGCACATCGGCGGCGGCGCCTCGCCGCTCGAGCGCACCCTCGAGCTGATGCGGCCCGGCGACATCGTGACCCACGCGCTGCACGGCCGCAGCGGCCAGATCCTCGACGCCAACGGCCGCCTGCTGCCGGCGGTGGCCGACGCGCAGAAGCGCGGCGTCGTGATGGACATCGGCCACGGCTCCGGCAATCTGTCGTTCGCGGTGGCCGAGCGGGCCGCCGCGCTCGGCTGGTTCCCCGACGCCATCTCGAGCGACATCCACTCGGGCAACGTCAACGGTCCGGTCGTCGATCTGCCGACGACGCTGTCGAAGTTCCTGATGCTCGGCATGCCGCTCGAGGCGGTGATCCGTGCCGCCACGAGCGCCCCGGCCGCGGCGCTGAAGATTCCCGGCTCGCCGGGCACGCTCAGCGAAGGCGCGCCGGCCGACGTGGCGATCCTCGAAATGCAGGAGGGACAATTCACCTTCACGGACTCGCTGCGGCAGACGCGCACCGCCACGCGCCGGCTGGCGCACGTCGCGACGATCCGCAACGGCGACGCGGTGTGAAACCTGAGCGGCCGCTCTGAAGCGCTGCCCTACTGCGGCCGCGGCGAGACCATGATCGCCTTGAGCGACTCCTGGTCGCCCTTCAGCGGCGCCTGGCCCGTCGGGTACTTGTTCATCGACAGGAAGTAGGCGATGAGCGCGCCGATGTCCTCGGCGGTCAGGCTGCCGGGGTTGTCGAGCGGCATCTCGGCCATGGCCTCGTTGATGCCGGTGAGCGGCCGGCCGACGTAGGCGCGGGTGAACTCGGCGCCGGTGAACTTGGCCGGCTCGTGGCAGGTGGCGCACTTCTCGGCGTAGATCGTCTTGCCGGTCTCGGCCTGGTCGGTGGTGTAGACGCCGTCGCTGGTGCTGGGGCCGGCGGTCGCGGGCGACGGCGCCTGCGCCCGCGCCGCGGAGGCGCACGAGGCCAGGAAGAGCGCTCCGATCAGAGTCACGGCACTGCGGGTCATGACTCCATCCTACCAGCCCGCGGCCATCGCCACGGCGGCGGGCCGTCGCCGGTTACTTCGGCGCCCGCACCGGCGCGAAGTCCTGCCACAGCCGGCCGAGCAGTTCGCCGTTCACCGTCGCGACGTCGGCGACCGGCGGCGTCTTGTCCGAGAACAGCTCGAGCCTGACCGTGCCGCAGTCGGGCGCGAAGGCGCCCGGATCGAACACGTACAGCCCCTCGTGGATGGCGTCGGTGGCCGAGATGCGGCGCTCGATCAGGAACGGGTGGATCGGCGTGATCTCGACGCTGCCGCACAGCGCGCGCAGCCGCGTGAACCCCGACACGAAGCGCTTGATCGGCGGCAGCGCGACGCCCTGGGTCATCACCAGGCCGCGCGCCACCCTGGTCCAGAAGCCTTCTTCGCGCTTGGGCGTGACGCGCACCAGCAGCACGCTCGGCGTGTCGGCCACGTAGTCGCTCCAGTTGAAGAAGTCCATCGATGCGCGGCTGCCGGCGTAGGCCGACACCGGCGTGATGAGCGACACGTCGAAGCCCTCCGACGCCACCTGATAGGGACTCAGGCTGCCGATGCGGCGCTTCGCCTCGGCCTCCAGCGCCTCGATCGACAGGGTCTGCGCCGGTTCCACCGGCAGCCGGGTCGGGTCCGGAGCGGGCGCCTTGGCCAGCGCCGCCTCGGCTGCGGTCACGACGTCGCAGACGGCGTCCTTTCGCACGACCCGGGCGTCGTCGGGCTCGTCGCTTTCCTTGGCGGCGAGGAGCGAGGTGAGGCCCACCACGTCGCCGCCGGGACCGAACACCGGGCCGCCGACGCTGCCCGGCCGCAGCCGCAGGTCGGCGATCATCGTGCGCGAGGCCACGCGCTGCACGGTGCCCTCGAACACGTCGGTGCCGCGCAGCGTCGGGATGCCCAGCGCCGCCACCTCCTGGCCGTTGGCCAGCGCAGTCTTCGCTGCCGCGCCGCAGGACAGCGGCACCGGCGCGATGCCGGTCACCACCGTCGGATCGACGGCCAGCACGGCGACGTCGCTGGCGCGATCGGCCACCAGCACCCGCCCGCGCACCTTCAGCGTGGGCGTGAGCTGCACCGCGATGGCGGTGGCGTCGCCGATGGCCTGCTGGCTGGTGGCGACGAGGCCGCGGGTGTCGATGACGAAGCCCGAGGCGTGCACGGTGGGCGTCCACAACTGCACCACGCTGTCCTGCCAGAGCACGACCACGTCGGTCGAACCGCGCACGCCCGCGGATCCGCCGCCTGCCGCGTCCACGTCGGCGTTGGCGCCGGTGAGGCCCAGCGCTGTCTCCTGCCCCGACGCGACGTCCACGGTCTGCCGCCACGACAGCGCGCGGCCATCGAGGGCCAGCGGCTGGTCCGACTCCACCACGTAGCGGCCAGGCGGCAGGCGCAGGCTGGCCGTGCCATCGGCTGCCGTGACGACCCGGCGCGGTGTCGCCGTCGGCGGGTCGTCGCTCACCAGCAGGGCATGTCGCGCCACCGGCACGGCCGGGCGATCGCCGCTGGCGACCGTGACCGTGATGCGCAGCGTGCCGGTGGCCTGGGCCATCGCCACGCTCGCCCACGCGCCGGCCACGGCCGTCAGGATGAGCGCGGCGGCGGCGCGGCGCACGGCGCCGAGGTGGCGGAACCGCGAATGCATTTCGTCCCCATCGTACCGCCGCCTGCAAACGTTCCTGACGCGGCCTCCGTCTAAGCCGGGCGTGAGTACCCTTCTCCGCGACGTCCTCTATTCCCTGCGCAAGCTCGCCTCGGCCCGGGTGTTCACCGCCACGGCCGTGCTCACGCTGGCCCTGGGCATCGGCGGCACCACCGCCATCTTCACGCTGATTCACGCGGTGATGCTCAAGTCGCTGCCGGTGGCCGACCCCGATCGGCTGTATCGCATCGGCGACGGCGACAACTGCTGCGTGCAGGGCGGCCCGCAGGACCGCTGGGGGATGTTCTCGTATCCGCTCTTCGAGCGCATCCGCACCGAGGTGCCGGAGTTCGAGTCGCTCACCGCTTTCCAGGCCGGGCGCAACCGTCTCAGCGTGCGCCGCCAGGGGATGGACGACGCGCCGCGGCCGCTGCGCTCGATCTACGTCACCGGCACCTACTTCACGACGCTGGGCGTCGGCGCTTTCACCGGCCGGGTCTTCACCGCCGAGGACGATCGCCCGGCGGCGCCGCCGGTGGTGGTGATGGCGTATCACGCCTGGCAGGGCCTCTACGGCGCCGATCCGGCCGTGGTCGGCGGCACGCTGGTCATCGAGGGGCAGGCGTTCACGGTGACGGGGGTCGCGCCGCCCGGCTTCTACGGCGAGACGCTGCAGGCCGATCCGCCGGATCTGTGGGTGCCGCTGCAGCAGGAGCCGCTCATCGTCGGCGGCGAGACGTCGCTCCTGCGCCAGCCGATCTCGTCGTGGCTGCGCGTGATCGGCCGATTGAAGCCGGGGGCCACGGTCGCCGGCATGGACGCACGCCTCACCGGGCTGCTCCGCCAGTGGATGCAGCACGAGGCCGGCTATCCGCCCAACTGGATGGCCGAGATCGAACGCACGCTGCCACAGCAGACCATCACGGTGGTGCCGGCCGGCGCCGGCGTCGGCGTGATGAAGGAGCAGTACGGCCGCAGCCTGCGCATCCTGCTCGGCGTCTGCGCGCTGGTGCTGCTCATCGCGTGCGCCAACGTCGCCAACCTGCTGCTGGCGCGGGCGGTGTCACGCCGCGCCCAGACCGCCGTGCGCCTGGCGATGGGCGCCTCGCGCATGCAGATCATCACCGAGGCGCTGGTCGAGAGCGTGGTGCTGGCCATCGGCGGCGCCGTGGTCGGCCTGGTGGTGGCCACCGCGGCGGCGCGCCTGCTGCTGTCGCTGGCGTTCTCGGGCGCCACCACCCTGCCGATCGAGACCACCCCGTCGCCGCTCGTGCTCGGCTTCGCCACAGCCCTCGCCGTGCTCACCGGCCTGCTCTTCGGCGCCGCGCCGGCGTGGTTCGCCACCCGCACCGACCCCATCGAGGCGCTGCGCGGCTCGGGCCGCACCGCCGGCGACCGGGCGTCGTTCGCGCGCACGGCGCTGCTCGTCGTCCAGGCCGCGCTCAGCGTCGTGCTGGTGGCCGGCTCGACGATGCTGGGCCGCAGCCTGGGCAACCTGCAGGGCCAGGACTTCGGCTTCGCGCGCCAGGGCCGCGTGATCGTCTCGGTGGGCCGGCCGTCGTCGTCGGTCACCCCCGGGCCGCAGCTCACCGCCCTGTATCGCGATCTCGAGGATCGCCTGTCACGGATTCCCGGCGTCCAGGGCGCCGGCCTCGCCCTCTACAACCCGCTCACCAACAACTGGGGCGAGGGCATCCTCATCGCCGGCAAGCCGCAGCCGCCCCCGGGCGAGCAGACCGGCGCGTCGTGGGACCGGGTCAGCACCGGCTACCTGCAACACCTCGGCGTCACGCTCACCCGCGGCCGACACTTCACCGCTGCCGACAACGAGCAGTCGGAGGCCGTGGCGATCGTCAACGAGGCCTTCGTGAAGCGCTTCTTCACGGCCGATGAGGATCCACTCGACCAGCACTTCGGGCTCAATCTGCCCGAGAACGTCAACCACTTCCGCATCGTCGGCGTGATCAAGGACGCCCGCTTCGCCGGCTTCCAGCTCGATCGGCCGGCGCGGCCGATGTTCTTCGTGCCGCTCGCCCAGACCGTGGACTACGCCAACGAGATGATGCGGCGGGTGCAGACCTCGTCGCTCTACGCGGGCGGCATCCTGCTCGTCACCAACACGCCGCCGGGCACGCTGGAGCCGCAGGTGGCGCGGGCGTTGGCCGAGGCCGACCCGAACCTGGCGGTCATCACCATCCGCTCGCTCGAACAGCAGGTGCAGGTGGTCTTCAACCAGCAGCGCGCGGTCAGCAGCCTGGCCGGGCTGTTCGGCGTGGTGGCGCTGCTGCTCGCCGGCATCGGCCTCTACGGCGTCACCGCCTACTCGGTGGCGCGGCGCACCAGCGAGATCGGCGTGCGGATGGCGCTGGGCGCCGATCGCGGCAGGGTGATGCACCTGATCCTCGGCAGCGCGTTCAAGCGCGTCGCGATCGGGCTGGCGCTGGGTCTGCCGCTGGCCGTCGGCGCCGGCTATCTGCTGTCGGCCCAGCTCTTCGGCGTGTCGTTCTGGGATCCGGTGGCGCTCGGCGTGGCCGCCGGCGCGCTCGGCCTGGCGGCGCTGGTCGCCAGCGTGGTGCCGGCGACGCGCGCGGCCAGTCTGGCGCCGATGCTGGCGCTCAGAACCGAGTAGCCGCGGGGGCGGTGGCATGATGGCGCGTGCTCACCGACGTGCTGTGCACGCGCTGCGGGCTGTGTTGCGACGGCACGCTGTTCGGCGACGTCGAGCTGACCGGCCGGCGTGAGGCGACACGGCTCCAGGCCCTGGGCCTCGACGTGGACACCGACGACGCCGACGTGGAACTGCTGGCGCTGCCGTGCGCGGGCCTGCGCGGCACCCGCTGCGCCGTCTACGCCGACCGGCCGCGCTGCTGCCGCACCTTCGAGTGCCGGCTGCTGCAGGACACCCGGCGCGGCGTGGTCACGCCAGAGGCGGCGCTGGCCCGCATCGTCCGCACGCGCCGGCAGGTCGAGCGCGTCAGCGCGCTGCTGGGCGGCACCAGGGCCGACCGCGGGCACCTGCCGCTGGCCGAACGCGTCGCCGACGCGCTGGCCCGTCCCGCCGCACGCTCGTCACCGGCCGGCCAACGCCGGGCCCGGCTGCGGGCGGCGATGACGGCGCTGCAGCGCACGATCCAGGCGACGTTCCTGGACTGACGCCGGCCCGGGCCGGCCGCGCGATGAACGGATTTCATCGCGGCGATGGCCACACTGCGCTGGATTCATGGCCGGCAGCGGTCTACCGTCCGGGGATGATCGACTCCTCGCTGCGCGACCTCCGCCACGCCGCTCGCGGGCTGCTCGCCCGCCCCACCCACGCCGCCGTCGTCGTCGCCACGCTGGCCCTCGTCATAGGCGCCGCCAGCGCCGTGCTGAGCGTGGTCAACGCGACGATGGTGCGGCCGCTCCCCTACCCGCACGGCGATCGGCTGGTGCAGCTCTTCCTGATGCCGCCGGGCTGGAGGACGTGGAGCGATCGCAATCCGCTGAGCGCATCGGTCCTCCACCGCGTACGCGGGCAGCTCGGCCAGGCCGAGATGGTCGAGGGGCTGTGGTCGCGCGAGCGCGCGCTCGGCGGCGACCTGGAGCCCGAGTCGGTGACCGCCGGCGCCGTCACCCCCGGCCTGTTCGCGCTGTTTGGCGGCAGTCCTGCCCTGGGCCGCACGTTCACCGACGCCGAGGACGCGGCGAATGCCAAGGTGGTGGTGCTCGGTCATGCCCTATGGCAGCGCCGTTTCGGCGGCGATCGGGCCATCGTCGGCCGCACCGTGCTGATCGACCGGGAGCCGCACGAGGTGATCGGCGTGATGGCGCCGGCGTTCGCCACGGCGTTCTCGCCCACCGAGCTGTGGACGCCGCTCAACGCCAACGTCGTCCCCCTCACCTTCATCTCGACCTTCGTGCAGACGTTCGCGCGGCTGCAGCCCGGTGCCACCCCCGCGCAACTCGAGGCCGAGTTCGCGGCGACCATGGAGACGGTGATCGCCGAGGCACCGACGTCGTGGACCGGCTGGGCGGTGCGCGTCGCCGGCGTCCGAGACGCGCAGTTCCGGCTGATCCGCCCCAGCGTGCTCGCGCTCACCGGCGCGATGCTGGTCCTCCTGCTGCTGGCGTGCGCCAATCTCGCCAATCTCACGCTGGCGCAGGTGGCCACCCGCCGGCCCGAGATGGCCGTGCGCGCGGCGCTCGGCAGCGGCCGCGGCGGCCTCGTCCGGCTGCAGGTGGCCGAGACGCTGCTGCTGGCGATGGCCGGCGGTCTTGCCGGAATGCTGGTGGGCCGCTGGACGCTGCCCGCGGTGCTGGCCCTCGATCCCGCCCTCGCCCGCACGTTCGGCGCGGTCGATCTCGACTGGCGCGTGCAGGCCACGACCGCCGTGCTGACGCTGATGGTGGCGCTGGCCGCCGGCGTCGTGCCGCTGCTGCGCGAGCTCGGCGGCGATCTGGCGCGGGCCGTCGCCGACGGCAGCCGCCGCACCGCCGGATCGCGTCGCACCCAGCGCACCCGCAACTGGCTGGTCGGCGCCGAATGCGCGCTGGCGGTGGTGCTGCTGGCCTGCGGGGCGCTGCTGCTGAGCGGCTTCAACCGCGCGTCGCAGCTCGATCCCGGCTTCGATCCGCGGTCGGTGCTGGCCGCGCAGCTGCGGCTGTCGGCGACGGCCTATCCGACCGAGGCGGCACGCGCGGCGCTCATCGGCCGGGTGCTGGAGCAGGTGCGGGCGGTGCCCGGTGTCGAGGCGGCCGGCGCGACCATGAACCGCTTCGTCCCCGGGTTCTTCTTCGTGACCCCGATGCACGTCGACGGGCAGCCGACGCCCGACGGCCAGGCCCACACGGTGCAGTTCCGCCGCGCCAGTCCCGGCTACTTCGCGACCATGCGGATCCCGCTCGTCCGCGGCCGTGACTTCGCCGACGGCGACGGCGTCGACCAGCCGTGCGTCGTGATCGTCAGCCAGCTGCTGGTCGATCGGCACTGGCCCGACGTCGACCCGATCGGCCGGCGCATCCGCCGCGGCACCAATCCGCGGCCGTGCACGGTGGTCGGCGTGGTCGGCGACGTGAGCGACGTCGGCTTCGGCCAGCCGCCGGCGCCGACCGTCTATGTCAGCTATACGCAGAACAACGTGGCCGTGAATCCTGTGTCGCTGGTGGCGCGCACGCGCGGCGAGCCGCTGGCGTTCGCCCCGGCCATCCGCGCCGCGGTGTTCGCGGCCGATCCGGCGCAGCCGATCGACTCGGTGACGACGGTGGACCGGTTCCTCGGCGACTCGCTCGGCCCGCAACGCTTCCGCACGACCTTGCTGCTGGTGCTGGGTGCCATCGGCCTGGCGCTGGCTGCCCTCGGCATCTACGGCGTGACCGCACGGTCGGTCGAGGAACGCAGCCGCGAGCTCGGGGTGCGTCAGGCGCTCGGCGCCACGCCGGCGACGCTGCTGCGCTTCGTCGTCGGCCAGGCGCTGGCCGTGGTCGCGCTCGGCATCGCCGTGGGCGGGGCACTGGCCGCGCTGGCGTCGGGCCTGCTGCAGCGGGCGCTGCCCAACATGGATCAGGCCCAGGGCTGGTGGGCGCTGCCGGCCGTGGCCCTGCTGGCGGTGATCGCGGCCGTGGCGGCGGCCGTGCCGGCACGGCGGGCGCTGGCGGTGTCGCCCACCGAGGCCATCCGCGCCGACTAGCGGGCTCGCCGCAGGGCTTTCGCCGGCGCCGCCTGCGCCGCCATCAGCGCCACGAAGTCCTTCTGCCACACCGGCTCGACGTGGTGGCGCAGCGTGGCGGCGAGCCACGGGCGGAAGACGCCCTTGCGGCCGATGCGCACGGCCCGCACCGTCCCCGACCGGAGCGCCGGTTCGATCGCCCAGCGCGCCATCACGCCGATGCCCTGGCCGGCCTTGACCAGTTCGAGGATGGCCTCGGTGAGCGGCACCCGTGACACCCGCGCCGGCTCCACGCCGGCCGGCATCAGCACGTAGCGGAAGATGTCGCTGCTGCGCCGCTCCAGGTTGTAGAGCAGCAGATGCGTTCCGGCCAGGTCGGCGGCGTCGATGTGCGGACGCGCGGCGAAGGCGTGCGCCGGCGGCACCACCGCGACCAGTTCGTCCTTGAACACCGGCCGGGTGACCAGGCGCGCGTCGTCGACGGCGTCGGTGATGAAGGCGAGGTCGATCTGGCCGTCGAGCAGCGCGGCCACCGGCCGATCGGTGGCCTCGACGACGATCCGCACGTCCACCGCGGGATAGCGGCGGTGGAACGTCTCGAGCAGCGGCGGCAGCCAGTGATAGCCGGTGTTGCACTGCGTGCACAGGCGCAGCACGCCGCTGCCCGGCGCCGACAGCGCCCGCACGTCGTCTTCGGCGCGGGCCAGCTCGTCGAGCACGCGGCGCGCCGTGGCGAGCACACGCTCCCCCGCCGGCGTCAGCGCCATGCGCCGGCCGAGGCGCAGGAACAGCGGCGTCTCGAGGCGCGATTCGAGGTCGCGCAGCTGGTGCGACAGCGCCGACTGGGTCAGGTGCAGCCGCTCGGCGGCGCGGGTGACGCTGCCGGTGGCGGCAATCTCGGCGACGAGCGCCAGGTGGCGGACCTCGAGGGCGGACATCGGCGGCGATGAGCATGGCTCATCGTTCTCGAATTTACCATGCACGATGTTCGCAGCGGCGCCGCGGCACGCGGTCTGGCCGCGGCGGGTTCAGGCTCTGCGCATGGTCGTGGCGCAGCGTCGGCATCGTGGCGGCGGTGCTGCTGATGCTGCGCCAGCGCTCGTAGCGGCGGCGCCCGGCCCGCGCTACCGCGCCGCGGCCAGCGCGGTGACGACCTCCCAGTTGAGCCGCACGAAGCGCTGGAACTCGCTCTCGAGCAGCCGCTCCTGGTCGGCGTGCATGCCGTAGCCGGTGGACTGATCCTCCAGGTCCACGCCGGCGCCGATGCCGACGCACTGCACGCCCCGGGCGCGCAGCGGCCACATGTCGGTGGCGTAGGTGCTCATCGACGGCAACGTCGGCACCTTGTAGACGCTCTGCACGGCCGCCTCCACGGTGGTGAAGAGCTCGGAGTCGAGCCGCGTCGCCGCGACGGGCGGCCGGGCCCCGCCGGCGAACTGGACGTCCACGGCGGGATCGGCGATGGCGGCGCGAATCTGCGCCAGCAGCGCCTCGGCGTCTTCGTCCGGCACCATCCGCACGTCGAGCCGCGCCTTCGCCTCCGAGGGGATCACGTTCGAGCGGTAGCCGCCCGAGAAGAGGTTGGGCGAGACCGAGGTGCGCGCCATCGAGGCATGCCGCGGCTCGTTGGCGAACAGCCAGTCGGCGGCGGCCCTGGCCACCGCCGGATCGGCGGAAACGACGTCGCGGTAGTAGCGGGCCTTCTCGGGCGCGGCCAGCGTGGCGAGACGCCGGAAGTAACGGCCGGTCGTCTCGTCGATCTTCACGTCGGGCTGCCAGGTGATGAACTTGCCCACGGCGTTGCCCAGGTGGGCGATCGGATTCGAGACGAGCGGCACCGAGCCGTGGCCCGAGATGCCGCGCGCCGTCAACTCCACGCCGCGCACGACCTTCTCGGAGACCTGCACCGCGGCGTAGCGCACCTGGCCGCCCTCGCGAATGGTGTCGCCGCCCTCGGCGATGCAGAACTCGGCGTCGATCGCCGGATAGTGCTCGGCCACCATGAAGCCCATGCCGAGGTGGGAGGCGCCTTCCTCGCCCGACTCGGCGAGCAGGATCACGTCGCGGTCGAGGGGCACCTGCTGCCGCTTCAGCAGCAGCATCGCCATCACCGCCGCGGTCAGGTTGTCCTTGTCGTCGATGGCGCCGCGGCCGTAGACGAAGCCGCCGTCGCGGGTGGCGCTGAAGGGCGGGAACTTCCACTTCGCCGCGTCCACCGTGACGGTGTCGAGGTGCCCCATCAGCAGCAGCGGGCGCTTCCTGCCGCTGCCCGGGAGCCGGGCGACGACATTGGGACGCTCGGGATCCTTGGCGAACACCTGAGCGGGGATGCCGGCCTGGTCGAACACCCGTTTCAGGTACTCGGCCTCGGCGCGCTCGGTGGCGCTGGTGTCGAAGCGCAGCAGTGCCTGGTAGTGGCCGAGCGCCTCCGTTTCGACCGCCGTCCAGTCGGGCGCCGCCGGTCGGGTCTGCGCGTCGAGGGCACCGAGCGCGAGCGCCACGATGGCGATGGACAGCAGGCGGCGGCGATGCGGGTGGTTCACGATCATGGCGCCACTATACGCCGGCGTCGAGGGAGCGCCGTGAGCGAAGCCCGGTGCTGTTGGCTAACGTGATTAGCTAATGCTACGATGGCGCATGGCCCGCACCCGCCAGGTCAACGTCCACCAGGCGAAGACGCAGTTGTCGAAGCTGCTGCTCGAGGTGGAGCGCGGCCGCGAGGTCGTGATTGCCCGCAACGGCGCCCCGGTGGCCCGACTGGTGCCGTTTCCCGCGCCCGGCGTGAAGCGGCTGCGGGTCGATACCTGGCGCGGGCGCGTCCGGATCGCCGACGACTTCGACGCGCCGCTCACCGGACGTGAGCTCGAGGACTGGGGCGGGTGACGTTTCTGCTCGACACCCACTGCTGGCTCTGGCTCAAGACCGACGCCAGCCGCTTGGCGACACCGGTCCGACGGCGGCTGCTGCGCAGCTCCGGTGAACTGGTGCTCTCGAGCGTCTGCGTGCTCGAGATGGTGGTCAAACAGGCGAGCGGAAAGCTCTCGCTCGGCAGCGGCGGCACGGACCGCTTCGTCGCCGACTTGATCGAGGACGGCGTAGCCGTGCTCGATGCCACGGTCGAGCACATGCTGGCGATGGGCGGCCTGCCGCCCCGACACCGCGACCCCTTCGATCGACTGCTGGTCGCGCAGGCGATGGTCGAAGGCCTGACGCTGGTGAGCGCCGATCCGCAGGTGCTCGGCTACGACGCGAAGACGCTCGACGCCAGGAAGTAGACCCGAGCCAACGGCGTCCCGTCCCGGGGCCGACGACGGCCGGATCGCACGTCGCGGCACTACACTGCTGCGATGCGCGCCTTCGTCCTGCTCCGCCCTGCCCTCCTGGTCCTGCCGCTCGTCGCCGCCACCGCCGTGCTCACGGCCCAGCAGCAGACGCCGGTCCACCTGCCCGACATCCCCGCGAAGTTCGAGCGGCCGACCACCGGCTTCGACTACGAGAAGCGCGTCGCGATGATCCCGATGCGCGACGGGGTCAAGCTCTACACGGTGATCGTCGTGCCCAAGGGGGCCCAGGACGCGCCGATCGTCATGACGCGGACCCCCTACAACGCCGCCGGCCGCACCACCCGCGCCCAGTCGGCGTCGATGCTGGCCACGCTGCCGCAGGGCGATGAGGTGTTCGTGGCCGACGGCTACATCCGCGTCTTCCAGGACGTGCGCGGCAAGTACGGCTCCGAGGGCGACTACCTGATGACGCGGCCGTTGCGCGGCCCCCTCAACCCGACGAACACCGACCACTCCACCGACGCCTACGACACCATCGAGTGGCTGGTGAAGAACGTGCCCGAGGGCAACGGCCGCGTCGGCATGCTGGGCAGCAGCTACGAAGGCTTCACGGTGGTGATGGCGCTGGTCAACCCGCATCCGGCGCTGAAGGTCACCGCGCCGATGAGCCCGATGGTGGACGGCTGGATGGGCGACGACTGGTTCCACTACGGCGCCTTCCGCCAGACCAACTTCGACTTCTTCGCCGGGCAGAGCGCCGGCCGGGCCGCCGGCAGCACCATCATCCGCCCCGGCTACGACGACTACGAGACCTTCCGCCGCGCCGGCTCGGCGGGCGACTACGCCAGGGCCCACGGCCTGGAGCAGCTGCCGATGTGGCGCAAGGTGTCGGAGCATCCCGCCTACGACCAGTTCTGGTCGGAGCAGGCACTCGACAAGGTGATGGCGAAGCAGCCGCTCACCGTGCCCACCATGTGGATCCAGGGCATCTGGGACCAGGAAGACATGTGGGGCGCCATCCAGAGCTACCTGGCCGTCGAGCCCAAGGACACCACCAACACGCTCAACTACCTGGTGATGGGCCCGTGGCGGCACAGCGGCGTGAACTACGAGGGCTACTCGCTGGGGCCGCTGCGCTTCGAGGGCGACACCGCGCTGCAGTTCCGCCGCGACGTGCTGAAGCCGTTCTTCGATCAGCACTTGAAGCCCGGCGCGCCCAAGGCCGACACGCCCGGCGTCTTCATCTACAACACCGGCGAGAACCACTGGGACCGCTTCCCCACGTGGCCGCTGTCGTGCGAGCAGGGCTGCCCCAACCAGTCGAAGCCGCTGTACTTCACCGGCGGCTTCGGCCTGTCGTTCACCGCGCCTTCGTCGGGCACGGCCAAGGACGCCAGCGGCTACGACGAGTACGTGTCCGACCCGGCCAAGCCGGTGCCGTACCTGCCGCGGCCGGTGCGCTTCGCCGACGGCGCCCGGTGGCAGACGTGGCTGCTGAGCGACCAGCGCGCCGTGGCGGATCGCACCGACGTGCTCAGCTACGTGACGCCGGTGCTCACCGAGCCGCTGCGCATCAGCGGCGCCCCCGTCGTCAACCTGGTCGCCTCGACCAGCGGCAGCGATAGCGACTGGGTGGTGAAGCTGATCGACGTGTATCCCGAGGAAATGTCGAGCGAGCCGGCGATGGGCGGCTACCAGTTCCCGGTGGCGATGGACATCTTCCGCGGCCGTTACCGCGAGAGCTTCAGCGATCCGAAGGCGCTCACGCCCGACACGCCGCTGACGTTCCGCTTCATCCTGCCGACGGCCAATCACGTGTTCCAGCCCGGCCACCGCGTGATGGTGCAGGTGCAATCGAGCTGGTTCCCGCTCTACGACAGAAACCCGCAGACGTTCGTGCCGAACATCTTCTTCGCCAGGCCGGCGGACTACGTGAAGGCGACCCAGCGCGTCTACCACGCGCCGGGGGCGGCGAGCTTCGTGGAGTTGCCGGTCACGCCGCTGCGGCGGTAGCGACAGCTGCGACGCGAAGGGAGTAGTCTGCTCACGTCGCCGTGGGCTCTCCGTTCCGCGCGCTCCGCTCCCGCAACTTCCGCCTGTTCTTCGTCGGCCAGGCGATCTCGCTCATCGGCTCGTGGATGACGCGGCTGGCCACGGCGTGGCTGGTCTACCGGCTCACCGATTCGGCGTTCCTGCTCGGCCTGGTGAGCTTCGCCGGCCAGGTGCCGTCGATGGTGCTGCCACCGCTGGTCGGCGTGTGGGTGGACCGCTGGGATCGCCACAAGGTGCTCATCGCCACCCAGGCGGCGGCGATGGCGCAGTCGCTGGCTCTGGCGGCGCTCACCTTGAGCGGTTACGTCAACATGCCCTGGATCATCGGCCTCACGCTGTTCCAGGGCCTGGTCAACGCGGTGGAGATCCCGACACGGCAGTCGTTCGTGGTGCGGATGATCGACGACCGCGCCGACCTGGGCAACGCCATCGCCCTCAACTCCTCCAACTTCAACGCCACGCGGCTGGTCGGCCCGGCCATCGCCGGGGCGGTGGTGGCGGCGGTGGGCGAAGGCTACTGCTTCCTCATCGACGGCCTGAGCTACCTGGCGGTGATGGGCGGGCTGCTGGCGATGCGGCTGCCGCCCGAGGCGCCGCGTCCTTCCGACCGGCACCTCCTGGACGAACTGGCCGACGGCTGGCGCTACGTGGTGCAGTCCACGCCGATTCGGACGCTGCTCGTCTTCCTGGGTGTCGTGGGCGTGCTGAGCACGCCCTACTCGGTGCTGATGCCGCTGGTGGCCGGGCGCACGCTGGGCGGCGGGCCCGACACGCTGGGCTGGCTGATGGCCGCCTCGGGCGTCGGCGCGCTGGCGTGCGCGGTGCGCCTGGTGCTGCGCACCACCGTAATCGGCCTCGGCCGCCGCATGGCCGCGGCCACGGCGCTCTTCGGCGTGGCCTGCGTCGCGCTCGGCCTGTCGCGCTGGTTCTGGCTGTCGCTGCCGCTGATGACGCTCACCGGCTACGGCCTGATGTACCAGGTGGTGGCCACCAACACCATCGTGCAGACCATCGTGGACGACGACAAGCGCGGCCGGGTGATGTCGTTCTACACCATCGCACTGCTCGGCTCGGCGCCGATCGGCAGCCTGCTCAGCGGCTCGCTGGCGGCGCGGCTGGGCGTGCCGGCCACGTTCGTGCTCGGCGGCGTGGCCTGCGTGGCCAGCGCGATCTGGTTCTGGCGCCGGTTGCCGGCGCTGCGCGACGCCGTGCGCCCGCGCTACATCGAGCTGGGGATCATCACCGACGCCGAGGCCCAGGTCGAGAGCCGGCCGTCCTGAATCACGCCGCCGGCACGGCGGCCCTGGCCAGCTCCGCCGCACTGCCCAGGCTCTCGACCTTCCAGCACAGGTCCTTCAGCGCACGTGCCTGCGGGTCGGGCAGCACGCCCTTGGCCAGGTCGAAGAACTTGGCCTCCAGATCCGTGTCGCTCATCGGTCGCTCGAGACTGCCGACGACGTGCTCCACGGTATGGGCCAGCACGCGGCCGTCCTTGAGCACGACGCGCGCCTTCACCTGGTGCTCTTCGACGGTCGGGTCGATGGTGGCGATCACGCGGTCGCGCAGGCCGACGATCACCGGATCCTTCGCGTTCTCGTCGCTGAAGTCGCGCATCCCGGCCGAGCCGCGGACGACGGCCAGGGCCGCCGCGAAGTAGACGCTGAACTTCGTCTCCAGCCCGGTCTGCGGCGTCTTCTTGCCGGTGAGTTCCAGCACCAGCGGGTGCACGCCCAGCTCGATGCGCTCGATCTGCGCGGCCTGGAGCTTGTGCTGGTTGCGCAGCTGGATGCAGGCATCGATGGTCGGGTGGATGACGATGCCGCAGGCGAACGGCTTGTAGGTGTTGAGCGAGATCTCGTAGTGGCGGCCCAGCTCGCCGGTGATCTCGGCGTAGTTGCGGGTGGTGCTGAGCACGTTGGCCCAGCCGCTCTTGCCTTCGAGCCCGACCTCGGTGCTGGTGAAGTTCTTCGCCGCCAGCAGCGCCGCCGTCAGGCCGTTCTGCGCCGCCCGCCCGGGGTGGAAGCTCTTGGTCATCGATCCGAACATCTCGCGCAGGCCGACCGGCTGCGTGGCCGCCAGTCCGAGCGCCCACACCATCTGCTGCTCGGTGAGACCCAACGCCTTGCCGCACGCCGCCGCCGAGCCGAACACGCCGGCCGTGCCGGTGATGTGCCAGCCGCGGTCGTAGTGCGCGGGATACACGGCGTTGCCGATGCGGCACTCCACCTCCACGCCAAGGATCATCGCGTGCAGGAAGTCGGCGCCGCTCTGCGGACGGAGTTCGGCCAGCGCGAGCAGCGACGACACCACCGGCCCGGCCGGGTGGATCACCGTCTTGAGGTGCGTGTCGTCGAAGTCGAAGACGTGCGAGCTGATGCCGTTCATCAGCGACGCGTGCAGGATGTCCAGCCGATCGCGACGCCCGAGTACCGACGCCTGGGCCGGGCCCGAGAACGGCGCCAGTGCGCCGATGGCGGCATCGAGCGTCTCGTGGCGCGAGCCACCCACCGCGCAGCCCATCCAGTTGAGCAGCGTGCGGCGGCCTTCCTTGCGCACCGGCTCAGGGATGTCCGCCCAGCGCGCCTCCACGACGTAGCGGGCCAGGGCGCGGGTCACGCCGGTGGTGGCGCCGCCCTGTTCCTGTGTCGTCGGGGCCGCAGCCGGCGTGGCCGACGGCGTGGCGCCCGCACCGGCGGGCACCAGGCCGCTCAGGCCGGCGAGCGACACGGTGCCCATGAACTGGCGGCGATCGGGTGACGTCGGCACGGTCACTCCCTCGTGGCGCGGGCCGAGTAGCTGAACTCGAGCAGCGTGCCCGGGTGCTCGAGCACGTCGATGCGCCGGTTCTGGGCGTCGGCGAGGGTGCCGGCGTTGTCGGTGACGACGAAGATGCGCCGACCGTCGGGCGCCAGGGCCGTGTCGCGATAGCGCGTCGCGGCGCGGAAGTACTCGAGCGGCGGGCCCGCCACGCTGCGGCCGTCGGCTGACAGCTTCACCCGGTAGATGGCGCCGGTGCGCATGCCGGTGACCAGCAGCGACTGTCGCCAGCCGGGAATCGCCGGCGAGTCGTAGAGATCGATGCTGCCCGGGCCGATCGTGGTGCCACCGAGCGTGCCCAGATCGTAGCCCTCGGGCGCCGTGAAGAGCGTGACCATCGGCGGCACGAAATCGGGGTGCGACCACGTCGATTCCTTCGTCTGCGGCACCGACGGCGGCGGGGTCAGGCTGTTGAACGTGAGGGTCCGGCACGGCGTGGACGACGCCGACCAGTTGGCGTAGGCGTAGCTGCGATCGTCGTTGTAGCCGGCCACGTGCGGCCAGCCGTAGTTCTTGCCGGCCTGCAGCAGGTCGATTTCGTCGTCGGTGCTCGGTCCGTGCTCGGCGCCGTAGAGCAGGCCGGTCGGGCCGAACACCAGCCCCTGGGTGTTGCGCAGCCCGTAGCTGTAGATGTGGCTGCGCACGCCGTTGAGGGTCGGGTTGTCGGCGGGAATGCTCCCATCGAGCTCCAGGCGCAGGATCTTGCCCTGGTAGGCGCTCCAGTCACGCTTGGCGATTTGAGCGGCGGTGGGCAGGTCTTGCGAGTGGATGGCGTTGCAGAAGTTGGCGAGCCAGTTGCTGCCCATGTCGCCGCGCGACAGGTACAGCTTGCCGTCGGGGCCGACCAGGAGGCGTCCGCCGCCGTGGTCGTCGTGCGCCGGCAGGTTGTCGAGCACGTCCTGCGGCGCGCCGAGCGCCTCGGTGGTCCGGTCGAACGTGTAGCGACGCACCTTCAGCCGGCGGGCGATCGCCGCGCCGGGGTCGGCGTCGTAGGTGTAGGCCAGATAGACCCAGTCGCGGCCGCGGCCCTGCAGCAGGTCGGGATGCAGCGCCAGGCCCATCAGGCCGTCCTGGATGGACGTGGTCTGGTAGACGTCGTCGAGGGTGAGGGCGACGCGGCGGGTGCCGTCGGCGGGGTTCACGCGCGTGACGCGCAGGCCGGTCCGCTCGGTGATCCACAGGCGTCCGTCCGGGCCCCACGTCACTTCCCAGGGGTTGGCGAAGCCGGCAGCCACGGCGCGCACGCTGAACGACTCGGTGCCGCGCGCCGCGGTCGTTCGCGGGTTCTGGCGCGTGCTCACGGCGGCGGTGGCGGCCACCACCAGAAGAAGCACGGCCCACGTCTGTCCACGCTGCGCCATCGCGATGCCTCCGCGGCCGGCGGGACGTTCGGGCCCACGCGGTCGGCGGATTATATGTCCCGCGCGGGGGGATTGGCCGTATCGTCTGCGCATGCGTCTGTCCCAGGGTCTGCCTCTCACCAGCCGCGTCGGCGCCGCCCTGCTCGCCCTGCTCGCCATCGCCCAACCGGCCGCGGCGCAGCGCTACTCGGCGGTGCGCGACGGCGAGTTCGTGGTGCTCACCGACCGCCAGGCCGACACCGTGGTGCGGGTGGTGCCCTCGGTGGGCAACATCGCGGTCGAGATGCGCGTCGCCGGGCACAACGTGCTGCGCTATCAGCGCAAGTCGCTGGAGGAGTTCCGGGCCCAGCCCGGGCAGACCGGCATCCCGTTCATGGGGCCGTGGATCGGGCGGCTCGACGAGCAGGCGTTCTACGCCAACGGCAGGCGCCATCCGTTCGACATGACGCTCGGCAACGTCCGCGGCGAGGTGCCGATCCACGGCTTCCTCACCGCCACCGACAAGTGGCGGGTCACGGCGGTGGCGGCGACGCCCGACGCCGCACTGGTCACCAGCCGGCTCGAGGTCTACAAGCGGCCGGAATGGATGCGCCAGTGGCCGTACGCACATACGGTGGAGATCACCTATCGGCTGTCGGGTGGCGTGCTGGAGGTGATCACCACCGTCGCCAACCTGAGCGAGGAGCCGATGCCGGTGTCGGTCGGCTTCCATCCGTACTTCCAGCTCACCGACTCGCCGCGCGACGAGTGGCAGGTGTCGGTGGGCGCGAAGACGCGATGGAAGCTCGACTCCCGCAAGCTCCCCATGGGCCAGACCGAGCCCACCGAGGTGCTGCTGCCGGGGCCGCGCGTCGGCCTGCGCGACTACAGCCTCGACGAGGTGTTCAGCGACCTGGTGCGCGACGCCGACGGGCGATCGACGACGACGGTGTGGGGCAAGGGGCAGCGGCTCGACGTGGTGCTCGGGCCGCGTTACCGGTCGGTGGTGGTGTGGGCGCCCAATCCGTCGGGCAAGGGTCGCGGCGGCCAGGGCGATTCGCCGCCGGCCGAGCGCAACTTCATCTGCATCGAGCCGATGGCCGGCATCGGCAACGCCATCAACCTCGCGCACCGCGGCGTCTACAAGGAGCTGCAGACCGTCCCCCCGGGCGCGACCTGGCGCGAGAGCTTCTGGATCCGCCCCAGCGGGTTCTAGGGGTCAGACCCCTTTCGGGGCCGGGCTTGAATAGGGGTCAGACCCCTTTCCTCGCTAGACCAGACTAGTTGCAGCTTCTGCCACTACGTCTGCGGGCAGCAGGGCCATCGGCTCGTCGTGGTCCAGACACTCCTCGGCGATGCGATGGAACTCGGCCGCCGTCCGCGCTCGGCGGATCGCGTGCAGGAACGGCCCCGGGATGCCCTCGCCCAGGTAGTTGACGAACTTCTTCATGCGATCGCACTGCGACTGTTCGGGCTTGGCGGGATCCGCCTCGGACGCCCACAGCGCCCGCACGTAGCCGAGCACGTCGCGGCCGCTCGGTAGCGTCACCGGCTCGCCGGCGAGTTGCTGGCGAATCTGATTGAAGAGCCACGGGCTGCGGATGGCCGCCCGGCCGATCATCAGGCCGCGCGCGCCGGTGACGGCCAGCACCTCCTGCGCCTGCGCCGCCGAGTGGACGTGGCCGTTGGCGATCACCGGACACGGCATCGCCGCCACCGCCTGACGGATGCGCTCGTAGTGCACCGGCAGCCGGTAGAGCTGCGCGACGGTGCGCGCGTGCACGGTGAGCGCGTCGAGCGAGTGCCGCGCGAAGATCGACAGCAGATCGTCGAACTCGTCGGCCGACGCGAAGCCGAGGCGCGTCTTGACCGTGAACGGGATGCGGACGGCGTCGCGCAAGGCGCCGAGGATGGCGTCGATGCGATCCGGCTCACGCAGCAACCCGCCGCCGGCGCACTTGCGGTAGACGATCGGCGCGGGGCAGCCCAGGTTGAGGTCGATCGCGGCAACGGGATACCGCTGCAGCACCTCGGCAGTGCGCACGAGCCCGGGGACGTCGTTGCCGATGAGCTGCGCGACGACCGGCCGGCCGGTGGTGTTGCCGACGATCGCGTCCAGAATCCGCCGCTCCGGCGTGGAGTCGGCCTGCACCCGGAAGTACTCGGTCCAGTAGACGTCGGCGCCGCCGTAGCGGTGCACCAGCGTCCAGAACCTGCCGTCGGTCACCTCCTGCATCGGCGCCAGCGCCAGCACCGGCGCCGGGCCGTTCAACAGGCGGGCGAGCGACGTCACGCCTTGTCGATCCACTCCGGCGGCGGCGTGATCGACGGATCGGGCGGGCCGCCGGGATCGGGCCGGCCGGAGCCTTCGAGCCGGCTGATCGCGCGCACGGTCATGTCGTGGTCGCAGAGGATCTGGCACGACAGCCGCACGCCGCTGAGCCCGCGCGCCGCCAGGCGATCGCGCTCGGCCACGGTCTGTCGCGTCGGCTCGCCGTCGATGAACTCCACCCGGCAGGTGGTGCAGCGGGCGTTGCCGCCGCAGGCGTGCAGGATGTCCACGCGCGCATCCTGTTCGATGGCGAGCACCAGGCGCTTGCCGTCGGCGACCGCGAACGTTCCGTAACCCTCGACCGTCAGTGTAGGCATCCGCCGATTGTACAGGCCGCGCGGGCCGTCACTTGCCGGCGAGCTTCTGCTGTGCCGTGAGCACGGCCTGGAACATCGCCTCGGTGAGGTCGAGCTCGCGCTGGTAGCCGGTCGGGTCGATGAACGGATTCGGGCCGCCCTGCGCGAGCCGCCCGTGCTTCTCCTTCATCCGGTACATCGCCGGGTGCGACGCCAGCGGCACGTCGCACTTCAGCGCCCGCGACACCTTGAAGGCGCGCCGGAACTCGTCGGCGATGCCCGGCACTTCGGCGTTACCGACGAGCTGGAAGCCGGGGTTCACGCCCAGGCTGCCGACGATCACGACGTCGAGTGAGCGGCCGCCGTCCTCCACCTGCAGCGTCCACGTCGTGCAGCCGCGCGAGTGCCCGGGCGTGAGGTGCGCCGTGAGCGTCGTCTTGCCGAGCGTCACCGTGTCGCCGTCCTTGATGACGCGATCGATCGGATGCGGCTTGCCGCCGGGACGCATCCGTTCCAGCGCCGGCACGTCCTCGGCCATCGCCACAACTTGCGCGCCGGAGAGCGCCTTCACCGCGGCGTCGCCCTCCATGTGATCGCCGTGGGCGTGGCTGCCGAGCAGGATCCGGATGTCCGAGAACTTGAACCCCAGCGCCTCCACCGACTTCTGGATCGCCGGCACGTTGCGCTCGTAGGAGCTGTTGATCAGGATGTGGCCCTGCGGCGTGGCGATGAGGAACGTCGCCAGGCTGTTGGTGCCCACGTAGTAGATGTTGCCGACGATGCGGTGCGGCGGGAACGGCGTCGTCTGATCGTCGCGGCCGCCGAGGTTGCGCTGCAGCAGCGTGGCCTGCGTCCAGGTCTCGCCGTGGACGGTCACGGTGGGCCAGCCGCCTGGAGGCTCGGGTGCCGAGACCTGCGCGTGAACGGGCCGCGTGTCGGCGAGGCCGACGAGCAGGACGCCGGCGAGCACGACGCGGACGGACACGCGCGCGCAGGCGACGGCGGACGTGGCAGCGGCCGGCATCACGCGTGTTTGGCGATGAACTGCTTCACCAGCAGCCGCGCGCGATCGGTGGCCGGGCCCTCGTGCGCCACCCACTGGTGCTCCTCGCCCTCGAACAGGTGGTAGTCACACGCGCCGCCCGCGGCGCGGTAGGTCTTCGCGAACTTCTCCTGCACCTCGGGCAGCACGTTGTCGTCGAGTCCGCCCTGCATGATGAGCAGCGGCCCCAGCGACACCTTCTCCTTGCGCTCGAGGATCTGCTGCGGGTTCGACTCGAAGATCGTCTCCCACGGCTTGAAGTAGACGTGGTGGTTCTGCATCATCTCGGCGCGCTTGTGCGCCTCGGCGTTCTTGAAGCGCGCGAACGGGTCGCTGATCGGCGAGCGGGTGGCCACGTAGGCCACGGTGGCGTCGAGACCCGGCGCCGCGGGCAGCGGAATCGCGTTGTAGCGTGGGTCGCGCGGGCGCATGCTCAGCAGCTCGCCCACGTGGCCGCCGCTCGAGCTGCCGTAGATGCCGATGCGGCTCGGGTCGCCGCCCCACGTCGGCGCCTTCCACTTCAGCCAGCGCACGCCGTAGTTGGCGTCCTGCACGTTGGCCGGATACGGCGACTCGGGCGCCAGGGTGAGGTCGATGGCCACCACCAGCACACCGCTGGCGGCGAGGGCGCGGTCCATCGGCTCCTCGGCGAAGCGGTCCTTGGTGTTCCAGGCGCCACCGTGCAGGTCGAGCACGGTGGGGAACGGCCCCGGCCCGTCGGGACGGTAGACGCGCGCCATCAGCATCCGCCCGGCGCGGTTGCGGCGCATCTCCAGCTCGCTCACCGTGATCGCGAACTTCGCGCCCGGGTCGTAGGTCGGCCGCGTGGTGCCCCGGTATGCGCCGAGCGAGGCGCCCACCGAGAGCACGCCGAGCGACGCGAGGAACGAGCGACGATCGTGTGCGCGCATGTCCATGCGGACCCCCTGGGTGCGCATCATACCGGCGCAGAGCGCGGATTCTGCACCAAGTCAGGCCGAGGCCAGAAAGGGGTCTGACCCCTATTCTGGCTAGGGAAAGAATGGGGTCTGACCCCGTTGCCCCGTTACGAATGCCAGTCGAAATACTGCGCGGCCGACAGCGTCGTCATCGGCGGCGCCGGACGCGTCAGCGGCACGCCGGGCAGCGGCGGCTGCATCGCGGCGAAGAACTTCTCGGCGGCGGCCAGATTGCGGGCCAGGATCTCGGGGTTGGGCTCGAGCGACCACACGCCCACCTCCTGCGAGTTGCCCACGATCAGGCCGTCGCTGCGCGGGTTGATGCCGGCATTGGCGCCGTCGGGCAGGCGCGCGCCGACCCGGTAGTTCACTTCGGGCTGCGGCACCACGTGCGTGAGCTGGCCCTTGATCGGCACCAACTCCTTGTCGTCGAAGAGCGAAAACGAGCCCAGGCCCGTGCAGTTGACGACCACCGGCTCGGGCAGCGCCGCCAGGTCGCGCGGCGCGTCGAACTTGCGGATCACGATGCGCCCGCCGGCGGCGAGGAAGTCGTCCACCAGCGCGTCGAGGTACGTGTTGGGCTCGATGGCCAGGTTCTGCTGCCGCACCGCGTACTTCGTGGGAAACGGATGCTCGCCCGGCCCAAGCACCTCGCGGCCGCGGCCGGGACGCAGCGGCTCGGGCACCAGATCGTCCTCGGCGGCCCCGCCGCCGCCCTGGCGCTGGTTGGGGTCGTCGGTGGCGTTGTAGCTGTCGATCCAGTAGATGCCATAGCGCGGCCCGGCCATCACCTGCAGCTGTCTGAACGACACCTCGGCGGCGGTGCGGAACTGCGCGTCCCACGCCGGCGTACGCCGTTCGGGCAGGATGAGCGCGGTGGTCGGCGTGTAACCCGCCCAGCTCATGTTCGACGTCGTGTCGGGCGGCACCGTGGCGGCGTAGATCGTCACCTCGTAGCCGCGCCGCTGCAGCTGCCGCGCCGTGCACAGCCCGGGCGATCCGCAGCCGATCACCGCCGCGCGCCGCGCGCCAGCCGGCTGCGCCAAGTCGGCCACCAGCGTGCCACAGCCCCACGACAGCGACATGCCGGCGCCGCCGTGGCCGTAGTTGTGGACCAACACCTTGTCGTTCAGCTTGTCGGCGCGCAGCACGAAACCGCCGTCGCGGTGCGGCCGCAGGCCGACGGTGGTGCGGATCACCCGTGCGGCCGAGATGCGCGGCACGGCGAGATTCACTCGCGGGCGCAGCGGCGCCGTGGGTGTGACCTGCGGTCGCCGCGGCGGCGCGCACCCGGCCAGGCCGAGGCCGAGCATCGCCGCGCCGCCGGTCTTGAGCAGGGTCCGCCGATGCATACGGCGCTGATCCTACAACGGTGGTGAGCCCACTCAGACACCACTACTGCTTGTGACCGCCTCGCGCGGTCCACACAAGTGGGGACAGGCCCCAATTGGGTCTCCGGGCGACGCGGCCACAACTGGGGACAGTCCCCAGTTCGCCGACTACACAGCGGGGGCCAGTCCCCTTTCTGGCCCGGTCCTGAATGGGGTCAGACCCCTTTCCAGGCCGAGCCAGACATCGCGCACATCCTGCGCCCTCCTGACTAGAATCGCCCCGGGTGGATTGTCGCCGGGACGTTCGGGAGGGGCCATGCGCAACTGGATCGCAACACTCGGGGCGGTGATGCTGGCCGCGGCCCTCCCGCCGCTCGCCGCCGATCAGAGCGCGCCGGCGTCGCCGGCGGCCACTGCGCCGCGCGCCAACCCCGTCATCAAGCTGCTCGAGCAGAACAAGCCGGCCTTCTCGATCTGGGCCAACTACATCGGCGTCGGCAACGACTACCACGCCGCGGTCACCCTGCAGAACAACCGGAACTTCGACTTCCTGCTCTACGACCTGGAGCACGACCCGCTCGACGTGGTCGGCCTCAGCCAGTTCCTGCGCGCGCTGCTCGATCCGGCAGCCATCGCCCGCGAGGGCGTGAGCGTGACCAAGCCGGTGATTCCGCGCATCCCGCCCAACGGCCGCGAGATCCGCCAGAACCAGTGGATGGTGAAGCAGATCCTCGACACCGGCGTGGCCGGGTTGATGTTCCCGCACATCGAGACACCCGAGCAGGCGATCGATGCCGTGCGCGCCACGCGCTACCCGCAGCCGGCCAACGCGCCCAACATCCTGCCCGAGGGGCTGCGCGGCGCCAGCAACGCGATTGCCGCGCGCTACTGGGGCATGAGCGGCCGCGAGTACGAGCTGCGGTCGGATGTCTGGGGCCTGCGGCCCGAAGGCGACATGCTGCTCATCCTCATCATCGAGAACAAGCTCGGCGTCGAGAACGTGCGCGAGATCGCCCGCACCCTGCGCGACGCTCACGTGAAGTGCATCCTGTGGGCCGGCGGCGGCGACATGAGCCTGTCCTACGGCCACGACGCCGCGCTCACCGAAGCCGGGCTGCGCAAGGTGATCGCGGCCGGCCAGGAATTCGGCCTGCCGGTGGGCATCAACGGCACCCGCGACTTCAAGGAGCGCTACGCCCAGGGGGTGCGGGTGTTCTTCGACATCGGCCCGGCGTTCGCCGCCACCGGCCCCAGCCTGACGCCCGAAGAGCGCAAGGCCGTCGGCCGCTGAGGAAACGACTCCCAAGGTCGTTTCCAACCCCGCCGGCCGGCGGACCGTCCAATCGCCACGTTCTGAAAGGGGCGACGACATGACGGCAGTTCTCCTGGCGGCGGCACTGGCGGTGCAGCAACCCGACCTGAGCAACGCGGACGCGGTGACCCGGCTGCTGGCCTCGCTCCGCACGGCCGACCCGGCGGTGTGCGAGATGGCCGGACGGACCATCACCAACCAGTGGGGATGGTGGGGCGGCGACGACCCGATGCCGGCGCCCATGCCGATGCCCATGCCGGTGCCCACCCCCATGCCGTTCGCCGGCGGGGGCATGGGCATCTCGGGTCCCAGCCTCGGCGGCCGCGCCAACGCCAGCCTCACCCCGGCGGCGCTGGGCGCCTTCCGCACGGCGCTGCGCGATCAGAGCCGCTGCGTGCGGAAGATCGCCGCCCGGATGGTGGCCCGCGAGCGGCCCACCTGGGCCGGCAGCGACTTCGCCGCCCTGGCCAGGGACGCCGACGCCGGCCTGCGCGAGGTCGGACTGCTCGGGCTGGGCGAACTCGAGGACGAGCGCACCATCGGCGCGATGACCGCCGGGTTGGGCGATCGCGACGCCACCGTGCGGGCCATGGCCGCGTGGGCCCTCGGCGAACTCGAATCCATCGAGGCGGTGCCCGCGCTCGGCAAGGCGCTGGCCGGCGACGAATCGCCGGTGGTGCGCCGCCGCGCCGCCTGGGCCCTCGGCGAGATCGAGGACGAGCTGTCGCTGCCCCCGCTCGAACGGGCGCTCAAGGACCGCGCGCCCGAGGTACGCCGCACGGCCGCCTGGGCGATGGGCGAGATCGAAAGCGCCAAGGCCGTGCCGATGCTGCGCACGGCGCTGGGCGACGCGGACTGGGACGTCCGCCGCACGGCGATCTGGGCGCTCGGCGAGATCGAGGACGCCTCGGCCGTGGACGTGCTGGCCCCCCTCGTCAAGGACGGCGATGTCCGCGTGCGCCGCATGGCGTTGTGGGCGCTGGGGCAGATCGAAAGCTCGCGCGCCGTGCCGGCGATCGAGCCCGCCGTGCGCGACGCCGACCGCGACGTGAAGCTCACGGCGCTGTGGGCGCTCGGCCAGATCGAATCCGGCGCCGCGGTGGATGTCATCGCGCCGGTGCTGCGCGACCGCGACATCGAGGTGCGGCGCATGGCGGTGTGGGCGCTCGGTGAGATCGAGGACTCGACGGCCGTGCGCAGCCTGACGCCGCTGCTGGCCGATCCCGACGCCGACGTCCGCGCCCTCACGGCGTGGGCGCTCGGCCAGATCGAGAGCGGGTCGGCGCTGCCAGCGCTCGAAAAGGCCAGGAACGACCGCTCGCCGGCGGTGCGGCGCGCCGTGCAGTGGGCAATCCGCCAGATCGACGACGACCGGCGCTAGACTCTGGACGGCCCGCCTTCGCTCTTCGAGCTTCGGCGTGGCGCCGCCCATGAGTCTCGACTCGGTCAAGGCCTTCCTGGCCGCGCACGCGCCCGATCTCCACGTCATCGAACTCGAGGCCAGCACCGCCACCGTGGCGCTGGCGGCGGAGGCGCACGGCGTCGAGCCCGGCCGCATCGCCAAGACCCTGTCGCTGCGCATCGGGGAGGACGTCGTGCTGCTGGTCACCCGCGGCGATGCCCGGCTCGACAACCAGAAATTCAAGGCGGCGTTCCGCGCCAAGCCGAAGATGCTCGATGCCGCCGAGGTCGAGGCCGCGACCGGGCATCCGGTGGGCGGCGTCAGCCCGCTGGGGCTGGCGCGTCCGCTGCGCGTCTACCTCGACCGGTCTCTGCAGGACTTCGACGAGGTGCTGCCGGCCGCCGGGGCCATCAACTCGGCCGTGCGGATCCGGCCCGAGCGGCTGGCCGAACTGACCGGCGCCGCATGGGTGGACGTCACCCGCCCCGCTGCGTCCGCGCCGTCCACGGCCTGAGTTGCCCGCCGCCACGCCCTCGTGTATGCTTCCGCTCGCGATTAGACCGATCGGTCTAGTCGAGGAAACGGAGGACACGATGCGCGTTGCCAAGGACGATGTTGCAGTGAGGATGCAGATTCCCGGGGCGGTGATCCGCCAGCACAAGGACTTCGGGCAGGTGCGCGGGTTCGACCGGATCAGCGGGGAGTACTTCTCGCTGGCGGCTGGCGTGGACACGACGCCGCTGTTCGTCGGCCTGCAGGGCGACCAGTGCCAATGTCCGCACTGGGGCTTCGTGCTGCGCGGCCGGCTGACGACGATCGACGCGGCCGGCCGTACCGAGACCGTGGCCGCCAACGACCTGTTCTATTGGCCGCCCGGCCACAACGTTCGCGTCGACGACGACGCCGAGATCGTCATGTTCAGCCCCCAGCACGAGCACGACGCGGTCATCGACCATATGATTGCCAAGGTCGCGGGGTGACGGTCCAGCGGTGAGCGCGAAGCATCCGACGAAGCAGCGCCTGCTCGAGGCCGGCCTGGCCATGCTGCTGCAGCACGGCTACAACGACCTCGGCATCCAGGCGCTGCTCGCCGAGACCGCCACGCCGAAGGGGTCGTTCTACCACCACTTCCGCGACAAGGAGGACTTCGCGCTGCAGGTGATTGACGCCTACATGGAACAGGTGCACGGCGCGCTCGACGCCTGCCTGAACGACCCCGGCCGGCCGCCGCTCGACCGCGTGCGCGGCTTTTTCGAGACGACGCTCCAGGCCTACCGCAAGGAGGGCTACATGGGCTGCCTGCTCGGCGGCCTGGGCCAGGAGCTGTCGGGCGTGAACGACACGTTCCGTAAGCGCATCGACGGCTGCCTCGCCGCCATCGCGGCCCGGATCGCGCGCTGCCTCGAGGCGGCGCGCGAGCGCGGCGATCTGCCGGCCGACGCCGATCCGCGCAAGCTGGCTGGCCTGCTGGTGGACTGCTGGGAGGGGGCCGCCCTGCGCAGCCGGCTGCGCGGCAGCGCGGCGCCGCTCAAGGCCATGCTCGATTTCTACTTCGCGGCGGCCACCCGGCGCTGACCGCGGGCAGTTGAAGCGCCGCCGCGCGCGGCCGATTACGGACCCGTGCGGGGTCCTTCATTCGCCGCCGTGCTCGACGAGGCCCTGGCCCGTGGCGCGGGCGAGCGCGAGGCACGCGAGGCAGGGGTGCGGACCGCGGGCACGTCGGCGTGGGCGTGGCGCTCGGAGCCGCCACTCGGCTCGGCCTTCCTCTTCGCCCGCCCGCTGACATCGGCGCCGCCACGCTGGATCGGCGGCGAGGCCCCGCCGCCGCGCCGGCCGCCGCACCCCTTCACCGACGTGCAGCGCCTCGCCCTCGAACGGCTCGTGCGGCTCGGCGCCGACCTGGCCGACGACTTCACCGCCGAGGATCTGCGCCGCGAGTACCGCCAGCTGGCCCGCCGGTATCACCCCGACGGCCACGCGCACTGCGGCGCGCTCGAGCGCGCCCAACTCGCCCGCTGCTTCGTCGACGCCGCCGACGACTATCGCTGCCTGCGCGAGGTGGTCGAAACGCGGCACTGAGTCAGGGCGTGGCCGCGCTGAAGAGCTGCCCGACGGGTACGTCGTCTATCATCGTCCGACGGATGTTCGAGCAGCCCATCGTCGTCTTCACCGACGGCGCCGCCAAACGCAATCCCGGCCCCGGCGGCTGGGGCGTGGTGATCGTCACGCCCGACGGCCACGTCACGGAGCTGGGCGGCGGCGCCGCCATCACCACCAACAACAAGATGGAGCTGAGCGGCGCGATCGCGGCGCTCACCCACCTGGAGCAGGTCGCCGGCCGGATGGCGATCTACACCGACTCCACCTACGTCATCCAGGGCATCGAGCAGTGGGTGCACAACTGGCGGCGCCGCGGCTGGCGGACGGCCACTGGCGGCGAGGTGCTGAACCGCGATCTGTGGGAGGGGCTGCACGCGCTCACCGCGGCACGGCCCGCCCGCTCGATCGCCTGGCACTACGTGCGCGGCCACTCGGGCATCCCCGGCAACGAGCGGGTCGACGCCATCGCCGACGGCTTCGCCGTGCGCGGCAGCGTGCCGCTCTACGCCGGGCCGCTCGTCGGCTACGACGTGCCGATTCTCGACCTCCCCGACGACACCAGCGTGCCCAGGCGCAGCGGATCGTCGTCGGGTGGCGGCGGGCGATCCGCCAAGGGCCCGGCCTTCTCGTACCTGAGCGTCGTCGATGGCCAGCCGATGCGCCACGCCACGTGGGCCGACTGCGAGCGCCGCGTCAAGGGTCGCGCCGGCGCGCGTTTCAAGAAGGCGATGAGCGCCGACGATCAGGCCGCGGTGCTGCGCGCCTGGGGCTTCCAGCCGGGCGACGTGTAAGGCCGGTTCCGGACGCCGGGAGCGGGGCTACCAGGCGACCTCGAGTGGCACGCGCGCGGCCATGCCCGAGCGCGCCTCGATGGCCTCGCCGGCGGCGAGCACGAGGTCGTCGCGGAAGCGCGCGGCGAGCACGGTGACGCCGGTGGGCAACCCGTCGATCACCCCGGTTGGCACGGCGAGACCCGGGATGCCGAGCATCGGCACCGCCGTGAGCGTGACGCACTCGCGCCACACCTGCGCGGTGCGCGCGGCGTCCTGCACGTCGAAGCCGCGTTCGTACACTGGCTGCGTGCACACCGGCGCCAGCACCAGCGGCACGCGCTCGAAGAACCGCTGCCACTCGCGCACCACGCGGGCGCGTTCGGCCAGCGCCTTCATGTAGGGCAGGCCGTCGTCGCCCGGGAACGCCTCGAACATCAGGCGGATCGCCCGCTTGATGCCGAGATCGCCGTACTGCTCGATCGACGGCCACATGAAGTGCCCGATCTCGGCCACCTGCATCGCGAACCACAGCTCCATGGCGCGCGTGAAGCCGGGCGTGGGCACCTCCACGATCTCGTAGCCGGCATCGGCCAGCCACCCGGCCGCCTGACGCATCGCCGCGGCCACCGTGGGATGCAGCCGTTCGCCGGACAGCGCCTCGGGATCGGAGACCACGGCCACCTGGAGCGGCCGAGTGGGCGGCGGCCCCTGGAGCGGCGCCGGCACCCACCACGGATCGCGGGCATCGCGCGCCGCCATCGCGCCCAGGGCCACGCGGATGTCGCGGACCGAGCGCGCGAGCGGCCCCTGCACCGACAGGATCTGCGTAGACAGCGACCGTTCCGCGGGGGCGCTGGGGTTGAACGCGGGAATACGGCCGAACGACGGCCGCAGCCCAACCAGTCCGCAGCAATAGGCCGGATAGCGCACCGAACCGGCGATGTCGTTGCCGTGCGCGATCGGCGCCATGCCGGCCGCCACCGCCGAGGCCGCGCCGCCGCTCGAGCCGCCCGGCGTGCGCATCTCGGCCCAGGGGCTGAGCGTGCGGCCGCGCAGGTCGTTGTCGGTGTCGAGCCGGAAGCTGAAGCCCGGCGTGTTGGTGCGCCCGGCGAGGACGGCGCCGGCCGCCTTCAGGTTGGCGACGACCGGGCTGTCCTCTTCGGCCACCAGGTTGCGAAACGCGACCACGCCGTTGGTCGTGGCGCACCCGGCCTGATCGACGTTCTCCTTGATGAGCACCGGCACGCCGTGCAGCGGGCGCAGGGCCTCGCCGCGCGCCACGGCGGCATCGGCCCGGTCGGCCGCTTCGCGGGCCGCGGCCGACAGGTCCACGGTGACGGCATTGAGGCGCGGATTCACCGCGGCGGTGCGTACCAGGCAGGCCTCGACCGCTTGGCGGCTCGAGACCTCCCGAGCAGCGATCGCCGCCGCCATGCGCGTCGCGTCCCAGCGCCAGATCTCGTCGCTCACGCGCGTGATCTTAGCGTCTGGAGGCGCCTTGGGGGCGGAGCGTCAACTCCGCCGCGACCGCCCGGCCGGTTCCCACGACGATCCCGGGCAGCGCCTCGATGTCGGCCGGCGTCGTGTGGAAGTTCACCACGCACGCCCGCAGCACGTAGCGGCCGTCGATCACCGCGTTGGACACGAACGCTTCCCCGCCGCGCTGCAGCCGATCGAGCAGCGCGCGGTTCAACACGTCGAGCTCGCGCTCACCCGCCTCGGTGCCGACCGCCGCGCGCAGCTCCGCCGGCACGTAGCGGAAGGTGGTGATGCTGAGCGCCTGGCTGGTCAGTTCGAGCTCCGGATGCCTGGTCACCGCGTCGGCGAGCTGCCGGGCCAGCCGGATGTCGTCGCCGATCATCGTCCGGTAGCCGGCGGCGCCGGCCTGCCGCAGCGCCAGCCACACCTTGAGCGCCTTGAAGCCGCGCGAGTTCTGCGGCCCGTAGTCGAGGTAGTTGGTGGCGTGCTCGTCGAAGTGGTAGTAGGGCGGGTGATAGGCGAAGGCGGCGCGCAGCGCCTCGCCGTCGCGCACCAGCGCGCAGCCGGCCTCGAGCGGCGCGTAGAGCCACTTGTGCGGATCGACGGCCACCGAATCGGCCTCGCCGAGCGCCCGCAGGTCGGCCGGCGCGTCGGGCACGGCGGCGGCGAAGCCGCCGTAGGCGCCGTCGACGTGGAACCACACGCCGTGTTCGCGGCACAGCGCGGCGATCCGGGGCAGCGGGTCGATCGCGCCCGTGCTCACCGAACCCGCGGTGCCGACGACCAGGCAGGGGATGTCGCCGGCGGCGACGTCGGCGGCGATCTGCCGGCCGAGCGCCGCCACGTCCATCCGCAGCTGCCGATCGGTCGCGATCCAGCGGATCGCATCGGTGCCCAGGCCGGTCATGTCGGCCGCCTTCTGCAGCCAGGTGTGTGTCTCGGCCGACGCGTAGACCCGCAGCGCGCGGCCGTCGCCTCCGGTCACGCCGCGCGCGCGCACGTCCCACCCGGCCTTGGCCGCCCGCGCCGCCATGAAGCAGACGATGTTGGCCATGTTGCCGCCGCTCACCACCAGGCCGCCGCAGTCGGCGGGATAGCCGAGGAACTGGGCGATCCAGCGCACCGTCTGCGCCTCGATCTCGGTGGCCGCCGGCGACAGCGCCCAGGCGCCGACGTTGGCGTTGACGGCCGCGGCCAGGAAGTCGCCCAGCATCCCGATCGGCGCCGGCGACGCGGTGATGTAGCCGAAGAAGCGCGGGTGGCCGTTGAAGAGCGAGTGCTGGAACAGCAGCCGCGTCGTCTCCTCGAGCAGTGGTCCCGCCGCCGTGCCCGATTCGGGCAGCGGCCCGTTCAGCCCCAGCGCCTGGCGCACCGCAGACGGGGACGCGTCGCGCGTGACCGGTCCGTCGGGCAGCGCTTCCAGGCACGCCGCCACCTGATCGACGAGACGGTGCCCGAGATCGCGGAACGTCGCCGCATCCATCGCCAGCGGAGCCGAACGGGTCATCACCGAATCCCTTCGAAGAGGTCGGCCTCGCGGGCCCGGCCGCCGTTCACCGTGCTGAACACGCGGTAGAACGACTGCCAGCCCCACAACGCCTCGTGCTGCTCGGGCGCCAGATCGCGCAGGCGCTCGTAGGCGGTCACCTGCGAGGCGTGACACGAGATCGCCCGCCAGACGGCCGGCCAGAACGCCCGGGTGTCGATCACCGTGGTAATCGCCCAGTCGGGCCACGGCGTGGCCTGGCGCTGCTGCCCGTCCACCGTGGACACCAGCGTGCGGAACGCCGCCTCGAACGCCCGCCAAGCCGCGGCCGGCCAGGCCAGGTAGTAGAGCTTCGACACGACGTGCGGGGCGCCGCCGGGATCGGCGTCGGCACGGGCGCGGTCCGGATCCGCGGCGGCGACCACGGCCGCGGTCGTGAATTGCGAGATGGCGATGTGGTCGGGATGGCCGTAGGCGCCGTCGGGCCCGAAGGTCAGCACCACGTCGGGCCGGAGGCGCCGCATCTGCCGCGCGATGGTGGCGACGACGGCGTTCGCGTCGGCGCGGTCGAGCTGCTGGTCGTGGTAGTCGAGCGTCGTCACCTCGCGCACCCCCAGCGCCGCTGCCGCCGCCTGCAGCTCGCCGCGGCGGATCTCGGCCAGCGCCCGGGCGCCGGGATGCCCGTCGCTGCCGGGCGGGCGGCCCCGATAGCGGCCGGCGTCCCCCGGCGTGGCGGTGAGCAGCGACACTTCCACCCCGGCCGACGCGTACTTGGCCAACGTGCCGCCGAACCCCATCGACTCGTCGTCGGGATGGGCCAGCACGGCCATGAGCTTCGGCGTGGACATCGACGTCTCCTGCTTCGGATTACGCCGTTGGCCGGCACGGCCCGCCACCGCCGGCGGGAGACCGGGCGGCCACGTGCGCAGCGCGCCCGGTCGGGCCGCCGGATCGCACGTCACGTAGGTGATCCGCCGCCGGTCTCCCCGTGTGCGCACGGCTACCCCCGCAGCGCCGCTTCGATCGCGGCCAGGTGGTGGTAGCTGTGCCGCACCGCGTGATCCTCCAGCATGAACTGGCAGGTCAGCGGCGCGTCGTCGTTGAGCGAGATGCCGTTGGCGCGGTCGAGCTCGGCGTCGCTCAGGGCGCGGATGACCGCGGCGGCGGCCGCGCTGTTCCTGCGCAGCAGGGCGATCGTCTCGCCTTGGGTCACGGCGTCGTGCTCGGCGGCGTGCTTCGCGTTCAACGCGTGCACGTCGGCCCAGCGCACGCCGGTGATCGCCTTGCCGGCGGCCAGCAGCTGCGCCAGCTCGATCTCCAGCGGGTAGATGCTGGCCACGTGATGCACCACCACGCCGACCTTGCGGCCGTCGCCGGGGATGCGCGACTGCCACTGTGCGGCGGTGAGCCGCTCGGCCAGAGCGGCCAGCTTCCCGGCGCCGAGTTCCAGCCGCTCGGCCAGCGCATTGGCGCGGGCGGTGGCGACAGCCGGGGCCGTCGTCGTCGCGATCGTTGCGGTCGTCATAGAATCGAACCTCCTGTGCGGCCAACGCCTCAGCGCGTGGCCATGACCGACGATACGGAGCGGACCGAGTCCAGGCCATGAGCGACCGTCCGATTGATCGCATCGATCGTCCGCGGCTGCGCCGCGCCTGCTCGCCCGTCCGGACGGCATGCCCGGGCGTCCGGGAGCGTCGCTAGCCGTGTCGAGCGACGTGCTCTCGGACGTGCTGCGGGCGGTTCGGCTCACCGGCGCCGTCTACTTCGACTTCGACCTCGGCGCGCCGTGGGTGGCCGAAGCGCCGCCGTCGCGCGACATCGCCCACATCGTGATGCCGGGATCGCAGCGCGTGATCGAGTACCACGTGATCGCCCGCGGCTCGTGCTGGGCGCACGCCCTTGGCGAGGAGCCGCGGCGGCTGCGCGAGGGCGACCTGATCGTCTTCCCGCAAGGCGACGCGCACGTGGTCGCGAGCGCGCCAGGGCTGCGCGCCAGGCCCGATCTGACGATGTTCGCCCGGCCGACGACGCCGTTGCCGCTGATGTACGAGCTCGGCGGCGCGGGCGAGCGATCGCGGATCGTGTGCGGCTTCCTGGGGCTGGACGATCGCCCGTTCAACCCGCTGCTGGCGGCGCTGCCGCCGGTGATCCACCTGGCCGCCGCCGAGGGCCAGGGCATGAGCGTCGGGCTCCGTGCGCTGTTGCAGATGGCGATCGCCGAGTCGGGCGGCGCACGGGCCGGCGGCGAGAACATCCTGGCCCGCCTGTCGGAGCTGATGTTCGTGGAGGCGGTGCGGCGCTATCTGGAGACGCTGCCCGAGGCCGAGCGCGGCTGGCTCGCCGGCCTGCGCGACCCGGTGGTCGGCCAGGCCCTGGCGGCGATCCACGGCGCCCCGGCCGAGCCGTGGACGGTGGAGAGCCTGGCCCGCGCGGTGGGCCACTCGCGGTCGGTGTTCGCCGAGCGCTTCATGGCGATCATGGGCCAGCCGCCGATGCAGTACCTGGCGATGTGGCGGATGCAGCTGGCCTCGCGCCGGCTCGCCGACGGCGCCCACGTGGCCGAGGTGGCCGCCGCCGTCGGCTACGACTCGGAGGCGGCCTTCAGCCGCGCCTTCAAGAAGCTGGTCGGCCAGTCGCCGGCGGCGTGGCGTCGCGGAACGCGCACGTAGGGCGGAGCTCAGCTCCGCCGCTCGTGAGCCAGCCCTTCCACGCGCATCGCCCGTCGATAGGCCACCGCCACCGCGTCGAACTTCAGGTGCAGCTCGTCGGCCAGGTCGAACGGCACCTGCTCGGGCCGCTGCGACTCGACGATGCGCTGGTCCTGCCCGAAGATCACCCGCTCGAACTCCTGCAGCGTGGAGTCGGGATCGTCGAAGTCGTAGTTGCGGCCGATGATGCAGTAACCGCGGCAGCGCTCCGCCGTCTCGGGCTGCGACGCGAAGAAGTAGACCATGCCCTTCTCGCCGCCCCACCCCAGGCGCAGCACGATCGTGTACGGCAGGTGCAGCTCGTAGCGGCTGCGCCGTTCGGGCTGCACGGTGGTGGTGTTGGCGAACACCTGGAACTCATCGCTGTTGGGCGCCTCGGGGCGCACGATTGTGTAGTGCAGCACGTGGCCCTGCGTGTCCACGCGGTGCTCGGGCACCACGGGCCGCTCGGGATCGCCGAGCAGCCCGGGATGCACCCACGGAAAGTGGCCGAAGTCGGTGAAGTTCTCGACCTGCCGCGACGCATCGCTCTGCCACGCGAACGGCCCCGTGTTCACCACCTTCCACGCGCCTGACTCGAGCTCTGGCACCTCGGGCAGCGGGTAGGCCGGCTCGCCGTCGGCGAGGCACACCCAGACCAGTCCGTAGCGCTCCTGGCAGCGAAACACCGGCGTGCGGGCCTTGGCCGGAATCGCCGCCGTGGCCGACTGCGGGATGCGCACGCACGCGCCGGAGGCGTCGTAGCGCCACGCGTGATACGGACACACCAGGCAGTCATCGGCGATCCACCCGAGCGACAGCGCGGTGCCACGATGGATGCACAGATCGCGCATGGCGTGCGCGCGCCCGTCGCTGGTGCGCCACACCACCACGGCCTCGCCGAGCAGCGTGGCGGCCACCGGCTCGTCAGCGACCTCGTGGGCGTAGGTCACCGGATGCCAGCAACGGCGCAGTTTCTCGGGAATTGCGGCGTACGCGGCGGACATGAGGGCGGATATGCTACCTCACGCAATGGCCTTGCAGCCCGGCAGCCGAATCGGCGGCTACGAGATCGTGAGCCCGCTCGGCGCCGGCGGCATGGGCGAGGTGTACCGCGCCCACGACTCACAACTCGGCCGCGACGTGGCGGTGAAGACGCTGCCGGCGGCGTTCGCCGCCGACCCCGAACGCGTCGCGCGCTTCGAGCGCGAGGCGCGCATCCTGGCCACGCTCAACCATCCCAACATCGCCACGCTGTTCGGCTTCGAGAAGCAGTCGGGCGTGCTGGCGCTGGTGATGGAGCTGGTGGAAGGCGACACGCTGCACGACGCCCTGGCCCGGACCGGCCGCGGGCTGCCGCTGCGCGAGGCGATCGGCATCGCCCGCCAGATCGTCGACGGGCTCGACGCCGCGCACGAGAAGGGCATCGTGCACCGCGACCTGAAGCCGGCCAACGTCAAGATCACCGCCGACGGCGTGGTGAAGGTGCTCGACTTCGGCCTGGCGAAAGCGGTGGCCAGCGAGTCGAGCAGCCACCAGACCGAGACCCGCACGCTGTCGCCGGCGGAGACGCGGCCCAACGCGGTGCTCGGCACCGCGGCCTACATGAGCCCCGAGCAGGCGCGCGGCCAGGCTCTGGACCGCCGCACCGACATCTGGGCATTCGGCTGCGTCGTCTACGAGATGCTGGCCGGCCAGCCCGCCTTCGCTCGCAGCACGTCGTCCGACACGATCGCCGCGGTGCTGACCGGCGAGGTGGATTGGAGCGTGCTGCCGCCGGCCGTGCCGCCGGCGCTGCGGATGCTGCTGCAGCGTTGCCTCGAGCGCACGACCAAGGCGCGGCTGCGCGACATCGCCGACGCGCGGCCGTACCTGGACGAAGCGGCATCGCCCTCGGCGCTCTCGGCCTCTGGGGCGATGCTGCCGGCGGCACCAGCCGCGAAGCCGGGCGTGTCGCGCCGCGCCCTCTTCGCCAGCAGCGCGGCACTGGGCCTGGTGGGTGCCGGCCTCGGCGCCACGTTCGGCGGGACCCGACGCGATCCGCCGCCGGTGCTGCCGTCGTTTCAGCGCCTCACCTTCCGTCGCGGCGTGATCCGCACCGCCCGCTTCGCGCCGGACTACCAGACCGTGCTCTACGGCGCGCTGTGGGACGGCGACGTGGCCCGGGTGTACACCGTGCGCGCCGACAGCCCGGAGTCGGCAGCGCTCTCGTTGCCGGCGGCCTTGCCGCTCGCGGTGTCGAGCACGGGCGAGCTGGCGCTCGCCCTCGGCCCGCATCTGCGCGGCATCATGACCTACGGCACGCTGGCCCGCGTCCCGCTGGCCGGCGGCGCGCCGCGCGAGCTCCGCGAGAGGGTGAAGTTCGCGGACTGGAGTCCCGACGGCCGCGACCTGGCGATCGTTCGTGGTGACGGCAATCGCGACGTGCTGGAGTTTCCGGCCGGCACGGCCATCGCCGAGCCCGACGCACCCCGGGGGTTCAGCTTCGTCCGGGTCTCGCCGCGCGGCGACCAGGTGGCGGCCTTCGCGCTCGACACTGCCAGCTGGTTGTCGGGCAAAGTGGTGGTCTTCGACCGCGGCGGCAAGCGCCTGGCCGAGTCGGCCCCGTTCTTCAACGTGTTCGGACTGGCCTGGCGCGGCGACGAGGTGTGGTTCACGGCCGCCGACGAGCTGCCGCTGCTCCGCAACGCCGTGCACGCCATGGACGCGCGTGGTGCCGTGCGCGTGGTGACCCGGGTGCCGGGCAACACCAGCCTGCACGACATCGCCCCCGACGGCCGCGTGCTGATCGCCCGCACCGACGACCGCGGCGGCATCTCGGTGCGCGTGCCTGGCGAGAGCGTCGAACGCGACCTGGCGTGGTTCGACTCGCCCAACATCGTCGACCTGTCGGCCGACGGCCGCCGCGTGCTGTTCTGGGAGGGCGGGGTGGGCGGCGGTCCGCGCAACTCGGTGTATCTGCGCGACACCGACGGCTCCCCGGCGGTCCGGCTCGGCGACGGCGTGGCCCACGCGTTGTCGCCCGACGGCCAATGGGCGCTGGCCTACAGCGGCGGATCGCACCTCGATCTGCTGCCCGTCGGCGCCGGGGCGGCCCGGCGGATTGAACGTTCCGGCGTCAGGCTGCAGGTCGGCCGGTTCCTCCCTGACGGCCGGCGCATCGTGGCGCTCGCCCAGGAGGGCCGGGGTCCGGCTCGCCTGTGCGTGCTCGACATCGACGGCACGGCGATCACACCGATCACCCCCGAGGGCCTGTCGGTGAGCTACTTCGGGTGGCGGATCTCTCCCGACGGCTCGGCGGTGGCGGTGGCGCGGCCCGACGGTCCCGAGCTGTTCCCCGTCGCCGGGGGGGCCAGCCGCAGGATTCCCGGCGCGACCGGCGCGTCGCAGGTGATCGGGTGGATCCACGGCGGCCTGATTGTCACCGCGGATCCGGTGCAGAGTTCGGAGGCGTTCCTGCTGGATCCAGTAACCGGCCGGCGACAGCCGTGGGCGGAGTTCCGGCCAGGCGATCCGGCCGGTCTGATGAACGTGAGTCTCTACGGTCTGGCGACCACACCCGACGGCCGCGGCTACGGCTACACGTGGCACCGCGCGACCAGCGACCTGTTCCTGGTGCGCGGCTGGAGCTGATGCATGCGGATGACGGCTGCCTCGCGACGCCTCTCACTGCTCGCCGCCGCACTGACGGCCCTCACTGGATGTCGAGGCGCGGATGCACCGGCGATCCACACGCTGCAGCCTGGCGTGGTGAAGATCGCCATCACCGGCACGGCCACCGACGAGCTCGACCCCGAGGCGTGGATGTATCGCTACGCCGAACGGCTGGCCCAGGACCTGAACCTGCGCGCGGAATGGCACGTGGTGCCGTTCGACAGGTCGTGGGAGCTGGCCGGCAAGGACGTCGTGGACGTGGTGGCCACCAATCTGGCCAGCTTCCCAGACCGCGTGAGCCCGGGCGGCACCTTCTCGGTGCCGTTTCTCTACGAGCAGCGGGCGCTGCGCATCCGCGCCGTCGATCGCGCCCAGTACCGCACCATCGGCGACTTCGTCGGCCGGAAGGTGGGCGCGGTGAAGGGCATGGCCGCGGAACGCGACCTGCTGAAACGCGCGCCCGCGGGCGTGCAGATCGTCTCCACCACCACGTTTCCGGAGCTGTACGAGCAGTTCGCCCAGGGCCAGCTCGACGCCGTGGCCCAGGCCGAATACTTCGCCCTCGACGGCCGCGTCATCCCGTCGTACCCGCCCGACATCGCGCTCATCGACCACCACGACCTGAACCCCGGCCAGCGCGAGGAATCGGTGTTCGTGGTGCGCGACAGGAGCAGCGGGCTGCTCGACGCCGTGAACGCGTTCGTGAAGCGGACGCCGTTTCCCCTGCACCTGCCGAGATAGCGTCTCCCCCGGCCAGGATTCGGTAAGATGCAAGTCCCCCCGCGGGCGGCCTCGTCACCGAGACCATCACGGTGAGCGTCAGGCACGTCGAGATGGCGTAGGCCCCATCGTCGGGTTGCATCCGAAGACGTTCGGTCATTCAGCGGTTGCACGTGGTACAGTCCGCGCACCCTGCCCGCGGTTCGCAGCACGTTCGCCTCGCCCCAGGTTCTCAAGCTCGTCCTCGATCGTCGCGTGCAGCCCTTCGTCGGCACGCAGGCCGTTGCCGACAGCCCCGTCATGTACGCCAAGGCGGCAGCCTTCATCGGCACGGCGGCGGGGGCGTACGTGTGGCTGGTCTTCTTCACCGCGAGCCTGCCGGCCGCACTCGCGGCGGCGACCCTGCTGGCGCTCGCCCTCACCGCCATCGGCTTCAACGTGCAGCACGACGGCAACCACGGCGCGTTCTCGCGCCGCCGCTGGGTCAACCGGCTGGCCGGCTTCACGCTGGATCTGATCGGCGCCAGTTCGTACTTCTGGAAGGACAAGCACAACCACAACCATCACGTCTACACCAACATCCCGCACGAAGACGCCGACATCGCCCTCGGGCCGATGGCCCGGCTGAGCGCCGACCACCCGTGGTACTGGTGGCACCGCTACCAGCATCTCTATCTGTGGCTGCTCTACACCGCCGTGCACCTGCGCTACCTCTACAGCGACGTGCAGCGGCTGCTGCTGGGCAAGAACGACGGGCTGAGCGCGGCGTATCCCAAGGGCGCCGACCTGGCGTGGCTGCTCGGCGGCAAGGCCTTCTTCGTGACGTTCGCGTTCGTGGTGCCGCTGGTGCGCCACGACCCCGCCCCGGTCGTCGGCATCTACCTGCTGGTCTCGATGACGATGGGCCTGATCTTCAGCGTGGTGTTCCAGCTGGCGCACACCGTGGACAACGTCGAGCACCCGCGCAGCGATCACGGCGGGCCGCGCGCCGAGTGGGCGGAACACCAGATCGCCACCACCGCCAACTTCGCCACCGCCAACCCGGTGGCGACGTTCTTCCTGGGCGGGCTGAACCACCAGCGGGAACATCACCTGTTTCCGAAGGTGGCCCACGTGCACTACCCGGCGCTGGCCGCCATGGTGCGCGAGGTGTGCGACCAGCGCGGCGTAACGCTGCGCGAGCACGCCACCATCGCCGGCGCGGTGCGCTCGCACTACCGGTTCGTGCGGTCGATGGGCGTGAAGCCGGTCTGACCGGGCCGCTCGGTGCCTACTTGCCCGTCGCCAGCGGCGGCGGCGGGTCGAGCGAGGCGCGCATCCGCGGCAGGCTCTCCGGATACACCCGCTGCACGAATGCCACCAGCTTCTCGCGGACCTCGCAGCGCAGATCCCAGGCCCGCGACGCGTCGGACGCGCTGACCAGCGCGCGGACCTCCAGCGTGTGCTCCCTGGCCTCGGTGACGTGCACGACATTGACGCGGCCGTCCCAGTGCGGCGACTTCTCGAGAATCCGCGTCAGCTCGTTGCGCACCGCCTCGATCGGCAGCGTGTAGTCCACGTGCAGGAACACGGTGCCGAGGATCTCGGCCGACGAGCGCGTCCAGTTCTGGAACGGCTGCTCGATGAAGTGGTTGATCGGCACGACCAGTCGCCGCTGGTCCCAGATCCGGATCACGACGTAGGTGAGGGTGATGTCCTCGATGCGCCCCCACTCCCCTTCCACGATCACGACGTCGTCGAGCCTGATCGGCTGGGTGAGCGCGATCTGGAAGCCGGCCAGCAGCGTGGCGATGCTGCGCTGCGCCGCGAAGCCGACGATGACGCCGGCGATGCCGGCCGAGGCGAGGATGCTGGCGCCGAACTGGCGCACCGACTCGAACACCATCAGCGCCGACGCCAGCGTGAAGACGCCGATGGCGGCGACGGCCACCTTCTTCAGCACCGTCACCTGCGTGTAGATCGAGCGCGCGCGCAGGTTGTCGGTCACGTCGACACGGTGCTGCTGCAGCACGAACGCCGCCGCGGCGTCCACCATCTCGTAGGCGAGATACGACACCAGAAGGATGAGCAGCAGGCTGACGCCGTAGGCGGCCACCTCGTCGAGCGCCGGCGGCAGCGGCAGCAGCGGACGCGCCAGCATCAGCCCCAGCAGCGGCAGCCCGCGACGCACCGCCTTGCCGGCCAGGGGCAGCAGCAGGTCGTCCCAGGTGCCGGCGGTGCGAGCCGCCACCACGGTCAGGAACCGCTCTGCCAGCCGCCCCAGGCGGGCCAGCAGCCAGATCAGGCCGGCGACGATGCCGGCCCGATACGCCCAGCCCACGCCGACCAGGGCCGGGTCGGCGAGACGCGGCGGCATGGCCCGCGGCAGCAACAGGAGCAGCACGAACGCCAGGCCGTGGATCCAGGCCACCAGCGCCAGCGGGGGGATCACCGCCTCGAACGTGCCGATGAGCCACCGCCGCGCCCGCGAGGCATCCACCTCCATCCGCGCCCGGCGGGCGATCCACCACGACGCCGCGCCGTGGGCCGCCGCCACCAGCGCCAGGGCAATCGCCGCGAGCGCGATCAGCGGCAGGTCCGATTCGACGACGAGCTGGGTCCACCATTCCGACACGTTGGCCACTCCTGACGGCCGGCCGCCCGCCACGGGGCAGCTTGGCCGGATGAACGCGCCGCCACTCCTCGACGACGTGCCGAGGCGACGGGCGATCGGATTGGAGACGGACGGCTAGAAGACGCCGCGGCCGAGGTTCTTGAAGGCGGGCAGGCCGACGCGGGAGCGGCGCGCCGGCGTGCCGGCGGCCGCACGATGGCGAGCGACGAGTGCAAGGAGGAACACCGGCACTGCTTGGACCGTACCGCGCGGGGTTGGTGATGTCAACGACGCGGGCCGCGCCGGCCGACGAGCGCGCCAGAGAGACGGCAGGCGCGGTGACATAGGATCCGTCTCCGCCTGGCGCTCGCCCCCGGCCAGTCCCTCGGTCCCGACGAGGTCACCAGCCTGCTGCGGGCGCGAGCGCTATCTCGACGCCGGCTGGCGAAGCAGCGCCGGCCAGTTGAGGATCACGTGCATCGGCGCCGCCGGATCGGCCGCCTCGGCCGGCTCCCTGACCAGGAAGCGCCGGCCATCGCGCGTGACGTCGAACAACTGTGCGCCGCCGGCGGCGCCGATCGACCGAAGCGTTCGCCGAAGGTGACGCGCGACCGGTTGCCGCTGGCCACGTCCACGAGCCAGACGCTGCGGCCGCCCTTGGGGTTGTCCGCGGCGTCGATGACTACCCGCGACACATCGGGCGAAAGGCGATGGTTGCTGATGTGCTCGGCAGGGCCCACCGTGCCTTGGGCGCGGCCGCTGCGATCGTACCAGCGCAGCACCGAGCGCGGATTGTCGAGCACCTGGTGCACGAGCACGCCGGTGGACGACACCGAGTATCGCGCGCGCATCCCGGTCGTCTCCGCTCGCATGCCGTCGGCCACCCGCGTCGGCTCTCCTGACAACGCCAGCGTCCGGGCGCGATGTGCGGGTGGTTCAGGGTGGCCAGCGTGCGTGCCTCGCGCTCGAAGCGCATCCGCCGATCGGGATCGGCGGCGAACACCGGCGGCAGGACCTTGAGCGCGACGTCGCGATTGAGTCGGGAATCGCGGGCGCGATACACCTCACCCATGCCGCCGGCGCCCAGCGAAGACACCACCTCGTAGGGGCCGACACGCACGCCGGGGGAGAGCGACGCGCTGGGCACGGCGGCCGGATTCTATGCCGGGACGGCCTGGATGTGAACGGTCCCGCTCACGAACCGGACGTCGCGGCTGCCGGCCGCTCCGCCAGCCACGTGATGAAGTCGGTCTGCGGCGGCACCGTGCCGTGACGCCGCAGCAGCTTGGCGCACTGCGCCCGGTGCCCGTGCGAATGCATGCACACCTGCATGAAAGCCTGAGCGACGGAGCACTGCCCGCTGGGGATGAGCGGGTTGGTTAGGGTGCGGGCGATGTCGGCGTCTGACGCGCCCGCCAGCCACGCCGCCTGCTGCTCGTGGGTGGCCTGGCAGCGCTGGCGCAGCTCGGCGAGCGACGCGGCCGGGCGCGACTCGTGCGGGTAGTCGAACGGCTGATCCAGCACGGTGACCAGCCAGAAGCGGTTGGCCACGAGCACGTGGTGCAGCAGGTCGAGGATCTCGCGGTCCGTGGCCGCGGCGGCGTTGCCCGCGATGGCGGCGAGCATGGCGGCGTTGGCGTGGCCGTTGTGGGCCACCAGGTCGCGGAGCGTGGCGAGCATCGGCGGCATGCTAGCAGACGGGCCTTCGCGCCGGTGATGCTGCACGGCGACGTGCCCACCGAACAGGCTGGGGCGACAGGGGAACGTCTGTCGGGATCGCTCGAAGTCGATCACGGCGCCGTGGACGTTTCCGCGGAATCGTCGCGACGCATTTCGTGCGACGCGTCACTCCTCGGGGTGCGTCAATCGACCGCCGGGGCCGTGCTCGACATCAGCCGCAAGGCCCGTACCGTGCCATCGGCGATCCAACGGGCGCTCATCGCGCGCGACCAGGCCTGCCGGGTTCCCGGGCTGCACCTCCCGCCGTTGCGACGCCCATCACGTCGAGCACTGGCTCGTGGGCGGCCCGACCAGTCTCGACAACCTGGTGTTGCTCTGCCTGCTCCGTGCACGAGGGCCTCGTCGACGTGAGGCGCCGGAGCCCGTGCCCTATCCACCGCCGGTGCTCACGCGACTCGAGCGCCGGAGGCCGATCCGGATCGGTTGCCGCCGTTCAGTCGAAGCGGGCGGGTGTCTGCCTGAACTCAGGCTCGGGACAGAACAACCGGGCGACTGTCGTGCCCCATCGAGACTTGCCTTCACGCATTGGCCGGATGCCTCGAACTGGGACACTGATCGGATCAGCCTGCCGCATTAGGATCGTGCCCATGCTGAGCCAGTGCGAAGCCACGAAGGCCGCGGCCGCCGCGATGATGTCCGCTCTTCTCTGGACGTCGGTGGCCAGCGCCCAGTCGCTGCGATACATCGAGTCGATACCTTCAGTAGTGTCGTCGGCGACCCGCGGCGATGTCCGCATCGAAGCCACGAACATCGGGTCGGCGACGCGGGTCGTTCTGTCGCGTGAGCTTCGCGGGACATCTCGAGTCGATCTCGATTTCCGTGACGACGGAGCGGGCGGGGATCGCGTTGCTGGAGACAACGTCTACACGCTGAGTGTCGCCGCCACCAGCATCATGGCCGCGCTTGTGCCTAACGACGTCCAGCGCGTCAACGTCGGCTTCATCCGGGTGCTGTCTGGAGCGACCGAGGTGGTGACCGGCGCGGTCCAGGTGGACGTCTATTCCCCTCCGGTACCGGTGGCGCCAATCTATCGGCTCACGCCGGGCGTCCAGATGACCGAGCACCTGGTGAACATCCACGATCCGCAGTTTCACTCGGATCTTGACGTCAACCGGGTGATGGCGACGTTCTACACGCTCTTCGCCGACGACTACGACCAGTTCAACGTCATCTGGCTCCCCAGCCGCCCGGGCAACAACCGGACTCATGCGGTGCTCCGCTCGGATGCGGCAGGGATCGGGCTTGCTTCGCCGGCGCCCGGTGATGCCCGGTTGAAGGGGCTGAATCGCTTCCCGGTGGCCTACATCTTCGACGGAGCGACCCAGGGATACACCCACGAGGTCGGGCATCAGTGGATCGAGTACGCCCACTTCGCGCCGTTCGACCACGGGTCGCCAGGCTTGCATTGGCCGATCTCGAGCATGGCGTCGGGCGTCATGGGGTTCAGTTCGGCCATCGGCGCCGTCGGCTCCCACCTGCAATGTCGCGTCGTCGTCGAGCCCGACGGCACGGTGCGGTTGATGCCCAAGCCCAACTACCTTGGCTTCACCGATTTCGACCTCTACCTGATGGGCCTCATGGCCCCGGGCGAGGCCGGCGATCAGGTGATCTTCAACGACCAGAGCACCACGCTGTTGCAGCAGCTCGCATCGACCTGCGATGGCCGGATCTCGCCGTTCCCCAGCACCCGCGTCACGGTGCAGGAACTCGTTTCTGGACTGGGCCCGCGGATTCCCGATGCCAGTGCTTCCCGGCGGCAGTTCAAGATCGCCACGGTGATCGTGTCCCGCGACGGCCTGCTCCCGCCCGAGGCGATGTGGCTGTACGACTGGCTGTCGGCACGAGCGGAGTCGCAGGCCGTCGTGCCGACGCACGAGGCCTACCACTTCATTGGGACGCCGGGGATGCCGTTCTTCGTGGCCACGCGCGGTCGTGCCTCACTCGACACCCGCATGAGCCCGGTGCTGCCGCTGCCGCCGCCGATTACGCCGGCGGCGCCGGGCAACCTGCAGGCGACCGTGACGGGCGCCGACGTGACGCTGTCGTGGAACGCGGCGCCGGCGGCGACCTCGTACCGCGTGATCGTCGGCAGCCACCCGGGGGGCAGCGACCTCGTCAACCTGGATCTCGGCAACGCCACCAGCCTGGGCGCCGGGGCCGTTCCGGTCGGCACCTACTTCGTGCGTGTGCATGCGGTTCTGGCCAGTGCGGTGAGCCCGCCGTCGACTGAGCTGACCCTTACCCTGGGCCCGCAGCCTCCGGCCAACCTGCAGGCCACGGCGAGCGGATCGACGGTGACCGTACAATGGTCGCCCGCTCCTGGTGCCATCAGCTACCGTCTCGCCGCCGGCAGCGCACCCGGCGCAAGCAACGTCTTCAGCGGCAACGTCGGGCCGGCCACGAGCCTGACGGCAGGCGGGGTGCCGCCCGGGCAGTACTATCTGCGCGTTCACGGCGTGCAGGGCGCGGTTGAGAGCGGACCGTCGATCGAAGCGCTCGTCTCGGTTGGTGGCTGCAGTGCTCCTGTGCCGACTGCCTTGACCTCGGTGGTTCAAGGGGCGGCCGTATCGCTGTCGTGGACGCCGGTAAGTGGCGCGACCGGGTATGCGCTCGAGGCCGGGTCGTCGCCCGGCGCTGCCAACCTGCTGGTCCTGCCGGTGGCAGGGGTGTCGTTCTCGGCGACGGCGCCGCCCGGGACCTATTTCGTGCGGGTGCGAGCTCTCAGTGCCTGCGGGGCGAGCCAGCCCTCGAACGAGGTCACCGTATCGATACCAAGTCTCTGACGTAGCCTGGCGTCGTCGCCTGTGCCGCACCGGGACTTTATGACGACCGTCCTCGACCGCTTCCTCAACTACGTCGCTTACGACACCCAGTCCCGCGAGGACTCGGACACCTACCCCAGCACGCCCGGCCAACTGGTGCTGCTCCGCGATCTCGTCAGCGAGCTGCATGCCATGGGCATCACCGACGCGGCCATGGACGCGCACGGCTACGTGATGGCCACCATCCCGGCCACGGCCAGCGCGGCCGACCTGCCGGCGATCGGTTTCATCGCCCACGTGGACACCTCGCCCGAAATGAGCGGTGCCAATGTGAAGCCGCTCGTCCATCGTGGTTACGACGGCCGCGATCTGCTGCTGCCCGACGACCCCGAGGCGGTGCTGCGCGTGACCGACAGCCCCTACCTGGGCGAGTGCCTCGGCCACGACATCGTGACGGCGTCGGGCACGACGCTGCTGGGCGCCGACAACAAGGCCGGCGTGGCGGTGATCATGACCGCCGCCGCGCACCTGCTGGCGCACCTCGAGATTCCGCACGGCCCCATCCGCATCGCCTTCACGCCCGACGAGGAGATCGGCCGGGGCACCCTGCACTTCGACGTGGCCCGCTTCGGCGCGCGCTACGCCTACACGATGGACGGCGGCCAGCGCGGCGAGCTGGAGTGGGAGAGCTTCTCGGCCGACGCGCTCACGGTCACCTTCCGCGGCTTCAACACCCACCCGGGCTATGCCAAAGGGCGGATGGTGAACGCCATCAAGGTGGCGGCGCGGTTCATCGACCGGCTGCCCGCCGGCGGCCTGTCGCCCGAGACCACCGACGGGCGCGACGGCTTCGTGCACCCCTACGTGCTGCAGGCCGGCGTGGACCGCACCGCCGTGCGCTTCATCCTGAGAGATTTCGACACGGCGGGCCTGCGCGACAAAGAGGCCCTGTTGCGCGGCCTGGCCGGGCAGGTGACGGCGGAGTTCCCCGGCGCGTCGTTCGCCGTGGAGGTCGAGGAGCAGTACCGCAACATGCGCGAAGTGCTCGACCAGCACCGCGAAGTGGTCCAGCGGGCCCGCGACGCCCTGGCCCGCGTCGGCCTCACGCCGCGCGAACGGCCGATCCGCGGCGGCACCGACGGCTCGCGGCTGTCGTTCATGGGCTTGCCGACGCCGAACCTGTTCGTCGGCGAACAGAACTTCCACTCGCGGCTGGAGTGGGTGTCGGTGCAGGACATGGAGAAGGCGGTGGAGGTGATCGTCGAGCTGGCACGGGGCTGAGCGCGCCTGAACCAGCCCCAGCCCTCGAGCCGCCTCGCGCTATCTCGCGCCGCCGGGCGTCGCCCTCGTACCGCCCGTCCCCAGTTGCTTCAACAGCTCCGCCACTGCGGCATCCAGCTGCGAGTCCCTGGTCGTGTAGCTCTCGCCCACCGGCCGCTTCACCGCGACGTCCACCGGCCGCGGATGCATCTCCATCGGCGTGCCGTCGGTGGCCATGATGCGTACGGCCGGCATGCGCAGCACCGAGCCATCCACCAGCGTGATGCCGCCGGTGTAGATGATCCAGCCGGCGGTGGGCTCGCCCACCACCTTGCCCAGCTTGAGCGAGCGGTAGCCCTCGGTGAAGTCCTCCGCGTCCGACAAGGAGTGCTGGTTGGTGACCAGGATCGTCGGCAGCTCCAGCGCGCGCTGGCCGAGCAGCGTGCGTGACGACGCCGTGGGATAGCCGCGCGGGGTCATGTTGAAGTAGCCGCGCCGCGTGAACACGTCGAGGGCGTAGACGTTGACGAAGCCGCCGTTGTTGTTGCGGACGTCGATGACCACGCCCTGCCTGGCGTGGTTCTCGGCGTCGAGGTCGAGGTGCAGCTGCTCGAGGGCGCCGGCCGACATGTCGTACATGTGCACGTAGCCGAGCCGGCCGTTGCTGGCCGTGGCCACGTAGGCGCGCCGCTCCTCCACCCACTGGCGATAGCGCAGCCCACGCTCGGTCTGCTGATCGACCGGCTTGACGATCACCTCGCGGGCCGTGCTCGGCGACGGCGAGGTCACGCCCAGGGCGACGCGCTTGCCAATCGTGTGCTCGAGCCGTTCGTCGAGGTTGCGGGGGACCTGGCCGTCCACCGCCGTGATGACGTCGCCCGCCTTGATGCCGGCCAGCGCGGCCGGGCCGAGCGGCACCACCGCGCTGACCCGCAGCCGGCCCGACGCGTCGTACTCGCGGGCGTCGAAGTCCACGGCAAGGCGGCCGAGCGTCGAGCCGTTGGCCGGGGGCCCGGAGATGCCCATGTGCGAGGCGTTCAGCTCGCCCAGCATCAGCGACACGATCCGGCGCATCTCGTCGGGTGTCTTCGACCCGGCCACGCGCGGCTCGTAGGTGGTGCGCACCGCGTTCCAGTCCACGCCGTTCATCTTCTCGTCGAAGAACTGGTCGCGCAGGTAGGTCCACGCCTGATGGAACGACTCGAGTTTCTCGCGCGCGAAGTCCACGTCGAGCTCGGCCGTGACCGCGACGGCGCGCGGCTCCCGTCGTTCGAGCGACACGGTGAAGACCCGCCCGCGATCCAGATAGACGACCTCCCTGCTGTCGGGCGTGAAGGCGGCGCCGCGCTTGGCGCCGGGCGTGGCGGTGAGCTGGCGCGCCACCGCCGGCTCGCGCGACAACTCGTCGAGGGAGTAGACGTACAGATTCTGCTGTCCGGCCGCGGCGGCGACGAGCAGCAGCGTCCGGCCGTCGGGGCTGATCGTCTGCGACTGCACGTCCACGCCCACCGGCAGCACGCTGGCGCGCCGGCGGATGTCGTCGAAGGTAATCGCCACGGGCTTGGCCGTGGCGGGACGCGCCGACGGCGTGCCGTTCGCGGGCGCCGCGGTGGAGGCCGGCGCCGGGTCGGCCTGCACCGGCGGCTGCGGGGGCACGGGCGCTGGCCGAGGCTGCTCGTCTCTGAACAGGTCGCGGAACTGATCCTCGCGGAAGCGCGGCGTGCGCGGCGTGAGGTCGGCGCGCACGACCACCCCGGGTTCGGTGCGCTGGTTCGTGCGGAACGTCAGGTAGGCGCCGTCGGGGCTCCAGGCCAGGGCGCCGGCGTTGGTGTTGGCCAGGTAGCTGACCTGACGCCCCGTTCCCGCGGGCATCGGCGTGTCGGTGCCCACCGGCGCCACGAACACGCTGGCGAACGCCTTGGCGCCGGTGGTGACGTAGGCGAGGAACCGCGAGTCGGGCGACCAGACGAAGTCTCGGGCGTCGAAGAACGGCGGCGTGTCGAACACCCCCGACGCGACCAGCTTCTCGTCCTTCGTGGCCGGGTCGAGCACGCGCAGCTCCCGCGAGTCGCGCTGGAAGGCGATCCACTTGCCATCGGGCGAGAACCGCGGCTGGTTGTTGCGCGAGGCGCCCGTGGTGAGCGCCGTCTCGAGCCCGGTCGTGAAGTCGTACAGGAACAGGTGATGCGTGCGATCGCGGTCCGAGCGGTAGACGAGCCGGCGGCTGTCGGGCGACCAGGCCAGTTCGGCCTCCTCACCGGCGGTGTTGGTCACCCTGACTGCCGCGCCGCCATCGCGCGCCGACGCCGAGAAGATCTCGCCGTGCACCGTGAACGCCAGCTTCTTGCCGTCGGGCGACAGCGCCAGCTCCTGGATCTGGTCGCTGAACGTGCGATGTTCGACGGCGGTGGCGGCCGGCGCGCCGCGCAGGGCGATGGGCACCTCGCGCGCCTGCCCACCGGCCGTGTCCACGGTCCAGATGCCGAAGTTGCGCTCGAAGGCGATGGTCCGGCCGTCCTTCGCGATGGTCGGCCACAGCACGCGGCCGTCCTTGAAGGTGGTGAGCGCCTTGGCGGCGGTGCCGCCGGCGTTCGCGGCCGCGCTGGCGGACCACAGGTTCTGCGCGCCGCTGCGGTCGGACATGAAGTAGAGCGTCCGGCCGTCGCCGCTCCACATCGGCCACGCGTCCTTGGCGCCTCCGGCGGTCACCGGCTCGTACGACGGTGCGCCGCTGCCATTCTTCACGAGCCAGATCTCGCTCTCGTCCAGATGGCTGTGGCCGTTGCGCCACCACTGCGATGCGGCGTTGGCGCGCGCGGTGATCGCCAGCACGTCGCCGGTTGGCGCCGGCGCCGCGAAGTACTCGGTGGTGTAGCGGTCTGCCGCCGCCGGCATCGGCGTGCCGCCCGCGGCATTCACGCGGTAGACGTCGAGCACGCCCGAGATCTCGTGGCTGTTCGACGAGAAGTAGAGCCACTGCGAATCCGGCGACCAGCCGGTGACCAGCTCGGCGGCGTCGTCGAAAGTGAGGCGCGTCAGATCGCCGGTGGCCAGCGTGAGGACGTAGACGTCGCCCGCTCCCGTGCGCGACGAGGTGAACGCCAGGCGCCGGCCGTCGGGCGAATAGAGCGGGCGCGACTCGGTGGCGGGGTGTGACACGAGCAGGCGCGCGTCGCCGCCACGCGACGGCACCTCCCAGATGTCGCCGCCGCTCACGAACGCGATGATCGCGCCGTCGGGAGACAGGCCGGGTTCGCCGAAGGACGGCAGCGGCGCCGGGGCCGCGGCGGCGGTGAGGCCGAGGGCGGCGGCCAGAAGGAGGTGCTTCATGCGGCGGAGTATACGGCTGCGGAGGCAACACCCGGGAGACCGGCGCCGTCTATCCCACCGTCCATCCCCAGCTCGGTCTTCGCGGCGATGTTCGATTGGCTGTGGCGAGTTCGTGGCCGCGCGGCCAACCTTGAACCTCGGCCCGCCGTCAAACGTATCGACACCAGTGAAGCGGTGATCTGACCTGGGGGCGACAATGGCATTCCTGAAACGGCTGTTCGGCAAGACTGAGGAACCCAGGGCCCGCGTGCGCGTCTGCGTCGAATGCGGCATGCCGGTGGCCGAGCACAAGCACTGGTGCTCGATCCTGCGCGGCGAGCAGGAGATGAAGAACCGCGCCGCGGCCGGCCAGGCCAGCGGCAGCTGACCCTTCCGCCACATCCGAGCTGCTCGGGTCGCCCCGACGAGCCCGGTCCGCAGACCGAGGACTCGGCGGGCGCCGCAGCTACGGCAGTCTGAGCGCGACCCGCTCTGTGCCGTCCCAGGGAGCCACCGTCACGATGGCATCCACCACCCCGTCGCCCGTCCGTCGGAAGCGCATGACGGACCCGCTGGCCGGAAGGTAATAGCGTTCACCGGCGATGGGATAGATCTCGTTCCCGTCGCGGAACAGGTGTCCGTCGACCGCGGTGATCAGCAGGGGATCGGCGGCGTCGCCGTATCGCCCCAGAACCGAGTCCGCTGATTCGAACGGCGCGACGAGCGGCGTGGGTGGCAGGCGAATCCCGGCGGCATCGCGGCCCGTCAGCAGGTTCTTCACGTGATCGCGCACCTGCCAGGTGGCGGCCGACCGCAGGTTGCTGAGGAAGACGAAGGTCACGTCGGTCGCCGGCATGATGTCGACCGACGCCTCGTAACCGTCCGTTCGCCCGTACCAGCTGCGCCAGACCTGGCCGCCGCTCCCGTCCACGCGCGCCTTCCCCGCCGCCCCGAACGCGCCTGTCCTCAGCGCGCGGGCGAACCGCAGCAGGTCCTCGGCGGCGGCGTAGACGGAGCCGGCGCCGGTGAGGAAGCCGAGATGCTTGTACGGAGCATTGGCGACGACGAGGGCGCCGGCGGTGGCGCCCAGGCGATACGGCAGCGCGCGCGCCGGCATCAACTGCTGCCCGGTCTCGTCAATGGCCGTCGCCATCGAGGCCGGCCGGAAGATTCGATCGCGAAGCACCGCGTCGAACGGCTTGCCCTCGATCCGCTCGATCACCCGGGCCAGACTGCTGAAGCCGGCGCTGCTGTAGAGCTCCTGCGTGCCGGGCTCGAACACCAATCCCCTGGCCCGCACGCGTTCGACGATGTCGGACGGGTGGAGCGACTGCGTCTCTTCTACCGGGCTGGTCACGCGATGGGGAACGCCGGCGCGATGGTCGACGAGGTGGCGAACCGTTACCGCGCCGCCGCTCGGACCGGCCGGAAACGATCCCAGGTACCGGCTGGCCGGAGCGTCGAGATCGAGGCGGCCCTCCGCAACGAGCAAATCGACCACCGTGGCGGTCATCACCTTGGTGATCGACCCGATGCCGAAGCGCGTCGCGGGCGTGGCCGGTGCGCGCAGTTCCCAGCTGGTGAACCCGTAGCCGCGCTGCAGCAGGATGCGATCGCCGCGAGCCACCAGCACGACGCCGCTCAGCAGTCCCGCGTCGGCTTGCGCGGCGGCGACGGCGTCGATGCGCTGCAGCAGAGCGGCGTCAACCTCGTCCGGCGGTGCGACGCTCGGGCCAGTTCGGGGAGCTGCTGCCGCGACGGACGACAAGCAGAGCGCGAACAGGAAGGGGCGCGCGAAGCGGTCCATGGGCCGGTCTCCTGCGGGGCGGGTCCTGGCGACGAACCCGTGATTGGACGCAGGCAGCCGGGGGCAGGGTTGGATCCGCGGGTTCGCCAACCGCTGCCAGGTCTACGGCATCGCCCACCGACGGGATGGCACGGGCGCCGTCAACATGTCGATACACAGCAGGCCGATCCGCGACGTGCCGGCGTTGGTCCACCCGGTTGATGCGCATTTGCGCGTTCGTGAGGCGCACGTCGGCGGTGGTCCGGCCGGCCCCGAGCGGTCGGCCGAGTGGGTCTCGCCGCCGCCGCCGCGGGACACGCGGAATCCGCCAGTGGTCGTCGGCAGCCGGGTGGCAACGTGGGAGCGCGTGCCCTGGTGGGTGAAGCGCACCGGCGACGAATCGCTGAGGTAGACCATACGCCGTGACCGTCGGCGGGTGGCCGTGCGCGATTCCGCTTGACAGGTTTCGGGATGCGGTCGACGACTAGTCCGCGTCAGGATCTGTGAGCCGCTCTCGGGGCGTCAGGCGCGCACTGCGCGGGCGATCGGAGCGGGTTCTGCTGGCGAGAGCGGATCGGTCGACGATCGCCGCGCTGACGCTATCCTGCGACGGCAGTTTCTGCGATGCGACGATGGCCGGATGACGACCGAAGCTCTCGTCCCGACCGCCGTCCCACGTCCCATCACTGTCGCCAACCCGGCCAGCGTCGAGGCCACCGAAGCTCTCGGCGAGCAGATCGCCGCGCTGGCCAAGCAGCTTCACGCGGCCACCTACGAGCTGCTGGTGCTGCTGCGCGAGTTCGACCGGCGCACCGGCTGGCACGGCGTCTTCGCCTCGTGCGCCCATTGGTTGCACTGGCGCACCGGCATCGACCTCGGCGCGGCGCGCGAGAAGGTGCGCGTGGCGCATGCGCTCACCGCGCTCCCGCTGGTCAGCGCCACCATGCAGCGCGGGGCGATCTCCTACGCCAAGGTCCGCGCCCTCACCCGCGTCGCGACGCCCGCCAACGAGGCGGCGCTGCTGACCTTCGCGCAGGCCGGCACCGCCGCCCACGTTGAGCGCATGGCTCGCGCCTGGCGGCGGGTGGATGAGGCGACAGCTGTCAAGGAAGCCGTCGCGCGCCACCTGCATCGGCACCTGTCCACCTGGACGGATGACGACGGCATGGTGGTGATTCGCGGGCGCCTGTCGCCCGAGGTGGGCGCGGTGGTGCAGCGCGCGCTCGACGCGGCCTGCGACCGGCTCCGGCACGAGGGGCAGGCGGCGCCCCACGCCGGGAGCCTGGCCGAGGAGGTATCGCCCACCCAACGCCGCGCCGATGCGCTCGGAATGCTGGCGGAGGCGGCGCTGAGCCAGGACCTCGACCGCGGCAACGCCGGCGACCGCTACCAGGTGATGCTGCACATAGACGCTGCAGCGAGTGTGGCGGCAGGGGAATCGTCCGACGTGCCCGCGGGCGACGGCTGGTCGGGCACGCTGGAGGTGGATCACGCCGCCGTGGACGTTTCCGCGGAAACGTCGCGACGCATCTCCTGCGACGCGTCGCTGGTCCTTATGCGCCACGGGGCTGACGGCGCGGTGCTCGACGTGGGCCGGAAGACCCGCGCCGTCCCGCCCTCCATTCGTCGCGCCCTGCTCGTGCGCGACCAGGGCTGCCGGTTCCCGGGTTGTACCGCGCGGCATTGCGACGCGCACCACATCGAGCACTGGCTCGACGGCGGCCCGACCAGCCTCGACAACCTCCTGTTGCTGTGCCGGCGTCATCACCGCTCCGTGCACGAGGGCCTCGTGGACGTGCGGCGCCTCGCCGACGGCACGCTCATTTTCCTCCGTACAGACGGGCGGGTGCTGAAGCCGGTGCCGCATCCACCCGCACCCTTCACCCGTCGCGAGGCGCCGCCCCTGGCAGACGACCTCCCCGCCTGGGATGGCACGCCGTTCGACGTCGCCTATTCGGTGGAGGTGCTCTACACGCCGCCGGAGGCGGACCCCGACCTGGCGCCGCTCTACAACAGCCCGAGCGCTCGCATCTCCTCTTCCTGATCGCGTGCCGAGACATAGCCGAGCACGCGCCACGACTCCTCGGCCCGTTCCAGGAGATAGGCGATCTCGAATTCGATCGCGCGATCCCCCGTCTTCTCGAACCGCGCGCTCCAGCGCACGTGCGCCAGCACGTGCAGCGGGCTGAGCGACGTCTCTTGCACCGCGACGGGCGACATGTGCCGCAGCCCGTGCTGCTGGTTGAACGCGCGCACCTGGGCCAGCCACCCGAGGAACCTGGCGTCGTTGGCGAACGTCGCGCTGCCCGACGGCCCGGCGACGAAGAAGCTCGGCGCATACAGCGCGGCCAAGGCATGGTCGTCGTCGCCCATCGACAGCGAACCGTAGTGCGTAAAGAACTGTTCGACGGTCATCTTCCGCACCCCGTGTCGAACGTGGGATCTACGCCCACGCCAGCAATCCTTGCCTGCCGGCTTCATGATGGCGGCACCGGCGCCAGCCGTCACGCCACTTCGCCACCCAGCCCGCAGTACGCATGGGCCGAGGCCGCGTTCCCGCCGCCCGACCCGACCTCGTCGGGGAGCTTGGCATGGGCCGCAACTTCTCCGGCCCCGAGCTGGGCACCGGCAATCCGGTGGTCGTCACCGCGCAGCTGGCCGCCCGGAAGGGCATCGCCAGGGGATTCGACGTGGGCGTGGAGGGCATCGTGGTCTCGGTGGAGAGCGCGCCGACACCGCGTGGTCGGGCCGAGCCAGGGTCGAAACCGTCTTCCACCCGCGGGTGGACGGCCGGCTGAAGGAGGTCTCCGTCGAACGCCACCTGGCCGTCGGGTTCGACGTCAGCTACCACCGCATGAAGGTGGACGCGTCGATGCCCGACCTGCTCGAGCCCAACTTCGTCAAGGCGATCGCCCTTCTGCGCCTGCAGACCCGGTAGGCGTGCGTATAATCCGGGGCCGCCCCCGGAATGACGCTCGACGCCGGTACCCGCCTCGGTCCCTACGAGATCCTCGGCCCCCTCGGCGCCGGCGGCATGGGCGAGGTGTATCGCGCCCGCGACACGCGGCTGAACCGCGATGTCGCCATCAAGCAGTCACTGCAGCCCTTCGGCGAGCGCTTCCACCGCGAAGCCCGCGCCATCGCCGCACTGAACCATCCCAACGTCTGCACCCTCTACGACGTCGGGCCCGACTACCTGGTGATGGAGCTGTTGGAGGGCGAGACGCTGGCCCGCCGCATTGAGAGGGGCCGGCTGCCGCTCGATCAGGTGGTGACGATCGGCGCGCAGATTGCCAACGCGCTGGCCGCCGCGCATGCCAAGGGCGTGACCCACCGCGACCTGAAGCCGGCCAACGTGATGCTCACGCCCACCGGCGCCAAGGTGCTCGACTTCGGCATCGCCGTGTTCGAGGGCCCCGCCGCCGACACCGTGACACACACGCAGGGCGTGATCGGCACGCCGGCCTACATGGCGCCCGAACAGCTGCAGGGGCGGCCGGCCGACGCGCGCACCGACATCTTCGCGCTCGGCCTCGTGCTGCTCGAGATGATCTCGGGCCAGCGACCGCAAGCGGCGCCAGGAAGCGTGCCGTCGGTGCCTGCCACGCTGCCCGAGCGGCTGGCCCACGTCGTCCAACGCTGTCTGGCGGCCGATCCGGACGAGCGCTGGCAGTCGGCGCGCGATGTGCGCCGCGAGCTGGACTGGGCGGGGCAGAAGCTCGAAGTCGCGGCGGCGGCAACAGTCCGTCAGGGACGGCGCGGAGTGGTGGCGCTGGCAGCCGCCCTGGCGGCTGTGGCCGGCGTCGTTGCCGGCGTGGTTGTGAGCCGAATGCAACCGCCGGCACCTGCCGCTGGCGGCAGCAGCATCACCACGCGCACGATGGTGGCGCTGCCCGACGATCGGCGGCTCCACACCACGTCGCCGCTCGCCCTTTCGCCCGACGGCACACTGCTCGCCTTCGTGGCGGTGGACGACACCGGCCGGCGCGATCTGTTCCTGCGCGAGATGGCCGGCGCCGACGCGCGGCTCGTCCCCGGCACCGCCGGCGCGCTGCATCCGTTCTTCGGCCCCGATGGCCGCGACGTGGCGTTCTTCGCCGACGGCTTCCTGCAACGCGTCGGCGTGGACGCCGGCGCTACGCCGTTTCGCATCTGCGCGCTGCCCGGCGCCGCCGATCGCGGCGGCACGTGGAGCGCGCAGGGCGTCATCGTGGTCGCGATTCCAGCGCGGGGGCTCTTCAAGGTGGCGGCCTCCGGCGGGTCGCTCGAGGCCATCGGTGAGAACCTGCCGGCCATGTGGCCGTCGTTCCTGCCCGATGGCCAGTCGGTCCTGTACGCGGAGCAGGCGGTTGAGGCCCCACGAACTCTGAACGGCTTCTCCGTGGTCGCTCTCGACGGCAGCGAACGCCGGATGATCGCCCGCCGCAGCGACATCGAGGGGCCGGGCGCGCCGGTGCTCGGCGCCGGCGCCGAGATTGCCCAGGGTGTGGTACTGGCGAGTGGTTCACTCGTCTACGGCCAGGATCCCGGATCGGTGCGCGCCTTGCCGATCGACCCCACGACACTGGACCTGCTGGGCCCATCGGTACTCCTCGCCGATTCCGTGGAGCGTGGAGCAGCTGCGGGCGGCGTGGCATTCGCGGTCGGACGCTCCGGCCTTCTGGTCTATGCGGCCACCGGCGCGCAACACCGCCTCGCGTGGGTCACGCGGCAAGGAATCGCCACGCCCCTGGCAGCCGAGCCCGACGCCTACCGCCAGCCGCGCCTCTCTCCCGACGGCACTCAGATCGCCGTGTCGGCCAACGACGCCACCCGCACGCCGAACATGTGGCTGGTGGACGCAGTTCGCGGCGGACGGTCGCGGCTCGCGTCCGGCGCGATGATGCCGGCCTGGTCGCCCGACGGCCGGCAGGTGGCGGTGTCGGGCGGAGGCGGACCGCTGACGCTGCTCACCCCGGGAGGTGGGATGCAGCCGCTCATCGACCGGAATCGCCTGGATGCGACTCTCGCCGGAGGTACCGCCGCCCTCTACCCCACCGCGTTCTCACCCGACGGTCGCTATCTGCTGGTGCAGGGCGATACCCAGGACGTGTGGCGGCTGTCGCTGAGCGATCGGCGCATGGAACCGGTGCTGACGGGCGCGACCAACGACTTGGGGGCGGTGGTGTCACCTGACGGCCGCGCCGTGGCCTACACGTCGAATGCGTCGGGCCGACTGGAAGTCTATGTGGCGCAGTGGCCAGGCCTGGAGCGCCGCACCGCGGTCTCCACGCGCGGCGGCATAACGCCGCGCTGGTCTCACGATTCGCGCGAGCTGTTCTTCTGGCAGGGACGCACGATGATGGCGGCCCGCATCGACGAGGCACTGCGGGCGTCGTCACCCCAGGCGCTGTTTTCCGGCCTGTATGCCGGCGCCAGCAGCGACCCGGGGTTCGACGTGGCGCCGGATGGCCGCTTCCTGATGGTGCAGAGCGATCCGCGATCGGCGCTCGACCGGGTAACCGTGCTGCAGCATTGGACCGCGCCGCCAGCCGGGCGGTGACGGGTTCGCCGTGGCCGCGGGCCACACCAGTCGTTGCGTCGAATGCGGCATGCCGGTGGCCGAGCACAAGACCTGCCCGCGCCGCGTCCGGCCAGGCCGCGTCGGTGGTGCCGATGCGTCAATCCAACCCGGTGAGCTTCCGGCTCAGCTCCCGCAACTGGCGCCGCGCGTCGGCGTCTGCGGCCTGCCGGTGCGGCGTGCCCGCCTTCTGGCCCACGAAGTAGCTGCCGCTCGGGGCACTGGTGGCAATCGCGTTCAGCACCGCCGCCGCCCCTTCCTCCACGGTGCTCCTCGGCGTCGTCCCCGAGGAGCGGACCATCGTGGTGTCCATGTAGGTGGCCGGGTGCAGCGCCTGCACCACGATGCCCTTGCCCTTCAGCTCCTCCGCCAGGTCGATCGTGAACATCACCTGCGCCAGCTTGCTCTGCCCGTAGGCGCGGCCCGAGGAGTAGCCGCGCTCGAGCATCACGTCCGTGAAGTCGATGGCGGACGCGGCCAGCGACGACACGTTGACGATGCGCGGCGAGGTGCCCTTCTCGAGCAGCGGCTGCAGCAGATAGGTGAGCAGATAGCCGGAGAGGTAGTTGACGGCGAACTGCATCTCGTAGCCGTCCCTGCTCACCTGGCGCTGCGGCACGATGACGCCGGCGTTGTTCACCAGCACGTCGAGTCGGGTGTAGTCGCGCCGAATCTCGCCGGCGAGGCGGCGCACTTCGGCGAGCGACGCGAAGTCGGCCCGGTAGAACCTGGCGGAGCCCTTCCCGCTGGCGGCGATCTCGTCCACCACCGCCTGGCCGCGCTCGGCGTTCCTGCCGTGGACGATCACGTGGGCGCCCTGGGCCGCCAGCCGTCGCGCCACTTCGCGGCCCAAGCCGTCGGTGGAGCCGGTGATGAGCGCGATGCGCTGCGACGCGGTGGGCGCGGCCGGTGGGCGGCCCGCGGCGGATTGGTCCGACGCGGCCGTGTGCAGCAGGGGGATCACTCCGAGCGCGAGCATCGCCTTGAACATGGGGTGCCATCAGCTTACGTCGATGGCCCCCGCAGGGTGGCCGATGTCGTCGGGCGCCCAGCCGGGGCGTCGATTCCACTTGACGGCTTCCTGGGTGCGACGCGCGAAATGTCCCGGCCCGAAGTCAGGCGCCATCCCTTGCGCGCAGCACTGACGCTGTTCGCGCGATCAGGGCACGGACCACCACTGCGCGCGGTTCGCGCGCCGGTCGCCGCTCCTGCGCCAATCTGACGCGGCAGTTTCTGCGATGCGACGATGGTCGCATGACGACCGAATCCCTCATCGCCACGTCGATCGGCGCACCGGCTGGCACGGCGTCTTCGCCTCCAGCGCCCACTGGTTGCACTGGCGAACGGGCATCGCGCTGGGGGCCGCTCGCGAGAAGGTGCGCGTCGCCCACGCGTTGGCTACCCTGCCGCTCATCAGTGCCACCATGCAGCGGGGAGCGATTTCCTACGCCAAGGTCCGCGCCCTCACTCGCGTGGCCACTCCCGCCAACGAAGCGCGATTGCTGTCCTTCGCGCAAGCCGGCACGGCCGCGCAGGTCGAACGCCTGGCTCGCGCCTGGCGTCGAGTGGACGATGCGGTCGCCCACGCGGAGGCCGAAGCGCGGCATCTGCACCGGCACCTGTCCACGTGGACCGACGACGACGGTATGGTGGTGATCCGTGGCCGGCTCACGCCCGAGCTGGGCGCCGTGGTGCAGCGGGCGCTGGAGGCGGCATGCGATCGGCTGCAGCGCGAGGGGCAGACCGCCACCCACGCCGGCGGCCTTGCCGGCGAGGCGACGCCAGGGCAGCGTCGCGCGGACGCGCTCGGCCTGTTGTCAGAAGCGGCGCTCTCCGCCGATCTGGATCGCGGCACCACCGGCGACCGCTACCAGGTGCTGCTGCACGTCGACTCGGCCTCGGATGTGGCTGCCGGGGAGGATCTGGCCGGCATCCTGGAAGTCGATCACGGCGCCGTGGACGTTTCCGCGGAGACGTCGCGGCGCCTTTCGTGCGACGCCTCTCTCGTGGCGATGCGTCAATCCGCCGACGGCGGCGTGCTCGACGTTGGCCGAAAGACCCGGACCGTTCCGCCATCGATCAGACGCGCGCTGCTGGCCCGCGACAAGACCTGCCGGTTCCCCGGGTGCACCTCTCGCCGCTGCGATGCGCACCACATCGAACACTGGCTCGACGGTGGCCCGACCAGCCTCGACAACCTGGTGATGCTCTGCCGGCGACATCACCGCTCCGTGCACGAGGGCCTGGTCGATGTTCAGCGACGGGCGGACGGGGCGCTCGCCTTCATCGAGCCGAACGGACTGGTGCTGCAGCAGGTGCCGAACCCTCCGCTGTGTCTCCCTCGCCTCGATGCGCCCTCGCCCTCTGCTGACGACCTGCCCACCTGGAACGGCACGCCCTTCGACCTCGCGTATTCGGTGGAGGTGCTCTACACGCCGCCCGCAGCCCAGTAGCGCGACGTCGAGCCGTTCGCGGCCGCACCAACAGCCCGAACACACCGAGCGATTGGGCTCGCCGCCCGAGTTGCGCGTCAGCGACGCCTGCGCCTCTGAAGTACGCGAGGATAGGCGGGTTCGGAGGAGCCGTATGCCCGCCACCCGTCCTCGCCCGATCGCCGGTCACCGCCCCGCCCTCACCCTCGCCACGGCCCTGCTGGCTGCCGGCGCCTGGGCCGCGCTGACCGCTCAGTCCCAGACGCCCTTCGGCCGGCCCACGGCCGACAAGGCGCAGCCCGCCGCGGACATCAAGGCCGTGTCCGGCTCCCGCGCCCAGGGCTGGCTGGCCCAGGGCCGCAGCGAGGTGGTGGCCCGCCACGGCATCGTCGCCACCAGCGACCCGCTGGCCGCCGAGGCCGGGCTCGAGATCCTGCGCCAGGGGGGCAACGCGATCGACGCCGCGGTGGCCGCCGCCGCCATGCTCGACGTCACCTCGCAGAACGACACCGGCATCGGCGGGGACTTGTTCGCCCAGGTGTGGGTGGCCAGGGAGAAGAAGCTCTACGCGCTGGCCGCCGCCGGCTACGCGCCGCGGGGCTGGACGCCGGAGTTCTTCGCCAGCCTGGGCGAGAAGCGCGTGCCGGGCGGCGGCGTGAACTCGTCCACCGTGCCCGGGGCCATCGCCGGCTACGATGCGCTCCTCACCCGCTTCGGCACGCTGGGCTTCAAGGAGACGTTCGAGCGCGCGGCGCGGGTGGCCGAGGAGGGCTGGGGGCTGGCCGAGCGGCGCCACTCGGATCTGCTCGACGCGCAGAAGGGGCTGGCCGCGGACGCGGACTCGAGGGCCACCTTCCTGAACGGCGACGCGGTGCCGCCGCTCTACAGCATCATCCGCAATCCCAACCTGGCCAAGGCGCTGCGGATGATCCAGGCGCAGGGCAAGGACGCGTTCTACAAGGGCGACATCGCCAGGGCCATCGTGGCCAAGGTGCAGGCCGGGAAGGGCGTGATGACGCTGGGCGACCTGGCCGAGTACCAGCCCGAGTGGGTGGAGCCGGTCAGCACCAACTACCACGGCTACGACGTGAGCCAGCTCCCGCCGCCCGGCCAGGGCTTCGCCGCGCTCGAGATGCTGAACATCCTCGAGGTGTGCGTACCCAAGCTCGGGTTCAACCTCACCACGCTCGGGCCGTCCGACCCGATGAAGTGGCACCTGATGGTCGAGGCGAAGAAGCTCGCCTACGCCGACCTGCAGGCCAGGAACGGCGACCCGAAGTTCGCCACCGTGCCCGTGGAGCAGCTCCTCTCGAAGGAGTACGCCGCCACGCTGTGCAGCAGGATCGATCCGAACAAGGCGCATCCGCCGGCCGTGCCGGGCGGCACCGACGGCGGCACCATCTACCTGACCACCGCCGACCGCTGGGGCAACATGGTGTCGCTGGTCCACAGCGTGTTCAGCGTCTACGGCAGCCGCGCCACGGTGGGCCCCTACGGCTTCGTGCTGCACAACCGCGGCACGGCGTTCTCGCTCGACCCGAAGAGCCCCAACGTGGTGGCGCCGCACAAGCGGCCGTTCCACAGCATCATCGCCGGCTTCGTGATGAAGGACGGCCAGCCGCTGATGGCCTTCGGCAACATGGGCGGCAGCGTGCAGCCCGAGACGCACGCGCAGCACATGGTCAACATGATCGACCACGGCATGAACGTGCAGATGTCCACCGACGCGGCACGCTTCACGCACAACCAGAACAGCAACGTGCTGTCACTGGAGCACAACCTGTTCGCGCTGGTCGGCAAGGCGCTGGAGGCCAAGGGCCACCAGGTGCGCGGTGTGGACGGCGGCGCCGTGGGCGGCTACCAGGCCATTCTGTTCACGCGCGATCCGCGGATGCCGGCGCCGATCTTCGACCGGCGCAGCATCACCGAGGACCATCCGGTGAACGGCGTGTATCGCGCCGGGTCGGACCACCGCAAGGACGGGCAGGCGGTGGGCTGGTAGAGCAGTGGGGCAGAAGCCCAGCACTTGGAACTGTGCCGTGGCAGATGTGGCCCGTCGGTAGTCCAGTTCGAGGGCATGGTGGCGACAGCGCAGCTGGCGCCTTCAGTCCAGTTCCGCGAGCACCTGCTGCGCCGCGCAGGTCCGGGGTATCGCGTCCCTCGGTGAACCACGCGTAGACCTCGGTGAGTACGGCCCTGGCCTCGTCGCGGCGACGGTCGCGCCACAGCCTGACCAGGCTCGTGGCCGCGCTCAGCTCGAAGGCCTTCGACTGCTGGCGCTGCGCACAGGCTATGGCGGCGGCACGCGATCTCGGCGCCTGTTGACGCTGCCGTCGGAGGCCGCAGAAGCAACTCGCCGGCGAATCCGATGCAGCGCGGCTTCGTAGTGGCGCTCGCCGTACCGCTCCACGTCGGCGAGGGCGTCGGTCACCACCGCCAGTGCCTCGTCAACGCGGTCATGCCTGCGCAACGCGGTCATGCCTGCGCAACCCGTCGGCCAGCAGGCCCAGGAAGTGTGTACGCGACAGCGCGCTGCCGATGCGATCGTAGACCGCCAGGTTCTCCTGGATCGCGGTCACGCCTGCGGCGTCGCCCTGCATCGCGAGAGCCCAGCCGCGATCGATACCGCCCCAGGCCCCGGTACTGCGGAGAGCCATGCTCGAGGGCGAGGGCCAGCAGTCGATCAGCGCGTTCGCTCGCCGTGGCGTACTCCCCGCGGAGTTGGCCGACCAGGCATAGCCCGTGCGGGGCCAGTGCCACCGACTCGTGGCTGGTCGGGCCGGGCCAGACCGAAGTCGAGCAGCTTCACGAGGCCGTCGCCGCGCACCATCACGTTCTCGGGTTTCCGATCGCGATGCGCGATGCGGGCGTCGTGAGCCACGGCCAGCGCCCGCGCGATCTGCGCCGACCACGTCAGGACGTCACAATAGGGCGCCGGCTCGCTGCACAGCGCCCGCAGCGTCCGCCCGACGACGAGCTCGATGTACTGACCGGCATCGGCCAAGCCGATGTCGTAGATGGTGACGATGTTCGAGTGGTTCAGGGAGGAGGCGATCCGGGCTTCCTGCTCGACACGGCGGGTCCGGTCGGGGTCGCGCGTCAGGTCTGCGGGCAGGAGCTTCACAGCCGCACGCCGCTCGAGACGCGAATCCTCGACCAGTAGACGACCCCATCCCACCCGCGCCCAAGGTATCGACGACGCGGTAGTGACCGATCCGCTCAAGGTTCATCGGTTCTGGAGTCGAGCGCGCCCACCGACCGGCTCGACAGACCATCGCCGCGCTCGCGGCACCGATGCCGTGAAGTGTGCCGCGGGCCGCGTGTTCAGGGCAGGTCAAGCAGCCGCGCCGGGTTCCGCTTGGCCATCACGTCGATGTCCGGCTCGGGGATGCCCGCCGCGCGCAGCGCCAGCAGGAACGCGCCGAAGCCTTCGGGCGGTCGCGGATCGTTGCGGGCACCCAGGTCACTCGACAGGACGATGGACTCGGCCCCCACGGCGCGGATGGCCGTGGCAGCTTCCTGCACCCGGGCGGCGGCCCCTGCCGACACCATCGACAGCCCGCAGATCTCCAGCAGCGCGCCTTCCTTCGCCGCCGCCCGCATCTGATCGAGGCTCATCCCGACGCTCGGACTGAGCGGATGGGTGACGATCATGTGGTTCACGTGTTGCCGCTTGCCCTCGCGGACCAGCAGCAGGCCCTCGTCGGGCGAGGCGTGCCCGGTGGCCAGCACCAGGTTGTGCCTGGCGATGACGCCGATCACCTCTTTCACGATCGGCAGCAGCTCGCCGTTGCGCGACAACGGCACCGACGGCCGGTTCTGGCCGCGGGTGCGGACGTGGTGTTCGGAGTCGCTGCTCGACATCCAGACGAACCGGCCCCAGCCTCCCGACACCTTGGCCATGTGATCGACGGCCGCGGGGTTCATCCCGCCCTGGGTCAGGTTCAGGTCGATGCCGCCGAACACCTCGAGGTCGTCCACCTGCTGGCGCACCATGTAGGCGAGCCCGGCGGTCTGGTCGTAGTGGTTCTTGAGCACCAGCCCGCGCATCTTCAGGGTCTTGGCCAGCTGCGACACCTGCAGCGCGTCCATCGACCGCAGCACCGAGTCGGGGAACGAATGCACGTGGACGTCGATCGCGCCTTCCAGGAGCCGCGCGGCGTCGCCCGACGGGCCTTGCGCTGATACCGAGCAGGCGACCGACAGCGCCAGCGACACCAAGCCCGCAACGGCGCCGCACGACAGGGTCCGGGCCGACCCGGCGTTCGGCCCGGAGGTGGGGCGTCGCATGCTCGTCGTGCCCGCGGGATCGGCCATCAGAAGTCCATCTGCACTCCGAACTTCACGGTGCGCGCGTTCAGGATCTGCGAGGGACGCTGCCATGTCGGGCCGAAGGCGTTGACCAGCTGCAGGACCGGACTGGCATTCAGGGCATTGTAGAGGTCCACCATGCCCTTGACGCGGAGTTGTCGCACCCGCATCGACTTCAGCAGCCTCACGTCGAGCTGGCTGATCCGCCCCTCGAACTGCGTGTACGGCTGGGTCAGGTTGACCGAGGCGGTGCGCGCGCCGCCAGCGAGCGGCCGGCCCAACGACGGGGCGATCGACGCCGTCGGCACCGCGTAGATCGCGTCGATCGGCGTGCCGGGCAGCGTCTGGAACACCACTGAGGCCTGGAAGTTCCACGGCAGCGGATAGGTCGCCGACATCTTGACCTGGGTGCGGTACGGCACCGGCCTGTCACACTGGTAGAGCTCCTGCGGCGAGTCCACCACGAAGCACCGCTTCGACGAGGCGGTCGAACTCGAGCCGGCGCTGATCGAGTTGCCGATGCTCATGCCGGCGGTCACAAACGCCCCTTTGGGCAGCCGGGTGTTCAGGTTGAGGTCGAAGCCGTTGTAGATCTCGGACTGCTTGCCGTAGTTGGACGCGAAGGTGACCAGGTTGTTGACTTGGCCGAACTTGGTCGTGACGATGTCGTAGAGGCCGCAGATCTGGCTGCCGGACGCCTCCAGGCGGTCGTCGGCCGGCGCCGTGAAGCAGTAGGGCTGGTAATCGTCGGGCGTGACCGCCAGGTTGTCGGTCACGGTGAAGTTGCCGTACCAGGTGCGGAAATAGCCCGCGCTCACCGAAGTCCCCGGCCGGAGCTCGTGCTCGACCGTCGCCGACGCCTGCCAGTTGTAGTCGCGGCTGCCCCACCCGGTCAGCACCTCTGGGTCGTAGCGGGTCCTGATGTTCAGCTGTCCGAAGTTGGCGTTGGCCATCGGGCCGCACTCGCCGTTGAGGCCGGGGTTCCGCAAGTCGCAGTCAGGCACGCGGTTGCCGTTGGTGTCGGACCACGCCCGGTTGGTCGCGTTCACCGACGCGTTCACCGGGTTGTTGGCGTCGGCAAGCCCGGTGGCCTGGGCGCCGACGTAGCGGCCCAGACTGGCCTTGACCACGGTCTTGCCGTTGCCGAGCAGGTCGAAGGCCGCGGCGATCCGCGGCGTCAGGTCCTTCCAGCAGGGCACGCAGTCGACCTCGCCGAAGATGTGGGCGTCGTTGAACGGGCCGGCCGGCTGCTCCACCGCGCCGTTGTAGGCGCGGAAGTACTCGAAGCGCAGGCCGACGTTCAGCGTAAGGCGGTCGAGGATCCACTGATCCTGGACGAACAGCCCGAGCTCCGGATTCACGACCTCGTGGGTCACCGTGCGCTTGGTCTGGGTGAGCTGGGCCGGCACGTTGTTCAGGAAGCCGTAGCTGACGCCGTTGCCGGTCGGCATGATGTCGGAATCGACGAAACCCTCGAGCATGTAGAGGCCGGCCTTGAGGCTGTGGTTGCCGGTGAAATATGACACCGAGAACTGCTGATTCGACTGCCGCTGGCGGGTGTTGCGGGTGCTCACCGGCGCCCGGTAGCGGAAGCCGCGGGTCTGATCGAGCACCGAGATCGCCGTGGTCGGGTCGATTTCGGGCAGGGCGGTGTAGCGCGCGCGCACGTTGAAGTAGCTCACGCCGGCGGTGAACAGCAGGCGATCGGACGCGGGGTTGAGCCACCGCGACTGCACGAGATCGACCGGCGTGTACTCGATGCCGTTGGTGGCTTCGAGCGCGTTGTTGCCGCTGAACAGCGCGTTGCTGCCGGAGACGCTGTTGCAGAGGCAGCTGTGCTGGTGGTCCCAGAAGAAGCTGATCTTGTGCGCCTTCGCTGCCTGCCAGGTCAGCCTGGCGTTGGCGGAGTTGTACCATTCGACCGCCGACGCCGGCTGCGCGAGGTTCGGCGAGTAGAGCCAGGCCGACAGGTCGGCGTTTTCGAACAGGTTGGCCCCGCGCGTGGTGTTGCCCCAGCGGCGGATGGCGCTGTAGAACCACAACCTGTCGCGCTTCAACGGTCCGCCCAGCGCGCCGTTCAGATCGTAGATGTCCTCGATCGAGCTGTTGAGCACGACGCCGCGGTCCACCAACTCCGACGACAGATTATCATCCTGGAAACGGTCGCCGGTGTAGTTGGCGAGGAAGGTGCCGCTGAACCGATTGCCGCCGTCCTTCGGCACGACGTTGAGCTGGACCCCACCGGAGGAGAACTCGCCCGATCCGCCCGAGCCGGTCTCGACGACCACTTCCTCCACGCTGGCGTGATTCGGGTAGAAGTTGCGGCTGGTGCCGGTGTTGAGCATCGAGTTGAAGCGCATCCCGTCAAACAGCTGCTTCTGGTCGGATTGATGGGTGCCGTGGATCGACAGCCGCACCGACAGCTCGCCGGTGTTGCCGGCCACGTCCATCGAGTTGGGGGGCATCACCGCGGCCGCGGTCAGGTTGGCGTAGCCGACGGCGTTCTTGTTGGCGGGCAGCAGGTCCAGCGCCTCGCGGCTGAGCGTCCGCTGCTGGGTCACGTTGTGGATGTCTACGACCGGCCCTTCACCGGTCACGGTGACCGTCTCGGCGATCGTGCCGATAGCAAGCTCGGCGTTCACCGTGGCGGCAAAGTTCGCCGTCAGCTGGATGCCCTCGTGTCGCACGACGCGAAAGCCGGGCAGCGTGAAGGTCACCGAGTAGGTGCCGGGACCGAGATCGGTGATGCGGTATTGCCCCCGATCGCCGGTCGTGGCGACCCGCACCCGTTCGATGAGCGCCGGACTCTCGACCTCAACGGTCACTCCGACCAAGGCGCCGCCGTCGGCGTCCTTCACCGCCCCGGTGAAACTGGATCCGCTCGCGGTCTGGGCCGACGCGGTCGTCGGCAACAGCAGCAAGACCACTGCGACACGGCAGAACCACCGCACGCGGGCCGATTGCACCACAGTCCTCTGCATAACAGTCCTCCGAGCCCGGGCTGCGGCCGCGGGGGCCGACACGAAGAGCCTGCGCGCGCCGGTTGGACCGGGCGCGGACCAGCACTCCGCAGACGCTGCCAGCAGCGCCGCATCCCGAATTGCCTGCCGATAGATGAGCCCGGGCCCCGGCGTCGCGTTGGATAGACGCTTGCCGTTGGTTGTTCTTCCGGTCGACGACGGGCGCGTCCCGACTGCACAGGGGCAAGTGGTCGCGTCTGTCGAGTCGTGTTCGAGCGGCCCCTAACTTAGTCGAGGGCCGCATACAGTCAATACCCCGAGCGGGTTATGGACGTCTCGCTGGTCCACATCTGCGGACGGTGCTCCCCGCGCGCTCGAGAATCAGCGGGCCCTCGCCCGGCGGCGAATCGACAGCTTCGCCGAGGACAGGGTTCTGGAACTGGTTCGACGAGATGCACCCCGGCGGCGCGACGTTCCATCGGCTGTCGAAGAAACTCCAGGCCGAGATCCGCGGGCGGTTCGTGCTGCCCTGACCGCGTTCCGCGTTGGCGGCTGGCCGGCTAGGTGGCGCTGGCGATCCAGCCGCTGCTCTCAGCCGTGCGCACCAGCTCGTAGCCGGCGAGACTGCCCAGCTCTTCGCCCTGCTCGGCGCCGTCGAGCACGTGCACCGCCAGGGCGACGTCGGTCGGACGCTCCCTCAGCACTGCCCCGGCGGGCAGGGCGCGGCGTCGCAGCGGTGCATCGGTGGCGACCAGCGACTGCCGTGGCAGGTAGCCGGCCGTGTCGTCGGGCAGCAGCACCCGCACCGTGCGTTCGGGCGCGGCGGCGTACACCGTGACTATGGAGCGGCGGTTGAGCGTGGCCAGCGTGGCGGCGTCGGGCGCCGGGCCGCGTTTCAGCGTCGAGCGGACCGCGCTCACCCGGGCCAGCGCACCGAGCGGCAGGTCGACCACCGGCGCTGGCGGCGTCTGCTGATCGGCGGCGATGAACGGCAGCGGATGGCGCCGCCGCTGTAGATGCCGAAGTGCAGGTGCGGTGCGGTGGTCCGCGCATTGCCGGTGTTGCCGACGTAGGCGAGCACCTCTCCCGCCTTCACCAGCGACGTGCCGGTGAGCGCCCACTGCTCGAGGGGCGCGTAAAGGTGCGGCGGCCGGTGACGTCGCGCAGTGAGCCGCCCCAGCGGCCCCCTGGTGCATGCAACGCCCAAGATGAGCAAGGCCAGGTCGGTCAGGGCCGTCAGGGTGCGGGTGCGAGGCATCTTTTGCACGACGTCTCGGCCATGCTTCGGGGGCCGAGGGATCCGACAGGAGAGCAACATCGATGCCGGCCGCCGCTTGCGGCGTCACCGCCGTGGACCGGGCGGCGACGCGATCGGCTACGCCGCAGCCTACCGCGCCGGGTCGGACCACCGAAAGGACGGGCAGGCGGTGGGCTGGTAGCCCGCGCATGAGCCCCCTATCGCTCGACGGTGCACCAGCCGATAGCCGACCCGGGGGCTATCTCAATGAACCGACTCGTCATGTTCATGGCCATGGTCGGCCTGACCATCGCGTGGCCTGACAGTGCGCCGGCGCAGACCCTGGGCACGTTTCGTTGGCAGCAGCTGCCGTACTGCAACGTGATCACGGTGCGGGTGGTGCAGGCCGGATCCGTGTTCCAACTGGACGGCGTCGACGATCAGTGCGGCGCCGCCAGGCAGGCCAGCGTCGTCGGTCTGGCGTTCCAGAATCCGGACGCGTCAATCGGACTCGGGCTCACGATCGTGACGACGCCGGGCGGCACGCCGCTCCACCTCGACGCCACCGTCACCCTGCCCGGCGCCAGCGGCACCTGGCGCGACAGCGCCGGCAACACCGGCTCATTCGTCCTCACGCCTGGTGCGGCGGCGCCCGGCAGCCCGCGGCCGGCGCCCAAGGCCACCTTCCCGGGTGGCGTGTCCGCCGGCGGCGGGGCCGTGACGAACGTGGGGGCGCCGTCGGCATCGACGGATGCCGCGAACAAGGCGTACGTCGACGCGGCCACGGCCTCGGTGCGCGCGGCGATGATCGGCGAGAAGGTCTGGAAGGCCGGCGTCAACAGCGACGGCAGCAAGAACACCACCGGCAACTTCATCTCGTCCCGGGTCTCCACCGGCAACTATCTGATCCGCTTCGACGTGACCGGGCTCGGGCTCCCGACAGGGTTCCCGCTGGTCCAGGCCACTCCCGCCGGGATCACCGGCGTGAGGGCAGCCGTGTTCGTCATTGGCTATGCCACTTCCGCGGGCTTTCTGACCGAGCTGCGTACGCAGATTCTCACCTTCGACGCCGCCGGAGCCTCGGCGGACATGGGGATCCACGTGATGCTGACGCTGCCCGACCCCGACACCGGCTCGCCGGTAGCGCCGCTCGCTGCGGGCGACCGCGCCAATGGCGTGGTGTGCTCCCGGACAGGCGAGGTCACCACCTGCGACCGAAGGTTGTCGCAGTAAGCAACGGCCGGCGGCGGGCTACTGGCTGATCAGGCCCGTCTCCAGGCCCTCGATCGTGTCGCTGGCCGGCGCCGGCGCGTCGTCCAGTTCGATGTCCGCCATCATCACGCGCAGGTTGGCGGCGTTGGTGGCGTAGAGCAGGCCCACGGCGCCGCTGATCACGCCGCCCCGCACCAGCCGCTCGATCTCGCCGTCGAAGGTCTGCATGCCGTCGAGCGCGCCGTCGCGCATCGCGTCGAGCAGCGAGCGGCCCTCGCTGTCGCCCTTCTCGATGTACTCGCGCGTGCGCAGCGTGGAGGTGAGGATCTCGAGCAGCGGCAGGCGGCCGCCGCCCTTCTTCGGCACCAGGCGCTGCGAGATGAAGGCGCGGAAGGTGGCCGCCAGGCGGATGCGGATGGCCTGCTGGTCGCCGACGTCGAAGGCGCCGATGATGCGGTCCACGGTGCGAAGCGTCGATGGTGTGCAGCGTGGAGAGCACGAGATGGCCGGTCGCGGCGGCGGTGAGCGCGATCTCCAGCGTCTACGGCAGCCGCGCCACGGTGGGCCCCTACGGCTTCGTGCTGCACAACCGCGGCACGGCGTTCTCGCTCGACCCGAAGAGCCCCAACGTGGTGGCGCCGCACAAGCGGCCGTTCCACAGCATCATCGCCGGCTTCGTGATGAAGGACGGCCAGCCGCTGATGGCCTTCGGCAGCATGGGCGGCAGCGTGCAACCCGAGACGCACGCGCAGCACATGGTCAACATGATCGACCACGGCATGAACGTGCAGATGTCCACCGACGCGGCGCGCTTCACGCACAACCAGAACAGCAACGTGCTGTCGCTGGAGCACAACCTGTTCGCGCTGGTCGGCAAGGCGCTGGAGGCCAAGGGCCACCAGGTGCGCGGCGTGGACGGCGGCGCCGTGGGCGGCTACCAGGCCATTCTGTTCACGCGCGATCCGCGGATGCCGGCGCCGATCGTCGACCGGCGCAGCATCACCGAGGACCATCCGGTGAACGGTGTCTACCGCGCCGGGTCGGACCATCGCAAGGACGGTCAGGCGGTGGGCTGGTGATCCGCTTACTGGTCCACGCGGAACGAGATCTCGCCGACGTGGATGATGTCGTGCCCGGAGACGCTGGGAGCGAACACTGCCACCAGGCCGGGAATGTTCGGGTAGGTGCGCGGGTAGATGACCAGCAGCGCTGTGCCGGACAGGTTACCGCTACTGGTAGCGATCGGAATTCCCAATACACGCCGCGGACGCAGCTCGGGCGGCAGCACGAACACCGCACCGCCTACGGTGCCGGTCGAGATCCGGGCGGACCCGCGGATATGCACGTAGCCGTCGGCGTCGCGCCACACCTGCACACCGTCGATGTCAAAGCCGCCGGTCGTCCAGCGGACCGCTGACGATCCACAGAAAATCAGCGTCGGCTGCACTGGAACGCCCTGGCAGATGTCGGTCGCCTGATTGGGATTCGGCGCCACGTCCACCGGGTCGGTCCCGAGTGGACGTGCCGGCAGGCCGGGGGTCGCGGCGAAGAAGGCGAACGTGCCGGCGTTGCCCGAACTGTCGGTCCAGGTGCCCTGGCCGTTGGCCGGACTGACTTGGGCCGACACGTGCACGCCCTGTCCGGACGGCGACGCGACGATCGTGAAGTTCAGACCTACGGTGCCGTTCGCGTTGAACACCCCGATCCCCGTGATGCTGCCCTTGGTGGCGGCTCCGCACTGGTCGTCGCTGCCGTCGAGGGTGAAGCCGGGGACGACGCTGGTCAACGTCAGGGTCACTCGATTGCAGAAGGGCTGCATCTGCCAGCTGAAGGTGCCGAACACCTGGGCCGCCGAGGGCGCGGCCGTTGAAAGCGCCGCCACCAGCGCCACGTAGAGCACTCTGGACTCGCCGATACGCATCGCGGTTCCTCCTGGTCGACCGCGTCTCTCGGTCGACGGCCGGCCTACTCTATCGGAACCAGCGCCCGGAGCGCGTGACGTCCCACGCGAGCTGCCGCCCATCCGACGGCTCACTCCGGTCAGTCCATGTTCCGTGGCGGAACTGAGGTTCCGCCCTACCTGCGTGTGGGGTGGAGTGGCGGAACCGAAGTTCCGCTCCTACTGGCTGATCAGGCCCGTCTCCAGGCCCTCGATCGTGTCGCTGGCCGGCGCCGGCGCGTCGTCCAGTTCGATGTCCGCCATCATCACGCGCAGGTTGGCGGCGTTGGTGGCGTAGAGCAGGCCCACGGCGCCGCTGATCACGCCGCCCCGCACCAGCCGCTCGATCTCGCCGTCGAAGGTCTGCATGCCGTCGAGCGCGCCGTCGCGCATCGCGTCGAGCAGCGAGCGGCCCTCGCTGTCGCCCTTCTCGATGTACTCGCGCGTGCGCAGCGTGGAGGTGAGGATCTCGAGCAGCGGCAGGCGGCCGCCGCCCTTCTTCGGCACCAGGCGCTGCGAGATGAAGGCGCGGAAGGTGGCCGCCAGGCGGATGCGGATGGCCTGCTGGTCGCCGACGTCGAAGGCGCCGATGATGCGGTCCACGGTGCGCGAGGCGTCGATGGTGTGCAGCGTGGAGAGCACGAGGTGGCCGGTCTCGGCGGCGGTGAGCGCGATCTCCATCGTTTCCCGGTCGCGCATCTCGCCCACCAGGATCACCTTGGGCGCCTGGCGCAGCGCCGCGCGCAGCGCCAGCGCGAAGGTCGGCGTGTCGCTGTGCAGCTCGCGCTGGTGCACGGTGCCCTTCTTGTGCTCGTGCAGGAACTCCACCGGGTCTTCGATGGTGATGATGTGCTCGGCGCGGGTCTCGTTGATGAGGTCGATCATCGCCGCCAGGGTCGACGACTTGCCCGAACCGGTCGGCCCGGTCACCAGCACGATGCCGCTCTTCAGCGCCGCGATCTGCTTCAGATACGGCGGCAGGCCCAACTCCTCGAGCGTCGGCACCTTGGTGGCGATCACCCGCATCACGATGGCGAAGGTGCCGCGCTGGCGGAAGACGTTGACGCGGAAGCGGGCGCGGGTGCCGAGGATGAACGACAGGTCGCAGGCGCCCTGGTCGCGCAGCGACCGCACCGCCTGCTCCTGCTCCTTGACCAGGTGGCGGGCGATCACGGCGGTGTGGTCGGCGGTCAGTTTCGTCAGCCCGGTGAGCGCCACCGGCGTCAGCTCGCCGTGCTGCTCCACCTGGGGCGGCCGTCCCGGCGAGAACACGAGGTCGCTGATGCCCGGGCCGGCGTCGAGCATCCGCCCGACCAGTGCATCGACGGGAAACGCGGCGGCCTGGGGGGAGAGCGGCCCGAACAGCAGATCCAGTGCGTCGGCAGCGGCGGCGTGGCTCACGGGCGTGCTCATCGGGCCTCCGGAGGCCGCGAATGGCACGCGGGAACCCCCGCGTTACCTATCGGTCGATGGCCGAGCCGGCATGAGGGCGCGGGCCGGCTCAGCTGGCGCGGCGCATCGCCTTCGCCGCGTGCCAGAGGTCCCAGTCGATCTGGAGGTTGAGCCACAGCTCGGCCGATGTGCCGAGCAGCCGGGCCAACCGTAGCGCGGTATCGGCGGTGACGCCACGTTTGCCGCGCACCACCTCGTTCAAACGGTTCAGTGGCATCGCCATCCGTCTGGCCGCCTCGGCCTGCGTGAGTCCAGACGGCTTGAGGAATTCCTCGAGCAGCATCTCGCCCGGATGGGTCGGCGGGCGCCTCAGCGACAGCACCGATCTGGGTGCCTCAATGGTAGTCCTCGCACGCGACCTGGTAGGCATGGCCATCCTCGAACGTGAACGTGATTCGGTACTGTGCGTTGACGCGCAGGCTCCAGTCGCCGGTTCTGCGGCCCTTCAGCGGCTCGAGCCGGTTGCCGGCTGGCCACCGCAAGTCATGCAACCGTCTGGCGCGCTGCAGGGCGTCGAGCTTTCGCCTCACAACCGGCCAGAGCGATTTCGGAATGCGGCGCGCCGGCTTGGAGTCGAGGCCGACGAACACGTCGGCTGTCGCCTGATCCGCAAGCGTCCGGATCATCGGCGAGTATACACGGCTACCGTGTAACCGTGTCCGAACGAGACACCCATGACGGCGTAAGCCGTGAGCAGCGCCCGTGCCAGCGGAATCGCCCGCCATCTCCCGGCGATGGCATCAATCGATGGCAGGAGCTGCGCCACCTGTCGTGCGGCGATGGCGCACGTTCTGCCACTAGCGGGAGTGACGGCTGGCGGGACGTCCTGGACCGGTGGTCCCGCCCGGATCGCCGCACCGGACGGTCACCGCGCCGCGCAGCGGCAGGGCCGCGGCCTCGGCCTCGACGGCGGCCCATTCGGGCGGCGACAGGCGGCGCCACAGGTCGATCGACACGTCGGTGCCGGCACGGCGCCACACGCCGGCGATCTCGCCGTGGACGAGCAGCGCGCCTGGCCACACGCGCGTGGTCCACAACTGCGCACGGCGCGTCCGGTCGGGCACGAGCAGCTCGCGGTCGGCGCCCCACAACAGGAAGAAGGCATCGCCGCTGGGCAGGAACCGCGCCGCAGCCGGCGGGCCCGGCCGGGCGCGAAGCGCCGGCTCGTCGGCGGTCAGAATCCAGGCATCGCCGATCGGAGTGCGCACGGCCGTCAGCTCGCCGGCGAGCGCCGCGAACGCCGCGCGGGCCTCGCCGTCGCCGATTCCGGCCCACTTCGCCAGCGACGCCGGCGTCGCCGGTGCGAAGACGTGCAGGTAGCGGCGGGCCAGCTCGAGCCGCGCCCGGCCGGGCTCCATCACCGGCGCCGGCACCGTCCACACCTCGGGCTGGCGGGCGCCGTCCCAACGCATCAGCACGGTGCCGGTGGGCGCCGCGTAGCGCAGGCTGTTGTGCGGCACGCCCAGCGCGTGGCCGGCGGCGCCGAAGGGCAGGCGGCGGCCGGCGAGGACGGCGTGCAGGCCCGCGGCGGTGTCGAACGCGCGGGCGCGGCGGCGCGGATGATCCGGCAGCCGCCCGAGCGAGAACACCGCCAGGTCGCGCGCCGCCACCACGTAGTCGCTGAAGCGCGGCCCCCACATCTGCACGAGCGACCGATGCTCCCAGGTGGAGGGCGTGGCCCCCGCCACCCGGGCATGGATCGACAGCAGCGCGGCCCGCGGCATCGAGTCCTGCAGGCCGGCCCAGGCGGCGCGGCGGAGCGACGTCGCACCGGCAGGCAGCCGCTCGTCGAGCGCGCCGGCGCGCCGGCGGAACGCGAGGATCTGCGAGCGGGAGAGCGTGAGCGGCGGCGGCAAACGAGCGGCGACCCGAACGAATTAGCGCGGCTGCGGCGGCCTGGCCCTGGCGGCCTCTTCGCGCTCCTTCGCACGTTCGCCGGCCAGGATGTTCTGCATCGCGTAGTTGCCCTCGTGGCAGGCGTACTCGTAGATCATCTCGTCGATGCGCGTGAAGGGCAGTTCGCCCGAGAACGGCGCCACGAAGGTGTCCGGATCCTCGACCGTGAACTTGTAGTTCACCGTGTCGGGCCCGGTGCGCGTGAAGCGCTCGATCACCTTCATTGCCGGCGACGTGCCGCGCGTCGGCCACAGGATGCTGGCCTGGCGCGCCTGCGCCGGATGCACGTTGGTGGTCTCGACCACCAGCGTGTCGCCCTCCCACCGGCCGACCGAGTCGCCGAACCACGGCTGCACGGTGGCCGGCGGATGTGCGGCGGCGCCGGCGATGCGGATGACGCGCACGTCGTGCACCATCTCGCTCAGGATCATCAGGTGATCGCGCGTCTGCACGATGGTGTAGTTGTTGTTGTAGAAGTAGTTGGGCAGCATCGGCGGGCCGGCGTTCGATCCGAACGACAGCAGGCAGCGGTCCGACAGCGGCCGCACCTCGGGGTGATCGAACTCGCCGAAGCGCTTGGCCTCGGCGGCCAGCGCGGCGCGGCGCGCCTGCCCGGCCGGTGTCAGCGCCGGCAGCCGGCCGGCGGGCGGGTCGGTGATGATGGAACTCCTCGCCACGCCGTCGATGCGGATCACGTTGGCGCCCGGGTCGAGCCAGAAGCCGTTGTAGCCGCCCACGGCGCCGCCGGCGGCCTCCGAGATCCGTTCGATGAAGGTCTTCTCACCGGGCGCGGCCAGCCGGTTGTCGCCGCCCACGGGTGGCGCCGGGCGGTTGGGGTCGCTGGCCTGGTTGCGGAACTCCTCCACCGTTTTGGCGCGCGCCTCGATGGCGGCGGCCTGCTCGTCGGTGAGGGTGGCGCCCTGCGGCCCGAGCCGCTCGATCGGCGTCTGCGTTTCGTTGGTCCAGTTGCCCTGCAGGTCGGGCACGCCGTCGGGCGTGCGCGGCACGACCCAGCCGGCGCCGCCGGCCGGCGCGGCGGGCTTCTGCGACTGCGCGTCGAGCGCGGCGGGGATGAATCCTGCGGCCACGATCAGCGCCGCGACCACGCCGCCGAAGAGGTGCCGAGCCGGTCGGTGCATCGAGAGGGCCTCCGCTCGGTGGATTCTAGCCAGATTGGCGGCGGCGTGAACGGCGGTCAGTGGCGCTCGACCAGCCGCCGCACCGCCTCCACCACCACCGCCGGCGCGTCGTTCTGCACATAGTGACCGCTGCCGGGTGCGACGACGTGCCGGGCGTTGGCCGACGTCGCCGCCAGTTCGCGCTGCAGTTCGCTCCAGCGGGCCAGCCAGGCCCGACCGTCGTCGCCTTCCCCGTCCTTCACCCAGTGGCTGCGGGAGAGCACGGCGAGCGGCACCGCCAGCCGCGGCGGCGTGGGGCCGATCGCCTCGGTGAACGCGATGAACGACACCGCCTCGGGCGCCGGGGTGGGCGGTGGCGGGGCGGCCGGCGTCAGCCGCGGCAGGCCGGCCAGCCGCGGCACCTGGCCCGGATGCGACGAGTCCACCAGCACCACCGCCGCCACCTCCGCGGGCCGCTCGACGGCGAAGAGCTGCGCGACGAGGCCACCCATCGAGTGGCCGACCAGGATGTACGGCGGCGCCTCGCCAGCCGCGCGCAGCGCCGCGGCCAGCAGGGCCACGTAGCCGCGGGGATCGAGGCCCGCTGGCGCCGGGCCGCTTTGGCCGCGACCGGGACGGTCGTGGGCGCAGGCCCGCGCGAGGCCGGCGATCGGCGCGTGGACGTCGCGCCAGGTCTCGAGGGTGTTGAAGGCGCCGGCCTCGAACAGCACCATCGGCGCACCGGCCGCCCGCTCGCCGCCGCAGCGGAAGCGCAGGGTCGTCCCACCGGCCTCGATGCGGCGATCGGCGAGCATCTGTGCCTCGCCTGACGTCGCCACCAGCGCCCACACCACGAAGACGATCGGCACGCGCACACGCCGGACTCTACTACGGCCGCCTCGCCGCTCGAGCCGATACGTGGTACGGCAAGCAATGCACGACAGGGCATCCATGCGCGTCCGGGTCGTGGCGGTGATCGGGGCACTGGCGGTCCCGGCCGCGGGCGCGACCCAGACCACGCTGATGAGCGCGGCGGCCGAGGGCGGCCCGGCGCTGGGCGGCGCCTCGGGGCAACAGTCGGTCGCGATCTCGGGCGACGGCCGCTACGTGGCGTTCGAGTCGGCGGCCACGAATCTGGTCGCCGGCGACGCCAATGGCGCCACCGACGTGTTCCTGGTCGATCGGGTGACGCGCGTCACGACCCGCGTCAGCGTCGCCACCGGCGGGGCCGAGGCGACCGGCGGCGGCTCCGGCACCTTCGGCGTCGCGGTCAGCGGCGACGGCCGCGTCGTCGCGTTCGACTCCACGGCCACCAACCTCGTCGCCGGCGACACCAACGGGCTGTCGGACATCTTCGTGCACGACCGCGCCACCGGCACGACCACGCGGGTGAGCGTGGCCACCGGCGGCGGCCAGGGCACCGGCGCCACCGGTGCCCGGTCGCAGCGCCCGCAGTTGAGCGCGGATGGGCGCCTGGTGGCGTTCTCGTCGGAGCTGACCAACCTGGTGCCCGGCGATACCAACGGCAAGCCCGATGTCTTCGTGCACGAGCGCGCGACCGGGACGACGACGCGCGTGAGCGTCGCCACCGGAGGCGCCCAGACCACCGGCGAGACGCTGGGCAGCATCCGGCCGGCGTTGAGCGCCGACGGCCGCGTCGTCGCCTTCATCTCGGACGCCGTCAACCTGGTGCCCGACGACACCAACAACGTGCTTGACGCGTTCGCGCACGACCGCGTCACCGGCGAGACCACGCGCGTCAGTGTGCGCAGCGCCGGCGTGCAGGCCACCGGCGCCGACACCTTCAGCGTGGCGATCTCGGGCGACGGCCGGTATGCGGCGTTCGACTCGGAGGCGGCGGTGGTCACGCCCGACGGCAACGGCGACCGCGATGTGTTCGTGCACGATCGCGTCACCACCAACACGTCCCGGGTCAGCGTGGCCAGCGGCGGCGCCGAGGCGAACGGGCCGTTCGGCAGCCGCGCGCCGTCGATCAGCAGCGACGGCCGGTTCATCGCCTTCGCGTCCGACGCCACCGACCTGGTCGCCGGCGACACCAACGGCGCCAGCGACGTGTTCGTGCACGATCTCGTGACCGGCCGCACCACGCGGGTGAGCCTGTCGTCGGCCAACGGCCAGCCGACGGCGCCGGGCGGCGCGCCGCCGATCTCGAGCGGGCTGCCGGCGATCAGCGCCGACGGCCGCCTCGTGGCGTTCTCGTCCACGGCCGCCAACCTCACGGCCGGCGACGGCAATCAGCTCGGCGACGTGTTCGTGCGCGACACGCGGATGTTCCTGCGCGGCCGCGTCAGCCTCACCGACGGCGGCGGGCAGATCGCGCGGCCGGTCACCGGCCGGCCGGCGGTGAGCCGCAACGGTTGGGTCGCGGCCTTCACCACCGATGCGCCCGGCATCGTCGCCACCGACATCAACGGCCGCGCCGACGTGTTCGTGCACGACGTGCACGCCGCCGACATCTCGCGCGCCAGCGTCGCCAACGGCGGACTCGAGGGCGGCGGCGGCGCCAGCCCGGCACTGAACCACGACGGCACCCTGGTGGCGTTCGAGTCGCCGGGCACGGCCTTCGTCGCCAACGACACCAACGGCCGGCCCGACGTGTTCGTGCACGACCGCGGCAGCCAGCGCACCTATCGGGTGAGCGTGGCCAGCGGCGGCGGCCAGGCCTCGGGGACGAGCCGCTTCCCGGCACTGAGCGGCGATGGCCGCGTGGTGGCCTTCGTGTCGGACGCCCCGAACCTGGTGAACGGCGACACCAACGGCCGGTGGGACGTGTTCGTGCACGATCGCGCCACGTCCCGAACCACGAGGGTGAGCGTGGCCAGCGGCGGCCGGCAGGCGGCCGGCGATCCGGCGCCGAGCCCGCCGGCGCTCAGCGCCGATGGCACCCGCGTGGCCTTCGCGTCCACGGCGCCGGACCTGGTAGGCAACGACACCAACGGCGATGCCGACATCTTCGTCCACGACCTCACCACCAGACGCACGTCGCGCCTCGATCTGCGCGCCGTGCTCGGCGGACGCTTCGCGCGGCCGCGCGATCCGGCGTTGAGCGCCGACGGCCGCGTGGTGGCGTTCGCCGCCGATCGCACCTCGGCATGGGCCTTCGGCCTGCCGGGCGGACGCGACATCCTGGTGGCCGACCTCACCACCGGCCAGATCCGCGTCGTCAGCGGCGCCGGCGGCGTGGCGGACCGCCCGGCCCTCGACGGCACCGGCCGCCACGTGGCCTACGAGCGCGCGCCGGCGAGCTGGGTGACCGTGCCGGCACGCAACGTGTTCGTCCACGATCGCACCACCGGCACCACCAGCCACGCCAGCCTCGGCGATCAATCGGGCGCCAGCGGGTCGAGCGTGGCGTCGGCCATCAGCGCCGACGGCCGCGTGGTGGTCTACCGCTCCTCGGGCGCCGCCCTGGTGCCCAACGACACCAACGGCGTGGACGACGTGTTCGTGCGCGTGGTCACGCCGGTGGTCTCGGACGTGGCGCCGCGGACCGGCCCCGCGACCGGCGGCGGCACGCTGCAGATCAGCGGCGCCGGCTTCGCCCCGGGCACGACCGTGACGATCGGCGGCGTCGCGGCCGCCTCGGTCACGCTGCTGGACGGCACGCGGCTCGACGTCGTGACGCCGCCGCTCCCGGCCGGCCTGCTCGACATCGTCGTGGCGGTGCCTGGCTTCGACCCCGAGCGGCTGGCCTACGCCTTCACCGCACAGCCGTAGGCGCACCGCCGCGGTGGTGCGGTAAGCTGCGCGGTGCCCGCCCGCGAGCTCCCGCGGGTTGCCGGGCGGAAAGGCCAGCCGGCGATGCGTCAGCCCACCGATGCGGTCCGCGACCATCTCGTGCGCGTCCTCGACTGGGAGGACGCCCACGTCGGCTTCGACACGGCGGTCGGCACCCTGCCGGCGCACGTCCGCGGTGAGCGGCCGTTCGGCTTCGAACACTCGCCGTGGCAGCTGCTCGAGCACATCCGCATCGCCCAGGACGACATCCTCGACTTCTGCGTGAACCGGCAGTACTCGCACGACCTGGCGTGGCCCGGCGACTACTGGCCGACGTCGGCCGCGCCGCCCGACGACGCCGCCTGGGAGGCCAGCATCGCCGCGTGCCTGCGCTCGCGCGCCGAACTGCAGCGCCTGGCGCGCGAGGTGGACGACCTGACCGCGGCGGTGCCCACGGGCAAACCGGAGCAGACGTATCTGCGCGCGATCCTGCTCGCCGCCGACCACGTCGCGTACCACGTCGGGCAGATCGTGGCGGTGCGGCGCGCCCTCGGCGTGTGGGGCTAGCGATCCTGGCGCGGGGCCCGGATCGGGCGGCCCGGCATGCGCACGCCGACCGGCACGCGCTGGCCGAACAGCACGGTCCTGTCGTCGATCTCGCCGCCGCGCACCACCGGCACGCCGTTGACCAGCACGTGCACGATGCCGGTCGAGAACGCCGCGGCGGTGGTGTAGGTGGAGGTGTCGATCACCGTGGCCGGATCGAACACGGTCACATCCGCGAACGCGCCCGGGCGCAGTCGCCCCCGCTCGCGCATCTCGGGCACCCGTGATTCGAGGCGGCGGGCCGGCGCCAGCGTCATCCGACGGACGGCGTCGGGCAGCGTGAGCACCTTCTCGTCGCGCACGTAGCGGCCGAGGACGCGGGCGAACGTGCCCGAGGCGCGCGGATGCGTCGGGCGGTCCTCCAGATCGCGCCCGCCGTCGCTCGCGAACACCGGGAACGGGTCGGCCACGCCGACACGCAGCGCCTCCTCGGTGTTGCCGTGCGCGATCACTGAGCCGCCCTGAGCGCGGTACTTGCCGAAGGTCTCGCGCGTCAGGCGCTCGCCGGTGGCCGCCCACTGAAACGTCGCGAAGCGCTGGTCGGGCCACGACTCCCAGCCGTCGTAGAGAGCCGACTGGATGAGCGTGGCGCCGGCCGTGTAGGGATACACCTCGGTGGTCACGTCGGTGCCCTTCGCGCGGGCGGCGCTCACGGTGTCGAGCCAGGCGCGGATGTCGTCGCCGGCGGTGCTGTTGATGTGGGCGATGTGGAGCGGCGCCGTGGTGGCGGCGGCGAGATCGAGCATCGCCGTCAGTCCGCCGGCGGCACCGCCGAGGTGCGCGAACACGAAGGCACCGTGGCGGGCGGCGGTGCGGAACACCGCCGCCAGCTCGTCGGCCGAGGCGCCGGGCGTGTAGGCCGGGCCGGTGCCCACCGCCACGCCGCCGGCGGCGAGGCCGGCGTCCACCAGCGCGACGATCCGCGTCACCTGCTCCGGCGTCGCCGGGCCGCGTCCGGGGCCGGTGGGCAGCATGAAGCCCTTGTCGCCCAGCACCTGCATCCGGGCGCCGATGTGGCTGGCGGCCACGCCGAAGTTGACCAGCCGCGCCGGACCCATGCCGCGGTACCACGCGTCCACGTCCTGGGCGCCGATTTCCAGCTCGAAGACGCTGGTCACGCCGTCGCGGGCGGCGTAGCGATGGCTCTGCTGGCCGTGGGCGTGGCGATGGAGGTCGATGAAGCCGGGCGCCACCACCAGCCCGCGGGCGTCGAGCGTCTCGCGGCCCTCCAGGGGGTCGGCGCTCACCGCCACGATGCGGTCGCCGCGGATGCCGACGTGACGCACGGCGTCGAGCCCGGATTCGGGGTCGATCACCCGGCCGCCGGCGATGACCAGGTCGAGCGGGCCCGGCCCGGGCTGCGTGGCGGTGGAGGCGGCCTCGACGGCCGACAGGCCGAGAGCGGCCAGGACGAGAACGCGGAGAATGGGCAGAGGCATGTCGATCGGATTGGACGACGGCGGCCGAGGCAGCCGCGGGCCGGATCTGTGCGCGCCGAACGGCGCGGACAAGGAACGACCCCGGGGGTCGTTTCGTCACTGGAGCAGACGATGGGTGTTCAGGAACTGGCGGTGGTCGGGCTCGTCGGCTCGGGCGTGGGAGCGGCGCTGGGCGTGCCGCTGGTCTGGCCGCGCCGCGACGGCGGCGCCGATCCGCGAATGCTCGGGGCCGCGGTGCTGCTCATGGCCGCCGTGGGCGCGCTCATCAGCGCCCGGCTGGTCGGCCTCGTGCCGGGGTCGCCGGCGGTCGGCCATGCCGTGAACCTGCTCGGCCTGGTGGCCTTCCCGCTGGCGGTGGTCTACACGCGGCAGGCGGCGGGGTGGACGCGGGCGGGCGATGCCTGGCTGGCCGTGCCCGCGGCGCTGTACCTGGCCGCACTCGCGGGGCGGGCGGGGCTCGGGCGGGCCACGGAGGTGCCGTTTGCGTGGCTGCTGCCGGCCGTGCTCGGGTTCACCGCGCTCAGCGGATGGGCCGCGTGGCACCGCCGGGCGCCGGCCAGCGACACGCTCGTGCCGCCCGAATGGGTGGCCGGGTTCATGGCGCTCATCAACGTGGCGCAGATCGCGCGGATGGACCTGGCCCACGTGCCGGCGGCGCGCGCCGTGGTGCCGCTGGTGTTCGCCGCCGGGTTCGTGGCGATGGTGACCTGGACCACCGCGCGGGCGGTGACGCGGCGAGGGGCTGCCGACCGGGTCGACGAGGTGCCGCTGCCCCGCTACGAACGCTCGGCCCTCGACGAGGACCGCGCCGGCGAGCTGCGCGGGCGGATCGACGAGGCGCTGACCCGCGACCGGCTGTTCGCGCGTCCCGACCTCACGCTGGGCCAGCTGGCCGCGGCCGCGCGCGCCACGCCGCATCAGGTGTCCGAGGCCCTCAACCGCTTCGGCGGCGTGGGCTTTCGCGACGTGGTGATGCGCCGGCGGGTGGACGACGTGAAGGCGCAGCTGCTCGATCCGGCCAGCGACCGCTACACGATCGAAGGCATCGGCGCCTCGGCCGGCTTCCGCTCGCGCTCGGCGCTCTACGCCGCCTTCCACCGCCTCGAGGGCACGACGCCGACGGCGTTCCGCGCGGCGGCGCGGACTACGGGACGATCGTCGCCGTCTTGATGTAGTCCATCTTCGGGAACGACTTGATCAGGTAGGCGTTCCCTTCCGCGACCACGCGGCCCTGCGGCGGGCCGCTGCCGCGCGGCGCGCCCTCGCCGTAGCCGGTGTAGATCTTGTCCACGTTCTCGATGCCGCTCACGACCTCGCCGAACGGCGCGAAGCCCATCGAGTCGAGGTTGGTGTTGTTGCGGAAGTTGATGAACACCTGCGTGGTGCGGGTGTCGGGCGTGGCGCCCATGGCGAAGGTGATGAAGCCCTTGCGGTTGCTCTGCGTCACCTTGTCGGGCGGGATGCGCGCGCTCTGCCACACCTTGGCCACCGTCGGGTTGCCGTGGATGCCGAACTGCACCATGAAGTTGGGCACGGCGCGGAAGAACCGCACGTCGTCGTAGAACCCGTTCTTCACCAGGTTGTAGAAGCGGTCGGCGCCGTTGGGCGCCCAGGCGCGGGTGACGCGAATCACGAACTCGCCGGCGCTGGTGTCGAAGCGCACGTTGTAGACGTCGGGCGCCGTCTCTTTGAAGGTCGCCGTCGCGAGCAGCGAGCGGCGCGGCGCCGCCGCCTGCTCGGCGTAGGTGACGGTGGCGGCCGCGGCGAGCGTTATCAGGGTCAGGGTGTGCATCACGCGCGTCATGAGTCGTCCTCTCGGGCCTCTACGATACCGCGATCGGGGTACGCTGTCGGCGATGACCGACGCACGGGCGTGGATCGCCGGGATGCTGCTCGTGGCGACGCTGACCGCCGGCCCGCCCGGTGCGATCGCGCAGGCCTCACTGCCGGCTCCCACCGGCGCCGTCAGCGACTTCGCCAACCTGCTGGCCGACGGCGACGAGGCCCGGCTCACCCGGGTGGTCGCGGACGTGGAGCAGGCGACCACCGCCGAAATCGCCGTGGCCACGGTGCCGTCGCTCGACGGCCTGACCGTGGAGGAGTACGCCACGAAGCTCTTCGCCGCCTGGGGCGTCGGCCAGGCCGGCAAGGACAACGGCGTGCTCATCCTGGTGGCGCCGAGTGAGCGCGAGATGCGCATCGAGGTCGGCTACGGGCTGGAAGGGGTGCTGCCCGACGGCCTGGCGGGACAGATCATCCGCGAGACGTTCCTGCCGGCCTTCCGCGCCGACGACTATCCACGCGGCATCGTCGAGGGCACCGAGCGCGTCGCCGCCATCGTCAAGCGCAACGAGCCGCTCACCGAGGAGCAACTGCAGGCGCTGGCGTCGGCCGGCTCCGGATCGTCCAACGACGCGCTGTTGCCCTTCGTGCTGATCCCGTTCTTCGGGATCTTCGTGGCAATCGGCAGCGGCTTCGCCGGCGCCGGCCTGCGCACCCGGGCGGGCTTTCCGATCCTGTTCGGGCTGTTCTTCGCCGGCGTGCCGATGCTGATGTCGCTGCTGGTCAACCTGCCGATCGCCATCTGGATCCTGCTGGGGCTGGCGGTGGTGTTCCTGGTGATCGGCTGGAAGATGGGCGGCCGGCCGGGGGCGCGCGGATCGATGCGTGGCACGCACGGATCGTCGAAGAGCGGCTGGGTGTGGGGCGGCGACGGGTCGTCGGGCGGGTCGTCGGGCTCGGGGTCGTCGGGGTCGTCGGGCGGCTTCGGCGGCGGCCGGTCGGGCGGCGGCGGCGCCAGCGGACGCTGGTAGGAACGCCCTACGTGCCGCAGAAGGTGCGATACGGGATCGCGTCGGCGTCGGCCGGCGTGCTCAGCTCGGGGCTGGCGGCAGCGTAGTCGTACGGCGCGGCCAGCGCCGCCAGCAGCCGGTCGAGGGGCCTCAGATCGGCGGCATCGGTCGCGGCCGACAGCGCCTCCTCCACCTTGTGGTTGCGCGGGATCACGGCCGGATTGCTGCGGCGCATCAGGGCGATCGCCTCGGCGGCCGGCTGCGGCTGCTGCGCCCGCAGCGTCATCCAGCGCTCGCGCCACTCGCGGAACGGCGCGTCGGCCTCGGCCAGCGCCTGCACGGCGTCGTCGTCGCTCAGCAGGCGGAAGGTGTTGGTGAAGTCGGCCCGCGTCTGCTGCATCCAGGCGAGCAGCGCCTCGGCCAGCGCGACGTCGCCCTCGGCCGCGGTGATGAGGCCCAGCTTGGCGCGCATGCCGGCCAGCCACTGCTGCTTGTAACGCGTCTCGAAGGCCAGAATCGACTCGTTGGCGCGCTCGATCGCACGCGTCCGGTCGGCGTCGAACAGCGGCAGCATCGCCTCGGCCAGGCGGGCCAGGTTCCACTGCGCGATCGGCGGCTGGTTGCCGTAGGCGTAGCGGCCCTGCTCGTCGATCGAGCTGAACACCGTGGCCGGATCGTAGCGGTCCATGAACGCGCACGGCCCGTAGTCGATCGTCTCGCCCGAGAGCGCCATGTTGTCGGTGTTCATCACGCCGTGGATGAACCCGACGAGCTGCCACTGCGCCAGCAGCCGCGCCTGGCGCTGGGCGACGGCGTCGAAGAGCGCCAGGTACGTGTCGGGCGCGTGGGCCAGCTCGGGATAGTGCCGCTCGATCGTGTAGTCGGCCAGGGCCCGGAGCGCGGCGTCGTCGCGATGCGCCGCCGCCCACTCGAACGTGCCGACGCGCAGGTGGCTCGATGCCACCCGGGTGAGCACGGCGCCGGGCAACGGCCGCTCGCGGTGCACCAGCTCGCCGGTGGCCACCACGGCCAGGCTGCGCGATGTCGGGATGCCGAGCGCGTGCATCGCCTCGCTGACGACCAGCTCGCGCAGCATCGGGCCCAGCACGGCGCGGCCGTCGCCACGGCGCGAGTAGGGCGTGCGGCCGGCGCCCTTGAGTTGCACGTCCATCCGCCGGCCGTCGGGTGTAAGCTGCTCGCCGAGCAGGATGGCCCGGCCGTCGCCGAGCGCCGTGAAGTGGCCGAACTGGTGGCCGGCGTAGGCCTGCGCCAGCGGCCGCGCCCCTTCGGGCAGGGCGTTGCCGGCGAAGATCGCCGCGCCGTCGGGCGAATCCAGCGCGGCCACGTCGAGACCCAGCTCGCCGGCCAGCACCGTGTTGAACACCGCGTAGTGCGGCGCGCGCACCGCCGTCGGCGCCACCGCCGAGTGGAACAGCGCCGGCAGCGCCGCGTAGCTGTGCTCCAGGCGCCAGCCGCAGACAGCGGCGGACGCGGGCGGAGAGGCCGGGCTCGGCGTGGCCACGAGTTCGACTGTACGACAGGTTCCTCGCCGCTGCTAAGCTGTCGCCCGTGAAGCTTCTGCGCACAGCCACGATCCTCCTGGCAATCGCACTCCTGACCCCGGCGCTCGCCGCGGCCCAGGGCGCCAACGCCAAGCCGGCCCCGGGGTCGCCCACCGCCGACAACCTGCCGATCTACGTGCTGGATCCCACCTGGCCGCCGACGCTGCCCAACGACTGGATCTGGGGCGACATCCGCGGCCTGTTCGCCGACGACGAGGACCACCTGTGGGTGATCCACATGCCGTCGAGCCTGACCCCGCAGGAGATCGGCGCCGCCGTGAAGCCGCCGATCGCCGACTGCTGCATCCCGGCGCCGCCGGTGCTCGAACTCGACACCGAGGGCAAGGTGCTGCGCGCCTGGGGCGGCCCTGGCGCCGGCTACACGTGGTTCGACCAGGAACACGGCATCTATCTCGACCACAACGGCTTCGTGTGGATGGGCACCAGCAACGGCATGCACGTGATGAAGTTCACGCAGGACGGCAAGCACCTGCTGACCATCGGCGAGCCGGGCGTGAACAAGGGCAGCAACGACCCCGATCACCTGGGCGGCCCGGCCAACTTCTACGTCGAGCCGAAGACCAACGAGCTGTTCATCGCCGACGGCTACATCAACAAGCGCGTCGTGGTGTACGACGCGGCGACCGGCAAGTACAAGCGGCACTGGGGCGCCTACGGCAAGGTGCCGCGCGACGACGAGAAGTATACGTATCCCGTCGATCCGAGGAACCCGCCGCAGCAGTACTCGACGCTGCACGGCCTGGTCGGCACCAAGGACGGGCTCATGTACGTGTCGGATCGCCGCGGCAACCGCATCCAGGTGTTCCGGCAGAACGGCGAGTACCTGATGGAACGCTTCGTGCGGCCAGAGACCGGCGGCTCGGGCAGCGGTTTCAGCCTGCAGGTGTCGCGCGATCCCGGCCAGACGCTGCTCTATCTCATCGACGGCACCAACCAGCGCGTGTGGATCCTCCGCCGCAAGGACCTGGCGATCCTCGATCGCTTCGGGCGTCCGGGCCGGCAGTTGGGCGAGTTCATCCGCGCCCACATGATCGCCATCGACTCGAAGAACCGAATGTACACGGGCGAGGCCGGCAACGGCCGGCGCATCCAGCGGTGGATCCTGAAGGGCACGCGGCCGGCGGCGAGCGTGACGCCGCCCGTGTCGCAGCACTAACCGCTGAAGCCGTGATCGCGGGCGAAGACCACCGCCTGCGTGCGCGACCACACACCCAGTTTGTCGAAGAGGTGCGACAGGTGGTTGCGCACCGTCTTCTCGCTGATGCCGAGCCGCTCGGCGATCTCGGCATTGCTGAGCCCCTCGGCCAGGAGGGTGAGCGTCTCGCGCTCGCGGCGTGACAGCGTGTCGAACACCGGCTCTGCCGCCGGCGCCGCCGGCTGCCCGGTGAACCCGAGGACCGCCTCCTGGAAGCGCCCCCACGCCGCCTCGTGCTCGAGCAGCACGTGGTTCTTCGAGTCGAGCTCGACGAACTGCGCGCCGGGGATGCCGGCGGCCAGCAGCCGCCCCTCGGACAGCGGCGCGACGGCATCGGCCCTGGCGTGGATCACGAGCGTGGACGTGCGCACCTGCGGCACCAGATCCGACACGTCGGTCTCGGCCCGTGCCCGCAGCAGTTCCCCGGCCATCTCGTGCGCCACGGTCTTCCGGCACAGCTCGTTGAACCAGCGCAGTTGCTCGTCGGTGCCCTCGGGAATGAAGCGCGAGGTGAAGACCTGGCGAAACGCCGGGTTGTCGCTGCCCCACAGGCTGGCCAGCTCGATGATGGCGCGGTAGATGGCGCTGGCGTCACTGCGCTTGAGCGCGCCCTTGGTGAACCCGCCGCACAGGATCATGCGGGCCACCCGTTCGGGATGGCGCACCGCGTAGGCCATGCACACCGCCGCGCCGTGCGACATGCCGAACAGCGTGAACGGCTCGTCGAGGCCGGCGGCGGCGACCACCGCCTCGAGATCCTGGACGCGTCGCTCGAACGTCAGATCGCGGTAGGCCCAGTCGCTCATCCCGCAGCCGCGCTCGTCGTAGCGCACGTAGCGGAAGTGGTCGGCGAAGAACCGCGTCCAATGGCGCCAGACCGGGCTGTCGAGGTCGTACTCGAGGTGGGTGAGCCAGGTGGCCGCCTTGACCAGCGGCGGCCCGCTGCCCGAATCGGCCCACGCCAGGCGCACGCCGTCCGAGGCGTGGAGATAGCGGACCACGTGGCGGCTCCGGGCCGGAGTCTGGCTCATGGCAGCGTCCGCCGGCCGGGCCGGGACATTCGTCGCGGTCGGCAGCCCGGATTGTAGCGGACCCGGGACAAAGCGCGGATGGCGGGGACGGCCGGGCGGCGGCATCCTGCCGACCTGCGGAGGTCCCATGGCGACTCGAGTCCTCTACCTCATCTACGGCGTCGTGGCCTACCTGTGGTTCCTGGCCACGTTCCTCTATGCGATCGCGTTCGTCGGCGGCTTCGGCGTGCCGCGCACGCTCGACGCTACGCCGACCGTGCCCTTCCTGACCGGCCTGCTCGTCGACGCGGGTCTGCTCACCGTGTTCGCCGTGCAGCACAGCGTGATGGCGCGCCGCTGGTTCAAGCGCTGGTGGACGCAGACCGTGCCGTGGGCGATCGAGCGGTCCACCTACGTGCTCTTCGCCAGCCTGGCGTTGAACCTGCTGTACTGGCAGTGGCAGCCGCTCGGCGGCGTGGTGTGGCACGTCGAGCCCCCGGTGGCCCGCGGCCTGCTGTGGGCGCTGTTCGCGGCCGGTTGGCTGCAGGTGCTGGTGATGACCTTCTACATCAACCACTTCGACCTGTTCGGCCTGCGCCAGGTGTGGCTGCACGCCATGGGGCGGCACTACACCCATGTCCACTTCGCCACGCCGGCGCCGTACCGCGTCGTGCGGCATCCGCTGTACCTCGGCTTCATCATCGCGTTCTGGGCCGCGCCGACGATGACGGTGACGCATCTGGTGTTCGCGCTGGCGACGACCGCTTACATCGTCGTGGCGATCCAGTTCGAGGAACGCGACCTGGCACACGAGCACGGCGCGTCGTATCTGAGCTATCGACGGGCGGTGCCGATGCTGATTCCGGGAACCGGCAGCCGCTCCACGGCACCGGTCGGCGCCGAGCGCTCCTGACGAGGGGTCAGGCCGGATCGATCAGCACGCCGGGGTTGAGGCGCCAGTCGGGGTCGAGCCAGCGCTTGGCCGCCCGCATCGTGTCGAGCGTGGCGGCGTCGTACTGCACCGGCAGGAAGTGCTTCTTGATGCGGCCGATGCCGTGCTCGGCCGACACCGAGCCGCCCCGGGCGACGATGGCGGCCGCGAACTCCTGGTAGATCGCCTTGGCCCGCTGCAGCTCCGCGTCGTCCTTCGGCAGGATGTTGACGTGGAAGTGGTTGTTGCCGGCGTGGCCGAACACCGCGTGATCCAGCCCGGCCGCCTTGAGCCGCGACGTGTAGAGGTCGTAGACCCAGCGCAGGTCCTGGTCCTCTACGGCCATGTCGGTGGCGATCTTGTGCAGGGTGGGATGCGTGCGGCGCCGCTCGGCGATGGTGGCGTTGATCCGCTCGGGCACGGCGTGGCGGAAGACGCGGATGTCGTGCAGCACGTGGTCGTCGAGGCCGGCGAGGCTCGCCGTCTCGTCGCCGCCGGCCGCTGCCACGTGGCCGAGCACTCGCTCGACCGTCTCCTCGAGCCCCACACCCCGAGCCCCGAGCCCAGAGTCCCGAGCCCCGGTACTTTCGTCGTAGCCGAACTCGGCGAACACCGAGCAGCTGCCGGGCGGCGCCTTGGCCAGGACGCGCAGCACCTCGGGCTTGCCGGTCTCGCGGGCCAGCGCGTGTGATCGGGCGTCGAGGAACTCGATCGCGGTGGTCCGCAGTGTGTCGTCGTCGCGCAGCGCCGTCACGAACGCGAAGGCCTGGGCCGGCGTGGCGAAGCACTGCAGGAACGCCAGGCGCGACTCGCTGGCCAGCATCAGCCGCAGCGTCACGTCGCTGACCACCCCGAGCGTGCCCTCACTGCCCACGAACAGGTCCAGCACGTCGCCGCCGGGCGCGAAGCCGTAGCCGATCGAGTTCTTGGTGAGCGGCTTGGGAATGGCCGGCAGGTGCGCCACGCGCGTCGCCGCGCCGTCGGCCAGCGTCACCGCATCGCCGTCGGCCTGGTCGCGGCCACGCTGCAGCACGAGCGTGCGGCCCGACGCCAATTCCACGGTGAGGCCCACGACCCAGTCGCGCGTCGCGCCGAAGCGGTAGCCGCGCGAGCCGGCGGCGTTGGTCGCCACCATGCCGCCAATCGAGGCATTCGCCTCGGTGGGGTCGAGCGGCAGCAGCCATCCCGGCGCGTGCGACGCGAGATACGCCTGCAGGTCGCGCAGCGGCGTGCCGGCCAGCGCGCGCACGACGGGCGGATCGGCCTTCAGATCGAGCTCGACCACGCCGCGCAGCCGCGCCGTGGACACCAGGTGCGTGGACGCATCCGGCACCGCGCCGCCGGCCACGCCGGTGCGGGCGCCACTCACCGTCACCGGGTGCCCGTGGTCGGCGTGCCAGCGCAGCACCTGGCGCAGCTCGTCGAGGGTGGCCGGCTCGGCCACCGAAGCCACGGCGGACGCCGCCATCCGCGACTCGTCGTGCAGCAGATCGGCCACGTCCGCGGCGGGCGGCGCGAGCCGCACGCTGGCCGGCTGGGACGTGACCGGCCCGGTCAGGTCGCGGGCGCTCAGGACGTCGCTCACTAGTAGAGGATACGCGTCCGCACGTTCATCGGCAGCGCCGAGATGCGGCTGTGCACCTCGTCGGACAGCTCGCGGTTGACGTCCATCACCAGGTAGCCGATGTCGCGCGTGGTGACCAGCTGCTGGGCGTCGATGTTGGCGCCCACCTCGGACACGATGTTGTTCACCGCGGCCAGCACGCCGGGGACGTTCCTGTGGATGTTGAGGATGCGGTGCGTGCCCGGCATCGCCGGCAGGTTGACCTGCGGGAAGTTCACCGCGCCCTCGGTGGAGCCGCGGTCGATGAACTCGCCGAGCGCGTGCGCCACCTCGAGGCCGATGGCGTGCTGCGCTTCCTCGGTGTTGCCGCCGACGTGCGGCGTCAGGATCACGTTGGGCAGGTCGCTCAGGCCGACGTCGAACTCGGCCACCTGCGGCGTCGGCTCCTTGGGGAACACGTCGAGCGCCGCACCGGCGAGGTGGCCGCTGGCCAGCGCCTGGCGCAGCGCCGCTACGTCCACGACCTTGCCGCGCGACAGGTTCAGCAGGTAGCTCCCCTGCCGCATCCGATCGAGCTGCGCGGTGCCGATCATGCCGACCGTGCGCGGCGTCTCGGGGACGTGCAGCGTCACGAAGTCCGAGTCCTCGAGCAGCTGATCGAGGTCGGGGAGCGGGCGGGTCAGCCCGAGCGGCAGCTTCTTGAGGATGTCGTGGAACAGCACGCGCATGCCGAACGCTTCGGCCAGCAGCCCCACCTGCTGGCCGATGTGGCCGTAGCCGACGATGCCGATGGTCTTGCCGCGCACTTCGTGCGCGCCGGCCAGCGACTTGTCCCAGTGGTGGCGGTGCAGCGCGTCGCTCTTGTCGCCGAGCCGGCGGGCCAGGGCGACGACGCAGCCCATGGTCAGCTCGGCGACGCTGCGGGTGGAGGCGTAGGGCGCGTTGAACACCGGGATGCCGCGCCGGGCCGCGTCGGCGATCGCCACCTGGTCGGTGCCGACCGAGAAGCAGCCGATCGCCAGCATGCGTCCGGCCCGCTCGAGCTGGGCCTCGCGCACCTTGGTCCGCGAGCGCACGCCGAGGACGTGCGACGCGGCGATCACCTCACGCAGCTCGTCGCCCTCGAGGGCGCGCGGGAGGACCTCCACGGTGTAGCCGCGGGCGCGCAGCGCCTCGGCCGCGGCGGGGTGGACGTTCTCGAGGATCGAGATGCGGATGCGGTCGCGGGGAAACGACGTCTCGGCCATGGCGAAGGGGAAGAGTCTGGATGGTCGGCGCTCACCAGGTGGCGAGGGCGAGGAACTCCGCGAAGTCGCGGCAGACGAGATCGGGGGGCTCGGCCAGCGCCTGGAACTGGGCGGCGCTGAAGCTCGACGCGATCGCCACCACCGGCATGCCGGCGGCACGGGCGGCAGTGATGCCCATCGGCGCGTCCTCGAAGACCACGCAGGCTGCCGGCGGCACGTCGAGCTGGCGGCTCGCCTCGAGGAACACGTCGGGGGCCGGTTTGCCGCGGCCCACCTGGTCGCCGCGAACGATGGTCGGGAACGCGTGGCTGAGGCCCACCTCGGCCAGCGTGTGGGTGACGTTGAGCGCCGGGGCGGAGGTGGCCAGCGCGACGGTGATGTCGCGCTCCTCCAGGTACTCGAGCAGCGCCGACAGGCCGGCCACCAGGGTGAGCCGGCCGCGCGACAGGTCGCGGTAGAGGCTCTCTTTCTCGTGCTCGTAGGCGAGCCACTCCTCCCGGGCCATCTCGCGGTCGAACAGCACCGGAAAGATCTCGCTGTTGCGGCGGCCGTCGAGCCGGGCGCGGTCGGCCGGGGTCAGCGGCGGCAGGCCGTGGCGCGCCGCGAACTCGGCGAACGCTTCGGCGTGGAGGGCCATGTTGTCGACGATGGTGCCGTCGAGGTCGAAGACGACAGCGTCGGGGCGCGACTGGATGGGCAAACCCGACGATTATTGCACCCGCCTCCTGCAATCGTTTACAACTACGGGCGCCCCCAGGGGCCCGCCGGCGTGGCGCCGGCCGTTGTGCCGTCGAGGTGACGCCGCCCATGCCGACCACCGCCGGACGCTCCCGCCGCCGCTTCCTCTCCACCGCGGGCCTCGCCGCGGCGGGCGTCACCATCGTGCCGCGCCACGTCCTGGGGCGCGGATTCCAGGCGCCGAGCGACCGGCTGAACATCGCCGGCGTGGGCGTGGGCGGCCGCGGCCGTGCCGTGCTCACCAACATGGCCAGCCAGAACGTGGTGGCGATGTGCGACGTGGACTGGGGCTACGCCGACCGCGGCTTCGCCGGCCTGCCCGACGAGATCGCCACGCAGGAAAAGCGCATCGCCGACAACGTCGTCGAAGTGCGGGCGCCGGCGTCGGCGCGAAACGAAGGCGGCGCGCGGCCGGCCACCACGCGGCCGATGACGGCGCTGGAGCGCAGCCGGGCCATCGCCTACGTGGACAGACAGAAGGCGTTCGTCGCCGCCGTGCCGAAGGCGGCGCGCTACCAGGATTACCGGCGCATGCTCGACGAGAAGAAGGACATCGACGCGGTGGTCGTGGCCACGCCCGACCATCTGCACGCGCCGGTGGCGCTGGCGGCGATGGACCTGGGCAAACACGTCTACGTCGAGAAGCCGCTGTGCTGGTCGGTGGCCGAGGCGCGGCAGCTGGCCGCGAAGGCCGCCGAGACCAGGGTGGCGACGCAGATGGGCAACCAGGGCCACTCGCTCGACGAGGGCCGTACCGCCGTCGAATACATCCGCTCGGGCGCGATCGGCGAGGTGCGCGAGGTGCACGTCTGGACCAACCGCCCGCTCGGCTTCTGGCCGCAGGGCGTGCCGCGGCCGGCGACGCTCTCGACGCCGGCGGCCGACCTGCGGTGGAACGGCCCGGGCATCACCGCGCGCTTCGGCGCGGCGCTGGCCGGCAACTACCCGGTGCCCGAGGGGCTGGCATGGGATCCGTTCCTCGGCCCGGCGCCGTACGTCGAGTACCACCCGGTGTACCACCCCTTCAACTGGCGCGGCTGGGTCGACTGGGGCGCCGGCCCGCTCGGCGACATGGGCGCGCACCTGATCGATCACGCCTACTGGGCGCTCGACCTCGGCTTCCCCACCACGATCGAAACCGTGTCCACGCCCTTCAACGGCATCGCGTTCCCGCACGCCACGACGACGTTTTACGAGTTCCCCGCCCGCGGCGGCCGTCCCGCGCTGAAGATGACGTGGTACGACGGCGGCCTGCTGCCACCCAGGCCGGCCGAGCTCGGCGACGACGTGCTCAATCCCGGCGGCGGCACGCTGGTCGTCGGCGCCAGGGGCAAGCTGCTCTACGAGACCTACGGCGCCAGGCCGCGGCTGCTGCCCAAGGCGCTGCACGACGCCGTCGGCCGGCCGCCGCGCATCCTGCGGCGCATCCCCGACGAGCTGCACGAGATGAACTGGGTGGACGCCGCTCGCGGGATGGTGGCGCCGTCGTGCCCGTTCGACTACGCGGCCCGGCTCACCGAGGTGATGCTGCTCGGCATCGTGTCGCTGCGCGCCGGCACCAGGCTGGTCTACGACGGCAAGGCGATGCGGGTGACCAACGACGACGCGGCGAACGCGTTCCTCACTCGCGTGCCGCGCGAGGGCTGGACGACGACCGCCGGCCGGTAGCTACGCCAGGCGCTTGCTGGATCGCAGCGTCGCCAGCGCGATCAGCACCAGGCCGCAGGCCAGCAGGGCCGCGATCTGCGGCCACAGGATCTCGAACCCGATGCCCTTCAGGAAGATGCCGCGGACGATCACCAGGAAATAGCGCAGCGGGATGGCGTAGGTCACCCACTGGATCCACTGCGGCATGTTCTCGATCGGGAAGATGAACCCCGACAGGTAGATCATCGGCGTCATGAAGAAGAACGTCGTCGTCATCGACGCCTGTTGCTGGGTGGCCGAAATGGTGCTGACGAAGAGCCCGAGGCCCAGCGTGGACAGCAGGTAGATCAGGCTGGTCGCGAAGAGCAGCGCGAAGCTGCCGCGCATCGGGATCTGGAACCAGTAGACGGCGACGAGCGTCACCAGCACGACGTCGATGAGGCCGATGAGCGCGTAGGGCAGGAGCTTGCCGACGATGAGCTCCCAGCGCGCCAGCGGCGTGACGTTGAGCTGCTCCAGCGTGCCCACCTCGCGCTCGCGGACGATGGCCATGGCGCTGAGGTTGGTGGTGATCACCAGCAGCAGCAGCGCGATGATGCCCGGCACCATGAAGTCGCGGCTCTCGAGCCGCGGGTTGAACCAGACGCGGATGTCGGCGTCGATCGGGGCGGCGCGCAGGCCGCCGGGCAGCCGCTCGGCCAGGCGATCCTGCGAGTAGCCGGCGACGACGCTGCGCGCGTAGCCCAGGGCCACCGTGGTGGAGTTGCTGTCGGTGCCGTCGGCGATCACCTGCACGGTGCCGGGCCGGCCGGCCGCCACGGCCGCGCCGAACCCGGCCGGGATCGTCAGCGCCATCCACGCCGTGCCGTGTTCGAGGTGCGGCTCGACCGCGCCGGTGCCGCTCACCACGTCGACGATCACGAAGTTGGCGCTGGCGTCGAAGCGGGCGATCAGCCGCCGGCTCTCGGCCGAGCGATCGCCGTCCACCACCAGCAGCGGCACGTCCTTGACGTCGGTCGTGGCGGCATAGCCGAGCACGGTGAGCTGGATGATCGGCGCCATGATCACGATGCCGAACAGGCGCGGATCCTGGCGCAGCTCGATCAGCTCCTTGCGCAGCAGGTGGACGACGCGGCGGAGCGCGGGCATCGTCTCAGCTCCACTCGCGGCGCAGGCGCAGCGCCGCCAGGTTGAGCACCACCGCGGCGAAGATGGCCAGGGCCGCCAGGTCCTGCCAGAACACCAGCAGGTCGGCGCCCTTCAGCACGACGCTGCGCAGCGCCACCAGGAAGTAGCGCGACGGCACCGCGTAGGTGATCGCCTGCACCGCCGCCGGCATGCTGGTGATCGGGAAGATGAACCCCGACAGGATGAACGTCGGCAGGAAGCTCGACAGCAGGGCGAGCTGGAAGGCCACCTGCTGGGTCGGCGCCACCGTGGAGATGAGCAGCCCCTGGCCCTGCGCACCGAGCAGGAACAGGCCGATCGACAGGCACAGCAGCCACCACGAGCCGCGCTGCGGCAGCTCGAACAGCACCATGCTCACCAGGATGATGAGCAGCGCCGAGGCGAACGCGATCACCGAGTAGGGCAGCGTCTTGCCGAGCACGAACGCCATCGGATCGACCGGCGCCATGCGGATCTGCTCCATCGTGCCGCGTTCCTTCTCGCGGACGACGGCCATCGCCGTGGAGATCACCGCCGTGATCATCGAGATATAGGCGATCAGCCCGGGCACCAGGAACAGCGTGCTGCGCAGCTGCGGGTTGTACCAGACGCGCGGTTCGAACCCGACAACGCCGCCGATAGCGGCTGTTCCCGCCGGGCCCGGCATCGTGGCCAGCAGCTGCGCGCCGGCCTCGGCGACGATCGCGCCGGCGTAGCTGACGACGGCGGAGGCGGTGTTGGCGTTGTCGCCGTTGACGACGACCTGCACGCGCACCGGCACGCGGCGGGCGAGGTCGCGGCCGTAGCCGTCGGGAATGACCAGGGCGGCGCGGGCGTCGTTGGTGTCGATCAACCGGTCGAGCGCGGCGCCGCTGTGCACCGGGCCGGCGTACTCGAAGTAGCCGGAGTTGACGAAGGCCGAGACCAGGGCGCGGCTGGCTGCCGAGTTGTCGCGGTCGTCCACCGCCAGGCGGATGTTGCGGATGTCGAAGTTGAGGGCGTAGCCGTAGAGCAGCAGGAAGAACGCCGGGATGAACAGCAGGATCAGGAGCGTGCGGCGATCGCGGGTGATCTGCCGGATCTCCTTGACCATCACCGCGCGGACGGTGGCGATCACGCCGCCTGCCCTCCCCGATCGACGACGTCGAGGAAGACGTCTTCGAGCGACGGCGTGACGTAGGCGACGGTGCGGATCTCGAGGCCGCCGGCGCGCAGCGCCCGGGCGATGCCCTCGGCCTCGACGCCGCCGTGCTTCAACACGGCGTGCACGGCGGTGCCGAAGATGCTGGTCTTCTCCACCTCGGGGTGCCGCTCGAGCGCGGCCATCGCCTCGACCGGCCGGGCGGCCTGCACCTCCAGGATCGGCCGCTCGGCGAACACCTGCTTCAACTCGGCGGCCGAGCCGAGCGCCACCAGTTCGCCGCGGTGGATGATCGCCAGGCGGTGGCAGTGCTCGGCTTCATCGAGGTAATGCGTGGTGACGAGCACCGTGACGCCGCCAGCGGCCAGCGTGCCGATCAGATCCCAGAACTGGCGCCGGCTCACCGGATCGACGCCGCCGGTGGGCTCGTCGAGGAACACGATCGGCGGCTCGTGCAGCACGGCGCAGCCGAGCGCGAGGCGCTGGCGCCAGCCGCCCGAAAGCGCCCTGGTGATCGTCTTCTCGCGGCCGCGCAGGCCGGCCATGTCGAGCACGAAGGCGCGGCGGGCGTCGAAGCGGTCGCCGGTGAGGCCGTAGACGCCGCCGAAGAAGCGGATGTTCTGGTCCACGGTCAGCGACTCGTAGAGCGAGAACTTCTGCGACATGTAGCCGATCTGCCGCTTCACGCCCTCGGGATCGCGGGCCACGTCCACGCCGCCGACCAGCGCCGTGCCGCTGGTCGGCCGGAGCAGCCCGCAGAGCATGCGGATGGTGGTGCTCTTGCCGGCGCCGTTGGCGCCGAGGAAGCCGAAGATCTCGCCGCGGCGCACGTCGAACGAGACCTCGTTCACGGCGACGAAGCTGCCGAAGCGACGCGTCAGGTTCCGGACGTCGATCGCGGGGCTCGGGGCTCGGGGCTCGGGGCCCGGGGGATTGCCGGTCACGCTACCTCCCGAGGATGCGGGCCAGGCGGGCTTCGGCCAGGCGCAGATCGGCCAGCACCCGCGTGCGATCGAGCTCGGCCTGCAGCACGGCGAGCTGGGCATCGAGCACGTCGAGCGTGGTGGCCACGCCGGCCTCGAAGCGATCGGCGACGACGCGCTGGGTCTCCTGCGCGGCCGAGACCGCCAGGCGCGCCGGGACCAGCGCTGCCTGCGTCGTGCCGAGATCGAGCACTTGCCTGCGGACGTCGGCCCGGATCTGCTGTTCGGTCTCGGCGCGGCGCTCGTTGAGCGCGGCGACGGCGAACCGCGCCTCGGTGCGCTCGGCGGCGTTGCGGCCCCAGTCGAAGAGCTGCCACGAGACGTTGAGCGATACGTCCCACGATTCCTGCCACGTGTCGGCGCGCGGAAAGATGCGCGGGTTGGGGTTGGCCCAGTCCACGCCGGAGTTGACGGCCACCATCGGCTTGCGGGCGGTGCCGATCGCGGTGATGCGCTCCTCGGCGGCGACGGTGCGGTCGGCCAGCGCCGCGAGTTCCGGACGCTGCTGCAGCGCCTCGCCGGCCAGCGCCTGGGCGTCACGCGACGGTGGCGGCGGCGTCTCCAGGCCGTCGGCGGGCTCGATCGGCGTGCCCTCGGGCAGGCCGAGCAGGCGATCGAGGTCGATGGTCACGGCGTCGACGCGTCCGCGGGCTTCGATGAGCAGCAGCTCCTGCCGGGCGCGCTGGGCCTCGCTGCGCGAGACGTCGTTGGGCGGCAGCAGCCCCGCCTCGACGCGGGTGCGCACGTCGGCCAGCGAACGGTCGGCGGTGGCCACGGCGGCCTCGAGCACGCGCACGGTGTCGCGCGCGGTGACCAGCGCCCAGTAGGCGCGCGCGACCTCGAGCCGCAGGTCGAGGCGCACGGCGGCCAGATCGGCGCCGGTGGCGGCTGCCTCGGCGCGGGCGGCGCGCTCCAGCGCGTCGGTGCGTCCCGAGGTGTAAATCGGCCACTGCAGCTCGAGGCGGGTGCGGAAGTTGTCGGGGATGTCGGGATAGATGACGCGCAGCTGGCCGTTGGGCTGCGGCACGCCGAACTCGTCGATGTGATTGGTGCGGGTGTACCCGCCGAGCGCGGTCAGCGTCGGCACGTCGGCCTTGCTGCGCACCACCACGCCGGCGTCGGCGCCCTGCTGCCGGGCGCGCGCCTCGCCCACGCGGTGGCTCTGTTCGACGGCGCGGATCTGCGCGTCGTCGAGCGTGAGCCGGAGCGGCGTCTGCGCCGCGGCGGCGGATGCGTGGAGCAGTGCAAGCACTGCAGCCGTTGTCAGCGGTGCCAGGAACCTGTCTCGGAACCGGACTGTCATGACGCAGCTCCCACGGGCGCGGCGGCGTCCAGGTCGGCCAGCCTGGCGATGAAGACGTCCTCGAGCGACGGGGTGATGACGCGGCCGTCGAAGGGCCGGAGTCCGGCCCGCGCCACCATCTGATGCAGCTGGCGGTGCGCGTCGTCGTCCGAGCGGGCCGTGACGAGCCACACGTGCAGCCGCTCGCCGAAGACCTCGACGTGCTCGTGGCCGGCGGCGCGCAGGGCGTCGCGGACGCCGCGTGCATCGTCGGGGAACGCCTCGATCCACAGCCCCGGCAGCGACGTGCGCAGGCGGCCGGGAGCATCGAGGGCCAGCGTCCGGCCGTTGTGCACCAGCGCCACGCGGTGGCAGCGCTCGGCCTCGTCGAGATACGGCGTGGCCATCAGGATGGTGATGCCGCTGGCCAGGAAGTGCGACAGCAGCTTCCAGAACTCGCGCCGCGACACCGGATCAACGCCGGTGGTCGGCTCGTCGAGCAGCACCACGTCGGGCTGGTGGACCAGCGTGCAGGCCAGCGCCAGCTTCTGCTTCATGCCGCCGGAGAGCTGATCCGCCAGCCGGGTACGGAACGGCGTGAGCTGCGTCATGTCGAGCAGGTGGTCGCGGCGCGCCGCGAAGTCGTGGACGCCGTGGATGCGCGCGAAGAACGCGACGTTCTCGTCGATGGTCAGGTCGCCGTAGAGGCTGAAGCGCTGCGACAGGTAGCCGACCTTGTGGGTGAGGGCGCGGTGATCGCGCACGGCGTCGAGGCCGAGCACGCGCACCTGGCCGGCGTCGGCGTGGAGCAGGCCGCAGATGAGGCGGATGGCGGTGGTCTTGCCGGCGCCGTCTGGGCCGATCAACCCGAACATCTCGCCGCGGCCGACCTCGAACGTCAGCCCGTCGAGCGCGGTGGTCGAGCCGTAGCGTTTGGCGACGCCGGTGAGCGCGATGGCCGGCGTCGTCATGGCCGGGCAGCCGCCGGGGCCGGCGGCGCGCCGGCGAGGGGCGCGAGTGCGAACGCGGCGTCCACCGGCATGCCCGGCTTGAGCACGCCGTCCTTGTTGTCGGCGCTGACCCGCACGCGGTAGACCAGCTTGGCGCGCTCCTCGGCCGTCTGGACGTTGCGCGGCGTGAACTCGGCCTTGGGCGAGATGTAGGTGATGGTGCCGGGCAGCCCCGGCCCGCCGGCGTCGGTGAACAGCGTGGCGCTCTGGCCGAGCGTGAGTCGCGGCACCGCCGGCTCGGGCACGTAGACGTCGGCCCAGGCGCGATCGAGGTCGGTGATGACGACCACGGGCGCCCGCGGCGCCACCACCTCGCCGGCCTCGGCGAGCTTCCCGGTGACGACGCCGGCCACCGGCGAGACGAGCGTGGTGTCCTGGCGCTGCTTCTCGAGTGTGGCGATGGCGGCCAGGGCGGTGGCGATGCGCGTCTGCGCCACGCCGACCTCTTCGACCCGGGCACCGGCGTTGACGCGGGCCAGCGCGGCCTCGGCGGCGCGAACGCGTTCGGTCGCGGCATCGAGCCGGGCCTTGGCCACATCGAGCCGCGTGGCGGCGTCGTCGCGTTGCTTCTGCGCGCCGCTCTTGCGTTCGAGCAGCAGCTCGAAGCGCTTCAGGTCGGCCTCGGCAGCCGCCACTTCGGCCTGGGCGGACGTGACCTCGGCGCGGGCGGCGCTGACCTGCGCCTCGGCCTGGCGTACGTCCTCGGGACGAGCCGACGCCCGCACCAGGCGGAGCTGCGCCTCGGCGGCGGCCTGCTCGGTGCGGGCGCGGGCAATCGCCAGGTCGATGTCGGTGGGATCGAGCGTCAGGATCGTCACGCCGGCGGCCACGCGATCGCCTTCCTTCAGGTCGAACGCGGTGATGCGTCCGCCGACTTCCGGGGCGATCCGCACGTCGGTGGCCTCGACGTGGCCGGAGGCGCGGAGCGCGTTCGGATCCTCGGCCTGCTGACAGGCGGCGACGGTGACGGCGACGGCGGCCGTGGCGGCCGCCGCAAGAGCGCGGAAGCGGGAGCGCGGGAGGTGATGAGACATCACGAACGGTCCTTGGCCGGCGTGGCGGCCCGACGGGCGGAGGGGTCGGAGCGCGGCGCGGCGTCGAGCATGCGCAGCGCCGTGTGCTGCATGTGGGCAACCAGTTCGTCGGCCGGCACCGGCACGAACAGCGGCAGATTGAGACCGCCGTGCCGGGCAGCGGCGCGTTCGCGCACGGCGTTCATCATCATCGGGCCGAGGATCGACATATAGGCGAGCACGGGATGCACGCGGCGGAAGTCGCCGGCCGCGGCGCCGGCGTCGAGGATGGCGGCGAAGGCGGCGAAGATCGCCCGCATCAGCGCGAGCGTGTCGGCATCGAGGTGCGGCGCCCCGGCCGACATCTCGCGCAGCATCAGCGGCGGAAACCACGGGCGGGCCTGCTTCAGGTCGGCCAGCGTCCTGACGAAGCGTGTGATCTTGGCGGCGGGCGCGGCGTCGCCGCCGGCGATCGCGGTGATCTCGGCGCCGACCGCCCACAGCATGTCGCGGACGATTTCGCGATACAGGCCCAGCTTGCTGCCGAAGTGGTAGTAGAGCATCGCCTTGTTGACGTGGGCGGCTTGGGCGATGGCGTCGACGCTGGCGCCGTCGAAGCCGCGCGCAGCGAACTCGGCGGCAGCAGCGGCGAAGATGAGGCCGCGGGTGTTGGCGTCCACCGCGGCGGCCGGACGTCTGGTGCCCGGCGCGGGCCCGGGGCGGCGGGCGCGGCGTGGCGGCAGCGCAGGGACGGCGGACGGGGCCGCTCGCGACGCCCCTCGGGCCCGCGTCAGGCGGGCGGGGGTGGCGGGGGCGGGCCGGGTGGGGCGGGCAGCACGTGGCATCGAAGGCGGCGGTCCGAGTGGTGGTCGATCACCGATCAGAATTAACTAACCGTTTGGTTAAACCGCATCGTGGGCCGGAGACCGGGCTGGTGTCAAGTCCGGGCTTGGCCCGACCCGGTGTGGCGGACCGCCCGGCGGACTTGCGGCGCGACGTGGCGTCCGGCGGGGCCCCGTGGTGCCTTGCGGCGTCACAATGCGGTATGCGGGTGATCGTCGCCGGCGGGTCGGGCTTTCTCGGAAGGGTGCTGGTCGGCGCGCTGGCCGCCGCCGGCCACGACGTCTCGGTGCTCACCCGCCGTCCCCGCAGCCGCGACGACATCGCGTGGACCCCGAACGGCGACACCGGCCCGTGGGCCCGTGCGCTCGTCGGCGTGGACGCGATCGTCAACCTGGCCGGCGAGGGCATCGCCGATCAACGGTGGACGCCGACGCGAAAACAGGCGCTGCTCGACAGCCGCCTGCAGGCCACCGCGTCGCTGGCGGCGGCGGTCCTCGGGCTGCCCAAGCCGCCCCGGGTGTTCCTGAGCGGCTCGGGCATCGGCATCTACGGGCCGCGCGGCGACGAGTACGTCACCGAGGCGACGCCGGCCGGAGCCGACTTCGTGGCCACGATGGCCACCGCGTGGGAGCAGGCCGCGGCGCCGGTGGCGGCACGCTGTCCGCTGGTACTGCTGCGCACGTCGATGGTGCTCGGGCGCGGCGGCGCGCTGGCGAAGATGCTCCTGCCGTTCAAGCTCGGCGTCGGCGGGCGCCTCGGCTCCGGCCGGCAGTGGATGTCGTGGATCCACGTCGACGACTGGGTGGCGCTGACCGTGCGCCTGATGAACGACCCGGCGGCGACCGGCCCGTTCAACCTCACCGCGCCCGCGCCGGTGCGCAACGACGAGTTCACCAAGGCGCTCGGCCGGGTCCTGCGCCGGCCGACGGTGCTGCCGGTGCCGGCGCTGGCGCTGAAGATCGCCCTCGGCGAGCTGTCGGACGTGCTGCTCACCGGCCAGCGGGCGATGCCGGCCAAGGCCGACGCCCTCGGCTTCCGGTTCCGCTATCCGCGCATCGACGAGGCGCTCGCCGCCGCCGTCTGAGGCGGTGGGTTCCGAGATGAGCACCTGTCCCGATGGCGCGAAATCCGTGCCGTTGGGGTCAGACCCCGCCCCCAGGGAGTGGGCCCGCAACCGCCGTTGACGCAACGGTGGCAGAATCTGCGGCGGTGGAACGTGGACTTGGTGTCTGGCGCCCGCGTTCCCGATGGCAGTTCCGGCAGAGGATTCTCGCCTATCACCGCGGAGGCAACATGAAGCTCATCGCGCTCGCGTTCGGTCTGGCCGCCATGGCCACCGTCGCCACTCAGGGGCAGGCGGCGCCGCCGGCCGGCTCGACCCTCGACGTCGTGCGGCGGTTCAACGACGCCATCAACCGCCACGACGCCGCCGCGGTGGCCGCGCTGCTCACCGACGACACCGTGTTCGAGAACACCGCGCCGGCGCCCGACGGCACGCGCCTGGTCGGCAAGGCGGCGGTCGCCGCCTACTGGGAGCGCTGGTTCGTCAACAACCCCGACGCGAAGTTCGAGAGCGAGGACGTCGTCGTCGCCGGCGATCGCTGCACCGTGCAGTGGATCTACCGCAAGATGCGCGACGGCAAGCCGTGGCATCTGCGCGGCATGGACCTGCTGACCGTGCGCGGCGGGAAGATCGCCGCCAAGCTGGCCTACGTAAAGGGCTGAGCCGGCGCCGCGACGATGTCGAGCCGGTGAACGGCCGGGGCCGGCGCCCGTCTAATCATGGTGAATCCCCAAGGAGGGGACGCCATGACCGCGACGACCGCCACCCGCGACGCCTCGGTTTCGCCCGACACGTCGCTGGTCACGATCACGCACGTCACCTACGCCCTGCACGCGCTGGGCCTGGCCATCGGCGCCTTCACCACGTCCACCGTGGTCGGCGCCTTCCTGTTCGGCTGGCCGTCGATCCTCGCCGTCATCATCAACTACGTGAAGCGCGGCGAGGCCCGCGGCACGTGGCTCGAGTCACACTTCACCTGGCAGATCCGTACCTTCTGGTTCGCGATGCTGTGGGCGTGCCTGGTGTTCCTCAGCGGCGCGCTGCTGGCCATCGTGCTGGTCGGCTTCGCGATCTGGTTCGTGGGCTTCGTCGCCCTCGGCATCTGGGCAATCTACCGCGTCACCCGCGGCTGGATGGCGCTCAACGCCCGGCGCGCCGTGGCCTGAGGGGTGGTGGCAACGCCAGTTGCCCCCACCACCCCTGGTGGCGGGGTCTGGCACTGAACTAGCGCTTCGGCCAGCCGCCCACCGGCGGGCCGACGATCTTGGCCGGGTCGGCATTGGCCTTCGGCCGGAACTTCTGCGACCGGTCGTTGGCCACCTCGGTCACGTAGAGATTGCGGTCCTGGTCGACGCTGATCTGGTGCACGCCGTCGAACTGTCCCGGCTGCGCGCCGTGGCCGCCGATGTCGAGGATGTAGCGGCCGTTCAGGTCGTATTTCACCAGCCGATCGGTGGTCCAGTCGGCGACCCAGACGTGGTCGTCCTCGGTGACGGTGTGCGCCAGCACCGCCGAGTCGTGCCCGGTCGGCCACATCTCCAGGAACTTGCCGTTCTCGTCGAACACCTGCATGCGGTGGTGCTCACGGTCGGCGACGAACAGGCGGCGGTCGCGGCTGATGCCGATGCTGTGCACCGACCAGAACTCGTAGGGCCCCGGCTTGTCGGGATCGGCCGGCGGCCGGCCCCAGTCGAGCAGGTACTTGCCGTCCTTGTCGAACTTGGCGACGCGCGTGCCGGCGTAGCCGTCGGCGACGAAGAACGTGCCGTCGGGCAGCCAGGCGATATCGGTGGGCCGGTTGAAATTGTTGGGGCCGCGGCCGGGCACGCCCTTCTCACCCATCGTCCGCACCAGCTTCCCGTCGTTAGTGAAGATGTTGATGATGTGCTGGTCGTCGTCGACGATCCACACGTGGCGCTGCGGATCGTAGGGGCTGATGAGCAGCTTGTGCGGCCCGCGGCCGGCCTCGCCGAGACCCGATCCCCGCGGCGGCGCCAGGAGCCGGTCGTGTTGCAGCCATTCGTCGATGGTGGTGCCGTTGCGATCGACGGCGAACACCAGGTGGTGCCGCCGCTGCTGGTAGAAGTAGTCCTTGCCCGAGTAGTCGCGTCGGCCGGTGTTGGTGCGCCGCGGCGTGAGCAGGCACGCGCAGATCCAGGGCGTGGCACCTTCGGGCAGCTGGATCTCACTGCGCTGCGAGACCCAGACCTTGTCGGGCGTCTCGGCGAACACGCCGGCGCCCGAGCCCCACGTCCAGCCGGCGTGCGACAGGTCGGTATCGGGCAGCGGCTTCGGCCAGTCGGGCACGACCTCGTAGTCGCCCATCGGCACCGGCCGCACCGGCAGTTCGACCTTGCTCTGGCTGAGGAGCACCGCCGGGCCGTCGATCGGGCCCAGCGACACGCCGACACTCACCGCCGCCAGTACGACGGCCGTCTTCGGAGCGCGCATGAGACTCTCCGTCAAACCGGCCGGGCAACCGGAGACAGGCGAGACATTGCGATGGCGGCGGCCCGGCTGTCAACCTCAGGCGCAGACGTCAGCGGACTTGACACGCCGGCAGGGGGAGCGGACCATCCCGCGCATGACGCACCAGGCGTGGCCCCGACTCTCGCGACGCATCGCGCTGACCTCTCTCGCGGCGTGCCTGGCGTTCGGCGCCGGCCTCGCCGCCCAGTCGCCGGCCCCGGCCGCCGGCGATCGGGTGCGCGTGCCGAGCAGCCACGCCAACATCCACAAGGGGCCGAACACCACCACCGAGGTGCTGGTGCTGGCGCCGCGCGACACGCTGCTCGCCGTGCTGGCCCGCGACAAGGAGTGGGTGCAGGTGCGACTCACCCCCGACCTGCGCAAGACCGGGCTGCTGATGCGCTGGTACAAGAACGAGGATCGCGGCTGGATGCACGACTCGACGGTCGTCGGAGTGAAGTAGCCGCCCGTGTCGCATCCGTCGGCACCTGGGTGTTCTGAGCATCGCCGAAAAGACGACGCCGCCCGCGACCGCCAGCCGATGGCCAGCGTCGCGAGCGGCGTGAGCGAACCGGGCCGCTCACGCGGCCCGATGCGGGCGTACGCCTAGCTGACGCCGGCGAGCTGCCGCTGGTCCTCGGGCACCTGGATCTGCACTCGGCGCGGCCGGACGGCGTCCTTGATCGGCATCGTCAGGCGCAGCATGCCGTGCTGATGCGACGCGCTGAGCTTCTCGAGATCGAGGAACGGCGGGATGCTGAGCGACTGCTCGTGGCGGAACGCCTCGCGCTGCTTGTCGCCCGGCACCTCCACGCGAATCGACAGCGTGTTGCCGGCCACTTCGAGATTGACGTACTTCGGGTCGATGCCCGGCAAGGGGACGTCCACCTGCCAGCCGTCGTCGGTCGTGTGGACCTGGAACGCGGGCGAGGTGCTGACGGCCGTGCGGGTCGGCAGATCGCTCCAGAACCGGTTGAAGAGGCGATCCACCTCCCGCTGGAAGTTGAAGACGTCGTCGTACTGCGTCCAACGGGTCGTTCCGAACATGACGAACCTCCTTGAGAAGGAACCTCCTGGAGCCGTTGTATACAACATGCGTCTTGATGCGTCAAGTCTATTTAGTGTGTAAGACTCAACTATTGGCGGATCCGGCCCCCAGGCTGAATTCGACGCTGACTCAGGAGGTTCCGCCGGCGTGCCGCGCCAGCGCCGCCTTCCACGCCGGCACCGGATCGGGCGCGCCGCCGCGGCCCTCGTTCACGATCTGCGTGGTGCGGTACGCAGTGCCGTAGAAGCGCTCGTTGGCGTCGCGGTCCTGGCGGATCGTGCTGCCGTTCAGGGTGATGCCGGCGAAAATGCCGCGCGTGCGCGAGTAGCTGAGGATCTGCGCGCGCATCTGGATGTCGGTCGAGGCCGAGGCGTCGCGCCCGACGGGCCCGGCCGCCACGGCGGCATCGGCGCCGATCTTGAACTGGTTCTTGAGCAGCTGGTCGAGGCCGCGGCGGTTCTGCACGACCAGGATCAGATCGACGGCCTGGGCGCCGATCTGCAGCCCGACGCTGCCGCCGGTGATGGTCAGGAACCCCGGCGAGCTCCACGCGCCGGTCTTCGGATTGCGCACGCTGATCGCCCCGTGCCCGCGCGATCCGCCGACGACGAAGCCGGCCTTCACGAGCGACGGGAACACGGCGATGGCCTCGGCCTTCTCCATGATCGACCGCGGCACGGCGCGGTCGCCGGCGCCCATCACCTCGTCGAGCACGGCGATGGCGTCCCTTAGCCGATCCGCCTCGCGGCCCCCGTCGTGAGCGGCGGCGTGCGCCGCGGCCAACGACAGCACCACCCCGACCGTGGTCATCACGCTGCGACTCATCGCTCAAGTCTATCAGCGCGGCGCACGGTCAGTAGCGGCTGAAGTGCTCCATGATGGCGACGGCAAGTTCGCCACAAGCGCCCATTGGTTGCACTGGCGTACCGGCATTTCGCTCGGCGCGGCCGGCGAGAAACTACGGGTCGCCAGGGCGCTGGCCGGACTGCCGCTGGTGAGCGCCACCATGGCCCGCGGGCGATCTCCTACGCCAAGGTGCGGGCACTGACCCGGGTCGCCACGCCCGAGAACGAGGTCGCGCTGCTCCATTTCGCTCAAGCGGCCACGGCCGCCGACGTCGAGCGGTTCGTCGGCGCTTGGCGAGGCATCGATCGGGTGACGGCGGCGCCTTTGCAACGACGCGTCGGTGGTGGCGATGATCGACGACGAGGGCTGGGCACCGCTCGACATCGGCCGGAAGACCCGCACGGTTCCGCCGTCGATCCGTAGAGCGCTCCGCGCCCGGGACGAACATTGCCAGTTCCCGGGCTGCATGGCCCGGATCTGCGATGCCCACCACGTACGGCACTGGACCGCCGGCGGCGTTACCAGCGTTGCGAACCTCGTCCTGTTGTGCCGTGGCCACCATCGCCTGCTGCACGAGGGCGGCTATTTGCTGACCAGAAGTGACGACGGCACAACCACAGTGCGGCGACACCGACGGCCACGAACTGGACGTCGCCCCGGCCATGCCGCGGCGCCTGCCGTTGAGGTGGGACACGGACCGCATCCCGGTGTGGGACGGCGCGCCCTTCGAGTTGGGCTACGCCGTCGACGTGGTCTACCAACCCGGCACGTCTGCGGCTCTTGACTGGTAGCACTTCGCGCGTCTGGCCCGCCAAGAGGCCAGCGGCCGGTCGACCTTGGGCGGTCTGCTCTGTGAAAAGGGTGCGTCGTCTGGTTCCAGTATGCAGATGAGGTCGGCGAGCACTTCCTACACGGAAGAATGCCGCGGGTCGTACTGGAATCTTTCGCGGCTGCCGACAGCGGGTGGTGCTGGCGAAGCTGCGTTGCACAGAACAACTCCCACATCCACGCAGATTTGGCCAGCTACGCCGTTCCTGGAGACGCAGTCGGACCGCGGATTGCTGCACCACTTCTGAAGCCGACACCGTACGGATGGTCAAGGGCCGAACGCCCGCTTGTGCTGAAGGCTGGCATCAAGATCCGCGGGTGTCTCGGCGTCGCAGTCTCCCCTCGTGCTCCCCTCACGCGGCCTAGTGCCGACTAGGAGGTGTCATGAGAGCGGTTACTGTCAAGTTGGCCCTCGTCTTTCTTCTCACGCCAGCGCTGCTCGCGGCGGCGCCCGTGCGTGCAAACATCACGATGGACGACGGGGATGTCATCACCGTCGACAGCATGGCCCATTCGTGGCCACAGGGCGCGCAAATCGACCTCATCAAGAAGGCCGATCGGTCGACGCGCAGCCTGAATGTCAGCGCACCCGTCAGCGGGCTGATGAAGGCTGGCGATCGCGTGTTCATCACCTACAAGTACCTCGCATGGTTCGGCAAGGGCACGTTGCAGGGAGTGTGGACGCTCAGCGGAGACCAGGGCGCGGGTGGCGCAGCCTTCAAATATCCGAAAGTGGGAGCATGGGCCCACAACGAGCTCATCGTGGGTTCATCGCCGCAGACGGCACTCACGTACTGGGACCGCTACGCACCGCCGACAGAGATGTCTATCCAGTTCGGGAGCGTCAGCGCGTGCTGCGTGGGGGTCAGCCATCAGGACACGTACTCGGCCCCGAACCGTAGCCCGTACACGATCTATGACGGGCTCGAGATACCGGAAGGCATCTTCTACGCCAACGGAGCCCGAATGTCAGGCGAGTGGGTAAACGGGCCGTTTGTCGACACGTTTGATGGCAACGACAATAACGGAGTGCAGGCCTGGATTGATTCGCAAGCGGGATTCATCTGCAACCCGGACTACATCCGCGTCATCTGGCGCTTCATTCCCAGGGTGGCGCTGCCGCCGTTGCCCGTGTTCGGGGCGTACTACTGGCTCTGGGTCGGCTACTCGAAGGACTACGACAACCTGTTGAGCTGGGACGGTCAGTACGCCTGCGATGCATTCCCCTCGACTGACGAGTGGCCGGCGTCCTGGTACGACGAGCCTCGATACTTCCAGTCCAACCTCACTAGCGTCACCGACGCGACGGGACCGCACCCCGGGGCACCATATGGCGCCAATCTTCCGGCGAACACGACGTCGAGCCAGCTTCCGAGGGGCTTGCCGTGTGGGCCATCAGGAACAAACCCGGGCATCTACACGGGCGTGAATCTGGGCAGTCTCACGCCGCCCGCTCATGGAGATTGGGTCAAGTTCAGCGCCAGCTCGACGTTCACCGCTGCGCCGACGATGAAGGTGACCTTCGTGCAGGACAGCGCGTGGGGTACGCCCCTCGGCGCGAACTACATGGTGTTTGCGAACGAAGCGAGGGCTGACGCGGTGTGGGGCAGCGGCGCTGGGCAGAACAACGTGACTCTCCAGCTCGGCGATCCCAACGTCGTGTCGCACTGGCGCACCATGTCTTTCCAGATTGCGACGCAGTAGCGCACACTAGGCGGCCCTGGGCTTCCCGCTCAGGGCCGCCTCGGTCCGACCGCGGGCGCGGTACGATTACTGTCGAACGCGAACGATGTCCGTCGGCCATACCTCGCCCGTCGAATGGCGAAGTCGGTCCGTCGCAGAGTAGTAGAGAATCTTCGTGTCGCTGACGAACTCGGCGCGCGGGGGCCAGTCCAGCATGCCAAAGGAGCTTCCCGTGAAGATGCTCTTGAACGCCGGAATCTCGACGTTCTCATCGAGGACAAATACGGGATGCCATCCGTTGCTCGTAAGCGTCGAGACCAACTCATCGAGCTGCTGCCCCGCGATGTGCTCCGGCCTCAAGACTGTGCGGCCGGTGTAGTGAGCCACGGCGCCGCTGTGAATGAACGACAGCACGATGGCGTTGCGGGGTAGCACGGCGTCGAGGTAGGCGCCCATCACGGGCGTCTTGGCGTGAGTGAGTGGTTCCGCGGCAACGAATCGGTAGTTCTCCTGCGCATTGACGATCGTCAAGAGAGGCAGAGCGATGACCACCCAGCGCAGCGGGCTCAACCTGGCATTCGACGGGAAGCGGCCAATGAGACCGGCAAGCCCAGCTGACGCGATCACGAAGATGACAGTCGTGGCGGGGAGCAGGAATCTGAGAAACGGCCAGCTGTCGTACGGCAGGTAGATCGCATAGAGCGCGCAGTTCGCTACAGCAAGGGGGATCCCCGTCCTCACGAGCCTACCGATCGGGGATGGTGAGAGGACAAAAGCCAATCCGGCGACCAAGGTCGCGCTGAGCCCTGGACCATGCACATCGATGAAGAGATGCGGGTAGTTCCTGAGGTTCTGGCCAACGTACGCGAGGCCGAACATGGCAATCCCGGCGGGATATCCTGACCTAAAGGGGTTCCCGTAGAGGGCGGATTGTGACCAAGCGACCAAGAGCGGTCCCGCAATCGCGACACACAGGAAGGCGCCACATCGCCCCCAGTTCCACCGGCTTGGAACGCCGACCGGCGCGTTCGAGAGGAGGCACTGGCATCCGATGACCACCGCCAGCGGCCCGAGGATCGGACGAATCGTGCTGCCGAGTGCGCACAGGCAACCGGCTGTAATGGCGCTTGACCGTGTGTCGCGGAGGGCGAAGTACCAGGCTGCAATCCAGCAGGCGGCGGCTGGCACGTCGCTCATGCCCCACACCGCGTTCAGGAGCGCGGCCGGGTCGGCCACCACGAGGACGGCGGCGCCGATACCGGCCGCGTTGCCAGCGGCGTCGCGGGCCAGCAGGAAGGCAAGGAAGGCCAGCATCGCCAACGACAGGGGCGTGACCGCGAATGCCGCGCGCGGACCGAGGACGGTCTCCGTCGCGGCCATCAAGTAAGGGAGCCCCAGGGGATAAACTGGGACCTCTGTTCCGGCCGCCGGCCCTGGCACGTAGGCCAGTGGCGATGTGGGCACGTGCAGGCCCGTAATCGATGGAATGAGCTGCAGCGGCGCCGGTCTAACGAGTTCGTCGTCTATGAGGCCTTTGGCGGCGGACACGTAGCCGGAAGTGTCAGAGACGCTGGCCGAAAATACGCTGCCCCCGAACGTGAGAGCGAATGCCAGCCCAGCGACCGCCACGGCGGCCAGCCAGGTGAGTGAATCGGCATCCGCGCGATTGAGGCGAAGGCCGGCTGTTTGATGCACCGTCGCTAACCCTCTCCGTTGCTGTCCCACGCGACTGCCTCGCCACGGTATGGCTTGACACCGGACAGAAGCTGCCGTCCAGCGGTCGCATCGCGGCGAGCGCAGCGTTGTTCGGGCCCTGCAACCGGGACTCGTCGATGGCGTCCCGGTAACGATAGACAACATTAACAGGGGCTGGGGGCGACAGGATCCGCGTTATCCGACCTTGGCCGCCCAGCCAGACTACGGTTGTCGTGACTTGCAGGTGCGCCAAAGCAATCTCGACCGACCCGGGCAAGCTGGACGTGAGCGCGCCAGCGCATCGTCATCGCCACGGCCTTCGCCGTCGAGCCGGAGATCCTGGTCGCCGACGAAACCGCGTCGGCGCTCGACGTGTCGATTCAGGCCCAGGTCGTCAACCTGCTCGAGGATCTGCAGGCGCGGTTCGGGTTGACGCTTCTGATCATCGCCCACGACCTGGCGGTCGTCGAACACTTCTGCGATCGCGTCGTCGTGTTGTACCTGGGGCAGGTGATGGAAATCGCCACCGCCGAGACGGTGCACGGCCGCCCGGCGCACCCTTACACACTGGCGCTGTTGTCCGCCGCACCGGTGCCGGACCCGGCCAGGCGCCGCCGTTGGGTCGAACTCAAGGACGAGATGCCGAGCCCGCTCGACCCGCCGTCCGGCTGCGTGTTCCGCACGCGCTGCCCGCGCGGAGGCGGTCTGTGTCGCGCAGGTCCCGGCGCTGCGGGCCGTCGGGCCCGGGCACCTCTGCGCCTGCCACCTGACGTGACGTCGCGCGCCGCCGGCTACAGAATCGCTGGCGACCCGCCCCTGAAGTCTGCGCCGAGAATCGACACCGAGTCCGCGCCGAGCCAGGCATCCAGCACCTTCGCGTACACGGCGCGGAAGTCGGTCTCGTGGCGCACGTCGCCGGCGTTGTTCTCGAGGTCGGGGTTCGACGGGTCCTGGCGCAGCGTCGCCGCAGTGCCGTAGAGCCCGCCGCGCACCAGCCCGCCCATCGCCATCATGATCCCGGCCGCGCCGTGATCGGTGCCCTGGCTGCCGTTCTCGGTGATGCGGCGGCCGAACTCCGAGAACAGCAGCACCAGCGTCGAGTCGAGCAGCCCCTGGTTGCGCAGATCGTCGTGGAAGGCGGTGAGGCCGGTGTTCACCGTGGCCATCAGGTTGCGGTAGGCGCCGTTCACCGGGTTCTGGTTGGCGTGGGTGTCGTAGCCGCCAGTGGCGACCCAGAACACCTTCGTGCCGATCTGCCGGTACATCGCCCCGGCGACCGCCTGCAGCGCCTGCCCGAAGCCGTTGTTCGGGTAGGTCAGCGACGGCCGGTAGGTGGCCACCGTGGCCACGCGGTCGAGCGTGCCGAGCGCGGCTTGCGCGGTGGAGTTCACGAAGGCCAGGTGCGGGCGATCGGCCGGCAGGTGCGAGGCGATGCGCAGCGCGGCGGCCCGTTCGAACCCGGCTTCGGCCCCGGCGTTGGGGCTGGCGAAGCTGTAGGTGGCCGGATTGGTGATGGCCGGCACGCCCACCGTGCGCGCCATCAGCGCCCGCGGCGTCTCGCGCGAGGTGTTCCAGCCCACCAGCGGATCGATCGGCGACGGCAGCGTGTCGAGGTAGCGGCCCAGCCAGCCGGGGCCGGTGGCGTCGGCCGGGTTGGCCGTGCCCCAGATGTCGAAGCCCTGGAAGTGCGAGCGGCTCGAGTTCTGGTAGCCGGTGCGCTGGACGATCGCCAGCTTGCCGCTGTCGAAGATGCCCTTGAGGCCGCCCAGGCTCGAATGCAGGCCGAGCAGGTTGCCGCCGCGATCGGTGCCGACCTGCAGCACCATCCCCGACGGCAGGGCGATGGTCGGCCGGCGGGCGTAATAGTCGGCGTCGCCGTAGGGCACCAGCGTGCTCAGCGCGTCGTTGCCGCCGTTGAGATACACGATGACGAGGTTGCGGGTGCCGCCGCCCTGGGCCAGCGCCAACTCCGACAGAAACTGCGGCGCGGCGAAGCCGAAGGTGAAGGCCGAGACGCCGCCCCTGACGAACTGCCGGCGCGTGAATCGCATGGTCGGCGTCCTCAATTGAACTGGTACTCGGCCGAGCCGACGATGAGCCGGCCGAGACCCGCCGCCTTGGCCGTGAGCTGCGTGTCCGACCCCGTCCACGCGCCGCCCTGGCGCAGGTAGTCCATCAGCGCCGCGGTCGTCTCGCTTCCATACGGCGCGTGGGTGTAGCGCTTCAGCGTGAAGTCGAGCAGCGCCTCCGGCGAGCCGCGGTGCGGCGCCGACGCACTCTGCAGGTTGAAGCGCTGATTGGCCATCAGCGTCGCGGCGAAGTTCATGCGCGAGAGCATCGACGCGGTGGAGAACCACTCCGGGCCGAGCGCCCAGCCGTTGACGTCGGGCGGTTCGTAGAGCTGCTGGCCCATGTTGACGAGCGGGGTCATCGCCGCGTCCACCGACAGGCCGTTCCAGCCGGTCTCCTTGATGGCGCGCACCACGTATTCGACCGGCCAGCTGTAGCGCGCGAACTCGGCCCGATCGGACAGGAACTCCTCGCTCGTGAACAGGCGAACGAGCATCGCCTTGATGCTGGTGTCGTTGTTCAGATACGCCTCGCGCATGTCGTCGACGAGGCTCTGACTCGGTGCGTCGAACTCGCTGACGAAGAAGGCGAAGAACTTGCGGGCCAGCCGATCGGCGGTCTCGGGGCGCCGGGCCAGGGCGCGGATGAGGTCGATGCCGTCCTGCTCGCCGTCGGCGGCGGCGCGGGCCGGAATGGTGCGCGAGCCGTCGGGCAGGACCGCGAAGGTGAACGTCTTGGCGGTGGGGTCGTGCTGCGCGGCGTTGTAGACGTACTCGTAGTAGCTGGTCAGGGCGCTGGTGCGATCGCCGGCCAGCCGCAGGTTCCAGCCGGTGAAGACGCGCGCGGCGGCGTAGACGTCCTCCTCGGTGTAGTGGCCGACGCCGGTGGTGAAGAGCTCCATCAGCTCGCGGCCGAAGTTCTCCTGCGGCCGGGCCCGCACGTTGAGCCGGCCGTCGAGCCAGACCAGCATCGCCGGATCCTTCGCCACTTCGATCAGCAGTTCGTCGAAGCGGCCCAGCGCCAGATCGCGAAAGAGCTGAATCTGGCCGCGGCGCTGCCCCGCCACCTCGCCGGCCACGGCGTCCATCATCTTGGTGGCGTGTTCCTGGCCGAACGTGCCGGCCACCTTGCTGTAGGCGGTGGCGAAGTGGTTGTGCCAGAACAGCGCCAGCTTCTCCTGCAGCGGCCGCTGGCTGTGCACCATGCGGAACAGCCAGCGCTGGCGCGCGTCGTTGACGACGGTGTTGGGCGAGAACTGGCCGCGGGTGGTCACGCCGATGTAGGCGGCGTCGTTGATCTTCGTGTCGACGTCGCCGGGGGCGCGGTCGTAGTTCAGCAGGTAGCCGACCACGCCCACCAGGGGGATCCGGCCGAACAGCTCGAGCTCGGCGGTGCCGGCGCCGAAGCCGAGACGACGAAGCACGTGCTGCAGCATGGCGCTTGGCTCCGGACACGACGAGCAACGAATGCGGCGCCGACCCGGACGTCGCCGATTGTATCGGGAACCAGCCCAGCCGTTTCCCGGATCCGCACCGGTCCGTCGCGATCACGAAACCGAGATCGCGCCGGGCCGCCGCACTGGAGGCTCGTGCCGGAGTTAGACCGCGCCCGGCGGCCGCAGTTACTTCTGGGCGGCGGAGTTCGCCGGCGTCGTCGCCGACCCGAGCGAGATCAGATTGGCCATCAGCCGGTAGGCGCCGTCGGTGCCGGCCGGCAGCTGCCGCCACAGCCCGACGCCCAGGTAGATCCACCGGCCCGCGCCCACCTTGGCTTCGACCATGGCGCCCTGCTTGGGGCCCTGGTTGAACGGGAACGGCTCGATGAACTCCGCGAGCTCGGTGTAGTTCGGGTCGCCCTTGTCGAAGAAGTAGAGCCCACGCTCCTGCCGCCAGCCCTGCCAGTCGGCGTCGGTGATGCGGTTGGGCGTGGTGAACACCGGGTGCTGCGGCTGCAGCACGTTGACCTTGGAGTGCTCGTCGGTGACGCGCCGGCTGCCCACCTTGCCGGGATAGGGGCCGTACTGCGCCTGGTTGAACTCGAACTTGTTGTAGTTGACGATCACCGTGCCGCCGGCACGCACGTAGTCGAGCAGCCGCTGGTTGTAGGCGCGCAGGTCGGCCCGGCGCTCGTAGGCCCGGACACCGGTCATCACGACGTCGAAGCGGCCAAGGTCGCCCCAGGCGAGCTGATCCTCGGTGAGCAGCTCGACGCGGGCGCCGAGCTGCTCCAGGGCTGGCGGAATCTCGTCGCCCACGCCCATCACGTAGCCCACCGTCAGGTTGGGCTTGACCTTCACGTCGAGCACGCTCACGGCGATCTCGGGGGTGCGCAGCACGTGGCGGCGGGTGGTGTGCGGATACTCGACGACCTGGTAGCCCCGCGCGTAGGTGGTGGCGCCGTCGCGGACGACGGCGCCGATCGTCAGGTGCGCCGGGCCCTTGGCCGCGGCGGCGGCGAGCGCCGCGGCGGCCGGCGGCGTCACCGTGAAGCGTACGGTCACGGCTTCGTCCTCGCGCGAGAACGTCACCGGCTGGGTGGCCGGCGTGGCGGTCCAACCGGCCGGCAGGGTCAGGCTCGCCTCGGCCTTGGCGGCGCCCTTGGCGTGGTTGAGCACGGTCACCCGCACGTCGCGCGTGGGCGGCGCTCCAGAGGGAGCGGCGGCCGGCACGATCAGGATCTCGGGCGTGGCCGAGACCGCGAACTTCGGCACGACGTGCAGCTCGGCGCGCTTCTCGCCGCTGTAGAGATTGCCTTCGGACCGTGACTGCACGCCGACGGGAACCTCGACCGTGCTGCCGCCGATGGTGAGCGCGAACGTGGCCACGTAGGGCGTAGGACGGAACGGCAGGCCCGGGGGCACGTCGGGGTCGAGATCGAACCGCGCGACGCCCTCGGCGTACTTGAAGTGGGCGGCGGTGAGGCGGGCATCGGCCGGCACGCTGGCGGTCATGCGGCACAGGCGGGCGGCCCTGGCGGCGACCGGCGCGGCGGCGCAGTCGCCGGCCGCCGACGTGACACCGGCCAGCGTCGCGCCGGCGGTGATCGCGGCATCGCCACGGTTGGCGGCAATCACCCGCAGTTCCACCGGCTGGCCGGCAATGACCAGGTCGTCGTTGGCGACCGCTTCGAGGCGGATATCGGCGGCCAGCACCAGGGCGTCTTCGAACTGCTGCTCCTTCTGCGCGAGGCGAACGTCGATCTCGTAGCGGCCGGCATCGCTCACGCCGAGGCCGCCCAGTTCCTTGCGCAGTGCGCGCACCGCTTCGAGGCCCGCGGCCAGCGGCGCTACCGCCGCGGCCGACCCCCTGGCGGCGAGCGCGGCCCGCGCGTCGGCCACGCTCGCGGCGATGCGCGTCAGGCCGGCGACCAGCGCCGTCGGCGGCTGTGCGCCGGCATAGCCGGACAGGCTCGACAGCGCCGTCGGGATGCCGTCGAACATCTCGGGGTCGGGCCGGTTCACGCCGCCCGGCAGCACCGTGTCGCGCAGTCGATAGGCGCGCGGCCCGCTGCCGAAGCCCTCGGTGACGCCGGGCAGCGGCAGCAGCTGCGACATGCCCTGGCACTTGTGCATGCTGCGCGCCTCGCCGGCGATCTCGTTGCAGGAGCGGCCGAGCACCGGGTCGTAGGTGTTGCCGCCGGTGAACATCAGCAGCTGCGACGCGCCCTCGCCGGTCAGCGCCGGGGCCTTGCCCGGCGGGCCGAAGAAGCCGCCCGTGTAGTAGTACTTCTTCGGCTGCCACGGCCGCAGCCCGGCGGCGATCTGATCGGGGAACGCGTCGGGGTCGGCAGCGGCCCGAAATGCCTGAGCGCTCAGCCGCGCCGACGCTTGGTGGTGCTGGCCGCCGCCCTCGCCGTCGTAGACGAAGCCGACGATCACGTCGGGGCGGATGGTGCGGATCATCCGCACGTAGTCGCCGAGGATCACCTGGCCGCCCCACTTCTCGAGCGTCTCCTCGACGCTGAACGAGTAGCCGAAGTCGACCGCCCTGGTGAAGTACTGTTCGGCGCCGTCGAACTTGTGGACGGCCAGCAGTTCCTCGGTGCGCAGCACGGCCAGCGCCTCGAACAGCTCGGGGCCGATCTCGTTCTGCCCGCCTTCCCCGCGCGTCGCCGTGACCAGCGACGTGCGGAAGCCCTGCACGTGGCCGTAGTAGGCGAGCAGCGCGTTGTTCTCGTCGTCGGGATGCGCCGTGGTCATCATCAGGTTGCCGACGGTGTCGAGCTTGCGGAGCGCCAGCTCGAGCGCGGGCCGGCCGCTCATCGCCGCCACCGGCTGGAGCCGGTGCTGGGCACGGGGCGACGACGAGGAGACCAGGGCGGCGAGGACGAGGAACAGGAGGGGCAGCGAGCGTCGAGCCATCTGCCTAGCGTAACGGAGACCGTCGCAGCCGGCCAGCCACGTCGGCCGGCGCGCCCGGTGTCACACTATCGCGCATGTCACCGAACGTCTCGCCGGAGCTGAACGAATTCGTGCGGGAAGCCCTGCGACAGGGCGTGCCGCGCACGCGGATCGCCCAGGCGCTGGCTGATGCCGGGTGGAGCGCCGATCAGGCCCGGGCAGCGCTGGCGGGCTTCGCCGAGCTGGCCTTCCCGGTTCCGGTCCCGCGGCCGCGGCCCTACACGTCGGCGCGCGATGCGTTTCTCTACCTGGTGATGTTCACCACGCTCTACTGGAGCGCCTATCACCTCGGCAGCCTGCTCTTCGCGGTGATCGACCGGGCGTTCCCCGATCCGACCGACGTCCGGCCCGGGGAGTCGGTGCTCTACGCCGTCCGCTGGTCGGTGTCGGCGCTGGTGGTGAGCTTCCCGGTATTCGCTGCCGTGGCCTGGTCGGTCGAGCGCGGCCTCCGCCGCGACCCCATCAGGCGCGACTCGAAGATCCGGCGGCAGCTCACCTACCTCACGCTGTTCGTCGCCAGCGGCGTGCTCATCGGCGACGTCTCGACGCTGGTCTACAACCTGCTGGGCGGCGGACTCACCGTGCGGTTCGTGCTGAAGATGCTGGTCGTCGCCGCCATCGGCGGCGGTGTGTTTCTCTACTACCTCGGCGACCTGCGGGCGGCTGAATCGGAGCCAACGCCGTGACCCGCCCCGGCGCGGTGGCCGGCCTGGCGTGACGGAATGCGACGCGCGATCCGGAGAGCGACGACCCGTACGAGTGTCGCGTCACCGGACCGCGCGTCTTCCAACTGGTCCCCGGTCCCTGGTCCCGGGTCCCTGCTGTGTCACTGCACGGCCTGGACGATGAAGTCGAACGTGCCGCCGCTCACCGAGCCGATGGCGTAGACGAAGTAGCGCCGGCCCGACTGGAAGCTGAGCGGCGCGACGCCGGTGATCGGCGTGCCGGCGAACGGCACCTGCAGCTGCAGCGGAATCGCCGTGTTGGCCGGCACCTCGAGGTCGCCGAAGTACGGGTTGCTGAGGGCCAGCTTCGGCACGCCGCCGGCGGCGAGCTGCACGGCCGGCGCCTGCGCGGCGTGACGCACGCTCACGCGCGCCATGCCGGGCGCGGGCGTCGAGCGGTCGTTCTGGTAGACCGTCGCGGTCGGGTTGCCGTTGGCGTCGAGGTGCGCCAGGATGCTCAGCTCGACGTTGTCCGGGATGGCCGCGCCGAGCACCGCGATCACCGGCGTGGCGGTCTGCGGATTGGCGCCGGCGACGAAGATGCGGATGTCGGCGCTGAGCGCGCCGCCCACCGTCAGATCGACGATCTGCCTGGGCTGGAAGCCGGGAATCGTCGGCGTCGCGCCGATCGGGCTGCCGGCCAGACCGGCATAGACGTCGACGTTCACGCCCGGGATGCCGTGGATGATGAAGAGCCGCGTTGCCGCCTCGGCAGTGGCGCCGCTCACGCTCAGGGTCATCAGAAGAGCCAGAACTCGAAACACTCGCATGGTACGAACCTCCGGCTTTCGCCGTTTCGATGGGTTGCCGTTACCGGCGGCTCATCGGCCGCCGGAGCACGTGGTCCCTCTGATGACGCGGCGTGGAATCGGGAGGTTGCCGGCGGGGTTGTCAGGTGATGGCGTACTAGCGGCTAGGGGCTGGCGGCTAGGGACTGGCGGATCACGCTGTCACGCTGTCACGCTGAGTCAAAAGCGAACCACGGCGGTGATCGACGCGGCGCGCCCTGGCGCCAGCACCGCCCGCACGTCCTGGCTGGCGAAGTAGGTTTCGTCGAAGAGATTGCGCACCAGGCCGCGCAGTTCGAGGTGCTGCACCAGGGTGATGCCGCCGCTCACGTCGACCAGCGTGTAGCCGTTGACGACGCGCTCGGTCGGGCCGGGACGATCGTCCTCGGCGAACCACGCCGCGCGCGCCTGCGCGAAGGCGCGCGCGCCGATCAGGCGCCGCACCTGCACCGAGCCGGTCTCGGTGGTCACGCCGTCGAGGTACGACCGCGGATCGAGCGCCCGGCCGCGTGCCGCCTGGAACGCGCCTTCGACGGTGAGCCGCCACGGCAACTCCACCTGCGTCTCCACTTCGACGCCGCGCAGCCGGGCGCGGCCGCGGTTGCGGAAGAAGAAGTCGTCGGGGGTGGTCTGGTAGCGCTCGACGAGATCGTCGATGCGGTAGTGGTAGCCGTAGACGGCCGCGCGCACCTGCCGCGAGGTGTAGCGCACGCTGGCGTCGAACTGCAGGCTCGACTCGGGATCGAGATCCGGGTTGCCGGTGATGAAACCGCGGCCGGATGGACCGCGGAAGTAGCGATCCGAGAGCACCGGATCGCGGAAGCCGCGCGCCACCTGCGCGGTGACCGAGAACCCCGCGGTGCTCGCGGCGGTCATCGAGACGAAACCCGACCCGGCGGTGCGGCCCGTCGATCGATCGCCGAAGTAGCCGCCGGAGTTGGCCGTCGTCACGTGATCCAGCCGGCCGCCGCCGGCCACCGACAGCCAGGCCGTCAGCGCGGCGTCGAGGCTCGTGTAGGCCGCGCTGTCCACGCGCCGGGCCGAGTCGATCGACACGTTCTCGGTGGTGCGCAGCAGCGCGCCGTCGAGGGCGTAGGCCTCGACGATGTCGAGCGCGCGCAGACCGCCGCGGCCGTTGAGATCCACGCCGATTTCCCAGCGCGCGGTGCCGAGCGGACGGCGGGCGTAGCCGCGGAACTGGAAGTCGCGGGCGCTGATGTCGGCGCGCTCGACGCTGCGCGCCGTCGTTGCCGTGGCGAAGCGGTTCTGATCGGTGACCTGGGCGTAGCGCCCGTAGAACCCGTGCAGGCCGATCTCGTCGAAGGGGCCGACGTCGGGCCGGTCGTACTCGGCGGTGAAGCGGTGCGAGTCCTCGGTCGGGTAGAAGAATCGCACGGCCGAGGAGTTGTTGCGCGGCCGTTCGATGTCGCGGCCGAAATCGCCCTGATAGCCGGCCGAGAAGTAGCCGCCGCCGGCCAGGTGGGCGACCCGGGCCAGCACGCCGCCGTCGGTGTAGCCCGAGTTGAGGGTGGGACCCGACGGGCTCTCCCAGTCGTTCACGTCGCGGAGGTGGGCGGCGATGAGCACGCTGCCGCGGCCGGTGCCCTTGGAGACGTCGCCGCCGAGGCGCCGCTCGGGCACGCCGGTGCCGAGCGTGGCCGACACGCGCACTCCCCACGGGGCATTGGGGGCCACCTTTCGCGTGGTCGCGGCGATCACGCCGCCGAAGGCGTCCGAGCCGTAGGCCACCGATCCGGGGCCGCGGGCCACCTCGACGCCCTCGAGGATGTCGGGATCGAGAAAGGTGGCGCTGGATCCGGCCCGGCGTTCGGAGTTCACCCGCGCGCCGTCGATGAGGATGAGCGTGCGGCCGCTCGACAGCCCGCGCAGAGCGGGCACCGCCGCCTGCCCTTCGCTCACCTGGTTGACACCAGGGACGTTCTCGAGCGCCTGCACGAGGTTGCCGGGCAGCCGTGTCTGGATCTCGGCCTGCGAGAGGCTGGTCGTGGCGGCGCCCGGCGTCGCCTCGATGTCGGGAGCGGCACCCGAGACGGTGACGCGTTCGCTGACCAGCGCCTCGACGATGATGACGACAGCAGCGCCGCCGCCGGGAAGCGCCTCGACCAGCTGCGGCTTCATGAACAGACCGCCGGGAGCGACGACCAGGATCTCGAAGGGCACCGGCGGATCGGGCGTCCAGCTGAAACGCCCGTCGGCGTCGGTCACGGCCGAGCCGGGCCGGCCCAGGATGCTGATCTCGGCGCCGGCGATCGGCTGCCCGCCGGCATCCACGACCTGGCCGGTGAAGGCCAGGGCCGGCGCCGCGCCGAGAAGCGTGGCGACGATCGAGAGAAGGACCGGAATGCGCACTGCGTTCCAGAACGGGCGGCGCCGGATGGTCCGACGCCGCCCAGGTTTGACGCGGCGGGGCTGGCCGCCAGCCGCCAGCCCCTGGCCGCTGCAAGTAGCGGTCAGAACTGGAACCGCAGGCCGATCTGCAGCTGCCGCTGCTCGTAGCCGCCGTTGGGGATGAGCTGGTCGCCGCTGGTCGGGACGGTGCCCGTCGGCTGGCCGGTCGCGGCGTTGACAGCGATCGCGGCGTTGCCGACGCCGCTCCACTGCACGGTGTTGAACAGGTTCTTCACCTCGGCAATCGCTTCGAGGCGCCGCGAGCCGCCAATCGGCACCTGGCGCGACAGCCGCAGGTCGACGTTGTAACGCGCCGGCAGGTTGAGCGAGTTGCGCGAGATGCCGGCAGGCCGATCGCTGGCAACGCCGTCGCCGTTGATCTCGCCCGGATTCGAACGCAAGTTGATCGGAATACCGCTGGCGAACTGCATCGCCAGGCCGACGATGGTGCCGTTGACGACCGCGCGGGTGAAGGCGTTGCCGCCGTCGATCGTCGGCCGCGCCACGATGCTGCCGGTGAACACGTGGCGCTGGTCGAGGACGTTGGGGCCCTTGTCGAAGTCGAGGTCCTCGGGGTTGGTGCGGCCGGCGTCACCCTGCACTGACAGCAGCGTGGTGATTGGGGCGTTGTCCTCGCTCTTGCCCAGGGTGTAGGCGAAGTCGAACTGCACGCCGGCGATGTTGCGGCCGGTGAGCTGGAACGTGAGGTTCTTGTAGGTCGACTCACCGATCGACTCCACCTGATTGATGACGTTGTAGCGCGGGTCGCGCCGCGTACTGGCGTTGACGGCCGTGCTGTAGACCGGCCGGCCATCGGCGAGCCGGCCGATCGGGTTGATCGGGTTGATGTTGCTGATCACCGGCAGGTTGTAGCCGCGGGCATAGGAGGCGCCGATCGCGGCCGCGAACCGATCGCTCAGCTGCCGTTCGATCTGCACGTTGTTCTGCCAGTTGTGGGCCACCTGGAAGTCGCGCGACACGGTCGTCAGCGCGTTGGGCTGCGCGCCAGCACCGGCCGACAGCACGTTGGGGAAGGCCGGGGCGCCGGGTGTCGTCGACTGGAACACCGCCGAGGCGCGGGCGTTGGTGCCGTCGTTGATGAGCGCCTGCTCGTAGCTGGCGAGCAGCGCCTGGTCGTACATGATGCCGGTGTTGGCGCGCACCACCGTGCGGCGGTCGTCGCCCACCGTCCACACCACGCCGAGGCGCGGCGCGAAGTTGTTCTTGTCGACGACGAAGTCGCGCGAGGTCTCGAACGGCGCGCTGGCGTTGGGCGCCGGCACGTCGTAGAGGTCGTAGCGCACGCCGTAGAGCACCTTCACCGTGTCGCTGAGCCGCCAGTCGTCCTGGACGAAGAAGCCGTAGAGGTTCGACGAGAACTCGAGGCCCGGGTCGCCGAAGTACTGTGTGAAGGTGTTGTAGGCGAACGGGTTGGCACCGCTGCGAGCCGCCTGGTAGGCGGCCACCGACGGGAAGGTGTAGATCTGCTGGGCGGAGCTGGTGCGGGTGTCCTGCACGTTCTGGATGTCGAAGCCGCCCTTGAACGAGTGGTCGCCGAACAGCCACGTCAGGCTGTTGTTCACCTGGGCGACGTCCTGGGTGAAGCCGAAGCCGGCGTCGGTGAGGCTGGCGATCGGGCCGCCGAAGTTGGCGACGTTGGTGATGTTGATCGCCGGACCGCTGCCGGCCAGACCGGCCGGCACCCGGCTCTGCGCGCGGGTGGCGTACTGCACGCGCAGCTCGTTCAGCAGGTTGGTGCGGATGGTCGAGACGAACTGCGCCGCCGTCGAGTGCTGCCGGTCGGCGAAGTCGGTGGCCCGCTGCGACGACGTGAGACCGCCGCCGACGTTGGCGGTGATGAAGTTGTCGAAGAAGATGTAGCGCACCGACAGCCGGTTGCTGGCGTTCAGCTGGTGCTCGACCTTGCCGATGGCGAATTCGGTATTGAGGCCGCGCGGCTGGTAGCGCGGCTCGTTCAGACCGAGCAGCGCCTGGTTGGCCGGCGTGATGGTGATCACCGCGCCGCCCGACAGGTCGCGCTCGGTGTGCTCGTAGCCGCCGAAGAAGTGGGTGCGGTCGCGGACGATCGGGCCGCCGATGTCGACGGTGTAGACGTTGACCTCGGTGGGGGGTTTGGTGTCGTCGTTGCGCACGCCCTGGGTGAAGAACGGGAACGCCGCCATCGCCTTGCGCTGGAAGCGGTAGCTGCCCTGACCCTTGTAGGTGTTGGTGCCCGACGGCGTGATGGCGTTGTAAATCAGGCCCATGGTCTGGCCGAATTCGGGCGCGTAGCCGGTGGTCACCACCTTGACCTCGCGGATCATCACCTCCGACATCGGCATCTGGCGCAGGCCGGCGCGATCCTTCTGGGTGTTGTTGCTGCCGTCGATCTGGTAGTTGACGCGCAGCAGCGCGCCGTTGGCGGTGAGCCGCGGCACGCCGAACTCCTGGTTCTCGAAGCCGACGACGCCGGGCTGCAGCAGCGCGAAGTTGTAGGGGTTGCGCGAGGTCAGCGGCAACGTCTTGATCTCGGCCTCGGTCAGCGTGCGGCCGCCCTCGATGCGGCTCAGATCGACCAGCGGCGCGTCGGCGGTGACCGAGATCGTCTCGGTGAGTTCGCCGACGCCCATCTTCACGCTGATGACCGCGGTCTGGCCGGCCGAGATGTTGATGCCGGTCTGCTCGAACTTCTTGAAGCCCTGCAGCTCGGCGCTGACGCGGTAGCGGCCCAGCGGCAGCAGCGGCGCACGGTAGAGCCCGCTCTCGTTGGTGACCACGACCCGGACGTCGCCGGTGTCGAGGTTGGCGATGGTCACGGTGACGCCGGGCAGCACGCCACCGGATTCGTCGGTGACGACGCCCTCGATCGAGCCGTTGATCGCGGTCGACTGAGCGGCCGCGGGCATGGCCGTGGCCACGCCGAGGAAGAGAGCCAGAATCAGACGGAACATGGGGTGAGAGCCTCCACGCGCGGGTAACAGCGCAGTGACGAAGTATACCGTGCGCGTTTGGACGCTCGTTCAGTCGCGGCGGTGTCATCAAGACACGCAGTGACGAACGGCGACACGAGCGCCGACGGACGCGGCCGTCCGCTTACGGGACGACGACGGCGATCTCGGCCGACGGCGCGCTGGCGGCGGTGCGGTTCATGGCAACGACGCGCACGTAGTAGATGCCGCGCGGGATGCCGGTGCCGCCCAGGCTGGTGCCCGGCGCCGCGAAGCGGTGGGTCGGCTGTCCGGGCGCCAGACCCACCTCGACGACGTAGCCGGTCACCGTCCCGACGGCCGGCGGCGACCACGACACCTGCACGGCGCCGCCCGGCGCGGCCGTGGCCGTCACCTCGACGGGTGGTCCCGGCGGCGGACCGCCGACGACGACCCGCATGTCGGGCGTCGCCAGGCCGGGCACCGCGCCGGCCAGCGCACGGACGCGGACGTGGTACTCGCCGTTCGGAACGGCGGTGGCGACGAACGCCGTGGCCCCGAGCTGGACCACGCCCTGGTCGCTCGCCCCGGGCGCGTTGCCGGCTTCGAGACGGTACGCGGTGGGCGCCGGGCCCCACAGCGGCGCGCCCCAGAACACCAGCACGGTGTCGCCGGACACCGCCGCGCCGAGGCCGTTGGGCACGCCGGGCGGCGGCGGCCCCGGCCGCGGATAGAGCAGGGCGGCGCCGGCGCGATCGTCGGCGCCGAGCGGGCGGCCGGTGGCCCGCGCTGCACAATCGGCGGACAGCGTCGGGAACATCAGCGCGGCCGCCCCGGTCGCGTGTCCGAAGCCGATGGCGTGCCCGAGTTCGTGCGCGACCACATCGGCGAAACAACCGGGGCTCAGGCCAGAGAACTTCGCGGCGACGCCGTCGGTGACGATCATGCCGGCGGTGATCTTCCAGAACGGGACGCCGTTGACGACCCGCACGTCGCTGGCCGTGTAGTAGGCGCCGCCGATGGCCAGCGTCGGGCTCGAGTCGGCGATCTCGCCGCAGGGATCGCCGTAGGTGATCGAGATGCGGCCGTCGGGCGCGGCGGCGTCACTGAAGCAGCGCGGCGCGCGCAGCACGCCGGGGCGCAGCATCAGCGCTCCGGCCTCGCTCCACAGCGCGGTCGCGGCGATGCCTTCGCGGAGGCCGCCGCCGCTCACCTGCGGGTGGCCGCCGGCGTCGGCGTCCACGTACACGGGCACGCCGGCGTCGGCCTCGTGCCAGCGGGCCGGCGTCGCCGGTGACAGCAGCGAGAAGTCGGCGGAGGGCGCCGGACCGTCGAGTGAGACCGACAGCTCGGGCGGCTCGAGCCGGGCACCGTCGGCCCGCACGTGCGTGCCGGCGAGCCGGGCCAGCAGGTCGAGGTCGGCGGCCGGGCGCAGCTCGCGCACTGGCGGCGCGGTCGGGTCGAGACCCGACTGGTCGCGGGCCAGCGTCGCGGGGGCATCGCCGGCCGCGGCGACCATCGTCCACTTGCCGTGCTCGAGACCGATGACGGCCAGCGTCCGATCGCGCGGCCGGACCTCGAGGAACAGGAGCACGTCCTCACCGAGCGCGAAGCGTGCCTGGCCGCCGACGACGAGCGCGGTGCCGCCGACGACGCCGCCAAGCTGCTTCACCGTGACGCGCGACGCCGCGCCGTCGAGGCCCCACTGGCGCGCCACGTCGAGCGTGACGTAGGTGTAGATGGCACCGGCCGCGGCGTCCCAGCCGCTGCGGATGCCGACGACCCGGCCGCGCACCGCGGCGGCGCTGGCGCGCGCCAGCGCCTCGTCGGACGCGCGCAGGGACGCGCCGGCATCGCCCGGGCGCGCGACGGTGAGCGCCGTCGCGAGGAGGACGGCGAACCCGACGCGCCCCTGCCCACGCCCGGGTGCCTGGGCCGGGGCTGTGGACGCGGTGCCCGCGCCACCCGCACCACCGCTGCCGGACGGACCTCGCACAGGTCCGTAATCGGCCGGGCACCGCCACCCTTCAATCGCGGGCTACTGCGCCGCGCGGCGCGCCGCGGCCGGGCCCGTCATTGCACCACCAGCATCACCTCGGTGGACGGCGCGCTCATGCCGGCGCCGTTCACCGCGACGATGCGCACGTAATACGTGGCAGCCGGGATCGCCGTGCCGCCGATCGACGGCGTGGTGACGTCGAAGACATACGCGGTGGTGCCCGGCGCGTAGCCGACCAGCACCTTGTAACCCGAGGGCGCGCCACCCGACGCCGAGTCGCGCCAGGTGACCAGCACGTTGCCGCCGGCGGTGGCCGACCCGATGACGTTGACGGGCGGGGCCGGCGGCGCGACGTTGACGTTGATTGCCAGGTCCGGCGTCGGCGCGCTGGTGCCGCCCGCCCCCACCGACACGACGCGCACGTAGTAGATGCCCTGCGGCACGTTGGGCACCGCCAGGCCGGTCGTCGTGGTCGTCGCCACGCCGATGTTGGTCAGCCCGGGCGCCGAGCCCGCGTAGAGGGCATAGCCCTGGGGCGCGGGGCCGTCGGCCGGGGCGGCCCAGGCGATCGTCACCGTCGAGCCCGACACCGACGCCCGCAGCCCGGTCGGCGGGGCCGGGGCCGGCACCGGCTCGGCGCCCGCGCCGGCGTAGAGCGCGGCCATGCCGGCGCGTTCGTCGTTCGAGAGCGGAATCGAGGTCGTGCGCGACGAGCAGTCGGGGCTGATCGACGGATACATCAGCGCGGGTCGATCGGCGGCGTGGCCGAAGCCGATGGCGTGGCCGATTTCGTGGGCGACGATCTCCTCGTAACAGCCGGTGGACATCCCGGCGTACTTCCACTCGGCGTTGTCGGTGACGATCATGGCCTTGACGATCTTCCAGTACTCCACGCCGTCGATGGAGCGGACGTCGCTCGACGAGTAGTAGGCGCCGCCGACCGCCAGCGTCCAGCTGTCGTCGCTGATCTCGCCGCACGGATCGCCGTAGGTCACCGAGATGCGGCCGTCGGACGGCTCGTTGTTGTAGAAGCAGCGCGGGCCGCGCGACCCGCCGGTCTGCAGCACCAGCTGGCCGGCCTCGCGCCACATGCCGGTGGCACGGGCGAGCTGCGTCAGCCCGCCGCCGGCGATCTGCGGATGGCCGCCGCTCTGCGTGTCGACGTAGACCGGCGCGCCGCTGTCTGCCTCGTGCCAGCGCGCGGGCGTGGCCGGGCTGAGCAGCGCGAACGACGCGCTGTCGCTGCGCAGGCGGTCGTCACCGCTCATGCCGGCCGCGGCGCCGCGCCCAGGCGCCACGACGGCGCCGGCCGCCGAGGCCTTGCGTCCAGTCACCGCCGCCAGGGTCCGCAGCTGGCCGATCGACGCGTAATCGCGGGCCACCACCGTGGCCGGGTCGGTGCCGCGGATCTCGCGAGCCATCTGCCGCGCCGGATCCGAGGACGTCGTCATCGTCCACTTGCCGTGCTCGAGCCCGGCCACCGACAGCGTCTTGTCGCGCGGCCGCACGTCGAGGAACACCACGCACTCTTCACCGACCGCGAAGCGCGCCTGGCCGCCGACGACCAGCGCGAGATCGTCGACGACGCCGCCGAGCTGTTTGACGACGACCCGCGCCGGCGATCCGGGCAGGCCCCACGACTCGAAGACGTCGAGCGTGACGAAGGTGTAGATCGCGTCGGCGGCGGGATCCCACGCCGACTCGAGTGACACGACACGCCCGTGCACGGCGGCCGCGCTCGCCCGTGCCAGCGCATCGTCGGTGACGACGCGCGACGAGGCGATCGCCGGCGGCGCCGGCATGGCACATGTCGCGAGAGTGAACAGGAGGCTGGCACGCAGGAGTTGGCGAGTCATGCCCCCTGAAGGAGCAAGCGGGATGCCCGTGTTTTTCCGACGATTTTCGTCGTTGACGCGGGATCGTGGGTAATCCCGTCCACACCTGTGGACCTGGCCTACCGTGAGGATGGGGCGCGATCACCGCGCAGAAATTTCTTCACGGTGGGTAGTTCTTGCCGGCCGCCTGGGTCGCACGCGCGTCGCCGTCGAGCAGCGATCGCGTGCGCGTGTGCATCGGTCGGCGCACGACGAATGCGACGTCGGTCGACGCGCTGCTGACACCGGCGTCGTGCACCGCGACGCGCAGGCAATCAATCGCCGCGGGAATGCCACTCGCGGCGAGCGCTGTCGCACCGATCGGGATCAGGATCGTCGCCGAGCCCGGCGTGCAGCCGGCGACCACGCACGCAGTGGTGACGCGCCAGAATCGTCGGGGAGCGACGCCGGTGCTATTGGGCCGTGCGCCGGTCGTCGGCGCGGCGCTCGCGCCGCCGGCGTTCGCGGCCGCGGGGCGGCCCGAACTCCCACAATCGTCGGTCGCGGCCCGATCGCCGTCCACGCGCGCGACGCTCGGCCCGCAGGGCGATCGTCGGCGCCGCGGCGTCCGCCCGCAGCTCGTGCTGGAGGCGCGCCATCCGCCGCGTCGGCTCGACCACTTCGAGGAGCGCGTCGTGCAGGGCGCGGGCCCGGGCGTCGTCGGGCGTGTTGAGAAAGCGCTCGCGCAGCAGCGACGCCGCGGCCAGCACCGCCTGCCGCTGCCACACGTCGAGGCGGGCGCCAGACCCCGGACTAACGGCCATGGAACCTCGCCAGCAGATCGGGCAGGTGCGGCACGTAGTCGGCGTCGTGACCGCGCGCCCCCCGCACACCCGATCGGGCCACGCGCGATGGAGGCGGCTCGGTTCGCCGCTCGCCGGCGCGCGACGGCGTCCCCGAGCGGCGCTCGACGCCGTACGGCGATCCGTCGTCGCGGATGCGGCGTTCGGTGAACCGCCGATCCTGTCGGCTGGTGCGCTGCTCGATGAGCGGCGCGCCGCCGCCCGGTGGCGCCGGGAGTTCGGCCGAAAGATGTGGCACTGGCAGCCATCCGGCGGCCGTGGGATACGCCATCGGTGGCGCCGGCGACACGCCCGGTGAGGATCCCCGACCGAGCGAGGAGTCCCGCACCGAGCGCGTCGCCGACATGGGCGCTGGGGGAGGCCCGAAACGTGAGCGCGCGAGGAGGTGATCGACGACGTGCCGCGCAACGGCGCGAAGGCGCGCGCGGACGCGGTCGTCGGCAGCGAACCAGCCGAATACGGCGTGGGAGACCACGTTCATGGCTGGCACCGAAACAAATCCCGGGTTCGGGTGTCTTTCGCGAAGATCATGCGGCGGAAACGGCGATTGCCCACCGCAGGGGCAATTCGCGTACCCGCGCCACCCAAGATCAGCCGGTCAGCGGATCACGAGATCGTCAGATCCCGATCAACTGATCACCACGTCAACCGATCAATCGATCTCAGGCGTCAGTGCCGTTCTTCCTGCACGCGCCCGAACCCGAAGGCGGCGTCGGCCGAGGTCGCGGTGCCGAGCACGGCGCGCACCAGCACCCGGCTGGCCATCCACGCCAGCGTGGGATCGCCGTCGGTGCCGAAGGCGAACAGCTGATGCGGGTACTGCCGATGCGGGCCGATGAGCGGAAAGCGATCGGGGGCGGCGACGATCGGCGACGACCAGCCGAACTCGGGCGCCAGCCCGGCCATCACCGGGAAGCGGCGCAACACCTGATACATGAGGTCGCCGGTGCGCTGCACCAGCGCGGCGTCGCGCTTGCGCTCGGGCAGGATGGGCCCGTCGTCGCCGGTCACCAGCAGCCGTCCGTCGGCGGTGGCGGTGGCGTGGAAGCGGGCGACCAGGTCGGCGGCCACCACCCCGTCGAGCGCCATGGCCTTGCGCAGCGCCGAGCCCATCGGCGCCGTGAGGACGTGGAAGCGCTCGAGGCCGCGCACGTGGCGATCGAGCGTCGGCGCCAGGGCGCCCGGCGCGTCGGTGCAGATCACCACGCGCGACGTCCTGATCGCGCGCTTCTCGACGTGCACGGTGGCGTCGGTGCGGGTGAAGGTGATCTTCGTAACCCGCGAACGCTCGAACACCTGCACGCGCGCCGCGGCGACCCGCGCCACCGCCGCGGCGATGACCCGTGCCGGCTCGATCAGGCCGGCCCCCGGAATCCGGATCGCGGCTCCGACCTCGGCGCGCGTGGCCTTGCCCAGCGCGGCGCCGACCAGCGCCGTGGCCTCGAGGCCGGCGGTCTCACGGGCGGCGACGTCGCGGTCCCAGCCGCGCGCCGGCGCGTCCACCAGGCTCACGATCGGCCGCGGCTCGTAATTGACGATGGCCTTGGCCTTCTTCATCGCCGCCGCCAGGGCCGGGCCGGCGGCCGCCACCTCGGTCATCAGCGTGCGGGCGATGCGCCGGCCGTGCATCGCCTCGAGGGTGCGGTAGTCGTTGGCGACGAGCAGACCGGTCAGGCCGGACGCCGCCGCGCTGAACCCGGTGCCGACCCGGTTCGCCTCGAGCAGCACGACGCCGCGCCCGGCGGTCTTGAGTCCCCAGGCGGTGAACAGCCCGGTCAGGCCGCCTCCGATGACCACCACGTCGGCAGCGTCGACGGTCGGCGTGGTTGGGAGAGCACGGGCCTTCGCCGTGGAGAGCGCGGTCCACGGCGAGACCCCATAGCGGGTGCGAGGCACGACGGCGGATTGTAACGGATCGCCCCGGCCCGGCTGCCGGCTGGGAAGTCGGCTCAGCGCCCCGCGGCGGCCCGGGACCGCGGCGCGGCCTCGCGCGCCAGCAGCGCCCGCTTGCGCTCGGCGCCCCAGCGGTAGCCGCCAAGACCGCCGGCCTTGGGGACCACCCGGTGGCACGGCACCACCACCGCCACCGGATTGCGCGCGCAGGCGCTGGCCACCGCCCGCACCGCGCTCGGCCTGCCCACCGCCCGCGCCACCTCGGCGTAGGTGCGCGTCTCGCCGGCGGGAATCGCCTGCAGCGCCTTCCACACCTTCCACTGGAAGGCCGTGCCCTGGACGTCGAGCGGCACGCCGGGCACTGCGCCCGGCGCGCCGTCCACGGCTTGGGCGATGGCGCGCGTCCAGGCGCTGGACGGGGCGGTCTGGCTGACCGTCGCCCTGGGAAACTCGCGCCGCAACTCGTCTACGAGCGGGCCATCAGCGGAGCCGAGGCGCACGGCACAGACTCCCGAGGGAGTGGCGGCGACGAGGAGGCGGCCCAGCGAGCACGGCACCACGGCGTAGTCGATGGCCACGCCGTCGCCACGGCGGCGATAGGCCGCCGGTGTCAGGCCGGCGCCGGTGGGCTTGTGGGCGGCGACCCGGCTCGGCGAGCCGTAGCCGGCCTCGTAGGTGGCGGTGGTCACGTCGCGGCCGTCCCGTAGCGACGCGCGGAACCGCTCGGCGCGGCAGGCCGCCTGGAATTCGCGCGGCGAGACGCCGGTGTGCGCGGTGAACGCGCGTTGCAGGTGCGACGGGCTCAGTTCGGTCAGCGCCGCCAGGTCGGCCAGCTCGACCGTCTGGTCGGCGTGGCCGCGCAGGTACGCCGCCGCCTTGGCCACGGCGCGGGCGCCATCGGTGACCGGCCGCGCGCCAACCGGCTTGCAGCGCAGGCAGGCGCGGAACCCGCCACGCTCGGCCTCGGCGGCGGTGGCGAAGAACGCCACCTGGTCGCGGCGGGGGCGGCGGCTGGGGCAGGTCGGACGGCAGAAGACGCCGGTGCTCTTCACCGCGTAGACGAACTGCCCGTCGGCAGCGGCCGACCGGGCCAGTACCTGCGCCCAGCGCGGGTCGTCCTCGAACAGGCGGGGCTTGGGATCGAAAGGAACGAGATGGGCTGAAAGCATCATGGCACGAGGCTACGCGCGCGCGGCGGACGACGCGATCCGCCGCGTGCGCTCAAACCGGGGCTCGGGATCCGGGTCTCGGGTCTCGGGCCTCGGGGAAGAACCACCGACGGAACTGACGCTGGTCCGAGGTGGATCCGATTCCGCACTTCCCGAGCCCCGAGCCCCGAGTCCCGAGCCCCGAGACCCGCCCGCTTGGAGCCCCGAGCCCCGGCTCTATCGGGCTGCTAGGATCGCCAAAGCCCCATGCGGCGCCACGTCCTCCGCTTCCTCGCCCTCGTCTTCGCCGTGGTGGCGGTACTCATCCTGGCCGGCGGCGGGTATCTGCGCGTCGTGCTGCGCCGCAGCCTGCCGGTGATGGACGGCACGCTGGCCTTGGCCGGGCTGTCGCAGCCGGTGACCGTGACGCGCGACGGGCTGGGCGTGCCGACCATCCGCGCCGCGTCGCGGGTCGATCTCGCCCGCGCCATCGGGTTCGTGCACGCGCAGGAGCGGTTCTTCCAGATGGACCTGCAGCGGCGGCAACCGGCCGGCGAGCTGTCGGCCCTGGTCGGCGCCGCGGCGCTCACCGCCGATCGCGCCATGCGCGTACACCGCTTCCGCCACATCGCGCGCCAGGCGCTCACCTTCTCGCCCGCCGATTACGGGGCAGAGCTCGAGGCCTACGCCGCCGGCGTCAACGCCGGGCTGGCGGCGCTGGCGGCGCCGCCGTTCGAGTACCTGATGCTGCGCACCACGCCTGAGCCGTGGACGCCCGAGGACTCGATCCTCACCGCGATCGCGATGAGCGTGACGCTGCAGGGCGCGCAGTGGGAGTACGAGAACACGCTGGGGCGGCTGCACGAATTGCCGCCCGAGGCATTCGAGTTCCTGGCCGGGCGGGCGAGCGACTGGGAGAGCCCGATCACCGGCGAGCCGTATCCGGTGCCGCCGATTCCGCCGGCGGAGACGTTCGAGATCCGCAGCGGCTCGACGTCGCGCCGGCCCGGGGGCAGCATCGCGAGCCTCGGCGCGCGTGAGCCGCGGCCCGGCGAGGCGCTGCCGTGGTGGGCGCGCCTGCCGCGCGAGGAAGAAGCGACGCTCGGCAGCAACAACTGGGCGGTGTCGGGCGCGCGCTCGGCCACCGGCAGCGCCGTCGTCGCCAACGACATGCACCTGCGGCTGGCGGTGCCCAACATCTGGTTCCGCGCCGCCTACGAGATCCCCGACGAGCGGCGACCGGGCCAGACCCGCCGGCTGGTCGGCGTGACGCTGCCGGGCGGGCCGCAGATGGCGGTCGGCAGCAACGGCGACATCGCGTGGGGCTTCACCAACTCGGTGGGCGACTGGTCCGATGTCGTGCTGGTCGAGCCGGCGCCGGGCGACGCGTCGAAGTACCAGACCCCCGACGGCCCGCGCGCCTTCGACGTGCACCTCGAGACGATCGCGGTGAAGGACGCCGCGCCGGTGACCCTCGACGTGCGATGGACGATCTGGGGACCGATCGTCGGCATCGACCACGACCGCCGGGAGCAGGCGCTCAAGTGGGTGGCGCACGATCCGCGCGTGCTGGCCACCGACGCCGCCCGCATCGCGCAGGCGCGCAGCGTCGAGGAGGCGATGCACCTCGCCGTCGGCGCGGCGCTGGCTGCGCAGAACCTGGTGGTCGGCGATCGTGACGGGCACATCGGCTGGACCATCTACGGGGCGATTCCGCGTCGCGTCGGTACCGCGCACGGCAGCGAGGTCGAGGGCGCCTGGGGCGACGTGCCGACGTCGTGGGCGAGCGGCGCGCGCCGCTGGGACGGCTACCTCGGGTTCGACGAGCATCCGCGCGTCGTCGATCCGCCCGACGGCCGGCTATGGACCGCCAACGCGCGCGTGGTCGGCGGCGAGATGCTGCGCAGGATCGGCGACGGCGGCTACGCCGACGGCATCCGCGCCTGGATGATCCGCGACGGCCTCGGCGCCCTCGACAAGGCCGACGAAGCGGCGCTCTTCGCCATCCAGCTCGACAACCGCTCGATCTTCCTCGACCGCTGGCGCACGGTGTTCCTGCGCACCCTCACGGCGGAGGCGGCGGCGACCTCGCCGCTGCGCGCGGAGGCGCGTCGCGTGGTGGATTCCGCGTGGACCGGCCGCGCCTCGGCCGAGTCGGTGGCGTACCGGATCGTGCGCGCGTTCCGGCTGACCACCTCGCGGATGGCGCTGAACGCGATCGCCGGGGCGATTCAGGGCGTCGGCGCCGACGCCTTCGACCTTGGAACGATCCGTCGCATCGAGGGGCCGTTGTGGCGGCTGGTGAACGAGCAGCCGCAGCACCTGCTCGATCCCGCCTATGACACCTGGGACGCGTTCCTGCTCGCAGCGATCGATCGCACGCTGGCCGACCTCACCGCCGAGGGACGCGCCCTCGGCGATCGCACCTGGGGCGAGGCCAACGCCGCCGACATCGCGCATCCGCTGGCGGCAGCGGTGCCATGGTTGAGCCGGTTCCTCGCCATGCCGCGCCAGCCGCTGCCCGGCGATACGTACGTACCGCGCGTGCTCACGCCACGCTCGGGTGCCTCGCAGCGCCTGGTCGCGTCACCGGGTCACGAGGCCGCCGGCATCCTGCACATGCCCGGCGGGCAAAGCGGTCATCCGCTCTCTCCGCATTTTGGCGATCAACAGAACGCCTGGATTGACGGGGCTGCAGTGCCGCTCCTGCCCGGTGCAGCGGCGCACACGCTGACGCTCACACCCTGACACACGGAAGTCCTCCGCCAGCCCGCCCTTTGTCGGCACCGGGCGAGATGAGTCTCGGCCAGCGTTTTCCTCGCTTGTTGGGGCGATGCGAGCGGGCGGCGAAGTGATACGCTGACGCTCCCCTCAGGTTCCGGCGATGTACCCAATTCAGGTCGCGCTGCTCGGCGCGGAAGCCTTGGTCATGGCCATGCTCATCCTGGCCCTGTTCCGAAGCCGCACGGTGCTCGGGTTGTCGCCGCTGTACATCGTCCTCGGCGGCTTCCAGTACCTCGAAGCGTCGCTGGGGCTGCGCGTGGAAGTGGCGCCGGGGTGGCTGATCTATCCGGCCTCGACGGTGATGTTCACGTCGACGCTGCTCGCCGTGCTGCTCGTCTACATCAAGGAGGAGACCACCGAGGCCCGCAAGCTGGTCTACGGCCTGGTGCTCGCCAACATCGGCCTCACGCTGGTGGCGCTCATCGTCAGCGAACACGTCCGCATTCCCGGCAGTCGCGTGCCCGAAGGGCTGACGACGTCGTCGCTGCAGGCCAGCGCGTGGGTCGCCGCCGTCGGCACCACGCTGCTGCTGCTCGACGTGCTCGGCATCATCCTGGTGTTCGAGTTCGTGAGCCGGTTCGTGCGCTCGCTGTTCGTGCGGTCGCTCATCTCGCTGGTGATGGTCGCGGCGTTCGACAACGCGTGGTTCACGCTGCTGGTGCACGGCCCGACCAACCCGCAGTTCCAGCCGCTGCTGCTGGCCGGCCTGGTCGGCAAGAGCGCGGCGGCGGCGTTCTATGCGGTGGCGCTCTACGTCTACCTGCGCTTCTTCGAACCGAACGGCGCCACGGTCGGCACCGGCGACGTGCAGGACGTGTTCGAGGTGCTCACCTACCGCCAGCGCTACGAGGAAGTGCGCCAGCGCATGGTGCGCGACGCGCTCACCGGACTCTACAACCGCGGCTATCTCGACGAGATCCTGCCGCGCGCGGTGGCGCACGCCGCCCGCTACCAGGAGCCGCTCAGCCTGCTGCTGGTGGACACCGACCACTTCAAGACCATCAACGACACGCACAGCCACATCGTCGGCGACCGCGTGTTGAAGGTGGTGGCCGAGACCCTGGGCGAGCACGCCCGGGCCGCCGATACCGTCTGCCGCTTCGGCGGCGACGAGTTCATCGTGATCCTGTCGTCGGCCGACGCCAGCGCCGCCAGCACCTTCGCCGAGCGCTTCCGCCGCCGGCTGCGCGAGCGGGTCAGCGCCGCCAGCCCGCCGCTGCCGGTGCATCAGGTGACGGCCACGGTCGGCATCGCCACCTACCTCGAGGACGACGTGGTCACGGCCGACGATCTGGTGAAGCTCGCCGACAGCCGCCTGTACGTGGGCAAGCGGGCCGGGCGCGACCGCGTGGTCTGGCACGACCTGCCGACCTCGGCCTAGGGCGGCGGCGCGCTACAATCGCCGCTCGCGCCGGACCCGGCCCGTCCGACCCCTCCGAAGGAGCGCCCATGCGGACCGCCCACGCCGTCGTCGCCGTCGTCGCGCTCGTCACGGTCGGCACGGCGTCCCCGGGCGTCGCCCAACCCCCGGCAGACACCGGCTACCTGCTGCCGCCCAAGGCCATCGTCGACATCCTCGATCAGCCGGGCCCGCCCGAGGTGATGGTCAGCCCCGCCCAGGACCTCGTCGCCGTGCTGGAACCCTCGCCGATGCCGACCATCGCCGACCTGGCGCGGCCGATGCTGCGGCTGGCCGGGCTGCGCATCGACCCGGCGACCAACGGCCGGCACCACCCGCGGACGTTCCGATCGCTCGTGCTGAAGAGCACCGCCGACGGCGCGCCCCGTCAGGTGACACTGCCGCCCGCGCCGGCGCTGACGTGGCTCGGCTTCTCGGCCGACGGGCAGCGCTTCGCGTTCACGCAGACGACCCCGACCGGCATCGCGCTCTGGGTCGGCGAGAGCGCGAGCGGACGGGCGAAGGCGCTCGGCGCCGCCGACTTGAACGCCGTGCTGACCGCCCCGTGCGCATGGGTGGGAACCGGCGCGGCGCTGCTCTGCGCCACCACCGTGCCCGGTCGCGGCGCCGCGCCGGCGGCGCCGGCGGTGCCGGGCGGCCCCAACGTGCAGGAACACCGGGGTGGCGTGTCGCCCGTGCGCACCTACCAGGATCTGCTGGCCTCGGCGCACGACGAGGCGCTGTTCGAGTACTACGCGACGAGCCAGCTGGTGATGGTGGATGCCGCCACCGGCACGCACACCGCGCTGGGCCGTCCGGGGCTGAACGCACAGGTGCTGCCCTCGCCCGACGGGCAATTCACGCTGGTCACGCGGCTCACCAGGCCGTTTTCGCGGCTCGTCCCCTACAACGACTTCGGCAAGGCCGTGGAAGTGTGGGACCGCGTCGGCGCGATCGCGCGCACCCTGGCGTCGCTGCCGATCGCCGATGCCGTGCCCAACGGCGGCGTGCTGCCCGGGCCGCGCAGCTTCCGCTGGCATCCGCTGCGGCCGGCCACGCTCACCTGGGCCGAGGCGCTCGACGGCGGCAACCCGAAGACGACCGTGCCGTTCCGCGACCGGCTGATGACGCTGACGGCGCCGTTCAAGGCCGACCCCGAGGAGTTCGTCAAGACCGAGTACCGCTTCACCGCTCAGAGCTGGACCGATGGCGGCCACGCACTCGTCACCGAGTACGACCGCGCGCGGCGCTGGACGCGCACCTGGCTCATCGCCCCCGACCTGTCGTCGGCGCAGACCATCTGGAGCCGCAGCACCGAGGATCGCTACGGCGATCCGGGCACGCCGCTGCGCCGCGTCCGCGCCTCGGGCACCGACTCGATCGTCCAGCACGGCAACAGCATCTTCCTCGCCGGCACCGGCGCCTCGCCGCAGGGCGACAAGCCGTTCCTCGATGCCTTCGATCTGACCACGCGGCAGTCGACGCGCGCCTACCAGTCGAGCGAAGGCTACGAGCCGATCGTCGGCCTGGCCTCGCCCGACGGCACGCGGGTGCTGACGCGCTTCGAGACGCGCACGACGGCGCCGTCGGTGATGGTGCGCTCGATCGCCGACGGCCGCCGCGTCACGCTGACGGCCCCGGCGGATCCCGCGCCGCTCGTCTCGGGCGCGCAGAAGCAGCTCATCACCTACGCCCGGGCCGACGGCGTGCAGCTCTCGGCCACGCTCTACACCCCCGCAGGCTGGACGCCCGAGAAGGGCCGGCTGCCGCTGCTGCTGTGGGCCTACCCGCGCGAATTCGTCGATCCGTCCACCGCCGGTCAGGTCAACGGCTCGCCGCAGCGCTTCACCGGCGTGAGCGGCGCCAGCCATCTGCTGCTGCTCACCCAGGGCTACGCCATCCTCGACGACCCGACGATGCCGATCGTCGGCAAAGGCGAAACCGCCAACGACACCTACGTCGAGCAGCTCGTCGCCAGCGCCAGGGCGGCCGTGGACAAGGTGGTGGCGATGGGCGTGGCCGATCCGGCGCGTCTGGTGGTCGGCGGCCACAGCTACGGCGGCTTCATGACCGCCAACCTGCTGGCCCACTCCGATCTCTTCCGCGCCGGCATCGCCAGGAGCGGCGCCTACAACCGCACGCTCACGCCCTTCGGCTTCCAGAACGAGCAGCGCACGTTCTGGGAGGTGCCGGAGATCTACGCGCGGATGTCGCCCTTCAACCACGCGCACCTCATCAAGGAGCCGGTGCTGCTCATCCACGGCGAAGCCGACGACAACAGCGGCACCTTCCCGATCCAGTCCGAGCGTTTCTACGTGGCGCTCAAGGGTCACGGCGCGACGGTGCGCTACGTGACGCTGCCGCACGAGGCGCACGGCTATCTGGCCCGCGAGTCGGTGCTCCACACCGTGGCCGAGATGCTCAACTGGGCCAACGAGTGGACCAAACCGTCAGCGGCGGTGACGCAGGGACGGTAGCGGGCGACCTGCGGGGGCGGTGAGTCACGCGTCCGATCGGGACGCGTGAGGGTGTTCGCCGGCCGAATACGCCATGGGGGATCGGTGGCGCGTCTCGGGCGCGCCGCGAGGATCCCCATGGCACCTGTCACCGCTCGACGAACACCCGCCGCCTGGCTGCTGGCGGCCGCCCTGCTGGCCGCGGCCAGCACCGGCCCGCGGGCCCAGGGCACCGCGCAGATCCTGCTCCAGGAGGCCTTCACCGGCCCCACGGCGGCATCGGCCGTGCTCACCCTGAACACCGACGCGCCAGGGTTCCCGTGCCTGACCGCCGACCCGACGGGTGCGCCGCCGGGCTCGACGATCCCGAACTGCGGGATGGCCGTGCCAGATCCGGTAGGCGGCGGGGCCCTGCGTTTCACCGAGGTCGTCGAGCAGCAGGCCTCGGGCTTCGTCGCCGCCACCAGCCTGCCCACGGCGCAGGGGCTGTCGATCACCTTCACGCAATACCAATACGGTGGCTACGGCATCGGCGGGCCCGGCAACGCCGGTGGTGCCGACGGCATCGCGTTCTTCCTGGCCGTGGCGCCGCATCCGCAGGTGCTTGGACCGCAGGGTGGCGCGCTGGGCTATGCCGCGGCCGGCGCCGCGCCCGGGCTGCCGGGCGGCTGGCTGGGAATCGGCCTCGACGCCTTCGGCAACTACTCGAATCCGGCGTTCGGCAACGCGGCGTGCCCGGTGCCGTCCTGGGCGGGATTCACGCCCGACGCCGTGACGGTGCGGGGGCCGGGACACGGCACCGACGGCTACTGCCTGCTGGCCAGTTCGGCCGACGAAGGCTCGCCGCTCGGCGGCGGCATTCCCGGCGACACGCTGCGCGGCGACGATCGAGCATCGTCGGCCCGCCGGGTCCGCGTCGACATCACCCCCGACGACGGCCTGTTCAGCGTCTACGTGGATGCCGGCGACGGCTTCGAACTGGCCGTGTCCGGCGACCTGCCGGACGCCTATTACGACCCGACCACCGGCGCGCTCGTCGCCGGCCTGCCGCCGCGCATCACCTTCGGTTTCTCGGCCTCGACCGGCAGCGCCACCGACATCCACGAGATCACCGACCTGACGGCGACCACCATCACCGGCGGCGTGCCGGTGCTCGGCCTGACCAAGGCGACGACGCTCACCCAGAACCCCCAGCCCGGCGACGGCTTCAGCTACGTGCTCACGCCACGCATCGACGGCTCGGTGGAAGAGGCGGAGCCGCTGTCGCTGACGGTCAGCGACGAACTGCCGGCCGGCGTCTCGTTCGCCGGCGGCGCCAGCGGCGCGGCGTGGACGTGTCTGCCGACCTCGCCGACGGCGTTCACGTGCCGCTACGTCGACGGGTCGCCGCTCGCGCCGGGCACCGTTCTGCCCGAGATCACCGTCCCGGTCGTGGTCGATGCCGGCATCGCGCCCGGCACGACGATCAGAAACCGGGCGACGGTGCTGTCGGCCGATGCCGCGCAGCCGGCGATCGCCTTCGTCGACGTGACGATTGCCGCTCCGCCGCCGCCCCTCGAGATCTCGACGGCGACGCTGCCCGACGGCCGTGTCGGCACCGCGTACAGCACGGCACTCGCCGCCACCGGCGGCACCGGCGCCCGCACCTGGACGATCGATGCCGGCGCCCTCCCGGACGGGCTCACCCTGTCGGCCGCGGGCACGATCAGCGGCACGCCGCAGACCGACGGCGTCGCCGCGTTCACGGTGCGGGTCACCGACGCCGCCAACACGACCACGACCCGCGCGCTGTCGATCGCGGTGGCCCCGGCGCCGCCGCCGCTCGTCATCACGACCACGTCGTTGCCGGGCGGCACCGTGGGTCTCGCCTACGCCGCGACGCTCGCCGCGACCGGCGGCAGTGGCGCGCATACCTGGACGCTCGAGACCGGTGCGCTGCCCGCCGGATTGACGCTGTCGCCGACCGGCGCGATCACCGGCACCCCGACCACCGCCGGGCCATTCGCCTTCGCGGTGCGGGTCACCGACGCGGCCAACGGCACCGCCACCCAGGCGTTGTCCATCACCGTGGCCGCGCCGCCGCTCGTCATCACCACCACGTCGCTGCCCTCCGGCACGGTGGGCACGACCTACGCCGCGACACTGGCTGCCAGCGGCGGCACCGGCGCCCGCACCTGGACGCTCGAGGCCGGCGCCCTGCCCGGCGGCCTCGTCCTGTCGCCCGCCGGCGCGATTACCGGCACGCCGACCACCGCCGGCACGTTCCCGTTCACCGTGCGCGTCACCGATGTCCCCGGGGCCACGGCCGTACGGGCGCTGTCGCTCGCGATCGCCGCCGTAGCCGCCAATCCCCCGGTCATCACGACCACCACTTTGCCGGTCGGTGAGGTCGGTCTGACCTACGGTGCGACGCTGGCCGCCACTGGCGGCACCCCGCCGCTGACCTGGACGCTGCGTGCCGGGGCGCTCCCCGCCGGGCTGACGCTCTCGCCGGCCGGCGTCGTCAGCGGCGTGCCGACCGGTGCCGGGGTGTTCGGCGTCACGATTCGCGTCACCGACGGCGCCGGCCGCTTCGCGCAGCGGTCCTTCGTCATCGGCGTGCGGCTGGCGCTCGCCATCTTCACGACGTCGCTGCCGAACGGCCGCGCCGGGGCGGTCTATCGCGCGGTGCTGCGGCACACCGGCGGGCTCCCGCCGGTGACCTGGACGATCAGCGCCGGGGCGCTGCCGGACGGGCTGGCGCTGGCCGCCGACGGCGTGATCTCCGGCACGCCGACCGCACCGGGCGCCTACGCCTTCTGGGTGCGCGCGGCCGATGCGCTGGGCGGCGTCGCGGCGCGGCGGTTCGTCGTGACGATCGTCCGTGCGGAGAAGGCGTACGTGGCGATGCAGCAGTCCAGCTGCTTCGTGACGCCGGCGACGCCCTGTCCCTTCGCGCTCCGGGCCGTGGAGCTGCCCAGCGGACGGCCGGTTGCGACCGTTCCAGTGCCGGGGGCGGGATTGGGCGCCCGCATGCTGGCCGCGCATCCAGACGGCAGCCGTGTCTTCGTCGTCACCGACGACTTCACGGCCGGGCCCGTCCTCCACGAGATCGACACCACCACCGACACGATCCGGCGCTCGCTGCCAATCCCGGCGACGTACGGCCTCCCGGTGCTGGCGTCCGATGGCGCCCGGCTCTATTCCTTCGCACGGACCCCGGCCAGCGCGCAGGGCATCGGCGTCGTGGACATCGCGACGTTCACCTACGGCGTCCTCAGTGGCGCGATCGGCATCGGTGCGGGACCCATCGTCGTCTCGCCCGACCGGACCAAGCTGTACGTGGCGGGCCTCACGACTGGATCCGCGATCGCGCGGCTGCTGACCATCGACGTCCGGACCGGCACGATCGCAAGATCGCTCACCCTGAACTACAGCGGGCTGCTGCCGGGAGCGATCACGCCCGGCGGCGGCCGCGTGCTGCTGCCCTACCAGTTCCGCAACGGCGCGGCCGAGCGCGGAATGCTCGACTACCGGCCGCTGACCAACCGGGTGGTCCGCCCGATACCAAGCGCCGGGTATCTGCTGCACCCGACGATTCCGACGCCGGCATCGCTCTGGGCCGTGGAGTGGGGACTGTCGGGCGGCCCGGCGGTCGTCAACTACTCGCTCCTCACCGACACGCTGCAGCGCCGCGTGGCGACCAGTGGAATCCCCGACGACCTGGCGCTGAACCCGGCGCGAGACCTCGTCTACGTGCTGCTGCGTTCGGCGGTGCTCGAGCGCATCGCGACCTCAGGCGGTGGCGCGACTCGGGTCGCCACGCTGGGGACGGGCGGCTTCGACACCGGGAGCCATCTGGCGATCGCCAGGGCGGCGCCGCTGCAGGCGCCGTGAGACGGCCGCTACGGCGCGATGCGCGTCAGGCTGAGCGCCTGGATCTGCGGTGTGGCGGCGGGCGCCAGGAGCACCGAGCCGCGGACCCGGCCGAGCGCGCACGTCCACGCGAAGTCGCCCGACAGCGCGCCGGTCGGCGTGACCGGCGCCGCGGTGTCACAGGTGCCGACCTGCGCCTTGAGCGCCGCCAGGTCGCGGGCCCAGTGCGCGGCGTCTTTGTCCATCAGGAAGTTCATCGCCAGCAGGGGGGTCGTCTCCGTGAGAGAGCCGGAGACGAATGCGCGGCCAACCGCGGCGTAGGCGGTGGCCAGCGCCGGTGACACCGCGATCGTCCGCGGCGTGAGCACGCCGGCGCGGTGCAGCGCCACCGCCGCGTCCCACACCGGCGAGCGCGGGCCGGCGTAGGTGCGGTTGGCCAGCGCGAAGACGCCGACGCCGTAGTCGGGCAGTACCAGCACGTGCGAGCCGTAGCCGGGATAGCCGCCGCCGTGGCTCAGCGTGAGGCCGAGCTCGCAGTCCACCGCCACGTTCATGCCCATGCCGTAGGCGCCCGCCGACCGGCAGGCGTCGGCGCCGCTGGCGCCCGGCCGCGCCCGCACCGACGCGAAGTTGGCGCCCTGCGCCAGCTCGCGCACGCTCGACCGGCGCACCGGGCCGGGGTCGGCGTCGTCGCGCGGCGGCCATGCCGAGAGCAGGAAGGCCACCCACTTCGCGTAGTCGGTGGCGCTCGTCTGGATGCCGCCCATCGCCCCGAAGGCGCCGTGCGCCATCGTCGGCTCGAGCACCCACCCCGCGTCTTCCCAGCGGTAGCCGAGGGCGCGTCGTTCGGCCGGCGCCGCAGTCACGTCGTAGCCGGTCGCGGTCATGCCGAGCGGCGCGAAGATCGTCCGCTGCACGAAGTCCTTGTAGGCCTGACCCGACGCGTTGGCGACGATGCGGCCGAGCAGCGCGTAGCCGAAGTTGGAGTACTCCATCGCCGTGGCGGTGGGCCGGGTGAACGGCACGCCGTCGCGGAGCATGCGCGTGAAGTCCTCGTCGGGCAGCGGCGTCTGCCGGTCGCCCCAGGGGTCGTCGGTGACGAAACCGGCGGTGTGCGTCAGCAGCTCGCGCACGCGAATCGGCGGCGAGTCGGCGGTGGGCTTCTTCCAGCCGGCCAGCTCCGGCACGTAGGTGGCGACCGGCGCGTCGAGCGCCACCGTGCCGTCGTCGCGCAGCTTGAGGATCGACAGCGCCGTGAACGCCTTGGTCATCGAGGCGATGCGGAACAGCGTGTCGGCGGTGACCGGCCGCTTCGCGTCGATGTCCTGCACGCCGGCGCCCTTGACGTGGACCAGGCGGCCGTCCTTGACGATGCCCCACACCATGCCAGGGATGTGGGCGTCGAGGCGGTACGCTTCCATCACGCGGTCGATCTCGGCGAGCGTGGCCGGCGATTGCGCGCGGGCAGGACCGGCGGCGAGCAGCGCGCTCGCGGCCACGGCAGCGAACGCGCCCGGTAGACGCAGTGCGAACGAGCGGTGCAGCATGCCCGAGATTGTAGCCGCGGCGCCGAGCGCGGGGATGAGCGGCAGCAGGTCGGAGCCGCGGCGCCGAGTCGTGGCTTCGAGTCGGTCGTCGACATGGCCCGGCCCCGGCGACGACGAGCGGGCGGACGGCCCATCCGTATACTGGCGCCGTGGACGCCGAGCCCCCGGACGTCACCGACCTGCTGCTGCGCTGGAGCGCGGGCGACCGTGCCGCGCTCGAGTCGCTCACACCGGTGATCTACGACGACCTGCGGCGCATGGCCCGGGCGCTGCTCGGCCGCGAGCGGCCCGAGCACACCCTGTCGGCCACCGCCCTGGTCCACGAGGTGTACCTCAAGCTGGTCGATCAGCGCCGCGTCCAGTGGCAGAACCGCGCCCACTTCTTCGGCGCCGCCGCCGCGATCATGCGCCGGGTGCTGGTGGACCACGCCCGCGGCCGCGCCGCCGACAAGCGAGGGGGGGCGGTGGTGAAGATCGCGATGGAGGAGGGCACGGCGCTCGTCGCCGGCCTGGCCGAGGAGATCCTCGACCTCGACGCGGCGCTCGACGCGCTGGCCGACCTCGACCCGCGCAAGGCCCAGGTGGTGCAGATGAAGTTCTTCGCCGGAATGACCAGCCAGGAGACCGCAACGGCGCTGGGCGTGTCGGACGCCACGGTGGAGCGCGACTGGACCACCGCCCGCGCCTGGCTGATCGCCCACATGCACGGCCGGGCGTGAGCGATGCAGGACCGGTGGCCGCGCATCGAAGGGCTCTTCCACGACGCGCTGGCGCAGCCGCCGGCGGCGCGGGCGGCGTTTGTCGCCGCGGCGGCGGCCGGTGACGAGGTGGTGCGGGCCGAGGTGACCGCGTTGCTCGACGGCCACGCCGCCGCGCACCCCCTGCTCGACGCGCCGCGCGTACAGGCGATGCCGGCGGGCATGCGCCTCGGACCCTACGCCCTCGATCGCCTGCTCGGCTCCGGCGGCATGGCCACGGTCTACCTGGCGCACCGCGCCGACCGCCAGTTCGAGAAGCACGTCGCCATCAAACTGGTGAACCAGGGGCTGGCCGCCGAGCTGTCGGGCGACCGGTTCGAGCTGGAGCGGCGGATCCTGGCCCGGCTCGACCATCCCAACGTGGCCCGGCTGCTCGACGCCGGCCTGAGCGAGTTCGGCCAGCCGTACCTGGTGATGGAGTGGGTGGACGGCGTGCCGCTCGATCAGTGGCTGCGCGCGGCGAGCCCGTCGCTCGAGCGGCGCCTCGCGTTGTGGCTCGACATCGCCGCCGCCGTCGCCTACGCCCACCGCCATCTGGTGGTGCACCGCGACCTCAAGCCCTCGAACGTGCTGGTCACGGCCGAGGGCACCCCCAAGCTGGTCGACTTCGGCATCGCCAGGCTGCTCGGATCCGACGACGGGCGGGCCACGCACACCCAGCGCTTCACCCCGCTCTACGCCAGCCCTGAGCAGGTGCGCGGCGACGCAGTCAACACCTCGACCGACGTGTTCGGCCTGGGCCTGCTGCTCTACGAGCTGTGCACCGGCTCGCCGGCCTTCGCGCGGGCCGGCACGTCGGCGCACGCGCAGGCGATGGCGGTGCTCACCGACGACGTGCGGGTGCCGGTGACCGTGCCCGCCGATCTGGCGGCGATCATCGGCGTGGCCCTGCGCAAGGCCCCGGAGCGCCGCTACGCCACCGCCGACCAGATGGCCGAGGACGTCCGCCGCTACCTCGACGGCGAGCCGGTGACGGCGCATCCGGAATCGTGGTGGTACGTGGCCCGCAAGTTCGCCGGCCGGCATCGGACGGGCGTGACGCTGGCGGCGCTGGCGGTCGCCTCGCTCCTGACGGCGACCGGCGCGGCCGTCCGCCAGGCGCGGATCGCCGACGACCAGCGGGCGCGGGCCGAACAGGTGACCAGCTTCGTCACCGGCTTCCTCGGCGCCACGCCGAGCGGCCCCGACTGGGCGTTGCAGCACAAGGGGGTGTCGCTGCGGGTGGTGGAACTGGCCGACGACATCGGCGCCCGCATCGGCGGCGAGCTGGCCAACCAGCCCGAAGCCGAGGCGACCCTGCGCTCGGTGCTGGCCATGACCTACTACCAGATGGGCGAGATCGCCAAGTCCGAGAGCCACGCGGCGCGGGCGATCGCGGTCTACGACCAGCTCTACGCCGCGGACGATCCGCGTCGGCTCAGCGTCGAGCTGGTGCAGGCGGCGGTCGAGAACGCGCTCGGCCGCTTCGCCGAGGCCGAAGCGCGCACGCGCGCGGTGACGGCGCAGTGGCCGGCGGCGCCGCCGACGTTCTCGTCGGTGGCGACCCAGCAGCTCGGCATCGCGCAGCTGCGGCTCGGCAAGATCGCCGACGCCGACGCCACCTTCCGCACCGGCATCGCGGCAGTGGAACGCGCCCTCGGCACGGACCATCCGAGCGTCGGGCTGATGGCGTCGAACTATGCGCTGGTCTTTCTCGAGCGCGGCCAGTTCGCCGACGCGGCGCGGTGGCTGGAGCGATCGGCGGCCATCTCGCGGGCCTCCTTCAAGGACGCCTCGATGCCGCTCGCCTGGGCGCTGGTCAACCTGTCGAACACCTATCGTTTTCTCGGCGAGATCGACCGGAGCCTGGCCGTCGCCACCGAGAGCCTGGCGCAGTTCGAGGCGGCGCTCGGGCCGACGCACTTCTCGACCATCCACGCGCTGGCGTCGATCGCCTACGCCAAGGCCGTCAGGGGCGACGCCGATGCCGAGGCGTTCATCCGGCGCGGCATCGCCAACCAGGCCTCATTGCCCGCCGACAACTACGAACGCGCCGTCGGGCTGAACTTCCTCGGCGCCGTGCTGCTGCACCAGCGGCGCCTGCCCGAGGCGCGCGCGGCGCTGACCCGGGCCCTCGAGGTGCGGCGCCACACCTTCACCGCGCCCAACTGGCGCATCGCCGAGACCGCCGGCTGGCTCGGCGAGGTCCTGGCGCTCGAAGGCCGCACGGCCGAGGCGGCGCCGCTGCTACGCGAGAGCCTCGACACCTTCGCGGCGCTCTACGGGGCCGAGAATCCGCGCACGGCCGACGCCCGCGACCGCCTCACCAGGCTGCTGCCCGCCTCCGGCCGACCCTGAGGGGGTTTGCCGGTCGTTTCCGCGATGAGGGGGAAAGGCGCGCTTCGGCGCGCGGTGAGCCCCATGCTGCAGCCCGCTCGCAACGCCTTTCGGGTCGTCCCGATCGCCCTCTGGTGCCTGGCCGGCACCGCCGCGGTGGCCGCGGCCCAGGCGCCGACTCTCTACACGAACCGTCCGTCGTGGGAGGCCGCCGCCCCGCCCGCGAACGTCATCACCTTCGAGGGCATCGCTCCCGCCGGCGGCTTCGTGCCGTTCGACACGGCGGCGGGCCGAATCGAATCCGGCGTGCGGTTCTTCGGCGCGACGGCCAGTCCGTTGAAGTACTACCTGCGGGTCGTCGACGCCGCCTACTCCACCGGCTACAACTGGGGCTCGGGCGCCTTCCTGCACGGCCCGCCCGAAACGGTCGGCCCCGGCGGCGAAGGCGGCCCGAACAGCGGCATCGTGATGGTGCCGCCGGCCGGCATCACCGCCATCGGCGCCGACCTCATGAGCTTCGTGCAATACCAGTCGGTGATCCGCATCGAGGTCAACTACGCCAACGGCTCGCAGTACGTGTTCGACGTCAACTCGGCGGCCTATCCGAACCGCGCGTTCGCCGGGGTCGTCTCGACCCAGCCGATCTTCTCGATCCGCTTCCGCGGGCTCACCGGCTTTCCGGCACTCGACAACGTCGCCTTCGGCGGCGTCAACGCGCTGGGGGCGCCGCGGCTGACCGGCAGCGCGGCGGGCAACGTGGTGTCGTTCGCCTGGACGCCGGCACCGGTGTCGGCGCCGATCAGCGGCTGGCGGCTCGAGGCCTCGGTGGCCAGCTACGGTCCGCTGGTCGCCTCGATCGACACGCTCAATACGTCGCTCGTCGTGCCGGGGGTGCCCGCCGGCACCTACTTCGTGCGCGTCCGCCCGCTCAGCGGCACGACCGCCGGCCCGATTTCGAACGACGTCGTGGTGACCGTCGGCGGGGCGTGCACCGCCGCACCGTCGCCGCCGACCGGACTGGCCGCTTCGGCACAAGGCGGCACGTTGACGGCGTCGTGGACCGCACCGGTGTCGGGGTGCGCGCCGACGTCGTACGTCATCCGCGGCGGCAGCGCGCCGGGCACGACCGACATCGGCGCGGTGAACGTCGGGCTCACCACCGGACTGGTCGTCAACCTGCCACCCGGCATCTACTACCTCACCGTGGTCGCGATGAACGGGGCCGCCGCCAGCGCGCCGTCGAACGAGGTGGCGGTCACGGTCGGGGGCTGCACGGTGCCGGGCGCCCCGGCCAACTTCACGGCCGGCAGCGCCCTCGACGTGGTGACGCTCACCTGGACGGCGCCAGCGGGACCGGTGACCCGCTACCGCCTCGAGGTGGGTTCGGCCGCCGGCGCGTCGAATCTCGCCGTCGTGCAGTGGCAGGGCACGGCGCTGCAGACGGCCGGCGTCGCGCGCGGCACCTACTACCTGCGCGTGCGGGCCGAGAACGCCTGCGGCGTCGGGCCGGGGTCGGCCGAGCGGGTGCTGACGGTCAGCTACTGAGGGTGAGTGCGGGGCGAAACGCTCACGCGAGCACGTCGCGCGCCGCCAGCACCCTCTCGATGGCCTCGGCCGGCGTGTCGGCGATGGCCGTGAGGTGCCCCATCTTGCGGCCGGGCCGCGGCTCGCGCTTGCCGTAGAGGTGCAGTTTCACGCCGGGGATGGCGACGGCCAGGTCCCAGCGCGGCTCGCCCTGGCTCCACACGTCGCCGAGCAGGTTCGACATCGCGGCGGCGCGGATCGGCGCCGTGGAACCGAGCGGCAGCGCGCAGATCGCCCGCACCTGCTGCTCGAACTGGCTGGTGACGGCGGCATCGATGGTGAGGTGGCCGGAGTTGTGCGGCCGCGGCGCCACCTCGTTGACCAGCACCTTGCCGTCGGCGGTGAGGAAGAACTCGACGCAGAGCACGCCGACGTAGGCCAGCTCCTCCATGATCGCCTGCGTCACCGTGACGGCTTCGGCTTCGGCCGGGGGCGGCAGCCGTGCCGGCCACACCGAGAGGTCGAGGATGTGATCGCGGTGGGTGTTCTCGATCGCCCCGTAGTGGACGAAGGCGCCGTCGAGCCCCCGCGCCGCGACCACCGAGAACTCGAGGACGAAGTCGACGACGCGCTCGAGCACCGCGGTCTGATGACCGACCAGGCCCCACACCGGCTCGAGATCGAGCGCCGAGGTGAGGCGGTGCTGGCCCTTGCCGTCGTAGCCGAAAGCCGCCGTCTTGAGGATGGCCGGCAGGCCGACGCGCTCGACCGCGGTGGCCAGCTCCTCCAGCGATCCCACCGGTTCGAACGGGGTGACCGGGAATCCCTTGAGGCGCAGGAACGCCTTCTCGCGGGCGCGCTGCTGGGTGACGTGCAGGGCGTGGCCGCTCGGCCGCACCGGGACGATGTCGGCGGCGGCATCGGCGGCGGCGGTGGAGACGTTCTCGAACTCGAAGGTGATCACGTCGACGCCGCGGGCGAACGCGCGGATGGCGTCGAGGTCGTCGTAGTCGGCGTCGATCTCGACATCGGCCACCTGGCCGGTGGGCGTGTCGAACCCCGGCGACAGCGTATGTACGCGGTAGCCCATGCGCCGCGCGGCGATGGCGAACATCCGGCCGAGCTGCCCGCCGCCCAGCACGCCGAGCGTGGCGCCGGGCAGGATGATGCGGTTCACGGCAGGACGTCTTCGCGCACCGCGCGCGATTGCGCCTCGCGAAACGCCTTGAGTCGGGCGGCCAGCTCGGGCCGTTCGGTGGCCAGGATGGCCACCGCGAGCAGGCCGGCGTTCTTGGCGCCGGGCTTGCCGATGGCCAGCGTGGCCACGGGCACGCCGCCGGGCATCTGCACGATCGACAGCAGCGAGTCGAGGCCGTTCAGCGCCGCGCTCTGCACCGGCACGCCGAGCACCGGCAGCGTGGTGTGGGCGGCGACCATGCCCGGCAGATGGGCGGCGCCGCCGGCGCCGGCGATGATCACCTTCAGCCCCTGCGCCTCGGCCCCGGCGGCGAACTCGGCCATCCACGCCGGGGTGCGGTGCGCCGACACGACCTGCTTGACGTAGGGCACGGCGAAGTCGTCGAGCACGGCCGCCGCGTGCGACATCGTGTCCCAGTCGGACTTCGATCCCATGATCACGGCGACGAGCGGTATGGACACGGCTGGAGTCCCGGGGAAGCGAAGAGCTTATCAAAGCCGGGGCTCGGGACTCGGGGCTCGGGGTCCGGGCGGGCTACGATGACCGGCGAGGCTCGGAGGGGCAACATGCGCAAGGCGATGGCGTGGGTGGGAATGCTGGTGGTCGGGATCGGGGTGATGCCGGCGGGGGCGCAGGAGACGCCGACCGAGCGGGAGGCGGCCAGGGAGGTGCTGGCCAGCATGGCGGCCATGCAGCGCGGCCTCGACGTGCCGGGCATGGTGGCCAGGTACACCGGCGCCAATCCGGCCCGCGACGGCGTCGTCGCCCGGGTCGAGCAGCTGTTGCGCGGCGAACTGCTGGCGCTCTCCGACGACATCTGCACGCATCCCGAGGTGGGTTACAAGGAGACGCGGTCGGTGGAGCGGCTGGCCGGCGTGCTGAAAGCGCACGGCTTCAGCGTGAAGCTCGGCGCCGGCGGGTTCGACACCGCGTTCGTCGCCACCTACGGGCGCAACAACGGCAAGCCGGATCTCGGCGTGATCGTCGAGTACGACGCGCTGCGCGGCACGCAGGGCGCGTTCCACGGCGACCAGCACTGCGCGCAGGGGCCGATCGGCATCGCCGCGGCCGTGGCGGTGGCCGAGTACCTGACCGCCAGCAGGCTCCCGGGCAGCGTGACCGTGTTCGGCACCCCGGCCGAGGAGCTGCTCGAGCCGTCGGCGAAGACCCAGATGCACCGCCGCAACGTGTTCGACGGCATGGACGTCATCGTCCGCAGCCATGCCAGCAACCAGACGTCGCGCCCGGCGCCGGGCTTCGGCACCTGCTGCCTCAACATCGACGGCGTGAAGTACACCTTCAGCGGCGCGCCGGCGCATCAGATGACGGCGTGGAACGGCCGCAACGCGCTGACGGCGGTGATCCACCTGTTCAACAACATCGACGCCGCGCGCAGCAACATGCGGCCCGAGACGCGCATCCAGGGCGTCATCACCGAGGGCGGCGCCGCGCCCAACGTCGTGCCCGATCGCGCCCAGGCCGACTTCTACATCCGCTATCCCGACGAGGTCTACCTGAAGACGGTGCGCGAGTTCGTCGACAACGCCGCCCGGGCCGCCGCGCTGGCCACCGGCACCAAGGTGAAGATCGACAACTACGGCAGCAACCGCGACGGCATCTCGGTGGCGACGCTGTCGGAGCTGGCCTTCGCCTACATGAAGCAGTACGGCGCCGGCAAGGTGAACGAGGAGCCGGGCAAGCCGCAGGGCTACGAGGAGAGCGGCAGCGTGTCACGCGACATCCCGGGCATCGGCTTCAGCGCCTACACCTCGGATTGGCCCAACCACACCTACGAGATGAACGAGGACAACCTGAAGCCGGTCGCCCACGACGGCTTCACCGTGCAGGCCAAGGCGATGGCGGCGCTGCTCGTCGACTTCGCGACCCGGCCCGAGTTCCGCGCCGCGGTGCAGAAGGAGTTCGCGCACACCAAGGCGCAGTTCGAGGCGTATCTGGCGGCGCTGGAGAAGACCTACAAGGTGCCGGTGGTGGCCGACCCGAAATAGCCACACGATGTAGTGCTCGTCGCGGCGGCCCATACAAGTGGGGAAAGGCCCCAATTGGGGGCGTCGTTCGACGGACAACTGGTCCCGTCGTTCGTCCCGCCAGTCTGCGAGCCCTCGGGCCCGTTCGAGACGGCACGCTACACTGGCGCTCATGAGCAGACGCCATCTCGCGCTGGCCGTATCGATCGCGGCCGCGGGCTTGGGCACGCCGCCGCTGGCGGCGCAGGCGCCGGCCCCGCCCGCCACGCACCTCACGGTGGCGTATCAGGAGTTCACGCTGGCCAACGGGCTGCACGTGATCCTGCACCGCGACACCAGCGTGCCGGTGGTCGCCGTCAACGTCTGGTACCACGTCGGCTCGGGGCACGAGAAGGTCGGCCGCACCGGCTTCGCGCACCTGTTCGAGCACCTGATGTTCGAGGGCTCGAAGCACGTGCCCGAGGGCGCGTTCGACACCTGGCTCGAGGGCGCCGGCGCCAACAACAACGGCTCGACCAACACCGACCGCACCAACTACTACATCGACGGGCCGTCGAACGCGCTCGAGCTGATGCTGTTCCTCGAATCCGATCGCATGGCCTACCTGCTCGACACGATGAGCCCGGCCCGCGTCGACGGCCAGCGCGACGTGGTGAAGAACGAGCGGCGGCAGAGCTACGAGAACCGGCCCTACGGCATGGCCGAGCTCGAGCTCGACACGATGCTGTGGCCGAAGGGCCATCCCTACAGCTGGTCCACGATCGGCTCGATGGAGGATCTCTCGGCCGCCAGCCACGAGGACGTGCAGGAGTTCTTCCGCACGTACTACGCGCCCAACAACGCCAGCCTGGTGATCGCCGGCGACATCGATCTCGCCGCGACCAAGGCGCTGGTCGAGAAGTGGTTCGGCGACGTGCCGGCCGGCAAGCCGGTGCCGCAGGTGGCGCCGCCGGCGGCGATGCTGACCGGCGTGACGCGCAAGACGGTGACCGATCGCGTGCAGCTGCCGCGGCTGTATCTGGCGTGGCTGACGCCGGGCCTGCATCGGCCGGGCGACGCGGCGCTGGACGTGGTGTCGTCGCTGCTGACCAGCGGCAAGAACTCGCGGCTCTACAAGCGACTGGTCTACGAGCTGCAGATCGCGCAGGACGTGCAGGCCTTCCAGGCGTCGCAGGCGCTCGGCAGCGCCTTCTACATCCAGGCCACGGCGCGTCCGGGCAAGACCGCCGAGGAACTGCAGACGGTGATCGACGAGGAGATCGACCGGCTGGCGGCGACGCCGCCCGAACCGCGCGAGCTAGAGCGCGCGCTCAACCAGATCGAGGCGTCGTTCCTGCGTCAGGCCGAGCGCGTCGGCGGCTTCGGCGGCAAGGCCAATCAGCTGAACGCCTACTACACCAACACCGGCATGCCCGACTTCTTCAACGAGGATCTGGCACGCTACCGCTCGCTGGACGCGACGGACATCTCGTCGGCGGTCGGCCGCTATCTGCCCAAGGATCGCCGCGTCGAGATGATCGTCCTGCCGGGGGGTGCGAAGTGAGCGCGCGAGGGGACAGTCCCCTGTCAAGCCCGGGCCAGAAAGGGGTCAGACCCCTTTCTGGTTGGCGAATGACTTTGTCAACGGTGGTTGTCGCGTTCGCCGCGGCGCTGTCGGCGCAGCAGGCGCCGGATCGCTCCAAGCCGCCGATGCCCGGACCGGCGCCGGCGCTCACGCTGCCGGCGGTGCAGAAGGCGACGCTCGGCAACGGCCTGCGAGTGTGGCTGCTCGAGAACCACGAGGTGCCGCTGGTGCAGGCCAACCTCGTGGTGCTGTCGGGCGCCGCCGCCGACGTGCCGGGGCAGTTCGGCGCCGCCAGCATGACCGCCGCGATGCTCGACGAGGGCGCGGCGGGCAAGGCAGCCCTCGCGCTGGCCGACGAGGTGGAGTTCCTCGGCGCGCAGCTCTCGACCGGCGCGTCGTTCGACGCCTCGGTGGTGCGGATGTCCACGCCGGCGGCGAAGCTGCCCGACGCGCTCGGGCTGCTGGCGCAGGTGGCGCTCACGCCCGACTTCCCGCCGCAGGAACTCGATCGCCTCAAGACCGAGCGGCTCACCGCGCTGCTGCAGGCCCGCGACGATCCGCCGACGCTGGCCGGGATCGCGTTTCCGCGCCTGCTGTTCGGCCCCGAGCATCGCTACGGCACCTCGGCCAGCGGCACCGAGGCGACGCTGAAGGCGCTGGGCGTCGATCAGCTCCGCGGCTTTCACCGCGGCCATTACCGTCCCGACAACGCCGTGCTGATCGTCGTCGGCGACGTCACGTTGCCCGTGCTGCGGCCGCTCGTCGACGCCCGGTTCGGGGCCTGGAAGGCGGCCGGCCCGGCCGCGCCGCCGTTTCCGGTACGCGCCTCGCCGCAGCCCGGCAAGCGCCAGATCTACATCGTCGACAAGCCGGGGGCCGCACAGTCGCAGATCCGCATCGGCCTGGTCGGCGTGCCGCGCTCGACCCCCGACTACGTCGTCCTCGACGTGTGGAACACCATCCTCGGCGGGTCGTTCACGTCGCGCCTCAACCAGAACCTGCGCGAGAAGAACGGCTACGCCTACGGCGCCAGCTCGCGCTTCGACATGCGCGGCTCGGCCGGGCCGTTCCAGGCCGGCGCCGGCGTGCAGACCGACAAGACCGCCGACGCGCTCAGGGAGTTCTTCAACGAGCTGAACGGCATGCTGCAGCCGATTCCCGCCGACGAGCTCGACAAGGCGAAGAACTACTCGGCGTTGTCGTTCCCCGGAGAGTTCGAGACCACCGGCCAGCTCGCCGTCAAGCTGGAGGAGATGGCGGTCTACGGCCTCCCGGACGACGTCTTCACCGGCTACGTCGGCCAGGTGCAGAAAGTCACCGCGGCCGACATGGCGCGCGTCGCCAGGACGTACTTGCTGATGGACCGTCTGGCCGTGGTGATCGTCGGCGACCGCGCCGCCATCGAAGCGCCGGTGCGGGCCACCAATCTCGGCCCGGTCACGATCGTCCCGGTGGACGACGTGATGCGCTGAACGCCGTGTTCATCGGCCACTACGGCGTCGCCCTCGCCGCCAAGCGGCTCGCCCCCTCGGCGTCGCTGGGCCTGCTGGTCTTCGCCGCGCAGTTCGCCGACCTGCTGTGGCCGCTGCTCGTGCTGGCAGGAGTCGAGGCGGTGGAGGTGCACCCGGGCGACACCGCCTTCACGCCGCTCGCCTTCGTCAGCTATCCGTATTCGCACAGCCTCGTCGCGGTGACGGCGTGGGCGGTGCTCATCGGCGCCGCCTGTCGCACCACTCGGCGCGCGCTGCCCGTGGCCGCCGGCGCGGTGGCGGCCCTCGTCCTCAGCCACTGGGTGCTCGACTGGCTCACCCACCGTCCGGACCTGCCGCTGACGATCTCCGGCGAGGCGCGCGTCGGTCTCGGCCTGTGGAACCACGTGGCCGCCACGCTGATCGTCGAGAGCACCATCTTCGCGGCCGGGCTGTGGCTGTATCTGCGCGGCGCCCCGCGGCGCCGCGCCATGTGGGGCCTGGTCGCGTTCCTGCTCGTCGTCTACGTGGCCAACCTGCTCGGGCCGCCACCGCCCTCGAGCGCCGCGGTGGCGTGGGCGGCGCTGCTGCTGTGGCTGCTCGTGCCGTGGGCGCACTGGATCGACCGTCGGCCGACCGGTCCCGGCCGGTCGTGAACCACGCGTCCAGCGCACGCGATGTCGATGTGTAGTGGTTGTCGTCATTTTGCATGTTAAAATGACGGCGACATGGGCGGCGCCTATCCCCGTTTCCTGACCCCCCCGGCCGGCAGCTTCTTCCTGCTGGGCATCCGCGGGGTGGGCAAGAGCACCTGGGCCCGCAAGACGTTCCCCGAGGCGCACGTCGTCGACCTGCTGGACGAGCGCCGCTTCCACGCCCTGGCGGCCGCGCCCGGCACGTTCGCCGACGAGATCCGCGCCCTCCCCGCCAGGCGGGTCGTGGTCGTGGACGAGGTTCAACGGCTGCCGTCGCTCTTGAACGAAGTGCACCGCGCGATGGAGGACACGCGGCGGCGGTTCGTGATGCTCGGATCGAGTGCCCGGCGCCTGAAGACCGCCTCGACCAACCTGCTGGCGGGCCGGGCCGCGCTGCGGACCATGCTGCCGCTCCAGCCCGACGAACTGGGTCGCGACTTCGACCTCGAGCGCGTGCTGGCGTTCGGCAGCATTCCCGTCGTGTGGCAGGCGGCCGACCCGCGGGCGGCGCTCGACGCCTACGTGCAGCTGTACGTCCGTGAAGAGATTCGCGCCGAAGCGCTGGTGCGCAACCTGCCGGCGTTTCTGCGCTTCCTACCGGTGGCGGCGTTGTTCCATGGACAGGTCGTCAACATCTCGGGCCTGGCGCGCGACGCCGCCACGTCGCGCACCACGATCGAGGGCTATGTCGAGATTCTCGAGGAGACGCTGCTGGCGACGCGTCTGCCGGCCTTCGAGTCGCGGCTGCGCGCCCGCGAGCGGAAGCACCCGAAGCTGTACTGGGTGGACCCCGGGCTGGTCCGCGCGGCCAAGCGTCAGCTCGGCGAGCTGACGGCCGAAGAACGCGGGCCGCTGTTCGAGGGGCTCGTGCTCGGCGTCCTCGAGGCGCACAACGCGACCGGCGAGCTGTTCGACGAGATCGCCTACTGGTCGCCGGCCCAGTCGGCAGCCACCGAGGTGGACTTCGTGCTGCGCCGCGGCCGCGAGCACCTGGCCCTCGAGGTGAAGCACCAGACGCGGACGGGGCCCGAGCTGCTCACCGGGCTGCGGGCGATCGCCGGCCTGCCGAAGCTGGTGCGGCGAATCGCCGTGTACCGCGGGCGGCAGGCGCTGAAGACCGAGGACGGCATCGAGGTGTGGCCGTTCGCCCAATTTGCCGAGGCGGTGGCCGGAGGCTCGCTGTGGCCTTGACTGCCCGGAGGCGTGGGCGCACGCGGCGGGCCGGCGATGCGCGGCCGGTGTCCAATGAGCAGATGCGGCGTATTGCGCTTGCGGTCACGGCGGCGTGGACCATCGCATGTACGCAGCCGCCACCGTTACCGGAACCGGCCGTCGGTGTGGCGGGTACCGGCGCCTTCCCGGTCGCAGCTCGGCCGCTGTGCGATGAGCGTCTGACCGCGGCGCTGGAGGCGAATGATCCCGCCGCCGTACGGCAGCTCGCCACGGCCGGTGTCAGCGTGAGTTGCAGCGTCGAAACGCAGGTGGCGATGACGGCGCTGGATCGCGCGGTCATCGACGACCGGGTCGAGGTCGTACGGGCGCTCCTCGAGGTCGGCGCCGACCCCAACCTCAGGTGGAGCAGTCACGGCGATCGCTTCCCCCTGCAACAGGCGATCGAAAGCGCGAGCTACGGCCTGCATCCCCGGCACCGCACCGAGATTATCGCCATGCTGCTCCGCCACGGCGCCGACCCCGACGCCGCTTGGTGTCCCTTCGAGAGTCGCGTGCCGATTTACGCGCCCGGCGGACGCCAGATCCTGCAGCCTGGATGCACCGCGGCGACGGGCGTGACGCCGCTGCGCGTGGCGGCCGAACTCGACCAGACCGACACCGTCGCCCTGCTCCTGCACGCTGGCGCGGACGCAGGCCTCGTGAATCGCCAGAACTCGACGGCGCTCGACCGGTCGAGGAGTGCGTCGGTCTATGGACTCCTGGTGGCGCACCAGTTCGGAAGCGAGGCTGGAGCGATCGACGACTACCGGCGCCGGAACCCCGGCTTCCCCGATCGCATGTACCCGGGGGATTCCGTGCTGACGACGGCCGTGGCCGGACGCCTGTACGGATTCACGCGCCTGCCACCTGGCGTCGGGAGCTGATCCCGACCTGCCATCCAACTCTTCAGCAGGCAGGGTGACGCCGCTGGCTCAGGCTGTGGCCCTCGGATGGACCGCCGGTGCGGAGCTGCTGTTGCAGGCCGGCGCGGACATCGAGTCGCGGTCGTGTCCGACAGCGGCGTGGGTGGAGACCTACCTGCGACGTCCTCTCGACATGTCGGGCTGCACCCCGGAGCGAGGTCTGACGCCCCTCATGATGGCCGCATTCGCGCGGCGGCCGGTTGACGTGTTCGGGGCGGCTCGCTCCGGGCACCTGCAGGCATCGACGGCCGTGGACTGGAGGGGGCGCAGCGCTCGCCGACACGCCGAACTCGCCGGCGTCGAGGCCCGGATGCTGTTCACCTACGGCCCCGACGCAGCGCCGCGCTCACGCTGAGTACTCGAAGCGCCGTCGATACGCCCCCGGCGACGTGCCGACGCGGCGCCGGAAGTGGTGCCGCAGCGTCTCGGGTGTGGCGAATCCCGACAGCTCGGCGACGCGTTCGATCGACGCGTCCGACGTCTCGAGCAGCCGCTGCGCCGCCAGCACCCGCTGGTGCGTGAGCCACTGGTGCGGCGTGGTGCCGGCCTGCTGCGCGAAGCGGCGAGCCAGCGTCCGCGCCGACATCCGGCCCTTGCGCGCCAGCGTGTCGGCGTCGAGCGGCTGGTCGAGCCGTCCGCTCGCCCACTCCATGAGCGGCGCCAGCGAGCCCTCGGGCGCGGGGACGGCGGCGTCCACGAACTGGGCCTGACCGCCGTCGCGATGCGGCGGCACCACCATGCGCCGAGCCACCTGGTTGGCGATGGCGGAGCCGTAGTCCTGGCGAATCAGGTGCAGGCCGAGGTCGATCCCGGCGGCGCTGCCCGCGGCGGTGTAGACGCGGTCGTCTTCGACGTAGAGCACCGACGGCTCGACGCGGACGCGCGGGTACTTCGCCGCCAGCCTGGCGGCGTGTCGCCAGTGCGTGGTGGCGCGCCTGCCGTCGAGCAGGCCGGCGGCGGCGAGGACGAACGCGCCCGAACACACCGACATCAGCCGCGCGCCGCGGCGGTAGGCCGCCCGCAGGGCGTCGAGCATCGCCGGCGGCGGCGGCTCGTCGAGGTCGCGCCAGTTGGGGATGACGATGGTGCCGGCCCTGGCCAGCATCCGCACCGAGTGCGTGGGCAGCACCCGGACGCCGCCGGTGGCCCTGAGCGGCGGCTCGTCGTAGCTGACCACCGCGAAGTCGTACCAGGGCACGCCCAGCTCGGGCCGGCGCAGCGCGAACACCTCGGTGACGATGCCGAATTCGAAGAGGCTCAGCCCATCGCAGATCAGGGCGACGGCGAGGCGGTTGGCGGGTCCGGGCAGGCGTCGGGCGGGCATGGCAGGATCTTAACGTTACATGACATTCCTGCCACTCGACGTCTCGGCCCGGCTGTCGCACACTCATCGGCATGGCCGACCTCCGCTATCCCGTTGGTGAGTTCGTGTCGCCCGCCGCCGCGCTCTCGGCCGCCGAGCGCGCCGCCGCGATCACGACCCTGGCCGAGCTGCCCGCCCGCATGCGCCTGGCGTGCGCCGGATTGAACGACGTGCAGGTCGACACCCCGTATCGGCCCGACGGCTGGACGGTGCGGCAGGTGGTGCACCACACCGCCGACAGCCACACCCACGCCTACATCCGGCTCAAGTTCGCGCTGACCGAGGACAACCCGACCATCAAGCCGTATGCCGAAGCGGTGTGGGCCGAGATGGCCGATGGCCGCACGGCGCCGGTGTCGTGGTCGCTGGATCTGCTCGAGGCGCTGCACGCCAGGCTCGTGCTGGTGCTCCGCGGCCTCGAGCCGGCGGCGTTCGCCCGCACCCTGTTCCATCCCGAGCGCGGGGCGATGACCGTCGACCACTACCTGGCGCTCTACGACTGGCACAGCCGCCATCACACCGCGCACATCACGGCGCTGCGCGCGCGGCAGGGCTGGTAGGGCGCCCGCCCCGGGGCTGGCGAGCGCCGCGCGCCCTGCCACCGGGATGCACGTCCATGCTGCGGTTGACACCGTCCGGGGCTATCGTTGAGCCGCTATGACCTGGCGTCTCGGAACCGTGGCCGGCATCGCCGTGCGCGTGCACGCGACGTTCCTGCTCCTGCTGGTGTTCGTGGGATGGCAGCATTGGCTGCAGGACCGGAGCCTGGCGTCGGTGATCGGCGGCGTGGCCTTCATCCTGGCCCTGTTCACCTGTGTCGTGTTGCACGAGTTCGGCCATGCCTTGACCGCCCGCCGGTTCGGCATCGCCACGCGTGACATCACGCTGCTGCCCATCGGCGGCGTGGCCCGGTTGGAGCGCATGCCGGACGAGCCGCTGCAGGAGCTGTGGGTCGCCCTCGCCGGGCCGGCCGTGAACGTCGTCATCGCCGTCGCGCTGTACGGCTGGCTCGCGGCGACCGCGGGATGGGTACCGACTGACGAGGTGGACGTGGCCCGCGGCCCGTTCCTGGAACGCCTGATGTTCGTGAACGTCGCGCTCGTCGGCTTCAACATGATCCCGGCGTTTCCGATGGACGGCGGACGGGTGCTGCGGGCCGTGCTGGCCACCCGCCTGGAGTACACGCGCGCGACCCAGATCGCCGCCAACCTCGGTCAGGGCATCGCGTTCCTGTTCGGGTTCCTCGGGCTCACCGGCAACCCGATACTGCTCTTCATCGCGCTGTTCGTCTGGATCGGCGCCGCCGAGGAGGCCAGCGTCGTGCAGATGAAGGCGGCACTGGCTGGCATTCCGGTGAGCCGGGCGATGATCACCGACTTCCGGTCGGTGGCCCCGGGCGCGCCGCTGACCGAGGTCGTGGAGCTGCTGCTGCGCGGCGTGCAGCAGGACTTTCCGGTGGTCGCCGACGGCCGCCTGGTGGGCATGGTGCTCGGCAAGGACCTGCCGGCCGCGTTGCAGCAGCGCGGCGGGAGCGTGGCGGTCGAGACCGTGATGCGTCGCGACGTGCCCGCCGTGGACTCGCACGACATGCTGGAAACGGCCTTCCGGCGCCTGCAGGCCGCCGGCACCGCGGTGGGCGCGGTCGAACACGCCGGCCGGCTCGTGGGCCTCATCTCGCTCGACAACGTCGGCGAGTTCGTGATGGTCCAGGCGTCGCTCGCCGCACACGACACCCGGCGGATCAGCGCGTGACGGGCGTCGCCGACGGCGTCACCAGGCCGCGCGCTCGCGGGATCCGGCGGCCAGCACGTCCTGCTGGTTCCGGCGCGTCCACGGCACGTCGGGCGAGCCCGCGCGCGTGAACGCCACCTGGAACAGCTGCAGCGAGCCGGTGCGGAACCCCGCCTCCGATCCGGCCAGATAGAGCCGCCAGGCCCGGACGAACGATTCGTCGAACATGCGGCCGATGTCGCCGGCGGCCCGGTCGAAGCGCGTCCGCCAGTCGGCCAGCGTCCGGGCGTAGTGCGGCCGGAGGTTCTCCACGTCGGTCACCGAGAGACCGTGGGGGGCGAGCACCTCGGCGATCACTTCGTACAGGGCCGGAGGATAGGCACCCGGGAAGATGCGGCGGCGAATCCAGGGACTGAGCGGCGCCGGGGCGTCGCGGCCGATGAAGTGCACCAGTCCCCGCCCGTTGCGGCGCACCAGCACCCGATCGACGACGCCGCCGAACGCGCCCAACTGCGGCGCTCCGACGTGCTCCAGCATGCCGATCGAGACGAAGACGTCGCAGGCGCCGTCGATGGCGCGGTAATCCCGCTCGATGAACTCGACCCGGTCGCTCAGCCCTTCGCGGGCGGCCGCGGCCCTGGCGTACCGGACCTGCTCACCCGACACGTTGAAGGCCCGCACCGTCGCGCCGTGGTGCCGGGCCATGTAGCGCGCCAGCGCGCCCCATCCGCAGCCGGCCTCGATGACGCGGTCCCCGGGCTGCAGGCGCAGCTTGCGGCAGACGAGTTCCATCTTGGCCTGCTGGGCCTCCTCCAGCGACAGCCATGGCTCGGCGTAGAAGGCACAGGTGTAGACCAGCTGCTCGTCGAGCCAGCCCGCGTAGAACGCGTTGCCGAGGTCGTAGTGCCGGTGCACGTTGCTCCATGCACGCTCCGGCGTGTTCACGCGCCCCAGCGCGCGGCGCAGCGCCGCCCGCGCCCGCGTGACCCATCGGCCGCGAGCGGGCCGGGCGGTCTGCAGGCCCTCGTAGAGGGCCGTGAGTGCATCTCCGAGGTCGGCGCCGGTCACTTCCACGGCGCCGCGCATGAACGCCTCGCCGAAGGCGGTGTCGGGCGCCAGGCACAGCTGGGCCAGGGTCCGACGATCGTGCACGAGCAGCGACGCGGTCGCCGGTCCTGGCGGGTTGCTGGTCGTCCCGTCCCAGAGCGTGATGCGCCACGGCGCATCGCCCATGCCGGCACGCAACCGGCCCATCAGCCAGTGGTCCACCGCGCTGGTGGACCGGCCCGAGGACGCGACATCCCACACATCGTCGTGACGCATGCCGGCACTCCTTGCGGTACGACCGAGCAACCATCCTGCCAAGCGCGTGCGGCGGGCGTGACGCAGGCGGCGGCGAGCCGGCGGCGGCGACGGCCGGCGCGCCGCACGGACGATTTCCACTCGACCGCGAAATGATCCGTTGGTGGCGGCGGGCCGAGCGGGGCCCGGCGAGGGTCGGCGCTGGCACGTGGTTCGCTGCGACCCGTCGAGGGAGCCGGCGTGGAAAGTGCGGATGTCGTGGTGGTCGGGGGCGGACCGGGCGGTTCGGCGTGTGCCCGTGCCCTGGTGGCGCACGGGCTGGACGTGACGGTGCTGGATCAGGCCCGGTTCCCGCGCGACAAGGTCTGCGCCGGATGGATCACGCCCGAGGTGGTCAGCCTGCTGGACCTCGACCCGGGCGACTACGCCGCCACCCGCCTGTTCCAGCCGATCACCGCCTTCCGGGTCGGCGTCCTGCCCGGTCCGCTCACGCTCGTCGACTACGGGCGACCAGTCAGTTACGGCATCCGCCGGGTCGAATTCGACGAGTACCTGCTGCGCCGGGCCGGCGCCGGCGTCGTCGAGGGGACGCGGGTGTCGGCCATCGAGCGCCGGGACGGCCGGTGGGTGGTCAACGGCCGCTGGTCCGCGCCGCACCTCGTCGGCGCGGGCGGTCACTTCTGCCCGGTGGCGCGCACGCTGAACCCGAGCCTCCGGCGCGAGCGCGTGATCGTGGCCCAGGAGTGCGAGCAGCCGGTCGCCGTCGCCGGCCTGGACGCCGGCACGCCCGAACTGTACTTCGCCGCAGACTTGCGCGGCTACGCCTGGCTCTTCCCCAAGGGGGCGTGGGTCAACGTCGGGCTTGGCCGCGAGGACAGCGGTGGGTTGCCCGGATACCTCGCGGGGTTCGTCGATGCGCTGGCGGCCCGGGGACGCCTGCCCCGGGACTTCACGCCCGAGTGGCGCGGCCATGCCTACCTGGTGGCGAGCGCCTCGGACCGGCGGGTGGTCGGCGACGGCGTTCTGCTGCTGGGCGATGCCGCCGGGCTCGCAGTGCCGGCCAGCGGCGAGGGCATCCGCTGCGCCGTGCATTCGGGATTGCTGGCTGCCGAGGCGATTCTGCGAGCGCGGCGTGGCGACGCGGGCGCGCTCCCGGGGTACGCAGAGGCGCTGCGCGCACGCTTCGGACACGGCCGGCGGCGGCCGCCGACGGCGTGGAATCGCCGGTGGCAGCCGGTGCGGACGGCGGCCATTCGAGGCGCCTTCAGGTGGTCGTGGTTCGCGCGCCGGGTCGTGCTCGATCGCGCGTTTCTCGGCGCCGCCTGAGCCGCACCCGCGACCACGCCGACAAGCTGACCCGCACGTGGCTCGCACCAGGCTCACGGGATTTCCGTTCTACAACCGCGCGATTGCGATGCCGGCGGAGCTGTCCGCGTTCCTCGACTCCGGCAAGCGGCCTCCGCACCTCCACGGGCGCCGCCTCGGGCCACGCCGTACGTACGACGACGGGGCCGGCAGCTCGGAAAGGAGCGCCGGCCCCGTTCGTCGTTCGTCTACTGGACGGTCAGCATGCGAGTCTCGGACGGCGCGCTGGTGCCGGCGGCGTTGAGCGCGCGAACCCGCAGGTAGTAGACCCCGCGCGGCGCCGTCCCGGTCCACGACGTGCCGGTCAGCGGAAACGAGGTATAGGGGGCACCCGTCGGCGTGGCCGCCACGTCCAGCAGATAGGAGGTCGGGGCGGCACCGGCGCCCGGCAGCCACGTGATGTGGACGAGGTTGCCGCCGCGGCGTTCGATCGGCAGCAGTGACGGCGCCGCCGGGACGCTGGCGCCGCCGACGACCACACGGACCTCGTTCGACGGGGTGCTGGTGCCGTACTGGTTGCGGGCGACGATCCGCATGTAGAAGGTGCCGGCCGGCACGTTGGCGAACGACACGCGCGTGTTCGTGCCGAGGTCGATCTGATGACCGGTGGTGAATCCCGGGGCGAAGCCGTAGTGCAGGACGTAGCTCTGCACCTGGCCCGGAGTCACGGGGGCCGACCACGACAGCGTCAGCGTGGTGCCCTGCACCGTGCCCACGAGGTTGGCCGGGGCCCCCGGGCGAACGCCGACGTTGCCCACGGTGACTTGCACCGTCGCCGCGGCCCCGGTGCCGGCCGTGTTCTTCGCCTGCACGCTGAGCACATACGTGCCGGCCGCGAAGTCGCCCCACACCGACGTCACGTTGCCGATGTCCCACGACCCGAGAATCGCCCCGAGCGCGGTTTTCGCCGTGATGACGTAGCTCGTCGGCGTACCGCCGGCGGCCGGAGCGCCCCACGACATCGTGACCCGGTTGCCGACGACGCCGGCGCTGAAGCCGGTCGGCGCGCCGGGAATCGACACGGTGGCCGGCGCGCCATAGACGGCCCGCAGGATATCGGCGTCGAGCCCCGACGGCCGCGTCGCGTAACCGAAATTCCCGGCGATGCTGGCGTATTCGGGCTTCGGCACGATCGTCGGCTGTCCGTTGGACGAGAACATCGTCGCCGGGTAGTGCATCAACGAGCCGAAGTCGTAGTACGGCGTGTAGAAGTCCCCGGCGCCCTGGTTGATGATGGCGAACTGCGCTTCCTGGCCGCTGATGACGTTCTCCATCCGAATCTGGATGAACTGATCGCGGCCGGGACGCTGGTGTTCGTGCATGAGGCCGAGGGCATGCCCGATCTCGTGCAGCACGACGTGCGAAGCCCAGCAGTTCGGCGCGAGGTTGAGGGCCCGCGGGCCGGTCATGCCGGCGCGAGGACCGCCATGTGCCGCGAAGCAGCCCGAGTTGGCCTTGCTCACCTGCACCCAGCTGGGCTGTGCGGTCCGATCGACACAGCGGACGTTGGCCAGGCCTCCCCACACGCTATTGCACAGGCCGTAGAAGAACTGCCGCTCCTGGGCCGTGACGGCGGCGTCGAACAGGATCGGCAGCACGCCTCCGGCCCAGGGCGCCGCATTCCGGTAGGCGAACACGGTGACGCCGTTGGTCCGCTCCAGCGGCTCGAGCAGCATGTCGCCCACGCGCACGAAGCCCTCCGGCAGCACGGGCTCCTGGTAGGGCTGATCGGCGGCGCCGGCGTCGACGACGGGTGGCGGCGGCGGCTCGGTGAGCGACTGGGCGCTGAGTGCGGGCGGGACGGTGGACAACGTGGCGAGCATCACGATGGCGATTCGGACGAACATGGCATCCTCCAGGTGGGCACCGCGCGACCGGGCGGCGGCCTCTGAACTGCCAACGCGACGGGTTCGGGAAACCGGGCTCATCGGCCCCGCGGGCGCCCGCCGGGGCCCTCCCAGGCCGCCCGGCGGCTGGCTCATACAATCGGGAGCGCGTGGCGCGAATCGTCCTGGCGTGCTGGGGGTCGTACGGGGACCTGTTTCCCTACCTCGCCATCGCCAGCGAACTGAGGGCGCGCGGCCATGACGTCGTCCTCTGCACCTGCCCGTACTACCAGGACATCGTCGACCGGGAGGGCTTCGCGTTCCGTCCGCTCCGCCCGGACGTGCGGCCGGACGACACGGCGCTGCTGGCCCGCATCATGGACCCGCAGCGCGGGTCGGAAGTGATCATCCGCGAGCTGATCGTCGCCTCGCTCCGCCAGAGCTACGGCGACATCAGTGCCGCGGCCGACGGCGCCGATCTTCTGCTGTCGCATCCGATCACGTTCGCGGCGCCGCTGGTCGCCGAGGGGCGCGGGCTGCCGTGGGTGGCGAGCGTGCTGGCGCCGCTGTCGTTCTTCTCGCTCAGCGACTTCCCCGCCCTGCCGAACGCCCCGCAGATCGTCGGCGTCACGCGGGCGGTGCCATGGGCGGCACGGGCGCTGATGGCGCTCGCCCGGCGTATCACGCGGCCGTGGATGGCGCCGGTGGTGGCGCTGCGCGCCGAGCTCGGATTGCCACCGGCCGGCGATCCGCTCTACGAGGGCCAGTTCTCGCCGCACGGCAATCTGGCACTGTTCTCGCGGGTGATCGGCGAGGTCCAGCCTGATTGGCCGGCTCGCACCACGGTCACGGGATTTCCGTTCTACAACCGCGCGATTGCGATGCCGGCGGAGCTGGCCGCGTTCCTCGACTCCGGCGAGCCGCCGATCGTGTTCACGCTGGGGTCGGCGGCGGTGAATGCGGCTGGCCGCTTCTTCGAAGAAAGCGCCAGGGCCGCCGCCGCGCTCGGCCGTCGCGCCGTGCTGCTGGTCGGCCAGACGCCGTCGAACCGGCCGGCTGCGCTGCCGCCGGCTGTCCTCGCCGTCGAGAGCGCGCCGCACGACCAGTTGTTTCCGCGCGCGGCGGTCGTCGTGCACCAGGGCGGCGTCGGCACCACCGGTCAGGCGCTGCGCAGCGGGCGGCCCGAGCTGGTCGTCCCCTTCGCGCACGACCAGCCGGACAACGCCTTTCGCGTCCAGCAGCTCGGCGCCGCCCGCGTGCTCTACCCGAAGCGGTACACCGCTGACCGCGTGGCCGCCGAACTGCGGACGTTGCTGGACGACGGACGCTACGCCGTCGCAGCGGCCGAGGTCGGTCGGCGCGTCCAGGCCGAGCACGGCGCCGCCACTGCCGCCGACGTGATTCTAGGCGCCTTGAAGTCTGCCCCGGCCCAGAAAGGGGTCTGACCCCTATTCTGGCTGGAGCCTGAGAGGGGTCTGACCCCTTCAGCGGAAGAGGCTCCTGGCCACGAACCACACGTTGGCGGGACGCTCGGCCAGCCGCCGCATGTACCACGGGAACCAGTAGGTGCCGTAGGCGATGAGCACGCGGACGTTTCTGCGGTCGCGGGCCAGACGGCGCTGCTCGGCGCGCTGGATGCCGTAGAGCATGTGGATCTCGTAGTCGGTCGGCGCCAGCCCCAGCCCGTCGCCGTGCTGCTCGATGGCCTTGATGATCGCGGTGTCGTGCGTGCCGAACACCGCCCGCGATCCGCTGGCCCGCGCGCCCGGACTCAGCATCAGCTCGGCCAGCTTCAGGTAGTTGGCGTCGACGTCGGCCTTCTTCGGGAAGGCAATCTCCGGCGGCTCGGCGTAGGCGCCCTTCACCAGGCGGATGCCGATGCCGTGGGCGATCATCGACGCGGTGTCGTCGGCAGTGCGGTGCAGGTAGGCCTGCAGGGCCACGCCGATGCGCGGCACGTGTTCACGCAGGCGCCGCACCACGTCGAGCGTCCGATCGACGTACGGCGACTGCTCCATGTCCACCCAGAGGTAGTTGCCGGTCTCGTCGGCACGCCGACCGATCGCCAGGGCGTTGGCGAAGGCACGCTCGGGATCGACGTCGAGGCCGAGCTGGGTCAGCTTGATCGACGGCTCGCAGGCCACCCGGCGCGCCTTGACCTCGTCGATGACCGACAGGTAATGGTCGGTGACGCGCTGCGCCTCGGTCATGTCGAGCACGTTCTCGCCGAGGCGCGTGAAGACCGCGCCGATGCCGTCCGCGGCCTGCGCCGTGGCGGCGGCCAGCATGTCGGCGGCGGTTTCTCCCGGCATGAACACCGACACGGCCCGACGCACGAACGGCGCCTTCACGCCGTGTTCGCGCATCCAGCGGCTGTCGGAGATCTTCAGCAGGGCGGCGCGGGCGAGGCTCATCGGCTGACCACGATACGATCACTGCCGTGTCCGAGGCGAGGCGGGCCGCGTGAGCCGACGGGTCGTGGTGATCGGCGCCGGCGCGGCGGGGTTGACGGCGGCCATCGCCGCTCGCGACGCCGGGGCCGCGGTGACGCTCGTCGAACGCACCGCCGACGGCGGGCGCAAGATCCTCATCAGCGGCGGCGGACGCTGCAACGTGCTGCCGGCGCAGGCAGCGCCCGGGCGATTCGTGAGCGAGGCCGCGCCGGCGCTGGTGCGCGGCCTGCTCGGTGCCTGGCCCCTGCGCGAACAGCGGCGGTTCTTCGAGGCGGATCTCGGCATCGCGCTGGCCCTCGAGGACGGCAGCGGCAAGCTGTTTCCGGTGTCGAACCGCGCGCGTGACGTGCGCGATGGCCTGGTGGCCCGGGCCCGTGACGCCGGCGTGGTCCTGCGGTTCGCGACGACCGTCACGCACGTGGAGGGGCGCAACGGCGCCTGGGCGGTCGGCACGTCGTCGGGTGTGGTGCCCGCCGATCGCGTGGTGGTCGCCACGGGAGGGCTGTCGGTGCCCGCCACCGGCAGCGACGGCCTCGGCTTCGAGATCGCCCGGCGGCTGAGCCACGTGGTGCAGCCCACCTACGCCGCGCTGACGCCGCTCACCGCGGCACCGGCCGTGCACGCGGACCTGGCCGGCGTGTCGCTGTCGGTGCGGCTCGAAGCCGCCTCGACCCGGGAACGCGCCCGCGCCGAGGGCGGGTTCCTGTTCACGCACCGCGGCTACAGCGGACCGGCCGTGCTCGACGTCTCGCACGTGGCGGTGCGGAGCCAGTGGCCGGGCGCGGAGCGGGCCGGGGTGCGCGTCGCGTGGACGGCGATGGACACCGCCGGGTGGCACGCCGCCCTGGCTGACGGCCGCGGCCGCGCCGCCACCGTGCTCGGCCGGCACCTGCCCCAGCGCCTCGCCGACCGCCTCGTCGCCGAAGCCGGCATCCCAATCGAGCGGACCTGCGCCCAGCTGAGGCGCGAGGAACGCGCCACGCTCGTCCGGTTGCTCACCGAGTACCCGCTGCCGTGGACCGGCGACGAGGGCTACCGCACGGCCGAAGTCACCGGCGGCGGCGTGGCCCTCGACGACGTGCATCGCGCCACGCTCGAAAGCCGACGCGCGCCCGGACTGCACTTCTGCGGCGAAGTCCTCGACGCCTTCGGCCCGATCGGCGGCCACAACTTCAGCTGGGCGTGGTCCACGGGCTGGACCGCCGGACGTGGCGCCGCCCTCTCAGATCGATAGGAAGTCAGAGCCCGCCCCGACAGGGGTCTGACCCCTATTCGTGGCGGGGCCAGAATGGGGTCTGACCCCGGTATTCGACCGTCGGATCAGCGGTTCGGACCGTTGGACCGGCCGGCCCCGAACGATCGCCCGTTGCGTCCGTCTTGCACGGAGACGAACGGTGGACGGTCAGGAGCGGTTGACTTTCGCCTTCCATTCGCATTATGGTCATCGGCTTCCAGGAGCAGGTGTGAGCGACGCCATCGACGATCTGTCGGCCCTCAAGATCGAGCGCGAGCCGTTCCAGCCCGGGGGGCGCCGGTGGGGACGCTGGATCACGCTGCTGGTGCTGCTGGCCGCGGCCGGCGGCGCCGCGTACTGGTGGAGCACCAGGGTCGTGCCCGTGGAGGTCGAAGTCGCGTCCGTCACCGGCCGGGCCGCCGGCGCACAGGCCTCGGTGCTGAACGCCTCCGGCTACGTCACCGCGCGGCGGCGCGCCACGGTCTCGTCGAAGGTCACCGGCAAGATCGTCGAGGTCAACGTCGAGGAGGGCATGGCCGTGCGCGAAGGGCAGGTGCTGGCCCGGCTCGACGACTCGACGATTCGCGCGTCGCTCGACCTGGCCCGCGCCCAGCTCGAAGCCGCCCGCCGCGCGGTGCCCGAGTCCGAGGTACGGCTCGAAGAGGCCAAGCTCAATCTCGGCCGCCGCGAGCGCCTCTACAAGGAGCAGCTGGCCACGGCCGCCGACATGGACCAGGCGCAGGCCGAGGTCAATTCGCTGGTCGCCCGCATCGCCTCGATGCGCGAGCAGATCGCCGTCGCCGAACGCCAGGTCGCGCTGCAGCAGACGGCGCTCGACGACATGGTGATCCGGGCGCCGTTCTCGGGCGTGGCGATCTCGAAGGACGCCCAGCCCGGCGAGATGGTGTCGCCGGTGTCGGCCGGCGGCGGCTTCACCCGCACCGGCATCTGCACCATCGTCGACATGCGCTCGCTCGAGGTCGAGGTGGATGTCAACGAGAGCTACATCAACCGCGTCGCCGCCAACCAGCCGGTCACGGCGATTCTCGACGCCTACCCGGACTTCGAGATCCCGGCCCGCGTCATCGCCGTGGTGCCCACCGCCGACCGCCAGAAGGCCACCGTGCTGGTGCGCATCGGCTTCAACGCCCTCGACCCGCGCATCCTGCCCGACATGGGCGTGAAGGTCACGTTCCTGCGCGAGGAACAAGCCGCCGCGCCGGCGGCGCGTCCGGTGGCGCTCGTGCCCAAGGGCGCGGTCCGTGCCGAGGGCGACAACCGCTACGTGTTCGTCGTGAAACAGGACACCGTCGAGCGGCGGGCGGTGCAGACCGCCGGCACCGACGGCGACCGGCTGGAAGTGACCGGCGGGCTGTCGTCGGGCGAACGCGTCGTCGTCGCGCCGCCGGCCGATCTGGCCCCCGGCATGCCCATCGTCATCAGGCAGTGAGGGCCAGGGCCCCACAGGAGCAGGCGTTCATGAGCGCACTCGTGCAGGTCAACGGCGTCCACAAGTACTTCACCCGCGGCAGCGAACGCATCGACGTGCTCAAGGGCGTCAACCTGCGGATTCCGCAGGGCGACTTCGTGGCGCTGATGGGGCCGTCGGGGTCGGGCAAGACCACGCTGCTCAACCTGCTCGGCGGCCTCGACACGCCGTCGGCAGGGTCGGTCGAGGTCGGCGGCACCAACATCGCGGCGCTGTCGGGCGGCCAGCTGTCGCGGTGGCGGGCCAGTAACATCGGCTTCGTCTTCCAGCTCTACAACCTGCTGCCGGTGCTCACCGCCGAGCGCAACGTCGATCTGCCGCTGCTGCTCACCAACCTGTCGAGGGCCGAGCGGAAGAAGCGGGTGGCGATCGCGTTGAACGTCGTCGGCCTGGCCGAGCGCGCCAAACACTATCCGCGGCAGCTCTCCGGCGGCCAGGAACAGCGGGTTGGCATCGCAAGGGCGATCGTCACCGACCCGACGCTGCTGCTCGCCGACGAGCCCACCGGCGACCTCGACCGCAAGTCGGGCGACGAGATCCTCGACCTGCTCGCCGCTCTCAACCAGAAGCACGGCAAGACCATCGTGATGGTCACCCACGACCCGCGCGCCGCCGAGCGCGCCAGGCGCACGCTGCACCTCGATAAGGGCGTGCTGCTGGAGGAGGAGGCGGCATGAAGTACCTCCCGCTGTTGTGGAGCAGTCTGTGGCGCAAGAAGGTGCGCACCGTCTTCACGCTGCTGTCGATCTTCGTCGCCTTCCTGCTGTTCGGCCTGCTGATGACGATCCGCCAGTCGTTCAGCTTCGGCGTCGAGATCGCCGGGCTGGATCGGCTGGTGCTGATCCACAAGGTCAGCCTGATCATGCCGCTGCCGGTCAGCTACCTCGAGCGGCTGCGCGCCACCGAGGGCGTGGCGCTGGCCACGCACCAGTCGTGGTTCGGCGGCGTCTATCAGGATCCGTCCAACTTCTTCGCCCAGATGGCGGTGGAGCGCGAGTCGTTCCTGCAGGTCTATCCCGAGTTCCAGGTGCCGCCCGACCAGCTGGCGGCATGGGCGGCCGACCGCCAGGGCGCGATCGTCGGCGTCGATCTGGCCCGGCGGTTCAACTGGAAGATCGGCGACCGCATCCCGATCCAGGGCACCATCTGGCAGCCCAAGGGCAACGGCCAGACCTGGGAGTTCAACATCGTCGGGATGTACGACGGCGGCCAGGGCGTGGACAAGACGCAGTTCTTCTTCCGCTACGACTACCTCGACGAGAACCGCCGTCAGGGCGACGGCCTGGTCGGCTGGTACGTGGTGAAGATCGCCGACCCCGCCCGGGCCCAGGCGATGGCGGCGACGTTCGACGACATGTTTGCCAACTCGGCGGCCGAGACCAAGACCACCACCGAGAAGGGCTTCGTCGAGGGCTTCGCCAAGCAGGTCGGCGACATCGGCGCGATCATGGTGGCGATCCTCGTCGCCGTGCTCTTCACGATGCTGCTGGTGGCCGCCAACACCATGGCCCAGTCGGTGCGCGAGCGCACCAGCGAGGTCGGGGTGCTGAAGACGCTCGGCTTCTCCAACGGCTCGATCCTGGCGCTGGTGCTCGGCGAGTCGGTGCTGATCGCGCTGCTCGGCGGCGCCGCCGGCCTCGGCCTGGCCTGGCTCATCGTGCAGCAGGGCGACCCCACCAACGGCATGCTGCCGATCTTCATGCTGCCCGGCCGCGACGTCGTGCTCGGCGGCGTGCTGATCGTCGGGCTCGGCCTGGTCGCCGGGGCGCTGCCGGCGGCCACCGCCATGAACCTCAAGATCACCGACGCGCTGCGGAGAGGGTGACCACGCCATGCACTGGATCAGGCAGACGATCGTGGTCACGTTGCTGAACCTGCGGACGATTCCGCGGCGGCTGGGCTCGTCGGGAGTGGCGATCGTCGGCATCGCCGGCGTCGTCGTGGTGCTGGTGTCGGTGCTGTCGATCGCCGCCGGCTTCACCGCGGCGATGTCGGAAGCCGGCTCGCCGAGCCGCGCCCTGGTGATGCGCAGCGGCGCCGACAGCGAGATGACCAGCGGCGTGAGCGGCACCGAGTCCGACCTCATCCGCCAGGCGCCGGGCATCCGCCGCGACGGCCAGGTGGCCCTCGCGTCGTCCGAGCTCTACGTGATCATCGATCTGCCGAAGAAGAGCACCGGCACGGCGGCCAACGTGCCGATGCGCGGCATCGGCCCGCAGACGCTCGCCGTGCGCGACAACGCCTCGATCGTCGAGGGCCGCATGCTCGAGTTCGGCACCAACGAGGTGGTGGTGGGCCGCGGCGCCAGCGCCCAGTTCGCCGGACTCGCGCTCGGCGACGAGGTGCGCTCGGGACAGAACACGTGGCGCGTGGTCGGCATCTTCGAGGCCGACGGCGGCGTGAACGAAACCGAGATCTGGTGCGACGTGCGGGTGCTGCAGGGCGCCTACCGGCGCGGCAACACCTACCAGCTGGTGATGGCGCGACTCGACTCGTCGGACAGCTTCGACACCTTCCGCGACTGGCTCACCGCCAACCCGCAGCTGAACGTGCAGGTGCGGCGCGAAACCGAGTACTACGCGCAGCAGTCGCGCGCCTTGTCGACGCTGATCCGCACGGTGGGCTTCGGCATCGCGGCGCTGATGGGCATCGGCGCGGTGTTCGGCGCCATCCTCACGATGTACACCGCGGTGTCCACCCGGTCGCGCGAGATCGCCACGCTGCGCGCGCTGGGCTTCAACGCCACCTCGGTGGTGGTGTCGGTGATGGCCGAGTCGCTGGCGCTGGCCGCCATCGGCGGCGCGATCGGCGGCATCGTCGCCTACCTGGCCTTCAACGGCTACCAGACCTCGACGATGAACTTCCAGACGTTCAGCCAGGTGGCGTTCGCCTTCCGGGTCACCCCGGCGCTGCTCGTGCTGGGCCTGGTCTACGCGCTGCTCATGGGGCTGGTCGGCGGGCTGTTCCCGGCAATCCGGGCAGCGCGGCTGCCGATTCCGGCGGCGCTGCGCGAACTGTAAGCGAACGGGCCCGATGGCGGGTTCCGGCGTGCATGGGGACTGTCCCCAGCCGGCGCGACGTCCGCTACAATCCAGGCCACCCGCGGACCTGAACCGGCCGCCCTCGAGCGGGCGTCGTACGGAGTCAACGCGCACGAGGAGAGGCATGGAGACCTACTACCACCCGCCCGACCTGGCGAAGTTCGGCGACATCGGCAAGGATGCGCCCGAGCTGTGGAAGAAGTTCGCCGACTGGTACGGCGCGGTGTTCGCCGAGGGCGCGCTCAGCGAACGTGAGAAGGCGCTGATCGCGCTGGCCGTCTCGCACGCCGTGCAGTGCCCGTACTGCATCGACGCCTACACGACCGGGTCGCTCGAGAAGGGCGCCACGCCGGAACAGATGACCGAGGCCGTGCACGTCGCGGCGGCGATCCGCGGCGGCGCGTCGCTGGTGCACGGCGTGCAGATGCGGAATCGGCTGGACAAGCTGTCGATGTAGGGACCAGGGACCGGGGACCAGGGAACAGGTAGAAACGCTTGTCTTCGGGCGACACGTCACGCCGTCACGCTGGATCGACCGTGCGGCCCTGGTTTCGGGCCGCGTCTCCGGCCTTCCCTGGTCCCTGGTCCCCGGTCCTCGGTCCCTGCTGATGGCGCTGCCCACGCTGCTGAACGCGCGCTCGCCCCTCGCCGACCCGGCCCATCAGCGCCTGCTGCTGGCCGGACTGCCGCTGGCGCGGACGTTCGAGGACGCGGTCGGCGCCGAGCCGCTCGCCGCGGCAGGTGTCGACGTCCTGCAGATCAACGTCGGCAAGCGCTGCAACCAGGCCTGCCATCACTGCCACGTCGATGCCGGCCCCGACCGGCGCGAGGTGATGCCGGACGCGGTGGTCGAGGCCTGCCTCGCGGTGCTGGCCCGCTCGGCGATTCCCACCCTCGACATCACCGGCGGCGCGCCCGAGATGCACCCGCGCTTCCGGGATCTCGTCGCGCGGGCGCGGCGGCTCGGCCGCCGGGTGATCGATCGCTGCAACCTCACCATCACGACGCTGCCCAACTACAGCGACCTGCCGCGCTTCCTCGCCAGCCAGCGCGTCGAGGTGGTGGCGTCGCTGCCGTCCTACGCCGCGACGCAGACCGACCGCCAGCGCGGCGACGGCGTCTTCGAGGCGTCGATCGCGGCGCTGCGCGAGTTCAACGGCGTCGGCTACGGCGTGGACGGCACCGGCCTCGAGCTCACGCTGGTCACCAACCCGGTCGGCGCGTTCCTGCCGGCGGCGCAGGCGGCGCTCGAACGCGACTGGAAGCGGGAGCTGCAACGCCGTCACGGCGTGGTCTTCACGCGGCTGTTCACCATCACCAACATGCCGATCAGCCGCTACCTGGAGTGGCTGGAGCAGTCGGGCAACCTCCAGGCGTATCTCGACAAGCTGGTGCAGGCGTTCAATCCCGCGACCGTGCCCGGCGTGATGTGCCGCACGACGCTCAGCGTCGGCTGGAACGGCGGGCTCTACGACTGCGATTTCAACCAGATGCTCGACCTGTCGGTGATGCCCGGGCAGCCGCAGACGATCCTCGACCTCGCCAACGACAGCGCGGCCCTCGCGCGGCTCGCCCGGCGGCCAATCGTCACCGGGCCGCACTGCTTCGGCTGCACCGCCGGCGCCGGCAGCAGCTGCGGCGGCGCCACCACCTGACGATCGTGATGACGAGCCGCCTTCGGCGCGTCGCCGCCATCGCGGTCGTCGTCGCGGCGCTGGTCTGCCACGTCGCGGCCGTGGCCGCCGACGAGATCCGGGTCGCCACGTCGGGGGCGTTCACGGCGGCCTACCTGGAGCTGGCCGCCGAGTTCGAGCGGCGTACCGGCCACCGCGTCGTCACCGCGGCCACGTCGATGGGCGTCGGCGCCACGTCGATCCCGGCGCGGCTCGCCGCCGGCGAGGCCATCGACCTGGTGATCGTCGCCGGTGACGCGCTCGATCGCCTCGTCGCCGACGGCCAGGTGCGCGCCGGCAGCCGCGTGGACCTGGCGCGGTCGGCCATCGGCATGGCGGTGCGCAGCGGCACGCCGAAGCCGGACATCAGCACGGTGGACGCACTGACACGGACCCTGCTGGCGGCACGGTCGATCGCCTACTCGGCGAGCGTGAGCGGCACCTACTTCTCCACGGAACTCGTCCAGCGCCTGGACATCGCCGATCAGGTACTGCCCAGGAGCCGCCGCATCGAGGGCGAACGCGTCGGCGCCGTCGTCGCTCGGGGCGACGCCGAGATCGGCGTCCAGCAGCTGAGCGAGCTGTATCCAATCGCCGGCCTCGAGGTGGTCGGGCCGCTCCCGCCCGAGGTGCAGCGGGTCACCGTGTTCGCCGCCGGGATCGGCCGGGCCGCGGCGACGCCGGAGGCGGCGGCGCGACTGCGCGACTTCCTGGCCTCGGGCGCGGCTGTGGCGGCAATACGCCGCAGCGGCCTCGACCCGGTCGCCGCCGTCAGGCGCTGACGCCGGTGTCCGGCCGCCGGCGGGGGCCCGGCGGCCGCGTTGCACACAACTCGCGCGCCGGTCTCAAGCGGTCCGGGCGCCGGACGATAACATGGCCGCAGCCATCCGTCCCCCGGCGGGTGGCGCCGCTCATCGTCGTGCTGCGCACCTCGGTCGGGATCCTCATCTTCCACGACGTCGAAGTCCTCGACTTCGCCGGCCCGTTCGAGGTGTTCTCGCGCACCCGCCTGCTGCCCGGCGTCGAGTCGCGGCGCTCCGACGAGAGCGCGCCGTTCGCGGTGTTCACCGTGGCCCGCGGCGCCGAGCCGGTCGTCGCCACCGGCGGCCTGCGGGTCGAACCGCACTTCGCCTTCGACACCGCCCCGCCGATCGACGTGCTGGTCGTTCCGGGCGGCTTCGGCACCCGGCCGCTCCTCGAGGACGACCGGGTGCTGTCGTGGATCCGCACCACCGCCAGGACGGCGTCGCTCACCACCTCGGTGTGCACGGGGGCGCTGCTGCTGGCCAAGGCCGGCCTGCTGCGCGGGCGGCGGGCCACCACCCACTGGGGCGCGTTCGACGTCCTGGCCGCCATCGACCCGACCGTCGTCATCGATCGCACGGCACGCGTGGTCGACGATCGCGTGATCACGTCGGCGGGGGTGTCGGCCGGGATGGACATGGCCTTCCACGTCGTGTCGAAGGTGTGCGGCGACGCGGTGGCCGACGAGACCGCCCGCTACGTGGACTACCCGTGGGTGCGCGGCTGCGCCACGGTCGGTGGCGGCGCGACCGCCCCTCGCCCCTGAACGCGCGGGGGGAACCGGCCTTCGTGCTCGCCGCTCTGCCGGTCGAGTCGCCGCCGACCGAGCGCCAGCCGCTCGTGGCCGGGCGCTACTTCAGCGCCGCGAGCCGGCGCTGAACGAACGGGTTGTCCGGCAACGTACGGTCCCAGTGCTGCCAGAGCGCAAGACGTTTCCCGTCCAGGGCGGCGGCCTGGCCGGTGTCGCCTGAAGCTCGGTGGAGCCGCGCAAGACCCTCGTAGAGCAAGGCGAGGCTGTTGGCGTCTCGAAGGTCATGGTCCACGTCGGCCTTGGTCTGTGTCACCTGCGTCAGCAGCGTCTGGTACTCGGCAATCGCCGCCGCCACCCGGCCCTCGTCGGCGAGCTGATCCGCGCGGGCCAGCAACACGGTGAACAACGCGTCGTCGAACGCCAAGGTCCGGGCCGGATAGTCCTTGGTGTCGGTGAGAATGGCGAGCGCCTTCTCGATTCGCTGTTTCGCCTCGGACACGCGATCGAGGCGACGCAGCGCGTAGCTCGAGCCGGCCAGGGTCAGGGCACTGTCGCGGCGAGCCCGCACGTTGTTTTGTATTTCGTCGAGCCGGCCGAGGGCGGCGTCGTACATGGCCAGCGCTTCCGACGGGTCGCGCCACCGCAGGATATCGCCCAGCTCCCGGCCCACCGTGCCGACGCGGCTGCGACTGGTGTAGTCGCCGGGATCGCTGCGTGCGCCAGCCTCCATCATCTCGAAGGCCTCACGCAGCGGGACCATCGCCTCCATCGGACGCTCCAGGCTCACGCTGCGGTCTTCACCGAGGATGAACCCCTCGCGCAGCAGCAGTCCGTACCCGTTGAACATCGGGATCGAGCCCGTGTTGGGCGTGTCAGGCACACGGTCCGCATAGGCCCGCGACTCGCGAATGACGTCGAGCGCGCCGTAAAGATCGCCTTGGAGCCTGAGCGCGTTGGCCAGGATGCTCAACGAGGTGCTGAGGACACCCGGGTCGGCGCCCATCGTCCGGACCAGCTCTACATGCCGTCTGGCCAGCCGGACGCCCTCGTCGTAGCGGCGAAGATTGATGTTGGCGAGCGCGATGTTCGAGTACCTCGCGATCACGGCCTGCCGCTGCGCCGGCGTGGTTCGTTCGTCGTCCAGCACGTCCTCGATGCGCATCGCGGCGCCCGTGGCATGCGCGATCGCGTCGGCGACACGGCGCACGGATTCAGCGACGATCATGCGGTCGTGACGGATGTCCACCGACAGAACGAGGGCACGCAGGTCGCTGGGCCGGGCGGCCAACACCGTTTCGATCAAGGTGTGGGCCGTGAGAAGGCTGGCCTCGGCGTCGTCGAAGCGTCCCAGGGTCGGCCCGGTCGGCACGCCCTGGATCCTCGCCATGCTCACGTAGCCGTCGGCGACCTCATAGGCCAGATCGAGGTCCGATCGCGCAGCGGCCGACAGGCCTTCGAGGTACTGGAGTGATGCCGCCACCAGTACTTCACGCGCCTGCGTCGTGCCTGGCACGTAGTTGAGGCTGGCATCGAGCGCGAAGACCTGTCCTGACAACTGACGCAACTGCTGGAATCGGCTGTCCGCGATTCGTCGCTGGCGGTCGGTGACGAAGAGACCGACGGACAGCAGCGCCACCGTCACGATGGCCGCCGCGACCGGCCACGGGTGCCGCCGCAGGAAGGTGACGGTGCGGTAGGCCACCGTGGCGGGCCTGGCCGTGATCGGCTCGTGGCGCAGGTGGCGGCGCAGGTCTTCAGCGAGAGCGGACACGCTCTCATAGCGTTCGGCCGGGTCGCGCTTCAGGGCCTTCGCGACGATGGCATCGAGATCGCCTTGCAATCGACGGCGCGTGCGGGCGTCGGCGACGACCTCCGACGGTCGTCGCGGCCCGTCCTCGGTCGGACGGTGGCCGGTCACGAGCAGGTACAGCAGCACGCCCAACCCGTAGACATCCGTGGCCGTCGTGACCGCGCCGCCCTGCACCTGTTCCGGCGCGGCGTACTCGGGCGTGAAGCGGCGTGAACCGGCGGCCTCCTCGCCGCGGGGCTCGAGGTCGAGCCACGACCCGACGCCGAAGTCGAGCAGCTTCACTCGGCCCTCGCCGTCCACGAGCACGTTCGAGGGCTTCAGGTCGCGATGCAACACCAAGTGGGTGTGCGCGTGCGCCACCGCGTCCGAGGCCTGCAACAGGAGCTCGAGGCGGGCCGGAACGTCGAGGCGCTGCGCCTCGGCGAAGGCGTCGATCCTGCGGCCCTCGACATACTCGAGCACCAGGTAGGGCTGACCGGCCGCGGTGACGCCGGCATCGAGCAGACGGGCGATGTTGGGATGCGACAGCCGCGCCAGCAACGTGCCCTCGAGCGTGAAGGTCGCCTCTGCGTGGCGTTCGAGCACCGCCAGCTGCAGCAGCTTGAGCGCGACGGCGCCCTCGTAGCGGCCGTCGCTGCGGTGCGCCTTCCACACGACGCCCATGCCGCCAACGCCCAGCGGCACGTCGAGTGAGTAGGCGCCGACGGTCGAGCCGGCCAGGTCTGGCTCGATATCGGTCAGGGCGGGAGTGTCGAGAAAGGTCGAGCCGAGCAGCCGTTCATGGGAGGCGAGCAGGTGCGTGAGAATCTCTGCCGCGGTCGCGTCGGTCACCCGCAGCTCGTCGAGGAAGACGCGGCGAGCGGTGTCGTCGAGATCGAGGGCCCGGTCGAACAGCGGGCTGACGACGTGCCACACGGCCGGGTCGAGGCGCTTCATGGGTTCCCTGGAGACGATCGGAACCGGTCGCGAAAAGGCGACACGGCGGCTATGCGTCTTCCAGTTCTTCGCGCAGGAGCACGCGCGCCTTCGCCCAGTCGCGCTGGACGGTGCGTTCCGACACGCCGCGCATGGCGGCGATCTCGGCAAACGTCAGCCCGCAGAAGAACTTGAGGTCCACCAGCTGCGCCAGCGCCGGATCCAAGCGCTCGAGCTCGACCAGCCCGGCGCCGATGCGCTCGACCTCGGAGCTGCCGGCCGCGGGCGCCGCCACGCCGTCGTCGAGGACGGTGAAGGTCAGCTCGCCGCCGCGCTTCAGCGCGCGGCGCTCACGCACGTAGTCGATGACCAGGCCGCGCATGGCCCGGGACGCGTACGCGAAGAAGTGCTGACGGTCGGGGAACGCCAAGGCGTCGCGCTTCGAGATCTCGAGATACGCCTCGTGCAGCAAGGTGGTCGTGCCGAGAGTGACGTGCCGGCCGGCGCGGTGGACGTGCGATTCGGCCAGCCGGTGCAGTTCCGTGTAGAGGGCTTCGAACAGGGCCGTCTGGGCTCCGGCACCACGGGCGTCGGCCGCGGCGATCAGGGCGCTGAGCGGCACGTCTGGACTCGGGGACCTCATACCTGCGGCGATGCTACCACCCGAACCGGCAACGACAGTGTCGGGTTCTCCGGCGCGCCTCCGATCTATCCCAGCGACGGCCGCTTCTGCCCATCGGAGGACGACATGAACCGTGCGCCCCGCCTGATCTGGTCTCTCTGTGCCCTGGTGTTACCGACCGTCGCCGGCGCCCAACCGATCGGTACGTTCAGCTGGCAGCTGCAGCCTTACTGCAACCGGGTGACCGTGGCCGTCACGCAGAACGGCGGAATCTACACCGCCGACGGCTACGACGACCAGTGCGGCGCGGCTCAGCGCGCGCCGCTGGTCGGACTGGCGACGCCGAATCCCGACGGGACCATCGGCTTCGGCTTGAACGTCGTCACCGTGCCGGGCGGGCGCGGCGTCCAGATCGAGGCGCGCATCACCCTGGCGGGCCTCAGCGGGTCGTGGAGCGACAGCGCCGGCAACAGCGGCACGTTCGCCTTCGGCGCGAATACGGGCGGCAGCCCGCGGCCCGCCCCGGCGACCGGGGGCTCGACGATTCCCAACACCTTCGCACTGCTCAACGACGGCGGGTTCCTGGCCCGGGGTACAGCAGGGGTAGGAGTCATTCCGGCGTCTGGCGCCGGCGCTCGGATGATGTGGCATCCGCGGAAAGGGGCGTTCAGGGCCGGCGAAGTCACCTTTCCCGGGTGGGACGACGTGAACATCGGCTCACATAGTGCCGCCTTCGGGTTCAACAACGTCGCCTCAGGGCCCTACAGTCTTGCCGGCGGTGTGGACTCGGCCGCGCAGGGGATCGCCACCATCGCCTACGGCTCGAACGCCGGGGCGGTCGGGAACTACAGCGTGGCGTTCGGCGCCAACACGCGCGCCAATGGCGCGCTGAGCGCGGCGTTCGGCCAGAGCACCGTCGCGTCGGGCACCTACAGCGTCGCCGCGGGATTCAACGCCAGCGCCACCGGCGTTGCCAGTCAGGCGTTCGGCCAGAACACCGACGCCGACGGGGCGTTCAGCGTGGCGTTCGGCAACGCGAGCACTGCCTCAGGGAACGCGAGCATGGCGGTCGGAACCACTGCCTTCGCCAGCGGTGAATCGGCGATCGCGATCGGCTTGCGGGCGACCGCGACCGGCGCCGGCACCGTCGTCCTCGGCTCGGATGCGACGGCGGCCACCACCGGCATGTTCATGTTCGGCGACCGGTCCACCACGAACGACCTGACCAGCGCCGGCCAGAACGAGTTCCTGGTACGGGCGGCCGGTGGGACGATCTTCTACAGCAATGCCGCCATGACCACCGGCGTGCTCCTCTCCGCAGGGGGCGGGGGGTGGTCGAACCTGTCCGACGCGAACCTGAAGACCGGATTCCGCGACCTCGACGGCGAGCACGTGCTCGGCAAGCTGGCCGCGATGCCGGTGCGCGAATGGAGCTACATCAGCCAGGATGCGGCGATTCGCCACGTCGGCCCGACCGCACAGGACTTCCGGGCGGCATTCGGCCTTGGCGAGAGCGACGTGCGCATCGGCAGCGTCGATGCCGATGGCGTCGCGCTCGCGGCCGTGAAGGCGCTCGAAGCGCGGACCCGGGCGACCAACGAGCGGCTGACGCACGAGAACGACGAGCTGCGGGCGCGGCTGGCGCGCCTCGAGTCGCTGCTCGAGAAGCGGTGAGGTCTCCGATGCTGATTCGATTCCACCTCGGGGCCCTGGCGCTGTCGATCGGGCTCGTCGCCCAATCGGCCTCCGCTCAGTCACTTGGCACCTTCCGCTGGCAGCTGCAGCCGTACTGCAACGTCGTCACCGTCAACGTCGTCCAGCAGGGTGCCGTCTACACGGTGGATGGCCACGACGATCAATGCGGCGCCCCGCAACGGGCGCCGCTCGTCGGACTGGCCACGCCGAACCCCGACGGGACCATCGGGTTCGGCTTGAACGTCGTCACCGTGCCAGGCGGCCGCGGCGTCCAGATCGACGCGCGCATCGCTCTGGCCACACTGAGTGGCACGTGGCGCGACAGCGCCGGCAACAGCGGGACGTTCGCGTTCGGGGCCAGCACCGGCGGCAGTCCGCGACCGCTGCCGACTACGGCGGCCTCACCGATTCCAGGCGCGTTCTCGCTCCGGTCCGACGGTGGCTTTCTCGCCGCTGGGCTGACCGGCGTGGGCACCATCCCGGGGGTGGGTCCCGGCGCACGAATGATGTGGTACCCCGGCAAGGCAGCGTTCCGCGCCGGCACGGTCGCCGGCGCGCAGTGGGACGACGCCAACGTCGGCAGCGGCAGCATGGCGATGGGCCAAAGCTCGGTGGCCAGCGGCTACGCCAGTACGGCGCTGGGCGTCAGCACGACGGCCAGCGGGCAGGCCAGCACGGCACTGGGCGATGGGACGGTGGCCAGCGGCAGCTCCAGCACCGCAATGGGCAACGACACCGCGGCCAGTGGCGCCGCCAGCACAGCGATGGGCGACGAGACCGTGGCGAGTGGCGCCAGCAGCACCGCGATGGGCGACGAGACAGAGGCCAGTGGTGTCTCGAGCACGGCGATGGGCTCCGCCACGAGGGCCAGCGGCATCTGGAGCACGGCGATGGGCGTCAGCACCACGGCCACCGGCAGCGGCAGTCTGGTGGCCGGCAACAGCAGCGGCGCAGGAGGCACCGATGCCATCGCGTTGGGCCTGCGGGTGAACGCCAATGGCACGGGCAGCGTCGTCCTCGGGTCGGATGCCACGGCGATGACCACCGGCATGTTCATGTTCGGCGACCGGTCCACCACGAACGACCTGGCCAGCGCCGGCCAGAACGAGTTCCTGGTGCGGGCCGCCGGCGGGACCATCTTCTACAGTAATGCCGCCATGACCACCGGCGTGCTCCTGGCGGCCGGCACCTCGACCTGGCAGTCGCTGGGCGTGTCGGACGAGAACCGCAAGACGGACTTCCGCGACCTCGACAGCGAGCTGGTCCTCGACAAGCTGGCGGCGCTGCCGGTGCGTGAGTGGCGCTACACCACCCAGGACGCCGGCATCCGGCACGTCGGCCCGACCGCGCAGGACTTCCGTGCCGCCTTCGGTCTGGGCGAGAGCGACGAGCGCATCGGCAGCGTCGACGCCGACGGCATCGCGCTGGCAGGAGTGAAGGCCCTCGATGCCCGTACCCGCGCCACCAACGAGGCTCTGTCGCGTCAGAACGAAATGCTGACGCACGCGGTCGCCGACCTGCGCGCGAGGCTCGCGCGTCTCGAAGCCCTGCTCGACAAGCGGTAAGGACGGTCATGCCCCTGCAATTCGCAGTAACCGCCGTCGTGCTCGTCCTCACGTTCGGCTCCGGCGCGGCGTCCGCACAGTCGCTGGGTACATTTCGCTGGCAACTGCAGCCGTTCTGCAACGTGGTGACGGTGAACGTCATCCAGCAGGGCGCGGTCTACACCGTGGATGGCTTCGACGACCAATGCGGGGCGCCTCAGCGCGCGCCGCTGGTCGGGCTGGCCACGCCGAACCCCGACGGCTCGATCGGTCTGGGTCTGCACGTCGTCACGGTGCCCGGTGGGCGCGGGCTGGACATCGAGGCGCGGATCTCGCTGGCGACCCTGGGCGGCCCGTGGAGCGACAGCGCCGGCAACACCGGCACGTTCGCGTTCGGCGCCGCCGCCGGCGGCAGCCCGCGACCGCTTCCCACCATCCCGGGATCGGCGATCGCCCCAGGGTCGATCGCCGCAGCGCAGCTGGCGCCGGGAGCCATCAACGCCGCGGCCGCGGCCTTCGGCACCTGCCCGGGCGGTCAGTACCTGCGCGGCATCCAGGCGAACGGCACGGTGCTGTGCGAGCCGATTGGCTCGCCGCCGGTGTCCACGGCGTTGCCGGGCGCGGCCGGCAGCGTGGCCTACACGTCGATCGCCATCGGTGTGGACGGGCTTGCCGTGATCAGCCATCAGGACGAATCCGCCGGCACCCTCCGGGTCACGCATTGCGACAACCGGACCTGTTCGGCCGCCACGTCCACGACCGTGGACGACCCGCCGGCGACGGTTGGCGCCCACGGGTCGATTGCCATCGGCGGCGACGGGCTGGCGGTGGTCAGCCACTACGACGCGGGCGCCCAGGCGCTGCGGGTGACGCATTGCAGCAACGTGGTCTGCACCGCCGCGACGTCCGTCACCATCGACGACAGCGCCAGCGCCGTCGGCCGGTTCACCTCGATCGCGATCGGCACCGACGGACTGCCCCTGATCAGCTACCTGGACGACACCGCCGGCACGTTGCGCGTGACCCACTGCGGCAATGTCGCCTGCACCGCTGGCAACACGTCGACCACGGTGGACGACCCGGCTCAGGTCGTCGGCGGCTACACGTCGCTGGCGATCGGCAGCGACGGACTCGGGGTGATTGGTCATTCGGACTTCGGCGCCAACACGCTGCGCGTCACGCACTGCGTCAATGTCGCCTGCACCTTGGCCACGTCGACCACCGCCGACTCGGCCGCCTTCGTCGGCGTCTCGACCTCGCTCATCATCGGCAGCGACGGGCTGCCGCTCATCGGCCACCGCGACAACGCCGCTCTCGCCCTGCGTGTCACGCACTGCGCCAACCTGACATGCACCGCCGCCACCTCCGCCACCATCGACGACCATCCGGTCAACAGCGTCGGCGGATTCAAGGGCGTGGCGCTCGGCACCGACGGCCTGGCGGTAATCGCCCACTACGACAACACCGCCCTGGTGGTGCGCGTCACGCACTGCAGCAATGTGGCCTGCTCGGCCGCGACATCGACGACGGTGGACGCCCCCGCGACCGGCGCTGGGCGATTCGTCGATCTGGCCGTCGGCGCCGACGGCCTGCCGGTGATGAGCTACGGCGACTCGGGCACGGGACAGCTCCGGGTGACGAAATGCGCCAGCCGCACCTGCCAATGACACCACAGGGTGTCCGCGCTCGCCCGTGCCGGCCCGACCGCAGCAGCTATACTTGAGCACTGCCAGGCGCACCAAGCGCGCCGGATACCGTGCTCTCCGCACTCAATTCCACCGACTCGGTCGTCGCCGTCGAGTTGCGTCCGCCCCGGGCCGAACTCGAGGCCGCCGCCGGCATCGACGCCTGGATCGACACCTGGCACGCCATCCGCGGCCTGGTGCGCCAGGGCGTGCGCGTGATGGTGACCGACAGCGCCGTCGGCGCCCAGGAAGAGAACAACCTCCGCCACCTGGTCAACAACCTCGGCCCCGATGTGCCGCGCGACCGCGTGGTGCCGTTCCTGACGACCAAGCACTCGCTCGAGTTCTGCCTGGCCTATGCCGACCAGGTGGTGCAGCACGCGTTTCCGGCGCTGGTCGTGCTCGGCGGCGACAAGCACGTCGGGCGGGCCCGCTCGGTGGAGCACGCCTGGCAGCTGCGCCGGCTGATCCGCCAGCGGCATCCGCAGCTGCCGCTCGGCGGCTGGGCCAACCCGGCCGGCGACCCCGTTCGCCAGGCGGCGTTCGTCGCCGGCGGCGACTTCGTCGCCGACTTCTATCTCACGCAGATCGTGTCGCACCATCGCCTGGGCGACGTCGAGGCGTTCCTGCGCGAGTCGGAGCGGGCCGGCGCCACCGCCCCCGGGATGTTCGGCGTGTTCTATTACCGCAGCGCCAACCCGGCCACGCTCGAGGTGCTGCGGCAGTTCCTGCCGGTGCCGATCGACGAGCTGAAGGCCGAGTTCGCCGCCGGCGCCACGCCGGTGGACGTGTGCGCGCGCACCATCCGCGAGCTGCGCGCCGTGGGCGTCCGTCACTTCTATTTGAGCAACCTGCCGCTGACGCGGACGGCGGCGGTGCTGCGCGCGATTCTCGAACGCGCCGACCTCGTTAAGACGTCGTAAAGCATCTCGCCGCGACGTTGTTAAGGCGTCGTAAAAGCATCGATGCGCGCGGTCTCACTCGACGTGCCTCGTGGTACGCTCCTTGGCTCTAGCCGCTGGTCAACGAGCCGCTAAATTTCTAGCCGCTAGCCGCCAGCCCCTAGCCGCTTATGGGTGCATTCCTCGATTCCGTCCCGATGTCCGGCATCGTCAAGATCCGCGACATGATGTTCACCGTCAAGAACCCCTTCCGCCTCGATCAGGGCGACGTCAGCTTCGACGCCCCCGACAGCGTCAAGGAGGGCTTCCTCAAGGCGGTGCGCGAGAACCACACGCACTACCTGCCGACCACCGGACTGCCGCGCCTGCGCCAGCTGGCCGCGCAGAAACTGCGCGACAAGAACCACGTGCCGGTGGAAAACGACGACGAGGTCATCATCACCAACGGCGGCATCCACGGGCTGTTCGCCGTGTTCCACGCCCTGCTCGAGCCGGGCGACGAGGTGATCCTCCCCGATCCGCAGTGGCCGCCGACGATGGCGATCATCCAGTGGGGCGGCGGCGTGGCGAAGCAGGTGCCGCTGCACGAGTCGCTGGCGTTCCGCTGGGACCTCGACGAGCTCGAGCGGGCGATCACGCCGAAGACGAAGATCCTCTACCTGAACTCGCCGAACAACCCCAGCGGCGGCAGCCTGACCCGCGCCGACCTCGAGCGCATCGCCGCCATCGCCCGCGAGCGCAACCTGTGGGTGGTCTCCGACGAAGCCTACGAGGACGTGCTCTTCAACGCCGAGCACATCAGCATCGCCTCGCTGCCGGGGATGTACGAACGCACCATCCCCTGCTACACGCTCAGCAAGTCGTACGCGATGACCGGCGTGCGGGTGGGCTACTTCGCCATGAAGGACGCGAAGATGCGCGCCCGGGCGGTGAAGCTGGTGCTCTACACCGCCAGCAACGTCAGCTCGATCGCGCAGTACGGCGCCATCGGCGCCCTCGAAGGCTCGCAGCAGTGCCTGGCCGACTTCCGTACCGAGCTCAAGGCCCGCCGCGACCTGTTCTACGCCGGCATCCGCGACGTCGCGCCGCAGGTGTTCTCGGGCAATCCGCCGGAGGGCGCCTTCTACGCCTTCCTGAAGATCAACCCCGACTGGGCCCGCGAGATGCATCTCGATCGCACCGAGTCGCTGTCGTGGGCGGTGGTCGAGTACCTGATCAAGCAGGCCCGCATCGGCTGCGTGCCCGGCCAGGACTTCGGCCCGCAGAGCGAGGGCTACGTCCGCTTCTGCACGGCGCGCAGCCGCGAAGAGCTGACCGGCGCGCTCGAGTCGATGCGCGTGGCGCTGGGCGCCACGGTCTAGCGGCGGCCGGGTCGGGCCCGACGCGAGCCGTCACTGCACCACGACCGGCATGGGGTTGGCGGCGGCGGCGCCGCTGGCCACGCCGGCCGTCACCCAGTGGCCGTCGAGGTCCTCGAACTGCGCCACGATCCAGTACGTGGCGCCAGAGTCGATCGTCCGCGGCAGCTTCAGGTTGCAGTGCTGGCGGCCGCCCGCCTGCGCCTTGCACGACGTCTCGGCCAGCGCGTCGGCGACCGGTGACAGCGCGCTCGGCAGGAGCAGCACCCGGGCTTCGGCCACCGGCTGCGTCAGCGTGAATTTCACCGGCACCATGCGGCCGGCGTTCAACACGGCGGTCGTCAGCGGCTCCTGGAAGCCGGTCATCGCCACGGTGCGCACGAACGTGCCGGTCACCGTGTAGTGCCCGAGTGAAGCGTAGGTGGTGTAGTTGACCGGGTTGGCACTGGCCCGAACGCGCAGGTAGTGCTGGGTGAGCGGCAGATCGGCGGCCAGGGTCGCCGCGGTCTGCTCGAGGTCGTCCACCGACGCCACCACTACGCCCTGGGCGTTCAGGATCTCCGCGGCGACGTCGAGGTTGCCGCCGTCGGTCTGCTCGCCGGCGCGGAACGGCGTGATCTCGATGCGCACGTCGTTGGCGATCGGCAGCGCGAAGACGTCCACGTCGCCGTGCACGGCGATGGCGCCGCTGGTCGGCGGCGTGAGAGGCTGCGCGCCCCCGATGGTGTCGGCGTGGTCGTCGGCGCGGTAGCCGAGCTTGCCGGCGATGATCGCCAGGTCGTCCTGCAGGCCGGTTCCGGCCACGCCGGCGTAGGAGGGGTTGATCGCCCCCGGATACTCACCGCGGCTCCACTGGCTGACGTTGCGCGCCTGCGGATCGCCCATGATCGGACCCCAGCTCGTGGCGCCGCTGCCGTGGCCCCCGTAGTACTCGATGTCGAAGCCGAGCGGACTGCGCACGCCGTCGTGGAGCAGACCGAACATGTGCCCGCATTCCTGCGAGATCGTGTCGGCGATGTCGTCGTGGTTGGTGGCGCCCCAGACGCCCCAGAAGGTGAACGTGGGCGTGCGGAAGCCGAACGGCACGTATTGGAGGGTGAAGAGCGAGATGCCGCCGACGCCGTTGGGCAGGCCCAGGTCGGTCGGCCGGTCGCCGACGATGGCCCAGAGAACGCGGCCGCCGATCTCGGCCGGACGCTCCGTGGTGACGTCCATGTCGAACGGCAGCCAGTCCTCGGCGACCCGTCCCCAGATCCGTGAGACGACGGCCTGTTCCTCGGCCGTGAACGTCGTCGGGTCGGTATCGATGGTGAGGGCGCCGGTGATCTTGTTGTTCATGGACGTCGGCCAGAAGGTGTTGCGCACGAACTCGCCGTCGACGTCGATGTAGAGCGTCCACGGCGCACCCGGTCGCGAGTGGTGGATGGGCAGCCCGTTAGCCTGCAGGAACAGCGGCGTCGGGGGCGGGCCGGTCGGGGCCGGCGGCTCGGTCTCGGGCTCGCCGCCGCCCGGACCGGCCTCGTGCTCCATCACGTCCACGAACATCAGCTGGCCCTCGTCGTCCACCCACAGGGCGTCGTCGCTGGCCAGGACGGCCGCCGCCGCCTCGACGTCGATCCCACGGTCGCGGACCCGCGGGCCCAGGTCGCCCTGCAACGCCTCGATGGCGTCGCGGCCATGCCGGGCGCCGGGAACCGGCGCCGCCTGCTCGGCCCGGGCCTTCCGCCCCCGTTCCCCTGGCTGCGACTGGCCGAGGCCGCGGCCCTGACCCGACAGCGGCGCGGTCAGCGCCACGGCCATTCCGAGCGACCAGGCGGCGAGTGCAACACGGGATCGGCGAGCCATCGGACCTCCATGGCGCCGAAACGGCGCCCCTCGATGAGATGAGAGGCGCCACCCCGCCGCGTTGCTCACCGGGCCGCCCGCCGGTGGCACAATCGACGGGTCTTGGCCACGTTCTCCGAGCGTCCGGGTGCAGGAATGCGCACCGGCGACGCGCCGATCGGGTCGGGCCGGATCCTCTTCGTCGACCTGGCCCGCGCCCTGGCCGTGCTGCTGATGGTGCAGGGCCACACCATCGACGCCCTGCTCCACCCCGACTTCCGCACCAGCCTGCAGTACAACGCCTGGCTCTACCTGCGCGGCTTGACGTCGTGCACGTTCCTGTTCCTGTCGGGGGCCGCCTTCAGCCTCACCGCGCAGCGCCACTGGGACGACCAGCGGCGGCTGTCGCGCCGGGCGGTGAAGCGCATCCGGCGCCTGGCGTTCTTCCTCGCCCTCGGCTACTTCGTGCGCTTCCCGATGGGCAAGTTCGCGCATCTGCCGTACGCCACCGACGAACGCTGGCGATCGTTTCTCGCGGTGGACGTGCTGCAGAACGTCGCCTTCACGCTGCTGGTGCTGCAGGCGCTCATCTGGGCGACCCGCCGACCGCGGACCTTCGCCGTGGTCTGCGCGTGGGTCGCCGGCGTGATCGTCGGCCTGACCCCGGTGGTGCACGGCGTGGACTTCAGCCCCTGGCTGCCGCTGTGGGTGGCGGCGTATCTCAACCACGAGACCGGGTCGCTGTTCCCGCTGTTCCCGTGGGCCGGATTCACGCTGCTCGGCGCCACTTTCGGCGTCACTGCCGGCCCCTGGGCGACGCGCGATCACCTGGCGCCGCTGGCCCGCGGCCTGTTCCTGACCGGCGCCGCGCTGGCCGTCGGCGCGGCGCTGGCCGGCGAGTACGGCTGGTTCGCCTACGGTCATCACGACTGGTGGCGGGCGAGCCCGCTGTCGTTCGTGCAGCGGCTCGGCTCGGTGTTGCTGCTGCTGTCGGTCGTCGCGGCGATCGGCAACTACGTGACCCGGCTCACGCCGCCGCTGCAGGGTCTCGCCGAGGAGTCGCTGCTGGTCTACGCCGTGCACGTCGCGCTGCTCTACGGCTCGCTGTGGACGGTCGGCCTCGGCCCGCGCCTCGGGCCGCAGCCACCCGGTGCGGTGCTGATGTGGGTGATCGTGATGCTGGCGGCGATGACGCTGCTGGCGCTGGTCTGGAACTTCGTACAGCGGGTGCATCCACGGCTGGCGGTGGCGTGCCGCCTGGTCACGCTGGCCGTACTCGTCTATCCCTTGATCTGAGTGCTGCGGGCAAGGGCCTCGCCCCGGCTGCACGCAAACACCACCCCGACCCGACTGTGGCGGGCATGCAGACTGGACCGGCGGGTGCCCCTCGGCACATGCTGACGAGGCGATGACCAGCGAGTACACCATCCGCCCCGCCACGACCGCCGACATCGACGTGCTGGTCAGCTTCACGCTGGCCGAGGCGCGCGACGCCGAGCGCCGCACCCTCGACGGCGAAGGCGCCCGGCGCGGCGTGCGCGGCGCCTTCGACTCGCCGCCGCGGGCGACCTACTGGGTGGCCCAGACCGGCGCCGGACGGGTCGTCGGCAGCATGTCGGTGGTGACCGAGTGGAGCAACTTCCTGGGCGGTGACTACTGGTGGATCCAGAGCCTGTACATCCTGCCCGAGCACCGCGGGCAGGGGTTGGTGGACAAGATGCTGGCGCACCTGTCGGCGCAGGCGACCGCGGCCGGCGCCCTCGACCTTCGGCTCTACGGCTACAACACCAACGAGCGGGCGCTGCGCGCCTACCAGCGCTGCGGCTTCGGCGTCTCGCCGTACATCATGCTGACCAAGCCGCTGCGCGGGCGCTGAGCGGCGGTTACGCCAGCCCTCCGGTCAGGGATCGCCAGCTGCTGGTGGTCGCCAGACGGCAGCCTGAGGCGTCGCCGAGCAGGTAACGCGGCCGGGCGGCATCGGGCTCGATCTTCAGCCGCAGCCGGGCGACCGCCCGCTCGGCCACGGACAGCAGGGCGGGCTCGGGACACCCCCACACCTCGCGCAGCAGTTCGCCGAGCGCCACGGTCTCCGGCTCCCGCTCGGCCAGGTACTGCAGCAGATCGAACTCCCGGCGCGTGAGGTTCACCGGCCGATTCGGCGAGTCGGCGCGCCGGGCACCGAAGTCGACCACGATCGACCCGAACGTGACCCGCCGCACCGCCGACGAGGCGGCGCGCAGCCGCGCCCGGATTCGCGCGACCAGGTCGTCGATCCGGAACGGCTTGCAGAGGCAGTCGTCGGCGGGGACGCCGGGCCAGCCCGCATCGTCGCCGAGCCGCCTGGCGGTGAGCAGCAGCAGCGGCGTCCGGCCGCGCGACCGCCAGGCCCTGGCGGCGGCGTCGAGGCCCGGCGACGCCGCGTCCACCACCACCAGGTCGGGGCGGTCGGCCTCGAACCGCCGCGCCGCCATCGGGCCACTGGTCGCCCACGACACGTCGAAGCCTTCGGCCGTCAGGCTGTCGCACAGCACGCGTGCCAGTGCGGCGTCGTCCTCGACGACCAGCAGTTGCCGTCGCATCGCGTCCTCGGTCGCACCCGTCGATCGCCCGATCCGCGTCCGGCCGGGGGAGACCCGCCCCTCAGAAGGTGAACCGCCCGCCCCACTGCACCTGCCGGGCGTCCCTGGCCCCCGTGCGCAGCAGGAAGGCCGCCGCGCTCATGTTGCCGGTGCCGCCGGTCAGGGTGGTGTAGTTGGTGGCGTTGTAGGCCTCCAGGAACACCTCGAACCGCCGCGTCGCCCCGAGGTCGATCCGCTTGGTCAGCCGCAGGTCGGTGGTGATGATCGGGTTCGGCTTCAGCAGGTCCTTGCTGATCGGCGCCTGATTGCGGCTGGCGCGGAAGGCGTTGATGATCGCCAGCTGGCCGTCGACGTCGCCGCGACCGACGGTCGGGGGCAGCCCGGCCGGGCGATCGTTCTGCGTGTTCAGATCGCCGTCGAGGTCGATGCCGGCGCTGACGCCCAGCGGCCCGCCGCTGATGGCGCGGAACACGCCGCTCAGCTGGATGCCCCAGGGCAACGACGTCGAGGCCGCCACGCTCAGGTTGTGCGGCGTGTCGGTCGGGTTGTCGCCCTTCTCCCGCGGCGTGCGATCGGTGCCGCGATAGGTGCTGTAGAAGGTCACGCCGTCGAGCGTGCTCTTCGAGAAGGCGTAGGACACCTGCAGGCTGTCGGTGCCGCGGACCCTGGTGCGCAGCTGAACCTCCAGTGCGTCGTACCACGACTCCGAGAAGTTGGTGAGCACGCCGACCTGGCTGAAGTTGGGCACCGGCCGCGGGTTGCTGGCGCTGATCGCGCCGCTCGCCGGCAGGTTGAGGTCGGTCGTCCCGAGCTGGTTCTTGCCGACGTTGTGCACGTAGTCGACGTCGAGCGAGGTCACGCCGTTGATCTGCCAGCCGATCCCGGCGGTGGTGTTGACCGAATAGGGGAGGACGTAGTCGTCGGAGATCAGGTAGAGACTGCGCACGCCGCCGGTGCGGGCGTACTCGTCGAGCGTCCGGCCGCCGAGCACGGCTTCGATGTTCGGGAAGTTGCGCAGCAGCTGCGGATCGGTGATGCGCACGGCGAAGCCGAGGGTCTTGTCCATCGACGTCTGCTGCAGCCACGGCCGGTTGCGGGTCACGTACATCCCGGTCGCGGCGCGCGCCACCAGCGTGCCGTTGCCGCGGATGTCGTAGGTGGCGCCGAACCGCGGCTGCAGGTTGTTGGTGTCGTTGCCCCGGTCGGCGCCGACGAAGCGCTCGATGCCGGCGTAGAGGGGATTGGCGAGCAGATCGCGATAGAAGTCGTTCTGCCGCAGGTTGGTGTCGAGGTCGTAGCGCAGGCCGAGGTTGAGCCGCAGCCGGTCGCCGATGCGCCAGTCGTCCTGCACGAACAGCGCGATCTGGTTCGACGAGAAGTTGTAGTTGCCCGGCGTCTGCATCACGAACGTGAACGGCCACGTGCTCGGCACGTTCGGGTTGAACGCCGCGTCGGTGGTGAACGAGAAGGCGCCGTGCTCGTTGAAGTGCGCCTCGAAGTTGCTCGACGCCCGGGTGAACTCGCCGCCGATCTTGATGTCGTGACGCGGCGTGTTGATGTAGAAGGTGTTGAAGAAGCTGCCGATCTTGCGCGGGAAGTACTGCGGCGCGACGCCGTTCTGGCCGAACGAGTACGACGGCCGGGAGATCTGCAGCTCGAAGTTGGTCGGCTCGGTGAACAGGTTGTGGTCGAGATAGTGGACGCGAACCGTGTTGACCATGTTCTGCTTCAGCACCCAGTTGTGTTCGCCGACGATGCTGTGCGAGGTGCTGTTGTCGACGATCGACGACGAGGCGTTGGCCGGCCCGCCGCTGGGGGTGTACTGCTTGTCGAAGGCGTAGCGGACGAACGTCGACTGGCGATCGGTGAAGCGGTGATCGGCCCGCAGGTTGGCCATGTGCTCGGTCTGCTTGAAGGGGTAGTTGCCGTTCTGCTGCCCGGCGAAGGGATTGCTCGGCGGCAGCGAGACGATCGCCGCCCGTTCGATGCCGAGGAACTCGTAGGCGCCGAAGTAGTGGCTGCGGTTCACGGCGATCGGGCCGCCGGTGGTGCCGCCGAGGCGGTACTGCTGGAACGGCGGTATGCTCGCCGCCTTGGCGTTGCGGGCGTTCAGCGACTTGTCGCGGCCGAAATAGTAGCCGGTGCCGGAGTAGGCGTTGTTGCCCGACTTCGAGACCACGTTGACGACGGCGTTGAGGGCCGCGCCGTACTGCGCGTCGAACTGGTTGCGGAAGACCTTGAACTCCTGCACCGCGTCCTGCGGCATGTTGATGACCGGGCTGCCCCAGGTCGAGTCGTCGACGGCACCGCCGTCGATGACGGTGGTGTAGCCGTTGCGCTGGTCGGCGAGGCCGCCGAACTTGGTGACCGCGAAGCGGCTGTTGACGCCGGTCAGCGGAGCGGCGCCCGGCAGCAGCTGCGCCAGCACCAGGAAGTTGCGGTCGAGCACCGGCAGCGCCGCCAGCTGCTCCCCGACGATGACCGACTGCGGCTGCGCCTTCGACACCTCGACCAGCGGGCTCTCGCCGGTGACGATGACGTTTTCGCTCAGGGTGGCGACGCTCATCGTGATGTTGAGCGTGGTGTTGGCACCGACGAACAGCGTCACGTTGCGGCGGTATTCGCCGAAGCCGGCCAGTTCGGCGACCACCGAGTACGGGCCAGGCTGCAGGTTGACGGCGCGATAGTTGCCTTCGGGCCCGGTGACCTGCACCTGCGAGGCGCCGGTGTTGGTGTTGGTGATCGTCACCGTCACGCCGGGCAAAGCGCCCTGGGTGTCGTCGGTGACGACGCCGCCGATCGCCGCGCCGCCCTGTGCGGCGGCGGTGCCGGGACAGGCCAGCCCGGCGACCAGGCCGAGGGCGGCCAGCGCGATGCCGAGATGCGGCCAGCGAACGGTCTGGAAACGAAGTAAGTCGGTCATGGTGCCTGTCCTGCCTGTCGCCCGTGTTCGGGTCCTCCGTCGCGGTCCCCGGGCCCGGACCGCAAGTCGGCGGCGTCGCGTGTCGACGCGCTCTACCGGCTGGTCGTGGCCGTCGGCTTGACGTGATTGGCGATCTGCTCGGCGGTGGCGAACCACACGCCGGGCTTGCTCTTCATGTAGGCCACCAGCTTCTCCAGGTGCACCATGCGCGAGCGCCGGCCGACGACGTGGGGATGGAAGGTGAGCATCACCATGCCGCCCTCGCGGTAGCCGAGATCGAACTCGTCCTGGTAGACCTTGAAGATGGCCTCGGGCGACGGCAGCGCCCCGGTGCGTCCGAAGTACGGGGCGTCGTCGAGGATCCACGACACCGGCAGTTCGACGAGGCCGGTATCCTGGCCGTTGGCGGTCAGCAGATACGGCTGGTCCATCGCCATCAGGCTGCTGTCGTACAGGAGGTTGGCCTTGCGCAGGATGTCCATCGTGTGGTGGCTGAACGCCCAGGCGCCGGCCCGGTAGCCGACGGGCCGTTTGCCGGTCACCTTGGTGAAGTAGTCGATCTGCTGGGTGAACAGCCGCTGCTCCTCGCGCGCGTCGTTCAGCGCCGGCAGGCTCTCGTGGATCCAGCCGTGCAGGCCGATCTCGTGGCGGCCCGACTTCATGATGGCCGGCACCATCTCGGGCGCGAGGATGGCGCTCACCGCCGGGATGTAGAAGCTCGCCGGCAGCTTCTCGCGATCGAGCATCGCGAGAATGCGCGGCAGGCCCTCCTTGGCGCCGTACTCGGTCTCCGACATCGGCGAGGGCAGCGGCGCCGGGTCACGCGCCATCAGCGGCGACTCGTTGTCGATGTCGAAGCTGAGACAGACCGCCACCTTGGCGTTGTTCGGCCACGCCTTGAGCAGCGGACGCCCGGCGCGTACTTCGGCGGCGGCGGTCCGCAGATCGGCTTCGGATCGCGTGATGCCCGGCAACGCGCCGGGGCCCTGCGCCGCCGGCGGCTGCTGCCCGTGGACGAGCGCGGCGGGCGCCACGGCGATGGCCAGAGCGATCGCCAGGCGACCGGAAAGGACTGATGTCGGATGTGGCATGGGCCGCTCCAGGAAAGACGTGGCTTCAGCGTTGCGCCGTCGGGGTGGTGACCGGCTGCAGGGTGACGGTGTGTTCGGTCACCGACGAGATCCGGGCCCGCGAGTAGAAGATCGGGAAGTAGCGGCCGCGCGCCCACAGCTCGAAGAGGTCGCGGTAGTGCGGGCTGCGCGGATCGCCGGACTGCCCAGGGTTGTTCTGGGCCACCGACCGATCCCAGTCGTCGAGGTCGGCGATGATCTTGAGCGATCCGCCCGACACCTGGTTGTCGCCGCCGCCGGTGGCGGTGACAGTGTAGCTGTCGCCGCCGCGCGGCACCGGACCGACGTCGAGCTGGGCCCGCAGGTCGGGACGCACGGCGCGGCTGAGCGGGTGGCGAATCAGCGCGTGGTGATAGGCCGGCTGTCCGTACTGCCACTTCTGCATGTCCGGCCCCAGCTTCATGGTCAGCTCGGCGACGGCCTGCTCGAGGCTGGTGAGCAGGACGCGGTCGCGGCCGGCGATCGGGTCGGCGCCGAAGTCGCCGTCCGGCGCCTGCAGGAAGCCGATCGCCTTCTTCATGCTCAGGCCACCGAAGTCGCCGCGGCCCGCGGCCGGCACGAGCAGATCGCGCAGGTTGACGAGCAGGCGGCGCTGCCACATCTCGTAGATGCCGGCTGGCACCGAGTCCTTGTCGAGCACGCGGTTCCAGCCGACGAGTAGATCGCGGGCCTTCGCCGCGGTTGGATCGGCAATCGTCAGGTCCTTCAGCAGCGGCACCAGCGACCGCGCCGGCAGCGACAGATCGTCGTTCTGCAGTTCGATCATGTCGGACACCGTGTGCAGGCGGCCGCTGCTCAGGAACTCGTTGATGCGGGCGGCGCGGAAGGGATCGGTGCCGGTGTGGTGCTGCGCCTCGGGATAGGGGTAGCGCTCCGGAAACAGGTAGTTGTTCGCCGTGGCGAAGAAGCCGGCGGGCGGGTTGACGACGTGTGGCAGCGCCTTGATGGGCAGGTAGCCGTCCCACTCGTAACGGCCGTCGCCCGGCACCGGCACCAGCCCGCTCCAGTTGCGGCGGATCGGCGTGATCGCCACCGCCTGATAGCCGATGGTGCCGTCGACGTCGGCCCAGATCATGTTCTCGGCGGGAATGCGGCTGTAACCGGCCGCGGCGCGGAACTCCTCCCAGGTGCGGGCCTGGTTCATCCGCAGGCTCGCCAGGTAGGGCGCGCTGCCGATCTCCATCCATGCGGCGCGCAGGGCGTAGGCCTTGCGGTTCTTCGTGTCCTCGAACAACACCGGGCCGTGCCGGGTGAACCGGTGCTCGACGGCGACGGGCGACTGGCCCTTCACGGCGATCGTGTCGGCGACGGTCCGCATCGACTCCCAGCCGCCGGCGTATCTGTACTGGCGCGGATTGGCCGGATTGGTGTCGTAGACGTAGAGGTCCTCGGTATCGGAACCGAAGATGGTGAGGCCCCACGCGCCGACCTCGTTGTGGCCGATCGAGATCCCCGGCAGGGTCGGCTCACCGCCGCCGATCACGTTCCATCCAGGCGCGACGAGGTGCGACCAGTAGCGCAGCGACGGCGCGCCCTGGACGCGGTGCGGGTCGTTCATCAGCAGCGGCTTGCCGGTCTGGGTCAGGCGCCCGGCCACCACCCAGTTGTTGCTGCCGATGTCCTCCTGTCGCTGGCTGAGGTCGAGCGGCGTCGGGCCCAGTGCGTCGTCGAGCCGGGCGGCCGCAGCCGGCGCGCGGAACTCGGCGGCGAGGTCCTCGGGGTCGAAACGCAGCGGCTGGCGGAAGGCGTTGTAGAGGTCGAGCACGCGCCGGTCGAGCAGCGAGGCGTCGATCGCCGGGTCGATCGTCAGATCGGGGTCGCCGCCGTAGAACGCCGACAGTGCCTTCACCTTGTCGGCGCCCATGGCCCTGACGGCCCGGGCCATGTTGATCTCCTGGTTGAGATTGCCGAGCAGGCCGTTGTGCCGCGAGATGACCACCGCCGGCGTCCAGTGCTGCGGGCGGATGCCGAGCATGCGGAACTCGATCGGCAGGTCGCCCGGCGTCTTCAGCGCCTCGTCGATGCTGGCGTTGATGCCGGCGACGAAGGCGGTCACGATCGCCTTGCCGCGGGGGTGGTACCAGTTGAGCTCGGCGTCGAGATCGCCGCGGAACAGGTGCAGCCTGGTGCCGGTATCCCGCGCCAGTGCCTTCGGCCCCAGGATCTCCGCCACCGTTCCGGTCGCCTGGCGCCGCCACATCTCGAACTGGAAGAGGCGGTCGCGAGCCGCCGCGTAGCCCTGCGCGAAGAACAGGTCGTGCTCGCTCGCGGCGTAGATGTGGTTGATCCCCCAGCGGTCGCGCAGGATCTCGACCGGCCGCTCGAGACCGGTGACCGCGGTCGTCGTCGCGGCCGTCGGCCCCTGGGCCGCGGCGGCTACGCCGAGCAGGCCGACCGCCACCAACGTGAAGAGACGTCGAGCCCGCACACTGCACCTCATTCGGACCGCCGTGCCGCGCGACTCGCGCGTACGATTCGCGATCTATAGCTGAACGCCGCGCGGCGTGCGCGCGGACTTTGTCGCAAGTTGTCCCACCGGGCGCGTGCGCCGCGACCTACTCGGTCGCTGCGGCGTTGAACGCCGCGAGCATCTCGGTCGCCGAGGGCGGCCGCAGGATGCTGCCGCTGGCGAACGCCTCGGCCTGCGGATAGGCGGTGGCGCGCACGCGCGCCGCCGCGGCGTCGAGGTCGTAACGGGTGTGCCGCGGCGACACCTCGTCGCCGATGAGCAGCCAGTCGGCCCCCGGATCGCCGAACGGCATGCCGACGCTGCCGGCGTTGACGACGCGGATGCCGCGCACCCTGCGGTCGAACGGCATATGGGTGTGGCCGCACACGACCAGGGCGGCGTCCACGCCGTCGAACGCCGCGAACAGCCGTTCCTCGGCCGTGAGCCGCGTGAAGATGTCAACGTCGCTGCGCGGCGTGGCGTGGCAGAACAGCGTCGCGCCCGGGCCGCCCACCGGCAGGCGCAGCGTCGCCGGCCAACCCTCGAGTGCCGCGACGTCGGCGTCGGTCAGCGCCTCGGCGCACCAGCGCATCACGTCGGCGAACGCCGCCGGCACCTCGCCGCTGACGTCGGCGCCGCGGCGCACCGCACACACCACGCGATCGCCGTTGCCGCGCAGGTAGTGCACCGGCATCGGCAGGGCGGCCAGCAGCGCCAGGCATGCACCCGGCATCGGGCCGGGCACCACGTCGCCGCCGACCACCACGGCATCCACGGCGGCGCGGCGCACCTCGTCGAGCACGGCCTCGAGCGCCGGCAGGTTGCCGTGGATGTCGTAGAGCGCGGCGATGTGCACGGCCGGCCGCGATCGTCAGACGCCGAACTGCCGCAGATGGTGGTCGGTGTGCTTGTGCGCGAGCACGCCCCAGTCGTCGCGCGTCATCGGCCCGAACGCCGGGTGCCTGGCCGCCAGCGTGGTCGCGGCGCCGAGCCGATCCATCAGCGCCCTGAAAGCCGCCAGCTCGCCGGCGAGTTCGGCGCTGCCCGACCGCGCCAGCAGCTCTGGCGCCGTCGGCGCACTCCTGGGCATCGGCAGCACGTGGATGAGCAGGTAGCGCACCGGCGCCAGCCGTAGAAAAGGCGGCGCTTTCGCGCTCACCGGCAGCTCGTCGAGCGCCATCAGGGTGGCGTCGTTCAGGTGGGCGACCATCGCCGCCACCGAGAACCTGCCCCATTTCGCGGCGTGCGCCGGCGTGAGCGATTCGGCGCGTCGCACCAGCTCCAGGCGCACCGCCGGGTTCCAGATCGTCGCCATGCGGGCATCCTACTCTTCGCCGCGGCGCCGGGGGAATTGCCGGGATCGGGCGCGATTCGCCGCCTCCGGCGATGACAACTCGGAGACACCGCGGCCGCGCGCGGCGGTGACAACTCGAAGACAGACCCGGGGCGTTGCGTCGTCATCCCGCGATCGGCGCCTGCCGGGCCTGCGAATCGAGCTTGTCGGTGATCTGGCGCCGTAATACAGTCGGACGCGGAACCGCAGGCGTGCGGCTCCGCTCGTCCGGCTCGATCTCTGGAGGACCGCGCGTATGAAGCGCCTGTTGCCGTTCATTCCTGTCGTCGTCGCGCTCGCCGGTACGGCGTCGCTCAGTTCCCCGCCGGTCGTCGCGCAGTCGCGCGCCACCGCCACCAACGTGCCGGTGATCCCGCACGAACCGGTGCCCAACTTCTTCAAGAACCCGCCGGGCATCTACACCGGCGAGAACATGGGCATCGCCACCAACTCGAAGGGCAACATCTACATCTACCACCGCGCCTACGAGACGCGGCTGTTCGAGTACTCGCCGACCGGCCAGTTCATCCGCGAGATCGGCCGCAACAACTACGGCTTCGCGTTCGCGCACTCGGTGCGCGTCGACGCCGAGGACAACATCTGGGCGGTGGACGAAGGCACCGACATGCTGATCAAGTTCAGCCCCGAAGGCCGGGTGCTGATGGTGATCGGCCGGCGCGAGGATCCGACGATGTCGATCCTCAACATGCCGGGACCTGGCGTGTATCACGGCCGCAACGAGAAGTACCGCTTCGGCCGCCAGACCGACGTCGCCTTCGACCAACAGGGCAACATCTTCGTCAGCGACGGCTACTTCGACGCCAGAGTCGTGAAGTACGACAAGTACGGCCGCTTCATCAAGGCGGTCGGCAAGCGCGGCAACGCCAACCTCGAGTTCAACACCCCGCACTCGATCGCCACCGACTTCCAGGGCAACGTCTACGTCGGCGACCGCGGCAACGCCCGCGTGCAGGTGCTCGACAACAACCTCAACTGGAAGGCCAACTACACCAACGTCGGCAACCCGTGGGGCGTGTGCGTGTCGGGCGGCCCGGGGCCGAAGAACCCCGGCAAGCAGTACCTGTTCTCGACCAACTCGTGGCCCGACAGCCAGCCGGCCGGCCCGGCGGAGTACACCGGCGAGGTCTACAAGATGGAGCTCGACGGCACCATCGTCGGCAAGTTCGGCAAGGCCGGCAAGGCGCCGGGCGAGTTCGCCACCATCCACCAGATGGACTGCCGCGACCCGAACGTGATCTACACCGCCGAGATCAACGACTGGCGGTCGCAGAAGATCCTGCTCAGACCGACGACCACGACCAGCCAGGGGGGGGCGCAATGATCCGCGCGCACCTGCTCCGCGGTCTCGCCGCCGCGCTCGTCGCCGGCGGCGCGCTGGTGGGCGCTCAGGGCGCCGTGCCCGAGATCGCCTTCGACTCGAACGCCGATCTGCTGCGCACGCCGCTCGACGTCTTCGTCGGCGAGGTGGGCGGCGTGGCCGCCAACTCGAAGGGCCAGATCTACGTCTACACGCGCACCGGGCATCCCTACGCCACGCTCGGCGACAACCGCACGTTCTACCGCGGCGGCTCGAAGCTGTTCCAGTTCGACGCCAACGGCAAGTTCGTGCGCGAGCTGGGCCAGGATGTCTACGGCTTCAACGCCGCGTACGGCCTCCGCATCGATCCGCAGGACAACATCTGGACCGTCGACGTCGGCGCCAACCAGGTGGTCAAGTTCGACGCCGAGGGCCGTGTCGCGTTGGTGCTCGGGCGCAAGCCCGAGGTGATGGCGGTGCGGCCGCGCGAGGGCGGCGCGCCCGGCGGTGGTGGCGGCGGCGGGGCCGCGGCGGCCAATCGCCGTCCTGGCGAAGGCGTCCCCGGATTCGGCTTCTCCAAACCGACCGACGTCGCCTGGGACAGTGCCGGCAACGCCTACGTCACCGACGGGATCGGCACCAACAACCGCGTCGTCAAGCTCGACAAGCTCGGCCATTTCATCAGCCAGTGGGGCGCCACCGGGTCGGGACAGGGCGAGTTCAACGGCGCCAAGGCCATCGCCATCGACAAGGCCGGCGACGTCTTCGTGCTGGATGCGGGCAACAAGCGCGTGCAGGTGTTCGACCCGCAGGGCACCTACAAGCGCGAGTTCGCCTTCGCCGGCACGCCGCTGACGATGTGCATGACCCGCGGCGCCACCCAGTACCTCTACATCTCGCATGCCGGCGACACCGACGGCATGGAAGACGCCGCCATCTTCAAGGTGGGGCTCGACGGCAAGGTGCTGGGCAAGTTCGGCAGCGCCGGCAAGCGGCCGAAGGAGTTCGGGCTGGCCAACTCGATCGACTGCCGCAGCGAGAACGAGCTGCTGGTCGGCGAGCTGACCAACTGGCGCGTGCAGAAGGTGACGCTGAAGGGCGGCGCGGCGACGCGCTGAGCCGGTCCCTGCGCCTGGCGACACGAACGGCCGCGGCAACGCGGCCGTTCGTCTTTCGGGCCTCGGCGCCAGTCCCGAGGAACGCCCGACCGCCCCTGAGCTCAGGCCAGCGGCCAGACGATCAGCGTCCGCCAGGTCTTCGGATCCGGCTCGACGCTCGGGTCGCTGAGGTACGATTCCCACATTCCTTCGGCCAGCGTGAGACCTTCGGCGCGCGTCCACGCCATGAGCTGCTCATAGGTCTCAGCCAATGTCTCGTAGGGGCCGATGTGCGTGCCGGTGACGACACGTCCTCCCGGAAGCTCGAACGGCTCGACCTCGCCGCGCTGTTCGATCGGGCCCGCCACGGGGAAACCCACGATCACTGCGACCGTCTCACCCGGCATCCGCGGATAGAACCCGAACGGCGGGCCGGCGATCGCGACGCCCTGGGCCTCGACCGCCTGCATGACGGCGTGGAACCCGCGGTCGAACACGTTGCGCAGCTCGGCCATCGGCACCTCGGCTCGGATGGCCGCTGCCGGTTGCGCTTCGATCGTCTTCACGGTGAAAGTCATGTCCGGATCCTCCGCCGCGGGCGCCACTCGACCCTGCTTCAAGGGCCGGCGCCGCGGACGTCCACGCCTATTGTCGCGTCATACACGCCGCGTGTCGCCATTGGAACCTGCTGGCCCGAGGCAACGAAACGGGGGGGCTGGGTGTCAGGGACGATTTCCGCAACTGGCTCATCCGTGGCGCCTGAATTTGCAGCTGGTGACGGCTTCCTGTGGGAGATGCGGGGACCGAGTTCGCGACAACCTGGTCGCCGAAACATGACAATCTAATGTCGCCACGAGGGTGCCATGAACCGTCTGATTGTGGTCGTCAGTGTCGTTCTACTTACGGGGCACCAAGCAGCCTTCGCACAGGCGCGCGTTGACAGGAACGTCGTATACGGGATGTACTCGGGCCTGGCGCTATTGATGGACGTTTATCGTCCGGCCCAGCCGAACGGCATGGCGATTGTCGCCGTTCAGGGCAGCGGGTGGTATTCACCGATGCGGTACGACGCGTCGCAACTCAAGGCCAGTCGAGAAGTAACAAGACACGCCGAGCAGTTTGCGGCGAGCGGCTACACGGTGTTTGCGATCAACCATCGTCAGGCTCCCCGCTTTCGTTATCCTGCACCCATCGAAGATGTGCAGCGTGCGGTGCGTTTCGTTCGCTTTCACGCCTCCCAGTACGGCATCACACCCGGCCGGATTGGTGCATGGGGCTCATCGTCCGGCGGCCACATGGTGGAACTCCTCGGGACGATGGATGGGAAAGGCGAAGCGTCGGACTCAGATCCGGTGAATCGACTTGACGCAAAGGTCCAGGCGGTTGTTGCGCTCTTTGCACCCAGTGACCTGATGTTGTTGTTCAGCACGATGGAGAGGCCTGGCGCGCTCACGTCGTTGATGGGCTTCTCGTATCAGGACCCCGCAACTGCATTCGTTCCGGCGAGGCCCGACGACTTTGAGAACCGCCAATACCATGATGCGTCACCCGTGACACATGTAACACCCGACGATCCACCGATGCTGTTGATGCACGGCGACGCGGACACCATCGTGCCGCTGAAGCAGTCGGAGATCATGGAGCGCGCGCTGAAGCAGGCCGGCGTCACGGTACGTTTGATCAGGGTGCCTGGGGGCGCACATGGCCCGAACTTTCGGTTGCCCATCGGCGATCCGCGCCTCCCGGATCACCTGGGAGAAGCTGTCCGATGGTTTGATGCGCACCTGAGAGGGCAGCCGGCGAGTCCGCAATAGCCACGAGTGTTCAAGGGAATCGCTCGGCCGCCCGCCCGGCTTGCGGTGCCACCGTATCGCGGCGCCCTGCAATCGTGCCGATCCTGCGGCGTGTCGAGAAGCGCTCGGTCGAAGCGTTCTAGAGTGGAATCACCCTGTGCTGCAAGTTGTTGCAAACACAGGCTGGGTGTCAGGGACGATTTCCGCAACTGGCTCGTTCATGAGGCATGAAGGTGCCGGTGGCCTCCGCATCCGTCGGCCCGGAAGTGCCAGGCGCGAACGGCGCAGCTGCTGCCCGATTCCTGGTGGCCCAGCTACCTGCCGAACGCCTTCTTCCAGCGCTTCTTCGGGTCATCGAACCTCACGCCGGCGGGATCGAATGCCTCCGGGTCGAACTGTCCTCCGGCCCAGCGGAGCGTCGACTCGTGCTCCTCGTGGCCGGGATCGGCGATGACCTGAAGAAACCTCGGCGTAGCCGTGGACACCACCGCAATCCTCCGGAGGACACCGGCCTTCACTCGCAACACAGCGCGGGTACTGGGTCGCCTCGGGGCGACTAGGCTCGCAGACGCGGCGTCCGCAGGCGAGCAGTCGCCAGGCACCAAGTCTGACTGCGGCCCGGCAAGGCCGATTGCGAGCGCGCCGCAAGATATCAGCGGCAAGAGGCGTTCTTGCGTTTAGGGGAGATCCGCCCGCAAGAATCGGTGGCTGGGTGTCAGGGACGGAATCCGCAACTGGCTGAGCACGGCCGCATGACGTTTGTCGGGTCGCAAGTTGATGCGCGTCGGCACTTTGTCGCCGGCAGTGGGCGCTACTCTGTCCGAAATTTGTATACACGTTTCGGACAGGCGATGAGGACACGACGACCGGACACGTCGTTCACTGCGACGCCGACCCGGAGGTGACATGCCCGAGGGCATCCCCGAGCATGACCTCGTCGCTGGCTTGCACACCAGCGCACCGACCAAATTCATAAACGCATCATCTTCCTGAACAGAGCCCCTTGGGCCGCCAGTGCGCGTGCGGCGCATCGGGTGAGCTGTCGATCGGCATCGAGACCGGCGCGCTGGTGCGGTGGAGGATCAGCACGACTGCTCGGCGTGTATCAGTGCCGAGCCCGCCGATTGCCATCGGCCAGCCTTCAGGCGCGAGCATGCTCTGTCCCGCCCGGGCGGTCATCACCCCATTTGGTGTTTCCAGACACTGGCCCCCCGCAATCAGGAACCACGCCTCTGGCCCCGCATGCCGGTGCCCGTTCCCCTTCCCATCCTGGAAGTCCGGCGGGATGACCGTCTCCATGTAGTGAGCGGTGTAGGGAACCTCGCGATCGACTGTCAGCGGCCCGACGATGGCGACCCGATCGCCTGCTCCGGGTCGCCATGACTGTTCGGCGATCGTGAACAGCCAATGTTTGCCGTGGCCGTCCACGACGGTGCCTCGAGGACCACGTTTCACCTCGGCCGCCGCACGATCAGGAAACGTGTCGAGATGCCAATACAACGGCTCGGCCGGCAATATGCCAAGCGGTGTGATGGCCGTCGTGTAGCAGCCAGGCTCGGCTCTGCGCTCCGCCACCGGAGTTTCACACCACCCAGAAAGACCAGGATTGCGGGCGCGGCCGTCAGTTCCGCGATCCTGAGCGACGACCATCGCAACAAGTATGAGAACGAGGACACACGAGAGGCCGGTCGCTGAGATCGTTCGCATCGGAGACGCTCCTTGTCCCGTATAGCGGAAAAGGAACGCGACCGGTATCACGGACGGGACGCCCGACTACTGCAGCCGCGCCGCCAGCCAAGCGCGAGCCGCTTTCCAGTCACGCTTCACGGTGATGACCGACACTCCGAGCGCTTCGGCGATTTCCTCTTCGAGCAGTCCGCCGAAGAATCGGAGTTCGACGACGCGCGCCGCCCGCGCATCCGCGGCCGCCAGCCCCGCGAGCTCGGTGTCGAGATCGATCAGCTGTTCGCACGATATCGCCCCGTCCCATTCGCCCGCGTCCGAGAGCGGCACGCGGCGGAGCCCTGCCCCTCGCTTCTCCGCGACCCGGGCGCGCGCATAATCGACGAGGATGCGCCGCATCGTCTGGGCCGCAACGGCGAAGAAATGTGCCCGATCGTTGTACGAGAAAGGCTGGCTGCCGGTAAGGCGCAGGTAAACCTCGTTGATAATAGCGTTGGGCTCCAGTGTGTGATCCTGCCGTTCCCTCCGCAGCAGGCGCACCGCCAGCTGGCGCAGCTCAGGATGAACGACGGCGAACAGCTGGTCGCGCGCCGCGAGATTACCGTCTCGCCATGCCGCAAGCCACTGAGTAATCGTCGCCGTATCAGGAATCGTCCCCATCTCCGAGTCTCGACGCATGATACTGAGGCGACCGATCGTGCGCTATGCCTTGTGAGCCCCGATGACTCAGCCTGTGTCGATCGACGACATCGATCCATCAGCTTTTCTGCGCGCCCGCGCCATTTTCGAGTCAGCGCTGGATTCGCCTGCGGCCGACCGCGGGCGACTCATCGAAGAGGCGTGTAGCGGCGATACCCACCTGCAGGCCGCCGTGCAGGCCATGCTCCGCGCGGACGCCGGGCCACACGCCGTCCTCGACGGCACGCCGATGTCACCGCCCAACCGGTGGCCGCCGGGCACTCACGTCGGCGGACACTTCCGCATCGTCTCGCCGCTGGGACGCGGCGGGATGGGCGAAGTGTATAGGGCACACGACGAGGCGCTCGGCCGCGACATTGCGCTGAAGGTGCTGGCGTCCTCGGCGCTACAGGGCGAAGGGCTGGACGAGCGGTTGGCGCGGTTCGAACGCGAAGCGCAGATCCTGGCGGCGCTCAATCACGTGAACATCGCCGCGATCTACGGCGTCGCGGACGTCGAGGGTACGCGAGCGCTCGTGCTGGAACTGGTCGAAGGGCCGACATTGGCCGAGCGGCTGGCCACTGGCCCAATCCTGTTGGACGAAGTCGTGACCGTCGCTCGGCAGATCGCCGTCGGCCTCGAAGCCGCGCACGAACAGGGCATTGTTCATCGCGATCTGAAGCCGTCCAATATCAAGCTGCGGCCGGATGGCACGGTGAAACTGCTCGATTTCGGGCTCGCGAAAATCGTGCAGCCCGAAAGCGCTGCAGAGAGCGTCGCAACAAGCCCTGCGATCACGAGCCCGTCGATGGTTCAGCGCGGCGCGCTCTTCGGGACGGCGGCCTATATGAGCCCTGAGCAGGCCAAAGGCCGCGATGCCGATCGGCGCAGTGACGTGTGGGCGTTCGGCGCCATCCTCCACGAGATGCTGTCGCGCGAACGTGCATTCAAAGGGGACGATGTCGCGGAGACGCTTGCAGCCGTGCTCCGTGCCGACGTCGACCTATCCCGCTTGCCGGTATCGACGCCCGTTGCGTTGCGCCAGCTCGTGACTCGCTGCTTGGAGCGAAACATCACCCGCCGCCTCCGCGATATCGGTGAGGCGCGAATCGCCCTCGAAGATCTGGATCCGTCGCGGGGAGCGGCAGTCCGGTCCTCGGCTCATGCTGGAGCGGACCAACGTCGCCGCTGGTGGCTCCCGACGACCGCGGCGGTCGCGGCGGTGGTGGGTGCCGCAGCGGCAACGATCACGTTATGGCCGACCACGCCGGCGAACGATCGTCCGGTCACCCGCTTCGTGCTCTCCACGCGTGCGGACCAGACCCTGCTCGTGGATCCACAATCTCGCGATCTCGCGATCTCGCCCGACGGCACTCGTGTCGTGTACAAGGGCGGAGCGCGCGTTGATCGCACGCAACTCTTCGCGTACGCCCTCGATCAGTTGACGCCACAATCACTCACCGAATCCGGCCTGCCCAAAGGGCCATTCATCTCGCCGGACGGGCAGTGGGTCGGTTTCTTCGAGCCGGGGCCGACTGGTGTCATCCTCAAGAAAGTCGCGATGACGGGCGGGCCACCCGTCACCGTGGCGCAGCTCGATGGGCCGAGTCGTGGCGCCACGTGGGGCGCCAACGGCATCATTCTCGCCGCATCGGCGGCATCCTCCACCGGGCTGCTGCAAATCCCGGCAAGCGGCGGAGACGTGACGGTCGTGACCAGGCCGGCCCGCGAGCGAGGCGAAGGTGATCATCTCTGGCCTGAGTTACTCCCCAATAGCAACGCGGTGCTGTACACGATCACGCCATTGAACGGCGACGTCAGTGAGGCGCAAGTCGCCGTGCTCGATCTCGCAACTGGCGCGTCGAAGACGTTGATTCGCAATGCCAGCCAGGCCCGCTACGTGTCGGGCGGCCACCTGGTATATCTCGCGTCTGGTGCGCTGTGGGCCGTTGCCTTCGATCTGGATCGCCGCGAAACGACGGGCACGGCCAAGGTCGTCGTGCCGCAGATTGTGACGCTGCCCACCGGCGTGGCCGAGTTCGACGTCGCGCAAGATGGAACGTTGGTGTACGTGGCGCATGGCGGTAGTAGCGAGGCGTCGCGAACGCTCGTGTGGGTCGACCGGCAGGGGCGGGAAATCGAAGTGCCCGCACCACCGCGACCCTATTCCACCCTGCGGCTCTCGCCGGATGGACGGCGAGTCGCCGTCGAGATTCAAGATGACGACAACGACATCTGGGTGTGGGACTTCGCGCGCGAAACACTGACGCGCGTCACGGACAATCCTCGGCTGGACCAGTCTCCGGTCTGGATGCCAGACGGCCGTCGAGTGGTATTCAGCTCTCAAGCGGCAGGCGCGTTGGGCTCGCTCTTCTGGCAGGCCGCCGATGGGAGCGGTTCCGCCGAGCGGCTGACACAGAGTCGAGCGATTCAGCGCGCATCAGCGGTGTTGCCCGACGGCTCTGGGATCCTGTTCTCCGATCGCGACGGCATCCAGTTGCTCTTACTCAATGCTGAGCGCAGACCGCGGGCCGTGATCCGCTCGCCACAAGCCCTCGCCAACGGTGCTGTCTCGCCCAATGGTCAATGGCTCGCGTACGTGGTCCGAGACACTGATTCAGCTCCGCATGTGTTCGTCAGTCCATTCTCGACTCCGGAACGAGAGCGGACGGTCGTCTCGAAAGACGGCGGGACGCAACCGCGATGGTCTCCCGACGGCCGAGAGATCTTCTTCGTCGGACTGGATGGGATTCTGATGAGCGCGCCTGTTCGCGCCAATGCGCGCATGAGCGCCGGCGTTCCCTCTCGCGTACTACAGCGGCCGTACTACAACGGACTTGGTTTGGTCGAGCGACCCGACACGTATGACGTGGCGCGCGACGGGCAGCGCTTCTTGATGCTCAAGCAGTTTACGAATGCGAATCAACCGCCCGAACCCGCTACGGTCGTCGTCGTAAAGAACTGGACGGAGCAAGTGCGGCGACTGCTGTCGCCACGTTAGCTGGGAGAGCGCCACCAGCAGCTGCCTCGGCACAGCCCAACCGAAGGAGAGTAAGTCAATGCGGTCGCCGGCCCCCGGCACACACTCTTTGGGATTCGAACTGAGATGAATCGCGCTAACCGATTGAGACCAACGAGATTAGCGTGTACGAGGAGACTCGAAAAGTTGTCGCTGGGTATCTGGGACGAACTTCGCAACTGGATCGTGACCGCCGCTTGAGGTCCCCAGAGTTCACCCTGACCGTCGGCTGATTGAGAACGTAAGCTTCCCGTCAAGCGGACAGTTCCCACGGAGACTGACCGGCACCTGTGTGCCCCTGGGAACCTGCGGCTGCAGTGGGCTCGCCTCGGACGAGCGCCTTCCTCCCGGCATTCGTCCCGTGGAAATCGCCGCTGGCCCGCGCCGGCGCGCAGACTCGCCGCTAGACTCGCCGCCAGGAGCGTCTGAAATGAGCCTCACGCCCGCGGCCATCCTGGGCGACCTGCGCGGCGGCCTGCGCAGCCTGACCGCGTCGCCCGTGCACAGCGCTATCGCCGTGCTCACCATCGCGCTCGGCATCGGCCTCACCACCACGATGTTCGCCGTGGTGCAGGCCGTACTGCTGCGGCCCCTGCCCTACGCCCAGCCCGACGCCCTCGTGGTCATCAACGGCGATTTGCCAGGACTGGGTCTGACGGCGGTGGGATTGTCCGTACCCGAGATGGACGATCTGGCGGCGCGCGGCGATCTCTTCACCGCGGTCACGCCGGTGTGGGTGTTCGACGCCAACCTCACCGGCGGCGAGCGGCCCGAGCGCGTGGTGATGGTGGCGAGCGGGCCCGAGTACTTCACGCTGCTCGGCGCCACACCGCAGATCGGCCGCGTCTTCGGACCCGAGGACACGGCCGAGGGCTTTGCCCCCAGCGTCGTGCTGAGCGACGGCGCGTGGCGGCGGCTCTTCGGCGGAGATCGCGGCGTGCTCGGCCGCCAGGTGCGCATCGACAGCGACCTCTACAGCGTGGTCGGCGTGATGCCGCCCGGCTTCCACCATCCCACCGCGCCGCCGGCTCCGAACATCGACGCCTGGGCCACCGCCGGTTTTCGCGCCGACCCCTTCCAGTCGCCGCCGTCGCGCCGCAGCCGGTTCCTGCCCTCGGGGCTCGCGCGGCTGCGCCCGGGCGTGACGGTGGAGGCGGCGCGTGCGGCCATGGGTGGGTTCGTCACGACCACGCTGGCCGACCACGCGGTCGACTATCCTCCCGACGGCCGCTGGACCATCCGCCTCGATCGCCTCGACGAGGTGGTCCTCGGCAACGTGCGTCCGCTGCTGTCGGCGTTCTCGGCGGCGGGGGCGCTGATCCTGTTGATCGGCTGCGCCAACGTCGCCAACCTGCTCCTGGCGCGCGCCTCGACCCGCGAGCGCGAAGTGGCCATCCGCCTGGCGCTAGGCGCCGGCCGTAGGCGGCTGCTGCAGCAACTGCTCACTGAGCACCTCGTGCTCGCAGCTGTCGGCGGACTGGCGGGCGTGCTCGTGGTGTGGTGGAGCGAGCCGCTGCTGCTCGCCGCGGTCCCTGCAGACCTGCCGCGCCTGCACGAGATCCACGTCGATGGGCGGGGCGTGGCGTTCGCCCTGGCGCTCACCGTGGTCACCAGCCTGGCGTGCGGCATCGCGCCGGCGCTGCAGGCCAGCCATACACGGCCTGCAGCGGCGATCGCCGACGTGGGACGCGCGCACACGGGCGGCCGGCGGCAGCGCCGCTTCCGCACGGCCCTGGTCGTGGCCGAGATCGCGCTGGCCATCGTCCTCGTGGCCGGCGCCGGCCTGCTCGTCACGACCGTGTCGCGCCTGCTGGCCGTGGATGCCGGCTTCGATCCGTCCCGGGTGACGGTGGCGCGGATGTGGATCGCCGTGCCCAACAACCCGGCGCTCGACACCTACCGTACCGCGGGTGCGCGCGCGAACCTGGTGCGGCTGCTGCTGGAGCGGCTGCGCGGCATCCCCGACGTGGACGCCGCGGCCATCGCCTCGGTGGTGCCGCTGACGCAAGCTCCGGCGCTGGCGCCGCTCACCATCGACGGACGCGTGGCCGATGCCGAGGCCGCCACGGCGGAACTCGTGGCCGTGAGCCCCGACTACTTCTCGCTGCTCGACGTGCCCGTGCGGCGCGGCCGCGTGTTCCGCGACTCGGACGGGCCTGGGGCGGCGCCGGTCGTGATGATCGACGAGGAAGCAGAACGCCGCTTCTTCCCCGGCCTGGACGCCGTGGGACGCGAGCTGCGCCTCGGCCGCCCCGGACCGAACGGAACTCCACCCGCCATGACCATCATCGGCGTGGTGAAGACGGTGCGCCAAACGCGGCTGGACGAGGCGCCGGTGCCGCACGTCTACGCCTCGGTCCTGCAGCGGCCGGGACGCGGTCTCGGCGTGCTGGTGAAGACCCGCACCCCTGGCGCACACGTCGCCGACGCGCTGCGCGCGGCCGTGCGGTCGGCCGATACGGAACTGCCCGTGTTCGGGCTCGAGACCCTCGACGACACCGTGGGCCGCTCGATTTCCCGCCAGCGGTTCTCGGCGCGGGCCGTCGCCGCGTTCGCCCTGGCCGCGCTGCTGCTCGTGGCCGGCGGCGTCTACGGGGTCATGGCCTACGCCGTGGCCACCCGCACCCAGGAGATCGGCGTGCGGCTGGCCATGGGCGCGACACCGGCCGTGGTGCTGCGCGGCGTGCTGCGCGATGCCTTGCAGGTCTCGACCACCGGGGTCGTGTGCGGACTGGCGCTCGCAGCCGTGCTCACGCGCTTCATGACCGCGATGCTGTTCGGCGTGAGTGCCGCGGATCCGCGGGTGTTCGCCGTCGCCGCCGCGGTGCTGACCGCCACCGCCATCGCCGCCTCCTACCTGCCGGCCCGCCGGGCCGCGCGCGTCGACCCGATGGTGTCCCTGCGCACGAACTGAGGTCTCGCCCCCGGCGCCGCCGCGTTCGTCCCTGGTGATGAACGCGGCCTAGCCGTGACGTTGCCCCCGGCGCGGCACTCGTCGCGCTACGACCGGCATCGGCTCTACGACGGGAGCTGGAAGGAGCCGTCGGAGGCCAGGCCGTGGCGAAACGGCGTGTCGGCTGATGGACATCCCGAAACCACCGCGGGGCTACTAGGCGAAGGTCGCCGCCGGCGGCAAGCTGCCGAAGCGGCCGCCGCTGCCGAAGTAGGGCGGCGGTCACCGGCGCAAGAATCGAGGCTGCCGAGGCGTTCTTGCGTTCAGGAGAGGTCTGCGCGCAAAAAGTCAGTGGCTGGGTGTCAGGGACGATTTCCGCAACTGGCTCGTTCATGAGGCATGAAGGTGCCGGTGGCCTCCGCATCCGTCGGCCCGGAAGTGCCAGGCGCGAACGGTGCAGCTGCTGCCCGATTCCTGGTGGCCCAGCTACCTGCCGAACGCCTTCTTCCAGCGCTTCTTCGGGTCATCGAACCTCACGCCGGCGGGATCGAATGCCTCCGGGTCGAACTGTCCTCCGGCCCACCGGAGCGTCGACTCGTGCTCCTCGTGGCCGGGATCGGCGATGACCTGAAGAAACTCGGCGTAGCCGTGGACACCACCGCAATCCTCCGGAGGACACCGGCCTTCACCGGCAACACAGCGCGGGTATTCGCGGTCGTCCTCGGCCGACTCGAAGCCCTCGTGCACGAGGACGTGCTGCCAGTCGTCGCCAAAGTCGTACGCGTACATCACGGGCGGGGCATGCCAGTTCCGATGGTCAAAGAACTTCGAGAGTGCGACGTGCCATCCAGGCACGACAGGCCGGTCCTCTGGGTCGTCGTCGGTGGGAATGCCGATGGACACCACGTGCCGCTCGGCCGCGTCGGGCAACCGGAATTCGTGGAGGTGGTAGTCCAGCCAGCCCATGGCGTCCTGGATGGCGACGTGCAGGTCCCAGAACGAGTACTTCTCGGGCACTTGGATGCGGCGCCAGACCAGTGGATCCGTCCCTGAGAGCACCACCAGGAACTGGTGCACGAGCTTCGGCCGAGGCTTGCGTGTGGCCTGCCTCATTGGAATCGGTACCTTGGCCACACCGTTCTCCGGTTGTTCGGAGTTGCGCGATCGGCGCGCCCGATCACGCGGCAGTCCGACGCTTGCCGGTAAGCGGCGCCAGACTCAGGCGAAGCCGGAACGGCTTCAGGAGACGGTTGAGCGTGTCCTGCGTCGGGTTGTGGCGGGGGTTGATCGCGCGCAGCACGTTCGGGCCGACCATGTGCACCTTGGCCGCGAACTCCTTGACGCCCATCGCCCGGATCACCTTCCCGAGCGCAAGTTGCAGGTCCACGCCCTCGTCGATCGACGCCAGCAGGAACTCGCGGGCGAATGCCGCGTCGCGAAGGTCCTTGGCCAACCCGACGTTCCAGTCTTCACTTCGTCGTGCCACGACGTTTGCCCTCCTGATACGCCTTCCAGGACTCCTGCGCCCGCCTCACGTCTGCCGTCTGGGTGGAACGCGCCTGAGCGGCGCTAACTCGTTGATTCCGTGGACGTTGTCAGGCACATGGCGGCCTCGATTCCCGCCAGGCCGTGGAGGGAGTAATCGGATCGAACCCGTCAAACCGCTGTGAGAAGGCGACTTGGGTGGAAGTGTTGCGATTGGCTGGGTATCTGGGATTCGAACCGGGGGACACCGGCGCTACTTCACGTGACGCCCGCCGTCGACCCGGATGGTCTCGCCGGTCACGAAGTCGCTGGTCACCAGGAACGCCACCGCCTTGGCGATCTCCTCCTCGCCGCCCCAGCGGCCGAGCGGCGTGGCCCGCTCGACGGCGGCGTACTCTTCCGGCGTGGTCCCGGGCGGGGCGACGATCGGCCCGGGGGCGACGGCGTTGACCAGGATCTGGTCGCCGGCCAGCTCGAGCGCCAGCCCCTCGGTGAGCGCCTTCACGCCGGCCTTGGCCACGTAGTAGGCCAGGTAGCCCTGATAGCGCGGCCGGCCGCTGGCGGCGATCCAGTCCGAGAAGTTGACGATGCGTCCGCCGCCAGCCGCGCGCATGTGCGGCACGGCGGCGCGGCTGCACAGGAACGCCGCTCGCAAATCGACCGACAGCTGGCGGTCCCAGTGGTCTTCGTCGTGATCGTCGAACGGCAGATGCCGGTAGAGCGAGGCCATGTTGACGAGGATGTCGAGACGGCCGAACGCCGCGGCGGCCTCGTTGACCGCGGCGCGGCACTCGAGCGGATCGCCCAGATCGGCGCGCAGCGTCAGCGATCGACGGCCGCGGGCGCGCACCGCGGCGGCGGCGCGCCCGGCGGCCTCGGCCGACATCCGGTAGGTGAAGGCCACGTCGGCCCCGCCGTCGGCCAACACGGCCGCCACCGCCTCGCCCATCCGCGCGCCCCCGGTGATGAGCGCCGCTCGTCCTCGTAGTTCCACGTCGCGCCTCCGCAGCCTGGTTGCCCGGCCATCGTAGTCCGAGCACTGCTATCCTGCGGACATGTCGAGGGGGCGCACCGGCGCGCTGGCGGCTGCGGTGGCCGCCGCCCTGACGCTGGCGCCGCCGGCGCGGGCGATCGAGGCCAACCTGCCGATGCAGGGCGTGGACGACGCCATCGTCTTCGCGCGCATGGCCAGACACGAGGCGCGTCGGGACTTTCACGACCGCTACGCCCGCACGCCGGGTGGCACCGTCACCCGGATCTCGCTGGTCAGCGAGTACCGCCGCGTGGTGCTGCGCACCGAAGAGCGCATCCGCCTCGGCAACCGCAACTACGGCGTGCGGCAGCTGACCGACGAGCTCGAGCCGTGGCGCGGCCAGCTCGAGGTGATCGTGGACCTGACCTTCCATCCGCAGAACACCTACGTCGGCGTGCCGCTCATCGACGTGCTGCTGGCGCCGCTCGACGGCGACGGCGACCGGACCCCGCGCACCGCCGAGAAGACCGACCGCATCCCGCGCTTCGGCGGCTTCTTCGATCCGCCGCCGCCCGACGCGCCGTGGTGGCCGTTTCCACCGCCGGCCGAAACCGTCACGGTGCGCCGCGAGACGGTGACCGGCGGCTGGGTGCTGGCCCGCTTCGACGCCGCGCCCCTGGCCCGGGGCCGCTTCGACGTCGTGGTGAAGGACGGCGCCACCGCCCTCGGGTCGGCCGAGTTCGACTTCGGCGCCCTGCGATGAATCCCTGGTCCCCGGTCCCTGGTCCCTGTTCTAAGATCCCCCCTTGCGCCGCCGCCGGCCTCTCTCACCCGCCCAATTCCTGGCGTTCAGCTTCCTCGGCATCATCCTGCTGGGCGGCGCCGTGCTGTCGCTGCCGATCGCAGCGGCGCCCGGCCGCCACGTCGCCGTGATCGACGCGTTCTACACGTCGGTGTCGGCGGTCTGCGTCACCGGCCTCATCGCCGTCGACACCCCCGTGGATTTCTCCCCCTTCGGCCTGGCCGTCCTGTTGCTGCTGATCCAGGCCGGCGGGCTCGGCTACATGACGCTGAGCACGGTGTTCGTGTCGGCGCTCGGCCGGTCGGTGACGATCCAGGAGCGGCTCACGCTGCAGGAGGCGCTCAACGTTCAGGACATGGAGGGGCTGGTGCGCTTCGCCGGCACGGTCCTGAAGCTGACCCTGGCGTTCGAGGGCCTGGGAGCGCTCATCCTGGCGGCGCGCTGGTGGCCGGAGATGGGGTTGGCGCAGGCGGCGTGGCACGGCGTGTTCCACGCCGTCTCGGCGTTCAACAACGCCGGGTTCGCGTTGTGGAGCAACAACCTGATGCCGTGGGCGGGCGACGTGACGGTCAACCTGGTCATCACCGCGCTCATCATCGCCGGCGGGCTCGGCTTCTTCGTCTGGGCCGAACTCATCGGCCTCAACCGGCGCCAGGTGCGGCTGTCGGTGCACACCCGCCTGGTGCTGCTCGCCTCCGGCGCGCTGCTCGCCGGCGGCACCGTGGCTTTCCTGGCCCTCGAGTGGAACAACCCGCGCACGCTCGCGCCGATGTCGCTCCCGGATCGGCTGCTCGCCGCCTGGTTCCAGTCGGTCACCGCGCGCACCGCCGGGTTCAACACCATCGACGTCGGCGCCATGACGGCGCCGGCGCTGTTCGTGATGATGGCGCTGATGTTCATCGGCGCCTCGCCCGGCAGCACCGGCGGCGGCGTCAAGACGACGACGTTTTCGATCACCCTCGCGGCGCTGTGGGCGACGGTACGCGGCACCGGCGACACGGTGATCTTCAAGCGCCGGCTGGCGGTGGAAACGGTGGCGAAGGCGTTCTTCATCTCGCTCATCGCCTTCGTCACGTTGAACGGGGTGGCCTGGCTGCTGCTGCTCACCGAAGGACGCGACCTGCTGAAGACGCTGTTCGAAACGACGTCGGCGTTCGGCACGGTCGGGCTGTCGATGGGCGAGGCCGGGGCGCCGGTCAGCCTGTCGGCCTTCTTCACGCCAGCCGGGAAGCTGCTCGTCATGGCGATGATGTTCGCCGGCCGGGTCGGCCCCCTGACCCTGGCCATCGCCGTCGCCAAGCGTGCACGGACGCAGGCGAAACTGCAGTATCCCGAAGGCAAGATCCTGATCGGATAGCGAGACGAGACCGCCATGGCCAAACGCACGTTCGCGGTGATCGGATTGGGGCGGTTCGGCGCCGCCATGGCGACGACGCTGTCGCAGCTCGGCCACGAGGTGATCGGCATCGACGGCGACGACGACCGGGTGACGGCGCTGGCCGATCAGGTGTCGCACACCGTCAAGCTCGACGCCACCGACGAGCGGGCGCTGCGCGCCGCCGGCATCAAGGACGTCGACGTCGCCGTGGTCTCGATCGGCGAGAACATCGAGGCGAGCCTGCTGGTCGTCACGCTGGTCAAGGAGCTGGGCATCCCGAACATCGTCGCCAAGGCCGTCACGCCGCTCCACGGCCGCATCCTCGAGAAGCTCGGCGTGTCGCGGGTGGTGTTCCCGGAGCGCGAAATGGCCGTGCGGGTGGCGCACAGCCTGGTCATCCCCAACGTGCTCGACTACATCGAGCTGTCGGGCGACTTCTCGATCGTCGAGGTGCCGGCGCCGGCCGAGTTCTTCGGCAAGACGCTGCGCGAGATCGGGCTGCGCGCCCGCTTCGGCCTGACCACCATCGCCATCAAGCGGGCCAAGGCCGGGCCGGGCCAAGTGGCCACCGTCTCCCCCGGCCCGGACGACGTCATCCAGGACGGCGACATCCTGGCCCTGCTCGGCAGCAACGAGCGCCTCGGCAAGCTGGAACAGATGCTCAAGGGATAGAGCAGGGACCAGGGACCAGGGACCGGGGAAGAACATCGTCACGCGGGTCACGCCGCACGATGTCGGGCGTGAGTATCGTCGGAGGTCTTTCCCTGGTCCCTGGTCCCTGGTCCCTGGTCCCTGATCCCTGGTCCCTGCTTTTCTTACCCCCCTCGTAACCCCTTTCGTAGTCCGTAAGTCGAGGCCGACCGGGGCGGCCGCGGGCAGCGACTTTCCCGCCCGGGCGTGCGCGCGGCCGCTGGCGCGAATCCTGCTGCCCGGTCACGCTTGCCGCGGACTGGCCGCGGCCGACCCGATGTGCCCCTCGAAGGAGAGCCTCTCATGCGACCAACCACCAAGAGCCTGTTCGCCGCCGCAGCGCTGCTGCTGGGAATGAGCGCCCAGGCCCAGGCCCAGACCGTGCGGCTGACCGCCGTGCTGTCGGGCGGCGAAGAAGCCCCGACCAAGATCCTCACCGGCGCCGCCGGCACCGCCGACGTCTACGTCAACCTGGCCACGAAGACCGTCACCTACACGATCGAGATCTTCAACCTGCCCAGCGGCACCACCGCCGGCCACTTCCACGTCGGCAGCGCCGGCGTCGCCGGCCCGGTGGTCATCGATCTGACGCCGCCGCAGAACGCCTCGAACGACTACGTGCTCAGCGGCACGGTGACGCAGGCGATGTTCCGCGCCCGGCCGGATCAGGGGGTACGCGACATGGACGACTTCATCCAGTCGCTGGTCGGCGGCCAGACCTACCTGAACATCCACACCGCCGTGAACCCCGGCGGCGAGATTCGCGGCCAGCTGACCATCGCGCCGTAACGCGCGCCGGCTCTCGCGCACCAGGGCGGCCACGTGCGGAGCACGTGGCCGCTATAATTGGCGGGCATGAAATTGTCGGTGATCATGCCCTGCTACAACGAGCAGGCGACGATCCGCGAGATCGTCGGGCGCGTGCAGGGCGTGGACCTCGGGGCGATCGAGAAGGAGATCCTGATCGTCGACGACGGGTCGAAAGACGGCACCCGCGAGATCCTCCAGACCCTCGACGGCCGCGGCGGCGTGCGGGTCGTGCTCCAGCCGGTCAACCAGGGCAAGGGGGCGGCGGTGGCCCGCGGGTTCGCCGAGGCGACCGGCGACATCGTGATCATCCAGGACGCCGACCTGGAGTACGACCCGGCCGAGTATCCGCTGCTGCTCAAGCCGATCCTCGACGGCAGGGCCGACGTCGTCTACGGCTCGCGCTTCCTCGGCGCCCAGGGCGGCCACCGCGTGCTCTACTTCTGGCACTCGATCGGCAACCGGCTGCTCACCCTGCTGTCGAACGCCGTCACCGACCTGAACCTCACCGACATGGAGACCTGTTACAAGGTCTTCGTCCGCGACGTCGCCAAGCGCCTCGACCTGAAATCGCGCGATTTCGGGATCGAGCCGGAGATGACCTGCAAGGTGGCGCGGATGCGCGCCCGCATCTACGAGGTGCCGATCTCCTACAACGGGCGCACCTACGAAGAGGGCAAGAAGATCGGCCTGAAGGACGCCTTCAAGGCCGTCTACACCCTGCTCCGCTTCATGCGCTGGGAGGCGCCGGCCGGCGACGTCGGGGCGATGACGCTGCGGCGCATGGAGCAGCTGTCGCCCTACAACCGCTGGCTCCACGATCGTTTCGATGCCTTCCTCGGCCGGCGGGTGCTCGAGGTCGGCTCGGGCGTCGGCAACCAGACGCGCTACTTCGCCGACCGCGAGCGCGTGGTGGCGTCCGACATCGAGCCGCACTACCTGCGCGAGCTGCGGCGGCGCTTCGAAGACAGCCAGAACGTGCGCGTCGCCTCGTTCGTCTTCCCGCTCGGCGACGGCGACAAGGCCGACCTCAAGGCCGAGCGGATCGACTCGATCGTCTGCATGAACGTGCTCGAACACATCGAGCAGGACGCCGCCACGCTGCGCGACTTCGCCGCGGTGCTCGAGCCTGGCGGGCGCCTGGTGCTCCTGGTGCCGGCGATGCCGGCGCTCTACGGGTCGCTCGACGTGGCGCTCAGGCACTTCCGGCGCTACGACAAGGACGCGCTGGCCGCGCTGGTCGCCGCCGCCGGCTTCGAGGTCACCGACATCCGCTTCCTCAATCGCCCCGGGGTCTTCGGCTGGTGGCTCAACTCGCGGGTGCTGAAGCGCACGGTGCTGCCCAAGGGCCAGCTCTCGGCGTTCAAGTGGCTGATGCCGCTGCTGCGCCGCGAGGAGTCGATCCGGCCGTCGTTCGGCATGTCGCTGCTCGTGCTGGGCACGCGGCGCTGATCCGATGCGCGGGGCCGACGCCGCGCCTCGACCGCGAACGCTGGCGCTGCTCGCCGCGGCCTACCTCGCCGCGACGATCGTCATCACCTGGCCGCTGGCCGCCGGCCCGACCAGCCGCCTGGCCGGCGACTACGGCGATGCGCTGTTCGTCGCCTGGGTGATGGGCTGGGTCGGCGACCACCTGTGGGCCGTGCTCGGCGGCGACACCGCCGCCTGGACGGCGATGTGGCAGGCGCCGATCTTCGCGCCGTCGCCCGACGCCCTGACGTTCTCGGAGCACTTCCTCGCGCAGAGCGTGCAGGCGCTGCCGGTGCTCTGGCTCACCGGCAACGCCGTGGCCGGCTACAACGTGGTCTACGTGGCCACCATCGCGCTCACCGGCCTGGCCGCGCACCTGCTGACGGTGCGGCTGTCGGCGAGCCACCTGGCCGGCGCCGTCGCCGGGCTGACCTGCACCTTCTCGGACTACCGGTTCCTCTGGTCGGTCGTCCACCTGCACACGCTGTCGATCCACTGGTGGATCCTGGCGCTGCTGGCGATCGACCGGTTCGTGGCCCGGCCGCGCGTGCTGCCGCTGGCCGGCGCCGCGCTCGCGCTCGTGGCGCTGGCGCTGTCGTCGAACTACCTGCTCGCCTACTGCGCGCCGTTCACGGTGGCGGTCGCGCTGTGGTCGATGGCGCGGCACGGCCGGCTGGCCGATCGCCGCGTGTGGGCGGGACTGGCCGCCACAGGCGCGGCAGCGATCGCCGTCGCGTTGCCAATCGCGGCGCGATACCTGTCCACCCGCGAGGCCCTGCAGGTGACGCGGACGGCGCAGGAGATGGCCGGGGGTTCGGCGTCACTGGCCGCCTACCGCGACGCCCTGCCGTGGATCGGTCCGCTCGCCGCGCTGGCGATCGTCGGCGCCCTGGCGCCGGCCGGCCGCAGCCCCGCCGGGCTGTCGCGGCGCGCGCGCTGGGCGCTGCTGGCCTTCGCCGCCGCCGCGGTGGCGTTGTCGTTCGGACCGATCGTGACCGTCGGAGCGGCCACGTTCACCGGGCCGTATGCGTGGTTGAGCGCCGTCGTGCCCGGCTTCAGCGGCCTGCGCGTGCCGCACCGCTTCGTCGCCGTGGCCACCGTGTTCCTGTCGGTGCTGGCGGGGTTCGGTGCGGTCTGGCTCGCCCGGTGGCGCATCGGGATGGTCGCGGTGGCGATCGTCGTGGCGAGCGCGACGCGAACGGCGTGGTCACGGCCCTTCCCGATCGACGTGCCCCTCATCAGCGAGCCGCTGGCCCAGCCGCCGCCGTACCTGAGTCCCACCGCGACGTTGCCGCCGATCTATCGACTGGCGGCCGCCCTGCCGCCGTCGGCCGTGCTGGCGGAACTGCCCTTCGGCGTCACCGCCTACGAGGTGCGCTACACGTGGTTCACCCGCGCGCACGGCCGGCGCGTGCTCAACGGCTACAGCGGTCTGCTGCCGCCCGGGTATCTGGTGCGGCAGGCCGCGCTGGCCACCCCGATACGCGACGCAGAGGCCGCGTGGAACGCTCTCGCCCCGGCCACCCACGCCGTCGTGCACGCCGCCGCCTGGCGCGACGACACCGGGCGGCGGATCGCCGACTGGCTCGAATCGCACGGCGCGCGTCTGGTTGCCGCCCCCGGCGACGGCGCCCGGCTCTACGAGCTGCCGCGACACTGACCCCTCGTACGAGCGAACGGCCGGTGGGAGCGAGTCCCACCGGCCGTCGTTCTGTTCCGCGTCCCGAGACCCGAGTCCCGAGACCCGAACCCCGCCCTAGGCGAGAACCTTGATCACCACCCGGCGGTTCTGGGCGCGATTGTCGCGGGTCTTGTTGTCCATCACCGGCTTATCCTCGCCGAAGCTGATGGCGTTCATCTTGTGCAGCGGCACCTGGTGCTGCTCGTAGAGATACCGCTTGACGGCTTCGGCGCGGGCCAGGCCGAGGGCCTGGTTGAAGGCGGCGTCGCCGGTGTTGTCGGTGTGGCCCTCGATCTCCACCCAGATGTTCGCCTTCTGCGACTTCAGCTGGGCGACCATCGCGTCGATGGCGGCCTTGGCCTCGTCGGGCAGGTCCGACTTGCCACGGGCGAACTTGGCCTTGTCGTCGCTCAGCACGGTCTCGAAGATGAGCTTGCGGCTGGCGGTCTCGATCGCCTCGGCGCGGGCGACGGCGGTCTTGCCGACTTCCATCGCCTGGTTGCCGGTGGTCTGGGCCGCCTGGGCGGCGGTGTTGGCCTGCTGGGCCGCCTGGCCGGCCTGGCCTGCCTTGGTGTCGACTTCGCCGATGCGCTGCTCGGCGACCCGGACGCGCTCCTGGGTCTCCTCGAGCGACTTGCCCATCGTGGTGACCTTGTCGTTCACCATACCGACTTCGGTGCGGACGAACTTCTTGGTCGCGCACGCGGGCGCCACGGCCAGCGTCACGGCAAAGCAACTCATGACAAACAGACTTTTCTTCATGGGGTCCTCCTAAGACGCCTCTCGTCTCCTGCTAGCGGGGTCTTCGTCCCGCTAGAACTCGTCACTCCGCGCAACGCCGGCCACGTAGCCGCCGCGCGCCCGAACCGTCAGGTTCTTCTTCGTCGTCCGGATCTCAATCGGGTGCCATCCGGCCCCCGCGCTCGGCTCGAACGCGATCAAATACTGCTGACGCAGCTCGCGCACGATCTGCCGGGCCACCTTGCTCGTGTCCGAGGGGGTGCTCGCATAGAACAACTCGCCCCCCGTCCACGCCGCCAGTTCGCGGATCGTTCCCACCGTCACCGGCACCTGATCCTCGTTGGAGGGGCGCCCGCTGACGTCGGGGTTGTCGATGGGCAGCACCACCGCGACGACGTAGACCGGCACGTCGATCTCGCTGGCGATGCCCGAAACGTCGGCGGGCGTGAGGCGGCTCGCCGTGTCGATGCCATCGGTGAGCACGATGATGGCGCGGCGGCGGTTGGCCCGCTCGGAAATTCGCTTCGCCGTGTCGGCGATGGCGTCATGCAGCGAAGTGGCCCCGAACGGATCGACCTCCCCCAGCGCACCTTGAAGGGCACGCGTATCGACCGTAAACGGGGCCACCTCGTGCAGCCGGCTGTCAAACGCGAACAGCGCGGCTTCGTCGCGGCCGTGCTCCAACCAGCTGAGCACATGGTGGGCCGCAAACCGTGCGGCGAGCGCCCTGGACGCGAGGTCCATGCTGCCGCTGACGTCGAACAGAATCGCCACGCTCACCGGCGCGGCGTCGGTACGGAACTCGGCGATCGGGCGGCGGACGCCGCGATCGAACACCTGGAAGTCGGTGGCGGCCAGGTCGGCGACCGCGCGGCCCCGCTGGTCGCGCACCGTGGCGCTCACCGTGACCAGGTCCACGCCCGAACGGAACACACCCGCGTCCGGCGTCTGGCCGGGCTGACCCGGCTGACCGGCACCGCTGGTCTGCGCCGCCGTTGGGACGGCTACCAGGACGGTCACGAGGGATGCGACCACCGCGAGCATGCCCCTGCCATTAACAACCCTCGTGCCATGTGAACTAAGTGTTGATTTCATTGGAGTTATCTGAATCAAGTCGCCTCGGATGGCGCGGAATTCTGCGGGAAAAGGCGTAACTCTTACACGACACCTGTAAAGTCGTCTGGGACCGGCCAGGCTGAGGTGCACGGATCGACACCTGTCAGTAGTCGTATCGGCTCGGCGCACCGGGGTGTCCAGCGGGCGCACGGGAAGCCGGCCACGACACGGCCGCGCTGCTAAGATCGCCCGGTCATGCCCACCTCCACGACCACCGCCGGCTCATCCATTCGTGCCGCCGCCCGCGTCGGGCGATTCACCTACGCCATCCGGCAGGTGGTGGCCGAAGCCAGGAAGGTGGAGGCCACCGGGCGGACGGTGCGCTATCTCAACATCGGCGACCCGAACGCCTTCGGGTTCCTCACGCCGCCGCATCTCATCGACGCCGTGGCCAAGGCGATGCGCGACGGCCACAACGGCTACACGGCGTCGGTGGGGATCGCCAGTGCGCGCGAGGCCGCGGCCGCCGACTTCACCGCCCGCGGCGTGCCGGTGTCGGCCGACCGCGTGCTGATCACGTCGGGCACGTCGGAGGGCATCGAGCTGGCGCTCACCGCGATCGTCGACGAGGGCGAGGACGTGCTGGTGCCGTCGCCGACGTATCCGCTCTACACCGCGGTGCTCGCCAAGATCGGCGCGAACCCCGTGTACTACCGCACCGACCCGGCGCAGGGGTGGCTGCCCGATCTGGATCATCTCGCCGCCGCGGCCACGGCGAAGACCCGCGCGCTGGTGCTCATCGATCCCAACAACCCAACCGGTGCGGTCTATCCCGAGGCGGTCCGCCGGCGCCTGATCCAGTTCGCCGAGGCGCGCGGCCTGGTCATCCTCGCCGACGAGGTCTACGGCGACCTCGGCTTCGACGGTCCCGTCCCGGCGCTGGCGGCGTTGGCTCCCGACGCCGCGATCATCTCCTACTCCAGTCTGTCGAAGGCCTATCTCGCCCCGGGCTGGCGCGCCGGCTGGATGGCCGTCGGCGCGACGCCGCGGCTCGACCAGGCGCTGGCGGCGATCAAGAAGCTGGCCGACGGCCGGCTGTGCAGCCCCGGTCCGATGCAGTACGCGGTGACGGCCGCGCTCACCGGCGACCGATCGCACCAGGTGACGTTCCGCCGCGAGCTGCGGCTCAGGGCCGAGCTGACCGCCGCGCGGTTCAACGCCGTGCCGGGCATGCAGGTCGTGACGCCGCGGGCGGCCTTCTACGCCATGCCGCAGGTCACGCTGCCGGCGGGACGCACCGACGAGGACTTCGTGATGGGCCTGCTGCACGCCAGGGGCATTCTCTGCGTGCACGGCTCGGGCTTCGGCCTGCCGGCCGACGGCGGCTACTTCCGTGTCGTGTTCCTGGCGGACCCGGCCGAACTCGGATCGATCTACGACGACGTGGCCGAGTACGCGCGCGAGTTCCAGTCGGCGTGAGACGCCCAGCGCCCGGGCCGCTGCGGCCCGGCGACCTTCGGCCGTGATCGCGCTGCAGCGCCGCGGCGTCCAGACCACCGTCGCGGCGGCGGCCTACGTCGGCCTCACCGTCGCGATGACCTGGCCGATCGCGGCCGGCCTCGGCCGCGACGTCCCCGCCGACCTGGGCGACTCGCTGCTCAACATGTGGATCCTCGCCTGGGTGGGCGAGGGCGTGGTGGCCATGCTCGGCGGCCGGATGTCGTTCGCGGATCTGTGGAACGCCAACATCTTCCACCCGACGCCGCTCAGCCTGACGTTTTCCGAGCACCTCGTGCCGCAGGCGCTGCAGGGCCTGCCGGCCTATCTCGCCACCGGCAACATCGTGCTCGCCTACAACCTGGTGTTCCTGGCCACCTTCGCGCTGTCGGGCCTGGGCACGTTCCTGCTCGTCCGCGAGCTCACCGGCAGCGCCCGCGCCGCCTTCGTCGCCGGCCTGTTCTACGCGTTCTTTCCCTACCGTCTCGGGCAGTTCCCGCACATCCAGACGATCTCGTCGCAGTGGATGCCGTTCGCGCTCTACGGCCTGCGCCGCTGGTTCGACACCGGGCGATGGCCGGCGCTGGCCGGCGGCACGCTCGCCTTCGTGGTGCAGGGCCTGTCGAGCGGCTACTACCTCTTCTACTTCGCGCCGGTGTTCGGCGCCTACGTGCTGTGGGAGATCGTCAGCCGCGGACGCGCCAGCGACCGCCGCACGTGGCTGGCGGTGCTCGCGGCCGGCGCCGTCTCGCTCGCGCTGACGCTGCCGTTCCTGCTGCCGTACCAGGACGCCAAGAACCGGCTCGGCTTCACCCGTCCGTTCGGAGAAGTGGTGGGGTTCTCCGCGGATCTCTACGCCTACGCGCACACGCCGCCGCAGCTGTATGTCTGGGGGGCGATCCTGAACCGGTTCCCGCAGCCCGAGGGCGATCTGTTTCCGGGCGCCGTGCCGCTGGTGGCGGCAGCTGCCGCCGTGGCGCTGTGGCTGGCGGCGACGTGGCGGGCGGTGCGAGCCGCCACCGCCGCCGCGGCCACGCGCGAGCGCCGGCTGGCGCGCGGGCTGATCGTGGTGGCGGCGCTGGGGGTGGTCGGGGCTGTGGCCGTCGCCGTCACCGGCGGGTTCGTCTGGTACCTCGGCGGCCTGCCCCTGCGCATGACCAACGTCCGCCGCACCTTGACCTACGCGCTGGCTGCCGCCACGGCGGCGCTGCTGCTCTCGCCCCGGCTGCGCGCGGCGCTCCGCGCCCGCTCCACCGACCTCACGCCGTTTCTCATCGCCGGCATCGTGTTCTCGGTGGTCATGTCGCTCGGACCGGTGCCGCGCGCCGGCGGGGAGCGGCTCGTCGGCATGAACCTCTACGAGACGTTCTTCACCTACGTGCCGGGCTACGCCGGGCTGCGCGCCCCGGCGCGGTTCGGGATGGTGGCCGCCTGTCTGCTCGCGGTGCTCGGCGGCCATGTGCTGGCGCGGATCGGCCGCGTGGCGCGCGTCGGCGGCGTGGCGATCGGGCTCGCCGGCGCGGCGTTCCTCACCGAGGCCTGGGCGGTGCCGATGCCGCTCAACCTGAACTGGACGTCGAGCGCCCGCTACACCGAGCCGTGGCCGGCGGTGCACCGCCTCAATGACGGCCCGCTCGCCTATCGCTACGTGGTGGCGATGCCGGCCGACACGGCACTGATCGAGCTGCCCTTCGGCGATCAGGCGTGGGACCTGCGCTACGTCTACTACGCCGGGCTGCACGGCAAACGGCTCGTCAACGGCTACAGCGGCTACTTCCCCGACGGCTACCGGGCCCGCGCCGCGCGCCTCGCCAACCTCTGGTCGGACCGCGACGCCGCGTGGGCCGCGGTGACGACCTCGGGCGCCACGCACGTGCTCATCCACCGCAACGCCTACCCGCCGCCCGAAGGCGACGCCGTGGTCGGCTGGGCGCGCCTCGCCGGCGCGGAGCCGGTGGCGTGGTTCGCGGACGGCGACGTGCTGCTCGCGTTGCCGAAGCGCTGACGCGCTTCGACGACGCGAGCGGGGCTCGGGGCTCGGGGCTCGGGGCTCGGGAAAGGCTACGTCACGCGGATCACGCTCGTCCCGAGCGTCAGTTCCGTTCGAGGTTCTTCCCGAGCACCGAGTCCCGAGTCCCGAGCCCCTATACTGGGCGCGTCATGTCTTCGTCGCCGCGCCCGGATCCCCTGTCCTTCCTCGCCGCCGAACTCGAGTCGCTGAAGCAGCAGGGGCTGTATCGCACGCTGCGCGTGCTCGAGGGCGAGGCCAAGGCCCACGCCACCTACGACCATCGTTCGGTCGTCAACCTGTCGTCGAACAACTACCTCGGCCTGACGACGCATCCGAAGCTGCGCCAGGCCGCGCTCGACGCGGTGCGCGAGTTCGGGGTCGGATCCGGCGCGGTGCGCACCATCTCGGGCACGATGGCGACGCACGTCGAGCTGGAGCGCCGGCTGGCGGCGTTCAAGCAGGTCGAGGCCGTGGTCGTCTTCCAGAGCGGCTTCGCCGCCAATGCCGGCACCGTCTCGGCGGTGCTCGGCAAGGACGACGTCATCGTCTCGGACGCCCTCAACCATGCCAGCATCATCGACGGCGCGCGGTTGAGCCGCGCCGCCATCAAAGTGTTTCCGCACAAGGACGCGGCGGCCGCGCGGGCCATCCTCGAAGGGCTGCCGAAAGGGCAACGCAAGCTGCTCATCACCGACGGCGTCTTCTCGATGGACGGCGACCTCGGACCGCTGCCGGCGCTGTGCGACCTCGCCGACGAGTTCGGCTGCATCATGATGGTCGACGACGCGCACGCCAGCGGCGTCTTCGGCCGCCAGGGCCGCGGCACCGTCGATCACTTCCACTGCCACGGCCGCGTCGACATCCAGGTCGGCACGTTGTCGAAGGCGATCGGCGTGCTCGGCGGCTACGTGGCCGGGTCGCGCGACCTCATCACCTTCCTGCACCACCGCGCCCGCCCGTTCCTGTTCTCCACGTCGCATCCGCCGGCGGTGACGGCGGCGTGTCTGGCCGCGCTCGACGTGCTCGAAACCGAGCCGCAGTGGATGGAGCGGCTGTGGGAGAACACGCGGTTCTTCAAGGCCGGTCTGGCCGCCCTCGGCTTCAACACCGGAATGAGCGAGAGCCCGATCACGCCGGTGATCGTCGGCGAGGCGGCGCTGGCGATGCGGATGTCGGACCGGCTGTTCGAGGCCGGGGTGTTCGCCCAGGGCATCGGCTTTCCGACCGTGGCCAAGGACGGTGCGCGGCTGCGGACCATCGTCTCGGCCACGCACACCCGCGACGACCTGCAGTTCGCCCTCGACGCGATGGGCCGGGTCGGCCGGGAACTCGGCATTCTGTAGGCCCGTAGATATAAGAGCCCGCCATGCCAGGGCTGTCGCGCGCGCGTGAGTTCTTCGCCGCTTACACCCAGGATCTGACCAGCGAGGAGCTGGGCCGCGTCTTCACGCGCGACGCGCCGGAAGCCTACCGCTTCTTCACCCGCGGCATCGACCAGAAGGCGTTCCGGGCGCTGCCGTGGCATCGCCGCGCCTCGCGCTTCACGCAGGCCTTCTTCATGGCCTTCACGATGCGCCTGACGCCGGCGCGGCGGGCCATCTACGGCGTGGCGCTGGTGGCGGCGGCGATCGGCGTGGTGTCGCTCTTCCGCGGCATCAGCGTGTTCGGCGTGCCGATCGTCATCCCGCCGTTCTTCTTCCGCGTCGGCCTGCCGACGCTGGCCTTCGCTCCCGGAACGCAGTGGCTCATCTTCGCCTTCGCGCTGATGAACCTGCTGGTGCTGCTCGAGGTCTTCGACCGGCTGTCGCTCAAACGCGACCTCGAGGTGGCCCGCGAGATCCAGCTGGCGATGCTCCCCGACGGCACGTGGGCGGCCCCGGGCGTCGAGGCGAGCGGGCTGACCCGGCCGGCCAACACCGTCGGCGGCGACTTCTACGACATCCTGCCGCGGCCCGACGGCCGCGTCATCGTCGCGCTCGGCGACGTCGCCGGCAAGGCCAGCCCGGCGGCGCTGCTGATGGCGCTGTTCCTGGCCATGCTGCGGGCGCTCGTCGACGAGCACCTGGCGCCGTCGGAATTGGTCCGCCGCCTCAACATCCAGGTCGCCAAACACGCCCCGCCGTCGCGGTTCATCACGCTGTTCCTCGGCCTGTTCGACCCGCGCACCGGCGAGCTGGAGTTCGTCAACGCCGGCCAGACGCCGCCACTGCTGCTGCGCGCCTCGGGCGCGGTCGAGAAGCTCTCCACCGGCGGCATCGCCCTGGCGATGTTCGAGGAATCCACTTACCAGTCGGGCCACACCCGGCTCGACCCTGGTGACGCCCTCGTCATGTACAGCGACGGCATCACCGAGGCCGAAGCGCCCACCGGCCAGATGTTCGAGGACACCGGCCTGGAGGCCGCCGTCCGGGCCGTGCCGGGCGTCGCCGCCGGGGTGCTCGGCCGCGCGGTGTTCGCGGCAGTCGACCGGCACCGGCAGGGCGAGCGGCTGGCCGACGACCTCACCGTCCTGGTGCTGAGCCGGCCGGTCGTGCCGCCCGTCCCGACACCCGTCCCCTCGCCGGTCTGAAACGGGTGGCCCGTCCCGGGCCACTTGGCGTCTAATCCTAGCGAGGCTCCGCCTCAGACCTGGGACCATGGAGAAGCGGCTGCACCTCGCTAGGGCAGTGTTGCCTGGCCCACGCTCCGCGTGGGCGTGGACGCCTTGAGAGGCCGGTGAACGTGACTCACTCGTGCCTCTCAAGTCGTCCGGGTTACTGGGCCCTGCGTGCAGTCCTGACCATCGCCGTCCTGGCGTGGACGCCGCCGCTCCAGGCCCAGCCGGCGATTCCGCCGCTCGATCCGGAAGAGCTGCAGCTGCTGCGCGTGCTGCAGCGGGTCGAGACCGCGCTGTCGACCAGCGACCGCGCCGCGTGGCTGTCGCTCATTTCGAACAACGCCGACCCCGACGCCGCCGGCGAGTTCTTCGACGCCGCCCTGCCGCGCGGCGTGACCCGCGCCGTGGTCCGCGAACGCGACCGCGTCGCGCTCGAAGGCGCGCTGCCGGGCGACGGCTACCGGATGATGGTCGAGGTGTTCGTCGAGAGCGGCCCGCGCGGCCAGGTGTCGACGTGGCGCCTCGACATCCGCCGCCCGTCGGGCGCGGTCGCCGAACCCGGCGAGACCGACACGCCGTGGCGCATCGTCGCCCACGACCAGCTGTCGCGGGTGGACGGGCTGCACCGCCTGTCGCTCGATCGCGACCGCCACTACACGGCGAAGGACTTCGTGCTGACCTCGGTGGACTTCGAGCTGCGGCTGCCGGCCGGCAACGTCTTCGTCGCCAACACCGCCGAAGGCGTCTCGGCGCTGGTGCTGCTCGGCGACGGCCAGATGATCTTCAAGCCGGCGCCGAAGACCGAACAGGGCCAGGTGCGGCTGTTCGCCGGCGCCGACGTCGTCGACACGCGGTTCGACGCCGCCTACGTGCGGCTGAGCCCATATGACTTCGAGCAGTACCTCGCCAACGGCACCCTCACCGCTACGCCGCCCGAGACCCGGCTGTTCGGCCGCGCCCGCGAGGTCTTCGACGACGAGGTGGCCAAGTCGTTCAGCCTCGACCTGAGCGACCTGAGCCGCGACATCTGGTCGATCCTGCCGCAGCCGGGCGACATGGTGGCCGAGGTGCGGACGCGGAGCTGGCGCACGCTGACCTACGCCCGGGCGCAGAGCGAGGCCGAGGACGTCACCTTCTTCAGCCGCGACCGCAAGCGCAACATCTCGATCTACGCCTCGCCGCAGAAGCTGGCCAGCCGCGGCGCGTTCTACGACGAGGACGACCTCACCGAATACGACGTCCTCGACTACGACCTCGACGTCGATCTGGCGCCCGACCGCGAGTTCCTCACCGGCCGGGCGGTGATCCGGCTGCGGGTCAAGGCGTTCGTGCTCGGCGCGCTCACCCTCAGCCTCGCCGACGCGTACGCGATCACCTCGATCACCAGCAAGGAGCTCGGCCGGCTGTTGTTCCTGCGCGTCCGCAACCAGAACGGCGTCGTCGTCAACCTGCCGTCGCCGCTGTCGCGCGACTACGAGCTGACGCTCACCGTCAACTACTCGGGCCGCATCGAGCGGCAGGCGATCGACTCCGAGTCGCTGCTCCAGGACCGGGCCAGCCGGCCTGACGAGCTGCCGATGGTGCCGGCCGAGCGCAACTGGCTGCTCAGCAACCGCGCTAAGTGGTACCCGCAGCCGCCGGTCACCGACTACGCCACGGCGTCGATGCGGGTGTCGGTGCCGATCGAGTTCGCGGTGGCGGCGTCGGGCATCACGCCGCTGTCGGCGCCGCCGCTGCCCCTGGCCGGGGCACCGGGCGCGCCGGGCGGCCGCTGGCTCTACACCTTCGCCACCTCGCACCCGGTGCGCTACCTCGGCCTGGTGGTGAGCCGGATGAACAAGGTGGACGCGGCGACCGTGGCCCTCGACATCGTCGTGCCGCCGGCCCCGCCGCCGCCGCGGTCGGTGACGCTGGCGCAGCTCATGGCGCCGCCCAAGCCGCCGCCGGTCGGCGGCCGCAACACCGTCGATCTCGCGGTGCTGGCCAACCGCCGGCAGGAGAACCGCGGCCGGGACGCGCTCGGCACCACCGCCGACATCCTGCGTTTCTACGCGTCGCTGATGGGCGACGCGCCGTATCCCACCTTCACGGTGGCGATGCTCGAGAGCGACCTGCCCGGCGGCCACAGCCCCGCGTACTTCGCGGTGCTCAACAACCCGCTGCCGACGACGCCGTTCGTGTGGCGGAACGATCCGGCGACCTTCAGTGACTTCCCCGAGTTCATCCTCGCCCACGAGGTGGCGCATCAGTGGTGGGGCCAGGCGGTGGGCTGGAAGAACTACCACGAGCAGTGGATCAGCGAGGGCTTCGCCCAGTACTTCGCGACCCTCTATGCGCGCGAACGGCGTGGCGAGGGCACCTTCCGCTCGGCGCTGCGCAACCTGCGCCGCTGGGCGATGGAACACTCCGACCAGGGCCCGATCTCGCTCGGCTACCGGCTCGGCCACGTCAAGGGCGAGCCGCGGGTCTTCCGCGCCGTCGTCTACAACAAGGGCGCCGCGGTGCTGCACATGCTGCGGCGCCTGGTCGGCGACCAGGCGTTCTTCACCGGTCTGCGCGCCTTCTACGCCGAGCACCGTTACCGGAAGGCCGGCACCGACGACCTGCGCCAGGCGATGGAAGCGGCCAGCGGCGTGTCGCTCGAGCGCTTCTTCGAGCGCTGGGTGCTCGACACGGCGCTGCCGCGCGTGCGCCTCACCACGACGACGAAGAGCGATGGGCTGGAAGTGGCCTACGAGCAGATCGGCGAGGTGTTCGACCTGCCGGTCACGCTCACGCTGCAGTACGCCGACGGCACGAGCGAAGACGTGGTGCTGCCGGTCACCGAGGCGTCGGGCGCCGCGACCTTCCCGCTCAAAGCCAGCCTGCGCGGCGTGGACGTCAACCGCGACGACGCCGCGCTGGGCACCTTCGACCGCGTCACCGGGCGGTGAGACCGGGCGGCGTGAAGCGGTAGACGTCGGCGATCGCCTGGATGCCGCCGCGGATCGCCCGCTGCCCGGCCGCTCGCGCCTCGGCTGATACCGGTTCGGCGACCCCGGTCGGCGAACCGTCGAGCCGGTAGACGTAGTCGCGGAGGCCGACGCCGTCGGCGATGTAGAGGTCCCGGCCGGCGTCGTCGATCCAGCCGTAGACGCTGCCGTAGCTCGACGCCACCAGGCCGAAGTGCGTTGCGGCGGCGGGCGCGGCGCCGCGCGGCCAGACCAGCGGCCGGCCGAAGACCGGCGACGGCGCCCTCACCTCGTGGCCGAGCAGCGTGTGCAGCGTGGGCGTCAGGTCGGTGGTGAAGGCCAGGGCGTCGGCGGCGCTGTCGAAGCGGTCCCGCAGGCGCGGCGGCAGGTGCACGACGAGCGGCACCTGCAGCACCTCGGGGTAGATCGTGTAGGCGTGGCCCCAGCGGCCGTCCTCGCCCAGCGAATCGCCGTGGTCGGAGGTCAACACGATCACGCTGTCGTCGTAGAGCCCGCGCTGCTTCAGCGCGGCGACGAAGCCGCCGAAGCAGCCGTCGAGACGGCGCACCCGCGACGCGTAGGGGGCGTAGAAGCCGTCGTAGCCGGCGTCGTCGATCGCCCGCTTGCCTTCGCGGGCGAGCACGGCGACGTGCAGATCCTGCGGCAGCGCCCACACGAACGCCGGCGGCCCGCCGGCGGCGAGGCGGTCGAGCCGGCCGGTCAGCTCGTCGAGGGTCGAGCAGGCGCGGAAGTCGGCGACGCCGCGGCCGGCGTCGAGCGGTTCGAGCGAGGCGTCGCGCGGCATCACCACGTCGACGATGTTGTCCATGCTCATCCAGCGCCGGTAGCCGTGACGCGAGAGCAGGGCGTGCAGGGTGTTCATCGGCGCGAACGGCGTGACGTACTGCTTGTGCAGCACCATCCCGCCCACCCACATCGACGGCACCGACAGGCCCGTGGCGCCGTAGCGGGTGAACGCCCGGGTATAGGTGGTGCTGTCGGCGGCGAACGCGGCGATGTTCGGGGTGAACGCGACGCCCGGGTTGTAGGGCGACAGGTAGTCGCGGCGCAGGCTGTCGACGACGAACACGAACACGTGCGGCGGCCGCGGCCCGGCCGGCGGGCCGCTCAGGTCGGCGAGGCTGAGCGGCACCGGTGCCACGGCGATCGAGCGGGCGATGTTGGTGTGGGCCTGCAGGTAATCGAAGAAGCCGACGCCGCCGGCCGAGGAGTCTGGCACCTCGGCGACGGGCCGGTGCAGCCAGTCGCGCAGCGTGCGGAACGACGGGTCGCCCACCACCCAGGCGTCGCCGGCGGCCGTCGCGGCCTGCAGCGTCACCGGGCCGCCGGGCAGCCGTCCGGCGGCGGCGAGGTAGAGCGCCAGCACACCCGCGATCGCCCCGTAGGGCAGCCCCGGGTGGAGCCGCACGTGCGCCGGCGCCCACTGCGCCAGCGTCGCCAGCGCGACGAGCCACAGCGCCACCGCGCCGAGTTTTGCGGCGGCGAAGTTCCAGTCCATCGCCCCGGCCGCGAGGCGCGCCGCGGCGACGCCGGCGACGACCGCGGCCACCCAGCCGAGCCGGGCCCAGCGAGTGCGGCCGAGGGCCCAGCGGGGCAGCAGGCCGGCCAGCACCAGGACCACGCCGTCACGTTCGCGGGCTCGGCCGTAGCGCAGGCCGCGGGCCCCCAGCACCGCGGCGATCGACGCCCCGAAGAGCGCCACCGCCAGCCGCGACGGCCACGCGGTGACCGACAGCGCCGGCCCGAGAACGAGCAGGGCCGCCCCGCCGGCCAGCCCGCCCAGCAGCGCCAGCGCCGCGACGGCTTCCCACTGCGCCGGCTTGGACGTGAGGTCGGCGACGGCGCGAACGACGGCCAGCCCGGCGAATACGGCGGCGAACAGCAGCAGGTGCGCGGCCGCACTCTGTGCCATGCCGAGCCCGGTGAGAGCATCCGGGGTCAGGGCGGCGCCGGCGGTCTGCAGCGCGAAGACCGCGCCGGCGCTTCCACCGGCGACCAGGGCGTCGCGTCCGCTCATGTCGGTGGCGCGCGGCGTGTCGGTCCACGGCGCCAGCATCAGGTCGATGGCCGTCAGGTACGCCACCGGCAGCAGCGCCGCGATCGAGGCTGCCACTGCCGTGGCGCCGGGACGCAGCGCGGCCAGCGGCGCGCCGATCACGGCGGCGACGCCGGCCATGAAGGTCGCCCAGACCAGCAGGCTCGCGGCACCGGGAGCGCGCCGGCTGACCACGTCGGGCCATACCGCGAGGCCGGTCAGACCGGCGGCGGCGAGCACGAGCCAGCCGTGCCAGCGGGCGAAGCCGGCCAGCGCCGGCACGAGCCCCGGTTCCAGGAACTGCTCGTACACGAATGGCACCGAGGCCAGGAAGGCGCAGGCCGACGTGGCCAGCCAGAACAGCACCACCGTGGCGCGGGCAGCCGCACAGGCCACCCTCACGGCGTGGCCCTCACGTTGGCGGTGCGGTCGAGCCAGGGCTGCACCTCCTCGCGGCGCGAGGCGTCGAGGCGGGAGGCGATCTCGAAGCGGCCGCGGGCGTCGTGGTAGCGGGACTCCGAGTAGTCGAGCACGCCGAGCGCGAGCTGGACGTCGAAGTAGTCCTCCGACATCTGCGCCGCCTTCTCGAGGTACGAGCGGGCCGGGCCGCGGCGGCCGGCGCGCTGCTCGGCCAGTCCTGCCACCAGCACCGCGTCCACGTGCGTCGGCACGTGGCGCAGCACCGCGCGGGCGCGCCCCAGCGCCTGGTCCAGATGGTTGCGATGGAGCTGGACGCGGGCGAGGCCGACCTCGCTGTCGTAGTGGGGCGGCGCCAGGTCGATGGCCTTCTCGTACCAGTCCTCGGCGGTGTCGAAGCGCGACGCCCACTCGTGGCCGAGGCCGACGAAGAAGGCCAGCTCGGCGTTCTGCGGGTCGGCTTCGTGGCAGCGCTCGAAGGCCGCCAGCGCCTTGTCGAACTTGCCGAGCTTCCGGTAGGCGTGACCAATCGCCGGACAGGCGTCTGCCGGAATCGGCGCCCGGTCCAGGAAGAGCTCCCAGGTGGCGGCTTCGTCGGCCGGCCGGCCGAGGCGGCGGTAGGTCTCGGCGAGCCGCGCGAGGTAGACGTGCTGGCCGGGGAAGCGCCGCACCAGCTGGCGCGTCGGCTCGAGCGCCTCCTCCCACTGCTCGGCGGCGAAGGCGTCGCGGCTGTGCACGAGCAGGGCGTCGAGTTCGGCGTCGGTGGGCACCGGGGCCTCCGCCGCCGCGGCGGCACCTGGGCGCGACGCCGGGGCAGGGGCGGCCGGCGCCGCCAGTCCGCTCAGCGCTGGAGACACGAACACCGCGTACCAGCCGGACGACAGCGTGACCAGTGCGAGGAGCAGTCGGGCCGCGGCCGGCATCAGAAGTAGACCGTCACCGACGCACCGAACGAGTGCTGCCACAGCGGCACCCGGCGGGTGCGCTCCTGCCGGCTCGTGCTCGCCGACGCGGCCAGCAGCCAGCGCGGGTGCACGAGGATCTCGGCGTTGGCCCGCACCGTGTCGGCGTCGAGGTTCTGCAGTTCGGCGCTGTCGCCGAGTTCCTCGCGGCTGTAGCCGTGGCTGTAGCCGCCGCCGATCCAGCTCTCCCCCGACCCGCCGACGTAGCGGCGCACCACCGCGTGGTACGACACCGAGTCCTCGGGGCCCTCGAAGTCGGGCACGAACATCGCCTTCCCGGTGAGCATCCAGCTGCCGGTGTACTTCGTGACCGAGCCGAGGTAGATGTCGGTGGTGCTCGTGAAGCCGAGGCGGCGGAAGCCGGCGTTCAGTTCGACGCCGTTCCCCACCGACTGGTAGAGGTCGGTGGCGACGCGGTAGTTGGGGTAAAGGAGGTCGTCCTTGGCGAAGCCGATGCCCACGTACGCATAGGTGCCGGGGCGGAAGGTCGGATACGCCTCCACTTCGAAGAGCTGATCGGCCATGTCGAAGCGTTCGACGCGGCTCACCCGCGCGATCACGCTGCCGACCGGCGTCTGGCGGCTCAGCGACACGGCGGATTCCGCCCACGGCGTCCGCTGGTCCGAGAACCGGTCGCCGCCGTAGCCGACGGTCAGACTCCACGGCCGCAGGCTGGCGTCGAGGCGGTTCTTGAGGGCGCGGGCCCGGGGATGGCCGGGCGCCTGGGCGAGCAGGGCCTGCACGACCCGGCGGGCGTCGCGTGGGCGGCCCAGGCCATCGAGCGCACGGGCGTCGTGGAGCATCCACTCGACGTCGTCGGGACGCTGCAGCCGGGCTTCGTCGGCCAGCCGCTTCAACTCGGTGTACTCGCCGTTCCACCAGGCGATGTTGGCCAGGGCCACCCGCGCGTCGTTGTACGACGGCGTCTGCGCCAGCACGCTGCCCAGCTCGCGACGGGCGTCGTCGTAGCGGCCCTCCCACGACAGCACGAGGCCGTAGAGCAGCCGGGCATCGACGTCGCGGGGCGAGTCGCGCAGGTGTCGCTCGAGGTCGCCGAGCGCCTGGGCGCGATGGCCGCTGGTCGCGGCGAGCCGCGCCGAGGCCACGACGTCGACGGTCTGGGCGTCGGCGAGCGCGGCGTACAGCAGCACCGCCACTCCGGCCGCCACGATCGAACCCTGGTTCCAGCTCACTCCACCATTGCTCCTGGACGTCTTGAATGCCAGAGTCGCTGCGAAACAACCCGCCATTCAAGACGTCCACGCCCGCCCGGAGGGCGGGCCAAACAAAGCTGCGGCTAGCGCGGCGGAGCCGAACCCGGGCGCACCGAAATGAGCAGATCGGTGGTTGAGGCTCCGCAGCGCTAGCCCTGTTTTCGGCTGCCGGGCGGTCGAGCTTCAACGGCCGCGGCGGCGGCCCTCGTCGGCCGGCCGACGAGGGCTCCATCTCGTTGATGGGACGCGACTTGTGCGCGCGAGCCAACGCCGGACGAGGGCCGCCCGCGTGATATGATCCGGCCCGCCATGGAACAGGTGACGCTCACGATCGACGGCGCGCAGGTGACCGTCCCGAAGGGCACGACGGTGCTCCAGGCGGCCATCGCCGCCGGCATCGAGGTGCCGTACTACTGCTACCACCCGGGACTGGGCATCGACGCGTCGTGCCGTGTGTGTCTCGTCAAGATCGAGAAGATGCCGAAGCTGCAGACGTCGTGTTCGACGCCGGTGGCCGAGGGCATGGTGGTGCACACCAGGGACGCCGAGAGCACCGAAGCGCGCGCCGGCGTCTTCGAGTTCCTGCTCATCAACCACCCGCTCGACTGCCCGGTGTGCGACAAGGGCGGCGAGTGCCCGCTGCAGGACTTCTCGTACAGCTTCGGCAACGTCGAGAGCCGCATGGACTTCCCGCGGCGCACCTTCGACGGCGAGGGCGTGAAGGCCGACGTCGACTTCGGCCCGACGCTGATGCTCAACCGCAACCGCTGCATCATGTGCACGCGGTGCGCCCGCTTCATGGACGAGATCGACGGCGACGCGCAGATCGGCGTGATCAACCGCGGCAACGGCAGCGAGATCGGCACCTTCAACGAGCAGGGGGTCCACTCGATCCTGTCGGGCAATCTGATGGACGTCTGCCCGGTCGGCGCCATCACCACCAAGCAGTACCGCTTCCGCTCGCGGCCGTGGGACAACCCCAACGCCATCGACACGATCTGCACCGGGTGCTCGAAGGGTTGCTCGATCACGGCCTGGCTCAAGGCCAAGCCCGAATGGGCCAAGGGCTCGCAGCTGGTGCGCGTGACGCCGCGCTACAACCCGGCGGTCAACGGCTTCTGGATGTGCGACATCGGCCGCTTCCAGTACGGCTGGGTCGAAGGCGAGGGCCGGCTGCGCAAGCCGCAGCTGCGCGGCAAGGACGGTGTGCTGCAGGTGGCTACGTGGAAGGACGCGCTGGTCAAGGCGCGCGACCTGCTGAACGCGGCCGGCCGCCGCGATCCGGCGTCGGTGCGTCTGCTCGCCTCGGCGCACGCCAGCCTCGAGGAGCTGTTCCTGCTCAAGCGGCTCGCCGAGGAGCTGAAGGGCGAGGGCGGGGCCGGTCACGTCACCGTGTCGTGGCGGCGATCGGCCAAGGCGCAGCCCGCCAGCACGAAGTTCGAGGTGCCGGCCACCGATGCGCCCAACGTGCCGGGCGCCCGCGACCTCGGTCTGGCCGTCGGCGCCGGGCTCGACGGCGCGGCCGATCTCTCGACGCTGCGCGGCGCCGTGGACGCCGGCCACGTGGACGTTCTCTACGTGCTCGATCCGGGACCGGCCGAGTCGATCGGCGACGTCGCGTGGGTGATCGACGCGCGCCAGGCCGGCCGGCTGAAGGCGCTGATCTACCAGGGCGTGCTGGCGGGACCGCTGGCCGGCGCCGCCGATGTCGTGCTCCCGGGCGCGGCGTGGGTCGAGAAGGACGGCTGCTTCACCAACGATCAGGGCCTGGTGCAGGCGGCGTCGAAGGCGCTCGTCACCCCGGGCGAGGCGGTCGAGGACTGGCAGATCCTCACCAGCGTGGCCGCGGCACTCGGGCTGCCGTTCACCTACGAGAGCGCGGCGGCAGTGCGCGCCGATCTCGCGGCGGCCACCTCGTCGATCCCGGCCTACGCCGGCCTCGGCGCGCAGGCCTTCAACCGGCCGGTGAGCGCCGCGACCTGGCTGCAGGCGTCGAATCCGTCGGAGCGCTGGAAGTGGGACGTGATGTACCAGGACCTGCCGCCGGTGAAGGGCCACAACGTGCAGATGGAGCACGCCGCCCAGCCGTCGGTGATCCCGCTCCGCCTGGTCACGCAGCTGGGACCGGCCGGCGACTGACGCCGCGCCTGTCCGTTCCTCGAGCCGCCGTTCGATGCGCCACCGCTGGGGCCGCTGGTCGCTGGTCGTGCTGGCCGTCGCCGTGGCCGCCGGTACCGTGGCGTGGACGCTCCGGATCGAAGGGGAGCTGCGCGAGATCCGCGCCAGCGCGGTCAGCGCGAGGGGATTCGCCAGAACCGGGCGTACCGCGCTCCAGGACGTGCGCCGCGCCCTGGCGGCGATGGCGGCGCCCGGTCAGGCCGCCGTCGGTTGGAGCCGCCGCGCCGAAGCAGCTCTCGAAGACGCGCGCCGGCAGATGGAGGGGCTGATCGCTCTGGCGCCGGGCGGCGACGCGCGCGGCGCCCTCGATGTCTTCGAGCGCCTGGCGGAGTCGGAGCGGCGCCTGCGCGAGCACGCCGCCGGCGGCAAGCCGTTGATGGCCGCCGATGTCGCCTTCGGCGAGGCGATGCCGTACGTCGACGATCTCGAACGCCGCCTCGACGGCGGGCTCGATGCCGTCACGTCCGGCGCGGATCGTGCCGCGGCAGAGCTGCGCGATCGCCAGGCGGCGGCGTGGGGCCTGGCGCTGGCCGCCGTTCTTTTCGCGGCGACCGTGCTGGCGCCGCTGCCCCGGCCCGCGGCGTTTGCCGCCTCGTCGGACTCAGCAGCGGACGATCGGCTCGACACGACGCCGGTGCCCGACGTCCCTGCCGCCGCACCGGCAGCGGCGGCGCCGGCGGTCGATCTCGCGGCATTGAGTCTCGTGTGCGCGCGGCTGGCCGCGGTCAGCGACGCGCAGGCGCTGCCCGGGCTGCTCGAGGAAGCGGCGCGGGCGATCGGCGCCCGCGGCGCGATGCTGTGGCTGGCCGACGCCGCCGGCCAGACGCTGCGGATTGCCGCCGCGTACGGCTACGACCCGCGCCTCCTCGCGCGAATCGGCGAGGTGGCGGCCGGTGCCGACAACCCGACCGCGCGAGCGTTCCGCACCGGCCTCGCCGAGACGCAGGCGGCGCGCGCCGGCCAGCCGGCCGCCACCGCCGTCCCGGTTCGCGGCGGCCACGGCGTTCGCGGCGTCCTGGCGGTGGAGTTGGTGGACGAAACGCCGGCGGCCGTGTCCGCCGCGGCCGCCGCGACCGCGATCGTGGCGGCGCAGCTCTCGCTGCTCGTCGCCCCGGCCGCCGACACCGACACGGCCCGGGCGCACGGCGCGCCGTAGCGGCGCGGCCGCGCCGTCGCACCGTGGCGACACGCATCGCGTGCGGCTGCCCATTCCTGCAAGAAGTCTTCGTCCGCCGCTTGCGTTCGTCGGCGACCGTGCCGCATGATCTTCGTGCGCCGCGACCACCGCGGTCGCGACACGACGTGAATCTGCCCCTGCCCGGTCTCCGTGAGCGCCTGCGCACGGAGACGTTTCCGCTCCCGACCGCACCCGCGTCGGCGCTCGCGTGCGCCCCGGTGCCCTCCCGATGACGACGGCGATCATCGGCGGCGGCATCATGGGGGTGACGCTCGGCTACTGCCTGAGCAAAGCGGGGCTGCCGGTCACGATCTACGAGGCCAGCCCGACCGTCGGCGGCCTCGCCGGTCCGCTGACGCTGCCCGACGGCACCGAGGTCGATCGCTTCTATCACGCCATCCTGTCGAGCGACGAGCACCTGATGGCGCTGTGCGCCGAGCTGGGAATCGTCGACCGGCTGCGCTTCAAGCCGACCGGCACCCTGGTGTACGCCGACGGACGCCTGGTGTCGATGAGCGGGCTCATCGACTTCCTCAAGTTCCCGCCGCTGCGCTTCGTCGATCGGATCCGGCTCGGCCTCACCGTGGTGGCCGCCAACCGCGTCGGCGACTGGCAGGCCATCGATCGCATCCCGATGCGCGACTGGCTCGTGAAGCACGGCGGCGATGAGGTGTTCCGGCGCTTCTGGGGCCCGATGCTGCAGGCCAAGTTCGACGGCGCCGTCGGCGACACGCCGGCGACGTGGATGTGGGCGCGGCTGGTGCGGACCAGATCGACTCGCAAGGGCGTGCGCCAGAAGGAGGAGAGCGGCCATCTCATCGGCGGCTATCGCACGCTGCTCGAAGCGATGGCGGCGCGCATTCGTGACCTGGGCGGCGCGATCCACCTGTCGACGCCGGTGTCGCGCATCGCCATCGACGGCGGCCGCGTGCGCGGCGTCGAGGTGAACGGCGCGGTGGTGCCGCATGACACCGCCGTCGTCACCATGCAGGCGCCGATCGCCGCACGGCTCGTTCCCGAGGCCCCGGCCGAGTATCGCGAGCGGCTCAACGGCCAGCGCTATCTCGGCATCGTCTGCCCCCTGTTCGTGCTCGACCGTCCGTTGACCGGGGTCTGGACCCTCAATATCGCCGACGGCGACGCCCTGGTCACCGGCGTGATCGAGACCACGAGCTACATCGACCCGTCGTTCGTCGGCGGACACCACCTGGTCTACGTTCCGAAGTACGTCGCTCCGGGAAGCCGCTGGCTGCAGGCCTCCGACGACGAGATCCGCGACGCCTGGACCGCCGCGCTGACGCGCATCGTCCCCGGATTCTCGGCCTCGGCCGTGCGCTACTGCGTCGTGCATCGCGAGCGCTTCGTGGAGCCGCTGCACGGGCTCGGCGCCGGATCGCACACCATCCCGATGGACGCGCCGGTGACCGGGCTGCATCTGGTGACGACGTCGCAGATCTACCCGGCGCTGACCAACGGAGAGTCGGTGACCCGCCACGCTCGCGAGGCGGCCGAACGGCTGGTCGCGCGGAGCCGGCCGTGATCCGGCGGCGGCTGCGCGCGATCACCTGGGCCGGACTGGCCGCCGTCGTGCTCTGCGCGACGGTGAACCTGACCCGTTGGCCGGCGCCGTGGTTCGACGAAGGGATCCATCTCCACGTGCCGGAGGCCCTGGTGCGGTTCGGCGCCTATGCCGACTACAGCAGCGAGGGCCTGCGCCACTTCGGCCCGACCCAGGCGGTGGGCCCGACAGTCATGCTGCCGATCGCCGGCGCGTTCGCGCTGTTCGGCGTCGGACTCCTTCAGGCGCGCCTCGTGATGGTGGCGTACCTGCTCGCGTTCGCCGCCGCGTTCTACCTGCTCGGCCGGCGCCTGGGTGGACGGGCTGTCGGCCTGGTGGCCGTTGCGCTGCTGGTGTCGGCACCGGGCCCGTCGGTACTCGAGTACGGCCGCCAGGCGCTCGGCGAAGTGCCGGGGGGATTCCTGCTGGCCGCGGGTCTGCTGGCGTGGTTCGCGGCGTGGACGACGCCGACCCTCGGCCGGCTGGCGCTGGCCGGACTCGTCCTCGGCCTGGCCACCGCGACCAAGCACGTCTACCTGCTGGCGCTGGGGCCGGCGCTGCTGGCCGCCTGGGTGCTCAACCTCTTCTACTACCGCCGCGTCCCGCAGCGGGTGTTCCTGGTCACAGGCTCGATCTGCGCCGCCGTCTTCGCCCTCTGGCAGGTGATCGTGCTCGGCTGGTTGAGCCCGGGCGGTCTGGCCGAGAACTGGGCGCTGCTGCGCCGGACGTCGGAGGGTGCGGCCTTTGTCTTCAATACCGAGACGTCGCGGCGGTCACTGGCGGATCTGCTCGGCGCTCAGGGCTACTTCGGCCTGCTCCTTCCCGCTCTGCTCTACACGGGCTGGCGGGCCCGCACCCGGACGATCCGCGAGCAGCAATGGGGCGTGGTGTGGCTGATCGCCGCCGCCAACCTCGGCTGGTACGTGCTCGCCTCGAACGGCTGGACGCGCTACGCGTTCGTCGGACTGACGCTGTCAGCGCCGATGGTGGCGCGGATGGTGCGCGATGCCGCCCGTGTCGTCGCCGCCGCCCGGCGGCGTGGCGCGGCTGGCGCCCACGCGCTGGCCGCGGTCCTGCCGCTGTGGATGGCGGTCGTGATCGGGCTGCCCATGGCTGGCACGGCGGCCCGGCTGGTCGCGCCGCCCGCGGCCGACGCCGCGGCGGCGGCCGAGTGGCTCACCACGCACGTCCCGGCGGGCGACATCGTGGAGACCTGGGAGCCCGAACTCGAGGTGTTCACGGACCATCGCTATCACTATCCGCCGCCGGCCCTGCTCATCCGCGCCGTGGCCTACATCTCCCACGGCGGCGAGCCGCCAGCGACGTTCTACGCCTTTCGCGAGGCCGGGGCGCCGGCGTTCGTGGTGGTCGGCGCCTTCGCGCGCTGGGTCGGGCTGTACGCCGACGCCGACCTGACGGCGGACTACGACATCGCCCACCGCCAGGGCGCCTACGTGGTGTGGAAGCGGCGGGGTCCTGCCGACAAGACGGAGTGAGTGGACAGCCTCATGAAGCCCGAAACCGCAACCGGCGAGCCGCCGATCATCCACCCCACCGCGGACGTCGATCCACGCGCCGTACTCGGCGCCGGCACGCGCGTGTGGCACCGTGCGCACATCCGTGAATCGACCAGGATCGGCGCTGCCTGCACGATCTCGAAAGACGTCTACGTCGATGTCGGCGTCGTCATCGGCAACCGGGTCAAGATCCAGAACGGCGTCTCGGTGTACCACGGCGTCACCGTCGAGGACGACGTCTTTCTCGGCCCGCACATGGCGTTCACCAACGACGAGACGCCGCGGGCGTTCAGCACCGATTGGCGCGTCGTGCCGACCATGGTGCGGCGCGGCGCGTCGATCGGCGCCAACGCCACCATCGTCTGCGGGGTGACCATCGGCCCGTACTCGATGGTCGCCGCCGGATCGACGGTCACCAACGACGTGCCGCCGCACGCGCTGGTGATCGGCAGCCCGGCCCGGGTCGTCGCCTACATCTGCAAGGCCGGCCATCGGATGCGGCCGATCAACGCCCTCGACTACGAGGGCGCCTATCGATGCGACAAGTGCGAACAGGAGCTGCGCGTCACCTACATCCTCATCGAGCACGCGTCGCCGGCCGGCCGGCCGAAGCGGCGTCGGGAGGATCACGAGTGAGCGGGCGCCACCGGCTGCACGACGCCGACGCCACTTAGGGAGCCGCCGTGCGCAAGGTCGTCACCTTCCTCGGCACCAGGCCCGAGATCATCAAGCTCTCGCCGGTGCTGCCGCTGCTCGACCGCGAGACGGTACACACGGTCGTCCACTCGGGTCAGCATTACTCGTACGAGATGGATGCCCGCTTCTTCGACGAGCTGGGCCTGCGCCCGCCGGACGTCTCACTCGCCGTCGGCTCGGCGTCGCACGGCGAGCAGACGGCACGCATGCTGTCCCGGCTGGAGCCGGTGCTGCTCGAACGGCGACCCGACGCCGTGCTCGTCCAGGGCGACACCAACACCACGCTGGCCGGCGGGCTTTGCGCCGCCAAGCTGGGGATTCCCGTGGTGCACCTCGAAGCCGGCGGCCGGGCGTTCGACCGGCTGATGCCCGAGGAGATGAACCGCGTGATCGTCGATCACCTGGCGGCGGTGCTGCTCGCCGCCGACGACGTGGCCGTGGCCAACCTGGAGCGGGAAGGGCTGCCGCGCGATCGCATTCACGTCATCGGCTCGACGGCGATCGATGCCGCCCTCCAGGCCAGGGACCGCGCCAGGGCCTCCGACGTGGTCGCCAGGTTCGGGCTCACCGCCGGGGAGTACCTCGTCGTCACCGCGCATCGGGCCCGCAACACGGCCCCCGACGTCCTGCCCGGATTGCTGCGGTCGCTCGCCGCCGTCGCGGCGGAGCGTCCGCTCCTGTGGCCGCTCCACCCTCGCACCAGGGCAGCCATGGCAGAACAGGGGCTCGAAATGCCGTCGGCGATCCGGGTGGTCGAGCCACTCGGCTACCTCGATACGCTGAAGCTCATCGGCGATGCCTTCGCGCTGCTCACCGATTCCGGCGGACTCCAGGAGGAGGCAGGGGTCATGGGTACCCCGACGCTCATTCTCCGGTTCGAGACCGAGTGGCAGTACCTCGTGTCGGCCGGCGTCCACAAACTCATCGGTAACACTCCGGCGTCGATCGCTGAGGGCGTCGCACGGTGGCTGACTCCGGAGAGCATCGCCCGCCTTCGCGCCATCGACGTGCCCCTGGCGGCCGGCGCCGGTGACCGGGCGCTCAACGTGATGCTCGGAGGGTTGTGACGCGGCCCGCGACCGCGGCGCTGAACCGCCGCCAGTTCCTCGCCGCGGCCGCCGTGGCCGCGGCGGCCTGCGGGCGTCCGACGGAATCAGCGCGACCGGCCGGGGCGGCGCCGCCGTCGAGGGCGTCCCTCACGCCGGCGCTCCTCGTCGACGCCGGCGGCCACGCCGTCTTCGGTGCGTACCTCGGCGAGATACTGGCCGGCGAGGGGATCTGCGGGCTCACGCCCGTGCCGGCCGGCGATCCGCCTCCCGACTCGGTGGCGCGCGCGGCGGCCCTGGTGGTGTATGGCGACGCCCTGTCGACGGCCTGGGTCGATGCCGTCGAGGCCGCCGTGCGCCGCGGCGCGACGCTGGTCGCCGTCGCGCCAGGCGGCGCGCTCCTCGCCCGATTCGGCATCGAGGATCGCGGCGAGCTGCGCGGCGACGGCGTGTTCCTCCCGGACGGGGCCGACGCTCCGGCCCTGCGCCTGCACGTCGGCGGGCGGCGGTGGACCGTGCCTCCTGGCGCGACGGCGGCCGCGACGTTCGCGACGCCGGGCGGCGCGTCGACGGCGCCGGCCATCGTGCAGCTGACGCACGGGTCGGGACGAGTCTCCGCCTGGGCGTTCGACGTCGCCCGGAACGTCGCGCTGATCCGCCAGGGCGACCCGAACCTGGCCAACGCCAATCACGACGCCCTGCCGGCCATCCAGCTGATCGACGCGCTGGCCGGGTGGATCCGTCCCGACACCCTGACCCGCCCCGACGCCGATCTGTACCAGCAGCGGCTCGGCGCCCTGCTGGCCGCCGGCACCGGCGCCACCGGGCCTCTGGCGATGCTCGACTACTTCCCGGGCGACGCGCGGTCGGTGATGGTCGCCACGTCGGACGCGCATGGCAACGGCGCGGCGCTGCTCGAGGCGCTGTTGCGGCGGGTCGAGGGATTCGGCGGGCGGCTGTCCGTGTACTACACGCCGCCGGGCACCGCCGGCTGGCGGCGCACCGCCCGCCACGCGCGCTGGACGCTGGGCCGGTTGCCGCTGGTCGGTGACCGTCTGCTCAGCGAGTACGGACCGCCGGCGCCGTACGTCGTCGAGGGCTGGCGGGCGCGCGGGCACGAGTTCGCGCCCCATCCCAGGGCCGACGAAGGCGTCGAACTCGAGAGCGGTCTCGCCGAGCTCTGGGAGGCCTTCGCCACCGACGGCTACGGCACCGACCACGTCTCCACCCGCACCCACAAGATTCTGTGGAGCGGCTGGGTCGCCACGGCCGTGGCCCAGCGTCGCCGCGGCGTGCGCATGAATCTCGACGCCTACCATCTCGGCCCGGCGTTACGCCGCGCCGACGGCCAGTGGGCGCACGGTCACGTCATCGGCAGCGGACTGCCGCTGCGCTTTGTCGACGAGGCCGGCGTGATCGTCGACTGCTACCAGCAGCCGACGCAGCTGGTCGACGAGCAGATCGTCGGCGTGTTCGGCGGCATGGAGGGACGCACCGCCGAGGACGCGGTGCGGGTCGCCGAGGCGATGATCGACGCCGCCCTGCACACCACGCCGACGGCGTTGTGCGCGCAGTTCCATGCCGACGGCTTCGTCGGCGCAGCCGAGCGGGTGCGCGCGGCCGAGATTCTCCTCGACGGCACCCTCTCGGCCTGCCGCAGCGCCGGGATTCCGATCTGGACCGCCGCGCGATGGACGGCGTTCCTCGATGCGCGCCGGGCGGTGACCGTGGACAGTCGCCGCTGGGACGGCGCCACCGGGCAGCTGACGACGACGCTCACGCTCGACACCGCGGCCGACCCGGGCGTCGCGCTGTTGCTCCCGTCAGATCTGGATGGCCGTCGGCTGGTCGCGCTGACGGCCGGCGGCGCCGTCGTGACACCGACCACGACGACGCGCGGCGGCCGCGCCTGGGCGCGCTGCCCGCTGCGCCCCGGCACGACCGACGTCGTCGCCACCTACCGCGCCTGAGGCGGGCGATCAGGCCGGCGGCCGCGGCGCCCGCGGCCGCGCCGGCCGCTCGAGCGTCGCGGTCACCGTCGTGGTCTTCCGGTCGCGCACGATCTCGAGACGCGCCTCGCCACGCGCCCCGATCTCGCCAATCTCGGCGACCAGCTCGCCGGCGTCGCGGACGGCGGTGCCGTTCACCGAGGTGATGACGTCGCCGGCCTTCACGCCGGCCCTGGCGGCGGGCGAGTCGGCGGTGACGGTGGAGACCAGCACCCCGCCGCCCTTGACGCCGAAGTACTCGGCGAGCTGATCCGACAGCGTCTCCACCTGCACGCCGAGCCGGCCGCGCGGCGCGGCCATGCCCGGGACGCCGTCGAACCGGAAGTCGAACATCGGCCCGCCGCGCTCGGGCAGCTCGCGCAGGCCGCGCAGGCCGCGCTCCAGCTCCTCTCGGAACTGCGGCTCGTACTGGAAGCTCCACGACATCGCTCCGGCCGACGCTTCGGGTGTGATGTCGAGCGTCTGCCGGGAGCCGCCGCGGGTCACCGTCATCTTCACGGTGCGGCCATCGGGCGTCTCCTGCACCAGACGGGTGAGCTGGCGGGCGCTGCGCACCCGCTCGCCGTCGAATTCGACGACGATGTCACCCTCCCGCACTCCGGCCTTCTCGGCCGGACTGTCGCGGTCCACGCCGTCGATGCGCACGCCCGGCGTCGCGGCATCCTCGGGGTCGCTCACCATCACACCGATCTGGCTGCCGCGGCCGTCGAGGCGAATCGCCCGGCCGGCGCCGTCGGGGCCGACGAACACCCGGCCGCGCTCCTGCCGATCGCGATCCGGGTCGCGGCTGCCGCGCTGGGCCGCCACGCCGGTTACGGCGGCGCCGACCAGAGCCGCCAGAAGTCCACCGAGGATGATCGTTCGTTGATACGTCATCGCACTGTCTCCCCAGGAGCGCTGCACGCTCCGTTGCGGGCCGCTCGCCCGTCCTCCGGTGAAGTCAGACGACGGGTCGCGCGGGTTGGCCGGTGCGGCGCGCCGCGGCCCCTATACTTGGGGGCTGGACCCCATGGACCCACGAGCCATCCTCGAACGCGCCGAGCGCGACGGCGTGAAGTTCCTCCGCCTGCAGTTCACCGACATCCTCGGCGTGACCAAGAACGTCGAGGTGCCCGACCGGCAGTTCGCCGAGGCGCTGAACGGCGCGGTGCTCTTCGACGGCTCGTCGATCGAGGGGTTCGTGCGCATCGAGGAATCGGACATGTACCTCAAGCCCGACCTCGACACGTTCCAGGTGCTGCCATGGCGGGATCCGAGCGGCGCGCGGGTCGGCGGCATCACGTGTGACATCGCCAATCCCGACGGCACCCCGTTCGAGGGCTGCCCGCGCACGGTGCTGAAGCGGGCCATCGCCCGGGCCAAGGCGATGGACTTCCGCATGGTCGCCGGCCCGGAGGCCGAGTTCTTCCTGTTCCAACGCAAGGACGGCACGCCCTCGACGGCCACCCACGACACCGCGGGCTATTTCGATCTGGCGCCGGTCGATCAGGGCGAGGACGTGCGCCGCGAGATCGTCCTGGCACTCGAGCAGATGGGGTTCCTGGTGGAGGCGGCGCACCACGAAGTGGCGCCCGGCCAGCACGAGGTGGACTTCCGCTACGACGACGTGCTGCGCACCGCCGACAACGTCACCACGTTTCGCTTCGTCGTCAAGAACGTCGCGCACCGCAACGGCCTGCACGCCACCTTCATGCCCAAACCGATCTACGGCGTGAACGGCTCGGGGATGCACACCCACCAGGCGCTGTTCACCGGCGATCGCAACGCCTTCTTCGACGAGCGCCGCGAGTGGCAGTTGAGTCCGACCTGCCTGCACTACGTCGGTGGCCTGCTCAAGCACGCCCGCGCGTACTGCGCCATCACCAACCCGCTGGTCAACTCCTACAAGCGCCTGGTCCCGGGCCACGAGGCGCCGACCGCGATCGCGTGGTCGGAGAAGAACCGCAGCCCGCTGGTGCGGGTGCCGGCCGCTCGCGGCGAGTCGACCCGGGTCGAACTGCGCCTTCCCGACCCGTCGTGCAATCCGTATCTCGCCATGGCGGTGATGCTGCGCGCCGGGCTCGACGGCGTGGTGCAGCAGCTCGACCCCGGCCCGCCGGTGAACAAGAACATCTACAAGATGAGCCACCGCGAGCGGCGGCACCTGCGCATCGACGACCTGCCGGCCAACCTGAGCGAGGCCCTCGACGAGCTGGAGAAGAGCGACCTGGTGCGCGACGCGCTGGGCGACCACATCGTCGAGCACTTCCTGGCCGCCAAACGCGGCGAGTGGGACGACTACCTGCGGCACGTGTCGCCGTGGGAGCTGGAGCGGTACCTCAGCGTCTACTGACGTACCCCGGGGCTCGGGGCTCGGGGCTCGGGGCTCGGGGCTCGGGGCTCGGGAAGGGCCTAGAACGGAACTAGCGCCGGTCACGTCGATTCTGACGGGCGCGACTGCGTGACTGTCCGGCCCGAGCCCCGAGCCCCGGACCCCGAGCCCCGGCTCCCGGGGCCGAGCAAACCTTTCCTCGCGAGGCCTCGTCCAACACGTTACCTAGATAGTCAAGGCAACGGAGACCGAGGCATGGCGGATGCCACCAAGACCCCCAACGCCCTCCTCCATGGGGCGCTCGACGCGCTGATCCTGAAGACGCTCACGCGCGGGCCGAGTCATGGCTACGCGGTGGCACGCTCCATCGAAGCGGCGACCGGCGACGCCCTGTTCGTCGAGGAGGGGTCGCTGTACCCGGCCCTGTACCGGCTCGAACGCCGCGGCTGGGTCGAAGCCGAATGGGGCACCTCGGAGCTGGGCCGCCGCGCCAAGCTGTACCGCCTGACCCCGGCCGGCCGGGAGCGGCTCGCCGCCGAGCTCGACACCTGGAAGCGCTTCTCGACCGGCGTGTCGAAGGTGCTGTTCGCGTCATGAGGCGCTCGCTGCGGTCGTGGCTGTGGCGGGTGCCGGTCGCGCAGGAGGTGGACGACGAACTCGCCTTCCACCTCGAGATGCGCACCCGCGACCTCACCGCCGCCGGGCTCGACCCCGACGAGGCGCGCCGGCAGGCGGCGGCGCGGCTCGGCGACCTGGCCGCCCTTAAACGCACCTGCGTCGATCTGGGACGCCGGCGGGATCGGGAGTTCCGCGTGATGCAGTGGCTCGGCGAGTTCCGGCACGACGTCGTCTTCGCGCTGCGGCAGATGCGGGCCACGCCGGCCTTCACCCTGGTCGCCGCCCTCACGCTGGCGCTCGGCATCGGCGCCAACAGCGCCATCTTCGCGCTGGTGGACGCGACGCTGCTCAGGCCGCTGCCCTTCCGCGACCCCGCGAGCGTCGTGGTCCTGTCCGAACGCACGCCGAGCGGCGCGCAGAGCCGCGTGTCGCCGCTGAACCTGGCCGACTGGACGGAAGGCAGCGCCGCCCTGGTGCAGTCGGCCGGGTACATGCCCGGCATCGGCGGCATGGTGATGCGCGGCGTCGACGGCACGGCCGAGACGGTGCCGCGGCAGTGGGTGTCGTCGGGCTTCTTCGAGGTGCTCGGCGTGCCGCCGCTCGCCGGCCGGCTGTTCCGGGCGGGCGACGACTGGGAAGACCACGAGGCGGTCGTGCTCACCGAGGCCTATTGGCGCTCGCGCTTCAACGCCGATCCGGCGGTCGTCGGCCGCGATCTCGTGCTCGACGGCGAGCCTTACCGCGTGCTCGGCGTTGCCCCCGGCTGGTTCCGCTGGACCGACGACAACAGCATCTGGGCGCTGATTCGGATGCGTCCCCAGCCGCGGCTGCGCACCGTGTACCTCATGCGCGGGCTCGGCCGGTTGGCACCCGGCGCGACCATCGAGAGGGCACGTGCCGAAGTGGAGGCCGTCGCCGCCGAACTGGCCCGCACGTTGCCCGAGAACCGCGGCCGCGGCGTGACGCTGACGCCGGTGCGCGAGGCCATCGTCGGCCGCGACCTGCAGGCGACCTCGATGCTGTTTCTCGGCGTGGTCGGCTTCGTGCTGCTCATCTGCTGCGCCAACGTCGCCAACCTGCTGCTGGCGCGGGCCACGGCGCGCGGCCGCGAGCTGGCCATCCGCGCCGCCCTCGGCGCCGGCCGGGGCCGAGTGGCGCGGCAGCTGCTCACCGAGAGCCTGGTGCTGGCGGCGATCGGCGGGGCCCTCGGCGCCGCCGTCGCCTGGGCCGTCGTGACGGCGGCGCCGGCCCTCGTGCCTGCCGGTGTCCTGCCGGCCTCGGTCGCCATCACCTTCGATGCCCGCGTGGTCGCCTTCTGCGCGGTCGCGGCGCTGGTCGTCGGCGTCGTGTTCGGCATGGCGCCGGCCTGGCAGGCGGGCGATCTGACCTCGGCCCGCTTCATCGCCGCCGACACCCGTACGACCACGGGCGGCGGCGGCCGGCTGCGCGGCGCACTCGCCGTCACCGAGGTGGCGGTGTCAGTGCTGCTCCTGGTCGGTGCCGGGTTGCTGCTCCGCACCCTGCTCGCCGTGCAGAGCGTCGATCGCGGCTACCGCGCCGACGACGTCCTGACGATGGTGGTGGATCCGCTCGCCTCGCGCTATCCCACCGACGAGGCGCTGCAGCAGTTCTACGACGAGGTCGCGACCGAAGTGGCCGCCGTCCCCGGTGTGGGCGCGGTTGCCTGGGCCAGCACGCTGCCGCTCGGCAGCTCGCTCGGCGGCAGCCGCGCGTTCGGCATCGTCGGCGATCCACCGCGCGACGGCGACCGCCGGCCGCTGGCCGACTACCAGGTCGTCAGCCACAGCTATTTCACGACGCTCGACCTGCCGGTGGTGACGGGCCGCGCCTTCACCGACCGCGACACGCGCCAGAGTCCGCAGGTCTGCATCGTGAACGAGGCCTTCGTCCGCCGCGAGCTCGGCGGCCGCGATCCCGTCGGCATCCGTGTGGCCCTCACGCCGCCCAACGCGCCTGACGCGACGCCGGTGGTGCGTGAGATCGTCGGCGTGGCGCGACAGGTGAAGGGCCGTCCCGACGAGACCGACGATCTGGTGCAGATCTACGTGCCGATGACCCAGAGCGGGCTCGACGACACCTACCTGCTGGTGCGCCCGTCGACGGGCGAGGCGGTGGCGCTGGCGCCGGCGGTGCGGGCGGCGATCGGCCGCGTCGACACCGCGCAGCTCGTCAGCGTCGGGCAGGCGCGGACGCTCGATGACGTGGCCGACACCGCCACCTCGGCGCATCGCTTCCGTGCCGTCCTGGTCGTCGCCTTCGCGGCGCTGGCGCTGGTGCTGGCCATGGTCGGCGTCTTCGGCATCCTGGCCTACTCGGTGCAACAGCGCACCGCCGACTTCGCGGTGCGGCGGGCGATGGGTGCGACCTCGCGCGACGTGGTACGCCTGGTGGCCGGCAGCGCCGCCCGCGTGATTCTGGCCGGCGCGGCGATCGGCGTGGTGCTGGCGGCCGGCGCGACGCGGTGGCTCACGTCGGTGTTGTACGGCGTGGCGCCGCTCGACCCGATCACGTTCCTGTGGGTCGGCGTCGTGCTCGCGACGACCGCGACGCTGGCGGTGGCGGCGCCGGCGTGGCGGGCCGTGCGCGTCGATCCCGCCGTGACGCTGCGCAGCCGGTGAATGGCGCGGCGGTGGCGCCGCGGGAGGTCACGCGGCGTCCGCCGGGCAGGACGCCGCGCCCCGGGGCCGCGACCTTGCGGGCTGGCGATCCGCGTATTCGCTGAGGTTTTCTCGCGTCGACGGCGCCCCGCGACTCCGGCACGCCTCTTGATGATCATCGCCGGTGAACGCGGCGGATCACCGGGATGCGTTAATCAGGCAGGCGCTGGCATCGCCGCATCCCGGCCGTGGTTCCACGATTCGTCGCGTTCACTACCCTCGTGCTCCAGGCCCGAGGTCGACGAGAATGACGTCGAGAGGGAGGGCAAGCCGAATGCATCTCAATCCCGACATCCGCTGGGGCAAGGCGGCGGTGCTGGCGCTGGTCGCCGCCATCGTCGTGGGCTGCGCGTCGGTGCCCGGCCGCCCCTCGGTGGCCCAGGTGCGGCAACAGTCCGGGCGCTTCGTCGATCACTCCGTGACCATCACGGGCGAGGTCACCAGCTCGTGGGGCGTGCCGCTGGTGGGGTTCAACGTCTACCAGGTGAACGACGGCACCGGCGAGATCACGGTCGTGTCCACCGAGCGCCGCGTGCCCAACAAGGGCGCCCGCGTGGAAGTGCGGGGCAAGGTCGAGGACATCGCGGTGCTGGGCGGCCGGCCGCTCGGCCTGCACCTCCGCGAACAGCGCGTCAGATACAGATAGACCCGGGGCTCGGGGCTCGGGAGGCGGTGGCCGCCACACAGCCTAAGTCGCGTCTAAACAACAAGTTGCCGCAGGGCCGGGCCGGCGTCCATCCCACGCTGCCCGGCCCGTTTTTCGTGCGCCGCGCCCTCCCGAGTCCCGCCATTCCTTCCCCGAATCCCGAGCCCCTGGCCCCGAGTCCCGGCTTGTGAATTCAGGTACAATGTAGGGCTCGTGGAGCAGCTCGAACACGCCTCGCCGATCGTGGACCTGGTGAACGCCCTGCTGGGGCCGCTGGGGATCCACGTCCCGAACTACCTGGTCTTCTGCGCGCTGATCGTCCTGTTCCTCGCCGCCCTGGGCCTGTTCATCCGCTCGCGGCTGAGCGTGGACAACCCCGGCAAGCTGCAGATCGTGCTCGAGGACATCGTCGCGTTCATCGTCGAGCAGCTCGAGAACATGATGCCCCACAAGGGCAAGAAGTACCTGCCGCTGGTCGGCACGGTGTTCGTCTTCATCCTGCTCGGCAACCTGATGGGCCAGATCCCAGGCCTCGGCTCGCCGACCAGCAACGTGAACGTGCCCTTCGCGCTGGCCATCACGGTGTGGCTCTACTACCACCTCGAGGGCATCCGCGCCCAGGGCCTGGCCAACTACCTGCTGCACTTCGCCTTCCCGCCGGGCGTGCCCAAGGCGATGGCGCCGCTGATGCTGCCGATCGAGCTCATCAGCCACGCCTCGCGCGTGATGTCGCTCACGCTCCGTCTCTTCGGCAATATCTTCGGCGAGCACCTGGTGGTGCTCATCATCGGCAGCATCGTGCCGTTCCTGGCGCCGCTGCCAATCCAGGCGCTCGGCCTCATCGTCGGGCCGCTGCAGGCGTTCATCTTCATGACGCTGACGGCCATCTACCTGGCCTCGGCGACAGCGGTGGACGAACACCACTAGGGCGGGGCTCGGGGCTCGGGAAAGAACCGCCAACGCCGGCTACAATACGCCGCCATGCGCTTTGCGCGTGGCGGCGTTCGTGTTTCGGCACTCCTCGTGGCGTGCGCGGTCGCGACGCTCACCGCGCAGACCAATCGCATCGACCTCGTCACGCCGTCCGCGCCCGAGCTCGCCGCGCCCGGCCCACACGCCGTGGGCGTGCGGACGCTGACTGCCACTGATCGGAACCGGCCCGACATCCTGCGAACGGCTCCCGGCGGGCCGACGGCACGTTACGACCGCATGTTCACGCTCGAGGTCTGGTACCCGGCCACGCTCGCGGCCGGCCAGCGGCCGGCGGGTACCTATCGGGCGGTCAGCCGCGATCCGGCCATCACGGTGACCCTGGCGGGACGAGCCGTGCGCGAGGCCGCCGCGGCGACCGCGGGTGCGCCGTATCCGCTGGTGATTCTCTCGCACGGGTATCCGGGCAACCGCTTCCTGATGAGCCATCTCGGCGAGCACCTGGCCACGCACGGCTACGTCGTCGTGTCGATCGACCACCCCGAGAGCACCTACGACGACCTGAAGGCGTTCGGCAGCACGCTGTACAACCGGCCCTTCGATCAGCTCTTCGTGTTGAACGAGATCGCGCGGCTGGGCCGGGTCGGATCGGGCAGTCCGCTCGCCGGCGTCGTCGATGCCTCCCGGACCGCGATCGTCGGCTATTCGATGGGCGGTTACGGGGTGGTCAACGTCGTCGGCGGCGCCTATCGCGAGGCCGCCGCCGCGCTTCCGGCCGCGCCGCCCAACGGGCTGCTCCGCGAGCGCTCGGCGGCCAACGCCGCTTACGCGCAGTCGATCGACCCGCGCGTCAAGGCCGCCGTCGCCATCGGCCCCTGGGGCATGCACACCGGCTACTGGGACGCCGCCGGACTGGCCGGCATCCGCACGCCGATGCTGTTCGTGGCCGGCAGCGTCGACGACGTGTCGGGCTACGAGCGGGGCACGCGCGCCATCTTCGAGGGCGCCATCAACGCCGAACGCCACCTGCTGACGTTCCTCCACGCCAACCACAACGCCGCCGCGCCGATCCCGGCGCCAGTCGAGAGCTACGCCTTCTCGGAGCGCCTGAAGTCGTTTCCGTTCACCCACTACGCCGACGCCGTGTGGGACACGGTGCGGATGAACAACATCCTGCAGCACTTCGTCACCGCGTTCGCCGATCTTCACCTCAAGGGCGATGCCGCCCGCCGCAGCTATTTCGACGTGGTCCCCAACGGCAGGGACGGCGTCTACGCGCTCGATCCCGACGGCACGCCGCGGCCGACGCACACCTACTGGAAAGGCTTCAAGCGCGGCACGGCGGCGGGGCTCGTGCTGGAACATCGCCTGGCGGCGACGCAGTAGCGGCGCGGTGCGGCGGGCCCGGTTCGTCGGGCCGGGCGTTCCGCCTTCGCGAGGAGGGGTTCCAACATGGCGACGTTCGTTCTGATTCGCGGCGCGTTCGGCAGCCCCGCCGAGCTGGCGCCGGTGATCCCCGAGATCGAGGCGTTCGGACACCACGCCATCGCCGTGGACCTGCCGTGCACGAACGCTGCCGCCACGCTCGACGACTACGCCCGCACGGCGACCGACGCGATGGCGGCACTCGAGGGGCCGGTCGTAGTGGTTGGCCACTCCGCGGGCGGCGCGACGATCTCGCTCTTGCCCGGCCGAACGCGCGTGGACCGCTGATCTACGTAACGGCAGTCGTCCCCGAGCCCGGGCGCTCGATCGTCGACGTGGCCGGTACCGAGGTCGAAGCGCTGATTCTGTCGGTCTCGAACGACGACGGCAACGGCTGTCGGTCCTTCAACGTGGACCTGTTGGCCTCACTGGCGCCGCCCGAGGAACGGGAGGCGTATCTCGCGTTCCTCATGGCCACACAGCGCCCCCAGGGCTGGGCGGCAATCGAACAGCCGTGGCCCGGCCGGTCGCTGCCCGACGTGCCCCGCACCTACGTGCTCTGCACGGCGGACACGATCATCCCACCGGCGAAACAGCACGCTGGGGGAATCAGGCAGTGTCACGGACCTGCCGTCCAGCGGTCGCCGATCGGCGAGCGCAGCCGGGGTCCCCGACGCGCGGAGTTTGCGCGTTGGGGTGGAGCGTTGACCGGCCCCGGAACCGGGCTTCGCGGGCGGCGACGCCGCCGCCTGACCGCTCGACGCAGACCTGAAGGTCTGCCCTACGAAGTCCTTCCGGTTCACGCCAGCATCTTGACGACCAGCACCGTCTGGTCGTCGGTCTGCGGCGCATGCCCGCGGAACGCGCTCATCGCCGCGAAGATCTGCGCGACGATCTCGGCCGCCGGCTTGTCGCGGTGCGCGTGCACCACCTCGGCGATGCGCGGCGAGCCGAACTCCTCGCCGCTCTCGCTGAAGGTCTCGGAGATGCCGTCGGTGCAGAACGCGAACACGTCGCCGGCGAGCGCCGGCACCACCACCTCGTCGTAGGTGGTCGTGCCGAACGAGCCGAGCGGCACGCCCGGCAGCTCGATCTGCGCGCACTCGCTGCCGTCGGCCGTGCAGCGGATCGGAAACGGCAGGCCGGAGTTCGCCAGCGTCACCGTCCGCTGGCGCAGATCGAACTGCGCGTAGCACAGCGTGCAGTAGTACTCCTCGAGCTGGCGCTCGTGCAGGATGCGGTTGATCGAGGTGAGCATCAACCCGGGTCCGCCCTGCTCCCTGGTGACGCGCTTGCGGAACGTCCGGCCGCGCACCACCTCGCCGGCGAACACGCTGTACAGCGCCGCCGGCACGCCCTTGCCCGACACGTCGCCGACGGCGACGATCAGCTGATTCGGCTCCGGAGCCAGGAAGTCGTACAGATCGCCGCCCAGTTCACGCGCCGGGTCGAAGTGCCAAGCCACGTCCACCGTGCGCAGCCGCTTCGGCAGCTCGCGCGGCAGGAGCGCCATCTGCACCCGTTGCGCGAAACGCAGTTCCTTCTCGATCCGCTCCTCGTTGGCGCGCACCGTCTCCCAAAGACGCGCATTCTCGATCGCCACCGCGGCCTCGGACGCCAGCAGCGTCAGCACCTCGACGTGGCGTTTGGTGAAGGCGTTCAGCTCGGGGCTCTCGAGGTCGAAGGCGCCGATGCATCGATCCTTGACCAGCAACGGCACCACCAGCTCCGACTTGGCGTCGGGCACCGCGTTGATGTAGCGCGGGTCCTTCGACACGTCCGGCACCAGCACCACTTCCTTGTGCTGCACGGCATAGCCGAGCAGGCCCTCACCGATTCTCACCGCCGACGTGTCGGCGCCCTCGCCGTAGCGGATCGCCACCTTGAACTCGACCATCTGCGTGGCGTCGTCGACCAGGGCGATGCCGAAGGTGCGGTAGTCGATCAGCCGCTTGACCAGCTGCGCCACCCGCGTCAGCAGCTCGTCGAGGTCGAGGATGGCGCTCATCTCGCGGCCGATTTCGGCCAGCGTCTCCATCGTCTCGGCGTAGTCGCGTTCCGACTCGAACAGCCGGGCGTTGGCGATCGCCTGCGCCACCGACGAGGCGAACACCCGCAGGATCGCGTCGTCGTCCTCGTCGAAGGCGTTCAGCTCGCTGCTGAGCAGATTGAGCGCGCCGATCACCTTGCTCTTGTGGCGCAGCGGCACGACCAGCGTCGACTGCGCCCCGGGCGCGACGGCGATGTAACGCGGTTCGGTGCGGATGTCGTTGACGAGGATCGATCGTCCCTCTTCCACGGCCGTGCCGACCAGGCCCTGGCCGAGCGACAACCGCACCGACTTGGCCGCCTCTTCCGGGTAGCCCTCGGCGTAGGCGATGCGCAGCTGCTGCCGCCTCTCGTCGAGCAGGTAGACCGAGAACACGCCGAACGGCGTCAGCTTCTGAATCAGCTGCGGGATCTTGGCGAGCAGCTCGTCGAGGTCGAGCACGCCGCTCACCTCGCGGCTCAGCTCGAACAGCGTGGCCAGCCGGTCCTGGGCGGACGCACGGGTAGCGGCAGGCACGCCGGCGGCCGGCGTGTCGGAGGGCATCGAGGCGGAATCGGTCATTGGCGAGGGGCGGACGACTTGCTGCCGTCAGCCGCGACGTGGCTGGTCACCCAGTCGCGGATGCGGGTGAGGCGGTCCTTCTGATGATAGTACTCCGTGATGCCGTGCCCCTCGCGCGGATAGACCACCAGCTCGGTGGTCCGGCCGCGATCCTTCAGCCCGCGGAACAGCTCCTGCGCCTGGCCGAGCGGCACCCGCTCGTCGTTGCCGCCGTGCAGGATGAGCGTCGGCGTCACGGCGTTGTCGATATGGGTCATCGCCGATCGATTCATGTAGAGCGGCAGCGTCTCCTTGTTGGCGATGCCGCCGAAGTAGCCGATGAGGACGCTCGGAATGTCGTTCGTGCCGTACATGCTCCACATGTTGGTCAGCCCGGCGCCGACCATCGCCGCCTTGTAGCGCGTGGTCTGCGTGATCGTCCACGCCGTCATGTAGCCGCCGTAGCTCCAGCCGATGTGCGCCAGCTTCTCCGGGTCGGCGAGGCCGCGGGCGACCAGCGCGTCGACGCCGCTGTCGATGTCGGCGAAGTCGCCGCCGCCCCAGTCGGCGACGTTGGCGCGCAGGAACTTCTCGCCGTAGTTCGAGCTGCCGCGCGGGTTCGGGTAGAACACCGCCCAGCCCATGCCGGCCCATACCTGGCCGCCTTCGAGACCGCCGACGCGGTAGCCGTTGAGATGGGCGCCGGCCGGACCGCCATGCGCCACGACCAGCAGCGGATACCGCCTGGCCGGGTCGTAGCCCACCGGCTTGAGCAGCACGCCCTCCACCTCGAGGCCGTCGCGGCTCTTCCAGGTCACGACCTCGCTGGCGCCGAGGGCGAAGTCCCTGGCCTGCGGATTGAGGTCGGTGAGCTTCACCGGCGCCGCGAACCGCGCGTCGGCGACGAACACGTCGGCCGGGGCGGTCGGCGAGTCCATGGTGAACGCCACCCGTGAGCCGTCGGCGCTGAACGACAACGCCTGCAGCGTGCGGGCGCTCGTGAGCCTCGCCGCCCGACCGCTGGCGAGGTCGAGCTCGAAGGCGTTCACATAGGTGCGGTCGCCGGCGGTGAACACCAGCCGGTGGGCATCGGCGCTCCACCGCAGGGCCCCGTCGGGATCAACCGTCAGGCTGCCGGTGACGTCGCGCGTCTGCCGCGAGACCACGTCGTAGACCAGGACGCGCTCCTGGCTGACCGTCGCCGGCGGCGTGCCGTCGCCGATCGGCGGCGCGGTGATGGGAATGGACAAGTAGGCGATCTGACGGCCATCGGGCGAATACGCCGGCGCGACGTCGGGGCCGAAGTTGGTCGAGATCTTCTCGATGGTCTTCGCCGCGACATCGGCGACGAAGACGTCGCGGCGGTTGTCGCGAAGCAGCGGCGTCATGCCGCCCGCAAAAGCCACGTGGCGGCTGTCGGGCGCCCACGACAGCGCCCCGCCGATCGTCAGGTCGGTGCCGGAGGTGACCCGCGTCGTCGCGCGGGTCGTGACATCCACCGTCCAGAGGTGGACGCGCCTATAGTCGTCCTCGAACGGCCGCTCGTCGTCGCGGGCGCGAGCCGCCGCCGTCTCGTCGGCGCTGCGCGGATCGGTCATCGTGAACGCGATCGTCTTCGCATCGGGCGACCAGGCATACTGCTGCACGCTGTCGGCGCCGTCGGTGATCGCCCACGCCTCGCCGCCGTCGGCGCGCATCACCCACAGCCGCGCCTTCGGCTCGTCGTCGCCCTGCGGGCCGCGCGCCGACAGGAAGCTCATGTAGCGTCCGTCGGGCGACCAGGCCGGTGACGTGTCACCGCGCTCCCCGAAGGTGATCTGCCGGGCCGGCGTGCGGCCGTCGGCAGCGACCCGCCACACGTGGGTGCGGGCGTCCTTGCGGACGGCGCCGCGCTCCGCCCGCTCGCGCCATTCGCGCACGGTGAAGAGCACCGCCGAGCCGTCGGGCGAGATGGCCGGGGCGCCGCCGTTGAAGCCGGTGCCGACGGCTTTCAGATCGAGGACGTCGTCGATGGTCACGGGCCGCGTCTGGCCCGACACGGGCAGCGGTGTGCACGGCAGCGCGGCGGCGACGGCGAGCGCGAGGGCGAACCGCATGCGATTCCTCCGGTCAGGGAATCCGGAAGTATACCGTCGGCGGCCGGGCCGCATGGGATACTACGGAGGCGTGTCCACGCTGACGCTGCCCCTCGACCACGCGGCCATCACCCGCATCCTGCCGCACCGTTACCCGTTCCTGATGGTCGATCGAATCACCGAATTCGAGCCCGACAGGCGCATCGTCGGCATCAAGAACGTCACCACGGGCGAGCGGTTTCTCTCGCCCCCCGATCAGCGCGGCCGGCAGGTGCTGCCACCGACCGTGCTGACCGAAGCGGTGGCCCAGGTGGGCGGCGTCCTGATCCTGTCGAAACCCGAGAACGCCGGCCACCTCATCTTCTTCCGTGGCATCGAGCAGGCCCGGTTTCGCGGTGCGGCGGCCCTGGGCGACACCGTCGAGATCGAGGCGCGGGTGGTCCGCCTGCGCGGCCGGATGGGCGTGCTGACCGGCTACGCCAGGGTCGGCGACCGGGTGCTGCTGCAGGGCACGATGACCTTCGCGCTGGGCCCCAAGGCCGACGGCTCGCCGGGCGGTGACGCGTAGGCCGACGCTCCGTGGGCTCGCCGACCCGACCGCTCAGGAGCGGGCGAGCCAGAGACGAACGGCGGTGAACGGCATCGTCCGGGCGGCGCGCTACTCGGCGGGCCCGCGGTACAGCACCCGTCCCAGCCGCTTGTGCCAGGGGGTGAAGGCCGGATCGACGCCACTCTCCCGCAGCGCCGTCCTCACCTGGTGCAGGCGCGCATCGAGATCGTCTACCGCCGCCAGGATGAACGCCTCGACGCTCTTCGGCTCGACCGGCGAACCACGATCGCGGCTGCCGTGATGCGACAGCACCAGGTGCTCCAGCTCGGTGCGCAGGTCGTCGGGGAAGCCGGCGACGCCGCGAGCGGCGTCGCGGACCACGACCACGCCGATGGCGATGTGGCCGACCAGATTGCCGTCGCGCGTGTAGCTGATCGCGCCCTGGTCGTAGGCCAGTTCCTGCAGCTTGCCGATGTCGTGCAGGATCGCGCCGGCCAGCACCAGATCGGCGCGGGCGCCGTAGTGGCGGGCCAGCGCCGTGCCGGCCTGGGCCATCGACAGCACGTGCTCGAGCAGGCCGCCGCGGTAGGCATGGTGGATCTGCTGCGCCGCCGGCCATTCGCGCAGCGCCGTTTCGTGGTCGGCCAGGATGCGGTGCAGCAGCACCCGAAGCGGCCCAGGCTCCAGCGCCGCCACCAGCGCCTGCAGTTCGGCCCACATGTCGGCGACCGGTCGCGGGGCGCTCGGGATGCAGTCGTCCTCGCGGAAGCCCTGCGCGGCGTCCTGGTCCGGATTCACGCGCCGCAGGCTGGTGGCCACCAGCTGCAGCTCCCCGTTGTGCACGCTGGTGCGGCCCTCGACGCGCACGAACTCGCCGGCGTCGAACTCGTCCTTCAGCCGCTCGGTGCCCTCGAACACGCGGCCGGCGATCTGGCCGCTGACATCCTGCAGCACGAGCGCCAGGAACTCGCCGCCCTTGCCGACGCGCAGGTCCTTGCGCACGCACAGGTAGAAGCCGAAGCCGGAGCGATCGGGGTCGAGCTGCGCGATGCGCGGCAAGCGCGTGGACATGCGCCCAGCAGCGTACATCGGACCGAAGGCTGCGTGACAGCGTGACCGTCTTTCGTCCCGAGCCCCGAGACCCGAGCCCCGAGCCCCGACTCGTCGTGTGATACAACCGCGCACGTCATGAGCACCGCCGCCCTGCCCGTGCCCGCCTTCTGGCGCCAGGCCACGCCCGAAGCCCGCCGCGCGCTGCTGGCGGCGTCGCTCGGCTGGATGCTCGACGCCTTCGACGTGATGCTCTACTCGCTGGTGCTCGCCGAACTGGTGCGGGCCTTCGGCATCACGCTGACCACGGCCGGCTACCTCGGCTCGCTCACGCTGGTGGCCTCCGCGGTGGGCGGCGTGGTGTTCGGCGTGGTCGCCGATCGCCTCGGCCGCACCCGGGCGCTGTCGCTGAGCATCCTGCTCTACTCGGTGTTCACCGCGGCGTGCGGCCTGGCCACGTCGGTGACGATGCTGGCGGTGTTCCGGGTGCTGCTCGGCCTGGGCATGGGCGGCGAGTGGGCCAGCGGCGCGGCGCTGGTCTCCGAGACCTGGCCGGCCGAGCATCGCGGCAAGGCGCTCGGCCTGATGCAGAGCTGCTGGGCGATTGGCTATGGCCTGGCCGCGGTGGTCACGGCGCTGGTGATGCCGGCGTGGGGCTGGCGGGCGGTGTTCTTCGTCGGGGTCCTGCCGGCGGTGCTCACCTGGTGGATTCGGCGGCGGGTGCCGGAGCCGGAGGCCTGGCAAGCGGTGAAACGGGCGGAGGCGGTGGGCGGGAGCCAGCTCGGCGAGGGCCGAGCCTCAACTCGGCCCTACGTGCCGGGAATCAGGGGAGCGTTCGGTGCCCTGCTCGGCGAACGGCTCGCCCTCACGGTGGTGCTGACGCTGATGAACGCCGCCACGATGTTCGCGTGGTGGGGGTTCAACCTGTGGATTCCGGCCTATCTCTCGCTGCCGATGGACCGGGGCGGGATGGGTCTCTCCATCGCCACGATGGCCAATTTCGTGATCGTGATGCAGGTGGGCATGTGGCTGGGCTACGTCACCTTCGGCTTCGTGAGCGACGCGCTGGGCCGCAAACCCACCTACGTGGCCTACCTGCTCGCTGCCGCGGCCCTGATGTGGGCGTATGCGGTGACTCGCGACGCCCGCACGCTGCTGGCGCTGGGGCCGTTCGTGGCGTTCTTCGGCACCGGCTATTTCAGCGGGTTCGGCGCCATCACCGCCGAGCTGTATCCAACGACCATCCGAGCCACTGCCCAGGGACTCACTTACAACATTGGTCGCATCGCCAGCGCGGTGGCGCCGTTCGTGGTCGGTTCCCTGGCCACGACCCAGGGGTTCGGCACCGCCTTCTCGGTGGCAGCAGCGGCGTTCCTGGTCGCCGCCGCGCTGTGGGTCTGGATCCCCGAGACCCGCGGCCGCGCATTGGCCTGAATTCCTCGGGATTCCGCCACCCGGCGCTGGTAAAGTAGCGGCATGACGAACGGCCTTCGAATCGCGGTCGCGGCCGCGGCCCTCGCCTTGTCTGCCGCCGGCGTACTGGCCGCCCGACAGGCGACGCCGGCCAAACCGGCCGCGAAGGCCGCCGCCCCCACGGCGCAGGCGCCGCTGCCGCCGCTCAACACCGCCGGCTACGCCCTCGCCCGTCCACTGGCGATCACGCGGGCTGCCTACGAGTTCGCGGCGCGGCATCCCGAGGTGTCGCGCTTCGTACCCTGCTACTGCGGCTGCGAAGCCGACGGCCATCGCAACAACGAGATGTGCTTCGTCGCGCGGCGCGACGCCAGCGGCAACGTGCTCGAGTGGGACACCCATGGATTCGGCTGCGCCACCTGCGTGGACGTGGCCCGCGAGTCGATGCAGCTCTTCAACTCCGGCGCGGACCCCGCCAGCATCCGCGCCGCGATCGAGCGCAAGTGGACGCCGCAATACAGAACCAAGACGCCGACGCCGCCCGTCCCCGCCAGGAAGCACTGAGGCGGGTGGGAGACGACCGCGCGGCGGCGTTCGCCCGGCTGTTCGAGGCGGTGCACGAGGGCGTGTACATCGGCCTCGTCGGCCCGGCGTCGACGACGACGCTCGCCGCCAATCCGCACCTGAAGCTGGTGCTCGGCTATCCGCCGGAGACGATCGAGCGTGAGGTGCGCCCGTTCGACGCCTCGCGGTTCGCCGACGAGCAGGCGCGTACCGCCTTCCTCGATCGGCTGTCGAGCGCCGGCGCCGTCGCCGACTACCTGCTCAGGCTGCGCAAGGCCGACGGCGCACCGGTGTGGCTCGAGGTGACGGCCACCGCCGACCCCGCCGACGCCACCGGTGCGATGCGCATCGAGGCGCTGGTGCGCGACGTCAGCGAGCGCAAGCATCTCGAGGACCAGTCGCGGGACCTGTATTACCAGCTGCTGCAGACCGAGAAGATGGCCGCGCTCGGCCAGACCATCTCGGGCGTCGCCCACGAGCTGAACAACCCGCTGGCCACCATCCTGTCGTGGGCCGAGCGGCTGGCCCAGCGGGTGAGCGGCGACGACGACCCGATGAAGCGGGGCCTCGACGTCATCCTCAGCGAGTCGGAGCGCGCCGCCCGCATCGTCCGCAACCTGCTCACCTTCGCCCGCAAACGGCAGAGCACGCGGACGATGGTCGATCTCAACGTCATCGTCCGCGAGACGCTCGGCCTGCGCGCCTACGAGCAGCGCATCACCAACATCACGGTGCTGCCGGCGCTGGCGGCCGGACTGCCGCAGGTCTTCGCCGACGGCCACCAGGTGAAGCAGGTGCTGCTCAACCTGTTGATGAACGCCGAGCAGGCGATGCTGACCGCGCACGGCCGCGGCACCATCGTGATTCGCACCTGGCACGACAGCGCCAAGGGCGTGGTCGTGCTCGAGGTGAACGACGACGGCCCGGGCGTCGCCGAGGACGTGCAGGGCAAGATCTTCGACCCCTTCTTCACCACCAAGGAGGTCGGCAAGGGCACCGGGCTCGGCCTGACCGTCGCCTACGCCATCGTGCAGGAGCACGGCGGGCGCATCACGCTGAAGTCACCCCGCGGCGCCGGGGCGTCGTTCTTCGTCGAATTGCCGGTGTCGGGCGAGAGCGCCAGGGCGGCGGTACAGCGGCGCAGCCACACGCCGCCGCCAGCGCCGACGCCGCGCGATGTCTTCAAGGGCGCGCGCGTGCTGGTGGTGGAAGACGAGCCGGCGCTCGCCACCGCCGTGAAGGAGGCGTTCTCGGACGCCGGGTTCGTGGTCGACCGCGCCGGCGATGGCGAAGAGGGGCTGGCCCGCGTCGCCCAGCGCCACTACGACCTGATCGTCTGCGATCTGAAGATGCCGCGGGTCGACGGGATGCGCTTCTACCGGGCCATGACCGCGGCGACGCCGGCGCTGGCCCGGCGCGTGATCTTCGTGACCGGCGACGTCGCCGGTACCGACGCCGAGCGCTTTCTCGAAGAGAGCGGCTGCCGGTGGCTCTCGAAGCCGTTCCGGCTCGGCGACTTGCTGCGGGCGGCGCGCGAAGCGCTGGCGTAGTCGATCAGCACGCCGCGACGGGCGGCATGGTTGGCGGCGGCCGGCGGCACCACGGTGTCCGACGTCGGCAGGTCGGCCTTGACCATGCGCGGCCGGTGCTCGAAGGCGACCACGGCCTTGCGCAGCGCCTCGATCGAGGCGGTCGGCTGCACGTCGGGACCGAGCGCCTCGCGCAGGCGGCGCAGCGCCCGGGCGTGCAGCTGCGAGACGCGCGATTCGTTGACGCCGAGCTCGGCGCCGATTTCCTTCATCGTCACCTCGCCGTAGTAGTAGAGCGAGACGACGCGGCGCTCACGCGCCGGCAGCGCTTCCATCGCGGCGCGCACACGGTCTTCCACTTCCTTGCGCTCGTAGGCGGCGTCGGGCCGTTCGGCCTCGACCGGCACCAGCACGGCCGGCAGCTGCGACTCGTCGAGGTTGTCGGCGCACGACAGCGGCGACGTCTGCTCGATGGTGTTGATGCGCACGATCACCTTGCCGAGCCGCTCCTCGTCGGAGCCCACCGCCGCGGCCAGGTCGGCCAGTGACGGCTCGTGGCCCAGCGTGACGCGGAGCCGCTCGCGCGCGGCCTCGAGTTCGCGGCGCACGCGGCGCACGCCGCGCGGCCAGGCGTCCTTGCGCAGCGCGTCGATCATCGCGCCGCGGACGCGCCGTTCGGCGAAGGTCTCGAACTTGATGCCACGCGACTCCTCGAACCGCCGGGCGGCGTCGATGAGTCCGAGCACGCCGTCCTGCACCAGGTCGCCGAGGTCGATGGAGTGCGGCATGGTGGCGGCGACGCGGCGCGCCAGCGCCTCGACGAACGGAAGGCTCGCTTCCACGCGGGGGTTGATGGTCTCGGCCAGCTGCTCGGCGGTCATGAGAATCGGGCTCCAGTCGCCGCCATCCGTGGCGGACGCCCTGCCCCTCTTGCAGCCCCGATGCCAGCCCCGCGCACCCCAGGGGCAGGATGCGAATCGGCGTGCCGTGATCAGCAGCTAAACTCCTGTGATGCAATCACTTACACTACTCGTGGGGCGGCAGTGTGCAGCCTCTGGAATGGCTGGGAAGGCGGCTCGAGGACGTCAGAAGTTTGACGGAGTGGCGATGCGCGTCGCCAAGGCAGTGACGGGAAATGACGGCGGCCCGGGCGGGCCCCGAACGGACGGGCGGGACGGCGCTCAGGCGCCGGCGTGCTGGCGGATCGACCGGGTCACCGACATCGCTTCGAGCGCGGCGGTGACCACCTGCGAGGCGCGCGCCCGCTGGGCGGGATCGGCGGCCTTCGCCTCCATCAGCTCGGCGTGCGCGAGGATCACGCTGAGTTGATTGTTCAGCTCGTGAAACAGGCCGCGCAGGTCGGTGGACCGCGCCTGCGGACCTGTTTCCATTGGGGAGCCGATGGTCGAGTAGTTCACGGGCGACCTCGCTGCAGTGCGAACGAACGCGAGGTCTAGGCCGCGGGGTTCGAGCCGGCGCGCGCCGTGCCATCGGGCTGGCGCCACAGCGTGTCCACGAAGATGCGGATGCTGCCACCGGCGGTGCGCACGTATTCCACCTTGCCCGCGGCGATCCAGTTGTAGATCGTGCGGCGGCTGACACCAACGAGTTCGCAGGCCTTCATGATGCTGATCGTCTGACGTTCCACAGGCCGTTCTCCCTTCAAAGGCTGGTATCGGATGCTCCCTCGTGGGGATTAGAGCAGGTTTGTGCCAGCCCGGTTACGGATTTCGGTATTGACCTCCAGAATCGGTTGGTGTCAGGATATTGACGCCTCACGAGACCTCCGCGCCTTGGCCGAACCCATCCATCTGCTTCTCGTCGACGACGAAGACCCGCTGCGCACTGTGATCGCGGAACGCCTCTCGGAAGAGGGGTTTGCGGTCACCGAAGCCGCCTCGGGCGAACAGGCGCTCGACAAGCTCGAGCGCTTTGCCTTCGACGTCCTGATTGCGGATCTGCGTCTGCCCGGCATCGACGGCCGGGAGGTGCTCGACGCCGCCCTGCAGCGCTACCCCGGCATCATCGGCATCGTCGTCACCGGCTACGGCACGGTGAAGGACGCGGTCGACGCCATCAAACGCGGCGCGGCCGACTTCGTCAGCAAGCCGTTCCAGTTCGAGGAACTGCTCCACGTCCTCGAGTCGGCGCTGGAGCAGCGGCGGCTGCGCAGCGAGAACGCCTACCTGCGCCAGCAGCTCGAGCAGCGCGACGGCCTGCCCGGCGTGGTCGGGCGCAGCCGGCCGATGCGCGATCTCTGTCAGATGATCGAGACGGTGGCGCCGAGTGCCGCCACCGTGCTCATCACCGGCGAGACCGGCACCGGCAAGGAAGTCATCGCCCGGGCCATCCACCAGACCAGCCCGCGGCGCCAGCATCGCTTCGTCGCGCTCAACTGCAGCGCGATTCCCGAGACCCTGCTCGAGGCCGAGCTCTTCGGCCACGCGCGCGGCGCCTTCACGGGCGCGGTCGCCACGCGTCAGGGCCGGCTCGAGCAGGCCGATCGCGGCACCCTCTTCCTCGACGAGGTCGGGACGATGAGCGCGGCGCTGCAGACCAAGCTGCTGCGCGTGCTGCAGGAACGCGAGTTCGAGCGCGTCGGCGAGAACCGCACGATCAAGGTCGACACGCGCGTCGTCGCCGCCACCAACTCCGACCTGGCGAAGATGGTCGCCGACGGGACGTTCCGCGAGGACCTGTATTATCGCCTCAACGTCATCGCGCTGCAGCTGCCGCCGCTGCGCGAGCGCAAGGAAGACATCCCGCTGCTCGTGCAGCATTTCATCCGCAAGTTCGTCACTCGCGAGAACGGCGACGGGCACGGCGCCGAGGTGATGCTGTCGCAGGACGCGCTGCGCCGGCTGATGGCCTACGCCTGGCCTGGCAACGTGCGCCAGCTCGAGAACGCGGTCGAACGCGCCCTCATCCTTCGCGGCACGCGGATGCAGATGGAAATGACCGACCTGCCGCCGGAGATCCAGGCGGTGCCGATGGACTCGGCGCCGACCGCTGAGCTGCCCGAGCACGGCGTAGATCTGCCCGGACACGTCGGTCGGGTCGAACGCGCGTTCATCCAGCAGGCGCTGGCCCGCACCGGCGGCAACCGCGCCGACGCGGCGCGCCTCCTCGGCCTGAAGCGGACGACGCTGGTCGAGAAGCTCAAGCGCCTGCCCGAACTCACGGCGTAGAGCCGCAGACAGGACGTTCGATGCCACCCCGCTACGCTTACTGGACGATCCTGATCGACGGCCAGCCGACCGCCTTCCGCGCCGCGGAGATCGACGAGCTACTGCCGACGCTGAAACGCCTGCAGGTGAAGCAGCCGAGCGCCGAGCTCAAATGGTTCGAGCGCGGACGGTTGTGGCCGTCGCGCGACGAGGCGCGCGACGTGCTGCGCCGGGGCTACACGGTGGCGCCCGATGGCAGCCTGGTGCCGCCGGCCGAGACGCCGGCACGCGGCAAGAGCTGGCGCCCGGGCGGCGAGCACCGCGATCCGCGCGAGAAGTACCAGCTCGCCAAGAAGGCGAAGTGGCAGAAGTTCAAGACGATGGTGCGGTCGCGGCCCGGGCACGGACCGCGTCCCGATCACGACGGTCCCCCACCGCCCGACGACGCCGCGCCGCCCGACGCGCCGGCAGCGCCGCCGCCCGAACCGCCGGCCACCGACTGGCGCGGCCGGCCCGTCGATCGTGACGCGCCGGCTCGGGGCCGCGGGCCGAAGCCGGGCTGGAAGCCGGGAGGGCCCAAGCCGGCGTGGCGGGATCGCGACGGCGATCGCCCCGCCGCCCGCGGGCCCAAGCCGACGTGGCGCGACCGCGGGCCCGGTAAGCCGTGGGGAGACCGGCCGCCGAAGCCGCGCGGGCCAAAGCCGGAGTGGCAGGAGCGTGGGCCGAAGCCGCAATGGCGAGACCGGCCCCCGGGCCCGAAGCCCGAGTGGCGTGGCAAGCCCTCGGGACCCCACGGCCCCAAACCGGCGTGGCGTGACAAGCCGGCGGGCCCCCGCGGCCCCAAGCCGGAGTGGCGCGACCGTGGGCCCAAGCCCGAGTCGCGCGACCGCGGGTCCGCCGCCCGGTCCACACCGGAGTGGCGAGACCGGCCACCCCAACCGCGTGGCCCGAAGCCGGAGTGGCGTGGCAAGCCCTCGGGACCCCACGGCCCCAAACCGGCGTGGCGTGACAAACCGGCGGGCCCCCGCGGCCCGGAGCCCGACTGGCGCGATCGCGGGTCTGCCGACCGTTCCAAGCCGGCGTGGCGCGACAAGCCGGCCAGTCCGCGCGGGCCTGCGCCCGAGGGTCGTGAGCGCGGGCCGAAGAAGCCCTGGGGCGATCGACCGCCGCGCAAGCCCTGGGGTGGTCAGGGTGGCGGGCGTCCAGGTCCGCCACGCCGCGGCGGTCCGAAAGGCCCGGGGGCGCCGCGCCGCAAGAAGGACTGACCGCCGGTGATCGCGCAGTCGTGCTGTTCTCGCCGAAGGCGACGCTTTTCGCCGCGGAGCGGGAGGCGTTCGTCCGTGTGCTCGAAGCGGCCCTGGGTGGCATTCCCGAGATCGTCCGCGTGCGGGTCGGCCGTCGCCTCGCCACCGGCCGTCAGTACGAAGCGCTCGGGCCCGTGCACGAGTTCGTCGCCATCCTGGAATTCGAGACGGCTGAGGCGCTCGGCCGGTATCTCGATCACCCGGCGCACACGGCCCTCGGCGACGCCTTCTACCAGACGCTCGATCGCGCGGTGGTGACCGACTACGAACTGGTCGACGACGTGCGCGCCCTGAAGGTGTGAGCCGCCGCCCGGATCAGCGGCCGAACAGCCGCCGCAGCGATCGGCCCATACCGCCCTGCCGGTCGCGGTCGAGCTCGACCAGGGCGTCGAGCGCCGCGTTGATCGTCGGCACCAGCGTGACGCCGTGGCGCACGGCGCCGCGCGGCAATTCGCTCTCGCTGCCGCTCCACACCAGGAACGGCCGGGCCGACGACTCGACGGCGACGTCGAGGCAGTTCTCCGGGCGATCGTCGACCACGGCATCGAGCTGCAGCGCATCGGCGATCTTGCCGCGCGAACCCTTCACGACGTAGACGCTCGGGCACGGGAAGCCGCAGGCCTCGAGCCACTGCTGACTCTGCACCTGGGTGGTCGCCCCGGCCGAGGGCGGGCGCGTGGTGATGAACAGCACGTCCCAGCGCCGCGCGGCGGCGAGTTCGGCGAGCCGCCGCACCGCTCCCGGCTCCATTTCGGCGAGCGTCGTCCAGAAGTTCCTGATCCTCAGTACCGTCGCCCACAGCTGATCGAGCTGATCCGAGGTCAGGGCCAGGTCACGCAGCGCCGGTCGCTCCTGCGCATCGGGCACCGTGTTGTCAGCGCCGTCGGTCTCCAGGTCGCGGGCCGCCCGCCGGGTGGCCACGGCGTGCATGGCTGCCGAGAGGTCGGCGACGGTGCCGTCGAGATCGATGGCGACGCGCAGGCCGGCAGCCACGAGTCAGCTGCCCGTCGCGACCGGCTCGCCCGGCCGGCTCAGCACCCCGACGTGGTCGGGTTCGGCCGTGTCGGCGTCGACGAGGAAGAAGCGGCCGACGACGTCGCGGATCTCGGCGATCGACTCGGCGGCGTTGACGGCGATGCGCAGGTGCGAGCCGCGGTCGAAGCCCTTCGTATACCACGTGCAGAGCGCCCGCACCTTGTTGATGACCCATCGCTCGCGGCTGCGCGCCGGGCCCGGGTCGGCGGCCGGCGCGGCCCGGCCGGGCGCCCGATGGCGGAAGCCGTCGTGCTCGGCGTCGGCACCGGTCAGCAGCAGATCGATGTACTCGAACAGGAAGCGGGCCCGGTCCGCGGCCGACACCTCGCGCATCGGACGCCCGGCGATCAGGTCGTGCGCCTGGGCGAGAATCCACGGGTTGCGCAGCACCCCGCGGCCGACGAAGACGCCGCCGACGCCGGCGTCGAGGTGGTCGACGATCTGCCGCGGCTCCACGCAGTCGCCCGAGCCGAAGACCGGAATCGACACCTGGTCGGCGACGGCGCGGATGAACGCCCAGTCGGCCGAGCCCGAGTACGACTGCCGGGCGGTGCGGCCGTGCACGGCGATGGCGGCGGCGCCGGCGTCTTCGACGCGGCGGGCCACGTCGGCGGCGCTCAGCTCTTCGTCGTCCCAGCCCTTGCGCATCTTCACGGTGACCGGAATGGCCACCGCCTTGACCATCGCCTCGACGATTCGCGCCGCGTGGGCCGGCTCGCGCATCAGGCTGCAGCCGGCGTTGTGCTTCGCCACCTTGGGCACCGGGCAGCCCATGTTGATGTCGACGATGTCGGCGCCCATGCCCTCGACCACCCGCGCCGCTTCGGCCATGCGCTCGGGCTCACCGCCGAAGATCTGGATCGACACCGGGCGTTCTTCCTCGGTGTACTCGGCGTACTCGAGCGTCCGGTCCTGGCCGCGGACGAGGCCCTCGCTGCTGACCATCTCGCTCACCACCAGCCCGCAACCGCCGTGGCGCTTGACCAGGCGCCGAAAAGCGGTGTCGGTCATCCCCGCCATCGGCGAGACGACCAGCGGCGAGGTGAGCTCGATCGAGCCGATCTTCATGGCGGGGGCGTCACTCGGCGCGGCTCAGCGTGCCGGCGGCGCCGCGGCCGCGCCCTCGGCGGCGAGGCCGGCGTCGTAGGCCTTCTTGACTTCGTCGTTCTTCCACTCGATGATCGCCTGGCCGCGCAGGCGGACCAGGTACTTCTGGAACTCGCCGCGGCGCTTGCCCTCGAAGACGCGCTCCGAGATGCGATCGCGGGCCTCTTCCAGGGTCGGCGTGCCGCCGCCCGATCGGGCGTCGAGCTTGAGGATCTGGTAGCCGCGCGACGTGCGCCGGGGCGCGGTGACGGCCCCCGGCTCCAACGTGTCGAGTTCCTTCTGCAGTTCGGGCGCCAGGTCACTGTACGGGATGTCGCCGAGCAGCCCGCCGTTGGCCTTCGACGGCGCGTCGGAATGATCGGCGGCCAGCTTGGGAAACGGCTCACCCGCCTGCAGGCGCTTGACGATGTCGGCGGCCTCGGCGGCGGCGGCTTCGTCGGCCGCGACGTTGACGCCGTCGGCGGTGGTCTCGACGCCGATGAGGATCTCGCGCAGCGTGACGGCGCGGTCGCCGGCCAGCGAGGCGGCGTTGGCGTCGTAGTAGGCCTTCACCTCCTCGTCGGTCACGCCGATCTTGCCCATCACCTCGGTCTGCTGGACCCGGTTGACGAGCATCTGCTTCTCGAGCTGGCGGCGCAGGTCGAGCATGGTCATGCCCTCCTGTTTGAGCGCCTGGTCGAGCTGCTCCTGGGTCTCGATCTTGTTCTCCTTGCGGATGTTCTCGAGGATGCTCTGGAACTGCTCGTCGCCGAGCGTGTAGCCCAGTTCCTTGCCGCGCTGGATGAGCAGCAGCTCGTCGACGGCTTCGACGATCACCTGCGGGGTGAGCTCGGAGAGCAGCTTGGCGAGCGCGGCGTCGTCGCCGCGCAGGTTCTGCGCCTCGGGCCGCTGCCGGATGGCGGCGATCTGCCGTTGCTCCAGGTCGGTCTTGGTGATGATTTCGCCGTTCACCTTGACCAGGATCTGCTCGATGATGTCGGCCGACGGCGACGAACCCGCCGCGGCGGCCACGGCCACCGTCAGTGCCAGCGTGCGCAGGGTCTGCATGGGCATGTCCTGAATCCTCTAGCTTATCAATCCTGACGCCGGCTCACTCGTCGGCGAGGGCGATGAGGACGCCCAGCACCCGGTCGAGCAGACCGCCTTCGGCCCGCGGGTCGTCCGGGGCCTGCCGCTCCAGCTCGGCCTTGGAGAATCCCGATGTGACCTCACCGGCGGTCGCCCGGGCCGTCCACCAGGCGCGGCTGCTGCGGGTCTCGGCCGCCCCCTCGTGCCTCAGGTCGAGCTTCAGGCTGCCCGGCGGCACCAGCTGCAGGTCCGGCCGCCCCCGCACCAGCGACAACAGCCGGGCCAGGTCGACCTTCGTCTTCTCCCTGAACTTGAAGACGACGAGCGAGCCGTCACGGTCGATGCTCTCGAGGCCGAGCCGGTCGGCGCCGACGCGGACCCGCCCGAAGTCGGCCAGGTTGAGCAGCGCCGGCGGCGGCGCTCCGTAGCGGTCGCGGGCGTCGTCGAGCACCCGGCGGATTTCATCCTCAGATCGCGACGACGCCACCCGCCGGTAGATCGACAGCCGCTGGTTGACGTCGGGGACGTAGCTCTCGGGAATTCGGAAGTCGACCTGCAGGTTGACCGCGGCGCGGACGTCGTCGTCGAGGTCCTCCCCCTTCAGCTCCTTGACCGTCTCCTCGAGCAGCTTCATGTACATCTCGAAGCCGACCGAGTCGATCTGGCCGCTCTGCTGGCCGCCGAGCAGGTTGCCGGCACCGCGGATCTCGAGGTCGAGCGCGGCCACGCGGAAGCCGCTGCCGAGGTCGCTGAACTCCTTGATCGCCGCCAGGCGGCGTTTGGCCACCGGCGACAGCGACTCCTCGGGCGGGATCATCAGGTACGCATAGGCCGGCCGGTCGCTCCGGCCGACGCGCCCGCGCAGCTGGTAGAGCTGCGACAGTCCGTAGCGGTCGGCACGGTTGACGACGATGGTGTTGGCGTTGGGGATGTCGAGGCCGTTCTCGACGATCGTCGTCGACAGCAGCACGTCGTACTTGTGGGCCATGAAGTCGAGCATGGTCCGCTCGAGCGCGTCCTCGCTCATCTGGCCGTGGCCGACGACGATGCGCGCTTCGGGCACCAGGCGCTCGAGCAGGTTGGCCATCGAGTAGATCGACTCGACGCGGTTGTGCACCACGTAGACCTGGCCGCCGCGGGCCAGTTCCGTGCGCAACGCCCGGCTGATCACGTTCTGGTCGAACTTGACGACGTGGGTCTGAATCGACAGGCGGTCCTTGGGCGGCGTCTCGATCACCGACATGTCGCGGATGCCGACCAGCGACATGTTGAGCGTGCGCGGAATCGGCGTGGCGGTCAGCGTCAGCACGTCGACCTTGCGGCGCATCTGCTTGATGCGCTCCTTGTGGGCGACACCGAAGCGCTGCTCTTCGTCGACGACGAGCAGCCCGAGGTCGCGGAACACCACGTCCTTCGACAGCAGGCGGTGGGTGCCGACCAGGATGTCGAGCTGGCCGGCGGCGAGCTGCTCGAGAATCGCCGCCTGCTCCGCCTTCGTGCGGAAGCGCGACACCATGTCCACCTTCACCGGGAACGACGCCATGCGGGCCCGCACCGTCTCGAGGTGCTGGAAGGCGAGCACGGTGGTCGGCGCCAGAATCGCCACCTGCTTGCCGTCCATCACCGCCTTGAACGCCGCCCGCAGCGCCACCTCGGTCTTGCCGTAGCCGACGTCGCCGCACAGCAGCCGGTCCATCGGCATCGACGACTCCATGTCGCGCTTGATGTCGGCGACCGCGGTGGCCTGATCGGGCGTGAGGTCGTAGGGGAACGCCGCCTCGAACTCCTCCTGCCAGTGGGTGTCGGGTCCGAAGGCATGGCCCGGCACCGCCTTGCGCGCGGCGTAGAGCTTGAGCAGCTCTTCGGCCATGTCGCGCATGGCCTTCTTGACCTTGCCCTTGGCCCGCTCCCAGGTGGTGCCGCCGAGCCGATCGAGCGCCGGCCGGCTGCCGCCGGTGTACTTCTGCACCAGGTCGAGCCGCTCGACCGGCACGAACAGCTTGTCGTCGCCGTGATAGCGCAGCTCGAGGAACTCGTGCGCGGTGTCACCGACGCCGATCTGCCGCAGCCCGACGAACTCGCCGATGCCGTTGTCGACGTGGACGATCAGATCGCCCACCTTGAGGTCGCGCAGGTCGGAGAGGAACGTCGCCGCCAGCGACCGCTTGCGGGCGGCGCCGCCGCGATGGCGGTCCTCTTCGAAGATGTCAGGTTCGGCGTAGATCGACAGCGCGGCATCGGGCAGGCGCAGGCCGCCGCTCAACGTGCCGACGGCGACGAGCACCGCGCCCGACGTGAGCTCGCTCGTGCGCGTGGCCAGCTCGGCGCGCACGTCGTAGTCGGCGAGCATCTCGACGGTGCGCTCGGCGCGTCCGGCGGTCGCGGCGACGAAGACCACGGTGTCGCCGCCGGCGCGGCGGTCGCGCACCTCCTGTACCCAGTCGGCGATGCGGCCGTGGAAGCGCTGCGCCGGTTGCGCCGCGACGTGATGGACGGCGCCGGCGAGGCCGGCCGCGCCGTCATCCACGTGCAGGCCGGTCAACGCCACGGCCCGCGCCAGCCGATCGCGCAGCTCGTCGACCGGCATGAACAGCGCGGCCGGCGCCGGCAGGGACGGCGGCGTGTTCGAGCGGCCCTGCGCGTCGTCGTAGCTGGCCTGCGCCACCGTCGCCGCCCGCTCGACGGCGGCGACCGCCTCGTCGGGTTCGGAAACCGCCACCCGGCCACCGGACGCGGCGGTGAGGTACTCGAACACCGTGGCGTCGCCGGCGGCGGTGAGGACGGTTGCCTCGGTCTGCTCGCGCACCGGCACGACCAGGAACTGGTCGAGCGTCTCCACCGATCGCTGGGTGCCCGGGTCGAACCGGCGGATCGACTCCACCAGGTCGCCGATGAACTCGATGCGGATCGGCCAGATCTCGTCGGGCGGGTAGACGTCGAGGATGCCGCCGCGCACGCAGTACTCGCCGTGATCGTCGACCGGGTCCTGACGGTCGTAGCCGGCGGCGGCGAGCAGGGCCGACAGGGCGAGGGGGTCGATCTCCGACCCGGTCCGCACCCCGAGTGATCGCGCCCGCAGCGTCGCCGGCGCGGTCAGCCGCTGCAGCAGCGCCGGCGCCGACGCCACGACCACGCGGGCACTGCCGGTCGCCAGCGCGAGCAGCGCCCGGGCGCGCGCCGAGCTGACCCGCATGTGCGGCGTGAGGGCGCGGTACGGGTCGGCATGCAGCGCCGGAAACGGCAGCACCGCGCCGGCGAGTTCGGCCTCGCCGTGGCCTTCGATGGCGCCGAGGAAGAAGCGCACGTCGGTGACCGTCGGATCGATGGCCGCGTCGGTGGGCACCACCAGCAGCAGCGGCCGATCGGGGGCGTCGTGGGCCGATCCGGCCACCGCGAGGGCTTTGGCCTGCGGAGTCAGGCCTGACAACGGCTGGGCTCGCAGGGCGAGGCCGAGGCGGGCCACCGCGCCCTTGACGAGCGAACGGAGAACGAGAGATGAAGATGAAGCCATCGGACCAGTCGCCGTACATGCCGATCGCCGGTCCGTCCCTGCGGGGACGTCCGGCACCTCGGCAAATCCCTATTGTCCTACGGGTGCCCGGCGGATTGCGCGGCGGGACGATCGAACGACGTGGAGTCGTCTGCGGCGCCGCCACCCGAATGCCCTGGGCCTCCGAGGGCGTGGAACTTGCACCTCGGCTCTGGATGACGACGCCTGCACGGGTCGGGCGCCGGCCCTCTGCGTGGTGGCTGGCCGCGGTGACGATCCTCCTCGCGGCGGCCACCGGCCGCGCCCAGGGTCCTGCGGTTCCGGCGCTGCTGAGCGAAACGGTGACCTCAGGGCGGATGCCCGCCGTGCTGGCCGATCGGCTCGACACCCTGCAGGCGCGCCTCGCCGCCGCCAATCTGCGCGCCCTCGACGCCGACCGCATCGGTCTCCAGCTCACGTCGGGCCGCGCCGTCCAGGCGCGGCTGCTGCGGCGCGAGATCCTGCAAAATGACGTGCGTTCCTGGACCGGGGAGATCCCCGGCGCGCCCCTCAGTTCGGTCGTCCTGGTCGAGGTCGGCGGCGTGCTCCAAGGCTCGATCCGCACCCTCGAGACGGCCTGGTCGATCGAGCCGGCCGCCGACGGACTGTATGCCGTCCGCGAGGTGTCGAGCACACCACTCGGCGCCGATCTGGACCCCCGCCTTCCCGACCTGCCGGGCGACGGCGCTGCGACCGATGACCCGCCCACGGCCGGCGACGACGGCACGATCATCGACGTCCTGGTGATGTACACCGCGGCGGCGCGGACGACGGCCGGCGGTACCGACGCCAACGTCCAGGCGAGAATTGCACTCGGCGTTGCAGAATCGAACGCCGCTTATGCCAACAGTGGCGTCGTACCACGGCTCCGGCTGCTCGGATCGGAGCTGACCAGCTACACCGAGAGCGGCGACCTCAGTACCGATCTTTCCCGGTTCCGCACCGCCTCGGACGGCTACATGGACGAGGTCCACGCCCGGCGCGACGCGCTGGGCGCCGACCTGATGGTGCTCATCGTCGGCGACGTCGCCGGCGGCGCCTGCGGCGTCGGCTACGTGATGACGTCGGCGTCGTCGAGCTTCGCGCCGTGGGCGTTCAGCGTCACGGCGTATCCGTGCATCAGCCCCAATTACACGTTTGGTCACGAACTGGGCCACAACATGGGCTCGGCGCACGCGCCAGAAGACGGCTCCGGCCAGGCCTCGCTGTATTCCTATTCGTTCGGTTACAAGAATCCGTCGAACCTGTTTCGCACGGTGATGGCCTACAACTGCACCGCCGGCTGCCCGCGCGTGCTGCACTTCTCCAATCCCAACGTCTCCTACTCCGGGGCCCCGACCGGCACCGTGGCGCAGCACAACAACGCGCTCTCGATCAACAACGCGGCGAGCGCGCTGGCCAACTTCCGCCAGGCCGTCGGCAGCGGCACGGCCCCTACCATCAGCGCGATCGGCAATGCCACCATCGCCGAGGACGGCGCCACCGCGCCGTTGGCCTTCACGGTGGGGGACACCGAAACCGCAGCGTCGAGCCTGACCGTGACCGCGGTGTCGGGCAACGCCGCGCTGGTCCCGAACACGTCGGCGGCGCTGGCGCTGGGCGGCTCCGGCGCGAACCGGACGCTGGTGGTGACTCCCGCCGCCAACCAGTCGGGCAGCGCGTCGATCACCGTGACGGTGAACGACGGCACGCGCACCGCCTCGCGCACGTTCACCCTCACGGTCACCGCGGTCAACGACCCGCCGACGATCACGCGGACGCCGGCGTCGGCGACCATCGCCGCCGGAACGTCGACGCAGACCAGCGTCACGATCAGCGACATCGACACCGCCGGCAGCGCGCTCTCGCTGGCGACCAGTTCCTCGAACCAGGCGCTGCTCCCCAACGCGAGCGTTTCGTTCGCCGTCACCTCCACCACCGCCAACGCCCGCACGCTGCTGGTGACCATGACACCGGCGGCCGGCCAGTCGGGCGGCGCCACCGTGACGCTGGTCGGCTCCGACGGCGGCGCGACGGCGACGGCCTCGTTCGCGCTCACCGTGGTCGTGCCGGCGCCGCCGACCGTGAGCGCCATCGCGACGCAGTCGGTCGCCGAAGACGGCTCGGTGGCGGTGCCCTTCACGATCGGCGATCCCGACACGGCGCTCTCGAGCCTGGTCGTCACGGCGGCGTCGGCGAACACGACGCTGGTGCCGGCGGCCGGCCTGGCGCTGAGCGGCGCCGGCGCGCAGCGCACGCTGACGATCACGCCGGCGGCCAACCAGTCGGGCCAGGGCACGATCACCGTCGCGGTCAGCGACGGCGTGTCGACCACGCCGTCCGGCTTCACCCTCTCGGTCAGCGCGGTCGACGACGCTCCAGCCTTCGCGGTGGGCGTGCCGACCGCCGTCTCCACCGTGGTGTCGACCGCGACGTCGTTCCCGGTGACCGTCACCGACATCGACACCGCGGGCGCGAGCCTCGCGCTCGCGGGCACGACCACCAACGCCGCCGTGCTGGCCAACGCCGGCATCACGGTGGCGCCGGTGTCTTCGACGGCGACCAGCCGCACGTTCACGGTGACGCTCACGCCGGTGGCCGGCGCGGCCGGGACCGGCGGGCTCACCTTGGCGGCCAGCGACGGCTCGACGGCGGTGACCCGCGCGGTCCAGTTCTCCGTCACCGCCACGCCGGCACCGCCCGATCCGCCGACGACGCTCACCGCCGTCGGCTCGTCGGCGGCGCTGTCCCTGACCTGGACGCCGGCGGCCACCGGCAGCGCGGCCACCAGCTATGCCGTCTACGTCGGCACGTCACCCGGTTCGACGACCCTTCCGGTACAGACGACCACGGCGACGTCGCTGTCGATCGCCATCACGACCAGCGGCGCCTACTATGCGCGGGTGCGGGCACGGAACGCGTACGGCGAGAGCGCCAACTCGCCGGAGGCGTCGGCCAGCGTCACCGTGGCCAAGAGCAAGCCCGGCAAGTCGCCCAAGCCGCGCACCTCGACGTCGGGCCGTACCGTGTCGATGGAGTGGGATCCGGCGCCATCTTCGGATCCCGTCGTCGGCCACGTCCTCGAAGTCGGCACCGCGCCGTCGGTGAGCAACCTGCTGGTCACGCCGCTCTCCGCCACCCGCTCGTTCACGGCCACCGGCGTGCCCAACGGCACCTACTGGCTGCGTATACGCGCGGTGAGCGCCGCGGGTGCCGGCGAAGCCTCCGACGACGTCGGGCTGGTGATGGGGCCTGGCGGCGGGTGTGTCGGCCTGACCCTGGCGCCGGGTGCACTCTCGGCGACCGTGGCGGGCGGAGTCGTGACGTTCGCGTGGACGCCCCCGGCTGGCACGGTGGCGGCGGCCAGCTACGTCCTTTCGGCCGGGTCGGCGCCCGGCCGCGCCAACCTCGCCACGTTCGACACCGGATCGGCGACGACGGGCTGGAGCGGCGCGGCGCCGCCCGGGGTCTACTACGTGCGGGTGGCCGGGCGCAGCGCCTGCGGAACCGGCGCCGTCTCGAACGAGGTGGTCGTCACCGTCGGCGGCGCCACGCCGCCCGCCGCGCCGGGCACCCTCTCGGCCGGCGTGACGGGTCGCGTCCTCGGGCTCTCGTGGTCGCCGCCGCCCGGGCCGGCACCCGCCGGCTACCTGCTCGAAGTCGGCACCGGCAGCGGCGCCGCCGATGTCGCCTCGTTCGACGTCGGCGCCGTCACGGCGGTGAGCGGCGCGGTCGGGCCAGGCCGCTATTTCATCCGCGTGCGCGCCCGCAGCGCGGCAGGGCTGGGTCCGGCCTCGAACGAAGTGGACGTCACGGTGCCGTAGCGCCCCGCACCTCGACCTCGACGAGTTCGACCTCGCCGGCGCCGCGGTTGCGCACCACGTGATCGCCGCCGCCGCTGTGCCAGGTGTAGTCGCCCGGACCGTTGATCGGGCTCCACGCCGGACTCTCGGAGACCACGGTGCCGTGGGTCTGCATCACCACGACGACCGGGACGGCATGCCGGTGCGGCCCCGTCGCCTCGCCGGGCTTGATGACGATCCGGTGGGCTCGATACCAGTGGTTCTCCAGCTCGGGCGTCGCCGACAGGCCAGAGACGTCGTCCGCCGCCCCGCCCGCGCCGGTCGTCCGGTTGGCGATGCCGATCAGCCGGAAGAGCGAGCTGCCCACGTTGTTGACGCGGTGGGTATACGGCTTCTCGACGTAGGTCGTGACGCTGTTCACGCGCTGCGGGCGGTCGGGGGGCGGGAGCGCGGCCGCCGCGGCGGCGCCGCCTCCCCCGCTCCATTCCCCCCCCCAACACCTGCGACCTCGTCGTCGAGCGCGCAATCGGCACGTAGAGGATCGCCGTGTCGTGGGTGTGGAACAGGGTGGTATCGCCAGGCGGAATCTGGATGTCGTGAATCCGTACCGACGCCGATTCGAAGACCACGTGGTGACGCGGTTCACCTGACAACGGCACCGGTGCGGGCTCCTGCGCGCCTCCCCGGCCGACCACCATCAGCCCGATCCCTCCCGCGGTTCCCGCCAGTGCGACCACCCGACGCCAGTTCATCAGCTCCTCCCGGGATTTCGAGGCTGTGAGTATCGGCCACGACGGCGGGTTCGGCAAGCAAACCGCCAGTCACGACGGCTGAATCACTCCGCACGGCGCCGCTCTTGCTCTCCCCGGCGCCGGCCGCGGTAGAGTGTGGCGTGTGACTGGCGAATTTCAGGCATATGACGAGAATTCCTGCACCATTTGGCGACTGTCGCGTCACGCTTCGGCTCGCGGCAATGGCAATTCTGTTCGTCGTTGGTGTCGGAGCGACGGATCTGTTGGCACGGCAGCCCGTCCCTTCGGCTCCCAGCCTCGAAGTGGCCGGGGTCGTCGGCCGGCACGTGACGCTCAGGTGGCGGGCCGCCGTCGCAGAGGGGCCAGCAGACCTGTACGTCCTTGAAGGCGGCTTCGCCCCCGGCCAGGTGCTCGCCAGTCTGCCGGTGTCGGCGAACGCCACTTCCCTGACCTTGACGCTGGCCCCTGGGCGCTACTACGCCCGTCTGCACGTCGTACGCTCCGGCGTGCGCGGCGCGGCGTCCAACGAGCTGAACTTCGTCGTTGACCTCGATACGGCACCGACCACGCCCGCCGCCTTCCGCGCGATCGCGCTGGGCAACGACGTGGTGCTGGCGTGGCAGCCGACGTTCGCCGGTGGCTCCACGGACCAGGCCGTACTCGACGTCTCCGGGCCACTCTCGGGATCGATTGTCGTGCCGACGGCCGGCCCCATCGTGTTCAAGGACGTGCCGGACGGCGTCTACCTGGTCGCGATTCGCGCCGTCAACGCCGCCGGCTCGAGTCCGCCGTCGGCGCCGATTCGGGTCGAGCTCCCGTGGCAACCGGTGCAGCCGCTGCAGACGCCGACGCAGGCGCCCGACACGACGCCTCTCCCGGTGCGCTACGAGAACTTCGCGACGCCGCGGCTGGCCCAGCTCGTCAACCGCGAGGGCCTCAACGGCGTCGTCAGCGGCACCGCCTCGGAGTTTGCGACCATCCTCCGCCTGAAGGACTGGGTCGCAGCGCAGTGGGAGTACAGCATGCCCGTGCCCTATCCCCCGTGGGACGGGCTCATCATCCTCGACTGGATCCGCGCCGGCATCACCGGTGGGTTCTGCGGCCAGTACTCGCAGCTCTTCCTGCAGTCCCTGGCGGCCTTTGGCATTCCGGCCCGCTACGTGGAGGTCGGCACCACGAGCGTGCCGTTCCGGCACTTCACCACCGAGGTCTGGTCGAACGACCATGGCAAGTGGGTGATGCTGGACGTGACGTTCAACAGCCACTTCGAGCGCCACGGCGTGCCGCTCAGTGCGCTCGAGATCCGCGACGCGCTGCTCGCCGGGGAACTCGACGACGTCGCCATCGTGATGGGGACGACCCGGCCGCCGCTGTCGCCGTTCGAGTGGTCGCAGCGGACCGCGGAGCTGTACTACTACGTCCGCTACCACCTCAACGCGAATCACCTCAGCGCGCCCCACGAAGCTCCCTTCGATCGCTTCGACGACATGGTCGAATGGCTCGACGGGCGCACCGTGCCGTGGGAGCTGAGCACCGTGCCCTCCGAGTACGCGCACGAACTCCTGACCGCTCGGGCCACCGGCGATCGCCAATCCGTCGAGTGGCAGCCGAACCAGGTGTGGATCTCGTCGCGACGGACCGGCGTGATGGCGGTGGCGCTCGATCTGCGGCACTCGGTGCTGAACTTCAGCCACTTCGAGTACCGGGCCCGCGACGCCGGCGGCGTCCCGACGCCGTGGTACAGCACCACCGCGGCGTCGGTGACCTGGCCGCTCGACGGCACCAGCGCGATCGTCGAGGTGCGCGGGGTCAACGTCCTCGGCGTCGCCGGGCCGGTCTCGTCGGTGCAGCTGGTGATGCCGTGAGCGTCGCGCGTCGCTGGGGTCGGGGCTACCGGTCTGGGCGGCGCACCCGCTCGACGATCGCCGTCGTCGAATAGCCGGGCGCCAGCGCGATCCTGACCACGCGTCCGCCCTGCGCCTCGACGACGTCGCGGCCGACGATGGCGTCGGCCGCCCAGTCGGCCCCCTTGACCAGCACGTCGGGCTGAATCACCGACACGATGGCGTGGGGCGTATCTTCGTCGAAGACCACGACGGCGTCGACCGCGCGCAGCGCGGCGACGACCTCGGCCCGCTCGCGCGCCGGCGTGAGCGGCCGATCGGGAGCCTTGGCGAGGGCCCTGACCGAGCGGTCGGAGTTGACGGCGACGATCAGCACGTCGCCGTGCGTCCGCGCCTCGGCCAGATAGCGCGTGTGGCCGGGGTGCAGCAGGTCGAACACGCCGTTGGTGAACACAACGCGCCGGCCCGCCGCGCGCTGCTCCGCCGCCCACCGCGCGGCACCGTCGGGCGTCAGCACCGGCACGCCGTCATCTCTGGTCCCTGGTCCCCGGTCCCCGGTCCCTGAATTTCACGTCGCCACTGAATTCCCAGCGGTGCGGCGGCCGGTAGATGCCGACGTCCTTCTGCCTGGCCTTGACGCGAATCGTGTAGAGCTGCCGGTGGTAGTCGTACGGGTAGCCGTCGAGCTTGTGGACCGCGACATCGAATTTGTAGGTGCCCTCGACCAGGTCCAGACGGTCGATGACGAACCGCACCTCGCCCTCGCCGCTCAGCCGCTCCGGCTCGAGGTCCTCGAGGTTGGTGTTGGTGCCGTAGCAGCACAGCCCGTCGGCGTTGAAGATCCCGAGGCCGAACACGAAGTCGCGGATCGGCTCGTGGGCACGGAAGCCGACGTGGACGGTCAGGGGATCGCCGCTGTGGAACACATGGGCGGCATCGCCGCTGGCGGCGGTGAGCGCCACCGAGGTGATCTCCACTTCGCGCGATCCCCACCGTCCTTCGGTGGACTTGAACATGTCGCGCGGCGCCTCCCCGGTGTCGACGGGATTCTGCGGCTGGGCCGCGGCGTCGGCCGGGGCCGCCGGTTCGGCGGCGTGGGCGACCCGCGCCGCCTCTTCGCGGGCGAGCAGCTGCTCTTCCGCCTTCTCGACGTCGACGATGTAGGCGGTGACCACCCGCTTCGGATCGCCCTCGCCGTGGGTGCGTCCCTTGTCGAGCCACAGCGCCTGGTCGCAGAACTTCTCGACCAGGTCGAGCGAGTGTGTCACCAGCAGGATCGTCCGGTTGCGGCGGCGGAATTCGGCGAACTTGTCGAGGCACTTCACCGTGAAGCCCTGGTCGCCGACGGCGAGCACCTCGTCGACCAGCAGCACGTCGGGATCGACGTGAATCGCCACGGCGAAGCCGAGGCGCATGTACATGCCCGACGAGTAGGTCTTCACCGGCGCGTCGATGAACTCCTTCAGCTCGGCGAACTCGACGATCTCGTCGAAGCGCTTCTGGATCTCGCGCTTCGACAGCCCGAGCATGATGCCGTTGATGAAGACGTTCTCGCGCCCCGAGATCTCGGGGTGGAAGCCGGCGCCGAGCTCGATCAGCGCCGAGGTCCGGCCGTCGACGGCGACCGTGCCGGTGGTCGGCCGGGTGATCCCGGCGACGCACTTGAGCAGCGTGCTCTTGCCGGAGCCGTTGCGGCCGATGACGCCGTAGGTGCAGCCCTTCGGCACGCTGAACGACACGCCGCGCAGCGCCTCGAAGGTCTCGTCGGGCTGCAGTTCGCTGACCAGGCTGCCCGACAGCAGCGCCGACTTCAACGTGGCGAACTGCTTCTTGCGGGCGTACCTCCGGTAGACCTTGGTGACGTTGACCGCGTCGATCGCATTGGTCATGGCAAGCGGCTAGGGGCTAGCGGCTGGCGGCTAGCGCTACTTCCGTCCCGCTGAAGATCGCACGCGCCGCGCCGACGGACTGGCTCCGGCGCGCCGACAGCCGGAAGGCTGGACTCGGTCGTTGGCATGCGTAGCTTTCTAGCCGCTAGCCGCCAGCCGCTAGCCGCTGTCGTCATACCTCCTCCGCGAAGGAATCACGCAGCCGATCGAACACGAAGTAGCCGGCGAGGAAGACGAAGACCGATCCGACACCCAGCGCGACCAGCCACTTCCAGTGGCCGTGCGGGCCGACGTGGAACAGCACCTCCTGGTAGGAGATCGCCAGGTGCGTCATCGGGTTGAAGTTGAGCACCCGGCGGTACCCCTCGGGCGCCATCTGCATCGAGTAGATGATCGGCGTCGAGAAGAACCACAGCGTGAGCAGGTTGGCCAGGATGTCCTTGATGTCGCGGAAGTGCACCGTCAGCGCGGCGAGCAGCAGCGCCAGGCCGGTCGTGAACAGAAGCTGGACGGCGACGATCGCCGGGAACCACAGCAACTCGACCGGGTCGAGCGGTCGCTGGTAGTAGATCAGGAGCACGACCAGGATCGGCAGGCCGAGCAGGAAGTGCACCAGGTTGGCCAGCACCGACACGATCGGCAGCACCTCGGCCGGAAACAGCACCTTCTTGATCAGATTGCCGCCGGAGATCAGCACGTTCGACGCTTCGGTGAGCGACGAGCTGAACCACGTCCACGGCAGGATGCCGCAGAAGAAGAACAGCCCGTAGGGCTGGATGTCGGCGGGATGGGCCCCCGGCATGATGGTGGTGAACACGAACGTGTACACCGCCATCAGCAGCAGCGGGTTGAAGAACGACCAGAAGAACCCGAGGACCGAGCCGCGGTAGCGCGCCTTCAGGTCGCGGGTGACCAGCGTCTGGATCAGGCCCCGGTACTTCACCAGGGCGCGAAGGTGATGGAACATCGGATCGCGGCAGGCTCGTCCGCGGACTAGTCTGCCACGGCCGGCATCACATGCCGCGCCGCGATTCGGCCTGGAGCTGCTGCAGCGTGCGGAGCAGGGCGACCCTGGCGCGCTCGAAGTCGATTTCGTGCGGCATCGGTCCCAGCATCTCCTCGGCGCGGGTCATGCCGGCCTCGGCCCGGGCGGTGTCGAGGTCCTCGGCCTTCTCGGCCACCTGAGCCAGCACGGTGACGCGGTCGGGCAACACCTCGACGAAGCCCACCGACACCACCAGCGGGTGCTTCGTGGCCCCGATCCGGTACCACATCTGGCCGGTCCGCAGCGCCGTGAACAGCGGCGTATGGCCGGGCAGCACGCCGAGGTCGCCCTCGGATCCGGGCAGCGACACCTCGTCCACCTCGTGGGTGTACGAGTGGTCGGGGGTGACGATGCTCAGCGTGAGCCTGGTCGGCAGCGCCATGGTCGGCCGTCCTACTGCTTCATCGACGCGGCGTTGGCGATCACGTCCTCGATCGTGCCCTGGAGGTAGAACGCCTGCTCGGGCAGCCCGTCGTGCTTGCCCTCGGCGATTTCCTTGAAGCCCTTGATGGTATCGGCGATCGACACGTACTTGCCCTCGCGGCCGGTGAACTGCGAGGCGACGAAGAAGGGCTGCGACAGGAACCGCTGGATCTTGCGGGCCCGCGACACCGTCAGCTTGTCGTCCTCCGAGAGCTCGTCGATGCCGAGGATGGCGATGATGTCCTGCAGGTCCTTGTAACGCTGCAGGATCTGCTTCACCTGGCGGGCGACGTCGTAGTGCTCGGTGCCGATGACGCGCGGGTCGAGGATGCGCGAGCTCGAGGCCAGCGGATCGACCGCCGGGTAGATGCCGAGTTCGGCGATCTGACGCGACAGGTTGGTGGTGGCGTCGAGGTGGGCGAAGGTCGTCGCCGGGGCCGGGTCGGTGTAGTCGTCGGCCGGCACGTAGATCGCCTGCACCGAGGTGATCGACCCGTTCCTGGTCGAGGTGATCCGCTCCTGCAGCTCGCCCATCTCGGTCAGCAGCGTCGGCTGGTAGCCGACGGCCGACGGCATGCGGCCGAGCAGCGCCGACACTTCCGAGCCCGCCTGCGTGAAGCGGAAGATGTTGTCGATGAACAGCAGCACGTCCTTGCCTTCGGCGTCGCGGAAGTACTCGGCCACCGTGAGCGCCGACAGGCCGACGCGCTGACGCGCACCCGGCGGTTCCGTCATCTGGCCGTAGACCAGCGCGGCCCGCGACTTCGACATGTCCTTCATGTCGATGACGCCCGACTCCTGGAATTCGAGCCACAGGTCGTTGCCCTCGCGGGTGCGTTCGCCGACCCCGCCGAACACCGACACACCGCCGTGCTTCATGGCGATGTTGTTGATGAGTTCCATGATGATGACGGTCTTGCCGACGCCGGCGCCGCCGAACAGGCCGATCTTTCCGCCCTGCAGGTACGGCTCGAGCAGGTCGATGACCTTGATACCGGTCTCGAACATCTTCAGCTCGGTCGACTGGTCGACCAGCTTGGGAGCCGGACGGTGAATCGGCCAGTGCTCCTTCGACTCGACCGGACGGTCGGGGAAGTCGACCGGCTCGCCGAGCACGTTCAGCACGCGCCCGAGCGTCGCGGGCCCGACCGGCACCGAGATCGGCGCGCTGGTGTCGAGTGCCTTCATGCCGCGCTGCATCCCGTCGGTGGGCTTCATCGCCACGGCGCGGACCCGGTTCTCGCCGAGGTGCTGCTGCACCTCGACGACGACGTCGATGGCGTCGGTGGTGGCGGTCTTGTCGGCCACGACGCGCACCGCGTTGTAGATTGCCGGCAGCCCGGCCTCGAACTCGATGTCCACGACCGGACCAATCACCTGAATGACCTTGCCGACGTTTTGCGTGTTCATAGCAGTGTCGCTGTTCTTCCCTGGTCCCCGGTCCCTGGTCCCCGGTCCCTGCACTTATGTCGCCTGCGCGCCGGCCACGATCTCGATGATCTCGCGGGTGATCGCCGCCTGCCGTACCTTGTTCATGTAGAGCGTCAGCCGATCGACCATTTCCTTGGCGTTGCGTGTCGCGGCATCCATCGCCGTCATCCGCGCCGCGTGCTCCGCCGCCGACGATTCGAGCAGTGCGCGGTTGACCTGCACGGCGACGTGGAACGGCAGCAGCGTGTCGAGCAGCTCGGCCGGCGACGGCTCGAAGAGATAATCCACCTGCGAGCCGGCCGGGGCTTCCAGCCGCGGGATCGGCAGCAGCCGTTCGACGACGACGCGCTGCGAGATCACCGAGCGGAACTCGTTGTAGACCAGGTAGACCGAGCTGACGTCGGGGCCGAGGAACTCCTTGATGCAGGTGTTGGCGATGGCCTGGGCGTGTGCCCACTTGACGTTCTGGAACAGGCCGACCTCTTCGTACTTCACGTCGAAGCCGCGTCGCTGGAAGAAATCGCGGCCTTTGCGCCCGACCAGTGCCAGCGCCACCTCGCGGCCGGGGTCGGCCGGATGCTCGGTGATGTACTGAGCGGTGGTCTTGATGACGTTGGTGTTGAAGCTGCCGCACAGGCCGCGATCGGCGCTGATCACCACCAGCAGGGTGCGGGCGGCGTGCGGATCGTCCATCAGCAGCGGGTGGGCCCCGGCTTCGACGCGGGTCGCCAGGCTGTTGAACACCCGCAGCATCTGCTGGGCATACGGCCGGCTACGGACGATGCGCTCCTGCGCGCGGCGCAGCTTCGACGACGAGACCATCTTCATGGCCTTCGTGATCTGCTGCGTCGACTTGGTGGCGCGGACGCGGCGGCGGATGTCGATCAGAGACGGCATGGTCTGGTGACCTGTCCCGGGGCTCGGGGCTCGGGGCTCGGGTTAGGCACGTGCTCCGGTGCTGGCGAAGGTCTGGACGAACTCCTTCAGGGCGGCGTTGAGCTGGCCCTTCAGCTCGTCGTCGATCGTCTTCTTGGCCTTGATGGCCGACAGCACCGTGCCGAAGCGGCTGGCCATGAAGCGGTGCAGCTCCTCCTCGGCGCGGCGGACGTCGGCCACCGGGATGTCGTCGAAGTAGCCGTTGGTGCCGGCGTAGACCGCCACCACCTGCTGTTCGACCGCCAGCGGCTGGTACTGCGGCTGCTTGAGCAGTTCGACCAGGCGGGCGCCGCGGTTCAGCTGCTGCTGCGTCGCCTTGTCGAGGTCGCTGCTGCCGAACTGCGCGAACGCCGACAGCTCGCGGAACTGGGCGAGGTCGAGACGCAGCGTGCCGGCCACCTGGCGCATCGCCTTGATCTGGGCCGAGCCGCCGACCCGCGACACCGAGTTGCCGACGTTGATCGCGGGGCGGACGCCCTGGTTGAAGAGGTCGGCTTCCAGGAAGATCTGCCCGTCGGTGATCGAGATGACGTTGGTCGGAATGTAGGCCGACAGGTCGCCGGCCTGCGTCTCGATGATCGGCAGCGAGGTGAGCGACCCGCCGCCGTTGGCGTCGTTCAGCTTGGCGGCGCGCTCGAGCAGGCGCGAGTGCAGGTAGAAGACGTCGCCAGGGTAGGCTTCGCGGCCCGGCGGGCGGCGCAGCAGCAGCGAGATCTCGCGATACGACTGCGCGTGCTTCGACAGGTCGTCGTAGATGAGCAGCGCGTGACGGCCGCTGTCGCGGAAGTACTCGCCCATCGCGGTGGCCGAGTAGGGACTGATGTACAGCATCGGCGCCGGGTCGGCGGCGGCGGCAGCGACGATGATGCAGTAGCGCAGCGCGTCGGCTTCCTCCAGCGTCCGCACCACCTGGGCGATCGTCGACTGCTTCTGGCCGATGGCGTTGTAGATGCAGATGACGCCGGTGTCCTTCTGGTTCAGGATCGTGTCGAGCGCCACCGCGGTCTTGCCGGTCTGGCGATCGCCGATGATCAGCTCGCGCTGGCCGCGGCCGATCGGCACCATGCCGTCGATGGCCTTGAGGCCGGTCTGCATCGGCTCGCGCACCGGTTGGCGATCGACGACGCCGGGCGCCAGACGCTCGATCGGCGCGAACTGCCTGGTCGTAATCGGCCCCTTGCCGTCGATCGGCTGGCCGAGCGCGTTGACGACGCGGCCGAGCATCTCCTCGCCGACCGGCACTGAGATGATGCGGCCGGTGCGCTTGACCGGATCGCCTTCCTTGATGGCGCGGTACTCGCCGAGCAGCACGGCGCCGACGCTGTCTTCCTCGAGATTCAGGGCGATTCCGAAGACGCCGTGCGGGAACTCGAGCATCTCGCCGGCCATGGCCCGTTCGCAGCCGTGCACGCGGGCGATGCCGTCGCCGAGCGAGATGACCGTGCCCACCTCCGCGACGTCGACGTCGGCGGCGAACCCGCCGATCTGGTCGCGGATGATCCTGGAGATTTCGTCGGCTCTGATGTCCATGGCTGATTCTCGTCGGGGCTCGGGGCTCGGGGCTAGGGGCTAGGGCTAGCCCGCTCCGACCAACTGTTTGCGCAACTTCTCCAACTGCGTCTTCACCGTGCCGTCGTAGACGGTGCTGCCGACCGTGGCCATCACGCCGCCGATCAGCGACGGATCGACTACCGCGTCCACCTGCACCGTGGTCCCGGTGAGGGCGCTCAACCGCGCCGCGATCGCCGCGGCGGCGTCGGCCGACAGCGGCGTCGCCGAACGTACTTCGGCCCGCTGCACCTTGCGGCGGGCCAGCAGCCGCTCGCGATAGGCCGCCAGCACGTCGTCCAGTTCGCCGAGGCGGTCGCGCTCGGCGAGCAGATCGAGCGCCCGCCGGCTGACCGGGGTCAGGGCGAGCGGGTCGGCGAGGGCCGCGGCGATTCGGCGCTTGCCCGCGGCGGGCACCGATGGCGAGGTGAGCGCCTGCTGGAGTTCGCGGTGGTCGCGCATCGCGGCGGTGACCGCGACGAGATCGCGCTCGATGGCGGCGGCATCGGCGTCGCTGGTGGCGACGTCGAGCAGGGCCTTGGCGTAGCGGGTAGCGGCGGTACGCGACGACATGACTAGTGGGCCTTCACCTGCTGCACGTAGCGATCGACCAGGCGGGCGTGATCGGCCGGCGTGATGTCGGTGGCGAGGCGCTGTGTCGCCAGGTCGAGCGCCAGCGTGGCGGCGTGCTCGCTGAGCTCGCGCTGGGCGGCCTTGAGACGGACGTCGATTTCGCGGCGCGTCTGCGCCAGCAGCCGATCGCGCTCGGCGGCCGCGGCGGCGGCGATGCGGGCTTCTTCGGCGGCGATTTCCTGGGCGCCGCGCGCGCGCAGCGCTTCGATTTCGGCGGGCAGCGCCTTCACCTTGCGGTCGACCTCCGCCAGCTGCGCGGCGGCGGCGCGGTTCAGCTCGGCGGCATCCACGAGATCCTTGCGGATCTGCGTCGAGCGGCCGGCGAGGTAGTCGGTGAACGGCGTCCGCAGGAAGTAATAGAGCCCGCCGCACAGGATGAGGAAGTTCGCGGTCGGCCAGAGCAGGCCGGCGAGCCCGCCGTGTTCGCCGCCGTGCTCGTCGGCAGCGGCGTGCGCGTCGGGCGGCGCGGGTGCGTGCGCCTCGGGCGCCTGCGCAATCGCCCGGGCTCCGGCGAGCACGGTGATGGCCGCGGCGAACGTGGCCGGCCGGAGCTTGCGCCTAAATTCACAAGCCAGGGATCGGGTCGTGGCGGCAGACATGACGGCGTCCATGGAGTTACGCGGTGCGGCCAAGCACGCGGCCGACGATGTCGCCGGCGAGCGTGGCGGCATCGCGTTCGAGGGAAGCCCGTGCGGCGGCGGCCTGCCCGGCCAGCCGCGTGGTCGCGTCGTGCAGCGCCTGTTCGGTTTCCTGCTTGGTCGCGGCCATGATGGCGGCGCGCTGAGCGAGCGCCGCGCGCCGCGCGTCGTCCATCTGGGCGTAGACCTCGGCGCGCGCCGCCGACAACGTGCGATCGAAGGTGGAGGACGCCTCGGCCGCCTTCTGGGCGGCCGACGCGGCCAGCTCGCGGGCATCGCGCACGGCCTTGGCGCGTGATTCCGACATGGCCAGGATGGGCTTGAAGATCAACGTGTTCAGGACGAACACGCAGAGCAGCAGCAGCGCGATGACCCAGAGGACCGACTGGTCCGGAATCACTGGATGGGGCCTCCACTGGCTCCGCCGGCGGCGGGCCAAAACGCTCTTTTATACCATCCCGTGACGCTGCGGGACAAGGCGACGGCCTCGGCCGCCGGCTCCCGACGGAGCAGGACAGGTCCTCGAAGCCGCGCCGCTGTCATGGCGGTCATTTCACCTAATAGTAAGGGCAGTTGCGCCGCGGTCCGCGATCCGGCCGACGACTGCCGCGTCCACCCCAGCAGCTGCCAGGCGCCTCATCGCCTCGGCCACCGTCCCAGGGGCGACGGCCGCCAGCAGCCCCCCCGACGTCTGGGGGTCGAACAACAGGTCGGCCAGATCCGGCGGAACACTGGGCCGGACCTCCACGCCCGGACCGAAATGGTCGCGGTTGCTCTTGAGACCCCCGGGGCGGTTCTGCGCCACCAAGGCCAGGACCCCGGGGATCAGCGGCACGGCCCCAGCGTCGATCTCGACCGACACGCCGCCCGCCAGCGCCATCTCGCTGGCGTGGCCGGCGAGCCCGAAGCCGGTCACGTCTGTGCAGCCGTGCACCTCGGCCGCAGCGAGGGCGTCCGCGGCGGCCCGATTCAACGTCCGCATGCTCGCCACCGCCCTGGCCGCGACGTCTTCCGGGGCCCGCGCGAACTTGATGGCCGTGCCGATGATCCCGGTCCCAATCGGCTTGGTCAGGACGAGCACGTCACCGGGGCGGCCGCCGGCGTTCCGCCAGATGCGCTGCGGATCGATGGCACCGGTCACCGCGTAGCCGAACTTGACCTCGCGGTCGCGCACCGTGTGTCCGCCGAGCAGCACGACGCCAGCCCGGCGCAGCGTATCGTGACCACCGCGGAACACCCGCGCGATGGTCTCGGCATCGACGAGATCCTCGGGAAAGCCCGCGACAGCGAGTGCGGTGAGTGGCCGGCCACCCATCGCGTAGACGTCGCTCAACGAGTTGGCCGCGGCAATCTCTCCGTAGACGTAGGGGTCGTCGACGATGGGCGTGAAGAAGTCGACCGTCTGCACCAGCGCCGGGCCCGCCTCCCACGCGTACACACCGGCATCGTCGGCAGTCCTGACGTCGACCAGGACGCGCGGGTCGGTCTCCACGGGGATGTCGCTCAACACGTGAGCGAGCTCGCCGGCGGCGAGTTTGCTCGCTCAACCAGCGCAGCTCACCAGTTCGGTGAGACGCTTTCTTTCGATCGGCATGAAGGGATCTTACCCGGGACTCGGGGCTCGGGGCTGGGGGACCGGAAAGGACCTCCGACGGAACTGACGCCGTTTCTCGCCCGTGGCAGGCTGGTCGGTGCGATCAGCGCCGACGCGTTCCCGGGACCCGAGTCCCGAGACCCGAGCCCCGCCCCTAAGGCAGCCCCAGCGCGACCAGTTCCGGCAGCGCGCCGGTGCCCGGGCCCTGTACGGTGACGGCGATGTGTTGACGGCCGTGCTGCCGCCGCTCTGCTCTCCGCACTCGTGGCGAAAAGCGCGACCACTCAGCAGCAGTAACATCTCGGCCGTGAGCGCCCGAAAGCTTCGAGACAGACTCGTCCGCCGCGCGAGGGCTGTCGGGGTCGAGCTCTCGCCGTCGTTGATCGCGGGGCTCGAGGCGTACTACCAGGAGCTGGCCCGCTGGAACGCCAAAGTCAATCTGACGGCGTTCTCGTTGACGGGCGACGGTTCGGATGCGGCGGTGGACCGCCTCCTGATCGAGCCCATCCTTGCCGCCAGGTACATTGCGCCGGAGGCGACCTCGCTGCTCGATGCCGGTTCTGGCGGGGGGTCGCCGGCCATCCCCCTCAAGCTGGCCCGCCCGGATTTGACGCTGCACATGGTCGAAGCCAAGGTCCGCAAGTCGGTCTTTCTCAGGCAGGCCAGCCGAACGCTCGGGCTGGCGAACACGACGGTGCACACGGCGAGGTTCGAGGAGCTGCTGACGCGCGCCGACCTCCACGAGGCTATGAGCGTGGTTTCGATCCGCGCCGTCAGAGTCGATCCAAAGGTGCTGACAACGCTTCAGGCCTTCCTCCGTCCGGGTGGCGAACTGCTGAGTTTCTCCGGCGGCGCAGCGAAGCCTTCTCCAGTGCCGCCGCTGGTCGTCATCGGCGACTACGAGCTACTGCCGGGCAATCGGAGCCGACTGCTCGTCCTTCGCAAGGAACGCATCGGGCGATGATTACCGACCGTGATGTTCCACGTGAAACGTTTCCCATTGACGGCGCGCGCCATCACGGGTACCCTCCGGAAGCAACGTGAATATATTTGGTCGTATGACAAAATGACCCGCGTCATCGCAGTCGCCAACCAGAAGGGCGGCGTCGGCAAGACGACGACCGCCATCAACCTCGCTGCCGGGATTGCGCTCAGCGGACATGCCACCCTGCTGGTGGACATCGATCCGCAGGGCAACGCAACCAGCGGCGTCGGCCTCAAGCAGCGCGCCACCGAATCGGGCAGCGTGTACGACGCCCTGATGGCCGACGACCCGGCCACGGCCGGCCGCTATGTCATCCCTTCCGGCGTGGAACGGCTGTCGCTGATGCCCGCCACCCGGGAGTTGACCGGCGCCGAGTTGGAACTCATCTCGGTACCCAACCGCGAACGGCGGCTCAAGCAGTTCATCGACGCGGTGAAAGACCAGTACGAATTCGTCGTCATCGACTGCCCGCCGTCGCTCGGCCTGCTGACGCTGAACGGCCTGGTCGCCGCCGACACCGTGCTCATCCCGCTGCACTGCGAGTACTTCGCACTCGAAGGGCTCGCCGATCTCGTCGGCACGATGCGGCGCGTCCGCGCGGCCTACAATCCCGCGCTCGAGATCGAGGGCGTGCTGCTCACGATGTACGACGAGCGCACCAATCTGGGCCAGCAAGTGGCGCGCGACGTCCGCGAGTTCTTCAAGGACAAGGTGTTCCGCACGGTGATCCCGCGCAACGTGCGGCTCGGTGAGGCGCCCAGCCACGGGGTGCCCGGCGTCGTCTACGACGCGCGGTCGCGCGGCGCCGAGGCCTATTTCGCGCTGGCCCACGAGGTCATCACGCGCGGCTACGATCAGAGCGCGGCGTAGCGGCGAACCGACGCGGAGCAGCAGCACATGGAGAAACGTCAAGCCCTGGGCAAGGGCCTCAGCGCCCTCATTCCGGACGCCCCGGTCGTCGCCCCGTCGCGCGCCCCGCTCGAACTCGACGTCGACCAGATCGAACCGGGCGAGTTCCAGCCGCGGCTGCACATCGACGACGCGCGCCTCGAGGGGCTGGCGGCGTCGATTCGCGCCAACGGCGTCGTGCAGCCCGTCGTCGTGCGGCGAGTCGGCGGCGACCGCTATCAGATCATCGCCGGCGAACGCCGCTGGCGCGCCGCGCAGCGCGCCGGCCTCACCCGCGTGCCGGTGGTGGTGAAGGACGTCCCGCCCGGGCAGGAGGGCCGGCTGCTCGAGTGGGCCCTCATCGAAAACCTGCAGCGCGAAGACCTCAACCCGATCGAAGAGGCGACCGCCTACCAGCGGCTGGCGACCGAATTCCAGCTGTCGCACGAGGACATCGCGGCGCGCGTCGGCAAGGACCGGACCACGGTCACCAACACGGTGCGGCTGCTGAGGCTCGCGCCGGAAGTCCGTGCCGAGGTGTCGGCCAACGCTCTCACCATGGGGCACGCGCGGGCGCTGGTGTCGCTGCCCAGCGACGCCGACCAGCGGCGCATCGCGCGTGAAGTGATCGCGCGAGGGCTGTCGGTCCGCGAGACCGAGGCCCTGGTCAAGCGCGCCATCGCGCCGGCGGCGGGCCGCGCCGTGCCGGCTCCGCGCGCGAAGGACGCCGACACCCGCGCCGCCGAAGACGCGCTGCATCGCGCGCTCGGGGCGCCGGTGGAGATCGTGCGCAAGGGCCGCGGCGGCAGCGTCGTCATCGGCTTCGCCTCCGAAGCCGAACTGCAGCGGCTCTACGACCTGCTCACCGAGCAGCGCTTGAGCACCCACGGGTGACGACGAGAGTCGCCGTCTTCGTCGTCCTGGCCGCAGCGGCGCTCACCGCGCAGACCGCGCCGGTCGGCGAGTGGCCGACCTACGGCGGCGATCTCGCCAGCAGCAGGTACTCCCCGCTCGATCAGGTCACCGCCGCTAACTTCTCGTCATTGCGCCCGGTGTGGCGCGTGCCGACGCCCGACGGTCGGCTGAGCGTGACGCTGCCCGGCGGCGGCGAATGGAGTGGACCGCCGCAGGCCGTGTTCGCCGAGCTGCACCGGCAGGATCCGAAGCGGTGGCGCGACGGCGCTCCGCCGATCCTCGGCAATTTCAAGGCGACGCCGTTGATGGTCGGCGGCGTGCTGTACCTCAACACGCCGACGTCGCTGGGCGCCGCCCTCGACGCGGCCACGGGCCGGACGATCTGGACCTACAACCCCAAGAGCTATGAGGCCGGGACCACGACGATGAGCCTGCGCTGGAACCAGCGCGGCGTCGCCTACTGGCGCAGTGGGGACGACGCGCGCGTGCTCTGGGGCACCGGTGACGGCTATCTCGTCGCCGTCGACGCGCGTACCGGACGCCCGGTGGCCGGCTTCGGCGTCGATGGCAGGGTCGACCTGATGGACGGTCTGCCGCGCGCCGTGCGCGGCAGCCGCGATCACCTCAACGCGCTCACCTACTCGGTGCAGTCGCCGCCGATCGTCGTCGGCGACGTGGTGGTGACCCCCGCCTCGATCTCGTCGCTCGTCATCAGGAAGGAACAGATACCGGGCTGGATCCGCGGTCATGACGTGCGCACCGGCAAGCTGCTGTGGACGTTCCGCACGGTGCCTGGTCCCGGCGAGGAGGGCCACGACTCGTGGAAGGGCGATTCGTGGCGTGACGCCGGCAAGGTGACGGTGTGGACGGCGATGAGCGCCGATGCGGAACTCGGCTACCTCTACGTGCCGACCAACACCGTGGCGCCGGACTTCTACGGCGGGCATCGGCCCGGCAACAATCTCCATGCCGAAAGCTTGCTGTGCCTCGACGTCAGGACGGGCCGGCGGGTGTGGAGCTTTCAGACCGTGCATCACGGGTTGTGGGACTACGACAACCCGGCGACCCCCAACCTGCTCGACGTCACGGTCGACGGCCGCCGGGTGAAGGCGGTCGCCCAGGTGACGAAGCAGGGCTTCGTCTATGCGTTCGATCGCGTCACCGGCACGCCGCTGTGGCCGATCGAAGAGCGGCCGGTGCCGGCCTCCGACGTCCCCGGCGAACAGGCCTCGCCGACGCAGCCGTTTCCGACCAAGCCTCCGCCATTCGAGTACCAGGGCGTCACGGCGGACGACCTCGTCGACTTCACGCCGGAGCTGCGCGCGCAGGCCATCGAGGCGATCGCTCCGTTCCGATCCGGGCCGCTCTTCACGCCGCCGTCGCTGCGCGGCACGCTGCAGCGTCCGGGCACCGTCGGCGGCGCCAACTGGGGCGGGGCGGCCGTCGATCCCGAGACCGGCATCCTGTACGTGCCGTCGCGCAATGCGCTCAGCGTAACGCCGCTCGCCAAGCCGGCGGCCGGCCTCGACAGCAACCTGCAGTTCGTGCAGGTGCCCGGAGTCGGCCCCCGCATGCCGGGCGGCGTGCCGCTGCTCAAGCCGCCGTATTCACGGATGACCGCGATCGACATGAACCGCGGAGAACACGTGTGGATGACGCCGACCGGCGCCGGTGCCCGGGTGCGCGGCCTCGAGCCGCTGCGCGGACTGAATCTGCCGCCGCTCGGCGGCGACGTCACCTTCAGCGGGCCGCTGCTGACGAAGACCCTGCTGGTGTACGCGCTCACCGCCGGCGGCACACGCGGCGGTCCCCGCCTCGTCGCGTACGACAAGGCCACCGGCAAGGAGCTCGGGTCCACAGACCTGCCCGGCGCGGCCATCGGCACGCCGATGACGTATCTCGTCAGCGGTCATTCCGGGAATCCGAGCCGCCTGACCCAGGGTGCCCGGACGAACTTCCTCGAGCCGTTGCACGACTTCCGCCGACAGGCCGGGAAGGCCCCGAAATTCGAATCCCGGCGGGATCTTCTGCCCATCAGCCCGCTGCGTCCGCATCATCTCGGCGTGCTCCCGGCGGAGATAGCCCTCGAAGCGCACTTCGGTGTCGAGCGTCCGGAATTCCTCCCCTGGCGGGTCCAGACTGCCGTCAATCGGCACTCCGGACGCCGCCACCGCCTGTGCACTGACCTCTGGATGGCGAAGCGCCTGTCGTGCCGTCACGCGATCGCCATTCGACAGGACGAAGGTGTGGCGGTCGAGAACCTGTCGATTCCGATCGAGCCGGTGACGCCGGTCGGTGAAGGCCTCCCATCGTTCGTCATCGACCAGCCCGATGTCGCGGCCGAGCGGGGTGAGCCTCAGATCCGCGTTGTCGGCACGCAGGTGGAGACGATGTTCCGCCCGGGAGGTGAAGAGACGGTAAGGCTCCAGGCACCCTCGGCTTACCAGGTCGTCCACCATGACGCCGAGGTAGCCGTCGCGCCTGGAGATGGTGACCGCTGCCAGGCCCTGGGCCCGCCGGCCGGCGTTCAATCCGGCCAGGAGCCCCTGGCCCGCCGCCTCTTCGTAGCCCGAGGTGCCGTTGATCTGGCCGGCCAGGAACAGACCAGGGACCCGCCTCACCTCCAGGCTTCCAGACAGCTCCGTCGGCTGGATGAAGTCGTATTCGACCGCATACCCTGGGCGGATCATCCTGGCGGTCTCAAGACCTGGCAGTGCGGCCACGACTTCGCGCTGCACGTCCGCGGGCAGGCTCATGGAGAAGCCGTTGACGTAGATCTCGTCGGAATCGAGCCCTTCCGGCTCCAAGTGAATCAGGTGGCGTTCCCGTTCGGGAAAGCGCATCACCTTGTCCTCGAGTGACGGACAGTAGCGCGGTCCAATCCCCTGGATGGCGCCGTTGTAGAGCGGCGACCTGGCGATATTCCGCCGCACTGCCCTATGCACGTCGTCGGTGGTGTGCACCTGCCAGCAGGCCACGGCGTTGCGAAGCCCTTCGCGCGTCATGAACGACAGCGGCGTTGGCGAGGCATCGCCAGGTTCCACGTGGAACGCCCCGATGGAAACGCCGCGCTCGAAGTCGATCGACGCGGCGGAGAGACGCGGCGGCGTCCCCGTTTTCAGCCGACCCCACCCGAGCCCGAGCGCGCGAAGCTGTTCGCCGAGATGAATCGCAGGCGGTTCGTCGATGCGGCCGGCCGGGCGGGTGTCGTCACCGATATGGATCAGCCCGTTGAGGAAGGTGCCGGTGGTGACGACCACCGCCGGCGCACGCAGACGCCGGCCGTCGAGCAACTCCACTCCGAACGCGACACCGCCCTCGATGGCGAGAGCCGACACGTGACCCTCGACGATCGAGATCCTTCGATGACTCGCGATCGTCGATTGCACCCACGCCGCGTACCGCCCTTTGTCCGCCTGTGCGCGCGGCGCCCAGACGGCGGGGCCCCGGCTGCGATTGAGCACCTTGAACTGGATACCCGTGGCGTCGATGGCCCGGGCCATCAGGCCACCCAGTGCGTCGATTTCACGGACCAGCTGCCCCTTCGCCGTGCCGCCAACGGCCGGATTGCAGGGCATGGTGGCAATACTCGCGCTCGTCAGCGTACAAAGCGCCACGTCGCAGCCGAGCTGCGCCGCCGCCCAGGCGGCCTCGCACCCCGCATGACCGCCACCGACGACAATGACATCTAATTCATACATCTACTTGTTGTTTTAAATGCCTACCAGATATTCATTCCGAACAGTTATCGTCATTTCCCGATACAGAACCGGCTGAAGATCTCGGCCAGCAGATCCTCCGTCGCGCGCCGCCCGGTGAGTTCCTCGAGGGCCTCCTGCGCCCGTGCCACGTCGGCGGCCAGGAACTCCTCGGGCAGGTCTTCCGCCGCGGCCTCGAGGGCGGCACACGCGTCGGCGAGCCGATCGCGGGCCGAGCCGAGGAGCGCCCGCTGCCTGGCGTTGGTGACGAGGGCGGCGGCCGGGGCTTCAGCCGCCGCCAGTCGCTCGCCGATCGCCGCCGTCAATGCGGCGATGCCGCGGCCCGAGGTCGCCGACACCGTCAACTCGGTGTCATGGTGCTCGGCCACTGCCGGCAGATCCGCCTTGTTGGCCACGACGACACGCCGGCGTGCGGAGGTCGTCGCCAGCACCTGTCGATCGTCGTCGTCGCGGGGGCGCGATCCGTCGAGCACCACGATCACCAGGTCGGCTTCGGCAATCGCCGCGGCGCCGCGGCGCACACCCTCCGCCTCGACCGGATCGGCCGTGACGCGCACGCCGGCGCAGTCGATGAGCCGCACATGCGTGCCACCGATCAGCACCTCTTCACTCACGAGATCGCGCGTCGTGCCGGCCACCGGCGTGACGATGGCCCGGTCGCCGCCGACCAACGCGTTGAACAGGCTCGACTTGCCGACGTTCGGGGCTCCGGCGACGACCACCCGGTGCCCGTCGCGGAGCCGGCGGGCGGCGCCGTCGGCACTGCAGAGCCGATCAAGCTCGTCGCGCACCGCCCGCAACGTGCGAGCCGCGCCGGCGCGGTCGATGAAGTGATACCCCTCGTCGGGAAAGTCGATCGACGCCTCGAGCCGCAGCCGCAGATCGGCGAGCGTGTCGCTCAGCCGATCGACGGCCCGGGACAGCCCTCCTTCGAGCTGACTCGTCGCTACCCGCGCCTGCGCCGGCGACACGGCCTCCACCAGCGCCTGGACGGCCTCGGCCTGCAGCAGGTCGATCTTTCCGTTGAGGAATGCCCGCAGCGTGAACTCGCCGGCGCGCGCCGCGCGCGCGCCCTGATCGCAGGCGGCCGCGACGATCGCCGCCATCACCACCGGACTGCCGTGCGTGGCGATCTCGACGACGTCCTGCCCCGTGTAGGACGCCGGGCCGGGGAAATACGTGATCAGAGCGTCGTCCGGCACGTCGAGCCCGCGCAGCCGCGCCCGGGTCGCCCGCCGCGGCTGAAGCGTCCCGCTGCGTCCGGCAATCGCCAGCGCGACCGGCAGCGCGGCGGGCCCGCTGAGGCGGGCCACCGCCACGCCGCCCCGGCCCGCCGGGGTCGCCACCGCCACGATGGTGTCGTCGGTGGAGAACAGTGGACGCCACCCGTCGCCCCGTCGAGGAACCCGCGCAGAACGGCGGCCCCGCGGAAGCGGCTACTTCACCGAGATGATCACCGTCTTCTCGAACGCGTCGCCGACGCTTTCCGACGCCACCGACTCGATCGTGGCGACGGCCATGTGCACGATGCGCCGTTCGTAGGGGTTGAGCGGACCGATCTCCTGCGCCAGGCCGGTCGACTTGGCCTTCTCGGCGAGGAACGCCGCCATCTGGTGGAGTTCGGTGTCCTTGTCGCGGCGGTAGCCGTTGCAGTCCACCACCAGACGCCGCTCGTCGTTGCGGTCGCCGCGAAATGCCGCGCCGACGATCTGCTGGAGCGCCTGAAGCGCTTCGCCCTGACGGCGCGTGAACACCGAGCCGTCTTCGCCGTCGAGGTTGATGCGGATGCCGTCGGCCTCTTCCTCGGCCGACGCCGTCAGATCCAGGTCCATCGCATCGACCACGCGCTGGACGAAGTCCACAATCGGAGCCGTGTTCATCGCTTGCCTCCCGCGGCCGCCGGCACCTTGGGCGGACCGATCAGCCAGTTCGTGAAGTACTGCTGGCCGATCGCCCACAGGTTGCTGACGAACCAGTAGATCACCAGCCCGCTCGGCGCCCACAGGAACATCACCGTGAACATCACGGGCATGAACATGAGCACCTTCTGCTGCACCGGATCGCCGGTGCCGGGCTGCAGCCGCTGCTGCCAGAGCATCGACACGCCCATCAGCAGCGGCGTGATGTACCACGGGTCGTGCTGCGAGAGGTCGGTGATCCAGCCGGCGAAGTGCGCGCCGCGGATCTCGATGGCCTGCGACAGCAGCGAGTAGAAGGCGAACAGCACCGGCAGGGTGAGCAGCATCGGCACGCAGCCGCTGGCCGGGTTGACCCCTTTGGCCTTGTAGAGGGCCATCACCTCTTCGTTCATCTTCTGGCGCGCCGGATCGGTCATCTTCAGGTGCGCGTAGCGGCCCTGGATGGCCTTGAGCTGCGGCTGCAACTCCTGCATCCGGCGCATCGACACCACGCTCTTGTGGCGCAGCGGCCACATGACCACGTTGATGAGGATGGTCAGGATGACGATCGCCCAGCCGTAGTTCCCGACGAAGCCGTTGACCCACTGGAGGGCGCCGAGCAACGGCACGGCGAGGATGGCGAACATGCCGAAGTTGATGACCTTGGTGAACTCCGGATCGACGGCGCGCAGCGCTTCGAACTGCTTCGGTCCGACGAAGAAACGCAGCGCGCCCGGCGGCTGGTCGAACGCCGCGCTGAACGACACCAGTTGCCGCACCGCCGCAGGGTTGACCACGTCCGGCAACGGCACGTGCGCGAAGTCGATCCGCTGGTTCCCCGGCGCGTCGATCACGGCGGCGACGAAGTAATGGTCGTCGACGCCGAAGAACCGGAAAGCGCCCTGCTGGGGGCCCGCCGTGGCCGCCGCGGCTCCCGCATAGCGCGTCACCTCGCCGTCGCGGTGGACGAAGCCTTCGGCCGGATAGACGTAGGTGCCCGAGAACATGCCCCCCGACCCGGCACTCCGCGCGATCTCGTCGCCGAGGCCGGGCCCCCACAGCACCCCGGCATTCATCGCGGCGCCGCCCTGTGCCACCTGCGGCGTGAAGGTCACGCCGTAGCCGGTCGGCTCGAACGCGAACTGCTTGCGCACGCGAAGTCCGTCGGCGGCTTCGTAGACGAACACCAGCACCGCCGGCGTCGTCGAGGCGTCGATGCGCGGCGGCGCGTTCAGATCCACGGCGTAGAGGGCGTCGTTCAATCGGGCGGTCACCGCCGCGTCCGGGGCGACGAGCGAAAACGGCAGCGCCGCGCCGTCGGTGGTCGGCACCAGATCGACCGGTGCCCCGCTGGCGTCCCGGTAGTGGCGAAGCCGCCAGTGGCGAAGCCGCCCGCCGCGATTCGTGAACACCGCCTCGACGTCCGCGGTCGTGACGGTGAACTCCTGTTCGGAATCCGCGCCGCGAACCGCGGCGACCGGCGCGACCGGCGCAGCGGATGGGCTGGGCCGAACTGGCGCCGGGGCCGGCACGGCCGCGCCGCTGCCACCACCCGGCGCGGCGGCCGTCGGCGCCGCCGGACTGGCGCCCGGCTCCGGAGGCGGCGGCAGGAAGCTCTGGTAGAGGAAAAGGACGAGAAACGACAGGCTGATCGCCAGCAGGACGCGACGTTCCATGATCAGGCTACTGATGAGGTACGGGGTCGTAGCCCGAACCGCCAAAAGGATGACACCGGGCCAGGCGCCGCAGCCCATACCACGAGCCCTTCATGACGCCGTGACGCATCACGGCCTCCTTCATGAAGTCGGCACATCCCGGTACGTAGCGACAAGTTCCTGAAAAATAAGGAGATATGAGGTACTTATAGCCCGCGAGCAGGGCCAGGACGAGGCGCGTCGTGAGTGGAAGGGAGTCTGCCATGCCGCGCGGCTGATTGGACCAGTGCTTCGAACTCCTGGCGCGAGGCAGTGAGTGGCGCCGCCACCATCGCCTGCCGCGGCATCACGACAATCTCCAGGCCCCCCGGTAGTTCGAGACGGCGGAAGATCTCTCGAATCCGGCGCTTGACCAGATTGCGTTCTACGGCGTCGCCGACCTTCTTGCTGGCCGCGATACCAACCCGGCTTCGTCCCGACCCGGCGCGTCGTACGCACACGCTCATGAGCCGGCCGTGGCGCTTGACCCCCTGCTCGAACACCCCTGAAAACTCGCTCCGGCGCCGCAGGCGGGCACTGCGCGGGAAGGACTGGGGCATGGTCCAGGGGCGGCGCGGTTCAGGCCTCGTCCGAGACCGTGAGGCGCTTGCGGCCCTTGGCGCGCCGACGCTTCAGCACCAGCCTGCCATTCTTCGTCTCCATCCGGACCCGAAACCCGTGGGTCTTCTTGCGGCGGCGGGTATTGGGTTGGAACGTGCGCTTCCCTTTGGCCATTGTCGTTGTCGTCCCTGAAACCACGCAGTGTAGCCCCGGTTACGCAGGGGTGTCAACGCACCATCCCTAGTGGTCATGGCCGTAAACAGCGGATTTTCCTAAGAATTTTGCCAATCACGCTGGCGGCTGCCCGTGGACCCTGTGGTACAGTCGGCGACTCGGCGCCACCTGGAAGACCTGTCTGGGGCCGCCGATTCCAGCAGAAATTCGCCCGGTTTTCCACAGGTGTGGAAAACCCTGTGGAAAAAGCGGAGTGGACTCGCGGGATATGTCAGCAAATGTCTGGGATCAGGTGCTGGCCAGGGTTGAGGGCAAGATCAACAAGCACAGCTTCTACACCTGGTTCAAGCCGACCAGCTTCGTCGCCGACGACGGCCAGACACTGACGATCCGGGTTCCCAATCCGCTCTTCAAGGACTGGCTCACCAAGCACTACGCCGTCGTCCTTTCCGAGGCCCTGCGCGAGTCGGGCCGCCCCGACGCGGTTCTCACGTTTCTCGCCGGTACGGAAGTACCAGACGCGCCGCCAGACGCCGCCGACACGCCGTCGGGCGAGGCGGCGGTTCCGGTGACCGCCCAGGGTCTCAACCCGCGCTACACCTTCGACACCTTCATCGTCGGCCCCTCCAACCAGTTCGCCCACGCCGCCTGCCGCGCCGTCGCCGAAGCGCCGTCCCTGTCCTACAACCCGCTCTTCATCTACGGCGGCGTCGGCCTTGGCAAGACCCACCTGATGCACGCCATCGGCCAGTACGTCGTACAGCATGCGCCGGCGCTGCGCCTCACCTACATCTCGTCCGAGCGTTTCATGAACGAGATGATCAACGCCGTGCGCTACGACCGCATCCTCGAGTTCCGAGAACGCTACCGCTCGGTCGACGTGCTGCTCGTCGACGACATCCAGTTCGTCGCCGGCAAGGAAGGCACACAGAACGAGTTCTTCCACACCTTCAACGCGCTCTACGACGCACAGAAGCAGATCGTGCTCAGCAGCGATCGGCCGCCCCATGAGATTCCGCGTCTCGAGGAGCGCCTCCGCTCGCGGTTCGAGTGGGGACTCATCGCCGACGTCCAGCCGCCGAATCTCGAGACCAAGGTGGCCATCCTGCGAAAAAAGGCCGATACCGAGGCCATCCCGCTCCCCGACAACGTGGCCATGTACATCGCCACCAAGATCAAGTCGAACATCCGGGAACTCGAAGGTTCGCTCATCCGCCTGCTCGCCTACGCCTCGCTCACCGGCCGGACCATCTCGATCGAACTCGCGCAGGAAGTCCTCCGCAACGTCATCGATCACGACGAGCGCGCGGTGACGCTGGAACAGATCCAGAAGCACGTCGCCGACTACTACCAGCTCAAGGTCACCGACCTGAAGTCACGCAACAACGCCAAGTCGGTGGCGATGCCCCGCCAGGTCGCGATGTACCTCTGCAAGATGCTGACGCACGCGTCGCTGCCCGAAATCGGCAAGACCTTCGGCGGCAAGCACCACTCGACGGTGATCCACTCGATCAAGAAGATCGAGGAACTGCGCAAGACCGACGGCGATTTCAACAGCCTCGTCACCAGCTTCCTCGAAGCCTTTCGCTGAGTATTCGCGGCCTCCCGGCAGCAGCTGTCCGCGGATTTCCACAGGCCCGATTCGCCCGGTTGTGGACGGCTGCGGACAGCCCGGACCAGCCGTCCAGACCCACCCGCCGGGCGACCCTCAATCCGCAGAAAATTCAACAGTTCAACCTGTTGAAAGTAAAGGGTTTGCCGCCTCGGATCATTTGGTTTTCCACGGGCATTCCTGTATACTTTTCTATCTTCTCTTTCCCTCTCCTGGTCTCTATAGGGAACGTACGGCCGCCGCGCCGCTTCTCGAGGTCTCGCTGACATGGAACTTGTCGCCCGGAAGGCCGATCTTGTGCGTGAGCTGCAGTTCTTCCAGCAGATTGTCGAGCGCAAGAACACGATTCCGATCCTGGCGAACGTGCTGATCGAAACCGACGGGAACAGCATCAAGCTGCTGGCCACCGACATCGAAGTCACGTTGAGCAGCCGCTGCGAGGCTGCCGTCGATCGGCCTGGCTCGATCACCTTGCCGGCCAAGAAGCTGTACGAGATCGTCCGGGCGCTCCCCGACGGCGACGTCAAGCTGTCGTCGTCGAAGGACGGTGCCCACGTCACCGTGTCGGCCGAGCGCTTCGAGTCGAAGATGCCGACGATGCCGGTGGCCGATTTTCCGACGCCTCCGACCTCCGACCTCGCCAAGGCGACCACCATTCCTTCGGCGGCATTCCGCCAACTGATCGCCAAGACCCAGTTCGCCATTACCGGCGAGGATACGCGTTACTACCTGAACGGCGCGCTGTTCGTGGTCAAACCCGATGCGATGACCATGGTCGCCACCGACGGTCACCGCCTGGCGCTGGTGACGGCGACACGCGACGGCGGTAAGGGGGAGGAGATCAAAGCCATCCTGCCGCGCAAGACGCTGTCCGAGCTCGGCCGGTTGCTCGCCGACAGCGACAAGGACGTCGAGTTCGAGCGCGGCGAGAATCACATGTTCTTCCGGATCGGACCGCGGCTGCTGGTGTCGCGGATGATCGACGGTCAGTTTCCGGCCTACGAGAAAGTGATCCCCAAGGGCAACGACAAGCACCTCGAGTTCGAACGCGATCGTCTGACCAGTGCCGTCAAGCGCGTGTCGATCCTCTCCAATGAACGGTCGCGGGCCCTGAAGTTCACCATCGACAAGGGCAAGGTCGATGTCACCACCAGCAGCCCGGAGTTCGGCGAGGCGCACGAACCGCTGACCGTCGACTACAGCGGCCCCGGGATGACCATCTGCTTCAATGCCCAGTACGTCGCCGACTTCCTCAACGTCGTCGATGTCGACACCGTCGCGCTCGACGTGAAGGACGACGTGAGCCAGGCGGTCCTGAAACCGGTGAATGCCGAGGGCTACGACTACACCTACGTGATCATGCCCATGAGGGTGTGATCGGGCCGCAGCCTCGGTCGAAGCCGCTCGAAACGAAGGGTTGATGTCGCAATCTGAGACTCCGTCGCTGACGCCACCGGGACAGTCCGCCGACGACTACGGCGCCGACAAGATCAAGGTCCTCGAAGGACTCGAGGCGGTTCGCAAGCGGCCCGCCATGTACATCGGGTCGACCGGACCCGCCGGCCTGCACCATCTCGTCTACGAGATCGTCGACAACTCGATCGACGAAGCCCTCGCCGGGTACTGCAGCGAAATCAGCGTCTCGATTCACCTCGACGGATCGGTGACCGTGATCGACAACGGCCGCGGCATTCCCGTCGACATGCACGAGAGCGGCCGCTCGGCGGCCGAGGTCGTCCTGACGGTGCTGCACGCCGGCGGCAAATTCGACAACGACAGCTACAAGGTCTCTGGCGGTCTCCACGGTGTCGGCGTCTCGGTCGTCAATGCCCTGGCCGAACGCCTCGATCTGGAGATCTGGCGCGGCGGACAGGTCTACGTCCAGGCCTACGAACGCGGCAACCCGACGACGTCACTCAACAACACCGGCGTCACCGAACGCCGCGGCACCAAGATCACCTTCAAGCCCGACACCGAGATCTTCGAAACCACGGATTTTTCGTTCGACGTGCTCGCCCAGCGGCTGCGCGAACTGGCCTTCCTGAACGCCGGCATCGTCATCACCCTCGACGACGAGCGCGACGGCAAGAACCACCGTTTCCACTACGACGGCGGCATCAACTCGTTCGTGCAGCACCTGAACACCAACAAGGGCGTCGTGCACGACAAGCCGATCTACATGCGCGGCGACAAGGACGGGATCGAGGCCGAGATTTCGCTGCAGTGGAACGACGGCTACAACGCCCAGGAATTCTCGTTCGCCAACAACATCAACACCCACGAGGGCGGCACGCACCTGTCGGGATTCCGCGCCGCGCTGACCCGCACCGTCAACGCCTACGCCCAGCGCAACAACCTGGCGAAAGACCTCAAGGATGCGTCCATCAGCGGCGACGACATCCGCGAAGGCATGGTCGCGGTCATCTCGGTGAAGATTCCGCGCCCGCAGTTCGAGGGGCAGACCAAGACCAAGCTGGGCAACACCGAGGTCAAGGGCATCGTCGAGACCATCGTCAACGACAAGCTCGGCCAGTTCCTCGAGGAGAACCCGGCGGTCGCGAAGCGCGTGGTGCAGAAGGTGGTCGACGCGGCGCGCGCCCGCGAGGCGGCGCGCAAGGCCCGCGACCTGGTACGCCGCAAGGGTGCGCTCGACGGCAGCTCGCTGCCCGGCAAGCTCGCCGACTGCCAGGAACGCGACCCGGCGCAGAGCGAGATCTACATCGTCGAGGGCGAGTCGGCCGGCGGGTCGGCCAAGCAGGGTCGCGATCGCCGCTTCCAGGCCATCCTGCCGATCAAGGGCAAGATCCTCAACGTCGAGCGGGCGCGCCTCGATCGGATGCTGAGCTCAGACGAGATCAAGACGATGATCGCCGCCCTCGGCTGCGGCATCGGCACCGAAGACTTCGACATCGAGAAGCTGCGCTACCACCGCATCATCATCATGACCGACGCCGACGTGGACGGCTCGCACATCCGCACGCTGCTGCTGACGTTCTTCTACCGGCAGATGCCGCAGCTGATCGAACGCGGGCACATCCACATCGCGCAGCCGCCGCTGTTCCGGGCGAAGCGCGGCCGCGCCGAGACCTACATCAAGGACGAACGTGCGCTGGAGGCCTTCCTGGTGCACCGGGCGGTCGAGTCGCGGGTGGCGCGGCTGGCCGACGGCAGCGAGATCTTCGGCCCGACGCTGGAGCGCATGCTCCATGGCATCATCGGCTACCAGCGCGTGCTCCGCGTGGTGCAGCGCCGCGGCCATGCCGGCGACATCGTCGAGGCGCTGCTCGATCGCGGGGTCCGCGACGCGTCGTTCTTCGCCGTGCAGGCCGAGGTCGAGGGCCTAGCCGCCGAGTTGACGACGCCGGTGCGCGACGTCACCGCGGTGCACGACGCCGAGCACAACGCCTGGCTGCTGCACGTCGACGACCGGACCACCGGCTATTCGCGCTTCGATCGGCTGGGCGTGGAGTTCGTGGCGTCGGGCGAGTACCGCACCCTGGAGGCGAGCTACCAGGAGATCCGCGACCTGGTCAGGGCGCTGCGTCGAGGCCAGGTCGAGGTGCGTCTCGCCAGCGGTGTCGCCGAGGTGACCGAGGAACCGGCGGCGGACGACGTGGCGGCCGGTCCCGACCAGACCGAGACCGCGGCCCTCACGGCCCTTGGCGTGGACGTGCCGGCGGCAATCCCCGGGACGACGAGGGCCAAGGACGCGCCGGTGGCGCTGTCGTCGGTCGACGCCTTCGTCGATCACTTCCTGATGCTGGGGCGGAAGGGCGTGGCGGTGAACCGCTACAAGGGCCTCGGCGAGATGAATCCCGACACGCTGTGGCAGACGACGATGGACCCCGACAGCCGGACGCTGCTGCAGGTGCGTGCCGAGGACCACACCGAAGCCGATCAGATGTTCACCACTCTGATGGGCGACCAGGTCGAGCCGCGGCGGAAGTTCATCGAGGACAACGCCCTCGACGTCAGGAACCTCGACATCTAGGCGGGGCTCGGGGCTCGGGTCCCGGGGCTCGGGCCGGCTGGCAAGAACACGAACCGCATGAGCAACGAGACGCGCGTACCGGTCAATATCGAAGACGAGATGAAGCGCTCGTACCTCGATTACGCGATGAGCGTAATCATCGGTCGAGCGCTGCCCGACGTGCGCGACGGGTTGAAGCCGGCGCATCGCCGCGTGCTCTACGCGATGCGGCAGATGGGCCTGGCCAGCAACCGCGCCTACCGCAAATGCGCCAAGATCGTCGGCGAGGTCATCGGCAACTACCACCCGCACGGCGACGCCCCGGCCTACGACACGCTGGTGCGGCTGGCGCAGGATTTCAACATGCGCAAGACCCTGGTCGACGGCCAGGGCAACTTCGGATCGATCGACGGCGACACGCCGGCCGCCTACCGCTACACCGAAGCCCGCCTCGAAGCTCTTGCCGAGGCGATGATGGACGACCTCGACAAGGACACCGTCGACTACGTCCCCAACTTCGACGAGACGACCACCGAACCGACGGTCTTCCCCACCGTCTACCCGAACCTGCTGGTCAACGGCTCGACCGGCATCGCCGTCGGCATGGCGACCAACATCCCGCCGCACAACATGCGCGAGGTGATCGACGGCGTCGTCTGGGTGATCGAACAGACGCTGATGGCGCCGCCCGGCAGCCCGGCGTTCAGCCGTGAACAGAAGCTGCGCGAGCTGATCCGGCTGATTCCCGGCCCCGATTTCCCGACCGGCGGCCTGATCGTCGGCCGGCGGGGCATCCACGAGGCCTACGTCACCGGCCGCGGCGGCATCCAGGTGCGCGCCCGCTGCGAGATCGAGCAGCAGAAGCGGGGCGGCGACCGCCAGCAGATCGTCGTCACCGAGATCCCCTATCAGGTCAACAAGGCCAAACTGGTCGAGCGCATCGCCGACCTGGTGCGCGACAAGACCATCGAGGGCATCTCCGACATCCGCGACGAATCCGACCGCGACGGCATGCGTGTGGTCATCGAACTGAAGCGCGGCGAGGTCGGCGAGGTCGTCCTCAACAACCTCTACAAGCACACCCAGCTGCAGCAGACCTTCGGCATCATCATGCTGGCGATCGTCGCCGGCCGGCCGCGCGTGCTGTCGCTGCTCGAGGTGGTCGAGCAGTTCATCGACTTCCGCCGCGACGTCGTCCGTCGCCGCATCGAGTTCGAACTGCGCAAGGCCGAGGCGCGCGCCCACATCCTCGAGGGCCTGCGCATCGCCCTCGACAACCTCGACGCGGCGATCACGCTGATTCGCGCCTCCAAGACCACCGCCGAGGCCAAGGCCGGCCTGGTCGCGCGGTTCGGCCTGTCGGAGATCCAGGCCCAGGCCATTCTCGACATGCAGCTGCAGCGCCTCACCGGCCTGGAGCGGCAGAAGATCCTCGACGAGCTGGCCGAGCTGCTCCAGCTGATCGAGAAGCTGCGCGGCATCCTCGGCAGCCAGCCGCTGCTGCTGCAGATCATCGTCGACGAGCTGAAGGCGGCGCAGGCGAAGTTCAGCGACGCCCGGCGCACCGAGATCATCGACGACGAGAGCGAGTTCAGCATCGAGGATCTGATCGCCGACGAGGACGTGGCGATCACCGTCACCGACACCGGCTACATCAAGCGCACGCCGATCTCGACCTACCGGCAGCAGCGCCGCGGCGGCAAGGGACGCATCGGCATGCGGACCCGCGAGGAGGACGTGGTCAACCACCTCTTCGTCGCCTCGACGCACTCCTACATGATGATCTTCACCGACCGCGGCCGGGTCTACTGGCTCAAGGTGCACGAGATCCCCGATGTCGGCGCCGACGGCCGCGGCAAGTCGATCGCCAACCTGGTGCAGATGGAAGACGGCGAGAAGATCGCCGCGATGGTCGCCGTGCGGGAGTTCGACGACGGCCACTTCGTGGTGATGGGCACGCGCCAGGGCACGATCAAGAAGACCGAGCTGTCGGCCTACGCCAACCCGCGGGCCGGCGGCATCATCGCCATGGGCATCGACGCCGGCGACGAGGTGATCGCCGTGCAGGTCTCCGACGGCGCCAGCCAGATCTTCATCGGCAGCCGCGACGGCATGGCGATCCGCTTTCCGGAGGACGACGTGCGGCCGATGGGACGCACCGCCTACGGGGTGCGCGGCATCAGCCTGCGCGACGGCGACGAAGTGGTGGCGATGGAGGTGGTCAAGCCCGGCGGCACGCTGCTGACGGTGACGGAGCTCGGCTATGGCAAGCGGACGCCGCTCGACGAGTACCGGGTGCAGAGCCGCGGTGGGCTGGGGCTCAAGAACGTCGAGATCACCGAGAAGAACGGCAAGGTCATCGAGATCGCGAGGGTCGAGGGCGAGGGCAAGGAACTGCTGCTGATCACCGAGCAGGGCAAGATCCTCCGCACCCCGACCGAAGACATCCGGACGATCGGCCGGGCGACGCAGGGCGTGCGGCTGATGGACCTGGAGCCGGGGGACAAGGTAGTGTCTGTGGCGCTCGTCGACCGTGACGAGGACGCCGCGGCCGGCGATACGGCCGAGGTGCCGCCGGCTGACACGCCGCCGGAGACGCCGAGCGAGGGCTGACGACGCGGGCCGAAGGGCCGCACGGCCGTCAGGTCCGACGACACGAGGGAGGACGAGATGACGCGCTATCGGTTGCGGGCGGTGCCGGTCGTCGTGGCGGCGGTGATGCCCCTGGTGATGTCGGCGGCGGCGTGCTCACGGCCACCCGAGCAGCAGCTGCTGACGCAGTTCTTCCGCGCCGCGCGGGCGCGCGACAACACCACGCTGGCGATGATGTCGGCGGTGTCGTTCGACCCGCGCGAGAAGGGCACCGTCGAGGACTTCTCGATCACGAGCGTCACGCCCGAGACGCGCACGCCGCTCGACCTGAAGGGGCTGCTCGAGGCCGAGCGCCGGGCCCGCGACGCCGAAGTCGAGTTCGCGACGCGCAAGATGGAGTACCAGAACGCCAACCTGCCGATGATCGAGCAGGTGGTGAAGCTGGAACGCGATCCAAAGGCGAAGATGAACGCCGCTCAACAGGTGGTGAAGACGGCCTGGGACCGCTGGCGTGAAGAGAGTTCGACCTTCACGAAGGCGGTCGCGGCGGCGCGCGCCGCGGTGGTCGCCGCCACCGGACCGGCCGAGGCGTCGCTGACCCAGCCGGGTCAGCCGCCCTTCGATCCCTCGGCGTTCGAGGGCGAGATCGTCACCAAAGACGTCGTGCTCGACGCGCAGATCCGCAACCCGCAGGGCCAGACGGCGCCGGCGACGCTCACACTGACGATGACCCGCGCGGTCGGGACGCTGGGCGGCCAGGCGCGCGAAGGCCGCTGGATCATCACCAAGATCGCGGGCGTCTGACGACGCCCACGCTGGAAGCGGCTAGGGGCTAGCGGCTGGGGGCTAGACCCGACGCTAGGCCAGTTCGAGCTTGGCGTACTTCGCGCGCAGGGTCTTGTGGCCGACCGAGCCGAACTTGACGACGACCTTGAGGTCGTCGTCGAGTTCCTCGACCGACATCACGGTGCCGAGGCCGAACATCGGGTGGCGTACTTTTCCGCCGGTACGGAGGCCGCCGCGTCCGGACTGATCCTCGTCTTCGGCGGCGTACTCGCGGCGTCGCGGCGGCGGGTCGCGGCGGTACGGATTCGGCGCGTGGCCCCAGCCGCGGGCACCGGCGCGGAGGGCCTCGGCCCGCGATTCCTCGTGGCGCAGCAGCTGCGGCGGAATCTCGTCGAGGAAGCGTGACGGCTCCGTGCTCTGGTACTCGCCGAACACCCGCCGCCGCGCCGCGCTGGTCAGGAACAGCTCGCGGCGGGCGCGGGTGATGCCGACGTAGCAGAGACGCCGCTCCTCCTCCAGTTCGGATTCGTCCTCCGAGGCGCGGGAGTGCGGGAACAGGCCCTCCTCCATGCCGGCGATGACCACCAGCGGGAACTCGAGGCCCTTGGCCGAGTGCAGCGTCATCAGCAGCACGGCGGCGGCGCGGCTGCCCTCCGGCTTGTCGACGTCGGACAGCAGCGCCAGACGATCGACGAAGTCGGCCAGCGTGGCTTCGGGCGCGGCCAGCTCGTACTCGCGGGCCGCCGACACCAGCTCCATCAGGTTCTCGATCCGCCCGTCCGCCTCCTCGCTGCGCTCCTCGCGCAGTTCGCGCAGGTAGCCGCTGCGGTCGAGCAGCAGGCCGAGCACGGTCGAGACGCTGCGTTCCGCGGCCAGGGCGGTCACCTCGAGCAGCATCTCGCGGAACGCCTGCAGCGGCGCCAGCTGGCGGCCGCCGAGCAGCCCGCGGGTGACCCCGGCATCGAGCTTCGCCCACAGCGAGTTGGCCGCCTCCACGGCCGTGAGACCGGCGAGCAGCGGCGGCGCGTCGACGTCCGGCGCGCCGGGATCGACGCGCTCCAGCGCTTCCATCACGCCTTTGCCGATGCCGCGCGGCGGCACGTTGATCACCCGCCGCAGCGCCACGTCGTCGTGGGGATTGAGCACCAGCTTCAGGTACGCCAGGGCGTCCTTGATCTCCTTGCGCTCGTAGAAGCCGGTGCCGCCGAGCACCTGATAGGGAATCCCCGCCATGCGCAGTCCGTCTTCGACGGCGCGCGACTGGGCGTTGGTGCGATAGAGCACCGCCGCGGCACCGCGGGCGTCGTCGGCGAGGCCGCGGCGGATGGTGCGGACGATGAAGTCGGCCTCGTCGAGTTCGTCGGCGCCGCGGTAGGTGACGATCGGGGCGCCGCCGGCCTGGTCGGTCCAGAGCACCTTGTCCTTGCGGCCGCGATTGCGGCTGACGACCGCCGAGGCGGCGTCGAGGATGACCTGCGTCGAGCGATAGTTGCGCTCGAGCTTGACGGTGACCGCGTCGGGAAAGTCGTGCTCGAAGTCGAGGATGTTGCGCACGTCGGCGCCGCGCCACTTGTAGATCGACTGATCGGGATCGCCGACGACGCAGAGGTTGCCGTGCACGCTCACCAGCTGTTTGACCAGCAGGTACTGCGGGCGGTTGGTGTCCTGGTACTCGTCGATCATCGCGAACCGGAACCGGCGGGCATAACGATCGCGGACCGCCGGCACCTTGTCGAACAGCTCGACCGTCTTCAGAAGCAGGTCGTCGAAGTCGACCGCGCTGGCGTCGGCGAGGGCCTTCAGATAGCCGGCGTAGAGCCGGCCGATCTCCTTGTCACGCGGGTTCCAGGTGTTCGTGAAGGCCTCGGGCCCCTCCATCCGGTTCTTGGCGTGGCTGATCCGCGACAGGACCATGCGCGGCTGGTAGGTGGCGTCGTCGAGCTGGTACTCGCGCACCAGCTGCTTGACGACCGACTGCTGGTCGGCCGAGTCGTAGATCGTGAAGCTGCGCGACAGCCCGAGGTGGTGCGCCTCGCGGCGCAGCAGCCGGGCGCACAGGGCGTGGAACGTCGAGATCCACATCGTCCCGCAGTCGCGCTCGAGCAGGCCCTCGACCCGCGTCCGCATCTCTTCGGCGGCCTTGTTGGTGAAGGTGACGGCGAGTACTTCCTCGGGCCGCGCGTGACCTTCGAGCACCAGCCAGGCGACCCGGTGGGCGATGACCCGCGTCTTCCCGGAGCCGGCCCCGGCGAGGATCAGCAGCGCCCCGTCGACGTGCTCGACCGCGGCCCGCTGCTCGGGATTGAGGGAAGACAGGAGGTCCATCGGGACTCGGGGCTCGGGACCCGGGATCCGGGAACGCGTCGGCGCTCGTCGCGCCGACCTGAATCTCCCGAAAACCTGGCGGTCAAGGCGATCGGCCCCGGCACGCCTGACCCCCGGGACCCGAGCCCCACCACTTATTCTACCGTGACGCTCTTCGCCAGGTTCCTCGGCTGATCGACGTCGCAGCCGCGCCGCACGGCGATGTGGTAGGCGAGCAGCTGCAGCGGCACGGTGATGACGATCGGCGCCAGCAGCGGCGACATCGCCGGCACGGCGATAATCGAGTCGGTCTGTTGATCGAGGAGCCGCCACAGGGTGTCGTCGCCGGCGGTGGTGATGGCGATCACCGCGCCGCCGCGGGCCTTGGCTTCCTGGATGTTGCCCTGCATCTTGTCGAAGACGTGGTCGTGCGGGGCGATGGCGACCACCGGCATCTGCTCGTCGATGAGCGCGATCGGACCGTGCTTCATCTCGCCGGCGGGATAGCCCTCGGCGTGGATGTACGAGATTTCCTTGAGCTTCAGCGCGCCTTCGAGGGCAATCGGGTAGTTGATGCCGCGGCCGAGGTAGAGGAAATCGCTGCGCCCGTGGAATCGCGACGCGATGTCCTCGATCTGCGGCGCGCACTTCAGCACGTGCTCGATCTGCTGCGGCAGCTGCAGCAGCTCGACGATGTGGGCCTTGCGTTGCTCGGCGGACAGGGTGCCGCGCGCCTGGGCCATGTGCAGCGCCAGCAGGTGCAGGGCGACGAGCTGCGCCGTGAACGCCTTGGTCGAGGCGACACCGATCTCCGGTCCGGCGTGGGTGTAGATCGTGCCTTCGCTTTCCCGGGTGGCCATGCTGCCGACGACGTTGCACACGGCCAGGCTGCGCGCACCCTGGCGCCGCGCCTCGCGCAGGGCCGCCAGCGTGTCGGCGGTTTCGCCGGACTGCGTGATCGCGACGGCCAGCGTGTGGCCGTCGGCGAGGGGTCGGCGATAGCGATACTCGGATCCGTAGTCCACTTCGACCGGCACCCGGGCCAGTTCCTCGATCAGGAACTTGCCGACCAGGGCCGCGTGCCACGACGTGCCGCAGGCGATGAGCGTTACGCGATCGACGGCGCAGAGCACGTCGTCGGACAGGCCGGACTCGTCGGGGAAGATCGTGCCGGTCTCGAGCGAGACCCGGCCGAGCACCGTGTCGCGCACGGCCGCCGGCTGCTCGAAGATCTCCTTGAGCATGAAATGCTTGTAGCCCGCCTTCTCGGCGGCAATCGGATCCCAGGTGACGCGGGTCGGCGTCTTGGCGATCGGCTCGCCGTCGAAGTCAGAGAACAGTGCGCCGGCGCCGGTGACCACCGCCATCTCCTGGTCGCCGAGGAAGACGACAGAGCGGGTGTAGGCCAGAATCGCCGGGATGTCGGAGGCGACGAAGAACTCGCCCTCGCCGAGGCCGACGACCACCGGCGGGCCGTTGCGAACCGCGACGATCTTGAACGGATCATCGGCGGAGATCAGAACCAGCGCGAACAGCCCCTTCAACTGGCCCATCGCGCGGCGCACGGCGCCGTCGAGCCCATCGTCGCGCCGCTCGCGCTCCACCAGGTGCGCGACGACCTCGGTGTCGGTCTCGGTGACGAAGGTGTGGCCCTGCGCCTGGAGTTCCCGCTTCAAGTCGAGGTAGTTCTCGATAATCCCGTTGTGGACGACGACGATGCGGCCGTGGCAGTCGCGATGCGGGTGGGCGTTCTCCTCGGTCGGCCGGCCGTGCGTCGCCCACCGGGTGTGCCCGAGCCCGAACTGGCCGGACAACGGGTCGGCGTTGATGGCCGCCTCGAGATTGCCGAGTTTGCCGGCGCTGCGCCGGATCGACAGGACGCCGTCGCTGACGACGGCGACGCCGGCCGAGTCGTAGCCGCGATATTCGAGCTTCCGAAGCCCCTCGATGATCAGGGGCACCACGGGCCGGGGCCCGATGTAGCCGATGATGCCGCACATGGTCTGCCGGTCTCCGCGCCGGCCGCTACTGCTCGCGGTCCTTCGCCGCCGCGCGGGCGTCGGCCCAGCCCGGCTTGTTGGTCTGACGGCCGCGGGCGATCCCAAGCCCGCCGGCCGGCACGTCCTCGGTGATGGCGGATCCGGCCGCCACGTAAGCGCCGGCACCGATGGTGACCGGCGCCACCAGCGTGGAATCGCTGCCGACGAAGGCCTTGTCGCCAATCGTGGTGCGATGCTTCGACCGGCCATCATAGTTGCAGGTGATGGTGCCGGCGCCGATGTTCACGCCCGCGCCAAGGGACGCATCGCCAATATAGGACAGATGACCAATTTTACTGCCATCGCCCACGGCCGACTGCTTGATCTCGACGAAGTTTCCCACATGAGATCCTGCCCCAAGGGAGCTGTTCGGCCTAATTCTGGCGAATGGCCCAACGCGTGTGTCGTCGGCCAGGGTCGATTCTGCCACGATCGTGTGATTGAAGACCGTCACCCGGCTACCGACGACCGAATCGACGATCCGCGCGCCGGAATGGAACTCGCATTCCGGTCCGACGACGGTTCGACCCTCGAGGAACACGAAGGGATGCAGCACGGTATCCGGGCCGATCGTGACGTCGGGGCCAATGTAAGCCGTGGCGGGATCCTCCAGCGTGACGCCGGCAGCCATCAGCGAGGTGTTGATGCGTTGCTGGAGCAGCCGGCTCACCGTCGCCAGTTCGGCCCGGGTGTTGATGCCGCGAATCTCGTCGGCATCGCTCAGCCGGTCGGCCACCACGACCCGCCCGGCCCGCCGATGCACGACGACCAGTTCGGGCAGGTAGTATTCCCCCTGGGCGTTGCTGGAACCGAGGCCGCGCAGGGCGTCGAAGAGCGAGGCCAGCGAAAAGGCGTAGATGCCGCTGTTGACCTCGGTGATCAGACGTTCGGCCGGGGTCGCATCGCGGTCTTCGACGATCCGCGCCAACGCCCCGCCGTCGCGCACGATTCGTCCGTAACCGGAGGGGTCGGGAAGATCGGCGGTCGCCACGACCACGGAAGCGCCGTGATGGCGCCGCAGGGCCACGACCCGCTCGAGGCTGGTCTTGGTCACCAGTGGCGCATCGCCTGACAGCAGCAGCACGGTCCCGTGCCGTCCCGACAGCACGCGCTCGGCCTGCAGCAGCGCATGCCCGGTACCGAGCTGCGGCTCCTGGATCACGAATCGGATGTCGGTGGCGCCGTCGAACCATTCCCTGACCTGGTCCGAGCCGTGGCCGAGCACGATCGTGATCGACTGCGGCCGCAGCCCACGCGCCGCCCTGACCACCCATTCGATCAAGGGCAGGCCGGCCGCCCGGTGCAAGACCTTGGGCAAGGCCGACCTCATCCGAGTGCCCTTGCCCGCGGCCAGGACCACGACATGCAGGTCGTCGGTCACCTTGGTTGCTCCTTCTCCGCCACTCCGCGCCACGCCCACCCAGTTTCGGTCGCGGCGACCCCCACCGTCAGCTCCGGCCCCGCTGGACGATCGCATACACCTCGTTCGCTGAGAGACCGGTCGCCTTGGCGACTTCGCGAGCCGCGGCCCTCGCCGGCAAATCTGTTATTTGACCAAACATGTTAACTACATCCGCATCGGACGGCCGTGTTTGGCGATCCTGACGCGCCGGCAACCGCGGAATGACGATCGTGAACTCGCCCGCGACGGGGTCCAGTTCGGCCGCAACCTGGGCAGGCAACCCTTCGTATCGTGACTCGTGGAGCTTGGTCAGCTCACGGAAGACAATAATTCTGTCAATCGACAGAACTCCCAATTCAGCTAGCGTTTGCTTGATCCTGTGAGGGGCCTCGAAGGCTACGACCGGGCCGTCGACCGCACGCTCGGCGACTGCCGAGAACCAGTGTTTTCTGTCTTTACCCCTAACAGGTGGAAACCCAGCGAACGTGAACCACGACGCCTCGACACCAGCCGCCGACAGGGCGGCCATCACTGCGCTGGGCCCAGGCACAGGCTCGACCCGGAAACCCGCCGCGGCCGCGGCCGCGACGAGCTTGGCACCCGGGTCGGACACCGCAGGGGTGCCAGCATCGCTGACCAACGCAATCGACTCGCCCCGCGAGAGCCGCTCCAGCAGGCCGGCGGCCCGTGTCTTCTCGTTGTGCTCGTGCAGGCTGATGAGTGTCGCGGCGCTGCCGAGGTGGCGCAGGAGGTTGCCGGTGCGGCGCGTGTCTTCGGCGGCCACGACCGGCGCCTCGCGCAAGACACGCGCGCCCCGGAACGTGAGGTCCTCGAGGTTGCCGATTGGCGTGGCGACGACGTAAAGCGTGCCGGCCATCGTGGGGATTTTTTATTGTACCATTGAGAGATGCTCGTTCCCCGACGCCCCGGACCGAGCGACGGATCCACGTGGCCGAGCCTTTCCAGCACTTCATCGACGACTACCTCGCCTACCTCTACGAAGCGCACCCGACCAGCGCGACGTTGGACGGCAACCACGTCCACGACGACCTGCTCGACGACCTGAGCCGTACGGCCATCGACAGCCACGCCGGCGCGCTCGCCGGCTTCGGGCGCCGGCTCCAGGCGATTCCGACCGAGCCCCTGGGTCCGGTGGAGCAGGTGGAACACCGGATCGTCCGCGCCAACATCGAGGCGCGGCAGTTCGAAGCCGAATCGATCCGGTCGTGGGAGCGGGATCCCCATTACTACGGGCAGATCCTGGCCGCCAGTCTGGCCCCCCAGGCGCTCTTCGGGTTCGCGTCGGAGACCGACCGCGCCCGCCGCGTGCTCTCCAAGCTGCGACAGGTGCCTCGACTCGTCCAGGCGGCGCGCGACAACGTCAAGGACCCGCCGCCGATCTTCGTCAAGACCGGCATCGACACCTTCCGAGGTGTCGTCACTTTCATCGACGCCGACCTGCCGCGGGCCTTCGCCGGCCTCGACGACATGCACCTGCTCGCCGATCTGGCCGACGCCTCCACCGAGGCCACACAGGCTCTCGCCGCCTACGCGCAGTGGCTCGAGACCGACGTCCGGCCGAAAGCCAAGGCGTCGTTCCGCCTCGGCCGCGAGCGCTTCGAACGCAAACTGGAGGTCGACGAAGGCCTGTCCCATTCCTGCGAGCGGCTGCTGCTCATCGCCGAGCGCGAGCTCGGCCGCGTGCAGGAAGCCTTCCGCACGCTGGCCGGACGTCTCGACAGCGGGGATCCGGTCGAGGCATGGCGCGCCGCGAAGAACGCCCATCCGGCACCCGGGGCGCTGATTGGCACCGCCCGCGAACAGCTCACCGAGTTGCGCACGTTCCTCGCGCGCAGCGGCGTGGTCGAGGTGCCAGAGGGGGAAGACGTGCAGGTAGCGCCGAGCCCGGGCTTCCTGCGCTGGTCGGCGGCGAGCCTGTGGATGCCCGGCCCGTTCGAGACGCGGCCGTCGGGGGCGACGTACTACCTGACCGACGTGCTCCGTTCGTGGCCGGAGGAGAAGCAGCTCGAGCACCTGCGCGACCTGAACCTCCCCACGCTGTGGAGCATCTCGATGCACGAGGTGTTCCCCGGCCACTTCCTCCACTTTCAGCATCTTCGCAAGGTGGACTCGAAGGTCCGCCGCTCGACCCTGCTCGCGCCGCTCTCCTACGTGGAGGGCTGGGCGCACTACGGCGAGCAGATGATGATCGAGGCCGGCTTCGGCAAGCGCGATCCGCAGGTTGAGCTCGGCCAGCTCGCCGAGGCGCTGGTGCGCCTGGCCCGGCTCGTCGTCGGCATCAAGCTCCACGCCGACGACTGGTCGGTCGAGCAGGGCGTGCGCTTCTTCCAGAACGAGGCCTATCTCGAGGAGCCGCATGCGCGCCGCGAGGCGGAACGCGGGACCTTCGACCCTGGATACGTGGTCTACGCCGCCGGCAAACTGATGCTGCTCAAGTTGCGCAGCGACTGGCAGGAGCTGCAGGGCGGCAAGCCGTCACTGCGCGCCTTCCACGACGCCCTGCTGTCGCACGGCTCGGCGCCGTTCTGGGCGCTGCGTCAGCTCATGCTCGGCGGGCACGCCGACGAGGTGCTCGAGTAATGCCGCTCTACGAGTATCAATGCCAGTCCTGCGGCCACCGCTTCGAGAAGATCCAGAAGTTCTCGGACGCGCCGCTGGCCAGCTGTCCCACCTGCGGCGGCGCCCTCGAGAAGCTGCTGTCCTCGCCCGCGATCCAGTTCAAGGGCAGCGGCTGGTACATCACCGACTACGCGCGCGCCGGCAAGGGCGGCGAGGGCGGTGCGGGCAAGGCCGACAAGGCGGCCAGGAGCGACGGCGGTGAGAGCAAGGGCGGTGACGGCAAGAGCGACGCCGCGACGACCTCGAGCGGTGGCGATGCCGCCGGCAGCACCTCGTCCGGGAGCAAGCCGGCGCCGCCGGCCGCCAAGGCGGAGTGAGCCGCTACTTCGAAAATCCCTGATCGGCGAGGTAGCGCCGGAACGGATCGGCGAGATCGGGCCGGCGCAGCGCGAAGTAGACCATCGCCTTGAGGAAGCCCAGCTTGTTGCCGGCGTCGTGCCGCACGCCGTCCACTTCCAGCGCGTAGATCGGCCGCGATGCCAGCAGCCGTTTGAGACCGTTGGTCAGCTGGATCTCGCCCGACCGGTCCGACTTGGTGGCCTCGAGGGCCGGGAAGATGTCGGGCGTGAGCAGGTAGCGGCCGATGATCGCCAGGTTCGACGGCGCCTCCGCGCGAGGCGGCTTCTCCACCATGTCGAGGATGCGATGCACCCGCGGTCCCATGCCCGGCGCCGGCTCGACGGCGAGGATGCCGTAGCTCGAGACGTCGGCCTCGGGCACCCGCTCCACCGCGATCACCGGATGCCCCACCTGGTCGAACACCGCGATCATCTGCTGCAGGGCCGGCGGCGACGCGTCGAAGATGTCGTCGCCGAGGACGACGGCGAACGGCTCGTCGCCGATCAGGTTCCTGGCCACCAGCACGGCATGGCCGAGCCCGAGCGGCTCGCCCTGCCGCACGTACGACAGGTTGATCAGGTTCGACACCTTCTGCACCGCCTCGAGCATCTCGTGCTTGCCCTTGGCGGCCAGGAACGCCTCGAGTTCGGTCGAGACGTCGAAGTGATCCTCGATGGCGTTCTTCCCGCGTCCGGTCACCAGGACGATGTCGGTGATCCCCGACGCGACCGCTTCCTCGACGCCGTACTGGATGATCGGCCGGTCGATCAGCGTCAGCATCTCCTTGGGCATCGCCTTGGTGGCGGGCAGGAAACGCGTGCCGAGACCGGCGGCGGGGAACACGGCCTTACGAATCGACGACGACATCGTATTAGGATTGCACAGCTGAGCCCCGTCACATGCTGGATCCCGCCTACGTTCGCGACAATCTCGAGACGGTGCGTGCAGGTTTTGTCAATCGCGGTCTCGACGTCTCGGCCGAGCTCGAACAGCTCGCCGGCTTCGAGGCGCACCGCCGCCGCCTGATCCCGCAGCTCGAAGGGCTCAAGCGCGAGCAGAACACCGCCTCGGACGAAGTGGCGCGGGCCAAGCGCCAGGGCCTCGACGCCCGGCCGATCTTCGAGGCCAACAAACTGCGCGGCCAGAAGATCAAGCAGCTCGAAATCGAGCTCGACGGCGTCGAGCAGCAACGCGCCCGCCTGATGACCGGGTTGCCCAATCTGCCCCACGCGTCGGTGCCGGTCGGGCGGAGCGCCGCCGACAACGTCGTCGTGCGGACGTGGGGCGAGCCGCGGACGTTCGACTTCGAGCCGCAGGCGCACTGGGATCTGGGCCCGCAGCTCGGCATCATCGACTTCGAGCGCGCCACCAAGATCGCCCGCGCCCGCTTCGCCGTGCTGCTCGGCGCCGGCGCCCAGCTGGAACGCGCGCTGATCAACTTCATGCTGTCGCTGCACGCCGGCGCGCACGGCTACACCGAGATCGAGCCGCCCTTCCTGGTCAACAGCGCCACGCTCTACGGCACCGGCCAGCTGCCGAAGTTCGAGCAGGACCTGTTCAAGATCGGCGGCGACTGGGACCTGTACCTCATCCCGACCGCCGAGGTCCCGGTCACCAATCTCTATCGCGGCGAGATCCTCGACGGCCGTCTCCTGCCGCTCAAGTACACGTCGTACACCCCCTGCTTCCGCAGCGAAGCCGGCTCGTACGGCGCCGACGTCCGCGGGCTGATCCGCCAGCACCAGTTCGACAAGGTGGAGCTGGTGAAGTTCACGACGCCCGAGCAGAGCTACGACGAGCTCGAGGCGCTCACCGCCAACGCCGAGGAAGTGCTGAAGCGGCTCGAGCTGCCCTATCGCACCGTCTGTCTGTGCACCGGCGACATGGGCTTCTCGGCGGCGAAGACCTACGACATCGAGGTGTGGCTGCCAAGTCAGCGGACCTATCGCGAGATCTCGTCGTGCTCCAACTGCGAGGCTTTCCAGGCCCGTCGCGCCAACATCAAGTTCCGGCCCGACGGCACCGGCAAGGCCGAGTTCGTGCACACGCTCAACGGGTCGGGGCTGGCCGTGGGCCGCACCCTGATCGCGGTGCTCGAGAACTACCAGCAGAAGGACGGATCGGTGGTGATCCCGGCGGCGCTCCGCCCGTTCATGGGCGGCCGCGAGGTCATCACCGCACGCTGACCCGTCTCACTTCTTCTTCAGGTTCGCGCAGCGCGGGTCGGTCGCCGACGGCGGCTCCGGCTTCTTGCGCAGCCGGCCGAGCAGCCGGCCGCCGGGGATCGCGTCGGCCACCGACGGCTTCGCCGCCGCCTGTGCGTCGATCTGTTTGCAGTACTCCTCGTCGGACAGCGCGCCTGGGGCGGTGCCGCCGGTGGCGCCGCCCGACAGCGCCGACATGTCCATCACGCCCTGCGGCGAGACCATGTCCATGCGCACCGACTTGAAGTTGACGCGCGAGAACCACTCCTGATCCCAGGGGACCTTCGGATCGGCGGGCCGCGCCGGGTGGATGAACGTCGCTTCGTCGCCGAAGGCGGTGAACATCAGCATCGAGCCGTCCCTGGTCGCCTTGACCACCTCCGCCGGCACGGTGCAGTTGGTCGTGGACGGCGGCAACACGGCCTTGAGGCCGATCAGGCGGTTGACTTCGGCCGGGGTCAGGTCCTGCATCACGACGAACGTCGCCGGCCGCTCGGCCGACGACCACATCACGATGTTGGCGGTGTCGTCGCCGGCCCGCTCGGGCGCCATGATGCCGACCGAGTAGCCGGTGGCGCGGGCCGGAGCACTCCAGTTGAGCGCAATCGCGCCCGACGGCTGGACCGTCGTGGACGTGTACCGAACCGGTTCCATGAACGTCTTGTCGGCCGGCAGCGTGAACTCGATCTTCGGCGTGTAGGTGCCCTCGATGACGTGCGGGCCGGCCAGCGTCGCCGGGGTTGTGAACAGCGCCTCGAGGCCGCGGTTCTTGCCCTTTCGGTCGCCGTGCGGCCAATCGCCGTAGGTCTTCGAGTTGCCGGGCGTCGGCGTGCGCACGCCGCGCGCCGACACCGCGCCTTCGAGCGCCTCGAGTTCGGGATCGTTCTCGCCGCGCATCAGCTTGTCGAAGGTGAGGACCACCGGCTGGCCGGGGCCGGCCTTTTCGCCGCAGCCCCAGTAGAACGAGATCTGCCCCTTGGGCGTTTGATACCCGGTCGGTTGCCCCGGCTGCGACTTGCCCGGCTCCGGTGTCTCGAGATAGATGGGCTTGTTGACCTGCGCCCCCGGCGGCATGGTGTGGAACGCTTCGGGATCGCCCTTGGGCGCCAGGGTGCTGCCGAGCTTCAGCGAGATCAGGTGGCCCTCGGTGGGCACACCACCGCTGGCCATCTTCATCATCGTCGCCATCGACGGCCGGCCGCCGGCGACCATCCCCGACATCGCCAGCATGCCGCTGCCGGTCGTCGCGCCCATCCAGTAGCGCGCCTCGGGCGGCAGCACCTGCTGCTGCGGCTGTCCGCTCGCCGGACCCTGCGCCACTCCAGACGTCACTGCCGACAGCGCGACGGCGGACGCGATTCCTACGACCAGAGATGTGCGCATGACCAGACTCCTCCAAGGCCGGCGGCCGACACCGGACGCCCGATCGGCACTATAGCGCGCGCACGGACCAGCCGGTAGGCCGACTCCGTTGACCGCCTGCAACAGCGTGAAACCCCGGCGCGCCCCCTCACGGGCCCGGGCTGGTCATTCAGTGCTCCATGGCGCCGACCCCCGCCACACGTACCAGACCCGTGGGCGACCGGCGCGTTCTAGAATGCCGACGTCCATTCGCCCCACCCGCGGGCCGAGCGCGCGGTCGCCGGTGAGCCATGAGCGACGTCCCGCCGTCGGAAGCGACCCGGCTGCTGCGTGCCGTCCGCGCCGGAGCGGCGACCCGCGATGACGTGACACCGCGGCTGGTGGCGCTGATGTATCCGGAGCTGCGCGCCTTAGCCGCCCGGCTGATGCGCGGTGAACGGTCCGGCCACACCCTGCAACCCACGGCGGTCGTCAACGAGGCGTTCCCGGTGCCCATGCCGCCCTGTCCGAGCAGTAAGAGGATCCGGTACGGCCCGACGGTGGCGGGCCAGTCGGTGGTTCAGCCGCGACGACAGTCAGCCGATGCCGATCGACGCGGCGTTCAACATCCGTGTCCTACCCGTAGCGACGGAGGCGATGCCCACGTCCGCGCGGGCCCGTCGAGAAGCCGACGTTCAGAGCGAGCGAGGCCGGGCGTGAGTGGAGCTACGTCCAGGGGGAGCGAAGGCCCGCTCTAGCGGGCCTGATGCGACCGAGGGGAAAGGGATTCGTGGCAAGTCGCGCCGACCGAGGTCGGCGCGCGATCCCTGAAGACCGCTCGCTCCAGCTCAACTCCGCAATGCGGAGTTGGCGGAGGGAGAGGGATTCGAACCCCCGATACCCTTTCGGGTACAACGGTTTTCAAGACCGCCGCCATCAACCACTCGGCCATCCCTCCGCTCGTGACGCGCGCGCAACGTCGAAAACAGTCTACCAGCCGACGTCCGCACGGGCCCGGGCGTTACTTCCGGGTCTTGAGCGCCTTGTAGTGCGCCTCGATCGGCTGGAACGGGCCGAACTTGTGCTGTTCCACGGGGAAGTCGTCGGCGAAGGGACCGTAGGGGTTGTCCACCGGTTTGGTGGAGCGGTCCGGGTAGTCCTGCTCGAGGTTGGGCATGGCCGGGCGCGGCTTGGTGTTGATGAACGCCGCCACGTCGAAGGCCTGATCGTCGGTGAGCGTGGGCTCGCCGAGCGGCATGCGCCCCTTGATGAAACGGGCGGCCGTGAGCACGCGGTGCATACCCGCCCCGTCGTTGAACGAGTCCGGTCCCCACAGCGGCGGGAAGAGATAGCCCTTGGCCGGCTCGCCGGTGGCCAGCAGCCCCAGGCCATCGGCGCCGTGGCACACCGCACAGCGCGTGGTGTAGACGGCTTCGCCGGCCACCGGGTCGGCGGCGCGAGCCGGGGTGGTGAACGCTGCCGGTTCGTCGGCGCGGCGCAGCGACGCGCTCATCGCTTCGTAGCGCGAGCCGAGCGATCGCAGGTAGGCCGCCATGGCCATCATCTCGGGACTGTCGAGGGGCAGCGGCTTGCCGTTCATGCTCCGCTGCATGCACTCGTTGATCCGATCCTCGATGTCGGTCATCGCTCCGGCCCGACCCGAGAAGCGCGGGTAGTGTTCGCTCGTCTGCAGCAGCGCCAGCGTGCCCGGATCGGTGCCGGTCATGAGATGGCACGAGCCGCAGTTGAGGCGGCTCTGGGTGTAGCGCTGCGGAGAATCGGGGCCGAGCAGCGCCGCGGTCTGCGCCACGAGCCGGCGCCCGTACTCCTCGGTGGCGTGGGCGGGCACGCCCGCGATCGGCTGCGGCGGTCGCGGGCGCTCGGCTCCCGACGTGGCCGGCGCCGTCGGTGACGCGGCATCCGACGACCCGCCGGGGGCGACACCGGCCGTCCACATCCCGAGCGCAATCGCCGCCACGGCCGCCACGACGGCGCCGACGCCCGCCGTCGCCAGGCCCGGCAGTCCGCGCTGTTCTGGGGTGCTCACGGCGTGGTCCGCTCCCGCTCGGCGCGGGTGTCGCGATCATACCGCCGCACCGCGTCGAGGAACGCGTGATTGGGCCGCTCGATCCACGACCGCAGCCGCGGCGAGACGGCCCAGGCCAGGACGAAGGCGGCCGCCAGGAGTGCCGAGGCCGAGACGACGAGATCGGTCGTCATCGGCTCGTCGCCTCCGCCGGCGCCGCGTCGTAGAAGCCGCGAACGTGGTGGGCGACCGCCAGGCGCTCGGCGTCGGTCAGCCGCGTCGTCCACGGCGCCATGGGCGTCCCCGGAATGCCGTCGCGCAGCACACGCACGGCCTCGGCCAGGCCGATCCGCTGCCCGCGAAAGCTCACCGGGGCCATCGGCAGGCTGTCGGCGGCCGACCCGCGGCCGTCGCCGCGCTCGCCGTGGCACTGCACGCAGTGGGTGGCATAGACCGCCGCGCCTATCGGCACCAGATGATCGGGAACCGCCGGTTCCGGCCGCGTGTCGGCGAGCGCCTGGACGGCCGCCGTGAGGTCCGCCAGGTCGGCCGCCGTGCGGTCGCGCCACGCCGGCATCGCGCTGCCGGCAACGCCGTTCCACAGAATCTCGGCCAGTCGCGGTGTCGAGTAGGTGTGCACCGCGAGATTCGCCGGCGCCGGAAGCAGCCACTGCGCGCCCGGCCCATCCCCCGTTCCCGTCGCACCATGGCAGCTCGCGCAGTGCTGGCCGTAGAGCTCGCGACCGCGCGCCACGTCGCCGCGACCCGGAGGCAGCGCCGCCGGAAGCGACTCGCCGCGCCGCGCCTGCCCGGGATGCGCGTTCAAGCGGCCGCCGAAGGCGAGCAGCCTGTGGTGGTCGTCGGCGCAGTTGCAGGCCTCGCGGGCGTGGGCCTCGCCCTCGGGTCCGGCGAGCTGGCGCGCCCGGCCCAGCGACTCGAGGTAGGCCACGAGGTCGCGCGCGTCCTGGCGCGGGCGATCCGCGCCGCCGTCGAAGAGCGACGGGAAGGCCGGCATCACCGACCCGGCGACGATCGTCCGCGGTGCATACAGGTGCGCGAAGTGCCAGTCGGCGCTGCGGGTGTCGGCCGAGCGGCTCAGATCCGGACCGATGCGGCGCGTGCCGAGCAGGTGGGGCGTGTCGCGACGAGTCTCCCAGGCGAGCGTCGGCGCGCCGAAGCGGGCCCGGTCCGCCGGCAGATAGCGGATCTGCTGCGTATGGCAGTAGCCGCAGCCCTCGCGGACGTAGACGGCGCGGCCCCGCCGCTCGCTGGTGGTCGGCTCCAGGGGGTGCGGCGGTGCCATCGCGCGCGTCTCGGCGTCGAGCACCCGCGCCGGCCAGACCCCGAGGAGCCCGACCGACAGCACGAAGAACACCACGCCGCCCACGCCGGCCACGACGTAGGCCATTCGCAGCGCGCGGCCGGCCGGATCGGTCATGCTCCCTCCGCCGCCGGCGACAGCCGGGGCGCCACCGGGTCGGCGGCATCGGGCGCCGGCGCCGGGCGCACCGCCATGCCCGCGCCGCGCGGGCCGGTGGTCAGGCCGGCGAGCAGTGCGACGAAGCCCGCAGCCACCACCAGGCCGATGTACGCCCGAGCGACCCAGTACGGACGCGACGCCGTCACCGAGTCGATCCACGCGGCGCCGCCCTGCCACAGGCGGCCCTGGACGAGACCGGCCGCGGTCAGGTCGGCCACCATCAGCACCAATCCGACGACCAGCAGCCAGTACGCCCACTCGATGGCCCGGGCGTTGTAGCGGGCCTCGGGCAGGCGCTGCCAGGCGTGCACGAGGCCGCCGGCGGCGGCGAAGCTGGCGAACCCGAGCATCGCCAGGTGCGAATGACCGACCACCCAGTCGGTGAAGTGCACCGCCTGATTGACCGCCATCTGCGCCTGCGCCGATCCCTGGAGACTCACGACGACGTAGAACGCCGTGCCGGTGCCGACGAAGCGGAGCGCCGGATCACGGGGGAGAACGCCGGCGCCGCGCATCGAGAGGAACAGGTTGGCCACCACGATGACGACGTCGACGCCGAGCAGCGTCGACGCCACGATCGCCCCGAGCTGGGCGGCCATCGGAATCACCGAGAACACGTAGTGGTGCGTCCCGTTCAGCGGATAGAGGAAGAAGAGCAGCCAGAACCCCAGCATCGACAGGAAGTGGCTGTAGATGGGCCGTCCCGTCGCGGCGGGAATGACGAAGTAGATGATCGCCAGGGCCAGGGGCGTGACGAACAGTCCGACCGCGTCGTGGATCCACAGGCCGCTGATGGCCGCGCCGGCGGCGCCCGGCAGGAACTCGGGCGCCAGGTTGCCCATCGGATACGCCAGCAGCGTGAACACCAGCGCGCCGACGATGTACCAGCTCGACACGTACAGCGATTCGACGCTCCGGCCGAAGAACGGCGGCAGGAACTGGATCGCGGCGGCGACGAGCGTCACGGTCACGACCGCGTCGACCACCAGCGGGAACTCGGCCCATTCCAGCGGCTGGCTGACGCCGGCCAGCACCAGAATCCAGCCCGGCACCATCACCGCCAGGTTCCAGAGAGCGAAGATCCACACGCCCAGCCGCCGGCTGGTGACCGGGCGCGCGGTGAGGATGGGAACGGCGTGGTAGAGAAACGCGAAGAACGCGTTGGCCAGCCAGCCGAGCATGATCCCCTGGGTGTGCGCGAGCCGCACGCGCCCCCAGCCGAGCCACGGCGCCCCGCCGGCGGCGTCGGGCGCGACCAGCAGCAGCGCCGCCACCAGCCCGAAGACGACCGAGACGAGCAGGCTGGCGAGCGCGGCGAGGCCGTGCGCGCGAACGAGCTCCCGATCGACGAGCCGGTCTCGAGCCGACGTGGTCAGTGGCCTGCTACCTGTTGATCGGAATCATGATGTGCGCCCCGGGGGTGCCGGGGAGCATCAGCCACGGCGTGCCGCGCAGCTCCAGGGCGTCCTCACGGGCGCTGGCCGTCGTGACGCCGATCGTCTCGGGTGTCGCGCCGGGCACCGACAACACCCACAGCAGCTGGATGCGATCCGGCTTGCCGTAGAGCCGGTAGGACATCGTGCCGAAGGGCGTCGGCTGGATCGTGCCGGCCTTGAGCGCCGCCGCGGTCGCTTCCTGGATCTCCTTGGCGGACTTGCCCTCGGCCCGCAGCTTGGCGGCCATGTCGCGGCGCGGGCCGCCCACCTTGTGGTAGCACCACGTGAAGCCGTCCTCGCCCTTCGGCATGCATTCGAGCTGGTTGGTGCCCTGGCGCAGCACCGTCCGGTTGCCGGCCTTGTCGTACTTGTAGACGGTGGCGCCGGCGCGCAGGTCGGCCGGCAGCGGCAGGGTCGCCTGCGTGATCTCGTCGGCCGCGACATCGGTGATCGACGACTTGGCCGGCTTCGGGTTGATCGGAATCATGATGTGCGCGCCGGGCGTGCCCGGCAGCATCATCCACGGCAGGCCGCGGCCCTCGAGCGCGGCGTCGCGCTGGCTGACGGTGGAAATGCCCACCGATTCCGGCGTGCTGTTGGGGGTGGACCACACCCACAGGTGCTGGATGCGGTCGCGCTTGTCGTAGTTGCGGTACGACATCATCCCCTTCGGCGCCGCCGGCAAGGTGCCGTCCTTCACCGCGGCGGCGAGGGCCTGGCTGACCTGCTCGTCGGTCTTCTTCTCGGCGCGCAGCTTCGCCTCCATGTCGCGGCGCGGCGCGAACATCTTGTGGTAGCAGCGCTCGAAGCCGTCCGGCGCCTTGGGCTGGCACTCGATGAAGTTGCTGCCCTGGCGCAGCACCTGGCGCGCGCCGGTGGCGGGATCGTAGGTGACCACCGTCGCGCCGTCCCGCAGGTCCGGCGGCAGGATGGAGACCGCCGAGGCGATGCGGGCGTCGGGGGGCTGAGCGGCCGCGGCGAGCGGGCCGGCGAGGGCCAGGGCTGCGGCGAGAGCGATGCACGGCTTCATGTCGTTCCTCCAACCAGGCACGGGAATGCGAACGCCGGCTACTGCCGGTTGTAGCCGAAACCGGCCTGGTGCGCCTGCTCGATGGCCTGCACCATTGCCGGCACGATGGTGACGCCGGGCAGCAGATTCGCCCGCAGGTCCTTGTCGATGGCGGCGGCCGTGCCCTTGCCGCGCGCTTCGAGCTCCAGGGTCCACAGGCCGAGGGCGTTGTTGCAGACGAGGAACTTCGTGCCCATCTTTTGCAGGTTCGGGATGGAGAAGGCCGGCGCCGCTTCGCCGAGCATGCCGATCGTCGCCGGAATGCCCATGCGGCCGGCCACCAAGTGCGCCTCGCCCTTGGTCATGTTGGCGAAGAGGTTGCGCGTGTAGGGCTTGCCGGCGGCGTCCTTGAGCCCGAGCAGCTCCCCCAAGTCGTATTTCGCCCACATGGCGTCGTTGAAGCCGAGCGCGATCGACGAGGCCGGACCCACGCCGTAGAACGAACTCGCCACGCCGGCCTGGCCAGCGGGATACGCCCCGAGATAGTTGAGGATGTGGAGCAGGCCGACGCCATTGACGTGCTGGGGGCAGTCGAAGAAGCACCGCGCCTTGCCCGGCACCTCCTTGATCCAGCTCGTGTCGGCCGTGGTCTGGGCGCCGGCCGCGTCGGGCCGGGCGGCTCCGGTGACCGAGAGTGCCGTCGCCGCGCCGAGCACCTTCGCCAGAAACCCCCGACGAGCCGTCGTGTCGATTTCGTGCATCGCGTCCTCCTAGGGATCGCACCCCCTGGTTGTCGCTCGGACGGGCAACCCGCAGCTGACCTCGTCCGAGCCCCGCTACCCCACGAACAGATACGAGAAGCCGTACTCCTGCGCCCGCGTGACGCCCACCACACCCGCCGACACGATGCGCGCGTTGGGGATGAGATTGGCGGATATTTCCTTGAACACGGCGTCCGCGTCCCCGCCGGTTCCGGCCAGTCGGGCCGCGATCCGGCGGCTGGCGGTGCCGCAGACCATGAACCGGACGCCGCGCTTGGCGAGCGCCGACAGCTGCATGCGCTCGCCCGAGTTGAACGGGTTGGCGACCGGCGGCGGCGTCGCCTTCGAGTCGAGGATCCGTCCGTACTTCGACCACACGCCGGCGTCGTAGCCGTAGGCGGTCGCCGAGTGACGCAGGCACACGATGAACGCCAGCTCGGCGTCGCCCAGGCCGTACCCCGACTGGTTGCCGCCGAACAGGTTGCCGGCGAAGCGGATGCCGTCGGGAACGCCGGCGAGGGTCGTCACGTCCAGGACGACGCGGTGCTTGCCGGGCATGGCTCCCATCCAGGCGTCGTCGGCGTGCCGGGCCGGTGCGTACGGGCTCGCGGCCTGCGCCCGTGCCGGCCGCGCGCCGATCGTGGCCGCGGCCGCGGCACCCAGGCCGGTGATGAGGGCGCGCCGGCGCCCCTTGTGGCTCGTCATATCGGTGTTCCGCTGCTCCAGATGGTCGTGCCGGCGTGGCGCGCCGTGCGCCACCGCCGTCGGCCCCAATGGCCGAGCTCGCATCTTATGCCAGCAGGGTCGCGACGGGGAGTGCCGGTGGAGATGATGGCGTAGAATGCCGCCTCCGAGGCCCCAGATTTGGCGTCTGCCCCCGACGATCGCGGTGCCGCTCCGGTGACGGGCGCGGGCTTTCCGGTCAAACAGGACTTTCCCGGCGTGGTGAACTTCACCCGAGCGACCCCCACGGTGGCCTGCGGCGGCACGACCTCGATCGCGGCCCTCGAAGCGCTCCGCGGTGAGGGGGTCCGCACCGTCGTGAACCTGCGGCTGGCCTCCGAACCCGGGGCCGACCTGGACGGGCACCTGGCCGAGGCGCGGCGGCTTGCGCTGACCCACGAGCACGTTCCCCTCGACGGCGGGCGCCCGGAGCCCCAGGCCTTCGATCGAGCCCTGGAGATCCTGGGCGATGCCGGCCGGCTGCCGATATACGTCCACTGCGTCTCGGCCAATCGGGTCGGCGCGGTATGGCTCGCCAAGCGCGTGCTCCAGGACGGGTTCGCGCTCGATCGCGCGCTGGGAGAAGCGCGGACCATCGGCTTGCGCAACGCCGCGCTCGAGGCGTTCGCGCTGAATTACATCGCGGCCCGCGGCGGCCCCGCACCGGCGGTCTGAACGCCACCGGCGACGGTCAGCCCAGCAGGCCGAGGTTGCGGGCCACCAGCAGCGACCCGAGCACCAGGATCATCACCGCGAACCCCTGCTTGATTCGCCGCTGTGGCACGTGCGGGACCAGCCGCGCCCCGACGAGGGCTCCCACCGCCGCCACGCCCGTGAACGCGCCGACGAGCGGCCAGTCGATCGGCACCTGCCCCAGATAGCCGAGAAATCCCGACGCCGCGTTCATCGTGATGATCAGCAACGAACTTCCGACGGCGACCCGAACCGGGACCCGCGCCAGCAGCACGAGCGCCGGCACGATCACGAAGCCGCCGCCGGCGCCGATGAGCGAGGTGAGGATCCCGACGCCGAGCGCCTGCGCGGCCAGCCACGGCGACATCCGGGCGGCGGCCCGGTTCACCGCCGCGCTGTCGGCCGGCGTGCGCAGCGAATCGCGCAGCATCAACACGGCCGCCGTCATGGCGAAGGCCGCGAACATGGCCAGCTGCACGCCAGCCGGTACCGCGTGCGCCAGCCGCGCGGTGACGAAGGCGCCAACCATGGCCAGCCCGCCGAACGGCAACGCCACACGCAGGTCCACGGTGCCCTGACGCCAGTGGCCCAGAAATCCCACGGCCGCGCTTATCGCCACCACCGCGAGACTCATGGCCACGGCGGGCTTGGTCGGCACGGCGTAGACGTAGAGAAAGATCGGCAGGGCCAGAATCGAGCCGCCGCCGCCGAGCAGGCCGAGTACGAGTCCCACGACCAGTGCGAGGCCGAGGCCGAGCGCGCCATGGGGGACGAGGTCGAGCATCGACCGGGGACGATATCAAACGCGGGGGCGATGTCCGGTGCCCGTCGGCGCCCCGATCCGGCACCTCAACGACGGTCACCGAATCGGGCCTCACGGCGCTTCCGCGGAGCCGCGCCCCGCATTACCATGCCATGGCATCGGCGACAGGTGGTTGGCGGCGGGACGCCGACGGGAGGGGGTCAATCGCCGCCGACCGAACAGATTGGCGGCGGTGTGACGCGAACCCTCTCGACGTTGACATGGGTGATCGCCAGCGGTTCGCGGGTCAGATGGCGGCGATGCGGCGATCGCGACGCCTCGCCTGGGCGCTGGTGTGCCTCGGTCTCGCGGTCGCCGGGTCATACGGCCGCGCGGTATCAGCCCAACCGTCTTCCACCCGCGGCAATGCGGAGAGCTTGCTGGCCGAATCGCGAGCCCTTCGGGAAGCGGGCAAGTACGCCGATGCCCTGACGCAGGCGCGGCAGGCGCTCGCGGTGCACGAACGCGAACTCGGGCCCGAGGACCTGCGCGTTGCCGACGCACTGCATCAGGTGGCCCTGGTGCTCGACGACCTGCACGACTACGCGGCTGCCGAGCCGGTGAATCGACGCGCGCTGGCCATTCGCGAGCGTCTGCTCGGTCCGGAGCATCCGGACGTTGCGACGTCGCTGTTCAACCTCGCCTGGTTGGCCAAATCGCGCCAGGAATTCGCGGCCGCCGAGGCGCTCTACCGGCGGGCCCTCGCCATCCAGGAGCGGGCCTTCGGACCGGACCATGCCGAGGTTGCGACGACGCTCAACGACCTGGCGGTGCTGATGAACCAGACCGGCCGCTACGACGAGGCGGTGGCGTTGCACCGTCGCGTCCTGGGCATACGCGAACGCGACGGCAACAGCGACGGCGTCGGCGTCTCGCTCAACAACCTGGCGCGCGTCTACATGAACCAGGGCGACTACGAACGCGCCGCCGACACCTACCGGCAGTCGGTGTCCCGGTGGGAGTCGGCCGTGGGCTCCGACCACCCGCGGGTGGCCAACGCGCTCGACGGGTTGGCCCAGGCCACCGCTTCGAGCGGCGACTACACTGCCGCCGAGCCGCTCTATCTTCGCGCGCTGGCCATCCGTGAACGGGCACTGGGCCCAGACCATCCCGAGGTCGGCACGACGCTGAACAACCTGGCGGTCCTGTACCGTGACAAGGGCGACGACGAGCGGGCCGTGCCGCTGCTGCGACGCGATCTGGCCATCACCGAGGCAAAGCTCGGTCCGAACCACGCGTTTGTCGCCCCCACGCTCAGCAATCTGGCGCTCATCGCCTTCCAGCAGCGCGACTACGCCCAGGCCGATGCTCTCCTCCGCCGCGCGCTCACGATTCAGGAACGCGCACTCGGGCCGGACCACCTGGCCGTCGGCATCACGCTGAGCCGGCTCGGTCGCGTCGCCGCCGGGGATCGATCCAACGAGGCGGCGCAGGCCGAAGCGCTCCTCGAGCGGGCGCTCACCACACTCGAAAAGGCCGTTGGCCCCAACCACCCGGAGGTGGCGACGGTACTCGCCGGGCTGGCCACGCTCCGCGAGCGCCAGGGCGACGAGCGCGCCAGCGAGGCGCTCGTCCGGCGAGCCTTGGCGACACAGGAGTCGGTGCTGGGAGCCTCCCATCCCGACGTCGCCGACTCGCTCGAGCGGATGAGCGCCATCCGGCTCCGGGCGGCGGATGTCACCGGTGCGGTTGCGTACCTGGCCCGGTCGTATGACATTCGCGAGCGTCTCCTGGCCCGCAACCTGCTGCTCGGGTCCGACCGCCAGCGGGCCCGCTACCTGGCCCTCTTCACCGGCGATATCGATCGGGCGATCTCCCTACACGTCCGTGAGGCCCCGGACTCGCCGAACGCGCTCGCGCTCGCGATCTCGACGATCCTCCGCCGGAAGGGTCGCGCCCTCGACGTCGCTCGCGACAGCGTGGCCGTACTGCGCCGCCACGCCGCCGCGCCCCAACAGGAGCTGTTCGATCGACTCGGCGCCGCGCGGGCACGACTCGCGACGGTGACACTCCGTGGCCCGGCCGGCGCCACCGCCGCCGCCTATCGCGCACAGCGGCAGCGACTCGCAGCGCGGGTTGAGGAACTCGAGGCCGACCTGAGCCGGGAAAGCGTCGCCTTCCGCGCCGATGGGCATCCGATCGACCCGATCGCCGTGCAACACGCGATTCCACCGGGAACGGCACTGGTCGAGTACGCCCGGTACCACCCGCTGCTTCGAGGAGACGCGTCGCCGTTACCGGCGCGCTTCGTGGCCTACGTGCTCGGCCCCGCCGCGTCGCCACCTCGATGGATCGATCTGGGCGAGGCGGCCGCCATCGACGCCGCGGTGACGCGATGGCGAACCGCACTGCGCGATCCGCACCGCACCGAGGAGGCTCGGCTGGCCCGCGCCGTCGATCATCTCGTTCTGGAGCCCGTTCGACCTCTTCTGGACGGCGCCACCCACCTGCTGATCGCTCCGGACGGCGCCCTGAACCTGATCCCGTTCGCCGCGCTGCGAGACGCGTCGGGCCGCCATGCGCTGGAGCGCTATACGATCACCCTGCTCACCAGCGGCCGCGACCTGTTGCGCCTCGCCGATCTCGGCGACAGCCGGAGCGAAGCGGTGGTGGTCGCCGCCCCGGCATTCGGTGACCCGCCGCTGGTCCCCGCTCCGGACGGTCGGGGCGGACCGTCGCGCGTCGACGGGTCACGCCCGTTCTTCGGTCCGCTGCCCGGCGTCGCCGCAGAGGTTCGAGCCCTGCGCGCGCTGTTGCCCGGTGCCAGGATCCTGACCGGTAGTGAGGCCACGGAGTCGGCGGTGCGGCGGCTGGCCGGCCCCCGGCTGCTGCACGTCGCCACCCACGGGTTCTTCCACGAAGCGGCGCGCGCCGCCGACCCGCTCGACGACGCCATGGCGCGATCCGGTCTGGCGCTGGCGGGCGCCAACCGAACGCCGACGCAGGACGACGGCGTGCTGACCGCCGTCGAGGCAGCCGGCCTCGATCTCTTCGGCACCAGGCTGGTCGTCCTGTCGGCCTGCGACACCGGCGTCGGCGACGTGCGAGTCGGCGAGGGCGTCTACGGGCTGCGCCGCGCGCTGGTGCTGGCAGGGGCCGAGAGTCAGGTGATGAGCCTGTGGCCGGTGTCCGATCGCAGCACTCGAGATCTGGTGATCGGGTACTACCGCCGCATCACCGGCGGCGCCGGCCGCGCCGAGGCGCTGCGCCATGCGCAGCTCGAACTGTTGAGGTCTGCGCGCACCGCGCATCCCTATCACTGGGCCAGCTTCATCCAGTCGGGCGCGTGGGGTCCGCTGCCGGACCACCGCCCCGCCGGCGCCAGCCGACGATGAGACGGCCGCGATCCTGCCGGTGAGACGACGCGAACTGAGCGCAGGCCCGTTCGAACGGTTGCTCGCCGCACTGGATGCGGATCGCGACCGGGCGGCGGACCGCTACGAAGACCTGCGACGCATCCTCCTCCGCTTCTTCGAATGGCGCGGCGTGCCGTTCCCCGAAGACTCCGTCGACGAGACCTTCGACCGCGTCGGGCGGCGGTTGGCGGAAGGCGTGGCGATCGACAACGTGCCCGGCTACGCCTATCGGGTCGCGACGCACGTCGTCCTCGAGGCCCGCAAGGGGCCGGACAGCCGGCGGGTCTACGGCGCGGTGACCGATCCGCCGGCCGCCTCCCCTGACGCGCAGGACGCCACCCGGCACGAGGCGCGACTGTCGTGCCTCGACGACTGCCTGGCCGCGCTTCCCGCCGACGGGCGCGGGCTCATCCTCGAGTACTACCGTGACGACGACGGTGGACGGATCGCCAGACGGCGCGAGCTGGCGCGCCGTCTCGACATCAACGCCGAAGCGCTCGCCAACCGCGCTCAGCGGCTGCGAGACAAACTGCAGACGTGTGTCCGCGCCTGTCTCGGGCGACGGTGACGACATGGTTGACGGGTTTCGCCCACTGAAGGTGACGGGCCGCGATCGCCGACGCACCGCGACCGGAAGCCGCGACTCATGAACGACGCCACCACGAAGACGCGGTACTTGCTCGGCGAGCTCTCCGATCGTGAGCGCGCCGAGATGGAAGCGCGCTACTGTTCGGACGCCCGGACGTTCGCGGCGCTCGTCGAAGTCGAGAACGGCCTCATCGACGACTACGTGCGGGGGCGGCTCACCGAGGAGGTCCGCGTCCGGTTCGAGGCGGCCTACCTGTCGTCGCCGGCGCGGCGGGAGCGGGTGCTGTTCGCCCGCGCGCTGGTCAGGAGCGCCGACGCGCCGGCGTCGGCAGCGCCGCCTGGGCCGACCCATCGGCCGGCCTCCGAGCGTGCATGGTGGGCGGTGCTGAGGGGTTCCCGCCTCGCGATGGCCACCGCCGCGGCCCTCGTGCTGGTCGCGAGCGGAATCTGGCTCGTCCTCGATCGGTCACCGGCGCTGCCCGACCAGGCTGCGGCTGATGACGCGGGGCAAGCGCCGGTTGCGGGTCCCCGGCAGAGCCGGGACGCGGCGCCTTCCGACGCTGCGGCGCCGCCCGCTGAGACCATCGTCGCGCTGACTCTCACGGTAGGTGCTGGTGAGCGGTCGGCCAACCCCGTCCCGCCGCCCGCCGTGACCATTCCGCCGGGTACCACCGATGTCCGGCTGCAGTTGAGGTTGCGCGAGCACGACTACCCGAGATACCGCATCGGCGTCAGGGCCATCGGCGCCGGTGAGGTGTTTGCCGCGACCGACCTCCGTCCGGAGCAGGCGGGGGATACCGCGATGCTCGCCGTGAGCGTGCCGACGGACCGTCTGACATCCGGCGACTACCTGCTCACGCTCCAGGGGGAAACGGCAGCGGGTGAGATCGACGAGCTGAGCCAGACCATCTTCCGCGTGCGATAGGTTTCTGCCCGTTCCGCCACTGGAGGCGAGGCGGGGCGGCCCGCGTCTCACGGTCTGCACAGGGCCGGAGGGCGAAACCGATGACGAAGTGGACCATCAACCGGCTGGCGACCGCCATGGCAGTCGTCTGGCTCCATCCGTCGACCCTGTCCGCGACGATCATCACCGGGACGCTCGATGGCATCCCGCCGCCGCAGTCGGTCCACTACGTCGGTGAGGTCACCGGCGCGGTCAACCGGAGACTGTCGCAGAACGACGTCAGATCGACGTGCAGCGGCGCCAAGGCCTTTCCCGGCTTCTTCTCGGTGGTGCAACCCTATCGTTACGACGCCTATACGTTCACGGCCAGCGAGACCAGGTGCCTCACGGTCAGAGTCCAGAAACTGAACAGTGCTGGCGCGCCGTATCTGTCGGCCTACTCCGACTTCGACCCGGGCGACGTCTCCCACGGTTATCTCGCCGATTCGGGCACCCCGGGCGGATTCGTCGGCGCTGCCGCTCTCTCACTGAACGTCACCGCGGGTCAGACCTACACCGTGGTGGTGACCGATGCCTCGAGCCTGCAGCCGAGCACCGGCCAATACGAGCTGACGTTCGACGAGCCGTTCACCGGACGGACCGACGCGGTTCTCGACGCCACGGCACCGGCGTCGTCGCCGCGGTATTTCGGCGAACGGACCGGGACGATTGCCGGCGCGCGCGTGTTTCGCGACGGCGTCCCGTCGTCGTGCGGCGTCGCTCGCGCGTTCCCCGGCGTTGCCGGCACCGGCCCGTTTCGCTTCGACGCGGTGCGGTTCGTCGCGCCGCTGACCGGGTGCGTCACGGTGTCGCTTCGGCTCCAGGGGGGCTTCGGCTCCGTCCATGCCTATGCCAACGATTTCGATCCGATCTTCGTGGGCACGGGGTGGCTGGCCGAAGCCGGGGTGGGGGTGACCTCGCCGTTTCCCACCGCGTCGTTGTCGCTGCACGTCGTGGCCGGCCAGACCTATGCGCTGGTGGTCGTCAACGCCGTGGCCGGGCAGGAAGGGCTGGCCTACGAGCTGGTCGTATCGGTTCCCGCGCAGCCGCCCCGGCGGCTGCGGACCGCGGTCCAGGCCGGCCAGGCGCTGACGTTTCGGTGGGCGCCGCCCATCGACGGACCGCCCCCGACCGGGTACGTCCTCGAGGGGGGGGTCGCCCCCGGTCAGGTGCTGGCCAGTGTGCCGACCAGCGGCAGTGCGCCGATCACCACGCTCGCCGTGCCCAGCGGGGCCTACTATGTGCGCGCGCGGACGGTCGCGGGGGCCGAGTCGAGCGGCCCGTCCAACGAGATCCGCGTGTTCGTGAACACGCCGGCGCCGCCGTCGCCCCCGGTGGGCCTGACCGGGCTGGTGAACGGCTCGGCCCTGACCCTGTCGTGGGGGAACACGTTCGAGGGCGCGCCGCCCACCGGGATCGTGCTGGAGGTCACGGGCGCGGCGGTGGCGGCGATCCCGCTGCCGCCCGGCGAGGCCGTGGCGTTCGCCGGCGCGCCGGGGGGCAGCTACACGCTGCGCGTGCGCGCCGTGAATGCGGCCGGCGCCAGCGCGCCGTCCAATGCCGTCACCGTCCACGTGCCGAGCCAGTGCTCGGGAGGCCCGCAGCCCCCGGCCAACTTCCTCGCCTACCGCGTGGGCACCACGGTCGTCGCTCTGTGGGACCCACCGACCACCGGGCCGGCGGCGACGAGCTTCGTCCTCGACGTATCCGGGTCTGTCACCGCGAGCGTCCCGACTGCGGGGCGCACGCTCAGGGGTCCGCTGCCACCGGGCAGCTACACCCTGACGGTGCGCGCCCGGAACGCGTGCGGCACGAGCGTCGGCACGCCGGTGCAGACGGTGGCATTGCAGCCGACGTGTTGATCGTCGCGCGACGGGTCTGGCCGACACCGCCGTGCCCGCCCTGCGAAACGGCCGAGTGGAGGGGCGATTCGATGCGGCGCTGGATCCTTCGACGCACGGCAGAGGCCGTGGGGGTGCTGGCGGTCGTCGGCCTCGTGCCCTCGGCTGCCGTGGCGACGGTCCTCACCGGGACGCTCGATGCGATCTCGCCACCGGAGTCGGCCGACTACTTCGGCGAGGCGACCGGGCTGGCCAGCGGCAGAATCGTGCTGGCGGCGCCGCGCTCCACCTGTGGCGCTGCGAAACCGTTTCCGGGTGTCTCTGTCACTCCGGGTCCATACCGCTACGACGTGTTTACGTTCACCGCACTCGAGTCGCGGTGCCTCACGGTCAGAGTCCAGCGTGTCGGTCAGGTCGGTGAGCCGCACGTGTCGGCTTACGCGGCCTTCAACCCGAGCGACCTCGCCGAGGGCTACCTGGCCGACTCGGGTACCTCGGCGCTCGGCGTCGGCGCCATCGCGCTGTCGATGAACGTCCTGGTGGGCCAGACCTACACGCTGGTGGTGACCGATCGCCAGCCTTCGAACGATGGCGCGCGCTACGAGCTGACCTTCGACGAGCCCTTCACCGGTGCCATGACCAGCGTGTCGACTCCGCCATCGTCACCGATGTACTTCGGCGAATTCGCGGGAGACATTGCTGGACCCCGCGTCTTTCGCGATGGCGTGCCATCGTCCTGCGACGTCCCTCGAGCCTTCCCCGGCACCGTGGGCACCGTCGGCCCGTATCGCTTCAACACCGTCCAGTTCGTCGCCTCGCTGTCCGGATGCGTCACGGTGCGGCTGAGATTCTTCGGCGGCCAGGGCTTCGCCGGATTCGGGTCCGTCCATGCGTACGCGAACTACTTCAGCCCCGCCGATGTCACCAGCGGATGGCTCGCCGAGGCCGGGGTCGGCGTGACCTCGCCGTCTCCCACGGCGTCGTTCTCGATGAACGTCGTGGCCGGCCAGACCTACGCGCTGGTGGTGGTCAATGCCGTCGCCGGCGAAAGCAGTCTGGCGTACGAGCTCGACGTCTCCGTCCCGATCCAGCCGCCGCGCCTGTTTCGGACGTCTGCTCAGGATGGCGGCGCGTTGACGTTTCGATGGGCGCCGCCGATTGACGGACCGCCGCCGACCGGCTACGTCATCGAGGGCGGCGTCAACCCCGGCCAGGTGCTGGCGAGTCTCCCCACCGCCACGGCCGTCCCCGTGACGGCCCTCCACGCCCCCGATGGCGCCTTCTACGTGCGTGCCCGGTCAATCGCGGGAGCCGAATCGAGCGGTCCGTCCAACGAAGTCCGCGTGTTCGTCAACACGCCGGCCGTTCCGTCGCCGCCCGTGGCACTCACCGGTCTGGTCATCGGGGCGACGCTGACGTTGTCGTGGCGGAACACGTTCGGGGGTGCACCCCCGACGGGCCTGGTCCTCGACGTCACGGGTTCGGCGGTCACGTCGATCCCGTTGCCGTTGGCGGAGAGCGCGTCGTTCGCCGCGGTCCCCGGCGGCTCCTACACGTTGCGCCTGCGCGCCGCCAACGCCGCCGGCGCCAGCTCGCAATCGAACGCGATCCCGGTCCACGTGCCGAGCGCGTGCTCGGGAGGCCCGCGTCCCCCGGCCGACTTCCTGACCTATCGTGTGGGCTCCACGGTCGTCGCCGTGTGGGATCCGCCGACGACCGGGCCGGCCGCGACGAGCTTCATCCTCCACGTGACCGGGGCCTTCATCGGCAGCTTCCCGACCTCCCGACGGAGCATCAGCGGCGCGGTGCCACCGGGCACCTACACTCTGGCCGTGCGGGCGCAGAACGCCTGCGGCACGAGCGTCGCGACGCCGGTACAGACGGTGGTCGTTCCTGCGGGCTGATGGCGGCGGGCGATAGGTTTCCGGCGCCGTTGCCACTGGAGGAGAGGCGAACGCCGGTCAGGGGACGGCGGCGACGCCGCGGCCAGCGTGTGGCCCGGAGGGCAGGCCCGTGAGTCACCGGACCGTCAGACAGTGGGTGGCCGCGATCGCGTTGGCCAGCCTGTGGCCGTCGATCGGCGCGGCGGCGATCATCTCCGGGACGCTCGACGCGACCCCGCCGCCGCAATCGGTCCAGTACCCGCTCGCCGCCACGGGGCTGTCGTATCGCATGTTGAACCTCAACGGCGTCCCCTCGACGTGCGGGACGGCGAAGGGCCTGCCTGGGGTCCTGTCCCTGGTCAATCATCGCTACGACGCCTATACGTTCACCGCGCTCGAGACCAGGTGCCTCACCGTCAGGTTGAAGGGCCTCAGTGCCCAGGCAGCCGTATATGTGGCTGCCTATTCCGCGTTCGATTCCGCCAATGTCGGACAGGGCTACCTCGCCGACTCGGGCTCACGGTCGGACGTCGACTCCCATTCGGTGGCCCTGTCGTTGAACGTGTCTGCCGGTCAGACCTACACGCTGGTCGTGACCAACCAGTTCGCCGACGACGTTGCCGACGCGCGCTACGAGCTCACCTTCGACGAGCCGTTCACGGGCGTGACGCTGTCGACGCTCGACACCTCGCCACCGTCACCGTCACCGCGGTACTTCCACGAGACGACGGGAATCATCAGTGGCGCGCGCGTGTTTCGCGACGGCGTCCCGTCGTCGTGCGGCGTCGCTCGCGCGTTCCCCGGCGTTGCCGGCACCGGGCCGTTTCGCTTCGACGCGGTGCGGTTCGTCGCGCCGCTGACCGGGTGCGTCACGGTATCGCTGCGTCTCCAGGGGGGCTTCGGCTCCGTCCATGCCTATGCCAACGAATTCGATCCGATCTTCGTGGGCACGGGCTGGCTGGCCGAAGCCGGGGTGGGGGTGACCTCGCCGTTTCCCACCGCGTCGTTGTCGCTGCACGTCGTGGCCGGCCAGACCTATGCGCTGGTGGTCGTCAACGCCGTGGCCGGGCAGGAAGGGCTGGCCTACGAGCTGGTCGTATCGGTTCCCGCGCAGCCGCCCCGGCGGCTGCGGACCGCGGTCCAGGCCGGCCAGGCGCTGACGTTTCGGTGGGCGCCGCCCATCGACGGACCGCCCCCGACCGGGTACGTCCTCGAGGGGGGGGTCGCCCCCGGTCAGGTGCTGGCCAGTGTGCCGACCAGCGGCAGTGCGCCGATCACCACGCTCGCCGTGCCCAGCGGGGCCTACTATGTGCGCGCGCGGACGGTCGCGGGGGCCGAGTCGAGCGGCCCGTCCAACGAGATCCGCGTGTTCGTGAACACGCCGGCGCCGCCGTCGCCCCCGGTGGGCCTGACCGGGCTGGTGAACGGCTCGGCCCTGACCCTGTCGTGGGGGAACACGTTCGAGGGCGCGCCGCCCACCGGGATCGTGCTGGAGGTCACGGGCGCGGCGGTGGCGGCGATCCCGCTGCCGCCCGGCGAGGCCGTGGCGTTCGCCGGCGCGCCGGGGGGCAGCTACACGCTGCGCGTGCGCGCCGTGAATGCGGCCGGCGCCAGCGCGCCGTCCAATGCCGTCACCGTCCACGTGCCGAGCCAGTGCTCGGGAGGCCCGCAGCCCCCGGCCAACTTCCTCGCCTACCGCGTGGGCACCACGGTCGTCGCTCTGTGGGACCCACCGACCACCGGGCCGGCGCCCACCCACTTCGTGCTCGATGTGAACGGCGCTTTCGTCGGCAGCGTCGCGACCGTCGGGCGGAGTCTGAGCGGACCCGTGCCGCCCGGCACCTACGAACTGGCCGTTAGGGCCCAGAATCCCTGCGGCCCGAGTGTCGCCACCCCGGTGCAGACGGTGACGATTCCGCCACCCGTCTGACGCGCGACGGCGTCGCCACGCCGATTCGAGGTGCGCGGCGTCAGTCGTCGCCGCGCACGCGTCCGCGGCCGCCCTTCACCGCGGCGCGCTGCTTCTTGGTGGTCAGACGCCGTTCCCGGGCCGCCCGGCCGGGACGGGTCGCCGTTCGTCGCTTCGGCCGCACCGCCGCCTGGCGAATCAGCGACGCCAGCCGCTCGCGCGCGGCGTCGCGATTCATCGCCTGGGTGCGGTGCTCGCGGCTGTCGACAAGCAGCACGCCCTCGGCGGTCATCCGGCTGCCGGCCAGCGCGGTCAGTCGGGCCTTGACGTCGGCGGGCAGGCTCGACGCCGCGACGTCGAAGCGCAGCTCCACCGCGGTGGCGACCTTGTTGACGTTCTGCCCGCCGGGGCCCGAGGCGCGCACGAACCGCTCCTGGAGGTCGCGGTCGTCGATGACCAGGCCGGGGGCGATGACGAGGGGCATCCCGGGCTGCTCTCAGCGTGCCGCGGCGGCGCGGTGGACGACGCGCCCGCCGACGATCGTCAGCTCGACCCTGGCATCGCGCACCCGCTCGGCCGGCGCCGTCAGCGGATCCTCGGACAACACCACGAGATCGGCGAGCTTGCCAGGCTCAATCGATCCTTTCGTGCGCTCCTCCATCGTCAGCCAGGCGTTGCCGGCGGTCGCCATGCGCAGCGCCTCGAGCGGCGTGACACGCTGGTTGGCGCCGAGGACGCCGGCGGAGAGGGTGTCCCGAGTCACGAAGTGGTAGAAGGTCCACAGCGGCGGATACGGCACCACCGGCGCATCGGTGCCCGACGAGACCGGCAGACCGGCATCGAGGTACAGGCGCACGGGCGTCGTCAGGCCGGCGCGCTCGGCGCCCCAGTAGCTGACCAGACTCGGTCCCGCGAGATACAGGTGGTTCTGCACTGCCAGGGCCACGCCCAGCACCTTGATGCGGGGCAGATGGTCGGCCCGGCCGATGAAGGCGTGCTCGATCGACCAGCGCCGGCCGGCGATCGACCCGACCGCGTGCGCCTTCTCGTAGGCGTCGAGCACCAGGTCCATCGCCGCGTCGCCGACGGCGTGCGTGGCCACCCGCCAGCGGCGCGTGTGCAGGCCGAGCACCAGCGCGTCGAGGGCTTCGCGCGGCATCAGCTGCAGCCCCTTGAAGCGTCCGCCGTCGCCCCACGGCTCGACGTAAGCCTCGCGCATCAGCCCGCCTTCGAAACCGCCGTCGATCGCCACCTTCACGCCGCCGACGCGCAGCCACTCGTCGCCGTCGCCGTCGTGCAGGCCCGATCGATCGAGCGCCGCCAGCACCGCCGCCGGCTCGCCGCCCGGCCGCAGCAATGCGTTGACGCGCATCGTCAGCAGGCCGCGGCGCTGCATCTCCTGCAGCAGCCGGTAGTCGTCCACCGAGATGCCGGGGTGGCGCACGGTGGTGAGCCCGGCGGCGTGGAGCGTGCGGTACTCGGCGACCCTGGCGGCGATCCGCTCCTCGCGGCTGCGCGGCGGCGGCGCCGGCAGCGTCACCAGCGCCTTGGCGGTGTCCACCAGTTCGCCGTTGAGCCGGCCGTCGGGGTAACGCGTGATGCGCCCGCCGGCGGGCTCCGGCGTCCGCGCATCGATCCCCCAGTGCCGCAGTGCCGCCGAGTTCACGATGTATTCGTGGCCGCCGCGCACGAGCACCACCGGATGGTCCGGCGCCACGCGGTCGAGGTCGTCGCGCAGCGGCAGGCGCTTCTCGCGCAGCTGCCCTTCGTGCCAGTCGCTGTTCGACACCACGCCGCCGCCGGGCGGCGTGGCCCGGACACGCGCTGCCACGGCGGCCAGGACGTCGTCGATCGAGCGGGCGCGCGACAGATCCACGCCGGGGCCGCCGCCGGCGCCGTGGAGGTGGTTGTCCATCAGCCCGGGCACGACGGTGCGGCCGGCGAGATCGACCACCTCGGCCTCCGCGGCCGCCAGCGCGCGCATGGCCGCCGACGTGCCCGTCGCGAGGATTCGATCGCCGGCCACGGCCACCGCGTCGGTGACCGAGTTGGCCCGATCGAGCGTCAGGACACGGCCGCCGTGCAGCACGAGCGTCGCCCGGGCCTGCTCCTGGGCGGCGGGTCGCAAGCCGAAAGCGGCGGCGAGAGCAGCGACGAGCAGCGGCGCGACGAAGCGCATCGGCGCATGCTAGTGCATCTAGAATGCCCGGACCTTTCCCCCCGGGGGCCCCATGTCCGCAGGTCTCGTCACCGCCGTCGTCGTCGCCGCCGTCGCGCTGTTCGTCGTCACGCTCTACAACCGGCTGGTTCGGCTGCGCAACGGCGTCGAGAATGCCTTCGCCGCCGTCGACGTCCAGCTCAAGCAGCGCTGCGACCTGATTCCCAAGGTCGTCGAGGCGATGCGCGAGTACATGACGCATGAGAAGGGCACGCTCGACGAACTCACGGCGCTGCGCGAACGGGCCGGGGCGGCCTCGGCGGCCGACGATCGGCTGAAGCTCGACCAGCAGATGGCGGGCATGCTGCGCGGCCTGATGGTGCGCGCCGAGGCCTATCCGGATCTCAAGGCCAGCGAGTCGGTCACCCTGCTGCAGCGGTCGCTGAACGAGGTCGAGGCGCAGATCGCGGCGGCACGGCGCACCTTCAACGCCGCGGTCACCGCCTTCAACACCGCCATCGAGGTGTTCCCCGCCAACCTGCTCGCCGGGGCGTTCGGCTTCGGCCGCCGGGCGCTCTTCGAGGCCGCTGCCGACGAACGCGCCGTCCCGTCGACGCGGCGGTAGCCCGCCGTGATCGACGACGCCGCCGTCGACGCGCTGTACGAGTCGACCCTCAAGCCGCGCCTCGACGCGCTCGAGGGCGTCCGGCTCGAGCTGCGCGGCTACATCGTGAAGGCGGGGCTCTGCATCGGCATCCCGTTCGCGCTGTTCTTCCTGTCGGACGTGGTCGCCGGCTTCGGCGGCACGCTCGGCGGCACGCTCGTCACCGCCGGCAGCTTCGCGCTGATCTTCGTCGGCGTCGGCGTGGCCGGCTTCACGTACCTGATCCCCGGCGTCACCGCCTACATGAACTACCGAAACCGCTTCAAGCACGAGGTGGCGGCGGAAGTGTTCAAGATCGTCTGCCCGACGGCGGCCTACTCGCCGACGCAGGGCATCGCGGAGGACGTCTTCGACGGGCCGGGCCTGTTCAACACCCGCGGGGGCTACCGCTCCGACGATCGCGTGCGCGGGAAGATCGGCGCCACGCCGTTCGAAGCAGCCGATGTCAGCCGCAGCTACTCGACGGGCGGCAAGAACAGTCGCACGGTGATCGTCTTCCGGGGGTTGTTCTTCCACCTCGATTTCAACAAGCGGCTGATCGGCCGCACCATCGTGCAGCCGGCCAGCGCGTCGGCGAGCTCGGTCGGTGACCGCGGCGGGCTGTCGCGCGTCAGGCTGGAGGACCCGGCGTTCGACGCGGCGTTCGAGGTCCACGCCAGCGACGAGGTCGAGGCCCGCTACATCCTCACGCCGGCGATGATGGAGCGCATCCTGTCGCTGGCGGCGCGGACGGCCCATCCGGCGTTTCTCGCCTTCACGGGCAACCGCGCCTACCTGGGCGTGAACTACGGCCGGGCGCTGTTCGAACCGGGTATCGCCGAGACGACGTCGCTGGCGGCGATCCACGAGATGGCCGCTCAGTTCTCGCTGGCCGAGGGCATCGTCCACGAACTCGACCTCAACACCCGCATCTGGACCAAGGACGTGGACGAGTCGCTGCTCCACGCTGCCGACGACACCAGCCAGGACGAGTTCGACAAGCTGGCGGCCCGTGGCCAGGTGACCGCCAGCGACCTGTGGCAGGCGGCACAGAAGGCGGCCGGCGACGCCGACGACGACGACGACGACGGGGCCGCCGCCCCGTCGGGCACGTCGATCGGCATCGACCACGGCGCCGGCACGTCGGTGGTGCGCTACGGGCTGTCGGCGGGGTTCTTCATCGCGGTCGTGCTGTCGATCGTGTCGGCGGCGGCGTTCTCGGTGGCCGGCCGGGCCTTGCCCGAGGCGCTCGGCATGCCCGACGCGGCCGGCCTCGTCGGCCGACTGCCCGACGTGGCGCTGGTCCCCGACGTGGTCCGCGAGTATCCGATCCCGTTTGCCGTCGTCAGCGCGATCGTCGGCTTCTTCGCCACCCTGATCTGGCTGTTCCGGGTCCGCCGCGTCGAGGTCGGCGCCGACGCCGTGCGCATCTGGCGCGGGCTGCGGCCTTGGCCGCGCAGCTACGCCCGGCCGCTCTACGGCAAGGTCGTGCGGGTGGACAAGGCCGTCTTCATCGGCAAGACCGAGGGCTTTGCGCTCATCAACGTCTCGGCCTCGCCGATGCTCTCGCTGGCCGAGGCCCGCTGGGTCAAGGCGGAGCTGCGGCGGGCGATGCGGGCGACCGCACGTTGACCGGGCGGGCGGAACCGGCGGATCATCGCGGCCATGATCGCCACGCCACGCCTGTTGTTCGTGCTGCCGCTCGTCCTGGTCGCCGCCGCCTGCGGCGGTGACGGCGGCTCCACTTCCACCGCGACGCCCGGTGCGGCGCCGGCGGCGGCCGTCGCCGACGTCGCCTCGCTGACCAGGGACGATCGCGTCGCTGGCACCGGGGCCGAAGCCCGTCCGGGCATGATGGTCTCGGTGCACTACACCGGCTGGCTCTACGATCCGTCGGCGTCCGACAAGCGCGGCAGCAAGTTCGACAGCTCGAAGGATCGCGGCCAGCCGTTCGAGTTCCAGCTCGGCAAAGGCGACGTGATCGCCGGCTGGGACGAGGGCGTGCAGGGGATGAAGGTCGGCGGCACGCGCGTGCTGACGATCCCGTCGGCGATGGGCTACGGCGCGCGGGGCGCCGGCGCCGACATTCCCGGAGGCGCCGCGCTGGTCTTCGAAGTCGAACTGCTCGGCGTCAAGTAGGGCGGCCAAGTCCGTGCCGGCCGTCACCCCGCGCTGCGCCCACTTCGGCGTGTGCGGCGGCTGCCAGTGGCAGGACATGGCCTATCCCGAGCAGCTCGCCCGCAAGCGGTCCGCCCTCGACGCCCGGCTCCGTCGCGCCGTGCCCGCGGGCGTGCCCGAGATCGCGCCGGTCGTCGGCATGCCGGTCGGCGACGACGGCATGCCGTGGGCCTTCCGTCACAAGGCGGCGTTCGTGTTCGCCGACGGCCCGCGCGGGCTCGCGATGGGCCACTTCGCGGCGGGCGGGCGCACCGTGGTGCCGGTCACCGAGTGTCCCGTGCACGGCGCCCGTGCCAACCGGATCGCGTTCCGGCTGCGCGACGAGCTGGCGCGCGCCCGGGTGGCCGCCGCCGGCCCGCGCCTCGACGGCGTGCTCCGCCATGTCATCGTCCGCACCAGCGCCGACGAGCGCGACGCGGTGGCCTTGCTGGTCGTCACGCGCAACGACCCGTCCCTGCGTCGGCCGGTGCGGGCGCTGCTGGCGTCGGCCGACCGTCCCGACGGCTTCTACCTGAACATCCACGACCGTCCGTCCCCGTACATGGTCGGACCGACGAACGTGAAGGTCGACGGCCACGCGCAGGTGCGCGAACGATTGGCCGGCACGACGTTCCTGGTGTCGCCGACGGCGTTCTTCCAGACCAGTCCGGCGGCGGCGGCGAGCCTGGTGGACCTGGTGCTGGCCGAAGCCGAGGGCCGGGGGTTGCGGGTGCTCGACCTGTATGCCGGGAGCGGGCTGTTCACGTTGCCGCTGGCGGCGCTGGGCCACCGTGTGGTGGCCGTCGAGGAGAACCGCCACGCCGTGGCCGACGCCCGGCGGAATCTCGAGGCGAATCGCCTCGCGCCGACAGCTGTCCGGCTCCTCGCCGCCCGCGTCGAAGACGCGCTGGCCGACCTGGAGCGTCGCGCCGTGGATCTCGTGGTGCTCGACCCGCCGCGTCAGGGCTGCCCGCCGCGGGTGATCGACGGCGTGTTCGGCCGGCTCGCGCCGCCGCGGGCCGTCTACGTGTCGTGCAACGACGAGGCACTGGCGGCGGAGCTGCCCGCCATCCTGGCCCACGGGTACCGGCTCACGCGGGTGCAGCCGGTGGACATGTTCCCGCACACGCCGCACGTCGAGACCGTGGCGGTCTTCGACCGCGGTGCGCCCATCCGACAGCCGTCCGGCCCGGGGCCTGGCACCGACAGGACGCGGATGCGAAGATCGTCGCGCCGATGACCGACGCGCCGCCGCCCCCGATCCGTCCGGCTGCCACCGTCGTCGTCCTGCGTCCCGACGTCACGGCCTCCGGCGTCGAGGTGCTGCTGGTGCGGCGCAATCGCAGCATCGCCTTCATGGGTGGCGCTCACGTGTTTCCCGGGGGCCGGCTCGACGCCGGCGATGCGTCGGCGGAGCCCGCGGCCCGCGCCGGCCTCGCCGGTCTCGATGCCGTCACGCGCTGCACGGATCTCGCGCGTGACGACGAGGCGGCGTATCGCGTCGCCGCGATTCGCGAGCTGCTGGAGGAGGCCGGCCTGCTGCTGGCCACGCGCGACGGCCGGCCGGTGAGCGCCGCCGAGGCCGCCACTCTGCGCGCCCGGCAACCCACCGACGGCGCGTTCGCCGCGTTCGCCGCGACCCACGGGCTGCGCCTGGCGCTCGACGCGGTGATGCCGTTCGCGCATTGGGTGACGCCGCCGGTCGAGATCCGGCGCTTCGACACGCGCTTCCTGATGGCTCGTCTGCCGGCGGGACAGCAGGCCAGTCACGACGAGGGTGAGACGACGGCCCTCGAGTGGATGCGCCCGGACGACGCCGTGGCCCGGGCGATCGCCGGCGACATCCTGCTGCCGCCGCCCACCTGGACGACCCTCCGCCGTCTGGCGCGGTTCGCATCGGTGGACGAGGCGTGGGACTGGGCCGCAACCACGCCGATCGTCCGGATCGAGCCGGGGTTCTCGCGTGAGGGCGGCACCACGACGCTGATGCTGCCCGGCGACCCGACCTATCCGCTGCCCGCCGGGCTGGAGCCCATCGCCGAGACGCGCTTCGAGCTCGTGGACGGCGCCTGGCGACCCGTACGGGGGTCAGACCCCATTCAAGGCGGGGCCTGAATTGGGGTCAGGCCCCTTTCAAGGCGGGTCGTGACTTGATGCAGAGACTGCCAGTCGTGTCGCGCCGACCCCGACTCACCCGTCATTGCGGCAGGATCCTCTCGATGCGTTCAGCCACGCTCGTCCTGCTCGCGCTCACCCTCGCGCCGCCGGCGTCGGCGCAGCCGCCCACGCCTCCCCCGCCGCCGCCGGACCCGCTCCACGACCGGTTCGCCGGCCGCTGGGAAGGCACCGGCACGATTCTCGGCCAGGCGTCGCGGGTCGAGCTGACGGTCGAGCGCACGCTCGACGGGCGCTTCACACGCCTGGTGTGGGTCAGCCACATCGGCCCGCCGCCGAAGACCCGGCGCTTCGAGGGGCACGCCTACTACTCGCGCCCCGGTTGGGCCAGTGGGTACACCGCGACGTGGTTCGACTCGAGCGGCGCGGTGCGGCCGATCCGCGGCGGCCCCGACGGCGACGACGCCGTGGTCGCGTACTGGGGCACGGCGGCCACCGAGCAGGGCGAGACGACCTACCGCCGCGTCTCGCCCGACGGCATCGAGGTCGTGGACCGCGTGCTGGGGAAGAACGGCCAGTGGCGCGAGTTCGGTCGCTCGACGCTGCGCCGCGTGCCGTGATCGCGCGCCCGGGCGACACGCCCGCCACGGCGTGCGCTCTCGTCGCCCGGGTACACTATCGGCATGACCGACCTGTCGGGCGAGCCACCAGTCTCGCCCGCGCCCGAGGAAGTCGCGCCCCTCGACGCGCCGCCGCTGTTGCCCGAACCCGAGCTCGAGCCCGCAGCCCCAGCCCCACCGCCGCCGGACCTCTCGCCGCGGCCGTTCGCTTTCACCGGCAGCGGCGCCGAGTACTTCCGCATCTGGATCGTCAACCTCGCGCTCAGCGTGGCGACGCTCGGCATCTACTCGGCGTGGGCCAAGGTGCGGCGGCTGCGTTACTTCTACGGCCACACGTCGGTGGACGGCGGCGTCTTCGGCTACCACGCATCGCCGATCGCGATCCTCAAGGGCCGGCTCATCGCCTACGCCGTGGTGCTGTGTCTCGCCGTCGTCAACAGCGTCGCCCCGCTGCTCGCCAGCGTGCTCTACCTGCCGCTGCTCGTGCTGATGCCGATCGTGCTGGTGCGCGCCTTCCGCTTCCGCGCCGCCAACTCGTCGTTCCGCGGCATCCGCTTCTCGTTCGACGGCATGGAGCATGACGCCTTCCGCGTCTACCTGCTGCTGCCGCTGCTGGTGCCCTTCACGCTCGGCCTGATCTATCCCTTCATCGTCGCGCGGCAGCGCGAGTTCTACGTCGACAACAGCCGCCTCGGGCGCTCGCCGTTCCGACTCACCGTGCCGACCTGGCCGGTCTACCGCATCTACGGCGTGGCCGCGCTCGTCGGCCTGGCCTGGCTCGGCCTCGCCCTGTTCGTGGCCGCGGGGGCCGTGCTCGCCGCGGGCGGCGACACCGAGAGCCCGGCCGTCGGCGGCGGCGTGGCGCTGGCCGCGCTCTTCGCCTATCTCGGCATCGGCGTACTCTACGTCGGTGTCCGCACCGCGTTCGAGAATCTGGTCTGGAACCACACGCAGCTCGACGAACACCGCTTCGCGAGCCGGTTGCGGATCGGCCGGATGCTCGCCATCTATCTCATCAACATCCTGACCATCGCGGCCACGCTCGGCCTCGCGGTGCCGTGGGCGCGCGTCCGGCTGGCGCGCTATCGTGCCGAGTCGCTCACGCTGCTGCCCGGCGGGCCGCTCGACGCGGAGGCCGATCCGAGCATCGACCGTGAGTCGGCCACCGGGTCGGAGCTGAGCGAGGCCATGGATCTCGACTTCGGCCTATGAGCGCGGCCGCCTTCTATTACGACGGACGGACGTCGCGGTCGCACGCCGTCCAGGTGACGGTCGAGGCCGGCGTCGTGCACGTGCGCGGCGAGACCGTGAACGTCGCCGTGCCGGTCGATCGCGCGACGCTCGAGCCGCGGCTCGGCGATCTGCCCCGCCGACTCGATCTCCCCGACGGCGCTTCGTGCCTGGTGGACGCCGCGTTCGAGCTGCCCGATGCTGCCGCCGCTGGATCCGCGCGGGTCGAGCGCTGGGCCAACGAGCTGGAGATCCGCTGGTGGCCGGCGGTGATCGCGGCCGTGCTGGTGGTGGCGCTGCTGTGGGGCGGCATCGCCTATGGCGTGCCGGTGCTCGCCCGGGTCGTCGCCCAACGCATGCACCCCGGCGTCGAACAGCAGATGGGGGCGCAGGCGCTGGGCACGCTCGATCGCGTGGCCCTCGAGGCCTCGACGTTGCCCGAGGCGCGCCGCGCGGCGCTGCAGGCCCGCTTCGCCACGCTGGCGGCGCTCGCCGGCGGCGGGCCCTACGTGCTCGAATTCCGCAGGAGCCCGGCGGTCGGCCCCAACGCCTTCGCGCTGCCCGGCGGCACGGTGGTGCTGCTCGACGCGCTGGTGGCCGCGGCGACACACGACGACGAGATCGCGGCCGTGCTCGCCCACGAAATCGGCCACCTGCACGGCCGGCACACCATGCGCCACGTCCTGCAGACCTCGGTGGCCGGCGTGCTGGTCGCGGCGGTCGTCGGCGACGTGCTGTCGCTGTCGTCCTACGCCGCGGCGCTCCCGGCCTTCCTGCTCGAGGCCGGCTACTCGCGCGGCTTCGAACGCGAAGCCGACACGTTCGGCTTCGCGTTGCTCGACCGCGCCGGGATCGACCGCGGCCACTTCGTCCGCTTCCTCGCCCGCATGGAACAGGAACACCCGAGCGGCGTGCCGGGGTTCCTGTCCACGCATCCGCGCGCCGACGAACGCGGCCGCGCCGCCGCGCAGTAGCGCGGCGCCGGCTACTGGCGGTCGCCCACCGGCGGAACGGGCGCCGGCGCCGCCACCGGCATCTCGCTCGCGGTCTCCGACCACACGTCGGCCGGAATCGTCGGGATCTGCCCGAAGGTCGTAAAGGTCTTGAGGGGGACCCAACCGAAGAACACCCCCTTGGCCTGCGCCGCCGCGACCAGCTTGTCGAGGTCGACCAGGCAGACATACGCCTTGCCGTTCGCCGGGTTGTTGGCCATGAACCAGAACACGCGCGGCCGCACGTCGACCACCCGGGACCACGGCGTCACCTCCCCGCCGCGCCGGAACGCGAGCACCCGCCCGCCGTCGGGGAAGTTGAGGTCGAAAAGCATGAACGTATCGGTCGACGGCTGGTACCACAGGACGTCGTTGCGCTTGCCGGCCCCGCGATCGATGTCCTCGAGGACGTCGCCGCCGAACAGCGTCACGGGGAACTGCCCATCCCAGTGCAACGGCTCGATCAACACCTCGACGCCGCACTGTCCGTCGCATACGCCCGGCTCACCCTTCGGCCCCGGTGGCCCCGGCGGCCCGGCCGGCCCGCCAGGCCCGGAGGGGCCAGACGGTCCCGCAGGCCCTGGCGGCCCTGCGGGTCCCGGCGCGCCATCGGCTCCCGGCGGTCCAGGCGGTCCCGGTGCGCCGTCCGTTCCCGGCGGCCCGGGCGGCCCCGGCGATCCAACCGGCCCCGCCGGTCCCGGCGGCCCCGGCGGTCCTGCCGGTCCCGGCGGTCCGGCGGGGCCGGGCGGGCCCTGCGGCCCGGGCGTGCCCGTACACGTCGTGGTGCATACCGGCGGTGGCGGCTTGTAGGTGGTCGGCAGCGATGTCGCCGGCTGCTCGAGCAGGATGGTCGTCGTCTGTGCGGCGAGCGGCGGCGCCGCCGGCCACGCGAGCGCGGCGGCGGCGACGCTCCACGCGACGCCGGATCGAAATACGGACACGGAAGTCATGGCTGGGAGCGCTCCATGGTGGTTGCCGAAAGGCGAACGCGCCCGTCTGGGTACAGGCGCGGGCAGGCACTCTACCGCAGCTCGCGCGCGGCGAGAACTGCGTCAATCTGTGCGTTCTCGGTGAGCCCAGCCTAAAGGCTGGACGAGGCCCGGATCCGTCGCCGATCCGTGTAGTTCAGTCGGTGTTGATGAAGCGATACAGCACGCGGATCAGGCGATAGGCATCGGGCATCGCGTCGCGCGCGAACGAGATCGTGTCGGGCGCCGGTCGCTCCATCTCGCGGAACGCGCTCGCCACTTCGGGGATGGTGACGTCGCGGAAGCGCATCGTCACCTTGTAGGGGCCGGTGCGCACCGGTGCCGGCTTCCGCGCCGCCGCGACCGCCTGCTTCGCGCCCTCTTCGATCAGCCGACGTGCCTCGGCCAGCGGCAGCAGCTCGACCGCACGCGTGTTGATGGCGCGCTTCACCGCGACGGTGCGGACCGCGGGCGCCGCGGCCTTCACTTCCTCGACGGCGGCGTCGTCGCCGGTGACCAGCGCCACCGCGACGCCGTACCACGCCGCCATCGCCGCGTTCATGCCGCCCTCGCCGACCGACACGCCGTTCACCTGCAGGTCGCGGACGACGCCGGATCCGGTGTGCGCGAACAGACCGCGCGGCGCCTCGGCCTTGGCGTGATAGCCGACGAAGATCACGGCATCGAAGGTCTCGTCGAGGCCCTCCATCATGCCGTGGCGCTTGAAGCTGTGGCTGATCAGCCGCACGCGCGGATCGAGATCCTCGGGCAGGAGGTTGCGCTGCGAGCCGTGCGAGTCGTTGACCACGACTTCGGTGGCGCCGCCGGCGAAGGCGCCGCGGATGGCGGCGTTGGCGTCCTCGGCCATGAGCTTCCGCGCCCGCCCGTACTCGGGCTGGCCGGCCGACGTCTGGTCGTTGCCGTTGACGCCGCTGATGCCCTCCATGTCCACCGAGATGTAGACCTTGCGGGCCTGCGCCGACGCCGGCGTGGCGGCGAGCGACAGCACGAGAGCGACGGTGAGGACGACGGCAGCACGCATGCGGACCTCCGCGCGCGATTCTAGTGGCCAGTCCTGGTCATATGTCCAGCGCCTTCCTCGCGGAGCGAGCTGGCAACGCCGCCGGTCCGACTCAGGCTCCGGCGTCGTCCGATCGCGGCAAGACCGCGGCGACGAAATCGGCCTCGGGCAGCCCGCCCAGCACCTCGATACGGTCGTTGACGACGGTCTTCGGCACGCCCGACACGCGATAGCGGCGCGACAGCTCCATGAACTCGATCGCGTCGACCGAGTCGGCGGTGACGTGCGGGTTGGCGAACGCCATCTTGTGAGCCAGGACGACCGCCCTGGGGCAGTGCGGTCAAGTCGGCGTGGTGAACACCTGCAGGTGGAGCGGCTCGGTCACCGCCGCCAGCGCCGTCATCGTCTCGGGCTCCAGCTCGGGCGATCCCGTGCCGGCGACGAGCACCGCCTCGACCAGCGAGGCGAACTCGTAGCCCGTCGGCGCGCCGTAGAGCCGCATGCGCGTGTCGGCGCCGTCGGACAGGATGACGATGGCCGGCGCCTTGTCGACCCCGTACTTCGCCCGGTCGTCGGTGTCGAGGACGAAGTTCTTCTCGACGACGGCGATCTTGTCGTGCAGCGAGGCCACCTCGTCGAGCAGCTGTTTGGCGATGCGCCCGCTCTCGCTGCCGCCGAAGGTCTGCGTGAACAGCACCAGATCCACCTGGTGGCCGATCGGCGCCAGGTGCTGGACGAGGGTGCTGCGATCGGCGGCGGAGAGCAGGGACATTGGAGAATCTTACTTCGGGGCTCGGGGCTCGGGGCTCGGGGCTCGGGGCTCGGGACTCGGGACTCGGGACTCGGGCGGGGCCGGGTCATGCGTTATCGCACGACTGCGGCGCCGGGCACGCGAATTCCATCGGGGTTCTTCCCGAGCCCCGAGCCCCGAGTCCCTAGATCTTGAAGAGATCCTCGAACGCCTTCTTCGCGCTCGAGACCGACTCGGGGCTGCTGGTGCCGTTCGCCGAGTTCGAGGCCGCCGCCGGGGCCGGCGTGGAGCTGGTCTCGCGCTCGTAGCTGGTGCGGGCGGTGAAGAACGCGCACTCGTTCGAGGCGTCTTTCGGCGAGATGCGGGCCGCGATCTTCTCGCTGCACTCGAAGCGCGCGCTCGGATCGAAGTTGACGCACTGCACGCACGCATGGAGCGCGGTGCCGCACTTCTCGCACTTGCTGAGCGTGAGGATCTCGGGGTCGACCGGCGCGCCGCAGCGAGCGCACTTGGCGATCACGCGGTAGCCCATCATGCGCGGGTTCTTGGCGCCCTCCGACGACATCCGGCGGGTGCCGGCCGGCGCGCCGGGCTCGCGCTCGGGCCGCCGGTCGCCGCCCGGGCCCTCACCGCGGGGCCGGCGGTCGCGGTCGTCGTCCTGGTAGCCGTGTTGACGGTACTTGCGGTCGGACATGGGCGCTCGTTTCGAACGGGGTGGTGAAGGTCAGCGGGTGGAGGTCGGCACCGGGCGCGGCGCCAGGGCGATGAGCTGCTCGGCCAGCTCGCGCAGCCGCGGGACGTTGTCGAGGTTCGTGAGGATCACGCTGGCGAGCCGCGTCCTCGGCTCGCGCAGCATGAAGGTCGTGCCGCCGGTGGCGCCGCCGCTGTGGGCCACGCGCAGCCGGCCGCCGTCCTGGCTGATCATCCAGCCGAGGCCGTAGCCGGTGATGTTGCCGTTGTTCAACCGCGTTGACGTGTACATGCGCTCCAGCGACTCGGGCTTGAGCAGGCGGCCGCCGTTGAGCGCGATGTCGAAGCGGGCGAGATCGACGACGTTCGAGATCATGCCGCCGCCGGCCCACTTCACGCTGAGATCGACGTACGGCGCCTGGAACCACGTTCCCGGCAGCGGACCGCGGACGTACTGGCGGGCCCGCCAGCGCACCACCTCCTGCGGCCGCTCGAGGAAGGTCGAGGTCATGCCCGCCGGCGCGAAGACGTGGAGCCGCAGATAGTCGTCGAAGGATCGGCCCGACGCCGCCTCGACGACGCCGGCCAGCAGGTTGTAGCCGTAGGTCGAATACGCGTACCGCTCGCCGGGCGCGAACAGCAGGGGGTCGTCCTTGAACACCGCCAGCGCGCGCTCCACGGTGGGATACGCGTCGCGACTGTTCATCTCGTTGCCGCGGTAGTGGCGGATGCCGGAGGTGTGCGTCAGCAGGTGGCGGATGCGGATCTCGCCCTGCGGCTTGCGCGGGAACGACGGCACGAAGCGCTGGATCGGATCCTCGAGCGAGACCAGGCCGCGCTCGACCAACTGCAGCACCGCGGTGGCGGTGATCGGCTTCGAAATCGAGGCGATGCGGAACACCGCCTCGGGCTTCACCGGCACGCTCTGCTCCAGGTCGGCGAGGCCGAAGCCCTGCATCCACACGACCGACTCGCCGACGACGATCGCCGCCGCCAGGCCCGGTGCGCCCAGGGCGAGCCGGGCGTCGTCGGTGAGGCGGGCCAGGGCCGCCTCGTCGCGGTCGACGGCGGCACGGCCGGGCTGGGCCGCCAGGGCAGCCGACAGCCACAGCACGAGGGCGAACACGGGAGCGGAACGGCGGAGCAGCCGAAGGCGCATGGGCCAGGAGGGCCGGCCGTCGAAGAGCAGGACGGTCAGCGCGAGTTATGCGCCCGGGGATGTCGCTCTGTCAAGACAGAAATCCCGCTGGCATTCCGCATGGTCAGAATCGTGATCGGCCTCGCCGTGGCGTCGGGTCTGGCCGCCGCGCCGGCCATGGCTCAGGACCGCCGCCCGATCTCGGCGGTCGAGTCGATGGAGCTGCCCGCGATCAGCGACCCGCAGCTTTCACCCGACGGCCGCCGCGTGCTGTTCGTGATGGACGCCCCCGACTGGGGCGCCAACCGTCGGATCGGGCACGTCCACCCGTGGGCCGCCGACAGCCAGCTCGTGTTCTTCGTCGCCGCCGCCGACCGATCGGAGGCCGCGCACGCCCGGGCCCGCGCCGGCGACGACGTCTACGCGTTCGAAGAGACCACCGTCGATCAGCGGCACCTGCGGGTGGTCGATCTGGCCGGCAGGACCACGCAGATCACCTTCGGCAGCTATTCGGTGACCGCCTACGACGTCGGCGCGACCGGCCGCATCGCCCTGACGCGGGCGGCGTCGCCGCTGCTCGAACACCGGCGATCGACCGAGGTGTGGGTGATGGACGCCACCGGCGGCAACGCCCGGCGCCTCACCACCAACGACGTCGCCGAAGGCGCCGCGCGGCTGTCGCCCGACGGCCGCGAGGTGCTGTTCACGGCCGCCGCCGACGGCCGCTTCGAGCCCTACTACAACGACAAGATCTTCGTCGTGCCCGCCGCCGGCGGCGCGGCGCGCGTGCTGCTGCCCGACGCGCCCTTCCAGGTCAGCGACGCGCGCTGGTCCGCCGACGGCCGCCGCATCCACTTCGTCGCCAATCACGGCGTGCACACGCAGCTGATGGAGGTGGCGCCGGCCGGCGGCCGCGCCGTCGCGCTGACCAGCGGCGATCACACCATCGGCGCCTGGCGGTTCAGCCCGCGTACCGGCACCCACGTCTTCACGCTGAACACGCCGCAGCACCCGGCCGAAGTCCACCTGCTCGCCGGCGGCGGCCCGCCACGACGGGTGACGCGGGTCTTCGACCGCGTCGATCGCCGCTTCCACGTCGCCCGCCAGGAACGGCTGCAGTGGCGGGGGCAGGACGGTGTCGCCGTCGAGGGGCTGCTCTATTACCCGATCGGCTACGAGCCCGGGCGCCGCTATCCGCTGCTGGTCTTCACGCCCGGCGGCCCGGCGGCGTCGGATACCTTCGGCTTCGCCCCCGAGGTCCAGGTCTATGCCGGCAAGGGCTACGCCGTGCTCCGCCCGAACTATCGCGGCAGCACGGGCTACGGCGATGCCTTTCTGCGCGACATGGTCGGCGGCTACTTCACGCAGGCGCACCTCGACGTGCTGGCCGGCGCCGACGCCGCCATCGCTCTGGGCGTGGCCGATCCCGATCGGCTGGTGAAGAAGGGCTGGAGCGCCGGCGGCCACATGACCAACAAGCTGGTCACGTTCACGTCGCGCTTCAAGGCGGCGTCGAGCGGCGCCGGCGCGGCCAACTGGATCTCGATGTACGCACAGAGCGACCACCGGGAGTTCAGGACGCCGTGGTTCGGTGGCACGCCGTGGCAGGCCGACGCCCCCATCGACGTCTATTGGGAGCACTCGCCGCTCCGCCACGTGTCCGCGGTGACGACGCCGACGCTGTTCCTGGTCGGCGAGGCCGATCCGCGCGTGCCGATGCCGCAGTCGGTCGAGATGTTCCGGGCCCTCAAGTCGAACGGCGTGCCGACGCGGCTGTGGGTGGCGCCGCGCGAAGGGCACGGCTGGACCGAGCTGCGGCACGTCCTGTTCCGGCTGCAAGTGGAGCTGGAATGGTTCGACAAGTGGCTGAACCGGCACGAGTACACGTGGGAACAGCCTCCCGGAGCGAGCTTGGCAGCCGCGAGTGGCACTACACCGTAAATATCTGGCATTGACCAGACAATTCCGGTGACAAGACGAATATCCGACCGTTTCGGTTCCTTGTCCTTTGGGAAGGGATCTGGTAAAACCTGCTTGCGAAAGTTTTCACAAACCCGGCGGAAGTGCGCCTGCCCCTGTGCGCTGGCGACGCCGACGCTGTGGACGGACGGCGATCCCGTGTAGAGTGTGCCCGCGGTAATCCGCGGGGAGGGAGCGATCTCGGAGATCGCTCGACGACGACGCATGCCTCAGATTTTTCCGAAGAGCGCCAACGCCTGGTCCAAGGCCAGCATCTTCACGGTGCTCGGCCTCGTGCTCTCGCTGGGTTGGACGGTGGCGGTTCTCCAGCGGTCTGATTTCGTCACCGCCGCCAACACGTTCGTCGATCAGCCGGTGCAGTTCAGCCACCAGCACCACGTCGGCGGCATCGGCATCGACTGCCGCTACTGCCACAACTCGGTGGAGGTGGCGGCGACGGCGAGCATTCCGCCGACCAAGACCTGCATCAACTGCCACTCGCAGATCTGGTCGACGAGCCCCTACCTCGAGCCGGTCCGCGCCAGCTTCCGCGACGACAAGCCGCTGCAGTGGACCCGCGTGCACGACCTGCCCGACTTCGTCTACTTCAACCACAGCATCCACGTCACGAAGGGCATGGCCTGCGAGACCTGCCACGGCCGCGTCGATCAGATGCCGCTGATGCGGCAGCAGAGCTCGCTGCAGATGGAGTGGTGCCTCGAATGCCATCGCAACCCCGAGCAGTACGTCCGGCCGCGCTCCGAGGTGTTCACGATGGGTTACGTGCCGGCGGTGGCACAGTCCGAACTCGGCCCGCAGCTGGTCGCCGAATACAACATCAAGAGCTTGACCAACTGCTCGGTGTGCCACCGCTAGTGCGGGCCCCGACGACATCAGTGACCGAAACGAAGTCACGCCGAAGCCGGGCCGACGCTGCCGGAGCAGCGAAGGCGGGCGCAGGCGGACGGACGACGAACGATGAGTGAACCCCTCGACCTGAATGCCATCCGCGCCAAGCTGGAGGCCGCCCACGGTCCCCAGTACTGGCGCAGCCTCGAAGCCGTCGCCGGGACGCCCGAGTTCCAGGAGTTCCTCCACCGCGAGTTCCCGGCGAACGCGTCGGAGTGGAACGACCCGGTCGGACGCCGCGGCTTCCTGAAGCTGATGGGCGCCTCGCTGGCGCTGGCCGGCGTCACCGGCTGCACCCGCCAGCCCGACGAGCTGATCGTCCCCTACGTGCGGATGCCCGAGGACGTGGTGCCCGGCAAGCCGCTGTTCTTCGCCACGGCGATGTCGCTGGGCGGCGTCGCCACCGGGCTGCTGGTCGAGAGTCACGAGGGCCGGCCGACCAAGATCGAGGGCAACCCCGACCACCCGGCGACGCGCGGCGGCACCGACCTGTTCGCCCAGGCCTCGATCCTCACCCTTTACGATCCGGATCGCTCGACGACGATCACCAGGCTCGGCGGCATCGAGCCGTGGAGCGCGTTCGTCGCGGCGATGCGCGGCGCGCTGTCGGCCCAGGCGGCCAGCCAGGGCGCCGGGCTGCGCATCCTCACCGAGACCGTCAACTCGCCGACGCTGGCGGCGCAGATCCAGCAGGTGCTCGCCCAGCACCCGCAGGCGAAGTGGATCCAGTGGGAGCCGACGCCGCGCGACAACGCCCGCGCCGGCGCCCGCCTCGCCTTCGGCGACTACGTCGAGCCGGTCTACGACTTCGAGAAGGCCAGCGTCATCCTGTCGCTCGACGCCGATTTCCTCGCCGCCGAGAACGCCTTCGGGGTGAAGTACGCGCGCGCGTTCGCGTCGCGGCGGCGCATCGGCAGCGACCCCGATCGCCTGAGCCGGCTCTACTTGGTCGAAGCCACGCCGTCGGTCACCGGCGGCCGGGCCGATCACCGGCTGCCGCTCAAGGCCAGCCAGATCGACGCCTTTGCGCGCGCGGTCGCCGCCGCCGTCGGCGTCAGCGGCGTGACCGGCAGCGCGCCCGAGGGCACGGCCGCCCACGTCGACGCCATCGCCAAGGACCTGGCGGCGCACCGCGGCTCGTCGCTGGTCGTCGCCGGCGAGTCGCAGCCGCCGGCGGTCCACGCGCTCGCGCATGCCATCAACGACGCGCTCGGCAACGCCGGCCAGACGGTGGTCTACGTGCCGACCCCGGAAGTGGTGCCGAGCGAACAGCACGCCGCCCTGCGCCAGCTGGTCGTGGACATGGACGCCGGCCGGGTGCAGCAGCTCGTCATCCTCGGCGAGTCGAACCCGGTGTTCTCGGCGCCGGCCGACCTGAAGTTCGGCGACGCCATGAAGAAGGTGGCGTTCCGCGCCCACTCGGGCCTCTTCCACGACGAGACCGCCGAGCTGTGCCAGTGGCACGTGCCGTCCACGCACTACCTCGAGATGTGGAGCGACGCCTGCAGCGTCGACGGCACCGTCTCGATCGTCCAGCCGCTGCTGCAGCCGATGTACGGCGGCAAGTCGCCGCACGAAGTGATCGCCACGCTCAGCGACCGCGCCGAGCGCAACGGCTACGACGTGGTCCGCGAGTACTGGGCCGCCACGCGGCCGGCGCCCGCGGCCGCCGCGCCGGTGCCGGCCGCGCCGGCCACCCAGTCGCCCACGAGCGGAGCGGCCGCGGCCGCCGACACCGCCGCGGCGGTGGCGCCGACGCCGCCGACGAGCGCCTTCGAGAAGCAGTGGCGCAAGTGGCTGCACGACGGCTTCATCGAGGGCTCGCAGGCGGCTCCGCGCGCGGTCATGCTGGCCGCCGGATGGAGCGCGTCGCTGCCGGCGGCGCCGGCGGCGGGCGGTGTCGAGATCAACTTCAAGCGCGACGCCTCGATCTACGACGGCCGCTTCGCCAACAACGGCTGGCTGCAGGAACTGCCCAAGCCGGTGACCAAGCTGACCTGGGACAACGCGGCGCTGATCGCGCCGCGCACGGCCGAACGACTCGGCGTTCGGAACGGCGACCTGGTGACGGTGAGCCAGGACGGCCGGATGCTCGAGGTGCCGGTGTGGATCGACCCCGGTCACGCCCAGGAGGCGGTCACCATCGCCCTCGGCTACGGCCGGGCCCGCGCCGGCCGTGTCGGCAGCGGCGTGGGCGTCAACGCCTACGCGCTGCGCGGCTCGGCGGCACCGTGGTTCGGCGGCGGCGACGTCGCCGCCGCGGGCGGCAGCTACCAGCTGGTGAGCACCCAGGACCACTGGTCGATCGAGGGCCGCAACCTGGTGCGCTCGGCGCAGCTCGAGGCCTACAAGGCCAATCCCGCGTTCGCCCACGAGATGGAGCACATGAAGCTCTCCGACGGGCTGACGCTCTATCCGAAGTGGGAGTACTCGGGCTACGCCTGGGGCATGGCCATCGACCTCAACACCTGCACCGGCTGCAACGCCTGCGTCATCGCCTGCCAGTCCGAGAACAACATCCCGGTCGTCGGCAAGGACCAGGTGGCCAACGGCCGCGAAATGCAGTGGCTGCGCATCGACCGCTACTACAGCGGCGACCTCGACAGCCCCGACACCTACTACCAGCCGATGCCCTGCCAGCAGTGCGAGAACGCGCCCTGCGAGGTGGTGTGCCCGGTCGCCGCGACGGTGCACTCGGACGAAGGCCTGAACGACATGGTCTACAACCGGTGCGTCGGCACCCGCTACTGCTCGAACAACTGCCCGTGGAAGGTGCGCCGCTTCAACTTCACGCTCTACCAGGACTGGGAGACGCCGCAGCTCAAGCTGCAGCGCAACCCCGACGTCACGGTGCGCAGCCGCGGCATCATGGAGAAGTGCACCTACTGCGTGCAGCGCATCAACTCGGCGCGCATCCAGGCCAAGCGTGAAGACCGCGAGATCCGCGACGGCGAGGTGGTCACCGCCTGCGAGTCGGCCTGCCCGTCGCAGGCCATCACCTTCGGCAACCTCAACGACCCGAACAGCCGGGTGGCGAAGCTGAAGGCCGACCCGCGCAACTACTCGATGCTGGCCGAGCTCAACACCCGGCCGCGCACCACCTACCTGGCGGCCGTGCGCAACGCCAATCCGGCCCTGCCGTCGAACCCGACGGTGGGCGGGCACCACACCGAGTCCCACGCCGGGACGACCGAGAGCGAGCACTAGAGATGGCGCAGCACCAGGCACAATCCTCGGCCGCTGCCCTCGACCACCCGGTGATCGGGGCGGGGCAGGACTACGAGACCATCACCGAGGCCGTCGCGCAGATTCCGCTGTCGAAGCGGACGCCGTTCGGCTGGGTGCTGGGCTTCCTCATCGGCCTCGCCGGGCTCGGTGCGCTGCAGCTGGCCATCGGCTGGCTGCTGCTGCGCGGCGTCTACATCTGGGGCAACAACGTCCCCGTCGGCTGGGCCTTCGACATCATCAACTTCGTCTGGTGGATCGGCATCGGCCACGCCGGCACGCTGATCTCGGCGATTCTGATGCTGTTCAAGCAGCAGTGGCGGATGTCGATCGCCCGCTTCGCCGAGGCGATGACCATCTTCGCGGTGGCGTGCGCGGCGCTGTTCCCGCTGCTCCACACCGGCCGGCCGTGGCTGGCGGCCTACTGGCTGTTCCCGTATCCCAACACCATGGGGCTGTGGCCGCAGTTCCGCAGCCCGCTCATCTGGGACGTGTTCGCGGTCTCGACCTACGCGACGGTCTCGGTGGTGTTCTGGATCGTCGGCCTGATTCCCGACCTGGCGACGATGCGCGACCGCGCCACCTCGGCGGTCAAGCGCACCGTGTTCGGCATGCTGGCGCTCGGCTGGCGCGGCTCGGCGCGGCACTGGCACCGCTACGAGGTGGCCAGCATCATCCTGGCCGGCCTGTCGACCCCGCTGGTGCTGTCGGTGCACAGCGTGGTGAGCTTCGACTTCGCGGTGTCGGTGCTGCCCGGCTGGCACGCCGCCATCTTCCCGCCCTACTTCGTCGCCGGTGCCATCTACTCAGGCTTCGGCATGGTGCTGACGCTGGCGATTCCGATCCGCGCCGCCTACCGGCTCGAGCACCTGATCACGATGAAGCACATCGACAACATGGCCAAGGTCATGCTGGCGACCGGCCTCATCGTCGCCTACGGCTACGGCATGGAGGCGTTCTTCGGCTGGTACAGCGCCAACCAGTACGAGCGCTTCATGCTGTGGAACCGCATGACCGGCCCCTACGCGTGGAGCTACTGGCTGCTCATCTCCATCAACGCCGGCCTGATCCACGTGCTGTGGTTCAAGAGCGTCCGCCACAACCTCAAGCTGATGTTCGTGCTGTCGCTCATCGTCAACCTGGCGATGTGGCTCGAGCGCTTCGTCATCATCGTCACCTCGCTGCACCGCGACTTCGTCGTCTCGTCGTGGGACATGTATGCGCCCACCCGGTGGGACTTCATGATGTTCGGCGGCACGATGGGGCTGTTCCTGACGCTGTTCTTCCTGTTCATGCGCTTCGTCCCGATGATCTCGATCTTCGAGATGAAGACCCTGCTGCCCGAGGCCAAGGTGCACGTGCCGCACGGCCGCGACGGCCACGGGCACTAGGCGGATACCAGCCATGCACGCCAGCACAGAGAAAACCGGACTCTACGGGCTGATGGCCGAGTTCGACTCGGCCCAGGCGATCGTCGACGCCTCGACCAGGGCGGTGGCCGCCGGCTACACCAGGCTCGAGGCCTACACGCCGTTCCCGATCGAGGAACTGAACGACATCATCCACAAGAAGCGGACCATCCTGCCGAAACTGGTGCTGACCATGGCGTTCGCCGGCATGGGCACCGGATTCGCGCTGCAGTACTGGGCCTCGGCGATCGAGTATCCGATCAACGTCGGCGGCCGACCGCTGGCCACCTGGCCGGCTTTCGTCGTGCCGTCCTACGAACTGACGATTCTCTTTTCGGCGCTGACCGCCGCGATCGGCATGATCGCGCTGAACGGGCTGCCGCAGCCCTATCACCCGGTGTTCAACGTCGAGCGCTTCACCACCGCCTCGACCGACAAGTTCTTCCTGGTGATCGAGGCCGAGGACGCGCACTTCGGCAAGGACCAGACCGGGCAGTTCCTGCACAGCCTGGGCGCGAAGGGGGTCTACGACGTTGCGCACTGAGAAGGCATTCATCGCGAAGCCGCTGGTCGCGAGCGCGCTGGCGCTGATCTCGTCGCTGGGCCTGGCGGCGTGCCGCCAGGACATGCACGACGCGCCGCGCTACGAGGTCTACGAGGCGAGCAGCTCGTTCGCCGACGGCCGCGCCTCGCGCAACCTGCCGGTGGGCACCGTCGCCCGCGGCCAGCTGCGCGACGACGAGCACCTCTACACCGGCAAGGTCGACGGCGTCGCGGCCGGCACGTTCCCGTTCGCGATCGGCGCGGCCGAACTGCGCCGCGGCCAGGACCGCTACACCATCTACTGCACGCCCTGCCACGGCCAGCTCGGTGACGGCAAGGGCATGGTGGTGCAGCGCGGTCTGCGCCAGGCGGCCACCTATCACCAGGAACGGCTGCAGCGGGCCCAGCCCGGCTACTTCTTCGACGTCATCACCAACGGCTTCGGCGCGATGCAGGGCTACGCCGAGCAGATTCCGCCGCGCGACCGCTGGATGATCGCGGCCTACGTGCGGGCGCTGCAACTGAGCCAGAACGCGTCGGTCGACGACGTGCCGGCCGCCGATCGGGCCCGGCTCGACGAACCGGCCGGCGGCGCGCCACCGGCGAAGAAGGCGGAACACTAAACGCAGGGACCGGGGACCAGGGACCGGGGACCAGGGAACAGGAATGGCAGCGGACACTTACAACCCGCCCGAGAGCCTCTCGGGCCTGCAGTCGAAGGGGATGATGGCGGCGGTCGCCGGCGCGGTGCTGACCGGCATCGGCTTCGCGATGTCGGGCATCGACCGCTTCTACGAGGCCTACCTCGTCGCCTGGGTCTACTGGACCGGGGTCGGCCTCGGCAGCCTCGGGCTGCTGATGGTGCACCACCTGAGCGGCGGCGCCTGGGGCGTGGTGATTCGCCGCATCCTCGAGGCGGCTGCCCGGACGCTGCCGGTCATGGCGGTGCTCGGCCTGCCGATCCTGGCCGGCATGGACCACCTCTACCACTGGTCGCACGCCGACGTCGCCGCCACCGACCCGGTGATCCGCGACAAGGCGATCTACCTCAACGTGCCGTTCTTCATCTTCCGCTACGTGTTCTACTTCGCCGTCTGGTCGTTCATGACGATGCGGCTGAGCGCGTGGTCGGCCGAACAGGATCGCACCGGCGACCCGGCGCTCACCGACAAGATGATGCGCCTGTCCGGCGGTGGCCTGCTGGTGTGGGGGCTCACCGTGACCTTCGCGGTCACCGACTGGACGATGTCGGTCAACCCGCACTGGTTCTCGACGATGTGGGGGCTGCTCTACGTCGTCGGCCAGGGGCTGTCGGCGCTCGCCTTCGCCATCTTCATGCTCGCCCGGCTCTCCCGGGAGCGGCCGATGGACCACGTGGTGAACTCGTCGCACTTCCACGACCTGGGCAAGCTGCTGTTCGCCTTCATCATGCTGTGGGCGTACCTGTCGTTCTCGCAGTACATCATCATCTACTCGGCGAACACGCAGGAGGAGATCCCGCACTACTGGGTGCGGGCGCAGAACGGCTGGCAGTGGGTCGGCTGGTCGCTGGTCGCGCTGCACTTCGTCCTGCCCTACGTGATGCTGCTGTCGCGCGACGTCAAGCGCGACTGGAGCCGGGTCAGCCGGATCGCGCTGTGGATCGTCGGCATCCGCCTGGTCGACTACTACTGGCACGTCGCTCCGGAGTTCCACAACGAGGGCCTGTCGGTGTCGCTCATCGACATCGCCCTGCCGATCGCGCTGGGCGGCGTCTTCGTGATGCTGTTCACGATGCAGTTGAGGGGACGGCCGCTGCTGCCGCTGCAGGACGCGGGGCTGGCCAAGGCGCTGACGCACCACACTCACTGACGCTTGCAGGGACCGGGGACCAGGGACCAGGGAACGACATGTCAGACGCAGATCTCGAATACGGACCGACGCCACCGGGGGCGGGGTACGAGCACACCGACGTGGCGCCGGCCGTGGCCTACAACTTCGCCATCTGGCTCGCCGTCGCGATGCTGGTGTCGGGAGCCATCGTCTACGGCACGTTCTGGTTCCTCGAGGGCCGTTCGGCGTCGCTCGACGACCGGGCCCGCAGCTATCCGCTGGCCGTCGGTCAGGAGCAGGTGCCGCCGGCGCCGCGGCTGCAGACGCAGCCGTTCAAGGACGTCTACGAGCTGAAGGGCGCCCAGCGCGCCACCCTGCACAGCTACGGCTGGGTCGACAAGGCCACCGGCGTGGTCCACATCCCGATCGAGCGGGCGATGGAGCTCACGCTCCAGCGCGGGCTGCCGGCCCGCGAGGGCGCCGCCGCCAGCTCCACCACGATGGTCGTGCAGGACGCGTCGGGCGGCCGCACCTCGGCGCCCCGGTAACTCGACCGACGATCGCATCATGCGCCGCCTCGCCGCCACGCCGCTCGCCGCCGCCCTGCTCCTGACGGGCGTGGTGTCGGCGTGGGCGCAGCCGACGGCGCCGGGGCTGCGTCCCGACCCGGCCGCGCCGGCCAACCAGACGCCGCCGGCGCTGCAGCAGGTGCGCTTCGACCAGAAGCTCGACGCCAGGCTGCCGCTCGACGCCGGCTTCAAGGACGAGACCGGCCGCGACGTCCGCCTCGGCGACTACTTCGGCGACCGGCCGGTGGTGCTGGCGTTCGTCTACTACGAGTGCCCGATGCTCTGCACCCAGATCCTCAACGGTCTGGTCAGCGGCCTGGGTGTGCTCGACGAGACCGCCGGCCGGGAGTTCGACGTCGTCGCCATCAGCTTCGACGCCCGCGAGACGCCGGTGATGGCCGCGGCGAAGAAGGCGGTCTACCTCGACACCTACAAGCGGCCGGGCGCCGAGCAGGGCTGGCACTTCCTCACCGGCGCCGAGGCCGAGATCCGCCGCGTCACCGACGCCGCCGGGTTCCAGTTCGCCTGGGACGAGGCCACGCAGCAGTTCGCGCACGCCAGCGGGGTCATCGTGGTGACGCCCGACGGCCGGCTGGCCCGCTACCTGTTCGGCATCGAATATCCGCCGCGGGATCTGAAGTTCGCGTTGATGGAGTCGTCCGAGGGCAGGATCGGATCGGTGGTCGATCAGGTGCTGCTCTACTGCTATCACTACGAGCCCGCGACCGGCAGTTACAGCCTGGTGGCGATGAACGCGGTCAGGCTCGGCGGCGCCGTCACGGTGGTGCTGCTGGCCGGGTTCGTGGCGATGTCCCTCAGGCGCGATGGCCGCGCCGCAGTCGGGCACTGAACATTTATGGGTGGTATTCCGCTGTTTCCGGAGCAAGCGTCGTCCTTCGCCGCGGAGGTCGACGCGCTCTATCTCTTCATCGTCGCCGTTTCGGCCTTCTTCACCCTGGCGGTGTCGGTGGCGGTGGTGATCTTCGCCTTCCGCTACCGCCGCAAGCACGCCGAGGAGGTCGGAGCGCACATCGAGGGCTCGCTCCCCCTCGAGCTCGCCTGGTCGATCATCCCGACCATCATCGCGATGGTGATGTTCGTGTGGGGCGCCAAGCTGTTCTACGAACTGCGCCGTCCGCCCGACGAGGCACTGCAGATCTACGCGGTGGGCAAGCAGTGGATGTGGAAGTTCCAGCACACCGGCGGGCAGCGGGAGATCAACGAGCTGCACGTGCCGACCGGCCGTCCGGTGAAGGTGTTCGTCACCTCCGAGGACGTCCTGCACGACCTCTACTTCCCGGCCTTCCGCACCAAGATCGACGCCATCCCCGGCCGCTACACCCAGCTGTGGTTCACCGCCACCAAGCCGGGCCGGTACCACATCTTCTGCGCCGAGTACTGCGGCACCAAGCACTCGGGCATGGTCGGCACGGTGGTGGTGATGGAGCCGGCCCAATACCAGTCGTGGCTGGCCGGCGGCGGCACCGAGGGCACGATGGCCGAGCGCGGCGCCCGGCTGTTCAACGACCTGGCCTGCAACACCTGCCATCTCGACAGCGGCCAGGGCCGCGGCCCGTCGCTGAAGGACATCATGGGCACGCAGGTGGAGCTGGTCGGCGGCGGCACGGCGCTGGTCGACGAAGTCTACCTGCGCGAGTCGATCCTCAACTCGCAGGCCAAGGTGGTGCGCGGCTTCACGCCGCTGATGCCGACCTTCCAGGGGCTGATCAGCGAGGAAGGCCTCGCCGCCCTCATCGAACACGTCAAGTCGCTCTCCCCGCAGGCGGGCCCGAGCGCCCCGGCCCCGGTGCCGGCGGCCGTTCCCGCCCCCAGCACGCCAGCGGCGCCGCCTCAGGGCGTCGGAAGGTAAGGCCATGGATACGTCCAGCTATCCCGCGTTCAACTACCTCAACAACGGCCACGGCCTGAAGTCGTGGCTGCTGACCAAGGACCACAAGCGGATCGCGGTTCTCTACCTGATCTCGATCTCGATCTTCTTCTTCCTCGGCGGCCTCTTCGCCGTCGGCATCCGGCTCGAGCTGACCACGCCGCAGGGCGACCTGTTCCAGCCCGACACCTACAACAAGTTCTTCACGCTGCACGGCGTGATCATGGTGTTCCTCTTCCTGATCCCGTCGGTGCCGGCGGTGCTCGGCAACTTCCTGATCCCGCCGATGATCGGCGCCAAGGATCTGGCCTTCCCGCGCATCAACCTGCTCAGCTGGTACCTCTACGTCGTCGGCGGCGTCTTCACGCTGTTCGCGGTCATCGCCGGCGGCGTCGACACCGGCTGGACCTTCTACACGCCCTACAGCTCGGCGGCGTCGAGCACCAACGTCGTGCCGACCGCGCTCGGCGTCTTCATCGCCGGGTTCTCGTCGATCCTCACCGGCCTCAACTTCATCGTCACCATCCACCGCATGCGGGCGCCGAACCTCACCTGGTTCAAGATGCCGCTGTTCGTCTGGGCCCACTACGCCACCAGCCTGATCCAGGTGCTGGGCACGCCGGTGGTGGCGATCACCATCGTGATGGTGTTCGTGGAGCGGGCCTTCGGCTTCGGCATCTTCGACCCGGCCCGCGGCGGCGACCCGGTGCTGTTCCAGCACCTGTTCTGGTTCTATTCGCACCCGGCGGTCTACATCATGATCCTGCCGGCGATGGGCGTGGTCAGCGAGCTGGTCTCGACCTTCTCGCGCAAGCGCATCTTCGGCTACAGCTTCGTCGCCTTCTCGTCGCTGGCCATCGCGGTGTTCGGCTTCATCGTCTGGGCGCACCACATGTTCGTCGCCGGCATCTCGGTCTACGCGGCGATGGTGTTCTCGTTCCTGAGCTTCTCGGTGGCCATCCCGTCGGCGGTGAAGGTCTTCAACTGGGCGGCGACGATGCACCGCGGCTCGCTGTCGTTCGAGACGCCGATGCTCTACGTCTACGGCTTCTTCGGCCTGTTCCTGATCGGCGGGCTGACCGGCCTGTTCCTGGCCACGCTCGGCACCGACGTCCACCTGCACGACACCTACTTCGTGGTCGCGCACTTCCACTACATCATGGTCGGCGGGGCGATCATGGGCTACCTGGGCGGCCTGCACTTCTGGTGGCCGAAGATGTTCGGGCGGATGTACTCGGAGTTCTGGTCGCGGATCAGCGCCATCCTGGTCTTCGCCGGCTTCAACCTGACGTTCTTCCCGCAGTTCGTGCTCGGCTACCTCGGCATGCCGCGCCGCTACCACATGTATCCCGACGAGTTCCAGGTGCTGAACGTGCTGTCGTCGGCCGGCGCGTCGATCCTCGGCCTCGGCTACCTGCTGCCGGTGCTCTACTTCGTCTGGTCGCTCAAGTACGGCGAGGTGGCCGGCAACAACCCGTGGGGCGCCTCGGGACTGGAGTGGCGCACGCAGTCGCCGCCGCTGACCGAGAACTTCGTCGAGGTACCGACGGACATCCCCGAGCCGTACGAGTACACGCCGCACGTCGTGAGGGAGGCCAAGCTTGTCTAACGGCTACGCACACGCCGAAGGGGCGACGCCCCTGCACGGCGACGCCGGCCACACCGATCACGGCCACGGCCACGCCCATGCGCATCACCCGGCGCTGCAGCACCACTTCGACACGATGGCGCAGCAGCGCGAGGCGGCGACCCTCGGCATGTGGGTGTTCCTGCTCACCGAGGTGCTGTTCTTCGGCGGCCTGTTCGTCGCCTACACGCTGTACCGCATGTGGTACTACGAGGCGTTCGCGCTGGCCAGCAAGTCGATCGAGATCGTCCCCGGCCTGATCAACACCGTGGTGCTGATCGGCAGCTCGCTGACCATGGCGCTGGCGGTGCGCTCCGCGCAGACCAACCAGCGCAAGGCGACGGTCAACTGGCTGATCGGCACCATCGTGCTCGGCTCGGTGTTCCTCGGCATCAAGGTCTACGAGTACGAGCTCAAGTTCGAGCACCTCCACGTCCCGGGCGCTCACTTCGACTTCTTCCACCATTCCGACGAGCTCGGCGTCCCGCTCGACCCGCCGGCCACCGGCCTGACGATGAGCCGCGACGGCCTGCAGCGCACCACGCAGATCTTCTTCAGCCTCTACTTCACGATGACCGGGCTGCACGCGCTGCACATGATCGTCGGCATCGGCATCCTGTTCGTCATCCTGTGGATGGCGCACAAGGGGCGGTTCGACAGCGAGTGGCACGCCCCGGTCGAGATGACCGGCCTCTACTGGCACTTCGTCGACATCGTGTGGATCTTCCTGTTCCCGCTGCTCTACCTGGTGGAGCGGCACTGAGTAGGGCCATGTCTTCCGTCCACGTCTCGCCGCTCAGCACGTATCTGTCGATCTTCGCGGCGCTGATGGTGCTCAGCGCCATCACCGTCGGGGCCGCGTTCGTCAACCTCGGGGCCCTCAACCCGGTGGTCGCGCTGACCATCGCGGTGATCAAGGCCACGCTGGTCATCCTGTTCTTCATGCACGTGAAGTACAGCAGCCGCCTCACCAAGCTGACCGTGGTGCTGAGCCTGTTCTTCGTCGTCATCCTGTTCGCCGAGACGCTGATGGACTACGCCACCCGCGGTCTCGGGCCGCTGCCGCCGCACATCCAGTAGGCGTTCTATAGTGGGGGGCAGGTGGACCATGCGTCTCCTGCTCGCCGCCGCCCTCGCACTCCTGCCACTCGCCGCCGACGCCCAGTCGCGGCGGTCGACCCCGTCCACGCCGCCGCCGGCCGCCACGCTGCCGCCCATCGGCTTGCCGCTCGCGCCCATCGGCCTGCCGCTGGCCGACGTCACGCCGACGCTGGCGCCGCTCGGGCTGCCGGCCGGCCCGACGCCGACGACCACGGTTCCCGATGCCGCGCCGCGCCGCGGCCAGCGTCAGCGCGGTCCATCGCGCCGCGGCGGGTGGATGGGCGCGGGCATCGTCTACGTCGTGCCCGGGTACGCGATCGGTCAGCCGGCCATGGCGACGCCGGGGCCGAGCACCAGGCCAGCCCCGGCCGAGGACGCCGTGCCGCCGGCTCCGGCGACGCTGTGGATCGAGGCGGAGCCGCGAGGGGTGGCCGAGATCTTCGTCGACGGCGACTTCGTCGGCACGGCCGACGGGCGCACGCCGGTCACCCTCGAGCCCGGCCGTCACCGCGTCGAGCTGCGCGCCGCCGGACACGAGTCGCAAAGCGTCGACGTGCGTGCCGATGCCGGCGCGTCGCTCACGCTTCGCCGCACGCTTCAGGCTCTCGACGCTCCGGCCGTGCCGGCGGCTGCGTCGCAACCTCCCCCGGCGCCGGCGCCGATCCCGCGCAAGCCGTTCTATTTCATCCCCGGCTGTTATCTGGGCGACGTGCCGCCCAAGGATGCGGGGCTGCCGGCGAGTTGCGACCTGAGCAGGACCGTCGTGATGCGCCCGTAGCGGCCCCGTGCTCGGGTCCAGAGCCCCGAGCCCCGAGTCCCGAGTCCCGAGCCCCGAGCCCCGAGCCCCGGTTCTTTGTGCCACAATCCCGTCCGTCCACGGCATCGTCCTGCCGCAGCTGAAGCATTCGGAGCATCCATGCAGCGCCGTTCCCCCCTTGCCGTCGTCGTCCTCCTCAGCCTCGTCATCGCCGCCTGCAGGAGCGAGCCGGCCGCTCCGGCCGTGTCGCCCGAAGTCGCGGCGCTGCAGGCGCGCGCCCAGGGCGTCACCATCACCCGCGACGACTGGGGCATTCCGCACGTCACCGCCAAGACCGACGCCGACGCCGTGTTCGGGCTGATGTACGCGCAGGCCGAAGACGACTTCAACCGCGTCGAAACCAACTTCATCAACGCGATGGGCCGGCTGGCCGAGGCGGAAGGCGAAAAGGAGATCTATCGCGACCTGCGGATGAAGCTGTTCATCGACCCGGCGGAGCTGCGCGCGCTCTACGCGAAGGCACCGGCCGACATGCAGGCGCTGATGACCGGCTGGGCCGACGGCCTCAACTACTTCCTGGCCACGCATCCGGCCGTGACGCCGCGGGTCATCACGAAGTTCGAGCCGTGGATGGCGCTCAGCTTCAGCGAGGGCAGCATCGGCGGCGACATCGAGAGCATCTCGATCGCCCGGCTCGAGGCGTTCTACGGCAGGAACCCGGCGGCGCTGGCCCGCGTCGAACCCGACCCGATGTACGCCCCGGTGCCACCCGAGCCCACCGGGTCGAACGGCTTCGCCGTGGCTCCCAGGAACACGGTCGACGGCAAGGCGCTGCTCTTCATCAACCCGCACACCTCGTTCTTCTTCCGTGAAGAGGCTCAGGTCACGAGCGAGGAGGGCTTGAACGCCTACGGCGCCCTCACCTGGGGCCAGTTCTTCATCTACCAGGGCTTCAACGACCGCGCCGGCTGGATGCACACGTCGAGCGGCGTCGACAACATCGACGAGTTCCTGCTCACCACCGTCACCAGGGACGGCACGCTCTTCTACAAGTACGGCGGCGAGGAGCGGCCGGTGCAGACCAGGACCATCACCGTGCCCTACAAGACGGCGAGCGGCATGGCCGAGAAGACCTTCACCGTCTACCGCACCCACCACGGCCCGGTCGTCCGCGAAGAGGGCGGCAAGATGGTCGCCGTGCGGCTGATGGAGGAGCCGCTGAAGGCGCTGATCCAGTCCTATGGCCGCACCAAGGCGAAGAGCCTCGCCGAGTACAAGCAGGTGATGGAGGCGCACACCAACTCCTCCAACAACACGCTCTACGCCGACGCCGACGGCAACATCGCCTACTTCCACTCGAACTTCGTGCCGAAGCGCAACCCGAAGCTCGACTGGTCGAAGCCGGTGGACGGCAGCATTCCGGCCAACGACTGGCAGGGCATCCACACCTACGCCGAAAGCCCCAACGTCGAGAACCCGGCCTCGGGCTGGGTCTACAACACCAACAACTGGCCCTACACGGCGGCCGGACCCGGGCCCGACAGCCCGCGCCGACGCGACTACGCGCCCTACTTCGACCGGGTGGGCGAGAACCCGCGCGGCGTCCACGCCATCCGCGTGATGAAGGACAGGAAGGACTTCACGCTCGACTCGCTGACGGCGACGATCTTCGACAGCCAGCAGCCGGAGTTCGAAGTGCAGGTGCCGCTGCTCGTGCGGGCGTGGGACCAGGCGCCGGCAGCGAGTCCCCTGAAGGCCAAGCTGAAGGAGCCGATCGAGCTGCTGCGCAAATGGGACCACCGTTGGGGCGTCGACTCGGTGCCGCAGACGCTGGCCTACTTCTGGGGCGAGGAGCTGTGGAGCAGATCGGCCGACGCGGCGCGTGCGGCCGGCATCAGCGTCTACGACTACCTGCGCACCAGGGCTGCGCCGCAGCAGCGGCTCGAGGCGCTGGCGGCGGCGGTGGACAAGCTCGCCGCCGACTTCGGCACGTGGGCCACGCCGTGGGGCGAGGTCAACCGCTTCCAGCGCATCTCGCCGGCCATCGTCCACCCCTTCGACGACAGCAAGCCGAGCACGCCGGTGGGCTTCACCTCGGCGCGGTGGGGATCGCTGGCGTCGTTCGGCGCCCGCGCCTACCAGGGCAGCAAGAAGATCTACGGCACCAGCGGCAACAGCTTCGTGGCCGCCGTGGAGTTCGGCAAGGACGGTGTGCGCGCCAAGGCCATCACCGCCGGCGGACTCAGCAGCGACCCCGCGTCGAAGCACTTCAACGACCAGGCGGAGCGCTACGCCACCGGCAACCTGCGCGAGGTGTACTTCTACCCGAGGCAGCTCGAGGGCCACACCGAGCGCGTCTACAAGCCGGGCCAGTAGGCTTGCGCCGCGCGGACGGCGCGTTCCTCGCCGATCGGGGCGGACTGGCAGTAATCGGCGTTCGCCGCCCGCGCTGAAAGCCCTGGCGACTGCGATGCCGCGATGACGCACGTACCGCCCCGACGGTGCGGACGTGGTAGCGTGACTTTCTGATGCGCGACGTGCGTTCCACCCCCCACCCCCCGACCCCCGAGGTGGCCCGGCTGCTCGACGCCCTGGCCGGTGTCCGGGCCGCCGGCGGCCGCGCCGCCCTCGCCACGGTGGTGCGGGTGCGCGGCAGCGCCTACCGGCGCGAGGGCACGCGCATGCTGGTGCGGCCCGACGGCACCTACGAGTGCGCGCTGTCCGGGGGCTGCCTGGAACCGGCCGTGGCCGCCGCCGCGGCGCGCGTCATCGCCACGGGCGATCCGGTCGTCGTCACCTACGACCTGGCCGACGATTCGGTCTGGAGCCTGAACATCGGCTGCAGCGGCGCGGTGGACATCCGCATCGAACGTGTCGACGACGACGAGACGACCCAGGCCTGGCTCGACGTGCTGGCGCGGGGCGAGGCTGCGGTGCGCATCACGCCGTTGGCGGGGGCGTCCGGCCAGCGTATCGTGCGGCGGTCGGGCGCCACCTCGGGGCACTTGTCGCGGGACCTCGAGCCGGCCGCCGACGCCCGGGCGGCGGCGATTCTGGCGATGCCGCGGCCGGCCTCCCTCACCGCGTCCGTCGCCGGCGCGGAGCTGTTCTTCGAGGTCAGCGAGCCGCTGCCCGAGCTGTTCGTCTTCGGCGCCGGACACGACGCGGTGCCGCTGGTCACCCAGGCCGCGGCGGCCGGGTTCGCCGTCACAGTCGTGGATCCACGGGCCGCGTTCCTGCGCACCGACCTCTTCTCAGGCGCGCGCCTCGTGCTGGCGGGCTTCGACGCCCTGGCCGCGGCCGTGTCGCTGCCGGCGGGGGCCTTCGCGCTGGTCATGAGCCACCACCTCGAGCGTGACCGCCAAGCCCTGGAGTTCTGCCTGCGGGCCGACCTTTTCTACGTCGGCGTGCTCGGCCCGCGCGCCCGCTTCGAGCGGCTGGCGGCCGACCTGGAACACGCCGGTGGAGTGCCGCCGGCCGCGCTCGCCCGGGTGCACAGCCCCGTCGGGCTGTCGCTGGGCGCCGAAACGCCCGAGGAAGTGGCCGTGTCGATCGTGGCCGAGCTGGTGGCGGTGCGCCGCGGTTTCGCCGGCGGCTTCTTGCGCGGCACGACCGCCAGCCTTCACCGCCCGGCGGCGAGCCTCTCGATGGCGCGTTCGTAGTCCTCGGGGGTGTCGATGTCCATCAGCATCCCGGCGGGGAACGCCAGCACGGTCATCCGGGCGGCATGACGCTCCAGGATCGATCGGGCGCCGTGCTGTAGAGCTGCCAGTTCGGGAAACAGCTCGCGGGCGAAGAGGTGTGGCGGGGCCGTGACGTCGCCGAACCGCGAGCCGACGATGAGCGGGTGCCCGGCCCGCCACGTGCCGAGGATCGCGCCGTACTCTTTCGGCGTCAGAAAGGGTTGATCGCCGAGCGCGAACATCGCCGCCTCGGCCTTGCCCAGATGCTCCACGCCGACCCGGAACGAGCTCCCCATCCCGCTGGCGAAGTCGGGATTGACGGCCAGACGCACCGGCAGACCGGCGACCGCCTCGGCCAGCCGGCGGTGCTCGCCGCCGGTCACCACGATGACGTCGTCGAACCCGCTGTCGGCTACCTGGCGGACGGTGCGGCGAATCACCGGCTCGCCGCCGAGCGGCAGCAGCAGCTTGGGCGATCCCATCCGGGTGGACGCTCCGGCGGCCAGGACCACGGCGCTGATCATTCCGGCAGTGTACCGTTCGCGCCGTCCCGGCGCCTCCGCCGCGCCCGACAGGGTGTAACATCGGCCTCCCCGGCGGGCGCCGCCGGACCCGACGTGCCGGCGCGCCGACGCGCCCTGCGATGAAGGGGGAGGCCTCGTGATACCCGCAACCTTCGATTACGTGCGCGCCCGTTCCACCGACGACGCCTTCGCGCAGGTGCAGCGCCACGGCGGCGACGCGCGAATCCTGGCCGGTGGCCAGAGCCTGATTCCGGCGATGCGCTTCCGTCTCGCCCGTCCGGCGGTGCTGGTGGACATCAACGGCGTCGCCGATCTCGACTACCTGCGCCTCGAGGCGGCGACGCTGACCGTCGGCGCGCTGGCGCGCGACAGCGCGGTGGAACGCGCCTCCTGGATCGGCGACCGCCGCTGGAGCCTGATCCACGACGTCTCGAGCGTGGTGGCCGATCCGGTGGTGCGCCAGATGGGCACCGTCGTCGGCAGTCTCTGCCACAACGATCCCTCGGGCGACTGGCCGGCCGTGGCGCTGGCGGCGCGCGCCGAGATGGTGGTGCGCGGCGCCGGCGGCACGCGCACGGTGCCGATCGACGACTTCCTCGTCGACAGCTTCACCACCGCCGTGCAGGACGGCGAGCTGGCGCTGGAGGCCCGCTTCCCGGTGCCCGACGATCGCACGGCCGGCTCGTACCAGAAGGTGGAGCGCAAGGTGGGCGACTACGCCACGGCCGCGGCCGCCGTGCAGGTGTCGCTGGCCGCCGACGGCACCATCCGCGCCGCCGGCATCGCGCTGTCGTCGGCGGGGCCCTGCGCGGTGCGGGTGGCCGAGGCCGAGGCGCTGCTGGTCGGCCAGCGGCCGACGTCCGATCTGGTCCGCGCCGCCGGCGCCGCGGCGGCGGCGCGCAGCCAGCCGCAGGCCGATCTGCGCGGCAGCGTGGAGTTCAAGAAACATCTGGCCGGCGTGCTGGTCACGCGCGGCCTGCGCCAGGCGCTGGCGCGGCTGGGGGTGCAGTCATGAAGGTCGCCGTCACCGTCAATGGCACGCGGTTCGAGAAAGACGTCGAGCCGCGCACGCTGCTCGCCTACTTCCTGCGCGAGGAGTGCGGGCTCACCGGCACCCACGTCGGCTGCGACACGTCGAGCTGCGGCTGCTGCGTCGTGGTGATGGACGGCGACCGCGCCGTCAAGTCGTGCACGATGTTCGCCGCCCAGGCCGACGGCCACGAGATCCTCACCGTGGAGGGGCTGGCCCAGGGCGGCGCGCTCCATCCGCTGCAGCAGGCGTTCTGGGACCAGCACGGCCTGCAGTGCGGCTACTGCACGCCGGGCATGCTGATGACCAGCTACGCGCTGCTCAAGCACACGCCCGACCCCGACGAGGCGACGATCCGCGGGGAACTGGCCGGCAACCTGTGCCGCTGCACCGGCTACAACAACATCGTCAAGGCGGTCCGCCAGGCGGCCGACACGCTCCGCTCGGCCGCGGCGGCCAAGTAGGCACGGAGGCACCATGAGCACCGAAACCACCATCAAGGGCTCGCTGGGCGTGCCGATGAAGCGCAAGGAGGATCCGCGCTTCATTCAGGGCAAGGGCCACTACGTCGACGATCTGTCGTTGCCGGGCATGCTCTACATGGCCGTGGTGCGGAGCCCGTACCCGCACGCCACGATCACCGGCATCGACATCGCCGAGGCGCTGAAGGTGCCCGGCGTGAAGGCGGTCATCACCGGGAAGGACCTCGAGGCCGCCGGCCTCGGCTGGCTGCCCACGTTCCACGGCCTCGACAAGCAGATGGTGCTGGCGATCGGCAAGGTGCTGTTCCAGTACCAGGAAGTGGCGGCCGTCTTCGCCGAGACCCGCGCCGCCGCCGCCGACGGCGCCGAGGCCGTGCAGGTGGACTACGACCCGCTGCCGGTCGTCGCCGATCCCTTCACCGCCCGCAAGGACGAGGTGCTGCTGCGTCCCGACCGCGAGGCCCGGACCAATCACATCTACCACTGGGAAGTGGGCGATCGCGACGGCACCGACAAGGCGCTGGCGGCCAGCGAACGGCGCATCAAGCAGCGGATGTGGTTCCCGCGCTGCCATCCCGCGCCGCTCGAGCCGTGCGGCTGCGTCGCGCACTTCGACACCATGGGCCGGCTGCAGTTCCACGTCACCTCGCAGGCGCCGCACGTCTACCGCACCGCGCTGGCGCTGGTCACCGGCATTCCCGAGGACAAGATCCACGTCGTGTCCCCCGACATCGGCGGCGGGTTCGGCAACAAGGTGCCGGTGTATCCGGGTTACGTCTGCGCCATCGTCGGCGCCTTGAAGCTCGGCCGGCCCGTGAAGTGGATCGAGTCGCGCACGGAGAACCTGACCAGCACCGGCTTCGCGCGCGACTACCACATGGATGTCGAGATCGGCGCCACCGCCGACGGGAAGGTCACCGCCCTCAAGGTCTCGACCACCGCCGACCATGGCGCCTTCGACGCCGCCGCCGACCCGTCGAAGTACCCGGCCGGGATGTTCGGTATCGTCACCGGCAGCTACACCTTCCCGGTGGCGCACGCCGAGGTCGACGCCTACTTCACCAACAAGGCGCCGGGCGGCATCGCCTACCGCTGCTCGTTCCGCGTCACCGAAGCCAGTTATGCCATCGAACGCGGCATGGACATCCTGGCCGACGAACTGGGCCTCGACCCGGTGGAGCTGCGGCGCCGCAACTTCGTCCGCAAGGAGCAGTTCCCGTTCCCGTCGGCGCTCGGCTTCACCTACGACAGCGGTGACTACCACAAGACGCTCGACGCCGCCCTCGACAGGATCGGCTATCAGGCGCTGTTGAAGGAACAGGCCGAGAAGCGCGCGCGTGGCGAGCTGATGGGCATCGGCATCTCGACCTTCACCGAGGTGGTGGGAGCCGGGCCGTCGAAGCACTTCGACATCCTCGGCATCAAGATGTTCGACAGCGCCGAGATCCGCATCCATCCCACCGGGGCCGGCATCGTCCGCACCGGCGCCAAGTCGCAGGGCCAGGGCCACGAGACCACGTGGGCGCAGATCGTCGCCGAGGAGCTCGGGCTCGACGCCCAGAACATCATGGTGGAGGAGGGCGACACCGACACGGCGCCCTATGGTCTCGGCACCTACGCCAGCCGCAGCACCCCGACCGCCGGCGCCGCCATCGCCATGGCCGCCCGACGCATCCGCGAGCGCGCGCGCAAGATCGCCGCGCACCTGCTCGAGGTGGGTGAGGGCGACGTCGAGTGGAAGGACTACCGCTTCCAGGTGAAGGGCGTGCCGGCCAGGACCGTCACCATGAAGGAGGTGGCCTTCGCGGCCTACACCAACATGGGACAGAACGAGCCGGGACTCGAGGCCACCCAGTACTACGACCCGCCCAACATGACCTTCCCCAACGGCGCCTACGTCGCCGTGGTGGACGTCGATCGCGAGAGCGGCGAGGTGAAGGTGCGGCGTTTCCTGGCCGTGGACGACTGCGGCACGATCATCAACCCGATGATCGTCGAGGGCCAGGTGCACGGCGGGCTCACCGAGGGGTTCGCCATCGCCTTCATGCAGGAGATCCAGTACGACAAGGACGGCAACAACCTCAACACCAACTTCACCGACTACCTGGTGCCGACCTCGCTCGAAACGCCGCACTGGGAGACCGCGCACACCGTCACCCCCAGTCCGCACCACCCGATCGGCGCCAAGGGCGTCGGCGAGAGTCCCAACGTCGGCAGCCCCGCCGCGTTCGTCAACGCGGTGGTCGACGCGCTGTCGCCGCTGGGGGTGCGCCACCTCGAGATGCCGGTGACCCGCGACAAGGTGTGGCGGGCCATCCGCGACGCCGAGGCGGCGCGGGGGACGTCATGAACCTCGAGTACACCGGCACCGAACGAATCGACGCCGGCCGCGACGCGGTCTGGCAGTTCATCACCGATCCGGCCAAGGTGGCCAGCTGCCTGCCCGAGGTGGTGGAGACGACGGTGCACGACGACCGCCACTTCGACGCGGTCGTCCGGGTCGGGGTCGGGCCGGTGCGCGGCAAGTTCAAGCTGAAGTTCGAGCTGGCGCCGCGCCAGGACGGCGGGCGGCTCGACATGAAGATCTCGGGCGGCGGCTTCGGCAGCGCCGTCGATCTCACCGCCGGCGCCGACGTGGTCGCCGAGACCGCCGACGCCACGGTGCTCAACTGGGACGGGCGGGCCGTCGCCCGTGGCCCGGTGGCGGCGGTGGGCGGCCGGGTCCTCGACGCCCAGGCTCAGAAGCTCATCGCGCAGACGTTCGCCACCGTCCGCGAGCGCATCTCGGCGTCGCGGGGATGAGCGCCACGGCCGCGACGCGGATGACGCTGCCGGAGCGGCTCTTCGCCCTGGCCGGCCCCGACGACGTCGACCGGCTGCTCGACACCACGGCGTGGTGCGCGGTCTTCAAGGCCGCCACCGGCGAGCGCACCTTCGAGGCGTGGGACCTCGTGCAGAAGGCCTTCGAGCCGCGCACCGACGTGGCGGTCGGCCTCATCCAGATCCCGGCCGGCCGGGCCGCCAGCGACCACGTGGCGGCCCGCACCGGCGTCGTGCACAAGAGCCCGCAGCTGCTGCTCCTGCAGCGCGGCCGGGTCGTGGCGCATCTCGACGAGCGCGCCCTCTCAGCCGAGCCGCTGGCCGCCCTGGTCCGCGACCATCTCCCGTCGGCGGTCGGGCCGCGTGTGGTCAACCCGGCGGTGGCCGGCGTCGGCGCCTACCGTCGCCTGCTGGAGCGCCTGGTCGCCGGTGAGCTGCCGGAAGAACGTTTCCAGTGGGCGTTTCTCGAGCGGCTCGAGAAGGAAGCGGCGTGGCGCGACGAGGCCACCTTCGCGCTGCTGAACCGCCTCTTCGAGAACCCGTGGGGCCGCGAGCTTCGCGCCGCCCGGGCCGTCGCGCTCGAGTTCCAGAGCCAGCTCGGCGGCCGGCGGGAACCGCTGCCGACGCGAGCGGCGCAGCTGCTGGCGATGCTGCCGCCGGACCAGCCAGCGGCGGGGTGATCGACCGGTGTCCGATCCCACCACGTTCTTCGCACGGGTCGCGGCCCTGAGGCGCGAGGGCCGGCCCTTCGCCGTCGCCACCGTGGTGGCCCGCCGGGCGCCGGTCTCGGCCCAGCTGGGCGATCGCGCCATCGTCTTCGCCGACGGCCGCATGGAAGGCTTCGTCGGCGGCGCCTGCTCGCGCGAGATCGTCCGCCGGCAGGCGCTCGACGTGATTCGACGCCGGCACGGCCGGCTGGTCTCGATCCGGCCCGACGCCGCCGACCAGACGCCGTCCGATGCCGAGCGCGTCGTCGTGCCGATGACCTGTGCCTCGGAGGGCGCCGTGGACGTCTATGTGGAACCCGTCGTGCGCCCGCGCACGCTCGTCGTCGCCGGCGCCACGCCGGTGGCGGATGCGGTGGCCCGGCTGGGCCGCGCCATGCGCTACGACGTCGTCCGGGTGGTCGACGCGGCCGAACGCGCCGACGTGGCCCCCGAGGCCGAGGCGGCCGGCGCCACGGTGGCGACGCTCGACCAGCTGGCGGATGTGCTGCAGCGTGCCGTCGACGACGGCGGCGAGTGCACGGCGGTGGTGGCGACGCAGGGGCACTACGACGAGGCCGCGCTCGACGACGTGCTGAAGAGCCGCGCCGGCTACGTCGGGCTGGTGGCGTCGCGCAAGCGCGGCAGCGGCGTGCGGGACTGGCTCGCCGGCCGCGGCGTGCCGGGCCTCGAGCGCCTGCGGGTGCCCGCCGGGCTCGACCTCGGCGGGCGCACGCCCGAAGAGGTGGCGGTGGCCATCCTCGGCGAGATCGTCCAGACCCTGAGCGGCGCGACGGCACCGGCTGGAACGACCGCGGGATCCGCCACCGGCCACCCCTCGCCGCGGCGGCTGCCGATGGCGGCGGCCCCGGCCGGGCCGACCGCCGGTACGGCCATCGACCCGGTGTGTCATATGGAGGTGGTCACCGCCGGCGCCGCGCACACCGCCGCGATCGGGGGCGTCACCTACTACTTCTGCTGCGGCGGCTGCCGGACGCGCTTCGTCGCCGATCCGGCGCGCTACCTGGCGCCGGCGCCATGACGCCGGCCGCCGACCTGCGCCGCCGTTTCCGCGACCGCGGGTTCGTCGTCGACGAGGCGTTCGCGACGGCGATCGAGATCATGCTGGCGCTGCAGAAGCCGCTGCTGCTCGAAGGGCCGGCCGGCGTCGGCAAGACCGAGAGCGCGAAGGTGCTCGCCGCCGTGCTCGACACCCGGCTCATCCGGCTGCAGTGCTACGAGGGGCTCGACGCGATGGCGGCCCTGTACGAGTGGAACTACCCGCGGCAGATGCTGCACGCGCGGCTGAGCGAATCGAGCGGCGCCAGCGTCGAGCAGCGCGAGGTCGAGATCTTCTCCGACGCCTATCTGCTGAAACGTCCGCTGCTCGAGGCGCTCACCCAGGATCGGTCGCCGGTGCTGCTCATCGACGAGGTGGATCGCGCCGACGAGGCCTTCGAAGCCTACCTGCTCGAGGTGCTGGCCGAATGGCAGGTCACCATCCCCGAGCTGGGCACCATCCAGGCGCGCCACCGCCCGCACGTCCTCCTCACCAGCAACCGCTCGCGCGAGCTGTCCGACGCCTTGCGCCGCCGCTGCCTGTATCTGTGGCTGCCCTATCCGACCCTGGCCCAGGAGACCGAGATCCTGCGGGCCCGGGTGCCCGGCCTGTCCGAACGGCTCGCCGATCGGATCGCGCAGCTGATGCAGGTGCTGCGCGGCCTGCCGTTGCAGAAGGCGCCGGGGGTGGCCGAGAGCCTCGACTGGGCCCTGGCGCTGATGAGCCTGCACCGCGAGCGCCTCGACGCCAGGACGCTCGAGCAGACACTCGGCTGCGTGCTGAAGGTGCACGAGGATCGGGCGGTCGTCGAGGCCCATCGCGCGGCGCTCGAGCCGCTCCTGGACGACGCGACGACGCCCCTGACGTCGGGGGGCTACGGTCTCGACACCGACTTCGGCATCGGCACCGTCACGCCGCGCCGCTGATGTACCCCTTCGGCGAGCTGCCGCAGAATCTGGCCGCCTTCTGCGGAGCGCTGCGGCGGGCGCACGGATTCACGCTGGGGCCCGGCGAGATCGCCGACGCCGCCCGCGCCCTCGAGGTCGTCGACGTCACCGACGAGCGGCAGGTGCGTGACGCGCTGCGCGTGGTGTTGAGCAGCAGCCTCGAGACCGCGACGGCGTTCGACGCCGCCTTCGACGCGTTCTTCTTCCCTGGCCCGGCCGGTGCGCCGCAGCCCGGGTTGCCGCGCCCGTCACGCGGCGACGAGGCCGAAGAACCGCGCCCCGCCGCCGCCCGTCCCGCCACCCCGCGATCGCCGTCGGGCGAGGCGCTCGATGACAGCGTCGGCGGTGAGGCGAGCCGCCCCGTCGCGGTGCCCGACGTCATCGGCGACGAGTCGGCACCGGCCGCCGGCCTCGCCAAAGCGCGCTACAGCCCGGTGGCGGCCGAAGGCCGCACCGCTCTCACCCTGCCCGCAGTGGACCCGGTCTGGCTCGCCGCCGCGCGCGTCTTCGTGCGGCGGCTCGAGCTCGGTCTCTCGCGGCGCTGGCGGATCGGCCGCCGCGGCCGGCGGCTCGACTTCCGGCGGACGTGGCGCGCCAGCCTGCAGACCGGTGGCGAGGCGCTGTCGGCCCGCTGGCGGGTGCGCACCAGACGCCGCCCACGCCTCGTCCTGGTCATCGACGGCAGCCGATCGATGACCGACCCGGCGGCGCTCGACCTGGCGGTGGCGCTCACCGGCGCGACGCGGCGGGCCGAAGCGTTCGTGTTCTCCACGGCGCTGCGGCGCGTGACCGGTGGGATGCGCGAGGCCGCCGCGGGCCGGCGGGTCGCCGTCGACATCGCCCGCGAGGCCTGGGGCGGCGGGACCGCCATCGGGGCGAGCCTGGCGGCCTTCGTCCGCGAACACGGCCAACGCCACCTCGGACGGGACACCGTCGTCGTCATCGTGAGCGACGGCCTCGACGTCGGCGCCCCTGGCGTGCTGCGCGACGCCATGCTCGCGTTGCGCCGTCGGTCGGCCGGCGTGATCTGGATCAATCCGCTGCTCGACACGTCGGGCTACGAACCGACCGCCGCCGGGATGGCCGCGGCGCGGCCGCTGGTGACGGCGCTCGCCGCCGCCCGCGATCCGCAGCAGCTGCGGCGCCTGACGGCGGTGCTGCGACCGCTGTGAGCGCAGCGCCGGAACCTGCTCGGGTCCTGTGACATCAAGTTGCAATCGCCATCCACATATGTGACGATTCCAGGCCCGGCGCGTGAAACGATGCTGCAGACGCATCGATATTCGCGCGCCCGGACATCGTGAACGCCACACGAGGGAGTCGGTTCGGATGGGCAAGCGGAACGTGCTGATGTGGGGCGCTGCGCTGTGTCTGGTGACGGCGATCGGGACGCGCGTCGCCGGCGAGCAGACGACGACGCGCGCGGTCGCTGCCAGGATGAAGAACCCGGTGGCCGCCAACGCCGCGTCGGTGGCGGCCGGGCAGGCGCTCTACCAGAAGCAGTGCCGGTTGTGCCATGGCGCCACCGGCAAGGCCGACACGGCGGCGGCGAAGTCGATGGGCGCGTCGGATCTCACCGATCCGACGTGGACGCGCGGTGGCAGCGACGGCGAGCTCTTCGTCGTCATCCAGGAAGGCGCCGGCCCCGAGTTCAAGATGAAGGGTTTCAAGGGCAAGCTTTCCGATCAGGACACGTGGCACGTCGTCAACTACGTGCGAAGCCTGTCCAGTGCCCAGAAGTAGGCCCGCCAGGGCCACCTGGGTGCTCGCGCCGGCCCTGATCGCAGCCATCGCCACGACCGGCTGCGAGGCCTGGAAGAACCCGTCGGAACTGGCGCAGGCCGAGCGCGTGGCGACGCCGTCGCGCTGGGGCACGAGTTCGGTCTACACGCCGGCGCGCCGCTCGGTCGGCGAGGCGGTGCGTTCGCACTTCGACCTGCGCCCCGAGCCGCAGCAGCCGTTCCCGTTCAGCCACCAGATCCATCTGAACAACGAACTGGCGTGCACCGACTGCCACGACGGCGTGGAGCGCGGCCCGCGCGCCGGCCTGCCGTCGGTGAACACCTGCATGGTCTGCCACGCGGCGATCGCCGCCGATCGGTCGCTCGTCCAGCAGATGGCGGCGATGCAGGACAAGGGCCTCGACTTCCAGTGGCAGCGCGTCTACGACTACCAGCGCGAGGCCCACGTCCGCTTCGATCACGCGCCGCACGTCCGCGCCAAGGTGGAGTGCTCCACCTGTCATGGCAACCAGGCACAGCAGCAGGTGGCGGTGCGCGCCGTGAACATGGACATGGCGTTCTGCGTGAACTGCCATCGCGAGAAGCAGGCGTCGAACGACTGCCTCACCTGTCACTACTGAGCCGGGGCCTGCCGTCGTCAGCGCTGCCATGGATCGCCGCCGTTTCCTGAAGGTGACCGCCATCACCGGCACCACCGCGGCGCTGGCGAGCTGCGGCCACCCCGAGAACCAGATCGTCCGCTTCATCCCGGCCGACGAGATCACGCCGGGCGTCGCCGAATGGAAGCCGAGCGTCTGCGGGCTCTGCGCCGCCGGCTGCGGCATCACCGCGCGGGTGATGGACGGCGACGCCGAGGTGATCCGCAACGGCCAGCCCGGCGTGGCCCGCATGGGCCTAGTGAAGAAGCTCGAGGGCGACCCGGCGCATCCGCTGAGCCGGGGCCGGCTGTGCGTGCGCGGCCAGGCCGGCGTGCAGGTCACGTATCACCCCGATCGGATCGCGGCGCCGTTGCGCCGCACCGGGGAGCGCGGCCAGGCGCGCTTCGAAGAGATCGCGTGGGACCAGGCGCTCGGGACGCTGGTGGAACGGCTGGATGCCGCCGCCGCGTCACCGCAGCAGATCGCCTTCCTCGGCAAGCCCCGGCGCGGCCGGCGTCACCAGCTCGTGACCGCGTTCCTCAGCGGCCTCGGCGCGCCGGCGCCGATCACCTTCGAGGTGTTCGACGACGCCGTGCTGCGCCGCGCCAACCAACTGAGCTTCGGGCACTACCAGCTGCCCACCTTCGACCTGGCCCGGACGCGTTACCTGATAAGCCTGGGCGCCGACCTGCTCGGCACCTGGAACTCGCCGCTGGCGCATTCGGTGGCCTACGGGGCGATGCGGCAGGGGCGGCCCGGGGTGCGGCCCAAGTTCGTGCAGGCCGAACCGCGGATGTCGCAGACCGGCGCCAACGCCGATGAGTGGGTGGCGGTGCGCGCGGGCACCGAAGGCGCCCTCGCGCTCGGCCTGGCGCACGTGATCCTGCGTGACGGGCTGCGCCCGGCCTCGGCGGCCGGCCGCGCCGGCGTCCTCATCGACGGATGGGTGGCCGGTCTGCCGGCGTTCGCTCCCGCCGAGACCGAGACGATCACCGGCGTGGCGGCGGCGCGGATCGAACGTCTGGCCCGCGAGCTCGTCGCGCACGGCCCCGGCGTGGTCGCGATCGGCGGAGCGCCGCTGGCGCACACCAACGGCCTCGCCCAGGCCCTGGCCGTCAACGCCCTCAACGCGCTGCTGGGCAGCGTCGGCGCCGACGGCGGCGTGCACTTCACGCCGCAGGCCGCCGCCCCGGCCGCCCCGGCTCGAACGCTGCACGCGCTGCTGCAGGCACCGCCGCCGCAGGTGCTGCTGCTCGACGAGGCCAATCCGCTGTTCGCCGCCCCGGCGGCCTGGAAGGTGGGGGAGTGGCTGCGCGCCATTCCGTTCATCGCCAGCTTCGGGTCGTTCGTCGACGAGACCAGCGCCCACGCCGACCTCGTGCTGCCCGACCACACCTTCCTGGAATCGTGGACGGAGTCGGCGCCGGAATCCGGCGCCGCCGCGTTCGTCACGGCCGTGGCCGGCCCGGTGGCGACGCCCCTCTACGACACCCGATCGACGCCCGACGTGCTGCTCGACGTGAGCCGCCGGCTGAAGCAGCCGCCGAATCCGCCGCTCGCGTGGCAGACCTTCGAGGAGATGCTGCAGGCGCCGGTGGCCGCCGCCGCCGCGCCCTCCGCCGCGCTGCCGCCAGTCACGTCGCCCACCGTCTGGCAGCCGCCCGCGCTCGCCGGCGACGCCGCCGAGTTCCCGTTCCACCTGCTCCCGTATCCCTCCCAGGCCTTCCTGGACGGCAGCCTGGCGCACCTGCCGTGGCTGCAGGAGCTGCCCGATCCGCTGACCACGGCGATGTGGAGCAGCTGGATCGAACTGCACGTCGCGACCGCCGAGACGCTCGCCGTCCACGACGGCGACATCGTCGAGGTGCGGTCGGCGCACGGGTCGGTGCAGGCGCCCGTCGTCATCTCGCCCGGCCTCGGGCCCGACACGGTGGCGATGCCGGCGGGGCAGGGCCACGAGCAGTTCACGCGCTACGCCAGCGGCCGCGGCAGCAATCCGCTGTCGATCCTGGCGCCGTCGGTGGAGCCGGCCACCGGCCAGCTCGCCTGGGCAGCCACCCGCGTCGCCATCCGCAAGGTGGCCGACAGGGACGGCCGCCTGATTCTCTTCGCCGGCGCGACGCGCGAACGGCCCGCGCACCTGAGCGGAAGGGGCTGATCGTGGCACATCGCTGGGGCATGGTCGTCGATCTGGACCGTTGCACGGGCTGCGAGGCCTGCGTGACGGCCTGCCACGCCGAGAACAACATCCCGACCGTGGGCGCGCAGGAAGCGGCGCGCGGCCGGGCGATGCACTGGCTGCGCGTCGAGCGCTACTGGGAAGGCGACTTCCCCGACGTCAAGGTCAAGTTCCGGCCGGTGCTGTGCCAGCAGTGCGACAACGCGCCCTGCGAGGCGGTGTGCCCGACCTACGCGGCGCACCAGACCGACGAGGGGCTCAACGCGCAGGTCTACAACCGCTGCATCGGCACCCGCTACTGCGCCAACGCCTGCATGTACAACGTGCGGTTCTTCAACTTCTTCAACCCGCAGTGGGAGAAGCCGCTCCACCTGCAGTTGAACCCCGACGTCTCGGTGCGCGAGGTCGGGGTGATGGAGAAGTGCACGTTCTGCGTGCAGCGCATCAAGGCCGGCAAGCAGGCAGCCAGAGCCGAGGACCGCGAGTTGCACGACGGCGACATCCAGCCGGCGTGCGCGCAGGCGTGCCCCTCGGGGGCGATTGTCTTCGGCGATCTGAACGACCACGAGAGCCGTGCCGCACGGCTGGCGGAATCGCCGCGCGGCACCAAGCTGCTCGAAGACCTGGGCGCCGAGCCCAAGGTCACGTATCTGCAGAGGCAGCCCTGGCATGAGCCGGACGGTCAATAACCCGCTCGCCGACGATCTCGTCCGGCCGCTCTTCCACACCTCGGTGTGGTTCTACGGCGCGGCGCTGGTGCTGGCGACGGTCGTGCTGTGCGGCGCGGCGGCGTGGGCCTATCAGGTCTGGTACGGCATCGGCGTCGCCGGCATCAACTGGCCGGTGTACTGGGGGTTCTACCTCACCAACTTCGTGTTCTGGATCGGCATCAGCCATGCCGGCACGCTGATCTCGGCGATCCTGCGGCTGGTGAACGCCCGCTGGCGCCGGCCGGTCACCCGCTGCGCCGAGGTGATCACGGTCTTCGCGCTGATGATCGGCGCGATGTTCCCGATCATCCACCTGGGCAAGCCGTGGCTGTTCTTCTGGCTGGCGCCGTATCCGAGCGCGCGGGAGATCTGGCCCAACTTCCGCTCGCCGCTGGTGTGGGACTTCTTCGCCATCAACACCTACCTCACCGGCAGCCTGCTGTTCCTGCTGCTGCCGATGATTCCCGACTTCGCGCTGGTGCGCGACCGCTCGACCGGCTGGCGCAAGCGCATCTACGGGATGCTGGCGCTCGGCTGGCAGGGCACGACCAAGCAGTGGCACCGCCTCGAGGCGGGCATGCAGATCATGGCCATCGCCATCATCCCGGTGGCGGTGTCGGTGCACACCATCGTGTCGTTCGACTTCTCGATGGCCCACGTGCCGATGTGGCACTCGACGATCTTCGGGCCCTACTTCGTGGCCGGCGCCATCTTCAGCGGCATCGCCGCGCTCATCATCGCGATGGCGGTGCTGCGCCGGATGCTGAAGCTCGAGGCCTACCTGCATCCGGTGCACTTCGACAACCTGGCCAAACTGCTGCTGCTGATGAGCCTGCTGTGGGGCTACTTCGTGTTCAGCGAGCGGCTCACGGTGTGGTACGGCAACTCGGCCTCCGAGATGGCGGTGTTCTGGGCGACCCAGCGCGGGGAGTACGCGCCGCTCTACTGGACGATGGTGGTGGCCAACTTCGTGCTGCCGCTCGTCATCCTGTCGTTCCGGAAGCTGCGGACGATCGGCGGGGCGGTGGTCGCCTCCTGCGGCGTGCTGCTGGGCATGTGGCTCGAGCGCTTCCTCATCATCATTCCCGGCCTCGCCCACAAGGAACTGCCCTACAGCTGGGGCAGCTACGGCCCGCGGCCGACCGAGATCACGATCATGGCCGCCACCTTCGCGGCCATGGCGCTGCTCTACATGCTGTTCTCCAAGTTCGTGCCGATCATCTCGATCTGGGAGATGAAGGTGGGCAACCAGCCGCACCCGCCGAAGCCCGACACCGCCGAGCACGAGGACGAGCTGGCTGAACTGTGGAGGGCCCGGCCGTGACCGCCGTCTACGCCCTCTACGACGACCCCGACGTGGTGCAGCGCGCCGTGAACGGCCTGCGCGCCGCCGGCGTCGCCGACGCCGACATCGTCGTGATGTCGTTGGAGCCGTTCGAGGAGTACGAGTTCAGCCACCGCGACAGCGCCAACTGGCTGCGCTGGATCGCCGGGCTCGGTGGCGCCGCCGGGCTCGCCCTGGCCTACTGGCTCACCAGCTACACCCAGCAGGCCTGGCCGCTGGTGACGAGCGGCATGCCGATCGTGACGCCGTGGCCCAACCTGATCGTCATCTTCGAGATGACGATGCTCGGTGCCATCCTGGCCACCGTCGTCACGCTGCTCATCACCGCCAAGCTGCCCAGCCGCCTGTCGCGCCTCTACGATCCCGAGGTGACCAACGGCTATATCCTGGTCGGCATGCAGCAGCCGGCGGCCGATCTGGCGCCGAAGCTCATCGCGGCGCTCGAGCGCGCCGGAGCGGGACGAGTCAGGACGATTGACTAGCTGTCGGCATGCCGGAGCGCCGGCACGGCTCCTCCTCCTGGCCTCAGGCTGCTGACGCTGTAGATCATTCGGCCTGGAGGAGGATCCGAGCCGGCGCCCCGACCGAGCGGGCCACCTCGACGATCGCACGCGACGGGCTTGGACGATGACCCTCCAGCAACAGTTCGGCCACATCGACATCTACCTGTTCGACCAACTGCTGCGCGGCCGTATCCGCCCCGGGCAGCGCGTGCTCGACGCCGGCTGCGGGGGTGGACGCAACCTCGTCTACCTGCTGCGCGAGGGGTTCGAGGTGTACGGCACCGACGCCGACCCCACGGCGGTCGCGGCCATCCGGACGCTGGCCGGCGAGCTGGCGCCCGGCACCCCGCCGGACCGCTTCCGCGTGGAACCGATCGAGCAGCCGTCGTTCGCCGCGGCGTCGATGGACGTGGTGCTGGCCAACGCCGTCCTGCACTTCGCCCGCGATCACGCGCATTTCGACGCCATGGTCGACGGCCTGTGGCGGGTGCTGAAGCCGGGCGGGCTGCTGTTCGCGCGCCTGGCGTCCACGATCGGCATGGCCGACCGGATGCACCCGCTCGGCGACGGACGATTCCTGCTGCCCGACGGCAGCGAGCGCTATCTCGTGGACGAGCCGCGGCTGATGGCGACGACGCGGCGGCTGCGCGGCAGCCTGCTCGACCCGCTGAAGACCACGATCGTGCAGGATCAGCGCTGCATGACCACCTGGGTGGTGGGCAAGCCTGCTACCGGCTGACGGCCCGAGCGTCTGGATCACCGCGCCGTGGTAGGGTGACCGCAATCCGAACCAGGGAGGGCCGATGATTCGCGGCATGCACGCCATGTTCTATTCGTCGGAGGCCGCGGCGCTGCGCGCGTTCCTGCGCGACCAGTTGGGCCTGCGCGGCAGCGATATCGGCGACGGTTGGCTCATCTTCGAGCCGCCGGAGGCAGACCTCGGCGTGCACCCGGCGGAGGGCGACGACGGGCGACCCTCGGGCACGGCGGCGCTGTCGTTCTACTGCGACGACATCCAGGCCACGGTGGCCGAGCTGAAAGGCCGGGGCGTCGAGTTCACTGACGGGATCACGGACCAAGGTTACGGTCTGGTGACGCACTTCACGGTGCCGGGTGGCTTCACGGTGCAGTTGTACGAGCCGCGCTACTCGAAGTGACGGCATGGCGGCGACCGCGACGGCGACCGTCGCGCCACGTGTGCCCAGGTCGTGCGTGAGTCCGCAGAATCGGCAGGTGATCGTCGTGGCCCCTCCGGCGGGTCGTTCAGCGTGACGCCGCATCCGGCACAGCGTCTGGCGACGGCCATCGACGTTTCAGAACAGGTAGGCGAGCGCGGCGATGCCGACGATCAGCATCCCGAAGAACGACTTGGCGACGATGCCCAGGAGGAACCCGAACAGCCCGCCGAGACCGGCCATGCCGGCGCGCTTCACATCGGGGTGGCGGAACAGCTCGAAGAGAAACGCACCCAGCGCCGGGCCGACGACGATGCCCGGCAGTCCGAACGCCAGTCCGAGCAGCATGCCGACGGCGGCGCCGGCCACGCCCCAGCCCGACGCCCCGGCCTGGCGTGCCCCGAACAGCGTGGCGACGTTGTCGGCGAGCGATCCGACGATCGTCAGGAGCAGCAGGATGCCGAGCGTGACGACGCTGATGCGGGCGAAGCCGTCGGACCAGGCCACGCTGGCGACACCGGCGAAGATGATCACGATGGCCGGGGCCGCCGGCAGCGCCAGCAGCGCGACGCCGAGCGCGACCAGGACGAGTCCGAGGACCAGGAGGGCCGCCGACACGCCCCAATGATGCCAGCAGCTGCGTTCAGGCGGAACCGGAGTTCCGCCCTGCGCCACCCAGCCTCGGCACTACTCCGCGCGGATCGCCGCGAGGGGATCGACGCGCACGGCGCTGCGCGTCGGCAGCACGCTGGCCGCCAGCGCCACCACGAAGGCCACCGCGGCGGCGCCGGCAAAGGTCGGCCCGTCGGCCGGGCTCACCCCGGCGAGCAGCGCCTGCACGGAACGGCTCACCGCGAAGGCCACGGCCAAGCCGGCGGCGACACCGACGCCGGCCAGCAGGGCGGTACGGCCCAGTACGAGCCCCATCACCGCCGCCGGGCGCGCCCCGAAGGCCATGCGGACGCCGATCTCCTGAGTGCGCGAGGCGACCACGAACGCCAGCAGGCCGTGGATGCCCAGGCACGCCAGCACGATGGCGACCAGCGCGAAGGCGCCCAGCGCGCGCGCCTGCACGGTGCGCGACGCGGTCTCGAGCTCGATCACGTCGGTGAGCAGGCGGGCGTCCGACACCGGCTGCTCGCTGTCGGCCCGCGCCACCGCGCGGCGGATCGCCGCCAGCACCGAGGCGGCATCGCCGGCGGTGCGGACCACCAGATCCTTGGGCGCGTAGAAGACGACGGCGTCGTCGTCCACCTGGGTCGAGGGCAGGTACACCTGCGGCTCGCTCTCGCGTTCGAGACCGCGCACGCGAACGTCGCCGACCACGCCGACGATGGTGCGATCGCCGATCACGTCCCGGTCGCTGGCGCCGGTGCCCATGGTGAAGTGCCGGCCGATCGGATCCTGACCCGGCCAGTAGCGATCCGCGAACGACCGGCTCACCACCGCCACGTAGGTGGACGGGCGCGCGTCGCCGGCCTCGAGGCTGCGCCCGCGCAGCACCGGGATGCGCATCGTGGCGAAGTACTCGGGCGTCACGTAGCGCAGGCTGGCGGCGCGCGCGTCGTCGGGTACGGTGACGCCCGGAATCACCACCGGCCAGATGCCGCCGCGCATCACCATCGGCAGGAAGCTGGTGAACGCCGCGCTCGACACGCCCGGCACCGCGCGCACCTCGTCGAGCACCGTGGTGTAGAACTGCTGGCGCCGGGCGACCGCCGCGTACTTCGGCAACGGGAGCGTCGTGCGCGCCGTGACGACGCCGCGCGGATCGAAGCCGGGATCGATGTCCTGCACGCGCCACAGCGCCCGGACGAACAGGCCCACCGTCACCAGCAGCACCACCGCGGCAGCCACTTCGGCGATCACGAACGCCGCCCGCATCCGCTCGGCCGAGACGCCGCCGATGACGCGTCCGCCCTGGCGCAGGTCGGCGCTCTGCGGCCCCCGCGCCAGCCGCCACGCCGGCACCAGGCCGAAGCCGAAGCCGGTGGCGAGCGTGGCCAGCGCCGCCACGGCCAGCATCCGGAGGTCTGCCGTCGGCGCCGCCGCGATCGGGAGCGACGTCGGCACGAGCGCCGCCACCCGCGGCACGGCCAGCACCGCCAGCGCGACGCCGAGCAGGCCGCCGCCCGTCGCCAGCAGCAGGCTCTCGGTGAGCACCTGCCGCGCGATCCGCCGCGGACGCGCCCCCATCGCCATCCGCACCGCCAGCTCGCGCTGCCGCTGCACCCCGCGCGCCAGCAGCAGGCTGGCCAGGTTGGCGCAGGCGATGAGCACCACGGCCAGCGACGCTCCGGCCAGCGCCAGCAGCATCAGCCGCGACTGGCGGGTGACCTCGTCGCGCAGCCCGATCACCGTGGCGCCCGTGCGGTCGTTGGCTTCGGGGAAGGCGCGGGCCAGTCCCGCCGCGATCCCGTTGAGGTCGGCACGCGCCTGGGCGATCGAGACGCCGGGCGCCAGGCGGCCGATGGCCTGCAGGAACACGTTGCCGCGGTCCTCGAGGTCGTCGGGGGCGAACCACAGCGGCATCCACAGCGTGGTGGTGCGGGTCGGAAACTCGAAGCCGCGCGGCATCACGCCCACCACGACGTGCGGCGTGCCGTTCAGCGACACCGACTCGCCCAGCACGTCCGGGCGTCCGCCGAACACCGAGCGCCACAGCCCGTCGCTCAGCACCACCGGAGGCGGCCCGCCGGCCGTCTCGTCGGCCGTCACGAAGGTGCGCCCCAGCGCCGCCTGCGCCTGGAGCGTCTCCCACAGGCTGGTGGTGGCCAGCGTCACGTCGAGGCGCAGCGGCCCGGCCTGGGTCAGGGCGTTGGCCGACGCGGTGGTGAACGCCGCGATCGACGCGAACGCCCGGCTCTGCCGCCGCCAGTCTTCGTAGTTGCCGGGCGACAGCTCCATCCGCGAGTAGCCGCGATGCGACTGGTCCTGCCACAGCTTCACGAGGCGATCCGGGTCGGCGAAGGGCAGCGGCCGCACCAGCACGTGGTCGGCGAGCGAGAACGCGGCCGTGGCGGCGCCGACGCCGAGCGCGCTCACCGCGACCACCGCCGCGGCGTAGCCGCGGTTGCGGCGGCAAATGCGCAGCGCGTCGTGGAGGTCCTGCGCGGCCATGTCGAGGTGGGCTCGGGTGGCGGTGTGGACGACGTCGGCCCATCCGGCGACGACGCCGACGAGCCGCGCGAGGCCGCGCCGGCCGTGGAGCTGGCGCGCGACGGTGGCCGCCATCTCGTCGCCGTATTCCTCGCGCAGCGCGGCCGGGCACAGGTGCAGCAGCCAGCGGTAGAAGGTCATCACGCCCTGCCCGTCACCACGCCAGTGGCGTGGGCGATGCGCACCATCGCCTGCAGGCGTTGGGTTTCGGCGCGGGCCACGGCGCGGCCGAACGGCGTGATGCGGTAGTAGCGGCGGCGCTCGTCGTCGAGTTCAGGAGCCGGTCGGGCGGCGGTCTCTTCGATCAGGTCCTGCTCGACCATCCGCTGGATGGAACGGTAGAGGGTCCCGGCGCTCATGCGCACCTCGCCGCCGGTGCGGGCCGCCACCTCCTGGATGATGGCGTAGCCGTGGCGGTCCTCGTCGGCCACGGCCAGGAGGATGTGGAAGGTGGCCGGCGGCAGTGGGAGCTGGCCGGCGACGGCGGCGGGATCGACTGTAGCCATGGTGGATATAGCGCTCCTGCACATAGACGGAGGTGGCGGCGGGAAAGTTTGCCGCCTCCGCAACAAGGCTGGCCCACACAGGAAAGGGGTCTGACCCCTATTCGGGCCCTGGCCAGAACCGGGTCTGACCCCGGGGCCACCGGCATCGTATGTACGGACGGAGGAACTTCGACGTGACTCATCGGACGTGGGCTCGGGGAGCGCTGGCGGCGGCGGTGATGCTGGGGGCGACGACGGCGGCGGCCCAGGACGCGCGGCGCGAGCGTCCGGCGCCGGTGGTGGAAGGCAGCCTTGGCTGGGCGGGATTCGGCGACGAGGGCATCGTCCACCACGCGCTGGCTGGCGCTGGCGCCCGGTTCTATGTCTCGCCGCGCTTCAGTCTCGGCCCCGAAGTGCAGTACCTCGTCGGTCCCGGCTCCGACCGCGACCTCATCCTCACCGGCAACGTCGTGTTCGACCTGCTGGCGCCGACGGCAGGCAATCCGCGCCGCACCACGCCCTACCTCGTGGTCGGCGGCGGGTTGTTCCGACACAGCGACCGCTTCCTGACCGGTACGTTCTCCACGACGGAAGGGGCCGTCACCGCCGGCGTCGGCGTCCGCACGTGGCTCAGCGACCGCGTCTTCGCGTCGCTGGACGGCCGCCTCGGCTGGGAGCCGCACCTGCGGCTGGCTGCCAGCATCGGCGTCGCGCTGCCGCGCTGAAAACGAAAACGCCGGCGAGTCCGAAGACTCGCCGGCGTCGGTGGTTCGACTCGAGGTCGCGCCTACCGGAACAGGAAGCGGAGGCCGCCCCAGAACTGGTAGTTGCTGTCAATGTCGCTGGCGCGGTCGAAGAACACGCGGCCCTCGGTGACGAAGTAGAGCGTCCGCTGGTCGGCGGCCTTCCACAGCGGGATGCCGAAGTGCAGCAGGGCGTTGGGCGTCAGCGAGTCGCTGTGCGTGAAGTCCCACAGCCCGAGGCCGGTGCCCACGTAGCCGCCGTTGCCGAACTTGTAGTTCAGCTCGCCGTCCACGAAAAGACTCGTGCGATCGGCCTCGTCGGTGTTGAACGCGACGCCCACCGCCGGGGCGATCACCCACTGACTCGAGCCGAGCTTCTTCTCGAAGCCCACCTTGGTGCCAACCAGCGGATCGCAGAAGCCGGGCAGGAACGCCGTGCCGAGGCCGGCCGGATCGTTCTCGTCGTACTGCCGGCGCTGCTTGCCGAAGAAGCCGGCGACGAACGGCCGGAGCGACAGCTCGCGCTCCTCGGCCAGCCGCGCCGCTTCGGCCTGACGCGCGGCTTCGGCGGCGGCCGCCGCCTCGGCCGCCAAGCGGGCCTCTTCGGCCCGGCGGGCCTCGTCGGCCTTGCGGGCGGCCTCGGCCGCGGCGGCTTCGGCGGCCCGACGGGCCTCCTCGGCCTTGCGGGCTTCTTCCGCGCGCCGCGCTTCCTCGGCCTTGCGGGCTTCCTCGGCGCGAGCGGCCGCGGCTTCGGCTTCGCGCCGCGCCGCTTCACGGCTCGGCTCGCGGCTCACGAGCGAGATGTTGCCGCAGTCCTGCGGGATGACGAAGGTGTAGGTCTCCTTCAGATCGTCGATGACGAATTCGTAACCCGCGAAGGGCTTCGGGCCGTCCCAGCGCACGAGCCGCAGGATGTCGGCCCGCGTGCCGCCGCGGCGCAGCGCCATCCACTGGAGGTTCGTGCCCGGCGCCATCGTCACCTCGCGCACGGCGCCGTCGGCGATCGCCTTCTTCACCTCGGCCTCGATGTGCGAGAGCCCAGCGGTATTCAGCACTGTCGTCAGGTCGCGCTGGGTGCGCGGCCGGGCGAACGCCGTTTGCATGGCCTTGACGTTGCGGATCGCCGGCGTGAACCGTGAGGTTCCCCCGAGCCGCCGCACCGAGTGCACGCGGTCGCCGGATGCCTGGGCCTGGGTCTCGGCGGGATAAGCGACGGTCAGCAGCCCGACCAGGGCGGCAACACTCATCGCAGTCGCTCGAGCGTTGACGTAAGTCACGATGACACCTCACAGACGAATTCTGGTTTGGGCCAGCCTCGCTGGGGTTGAGGTCAGCCTGCCCATTATAGACACACACTCAAGGTTCAGGGGGTTCCCCAAAGGACATGGGACAGCTCGGCCGCAAGGCCGGCATGGCCCGGGTGGTTCCGTGAACATCAGCCGGGCACACGCCGGAGGCCTGGGGATGCCCCCGAGGCCACCGGGCCGAGCGTTCTAGAAGGCGTACTCGAGGCCGACCAGCGGCGACACCTTGTCCATCAGGCCCGCCGAGTTCAGACGGAACAGCAGGTTGGCGTTCAGCAGCAGCCGGTCCACGATGTTCAGCTTCAGCCCGGTCGCGGCGCTCAACTCGTGGAGCGACCCGGTGCGGAACGCGATGTCCTCGAAGGTCGAGCGGCCGTCCAGCGCCCGGAAGGTCTGGCGCGACAGCCGGGGCGAGTCGATCACCCACCGGCCGACCACGTCGACGGCGAGCGTGAGCCGCGGGTGCAGCTCCACGGCCCCGCCGGCGCTGTAGCGCACCACGTCGGGCAGGTCGCGCGCCTGCGCGCCGCGGGCGCCGCCGGCGAGCACGCTCGAGCCGTTCCACTGGTAGCCGGCGTTGACGTGCGGCGAGAAGGGTCCGATCGAGGCCGACCACACCGCATACGGCTGCACGGCGGCAGCCCCCGTGCCGAGCAGGTTCTCTTCGTCGCCGGTCGGCATGCGCGCGTCCACGCCGAGCGCAACGCCCTGCCGCGCGGTGCGCCTCACGGTCACCTTGGCCCGCACGTTGACGTCCCCTAGACCGGCGGCGTCGCCGAACGCGGTGAAGATCCGGCGGTCTCCCACCGAGTCGTCGGTGGCACGGAAGAAATGGATCTCGGGAATCGTGGTGCCGATCCGACGGATGGTGGCGTCGGAGGTCACGACCAGATTCGCGGTCACGTACGGCACCGCGACCGAGACGTCGAAGCGGTTGGTCACGCCGTAGGACACGAACAGCGTAGAACGGGTGACCTTGGCCTGCACGCTGTTGACGGTGGTGATCACGTCCTCGCGTCCGCCCAGCAACGCGGCGTTCTCGTGGCTGAACACGGCCGGGATCCGATCGAGATCGAGCCCCTCGATGCGATCGAACTCGAGCCGCTGCGTCGCCAGACCGATCGACAGGCGGCGCGCGCCAATCGTCTCGGCGCGCTCGGACATGATCGGTCCGAAGCTGTTGGTGGTGCGGTTGAAGACGCCGAGCGCGGGATCGAACTGATAGGTGAAGCCGGCGGCAGGTGTCGGCAGCGGCAACGACACCAGCTGGCTGGTGAGCGCGATCCCGAACTGCGAGAACTCGCTCTCGAACCCGCCGAGGAAGTGCCCCGAGTGCGACTGCCCTCCGGCCAGTGCCGCCGTGCTGTCCACCACCAGCCCCCGCGATCCGTACAAGTCGTTGAAGATGCGGGCCAGCTGTTCGACACGGACCGCGACGTTGTACGGATCCTGCGCCGCCGCCGGCCCGGCCGCCATCAGCACCGCCGTCACGACCAGGCAGATTCGCTTCATCATCGGCATCCCCCGCGCTCGCTCACCGCCCCAGTTCCGCGATCACCCAACTGCCGCTCCGCCGCGCCAGACGCACGGTCTGCGTCGATCGCGAGGTCTGCGACCGCCCGCCACGCTCCACGGTGTCGAGCCGGGCCAGCCGTGCCACCGCAGTGTCGCCGGTGACCGCGATCGACTCGATCCGGATGTCGATCTGCTGCACGTCCACCTGCTCGAAGCTGGCGCGCAGGCGGCGTTCTTCCTCGGCGGAGAGCGACGCCCGCACCGAGCGGAAGAGTGCGACGTCCTTGGTTTCGATGGCGCGCTCGTAGGTGGCGATGACCCGGCGGATCATCGCATCGTCGCTTTCGCGGGCGGGCGGCGCCGGGGGCGGCGGAGCGGCCACCGGCGGCGCCGTCGTCAGCGCCGGCGGCGCTGCGGCTGCCGGGGTCGGGGCTGGCCGCGATTCGACGACCGGCGACGGCTCGGCCGGCGGCCGTTCGGGCGGCGACACGACGGGCGGCGGTGCCGGCGCGCTGACGGTCGGGGGCGACGACGCAATCGGTTCTGGCGCCGGTGCCGGCGGCGGAGCCGCCTGCGCGCGGGAGGCCGGCGAGCTGGTCGCCGGCGGCGTCACCGGACGGGCCGGTGGCGCGGCAGCGGGTCCCGCGCTGTCCCTGCGCCGCTCCACCGGCGGCTGGACCCGCGCCTCGGCGGCGGCCGGGCGATCGCGCGGCGAATCGGGCAGTCCGCGCAGCCGGGCGGCCGCCTCAGCCACCTGAGCGTCCCCGGGCGACAGCTCCTGAGCCCTCGCGAGCGCATTCGCCGCGGCGACGCCGTCGCCGGCGCCGATGGCGGCGGTGGCCGCAGCCAGCAGGCGATCGAGGTCCGCCAGTCGTGCTTCGGCGTCCGCCTTGATGCGCGCCGCGTCGGCGTTGCCGGCCTCGTGGGCCAGAGCCGCCTCGGCTTCGGCCAGCGCAGACCGGTAGTCGCGGGCGTCGAAGCGTACGCGGGCGCGCCGTACTTCCTCGGCCGCGCCGGCCACTGCCGGCGCCGCGCTCGGCGGCGCCGGCCGCGCCAGCCACACCGCGACACCGACCGCCGCCGCCAGCGCCATGGCGCCGATCATCCACCGCGGACCGGGCGACGCGGCCGCCGCCGTGCCGCTCGCCGGCGCCTGGGCCATCGTCGCGGCCGCCGTGGTCGGCGCCGTGACCGGCGGCGTCATCGTCGTCACCGCCGTCGGCGACGCTGCGGCGACGGTCATGCCGGTATGGCTGGCCGTCTGCCCCGACTGCAGGTCGCGGCGGATGCGTTTCAGGTCGGCTTCGAAGTCGGCGACGTGCTGATAGCGCAGGTCGCGGTCCTTCTCGAGCGCGGTGTTGATCGCCTCGTGGAGGCGAGGCGGCGTGTCGGGATTGAGCACCACGGGCGACATCGGCGCCCGGTTGAGGATGGCGTCGAAGACCACCGCCGAGGTGCTGCCCACGAACGCCTGGCGGCCGGTGACCATCTCGTAGAGCACGACGCCCAGCGAGAAGATGTCGGTGCGGGCGTCGACGTCCTCGCCACGCGCCTGCTCAGGCGACATGTAGCAGACGGTGCCGATCGCGGTGCCGGGGGTCGTCAGCTGGTTGTCGTAGCGCAGCGGGTGGGCCGGCGCGGTCACGTCGGCCGCGGCGGCCGTGTCGTTCCGGGGGTGCTCGCGCGCGAACTTGGCGAGGCCGAAGTCGAGGATCTTCACGCGCATCTTCTCGCCGACGAAGATGTTGGCCGGCTTGATGTCGCGGTGGACGATGCCCTGGGCGTGCGCCGCGCCGAGGGCGTCGGCCAGCTGAATCCCGACGTCGAGCACGTCGGCGATCTTCATCGGCCCGCGGGCGACCCGCTCGCGCAGCGTCTCGCCGCGCAGCAGCTCCATCACGATGAAGGGCCCGCCCTCGTGGACGCCGATGTCGTGGATCGAGCAGATGCCGGGATGGCTGAGGGCGCTGGCCGTCCGCGCCTCGAGCCGGAAGCGATCGAGCGCCAACTGGTTCTGGACGGCGTCGGCGGGCAGCAGCTTCAGGGCGACCTGCCGGCCCAGCCGCTCATCCTCGGCCAGGTAGACCACCCCCATGCCGCCCGCGCCGAGCGCGCCCAGAATCCGGTAATGCGAGAGGGTCTGGCCGATCATCCCTGGGGGGCCGCCGGCGCCCGGGCCGAACGGCAAGTATAGGCGCGAAGCCTCGGCCGCCACCACGATCGAGACAGCGTCATCCCGCTCCGGCCTCCCTCGGGTGGTCGCGGCCGAATCGGATAGACTCCACGGCGCAAGGAGCCCGCGATGCGCATCGGTACCCATCTGGCCGCCATAGGGATGATCGTCATCGGAACGGCTGTCCCGCCACGAGCCCAGGGGCCCGCCAGCTCGACCGTGCCAGATCCCGTGCGGACGCTGGTCGGGCGCCTCGACCTCGAGCGCTACAAGGCCACCATCAAGGGCCTGACGCAGTTCGGCGACCGCCGGCAAGGCACCGAGCGCAATCGCAAGGCGGTGGACTGGATCGAGGCGCAGCTCAAGAGCTACGGCTGCGCCACCGAACGCATCAAGTACACGTTCGCGCCGGCTCCGCCCAACCCCACGGCCAGGCCGGCGGCCCCGGCCGCGCCCAATCCCAACGCCCGGGCCGTCGGCGGCGGGCGGCCGCGCGGCATGCGCACCCGCACCGGCGTCAACACCGATCCCATGCGTCAGCCCGACGAGCGGCTGCGCGCGCTCAACAGCGAGCCGACCACGCCGGGGGCGCGCGAAGAGGTCTACTGCACCAAGGTCGGGGCGTCGCGGCCCGACGAGATGTACATCATCGGCGCGCACATGGACGGGCACGGCTGGGGCGAGGCCGCCAACGACGACGGCTCCGGCACGGCGCTCGTGATGGAGCTGGCGCGTGTCTTCAGCATGGCCGACGTGGTGACCGAGCGGACGATTCGCTTCGCGCTCTGGAACAACGAGGAGACCGGGCTCAATGGCGCGCGCGCCTACGTCGAGCAGCGGAAGGGGTTGCAGGGGAAAGAGGATCCCCCGGGCTCGGGCCGCTATCCCGAGCCGAAGTGGCTGGGCATGATCCAGCACGACATGATGCTCTTCGACCATGGCATGCCGCGCGCCGACGGCACCGTCAGTCCCAACCAGCGGCCCGAGGCCGACGTGAACATCGAGTTCCAGTCGAACTCGCGGATGGCCGCGGAATCCCAGAAGCTGGCGTGGTTCCTCCACGCCGCCAACGCCGAGTACGCCACCGATTACCCGGCCCAGGTCGGTCCGCACATGACCAACACCGACTCGACGCCGTTCATGGACGAAGTGGCGGCGGTCAGCCTGCGCGAGAACGAGCGCGGCGTGCACGTCGGCAGCGGCTGGGACCCGCACTGGCACCAGCCCACCGACGTCTATGCGACGTTCTCGGACGACGACTTCCGCCTCGGATTGAACGCCGCGCAGACGACGCTGTCGGGGGTGGCGCGGCTCACCGGGGCGAAGACCAAGTAACCGGGGCTCGGGGCTCGGGTTCCGGGGCTCGGGCCGGACAGTCTCATCGCTGCGCTGACCGGTGAACCCAGTGAGCGTGGGTTCCGTGTGCGTTCTTCCGGAGCCCCGAGCCCAGGTTCACGCTGTCCCGATGACGAGCAGGCCGAGGCCGGCGAGCAGCGCGGCGACGACGAGGCGGAACACCCGTTCGGGAATGGCGCTGAGCACGCGTTCGCCGACGAGGGTGCCGGCCACGACGCCGGTGGTGGCCAGCAGGATGAGCGGGGCGAGCGCCCGCAGCCTGGCGCCGTCGGTGAACGCGTAGACCGGCATCCGGGCCGCGTCCACGACCAGCGCGATCGCCGTCGCGGTGGCGACGAACGACGCTTTCGGCAGGTCGAAGCCGAGCATGGCCGCGGCCCGCAAGCCGCCCTGGTTGCCAACCAGTCCGCCGAACAGGCCCGAGGCCGCACCGGCTACCCACGCCGACGGGCCGTCGAAGCGCATCCGCCGCAGCCAGCCGCCGATCTCGCTGGCGCCCACGACCACGAGCATCGCGCCGACCAGGAAGCGGAGCGCGCCCGGCCGCACGTAGGCGCCGGCCACCGCGCCGGCGAAGGCGCCGGCGGCACTGGTCGAGCCGAACGTGAGCAGCACGCCGCGGTCGACGTGACCGCGCAGCATCCAGAAGCGCAGCGCCGTGCCGGCCAGATGCGGCACCGAGACGGCCGCCACGGCCAGGCGGGGATCGAGTTGCAGCGCCAGCGTCGGCGTCAACAGGCTGCCGATGCCGAAACCGGAGACCGAGGCCACCGCGCCGGCCACCACGGCCACCACGGTGACGAGTCCCTCGAACGCACCTAGCCCGGCCACTCGCGACTCATCAGCGGCGCGATCGTGACACACCTGGCGCGATTTCGATCAAGACTGATGGACTCTTCGCGGCCCCGCCCGCCCGGTGTGGTGCCCGCGCCCTGGAGGACCCGCATCATGTCGCTTTCGATTGGCAGTGTTGCCCCCGACTTCGAGGCCCAGACCACCGAGGGCCCGATCAAGTTCCACGACTGGATCGGCAATTCGTGGGCGGTGCTCTTCTCGCACCCCAAGGACTTCACACCGGTGTGCACCACCGAACTCGGCTACATGGCCAAGCTCAAGCCCGAGTTCGACAAGCGCGGCACCAAGATCATCGGCCTCAGCGTCGACCCGGTGGATCGCCACGCCGGCTGGGCCGCCGACATCGAGGCCACGCAGGGGTACAAGCCGAACTTCCCGATGATCGGCGACCCCGACCTCAAGGTGTCGAAGCTCTACGGGATGCTGCCGGCCGAAGCCGGCGAGACCTGCGAGGGCCGCACCGCCGCCGACAACCAGACGGTGCGCAACGTCTACGTCATCGGCCCCGACAAGAAGGTGAAGCTGCTCATCGCCTACCCGATGACCACCGGCCGTAACTTCGACGAGGTGCTGCGGGTGATCGACTCGCTGCAGCTCACCGCCAAGCACCGTGTCGCCACGCCGGTGAACTGGCAGCAGGGACAGGACGTGATCATCGCCGGCTCGGTGAGCGACGACGAGGCGAAGAAGATCTACCCGAACGGCTGGAAGGCGCCGCGGCCCTACATCCGCATCGTGCCGCAGCCGCAGTAGGCGGCGCGGGCCGAGGGCGGGTCTGAAGACCGCCCTACCTCACGACGATCGACTCGCCGGGCAGGCCGGGCGTATGCGCCGGCCGCCGGCGGGCCTTCGTCGCCTGCTCGAAGGCGTAGCCGAGGCCGATCAGCTTCCCCTCGCTGAACGCCCGCCCGACGAACGAGATCGCCACCGGCAGCCGATCGCTGGTGAAGCCGGCCGGCACGATCAGATCGGGAAATCCGCTCAGGTTGGCCAGGTTCGACCCCGAGGCGCCGTCGCCGCCAGGGGTGTCGGGCGGCGCGCTGATGAAGGCCGGCCGCCGCGACGCGGTGGGGTAGACGTAGGCGTCGAGATTGGCCGCGCCGATCACGCCTTCGACGGTGGCGCGCACCAGCGGCAGGCCGTGGTCGCGCACCGCGGTGTAGCGGTAGCTGTCGATCGGCCCGCTCGACGATTCGCGCTTGAAGAGCGTCCAGCGTGGCGGATTCGGTCCGGCGCCGTCGGGGCGCATCGCCGCGATGCGATCCGACCGCTCGATCATCTCGGCCAGCGTGCGCGGAAAACCGGGCTTCAGCGTGGCGAGATACGCGCCGATCTGCACCGGGAACTCCGGGTAGCGGACCGCGGTGTAGAACTCGCCCTTGGCGTCGAGCAGCCACTTCGGGAAGCGGATGTCGACGACGGTGGCGCCGGCGTTGCGCAGCGCCTGCAGCGACGCCTCCACCACCCAGTCGACCTCGGCGTCCTGGCCCATGAAGTCGCGGGCGATGCCGATGCGCGCGCCTTTGAGCGCGGTGGCATTGAGGTACTTCGTGTAGTCCCGCTCGAAACGGCCCTCGCTCTTCTTCGTGGCCTCGTCGGCCGGATCGACGCCGGTCATCACACCGAGCGCGACGGCGACGTCGGCAACGCTCCTGGCCATCGGCCCGCCGGTGTCGAAGCTGAGCGCCAGCGGGATGATGCCGTCGCGGCTGAGCAGGCCGTGCGTCGGTTTGAGGCCGACGATGCCGTTCGAGGTCGACGGGCCGCGCACCGAACCGCCGGTGTCGGTGCCGAGGCCGAGCGGCGCGTAGCCGGCCGCCACCGCCACGCCGGTGCCCCCCGAGGATCCGGACGGCGTCCGCGTGGGGTCGTGCGGGTTGCGCGTCTGCCCGCCGAGCGAGCTGAACGCGCCGCCCGAGGCGAACTCCGACAGGTTGACCTTGGCGAGGATCACCGCGCCGGCATCGCGCAGCCGTTTGACGACGAAGGCGTCATCGGGCGGCATCGAGCCGTCGAGCAGGATCGATCCGCCCGTGGTCGGCAGATCGGCGGTGTCGAAGTTGTCTTTGAGGACGACCGGAATGCCGTGCAGCGGCCCGCGCCGGCCCTTGGCCTTGCGCTCGGCGTCGAGCGCCCGCGCCGTCTCGAGCGCCCGGGGATTGAGCGTGAGCACCGCGTTCAGCCGCGGGCCCTTGTCGTCGTAGGCGTCGATGCGCGCCAGCCCGAGCTGGACGAGCTTCTCGGACGTGACCGTGCCGGCATCCATCGCCGCCTGCAGCTGCAGGATCGTCGCGTTGTCGAAGTCGACCGTCTGCTGCGCGAGAGCGACGGGCGCGGCGGCCAGAGCCAGGGCCACGGCAGTCAACAATCGAATCGTCATGCGAACTCCCTGGTCCCTGGTCCCCGGTCCCTGGTCCCTGCTCTAGTGGTAGTGCCCGTGCTCCGGCGACCACACCTTGCCGGCCATCGGCGTCGTCGACGACGCGTCGCCGTAGGAGAACACGCCCGCCGCCACGGCGCCGACGACGGCCGCCGCGGCCAGCACGGCGAACAGCCGTGCGCCCCACGACCAGGGCTGCGTGGCCGCCTTGGCCTCGCAGCAGTTCTTCCGTTTCTTGCCGCTGCCGCAGGCACACAGATCGTTGCGGCCGGGTTTGGTGTGGCGGGACATGGCGTGCTCGCTTTCGGCCCGGGCGGACACGGGTTGGCGGCTGTGACCGGTGCCGGGACCACTGATCCTGTCGATCCCGGCCGCGCGGGTCAAGCCGCCTTCGCCCGCCGGAGGACGCTGCGCGGCGAGCGTCGGCGGGCCAGGGAGCCGGCGGGCGAGTAAAGGAAAGGCGGCCGCCGACGTATAGTCTCCCCATGACTCTGTACCCGTTCGCCCGTCGGGCCGCCGTCGCCCTCGCCGTCGCCAGTCTCGCCGTCCCCGCCCTCGCCCAGACCCAGGCGCCGGCCAAGCCCTTCGAGCCCACCGTCGGCCAGGCCGGCAAGGACGTGGTCTGGGTGCCGACGCCGCAGCCGCTGGTCGAGAAGATGCTCGATTTGGCCAAGATCGGCCCGAGCGACGTGCACTACGACCTCGGCTCCGGCGATGGCCGCACCGTGATCACCGCCGCCAAGCGCGGCGCCCGGTCGTTCGGCATCGAATACAACCCCGACATGGTGGAGCTGTCGCGGCGCAACGCCCAGGCCGCCGGGGTGTCGGCCGATCGCGCGACCTTCGTGCAGGCCGACCTGTTCGAGACCGACTTCTCGAAGGCCAACGTCGTCACGCTGTTCCTGCTGCCGTCGATCAACATGAAGCTGCGCGACAAGATCCTGGCGATGCGGCCGGGCACGCGCATCGTCGCCAACACCTTCACGATGGAAGACTGGCAGGCCGACCAGACCGAGACGGTGACCGGCGACTGCGTGAGCTGGTGCACGGCGCTGCTGTGGATCGTGCCGGCCAAGGTGGACGGCACGTGGCAGCTCGGCTCCGACCAGCTGATGCTCAAGCAGACCTTCCAGATGCTCGAGGGCACGTTCGGCGGCAAGCCGATCACCGACGCCAAGATGACCGGCGACGAGATTACGTTCACCGTCGGCGGCGGCGCGCGCTACACCGGCAAGGTCACCGGCAACAGCATCGCCGGCACCATCAGCACCGGCGGTAAGTTCAGCGCCACCAAGTCGTAACGTCGAGCGGCAAATGTGAGGGGTCAGACCCCATTCTGGCCCTGGCTGGAATAGGGGTCAGACCCCTTTCTGGATGGGGCCAGACGTGATGCAGACTCTGACCAGGTTGTCGGCGGCGTGCGGCTTCGTGCTCGGCCTGTTCGCCATGGGTGAGGTGCTGGCCCAGGACGCGAAGGACAAGGAGTACCCGCACGCCTTCCCCCGCAAGGGCGTCACGCAGATCCTCGACAACACCCGGGTCACGGTGTGGGAGGTGAACTGGCGCCACGGCGACGAGCAGCCGTACCACCGGCACCGTTACGACATGGCCGGCGTCTACCTGCGCTACGGGCCGATCGTCGTCACCGCACTCGACGGCACCGTCAACACCGGGCAGGTGTTCGAGGTGCCGCGGCCGTACTTCCAGCCCAAGGGCATCACCCACCGCGAGGAGGCGCACGCCCCCGGCCAGCCCGAACGGCTGGCCATCATGGTGGATCTGAAGGACGCCGTCACCGACATGATGGTCATCGACGACCCCGAGCCGTCGGCGTGGCCGCGCGACGGCGCGAAGAACGTCCTCGAGAACACCCGCATCCGGATGTGGGACTACACCTGGACGGCCGGCACGCCGGCCGTCAAGCGCGTCTATCGCAACGACGTCGTCGAGGTGGTGGTCACCGGCGGCACCGTGCGCGTCACCGACGCCAGGGGCGCGGTCGAGACCCGCGTGCTGGAGCCGAAGCAGGCGCGCTACGTGAACCGCGGCACGCTGCGCGCCGAGCAGCACGTCAGCGGCGCCCCGCGCGTCATCGCGATTGAGTTGAAATAGCACGCGACGCTCTTCCCCGAGCCCCGAGCCCCGAGCCCCGAGCCCCGAGCCCCGAGCCCCGAGCCCCGAGCCCCGAGGAGCGTCAGAACGTTTTTCTCGCCACCCACTCGCGGTAGAGCGAATCGGTCACGACGTAGGTTGGCCCGTCCTTCATCACCACGTCCTGCTTGACCAGCGCCGCCAGCGCCGCCTGCACGCTCGAGGCACCCGACAGGCGATGCTTGGCGCGGACGTCGGCCGACAGCATCTCGCGGCCGCCTTCGAGCACGAGGGCGCGCAGCGCCGCGCGCTGCGCCAGCGTGAGCCGCTGCCACGACTCCTCGAACATGGTGTGTTGTTCGTCGAGCAGCCGCGTCAGCGTGAGGTGCAGATCGTCGAGACCGACCACGCGCCGCCCGGCGTCGTGCACGTCGTCCCAGGTTTCGTGGGCGAGGCGCTGCACGTCGTAGGGCACGTTGCCGGCCAGATCGACGATGGCGGCGCCGAGGCCTGGCTCGGGCTTCACGCCCGACGCCTTGAACCGGCGCTCCAGGAAGTCGCCGAAGATCGCCGGGTCGATCTTCTCGAGGCGCACGACCGGGCCGGCCTTGTAGAACGGCCGCTTGGGGCTGACCATCTTCTCCATCAGCGACGGTTCCGAGCCGGCGAAAACGTAGCCGACCTGGCGCTGGTCCTGCACCGCGGCGCGCAGCGCCGCCTCCACCGTGTCGCCGGCGTCGAACGACCCGACCGCCTGGAACTCGTCGAGGGCGACGGCCAGCCGCTGCTTGCGGGCCGCCGCGATCTTCGCCGGCAGAGCGAACACCTCGGCGGCCAGTCGGGCGGCGTCGCGGGCGGTGCGCACGGTGGGGAAGGCCAGCGAGAAGCCGGCCTCCCCGGTGGGCGCGGCTTCGAAGCGCAGCTCGGGGCGCATCGACTGCAGCAGTTCGGCGGTCCAGCGGCGCAGCCGGCTCGCCGGGGTGTCGGCGGCGACCAGCGCCCGGGCGTAGGCCTCGAGGAACCCGACATAGGAACTCGACGCCGCCACCGTCACCTCCACGGTCAGCACGCCCTCGCGCGACAGCGTGCGCAGCACGTCGCGGACCAGCGAGCTCTTGCCGTAGCGGCGCGGCGAGATCAGGAACACCTTCTGGCCCGAGGCCAGGTCGCGGCGCAGCCGCTCGCGCTCGACGTCGCGGTCGGCGAAGGCGTCGGCGCTGACGATCTCGCCGTAGACGAAGGGGTTGGCGGGCATTACGGCATTATACGTAGTGACTACGTGGAGCGACGTAATGCTGCTGCGATCGGCACTGGCGGCTGACCAGGCGTAAGCGTTCGAGCCCGCCGGTGCCCCCTGGAGCGTCCGCTGCACGACTCGGATACAGGCCGCCATGTAACTCCTTCCGGTGCGGACGCCGACGATTCCGCCAGCGGTTCCTTCGATTTCCCGCGACGGCAGGAAATCAGCCCGCGGATTTACGGCCGAGCTGGATGGCAGCTGAATTGCAGAGGTAGGGCCGCACCGTTCGGGGAACCCCCAGCCTGAAAGGAGCGAGACCCCCTATCGACTGACCGAGCTCACCGATGTCGTCGTTCGGAACGGCCCTCGACGTGCCCTGGCTCGCTGCCGCCACCACGCTGCACCTCGCCGCGGCGGCGCTCGTGAACCACGTTCACCAAGGCTCTCGCGCCTTCTCGCCGCTCGCGCTGGTGTCGGCCGGGCTCGCCGGGGCGCCGTGGGCGTTTCCGACCGTCGCCGGTGTCCTCGGCGGACTTGTGGTGCACGCGGTATGGGCGGGGGTCTGCGCCCGACTGTCGCCCGCTGCCGGCCCCGCCGCCTCTCCGCCTGGCAGTTCCGCCCGCCCCGCCGCGACCCCGCGCCCCACGAGATCGAGCGACGGGCGTCAGCGCGGCTTCGTGCAGACGCCGGTGATCGCCGTCGTCGCCGAGAGTGCCGACATCAAGACCTTCCGTCTCGCCCGCCCCGACGGCTTCGACTTCACCCCCGGCCAGTTCCTCACCGTCAGGCTTCGCGCGGACGGCAAGGACGTGGTGCGCTGCTACTCGCTCAGCTCCGCGCCGGCGGCGCGCGGCTACCTCGAGATCTCGGTGCGCCGCCAGGGCCAGGTGTCGAATGCGCTGCACGCCCTGGCCCGCCCGGGCAGCCTGCTCAGCGTTCGCGCCCCGGCCGGACACTTCACCTATCCGGGCGGCGACGATCGGCCGCTGGTGCTGCTGGCCGGCGGCATCGGCATCACGCCGCTCATGAGCATGCTGCGCCACGCGCTGCTGGTCGAGCCGACCCGGCCGGTGACATTGCTCTACTCGGCGCGCGAGGTCGGTGAGTTCGCGTTCCGTGACGAGCTGCTCACGCTCGGCCGGCGTCACGACCAGCTGCAGGTCTGCTTCGCCGTCACGCGAGGGGAAGCGCCCCCCGACGTCTACCGCGGCCGCATCGACCAGCGCCTCATCAGCTCGGCGGCGCCGGACGTGCGCCACGCCGTGTCGATGATCTGCGGACCGCAGGCGATGATCGACGGCCTCACCGCCACGCTGCACGAGATGGGCGTGCCCGCGGATCAGGTGCGATCGGAGCGCTTCGAGACCGCGGTGGCGGCGTCGGCCGGCCAGTCGCGGCTGGACCACGCGCCCGCCGGGTCCACCGGCGAGACGTTCCAGGTGCGCGAGCGACGGTCGGCGAGGTCGGCCCCGGCGACCGCCGGGCAGACCCTCCTCGACGCCGCCGACGCCCACGGGCTGCCGATTCCCTCGCTGTGTCGCGCCGGCGTCTGCGGCACCTGCCGTACACGCGTCGTCGAGGGCCAGGTCGAGTGCGACGGCGGCATCCTCGACGCCGAGGACCGCGCCGCAGGCTATGTGCTGGCCTGCGTTGCGTCACCACGCAGCGACTGCGTCATCGAGGTGGCCTGAGTCGTGGCAGCGCCTGCGTTCCCCGCGTCGACGTCCGTGAGCCGGCCGATCAGCGCCGGGCAGCGCCCCGGTCTCATGCCACTCGGTGCGCTGATGAGTGCCATGGGGCTGGCCGCGATCGTCGCAGCCGGCGTGGCGCTGTGGGTGCTCGTCGGACTCGACGGCTGGGCCTATTACACGACGCCGCTCGCCGTGCGCGGCTACAGCCCCGCACACCGGGTGCTCCGGCCCTCTGGACCGGTCGGACAGACGCTCGGTGTCGCCGGCGCCGCCCTGATGCTCGTGCCGTTTTTCTACATGGCGTACAAGCGCCTGCGACGCGGTCGCTCGGGCGCCAACCTCAAGCGCCTGCTCGAGGTGCACATCTTCTGCGGCATCGTCGGGCCGGTGCTCATCACCTTCCATACCGCGTTCAAGTTCAACGGCCTGATCTCGGCGGCGTACTGGTCGATGGTGCTGGTGGCGCTGTCGGGGTTCGTCGGCCGCTATCTCTACGTGCGCATTCCGCGCACCCAGCGCGGCGTCGAGCTGTCGCAGGCCGAGCTCGACGAGCGCACGGCCGCCCTGCGCGACGAGCTGCAGTGGTCGGCCGGCGCCGACGTCCTCGCGGCCCTGGATCGGCTCGAGGCGGACATCGCCGGCCGATCGCACTGGTCGTCCGGCGTCGGTGACCGGGCCCTCCGCCGGGCGATGGCCGACGTGGTCGGTCACCTCGAGCGAGGGTCCGGTGCGGCGCTGTCGACTGGCGTCCGTGCCGCGCTCGACGAACGCCTGCGCCTGCAGCACCGGCGGTCGGCCCTGGCGGCCACCCGGCGGCTCTTCGATCTCTGGCACGTGTTCCATCTGCCGCTCGTGTGGGTGATGTTCGCGATCGTCTCCCTGCACGTCGGTGTGTCGCTGTATCTCGGCTACGTGCCGTTCCGATGGTGACGCGGGATGGCACCCGGTTGTGGCTCGTCGTTCCCGTCGCTGCGGTGTGGCTGGTGATGGGCGCCGCCGCCACCGAGGCCGGCCAGCTCGGCGCGCTGGTGTCGCCGGGACGCCTCAGCCAGCCGCACGCCTCGCTCGAAGGCATCCGCAACTGCACGACCTGCCACGAGGCCGGCGCCGGCGTCACCGGCGCCAAGTGCCTGGCCTGCCACCAGCCGATCGCCGAGCGCATCCGGGCCCGGCGCGGCGTCCACCGCGACGTCCAGGGCGGCGACTGCGTGACCTGTCACGCCGAACACCAAGGCGCGTCGGGCGAACTGCGGCCCTTCGACACCTCACGCTTCGACCACGCCCGCGATGCCGGGTATCCACTCGACGGCCGGCACGCCTCGCTGGCCACGAACTGCGCCGCGTGCCACACGACGCGGTCCTACCTGGCGGTACGAACGGCGTGCGCCTCCTGCCATCAGGACACCCACCGCGGCACGCTCGGCGCCAGGTGCGAAAGCTGCCACACCACCCGGGTGGCGTTCCGCGAGGGCCGCCAGGCCTTCGATCACTCGAAGGCGGCGTTCCCGCTGGCCGGCGCCCACGAACGGGTCGCCTGCGAGTCGTGCCACAAGAAACAGCAGTACAAGGGCATCGCCTTTGCGACCTGCACGGCCTGCCACGCCGACCCGCACTCGCCGAAGGCCACCGCGGCCTGCACGAGCTGCCACGCGCCGACGGCCACGTCGTGGCGCAGCCGGCGATTCGACCACGCCGCCACCCGGTTCCCGCTGGCCGGTCGCCACCAGGCGGTGGCCTGCGTCGAATGTCACGTGCGCCCGGCGCTGCAGGTGACGCCGCGCTTCGACACCTGCGCCGCCTGCCACGCCGATCCACACCGCGGGGCCTTCAGGCAGGACTGCAAGTCGTGTCACGACGAGCAGAGCTTCACCAAGGCGCCCTTCGATCACACGACGACGGCGTTTCCGCTCACCGGCAAGCACGCGCCGGCGACGTGCGTGGCCTGCCACAAGAACCTCGCTCGCGTCGCGCAGCGGACCGGGCGGCCAACCCGTCCTGCGACGGTGGAGTTCGGCGGCCTGCGCTCCGCCTGCGCGAGCTGCCACGACGACGTGCACGCCGCCGATCTCGGCGCGGCGTGCGAGACCTGTCACTCGACCGAGCGGTTCGCCGTCACCACTTACGGCCACCGGCGCGACGGCCCGTTCTTCGCCGGCGCCCACGCCCCGGCGACGTGCGAGGCGTGCCATCTGTCCACCGCGCCGGTGCCGATGGCCGCCCTCGCCCTCACCCGGGTGCCCCGGCCGCGGACCAGTGGACCCGCCGCGGCCCTGGCCGGATCGACACCGGTGCACGGCCCGCTGGCCGGCGTGAAGTTGAGCGCCGCCGGCCGGGCGTGCGCCACGTGCCACGCCGACGCCCATCTCGGCCAGGTCGGCACCGCGTGCGAGACCTGCCACGGCGTGGAGGCGGCGAAGTTCGCCGTGACCGCCGGGTTCGACCATGCCCGGTCGACGTTCGCGCTCGGCGGCAAACACGCGGCCGTGCCCTGCGCCAAGTGCCACCGCGCCGAGACCGGCGTCTTCCCGGCCGGGACGGGCACGGCGACCCGGCTGACCGGCCTGGCGACGGCGTGCGCCGCGTGCCACACCGATGTGCACCGCGGGCGGCTGGGGGCGCGCTGTGAGACCTGCCACACCGACCAGACGTTCGCGTTGACGGCGTACACGCACCAGAACCCCGCGCAACGGACCTTCTTCGTCGGCGCCCACGCCCGGGCGACCTGCGCGAGCTGCCACACCGTCGCCGGCGGCGACTCGCCGGCCGGGGCCGGGGCCGCCGTGCGCTACGCCATCACCACCGAATGCACCAGCTGCCACCGCGACGTCCACAACGGCGCGCTCGGCCCGCGGTGCGCCGACTGCCACCGGCTCGATCGGTCGGCGCGCCTGATGCCTGTCAGTGATCCAGGTCCGGCCAGGAGGGCGGCGCGATGAACCGTTTCGTATGGCTGCTGGCGGTGACCATCGCCGTGCTGGTGGGGAGCATCGCGACACGCGCGCAGTTCGAAACGCCGAACCGCGCCTTCCACGGCAACACCGCCTTCCCGCTCACCGGCCGGCACCAGACCGTGGCCTGCGAGAGCTGCCACACCAAGGGCGTGTTCAAGGGCACGCCGACGGCCTGCTACGACTGCCACTGGGTGCGGCGCCAGGACGACAAGTTCAAGACCCAGCTGGGCACGCAGTGCGAGAACTGCCACCGCACCATCGCCTGGACGGCGGTGCGGTGGGACCACGGCGCCATGACCAACATGCCGCTGAACGGCGCCCATCGCGCCATCGGCTGCGAGTCGTGTCACGCCAGCGGCCGGTTCCAGAAGGCCGACGTCTCGTGCGTCAGCTGCCATCAGAAGGACTACGCGGCCACGAAGACGCCCAATCACGTCGCCGCTGGATTCCCGATGCAGTGCGAGGCGTGCCACCGCCCGTCGGACGTCGCCTTCACGCAGGCGCGGTTCGACCACGAGGCGACGTTCCCACTCGCCGGCACCCACGCCACCGTGGCGTGCGCGACGTGTCACCGGAACAGCGTATTCCAGGGCACGCCGCGCGACTGCATCGGCTGCCACCGCACCGACTACGAACGCACCGCGGCCCCCAATCACGCCGCCGCCGGCTTCCCGACCGCCTGCGAGTCGTGCCATCGGCCCACCGATCCCGGCTGGCGCGGCGTCAACTTCAACCACAGCCAGTTCTTCACGCTGGTCGGCAGCCACCAGCTGCAGGAGTGCACGACCTGCCACAAGAACAATGTGTTCAAGGGCACGGCGCGCGACTGCGCCGGCTGCCATCTGCCGCAGTACCAGCGGACCGCGGCGCCGAACCACGCCCAGGCGGGGTTCCCGACCACGTGCGAGACCTGTCATCGCCCCACTGACGCCAACTGGACCAACGGCACCTTCAACCACACCAGCGTCTACCCGCTCGCCGGCCAGCATGCGGCCGTCCAATGCGCGGTGTGCCACACCAACGGGGTCTTCCGCGGCACCGCCCGCGACTGCGTCGGCTGCCACCGCACCGACTACGAACGCACCACGGCGCCGAACCACGCCCAGGCCGGGATCCCGACGACGTGTGAGAACTGCCATCGATCGAGCGACCCGTCGTGGCGCAGCGGCAGCTTCAATCACAATCAGGTGTTCGGGCTGGTGGGACGGCACGCATCGGCGGCGTGCACCTCGTGCCACGTCAACGGCGTGTTCAGGGGCACGGCGCGCGACTGCGCCGGCTGCCACCGCAGCCAGTACGAACGTACCACCGCGCCGAATCACGCCCAGGCCGGCTTCTCGACGCAATGCGAGTCGTGCCACCGCGCCGGCGACAACGCCTGGACCGGCGTGTCGTTCAACCACAACCAGTTCTTCGCGCTGCAGGGCGTGCACGCGTCGCAGAGCTGCGCCACCTGCCACCGCGGCGGCACCTACAAGGGCACACCGCGCACCTGTGTCGGCTGCCATCAGGCCGACTACACCGCCACCCGCAATCCGAACCACGCCCAGTCGGGATTCCCGACCACCTGCGACAACTGCCACCGCGCCACCGACACCGCCTGGACGCAGGGGCGCTTCACCCACACGCGCTTCCCGCTGAGTGGCCGTCACAACGTGGCCTGCAGCCAGTGCCACACGCCGAGCCCGCCGGCGTTCAGTTGTCTCACCTGCCACCTGCGGCCGCAGATGGACGACAAACACCGCAACCGGACCGGGTATCGCTACGACTCGGCCGCCTGTTACTCGTGCCACCCGAATGGAAGGGACGACTGACATGAGGCGATTTCGCCTGGGGATCATCGTGGCGACGCTGGGCGCGGCCGTGGTCGCGGCGCCGCCGGCGGCCGCCGGCGCCGGACGGCAGGCTGCTGCGGTGCGCCTCACCGCGGTGGCGGTGGCGGCCGACGGCGGCGTGGTGCAGGTCAGCGTTCGCGCGGCCGGCCAACTGCCGGCGGTGAATCCGGTGCGAACCACCGAAGGCCCGCCGCGTCTGTTCGTGGACCTGCCGGGCATCGTGCCCGGCGACGTGCCGGCACGTCTTCCCGGCGCCGGGCCGGTGCTGCGCGTACGCACCGCGCTGAACTCGGTGGACCCTCCGGTCACGCGCGTCGTGCTCGATCTGGCGGGCGAGGTCAGCGTCGGCATCGTCCCCGCGGGCAGCGCTTCGGGCGACCTCACCATCGCGATTGCCGCCGTTGCCGCGGCGGCACCGGCCATGCAGCGTGTGTCCACCGGAGGGCCGGCCACCGCCGGCGTCGCGATCCCGGGCGCCGCGTCTTCGTCATCGGCCTTGCCGTCGCCCCAGCCCCGACCTGCGTCGTCGTCACCGGCCCCGCCCCCGGTGTCGCCACCAGGCCCGGCCGTGACGCCACGCCCGGGGCCGGGTTCGCCCTCAGGTCGAGCGGCCGGCACGACCCAATCCGCACCGCCGGCGCCACGGCCGGTGTCCGGTTTCGCGGTCGGCCGGGCGCCGCGGCCGAGCGGCCGGGTCGCGGTGTTCGCCAGCGGTGCGCGCGCCTCCCAGCCGGGCGGCGACGCCACCTCCTACGCCGACGTGATGACCGCCGTCTCCTACTCGTTCCTCGATCGCGAGACCGACGGCGTCGAGTACGGCCTCGACATGCGCTATTCCGCCTACACCGTCGCGGGCCGCGATCCGCGGGTGTCGATCTACAACGGGTTCGTCGGCAGCCGGCTCGCCGGCGGCCACGCGAGCCTGCGCGCCGGCCACCTGTGGATCGACGATCTCGGCAGCCTGGGCGCGCTGGCCGGGGCGCAGATCGAGGCGCGCTCGGGCGCGATCCCCGACCGCGGCCTGGGCCGCTGGAGAGGCGGCCTCTTCGGCGGCCTCGACCCCGACGTCTACACGCTGGGCTACGGCGACGGCATCCGCAAACTCGGGGGCTACGCGGTGCTCGAAGGGGCACGAGGGCGTCGCCACGTCGCGGGGTACGTGAACGTTCACAACGGCGAGATGACGGAACGTTCGGTGCTCTCCGTGGCCAACTTCGTCCCGGCCGGCCCGCTGTTCGTGTACCAGGTGGCCGAGTACGATCTCGCCCCCGTGGCCGGCGGACGCGGCCACGACGGGCTGACCTACCTCTTCGGGACGGCGCGGCTCAGCGTCGGCCGCCGGCTCGAACTGCAGGGCACGGTGAGCCGCGGCCGATCGGTGGACGCCCGCGGGCTGAGCGACGACATCCAGGCCGGGCGGCCGGTGACGCAGCAGGCCGTCGACGGCCTGCGCTACGAGTCGTACGGCGGCCGGGTGTCGGGCGAGATCCTGCCGCGCGTGCGAACCTACGTCGGCTACTCGCGCGACCGGAACAACCGCGACGACGACCCGACGGGGCGCTGGCTCGCCGGCGGATTCGCCGGCGACCTGTTCGGCACCGGCGTGGACGTGACGGTGTCGGCGTCACGCCTGCGCGGTCCGACCGGCACCTACCATTCGACATTCGTGTCGGCCGGCCGGGAACTCGGCCCCAGGGTCTACGCCACCGCCGAGATGTCGACGGCTTTGTCGCAGGTGCGGTTCCTGCGCTGGGACGGACTCGTCGTCGAGACGCGGCCGACGACGAAGCGCTTCGGCGGCAACGCCACGGTGCAGCTGTGGCGCTCCACCTCGAGCTTCGTGTCGCTCGAACACACGCGGGACGGCGACGACTACCGGGAGTGGCGGGCGCTCACCGGACTGACGGTGCGAATCCGCTGAACGCGGAATTTCCGGTGCGGTCGCGAAGCCGGTCCCACCCACCGTCCCATCCGCCGGCCGGCGGACCGCAGTTCGGTGGCATCGCCATTGCTGACTGCCTGTCGTGCGCTGGAGTCTTCTCGCGCTGGCGTCGGTCGCCCTCGTCGGCTCGGCCTGTGGCGGGGGCGACACACCTACAGGCCCATCCCAGCCGGCGTCGCTGCCGCTCGTCCGCGAGACGGCGACCATGCGCGTGTACCACGAGAGCGGCGACACCGTGGACGTCGAGTGGCAGGAGACGTTCAACGCCTGGGCGATCGAGCGGATCGGCATCCTGCCGCCCAAGGTCGAGTACCGCAAGTACCAGTCGCGCGAGGCGATGGGCCGCTACACCGGCAACTACAACACCAACGGATTCGCCGAGCCGGACCAGTGGCGCCTGCACACCATCTGGACGCGCGACAACCACGAGATCGTGCACCTCTACTCGGCGCCGATCGGTCGCCCGTCAGACTTCTTCAACGAGGGCTTCGCGGTGGCGTTCCAGACCGATCCGGCGGCCGGGCGGTTCGACGCGTGGTTCAACGGCCAGGAGGTGCACGCCGCCTGCCGCGACTATCTGCGCGCCGGCCGCCTGCCGCTGCCGGTGGCCGACTACGTCACGACGGCACCGTTCCGCGCCCTGCCCGACCAGGTGCTGAGCTACCGCTACGCCGGCTCGTTCGTGCGATTCCTGATCGATCGGCAGGGGCTGACGGCCGTGCTCGAATTCTTTCGCCGCGCCGGCGGGCGCGACGAGTCGCTCGCCGCGATCCGCGCACGTGCCGACACGGTGTTCGGCGTGGCGCTCGCCGATCTCGAAGCCGACTGGCTGGCGCTGTTGCGCGGCTGAGGCGACGGGCCCGCCGACGGTCGAGCCGTCAGCACTTCGGCAGCGCGGTCTTCTCGACGCTCAATCCGAATGCCGGTCGCAGCCACGTGCCCAGGACGTTGCCGGCAAATGCCGCCGGCAGCCACAGCCAGCCGTGCAGGCTGCCCGAGGCGATGCCGCTGAAGTAGGCGCCGATGTTGCAGCCGTAGGCGATGCGCGCGCCGTAGCCGAGCAGAATCCCGCCGAGTACCGCCGCCACGAGCGAGCGCGCCGGCACGTGCCACACCGGGGCGAAGCGGCCGGCCAGCAGCGCCGCGAGCATCGCGCCGAGCACGATGCCGACATCCATCACCGAGGTGACGTCGCCGAACACGCTGCCGCGCAGGGCGCCGGTCTGCGACGCCCAGTAGGGCCAGGTCTCCACCGGCACGCCGACCGCGGCCGCGGCCTTGGCCCCCCACAGCGCGAAGGCCGACGTGATGCCCCACGGCCGGCCGGCGAGCAGCAACGTGGCGAGGTTGACGGCGGCCAGTCCGATGGCGCCGATCACCAGCGGCCACGGCCCACGCAGCCATTGCCCGGCCCGCGCCGCCGGCGTGGCGTCCATCAACCGGCCGAACTTGCGCCGCTCCACGACCACCGACAGCACGAAGATGGCGCCGAAGACGACCAGGCTCATCGCCAGCGCCGCCACCGGCCCGAACCGCGCCACCAGCGACGTCGGTGGCAGCGTCGGCTGGGCCCACCAGAACGGCGCGTGCCAGGTGCCCAGCAGCGACCCGACGATGAAGAAGGCGAGCGTAATCACCATCCGCGTGTTCCCGCCGCCCACCGTGAACAGCGTGCCCGACGCGCAGCCGCCGCCCAGCTGCATGCCGATGCCGAACATGAACGCGCCGGCCAGCACCGGCACGCCGGCCGGCTGCACGAGGCCGGTGAGCCGGGTGCCGAAGGCTTCACCGGCGGCGAGCAGCGGGAAGAACACCGCACAGGTGATCGCCAGCAGCAGCATCTGCGCCCGCACGCCCTCGCCGCGCCGGTCGGCGATGAAGATCCGCCACGCCGAGGTGAAGCCGAACGCCGCGTGGTAGAGCACGAGACCAGCCGCCGCGCCGACGCCGAACAACGCCGCCATCCGCCAGCCGAACGACGTGGTGAGCAGCCACGCGCCGGCCGCGATGGCCAGGGCCACGCCGAGTGGACCGGGGGCGAAGGCGCGGATCTCGGTGCGAAGGCCGGCGGCCGACGTGGCCGAAGCAGCGACGCTCATCGGCCGATCCTGTCGCGCGCCTCGCGGAGCGTCAAGCCCCGCCTTCGCGGCTTCGCCGCTACGGCGCGGCCACCGGCCCGGCTGCCAGCAGGAACTCGGCGCAGCGCTCGCCGATCATCAGCGCCGCGGCGTCGGGCGGGGCGTTGACCACCATCGGCATCACGGCCGTGCCGGCCACGCGCAGTCCCTCGACGCCGTGCACGGCCAGCGTGGCGTCGACGACGGCCTGCGCATCGCCCGCTGGACCCATCGCGCACCCGCCGGCGAGGTGCCCGCACGGCTTCGAGGCGCTGCGCACGTAGGCCTGCAGTTCGGGCGTCGAGCGCGCCGCCGCGCTGGCCTTCAGCTCGTCGCCGCGGAAGCGATCGAGCTGCGGGCTGGCGCCGACCAGCCGTCCGAGTCGGATCCCCTGCACGAGTGCCGTCACGTCGCCCTCGGTGGCCAGCGCGTTCAACGTGACGACCGGCGCCTGCGCGGCGTCGGCGGCCGCCAGGCGCACCGTGCCGCGCGAGGTCGGCTGCACCATCGTGATGTCGAGGCCGAGGCGGGCGGCGCCGGCCCGTCGGGGATCGACGAAGTCCATCTGCAGGTCTGGCGGCGACGCGACCAGCGACACGGTGAAGAAGCCGCCGGTCACCGTGGATTCGGGCCAGGCGAGAGCCGGCGGCAGGGCCGCATAGTGCAGGGCGACCCGCATCTGGTCGTGCAGCGTCGTGCCGACGCCCGGCCGATCGACGACCACCGGGATGCCGACGTTCCGCAAGTGGTCGGCCGGCCCGATCCCGGAGGCCATCAGGATCTGCGCCGCCCGCACCGGCGGCGCGCCGAGAATCACCCCCCGCCCGGCGCTCACCACCTGGCGCTCGCTGCCGCGCGCGACCTCGACGCCCACGGCCCGTCGGCCGTCGAGGACGACGCGGGTCACGGCCGCGCCGCTCACCACCGAGACGCCGACACGGGTCCGCACCGGATCGACCAGCGCCGCCTCGAAGCTCATCGGCCGGTCGTCGGCGTAAACCTTCTGGTAGTACCCGCCGACGCTCTGGGAGCGGGGTCCGTTGAAGTCGTGCCGCGAGTCCTGTGCGAAGCCGCCCGAGTTGCAGGCGAGCAGGAACGCGCGGTGCCCGGGATGCGGATCCCAGCAGTGCGCGACCGGCACCGGCCCCTCGCCGCCGCGCTGGGCGCTGGCCCCGGCCTCGTAGCGTTCGAGGCGTTTGAACGACGGCAGCACGTCGGCGTAGGCCCAGCCGGGATTGCCGGCGTCGCGCCACCCGTCGAAGCCCGCTTCATGGCCGCGGACGAACGGCGGCAACTCGGCGACGCTGGCGGGCAGGGGCGAGGCCGGCGGCGCCCAGGGCACGGCATCCTGGACGAGCACCACGCGCAGACCAGGCGTCTGGGCCAGACGCCAGGTGGCGGCCAGGGCGGCGGGATCGCCGCCGATGACCACGACGTCGGCCGCTGCGGGCATCGGGCCAGCTTGTCCGGCCACCCGCACCAGGGGGATCGCGACGGCGGCGCCGGCCAGGAAGGCGCGACGGGTGATCGCGGCATCCATGCTGAGCGACACATTACCGCGCTCCCGGCGAGGATTCACCACTCATCGCGACCTGGAGCCCACCCCAGGCCGCCGCCGTTCGTCCGGCCCGCTGTTGGCAGTGACCCCGCGCTTCCTCTACTCTAGACGCGGGGCGCGCCGACCACCCGCGCGCCGTCGAGGAGCCCCTTGACCACGGTGCGAGTGCATCTCCAGCGGATTGCCGGGATCGCGATGATGGCTGGCGCCGCGCTGGCGCCGGCGAACGCCGCGGCCCAGACCAGGACTGAGCCGAATGGCGAGTACCTGTACCGCACCTACTGTGCGTCGTGTCACGGCACGTCGGCCCGCGGCGACGGGCCGCTCGCCGACCAGATGCGCCGGCGCCCGACCGACCTGACCGATCTCGCCCGCAGCAACAAAGGTGTCTTCCCGCGCGAGAACGTCTACCGGGTGATCGACGGGCGGCGTCCGGTGCGCGGCCACGGCGGGCCCGATATGCCGGTGTGGGGCGACATCTTCGCCCGCACGTCCGGGGTCGCGAACGAGGGCGCGATCACGGCGCGGATCGAGGCGCTGGTGCGCTATCTCGAAGGCCTGCAGGCGAGGACCGCGAACTGACCGAGGCGTGAAGAATCCAGCGCCGGCCAGCGGGAGTTCGCCCGCTCCGGGCGCGGCGCTGCTGGCGGCGCGGAATCCGCCGCGCCAGGTCGGGCCTCCGGGTTGGCACGGGTCCTGCCCATGGTCCCGGTGTTCCAGCCGGTCGGAGCCGAAGACTTTGGCCACGCGACCGGCGAGGAGGGTGACATGACTGCCCGTCGATTTCCCCTGGCGCCGCTGACCGGTGCGGCCGCGCTCGCGATGGCCAGCCTGTGTCTGGCCGCGGCGCCGCTGGCCGCGCAGACGCGCACCGACTCGACGACCACCGGCGACTACCTGTTCCGCACCTATTGCGCGTCGTGCCATGGCACGTCGGCAAAGGGCGACGGCCCGCTGGCGGCGTCACTGCGTCAGCGGCCGGCGGATCTCACCGAAATCGCCCGCCGCAACAAGGGCGTGTTTCCGACCGAACAGGTTCACCGCATCATCGACGGCCGCCAGCCCGTGAAGGGCCACGGCGGGCCCGACATGCCGGTGTGGGGCGACGTCTTCGCCCGCGCCTATGGAGTGCATAGCGAGGCCAACATCACCTCGCGGATCGAGGCGCTGGTCCGCTACATCGAAGGCCTGCAGGCCCGCACGGCCAACTGACGGCGGCGCGTTGACAGGCGGCGGCGGATGACGCACGCTGAGCCCGTCCCGGAGGGCTCCCGCATGCGCGTCGCCGCCGCTCTGCTCGCTACCGCACTCCTCGTTCTCGAAATTCCCGCCCGCGCCCAGACGCCGTCGTGGAACCTGTCGGCCACGGTGGCCGAGAGCTGCAGCTGCACCATCTCGTGTCCGTGCAACTTCGGCGGCTCGCCGAACCGGATGCCGTGCGAGGGCAACCGGATGATCTCGATCGACCGCGGCCGCTACGGCGACGTCGACCTGGCCGGGGTGCAGTTCCTGGTCACCTTCCAGATGGGCACCTGGTCGAAGATCTACGTGAGCGACAAGGTGTCGCCGGCGCAGGAGAGGGCCGTCGAGGCGCTGCTGCCGCTGGCCTTCGCCGGGTTCCACAAGGGCATGCTGTCGTTCAGCAAAGTGCCCATCACCATGGAGGTGACCGACGCCCGCGTGCGCTTCTCGACGCCCGAGTCGTCGGTGGACATGGAGGTCGTGCGCGGCTACAACGGCCAGGCCATCCGGATCATGAACCTGCCCGGCGTGGCGCTGCAGAACTACACCCAGTTCAAGAGCGTGACCCACCAGCATGCCAGCGCCACCCACAACTGGAAGCACTCGGGCACCAACGGCTTCGTCTCGACGATGACGGTGGCCAGCAAGTGACGCGCCTCGTCTGCGCCGCCGTCCTGATCCTGGCAGTCGCCTCGCCTGGCGCCGCCCAGACGCCGACGTCCACCTACAAGACGGCCGGCGAGTTCTACCTCGCCTACCGCGCCGCCTTCGTCAAGGCCACGACCATCGACGAGCTCACTCCGTGGATGAGCAAGACGCGCCGCGACCAGATCGCCAAGGAGACGCCGGCCGATCGCAAGGAGATGTTCGAGATGATCAAGATGTTCGACGACCGCACGAACATCAAGGTCGTGAAGGAATCGGCCACCGCCACCGGCGCCGAACTGCAGGTCGAGGGGATCAGCGCCGAGAGCAAGTCGAAGGGCACCGGCGTCATCACCCTGATGAAAGAGGGCACGGCGTGGCGCGTCGACCGCGAGAGCTGGAAAGGCGGGATGTAGGGACGCTTGTTCAGCGGCCAGCGGCCAGCGGCCGGCGGCCAGGGAACTGACGCTCCGGACTACCGGGCGACCGGGGGCTTCGCCGGCGGGCGCGGTTCGAGCACCAGCGTGTTGCCGACGTACTCGGTGATCGACAGCCGGCACGAGGGCGCCTCGCCGATGAACCGCGTGGCGTGCCAGGTGTTGGCCGGCACGTAGACGACGTCGCCCTCGCTGGCGACGAACGGCGCCTGGCCCTCGAAGGCATAGCGGATCCGCCCGGTGAAGACCAGCCACGCCTCGGCGCTCTCGGCGTGGAAGTGGCCCTTGTCGGCCGGGTCGAGCGGCGGCAGGTTCTTCTCGTAGCCGTAGATCACCAGCATCTCGGACTTGTCGTCGCGGACGAACCGGCCGCCGGTGTACTTCGGGTTCTTCGCGCCCTCGTCGTGGATGTTGGCGTGCGGGCGATTGAACTCGTCGTAGCGGGCCGGCGTGCGGTTGATGGTGGTGCGCAGCCAGGTGGCGCCGGGCGGGGGAGCCTGCGCGGGCGGCGTGTCACCGTCGGCGACGAAGAAGGTCTCGGCGCCCGACACGTTCAGGACGAAGCGCAGGCTCGGCGCGCCGCCCACGGTGTGCACGCTGAACACGGTGTGACGCGGGATGTTCACGAGCGACCCGCGGGTGGCGGTGATCGGCGCCTGGCCTTCGATCTCGACGCGCACCTCGCCCTCGACGACGGCGAACCACTCGCGCGTGTCGGGGTGGAACCTCGGGCTCTGCACCGTGCCCGGCGCGGCGGCGACGTAGTCGGCCATCAGCCGGCCGTCGTCGAACAGCCGCTCCCGCCAGCTCGTCTCGCCGCGGTGCGCGGCCTTCACGTCGGCCAGCTTGATCCACGGCGTCAGGCCGGCGGGGTAGCGCGGCGTGGCCGTCGGCTTCGACGCCCAGACGGCGGTCGGCACGGGCGGAGGCCCCTGGACGGGCGGTGGCGCGGGGTTCTGGGCGCGGGCGTCGAGGGCCAGCGAGAGGACGAGCGCGGCAGCCGGGGCGATGCGCATGCCGCGCATCATAAGCTGGCGGCTAGCGGCTGGCGGCTAGTGAGTCACACTGTCACGCTGCAGACGCTGGGCGTCAGTTCGCCAGCCGCCAGCCGCCAGCCGCCAGCCGCCAGTCAAGCGTCAAGCGTCCAAGCGCCGGCCGCGGGTCTCGGGGCCGAGCCACAGCAACACCAGCACGGCGACGCCGGCGGTCACGATGCACGCCGCCATCGCCTGCCACAGCACCATGCCGCTGTCCTGCAGCCGGCCGATGAGATACGGCCCGTACGAGCCGATGCCGACGCCGGCGTGGTACGCGACGCCGGTGCCGACGCCGCGTGCTTCGGTGGGGAAGCGCTCGGAGAGGTAGCCCGGCACCATGCCCCAGGCGCCGGCCGCGAAGAAGCCCATGACCCCGGCCGCGACGAGCAGCACCGTCGGCGACGCGGCGTCGAGGAACCACGGCACGGCCAGGATACCGACGACCACACCGAGCGTGGCCGAGCCGCGGCGGCCTCCCGCCTGCTCGGACCACGCGCCGAGCGCCACCGAGCCGATCACGCCGCCGGCGTTCAGCGCCAGCAGGTACCACAGCGGCGCCACCTGCCGTCCGGCCAGGAGCGTCGGATACCAGAACGTCGTCGACTGGTACATCGCCACGAAGCCGCCCATCAGCAGCGAGGTGTGGAGGGTCACCCCCACCAGGTCGCGATCGAACAGCCGACGCACCGACAGGCGGGTGCCGCCTCCGCTGCCGGCGAGCTGCTGGCGCCGCGCCAGCCAGATCGGACTCTCGGGCACCGTCCACATCACGGCGAAGACCACCATCGCCGGCAGCACGCCCGACCACAGCATCACGCGCCACGCCCACTCGGGCGAGCCGCTCACCAGCGGGTAACCGAGCTGGAAGACCAGCGACGACAGCAGGAAACCGAACGAGTAGCCGCCCTGCAGGATGCCCGAGGCGATGCCGCGCAGGTGCTGTGGCCAGTGCTCGAGCGCCAGCGGCATACCGGCGGCCCACATCCCGCCCATGCCGATGCCGAACAGGCCGCGGAACGCGAACAGCATCACGTAGGAGGTCGAGGCGCCGCTCAGGAACGCGAACGCGGTGTACCACGCGATCGAGAAGAGGATCGGCCCCTTGCGGCCGTAGCGGTCGGCCAGCGTGCCGGCGCCGATGCCGCCGACCACCCGGAAGAGCAGCGTCACCGTGCCGAGCAGTCCCGCCAGCGCCTTGTTCACCGAAAAGCTCTGCTGGATGTCGGCGAGGACGAACGTGAGGATGGTGAAGTCGAACGCGTCGAGGACCCAGGCCGCGAACGTGGTCAGGAAGGCCTTCCACTGCGCGCCCGAGACCTGGCGATACCACGGGGGCGTCATGCGGGCGACCATCGTATCAGCGGCGTTCGCCGGCGTAGAATGAGCGACCCTCGGCCGGCGCGGGTCTAGGACCAAGGAGCTGCGATGACCGCCTCGACCGTACGTTCGACGCTGTTGATGTTGACCCTGGTGGCGCTTGCCGCCCCGGCGTGGGCGCAGGCGGTGGCCGGTCCGGAGAAGGCCAGGCCGGTGACGGGGGATCCCGGCCTCTCGTCGATGCAGGTGCTCAACACGCCGTTCTACCGGGTGCTGCGCGACTACGCCGAGCCCGGGGCGACGCGGCGCATGCACAACCACGCCGACGCCACCTACCACGTGTTCGTGCTCATCACCGGCCGGCTGCTGCTCACCGTGGAAGGCAAGCCGACGATCGAGGTCGGTCCCGGCGAGGCGCTGGCGCTCGAGGGCGGCGTCAGGCACACCTTCCGCAACATCAGCGATGTCACCTCGACCATCGTCGAGGTCTTCGGCAAGGGTCCGGCCGGCCCCGGCGCCGCGGCGATGGCCCACGCCCTGGCCGCCGCGCTTGCGCCGCCAGGGCCGCCTCGGTGATCCTAGGGTGTTATGGCCAGCCTGATTGAGGCAATCGAGATCAAGCGCAAGATGTTCTTCGAGTTCGAGGGCGCCCCGTTCCACTGCCTCGACGTCGAGGTCAGCAAGCCCACGGCGCGCGGGGGCCAGACGCTGGTGCGGCTGAAGATGCGCAACCTCATCACCCGCGCCGTCTTCGACAAGACCTTCAAGGCCGGGGAGAAGTTCGCCGAGCCCGACCTGGTGCAGGTGCCGGCCACGTACCAGTACTCCGACGGCGATGTCTTCCACTTCATGGAGGACGGCACCTTCGAGACGCTGTCGCTGGCCGCCGATACCGTCGGCGACGACAAGGACCTGCTCGCCGACAACGTCGTGGTGAAGGTGCAGAAGTTCAACGGCCGGCCGATCGCGCTCGAGTTCCCGCCGCACGTCGAGATGGTGGTCGCCCGCACCGAGGAAGGCGCCCGCGGCAACACCGCCAGCGGCGGCGTCACCAAGGTGGCGGTCACCGACACCGGCCTCGAGCTGCAGGTGCCGCTGTTCATCAAGGAAGGCGAGAGGGTGAAGGTGCACACCGAGACGCGCGCCTTCGCCGGCCGCGCCTGAACGGCGCCCTGCCTGGCACTCGGAGTGCCAGCACGGCTGGCGGCGGGGCATCTCCTCCTGGCCTCAGGCCGCTGACGCTGAAACAATCATTCGGCCTGGAGGCGACGCCCCACCGCCAGCCGCGCCGTCTCGTCGTCAGCGGCGCGGTCGCCTGGTCTTCGAGCCCGAGTGGTTGCCAGGCTTGGAGCGGGCGAGCGCCCTCGGCCGCGGCCTGGCCATGACCAGCTCGTAGGCCAGCTCCATCGCCGCGCGCACCGGCCTCGCGGTGGCCTTCGCCAGCACCACGTCGGTGCAGCCGCCGCGGCCCCACGCCCCCGGCGACGGCTGGAACATCGCCGGATGATCTTTCAGGAACACCACCTGCTGCTCGGGCGAGAGCTTGATCATGCCGAGCGAGCCGTCAGCGCGCAGGCTGGCGAAGATGCGGTTCGCGGCGCGGAAGTCGGGGTGGCCCATGTGGGCGCCCTCGCTGACCCCGTCGAGGGCCAGGGCGATCTCGCGGAAGTCGTCGTCGGTCATCGCCCACCCTCGCCGGAGCCGCATTCCACGGCTGGGTCAGAATAGTCGCATGGAACGCACCGACCGCGTGTTCTTCGCCTGGAACGCCGTGGTGTCGACGGCCGCCGTCGCCTTCATCGCCTTCATCCTGCGCCGCGAGAGCGCGTCGTCGGGCAGCGTGGACCTGTCGTTCGTGCCGGCGCTCAACGCGCTGTTCAACGCGCTGGCGTCGGTGTGCCTCGTCACCGGCTGGCTGGCCATCCGGCGCAAAGCCGTGGCGTTTCACCGCGCCTGCATGATCACGGCGTTCGCCCTGTCGGGCGTGTTCCTGGTCGGCTACCTCGCCTATCACTACGTGCACGGCGACACGCGCTACCCCGGCACCGGTGTGATGCGGACCGTCTATCTCGCCGTGCTGGCGTCACACATCGTGCTGTCGATCGCGGTGGTGCCGGGCGCGCTCACCGCGTTCTACTTCGCACTGACGAAGCAGTTCGACCGACACCGCCGGCTCAACCGGGTGTTCCTGCCGATCTGGCTCTACGTCTCGGTGACCGGCGTCGTCATCTACCTGATGCTGCGCGGCGCCTGAGGCACCCTCAGTCGCGCACGCCGGCCTTGCGCAGGATCGTCATCATCGGACACCAGTTGGTGAACGACGACTGCAGCAGGTTCAGGCCGACGAAGAGCGTGAACCACAGGAAGTTGGGGTGCACGTAGATGCCGAGCAGCACGCTGGCCGCCACGAACGCCCCGCCGATCATCCGTACCATCCGTTCGACCGTCATCACATCCTCCCGTCGTCCCGGCGTCCGGCCGGGATGAACAACACCGGCTGCGTGCAGCCGGTCAGCGCCGCGCCGATGAGGTGGGTCGCCGGCCGGCCGTTGGTCGCCGCGCCGGTGGAGACCACCACCATCGACACCGACGCCAGCGCGTCGGGCCGGCACGTCTCGACCGCGCCGGCCTCCACCACCTGACCGTTGAACGCCGCCGCGAGCGCGGCGGCGCAGGCGCGCGCGTCGCCGCCCGCGGTCCCGTCGGCGAAGACGCCGATGCGGGCGAACACGTCGGCCGACGCCGCGCTCTCGGCGTGCGTCACCAGCACCGGCACCGCGCTGGCGCGGACGATCCGGTCGGCCACCGACCCCAGCCACCAGCGGCCGGCGCCGCGGCGGCCGTGGGTGCCGATGGCGATGAGGTCGGCGCCGGCGGCGTGCTCGAACAGCCCCTCGACCGGCTCGGCGTTGGCGACGACGGTGTCGAACGCCGCCCCCGACGCGGTGCCGAGGAAGGCGCGCATCTCGGCAATCGTCGCCGCGGCGGCCAGCCGGCGCTCCTCCTCCAGGCGATCCACCTGGTCGAGCGTGAAGTACGGCGGCGGGGCGAAGGGCTCGGCGTGGATGGCGACGACGTGCGCCGTGAACGCCTCCGCCAGCACGCCGGCCAGCGCCGCGGCGCGCGCCGACGCCGGCCCGAAGTCGATGCCGAGTGCGATGCGGCGCGGCGGACAGTGCCACGCCCCTCCCGTCGTCATGACCATTCTTCCGCCACCTGCGCCGGCACCGCGGCCGGCGCCTCGCCCCGGTGGGCCATGAAATAGAGCACCGGCACCGCCATGCGCGACAGCAGCAGCGACGCCACCTCGCCCGCCATCAGCGAGATGGCGAGGCCCTGGAAGATCGGATCGAACAGGATCACGCCGGCGCCGACGACCACTGCGGCGGCGGTCAACGCCATCGGCCGGAAGCGCACCGCGCCGGCGTCGATCACCGCGCGATCGAGCGGCAGCCCTTCGCGGCGCCTGAGCTCGATGAAGTCGACGAGGATGATCGAGTTGCGGACGACGATGCCGGCGCCGGCGATGAAGCCGATCATCGAGGTGGCGGTGAAGAACGCGCCCATCGCCGCGTGCGCCGGCAGGATGCCAACCAGCGAGAAGGGAATCGCCGCCATGATGAGCAGCGGCGTCGTGAACGACTGGAACCAGCCGACGACCAGCACGTAGATGAGTATCATCACCGCCGCGAACGCCAGCCCGAGGTCGCGGAACACCTCGATGGTGATGTGCCACTCGCCGTCCCATTTCATGGCGTAGCGGGTCGAGTCGAACGGCTGGCGGGCGTTGAACACCTCCAGCGCGTAGCCCTCGGGCAGGGTCAGGGCGGCGATCGCCTCGTTCATCCGCGCGATGGCGTAAACCGGGCTCTCGTTGCCGCCGGCGAGATCGGCGGTCACGTAGGTCACCGGCTGCAGGTTCTTGTGGTACAGGCTCGTCGCCTGCGGCACCGCGGCGAGCCGCGTCAGTTCGCCCACCGCCACCGGCGCCCGCCCGTGCAGGCGCACGGCGCGGATGTCGTCGAGGCCGCGGGCGTCGGCCGGCAGGCGCAGCACGATCGGCACGTCCTCGCGGGCGGTCTCGACGTGCAGCAGCCCGGCCGGCTCGCCGGCCCCGGCCATCCGCACCACCGCGGCGACGTCCTGGGCGGTCAGCCCCGCCGCCGCGGCCTTCTCGGCGTCGACGACCAGCGACTGCGTCGAGCGCGGCGCGTCCACGTACCAATCGGTGTCAACGACCCCGGGCGTCTTTTCGAAGATGCCCTTGAGGGTCGCGGCGAGGTCCTGCCGGCGCGCTGGTTCGGGGCCGTAGACCTCGGCGACCACCGTCTGCAGCACCGGCGGCCCCGGCGGCACTTCGGCCACCTGAATCGTCGCGCCGAGCCCGGCCGCCAGCGGCGCCAGCCGCTCGCGGACCCGGCGGGCGATGTCGTGGCTCTGCAGCGACCGCTCGTCCTTGGCGGCGAGGTTCACCTGCAGGTCGGCGAGGTGCGGCCCCTGGCGCAGGAAGTAGTGCCGCACCAGGCCGTTGAAGTTGTACGGCGCCGCCGTGCCGACGTACTGCTGCACGTGCTCGACCAGCGGATCCTCGAGCGCGGCGGCGGCCAGCACCCCGGCGACGCGCGCCGTCTCCTCCAGGGCGGTGCCCTCGGGCATGTCGATCACCACCTGGAACTCGCTCTTGTTGTCGAACGGCAGCATCTTCACCGCGACGATGCCCAGCGGCACCAGGGCCGCGCTGGCGACCAGCAGCAGGGCCACGCCGCCCAGGAACAGCCAGCGCCGGCGCGCGTCGGCGAGGAGCGGCGCCATCACCCGCCGGTAGAGGCGCGTGAACGCGTCTTCGCGCTCGTGCTCGTGGTGGGCGTGCGGGCGCAGCAGCCGCACCGCGGCCCACGGCGTGACGACGAAGGCGACGACCAGCGAGAACAACATGGCCGCCGATGCGCCGACCGGGATCGGCCGCATGTAGGGCCCCATCAGCCCGCCGACGAACGCCATCGGCAGGATCGCCGCGACGACCGCGAGGGTGGCCAGGATGGTGGGGTTGCCCACCTCGTCGACGGCGGCGATGGCCGTGGCGGCGAGGCCGGAGGCGCCGCCGCGCAGGCGGGCATGGCGCACGATGTTCTCGACGACGACGATGGCGTCGTCGACCAGGATGCCGATCGAGAAGATCAGGGCGAAGAGCGTGATGCGGTTCAGCGTGTAACCGTAGAGGTAGAACGTGAACAGCGTGAGCGCGAGGGTCACCGGGATGGCGATCAGCACGACCGCCGCCTCGCGGCGGCCGAGGGCCAGCCAGATCAGAATCGACACCGACACCACCGCCAGGAACATGTGGTAGAGCAGCTCGTTGCTCTTCTCGGCCGCGGTCTCGCCGTAGTCGCGGGTCATCGTCATCGTGACGTCGGCCGGGACGAGGGTGCCGCGCAGCGTGTCGAGTTTCCCGGCCACCCGGTGGCTGATGTCGATGGCGTTGGTGCCCTTGCGCTTGGCCACGGCGATGGTCACCGCCGGCTCGGCGCCGCCCTCGCGCGACTGGAACCTGACGTAGGCGGTCGGCTCGGCGTCGCCGTCGTCGAGGGTGGCGACGTCGCGCACCATCAGGGCCCGCCCGCCGCGTGACGCGACGACCACGCGGCCGACGTCCTCGGCGGTGCGCAGCCGATCGCCGGCCTCGACGGCGCTCACCGTACCGCCGGCCACCGAGCCCTCGGCGCGCGACCGGGTGTTGGCGGCGGCGACGGCGCGCTGTACCGCCAGCGGGTCGACGTCGTGCGCGGCCAGCCGGGCCGGATCGATCGCGATGGTGAGCTGGCGCGGCCGTCCGCCGATCAGGGTCACCTCCGACACGTCGGGCACCTCGGCGACGGCGTCGCGCACCTGGGCGGCGAGCGTGCGCAGCTGGTCGTCGCCGTAGCGCGCCGAGTGCAGGGTGATCGCCAGGATCGGCACGTCGTCGATCGAGCGGGGCTTGACCAGCGGCCCGACGACGCCCGGCGGCACGCGGTCGCGGTTGGCCTCGAGCTTCTGGTTGAGGCGGACCAGCGCCGCCTCCTCGGGCTCCCCGACCCGGAAGCGGACGATGACGAGTGACTGTCCGGGACTCGAGGTGGAGTAGAGATACTCCACGCCGGGTACCTCCCAGAGCAGCCGTTCCATCGGCCGCGTGACCCGCTGCTCGACGTCGGCCGGCGTCGCCCCAGGCATCTGCACGATCACGTCGACCATCGGGACGACGATCTGCGGCTCCTCCTCGCGCGGGAGGGCGACGACGGCCAGCGCGCCGAGCGCCACGGAGGCGCCGATCACCAGCGGCGTCAGCTTCGAGTGGACGAAGGCACCGGCGAGGCGGCCGGCGGCGCCGAGCGGGTTCGTCACCGCGGGCCTCCCGTCGTGACCCGCCGGCCGTCGGCCAGGCCGGGTGGCGGCCCGACGACGACGGTGTCGCCATCGGCCAGTCCGGCGAGCACCTCGGTGCCGCGCAGGCGCACGAGCCGCAGCCGCGCCACCTCGCCGTCCACCACGAACACCGACGTCACCTGGCCCTGGCGCACCACCGCCGCCGCCGGCACCGTGAGCGCCGTCCGCGGACCGGCCGGGAACCTGACGCGGACGAACGTGCCCGAGCGCAGCCCGGGCCGCGCCGGCAGCGGCACCTTCACCAGGAAGGCCCGGCTGTCGGCATCCATCGCCCGGTTCACTTCCGCGACCGTCGCCGAGACCGGCCCGGCATCGGCGCCGTCGAACACCACGCTGACGGCGGTCCCCGGAGCCACCGCCGCGGCCCGGGCCTCGTCGACGCGGACCTCGGCGCGGAATGCCGTCGTGTCCTCGACGCGCAGCAACGGCAGACCCGGCGTGGCCATCGTGCCGACCTCGGCCAGCTTCTCGGTGACCAGGCCGTCGAAGGGCGCGACCACTTGGAGATAGGTCGCGGTGGCGGCCGCGCCGTCGCGAGCCGCGGCGGCGCGCTCCTCGCCGGCGATCGCTTCCTGCAGCCGGGCGGCGGCGGCACGGCGCCGGCCCTCGGCGGCGCGCACGGCCGCCGTCGCTTCGTCCAGTTCCTGTGCCGTCGCCGAGCGCTTGCCGTGCAGCGCGGCGATGCGGTCGTAGGTGGCGGTGGCGAGGGTGAGGGCGGCCTCGGCCGCGGCCTCCTCGGCGGCGGCGGCGGCGCGGCCTTCGACGGCGGCGGCGGCGCCGGCCCGCGCGGCCCGCGCGGCGGCGTCCACGTCGGCGCCCTCGAGGACCACCAGCACCTGGCCGGCCCGCACCCGGTCGCCGGCGGCGACGCGGATCTCGCGGATCGTGCCCAGCAGCCGGGCGGCGACCGCGGCCGTGGCCCGCGCCGCGACCACGCCTCCCGCTTCGTACCGGTCGTCGATCGGCGCGACGGCGACCTTCGCCACCTCGACGCGCACCGGCGCCGCCGCCTCGCGCGCCTCGCCTGCCGGCTCGCGGGAACATCCCGCGGCGACGGCCGCCACCACCACGGCGACGGCCATGATCCGCCCGGTCGAGTTCTGCACGTGTCCCACTCCTCGTACGGCTGTCATCGCCCCACCGCCCGCGCCAGCGTCGCGCTGGCGATCGTCACCCCCACCCGTGCCGCGGCGTGGCGCGCCTCGGCGTCCTGCAGGCTCTCGGCGGCGCGCAGCAGGGCGGTGACGTCGGCCAACCCGTTCTCGTAGCGGTCGCGCACGATGCGCTGCGTCTCACGGGCCTGCGCGACCGCTGCCTGGCCGACGGCCAGGCTGGCCCGAGCGGCATCGAGCCGGGCCCTGGCCACCCGCACCTCCACCCGCACCGCCGTCTCGGCGCGCTCCCGCTCGGCCGCCCGCCGGGTCTGCAGAGCCTTGGCTTCGGCCAGGCGGGCCTGGTCCTGGAAGCCGCGGAACAGGTTCACGCGGGCGACGGCACCGACCGTCCAGCTCGACGCGCGCGAGGTCCAGGCGCTGCCGTTGGCTTCCCAGGTGCCCATCGCCGACAGGCGCGGCAGGAACGCCGCCCGCGCGGCGGCCGCCGCCGCCTCGGCGAGTTCGCCGTGCAGCGCCGCCACTTGCAGCTCCACCCGATCGGCGAGCGCGGCGCGCTCGAGATCGGCCAGCGGCGCGGGGTCGCCGACCTCGCCCGGGGCCTCGTCGAGCTGGAAGTCGGACTCGAGCGGCGCGCCGATCAGCTGATTGAGGCGCGCCCGCGCTTCGGCCTCGTCGGCGGCGGCGCGCAGCTGCCGCTCGCGGGTCGCCGCCACGTGGAGGTCCATCTGCAGGACATCGGCCTCGGTGGCCACGCCGGCGTCGCGGCGGTCGCGGGCGCGTTGCTGGTCGGCCGCCGCCGAGTCGATCGACGCCGCCAGCACGCGCCGGGTGGCCGCCGCCGTCAGGACGCCGCCGTAGGCGGTGGTCACCGCCATCGCCAGGTCGTGGCCGACCAGTCGCCTCTGGGCGCTGGCCACCTCGAGGCCGACCGTCGCGGTGCGGGTGCCGGCCCGGGTGGCCGGGTCGTAGATCGGCGCCTCGACCGACAGCGCGGTGCGGAAGTTGCCCACCGGGTCGGGGCGGTTGAGGGCGTCGAGCGCGAAGTCGTCGGCGCCGAACGCCCGCTGCGCGAGCAGCGACCCGAAGACGAAGACCGGCTGGTTGCCGCGCTGCCACGACTCGCTCACGTCGAGCGACGGCAGTCGTCCGGCCCGCGCCTGGCGGACGCGCGCCTGCGCCTCGTCTTCGGCCGCGGCCGCCACCCGCACGTCGGCGTTGCCCGCCGCGGCGCGGGCCAGCGCATCGGCCAGACTCAGCCGTTGCTGGGCGAGAGCGGGCAGCGGCACCACAGCCACCGCCGCCAAGGCGAGAGGGAACAGCCGGCGTATCATCCCTTCCCTAGATTCAGGAACCCGCAAAAGGTGACACGCCCCCTCCGCCGCCCCGCCGCCGCGCCCGCCGACGTATATGCGGACCTGGTCCGCCAAGCCGCGGCCGGCGACGGCGCAGCCATGGAGCGGCTGCTGCTGCGCGCCCAGGAGGCGGCGTGGCGGTTCAGCCTGGCGGTCTGCGGCCGGCCCGACGACGCCGAAGACGCCATGCAGGAGGCGCTGCTCAAGACCTACCGGCACACCGCGCAAATCCGCGATCCGCAGGCGTTCCGGCCGTGGCTGCACCGCACCGTGCGCAACGCGTGCCTGATGAGCCGGCGCAAACGCCGTCACGAGCCGCGCCGACTGGAATCGCTCGACGGTCCGGCCCTACCCGGCGCGTCGCTGCCGCCCGATCCGCCCGCGCCCGGACACGACCCCGAGCAGGTGGCGTCGAACACCCGCCTGCGGACCCGTCTTCGCCGCGCCATGGCCACGCTGTCGCCCCAGTCGCGTGCCGTGCTGTTCCTGCGCGAGATGGAAGGGCTGTCGACCCGCGAGGTGGCGCGGGCCCTGGGCATCTCGGAGGACACCGTGAAGACCCGGCTCAGCCGTGCCCGCAAGGCGCTGCAGGCCGAGCTGCAGGACGCGGCGCCGTGAGCCGTCGCCCGCCGGCAGGGCCGGACTGCGGCCGTGATCTCTGGGCCTACCTGGCCGGCGATCTGCCAGCCGCGCCGGCGCGGGCGGTGGCGCGCCACCTGGCGTCGTGTGCCGACTGCCGCCGGCTGGCCGACCGGATCGCGGCCCTGCGCGATGCCTGCCGTCGGGCCGGCTGCGAGCCGATGCCGGCCGACGTCACGGATCGGGCCCGGCGCCGGGCGCGCGAGGTGATGGCGTCGGGCCGGCCCGCGGCTACAGCCCGGGCGCCGGTTCGACCCCGGGCGGCGTCGCGGCGGCGTCGCTGACCGTACCGGCGCCGGCCAGCCGGTGCATCTTGCGACCGAGCCAGACGGCGTTGGCGGTCGAGAGCGCGGCCAGGAGGATCGCCGCGCCGGAGATGCCGGCCACACCGGCGCCGAGCGCCGCGAGCGGTGCATACGCCCAGGCGCCGAGCTGGTCGCCGACCCGGTAGATGACGGTGTCGATGAAGGTCTTGGCCTTGTAGCGATCGGTCGGCGCCACGACGGTGAACAGCACCTCGCGCGCCGGCCGCGCCACCGCGAAGTTGCCGGCGCGGCGCAGCACCTGGAAGGTCATCAGCACGGCGATGGTCGGCGCCAGGCCGAGAATGCCGAAGCCGGCGAGGCTCATCACCGGCAGGAAGGCCAGCGCCGCCGTCACCCCCCAGCGCTTCACCGCCCGGCCGGTGGCGAAGGTCTGGGTCAGCAGCGTGACGACGTTCACCGCCAGGTCGATGTTGGCGAAGAAGCGCGTGCGGACGAGTCGGTCGGTGATCGCGGCGTCGACGATCGTCGCCTGCTGGAAGTAGAGAAACGTCGTCAGCAGCGTGAAGAACAGCATGTGGAGCGTGACGTTCACCAGGTACGGATCCGACAGCGACCGCCGCATTCCTTCCCACGCCGATCCGCCCATCGCGGTGGCGGGCGTCGCGTCGCCGGCCGGCTGCCCCTGCGGATCGAGGCGCGGCTGGGCGAAGAGACGCCGGGCGGCGAGCGCGGCCACCTCGAGCAGCGCCGCCGAGACCAGCAGCAGGTTGGCCGTGCCGAGCAGCCCGACCAGGCTCGAGGTGATCGCCGCGCCGGTGATGCCGCCGATGGTGCCGCCGGCGCCGATGAAGCCGAACAGCCGCTTGCCCTGCGCCGCCGAGAACACGTCGGCCATCACCGACCAGAAGATCGAGACGACGAACATGTTGAAGACCGACGTCCACACGAACAGGACGCGGCCGGTCCAGACGTCGGCGGCGGCGTCGCCCCAGGAGAGGGCGGCGAAGAACGCCACCAGGTTGAGGGCGAAGAAGCGGTAGCCGAACGAGACGAAGCGCGGCCGCGGCATCCGCGCGACCAGCCACGCAAACGGCGGGTTCAGCACCAGCATGCCGGTCAGCGATCCGGCGAACAGCCACGGCAGGTTGCCGACGCCGCCGGCCACGCCCATCTCGTCGCGGATCGGCCGGATGACGTAATAGGCCGAGAGGACGCTGAAGAAGAACAGCCACGACCAGGCGACCGCCGCCAGTTCGTGCGGGCGCACGTCCACGAGCCGTTCGATCCAGGATCGAGCCGGCTGGTGGCCGCGGCTGGTCATCGCGGAGCGCGCGATCAGGCGCCGGGCAGCGCGTCGATGAAGGCGACCATCCGCTTGCGCATCGCTTCGTCGGGCAGCCGGCCGATGCCGCCGCCGATGTTGTCGATCATGTTCTTCGCCTGGCTGGTCGCCGGCGTGACCACGGTGATGGCCGGGTGGCTGACGACGAACTTCAGGAAGAACTGGCCCCAGGTCTGGGCGTCGAACTCTTTCGCGAAGTCGGGCAGCGGCCGGTCGCCGACGCGCTTGAAGAGGCGGGTGCGGCCGAACGGCGCGTAGCAGAACACGCCCATCCTGCGGTCGCGCGCCAGCGGCAGGATCGTCGCCTCGGCGTGCCGGTTGTCGATGGCGTAGTCGACGCCGATGAAGTCGAGCGTCTCCTTGCGCATCGTCGCGACGAGATCCGCGTACTGGTTCTCGAAGGTGGTGGTGAGGCCGACGTAGCGGATCCGGCCCTGCTGCTTGTACTCCTTCAGGATTGGGATCTGCACCGCCGGGTCGCCCATGTTGTGCACCTGGACGGCGTCGATCTTCGCCTTGCCGATGCGCTTGAACGAGGTCTCCACCTGGGCGCGCGCCGCCGCCGGGTCGGCGCTGCCGCCGCCGCGGCCGGCGACATTGAGCTTGGTGGCCCAGAAGATCTTCTCGGTGAGCTTCAGCTCCGCGGCGATCTTCCCGGCCGCCTCCTCCGAGGCGCCGTAGCCGGGCGCGGTGTCGAACACCGTGGCGCCGCGGTCGGTCATTGCCTTGAACACCTCGCGCAAGGCGCTCAGGTCCTCGCTGCGGGCGACCGAGGCGAACGTCGCCGAGCTGCCCAGGCCGATGACGGGAATCTGCTCGCCGCTCGACGGGATGGCACGGGTGAGGATCCGGCCCTGCGCCCACAGCCGCTGCGGGGCGAGGGCCAGGCCGGCGCCGGCGCCGACGGTGAACGCCAGCCAGTCACGACGGGTCAGGGTCATCACGAGTGTCTCCTTCGGTGTTACTTCGCCGCCACCGCGACGGCCGTGTCGACCAGCTCGCCGCTGCGGACGTTCTCGTAGCGCTTCCCGAGGGCATAGGCGATCGGGAACCAGCATGCCGACATGATGACACCGGCGACGGCCAGTCCGGCCACGCCGTAGGGGAGCACCGCCGCGCTCATCCATGCCGACGTCAGGTCGCCGAGGCGGTAGATCACCGTGTCGATCACGTTCTTGGCCTTGTACTTGCTCTCCTGGTCGACCACGGTGAACAGCATCTCCCGGCTGGGCTTGGCGATGGCGTACTCGGCGAACCGCCGCACCACCTGGATGGTACCGAGCACGAGCAGCACCGGCGAGAACGCCACCGCCAGGAACGCGAAGACCATGATCAGCGGGTTGAGGATCAGGCCGGCGGTGACGCCGAACCGCTCGATGAGGCGGCCGGTGCCGAACAGCTGCAGGAACACGGTGGTGCCGTTCACGGCGAGATCGATGAACGCGTAGGCGCGGGTGCGGGCTTCGCGGCTCTCGAACGCCTTGGTGATGAGGTCGCCGAGCTGGAAGTAGATGATCGTGGAGATCGTCGTCATCAGCAGGATGAAGAGCGCGATCATCAGCAGGTACGGCGAGCGCAGCAGCAGCGTGAAGCCCTCGAAGGGATTCCCGCCCAGCCGCCGGTCGAGCGACGTCGTCTGCGCGTCGGGCCCGGCGGCGCGGAGGTGGCGCTTCTCGCGCTCGAGCATGCTGACCAGCCAGGCGGTGACGACGAAGCCGGCCGCCGAGATCAGCATCAGCGTGTTGGTGCCGACGACGCCGACCAGCAGCGCCGCCAGCGCCGGACCGCCGATCGTGCCCACCGTGCCCCCCGCGGCGATGAACCCGAACAGCCGCTTGGCCTGGGTGCGGGAGAAGGTGTCGGCCATCAGGCTCCAGAACACCGAGATGATCAGCATGTTGAAGGTGCTGACCCACACGAAGAACGACGCCGCCACCCAGCGATCCTGCTGCTGCCCGAACGACTCGAACAGCGCGTAGAACCCGAGCATCGTCACGGCGATGAAGCCGTACACCCAGGGCAGGAACGTGGACAGCTTGAGGCGCGAGGCGACGAAGGCGTAGACCGGCGCCACGAAGAAGCTGGCGACGAAGGTACCCGTGTACAGCTCTTCCAGGCGATCGACGCCGTAGACGGTGCCCATCGCGTCGCGCACCGGCCGGACCACGAAGTAGCTGCCCATGAGCAGCGCGAAGTAGACGAACGAGACGACCACCGCCTTGACCTCGCCCGGCTCGACCTTGGCGAGGGTCTTCAGCAGGCGGGCGAGCGGTGACGGATCGGGGGAAGCGGTGTCGGTCATGGCGGGCGTCGGCAAGGGTATCGCAGACTGACTACGACCGTCGGCGGCACACATTTACCGCCGGAGCCGCGTCTACGATACACGTCGGCCATCAACGCGGTTCATCGCCGTCCGCTGTCGTGTTTATGACCGCGCCGTGGGGCGGGACTCGCGTCAGGATCGCGACCTGGTCGACCGCGGCGCCGCCTGGGAGAGCAGCCGCGGCGGGGCGCTGGTCGTGCCGAGCGCGCGGCCGTCGGCCCACCGCCACTTGCGCAGCAGCGCGAGCAGCTCGGAGACGGACGGCATCAGCCGCCCACCCTCGCGGTAGACCAGATCGATCGACCGCTGAATCGCCAGGCCTTCGACCGGCGCCGTGGCCAGACGGCCGGCGTCGAGATCGGCACGCACGACGCTGAGCGGCACGATCGCCACACCGCTGCCGGCGGCGACGAACTGCTTGACGGTCTCGAAGTTCCACAGCTCGCCGACGACGTCGAAGGGCGTCCGGGACCGATCGAAGGCGTCCTGAATCTGGTTGGTGGTGACGGTGTGCAGGTGGTGCACGTAGAAGCGCTGGGTGGCGAGATCGGTGACGTGCAGCGACGTCTTGCGCAGCAGCGGGCTGTCGGCGGCACCGATCAGGACCAGCGGATCGGTGAAAAGGCCCTCCGAGCACAGTCCCTTGCGCGTGCTCTGCCGGATGCCGAAACCGAAGTCGACGCGGCGCTCGGCGACGTAGACGGCGATCTCGTCGACGTTGCACAGCCGCGTCTCGATCCGCACGTCGGGGAACAGCCGGTGGAACGTCGCCAGCGGCGCCGGCAGCAGGTACTGGGCCGCCGACTCGTGGGCGGCGATCCGCACCCGGCCCTTCGAGCTCGAGGTGAACTCGGCGGCGGTGCGCTGCATCTCGTTGCGCATCGCGATCAGCTGGCGGGCCTGCTCGAGCAGCACGTGGCCGGCCTCTGTCAGTTCGCACTCGTGGTTGTCGCGCAGCACCAGCGGCAGCCCGAGTTCCTCCTCGAGCTTCCGGATGGCGACGCTGACCGCCGCCTGCGAGCGGAACACGCGCTCGGCGGCGCGGGTGAAGCCGCCCTCTTCGGCGACGGCGAGGAAGTGCTCGAGCTGATAGAACTCCATGCCGGTTACATCCGGAGGCAATCCTACCTCCGAAGGCGACGTGCGCGCCGCGGATTAACGCTGCCTATCGCGCGATTAACACTATGCGTTGGACTTCCTTGACGCACACCGATACGGTCTGGGCGCTGCATCGGGACGCGTCCGTGCGTTTCCGTGAAGTGACCTAGACGCATGACCTTCTGGTTCCGACACATGACGCGGCGGGAACGCCGCACCTTCTGGGCGTGTTTCAGCGGCTGGGCCCTCGACGCGATGGACGTGCAGCTCTACGCCGTCATCATGCCGACGCTCATCTCGGTGTGGGCCCTGACGCGCAGCGAGGCCGGTCTGTTGGCGACCTCGGCCCTGGTCACGTCGTCGTTCGGCGGCTGGCTGGCCGGGATGCTCGCCGATCGCATCGGCCGGGTCCGCGTGCTGCAGCTCACCATCCTGTGGTTCTCGGTCTTCACCTTCCTGTCGGGGTTCACCAACTCGTTCGAGCAGCTCCTGGTCGTGCGCAGTCTGCAGGGCCTCGGCTTCGGTGGCGAGTGGGCCGCCGGCGCGGTGCTGATGGCCGAGGTGATCCGGCCCGAGCTGCGCGGCCGCGCCGTCGGCAGCGTGCAGAGCGGCTGGTCGGTGGGCTACGGCGCCGCGGCGCTGCTCTTCACGGGCATGTTCACGCTGTTCCCGCCCGAACAGGCGTGGCGCTACCTGTTCTTCATGGGCATCCTGCCGGCGGTGGCGGTGTTCTTCATCCGCCGCCACGTCGACGAACCGGAGATCTTCGCGGCGGCGCAACGCCGTGACGGCGCCCCGGCCGAGGCGTCGCTGCTGTTCGACATCTTCCGGGCGCCGCTGCGCCGCTCGACCGTGGTGGCGTCGCTGCTCGCCGCCGGCACCCTCGGCGGCAACTACACCATCCTCACCTGGCTGCCGACCTACCTGCGCACCGAGCGGCAACTCGACGTGCTGTCCACCGGCGGCTACCTGGCGGTCAACATCCTCGGTTCCTTCTGCGGCTACGTCGTGAGCGCGCACCTCAGCGACTGGCTGGGCCGTCGCCGCACCTTTGTGCTGTGCGCGACGCTGGCGGCGGCGACGATTGCCGTCTACACGCTGGCGCCGCTCGGCCGTACCGCGACGCTGCTGCTCGGCTTCCCGCTCGGCTTCTTCCAGTCGGGCATCGTCGCCGGGATCGGGGCCACCTTCGCCGAGCTGTTCCCGACCTACATCCGCGCCACCGGCCAGGGCTTCTCCTACAACGTGGGCCGGGCGGTCGGTTCGATGCTGCCGTTCGTCGTCGGCTACGCCAGCGCGACGATGAGGCTCGGCTCGGCGATCAGCGCCTGCGCGCTGGGCGCCTACACCTTGGTGCTGATCGCGGTGGTCTTCCTGCCGGAAACCCGCGGCACGACGCTGCAGCAGGATCGCCATCCGGCGCCACTGCCGATCGATCCCGCGCTCGCCGCCGAGGTGTCGAAGTGACCGCCGCGGCGGGTCCGGCCGAGCGCAGCGGCGGCCGGGTGCTGGTCGACAACCTGCGCCTGCACGGCTGCACGCGCATCTTCTGCGTGCCTGGCGAGAGCTATCTCGACGTTCTCGACGCGCTCTTCGACACCCCCGAGATCGATGTCGTCGTCGCCAAGCACGAAGGGGCGGCGGCGAACATGGCCGAGGCCGACGGCAAGCTCACCGGCGCCCCGGGCGTGTGCTTCGTGACCCGCGGTCCGGGGGCGACGCACGCCACCGTCGGCGTCCACACCGCCCGCCAGGACTCCACGCCGATGATCCTGTTCGTCGGCCAGGTGGCCCGCGCCTACCGCGACCGCGAGGGCTTCCAGGAGGTCGCGTTCCCGGAGATGTTCGCGCCGCTGGCGAAGTGGGCGGCGCAGATCGACGACGCACGGCGGATTCCCGAGTACCTCGCCCGGGCGTTCCAGGTGGCGACGTCGGGGCGGCCGGGCCCGGTCGTGCTGTCGCTGCCCGAAGACGTGCTGGCCCAGGTCGTCCGGCTCGACGACCCCCAGCCCTACCGTCCGACGGCGAGCGCGCCGGTGCCGGCCGACCTCGGGCGCTTGCGCACGGCGCTCGACCAGGCCGCGCGCCCGCTGCTCGTCGTCGGGGGCAGTGGCTGGACCGCCGAGTCGGCGGCCGGCCTGCGGGACTTCGCCGCGGCCTTCGACCTGCCGGTGGCCGCGTCGTTCCGCCGCCAGGACATCGTCGACAACCACTCCGATCAATACGTCGGCCACCTGTCGCTCGGCATGGACCCTCGTCTGGCCGACGCAGTGCGCCAGGCCGATCTGATCGTCGCCGTCGGGTCGCGGCTGAGCGAGGTGACGACCGGCGGGTACTCCCTGCTGACCGCGCCACGGCCGGCCCAGCGGCTCGTGCACGTGATGCCGAGCGGCGACGAGATCGGCCGCGTCTACCAGCCCGACGTCGCCATCGCCGCGACGCTGGGCGAGTTCGCCACCGCCGTACGCGGGCTCGAGCCGTCGGCGCCGATCGGCTGGGCCGACTGGCGGGCCGGCCTGCGCGCGCACTATCTGGCCTTCACCAAGGTGGCGCCGCCGGTGCCGGACCACCAGGGTGTGCACATGGCGAGTGTCGTCGAGCAGTTGAGCCAGTCTCTGCCGCCCGACACGATCATCGCCAACGGCGCGGGCAACTACACAGTGTGGGTGCACCGGTTCTATCGCTATCGCCGCTTCCGCACCGAGCTGGCGCCGACCAGCGGGTCGATGGGCTACGGCGTGCCGGCCGCCATCGCCGCCAAGCTGCGCCATCCCGAACGGACGGTCGTCTGCTTCGCCGGTGACGGCTGCTTCCTGATGTATCCGCAGGAGCTGGCGACCGCGGCGCAGTACCGCGCCGCCGTCGTCGTGCTGGTCGTCAACAACGGGATGTACGGCACCATCCGCATGCACCAGGAGCGGCGCTTCCCCGGCCGCGTCGTCGGCACCGATCTCGACACCCCCGATTTCGTGTCGCTGGCCAGGGCCTTCGACGCCTACGCCGAGCGGGTCGAACGCACCGAGGACTTCGCCGCCGCCTTCGCCCGGGCGCAGGCCGCCGGCCGGCCGGCGGTGCTCGAGCTGCGCGTCGATCCGGCGCAGATCACCCCCGCGGCGCGGCTCGCCGCCAGCCGCGTGGGGCGCCCCGACACCACGGAGCCGGCGCCGATGGCGGGGAGGTCGTTGTGATCGGCACGTCACCCGCGGTCGACGTGAAGGCCATCGCTGCCCGCGCTGCCGGCTGTGCCACGGTGTTCGCCGCGGTGCCCGACGCGGCACGGGCCGAGCTGCTCCGCGGGCTCGCCGCCGGCGTCGAGGGGGAGCGGGAGCGGCTCGTCGCCATCGCCGACGCCGAGACATCGCTGGGCCCGGCGCGGCTGTCGGGTGAGATCGACCGCACCAGCTTCCAGCTGCGGGCGTTCGCGGATCACATCGCCACGGGCGCGCACCGCCGCACCCTGAGCCAGCCGGCCGTGAGCGGTCCGCCGCCGGCCGGGCGGCCGGCGCTGGTGCGCACGTTCATCCCCGTCGGCCCGGTGGTCGTCTTCGCGCCGAGCAACTTCCCGTTCGCCTTCTCCGTGCTCGGCGGCGACACGGCCTCGGCGCTGGCGGCCGGCAATCCGGTGATCGTCAAGGCGCACCGCGGGCATCCGGAGCTGTCGCGCGCGGTGTGGGCGATTGCCGATCGGGTCCTGCGTGCGCAGGGCCTGCCCGCCGACGTCCTCCAGCTCGTCGAGCACGCGTCGCGCGCCGACGGGCTCGGTCTGGTCACCGCGCCCGAGGTCAGGGCGGTCGGCTTCACCGGCTCGCTGGCCGCCGGCCGCGACCTGATGCGCGCGATCCAGACCCGCGAGCTGCCGATTCCGTTCTTCGGCGAGCTGAGTTCCATCAACCCGATCGTCGCGTTCCCGGCCGCGCTGGCCGCCAACGGCGCCGACCTGGCGGCGCGGCTCGCCGCGTCGATCACCCTCGGTGCCGGGCAGTTCTGCACCAGCCCGGGCCTCGTGCTGCTGCTGCAGCACCGCGCCTCGCACCGCTTCGTCGACCTGCTGGCGGCCTGTCTGCACGAGACGACGACCCACCCGATGTTGACCGCCGGCATCCGCGAGCAGTTCGAGCACGGCGTCGGACGCGCCGTGGCGCATTCGCGGGTGTCGTGCCGCACCGGCGGGGCCTCGACCGCCGCTGGCCCGTTGCCGACCCTGGTCGAGATCCCGCCGAAGGCGTTCCTCGCCGACCCGACGCTGCGCGAGGAGGTCTTCGGGCCGTACTGCGTCGTCGTCACCGTCCGCGACGTCGATCAACTGCTGGCGGTGCTCGACGCCGTCGGCGGCACCCTCACGACGACGATCTGGGCCGACGCCGCCGATGCCGAGGCGGCGCGGCCGGTGATCGAACGTGCCGTCGTCCACTCCGGGCGGCTGCTCTTCGCCGGCGTGCCGACCGGCGTGGCGGTCACCGCCGCGCAGCAGCACGGCGGCCCTTGGCCGTCGTCGAGCCGGCCCGACACGACGTCGGTCGGCCTCGCCGCCATCGAGCGGTTCCAGCGTCCCGTCACGTTCCAGGACCTGCCTGCGGCGCTCGACCTGCTGCCGCAGGGGCTGCGGGCCGCACTGGGTGTAGCCTCCTCCGGCGAGCCGGCGCCGGCAGAAGCGGCAGGGCCCTTATGAGACGAATGGCGCCGGTGTATCGGGACGGCCTGGGCACGCTCATGCAGAGGAGTGGACGAATGAATCGCACGCGAGTGTTCGCGGCCGCGGCCGCGCTTTCGGGGCTGGCGTTTCTCAGCTGGCCCGTCGACCCGGTGGCACGACTCGACGCGCAGGCCGGTCAGGTGCCGATCTTCGAGTACGACCCGACCTTCCCGCAGCCCTTCGAGGCCGACAAGGAGAATTGGGCCATCGGCCAGATCGGCGGCATGGCCGTCGACAGCCAGGACCACATCTGGGTCGTGCACCGGCCGGGCGGGCTGTTCAAGAACGAGCGCTTCTCCGGTGCCGACGACACGCCGCCCAAAGCCGATTGCTGCGTCCCAGCACCTCCCGTGCTGGAGCTCGACCAGGCCGGCAAGCTGATTCGCGCGTGGGGCGGACCGAGCCAGACCTACGAGTGGCCCGCCAGCGAGCACGGCATCTTCGTGGATCCGAAGGGCACGGTGTGGCTGGCCGGCAACGGCGGCAAGGACAACGCGTTGCTGCTGTTCACCCGCGAGGGCAAGTTCATCAAGCAGTACGGCAAGCGCGGGATGAACAAGGGCAGCGCCGATCTCGAGAACTTCGGCAGCCCGGCCAACCTGACCATCGATCCGGCGACCAACGAAGCCTACGTCGCCGACGGCTACGGCAACCGGCGGGTGATGGTCATCGACGCCGCCACCGGCGCGTTCAAGCGGATGTGGGGTGCCTACGGCAACAAGCCCGACGACGGCCGCCTCGGCCCCTACGACCCCGACGCGCCGCCGGCGCAGCAGTTCCGCCTGCCGCACAACATCTCGATCTCGCGCGACGGCCTCGTCTACGTCGCCGACCGGCCCAACAACCGCATCCAGGTGTTCAAGAAGGACGGCACCTACGTGAAGGAGGCCTTCGTGTCGAAGCGGACGATGCTGTCGGGTGCGGTATCGGGCTTCGCGCTCTCAGCCGATCCGCAGCAGCGCTTTCTCTACATGATCGACGGCGCCAACCACCACGTGTGGATTCTCGAGCGCGACTCGCTCAAGGTCGTCGCCCGCTTCGGCCAGCACGGGCTGTCGGGTGGCGCCCTGCACGTCCCGCACGCGATCGCCGTCGACAGCCGCGGCAACATCTACGTCGGCGAGAACTTCGAAGGCAAGCGGTTCCAGCGGTTCCTCTATCGCGGTCTCGGGACGCCCAAGCCAGGGATGATCCCGCGCACCACCCTCGTGCAGTGACGACCGGCAATGGCATGGTCCGACAGATGGTGACTTACAAGGGAGGCAGTGACATGCAGGCGATACGTGCAACGCGGATCAGCATCTGGGCGCTATGGTGCCTCCTCGCCTCGGGCCTCCCGGCGATGGCACAGGGCCTGGGCGCGATCGGCGGCATCGTGACCGACGGGTCGGGCGGCGTTCTGCCCGGCGTCACGGTTCGGCTGACGTCAGCCGACGGCGGCACCGTCGGCGGTTCGCAGGAGGCCGTCACCAACGAACGCGGCGCCTACGAGTTCATCGGCCTGGTGTCGGGGCGCTACAACGTCCGCGCAGAGCTGAGCGGCTTCCGGCCGACCCAGGCCCAGAACATCGCGGTGCAGGCCAACGTCACGGCGCGCGCCGACCTCCGGCTCGAGGTCGGCCAGCTCGAGGAGACGGTGACGGTCAGCAGCGCCGCCCCGCTGCTCGACGTCACCACGGTCCTCAAGCAGACGGTGATTGCCCGTGAGGAGCTCGAGGCGCTCCCCAACCGCACCGACGTCTGGTCGATGGCCCGCATCGTCCCGAGCGTCGTCATCGGCAAAGTCGACGTCGGAGGCACCGAGCGGTTCCTGCAGTCGACCGTGTCGGTACGCGGCAGCAACGGCGAGAACAAGTACGTCCTCGACAACCTCGACAGCGGCGGCATCGCCGGCACCGGCGCCGGGTTGCTGCTCTACTTCGACCCGTTCATCTACGAGGAGTTCGCCTTCCAGTCGGGGTCGAACTCGGCGGAGTGGTCGGTGGGCGGGGTCATGATCAACATGGTCACCCGTACCGGCACCAACCGCTTCCGCGGCAGCGCCGTGGCCACCTACACGCCGACGGCGTGGGCCAACTCGGTCAACTACAGTGACGACCTCAAGCAGCAGTTGCTGGCGAGCGTGCCCGCGGCCGTGCGCGCCCGCAATCCCAACCTCGAGCCGCAGGCCGACCTGCTGCGCATGCGCGACCTCGGCATCTCGATCGGCGGTCCGATCGTGCGCGACAGGCTGTGGTTCGCGACGTCGTTCTCGGATCAGCGCATGGATCGCTACAAGCTCGGCAACTACGACGCCGACGGCAACCCGGTGCTCGACGACAACATCATGTACTCGGTGGGCAACAAGCTGTCGTGGCAGGCGAGGTCCGGCACGCAGCTGTCGTGGTTCTACAACTTCCAGCACAAACTGATCGGCCATCGCGGCGGCGGCTTGTTCGGCGACGACCGAGCCCGCAACTACAACCCGAAGTATCCGTCGATCAACCAGGTCAAGCTGACCTCGGCGTTGCGCAACAACCTGAGCGTCGAGGCCGGATTCAACCGGCTGTTCGGCGACGACCCCTTCGGCAGCCGTCCGGAGGTCAGGCCCGGCGACGTCGCGACGTTCGATACCGTCTCCCAGGTTGCGGCGGTCGCGTTGCCGACCTACAACACCGTCTACAACGCCACCTACCTGCTGAAGGGCAACCTGAACTGGTACGGCGCCGACCACACCATCACCGCCGGCGTGGAGAAACGCTGGACGAACTATGGCAACAAGATCTGGTCCACCTCCGGGATGCGGGCGATCTTCGCCAATGGCGTGCCGACCGCCGTCAACACCTACCTCGTGCCGGTCACCAGGGAGCACAACTACGACGCCGGGGACGTCGATCGCCAGTACGACTACGGCGAAGACACCTACGGAGTCTTCCTGCAGCACCGCTGGCGGCCGAGCAACAAGCTGTCGGTCAACACCGGCCTGCGCTACGAGACGCAGCAGGCCTATCAGGACGAGGCCTGCCGGCCGGACACCGCGTTCTTCGCGGGCGAATGCTTCGCGGCCGTCGACGCACCGTCGTTCGGCAACTTCGCGCCGCGCTTCAACATGGTCTACGACGTTCGCGGCGACGGGCGGACCGCCCTCAAGTTCTCGGCCAACCGCTACAACAAGCAGCTCAGCATCAGCACGATTCAGCGGCTGGGTACGACCCAGGTCGTGATGGACCAGCGGCAGTGGCTGCCGCAGGCCCGTTGCGGCGACGCCGGCGTGCTGGGCTGCGACCGGAACGGCGATCTCGTGCCGCAGATGAACGAAATCGGCCCGACGCCCGGCTACGTGTTTCCCGCCGTGGACGCCCGCTACGCCGGTGGCGTGAAGCGGCCGGTCGTGAACGAGTTCAGCGCCGGCGCCCAGCACGAGTTGCCGGGCCAGGTCGTCCTGTCGGCCGAGTTCGTCGTCCGCCAGACCCGCCGCGAGTTCGGCCAGGAGAACACCGCGGTGCCGCTGTCGGCCTGGGGCAACCCCATCAACGTCACCGAAGTGTCCAGTGGCCAGGCGGCGCAGGTGTGGCGGCGACCGAGCGCGGCGAGCAGCCTGCTGTTCTTCAACGACCCGCGGTTGAACACCGACTACCGGGGCGTCGATCTGACGGTCAACAAGCGGATGTCCAGCCGCTGGTTCATGTTGGCCGGGGCGACCTTCGGCCGGGTGACGAGCGCCGGCCGGCCCGGCAACGTCAACGACCCGCACATCGTCAACAACTTCGACACCAAGGTGGTGACCGCCGACAACCGGCCGTGGTCGTTCCGGCTGTCCGGCGGTTACGATCTGCCGTGGGCGCTGTCGTTGAGCGGCACGTGGCAGTATCAGGTCGGCGCGCCGGAGACGACGACGATCCTGGTGACCAACCAGACGATCTCACTGCCGCAGGGCAACCAGACGGTGTGGGCGTCGGAGCCGGGGACGGTCCGCTATCCAAACGTCGCCGGGCTCGACCTCACCCTGCGGCGCACCTTCCGGTTCGGCGACCGCACCATCGCGCCGCGGATCCAGGCCTTCAACGTGCTGAACAACGCGACCATCGACGCCTGGGTGACCCAGCTCGGACCGGCCTACCACCGGCCGAGCAACATCCAGCGGGCGCGGCTGATCAACCTCGACGTGCAGGTGACCTTCTGATGGCGAGGATCGCGACCGCGCTCGCGGCGGCGCTGCTGCTGGCTGCAGCGCCGGCCCGGGCCGACGACGCCGAGGTGCGAGCGGTGCAGGCCACCCTCGACCGTATGGTCGCGGCCACCATGGCCAAGGACCGCGCCGGGCTCGAGGCCGTCTACCACGATGGCCTCGTCTTCTGCCACACCAGCGGCCTGGTCCAGACCCGGGCCGAGGTCGTCACCTCGGTCGTCGACTCGAAGCGGCAGCTCGAGTCGATGACCTTCGACCCCGGGACCATCCGGGTGATCGGCGCCACTGCGCTGATCCGCAACAACACCCACATGCGCTACGTCGGCGAGACACGGCGCATCGATCTCGATACGCTCTGGGTCCTGGTCCGCGAGGGCGCCGGCTGGCGCATCGCCTCGCGGCACGCCAACCCGCTGCAGCAGTCTCCGAAGTGACGCCGGACCGGCGACCGCGATTGCCGAAGGAGTGGATATGAAGCGAATGATCGGGGCGGCGCTGCTCGTCGCCGCGGGCCTGCTCGTCGAAGTGGGCGTTCAGGCCCAGTTGCCGCCGCTGTCGCCGGCGCACCTCAACCCCGCGATCGCGAAGCTGGTCGCCGGGCAGCCAATCTACGGGGTGATCACCCAGGACATCTCGCGCGAGAACGCGCGCACGCTGGGGCGGCGCGACACCGACTTCGTGTTCGTCGACATGGAGCACTCGCCGTTCAACATGGAGGCCTTCGCCAACTTCGCCGCCAACATCGCCGACCGGGCGTGGACGGCGAAGAACGGCTTGGCGCCGCGCAACGCGCTGATCGTGCGGATGCCGCCCTATGCGTCGGAGAACGCCGCCTGGCTGGTCAAGCAGGCGCTCGACATCGGCGCGATGGGCTTCGTGTTCAACACCGTCGAGACGGCCGAAGAAGCCGAGAACGCCGTGAAGAGCATGCGCTATGCACCGTGGAAGGCGCACCCGAACACCTTCAAGGGGCCAGTGGGCATCCGCGGCTTCTCGCCGGGCGGCGCCGTGTGGCTGTGGGGCGTCGCGATGGACGAGTACCGCCGCCGCGCCGACGTGTGGCCGCTCAACCCTGAAGGCGACCTGATGGCGATCATGATCATCGAGACCGCCAAGGGCGTCGACAACGTCGACGCGATCGCCGCTGTGCCTGGCGTGACCGCGCTCAGCGTCGCCGCCGGAGCCGACCTGTCCTCCTCCTACGGTGTGCCCGGCAACGCGCCCGAGATCGAGGCGGCGCGGCAGAAGGTCCTGCAAGCCTGCCTCAAGCACAACGTGGTGTGCTGGGTCTCGCCGACCGGCAAGGCCGACCAGGATCGCCGCCTCAAGGAAGGCTGGCGGATGATTCGTACCGCTTCCGGCCAGCCGTTCCAATGAGCGCCACCCCAGCCACGGCCCGGCACTGACACGGACGAGGAGGACAGCGTGACCAGCCCCTGGATACACCCGACCCGCCGCGCCTTCCTGACCTCGGCCGCCGGCGTGGCGGTGGCCGGCCTGCCGGGGCTGTCCGCCCGGCAGGCGATGCCGACCCGGGCGATCCCGGCGACCGGCGAGCGCATCCCCGTGATCGGCGCCGGCACCTCGAAGGTGGTCGACGAGATCGGCCAGCACGGCACCGAGCCGCTGGCGGCCGTGCTCCGGACGCTGGTCGCCCAGGGCGGCCGCCTGGTCGATGCACCCTCGGCGGCCCGGGCGCCACAGGGCGCGCCGCAGCCGTGGCTGCACAACGGCGACAACGAGGCGGCGTTCGGCAGGGTGATCAGCGACCCGGCGCTGAAGTCGTTGTTCGTCACGCTGAAGATCGATCAGAACGGCAAGGCCGAAGGGCAGAAGCAGTTCGAGGACACCCAGCGCCGCTTCAACCGCCGGCCGGTCGATCTGACCCAGATCTTCAACCTGATCGACATCGGGAATCACTGGCCGTCGGCCCGCGGCTGGAAGGACGCCGGCCTGACCCGCTACGTCGGCGTCACCGTGGGCACGGCCGCGCTCTACGACGTCCTCGAGAAGTTCCTGGCCCGCGAGAAGCCCGACTTCGTCCAGATCAACTACTCGATCACCGAGCGCGACTCGGAGGCGCGGCTGCTGCCGATGCTCGCCGACCGCGGCATCGCGGTGATCATCAACCGTCCGTTCATGAACGGCAGCTACTTCAAGCGGCTGGCGGACCGGCCGCTGCCGTCGTGGGCCAGCGAGTTCGGCTGCAGCAGCTGGGCGCAGTTCTCGCTGAAATACATCCTGGCCAACCCGGCGCCGACCTGCATCCTCACCGAGACCAGCAACCCCAGGCACATGACCGAGAACGCGCAGGCCGGTTACGGTCCCGTGCCGACGGAAGCGCACCGCCAGCAGATGCGCGCGTTCATCGACGGGCTGCGCGGATGACCAGGGCGCTCGTTCTGGCGTTGCTGGTCGCCGCGGCGGCACCGCTGTCCGCGCAGCTCGCCCCGCCCAACGCCGTTGGCGTCGCCGCCGGCCACGTCCACGTCAACGCCGCCGACCTCGAGGCCCAGAAGCGGTTCTGGGTCGCCGTCGGTGGGCGGATCCTCCAGCGCGAGAAGGCCACCATGGTCGAAGTGCCGGGCATGTACGTGATGCTGCGGCAGCAGCCGCCGACGGGCGGCACCGCCGGCACGACGTTGAACCACCTGGGACTCTACGTGAAGGACCTGGCGGCATCGGTCGCGGCCTGGAAGGCCGCCGGCCTCACCTGGGAGCCGCGCGAGAAGCCGGTCAACGGCCAGGGCTTCCTCACCGGTCCCGACGGCGTACGGATCGAGATCTACATCAACCCGGCGATCAGCACGCCGATCGCGATGCACCATCTGCACCTGATGGTGCCCGATCCGGCGGCGGCGCAGAAGTGGTACGCCGCGGTGTTCGGCGCCGCGGCCGGCACGAGGCTGAACTTCCTGACGGCCACCGTGCCCGGCGTGGAGGTCGTGCTCGGCAAGGCCGAGGTGCCGCAGGTGCCCACCAGGGGGCGGGCCGTCGATCACATCGGCTTCGAAGTGGCCGACATCGAGCACTTCGCAGCGCGGCTGCGCGATGCCGGCCTCGACGCCCCCGAGATTCGCACGACCCCGAACGTCTCGGGCCTCCGGCTGTTCTTCCTCACCGACCCGTGGGGTACCGAGATCGAAGTCACGGAGGGATTGCCGCCGCCGCAGTGACCCTGGCGGCGCCGTCGCGAGATCCCGTAATGTGTCTCCACCACTTGGAGGCACACGCATGACTCGAACCCTAGGCGTCACCCTGGCGGCCACGCTCGCCGCCACCTCGGCCATGGCCCAGGCCCCGTCTGGCCAGCCCGCCGCGCCGGCGCGGCCGCCCCTCACGCTCACGACCACCGCGTGGCCCGACGGCGGTCCGATCCCGGTGAAGTACACCCAGGCCGGCGAGCAGGTGTCGCCGGCGCTGCGATGGACCAACGTGCCGCCCGGCACGGTGAGCTTCGTGCTGCACATGCGCGACCCCGACGTGGCCCGCAACAAGACCACCGAGGATCAGGTGCACTGGCTGGTCTGGGGCATTCCGGGGACGGCGACCGGGATGGCCGAGGGCCAGCCCAAGGGCGCGCAGCTCCCCGACGGCAGCCGGCAGATCAGCGCCAGTGGCGAGGTGTATCGCGGGCCAGGCGCGCCAGCGACGGGTCCGCTGCACCACTACACGTTCGAGCTGTTCGCCCTCGACACGAAGATCGACCTGCCGGCAGGCGCCGACGCCTGGGCGACGCGCACCGCGGTTTACAACGCGATGCAGGGGCACATCCTGGGCAAGGCCGTGTACGTCGGCCTGTTCCGCCGGCCACAGTAGTCCTCGACGGTTCGCCGAGCGATGAGCTGGCTCGTCGTCGCCGCGATCGGTGCGCTCGTCGCCGTGGCGGCGTTCGTCACGGCGTTCGTCTGGCTGGCCGTGCGCGGCGAATTCAAGCCGCGCGCCATGTCGGAGGGCGAGGCGGGCCGATTCGCGACCCGCGGCGGCCACCTCGCCCGGAACGTCGGGGCCGCCTACCTCGGACCGTCGCGCGGCGTCGAGGCAACGGCGCACATCGGCAACGACGCGCTGCGCCGGCTGGTCGCCGAACGGCGGTGGCGCGAAGCCGCGCCCTGGCTGCTGCTCGCCTGCAGCGTCGTCCTTGGTTTCCCGTTCGCGCCGTTCTTCCTGCTGCAGCTGATCGGCGCCCCGGCATGGCTGGCAGGCGTCGCCGCGGCCATCGCGCTCGTCATCATGTACCGCACGCTCGCGCCGACGTATCTGGCCTGAGGGCGCGGCCTGAAGGGCGCTCCGTCCCCGGTTGGGCGCGGCACTCAGCGGCGCCAGTCGGCCAGCAGTACGACGCTCCCGGCCGCCCGTGCCCTCCGCACGTACGCGGCGTCGGCAGTGACCATGGTGCCGCCGACGTGAATCGCCAGCGCGTGGTAGGCGGCGTCGTAGAAGGTCACCTTACGCTGCCGCATCAGCGTGACGATCGCCGGTAGGTAGCCGTGCGGCGCCGCTTCCTGCAGTCCGAGGTCGGCCAGGGCATGCAGGAAGGCGTCCGCGTCGGCCGGACGCTTCAGGCCGAGCACGTTGCCGACCTCGTAGAGCCACAGCGTGGGTACGATCAGCTCGCAGCGCTCGTCGAGCCACGCGGCGCGCAGGCCGAGCGCAGCGTCGCGGTCGGGCTCGCCGTCGCCCTGGAGCACCCACTTCAGCAGCACCGACGCGTCAGGAACGACGAGGGTCGTGTCAGCGGCGGCCACGGTCGGCACGCAGGAGGGCGACGACGTCGGCCGACGCCATCGGCGGCGTCAGGGCGCGCAGCCGGTCGAGGCGATCGGCGGCCGCGCGCCGGCGCATGCGGCGCAACTCGGCGCGAAGCGCGGCGTTGATGACGCGGCTGCGTTTGCCGCTCTCGACGTGGCGCTCGAGTTCGGCCTTCACGTCGTCGTCGAGGACGAAGTTCACCTTGGTGGGCAACTCTGTTCTCTCCTCTAAGTAGAGAATATCATGGACTCCCCCGGGCGTCGTCGTCGGGCCACCGTGACCGGATACGACAATTTGCCGCACCGACGGCGCTGCTGTCGGCTGGTGCAGACCGTGGACGGCGCCGCCGTCGACGCGGCAGGGTTGGAGCGGCTCTACCTCGACGCCGTGCGCGGGTGGACGCCCTTGGTAGACTATCGCGGCAGCATCGTGGGGGGCAGGCATGAAGCGTCGTGAGTTCATCGTGTCGTCGGCAGGGGCGGTCGGGGCGGCCCTGTCGCACGCGCCCGTCGCGTCAGCCGATGGTGGCGACGGCGGTCAGGCGCGTCCCGCGGCGACGCGCAAGATCCTGATCGCCGGCGGTGGCTTCGGCACGGCCTTCATCCGCCACATGGCGGAGCTCACCGGCAAGCCGCGGCCCAGGCTGCTCTACCTGCCCACCGCCAACGCCGATTCCCCGCAGGGCATCATCAACTGGTACCGGGCGTGCTCGCCGCTCGACGTCGAGGCCTCGCACCAGATCAGCTTCATCGCCAGCACGCAGCAGGCGCGCAGCTGGGAGGAAGTGTTCCTGTCGGTGGACGGCATCGTCTGCTCGGGCGGCAACACCCTCAACCAGCAGGCGATCTGGAAGGCGCAGGGCATCGACGTGGTGCTGCGCCAGGCGTGGGATCGCGGCATCGTGCTGGGCGGAGCCAGCGCCGGCTCGCTGTGCTGGTTCGAGGAGGGCACCACCGACTCGCGGCCGAAGGAGCTGTCGATCGTGCAGGGTCTGGGCTTCCTGAAGGGCAGCCACTCGCCGCACTACGACGCCGAGCCGGGCCGCCGCCCGCTCTACCAGAAGCTGATCGCCGGCGGCCAGATGAAGCCGGGCTACGCCTGCGACAACGACGCCGGGATCTACTTCGAGGACAACACCGTGAAGCGGGTGGTGGCGACGCGTGACGGCGCCGGAGTCTATTACGTGAGCGTCGAGGGCGGGAAGGCGGTCGAGAAGGCGATGGAGCCGGAACGGATCGCCTGACGGCGATCGCGACGCGGCGCGCGGAGGATACGCGCCGCGCCGTCCCAGGACACTAGAACGTGGCCTTCGGCTTGACCGACGTCGCGTAGATCACCGGCCGGCTCTTGAACTCCATCTGCCACTCGCGCTTCAGGTCGAAGTCGAACGTCTCCTTCTCCAGCTCGGTCCAGGTGAACTCGCGGACCACGCCCACCACCTCGACGTCCTCGTCCTCACGGACGGTCACGCCCTTGGGCGACACGACCATCACGTCCTGACCGGGCTTGATCGGGTGCTCTTCGTCGAGCGTGAAGATGCGCGGCGCCAGCACCCGGGCCACGTCTTCGACGACGCGCACGGTCTTGCCGTAGTACTTCGCGGCGTCGTTGCTGATGTCGTCCACGCTGGCGGTCATCGGGTCGGCCGGCACCTGCGGCAGCGCCGGCTGCGGGTTCCGGGGCGGCGTCGGGGTCTGACCGGCGGCGACCACCGACAGACCGGCGAACAACACGAGGGTTCCTGCGAACAGTTTCATCACGGCTCTCCTTGACACTGGGTGGAACGGTCGAGAACCCGTCGGGGGAGCCGGGCCCGGTGTGCCCCGCGCGCGCGGGGCCGTCGCAACCGGCGCGGCGTCAGCCGCGCACGGTCAGCTGGTTGTCCACGCGGTAGCCGGTGGCCTGGGCGCGGGCGATGTCCTCGGCCAGCGTCTTCTGGGTCGCCGTCGGCACCGAACCCTTGAGCACCACGATCCGGGTCTCGTGGTTGGTGTCCACGTCGATGTCGCCGGCGTCCACGCGCGAGTCGCGCATCAGCGCGGTCTTGACGTCCATCGTCTCGATGGCGGCGCCGGCGGCGCTGGCGGCCTCGCGGCCCGCCTCGGCCACGGCCTGGCCGGCCTCGCGGGCGCTGGCAGCGGCGTCGCGGCCGGCTTCGCGGGCCTCGCGTCCGGCCTCACGTGCTTCGGTGGCGGCGCGGTCCTGGTCGCGGTCGCTGCACGCGGCGCAGGCCACGACCAGCGCGGCGGCACCGAGCAGGCGGGTCGTTCTCGTCATCCCTCTCATGGTGTTCCCTCCGACGGGACGAGGGAGCAAGGACGGTACCGCGAGAATTCAGGCGGGATTCGGCCGGTGGGTGTCACGCGACCCCGGCGATGGGTAAGGCAGGCCGTACAGTACGGGGGTCAGACCCCATTCTGGGCCCGGCTTGATAGGGGTCTGACCCCTCTCTGGCCGGGAACTGACTAGGTGCAGTAACTACAGCGCGGTGTCGCGGGTCTCGCGCGACAGGTACAGGCCGAGCAGCGACAGCAGGGCCGACCCCGACAGGTAGTAGCCCACGTATTGGAGGCCCCAGTTGGTGGCCAGCCACGTCGCCACGTACGGCGCCAGCGACGCGCCGACGATGCCGGCGAAGTTGTAGGTGAGCGAGCTGCCGGTGTAGCGCACGGCCGTGGGGAAGAGCTCGGCCAGCACCGTGCCGATCGGCCCATACGCGAAGCCGACGAGCGCGAAGCCGACGATCATCGTGGCCAGCGCGCCGGCCGTGCCGGCCTGGAAGATCGGCGCCAGCACCAGGCCGAACGCCGCGATTGCCACGTTGACCCACATCAGCATCGGCCGCCGGCCGCCCTCGGCCAGGCGCGCCGCCAGCGGCACCGTGATGCCGAAGAACACCACGCCGACGAGCTGGATGACCAGGAAGTCGTTGCGGGTGAAGCCCAGGGCCACCGTCCCCCACGACAGCGCGAACACCGTCGTCAGGTAGAAGATGACGTAGACCGACGTGCCGATGACGGTGCCGAGCACCAGCGCCCAGCCGTGCTTCCCGAACACCGTCAGCATCGGCACCTTGACGCGTTCGTGGCGCGCCACCGCCTGCGCGAACACCGGCGTCTCGGTGATCGCCAGCCGGACGTAGAGGCCCACCGCCACCAGCACCGCGCTCGACAGGAACGGCACCCGCCAGCCCCAGCTGAGGAACTGCTCTTCGGTGAGCCAGCGCGACAGCAGCAGGAAGATGCCGCCCGAGCAGAAGAAGCCGATCGGTGCGCCGAGCTGCGGGAACATCCCGTACCACGCGCGTTTGCCGGGCGGGGCGTTTTCGGTGGCCAGCAGGATCGCCCCGCCCCATTCGCCGCCCAGCCCCAGGCCCTGCCCGAAGCGGCACAGGGCGAGCAGCAGCGGCGCGGCGACGCCGATCGTCTGATAGGTCGGCAGCGCGCCGATCGCCACCGTCGAGATCCCCATCGTCAGCAGCGCCGCGACCAGCGTCGTCTTGCGGCCGATGCGATCGCCGAAGTGGCCGAACAGCGCGCTGCCGATCGGCCGGGCCAGGAAGGCGATCGCGAAGGTGGCCAGCGAGGCCAGCCGTGCGCTGGCGGGATCCGAGGCCGGGAAGAACTGCTGCGGAAAGACCAGCACCGCCGCCGTGGCGTAGATGTAGAAGTCGAAGAACTCGATGGCGGTGCCCATCAGGCTGGCCACCAGGATGCGTCGCGCGCTGTTGGCCGGCGGCGCCTGGGAGACGGACGTGGCGGTGGTCATGCGTCGAGTCTGCGGGCGTAGACGTCGCCGTGCTCGGCCGGCGTCACCGCCGACAACGCGGTCAGCAGGGCGCGATGATCGAGCCAGCTCTCGGCGCCGAGCCGGCTCGACTCGCCCGCCGACCAGTTGAAGCGATACGGCGCCAGCGCGGCCAGCTGTGCCGCGCAGGCCGCCGCGGCGTCGAGCGCGCCGCCCAGGTACTCGAACGACACGCCCTTCACCGGCACGGTCAGCCCGGCCAACGCCGCCGCCTCGCCGCCCTCCATGTCGAGCTTGACGAACGCCGGCTCGCCGTGCGCGGCGATGAGCGCGTCGAGGGTCGTGGCCTCGACGTCGATGCTGCGGTTCCACTCGACGCCGGCGAAGGCCGCCTCCTGGCCGCGCGCCTCGCGCCACGCGTCGGTGATCGTGCTCACCGTCGGCGTCCGGTCGCTGACCGCGAGGCGGACGCGGCCGCCTCGCTCGGCGACCGCCGCCTCGACGACCGTCACGTCGGGCAGGTGGCCGGCCAGCACGCGCAGCAGCGCCGCGACGTGCGGCTGCGGCTCCACGGCGACGACGCGGCAGCCCAGCGCCGAGAACGCGCGGGTGCGGTTGCCGACGTGCGCGCCGACGTCGAACACGAGGTCACCCGGCGCCAGCCACTGCGAGTAGAGCGTCCGCAGACGCCGTTGCCGGCGGGGGATCAGATGGTAGATGGCCACCGAGCGGGCGAGGCCGACGAGGCGGTCGGTGCGGCGCATCAGCGGCGGAGGGCGGCGTCCGGACGGGCGGGCACGTCGCCACTATACTTCCACGGAGATGTCGCCCGAGCGTTCCGCGTCCGCCGCCACGCCGGAAGCCCTCGACGTCGGCGAGGCGTGGTCGTTGGTGAGGGCGCTGGCCGCTCACGCCGCCGCCGCCGCGCAGGGCGTCGGCCAGGCGTATGCGTTCGTCGATGGCGCGCTGCGCCGCGTGCCGGCCGACGATCCCGGCGTCGTCGTCCGCTGGCTGCCGGCCACGGGCTGGCAGGCGGCGCTGCCCGCCGCCCGCGCCGACGCCGCGCTGGTCGATCTCTACCTGCCGATCTGCGCCGGCTGCGCGGCGCGCCCGCTCACGGTCGGCCACCTCGGGCAGAGCCTCGACGGCTTCATCGCCACGCACTCGGGCGACTCGCAGTTCGTCACCGGTGAGGAGAACCTGCGCCACATGCACCGGATGCGGGCGCTGTCCGACGCGGTGATCGTCGGCGCCGGCACGGTGGCCGCCGACGATCCGCAGCTCACCACCCGCCAGGTGAGCGGCCCGAGCCCGGTCCGCGTCGTGATCGATCCGATGCGCCGTCTGGCGCCGACCTACCGGGTGTTCCAGGACGAGGCCGCGCCCACGCTCTACGTGTGCGGCCGCGGCCGTCTCGGCCGCGGCGAGCACTTCGTCGGCGCCGCCGACGTGCTCGGCGTCGGCGAGGGACCCGGCGGACTCGACCTGGCCGAGCTCGTCGATCACCTGCACGCCCGCGGCTGCGCCCGCCTCTTCGTCGAGGGCGGCGGCGTCACCGTGTCGGCGTTCCTGGCCGCCGGCCTGCTCGATCGCCTGCACGTGGCGGTGGCGCCGTTCCTGATCGGCGCCGGGCGGCCGGCGATTCGTCTGCCGGCGCCCGACCTGCTGCGCGAGTGCGCCCGGCCGCGTCACCGCGTGTTCCGGATGGGCACCGACGTGCTCTTCGACTGCGACCTGTCGGCCGAGGACGATCGCCCGCGCGGCGGTGGGTCGGGCCCGTCGATCGCCCGCGTGCTGTAGCCGGGACGGCGACCCCAGGCCTGCCGCTGGCTCCGCCGCTATACTTCGAGGCGTGGACTTCGCCGTCCTGAAGCGTGTGCTCGCGGCATTCGAGCACGAGGGCGTCGCGTATGCCATCTTCGGCGCCGCCGCACTCAACCTGCACGGCCTGGCCCGCTTCACCGAGGATCTGGACGTCTTCGTCGCGCCGTCGGCCGAGAACGTCGAACGGCTGAAGGCGGCGCTTCGCCGCGTCTTCGACGACCCCGAGATCGATCAGATCACCGCCGCCGACCTGCTCGGCGAGTACCCGGCGGTGCGGTACGTGCCGCCGCAGGGCATCTTCCAGCTCGACATCCTGACCCGTCTCGGCCGCGCGTTCGCGTATCAGGATCTCGAGATCGTGCGGCTTCCGTTCGCTGAACTGACCGTGAGCGTGGTCAGCCCACGCACGCTCTACGCGATGAAGCGCGACACGGTGCGCCTGAAGGACAAGGCCGACGCCGCGTTGCTCAAGGAGCGGTTCGGTCTGGAGGACCCGTGATGCCGGTGCGCCGCTTTCGATCCGTCGAGGAGATGAACCAGCCGGTGTGGCGGGTGCCGGGCGACCCGGAGCTCTACCGCGTGATGGCCGGGCTCTGGGACGTCGGCGCGCGGCTGCGACCGGTCCGGCGGCCCAGCGGCGTCAGGCGCTTCAGGAGCATCGAAGAACTCGACGCGGCGACGACGCAGTGGCGAAGCGAGCGGCCGGCTGGCTCGCGCTGACCGGACGACGAACCCTCACCAACTGCGGCAGGAACCGATGTACTACGAACCCGGTGTCACCGACCACGGCCTGCGCTACAACCCGCTCAAGGCCTGCGTCGTGCCGCGGCCGATCGGCTGGATCTCGACGCAGAGCGCCGCCGGCGTGGTCAACCTGGCGCCGTTCAGCTTCTTCAACCTGCTCAGCTACGACCCGCCGTTCGTGATGTTCTCGGCCGGCGTGCACGAGGCCGACGGCGGTAGCAAGGACACAGTGGCCAACGTCGAGGCCACCGGCGAGTTCGTGTTCAACATGGCCACCTGGGCGCAGCGCGAGGCGATGAACCAGACGGCGCGCATCCTCGACCGCGGCGTCGACGAGCTGGCGGCGGCGGGGCTCGAACCGCTGCCGTCGCGGCTGGTGCGACCGCCGCGCGTCGCCGGCTCGCCGGTGCAGTTCGAGTGCCGACTGCACCAGGTGGTGCGGCTCCCCGGCCGCACGCCGACCGCGGAACACTCCGTGGTGATCGGCCAGGTCGTCGCCGTGCACATCGACGACGAGGCGCTGACGCCCGACGGTCGCCTCGACGTGCTCAAGATCAAGCCGATCGCCCGGCTCGGCTACCAGGACTACGCGGCGGTGGAGTCGGTGTTCCAGATGGCGAAGCGGACCCCCGAGGACCGCGTCCGGGCCAGCACGTCGTCCGTCGGGTGACGCCGACGTCGGCCGGCACTACAATGCCGTCGCCGCGAAGGAGTCCGCCCATGTCCACCCATCGATTTCGAACCGTCCTGGTCGCTGCAATCCTCGGCGCCACGGCGTCCTCCGCGGCCGCCCAGCCGATCGGCACGTTCCGCTGGCAGCAGCAGCCGTACTGCAACGTGCTGACCGTGAACGTCGTCCAGACCGGGAGCGTTTACCACCTCGACGGCTTCGACGACCAATGCGGCGCCTTGACGAGGGCATCGGTCGTCGGTCTGGCGTTTTTCAATCCCAACGGGACGATCGGCATCGGCCTCACCGTCGTCACGACGCCGGGCGCGACGCCGCTGCACCTCGACGCCACCTTGAACTGGCCGTCGGTGAGCGGCACGTGGCGCGACAGCGCCGGCGCGACCGGGCCCTTCGTGTTCACTCCAGGAGCGCCGGTGGCCGGCAGCGCCCGTCCGATACCGACCCCCTCGTTCCCGGCCGGTCTCACCGTGGGCGGCGGCGCCATCACCAACGTCGGGGCCCCGGTGGCGGCGACGGATGCGGCGAACAAGGCCTATGTCGACGCCGGCACGGCCAGTGCACGGGCCGCGCTGGTGAACTCGAAGGTGTGGTCGGCCTACGTGGCCTCGAACGGCGCGAAGGTTGGCACCGGTCGCTATGCGTCATCCCGCTCGGGTACGGGCGCCTACACAGTGACCTTCAACCTGAGTGGCCTCGGCATTCCCGCGGTCGGGTTCCCACCTGCCACCTTCACACCGATTGGCTGCGCCGGCGGTTCTGCACAGGTCGCCGGTGGCTCAGCGTCGAGTTCGGGCGGCTTTCGCACCAGCGTGTCTTACAGCGTCGCGATCACCAACGCTGCCGGCGTCGCTACCGATTGCGACTTCTTCGCGCTGGTCCACGCCGGCGACCCCAACCCCCCCGGTTCACCGGTCCCTCCACTCGATGCCGGCCTCGCCAATCCCGATGCGTCGTGCTCGACCGTCGGCGACGTGACCACCTGCGTCGTCGGGCGGCGCGAGTAGGGCAGGTCGGCGCCGCTCGGCGTCACCGCCACGCCACCAGGTCGCGGTGGCCGACCCGGATCCGCGAGCGCCCCTCCAGCACGTGGGCCAGGCGCCGCGCTTCCCACGCGGCGATGCGCGACGCCTGCGCGGGGTCGATCTCGACGGCGGCGCGGGCCCAGCCGGCGACGAGCTCGCGCTGCAGCCGCGGCGACTCGAGCTGCCAGTCGCTGTGCGCGGTGCGCACCGTGAAGCCGGCGGTGGCGAAGCACACCTCGGCCACCGACGCCGCGTCGGGGCCGAGCGCCGGGCCGAAGCCTTTGTCGTGACGCTGGTGGCGCAGCACCAGGCCGCGCACCAGCTCGTCGTCGGGATGGGGCGGCGTGCACTCCATGCGCCCGTCGAAGGTGAGCGCCAGCAGCACCACGGCCTCGGCGCTCCGGCAGGCGCGGGCCAGCGTCTCGAGCCACGCCGCCGACACCAGGTCGAGCAGCGCCGACGCGGTGACCAGATCGTGGCCGGCGACCACGGCCGGGTCGAGGTCGGCGAGGTCGAGGCGCCGTGCCGTCAAGGTGTAGTCCGGCCCGAGGGGGCCGTTCCCCAGCTGGCGCCGTGCCTCGGCGAGCAGCGCCTGATCGTGATCGACGATCGTCCAGGTCGGCACCACCGGCAGCCGCGCGGTGAGATAGCGCACGTTGGCGCCGGTGCCGCACGCCAGATCGATGGCGCGGTGCCCGCGGCGCAGCGCCAGCCGGTCGCCGGCCAGTCGGGTCAGGGCCTCGGAGCGGGCGGCGACGTCGGCCGGTTCGCGCAGGGCGAGCCAGGCGGGGCTGAAGGTCTCCATCACGACACCCCGAGCAGCGCGGTCTCGAAGCGGGCGGCGGCCTGCGGCCAGGTGGGCAGCGTGGCGGCCCGCGCCGCGGCGCCGGCGGTCAGCGCCGCTCGGTACTCGTCGTCGCCGATCACCCGATCGATGGCGGCGGTCAGCGCGTCGAGGTCGCCCGGATCGATGAGCACGCCCGACCGCTCGTCCACGAGGTCGCCGGCCGCGCCGGTGCGCGTCGCCACCACCGGCAGGCCGCGCGCGACCGCTTCGGCCACCGCCATGCCGTAGCCCTCGTACCAGCTGGGCAGCACGAAGACATCGGCGGCGTCGTAGGCTGCGCCCAGCGCGTCGCCGTGGGCCGCGCCGGTGAAGGTGATGCGTCCGCCGAGCCCGCGTGCGGCGGCGAGGGCGCGGATGCCGGCCGCCGTCTCCGGATGCAGGGTCTGGCTGCCGACGCATGTCAGCCGCCAGTGCAGGCTGCGGACGGCGTGCAGCGCTTCGACGAGCAGCAGGTGGCCCTTGCGCGGGACCAGCGACGCGACGCAGAGCAGCTGCACGTCGGCGCCGGGCGTCGAGCGCCGCGACCCGCGCGCGGCCGCGACCGGCGCCGTCCCCGGCTCGACCACGGTCACGACGTCGGCCGGCACGTCGAACTCCGCCAGGGTCGTCGCGGTGGCCCGGCTGGTCACGATCACCGCCCGGGCCGCCTGCAGCGCCGACCGCTCGCTGACGCGCAACGCCGCCGCCGCGGCCGGATCGAGTCCGGTCTCGAGGGCCAGCGGATGGTGGACCAGCGCCACCAGCCGCAGCCGTGCCGCCTCGCGTGCGGCCGTCGCCGGCAGGACACCGAAGGCGAGACCGTCACAGACGGCCAGCGTGTCGTCGGCCAGGCTGGCGAGCAGCGCATCGGCCCGCGCCACCGCGGCCGGATCGGGAAACGGGTAGTCGCCGTCGAGCTCGTGGACGTCCACCCGCCACCCCCGCTCCCGCAGCCCGGCGATGATCTGCCGGTCGTAGGCGTAGCCGCCGGTGGGCGTGTCGAGCGCACCGGGCACGACGAACGACAGGTGGCGCGCGCCGTCGGCCATCGGCTACACGCCCGGCACGGGCCCTTCGTACGCCGCCCAGGCGACGTGCGACTCGCCCAGCGTCACCTTCATCGCGGCGATGCCGCGCGCCCCGGCACCGAGATCGCCGGCGACGAGCCGGGCCGCCACGCGGTCGAAGATCACTTTGGCGAGGAACTCGGTGGTCGTGTTCCGCCCCGCGAACTCGGGCACGCCGTCGAGATTCTGGAAGTTGAGCGCGGCGAGCACCTCGTGCAGGACCGCCGATGCGCGGCCGATGTCCACGACGATGCCGTCGGCGTCGAGCGCCGGCCGGCGCAACTCGAGATCGACGACGTAGGTGGCGCCGTGCAGGCGCTGCGCCGGGCCGAACACCTCGCCGCGGAAGCTGTGGGCGATCATGAAGTGATCGCGGACGGTCACGCTGAACATGGGGCGGGGGTCTCCGTGGAAGGCGAATCAGCCGGCGTCGTCGTAGCGCACGGTGTGGCAGAGCACGCCGGCACCGTCGGCGAGCACCGCCGGCAGCGTCTGTGGCAAGGCGGCGAACGGACTGTCGCCGGTGAGCAGGGCGTCGAGCGCCGGGTCGTCGAGCAGCGACAGCGCCAGGCGCAGCCGTCGCGCATGCGACCAGCGTGGACGTTGCGCCGGCGCGACCAGGCCCACCTGCGACGATTTCAGTGTGAGGCGGCGCGAGTGGAACGCCCGGCCGAGAGCGGCCGGCACTACCGCGTCGCCGTACCAGCTCAACTCCACGATGGTGGCTTCGAGCCCGGCCAGGCCGAGCGCCGTGGCCAGGCCGTCGCCGCTGGCGCTGGCGTGGAACACGACGTCACAGTCGCCGCTGGCCGTCGCCGGCGCGGCGAACGTCACGGCGAGGCGCGCCGCCGTGGCGGCGCGATCGCCGCGCACGTCCACGAGCTGCACGTCGCATCCGGGCGTCCGGCCGGCGAGCCACGCCACCAGGCACCCCACGGTGCCGCCGCCGACCACCGCCACCCGGCTGCCGGGCAGGAGTGGCGCGTCCCACAGCGCGTTGAGCGCGGTCTCGAGGTTGGCCGCGAGCACGGCGCGCCGCGACGGCACCGCGTCGGGAATCGGCTGCACGTCGGCCGCCGGAATCACGAATCGGGTCTGGTGCGGATGCAGGGCGAAGACGCGGCGCCCGCGCAGGGCCGCGGGGCCGTCCTCCACCACGCCGACGCAGGCATAGCCGTACTTCACCGGGGCGGGGAAGTCGCCGGCCTGATGCGGGGCACGCATCCGCTGGTATTCTTCGGGCGGCACCCGGCCGTGGAACACGAGCGCTTCGGTCCCGCGGCTGATGCCGCTGTGCAGCGTGCGGACGACGACGTCTTCCGGGCCCGGCGACGGGAGGGCCTCGCGGCGGATCTCGCCCCGTCCCGGCGCGGCGATCCAGCAGGCGAGAGCATCGGTCATGAGGGGTTCATCGGCGGCCGCGACGGCGGCATCAGCATATCGTGAGCGTTCCACGCTGATGGCACCGGCCAACCTCGTGACCGGAACGCGCGCCGTGCTGGTGGCAGGCGTCGCCGCGGCTGGCCTGGCGCCGCCGACGCCCCGACTGGCGGCGACGCTCGTCGCCGTCGGCGCCGTGGCGGCGCTGCTCGACCTCGTGGACGGCTGGGTCGCCCGCCGTACGGGCACGGCCACGCCCTTCGGTGCCCGCTTCGACATGGAGGTCGACGCCGCGCTCGTCCTGGTGCTGTCGGGCCTCCTGTGGCGCTTCGGCGTCACCGGCCCCTGGGTGCTGGCGGCCGGGCTGATGCGCTACGTATTCGTGGCCGCGGCCGGGCCGTGGCCATGGCTGGCGCGGCCGCTGCCGCCCAGCCGGCGCCGGCAGACGATCTGCGTCGTCCAGATCGTGGCCCTGCTGGTGGCGCTGGCGCCGGTGGTGCCGCCGGCACTGGCCGTCGCCGTCGCCGCCGCGGGCCTTGCGGCGCTCACCTGGTCGTTCGCCGTGGACGTGGCGTGGCTCCACCGGACGCGCCGACGCTAAGATGAGGGCTTGTCGATCGTGCGTCCCCTGCTGCAGGCGCTCGCCGCTCTCGCCGCGGTCGCCCTCCTGAACGCCTCGCTCACCTTCTACAACGTCTGGCCGACGCTCAAGGTGCGGTGGCGGGGACACCTGTCGCTGGAGCTGGCGGCGGCGGTGCTGGCGCTGGCCGCCGCGGCGTGGGTCGGCCGCCGTCATCGGGCGAGGTGGCTGCTGCGCACGCTGGCGATCGGCTGGATGGCCCTGGTGGTCGGACGGTATCTCGACGTGGTCGCACCGGCGCTCTACGGCCGGCCGGTCAACCTGTTCTGGGACCTGCGCCACGTCTCGGCGGTGGCGGCGATGATGACCGACGCCGTGGCCGGCCCCCTGGTCGTGGCCGGCGTGATCGGCCTCGTCCTGCTGCTCGGTGTCGTCTACCTCGCGGTGCGGCTGGCGTTCGCCGCGGTGGCCGCGGCGATGGACGCGCGGCCGCCGCGCCTGGCGTTCGCCGCCGCCGCGCTCGCTGTGATCGCCGTGTCGGTGGCCCAGAACGTGGGCGGACGTCGGGATCTGCCGATCACGGTGGCGCCGACGGTCACCGCCACCTATTGGCAGCAGGCGCGACTCGTCGCACGGCAGGTGGGCAGGCCGCCGGTGGCGGCGGCGTCGGCGGAGTTGTCGGCCGACCTCGGCGGCTTGCGCGGCGCCGACGTCCTGCTGGTGTTCATGGAATCGTACGGCGCGGTCACGCTCGACCGTCCCGCGGTGGCCCTGCCGCTCAGCGCGGCGCGGCAACGCTTCGAGGCCGACGCCGCCGCCACCGGCAGGCGCGTCGTGTCGGCGATGGTCGATTCGCCGACCTTCGGCGGCTCGTCGTGGCTGGCCCACGTGAGCCTGATGACCGGCGTCGAAGCGCGCGACGAAGGCACCAACGTGGCGCTGATGTCCGAACGGCGCGACACCCTGGTCTCGGCGTTCGCCCGCGCCGGCTATCGCACGGTGGCGCTGATGCCCGGGCTGCGTCACGCCTGGCCGGAGGGTGCCTTCTACGGCTTCGACACGATCTACGACACCGCCGCCCTCGGCTACGCCGGCCCGCGCTTCGGCTGGTGGACGGTGCCCGACCAGTTCGCCCTCGCCCGGCTCGACGACCTCGAGCGCGGCCGCGCCGGCCGGCAGCCGTTGTTCCTGTTCTTCCCGACCACCAGCACCCACGCGCCGTTCGGCCCCACGGCGCCGTACCAGCCCGACTGGTCGAGGCTGGTGTCCGCCGCGCCTTTCGGCGAGCCCGAGCTGGCGCAGGCGCTCGCTCGCGTGCCCGATTACTTCGACCTGGCGCCGAGCTACGTCAACGCCGTGTCGTACGGGTTCGCCACGCTGGGCGGCTACCTGCAGCGGCATCCGACGCGCGACCTGGTGCTGGTGCTCATCGGCGACCACCAGCCGGCCGCGGCGGTGGCCGGCGAGGGCGCGTCGTGGGACGTGCCGGTGCACGTCGTGACCGACCGCGCGGGCGTGCTCGACGCGCTGGTGGCCCGCGGCTTCCACGCCGGCGCGACGCCGGCGCGGCAGTCGCTCGGGCCGATGCACGCGCTGCTGCCGACGCTGCTCAGCGCGTTCGGCGAGGCCCCGGTGCGGGCCGCGGCTCACCGGCCCGCGCCCGTCGCACCCGCGGCCGAGGAGACCCGGTGATGAGCGACGTGATGGTGCGGGCGGCGACCGCCGAAGACTTCGACGCCTGGCTGCCGCTCTGGCGCGGCTATCAGACGTTCTACAAGACCGACATCCCGCACGCCACCACCCTGGTCACGTGGCAGCGCCTGCTCGACCCCGCCGAGCCGATGCACGTGGCCCTCGCCGAGACCGGCGGCCGGGTCGCCGGACTGGTGCACTACATCGAGCATCGCAGCTGCTGGACGACCGGCAACTACATGTACCTGCAGGACCTGTTCGTCGACCCGGCGGTGCGCGGGGCCGGCCTGGGCCGCCGGCTGATCGAGCACGTCTACCGCGAGGCCGCCGCCCGGGGCTGCTCCCGCGTCTGGTGGCTGACTCACGAGTCCAACACCGACGCCATGCAGCTCTACGACCGGATCGCCGTCAAGAGCGGCTTCGTCCAGTACCGGAAGCTCCTGTGACGCCTGGCTCTGGCTCGGAAATCCCGAGCCCCGAGCCCCGGGCCCCGAGCCCCGCTTAGAATGCTCCCATGGCTCCACGGAAGCTCATCGGCGCCGCCCTGCTCGCTGCCGGCCTCGGCGTGGCGTGCTCGCAGCCGCTCCAGGTCGAGACGCTGCAGCTCGGCCGGCGGCTGAACGCCGACAACAGCGTGGCCGAGCCCACCACCACCTTCAAGCCCAACGAGACCATCTATGTCTCGGCGCTCAACGCCAGCCGCGGCGACGGCACGATCCGCGTGCGCTGGTACTACGGCACCCAGCTGCTGAGCGACCGCGAGAAGCGCGTGTCGTTCAAGGGCGCCGGCGCCACCGAGTTCAACATGCAGAGCGCCGGCAACTTCCCGCCGGGCGACTACAGCGTCGAGGTCGAGGTGGACGGCAAGCCGGTCGGCAAGCGCAATTTCACCGTCGCCAAGTAGCCACCGCCCGGCATCGTCCAGAGTAGGATGAGCGCCCATGGCCGCGCTCATCGACTCGCTGACCACGTACCTGTTCCAGTACGTCGTCGTCTGGATGCTCCTGGGCGCAGGCGCATTCCTCACGCTGCGCTACGGCGTAGTGCAGCTGCGCCGGTTGCCCGAAGCCTTCCGCGCCATGGTCGCGCAGCAGTCGGCGGCCGCCGGCGGCGTGCTCACCCCGTTCCAGGCGTTCATGACGGCGCTGGCGGCGTCGATCGGCACCGGCAACATCGCCGGCGTCGCCACGGCGATCATCTCGGGCGGACCGGGCGCGCTGTTCTGGATCTGGGTCTACGGCTTCGTCGCCACGGCGGTGAAGTTCACCGAGGCCGTGCTCGGCGTGAAGTACCGCGAGACGGTCGACGGCGTGCTGCGCGTCGGGCCGATGTACTACCTGCGCGACGGGATGAAGAGCCCGGCGCTGGCCAGCACCTTCGCCCTGGTGGCCGGGATCGGCGCCCTGACCACGACGCCGTTCACCCAGCCCAACTCCATCGCCATCGCGCTCGACAGCGTGTTCGGCATTCCCACCTGGGTGGCCGGGGTCGGCATCGCCGTGCTGGTCTGGGCGGTGATCATCCGCGGCATCCGCTCGATCGGCCGCGTCGCCGAGACCCTGGCGCCGCTCAAGGTCGGGCTCTACCTGGCCGGCGGGCTCATCGTCATCGTCAGCTTCGCCGACCGGCTGCCCTACGTGTTCTCGCTGGTGTTCCGCGAGGCGCTGACCACCCGGTCGGCGCTGGGCTTCGGGTGGTTCATCGCCATGCGCTACGGCATCGCCCGCGGCGTCTACGCCAACGAGGCCGGCTACGGCACGGCGGCCGTGGCCTATGGCACCGCCCGTTCCGATCGGCCGTCGCAGCAGGGCCTGCAGGCGGTGATGGAGGTGTTCATCGTATCGTTCGTCACCGCGACCATCAGCGCCATGACCATTCTCGTCAGCGGCGTCGCCGAGACGTCGATCGCCGCGGCGCAGAGCGGCGCCGCCTACGTGACCAGCACGGCGGCGGTGGCCGCCGCGTTCAATGCCGCCATCCCGACCGTGGGCGGCTGGGTGGTGGCCTTCTGCGCCTTCCTCTTCGGCTACACCACGCTCATCGGCTGGGCTTACTACGGCGAGCAGTTCATCGAGTACATCTTGGGCCGGTCGGTCACGATCCCCTATCGTTGGATTTATTGCCTGCTCATCCCCTTCGGCGCGGTGCTCCGCCCCGAAGTGGTGTGGGCCTGGGGTGATCTGATGAACGCGTTGCAGGTGTTTCCCAACATGGTCGGGCTCATCGGCCTGAGCGGCGTCGCCGCGGCCTACGCGCGCCGGGGAGCGTGACATGGCGGAGCCTTTCTGGGTGCTGATCGCGGCGCTCGGCGGCCTGCTGCCGGCCGGACAGCCGGCCGCTCCGGCCGCGCCGGCCGCGGTGCCGCGCGAGTTCACCTGCGGTGCCGAGCGCATCGCCGTCGCCATCGACGGCACGACGGTGCGGCTCACCGCGGCCGGCGCCACCTACGTTCTGCAGCAGACGCCGGTGGCATCCGGAGCGCGCTACGAGGCGGAAGGCGATGCCGGGACGTGGTTCTGGAACCGCGGCGACGTCGCCAGCCTGCGGCTGCGCGGCCGCGGCTATCCCGAATGCGTGGCGGTGGCCGGCGCGCCCAGCGCCGATGCCGGGTCGTTCCATGCGATCGGCCACGAACCGGGGTGGCGGCTCGACATCCGCGGCGGGCAGCTGACGCTCGTGACCGACCTCGGCCAGAACAAGATCTCGGTGCCGGCGCCCTACGCCGAGGCGTTCGCCGGCGGCCGCCGCTACATCGCCTCGTCGGCCGGCCGGCCGATCGTCGCCACCATCCTCGACAGCCAGTGCAGCGACAGCGCCACCGGGCTGCCGCGGCCGTTCTCGGTGAGCGTCGAGTTCGCCGGGCAGACGCTGCGCGGCTGCGGCGGCGAGACGGCGGCGCTGCTCGCCGGCGAGCCGTGGGTCGTGCAGGAGGTGAACGGCGCCGCCCTGGTGCGCGGCTCGCGCGCCTCGCTCACCTTCGGCACCGACGGGCGCGTGGCCGGCTCGGCGTCGTGCAACAGCTACTCGGCCACCTACACGGTGGGCGGCGAAGGGGTGACGTTCGGTCCGGCCATGGCCACGCGCAAGGCCTGTGCCCCGGCGGTGATGAAGCAGGAGGCGGCGTTCCTGGCGGTGCTCGGCGCCGTGCAGCGGATCGAGGTGACCGCCGACGGGCTGCTGGTGCTCCACGCAGCCAACAACCAGCGAGTCACCGCCCGCCGCGAGTAGTCCTGCCGGCGCTCCCGTTGCCGGCGCCTTCCTCGAAGGAGCGTTCTGCATGCGTGCTCTGGTCTTTGGGCTGACGGGCGCCGTCGCCGGCGCCTGCGTTCCTGCCGTGAGCACGCGATGAGCCGGCGCGACGACGTCGCCGGCGAGGTCTGTGTCGCACTCGGCGCCGACCAGCGCCGCTTCGACGCCTACCCGACCAGGGAGCTGCACCTGGGCGAACTGGCGATCCGCCGTGCCCTGCCGATCCGCGAGCACCGCCTGATCGGGCCGTGGTGCTTCCTCGACCGCTTCGGGCCGCTCAGTTTCTCGGCCGGCAAGCCCATGGACGTGGCGCCCCATCCGCACATCGGCCTGCAGACGGTGTCGTGGCTGCTCCACGGCGAGATCGCCCACGACGACAGTCTGGGCAGCACCGCGGTGCTGCGCCCCGGCGGGGTCAATGTGATGACGTCCGGCGACGGCATCGCCCACGCCGAGCAGACGCCGCGCGATCATTCCGGCAGGCTGAACGGCGTGCAGTTGTGGACGGCGCTGCCCGAGGCGGTGCGGCGCGGGCCGGCCGGATTCGTGCACGTCGGCGAGGTGCCGGTCGTGGAGTCGGCCGGCGGCGTGGCACGCGTGTTCGCCGGTACGCTCGGACCGGGGTCGCTCGACGCGCCGTACTTCTCGCCGCTCCTCGGCGCCGATCTGCAGGTGCACGCCGGGCACACGCTCGTGGTGCCGCTCGATGCGACGTTCGAACACGCCGTGCTGCTGCTGCAGGGCGACGCCGCGATCGACGGCCAGCCGCTGGCCGCCGACACCATGTACTACCTGGGCCGGGCCCGCGCCAGCGCCGACGTGCGCAGCGCGACCGGCGCGCGGGTGCTGCTCATCGGCGGCCCGCCGTTCCCCGAGACCATCCTGATGTGGTGGAACTTCGTCGCCCGCACTCCCGAGGAGCTGAGCCAGGCGCGGGCCGACTGGGCTTCGCGGCAACGCTTCGGCGAGGTGCCTGCATACCGCGGCGACCGGCTCGAGGCGCCGCCGCTGACGAAGGTGGTGCGGCCCAACCCGGTCAGCTGAGCCAACGGGTTCACGCGCCGACGACGGCGAACCCGTGCAGCCTGGCTGCCGCCGCCAGCGCCGAATCGTGCGTCGCGAACCCCAACGGCTCCTGCATGCGATCGCGCCAGACGAGCGCGGTCGCCAGATGCAGCGCGTCGAGCGTGCCGAGCGGCATCGGCAGCGGGTCGCCGGCTCGGGCGAGGATCGGCGCGCGAAGCAGCACGAGGTCCACGGCTTCCAGCCAGTCGGCCAGCACGTCGAGTCGCCTCAGCGCCTCGTCCTCCGGCAGCGTGCCCATGCGCTGTAACCGGTCGATCGTGCGGCGCGATTCCACGGCCAGCAACTCGCTCGAGACGAGGCGCTCGGCGTCGGCGATCTCGTCGAGGGCTCCAGGCTCGCCGAGCACCAGGCGCAGCAACGCCGACGTGTCCACGTAGCGCGTCATCGCCGCGCGCGGTCGGCGAGGAGGACGGCGAGGCTGTCGGTGGCGGCGGCGGCCGCCGGCGGGCGGGGAAGGTCGCGCGGCCGGCGCGTCGCCGCGCGGACCTCGAGCGGCCCGGCGGCGACAGGCACCAGCCGCGCCACCGGCGTGTCGCGATCGAACACGGTCAGCGAGCGCCCCTTGCGGACCGCGCGCAGATGCTCGCTCAGGTGCGCTTTGAGGTCGGCGATCCCGACACGCCTCATGACCACATTCTAGTCACGAATAGTCATGAGGGCAATCGGGGCCAGGGGGCCGGGGACGTTACTTCTTCCTGCCGATGCGCCTGGCGATGTCGTTGACGACGCGCTCCCACACCTCGAGGGCGGTAGCGTAGCGCTCGGCCGCCGGGCTGTCGGCCGGCGTGTTCGCGTCGAGCCCGAAGTCCTTGGGCTGGGGCATCGCGGGCAGGTGGACGACGACTCGATCGCTCATTGAGGGATCCTACCAGCCGGTCGCGGCAGGCCGCGGAAGCTCACGACATTCCCGGAACGGCGACGGCCGTTCGGCCATATACTCCGCCGCTGCACCACGGAGCGCCTCGCCGGGGACGCGCCAGCCCCCTGGAGGTACGAGGCATCCGCTCCCGAAAGGGGAGCCTTCAGCACCGCTGTGCCGCCGGGCACCTGCTTCCTGCGCGTCTCGGCGGCCAACCCGTGCGGCAGTTCAGCGAAGTCCGAACCCGTCAGCGTGACCGTGCAGTAGCGACGCCACCGTCAGTTCGCCGTCCGCAGGATCGGGGACCGTCCGGTCTTCAGCGCCTCGTCGAGCACGTTCCACGTCACCAGGCCGTCGTTCGAACGCGGCTCGAGCAGGTAGAACGCCAGCCGCGCCAGCTTCTGCGTCATCGGCACGCGCCAGGCGCCGGCCGGCACTTCGCGCTCGACCGGCGCGTAGCTGCCGGTCACGGTGCGCTCCTGGTGGTTCTCGAACGGCTTCGGCGTGGTGGTGGAGCCGCTGACGGTGAACTCCTCCAGGGGCAGAGTCTGCGCGACGGCGACGCGCTCGAGCGTGATGCCGTGCGCGCGCAGCAGCTCGACCGCCGCCTTCTGCTCGGCGGGCACGAAGTACGCCGCCGGCACCCGCTCCTGGTCGGTGGACTCGAAGGTGGTCTCGTCGGCCATCCGCTCCGCCGTCTTCACGTCGGCGCGCCGGTGGATGGTGCGGCCGGAATAGGGGTTGACGTCCTCCTCGACGCCGCCCATCAGGATCTCGATCGGCGCCGGGCCGCGCGCCACCTTGGAGCGCAGCGACAGCCGCTGGCCGACGAGGGACTGAGCGTCGGCCGCCGCGGTGGTCTTCATGAGCGCCGTCGCGTTGGCGTGGGCGTAGTTCAGCACCTCTTCCACGAAGCGCCGACACGTGGCCACGCGCTCGGCGAAGGGCAGGTACGAGTAGGTTTCCTCCAGGATGCCGAAGCGGTTGCGCAGCCCCCAGTAGTTGTGGGTGTAGCGCGGCAGATCCTCCACCGTGGTCCAGACGCGGTTCGGCGCCGTGCCCGAGACGTTGCCGTAGGAGCGGAACTCCCACCCGTCTTTCGTCTTGATGGCCTTCGCCATCGCCGCCATCCAGTCGCGCGACTGGCCGACGATGGCGCCGTCGACGGCCGGGTTGTTCGGCGTCTCGTAGGTGAGGTGGTAGGCGTGCCGCGAGCCGTTGGTGGTGTGCAGGTCGATCATCACGTGTGGGTCGAAGGCGCTCAGCAGCCGCACCATCGAGCGCGCCTCGGGCGTCTCGAGCTTCATGTCGTCGCGGTTGATGTTCAGCCCCTGCGCGTTGGGCCGCGTGCCCTGGCCGCCGATCGGCCCGTGCTGGAAGCCGCGGCTGGTCAGGGTGACCCGCTCGTTGCCGTCGGCGTTGTAGTTGGGATTGACCAGCAGCACCATCGACTGCAGCCACGCGGCGTGCTGCCCGCGCGCCAGGTCGCGCACCAGCGCCAGCACCGCCTCCTTACCCTCGACCTCGCCGGCGTGGATGTTGGCCTGCAGGTAGACGCGCAGCCGGTTGGCGGCGAGCACCGTGGCGGGCCGCGCGTCGGCGACGCGGCCGACCACGGCCAGGAGCAGCGGCCGGCCCTCGAAGGTGTAGCCGAAGGTCGTGACGTGTACCTGATCGGACGCGGCGTCCACCGTGTCGAGGAACGCCTTCACGTCGTCGTAGCGGCTGGTCTCGGTGAAGTTGGTGCGCTCGGCGCGGGTCTGCAGCGTGGCGAGGGCGGCGGTGCGCGGGGTCTGGGCCATGAGGCTGGGGGCTGGCGCGGCGGTCACCGCCAACACGGCCGCAAGCGCCGAGTAGCGAGCGGGGTCGATGAGTGTCGTGAGCATGCGTGCAGGTGATCTTACTCGCGGACGGTTAGACTCTCTGTCCGAACGAGCCATGCACACCATCGAGATGCACCAGCCGTCGAAGGAGTTCCTCGACTGCTGGTCCGCGGCCGGCCGCCATCTGCAGGTAAGGGGCGAAGACGCGCTCAACTGGCTGAAGGCCGATCCGCGACCGCCGTTCCTCGAGCACTTGTCGTTCCGGCTCGGGAATCAACTGTTCTTCGTGCGGATCGAAGATGCCGATGCCAAGCTCAAAGTGCCGGGAAACCCTAAGGGATTCCTGACCGTCGCTGATGGCTGCAAGGGCCACGGCTGCGTGATGCCAATGCGCCGTCGTGCTGGGCGGTGGGCCCCGATGTTCCCCGGCTGGGGGCTGCTGGACGGCCGGACCGCCCACCCGGTCGATCCCCCTGCCCTGGTCACCGACGAACTCATCGAGATCACCGACTGGGAGCTGCACGACTTCGCCGTTCAGGTGGTCCGGCACCACCTCGAGGAGCAGGGCGCCGAGATTGGCTCCAGCACGGGTGACCCGAACATCGACCCCTCGTTGTGGATCCACCGTGACGGCCGGCCCGAGTGGGTCGTCGTTCGAGCCGTTCGCTATCCGCGCACCGAGCCCGCGCGCGCCGCGGATCTCAAGGCCATCGCCGAGTACTGCCGTCGGCTAAGTCCGCATGGCTACCTGGCGATGGTCGGCGTGGCGCCGTCGGACGTGGCAGCCCGTCGCGGCGGTGCCTCACCGTTATGGCGCGGACACGGCTATGCGGTCGGGTTCGACGGGTTGACACCCGTCTGACCAAATGTAGGTTCCTAAGACTTCGGTGACAGTCCAGCTCCCGCTTTGCTAAGGAGTCGCTCGTACGGCGTCTGGCCACCCAGTGCGCCGTGCGGGCGGTGGCAATTGTAGTAGTCCTCCCATTCGCGCAGCCTGTCATTGAACAGTCGGATGTCGTCGCTGATCCCGTCGCGGTCTAGCAGCTGATAGAACTCCTGGTCATCGACGCGGTGCGAGCGCTCGACTTTGCCGTTGAGATGCGGCGTGCGAGGTCGAATGTAGACATGGCGGACGTCCAGCGCCTCCAGATGCCAATGGAAGCGGGACTGGAACTCCGCGCCGTTGTCGGTCTGCACCACGTGCACACGAAACGGCAACCGGCGCCGCACTTTTGTCGAAGAACTGGATCGCTGTGCGCTGGTTGCAGGCATCGTAGATCTTGAGCACGCGGATCCGGGTGCAATCATCGATGGCCGTGAACTGGTAGAGGCGCCGCTGCGTCCCTGGAATCCGCTCCAGGAACTTCACGTCAATCTGTAGCCGGTGCCCAGGCTGCGGCTTCTCACACCGTTGCCAGCGCTTCCCGTGCGGACGGTGCTTCTGATTCGCGGGCAGACGGTTCAGGCCCTGCCGCTTGAGGATTCGGTGCACCGAAGAGCCGGCGATCTCGAGGCGATGAAACCGGCGCAGATAGGCGGCGATGCGACCAGGCCCAAAATGGTAGTGCTGGCGCAGGTACAGGATCTTGCTCACCACGTCGCGGGGCGTGGCTCGGGGCGACCGTCTGGGCGTGCGCGGCCGGTCGGCCAGGCCGGCGTCGCCATGTTCGGTGTGGCGGCGCTTCCACTTGTAGAACGTCTTCGGGGAGATCCCGAAGCGACGGCAGATCCGCGCCACATTCTGGTCCTGGGCGGCTTGCTGCAGCACCCGCAATCGCCACGCCGTGAGGCGTGCTTGCTCGCCTTTCGTCATCGGTCTCCACTCCAGGGCTGGTGAGCCTAAAGAGGAGAGCCGAATCTGTCACCTTAGTCTTGGGACTTCACAAACGAATTCGCTTGACACGATTCAGGCGGGCACCGCCGTTCAGTCCGGGGCCGTGCGTGCGATGCTCCTCGCAGGCTCCAGGTTGCCCCCTCAGGACGCGATCGGCTCGCCGTTCGAGTATTTCGTCGTGCACTCCGCCGATCGGCGCACTGACGTAGGCCCAGGCGTGGCAGAAACTGCGATGCGAGGATGGCGCATGATCATGACCACCCTCGCTCCGATCGAGCCCGGCGTTTCCGCGGAAACGTCCACCCACGCCCTCGGCGAAGCCATCGCCGACATGGCCGCCCGCATTCATGCTGCTACCTACGACCTGCTGGTGATGCTGCGCGAGTTCGACGCCCGCGCCGGCTGGAACACCGGCTTTGCCTCGTGCGCCCACTGGCTGCACTGGCGCACCGGGATCAACCTCGGCGCCTCGCGCGAGAAGATGCGAGTGGCGCGGGCGCTGGCCGATCTGCCGCGGATCAGCGCGGCGATGCAGCGGGGCTCCATCTCCTACGCCAAGGTCCGCGCCCTCACCCGCGCGGCCACGCCAGAGACTGAAGAGCAGCTCTTGAACCTGGCGCTGGCCGGCACCGCGATGCACGTCGAGCGATTCGTCGGTGCCTGGCGCCGGGCCAGTCGTGTACAGCCCGCGCAGCAGGCCGATGTCCGGCACCTCAACCGGGAGCTGGCACTCTGGGTCGATGCCGATGGCATGGTGGTGATCTGTGCCCGGCTGGCGCCCGAGGTCGGCGCCGTCGTGCAGCGGGCCCTGCAGGCCGCCACCGACCAGCTCTATCGCGAAGCCGCCGGGCTGCCCAAGGGCGAAGGGCTCGCCGATGAGGCGACCACGACCCAGCGGCGGGCCGACGCGCTGGTCCGCGTGGCGGAGGCGGCGTTGACCGGCAACTTGGTGCCGTCTGCGACGGCCGACCGTTATCAGGTCGTGCTGCACGTCGATGCCTCGTCGCCGACCGCGGTTGTGGATGTCAACGGCCACGTCGTGGACGTTTCCGCGGAGACGTCGCGGCGCTTCGGCTGCGACGCGTCAGCCGTGGTCATGCGGCACGCGGACGATGGATCGGTGCTCGACGTCGGCCGCCGGACGCGGATCGTGCCGACCGCGACACGGCGGGCTCTCACCGGGCGGGATGGCGGTTGCCGATTCCCCGGCTGCACGTCCACGTCCTGCGACGCCCACCACATCGACCACTGGGCCGATGGCGGCCGAACGAGCCTCGACAACCTCGTGCTGCTGTGCCGACGTCACCACCGTCTCGTGCACGAAGGCGGGTTCTCGCTCGTCCGCCGCGATGATGGCGGCTTCACGTTCTGTCGTCCCGACGGCACGATCTTCGACTCCGCGGCGCCACTGCCGCGCGTGAATGGCGATGGACTCTCGGCGCTGACCGTGGGCGACATCCCCGTCTGGGACGGCACGCCGTTCGACCTCGACTGGGCCGTGAGCGTCCTCAGCGCGGCCTGATGCCCGCCCCCACGCGCCCGCGAATCGGGCTGGCAGACCAGTCGGCCGACGCCGCTGCGCAAGAGTGAGCAACCGCCGCGTAGCTGCCTCGATACCGCGTCGTCACGAAGGTACGGTAGGCTCGACACCGCTTCTCCCACAGGGGTCGGTTCTCCTGTGGCGCCTCCTCAACCTGGCCAGCTGCTGCGTCCCGACTGGGTGGTCGCCATCGCCCGGGCCGTGAACGCGTTCGCGACGTCGCTGTCCGACGCCGGCACCTCGCCCGACGTCGTGGACGCGTTCGTCTCGACGCTGCCGCCGCCGAAGAGCGAGTTCGAACGCCGTTTCTTCGCCGACCTGCGCGACGGCCTGGCGGCGTCGCACGGGCTCGCGGGCCGTTACGCGCGGGCCGAAGAGGCCCGGCGCCTGCTCAGCACCGACTACCGCACGCCGTGGACGCTGCCGGCGTTGGCGCGCGCGGTCGGCTGCAACCGCACCACGCTGCAGGAGGAGTTCCAGCGCATCACCGGCACGAGCGTGCACCGGTTCCTCGTCCGCCGCCGCGTCCACGAAGCCCAACGCCTGCTCGCCGCATCCGACGTGAAGACGTCCCGGGTGTCACAGGAGGTCGGGTTCCGCAGCGCCAGCGCCTTCGGCCGGCACTTCAAGCGCATCACCGGCGTCACCTTGTCGGCGTATCGCGCCACCGCCACCGGGCCGATTGTCGATCGCGACGAGGTTCCTGCCGAACGAGCGCGCCTTCGCCGCTGAAAACCCGAGGGACTCGTGTGATCGTCCGCGCATACCCCCTCGAGGTGCGCGATGTCCACCGAGAGACACGACCGAGGGAAGCCGCTTTCGCTGACCGTTTCGACCACTGAACGCCCGAAGTTCTCCGAGCCGCTGACCGCGTTCCTGTTCGACGCCCAGGGGGCGCTCGCCGAGCGCGCCGACGTCAAGGACGGCAGGGTCACGCTGAAGACGCCCTCGGGCGGACTCGGCCGCCATCGCCTGTTCATCGCTCCGGCGGTCGACGAGACGCGTCCGTTGACGCCGGCCTCGCTCACACGCCTGGGCGCCTACGAGCCGGTACTGCACCGGCACGACGGCATCGTCACCGACATCACGATTCCCGGCGTGGTCATCGACCACTGGCCGTTCTGCGTGTGCTGGGTGCGCGGCCGGGTCGTGCGCGCGGCCGACAACCGCGCGGTGTGCGACGCCCGTGTCCACATCTGTGAGGTCGATCGCATCCCGTGGATCATCGCGGAGCTGCCCGACTTCGAGGTCGTCAAGCTGCGCGACGACCTGCTCGACCTGCTGCGCCGTCCGCCGGTGCCGCCGCGGCCGTGGCCCGACCCGTGGCCACCCGACCCCGACCCCGGGCCGTTCCCAGGCCCGCGACCCGGCCCGGATCCGTCGCCGCTCTTCAGATTCGATCGCGGCGCGATCTCCGGCTTCGATCCCCAGCCCGACCCGCCGGGCACGCGCGTCGGCCTGAATCCGCAGCCGCTGCCGCCGCGATCGCGCGTGCGGCTCAACCCGCAGCCCGAGCCGCCGAGCGCCGGCTCCGCCGGTGAGGCGATCGTCCTCGCCCCCGATCTCCAGGCGCGCCTGCGCAGCACCTCGCCCGTGGTCGTCCGCGCCACGCTCATCGAGCACTGGAAGCTGCTGCTGCCGTGGCTGTGCTGGCGGCCGTGGTTCTGGCGCTATCGCTGCGACGAAGTGGCCGTCGTCACCACCGACAACCAGGGACGCTTCGAGACGCGCGTGTTCTACCCCTGCGGAGGCGACCGGCCCGACCTGTATTTCTGGGTCGAGTTCGACTTCGGCAGCGGCTTCGAGACCGTCTACCACCCGCCGATCGCCTGCCACACGTGGTGGGACTACGCCTGCGGCACCGAGGTGGTGCTGCGCGTCACCGATCCCCGCGTGCCCGGCTGCGAGCACGAGCCCGATCTGCCCGGCTGCCAGGTGGTCGTGCTGTCGATCGGCCCCGGCGTGGCCGTGCGCGAGGTGCAGACCTCGGGCGGGGGCGAGGGCCAGACGCTCGCCGGTCAGCCGTTCGGCCACACGCTCGAGCCGCGCGTGGACTTCAGCCGCACCGAGCTCATCGTCAACAAGAACGTGCCCTACTACCGCTGGTCGTACCGGCGGCTGTCGGCGCCCGACGGCGGCGCCGGGCCGGTGGACGCGTCGTCGGTGCCGCTCGGCGGCACGCCCACGGTGCTGACCAAGGACGTCTACCGGCACTACAAGCTCGGCACCAGCTACCCGTCGGAGCTGATGGGCCCGATGCCGTCAGGTCCGGCGCCGCTGCCCAACCTCTTCCGCATCCGGCCGCAGAACCCGCCGGCCGGCACCGAATGGGTGGTGCTCGACGAGCACGTCGATCTCGCCACCGCCTACTTCGACACCCACACGCTGGCCGGCGCAACCGGCGCGTCGCCGACCACTCCCGACCTGGCGGCCGGACGCTACGAGCTGATTCTCGAGCTGTTCGACGCCGCCGGCGCGCTGGTCGACTGGACCGCCAAGGGCATCGACCTGCGCATCACCGATCAGGACGCGCCGTTCGGCACCGGCACCATCACCACCTCGCCGGCGCCGGCCTACAACCGCGTCCTGGTTGGCGGCCACACGATGGGCTTCCGGATGGTGCTGCGGGTGGACAACAACCGCTGCTACGCCGAGATCCTCCCGGTGGGCGGCGACGTGACGCCCGATCCAGACTGCGGGTTCCACAACTACAGCGACCCGTCCGACGACGCCGCGCTGTCGTTCGTGGCGCGCCATCCCCACCAGTTCGCCACCTACGGCTTCTCGACCACGCGCGGACCGGGCGGCACCATCGGCGCGGCCGGCACCGGCGGCACGGCCGGCGCGGCCGGCACCAACGGTTTCGTCGAGACCAGCGACTTCACCTACGCCAAGGACGTCGCCGTGTCGGCGCTCCTCGGCACTTGCGGCAATGCGGCGTTCGGGGAGGGCCTCGACGTCCACGCCACGGCTACCAACGGCTACACCCGGCTGAGCGGCTACGACGCCCACGACATCGCCGCCTTCGCGCTGGCCGTGCCGTGCCCCGAGTGCGAGTGCGACGACGAGGAGGACGGCGATGGCCCTGACCGATAACTGCGATCTCTACGCCGCCGTGCACGAAGACGGCGTCAACCGCGCCATCCGCCACCTGATGCGCCAGCGGCCGTCGCTCTTCAACTACGCCACCGCCGACATCGCCCAGAACCGCGAGCTGTGGTGCCACCGCAAGATCGACGTCACCGGCGACGTCGTGAAATTCAACCAGCCGCTGTTCACCATCGTGCCGCCGGTACCGATCCTCGGCTCGGTGAACCCGCTGGTGCTCACCGGGTTCTGCGCCCAGCTGGTCAAGGCGGCGATCGACTTCCATCCCGGCAAGTCGATCGCGCTGCCGCCGCAGCTGGCACCGCCGCTGAAGGAGCAGCACTTCAGCCTGCACTTCACCGTGTGCGCCGGCCTGGCCTGCGCCAGCGAGCGCGAGCTCGAGCAGATCCCGGTCGGTGGCGCGCCGGCGGTGGAGCTGTCGCCGTCGCTCGTCGGCCACCGCGAAGACCCGAAGTACCCGCCGGTCGTCATCCGCGGCCGGCCGCTCTGCTTCTGTCTCGACGTCTTCGTCGTCGGCCGCTTCGAGCTCATCGCCGGCCGGCTGGTCGGCAAGGTCGAGGGCATCGAGATCGTCGACATCACTCCCGACGGCCTCGAAGCCAACCTCGAGTGCTACCTCAAGATGACCGTCAACGTCGTGCTGCGCCAGCGGCTGGCCATCGCCCTCGACGCGCTGGCCCTGAGCTTCCCGCTGCTCGGCATGGGCACGGTGACGCTGGCGCCGACGGGGAACCCGCCGGTGCCGTTCAACCCGGCGATCGAAGACGACCAGCTGAAGGCGTTCGTCACCCTCACCACGTAGGCCGCCAAGGAGCCCGTCATGAGTCACATCACGATTGCCGCCTCCGAGAAGGCCTTCGAAGAGATCTTCACCCTGGTGCGCGACAACTTCAGCTTCTACCAGGCCGACAGCGCGTCGTTCGGGCCGTTCTCGGCCAGCTACGAGGTGGGTGGCCACCTGAGCGGCGGCACCCTCGATCTGCTCGGCGCCGGCTCGGTGCAGATCAAGACGGTCGATCTCGTGTGGTCGACGCTGAAACTCAAGGTCTGCTTCAACCTGCCGGGCTTCACCATTCCGGGGTTCTGCATCATCCCCGACCCGTGGAACGGCTGCCTGCTGGGCATCCCCGACATCACCATCGGCGGGCCGGTGTGCATCCCGCTCGACCTGAGCGGCCTGGTCACCGAGGTGAACGAGATCAAGGCCCACCTCAACCCGGTCTACTTCGTCGATCCGGGCCGCAACCCGGCGTGGAGCGATCTGGAGGCCGAGTTCAACGGCAAGCCCAACAAGTGGCGGATCTTCCTCGACCCCGACTGGGTGTCGGTGGATCCGATCGACGTGCCGGCCAGCATCGGCAACCTGTTCGAGAACCTGGTCGAGAACGCGGTCGAGAACATGCTGCCGGGCTGGCTGCCCGGCTGGGCCAAGGATCTGGTGATGGCCGCGCTCGGCTTCGTCATCGACGCGGTGAAGGCGCTGCTCGGCATCGCCGACGCGATCGAGGACTGGATCTCGGACCTGCTCGGCAACGCGCTCGACCTGCTCGGCTTCATCGAGACGGCGATCGCCGACTACTTCGCCGCCAAGTACCCGATCTACGAGTTCGAGGATCCGTATCCGATCCTCCCCGGGGGCGGCGGCCTGATTCCGGTGAAGCTGCCGATCCGCGACCTCACCGCCACCATCACCACCGACGAGATGATCGTCGAAGCCAACGTGGGAGCCTGACCATGGACGTCACCTTCGATCGTCATCTCTTCACGCAGGTCGGCCTCGACAGCGGCTCGTTGACGATGCTGGGCAGCGTCGTGCACGGCTTCGCGGCGGGCGAATACCGCTGCGCGGTGCATGCCGGCGCCGAGGTGAAAGCCGTGTTCGTCGTGCACGCCGACCCCGACAGCCCGAACGCCCAGGCGACGGTGGATCTCGAGGCGCTGGCCAGGGGCCCAGCGCGGCCGGCCGGCGGGGGTGACGGTGGCTGCGGCTGTGGCGACGGGGGTGCGAAGACCGACGCCGCGGTGCCGCGCTACACCGTGAACCCGCGCGGCCACGTGCTCTTCCGCGTCGGCCGCGGTGCGGGGCAGTACTACGTCCACGCCAGGCGAACCGACGCGCCGCAGGAGGACAAGGGCTACGACACGCGCGCCCTGGCGCCCGGCGACGCGTTTGCGGCGATCGTGCTGCGGCCTGGCACCTACGCCGTCAAGAACACCTTGACGGGCGCGCAGGCGGAGCTGGTGGTCGACTACCCGCCGCTGAAGGAGCGCCGCTACCGGCCCGGCGCGCCGATCCGCGTCGCCTGCGAGGCCAAGGCGTTCGCGCCGGCGACGCTGCACACCGGCCCCGGGCAGGGCGTGATCTTCGAGAGCCGCGTGCCGTCGCGCGTGGCCATCACCCTCACCAAGGCCGACGACGGCCCGGCGGATCGGCCGCGGCCGCGTCCGCCGCGGCGGTTCGTCAACGTGGCGGCGGCGCGCCGTGCTCGCCGATGACATCCGCCGCCAGGTGTGCCGGCTGATCCCGGCGTTCGGGGTCGAACACCGGACGGCGGAGATCCTGCGGGCGTTCGACCTGCTGTGCCGCGAGTCGCTGGCCATCACCGCCGGCCAGCGCTCGCCGGATCACTCGCGCATCAACGCCGACGGCACGCCGTTCCAGTTCGCGCTCGATCTGAGCGCCGCCGGCGGCGGGCCGTTCCAGTTCCTCGGCGAGGCCGGGCCGTGCGGGGCCGGTGCCGACGTGCGGCGGCGGGCCGCGGCGGCGGCATGGCGGGCCCTGGTGCAGGCCTGCCGGCTCGACGCCGAGGCCGATGCAGCCGCGCCGCTCGTTGGCGGGCTGATACCGGAGACGCCGGCGCTGCCGGCGAACGTGTGCTGGTTCGCCGTGCGGTATCCCGTCGCCGGACCGCCGGCGGTGACGATCTACGTGAACGGCGCCTGGGGCAGCGTCGGCGAGCAATGGCGGCGGCTCGACACGCTGGCCGCGGCCGCCGGGGCCACCACGCGCTGGCGACGCGTGCGCGAGGCACTCGGCCCGATGGCGCCGCTCGGTGCGGCGATCACCGTCCGCTCAGGCGCCCCGCCGGCGGTCCGTGTCTACGTCCGCGGCTACGGGTTGCCGGTGTCCACCTATCGGGACGCGCTCACCGTTGCCGCCCCCGCGGCGGTCGCCGGGGCGGCGTTCGACAGCTGCGCCGCCGCGCTGCTCGGCGACGACGTCCGCCGGCCCACACAGTCGGTGGTCGTCTCGGCCGACCTCGCCGAGTCGGCCGACGCCGGCGGCAAGGTGGAGTTCTGCACGCACTGCGCGTTTGGTGACGATGCCGAGGCGTCGCGGCGGATCGGCGCCTGGCTGCGGGCTGAAGGCCTTGGCGAGGCGGCGTATCGCACCACGGTCGATCGGCTGACCGGCGGCGCCGCCGTGCCGCCGGCCGGCCGGCACGCGTCGCTCCACGCCTTTGCCGGCGTCGGCATCCGCGGCGACCTCGTCCACGCCTCGGTCTATCTGAATCCGGGCGCGGTGCTGGGCGGGCCGTGACGGCCCGCACGGCGGCGGTCATCGCCGGCGCCCTGGCGTACCTCGCGCGAACGCAGGATGCCGACGGCGCCTGGAGCGACTGGACGCTGCCGCCCGGCCCGTCGCGCACCTGGACGACCGCCTATGTCGGCTGGCGGTTGAGCGCGCTGCGGCCGGCGTCGCTGCCGGCGCCCGATCTCGACCGCGCCGCCGTGTGGCTGCGCGCGGCGGTCTGTGCCGACGGCGGTTGGGGCTACGCACCCGCGACCGGCCCCGATGCCGACACCACCGCGCTCGCCACCGCGTTCCTGCGCCGCCGCGGCATCGCGTCGCCGCACGGCGTGGCCCGACTTCTGGCGCACCATCAGCTCGACGGCGGGTTCGCCACCTACACCCGCGCCTGGAACCACGGTGCCTGGACGAACTCACACCTCGAGGTCACGGCCACCGCCGTGCTCGCGCTGTCGGGCGAACCCGGCGTGCCGCCCGAAGCGCTGCAGTCGGCGCGGCGGTTCCTGCGCCAGGGACGTGGTCCCGACGGACTCTGGCCGTCCTACTGGTGGACCACACCGCTCTATGCGACCGAGGTCGCCCTGGCCTGCCTCGAGCCCGACGCCCCCGACCTCCGCCGCCGCACCATCGGCGCCGTCGTCGACTGCCACACGACCTCGGGGTTCGCTTCGGCGCTGCAGATTCTCTGTCTGATGCACCTGGGCGCCGATGACCTCGTGCGGTCGCGGTGCGCGGCGCTCCGCGGCCTCCAGCTGCCGGACGGCTCGTTCCCGAGCGCCCCGGTGCTGCGGCTGACGCACCGCCACGTGGTGCATCCGTGGAGCGCCGCCGATGCCGGGCCGACCTTCGCCGACGAGGCGCGGACCTTTTCGACGGCGACGGCGGTCGCGGCGCTGGCCGCGACAACATCCGGGCGGGGTTGACGGCGGCCGGGCCGGGTGGTCAGATCCGCCGATGCCGCTCCGCACGCTCGCCGCCGCCGCGCTCGTCCTCGCCGGGTCGCTGGCCCTCCGCGCCGCGGCGCCGGGCGACGACCCGACCACCTGGGACAGAACCGCCGCCGCCCGCGCCCTCGACGCGCGGATGGAGATGTGGTGGACCAAGGCCAAGGTGCTCAGGACCGGCGACGGCGAGACCCGCTGTCTCTCGTGCCACACCGCCGTGCCCTACGCGCTGGCGCGTCCCGCGCTGCGCCTCGCCATGAATCAATCGGCGCCGACCGCGCACGAGGAGCGCATCCTCGACACCGCCCGCCGGCGCGTGACGCACGTCGCCACCCAGCAGCCCTACTACGACCACACCGAGGCCAAGAAGGTCGAGTCGCGCGGCGTCGAAGCGGTGCTGAACGCGCTGGTGCTCACCCAATACGACACGCTCGGCCGATCGGGCACGGGCAGCGAGGCGACGCGGGCGGCGATCGCCCGGTTGTGGGAGGTACAGCGCGCCGACGGCGCCTGGGACTGGCTCAACTTCGGCCTCGAGCCGTACGAAGCCAACGACTCGGTGTTCCACGGCGCGACGCTCGCCGCGTTGGCCGTCGGCACCTCGCCCGGCATGTATGCCAGCAAGAACGAACAGGGCCAGGCCGGGCTCGCGCGGCTGCGCGGATATCTCAAGACGAACCTGGGCTCGCAGCGGCTGTTCAACAAGGCGTGGGCGCTGCTGGCGTCGTCGGCCCTGCCGGGGACGTTCACGACCGCGGAAGTCGAGGCGCTCGTCGGCGAGCTCGAGACGAAGCAACGAGCCGATGGCGGCTGGTCGCTGGCCGACCTCGGTCCGTGGCGCTGGACGAAGACCGAGGCGCCGTTCGCGCCGCCCGGAACCACCGACGCCGCACTGCTCGCCGCGTCCGACGGCTACGCCACCGGCCTGGTCGTGCACGCGCTGCGCCGCAGCGGCGCCGCCGCCACCCGGCCGTCGATCGCCAAGGGGCTGGCCTGGCTGCGGTCGCACCAGGTGCCCGAAACGGCCGGTGACGCCGCCTGGGCGCCGTGGCGCGCCCACTCCCTCAATTTCGACCGCGAGCACGGCGGCGAGAAAGGCGAGCCGTGGCGGCGGCTGTTCATGTCGGATCTCGCCACGGCCTTCGCCGTGCTGGCGCTCACGGACTGACGGCGACGGCGCGTCGCGCCTGCCACCACTCGCGCGCCTTCGCGGCGGTCCAGCCCGGCGTGCCCTCGAGCATCGCGATGCGCTGAGCGACGGCGGCGGCAGTCGGCGGACGGTCTGCGGGATCTTTGGCCAGGCAGGCCAGGATCAGGTCGTCGAGCCAGCCGGGCACGTCGGCCGCCGCGCGCGCCGAAGCGCGTTGCGGCGGCGCGCTCACGTGATCGAGCAGCGCCTGCAACGGCGTACGGCCGTGGAACACGTGCTCGCCGGTGAGCAGGTAGTGGGCGACACACCCGAGCGCATAGATGTCGGCGCGGTGATCGACGCGATCGGGATCGGCCACCAGCTCCGGCGCCATGAATGCCGGCGTGCCGGCCACCCCCGCCAGCGATGCCATCGACGCCAGCGAGGACGTGAGATCCTGGGCCGGGTCGCGGCGGGCCTTCTGCACCAGGCCGAAGTCGAGCACCTTGACGACGTCGTCGTCGAGGCCCATGCGGCAGACGAAGATGTTGGCCGGCTTGATGTCGCGGTGCACCATGCCCTGGCTGTGGGCTTCGGCCAGCGAGTGGCAGATCTGCCGCAGCAGGTAGACCGCGCGCGCCGCCGGCAGCGGCCCCGACTGCTCGACGAGCGAGGCCATGTCACGGCCCTCGAGCAGCTCCATCACGTAGTAGAAGCGGCCGTCGTCGGTGGCACCGAAGTCGAACAGCCGGATCGTGTGCGGCGAGGTGAGCGCCGCGGTCGATTGAGCCTCGGCCTCGAAGCGCTTGATCGCCAGCCGCGCGTCGCCATCGGCGCCGCCGGCGAGCATTGCCGGACGCACCAGCTTGATCGCCGCCGGTCGGGCCAGCAGCCGGTGCCGGGCCCGCCACACCTCGCCCATGCCGCCTTCGCCCAGGCGCTCCACGAGTTCGTAGCTGCCCAGGTCGCGGGCCTCGCGCAGCCGGCGCCCGACGCGCTGGAACATCCGCGCCGGCACCACCGCGGCGAGCGCGCACGAGTAGGTGGGGAAGTACATCAACAGGGTGTGGAACGCCGACGGCGTGTCGACGCCGCGCAGGTGCGCCAGCCACACGCCAATCGGGCTCATCGACGCCGCCGCCAGTCCGAAGGCGAGCATCTTGCGCGGCGAGCTGGGCACGATCATCGCCGACAGCAGGATCACGATCGCCGTCCACGACAGGTGGCCCAACATGGCGTGGGTCGGATCGACCGCCCAGGTTTCGAGCAGGGCGATGTCGAAGGCATTCAGCAGCATCAGCCACATGCCCGCGTCGGACTTGGCGCGGGGCGCGCGCTTCGAGAAGCGCACCCACACGTAGGTGCCGACGGCGCCGAGCACGCCGAGCGTGTTGATGGCGAGCGACGTCGGCCGTACCGGCGCACCGATGGCCAGCGGAAACACCACGGCGTCCATCACCAGGCCGATGCCCCACAGGCCACCGGCCACCAGGGCGAAGGCGGTCAGCCGCTGCAGCTGCTCGGCGAGCAGGTCGTCGGGCAGGGTGTCGCCGGACCGGTCGGGTTCGACGGGCGGCGGGGTTGGCAGCCGCGGCGCCACGCGCCGCACGGCCCCGGCGTCGGGCCGGGTGCGATCGGCGTCGCGAGCGACCGTGGGCTCGCGGCCGGCAGGGGGGAGCACGCCCTCATCCTATGTCGTCTGCCCGGTTCTCGCCTGAGGCATCATGGCGGTGGCCATGTCTCCCGATGCCCGCCTCCGCGCGCGGCCTCGTGCCCTGACGGGAACGCTGGCCGCCGTGTGCGCCCTCGGGCTCGCCGCCTGGTCGTGGCCGGGATCCTCGGCTCCCGAGCGGGTGACGATCTCGGTCGTCGGGACGACCGACCTGCACGGGCGGATCGACACCAGCGACCACGGCAAGGGCGGCCTGGCCCGGTTCGGCGGCTACCTGGCCAACTTGCGCCGGGCCCGCGCCGCCGACGGCGGCGGCGTCGTGCTGCTCGACACCGGGGACACGTACCAGGGCGGCATCACCTCCAACCTCTCCGAGGGCGCCGTGGTGATCGACGCCTACAACGCCCTCGGCTACACCGCGCTCGCCGTCGGCAACCACGACTTCGAGTACGGCGCCGTGGACCGCTGGGACGACGACGAGGGCGCCGACGCCGATCCGCGCGGAGCGCTCAAGGCGCGCGCCGCGCAGGCGCGCTTCCCGTTCCTCGCCGCCAACCTGATCGACTCGGCCACCGGCCAGCCCGTGACGTGGCCCAACGTGCAGCCGTCCGCGCTGGTGGAAGTGGCGGGCATCCGTGTCGGCATCGTCGGCGTGATGACCCTGCATTCGCTGTCGATGACGCTGGCGGCCAACGTCGGCGGCCTGGCGATCGCGCCGCTCGCCGCGACCGTCGAGCGCGAGGCGCTGGCGCTGCGCGAGCGCGGCGCGACCGTCGTGATCGCGGCGTCGCATGCCGGGGGGGTGTGCACGGCGTTCGACGACCCGGCGTCGATCGCGTCGTGCGATCCGGCCGCCGAGATGTTCGAGGTGGTCCGCGTGCTGCCGGCCGGACTCGTCGACGCCGTCGTCGCCGGCCACACTCACGGCGCGGTCGCGCATCAGGTGCACGGCATCCCGATGGTGCAGGCCTACTCCTGGGGCCAGGCGTTCAGCCGCGTCGATCTCACGGTGGAGACGGCGACGGGATCTGTCGTGGGATCGCGGATCTTCGCGCCGCAGCCGATCTGCGCGCGCCAGGCGGAAGGGACCGGCCACTGCGTGCCCGCGGCGACCGCGGCCTCGGTGCCCCCGCACTACGAGGGCCGCGAGGTGGCCGACGACCCGGCGGTGCTGGCGGCGATGGCCCCGGCGCTCCAGCGTGTCGCCGACCTGCGGGCGCGGCCGCTCGGGGTCAGCCTCGACGGCGAGGTGGCCCGCGGCGATCGCGACGGCGAGTCGCCGCTCGGCCATCTCTTCGCCGAGGCGATGCTGGCCGCCGTCCCCGGCGCCGACGCCGCGCTCGGCTACAGCGCCGGACCGGGCGGGATCCGGGTCGGGCTGGCCGCCGGTGCCGTGACCCAGGGCGCCGTCTACGACGCGTTCCCGTTCGACAACCGGGTCGTGGCCGTGACGGTCACCGGCGCCGACCTGCGGCGCATGCTGACCGCCCAGGTGCGGCGGCCGCGGTTCCGCAGCCGATCGCTCGGCGTGTCCGGGCTGCGTGTCACCGTGGACTGCCGCGCCGACGCGCTCGAGGTGGACGTGCGTCGAGCGTCCGGCGCGCCGATCGGCGACGCCGAGCGGCTCGTCGTCGCCACCACCGACTTCATGGCGTCACGGCTGAGCGCCGATGCCGCCGATCCGGAGGCCGGCCGTACACGTCCGGCACCGGGAACGCACCAGGACGCGCTGCTGGTGCGCGACGTCGTGCGCGACTGGCTGCAGGCGCAGGGGCCGACGCTGGCGGTATCGCGCCTGGTCGACCCCGTACGGCCGCGCTGGCTGACGGCGACCGGGGCCGTCAGCGGCTGCCAGACGCGCTGACGCCGGCTGCCGAGTCGGTGTCTGCGATCCACACCAGCGTTCCCGGGCGCGGCGCGATGCGCGTGGCCGGCATCAGGTCCGGTGAGAACGTTCCTCGGCGCACGGCCGCGAGCGCCTCGGCCTTCTCGGTGCCGACCACCAGGAACAGCACGGTGTGCGCGGCGTTGATCGCCGGCGGCGTCAGGGTGAGGCGTGGGCGGCCCGACGGGTCCTGGTCGGCCACGACCCAGCGCTCGGTTTCGCGGCCCGATGGGCGGCCCGGGAAGAGCGACGCCGTGTGACCGTCGGTGCCCAATCCCATCAGCACCAGGTCGAGACCGTGCGGCCCCACGGACTCGAGGGGCGCCGGGCCGACGAGCGCGCGCAGCTCCGCCTCGTAGGCGGCCGCCGCCTCGGCCGGCGGATCCTCGCCGTGCATCCGATGGACCTGTGCCGGCGGGATCGGCACGTGATCGACGAGCGCCTCGCGGACCATCCGGTAGTTGCTGTCGGGATGGGTCGGCGGCACGCACCGCTCGTCGCTCCACAACAGGTGCGTGCGCGTCCAGTCGATGCGGTCACGCCACGGCGGCGCGGCGAGCCGCTGGTAGAGCGGACGTGGGGTCGTGCCCCCCGACAGCGCCAGCAGGAATCGACCGCGGGAGTCGATGGCCGTCCGCGCGCAGCCGGCCACGAAGTCCGCGGCGGTGTCGGCGACCGCCCCGGCCGACTCGCACACGACCAGCTCACTCACACGCCCACTCCTGTTCGGGGTCGTGCCAGCCGCGCGGCCCGACCAGCCGGTCGGCCGCCGCCGGCCCCCACGAGCCGGGCTCGTATTCGTGCAGCGGCGTCGCCTGGGCCAGCACCGGATCGACGATGCGCCACGCCTCGAGCACCGTGTCCTCGCGCGCGAAGAGCGTCTGGTCGCCGCGCATCGCGTCGCCGAGCAGGCGCTCGTACGGCGCCATCTCGTCGTGCTGGTCGTGGCAGGCGATGAGGTCCACGTCCTCGCCGCGCATGCGCTCACCCGGTGTCTTGGCCCGCGCGCCGAGCGACAGCACCACGCGCGGGCTGAGCCGGAAGCGGAAGTGGTTGGGCCGGGCGGCGTCGCAGTCGGCGAACACGCTGACCGGCGGGCGCTTCAGCTCCACCAGCACCTCGGTGGCGGTGATCGGCAGGTGCTTGCCGGCGCGGATGTAGAAGGGCACGCCGGCCCAGCGCCACGAGTCGATGTGCAGGCGGACGGCCGCGAACGTCTCCACCGCGGAGTCGGTGGCCACGCCGTCTTCGCCGCGGTAGCCGCGGAACTGCCCGCGCACCACTTCGGCCGGCGACAGCGGCCGCATCGAGCGGAACGCCTGCGCTTTCTCGTCGCGCACCGATTCGGTGCCGCGCCCGCCCGGCGCCTCCATGGCCAGCAGGCTGACGATCTGCAGCAGGTGGTTCTGCACCACGTCGCGGATCGCCCCGGCCTCCTCATAGAACCGGCCGCGGCCCTGCACGCCGAACGTCTCGGCCATGGTGATCTGCACGCGGTCGACGTAATTGCGGTTCCAGATCGGCTCGAGGAACGAGTTGGCGAAGCGGTAGTAGAGCAGGTTCTGCACCGGCTCCTTGCCCAGGTAGTGATCGATGCGGAAGATCGACGGCTCGGGCAGGTGCCGATGCAGCGTGTCGTTGAGCGCCTCGGCCGACGCCAGGTCACGGCCGAAGGGCTTCTCGACGATCACCCGCGCGCCCTCGACGATCCCGGCCGCGGCCAGACCGGAGACCACAGGCTCGAACAGGCTCGGCGGGATCGCCAGGTAGTAAGTGGGCCGCGACGCGCCGGCCAGCGCCTGGCGCAGCGCCGCGAAGGTGGCGGGATCCTCGTAGTCGCCGCCGACGTAGTGAAGTAGTCCGGCCAGCTTCTCGAACGCCGCCGGATCGAGGGCGCCTTTCGCCTCGATGCTCTCCCTGGCCCGCGCCCTCAGCGCCTCCAGGCTCGACCCGGCCCGGGCCACGCCCAGCACCGGCACGTCGAGAGCGCCGCGGCGCACCATGGCGTGGAGGGCGGGGAAGATCTGCTTGAACGCCAGGTCGCCGGTGACCCCGAATACCACCAGCGCGTCGGACGGCGTCGTGCTCATCGGCCCTCGCCCTTCGGCGCTTCGCGGTGCCCGCCGAACTGGAAGCGCAGCGCCGACAGCACCTTGTGCGCGAACTCGCCTTCGCCGCGCGAGGTAAAGCGGTCGTAGAGCGCGGCGCTCAGCACCGGCGCCGGCACCCCGGCGTCGATGGCGGCGGCGATGGTCCAGCGGCCCTCGCCCGAGTCGGACACGCGGCCCGAGAAGCCGTCGAGCGTCGGGCTTTCGGCGAACGCCTCGGCGGTGAGATCCAGCAGCCACGACGACACCACGCTGCCGCGCCGCCACAGCTCGGCGATTTCGCCCAGGTCGAGGTCGTACTGGAAGTGCTCGGGGTGGCGCAGCGGCGTCGTTTCGGCGTCGGCCTCGCGGGCGTGCGCACCCACCCCGGCGTGACGCAGCAGGTTGAAGCCCTCGGCGTAGGCGGCCATCAGGCCGTACTCGATGCCGTTGTGGACCATCTTCACGAAGTGGCCAGCGCCCGGGGGCCCACAGTGCAGGTAGCCGCGGTCGGCGGTGCCGCGTCCGGCCGCTCGCGACGGCGTGGCCGGAATGGCGCCCGGGCCGGGGGCCAGCGCCGCGAAGATCGGATCGAGACGGCGCACCGCGGTGGCGTCGCCGCCGATCATCAGGCAGTAGCCGCGCTCCAGCCCCCACACGCCGCCGCTGGTGCCGACGTCCACGTAGTGGAGGCCGCGGGCCTCGAGCGCACGGGCGCGGCGGATGTCGTCGTGGTAGTGCGAGTTGCCGCCGTCCACGATCACGTCGTCGGTGGACAGGTACGGCGCCAGCCGGTCCAGCTCGCGATCGACGATCGCCGCCGGCAGCATCAGCCACACCGCGCGCGGTGCCGAAAGCGCGGCCACGAACGCCTCGAGCGACGTGGTGCCGGTCGCCCCCTCGGCGGCGAGCGCCCGCACCGCCTCGGCCGACACGTCGTAGACCACGCAGTCATGTCCGGCGCGCATCAGGCGGCGCACCATGTTGGCGCCCATGCGCCCCAGTCCGATCATGCCGAGCTGCATCGCCCCTCCAGTGACCATCCTAGCGAAGTAGGGCGGAGCTTCGGCTCCGCCACCTCGACCTACAATGGCGCCACATCCCCTTGGAGGTTCGCTCGATGCGTCGTGCCGTCGTTCTGTCGTTGCTCTCGTCCGTCGTCGCCGTGGCTCCCGCGTTCGCGCAGACCCCGCCGCAGCCCGCGCCCACACCGGCCGCGGCCCAGCCGTTCGTCGCCGGCACGCCGTTGAAGATGACGCCGAACGCCAGGACCTACGGCGGCTTCCGGTTTGCCGAGAGCCTCAGCTACGACGCCGAGCGCGATCTCTACGTGGCCGTCAACGCCGGCATGCCGCAGGAGATGGCGCCCAACGACGGCTACATCGCCCTCATCAACCCCGACGGCACCGCCCATACGCTGAAGTGGATTGGCGTGAACCGCAACGGCCTCACGCTCAATCACCCGCTGGGCAGCGACATCGCCCGCGGCTTCCTTTACGTCGTGGACATCGACACCGTGCGCTGGTTCGACATGAAGACCGGCGCCCCGTCGGGTCAGATCCAGGTGCCGGGCGTGATCCGCTTCAACGACCTCGAGGTGGCCGACGACGGCACCATCTACGCCACTCAGACCGGCACCCCGCAGGAGCCGTCGAGCTGGAAGATCTACTGCATCACCCCGCAGGGCCAGGCCACGGTGGTGGTCAGCGGAGCTCCGCTCAACCTGCCCAACGGCATCGCCTTCGACCCGAAAGGCAATCTGGTGGTGGTCAACGTGGGCACCAACGACGTCCACACCTACACGCCCGACGGCAAGCTGGTGACGACCGAGCAGGCCGTGGACCCAGGCAACGACGGCATCGTCGTTCTCGACGACGGCACCAAGTACGTGAGCAGCGTGCGCCAGGGCACGGTGAGCCGCATCCGCCCCGGCCAGAAGGCCGAGATCATCGCCTCGGGCATCCCCAGCGCGGCGTCGATGACCTACGACTCGAAGCGCCACCGGCTGGTGATCCCGATGAACGACTGGAACGCCATTACGGTGGTGGAGCTGAAGTAGGGACCAGGGATCAGGGACCAGGGACCGGGGAAGGACCTCCGACGGAACTGACGCCCGTCCTTCTAAGTTCGCATGATGCCGTGGCCGCCCGCCGTTCGGCCAGCGGCACCCAGGTGCGGCCGCGCGGGCCCACGTACTCGGACTGCGGGCGGATGATGCGGCCAGCGCGCGCCTGCTCGGCGGCGTGGGCAATCCAGCCGCTGACCCGGCTCATGGCGAAGGTGGGCGTGAACAGGCTGGTGTCGAGGCCGAGGCCGTGCAGCAGCAGGGCCGTGTAGAACTCGACGTTGGTCTGCAGGCGACGCCCCGGCTTGGCTTCCTCCAGCAGGCGGAGGGCCGTGGCCTCGACGTCGCGGGCGAGCCGGTACAGGGCCATGTCGCCGGCTCGGGTGAACAGCCGCTCGGCCGCCGTGGCGAGCACGTCGGCGCGCGGGTCGCGCACTTTGTAGACGCGGTGGCCGAAGCCCATCAGCTTCTCGCCGCGAGCCAGCTTGTCGCGCAGTACCCCCTCGGCCCGCGACGCGTCGCCGATCTGGAAGACCATGTCGAGGGCCGGTCCGGGTGCGCCGCCGTGGAGCGGGCCCTTCAAGGCGCCAAGTGCGCCGACCACGGCCGAGACCAGGTCCGAGCCGGTGGAGGTGATCACGCGCGCGGTGAAGGTCGAGGCATTCAGGCCGTGGTCCACCACGGTGTTGAGGTAGGTCTCCAGGCCACGGACGCGCTCCGGGTCGGGCTCGCGGCCGTCGAGCAGGTAGAGGAAGCTGGCGGCATGGCCGAGGTCGGCGCGAGGCGCCAGCGCCGCCAGGCCGGCGCGCATCCGCCAGTGCGTGGCGACGATGACCGGGCACTGCGCGACGAGCGTGACGGCGTCGGCGGCGGTGAGCGAGATCGTCCCGGCGGCGATGCGCAGCGTGTCCATCGCGTCGAGGCCGGCGGCGACGCACTCGCCGATCACGGCCACGGTGGCCGGAGGCAGTGGGCGGGCTGCCGCCAGGCCGCGGCGAAACCGGTCGAGTTCTCCGGCCGTGGGCAGCTCGCCGTGCCACAGCAGCCACGTCGTCTCCTCGAAGGTGGCGTGCGCGGCCAGCTCCTCCAGCGGGAAGCCGGCGATGGTGAGCGCGCCGCGATCGCCGTCCACGTCGCTCAGCGCGGTCGTTGCCGCGACCACGCCGTCGAGTCCCGTCTGCGCTGTCGTCATGGCTCCACGCTAGACTCACATGTCAGAGGCGTCAACGTTGATTCAACAATCAACTGACGCACGTAGGGACCGGGGACCAGGGACCGGGGACCAGGGGGAAAAACGCTAAGACACGGAGGGGCGATGGTGGCGACAGCGACGAAGCAGGCGCCGTGGATCGGCGCCGAAGCGGCGGCGGGGTTGCTGGGCGTGAGCCGGGCGACGTTGTACGCCTACGTGAGCCGGGGGCGGATTCGCTCGCAGGCGGTGGCGGGGCGGATGCGCGAGCGACAGTACGCCCGCGACGACGTCGAGCGGCTGCGGCGGCGCGCCGACGAGCGCAAGCACCCCGACCACGTGGCGGCCCGGTCGCTCGACTGGGGACTGCCGGTGCTCGAGTCGGCCATCGCGCTCATCGACGGACAGCGGCTCTACTACCGCGGCTACGACGCCGTGGCCCTGGCCCGCGAGCGGACCTTCGAGGAGGTGGCGTCGCTCGTGTGGACCGGCCAGTTCGGCAGGATCGCCGAACGACCGAGGGAGTCGGTTGCATCGGCACGGTCCAGAAGGCTCCCGCCGCAGGCGACCCTGCCGTTCATCGGTCGAGCCCAGAGCGCGCTGGCCGCCGCAGCCGCCGGCGATCCGGCGGCGTTCGACACGCGGCCGGCAGCCGTGGTCCGCTGCGGCGATCGCATCCTGCGCGTACTGGTGCAGGCGGCGACCCTCGAGCCGGCGGCAGGCCGCACGCCGGACGCGGCGCTGGCGCGGGCCTGGCGCCTGGCGTCGCCAGCGGCCGATCTGCTGCGCCGCGTCCTGGTGCTTTGCGCCGATCACGAGCTGAACGTGTCATCGTTCACGGCCCGTTGCGCCGCCTCGGCTGGCGCCAGCCCCTACGGCGCGGTGATCGCCGCGCTGGCAGCGCTGGAAGGCCCGAAGCACGGCGGCGCCAGCGCCCGCGCCGAGGCCATGCTGCATGAACTGCGTCGCGAGCGATCGCTTCGCCAGGCCCTCGCGGGCCGCCTGCAACGCGGCGAGAGCATCGACGGCTTCGGGCATCCGTTGTACCCGGACGGCGACCCGCGAGCCACGGCGATCTTCGACTGGCTGCGCGCGTGGTCTCCTCGCGCCGACCTGCGGTTCGTGGGCGACGTCGCCCGGGTCGCCACGACGGTGACGGGCGAGCACCCGAACCTCGACTTCGCGCTGGCCGCCGTGGCCCGCGTGCTGCGGCTGCCGGCGGGCGCGCCGCTGATGCTCTTCGCGATCGGCCGCACCGTGGGCTGGATTGGCCACGCCATCGAGCAGTACGCGAGCGGGCAACTGATCCGCCCGCGCGCGAAGTACGTCGGCGTCACCCCCGGGAGGGCCTGACCGCCCGGCTGTCCGGGCGCTTTCTGCGCAGTGCCGAGCGTCGCCGCGGCGCAGAATCCGCGCGCGCCGGTCGTAGTCTGGCGGAATGGCGTCGGATTGTGCTCGGTACGTGCCTCGCAATCTGCCCGGGTCATGGCCGGGAGTAAGATGCCCGCATGGCCGGGGAGGACTCGATGGGCACACCCTCATCGCAGGCCGACACGCGTCTCACCTACGACGATCTGCTGCTCATCCCGAACGACGGGAAGCGGCACGAGATCATCGACGGAGAGCACTACGTGACGGCGTCGCCGGGCCTGCGTCACCAGGATCTGGTGGGCCGGCTGTATTTGTCGATCGGCAGCTGGCTGGCGTCGCGCCCGGGCACCGGCCGGCTGTTCCTGGCGCCGCTCGACGTCGTGCTGTCGTACTACGACGTCGTCGAGCCCGACCTGCTGTTCGTCGCCGGCGATCAGACCGCGATCCTCACCAAGGCGAACGTGCAGGGGCCGCCGGCGCTCGTCATCGAGGTGCTGTCGCCCTCGACCCGCCACACCGATGCGAAGATCAAGCGGCGGCTGTTCGAGCGCACCGGCGTCCGCGAGTACTGGCTGGTCGATCCGGAACTCGACACCGTGCAGGTGTTCCGGCCGGACGACGGCAAGCTCCGCAAGGTAGACGAACTGACCGCCGAGGACGGTCATCACCTGGCCACGCCGCTCCTGCCCGGCTGGTCGCTCGACCTGCGCGAGTACTTCCTGCCGACGGTGTGAGTCAGCCGGCCGCCGGCGGCCGCACCAGCCGGTCGAACAGGTGCTGCAGGGTGGCGTCGGGGTCGGTCGTGCGTCCGGTGTGCACGGGTGACGCCTGAATGACCGTGCTGCGCGGCGACACCAGCCAGCGGAACCGCCCGCGCGCGGGCAGTTCGCCGATCGGCCCGGCGGCGGCGCCGCCGGCGCAGACCGCCGGAAACAGGGCCAGGCCGTCGCGCACCGCGTCGAGGTCGAGCGACGGGTCGAGCGCGCGCAGCCGCGCCTCGTCCACTTCGATGCGCGTCTGCAGGTAGTCGGCGTCCACGCACGACAGAATCACGCCGACGTTCACCTGCTCGCCGCGCTCGACGCGCGGCACGACGCGGATCACCGCGTAGTCGTAGGTGATCTCAGGCGGCACGAGGCGTCTCCGGCAGGAACGGCCGCGGCGGCACGAGCCGATCGCGAAGGTAGCGCACGTAGGCGGCGCGCGTCTGGGCCGCCGAGCGGTCCGGCAGTTCGCTCGCCAGCCACGCGTCGGGCACGAGATCGAGCACCGCCTCGATCACGCCCGGTCCCAGCGCCGCGGCCGACCTGGCGTCGGCCTCGCTGAGGTGCCGGGCGCCGCGCGCCCGCAGGACGTGCGTGGCCAGCATCGCGAAAGGGTCGCGGGCCTTCCCGGTCTCGAGTTCCCAGCCCGGCGTGTGGTGGACGTAGAGCGTGGCGCCGTGGTCGATGAGCCACGGCCGCCGGTGCCACATCAGCATGTTGGTGTTGCGGGCGGTGCGATCGACGTTGGTCACGTAGCCGTCGAACCACACGACGCGGGCGGCGAATTCCGGGTCAAGGGTGTGGACGACCGGATCGAACGTGACCGCGCCGGGCAGGAAGTCCAGGGCCAGATTGCGGCCGGCGCTGTCGTGAATCAGCGCGTGGATCTCCGGATCCGGCTCGGTGCGCGCCAGATCGCCATCCAGGTCGGCGAAGACGATCTCGGGCACCGGCAGCCCGAGCGCGCGGGCGAGTTCGCCGGCGATCAGTTCCGCCACCAGCGCCCGCGGGCCCTGACCGGCGCCGCGGAACTTCAGCACGTAGAGGCCGTCGTCGTCGGCCTCGACGATGGCCGGCAGCGATCCGCCCTCGCGCAAGGGCGTCACGTAGCGGGTCACGCGGACGGTGCGCAGCATCGCCTCAGGCCTTGATGTCGGCGTATTCCGGCGTGCGCTCGAAGACCGAGCGGGCGAACGGGCACAGCGGCATGACGCGGCGGGCGCTGTCGCGGGCCCAGGCCACCGCCGCGGCCACCAGCGCGCTGCCGGCGCCGGTGCCGCGCAGCGACGCGTCCACGTCGGTGTGGTCGATGATCACCAGGTCGTCGCCGGCCAGCGAGTAGGTCATCGTCGCCAGGCGCCGGCCGTCCTGCTCGATGACGAAGGCGCCCTTGTGGCCGTCGAGCACGTGGGTGATCGAGTGGTCCATGTCCGCTCGATCTTACGTCGCTGGTAGCATGGCCGGCGAATGACCCCGAACGGCGCGGCACGGCTCACCGGCATCGACGCGGTGCGCGGCGCCATCATGGTCGTGATGGCGCTCGACCACGTCCGCGAGTTCTTTCACGCCGATGCCATGGTCTTCACCGCCGAAGACCTCACCCGCACCACGCCGATCCTGTTCCTGACGCGCTGGATCACCCATGTCTGCGCGCCCGGCTTCGCGTTCCTGGCCGGGCTGGCGGCGGCGCGGCAACTGGCGCGCGACGGCGATCGTGGACGGCTGTCGTGGCACCTGGTCACGCGGGGCCTGTGGCTCGTGCTGCTCGAGATCACGGTGATGCGCTTCGCGCTGAACTTCCGCCTCGACGGCCGGGATCCGCTGCTGCTCATCATTCTGGTGGCCCTGGGGCTGTCGATGGTCGCGCTGGCGGCGCTGATATGGCTGCCCTCGCGCGCCGTGCTCGCTTACGGACTCGCCGTGGTCGCGCTGCACAACCTGCTCGACCCGCTGCGGGCCGCCGACGTCGGCGTGTTCGCGCCGCTGTGGACGCTGCTGCACGTACCGGGCGCGTTCCTGGTCGGCGGCCTGCCGGTGGTGTCGGGCTACCCGGTGCTGCCGTGGACCGGCGTGATGGCGCTGGGCTTCGCGGCCGGCCGCCTGTACGACCTCGACCCGGCGCGCCGGCAGCGCCTGCTCACGGCGATCGGCCTGGCGCTGGTCGCGGCGTTCGTCGTCGTGCGCGCCGTCAACGGCTACGGCGATCCCAGTCCCTGGGCCGCGCAGGGCTCGCCGGTCATGAGCGTGCTGTCGTTCCTGCGCACCACCAAGTACCCGCCGTCGCTGCAGTTCGTGCTGATGACGCTCGGCCCGCTGGTGATCGCGCTGGCGTGGGCCGATCGGCGGCAGCCCTCGTCGTCACATCCGCTGGTGGCCATCGGCCGCGTGCCCCTCTTCTACTACGTGGTGCACTTCTACCTGATCCACGTCGCGGCCTCGACCGTCGCCGCGTTCCAGCACGGACCGGCGCTGGCGTTCCTCTCCGGGCCGTTCCCGTCGATGGGCGGATCGCGAGATCTGTTCCCGCCCGGCTTCGGCCATCCTCTGTGGGTGACCTGCCTCGCCTGGACGGCGACGGTGGCGCTGATGCTGCCGCTGTGCCGGTGGTACGGGCGCTACAAGGCGATGCGCCAGCCCTGGTGGGGCCGGTTCCTCTGATCGCCGGGACAGTCCCGAAGTGCGGGCCTGTCACCTACAATGCCGCGATGCCCGGCCGGGAGTGCTACCACTGCAAGCAGTGGATCGAGGAAGGCGAGGCCCACGACTGCTGGACCACGACCGAGGCCGCGCTCACCGAGGATCTGTCGGAGGATCTCCGCGAGGCCTGGGAGCGGATTCGTGAGGCGATGGTCGCGCTGGGCGAGCAGCGCATCTACGCCTCGGGCAGCTGCATCATGTTCTCGCGCCAGGTCTGCCACGTGTTCGTGCGGCCGAAGCGTAAAGCACTCGAGGTGTGCGTGTTCCTCGACCGCGCACTGCGCGACCCGCGGGTCAAACGCGCCGACCGCACCTCGAAGGTCAAGGTCGCCAACCTGATCCACGTCCAGCACCGCGACGAGGTGGAACCGCCGCTCACCGACTGGTTCGCCGAGGCCTATGCACTGCCCGACGTGCTGGCGGCGCGGGTGAAGCCAGCGAAGACGGCGGCGAACGCGCGGAAGACGGCGCACCCGCCGAAGAAGGGCAGACACGCCGGGCGGTGACGAGCCGCCCGGCGTCGGCCCTCAGCGGCGCACGCCGACCGTGAGCCAGTAGTCGCGCGGCACGCAGATCCCCAGCTCGGTGGGAAAGCCGGCGTGGAAGGCGATGAAGTCGCGGCGGAACGCCGTCCGCCGCTCGTCGTCGAGCGACGCGGCCAGCGCCCGGGTCGGCCCGTAGCCAACCGAGAAGGTATCCCACGCCGCTTCGGCGCTCGGCTCGCGGTAGTACGACGTGCCAGCCTCGAACTTCAGGTCGAAGGCGCCGCCGAGCAGCTCCTGGATCCGCTCCGTGCGGCCCCACGCGAAAGGCGACGGCGGGGCGGGCGCGGGCGGCGCCGGCATGTAGGCCTTCATCACCTGGAACATCTTGAAGAGGTTGCCGTCCGACAGCCAGGTGGTCAGCGCGATGCGTCCGCCCGGGCGGACGACCCGGCTCAGCTCCGCCGCCGCGGCCTCGGGTCGGCTGGCGAACATCACGCCGCAGGTCGAGACGACGGCATCGAACGCGCCGTCCGCGAAGGGCAACTGCTCGGCGTCGCCGAGCCGATAGTCGATGGCGAGCCCCTCGGCCGCGGCCTGGGCGCGAGCGGCATCGAGCAGGCCGGCGGCGATGTCGACGCCGATCACCGACGCGCCGCGGCGGGCGACCAGCCGCGAGGTCCAGCCGGTGCCGGTCGCCAGGTCGAGGATGCGCTCGCCCGGCCGCGGGTCGAGCCGCCGCACGCAGTGTTCGATCGAGTCGGCGATGCCGCGGCTGACCTCCTGGTAGTCCCCGCCCCCGCTGCTCCATATCGTCGCGGGTCGTTCGTTGTGCGCCAGCACCGTGCCGGTCATCGTCGTGGCTTCCTGGGCGATCATCGCTGGGCCTCCAGTCGTTCGACGCGCGCCAGCAGGGCGGCCAGCGCGGCTTTCAACGTGTCGTTTTCGCGGGTGAGGGCCTGCACCGCCACCAGGGCGATGCCGTCGGCGTCGATGGTGCTGATGCGCAGCGGGTCTTCGCCCAGGCCAAAGGCGGCGTGGAAGTCCTGGGCGGTCGGGCCGACGTGGCGGACGCCGGCGGACTGCGCTTTGTAGTTCCACTCGCGGATCGGCATCCGGGCGAGCCTGGCCAGCACGGCGGCGCCGTCGAGGTCGCGGAAGTTCTCCTTGCTGTTGGCGTCGGACAGCGCCGACCAGGCGCTGGCCCCAGGCGCCAGCTTGACGCCCGCGTTCAACGCCGCGTTCGAGTAGAGGTAGGTGCCGCCGGCGGCGCGCACCACGAACTCGTTGGGCGAGAACGACTGCACGGTGTTGGGGGTGGACCGGTCGCCGTATACGAACGACCCGGCCGCTCCCGGCGACGTCGAGGCGAACGTCCCCAGGGTGGTGCTGAACTGGCCCGCGGCGCTGTGCCCGGTGCCCAGCGCCACGGCGCCGATGCCGTCGGCGAGGGTGCCGACGGCGAGCGCCGACGAGCCGCCGAGCGCAACGCTCCCTTCGCGAGTGGCCACCGCGTGGTAGCCGGCGGCGACGCTCCCGAAGCCGTTCGCCGCCGAGCGGTAGCCGAGGGCGGTGCCGGCGGTGCCGGCCGCCTCGGCCTGGTCGCCGAGCGCGACACTCGCTGATCCGGTCGCCATCGCCCGCTGGCCGATCGCCACGCTGGCCTCGCCCTGGGCCACGCTGGCAAAGCCCATGGCCACACTGGAGGCGCCGTGCGCCACCGACGTGGTGCCGGCGGCGATGCTTCCAGCGCCGTGCGCCGCGGTCTCGTAGCCGAAGGCGGCGCTGTGCTCGCCGACCTGCGCGTCGTCCCACCGGGCGCTGACGGTCTCGCCGACACGGAACGCCGCTTTGCGCGGGTGCCACATCAGTCGTCGGCCGGGTCCCGACGCCGGAATGGTGCCGACCGTGGCCGACCCTCCGGCGACGAATCCGCCGTCGGTGCGCAGGTGGAAGACCGATGGGATCACGGGTCCGGCCACGGGCGACGGGCGCGGGCTGCCGCCGATGCTGCGGTTGAAGGCCAGCGTGCCGGTGTGGCCGTCGCTGTCGGACCACGGGCCGCCGAGGCCGGCCATCGAGAGCCGCGCCTCCACCTGGACGCCGCGTCCGCCGGGCGAGGCGACGATCGTGAACCCGAAGCCGATCGTCCCGTCGGGATTCGGCGTCGCCACTCCGGTGAGCGGCGCCCGCGTCGGTGCCCCGCACTGGTCGTCGAAGCCTTCAAGGGTGTACACCCCGGCCACGCCGGTGACGTTCATCGTGACGACGTTGCAGTACGGCTGCAGCTGCCAGCGAAAGCTGCCGAGCGGCTGCGCACCGGCCAGGCCGGCGACGGCGACCGTCAGGAGCGCCGCGAAGACGATGCGGGCGCGGGTCATCGTGGCTCTCCAGCCGCGGCACGGTGCGCCGCCAGTTCCCGCTCGAGGGCCTGCAGACGCGCCTCGTAAGCGCGCGTCCGTGCTTCGAGCGCCCGCACGGCGGCCAAGGCCACGCCGTCGGCGTCGATGGTGCTGATGCGCAGCGGATCCTCGCCCAGGCCGAAGGCGGCGTGGAAGTCCTGCGCCGTCGGACCGATGTGGCGGATCCCGCCGTCCTGATCCTTGTAGCTCCACTCGCGCACCGGCATCGCGGCGATCCGCGCCAGCACCGTCTCGCCGTCGAGGTCGCGGAAGTGCTCCTTGCGGTTCACGTCCGAGAGCGACGACCAGGCGGTGGCGCCGGCGGCCAGCTTCACCCCCAGCGTCAGGCCGGCGTTGGAGTAGAAGGTCGCCCCACCGGCGGCGCGCACCAGGAACTCGTTCGGAAAGTACGACACCACCTGGTTCACACTCGAGCGGTCGCCGAAGACGAACGAGCCGCTGGCATTGGGCGTCGTGCTCACCCGCGTGCCGAGAGCCAGGCTGCCCGGCCCCGCGGCATCGTGGCCGCTGCCGATCGCAATAGCGCCGGCGCCGCCGGCGAGGACGCCGAGCACGCCACCCTGCGGCGTGAACTCGCCGCCGATGGCGACGCTGTTCTTGCCGGTCGCGAGGGCCCCGGTGCCGGCGGCGAAGCTGCTCGACCCGTCGGCCCTGGTGTAGTACCCGAAGGCGGCCGACGAGGTGCCGGTCGCGTTGGCGCCGAATCCCGCGGCGAAGGCGGCGTAGCCCGAGGCCCGGGCGCCGGCGCCCAGGGCGGTGCTGTAGGCTCCGACTTCGGCCTCGTCCCACTCCGTGCCACCGGCGCCGCCGGCGCGGAACGCGGCCTTGCCGGCGTGCCACATCATCCGGATGCCGGGACCCGAGACCGGGATCGTCCCCGATCCGGTGGTGCCGGTGGCCAGGAACCCGCCGTCGGCGCGCAGGGTGATCGCCGGCGGTATCACCGACGCGGCCGCGGGGGCCGGCCGCGGGTTGCCGCCGCTGCGGGCGTTGAACGCGAACGTGCCCGAGTGGCCCTCGCTGTCGCTCCACGATCCGCCCAGCGTCTGCAGCGAGATCCGGGCATCGACCTGCAGGCCGCGGCCGCCCGGGGTGGTCACGACGTTCAAGCCGAAGCCGATACTGCCGTCGGGGTTCGGCGTGCCGACGCCGGTGAGCGGGGCGCGCGTGGGCGCACCGCACTGATCGTCGAACCCCTCGAGCGTGTAGACCCCGGCCACGCCGGTGACGTTGATCGTGACGACGTTGCAGTACGGCTGCAGCTGCCACCGGAAGGTGCCGAGCGACTGCGCGTCGGCGACGGACGCCGCGACCAGCCAGGCCAGCACACAGGAGAACGACACGGACACCACTCGGGAACGCACGGGCTTTCCTCCTCGAACGAGACGCTCCGTCATCGGCGCGCTCATCCGGATATCGAGAATTGCCGGCGAAACCCGCCACGGCCAGCCGGGCTGCTACACTCGGCCCTCTGGTGACGCCGTGGATGCCACGCTGGCTACGCTGATCGAGGCGGCCGACCGCAAGGAGGCCGGCGCCTCCGAGGCGCTCTTCACCGCGCTGTACGCGCAGCTCCATCGCATCGCGCGGCGTGAACTGGCGCGCCAGGGCTGGGGGGTGTCGCTCGGGGCGACCAGCCTGCTCCACGAGGCGTATCTGGACCTGGCGCAGGTCGATGGCGGGAAGTTCCCGGACCGGCAACACTTCATGGCGTATGCCGCCCGGGTGATGCGCGGCCTCATCATCGATTACGCCCGGCAACGCCAGGCGCAGAAGCGTGGCGGGAATTTCGAGCTGACTGCGATTAGTACTGATGTGGCGGAGATGGTGGCCGACGCCGACGAGCTGACCCAGGTGAGCGCCGCGCTCGACGAGCTGGCGGCCGTGGATCAGGCCCTGGCCGACGTCGTCGACCTGAAGTTCTTCTGCGGCTTCTCGTTCACCGAGATCGCGGCGATGCAGGGTATCTCCGAACGCACCGTGCAGCGTAACTGGCAGAAGGCCAAGCTCTTCCTGCATCGGGCGGTGCGGCCCGACGCGCTGGAGGCGTGAGCCGTGGACGCCCGACGACCGCCGCGGCCGACTCGCGACAGCTGGGCGCAGGTCAGCGCCCTGCTCGACGAGGCGATGGAGCTGCCGCCGCCGGCGCGCGCCGGCTGGCTGCAGGGGCTCACCGGCGTGGACCCGGCGGTCGTCGCCGCGGTGGCGTCGTGGCTCGACGAGTTCGACGTGATGCAGTCCACGTCCTTTCTCGAAGACCGCCTGGCGCCCCGGCCGGTCGAGGTGCCCAGCGCCGGCCTCACCGCGGGCGCCTTCCGTCTGATCGAGCCAATCGGGCGGGGCGGCATGGGCACGGTGTGGCTGGCCGAGCGCTCCGACGGGCCGTTCGCGCAGCGCGCCGCCGTCAAGCTCCTCGATTCCGCCCAGCTCGGCGCCGACGCCTCGGCCCAGTTCGCCCGCGAGGCCGGCATCCTGGCGCGGCTGACCCACCCACAGATCGCCCACCTGATCGACGCCGGCGTCACCCCGGCCGGAACCGCCTATCTGGTGCTGGAGCACGTCGCCGGCGATCACGTGGATCGCTACTGCGACGCCCGGCGGCTCGACCTGCCGGCGCGGATCCGGCTGTTCCTCGACATCCTGGCCCCGGTCGGGCATGCGCACGCCAACTTGATCGTGCACCGCGACCTCAAGCTGTCGAACGTGCTCGTCACCGGCGATGGCCACGTGAAGCTCCTCGACTTCGGCATCGCCAAGCTGCTGCGGCCTGAAGACGGCGTGCCCAGGGCCACCGAAGCCACGAGGAACGGCGCGCTCACTCCCGCGTGCGCCGCGCCGGAGCAGCTGACGGGCGGTGCCGTGACCACGCGCACCGACGTGTACGCGCTGGGCGTGCTGCTCTACCAGCTGCTCACCGGCCGGCATCCGGGGGGCGACACCGCCTTGTCGCCGGCGCTGCTGATGCGGTCGATCGTCGAGGAACCGGCCCCACGTCCGTCGGAGGTCGTGATGCGCCGACCCCTTGCCGACGGCGTGACCGTCGAGTCGCTGGCGGCGGCGCGCGCGACGACGCCGGCCCGGCTGCGCCAGCAGCTCGCCGGCGATCTCGACACCATCGTCGCCAAGGCGCTGAAGAAGGATCCGGCGGAGCGCTACGACTCGGTGGCCGCGCTCGGCGACGATCTGCGGCGGTTCCTGCGCCACGAGCCGATCAGCGCCCGCCCCGACACGCTGGCCTACCGCGCCGCGAAGTTCGTCGGCCGGCATGCGCGTGGCGTGGCGCTGGCGGCCGCCGCCCTCGTGCTGCTGGCGGGCTCGACGGCGTTCTACACCATCCGGCTGGCGGCCGAGCGCGACCGCGCCCAGCGGGAGGCGGCCAAAGCCGCTCAGGTGAGCGAGGCCCTGAGGGGCCTGCTGAGCGGCGCCGATCCGATCTCCAACCCCGCCACCGGCCAGGCCCTGACGGTCCGCGGCTTGCTCGATGCCGGGGCCGAACGGCTGCCGACGGAACTGGCCGGCCAGCCCGACGCGCAAGCCGAGATCCTGACGGTGCTGGGCCGGCTGTATCGACGGTTCGGCGCCTACGACCGGGCGCAGCAGCTGCTCGAACAGGCGCTGACCAGCGGCGAGCAGGCGTTCGGCGCCGAGCACCTGCGCGTCGCGCAGACGCTCAACGATCTCGGGTCGCTGCTGTCGGAGAAGGGAGACTACGCCGCCGCGGAGCAGACCCTGGCGCGCGCGCTGGTGATGCGCCGCCGCCTGCTCGGCGAGCACGCCGACGTGGCGGTGACGCTCGTCGAACTCGGTCGCGTCTACCAGGATCAGGGACTCAACCAGCGGGCCGAACCGCTGGAGCGCGAAGCCCTGGCGATCAGGCGGCGCGTGCTCGGCGAGGAGGGGGCGGAGACCGCCGTCAGCCTGAGCGGTGTCGCGTCGGTGCTGCGGCTGAACGGCGACCTCGACGGCGCCGACACGCTGCTCCAGCAGTGTCTGGCGCTGAATCGGAAGCTGCGCGGCGACCGGCATCCCAACACCGCCACCACGTTGCACGACCTCGGGCTGATCGCCGCCGCCAGGGACGACCGGGCGCTGGCGGAGTCGCAGTTCCGACAGGCCCTCGACATCCAGCGGAGCGCGCTGGGCGAGACGCACCCGGTGGTCGCGACGACGCTCAACAGCCTGTCGCATCTGCTGGTCGCGCAGGGCCGCTACGACGACGCGGCCGCGGCCCTGCACACCGCGCTGGACATCACCCATGCGGCCGTGGGGCCGGACCATCCGCTGTCGGGCATCTACTCGCTCAATCTGGCGTCGGTCGAGCTGGCGCGCCGGCGGCCGGCCGAGGCGGAGGCGCTGCTGCGCGACGGCCTGCGCATCCGGCGGCTGGCGCCGCACCTGGTGCCGAGCCGTCGCCGCACCGTCGCCGCCGACGACTGGAGCATCGGCGCCATCAAGAGCGCGCTCGGGGCCGCGCTGGCGGCGCAGGCCCGTTACGCCGCCGCCGAGACGCTGCTGCTCGAGGCGAGGCGCGAGCTCGAGGCCATGCCGTCGCCGCCGCGGCGCGAGCTGCGAGCCACCCTCACCCGCTTCGTCGAGCTCTACCGCGCGTGGGGCAAGCCCGAGCGCGCGTCGGCTTACCGGGCGGCGCTGCGTGCGTCGTGACCGGTCACCGGTCGACGCTGAACGTGACCTCGCCGAAGTGCAGCGCCCGGTCGGCCGCGTCCGTTTCGAACTGGATGCCGACCACGCCGTGCAGCCCGGGCACGTTGGGGCCGTAGATGAACACCAGGGCGTGGCCGCCGAGATTCTGCGAGGGCCGGGACATGCCGAGGGTGAACGCCAGCGTGCGCTTCGGACGAAACCCGGCTGGCAGGACGAACACGCGGCTCCCCGAGAAGAACGTCCCGGTGCGCACGACGGACCCGCGGACGTGCACGCGGCCATCGGTGTCCTTCCACACCTGCAGTCCGGGCAGGCCGAGGCCGCCATGTGACCAGTGCGATCCCGACACCCCACACAAGGTGAGCTCCACCAGCGGGCTGGCGGCACACGGGTCGGTCATTCCGGCCGGGTTGTCGGCGACATCGATCGGCAGCGTCGCGGTGGGACGAACGGGCAGGCCCACGGCGCCTCCGCCCAGCGCGAGCGCTCCGCTGTTGCCGACGCTGTCAGCCCACATGCCGTGGCCGTTGGCGGGATTGACAGTGGCCGAGACGTCGGTTGCGATCGCGCCGCCGGCTGCCACTATCGTCAGCGACAGTCCGACGGTGCCATCCGGATTGAACGCGACGAATCCCGTGGCGCCAGCCTTGCGAGGCGCGCCACACAGGTCGTCGGTGCCGGCGGCGACGAATCCACCCGGCGTGCCCGTGAGCGTGAGCGTGACGCGGTTGCAGTACGGCTGCATCTGCCAGGTGAACGTGCCGAACACCTGAGCCCGGGCCACGGCGGGCACCGATGTGGCTGCGAGCAGCGCCACGACGACCTGGACGAAACGAGACCGCGACATCACACACCTCCGGCACGGCGGGACACGATACGACCGCCAGCGTTGGACGCCCGTCAGTGAGCGTCTCCTACTGATGCAATCGAGATCCGCGAGCCCGCCCCGCCAGCCCGTCGACAGTTCTTACGAAACGCTTACGTTCGACTGCCGATGCGCGGTGCCGCGATCTCGTAGGAGCGCAGCCGGGCCGCGTGGTCGTAGACGTGGGAGACCACGATCAGCTCGTCGGCCCCGGTGCGGGCGACGAAGGCGGCCATCTCGGCCGCCACCGTCTCGGGGCTGCCGACGAACGACACCCGCGTCCGCTGCAGCGCGTCCTCGGGTTCGGACGGGTCGCGGGTCCACTCGCGCGACGGCGGCGGCAGCTGGATGGGGCGGCCGGCACGCAGGCTGGCGAACGACTGGCGGCCCGACGAGGCCAGGAAGCGCGCCTCGTCGTCGCTGTCGGCGGCGACCACGTTGACGCCGAGCATCAGGTACGGCGCCGTCAGCTGTGACGAGGGCCTGAAGCGCTCCCGGTAGATCCGCGACGCCTCCTCCAGCATCGCCGGCGCGAAATGCGAGGCGAAGGCGAACGGCAGCCCGAGCGCCGCCGCCACCTGCGCGCCGAAGGTGCTCGAGCCGAGGATCCACACCGGCACGTGCGAGCCGGTGCCCGGCACCGCCACCACGCGTTGGCCGGGCTGCGGATCGCCCAGGTAGGCCAGCACCTCCTGCACGTCGTCGGGGAACGCCTCGGGATCCGATCGCAGCGTGCGTCTGAGGGCCATCGCCGCCGCGGGATCCGTCCCCGGCGCGCGGCCGAGGCCGAGGTCGATGCGTCCCGGGAAGAGGGCGTCGAGCGTGCCGAACTGCTCGGCCACCTGGATCGGGGCGTGGTTGGGCAGCATGATGCCGCCGGCGCCGACGCGGATCCGCGACGTGCCCGCGGCGACGTGCGCGATCAGCACCGCCGTGGCGGCGCTGGCGATGCCGGGCATGTTGTGGTGCTCGGCCAGCCAGACCCGGCGGTAGCCCCAGCGCTCGGCGTGCTGCGCCAGGTCGCGGGCGCGCGCGAACGCCTCGGCGGCGGTGCCGCCTTCGACGATGGGGGCGAGATCGAGCACGGAGAGCGGCGTGTTCATGGTCGGCGGACGTCGTATTCGAGGAACATGATGCCGCTGCCGCTGTAGAGGCGATGCGTTCGCAGCGTCAGCGGCAGCCGCGGCCCGGGTGGCGGGAGGAGCGGCAGCCCGCCGCCGAGCAGGATCGGGATCACCGCCACGTCCACGCCGTCGACCAGATCGGCAGCGGCCAGCGTGCGGAACAGCTCGCCACCGCCCCACAGCCACAGCGGCTTGCCCTCGCCCCCGGCCTTGAGTGCGCGGACGTGCGCCACGGGGTCACGGGCCACCGTGACGCCGCCGTCGCGCTCGCCCTCGGGCAGCGTGCGTGAGTAGACGTAGACCGGCAACGGCGGTCCGACGCCGCCGCCCGTGGCCACGTACACCTCGTAGGACACGCGGCCCATCACCAGGCCGCTGAACCCGGCGTACATCGCCGCGAAGTCGATCTCCGGATCCATCGGGATCCAGTCGAACTCGCCGTTCGGCCCGGCGATGCAGCCGTCGAGACTGGCGGCGACGGAATAGCGAAGCTGACGCATCGGCAGGGGTCGGCGCCATTGTAGCGGCGGCGATTCGGCACATACTAAACGGATGTCCTCTGCTTCCTCGCCCGTGCGCCGGTCCATCGCCGGCGTCGTCGTCCTGGCCGCGTTCGCCACCGCCTGCCGCGGCGCCGGCACCGGCTCGGCGCCGGCCACCGCGGTGTCGGCCGACACCTGGGCCACCGTGGACGGCCGGCCCATCACCCGCGACGACGTCGACAAGGCGTTCCGCCGGGTCGGCGCCGGCGGCGCCGGACCCTCCGAGGAAGAGCAGCTGACGGCGAAGCTGACGCTGCTGAACGACCTCGTCCTGCGCGACATCCTGGTCGCCAAGGCGGCGGCGCTCAAGATCGAGCTGCCCGACAGCGAGCTGCAGGCGGCTTTCGCCGACGCCCGCAAGGGCATCCCCGACGATCAGTTCCAGCAGGAGCTGAGCCGCCGCAACCTCACCGCCGACGACATGCGCGAGGGGCTGCGCCGCGAGATGCTGGCCCAGAAGGTGATCGACCGCGAGGTGATCGCCAAGGTGTCGCTCTCCGAACAGGAGATCGCCGACTTCTACGCCGCCAACCGCCAGCAGTTCAACTTCCCGGAAGAGTCGTACCACATCGCGCAGATCGTCGTGACGGTGGATCGCGCCCCGCAGCCTGTGAACCGCACCGGCGACGACGCCGGCACCGCCCAGGAAGCGCAAGGCAAGGTGCAGCGGCTGATGGAGCGGCTGAAGGGCGGCGAGCCGTTCAGCCAGCTGGCCCTCGACTACTCCGAGGATCCGCAGTCGGGCCAGCGCGGCGGCGACCTCGGCTTCGTGCCGATCTCGGCGCTGCGCCAGGCGCCCCCGGCGCTGCGCGACTCGGTGCTCAAGGCCGAGCCTGGCACGGTCAGTGTGGTCAGCGCCCCGCAGGGCCACACCATCGTGCTGCTGGTTGCCAAGGAAGCGGCCGGGCAACGCGAGCTGAAGGACCCGGCCGTGCAGGAGCGGATCACCGGCACCCTGCGCGGCCGCAAGGAAGCGCTGCTGCGCACCGCCTACCTGGGCGCGGCCCGCGAGGACGCAGTGGTCGTCAACTACATCGCGCGGCGCCTGGTGGAAGGCCAGGGCAAGATGCCGGCCGGCGTGCTGCCGGCGGCGCCCGGCTCGCGCTAGTCGCGCGCCGTCAGGGCACCAGCCGCTTCACTTCGTCGAGCCAGTTCAGCACGATTCGCAGCTCGGGCGGCGGTGTCGGCGCGTCGGCGCGCAGCATCAGGAAGCGGCCGTCGCGGGCCACGTCGTAACCGGGCTGCCCGGCTGAGCCCGGGACCAGATGGTCGTCGAACAGTGGCCGGGGAAGCCCGGACGGGGGCCGGCTGCCGGCCGCCATCGGCAGCGCCATCATCCGGCCGCCGTTGCGGAAGAAGAGCTCACGCCCGTCGTGGCTCCAGACCGCCTCGGCGGCGCCGTCGGTGGTCAACTGACGCTTGGGACCGGTACCGGGGAACGGTCGGGCGAACAGTTCGTACCGGCCGGTCTCGTTGCTCGCGTAGACGAGCAGCCGTTCGTCCGGTGATACCGCGTTGCCCCACTGGTTGCCGGGATCCGCAACCAGGCTGACGGGCCGCCTGGCACCGGGCGGCAGGAGCAGCAGGTCGGCGCCGCTCGTCTCGCCGAACTCGACCAGCACGACGCCGTGGCTGGTCATGCGCGACGGGCTGACGCGGCGTGGCCAGCTGAGCACCGTGGTGGGTGGACTGCCGTCGAGGTCCTGCACCTTCACTGCCACCCCGCCGTCGGCGTCTTCCGAGTACGTGAGCCTGGCACCGTCGGGCGAGAACGAGTGCCCCGAGAAGGTGTAATCCAGGCGCCGATCGAAGGTGAGCCGTTCCAGCCTGGCCCCGGCGAACCGGGCGATCCAGATGTCGGCGCTCGACCTATCGCCGATGCGAACGGCCGCCGAACGGCCGTCAGGCGCCAGTCGCGGCACCGAATACGGGTGCGGCGGGAGACCTGTGTCGGTGACCGTCCCGGCGCGATCGACCCACACCAGGCGGCTCGTCGTCGGCGGTCTGAACGGCGCGTAGGCGAGAGTGCCGTCGCCGGCGGCACTGACCATGGCGGCGCCGATCGACCCCGGCTGAACGTCGTCGACAACCGGCGTCGGCGTGCCGGTGGGCTCGAGCGTATCGGGAGAAGCCCGGACGGCGACGAGCGCGCGCTCACGCAGGTAGACGAGATGGCCGCTGGACAGCAGGCGGCCGTAGCGGCCGCCGCTGACGACGGCGCGATGTGACGTGGTGCGCGGGTCGAACCGTGCCACCGAAAACGGCGCGTCCCGCGACGTGGACTGTACCGTGAACAGCACCCCACGGCCGCCGGACAGCACTTGCGGGAAGGCGTGCTGCACCTCGCCGCGTGTCGCGTCGAGCGTGGTCAACGGCCGCGGTGTCCCGCCGTCGGCCGACACGATTGACAGTGGCTGACCCGGGCCGCCGGCGAACACGATCGTGCCGTCGTCGCCCCAACTGGCGCCGAGCATGTCGAGCGCCTTGCAGATCACCACCGGAGGACCGCCGTCGAGCGGCACCTTCTTGATCTCGCCGTGGCTCCAGAAACCGATCCACCGGCCGTCGGGCGAGAAGAAGGGGTCGTAGGCGCCGTCCGTGCCGGGCAGCTCGTGAACCGTGAACTCATCGAGGCGCCGCAGGTACAGACGCTCGGGCTGCAGCGTGGTGTAGGCGAGGGTCGTCCCATCGGGCGACAGGGCGAACGGGACATAGACATCGTCGTTCACCTGTGGTGTGTCCGGCAGCATCACGGCGAAGCGTCGCGCCGGGGGCGCGGCCGGCGTAACCGTGTTGGAGGCCACGAACCAGGCGCCGCCGAGCGCGGCCACGACCGTCGCCGCGACCAGCACTGCCCACGATCGCCACGCTGGCGCCGCCGCCGCGGCGGTCTCGCCGCCGACCGGTGCGTCCAGCTGGACCGCCGAATCGAGCGCGAAGGCGAGATCCCGGGCCGACTGGAAACGGGCCTCGGGCGCCTTCTCGAGGCAGCGGTGGACGACGCGGGCCACTCCCGCGGGCACGTCGCGAGCGGCCGTCGCGAGCGGCGGCGGATCGACATGGAGCACCGACGCCAGGCTTTCGGCGGCGGTCTCACCCGGGAACGCCCGCCGGCCGGTGAGCATCTCGTAGCACACGGCGCCGAGCGCGAAGAGATCGGCGCGCGCGTCCACCGCGGCGCCGCGCGCCTGTTCGGGTGCCATGTAGCCGCCGGTGCCGATGGCCGCTCCGTCGAGAGTCATCGTGGCCACGGTCCGAGCCTCGGCCACTTTGGCGATCCCGAAGTCGAGGATCTTCACGACGCCGTCGCGGGTGACGAACAGGTTCGCCGGCTTGATGTCGCGGTGCACGATGCCCTTGTCGTGGGCGGCGGCCAGACCGCGCGCCACCTGCACGGCGTAGTCCACGGCCCGCCGCACCGGCAGCGGCTGGTGCAGCTCCGCAGCCAGCGTGTGGCCCTCGAGCAGCTCGGCGGCGACGAACGGCACGCCGTCGCCGGCGCCGACCTCGAAGACCACCAGGATGTTGGGGTGGTTCAAGGCCGCGGCGGCGCGCGCCTCGCGTTCGAATCGGGCCAGCCGGGCGGGGTCGTCGGCGACGTCGTCGGGCAGCACTTTCAGGGCGACGTCGCGGCCCAGGTGGAGATCGCGGGCGCGGTACACCTCACCCATGCCGCCGGCGCCAATCGGCGCGATCACCTCGAAGTGCGCGATGCGGGTCCCGGCGGGCAAGGACATGGCGTGCGAGGCGGAACGACGTGCGCACTATAGCGCGCCGGCTGACCCGGTGCGCGGCACCTGGGCACGGTGCCCCACGCAACCGTAGAAATCGCGAAGACGTCGGTCAGGACTGCGGTGGCCGCGACGGGCCATCCTGCGTGGGTCACGTCCGCCTGGCCAGGCGGCTCCCGAAGGAGCCGCCATGTTCCCTGCTCGTCTCGAGGTCGCAGTTCGTGTGGCCGCCGTCTGCGCGCAGCTCGCCTGGATGGGATTGCCCGTGACACTGCGGGCCGCTCAGCCGCCCTTGGCCCGGGCCGACGGCATGACGGTGGATGTCTCGACCATCGCCGACGGCGCGGTGGCCGCGGCCGTCGAGCGGGCCGCGCGCGGCGCCCGCCGGCGCCTCGCCGACGCCGAGTGCCTTGGCGTGCTCGACGACTTTCGTGACGCCAGCCAGCGACCGCTGCGCGAGGTGGCCAGCGCCACCCTCACTTCGCCCGACGCGGTGCTCACCCGTGCCATCTTCCGCGACGGCCGCGACGCGGCCATCTGCCGCACCGGCACCGCGGCCTTCACCGGGCCGGGCAGCCGGGTGGTCTTCGTGTGCGGCGCGCGGTTCGCCGGCCTCGATCGCACCGCCGCCGAGCTGGTGATGATCCACGAGATGCTGCACACGCTCGGGCTGGGCGAACGGCCGCCGACCTCGCGCGAGATCGATCGCCAGGTGGCGCGGCGCTGCGGGCCCTGACGCCGGCTGCGTATACTGCCGGCACGCGCTTTGCGCCGAGGTGAGCCTGCGCCTTCAGTTCCTCGACTTCGTGCTCGACGCCGAGGCCCGGTCGCTGGTCCACGGCGGCCGCCACGTGCATCTGACGCCCAAGGCGCTCGATCTGCTGGTGCTGCTGGCCGCCGAACGGCCGCGCGTGGTGGCCAAGGCCGAGATCCTCGACCGGGTGTGGCCGGGCACGTTCGTCACCGACGCCAGCGTCGCGCGGACCATCCACGAGATCCGCGACGTGCTCGGCGACGACGCCGATGCGGCGATCCGCACCGCACACGGGCATGGCTATGCGTTCGTCGCCGAGGCGGTGCGGCTCGACGGCACCGACATGGCCGCGTCCGCGGGTCTGGCCGGCGCGCCCGCCACGCCCACCCGCGGCTGGCTGATCAGCGGTTCGCGGGCCCGGCGCCTGACCGACGGCGAGCTGGTGATCGGCCGCGACCCGGCGCTGGCCATCGTCGTGGACTGCACCCACGCCTCGTGGAGGCATGCCCGCCTGCGTGTGGACGCCAGCGGCGCCACGGTGGAGGATCTCGGCTCGAAGAACGGCACCTCTGTCCGCGGCCGCCTGGTGACGCAGCCGACGCCGCTGCGTGACGGCGACGCCATCGACATCGGATCGGCGCGGTTCGTGTACCGCTCCGGCGCGGCGCACCCGGCGACGTCCACCAAGGAGTAGCGTCCGCGCGATCGTCCCGAGCTACCGCCCCGTCGGGGGCGGCACCGCCGGCTTCACCGACACCTTGACCAGGCCGGTGGTCCAGCAGCACCCGGCCGCGCCGCCGCCCGGACCGGTGAGGTCGTTGGCGGTGACGTGGATCAGGTACTCGCCCGGCTCACTGAAGGTCACCGTCGTCGATCCCTTGCCGGAGAACGGCTCGCCGGGCTTGCCGCCCTTCAGCACCGTCAGGTGGTGGTGGCCCCGGCCGACCGTGACCTTGCCCGGCCCGCGGAACTTGTTCACCACCAGCTCGACGAGCGGCTCCTCGCCACTCGTCGGCGCGTTCGAGCCGCTCGAATGCCGCCCGTCGTCTTCCACCCAGACGTCGAGCGTCATCGGCTCGCCGACGATGGCGATCCGCGACACGGCGTTGGCCAGGCTGGCCAGCGGCATCTGCAGCTTCGGCCCGTTCTCGGCGAAGCGCAGGATCGCCGGCTCGTTGTACTTGCCGTCGGGCCCTTCCTCCGACGAGTGCTGCGGCGTGATGGTGTAGTCGGGCGAGTCGGACATCGGCACCCGCTGGGTGACGCCGTTGACCGTGATCACCCACCACAGCTTCTCTTTGAAGCCCTTCGGCACCGTCACCGAGAACATGCCGAAGTTGCGGTTGGGCAGGAAGTACGTCGGCTGGCCGCGATCGGGCTCGCCCGGCTCGAAGTGGTTGTTCGGCCCGATCGGGATCTCGATCGGCTCCTTCCAGTTGCGGCTGTAGTAGCCCATCAGGAAGGTGCGGGTGCCGTCGGGGTTGTCCCACCACCCGTCGTAGGCCGGCGAGATCGAGCCGCCGAAGGCCAGCTTCGGCGAACTGGGCAGGAGCGGCTGCTGCTGCGTGTGCACGGTGCCGGCCGCGATCGCCGCCGCGGCGGCGACGACGGCGCCGGCCACGGCCCTTCGGATGACGCCAGGTGCCTGCATGGTGCCTCCTACTGGCGCTCGCGCGCGTCGGTCGTCGCGGCCCTCTCCGCGGCCCGCTTGGCGACGAGGGCCTTGTACTCGTCGTCCGACAGGTAGACGACGTTCATCCAGGCGTGGGCCATCTCGTCCACCGTGCGATCGCCCCAGCCGACCCACTGGTCCGGATCGGGGTTGCTGCGATTGGCCTTGGTGTTGTCGTAATAGGCGGTCACGTGGATGATCGTGCCCTTCGGGTAGACCGGCGCGGCGTCGTCCTCGTAGATGTAGTTGGTCATCCAGTTGAAGTTGAAGTCCTTCACGTAGCTGACCACTTCCGAGGTGCCGTCGGGCAGGATCGCCTCGACCATCATCGCCTTGCCGCGCAGGTGGAAGTGCGGCTGGAAGTTGGTGATGAGTGTGTTCTCCTTGAGCAGGTTGTAGCCCTCGGTGTAGGCAATCGAGTTGGGCGGGATGTCGAGGCCGGCGGTGCCGTTCTTGAGGCCGGTGAAGCCGACCAGGTAGCTGCGCTTGGTCGGCTCCTGGCCCTTCGGGTAGAACCACAGGCCGATCTCCGAGGCGCTGGTGATCTCCTCGCCGGCGGCGTGGATGTGCTGATCCCAGGAGATCTTCTCACCGGGCATGATCAGCTTGCCGGTACCCTCCATGAAGCGGTCGTAGCCCTTGCCGATCGCCCATTCCATCAGCTGCGGGCGGCGGTTGACGAGGTCGGCGGGCGCCACGACGCCGCCGCTGGCGCTGGCCGAACGGCCGCCGATGGCGACGCCGGTGTTCACCGCCGCCACGTTGTCCTTGTTGAGGACGTGGTACGCGATCGAGTGGTGCAGGATCTTCCGGCCGGGGAGGTTGGCGGGGCGGATCTCGACCATCTTCACCCAGCGCGGCTCGGTGATCGGGATGTCCTGTGACGGCCGCCACCACACGTCCTGGTGCACGGCGGGCATGGTCTGCATCGGCGCGGTGATCACGAGGTCGGGCGGCCCGTAGCCGTCGCGCTCGGCCTGCCAGTAGAGACCCTGCGCCACCGGCTTGGCGGTGAAGTCGGCCGGGTTGCCCTGCGGCGCGCCCTGATCCACCCAGGCGACGATGGTGGCGATCTGCTCGTCGGTGAGCGACATGTCGTTCTTGAAGCGCTGCACGCCGACGCTGCGGTCGATGTGCCAGGGCGGCATCTGGCGCGACGCCACCCGGGCGCGAATCGACTTCGCCCACGGCCGCGACTCCTGCCAGGTGGTGAGCGACATCGGGGCGATCGAGCCGGGTTCGTGGCACGACTGGCACTTGGCCTGGAAGATCGGCGCGATGTCCTTGGTGAAGGTCACCGGGCGGTCGGCCGGTGCCGCCGCCGCCGTGCCCGCCAGTGCCAGCCACCCGATCGCGGCCGCCGCCGCGAGGTTCGTTCGACCAGTGGGTCCGCGCATGCCCCGCTCCTTTCGGTCCGAGCCCCTGCCGCCCCCGCCGCCGGGGCGGCGGGAAAGTGCGGAGAGGTAAAGGCAGTACGCGTGCCCGGATCCGGGGCGGTTTCCGGCCTGATTTCGCGGATTGACCGGACCGGGTGCGGACTATCCCGCATCGCCAGTGGAATACTGCTCAGCCGGCGTCCGGCCGGCCCAGCCCGCTCGGCACCCAGGGGCGCGCCTATACTGTGCGCCTCGGAGGGACACCCGTGAAGCGCAGGGACTTCATGGCCGCCGTTGCAGCGACCTCGGCCGGATCGTCGGTGTCAGTCGAGGCGCAGCCGGCCGCCCCGCCGGCGCCCGCACCGGCCCGGCCGCTCACGGTCACGCTGCTCGGCACCGGCACGCCGGCGCCGTCGCTCACGCGGCAGAGTTCGGGGTATCTCATCGAGGTCGGCCGCGACCTCATCGTCTGGGACCACGGCCCGGGCGCGCACCATCGGCTGATCGAGAGCGGCCGGCGATCCACCGAGACGACGCACGCCTTCTTCACCCACCTGCACTACGACCACTGCATGGATTACGGCCGCCTGGTGCTGCAGCGCTGGGATCAGGGCGCCGATCGCATCCCGGAGCTGAAGGTCTACGGGCCGCCGCCGATCGCCCGGATGACCGAGCAGTTGTTCGGCGACGAGGGGATCTACGGGCCCGACATCCGCGCCCGGCGCGAGCATCGCAGCAGCCTCGACGTGTTCGAGGCGCGCGGCGGGAAGGCGCCGCGCAGCCGGCCGGCGCCGCAGGTCACCGAGATCCACGCCGGATCGGTCGTGAAGGGCGAGGGCTGGACCATCACCGTCGGTCACGCCCAGCACGTGCAGCCGTATCTGGAGTGCCTGGCGCTGCGCATCGACACCGCCGAGGGGGCGATCTGCTACACCGGCGACAGCGGCCCGAGCGACACCATCGTCGAGCTGGCCAAGGGCGCCGACATCCTCATCCACATGAACCACTACTTCAGCGGCACCGAGCCGACGCCGGCCTATCGCGCCGCCTGCGGCAACCACCGCGACAACGCGATCATCGCCAGCCGCGCCGGGGTGAAGACCCTGGTGCTGACGCACCTGCTCGGCCAGATCGACCTGCCGGGGGTGCGCGAGCAGATCGTCCACGAGATCCAGGAGACCTTCACCGGCAAGGTGATCTGGGGCGAGGATCTGATGCGCCTCGACCTCAAGGGCACGCAGATCTCCGCCATCGAGACCCGGCAGCCGTGAGCGTCGCGGTCGCGCGTGCCCTGGTGGCGTTGATCGGCGTCGCGGTCCTGACCCGGGGCGCGGCGGCGCCGCGCGCGCAGACGCCCGTCGATTTCAGCGGCCGATGGGTCGCGGTGGCCACGCCCGTGCCGACCGGCGCCGCGGCCCAGGCCGCGACCCTGCGCGGCGACCTCGGCAGCGGCTGGGGCACGACGTTCGTCGTCACCCAGGACGCGGCGCAAGTCGTCGTCGAAAGCGTCGTCTACAGCGCCTACGACCTGCAGCCGCAGCCGCGGTTCGTCTACGCCCTCGACGGCCGCGAGACCCGCCGCACGCTCATGCTCGGCCGCGGTCCGCAGGTCCAGGAGTCGCGGGCGGCGTGGGACGGCGTGACGCTGCGTCTCGCCACGGCGCACCACGCCGTGGATCCCGCCAGCGGGCGGACGTTTGCGATCGAGGTCGTGCAGCGGCTGACGCTCGAGTCGCCGGCCACGCTCGTCGTGGAGACCACGCGCGGCGCGCCGCCGGGCGGCGTGGCGACGACGACGCGGACGACCTACGCGAAGCAGTAGGCGGCGTCGCTCAGGCAGGGCTGAAGCTCTACCTACCGCGTCGGCGCCGGCGGCAGGTACGGATCGCGGGCGCCGACCGGCACGTGCGGAAAGCGCGCCGTCGTCGCCACGAAGTCGGCGACGAGCTTGTCGATCACGCCGGCCACCCACGGATTGGCGTCCTTCACGTCGGTGTCCTCGCGGGGGTCCGAACGCAGGTTGAACAGCCGCATCAGCGGCGGCACCGGCGGAGCGCCCGACTCGGGCACGAACACGTAGTGCAGCTTCCAGTCGCGCCACTTCACCGCGCGCAGCTGCTGGTTGGCGTAGAGCAGCACGTGGTCGCGGGCCGAGGTCTGCCGGGCGCCGGTGAGCAGCGGCAGCTGATCGAGGCCGTCGAACGCGCGGTCCTTCGGGACGACATCGGCGCCGGCGGCCGCGGCGAGCGTCGGGAACAGATCCACCTGGTGGACCAGTTCGTCGGTAACACGTCCGGCCGGGATGCGTGCCGGCCAGCGGATGATGCACGGCGTGCGGATGCCGCCCTCCATCACGCTGTTGTAGTAGCCCGACCACGGCCCCGGCGAGCCGCGCCATGGCCGGCGCTGTTCCGGGCCGTTGTCGGTGCACCACAGCACGAGGGTGTCGCGGGCGATGCCCAGCCGGTCGAGGGCGTCGAGCACGCGGCCGACGTTGAAGTCCATCTCGGCCATCGCATCGCCGACGTCGCCGGCGCCGGACCTGCCGGCGAAGTCGGGATGCGCCAGCGTCGGGAAGTGCACCTGGGTCATCGGGTAGTAGAGGAAGAACGGCCGCTTCGCCTTCACCTGCCGCTCCATGAAGGCGATGCCGCGATCGGCCGACTCGCGGTCCACGGTGCGCCGCGTGTCCATGTCGAACGGCTTCACGTCGCGCGGCGAGCCGTCGGCGGTGCCCTCCCAGATGAACGACGTCCCCGGCGTCTTCTGGCCCTGCGCGATGGTCGTCTGCGCCTCGTTGCTGGTGCGCGGGATGCCGTAATACTCGTCGAAGCCCTGGCGCGACGGCTCGCGGCCCGCGGGCCGATCGCCGCCGAGGTGCCACTTGCCGAAGAGGGCGGTGGCGTAGCCCGCCGATTTCAACGCCTCGGCCAGCGTCACCTCCCACAGCGTCATGCCCGACGGCTGCGCCGCGCCGGTGCGGATCGCGTAGCGGCCGGTCATCAGCGCCGCCCGCGACACCGTGCACGAGAACTCGACGTTGAAGTTGGTGAGGCGTACGCCCTCGGCGGCCATCCGGTCGATGCGCGGCGTGAGGTTCCCGCGCACGCTGCCGTAGGCGCCCACTTCGCCCCAGCCGAGGTTGTCGGGAAAGATCAGGACGATGTTGGGGCGAGCCGCCGGCGTGCCCTGCGCGGCCACCGCGGCGGGCCATGCGACGGCCGCCGCGAGGACGGCCATCGTGCCTGCGATCAGTCCAGCCGTCAGGCGCGCTCGGGTCATCGTCCCTCCACCGGTCCGGCGCTCGCCTCGTGCAGGTCGAGCGCCCACTCGACCCCGTCGGATTCGATCACGAGATACGACACGCGGGGCTCGTCTTCGGCGAAGACCGCGGCGTCGCCGCCGCCGCGCACGTCGAGAATGGTCTGCAGCGGCCGGCCGCTGATCGCGCTGTGCAGCGACACCCGCAGCCGCCCGGCACCGGGCGTGGTCTCGCGGGCCTGCCAGCGCAGCTTCAGCGCGCCGGTGGTCACGTCGAACGAGTCGGTCTGCCGATCGCCGCGGCCCGACCAGGTGCCGACGGCGCGCCAGACGGCCTCGGAGGGAGCGGCCCGTGTCCCCGGTGCCGCAGCGTCCCGGCAGCCGGCGCCGAGCGACACCGTCACCGCCAGGAGAAGCGTCCCGCAGCGCTTGGGCACAGAAGCATTCTGCACCGTCGGAGGCCAGCAGCCTCGCGCCCCGACGAGTATTTGCCAGCCCGCGCCGCGCGCCGCGCGCCCCGGGCCCCGGGCCCCGGGCCCCGGCTCTACGTCGTCGCCGGCAGCGGCCCGCCGCGCACCGCCCGGCGCACGAGGTTGCGCATCAGCGGGATCTTGTAGGCGTTGAAGCGCAGCGCGCGGGCGCCTTCGATGGCCAGCTCGCCGGCCCGCGTCGCCGTGTCCTCGGTGATCCGCTGTCCGGCCAGCGCCGCCTCGACGGCGCGCAGCCGCAGCGGCCGGGCGGCGACGGCGCCGACGGCGACGCGCGCCTCGCTGATCCGCCCGCCGCTCTCCCTGATCGCCGAGGCGACGTTGACCAGCGGGAAGTCCCACACCTGACGATCGCGCACCTTCTCGAAGTAGAAGCGGGCGCCGGCCCACGCCGCCGGGATGCGGATCGCGGTGAGCAGCTCGCCCGGCTGCAGCACCGTCATCTTCGTGATGTCGATGTCGGGCCCGAGGAAGTAGTCGGCGGCGTTGACGACCCGTTCGCCGCCGCGGCGGCGGATCACCATCTGCGCGTCGAGCGCCATCAGCGCCGGCGCCGTGTCGGACGGGCTCACCGCCACGCAACGGTCGGCGCCGAGGATGGCGTGCTCGCGGTTCACGGCGGTGGGCGAGTCGGCATAGCAGATGTTGCCGCCGGCGCGGTAGCACGACCAGCCGCGGCGGTAGTACCAGCAACGCGCGTCCTGCGACACGTTGCCGCCGAGCGTCGCCTGGTTGCGGATCTGCGGCGAGGCGACCAGGCCGGCCGCCTCGGCCAGCAGCCCGAAGCGCTCCCGCACCTGCGGATGCTCGGCCACGTCCACCAGCGCGGTCATGGCGCCGATCTCGAGGCCGCCGTCGGCCTCGCGGATGCCGCGCAGCGCGTCGATCTGGCTCAGGTCGACGACCGCCGCCGTGCGCTTGGTGCGGTCCTTGAGCCAGTCGAACGAGTCCATGCCGCCGGCCAGCACCCAGGCCTCGGCGCCGCGGGCGTCGAGCAGGTCGAGCGCGTCGTCGACGCTGCCCGGCTGGAACAGCTGGAACGGGGGAATCACGTCGTGCACGAGAGCCATGGCGTTGTCCTCCCCCTAAATGTGCGCCGTGAGCGGTTCCTGCATCGGCCGCCCGTGTTCGAGCGACATCAGCAGGGTGTCGAGGGTGACCGGGGCGCGCTTGAACGCGTCGTCGCCGAGCGCGGCCATGATCGCGTTGATGATCGCGCAGGCCCCGGCGGCCACCGGCGGTTCGCCGATGCCGCGGGCGCCGACCGGCGTCTCCGGATCGGGCAGATCCACGGCCGCCCACTGCATGTTGCGCGGGATGTCGAGGATGGTCGGCGGCCGGCTCTGGTACATCCGCGTCGCCAGCGCCACGCCGTAGTGCTGGTCGTAGACGGTCTTGAGGGCCAGCGCGTGGCTCATGCCGAGCACCGAGCGGCCGAGCAGCTGGCCGCCGTAGGCGCGCGGGTGGACGATCGTGCCGGAATCGCCGACCGCGGTGTAGTCGAGCACCTTGTAGGCGCCGGTCTCGACGTCCACCTCCACCTCGGCGAAGCCGGCGGCGAACGAGAAGCTGGTGCCGTCGCGCTTGTAGGTGTCGCGGGCCACGCCCATCAGGCCCTGGCCGGCCAGCGCGGTGGCCGACGCGGTGGTCACCTTGTTGATGTTCTCCGGCAATTCGTGGCCGTCGTACCTGCCGCCCATCTCGACGGCGAGCGCGGCCACCTGGGCCCAGCTGAGCGACCCGCCGCTGCCGGCGATGCGTCCGTTGACCACGCGGTACGACTCGGCGCCGCCGCCCAGCTTCCTGGCCGCGATCTCCTTCGCCTTGGCGATGGCGTCCGATGCCGCGGCGTGCGCGGCGCGGGTCATCGCGTGGGTGGTCTGGCTGCCGCCCGACACGCACGTCCACGGCAGGTGCTGCGAGGTGTCGCCCCAGGCGATCACGACGTCCTCCCACGGGATGCCGAGCATCTCGGCCGCCGGACGATGGACGTCGAACACCGACTCGGTGCCGAGGTTGCCGACGCCCGACTGCACGTACATCTTGCCGTCGGGCTTGACCACGAACAGGCCGTCGAAGCCGACCGAGCCGGCCACGAACGTACTCACCGCCACGCCGGCGCCGCGCACGGTCGAACCCGTGCGCTTGCCCGAGCGCGCCTTGCGGGTCTCCCAGTCGAACATCGCCGCGCCCTTGTCGAGCGCCTCTTTCACGAACGCGCTGGTGGCGTAGCCGCGCTGGCCCTGGGCGTTGGCCGGGCCGAGCCTGGCCTTGCCTTCGGGCGCGTTGAGGCGCCGGATGGCCACCTGATCGACGCCCAGCTGGCGGGCCGCCTTGGTGATCACCGGCTCGACCATCATGATCGCCTGCAGGCCGCCGGGCTGGCTCTGCGCGCGCCGCGGCGGGGTGTTGGTGAGCACGGTGATCGACCGCGACCGCATCGCCACCGGCTGGTAGAGCAGCGACACGAAGCGGCCGCCGCCGGCCGAGTCGTTCTGGGCCTCGTAGGCGCTGTTCTCGCCGATGAGGAACAGGTCCATCGCCAGCAGCCGGCCATCCTTGCCGAAACCGGCCTTGACGCGGCCGTGCATCCCGGGGCGGATGCCGCCGATGTACTGCTCTTCCTCGCGGGTGATGCGCATCATCACCGGGGCGTTGGCCTTCTTGGCCAGCAGCGCCGGGATCATGCAGATGACCGCGCCGGTGGCCCGGCTGCCGAAGCCGCCGCCGGTGTACTCGGTGATGAGCACGACGTTCTCGGCGGGGATGTTCATCCAGCGCGAGATCGACGCCACCGTCTGCACGGCGCTCTGCGTGCCGGTGTGCATGTAGAGCTTGTCGCCGCGCCAGTAGGCCATGGCGGTGCGCGGCTCCAGCACGTGGTGCTGGTTGTTGGCCATCGAGAAGGTCTCGTCGAGGACGAGCGCCGCCTCCTTGAAGCCGGCCTCGACGTCGCCGTAGCTCCACTCGAGCTGCGGCTTGCCCATCGGCATCCGGCCCTGGTCGTACTCGGCGAAGTCCTCCGCCGTCCACTTGAGCGGCTGGACCACCAGGGGCCCAGGCGGCTGGCCCGGCTGAGCCGGCGTGCGGCCCCAGGTGTTGCCTTCGACGCGCGGGTTCCCGCTGGCGGGCCGCAGCGACTCGAGCGGATCGACCACGAAGGGGAGCGGCTCCCAGTCGACGCGAATCGCCTCGATCGCCGCGCACGCCGTCTCCTCGTCCACAGCGGCCACCGCGAGCACCGGCTCGCCGGCGTAGACCGGCTCGTCGGTGAGCGCCTTCTCGCCCATCGGGTTGGCGCGTATCGTCTCGCCGAGGTCGGTGACGGTGTCGGCCGGGGCCGGCAGCTCGGACGCGCGCAGGATGGCGCGGACGCCCGGCATCGCCTCGGCGGCGCTGGTGTCGACGCTGCGCACGCGGGCGTGCGGCAGCGGGCTCAGCAGCAGCTTGGTGAAGAGCATGCCGTCGGCGCGGAAGTCCTCGGCGTACTTGGAGCGGCCGGTGACTTTGGCCAGGAGGTCCGGCGTGACGTAGTTCTGCCCGACGAGTTTCGCGTCAGCCACGGGTCACCCCCCGCGAGAGCTCGGCGCCGCGGTGCAGCGCCGTGAGGATCTTGTCGTAGTCCTGGCAGCGACAGAGGTTGCCCGACACGCCGTGGGCCAGCTCCTCGCGCGTCGGGTTCGGGTGCTTCTTCAGGTAACCGACGGTGGTCATGATGAAGCCCGACATGCAGAAGGCGCACTGGAAGCCCTGCTGCTCGACCACGCCCTGCTGCACCGGATGCAGCGTGCCGTCGGCGGCGGCCAGTCCTTCGATGGTCTGAATCGACTTCGCCCGCACCGAGTGGGTGAGCACCGAGCACGAGTAGCGCGGCACGTCGTCGACCAGCACCGTGCAGGCGCCGCACTCGGCCCGGTCGCAGCCCAGCTTGGTGCCGGTGAGCCCCAGCTTGTAGCGCAGCGTCGTCGCCAGCGTCTCCTGCGGCGCGACGTCCACCCGCCGGGTCTGGCCGTTGACGGTGAGGGTGAGCAGACGCTCGACCGCCCCGGTGCGGGCCGCCTGGCCCGAGACGAGCGGGCTGTTGCGGAACAGGTAGGCGGCCGAGGAGACGGCCGCCCCGCCGGCGATCACGCCTTTGATGAAATTGCGCCGGGTCACCGCCGCGGCCGCGGGGTGGGTGGACTGAAGGTCGTCGTGGGACATGGCACGTCTCCAGCACGTCGCCGGACGGCGACGGGTCCGCGAATCCGTCGATCGCGCGGACTATACCCCCACTCGCGTGGCGGCGCCAGTTTGTAACGGGGTCTGACCCCATTCTGGGTGGAGCTTGAACAGGGGCCAGGCCCCTTCCCGGCGCCGGCGGGGTGGCGAATCCCGCGCGCGCCCGCCGCGCCCAGGATTGCCGGCTCGCCAGCTCGACATTCCGTGATACAACGCCCCGCGTCGGCGGTCCCGTTCCACGCGGAGGGCGTGATGGCAGCGCGCATCACACGGCGGCTGGGCCTGGTGATCCTGTCGGCGCTGGTGGCCGGCGTGTCGCTGCCGCTCTCGGCGCAGGGCGTGCTGTCGCAGCTGGGGCTGACCGAGGCGCGGGCGCGTGAGTTCGTGCTCGCCGAGGTGAAGTCGCCGAGCGCGCCCAGCCGGCGCAGCCCCGTCGCCGTCGCCGGGCACCGCGCCTTCTACAAGCTGCCGCGGGCGGCACGAGGGCCGGCGGCCACCGCGCTCTTCGCCTGGGCGAAGGGCTACGTCCAATCAGCGGCGTTCACGGCCGCCTACGCCGAATACCGGCAGGGCGTGATCGGCACCACCGAGCCAGCCGCGGCGCCGTCGGTGGAGGCCCGGCTGACGGCGCAACTCGACGAGATGCGGGCGGCCGCGGAGCAGGCGAAGCAGATTGCCGCCGCGCTGCCGCCGGCCGAACGTGAGGCGCTGCTGGCGCAGATCGAGGCGCAAGCGGCGCAAGTGGCCAGCCCGCAGTTCCAGGCCCAGCTGCGCGCCGGGCTCGAGCAGGAGTCGGCTGACAGGGCCCAGAGCGAGACCGATCGCCTGAGCCGCGACACCGAGCGCTACCCGGTGGATCCGACCCCGATCATCGCCGGCCACCTGCACGCGTTCCTCGACGCCACCGCCGACGCCGACTTCACCGCCCGCACGATCAACCTCACCGGCGGACCCGACGGCATCGAGTTCGTCGAGCCGGCGCACCAGGACAAGTCGTGGATGTGGCAGCTGGCCGTCCTCGCCGGCCCCGAAGCCACCGCCGCGGCCCGCACCGCCGCCGCGGCCTGGCTGGCGGAGATCGCGCGATGAGCGGGCTCGATCGGCGGCAGGCGCTGGCCCTGCTGGCCACGATGCCGCTCGCGGCGCGCGCGGCCCGGGCGCAGACCCGCGCGACCGCCGCTCACCGCGTCGTGCTCGGCTACCGGCACGGGCTGCTGCTCGAACCCGGTGGCACGCTGCAGGCGTGGCACGTCGAGCGCGGGCGCGACGCCACCGCCCCCGATGCCCTTGGCCTGGGCCACAACCGTCCGCTGCGCACCTACACGCTGGCGGCGGTGGCGAACCTGACCGACGTGGTGGCCGCTGCCGCCGGCAGCGGCTGTTCGTTCGCGCTGCGTCGGAGCGGGGAGCTGATGGCCTGGGGCCTGAACGCCGGCGACGGGTTGCTGGGCACCACCCCGCGCGAGTTCGTCGAGACGCGTGCGTCGTGGGGACCGAATTCGCACGTGCCCGTGCCGCAGGCGGTCCGCTTCGATGCCGTGGACGTCTCGGTCGGCGCCGCGCACGTCCTGGCGCTCACCCGCGACGGCCAGGTCTACGCCTGGGGGCGCGGCAACCTGGGCCAGCTCGGCGTCGGGCCGATGCCGGTCATCCAGTTCAAGACGCGCGCGCCCGCGGCGATGCCGTATGTGCCGTTCCCCGTGCCGGTGCCGGGGTTGAGCGATGTCGCGGCGATCAGCGCCAGCGGCAGGCATTCGCTGGCGCTGATGAAGGACGGGACGGTGCGCGCCTGGGGCGAGAACCGGTGGGGCGCCGTCGGTGACGGCACGACGACGAATCGCGCCGCGCCGGTGGCGGTGCCCGGCGTGCGTGGCGCGACTGGCGTGGCCGCCGGCGCCGGCGGGTTTTCGGTGGCGCTGCTCGCCGACGGCACGGTGATGACCTGGGGCAACCGGCTGCTCGGCGCGCTGGGACGCACTCCGGACAACGACAGCCGGCCCGATCCGATTCCCGCCCTCGTGCCCGGGGTGCGCGGCGTACGGGCCGTCGTCGCCGGCGAGGCGCACGTCCTCGCGCTGACCGCCGATGGCCGGGTGCTGTCGTGGGGCGACCCGGGCTTCGGCGCGCTGGGCCGCGGCGGCGGCGCGGCGCCGGCCGTGATCCCGACGCTGAGCGGGGTCGAGCACATCACCGCCCGGGGGGCGACGTCGATCGCGGTGCTCGGCAGCGGCCGAATCATGACGTGGGGCGACGTGCGCCCCTGGACCCGGCCGCCCGAGGAGGGCTCGTACGACAACTTCAGCCACCGGCCGATCCTGCTGTGGCTGAACGGCCTGGAGCAGCCGTGAACGGTGCCAGGGAGGGCGGGATGAGGAAGATCGGCGTGATGCTCGTCGTGCTGACCCCCGTCGTCGTCAGCGTCACTCCCTCGGCGCAAACCGTCGAGGCGTTCGAGCAGCGGATGAAGGCGGCGCGCGTCGAGCCGGCGAATTGGCCTGACAGCGTGCCGAAGTGGCGCCCGCCCGCCGCGCCCGCGACGGCGGCCCCGTTGCCGCCGCCGTCGCTGACCGAACCTTTCGCCATCGGCGAGGCGCTCTACGACGAAGGCCGGCTCGAGCAGGCGGTGGTGTCCCTCCTGTCGCTGATGCAGATCGCCATCGCTCCGGCCGCCGGGTCCGGGTTGACGCTCGACGCCGCGGAAGTCCGCACGCTGATCGACATGGGCCGGGAGGATCTCGAAGCGTCGGAGGACATCGAGAACCTGCCGCACTCGTTCGCCGATCTGCACCGCGCCGTGGCGGCGCTGCTGCCGGAACTGTCGCTCGACGAACTCGCCGCGGCCTACACCGGGGCCTACGAGGAACACCCCGACGATCTCGTGGCCAAGGCCATGATGGGCCAGCCCCTCGAGCCGGAGACCCGGCTCACGCGCACGCAGATCTGGCTGCTGCTGCTCGACGGCTTCGCGGGGCCGTCCGCCGCCGATGCGCGGTGGGGCACCGCCGACCGGGTGCTGCCCGATCTGCGCCCGCCGAATCCGCAGTGGAGTGCGGACGAGTGGAAAGAGGTGCTGGCACGGCTGCCGCTCATCGGCGCGGGCCAGATGCTGGCCATGGCCGTGCCCGGCCCGGCCCGTCAGGGCGCCAACGGACCGGGTGCAAACGTGGAACTCACCGCCCAGCTGCGAGCCAGCGTGCCGGCGCTGGTCTCGCGCCGCAGCGGCAAGACGCTCGTCGCGCCGCGGAAGGGCACGCTGGCGGGCAAGGCGGTCACGTGGGACGTCGGCGAAGACTCGGTGCTGCATGCGCTGGGAACGGTCCGAACGCCGACCGGCGCCCCGACGGCGATACCGGCCGACGGCGTCGCCCGTTTCGCGTATCTGCCTGGCGCCGATCCCACGAGCGGCAAGGGCGAGCTGTTCGAAGACGTCGGGCAGGTGCAGGCGAGCTTCGACGGGTGCGAGCTCGTGAGCGCGGCGTACGACGTGCCGCCGGCGATGTGCGGCTTCGTCGTCGGCGGCCGGCGCCTGCGCGGCGGTCTGCCGGTCGGGTGGCGAGCGCCCGAGACGCTGGCGATTCGCATCACGAGCTACGCCATCGGCGTCAACTTCGATATCCCGGGCCTCGGAGGCGGCTCGCGAAATGCCACCGACAAGGTGGAGGGCTGGCTGGCGAAGCGTCCCGACGGCACCTATCGCGGCAGGGTCCAGGCTGAGACCGATGCGCACGTGATACTGCGGGGGACGACGCGGTGCCGGATCAGCTTTGCCCGCGGCACACAGGAGTTGTACGTGATCGGCAGGTCGGTGGCCGGATTCGGCGTGGCCCATCGACTCCAGGACTACACATGGACCAAGCCCGGTTCGTCGACCGGCCCGACCATGGCGGCCGAGCCGCCGGACGGCGGCTACCTGTCGCTGGAGTTCTTCCCGGCCACCGAGCCGGTGATGACCGAGGACGATCCCGACTGCCAGCCGCTGCTGCCCGCGTCGCCCGAGCAGCGAGGCCACGGCGCCACGTACTTCCTGCCCTTCAACGACGCGCAGTGGACCATTCCCCACGCCGGATACGGCGTCGCGCTGCGCCGCGGCAGCTATACCCGTTACACCGACTCCAGTTCGAAGGATCCGCTCGCCGACCTGGGGAACGCCAAGGCGAACGCCATCGGCGCGGCGATCAAGAAGGCGCTGAACCTCGAGACGAACACCGAGTGGCTGGTGCGCATCGAGCGCCGGCCGGCGGCGCCGTGACGTCGCGTACTGTACGGGGGTCAGACCCCATTCTGGCCAGGTCCAGAATAGGGGTCTGACCCCTTTCTGGGCGGCGCCAGACTGGTGGCAGGTTCTGCGATTCAGAGCCGCTCGCGGCGTACCTGTTGCGCGTCGTCGTCCCAACGCCAGACGCCGGCGTGACCCTGCAGGTGCACGCCACCGATCCAGCGGTCCACGCCGCACAGCCGCACGCGATCGCGGCGACCGGCCAGGACGTCCTCGCCTGCCGCGGTCAACGCGACGATCCGATCGAGCGGTCCACCGCCGTCCGGCGCGTCGACGACGACCAGCGCCGGTGACGAGCGGGCCAGCGCGGCCGCGAGATCGATCAGCGACAGGTCGGTGACGTGCAGCACATCGCCCGCCTCGGCCATGTGCGGAAAGAGCGTCGCCAGCGTGGTCGGGCCGGGGGCGACCAGCGACAGGAACCGTCGTTCGGTGCGCGACAACCCGTCCCGCGTCCACGGATACTCCTCGAGCAGCCGGGTGATGGCCGGCGCCAGGTACGGCAGCGCCTCGGTGTCGCCGCGGCGCAGATCGTCGAGCGCCTCGGGCGCGGCGGCGCGGAACCCGTCCCAGGCATGCGCCGCCAGCGCGTACTGCGCGTGCCGCACCCGCTCGCGCGCGCCGAAGAGCTCGGCGATTTCGGCGGGCGTCAGCTCGCCGAGGCCTTTGAACTCCGGGCGATGGCGGAAGGTGCCGACGCACACCAGGCTGACGGTCGCCTCCGACGGCAGGCGTTCGCGGATCCACGGCAGCAGCTGCGCGAGGTTGAGCTGATCGAAGAGGTCGTGCTCGTACCACAGCACCAGCTCGTCGTAGCGATCGTGGGCGGCGATGGCCTCGCGCCACCGGCGCAGGTCGTTCCGTGGATCGACGCCGTCGGCGCCGTCGCCGGAAAGATGGCGGGCCCGCACCTCGATCAGGTCGTCGTCAGCCAGTCCGCCCGGCACCGGGCCGTCGTAGAGCGGATCGGCCCACAGCGACGTCGTGCCGGGCAGGTCGGCGGCGTCGATCAGCCGCGTGGTGCAGGTGCCGTTGGCGACGTGGTGCACGCGCGGCCGGGACGAAGTCGCCACGGCGACATTGTCGCCGAAATCAGCGGTAGGCGGCGGCCTGGATCGCGTAGAGCTGGGCGTACTGGCCGCCGCGGGCCACCAGCGCCTCGTGGCTGCCGTGCTCGACCACCCGCGCCCCGTCGAGCACGACGATGAGGTCGGCCATCCGCACCGTCGAGAAGCGATGCGAGACCAGCAGCGTGATGCGGCCGACGCCGCTGGCGGCTCGCACGGCGGCGGCGTAGCGCTCGAACAGCGCGTGTTCGGTTTCGGCGTCGAGGGCGGCGGTCGGCTCGTCGAGAATCAGCACCAGCGGACCGTCGCGCATGAAGCCGCGGGCCAGGGCCAGCTTCTGCCACTGGCCGAAGCTCACCTCCACGCCGCCCGGCCAGGTCGGGCCGAGCTGCGTGGCCAGTCCGGCGGGCAGCCGCTCGGCCAGATCGGCGGCGCCGGCCCGATCGACCGCGGCGTGCACGGCCGGTTCGTCGTCGCGCCGCGGCAGGTCGCCGAGTCCCACGGTGTGGCGGGCACGGAACTCGAAGCGGAAGAAGTCCTGGAAGGCCCCGGCCAGGCGGGCCCGCCAGTCGGCCGCCGGCACGCGCGCCAGATCGGTGCCGTCGACGACGATTCGCCCGCTGGTCGGCAGGTACATCCTGGCGAGCAGCTTGACCAGCGTGGACTTGCCGGCGCCGTTCTCGCCGACGATGGCCACCACCGCGCCGGCCGGCAGGTGCAGATCGACGTTGTCGAGCACGAGGCGCGTCGTGCCCGGGTAGGCGAACGACACGCGTTCGAACCGGATGCCGTCGGTGAGCCGTCCGGGCGCCGGCTGGTCGGCGGTGCCGGCCACGGCGGCGGCGTAGTCCTCGAGCCAGGCCAGGCGCCGCGCCGCGTCGAGCCAGACGCCGCGCAGGAAGCCGATCTCGCCGACGGCGGCGCCGACGTAGAACGACAGGCGCGCCCCGGCGGCCAGCGTGAGCAGCACGGCGCCGGTGGGCGCCTGCAGACCCGCGGTCACGAACGCGATGGCGCCGACGTAGCCGGCGCCGAAGACGGCCCAGGCCAGGGCATGCCACCCGGCGGAGATCCAGCGGGCCGAGGCGATCGGCGCGTAGCCGGCGGCCCAGGCGGCCTGGCGCATCCCCGCCACCCGCTCGGCCAGGCCGATGACGCGCACGTCCTTGCCGGGTGACGCCGTCGTCGCGACCTCGAACAGGTGCCGGGCCCGCCGCCACGACGCGGCCCCGCGCTCGCTGGCCGTGCGTTCGGCGCCCGGCCGCCACGACGAGGTGACGACCGGCGGCAGCGCGAACAGCAGCAGCGCCGCCAGCGCCGGGTGGATCGCCATCAGCAGCCCGACCGTCACCGCCAGCCGCAGCAGCCAGCCGCAGGTGGAGAACAGCGACATGTACATGTGGTCGAGCATGAACACCTGGTTGCGCAGCACGGCGAGGCGATCCAGGTACTCGGGCCGCTCCTGGTGCGCGATGGTGGTGATCGACGCCAGGATGGTGGCGACGTGCGCCTCGAGGGCGATCGTCACCTTGTCGCGGAAGCGGCGCTGGACGCGCGTGCTCACCGTGAGCAGGAACCAGGTGGCGGTCGCCGACATCCCGATCGCCAGCGCCGCGGTTCGCACGCGGCCCCAGTCGCCGGCGATCGCGCCGTCGCCGAGCAGCTTGAACCACCAGGCGATGAGCGCATCCGGCAGCGCCGCGGTGAGCGCCAGCACGAACGCCGCGACGATGAGGCCGGGTTCGTGGCGATAGCCCAGCCTGCACAGCCGCCACATCGAGGCCAGCGCCGGCGGCAGCCGATCGGGCGCCTCAGCCGAGGACGTCATATCGGCGTCCGTCCTCGCCGTCGTCGAAGCGCTGTGCCTGCAGATCGAACATCGTCCGGTAGCGGCCGCCCAGCGCCATCAGCTCGTCGTGGCGGCCCAGTTCGACGACCCGACCGTGTTCCAGCACGCAGATCCGATCGGCGTGCCGCACCGTGGAGAAGCGATGCGAGATGAGGATGGTGGTGCAGTGGCGGGTGGCCGCCAGCAGCCGCTCGAAGATCTCGGCCTCGCCGCGTACGTCGAGCTGCGCCGTGGGCTCGTCGAGCAGCACGACGCCGGCGCCGAGCCGCACCGCGGCCAGCGCCCGCGCCAGGGCCACGCGCTGCCACTGTCCGCCCGACAGGTCGGTACCGCCCTCGTAGCCGCGCGCCAGCACCGTGTCGAGCCCCGCCAGCGCGGCGCCGCCGGCGTCGTCGAGCGCCGCGCGCACCACCTCGTCGGGCGCGCCGCCCGGGGCGACGTTGTCGCCGAGCGGCAGCTCGAGCCGCAGGTAGTCCTGGAAGACCGCGGTGAGCCGCGCCCGCCAGGCGGCGATGTCGAGGTCCCGCAGATCGACGCCGTCCACTTCGATGGCGCCCTCCTGCGGGTCGTAGAGCCGGCACAGCAGCTTGGCCAGCGTGGTCTTGCCGGCGCCGTTCTGGCCGACGATGGCCAGCGACGAGCCGGCGGGAATCGTCAGATCGAAGTGGTCGAGCACCATCGCGCCGCCGGGGTAGGCGAAGCGCACGTCGCGAAAGCGGATCTCGCGGGCGGGCAGGCCGGCCGCCGGCCGCTGTCCCGCGGCCAGGTACCCGGCGGCGGCGGTGGCCGGTTCGAGGCGCGTGACGGCGGCAAACGGCGCCGCCGCGCCATCGAGCGCCCAGTTGAGGCCGCCGAACGCGATCATCGACGCGCCGGCGGCGCACTGCGCGTAGACGACGAGATCGGCGAGCGGCAGCCGACCGGCGGCGGTGGCGTCGGCCAGGGCCCAGAACACCAGGAGGTTGGCACCGGCCACGATCGCGAGGCACGCCGCGAGCGGACGCTCGCGCAGCCGCGTCGCCTCGTACTGGAGGCGATGGAGCCGGGCGCGGCGGTCGAGGAAGCCGTCGAGCGTCCAGTCGGCCAGCCCGAACAGCCGCAGCTCCTTGCTGGCCGGGGGATCGACGGCCAGACGGTACAGGTAGTCCGCATCACGCTGTGCGCCGCGTACCTCCTCGGTCTGGCGATCGCGCCACACCGCGCTCTCGCGCAGCAGCCAGTGCGTGGACAGCCACGCCGCGGCGAGCAGCAGCGCCGCCCACCACGCAAAGCCGGTGAGGACGGCCGCGGCGGCGAGGCCGCCGACGAGGCCGACCAGGCCCCCGGCGATGAAATCCATCGAGTACGACAGCGGCGGCCCGGTCATGCCGCGATCGAAATCGCGCGCCACGGTCAGGTCGGTGGCGAGCGACGCGTCCTCGAGGTGGCCCAGGCCGGGCGGACGCAGGCACGCCGTGGTGAGCCGGTCGTAGAGCCACCCGGCCGTGCGATCGCCCAGGTTGCGGCTCACCGCGGTCTGCAGCGGCGTGATCACCTGGAGCAGCACGAAGACGACGCCGACCACGGTCAGCGGCGCCGCCAGCGGGTCGCCGCGCTGCACGGCGCCGACGAGCGCGCCCATGGCCAGCGCGAAGATGACCGGCAGCAGCCCGTGCAGCACGACCACGGTCCACCACAGCGCGGCCAGCGGCCGATCGGCGCGCGGCAGCCCGGCGAAGAGCTGCCATTCGGGTCGGGTGCGCAGCTGGTCGAGGCTCGTCATACGGGGATCGCGGCCGATTCTCGCTCAACCGCGCGGCCCTGGATTGTAGGAATGTGGCGCGCGGCCACGGCCGCGGCCTTGCCGCCATCCGCCTCTACCCGGTTCTGAGCGCCTGGATGACGTCCACACGCGAGGCTCGCGCCGCCGGCCGGCGCCGCTCAGCGCGCGCCGAGCAGCTTGTTGATGCGCTCGATCGACGCCTGATTCGCCAGCACGAACTTCACGTTCTCGCCGGCCGCACCCGGCGGCACCGGCATGCCCGAGCCCTGCAGCCCGCCGATCATCGCCGCCTGCACCGCGGTGACCATGAACTTGGCCATGTCGCGCGGGGCCATGACGGCCGACTTGAGCGCCGCCGCCATCGCCGGCTGTTTCGAGAGTTGTGCCGACATCTCCGCCAGCGAGCCGCCGTTGATGCCCAGATCGATCGGGTCGCTGCCGACCACCGTCTGCAGATCGTCGAGCCGCTTCTGCTCGGCCTCGGTCAGATCGTCCTTCGCCTCGAGGACGGCGATCTCGCGCTGGGCGTCGAGCTTGCGCTTCATCGCCGGATTCCTGGTGATGTTGGCGTCGAACGCCGTCGCGACGGCCTCTACCCTGGTGAGAATCTCGGGGGTGAGGCGGTACTGCATCAACTCCCGATCGTCGGCCGATTGCCCGCCGGCTTCGAGTGACACCACCAACACGGCGATTGCCGCCAGCCGCACCAGCCACGCCATACGTCCCCCCTTTCGAGAGCCGTTGCCGAGGCCGCACGATACACGATTCGCACCGCGGCGCGGCGGTCGTCGACGGGGGCGCCTGACCTCGCTCTACTCGGTGCGGAGCGCCTGCATCACGTCGACGCGCGAGGCTCGCGCCGCCGGCAGCAGCGCTGCCAGCACCGCTGCGGCGGCCAGCAGCGTGGCGGCGCCGGCCAGCGGGACGGCGTCCGGCAGACGCAGCTGGTCGACGTAGCTGGTCGCGACGGCCGCAACGGCGTAGCCGCCGAGCGCGCCGGCGGCCAGCCCGACGGCGACAATCGTCGCGCCCTCGCGCAGCACGTCGAACAGCAGGCTGGCCGGCGTCGAGCCGATGGCCAGCCGCACGCCGAACTCGCGCGTGCGGGCGCTCACCGAGAAGGCCAGCACGCCGGCCACGCCGACCACGGCGATGAGCAGCGCGACGGCGGCGAAGCCCGAGAGCACGAAGGCGTTCAGCCGATCGGGCGCGAGGACCTCGGCGCGGATGTCTTCCAGCGTCGCCGCCCGCTCCACCGGCTGATTGGCGAGCGAGTCGCGGATGGCGCGCGTCACCGCCGGGAGCAGCGCATAGGGATCGCCGGCGGTGTGCACGAACAGCCGCCCGGCCACGCCGACCTGCTGCACCGGCTGGTAGACGGTCATGGCCGGACCGCGGACCACGTTCTCGTCGTCGACGTCGGCGACCACGCCGACGATCCGCCGCGGCGTCGGCGCGCCCGACGTGAGCAGGCGATCGGTCCACCAGAACGAGCGGCCCACCGCTTCGCCGGTGGGGAACAGCCGCTGGGCGATGCTCTGGCTGATGATCGCGACCGGCGCGGCCCCGCGGCGGTCGTCGTCGGTGAAGTCGCGGCCGGCGACGAGGGGCACGCCGAGCACGGCGAAGAAGCCCGGCGACACCATCCGCAGGCGGCCGTGCGGGTCGCCCTCGCCGTCGGCGGGCGTGTAGCCCTCGACCCGGAAGGTGAAGCCGGGGCCGAAGCTGCCGGCGTCGCGCCACGGCACGAAGCTGCCGAGCGCCACGCCGTCGACGCCGGGCAGCGCCGCGACCTTGCGTGTCATCTCGACGTAGTTGGCCATCTCGGCGGCGTTCTGCGTGCCGATCGACGGCGTCGGCACGTCGAGCGCGAGCACGCGGCGCATGTCGTAGCCGGTCTGGGCAGTCTGCAGGGCGACGATCGCGGCCAGCAGCGTGCCGGCCGCGGCCAGCAGCACGAACGAGAAGGCGATCTGCGCCATCGCGAAGCCGCGCAGGCGACGGGTGGCGCCCGAGGTGATCCGCACCGAGCCGTTCGACAGCGCCAGCCCGGGTGGAACGGCGCCCGCCGGCGTCGTTCCCGGCAGCGTGGGCACGAAGGCGAGCAGTACCGCCGCGGCCATCGCCAGGGCCGCGCCGACCCAGAGCACGCTGCCGTCCACGGTGACCTCGAGGGCGCGCACCGAGAAGCGGGAGGCGTAGCGGGCCACCACCGCCACCAGCGGACGCGCCAGCAGCACGCCGAGCACGGCCCCGGCGCCGCAGAGCACCAGGCTCTCGGCGAGCAGCGTGCGGCGCAGCGCGCCGCGGCTGGCGCCCAGGGCGGCCCGCACCGCCAGCTCGCCTTCGCGTCGGATCGAGCGGGCGAGGATCAGGTTGGCGACGTTCGAGCAGGCGATGACGAAGACGACGGCGGCGGCGCCGAGCAGCACCAGCAGGATGGTGCGTGCCGGCGCGGTGATCTGCTCGCGCAGCAGGCGCGCCGCCAGCGCCATGTCGGCGCTGGCCGGATACGACTCGGGGTGCTCGCGCATCATCGCGGCGTGAACGGCGGTCAGCTCCGCACGGGCCGCCTCGACCGTCGCGCCCGGTGCCAGGCGAGCGAACAGCTCGGTCATCCGGTGGCTGCGCCCGGTGACCATCGTCGCGCCCAGGTGGTGCGGGCTGGTGACGACGTTGGCGATGATCTCGGTGTCGGCGGGATACGGCACCGACGGCTCGAGCACGCCGACGATGGTGGCGCTGCGCGGCCCGAGGCGGATGGTGCGGCCGACGAGCGACGGGTCCGCGTTCAGCGCCGTCGTCCAGAACCGGTGCGTGAGCACGGCCACGCCGGCGGCGTTCTCGCCGTCGTCGCTGCGGTCGATGAGGCGGCCCAGGATCGGCCTGAGGCCCATCACGTCGAAGAACGAGCCGCCCACCACGCCGGCCTTGACAACGCGCGGCTCGCCCAGCCCGATCATCGTGAAGTCGATGGTGGAGAAGTCGCCGAACGCCGTCACGGTGGTCGTCCGCGCCTTGAAGTCGTCGATCTCGGGCACCGAGAACGTCGCGTTGTCGGCGCCCAGCCCGGGCGCGCTCTGGCGGATGTAGAGCAGGCGGTTCTCGTCGCGGTTCACGAGCGGCCGCAGCAGCACGCCGCGGACGACGCTGAAGATGGCGGCGTTGGCGCCGATGCCCAGAGCGAGGGTGACGACGACGGTGGCGGCCAGCCCCTTGGCGCGCAGCAGCGACCGCAAGCCGACGCGCATGTCCTGGAGCAGGGCGGCGGCGCCGTCGAACCACCGGCTGTACCACACGCGGCGCATCTCCTCGCGCAGCGCCGGCACGTAGCCGAGTTCGCGGAGCGCCGCCAGGCGGGCGGCCGCGGGCGATTCGCCGCGGGCGATCCGCTCCTGGATCGCCAGCTCGAGGTGGCCGCGAATCTCGTCGTCCAGATCGCGTTGGTCGGGGCGCACGGAGCCTCCTGTAGTGTGAACGGGCGACCCTACTGGTGTCGCAGCACGCCGAGCGGGTTGGTCCGCGCCGCGCGCCACGCCGGTACGACGGTGGCGGCGACCACGCCGCCGAGGACGACGGCGAGGGCCAGCGAGAACGGCCCGGCGTCGGCAGCGCCGACGCCGTAGACGACGCTGCCGAGCAGCCGCGTCACGGCCAGCGCCGCGACGAGGCCGACGAGCGCGCCGGCCAGGCCGAGCCGCAGGCCGCGGCCGACGAAGCGCCGCACGATCGAGCTGCGCGACGCGCCAAGGGCGAGGCGGATGCCGATCTCGTGGCGGCTCTGCCGCACCGCGTAGGCCACCAGCCCGTAGGTGCCCAAGGCGGCCAGGGCCATGCCGACGGCGCCGAAGAGCGGCAGCATCGTGGCCAGCAGGTCGAAGAACAGGAACGCGCCGGTGGTGCCGCGGGCCAGCGACCGCGCCTGCGGGATCGGCAGGTCGGGGTCCAGCGCCTCGACGAAGCCGCGCGCCTGCGCGACCAGGGCGTCAGCCGCACCGGGGCCGCGGACGTGCAGTTGCATGGCCGGCCGGTAGGCCTGGAAGAACGGCAGGTAGACGTACGGACGCGGCGCCTCGTTGATCCGCGAGTACTTCACGTCGGCGGCAACGCCGACCACGGTGCGCCAGTCGCCCTCTCCCAGCCGGACCCGCCTGCCGACCGCCGCCGCCGGGCTGCCCCAGAAGCGCTCGGCGAGGGTGCGGTTGACGACCGCCACCGGTGCCGACGCGGCGTCGTCGTGGTCGTCGAACTCGCGCCCGGCCACGAGGGCGATGCGCAGCGTGCGCAGGTAGTCGGGGCCGACGGTGTTGTACATGAACGCCAGGTCTTCGCCCCGGGGCGGGGTGTAGCCGTCGATGGCGGCGCGTTCGATGCGGGTGTCGAGCAGACCGAGCGGGGTGTGCTCGGCCAGCGTCGCCGACTGCACGCCGGCGCCGGCGCGGGCGGCGTCGAGCAGCTGGCGGTAGAACGTGCGGCCCCTGGCGGCGTCGTAGCCCTGGGGTTTGACGTTGAGCCGGACCACGGCCACTCCCTGCTTGTCGAAGCCGGGATCGGCCTGCCGCGCTGCCTCGACCCCGCGGATGGCCAGGCCGGCGCCGATGAGCAGCATCAGCGAGACGGCCACCTGGGTCACGACCAGGCCGGCGCGGAAACGCCCGCGGGAGGCGCCGCGGGGCGAGGCGTCCTCGTTGATGGCCGTCACCAGCGCGACGCGGGAGCTCTGCAGCGCCGGGGCGAATCCGAAGACGAGCGCGCAGACGACGGCGACCAGCGTCGTGAAGCCGATGACCAGGGCGTCGACCTCGACGTTGAGGTGCAGCCGCTGCGGCGCGGCGAGCTGCTCGGCGTAGGCGACCAGCGGCGGTACGCCGCTCCATGAGAGCAGCAGGCCGAGCACGCCGCCCGGGATCGCCAGCACGAGGTTCTCGAGGACGAGCAGCCGGACGATCCGCGGCCGCGTCGCGCCGAGCGCGAGCCGTACGGCGATCTCACCGCGCCGCGACAGGCCGCGCACCAGCACCAGGCCGGCGAGATTGGCGCAGGCGATGAGCAGCACCAGCAGCCCCATCGTGCCGAGCGCCGTCAGCGTCGGCATGATGTAGGTGGGGCCGGTGCCCGGTGAGCGCAGGAACGGCACGACGCGCATCGTCAGGGCCGGCGCGTCGGGCGGACGGCTGCCGGTGTCGGCGGCCCACAGGGCGTCGAGTTCGGCGGCGGCGGCCTCGCGGGTGAGGCCCGGATTGAGATACCCGTGCAGGTAGAACAGCCCGGCGCGGCGATCGGCGAGGATGCCGGACGGCGTCGGCGCCAGGCTGGAGAAGGTGAAGCCCAGATCCGGTGCCGTCAGCACCGGGACGAACAGCTCGATGTCGTAGCTGACGATGGTGCCGTGGAAGCCCGGCGCGGCGACGCCGACCACGGTGAGGATCTGGCGGTTGACCTCGATCGTGCGGCCGACGATGGCCGGATCGGCGGCGAAGTCGCGCCGCCAGATGCCGTCGCTGAGGACGACGACGGGATGGCGGCCGGGGGCGATCTCGTCACTCGGCGTGAGGGTGCGGCCGAGGGCGGCATCGACGCCGAGCGCGGCGAAGTAGCCGCCGGTGACGAGTTCAGCCGAGACCTGGCGGGCGTCGCGCCCGCGGCCCAGCGTCACTTCCGCGAGGGCCGACCCGAAGACGCTGGCAAACGATCGGGTGCCGTCGCGGAGGCGCTCGTAGTCGGGATACGAGAAGCGGACGGCGCGTCCCGTCGAGGTCTCGCCGTAGGCGACCGCCAGGCCGCGTCCGTCCACGCCGCTGAGCGGGGTGAGCGCGATGCCCTTCAGCATGGTGAACACGGCGGCGTTCAGCCCGATGCCCAGGGTGAGGACGGCGATCACCGTGAGGGAGAAGGCCCGCTGCGCGGCCAGGGTGCGCACGGCGTAGCGGAGGTCGCTGGCGAGGTCGGCCAGGGCGTCCACCCACGCGGCGTGCCAGACCTGCCGCATCGATTCCCGGACGGCCGGCACGTAGCCGAGGTCATGCAGTGCCGCCAGGCGCGCCGCTTCCGGCGACTCGCCGCGATCGACGCGCTCCTTGATCGCCAGGGCGAGGTGGCCGCGGATTTCGTCGTCGAGCTCGCGATGGTCGGGCGGCACGGGCGCGCTCCCTGGTCCTTAGTCGTCGCCGGCGGGTGCCGGGTTCATGACGCGGCCGATGGCGTGCACCAGCTGCGTCCAGCGATCCCGCTCGCGGGTCAGCTGGGCCCTGCCGGCGGCGGTCAGGCGGTAGTACTTGGCGCGCTGATTGGCCTCGCTCACGCCCCATTCCGAGCTGAGCCAGCCGCGCTTCTCGAGGCGGTGCAGCGCCGGGTAGAGCGATCCGGTTTCGACGCGCAGCAGGTCCTCGGACTGCGCGCGGATCGTCTGGCCGATGCCGTGGCCGTGCTGCGGCCCCCACTGCAGGGTGCGGAGGATCAGCATGTCGAGCGTGCCCTGCAGCAGGTCGAGGCGTCGATCGTCGGGTGTCCGGGCCATGATGTAGACACTCTACGGCCTAAGACGTAGACCGTCTACATCAAGTTCCTCCAGATCACATTTGGCGCTCGGCAGACTTTCGGGCCACGGCGAGGAAGGCGTCGACGACCGGGCGGACCGGTCCGCTGGGCCGGACCATCGACAGCGGGACCGTCGCGCGCGGGATGCGCTTGTAGACGACGCCGGCCCACGCCATCCGCTGCACCGTCTCGGGCACGATGGTCACGCCGACGCCGGCGCCGACCAGCCCGACCGTGGTGTAGACCTCGCGACTTTCCTGAACCACCGTCGGCGTGAAGCCGGCCGCGCGGCAGAGGCGGATCACCTGCTCGTACAGCTGGGGTGCGATCGCCCGCGGGAACAGCACCCAGGGCTCGCGGGCCAACGCCGCCACCGGCACCCTCGCGGCGGCGGCCCGCGGATGGTCGCGCGGCAGCGCGATCAGCAACGGCTCGCGGGCCAGCCGTTCGACGTGCAGGCGCGGGTCGGCCTCGGCGCCGCGCACGAAGCCGACGTCGAGGTCGCCGTGGACGAGCGCCTGAATCTGGTCGGCGGTCGGCAGCTCGCGCAGGTCGACGCGCACGGCGGGATGCCGCAGCCGGAAGGTGCGCACCGCGTGGGCGAGGGTGGAGAGCATCAGCGTCGGGCCGAAGCCGACGCGCAGCACGCCGGCCTGGCCGGCGTGCGCCTGCCGCGCCGCCTCGACGGCGGCGTGCACCTCGCGCAGGATCCGCCGCGCCGCATCGTCGAGCGCCCGTCCGGCGTCGGTGACCAGCACCTGCCGGGTGTGCCGATCCAGCAGCCGCGCGCCGATGGCGGCCTCGAGCTGCCGGATCTGCACGCTCAGCGCCGGTTGCGACACGCCGACGCGGACCGCCGCCCGGCCGACGTGGCGCTCCTCGACGCCGGCCCGGACGCAGCGGAGCAGGCGCAGCGTCGGCACGAGCCCCTCACACATAGTGTGAGTTTATCAATCGCGATGCGCATCGGTATTGGACATATGAGTGCCGGGGCTGCGACAGTGAGCACGTGACCCCCTCGTCGGTCCACGCGCTGCTCGCCGGCGTCGTCGACTACGCCGGCCTGTTCCCGCCCGCGGCCCTGCCGATGGCCGAGGCGGTCCGGGAATACGCCGCGGCGCGCGCCGGCGCCGAGGCCTGGCTGCTCGGCCGCTTCGTGTGCCCGGCCGGGCGTCTGGCCGACCTCGCCGCCGCGCTCGGGACGACGCCGGTGCCGGGGCTGCTCGTGAGCGCCATCGTCGCCGACCGGTCGACCGACGACGTCGCGGCGATCGCCTCGTTCAACGACCGGGCGTCCGTGCACGGGGCCCGGGTGGACACGGTGGAGGCGAAGCCGGCGACGGCCGACGGCGTGGACTGGCTGGCCGACGCCTTTCCGACGATGGCCGAGATCTACGTCGAAGTCGTACCCGGCGACGACCTCGACCGCTGGCTGGCGCGGATCGCCGCCCGAGGCGTGCGCGCCAAGATCCGCACCGGCGGCCTCACCGCCGAAGCCTTCCCCGCCGCCGGCGCGCTCGGCGCGTTCCTGGCCGCGGCCGTGCGCCACGGCGTGCCCTTCAAGGCCACCGCCGGCCTGCACCATGCGGTCCGCGGCGACTACCGGCTCACCTATGCACCCGACGCCGCGTCGGCGTCGATGTACGGCTATCTGAACGTGCTGCTGGCGGCGGCGGCGCTGCGCATGGGCCGCCCCTCCGGCGTGGCCGAAGCCATCCTCACGGCCAGCGACGCCACGACACTCACATTCACCAACGACGCCGTGCGGTGGGGCGACGAGACGTTCCCCCTGCCGGTGCTGCGCGACACCCGCGCGCGCCATCTCACGAGCTTCGGCTCGTGCTCGTTCCGCGAGCCGGCCGAGGAACTGCACGCCCTGACCGCGGCCGCCGCATCTCACGCCACCGAGCGGCGGAGCTGACGTTCGCCCCACGCCGAGGAGATCATCGATGGGTCCTTTTCCGCACGACGCCCCGCCACCGGCCATCAGCGACGCCAACCCGATGGGCACCGACGGCTTCGAGTTCGTGGAGTTCTGCCATCCCGACCCGAGCGCCCTCGATCGCCTGTTCACGCAGATGGGCTTCGTGGCCGTCGCCCGGCATCGCTCGAAGCAGGTGACGCTGTATCGCCAGGGCGGCATCAACCTGATTCTCAACGCCGAGCCCGGATCCTTCGCGGCGCGCTTCGCCGAGGCGCACGGGCCGTCGGCGCCGGCGATGGCGTTCCGCGTGGTGGACGCGCAGTACGCCTACGACCGCGCGATCCGGATGGGCGCCAAGCCGGTCGAACGTCACGCCGGGCCGGGCGAGTTGACCATCCCGACCATCGAGGGCATCGGCGGGCTGCATATCTACCTGGTCGATCGCTACGGCGCCAAGGGATCGATCTACGACGTGGACTTCGAGTGGCTCGGCGCCGCCAACCCGGCGCCCCCCGGCGTCGGGCTCTACTACATCGATCACCTCACCCACAACGTGCACAAGGGCCGGCTCGACGAGTGGGCGGCGTTCTACGAACGGCTGTTCAACTTCCGGCAGATCCGCTATTTCGACATCTCGGGCAAGCTGACCGGGCTGCACTCGCGGGCGATGACCAGCCCCGACGGCAAGATCCGCATCCCGATCAACGAGGACGCCGGCGAGCACGGCCAGATCGCCGAGTACCTCGAGCAGTACCGCGGCGAGGGCATCCAGCACATCGCGCTCGGCGCCCAGGACCTGTACGTCTCGATCGAGACGCTGCTGGCGCGCGGCGTGGACTTCATGCCGGCGCCCAACCCCATCTACTACCGGCGCGTCGATCAGCGGCTGCCGAAGCACGGCGAGGATCTGGCGCGGCTGGAACGGAACGGCATCCTCATCGACGGCGAGGGCGTGGTCGAGGGCGGCTTCACCAAGGTGCTGCTGCAGCGCTTCGGCAAGACCGCCATCGGCCCGATCTTCTTCGAGTTCATCCAGCGCAAGGGCGACGACGGCTTCGGCGAGGGCAACTTCAAGGCGCTGTTCGAGTCGATCGAGGAGGATCAGATCCGCCGCGGCGTGCTCAAGCCGACCGGCGCCTGACCGCTGACCGCCGACGCGCTGATGGCTTCCCGGAGGCCGGCGACGCATGCCCTGGATTGAAGCCGCCACCCGCGCGGACTTCGGCGACCGCGACATGATCGGCGTGCGGGTCGGCGGCCGGCCGATCGCGCTCTACGCCCTGGCCGACGGCGTCTATGCCACCGGCAACGTCTGCCCGCACCTGGGCGCGCTGCTGTCGTTCGGCTGCGTCGTGGACGGCTGGGTCGAGTGTCCGATGCACCACGCGCTGTTCGACATCCGCACCGGGATCAGCGATGGCAGCGTCACCGACCGAAATGTGAGAACGTTCCCCGTGAAGGTGGAGGGCGATCGGATCTGGGTCGACCTCCCCGAGGAGCCCGCGTCGTGAGCCAAACGAGCCAGGAAACGATACCGGGGGGCCTGTCCCCAATTGTGGTGTTGTCGTGACGGACCACAAGATGCAGGGTCCGGCGCGGACTGGCCAGCCTACGGTCACTCCGGGGTACATGTCGGGGTTCGGCAACGGTTTCGAGACCGAGGCGCTGCCAGGCGCGCTGCCCATCGGGCGCAACTCGCCGCAGCGCTGTGCCTACGGGCTCTACGCGGAGCAGCTGAGCGGCTCGCCGTTCACGGCGCCGCGGGCCACCAACGAACGCACCTGGCTGTATCGCATCCGCCCGACCGTGGCGCACTTCGGCGACTTCCAGAAGGCCGACATCGGGCTGTGGCGCACCGCGCCGTGCCACGAGGTGGACGCGCCGATCGCGCCGATGCGCTGGAGTCCCGTGGCGCTGCCCGAGGCGCCGACGTCGTTCGTCGAGGGCATCCGTACCATCACCACCGCCGGCGACGCCGGCTCGCAGGCCGGCATGGGCGCCCATCTGTACCTCATCACGCGCTCGATGACCGACGAGTACTTCTACGACGCCGACGGCGAGCTGCTGTTCGTGGCCCAGCAAGGTGAGCTGCGGCTGTGGACCGAGTTCGGGATCATCGACATCGAGCCGGGCGAAGTGGCGATCATCCCGCGCGGCGTCAAGATCCGCGTCGAGCTCAGGAACGGCCCGGCGCGCGGCTATCTGTGCGAGAACTACGGCGGCGCCTTCACCTTGCCCGACCGCGGCCCGATCGGCGCCAACTGCCTGGCCAACCCGCGCGACTTCCTCACGCCGGTGGCGGCCTACGAAGACCGCGACGTGCCGTCCACGCTCTACGTGAAGTGGGGCGGCGCCCTGTGGAAGGCGGCGCTGGATCACTCGCCGCTCGATGTCGTCGCGTGGCACGGCAACTACGCGCCCTACAAATACGACCTGCGGCGCTATTCGCCGGTGGGGCCGGTGCTCTACGACCACGCCGACCCCTCGATTTTCACCGTGTTGACGTCGCCGTCCGAGACGCCCGGCACCGCCAACATCGATTTCGTGATCTTCCCCGACCGCTGGCTGGTGGCCGAGAACACCTTCCGTCCGCCCTGGTACCACATGAACGTCATGAGCGAGTTCATGGGCCTGGTCTACGGCCAGTACGACGCCAAGCCGCAGGGCTTCGTGCCGGGCGGCTTCTCGCTGCACAACACGATGCTGCCGCACGGCCCGGATGTGGAGGCATTCGAGGCCGCCAGCCACGTCGAGCTGAAGCCGAAGAAGCTCGAAGGCACGATGGCCTTCATGTTCGAGACGCGCTTCCCGCAGAAGGTCACGGCCTGGGCGGCCAGCGCCGACGCGCGTCAGGACAGCTATGCCAGGTACGGCCGCCAGCTCGCCAAACACTTCGACCCGACCAAACCGTAGGGGTCAGACCCCTTTCTGGCCAGGGCTTGAATAGGGGTCAGACCCCTTTCTGGGCGGCGCCAGACTAGTGGCAAATACGATGATGCCTGTCGATGAGACGCACGATCCGGCGCGGCGCAGCTGGGTGGCGTCGGCCAACGGCCACGCGGACTTTCCGATTCAGAACCTGCCGCTCGGCGTGTTCTCCACGGCCGCCGACCCGACCCCGCGCGTGGGCGTGGCGATCGGCGACGCGGTGCTCGACCTGGCTGCCGCACGCGCCACCGGGGTATTCACTGCTGACGCCGACGAGGCGGCGGGGTTGGCGAGTGGACCGACGCTGAACGAGTTTTTCACCGCGGGCGCCCTGGCGCGTCGGGCCCTGCGGCGGCGCCTCGTCGAGCTGCTGACCGCCGGCGCGCCCGAGGCGGCGTGGCTCGACACCGCACTCCATCCCGCAGGCGCGTGCACGATGCACTTGCCGGCGGCCATCGGCGACTACACCGACTTCTACGCCGGCATCCACCACGCGCTCAACGTCGGCCGGCAGTTCCGCCCCGACCAGCCGCTGCTTCCCAACTACAAGTACGTGCCGATCGGCTATCACGGGCGCAGCTCGTCGATCGTGGTGTCGGGCACGCCGGTCAGACGCCCTCTCGGCCAGCGCAGACCGCCCGCGGATCCGGCGCCGACGTCCGGGCCGTCGCGACGGCTCGACTACGAGCTGGAGCTGGGTGTCTGGATCGGTCGCGGCAACGCCCTGGGTGAGCCCATCCCGATCGCCCAGGCCGCCGATCACATCGCCGGCGTCTGCCTGCTCAACGACTGGTCGGCGCGCGACATCCAGGCCTGGGAGTACCAGCCGCTCGGCCCGTTCCTGGCCAAGAACTTCGCGACCTCGATCTCGCCGTGGGTGATCACGCCCGAGGCGCTGGCGCCGTTTCGCATCGCGCAGCCGTCGCGGCCCGAGGGCGATCCGACACCGCTCCCGTATCTGCTCGACGCCCGCGATCAGGTCGAAGGCGCGCTCGACCTCGAGCTCGAGGTGCTGCTGCAGACGCCGTGCCTCACCGCCAGGGGCCTGCCGCCACATCGCCTCGCACTCAGCAACGCGCGACACCTGTACTGGACCATCGCCCAGCTCGTCACCCACCACGCCAGCAACGGCTGCAACCTCCGGCCCGGCGATCTGCTGGGCAGCGGCACCATCTCGGCGCCGACGCCCGACGGCTGCGGCAGCCTGCTCGAGACCACCGAGGGCGGAAAGGCGCCGATTCAGCTCGCCTCGGGCAGCACGCGCACGTTCCTCGAGGACGGCGACGAAGTGATCATCCGCGGCCGCGCCCGGCGCGACGGCGTCGCCACGATCGGCCTCGGCGAGGTGCGAGGCACGATCCTCCCGGCGGCCGCCGGCCCGTAGCCTGCGAGGCTTCCGTCGCTGGCGCACGCGGGGGGCGGCATTCCGTGCGAGAATCCGCGCCCATGAGCATCCGATCCTTCGCCGTCGCCCTCGTCGCGTCGTTCGTCGCGCTCGGTCAGTTCAATCGCCCCGTCTCCGCCGACGACGGCCAGCAGCTCCTCACCATCGACCACTACGTGGCCGTCGCCTCCAAGGTGCCGGCCATCGCCGGCCAGCGGGCCCACATCTACGTGCGCGAGCGGGTCAGGGCCGGCGTCGCGCTGCGCGGTCCGGTCGCGCCCGACCGGGTGGTGCTCTTCGTCCACGGCGCCGGCACGCCGGCCGAAGTAGCGTTCGATCCGCCGGTCGGCGACCACAGCTGGATGGCGTATCTCGCCAAGGCCGGCTTCGACGTCTTCTCGATGGACACGACCGGCTACGGCCGCTCGACGCGTCCGGCGCCGATGAACGACCCGTGCAACCTCACGGCGGAGCAGCAGACGCAGTTTATCCCGGCCTTGATTCCTGCGCCGTGCAAGCCCACCTATCCCGGCCAGCTCACCAATCTCGGCTCAGACTGGCACGACATCGATGCCGTGGTCGATCACATCCGCGCGCTGCGGCGGGTGGAGAAGGTGAGCCTCATCTCGTGGTCGCTCGGCGGCCCGCGCGCCGGCGGCTACGCCGCCCAGCATCCCGCCAAGGTGCACAAGCTGGTGCTGTTCGCGCCGGCCTACAACCGCGAGGCGGCGGCGAACCCGCCCGCGCTGCCCAACCCCGGCACCGTGTTCAACACGCAGTCACGCGCCGAGTTCATCGCCAACTGGGATCGGCAGGTGGGCTGCGCCAACCAGTACGAGCCGGCGGTTCGCGACGCCGTCTGGGCCGACATGGTCGCCTCCGACCCGGTCGGCGCCACCTGGGGCACCGGCGTGCGCCGCGCGCCGTCCACGACCTCGTGGGGCTGGAACCAGGCGGCGATCAGCGGCACGAAGATCCCGACGATGATCATCGCCGGTGCGCTCGACAAGCAGGTGACGCCCGACCGCGTGAAGCTGGCCTACGACGACCACGGCGCCACCGACAAGGTGCTGGTGGATCTCGCCTGCTCCTCGCACAACGCGATGTGGGAGAAGAACCACCTGCTGATGTTCGCGGCCTCGCTCGAATGGCTGACCAAGGGCGCGGTGGGCGAACAGAAGAGCGGCGTGATCAAGCTCGGCTACTGACACCCGGCGCGGTGATCCACCCCGGCTCACTCCGCCGCGGAGCGCTGTTTGATGGGTGCCGTGCGAACAGGTTCCGCAGGACGCCGCCGATGAAAGGCGTCCTGCTGCTCGACCAGACCGGACCACGTATGCCGGGCTGCGGGTAAGGGCACCTGCAGCGTCGCGTCGCGCGATACTGCCCGGATGCTGGCGATTGAGCGGATGCGCTCCGATCGCCAACCCTTGAGTCTGGCTACTGACGCCGTCTCGCCCGCGTTGGCACGACAATCGGGCTGGCCTTCTGCACCTCGGCCCACACCCGCTTGCTCACCTTGTCGGCCTCGGCGACGATCGCCGCCTCGTCCACGGTGAGCATCTTCCGGTCGCGCATCACGAAGCGGCCGTCGATCATCACCGACTCGACGTCGGAGGGCTGGCCGTTGTGGATCCACGCCGAGACGATGCGTACCGCCGGCACGATGTGGATGCGCTGGGTGTCGAGCACCAGGATGTCGGCCTTCTTGCCCACCTCCAGCGAGCCGATGGTCCTCTGCTGCCCCGCCGCCCGCGCCGAGCCGAGCGTGGCGTCCTCGAGCACGTCCTCGGGCTGCGGGTTCATGCCGGGGATGGCGTCGTCGGCGCGCAGCACGCGCTCCATCAGCATCGCCGTCCGCACCGCCGAGAACATGTCGGTGGTGTTGTTGTCGGTGCCCATGGCGATGGTGCAGCCGGCGGCGCGGAGCCTTGGAATCGGCGGCGCCACGCCGCGGTTGGCGGCCATGCCGGCCTGGTGCGACACGATGGTGTCGCTCTTGCCGAGGAGCGTGATGTCGGCGTCGTCCACGTAGCGGCAGTGCGCCGCGAACAGCCGCGGGCCCAGGAAGCCGTGCCTGGCCAGGAACGCCACCGGGCTCATGCCGTGGTGCTTCTGCACGTAGGCCACTTCGGCGCGGCTTTGCGACAGGTGGATGGTGTAGCCCAGGCCGTGCTTGTCGGCGAACTCGCGCACGGCGCGCAGCAGCTCGGGTGACGAGTTCTCGGCCAGCGCGGCGGCGGGGAAGACGGTGACGCGTCCACCTTCCTTGCCGTGCCAGGCGCTGTGCAGATCGTAGATGCGTTTCAGCCCGTCCTCGCGCATCTTGGGCGAGAAGCGCGGCGCCTCGCCGCGGGCCAGGATCTCGGGCGTCATCGGCGAGCCGCCCTCGCGGTCGGTGGCCGACTCGGCGAACACCCAGCGCAGCCCGGTCTTGACCAGCGCGTCGGCGTTGGGGGCGATGTTGCCGACGTTCTCCACCACGGTGGTGCTGCCGGTCTTGATCGCCTCGACGGCGCCCACCACCGCCATCAGCGTGTTCTCTTCGCGCGACAGCAGGCTGCCCGGCTGCACCTTGAGGCGGTAGCTGTTGGGGAAGCCGAAGTCTTCGTTGAAGCCGCGGGCGATGGTGGCGTTGAGGTGCGCGTGGCAGTTGATGAAGCCGGGGAAGAGCGCCTTGCCGCGGCCGTCGTAGGTCTGCGCGCCCGGATACTTCGCCAGTACCTGGTCGGTCGGGCCGATGGCCGCGATCACGCCGTTCTGTACGGCCAGCGCCACGTCGTCCTGCGTGCCGTCCACGGTGACGACCGAGGTGTGGGTGAACACGACCGTGCCGGCGCCGGCCGGCTGGCCCTGAGCTACGCGCGGATCGGCGAAGACCGCGGCGGCACCGGCGGCGGCCGCCGAGGCGAGCAGCTCGCGGCGGTTCAAGTGGCCAGCGGCGGGGGAGGAATGGTCGGCGGTCGGCATGCGGCGCACCGTAGCGCGTTGCCCGCCCCTGCGCAAGCGATATCATGGGGCCAGGCCCCGTGGTATCATCGCCGCCGATGGGCTCGGGACGGTTCCTTCTTCGCCTCCCGCCGACGCTGCACGACCACCTGGTCGCCCGCGCCGACGCGCTCGGCCTGTCCCTGAACGAATACTGCGTCCGTAAGCTCGGCGGCCCCGAAGCGGTCGGCCTGGCGGAGCCCGCCGCACTGGCGATTCGCGCCCAGGCGGAACGGGTGGTCGGCGCCCGCCTGGTCGGCCTCGTCGTCCACGGCTCGTTCGCGCGCGGCGAAGCCGGCACCGCCTCCGACGTGGACGTGCTGGTCGTCGTCGAGCCGTCGCAGGCGCTGACCCGCGCGCTCTATCGCACGTGGGACGACGAGCCGCTCTCGTGGGCGGGCCGCCCTGTGGACGCGCACTTCGTGCACCTGCCCGCCGAGCCCGATCGGGCCGGCGGCGTGTGGTGCGAAGCCGCCGTGGACGGCGTCGTGCTGCACGACCCCGAGGGCCGGGTCGAGCCGGTGTTGCGCCGCATCCGCCGCGCCATCGCCGACCGCCGCCTGGTCCGCAAACGCGTCCACGGCCAGCCGTACTGGACGGAGGCCGCCTGATGCACAACCCGGATCTCGCCGCCGACCACGTCCGCCGCGCCTCGGCACGCCTGCTGGCGCTCGACGTGCTCTTCGACCAACAGAGCTGGGCCGACGTCGTGCGCGAGGCGCAGGAGGTGGTCGAACTGGCGCTCAAGGGCCTCCTGCGCGCCTCCGGTGTGGAGCCTCCGCGCATCCACGACGTGGCCGACGTCCTGCGCGAGGAACTGCCGCGCCTGCCCGCCGACGTCAAGCCCCACGTCGCCCGGCTGGCCGAGGCCTCGCGCAGCCTGCGCCGCGACCGCGAGCTGGCCTTCTACGGCGCCGAGGATCTGACTCCCTCCGACTTCTACCGCCAGACCGACGCCATCAGCGCCCGCGACGCCGCCCGATTCGTGGTGGAATGCGTGCGTCCGCACGTGCTGCGCTGACCCGCGCCCGACTCGCGCGATTCGCACGGCACCGCGAAGGAGTCTCCATGTCCACGCCCGCTGGCCGCTTCATCTGGTACGAGCTGATGACCCCTGATCCCGACGCCGTGACGGGGTTCTACCGCGACGTGGTCGGCTGGGCGATTACCCCGTTCCAGCCGCGGCCCGACGGCAAGGACTACCGCATGATCGGCCGCCGCGACGGCAAGCACGCCGGCGGCGTGCTGCGCATCGATGCCGACATGGCGGCACACGGCGCGCGCCCGACGTGGCTCGCCTATCTACACGTGCTCGACACGGACGCCTCGGTGGCGGCCATCACCGCTGACGGCGGCACGGTGCTGATGCCGGCGTTCTCGATCCCCGGCGTCGGCCGGATGGCGATGGTCACCGATCCGCAGGGCGTGCCCTTCTACCTGATGACGCCCACGCCGCCACCCGGCGTGGAGATGCCGGTGAGCGACGTCTTCTCACCCGACGCGATGCAGCGCACCGGCTGGAACGAGCTGTCGAGCCCGGATCTACCCGCGGCCAGGACCTTCTACGCGAAGCACTTCAACTTCGCGTTCAACGAGTCGATGGACATGGGCGCGATGGGGCCGTACTGCTTCATCGACCACGGCGGCGTGCGGCTGGGCGCGATGATGCAGCGGCAGGACGAACGCCAGCCGGCGGCGTGGCTGTTCTACTTCCGCGTGCCGTCGATCGCCGCCGCGGCGCGCGCCGTCACGGCCGGCGGCGGCACGGTGCTGATGGGGCCGCATCAGGTGCCGACCGGCGAGTGGATCGTGATCGCCACCGACCCGGCCGGCGCCGGCTTCGGGCTGGTGGGGAAGGAATAGGGACAGTCCCGAAGTGCGGGACAGTCCCTAGCGGCGGCGGGCCTCGGCCCGCTCAGCCAGCCACGCTTCGTGCCGCGCGCGTGTGTCCTGCTCCCAGGCCACTGGATCAAACCCTCAACAGGCGCCGGGCGGAGCGCTCCAGTAGCCCTCCCAGAACTGCCGGAAGCCGGTGGCGAACTCGGCGAGCCGGCGGCGCACCGACGAGTCGTCGTCGACCGGCGCGGACGTCTGGAGTTGGTCGGGCACGGCCCTCAGGATACCCCGCCCTGGCTGGACGGCGGCGCCATGCTCTGCACCCGGGACAACCGGCGGCCGCCCTCAGCGGCCTCGACGCCCATAAGATATGAGGCATTCGACACCCGGCCGCCCTGCGGTGGTGGAGAGACGAGGAGGCACCGTGAGAACGCAGACGACCGCGGTAACCGTGATGGCTCTGATGGCGTTGACGGCCCCGGCGAGCGCCCAGGTGATCGGCACGTTCTCGTGGCAGACACAGCCCTACTGCAACGCCGTCATTGTGACGGTCGTGCAACAGGGCGGGCTGTTCCACTTGACCGGCCGCGACAACCTGTGCGGCGCCGGCACCGCGCCGATCACGGGCACCGCGGTTGCGGTGGGCGGTAACGTGGCGCTCGGCTTCACGATCGCGCTGCCGTCGGGACTGGCCACCCACATCTCGGCCACCATCTCCCTGGCCGCCCTGTCGGGGACGTGGTCGGATGGCGACGGCCACACCGGTGCGTTCGTGTTCGCGGGTGCCGCGGGCGGCTCTCCGCGGCCGGCGCCGGCGGCGGCCACGGCGATCACCGTCAACCAGTTCGCGACCAGCATCTACGCCGGCTCCGGGGTCGCCCAGACCGTGGCGCGAAGCGACCACCTCCACGACGAGCGGTACCTCGAACAGGGCCAGCCGATCGTGATGGGCGTGTCGGTGGGGGCATTCGGCATCGTTCCCGGCACCGAGCCGAGCTCGCGATCGGTAGCGGGAGCGGCCCTCGCGCTCAGCGCCGACGGCGTCCTGTCTTTCCCGTTCGCGGCGCCGGTGAGCGTTGGTGGCACCAGCTACCAGTTGTCGCAGGTCGAGTACTGCATCAGCGTACGGAATGCCGGCGCGTTGGTCTCAGCCGTCGCGATCGTCTCCGACGACCTGCTCAACGGCGTCCCGTTGACGTCCGTGGTCAGCGACCAGACCGACCGGACGACGACCGGGTGCTACACCGTGGCGGTGCCTGCCTCCAGCGCCCGCTCCTTCGGCATGCTGCTCTCACTCGCCGGCAACGCCACCGCGGGGTCCATCTACGTGTCGGGCATCCGCACCACCTGGCTGCCGGTCGTGCCCTGACGCCGGCGCGGCCGGCTCGGCCAGCAGAGCGGCTCAGAGGGCGGCGTCACCGATCCGCTGCGACGCATCGACGCGCGCCCACAGCAGCGCGCCAATCGCGAGCACCGCGGCCATCGGCACGAACGGCGCATCGTAGCTGCCCGTGGCGTCCACGATGTAGCCGTAGGCCACCGATCCGACCAGCCCGCCGAGCTGCGCGGTGGTGTTCATCAGCCCGACCATCGCCCCGGCGCGGCCGCCGCCGATGTCGAGACAGACCCCGAACACGCCCGACTGCTGGAAGGTGATCGCCCCGTAGGCGAGGGCCAGGCAGACGAGGGCGACGATCGGGTGCGACGTGAGCATCGTCGCCACGACGAAGAGCGCGGCCGCTCCCAGCGACGCCGTGCCGAGCAGCCGTCGCCCCCGCCGCGGCCCGAGCCGGCGGGCCAGTGTGTCGCTGGCGACGCCGCCGGCCAGATTGGCGCCGATGGCCACGACGTACGGCAGCGTCGAGAGCACCAGGCCGGCTTCGTCGAAGCCGCGGCCGCGGACCAGGAACGTGTGGAACCACGTCTGGAAGAACGTGTAGACGTAGATGTAGCAGAAGGCGATGCCGAGGATGGCACGTACGGTGCCGGAGCGGAACGCCACCCGCCAGGGAAAGGCGTGGCCGGCTGCGCCGGCGGCCGCCGGCGTCGGGCGGGCACTGCTCGCGCGCTGACCGCGCATCTCCTCGGGCGAGTCGCGGAACCACCCATACCAGACCGCCGCCCACACCATGCCCAGCGCCGCGAACACGAAGAACGACGCCCGCCAGCCGTAGCGCATCTGGATCGGCAGCACGAGCAGCGGCGCCATCGCCCCGCCGATCTGCGCGGCCATCAGGTTGACGCCCGAAATGGTGGCCCGCTGGCTGGCCGGGAACCACCGCGCCACGACGATCGACGCGTTGGGGAACACCCCGGCTTCACCGGCGCCGAACAGGAACCTGGTGACGAGCAGCGGGTAGAAGCCGGTGACCGCGCCGGTGAGGGCGGTGAAGGCCGACCACCACACGACGATGCGGGTGATCACGCGGCGCGCGCCCAGGCGGTCGCCCATCATACCGGTTGGCACTTCGAACAGGCAGTAGGCGAGGGTGAAGATCCCGGTCACCCAGCCCCAGCCGACCGGGCCGATGCCCAGATCCTCCTGCATGCGCGGTCCGGCCACCGAGATGCACACGCGATCCAGATACGTGATCGCGAACAGCAGGATGAGCAGGCCGACGACGCCGCGGCGGTCGCGCGAGACGTCCGACATGGGCGGCGATTGTGTCACGGGCGCCGTCCGCCGCCCGGCCGAATCAGCGGCCCGCCACCGCGGCGATCGCCTTGTCCACCAGGCGCTGGAAGGCGTCGAGCGTCACCACCAGGTCGGCCTCGGGCGTGTCTTCCTCTTTGCAGTGCGACAGGCCGTTCGACGACATCGCGAACATCATCACCGCCGGCATGATGCGGCCCATCTCCACCGCGTCGTGCAGCGGACCCGACGGCAGACGCGGTGCATGACCGGTGGTTTCCTGCACCGCCTCGGCGCACAGGTCCACGAGCTGCGGGTCGAAGCGGCACGGCTCGATCCGCCAGACGTGGCGCCACTCCACGGTGACGCCGTTGGCGGCGGCGGCGCGGGCGGCGGCCTCGCGCGCGTCGGCGAGCGCCGCCTGCAGCGTGGCGAGGTCGAGGGCGCGCTGGTCGAGCGCGATCTCGCACACGCCCGGCACCGCGGTGACGATGGCCGGCTCGACGCGCACCGTGCCGACCGTGCACACCATCCCGGCCACCGGCGTGGAGTGGCGGCGGGCGATCTCGCGGCAGGCCAGCGCCGTTTCGGCGGCGGCGAGGAACGCGTCGCGACGCATCGCAATCGGCGTCGAACCGGAGTGCGCGGCCTGGCCGACGAAGCGGAGCACGTGCCGCTCGACGCCGTAGGTGCCGACGACCGCGCCGGTCGATCGCCCCATCGCCTCGAGCACGGGACCCTGTTCGATGTGCAGCTCGAGGTAGGCCCGCGGGCGGCGGGCGTCGAGGGCGCGACGCGCCTCCGGCATCCGATCGACATCCACGCCGTGCTCGGCCAGCGCGTCGGCGAGGCGCACGCCCTGCCGATCGCGCAGGTCCCGCACCGTGTCGGGCACGAGGCTGCCGCTCGCGCCCGACGAGCCGAGCAGGCTACGCGAGAACCGCGCGCCCTCCTCGTCGGCAAAGTCCACGACGGCCACCGTCACCGGCGGGGTGGTGCCCTTCAGTCGGCGCAGCGCGTCCACCCCCGCCAGCACGCCCAGCGGGCCGTCGAGCCAGCCGCCGTTCGGCACCGAGTCGAGGTGCCCGCCGACGATCACCGTATCCGGGCGCGCACCAGGCAGCGTGATCCAGCGGTTGCCGGCGGCGTCCTGATCGGCCCGGAACCCGTCGCGGGCCAGCACCTCGTCGAGCCAGGCGCGGGCGTCGCGCCACACCGGCCCCCACGCCACCCGCTGGGCGCCGTCGGCGTCACTGGTGCGCGCCGCCAGGGCCCGCAGGTCGGCAATCACGTCGCGTGCGCTCACGATGTCCCCTGTTCGAAGTCCATCATAGGGCCGCGGCCGGGGTGCCTGCCAACGCGCGTTCCGTTCGTGCCGACGAGGGGCAACGTCGGGCGAAATCGCTACACTCCATGAGCCGGAGTGGCGAAGCGGTCCAGTACGGCCGGGTCGCGACACGGACGCTTTCACGTCACAGGAGGGGCCATGAACCGTTCGACCACTTGGCGTCAGATGCCGTCCTTGGTTGCCTGCTCGGGGTGGCTGCTGCTCGTCACGGCCGGTCCGGCGCTCGCGCAACTGCCCTCAGCACCCACCGAGCCTGGCGGCCCGATCGCCCTCGGCGACGGCGTCAGCTTCGACAGCGCGCTGTCCACAGGTGTACCGCCGGACGACGACCGGGCCACGGCGACCGACCAGGCGCAGGCGGCGCCGACGTTCTCCTACTATCACGTGGCTGGCACGACGCTGAAACCGCGGAGCAGCACCACCGATTTTGTCTATGACGGCAGCGGGTGCGCGCACGTGACCGCGGGCACCGCCACCGGCCTCATCATGAACACCGAGCTCCATCTGCCCGAGGGTGCGGTCATCAAGTACCTTCGCGTGTACTACAACGACACCAACGCCGCCAGTGGTGTTCGGGGATTCCTGACGCGCTATGCGCCTGGAACCGGCACCGCCGACCTGGTCAGCGCGGCCTCCACGGCGGCATTCGCCGGCGGCACCGGGTTCGTGGTCAGCTCGGAGCTCACCGAGATCGTCAACACCACCAGCTACGCCTACACCTTGATCGGCTGGCCGGACGCCGCCAACGTCGCCAACCAGATCTGCGGCCTGCGCATCGCCTACTACGCGCCGGCGACGGCGCCAGGCACCCCGACGCTCAACCCGCCGACGGTGGCGGGCAACACGGTGGGCCTGTCGTGGACGACGAGCGGCGGCACCCAGCCCACGTCGTTCCTGCTCACGGCGACGACCCCAGGCGGCGTGGTGCTGGTGACCGTGCCGCTGACGGGCAGCTCGGTGTCGTTCGGCGGTGTGCCGAGTGGCACCTACCACCTGTCGCTGGTCGCAGTGAACGAGGTCGGGTCCAGCCCGCCGTCGGCCACGGTCGTGCTCGTCGTCCCCTGACCCGACGGGGCGTCGGCGGCGCACATACATCCGGCATATCGACGACGCGGCGCTCACGCGGCGCGGGTGGCCTGCAGCGCGGCGTAGAGGGCGTCGCGCAGGGCCACGTCGCGCGGATCGCCGCTCAGCCGCGTGCCCATCCGGTTGGTCACATAGGCGTAGCCGGCCTGCGCATCGGGATCGGCGAAGCCCATGGCGCCGCCGGCCCCCGGTGATCCATACGAGCGATAGCCGCCGAAGGGCAGCGCCGGGGTCGACTTCATGAACCCGAGCGAGAACGGCACGCCGCCCATCTTCATGCACTCGTCGTACAGGCCGCGCGTGGGGGCCACGGCCGGTGCGGCGAGCAGGTCGAGCGTCTCCCGGCGCAGCCCCAGCCTGGCGCCGCCGGTCGCGAACTCGCTGTACGCCCCGGCGATGGCCGCGGCCGTGCCGACCGCGCCGCCCGAGGGCACCTCCAGATTGCGGGCGTAGACGTGCGTCTCGTCATGGGGCAGCTCGGAGCCGCGCAGCGCCCGCACGATCTTCGACCGCGGATTCATCGTGTCGATCGCCAGCCGCAGCGGGAAGCCGCGGAACACCTCGACGAGCGACGGCCGCGACATCGTCGCCAGCTCGGCGTCGGGCACGCGCTCCGGCAGGCGGATGTAGACGTCGAGGCCGAGCGGCGTGGCGATCTCGTCCTGGAAGACCTGGCCGAGACTGCGGTGGCGCGGATCGACGCGGCGCAGCAGCTCGCCCTCGTAGAAGCCGAGGCTGATGCCGTGGTAGGCCTGCCGGGTGCCCGGCGGCCACGCCGGCCGCTGGCGGGCCAGCACCTCAGCGAGCTTGTCGAGGTCGGCGACCAGGGCCCGGTCGAGCGGCTGGTCGAGCGCGTAGAGACCGGCCTGGTGCGCCAGCAGTTGCCGCACCGTGACCTCGGCCTTGCCGTGCTGCGCGAATTCCGGCCAATAGCTGGCGACCCGAGCTTCGTAGTCGAGCCACCCGCGCGAGTGGGCCAGGGCCATCGTCATCGCCGCCAGGCCCTTGGTGGCCGAGTAGACGATGACCTTGGTCGTCGCTTCCCACGGCGCGCCGGTGTCGGCGTTGCGGATGCCGCCCCAGAGATCGATCACCCGCTCGCCGCGGACGTAGGCGCAGCACCCGGCGCCCAGTTCGCGGCGCCGGGAGAAGTTGTCGACGAAGGCCGCGCGCACCGGCTCGAATCCCGCAGCGACGTGGCCGTGCACCGTTGGCGGCTGCCGGTTGGACATGACGACTCCTCGGGGCCCACCGCGATGACCCCTCGTCGTCTTGGCCCAGCGCAAACCCCGTGCCTCGCCCGCCTGCCGTATTGGCCGGGCGGCGCCCCGGGCCGGGCGCTCGTGCCGGGGCGCGACGACCCCGCCAGCGCGGAATCGTCCGCGGCGCCTCGCCCGTCAGGGGGTCCGGATCAGCAGGAACATCTCGGTGATCTCGCGCGGCTGGTCGGCGAGCGGTGAGCGTGGGTCCCTAGCCCGACGCCGCCGTGCGGCCGGCGGCCGCCAGGTGGCCGCCGCGCCGGAAGATGTCGGCGAAGGCGGCGAAGGCGGCCGCGCCCGCCCGGTCGCGCAGGTGCGACGTCGCCCACACCCCGAGTTCGAAGTCGAGGCCGGCGACGACGAGCTGCTGCACCGACTGCGCGGCCTTCAGGTTCTGGGTCACGGCCGACAGCGGCACGACACTGCAGCCGATGCCCGCGGCCACCATCGCCAGATGCTCCTGCGGCGCGGCGTCGCCCGCCGCCGGGCCGGCGCGGATTTCGCGCGCGGCGCGATCACCACCAGCGGCTCGGCGCGCAGCAGTTCGACGGCACACGGCACGTCGGGCGTCCACGCGCGCGGCAGCAGCACGACGGCGGCGTCGAACTCCCCGCGCGCGAACCGCCGGTAGAGCGCCGGGCTCCAGCCCGAGGCGATGCTGAAATCGGTGTCGGCGATCGGCGGCACCGGGGTCACGAAGCGCGGATCGCGCAGCTGCCAGAACAGGCTGCGCGAGACGCCGAGGCGCAGCGACGGGCGAAACGTGCCGCCGCGGAAGCGGCCGTCGGTGAGCCGGCTGGCCGCCTCGAGAATCGCGCGCGCGTACTCGAGCACCATTTCGCCGGCCGCGGTGGGCTTCATCGGCCGGGCCCGGCGGTCGATCAGCACCGTGCCCACCTGGTCCTCGAGCGCCTGCAGCATGCGCGTCACCGCCGGCTGCGAGCGGCACAGGCGCATGTGGCTGCATGGGCGTGGTACCATCCGCGTCCCATTCCTGGATTGCGCTCGCGCGGAGGCGTGAATGTCGAACGTCGAGACCATCAAGGCGGCCTACGCCGCCTTTGCCCGTAACGACCCGTCGGTGCTGTTCGGCGCCATGAGCCCGGCCATCCAGTGGCGGGAGGCCGAGGGCAACCCGCTGGCGGACCTGAATCCGTACGGCAGCCCGCAGGCCGTCGGCGACGGCGTGTTCGCCCGGATCCTGGCCGCGATCGACGAGTTCACCGCGGTGCCGGACACCTACGTCGACGGCGGCGATCACATCGTCGTGCTGGGGCGCTACGGCGGCACGATGAAGGGCAGCGGCGCGAGGCTCGACGCGCAGTTCTGCCACGTCTACCGCTTCGTGGACGGCAAAGTGGCCACGTTCCAGCAGTACACTGACACGGCGCAGTGGGCGCGGCTGATGCCCTGACGACCCGGGCCGCACCGGCCCCGCGCCTGCGGACCATGCGCGTCGTCCTGTGCTTCGCCGCCGGAATGGTGCTCGCGGCGGCGACGCCGCCCGCGGTGGCCCAGAGCCCCGACGACCGGCCGGCCGCCGACGGCGGCCGCATCGTCTCGATGGGGCAGCCGCCGACCGTGAAGTGGTGGGGCGGCGCCAGTGCCGACACCGAGGCGAACGCCGTGCTGGGTGCGATCGGCGTCGAGAAGTGGTTCTTCAACCCGCTGGCCGGCCTCGTGGCGGCGCGTGCCGAGGGCGTCGTCGGCGGCGGCCGCGACGGCGCCGAGGGCGGCCTGCGGGTACTGGCGGTGAGTCCGCTGGCCCGCCTCCACGCCGGTGTCGACTACGACTTCCGCGACCAGCGCTTCGACCTGCTGATCGGCGCCGACTTCACCGTCAGGCGCGGTGGGCTCTTCGGATACGGCAGCCGGCTGCGGCTCGGCTGGCTGCCCGGGCGCGATCAGACGCTGCAGGTCGGGCTGAGCGTGCCGATTCGGCAGAAGGCCGGGGTGACCCGCCCGCCGCACGACCGGGCGCCGCTGCGGGCGGCGCGGCCGGTGGCCATCCGCGTGTGCGGGGACAGTCTCGAGAGCCGGGATTGTCCCCTGGCGGCGGCGCTGCGCGAGTTCCGCGCCGCGGCCGACGCCGTGAGCCGGCTGGTGATGCCGTGGCGTCCGCGCCTGCGTGGCGATCCCGCGGTCGCGGTGGCGCCGGACATCGCCGCGGTGCGGGCGCTCGGCCCGGCTGACGAGGTGCTGCGGCGGATGCAGGCGGCGTGGCCGGCGGTGTTCCGGGCGGCGGCGGCCGCGCGCGGCGCCGATCCGGCGGCGCTCGAGGCGTTTGCCGACCAGGCGCGGCGCATCGTGCTCGAGGACGTCGTGCTGCCGTTCGACGCCCTGCTCGGCCAGCCGCGGACGTCAGGGTCGCTGTACGTCTTCGCCGAGGCCGCTGCGGATCGTGTCGCCGCTGCCTCGGCGCGGGCCGGGACGGCGCCGGCCGAGCACGACGCCGCGATGATCGCGTTCCACGGCGTCCTCCGCGAACTCGACCGCGTACGCGCCAACATCTGGGAGGTCTGGCACGAGGACCGCCGGGTCTTCCTGCCGCTGCAGGTGGCGCTGGCGCCCGACGAGGCCGACTCGCAGGCCGAGATCGACGCTCTGCTCGAACGGGTCACCGGCGATCGGTTCACCGAGGGCAACCGCGTCGACTACATCGTCAACGAGGCGTTCCAGTTCGAGGTCGCCCGCACGGTCAACCTCGCCGAGCGGTATCACGTGCTGTGGATTCACGACGTGCGCGGCGAGGCGACGCGTGGCAACGTCGATCGGGTGTCGGCGCTGCAGGTGCGTCAGTACCTGGAGGCCCTCACCGCCCGGGTGCGGCGTTACGACGACGCCGGATCGCTGCCCGAGTACCACATCCTGCTCGACCAGTTCTATTACGAGACCTACAACGGCCGCCGCTGGATGACCCTGCTCGAGCGTCCGCTCACGCATCGGATCGCGCTGCCGCCCGACAGCCGGGAGACCGAACAGGGCCTGCGCCAGGCGCAGGCCGGGCTGCAGCAGGCGGTCGCCGCGTCGCGCCGGCTGCAGGCCGACCGTGCCCGGTTCGGCGAGGCGTGGCTGCACAACCTCGTCAAGGTGCACGTCAGCATCACGCACCCGGCCGACTTCTCGTTCTGGGGCCACGGCCTGCTGCCGGTGATCGGGATGCCCGACACCCTGATGCGCGACCACCGCAAGATAGTGTTCTACGACCTGTCGGAAGACGATCCGACCCAGGGCGAGGCGCTGTTCAGCGGCATGGGGCTGGGCGAACACTACGCCGGCGCCACCTGGGAAGACCGCGCCATCGTCGTCAAAGGGCCGGCCGCGCTCGCCGCCAAGGCCGCTGCCCGCCGTACGCTCGAGCGGCAGGGCGTCAGCGGGGCCAGCCTTCCGCGTGCCTTCCACGAACGGCCGCTCGCGCCCGACTACGCCGCCAGGGCCGTCGCGGCCCGCGATCGCCTGATGGCGAGCATCATTCCCGCATCGCGGGTGCTGCAGAGCCACAACGACGTCGGCTACGGCGTCAAGCCGGCGACCGCGGCGAAGGCGGTGCTGCTCAGCGTGATGCCGCGCGGATCGGTGCTGATCTCGCCCGACTCGCTGTGGGAAAGCGACTTGTGGGGGTCGCTGCTGGCCGGCAGCGCGCTGCGCGGCGGCCGCGTGCTGGTCATCGCGCCTTCCACCGAGAACGCTCCGGGCACCTCCTGGCTCGTGATCTCGCGCATGCACATGGTGATGAGCCTGCTGCTGGCGCTGTCGCAGGGCCTGGCCTCGCGCATCGAGCAGGAGGGTGGGCTGCTCAAGGTGGGCATCTTCAACGAACGCGCCGCCGTCGGCGACATGGGCGGGCGCATCGCCGAGGCGCGGGCGAACTTCGTCGCCGCCGGCCCGTGGTTCCGGACGCTGCTGCCGATCAGCGACGCGACGCTCGACGCGCTGCAGGCGCGGGCGAAGGAGCTCGAGGCCATCTACCCGCCCGCCTATCTCGTCGACGGCACCGAGGGCCTGCGGCCCAAGCTCCACATGAAGGGGCTGTTCGCGGTCAGCCGGTCGGCGTGGGACGGCGTCTTCGCCCTGCCCGAGATGCGCGACGTGCTGCTCGCCTATCTCGACGAGCGCTCGCGGCAGGTGAGTGGCCGCGAACGCGACGTGCGCATCCTGCCCGATGTGGTGTGGAAGGCCGGCCGGCAGGTGATCGCCGCCCGCGCCAATCACCTCACCTCGGAGGACACCGCGCGCTTCGTCCAGTACCTGCAGGTCGGGTCGTCGAACATGAACGACCGCAGCATGCTGCTCGACGGCGAGGTGGCGCTGACCGTGGCCGGCCTCGGCGCGCAGGCCGGCATCGTCGACTTCGCCATCGTCTGCGGGCTCGCCACCTGGGTCACCGAACAGGCGCAGATCGACGCGTTGCTCCCCGTGCCCTCGGCGTTCCAGCGGCTGATCGCCCGCTGGGCGCGAAGCGTGTTGTGAGGCGCCTGACCGTGCGGCGTGCCGTCCGGGTCGCCTGCCTGGCGGGGGTGGCGCTGCTGCTCCCGGCTGCTGTCCGGGCCCAGCCGGTCACACCCGACCCGGCCGGCGCCGGTTCGCCCGAAGAACGCCTCGTCTCCGGCGTCTCGCTGGTGCATGACAACGACAACTGGCCCCACCCCGGCAACACCCTGCGCGACGACAACTACTCGGCCGGCTACGAGCTGCGGGTCAACGGCAGCCTCGTCCGGCGGGCGTGGCTCTCGAAGCCGCTCGAGGGCCTCGACTGGCTGACCGGGATGCGCCGGCTGCACGCGCGCGGCGGGCGCCGCTACCATTCCGCCTCGCTCGTCGGCCTGGTCTACACGCCGGACGTCATCCAGACGACCGAGGTGCAGACCGACGACCGCCCCTACGCGTCCCTCATGGCGCTGACCGTGAGCCGCACCTCGGTCGGCGGGGCGGCGCTCGATCGGGCGTGGTGGAGCGAGTTCACGCTCGGCATGCTCGGCCTCGACGTTCCCGGTGAGGTGCAGCGCCTCACGCACCGCACGCGGCGCTGGATGACCGGCAACCCGGTGCCCTACGATCCGCTCGGCTGGCGCAACCAGATCTCCGCCGGCGGCGAGCCGACCGCGCTGTACCGCGCCGGCTACCAGCGGCGCTTGGCCGGCGACGGCACCGCCGGCCGTCGCAAGCACTGGGAGGTGGTGGGCGCCGTCGAGGGCGGCGTGGGCTACGTCACGAGCGCGGCCGGTTCGATCGGCGCGCGCGTCGGCGCCTTCACCTCGGACTTCTGGGAGTTCCCGACCGGCACCGCGAGTCCGGCCGTGGGCCAGCAGCACGCACCGGCCGGCGGCGTCCGGCGCTGGGACGTGTTCGCCTTCGCGCTGGTGCGGCCGCGGCTGGTGGCTTACAACGCGTTCGTGCAGGGCCAGTTTCGCGACAGCATCCACACCGTGCGGCCGCGGCGGGTGCTCGGCGAATCGGAGGGCGGGGTCGGCGTGTCGCTGCCCCTGGGGTCGTTCCAGGTGCAGGCGGTCATGCAGCTCGCCCAGTGGCGCACCGCCGATTTCGTCGGGCCGAAGGCCAGGCACTACAGCTGGGGCAGCGTGGGGGTCCTGGTGACCCGACCGGGTCGCCGCGACTGACGCGCGATCAGAGGCGCATCGCCGACACCGGATCGATGCGCGCCGCCCGCCGTGCCGGCAGCCAGCTGGCGCCGAGCACCGCGGCGATCAGCACCGCGGCCGTCGCCGCGAGGGTGAGCGGATCCTGCGGAACGACGCCGAAGAGGACCGATTGCGCCAGGCGGCTCACGCCGGCCACGCCCAGGGCCCCGACGGCCGCACCCGCGACGGCGAGCATCAACGACTCGCGCACGATCGATCGCGCGACCGCCGCCGCCGACGCGCCGATGGCCATCCGCACGGCGATCTCGCGGCGCCGCTGCGCGACCGTGTACGCCAGCAGCGCATACATCCCGGTGGCGGCGGTGGCCAGTCCGGCCGCCGCGAAGAGCGACACGAACAGCATCGCGAAGCGGTCCTGCTGCAGCGTGTCGTCGAACAGCTGCTCCATCGTCGTGACCGAGTGCACCGGCTGGTCGGGATCCACCTGCAGGGCCTGCGCCCGGGCCGCCTGCGCCAGGGCGCCCGGCGCCGTCGTCGTGCGCACCACGACGTTCATGACCAGGTAGGGGTTCTGGGCGTGCGGGACGAAGATCTCGGGCGCCGGCGCGCTGCGCGGGCCCTTGTAGCGCGCGTCGCTGACCACGCCGACGACCTGCCGCGTCGCCGCGGCACCCTGGTAGTCGAGGACGAGCGTGCGGCCCACCGGATCCTGGTCCCCCCATGCCGTGCGCGCCAGGCTCTCGTTGACGACGACCACCCGCGGCGCGCCGGCGTCGTCCCGCGCCGAGAAGTCGCGGCCGGACACCAGCCGCAGCCCCAGGGTCGCGAAGTAGCCCGGCGTCGCCATGCGGACGTTGGCCTGCGGGAGCACGTTGCCATCGGGGCGGGCGCCCTCCCGCCAGTACGGGCGGTAGAAGTCGGCGCCGATCGTGCTCATCGGCAGCTGGGTGACCGCCGCGGCCGAGGCCACCCCCGGCACCTGGCCGACCGCGTCGAGCACCCGCCCGTAGTAGTCGATCACCGCCTGGCCGCGATAGCGCGTGGCGTCGGGCGCGATGCGCAGCACCAGCAGGTTGCGGGCATCGAAGCCGGGATCGACGCGCTGCAGGCTGGCGAAGCTGCGGACCAGCAGTCCGGCACCGACGAGGAGCACCACGGTCACGGCGATCTCGGCGACGACGAGTGCCCGCCGCACCCGGCCGGCGTGCGATCCGGAGACCGGCGCGCCGTCCTTCAAGGTGGGCGCGATCGCCGGGGCGCGGCCGCGCAGACCCGGCAGCAGCACGCCGATGACGGTGGCCAGCACCGAGACGGCCACGGCGAACGCCACGACGCGGCCGTTCACCTCGACCTCCTGCAGCCGCGGGATGTCCGCCGGCGCGAAGGCGACCGCCGCCCCCAACGACCACGTCGCGAGCACGACGGCCACGAGCGCGGTGAGCACGGCGCAGAGCGCCGTGTCGGCGAGGTGCTCGCGCGCGATCCGCGTGCCGCCGGCGCCGAGCGCCAGGCGAATGGCGACCTCCCGAGCCCGGGCCGTGCGGCGGGCGACGGCGAGACTGGCGACGTTGGTGCAGACGAGCAGCAGCAGACAGAACACCGCGCCGAACACGAGCAGCAGCCCGGTGCGGCTCGAGCGCATTAGCTCCTCGCTGAGCGGCACCAGCTCGACGCTCCAGCCGGTGTTGGTGCGCGGATGATCGGCGGCGCTTCGCGCGGCCAGCACGTTCATCCGCTCGGCCGCCGATTCGCGCGAGAGGCCGGGGCGCAGCCGGCCGACCGCACGGAGGAACCGCGCCTCGCGCGGCGGGCCCTCGGGGAAGCCGGCACCGCGATACGACTCGTGCATGTCCCACGGCGTCCAGAAGGCCGCGTCGTCGTCGGGCACGGCGAAATTCGCCGGCATCACCCCCAGCACGCGCCAGTGGCGCCCCTCGATGTGCAGCGTGCCGCCGACCAGCGCCGGATCGGCGCCGAGGCTCTGCCACAGGCGATGGCTCAGCACGAGGATCGGCTCGGGCCCCGCCCGGCCGGACGGAATCGAGGGCCGGCCCTGATACTCGTCGCCGGTGAACGTGCGGCCGAGCAGCGGCGTGCGGCGGAAGACCTCGAAGAAGCCCCTGGTCACCTGGACGCCGGTGACCGGCACGCTGGTCTCCGGACCGCGCAGCGTCGCCCTGGCCGTCCACCAGCCACTCAGGGCCTCGAAGGCGTCGTTGCCGGCGACCCAGTCGTTGAGATCGCCAGGCGACGGACCCTCGCGCCGGCGTTCCTGCGGGACGTTCGACTCCCAGACCATCACCAGCCGGTCGGGGTCGGCGTAGGGCAGGGGCTGCAGCAGCACGGCGTTCACCAGCGCGAACAGCGTCGTGGTGGCGGCGACCCCCAGGCCGAGGAGCAGCGCGACGGTGAGCGCGAATCCCGGGGCCCGCAGCAGCGACCGCACCGCCCGCCCCACGTCCTGGGCGACGCCGGCGGCGAGATCCGAGAGCAGGGCCAACCCGGCGGCGGCCATGGCCCTGCGGCCCTGCCCGCGGGCGTCGTCGAGCAGACGCGCGGCGTCGTGCTGCATCTCCCGCGCCTCCTGCGGATCGCGGCCGCCGACGGCCCGCAGCAACCGGCCGTAGCCACGCGTGGCCCGAGACGAGGGCGGGGTCATGCGCGCACCGGCTTGCGCAGCGCCCGGCTGGCCCGCGCGTGATCGACGATCGCTTCGAGCCGGCGGACCTCGGCGCCGAGCACGCGCGTGCCGAGCGGCGTGAGACCGAAGTAGCGGCGCCGCTCGTCGTCGTCGCTGGGCCGCGTGTCCGATTCCGCGATCCAGTCGAGTTCCTCGAGCTCGCGCAGGGTGCCGTACAGGGCCGCCGGCCAGACCCGCACCTGGCCGTCGGTGCGGGCCGCGACCTCCTGCATGATGCTGTAGCCGTGCCGCGGGCCGTCGGCAAGGGCGAGCAGGATGTGCAGCACCCTGGGCTTGAGCGGCAGCAGGTGATCGACGCTTCGTGGTCTGTCGGTCATGGGCGGACACCGCGCCGTCTGGCGGCCGGGCAACTGTATATCGTCTGATATACAAATGCAACGATGCCGAGACGGGCCGGCCGTTCGGCTATTCTCGACCCGCCACCAGGAGACACCGCGATGTCGAGCGACGCCAGCCGTTTCCTCCCCGCCTCGGGTGACGCCATCACCCGCCGGCACTTCACCGCCACGCTCGCCGCCGGTCTCACCGGCGCCGCGGTGCGTCCCGATCCCGCGGCCGCACAGTCGGCGGCGGAGCTGTGCGAGATGACGGCCGTCGAGCTGGCGGCGCGGCTGGCAAAGAAGCAGGTGTCGGCGCGCGAGGTGATGACCGCCCACCTGGCGCAGATCGAGCGTGTCAACCCGAAGGTGAACGCGATCGTCACGCTGGTCGCCGATCAGGCTATGGCGGCGGCGGCCAGGGCCGACGAGGCGATCGCGCGCGGCGGCCCGACCGGCGTGCTGCACGGGCTGCCGATCGCGCACAAGGACCTGGTGGACACCGCCGGCATCCGCACCACCCGCGGCTCGCGGTTCTTCCAGGACCACGTGCCGACGCGCGACGCGATGATCGTGACGAAGATCAAGGCCGCCGGCGCACTGACCCTCGGCAAGACCAACACGCCGGAGTTCGGCGCCGGCTCGCACACCTTCAACGAGGTGTTCGGCGCCACCCGCAATCCCTACGACGTGACCAGGACGTGCGGCGGCAGCAGCGGCGGCGCCGCCGTGGCCACCGCCTGCCGGATGCTGCCGATCGCCGACGGCAGCGACACCGGCGGTTCACTGCGCAATCCGCCGGCCTTCTGCAACGTGGTCGGCCTGCGGCCGTCGCCGGGCCGCATCGCCAACGAGGGCGGCGGCTGGTCGCCGCTGTCGGTGTCGGGCCCGATCGCCCGCACGGTGGCCGACGTGGCCCTGTTCCTGAGCGCCATCGCCGGCCCCAGCGCCGGCAGCCTGTCGATCAACGAGGATCCCGCGCTGTTCCGCCGGCCGCTCGGCCGCGACTTCAAGGGCGTGCGCGTCGCGTGGTATCGCGGCCTCGGCGGCATTCCGTTCCAGCCCGAGATCCGCCGCGTCGTCGAGGCGGCGCGCAAGACCTTCGAGTCGCTGGGTTGCGTGATCGACGAGGCCGAGCCGGACTTCACCGGCGTCGCCGAGGCGTTCCCGGTGCTCCGCTACGTCGCCAACCACGCCAACTACTCGGCGCTGATCAGGCAGCGCGCCGAGTGGGTGAAGGACACGATCAAGTACGAAGTAGAACAGGCCGAGAAGATGACCGGCGCCGACGTCAGCCGGGCGCTGGCGCGGCAGTCGCGCCTGTACGTCGAGAGCCGGCAGTTCTTCGCGAAGTACGAGTACTTCATCCTGCCGGTGACGCAGGTGGAGCCGTTCGACCTGGCCACGCCGTATCCCACCGAGATTGCCGGCGCGACCATGGCGTCCTACATCGACTGGATGCGGTCGTGCTGGTACGTGACGATGATGGCCACCCCGGCGATCTCGGTGCCGGGCGGCTTCACCGCGTCGGGGCTGCCCGTCGGCCTGCAGATCGTCGGCCGGCACCGCGACGAGTGGAGCGTGCTGCAGCTGGCGCACGCGTTCGAACAGGCGACCGGCCACGGCAGGCGCCGCCCCGGCGTGCTCGCGTAGACACGGCAGCGACGACGTCCGGGCCGAGCCAGCCCCGACGTCGTCGTCCATTCCCCGCGCCCGCGCCGGCCTACATCTCGAAGCGCCACACGAAGCGGTCGGTGCCGCCGTTGAGCCCGGGCGCCTCGGTGACGACCTCGATCCGACCCGGCGCGTAGCTCGGCGAATAGGGCGTGCCCTGGTAGGGCCGGAAGCTCAGCTCGCCGGCGTTCAGCGAGTACATCCCGACCACGTTCTTCACGCCGACGATGTCGTTGCGGTTGGTGGCGCGCAGCCGCGTCTCGTATTCGTGCAGGTAGGTGCCGTCGTCGTTGAGGATGATCTGGCCGCGCACCGCCACCATCTCCATGCGCACGCCGGGGGTCGGCGAGAACGAATCGAACGGCCCCGGCACCGGCGCGCCGTTGACGCTGACCAGGCGATAGGAGCCGACGCCGGTGATGTTCTGCGGTCCGCCCGACGGCGGCGTCGTCGTAATGGGCGGCTGGCCGGTGGTGGGAGCCGGCGCGGCCTCGGCCGAGGCCGCCGGAGTCGCCGAGGGACCGGTCGGGCTGCCGGAGCAGGCGGTGGTGGCGGCGGCGCTGACGACGACGAGGGCGGCCCGGACGGCGCGGCGGAGAGCGGTGTTCGACATGGCTGACTCGACTCCTTGGGATGCGCGGGTCGTGAAGCCGACGCCGCGGCCGGCTCCTGAGTGCCGGTCATTCCCACAGGCGCAACCGGGTCGCCGGAATGATCATCGTCGTGTCGTGAGCATTTCCGGCCCGGGCCTGCGCCTGTCGGGTGTCGAAACCCTTCACCCAGGAGCTGTCAGCCATGTCCCGTCTCCGTCTCTTCCGAGCGGTCGCGTCGTCGATCCTCTGCCTCGTCGCGCCGCTGGCCGCCGCGGCCCAGCCGATACTCACCGTCGCCGCGGTGGCCGTGCCCCCGGGCAGCCCGGTGGCCGTGACGGTGACCGGCGTGCCCGGCCGGCACTTCGCCGTGATCGGTAGCGCCGTCAATGCCGGCCTCTCCCACGGCGGCGTCGCCCTGGCGGTCGGCACCGACGTGGCCATCCTCGCCAGCGGGATACTGAACGGCACCGGCAGCGCGGTCGTGCCGGTCACGCCGCCCTTCGTCGGAACGACGCTGGACCGCTACTACCTTCAGGCCGTCACGTCGCCGAGCCCGGCATTCGAGCCGCTCGAGGCCTCGGCGGGGCGGGTGCTCCGCAACCGCGATTCGGCCACCGGGATTCTCGAGACGCTGACCGCGCGCGGCTCTGCGGCGCATCCGTCGCTGACGATGAACTTCGTCTCGCCGACCGTCACCCTCGCGGTCGCGCCCGGCCAGCGGCTGCACGTGCTCGCCAGCCGGGCGTTCGGATCGACCACCGCCACTGGTGGACTCAGCCTGACGCTGCACGCCTGCGTCCGTCCCACCGCCCCGGCCAGCCCGTTCGTGCTCGACGATCCGACCGGCATCATCGGCATCCGCGTCGCCGCCGGCACCAGGGTGCTGCAGACCGTCGACCACGTCTTCGATGCGCTGCCGGCGGGCAGCTACGACGTCGGCATGTGCGGCTACATCGCCGATCCGAGCCGACTCACGAGCTGGAACGACAACGGCCTCGGCTACGTGACCGCGTTCGTCTTCCAGTGAACGACGTCAGGGCCGGACGGCCTCGAGGGCGCGGGCCTCGCGCGCGAACTGCTCGGTGAAGCCCTGCGTGCCCTCGAGCTCGCGCCACGCCACGCGGGCCTTCGCCCGCCACGACTCGGCCTGGTCCCGGCGACCGAGGTGCTCGTGGACGTCGGCGAGGGTGGCGTAGGCACGGGGCAGGGCATAGCGCCGGCCCAACGCCGCCGGATCGGTGTGACGCGCGACGACGTCGCGGGCCATCGCATGGGCCTGTTCGGCCAGCGCCAGCGCCCGCTCGGCCCGGCCGGCGCGGGCGTGCAGCAGCGCCGCTTGTGCGACCGCCACCGCCATCGACGACCCCGCCGAGGCGTTGGTGGCCGCGACCGGCTCGGCCATGGCGATGGCCCGGCCGTAGGCGTCGAGCGCGGCATCGGGGCGATCCAGGTCGCGATGGGTGTCGCCGATCTGCAGCAGCACGTACGCGCCGTTGGCCGCGAGTGCCGGATCGGGCTCGGCCACAACGAGCACGTTCGTGACCGCCAGCGATTGCTCGAGCCGGGCGAGGCGCTCGGCGCTGCGCTCGACCGGGGTGGCCACGCCGACGCGCATGAGCGCGATGGCATAGTCGGCGGCGGCCCGCCGGTCGTCGGGATCCGCCTGGTAGAGCTCCTGTCCCAGCGCGGCCATCCTGGCATAGGCCTTCTCGGCGCCGGCGAGGTCCCCGAGATTCGCCGTGCCGGGGAAACCCATCACGTCGCCGATGTGGCTGTAGCCGATCATCAGGTTGCGGCGATGGTTGACGTGGCGGGGATCGGCCTCCAGCAGGCGTTCGCCGATCGCGACGGCGCGTTCAAAATGGGCCAGCGCCTCCTGCAGCTGTCCCAGCCGGCCCAGCGCCATGCCCATCGCCGATTCGCTGTCGGCGAGCGCCAGCGAGCGCTGGGTGTCGGGGGCCGGGGTAGCCATCCGCGCCAGCATGTCGCGGGCCTCGCTGGCGGCGGCGAGCGAACCGGCGTAGTCGAGCGCCTCGCGCCGCCACCGCGCGGCTTCGAGCAGCACCTCGGCGTGGAGCTGCTGGACGGCGACGTCGCCGGGATGGCGTGCGACCAGCGACTTGCCGATGGCCAGCGCCTCGGCATAGGTCTCGAGGCCCTTCTCGGCGCCCCGGCTCCGCGCGTCGGCGGTGGCGATGCGGCGCCACAAGCCCAGCCGCTCGACGCCGACCTCGGCCCGGTCGGTCGCCGCGGCCGGCAGCGCATCGAGCATCGCCAGGGCCTTGCGGTAGCTGCCCAGCGCCTCGCTGACGGCGCCGAGGTTGGCGCCCTGTTCGTCGTCGCCCTGAATGTCGCCGAGGCGGCGGTAGCCGACCGCCAGTTCCTGCCGCAGCGCGTCGTCGCCGCCCACCGCCGCCGCGAGCGCGTCGAGATACTGGACAGCGGTTTCGACGATGGTGCGGCGGGCCGAGGTGGCGCCCGGCAGGCCGCGCAGCGAATCGTGGACCTCGAAGAGGAAGGTGCGGGCCAGCGCCCGGCCTTGCAGCTCGCGCGCCCGGGTTTCCTGCGCCTGGCGCCACACGAGCACGCCGCCCACGGCGAGGGCGACGAGCACCGCGGCGGTGGCGGCCAGCAGACCGCGCCGGCGCCGCACGAACTTGCGCGTGCGGTAGGCGAGCGTGGCCGGACGGGCGTGGACCGGCAGGTTGGCGAGATGGCGGCCGAGGTCGTCGGCGAGCGCGGCGACGCTCTGATAGCGGCGCTCCGGCTCCTTGGCGAGCGCCATGCCGACGATGGTGTCGAGGTCGCCGGCGAGCCGCCGCGACAGCCGCGGATCGCTGCGCACCACCGTGCTCGGCGGCGCGACCTCGGTTCGGCAGATGGCGTCTTCGATCGCCGCCGGCGTGTGCGCGGCGAGGCGGTGCGCGCGCTCGCCGGTGAGCAGCTCATAGAGGACCGTGCCCAGCGAGTAGACGTCGGTGGCGGTGGTGATCGGCTGGCCAAGCACCTGCTCGGGGCTGCCGTACTCGGGCGTCAGCGCCCGGGCCTCGGTGAGGGTGCGGGGGCCGTCGGCGCCGGCCCGATCGTCGAGCAGCTTGGCGATGCCGAAGTCGAGCAGCTTCGCGGTGCCGTCGGCGGTGACGAGGATGTTGCTCGGCTTGAGATCGCGGTGGACGACGAGGTTCTGGTGGGCGTGCTGCACCGCGCCGCACACCGCCTGGAACAGCCGCAGGCGCCCGGCCACGTCGAGTCCCCGCGCGCGGCAGGCCGCGATGATCGGCTGCCCGACGATGTACTCCATGACGAAGTAGGGCAGGCCGTCGTCGGTCGTGCCGCCGTCGAAGAGGCGGGCGATGTTCGGGTGGTCGAGGCTGGCGAGGATCTGCCGCTCGGTGCGGAAGCGCTGGACGATGGCGTCGGTGTCCATGCCCCGCTTGACGATCTTGATCGCCACGTCCTGGGCGAACTCGCCTTCACGGACGGCGCGGTAGACGCGGCCCATGCCGCCTTCGCCGATGAGCGCGGTGACGCGGTAGGGGCCGATGCGGCGGCCCACCGTCAGGTCGGCCGATTCGCGCGCCCAGTCGGCGGCCGAGGCGGCGACCAGATCGCCGACCGTCGGTCCCGGGGACGCGTCGGCGTCGAGCAGCGAGTGGACCGCGTTCGCCAGCGCCTCGTCACCACCGCTGGCCCGGGCGACGAACGGCGCGCGGGCGTCCGGCGGCAGCTCGACGGCGTCCTGGAAGATCGCCTCGGCACGGCGCCACAGCTCCGGCGTCATCCGCCACCCTCCAGGTGCTGCCGCAGCCACGCTTCGGCGAACCGGGCGTCGCGCACCACGGTCGGCACCGAGACGTCGAGGGCCTCGGCGATCTCGGCGTTGCCGAGTCCGCCGAAGTAGCGCATCTCGATCACTCGGGCCTTGCGGGCGTCCACCGCGGCCAGCGCGGAGAGCGCGTCGTCGAGCGCCACGATGTCGCGCGGTCGCTCGGGCGCGGCGACGACGATCGCGTCCAGGCTGGTGTCGTGGCCGCCGCCGCGCTTGGCGCTGCGCTTCTTCCGCGCCGAGTCGACCAGCACCTGGCGCATCACGTGGGCCGCCACGCCGAAGAAGTGCGACCGGTTCCGGAACACCGGCGTCTGCTGATCGACCAGCCGGACGTAGGCCTCGTGGACCAGCGCGGTCGGCTGCAGGGTGTGGCCGACCCGCTCGCGGCGCAGGTAGGCGGCGGCCAGCCGCTGCAGCTCGCGGTAGACGATCGGCAGCATGCGCTCGAGCGCGTGCGCGTCGCCGTTGCGCCAGTCGGCGAGCAGCAGAGTGACATTGTCCGCAGACGAGCCGTCCATCACGCCTTGGTCGTGGTGCGGCGGACCGCCGCTGGATCAGGCTGATTGTAGCGGACGAGCACGGCCTACAGCCGCGCGTCGCGGCGGCCCATGCCGACTGCGACGAGCAGCCACGCCGCCGTCAGTGCGGTGAACCCGACCAGCAGCGTGACGAGTGCCTCGGCCGCACCGACCGCCATCACCCGCGGGATGTCCGGCGCCGGGTCGCGCCGCCAGACCACGCTCAGGGCGTTGATGAGGCCGAGGACCGCCCCGGCCAGCGACGCGAACAGCCCGGCCAGCGACAGCGGCCGCATCAGCGCGAGATTGCGTTCGGTGGGGCGCAACAGGTAGACCACCCCCATCACCAGCGGCACGAGGCCGAGCGCGAGGCTCAGCCTGGCGAACAATCCAGCCTGTCGCAACATCTCCATGGCACCTCCCGATGCGAGCCGTCAACCGGGATCAACGCACCGGACGCCTCGTCGTGACGGTTGTCACGGCCGCGGCGCTCGTGCGTTAGTACCGACATGGAGCGGGAAACCGAGCTGGCGCTCGTCGAACGGCTGCGCCAGGGCCAGGCCGACGCCTTCGACGACGTGCACGCGGCGTTCAACGTCCCGCTCTTCACCTTCCTCGTCCGGCTGTCCCGCCGCCGCGACGTGGCCGAGGATCTGCTCGAAGAGACGTGGCTGCGACTCGTCACCCACGCCAGGCGCCTGCGGCCCGACACCCGGCTGGGGCCGTGGCTCTTCACCGTGGCCCGCAACCTCCACACCAGCTTCCGCCGGTCGCGGCTGCTGGAGGACTCGGCGGCCACCAGCCTGATGGGGCTGTGGCCGGTCGGCCGCGCCGGGTCGTCGCCGTTCGAGGCCACCGCGGCCAGCGAACTCGAGCGCCGGATCGAACGGGCGCTGGCGGCCCTGCCGGTGGCCTCGCGCGAGGTGCTGCTGCTGGTGGCGGTGGCGGGTCTCGATCCGTCGGATGCCGCCGACGTCTGCGGCGTCACGCCCGAGGCGCTGCGTCAGCGGCTGCACCGGGCCCGGGCGGCGCTGGCCAGGGCGCTGGAGCGCGACGCCGCCGTCCAATCGCCGACCGCTGGAGACATCGCGCCATGTCCGACCCGCTGATCCGCCTGAGTGCGCTGCCCTCTGCCGCCCCCAATCCGGCGCGGGCCGAACGCGTCCGCACGCGCTGCCGCACACGGCTGATGCGGCAGGCGCCGCGCCCGGCCCCCGAGCGGTCCCGTCACGTCGTCCGCGTCTGGCAGCCCGTCATCGTGCTGCTGGCGATCGGCTACGTGGCCGAAGTGGTCGTCGAGGCCCTGCGCGTCTACGGCCTGCGGTAGCGGCTCGGGCGCCGGGCTAGAATCCAGGTCGCCGACCGAGGGGTCGCCGATCACCACGGCATCGATCGAGACGAACGACGGGGCGTATCGCTGGCTGAGCCTGCCGCGCTGGTACCTGTGGGAGGGCGGCTTCCTGCTCACCGCGCGGGCGCAGGGCGCCGTGCCCGCGCACGCGCACCATGCCATCCAGGTCGTCGTCGCGCTCGACGGAGCCGTGGCGGTGTGCGGCCCGGATGCGGCGTGGCGGGAGTGCCGCACCCTGGTCGTGCGGCCCGACGCCGAGCACGCGTTCGACTGCAACGGCGCCCTGGGCGTGATGCTGTTCGTCGACCCCGAGTCGGCCGACGGGGCCTGGCTGTGCGGCTCGCTTCGTGACGACATCACGATCCTGCCGGAGGCGCGGGTTGACGCCGTGGTGCCCGACCTCCGCGCCCTGGTCGAGCACCCGGACGAGGTGTCGGACGTCGCGGCCCTGGTCCGCCGGTGTGTCCAGGCGCTCAGGCCCGGACCCGCCCCGGTGCGCCGGCTCGACGACCGGGTGACGACCGTGCTCGCCGCCATCAGGGCCTCCGACGATCTGCGGATCTCTCTGGCCGACGCCGCCGACAAGGCGTTCCTGTCGCCGACCCGTTTCGCCCATCTGTTCAAGGATCAGGTCGGCCTGCCGTTCAGCCGTTACATGCTGTGGCGCAAGTTGACCCGCGCGATGGTCGCCATCGGCTCGGAGCGGACGCTGGCGGCGGCGGCCCACGCCGCCGACTTCGCCGACGCGGCGCACCTGACCCGCACGTTCTACCAGATGGTCGGCATGGCCCCGTCGGTGCTGATGCGCGGGGAGTTCATCGAGATCGCCTCGCCGTTCGCCGCCCTCCCGCCCGACGGCCCCGGCCGGTCGTTCCCGCGTCCCGCCGAATAGCCGATTCGTTCAACGACAACAGCTGCGGCGTTCAATCCCGGCCATCGGCCCGGATGGGAGACTCCTCCCCGTTGACATGAGGTCAACACCACACAAGGAGCCTCACCATGACGCCTCAATCGAACGCCTGCACCTGCCAGTCCTGCCGCGGTTCCCAGTGCACCTGCGGCTGCCAGCCGCCCGCGCCGCGGCCGGCCGCCACCTGCCAGTGCGGTCCGGCCTGCCGCTGCGCCGGGGACTGCCGCTGCGCCGAGGGATGCCGCTGCGGCAGCCGCTGACGGCGTGTTGACGACGATCACCGTGACACCTCACAGGAGCGACGCCATGACCTCTTCTTCCACCCAGGGCCCGTCAGGTCGCCGCCGCGCGGCGCTGCTCGCCGTCACGGCGGTGGCCGCCCTCGGCCTCACCGCCTGCAGCCACGCCATGATGCTCGTCGGCGGCGGCGCGCGGCGCCCGGCCGCGACCGAGTTCGGCCTCGGCCCGCGCCCCTCGGTCGAGGGCCGCTACACGGCCACCCTCGTCCCGCTGCGCGAACTGCGGCCCCGGCAGATGCACACCGTGCGCATCGCCATCGCCGACGAGCACGGCGCCGCGATCGACGGCGCCACCCTGACGATCGGCGGCGGCATGCCGCAGCACGGCCACGGCCTGCCCACCCGCCCGCGCGTCACCCGCGCCGTCGGCGACGGCACCTACGAGATCGAGGGCGTACGCTTCAACATGGGCGGCTGGTGGCAGGTCCGCGTGACGATCGCCGCCGCCGCCGGTGCCGACGTCGTCACCTTCAACCTGGACATCTGAGCGAGGCGACCGCCGATGTCCTCGATGCAGACGTGGCTCGCCGTCGTCGTGACCCTCGCGGGCGCCGTCATCGACACCGCCGCCTCGTCGCCGCACCCCTGGACGGCCCGCGATCTCGGCGTCCTGCGGTCGTTGTGGCTCGGCGACCTCGAGCCGCTGCCCCCGGATCCCGGCAACCGCGTGGCCGACGACCCGTGTGCGGCGGCGCTCGGCGAGCGGCTGTTCTTCGACACGCGGTTCAGCGCCAACGGCCGGGTCGCCTGCGGCGAGTGTCACCAGGCCGAGCGGGAGTTCCAGGACGGCCTGCCGCTCGGCCGCGGCGTCGGCACCACCGCGAAGCGCACCATGCCGATCGCCGACGCGGCGCGCGCGCCGTTCCTGTTCTGGGACGGCCGCAAGGACAGCCTCTGGGCGCAGGCGCTCGGGCCGCTCGAGAGCGCCGTGGAGCATGGCGGCACCCGCGCGCAGTACGCGCACCTCGTCGCGAGCCACTACCGGGTCGAGTACGAGGCGATCTTCGGAGAGTTGCCCGATCTCTCCGCGGTGCCGGCGTCGGCCGGCCCGGCCGGGGACCCCCAGGCCGTCGCCGCCTGGCACGCGCTCAGCGCGTCCAGGCGCGACGCCGTGACCGGGATCTTCGCCAACATCGGCAAAGCGATCGCCGCCTACGAACGACGGATTGCCGTCGGCCCGTCCCGGTTCGACGCCTACGTGGAGGCGCTGGTGGCCGGCCGGCCCGCCGACCGGATCCTCACCGGCCACGAGATCGCCGGCCTGCGGCTCTTCATCGGCAGGGCCCGATGCACGCAGTGCCACAACGGGCCGCTGTTCACGAACAACGAGTTCCACAACACCGGGGTCCCGGCCCGGCCGGGACTGCCGGTGGACGACGGCCGGTGGTCGGGCGCCACGGCGGCGCTGGGCGACGAGTTCAGCTGCCGCAGCCGGTGGAGCGACGCCGGCGGCCGCTGCCCCGAACTCGACTATCTGGTCACCGCCGACCACGCGCAGGTGCGCGCCTACAAGGTGCCCTCGCTGCGCAACGTCGCGGCCCGCGCCCCCTACATGCATGCCGGCCAGCTGCCCACCCTCGCCGACGTGCTCGCCCACTACAACCGCGCCCCGGCGGCGCCGCGCGGCCACTCGGAGCTGACGCCGCTGCGGCTGAACACGGCCGAGCTCGGCCAGCTCGAGGGGTTTCTCCGCACCCTCAGCGGTTCGGTGATCGGGAGGGGTGCCGGCCGGGGCCCAGTGGCGCAGTGACCCGAACGGTGGCCCTGGTGGTCGTCGGCGCCGGGTGCGACGCCATCGCCGCCGCGATCGCCGTGGCCCGTCGGGGGCAGCGGGCGCTCATCCTGCTGGGCCCGCGCGACCGGGCCCGCGTCGGCCGCGTCCGGTGGCGGGTGCGGGCGGCCGGCGCGGCGGTGCGCCGGCGGATCACGGTGATGACCGGCAGCGAACTCGTGTGCGCCGACGGCATCGGCGGCGTGGAAGCGGTCGTCGTCCGGCGCGTCGGAAGCGGTCGTCTCCAGGCATTCAACACGCGGGCCGTGGCCGGCCATCCGCGCGGGTCTCGGGACGTGGCACAATTTTCGGCTGGACCCTGCCCGCCGTGTGGAGAAGGCACCGATGACCGGCTCGACGAAGGAGACCCTGGGCTTCCAGGCCGAGGTCTCGCAACTGCTGCACCTGATGATTCACTCCTTGTACGGCAACAAGGAGATCTTCCTGCGCGAACTCGTCTCGAACGCGTCGGACGCCGCCGACAAGCTGCGCTTCGAGGCGATGACCGACGGCGCGCTCTTCGAGACCGACCCTGAGCCGCGCGTCCGCGTCGGCTACGACCCGACGGCACGGACGATCACGGTGTCGGACAACGGCATCGGCATGTCGCGCCAGGAGGTGGTCGAGCACATCGGCACCATCGCCAAGTCGGGCACGCGCGAGTTCCTGGCCCGGCTGACCGCCGAGCGCGCCAGCGACGCCCACCTCATCGGCCAGTTCGGCGTGGGCTTCTACGCGGCGTTCATCGTCGCCGACCGGGTGACACTCGTCACGCGCCGCGCCGGGCTCACCGCCGAGCACGGCGTGCAGTGGGAGAGCACCGGCGAGGGCAGCTACACGGTGGAGACCGTGGAGAAGGCCTCGCGCGGCACCGACGTGATTCTGCACCTCCGGCCCGACGAGGACGAGCTGCTGAACGGCCATCGCCTGCGCGAGATCCTGCGCAAGTACTCCGACCACATCGCCGTCCCGATCCTGATGAAGAAAGAGCGGTGGGACGGCGAGGCCAAGGCGACCGTGCTCACCGACGAGGACGAGCAGGTCAACCGCGCCTCGGCGCTGTGGGCCCGGCCCAAGAGCGAGATCACCGAGGAGCAGTACCACGAGCTCTACCGCCACGTCGCGCACGACATCGACGCGCCGCTGGCCTACACCCACGCCAAGGTGGAGGGCCGCCAGGAGTTCACGCTGCTGCTCTACGTGCCGGCGCGGGCGCCGTTCGACCTGTGGGACCGCGAGCACCGCCGCGGCGTGAAGCTCTACGTGCGCCGGGTCTTCATCATGGACGACGCCGAGCAGCTGCTGCCGGCGTGGCTGCGCTTCGTCCGCGGCGTGGTCGATTCGAACGACCTGCCGCTCAACGTCTCGCGGGAGATCCTGCAGCAGTCGAAGGACGTGCAGGCGATCCGCGCGGCGGCCGTGAAACGCGTGCTGACCCTGCTCGACGACCTGGCGGAGAAGGAGCCGGCCAAGTACCAGGAGTTCTGGAAGACGTTCGGGCGGGTGCTCAAGGAGGGTCTCCCGGAAGACCCCGCCAACCGGGACCGGCTGGCGAAGCTGCTGCGGTTCTCGTCCACGCACACCGCCGACGACGCGCAGACCGTGTCGCTCGCCGACTACGTGGGCCGCATGAAGGACGGGCAGAAGGACATCTACTACATCACCGCCGACGGCTACCCGGCGGCCAGGAACAGCCCGCACCTCGAGATCTTCCGCAAGCTCGGCGTCGAGGTGCTGCTGCTGCACGAGCGCATCGACGAGTGGGTGGCGTCGTCGCTGCACGAGTTCGACGGGAAGCGGCTGCAGTCGGCGGCGGCGAAAGACCTCGATCTCAGCGCCATCGGCGGCGAGGCGCCGGCGCCCGACGACACGGCGCCGAGCGGCGAGCACGTCGTGCTGCTCGAACGGATGCAGAAGGCCCTCGACGGCCGCGCCAGCACGGTGCGGGTCACCAATCGCCTCACCGACTCGCCGGCGTGCCTGGTCAGCGGCGCCGACGGGCTCAGCACCAACCTCGAACGGATACTGAAGGCGGCCGGCCAGGCGGTGCCGGCGGCGGCCAGGCCCATCCTGGAGGTGAACCCGGCGCATCCGATCGTGCGGCGGCTCGCCGACGAGAGCGATCCGGTGAAGTTCACCGACTGGAGCCAGATCCTGTTCGACCAGGCCACGCTGGCCGAGGGCGGACAGATCGACGACCCGGCCGCGTTCGTCAAGCGGCTGAACGAGCTGATGCTGACGCTGGCCGGGGCCGGCCCGTCGAAGATCTGGACCCCCGGCAGCTGACGCCTTCGCCGCCGACACCCGCACGAGGAGTGCCGAGATGACGCCCAAGAACACGATCTGCCTGTGGTACGACCGGGACGCGCTGGCCGCCGCCGAGTTCTACGCCGCCACCTTCCCCGACAGCAAGGTGACGGCGGTGCACCGCGCGCCGGCCGACTATCCCAGCGGCAAGGCCGGTGACGTGCTCACCGTGCACTTCTCCGTGTGCGGCATCCCCTGCATGGGCCTGAACGGCGGACCGGCCTTCACGCACAGCGAGGCGTTCTCGTTCCAGATCGCCACCGACACGCAGGAGGAGACCGACCGCTACTGGAACGCCATCGTCGGCAACGGCGGCAAGGCGAGCGACTGCGGCTGGTGCAAGGACCGCTGGGGCCTGAGCTGGCAGATCACGCCGCGGGCGCTCACCGACGCGCTGGCGGCTGGCGGCGCCGAGGCCGAGCGGGCGTTCGCGGCGATGATGACGATGCAGAAGATCGACGTCGCCGCGATCGAGGCGGCGCGGCGGGGCTGACGCGTCCCGCCGCCGGGCCGTGGGCTGGCGGGAGCCACGTCGACGACGGTCGCCGTGGCGGAGTTCCGAGCGGCGCGACAAGGCGATCACGGACCGGGCCTCCGCGATCGGCTCACGGCGCCCCGCGCGGCACGTCGGCCCGTGATTGTGATGCGCGAGGCGAGCGAGTTCAGCTACTATCGGTCGCCAGACAGGCGACAGGTGCCACTCTCCCGGCCCACGACGACGTCGTGGTCGCGCCGGCCTGCACCGACCTCCGATGGACCGCCCGGTAGGGATCGACGATCTCAACGTCTACGGCAGCACCCACTGCATCGACATCGAGACGATCGCCCGCGCTCGCGGGCGGGCGGGAAAGGGGCTCCAGGCCGTGCAGTTCCTCAGGCGGTCGGTCACGCCGCCGTCGGAGGATGCCGTCACGCTGGCCGTCAACGCCGCCCGGCCCGTGGTCGAGGCCGCCGGCCGCGAGGCGTTCACCCTGCTCATCGTCGCGACCGAGTCGGGCGTCGACTACGGCAAGCCGCTCAGCGCCTACGTCCACCGCCTGCTCGACCTGCGGCCGGACTGCCGGAACTTCGAGGTCAAGTACGCCTGTCACGGCGGCACCACGGGAGTCCAGCTCGCCCGCAGCTGGATCCGCTCGCAGGCGCAGCCGGGCGCGAAAGCGCTCGTCGTCATGACGGATCTGGCCCGGCGGCACCTCGGCGACCCGGCCGAACTGAGCGCCGGGTCGGGAGCCGTGGCCGCCGTCGTCGCCGCCGATCCGGCGGTGCTGCGCATCGAGACGGCGACGGGCTACGCCTGCCGCGAGGTCTACGACGTGGCGCGTCCGACTGCGACCGGCGAATGGGGCGACGCGGTGCTGTCGCTGGCGGCCTATCTCGATCTCCTCGAGATGGCCTGGCAGCACTACCAGCGGCAGTCCGGATCGGCGGCGCCCGTGGACCAGCGATTCCGCTACATGCTCTACCACACGCCGCTGATCTCGCTGGTCCGGCAGGCGCACGCCGACCTGCTGCAGGCCGACCACGACGATCTCTCGCCGTCCCAGGTCGACGCCAGCTTCGACCGCATGGTGGCGCCGGCGCTCGACTACCCGCGCGAGCTCGCCAACATCTACTCGGGCAGCGTGTACAGCACGCTGGCGAGCCTCGTGGATCACGCCACGGATCTCGAGGCCGACGCCCCGATCGGACTCTTCTCCTACGGTTCCGGGTCGTGCGCGGAGCTCTTCGGCGGCGTGGTCGTCGGGAGCGCCCGCCAGCGGCTGGCCCGCCACCGTATCGGCGATCGGCTGGCGCGCCGCCGGGCCCTCGACCTGATGGGCTACGAGCGGTTCGTCCGCGAGACCGACGTCATGCTGACCAGCGCCGACTACGAGCCGCCAGTCGAGGCCGAGGCGGATCGCGACCCCGGGGTCCTCGCCGGGGAGCCGCGACTGGTCCTGTCCCGCATCCGCAACCATCACCGCGAATATGCCTGGACGGCGTGACACTCCCGCCGGTCGCGCTGCCGTGTCTCGTGCGGGGCGGCCGTGCATGTGAGCGGACGCTCATGACGGCGTCCCCGACCGTCGTCGAGGGATCCGGGCCGGTGCGGCTCGATCTGTCTGCGGAGCCGCCGCGTGGATTCCTGTCCGAACCCCTGATCGACCGGCTGCTCTCGCTCGTCGAGGGCGATCGCGACCTCGCCGCCATCGTCGTCGAGAGCCGCGGTGACACGTTCTGCCTGGGTCTCGACCCCGGTCTGCTGACCGCCGACGGCGATCCCGCGGCGGCCGGCCAGCGGGCGCGCATGGCGCTCGAACGGTTCGACCGGCTGCTGCAGGCGGTCGAGCGTGCACGATGCCCGGTCATCGCCATCGTCGACGGCCCGGCGGCGGGCGGCGGCGTGGGGCTCGCGGCGGCGGCCGACCTCGTCATCGCCACCAGGCGGGCCACCTTCGCCCTCCCGGAGACGCTGCTCGGCATCGTTCCCGCTCTGGTGTTCCCGGTGCTGGCGCGTCGGGTCGGCGGGCCGCGCGCGCGGTGGCTGGCGCTGAGCGGCCTGACCACCGATGCGGCCGAGGCGCTTCGACTCGGCCTCGTCGACATGGTGGTCGCCAACCCCGAGGTGGCGCTGACCCGGTGCCTGCGGCGGCTGGCCCGCCTGGATGTCCGCTCCATCGCGGCCGTGAAGACCCTGGCCGCGCTGTATGGCACCGAGCCCGCCGCCTATCGGGCTGCCGCCCGGCGCGCTTTCGAGCAGCTGGTCGAGAGCGCCGAGACACAGGCGCGGCTCCGCCGGTTCGCGGCCGGGCTCGCCCCATGGCCGGAGGACGATCCGGCATGAGCCTGGCCGGGCAGGTCGTCGTCGTCACCGGCGGATCGCGCGGCATCGGCCGCAGCTGCGCGCTCCTGGCCGCCACTCTCGGGGCTCGCGTCGTGTTCTGCGCGAGGCACGACGGCGCCGAGCTGCGCGCCGTCGAGGCCGCCGCCGCTGCCCGCGGCGTTCCCGGGGCCGTGATCGGCGTTCCCGCCGACGTGACCAGCGAGGACGACGTCGCCCTCCTGTTCGCGACGGCGCAGCGCGCGTTCGGTCCGGTCACGGCCGTGGTGAGCAACGCGGCGTCGAGCCGCGAGTCGCTGCTCGCCACCATGGACACCGCGGCCTGGGACGAGGTCATGGCGACGAACCTGACCGGCACCTGGCTCGTGGTGCGACAGGCACTGCGCACGTTCCTGGAGCGGGCCACGGGCGGACGGCTGGTGCTGATGGGTACCCTGTCGCAGCACGGCGTGGCCGGCAACGGCGCCTACGCCGCCAGCAAGGGCGGCGCGCTCGGGTTGACCCGCGTGATCGCCCGCGACTACGGCCGGCGCGGCGTTCGCGCCAACATGGTCGTGCCCGGCTACGTCGAGACCGCGCTGTCGTCGACGTTGTCCGACCGCCAGCGCCGACGCCTGGTCGACGGCTGCCCGCTCCATCGTCCCGGAAGCCCCGACGAGATCGCGTCGGTCGCCATGTTCCTGCTGTCCGATCGGGCGCGCGGCCTGAACGGCCGCGCGGTCTTCGCGTCGGGGGGCATGCTGGAGACGCCGCTGTGAGCGCGCCCTTTGCGACCGCGATCGTGCACGACGGCGTCCTGTCGCTCCGCATCGCGACCGACGACGAGCCTCACATGGATCTCCGGTGGTCGCAGCGTCTGGCCGCGGCGCTCGACGGCATCGGGCGCGACGCGACGGTTCGCGTCGTCGTCCTCGAAGGCGGCGCCCGTGTCTTCTGTGCCGGGGCGAGCCGCGACGCACTGCTGACCAGGCGCGATGTCCCGAGCGAGTACGCCGCGCAGGTATCCCGGGCGCTGCTCGCGACTCCGCTTCCGATCGTCGCCGCCCTGGCCGGACACGCCATCGGCGGCGGCCTCCTCGTCGGCTTGTGGTGCGACGCCGCGGTGCTCGCCGCGGAATCGCTCTACGGCGCCAACTTCATGGCCCTGGGCTTCACCCCGGGGATGGGCGCGACGGCGGCCGTACCCGACGCTTTCGGGCCGGTGCTCGGCCGCCGGCTCCTGTTCACCGGGCAGTGTCTGACGGGACGCGAGATCCGCGCGGCCGGCTGCCCGCTTTCACACGCCGTCCACGCGCGCCGCGAGGTCCGCGATCGGGCGATTGCGTTGGCCGCCGAGATGGCCGACGCCCCGCGTCCGGCACTCGTCCTGCTGAAGCAGACCCTCGCGGCGCGCCGGCAGGTGACGCTGGAACGGGCCCTCGAGGCCGAACGCCACGATCATGCCGAGCTGTTCGCCGACGATCGGACCTTCGACGAGATCGGCCGACGATACCTCGACACCGACCGGCTTCCCGGGACGCCCGAATGACGATCGACTTTCGAGACTCGGCCGTGCTCGTCACCGGCGGCACGCGCGGCGTCGGCAAGGCCATCGGCAAGGAGTTCAGCCGCGCCGGCGCCACGGTGGTGCTGACCCACCGATGGGGAAGCGTGAGCGAGGCGGAGCTGGTCGAGGAGTTCGGCGCCGAACACCTGGCGGCGCCGCTGGTCGTCGAGAGCGATGTCAGCGATCCGGCGTCCACCCGGGCCCTGATGGCCGAGATCGCCAGGCTGCGGCTGCCGCTGCGCGCCATCGTCAGCAACGTCGCGTTCGCCAAGACGGTCGGCGGCATCGACGACCTGAAGCGCGGTTCGCTCGAGCTCTCGCTCCGCTATTCGACCTGGCCGATCGTCGAGCTGCCCGAGGCTGCTCGCCAGGTGCTCGGCCGCTACCCGCGCTACCTCGTGGCCATCTCCACCGACGGGGGATCGGTCTGCCATCCGGGATACGACATGGCCGGCGTCGCCAAGGCGGCGCTGGAGACGCTCTGCCGCTACCTGGCGCTGCGCCTCCGGCCCGAAGGGGTGCGCGTCAACGTGCTGCGTCCGGGCCTGGTCGACACCGCGAGCGCCCGGGCGACGTTCGGCGACGCCGTCGTCGATGCGGCGCGGCGGAGCCCGCACGACCCGGCACTGCCGCCGCGGCAGGTCGCGCGCGCGTGCGTCGGCCTGTGCAGCGGCCTGATGGACAGCGTCACCGGTCAGGTGATCACGGTGGACGAGGGCGCATCGCTGCTGAGTCCCATCACCCATGCGACCGGGCTGGGCTGGCCCGGCCCGTTTCCGGTCGACGACGGGGAATCGCGATGATCGACGGCCGGGCGGCGGCGCTGTACGAGCGCGCGTGCCGGATGCCGCTGCTCGAGCCGGGCGATCGCGAGCGTGGGCCGCGGCTGGATGCGGCAGAGGTTCGCAACCTGCTGCCGCATCGTCCGCCGTTCCTCTTCGTCGATTGCGTGACCAGGCTCGACGCCGCCAACCGGCTGATCGTCGGGCGCCACGACGTGCGGCAGGATGCCGCGGTGCTGAGCGGCCATGTCCCGGGGCATCCCGTCTGGCCGGGCGTGCTGCAGGTGGAGGCGGTGGGCCAGGCCGGCCTGTGCCTCGCGCGCGCGCTCCGGGCCGAGTCGGCGGGCGGCCGGCCGCCGCCTTTCCACCTCACCGATGTCCTCGCCGCCAGGTTCGCGACGCCGGTGGCACCCGACCAGGAGGTGGAGATCGTCGCCGCCATCCTGGCGGACGGTCTCTTCACGATCGTCGTCGGCCAGTGTCTGCAGCAGAATCGTGTCTGTTCGGCGGCGGCGCTGCGCGGTCTCGAAGGAGCATGAGCATGACCCGATCAGAGATGTTCGACGTGGTGAAAGCCAACATCGAGAAGGTGGTCGAGGAGGCGGCCGGCCGCGAGATCACCGAGCACGCGAGCATGGTCGATCTGGGCGCCGACTCGCTGCAGATCGTCGAGGTCGTGTCGCGGTCGATCAAGGAGCTGCGGCTCAAGGTGCCGCGCACCGAGCTGGCCAGCGCCCGGACGGTGAAGGATCTGCTCGATCTGTTCGAGCGGTCGGCGCAGCAGCCGACCGCACACTAGCCTCGGGACCTCGCATGGGAGCCAGGCGGCCCGACAGCCAGCGCGTCGTCGTCACCGGGATGGGTGCCGTGACGCCGATCGGCGACACGGTCGCGACGTTCTGGTCGGCGCTGGTCGCCGGGCGCTCGGGCATCGGCCGTTGGAAGCGGCCGATCGACGAGCGCTGCTACGCGCGCATCGGCGGCGATCTGAGCGACTTCGACCTGGCCGCCCACCTGCAGCGGCAGACCGGTTACGCGCCGGCGCTCGTCAAGCGGTGTCTCGCCCTGATGCGCACGGCGCCCCTGGTGCCGAACCTGGTGGCCGCGGCGGCGCTCCAGGCCTTCCACGATGCCGGGCTGGCGGGATCGCCGGCGAGCGGACGCGTCGGCCACGTCATGGCCGGACACAACGTCAACGCCGGCTACATCGTCCAGAACGCGCTGACGTTCCACCAGACCGACCCCGACTACATCGAGCCGCTCTTCGGCCTGCACTCCCTCGACACCGACGTGCTCGCCAGCTGCGCCGAGATGCTCTCGCTCCACGGTCCGTGCTTCACCGTGGGCGGCGCCTGCGCCAGCGGCAACCTGGCGATGCTGGCCGCGCTCGACCTGGTGCGCGCCGGGCGGGCCGACGCCGTCCTCGTGAGCGGAGCGCCGATCGAGCTCGAGCCGGTCGCGCTGCACGGCTGGACGATGCTCGAGGCGTTGTCGTACCGCTCGTTCAACGACGCCCCCGAACGGGCGAGCCGGCCCTTCGACGGGCGGCGCGAGGGATTCGTGCCGAGCGAGGGCGCCGGCGCGCTCGTGCTCGAACGGCTCGACGGGGCCCGCGCGCGCGGCGCACGCGTCCACGCCGAGCTGCTCGGCGCCTCGGCCACCTCGGACGCGTGCCGGCTGACGCGCCCGAATCTGGACGGGCAGGCGGACGCCATGCGGATGGCCCTCGACGACGCCGGCGTGGACCCCGGCGAGATCGACTACGTCAACGCCCACGCCACCTCGACGCGGCTGGGCGACGCCGTCGAAGCGGCGGCGATCGGCCGTGCCCTCGGCGGGCGGGCGCGGGCCATTCCGGTCAACGCCACCAAGTCGATGATCGGTCACTGCCTGTCGGCGGCCGGCGTCGTCGAGGCGGTTGCCACCGTGCTCCAGCTGACCCACGGGATCGTGCACCCCACCATCAACCAGGAGGAAACCGACCCCGAGATCGATCTCGACGTGGTGCCGAATCGGGCCCGGCCGGCCGCCCTGTCGGTGGCGCTGTCGAACTCGTTCGGCTTCGGCGGCCTGAACTCGTCGGTCGTGCTGGGCCGCTTCACGGCGTAGGGCCCCTTCCGCGTCTGGACGACGACCGATGGCGATGGATCTCACTGGACGCCGGCTGCTCGTCGCCGGTGATCGGCGCCTGGTCGCCGCGGTGGCCGGCGACGCCGCGGCGTGCGGGGCCGACGTCGTCCTGGTTGCCGAGGCGCGCGACCAGGGCGAGCCGTCGGCCGCCGGCCACGCCATCGGCGACGACGGCACGGCGGAGGCCGACATCGAGCACGCGATGGACCGGGTGCTGGAACGCACCGGGTTCGACGCGCTGATCGTCATGTTCGCGATCGAGCCGATGCCGCCACTCGACGCCGCCGGTCGGCAGCCCTGGGATCGCGGCGTGATCGAGCCGCTGCGCACGACGTTCTGGCTGGTGCGGCGGAGCGTGTTCGAACTGCTGGCGGCCGGCCGCGGCGGGTCGATTGCGATCGTGATGGCCCGCGGCGTCGGCGAGGATGCGGCCCGATCGGCCGCCATCGTCGAAGGCGCGCTGGTCGCACTGGCGCGCAGCGTCGCCAAGGAGTACGGACGGCGGGCCATCACCTGCAACGTGGTGTCGGGCGGCGCGACCGTCGCCGCCTTGCGTGCTGCGGCGGCAGCGGCGCTGTTTCTCGTCTCACCGGCGGCCGGCTTCGTCACCGGTGAGTGTCTGCGCGTGGACGAGGAGACGACGGGAGGCGTGACGGCTGATCCGGTTTGACAAGACGTGTGGCCCTCATGTCTGATCCACGCGCGTGACGTCGGCGGTCGATCGGCTGACGACGACGCGCCTCAAGGAGCTGACCATGGGTTTTCCCGGACGCGCAATGTTCGTGACGTCTCGTGCCGCGCTCGCCGCCCTCCTCGTCGCGCTCGTGCCGGTGGCCGGCGCCGCTCAGTCGCCGGCCGTCGTCGGCGAGTCACGCGGCGGCGACAGCGGGCTCGAGTACATCGGCGTCATCGAGCAGGCGGGGCCGCAGTTCGCGGCCATCGGCTACCTCACGCACGTGAAGGGCCTGCTGCCCACCCAGCTGTTCACCGGTGCGGCCAGCGAAGCCACGGCGAAGTTCACGTTCTCCGCCACGGCGGCGATCACGAATCACGCGCAGGTCGGCAGCACGGTGTCGATCGGCGCGCCCGGCCAGCTGTCGATCTACTTCAACCCCGCCGGCGGGGCCAGCTTCGCCAGTCCGACGTCGTTCACGCAGGGCACGCTCATCGCCACCCTCAACCTGCGGTTCTTCAACGTGCTCTCGGTGATCGCGCCCGACCTCGGCATCTCCTCCGGCTCGGCGCACGGCTGGCAGGCGGCCGTGGCGTCGTTCACCCTCGACGGCCAGACCTACCACCTCGGCCGCCCTGGGATCACCCACCATCTCGACCTGTTCGGCAAGGGCGTGCGCACGCAGCCCTCGCCCCCGGTGTCCACCACGGAGTTCGCGGCGTCGTCCGTCACCTCGCGCGAGGCGCCGGCGCCGCCGATCCTGAGCCCGGCCGTGGTCAACGGCAACGTGGTGACCTTGGCCTGGCAGGCGGGAGACGGGCCCGCGCCGACGTCCTACGCGGTCGTCGCCGCCCTCGCACCGGGCGGGCCGGCCGTGGTCACGTTACCGGTGGCTGGTCTGGGGCTCGTCGTCGGGGCGCCGCCGGGTACTTACTTCGTGCGCGTGCGCGCCAGCAACGACTTCGGCACGAGCGAGCTGTCGAACGAGGTGACGGTGGTCGTGCCGTAGTCCACGGGTGTGGTCCCGGAGCCGCCGATGTCGAGGGGATCGGACGCCGTCGGTCGCGGGGTCGCGATCGAGCTGCTGCACTGGCTCCGTCCACTGCGCTTCGAGGAGGCCACCGACGACGCGTCGCGCCGCGAGGCGTTCCGGCTTCGCTACCGCGCCGTGGTCGGCGAAGGACTGGACTCGGCCGATCGTTTCCCGGACGGCCTCGAGCACGATGCCCACGACGACGCCGCCGTGCAACTGGTCGGCTGGGACGGCGATCACGCCGTGGCGACCTGCCGGCTGGTGTTCGCGCAGCCCGACCGACCGTTTCCGCTCGAGTCCGCGTTCGCGCTGACCCTGCCGTCGCGGGAGCGGACCGTCGAGTGGGGTCGCGTGGCAATCGACTCGAGCCGCCGTGGCGAGGGGCATCGCCTGGTGATGGGGCTGGCGGCGCGTGGCTGGCAGGCGATGGAAGCGCGCGGCGCGGCGGTGGCGATCGGCATCACGCCCGAACGGCTCGTGGCGTTCTTCGGCACGCTCGGCTTTCCGCTCACCGTGCTCGGCCCGCCGCGCCACTACTGGGGCGAGGAGCGGGTGCCCATCCTGTGCGACGGCGCCGCGGCCGCCGAGGCGCTCGGCCGGCTCTGGGGTGGTGCGCCAGCGGCATCGTCATCGGGCGACGTGGCCGGCGACACGCGGTCGTCGCGCGGCTGACGGCGGCCGGCTCGGCTGCACGTGCCCCGGGGGCAACGCCCCCGCGCTGCTTCCCGTCAACGCCGCTCGCTCGCGTAGCCCTGCTCCAGCGTCACCTGCCAGTCGGTGTGCTCCGCTTCGATCACGAAGTGGCACCACCGCGGCTCGTCGGCGACGTCCACGGTGGCCGACCCGACGCCGCGCGCGTCCACGATCGTCTGGAGCAGACGCCCCGACACGGCGCTGTGCAGCGTCACGGTCAGGCGTCCGGCGCCCGGGGAGGTCTCGCGCGTGGTCCGCCAGCGCAGGCGCATCGCCGTCATCGACACCTCGAACGACTCGGTCTGGCGGCTGAGCCCTCCCGACCACGAGCCGATCTCGCGCCACTCGATCGCCGCCGACGCCGGCGGTTGCGGAGGGCTGGCGTCCGGCCGATCGCCGCGACACGCGGCCGCCCCCGTGGCCACGACCGCGACGAACACGGTTCCGACCACCAGGAACGACTTCGGCATCCGTCGTGTCGCCGCTACGCGTGAATGGCAGGCAGGCGGAGCTGGCCCGTGCCGACGAGCCACACCGTTCCGGTCACGACGATGTCGGTCGCGGTCGTCACCGTCAGCCCGCTGTGCGCGCCCATCTCGACGCCCTGATCGATACGAATCGCGGTCACCCCCGTGTGCTGCTTCACGTAGGCGCCGAGCGGGCCGGCCGCCGACCCGGTGGCCGGATCCTCGCCGGTGGCGGGATCTTCGCCGAAGCAGCGAGCGGCCCAGCGTCCAGGGGCGCTCTCGGCGCAGATGTAGCAGTTGAACGCCGGAACGCCGGGCCATGCTGCGTGCGTCGCGCCGAACGCGCGCCAGTCGAACACCACGCGCGCCAGGTGCGCTGGTGCGGCCACCGGGATCACCAGCGTCGGCATGCCCGTCGAGACCCACTGCGGTGCAAGGGTGGGATGGCCGCAGTCGGGCGGGAGCCCGGCGATGGTCAGCGCCGCCGCCGGGTCCACGAACGCCCCGAACACCGCCGGATTCTGGGTGAGGGCCACCTCGCCGCGGCGTTCGTCGAGCCGGAATTCCAGGCGCTGCAGGCCCGACGCGGTCTGCTGCACGAACCAGCCCGCCCGCTGCCCGGTGGCCCAGGCGTGCGCGGCGGCGGCACCGAGCGACGGATGGCCGGCGAACGGCACCTCCTTGCCCGGCACGTAGATTCGGTGCCGGTAGGTGGCCTCAGCCACCGTCGCCGTCTGCAGGAACGACGTCTCGGCCAGGCGTGTGCGGGCGCTGAGGCGCGTCATCACCTCGTCCGACAGCCGATCGGCGCCGTGGACGACGAGATGGAAGTTCCCCTGCATCGGGGCCTCGGCGAAGACGTCGAGCCAGGTGGCGTGGAAGTCCCGCAGTTCAGCTGTCTGCAGAGCGAGGCCCTCGGTCACGTCAGGCTGCCTGCCGCGGCGACGGCACCGCCCGCCGGGAGCGGGTCCCGCCCGTCTGCGCCCGATCGCATCCACTCCTCCAGGATCGTGTCGAGATCGAGGTCGGGCGCGATGAGACAGATGTGCCCGTGCCCCTCGAGCACGCGCATCGTGGAGCGCGGCGTGAGCGACGCCATCAAGGTGGCCTGCTCCATCGACGGGACCAGGTGATCGTTGTCGGCGGCCAGATAGAGCACCGGGACCCGCAGCTCGGGCAGGCGCGAGCGGACGTCGTAGGACCGCAGCATGCGCAGCCGCGACAGATAGCCCTCGCGCGTGGTCGCCCGCATCAACGCGTGGAAGCGCCGCAGTTCCTCCGCGCCGGTGTGCGGCGAGTGCAGGCGCCAGGCGGTGAGCTGGCGCACCATGCGCATCACGCCCCACGGGGTGGCGCGCATCAGGTGGTACCCCAGCCACAGCCGTGCTTGCGGGCCGAAGTACGGAAACGAATTCAGAATCACCAGCCGCGCCACCCGATCCGGATGCGCCAGCGCATAACTGAGCGACAGTGCGCCGCCGAACGACTCTCCAACCAGGGTGACGCGCCGACCGTCCGCGATCTGCCGCACGTGCGCGTCGAGCTCCTCGACGAGCTCGCTCAACTCGACAGCGGAATCGCGGTGCCGGTGCGCCGTCACCCGCCAGTGACGCTCCAACAGGGGCACCTGCCGATAGAAGAGCAACCCGGTGCCGTCCAACCCGGGCACCAGCATCAGCGGTTCGGCCATGACGTCTCATGGTACCCTCCACGCGTGACCGCTGCCCAGCTGGGTCGCGCCGGTTGGACCGTGGTCTCGGCCTTCATGTTCGAGACGGTCACGTTGGGCCTCTCCACGCTGCCGGCGTTCGTGTTCTGGACCTGGGCGCTGGAGTTCATCCCGAATACCTGGCCGATCCTCCGGCCGTCGCTCCTGGCGATGACCCTCGTGCCGGCCTACCTGGTGTTCGCGCTGGCGCTGTGCGCCTGCTCCGCCGTCGGGACCCGGCTGCTCGGCTGGCGCACCCCGCCCCCGGGGGAGTGGCGGCTGGACGAGTTCGACTGGCCGCTGCTGAACTGGTGCCGCTACATGGTGTCCACGCACGTCGTGCGCGTGCTCGTCGGCACGTTCTTCCGATCGACGCTCGTCTGGGTCTGGTACATGCGGTGGAACGGCGCGAGCATCGGCCGCGGCGTCTACGTCAACAGCCTGTCGATCTCGGACCACAACATGCTGAGCTTCGGCGACGCGACGGTGATTGGCGACGGCGTGCACCTGTCCGGCCACACCGTGGAGGGCGGGCGGCTCAAGACCGGCTACGTGCGCCTGGGCAAGGGCGTCACGGTGGGGCTCGGCAGCCTCGTGGGCATCGGCGTGGACGCCGGCGACGGCAGTCAGATCGGCGCCCTCAGCGTTGTGCCCAAGCACGCCACGCTGGAGGCGGGCCGGGTGTACGTGGGCGCGCCGGCGGAGCCATTGCCCAGGCACTGATCGCGGCTCCGCCCGGCCGTTCCGCGCTATCGTCACTGCCATGTGGCTCATCGTCGCCGGCTTCGCGGCCGTGGCCCTGGCGCACGTGGCGCCGTTTCCGTTCCTGCTGGAATACATGGGCCCCGGACGGTCGGTGTGGCAGGGGCCGCCGGCGGACGGTCCGCCGCGCGTGTTCCTCACGTTCGACGACGGTCCCAACCCCGACGCGACGCCGGCGCTGCTCGACGTGCTGGCAGCGGAAGGCGCCACCGCCACCTTCTTCGTCATTCCTGCGCACGTCACCGCGGCGACCGCGCCGATCGTCCGACGCGCCCTCGACGAGGGCCACGGGGTGGCGATGCACGCGGGTACCGCGGCGCTCATGTTCAAGTCGCCCCCCGAGATGGCGGCGTGGGTGAACGAGCATGCCGCCAGTGTCGAAGCGCTCGTCGGCGAGCGCCCATGCCCGCTGTTCCGGCCGCATGCGGGACTTCGCGGCGGTGAGATGTACGCGGGCCTCGGCCTGTCGGGATACCGCCTGGCCGGCTGGGGCTTCTCGCTCTGGGACTTCGACTGGTGGTGGGCGCGGCGGCCGAACCGCCTGGCGGCGCGGCTGGCGCGTCGCGTGTCCGACGGATCAATCGTGGTGATGCACGACGGCCATCACCGCAATCCGCGCGCGGATCGCCGTCGGACCATCGAGACGACGCGGCGGCTGGTCCGCGAGCTGAAGACGCGCGGCTTCACGTTCGGCACGCTGTGCGAGGTGGTGGACCCCGTCGGCTATCCTTCGCGCTCGTGACCCCGCACGTCCCGTGCGGGGACCCGGGCCAAGGCCGAGGAACTGGTGAAGCAGGCGAAGCAGACCCGGCGCGGGGCAGCGGGCGTCGAGCTAAAGGAGTTGGCCGCCCTGACAAGCTGACCAACTCGATGCTGAGGTAACCTTGACGGTCAACGGAGACTGAAAATGACACGTCATGCCATCGCCTGCGCCGTCGCCGGCCTTGTCCTGTCAGCCGCGGCCGTAGAAGCCCAGACCCCCCCGGCCCAGGCGCCGCCGCGGGCGGTGCGCCAGCCGTGGGAGAAGTTCACGATCGAAGGGCAGCCCGTGGACCGCCGTCCCCCGGAGCTCGACACCGATCACCCGGTCTTTCCGGGCCAGACCCGGGCGCCGTACCACAAGACGGTGGACGTCCAGGTGACGACGATTGCCAGCGGCCTCGACGTGCCGTGGGCGGTGGAGCTGCTGCCGAGCGGCCGCTTCCTCATCACCGAGAAGGCCGGCCGCCTGCGGATCCTGAACCAGGACGGATCTACGCTGCACACGATCACGGCGAACATGCCGCCGGTGTACTTCCGCGGCCAGGCGGGCCTGCTCGACGTGGCGCTCGACAGGAACTTCGCCACCAACCACCGCATCTTCTTCGTCTACCTGCGCAACATCGACGCCGACACCTGCGCCCACGCCGTGGACAGCGCGATCCTCGACGAGACCGCCGGCACCATCTCGAACGTCACCACCATCTTCCAGGCCGCGCCGTTCACCAACCGCGCGGTGTCGCAGTCGGGCTCGCGCATCGCCGTCGATCCGAAGGACGGCAACCTCTTCGTCGCGGTTGGCGATCGCTCCACCGGCGATCCGCTGCCGTTGCAGGCGCAGCACCTCGACACCTACCTGGGCAAGGTGATTCACATCACGCCCGAGGGCAAGCCGGCGCCCGGCAATCCGTCGCTGGGGCTGCCGGGCACCTGGACGATGGGCCACCGGACACCGCAGGGGCTCACCTTCGCGCCCGACGGCCGGCTGTGGGAAGTGGAGCACGGCCCGCGCGGCGGCGACGAGCTGAACCTCATCGAGAAGGGCAAGAACTACGGCTGGCCGGTGATCGTGCACGGCATCAACTACCCCGGCACCAAGATCGGCGACGCGATCGTGGAGAAGCCCGGAATGGAGCAGCCGCGCTACTACTGGGACCCGGTGATCGCGCCGTCGGCCCTGGCCTTCTACAAGGGCGACCTCTTTCCGCAGTGGAAGTCCAGCGCCCTGGTCGGCGCCCTGGCGGGCCAGGCCCTGTTCCGGCTCGAGATCGGCAAGGACGACAAGGTCGTCAACGAGGAGCCGCTGCTCATCGACCTGGGCGCGCGCATCCGCGACGTGCAGGTGTTCCCCGACGGCGCGGTCTACGTGCTCACCGAAGGCGCCAACGGCCGGCTGCTGAAGCTGACGCCCAAGGCGGCGAGCAGCCGGTAGCCACATCAGCCAGGACCCGACACCGACTGCGCCGACGCTACCCGTCGGTAGAAGCGCCGAGGGCCCGCCACGACTCGCGCTCACGCTGTACGACCGCGTCCTTCTCGGCGATGCGCTGCAGACAGTCCGTGCCGAGAGGCAAGCGCAGCGGTGGCTGCGGCGCATTGGCGAGCTCGATGAGGGCACGGGCGAGCTTGGCGGGATCGCCGGGCTGGTGGTGGTTGATCTGCGGCACGAACGCGCGCACGGCGCCGGCCGTGGCGTCGTAGTCGGCGAAGTGGACGTCGGCTTCGACCAGCGACGTGGCGTGATCGAGAATGTCGCTGCGGAAGAAGCCCGGTTCGACGATGGTGACGTGGACGCCCAACGGCGCCAGTTCGAGATGCAGCGCTTCGGACACGCCCTCGACGGCGAATTTCGTCCCCGAATAGACGCCGAAGCCGGCATAGCCGCTGTAGCCGGCCACCGAGGCGATGTTCATGAGGTGTCCGCGCCGCCGCCGGCGCATGTGCGGCAGCACGGCACGCGTCACGTTCAGCAGCCCGAACACGTTGGTCTCGAACAGGCGCTGCACGTTGTCGGGGCTGGTCTCCTCGACCGCGCCCAGGAACGACACGCCGGCGTTGTTGACCAGGACGTCGATGTGGCCGAAGCGCTCGATGCCGGCGGCGACGGCGTCAGCAGCCTGGGTGGGGTCGGTGACGTCGAGGCGGACCGGCAGCAGGCGGTCGCTGTCGCCGAGGAACGCGAGAGTCGACGGGGTTCGTGCGGCGGCGATCAGCGCGTCGCCGGTCGCAAGCACCGCCTTGGCGATCTCCGCGCCGATGCCTCGCGATGCGCCCGTCACCAGCCAGACTCGTCTTCCCATCTGCGCTCCCTTGCTTCGGAGTGGTGAGAATCGAAACCTCCGACGCCGCTGTCATGAGCGCCACCGGATGGATTGTCCCGCAGAACGTGCCTACGGCGCCGGGTGCGTCACCAACGTCATCCGCACCGGCATGGTGAACGCAGGACCGACGGTCTTGGGTTTCGATCCCGGCGCGTATCGCACCAAACGGTACGTCCCGGTGTAGGACACCTCTTTCACGTTGCCCACCGACGCGATGCCGGCGGACGCCTCCGACTGGATGACGTATGACACGGGGAACTCGAACATCTCCGTCTGGAAGTGGATCGGGGTGGCCTTCGCACGGGCCTTGTACAACGTCTCCAGCCGGATTCTCGGGTTGTGGTTGCTCGACAGTGTGCACGGAAGGGTCTTCGCGCTGAGGTTCCAGTCGGCATTGGCGCTGTCTTTGACCGGCAGGCCGGCATCCGGCTCGGCCAGCCGATCGCACGCGTCGAGACTGTTGATCGTCAGCGTGACATTGCGCTGGATGCCGAAAACCGGCGAGACGACGTTAGGGTTCAGATTCGCGGTGCAGCGGAGCACCCCGGCATCGCCGTCCAGCTTCCGGTTCAGGCGGACGAACAGCAGTCCCTGCGAGTACGGCGCGGCGTCCACGCACCAGTTCAGCGGAGGTGTCGGGTCGATGCGGTAGTCGGCATACGCGCCATCCTCGGCGAGGCCGTCGCTCGTCACGCCCGGCGCCGCGGCGGCCCCCCCGGCCACCAAGGCCGGGAAGGTGTCGTCAATCATGAAGCTGACCACGGTCGTCGCGGCCGTGACGCCGGACAACGCGGCCAGGATGCCGCACGTCGCCACTGCCGCCGTCACTGCCCAGGTGGGTCTCGCCATGCTCGTCTCCTCGTGTGCCACAGGAAATGGCCTTCCTTCCCTGTAAACACCCGTACCGGGCCGACCCGAACGCGGCCGGTTCTGGGCGCTGGGTTCCGGCTGGACGGGGAGTGGCCAGCGGGCGCGGCGACGTGGTCAGAAGGTCAGGCGCACACCGAGTTGGACCGTCCGCGGCGCGCGCCAGGTCCGCGGCACGCCGAAGCGTGCGCCGCTGCGCCGCTCGACGCTCAGCGCCCCGCCGCGGTTGGTCACGTTGAACAGGTCGAGGTAGGCGCCCACCCTGGTCGTGCTGCCGAGCCCGAACATCTTCTCCACGCGCACGTCGGCTTCGCTGGTGGCGTCGGTGCGGCGGGTGCCGGCGGGCTCTACCGCGACACTCGTCTGGCGCGTGAGCGGGCTCACGTTGATCTCGCGTGACCAGGGCCGGCCGCTGAGATAGCGATAGACGCCGCTCACGCGGATGCCGCAGCAGGGCGTGTAGGTGCCGACGACCTTGGCGTCGTGCGGCCGATCCCCCGTGCTGACGCGTCCGGTGTACAGCGTCCGGCTCGGAATCGTGAAGTTGCCGAACTGGCCGAGGTCGCTGCCGGCGGCGTTCGACAGCGACTCGTTGTCGAACGTGCCGCGCGACCGGCTCCAGGTATACGACGCCTCGGCGCTCCAGCGGGCGTTGGCGCGCGCCGTCGCGACCAACTGCAGCGCCTCGTAGTGGCGCCGCGCGTCCGGCGGATTGGCCAGGACCAGCGACGCCGGGGCGACGCCGGAGTCGTAGAACAGCGTGAGCGGCCCCTGGTCGTCGGCGGTCCCCACGCGGCCGTCGGGGCCCGGGTCGGTGACCGTCGCCGGCACCCACACCGTGCCGGTGTCGATGTACCCGACAGCGCGTTTGAAGTTGCGGCGCACGTACTGCGCCCGAAGACGCACGCCGCCGCCGAGGTCGCGGTCGAGCCCGGCGAGGTACTCCTCCGCGTATTGCTGGCGAATGTCGGAATCGATCGTGATGCGCACCGCACTGCCGCCGAACCGGGTGATCTCCTGATACTGGTTCTGGCCGATCGCCTGCGCCACGATCGTCTCCGGATTCGCGCCCGGATCCTGCAGGTCGTAGAGATTGGTGAACACCGCGTCGTGGTAGCGCCCGTAGTGGGCACGGGCGACGGTGCGCCGGTCCGCCGTCAGATCCCAGGCCACGCCGAGCCGCGGCGACAGCGCCGTCGTGTCGTAGGCGGGCACGCCGTCGGCGGGGACGGCGCCGTGGTAGACGCCGAAGCGGAGGCCCGGCTCGATCGTCAATCGGCGGCCGAGCTGCCAGGTGTCCTGCGCGAACAGCGAGGTCCGATGCTGCACACCGCGGCGGCGGCTCACGTCACGGTAGGTCGCGAGATCCGGCGCGCCATCGTAGTCCTCGTAGAAGACGCCGCCAGGGAAGCCCCACTCCGCGCGGAGGCTCGCCCGCTCGTACTCGACACCGGCCTTGAGTTCGTGGGTGGCCGCTCCGCGTGACGCGTAGCGGGTGAGGGTCGCCGCCGCCAGATGACGGTCCCGGATCGCGTCGTCGAAGAACTCGTAGTTGCCCGAGTACGTACCCAGGAAGCCGTCGTACCGGGGAGGCGGGCCGGCCTTGCTGTTCGGCGGCATCGGCCCCTGGCTGGTGTGGCTGCGATAGAACCCGTAGCGGGATTCGACGAGCGTTCGCGGGCTGCGGCTCCAGGTCAGGCGAACGTTCGCGACCTGTCGCGGGTAGGTGTACTGGCCAAGCACCTCCGGTGTCGTGAGCGGCCCGGCGCCGATGTTCTCGACCTTCCCCTGTTCGGCCTCGAGAAACCCCTCGAGGCGAAGCGCCGGTACCACCGCCGCTGTGAGCTTCAGGAACTGCTTGGTGTCGACGGCGCTCTCCGCGGGCTCACCGGGGCGGCGGGGGGCCAGCGCGAACGCCGCCGGGCGCTGCTGGTTCACGTATCGTTCGAACCCGGCGAAGAACCACAGGCGATCGCGCCGGAGTGGCCCGCCCAGTTGCGGGCTCACGTCCCAGTGCTGCAGCATCTCCCGCGGCTGGAACTGCAGCGCGGTGTTCTGGTCCAGCGACCGACGGTTGTTCCCCGCCCACTGGTTGCGCGACAGCCAGGCGTTGACGAGCCCCGACCAGGCGTTGGAGCCGGAGCGGGTCACGGCGTTGAACACCGCCCCGGTGTACTCGCCGTATTGCGCGTTGGCGCCGAGCGAGACCACCTGGGCGGACTCGAGCCAGAACACGCTCGGCTGCGCGTCGGGCCCGCCCATGTCGGGCTGGCTGACGGCGGTGCCGTCGAGCGACGCCGCGATGGCGCCGGCCGAGCCGCCGAGCGCGACTCGATCGCTCACCCCGGGCGCCAGGTTCACCAGGTTCTGGAAGCTGCGCGTCCCGAGCGGCAGGTTCTCGAGCCACTCGCGCGGAATGAACGTGGGCGCCGCCGATGTCCGCGCGTCGGCGATCGTTGCCGCCGCCGACACGGTGGCCACCTGCTCGATGCCGGCGAGACCGAGCCGCACGTCCGCCACCACCCCGAGCCCCGGGCGCAGGGCGATTGCGGTCCGCCGCCAGGGAACGAAGCCGGTATGGTCCACCGACAGCGCGTACACGCCGGGCAGCAGCGCCGTGAACCGATACTGGCCGCGGTCGTCCGTCGTGGTGACGACCGGCCCGCCGATCATGTCGGGGCTGTGTGCGGTGAGCGTCACGGCGGGCATCACACCGCCCGACGCGTCGAGCACCGTCCCGACCAGCGACGACAGCTGGCCGTCCTGGGCCCAGGCCGCCGAGCCGGTCAGCGCGAGCAGCAGCAAAGCCCCGACCAGGCGGTGAACGCTACCCATCGCGCCTCCAGGAGGGCACATCATGGCGGGAGGCTGCTGAGGACGTTGTCAAGGACCCAGACCTCCTGAGATGGCCAGCCACCGTCATACGAGAGCTGGCGACCGTCCGGGCTCAGCCGCACCTCGTTCAAGCCATCGACCGTCAGCCCGACCGGCCGGATCTGACCGCCGGCGGCGTTCACGGCCCAGAGCTGCGTGGCATCGTCGGGTGCGGCCTTCACCGGCGACCGCGTGAAGAGCACGTCCTGCCCGTCGGCAGTCCAGACGCTCGGGCAGACGCGTTCGCTCGCGTCCCCGGCAAGGATCTCCTTCGCCGTGGCCGGCTCGCGCAGATCGACCACCCGCATCGACCATCGCCCATCCCGCTCGTAGGCGCCGTAGGCGAACCGGCCGCCGTCGCGGGACACCGCCAGGCACAGCATCGAGACCGTGGGCGCGACGCGATGGACAACCGATTCCTGCCCGGTCTGCAGATCCCGACGCACGAACGCCCGGCGCTGCCGGCTCGCGTACAACACCGCGCGAGTACCGGGAAGGAGCTCGTATTCCTGGAAGTTGCCGTTGGGCGGGAAGCGCATCAGCGTCGTGATCGCTTCGGTGTGCAGGTCGAGCCGATGGAGACCCCAGACGTCGCGAAAGGTGGCCTTGAGCAGCATCGTTCGTCCGCCCGGCTCCCACCGCGGTCGCGCGACGCCTTCGAGGGACGGATTGGCGATCACCCGCTCGCGGCCACCAGCGACCGACGCGATCACCAACATCCGGCCCCGCTCGCTGCCGCGGAAGAACGCGATCGATCGCCCGTCGGGCGACCACTCCGACGTCCCGTTGGCGCCCGCCGTGGCGCTCACACGCACCGGCTCACCGGCGACGGCCCCGGATACCGGGTCGAGGCCGATCCGGTAGACGTCACGGGTGCCCATTTCGCGCCGCACGAAGTACCCGCCGGTGGCCGTCAGGCCCATGGGGTGCGCCCAGCCGAGGTTGGGTTCCAGGCGGATCGGCGGATCGACGGCGCGGCCGCCCTCGATGCGCTGCGCCCAGAGCGCTGACGGACCCGAGCGATCGCTGTGGAAGAGCACGTAGCGGCCGTCGCTCGTCCACAGCGGCGCGTGATCGATGGCCGGACTCTGCGCGATGACGTCCTCGGCGCCGTCGTCGAGGCTCGCCACGACGACGACACGGTCGGAGGGATCGGCCGTGGTCGCCCGGTCGAACGCGATCAGCGAGCCGTCGGGCGACAGACTGGCGACGTCTGGAATGAACGGCCCTGTGGCTCTCGCGGCTCTGACCGTGCCATCCGCTGGCGCAATGACCAGGAGCTGGCTGCCCTCGCCGCCGTTCAGGCCCACGAGCAGGGCCTGGTCACCGCCGGCCCAGTGCTTGAGCTCGACATCGGCGTCGTCGGGCGCGCGCCACACCGTCCGCGCCACGCCCCCGCGCACGGGGATGCGGCGGATCTCGGTGACGCGCCGGCCATCCGCCTCCATGGACCAGACGTAGAAGAGTTCGGCTCCCTGCGCCGCGAAACGCGACGTGCCCGCGCACCCGCGTTGCGGGTCGCCGGGTGTGGGATTCGCCGTGACGGCCCAGCGATTGTCGGTGCCGGTCTCGGCGACGGCCAGGTTGCAGGTGTTCCAATCGACGTAGGACAGAAGCGTGCCATCGGGTGACGGACCACCCGGTCCGGCCAGGGTGGAATCGCTGGAGACCTGCCGCATGACGCGTGTGCCCGGGGCCGCGGTCGCCGCGGCCGACTGCCCGGGTGGCGACGCGTCGGGAGGAGATCCGCTCACCGACAGCCATGACGCGGCGGCGACGGCGGCCGTCGCCACACTCCCTGCGATCAGCCAGACGCCCGTTCGCCCGCCAGTCGTCGCCTGCCCGGCGATCGCCGCGTTCTGCAACGCGGTTTCCATCTCGGGTGCGCTGGCGAAGCGCCGCGCCGGGTCGGGATCGATGGCGCGCGCGATGCAGGCCCGGAACGCCGACGGCAGGCCTGGGCGCAGATCGGCGAGCGACGCGCGACGGCCGGCGGCGTGCGCGTCGCGGATGTCCTGCAGCGAGCGGCCGTGCACCGGGAACGTCACGGTCGCCAGGTAGAACAGCAGCACGCCGAGGCTGTAGAGGTCGCTGGCGGGCGACGCCCGTTCACCGCTCAGGACCTCTGGCGCGAGATAGAGCGGCGTGCCGGCCAGTTCGCCGCCCGGGGCCGCCGCGATGTCGACCAGGTCGCGCCCGGCGCCGAAGTCCGTGAGCACCACGCGTCCATCGGGATCGCGCATCACGTTCTGCGCCTTCAGGTCGCGATGCACCAGCCCGGCCCGATGAACGGCGGCGAGGGCGCGGCACAGTTCGACGCCGACGCGGGTGATCGCCTCCGGCGGGAACGGACCGTGGGTCTTCACCTCCTGATCGAGCGTCGGCCCGTCGACGAACTCCATCCACAGGCCCACCCTGCCGTCGATGCGCTCGGCGCCGTAGATGGTGACGACGTTCGGATGGCGCACCCGCGCCATCAGGTGGCCTTCACCGACGACCGTCGACTCGCGTCGATCCCGCCGTTTCAGCAGCTTCAACGCGACCGGCCGGTTGAGCCGCGGGTCGAGGGCACGATACACGTCACCGAATGACCCGGATCCGAGCCGCTCGACGATGGTCAGCGGCCCCCAGGTGAGCAGCGTGCCGTCGTCCGGATGCTTCGGAGCGTCGACGTCGAGCAGGGCAGCCCGCCGCGACGACGCGAACGTCGACGCCGGTGGAAGACTGGCGTGCAGTTGCGCGATGCGCTCGACGAGCCGGGCGCGGCGCGCGAGATCCGGGGTCAGCGCGTGGAGGGCGTCCGTGTCGGTCCAGCGGATCGGCGTGCCGTCGGCAATGGCCGCCGCGATGTCATCGAGATCCATCGGCGCGGCCCGGGAGCTCCTCGATGAGCCGTGCGATCGCCCGGGTGACGGCCATGCGCGCCGCGTCCATGCTCGCGCGCCCGGTCGCCGCGGCGATCTCCGAATACGTCAAGCCGAGTTCGATGCGCGCCACCACCAGCTCACGGTCCTCGTCGCGAAGGCGCCGCAGGGCGTCTTCGTAGTGCTGGACGGCCTCGGCGCCGATCGCCGCCTCGAGCGGCGACTGCTGGTCGTCGGCGGCCGACTCGTCGAGCGCCAGTCGCTCCGGGCGTCGTCCGGCGTTGCGGATCTCGTTCCGGATCCGGTTCATCACCGCCTGGCGCAGGTAGGCCTGGAACGCCCCCTCGCCGCGATGCTCGAAGCCGTCGATCTTCTTAAACACCTGGAACAGGGTCTCCTGAACAAGGTCAGGGGTGTCGGCCAGGTCGCGGGCCCAGCGGGGGAGCCGCCCGGCCGCCCAGCGGCGCAGCAGCGGCAGGTAGCGGGCAAAGAGGTCGTTCAGCGCCGCATCGTCGCCCTCCCGGACTCGGGTGAGGAGGGAGAGCGTCGACTCCCACTCGGGATCGGCCTCGCGCATGGCCGGCATTCTATCGTCCGGGGTGACGTTGGCGACCGCCCGCCGGTCGGGCCAGTCAGGGGATGAAGACGCCGGGGATGTCGTGGCCGGGCGGGGCCGAGCAGCCGGTAGTCACATCGGCTAGGATGCGGCGCATGACGCGCCTGCTTCCGCTCGCCGCCGTCCTGGTCGTCTCCGTCCTCACCCCCGGCGCCGGCCTGCGAGCCCAGGCGCCGGGCGCCAACGCCGTCACCGCCGGCGAGTTCCTCGTCGAGCCGCCGACGCTCATCAATCTCGGCTTCGAGTGGTTCATCGACGGCGATGCCAACCGTACGGCGTCGGTCGAGGTGTCGTTCCGCAAGTCGGGCACCACCGCCTGGCAGCCGGCGCTGCCGCTGTTGCGGCTCCACGGCGAGCGCATCCGGCAGAACACGCAGCTCGACGTCACGGTGCCGAACATGTTCGCCGGCAGCATCCTCGATCTCGAGCCCGACACGAGCTACGAGGCCCAGTTCGTGCTGAAGGACCCGGACGGCGTGCGTGGCGAGGCCCGCAAGGTGGTCACCGTCCGCACCCGCGCTGAACCGATGCCGGCCGCCGACGGCACCACCTACCACGTCTACCCGCATGGCTTCGCCGGCCCGAAGACCGAGCCGGCCTTCGAAGGGCTGATGTGTGCCTACAACCTGACCTGCGCCGGCACCGACTGGGCGACCGCCGGGCGGCCGCGCGTCAAGGCCGGCGACACGATCCTCGTCCACGCCGGCGTCTACCGATACAACCGGCTCGAATACACCAACAATCCGGCCGTGAATCGAACGACGCCGCTCGACGGCACCTACTTCCTCACCGCCGACGGCACCGCGACTCGGCCGATCGCCATCAAGGCGGCCGGCGATGGCGAGGTGGTCTTCGATGGGGCCGGCAACTACGCGCTGTTCGACGTCCGGGCGGCCGACTACACCTACTTCGAGGGCATCACCTTCCGCAACGCCGACTACGCCATCCTCGCCGGCACGCAGTTCCAGATCGGCGCCGTGGGCCTGACCGTCAAGAAGAGCCGTTTCGTGGACGTCGGCGCCGGCGTGTGGACCAACTACTCCGGTTCGAGCAACTTCTACATCGCCGACAACACCTTCATCGGCCGCGACGATCCCGATCACGTGATCGGCTGGAACGGCCCCTTCTGGCAGCCGTTCGACGGGGTCGAGGGTCAGAAGTTCCCGCCGGTGATGGCGTCGTACGTGGCGGTGAAGGTCTACGGCCCCGGTCACGTCATCGCGTTCAATCACGTCGCCAACTTCCACGACGGGATCGACATCGAGACCTACGGCAACCCGGACGGATCGGCGGCAGAAGGCGGGCCGGCCTACCCGCCGAAAGACGCCTGGCACCTGCGGCCGGTGGCCATCGACTTCTACAACAACGTGATGACGAACTTCCACGACAACCCGTTCGAAACCGACGGCGGCATGCACAACATCCGGGTGATGCGCAACGTGATGCTGAACTCGGCGTCGCACGCCTTCTGCAACCAGCCGACGCTCGGCGGGCCCACCTACTGGGTGCGCAACATCGGCTACCACCTGCCGGGCGGCTCGACGCGAATGACCGGCGGCTCGGCGGGGGTGCTCTTCTTCAACAACACCATCCTGTCCGAGACCACCGCGGCGGCGACGTCCAACTCGCACTGGGTGAACAACCTGATCCTCGGCGAGCAGGCGACGCCGGCGATCTGGACGATCAGCACGCTGACCAACTACTCGTCGTCCGACTACAACGGCTTCCGCCCGAATCCTTCGGCGCCGTTTTCGTTCGCCTGGAACTCGCCGCCGTTCGGCACCACGGCCGACTTCACCCAGCTGACACGGCCGCCCGGCAGCCCCACCACGCTGGAGACCCGCCAGTTCAAGACGCTGGCCGACTACAGCGCGGCCACCAAGCAGGACACGCACAGCGTGCTGGTGGACTACGACATCTTCGTCAAGGTGCCGCCGCTCAATGCGCAGGACAAGGCGACGGTGCAGAAGGTCCACAAGCGCGAGGACCTGGACTTCAGGCTCAAGCCGGGGTCGGCGGCCGTGGACAAAGGGACGCCGGTGCCGACGATTACCCACGGCCACACGGGCTCAGCCCCGGACCTGGGTGCCCTGGAGGTCGGCGTGCCGCTGCCCCATTACGGACCGAGACAGTGAGGCGGCCGCACGGGCACCACGTTGCCGACTGCGACCATCTCCTCGTGCGCACGCCCATCGTCCGGGCCCGGTGTGCTGGCGCTGCGCCAGCCAAGTGGACGGGCGCTGGCAACGGGCCGATCGAGCGCGGCCATGCCGATCAGGACCGCCGTCGTCTGAGGGCGTCGTCGAACTGACGCACGAGTTCGGGCGACTCGAGCACTGCCGCGAACTCGGCGATCACCGGTCGGATCCGATCGACATCGATGGCCGGGTGCGCCTTCAGGAGCGCATCGATGTCCGCCCAGTCCTTAGCGCATCGTGGCGTCGCGGGGCGATCCCATGGTCGGCGGCCACCCGCAGCAGTTCCGGCCAGCGCCCTTCGTCCATCCAGATGACGGCGTCGATGTCCTCGGTGAATCGAGGCTCGGCGTGCAGCGACACCGCGAGCCCGCCGATGAGCGCGTAGGGCACCTGCTGGGATTCGAGCCACTGCGCGAGCGCCGACAGCGCGTCGTGCAGGGGATCAGCGGCGGGTGGCGTGACCATGCCGGGCCCGGAGCATGGCGAACCGCTCCCACACACTGGCCTCGTCGTTACCCCGCCCACGGGTACGCAGGCGTCCAAACGCCCGCAGTCGCGAGATGGCTGCGAGCTTGTCGCCGGCCGACCGCGGCGCCGCGCTCCGCGCTTCCGCTTCCTGGACGAGCCTCCAGCGCGCGTGCCACGCCCGGATCAGATCGGGATCGCTCACCCGGCCAGTATAGCCGCGGGGCGATGACGGACTGCGCTTCGACCGGAAGGACGGTGTCGGCGCTCACCGCGCTGGCCTGCGGCCGCCGGGTGACGCGTGACGACGACTCGAGCCGCGGCCGCTCGGACGCTCCAGGAGGGTGGGTGGACGACGGCCCGTGATGCGGTCAGGCTGTCAGCCACCCGATGGCGGCGAACAGCACGGCCGACAGCGCTCCGGCGACCAGCGCGTACGGCATCTGCGTCGTGACGTGGTCCATGTGATCCGAGGCGGCGCCGAACGACGACAGGCACGTCGTATCGGACACCGGCGAGCAGTGATCGCCGAAGAGCCCGCCGGCGACGACGGCGCCCACGGTGGCGAGCACGCCGGCATCGACGACGCCACCCGACCCGGCCAACGCCACCGGGAGCGCGAAGGGCATCAGCAGCGCATAAGTGCCCCACGACGTCCCGGTGAAGAACGACATCGCGGCGCCGGTCAGGAACACCACCACGGGCACCGCGCCTTCGACCATCCAGTCTTTCGTGAGCGCCACCACGTAGTCCTGCGCCCCGAGTGATTTGGAGACCGCATTGATGGCGTACGCGAGCGCCAGGATGATGATCGCGGGCAGCACCCCCTTCACGCCGCGCGTGGCGACGTCGACGGCGTCGTCCACGCTGGCGAAGTGGCCGCCCAGGGCCATGGCCACCGCCTGGTAGAGCACGGCGGCGAGGAACGCTTCGAGCACCTTGGCCGAGCCGGTGACCGCGAACGTCGCCACGGCCACCGCCAGCACGATCGCGACGGGCACGACCAGGTAGATCAACAGGTTCTTGCGGGCCTCGGGCCGCGGCTCGATCTCGTCGAGCTCCTGACCGACCAGCGGTGCGGCCCCGTCGCGCAGGGGCTTGCCCTCCTCGCGCGCGCGCCGTTCCGCCGATCGCATGGGGCCGACCGCGGGCGCCAGCTCGAAGGCGACCAGCCCGGCGAGCCCGACCGCCAGCCAGCCGTACAGGTTGTAGGGCACGGCCTGGATGAACACGCTCATCGCCGCGTCGACCGTCGCGATCGGGCCATGCCCCGTCATCAAGCCGGCGATGTACACCGCCCAGGCGCTGATCGGCATCAGGGCCGCGACGGGAGCGCTTCCCGAATCGAGCAGGTAGGCCAGCATCTCCCGCGACACCCGGTAGCGGTCGGTCAGCGGCCGGGCGATCGGCCCGCTGAAGAGCGGGCTGAAGTAGTCGCTGAAGAAGATGAAGAGCCCGAGGCCCCACGCGAAGCCCTTGGCCGCCCGGGGCGACCGGATGTGCGGTGACGCCCAGTCGGCGAACCCGGCGATGACGCCGGCCCGCAGGTAGAAGGCGATCATCACGCCCACGGCCACTTCGATCAGCATCACCCAGACGAAGTCGGCGTTGCCGAGGGCCTGCTGGAAGGTCTGCACGAGGCCGGTCGCGGGATCGAATCCCGCCACCACGCCGCCGGTGACGCAGCCGACCAGGAGCGCGAACGCGGCGTTTCTCGTCAGGAACGCCAGCACCAGCGCGACGACGACCGGCAGGAGGGACAGCATGGTCAGGACGCGCTGTCCCGCTCCTCTCGCGAGGTGATGACGATGCCGCGGCTGGCGAGGGCGGCGACGAACGCGTCGTAGGGCAGGTCGGTCACCGGCGACAGCAGGCCGCGCTTCGTGACTGCGCCGCTGGCCAGGAACTGGGCGCCGACGCTGGCCGTGAACCCCACCGTGCGGCTCATGGCGGTGAGCCCCGACTCGAGATCGCGGCGATCGATGACCTCGCGGACGAGCCGCACGGGCACCCCGCCGCGGCGACCCGCCACCTCGACGCGGATGATGGCCAGGTCGCGCTCGCCCGGGCCGTACTGCAGCTGGGGCTCCAGCGCCGCCGCCAGGAACTTGCGCCGGTTCACCGCCGCGCCTTCGACGACCACGGCGTCGTCGTCCAGCAGGTGCAGATCGACCATCGTGGCCCAGAACGCGCAGTGCCCCGGGTAGCGCATGGCGTAGCGGCCGGCGCGGCGAAGCCGCCGGTCGTCGAGGCCGAGCTGACGCGCATACGCGAGGGCGTCGCCGTTGGGAAACGCTTCGAGCCGGCCGACGCCGGCCACCTCGACGTGGTGCACGTGTTGCGGCTGGAACTGCACGCGGTCCGAGAGCTCCACCGGCTGCCCGTCCCGCACCAGGCGCGCCGGGCGCAGGTACGAGCGCAGCACGCCCTCGAAGGTCCAGCTCACCTTGTATCTGATCGCGTTGGTGGCGGCTGCCGGCTCGGGAATGCCGGCGCCGTAGCTCAGGATCTCGGTGACCTCGTCCAGCTGCCGCACCATGTCGCCGAGCATCAGCAGGTCGAGGCCAGGGTCCATGCCCAGCTCGGGCAGCAGCGACACGCCGCGGGCCTCGGCATCGCGGGCGAGCGCGGCGAGTTCCGGCGTGACGTAGAACGTGTTGATCAGGTGGACGCGGTGGGCGACGGCGGACGCGGCCACCGTGCCGATGAACGGGACGGGCAGCAGATCGATGACGACGTCGACGCCGTCGGCCATCAGCCGATCGACGGCCCCGCGGTCGGCGGCGTCGAGGGCCGCGCAGACCACCTTGTCGCCGTATGCCCGCGCGTGCACGAAGGCCTGAAGGCCCGGCAGATCACGATCGGCGGCGACGACGTTCGAGACGGCGGTGCTGCGGGCCAGGTCGTGCAACGCCGCCCGCCCCTGCATTCCGGTGCCGAGCAGCAGGATGCGCATGGGTGGCCGAGCGTAGCACGCCCGCCGTTGGTGCCCGGCCTGGCCGCCCGGGCTAGAGGAACCTGGCCGGGTCGAATGGCTCGATCACTTCGGGCGCGCGGCCGGTCGTGAGCAGTTCGGCCACCGCATCGCCGGTACTGGCCGAGAGCGTCACGCCGAGCATGGCGTGGCCGCTCGCGACGGCCACGTTCCGGAATCCCGGCAGCCATCCGATCACCGGCAATCCATCAGGGGTGACCGGCCGCAGACCGCTGCCGACGGTGGCGGCATCCGTTCCGGCCGGGAACCCGGTGAGCGCACGCGCCGCGCCCCGGGCGAGGGCGGCGACCCGTTCCGGCCGCACGACGTCGTTGACGCCCGAGAACTCCATCGTGCCCGCGACGCGGATCATCCCGTCCATCGGCGAGGCGACCAGTCGCGCCTCCGCGAAGTCGATCGGCCGGCCCAGCGGCACGGGCGGCGGGCGGTAGTCGAGGCAGTAGCCCTTTCCCGCCTGAATCGGCAGCGCGAGGCCCAGCGTCCGCGTCACGTCGCTCGTGCGCGCCCCGGCTGCGATCACGAACGCATCGCCTTCGACGCGCCCGGCAGTGGTCTCCACCGCCCGGGCCTGGCCACGGGCGTGATCGACGCCGACCACGCGGGTCCCGGTGCGGAAGACGACGCCGCGCGCCCGCAGCCAGTCGGTGAGCCCGCTGGTGAGGGTCTCGGGCTGGACGTGACGTTCGCCCGCGTACCAGAACCCGCCGGCGATCGACGCGCTCAGCGCCGGCTCCATCTCGCGCACGTCTTTCGCGCCGTACGGGACCGGCGGCGTGATGCCGTACCTCACCAGGGGCTCGAGCGCCGCCAGGTCGTGCTCCAGGGCGGCCGCCGAATGGAACACGAAGAGGATGCCGGCCCGGTGCATCTCGTACCGCACTCCGGCCGCCTGCATCTCGTCGAACAGCTCGAAGGTGCGGGCGTTGAGGGCCGTCGTGGCGCGAAGCCCGTGGGCGTAGGCCCGGGCATTGCAGTGCCGCCAGAACCCGACGAGCCAGCGCAGGTACTCCGCGTCGAGCGCGGGCCGCAGATACAGCGGGCTGTCGGAGCGCAGCATCCACCGGAGCGACTGCCCGACCAGGCCGGGCGCTGGCACGGGCCCGGCCAGCGACGGACAGATCCAGCCGGCGTTGACGACGGACGCGCCGTGGCTGCCCCCGTGCGATTCGACGACGGTAACGGCGGCCCCGCGTCGATGCAGCGCGTACGCCGTCGCCAGGCCGATGATCCCGCCGCCGACGATCACGACACGGGTCATGACGCTACGCGGGAACGCACGTCAGCCTGATCACATCCCCGTCCATGCGCTCGCCGGCCGGGGCGGGCGTCGGCGTCGTCGCTCATCGGCGTCCATTATTGCGCCGTTGATGGAGCGACGCGGCGACCGCGAGCGGCTGTCTCCGCCACGATGCACCGCGAGACGCGCCGGGAGTATGTTCTCTCCGAGTGGGCGCCTTCTCGGCCTTCACGCCGCTGCACGTCGTCACGGTCGCCTTCCTGGCGCTCGCCATCGCCCTGCTCTGTGCGGCGGGGTGGCGGCTGCGCGAGACGCGCCACCAGCGCACCTTCGAACGCGGTCTCGCAATCGGCGTGGCAGTGCTCTGGGTCGGGTACCACGTCTACGACGGCCTTCAGAACGGCTGGAGCGTGCGCTACTCCCTTCCCCTCGATCTGTGCGACCTGGCTGCCGGCGTCGCGGGGCTGACCTTCGCGTGGCCGGGGCGCTGGCGGCACGCGCTGGCCTGGTTCTGGGGCACCGCGCTCAGCACGCAGGCGGTGATCACGCCCGACCTCGACCGTGGTCCCTCGACGCTGGCCTTCTGGGCGTTCTGGCTGTACCACGCCTTCGTCGTCGGGGCGGGGGTCTACGTGGTGACGGTCCGGGGCTTCCGGCCCGGCTGGCGCGACCTGCGGCTCGCGGTCGGGGCCGGGGTGGCCTACGCCGTGGCGATGTTCACCGTCGATGCCGCCTTCGACGTGAACTACGGCTACTTCGGACGGCATCTGCCGGCCACGCCGACCCTGCTCGACTACCTGGGCCCGTGGCCGCTGCGCGCCGTCTTCATGGTGCTCATCGCCGCCGCCGCGATGTGGCTCTGCTGGGTGCCGTGGCGCCTGGCGGGTAGTATCTCCTCGTGCGCAAGGCCTTCGTCCTGACCCTGTGTGTCGTCGTGCTGGCGGCCTGCCGCATGGCGCCGCCGGTCCCGTCAGCGCCGCCCGAACTGCCGCCGCTCACGGCCGAAAGCGCGTCCAACTTCGCCAGAATCACGCTTCGCTGTGTGGCCAAGGCGTATCCGAGCCAGCCCGGCTACGTGCTGAACGCCGCCGAGGACGTGCTCCTGCCCGACGTGGTGCACCCCGCGTTCTACGGCTGCTATGACTGGCACTCGTCGGTCCACGGCCATTGGATGCTGGCGCGGCTCCTGCGCCTGTTCCCGTCGCTCCCGGAGGCGCCGGCGATTGTCGAAGCGCTCGACCGCAACCTCACCGCCGCGAACCTTGCGGTGGAGGCCGCCTACTTCACGCGGCCGGGCACGGCGGCGTTCGAGCGGCTGTACGGGTGGGCCTGGACGCTCAAGCTCGCCGAGGAGCTGCACCGGTCGTCGTCGCCGGATGCGAAGCGGTGGGAGCAGCACCTGCAGCCGCTGACGACCGCGATCGTCAAACGCTACCTCGACTTCCTGCCGAAGCAGACGTATCCGATTCGCACCGGGGTGCACCCGAACACGGCGTTCGGGCTCGGGTTCGCGCTCGACTACGCGATTGCGCTCGGCGATGCGCCCCTGAAGGAACTCGTCGTCGCGCGCAGCCGCGACTACTTTCTCGGCGACACCGACTACCCGGCCAAGCTCGAGCCGAGTGGCTCAGACTTCCTGTCGCCGGCGCTGGTCGAGGCCGATCTGATGCGGCGGGTGCTGCCGCCGGCGGAGTTCGCCCGGTGGTTCGCCGCGTACCTGCCGGCGATGGGCGACGGCCAGCCCGGGAATCTGCTGACCATCGCGGTGGTCACGGATCGATCCGACCCGCAGCTCGGCCACCTCGACGGCCTGAACCTGAGCCGCGCCTGGGCGATGCGAAACATCGCCGCGGCGTTGCCGCCAGAGGCGCGCGCCCGCGCCTTTCTGGCCGCCGCCGGGCACACCCACGCGGTCGACGCGCTCCAGCACGTGGCCACCGGTCACTACGAGGGCGAACACTGGCTGGCGTCGTTCGCCGTGTTCCTCCTGACCGAGACACCCTGAGGCACCGCTCGGTGCAGCTCACGGCACGAGCGTGCTCGGCGGCACGTTGACCGGAACGCGCTGACAACGCGACACCACGCATGTGGGCCGAGTATGGAGTTGCGCCCTACCGAAGAGCCGACCTCACGACGAAGTCCGGGTCGGCGACCGCCACCCATCCCTCGAGCTCCTGGACCAGGGCGGCAACCTGTTCGGTGCGGCCGCGGCGGCGTTCGATGTCGAGGAGGTGGGTCCTGGTCATCAGCCAGGTGAATCCATGCACGCCATTCTGCGGGTAGACCGTACGGTGCAGGCCATCCAGTCGGCGCAGGATGTCGACGGCCCCGGGGATGTCGCCGCGGCGTTCGAGTTGCCGGGCGATGCCGTCGACGGCCAGCACGTGCTGGTAGTCGCCAGGGGGGCGCGTCGCGACCACGCCCTGGAGCGCGCGCAGCGCCGCCTCGTCGTCCGCCACGGCGCCGCCGGCCTGCAGCTCACTGGCCAGCCAGCGCCAGGCGGGTGGATCACCGAGCCAGGGCTCGACGGCCTGACGGCACTGATCCGCCAGGCCGGTTCGCAGCAGCGCCCAGCAGGGCATGAGGACGCGCTCCGGCCCCTTGGTCCTGAGGGTCTGGGCCCAGGCCGGCACGGCGCGGGCCAGCCTCGCCCGCGCGCCCGCGACGTCGCCACGAGCCAGCGCCGCATACCCGAGCAGCATGTCGCGCTCGGCAGCATCCGGCATGCGCTGGAATGCGTGCTCGGCCGCGGCGACACGACCCAGCGTCAGGTTCATCTGCGCGCGGGCATAGGCGTGCCACTCGCTGGGCGGCGCCCCGGCGCTGGCGCGGTCCAGCAGGGCCGCGGCATCAGCGACGCGTCCGTCGGCCCAAGCCGCGAACGCCGGCAGCAGCTCGAACCAGGCGTCCATCGATGCTCCGTCGAGGCCCGGGGGTCGCTCCAGGTTCGCAGCCCGCGTCGCCAGCGCCACGGCGTCCGCCATGCGTTCGCCGTTCATCAGCAGGCGCATCGCCAGGTTCACCAGCAACGACGGGTCGTGGGGACGCAGCTGGACGAGGCGTTCCCGCAGCCGGATCTCGTCGCGGAAGCGGCCGCTCACCGCGTAGGCGCCGGTCAGGTTGTTGTGGCCCCAGAAGTCGTTCGGCTGTTCGTCGATCAGCGCCTCGTAGGCGGCGATTGCCCGCGGCAGGTCCTCCTTCATCTGGTAGTAACTGCCCTCGATGAAGTAGCGCTCCCGAGCCGGCAGCCCGGCCGCGAGCTGCAGCGCCTGTTCGGCGACCGGCATCCAGGCGCTCGCCCCGCGAGCCTGATTCCGCTGGCAGTGGGCGAGCATGATCAAGGCGGACGCGAAGCCGGGATCGCGCCGTACCGCATCGGTCAGCCGCAGCTCGGCCGCGGCCCAGCGCCGCTGATCCACCAGGGCGAGGCCTGCCGAGTAGTCGCCGAGGGCGTCGAGCGAGCTGGTCGTCACCCGGGCCAGTTGCAGATCGGACGCCACGCGCCCGCGGTCGTCGCCCATCGCGGCCCGGATCTTGGCCGCAAGGGATCGCACGCCGTCGAGCAGCGAATCGACATCCGCCACCTCGACGCTCGCCTGCACCACGGGGGCGCCGCCGGAGGCGTGGTCGATCACCACGCTGAGCACGTAGCGTGCGCGCAGGCGATCGATGCGCCCGCTGGCGATCAGGTCGATCGTGCCGTCCCGCAGCGCGACCTCGCGCGCGGTGCCGGGGTCGAGCGATTGGGAGGGCGGCCGCCTCATCAACCGGAGCGAGTCGGCAATTCGCTCGGGCGGCACCACCGAGACCGCCCGCGACTGCATCAGCTCACGCGCGAACGCGAACTCCACGGCGTCGTCCAGGCGGCGGTCGCCCGTCTCGTTGACGAACGCCCCGACGAGCACGAAGCGGGGCGTCGTGTTGCCGGTGCCGGTGGACCAGGACAGGCCAAGCCCTGCCGCCAGCGCCAGCACCGCCGCTGCGGCGGCCAGGTGCAACGCGCCCCACCTGACCCGGGTGGATGCGACGAGCGCGGCGCCAAACGCCGCCGCCGACGGGTAACGCCTGGACGGGACTGGTTCCAGCGCGCGTTCGATAACGCCGGCCACGGCTGGCGGGACGTCGCGACGCCGTTCGCGGAGGGGCACCCGCCGATCCGCCAGGAACGCATCGCGCAGGTCGGCTACCGATCGGCCGCTCACGGGATACGCGGCGGTGGCGAGGTGGTAGAGAAGGACGCCCAGGCTGTAGACGTCGCTGGCCGCCGACGCGGCCGCGCCGCCGAGCACTTCGGGGGCGAGATAGAGGGGAGTGCCCGCGAGGTCGTTGACCGACCCGTCGCGGTTCACGTCATGGCTGGTCCCGAAGTCGGCGAGCAGGATCCGGCCGTCGCCGCCGCGCATCACGTTGTGGGCCTTGATGTCGCGATGCAGCAGTCCGGCCGCGTGCACGGCGGACACGGCGCCACAGAGCGCGGTGCCGATCGAGACCAGTTCGTCCGCGGCGAAGCAGCCGCGCTCGCCGAGTTCCTGCTCGAGCGTGCGGCCCTCCACCAGCTCCATCCAGATGCCGACACGTCCGCCGACGCGTTCGGCGCCGTAGACGGCGACGACGTTGGGGTGGCGCACGCGGGCGAGGAGCCGTGCCTCCTGGACGACGCCGGCATCGGCCGTATCGCTGGCGGGACCGGCGTGCAGCAGCTTGAGCGCCACGGGACGGTCGAGTCGCACGTCCCGGGCGGCGAACACGTCGCCGTGCGTGCCGCGGCCGATACGTTCCGCCACTTGCAGCGGTCCCCAGGCCGACCCTGGCGCGAGCTCGTCCTCTGGCCCGTCGGCGTGTGCCGCGGTCGATGTCGGGCGCTGCGTCTCGGGCGCGGGAGAGGGCGAGGCATGGATCGCGGCGATGCGCTCGACCAGGCGCAGCTGCCGGATCACCGCGGCCGACCGGGCATCGGACTCGTCGGCCACCCGGCTCCAGTCCACGATGGCGCCGTCGCCAACCGCCGCGGCGACGTCAATCAGTCGCGGGTCCGCGCTCACCCATCTCCTCCGCGAGACGCACCAGCGCTCTCGCCACCGCCATACGCGCGGCATTGGCCGTCGGCCGGCCCGTGGCCGCGGCGATCTCGCTGTAGGTCAGGCCCAATTCCACGCGTCCGATGATCACCTCGCGCTCCGCCTCGGCAAGCCGTTGCAGAGCCGCCTCGTACCGCCCGACCGACTCGCTGCCGATCGCCATCTCGAGCGGCGAGGCGTCGGCCGTCGGCAGATCGGGATCGACCTCCGTGGTCGCCGGGCGACTCCGCGTCTTCCGCAGCTCATCCCGGATTCGGTTCATCACCGCCTGGCGGAGGTAGGCCTGGAAGGCTCCCTCGCCGCGGTGCTCGAACCCCTTCAGATTCCTAAACGTGCTGACCAGGGCCTCCTGCACAAGGTCCGGTGTATCGGCCAGATCCCGGGCGGAGCGTGGCAGGCGGCCGCTGGCCCAGCGGCGCAGCGGCGGCGCGAATCTCGCGAAGAGATCGGCGAGCGCCGCCTGGTCCCCGGCCCGGGCCCGGGCAATGAGCGACAGTGTGGAGTCGGGACCTTCGGGCGAGGCCGGCATCAGGGCCGGGATGATATCGCGTTGATCCGGGCGTCGCCGACGCAGTGCGCTTCGCGCCTGCGGTTCGTTTAGCGAGGTAGGACCCAACACCAGGACGGGTCGGCCTGCGGGCGGTCACCGCTCCGGTCACTACCACGGGAGATTCGACATGAGACTGCTCGTCACCGCCGCCGCCGCGTTGGGCACCGCCACCGTAGTACTGGGGCCAGTCGGATTCGCGGCTCCGCGTGCCGGGAACATCAGCGTGACGGTCGAGTTTCGAGACGACGGCGCCGACCGGATCCGGAGCGACGGGGGTGGGGCCTATCAGGACAACGTCGAGAACGCCGTCGCGTACATCGACGGCAGCACCGGCGGGCTGATCTGGGGCACCAACACCAATGGCACGGTCGTGCGGACCATGTGGTTCTACTTTACCAACTGCCTCGTGGGGCCGTGTACCCCTCCGGCGGCGTGGCCGCAGCCGCTCGTCGAGCCTTCGGGCATGCAGGCCAATGCCCTGCTGCCGAACGGCCAAGTTCCTTCAGGCGGACTGCGCGGAATGACGATTGGGACCGACTATGAAGCGTGGATCAAGATCAACATCCCCATCGACACCGATCCGGCCTATTACAACGTCTGCTTCGATTCGCGGGGAGTGGGACCCTGCGGGATGCCGGCCGGTGTCAACAGCACGAACGCTCACATCCGTCGGGATCAATCGGATCAGTGGACGATGTGGGCAGACGCCACCGACAGCGCCGATCTGATCCGGGACAGCCAGTCGAAGAGGAACCGGGCGTTCACGCTGCTGGGAACCTACTCGATGCCGTTCTCGTTGACGGTGAAGTGCGTGAAGCCCGCGTGTTCGTAGCCGGGCGGCGCCGACGCGCCTCTTGCCGGCGATCCAAGACCCCGCTCACTGGCGAGCAAGGGTCTCCATGATGCGCCTGCCGACCGCGATCATGGCGTCGCGGGGTACCGGCTGGATGGTCGTCTCGATCTGCACCTCGTGGTTGCCCACCCGGCCGATGAACACGGGGAGCACGCTGTCGAAGTACGCTTCGCCAACCGGAGAGGTCACCTTCTCCGCCCCCGTCTGGCTCTGCGCCGAGGCGCCCTTCACGTGTCGCAGGATGGTGCCTTCGGGCCCCGTCGCGACCTTGACGATGACGACGTCGGCATCGCTGCCGCGGTACTGACACACGGAGGCGAGTCTCGAGCTCTTCATCTGGCGGCCGAACGCGCTCCCCATCGCTTCGGCGGTGGAGAAGCGACAGGGATCATCGCTGGCGCCCTGCGCTACGCCGGCACGGGCCGGCGCCGCTGCGTCGACCCGGTCGGTTGGAGACGCGCCACAACCAGCGACCAGTGCGATGGATGTCGCTGCCCGCAGCGCTCCGCCGCCCCAACGTCGAGCCCGTCGCCCTGTTCCATCGATACGCATCGCGCCCCTCCCCGCAGAACCGTACACCAGGTGGTCCCAATCTATAATCTGGGCACCTTCATGCAGCTGGCGCCCGGTGTGCGGCTCGGTCCGTACGAGATCCTGTCCGCCCTCGGTGCCGGCGGCATGGGCGAGGTGTGGAAGGCGAAAGACACCCGCCTCAATCGGCTGGTCGCCATCAAGGCCAGTCTCGGTCCCTTCAGCGATCGTTTCGAGCGTGAGGCACGCGCTATCGCGGCGGTGAACCATCCGCGCGTGTGTTCACTGTACGACGTCGGCCCCGACTACCTCGTCATGGAGTACGTCGAAGGGGCCGGACTGCACGGACCGGTGCCGGTCGAGCAGGCGCTCGCCATGGCCGAGCAGATCCTGGATGCACTCGACGCCGCGCACGAAAAGGGCATCGTCCATCGCGACCTGAAGCCCGGCAACATCCTGCTAACCAAGAGCGGCGTGAAGGTGCTCGACTTCGGACTCGCGAAGATCACGTCCGCTCCTGACGGCTCCGCGCCGGAGGAGACCCACTCCGTGTCGCTCACGGCGGAGGGCTCCGTGCTGGGCACGCTGCCGTACATGTCGCCAGAGCAGGTCGAGGGCCGTGATGCCGACGCGCGCAGCGACATCTTCGCCTTCGGTGTCGTGCTGTACGAGTTGATCTCGGGCCACCGACCGTTCACCGGCAAGACGCAAGCCAGCCTGGTCGCGTCGATTCTCAAAGAAGAGCCGCGGCCGCTGTTCGAGGTCCAGCCGGGAACGCCGCATGGTCTCTCCGAAGTGGTGCGGACCTGCGTCGAGAAGGACCCGGAGAAACGCTGGCAATCAGCGCGCGACGTCAAGCACGCCCTGAGGTTGATGTCGACGCAGCCGTCGCCGTCCAACCCCTCGCGGTCGTCTTGGGTCTGGCCGGTGCTCGCTGCGTCGATGGCGGCCATCGCGCTCGGAATCGGCGCGTGGGCGTTACGGCCCGCGGCGCCAGGCCTGGCCAGCCGATTCGAGGCGCCGGTGCCGGAAGATGTGGCCATCACCGACTCCGTGTCGGTATCGCCCGATGGCCGCAAGCTGGTGCTCGCGGCGGCGCAGGGCGGGTTGTGGATTCGGGATCTCGACGCCCTCGACTGGCGGAGCCTGCCGGGCACGGATGGTGCCTCGACCCCATTCTGGTCGCCAGACAGCCGGCACGTGGGCTTCATCGTCGACGACACCCTCAGGCGCATCGACACGACCGGCGGTCCGCCGGAAACGCTGACCACGCTTCCCGACGCCTCACCGCGGTCGGGCGCGTGGAATCGTCAGGGAGATATCCTGCTCGGCAGCTGGGGCGGCGGCGCGGGTGGTCCACTCTGGCACGTGGCCGCAGCCGGGGGCGCGGCGAAGGCGGTGACCGCGATCGACCTGTCCGCGGGCGAGTTCGTGCACACCTGGCCCACGTTTCTGCCCGACGGCCGTACCTTCCTGTATTTCCGCTCCGGACCGCAAGACGTCGAGGGCATGTACGTGGGGTCCCTCGACAGCGACGCCGCGAACCAGTCGCGCCAGCGGGTGTTGGCCACCGACGTACCCGCGGTCTTCGCGGATGGCCATCTCTTCTTTCCACGCGCCGGCACGCTGCTCGCGCAGCCGTTCGATGTTCGCCAGCTGGCGTTCAGCGGCGCGCCGGTGCCGGTGGCCCAGAACGTCGGGATCACGTGGTACTTCACCGGAATGTTCGCGGTGTCCGACGAGGGTGTGTTCGTCTACCGAGCCGCGTCGTCGCCCGGCACCTTCCAGCTCACGTGGCTCGACCGACTGGGCAAGACCGTCGGCACGCTCGGCCCGCCGGGCGCAGACAGCCGGGTCGTGTTGTCGCCGGATGGCAGGCGTGCCGTCGCGAAAGATGCGCCGTACAACGTGCCAGGCGACCTGTGGATGCTGGACCTGTCCAACGGTCAGCGCACCCGCTTCACCTTCGGCAGGAACGTGTACTCGCCCGGCGTCTGGTCGCCGGATGGTACCCGCATCGCTTACGCGGCCGGCCGTCTCGGCGACACGGTCTACGAAAGGGCCGCCTCCGGCCTCGGCGACGAGCAGGTGCTGCTGAAGGAGCCGGGGCTGCGGCACTTTCCGACCAGCTGGTCGCGCGACGGTCGATTCCTGCTGTATCACACCGAGAACGCGGCCAACACGGGGTACGACCTGTGGGCCCTGTCGCTCGGCGACCGCACCCCCACCCGGCTGCTCGGCGCGAGCGCCAACGAGTGGGCCGGGGTCTTTTCCCCGGATATGCGGTGGGTGGCCTACGTCTCGCTCGAGACCGGCGCGTCTGAGATCTACGTTCGCCCCTTCCGCGTGTCGGAACAGACCGGCCAGCCGGCCTTCGGCGAGGGCCGGTGGCAGATCTCGGGAGGCGAAGGCAACTGGCCGCAGTGGCGCATCGATCGGGAAATCATCTTCAACCGCGGGCCCAGTGGCACCGAGGTGTTTGCCACACGAGTAAACATCTCCGGCGCCGCCTTCGAGAGCGGCGTTCCCGAGCGTCTGCCCTTTCCTCCGAGCACGGGCGTGAACACGACGCCGCAGTCCACGCCGGACGGCCAGCGCTTTCTGGTCGAAGTGCCAGTGGATCAACGGGTGGCCCGACCGTCCCTCAACGTTGTGCTCAACTGGCCGGCGTTGCTGAAGCAGTGAGACCGACGGCATCGCCAGCCGGCAGACCCACTGGGCCTGCACGCGCGCGTCAACATCCGATCCAGCACATACAATCCGCCCATGCGAAGGGTCGGCCCCATGCCCAGCCACGGTGACAACTACGTTCTCAAGGCTGACCGGTCCGGGCACGGTCGGTTGCGGATGATCTGCCTGGTTCACGATTCCGACTCACGGGAATTGCTGCGGAAGGCTGGCCTCGCCCCTGGATTCCGGACGGTGGAGTTCGGCTGTGGGCTGGGCACCATTTCGCGCTGGATCGCCGCTGAGGGCGGCGCGGCCATCGGCATCGACCTGAGCCAGGCGCAAATCGAGGAGGCCCGGCGCGCGGCGGCGCAGGCCGGCATCACGGACGTCGAGTTCCGCGTCGACGACATCTACGACTGCGCGCTGCCCGACGGACAGTTCGACCTCGTCTCGTGCCGCTGGCTGCTGGTGCACCTGAACCGCCCGGTGAACGCCTTGAAGACGATGCACCGGCTGCTGAAGCCGGGTGGATGCGCGGTCTGTGAAGAGGTCGACATTTCGGGGGTGCATGCCGAGCCGCTGTCCGAGGCCTACACACAGTATCGCGACTTCGCGATCAAGATAGGCGAGGCGCGTGGTGTCGATTACGAAGGCGGGCGAAAGGTGCACCGTTGGGCTCGCGACGCCGGTTTCGAGGTTGAGCACGTCGCCGCCCGCCATCCGCACTACGTCGCTGGCGAGGAGAAGGGGCATGGAGCTGGACCTTCGCCGAAGCCGGACAAGGCCTGATCCAAGCAGGGCTCCTGGATGCCGAACGAGATGCCCACTGGCGCGCGGGCATGGCGGCTGCAGACCAGGATCAGGGGACGCTCGTCGCGCACGCGCGCACGCACCAGATCATCGCCCGCAAGGTCACGCGCGCTTAGGCCATCGGGCGTGAGCCGCTGCCTCTTTCGGCCTTCGAGGGTCGCGACCGACTTCAGAATCGCGTGACGCTGGACCGGACCGTGGCCGGGGCGCCGGCGGTCAGGTCCCCGGCCTTCACGCCGCGGAATGCGTTCTCGGCGGCGGCGCCTTCCGCCGCGGCCTTCGTCACCGCATCCACGAGTGCCTGGTACGCCTTGGCGCTTCCGGCGGTCAACTTCAGTTCGATGAGGCCGTCCGACGCGATGGCATTCACCGAGTTGCCGCCGGTCAGGTTCGTGATCTGGTAGCTGCCGGCGGGCAATGCCTTCTGAAGCAGGATCACGGTGCGGGCGGCGGCATGCAGGGCGCTGACGCGCCCATAGGCGCCGAAGCTGTGGCCGCCGGGTCCCTGGAACTCGACGCGGACCCCTCCGGATTGCTGGGCGACGGCGGGCGTGGCGGCGGTGGCGAGAACGAACGCGAGCGTGAGAATCAGGCGCTTCATGATCGCTGCTCCAGGGCTATCGAACGACGTCTCGCGTCCGCTTGCCAATCGGGCCGATGGATGGTTCCACGATCGTGCCATCAGCGGCGTGGAACCCCGACACGATCAGCGCCGCCGTGAGGACGCGATGCATGCGCGCCACTTCGGTGGCGGGCGCGCCGCGCGTGCCCCACTCCCAGAACGCATGGCCGCCGGCGCCGGCGGCCGAGGACGCCAGGGTGAACTGATAGGTGGGGACGCCGGTGTGCGCCGGGACGTTGTCGTTCAGGCTGCCCGATCCGGTGCCGACCATCGGTGACCTGAGCACCCCCAGCTGGATGCCCGACTGCAGTCCGGCGTGGACGGCGACGTTGTCGACGCTCTCGGCCACGAAGGCCGGCCGCAACCCGTACCACATCAGCTCGAGGCTGATGCTTTCATCGCTGCCGTCCTTGCGGCCATGCCTCGCGTTCTCGGCCGACACGCCCGCCTGGAACGCGGGCTCGATGTTCTTCCGGATGTCCTCGAGCGTGTCCTTGCGCGTCGAGCGCATGTCCACCTCGAGCGAACAGCTCGGCACGCCCATGCCCGGATTCGGCGGCGGCTCGCAGCTGGCGCGGCCCACGGTGTAGGTGGTCTTCGGCGCGCCGTCCCGCAGGTCGGTCGGCGTCTTGACCTCGGCGATCTTGGCGATTGCCGCGGCCATGGCTGCGGCCGCGCTCGGACCGTTCGGGCGCGCGAACGGCGCCTTGAACTTCATCTCGAAGCGGTAGCTGCCGACGAAGTTGACGATCCCGCCGCCCTCGAGGCCGAAGTTGGCGACGATGTTGAGGGGATTGGAGCCGGTGCCGGCGTTCTGGTCGAAGCCGTAGAGCTGCTTGACGCCGGCCAGGTTGCCCTTGCCCTCCTCACCGGCGGTGCCGCAGATCCAGATGTCGTAGACCGGCCTGATGTTGTGTTTCTTCATCGCGGCCGCCAGCACGAAGGCGTTCGACGTGCTGGGCATCATGTCGCCGTAGCCTGGCACGTAGATGCGCACGCCGCCGCCGGCTTCGGCCTCTTTCGCGTTGGCGAACACCTTGCTGGCGGTGGCGTACTTGTCGTCCTCGACGACCCGGCCCCGCGCATCGAACGACAGCTCGTCGGGGATCGCCGCCAGCTCCTCGGGCGTGGCGACCACCGGCTGGGCGTACGGCTGGAGTTTGATGCGGATCGACGGGTCACCCGACTTCGGCAGCTCCTCGGGGTTCACCACGTCGATGTGCCCTTCGACGAGCACCTTGGGAAACTGGCCCTGGTAGTGCTGCGCGTCGGGGCGGCCGGCGTACGAGCCCTTGATCACGACGCACGCGTTGTAGACCGGCAGGCCATCGACGATGTTGGTGTCGCTGGCGGGGATGACGCCGTCGGCGCGCGTCATCACTTCCTCTGGAGAGAATCCCCATTCGTTCACCAGCCGGCGATGGATCTCGGCCGCCTTCAGATGTTCCTGGCGCGGCGGCGAGGGGATGCGCACCAGTTCCAGGAACTGATTCCAGCGGGCCTTGGCGGCGGCATCCGTGCTCTGGTCCTCGAGCAGCGCCAGGACCTGCGGATCGGTGGCGATCTTCTCGGCGGCCGAGACCACCGATGCCGGAATCGTTGCCGGCGTCCCGGCTGGAGGCGGTGGGGCTGCTTGTTGCGCCGCGCCCACGACGAACGTGGTCAGAAGGATCGTGGCCGTGGCCACGAGCGCGGTCTTGTTGTGAGGACGTGTCATCGTGTCTCCGGCTGACGGCGAAACGCCTCGATTCTACGGCTTAAGCGGTTGGTCCGGTGACAGATCGAGCGAGAGGACGACGACAGGCGCGTCCGGCGGCTCAACAGTCGATGCGGAGCAGCCCGTCGAGTCCTCCTCGGAGGCGCCGAAGAAGAGCCGCTCGAGGCGACTCAGGCTAGGATCGGTCTGGTGTCCGGGCAACCGCAGGCCGACGACGTGCCGCCGGCCGTGGAATTCGAGCAGGTGTCTCTGGCGTTCGACGAGCACGTCGTGCTCTCCGATCTGAGCCTGAGCATCCCGAAGGGCGCGATGCGGATTCTGCTCGGCGTCAGCGGTTCGGGCAAGTCCGTGATCCTGAAGCTCGTGCTCGGCCTGATTCGGCCGGATGCCGGCGCGATCCGCTTGAACGGCGAACGGGTGGACACGATGACCGAAGCCGAGCTGCTGCGGGTGCGGCGGGACATCGGCATGGTGTTCCAGGAGAACGCGCTGTTCGATTCCCTGACCGTGGCGGAGAACGTCGGCTTCGGCTTGTCGGACCGGAACGACGGCACCGCCGATCAGGTTCGCGCCCGCGTCGACGAGGTCCTCGGGTTCGTCGGGCTGGGCGAGTACGGCGAGCGCCTGCCCTCGGAGCTGTCGGGCGGCCAGCGGCGGCGCGTGGCGATTGCCCGCGCCATGGCGCCGCGGCCGAGCCTGCTGCTGTTCGACGATCCGATCACGGGGCTGGATCCGCTGATCGCGACGACCGTCGACGGGGAGATCATCAAGCTGCGTGATCTCGAACACGTCACGTCGCTCGTCGCGACGCACCAGATCCGCGACGCCTTCTACATCGCGACCCATCAGGCCGTGCGCCACGACGGTCACGTGCGGATCGCGGCGGCCGCCCCGGGAACGTCGCCGCTGGCCGAGTTCATGCTGCTGCGCGACGGGCGGATTCAGTTCGCCGGCACCGCCGAGGAGCTGCTGGCGTCCGAGGATCCGTACGTGAAGGAATACCTGATCAACACGCTGCCGCCCTGGTAGGCGGCGTGGCGGCGCTCACCGAGGTGCACGGAGTGACGCTGGCCGACTGCGGTGCCCCGCGCCAACCGCAGGAATCCGTGGCCGGGATGCGTTCCCATCCGCAGGGGGAGCCGTGTTCGAGAGCCGGGTGAAGTCGCCGGGTGTCTGGGACGAACCTCGCAACTGGATGGTGAGGGCTGCGGCATAGCTGGGTGCACGGTGTTTAGGGCACTACGTTCTGAAGGAGAACGCGTGCCGGCCGGCCCGCCTTGCGATACCGGGGAAGCGGCATACGCCCCGTGTGCAAACCGTGAGCCCAGTCTCCAAGTCAGGCCCATCGCCCGGGAGCACCTGCACCTTCAGCCACGCGGATCCGGGCCGCGGAACGAGTACGGCGGGGCCTCGGTGTCCGATGCGCGGCGCCTCGGCGAGTTCGAGGCGGAGAAACGCGAAAGCTCAGACGGATGTACGCGAACCAAGCGTCAGAGAACTCAGCCATCAAGGATATGTTGAACCGAAAGTGGTGGGCAGTCTGCGATTAGCAGCTCGCGGAGGCGTTGGTGCACGAGTATCGAGTGCCGGTCCAGCGCGCCTGCCGCGTGGTGAAGCTCTCCAGGACGGCGTGCTTCATCTCCGCGCTCATACCCAGGTTAGGGTATTGAACATCGGATCCTGGCGGCCGTAGCCTGAACCTCAGCTTCGCCCCAGCGACGGGACCCGTCCGTTCACCTCCGGATGGACGCTGGCGATGTGAACCGTCCGATGGACCCGTTAACGGCTCGAAACGCAAGGCAGCGTCCACCATCTGTCGCGGATTCACGCCGTCGACTTCGGCCCTGCGCCGTGGCCGGCGGCTGACCATTGCCGGCGTGGATCGGCGAGTGGTCGGATCGCGAGTTTCGTGATTCGGAGGAACGATGGTCAAGGGCGACAGCAGACCCTATGGCAACAGTGGGCGCGTCTGGTTGCGGCGGGTCGGTGTTCCGCTGGCAATGCTCACGGCCTTTGCGTCAACCCCGCGCGCGGCATTGGCCCGCCAGGAGGCCGTGGCCGGCATCATCGGTCAGGTGAGCGATCAGAGTCGGGCCGTACTGCCGGGCGTGACCATCACCGTTAGCAGCGACGCGCTCCAGGTCGCGCAAACGACGACGATCACTGATGAACGCGGTGAATACCGCCTCAGCCCGCTGCCGATCGGCACCTACACCGTCGTCTACGAACTCACCGGGTTCCGGACTCACCGGGTCGAAGGCGTCCGCCTCACCGTCGGCTTCACGGCTAAGCTCGACGTGGCGTTGGTACTCAGCTCGATCGACGAGTCGGTGGTCGTCTCCGGTGCGTCGCCGGTGGTCGACGTGACCACATCGTCGACCAACGTTCAGCTCACGCGTGAAACGCTCGAGCTGACCCCGACCGGACGGTTCGGCTACATCTCGCTGATGGCGCAGGCCGCCGGCGTCCGCCCCAACTTCGACATCGGCGGCAGCGCCCTCGCCGACGGCGGGTCCGGCCTGCCTCAGTTCCGGGCATTCGGCCAGTCGTCGGAGTCCTGGCAGACCGTCGAGGGCGTGGTCACGACCACGGCCAAGACCACGCAAGGCGGCAACTTCATCGATTACTCGGGCCTGGAGGAAACGCGGGTGCAGACCGTGGGTGCCGACGCCGAGATGCCGACGCGGGGCATCCGCATCGACGCCATCTACAAATCCGGCAGCAACCAGTTCCACGGCGGCGCGTGGTGGAGTCAGACCAACCAGCGCTTCCAGAGCAACAACCTCGACGAGGGACTCATCGCTCAAGGTGTCCGGAGCAGCGGCAAGCTGCTGAACCGGCTCGACGTCAGCGGCGACTTCGGCGGGCCGGTCGTCACCGACAAGTTGTGGTTCTATACCGGCGTCAACTACGGACTCGACTCGAACGAGGTATTGAACGTCTTCAAGCCGGACGGCAGCCCGGCGTCGATCTACCAGAAGCAGACCTTCATCAACGGCAAGGTGTCGTACCAGGCCAGCAGATCGGACCGCATCATCGCGTTCATGCAGGGCGATGTCATCCGGCGGATCACCGCGTCGCTGAACATCAACAACCCGTGGGAAACGCGGGTCAACCAACCTGGCTACAACCTGACCCCCAAGCTGGAGTGGCAGCGGACGTTCGGCGATTCGGTGGTCGTGTCCGCACAGCAGGGATTCTGGAACTGGGACTCGACCTACTACGCGGTCGAGCTCAAGCCGGCGACCACCGACGTCTTCACCATGCGCAACACCGGCTCGGACTGGCAGCGGCATCTCGAGCGCCGCAATGAGTACAATAACCACACCAAGGTCAGTGCGTCTTGGTACAAGAGCAACTTCCTGGGCGGCAACCACGAGTTCAAGGCCGGGCTGGATTACTTGGCTGCCACGCTGCATGTTGATCGGGCCAGCCGCGGCGAGGTGCTCGACTACCGCCTCGTCTTCAACAATGGCACGCCCTTCCAGATCACGACCAGCAACGATCCGCTGAATGCGGCGGTGCTGGCCCGCTACCTCGGCACGTATGCGCGGGATTCGTGGGCGGTCAATCGACGTCTGACCTTGAACCTCGGTCTCCGCTTCGCCCACGACAACGGGTTCGTCCCCAAGGAGTGCCGCGAGGCCGGCGTGTTCTCCGTCGCGGAGTGCTATCCAAAGACCCAGTTCAAGATCTGGAAGTCGCTGGCCCCTCGCGTCCATTTCGCCTATCAGGCGACCGCGGACGGCAAGACCGCGATCAAAGGCGGCTGGGCACGCTTCGACCACCGCCGGCTGATCGACCCCGAGATGGTGCAGGCGAGCCGCAATCTGCCGGTCGGCACCGTGTTCACGTGGCGCGATCTCAACGGCAACCGCCTGTTCGAGCCTGGGGAGAGCAACCTCGACCCGCGCGGGCCCGACTTCGTGGCGATTCAAGCGCGGTCGGTGAATCTCAGCAGCGTCAGCCAATCGGTGCCGAACCCCGACGAGCGCCAGCCCAAGCAGGACGAGTTCTCGCTCTCGGTCGAACGGCAGCTGGTTGCCAATACGGCCGTGCGGGTCACCGGCATCTATTCGCGGGGCTACAACAACTACCGGCTGCGGAACAACTTCCGCCCGTACGAGTCGTACAACATCCCGGTTACCCGACCGGATCCGGGCCCCGACGGCCGGGCTGGGACCGCCGACGACACCGGCCAGAACTTCACCTACTTCGAATACCCGGCCAACCTGCAGGGGGCACAGTTCATCCAGGGCATGCTGGTCAACGACCCCGACAACGACAAGAGCTACAAGAGCTTCGAACTGGCGGCGTTTCGCCGACTGTCGAGCGGCTGGCAGTTCAGCGCCTCGTATTCGGCGACCTACATGGACGAGCCGGTGCCGGGCACGCAGCCGGACGACAACCCCAATGCCGAGCTCAACACCGCGCTCAAGGCCTGGGAATGGATCGGGCGCGCCTCCGGCGCGTACATGCTCCCGTGGAACCTGATGGCGTCGATGAACTTCGAGCATCGCAGCGGCGACCTGTGGCAGCGGAACGTGCTGTTCACCGGCGGCCGGACGATTACGTCGCTGCAGGTGAACGTCGAACCGGTGGGCACTCGACGCCTGCCGAACACCAACGTCACCGACCTGCGGCTCGAAAAACGCTTCCACCTCGGCGGCTCGCGCTCCGTGACCGCGCGCATGAACTTCTTCAACCTTATGAACGTCAACACCGTGCGCGCGATCACCAGCCGCTCGGGACCCACCTTCGGCCAGCCGACAGGCATCGTCCGTCCGCGCATCATGGACTTCAGCGCCTCACTGGCGTTCTAAGTGGCCGCTGCCCTGTTGGCTGGACTCTGGCATCGCGGCACCGCCCGCGCTACGACCACCCGACTGCTCCTCTGGACGCTCGCCGCGACGATCGCGGCGAGTGCTCCTGCGCTGGGGCAGCAGGCCGAGGGAGATCCCTCGCCGGCACGCAGTGCACTCTATGCCGCGGCCGGCGCGGTGATCACCCACTACGACGTGCAGGTGGATCCGCCTGCGCTCGTCAAGAAGGCCTCGCTCACCGTGCCGGGCGTCGTGCAGTACGCCTGGCCGCATCCGTCGCACCGGTTTCTCTACGTGGTCTGGAGTGACGGACCGAGCGAGCATCCCAACGGCCTGAGCGCTTTTCGTCTCGATGCCTCCGGTTCCCTTCACGAGCACGGCGCGCCGGTGTTCCTCAAGGCGCGCTCGATCTTCCTCACCACGGACATCGCCGGCAGGCACGTTCTGGTGGCGTACAACACCCCGAGCAGCCTCAGCGTCCACCGGCTCGGCGGCGACGGGACCATCGGCGCCGAGGTGCCGCAGCCGCCGGGCCTGGATGCCGGCATCTACGCCCATCAGGTCCGGGTGCACCCGTCGGACGGCACCGTCGTGCTGGTGGCGCGCGGCAACATGCCCACGCCGAAACGGGCGGAGAACCCAGGATCGGTGAAGCTCCTCTCCTACAAGGACGGCGTTTTGAGCAACCGGGCCTCGATCGCGCCGGCCGGCGGCTATGGCTTCCAGCCGAGGGACGTGGATTTCCACCCGTCGGGCAAGTGGGTGTTCGTGTCGCTGGAGCCGCAGAACCAGCTCCAGGTCTACCGCCAGTCGCCAGACGGGCTGCTCGAAACCACGCCGGCGTTCGTCAAGGACTCACTGCCGGCGCCGGTGCGTGCGCGAGCCGGCTTCTATCAGCGCAGTGGCGCCGTCCACGCCCACCCCAACGGGCGTTTCGTCTATCAGGCCGATCGGGCCACCGACGAGACCGACGGCCAGGGCACCTCGGCGTGGGGCGGTGGGACCAACGCGATCGGCGTATTCGACGTCAACCAGACCACGGGCGAGCCGACGCTCATCCAGACGGCCGATACGCACGGCTTCGTCCCGCGGACGTTTGCCCTGGACGCGAGCGCGACGATTCTGGTGGCCGGCAACCAGGACCGCGTCGAGGTCCGCGATTCGGCGGCTCGCGCCCAGTCGGTGCCGCCGAGCCTGGCCCTGTTCCGCGTGCTGCCCAACGGCAAGCTCGACTACCTGCGCCGCTACGACGTCGAGGGCAACGCCGACCTCTTCTGGATGGGGATCGTGCCCCTGCCTCGCTGATTCGCGGCTAGGCGGCGTCGAAGCCGTAGAGACGAGCCGGATTGTCGACCAGGATCGCCTTCCGCACGTCGGCATCAGGCACCCACAGCGGCATCAGGTTCAGGATGGCGCCGTCGTCGACGCGACGCAGCGGCGAGACGTCGGAGGGCCGTCGGCGCTCGCCGTGTCCGGAGTTCGGGTGCGGCCAATTGGTGCCCCACAGGACCTGGCTGGGATTGGCGGCGACGAGCTGCCGCGCCAGCGGCACGACGTCGGCGAAGCCCGGCACCGACGACGAGGCCAGATACGGTGCCGAGAGCTTGACCGACGCCTTGCCCGCGCGGAGCAGTTCGAGCACCAGGCCGAAGCCCCGGTTGTCGATGCTGCCGTCGCCGAGCCTGGCGCCGCCGAAGTGATCGAACGACACGTGCACCGGACACGTCTCGAGCAAGTCGCGCATCGCATCGATCATTCGCGGCCGCGTATAGACCTGGATGTGCCAGGTCCGGCGGTCCTTCACGCGCGCGATCGCCGCCTGGAGACGTTCGCGCGCGACCGCCGGGTCGCTGAGCCCGACGGTCTCGAGGTTGACCCGGATGCCGCGGACCCCCTGACGGTCCATCTCGTCCAGCTGCGTGGCCGGTATCGTGGCATCGACGACGGCCACGCCGCGGGCACTGGCGCCCAGCTGCTCAAGGGCGTCGAGCGTGCAAGCATTGTCGGTGCCGTAGATCGTCGGCTGGACGATGACGACTCGCGTGATCTGCAGCGCACGGTGCAGCGCCAGGATCTCGGCGATCGAGGCCGGCTCTGGCGTGTAGGTGCGCGTCGGCGAGAGCGGGAAGCGGGCGGGGTCTCCGAAGATGTGGGTGAGACAGTCGCAAGCGCCGGCCGGCACGTCGAAGGCGATCGAGGTGGCCGGTTGGGACGCCCCGGTCAGGGGCGGAGATGACGTCATCTGCAGGGTTCCTGGAGGGTGCCGCCGCCGAGGGCTCAGGCCGCAGTGGAGCGATCGCGCCCGACCGATCCCTCTCGGGCGTGCTGAATCAGCGCCGCCGTCCGGTACAGGCCGTGCACGAACTTGCCGTACGGCAGCGTGACGAAGAGCGTCAGCACCACCGCGAGGTGGACGATCAACAGCAGGCCCATCGCCGCGCTCTCGCGGAAGACGAGCAGGGCCAGGCCGGTTACGCTGGTCATCAGCAGCAGCAGGACGAACGAGGCGTCCAGCCCTCGCTGGTCCGGGTCCATCGTGGTGGGGTCGCGGCGGTCCCTCAGCACCCACAGTCCCACCGGGCCGACGACCAGACCGATGCCGCCGATGGTGCCGAGCAGGACCGGTACGCTGACGAGAGCATAGGGCGCTTCCCAGCCCAACAGCCCGTGGTATATCGCCGCCACGGTGGTTGAAGTGCCGCACAAGGCGAAGCCGCCGACCGTGAGGTGATGCCAGCGCCGCCGCCACGGCGTCCGGCTGTTCTCCGCGGCGGTACAGTCGTCACCCGAACCGTGCAGGTAGGTCAGCGTGGCGGCATCGCGCAATCCCGCCAGGATGCTCGGGCCGTCAATCGCCGCTATCCGACCGCCGGTATCGTGCAGGTAGCGGACGACGCCGATGACCAGCGCCCCCACAACCAACAGGAACACCCCGCCGAACAGCGCCACCATTACTCCGTGGGGGACGACCGCGTAGAAGTCGGCGTTCTGGCCAGCGACTAGGAGCGGACGCTGACCAATGAGCCGGCTGGCGCCAATCATGACGAGGCACAGCAGCCCGGCGATGCCAAGCACCGTCGCCACCTCGTGATGTGCAAACGCGGCGCCGAGCGCCCTCGGCCAGCAGTACTGCTCGTAGGACCGCCGCCGGATCCTCGCCAGCGTCAGCGGCACGTTGACCGCGAACGGATGGGGAGCCGCGTACTGGCACGCGTGCAGGCATTCCGTGCAGTTGTGGCACAGGTTCGCCAAGTGGTTCAAGTCGGCGGCGCTGAACAGCCGTCGGCGCTCCATCGCCGGGAACACCGCGCAGAAGCCCTCGCAATACCGGCACGCGTTGCAGATCGTCATGATCCGCTCGCCTTCGCGCATCAGCTCTACTGACGGCACTGGACCGCGGCCTCCTGCCCGGCGATACGCCCGAAGGCCGCACCGATCATCATGCCGACGCCTGCGACATACCCTTCGCCGAGCACGTTGCCGGCCATGATCTCGCCGGCGGCAAAGACATTGGGCGATCGCGACCCGTCGGCCATTGTCACCCGGGCCGACGCGTCCACCTTCAAGCCGAGATAGGTGAAGGTAATGCCGGGCCGGAGGGGATAGGCGAGAAACGGCGGGGTGTCGATCGGCAGCGCCCAATGGCTCTTCGGCGGCGTCAACCCGGCGGTGGCGCAATCGTCGAGAACGCTGTGGTCGAAGTCGCCCGGTCGTGCCGACCGGTTGAAGCGCGCCACCGTCGCTTCGAGCGTCGCGGCGGGCAGACCGAGGGCCGCGGCCAGTTCGCCGATCGTGCTGCCGGTGAGCGGCGGGAACACCGACGGCATGAACCGGCCGAGCGCCTTGGCATCGATGATCGCGTAGGCGATCTGGTCCGGCTGCTGCGCCACCAGGCGGCCCCAGATCGCGTAGCGCTTCGGCCAGAAGTCCTCACCCTCGTCGTAGAACCGCTCGGCGCGGTTGTTGACGACGATGCCGAGCGAGACACAGTCGAGCCGGGTGACGATCCCGCCGTCGAATTTTGGGGCTCGGGCGTCGATTGCGACGGCATGGCACTGCGTCGCCTCGCCCACCGGCTCGGCGCCGTGATCGAGCATTAGCCTGAGGATGGTCCCGGTGTTGTAGGGCGAACCCCGCACCAGGAAGTTGTCGGCCGCACTGCCCCAAGCTTCCTTGAGCCATTGCAGGTTGCCTTCGAAGCCGCCGGCGGCCAGGACCACGGCCTTGGCGAGAATCGTCGTCGGCCGGCCACCGATGTCCGCCTGTGCGGCCCGAAACCGACCGCCGACGAGGTCGATCGCGTAGACCGCGGCATCGGGAATCACCGTGATCCCGCGACGCTCCGTGGCGGCGTACTGGCTGTTGATCAGCGCCTTGCCACCGCCTAGAAAGAAGGCGTTGGTCCGACCCAGGTGCAAGGTGCCACGTAGCGGCGGCTGGAACCGGACGCCGAGGCTGGTCAGCCACGACGGCAGCGTCGCCGAGGCCCGCACCGCCAGGTGCGCCAATTCGAGGTCGGTTCGCCCGCCAGTCACCCGCAACAGATCGGCGACGTACTCGGTCTCGGTGTAGGCCTCGGTGAGGATTGCCGTGGGAGCGTCGTGCATGCACCGCATGTTGCGCGTGTGGCGGCTGTTGCCACCACGAAACGCCCGCGGCGAGCTGTCGAGCACCAGCACCTCGGCGCCGGCGTCGGCGGCGCTGATAGCCGCGCACAGCCCGGCATTGCCGCCGCCGATCACGAGAACATCGGTGGTCAGTGCATCGGTGGCGGGCAACGACGCCGGACCGCGCCGCACCGCCTCGCCGGCGGAGGCCACCGGGAACAGCGGCGCGTCCTGGACGCTCGACGTCTCCATAGCAGTTCAGCCAGTCGTCGGCGTGCGGTGCTGAGCGCGAGGCATCGGCGACTCGGCGTCATCGCCGGCCGCGGCCGCCTGGATCATGCTGATGCGAATCAGCCTGGCCCGTGTCATGTGCTCCCGGGCGATGCGCTCGGCCCGGTCGGCATCGCGGCCGCGGATCGCCTCGATCAGCAGTTCGTGTTCGGCGACGGCCTCGAGGCCGCGGCCGGGAAACGACATCGTCGTGTCCTCGAAGCGGCGCACCCATTCATGGATTCGCCGCATGAACCCCTGCAGCAGCGAATTGCGACTGGCCTGGGCGATGGCGGTATGAAACTCGATGTTCAATGTCGTCATCGCCGTCGCATCGCCGCGCTCAGCGGCCGTGCGGAGCCGTTCGTTCAGCCAAACCAGGCGGTCCAGTTCGGTTGGCAGGGTGCTGAACGCCGCCAGCCGGGCCGACAGGCCGTCGAGCATCTCCCGGACGGCGTAGACCTCCAGCACTTCTTCGCGGCTGATCCGCGCCACGACGAGGCCGCGCCGGGGGAAGCGCTCGGCCAAGCCTTCGGACTCGAGTTTCAGGATCGCTTCGCGCACCGGCGTGCGGCTGCGACGGAAGACTTCGGCGAGCTGGATTTCGCCCAGCGACTGGCCGGCCGGAAGCACGCCGTGGAGAATGGCCTCGCGCAGCGTCATGTGGACGGCTTCGGCGGCGTTGTGGTGCTCGCGATAGCGCGTCCAGAACTCGGCCAGCCCGACCAGAGTGCCGGTCTTGGTACGCGGGCGAGACGGTTTCTTGTGAGCCATCGATGTGCGCTTTCCGCCCCGAGCGATCGTCACCACGCTGCGACGGCGTCGAGACGTCGCGCGCCGGCCTGTCACTGCAGACTCCACGTCACGAGACGCTCGTCGGTCATCTCGCGAATCGCGTATCTCGGACCTTCCCGGCCGAAGCCGCTGTCTCTCACCCCGCCGTAGGGCATCACGTCGACGCGGCTGCTCGATGTCTCGTTGACGTGCACGGTGCCGACGGTAAGATGGCGCGCCGCCTGCATCGCGGTGTTGAGGTTGGTGGTGAAGATGCCGGCGGCTAGTCCATAGGGCGTCGCATTGACGTCGGCAATCGCCTGGTCCAGCGCGTCGAACGGGACAATCGAGATCACCGGTGCGAAGATCTCGTCACGCATAACGCGCATGTCCGGCGTCGCCCCGACTATGATGGTCGGAGGGTACACGGCGCCATCCCGCCGGCCGCCGCAGAGCGTGCGCGCCCCTTGGTCGCGTGCTTCGTCCACCCAGGCGCCGGCCCGAACGGCTTCGGCAACGCTGATCATCGGCCCGACCATCGTCCCGCGAGCCCGCGGATCGCCGACCCCGGCCCGCGCCGTCGCCTCGAGCATCGCGGTGACCAGGGAATCGAGGATCGCCCGATGGACGTACAACCGCTGGACCGAGGTACAGACCTGCCCGGCCTTGCGAAAACTGGCGTTGACGCAGCGCGGCACCGCCAATGCGGGGTCAGCATCCTCGCAGACGATGGTGCTGGAGATGCTGCCGAGCTCCAGTTGCGAGCGGCGAAGGCCAATGGTGCGTTGAATCGTCCGGCCGACGCTGGTGCTGCCGGTAAAGGTGTAGAACGCAATGCGCGGATCCTCGAGCAGCCACGTGCCGACCTCGGCCCCCGATCCGTGCACGAGGTTCAAGTGCCCGGCGGGTACGCCCGCTTCGGCCAGCGTGGCGCACAACAGGGTCGCCGTCAGCGGCGTCTGCATCGGCGGCTTCAGCACCACTGTGTTGCCGGCCGCCAGCGCCGGGCCGATCTTGTGGGCCACGGTGTTCAGCGGCGAATTGAACGGCGTGATGGCGCAGACGACGCCGACCGGCACGCGCAGCGTGAAGGCCAGCCGGTGCTCTTGCCCCGGTGCCCCGTCGAGCGGTACGACCTCACCGGCGATGCGCTTGGCCTCCTCGGCACAGGCGAGCAATGTTTGCGTCGCGCGGGCGATCTCGTTCTCGGCGTCGGTCACGGTGAACCCGGTTTCACCGACGATGGAGGCGGCGAAGGCCTCGCGCCGCGCCTCGACGAGCGTAGCGGTCCGGTGGAGGATCTCGTAGCGGGCATACGGCGGCAGCCGTTGTCGGGCGAAGGCACGGGCGGCCGCGGCCACGGCCGCGGCGACGTGCTCGCGGGACGCCGCGGCCACGGTGGCGAGCGACTCGCCGGTGAACTTGTCGGCGACCACGAAGGTCGAGGTCCCATCCGTCCACTCGCCGTCGATGTACAGCCGCGCGCAGGTCATACGGACCCGGCTCCGGCGATCGCGCGCAGGACGTCGCGGTAGTCGGCGGGCTCCTGGCCGCCGAGCCGCGTCTTCAGGTCGAGGTCGGCGCAGATCTTGATCCGGCGGGCCGTCGCCGACGCCATGATCGGTTCCACGCCCAGCTCGGCGAGGGTCCTGGCTACTTCCTTCATCTCGTGGACCCGGCGTTCGGCGTGGATCGCCGTACGGCCGATCATGTAGTGGGCGAGCCGGCCCCAGTCGATGCCGGGCATACTGGCCGAGATCGTGGTGAAGACCCGCTCGGCGGCGCCGTACTGTTCGGCAGCCATGACGCATTCGAGCATCAACGCCTCGAGCCCCTTGATCATCACGCTACGTAACATTTTGATCGCCGCCGCGGAGCCGAGCGGACCATCGAGCAGCTCGAGCTGCATGCCATAAGCGCCCATCCGATCGGCGAAGGCCGGCGCCCCCGGTCCGCATAGCAGCATCGGCACCCGGTGGCCGAGCGGCGGCACCGTCGACATCACCGCAGCCTCGACGAAGCTTGCCCCGCGTGCCGCCACCGCCGCGCCGATCGCCTGTTTGACCGACGGGGACACGGAGTTGAGGTCCATGTAGAGGTGGCGCGGCTCGAGATGCGGCGCGGCCTCCTCACCCACGGTGCGCGCCACACTGGCCGTCACTGCCGAGATGACGATGTCGCACTCGGAAGGCACCGCGGCTAGCGTCGTCAACAGCCGCGTGCCGGCCTCCTCGGCGCGCTGGCGGATGAGGTCGCCCTTCTGCGGGGTCGATGTGTGGAGATCGTAGGCGACGGTGACGGTCACGCCCTGTCCGCGCAGGCCGCGTGCGATCCAGAACGCGGCCTCACCGAACCCGATGAAACCGACCGCCGGCGCGCTCATCGGGACCTGCCCATGGCGACGTCCGCGGCCACTGCCGGCAGAGGCAGCGACGCGAGATCGGCGACCGACTCGACGCGCCAGAGCACGGCCAGGAGCGTGCGCGCCGCGGTCGCCCCTACGATCGGGGCGACCAGCTCCATGAACTTGGCGCTGAGCTCGTCGTCGCTCAGCGGGTTCTCGGGATCGCCTTTCCGTGTCGGCGCGTGTGCCGTCACGACCCGCTCGTCGGTGGTGTGGACGGTGACCGTAGCCGCCCGCTGACGCGGGTAGACCGCCTCGGCGCCAGCATCGACCAACAGCGTCGTCCGTGCCGCCAACGTGCGCAGGACGGGGTCGCTCAGCCGTGCCTCGGTGAACGCCGCCAGGCGCACGGTTCCGGCATCGATTGCTGCGGCCACGCAGTAGGGCAGGCTGAAGCGGGCCTCGAAGCTAGTCCGCGGATCGGGATTGCCGGCGACCTCGAGCGCTTTGGCGTAGGTGCCGATCTCGATTCGCTCGATGTGCGAGACGGCCAGGTCGTGCCGTGCGCGCAGTTCGAGCGCCGCGTCGATGGCTGCGAACGTGTGCCCGCACGCGGCATGAATCTTGAACGTCGTATCGGGAATATTGAAGCGGCCCGGATCGTCGAGGGTGCGCTCGAAATCGGGGCTGTTGCTCATCGCCGCCCCGAAGCCGCGCGGCCCTTCGAGGATGTCGAGGGCACCGGTCACGCCCCGCTCGGCCGCCAAGGCGGCAAGCACCCCGGTCTCCGCCGCCCGGCCGGCGTGGAGCGGCTTACTCATGCTGTGCGACCGGAAGGCTTGCTGCAGACCAGCGGCGAGGGTGCCGGCCGTGGCGAGGGCGTGGGCGCACTGATCGTCGTTCAGGCCGATCGCCACGGCCGCTGCGGCTGCTGCCCCGAAGGACCCCACCGTCCCGGTCGCATGCCAGAAGTTGTAGTGCGTCGGCTGCACGACGACGCCAATCCGTGTCGACAGCTCGTAGCCGGCAATGACCGACCGGACGAACAAGTCGCCGCTGAGGTGGCGGTCCTGGGCGATGGCCAGTGCGGCGCCGATGGCCGGCGCCCCTGGGTGGAACAAGGCATCCCGGTAGATGTCGTCGAACTCAATGGTGTGCGCCGCGCAGCCGTTGATGAGGGCAGCGGCGCGCGCGCCGGTCCGTTGGCCGGAGGGCACGAGCACGGCCCCACCGCCGCCGGTCTCGGCTTCCAGCGCGGCGGTGAGCAGCGTCGCCGGCGGTTGGACGCCGCCAGGAATCGTGGCCGCCATCCAGTCCACGACGCACCGCGCCGCTGCCTTCCGCACCCGGGCCGGCAGGTCACGACGACGGAAGTCGGCGACGAAGGCGGCCAGCTGGCGAAGAGCCATCGGCTCAGAACTGGGCCACGTACTGCGTGGGATCGATGTGCGCCGCGATGACCAGCGGACCCGTCAGGTCGGCCGCGCGGGCGAGGATAGCCACCAGTTCTGCCGGCGTCTCGGCGCGCTCCCCGTCGCAGCCCATGGCTTCGGCGAGCTTGACGATGTCGCTGGCGTCGAAGCGGGTTCCCCAGCTCGGGTAGTGCTTGACCATCTGCTTCAGTTCGATACGATGCAGGCTGTTGTCGCAGAAGACGACCACGAGCAGGCCCAGTTTCAGCGACGCGGCGACCTGGAGCTCGGACTGGACCATGGCGAATCCGCCGTCGCCGGTGAAACACACGACCGGGCGGGTGCGGTGGAGCAGCTTGGCGGTCGTGGCGGCCGGCAATGCGAAGCCCATCGACGACAGGCCGTTGGTCATGAGCAACGAGCGGGGCTCGGCGGTGCGCCAGCCCTGGCCAACCAGCAGCTTGTGCGATCCGACATCGGTCGTCGCGATGGTGGCCGCCGGCATCGCCTGACGCACCGCGTCGACGACGTCGCTCGGATTGAGCGCGCCGGAGACGCGACCGGAGTAGTACTCGTCGAACAGCTCGGTGCGGTGCTGCCCGACTTCCGTTTCGGTCCAGCGCGGGCCGCCGCGAGCGGCGGCGCGGAACTCGTCTAGGACCGCCGGGAGCGCGCCGACGAATTCGACCTCGGCCGGATAGACCTGGTCGGTGTTGGCCGTCGTGTCGATGTGCACGACCGGCACGGTGAGCTGCCACGGCTTGATCAGCTCGACCGCGTCGAAGCCCACCGCCAGGATGAGGTCGGCCGACGCCAAGAACGACCACACCTTCTTGTTGCAGGCCATGTCGATCGTCCCGGCGTAGTACGGGTGATCGTCGGGACAGAGCCCCTTGGCTTTCGGCGACACGACGACCGGACAGCCGAGCTCCTCGGCCAGCGCGCACACCGCCGGGCCACAGCCGCTGCGAACCGCGGCGATGCCGGCCAGGATCACCGGACGGCGGGCGCCACCGAGCAGCGCCGCCGGCGGCGTGGGATGACCGGCGACGGCGAAGGTGGCCGTGGCCTCGGCGGCTGCCAGCGGCGGGATGCGGATCTCGCGATCGCTGGCGGCGAGGTCGAGCACGTTTGCCGCTGTGGTGATGTGCACCGGACCCGGCCGCTCGGCGGTGGCGATCCGCAGCGCCTTGCGCATGATCGAGCCGGCGGCCTCAGGCACGATTGGCGTCGCCCATTTGGAAATCGACGAGAAGAGGCGGCCGTGATCGACGTACTGGTGGGTGAAGAGCGGCTCGAGCCTGGTGCTCATCTGGCCCGAGATGGCCAGCATCGGCGTGCGGTCGAGCAGTGCCGTGGCGACGCCGTTGACCAAGTTGGTCGAGCCAGGCCCCAGGGTCGAGAGGCAGACGCCCGGCAGCGCGGTGAGCTGGCCGAACGCATCGGCCATGAACGCCGCCGTGCCTTCGCGGCGGGTGAGCACGAACTCCAGCCCGGCCCGGCGACACTGCTCCATCAGTTCGATGTTCGGATCGCCGGGATAGCCGAAGACGTAGGTGATACCGGCCTGCGCCAGGTACCGCGCCATCACCATCCCGGTCGTGACCGGGTCGACGTCGGACTGGGAGCCGCCGGGACGGGACGCCGACGGGTCGAGTGTGTTCGAGGCAGCGGTCATAGGGCGATGGATCCGGCGTGGAGGTGTCCGGGCAGGGTGCGGCTTCGGTCGACGACCGGCTGAGCGCTCCGCGTCCTGCCAAGGACTCTAAGACGCCTCATGGCACCAGTCAATACTTATGTATACAAAGGCACACTACTGAATATTTGTCTTGACCATGCCGCGCGCAGTCGGCTATAGATCCGGGCGGCGTGCCGCAGCGTGGTGGCGGCCGAGGGCAAAGAGCGGCAGATGAAGTACTTCGCGGCCATCCAATCGGTGCTCGATGTCGACAAGATCGCGGCGGTGCGATCGGCGCATATCGACTACCTGGACCGCATGGTTGCCGAGGGCAAAATCCACCTGAAGGGCAAGTTTCCCGACGGTAGCGGCGGGTTGACGATCTATCGGGCGGAAACCCTCGAGGAAGGCCGGGCGCTGGCAAATCACGACCCCTACGTCAGTAGCGGCGCGCGCCGGCTTGAGTTCCATGAATGGGACATGAAGCCCAAGCCCGGGTAGCCGGCGGGCTGTGGTCGGACGTTCGGTCGGCGGTGGGTCAGGAGGAGTGAGATGTCGAAGAAGGCGCGCCGTATCGCCGCAATCGCCTTGAGTCTGGTCGTCGCCGTGGCGATCGCCGGGGAGCTGGACGCCAGGCAGGGGGCGGCCGAGCCGGGCGCGGCAGCGGCGGCCTCCAATGACCCCAGCGCGTTGGCGGCACCGCGGCTGTTGAAGAAGCACGAGTTGTTCTCGCAGGGCCACGCCGCCGACGTGGTGGACATTCAGCAGGTGTGGGCGGCGTACGGCTTCTATATCGACTCTGGAAACGGGGAGGGCGCGGCCAGCCTCTACACCGAGGACGGCGTCCTGCGGCACTTCTGGAGCGACAAGGGCGCCAAGTGGGAACCCCACGGTGGCGTCGGCTCCTTCCCCACGCCGTACGGAACGGTGCGGGGTGGCGGCTGCGTCCTGCGCGGCCGGAAGGAGATTCAACAGTACTTCAGCGTCGGACGGGCGCCGACGCCGTGGCCGGGCTGGTCGCATCACACCTCGCCGAACCTGCTGGTCAAGGTGCAGGAGGACGGCAAGACCGCAGTCCTGACGACGACCATGTTGATCGTCAGCGTCAACGAGAAGGGCGAGGGCCGGCTCACGACGGGCGGCTATCGCGTGGTCTTCACGAAGGCCGCCGAGGGCTGGTTGATCGCCGAGCAGAACAATTTCGCCGACCGCCCACGCGGGAACAATCGCTGCGATGAAGGCGGCAATCTGCCGCGACCAGCGAAATAGCGGCACGGCGGATCACCCCGTCTGATCGCCGGCGTCGATCCACTCGACGCCCATCTCCTTCAGCTTGGCCCGCAGCGCGTAAATGTCCAGGCCGAGCTCGCCGGCGCGGAGACGGTCGCGGGTTCGCCGTTCCTTGGCCGAGCGCTGCTCGCTGGCGGCCAGCACCTCCGCCGCCGCGAGCCGCTGAACCACGACGACGCCGTCGGCGTCGCCGACGATCACGTCTCCTGGACGAACCGGCACTCCGGCACAGACCACGTCGACGTTGACCGACCCGGGCGTCGCCTTCACCGTCCCTTGTGCGTGCACGGCCTTCGACCAGACCGGAAAGTTCATCGCGGTCAGCTCGCTGGCGTCGCGCACACCGGCATCGATCACCAGCCCGACGACGCCCTGCGCCCGGCACGACTCGGCCAGCAGCTCGCCGAACATGCCGTCGGTCGACTCCGACGTTGTCACGACGACCAGAACGTCGCCCGACCGGGCGACGTCGAGGGCGGCGTGGATCATCAGGTTGTCGCCGGTCTGGCACAGCACCGTCAGCGCCGTGCCGGCGACCCGGGCCTGCGGGTAGAGGGGACGCAACGAGGGCTGCGCGAGCCCGGTGCGCCCCTGGGCCTCGTGGACGGTCGCGACGCCGAACTCGCCCAGCGCGCGCGCCAACTCGACGTCGGCGCGTGGCGGATGACGCACGATCACGTGCTTCACAGCAGCGCCTCGACCACCTGCGGGTAGACGCGCTCGAACGCCTCGGCGTAACGGATCCCCTTGTTGCCGCCGTTCCGCACTGCTTGGCTGCCCCGCCGCCGGCCGAGGTCCGAATAGTAGTCGAGCAGGTGTCCCTGGGCCTTCATCGACGCCATCGCCTGCTGCTTGCGGTCCCACGCGGCGGTGACGTCGAGCAGGACCTGTGGCGTGAACCCGCACTGCTCTGGCTGGTGCGGTTCGAACAGGTAGACCGGCGGCGCGCCGAGCGGCGCGCCCTCCACGGGGAAGCCGAGCGCCTGCGCGTAGACGCGCGCCTCAAGCGTCATCTGGTGGGCCACCGGATGGTCGAAGTTGTAGGGATCGAGCCGGGAGTGCGTCAGGATGCAGGCCGGTTGCAGCGTCTTCATCTCGACGACCATCTCGTGAATCGTCTGGTCGGACGGGCGCAGCGGGTAATCACCGCCGTCGAGGAAGCGCACCTCGGCGCCGAGGATGGCGGCGGCGTGGCGCGATTCCTCACGACGGATCTCCTTGACGCGATCGATGGTCATGCCGGGCTCGGCCCACGCGCCCTGGCTCTCGCCCCGTTCGCCGAACGAGAGGCACAGGATGCGCACCCGCCATCTGGCCGACGAGTGCAGCGCGATGGTGCCGCCGGCTCGCCACACGAAGTCGGCAGCGTGCGCGCTGACGACCAGCATCACCTTCCCCACGTCGCTCATGCCTACCTCCAGGGAGGCCCGACCGGCGTACGTCGGGCGCCGGTTGAGATTAGCCGACGCGCGAGGCGGGCTCGAGGGACATCGAACGCAGGTCCCGGCCGCGCGTCTCGGGCAGCAGCGCGGCGAACACCACGACGATCACGTAGGCGCTACAGGCGCAGATGCCCATCGCCATACCCAGCGGCAGGCTGGCGCTGACGAAGCCGACGAGGGCTGGAAAGATCGAGCCGATCGCCCGGCCCGAGTTGCCGGTGAAGCCCTGAGCGGTGCCGCGAATCCGGGTTGGGAACAGCTCGGCCAGGAACGCCCCGGTGCCGGCGGCGGTGCCTGACTGCAGCGTGCCGAGAACGAACCCGAGCAGGAAGGTCGCGGTGGTGTTGATCGGCGCCATCGTGTAGACGGCCACGGCGGTGGCCTGAAGGCAGGCGCAGATGATGAAGGTCTTGCGGCGGCCGATGCGGTCGGCCAGGAAGCCGTTGAGGAAGGCGCCGCAGAACGAGCCGAGGATGTTGACCGCCAGGTAGCCGCCGACATTCAGCACGGACAGCTGCAGCGACATCTTGAGGTAGGCCGGCAGCCACGTGATCATCACGTAGTTGCCACCGTAGATGCCGGTGGTCAACAGCGACGCCTTGACGGTGGTGCCGAGATGGCCGCCACGGAAGATGTCGAGCAGCGAGGCGTGCCCTTCCTTCCCCGCCCGCGCCTTGGATTCGACGAACAGGGCCGGCTCCTTGACGTTGCGGCGGATCCACAGCACCGCCAGCGACGGCAGGAACCCGGTGAAGAAGAACACCCGCCACGCGTACTCCTGCGGCAGGTAGGTAAACAGCACCGTCGACAGCAGCACGGCCATGCCGTAGCCCACCGCCCAGCCGGCCTGGATCGCGCCGACCACCCGGCCGCGCACCTTCGGGTTGATCATCTCGCTGATCAGCACGGCCCCGACCGCCCATTCGCCGCCGAAACCCAGGCCCTGTAGGCTGCGCGTGACCAACAGCTCGCCGAAGGAGTTGGTCAACCCCGACAGGAAGGTGAAAGTCGAGAACCAGACGATAGTCAGCTGGAGTACGCGGACGCGGCCGATGCGGTCGCTGAGCATGCCGGCCAGCCAGCCCCCGAGCGCCGACATGATCAGCACCGCGGTGCCGAGGATGCCGGCTTGGCCGGTGGACATGTGCCACAGCGCGATTAGCGTCGGAATCGTCAACGCGTACATCTGCGTGTCGAGCGCGTCGAGCGCCCAGCCGCTGAAGCAGGCGAAGAAGGTGCGCCGTTCGTCGCGCGACAGCTCCGAGTACCAGCTGAAAGCGCCGGCCGATTCCGAGGGACGCGCCGTAGCCGGCGCCGCGACCGTCTGATCCATCACACACCTCAGGCCTCGCCGTCGGCAGGGCGTGGGGGATGATATCGACGGGTCGGGACCGGTCAAATACCCTGATGTGGGTACGGTGGCGAGGGCGACAGCCGCGCCGGGGTCCCGAACGGGCCGCTACAATGAGCGCATGATTGCCGGACTGGTCAGCGGCAGCGCGAGCGTCGCCGGATGATCGACGGGTTCCGCCAAGTCAGGGCGTTCCTGGCGGTAGCACGGCTGCGCAGTTTCGTCCGCGCCGCCGTCGAACTGCACGTGTCGCAGCCGGCGCTGACAGTGCAGGTCCAGCAGCTCGAACGCACCCTCGGCGTGAAGCTGCTCGAACGGAACAACCGCCACGTCGCCCTCACCCAGGCCGGCGAGGACATGCTGATCCCGCTCGAACGTCTGATGATCGACGCCGAGGCGATCCTCGGCCGCGGTCGTGACCTGGCGACGCTGCGCCGCGGCATCCTCACCGTCGCTGCCGTGCCCACGGTCGCGGCGACGCTGCTGCCGCCGGTGCTGCGAGAGTTCGGCGCGGCGTTTCCCGGTATCTCGGTGCGAGTGCGCGACGACGTCGCGGCCAACTTCATAGACCTCGTGCGCGCCGCAGACGTCGACCTCGGCATCGGCGGCCACATCGCGTGCGACCCGACGATTACCAGCCTGGACCTGTTCGCCGATCCGATCTGCGTGTTCGCGCCGTTGCGGCATCCGCTGGCGACAAGGCGTCGCGTGACACTGCGCGACGTGATCGCCCACGACGTCATCATGCCGAGCCGGGCCCTGAGCATCCGTGCCACGGTCGAGAACGGTCTGCAGCAGCAGGGGCTGTCGATTCGTCCGATCTACGAGACGAATCACTTCTCGACCGCCGTGGGCATGGTCGACGCCGGGCTCGGCATCTCGATCCTGCCGCACATCGCCTTCGCCTGCTATCCGTCGAACAACGTCCGCTGCATCCCGCTCGCTCAGCCGCCGATGGATCGCCGAATGGTCATCGCGACCAAGGCGGGACGGCAGCTGCCGCCCGCGGTCGAAGCGTTCACGGCGATCCTGCACCGCCAGACCGCCGTCTACACGGCGACGCTGGCGCGGTGGAAGGCCGGCCGGCGCCACGAGGCGGGCGGCCGACGCGCCAACTCAGTCCTGGTCGACGACCGCGGCTGACGGCGGCGCGCAGACGCCGCGGGCGATCAGGTCGGCGATCTCGGCCGCGGCGTAGCCGGCCTCGCGCAGTATCTCCGGCCCGTGCGCGCCCAGCGCCGGGGGTGGCGAGAGGGCACTCGCCGGCGTCGCCGAGAACTCCAACGGCGGCCGCGGCACGGCCACGGTGCCGGCGTGTCCGGACAGCGCGACGTCCTCGAGCAGTCCTTGCGCTCGCACCTGGGGGTCTTCGAGCACCTGCAGGGCGTTCTGGATCGGCGCCGCCGGCACCTGGTGCTCGTCGAAGACCGCCTTCCAATGCGCGGTCGGTCGCTGTCCGAGTACCGCCAGGATCGCCAGTTCGAGCTCGGCCCGGTTCTGAACCCGGAGAACGTTGGTGGCATAGCGGGGCGCGGCGGCCCACTCCGGATGCCCCAGCGCCGTGGCGAAGCGCTTGAAGATCCGGTCGTTGGAGACGCCGATCATCAGCGGCCCATCCTCGGCTTCGAACGCCCCGTACGGATAGAACGAGGCGCCGCTGGCCCCGAACGACGGGTAGCGGCTGCCCTGAGGCACGGGGTTGGCGCCGGTGAACTGGGCACCGAGCAGATTGTGGAACATCAGCATCACGCCGGCCTCGAGCAGCGAGGTCCTGACCAGCTGGCCGCGGCCGGAACGGGCACGCTCGGCCAGCGCCGCCAGCACGCCGACGACGATCCACAGCCCGGCGCTGCCGTCAATGATCGGCACCCCGCTGCGCACCGGCGCCGAGTCGGGCCCGACACCGGTCACGCTCATGATGCCGCTGCGACCCTGCAGCAGCGCTTCGTAGCCCGGCCGCGCTGCGTCGGGACCGCGGGTTCCGAACGCCGACAGCGACGCATGGATCAGGCCGGGATTGTCGGCACGCAACGTCGCCTCGTCGAGCCCGAGCGCTGCCAGCTTGTCGCCGCGCATGTTCTCGACGATGACGTCGCAGTTGCGGGCCAGCCGCCGCACCACCTCGCGGCCGTCCGGGGTGGTGATATCGACGGCAATCGATCGCTTGCCGCGGTTCAGGGGCACGAACGCCGAGCCCCACTCGCCGAGGTGCGGCCCCATGTGGCGCGAATCGTCACCGCCGTCGATGCGCTCGATCTTGATGACGTCGGCGCCGAGATATCCGAGCACCAGTGCCGCCATCGGCCCGGCGATGATGGTGCTTAGATCGAGTACCCGCAGGCCGGCAAGCGGCGCGGCGGCAGACGACGTCGGGTCGCGTTCGGTAGGCATTCGCTGGTGATCGGCATTAGATTGCAGCCCATCGCGGCCTGTAAAATTGCATGTTCAAATCACAGCATTCCGGCATCGCAATCAATCGCCACCGAGACAAACCGGCACCACGACTTCGCGAAGCCGGAATACTGCGATTCCAACTTTCGATTTTACAAACCGGGGACGCGGCTTGTACCCTCCGGATTACCTGCCGTCGCGGCCGCACGGTGGCCAGCGTCTGCGCGCATCGGTCGAGGAATGGACGATCGTCGGCGACACGTCGCCCGGGCCGGCCGACGCGTTCTAGCCGCGGCCGCATCGACGGGACGACCGATATGAGTGCCCACGCAATCATGGCGTTCAGTGGCGTCGGGAAGTCGTTCGCGACGAAGACCGGCGAGATAGTCGCGACCCGAGACATCACGGTGGCGATTGACGAGGGCGAGATCATCGCCATCGTCGGCCCCTCGGGCTGTGGCAAAACGACGTTGCTCAACCTGGTCGCCGGGCTTATGCTGCCGAGCACCGGGACGGTCTTCTATCGCGGCGAGCGCGTCGACGCGATCAACGGCCGGACCGGCTACATGACGCAGAGCGATCACCTGCTGCCGTGGCGCGATGTCGCTAGCAACATCGGCGTGCCCATGGAGATTCGCGGCGTGCCGGCGGCGGAACGCAGCCGGCGGGTCGCCGAGCTGGTCGAGCTCGTCGGCCTGTCTGGCTTCGAACGCAGCTATCCGGCGGCGCTCTCCGGCGGGATGCGCAAGCGCACCGCGCTCGCCCGCCTGCTCGCCTACGATCCCGAGACGCTGCTCCTCGACGAGCCCTTCGCCGCCCTCGACGCCCAGCTGCGCTTGCGCATGCAGACCGAGCTCGTCGGGCTCAGCCGTCGGCTCAACAAGACGGTGCTGTTCGTCACCCACGACCTCGACGAGGCGGTGGCCGTCGGCGATCGGTGCCTGGTGTTTTCGGCGCGTCCGGGAACGATCCTGCACGACGTGCCGATCCCGCTGCCGCGCGACCGCGACATGCTCGCCCTGCGGTCCGACGCCGACTATCGGCTGCTCTGCGGGCGGCTGTGGGAGCACCTGGCCCCGGCGCTCGGCGCGGCCGATGGCGCCGGTCGCCGGCCGAAACGGCCATGAAGCTGCTGGCGGGACGGCTGCTGCTCGTCGGCGCACTGCTGCTGGCGTGGGATCTGAGTGCTTCGACCTTCGCCGACGAGTTCTTCATCAGCCGGCCGCTCATCGTCGCCGTCAAGTTCTGGGAGTTGGTCGCCAGCGGCCGCCTCTTCTATCATGGTTGGATCACCGTGGTGGAAACCCTTGGGGGGTTCGTCTCGGGGTCGGTCGCCGGCATCGTGGTCGGGCTGCTGCTCGGACGTAACGAGGGACTGGCCCGGCTGCTCGATCCGATCCTGATGGCGGTCAACAGCCTGCCGAAGGTGGCACTGGCACCGCTATTCATCATGTGGTTCGGCATCGACATCGGGATGAAGGTCATCCTGACGGCGACCATCGTCTTCTTCCTGGTCTTCACCAACACCTACAACGGCGTCCGCAGCGTCGATGTGCAGCTGCTGGAGATCCTGCGGTTGATGGGCGCGCGGGAGCGGCACCTGGTCACCAAGGTAATCGTGCCGTCGGCCCTGCAATGGGTGTTCGCCGGACTACAGCTGTCGATTCCCTACGCGCTCATCGGGGCGGTGGTCGGCGAGATCATGGCCGCAAACCGCGGCCTCGGCTTCCTGCTGCAGGATGCCGCCGGGCAGCTCGACACCGGCGGTGTGTTCGCGGCGTTGCTGGCGATTGTCGTCTTAGCCTTGCTCCTGCAAGCGGGCGTGCGGCTGTGCGAGAGACGTCTCACACCGTGGCGCAGCGTTCCCGGCGGCCGGGAGGTCGCGGTCTAGGTGCCCGCGAACCGGCCGTCGAGGCCTACGAGCATCAGCTTCGTGGCGGTCGCCTTGGCCGCCGTTTCGATGCTGGCCTGCGGCGGCCGTACCGCCGCGCACACCGTGAGCGTCGGGTTGCCCACCGAGGGCTTCTTCTATGTGCCGTTGTATCTGGCCATCGACGCCGGCTTCCTGGCGGCCGAGGGAATTGAGGCCGAGCTGGTCCAGTTCCGGGGGGGAGGCGCGTCGATCGCCGGTCTTGCCAGCGGCAGCGTGGAGTATTGCATCTGCGCGATCCACAACGCGATCAACGCGACGGTGAAAGGCAGCGATGTCACGCTGATCGGGACCATCACCGGTCAATACGCCAGCAACGTCGTGATCCGCGAGGACGTCGCCCAGCGCCTGGGCATCACCGCCGCCACGCCGGTGGCCGAGCGGCTGGCCGCGTTCCGGGGCCTCAAGATCGGCGCGACGGGCGTCGGCGGCGGCACCGACTTCCTGATTCGATATCTCGCTCGGAAAGCTAACCTCTCGCCCGAACGCGACTTTACCGTGCTGTTCCTCGGCGGCGCGGGCGCGGTCCTGTCGGCGTTCTCGCAGCGCCGGATCGACGCCTTCGTGTACTCGTCGCCGACGTCGGACATCGGACTGCTTCGCTACCGCGGCGTGCTGCTGCTCGACATGTCCCGCGGCGAGTTCGAAGATCTGCGCGACTATCCGTCGATGGCGCTCAGCGCGCGCAAGTCATGGCTCGACGCCAACCGCGACGTCTCGGTGCGACTGCTCCGGGCGCTGAGCAAGGCGACCCGGATGATCCACGACCAACCGGCCGAGGCGCAGCAGATCCTGCGCCGACGCTTCGGCGGGTTGCCGCCCGATGTCTACGAGGCCGCCTGGAACGCCAACGTCGTCGCTTACCCGATCACGCCGCGAGTCGAGGAGGCGAACGTGCAACGCGCGCTGGCCTTCCTCGCCGCGGTCCAGAACCAGGAGATTCCCGGTGTTGCCAAGGACTACTTCGACAACACCTATGCCGACGCCGCCCTGGCGGACGTGAAATAGCAGCCAGCAGCGTCAGGGGTTCAGCACTCGGATCGGCGCGCCGTCGCGCCAGGCGCGGATGTTCTCGACCGTCTCGCGATAGAACATGCGCAGCGTGTCCTCGGTGACGAACCCGATGTGGGGCGTCGCCAGCACGTTGTCGAGCAACCGGAACGGGTGGCCACTGGGGAGCGGTTCGACGGCAAAGACATCGAGCGCCGCCCCGCCGATGCGGCGGAGCCGCAGGGCATCGATGAGCGCCGCCTCGTCGACCAGCGGACCGCGCGAGGTGTTGATCAGCAGCGCCGACGGCCGCATCAGTGCGAGTTCGTCGGCGCCGACGATGCCACGGCTCCGATCGCTCAACACCAGGTGAATGGTCAGGATGTCCGCGGTCTCGAACAGTTCGGTCTTGGCAACCAGCGCGACGCCATGCTGCGCGGCGCGCTCCGCCGTCAGGTTCGGGCTCCAGGCGACGACCCGCATCCCGAACGCTTGACCGACGCGCGCGACCATGGCGCCGACCTTTCCAAGGCCCAGAACGCCAAGCGTCCGGCCCTGCAAGTCGCCGCCGACTGCGGTCTGCCACCCGCCCTGTGCGACCGACCACGCCTGACCGGGCACGTGGCGAAGCAGCGCCAAGATCAGCGCCCAGGTCAGCACCGGCGCACCGAGCGACGGCGAACCCGTACCGCACACCATGATGCCGAGTTGACGCGCCGCCGTCATGTCGATCGACGCGTTGCGCATAGTCGTCGAGGCGATCAGCCTCAGGCGCGGCAACTGCTCAAGGATAACCCCCGGCAGCGGCGTCCGCTCACGCAGGACGCAGACTACATCGAAGGGGGCGAGCCGGGCGACGACGGCAGCGGGCTCAGCGAGATGATCGCGGAAGACGGTAACGGCTGCACCGTCTCCCAGCACATCCCAGTCGGCAAAATTCAGGGCGACGCCTTGATAGTCGTCGAGAATCGCGATGTTCACGGCACGAGACTACTTGAGCGGCGTGGATCGCGCCAAGCCTCCCGAGTCCTTCCCCTGTCGTCGGCTACTGGCCGGCGCGCGCGGTCGAGGGCAGCGGTGCGGCGACGATGTCCTTGAGATCCAGCTTGTTGGTCTCGTCGATGATCTTGGCGTAGGCCCGGGTGAGCTGCTCGAGCGACGCTGCCGGGATCACCTCTGGGGTGTCGCGGTCGGAGTGATAGAAATCGCTCGACACGATCGACATGATCGACGGTGCGTCTCGCCACACCTGCCCCATGTCGCCGCTTGCTGCTGGCTCCATGCGGTGCATGATCGACACTCCGAAGGTCTTGTAGGCGTTCAGGGAGAGCGCCGCCAGCTTGGGGCTGCCGTGCACGAACCAGCGGCGTGGCTGGGTGGCGGTGGTCGGCCGCATCTCGCCCTCCCAGATCGACAGCGCCAGCGGTGAGGCATGCTCGGCGTTGATCATCAGCGCCGTCTTCGCCAGGACCGTGTCGCGGTTGTCGTGCATCCACTTGACCCCGAGCGATCCGGCGTGATGGCCTGACGTGGTGACGAACTTGAGGGTGCGCCGCCGCTGCGTCTGCGGAACCTTGGCATAGTGCTCGGCCAGCGCCACCATCACGGCCATGCCCGAGGCGTTGTCCGACGCGGCCTGGAAATAGCCGTCATGGTGCGAGAACACGATGATGTCCTCGTCGGTCGTCCCCGGCAGCTGGCCCCAGACGTTCGAGTCTTTCAGGCCGGGCCGCATCTCGGTCGCCAGCGCCATCCTGGCGCGGACGACCCCGCCCGTCTCCAGCATCTCGCGAATTGCCTTGCCGTCCTCGTTGCCGATGGTCAGGTGCGGAATCCTCACGCCGCTGGCGCCGGCCTGGTAGATCCAGTTGCCGAAGTACGACAGGTTGACGAGGATCGCGGCGGCGCCCTTGGCTTCGGCCCGCGTGATCGCGCCGTTCCAGATTGCCGAGTGATCGCTGACGCGCGGTGTCATGATGCTTTCGATCAGCACCGCCTTGCCCTTGACGTCGCGGCCCATGAAGTCGGCTTCGGCGCCGAGGCCGACCCACACCACCTCCAGATCGAGGCCGCCCGCCGGCGTGCCCGCCGACCCGACCGTCGGCATGACGCTCGCCGGCGTGATCGTCTTGCCACCGCCGGTCACCGACAGGCTCCACGACGTCGTGAACCACTGCGGCGGCAGGTCGAACGGCTGGTAGCGGATGTCCTGCAGGCCGAGCTGCCGGAACCTGTCCTCGACCCATTTCTCGCTCATGTGGTCGTACTCGGTGCCGGCGATACGCCCCCACCACTTGTTGCCGTCGGCCTTGCTCTTGAGAGAGATGGCGACGACTTCCTTCAGATAGCCCTTGATGCGCTCGCCGTCGATGTCGGCGTAGGCCTTCTCGGCGGCCGGCAGCGGGAAGCGGACGAAGGTGGTGTCGTCCAGCGGGAACCCATGCGCACGAGGCTCGGAGCTGCCGCGCGGCCAGGTATAGGGCTGGCGCTTGCTCGGCTGGTTTCGTCCCACCTGGCCGGTGGCGATCCCGGTGGTCCAGATCGCCGCGCCACTGACGGCGACGGAGAGCACAACGAACAACACGCGGCGATGTCTCGATGTCATGCCTGCCTCCTGACTGTCGCTTCGTACCATCGCGAGCCTAGGGGCCGATCGTCGCGATGTAAAATCGATTGTTCAGAACACAGTCTTTTCACAATGCGAATGAGCGATTCCGTGCCGTAGGGGTAGCATCGCCACCGCCACGTCCGGAGACTGCGATGACCGTCGAACGGTTCGGTGACGTTTCGTTCCAGCGACAGGGGCGGGTCGGGCTCGTCGAGCTGCATCGCCCGCCTCACAACTATTTCGACGCCGCGCTCTTGCGCCACCTCGGCGAGGCGTTCTCGGCCGCCGCCGACGATGGCGAGTGCCGGGCGATCGTGCTGTGCGCCGAAGGCCGGTCGTTCTGCGCCGGCACCGATTTCACGAGCCGCGGCGACGGCGCCGCCGACGACCATACCCGCGCCGCCCGCCTCTACGACGAAGCGGCGAAGCTGTTCGCGGTGAGGACGCCGGTCGTGGCGGCGATCCACGGGCCTGCCGTCGGTGGCGGCCTCGGCCTGGCGCTCGTCGCCGACTTCCGCGTCGCCTCGCCCGAGGCCCGCTTCAGCGCCAACTTCGTCCGCATCGGCATCCATCCGGGATTCGCGCTCACCGCCACGCTGCCGCGGGTCATCGGCACGCAGCGCGCCAGCCTGCTCTTCTACACCGGCCGCCGAATCGACGGCGCGCAGGCCATCGCCTGGGGGCTGGTCGACGCGCTGGCTCCGGCCGAGACCCTGCGCGAGACGGCGGTCGCGCTGGCGGCCGAGATCGGCGAAGCCGCGCCTCTGGCCGTGCAGTCCACGCGCGCGACGATGCGCCGCGATCTGCAGGCCGCGGTGGCGGCGCAGCTCGCCCTCGAGCTCGCCGAGCAGACGCGGCTGCGTCGCACCGACGATCACCGCGAGGGCGTGCGAGCGGTGAGCGAGCGGCGGCCGGCCCGCTTCACCGGTCGCTGACGCCGGCTCACGACGGCAGGCGGAACGCCAGGTACTCGCCGGAATACGCGCCTCCGCTGACGGCGACCACGATGTGCTGGCGTCCGTCGATCTGGTAGGTCATCGGCGTTCCGCTCTGCGGCGCCGGCAGGTAGATCGACCCCACCTCCCGCCCGGTCGCCTTGTCGTAGGCGCGCAGCATCGCCCCGCGGCCGCGACCCGGAATGGCGTTGGTCAAGGGGTCGCCGACGACGATCAGCGTCTTGGTGACCAAGGCGCCCACGGCGCCAGACTGCCCGGTTCGCGGCAGGTCGACGCCCCTCAGCGCCGGATGGTTGCGGACGGCATCCGGCGTCTCGCCGTGCGGGACCTGCCAGCGGATGTCGCCGGTGTCGAGATCGATCGCGGTGATGCGGCCGTACGGCGGCTTCAGCAGCGGCAGGCCGCGGGGGCGGAAGTCGACGTCGATCAGCCGCTCCGAGCCGCCGAACTCGCTGACCGCGGTCGCCGCCGGTGCTTCGGCGCCGGCGTCTTCGCCCGGTCCGCCGATGTAGCGCACGCCGGTGATCGCGTTGCCCGACACGTAGCGCAGGTCCGAGAACGACGGGTCCGGCGACGGCATCAGGCCGTACGGCACGAACGAGGTGTAGGACGGAACGATGAGGGTGTGGGTCTCGGGGTCGTAGGCGGCGCCCGGCCAGTTGGTGCCGCCGGCCGAGCGGAACGCGTGGATCGGTCCCTGGGCTCGGCTCTCGACCGCCGGTGTGAAGATCGGACCGAGCTGGAACTTGCTGGAGACCCGCTCGGCCTCGGCGCGCAGCTCGGGCGTGAAATCGATGAAGTCCTTGCTTTCGACGCCCTGGTAGTCGTAAGGCTTGGGCTTGGTCGGAAACGGCTGGGTCGGGGCGTACCATTCGCCCGGCACCCGGCCGGCAGGCACCGGGCGCTCCTCGATCGGCCACACCGGCTGTCCGGTGACGCGGTCGAACACGTACACCATCGCCTGCTTGCCCATGACCGCCACCGCCTTGATCGGGCGGTTGTCGACGCGAATGTCGGCGAGAATCGGCGCGGCGGCGATGTCCATGTTCCAGATCGGATGGTGCACGAGCTGGTAGTGCCACTTGCGCCGGCCGGTCCGCAGGTCGACCGCGACCAGGCTCTCGGCGAACAGATTGTTGCCCGGGCGGTGCCCGCCGTAGAAGTCGGAGGTCGGCGTCTCGACCGGCAGGTAGGCGACGCCGAGATCCTCGTCCACGGCCAGCTGGTTCCACACGCCGACGTTGCCGGTGGTGCGCCACGAGTCGTTCAGCCAGCTGTCGTTGCCGAACTCGCCGGGGCCGGGGATGGTGTTGAAGGCCCAGAGCCGACGACCGCTGCGGGCATCGAACGCGTGGACCAGGCCCTTGGTGTTGCTGGCGCTGCGCGGCGTATGGCCCTCGCGGAACGACGAGCCGACCAGGACGACGTCACCGGCCACCGTCGGCGCGGAATGCAGACCGATCTCGCCGCTCTCGAGGTCGATCTGCCGGCCGTTGGCCCCGACCACGCCCTGTTTCAGATCGACGATGCCGCCACGTCCGAACGTGCCGATGCGGCTGCCGCTCCTGGCATCGAGGGCGACCAGCTGATAGCCGGTGGTCACGTAGAAGATGCGCGGCGCGACACCATCGCTCCAGTAGCCCACGCCACGGCCCGACAGCTGGCGTGGCGACGCCGCCGCCCGCTTGCCCTCGCGCTCCGACGACACCCAGCGCAGCTCGCCGGTCGCTGCGTCGACGGCGATGACCGCGCGGCGGGTGCCGGCCGTGGTGTAGAGCATGCCGTCGACGACGAGCGGCGTTCCTTCCAGCTTGAACTCGGGGCGTGGGCCGAAGCTGTCGGTCTTTAGCCGCCAGGCCACTTCCAAGGTCGAGAAGTTGGCGGCGTCGATCTGGGCCAGCGGCGAGTAGTGGTGATTGCGGTTGTCCCCGGCATACGAAGGCCAGGCCCCGTCGGCGGTGCCCCGGCTGGCGCGCGCCGACCGGGCCGCACCGCCCCCGATCGTCGTGCCGAGCGCGGCGGCGACGACGGCTACCAGCAGACCGTAGCTCAGTCGGGTGGCGTTCACGACGGGGCCACTACGCGGCTTCGGCGTTCACGGCCTGCACCATCGCCTTGATGTAGCCGTATGCGAAGGCGAACGCCTGATTGCGTGCCGCTGGATCGTGGTGCTCGGGCACATGATCCGGGCAGAGCATGTACGGGTAGCCGACGTCGCGCAGCGTCCGCACCACCTGGTAGAAGTCCATGTCGCCGTTGTCGGGATAGACCTCCATGAATCGGTCCCATCCGCCCTTGATGTTGCGCAAGTGGACGTTGAAGATCTGTTTGCGGCCGCCGACATAGCGGATGATCGGGTGGATCTCGGTTCGCGGATCCTTCAAGCCCTCGGCGGTCGAGCCCAGGCACAGGTTGAATCCGTGGAAAGGACTGTCGTAGAGCTCGGCGAACCGCTTGATGCCGGCGAAGACGTCGGGGCTGTTCCAGCGGGTAATGCCGCGATACCCGGCATGGGTCGGCGGGTCGGCGATGTGGTTGCCCAGCTGCACCTTGTACTCGGCCGCCACGGGCAGAATGCGGTCGAGCAGATAAGTGATGCGCTCGAACATCATGTCGGCGGTCACCGTACTGGCGATGGTCATCGGCGGGTTGCGCTTCACCGCCTCGTCGTAGTCCCAGGTGTTGTAGCGGGCGTTGCCCCGCTTCGGATCGGGCGTCCGCCCGGTGCGCAGCATGCCGAGAATCGTCGTGTTGTAGTTGAGCAACCGGACCCCGGTCTTGCCGGCGACCGAGATCATCTGCTGGACCTGCTCGATGTCGCGGTCGCGCTGCGGGCTCTGTCCGAGCATGATGCTCGGGAACTTGGTCGACTCGATGCCCTGCGAATGCCACAAATGGTAGGCCTCGAGCTTGATGCCGTACTTGTCGCACGCGTCGCGCTTCCTGAACGAGTCCTCGAGATCCCAGCCGACGCCGGGAATGCTCTTCGGCTCGTCGCCGTCGATGTTGAAGACGCCGTGGCGGGCCTTGAACTCGAGATTCTCGATGGTGGTACCGCCGGATTGACAGCCGACGTGCATCGCCGCCCGGACCGGCGATGTGGATTGGGCGGAGACGCGCGCGCCCAGCGCAGCACCGGCCGCCGTGGTCGCGATCGCGTGGCCGAAGTCTCGGCGTCTCATCGTAGTGACCTCGTGGTCGTCGTCGCTCGGATGGCCCGCTGGAGCGAGCCGGCGAGAAGCCGAAAGCGAGCTCCAGGCGATTCCGGCGCATCGGCGGCGATGCGTCGAGCGGGCCACACGATAGCCGAGGCACGCCGGTAGTCAATACCCCGATCGAGTTATTGACGGGGCGGGAGCGGCGGCGGCGCCATCGTCGCCCGGGTCAATACCCTACTCAGGTTATTGACTGTCCCAGGAGCCGAACTTAGTGTCCGAGTTCGCTTCGCACTCGCCCCCGGTGATGGCGGGTGACGCGGGCGGGTGGACCAGGGAGAACGACGATGCTTAGATCAGGTATCTCGGGGGTGTTGGCAGCCGTGCTCGTCGTTGCCGCCCCCGTCGCACAGGACTATCAGCCCACCTGCCGAAACTGTCCGGCGACCTACATACCTAATCAGGAGCTCCAGGCCTACATCACCAGGGCCAAGAATCGCGGAATTCTCGACCAGCAGGTCCGGGCGCTCGACATCGGCAAGATCAACGCCGCGGTTGGCATCGTCCACCGCGGCAAGCTGACCGCCCAGGCTCCCAACTCGGTCGCCGAGCACGACCTGGTCGGCGAGGTGTACTACATCCTCGATGGCGCCGGCACCCTGGTGACGGGCAGCGACTTGGTCGGGAAGAAGCGGCGCCCAGCCGACGCCGAGAACGTCCGAATGCTCAACGGCCCGGGCAACGGCGCGGCGTCGATCCGCGACGGCGTCTCGCACGAGCTGAAGACCGGCGACGTCATCGTTATCCCGGCCGGCACCGGCCACGTCTTCTCGAAGATCGACGACCATATCACCTACTTGATGCTGCGGCTCGATCCCGATAAGGTGACGCCGCTCAAGACCGAGGCCGATTCACGCGCCGATCTGGCCCGCTTCGGCACCAAGCCCTGAGCCGGCCGCCGCTAGCGGCGCCTATTGCAGGTGGATGATGCCGCGGCGCAACGCCACGGTGATTGCGGCCGTGCGATCGTTGACCTTGAGCTTGGTCAGGATGTTGCGGACGTGGACGTGGACGGTCTCCTCGCTGATGACGAGCGCCGCGCCCACTTCCTTGTTGCGCATTCCCTGTGCTACCAGCTCCATCACCTGCACTTCGCGAGGCGTGAGGGTCGGTCCGCTGGCGCGCGCCGCCAGTTGGGCGGCGACCTCTGGGCGCACCGGATGACCGCCGGCATGAACCTCGCGAACCACCCGGACGAGGTCCTCGGACAGCATGTCCTTCAGCAGGTAGGTGGTCGCACCGGCCTCGAGCGCCCGATAGATGTCCTCGTCGCCCTGGTACATCGTCAGGACGATGATCCGGCCGGCCGGATCGATGCCACGGATCCGGCGGATGGCCTCCACGCCGCTGACCGATCCCAGCTGCAGGTCCATCAGCGTCACGTCGGGCTGCAGGCGCTGGAACATCTCGACCGACGCTTCGCCCGACGCCGCCGCGCCGACCACCTCCATGTCCGGCTGCCGGCCGATGATGAGCGCGATCCCGTCGCGGACGATCCGGTGATCATCGACGCAGAGTACCCGGATGAGAGGCATGTTCGCCGCCACCTACGCCGCCATGGGGACGATGGCCCGGATGTTGGTGCCGAAATTGACGCGGCTGGCGATCTCGAGTGATGCGCCGATCTCTTCGGCCCGCTCGCGCATGCTGATGAGGCCGTAGTGTTCGGCGGCGGCCTCGGTCAGCAAGCCGTGGTCGAAGCCGCGGCCGTCGTCGTTCACCTGCAGGGTCACCGCGGTATCGGTGTAGGCCAGTTCGACGCGGATCAGCGTCGGGTCGGCGTGACGGACGGCGTTGTTGACCGCTTCCTGGCCGATTCTCAGCAGCTCGTCCTCGATCTTGCGCGGGAAGCGGCGCACGGTCCCGCACACCGAGAACTCGAAGCGAATCGCCCGGTCGGCGGTCAGGTGTTCGCCGGCGTCGCGCAACGAGGCGACGAGGTCGCGGCGGCGGAGCGGCTGCGAGCGCAGATCGACGATCGACTGGCGGGCCTCGCGGATGTACTCCTCGATCTGCTTGCGCATGCGGACGAAGCTGCGCTGCATGCCCGGTGAGTTGGTCTCAACGTCGGCAGCGATGGCGTCGAACTGCAGCGCGACGCCGACCAGCCCCTGCAGCAGCGTATCGTGCAGTTCGCGACTGAGGCGGACGCGTTCGCCGAGGACCAGGGCGAACTGCCCGCGAATCTGCCGCAGGCGCAGCAGCCAGACGCCCCACACCGCCAGCGCCAGGGCCACGACGGCGCCGGCCGTGAACCAGCTGGTCTGGTAGAACATCGGCGCGATGGCGAAATCAATCGCCGCCCCCGGTTCGACCCAGGTGCCGTCGGGAGCGCTGGCGACGACCCGGAACGTGTACTGGCGCGGCGGCAGGTTGGTGTAGAAGGCGGTGCGGCGCGTCCCGGCGTCGACCCAGTCGGCATCGAAGCCGTCGAGCCGGTAGAGAAACCGCGTCCTCAGCGGCGAGCTGAGGTTCAGTTCCGAATATGCGATCTCGACCCGCGTCGTGCGCGCTGGCAGCCGCAGGCCGTTGGCGATCTCCATGCGGGTCTCGTCGGCAGTGACGTACTCGACGGTGATCGGGTGGCGCGCCGGCGCGTCGCGGAACGCCCTCGGGTCGATCACGCTGAGGCCGCGCGAGGTGACGAACCACAGCCGGCCGTCGCTGGCCCGCACCACCCGGCGGTTGTTGTTGTAGGCATGGGGCAGGCCGGCCAGGCCGTCCGACCGATCGTAGGAACTGTAAGGAATACCCGTCGACCGGCCGGCCGCCACCTCGTCGAAATCGTGCCGCGATACGCGCAACAGCCCGAACCCGGTGCCGATCCACAAGGTGTGGACGTCGTCTTCGGCGATCGCGGTCAGGTCGCTGACCGGAAAGCCCCGATCGGAACGGACGGTCACGAACCGGCCGTTAGCGAACCTGCTGAGTCCGCCGATGGCGGCCAGCCACACCGCGCCCTCATCGTCCTCGAAGATCTGACGGCAGGTGCCCCCGCCGAGACCGTCGGCCGGACCGTAGACCTTGAACGTCCCGCTGCGATCGCGGATGGCGACCCGGCCGTCGGCCAATGCCGCCCACAGCTGGCCGCGGCGGTCCGTGTAGAGGACCTTGATCCGCACGTCGCCGAACTCCGGTGGCAGAGGTACACGACTGACCGCCCCGCGGACCCACCGCCCCAGGACCTGGTTCTGGTCGTAGAGCCAGACACCGCCGGCGAAGTCCGACGCGATGAGGTCGATCTGGGAGAGCGGGCCGGCCGACAGCGGCGACAGCCGGGTGGTCCCCCCCGGCATCCTGGCGACGTACCGATCGGTGGCGACCCAGATGGTTCCGCGCTCGTCGGCGTGCATCGTCCGCAGGCGCGACCCGCTGAGCGGCACCCGCAACGACGGCGACTCGCTGTCGCCGGGCGAGAAGCGGCTCAGGGCGTCGTCGGTGCCCACCCAGACGTTGTTGTCGGGCGTCATCTCGATGCCGACGACGAAGCCCTGGTCGGTGAGCTGACTGACCCGACGGGGCGTCAGGCGGTTCAGGCCCTCGGTCGTGCCGGCCCAGATGTTGCCGTCCTTGTCTTCGAGGAGGGCGCCGACGCCGTCGCTGAGCAATCCGGTCAGCGAACTGGCCCGCTCGCTCTGGAACCCGCTCGGGCGGCGCGGTCGGATTCGCCACAGCCCCTGGCCGATCGTCCCGACCCACAAGTTGCCCCGCCGATCGAGCAGCAGACGGTAGCCGCGGCCACGCTCATCGAGGTCGAACGGGAGCTGCGCGCTGCCGACGACGTGGAAGCCGGCCGTCCAGTCGTTGACCAGCAGGCGACCGGTCGCATCCTGGACGAACGATCGCGGGAACCCGCCGACGATGGCCGGCACGCGGCCGGCCGCGTCTTCGGTGAACGAGCGCTGGAACCGGCCGACGAGTCCGGCCTCGGTCGGCTCTTCGGTGTCGGCGTCGATGACTTCGAGCTGGGTAAAGCTCGACTCGCCGGGTTGTCGACGCAGGATCCCGGTGGCCGTACCGACGTAGAAGCGTCCACTCTGGTCGACGTAGGCGCTGTAGACCGCCGCCTCCGGCAACCCCTGCGCGGCGCCGACGTGCTGCCAGCGGCCATCGGCGAAGCTGAACAGACCCTTCTCGCCGCCAGCCCAGATGACGCCGGCCAGGTCTTCGATCACCACCATGAACGCCGCACCGGGCACGCCCTCGGCCTCGCCGAACGTGCGGATGCCGTCGGGGCGTATCCGCGCCAGCCCGCCGGCGTTGCCGTAGCCGACCCAGATGCTGCCGTCGCGCGCCGCATGGAGGGCCCGCACCGGCTTCTGTCGGCCCGAGTCGCCGGTCGGCTTCGACGTGAAGCGCACGCCGTCGAATCGGAGCAGTCCGCCGTCCGACCCGACCCACAGGTAGCCGTCGAGATCCTGCGCCAGCGCCCAGACGTTGCCGTCCGGCAGCCCCTCGCGCTGGCTCCACGACGTAATCGTGTAGTCGGTCAGCACGCCGCGGAGATCGGCGGCCGACATCGGTGCGCCTGCGGCCACGAGGACGCCGAGGGCGAACGCCACGGACAGGGCGCGCAAGTAGATCACAGGCGGCTGCGCGAAGAAGGCCACAAAATCTACTGAAGCTCTTCGATGGCTGTCAATCACCCGAACCGGGTAGGCCAAGGCGCTCGTTCGCATCCGTCGGCCCGGGAGGGCGCCCGAAGGCGCAATCGGTACCCTGTTGTGGGTATTGACGGCCGATCGGCGCAGCCGTAGTGTTGGCCAGCCTTTCGGCCACACGCGGGGCGCTCTGCCCACCGAGGACGGGCGTGCGTCGTGCCCGGGCGTGTTCGCCGGGCCTCGGGAGGGTGGGAGACACGCCATCATGAACAGGCACCTGCGGTCGTACTCGTTCGTCTTGTGCGCGGTGCTGTTGCCCCTGGCAGGACCCGCCGCTTCGATGGCGCAGCAGGGCCTCAACGCCGGCCCGTCGTCCGAGCTGGTGATGACCCCGACCGGAGAGGTGGTCGGGCCGATCGATCTGGTGACGGCGATCAACCGCTTTCCGCTGGTCGAGGGCCCCCGTCCGGCCAGAGATATGGTCCCGGGTTGGACCGTGCCCGCCAAGATCGTCGTCAACGTCGACCGGCCCGAGCGGACGCCGTGGCTCCAGGCGGCGATGCCGCCGGGAGTGACTGTGGTGGGCGTGGCCAACAACCTGGAGAACCAGAAGCACTGGCCAGACGCCGACGCCATCGTCCTCGTCAGCGGCGCCTGCGGGCTGGAGCACGGGGAAAGCGACGCCGACATGTTCAAGCGCGCCCCGAAGCTCAAGTGGATCCACTCGTCGTCGGGCGGCACCGATCAGTGCGCATCGGCGACCGAGATCAGGACCGGCAAGATCCTGCTGACCAACAGCCAGAAGGTCAAGAACGACGGTTTGTCGGAGAGCGCTTTCGGCTTCATCTTCGCGCTGGCGCGCAACGCCGAGGTCGCCTGGGGCAATGCCCAGGGCGGCGCCTTCGGCACGGTTCGGCCGACCCGTCCGGCCAAGTCGCTGCACGGGGCGACCATGATCGTCGTCGGCCTGGGCGGCGCCGGCACCGAAATCGCCCGGCTGGCGCACGAATTTGGCATGACGGTGATCGCGACGCGCGCTTCCAGTCGCGAAGGTCCGCCATTTGTCGAATACGTCGGGCTGGCCCCCGAGCTCCCCAACCTGATCGGCCGCGCCGACATCGTGGTGATTGCCGCGCCGCTGACGCCCGACACCAGGGGCCTGTTCAACGCCGAGATGTTCTCGAAGATGAAGCGCGGTGGCATGCTGGTGAACTTCTCGCGGGCCGAAATCGTGGTGCCCGACGATCTGGCGGCCGCGCTGAGGGACGGGCGCGTTGGCAGCGCCGGGTTGGACTGGGCTTCGGAGCACCCGCTGCCGCCCAGCTCGCCACTCTGGAAGTCGCCGAACCTGATGCTCACTGGTTCGCGGGAAACGCCGCGCAGCACCCGTTCCGGCGGCCGCCAGACTAGCAATCCGATCGCGCAGCGCGACGAGGAGCTGCGCTGGGTCCTGGTGCGGGAGAACATGCGCCGCTACGCCGCCGGCGAGAAGCTTTACTCGGTCTTCGATCCCAAGCGTGGCTACTGACGGCTGCGTCTACTGACGAGGGCCCGGCATGAGTTCGTTCTCCCAACGCGTGTTCAACGTGCATGCCGACGAGGTGGCGCCTCTAGCAGTGGCGACGCTCTACTTTTTCTTCGTCCTCACCGCCCTGATGGTGCTGCGACCGGCGCGTGACGCGCTCGGAATGAGAAGCGGGCTCGACGCCATCCGCTGGCTGTTCATCGGCACGGCGGCGGTGACGCTGGCGGTCAATCCGCTGTTCGGGTGGCTGGTCAGCCGCTTCCGGCGCCTCGTCTTCATCACCGCCACCTATGCATTCTTCGCCCTGAGCCTGGTCGGCTTCTACGCGCTCATCACGATGGCGCCGGCCGCCGTCGGCGAGATCAGCGGCAGGGTGTTCTACGTGTGGTTCAGCGTCTTCAACCTGTTCAGCACGATGGTCTTCTGGGCGCTGATGGCCGACCGCTTCACGCTCGAGCAGAGCAAGCGGATCTTCGGCGTCATCGCCGTCGGCGGGACGCTCGGCGCCATTGTCGGGCCGTGGCTGGCGAGTGTGCTGGTCGGGCCGCTGGGAACAGCGGCGATGCTGCTGGTCTCGGCGACGTTCCTGTTCCTGGCGATCGTCGCGGCTTGGGGCGTGGCCTGGCTGCGCCCGGAACGGACGGCCGAAGCTCAGCGCAGCGGCCCGGTGGAGCCGGCCATCGACAGCGCCGTTATCGGTGGCAACGCCTGGGCGGGCATCGGCGCGGTGTTCCGGTCGCGCTACCTGCTCGGCATCTCGGTCTACGTACTGGTGATGACCGTGACCGCCACGTTCATCTACTTCACCCGCCTGCAGATGGTCGCCGCCCTCGGCGCCGACACGGACATGCGGGCGACGGTGTTCGCGCAGATCGACCTCATCACACAGGTGGCGACGCTGGTGCTGCAGGCAGTGGTGACCGGGCATCTGATGAGGCGGCTCGGCGTCGCGGTGGCGCTGGCGATCTTGCCGGTGGTCGTTTCGCTGGGGTTCGTCGGGCTGGCCATCGCCGGCTCCTTCGCTGTGCTCGTCCTGTTCGACGCGACGTTCCGGGCGATTCAACGGGCCATCACCCGGCCGGCTCGGGAGACGCTGTTCACGGTCGTCACGCGGGAAGAGAAGTACAAGTCGAAGGCGTTCACCGACACCTTCGTCTACCGCGGCGGCGATGTCATCGGCGCCTGGACCGAAGGCTGGCTGGGGCAACTCGGCATGGCGCTGGCCGGATTGGCGGCACTGGCGGTACCGCTGGCAGCGTCCTGGGCGGTTTTGGGACTGTGGCTGGGTCGCGCGCAACGTCGGCTGGCCAGCGGCGACCTCCCGGCGGCGGGCGCCGCCGCGCCAGCCGCCATTCCTGAACAGGCCACCGCGCCGTGACCCGGCGCTCGAGCACTACGACCACGAGTCAGCGATTCGACACGGAAGGGGATGAGGCCATGAAGGAAGTCCTGGAAGCCTGGGAACACAAGCGCGACGTGATGGCGAAGGACCTGGAGTACCAGGAGTACCGAAAGCGCTACAAGAAGGACCTCGAATACTTCTCGACCAGCGGCAAGGTGTTCTCGCGGCGCACGCTGGGCCGGCTGGCCTTCGGCGGAGCGGCCGCCGCGGCCGTGCTCGGGAACATGCGTGCCCTCAACGCCGCGGCCAACGATGTCCTCGCCGACGGCACCGGCGTGAAGCTCTGTCATCGTCCGCTCGGCAACAGCATCAACCCCACCGCCGACGATGTCCGCTTCATCAAAGAGGTCGGCTTCAAGTGGTGCTACGGCAACGGGCGCGCCAGGGACGGCAACTTCCTCTCGGTCGACGAGCAGAAGGCCGCCAAGAAGCGCTACACCGACGCCGGCCTCATCCTGCACAACATCCGCTACATCCTTGGCGGCAAGGGCAACTATGCCCTCAACACCCTGCTGCTCGACCTGCCGGGCCGCGCCGAGGCGGCCGAGCACCTCAAGCAGTTCATTCGGGCGACCGGAAAGAACGGCGCCGGATTCGACTATACCGGCTCGCGCTTGATGATCACCGGCGTCTGGAGCAGCGGGCAGGTGGAGGGCCGCGGCGGCTCGAAGACGCGCCGGTTCGATCCCGCCTCGCCGGACGTCCGCGCCAGCGACTACCTGGGCGTACTCGACAAGGCTCCGAGACCCGCGTCCGGGCTGAACTCGCTGTATTGGGGCCGCCAGTACAAGTACGAAGAGGTCATGGCCAACTTCAAGAATCACTTCGTGAAGGAGATCGTGCCGGTCCTCGAGGAAGAGGGCGTCTTCATCGCGTTCCACGGCCCCGACGATCCGCCGGTGTTCGAGAGCCTTGGCGGGGTGTCGCGCGTGCTGTCCAACTACGAGCGTATCAAGGCGATGTTCGCGGCGGCCAACAGCGCCAACGTCGGCATCCAGTTCTGCGCCGGCAGCTGGAACGAAGGCGGGCCGCTGATGGGCAAGGACATCCTCGAGGCGCTGAAGGAGTTCGCGGCAGCCAAGAAGTACCGCGAAATCCACTACCGCAACGTCACGAGCCCGCCGGTCAACGGACAGCCGAAGTTCGACGAGGCGATGGTTGACTCCGGTTACTACGACTACTACAAGATCATGAAGACGGTGGTCGACATCGGATGGGACGGCTTGGTCCATCTCGACCACTCGCCGGACATGGTCGGGGCGCCATACAGCTACCCGGCCTTCGCCGCCGGCTACATGCAGGCCGCGCTCGCCCGCGCCAAGAGCTCACCGAAGGGCCAGCTCACTTAGTACGCCACCGGGGCCGGCGGCGCCGTCACGCGCTGCCGGCGCCCTGTCCGGTCAGCACGGCCCCATCGATCACGGAGACGCGAGCGCATGAGCAAGCGGCAGAAGCGCGCAGTCAGCCGGCGCGCGTTCATCAACCAGAGCGCCGCCGCCGGGCTGGGAGCGGCGGCGCTGGCCGGTGCGGCGACCGAGGCCGGCGCGCAGCCGAGGCGTCAGTGGGATCTCGAAGCCGACGTCGTCGTCATCGGCTCCGGCGCCACCGGCCTTCCGGCGGCAATCCGCGCCAGGGACAAAGGCGCCTCGGTGATCGTCGTCGAGGCCAACTACGACGTCGGTGGCCACGGCATCCTCAGCGGCGGGAGTCTGCCGCTCGGCGGCGGCACCAGCTGGCAGAAGCAGCACGGCATCGAAGACTCCCCCGACCAGGTGTTCAAGGATCTGACCGACTGGTCGGTGGTCCTGCCCCACGGCATCGCCGACTATCGCTACAACGATCGCGAGGTGCAGCGCGCCTTCGCTGACAACTGCGCAGCGACGTTCGAGTTCCTGATCGCCAACGGCATCGTCGTCAGGCCACCGGCCTTCGACTCGGGTTCGGTGGGGATCTCGGCGCTGCGGATGTGCGCGCCGGTGCTCGAAGGCGTCAACGTCCCTGGCCCGATGAGCCCGGGCGGCGGTCGCGGCGCCGCCAACATCAGGCCGCTCGAGGCCAGCGCGCGCAAGAAGGGCGTCCGCTTCCTGCTGAACTACCACATGGACCGGCTGTTCAGGGAGAGCCCGACCGCTGGCCGGGTGCTCGGCCTCGAAGCCAGCTACAGGCCGCGCTTCCTCCCCGGGTCGACGACGCGCCTGGAGAGCTATCGATCCGAAGGCAATATCGCCCTCACCCGGCCGACCGTCTCGGTGCGGGCCCGCAAGGCGGTAATCATCGCCAGCGGCGGCAGCTCGAGCAACGCCAACTTCCGGAGAATCTTCGATCCTCGGCTCACCGAGGAGCATCAGACCGGGGGCGAACCCTATTCGTTCCAGGACGCCAGCGGCGAGCTCGCCGCGATGGCCATCGGCGCGTCGCTGTGGGCGACGGCGAATGCGTTCGAACGGCGCCGCGTCATCATGAAACGCAACGTCGTCGGCTCGCAGTACACCTACACGCAGTGGGGACCGAAGAGCCCGCTGTTCCCGTTCTCGCGCGCCAGCGGCATCAACCTCGGCATCGCCGGCTGGGAGCACGTCATCAGCGTGAACCAGGTCGGCAAGCGGTTCTGCGATGAAACGCACGGCGAGTTGCCGGACGGCACCGGCTACAACTCCATCGACGGCTACGTCCACGGCAGTTTCAGGAACACCAGAGCCAAGCCCCACGCCAATGCCGACGGCGTGAAGCAGGAGCGGCCGCTCTATGTGCACGCCGCGCTGGCGTTGAACGAAGGCTCCCAGGCCCCCGACTATGCGGCCGGTCCGGTGTGGGTGATCTTCGACGCCGACGCGGTGGCGCGCCGGAAGTGGAACGTGGAGCCGCCGTTCGTCGACAAGGAACACGGCTACTTCTTCGCCGCCGACACGCTCGAGGAGCTGGCGCGCGGGCTGACCAGGAACACGTACCAGAAGGTGCCAATGCCGCCGGCCAATCTCGTCGCCACGGTCGCCCGCTACAACTCGTTCGTCGACCTGGGCAAGGACGAGGACTTTGAGAAGCCCGGCCCCAAGCACAAAATCCAGACCCCGCCGTTCTACGCGGCGTGGGGCACGCCGATCTGCCACGACACGGTGACCGGGCTGCGCATCAACGGCAAGTGCCAGGTCATCGACCTGCACGGCCACGTCATTCCCGGCCTCTACTGCGGTGGTGAGTCGGCGGGGGGCAGCAACCAACACGGCTGGGGCCGCTGTTCGTGCCAGGGTTACATCTCCGGCGGCAACGCCGCCGACGAGGTGGCGCCCGGCCGCTAGGACGCCGCGCGGCCTGGCCGCCGGCCGAGGAGACAGCCGATGGTCCAGAGGCACGGCCAGACGGCACCGCACGCGCCCAGCATCGCCGTCTGGGACGTTCCGTCGCCGGTGGTGGCAGGACGTCCGTTCACGCTGAAGGTAGGGGTGACGTGCTCGGCGCGCTGTCAGCTGGCGCAGCACCCGGTCGCCGTCCGCGACGAGAGCGGAGCCACCGTCGGCCGAGGGCACCTCGGTGCGCAGCCGTGGGCTGGCACCGAGGCCCTGTACTGGGCCGACGTCGACCTCGTGGCCCCGATGGCGACCGGGCTGACGCGCTGGGCCGCCGGTGTGTCCGGCCACGCGATGGACGAGGCCCACGACGATGCCGCGACGCCTTTCACGTTCGTCACTGTCGCGCCTCCTGCACACCAGGTGACGATCACGGTCACCGGCGCCGGCACGACGGCACCGATCGGCGGCGCGGACGTCCGCCTGGGCCCCTACCGGGCGGTCACTGACTTCGACGGCGTAGCGACGGTGGACGTGGCCGCCGGCACCTACGAGCTCGGCATCTGCGCTGACGGCTACGTGGCGCCCGCCGTGACGCTCGACGTGACCGCCGATGTCGCGGTCGTCGTCGACGCCGTGAAGACTCTTTCTGCCGCCGAGCAGGACGAGCAGTTCGAACGCTGGGAAGCGAGCCAGTGGGGATGAGGCCGTTCGCATCGCCCTTCGACGCGGCCGCGACGATGCGTGCGTGCTGCGCACGGCTACCGGGCCGCCCCGGCCGTCGGCGCCTCGGATCCGCGCATTTCCGGCCCATACCCGCTTCAGGTTATTGACGGAGTGGTGCCGTGACCGTTAGCTTCCGATGCCGCGGCAGCATCGTACCGACCTTGACAGGCCGGTAGTGCGGCTCGCCGAGCGATGTCACAGGTGAGGAGGGTCCCTTGGTGTTCTCGAGTGAGCGGGTGCACGCGGCGAAGCGACCGACAACGAACGAGGTGGCCAACATGACGACGCAGTTCACTCGGAGGCTCATCGCGCTCGCAGCGTCGAGCCTGCTCGTCTGGGTTGCGGCCGTGCCGGCCGCCGCTCAGACGACCACGACCAACTCCGGCATTGAAGGCCGGGTGGTCGACGACACCAACGCTACGCTGCCGGGCGTGACCGTGACGATTTCCAGCCCGGCATTACAGTCGCAGCCCGAAACCTTCTCTGCCGCGGACGGGCGCTATCGCTTCACGACCCTACCTGGCGGCACCTATACCGTCAGGTTCCAGTTGACCGGCTTTAAGACCGTCGAGCGGTCCAACGTCCAGCTGTCGGCGAACTTCGTCGCCACCATCGACGCCAAAATGGAACTCGGCGGTATCGAGGAGACGATCACCGTGACCGGACAGTCGCCGGTGGTGGACACCCGCACGGTGGCAGCGGTGGCGACCATAAAGTCGGATGCTTGGGAGCTGCTGCCGTCGTCGCGCAGCTACGAGGACATGGGCAAGCTCGCCCCGGGCATCCGAGTCAGCGGCATTCCCGACGTCGGCGGCAGCAAGACCGGCGGCGGCCGGGGCTCGCTGATCAACTACGGCACCAACGTCGGTGGTAGCACCCTGATGTTCGACGGTGTCAACACCGACGGCGTCGCCGGCTACTACGACGTCGGCGCGATCGAAGAGATGGTCGTTCGTGCCGCCGGCAACGACCCTGAGATCGCCACGCCCGGCATGACGTTCCAAACGATCGTGCGATCGGGCGGCAATCAGTTCCACGGCATGGCGTTCGGGGCCTTCCAGACCCGCGGTATGCAGGGGGACAACATCACCGACAAGCTGCGGGCGGCGCGTGTGACCGCCGGCAACCCGATGGATCACTACTTCGACGTCAACGCTTCGCTTGGCGGACGTCTCATTCGCGACAAGCTGTGGTTCTTCACCAGTATTCGCAACAAGGAGTACGTCGACGAGCCGATCGGCTTCGCGCGCGACCCCGGACCGGACGGGCTGTGGTGGACGGGCGACGAGCCGGCCGGGCAGGTCAAGAACAGCGAGTCGTCAGGCAAGAAACCCTCGGGCGTCAAGCTCAAGTACCAGCTGACCGACAAGCAGTCGCTGTCGTACATGCACTACGCCAATACCAAGTACTTCGACGGCAACGACGCCGACCAGAACCACAACGGCGACTCGGTGCACCCCCAGGTGCACTGGAACCAGATCTACAACGCCGAGTACACCTACACACCGTGGTCCAACGGGATCATCAACGCCGCGTTCGGCAACGCCGGCTGGCACTCACGGCACGTGCCCGCCGATACGGTTGGGGCCAACACTCTGCAGAGCAACTTCGACACCGTGACGCTGCGGTGGACCGGACCCGGCTGGGACAACAAGTCGGCTGGCGTCGACGAACCTACCCCGACGGGGAACAAGAGCTACCGCTATCAGTGGTTTGCCAATTACACTCACTTCGTGCCGCGCTGGCTCGGCGTCGAGCACGACATCAAGACCGGCGTCTACTTTGCGCAGGACGCCTACAACCGCTTCCAGCGCCGCCGCAGCGCCGATGAAGGCGGTTCCGACAACGACTACCTCGCGGTGTTCGCCAACGGCACGCCGGTTGAAGTGGTCACCTACAACTCGCCCTTCCAGGCCAAGAACAGTGTTAGTCACCAGAGCTGGTACATCCGCGACAATTTCCGCGTCGGCGACAAGCTCACGTTGAACGCCGGGCTGCGGATCGAGCGATACCACGTCTATCTGCCGGCGCAGTCGAAGGAAGCCGGCCAGTTCTCGCAGGCCGCCGACTTCGCCTACAAGTCCCTCTACGACTGGCGAGACTTCGCGCCGCGGTTCGGGCTGTCCTACGCCATCAACGACAAGACGGTGGTCAAGGCGGCGTGGGGCCAGTTCAACTTCGCCATCCGCGCCGATACCGCCGGCATCGTTCGTCCGTTCAACCTCAACGACCACACGCAGCGCCGGTATCGCTGGAACGACCTCAACGGCGACAAGATCTTCCAGGGGACATTCAACCAGCAGACCGGCCAGGTGGGAGGCGAGTTCGGGAACTTCATCGGCACGGATCCTGGCACGGGGTCCTCGAGCCAGGTGTTGAATCGCGACCTCAAACAGCCGCGAACCGACGAGTTTACGCTCTTTCTCGAACGCGAGCTGATGGGCGCGCTGTCGGCGCGGCTCGGCTACGTCTACAAGGTCGCCAACGACCGCTACCAGGTGGTCAATCTCGAGCGGCCATTCGAGGCCTTCAACGTCCCGGTGACGGTGCGTGATCCTGGCGCCGATGGCGTGCTCAACACCGGTGACGACGGCGACATGGTTACCTACTACGACCTGAATCCAGCGAACCGTGGCCGCGAGACCCTGATGGCTATCAACCCTGACGGCTTCAACGATAGGTACCACAACATCGACGTCGCACTGACCAAGCGGCTGTCGAGCGGCTATCAGTATGCGGTGAGCTATCTGGGGACCAAAAGGAACGCGTTCGCCGGCGGGGTCTTCCCGATGGACCCGAACGCCGCGAGCTTTTTCCCGAAGGACCAGTCGTGGGAACACACGTTCCGCGCCAGCGGCAGCGTCCAACTGCCTCTCGGGCTCATGACCTCTTCGGTCTTCGAAGTACAGAGCGGAACGGCGCAGGCGCGCGACGTCCAGTTCCGCACCGGCCTGCCGACTCTCAGCAGCCTCACGCTCCGGATGGAACCTCTGGGATCGCTGCGGCTGCCGGCGGTGAAGCTGCTGAACGTGCGCGCTGCCAAGCGGTTCACGATCCGCCAGAACCACACTGTCACGGTGGAGTGGGATCTGTTCAACGCGCTCAATTCTAACGCCGCGACCAACATGACCCGACGGTCGGGACCGAACTTCAACCGGATCAACGCCATCCTCCCACCGAGAGTCATGCGCCTCGGGATGGTCTACGCCTTCTAGGCAGTCCGACTGAACCGACGAGCCGGCGGCAGGAGGTAAGCACTCCGTCCGCCGGCTCGCTGCGTCCGTAAGCTCCCCTGGTGACTGAACGGTTCCGCGTAGACTGCTCCGGCGAGGAAGCGGTCGTGCGGAAGTCGACGTTCAGTGAGACGCAGATCGTCGGAATCCTGAGGGACGCCGAGAGCAGCGTACCGGTGGCGGAGTTGCTGCGGAAGTACGGGTCAGCAACGCCACGTTCTTCAAGTGGCGGAGCAAGTGCGGCGGGGCGTCGGCGAGCCGGGGCGATGCGGCGGTGATCGCCGTGTTGACTGAGGCCGCGGCGCGGTATCCGCGGTGGGGCTTCTGGACGCTCTACGATCGGCTGCGCGCCGAGGGCCACCTGTGGAACCACAAGCGGCTCCAGCGCGTGTATTGCGCGCTGCGGCTGAACCTGCCGCGACGGACGACGCGGCGGGTGCCGAAGCGGCTCCGCCAGCCGCTCACGGCCCCACCGGTGCTGGACCAGACCTGGGCGCTGGACTTCATGACCGAGACGCCCTACGACGCCCGGCGCGTGCGGCTGCTGACCGCGCTCGACGAAGGCGATTTGCGAGGGCCTTGAGATTGCCATGGGCGTGTCCCTGCCCAGCCGACGCGTGGTGCGCGTCCTCAACGAACTCGTCGCGCTGGATGGTCGGCCGGTCGCGGTCCGCGTCGACAACGGCCCGGCGTTTACGGCCCAGGCCTTCGTCGAGTGGGCCACCGAGCACCGCGTGGCTATCCACTACATTCAGCCGGGCACACCCGACCAGAACGCCTACCTCGAGAGTTTCAACCGCAGCTGTCGCACTGAGGTGCTGAACGCGCACCTTTTCGAATCGATCGCCGAGCTGCGCGTCGCCACCGACGCGTGGCTCCAGGTGCACAACCGCGAGCGGTCCCACGACAGCCTCGGCCGGGTGCCGCCGCTCACGTTTCTGCCGAGGCCGACAGAGGCCGGTCAGTCTCCCTGGGAACCGTCCGCCTGACGGGCGAGCTTAACGCCCCGACGTGTAGGTGATGAATCCTGCCAGTCCGCCATTGCCCACACCCTGGAACTCGCCGTTCCAGTTGTTCGCGAGCGGCAACCACACCTCGATCCTGATGTCGGAGTCGCTGGGCCAGCACCGGCGGCGCCAACCACCATCCCGGGCCCGGCCCGGCATACCATTGCCACCACCGCGCCGGTAGCGACGGCGCCGCGGGTAAGCATGCGGCGCAGTCTGGTGGCGGCGCGAGCGCTGTGTCCACGACCCCCCGAAAGGTCACTGCCGTCGGACGCCCCTTGGGTATCAGCCGCGCCGGTCGCTCGAGGCGACTCAGGCTAGGATCGGTCTGGTGTCCGGGCAACCGCAGGCCGACGACGCGCCGCCGGCCGTGGAATTCGAGCAGGTGTCTCTGGCGTTCGACGAGTCGCTCACCGAGGTGCACGGAGTGACGCTTCACCGCGTTACAAGTCGATGTGCACCGGCAGGTCAACGCCACCAGGACCGCCCGACCTTGTTCCGAAAATGTCTACAAACTTCGGACAGAAGGTCCCGAGCCTCCGCGACGGTCTTTGGCGATGCGCCGACGAAGAGTCATCTCGGTCGCCAAGGTGCCGCGGTAGCGGCCGAGCACGACGACGTGGTCAGTGCCGTCAACGAAGGTGTCAGGGGTCACGGTGAAGTCATCGACCGCCACCATGAGCCGGCCGAACACACCCTCGCCAACGGCTTGCGGTCCAACATAGGGATTGCGATCCGCAAGATCTGCTGGCGCGTGTCGAATCCGGTCGAGGACTACTGCGTGTTCCCGACGAAGGACGAAGCCACCGGCAGGTTCGCGGCCCTCATCATGTGGGTGCGTGAGGCTGTGAATTCACCACTGCACCTCGGGACGGACGGATCAAGTAAACCATCGGGATTCATACCTCTGTCGATGGTTTGATCGCCCGAAGCAAGCGGGCCTTCAGATCCGGTCCGTTCGCAAGGCTCGCGATTCAATGTCGTCCTCGACCGGTTCAGGGTTGCATGTTCCGCGATGGGCACCCGCCGGACCGGGGCCGACGATCGCAACGTCGTTCATGAGGCGGATCGGAGCCTGGCTCTGCCATGTGATCCACCGGAGTGTTGACTGTCGGTAGTACGCTGGCTCGTTGTGCGGGTGATTCATGGGTGCGGTCCAGCCATCCTGATCGCGGTCCTTACGGCAGCGACCTTCACGATCGGCTGTGGGCCCCGAGGTGACGTGCTCACCTTTTCGGGCAGCGTGCTCGGCGCCGAAGGCGCGAGTCTCCGGTCGCAGATCGCACGCTTCGAGGCGGAGCACGGTCTGCCAGTCGAGCTGCGACCGACGCCCGATGCGGCCGATCAGCGCCATCAGCTCTACGTGCAATGGCTGAATGCGTGGTCGACCGAGCCGGACGTCCTGCAGCTCGACGTGGTCTGGACGCCCGAGTTCGCCGCGGCCGGCTGGATCCGTCCGCTCGACGACGTCCTTCAATCCGCAGACGCGGCCGACTTCTTCCCGGCTCCAATGGCGGCCAATCGATGGCGGGGGCGGCTGTACGCCGTTCCCTGGTTTGTCGACGTCGGCATACTGTACTGGCGCACGGACCTGATGCCGGCCCCGCCCGAGACATTTGCCGCGCTCGAGGCCATCGCCCGCCGTGCGATCGCCGACAAATCGGCCGGCTCCGGATTCGTCTGGCAGGGCGCGCGGTACGAAGGCCTGGTCACCGTCTTTCTCGAATACCTCGTCGGCTACGGCGGTGCAATCCTCGACGCAGCCGGTCACGTCGTCGTCGACTCGTCGGCCGCGGTGCAGGCGCTGACGGCGATGTATGACTCGCTCTACCGCGACGGGATCGTGCCGGAGGCGGTGCTGACCTGGCAGGAGGAACAGACGCGCTTCGCGTTCCAGAACGGCAACGCCGTATTCATGCGGAACTGGCCCTACGCGGCGGCGCTCCTCCGGAATCCAGGCGAGTCCAAAGTCGAGGGACGTTTTGCGGTCACGGTAATGCCGCGGGCAAACGGCCGGTCAGCTGCCACGCTTGGCGGTGCGCAGCTGGCGATCAACGCACGATCGCGGCACCCCGGTGCCGCCTGGGCGCTCATCAGATATCTCACGGCTCCCGCGCAGATGCTCGAGCGTGCAGCCGCGACGGCGCAGTTTCCTGCGCGTCGCAGTGTGTACGACGACGCGGCGCTCGCCTCGTCGCTGGCGATCGCGCCGGCGCAGGCGCGCGCGATCATCGAGCGCGCGGTGCCGCGGCCGGTCACTCCCGTGTATACGCAGCTCTCGGGCATCCTGCAGATTCACCTGCACCGCGCGTTGACCAGGCAGGCGACGCCGGCGGCGGCCCTGTCGAGCGCAGCCACGGAGATGCGGGTGTTGCTGCAGTCGTTAGGTCTGGAGCAGGCGGCATCGTGATGCCGGCACACACGGCGGGGAGGCGCGAGGCTCGGTTCGCATGGGCGCTGCTTGCGCCCCTCGTGATCGTGCTGACGATTGTCGCCGTCGGTCCGCTGATCGCCAGCGTGTGGGAGTCGTTCCACCGGCACGACCTGCGCATGCCGTGGTTGGGCCGGCCGTGGATCGGATTCGCGAATTATGTGGCCGCGGTGTTCGATCCGAGGCTGATCGATGCGCTGACGCACACGTTCTTCTTCACGATCGTCAGTGTCGCGCTCGAGATCGTGTGCGGTCTCGCGCTGGCGATGGCGCTCGACTCCGTGCGCCGCGGTCGCGGAACTGCCCGGGTGATCGTGCTCATGCCATGGGCGCTGCCCACGGTCGTCGGCGCCCTCGTGTGGCGGTTCATGTTCGAGACCGAAACGGGCGTGGTGGGGGCGCTCCACATCCCGGGACTCCAGCGTGCGTGGCTGTCGGATCCAGTGCTGGCCTGGGTACCGATCCTTCTCGCCGACACGTGGAAGAGCACGCCGTTCGTCACGCTGCTGCTGCTCACCGGCCTTCAAGCGATCGATCCCGCGCTGCACGAGGCCGCGCGTATGGACGGAGCCGGACCGTGGCGTCGCTTCATCACGATCACGCTTCCGCTGCTTCGGCCGGCCCTCATCGTCGCTGGCATCTTCCGCGTGCTCGATGCATTCAGGGTGTTCGATCTCGTCTATGTCCTGACAGGCGGCGGCCCGGGCACCGCGACCGAGATCGTCTCGCTGTATGCGTTCACGACGCTCTTTCAGGACCTGCGATTCGGGTACGGATCGGCGTTGACGGTCATCACGTTCGGCATCACGTTCGTCCTCGCGCTCGCGTACATTCGTGCGCTCTCTGTGGGTGCCGAAGGCCGATGACCGTGAGCCGGCTGCTCGTGCGGGCGGGGTCGGTCGCGTTGTTCGCGGTGTGGGCGTTTCCGGTCTATTGGATGCTGGTCGCCTCCGTTACGCCCGAAGCTCGCCTGTTCGGCGTTCCGGAGTTGCTACCGACAACGATCGTCTTCGATCACTATCGCGCACTCTTCGCTGAGCGGCAGTTCTGGCTCCCCGTCAGAAACTCTCTCGTCGTCGCCGCGGCGACTACCGTGCTGGCGCTCGCGGTCGCCATGCCGGCAGCGTACGCAGCCGCTCGACTGCGGTTTCGTGGCCGCTCAATCCTTCTTGCGGCGGTGCTCGCGGTGTCGGTGTTCCCGCAGATCTCGATCGTGTCGCCGCTCTTCCTGCTGCTTCGATCCGCCGGGCTGATCGACACCTTTCCCGGGCTCGTGCTGCCGTACCTCACGTTCTCCCTTCCGCTGGCCGTCTGGCTGCTGGCAGCGTTCTTCCGCCAGCTCCCGCGCGATCTGGAGGAGGCGGCGCTGATGGACGGAGCGAGCCGTCTCCGGACGGTGGTCGAGGTGATGCTGCCGCTGGCGGCGCCAGCGATTGCGACGACCGCGATCCTCACCTTCCTTTATGCCTGGAACGAGTTTCTGTTTGCGCTGTCGTTCACGCTCGGGCCGGACCGGCAGACCGTACCGGTTGCGATAGCACTCTTTCGGGGGCAGTATCAGGTGCCGTGGGGCCAGATACTGGCGGCCGCCGTCGTGGCCTCTGTTCCCGTCACGGTCATCGTGCTCCTGTTTCAACGCCGGATCGTGAGTGGTCTCACGTCCGGCGCGACGAAGGGGTAAATGGCCGCGATCGCACTGACCGGAATCGAGAAGACATTCGCACCAGACCAGAAGGCGCTGCGCGACGTGCATCTATCGATCGCGGACGGCGAGCGCGTCGTGCTGGTGGGGCCGTCTGGCAGCGGGAAGAGCACGCTGCTGCGGATCATCGCGGGGCTCGAGATACCCACCGCCGGATCCGTGTCGATAGACGGCCGCGACGTCACCAGCGTTCCGCCGGAGCGGCGCGATCTGGCGATGGTCTTCCAGTCGTACGCGCTCTACCCGCACAAAAGCGTCCGCGACAACCTCGCGTTCGGTCTGCGCGTGCGGCGTGTGCCTCCTGCGGAAACCGCACGACGGGTGGACGCGGTCGCGCGCTCGCTTGGACTCGAGCAACTGCTCGATCGTCGTCCGGCGCAGCTTTCGGGCGGTCAGCGGCAGCGGGTCGCGCTCGGTCGCGCGATTGTACGGGAGCCACGCGCATTCCTGTTCGACGAACCATTGTCAAACCTCGACCCTCAGCTGCGTGGCGCGGCGCGGGCCGAGCTGGTGGAGTTGCATCGGCGGCTGGGCGCGACGATGGTGTACGTGACGCACGACCAGGAGGAAGCGATGACGCTCGGACAACGTATCGCGGTCCTCAACAATGGCCGCATCGAGCAGTTGGCGGCGCCTTCGGAGCTGTACAGCCGGCCGGCGACCGTCTTCGTCGCGGGCTTCGTCGGATCGCCGTCGATGAACCTGCTGGACGTGGAACACCTGGCCTCGCTCGGCGTCACGGCGCAGGTGCCGGCAGCGGCGCGGTCCGCGGGTTTTCGCCCGCATGATGTGCGGCTCACGACGGCGTCGGACGGATGCGCCAGCGTCGCGTTGATCGAGCCGCTCGGCCACGCGAACGTCCTGCATCTTCTCGCCGGTGACCTGCGCGTGGTTGCGGTGGCGCCGTCGAATCAGGCGTGGGAGATCGGTGAGACCGTGTCCCTCGCGGTTGACTCCGGCAGCATGCATTGGTTCGATGCGAAAGGATGGCGCGTGTTGGTAGGTGCCGAGACTCAGGGCCGCAGGATGTAGACGAATCGTGCTCCCACTCCACGCATGGTCGACCTCATTGTTGACGCTCGCCCGGGACTGACCAGCTGTGCTCAGCGAAGACTGACCACCGGCACGGCGTCTTGTGGCCCGAGGTGGGTGGCCGATCGTCGTCGTCGGCTGGTCATTCCGTGGCGAGCAGAACTGCGGTTCGCTGGTCAGCGTTCGTCGAGCGCCAACAGGGACGCAGGGATTCGGTCCCGCTCGCGCCGAGCCGATGGCGAGGCGCGGCGTGACGCACGTGCCCTGCGGAGCAGCCAACGAGCGAGTGAAACGAGTGAGTTGGCTGGGACGCAGGGATTCGAACCCCGATAACCGCGTCCAGAGCGCGGTGTCCTACCGTTGAACGACGTCCCAGCAGACGGGCAGGAACTTACGAATATACCGGAGATCCCCGGGTTCCGGCAACCGCGGCCGCGGCTTCCGGCCCGCCACGTTATGATCAGTGGACCCGGATGCCCGATCCCGCGCCCCCTCGACCCACCCCCGGGGGCGAGGTCACCAGCTACGCCCATCTCGACGATCGGCAGCGCCTCGTCACCCTCGGCGGGCTGATGCTCACGCTGCTGCTGGCGGCGATGGACCAGACCATCGTCGGCACCGCCATGCCGCGCGTGGTCGCCAGCCTGAACGGCTTCGACCGCTATCCGTGGGTGACCACGGCCTACCTGCTCACCTCCACCATCTCGGTGCCGGTGTTCGCCAAGTTCTCGGACCTCTACGGCCGCAAGTGGCTCTATCTGATCGGCCTGGCGATCTTCGTCGTTTCGTCGTGGCTGTGCGGCGCCGCCGGCAACGTGCCGCTCCCCATCGACGGCATGAACCAGCTGATCCTGTTCCGCGGCCTCCAGGGCATCGGCGGCGGCGCGGTGATGGGCCTGACGTTCACGATCATCGGCGACCTGTTCTCGCCGGCCGAACGCGGCCGCTACCAGGGGATGTTCGGCGCCGTGTTCGGGCTGGCCTCGATCGTCGGGCCGCTGGCCGGCGGCTGGATCACCGATCACCTGTCGTGGCGGTGGGCGTTCTACGTCAACGCGCCGCTCGGCATCGCCGCGCTGGGCGTGCTCTATCGCACCTTCCCGTTCGTGCCGCCGCATGGCAGCTCGCGGACGATCGACTGGCTCGGCCTGGTGACGCTCGCGGGCTGGATCGTGCCGCTGCTGATCGCGCTCAGCCGCGTCACCGAGGCCGGGTGGACCGATCCCGCGGTGCAGCTGCTGCTGGCGCTGGCCGCCGCGTCGTTCGCCACGTTCATCTGGGCCGAACGGCGGGCCGAGGAGCCGATGATGCCGCTGTCGCTGTTCGGCATACGCACGATCGCCCTGGCGTCGGCCGGCGTGTTCGTGCTCGGCATGTCGATGTTCGGGATGTTCGTCTACCTGCCGCTCTACCTGCAGGGCGTGCTCGGCATGTCGGCGGCGGCCTCGGGTACGCTGTTCGTGCCGATGATCTTCGCGATGATCACCGCCAGCGTCGCGTCGGGGCAGATCGTGTCGCGCACCGGCCGCTACAAGTTCCTGGCCGTCGGCGGCGCGGTGCTGGCCACGGCCGGAATGGCGCTGCTGGCCCGGCTCGGGCCGTCGGGCACGGCCACCACGATTCTGTGGTGCCTGGTGGTGTGCGGCTTCGGCTTCGGTGCCGCGCAGCCGGTGTATGCCCTGGTGGTGCAGAACGCGGCGCCGCGCGCCCAGCTCGGCGCCGCCACCGCCACCAGTCAGTTCTTCCGCTCGATCGGCAGCACGATTGGGGTGGCGGTGTTCGGCACACTGCTGCTGGGCATCTACCACCAGCGGCTGGCGGCTGCGCTGCCGCCCGACACGCCGGCGCAGGTGCGCGCCGTGGTCGACAACCCGCTGACGATGACCGGCACGCACGATGCGGCCGCCGCCCGCCAGCTGCCGCCGATGGATCCCGCCGTCGCCTCCGGCGTGAAGTCGAGTCTGGCGGCCGGGATGCAGCGCATCTTCGACCTCGCCGCGGTGGCGATGGCGGCCTCGGTGGTGCTCAACCTGCTGCTGCCGGAGCTGCCGCTGCGGTCGCGGGCGGAGCACGCGCCGCCGCCCGACGCGGCCTAGAGGTAGGGCGGCAGAAGCACGAGCACGACACGGAACGCCGCGTGCTGCGCGCACGCGGCGTTCGTGTATTCAGCGGGAGCCGGTATGCCCGGGCCGCTGAACCTGGGGGAGGCCAGCTCGTGTCGCGACGACGTCATGCGCGCCGCCGCGGCGGCACCGCGCACTGCAGAAAGCGAGCCAGTTGCCTCCGCGCGACGGATGGCGTCGATCGCGCACTGATCGTCGGCGGCCCGCGATGGCCCAGTCGCCTCAACGCCGGCTCGCCCCGACCAACGTCTCGCTGGGGCCAGAAAGGGGTCTGACCCCAATTCAAGGTCCGCCCAGAAAGGGGTCTGACCCCTGTCGGGCGGAGGCAGACTTGTCGCAGAAACGGCCTACGGAAGCGTCGCCGCGAGGCGGTCGAGCCGGGCCACCACCTCGGCCCTGCCGAGCAGGCGCAGCATCTCGAACAGCCCGGGGCTGACGGTGCGGCCCGTCATCGCCAGGCGCGTGGCGTGGATCAACACCCCCGCCTTCACGCCGCGGGTGTCGGCGACGAGCCGAAGCACCCGCTCGAGCTCGGCCTCGTCGAACGCCGTCAGATCGGCATAGGCGCCGCGCAGCGCCTCGAGGTGGCCGCGCAGGCCGGGCGCTGCCAGATGCTTCGCCGCGCCCTCGGCGTCGTAGCTCGTCGGCGCCGTCAGGAACGGCTGCGCGCCGTCCACGAACTCGCCCAGCCGCTTGCAGCGCGGCCGCAGCAGCGCCAGCACCTCGGCGAACCACACCTGCCGGTCGCCGGCCAGCCCGTCTCGCCACAGCCCGGCGCGTTCGAACCACGGCCGCAGCCGGCCGATGAGCACCTCGTCCGACAGCCGACCGAGGTACTGGTGGTTGAACCAGTCGAGCTTCTCGGTGTTGAACACCGCATTGCCGGTGCTGATGCCCTCGAGGGAGAAGCGCGCGATCAGATCCTCCAGCGACAACAGCTCCTCGTCGCCCCCCGGCGACCAGCCGAGCAGCGCCAGGAAGTTGACCATCGCCTCCGGCAGGTAGCCCTGCCGCTCGTACTCCATCACCGAGGTGGCGCCGTGGCGCTTGCTGAGCCGCTTCTTGTCGGGGCCCATGATGAGCGGCACGTGCGCGAAGTGCGGCACCGGTGCGCCGAAGGCCTGGTAGAGCAGCACCTGCTTGGGTGTGTTCGAGATGTGATCGTCGCCGCGCACGACGTGGCTGATCGCCATGTGCACGTCGTCCACGACGACCGACAGGTGATAGGTGGGGTAGCCGTCGGACCGCAGCACGACGAAGTCCTCGATGTGCGCGTTGTCGAAACGGACATCGCCGTGCACGAGGTCGGCGAACGCGGTCTCGCCGGGCGGGACGAGAAACCGGATCGCGTGAGGCTCGCCGGCGGCGACCCGCCGAGCCACCTCGTCCGTCGGCACGGCCAGGCAGGCCTCGCGGTCGTAGCGGCGCTCGTAGGTGCCGTCGTCGGCCGCCGCCGCGTCCCCGCGCCTGGCCGGTCCCCCAAAGTCGTAATAGGCCCGGCCGGCCGTCACGAGCTGGCGCGCGGCTGCGCGATACCGGTCGAGGCGTTCGCTCTGGAAATACGGGGCATGCGGGCCGCCGACTCCCGGGCCCTCATCCCAGTCGAGGCCCAGCCAGCGCAGTCCGTCGAGGATGCCGGTGACCATGTCGGTCGACGACCGCTCCACGTCGGTGTCTTCGATGCGCAGCACGAAGACGCCGCCGGTGCGGCGGGCGAACAGCCAGTTGAAGAGCGCGGTACGAGCGCCGCCGACGTGCAGGTACCCGGTGGGGGAAGGCGCGAAGCGGACGCGAGGATTACTGCCGAACTGGGAAGGCATGGGGGTCGACTCAGGATACCTTCCCAGGGGTCGCCGCCGGCGCCCGCGCGGGCCACGGGCGTGAGGGCGGCGGGCCGCGGTAGGCGCTAACCCCAAGCGAGGTCCTCGTGAAGCAGAAGCTCTCGGCGCTGGTCATCGTGATCCTCGCCCTAGCCATGGGCACGACGTCGCCGCGCACGCAGTCGCGCGTCGAGGTTCCGCAACGTGTGGCCGACCGCATCGCGGCCGGCGAGTCGGTGCCGGTCATCGTCGGCGTCGATGCGACGTTCGTTCCGGAGGGCGACCTGGCCGATCGCGACGCGGTGGCCAGTCAGCGCGACGCCATCGCGCGCGTGGTCGACGACGTCATGACGCGAGCCAGGGACACCGGCGCCGTCGTCGGCTCGGGCCTCGGCATCTTCCCGTTCTTCACGGCCCGCGTCGATCGCGCGAGCCTCGAAGCGCTGGCGGCGATGCGCGGCGTGACGAGCATCGTGGAGAACACGGTCGATCGCGTCGACCTGGCCTCGAGCATCCCCATCGTCAACGCCGCCCCGACGCTGGCGGCCGGCATCACCGGCGCCGGTTGGCGGGTGGCGATCGCCGACACCGGCATCGAGAAGACCCACTCGTTCCTCGCGCCCGGCGGCGCGACCAAGGTCGTGGCCGAGGCGTGCTTCGTCAATGCCGGCGGTGCGGGCACGGGCACCTCCACCTGTCCGGGCGGCGGGTTCGCGTCCACCGCCAGCGGCAGCGCGGCGCCCTGCTCGGCTCCGAACGACTGCAGCCACGGGACCCACGTCGCCGGCATTGCCGCGGGCGTCAACGCCGGGGGCACCGGCGTGAACGGCGTCGCGCCTGGTGCCCAGCTGATCGGGTTGCAGGTGTTCACCCGGTTCGACGACCAGGCCACGTGCGGCTTCAACCCGGGCGACGTGCCCTGTGCCGTCAGCTACGTCTCCGACCAGGTGCTGGCGCTCAATCATGTGGCATCACTGGCCGGGGCCAACAACGTCAACCAGATCGCCGCGGTGAACATGAGCCTCGGCGGCGGCCAGTACTTCGACCAGCTCACCTGCGACACTGCGCAGATCAATGTCAACAGCGGCCGCAAGGCCGCGATCGACAACCTGCGGTCGCTGGGCATCGCCGTGGTCGCCTCGTCGGGCAACAACGGCTTCCCGACGTCGATGGGCGCCCCCGGCTGCATCTCGTCGGCGGTGAGCGTGGGGTCGATCACGGATGCCCTGCTGGTGTCGAGCTTCAGCAACAACGCGCCGTTCCTCTCGCTGTACGCCCCGGGCTCCAACGTGACGTCGTCGGTCACGGGCAACGGCTTCGCCAGCTTCAACGGCACCTCGATGGCGGCCCCCCATGTGGCGGGCGCATGGGCGCTCATGAAGCAGGCGCTGGGGTCGGCCTCGGTCAGTGCAGTGCTGGCGGCGTTCCAGGCCACCGGGACGACCATCAACGACCAGCGGGGAGGCGGCGGCACGCCGCATCCCCTCATCAACATCAACGCCGCACGCCTGAACCTGCTCGGTGGCGGTGGTGGCGGCGGGCTGCCCGGCGCCCCGACCAACTTCGTCGCCACCGTGAGCGGCAACGCCATCAACATGTCGTGGAACGCGTCGGCCGACGCCGAGACGATCCAGGCGGCGGCCACCAACTACAACCTGATCGCCCGGCTCGCCCCCGGCGCCGCACCGGTCGTCGTCCTGCCGCTCGGCAACATCACCAGCTTCGGCGTCAACGCCCCCAACGGCACCTTCTTCCTGAGCGTCCAGGGCACCAACGCCTCCGGCCCCGGGCCCGAATCGAACGTCGTGCAGGTGACCGTGCCGGCGGTGCCGCCGCGGCCCGGCAACCCGACCAACCTGGTCGTGAACGTGGTCGGCAACAGCGCCACCTTCACCTGGAACGCGCCGGCCAGCGGCGGGCCCGTGGCCAACTACGTGCTGCTGGCCAGCAACGCGCCGTTCCCGGCGCCGGCGCTGGTGTCGGTGCCGCTGCCGGCGTCTCCCACTGCCGTCGGGTTCAGCGGCATTCCGGCCGGGGTCTGGTTCGTGCGGGTCTTCGCGCAGAACGCCGGCGGCAACAGCCTCAACTCCACCAACGAGGTGCAGTTCACCATCGCCGGTCCGGCGCCGCCCGGAGTGCCGACGCTGAACGCGCCGGTGGTCGTCGCCAACAACGTCTCGCTGTCGTGGACGCCGGGGGCTGGCGGCGCACCCACGTCCTACACGCCGCTCGCGTCGGCCACGTCCGGCGGGGCGCCGTTCCTGAGCGTGCCCGGTCTCTCCGGCACGGGTGCCGCCTTCGGCGGCGTGCCCAGCGGCACCTACTTCCTGCGCCTGGTCGCCGTGAACGCGCTCGGTTCGAGCGCGCCGTCTAACCAGGTGACGTTGACCGTACCGTAGCCGAACGGTGATCGCGACGAACGGCTGCCGGACATCCCGGCAGCCGTTCGTCGTGTACGTCGTCTTGACAACGTCCGGCGGCAGCCGGAACAGTTCGGCGACACGGTGACCCGCGCCGCCTTCTTCCGTCTGCACTCCTGGCTGGGCATCACGACCGGCGTGTGCCTGCTCCTCATCGCCTGGAGCGGGTCGCTGGTCGTCTTCAACGACGAGATCGAGTGGCTGCTCGACCCGGCAGCGCGCGCCGATCCGGCGCTGGGCGTGCGGCCGCTCGACGACGTGGCCGCGGCCATCCGCGCCCGCCATCCCGAGCGGCGCTTCGCGATCCATCCGCAGATCGGCCGGCACTGGGCGCACGTCGCCTACGTCTACGAGGGGCGCACGCAGCGCTACCTGCAGATCGACCCGGCCACCGCCGACATCCGCCGCGACGATCCGATGGACGGCTACACCTTCAACGTCGCCTACTTCCTGCGCCAGCTGCACGTGCGGCTGCTCATGGGCTTCTGGGGCCGCGTGTTCGTCGGAGTGTTCGGCGTGACGCTGGTGCTGTCGGCGCTCACCAGCCTGGTGATCTACCGCGAGTGGCTGCGTTCGCTGGTGCGGCTGCGCCGCGGCCACGGCCGGCGCATCTTCCACATGGACCTGCACAAGGCCATCGGCTTGTGGACGCTGGCCTTCAACCTGCTGTTCGGCGTGACCGGCGCGGTGCTGGGGCTCGAAAACCTCTATTTCCGGCTGTGGCCGGCGGCGCCGCGCTCGCCGGCGGTCTTCGCCCCGGCGCCGCTGCTGGCCGCGCCGCTCACGGTCGACGGCGCGCTGACCCGCGTGACCAGCCGCGACCCGCGCTTCCGGCCGACGTCGATCGAGGTGCCCGTCGAGGGGCCGCTGGTCGTGCGCGGCGACCACCCGGGCGTGTTCATCGCCGAGGGCGCCAGCGAATACCAGGTGCACGCCGGCACCGGCGTGGTGCACCGCGTGATCGACGCGCGCCGCGCGCCGTGGCCCGAGTTTCTCTACAACCTGCTCGACCCGCTGCACTTCGGCTACTTCGGCGAACGGCTCGGATTCGTCACCGGCTACGCCGTGGAGATCGTCTGGTGCGTGGCCGGGCTGGCGCCCGGCGTGCTGGCGATCACGGGCGGGGTGATGTGGCTGGTGCGGCAGCGACGCCGCAGCGGACGCCGGCTGGCGGCCGATGTCGCCGGCGAGCCGGTGTGACGCAGGTAGCAGGGACGAGCGCCGCGCCGGCCGCGGCCTTCGGGAATAGGCTCGTCCGATGCACCCGCCCCTTCGTGTCGTGTCGGCCCTCGGCGTGGCGGTGGCGATCACCGTCAGCCTGGCCGCTCCGGCGGCCGCCCAGTCGGGCGGCGCGACGCCGTCCGGTGCGGGTGCGGCACGGCGGGATTCCGTAATGAACGGCCTGCTCGTGGGCGCGGGCGTCGGCTTCGCTGCGGGCTTTCTCGGCATGGCGGCGTACAACGCCAGGGAGACCGCCAGCGGTCCCATCTGGGACGGCGAGGCGCTGGGCATCTACACCAGCGTCGGGCTGCTCGGCGCGGGGATCGGCGCCGGCATCGGCGCGGCCATCGACGCCCTGCGCCCGGACCGGCGGTGGAACGGCCGGCCCCGGCCGGTCGAATTGGCGCCGATCCTGGGCGCACGCCGCCGCGGACTGCGGCTCACGATTCGCCGCTGATCGCCTCCAGTCGTCATCGGGACCGTCACGCCGACATCTGCTGGTAGGCACGTCCTGCGAAGCGTCGTTCCTCCACGAGCCGTCAGCCGCCGGGCGGCGCGGGCAGGGGACCGGTTCCGTATACTGCCGCTCCCGATGCTGGCCACCCGACTGCGCAACCAGCGCCTCGACCGCACGCCGTTCCGCCGGCCCGACGAGGTGGTGCAGTGGCTCGGTGCGGTGCAGGCGCAGGACTACACCGGCGCCACCTGGGCGATCGCGCTGCGCGCCAGGTCGCTGACCGCCGCGGCGATCGATCGCGCCTTCGACGACGGCCGCATCCTGCGCACGCACGTGCTGCGGCCGACGTGGCACTTCGTCACCCCGGCCGATCTGCGCTGGATGCTGGCCCTGACCGGCCCGCGGGTGCGGCGGGTGCTGGCCAGCTACGACCGGACGCTGGAGATCGACGCGCGGCTGCTCGGCCGCGCGCGACGCATCGTGGAGCGCGCGCTCGAAGGGGGCCGCCACCAGACCCGCGAAGCGCTGGCCGGCGCGCTGCGGACGGAGGGCCGGATCGAAGCCAAGGGGCAACGCCTGGCGCACATCGTGATGCACCTCGAGCAGGCGGCGGTGATCTGCAGCGGCCCGCGCCTCGGCAGGCAGTTCACCTATGCGCTGGTCGGCGAGCGCGTGCCGCCGGCGCCCTTGCCGTCGCGAGACGACGCCCTGGCCGAGCTGGCGCGCCGCTACTTCCAGAGCCACGGCCCGGCCACCGTGCACGACTTCGCGTGGTGGTCGGGGCTCACCGTGGCCGACGCGCGCCGGGGTGCGGCGACGGTCGACGCCGGCCTGCGGCTGGAGGCGCCGCCGGCCGCCGAACGCGTCGGCGGCGCGCACTTCCTGCTGCCCAACTACGACGAGTACCTCATCGCCTATCGGCATCGGGGCGCCGTGCTCGACCCCAGACGGTCGCGCAACTTCGGCGTCTTCACGAGCGCCGAGTACCCGCACCAGGTCGTGCTCGACGGCCGCATCGCCGGCAGCTGGCAGCGGACCATCGGGACCCGCGAGGCCACGGTCAGGCTGAAGCTGTTCGCCAGGCCGTCGCGTGAGCACCGCACCGCGCTGGCCGGACAAGCGGCACGCTACGGCCGCGTCCTGGGTGTGCCGTGCCGCCTCGAGACGTAGCCGCGGCCTGGTCAGTCGTCGTCGAATTCGAAGGCCACCGTCACCCGCGCGCCCTCTTCCTTCACGCCGCGGACGCGCCTGGGCACGGGCAGGAAGCCCGACCCGTCCTTGCTGCGCCAGAGGCTCGTGCTCCAGGCCACGCCGTCGAGTTCGGCGCGGATGGGCGTGCGACCCCAGGCCCGGGTGATCGGCGGCGCCAGCCGCTGGGGCACCTGCACGTAAGTCCAGCCGCCTTTGCCGGGGATGCGGGCCAGAACGGCGCGGAACGGGCCGCGCCGGATTGACGCTCGGGGCACGTTCGAAGCGTGGACTTGCGCCGACGTGCGGCGCAAGCCCCTTCTCGTCCGCTAGGCCACCCTGGTCGCGGCCTGACGCACCGCCTCGACCTCGATCTCGAGCGTCACGGTGTCGCCGACCATCACGCCGCCGGTCTCGAGCACCTGGTTCCAGCCCAGGCCGAACGCCTTGCGGTCGAGGGTGGTCCGCGCCGAGAACGCCGCGCGCTGGTTGCCCCACGGGTCCTTCACCGTGCCGAGCGACTCGACGTCGAGGGCGATCTCGCGGCTGATGCCCTTGAGCGTCAGCTGGCCGACCAGGCGGTAGTCGTCGCCGCGCTTCTCGATCCCCGAGCTCTTGAAGGTGGCGTCGGGGAACTGCGCCACGTCGAAGAAGTCGGCCGACTTGAGGTGCGTGTCGCGGTCGGCGACGCCGGTTTCGATGCTCGAGGTGTCGATGGTCGCTTCGACGGTGGCCTGGCTGAAGTCGCCGTCGGGGACGACCACGGCGCCGCTCCACCGGCCGAACTGGCCGCGCACCTTGGCGATGACGAGGTGGCGCACCGAGAAGTGGATGCCGGAGTGGCTGCTGTCGATTTCCCAACGCTGCGTGGCCATGTCTGTAAGCTCCTGAATGAGTTGTCCGACTGTCGAGCGATACTCACAACAGAGCAACAGTCGTGCCATAACGTCTGATGTTGAAAATCAACAACTTGGTGGCGATATCAGTCAAAATGACAATCGAAATGATAATCTAGACTCTCACAATGAGAGTTTTCCCATGAAAGCTGCAGACCTGGACCTCCGCGAGCTGTTCCACTTCGAACCCAAGGGCGGGGTGCTGCGCTTCGCCAACGAACGCGCGCTCCTGCTCGACGCGGTGGCCATGGGCCTGCTGCGGCGGGAGCTCATCGACACGCTGGGATTCACCGCGGCCCGCGCCGTCCTGACCCGGTTCGGCTATGCCCACGGCTGGCGCACCGCCGAGGCGTTCGAGCACGGCCTGCCGTGGGACAGCGAGGAGGAGTGGCGGAAGGCCGGCGGCTGGCTTCACACGATGCAGGGCCTGGTGCGCGTCGAACCGGCCACCTGGGATCCGGCCCGCGGCCCCAAGCCGATCGGCTATTCGATCTGGCAGGACAGCTACGAGGCCGAGCAGCACCTGCTGCACATCGGCCGCGCCGACGAGGCCGTGTGCTGGACGCTCACCGGGTTCGCCAGCGGCTATCTGTCGCGCGCGTACGGCAAGGACATCTACTGCCTGGAGGAGCGCTGTTGCGGCAAGGGCGACGCCGTGTGCCAGCTGGTGGGCCGGCCGATCGACGAATGGGGCGAGGCGTTCGCCGACCACCTGCCGTACTACAAGAAGGCGTGCATGGAGTCGGCGCTGGCGCAGGTCACCGACCAGCTCAAGCGCGTCGAGCGCACGCTGCGGGCGCGGCGCCACGCGCTGGGTCCGGACGCCGCCGGCGGGCCGGCCCGCCGCTCGCCGCTCGGCACGCAGAGCACGGCGATGCGCAAGGTGCTCGACCTGGCGCGGCGGGTGGCGCAGGTGGACACGACCGTGCTCATCACCGGCGAGAGCGGCGTCGGCAAGGAGCGGGTCGCCCGGGTGATCCACGACGAGTCGACGCGCACCGCCGGGCCGTTCGTCGCCATCAACTGCGGCGCCGTGCCCGAGACGCTGCTCGAGTCCGAGCTCTTCGGCCACGCCAAGGGCGCCTTCACCGGCGCCACCCAGGACCGCCCGGGGCTCTTCGAGGCGGCCAACCACGGCACCTTGCTGCTCGACGAGATCGGCGAGGTGACGCCGGCCATGCAGGTGAAGCTGCTGCGCGTGCTGCAGGAGCGCGAGGTGCGGCGCGTCGGCGAGAACAAGGGCCGGCCGGTGGACGTGCGGGTTATCGCCGCCACCAACCGCGACCTGGTCGAGGAGATTCGCGCCGCCCGGTTCCGTCAGGACCTCTACTACCGGCTGCGGGTCGTGGAGCTGCGCGTGCCGCCGCTGCGCGAACGGCGCGACGACGTGCTGCCGCTGGCCCGCACGTTCCTGGCGGCCACGGCCGGGCGCACCGGCCGCAAGGGGCTGAGCTTCTCGACGGCGGCCGCCCATGAGCTGCAGCGCTACGACTGGCCCGGCAACGTCCGCGAGCTCGAGAACGCCGTCGAGCGCGCCACCGTGCTCGCCGCCGGCGACCGGATCGAAGTGGACGACCTGCCCGACGAGGTGCGGGCGATCGCACAGCCGGCCACCGGCAGCCCCTGCTCGCTGGCCGAGGTGGAACGCCGGCACATCCAGGCGGTGCTGCAGGCGTCGGAGGGCAACCGCGCCAGGGCCGCGGCGACGCTCGGCATCGGCGTGGCGACGCTGTATCGCAAGCTCAAGGAATTCGGATCAGCGGCCGGCGGCTAGCGGCTGGCGGCCAGGACGCCTTGACCAGGCGATTGCCACTCTGCTCTAGTGACGCGGTGTCCGGCCGCCTGCGGATCGACGTCGTGGTCAACGGCACGGCGCGCGCCGGCGAGGTCGAACCCCGGCTCCTGCTGAGCGACTTCCTGCGCCAGGACCTCGGCCTCACCGGCACGCACGTCGGCTGCGAGCACGGCGTCTGCGGCGCGTGCACGGTGCTGGTGGACGACCAGCCGGTGCGAGCCTGCCTGATGTTCGCCGTGCAGGCCGACGGCACCAGGGTGACCACCGTCGAAGCGCTCGCCGCGCCGGACGACGGCGCGCTCAATCCGCTGCAGGCGGCGTTTCGCGACGCGCATGCCCTGCAGTGCGGCTTCTGCACGCCCGGCATCCTGATGAGCATGACGGCGTTCCTGCGCGAACAGCCGGCGCCGTCCGAGGCGGCGATCCGCGAGGCGCTCTCCGGTCACCTGTGCCGCTGCACCGGCTACGCCAACATCGTCCGCGCGGTCGCCCACGCCGCCCATGACGCGCGTCCTCGGTAGCCGCGTCCCCCGCAACGAAGACGCGCGGCTGCTCACCGGCCGGGCGCTGTTCGTCGACGACGTCCAGCGCGAGGGCATGCTCCACGTGGCGTTCCGCCGCAGCGACCGCGCGCATGGCCGGTTGCGGTCGGTGGACGTGACGGCGGCGCGGGCCCGGCCCGGCGTCGTCGCCGTGTACACCGCCGCCGACCTGGGCGACTACTGGCAGCCGGGTCCGCTGCTGGTGCCGCCGCCGCCGGTGCCCGGCATGACCTTCAACGCCTGCACGCAGGTGCCGCTGGCCCGCGACAAGGTGCGCTACGCCGGCGAGCCGGTGGCGATGGTGGTGGCCGAGAGCCGCTACGTGGCCGAGGACGCGGCGGCCGACGTCGTCGTCGCCGTCGAGCCGCTCGAGGCGGTCGTCGATCTGGAAGCGGCGCTGGCGCCGTCGGCGCCGCGGCTGCACGAGCACCTGCCGTCGAACCTGGCCGCTCACGTGCACCAGACCAAGGGCGACTACGCCGCCGCCCGCGCCGCCGCCCAGCTGGTCGTCGCCCGCCGCTTCCGTTACGACCGCGGCGCCGCGGCGGCGATCGAGAACCGCGCCGTCGCCGCCCAGTGGGATCCGCGCAGCGAGCAGCTCACCGTGTGGGACACCACCCAGGCGCCGATTCCCATCAGGAACGGCCTGGCCCGGATGCTCGGCCTGGCCGAGTCGCAGGTGCAGGTGATCGCGCCATTCGTCGGCGGCGGGTTCGGGCCGAAGATCATGATGTTCTACCCCGAGGAGGTGCTCGTGCCGTGGGCGGCGCGGGCGCTCGGCCGGCCGGTGAAGTGGACCGAGGACCGGCTCGAGAACTTCGTCGCCACCACCCAGGAGCGCAGCCAGATCCACGACGCCGAGATCGCGCTCGCCGCCGACGGCCGCATCCTCGGCGTGAAGGACGTCTTCCTGCACGACACCGGCGCCTACGACCCCTACGGCCTCACCGTGCCGATCAACTCGCAGTGCACGCTGCTCGGCGTCTACCGCGTGCCGGCCTACGACAGCGAGTTCCGCGCCGTCTTCACCACCACGCCGATCGTGACGCCGGTGCGCGGCGCCGGCCGCCAGCACGGCGTGTTCGTGATGGAGCGACTGCTCGACCTGGCGGCCCGGCAGCTCGGGATCGACCGGCTCGAAATCCGCCGCCGCAACCTGCTTCGTCCGGACGAGTTCCCGCACGATCACGGCATCGTCTTCCAGGACTTCACCTCGCTCACCTACGACAGCGGCGACTACCTGCCGGCGATGGAGCAGGCGGCGGAGATGATCGGCTACGACCGCTTCCGGCGCGAGGAGCAGCCGCGGCTGCGCGCCGAGGGGCGCCGGGTCGGCATCGGCCTGGTGAACTACGTCGAGGGCACCGGCATCGGCCCGTACGAGGGCGCGCGGGTCACCGTCGAGCCGAGCGGCCTGGTGCGCGTGGCGACCGGCGTGGGCACGCAGGGGCAGGGCCACTTCACGGCGTTCGCGCAGATCGTCGCCGAGGTGCTCGGCGTGGACGTGGCCGCCGTGCGGGTCGTGACCGGCGACACCCGCGAGTTCAACTGGGGCACCGGCACCTTCGCCAGTCGCGGCGCCGTGGTGGCCGGCACGGCGTGTCATCAGGCGGCGGTGGCGGTGCGGCAGAAGGTCTTCGAGCTGGCCGCGCGCCTGCTCGGCGTCTCCGCCGACGATCTCGTGCTCGCCGCTGGACGCGTGCATCGCGCCGGCGACCCGGCTGCGGGGCTGGCGCTCGGCGAGCTGGCGGCGAAGGCCAACCCGCTGCGCGGCGCGGTCACGGCCGGCGTCGAACCCGGCCTCGAGGCCACGGCCTATTTCGGGCCCGACCGCGGCAGCACGGCCAACGGCGTGCACGCGATGATCGTCGAGGTCGATCCCGACACGGCGATCGCCCGCATCCGGCGCTACGTCGTCGTCCACGACTGCGGCCACCTGGTGAACCCGACCATCGTCGAAGGCCAGATCCAGGGCGGCGTCGCCCACGGCATCGGCAACGCGTTCTACGAGCAGCTGGTGTTCGATCGCCAGGGACAGCTGACCACGGCGTCGTTCATGGACTACCTGCTGCCGCTCGCCACCGACGTGCCCGACGTGGAGATGGCGCACCGCGAGACCGCGGCGCCGGGCAACCCGGCGGGGCTCAAGGGCGTCGGCGAGGCCGGCTGCATCGCCACCGGCGCCCTCTTCGCCCAGGCGGTCGAGGACGCGCTGGGCGGGGACGTGGAGATCCTCGAGATTCCGCTCAGCCCGAACCGCCTGTTCGAGCTGATGCAGGCGACCGCCGCCAAGGGCCCGACGGCATGAAGCCGGCGCCGTTCGCGTATCACCGGCCGGCGACGCTCGACGAAGCGCTCCACCTGCTGGCCGAGCACGGCGGCGACGCCAAGCCGCTGGCCGGCGGCCAGAGCCTGGTGCCGGCGATGAACTTCCGCCTCGCCCAGCCGGCGGTGCTCGTCGACCTGAACCGGCTGGCTGGACTTGCCGCCCTCGAGCGACACGACCTCGGGAGTCGTTTCGGCGCCATGGCACGTCACCGCGACCTGGAGCACAGCCCGGTCGTGGCCGAGCGCGCACCGCTGGTCGCCGCGGCGATGCCGTGGGTGGCGCATCCGCCGATCCGGACCCGTGGCACGCTCGGCGGCAGCCTGGCGCACGCCGACCCGGCGGCGGAGCTGCCGGCGGTGATGCTGGCGCTCGACGCCTCGATCGGCGTGCGGCACCAGACCGGCTCGCGCGCCATCGCGGCCGCCGACTTCTTCCTCGGCCTGTTCACGACCGCGCTGGCGCCCGGCGAGCTGATCGTGGACGTCACGGTGCCGCCGCCGCCGCCGCGGAGCGGCTGGGCCATCGACGAGGTGTCGCGGCGGCACGGCGACTTCGCGCTGGCCGGCGCCGCGGCCTTCGTCACGCTCGACGACGAGGGCCGCGTCGGCACGGCGCGGATTGGCCTGTTCGGCGTCCACGACTGCGCGGTGCGCGCCGTCAATGCCGAGCGGATCCTGGCGGGCCAGGCGCCGACCGACCAGGCGATCGCCGCCGCCGCCGACGCCGCTGCCCGGCGCGATGCCAGCCCGGTGACCGACCTGCACGCCTCCGTGCTCTATCGCCGCCATCTGACCGGCGTGCTGGTGCGGCGGGTCGTGGCCCGCGCCGCCGCGCGCGCCGGTTCGAACTGACGTCATGGCGGCGCCGCTCATCAACGCCGACCTGGCGCCGACGGCACCGGCTGCCCGTACGTGGAACCTCTGGCACATCGCCTCGCTCTGGGTCGGCATGAGCGTGTGCATCCCGAGCTACATGCTGGCCTCGACGATGATCGGCGCCGGCATGGGCTGGCGGGCCAGCCTGCTGGCGGTGTTCCTCGGCAACCTGATCGTGCTCGCGCCCATGGTCGTCACCGCGCACGCCGGCACCCGCTACGGCATCCCGTTCCCGGTCTTCGCCCGCGCCGCCTTCGGCACGCGCGGCACCCACGTGCCGTCGCTGCTCCGGGCGGTGGTGGCGTGCGGCTGGTTCGGCATCCAGACCTGGGTCGGCGGCCTGGCCATCCACGCGCTGCTCGGGGTGGCCTGGCCGGCCTTCACCGCGCTCGGCGGCGGCTGGCGGTTCATGGATCACACCGCGGCCGAGTTCGTGAGCTTCTTCGTGTTCTGGGCCGTCAACCTCTACTTCGTCTGGGCCGGCACCGAGAGCATCAAGTGGCTCGAGACGGTGTCGGCGCCGCTGCTGATCGCGCTGTCGCTGTCGCTCCTGTGGTGGGGCGCCTCGGCGGCCGGCGGCGTCGGTGCGATGCTGGCCGGCGCCGACCGCTTGAGCGCCGGCGGCGGCGGGGCAGGGCTCGCCGTGTTCCTGCCGTGGGTCACGGCGATGGTCGGCTACTGGGCGACGCTGTCGCTGAACATCCCCGACTTCTCGCGCTTCGCGCGCACCCAGCGCGACCAGGCCGTGGGGCAGGCCCTGGGCCTGCTCACCACGATGCCGTTCATCGCCTTCATCGGCGTGGCCGTGACCGGGGCCACGGTGGTGGCGTTCGGCGAGGCGGTGTGGAACCCCGTGGACCTGCTGGCCCGGCTCAGCGAGCGGTCGGGGAACCCGCTGCTCGGCGTCGTGGCCATGGCGGCGCTGCTCGTCGCCACGCTGACCACCAACATCGCCGCCAACATCGTCGCCCCGGCCAACAGCTTCTCGAACCTGGCCCCGCAGCGTGTGGGCTTCCGGCTCGGCGGCCTCATCGCCGGCGCGATCGGCGTCCTCATCGTGCCGTGGGCGCTGCTCGATCGGTATCAGACCTGGCTCATCACCTACTCGGGCCTGCTCGGCGCGGCGGCCGGCGTGCTGCTGGCCGACTACGTGCTGGTGCGGCGCGGCGTGCTGGTGGTGGAAGAGCTGTACGACCCCCGAGGCCGTTACGCCTATCGCGACGGCGTGAACCCGGCGGCGATGGTCGCGCTCGCCGCCGGCGTCGCCACCGCGCTCGTCGGGCTGGTCGTGCCCGGGCTGCGGCTGCTGTTCGACGCCGCGTGGTTCTCGGGCGCGATCGTCGCGGCGGTCGTGTATCGTGCGCTGATGCGCGGCGAAGCCGTGCCCTTCCCGGAGCGTCCATGAAGACCTACGACCTGTCGCAGCCGCTCAACCAGGAGTGCTCGTTCTGGCCGTTCTACCCGCCGTTCGAGGTCAAGTACATCAAGCGCAAGGCCGAGCACGGCGTCAACGCGCAGTACATCATGACGTCGAACCACATGGGCACGCATCTGGATGCGCCGCGGCACTTCGTGACCAGCGGCATGACCATCGACGAGATTCCGGTCGAGTGGCTGTGCGGTCCCGGCGCGCTGGTCGATCTCTCCGACGCGATGGACGACTTCGATCTCTACACGCCGAAGATGATCGAGGACCGCGTCGAGGTGAAGCAGGGCGACCTGCTGTTCCTGCACACCGGCTGGGAGCGCTTCGCCCAGTTCGGGGCCACGCCCGACGAGGAGCGCTACATCCACCGCCATCCCGGCGCCCATCCCGACATGGTGCCGTGGCTGCTCGACAAGGGCATCCACATCTGGGGCGTGGACTGCATCTCGACCGACCATCCGATGAACCTGCCGATCGGCCGCTTCCTCGGCAAGGGCGCGCACGGCCACTGCGACCGGGTGCGCGCGGCGTGCGAGGCAAAGTTCGGCGGCCCCGACGGCGTGGCGGCGCTGTTTCCCGATTCGGCCTACCAGCTCACGCACAACGCGCTGTTCCCGGCCAACTGCATGCACATCGAGAACCTGGGCGGCGACATCGCCGCGCCCGAGCTGCAGAACCGCCGGCTGATCCTCGGCATCTTCCCGTGGAAGTTCCGCGGCGGCGAGGCGGCGTTCGCGCGGGCGGTGGCGTTCACGGGCGACTGGACGCCGTGAGCACCGCCCCGCGTGCACTGGTCGATCGGTCCGCCACCGAGCTGCGCCACCTGGTGGCGACGCGGCAGGTGTCGGCGCGCGAGCTGCTGCGGGCCACCCTGGCGCGCATCGCGCAGGTGAACCCGGTGGTCAACGCCGTCGTCACGCTGAACGAACGCGCCGAGATCGAGGCGCAGGCGGTGGACGACGCCCTGGCCCGCGGCGAGGCCCCGGGGGCGCTGTGCGGCCTGCCGGTGGGCATCAAGGACGTCACGCCGGTGGCCGGCGTGCGCACCACCTACGGCTCGCCGCTGTTCGTGCACCACGTGCCCGACCGCGACGCGGCCGTCGTCACCCGGCTGCGGCAGGCCGGCGCGGTGATCGTCGGCAAGACCAACTGTCCGGAGTTCGCCGCCGGCGGCAACACCTTCAACGAGGTGTTCGGACGCACCGTCAACCCGTGGGATACCGCCAGGAGCGCCGGTGGATCGACCGGCGGCGGCGCCGCCGCGCTCGCCACCGGGATGATCGCCCTGGCCGAGGGCACCGATCTCGGCGGCTCGCTGCGCATCCCGGCGTCGTTCTGCGGCGTGTGCGGCATCCGGCCGTCGGTGGGCCTGGTGCCGACCGCGCCGACCGGCTGGGCCTGGGACACGCTGCAGGTGAGCGGGCCGATGGGCCGCACCCCCGCGGACGTGGCGTTGATGCTGCAGGCGATGGCCGGCGCGTCGCCCGCGGCGCCGCTGGGCCAGCCGATTGCCGGGCGCGATTTCGCGGCCGCCGTGGCCCGCGGGGTCCGGCGCGGACTGCGCGTCGCCTACGCGCCCGACCCGGCCGGGATCGGCATCGACGCCGACGTCGAGCGGGTCTGCCGCGCGGCCGTCGCCACGCTGGGCGAGGCCGGCGCCGTCGTCGCCGAGCACCCGCTCGATCTCGCCTTCGTCCGGCCGGCGTTCCTGGCGCTGCGCGGCCTGTGGTTCGTGACCCAGCTGCACGGGCAGCTGGCGCTGCGCGACCGCTTCGGGCCGAACGTCGCCGGCAACATCCGCGCCGGCCTGGAGACCTCCGTCGCGCAGCTGGCCGAGGCCGAGCAGGTGCGGGGCCGGCTCTGGGACCTGTGCCGCGATCTCTTCTCCGGCGTCGACTGCGTCGTCACGCCGTGCATGGCGGTGCCGCCGTTCCCGGTGACCGAGAACTACCCGGCGACCATCGCCGGCCGGCCGATGGCCACCTACGTGGACTGGATCGCGCCGACCTTCGTGTGGAGCATGACCGGTCTGCCGGTGGCGGCCGTGCCCGCCGGCCGCGACGCGCACGGCCTGCCGGTCGGCCTGCAGATCGTCGGTCCGCCGCTCGGCGAGGAAGTGGCGCTGGCCGTGGCCGCCGCGGTGGCGGAGCGCTGCCCGATCGGCGACAGTCCCCTGTCACGCTCCGCCCGGAACGGGGACGGTCCCCGGGCATGACTTATCTCGATCCCGCCGTTCCGCGCCGGATCGACGGCTGGCAGAGCCCGGCCCTCGGCCTGCCGATGCCGGTCGTCACCTACGGCGACCGCGGTCGTCCGCTGCTGCTGTTTCCGACCGCCGCCGCCGACTTCCTCGAGAACGAGCGCTTCTTCCTGGTCAAGGCGATCGAGCCGGCGATCCTCGCCGGCCACGTGCGCGTGTTCTCCATCGACAGCATCAACAAGCACGCGTGGATGGACCGCGAGGTGCCGGTGGCCGAGCAGGGGCGCCGTCAGGCGCTCTACGCGCGCTACATCGAAGAGGAAGTGGTGCCGTTCATCCGCCACGCCTGCGGCGACCCGTCGGTGCGCATCGCCACGACGGGCGCCAGTTTCGGCGCGTTCCACGCCGCCAACAGCCTGTGCCGCCGGCCGGATCTCTTCGACGGGCTGATCGGGATGAGCGGCTTCTACGATCTCGAGCCCGACTATCTGAAGGGCTACAGCGACGCCAACTGCTACTTCAACAACCCGGCGTGGTACCTGCGCGAGTTGTCGGGCGAGCCGCTGCGTCTGCTGCAGACCGCCTGCCGCATCGTGATCGTGAGCGGACGCGGCGCCTACGAGGCGCCGCAGGCCTCGCAGGCGTTCGCCGACCTGCTCGCCTCACGTGGCATCCCGCACACGCTCGAGTTCTGGGGCCACGACGTGAACCACGACTGGCCGTGGTGGCGGCGGATGCTGCCGCACTACCTGCCGCAGGTCTGTTGACGGCTCACTGCACCGCCGCCAGGCCCTCGGTCAACTCGACGTAGGTGCCCCACGGATCGGTGAAGAACGCGATCGCGATGTTGAGCGCCGCCACCTTGGTGTAGGGCCGATCGAACTTCACGCCCTTGGCTTCGAGGTCCTTGACGAACTGCTCGAGGTTGCGGACCTCGAAGCCGATGTGATCGAGCGCCCGGCCCTTGGTGGAGACCGGCGTCTCGCCGGCCGCCGCGCCGCCGAACGTGAGGTTCACGCCGGGCAGATCGCCGGCCTCGAAGGTGCCGCGCTTGCCGGGCCTGGCGCCGAGCATCTGCACGTACCACGCTTTCATCGCCGCGATGTCGGGCGCCGCCCAGTGGATGTGGTGCATGACGATGGCGTGCGGGATCGCCTTGTTCTCGATCAACTCGACCTTGGTCTCGTCGGGGCCCAGCACGAAGGCGAGCCGGTTCGGGCTGTTCGGCGGGGAGGCGATGTCGTCGACCACGCTGTAGGCCGCGGGCGACTCGGCGCGGGTCGCCATCACGAAGCCGTTGGCCTTCAGGCGGTCGATGGCGGCGCGCAGGTTCGGCACCTCGAACCCGACGTGGTTCACCACCGTGCCCTTGGTGCCGCCGGTGGCCGCCCGCGCCGTGACGAACACCAGCACGTTGGGGAACTTGACGATGGTCGCCGGCGAGGTGCCGATGGTGACCGGCGTGCCGCCGAGCCCGTCCACCCAGAACTTGCGGTGCGCGGCGACGTCGCTGGCGTTGATGTGATGGTGCCCGTAGGCGACCGGGCCGTCCTTGGCGGCGAGCAGCTGCGCCGACGCCGGTGCCGGCAGCAGCAGGAGTCCCGAGACGAGGGCGAGACAGAGGATGCGCATAGCCGCCTACGATACCGCCGATTGCGGCTCGGCGCACCGGGTGGCGTCAGCGGCGTGGCGACACGCCGGGCCAGGGGTCGGCGAACCGCGGATCGCCCAGCAGCGCCTCGTCGGTCAGCGACTCGAGGAACGCGAGAAGGTCGGCGCGCTGGCCAGGCGTGAGCCAGAAGCCGCGCACCCCCTCGCTCTTGTTCGGGTTGTCGTGGCCGACGCCCTGGTTCGGCCCGTCGGCGATGGTGCGGCCGCCGTCGGCGTAGTGATCGATGACGTCGCCGAGCGTGGCCACGCTGCCGTCGTGCATGTAGGGCGCGGTGACCGCGATGTTGCGCAGCGACGGCGTCTTGAACAGGCCGACGTCTTCGGCGCGGCCGGTCTCACGGTGCAGGCCGGTGTCGCTGGCCGGATACGAGAACGGGCCGCGCAGGTTGTAGAGGCCGTTGTTGCGGAAGGCCGGCGGCCCCGCCGGCTCGGCGCTCATCGCGTTCGAGAAGTGCACGCCGCCGTGGCAGGTGAAGCACGACAGCGGTCGGCTGTGGAACAGCATCTCGCCGCGCTTCGCCGACGCCGAGATGGCGCTGTCGTCGCGATCGAAGTGGTAGCGATCGTAGGGCGAACGCATCGAGACCAGCGCGCGCTCGAACCCCGCCAGTGCCCTGGTCACGTGCTCGACGGTGAAGCGCGTGACGCCGGGGAACGCCGCGGGCAGCAGGCGCCGATAGGTGGCATCGGCCGACAGCCGGTCGAGCCAGCGGGTGTCGGCGCGGTCGAGTCCGAGTTCGACCGGATCGGTGCCGTACATCGGCACCAGGGCCTGATGCTCGAGGCGGGTCATCGCCGGGTTGGCCCACGTCAGCGTCTCGGCGTAGGCCACGTTCACCAGGCTCATGCTGCTGCGGACGTGCGCCTGCCCGGTGGAGCCGACGCTGTGCGGCTTGCCGTCGGTGAAGGCGCGGGCCTGCTCGTGGCAGGCGGCGCACGACTGCGTGCCGTTGGCCGACAGGCGCGTGTCGTAGAAGAGATGCCGGCCCAGCTCGACCAGCGCGTCCGACATCGGGTTGTCGGGCGGCACCTGCGGCGGGCGCACGCCGGCGGGGAGCGACCACGAGTAGCCGGCCCGCGCCGGCAGTGTCGTGGCGCCGGCCACCGCCAGCCACAGGGCGATGGCGCCCGCAAACGCCGTGCGCATGGTCATGGGCGCGATCGCTACTTGCGGAGCCGCACCACCTCGAGCCGCTCGAGCATGCGGATCGAGCGCGCCCCGCGCGAGTCCTTCGGCGCCACGATCCGCCACGGCCCCTGGTAGGCGAAGAGCGGCTTGCCGTCGATGGTGTCGGCGACCATGATGTCGTTCGCGGTGAACGCGTTGTCGAGTTCCGGCAGCGAGAACACCACCTGGTAGCCGTCGGCGGCGCCGGCCGTCACGTAGGTGGCCACGGCGTTGCCGCGCAGGTTCTCACCCAGCGGCACGCCGGCCTTCTTCAGGATCTCGCCCACCAGCACCCCCTCGTAGGTGACGACGCGGCCCTCGTCCTTCACCTCGGCCCTGGTGCGCGGCATCGCCTTCAGATCGGCGACGCTGAGGGCGAGCGGGGTGGCGACGTCGCCGGCGACCGTCAGCGTCGTCGGGGCGGCGGCGGTCGGCGCCGCCGGCTTGGCGGTGCCGGGAGCCGCCTGTGCCCCGGCCACCGACGGCACGCTCACCGTGAGCGCCAGGAACCAGGCCGCGAGAGCCAATCGAGTCATGAGCGCACTCCCGTCGCAGTCTACAGTCCGATCCGCGTCTTGACGAAGAAGGTCCGGCCCGGCTGCGGGAAGCCCCATGCCAGCTCGAAGTTGTCGTCGGTCAGGTTGCGCCCGCCGACCATCAGCTCGATGCCGCCCGGAAAGGTGTACTGCGCCGACAGGTTCAGCATGGTGTAGGCGCCGGTGCGGACGTAGGGGAAGGCGGGGGCCGGGTTCACGTCGCTCCAGCGGTCGCCGGCCAGGTCGAGGCTGGGCGAGATGGCCAGCCGATCGACGGGCGTGAAGGTGGCGTGCACGAACGCCTTGTGCGTGGGCACGCCGGTGGGCCGCAGGTTGGGCTGCAGCGCGTCGGTGATGGTGCGGCGGATCCAGGTGTAGTTGCCGCCGACGCGGACCCGGTCGCCGAGCGGCAGGTCGCCGGCCACCTCGGCGCCGTAGAACTCGCCGTCGCCGACGTTCCGGGTTTGCGTCGTCGCGTCGGGCAGCACCACCGTCTGGATCAGATCGCGCACGTCGCTGTAGAACACCGCGCCTTCGAGCCGAGCGCCGCCGACCGTGCCCTTCCACCCCAGTTCGAGGTTGGTGGCGCGCTCCGGCCCCAGATCCGGATTCGGCGTGGCGGTGCCGAACCGCGTGCTGTAGAGCTCGAAGATCACGGGGAAGCGCGCCCGATTCGAGACGCTGGCGTGCACCTCCGCAGTCGGCGTGTAGTACCAGATCGCCGCGCCCTGCCAGTTGAACGAGTCGGCGCCGCCCCGCGGGTATTCGAAGAGGCCGCGCGCGGCACTGAACTCCTGCGCCTTGTCGATCGCATAGCTTTCGACGCTGACGCCGGCCACGAGAGCGAGGCTCGCGCTGGCGCGGAACGTGTTCTCGACGGCCAGCGACCAGGTGTGCTGCTCCTGCTCCTGCGTGGGCTCGGTCGTGCTCGCCGTCGGATGCGTCGGCCGACTGACCTGTGATTCGCTGTGGAAGTCGGCGCGGTAGTGCGCGGCGGCCTTGAGCGTGTTCGCCGCGATCGCCGTCGTGCCCACCTCGACGGTGCCGCCGTAGGCATGGTCGTCGTAGGGGCTGAAGAAGCGGCCGTTGGCCGATTGCAGGGTGTAGGTGCCGTCGTCGTAGGCCTCGAGCCCGTTCTCGAACGTGTTGTAGTAGATGCGGGTCTTGGCGTAAGTCGTGCCGGTGAGCTGGGTGCGCGACAGGAACGAGACGTTCTGCAGGTCCCAGTACGGCCAGCGCCAGTAGCTGTTGGGCGGCACCGGCGGGTTGTTGTTCACGTTGAGCGGCGCGCCCTTCTCGCCCTCCTGGCGCGTGTAGTTGACGGTGTACTCGTCGGTGGTGTTCGGCGTGAAGCCGACCTTGGCGTTGACGCGCCAGTCGCGGCTGTCGGAGCCGACCCGGCGGCCGCCGGGCTGCAGCGAGTTGACCGGCGCCGCGTAGTCGCTGGAGAGCGTCCAGAAGTCACGGTCCGAGGCGTTGAGGCTGCCCTGGGCGTAGAAGCGCTCGTGGCGCGTGCCGGCCATGGCGTAGCCGCTCCACGCCTCGCGGTCGTCGCGCCCACCCAGCCACGCCGCGCCCTCGACCTCGAGCGGCCGCGTCGGTTTGCGGGTCACCAGGTTGATCGCGCCGCCCATGCCGCCCGGGCCGTCGATGACCGACGCGTAGCCCTTCTGCACCTGCACGGCGGCGACGTCGGCGGTGAGGAAGCGGGCGAAGTCGAGGCGGTTGTCGGCCGGCAGGTAGATGCGGACGCCGTCCATCATCAGTGGCACCTGCCAGCGGCCGAAGCCGCGGACGAACACGTCGCTCTCGTTGCGCCGGCCGTTGGCGTCGAAGGTGCTGACCACGCCCGGCACCATGTTCACGGCCTGGTCGAGGTACTGGCGGTCGAAGGTCCACATCGACTCGCGGGTCAGGATGGCGCCGCCGACCCCCGGCGTGCCCTCGGTGGTGCCGACGACCACGATTTCACCGAGGTCGAAGATGAAGTCGCGATCGCCGGGCTGGGCGGGTGCCGGGGCGGCTGGCGCCGGTGTCGGCTGCGGCGACGGCGTCTGTGCGTTCGCCGCCCGCCCCGCCAGACCCATGCCCAGCCACGCCATCACTGCCGTCGTCCGCACCCACGCTCGCGTCATGCCTGCTCCCGGAAGAAGGGCCGCCGGTGCCCGCCGCGCCGGAATGCCGCCTTGGCTTGTAACGTACCGGCACTATTTGGGTCAATTCGACTCGATTACAGAGTCGATTCGAGTCGATTCTGGTCGCCGGCGGGGCGGCGACGACGGCGCAAGTGGTGCCGCGGAAGCGGATAGAATCCGCGCGTGTCGTCCGCGCCGCTCCGCCCCGCGCTCGCCGTCGTCGTCCTGCTCGCCGCCGCCGCGGCGGCCGGGGCGCAGACCCGTCCTCTGGTCGTCGGCTCGAGCGCGACCTACCCGCCCTTCGCCTACGAGACGCCGTCGCGGCAGATCGTCGGCTTCGACGTGGACGTGATTCAGGCGATCGCGCAGAAGGCCGGGCTCGCCGTGCGGATCGTCAACACGCCGTTCACGGGCGTCTTCGCCTCGCTCGACAACGGCGACCTCGACGTGGTCATCTCGGGCGTCACGATCACCGACCGCCGGCGCCAGTCCTACGACTTCACCGCGCCCTACTTCGAGGCCCGCCAGCTCATCGCCGTGCCGGCCGCCAGTGCGGTGCGCACCCTGCAGGACCTGACGGGCAAGAAGGTCGGCGTCGTGACCGGCAGCACCGCCGACGACGTCGCCTCGCGCACGTTCGGCAAGACCAGTCCGAACATCCGCCGCTTCGACACCACCCCGCTCATCGTCGCCGAACTGGTCGCCGGCGGCGTCGACGCGGCGATTGGCGACAACGGCGTGATCGCCTACCGCGTGCAGGAGCACAAGGGCCTGAAGACGGTAAACGACCCGTCGTTTCCGAAGGAGTACTTCGGCATCGTCGTGAAGAAGGGCAACACGGCGCTGCGCGACCGGCTGAACGCCGGGCTCGCCGCCATCGTCGCCGACGGCACCTACGCCCGCCTGTATCGCACCTGGTTCAAGACCGAACCGCCGGTGCTGCCGAAGTAGTCAGCCGCGCCGATGGACGAGCCCGTCCTGTGGTTCGGGTGGTTCCGCGCCGACATCGTCGCGGAGTACGCCGACCTTTTCTGGCAAGGCCTGCGGATGACCATCGGGGTCACCGTCATCGGCATCGTCCTCGGCGCGCTGCTCGGGCTGGTGATCGGCATGGCCCGGCTCGCCGACGCCCGCCACGCCCCCGGCCGCCAGCTGGCCCGTTACCTGCTGCGCTGGCCGGCCACGGTCTACGTCAGCTTCTTCCGCGGCACGCCGCTCTTCGTGCAGATCATGCTGATGCACTTCGCCGTGGTGCCGCTGCTGATGAACCCGGCCGACGGCCTGCTGGTGAGCGGCGACACCGCCCGAACGCTGCGGCAGGATTACGGCGCGCTCGTCTCGGGCGTGCTCGCCCTCACCCTCAATGCCGGCGCCTACATCTCCGAGGTGTTCCGCGCCGGCATCCAGTCGATCGACCGTGGCCAGGTCGAGGCGGCGCGCTCGCTCGGCCTGTCGTATCGCCGCACCATGTACCACGTGGTCCTGCCGCAGGCCTTCCGCCGGATGCTGCCGCCGCTCGGCAACAACGCCATCGCGCTGCTCAAGGACTCGTCGCTGGTCTCGGCCATCGGCCTGTCGGAGCTGGCCTACGCGGCCCGCACCGTGGCCGGCGCCTATTCACGCTACTGGGAGCCGTATCTCACCATCGCCGTGATGTACTGGATGCTGACGCTGGCGCTCGCCTACGCGGTGCGCCGCCTGGAACACCGCTATGGCCGCGGCGATACGCGTTGAGGCGCTGACCAAGCGATTCGGCGCCCTGGCGGTGCTGCGCGGCATCACCTGCGAGGTGCAGCCGTCGGAGGTGGTGTGCGTCATCGGCCCGTCGGGGTCGGGGAAGAGCACGCTGCTGCGCTGCCTGAACGGCCTGGAGGAGGCGACGAGCGGCCGGGTGACGGCCCTCGGCGTGCCGGTGCACGATGCCGCCACCGACCTGGACGCGCTGCGGGCCGAGATCGGCATGGTGTTCCAGCGCTTCAACCTGTTCCCGCACAAGACCGTGCTCGACAACCTCACGCTGGCGCCACGGGCCGTGCGCGGACTGTCGCCGGGCGAGGCGCGGGCCCGCGCCGAGGCGCTGCTCGAGAAGGTGGGGGTGCTCGACAAGCGCGACGCCTGGCCCAATCAGCTGTCGGGCGGCCAGCAGCAGCGGGTGGCCATCGCCCGGGCGCTGGCCATGCAGCCGAAGGTGATGCTGTTCGACGAGCCGACGTCCTCGCTCGACCCCGAGATGGTCGGCGAGGTGCTGGCGGTGATGCAGACCCTGGCCGACGAGGGCATGACGATGGTCGTCGTCACGCACGAGATGGGCTTCGCCCGCCGGGTCGCCGACCGGGTGCTGTTCCTCGACGAGGGCCTCCTCGTGGAGGAGGGCGCGCCGGACGACCTCTTCGACCGTCCGCAGCAGGCGCGAACCCGGCGGTTCCTCAGCAAGGTACTGTAGGACCGGCTCGAGCGCTCAGCGCTTGCGTACGACCTCGACCGAGCACGGCGCGTGCAGGACCACCGAATGCGCCACCGACCCCAGCAGGAACCGACCGGGGGCGCCGTGACCGTGGGTTCCCAGCACGACCAGATCGGCCTGCCAGCGCTCGGCTTCGTCGACGATCAGCTGCTTGGGCGAACCCTCGAGGATCTCACTGGTCACCGTCAGCCCGGGCCGGGCCAACTGCGCCACCGCCCGCTCGACGATCTCCGGGGCGTGCTTCCTCGCCTTGTCGAGATGGTCGAGAGCCACGAAGGCGAGAACCAACGCCGGATCGACCGCGAACGGCACCGCGGTGTGGATCACCGTCAGCACCTTCACCTCGGTGCCCTCCGGCCACGTACGCGCCGCGACTTCAGCTATCGCGGCCGTGCCGGACGGCGAGCCATCGGTTGCTACCAGTATCTTCATTGTTGCGGCCTCGCTGCGAGCCGATCAGGCACTAGCATAGCCCGGGCCCTCGCCCACGATCGACGGCGTCGTGCCGGTGGCCCGGGCTCGACGACGGCGGCGCGGAGGGACGCGTGACGACGTTCGCCTGGATTGTCGGCAGCTCGGTCGCGATGACCGGCATCGCGTGGGTGGGACTCGCGATGGCGCTGCGGCCCTGGTGGCCAACTTCGCCTCGGCAGCGACGATCGTTCCCGGTGCGCTCGTCGCCTATTACCTGTCCGCCGACGCCGACATCACCATGCTGTTGTCGTTCGCCGCCGGCAACTTCATCTACATCGCCGCGTCGGATCTGATCCCCGAGGTCAAGCTCGGCCGCCGGCTGCGGGACAGCCTTGTGCACTTTGCCGCCTTCGTCGCCGGGATCGCGATGATCGCCCTGACCCGGCTGGTGGTCGGCGGCTGACCCCGGGGTCGCGCCGCTCGCGGCCTCAGCCCAGCACCGGATGCAGCGCGATCGGCAGCACCCGGGCGAACCGCTCGAAGTCCTCGTCAGTGGTCAGGATCGGCAGCCGGTGTCGTTCGGCCACCGCGCACAGCAGGAAGTCGGTGTTCGAGCCCTGGACGCCCTTGGCACGGCACCGGTTGAAGCACTCGGCCGCGTGCTCGTAATCGGCCGCGACGATCGGCTCGTCCGGGAACGCCCGCAGATGATCGCGGAGACGCAGGAAGTCCGCCCGTTCGCGGATGCCACTGAGCAGTTCCTGGCGCACCGGACCGACCAGCGCCGCCCGGCCGTCGGCGACCAGGCGCCGCAAGACGTCCACGGCGGCGTGGGCCGGCGCGCGCCGCCGCAGGGCCAGCGACCACACCGATGTGTCGATCAGGACCTTCATCGCTTCCGGCGCTGCTTCTTGTAGTCGTATTTCGGGTCGTAGTCGATCGTGCCGAAGAGGTCGGCCACACGGGCCTGTTTGCGCCGGTTGATGTACTCCTGCAGCGCCTCGGTCACGGTATCCTTCTTCGTGGTCTTCCCGCCGATGCGCAGGGCTTCCTCCAGCAGGGCATCGTCGAGCGCCAGATTGGTCGCCATGCACACACAGTATCACACACGGCAATGTGTAGCACCGGGAGCGGCCCTTGCGCTGGCAGCCGTGCTCGCCGTCACCGGCTGCGCCGGGCCCGCGGCGCCGCCGCCGGCGGAGCCGCCGGCCGCCCCGGCCGCGCCGGCGCCGGCCGGCGACCCGGTGCCGGTGGCCGCCACCGCCGATCCCGAGGTGGCCGCCACCGTCGATCAGGTGCTGGCCACGGCGATGCATCCCGGCCTGACGTGGGGATCGATTCCCGACGTCGCGTCGTCCCTGAAGTCGCACTACGACGCCGAGGCGGATCGCCTGCTGTGGTTCGACGGCGCGCGGCCGGCGGCGTTACTCGAGGGCACGGTGGCGACCATCGCCGCGGCCGGCGCTCACGGACTCGATCCCGCCGACTACGACGCCGCCCTCATCGGTGAGCAGTGGAGGACCATGAAGGCGGGCGGCGGCTCCGGGCCGGAGCGCGCGCTGTTCGACCTGGCGGTGAGCGTGGCGGCAGCGCGGATGCTCAAGGCCGTGCACATGGGCCGCGTCGATCCGGCGACGATGCTGTGGGGCTACGACGTGGCCGCCAAGCAGTTCGACCCCGTCGCGGCGCTCGGCCAGGCGCGCACCGGCCGCGGACTCGCCGACGAACTCGAGGCGCTGCAGCCGCCGTTTCCGCACTACCGGCGGGCGCGGCGGATGGCGGCCATCTACCGCGACCTCGCCAAGGGCGGGGAGCCACCGCTGGTGCCGGCGCTGGCCGGCGGCGTGCGCAAGGTGGAACCCGGGGGCAGCTGGGCCGGCGTGTCGCAGCTGGCGGCGCGCCTGCGGGTGTTCGGCGACCTGCCGCGCGACGCGGCGATCCCGGAGTCCGATCCGCCGATCTACACGGGTGCGCTGGTCGACGCCGTGAAGGCGTTCCAGCGCCGCCACGGCCTCGACACCGACGGCGTCATCGGCCCGGGGACGATCCGCGCCGTGAACGTCCCGCTGGCCGACCGCATCCGCCAGATCGAGCTGTCGATGGAGCGGATGCGCTGGCTGCCGACGCTGAGCGACCGCGCCAACGTGTTCGTGAACGTCGCGCTGTTCCGGATGTGGGCCACCGACCCGGCCACCGGCGAGGAGCCGCTGCGCATGAACGTCGTCGTCGGCGAATCGCTCGACCACCGCACGCCGATCTTCGTCGAGCAGATGGAGTACGTGATCTTCCGGCCGTACTGGAATCCGCCGCGCAGCATCATCACCAAGGAGATCGTGCCGCGCGCCCGGCGCGACCCGGGCTACATCGCCCGCCAGCAGATGGAGATCGTGGCCAGCGGCGCCGACGCCGCCGCGGCCCTGCCGGTGACGCCCGAGAACATCGACAAGGTGCTGTCGGGCCGGCTGTTCGTCCGCCAGAAGCCCGGCCCGCACAACTCGCTCGGCCTGGCCAAGTTCATCTTCCCGAACTCCGAGGACGTCTACATGCACGGCACGCCGGCGCAGGCGCTGTTCGCCCGGGCGCGGCGCGACTTCAGCCACGGCTGCATCCGGCTCGAGAACCCGGCGCGCTTCGCCGAGTGGGTGCTGCGCGACCAGCCGGAATGGACGCGCGAACGCATCGACAAGGCGATGCAGGCGGAGCGGCCGCTGCGCGTCAACCTCAAGGAGAAGCTGACGGTGGTGCTCTTCTACGCCACCGTGCACGTCAACTCCGAGGACGAGGCGTTCTTCGTCGAGGACATCTACGGCCACGACAAGGCCCTCGACGCCGCCCTCGCGCAGGGCCATCCCTACCCGGTCAAGGCCGAAGCCCGGCCGCGCACCTGACGTCGAGACCGTTCGGCCGGAGGCCCCCATGACGACGCGACCCACTCGACCTGCCGTGCTCCTGCTCGCCGCGCTGGCGGCGGCCCATTGCTCGGATTCCGCGCCGGCCACGGGGCAGGCCCCGGCGGCCGCCGCGGTGACCGCCTTCGAGGGGGCGCGGCTGATCCGCGGCGATGGCACTGCCGCGGTGGAGGACGCGGTGGTGCTGGTCCGCGACGGCGTCATCACCGCCAGCGGTCCCCGCGCCGAGGTGGCGGTGCCGGCCGGAGCCGCCCGCGTCGATCTGCGCGGCCGTACCGTGATGCCGCTGCTGGTCAACGTGCACGGGCACATCGGCTACATGAAGGGCGCCACCACCGAGCGCGGCCACTACAGCCGCGACAACGTGCTCGACCACCTGCGCCGGTTCACCTACTACGGCATCGGCGCGTTCCAGGAGCTGGGCACCGACCGCGACGACGTCGAGATCCGCATCCGCGACGAGCAGCGCGCCGGCACCGTGGCCGATCCGGCGCTGGCGTGGTTCTTCACCGCCGGCCACGGCATCGTCGCGCCCACACCCGGCGCCGCCAACGGCGGGCCGTTCTTCGCCACCGACGTGATTCACGAGGCGGCCACGCCCGAGCAGGCGCGCGCGGCGGTGCAGGCGCTGGCGGCGAAGAAGGTGGACATCGTCAAACTGTGGGTGGACGATCGCAACGGCACCAAGGTCAAACTGGCGCCGCCGGTGTACAAGGCCGCCATCGAGGAGGCCCACGCCCGCGGCCTGCGCGCGGTGGCGCACGTCTACTACCTCGACGACGCCAAGGACCTGGTGCGCTCGGGCGTGGACGGCCTGGCGCACATGGTGCGCGCCGACCCCGGCGTGGACGACGAACTGGTGGGGCTTCTGAAGGCCGGGAACGTCTTCGCCTGCAGCACCATGAGCATCCAGAAGCCGCTCGTCGACGGGCCGGGCTGGCTCGACGATCCGGCCTTGGCCGAGACGGTGCGGCCCGAGGTGATCGCCGAGTGGAAGGCGGCCGTCGCCAAGGCCACGCCCGAGGCGGTGGCGCGCGCGAAGGAGACCTACGCGCGGCTCGAACGCAGCATGAAGCGGCTGCACGACGGCGGCGCGCGCGTCGTGCTGTGCGGCGACACCGGGCTCAACAGCCAGGTGCCCGGTTTCACCGAGCATCGCGAGCTGGAGGCGATCGCCCGCGCCGGCGTCCCGCCGCTCGAGGCCATCCGCGCCGCCACGGCGACCGGCGCCGAGGTGCTCGGCCTGACCGATCGCGGCACGCTCACGGCCGGCAAGCGCGCCGACTTCCTCGTGCTCACCGCCAACCCGCTCGACGACATCGCCAATTCGCGACGCATCGCCGCCGTCTACAAGGCCGGCGCCGCCATCGACCGCGACGGGCTCCGCCGGGCGTTCCTCGCGCCCCTCACTCCCTGAGCGGTCGCGCGCGGCTGCGGCGGCGCTACGCTGGAGGCTGGCTTCAGGATGTTCCCCGATCGCCTCCGCTTCGTCCTGGGCGTCGGCCTCGTCGCCGTCGGCGCCGCGGCCTTCGCGGTGGCGTTCCGCGAATCGCTCGCCTGGCTCTACCGTGCGGTCTACCAGGCGTCCGACGTCGTCGACGCGGTGGCCGGACTGCCGCGCTGGCTCCGCTTCGCCGTGCCGGTCGCGGCCGCCGGCATCGCCGGCCTCATCGCTCGCACGCGGACCGGGCCGTCGCAAGGCGTCAGCAACGTCATGGAGGCGATCGCGCTCGGCCGGGTCCAGCTGTCGATGCGCACGACGGTGTCGCGCGTCAGCTCGTCGTGGTCGGCGATTGCCGGCGGCATGTCGATCGGCCGCGAGGGCCCGCTGATCGAGTTCGGCGGGGCGTTCGGCGCGGCGGTGGGGCAGCGCCTGGGCACCTCGCTCACCGACACCCGGCTGCTGGTGGCGGCCGGCACCGCGGCCGGGTTCGCGGCGGCCTACAACACGCCGTTCGCGGCGACGCTCTTCGTGCTCGAGACGATGGCCGGCGTGGCCGCGCCGGCGCTGCTGCTGCCGACGATGGCCGCCACCGTGATGGCGGCGGCCGTGACCCGCAGCGTCGCCGGGGCCGGGCCCCTCTACGGCCTGCGCAGTTACGAGCTGACGTCGTATCTCGAGTTCCTGTCGGTGGCGGCGATCGCCGTGGCGTCAGCGGGCGGTGCCGCCGCCTTCAAGCGCGTCCTGGCGATCACCGAGCGATGGTTCGAGGCGAGCGCCATGCCGCAACCCGCCAGGGCGATGACCGGCGGCGCGGTCGTCGGCCTGCTGGCGATGTGGCTGCCCGACGTCGCCGGCAACGGCTACGAGCCCCTGCACCGGTTGCTCGACACGCCCTTGCCGCTGGCCGCCGTCGTGGTGCTGGTCGGCGCGAAAGTGGTGGCGACCAGCAGCTCGGTCGCCTCCGGCGTGCCCGGCGGCATCTTCACCCCGATGCTCCTGATCGGCGCCGCGATCGGCACGGCCTGGGCCCAGCTGGTCGGCGTGGCGCCGGCGGCCGCGGCCGCCGGCAGCTATGTACTCATCGGCATGGCCGCGACGACGGCAGCCAGCATCCACGCGCCACTGACCGCCGCGGTGATGATCTTCGAGCTGTCGGGCGACTACGCGATCGTGCTGCCGCTGTTGCTGGCGACGGTCGTGGCGACCGTCACGTCGCGCGGCCTCGGCAGCCGGTCGGTCTACGACGCCGAGCTGAGCCGGCGCGGCGTGGGGTGGGATCTCACCCTCGAGGGCCGCACGGTAACGCGCACCAGTGGCGCCGACCGCGCCTGAGAGCGGTCGCCGGACGCCTCCGGTCAGACCGCGGTATAGCCACCGTCGATCAGATAGTAGCCGCCGGTGATGAACGTCGCCTCGTCCGAAAGCAGGAAGCACACCAGCGGGGCGACTTCATCAGCGCGGCCAAGTCGCCCGAGCGGATGCCTGGACACGAGCGCGGTCCGGACGGCTTGCGGGAGGTTCGCGAGCAACGGGGTGTCGATGTAGGCCGGCCCGACGCAGTTGATGCGGAGGCCCTGCAGTCCGTACTCCGCCGCCGCGTTCTTGGTCAGGCCCACGACCCCGTGCTTCGCCGCGGTGTAGGCGCCGTTGCCGATGGCGGCCACGGTGCCGTGGATGGAGGCCATGTTGACGATGGCGCATTTGTCCGGTCCCGACGTCAGCATGGCCGGGATCTGGTAGCGCATGCCGTACAGGACACCGTTGAGGTTGATGTCGATCACGCGGTTCCACTCGGCGAGATCGGTCTCGCCCGCCGGTGCCTGTGCGCCGCCAATCCCGGCGTTGTTGACGGCGTAATGCAGGCCGCCATAGGTTTCCACGGCGTAGCGGACGACCCGCTCGGAATCTTCCGGCCTGGCGGTATCCTGCTTCACCGCGCTCGACGTGCCGCCGGCGCTGGCGATCTCCCCGGCGACGCGCCGGGCGGCATCGAGGTTGATGTCGGTGAGCACCACCGTGGCGCCCTTCGCCGCGAGGGCCTTGCCGATCGCCTCGCCGAGTCCCGAGCCTCCGCCCGTCACGATTGCGACTCTGCCAGTGAAGCCACTCACCACGCACCTCCCTCCGTGGACAGCGATCCGTGCCGATCACTCCACGCGGTCGATCAGCGGATCGGGGCGCTCGCCCAGGAACTCGACCCAGGCCTTCTTGGCGCACGGATAGTGCGTCGCGGCTTCGACCAGGTCCATGAATCCCGCGATCGTCCGTTCGAAGCGCTCGGCCAATGCGGCGTCGGCGATGCCGCCCTGCGCGTCGAACGCCGCGTGGGCGCTGGCGAGCGAGAACATGTCGGGATAGACGCGGGCCCCGAGGTGCTCGAGTGGCACGCGCAACGACCACAGCCCGCGGTTGCCACCGACCATCGACGGGGAGGCCGACATCAGGAGTCCGTGCCGGCCGTTGAACGGTTGCGGCCGATGGCGCGAGGTCCAGTCGATCGCGTTCTTCAACAGTCCGGGCATGCTGCCGTTGTACTCGGGGGCCGCGATCACGAACGCGTCGGCGGCCTCGATGCGCCGGCGCAGCTCCTGCGCGCCAGGAGGGAGGCCGGAGCGGTCCTGCACGTCCTGGTTGTACGAGGGGCAGTCGAACGCGTCCATGCGGGCGAGATCCACCGTGCCGTGGTGCGCCTCGATGACGCGCGCCGCCAGCGTGGCGAGCCGGGTGTTCAGGGAGCCCGCCCGCATCGACGCCGAGAACACGAGGCATCGGACCGGTTCGCGCGGCATCACGCCTTCGGTGACGAGCGGTGACTCAGCCATGCGACACACCTCGACCGATCCGCGATCGGCATCCCATCATCGGACGGTCCGCAGGGCAGCGCGGATCCCGCCCGCACCCGGAGTGTAGCGCGGCGCAGTCGCGCGCCCTACGAGACGTGGGCGGCCAGTTCGCGCGCCACGTCGTCGAGCCGGTCGTAGCTGATGGCCGCACCGCGCTCCATGCCGCTCGTCACGACCATGTCGCGCACATCCCTGCTCGGGTAGGTGCATTGCACGGTGAGCCGGGTCTTGCCGCGTTCCTCGGTGAGCGTCGCGGTGACCACCGAGACCACGTCGGGGAACGGCGCGAAGATCTCGGTGTAGACCAGCCGCTCGGGCGGCACGATTTCGCGGATCTCGCCGTAGAAGTCCGGGGCCTGGCCCTTCGGGCCGGCGCCGACGAAGCGCCACTTGCCGCCCGGGCGCGCGTCCATCTCGCAGATCGGCACCGAGTAGCCGTCGTCGAGGATGCCCCACCACTTCCTGATGTGCTCCGGCCTGGTCATCGCCTCGAAGACGAGATGGCGGGGGGCGTCGAACAGGCGCGTCATCACGATGTCGGTGTCCGACGGCGTGCGGACCTCGAAGGTGTGGCTATTTGCGCCGCGGCTGACGGGCATGGGACTTCTCCTTGTGGGTGGTCCTCTTCAGTGCCTGCAGATAGGAGTCGAGGCGGTCGAGCCGCCCCTCCCAGAGATCGCGGTAGCGGTTGGCCCAGTCGGCGACGTCCTTCAGCCGCGCCGCTTCGAGGCGGCACGGCCGCCACTGCGCCTCGCGGCCGCGGGTGATGAGCCCGGCCCGCTCGAGCACCCCGAGGTGCTTCGAGACCGCAGGCAGGCTCATCGCGAACGGCTCGGCCAGTTCGGTCACCGTGCACTCGCCGCCCGCCAGCCGGGCGAGGATGGCCCGCCGGGTGGGATCGGCCAGGGCCGCGAAGGTCGTGCTGAGCGGGTCGGTGCCGGTCATACAAAACCAATCAGTTAATTAACCATTGGGTTTATTGCATGCCGCCGCTCCGGATGTCAAGCCCTCCAGCCGATACGTCACGACGAGGTGCCGCCCATGAGGATCCGCCCAGTCGTCACGCCCCCCGCCATTCGTCCTGCCATCGTCGGGTTGGGCCGGCTCGGCGCTGCGGTGGGTCTGCTCGTCGCCGCCGCCCTGCCGGCGCAGGCGCAGGCAGGCCTCAGCGTCTCCACCGATATCGCCGCCCCAGGCGTCGCTGTGACCGCGACCATCACCGGCGCGCCAGGCCAGTCGTTCGCGCTGCTCGGCAGCACGGTCGGAGCCGGGTTCACCTACCGCGGCTTTCCGATGTCGGTCGGACCCGACGTGGCGATTCTCGCCCTGGGCACGATCGGCGCCGGGGGGCAGGCGGTCGTGCCAGTGACGCCGCCGTTCGTGTTCACCACGCTCGACCGCTACTACCTGCAGGCGGCGACCGCCCCTGACGCCACGTTCGTCAACTTCGCGGCGTCGGCCGGCCGCGTCGTCCGCAACGCCGACCTCGTCGGTTCGCTCGTCGGCCAGCCGGGTCCGCAGGGGCCTCAGGGCGCGCAGGGCATGGAAGGGCCACCTGGGCCGCAGGGGCCGCCCGGGCTGCAAGGGCCGACCGGGCCATCGGGCACCGTTGGCGTGCTCGGCACGCCGTTCGTCGGCACCTACCAGGGGCTCGCGGACTGCGTCATGGGACAGATTCTGCTCACGGCCGGGCCACGCGTGGTCGGCCTGCCGGCGGACGGGCGTGAGCTGATGATCAGCACGAACACCGCGTTGTTCGCGCTCATCGGTACGACCTACGGTGGCAACGGTGTGAGCACGTTCCGGATCCCCAATCTCGCCGCGGCAACTCCCAACGGATTGACCTACTCGATCTGCCACCAAGGCATCTTCCCAGGCGCGTAGGTCGCCTGCTGTAACCGGCTGCACGCGTCACATGGGAAGATCGCGGGATGCCTCCGCCCGCGACCGTCGTCACGACTGCCGACCTGGCCGCCGCCGACCTCGCGGCGGTCCGCGCCCTCATGGACGCGGCGTTCGACGACTTCAGCGACGACGACTGGGCGCACGCGCTCGGCGGCTGGCATGCGCTGATTCGTGAGCAGGGCGTCGTCGTGGCGCACGGCAGCGTCGTCGCCCGGTGGATCAGCATCGGCGATCGCGAGTTCCGTGCCGGCTACGTCGAGGCGGTCGGCGTCGCGCCCCGGCGGCAGCGCCAGGGTCTCGGCACGGCGGTCACGACGGCGCTCTGCCAGACCATCCGGACCGAGTTCGAGATCGGCGTGCTGTCGAGCGGCGAATGGGGCTTCTACGAACGCCTCGGCTGGGAGCGCTGGCGGGGGCCGACCTTCGTTCGCGGCGCCGACGGATCGATGACGCGCACCCCCGACGACGACGACGGCGTGATGGTGCTGCGCGTCGGGCCGATGCCGGCGATCGACCCGACGGCGCCGATCGCCTGCGATGCCCGGTCCGGCGACGCGTGGTGACGGGCCACGACGGACACCCGCAGAGTTCGCCGCCGGGTTGACCCGGCGCGGCGCTGAGGCCGCCGAGGCCGGCCTGCGCCGGACTTACCGCGGGCCGGCAGGAGGTGCCGGCACGAACCGCAGATACGGCTTGGGCGACCGCCAGCCGACCGGATAGCGGCTCTTCGCGTCGGCGTCGGTCACCGCCGGCAGGATGATCACGTCGTCGCCGGCCCGCCAGTCCACCGGGGTCGCCACCTTGTGCGCCGCCGTCAACTGCAGCGAGTCGATGGCCCGCAGCAGCTCCTGGAAGTTGCGCCCGGTGCTGGCCGGATAGGTGAGGATCAGCTTGATCCGCTTGTCGGGGCCGATCACGAAGACCGACCGGACGGTCATGGTGTCGGCGGCCTGGGCGTCGAGCATGCCGTAGACGGTGGCGACCTGGCGGTTCTGGTCGGCGATGAGCGGGAAGTTCAGCGCGTGGCCGGTCACCTCCTGGATGTCGCGCGACCAGGTGTGGTGATCGTCCACGCCGTCGACGCTGAGGCCGAGCACGCGCACGCCGCGTCGGTCGAACTCCGGTTTGAGTGCGGCCAGCGCACCCAGTTCCGTCGTGCACACCGGCGTGAAGTCCTTCGGGTGGGAGAACAGCACGCCCCAGCGATCGCCGAGCCACTGGTGGAAGTCGATGACCCCGAGCGTGGACTGCGCGGAGAAGTTCGGTGCGAGGTCGCCGAGCTTGAGGGACATGGGTGGACTCCCAGCGGGCCACGGACGGCACCACCCACGACACGCGGGCGGTCGCCGGGCCCGATCCGACAGGCCGAATCGGCGGCCGGAACGGCTCACCGCGTGGCGCGCGGGCGCCGATCCGGGATCGCGTCGAGGTAGCCGCGGGTGCGCGCGACGTTCGGATGCCGATCGCCGAGCCGCTCTCGCCGCAGATCGAGCGCCTGCTGAAGGAAGGCGCGGGCCTCGTCGTAGCGGCCGAGCGCGGTCAGGATCCGCCCGAGCACCGAGAAGGTCGAGGCCCGCCCCAGCGGATCGTCGTCGAGCGCCAGCGCCTGGCGGGCCGTGGCCTCGGCCTCGCGCAGCCGGCGCTGACTGCGCAGTACGTCAGCGAGGTTGCGCAAGGTGGTTGGCCGCCCGGCGCCGCCCTCCGAGTCGGCCAGCACCCGCCGCAGCAGCGCCTCGGCCTCGGCGTAGCGGTGAAGCCGGCTGAGCACCGCCGCCAGGTTGGCGCGGGTCAGCCGGGTGGCGGGGTGGCTCGGGCCGAGCAGGGCGACGCGCATCGCCAGCGACTCGCGCATCAGGTCGGCGGCCCGGGCATGGGCGCCGCGCTGGGTCTCGAGCCGGCCCATGTTGTTCAGCGTCGCGGCGATGCTGGGGTGGGCGGCGCCGTAGGCGACGCGGTACACGGCGAGCGTCCGTTCGAACTGCGCGGCAGCCTCGTCGTAGTCGCCCGTGGTGGTCAGGGCGACCGCGAGGTTCTGTCGCGCCCGCGCCACCTCGGGATGGCTCTCACCGAGCCGCGCCAGCCGCACCGCGAGCGCTTCGCGATACAGCGCCACGGCCTCGCGCGGCCGGCCGCGCAGGCCGCGCACGTAGGCGAGCCCGGACAGGCTCATCGCCACGTCCTCGTGGACGGGCCCGAGCAGCGCGCGCCGCCGGGCGAGCGAGGCCTCCACCTGCCGCTCGGCCTCGTCCACCGCGCCCGACCGGGCCAGGGCGTAGCCGAGGTCGTGCCGATCGGCCGCCACCTGGAGGCTGTCGTCGCCGAACGCAGCCTGGTGGATGGCCAGTGCCGTGCGGAGCGACGCGACCGCCTCGGCCGGCTGACCGGTGGCGCCGAGGGCCAGCCCGAGCAGCCGATGATCGCGGCCGACGTCGGGGTGGGCGTCGCCGAACGCGCCGCGACTCGCCGCCAGCGCCCGCTCGGCCACGGCCTTCGCCTGGGCGTACTGCCCGAGGCTGAAATGGACGTGCCCGATCGTGTTCAGCAACCGCGCCTGCAGCGCCGGCTGCCCGGCCAGCGCCTCGGCCCGCCGCAGGCCGGCCGCCAGGATCTCGCTCGCCGTGATCTCGCGGCCGCGCGCCACGTCGGGATCGCTCGCGGTGAACATCGCGACCACGAAGTCGGCCGTCTCACGGGCCTTGGTGGCCTCCAGACGCTCGCGGTCGGCGGCCTGCGCCATCTCGATGCCGTGGCGGGCGTGCAGCCAGGCGTAACGCCGAAGGTCCCGACGATGGCCGCCGCCGCGGCCAGGGCCAGGCGATGGCGCGCCACGAACCGGCGCGCGCGATAGACCGGCGAGTGGCCGCGCGCCCGCACCGGCCGGCCATCCAGGTAGCGCTCGAGGTCGTCGGCCAGCAGCGACACCGACTCGTAGCGTCGCTCGGGCTCCTTGCGCAGCGCCATCGCGACGATGCGCTGCAGGTCGCCGGCCAGGCGGCGGCGCAGGCGTCCCGGCGTCGTGGCGCGGGCGCGGGCCAGCTGCGCGTCCGGCGCCGCGTCGGCGGTTTCGGGCCGGCCGAGCGCCTGGCACAGAGAGAGCGGTTCGTCTTCCAGGATCGCGCGTTCGATCTCCGCCGCCGAGCGGCCGTGCACCCGATGCGCCCGCCGGCCGCTCAACAGCTCGTAGAGCAGCAGGCCGAGGGCGTAGACGTCGGTCGCCGTCGACACCCGGCCGCCGGCCACCTGTTCCGGGCTGGCGTACGCCGGCGTCAGCAGCCGCGCGCCGGTCAACGTGTCGTCACCGCGGTCGGGCAGCGGCGGCAGCAGCTTGGCAATCCCGAAGTCGAGCAGCTTGACCGTGCCGTCGTCGGTGACGAGGACGTTCGACGGCTTGAGGTCGCGGTGGACGATGAGGGCACGGTGGGCGGCCGAGACCGCCCGGCAGACGTCGAGGAAGAGACGCACCCGGGCCCGGACGTCGAGCAGCCGGGCGTCGCAGTGCGCGTCGATCGTCCTGCCCTCGACGAACTCCATCGTGAAGTACGGATGGCCCTCCGGCGTGACGCCGCCGTCGTAGAGCGTGGCGATGTTGGGATGCGACAGCCCGGCCAGGATGTCGCGCTCGCCGCGGAACCGCTCGCGCACGGCGACGTCGAACAGCGAGGCGGTCGCCAGCTTGAGGGCGACGCGGCGTTCGTACTGGCCGTCGGCGCGGTCGGCCAGATACACGACCCCCATGCCGCCGCGGCCGATCTCGCGCACCACCCGGTACGGGCCGATGCGCCGGCCGTCGGCCGGCGCCAGCGCCGTGTCCGCCAGGTCGGGCCACGCCGCCGCCACGCGATCGACCTGGCTGGCCCGGTCGTCGCCGGCGTGCAGCAGCGACAGGAGTTCGAGCCGGAGCGCGCCGTCCTCGGGACAGCGGTCGTGGACGAAGGCGTCGCGGCGGTCGGCCGGCTGGGCCATCGCCTCCTCATAGAGCAGGGCGATGCGATTCCACCGGTCGTCGGGCGCGTAGGTCGTGAGCTGAGCCATCATCGCCCTCTCGCCGACAGATCGCGGATCAACCAGGCACGGGCCACGTCCCAATGGCGTTTGACGGTGGCCGGCGCGATGTCGAGCGCCCCGGCCGTCTCCTCGACGGTCATCCCGGCGAAGACCCGGCACTCGACGATCCGCGCCGCGCGCGGGTGCTCGCGCTCGAGCCGGGCCAGCGCTTCGTGCACGTCGAGCACGTCGTCGAGGCGATCGTCAGCGGCCAGCAGTCCGGTGTCGATGGTGACCGCCACGGCGCCGCCGCCACGCTTTCGCGCCTTCCTGGCCACGGCGTGGTCGACCAGGACGCGTCGCATGGCCCCGGACACCGCCGCGAAGAAGTGCGCCCGGTCGCGCCAGGTGATCCGCTGCAGGCCGACCAGCCGGGCATACGCCTCGTGGGCCAGCGCGGTGGGCTGCAGCGTGTGGCCGGGCCGCTCGCGGCTCAGCTGGTGGCGCGCCAGACGGCGCAGTACGTCATAGACCAGCGGCACCAGGGCATCGAGCGCCTCGCGGTGCCCCTGCCCGGCCGCCAGCAGCAGCCCGGTTACGCGGTGGTCGGTGGCAGCAGGGTCTGGCACTGGCAAGGGTGGGCGCGGCGGCCATGGCGGCCACCGGCACTGCCCGAAGGCAAAGGCGGCATCGCCGGCGGGACCGGCTCACTGAGGCCGGGGCCGCGACCGCCTGGCGCCGCGCTTCGAGCCGCGGCGGCCGCCGTTTCGGCCTTCCGGAACAGCACCCCCCACCGCGCCGCGGCGGCGCGTGGACAGGTCGTGAGGAGGCCCCGATGCTCTACCGACATTCGCTGGCGACAATCGCGCTCATCCTGACCGCGGGGCTCGGACTCGCGGCGATACCAGAGATCACGTCGTCCACCGGGAAACCCGCCACGCGCACCGGGCCGCCGGGGGCGGGCGCCCGACACCGGGCATCACTCGCTCGCCACGACCGGTTCGAAGTCTGGCTGGCCGACCAGTCGGACACCCGACCGGGGTACGGCGGGCAGCTGCTGATCTACGACGGGGCCCGGCTCCACGGCCGCTTCGCGGCCGCCGCCACGCCGTGGGCGCGGCTCGACCTGGGCGGGGCGACCGCCGACCTGTGCCGGGCCGCCACCGGGCGCAACCCGGTGCGCCCGCACATGATCCTGTTCAACCACGCGTACACCCACGCCGTCGTGTCGTTCGTCGCCAGCGGGCACGTGGTGGTCTTCGACGCGGCGACGCGCACGCCGGTGTCGTGTCTCGAGACGACCATCGGCAGCACCGGCACCCGCCAGGCCCACGCCGCGTTCCCGTCGCCCGACGGCACCTACATCCTCGTCGCCAACCAGAACGGCAAGCGCCTCGAGCGCATCGACGCCGACTTCGCCGGCAACCGCTACGTGCACAACGCGGCGGCGACGCTCGACCTGGCCACCTGCACCACGCCGTCGGGCCAGCCGTGCGAGCACCCGGATCTCAGGCCGATCAACTGGCCGATCTGCCCGATCATCGACGCGACGGGCACGTACGGCTTCGTGACGCTGCGCGGCGGCGGCCTGTTCGTCGTCAACGCCCGGACGACGCCGATGACGATCGTCGGCGAGTACGACAAGGCCACGGTGAAGGGCAACGGCTGCGGCGGCATCGAGGCCGGCGGCCACATGTACGTCAACTCGGGCGGCAGCCCGGTCAACGTCTCGGGCTCCGACCCGCACCATCCGGCGCTCTACGGCTTCGACGTCTACCGCTTCCCGCTGTCCGGCTATACGCCGGGGGCCCTGCCCAACACGCCCGCGCCGACGCTGCTGTTGAGCAAGAGCGGCAGGTCCGACTCGCACGGCATCGCCGCGGCCCGCGGCGGCCGCCATCTGTGGGTGATGGATCGCCACGCCAACGTCGCCGAGATCCTCGACACGCGTACCGGCCAGTGGGTCGGCACCGTGGACCTGACGACGCGCCGCAGCGACGATCCGGCACCGGACCTGGTCGATCGATCGCCGGCCGGCGACCGGCTGTTCGTCGCGCTCCGCGGCAGCGTGCCGCTCAGCGGCGATCCGCACAACGCCACCGGCACCACGCCCGGCCTCGGCATCATCCAGACGGTGCCCAGCGGCCGGGCCGGGGCGTTGGTCGCCATCGTGCCGCTCACCAATCCGCTGCAGCAGCCAGGCCAGGCCCCCGACGCGCATGGGCTGCGCGTGCGGATCCTCCCCCCGGGGCGCCCCCGCCAGTGAACGCCCGCGGCGGCCCGGCGTCCTCGAATCGCCGCAGGCGACCGGGCGTGGCCGCCAGGATCCCTGGCAAATGTGGCCGATCCTGGCGTGGCACGGCCATTGCTGCCTCGGCGGGCAGGTCAATCACGACCGTCGGGACAGGAAGGTCGTCATGAGCAGACTCCACAAGACGGTGAGCGCACTCCTGGTGGCGGGCATGGTGGGCATCCCCTACACACCGGCCCTGGCGGGCGAGCAGCGTCGCGATCGGCGCGATCGCTACTACGAGCGCCACGACGACCGCCGGGACAACCGCCGCGACAACCGCCGCGAGGACCGCGCCTACGACCGCGGCTACGAGCGCGGCTACTGGGACGCCTCGCGCTACTACCGGCAGGACAACCGCAGGTATCAGGCCCGCCGGCTCGGCATGAACGACCGCATCTACCGCGGGTCGGACAACCGCTACTACTGCCGGCGCGACGACGGCACCACCGGCCTCATCGTCGGCGGCATGGCCGGCGGCGTGCTCGGCAACATCATCGCCCCCGGCGGATCCAAGACGCTCGGCGCGATCCTCGGCGCCGGCGCCGGCGCGTTGATCGGCCGCCAGATCGACCGCGGCGACATCGTCTGCCGCTAGACGTCGGCCCGCACGTCCAGGGAGCGCCGCACCCGCGGCGCTCCCTCCTTCCTTCCCGCTTCCTTCCCGCCGACGCCCTTCCCGCCGACTCCATTCGCGCACGATCGACCGGCAGCGACTTCAAGGCCACCTCCGCGCCACCCGATTGCACCACGGCACCCGGATGCCGACCCTGGCCGCGAAGGCGAATACCATGCTGCAGATGGCGACGCCACCCCCGTCGGCGGACTCGCGCGTCAGGCGCGAGTCGCGGCTGCTGCTGATCACCGTTCTGGTCTGCGCCCTGGTGCTGATCGTCCTCGCGCGGCTGCGCTTTCCCGATGCACCGGCGGTGGATGCGGCTCCGCCCCCGTTCCAGCAGCTCGCCGCCCGCGCGTCCTACGAGGCGCTGGCCGCCGACATGGATCGCGCCGAGCCGCTCATCCGGCCGCACCTGGTCGCGTTGACGGTGACGACCGGCGCGGCCACGACGCCGCGGACGCTCGCCGACGCGCTGGCGGGTCCGCCCGCCGGCCGCCGCCCCGTGGTCGCGGTCCGCATCGACGCGTCGTCCGCCGTGGGGCTGATCGAGCGCAGTGGCGACACCACCGCCTCCAGCGTCACCGTGTCTGCGGCCAGCGGAGGTGGCGCCGCCGCTGCGCTCCGGGCGGTCGATGCCGTGCGCGGTCTCGCCACGTTCGCGGTCGCCGCCGTCGAGTCACGCCTGATCACCGTGCGGCCGCTGGCCACCTTGCCGCTGCCGACCTACGTCGTGGCGGCCGAGCCGTCGCCTACCGGCGAGACCCTGCGACCCGTGTTCCTCGGTCGCGCGGCCCGGGTCACCTCGACACGCTGGGCCGGCGAGGTGCTGCCGCTCGGCGGGGTGCCGGTGTCGGACGGTGCCCTCGTGTTCGCGCTCGACGGCGCGTTCGTCGGTGCCGTGACCGCTGAGTTCGGCGCGCCGGTGCTCGTCGGCGCGCGGGCCCTGTTCGACGCCGCGGATCGCCTGGCCACCGCCGGTCCGACCGCACCGCCCACCGACCCGGGAATCACGGTGCAGACGCTGACGCCGGCGATCGCCGAGGCACTGGCGGTGGCGCGCGGCGTCGTCGTGACGGCGGTGGAGGCCGGCTCGGGCGGCTCCACGGTCGAGCCCGGCGACGTGATCACGGCCATCGCCGGCCAGCCCATCGACGACCCCGACGATCTGCTGCTCCGGCTCGCGGAGCGCCGCGACCCCACGCCGGTGCCGGTGACGGTCGTGCGCGACGGCGTCGAGACGACGGCGGCCGTGGCCGTCGGGCTCGCCGGCGCCCCCGCCGGGATGGCGATGATCGCCGAGCGCGGCGGCGGCACGCGTATCGCCTCCGGCCCCACGCCCGCCATCGCCGGTCTTCGCCCCGGCGACGTGATCGTTCGCGCCGGCACCCTCGCCCTCCCGTCGCCCGCACGCCTGCGCGAGCGTCTCGCCGCCGACGAGCGCGCCGGCCAGGCCACGCTGCTCCTGGTCCGGCGCGAGGGTCGGACGTTCGCCGTGGCCGTGCCGCCCCGACCCGCTGCCGATGCGGCCCGCTGACTGGCCCGAGATCGGCCCCGACCTGCTCGACCCGCCCGACGAGCGGCGCGAGCGGCGGTGGATCCCCAGGCGCCGTCCGGCGCTCGGCGTCAGGGCCACGGCGGTGCCGACGGCGCTCTTCGTCGGCATCGGCATGGTGCTGGGCCCGTACGGCGTCGGCGTGCTCTCGCCGGCCGTACTCGCCCAGTCCCACGCCGTGGGATGGGTGGCCCTCGCCGTGATCGGCGTCTTCGTCGGCCTCGGTCTGGGCGGGCGCCGCCCGGCCGGAACGGTCACGGCGGACCTGCTCGGCAGCTCGGCGCTCGCCGTCATCACGGCCGCGGCGCTGGCCGCCGCGCTGGCCGCGCTCGTCGGTGCCGCCGCGCCGCCGCTGCCCGGCGTCGGCACGTCCACGGCGCTGCTGATCGGCCTGTGCCTGTCGGTGTCGGCCGCGGTCCAACCCAACCCCGGCGACAGCCTGGCGCTTCGTCGGGCCTCGCAGCTGGCCCACTTCGACGACGTGCCGCTGATGGTCGGCGGCGCCGTCGTGGTCGCCGTCCTCGCCGCCGACGCCGCGGCGCTGCGGGTCGCCGCGACGGTCGTCGCCGGGGCGGCGATCGGCGCCGCCGGCTGCCTGCTGTTCGAGCAGGCCGACGAATCCGAGCGCGGACTGTTCGTGGCCGGCGCCGTGCTGCTGCTGGCCGGCGTCGGCGCCTACCTGGGCACGTCGCCGCTGCTGAGCGGCGCGGTGGCGGCGATCGTCTGGGTGAGGACGCCGGGTGCTGCCGATCGCATCACCGCCCACGACCTGCGTACCTTGCAGCATCCGCTGGTGGCGCTGCTGCTGGTGATGGCCGGCGCCCAGGTGACGTGGACGCCGGCGGTGCTGTGGCTCGCCGCCGGCGCGCTGGTGGCGCGCCTGGCCGCCAAGCTGCTGGCCAGTCTCGCCGTCGCGCGCCGCGAAGGCCTGCCCGCGGCCCTGCTCGCCGCGGTGTTGCTGCCGCCGGGCGTGATGGGCATCGCGCTGGCCGTCAACGCGACGCTGCTGCTCGGCGACAGCCGCGGCTGGATCGTCTCGACGGTCACCCTCGCCACCGTCGCCTCGGAAGTGCTCGCGGCCTTCCTGCCGGTCACCGACGACGCGACCGGGCCCGGGGCGGCGGCATGATCGGACGGGTCATCGCCATCGCCCTGATCCTGGCCGCGATGGCCGGCGTGCAGCGCGTCGGCCCGCCGGTGGCGACCTCGCTCGTCACGCTGCCGCTGGGTTTCGCGCTGATCGCCGCCTACCTGCTCGGCGGCGTGGCCGCCGCCGTGAAGCTGCCGCGACTCAGCGGCTATCTGGTGTTCGGTCTGGTGTGCGGTCCCTACCTGCTCAACCTCATTACCGCGCCGATGGCCCGCGATCTCCAGGTCGTCAACGGCTTCGCGCTGGCGCTCATCGCCCTGGTCGCCGGTCTGGAGCTGAACCTCACGGCGCTCAGAGCGCAGTGGCGCGGCGTGCTGATGATCGGCGGCGCTGTGATGCTCGGAGCCCTGGCGGTACTGACGCTGCTCCTCTGGCTGCTGTGGCCGATGCTGCCGCTCGGCGAGACCGGCGCCGGGCTGGAGCGGCTCGCGGCCGCGCTCCTCACCGCGGCGCTGGTCATCAGCTTCTCGCCGACGGTGACGATCGCGGTCATCGCCGAAGCGCGGGCCCGCGGCCCCTTCACCGAGCTGGTGATGGCGATCGTGATCCTCACCGACCTGCTGCTCATCCTGGTGTTCGCGCTGGCGCTGCAGTTCGGCCGCTGGGCGGCAACCGGGGCGGCCGGCGCCGGAATCGGCGTCGGGGTCCAGCTGTCGTGGGAGATCCTCGGCTCGCTGGCCTTCGGCGGCCTGGTCGGGGCCGGCTTCGCCGTGTACCTGCGCCTGGTCGGACGGGAGGTGACGCTGGCGTTGCTGGCCGTCTGTGCGCTGCTGGCCGTGGTGGCGCCGCTTGCGCACTTCGAGCTCATCCTCGCCGCGCTCGCCGCCGGCCTGGTCGTCGAGAACATCGCGCCGCCCGAGGGCGAGGCGCTGAAGACCGCCATCGAACGGGGGGCGCTGCCGGTGCTGGTGGCGTTCTTCGCCGCGGCCGGCGCGTCGCTGCGACTCGACGTGCTGGCGCTGGTCGGCCCGGTGGCCCTCGGCCTGGCTGCCGTGCGGCTCGGCCTGGTCCGCGGCCTGTCCTACGTGGCCACGCGCAGCGCCGGCCTGCACGCGACCCCGGCCCGGCACGCGTGGATGGGGCTGGTGTCGCAGGCCGGCGTGACGCTGGGGCTGGCGGCGCTGGTCGCCGCGGAGTTTCCGTCGTGGGGAGCGGTGGTGCAGACGCTGATCGTCGCGCTCACCGGCGTGCACGTGCTGGTCGGCCCGATCTTCCTGCGCGCGGCCTTGCAGCGCGCCGGGGAGATCGGCCGAACCTGACGCCAGTCGGTCACGCCGCCATGTCACCATGGGCGGGAGTGGATGGCCACCGATGCACGGGTGGAGAAGCAGGACACGCATGATGCGCAGACACACGCTTGCGGTTTCGGCGGCCCTCGCGGCCGCGACGTTCTCGATGGGCGCACAGCAACCCGCCCCCGCGCCCGGCGGGCCGCCACCAACGCCGCGCCAGTTCGTCGTGCCCGGCGGCGGGCCCGAGGACGGCCTGAATGTCCGTCCGCCCAACGGCCAGGGCCAGAAGCCGGCGTTCGAGGGCCAGACCCGGGCGCCCGAGCAGAAGCTCGGCGTCCGCTTCGACGTCGTGACGGTGACCGAGGGGCTCGCCAACCCGTGGGGCCTGGCGTTCCTGCCCGACGGCAAGATGCTGGTCACCGAACGCCCCGGCCGGCTGCGCGTCGTCAGCGCCGACGGCGCCACCGTGTCTCCGCCGGTGGCCGGCCTGCCGCCGGTGGACGCACGCGGCCAGGGCGGACTGCTCGACGTGGCGCTGGACCCGGCGTTCCAGAAGAACCGGCTGATCTACTGGAGCTACGCCGAGCCGGGGCAGGGCGCGAACAACACGGCGGTGGCGCGCGGCCGGTTCGTGGACGGCGCGACGCCCACCGTGGAGAGCGTGCAGGTCATCTTTCACCAGGCGCCGTCGCTGCAGTCGAATCTCCACTTCGGCGGCCGGCTGATCTTCGCGCGCGACGGCACGCTGTTCGTCACGCTCGGCGATCGCTCGATCACCGCCGGCCGCATGCAGGCGCAGCGCCTCGACGGCCTGCTCGGCAAGATCGTCCGCCTCAACGCCGACGGCAGCATACCCAAGGACAACCCATTCGTCGGCAAGGAGGGCGTGCGGCCCGAGATCTGGTCGCTCGGCCACCGCAACATCCAGTCGGCGGCGCTGCACCCCTCCACCGGCGAGCTGTGGGAGGTGGAGCACGGCACCCGCGGCGGCGACGAGTTGAACGTGTCGCGCAAGGGGCAGGACTACGGCTGGCCGACCATCGCCTACGGCATCGAGTACCAGGGCGGGCCGATCACCGGCGGCATCCAGCAGCAGGCGGGCATGCAGCAGCCCGTCTACTACTGGGATCCGGTGATCGCGCCGAGCGGCATGCTGTTCTACACCGGCAAGACGTTCCCGGCCTGGCAGAACTCGCTCTTCATCGGCGGCCTCGGCAGCACCAACCTGGTGCGCCTGTCGCTGACGGGCGATCGCGTCGTCGGTGAAGAGCGGCTGCTGCAGGACCTGCAGCCCCAGCGCGAACGCATCCGCGACGTGCGCCAGGGGCCCGACGGGGCGATCTACCTGCTCACCGACAGCCCGAAGGGCCGCATCCTCAAGCTGGTGCCCAATGCGTAGTCGCTCGTCCACGCCCGGTGGGCGTGTGGTCCGGCGATGACGACCGGGCACGGCGCCCGCCGGAGATGGGCCGCCAGCCGCCACGGTCCCGCGGCGTCGCCGGCCGGCGCGCACAGCAGGTCGGCGCGCGTCGCCTCGAGCAGCTGGCGCAGGGTCGAAGCCCGCGGCCCCGTGCCGATGGCGATCTCGACCGGGTCGTCGCCCATCAGCTGCTGCAGCTGTGCGCGGGCCACCTCGGGGTGGAGCGGACGCGTCGCCGTGAGACCGTCGGCGATGGTGCCGTCGTCGATCGGCGGGACGACGTGCACCACGATCAGGCGCGCGCCCAGCCGCGCCGCCAGCTGGCGCGCGAACGGCAGGTGCCGGTCGCCGCGGGCCTCGAGTGTCACCTCGCAGGCCAACCGCCTGATGACCGTGGCGCGGTCGGCCGATGCGGCGTCGCCCATCGTCCAGAGCGGCACGTCGCCCGTGCCGACGAGCGCCGTCCGGCGCGACCGGCGCCAGAGGTGTGTCGCCGGCGCCGCCGGCGCCATCACCAGGTGGTACTCCGCCTCGGCGGACACCCGGCGGATCGCCGCCGCCACGTCGGCGTCCACCACGATGCGCCGCCGCACCGGCACGTCGTAGACGTCGGCGAGCATGCCGCGCATCCTCGGCTCGGCCTCCGCCGCCGCGCCGGCGGAGGCGGCGACGTGCACGACGTCGACGACGAGCGGGCCGGTGCGCGCCAGATGGCGAAGCATCGCCATGGCCGCCGGCGGCGGGTCGGCCAGATCGGTGGCGAACAGCACCCGGCGGCCGGGCGCCGGCGCGGCCGCCGCGGGGCGCGGCCGCCGCGGCGCGAGGAGCAGGCCCGTTGCGGTGTAGGCGAGCGTGGTCGGAATCATGCCGGCCAGAGAGCAAAATCGCCGCCGCCCGGATCTGCGGCCGATCGGCCGGCGAGCTCTCGGCCCTGGTTTCAGAATGAAATCATCGTTTCACGGTGAAACGCGCCGACGCGGCCGCTCGGGGACCAGCCCGTACTGCCGCATCCGCCGCCACAGGGTGGGGGTGCTGATGTGCAGCGCCGCCGCCGCCTGGCGGCGGTTGCCGCCGAACCTGGCCAACGCCCGTTCGATGGTCGCCCGCTCGTGCTGGCGGAGGTCGAGCGAGTCGCCGGCCGATGCGGCGGGGGCGCCGCCCGCCACTTCCGGCGGCAGGTCCTGCAGCCGCACCCGCCGTCCGGCCAGGATGACCGCCCGCTCGATCGCATGCTGGAGCTCGCGGACGTTGCCCGGCCAGGCGTAATCCATCAGCGCCGTCATCGCGTCGGCGGTGATGGCCGGCGTGCTCTTCTTCAGGCGCGCGGCGGTGCGGGCGACGAAGGTCTGGGCGAGGACCGGGATGTCCTCGCGCCGATCGCGCAGCGGCGGTACGACGATCACGAATCCGCCGAGCCGGAAGAAGAGATCTTCGCGGAAGCGGCCGGCTTCGACGGCCGCGCGCAGATCGCGGTTGGTCGCGGCGACGACGCGGGTGTCCACCCGGATGGTGCGGTCGCCGCCGACGCGGCGGATTTCACGCTCCTGCAGCGCCCGCAGCAGCTTGGCCTGCAGTATCGGCGCCATCTCGCCGACCTCGTCGAGGAAGAGCGTGCCGCCGCTGGCCACCTCGAACAGCCCGGCCTTGTCGCGCACCGCGCCGGTGAAGGCGCCGCGGACGTGGCCGAACAGCTCCGACTCGAGCAGCGTCTCGGTGAGCGCGGCGCAGTTGATGCTGACGAAGGGCCCGCCGGCGCGCGGGCTCTGCTCGTGGATGAGCCGCACCACGAACTCCTTGCCGGTGCCGCTCTCGCCCTGCACCAGCACGGTGGTGTCGAGCGGCGCCACGCGCGCCGCCAGCTCCAGCACCGCCTGCATCGTCTCGCCCGAGGCGACGAACTGGTTCGAGGCGGCGTGGCGGCGGGTGCGCTCGCGCAGCAGGTCGAGCTCACGCTCGCGCCGCTCGATCAGCCGCTCGCGCCGATCGAGCTCCTTGACCTTCCTGCCGACCACGTCGCGCAGCCGCTCCACTTCCTGCCCCAGGCTGGCGGCCTGGAAGTCGGCTCGAATCTCGGGCAGCTCGTCGGCCCAGCTGTCGGCGTCGCGGCCGATCGCCGTGCAGTGGCGGGCGCCCTGGCCCGTGCACGATTCCTCGCGGAAGTAGACCTCGCGGCCGAGCAGCGCGCTGACGAACCCGCTCCAGTAGCCGACCAGCGACCAGCAGACCGGGGCCGGACTCGGTCCGTAGTGGTGCCGGTGCTGTTCCGACTCGTAGGAGTCGTGCCAGGCCAGGTCGAGGGTGAACCGGCCCGACCCGGTGTCGTGGCGCACCCGCCGGACCACGACCCGGACGATGCCCTCCAGGGTGTGCAGGCGGGCCCCGGCGTGCAGCCCGTCGAGCGGGCTGTCCCAGGAGGAGCGGGCGCGCAGGTTGACGGCGTCGTGGTAGCCGTCGGCGAAGCCGAAGCGCAGCAGCAGCCGTCGAGCGGTGACCAGGCCGAGCGTGTCCACCAGCTCCTTGCGCAGCAGGCCCATGGCCGCGGCGCTGAGGATCACCACCCGCTGATCCTGCAGGCGGATGACGCCCTCGTCGGGCCGGAAGTCGAGCAGTTCGGCGAGCTGCAGATCGCGCCGGCCGGGTCGCGGCGGACGCTTCACGCGCCGGCGGCCACCGGCAGTCCCGCGGCCTCCCACGCCGCGATGCCGCCGGCCAGCTCGCTCACGTCGGCGAAGCCGGCCCGCTGCAGCACGCTGGCGGCGATCGACGACCGGTAGCCACCCGCGCAGTAGACGAGGAGCGGACGGCCGGTGGGCAGTTCGCGCAGCTGCTGGGGCAGCCGGCTCAGCGGCATGCCGACGCTGCCGGCAATGGCCTTGGACTGGCGCTCCTGCGGGGTGCGCACGTCGACGACGACGGGAGTCTTTTCGGCCCGCAGCCGCTCGGCGGCCACGGCCGGGCTCACCCGCTCGGTCGACGCGCGCAGGTCGGGACGCGTCTCCAGGCTCTGGACGTCGGCCAGGTAGCCGGCGACCTTGTCGAAGCCGATGCGGCCGAGCCGCATCGCCGATTCCTGCTCGCGCCCCGCCTCGGCGATGATGACGATCGGCTTCTGCGGGTCGAGAATCGAGCCGGCCCACGTGGCGTACTGCCCGCCCAGTCCGATGTTGTGGCTGCCGGAGAGGTGGGCGGCGGCGAACTCCGCGGGCTCGCGGGTGTCGAGCACCTGCGCGCCGTCGCGCTGCCGGGCCAGCACCTCGTCGAGGGTCAGCGGCTTCAGGCCCTCGGCCAGCGACCGGTCGAGCGTCTGGCGCTCCTTGGCGTTCAGCACCGCGTCGTAGACGAAATACGCCGGGGCGTCGGGCTGATCGGCGGTGACCAGGTCCACGAACGCCTCGCGGCTCATCGGCTGCAGCGCGTAGTTGGCCGTGCGTTGTTCGCCGATGGTCGTGAACGTCTCCTGGCCGAGGGCCTTGCCGCACAGCGATCCGGCGCCGTGCGCCGGATAGACCAGCGTGCCGTCGGGCAGCTGCAGGAGCTTCTGCTGCAGCGAGTCGTAGAGCAGGTTGCCGAGCTGCGCCGCCGACCAGCCGAGCGAGGCGCGCAGGTCGGGCCGGCCGACGTCGCCGACGAAGAGCGTGTCGCCGGTGAGCACGGCGTAGGGCGTGGTGGCGCTGCGATCGGGGTCGAAGACCAGCAGCGAGATCGATTCCGGCGTGTGGCCGGGCGTCTCGAGCGCGGTGATCCGCACCCGGCCGATCTCCAGCGTGTCGCCGTCGGCGAGCGGCCGGAACGCGTACTCGGCGCTGGCCTTGGCGCCCAGGCAGATGGTCGCCCCGGTGCGGTCGCGTAACTCGAGGTGGCCGGCCAGGAAATCGGCGTGCAGGTGGGTGAGCACGACGTGGGTGATGCGCAGCCCGTGTTCCCGGGCGAACGCGAGGTACTGCTCGACGTCGCGTTGCGGATCGACGACCACCGCTTCACCCGCGGCCGTGTCGCCGATGACGTAGGAGGCGTGGGCGAGACAGTTCAGATAGAACTGCTGGAAGACCATCGGCGACGGAGCCATGCCTCAGTTATACCGCCCCGGGGCCCTCGCCGCGTAGTGGCCGCCCATGGAGCGGCCGTGCTACGCCGGCTCGACCGGCATCCAGACCCCGCCGCCGGCGTGGCTGCGCAGCACCGCGTCGACCACGCACGCCGAGGCGACGCCGTCGTCGAAGGTGGCCATCGCCGCACGGCGGCTCGTGGCGCCGCCCGGATCGGCGATCGCCGAGTAGATGTCGCGCACGACGTTGGCGAAGGCGTCGGCCCAGCCTTCCTGGTGGCCGCCCGGCAGCCGCATGTAGCGGCGGCCGTCGGGCCAGGCCAGTGCCGGATCCTTGGCCAGCACCCGGTTGGCCTCGTGCCGCGCCCCGATCCACAACTCGTTCTGGCGCTCCTGGGCCCAGCGCAGCGAGGCCTGCCGGCCGCACACTTCGATCCAGCAGTCGTTCTTGTGCCCGGCGCATACCTGGCCGACCGTGACGACGCCGGTGGCCCCGCCCGAGAAGCGCAGCAGCACGGTGCCGAGGTCTTCGCTGGTGACGTCCACCCGCGTGCCGGTCCCCGCTCCGGCGGCGAACGCCTGACCGGTCTGACCGGGCTTCACCCGCGAGGCGACCACGGTCGAGAGACTGGCGAGCACCGCCTCGAGGCGCTGCCCGGTGACGTGCTGCGCCAGGTCGCACCAGTGGGATCCGATGTCGGCCATCGCCGAACTCTGGCCCTGGGAGGGGTCGAGCCGCCACGAGTAGTCGGTGTCCTCGAGCAGCCAGTCCTGCAGGTAGGCGCCGTGCACGAGATGCACCGGGCCGGCTTCGCCCGCCGCCACCATCGCCCGTGCCTGCTGCACCAGCGGATTGCCGCGGTAGTTGAACGTGACCGCGTGGACCACGCCGGCGCGGACCGCCGCGTCGCGCAGCCGCCGCGCCTCGGCCGGGGTCGTCGCCAGCGGCTTGTCGCACACGACGTGCTTGCCGTGGGCCAGGGCGGCGTCGATCACGGCACCGTGCAGGGCGTTGGGCGTGGTGACGTGCACGACGTCCACGGCCGGATCGGCGGCCAGCGCGGCGAAGTCGCCGTAGACCTTGGGCACGCCGAGCGCACGCGCCTTCTCGGCCGCCGACGCCTCGCTGGACGCCGCCACCGCCACCACGTCCACGAATCCCAGCCGGCGCACCGCGTCGATGTGGTGCGCGCCGACGAATCCCGGGCCGACCAGGCCCATGCCGAGGCGGCGACTCACGCGGTCAACGCCCGCTTGGCGAACTCGAGGCAGGCGGTCACCTCGGCGACCGGCCCGCGCGTGCCCGGGTACTCGTACGCGACGTAAGCGCGCACCGGCGACTTCTTCTGCTTCAGCCACGCCAGGGTCTGGCGGATCGGCGTGTCGCCGGTGCCCCACGGCACGTTGTCGCCCTGGCTCTTCCTGCGGTCCTTCAGGTGCAGGTTGGTGATCCGGTCGTGGTGCTGTTCGAGGAACGCCAGGGCGTCGAAGTTGGCGGCGGTGAAGTGGCCGATGTCGAGGTTGACGCGGAAGAACGGCGACATGTCGAGGGCGGTGGTGAAGCTCTTCGGCGTCGCGAACTCGTCCGGGTCGGTGAGGTTCGAGTGGTTGTGCATCGCCACCGGCACCTTGTGCTTCGCCGCGAACGGCACCAGCCGCCTGGCCACCGAGAGGGTCGTCGAGGCGGTGATCACCTCGGCGCCTAGCGCCTTGGCCGCCGCGAAGCCGTGGTCGATCTCGGCGTCGGTGAAGCTGTCGTTGAAGCTCAGGTTGTAGGCGTAGACCGTCATGCCGGCGTCGGCGAAGCGCTTGCGGACGCCCTCGTAGTAGGACGGACCCGTGGCGAGCCGCCAGGCGCGCATCGCCTCGCGGGCCTTGGCCCGATCGGGCGCCGGCGCGCCGCTGCCGGCCGGTGCCGACAGCTCGATCTGCGGCGACCACAGCTCGCACTCGTCCACGCCGCAGGCCTTCATCGAGCTGATAACGACGTTGAGCGCTTCGGGAGTGCCCTCATTCGTCAGATCGCGGAAGCTGTAGGTCTGCACGCCCAGGCGCACGCCGGCGACGGGTGCGGCTTCGGCCCAGCGGCCGGCGAGCGCGGGCAGGGCCATGCCGGCGAGCGCGGTCTGTGTGAAATGGCGTCTGGTGATCACGGATTCCCTGCCTCTTGCGCTACGGTCCAGCGGCGCGGCCGGCGTCAGGCGTGCGGCGCCCACGACCGATCGCCGGGCGCGTGCGGCGCGTTCGGATCGAATCGGCCGGGCGACTCGATGTAGCGCATCGCCTTCGTGTAGCCGATCTCCGAGGTGAAGTAGCCGAGCAACGCCAGCTCCTTCATCATCCGGAAGTAGTGCGGCGGCTCGACGTCGGCCGGCGGTGCGCCGGGCGCGGCCGGGTAACGTGTGCGGGCCGGTGGCGTCCGTTCCTCCATCGCCGTTCTCTGCTCGCGGTCGAGCGCCTCGAGCAGCGTGAGCCGCTGGGCCGGCGTGGCCTGCATGAACGACGTGGAGTGAGCCGCCCGACAGGCCTCGTCGAGCTTCGCCATGCCGTCGCGAAACACCTGCTGGTTCCGCTCGGTGTAGACGTCGGTGACCATCAGCGCCATGAAGGCGCCGGTCCTGGCCGCCTTGGCCCCCGGCGTGGACGTCTCGGGCAGGATGGTCTCGGCGATCTCGTCGAGCAGGGCGATGTCGGCGGCCGTGAAGGTGCCCACGCCCTGCGCCATCACCTGGTCGAGGGCCCGCGCCTCGAACGGGAACGCCTCCAGGTCGTCTCCGCCGACCAGCGCGAGTCCCCCCAGGAGGGCCGCGACGCGCTGCACGGCGTCGCGTCGTGTCATCGGATCCATCGTCGCCTCCCGCCACGCACTCACAGGTTGCCGCGCTTCAGCTCTTCGACCGCGAACGCCGACGCGCGCGCGGTGAGGGCCATGTAGGTGAGCGACGGGTTCACGCACGCCGCCGAGGTCATGCACGAGCCGTCGGTGACGAAGACGTTCGGCGCGTCCCACACCTGGTTGTGCGCGTTCAGCACCGAGGTCTTCGGGTCGCGGCCCATGCGCGCCGTGCCCATCTCGTGGATGCCCATGCCCGGGAAGTACTGGTTGTCGAAGACGCGCACCTCGCTGACACCGGCCGCCTCGAGCATCTCGGCCATGTCGTTCATCATGTCGCGGCGCATCAGCCGTTCGTTCTCGCCGGTCTCGCAGTCGATCGACAGCACCGGCAGGCCCCACGCGTCGGTGCTCGCGGCGTCGAGCGTGACGCGGTTGGCGTGGTGGGGCAGCATCTCGCCGAACGCGGTGGCGCCGACGCGCCACGGCCCCGGCGTGGCCATCTCGTCCTTGAACGCGCCGCCGACGCCCAGTTCCGCCACCGCGCGCTCCCAGCCCTGGCGGTTGGCGCTGCCCTGATAGCCGAAGCCGCGCAGGTAGGCGCGCTTGTCCTTGCCGACGTTGCGGAAGCGCGGGATGTAGAAGCCGGTTGGCCGCGCGCCGTAGACGTTGCGGTCTTCGTGCTCGTGCACGAAGCCGTTGGCGCCGCAGCGGAAGTGATGGTCCATCAGGTTGTGGCCCAGCTCACCCGAGCTGCTGCCCAGGCCGCCCGGCCACACGTCGGTGGCCGAGCGCAGCAGCAGCCACGTCGAGTTGAGCGTCGAGGCGCACAGGAACACGACCTTGGCCGAGTAGACCGTGGTCTCCCTGGTGTGGGCGTCCATCACGCGCACGCCGGTCGCCCGCCTGCGGTCCTTGTCGTAGACCACGTCGGTGGCGATGGCGTGCACCTTGAGGGTGAGCCGGCCGGTGGCGACGGCGGCCGGCAGCGTGGACGACTGCGTGCTGAAGTAGGCGCCGTACGGGCAGCCGGCGCGGCAGGCGTTCCTGAACTGGCAGCGGCCGCGCGTGCCGAGCGGCTGCGTCAGGTTGGCGACGCGGCCCGGGATGATGCGCCGCGTGCCCTCGAACTGCTTCGCCAGCCGGCCGGCCAGCGTCTGCTCGACCACGTTCAGCGGCATCGGCGGCTGGAACTGGCCGTCGGGCAGCTGCGCCAGGTGCTCGATCGACCCGCTGATGCCGGCGTGGCGCTCGACATGGTCGTACCACGGGGCGATGTCGGCGTAGCGGATCGGCCAGTCCACCGCGATGCCCTGCTTCGCGTTGGCCTCGAAGTCGAGGTCGCCGTGGCGGTAGCTCTGCCGGCCCCAGGTGAGCGAGCGGCCGCCGAGCTGATAGCCGCGGTACCAGTCGAACCGCTTCACCTCGGTATAGGGCGACTCCCGCTCGTTGACCCACCAGTCGGGCTGCTTCTCGTTGAGCGGGTAGTCGCGGCGCAGCACCGGATACGACTCGACCAGCTCGCGGGTGCGGCCGCCGCGGTGCGGGTAGTCCCACGGCGCCTTGCGCGCCGTGGTGTAGTCCTTGCCGTGCTCGATCATCTTGCCGCGCTCGAGCAGCAGCACGCGGAGGCCGCGCTCGGTCAGCTCCTTGGCGGCCCAGCCGCCGGAGATGCCGGATCCGACCACGATGGCGTCGAACGACTCGGGCTGTCGCTGCATCGGCGTCCCCTCGCGCGCACTCTACTCCACCGGGCCATCCCCGACACCCCGGGGCACGCAGGAGCCGGCACCGGCGATGCCGCTGGACCTCACTGCGACTCGGCCCGCTCCTCGCGGAAGCACACCGCGAAGAGCAGCAGCACCGCGGCGGCGCCGGCCGCCGGCACCAGCCAGATGGCCCGCCAGGCGTGCTCGACGCCGGCGGCGCCGGTGCTGCTGTAGCGATCGACGACCAGCCCCGACAGCCACGAGCCGATGAACATGCCGACGCCCAGCGTCACGAACGCGATGAAGCCCTGGGCGGCGGCCCTCAGATCGGCGGGGGCCCTGGTGTCGACGTAGATCTGGCCGGTGACGAAGAAGAAGTCGTAGCAGATGCCGTGCAGCAGGATGCCGGCGTAGAGCATCCACACCAGCGCGCCGTTGTCGCCGTAGGCGAACAGCACGTAGCGCGCCGCCCACGCCGCCATGCCGACCAGCAGCATGTACTTCACGCCGAGCCGGCGGAAGAACCACGGCATCACCAGCATGAAGCCGATCTCCGACATCTGGCCGAGGGTCATCTTGCCGGCGGCGTTGACGACGCCGATCTCGTTGAGGAACGGGTTGGTGAAGGCGTAGTAGAACTGCAGCGGGATGCAGACCAGGAACGAGCCGAGCACGAACACGGCGAACGAGCGGTCGCGCATCAGCTTGAGCGCGTCGAGGCCCAGCACGTCGCCGAGCGTCGGCCGGTGGCCGAGCTTCTGCGGCGGCGTGTGGGGCAGCACCAGCGAGAACAGGCCGAGCACGATCGAGCCGGCGGCGGCGAGCCGCATCGGCACGGCGGTGGCCTCGAGGCCGAGGGTGCCGATGGTCAGCCCGGCGACGATCCAGCCGATGGTGCCGAGCACGCGCACCCCGGGGAACTCGCTGCCCGGATCGCGCATCTGCCGGAACGACAGCGAGTTGCTGAGCGCCAGCGTCGGCATGAAGCAGAGCGTGTAGCCGAGCAGCACCGAGTAGAGCGGGCCGAACGCCGTCTGCGTGGACGCCAGGTAGAGGATGACGCCGCCGACCAGGTGCAGCGCGGCGAGCAGGCGTTCGGTCGAGAAGAAGCGATCGGCGACCATGCCGACGAAGAACGGCGAGATCATCGCCGCCAGGGCGGTGGTGCCGTAGGCCAGGCCAATCTGCTCGCCCGAGAACTTCAGCGTCTCGCCGAGCCAGGTGCCCATGGTCACGTACCACGCGCCCCACACGTAGTACTGCAGGAACATCAGCACCGAGAGCTTCACGCGGATCGGGCTCGTCATGCGGCGCCCCTTCAGGTCCACCAGGCGTCCACGGGCGGTTCGGTGAGCAGCACGCGGTGCAGCATCGCCACGGCCGAGCGCAGGCCTTCGTCCACCGAGGCCAGCGCGTCCTCGTGCTCGATGCTGAGCACGTAGTCGTAGCCGGCCAGTCTGAGCGCGCTGACGATCTGCTTCCAGGCTAGCTCGTCGTGGCCCCAGCCGACGGTGCGGAACAGCCACGACCGCTCGCGCATCCGCCGGTAGTTGCGGGTGTCGAGCACGCCGTCCACGGCGACGTTGGCGGGGTTGAGCGCCACGTCCTTGGCGTGGACGTGGAAGATGGCGTCGCCCAGGGCGCGAATCACGGCCACCGGGTCCATGCCCTGCCAGTACAGGTGGCTCGGATCGAGGTTGACGCCCAGGGACGGCCCGGCGGCGGCGCGCAGCCTGAGGGCCGTGTCGGTGTTGTAGACCAGGAACCCTGGATGCGCCTCCAGCGCCACCTTCACGCCATGGTCGGCGGCGAAGCGCGTCGCCTCCTGCCAGTAGGGAATCGCCCGCTCGGTCCACTGCCAGTCGAGCACCTCGAGGTACTCGGGCGGCCAGGGGGTGGTGACCCAGTTCGGATGGGCCGCGTTGGGCCCGTCGCCGGGACAACCGGAGAAGGTGACGACGACCGGCACCTCGAGCGCTTCGGCGAGGCGGACCGTGGTGCGAAAAGTGGCGTCGTCGGCGCCGGCCCGAGCCGCATCCGGGTGGAGCGGGTTGCCGTGGCACGACAGGGCACTGATGGTCAGGCCGGCGTCGGCCAGCTGCTGGCGGTAGGTGCGCGCGTCGTTCGGGAAGGCGAGCAGCCGGTCGGGATCGACGTGCGACCGGCCCGGCCAGCCGCCAGTGCCCAGCTCCACGGCCGACACGTGGCCCAGGCCGCGGACGGCGGCGATCATCTCGGGAAAGGCCAGATTCCCGTAGATGGGCGTGAACACGCCCAGTTTCATGTCGGCTTGCGGGCCCCGCGCCGGCGACCGGCGCGCGTCGGGCCGTAAACGGCTGTAATCGTTTTCATCGGACGGCGGTTATACCACGCACCCGGCCGGCCGGCAATCGGCCGGAGGCCGAGGCGCGGCCGTGGACACGGTGGGCCGTCCGCCGCTGTACGATCCCGCCGATGGCAACGATTCGCGACGTGGCGCGCGAGGCCGGGGTGTCCACGGCGACCGTCTCGCGGGTGCTGAGCCGGCCGGAGCTGGTCAACGCCGAGACGCGCGCGGCGGTGAAGGCGGCGGTGGAGATGCTGGGCTACACGCCCAACGCCGCCGCCAAGAGCCTGCGCACGCTGCGGTCGGGCAAGCTGCTGGTCACGGTGCCCGACATCGCCAATCCGTTCTTCGCGCTGATCCTCCAGGGCATCGAGAGCGCGGCGCTGCGCGCCGGGTATTCGGTGCTGCTCGGCGACACCCAGCACGACGACAAGCGCGAGCAGCAGTACGCGCTGATGCTGCAGCGGCGCGAGGCCGACGGCCTCATCTTCCTGGGCCACCGCCTGCCCAAGGCCGCCGCCGGCCTCGTCCGCTCACGGCCGCGCGGCCAGGCGCCGGTGGTCAATGGCTGCGAGTTCAGCCCCAGCCTGGGCGTGCCGAGCGTGCACATCGACAACGCCAAGGCGGCGTTCGAGGCGGTGGACCACCTGTGTCAGCTCGGCCACCGGCGCATCGGCGTCGTCACCGGGCCGATGGCCAGCCCGCTCAGCCGCGACCGCATGAAGGGCACGATGGCCCGCGCCAACCGCGACAAGGCCAGCGTGACGGTGACGGTGGCCGGCGGCGACTTCTCGATCGAATCGGGGATCGCGGCCGGCGAGCAGCTGCTGGCCGGGGCCAGGCCGCCGACGGCGATCTTCTGCTTCAACGACGAGATGGCGATCGGCGTGCTGCACGCGGCGCGTCAGCACGGGCTGCAGGTGCCCGACGACCTGTCGGTGGTCGGCTTCGACGACATCCGCTTCGCGCAGTACGTCGATCCGCCGCTCACCACCATCCGCCAGCCGATGCGCGAGCTGGGCGAGGCCACCGTGCGGCTGCTGCTCAACATCCTGCGCGGCAACGTCAAGGAGGCGGTGTCTGTGACGCTGCCGCACGCCCTCATCGTGCGATCGAGCACGGCGCCGCCGCGCGCCCGGTCGTCGATCGCCGTCGCGCGCGGCTAGAGCGTGCGGATGCGCAGGTTGCGGAACGCCACCACGTCGCCGTGATCCTGCAGCACGATGTGGCCGCGCTGCGAGCGCCCGTAGCCGGGCATCGTCCCGAACTTGCTGGCCTTGACGCGCGCCTCCCAGTCGGGGCTCCACAGCTCGTATTCGAGCAGCTTCACGCCGTTCATCCAGTGCTCCACGTGGGCGCCGCGGACGACCAGGCGTACGGCGTTCCACTCGCCGACCGGCCGCGTGACGTCCCTGACCGGGGCGTGCACCGCGTAGTTCGAGCCGGCCGAGGTGAGCGGGTTCTTGCCGTCGGCGTGCTTCGCGTTGTCGAGCACCTGCACCTCCGGGCCGGTCTCCCAGGGGCGTTGGGCGCTGGTGGCGACGCGGAACATGATGCCGCTGTTGCCCGCGGGCCCCACCTTCCACTCGAGTTCCAGCTCGAAATCGCCGAACTGGTCCACGGTCATCAGGTCGCCGCCGGGGCCGGTGCGCGTGAGCGCGCCGTCCACGGCCTGCCACCCTGCCGGCGGCGCCGTGGTCTTGTAGCCGCGCCAGCCGGCCAGGCTCTTGCCGTCGAAGAGCGGCTGCCAGCCGCCCGGCGCGGTCTGATCCGCGTGCATGCCGGCACCTCCGATCAGGGCTGCGACCACGACGGCCAGTGCCACGGCCCGCGGGCCGGCGAACGGGATCGTGCGCGTCATCGCGATACCTCCGTCGGGCGAGCCACCGGCGGCACGTACTGCCGCAGGCCCTCGGGCTTCCAGGGAATCACCCGGCCCTGTTCCGCACTCATGTAGCACGTCATCAGCAGTTCGGTCACGTCGTACCCGGCGTGGAAGTTCAGCTCGGGCTGTTCGCCGCGGGCGAAAGCGGTGGCGAACGCCCGGTTCTCGGCCTCGTAGCCGTACTCGGCGCACTCGTTGCCGACCAGCGGCATCAGGCCCTGTTCGGCGTTCTGCTTCTCGAGCAGATCCTCGCCGACCATCCCGCGCAGCCGCCGCGACAGGAACACCTTGGTGCCGGTGTCGAGGGTGCTGCTCGACATCGAGTACTCGGGACCCATCAGCTCCATGGTGAGGCGCAGCCCGGCCCCCACGTAGCTCCACGACGTGGTGGCCTCGACGATGAGCGGCAGGCCGTCCTCGTCCTGGTACTTGATCATCGCGCGGGCGAAGTCCTCCGACGGACGGCGGGCATAGTCCACCTCGGCCGACATCATCGCCTGCAGCAGGCGCACGTATTCCGGCCGGCTCCATTTCAGGGTGGCGATCTGCGCCGACACCTCGACCGGGCGCAGGCTGCTGCGCGGCGCGCCGGGCCGCGTCAGCAGATAGCGGCCCACCTCCAGGCTGTGGCACATCATGTCGTTCAGCACGCCGCCGCCCTGCAGCTCGCCCTGCCAGAACCACGGCATGTGCGGGCCGCCGTGCTCCTCGGCGGCGCGGGCCAGATACGGCCGCCCGGCGATGCTGGCGCCGCGCGCCCAGACCACCGCCTTGCCGCGCTCCACCGCCGGCGCGAACACCTGGTTTTCGAGGTAGCCGTGCAGCAGTCCGCTCTGCTCGACCAGTTCGACCATCCGTGCCGCCTCGGCGGCGTTGCGGCCGAGCGGCTTCTCGCAGGCGACGGCCTTCAGCGACGCGCCGCGGCCGAGCGTGGCGACGATGCGCTCCATGTTCTCGACGCGGGTGTGATTGGGACCGCACAGCCAGACGGCGTCGATCTCCGGCGCCTCGACCAGGGCTTCGAGCGTGGGGAAGGCCCGTGCCTCGCCGACGCCCAGCTCCCGCGCCAGGGCCGCGGCCTCGCCGGCGTGTTCCGGGTTCGGGCTCCACACGCCGCGGACGTCGCCGTCGCGCACCGCCTGCCACGAGCGGATGTGGAACCGGGTCATGAACCCGCTGCCGATGAAGCCGACGCCGAGCCGCTGGGACATGTGTCGCGAACCCCTTTCCAGGGGCGAAATCGATTGCACTATATCGCGAGGATCGCGGTCGAGGTGTCCGCCACCGATCAGTGGCGCGCCGGCTCGGGTCCGGCGGTGCGCCACACGGCGCGCGCCACGGCCTCGGCCAGCGCCCACGACAACAACGACGCGACCACCACGAGCGGCCAGAGCGCCGGCGGCAGCCACGCCTGGCCGAGCAGCCCGGCCACCGCCGGCACGGCCGATGCCGCGACCTGCAGGGCGATGCCGATGGCCACGGCGGCGTGGAGGTACGGGTTCGCCAGCGGGCGCGTCCAGGTGTGGCGCGACGGGTAGGTGAGCAGCAGCTGTCCGATGGCCATGAAGTGGAACGCCGCGGCGCGGGCGACGTCGGGCTCGTAGCCGAGCCGCGGCACCAGGCCGAGGATCGCCAGCGCCAGCCCGGCCTTCATCACGCCGACGCCGCCGATGAAGCGCATCGACGGCCGATCGAGCAGCGGCGCCTCGGGCGGCCGCGGCCGTTCCTGCATCGTGCCGGGCGTGCGATCGAAGGCCAGCGCCAGCGCCGGCAGGCCGTCGGTCATCAGGTTGATCCACAGGATCTGGGCGGCGGTGAGCGGCAGCAGCAGCGCGCCGGCGGCGTCGCGCAGGTCGAGCGCGAACGCCAGCATCGCCCCGGCGGCGACCAGCAGCACTTCGGACAGGTTGGTCGAGAACAGGAAGCGCAGGAACTTCTGGATGTTCTCGTAGATGCCGCGGCCCTCCTCCACGGCGCCGACGATGGTGGCGAAGTTGTCGTCGAGCAGCACCAGGTCGGCCACCTCGCGGCTCACATCCGAGCCGCGCTGGCCCATGGCCACGCCGACGTCGGAGCGCTTCAGCGCCGGCGCGTCGTTGACGCCGTCGCCGGTCATCGCCACGATCTGCCCCTGCCCCTGCAGGCCTTCGACCAGCGCCAGCTTCTGTTCGGGCCGCACGCGCGCGAAGACGTTCACCTCGCGCAGCGCGTCCTGCAGCGCCGCCGGCCCGTACTCGGCCAGGTCCTCGCCGGTGAGCACGCGCACCCCGGGGATGCCGATCTGATGGGCCACGGCCAGGGCCGTGGCCGGATGGTCGCCGGTGATCATCACCACGCGGATGCCGGCGTCGAGCGAGGCGCGCACGGCGGCCGGCACCTCCGCCCGCGGCGGATCCCAGAACAGCGCCAGGCCGAGCAGCGTGAGCTGGTCGTCGCGCTCGCCCTCGGCCCAGGCCATCGCCATCACCCGGAAGCCCTGGTGCGCATAGGCTTCGGCCTTCTCGCGCCACGACTCGCGATCGACGTCCGAGAGCCGACACCGCTCGAACAGCACCTCGGGGGCGCCCTTCAGATAGCTGACGACCCGGCCGTCTTCCCGCACCGTGACGCGCACGTACTTCCACGCGCTGTCGAAGGGCCGCTCCGACACCACCGGCCGCGCCTGCCGCGTGGCGGTCGCGTCCACGCCGTGACGTGCCGCCTCGCGCAGCAGGCCGACGTCCACCGGGTCGCCGGCGCCGGTGGCCGGGTCGGCGTCGTTGGCGACCACGACGGCGACCAGCGCGCGCTGGCGATCGGCGGCATCGAGCGACCGCACGTCCATGCGGTTCTCGGTGAGCGTGCCGGTCTTGTCGGTGGCGATGACGGTGACCGAGCCCAGCGCCTCCACCGCCGACAGCCGGCGCACCACGGCGCGGTTGCGGGCCATGCGCTCGACGCCGAGCGCGAGCGCCACGGTGAGGACGGCCGGCAGGCCCTCGGGCACCGCCGCAACGGCCAGGGCCACCGCGAAGACCACGGTTTCCGAGGCGTGTTCCAGGCCCTCGGCGATGAGCCCCAGCACGCCGAGCAGCAGCGCCAGCAGCCCGACGCCGCGGGCGATCTGATGGCCGAGGCGATCGACGCGCCGCTCGAGCGGCGTCTGCACGGCCTGGATGCCGCCCAGCATCGTGGCCAGCCGCCCCATCGCGCTGGCGGCGCCGGTGCGCGTCACCTCGAGCATCGCCTTGCCGCGCGTCACCAGCGTGCCGCTGAACGCCTCGTCGCCGGAGCTCTTGTCCACCGGCACCGACTCGCCGGTGAGCAGCGACTCGTCCACCGTGACGCCGCGCGCTTCGGCCAGCGTGCCGTCGGCCGGCACCCGGTCTCCGGCCTCGAGCCGCACCCAGTCGCCCGGCACCAGCGCATCGACCGGCAGATGCGCGAGCTGGCCGTCGCGCAGCACCCAGGCCTGGGCGCCGGCCAGCGTCTCCAGGTGAGCGAGCGCCGCCTCCGATCGGCGCTCCTGCACCAGGCCGAGCCCGGCGTTGAAGAGCAGGATCAGGCCGATGGCCGTCGCCTCGATCGGCCAGCCGGGGGCGTCCTCGAACGCCCACAGGCCGAGGTCGAAGGCCAGCGCGGCGAGCAGGATGTAGACGAGCGGGCTGTGGAACTGCCGCAGGAAGCGCCGCCACAGCGGCACCGGCGGCGCCTTGGGCAGCGCGTTCGGGCCAACGTCGGCGAGGCGGGCGGCGGCGGCCGCGGTGGTCAGTCCAGACATGACGTGCCGCCAGGGCCTTTCAAGTGTCGCTCACGAGCCGGCGTCGCGCGAGTAAGATGCGCGCCATGGACGGGCTGCCACGCGTCGTGGGCGCACGGCTCAGCCGGCGCGCGGCGCTCCAGGCCGCCGCCGCCGTGGCCGTGTCGGCGGTGACCGCCGGGGCCCAGTCGGTGCCGGGGCGCGCGGTGACGCGCGGGCGGCTGCGCCAGTCGGCCAGCCGCTGGTGCTACAAGAACATCCCGCTGCCCGAGCTGTGCAGGGCCGTGGCGGCGATGGGCGTGCCGGCCATCGACCTGCTCGAGCCCGAGGACTGGCTGGTGGTGCGCGAGCACGGCCTGGTGTGCTCGATGGGCTACGGCGGCGGCGGGACGATCAGCGACGGCCTCAACAACCCGGCCAACCACGATCGCATCGTCGCCAACCTGACCGCGGCGCTGCCCAAGGCCCGCGCGCTCGCTGTCCCCAACCTCATCACGTTCTTCGGCAACCGCCAGGGCCGCGGCGATCGTGAGGCGATCACCGCGTGCGTCGCCGGGCTGAACCGGCTGAAGGGCGCCGCCGAGGATCACGGCGTGACCATCTGCGTCGAGCTGCTGAACAGCAAGGTGAACCACCCCGACTACCAGGGCGATCGCACGGCGTTCGGCGTGGAGGTGGTGGGTGCGGTGAACTCGCCGCGCGTCAAGCTGCTCTACGACGCCTACCACATGCAGATCATGGAGGGCGACGTGATCCGCACCATCCGCCAGCACGCCGCGCACATCGCGCACTACCACACCGGCGGTGTGCCCGGCCGCCACGAGCTCGACGACACGCAGGAACTGCAGTGGCCGGCCATCTGCCGGGCCATCGTCGAGACCGGCTTCACCGGCTACCTCGCGCACGAGTTCGTGCCGACGCGCGACCCGCTGACGTCGCTGCGCGAAGCGGTCGTGCTCTGCGACGTGTAGTCTGGCGCATGGCCGTCCGCCGCCCCCTGCAGGTCGAGCAGGAACTGCTCGAGGCGTTCGTTCACAGCGGACGGGTGACCGAGTACCTCGTCGCGGCCCTGCCGGCGCGGCTGTGGCGCGCGACGCCTCCGGGCGGCCGCGGCCGGAGCATCGCCGCGATCGTCGCGCACATGCAGAGTCTGCGGCGGGGATTCGCGCGCTTCGGAGGCGCCCGGCCCGGCGCACCGGCCCTGGACCGGCGCACGATCAGGCAGGCGCAGGCGCTGCGGGCGATGCGGCAATCCACCGACGATCTGGCTGGCCTGTTCGCCGCGGCGATTGCCGGCGGCCGGGCCCGGGTACCCGGCATGCCCCGGCGCGTCGTGGACATGCTCGTCTATCTGCTCGAACACGACGCCCACCATCGCGGCCAGGTCGCGATGCTCGCCGCCGACCTCGGGCACAGGTTCAGCCGCGAGGACGTGATGCGGATGTGGGGCTGGAAGAAGCTGCCCGAGCCACGGCAGGGGTGAGCGTCGGACGATGCCTGCCAAGGCCACGGCCCGACGCGCCAAGGGCCATCACTCCGTCTACGTCGTCTATCTCAGGAACCCGAAAGGCGACGGCAAGGCCGGCTACTACGTGGGCATGACCGGCCTCGACCCCGAGGTGCGGTTCGCCAACCACAAGGCCGGCATCAAGGCCGCCGGCGTGGTCAGGCGGTTCGGCGAACGGCTGGTGCCGAAGTTGTACGCGCACCTCAACCCGATGCCCTACGAGAAGGCCGTCCGCATGGAGGTGGCGCTGGCCGACAGCCTGCGCAAGCGCGGCTTCCAGGTGTTCGGCGGCCACTGAACCGCCGCGTCGGCCCGTGCTACGCTGCCGGCGCTCGAAAGGACGCCCCCGTGATGACCCGCCGCACGCTCCTTGCCGCGACTCCGCTCGCCCTTGCCGGATGGCGCGTCGGCGCCCAGCGTCCGCCAGCCGTAGACCGGGTGCTCGCGGCCGTGGACGACGCCGCCGATCTGCGCCTGCTGCAGGAGATGATCCGCATGCGCTCCTACAGCGCCGGCGGGGAAGAGAGCGCGCTGGCCAGGAAGCTGGTCGGCGACCTGCGCGCCCTCGGGCTCGACGCCCGCCTGCAGGAGGTCGAGCCGGGCCGCTTCAACGCCATCGGCGTGCTGAAGGGCAGCGGCGGCGGCCGCAGCCTGATGGCTGAACGGGCACATCGACACCAACCCGGTCGGCGTCGGCTGGAACCGTGGACCCGTTCGACGGCCTGGTGCGGGACGGCTTCGTGCACGGCATCGGCGTCTCGAACATGAAGGCGTCGTGCGCCGCGTTCTTCGGCGCGGCGCGGGCCGTGCAGCGATCCGGCGTGCGTCTGCGCGGCGACCTGGTGCTCACCTTCGTGGTCGGGGAACTGCAGGGCGGCGTCGGCACCAAACGGGTGGTGGCCGAGGGGCTGCGCACCGACCACTTCATCGTCGGCGAGCCTACCGACCTGGCGCTGATGACGCTGCACGCCGCCAACGTCGAGTTCGCGGTGCACACCTTCGGCGTGACCCGCCACATGTCGAAGGCCGAGGAAGCCGTGTCGTCGATCGACACGATGTACCTCGTGGTCGAACGGCTCAAGCGGATGACGTTCTCCGGGCCGACCGATTCCGACTACGCCAGCGTGCGGCGCCTGAACATCGGCTCGATGCGCGCCGGCCTGGGCCGCGAGTACCACGACTGGCGCACGCCCCAGGTGCCCGACGTGGCGACGATCAAGGTGGCCATCCGCTACGGCCCGGGCCAGACCGATCGCGGTGTGCTGGCCGACGTGCAGCGCGAGCTCGACGCCCTGGCCCGCGAGCATCCCGAGGTGAAGGCCGAGATTGCCCCGCCGGCGGCGTCGAACACCAACCGCACCGACGCGTTCGAGATCGCCAAAGACGCGCCGTTCGTGCAGCTCGTGCGCCAGGCGCACGCGCGGGTGCTCGGCCGCGAGCCCGAGGTGGGCGCGGTGGCGCCCTACCGCTACTACGGCACCGATGCGCCATTTCTCGCCGCCACCGGCGCCCAGGGCGTGGTGTGCGGGGTCGGCGGCAAGTACAACACCATGCCCGACGAGAAGGTCGAGCTCACCGACTTTCACGGCGGCACGCGGCTCTACGCCGTCGTCGCCGCCGAGGTCTGTGCATGAGCCACGACGCCGATCTGGCCGCCCGAGTCCGCCGTGCCCTGGCGCCCGTGAAGCGGCCCGGTGCGCAGGCGCCACGCGCCAGTCAGGCGACGTCGACCTAGCGGATCGCCCCGGACTGCTCGAAGCTCCGCGTCACGGCCCGCGGCCGATCGGCCACCGTGATCCGATCGCCGATCGTGATCATCAGCAGGTCGTGCGCCACGGTGAGCGGTCCCTGGTAGGGCGTGGCCTCGCGCAGCTGCGCCTCGGTGACGTCGGGGGGAATGATGTGCGAGTAGACCGCCATCCTGGGCTGTGTCTTGGCGAAGATCTCGGCCACGGCTTTTGGCGCGCTGTGCACCGACAGGCTGACGTTGGCGAGCTTGGCTTCCTCGGTTTCGTCGGGCGACGGCACCTGCACTTCGTGGACGAGCACGTCGACCCCGCGGGCCTGCGCCACCACCGCCTCGCTGGGCCGGGTGTCGCCGGAGAGGACCAGCGAGTGGCCATGGAAATCGAAGCGGAAGCCCAGCGTCTGGCCGTCGAACGGCAGCGGCTTTCGGGTGGCGATGTCGATGGGGAGGTGCTCCACCTCGAACGCCGTCACCTTCAGGCCGTTCCGTTCGAATACCACCCCGGGCGTCACGTCGCGCGCGGCGATCGCCACGCCGTCGCCGGGCACGCCCACGGCCCGGCGGTAGCGGGTGTCCCAGTCGTACGCCTGCTCGAAGTGCCGCATCATCGCCTGCGTCCCCACCGGGCCCTCCACCACCAGCGGGGTGCGACGGCCGAACAGCCAGCCCGTGAGCCACAGGTCCGGCAGGCTGATCGTGTGGTCGTAGTGCAGGTGGGTCACCAGCACGTGGTCGATGCCGCTGATGAGATCGAATCCTCCGGCCTGCAGCAACCGCTCACGCAGCCCCGGGCCGGGATCGACGAGCACCCGCTCGGCCCCGGCCTCGATGAGCGTGATGGGGCCATAGCGATCGAGCGACGGTCGCGGCGCCCCGGTGCCCAGGAACGTGGCCCGCAGTTCGGTGGGACCCAGCGGCGTCGCCGGCGCCGCGACCGGAGCCGGCGGCACTGGTGCGGCCGAGGAGGCCGGGGACGCCGGCGGTGCGCCGCCGCACGCGATTGTCGACGCCAGCCCCGCGATCGTGACCGCCCACGCCATGCGCATGGCGACCACTCTACGTCAGTGCCGTGCCGAACAGGCCGCCGCGAGCCTGACAGCGACCTGGGTGGACTGCCGGCGCCGCGCCGAGACAGACCGAACTGTCACCCATGTGACCGGAATGGACCGCGGCGAACTGGCGGCGAGTGAGGGATTCGTGCCAAGTCACGGCGGCGTGCGCCGCCGACGATGCCTGAGGACCTGCCGCACCAGCCAACTCGCCGGCGGCGAAACGGGGAGGAGCGAGCCGACGGTGCGGGTCGGCCGAAGGCCGAGGCGCCACCGACCGGCTGCGGGGATTCGTGCCCGCTCGCGAGGGCCGAAGGCCGTCGCGGCGTGCCTGAGGACCTGCCGCACCAGCCAACTCGCGAGCGGCGAGTTGGCGGTGAGGCAGGGATTCGAACCCTGGGTAGGGGTTTAAGCCCCTACAACGGTTTAGCAAACCGCCGCCTTCAGCCTCTCGGCCACCTCACCGCGGGTCTTCAAGTGTAAGACAAGTCGGCAGTTGCGCGGTGACCCGATTTCACCCGCACCGTCGTCAGACGGCGTTCCGAACCACCGCCCTCGACTGTAACCGACAGACCGAACACAACTTGAAGGGCCACTCCTCGGGCTCGATGGACGACGAGGGCGCAAGTTCGCCAGCATGGAAACCCGGGACAGCGCCCCTCCCGCGCCTGCGGTCATCGTCTTACCCAGTGCTCCACGGGCGTCGCCAGGAACTCGTCGAGCGCGATGCCGTCCCCGCCCACGATGAGGGTGCTGCTCGGCGTGAAGGCCTCCGTGAACGCGGCGAGGCCCGGGAAGGTGTCCGGCACACGTCCGCTCTTGACCTCGATTGCGACCACGACGCGGCCAGCACGCACGACGAAGTCCACTTCCCGGTTGGTGTCACGCCAATAGAACACCTCGCCGACGCCTGCGGCAGCCGCATTTGTCAGGTGCGCGCCCACCGCAGACTCGATGAGGCGCCCGCGAAACGCCCGATCGACGCGCGCCTCGTCTGGCGACAAGCCGGAGAGCGCTGTCATGAGCGCCGTGTTGAACACCTGGAACTTCGGACTCGAGCCCCGCTGCCGCACGGCCTTGCCGGCGAACTTCTGCAGGCCGGTCAGCATCCCCGCACCACTCAGCAGGTCCAGGTAGTGCGCCAGTGTCGTGGTGTTGCCGGCATCCTGGAGCTGTCCGAGCATCTTCGTGTACGAGAGTACCTGGCCCGAGAAGCGGCAACCGAGCTCGAAGAGGCGCCGGAGCAAGACGGGCTTGTCGACGCGTGTCATGAGCAGCACATCGCGGGCGATGGTGGTCTCGACCAGGGCATCGAGGACGTAGCGCCGCCAGCGCGAGGGATCGTTGACGAGCGGCGCGGCGCCAGGGTAGCCACCAAAGTAGAGATAGTCCTCGAGCGAGAATCCGAAGGCCTCGCGCATCTCGGAGTACGACCAGTGCGGCAGGTGCACGACCTCGAATCGACCCGCCAGACTCTCCGTGAGCCCGTGCTGCAAGAGGAGGGGTGCCGAGCCGAGGACGACGACTTTGAGGGGACGCCGCGCACGGGTGTCCTCGTCCCAGAGCCGCTTGACGGTCTCTGACCAGCGCGGGATCTTCTGCACTTCGTCGAGCGCCAGGACAGCGCCTGTCGGGCCGGCAGCGGTGGCGGCCAGACGCGCGCGCTCCCACTGGGCGGCCAACCAGGCCGTGTCGCTCAACGTGGGTTCGTCGGCCGAGACGAAGACGTTGGGGACATTGAGGCGGGAGAGCACTTGCGTCACCAGAGTGCTCTTGCCAACCTGGCGCGCTCCGGCGACCACCTGTAAGAACCGGCGAGGCTCGCGGAGCCGGCCTCCGAGGATTCCGGCCTGGTGACGCTCAAAGATAGGCTGGTCTTGGTCGCTCATCGTATTGAGTAAATTTACTCAACACGGTGAGCTAGATCAACCTCACTGTGCCCTCCAGGAAAAGCAGTCGGCGAGCTGCTCCATCGCCGCCAAGGGCCAAACCCGGAGACTCGGCTCGAAGCCTTCCCGCAGCTCGGCCTCGGCTCCGGACCGATCCACTTCAGCGCGTGGTTGAGAGTGCCAGATGGCAGCGTCCATGTGTATCTCCTCCGTGTTGACGACACGGACGCTGCGCAGGTGACGGAGGCGGCCGGACGACCACCAGGCACGGTCGGTCAGGCTTCGGTGGTCTTGCCGTCGAAGTGCTCGTGGGCAGCGTCGGCATCGGCCTTCGTGGCGTGCACGGTCCCATCACGATGCTCGGGCGGCGCGTACAGCGTGTAGAGCTTCAACGGCTTGTCGCCGGTGTTCCTGATGTTGTGGCGCGCCCCGGCCGGCACGACGATCGCGACGTCCGACTTGATCTTCGTGACGTGGCCATCGATGACGACCTCTCCCGTCCCCTTCTCGATACGGAAAAACTGGTCAGTCTCGGCATGGACTTCCTGGCCGATCTCCTCTCCGGGCTGAAGCGCCATCAGGACGAGCTGCATCTTCCGTCCCGTGTAGAGCACGCGGCGGAAGTCCCTGTTGTCCTCGGTCAAATCCTCGATGTCATCGATGAAGCCATTCATGGCATGCCTCCTGGTCCAGTCTAGGCGAGGCTGGCGGCTCAGACGCCCTTCGATCGTGTCAATCGGGAGAATGTCGTGCGGCATTCATCCCGTCCTCCGCCAGAACCGCCACCCCACTGCCGACGCTCCCAGCAGAATGGCGACCAGTCCCTGCACGGCCGGAGGCGGTTCTACCCTGAACATCTGTGCTGCCGCAGGAATGTAGAGGATCAGGAACAGGCTGGCGCCGCTGGCCATCCACACCGTCCAAAACACCAGCGTCCGCGGAACGCGATCGACGGCGAGCGCCGGCAGCGCCAGGCGCTCGGCGAAGACGAGCGTCTGGTATCCGGCGAGCAGCACGACAAGAGCGATGGCGCGTGCCTGTGCCTCGCCCAGCGACTGCCAGTGCCACCAGTACATGGCGAAGCTCGCCACAGCCAGCACGGCCCCGGAGACCGCCGACCGTATCACTGCAGCACGTGGCAACAGGGGCGCGGCCGGATCACGTGGCGGCCGGTTCATGATGTCCGCTGACGCGGGCTCCGCTTGAAACACGATCGCTGATACCGGATGCACGATGAGCTCCAGCCACACCAGATGAATCGGCAGGAGCACCAACGGCACACCAATCAGGGGCGCCGCGATTGCCAGCACGACGATCGGAATGTGGAACGCGATCAGGTAGAGGAACGCGCGTTGAATGTTCTGGAAGATGTGGCGGCCTTCGCGAACCGTCGCGACAATCGATGCGAAGTTGTCGTCGAGCAGGACGAGCTCCGCCGTGGCGCGGGCGACGTCGGTACCCCGCTGACCCATCGCGATGCCGATGTCGGCCCGGCGCAAGGCTGGCGCGTCGTTGACGCCGTCACCCGTCATCGCGACGATGGCGCCATCGTTCTTCAGCGCGTCGACGATGAGGAACTTCTGTTCGGGGCTGATCCGCGCGAATATGGTCGTCCGCCTGATCCGGTCGACACGCTCGGATTCCGTGAGCGCGGTCAATTCGTCGGCCGTGGCGATCAGATCGTCCTCGTGCAGGATGCCGGCGGCCTCGGCGACGGCGTGCGCGGTCAACGCGTGGTCACCTGTGATCATGGTGAGGCGGATGCCGGCATGCTGGCACTCGGCAACGGCGCCAGGCACCTCAGGCCGCAGCGGATCCTCGAAACCGAGCAGCCCATACAGCGTCAGATCGCGCTCGTCCGCGTCCCGATCGGCTCCGAGCTGGTCCATGCGCTTGACCGCGAGCGCGAGCACTCGCATGCCCTGCGCAGCGAGTTCGCGGTTCGCGTCGACGGCTGCGCGGCGTGCACCCTCGTCGATGTGGCTGTGCGCCAGGATCCCTTCGAGGGCGCCCTTCGCCGCCACGATGTAGCCGTCATGGTCCAGCGCCTGCCACACGTGCGACATGTGCTTGCCGACCGAATCGAAGTCGTAGTCCCGGACGAGCGTCCAGCGGGCATCCAGATTGGCCAGAGAGACGCCGCGGGCGGTTGCGTACGCACCAATCGCGCGCTCCATCGCGTCGGTCGGATGGCGTTCGCACGCGAGCACCGAGGCCTCCAGGACATCGTGCTCCGACACCGCCGGCGCAAACGCGAGATGCCGGGTCATCTGGAACTCGCCGCGCGTCAGCGTTCCTGTCTTGTCGGTGCAGATCACAGTGGTCGACCCGAGGGTTTCCACGCTGGCGAGCCGCCGCACGAGCATGCCGCGCGATGCCAACCGCCACGCGCCTGCGGAGAGAAAGAGGGTCAGGACGATGGGAAACTCTTCGGGGATCGCGGCCATCGCCAGGCTGACCGCGCCGAGCAGCGCCCGGGTCCAGGGCTCATTGCGTGCGAGGCTCAGCCCGAACAGCGCGATCGCAACGATGGCGGCGACGACACCGAGGCGCCGAACGAGGACGCCCGCCTTCTGCTGCAGCGGACTGGCTGAGGAAGCGCTTTGCGCCACGAGAGCAGCGATGCCACCGTACTGCGTGGCCGCACCCGTGGTGGTCACCACACCGAACCCATGCCCCGCCACTGCCTGCGATCCGGCGAAGAACCTCGCGTCCGGCGGCGCGTCATCCGGAGTGGATGGCCACTCGCGTTTCGCCTGCGGCTCGGATTCGCCTGTCAGGGAGGATTCGTCAATCGCCAGGTTTGCGACCCAGCGGACGACGCCGTCCGCTGCGATGACGTGCCCTTCACGCAGGACGAGGAGGTCTCCCGGTACAACCTCCTCGAGCGGGACGGACACGACCTGCCGGTCCCGAACGACGTCGGCTGACGGCGCGGCAGCGCGGGCCAGCTTGTCGAGCGCCGCGCGCGACCGGGCTTCGAGCAGGACATCGACACCAAGAACCGGTATCAGGGCGAGCGCGAGCACGACGGCGTCCTGCTTCTCGCCCAGCAGGACGTAAACGACAGCCGCGATGATCAACATGACGGCCATCGGGTCGAGGAGAAGACGGACGACCTCTCGAACCCGCGCGAAGCGGTCCTGCTTCACCCAGCGATTCGGGCCGATTTCCTCCAGCAGTCGGCGCGCATCGATGGAAGACAGCCCGTTGAGCCCTGGCGGGATCTCGCCTCCCTTGTCGTGCACCGCCTGCTCTGCCACGTCGGCCACCACCTTCCCGCGCTGGATCGACCGGCGCGACCACGAAACAGGCACTCATGGAATCGTCGGACTACAGCAATCCCCAGACGGGGGGGAACGTCCCCAGCACACCCAGCGCGATCAGGATCAGGGTCAATGCACCAACCCGGCCAGGCGCGATGTCGCGTGTCTTCCAGCGATTGTGCAGCACGACCCACGCTATCAGCCACATGATCGTCGCCAACGTCGTTCGGCCGGACACGCCACCGGCCGGGGCATACAGCGTAGGCGCGGCGAAAATGCCGGCCTCGTTAAGAAGCACCACCGCGCCCATCGCAAACGCGCCGATGCCCCCACCCAGAAACGCCGCCATGGCACCGCCGTTCACCTCACGCGATGTCGTCGAACGGGAAGTCGTAGCCATTGTCATCTCCGATCACCTAGTCGAGGGCAGCCACCTTGTTGACGAACATCCCCATCAGCGACACGAAGGCGACCAGCGCGAACGAGATCGCCAGTAGCGCCATCGACAGGCTCCGCAGCGATGAGTTCTGCAGCACCCTCGACCGGTCCCGCACGGCGACGAACGCGACCGCCGCCGTCAGCATCGAAGCGATCCACGGCATATGCTCCTTGCTCTCCATGGCAAACGCGTGCAGCCAGGCGGTACTCGGGCTCGCCAGGACGAGCGCGCGAGGGAACTCGCTCAGATCGGTCACTCCGGACGGAGGCGTGGCACGGTACGGCGGGAAGATGACGTAGGTCCCCACGATGACGGTGAGCCAGAGCAGCACGGCGCTCAGCACCGTGGCGCCCGCCAGCGCCCCTGATCCGGGCGGGACGGTCACGTTATCGGACGAGCGTGCGGCATAGAGGTAGAACAACGACGCGGCCAGTCCGATAAGGGCGCCTCCACCCAATCCCACCCCGTGAACCATCGTCCAGATACTGCGTTCCGAGAACAACATGGAAAACCTCCAGTCGCATGGTCAGGCGCGCTCACCCACGACGATCGACGGCCCGAGCCCGGTACCTTCAGGTTCCGCAGGGCATGTCCGTTCTGGTTCGTCTTCATATGGCCTCCGAGGATCCACCTCGATTGCCAGTGTTAGAACCGAACCTTATACCGTTCTTGACGACTTGGCGGGTGGACTCTGGGTGTGATGGCGGATCCGTTGACGGTGTTCGCGCATCCGGGCTCAAGGGCGGCTGCGGGGTGCCCTCCGGTGTCGCCAGTCAGAGGTGAGCGATGAGCGAGAAGCCAAACATGATCCGCATCGCGCGCGACCTGCGACGCGCCGTGCGGGAAGGCGCGGCGGGAATCGAGCGCCGCCAGCAGAAGCGGCTCGCAGACCTCGTGGCGCACGCACGCGCGAACTCACCCTTCTACCAACAGCTCTACGGCGACCTCTTGGGCGGGCACGGTCGCGTCGATGTCAACGAGAATGCTCTCGAACGGCTCGATCCGGTCACTCCATGGTCGGCGGCTGTCTCATGAAGTGCGCCACGCCCACGACCCTGTCGACTGGAATGACGAACGCGATGCCCCGACCTGTGTCGTTCAACTCGGCGGCTCTCACGATCTCGGTCAGAACCGTGTCGACCTGGTCGGCGTAGACTGCCGTCAGCACGATCTCCTTCTCCGGCTCGATTGACATCCCGAAGATCTTCTCCTGTTCATGAATCCCCGCCCCGCGCCCAAAGAGAACGGTGCCGCCGTGCGCGCCGGCCTTCACGGACGCCTCGAGCACCGTGCTGCCCCATCCCTTCCGGACCACGCTCACGATCAGACAGGCATCGGTCATGTCATGACTCCTTCTGTCGCTCCTTCCAGCGGACAGCCAATCCGAGTGTCATCACCGAAATCACCGGCGCAAGTGCGATGAGCGCGACGAGGCCGAGCCCCTGGACGAGCGGACTCTGACTGCCGATCGCCGCCGACGCGCCGAATGCCAGTGCCAGCAGAAACGTGTTCGCCAACGGACCTGTCGCCACACCGCCCGCATCGATGGCCATCGCCACGAACCGACGCTCGCTCCACCCCAGAATTGCGACGACCAGTCCGTACCCGGGCACGAGGAGATACAGCAGCGGAATGCCATACCCGATTCTTAGCATCCCCAGCCCGACGGCCACCGCCACACCCAGACACACTGTCCACAGCACCACCGAGCGCCGAATCGAACCGGTTGACGCCTCCTCGATTTGATCCGCCAGGATTCGAACCGCCGGCTCGCCCCAGGTCGTCACGAACCCGAGCACCAGGCCGAACGGCCCGAGCAGCCACTTCTGCGGCAATGCGCCCACGGCCTCGCCAATGGCGCGCCCGAACGGCAGGAACCCGATACCGACGCCCATCAGAAAGAGGAAGAGACCTGCGGCTGCGAAGATCGTTCCCGTCAAAATACGTGACACTTCCCGCCGCGGCAATTTGAGAAACAGCAGTTGAAACAGCAGGAACAGCGTGGCCAGCGGCGCCACCGCCAGCGTGACACTCCACGCCAGTCGGATGACCTCCGCGAGAGTCAGGGTGCCGTTCACAGAAACAGTCCCAGCAAAAGCACGACGATGATAGGACCCACCGAGGCGAGACCGAGGAGACCAAATCCGTCATCGACCGCAGAACGCTCCGCCAGGACCGACGCCAGGCCGAGCGCGAGGGCCAGTACGACGGGAGCCGTGAGCACACCGGTCGTGACGCTCCCGGCGTCGTAGGCGAGCGGAACGATCCGCTCAGGCGCGACAAACGACAGCAGGATCATGAACACGTACACGCTTGCGACCAGCGCCGCCATGGACCACCCCCTGACCACCCGCAGGAGGCCGATCGCCGTGAAGAGCCCGACGCCCGCCGCAATCACGTACACGAGCCATCGGCCCCGCAGGGTGCCCTGCGATGCGGTCTCGACCTGCGCCGAGAGGACGAGGACGTCGGGTTCCGCAACGGTCGTGGCAAATCCCACGGCGAACGCCACACCCACGATCAGCCAGATCGATCCTGTCCTCGGCAACTCTGCGCCGATGTACCTGCCCATGGGCAGGATCCCCACGTCGATCCCGGCGAACAGCAGGAGCATGCCGAGCATCGCCAGGAAAGACCCCGCCAGGAACTGAACGAACAAGGCAACGGGGGCCTGGACGAACAACACCTGGAGCACGCACACCACGCCAACGAGCGGGGCGACGGCCTTCGCAGCCTCTGAAAGTCTCGTTCGCAGGAGTGTCAGCATGCCGCCCTCGCACCCGGTTCACGCCGAAGCCTCACAACCGGTTCTCGATCACGACCACGCCGACGATACCGCGCGCCGTGTCGAGGTCCAACTTCATCTCCGCACCAAGCCGATTGAGGAAGCGGCGCTCCGGCCCCTCGAGCCTGCCGTCCGCCAACAGCAAGTCGGCGAGTGGATGATGAATTCCGTCAGTCGCTGCAGCCCGGCTCCCAGCGCTTCTCGTTCGCCGTGGTCATCGACAGTCCGCCGGTGTGGACGAAGAGCACGCGCCGACCGCGGGCGATGAGCCCGCGCGCCACCAGGTCCATCAACCCGGCGAACGCCTTGGCGGTGTAGACGGTGTCGAGGAAGTAGCCTTCGAGGCCGGCCATCGCCCGCATGGCCGTGTCGCTGCCGCGGTTCGGGACGCCGTAGCCTTCCTCGGCGTAGCCGTAGACGATCTCGTGCGCCGGGATGTCGCTGGCGCCGAGCGGCAGCCCGAAGTGGGCGGCCGAGGCGAGGAACAGATCGCGCGGCGACGGCAGGCGGAAGGCCTCCTCCACGGCGTAGCGCGTTTCGATCGCGATCGGATGCACGCGGGCGGCGAAGCCGCCGAGCGCGAGGCCGAGCAGGAGCCCCGTCGTCGTCGAGCCCGTGCCGTAGGCCACCACCACGTCGTCGAAATCGAACTGGCCGCCGCGCTGCTCGGCGATCTCGGCCACGCACTGCATGTAGCCGGGCTCCGCCTCCGGCATCGTGCCGCCGCCGGGGATGAAGTAGCCGTCGGTGTCCGCGGTCACCTGGTGGCAGAGCGCCTCGATGCGCTGGCCGTCCTCGGGCGTCGGGTGCGTGAAGTCCACCGGACAGAAGTGGAGGTGCGCATCCAGATAGTCGAGGAGGAGCAGGTTCCCGGACCAGTGCTCGGGCGCGCCGGGGTGGGCGCCGGCCACCACACAGTGGACGCCGAGCCCGACCCGCCGGCAGGCCGTGGCGGTCATCATCGTGTGATTGGACGTGACGGGTCCCACCGTGACGACGGCGCGTGCCCCCTTGGCCGTCGCGTCGGCGAGCACGTACTCGAGCTTGCGCGTCTTGTTGCCCCCGAGCGCCACGCCCGAGCAGTCGTCCCGCTTCATCCAGAGATCGATCCCGAGCCTGTCGCTCAGCCGATCGAGTCGCACGAGCGGTGTCGGAAACTGTCCGAGCGCAAGACGCGGCACGCTCGACAGGAAGTCGCGGAGGGCAGTGGGCGCCACAGCGGCATTCTACGAGGTCGAACCGACCGGGCATCTGGCCCTACCATGGAGGGCCACGACCAGGCCACGCCCGGCGCCTCGGCCGGGCGGCTCGTCGAACGACGGGAGGACGCGATGGGAGCGCGGAGCGAGTCGTCACGGCGCGAGTTCCTCGGCGGCCTGGGCGCCGCTGCGGCGGCGCACCTGGGCGCGGCACCGGTCGAAGCGGCGACGCAGGGCCCGCTGACGATCGTCGACTTCCACAACCACTTCGTCGACCCGTCGTGGACGCTCACCACGGTGGCCGCCGCGGCGCCGTCGGACCGGCCGCGGTGGCAGGCGATCAACGACAAGGTGCAGAGCGAGGCCACGTTGCTGCGGTCGATGTCGGGCACCGGCGTGTCGGCGCGCGTCATCAACACGCCGACCGCCTTCCTCGAAGACGCCGAGGGCAACGTGCCGAAGGACGCCCACCGGCGCATCAACGACCAGGTGGCGGCACTGTGCGCGAAGCATGCCGGCACGCTCCACGGCCTGGCGGCCGTCGACGCGTTCTCCGGCGAGGCTGCGGCGCGCGAGCTGACCCGGGCGGTGAAGGAGCTGGGGCTGCGCGGCGTGTTCGTCGAGAGCGCCAGTCCCCGGCGCGGCCTGCTCTTTGGCGACGAGCCGACGCGTCCGATGCTGAGGGTGGCCGCCGACCTCGGCGTCCCCGTGTTCCTGCATCCGCAGACCGACCCGCAGCTCCATCAGCGCTTCTCGCGCACCGGGCGGCTCGGACTGCGCCTTGCGCGGGGCACGATCAACAGCGCCGCGCTCGTCAACATGCTCGAGGGCGGGGCGTTCGACCAGGTGCCCACGCTGCGGCTGGTGGTGACGACGTGGGCCTTCGGCGGGCTGCTGCTCGCCGGTGGCTACGGCGACGGCGCGCGGATCCGCAGTGACGCCCCGGCGCTGCTGCGCCGCCACGTCTACGTCGACACGATGGGTCTCCATCCCGTCACGGTCCGCGCCGCCGTCGACCTGCTCGGTGCCGACCACGTGCTGATGGGCACCGACTGGCCGGTCGCCGACGAGCGGTCGATCCCGCAGCGCCTCGGTGCCGCGATGGCTCATGCCGGGCTCGACGACGCCCAGCAGCGGATGGTGGCGGGCGGCAATGCGCTGCGGCTCCTCGGCGTCGCCTGAGCGGGCGCCGCAGGTCTGGACGACATAGAATCGCGCACCGAAGAGCTGGAGCCATGCGTGCCAAGGGCCTCGTCGTCGTCGCCGTCCTGGTGTCGCTCCCGGGGTGTCAGTCGGCCTCGCGCCGCTGCCTGACCCACGCCCACCGACCGCGCGCAGTGGCTCGACGGCGAGTGCTGGACCTGCGACCTCGTGCAACGGGTGGACGTCGGGGACAAGCACAGTCCGTTCATCGACCAGATGGTCGTCGACGGCGTCCGCGTCGTGCCGTCGAACGAACGGGACCGGCCCTTTTCTACCGGTCTGCCGGAGGCCGACGTGAAGCTCGACGATCGCGGCCGGCTGAGCGCGGAGGCCTGGGTGCGCGGCGCTGATGTCTCGGTGCCCGCGTGCGTTCCCAGCCGGTGTGGGGTCTCTGACGGCGTACTGAATGGCCGGGCGTTCCGTCCGGCGCAACCTTCGGCGGCGCCGCTGGTCCAATCACGCATGCGCTCCACTGCGCTCGTCCCCGCGCTGGCCCTGGTCGCCGCCACGGCCCTCGTCACCGCCCTCGGGGCGCAGACTCGGCCGGCGCCCGACACCGACCGCGACGCCCCGCTGACGATCAGGCACGGCGGCCGCGACCGCACCTATCTGCTGCACGACTTCTCGGGCGGGCGCCGGGCGCCGCTGGTGATCGTCCTGCACGGCGGCGGCGGCAACGCCGGGAACGCGGTGCGCATGACCAGCTTCGACGCCGTGGGTGCGCGCGAACGACTGGTCGTCGTCTACCCGAATGGCACCGCCGCGCGCAGTCGCGTGCCGCTGCTCACCTGGAATGCCGGCCACTGCTGCGCGTCGGCGATGCGCGAGCGGGTGGACGACGTGGGCTTCATCGCCGCGCTCATCGACCGCGAGGTGGCCGCGGGCCGCGCGGATCCCTCCCGGGCCTACGTCACCGGGATGTCCAACGGCGGCATGATGGCGCACCGCCTGGGCCGCGAGCTGTCGGCGAAGATCGCGGCCATCGCGCCGGTGGTCGGCGCCGTGTTCGGCGACGAGCCGGCGCCGGCCGGGCCGGTTGCGGCCTTCATCGTCGTCGGCGCCGACGACCGGGTCGTGCCGGGCGAGGGCGGGCCACTCGATCTGCGGGCCCTCATCGGCCGCGCGCCCGCCGACCACGACGTGGCGCCGGCCATCGAGCAGGCGCGCTATTGGGCCCGCGCCAACCGCTGCGGCCAGCCGGCCGAGTCGCGCACGGCGGCGACGACGCGCACCGCGTGGACCAGCTGCACCGCCGATGCCGATGTCGCCTTCCACCGCGTGAACGACAACGGCCATGCCTGGCCGGGTGGCCGGCCCGGCCGCGAGGGCGCCGCCGTGCCCACGGCCGCCTTCGACGCCAGCGCCGAGATGTGGCGATTCTTCGCCGCCCACCGGCGCCGTTGAGCCAGCTGGGCCGTCGTGCCGGCCCAGCACGGTTTTTCACGACGGCCTGCTAGAATGCCGCTCCGCGCCGTTTGGCCCTCGGAGGTCGTCATGTCGAAGTCGCCCGTCGTGCTGGTGCTGGTGACGCTGGGAGTGGCGGTGGCTGCGCAGGCCGGCGCCCAGCCGGTCACGCTGCTGCCCTCGTCGCTCGTCCGCGTCCGCGCCGACAACCACTTCGGCGTCACCAAGGACAACATCACCAACCCGCCGGTCTTCGCCCCCGGGACGTTCGTCAACAGCATCATCGACACCGAGATGGGCACGGCCGCCACGGCGTCCAACACTGCGACCTACGAGTTCAGCCTCAACGGCACCACGGCCGTGTTCGACATCCAGACGACGCAGAACTACACCGTCGGCGCGACCGGCAACCTCACCGAGGGGTACATCCAATTCACGCTGACCGAGCCGCTCGTCTACGAGTTGAGCGGCACGCTCACCGGCGCGAGCCCCAACGATCGCGAGACGTACCAGCAGCGCACCTTCCTGCGCCAGTTCGCCGCGCCGTTCGCGACCGTCTTCCTCGAGGACGAGACGCAGGTGGCCAACTTGGCCGCGCTCCACGTCAACGAGGGCAACGACGCCGTCGGCAGCACCGCATTCAGCACGTTCAACCAGTCGGGCGCGCGCCGCGGCGTGCTGCCGCCCGGCACCTACGAGTTCGCCTACGAGCTCGAGGGCTACGACCGCGACGGCGATCTCTCGACCGCGGCCACCGCCACCGGCCATGTCCGCTTGGTGCTGCGCAAACCCCTGCCGCCGACCGATCTGCAGGCGGTCACCGCCGGCCAGAGCGTGGCGCTGTCGTGGACGGCCTCGCCTGACGCCGGCTTCTACGTGCTGCAGGCGGGCAGCGCGCCTGGGACGGGCAACGTCTTCGAGGGAGTGATCGGCACCGGCACGGCGCTCCAGTCGCCGGTGCCGCCTGGCACCTACTACCTGCGGCTCGGGACGATCAACGGCGCGGCCAACGGCGGGCCGTCGCCCAGCTACACGTTCAGCATCGCGCCGGTGGCGTGCACCGCCGCGCCGGCCGCGCCGGCTGGGCACACCGCAACGGCGGGCGGCTCGACGGTGCACCTGGCGTGGGACAGTTCGCCGGGCGCGACCTCTTACGTGCTCGAGGCCGGCACCGCCACCGGCACCGCCGATCTGGCCAACTTCGACGTCGGCGGCCGCACCACGCTCACCGCCGCCGTCCCGTCGCTCACTTACTTCACGCGGGTGCGCGCGGTGAATGCCTGCGGCGCCAGCGTGCCTTCGAACGAAGCCACCTTCACCACGTGCGTGGCACCGGCGGCGCCCACCCTGAGCTTCACCCGGCCGGCCGGCGCGATCCGCCTGGCCTGGACGCCGTCCCTCGGCGCCGTGGCCTACACACTGCAGGTGGGCACCGCGGCCGGCGCCAGCGACATCTTCAACGGCAGCTTCGGCGCGGCGACCACGCTGACCATTCCGGGGACGATCCTGCCGGCCCGGGTCTACTTCATACGGGTGCTGGCGGTCGGGCCGTGCGGCGCCAGCGCCGCCTCGGCCGACGTCGCCGTCAACTTCCCGTGAGCGCGGCGGCCTCGCCGCGGTTCGGCCGCGCCCGCGGCCTGACCGCTCTACACTAGGCGGCGCACGCGGCCGTCGCCCCGTGCTGGAGGCGCCGTGCCCGACTACGCCCGCATCCGCGCGCTGTTCCCCGACCACCTGGGACTGGCGCGCGGCAAGTACCTGCCCGCCCATCTCGCCCACAAGGGCACGCGCCACTGCCTGTCGCTCTTCGCGCTGAACTTCGACCGCACGATGGTGCCGGCCCCGGGGGCGAAGATGCTCGAAGGGCTGCCCGACTGCGAACTCGTCGTCCCGATGAACGAGGTGCGGCCGTCGTGGGAGGCCGACACTGGCGTCGTCGTCGGCGACCTGATGTACCGCGGCGAGCCGCTGGCGATCGCGCCGCGCCACGTGCTGCGCCGCGCCATCGACGACTGGACCGCCCTCGGCTACCGCGCCAAGGTCGGCATCGAGCTCGAGGCCTTCGTGCTGCAGCCCGACGGCAAGGGCGGCTGGAGCGAGTGGGACACGCCGACGGCCTATGTCTACGGCACCGGGCCGGCGGTGGACCCGGTGGGCCTGCTCGACGACATCATGCGGACCGCCGCCGCGTGCGGCCTGCCGGTGGAGTCGATCAACTCCGAGTACGACACGCCGCAGTTCGAGCTGACGCTGGTCTACGGCGACGCGCTCAAGGCCATCGACGACGTGTTCCTGTTCAAGCTGATGGCGCGCGAGCTGGCGGCGCGCCGCGGGCTGCTGCTCACCTTCATCGGCAAGCCGTTCGCCGATCGCGGCGGCAGCGGCTTCCACGTCAACCTGTCGCTGGAGAACCGCGCCGGCGCCAATGCGCTGCACGACCCGGCGGCCCACGACGGGCTGTCTTCGCTGGCCCGCCAGTGCATCGCCGGCATGCTGGCGCACTTCGAAGCGAGCGCCGGCGTCTGCGCCCCCACCGTCAACGCCTACAAGCGGCTCAAGCCGGCACAGCTGGCCGGCTACTGGGTGAACTGGGGCTACGACCATCGCGGCGTGTCGGTGCGCGTGCCGCACGAACGCGGCGCCGCGACCCGGCTCGAGCACCGGATGCCCGACGGCGCGGCCAACCCCTATCTGGCCACGGCGGCGGTGCTGCAGGCGGCGCGGCTCGGCGTCGTGCACGGCCTCACGCCGCAGGCGCCCGAGGAGCAGGATTGCCTCACCTCGCAGAGCGCCACCCGTCACGCGCCCGAGAACCTGTCGCTGGCGCTCGACGCGCTCGAGGCCGACACCGCGCTCGTCGAGGCCCTCGGCCGCGAGTTCGTGGCCCAGTTCGTGGCGGTGAAGCGCGGCGAGTGGAGCCGCTACATCGCGGCGGTCACCGACTGGGAGCTGAAGACCTACCTGCCGTTCCTCTGATGCCCGCGCCCGTGCCAGCCGGCAATCGCCACGCCGACATCCTCGACCCCGACGTCTACGTCCACGGCGTGCCGCACGCGGCGTTCCAGCGGCTGCGTGACGAGGCTCCGGTGAGCTGGTGGGACGAAGCCGGCGGCCGCGGCCTGTGGGCGGTGACGCGCTACGACGACGTGGTCGCGGTCAGCCGCCAGCCGGCGATCTTCTCGTCGGCGCAGGGCATCCGCATCGAGGACATGGCGCCCGACGAACTGGCGGCGCGGCGCACGATGATGGAGCTCGACCCGCCGGCGCACACCACCTACCGCCGCCTGGTGCAGCCGCCGTTCTCGTTCCGCGAGATGGCGTCGTACGAGGAGGCCCTGCGGCTGATGGCGCGGGCGGCGATTGCCGACCTGCGCCCGCACACCACGTTCGACGTCGTGGAGCGGCTGGCCCGCCAGGTGCCGATGCGCATGCTCGGCCGACTGCTGGGCGTGCCCGACGACGACGGCCCGTGGCTGGTGCAGAAGGGCGACGCGCTCATCGGCAACGCCGATCCCGACTTCACCGACACCCCGGTGGGCCTGGCCGACACCGAGGCCTACCGGCTGCTGCCGTTCCGCAGTCCGGTCAGCCTGGAGCTGTTCGCCTACGCCGCCGAACAGGCGCGGCAGCGCCGCGAACGGCCGACCGACGACGTGATCTCGCTGCTGTTGCGGCCCACTCGCGACGGCACGCCCCTCAGCGACGAGGAGTTCAAGAACTTCTTCACCCTGCTGGTCGCCGCCGGCAACGACACCACGCGGTATTCGATCGCCGCGGGGCTGCTGGCGCTCATCGAGCATCCGGAGCAGCTGGCCGCGCTGCGCGACGATCCGACGCTGATGCCGGATGCGGTCGAGGAGATGCTGCGCTGGAGCACGGTGACGATGCACTTCCGCCGCACCGCCACCACCGACGCGACGCTCGGCGGCCGCACGATCCGCCGCGGTGACAAGGTGCTCATCTGGTTCATCGCCGGCGACTTCGACGAGCGGCGCTTTCGCGATCCGTTCAGGTTCGACATCCGCCGCACGCGCAACGAGCACCTCGCCTTCGGCCTCAAGAGCCCGCACAAGTGCCTGGGCGAGCATCTGGCCCGGCTCGAGATGCGGGTCCTGTTCGAAGAGCTGCTGCCGGCGCTGGCCGACATCCGTGTCAGCGGGCCGATCGCACGCCTCAGGTCCAACTTCATCGCCGGCATCAAGCGCCTGCCGGTGACGGTCGCGTGGGCGTGAGCGCTACGGCCCCGGCTTGCGGTAGTCCACCACCAGGTCGCAGTTGTATTCGATGAGCTGCCCGGCCGGGTCGCGCTTGAAGTAGCTGGTCGCCGTCCACGGCTTGGTGTAGGCCACCGGGTCGTCGATGCGGAACTCGATCTCCAGCACGTCGCCGCCGAGGATCTTGCGGATGCGCTCGGTGAGCGTCATCCGGTCCGAGTGCGGCAGGCCGGTGGCGTTGAGCAGCGTCGTGTCGGCCAGGCCCACGGTTTCGACGACCAGCGTGTCGCCCTCCCAGCGGCCGATCGAGTGGCCCATCGGCGCCACGTCGAAGTCCTGGGGATGGCCGCGACCGTCCATGTAGATGCGCCGTACCAGGTGCTGGTACTCGTAGAGGATCGTCATCCGCCCGGGCGTGGCCAGGAACTCGATCGGATAAGGCGACTGGTAGGCGCGCACGGCGCCCGGCGAGAGGCAGCGCGCGTCGGGGTCGTTTTCGGGCGTCCACGCCTTGCGCCGCTCCCAGCCCCACGGCGTGAGCAGCGCCTCGCGCTCGGCCACTGCCTTGGGCAGCGGAAACGAGAACAGCGTGTTGCGCGGCAGGTTGCCCGGGTCGCCGCCGCCGAGCAGGTGATACCAGTGCGACGGCATCCACACGCCCGAGAAGTCGCGCCCCGAGTCGGCCACGCGCCCGGCGGGCTGGGCCGCCGCCGCCCATGCGCCGGCCGCGCCGGCGGCGAGCAGGGCCACGGCCGACGCCGTGACCAGCGTGGCCACTCCCGTCCACAGGCCCGGTCGGATCATCGCCCGCCCGGCTTGGCGGTGGTGGAGAAGTCGTCGCCGAAGAACTGCCAGTTGTCGCTGGCCCGCGTGCCGCGCAGCAGCCGCATCGTCTTGCCGCCGTCGCGCAGGCGGCCGCCCGTTACCGTGACGACGTCGCCGGCCTTGAACGACGTGCGCGTCCAGCCCTTGCGCGTGAGCAGGCTGATGGCGTGGGTCTCGACGTCCCAGCGTTCCACGGCGCCGCTGTCGGTCTTCACGTCGATGCGGATGTAGCTGTGGGGGTTGGCCCAGTCGAAGACGGCGACGGTGCCGGTGAGGGTGATCGGGTGGGCCATGTCGAACATGGCCGTGGAGTGGTGGGCGGGCAACACCGCGACACTGGCGAGGGCGAGCAGCAGGGCGCCGGCGAGGGTTCGCATCCGCTCACTATACGCGTACGCGGCCCTCCATCGCCGGGGTCTAATCCGCTACGATGGCGCGGCTTGTCGGCCGCTCCGTCCACGACGCCCGCGCTGAAGCGCGCCCTCGGCTTGCCGTCGCTGGTCGTGTTCGGGCTGGCCTACGTGGCGCCGATCAGCGTCTTCACGACCTACGGCGTGGCCTCGGCGCGATCGGATGGCCAGGTGGCCCTCGCCTACGTCGTCGCCACGCTGGCGATGCTGCTGACGGCGCTGTCCTATGCCAGCCTGGCGCGCTGGTTCCCAGAGGCCGGGTCGGTGCACACCTACGCCTCGCGCGTGCTGCATCCCCACGTCGGCTTTCTCGCCGGCTGGATCATCGCCCTCGACTACGTGATGATCCCGGTCGTCAACTTCATGATCGCCGGCATCTTCGGCTCGTCGCTGGTGCCGGCGGTTCCGGCGCCGGTGTGGATGACCGCGTCGCTCGTCGCCGTGTCGGCGCTCAATCTGCTGGGCATCGAGACCACCGACCGCTCGGCGCGGATCGTGCTGGCGATCGAGATCGCGGCGCTGCTGATCTTCACCGGCGTCGCGCTGGCGAGCGGCAGCGGTCCCGGGTGGAATCCCGCGGCCACCGGGTGGTCGCCGGTGTTCTCGGCGGCGTCGATCGTCGCCATCTCGTTTCTCGGCTTCGACGCCGTGACCACGCTGGCCGAGGAAGCCGTGGAGCCGCACCGTGATGTGCCACGGGCCGTCGTGCTCACCTGTCTCGTGGCCGGCGGCCTCTTCGTCACCGTGTGCGTGGCCGCCTATCGGGCCCATCCGGTGGGGCGTTTCGACGACATCGACGCCGCCGGCTTCACGGTGGCCGCCGCCATCGGCGGCGCGGCCCTGGCCGCGCTGGTCGCGGTCGGCGAACTGGTGGGCTCGTTCGCTTCGGCGCTGGCCGGACAGGCCGGGGCCGCCCGGCTGCTCTTCGGCATCAGCCGCGCCACCGGGCTCGGCCGCGGGCTACTCGATCGCGTGCACGTCACCCGGCGCGTGCCCACCGGCGCCGTCGGATTGCTGGCCGTGGCCGGTGTGCTCGCGTTCGTCCTCACCCTGGAGCAGGTGGTCTCGCTCATCAACTTCGGCGCGCTCACCGGCTTTCTCGCCGTGCACGCCGCGGCGATGCGCGAGGGGCTGGCGCGGCACCCGGTCCGCACGCCGGGCGTGTGGCTGCGCCACGTGGCCGTGCCGCTCGCCGGCGCGGCGTTCGTCGCGACGCTGCTGTGGAGTCTGTCGCCGATGGCCCTCGCGGTGGGTGGCACCTGGCTGGCCGCCGGGATCGTCGTGCTAACGTTCCGTCGTTCATGGCCGTCCTGACCTGCGCCGGGCACACCGTGTCGGGCGATCACTTCGTCGCCAACCGCCGCGTCGCCTCGCCGCGCACGCTGCCCGTGCACAGCCCGATCGACGGCGCCTCGCTCGGGGAGATCGCCGCCGGCGATGCCGTCGCCGTGGACGGCGCCGTGGCGGCCGCGCGCGAGGCGTTCCCGGCCTGGGCCGCGTTGGGCCCGCACGGCCGCGGGCCGATCCTGCGCCGTCTGGCCGACCTGGTCGAGCGCGATGTCGAGACGCTGGCGCTGGTCGAGACCACCAACAACGGCTCGCTGCTCGAGGCCGGGCGGCTGCGGGTGATGAAGCGCGCCGCCCACAACATCCGCTTCTTCGCCGATCTCGCCGAGTCGCTGGCGGCGCCGGCGTGGGACACCGAGGCCGCCAACGCCCACAACCGCGTCCGCTACGACCCGGCCGGGCCCACCGCGCTCATCACGCCGTGGAACGCGCCGCTGATGCTGGCGACATGGAAGGTCGGGCCGGCGCTGGCCGCCGGCAACACCGTGGTGCTCAAGCCGGCCGAGTGGACGCCGATCACCGCGTCGATGCTCGCCGACCTCGCCGTCGAGGCCGGCCTGCCGCCGGGCGTGCTCAACGTCGTGCAGGGCCTCGGCCCCGAGGCCGGAGCCGCGCTGGTGGCCCATCCCGACATCCGCCGCATCTCGTTCACCGGATCGCCGCCGACCGCGCGCAGCATCGGCGCCGCCGCCGCCGCCAACCTCACGCCGGTGAGCTTCGAACTGGGCGGCAAGTCGCCGCTCATCGTGTGCGACGACGCCGACCTCGACCTGGCGGTCGCCACCGCGGCCGGCCAGTACGACAACGCCGGCCAGGTGTGCCTGGCCGGCACGCGGCTGCTGGTGCATCGCGCGGTTCACGACCAGTTCGCGGCGCGGCTCACGGCGGCGATCGCGGCGATCCGTCAAGGCGACCCGCGCGATCCGGCCACCCAGGTCGGGCCGCTCATCCATCCGAAGCACCTGGCCCGCGTCGAGGGCTACGTGTCGCGGGCGCTGGCGGCCGGCGCCCGCGTGGTGTGCGGCGGTCGGGTGTCGCCGGTGCTCGGCGGCCTCTACTACGAGCCGACACTGCTGGCCGACGTGCCCGACGGCGCCGAGATCCTGCGCGACGAGGTGTTCGGCCCGGTGCTGACGCTGCAGGCGGTGGCCGACGACGCCGAGGCCATCGCCCGGGCCAACGACACCGCCTACGGCCTGGCCGGCATCGTGTTCACGCGCGACCAGGCGCGCGGCGATCGCATCGCCGACCAGCTGGTGGCCGGCACGGTGTGGGTGAACTGCTTCTTCGTCCGCGACCTGGCGGCCCCGTTCGGTGGCGCGCGCCAGTCGGGCATCGGCCGCGAGGGCGGGCACTGGAGCTTCGATTTCTACTGCGACGTGAAGAACGTCGTGCACCGCAAGGGCACCTTCGCGCCCGCGCATGCCTGACGTGAGCAGTCGTCCGCGCATCGGCATCACCGCCTGGCGACGGCCGCTGGCCACGCCGCTGGGCACGGCCACCGATCTCTACATCCTTGGCGTGGAATACCCGGCGGCGACCGTGGCCGAGCGCGCGCTGTTCGAGCACCTGGTGGCCGAGGCCCGCGCGTATGCGGCGCGCCGCCGCCACTCCGCGTAGGATCTCCGCGATGTCTCGACGCTACCCGAAGGGCTACACCACGCCGTTGTCTCCCGACGGCACCGCCGCACTGGTGCCGGCGCCGCCGTGGCACTACGTGGGGGACTTCCTGATCGTCGAGTACCACACCGACCCCGACGCGGTCACCGCGCTGCTGCCGAAGGAGCTCGAACCGGCCGCCGACCCCGGCGCGGTGGCGGCGATCTTCGCCGACTGGCAGTGCTGTTCCACCGGTGGCGCCGAGCTGCTCGATCCCGTGCAGGGGCAGTACAAGGAGTTCTTCCTGGTCGTCGGCTGCACGTATCAGGGCCAGCCGATGAGCCGCTGCGTCTACATCTGGGTGGACAAGGACTTCGCGATGTACCGCGGCTGGATTCAGGGCTTTCCGAAGAAGCTGGGGTCGGTGCACATGACGCGCACCTATCCGGTGGGGAAGGCCACGCCGCGCCTCGAGCCCGGGGCCCGCTTCGGCGCCACCTGCACCGCCGGCAGCCGCGAGATCGCCCGCGCGGTGGTGACCCTGCGCGGCGTCTCGGCGCGGGGGCCCACCGTGAACGCGCCGCCGATGGCCAATACCCGGCATTTCCCGGCCTACGACGGCCTGGTGCCGGATGTCTTCGAGCTGGTGCGCTCCGGCGGCCAGGACCGCGAGGTGACCGAGATCTGGGAAGGCGATGCCGAGCTCACGCTCGGCGCTCACACGATCGAGCCGCTGCAGGCGATTGCCCCGCACCGCCTCGGCAAGGGGTTCCGCTTCACGTTCGCCTACACCGTGCACGGCGGGCAGGTGCTCGCCCAGCACGACAAGGCGGTGCTGCGATGACCCGGGCGCGCATCTGGCACGGTGGTGCGCTGGTGCCCGGCGTCGTCGAGGGCGACATGGTGGTGCTCGCCTCGGGCGAGCGTGTGCCACGCGCTTCGGCGCGGTTCGGTCCGCCGATCGCGCCGCGGCAGATCATCGCCACGCACCTCACGTATCGCAGCCGCTGCGTCGAGTACCGGATGGCGGCAACGCCTCAGTACCCGTCGTACTTCATGAAGCCACTCGGCGCGGTGTCGGCGCACGGCGCGCCGGTGGCCCGCCCGCGCGGCTGCCACTACCTGAACTACGAGGGCGAGCTGGCGGTGGTGATCGGCCGGCCGTGCTCGAACGTGCCGGTGGAGCGGGCCCTCGACTACGTGAAGGGCTACACCATCGCCGACGATTTCGGCGTGCACGACTTCCGCCACGCCGATCGCGGCGCGATGTTCCGCGTGAAGGGGCAGGACGGGTTCTGCCCACTCGGCCCGGTGCTGGTGGACGGCGCGGACTTCGACCCCGCCGACGCCTGGCTGCGGACGTTCGTCAACGGCGCGCTGGTGCAGGAGGCGCACACCGGCACCGACCTCCTTTTCAGCGTGGCCTATCAGATCGCCGACATCTCGCGGCTGGTCACGCTCGACGAGGACGACGTGCTGCTCACCGGCACGCCGGCGCACAGCCGGCCGGTGCAGCCCGGCGACGTCGTGGCGGTCGAGATCAGCGGCATCGGCCGGCTCGAGAATCCGGTCGTCGAGCTCGATCGCGACCTGGTGCCTGTGGGCGATCCGCCGCGCATCACCGAACAGACGCTGCACGTCGCGCTGGCGATGCCCGAGGACGAGGCCCGAGCCCGCGTTGGCCGCGGCGACCTGCTGCCGCAGTCGGGAGCGCCACGATGACCCCGCAGCGGCTCGTCGGCGCTTTGCATCACGCCGGCCTGCGTGTGGCGAATCTGGACGAGGCACAGCGGCGCTGGACGCATCTGCTGGGCCTGCACGGCGAGGCCGTGGACGCGGCGACGGCGATTCTGCGCTGCACCTACGAGGACTACGCCCTGGCGCTCATGACCGCCGGCACCACGCCGCCCGGGCTGGCCTACGTGTGCTACGAGCTGGCCGCCGGCGTCGATCTCGACCGGGCGGCGGCGGCGATCGTCGCGCGCGGCGGGTCGGTGTCGCCGGTGACGGTGCCGGTGCGCGGGGCGGCGCTCGAGACGGCCGACCCCGATGGCAACGTCGTGCGGCTCGTGCCGCGCGTCGTTCCCGACGACCGGCGTCCGGCCGAAGTGCGCGAGTCGTCGCGGATCCCGGGCTGGCACCCGCGCAAGTTCGGCCACGTGAACTTCCTGACCGGCGACGTGCAGCGGCAGGTGGCGTGGTACACGGACGTCCTCGGCTTCGGCGTCACCGACTGGATCGGCACCGAGGGCGTGTGGCTGCACGTCGATCGCGACCACCACGTGCTGGCGTTCCTCGACAAGGGCGTCGCCCATATCCACCACCTGGCGTTCGAGCTGGTGGACTGGGGCGAGATGCGCGTCGCGCTCGACCACCTGGCGCAGAACCGCCGGCACATCGTGTGGGGGCCCGGCCGCCACGGCATGGCCCGCAACCTGTTCAGCTACTTCCGCATGCGCGAGGAGGAGCTGTTCGTCGAGCTGTTCGCCGACCTCGAGCAGCTCAGCGCCGACCACACCCCGCGGCACTTCCCCGACGACCCGCACTCGTCGAACACGTGGGGCATCCTGCCGCCGCGCACCTATTTCCGCTTCGATCAGGCGGCGCTCGACGCCGAGGACTCGCAGGCCTACGCCTACGGCCGGCCGATTCCCCCGCCGTAGGGGTCAGACCCCTTTCAAGCCCCAGCCAGAATAGGGTCAGACCCCTTTCGCGGCCGGGCGAGACTTGTTGCAGATTCTCAATCGCGCAAGCCGAAGGTGACCAGCGTGTGACCGGCGATCACCGAGACGTGCTGCCGGCCCTCGACCATGTAGGTGATCGGGCCCATCACGATCTGGCCGCCGAGGCTCGCCTTCCACAGCAGCCGCCCCGTCTTCGCGTCGAGGGCCAGGAAGTGGCCCTCGCGCCCGCCGGTGAAGAGCAGGTCGCTGGCCGTCGTCAGCATGCCGGCGTCGCTCACGTCGTGCTGGCGGAACTTCCACCTCGTCTGCCCGGTGTCGGGGTCGACCGCCATCACCGCGCCGTTGCCGACCTCGTCGGTCCAGTTGTTGATGGGGCCGCGCCGGCCGATGCCGATCGTCGGCGCGCCCGGCGCCGGCGCCACCACCGTGAAGCCGCCGCCGACGAAGAGCTGCCCGGGCTTGTACTCCGCCTCTTCGGGGCGGTAGATGGTGCCGTAGTTCTCCCAAGCCGAAAAGTAGAAGAGCCCCGTCCGAGGACTGTACGACGGCACGTACCAGTTGGTGCCGCCCTGGTTGCCCGGATAGGTCGGGGCGCCCTGCGGCTGCGGCGTCTGCTGTGGCCGGCCCTTCTCGTCGAGCCCGCTCGCCCAGTTCACCTTCACGAACGGCGTGCCCGACAGGAACTCGCCGGTGACGCGGTCGAGCACGTAGAAGTAGCCGTTGCGGTTGGCCCACAGCATGAGCTTGCGCGGCTGGCCCTTCCACGGCCGATCGACCAGCACCGGCACCTGCACCGAGTCGTAGTCGTAGGGGTCGTTGGGCGTGAACTGGAAGTACCACTTCAGCTGCCCGGTGTCGGCGTCGAGGGCGATGGCGCAATCAGAGTAGAGGTTGTCGCCCGGCCGCTGCTTCGGGTTCCAGTCGGGCCCGGGATTGCCGATGCCCCAGTAGACGAGGTTCAGCTCGGGGTCGTAGGAGCCGGTGATCCACGCCGGCGCGCCGCCGGTTTTCCAGTCGTCGCCCTCCCACGTGTCGTGGCCGGGCTCGCCGGGGCCGGGAATCGTGTAGAACTTCCACGCCTCCTTGCCGGTCTTCGCGTCGTACGCCGCGACGAACCCGCGGATGCCGTACTCGCCGCCACCCACGCCCACCAGCACCTTGTCCTTCACCACCAGCGGCGCCATGGTGATCGAGTAGCCGGCCTTGACGTCGCCGACCTCGACGTTCCACCGCGCCTTGCCGGTCACCGCGTCGATGGCGATCAGCCGCGCGTCGAGCGTGCCCATGAAGAGCAGGTCGCCGAGCATCGCCAGGCCGCGGTTGTTGGCGCCGCAGCACACCTTCGCGTCCGGCGACGGCGTGTGGCGATACAGCCAGTAGAGCGATCCGCTCTTCGCGTCCACGGCCATCACGTCGTTGGGCCGCTGCGTCAGGTACATCACGCCGTCGACGACCAGCGGATTTGACTGCCAGGCGCCGAACACCTGGTTCTGCACCACCCACTTCGATTCCAGGCGCGCCACGTTGGCCGGGGTGATCTGGTCGAGCGTGCTGTAGCGCTGGCTGGTGTAGGTGCCGTTGTAGGTGAGCCAGTTGCGCGGCTCGCGGGCGGCATTGAGCAGCCGCTCACTCGTCACCTGCGCGTCGAGGACGAACGACCCGGCCGCCACGGCGGCCAGCAGCGTCAGAACGAACAGCGGTGGGCGGCTCATTGGACACCTCGCAGCGACAGCAGATAGGCGACCAGGTCGGCGACCTCGTCGGCGGTGAGCGATTTCGCCACCGACGGCATCGGCGACTCCTTGGCCAGGGTGATCGACTTGATGTCCGACTTCAGCACGGTGACCAGCCGCTCCTGGCCGTCCACCAGCTGCACCGAGAACGTGTCCTCGTTGGTGCGCCGGCCACGGATGGTCGCGCCGGTGGTCGTCACGATGGTGGTCGGCCGGTTGATCGGCAGCATCGCCCTGGAGGGCTCGAGCAGCGAGCGTTGCAGCGCCGCGGCCGACCGCGCGGCGCCGATGTCGCTCAGGTCGGGGGCGCTGCGCGGCCCGCTGCCGCCCGGCACGCGGTGGCAGCTGGCGCAGGCCGCCTTCTCGGTCGCGAAGAGCGTGCGGCCACGGTCGATGTTGCCCACCTTCACGGCGGTGCCCGCCGGGTCGAAGCCGGCGCGAATCAGCGCGACCAGGCCGGTGGTCTCGGCGGCGCTCAACGTGAAGCCGGGCATGCGGCCGCCGGGCACGCCGGCCGCGATCACCGCGGCCAGATCGTCGTCGGTGACCGCGCGTGGAAAGCGGCCGAGCCGCAGGTTCACGCCCGCCACCATGTCGCCGTTGGGACCGTGGCAGAGCTGACACTGCGCGCCGTAGACTCGGCGGCCGACCTCGATGTCGGCGGTGCTGTACTGGTGATCCTGCGCGGCGGCGGGCCCGGCCCACGTCGCCAGCGCCAGCATCAGCCAGGGGAACGACCTCGGGGTTCGTCTCGGCATGGTGCGGACTTGTACCTGAGCGCCGGCGGCCCGCGCAACCGGGCCACGACTCTCCACGTATGATCGGATGACCCGCCAGCTCCGCATGACCGGCCAGACCCTCGGACACTACCGACTCACCGCGCCCCTCGGCCGCGGCGCCATGGGCGAGGTGTTCGCCGCCGAAGACACCCGGCTCGGCCGCCGCGTCGCCGTCAAGGTCCTGCCCGCCGATCTCGGCGCCGATCCCTCGGCGGCGGAGCGCTTCCAGCGCGAAGCGCGGATCGTCTCGTCCCTGAACCATCCCAACATCTGCACGCTGTTCGACATCGGCGAGCACCAGGGCCGGCACTTCATGGTGATGGAGCTGCTCGACGGCGAGCCGCTGTCGGCGCGGCTGTCGCGCGGCGCTCTGCCCGTGGATCAGGTGCTGGCCTTCGGCGGCGAAGCGGCGGCGGCCCTCGACGCCGCGCACCGCCAGGGCGTGGTGCACCGCGACATCAAGCCGGCCAACCTCTTCATCACGACCGGCGGCAGCCTCAAGGTGCTCGACTTCGGCGTCGCCAAGCTGGGCGACGCGCCTGGCGCCACCGACACGACGCGGGCCCGCGAAGAGCCGCTCACCTCGCTCGGCACCGCCATCGGCACCGTGGCCTACATGTCGCCCGAGCAGGCCCGCGGCCAGGCCATCGACGCGCGCAGCGACCTCTTCTCGCTCGGCGTCGTGCTCTACGAGATGGCCACCGGGCAGTCGCCGTTTCCGGGCACCACGCCGGCGACGATCTTCGAGGGCATCCTCACCAAGACCCCGCCCCCGCCGTCCACCCTGCGCCTGGGGCTGCCCGGCGATCTGGACCGGGTGATTGCCCGCGCACTCGAGAAGGACCCGGCGCACCGCTTCCAGTCGGCGGCCGACCTGCGCGCCGAACTGAAGCGGCTGCAGCGCGACACCGAGCAGCTGTCGGGCGCCGTGGCGGCGGCGATTCGTCCCGCCGCCCCGGCCCGCGGCCGGGCCCGCTGGTGGTGGCTGGCGGCGCCGCTGGCGACCGCGGCGGTCGTGGCCGGGGTGTTCACCTGGCAATCGGCGCGGACACCGGCGCTCGAATCGCGCGACCTGGTGGTGCTGGCGGCGCTCGACAACCGCACCGGCGACACGATGTTCGACGACACGCTGGGCGAAGCGCTGGCCGTGCAGCTGCGCCAGTCGCCGTTCCTCAACCTGGTGTCGGATCAGCGCGTGCAGGCCACGCTCCGGATGATGCAGCAGCCGGCCGGCACCCCGGTGTCGGGCCAGGTCGGCCGCGATCTGTGCCAGCGCGTCGGCGCCCGGGCGCTGCTCACCAGCACCATCGCCAGCCTCGGCAGCAGCTATGTCATCACGCTCGGTGCCCAGGACTGCGTCACCGGCGACGTGCTGGCCGAGCGTCAGGTGCAGGCGCGCAACAAGGAGGACGTGCTGCGCGAGCTCGGCGACGCGACCTCGCGCTTCCGCGAGCAGCTCGGCGAGTCGCTGGCCTCGATCAGCCGCTACGACGCCAAGGTCGAGGTGGCGACGACGCCGTCGCTCGAAGCCTTGAAGGCCTACAGCCAGGGGATGACGGCGCGGCGCACCGGCGGCGACCGGGCGGCGCTGCCGCTCTTCCGGCGGGCCGTCGAACTCGACCCCGAGTTCGCGCTGGCGCATGCCCGGCTCGGCACCGCGTACTCCAACCTCAACGACGTCGCCAACAGCCGGCTGCACACCACCCGCGCCTTCGAACTGCGCGACAAGGTCAGCGAGGTGGAGCGGCTGTACATCGACGCCCGCTACTACTCGACGGTCGTGCACGATGCGGCCAAGGCGGCCGAGGCCTACCGGGTGACGATTGCGACCTATCCCGCCGACTACGCGTCGCGGGTCAACCTGGCGCTGATCCTCCAGCAGCGCGGCGACCTCGACGAGGCGGTCGGGCTGCTGCGCGAGGCGGTCGCCATCGCCCCCGAGGAGCCCAACGCCAAGACCAATCTGGCCAGGGCGCTGTTCGACCAGGGCAACTACGTCGAGGCGCGCAACGTGCTCCAGGACGTCACGGCGCTGCGCGACGACGGCAGCGTGCGGACGCTGCTGCTGGCCATCGCCGACATGACGAACGACGCCGCGCTCGCCGCCGAACAGCTCGCCTGGGCGAAGAGCTTCGACGATCCGAAAGAGACGCTGCAGCTGCGCCTCGGCGTGGCCGTCTACCGCGGCCAGATGCGCGAGGCGGAGCGCATCCGCGACGAGGCGGTCCGCCTGCTCACCGCCGCCGGCGTGCCGGCCATCGCCAGTTCGGTGCAGGCCGGCACGGCGATCTCGCTGTCGCTGGCCCTGGCGGTCGATCGCGCCAAGCAGGCGATCGAGGCGCTGCCCGGCGACGGCACCACCGACGGGACCGCCGACGAGCGCCTGATCGTGGCGGCGATCAACCGCGACGGCCCGGCGGCCCGGCGGGCCCTGCCCGCGGCCCTCTCGGTGTTGCCCGACGACGAGGCTGGCCGCCGCATCGCGGTGGTGTTTCGGGCGATGACGCAGCTGGCGACGGGCGACGCGGCGGGGGCGCGCGCCGCGCTCGGCCCGGTCACGCCGAGTCTCCGTGAGTACGACGTCGTGCTCGCCCATGCCGAGATCGCCCTGGCCGCTCGCCAGTGGGATGACGCGATCGGCGGCTTCACCTGGGTGCGCGACCACCCGCGCGCCGAGCTGGCGCCCAACATCGCCTTCGCCCGCTTCCGCCTGGCGCAGGCCTATGAAGGCGCCGGCCGGCACGACGAGGCGCGCAAGGCCTACGCCGACTTCCTGGAGTTCTGGAAGACGGCCGACGCCGACCTGCCGATCGTTGTCGAGGCCAGGCGGGCGATCGAACGTCTGGCATCGTGAAACGCCGGCGGCCGCCGGCGCCGATTTCCGCTACAATCTGCGGCCTTCAGAAACGGAGGGCCCAATGCGAAAGTCGTCGTTCCTCGTCCTTCTGATGCTCGCCGCCTGGTTGCCGGCGCCAGTCGCGGCGCAGCCCACGGTCCACACCACGTCGTTCGTCCGGGTGCGCGCCAGCAACAACTTCGGCGTCGCCAAGCAGCACGAGATCTTCGCGCCGTTCGCCGGCGCCTTCGGCGACAGCATGGTCGACACCGAGGTCGGCACCGCGGCGATCGCGACCAACACGGCGGCCTACGTCGTGACCCTCACCGCCGCCTCCTCGGTGTTCGAGATCCAGAGCGACCACACGACCTCGACGGGGTCGCTGGGCAATCTGACCGAAGGCTTCATCCACTTCACGACCACCGAGCCGTATCTCTACGAGCTGAGCGGCCAGTGGGCAGGCGCTGGCCCCGACGCCGGCGACGCCTATCAGCAGCGCACCTACCTGCGGCAGTTCGTGTCGCCGTTCAGCACCGTCTTCCTCGAGGACGAGACGCGCACGGGCACCGTCGTCGCGTTGTACGTGAACCAGGGCGACGATACCGGCGGCGGCACCTTCAACCAGTCGAATCCCCGCCTCGGCGTCCTGCCGCCAGGCACCTACGAGTTCATGTACGAGCTGGAAGGCAGCGATCGTGACAACGACGGCGCCGCGGCGCACACCGCGACGGGTCGCGTCCGCCTGGCGCTACGCCGGCCGGTGCCGCCCACCGACCTCCATGCGCTGACGACGGGCTCGTCGGTCGCCCTGGCGTGGACGTTTTCGGCCGACGCGTCGACCTATGTGCTCGAAGCCGGCACCGCGCCCGGCCTCGCCAACCTGTTCAACGGCGACATCGGCGGCGCGACGGCACTACAGGCACCGGTTGGCGCCGGCACGTACTTCGTGCGCGTGCGGTCGCGCCGTGGCATCGCGCTCGGGCCACCCTCCGCCGAAGTCAGCTTCACCATCGGCACCGCCTGTGGCGGTCCTCCGCCGACGCCGATCGGGCACACCGCCGAGACGGCCGGCCTCTTCGTCAGACTTCGCTGGGGCAGCTCCCCCGGGGCGACGTCTTACGTGCTCGAAGCCGGCACGGCTCCGGGCCTGGCCAACCTCGTGAACACTGCGCTCGGGAGCCGCAGTCTGTTTGCCGCCCAGGCGTTCCCCGGCACCTTCTACACGCGGATTCGTGCTAGCAACGCCTGCGGCGTCAGCACGGTGTCGAACGAGGTACCCTTCACGCTGGCCTGCGTGCCGCCGTCGGCGCCGGCCAACGCCGCCTTTACGCGCCCCGGAGCGCAGATCGCCTTGAGCTGGACGCCCTCGCTCGGGGCCAGTGGCTACGTGCTGCAGGCGGGAACCGCGCCGGGCGCCAGCAACCTCTTCAACGGCCCGGTCGGCGCCAGTCCTTTGTTCGCATTTCCGGCGGCGATCCTGCCGCCTGGCGTCTACTATCTGCGCGTGGCCGCGCTCAGCGCCTGTGGCCTGAGCGCGCCGTCCACCGAACTGGTGGTGACGCTGCCCTGAGCCGCTGAAGGCGGGGCTCAACTTGTAATCGGGACTGTCACGGAGACATTTACGAGGAGTGCGAAATCTGCGAGGTACGCAATCCTCGCATCGTCGCCAATTGTCTCTGTGACAGTCACGTTTACAAGTCACTCCACCTCGAGTTCGATGCCGCCCACCCAGCCGGCCACCACGTTGTAGAGCGTCGCGCCGATGAGCGAGGTGACGAAGCCGATGCAGCCGTAGAAGATCGGCAGCAGGATCACGGCGGCCACGCCGAACAGCATCCCCAACGGGCCGGCGTCGTTGCCGGCCATGGCGCCGCCCACCACCGACACCAGGCTGACGACGCCGCCGATGAGGAGTCCGATCAGTCCATACAGCGTCGCACTCACCTTCGCCAACGACAGCGGTCCGATCCGGCGCACTTTCATGGCGGGCTCCTTGCCGCGGCCGGTACTCGGCCGGCAGCGCCGGCGATGCTACTACGCCGCTGACGCGGCGTGCAGTCGCCCGCCGAGCCGTGCCGAAATTCCGTTGCGAAGGGCGCGGCCCCGACACTAGCATCCGGTAATGCGCCTCCGCCTCGCGCTGGCCGTGGCCAGCCTCGCCGCGCATGCCGCCGTCGCGGCGGCGCAGACGCCTGTCAGCTACCGCGTCTCGTTCCCCACCCCCGAGCACCGCTGGATGCAGGTGGACGTCACCTTCGCCGACGTGCCGCCAGGGCCGCTGCAGGTGCGGATGAGCCGCACGTCGCCCGGCCGCTACGCTCTGCACGAGTTCGCCAAGAACGTCTTCGACGTCCGCATCACCGACGGCAAGGGCAAGGCCCTCACGGCGGTGCGACCGAACCTGCACCAGTGGGACGTGCCCGGCCACGACGGCACGGTGGTGATGACCTACCGCGTGTTCGGCGATCGCGTGGACGGCACGTATCTCGCCGTGGACACGACGCACGGTCACCTCAACATGCCGGCGTCGCTGATGTGGGCCAAGGGCCTCGAGGCGCGCGCCGCGCGGGTGCAGTTCGTGCCGCCGCCCGGCAGGCCGTGGCAGGTGGCCACGCAGCTCTTTCCCACCGCCGACCCGCTGGTCTTCACCGCGCCCAACCTGGCCTATCTGATGGACAGCCCGACCGAGGTGGGCGAGTTCAGGCTGCACCTCTTCACGGTGGACGACGGCAAGGGTCCGCAGACCATCCGGATCGCGCTGCACCACGACGGCAGCGACAGCGACGCCGACGCCTACGCCCGCGACGTCGAGAAGATCGTCCGCGAGACGGTGGCCACGTTCGGCGAACTGCCCCGCTTCGACGCCGGCACCTACACGTTCCTCGCCGACTACCTGCCGTGGGCCAGCGGCGACGGCATGGAGCACCGCAACAGCACGGTGGTGTCGTCGTCGGGAGCGCTGCGCAACCCGGGCCAGCGCCAGGGCATCCTCGGCACCGTCGCCCACGAGTTCTTCCACGCCTGGAACATGGAGCGCATCCGCTCGCGGGCGATCGAGCCGTTCGACTACGAGGAAGCCAACGTCTCCAGCGACCTGTGGTTCGGCGAGGGCGTGACCAGCTACTACGACGACCTCATCGTCTACCGCTCGGGCCTGCAGTCGCTCGACGACCTGCTGGCCAGCTACGCCGGCCTCGTCAACGCGGTGATGCTGGCGCCGGGCCGGCGCATTCGCTCGGCCGAGGAGATGAGCCAGCTGGCGCCGTTCGTCGACGCCGCCGTGTCGATCGATCGCACGGCGTGGAGCAATACGTTCATCTCCTACTACACGTGGGGCGCCGTGCTCGGCCTGGCGATGGACCTGTCGCTGCTCGACAAGACCGCCGGCAAGGCCGGCATGGACGACTACATGAAGCTGATGTGGACGTCCTACGGCGTGCCGGGCGCCAAGGCGGCGCCGGGCATGGTGGCGCGCACCTACTCGCGCGAGGATCTGCAGGGCCGCTTCGCCCAGCTGTCGGGCGACGGCGCCTTCGCCCAGCAGTTCTTCGCCAGCTACGTGCAGGGCCACGAACTGCCCGACTTCGCCCGGCTGTTCAATCGCCTGGGCCTGGTGGTGCGCAAGCGCAACGCCGGCAAGGCGTGGCTCGGCAACACCACGCTCAGCTTCGTCAGCGGCGGCCTGCGCACCGGTTCGGTGCCGTTCGACTCGCCGCTCTACAAGGCCGGCGTCGCCGAAGGCGACCAGATCGTGTCGATCGCCGGCGAGGCCGTGAACTCCGGTCAGACGGTGCAGGAAGTACTGCAGCGCCACCAGCCCGGCGCCCGCCTCGAACTGCGGCTGGTGCGTCGCAGCGGCGAGGCGGTGCGCACCGCGGTGAACGTCGAGGAGGATCCCCGGGTCGAGATCGTTCCCGTCGAATCCACCGGCGCGGCGTTGTCCCCGGAACAGCGGCAGGCCCGCCTGGCGTGGCTGGCCGCGCGCGCGAAGTGAGGTCCCGCATGACGACCCTCCGCCTGGCCGCGTTCTATGCGGCGCTCTCCCTCGCGGCTACGCCGGCCGCCGCCCAGGTCAGCAACGCCGAGCTGGCCGCGGTGCCCCGGGTGACCCAGGCCGAGTTCCGCAAGCTGCTCGCCGGCAGGCAGATTCTGCCGATCGACGTCCGCGACGCGCACGCCTACGAGAACGGCCACATCCCGGGCGCCCTGAACGTCTCGTTCGTGGACGTCGAGATCATGGCCAACCGGCTGCTCAAGGAGCCGAAGCCGATCGTCGCCTACTGCGCCTGCAAGGACGAGATGACCGCGGCCCGGGTGGCGGTCCAGTTGATGCGGGTGGGGGTGAAGAACATCCGGGTGCTGACCGGCGGCTGGGACGGCTGGACGGCCGGAGGCGGTAAAGTAGAGCGAACGCCGCCGCCGGGGCGCTGACGCCCGGGCCCGGCCACGAGGGGACTTCAGCAATGAGATATCGGACGCAGATCGGGGTCGCGGCGCTGGCGGCGGTGATGGCCACGGCGTGGGCCGGGCTGGTGACGGCTCAGGAGAAGCTCGCCAGCTCGGGCATCTTCACGGCTGTCCAGGCCGACCGCGGGATGACCATCTACGACGGCCAGTGCGCGTCGTGCCACGAGCTGAGCCGCTTCAAGGGCAAGGACTTCGCCAGCGCCTGGACCGACAAGCCGCTCGCCGACCTGCACGTGGCGGTGAAGTCGATGCCGATGGACAACCCCGGCAGCCTGCAGCCGCAGGAGTACGCCGACATCCTGGCCTACTTCCTGAGCATCAACGGCTACCCGGCCGGGCAGACCGAGCTGAAGGGCGACGACGAGTCGATCAAGGCCGTCAAGGTCGACGCCAAGACGCCGTAAGCCCGCCGCCGCCGCTTCGCCGGTGCGGTGAGCAAACGGGCGGGGGGCCGCCTCTCGTGCAAGGAGAGGGGTCCCATGCCGCACCTTCGCGCATTCCTGTCCGTCGCCACGCTCGGCCTCGCGCTGGGCGCATTGTTCTTCACGGCCGCGCCGGCCCGCGCGCAAACCACCAGCGGCGTCATCACCGCCTGTGTCACGCCGCTGCTCGACCGGCTGCGCGTCGTGGCGGCCACCGAGCCGTGCCGTGCCAACGAGTCGCGTCTGCAATGGAACATCCAGGGCCCCAAGGGCGACCCCGGCCCGGCCGGCCCTCGGGGTCCCGTCGGCCCTGCCGGTCCCGCTGGGGCGACTGGCCCCGCCGGTCCCGCCGGCCCAACCGGCCCCCAGGGGCCGGCCGGTCCCCAGGGCCCGTCAGGGAGCCCCGGTCCAACTGGCCCTGCGGGCCCGGCCGGGCCGGCGGGCCCGCCGGGATCGCCGGTCGCGGTGACGCCGCCCGGGCCGTCCGGCCAGGTGGGGTTCTACGACAACGTCATCGTCGACCTGCAGGGGGCGAGCGGGACGTTCGGTATCACCCAGGTGGTGATGGACATCGCGGCGGCACCGGATGGCCGAGGCGGGTTCGCTCCGGGAGCGCGTGCGCTGCGGCCGATCTGGATCGAGGCCGGCGGGGGTGAGGAGGGCGAGGCCCTCGACCAGTGGTTCGCCGATGCGGGGGCCGGCCTTCCCGACGGCGTGCGCTCGGTCAAGATTCAGGTGGACGACCGGGGAGCGAACCCCTTGGTGAAGTTGTCGCTTCAACTGGGCGAGTGCCGGCCGCTCAGCCGCAGCGCCGGCGAGCGCGGCACCGCGCTCACCGTCCAGTGCGGGCGCCTCGACGTGAACGTGTTCGCCGGCGGCGGGTCCCTGCATTACGTGCTGCCAATCAGCGGCGACGACAGGCTCACCGGGCAGGGCACGACGCAGCAGGCCTTCCAGATCCGCGCCGACGAGCGGCTGGGTGCCGGCGGCACCGAGATCGACGTGGCCGTACGGCTCGGCACCGTGCAAGACGCCGAGTTCGACGCCGGGTTCGTCATCGGCTGGGTGATCGCGGCGGTGACCGGCGGCGCCGAGGCCGTGCAGGACGTCGTCGTCGACGTCAGGCGCGCCGCGGCGAACCCCGTGCCGGCGGTGATGACCCAGACCTCCTACGAGCGCGCGTTCCCCACCTACGTCGCGTTCCTGGGCCGCGCGTCGCAGTTCGCGACCGCCGAGTTCGCCACGCTGAGCGTGGACGTGGTGTTCAGGGCCAACGGCCGCCGGCAGTCGACCTCGGGGGGGAACTGAGGACGTGGCGCCGGCTCCAACCCGGCGGCCGTCCGCGCCGTCCAACCGGGGCCATGACCGCTCTCGGCGCCGATATCCGTGTGTCCTTGCGGCGGCTGCGCCAGCAGCCGGCGTTCGCGTCGACGGCGGTGCTCGTGCTCGGCCTGGGCATCGGCGCCTGCGCCGTCGTCCTCACCCTGGCCCGGGTGGTGGTGCTCGAGCCCCTGCCCTACGGCGACCCCGACCGCCTGGTCCTGCTGTGGAACGCCCGCCAGCCCGGTGACACGACCTGGCTGTCGGCCCAGGAAGTGGTCCACTACGGCCGCGACGCCCGGACGGTCGTCGACGTCGCCGCCTATGCCGCCGGCACCGGCAGCCTGACGGGCGCTGGCGAGCCTGAGCGCGTCACCAGCGCGGCCGTCACGCCCGGACTGTTCGACACGCTGCGCGTGCCGGCCCTCATCGGCCGGACGTTCACCGCCGGCGATGCAGCGGCTGGCGCGGCCGGTCCGATCGTGATCGGCCACGGGTTGTGGCAGCGCCGCTTCGGCGGCGACCCTGGCATCGTCGGCCGCGACGTGCAACTCGACGGCCGGGCCCGCACCGTGGCCGGCGTGATGCCGCCGGGCTTCCGCCTGCCGCTCGACTACCGCGCCGATCGGCCGACCGAGCTGTGGACGCTCCTCGCCTGGGACGCGTCGAACCTCGGGCAGTGGGGCAACCGGAGCTACATCGGCATCGCGCGCCTGGCGTCAGGCCGCACGGCGGACGACGCCAGCAGCGAACTCGCGGTGATCGCCGACCGCTGGGTGCAGGCCGGGTTCGTGCTCGACAACGGCGATGGCCGCCTGCAGCGTGCCGCCATCCCGGCCGCGGAGCTGGTGACCGGCGGCGTGCGCGGCGCGATGGCGCTGCTGGCTGCCGCCGTGCTGGTCATGCTGCTGCTCGCCGCGGCCAACGTCGCCGGGCTGGTGATGATCGGCGCCGAGGCGCGGCGGCACGACATGGCGGTGCGGGCGGCGCTCGGCGCCGGGTGGGCCCGCTTGGCCCGCCAGGTGGCGGTCGAGCATGCCGTGCTGGCGGTGGCCGGCGGACTCGCCGGGCTGGGCATCGCCGCCGCCGGCATGCGCGCGGTGGCCGTGATGGGCGCGGCGAGCCTGCCGCGGGCCGACGAGCTCGCGCTCGACTGGCGCGCGCTGGCTGTCCTGGCGCTGTGTGCCGGCGTGGCCGGGGTGGTGTGCGGACTGTCGCCGGTGCTGCGGTTGTCGCGCGGCGACGCGTCGCGCCTTGCCGAGACGACGCGCGGCAGCGCCGCCCGGCCCAGGCAGCGGACCCGTCAGGCGCTGGTCGTGGGCCAGGTGGCGGCGTCGGTGCTGCTGCTGCTCGGCGCGACGCTGCTCGTCCGCACGCTCGTGGCCCTGCAGCGCGTGGATCTCGGCGTCGACACTGCCCGGGTGCTGACCGCCGACCTGCAGCTGCCGGCCAGCGGCTATCCCACGCCGGCCGACGTCGTCCGCTTCTACCGAAGCGCCGAGGAGCGGCTCGCGGCCCTGTCCGGCGTCGCCGCCGCGGGGGCCGTCCGCGTGCTGCCGCTCAGCCGCACCATCGGCGACTGGTCGATCAGGCTCGAGGGCCGGCCCTACGTGCCGGCCGAGAATCCCAACGCCGACTTCCAGGCGGTCACGCCCGGCTACTTCGCGGCCATGGGCCTGCGCGTCGTGCGGGGCCGCGCGTTGACCGGCGCGGACCGCGAGGACGCGCCGATGGTCGCGGTGGTGAACGAGACGATGGCGTCGCGCTACTGGCCCGGCCAGGACGCCATCGGCCAGCGCTTCATGATGGGCACCGACGACAAGCCGTGGCTGACGATCGTCGGCATCGTCGGGGCGGTGCATCACAACGCCGTGGTCGAGTCGCCGCGCGCCGAGATGTACGTCGCGCACGCCCAGCTGCCGGCGCACATCGGCTCCGCCCCGCGCGGCATGGCGCTGGTGCTGAAGGCCGAGGGCGATCCGGCCGGGCTGGTGCCGGGCCTGCGGGCCGCCATCCGCGCGCTGGATCCGGCGCTGCCGCTCGGCAACGTGCGGACGATGGACGACCTGGCGGCCACGCATCTGGCTGGTCCCCGTTTCACCGCGACGCTGCTCGCCGCCTTTGCGGCGCTGGCCGTGGTGCTGGCGCTGGTCGGCCTCTACGGCGCGGTGTCGCTGGTCACCGACGAGCGCGCGCCCGAGATTGGCGTCCGCCTCGCGCTGGGCGCCGAGCGCGCCTCGATCCTGCGCCTGATCCTGGGCGAAGGGATGAGGCTGACGGCCGCGGGCGCCGCCGTGGGGGTGGGACTGGCGGCGCTGCTGGCGCGTGCGATCGGCGGACAGCTCTACGGCGTGGCGCCGCACGACCCGATGACGTTCGTCGCCGTGCCGCTCGCGTTCACCGCCGTGGCGGTGGTCGCCAGCCTGATTCCGGCCCGCCGCGCCGCGCGCCTCGACCCCATCGCGACGATCCGCCGCTGACCGTCCTCGGCCACGACTGGGGCCTGTCCCCGATTGTGGTGCGAGCGAGAGAGACCACTACATGTCGTGGCCGGTCACGGCGCGACCAAGGCCACTTCGTCGCGGACGAACGCCTCCCAGTCGGCCAGCGGCCGCACCTCGAAGACGCCGCGCATCCGGTAGTGGCCGAGCCCGCACAGCTGCGAGCAGCCGATCTCCCAGGCGCCGGTCGCGGTGGGGGTGAACCATGTGGTGGTCGTCAGTCCCGGCGTGATGTCCTGCTTCACGCGCATCTCGGCCAGCGTGAAGCTGTGGATCACGTCCTTCGACGCCAGGTGCACCACCGCCGGCCGGCCCGCCGGCAGGACCAGCAGGTTGATGAGCACGAAGTCGTCCACGGCCGCGGGGTCGGTGCGATCGACGCCCAGGGGATCGGCGGCGGTGATGAGCGCCCGATCGGTGCGGCCGAACCGGCCGTCGAGGCCGGGATAATGCACGTTCCAGGCAAACTGCTCGCCGACCACTCTGACTTCGACCCCGCCTTGCGGCGGCGGCTCGGCGCGCCGCCACCACGCCGGCAGGGCCGATCCGGCCAGCAGCCACACGTCGCCGAGCACTACGGCGGCGATGGCAACGAGCGGCCAGACACCGGCGGACGCGCCGGCCGGGCGTCCGGGCCGGGCCCGGAACCGCACCAGGATCAGCACGAAGATCGCCAGCCAGCTGGCGAACACGATGAGCCCCTCGACGTGCGCCGCGGCGAGTACCGCGTCGAACTCGCCGGCGTGCGCCGACGCCGGCACGGGCAGCCAGCGATTCAGCCAGGCGCCCATCAGCGTCCCGGCCCTTCGCCGGCCGATCGCTCGAGGATGGCCCGGTCCTCACGCAGCAGCCGGGCGACGCCGCGGCCGATGACCGCCAGCACGACGCACGCCACGGCGGCCATCACGCCGACGCCGGCGTGCAGCCCGCCGGTGAGCAGCGCGTCGAGCGGCGGCCCGCACACGAGACAGGCGACGATCGTCGGCATCGCCGTCATCGTAGATACATTCCGACGGCGACCACCGCGAACGCCGCGGCCAGGCAGCCCCAGTAGCGGGCGAGCGCCCGCGACCGCCGGCGACGCCGCGCCGCGTCCCAGGTGCCGAGATTGACCACGATGGTGGCCACCACCCCTCCGGCGCTCAGCACCGCCAGCACGCCGTTCAGCGCAAACCAGGTAGCAGGCGCCACGTGGGACGCCGGCCCGTGGCCTGCGGCCACCAGCGCCTCGGCGGCGGTGAGCGTCCGCCCGACGAAGAGGGCACCGGCGAACGCCGCGGCGGGCAGCGGCCACCGCGCGATCCGCGCCGGCCCGGGCGGCCACCCCCGCGCGGACGCCACCGTCATCGCGGCGGCGATCGCCAGGTACACCAACCGCAGCCACGGGTCGTCGAGGGCGCCGAGACCGCCGCGCACCCACGGCGTGGGCCAGGTCTCGCTGCCGGCGCGCAGCAGCACGTAGCCCGACACGAGCGAGGCCAGGAACATCACCAGCGACGCGACGGCCAGCCACGCCGCGACGTCCACCGCCCGCTCGACGCGGGCGTCGGCATCCATCGGCGCGCTCATGCCGCCGACTCCTCGTAGCGATACGGCGGACCCGACACGACCGGCTCGGTGGTGAAGTTGTCGGGCGGCGGCGGCGACGCCGTGGTCCACTCCAGCGTCGTCGCGCGCCACGGATTGTCGGCCGGTGCGCCGTGTCGCGCGCTCCAGTGGAGGTTCCACAGGAACACGAGTTGGAACAGCCCGAGGGCCACGGCGCTCCACGTCATGTGCGCGTTCCAGCCCACCGTCGGCGCACCCAGCGCCGAGGCCATCCCGGCGTCGTAGAGCCGCCGGTTCACGCCCATCATGCCCATCAGGAACATCGGCAGGAACACCGCGTTCATGGTGACGAACGAGCCGACGAAGTGCACCAGGCCGAGCGGCTCGCTCAAGCGGCGCCCGGTGAGTTTCGGGAACCAGTGGTAGAGGCCCGCGAAGATGGCGAACAGCGTTCCCGGCGCCACCAGGTAGTGGAAGTGTCCGACGACGTAGTAGGTGTCGTGCAGCACGACGTTGCTCGGGCCGAGGCCGAGCGGCAGGCCGGTGACGCCGCCCAGCCCGAACATCGGCAGAAAGGCCAGGGCGAAGCACATCGCCGTGGTGAAGTGGATCGCGCCGCCCCACAGCGTGACCACCAGGCAGGTGATCACGATCACCGACGGCACCGAGACGACCATGGTCGTCACCTGGAAGAAGCTGCTGAGCGTGGTGCCCATGCCGGTGAGGAACATGTGGTGCGCCCACACCACCATCGACCAGGCCCCCAGCGCGCCGATGGCGTTCACCATCAGGCCGTAGCGCCACAGCGGCCGACGCGCGTGCGCGGTCAGCACCTCCGCCACGATGCCCATCGCCGGCAGCACCAGCACGTAGACCTCGGGATGGGCGAGGAACCAGAACAGGTGCTGCCACAGCAGGGGATTGCCGCCGCCGGCCACCTCCAGCGGCACGTTGCTGACCGCCAGCCCCGACGGCAGGAAGAAGCTGGTGCCGACGGCGCGGTCCATCCACTGGAACACCGCCGCCGCCTGCAGCGCCGGAAAGGCCAGCAGGAGCAGCAGCGCCGTCACCGCCTGGGTCCACACGAAGAACGGCATCCGCAGCAGCGTCATGCCGGGCGCACGGCAGGCCACCACGGTGGCCAGCAGGTTGACCGCCCACAGCATCGACGACACGCCGAGCAGGACGATGCCGGCCAGCCACCACGTCTGGCCCGACGAGGCGATGACGGCCAGCGGCGGATACGACGTCCACCCCGAGTTGGCGGCGCCGCCCGGCAGCACGAAACTGGCCAGCATCAGCAGCCCGGCGGCGAGATAGACCGCGTAGCCGGCGAGGCTGAGCCGCGGGAACGCAAGGCCGCGGGCGCCGATCTGCAGCGGCACCAGATACCCGCCGAAGCCCGCCGTGGCCAGCGGCACGACCGCCAGGAAGATCATCACCGAGCCGTGCATCGAGACGAGCTGGTAGTAGAACTCCGGCAGCAGCACGCCGCCCGGCGCGTTGGTCTCGCCGAAGATCGCCGTGGCGATGCCGATCGGCTGCCCCGGCCAGGCCAGCTGCCAGCGCAGGAGCAGCATCAGCAGGAAGCCGATCAGCAGAAACGCGCCTGCCGTGCCTCCGTAGAGCAACGAGACACACTTGTGATCGAGCAGGCGCGACGAGGCAGGGCTCGGGGCGCGGGACTCGGGACTCGGGGAAGATCGCGTGTCGGTAGTCACGCCGTCGCGCCGTATGTCGTCAGGGACAAGTTGTTCACCGAGTCCCGAGCCCCGAGCCCCGAGCCCCGGCCCTTACAATACCGTGCATGTCGCGCAGTTCGTATGCCGCCCTCGTGCTGATCCTCCTGATGACCGCATCCGCCGCCGCCGCCCAGAGCCCCGAGCCGATTCGCTACACCCTGCGCTTCCCGGCGCCTCATACCCACTACCTCGAGGTGGAGGCCACGTATCCCACCGGCGGCCGGCCGCAGGTGGACCTGATGATGGCGGTGTGGACGCCCGGCTCGTATCTGATCCGCGAGTACGAGCGCCACGTGGAGGCGCTGGCCGCCACGGGCCCCGGCGGACGCGCCCTCGGCGCCGTCAAGACGGCCAAGAACCGCTGGCGGATCGACACCGGCGGCGCCGCCGCCGTCACCGTCACCTACCGCGTCTACGGCCGCGGAATGACCGTACGCAACAACTGGGTCGAGGCCGGCTTCGCCATGCTGAACGGCGCGCCGACCTTCATTACCCTGGCCGAGCCGACGCCGCGGCCGCACGAAGTGCGCCTCGAGCTGCCGGCGGCCTGGAAGGGCTCGGCGACGGCGCTCATGCCAGTCGCTGGGCAGCCGCACAGCTACCGCGCCGAGGACTTCGACACGCTGGTCGACAGCCCGATCGTCGTCGGCAACCCGGTGGTCAAGACCTTCGCCGTCGACGGCAAGGCGCACCATCTGGTGCTCGAGGGGGATCCGGCGCTCGTCGATGCCGACCGCGTCGCCGCCGACCTGCGCCAGATCGTCGAGGCCGGCAAGGCGGCGATGGGGCCGTTCGAGTACCCGCACTACTACTTCCTGAACATGGTCGTCGAGACCGGCGGCGGGCTGGAACACAAGAACTCGTTCCTCACCATGTCGAGCCGGTTCGTGACCCGCAGGCGCCAGCCGTACATCAACTGGCTGAGCCTGGCGGCGCACGAGTACTTCCACAACTGGAACATCAAGCGGCTGCGCCCGGTGGAACTCGGCCCGTTCGACTACGAGACCGAGAACCACACGAAGAGCCTGTGGGTGGCCGAAGGCGTCACCGACTACTACGGGGCGCTGCTGGTGCGGCGGGCCGGGCTGACCACCACCTACGAGTATCTCGACATGCTCTCGAACTCGATCGAGGCGGTGCAGACGCGGCCCGGACGCCGGGTGCAGTCGGCCGAGATGGCCTCGTTCGACACCTGGATCAAGCAGTATCGGCCCGACGAGAACAGCCCCAACACCAGCATCGACTACTACGACAAGGGCGCCACCATCGCGTTCCTGCTCGATGCGAAGATTCGCCGGGCCAGCGGCGGCGGCAGGACGCTCGACGATGCGATGCGGCTGGCCTACGGTCGCCACTCGGGCGCCACCGGCTTCACGCCCGGGCAGTTCCAGCGGGCGATGAGCGAGACCGCCGGCACCGATCTGTCGGCCTGGTTCGCGCAGGTGCTGACCACCACCGACGAGCTCGACTTCAGCGAGGCGCTCGACTGGTTCGGCCTGCGCTTCGCGGCCGTGGATCCGAAGGCGCTGCGGCCGACGACCGGACTCAACACGCGCAACGACGGGGGGCGTCTGGTCGTCACCCAGGTGCGCCGCAACACGCCGGCCTACGACAGCGGCATCAACGTGGACGACGAGATCCTGGCGATCGACGACCTGCGCGTGCGCGCCGACGGCCTGACCGCGCGGCTGGAGCAGTACCGGGCCGGCGAGACCGTGCGCGTGCTGCTGGCGCGCCGCGACCGGCTGATGACCCTGCCGGTCACCCTGGGTGCCGAGCCGGGCCGGCCGTGGCGCCTGCAGGTGAGGCCCGACGCGACGGCGGAGCAGCAGGCGCGGCTCACCGCGTGGCTCGACGGCGCGGCGCGGCCGTAGCCGCCCACCGGCAGCAGAGCAGACCTCCAGGTTTGCAGAACCTGCGGTAGGGCAGAGTTTCAGACCTGCCCTGCGTCGCGCGGCGAGTCAGGGCAACTCGATGCGATCCCGGATCGCCGCCAGCAACCGCTCGGCGACGGCGTCGGGCAACGTGCCGTCGTGGCGCAGCACCACGGCCGGGTCGGCCGGCGGTTCGTAGGGCGAGCTGATGCCGGTGAACTCGGGCACTTCGCCGGCGCGGGCCCTGGCGTAGAGCCCCTTCACGTCGCGGGCTTCGCACACCTCGAGCGGCGTGTCCACGTGCACCTCGACGAAACGCCCGGCGCCGACGATCTGCCGGGCGCGCTCGCGCTCCTCGCGGAACGGCGAGATGAGCGCGACGATGGCGATCAGCCCGGCGTCGTTCAGGACGCGCGCCACCTCGGCGGTACGGCGGACGTTCTCGGCGCGGTCCTCGCGGCTGAAGCCGAGGTCGTGGTTGAGGCCGGTGCGCAGGGTGTCGCCGTCGAGCACGAAGGCGTGACGGCCCTGGGCGTGCAGCGTCCGCTCGAGCTCGCGGGCGATGGTGGACTTGCCCGATCCCGACAATCCGGTGAGCCACACCGTGACCGCACGCTGGCCCATGCGCCGCGCACGATCGGCCTCGGGCACCGCCGCGGCCTCGGCAACGACGATGCGCGGCCCGGCGGCGGGGCGTCGTGCCGGCGTGCCGCGTTCCACGACCATGCCGGCGGCCGCGGTGGCCTGCGTGGCCGGGTCGATCAGGATGAAGCTGCCGGTGGCGCGGATCCGCGCGTACGGATCGACGAACAACGGTTGCGACGCGGTGAGCGTCATCCTGCCGATGGCGTGCTGCCCCAGCGTCGTCTCGCCGCTCCGGCTCAGGGTGTTCACGTCGACCACGTAGGCCAGCCGGTCGGCGATCGCCGAGACGGTGCGGGTGGTGTGTTTGAGCAGGTAGCGCCGGCCGACCTCGAGCGGCGCCTCGTCGAGCCACACCACCATGGCGTCCACCGACGTGCGGCCGGCGGGCACGTTGCCCGGATGCACCAGCAGATCGCCGCGTCCCACGTCGACGTCGCGGTCGAGCGTCAGCGTGGCGGCCAGCGGCGGGAAGGCCTCGCTGCCGCCGGTCGACGCGGCCAAGGTCTTGACGCGCGCCCGCGTCCGCGACGGCAGCACCATCAGCTCGTCGCCTTCACGGACGACTCCCGACACCACCGGACCCGCCACGGCCCGGGCGCCGTCGGGAGCGCGCGTCACGTACTGCACCGGCAGGCGCAGATCGACGAGGTTGCGGTCGCCGCCGACGTACACCGACTCCAGAATCTCGAGCAGCGACTCGCCCGTGTACCACGGCATCGCCACGGTGTCGCGGGTGACCAGGTTGAGGCCGTCGCGCGACGCCACCGGCACCAGCCGCAGGTCGATCGGGCCCAGCCGGGCAGCGAACTCGTGGAACTCGGCGGCGATGCGTTCGAAGACCGGCTCGGCGTAGTCCACGAGGTCCATCTTGTTCACCGCCACCACCAGCCGTCGGATGCCGAGCAGGCTGGCGATGAAGGCGTGGCGGCGGGTCTGCGGCAGTACGCCCTTGGCGGCGTCGACGAGCAGCAGCGCGAGGTGCGCGGTGGAGGCGCCGGTCGCCATGTTGCGCGTGTACTGCTCGTGGCCGGGCACGTCGGCGACGATGAAAGCGCGCTTCGACGTGGCGAAGTAGCGGTAGGCGACGTCGATGGTGATGCCCTGCTCGCGCTCGGCCTTGAGGCCGTCGGTGACCAGCGAGTAGTCGAAGGCCAGGCCGCTGCCGTTGCGTGCCGACGCGGCGCGCACGGCCGCGATCTGATCGTCGGGCAGCGAGTTGGTGTCGTGCAGCAGCCGGCCGATCAGCGTGGACTTGCCGTCGTCCACGCTGCCGAGCGTGCAGATGCGCACGAGATCTGGCGCGGCGCTCAAAAATAGCCCTCGCGCTTCTTCTTCTCCATCGACGCGTCGGAGTCGTGGTCGATGACCCGCGTGCTGCGCTCCGAGATGCGCGACGTCCGCAGCTCGTCGATGATCGCGGCGATGGTCGTTGCCGACGACCGGACGGCGCCGCTGCACGGCACGCAGCCCAGGCTGCGGAAACGGCACAGCACCCGCTGCACGGCGGTGCCGGCCGGCGGGGGATAGGCGCCGCCGCGCGCGAAGGGCCCGTCGAGCATCAGCAGCTGCCCGCCGCGTTCGATCACCTCGCGCTCCCGGGCGAAGTAGAGCGGGTTGACCGGAATCCGCTCGCGCTCGATGTAGCGCCAGATGTCCAGCTCGGTCCAGTTCGAGAGCGGAAAGACCCGCATCGACTCGCCGGGCGCCAGGCGCGGGTTGTAGAGCTGCCACAACTCGGGGCGCTGGCGCCGCGGATCCCACTGCCCGGCGGCGTTGCGCACCGAGAAGATGCGCTCCTTGGCCCGCGAACGCTCTTCCTCGCGGCGGGCGCCGCCGATCGCCGCGTCGGCCTGCAGCTGCGCCAGCCCGGTGAGCAGGGCCTCGGTCTTCAGCAGCCCGCAGCAGCGCTCGGTGCCGAGGGCGAACGGATTGGCCGCGCCGGCGATCGCCGTCTCGTTGCGCCACACCCGCAGGTCGATGCCGGTCTCGCGCGCCCGCTGGTCGCGAAACGCGTACATCTCCTGGAACTTGAAGCCCGTGTCGACGTGCAGGAACGGGAACGGCACCCGCCCCGGCGCGAACGCCTTCAACGCCAGGTGGAGGAGGACGGACGAGTCCTTGCCGACCGAATACAGCAGGACCGGACGTTCGAACTCGGCGGCCGTTTCCCGCAGGATGTGGAGGCTCTCGGCCTCGAGCGTGCCGAGCTCGTCGACGAGGAAGGTGCGCACCCGATCCGTCACGGTATCACGCCGGATTTCGTCCCGCCGCTGGTCCCCCAATCGCCCCAACCTTTTCCGGCGGATCGTCGTCTATGTCAGCGGTCATGGGCACTCGCCGGCGTCGATTCGCGCTCGTCATGGCGCTGGCGATGTGGGCGGCGGGGCTGGGCGTGGCCGCCGCCGCCGGCCGCGGCGGTCGCGACGGCCGTGAACGCGCGCTGTTGGCCGTCGACGCCGTGGCCGTGCCCACCACGTCGCCGGTCCTCATCGACGGCAACTTCGACGAAGTGGTGTGGCGCGACGCGCCGGCGATCGGCGACTTCGTGCAGCGCGAGCCCACCGAGGGCGCGGCGCCCACCGAGCGGACCGAGGCGCGGGTCGCCTACGACACCCAGGCCGTGTACGTCGCCGTCCGCGCCTTCGATCGCGAGCCGGCGCGCATCGCCGGGTTCCTCACCCGCCGCGACGAGCGCTCGCCCTCGGACTGGATCCGCGTCGCCATCGACTCGTTCCACGACCGCCGCACGGCCTACGAGTTCTCGGTGAATCCGGCCGGTGTCCGCGCCGACCGCTACCACTTCAACGACGGCCAGACCGACGACGGCTGGGACGCGGTGTGGGACGTGCAGGTCGGCCGCGACGCCGACGGCTGGCGGGCCGAGTTCCGCATCCCGTTCTCGCAGCTTCGCTTCTCGGCGGAAGGCGGGCCGGTGGGCTTCGCGGTAATCCGCGAGTTGCCGCGCGCCAACGAGACGTCGAGCTGGCCGCTCATCGCCCGCAGCGCGCAGGGCTACGTGTCGCAGTTCGGCGAGGTGAACGGCCTGCGGCCCGGCGGTTCGCCCAAGCGGCTCGAGCTGATGCCGTACACGCTCGGCGAGGTGGTGCTGGCGCCCACCGAGGCGGGCAATCCGCTGTCGCGGCGCAGCGATCCAGGCGCCGCGGTCGGCGTCGACCTGAAGTACGCCGTCACGCCGGCGCTCACCCTCACCGCCACCCTCAATCCCGATTTCGGCCAGGTCGAGGCGGATCCGGCCGCGGTCAACCTCGAGGCCTTCGAGCTGTTCTTCAACGAACGGCGGCCCTTCTTCGTCGAAGGCTCGGGCGTGTTCCGCTTCAACCTCGACTGCAACGACGGCGAGTGCACCGGCCTGCTGTACTCGCGGCGCATCGGCCGGGCCCCGCAGGGCGACCCCGAGCTGGCCGACGACGAGTACGAACAGAACCCGGCCTGGGTCACGATTCTCGGCGCCGCGAAGCTCACCGGCCGCGTCGGCGCGTTCTCGGTCGGGGCGATGAGCGCGGTCACGCAGGAAGAGCGCGCCACCATCGCTTCGGGGCTGTCACGGCGCCGGCCGGTGGTCGAGCCGCTCACCGGCTTCAACCTGGTGCGGATGCGCCGCGAGTTCGCCAATCGCTCGAACCTCGGCGTGATGCTCACCACCACCAACCGCCGGCTCACGCCCGACACGCGGTTCCTGGCCGGGCAGGCCGTCACCGGCGGCGTGGACTACGACTGGCGCTTCTGGGAGCGCTACAGCCTGTCGGGCTTCTGGGCCGGCAGCCGCATCAGTGGCGACCCCGAGGCCATCACCCGCCTGCAGAAGAACGCCGTGCACTACTTCCAGCAGCCCGACGCCGACCACCTGGAACTCGACGAGGCGGCGACCTCGCTGGGCGGCCACGCCGGGTCGATGAACTTCTCCAAGATCGCCGGCGAGAAGCTGCGCTTCAGCGCCTTCTACGGCTACAAGAGCCCGGGCTTCGAGACCAACGACCTCGGCTTCCAGCGCCGCGCCGACGAGCGCAACATGAGCCACTGGGTGCAGTGGCGGTGGCAGACGCCGGGCAAGTACAAGCGCCAGTACATGATCAACTTCAACCAGTGGGCCGGCTGGAACTTCGGCGGCGAGAACCTGTGGAGCGGCGGCAACCTCAACATGCACTGGTGGTGGCAGAACAACTGGCGCAACGGCTTCGGCGTGAACGTGAACGCCGGCGGTCTGCGCGACCGCATGACGCGCGGCGGTCCCGGGGTGCGCGGCAACCGCTTCGTCGGCGTCTGGCACTACGTCGACTTCGACGATCGCAAGGCGGTGTTCCCCGGCTACAACGGCTTCATCGGCGGCGACGGCCAGGGGTCGTTCGAGTTCAACGCCAACCCGCGCCTCACCTGGCGGCCGACGCGGGCGGCGCGGGTCGAGGCCGGGTTCCGCTTCAGCCGCAACACCAACGACGCGCAGTGGGTCGAGAACGTCGAGGACGACACCGGGTCGCTGCACTACGTGGTCGGCCGTCTGCAGCAGCGCACGGTGGCGATGACCTTCCGCGCCAACTACACGCTGTCGCCCAACCTGTCGTTCCAGGCCTACGCCGAGCCGTTCATCTCGGCCGGGGCCTACACCCGCTACCGCGAGGTGACCGACGGCCGGGCCGATCGCCACGTCGATCGCTACACGCCCTACGCCTACACCGGCGACGCCGACTTCAACTTCCGCTCGTTCCGGACGACCAACGTGCTGCGCTGGGAGTACAAGCCGGGATCGGCGCTGTTCGTCGTGTGGCAGCAGGGCCGCCAGGAGACGGTCGAGGACTACGGCGACTTCCGCTTCGGCCGCGACATCGGCGGCCTGTTCTCGACGCCGTCGCGCAACGTGTTCCTGGTGAAGTTCTCGCGCTGGTTCAACTTCTAGGGCGGGGCTCGGGATCCGGGGCTCGGGGCTCGGGAAAGGCGCCTGTCAGACCGCCGCTCGCCACGGTGGGCTTCAAGGCCGGCGGCTCGCCGCGAGCGCGGGCGTGGGGAGTGGCATATCGACGGCGGCGACCGCGTCGACGATGCCCCAGCCGAGCAGCGTATCGGGGGCGCCGGCCTGGCTGGCCGACGCGCGCAGCACCGTCAGCACGTCGTCCGGGGTGTACTCCGGATGCGCCTGCAGGATGAGGGCGACCACGCCGGCCGTGAGTGGACACGAGAACGACGTGCCGCTGGCCACGCCGTAGGCGTTCTCGAAGTGACGGGCGACCTTCACGTTCACGCCCATGGCGACGACATCCGGCTTGATGCGGCCGTCGGCGGTGGGGCCGACCGAGCTGAAGCCGGCGCGGGCGCCGGTGCGGGTGACCGCGCCCACCGACACGACCCGCACGCCGTCGGCGGGCGCGCCGAGCGTGTTGCTCGACGGGTCGAAGCCGGCGTTGCCGGCCGAACTCACCACGACCACGCCGCGTTCGGCGGCCATCGCCGCGGCGCGGGTCGTGACGGCGACCTCGCCGTTCATGTCGGCGGCGGTGTAGGACGTGTAGGGCAGATCGAAGTCCAGGTAGCCGAGCGACGAGCTGATCACGTCGGCGCCGAGCGCTTCGGCCCATTCCGCGGCCGCCGCCCAGTTGTCCTCTTCGACCGGCGTCTCGCTGCGCACGTCCTCGGTGACCGCCAGGATGAACGACGCGGCGTAGGCCGGTCCGATCAGCTGCCCGGGCGCGAAGCCGCCGAGGGTGGAGAGCGTGTTGGTGCCGTGGGCGTCGCTGCTCTCGCGCACCGAGTCGCGGCCGTCGACGAAGTCGCGCTCGGCCAGGACGGTCGTGAGGGCGAACGCCTCGTGGGTGAGATTGGGGAAGCCCGAGTCGAACACCGCCACCACCACGCTCTCGCCGTGCAGCCCGCGCTGGTGCAGTTCGGGGACGCGGATCTGCCGTACCTGGTCGATGCCGGCGCCGTAGTCGAGGGGGTCGTCGGCGGCACGCTGCGCGCCGCTCCGCCGCCCAGGGCCCGGTTCGTCGAGGGCGGTGACGCCCTCCTCACGCAGCCGGCGATAGCGGCGCACCACGTCGACGCGGGCGACGAACGACAGCGCGGCGATGTCGGCGATCTGCGACGGCGTGGCCTCCACGCTCATGGCGTTGAGCCAGCGCGACTGCTGGCGCACGCGGGTCGCGAGCGCGGCGACGCGGGAGACGTACCGAGCGGCCAGGGGCCGATCCTCGAAGCGTGTCCGCGGGGTGGACGCCCCGCGCGCGGCGCGACGAGCGGCCGCCCGGGCGGTCGCTGCCGAGCCGCCGCCCGCGGCCGACGCGGCGTCGCCCTTGTCGGCGAAGTAGATCCAGACGGCGAGGGTGCCGCCAGCCCGGGCCTGCCGCATCGCCGTCTCGAGCCAGGGCGACAGCGCGCGCTGCCGGGCCGCGGGCGCGCCTGCCGTGAGCGCTGCGCCGATCGCGACGGCGACCAGGAGGAAGGCGGCGGCGAGGCCGCGTCGGCGGGCCATGCGGGTCGTTCGACGCTACCACGGGCGCCGCCCGGACGGGCGCGAGGCCAGGCGCTGGCCCCCACATGCGAGCCGCTGGTACTATGCTCGCCATGTCGCTGTCGCAGAACCTGCGCGACTTTCTGCACGGCGTGGCCTACGGACGCTACGAGCGCGAGATGCGGCTGCAGGCCGCCGAGTTGAACGACTACTTCCTGCTGCTCTGTTACATGGAGGTCGTCGGGCTGCCCAACCCGGCGGCGTTCTACCTGCTCGAGGTCTACCCGCACCTGCTCGACCAGTTCCATCTGTGGCATCGGCGGATGGGGATGGATCGCTCGCCGCTCGGCAGCCTGCCGTGCTGCTGACCCCGGCCATGAAAGGCCTGCTCGACCACCAGGTGCTGTTCTTCGGCGGCAAGGGCGGTGTGGGCAAGACGACGTGCGCCGCGGCGATGGCGCTGGCCGCCAGCCGCGCCGGCCGCAGCGTGCTGCTCGTCTCCACCGACCCGGCACACTCCACGTCCGACATCTTCGAGCGGCCGATCGGTCCCGAGCCGGTGGAGCTGCAGCGCCGACTCTGGGGCCTGGAGATCGACGCCGCCACCGAGTCCACCCGCTACGTCGCCGAGGTGAAGGAGCGGGTGCGCGCGCTGTTCGGCCACTCGATCCTCGAGGAGGCGTTCAAGCAGATCGACCTGGCCGCCTCGATGCCGGGCGCCGAGGAGGTAGCGCTGTTCGACCGCATGGGCCGGCTGATCCTCGGCGAGGACTCGCGCTTCGACCTGGTGATCTTCGACACCGCGCCCACCGGCCACACGCTGCGGCTGGTGCGGATGCCCGAGCTGATGGAGGCGTGGGTGCGGGCGCTGTCGAAGTCGCGCCGGGCGATGCTCGGCGTCGAGGGCGACGACAAGGAGGATCCGATCCTGAAGTCGCTGACCGAGCGGTTCGAGCGGCTGCAAGCCCTGCGCGCGCGCCTGGTCGGGGGCCGCACCACCGCCTTCGTCCTGGTGCTGATTCCCGAGCGGCTGCCGATCGAGGAAACGGCGCGGGCGCTCGCCCAGCTCGACGACACCGGCGTGAAGGTGGCGGGCCTCGTCGTCAACCGCGTGCTGCCACCGGCGACCAGTGACGCGTTTCTCCACGCCCGCCGCGAGCAGGAGCGGCTGTATCTCGACGAGATCGCGCGCCGGTTCGGCGACCGGCCGCGCGTCGAGCTGCCGCAGTTCCCCAGGGACGTCTATGGACTGGCCGCCCTCGAGCCGATCGCCGACGCGCTCCTGGCGGCCACAGGAGTGCGTTGATGACGATCGCGAAGCCCCAGCCCGGTGATTACGCGCCGCCGTTCCAGGCCTACGTGGACGATGCCGCCGCGCAGGGCAGCGACGCCCTGGCCATTCTCGAAGGGCAGCAGGCGCTGCTCGACCGGATGGCGTCGTGGCCCGAGAGCAAGGCCGGCCACCGTTACGCCGAGGGCAAGTGGACGGTGCGCGAGGTGGTCGGCCACATGGCCGATGCCGAGCGCATCTTCACCTATCGGCTGCTGCGCATCGCCCGCGGCGACGCGACGCCGCTGCCCGGCTTCGACGAGAACGCCTATCAACTGACGGCCGGGTTCGAGCGCCGCACCCTGGCCAGCCTCGTGGCCGAACTGCGCGCCATCCGCCAGGCGACGCTGTCGCTCATCCGCTCGCTCGACGCCGCCGCCCTCGAACGCGAGGGCACGGCCAGCAACAAGCGCGCGACCGCGCGCGGCTTGGTGTGGGTGACGGCGGGGCACTTCCAGCACCACGCCGACATCCTCAGGGACAGATACGGGATGTAGGGACCGGGGACCAGGGACCAGGGACCAGGAAGTTCAGCTGTCGCCCAGGGCGCGGTCGAGCAGGTCGGCCACCCCGAGGGCGTCCGCGTTCGCACGCAGATAGGCCGCGTCGAGCCGCTGGCCCTGCACCCTCACGATGCCGAGCACGTCGCGCCACTGTCGGTCCGACGTCTGACCGCCGCGGCGATACCAGCGGAGTTTCTGCAGCAGGATGTCTTCTGGCGGATGGATGTGGAGGATTCGCCCGCCGCCGATATCCACTGCCATCCGGCGCACCAGCTGCTGGGAATCGAGCACGGTGCCGCCGGCGACGAACAGGTCGATCTTGAGCTGTGTGTCCTGATGGATCAGATTGGCGGCGCTTCGCGTTCGTACGGCTCGACGTAGAGCGTCGCCGTCGACGTAGAACGCCGCCTGCAGGGCGGCGACCAGCGGCTGCACGTGCGATTCGTCGAGGGCAGCGACGATGTCCACGTCGATGGTCGACCGCGGTTCGCCGGCGAACGACGCGGCGATGGATCCACCCACGGTGCTGGCGACGCCCAGCTGGTCGAGGGCGCGGACGACCAGCAGCGCGACGTCGATGGCGGTGGTGCCCGGAGTCACGTCGAGACGTAGGCTGCCGCGTCCGGAAACGCCGCGACGGCCAGGTCCGCGCCGAACAGGATGATCGCGGCGCGCAGGAACACCTCGCGCTCGCCGGCGTCGGGGTGACGATGGCGGATGCCGGCCAGCATCATCACGCGCGACGCGGCGCTCAACTGCTGCACTGCCGCGATCTTCTCGGCCGGCGACATCCGTCGCCACGCCTCGATCTGGCGCGCCTCGACCTCGAGCGTCGTGTCGGCGGCAAGCGGCGTCCGCATGGGCGCGATTATACGCGCCGGGTGCTACCGCCGGCGCCAGCGCCGGCCGTGAATCGCCAGGTCCACGGCGTCGTCGGGCGAGTCGATTCGCAGGCCGTCGGCGCGCGCCTGGCGCACGAACTCGGCACTCACGCTGTGGATGCGCATCCGCACCAGGTCGTCCTCGTCCATGGCCGTGAAGCCGAGGCCGCGCATGTCCTTGATGAACTGCGGCCGCACGCCGTGGATGCGGAACCTGACCAGGTCGTCGGCGCCGAGCGCCGGGTAGCCGATCGTCTTCAGCTCGTCGATCTCGGCCAGCGTCACGCCGTGGATCCGCATCCGCACGTAGTCGTCGGCGACCAGCCCCGTGTAGCCGCGGCTCTTCAGCCCGGCGATGAACTCGGCGGTGACGTTGTGGATGCGCAGCCGGACGACCTCGTCGGCGTCGGTGGCGGCGAGCCCGGCGGCACGCAGCTCGCGGATTCTCGCCGGCGTGGCGCCGTGGATGCGCAGCCGCACCAGAGCGTCGCCGTCGAGGCCGGTGAACCCCAGGGCCGCCAGTTCGCGGATGCCGGCGCCGCTCACGCCGTGAATCTTGAAACGCACGACCTCGTCGAGGTCGGCGGCGCGCTGGCCGGCGCCGCGGATCTCCTTCACGAACGCGGTGCGCACATCCATCACCGCCAGCCGCATCACCTGCTCGCGTGACAGCGCGCTGAAGCCGAGCCCGGCCATCGCCGACGCATAGCCGGCGTCCGGTGCGAAGGTGCAGCGGCCGGAGCCACGTCCGTCGGTGAACGAGCCCGTGAAGGTGAACGTGCCGGCCTCGCGCGCCAGCGTGAACCGGACGTTCGAGGCGTCGCCGTCCAGGGCCGCGTCGGGCAGCCCGGCCAGCTCGGTGACCCGCACGCCGAAGCCCCAGCGATCCTGGCCGTCGCCGGTCCTCAGGTTGAGCTGGATGCGCGGTACTCGGTCGTCGTCGCGCCAGCCGTTGCGCGCGTTGGCGGTCCAGTCGCCCGACTCCTGTCGGGCGGCCGCGGTCGCAGAGGACTGCCCGGTTTCGAACACGTCGGCGTCGAGCCGCCCGCGGGCCGGAATCGACAGCACCGTGCCCACCACCGCCGCGGCCAGTCCCAGGGTCCAGATGCGTGCGCGCATGACCGTCACCTCGCGCATTGGACGGCAGCCAGCCCGGCGAGGTTGGAATTCGGCGGGGGCGGATCGCGTGCGAGCCGGTCAGTGGGACGTGGCTCTCGCGACCCCACCGTGCCGCTATTGAGCGGCGGCCGGCCGAGGTCAGGCTCAGCGACGCAGTGCGCGCACGAGCGGGGCCGGTGCGCGTCCCGGAGACGCGGAGTTCAGCGCGCCATCGCCCGTCGGGTCGACGACCTGCGACTCAGGTCAGCCACAGAATGAAGTTCATCAGCAGCTGCAGCGGCATGTACAGGTAGTGCAGCACGTTGAAGCGCGCCCTCGCCGACGCCTGCACGTCGTTCACGAACATCTTCTGCCTGATGTCCTGCACGGTCTGCCGGTCGTTGGTCAGGATCCCGACTTCGAGATCCCCGAGCATCGACCGGCGGTTGAGGTTCGCCGTGCCCACGTACACCAGGTTGTCGTCGGCCATGAACACCTTGCTGTGCATCATCGTCTTGGGGGCGAACGTGCCGCGTTGCGTGCCGTGCACCGTGTTGTTCAGCTCGCCGTCCCACAGGCACACGTCCACGCCCTCCCACAGCAGGTGATTGGTCAGCACCTTCTCGGCGGCCTTGACCATCGGCTGATCCATGTGCCGGGGCAGGACCACCAGGATGAACCGGCCGCCCGGCCGCGCCGCCACCACGTCGAAGTAGTCGGGGCCGCAGGTGGCCTTCATGCCCGTTTCGCCGTTGGCCGCGTTCAGCTCCTTGGCCCGCCGGAGCTGCCATTGGCGGGCCTTGCCGCGAATCAGCAGGGTCGAGAGCCCGTCACTGAAGAAGGCATTCTCGAAATAGAGCGACCGCTGCGCCCGGCCGATGACCGTGCCGAGGGCCTTCCAGGTCGGGCTCTCCTTCAAGTCGAAGTTGCTGCTCCAGACGAGCCGCCCGGCGGCGGTCATGGCCGCCTTCTCCTCCTCGCCGAGTTCCCGGAAGTACCCGCGCAGGCAGGCGGGGTCGTCGTCGCAGAGGTAGCGGGTGAGATCCCAGTGCTTCACGTCGTGGAACCTGGCCAGGAAGAAGTGATTGAGATCGTTGACCAGCTCGCCTTCGACGAGGATCGCCGCGTCGCGCCAGCGGCGCTGCCCGGGCACCCAGTCCATCACCTTGTCGACGATGTTGCCGCCGCTCACGACGGCGCGGCGCTCGTTGCTGGTGATCTTGGTGTGATTGCTGCCCCACGCCAGGGCTGCCGCCTCCTGGTGCACCTGGATGCCGAAGGCCTCGAGCGCCTGGAGGATCCCGGCGCCGCTGAGCTTGCGCTCCAGCTGCTTGAAGTCGTCCAGATACAGCCTGATGGCGATCGGGCTGCGATCCGGATGACGGCGGGCGAGGGCCGCCACGTTGGCCAGGAGCCGCTCCCGGCCGGGGACGTCGAAGGCTTCGCTGGCAATCGGGCCGGTCACGACGGGAACGTCGGCACAGTCGCCGCCGTTCAACAGGCGTGGCAGGCCCAGCGTCGTCAGCACGCGGTCGATGTCGCACGGCGTGCGGAACCCGAGCCGCCTGGCGATGAGCAGGCCGGCCACGGTGTGCCCCATCCGGTCCGGATAGAGCTCGAAGTACGACAGATGGACGAACGTCTCGGCGCTGCGAATGGTCTCGAGCACCTCGTCGCGCAGCTCGCCGCCGTCGTCGAGATAGCGAAAGCGATTGTGCGCCTTGAACGAGTAGATGTTGGTGGGGTCGTTCTCTTCGAATCTGGAGTCGAGCGCCTCGTCGAGCAGGTCGTCCATCGCCTCGGGCGTGGCGGTCGCCTCTTTCGCCAGCTCCAGTTTCGAGGTGACTCGGGCGAGGTCGTCCGGGTTGGTCTTGTCGTGGGCCTTCAGCCACTGGAGCGTCGGCCACGACTCGAGGACGAAGGCATCGACGTCGCGGCGCAGCGCCGCGAGCTGACGGGCGCGCTTGCCGGGATCCCTGGTGTCGAGGGTGGCGGCGCGCGCCAGCAGGCCGTCGACGGCCCGATTCACCGCGTCCAGACGCTGCGCGGGAGTCCGGCCGGGCTCGTCGGCCCGGGCCGGCAGCCCGAGAACGACCAGCAGAGCGCCGATGAGTGCCACAACCCGCATGTCCGGATCCACCCGATCTCGATCCGTGCGCTACCTCACCCGAACGTCGCGAACTCGATCTCGGGGTTCTGCTGCGTGATGTAGTTCAGCCCCCACTGCGACTCGAACAGCAGCACCGGCCGCTCGTCGCGGTCGACCGCGCGCAGGATGCCGGTGGAGCGGTTTTCGAGGTCGCTGAGCTGCTTCGGGTCGCACTTCACCCAGCGCAGCGCCGTGTAGCCGATCGGGTCGATCTTGCAGTCGACGTTGTACTCCTGCTTGAGCCGCGCCTCGACCACTTCCAGCTGCAGCGGGCCGACCACGCCGAGGATCGGCTCGCGGCGGCCGTGCACCGGGAACACCACCTGGATGAGCCCCTCTTCCTCGAGCTGGATGACGCCGGTGTCGAGCTGCTTCGAGCGGGTGTCGAGCAGGCGGACGCGGCCGAAGTGCTCGGGCGGGAAGCGCGGCACCGGCGGATACCGCACCGGCGCGCCGACGTACAGCGTGTCGCCGATGGCGAACTTGCCCGGGTTGGGCAGGCCGACGACGTCGCCCGGGTAGGCCCGCTCCACGGTCTCGCGCTGGCCGCCGAAGAAGCGATAGGGTCGGGCGGCGCGCACCACGTCGCCGCTGCGCGCGTTGACCAGCGTCATGTCCTTCTCGAACACGCCCGAGCAGATGCGCACGAACGCCACGCGGTCGCGGTGCTTGCGGTTCATGTTCGCCTGGATCTTGAACACGAACCCCGACATGCCCGGCGCCACCGGCGGCACCGTGCCGCCGTCGGCGGTCTCGCGCGGCTGCGGCGGCGGGGCCAGCGTTTCGAGCGCGTCGAGGATCGCCTCGAGGCCGAAGTTGTCGAGCGCGCTGCCGAAGAACACCGGCGTCTGCCGCCCGGCCAGGTACTCGGCCCGGTTGAAGGGGGTGCCGGCGCCGGCGATGAGCTCGGTGTCGTGGATGAGCGTCTGGTGCAGGCTCTCGCCGAGCAGCTCGACCAGCTGCGGATCGCTGGCGTCGGTGGTGTGCACCGGGGCGCGGTAGCCGCCGCCGGGCACCTGCTCGTAGAGCCGCGTCTCGCGCGTGGCCAGATCGAACACGCCGCGGAAGCGGTCGCCGCTGCCGATCGGCCAGTTGAGCGGCGCGGCGTGGATGCCGAGCACGTCCTCGATCTCCTGCAGCAGCTCGAACGGATCGCGGCCGGGCAGGTCGAGCTTGTTGACGAAGGTGATGAGCGGCAGGTGGCGCAGCCGCGCCACCTCGAACAGCTTGCGGGTCTGCGTCTCGATGCCCTTGGCGGCGTCGATCACCATCACCGCGCTGTCCACGGCGTAGAGCGTGCGGTAGGTGTCTTCGCTGAAGTCCTGGTGGCCGGGCGTGTCGAGCAGCGTGATGTGGCAGCCGCGCAGGTCGAAGTCGAGCGCCGCCGAGGTCACCGAGATGCCGCGTTCGCGCTCGACGTCCATCCAGTCGGATACGGCGTGGCGCTGCGTCTTGCGGCCGCGCACCGCGCCGGCCAGCTCGATGGCGCCGGCGTAGAGCAGCAGCTTCTCGGTGAGCGTCGTCTTGCCGGCATCGGGGTGCGAGATGATGGCGAACGTGCGGCGGCGGCTCACCTCGGCGGGGAGCCGCGTGTCGATCTGGCCGGGGGATTCGAGCGGTGGAGCGTCTGAGGCCACGTCCTCCTAGGGTACCGTGACCGGCCACCGCCGGTCGAATCGCCCGCGCCGCGTCTAAGATAGTCGCCGTGCGAGCGGGTTCCGCGCCGTGGCTCACGCCGGTGGTCGGCGGGCTGATTGGCGCCGTGTTCTTCCTGGCCACCCTCGGCCCGGCCATCGTGCGGCCCACCAACCTGGGCTGGCTGATGCGCCACGACACGCAGACCTATCTGCTGGCGTGGCACCACTTCCGGCGCGAGCCGTGGCAGTGGCCGCCCGGCAAGGTGGTGGGCGTCGGCTACCCGGTGAGCACCTCGGTCGGCAACAGCGACGCGATCCCGCTGGTCGCCCTGCCGCTCAAGCCCTTTCACCCGTGGTTGCCCGACCCCGGCCAGTACCTGGGCGCGTGGCTGCTCGCCTGCTTCGTGCTGCAGGGCGTGTTCGGCGCCCTGCTCGCCCGTCAGGTCACCGCCGACCGCACGCTGCAGATCCTCGGCGCGGCGATGTTCGTGCAGACGCCGGCGCTGCTGTTCCGGGTCGGTCACACCGCGCTGGTCGGCCATTGGCTGCTGCTGGCGGCGATCTGGGTGGCGGCGTCGCACCGGCAGCGCCGCTGGCGCTGGCGCCTGGCGGCCTGGTGTCTGGTGAGCGGGGCCGTGGCCGCGACCCAGCCCTATATCGCCGTCCTCGTCCTGGGCCTCGCCGCCGCCGACGTCGCCAGCGACGCGCTGTGGCCGCGTCCGTCGCTCGCCGCCGTGCCGGCCGCGGCTGCCGGACTGGCCGCGGTGATCGCGACGATGACCGTCGTGTTCTGGGCCTGCGGCATCTTCCTGGTCGGCGGCTCGGACCTCGAGCGCGAGGGCCTCGGCTTCTACTCCATGAACCTGCTGGCGCCGATCATCAGTCTCGACTCGTCGGCGCTGCTGCCGGTGATTCGCATGGCCACGCCCGGCCAGTACGAAGGCATGCTTTACTTCGGCGCCGGCTGGCTCGCGCTGGGCGCGGCCGCCGTCGGCCTCGCCGCCCGCGGCGGCGGCGCCGTGCCGCCGTTGCGCCTCGGTTGGCTGGTGGTGGCGTTGTTCTGGGTCTACGCCCTCAGCCCGATGATCACGGCCGGCCCGGCCACGCTCGTCGACCTGCGGGCCTCGACACCGGCGATCTTCTCGGTGTTCCGCTCGAGTGGCCGCTTCGGCTGGCTGGCGATGTACGTGGCCTTCGTCGCCGTCCTGGCCACGATGGCCACGGCGCTCCCGCGCCGCGTCGCCATCGGGGTGATGGCCGCCGCGCTCGCCCTGCAGACCGTCGACCTGAGCCGGATGTACGCCGGCGTGCGCGCCCGTGAGCACAGTGCGGTCTGGACGCAGTGGGACGACCCGCTGAAGCACCCGGTGTGGAACCTGGCGCTGCCGCACTACCGGCACCTGGTGATGGTGCCGGCCGACATGTGCGTCGGCAGCGAGGCCGAGAACGCCGGCCCGCATCTGCCGTTCTCGCTGCGGGCGGGCAGCCACGGCGTGACGGTGAACTCGGGCAACGCCGGCCGCTACGACGGCGGCGCCGTGATTGCCTACTGCCGGGCCATCGACGCCGAGATCCGCGCCGGACGTGTCGCCGACGACAGCCTCTACGTGCTGACCCCGACGATGCGCGATCTGCTGATGCGGGCGTCGCGGACGCCGTTGGCCTGCGGCAGCGCCGACGGGTTCCAGCTGTGTGCGACCGCGGCCAGCTACGAGCGGTGGCGCGCGGCGGCCGAACCTGCCGGGTTCACGCCGGTGCTGACCGCCGCCGCCCGCTGACGCTCACTCCTGCCGCCCCGACGTCGCCGCCGCGGCCGGCGCCAGCGTGCTGGTCCGTTCGGCCACCGACTCCACCCTGGCCCGCGAGTAGGCCACCGGGAAATAGCGGCCGCGCGCCCACAGCTCGAACAGGTCGCGGTAGTGCGGGTCGTCGGGATTGCCCGACTGGCCGGGCGTGTTGAGCCCGACCGTGTTGTCCCAGTCCTGGGTGTCGGCGATGATCTTCAGCGAGCCGCCCGACGTCTGGTTGTCGCCGCCGCCGGTGGCGCTCACCGTGGTGCCGTCGCCGCCGCGCGGGAACGGCCCCACCTCCAGCCGCTTCTTCATCTCGTCGTTCACCGCGTTCGAGAGCGGGTGGCGGAGCAGCGCGTGGTGGAGCTTCCCGGAGCCCCACTTCCACGCCGCGACATCGGCGCCGAAGCGCTTGGTCCCCTCGGCGATGCCCTGCTCGAAGCTGGTCGCCACCAGCGCATCCCGCGCCTTGATCGGATCGGCGCCGAAACGGCCGTCGGGGGCGTACATCCAGTCGAGGATCTTCTTCAGGCCGATCAGGTTGCTGGGCACGGCACCGCGCGCCGCCGCGGGAATCGCCTGCTGCCGGACGTTGGCGTAGAGCTGCCGCGAGAACAGCGCGAAGACGGCGGCCTCCGGCGAGTCCTTGTCGAGCACGAAGTCCCACTTCAGCAGGCGGTCACGGGCGGCGGCGACCGCCGGCACCGCGAACGGCAGATCGCGCAGCAGCGGCACCAGCGCCCGGGCCGGCAGCGACAGGTCGTCGTTCTGCAGGCGCGCCACCTCCGCGACACTGAACCGCCGGCCCGAGCCCAGCACCTCCTCGATGCGGCGGGCGCGATACGGATCGGCCCACGTCCAGTGGCGGGCGTTGTCGTACGGGTAGTCGTTGGGGAACAGGTAGTGATTGGCGGTGGCGATGTAGCCGCGGGCCGGGTTGACCTCGGCCGGCAGGGCGGTGATCGGCAGGTAGCCATCCCACTCGAACCGGCCGTCACCCGGCACCGGCAGCAGGCCGCTCCACGAGCGCAGCGGCGCGATGCCGGCGGCCTGCCAGCCGATCGTGCCCGTGCGGTCCACCCACACCATGTTCTCGGAGGGCATGCGGTTGTAGCTGCAGGCGTCGCGGAACTCCTCCCAGGTGCGCGCCTGGTTCATGCGCAGGCTGGCCAGGTAGGGCGCGCCGCCGGTTTCCATCCACGCCGCGCGCAGCGCGTAGGCGCGGCGGTTGGCGCGGTCCTCGTGCAGCACCGGGCCGTGGCGGGTGAACTTCAGCTCGACCTTCGCCTCCGCCTGGCCCTTGACCGGGATCGTGTCGGGCACGACGCGCATCGCCTCCCAGCGGCCCTGGTAGCGGTACTCGTTGGGGTTGGCCGGATTGGTCTCGTAGACGTAGAGGTCTTCGTTGTCGGAGCCGAAGATGGTCAGGCCCCAGGCGCCGTGCTCGTTGTGGCCGATCGAGACGCCGGGCAGCACCGGCTCGCCGCCGCCGATGACGTTCCAGCCGGGCGCGACCAGGTGCACCCAGTAGCGCAGCGACGGCGCCTCGATGACCCGGTGCGGGTCGTTGGCCATGATCGGGTGCGTGCTCTGCGTGAGCGCGCCGCTGATCACCCAGTTGTTCGAGCCGATGTCGGTGTCGACGATCCGGCTGGTCGTCGCCGCCAGCGCCGGCGCATCGGCCGCAGCCCTGGCCGTGCCGCGATAGGCGGCCGCCACGTCGCCCGGCTGGAACTCGATCGGGTCGCGGAAGGCGCTGTAGACCTTCAGCACGTCGGCCGGGAACGTCTTCGGGTCGATCAGGGGATCGAGCGTGAGCGGCGGCTCGCCGCCCTCGATGTTGAGCAGCTCGCGCAGCCGGGCGGTGCTGCCGAGCGCGCCGATGGCGCGGACGTGCGTGGCCTCGTTGGGCACGTTCGACGTCAGGGCCTGGTGGCGCGAGATGACCACCTGCGGCGTCCACTTGCCGGGCGTGATGCCGAGCATCTTGAACTCGATCGGCAGCGCCGCCGGATCGCGCATCGCCTCGTCGACGTAGGCGTTCACGCCGCGCACGTAGGCCTCGACGATCGCCTTGCCGCGCGGGTGATAGTGGTTGAGCTCGGCGTCGAGGTCGCCGCGGTACATGTGCAGGCGCGTGCCGATGTCGCGCGTCAGCTCGCGCGGGCCGAGTATTTCGGCCACGGTGCCGGTGGCGCGGCGGCGCCACACCTCGAACTGGAACAGCCGATCCTTGGCCGCCAGGTAGCCCTGGGCGAGAAAGAGGTCGGTCTCGTTCTGCGCGTAGATGTGGTTGAGGCCCCAGCGGTCGCGGATCACCTCCACCGCCTGGGTCAGCCCCGGCACCGACAACGTCTCGGCGGCGGCGCGCTGGGCGGCAACTCCGCCGGGCGCCACGCCGGTCGTCGCCACGGCGACGAGCACCACCCCGACCAGCCGCGTCATTCTGCGCATACGTCCTCCGCGACCGCCGCCGTGCGGCGGAATCCGCGCAGTATACGCGCGATCACGGCGGTCGCGGCGGCGTCAGCCGGTGCGTCCGCGGCGTGCCGCCGGCCGCGCCGCGGCGCGGCCCGGTACGGCGAGGTCGAGGATCGCCTTCACCTTCTGGTGCGCCTCGATCGGATGCCGCAGCGGCCGTTCGGCGTCGATCTCGTACTCGTTCTGCCGGCCGTGCTTGCGTTTGGTCAGGTAGCCGGCCTCCTCGAGGTCGGCGACGATGCGCTGCACCGCGCGCTCGGTCACCCCGACCATCGCCGCCACGTCGCGCAGCCGCAGCTCGGGGGCGCGAGCCAGGCACAGCAGCACGTGACCGTGGTTGGTCAGGAACGTCCACCGCGGCGAGGCGTCGGAACCGCGATCGGGCATGGGAACATCATACACTAAAATCGCGTCTCTTGATACGCGACTTTTGATTCGTGTATCATGAGTGACATGTCAGCCGCTGTGCCGGCCCGTGCCCGCCGCCCGGATGTGGCGGGGGCACGGGCCATCGTCGAGTTCATGGCCCGCGTCCACGACGTCGTCCCGGAGCCGTCGGCGCTCGATGCCGCCGGCCGGCGGATCGAGACCCAGGCCGCGGCGCCGGACGCGGTGAACGTCCTGCAGGCGCTCACCGCCGAGGCCGGCCTGGCGACCGCGGTGGTGCGGCGGCCGCTCGACGAGGTGATCCGCGACGCCGACCCCGCCTACCCCTGGCTCGCCGTGCGCGCCGGAGCCGACGGCCGCCTCGAGGGCGTCGCGGTGTTCGGCGCCGCCCGCGGCGGCGTCGCGGTGGCCGTCCCCGGCGCCCACGGCCGCCCCGCGCGCTGGTCGCGCCGCAGCCTGCGCCAGTGGCTGGGCGTCGACGAGGACGGCGCGGTCGTCGACTGGGTGCTGGCCGAGCCGGCGGCGCCGCTCTCGGGCCTGCGCTCGGGGCCCGGCGCTCCCGCCACGCCGTTCGAGCGCGTCCGGGCGCTGCTGCACGGCGAACGGCGGACCCTGTGGGTCGCCGTCGTCTACTCGGTGGTCATCGCGCTGCTCTCGCTGGCCGTGCCAGTCGCGGTCCAGTCGCTCGTCAACACCATCGCGTTCGGCAACGTCCTGCAGCCGCTGGTCGTCCTCACCGTGTTCGTGTTCGTGGCGCTCGGCTTCAACACCGTCATGAACGCGATGCGGGCGACGGTGGTCGAGATCGTCCAGCGCAGCATCTTCGCCCGGGTCGCCACCGACGTGACGTGGCGCCTGCTCCGCGTGCGGGTCGAGGCGTTCGACCGCCTGCACGGCCCGGAACTGGTCAACCGGTTCTTCGACACCGTCACCGTGCAGAAGTCGGCCGCCCTGCTGCTCATCGACGGCTTGAGCATCGTGATGCAGACCGCGATCGGCATGCTGCTGCTCGCCGTGTACCACCCGTGGCTGCTCGCCTTCGACCTGCTGCTCATCGTGGCGATGGCCGGCATCGTCGTGGTGCAGGGGCGCGGGGCGGTCACCACGGCGATCAAGGAATCGAAGGCCAAACACGCCCTCGAGGCCTGGCTCGAGCACCTGGCGGCGCACCTCGTCACCTTCAAGTCGGCGGGCGGCGCCGCCTACGCGGTGCGGCGGTCGCATCGGCTGCTGGAGAGCTACCTCAGCTACCGCAGCCAGCACTTCGCCATCCTGATCCGCCAGACGGTCAGCTCGTTCGCGCTGAAGGCGCTGGCCAGCTCGGCGCTGCTCGGCATCGGCGGCTGGCTGGTCATCAGCCGCCAGCTCACCCTCGGCCAGCTCGTCGCCAGCGAGCTGATCGTCGCCGGCATGCTGAGCGCCTTCACCAAGTTCGGCAAGCAGCTCGAGGTCTTCTACGACCTGTGCGCCGCCCTCGACAAGCTCGGCGGGCTGATCGACCTGCCGCTCGAACGATCGGGCGGCGACGCCGACCTGCCCGGGGACGGGCCGATGGATCTCGAGCTGCGGGATCTGGACGTGCGCTACGAAAACGACGATCGCCCGGCGCTGCGCATCCGCCAGTGGAGCGTCTCGGCCGGCGAACGCGTCGGCGTCACCGGCCCCCACGGCTCCGGCAAGAGCACCTTGGCCGACGTCCTGTTCGGGCTGCGGCAGCCGGCGGCGGGCACGGTGCGGGTGCAGGGCATCGACCTGCGCCACCTGCCGCTCGCGGCGATGCGCCAGCAGGTGGCGCTGGTGCGCGGCGTCGAGCTGTTTCCCGGCTCGATCGCCGACAACGTCCGGCTCGGCCGCGACGAGCTGTCGCACGCCGACGTGACCGCGGCGCTCGCCGCCGTCGGCCTGCTCGACGAACTGCAGCGGCTGCCGCAGGGGCTCGACACCGAGCTGCACCCGCACGGCCGGCCGCTGTCGCACCGCCAAGCCTGCCGCCTGATGATCGCCCGCGCCATCGTCGGCCGGCCGCGCCTGATCGTGCTCGACGGCATCCTCGACCAGATCGACCGCGCCGACGACCAGGAACAGCTGACCGCGGTGCTGTTCGCCGCCGCCGCGCCGTGGACGCTGGTCTGCGTCACCGATCGCCCGGCGCTGCTGGCCCGCTGCGGCCGCGTCGTCGAGCTGCACGACGGCGAGATGCGGCCGTCGCCGCCGGAGGCACGGCGATGACCGGCCCGCACTCGCCCTGGCGCATGGACGAGCGGCTGGCCCTGCACAGCGTGCAGGTGCCGCGCGCGGCGCGCGTCCTGGCCCGCCTGCTCGTGCTGCTGCTGGCCGTGCTCGTGCTCGGCCTGACGCTGACGCCGTGGCGGCAGACCATCCTCGGCGCCGGGCGGGTGATCGCTTTCCATCCCGAGGAGCGCCTGCAGGAGATCGAGGCGCCGCTCGACGGCCGCATCGTGAAGTGGCACGTCGTCGAGGGCGCCCAGGTGAAGAAGGGCGACCCGATCGTCGATCTGACCGACAACGATCCGGCCATCCTCGAGCGCATGCGCGAGGAGCGTGCCCAGATCGTCGGCACCATCGAGCAGGGCGAGGCCCGGGTGACCTCGCTCACCGACCGCATCGGCGGCCTCGACGAGACGTTGACGACCAGCGTGGCGGCCGCCGAGCTGCGCGAGCAGATGGCCCGCGAGCGGGTCACCGCCGCCGAGCAGGGGCTGGCCGCGGCCCGCGCCGCCAGGGTCACCGCCGATTTGAATCTCGAGCGCCAGCGGGCGCTGGTCGCCAAGGGGCTGACCTCGACCCGCAACGTCGAGCTGGCCGAACTCGAAGCCGCCACCCGGACCGCCGAGGTCGATCGCAGCGTCGCCACGCTGAACGCCGCCCGCAGCGAGGCGGCGTCGATGCGCGCCGAGCTGCTGCGCACGCGCGCCGATGCGCGTGCCCGCGTCGACGAGGCCCGCGCGGCGCTCGCCTCGGGCCTGAGCGACGTCGCCAAGGCCAGGGCCGAACTCGCCAAGATGGACGTGCGGCTGGCCCGGCAGCAGACCCAGCAGGTGGTCGCGCCGGTCGACGGCACCGTGCTGCGTGTGCTGGCCAGGCAGAGCGGCGAGCTGCTCAAGGCCGGCGCGCCGCTGGCGGCGCTCGTGCCGGCGTCGCGCCAGGACGTCGTCGAGCTGTGGGTCGACGGCAACGACATGCCGATGGTGATGCCCGGGGCCGAAGTGCGGCTCCAGTTCGAGGGCTGGCCGGCCCTGCAGTTCTCGGGCTGGCCGTCGGTGGCGGTGGGCACCTTCGGCGGGCGCGTCAGGCTGGTCGATCAGGCCGACAACGGCCGCGGCCGGTTCCGGGTGCTGGTCGAACCCGACCCGAACGACGATCCCTGGCCGTCGCGGCGCTTCCTGCGCCAGGGCGTGCGGGCCAACGGCTGGGTGCTGCTCAACGTCGTGCCGATCGGTTACGAGCTGTGGCGGCAGTTCAACGGCTTCCCGCCGGTGATCGCTCCCGACGAACCCGGCGCCAGCGGCTTCGATCCCGCCGTGGCCGAGGCGGCGGGCGGCGGGGCCGGCCAGGACGGCAAGAAGTGATTCGGGCGCTGGTGCGAGGGGCGACGGTGGCGCTGCTGGTGCCCACCGCGGTCGCGGCCCAGCCGCTGTCGGCCGACGAGCTGCTGCGCGCCGTCGATCGCGCCGTGCCGCTGCTGGAGCAGGCCCGTCAGGACGTGGTCCTCGCGCAAGGCGAGCTGCGGGAGGCGGCCGGCGCGTTCGACCTGACGCTGGGCGCGTCGGCCAAGCGGACGCGGGGGTTCTACGACAACGACCGGATCGGCAGCTACCTGGAACTACCCCTGGCGCCCCTGGGGCTCAATGTCTTCGGCGGCTATCGCACCAGCCGCGGCACCTTCGCCCCCTACGACGGCCAGGCGGCGACGCTCTCGAAGGGCGAGCTCAACGCCGGCATCGATCTGCCGCTGTTGAAGAACCGCACCATCGACGCCCGGCGCGCCGGCCGCGCGGTCGCCGAGCTGGGCGTCGAGGTGGCCGGCCGCGGCCTCGACAAGATGCGCCTGGCGGTGTTCAAGGACGCCTTGTCCGAGTACTGGGATTGGGCCGCCGCCGGCCAGCAGCTGCGCATCGCCCGCGCCCTGCTCGACCTGGCCGAAGCCCGCGACCAGCAGCTCGCCGACGCCGTCGCCCTCGGACAGATCGCCGCCGTCGAGCGCACCGACAACCGCCGCGCCATCCTGCAGCGGCGAGCGGCGCTGGTCGCCGCCGAGCGGGCGGTGCAGATGAAGGCCATCGACCTGTCGCTCTACCTGCGTGGGGCCGACGGCGCGCCGCTGCGCCCGGCCCCGGAGCGGCTGCCGGCACTGCCGGCTCCGGCCGCGCCGCTGACCCGCGATGAGGCGCAGGAAGTTGCCGAGGCGCTGCAGCGGCGGCCCGAACTGGCGGCGCTGCGCGCGAAGCGCCGCCAGCAGGAGGTCGAGCTGCGGCTCGCCGAGAACGGCGTCCTGCCGTCGCTCACCTGGTTCGCCGATGCGGCCCGCGACCTCGGCGAGGGCCCCGGCAGCCGGGCCGGCGCCTCGTTCGAGACCGGCCTGTCGTTCTCGCTGCCCGTACAGCGTCGCGCCGCTACCGGCAAGGTGCTCCAGCAGCGGGCCAAGCTCGCCACCCTCGACCAGGATCTCCGCTGGGCCGAGGACACCATTCGCGCCGAGGTGCAGGACGCGCTGAGCGCCGTGGCCGCCGCGCGGGCCGCGCTCGACCTCGCCCGCGACGAAGTGGCCGTGGCCGGCGAACTGGAAGGGCTGGAGCGCGACCGCTTCGCGCTCGGCGACTCGACCCAGTTCGTCGTCAACCTGCGCGAGCTGGCCACCGCCGAGGCCGCGGTGCGCGAGGCCCGGGCGCTCGCCGACTACCAGAAGGCGCTCGTGACGGTCGAGGCCGCCACCGGCCGCCTCGCCGACCGCGTGCCCCGGCCCTGACCGTCCCCGGGCACCGGAACCGGTGGGCGGGGCCATATACTGCCAAGCGATGCGTTTCGCTCCCGAATACGTCTCCAACGTCCTCAACGACAACTTCGAGGACGCCAAGGTGCTGCTGCTGGCGCCGCTGATGTCGATCCACTACGCGCACCTGGTGATGCTCACCGAGCGGCACATCATCTCGCGCGACGACGCCCGGGCGCTGCGCCGGGCGCTCGACGGCATCTCGATCGACGCCGTGCGCGAGGTGGCGTTCGACCCGGCCTGCGAGGACCTGTTCTTCTATCTGGAGCGCCTGATCGCCCAGGGGGCCGGCGAGCAGGTGGCCGGCCGGCTGCACACGGCGCGGAGCCGCAACGACATCGACATGACGATGTACCGGATCCGCCAGCGCGAGTTCATCAGCGGGCTGGCCGAGGCCACGCTCACGCTGCGGCGGGCGCTGCTCGACCTGGCGGCGCAGCATACGCAGACGATCTACGGCGCCCACACCCACACCCAGCCGGCGCAGGTCTCGACCATCGCGCACTACCTGCTCGCCGTCATCGAGCAGCTGGAGCGCGACGCCAAGCGGCTCGAGGCCGCGTATCGCTCGACCAACCAGAACCCGCTGGGCGCCTGCGCCATCACCGGCACCGGCTTCCCGATCGACCGGCACCGCACCAGCGAGCTGCTCGGCTTCGACGGCCCGACCGGCAACACCTACGGCAGCATCGCCACGGTGGACTACCTGCTCGAGAGCGTGTCGGCGACCGCGATCGTCATCGCCGGCCTCGGCCGGGTCGTGCAGGACCTGCTGCTGTGGGGCACGATGGAGTTCGGCTACCTGCGGCTCGCCGACGGCTTCGTGCAGTCGAGCAGCATCATGCCGCAGAAGCGCAACCCGGTCGCCCTCGAGCACGCCCGCGCCATCGGCAGCAAGGCGGTGGGCCAGGCCCAGGCGATTCTCACGACGGTGCACAACACGCCGTTCGGCGACATCGTCGACACCGAAGACGACCTGCAGCCCCTGGTGGCGTCGATGTTCCGCGACGGCACCCGCATGGTCACCCTGATCGCCGCGGCGCTCAAGGACGCGCAGTTCAACGTCGAGCGGCTGGCCGCCCGCGCCGGCGAAGGCGGCACCACGATCACCGAGCTGGCCGACACGCTGGCCCGCGACCACGGCCTGCCGTTCGTCACCGCCCACAAGATCGCCGGCCAGGTCATCCGCGGCCGCAACGAGGCGCCCGGCGTGCCGGTGTCCGAGCTGCTCGCCCGGGCCTCCACGGCGGTGCTCGGCACGCCGATCGCCTACGACGACGCGCGCCTCGAGCAGGTGCTCAGTCCGCGCTTCTTCGTCGAGATCCGCAAGACGCTCGGCGGTCCCGCGCCCGAGCGGACCAGTGAAGCCATCGGCGTGTCGCGGGCCGCGCTGGCCGCCGACGAGGCGTGGTGGAAGGGCCGCCGCGACGCGCTGGCCCGCGCCGCCGCGCTGCTGCGCGACGAGGCCAACCGCCTGTGACCGTCGGCCGCAGGGACTACACCCGCGTGGTGGTGGTCTGGGTCGCCGTCCTGCTCGCCCTCTACGCCGTCCAGGAGTACTTCACGCCGTGAGACGAGCGCTCTTCCTGGTCCCTGGTCCCTGGTACCCGGTCCCTGCCGATGTCGTGGATTGACTGGGCCATCATCGCCGCCTATCTCGTCTGGATCGTGTGGGACGGGCTGCGTCCCGCCAAGCCCGGCAACAAGCTCGAGGGCTACCTGCTCGCCGGCCGCAGCCTGCCGTGGTGGGCCGTCGGCCTGTCGGTGATGGCCACGCAGCTGTCGGCGATCACCATGACCACGACCACCGGTCAGGGCTACGCCGAGGGCATGCGCTTCCTGCAGTTCTACTTCGCGCTGCCGCTGGCGATGGTCGTGCTCTCGGTGACGCTGGTGCCGTTCTTCCACAAGGCCAGGGTCTTCACGGCGTACGAGTACCTGGAGCAGCGCTACGACGCCAAGACGCGGGCGCTCACCTCGCTGCTGTTCCTCATCTCGCGCGGGATGAGCACCGGCGTCGTCATCGCCGCGCCGGCGGTGATCCTGAGCGTGATCCTCGGCCTGAGCGTCACCAACACCTGTCTGCTGATCGCCCTGCCGACGGCGCTCTACACCATGGTGGGCGGCGTCGAGGCGGTGGCTTGGACGGACGTGAAGCAGATGGCGCTGATCGTCGGCGGGCTGGTGGCGGCGGTCGTCATGCTGGTGGCCGGCCTGCCCGGCGACGTCGGGCTGGTCGACGCCCTGCACCTGGCCGGCGCCACCGGCCGCATGCAGACCTTCGACTTCCGCTTCGACGTCACCGACCGCTTCAACTTCTGGTCGGGCACGCTGGCGGCGTTCTTCCTGTTCTGCTCCTACTTCGGCACCGACCAGAGCCAGGTGCAGCGCTATCTCGCCGCCAAGTCGGTGGACGAGGGCCGGACGTCGCTGCTGATGAGCGCCTACTGGAAGATTCCGCTCCAGGCGCTGGTGCTGCTGGTCGGCGTGCTGATGTTCGTGTACTTCGTGTTCACGCCGCCGCCGCTGCTCTTCAACCGTGTGCACGAGGGCGCGGTGAAGGCGAGCCCCAGGGCCGCCGAGTACGCCGCGGCCGAAGCCCGCTTCGCCACGGCGTTCGAGGCCCAGCGCGAGGCCGGCGCCAACCTCGTGCGCGTGCGGCGTGCCGGCGACGCCGCCGGGATCGCCGAGTACTCCGCCGCGCTCAACCGCGCCGGATCGGACATCAAGGCGGCGCGCGCCGACGCGGTGGCCATCACCAAGGCGGTCTCGGGCGAGGCCGCCTACACCGACGTCAACTACGTCTTTCCGACCTTCATCCTCCAGCACCTGCCGGTCGGCCTCGTCGGGCTGCTGATCGCCGCGATCCTCGCCGCGGCGATGTCGACGATCGCCGCCGAACTCGCCTCGCTCTCCACCGCCACGGTGATCGACTTCTACCGCCGCTGGGTGGCCCCCGACGCCGCCGACGAGGCGCTGCTCCGGGTTTCGCGGGTGGCCACCGCCGGGTGGGCGATCTTCGCCAGCGTGGTGGCCATCTACGCCGTCAACCTCGGCGCGCTCATCGAGGTGGTGAACCGCTTCGGCTCGTACTTCTACGGCTCGATCCTCGGCGTGTTCGTCCTCGCCATCGCCTTCCCGCGCACCAACGGCCACGGCGCGTTCGCCGGGCTCATCGGCGGCATGGTGGCGGTGTGGCTGGTGGCTACGCAGACGCCGGTCGAGTTCCTGTGGCTGAACATCGTCGGCGTGGTGGCGGTGCTGGCGGTCGGGATTCCGGTGAGCGCGCTCACCGGCGGACGGCCGCAGCCGCGTCCGGCCTGACCGGTCCGGCGATGGCCAACCGGCCCCTCTTCATCGCCCTCGGGATCGTCGCGCTGGTGATGGTCGTGTCGTGGGCGCTCGGCGAGGCGCTGCGCCAGCGCAAGACGACCAGGCGCCGGCCGAAGCGCTGACCCCGGCGTCGCGGCCGTCGAGCGCGCCGATCAGCTCGAGATGCGGTCCAGCCCGTCCTTGCCCAGCACCACGTTCCAGCACATCAGCTCGTACTGCGCGATGTGCCTGGTGTAGAACGGGTCGCCGTCGCGCACCGCGTCGAGGGCGCGCTGCGGGTCCTCGTCGGGCACCTTGAGCAGGAAGATTCCGCCGAAGCGGGGATCCATCGGCCCGGCGGCGATCAGCGTGCCGTCGGCCTTGAGCTGGCGCAGGTAGGCGCGGTGTTCTTCGGTGACGGCCTCGACCTCGGGGATCGGGCGGCGGTAGCGGACGAGCGCGATAGCATACATGGCGGAGTCTCGAGTCTCGGGGCCCGGGTCCCCGGGCTCGGTTCACCCGGGCCCGCCGGCGCCGCGCCGACAGTCTATGACAGCCACACGACGCATTGCGGCCGCGGCGATTGCCGTGGGTCTGGCGACGGCCGCTGCGGCCCAGACCGCGCTCAACTGGTCGGCCGATGACGGCGCCCGGATCGCGACCCTGGAGAAGAGCGGCCGGCGGATCGCGGGGACGCACATGGTCGTGTGGCACCCGCCGTCGCTGCTGCCGTCGGATGCCGACCGGCTGCTGCGGCGCCTCGATCCGGCCGTGGCGGCGTTGCGCGCCAAGGTCGGCCGGCGCGCCTGGCAGGTGGTGCCGACCGGGAAGATCACGTACTACCTGAGCGACGACGCCTTCGTGTCGCACGCCTCGGGGCGGGCCGCCGTGTTCGTGCCGATGGCACGGGTGATTGACGGGCGCGCGCCGTATCTGCACGAGGCCATGCACGAACTGCTGGCGTCTTCGGCCGCCGATCCGCCGTCTGCTGACGGCGCTCCACCGGTGCGCCGCCCGCTGTGGCTCACCGAAGGCCTGCCCGACTACGTCGCGCAGGTGGTCGCCGGCGAGGTCGGCATGGTCGAGACCGGTCCGTTCGCCAGCGGCGGGCTGGCCGGCGCCGACGCCGTGTGCGCCGAACGGGCCCGCACCGCCGATGGCGCCACGATGCTGCCGTTCGTCGGCGGCCCTGGCCGTCCTGACGTGCTCTTCACCACCGACCGGGCGCGCTTCGCGCCGACGTTCTACACCTGTGCGCTGTCGTTCACGAAGTTCCTGGCCGGACGCGCCGGCCTCGACGCGCTGGTCGAGCTGTTCGGTGTGCCGCCGTCAGGGACCGCGAGCCGCCTCGACGCGCTCGGCGGCCGGCCGCTCGACGCGCACCGCGCCGAGTGGCGGGCCGCGATCGGACTGAAGTAGCGCTGGCGCAGCGGTCGTCGGACAACCGCCCGACCGGTGGGGTGGGGCCTGGCCCCGATGGCACCGATTTCGTGCCAGTGTCCGGCCTGGCGGGTGGCAACGCCGCGCCGCGCCAGCCGCCGTGTCAACCCAGAGCGGTCAGCCGTGTCAACGCGGGGCGCGCTCGGATGTCGCCGGCGCGCGCAGGTACTCCTGCCACCACGCCAGCTCCTGCTGGTAGCGGTGCACGGTATTCCACGGGCTCCAGCCGACGTGGTAGCTGTCGGGGTAGCGGACGAACTTCGCCGGTACCTTCAGCTTCTTGAGGGCCGTGTACATCTGCTCGCCCTGTTCGATCGGCACGCGCAGGTCGGCCTCGCCGTGCACGAAGAGCGTCGGCGTGGTGACGCCGGCCGCGTGCATCACCGGCGACCACTTGAGCAGCGCGGCGGCGCCCACGGCTTGCCACGGCGTGCCGCCGAACTCGCTCTCCTTCGTGCGCGGGATGTCGGCGGTGCCGTAGTCGCTCACCCAGTTGGAGATGCCGGCGCCGACGATGGCCGCCTGGAATCGCGTGGTCTGCGTGATCACCCAGTTGGTGAGGAAACCGCCATACGAGTAGCCCGTCACCCCGAGCCGTTTCGGATCGATCGGGTAGCGCGCCACCACGTGGTCCACGCCGGCCATCACGTCCTCGTAGTCGCGGCCGCCCCAGCCGCCCCAGGTGTCCCACAGGTGCTTCTCGCCGTACTCCGTCGATCCGCGCGGGTTGGTGTAGAGCACCGCGTAGCCCCTGGCCGCCCACACCTGGAACTGCACCGAGAAGTCGTTGCCGTAGGCGCTGTGCGGGCCGCCGTGGATGGCGAGGATCAGCGGCACCCGGTTCGACGCGTCGGCCGAGGCCGGCAGCATCAGCCAGCCTTCGACCGACGAGCCGTCCTTGCTCGTGAAGCGCACCGGTTCGACGGATCGCGGCCGGATCGCGGCGACGAGCGCGTCGTTGAACGACGACAGCCGCCGCTCGCCGCTGCCGTCGAGCGCCGCGACGTGGACTTCGGCCGGGTGCGTGGCGTCGCCGGCGACGTAGGCGACGCGCTGCGCGTCCCAGGCGATCGAGGCGTCGGCGAGGCGCCGGGCGCCGCGCGTCAGCTGTTCCACGGTACCGCCGGTGAGCGGGACGCGAAAGAGATGCGTGGATCCGGCCACGCCGGCGGTGAACGCGACCACGCGGCCCTCGGGTGCGATGCGCGGAGCGCTCGGGATGTAGTCCCAGGCCGCGGTGAGGTTGACCGGCGCGCCGCCGCCGGCCGGGAAGCGGTAGAGGTCGGTGGGGGAGCCGTGAGCCTGCTTCGCGGCGAGGATCTGGTTGAGGCTCTGCTCGCGGAGGGCGACGATCGATCCGTCGGCGGCCCAGATCGGCGCGCCGTGGTCGAAGCCGTCGTCGGTGACGCGGGTGGTGCGGCCCTCGAGATCGACCGTGAAGATGTCGGCGCGTTCGTAGACGTGCTCGTCGCGCTGCGCCATGTTCGACGTGAAGACCAGCGCCCGGCTGTCTGGACGCCACGACGGCTGGACGACGTCCACGCCCTGGGTGGTGAGCTGGCGCGGCGCGCCGCCGTCGCGGCTGACGACGAACAGCTCCTGCGGCGGCGTGGCCTGCGGATCGCGCGGGTCTGGCAGGTAGCCGCGGCCGTCGAAGCGGGCGTTCATCCAGTCGTAGACGCGGCCCTTGAACCGCTCGTCGGTGAGCTGCTCGAACGGCGTCCGGACCGGTGCGGGGCGCGGCGTCGCCGGTGGGACCGCCTTGGTGAAGGCGATCCACTTGTTGTCGGGGCTGAAGATCGGCGTGCCGTCGACGCCGGGCAGGCGGAACGCCTCGCCGCCCGGGCCGTCCATGCGCAGGAACCACACGGCGTCGGTCACCGGTCCGCCCTGGTCGATCGCCGTGCGGCGCGAGGCGAACGCCAGCAGGCGGCTGTCGGGACTCCAGCGCGGCGCCGACGACGACAGCGCCGGGTTGGTCAGGCGGCGCGGCGGCGTCGATCCGTCGGCCGGCACGATCCAGATCTCGCTGTGCCGGCGGTTCTCGCTCTCGACGATCACCGTCCGCACGAACGCCACCCAGCGGCCGTCGGGCGACAGCGCCGTGCCGTTGATCGCCTCGACCTTGTAGTAGTCGGCGAGTTCGATCGGCCGGGGGCCCTGCGCGGCGGCATGGGCGGCGGCAGAAAGAGCGATCCCGAGCGCGAGCAGCAGTCGGCGGATCATGCGTACCTCGGCGGAAGTTGCGGAGCCTGCGCAGTCTACCGCACGCGTCTGGTGGCGCCGGCCTTGCCACCCACTACCGCTTGGGGCGGGGCCTGGCCCCAATGGCCGGCCATTTGCGCGGCGGTGCAGAAAAAAAGAAGGGCATCCGCTGGTCAGGATGCCCTTCTCCGCCCATGCCTCGGGGCTATGGGCCGTGCTGGAGACCGTGCTGGCCGCTCGATCGACCCGCTCTGAATCGATGCCGACGCTGCAGAGGGCACGAGTCAAGCATCCCTGGCGCGCAGCGCAGTTGCCGGGCCGGCAACGGCATGCGCGGGCCTCAGGCCCATGGATGCGACATCGAGTGCGCCGAGCGTGGCGGCGTCGGATGTGGAGCGGGCGGTCAACGCGGCCGCGCGTGGCCCGGTGGATCACCGCTCGGGACGTGTGTCACGTGCGACCTCCTTTCCGAACCGGGGCCCGTGAAGTGTTCCGGCTCATCCGGCCCCGTCGCCTGGCGGCGAGTGATGAACCTATCCGCACGCTACGCCTCGCGCCGACGCGTGTCAAGTGTCTCCGGCACTGTCACGGAGACATTTCGAGGCAGCGCAGAATCTCCGACTAAACGCACACCTTGCGCCATCCGCAAATGTCTCCGTGACAGTCCCGGAGACGATCACATAATCCCGGCGACGGGGAGGTCACGATGGCGATGCGGGCGACAGTCGAGCGCGGGCATGGTACGCGCATGGCCGGTCTGCTTGGCGCGGTGGCGATGGCCGGCGCGCTGCTCGCGGGCCCGCCGATCGCGGCGCAGTCGCCGCTCGCCGACCGCGTCGCGCGCGATCCCGACGTCCAGGGCGCGCAGCGCCTGTTCACCGCGTGGCTCGAAGGGCAGATGCTGTACCGGCACCTGCCGGGCGTCGCCGTCGGTGTCGTCGCCGATCAGGACCTGGTGTGGGCGCAGGGCTTCGGCTTCGCCGACACCGCCCGCAAGGTGCCGATGACGCCGCAGACGAAGTTCCGCATGGCCTCGCACAGCAAGCTCTTCACCGCCACCGCGGTGATGCAGCTGCGCGAACAGGGCAGGCTGCGGCTCGACGATCCGGTGACGAAATACCTGCCGTGGTTCCGCGTGAAGGCCGCCGATCCCGACGATCCGCCGATCACCATCGAGGAGCTGCTGACCCATGGCTCGGGGCTGCCGCGCGAGGCCGGCTCGCATTGGACCGACTTCGACTTTCCGACCGGCGACGAGCTGCGCGGGCTGATGGCGGAGCGCCAGGCGCCGTTTTCGCCCGACGTGCGCTGGAAGTACTCGAACCTCGCCTACGCCATCGCCGGCCTGGTCATCGAGGCGGTGAGCGGCCAGTCGTGGGCCGACTACGTGCAGCAGCACATCTACACGCCGCTCGGCATGACCGCGTCGAGCGTGGACGAGGACGTCCCCGGACTCGCCACCGGCTACGGTCGGCTGATGCCCGACGGCACGCGCGCGACGACGCCGTTCATCGACGCGCGAGGAATGGGCGCGGCCACCGGCATCACCTCCACGGTGGAGGACATGGCCCGCTTCGCCTCGGCGCAGTTCCGCAACGGCCGCATGGGCGGCCCGCGCATCCTGAGCACCGGCTCGCTGCGCGACATGCACCGCGTCCGCGTGCTCGAGAACAACTGGACGCAGGGCAACGCCATCGGCTTCGCCGTCCGGCGCGATCGCGACAGGGTCTACGTGCAGCACGGTGGCAGCTATCCGGGCTATCAGACCCAGACGGTCCTGCAGCTCGACGGCAAGGTGGCGGTGATCGTCCTTACCAACGCCGACGACGCCAATCCTGGCGGCATCGCTACGCAGCTCATGAACACGGTGGGCGACGCCGTGGCCAAGGCATCGGCACCGGCGAAGGAGGACCCGACCACGACCTGGGATCCGGCGTGGTCGCGCTTCGCCGGACTGTATCGCGGCCGCGGCGGCGAGTCGCAGGTGATCGAACTCAACAAGCGCCTGGTCGTCATCTCGCCCAACGCGCCCACACTCGACAACCCGGTGCAGCTGGTCCCGATCGGCAACGGCCAGTTCCGTTACACGGCGCCGACCGGCGGCGGGCCGGTGGGCGAGATCGTACGGTTCGTGGAGGAGGGCGGGCGCGTCGTCCGCATGCACCGGCGACAGCTACGTCGAGCGCGTGCGGTAGGCAGATTCTGCGACAAGGCTGCCCCGGCCCAGACAGGGGCCTGACCCCAAGTCAGGCTCGGGCACGAAAGGGGTCTGACCCCTATCTGCACCTATCTTGACTTGTAGACCCTGCCGCCCTGCATCACGAACTGGACGCGCTCCAGCTCGGTGATGTCGGCCAGCGGATCGCCGGCCACCGCGATGAGATCGGCATAGCGGCCGGGCTGCAGCGTGCCGACGCGGTCGCCCCAGCCCATCGCCTCGGCGGCAATCCGCGTGGCGCCTTCGATGGCCGCCATCGGCGTCTGGCCCAGCCCGACGCGCAGCTTGAACTCGCGGGCGTTCTCGCCGTGCGGGAACACCCCGGCGTCGGTGGCGAACGCAATCGGCAGGCCGTGCGCCAGCGCCGTCTTGAACGCCCGCTCCTGCGTGCCCTGCATCGCCTTCTCGCGTTCCACCTGGTGCGCGGGGATGTTGAGCGCCTGGTTGTCGTTGAGGATGGTGTGGCCGACGTAAAGCGTCGGCGCGAAGTAGGTGCCCTTGTCCTTCATCAGCCGCGCCGCCTCGTCGTCGAGCATGCTGCCGTGGTCGATGGTGCGGACGCCGGCGCGAACCGCCGCCTTGATGCCCTCGGTGCCGTGCGCGTGCGCGGCGACGAAGCGGCCCCAGCGCGTCGCCTCCTCGACGGCCACGGCCAGCTCGGCGTCGGAGTACTGCTGCGCACCGGGCGGGATGCCTTTCGACATCACCGCCCCGGTGGCCAGGATCTTGATGAAATCGGCGCCGTTCTTCAGGTTGGTGCGAGCCACCTGGCGCACCTGGTCGACACCGTCGGCCAGATTGCGGACGATCGGCACGTCGACGTAGATCGAGAATTGCCGGGCATCGCCGGCGCCGCCGGTGGCCGACACGTAGTTGCCGGCCACCTGCAATCGCGGCCCGGGCACCGAGCCCCTGTCGATCGCGTAGCGCAGGTCGATGTCGACATAGGGCCAGGTCGGGCCCATGTCGCGCGCCGTGGTGAAGCCGGCCAGCAGCGTGGTGCGCGCGTTCACGGCGCCGTAGATCGCCGCCCGTCCGGGGGTGGTGGTGAGCAGCGCCGATTCCCAGTTGGTGCCCACTTCATCGGTCAGGTGCGTGTGCAGGTCGATGAGCCCGGGCAGCACCGTGGCGGTGCCGAGGTCGATCACCTGATCCGCGGTCATGCCCGTCGCCGGGCCGACGCGTTCGACCCGGTCGCCGCGGATCAGCACGCCGCCGTCGCGAACGGGCGCGCCGCCCAGTCCGTCGATGACCCGCGCCGCCCGCACCAGCACCGTACGGCGCGCGGGGTCGCCCGATGGCTGCCTCGCCTCCGTCGCCCGGCCTGGTCCCAGCGCGGCCACCATCGCCGCCACGCACAGGGTCGGGCCCGCCCACCGGCGTCTCGGTCGTCGTGTGTTCCGCATGGGCCCGGACACTAACACGCCCGCCGTTTACGTCGGGCGACCGGGCGACGGGATTCGAGACGTCGCGTGGCCGTCATCGCGGATCGCGGCAGGACGCGTCCCGGATCCGGACACCTGCGCGCCGTCGGTATCGGGCTCCTTCGACGATGGAGCCGATTCATGATGCCGGCGAGCGCGGGCGGGCTGGCACGCCTCTCGCTTTTGTCGGGGCGTCATGGACCGGCCGCGCATCGCGACACGCCAAAGCCGCTGGCCGGCCGCGGCGACGCCGTGGGTGCTCGGCGTCGGCGTCGGGCTCACCTCCGTGACCGCGTTGGCCGCGTGGCTGCTGCTCTCGGATCCCGCGGTGGCGGCCGACGTCGCCGCCACCGGCGACCTGATGCCGCTGGTGGAGGCGATGATCGAGTCGTTGCGGTCGGCGCTGGCCGGCTGGCTCGCCTACCTCTAGGCCGGCGCGGCGGGCCTGGCCGCGGCCTCGTGCGCGGCGGCGACGAAACGCTGCACGTCCGCCGCGGTCGTGCGGAACGATGTCAGCAGGCGGATGAACGTCTCGTCCTCGCGCACCACGTCGGTGCCGGGACCCTCTCCCGGCCACTCGAGATAGCGGGCGCCGCGCGCGACCAGTGCCTCGTGCAGCCGCCGGGTGACGACGGCGAACACCTCGTTGGCCTGCACCGGCAGGGGCAGCCGCAGCCCGGGCACGTCGTGGAGGCCGTCGGCCAGCGCGGCGGCCATGGCGTTGGCATGCCGGGCGTTGTCGAGCCACCGGTCGCCCCCGAGATACGCCAGCATCTGCGCACCGAGGTAGCGGCCCTTCGACACCAGCTGGCCCGAGCGCTTGCGCCGATAGCGGAAGTCGTCGGCGAGCCCCCGATCGAAGAACACCACGGCCTCGAGCCCGAGGGCCCCGTTCTTGGTGGCGCCGAACGACAGGACGTCCACGCCGGACTTCCACGACAGCTCGGCGGGCGAGCAGCGGACATGGGCGACGGCGTTGGCGAACCGCGCCCCGTCCATGTGCACGCGCAGATGGCGGGCGCGGGCCAGTGCGGCCAGCGCCGCGACCTCATCGGGCGAATAGACCGTCCCCAGTTCGGTGGCCTGCGACACCGATACCACGCTGGGCCGCTGTTCGTGCTCGCCGCGGCCCATCGTGTCGAGCATCGCCGCCACCGCCGCCGACGTCAGCTTGCCGGCGGGCGCGCGGACGCCCAGCAGCTTGGCGCCGCCGGTGAAGAGCTCCGGCGCGCCGCACTCGTCGGTGGTGATGTGCGCCTCGTGATGACACACGACCGCGCCGTGCGGCGGGCAGCACGCCGCCAGCGCCAGGGCATTGGCCGCCGTGCCGGTGACGACGAGATACGCGGCCAGGTCGCACTCGAAGACGTCGCGCAGGCGCTGCTCGGCGTGGGCCGTCCAGTCGTCGTGTCCATACGCCGGCGCCGTGCCGGCGTTGGCGTGGCGGATGGCCTCGAGGATCGCGTCATCGACGCCGGCGGTGTTGTCGCTCGTGAAGTTCATGATTGGGGCCTGGCCCCAATGGATCGGTTCTTGCGCAACTTCCACGCCAAGAGTGTCGTCGAGTCGGCCGTTCTTGTCACAGGGTGGCGATAAGTGCGATCGCCGCCGGCAATTCTTGCGCAGTCTCCTCGGCGCAGGGGCCAGGCCCCTACATCGGCTCGACGACGACTTCGACGTCGGTGGCCGGCGCGCCGTTGGTCAGCACGGCGTGGGCGGCCGTGGTCCGGAAGCGGACGCGGCCGTCGATCGTGATCGTGACCTGCACGGTGTAGCGGCGGCTCGGCTCCACCCGCGACGCGTCGTAGCGCAGCGCGAACGGTACCGGCACCTGCTCGCCTCGGGTCACGATCTCGACGCGGCCGAGCTCCTCGGCGGGCGCGTCGGCCCGCGACACATCGAGCAGGCGGGCCTCGATGACCGCACCCGCGGGCAACGCCTGGCGCGTGCGATACGTGACCCGTCCGGTGAGGTCGGTCATCCGCGGTCCCTGATTCGCTGTCTGCGGCACCGCAGTCTCGGCCCGGAACCGCCGGCCGGCGGCACTGCCCCCGGCGCTGTCCGCCGCCGCCTTTGCGGTGGCGGTCGCCGGCGACGCCGCGCCGACCGCCGGCGGGACCTCTGGCCGCTGGCGGGCCGCCATCGCCTCGCCGGCCTGCAACGGTGCCGGCGCCTCAGCGACGCGCGCGGGCGCCGCGGCGGCCACGGCGCTGTCGGCCCGCCGCTCGCTGCCGGCGGGGCCGGGGGACGGGCGCTCCCGCGCGTCGGCAAGCCCGGACGCCGGTGACGCGGCCGGGCGCTCGGCCGGCCCGGCCTCCCGCGACGATTGCCTCGCCGCGGCCGGTTCCGACGCCGGGGCAGCCGCCCCGACGGTCGAGGGTGCCCCTGGCGGCGGCGTCGCCGAGGCCTGTGGCGCCGACACCGGCGCCGCCTGCTCGACGCTGGTCATCGTCAGTTCCGGCCGGGCCGGACGCATCGCCCACACCGTCACGATCACCACGGCCGCCATCGCCGCCGCCGGCACCAGCCACTTCCAGCCCAGCCACCACGGCGCCCTCGACGGGTCGTCCGAGGTGTCTCCGGCCTCGCCGGCCGCATCGCGACCCGTCACTGCGTCTTCCGCCGGCGCGCCCCGGACGAACGCCGCCAGCGCCGCCTGGCACCGGGCGCAGTCGACGACGTGCGCCTCCACGCCACGGCGTTCGCCGTCGTCGAGCATCCGCTCGGCGTAGAGGCCGAGCAGCTCGGCGTCGGGGCACGAGTCGGGCCCCGGCCGGCCGGCCGCGGCCTCCACCACGCGCCGCACGAGTCGATCGTCGTGTCCGCTCACGGCGTCCTCTTTCCTTTGAACGACGGCCGCGCCGTCCCTTGCGGCTCGACGCCCGCCGGCCGCGCCACGCCCAGCGCCTCGTCCAGTGCCGCATCCCACGCCTGGGCGGCCACGTCGCCCCAGCTCTCGATGTCGCCGGCCCGCAGGCCCTGGGCTGCCAGGGCCTGCTCGATCGCCGACCGCAACGTCGCGCGCGCTTTCTCGAGCTTGCGCGACGCCGTCGCCTCGTGCTCGCCGAACAGACGTCCCGTCTGGGCCAGCGTCAGCCCGTGCACGTAGTAGTAGGCCAGCCGCAGTCGAGCCGCGGCGTCGAGGGTGGCCAGCGCCGCCGACACGCAGGTCGCGGCCACGCGCATCCTGGCCGCCGCATCGGGCTCGACGGCGGCCGGATCGTGAGCCGGCCCGGCGACCCGCTCGTCGTCGTCGATCGACACCAGGCGTCGCGCCGCCCGCAGGCCGTCGACGTGACGCTGCGCCAGCACGCTGCGGAGCCACGTCGCCAGCCTGGCCCGGCCGTGGTAGTAGCGGAACAGCGAGCGGCGTTCGCCGACTTCGGCGGTCAGCCCGAACAGCTCGCCGTAGATCGAGTCGGCCAGCTCGCGGCCCTGTTCGCCGGCGATCGCCCGCGCCGCCCGATAGAGTTCCGGCCGGAACGTGAGCACGAAGTGGTCCCACGCCTCGCCGTGCCCATCGCGGCAGGCGCAGGCCAGCGCGAGGTCTTCGACGTGGAGACTCTCGATGTAGGCATCGATTGCGCCGTCGCTGGCCGCCGCGCCGTCGCCGAAACGCGCCCGCACGCTGAGGGCGATCACGGCGGCGAAGGTCTCGGGCGGCACCTGCCAGCGTGCGCCGCCGGAGCGCCGGTAGGCGGCGTCTACGGCTCCGGCGTGCGCGGTCCCCAGCCGGCCGGCGTTTGCCATGCGTCCCGCGCTAATCGATCTCGAACGCCAGGAACAGGAACTGTCCCTGGCGCAACACCTGCAGCGCGCACGCCGCGTTCGGCGGCAGCGTCGCGACGATCCGCCGCAGGTCGTCGAGCCCGCGCACCGGCGCCCGGTTCACCGCCACCACCAGATCGCCCGGCGCGATGCCGTACTCGCTGGCCGTCTCGCCGGCCCGGGCCGCCACCAGCGCCCCGGTCACCTCGTCGCCGACGCCGATCTCGGCGCGGAGCGGGTCGGTGAGCGTGAGCGCCAGCACGCCGAGCCGCGCAATGAGGTGCTCGTCGCGGGTGACCATCTCGGCGAAGCGCATCGGGTCGTCGTCGCGCTCGCCCACCGCCACCGGCAGGTTCAGCTGCTGGCCCGCCCGCAGCACGACCAGCTGGGCGACGTCGCCGGCGGCGCGGCGATAGAGGTTGACGTCGAGCTGCCGGCCGTTCTCGATCGGCTTGCCGTCGAGCATCACCACGATGTCGCCGACGCGAAGCCCGGCCGCCGCCGCCGGTCCGCCGAGGTCGACGTCTGAGACGATGGCGCCCGACTCCTGCGGCAGCCCCAGCGCGCGCGCCATCACCGGCGTGATCGACTGCACCACCGTGCCGATGCTGCCGCGCCGCACCCGGCCGTACTGCTTGAGCTGCTCGTACACCGTCCTGACGATGTTGCTCGGCGCGGCGAAGCCGAGGCCTTCGTTGCCGCCGCCCTGCGAGAGGATGAGCGTGTTGATGCCCACCACCTGCCCGGCGGCGTCGACCAGCGGGCCGCCGCTGCTGCCGGGATTGATCGGCGCGTCGGTCTGGATGTAGACCATCGGGTCGTCGGCTTCGAGCTGGCGGCCGACGGCGCTCACCACGCCCATCGTCACGGTGTTGTCGAGGCCGAGCGGACTGCCGAACGCGAACACCAGCTGCCCGGCGCGCAGCGAGTCGGAATCCCCCAGCGGCAGCGCCGTCAACCCGGCGGCCGGCACCTTCAGCAGCGCCAGGTCGGTTTCCTCGTCGACGCCGGCCACGGTGGCCTCGAGGGTCTTGCCGCGCGGCCGGACGATCGACTGGCCTTCCCGGGAGCCGGCCAGCACCACCTGCACCCGCCGGGCGCCCTGCACCACGTGGTAGTTGGTCATCACGTAGCCGGCGGCGTCGAGGATCACGCCGGAGCCCGAGGAGCGGCGCCGCTCCACCAGGCCGTCGGTGGTCGCGGCATCGGGATCGACGACGAGTCCGGAGGCGATGACCTGCACGGTGCTCGGGCTGACCCGCGCCGCCAGATTCTCGAACGACGCGCTCACGTCGCGCAGCGACACGGCGGGAGGCGCCGGCCGCGTCGCCGCGGCCTGTGCCGCCGCGGCGCGCGGAATGACGACGCCGGCGGCCGACGCGAGGCCGATCGCCACTGCGGCGAATCCGAGGCGCATGGAGGAATCCAGAATGGGGACCGTCGCGGCTCGGACGCGCCGCAGCACCTCAGCTTAGCCGAAGACGGACGCCCCGCCCCTGCGGAGCTATCTGGTAGAGTCCGAAGGCTGATGACTCAATCGACGTTGACGTTCCTGGGGGCGGCCCGCACGGTGACCGGGTCGAAGTATCTGGTGGAGGCCGCGGGACGTCGGGTGCTCGTCGACTGCGGCATGTTCCAGGGCCTGAAAGAGCTCCGGCTTCGCAACTGGGCCGACTCGCCGGTGCCCCCGGCGACCATCGACGCGGTGGTGCTCACTCACGCGCACCTCGACCACTGCGGCATGCTGCCCCGGCTCGTGGCCCAGGGGTTCAAAGGGCGCATCTTCTGCACTCCGGGTACGCAGGATCTGTGTTCCCTGGTGCTGCCCGATGCCGGCCGGCTGCAGGAAGAAGAGGCGGAACGCGCCAACCGCAAGGGCTACACCAAGCACCACCCGGCCAAGCCGCTCTTCACCGAAGAGCAGGCGATGGTGACGCTGTCGCGGCTGCAGCCGGTGGGGTATCAGCGCCCCATCCCGGTGGCCGGCGGCCTCGAGGTGGAATTCATCCCCACCGGCCACCTGCTGGGCGCCGCCTACGTGCGGATGCGCCGCGCCGACGGCACCGGGGGCACCGTGATCTTCGGCGGCGATCTCGGCCGCTACAACCGGCCGATCCTCCAGGATCCCGCCGCGGGGTCACAGGCCGACGTGCTGCTCGTCGAGTCGACCTACGGCGACCGCGAGCACCTGAACGGCGACGAACAGCAGCGCCTGGCCGGGATCATCAACGACACCGCCTCGAAGCACGGCAAGGTGATCATCCCGGCCTTCGCCATCGGCCGGGTCGAAGAGGTGCTATACGCCGTCAAGAAGCTCGAGGACGCCGGGAAGATCCGCGCGCTACCGGTCTACGTGGACAGCCCGATGGCCCTGGGGGCGCTGAAGTTCTATCAGCAGCGCGCCCACGAGCTCGACGACGACATCCAGCACCATCGCGGCGAAGTGTCCGCATTCTGCACAGCCCGTTTCACACCTGTGGCTACGGCACAGGAATCGAAGGCGGTCACCGAGCGCCCGGGCCCGGCGATTGTCATCTCGGCCAGCGGCATGGCGACCGGCGGGCGCGTGCTGCACCACCTCGCCCACGGCCTCCCCGAAGCGCGAAACACCGTGCTCTTCGTCGGATTTCAGGCCGCCGGCACGCGTGGCCGACATCTGATCGAAGGTTCCCAGGAAGTGAAGATCCATGGGCAGTTCGTTCCCGTGCATGCCCGGATCGAGAAGCTGAACGGGATGTCGGCGCATGCCGATGCGAGCGAGATCGTGCGCTGGCTGCGCACGTTCCCGGCGCCGCCGGGCGTCACCTATCTCGTGCACGGCGAGCCGTCGGCCCAGGACGCCCTGAAAGTCCGCCTCGATCGCGAGTTGGCCTGGAACGTGCAGATTCCCAGGCACGGCGACCGTGTGCCCTTGCCATTGTGATTCCTCCTCACATGCGCTCCAACGAGTCCCCGCTCAGCCCGCCCACCCCGGTGGACGCGGTCGCCGCCACCCGCCCGTACTTGCTCGAACGCGTCGATGACGCCGCCGTGGTGCAGCTCTACGCCGACGGCTTCGCGGCCCTGCCGCTCGACCAGAAGCTGCTGATCTGGCACCTCTACGAAGCCGCGCTGGCCGGGCGCGACATCTATTACGACCAGCGGTATCGCCACAACCTGGCGATGCGCGACTTCCTCGAAGCGCTGGTCACCCACGATCAGGCGCTCGATGAGGCGACGCGCGCCGAGGTGTGGCGCTACACCAAGCTCTTCTGGCTCAACAGTGGCGGCTACAACAACCTCACCGCCCGCAAGTTCGTGATGCGCCTCACCGAGGCGGCTCTGGTCGGCGCCGCCGAGGCCGCGGCGGCGGCGGGGGCCCGGTTTCGCACCGAGGGCGGCGAGAGCGTGGCGGCGCTGGCGCGGCGCCTGGCCCCGGGTTTCCTCGATGCCGCCGTCGATCCGATGGTCACCTGCAAGACGCCGGGGCCCGGCGGCGACATCCTGCGCGACAGCGCCAACAACCTCTACCACGGCGTGACGATGGCCGACCTCGAGGGATTCGAGGAGCGTCATCCGCTCAACTCGCGGCTGGTCAAGCAGGACGGCCGGCTGGTCGAGGAGGTGTACCGGGTCGGCGGCCGCTACGGCTTCGAGCTGTCGCGGGTGGTGCAGCACCTCGAGGCGGCGATTCCCTACGCGACGCCGTCGTTCGCCGCGGCACTTCGCGCCCTGGTGCAGTGGTATCGCAGCGGCGACGACGCCGACCGCATCGCCTTCGACATCGCCTGGGTGCAGGCCACCGACACGCCCGTGGACACGATGAACGGCTTCATCGAGGTCTACATGGACGCCCGCGGCATGAAGGGCTCGTGGGAAGGACTGGTCTACTACGTCAACGCCGAGAAAACCTCGCGCATCCAGCGGCTGGCCGAGCACGCGCAGTGGTTCGAAGACCGCATGCCGATCGATCCGGCCTACCGCAAACCGGTGGTGCAGGGCGTCACCGCCACGGCCATCGACGTGGTGGTGGAGGCCGGCGACTCGGGGCCGATCACGCCGATCGGCGTCAACCTGCCCAACGACCAGCGGGTGCGGGAAGTGCACGGCAGCAAGTCGGTGACGCTGTCCAACGTCACCGAGGCCTACGAGAACAGCACCACCGACGAGTACCGCCACGAGTTCACGTGGGACGAGGCCGAGTTCGCCCGCGCCAAGCGCTGGGGCGCCACCGCCGGCGAGCTGGCTACCGAGATCCACGAGGTGCTGGGCCACGGCTCGGGCCGCATGGCCCCGCACGTCGCCGCCCAGCCGCAGGAGCTGCTCAAGGAGCAGTACTCGGCGCTCGAGGAAACGCGCGCCGATCTCGTCGCGCTCTACTTCTGCGCCGATCCGATCCTGGCCGAGCTCGACATCGTGCCGGCCGAACACCACGCCGAGGTCATCCGCACCGAGTACGAGGCGTTCGCCCGCACGGCGCTGGTGCAGCTGCGCCGGGTGCGCGAGGGCACCCAGCTCGAAGAAGACCACATGCGCAACCGCCAGGCCATCGTGCACTGGCTGCTCGCCAACACCGACGCCATCTCGGTGCGCCGGCGCGACGGCAAGACCTACCACGTGCTCGAGAGCGTCGAGCGCTTCCGCGCCGGCGTCGGCGAGATGCTGCGCGAGGTGCAGCGCATCAAGAGCGAAGGCGACTACGCGGCGGCGCGAACGCTGTTCGACACCTACGGCGTGCACTTCGACCCCGAGCTGCGCAACGAGATCGTCGCCCGCGTCGATCGGCTCAAGCTGCCGTCCTACACCGGGTTCGTGATGCCCACGCTCACGCCGGTGCGCGATGCCGGCGGGGCGATCACCGACGTGGCGATCTCCTACGGCTGCAACTTCGCCGAGCAGATGCTCAGCTATTCCGAGGCGCGGCGCCGCGGCTGGGCGAGGTAGGGCAGCGGCTGTCCCCCGACGAGCGGCCACGCCACCGCGGCATCCCCTCGCTGATGGCAGGCCTGGCGCGTCGGATCCATGATGGCCCATGGGGCTCGGCTACACGCTCTTCGGCAAGCCGCTCGTGACGCTGGCCGCGGCGCTGGCGGTGCTGTCGGCGGTGTACCTGGTGCCGGAGTACTGGCCCGACCACGCCTTGGCCGCGGAGGCCATCCGCGCCGGAGACCACGATCGGCTGACGCGCTATCTCGGCCGCGGTCTGCACCCCGACGAGCGCTCGCAGTGGCGGTCGTACCCCCGCCGGACGATCGGGCGGGCGACGCGCGAGGGCGTCGGCAGCGACACGCCGGCGCTGGGATCGGCGGGCGAGCCGCTGCTCGTCCTGGCGCTGGCGACGTGTGACCTGGACGCCGCCGCCGCGCTCGCGCGGGCAGGCGCCAGCGCGACAGCGGTGAGCGGCGACGGCACGAGCGCCCTCGAGCGGGCGGCCGGCTGTGACGGCGCCGACCTCGTCGCGATGCTGCTGGCCGCCGGCGCCGACGCCAACGCCGCGTCGCCCGATGGCGGCACGGTGCTGTGGGAGCCGACTACCCAGGGATGGCGCCGGCGCCCGTTCAGCGCCGGGATCGCCGAGGCCCTCGAGGCCGCGGGTGGTACGATGCCCGATCGGCCGGCCGTGCGGCGCTGAGACGTCGTCACCGCCAGAGCTGTGCCAACATCTCGGCACATGTGTGATGTCGGCCACCCTCACGCGCACGGTCAGCCGCGTCCGTTCGGCTATCTGGTGGACACGCCCGAGATCCGCGCGCTCGTCGCCGAGACGCGGCGGCTGACGGCGGCGATCGCCGACGTGCCGGCGCGCGTCGAGGCGCTGAAACCGGCGTTCGCGGCGCTGCTCGCCGCCGACGGCTGGCTGCCGGACGCGTACGGCGCGCCGGACCTGACGAGCGGCATGGGCAGCGGCATCGGGCAGTACGCCCTGTATCGCGCCGAGGACGGCTCGCTGACGCTGTTCTCCCTGGTCATCCCCGCCGGCGCCGAGACGCCGGTGCACGACCACCTGGCGTGGGGACTGATCGGCGTCTATCGCGGCCGCCAGTTCGAGACGGTGTATCGACGCCTCGACGACGGCGAGGATCAGGACCGCGCCGACCTCGAAGTGTCGCGCACCCAGACGATGGACAGCGGCGAGTTCTACTCGCTCCTGCCGCCGCGCGACGACATCCACTACGTGAAGACGGTGTCGGACGTGCCGTCGGTGTCAATCCACCTGCTGGCCAACGACACGGCGTGCGTGTGGCGGCACCGCTTCGACCCGGCGGCCGGCACGGTGAAGGCGTTCCGCTCCGGCTACAGCAACGCGCCCTGCCCGCCGGATGCGTCCCGCTGACCCGCTCGCCTCCGGCAGCCTCAGCGTATCCTGCGGTCGCTCATGGCCATCACGCTTCCGCCCGACACCCGCCGCCAGCTCGTCGACTCCCTCAAGAAGTACGCCGCCGAGAACCTCGACGAGGAGCTCGGCGACCTCAAGGCCGGCCTGCTCCTCGACTTCTGCCTCGCCGAGGTCGGCGCCGTCGTCTACAACCAGGCGATCGCCGATGCGCAACGCTATTTCCAGGAACGGACAACCGACCTGGAGGGCGTGTGCCATCAACCCGAGTTCACCTACTGGCCGAGGGCCGGCGCGAAGAAGCGCTGATCCTCGCCTGAGGGGCCGATCGACCGCGACACCGGTCGCCGACTTGGGCGACACTGGTGGGCCATGCCGTCTCGTGTTCGCGTGATGGTCGTCGCCGCGGGCCTGGCGTTCGCCGCGGGGCCGGCTCAGGCCCAGCTCGCCGCGCCGGCGCCGGCCCCGCTGTCTACCCGCATCCTGCACGTCGAAGACGCCCGCCTGCTGAGCACCGACGCGCAGGCGGTGCTCGTCGAGGGCACGAAGGATCGCGATCCCCGGCTGCGCGTCCAGGCGGTGCGGGCGATGGGACGTTTCGAGTCGCCGGCGCTGCTCGGCCACATCATCCCGCTGCTCTCCGACAACGACCCGGCCGTGCGCCAGGCCGCCGCGATTGCCGCGGCCAACGCCGCCAAGGTGTTTCCGACCCAGGCCATCCAGGCGCTGACCCGGGCCCTCGACACCTCGCCGCCCGCCGACTGGGCGGTGTTCGCCGCCTCGCTCGGCCGCATCGCGATGACGAGCGGCGCCGAGTTCACGGCCGCGGAGCAGGCGATCGCGGCCGGCCTGCCGCCCGTGGTGTTGCGCGCCCAGGTCGTGCGTCCGGCCCGGCCCGCGGTCCGGCCCACCGACCCGGTGCGCGTCGAGGGCGCGGCCCGCGGACTCGAGGCGCTGGTACGGGTCAACGGCACGCTCGGATCCCTGTCGGCCGACACGCGGTCGCGGCTCTTCGCGGTCGTCGAAGTCCAGCCGGGCGCCTCGGCGCGCCACCTCGCGCGGGCCCGGCGTCTGGCGCTGCTCGCGCTGCGCAACGCCCGGGCGGTGGACGGCGATCTGGCCGGGACCGCCGCGAAGGATCCCGACGATGAGGTGCGCCGGCTGGCGATGACCGCCGTGGCGGCCCCGGCCGCGACCGACGGCGCCAGCATCGCCGAAGCCGATCGCGAGGCGGTGTTGCGTGCCGGCCTGAAGGATCCCGAGCCGCGCGTCAGGCTCGAGGCGCTGCGCGGCTGGGGCCGTCACCGGCAGCAGATCGACTGTCAGCCGATCGTCGCCGCGGTGTCCGACGCGAGCACCCACGTGGCGCTGCAGGCCATCGACCTGCTCGGCGCGGGATGCCCGGCAGCCACGCCGGTGGCGCCGCTCCTGCAGACGCAGGCCGACTCGCTGCCGGCGTCGGGGGCCACGTGGCATCGCGCCGCGCACGCGGTGGTCGCCCTGGCGCGGGTGGCACCGGCGGAGACGCGGCTGGTGCTGCCGCGCTTCGTCGGCCACCCGACGTGGCAGGTGCGGATGTACGCGGCCCGCGCGGCCGGGCAGATGGCGGCGATCGAGCCGCTCGTGCGGCTGGGCAGCGATGCCCACGACAACGTGCGCGAGGCCGCGCTCGAGGAACTGACGCGCCTGAAGCGGGCCGAGGCACTGCCGATCGCCTACGACGCGCTGCGACGGCCCGACTTCCAGTTGCGGATGACGGCGGCCCGGGCGCTGGCCGCCGAGACGGATCGGGCCAAGGCGGCCGCGGCGCTGCTCGGGTCGCTCGACGAGCTCACCGCGCAGGGCCACGACACGTCGCGCGATCCACGCGTCGCGATCCTGACCACGCTGACGGCGATGGGCACCGCCGCCGAGGTGCCGCGGCTCGAGCGCCTGCTCGAGGACTGGGATCCACGGGTCGCCGAACTGGCCGCCAAGGCGATCACCCAGTGGTCGGGCACGCCGCGCCAGGCCACGCCGAAGCCGCGCCAGCACGTCCCGCCGGATCCCGTGGCCCTGGCGGCCGTGCGCGGCCGGTGGCTGCGGATCACCATGGCCGGCGGCGGCGTGATCGACCTCAGGCTGCTCGCCGACGACGCCGCGGCCACGGTGCTGCGCGTCACCGGGCTGGCGACGATCGGCTACTACAACGGCCTGACGTTCCACCGGGTGGAGCCGACCTTCGTGCTGCAGGGCGGCAGTCCGGGCGCCAACGAGTTCATGGGCGACGGCCTCTACATGCGCGACGAACCGGGCCTCGCCCACAACCGCGGCACCCTCGGCATCTCGACCCGCGGCCGCGACACCGGCGACGCCCAGATCTTCATCAACCTCGTCGATTCGCCCCGGCTGGATCACGCCTACACCGTCTTCGCGGTCGTCGAGCGCGGCATGGACGTGGCCGACCGCGTCCTCGAAGGCGACGTCATGACGCGCGTGGAGCTCGTGGACGCGCCGCGCCGGTGAGCCTGCGGTCCCGACGTCTGCCGCGCGACCTGTCGCCGAACCGCCTGACCACGGCGATCGCGGCAGCGCGGGCCGCCGGGCGTCCGCTCGTCGATCTCACCGAGTCGAATCCGACCCGTGTCGGCCTGCCGTATCCCGAGGGGCTGCTGGCGCCGCTCGGTCATCCGCGCGGACTGCGCTACGCGCCCGAGCCGTTCGGCACGCCGGAGGCGCGTGAGGCGGTGTCGGCCGACTACGCCCGTCGCGGCGTGGTGGTGCCGCCGGCGCGGGTCGCGCTGACCGCCAGCACCAGCGAGGCCTACGCCCAGCTCTTCAAGCTGCTCTGCGACCCCGGCGATCGGGTGCTGGTGCCGCAGCCGAGCTACCCGCTCTTCGATCACCTGACGGCACTGGAAGGCGTCGTGGCCGTGCCCTATGCGCTCGACGCGCACGCCGGCTGGCGCCTCGACGTCGCGGCGGTGGCGGCGGCCATCGACGCGCGGACGAAGGCCGTGCTCGTCGTCTCGCCCAACAACCCCACCGGCTCGACCCTCGATCGCGGCGAGCTCGACGCGCTGGCGGCGGCGTCGGCGTCGCGCGGCGTCGCGCTCATCGGCGACGAGGTGTTCGCGGACTATCCCCTCGACGGCGCCGGCCCGGGCGTGTCGGTGCTGCAGCAGTCCACGACGCTCGCGTTCGGCCTCGGCGGGCTGTCGAAGTCGGTGGGGCTGCCGCAGGTCAAGGTGGCGTGGATCGGCGTGTCCGGACCGCCGGCGGCGGTGACCGAGGCGCTGCACGGGCTCGAGATCGTCGCCGACACCTATCTGTCGGTGTCCACGCCGGCGCAGCTGGCGCTGGGCGAGCTGCTGGGCGGTGGCGCGGTAGTGCGCGCGGCGATCCAGGACCGCATCGCCACGAACCTGGCGGCGCTGCACGCGGCCGTGCGGGCCACCTCGTCGATGACGCTGCACGAGCCGCGCGGCGGCTGGTCGGCGGTGCTGCAGGTGCCGGCGACGCGCAGCGAGGAGTCGCTGGCCGTGGCCCTCGTCGAGGCCGACGGCGTTGTCGTCCATCCGGGCTACTTCTTCGACTTTCCGCGCGAGGCGTTCGTCGTCGTCAGCCTGTTGCCGGAGCCGGCGGCGTTTCGCGGCGGCGTGGCCCGCGTCATCGCCAGAGCGACGGACGCGCTATGACCGGCGCTCGCGGCCCGGACGGCGGAAGCGGCGCGGCACGCGCGCGCCAGAGCGGCATCGGCGTGCCGCTGTTCTCGCTGGCGTCGTCGCGCGGCTGGGGCATCGGCGAGTTCGCCGACCTGCCGGCGTTCGGGTCGTGGTGCGCGGCCGGCGGCCAGCGTTACGTCCAGCTGCTGCCGCTGAACGAGATCTCGCCCGGCGAGACCTCGCCGTACTCGTCGATGACGGCGATGGCGCTCGATCCCATCTACATCCGCCTGCCGGACGTGCCGGAGTTCGCGTCGATCGGCGGCGAGACGGCGATGGACCCTGCCGACCGGCAACTGCTCGCCGCGCTGCGGTCGTCGCCACTGGTGCGCTACGGCGACGTGCGGACGCTCAAATCGCGCTGGCTGCGCCGCGCCTATCGACACTTCGTCGACGCCGAGCTGGTGCGCGGCACGGCCAGGGCGGAGACGTTCCGCGCCTACGAAGCGCGCGAGTCGTGGTGGCTCGACGCCTATGTCACCTTCCGGGCGATTCACGCGGCGCGCGAGGAGCGGGCGTGGTGGGACTGGGAGCCGTCGCTGGCGTTCGGCGACCCGACCGCCGTGCGCGAGGCGGCGGTGGACCTGGGAGACGAGCGGCGGTATCGGGCCTACCTGCAGTGGATCGCCGAAGGGCAGTGGCAGGCGGCACGCGCCGCGGCGGCCGTCCGCGTGTTCGGCGACCTGCCCTTCATGATCTCCTCCGACAGCCCCGATGTGTGGACGCGGCGCCAGGAGTTCATGCTCGACGCCACGGTGGGCGTTCCGCCCGACGCCTTCAGCGAGACCGGCCAGGACTGGGGCCTGCCGCCGTGGCGGTGGCAGGCGATGCAGGACACCGGGTTCCAGTGGATGCGGGCGCGGGCCCGCCGCACCGCGGCGCTGTTCGACGGCGTCCGCATCGACCACCTCGTCGGGCTGTATCGGGTCTACGTCCGGCCGCTCGATCCGGCCCGGCCCAAGGAGTTCTCGCCGCCGGACGAGCGGACCCAGAGCATCCTCGGCGCCACGCTGCTCGGCATCTACCAGGCGAGCGGCGTCGAGGTGATCGCCGAGGATCTCGGCACCGTGCCCGATTTCGTGCGCTGGTCGATGGCCCGGCTGGGCGTGCCCGGCTTCAAGGTGATGCGCTGGGAGCGGGCCTGGCACACGCCGGAGCAGCCGCTGATCGATCCCGCGAACTACCCGGAAGTGTCGGTGGCGCTGTCGGGCACGCACGACACCGAGCCGATGGCCGAGTGGTGGCGCGATGCGCCGGCGCCGTTGCGGGCGTCGCTGTGCCGCGTGTGCGGCCTGCCGCCCGAGGCGGCGGTCGGAGCGACGGCCTACGTGCCGGCGGTTCGCGACGCGGTGCTGCGGGCGCTGCTGGCCAGCGCGTCGCGCTACGTGATGCTGCCGATCCAGGACGTGTTCGGCTGGGAGGCGCGCATCAACACGCCGGCCACGGTCGGCGAGGCCAACTGGACGTGGCGCGTGCCGGTGCTGATCGACGCCTGGCGCGACGCGCCTGGATGGGTCGAACGCGCCGCCATGCTGGACGCCTGGTCCCGCGCCAGCGATCGCTAGGGGCCAGGCCCCTACGGCTCAGCGCGCCGCCGACAGGTGCAGGGCGATCAGCCCGGTGGTGTTGGCCACGGCGAAGCTCACGCCCTTGAGGTTGCGCTCGGGCGGGACGCCGGGGATTGGCCGCGGGTAGCCGCTGGCGCGGACGACGACGCGGTGCGTCGTCACGGGTCCGTCCACGCTGACACGGACTTCGTCGCGCGGACAGGCCCAGTCGAGCAGCACCGGCACGGTGCCGGCCAGGCTGCCGGGCAGCCAGCGCGTGCCGGCGTCCGGCCCGGCGGCGACGAGCAGCACGCCGGCCGCCGCCGCGCGATCGACCGCCGCGCGCAGCCGCGGCTCGTGCGCGGGATTGGCCGTGCCGAGGCTGAGGTTGATCACGTGCACACCGGCGCCCACCGCCCAGTCGATGGCGGCTTCGAGCGCCTCGGCCGTGGCCCGCAGTTCGCGATCGAAGACCCGCACGGGCACGATGGCGGCGTCGGGTGCGTGGTCGCGGATGGCCGCCGCCACCGCCGTGCCGTGGCCCAGGCGATCGACGGTGTCGGTGAGGATCCCCCCGTCGGCGCCGACGTGCACGCCCCGCTCCACCGCGCCGACGTGCGGATGCGCCGGGTGGACGCCGCTGTCGATGACCGCGACGCGGATGCCGCGTCCGGTGGCGCCGGGGTAGTCGGCCCGCCTGACCCCCCCCGGGCCAAAGCCGTCGAGGCCGCCCGCCCTCATGCGTTGGCGCGCAACGCCGCTCCGGCGAAGAGCCGGGCGTAGGCGCCACCGGCGCGCGACAGCGCCTCGGGGGTGCCGCTCTCGACCAGCCGGGCGCCGTCGATCACCGCGACGCGATCGGCGGCGCTGGCCACCGCCTCGCGGTGCGAGATGACGATCGAGGTCCGGCCGCGCATCACCGCCAGGACGCTGTCGACGACGTGGCGCTCCTGCACCGGGTCGAGCGCCGCGGTCGGCTCGTCGAGCACCAGCACCGACGGGTTGGCCAGGAACGCCCGGGCGATGGCCACCCGCTGGCGCTCGCCGGCCGAGAGCTGCTGGCCGCGCTCGCCGACCATGGTCTGGTAGCCCTGCGGCAGACGCTCGATGAACGGCGCGAGCCCGGCCGCCTCGGCGGCCAGGCGCACCGCGTCGTCGTCGGCCCCGGGCCGGGCGTAGCGGATGTTCTCGGCGATCGAGGCGTGGAGCAGCGTCGGCTCCTGTTCGACGAACACGACGTGGCGGCGCACGTCCTCGAGCCGCAGCGTCTTCAGGTCGTGGCCGTCGAGCCGCACCGTGCCGGCGTCGGGGTCGATCAGCCGCAGCAGCAGGTAGGCCAGCGTGGACTTGCCGCTGCCGCTGGCGCCGACCAGCGCCACCGAGGTGCCGGGCTCCACGGTGAGGCTGAAGCCGTCGAGCACCGACGAGCCGCGGTCGGTGGTCACCGAGACGGCCTCGAACGCCACCGCGCCGCGCACCGCCGGCAGCGGATGCGCCCCGGCCGGCTCCCGGACGTCGAGCGGCGCGTCGAGCAGTTCCAGCACCCGCCGCCACGACACCTTGGCCGTCGCCAGCGACGTGTAGAGTCCCATCAGCGCCTGCACCGGCGCCATCACCCGCATCTGGTAGGCGATGAACGCGGCGAAGGTGCCGAGCGTCAGCGTGCCCTCCACCACCCGCGCCCCGCCGTAGAGGAACACCACCGACGCGCCGAGCGAGACGATCAGCCCGGGCAGGCCGCCGGCCAGGTAGGTGAGCCGCTGCATGCCCATCAGCGCGGCGACGAAGCGGTCGTTCAGCGCCGAGAACCGCGTCCGCTCGCGCCCCTGGGCGTTGGAGGTGACGACCAGCGTCGTCGCCTGCAGCGTCTCGATCAGGAAACTGCCGATGTCGGCGCTGCGCTGGCGCAGGTCGGCGACCCGCGCCTCGAGGCGGCGCCGGTAGCGCACCAGCGTCCACAGGCTGAGCGGCATGATCGCCGCCGTCACCAGCGCCAGCCGCCAGTCGAGCCACACCAGCATCACCACGCAGCCGGCCAGGAACAGCACGTTGCCGACCCACGCCAGCGTCGCCTCGGCGGCGACGCGCTGGATCTCGCCGATGTCGCTGTTGAGCCGCGACACGATGTCGCCCAGCCGCGTGCGCGCGTAGAAGCGCGGCGACAGCTGCTGCAGGTGGCTGTACACCGCCAGCCGCATGTCGAAGAGGATCGCCGCCGACACGCGGGTGTAGCGCAGGCCGCTGACCACGTTCAGCACGTAGCTGGCGACGCCGAGCGCGGCGAACAGCCCGACGATGCGCCACAGCGCGGTCAGATCGCGGCCGACCAGCGCGCGGTCGACCAGGTCCTTCGACAGGTAGGGCGTGACCAGCGACAGCCCGGTGCTGACCAGGCTGATCGCCATCACCAGCACCAGCTTGCGCCAGTACGGCGTCAGAAACACGAACGCCCGACGCAGACTCGCGTCGGGCGTCGAATCGGCCATGGCGCCGCCCGCTACCGCGCCGCGGTCGAGGTCGGCGTCGCCCCGGGCACCACGAAGAGCTCGGTCGTCTGGTCGCCGCCGAGCTGGATGGTCCGCAGGTACTTGTGCGCGGCGGCGTCCCACACGTCCACGGTGGCGCCGGCGACGTAGACGTAGACCAGCTTGCCGTTCGAGCTGACCCGCACCGCCATGCGCGGCCGGCCCTCGAACTCGGTGCGCTTCAGCACCGCCGGCTTCTCGAGGTCGAAGGTCCACATCTCGTAGCGGCCGATGTCCTGGACCAGGCCGTAGGCGCGCTTGCCGTCGGGCGACTTGGCGAAGGGGAACACCGGCGTCGCCGGCCCGATCGGGTGGAACTCGACCTTGCGGTTGACGAGGTCGACGCGGCCGATGCCCATCAGGCGCCGCTTCTGCACCGCGTCGGCCATGGTGAAGAGCCCGGTGAACGACCCCGGCGGATCGTAGAAGTCGTGCGAGGGCCCCAGGTTGATGCGGCCCAGCCCCGCCTCGGTCGGCGCCGCGTACGGCCACGACTCGACCTCGGTGAAGTTGGTGGTCTCGAGCACGGTCACCTCGTCGCCGAAGATGAACAGGTGCTTGCCGTCGGGCCCGAGCCGCATGTTCACCGACTCGCGTTCGTCGCCCTTGGGCCACGGAATCGTGCGGGTGAACTGGTGCGTGGTCAGGTCGTACTGCTGGATGGTCGGCGGGCCGATCTCCCAGCGGTCGACCAGCTTGGTGGCGGTGCGGTACATCAGGATCAGGAACTTGTTGTTCGGATCCGGCTGCAGGTTGGTGACGCGGATGTTCTTGTTGCCCTGCGAGAGCTTGAAGCTGTCGATGGTCTTGCGGGTGGCGATGTCGACGATCTCGATCTCTTCGAACCGCGAGTTGAGGGCGTAGAAGCGCGTGCGGTCGGGCGACGGGGTCAGCGAACGCGGGATGCCGGTCTTGAGCGCGATCTTGTCCACCATCTTCTCGGTGGCCTCGTCGTAGATCTCGATCTCGCCCTTGTAGGTGCCGATGTACATCGTGCCGTTGCCGCCCGAGATCTGCGGCGCCGGCCTGGCGGCACGGGTCTGGCCCGACATCGCGGGCGGCAGCAGCAGGACGACGGCGGCGGTGGCCGCCGCGGTGAGGAGCGAACGCATTGCGGGTCTCATCCCGGGAACACGAGGTCGATCTTGCGCCAGTCCTTCTGGGCCACCGCGCACTTGGCGGTCCAGTCGGGGGCGTGGTTGAGCTGATCGGGCACGTGGGCCGGCCAGAAGCAGCCCATGTGGCAGTCGAACAGGTCGCGTTCGACCGGCGAGCACAGCCCGGCGGTGCCGCCGGCGTGATCGGCTTCCCAGCCCGGCGAGAACACCAGCGAGCAGCCGGGCGGGATGTGCGGCGGTTCGGGCTGCTGCGGGGCGCCGCCCTGCTGCAGGGCCACCACGTCGGGTTCGGTCGCCGCCACGACGCGCGCGGCCTTCTTGTTAATGGCGCTGAGGTGCTTCATCGTCGTCTCCGTCGAATTGCTTCAGGAACGCCGGGTGCTTCACGGCGAGCTCGCCGTAGATCTCCAGGCACGTGTGGGTCCAGCCGCGGATCCACTCGCAGTAGTGCAGGTTGGGACGCGTCGTGTCGCCGTAGCGGGTGTGCGCCTCGTGGTAGCAGCCGCCGCCGCAGATCGGGCGCGCCCAGCACTGGCTGCAGTCGGTCTTGTGGGCGACGTGGTGATCTTCGAGGAACGACGCCTGTTTGCTGCGGTCGATCCCCTCGTGCACGGATCCGAAGCGGTGGGCGTCGGAGCCGGCGAAGCGGTGGCACAGCGACACCTGGCCGTCGGTGGCGACGCCGAGCAGGCCGATGCCGGCGCCGCACGGATACGCCTTGGCGTGGCCGTGATGGATCTCCTGCAGCGTCTCGCGGACGTTGGAGAAGCCGTGGTGCTTCCCGGCCAGCGACGCCTGCAGGAAGTCCCGGGCCAGGGCCCGGAACTGCTCGAGCAGATGGTCGTAGCCGCTGTCGCTGATGGCGTGGCCGCGCTGCGGCGCGGTGGTGACCGGTGCGAAGCCGACCTCCCAGAAGCCGAGGTCCTCGAACAGGTGCCTGTAGATGCGCTGCACGTCGAGGGTCTGGCGGGTCAGCGTCACCCGGGCGCCGATCGGCCGGGTGCGGTGCCGGGCGAGCAGCGCCTTGATCTTCGGCGCCGCCATCGCGTAGCTGCCCTGGCCGTTGCTGAAGACGCGGAACTTGTCCTGGATGTCCTCGGGGCCGTCGATCGAGATGGTGACGCCGATGCGCTCGTCGGCGAGGAAGTCGATGACGTCGGGCTGCAGCAGCGTGGCGTTGGTGGTCAGGCTGAAGTCGACCAGCTTGCCCTGCTCGGCGGCGGTGCGCCGGGCGTAGCCGACCGTCTGCTTGAGCACCTTGAAGTTCATCAAGGTCTCGCCGCCGAAGAAGGTGATGTGGGCGGTCTTGCCGACGCCGGCTTCCTTCAGCGCCAGATCGACCGCCGCCTGCGCCGTCTCGGCGCTCATGAACTTGGGCTGGCTGCCGTTCTCGGTGTCGACGATCTTGTCCTCGCCGTACTCGTAGCAGTACTCGCACGACAGGTTGCACTGGTTGGTCACGTTGACCACCAGCGTCTGGATCGGCATCGGCGCCAGCGGGATGATCTTCGGCGCCGGCGGCCGCGCCACCTGATCCTCGATCGCCCGCACGCGGTGCAGCTCGGTCAGCGCGTCGCGCAGCTCGGCCGGGCTGAAGCGATCGCCGAGCGCGGCCAGCAACTCGGCCGGCGTCTGCGGCCCACGGCGCAACTGCTCGACCACCGCCGCCGAACAGTCGTCGAAGGCGAACACCGCCGCGCTCGGCACCATGTAGGCGAAGCGCTGGCCCGAGGCCTCGAACGGGTGGAACTCACCGACGCCGAGCGTCGGTGCGGCGGTGGTGCTCATGGCGTAACCGTCGGATCGAACTTGATGTAGAGCGGCGGCGCCACCAGCAGGTGCGACCGACCGCGCAGCGGCGTGGTCGCGCCGGGCGGGGTGTAGCTGGCCACCACCCAGACGTCGCCGATGTTGTTGCGCTCGCCCTTGCGCTGCGGGTTGGGACCGTCGACGTTGGGCGTGAAGAGGCCCGAGGCGGCGTCGATGGCACCGACGAACTTGATGTCCTCGTCGTCGAAGGTCGCCTTGTACTCCTCGAGGCTCCACGACGCGGTGACCGCGTCGAGCCGCAGGTCGTCGGCGGTGTTCGGCTTCTTGTCGGGGCCGTTGTGATAGGCCCAGGCGTCGAAGTTGGCGAACTGCTTGGGGAACACCACGCCGCCGGTGCGCGCCATGTTCCAGGCCGGGGTCACGCGAATCGCGTCGACCTTGTCGTAGACGGTCACGGCGCCGGGCACCGTGACCGAGCCGAGCACCAGGGTGCGCGGGCCGACCGCGGCGTTCGGCGCCACGTCGACGGTGGCGGTGATGACGTCGCCGGCGACGCTGGCCGCCGTCGCGGTGACGCCGGCGCCGAAGTCGAGGTCGCGGGCCTGCAGCGCGGCCGGCGGGTTGGCGACGTAGATCTTCAGCGACTGGCCGCTGGCGCCGGTGCGCAGCGCCGAGTGGTCGAAGCCGATTACCGAGAGATCGCCGCCGACGCGCGTCAGCTTCACGTCGGTGCCGAGCTCGTCGTAGCCGCCGGTGAACCAGCGGCCCTCGATCTTCGACCAGTCGCGCTCGACGAACATCACCTCGCGCAGCGCCGTGTCCTCGGCGCCGCCGGCGGTCGAGCGGCCGCGCCACTGGAAGCCGGTGTAGACCGACACGCGGCCGCTGCGCGTCACCGACTGGCCGGTGCGCGCGTAGGTGTAGGTGATCTGGCTGGTGAACTCGTCGGTGGCGCCGCCGGCGGCGGCGAGCACGACTTTGCCGAAGATCGCGCCCTTGCCGGGCTCCCAGCCCGAGAGGGCCCAGGTGCCGTCGAGGCGCGCCGGGCGCACCGCCGCCGACCATTCGGCCCACTCCCTGGTCTCGAGCCCGTAGCTCTGAGCCAGGAAGTCGACCGCCTTCTCGGAGGGATGCCGCAGGTCGGGCGGCCGGCCCGATTCGTCGCGCCCGGTCGGGGCCGGGCCCATCCGCCGATAGGTCTGCCGGTCGATGATCGGGTAGTAGCCGCGGTGCATCGCGATGAGCAGTTCCCAGTCCTGCTCGGTGCGGCGCTGCATCAGCGCGCGGCCCACCGAGTGGCAGGAATTGCAGGTGCCCTCGATCTCCTTGGGCACGGTCTCGTCGGCGAGGCGGCGCTCGACCTCGTTCCTGATCGGCCGCGCCTCCTCGGGCGCCAGGCCGTGGCTGTTGGACAGCGACTTCACCACCTGGCGGGCGGTGGCGGCGTCGATCTTCAGGTTGTTCAACGCCATCATCCGCGTGATCGTCCGCTCCCAGCCCTCGGGCGTGGTGCGCCGGAACGAGATCCGCGACAGCTGCTGCTTGTCGTCGGGGCGATGGCAGCCGCCGCAGGCCTTGACCACGGTCTGGTCGGTGACCGGAATCCCGACCTGGGGAGGCGGCGCGGGTGCCGCGGCGGCCGGCGGCGAGGCGGCGGCCTGACGGGCGTCGGCCGGGGCGACCGAGGCGGCCAGCACCCAAAAACCGGTGACGAAGAGGAATGAGAGGCGAGCGATCGATGCCATGGGGTAAGGGCCAGTTGTAGCACAGTCTGGGGGCACCGATGAGCCAGCTGCGGGCCATGGCGGTGCCGAGTGGCGTGAGGAACGACGGCAGGTCCGCCGGGCCGGCGCGGCGGGCGCATTACGCCCGAATGGCCGCGACGCCGGCACACGGCACTGGTCCCAACCGGGCCACGACCGCGACGCCCGAGACGTGGGGGGCGCCTCCGCCACGGCGCGGGCGGCCCGGAAATGGCGGCGGCCGGCAGGCATGTCGGGGCGATGGTGCCGGTTCGAGGACTGGAACCGGGCGCCCGCAGTCGAGGGAAGCGGTGTCAGCGTCACCTGCCCAGCCGCTCCAGCAGCGCCTGATACCGGCGGTCCGTCTCTTTCACGCGCGGCGTCAGCGCCGGCAGTTGTCGCTTCCACTGCTCGAGGATGGTCTCCCGCGTCTCGAAGAACTCGAGGTCGCCGTCTGCGTTCACCGGCTCGGCGAGGAGCTCGCTCAGGCGGGTGCGCTGGATGCCGACCATTTCGGGCAGCGCCTCCGCCTTCCACTTGCCGACCACGACGTAGACCGGCCCGCTGTGGGCGATGGTCGCGGACTGCTGCTCCTGCGTCTTGCCGTAGGCACGGACGGCGAGCCACAGGCTGCGATCGGCGGTCAGAGTTGTCGAGAGTCTGACCGTGTCCTTCCCGTTCGCGGACTCCTGTTTGACGACGTCACCCAGCACCACGAGCTCGATCCGGTCGAGCGCGTCCACGTCGGGATTGAGCGTCGCCGTGGCCTCGATCGTCAGAGTCGATCCGCGCGCCGCCTTTACCTCCGCGCCCATTGGCTGGCCGTTGACCGTGAGCTCTGTGGTGTGCGGTGCCATGGTGCCCTCCTGACGAAGGGTGAAGTCGGACTATAGGGGCGGTACCGGTGACGGGGATGTTGCAAGTTGTGGCTGACCGAGCGTTCAAACTCAGCCATCGCCGTTCGTCCGAGCCGACCGGCCGGGTAGACCACTGCCAGGACGGCCACGCGTGCAACCGCGACCTCAGTCGAGGTCGTCGAAGGTCAGCGAGTAGCCGTCGCCGTGGACGGTCGTGATGTAGCGGGGGCTGTGCGGGTCGGTCTCGAGCTTCCGGCGCAACCGGCTGATCGCGTAGTCCACGGCCCGGGTCGCGGGTTCTGTCGGATAGCCCCAAATCTCACGCAGCAGTTCGCTGCGATGGACGACCAGGCCGCGCCGCTCGGCCAGGTAGAAGAGCAGGTCGAATTCCCGGCGGGTCAGGTGGAGGTCCTCGCCCCGATGCTGCGCCCGCAGGTGCTGGAAGTCGATCAGGACCTCGCCCAGGCGGATGGCGACGACGCTGCGCCGGGCCCGGCGCAGCAGCGCGTGCAGCCTGGCCTTCAGCTCGTCGAAATCGAATGGCTTGGTGACGTAGTCGTCGGCCCCCGCTTCGAGCCCGCGCAGCTTGTCGGCCTTCTGGTCGCGCGCCGTGAGCATGATGATGGGCGTGCGGCCGCCCGCCCGGATCAGGCCGCAGAGATCGAAGCCGCTCGGGCCCGGCAGCATCACGTCCAGCAGCACCAGGTCGGGCCCGAACGCCCGGACCGTGCTCAGCACCCCGGGTCCGCCCTCGGTCGTCTCGACGTCGAATCCCGAATAACTCAGGTTGTCGGCGAGCACGCGCGCGAGCGCCTGATCGTCCTCGATCACCAGTATTCGCTTCTTCACGGCCCGTAGGATACAACACGCCCCATGCCGCCGTCGGGTTGGAGCGCCACCCGGGGCACGCGATCGGGCGCGTCGCGGCGCGGAGCGATCCGCCTGGCAGCGCTGCTCGCCGCCATCGCGACGGCCGCCGGCTGCGGCCGCGCGAAAGCCGCCGATCCGTCACCACCGATCCGGCTCGCGGTGGGCTCGAGCGACAGCGTGTTCGCGATCGTCGGCGAGGCGCTCGCCGCCGCCTACAACGCCCATCCCGGTCTCGACGTCGCTACGCAGGAATCCCTGAACTCGCAGGCCAGCGCTGACGCGCTGGAACGCGGCGAGGTGGACCTGGCGCTCGAAGGCGCACGGACGTCCTACCTCGCGTATCGCCGCGGCACGCCGGGCCATCCGCAGCCGCATCGAAAGCTGCGCGCGCTGGCCGTGCTGTTCCCGACCGTCGTCCACATCGCGGCGCGCCGTGACCTCGACATCCGGACCGTGCGCGACCTGCGCGGACACCGTGTCTACGTCGGCGAACGCGGCAGCACGACCGAGGGCTCGAGGACTTCCGCGCCGGCCGCCTCGACGGCCTCATTCTGTTCTTTCCTATCGAGCAGGCCGATGGCATTGCGATGATGCGCGGCGGCGGCGCCACGCTGGTGCCGCTCGACCCGCGGACGATGCAGGCGATCCGCAGCCGCGATCCGCTGCTGAAGCCGGCAACCATCCCTGCCGGCGCCTACGACGGCCAGATCGAGCCCGTGCCCACCGTCGGCTCCGACGTGCTGCTCGTCTCTCGCGAGGATCTGGACGAGGACCTCGTGTAAACGCTCACGCGGACGCTGTTCGAGTCGACCGGCGAGCTGCGGCGCGCGCACCGCGCCGCCGGGTCCATCGGTCCGGGCCGCGGGCCGGGCGCGCCGATCCCGCTGCATCGCGGGGCCGCCCGCTACTACCGCGAGCGCCAGCCGTTGCGGTGACCGTCTTGGCGATCACGCGTGCGCTCCGCCACTGCTCGAACCGCGGCCGCCGCACGATCGGCCGTGGCGGCGACGTCCTGGTGACGCGGCCGCTCGTTGCCATGTCACTCGCCGCGGTGCTTCTGCTGGTGACGGGGCTGCTGTCCTGGTTCGGCTATCGGGCGACGCGGGAGCGGCAGCGCTCCAGAGCCGAGTCGGCGCAACGCCGTGGCAACGAGGTCCTCGTGCTGCTCGGCGCGGCGCTGGAGCGCGACATCAGGGACGCGCTCACGGCGACGATCGTCCCGTTCAACTCCAAGTTCCTGCAGGAGAGCTCCCGCCACGATCTCGCCGACCGTTTCGCAGGCGCGTTTTGCGCGCTTCCCGTATCTCGAGTCGTTCTTTGCCCGGGGCCGGGCCGGGTGGCCGGACACGACGACCTATTTCTTCAACCGCGCTGACCAGCCGCCGCCGTGGGACCGATCGGAGGCCGACACCGACATGCACCCGGTGCTAATCCGAACCGATCCGCCGGCCGGCCGCCCGCTCATTGCACGGGCGCATGCCGAGGCTCCGCGGCACGCGCTTCTCGGTCTTCGACCAGACGGTCGAGGGCGTTCCCTATCAGGTCGTCGTCCACCAGCTCTTCGGCGGCCGCACCACGGACGACGTGATCGCGTTCGTCGGCTTCACGGTCAACCTGAACCGCGTACGGGAGTCCTACTTCGAGGCGTTCATCCAGTACGTGCAGGAACTGGTGGGCGATGCCTCGCTCATTATCGAGATCGCCGACGGCAGCGGTGCGACCGTGGCCCGCGCAGGCGCCGGCGCGGGCGCTCCGGTCGGACAGAAGGCGTTCCCGCTGCTGTTCGCCGATCGACGCGGTCTGGATCCGTGCCGATCGCGGGATGCTCGTCCACGCGATCGACAACGCCGCCAAGCACGGCGGCAACGGGCGGCGGCTGGTCGTCCGCGCGGCGCTCGAGGACGGGCGCGTGCGCATCGACGTCGCCGATGCGGGCCAGGGCATCCCGACCGACGAGCTGCCGCGCGTCTTCGACACGTTCTATCGCGGGCACGGCACGCGCGCCCGCGGCAGCGGGCTGGGACTCACCATCGTCCGGCGGCTCGTCGACGCTCACGGCGGGACGGTGGCGGTGGCGAGCCGCGTCGGCGAGGGCACCACGGTCACGAACCTGCTGCCGGTCAGCCTCCAGCCGGCGGCGGCGCCATCGCCGTCCGCCGTCTGAGGACCGCGTCGTCGCCCGCCGTGTCAGTCGCGCCGCGCCCGCGGGCCACGAACTGCAGCATGCCGGATCCGATCAGCAGCGCCACGGGCGCCATGGGTCGGATTGGCGCCGACGACGAGGCGGCCGCCCGGTCGCGCAGGCGCTGGTAGCGCGACGAAGCCTCGTCGACGCGGGCCTTCAGCACCAGCCGCTGGCGCTCCCACTCCTGCGGCATGAGGGCGAGCGTCTCCCACGGCTCCAGGTCACCGCGCGGGTCCACTTCCGCGGTCATGAGCTCGTCGAGCCGCGCCTGCTGCTCGGCAACGACGGCGGACACCGACTCCGGCCTCCAGAAGGGCTGGCCGTCGACCAGAACGTAGACCGGCGCGGAATGGGCGACGGTCATGTTCGCCCGCTCCTGCCGACGGCCCCAGGCACTGACCGCGAGCCACTTGCTGCGATCGGCGGGCACCGAGGCACGCACGCTGACCCGCGACCGGCCGTTCGCCGGCTCGGTGGCGATCGCCTCGCCGTGGGCAACCAGTTCGACGTGGACTGAGCGCGTCGATGTCCGGACTCAAGTCGGCTTCAGCCACCACGTCGAGCGTCGTCCCGCGGTTCTCGGGCCAGGAGGATCCGCGAACGGTGCAGCGCGGCCACACGGTGCACCACAACCTGCAGGCGCCGATGCACCTGCCGACCGACGACTGGTCAGCGTCACCGAGACCGGCTCGTCGATGTCGAACGCGTAGCGGTCGTCGACATCGAAGGCGAGCACTGCGCCCGCGGCGCACTGCCGATCGGCGACCGAGCCCAGTTGAACGATGCCCCGGCTCGCACCGATCCGAGCTCGGTGTAGCTCATGGCCCAGGTGTGTGCGATCCGTGGCTTGACCCACGGCACGACCTTCACGTACCGGGCTTCGTTGCCGTGACTCGACAGCCTCGGCGCATCGACGACCAGCGCCAGCGCCAGCGCGAAGGCAAGGCGGCAGACGGTCTCGCGTGAACGCGGCCGCGGGCTGCAATGCGTGGACGGCCTGGCTCAACCTCGCACGGCACCGTGACGTCCGGGTTCGGATGGCCCGCAGGGCGAGCGTGCCCTGAGGTTGAACGGCCTGGAGCGACGGTCGCCAGTGCGCGCGACGCTAGCGCGGGCCGGGGAGGCGTCAACAGGACGACCCGGGTTGACACAACTTGCAACAAGGCGAGCGGGGCTCGGACCGATGCCCTGCAGCGAGGTGCTCAGGACGCGCTGAGCCAGCCTCGGGCCACCGCGGTGGCGAGCGCCGTGAGGAACGACGGCAGGTCCACCGGGCCGGCGCGGCGGGCGTATTCGTCGTACAGGCCGGGCACCTCGCCGGCCCCCGAGGCCAGTTCCAGCAGGGTCACGACGTCTACCCCGTGGAGGTAGCGCACCCCTTCGGGGTCGTGATCGGTCACCAGCCGCCGTTCGAGCACCAGTTCCCGTTCCCGGAGGGCCGGGCGGGCGGCGAACCGCACGTCGGCGCCGACCGTGAATGTCACCTCGGGCACCGCTTTGAGCCGGTCGAACGCCGCCTGCACCGCCGGACGCTCGCCGATCGACGCCTCGGGGCCCGGCGCTGGCGCCGCCCGATCCGCCCAGAAGGGGTGGTCCGACGGGGCGCCCTCGCGCAGGTGCTGGCGCGTCAAGGCCAGGAACTGGGCATAGGTCTCGGCTTCCCGGGCCGCGTAGAAGGCCATCGCCATCTCCTTCAGGCGCGGCTGGCCGAGCGCGGTGTTCACCGCCACCGCCGCCAGCCAGCCGGAGGCCATCGCCTTCTTGACTCCGGCCGACGAAAGCGGATCGACGAACGACGCCGCGTCGCCGACGAGCAGCCAGTCGTCGCCGGCCGGGCATTCCGACCAGTACATCGACGCGTCCCAGCCCCACGGGCCGCCGGCCAGGGCGGGGCCGGAGGTGAGCTGGCGAAGGCGGATGGTCTTGGCCAGCTCCGCCCGGTACACGGCGGCCGGGCCGTCGCCGCGGGCCAGGGCCGTGGTCCGGGGATCGACCATCACCGCGACCGCCCGGTCGGTGGCCGACACCGGCACCGACCAGGCCCAGCCGTCTTCGTAGGACTCGAGCAGGGTGTGGCTGGGGTCGGCCAGAGGCCACGCCTCGGACCGCCAGAGCCCGACGAGCGCGACCGTGCGGTGTCCCGGTTCGTAGCGCCGCCGGCCGGACCGGCGGGCCAGAAGGCCCGACCGTCCCGTGCAATCGAGCCGGAAGGCGGCTGGCCAGGCCAAGGCCTCCTCGGCCGACAACGCGCGCGGCACGACCCGGGCCCCGGCCTCGGCGGCCGTCGCCAGCATCACCGCGCCCAACCGACCCGTCGTGACCTGCCACCCGTGAAGCCCCTCGGCGAAGGGCTCGACCCGTGGCGCCGGCGTGCCCCACCAGACCGTATGGCCCCTGCTGTGGACGAATCCGGCGGCGTCGATGGCCGGACGAATCCCCATCAGATCGAAGAACTTCCCGCACGACGGGGTCAGCGACTCCGGCAGCTCAGGGTCGTCGCCCTGGGGACGGGCGGCCACGACGACCCGTCTACCCCACTGCGCCAGCAGACGGGCTGCGGTGGCAGCGGCGGGTCCGCCACCCACCACGAGCACCTCGGCCTCAGGCGAGTGTTCCGGCATGGTTCCTGCTCGCTACAATAGCTGGATGCTGCGCCGGAGCGCACTTGCCGCCGGGGCCCTGTTGGGGCTGTTCCATGTCTGGTTGCTCGGCAACCAGCTGTGGACCGGGCAGCTCGCCCAGTTCGACGTCGTGTTGCGCTGGCTGGTGGCGGCGGCGTTGATCGCCGGCCTCGTCGTGCTGAGGCGCCGCGGCGTGCCGATGGTCTTCGGCCGTCAGGCGGTGGCCGTATGGCTGCTCGCCGCGCTGCTTCACGGCCCCGCGCTCGCCAACGACCTCGACGGGTTTGCGACGCCGGCATTGCCCGAGGCCGTCGCGACGATCGGCCAGTCGCTGATCACCTCGGCGATCGGCCTCGCGCTGCTGGCCCTCGCCGCGTTCGCGGGTGCGCGCGACGCCCGGCGGATGAGTACCCGGTTCACCGGGCGCACTCATGCCGTCAGGTCGGTCGCCTCCGCGCACGCCGTCCGCTTCCTCCCGCGCCCTCCGCCGCTCCGCTAGACCCCGCGATTTCCTTCTCGATTCGGCCGGCGGCTGCGCCGGCCCCGCGCGTTCACGCGCGGTTGCGGTGTCGTTCGTTGCGGAGTGATGCGTGATGCGTACGAGAGCGATTGTCTGTTGTCTGCTGATGCTGGGATGGGCGCTGCCGTCGTGGGCGGCCACGGTGCGGGGGCTGGTGACCGACAGCACCGGCGGCCCGTTGCCGGCGAGCCGGGTGGTGCTGCGCGATGTGGCGACCGGCCAGGAAGTCGTCGGTGAAACCGGCGACGACGGCCGCTACGAGCTGACCACGCCGGGCGCCGGCACCTACCTGGTGGTGATCACACGCGTGTCCTTCGCCGAGGCGGCGCGGACCGTGGTACTCGAGACCGCCGACGCCACCGCCGAGGTCTCGGTGAGCCTCGAGCTCGGCTCGCTGGCCAGCGCGGTGAGCGTCACCGCGGCGCGCGCCGAGCGCGAAATCCGCCAGATCCCGCTGCACGTCGAGTCGATCGGCGCCGCCGCGATCGCGCAGGCCGCGCCGCTGTCGACCGGCGACGCCCTGGCCATGGCCCCGAACGTGACCCAGGTGGGCAACGGGCCGTTCGGCGTCCGCCCGCGGTTGCGCGGCCTCGACTCGACGCGCATGCTGGTGCTCGTCGACGGCGAGCGGCTGAACACCGCCCGCCAGGCCACCGACCGCACCGGCGCCGAAGTGGGGCTGGTGCCCACCGACACCATCAGCCGGATCGAGATCGTCAACGGCGGCGGCACGCTGCTCTACGGCTCCGACGCGCTCGCCGGCACCGTCAACATCGTCACCAACGAGCCGGGCTTCACGCCGACGACCCAGTGGATCTACGGGGCCAACGGCTACTACAGCTCGAATGAGAGCGGCCGCCGCGGCAGCGTCACCATCGGCGCCACCGCGCCGCGCTACGCCTTCCGCATCCAGAGCGGCGCCGAGGACTACGGCAACTACAAGGCCGGCAACCTCGACGTCGAGGACACCCGGCCGTTCTTCGCCTCGGGCCAGCTCGATCAGGCCGATACCATCGACGACAACTTCGGTTTCGCCTTCAACGCCTTCCCCGACCCGTTCAACGCGCCGTACACCCGCACCGACGCCACCGTGCTCAACTCGCAGGCCACCGGCTCGTTCGTCAACGCCACCGGCCTGGTGAAGCTCGGCGACACCCGCCGGCTGCGCGTCCGCTATCAGCGCCGCCGCGTCGAAGACATCGGCTTCCCCGATTTCGCCGACCCGTACTTCTTCAACGCCACCTCGCTGCCGCACAGCAACCTCGACAAGGTGTCGGCGCGCTACGAGGCCCAGGCGATCACGCCGTGGCTGGCCAACCTGTCGCTCACCGCCTACTACCAGCGGGTCGAGCGGCTGCTCAAGAACACCCTGCCGGTGCAGTTCCCGGCGCCGACGGCGGTGACCTTCTTCCCGATCAACGTCATGCGGCTGTCGATCGTCTCGGAGACCGAGCAGCGGGTGTGGACGCCCGGCGTCGAACTGAAGGCGGTGATCACCCCGGCACCGAACCACGTCGTCACCACCGGCGCGACGTTCTATCGCGACCAGAGCAGCGACCGTCGCCTGACCACCACCACCACGTCGATGGTCGGCCAGGTGGTGCTCGGGGCGCGCGGCCCGGCGCCGGTGGTGTTCGGCGCCCCGGTGCAGCTCGGCCCGCCGTCGACCGCGCGTCCGGTGCGGGTGCCCGAGGCCGCGCTGCGGGACATCGCCTTCTTCGCCCAGGACGAGTGGCGGGTCACGCCGAAGCTGTCGGTGATCGGCGGCCTGCGCGGCGACTTCTACGACGTGTCCACCGAGGCCACCGAGGGCTACGACCTCGCCCCGGTGGTCGCCGGCGCGGTCCCGGCCATCGACCCAGCCACGCTGCCCGACGTGAACGGCGAGAGCGTCACTCGCAACTCGCTCACCGGCGACATCGGCATCGTCGCCAACGTCGGCGGCGCAGTCAGCCCGTTCGTCCACTTCGGGCGCAGCTATCGCCACCCCAATCTCGAAGAGATGCTCTTTGCCGGTCCGGCGACCGCCGGCAGCATCGCCCCGAACATCACGGTGAAGCCCGAGACCGGCAACAACTTCGACATCGGCGCCAAGTTCGCCATCGGCCGGGTCACCGGCGGCGCCTACGCCTTCCTCAACCAGTACTCGAACTTCATCTCGCAGGAGTTCGTGGCGACCACGCCGGGCGGGCCGCTGGCCCAGGCCATCAACTTCGGCGACGTGCGGATCCAAGGGCTCGAGTTCTCGATCGACGCGCCGCTGATCACGCGGGCCGGCGTGCTGACGCTGACCGGATCGGGCGCGTTCACGCGCGGCACGATCACCGAGGGCGTCGGTCCGGCCGGGCTCGACCTCGACGACACGCCGGCCGACAACATCACGCCGTCGAAGCTGGTGGCGGCGGCGCGCTTCACCGAGCCGCGCGGCCGCTGGTGGGCGGAGTACGGCATCCGCGCCCAGGGCGAGGTCGATCGGGTGGCGACGCTGCTGCTCGACTCGCCGTTCCTCATCGCGCAGGACCTGCTGGCGCTCGACGGCTTCGCGGTGCACCGCATCGCCGCCGGCATCAACCTGAGCCGCCAGCGCAACCGTGTCGGCGTGACCGTGGCGGTCGAGAACCTCACCGACAAGTACTACCGCGAGCACTTCCAGTTCGCCCCGGCGCGAGGCCGCTCGTTCACCGTCGGGCTCTCGATCGGCGCGATGGACTGACCATGACGCGCCGAGAAGGGACCAGGGACCGGGGACCGGGGACCAGGGAAGAACGGATCACGCAGGCTCCGCGTGCACGCTCGACGTCAGACGGGCGTCAGTGTCGTCGGAGGCTATTCCCTGATCCCTGGTCCCTGGTCCCTGGTCCCTTCAGCAGCGGGATGCACCCATGAGCGCTCTTCCCGTCCATTACATCCCGCTGATCACCACGCTGCTGGCGATCCCGTTCTCGCTGGAGATCTACCGTCGCTATCGCGCCCATCCCGAGCGGCTGCACCTCTGGTGGTGGGCGGTGGGCATTGCCACCTACGGCGTCGGTACGCTCACCGAGTCGCTGACGACGCTGCTCGGCTGGAGCGAACCGGTGTTCAGGGCGTGGTACGTGTCGGGGGCGCTGCTCGGGGCGGCGCCGCTGGCGCAGGGCACGGTGTACCTGCTGCTGTCGCGCAAGGTGGCGCACGCGCTGACCGGCGTGCTCGTTGCCTACGTGCTCGTCGCGGCGACGGCGGTGTGGCTGTCGCCGATCGACCACACGCTGGTCGAGCCGCACCGGCTCAGCGGCCGGGTGTTCGAATGGCAGTGGGTGCGAGCCTTCAGCCCGTTGGTCAACCTCTACGCCGTCGTGTTCCTGATCGGCGGCGCGATACTCTCGGCGCTGCGCTACTCCGCCAATCCGGACACCCGGCATCGCATGTGGGCCAACGTGTTCATCGCCGTCGGGGCGATTCTGCCGGGTATCGGCGGCACTGCCACGCGCATGGGCCACGTGGAAGTGCTCTACGTCACCGAGCTGGTTGGAATGCTGCTCACCTGGACCGGCTACCGCATGAGCGTCCGCCCGGCCGCGGATCGGTCGAGAACCGCGTCGTGACTGCCGCCGCGCCGTCGCGACGCCGCCGGCGCCTCGCGTTGCCCCTGCTCGTCGGCGCCGTCGTTCTCAGCGCCGTCTATATCTACCCTCGCCTCGGTGACGAGTATCCGGAGCCGGCGGTGAACGTCGATGCGGGACGCCACGCGCGGGTGGCGGTATTCGGCGCCACCGGACTGGTGGGCGAAGGCGTGCTGACGGCGATGATGCAGGATCCCGCGGTCCGGGCCATCCACGTCGTCACGCGACGGCCCACGCCGGAGATCGACGCCGCGGCCGCGACGGGCCGCGTGATCGTCCATCTCCATACCGACTTCCTCGACTACGCGCCGCTCGCGTCGGTGCTCGCCGAGGCCGACGCCGTCTACTGGGCGCTCGGCACGAGCGCGTTCAACGTCACCAACGACGAGTACTCGGCGATCCACGTCGACTATCCGGTGCGATTCGTCACCGCGTGGCTGGCAGTGCGCGGCCGGTCGGCGCCGCTCTCGTTCCATCTGGTGAGCGGCAGCGGCGCCTCCAGCGACTCGTGGTACCACTGGGCCCGCGAGAAGGCCCGCGCCGAACGCACGCTGTTCGCGCTCGCCGACGGCACCGGGCTGCGGGTCGTCTCGCACCGTCCGGGCGGCGTCTTGCGGGAGGGCGCGCGGGCGCGCTGGTACACCGCGCCGCTGTGGGTCCTGAGACCGATCAAGCGCGCGATCGAGCCCACGGCCATCGGCCAGGCCATGCTCGAAGCGACCGCGCGCGGCGCCCAGGTCCCGAGCGGCAGCGTTCTGGAGAATCGGGACCTGCTGCGCCTGAGCAATGGCTACCGGGCGCGCACCGGCCACTGACGGCGTCTCATTTGTCGTCGAAGGCTCTTCCCGAGCCCCGAGCCCCGAGCCACGGTTCTACCGCCCCTGCGTCGGCGCGCCCAGCCCTTCCTTGAGGAACGCGACCAGCGGCGGCAGTACTTTGTCGGGCGCCTCGAGGTGCGGTACGTGGCCGAGCCCGGGGATGAGGTGCACCCTGCCCTTGCCATTGGGCACCGAATCGGCCAGCACCTTCATGCGGTCCTGGAAGTTCTTGGCCGGGCCGAGCAGCATGTCCTCGGCGCCGCCGAAGGCGAGCGTCGGCACCTGGATGTGCGCCCAGTCGTAGACCACCGGGTCGGCGTAGAGCATCTGGCCGATCAGCGCCTGCACCATCGCCAGGCGGGGCCAGTCGCTGCTGAGCGTCCACGAATAGCGGATGCGGGTATAGGTCTCGAACTGGTCGTTCCACCTGCTGGGGTCGTGCGCGACGTAGCGGCCGAGCCCGGCGCGCACCGACTGGTAGTCCGTCTTCAACGTCGACTTGTAGGCCTCGTCGATCGGCGTCATCGGCCGGTCGTAGCGGCCGTCGGTCAGGCCGATCGGGTTGTAGACCACGACCCGCTCGGTGGCCTTCGGGAACTGCACGGCGAAGCGCGCCGCCATCATCCCGCCCATGGAGTGGCCGATGACCATCACGCGCTCGATCTTCTCGTGCTGCAGGATGCGCCAGGTGTTGCGCACCTGCGAATTGAAGTTGTAGGGCGCAATCGGCTTCGACGAGCGGCCGTAGCCGATCTGGTCGGGCGTGATGACGCGGAAGCCCTCCTTCGTCAGCGCGTCGATGATCGCCTTGAAGTAGAAGCCGCCGAAGTTGTTGCCGTGCAGCAGCAGGACGGTGTGGCCGTTGGGCGTGCCCTGGGCCGGCGTGTCCATGTAGGAGATGCGCACGTCCTGGGCGTAGACGCTGATGTCGAGGTACTTGCTCGGATACGGGTACGGACACTCGTCGCAGGTGATGCTGCCGGGCTTGACATCGGTCGGCGTTGGCACCTTCGGCAGCGCCGCGCCTGCCTGCGCCTGGGCCAGCGCGGCCGAGGCCCCGAGCAGAACGGTGGCAATCGACAGGATCAGGGACCGGCTCATCGCGACCTCCCGCTCACTCGTGGTTCCGGATGACGGACGGCCATTATTGGTCCGTCGCCTGACTACGTCAAACCGCTGGCGTCATTGAAGGTGCCTCGGTGGCGGGCCCCGTGGCTCTGCGGTCGACAGAACGTGGCGAGACGGGCTATCGTCGGCTCGGCTTCGTTGCCCACACTCTGCGAGTTGCCGACGTGGAGCTCAGCCCTGGCGCTCAACTCGGAGCGTTCCGCGTCCTTGGCCTGCTCGGCCAGGGCGGCATGGGCAGGGTCTATCGTGGCCGCGACGATCGGCTGAAGCGCGACGTCGCGCTCAAAGTCCTGCCGGCCGAGTTCTCGGCCGATCCGGAGCGTGTCGCCCGGTTCCAGCGCGAAGCCGAGATCCTCGCCGCCCTGTCGCATCCGAACATCGCGGCCCTGTTCGGGCTGGAGGAGCATGGCGGCGCACCGGCGCTGGTCATGGAACTCGTCGAGGGAGACACGCTGGCGTCGCGGATCTCGGCCAAACCCATGGCTCTCGAGGACGCCATCCCGCTGGCCCGCCAGATCGTCGAGGCGCTCGACTACGCGCACGAGAAGAACGTCCTTCACCGCGATCTCAAGCCCGCGAACATCCGGATCACCACCGACGGCACGGTAAAGCTCCTGGACTTCGGCCTCGCCCGGGCTCTCGATCCCCTGGAACCGGTCGGGGCTGGTCCCGCGCCGGCCGATTCGCCGACCATCACCGGCCCCGCCTTCACCATGCCCGGCACGATTCTCGGCACTGCGGCGTACATGTCGCCCGAGCAGGTGCGCGGACGACCGTTGGACCGGCGGGCTGATATCTGGGCCTTCGGTTGCGTGCTCTACGAAATGCTGACCGGCCGGCGCGCGTTCGACGGCGACACGGTACCGGACACGCTCGCCGCGGTCTTGAAAGGCCACGCCGACTGGACGCGGCTACCGGCCGCAGTCCCAAGTACGCTCCGGGCCCTCCTGCGCCACTGCCTCGCGCCCGACCTCAAGGCACGGTTGCGCCACATCGCCGATGCCCGGTTGTTGCTCGCCGACGGCACGGGGGATGGCGCCTCAACGCCGGCCCCGCGCGTTTCCCGATGGGCGACCGCGGCGTTTGTCGTCGGGACGCTGGGGCTTGCGGCCGCCGCGTGGTCGACGCTCCGCGCTCCGGCGCAGGCGCCAGCGTCCGCATCCCAGACCCGCCGCGTCGTCATCCAGTTGCCGGTGCCACCGTCGCGCGGCACAACCGGCGGCGGATCGACCCTCAGCTTCTCGCACGACGGCGGGTCGATCGCATTCGTGTCGAGACTCTCCGGGTTCAATCAAGTACACGTCCATGGCCTCACGGATCAGCGCACCACCGCCGTCAAGCCCCCGCCGAATGGTGCGACCGGCCAGCCCGTTTTGTCTCCCGACGGCAGACACGTCGCGTCGATCGCGGCGGACGCCATCTGGCGGACCGCGGTGGCGGGCGGCGAGGCGGAGATGCTCTGCTCGGCGAAAGAGATCGCCGGGTTCCAGGGCTTTCGCGGCGGGGCGTGGAGCGAGGACGGCAGAATCGTCTACGCGTCGCTGTCAGGGCTCCTCGAAGTTGGTCAACCCGGTGGGCCCTGTAAGGTCGTGGTCCCTCTCGATACCGAACACGAGGCACGGTTCCTCTGGCCACAGGTGCTTCCCGGCAACCGCGGGTTCATCGTCACGGTGTCCGGCGTGTCCGACGATCCCGATAGCGCATTCATCGCCGTCGTTCGCCCCGGCGAATCCACCCGTACCGTCCTCGTCAAGGGTGCGCGGGCCGGGCAGGTCACTCCCTCCGGCCATCTCGTGTTCGCGCGCGGCACCCAGTTGCTCGCCGCGCCGTTCGATCTCGACGGCCTGCGTCTGAGCGCCGACCCGGTCGTGGTGCTGAACGATATCTCCGCCGGGTTGTTTGGCGGGCCGATGATGGCCCTCTCCGAGACGGGTGACCTCGTCTACGCTCCGGGCGGGTCCCAAGGCCGGCGCCTCGTGTGGGTGACGCGCGATGGCCTGAGAACCGACGCCGGCGCCCCGTCCCGGCCATATCAGACAGAGTTGAATCTCTCGCCGGATGGGCGGCGCGTAGCCCTCCCGATCGGCATCGGCGACCATTTCGCCTGGCTGTTCACGTTCGACACCGGCACGTTGACGCCCCTCTTCACCCGCAGCGATTCCCATACCTACGCGTGGAGTCCGGACAGCCGCCGCATCGCCTTGCCTTGGTATGATCGCGGACTCGCCGTCGTCGACCCCGAAGCGTCCGGGGAACCCGAGGTGGTCACGGAACGCCTGGCCGGCCTGAGCCTTTCAGCGTGGTCACCGGATGGTGGGACCGTGCTCTACACCCGGGCGTCGCCGGCCGGCGGGTTCGAACTCGTCGCCCTGACGCTTCGTGACCGCTCCACGCGTACGCTGGTGCACTCGATGCAGAACCGACTGCAGGCGAATTTCTCCCCCGATGGCCGCTGGCTCGCCTACGAGTACGACGTCGCCGGCCGGCTCGAGGTATTCGTCTCGGACTATCCTGCGCTTCGGTCCAAGGTGCCCGTGTCGATCGACGGCGGCGCCGCGCCGGTCTGGTCCAGCGACGGGCGCGAACTGTTCTACCTTCGCGGCGCGACGATGATGGCGGCGCCACGACGGCTCGGGGCCTCGATCGCATTCGGGCGCCCTGTGGCGCTGTTCGACGGCGTCGAGACAACCGGGCTCCAGGCATATTCCGTGGCTCCCGACGGCCGCTTCCTCCTGGTCGAAGACGCCGAAGCGGCATCGAGCTCGCGGAGCCAGCTCACGCTCGTCCTGAACTGGTTCGACGAGCTGCGCCAGCGCGTCGCCCGGTAGCCCCACCCTCGAAGCCGCGGCGGGCGCAGTCATGCGCGTTCGGTGCCGGGATGAGGCTCGACCTCGCGCCGTCAGTTCATCTTCGCGCGATCGACCTCGGCGGCGATGTAGCCGAACGCCGCCCACTGCTTGCCGGCCAGCACCCGGTCGAAGATCTCCCGGGCCTTGGCGGTGTCGCCGGTGACGAAGTAGTAGTTGCCGACGCCGTAGCCCTGCGTGGCGATGGTCAGATCGTCGGCGTTGGTGGTGTCGAGGAGCGCCTCGGGCTTCTCGAGGCCTTTGTACATCAGCAGCCGGCGGTGGTACGAGCCGTTCTCGAGGACCTCCATCTTCGGCGTGATCCGCTCGAGCACCTTGGCGGCGGCCGCCTTGTCGCCCAGCCGCATGTGGGTCATCCACAGCCAGTCGCTGGTGGCGATGACCGAGTCGTCGTTGTTCGACACCTTCATGCACTCGAGCCAGGCGCGCCGGGCGTTCTCGTAGTCGCCCTTCAGGTAGTAGCTGAGCGCGAGGTGGTACCAGATGTTGAACTGCAGGGTGCTGCGCGGCACCCCGGCGGGGTTGGGCGCGCCGTCGGGCTCGATCTCGTCCTTCTTCCCCTTGATCAGGGTGACCGCCTTCTCGAAGTCGGCGACGGCGCCGTCGAAGTTGCGCACCGTGATGTAGCGGTGGCCGCGGTGCCGGTAGAAGCGCGCGTCGTCGGGGAACCGCTCGATCCCCTTGGTGAAGGTGGCGATCGCGTTCTTGTACTGCCACAGATAGCCTTGCCGGCGGCCCACCCAGATGAGCGCGTCGGCGCTGTCGGGCGCCTTGGCCAGATCCTCTTCGGCCTTCTTCAGGTTGGCCTCCAGTTCGGCGCGGTTCGACAGCTCCATCGGCACCAGCGGCCTACCGGTGACCGAGATCGCCTCGGGCGCGGGCGCGGCCGGCGCCGCCGGAGCGGGCGCGGTGGCCTCGGGGGCGGGCCCGGCGGGCTGGCCGCCGCCGCAGGCGACGGCGAGACACGGCAGGGCGAGGGCGGTCAGGCGGAGCAGTCGGAACACGGCAACCTCCAGCAGACGATGCGCGGGACGGGGGCGATGCGGTCAGCGATCACTCGAGATCGCCGGGGACGCGTCGGGCTCGAAGACGTCGGCCGGCGATTCCTCGGCCGGCGGGGTGACGGCGGCGTCGCCGTCGGCGCTGGCGTGGGCCAGGAACAGCCGCGCCACGCCGTGCGGCGACCGCGGCGTCGATTCCACCTCGCCGACCAGGCCGATCTCCTCGCCGGTCGCGGCGCCGAGATCGCGGAAGCGGCGTGCCGTGACCAGCACGCGCCCTTCGTAGGTGGCCACCGTCTCGTTGAAGGCGCGCACCGTGGCGTCGAGGCGGCCGCGCAGCGTCTCCATGCGATCGGTGAGATGGCGGACGCGGTCGTAGAGATCCTTGCCGAGCCGGCTGACCTGCTCGGCGTTGCGGGTGAGCCGTTCCTGCCGCCAGCCGTGCGCCACCGCCCGCAGCAGGGCAATCAGGGTGAGCGGACTGGCCGGGAACACCTGGGCGCCGACGCCGAAGTCGATGAGCCGGGCGTCCTGCTGCAGCGCCGCCTGGAAGATCGCCTCGCCGGGCAGGAACATCACGACGAATTCGGGCGACGGCTGGAACTGCTCCCAGTAGCCTTTGGCGCCGAGCTTGGTCATGTGGTCGCGCACCTGGCGGGAGTGATCGGCGAGCTTGGCCTCGCGGGTGTGATCGTCGGTGGCGTCCTGGGCGTCGAGGTAGGCCTCGAGCGGCGCCTTCGCGTCGACGACGACGGTGCGTCCGCCCGGCAGCCGCACCAGCAGGTCGGGCCGGATGCGTCCGCCTTCGGTGGCGGTCGTCGTCTGCTCGTGGAAGTCGCAGTACTCGAGCATGCCGGCCATCTCGACGACGCGGCGCAGCTGCATCTCGCCCCAGCGGCCGCGCACCGTCGGCGTGCGCAGCGCCCGCACCAGGTTGGTGGTCTCGGCGCGCAGCTGCACCTGGCTGCGGCCGATCGCCTCGAGCAGCGCCGAGATCTCGGCGCCGGTCTCGACGCGGTTCTTCTCGACCTCGCCCAGCTTCTGATCGACCTGCTGCAGGACGTCGCGGATCGGCGACACCAGTTCGTCGAAGGCCTGCTGCTTGCGCGAGATCTCGGTGACCGCGTCCTTCTGCAGACCCGACAGCCGTTCGTGCGCCAGTTTCAGGAACTCCTCGTTGCTCGACTTGAGCGCCGATCCGGCCAGCGCCGCGAAGCTCTCGCGCAGTTGTGCCTGCGCCTTCTCGAGGACGCCCAGCTGCTGCGGCACGATCTGCTGCTGGTGGGTGAGCTCGGCCGACGTGCGGGCCAGATCCTCGCGCAGCGTCGCGCTCTCGGCGCGGGCCCGTTCGAGGTCGTCGCGCGATCGCACCAGCTCGGCCTGCACTTCGCCGAGCCGCCGGGTCGTCTGGTGGAACAGCGCCTGGGCGGCGCTCACGGTGGCCTGATGCGTGGCGATCGACTCGGTCAGCTCGCGCCGGAACTGGCCGCGCGCCAGCACCCACGCGGCGAGGGCGCCGGTGGCGAATCCGGCGAGCAGGGACATCAGGACGACTGTATCCATCGGACGGGACGGCGCCGCTGGCCGGAGCCGATGCCTCCACGCGCCGGCCGCGGCAGAACCGTGTGAACCGGCGCAGTGTAACAGCCTCGGAGGCCGGGGGCGCGCCGACTGCAAATCCGGCAGCCGGTGATTACGCGATTGTAATGCGCCGGCGAGATCCCGCGGCTGGGGGCCGCCGCGGGATCGGCGGGTGCGCCCACCGATCCACCGATTCGCGGCGCGATCGCGCGGGTTGGCGGCCGCCGCCCGGCGGCGCCGGGCATGGTGCGAAGTTTGAACACTGGCCCGGGTCCCCATGATCGACTCCAGCCCCCTGTTCGTCGACGGGTTCGGCCGCCGTGTGGTCCGGGTCAGCCGCGACGATGCGCCCGTCGAGCTGCTGCACCTCGACCCGTCGCTGACCGACCATCCGGGATTCACCGCGGCCCTGCGCGAGCGCGTCGCCCGGGTGGCTGCGCTGCGCCTTACCTCCTACGCCAAGGCGCTGCGGGTCGAGACCGACGAACGCGGCGGCGTGATCCTGGTGTCCGAGTACGTCAAGGGGTGGCGCCTGTCGGATCTGCTCGATGTCGCCGAGGCCGAGAACCTGACCTTCGACATCGGCGTGGTGATGCTGCTGCTGCGCCAGCTGCTGCCCACGGCGGCGATGCTCTCGTCGCAGAGCCGCGACACGGCCAGCGGCGCGCTCGGCCCCGAGCACCTGCTGCTGACGCCGCAGGGCCGGCTGGTGCTCACCGACTACACCCTCGGACCGGCCGTCGAGACCCTGGGATGGGACGCCGAGCGGCTGTGGGCGAAGCTGCGCGTGGTGACGCCGCAGGCGGCCGGCGGTCGCGCCGTGTCGCCGCGCGGCGACGTGGCGCAGGTGGGCGTGACCGTGCTGTCGCTGGTGATCGGGCGGCGGCTGCGCGACGACGAGTTCCCCGAACGGCTCGAGGTGCTGGTCGGCGGCGCCCGTCAACGCACGCCCACCGTGGTCGACGCGCCCCTCTCCGACGGCTTGCGCACGTGGCTGACCCGCGCCCTCCAGCTCCACGCCCGCAGCTTCGCCTCGCTGTTCGACGCCCGGCTGGCGCTCGAGCAGCTGCTGGCGAGCGAGACCGCGCTCATCGCTCAGCCGATGGAGCTCGACCTGGCGATGGCCAAGGTCGACCGCCTGATGCCGCATGTCGAGCTGCCCGAGCCGCCGGCGCCGGTGGAGGCGCCGAACCTGCTCGACATGCCGGCCCCGGCCTGGGCGCTCGACGCCACGGCGTTCGACAGTCCACCGGCCAAGGCGCCCGCCCCGGGCTCCGCCGGTGCCGCGGCGTCGGTGGTCGTGTTCCCCGACCTCAGCGCCGTGGCCCTGGCCGATCCGCCGCCGGCCCCCGCGCCGCCACCGGCGGCCGCGCCGGCCGTCGCGCCGTCGCCGGCCGTCGCCGCGCCCGTGGCCGCCCGGGCCGTGGCGGCTGCCGCGCCGGCCGCGCCAGCCGAGTCGCCGCGCACCGGCCTGATGGTGGAGGATTTCGTCGCCGCGGCTTCGGCGCGCCCCCAGGTCGGGCCGGCGCCGCCGGAGGCGAAGGCGGTGGCGGCGACCGATGCGCCGCCCGCGCCGCCTGTCCCATCCCCGCGCGCGGCCGAACCGGCCAAGGTCCGGTTCGGCGCCGCCGTCGAGCCCGGCCCGTCGCCCGATCTCGCGGCGCCGGTCGAAGCGGCGGTGCCGTTCTGGCGGTCGGCGCGCGCGGTCGCGGCCATGGCCGCGCTGGTGCTGCTGCAGGGCGCCGGCCTGGCGTGGATGGCGACCCGTCCCACCGAGGCGTTGACCGGCGACGGCGAACTGGTGCTGCAGTCGCGCCCCGAGGGCGCCGCGGTCACCATCGACGGCGAGCAGCGCGGCGTGACGCCGCTCACCGTGCGCGTGTCGCCCGGCACGCACGTGCTGCAGCTGCGGGTCGGCGCCGCCGAACCGCGCGTCATCCCGCTCACCATCCGCGCCGGTGTGCAGACGGCGCAGTACGTCGAGCTGCAGGGCGTCTCGTCCACCGGTGTGCTCGAAGTGCGCAGCGAGCCGTCGCCGGCGCGGGTGACCATCGACGGCCAGGCGCGCGGCTCGACGCCGGTGACGCTGCGCGACGTGGCGCCGGGTGACTACCAGGTCGTCCTGGAGCGCGCCGGATGGAAGTCGACGCAGGTGGTGCGCGTCGAACCGGGGGCCACGGCTCAGCTCGTCGTGCCGATCCGGTAAGCGGCGTGCAGTCCGCGATCGCGCCCGTGCGGTAGAATGGGCGCTTTCCCGGGAGGCGCCCCGATGACCCGCTCCGTCGCCATCTGTGTCGTCAGCCTGGCCCTGGCCAGCCCGGCCTTCGCGCAGGGCAAGGCCCTGGCCGAGGCGCTCGACCGCATGCACACCGGCGTCGCGCGCAACGTCGTCGAGGCCGCCGAGAAGATGCCCGAGGCCGAATACGGCTTCCAGCCCACCAAGGACGTGCGCACCTTCGCCGGCTTCGTCGGCCACGTCGCCAGCGCGGAGTTCGGGTACTGCGCCCGGGTCAAGGGCGAAGCCAACCCCAACAAGCAGGACTTCGAGAAGGTGGTCGGGAAGGCCGCGCTCGTCGCCGGCCTCAAGGCCGCGGTGGCCTACTGCGACGGTGTCTACAAGATGCAGACCGACGCCGCTCTGTCCGAGATTATCACCATGGGGCAGAGCCAGCAGCCGCGCGGCCAGGTGCTGGTGCAGAACATCAGCCACAGCAACGAGCACTACGGCAACCTGGTGACCTACATGCGGATCAAGGGCCTCGTGCCGCCGTCCACCGAGCGCGCCACCGCGCCGCGGCCGGGGGGCCGTTAGCGGGCCCGGCCGGCCGCCGTCCACCACGGGGCGTCTACACACCAATGCGCATGCGCGGCCGCACGCAGGTTCTCCTCGGCGTCGTCAGCCTCGCCGCCAGCATCACGCTGGCGCTGGTGCGCGACCGGCTGCCGCACGACACCGGCAACGTCCTGGCCGACGCGCCGGCCCGGCTCGCCGACATCCTGCTGCCGCGTGACTCCGACGTCATCTCGGCCGTGGTGCCCAACGGCGCCACCGTGGCCGGCATGCTCGGCAAGCACCTGCTGCCGGAGTCGGAGCTCTCGGCGCTGGTTCAGGCCGTGACCTCGAGCTTCGACGTGCGGCGGCTGCGGGCCGGCAACATCTACCGCATCGATCGGCTGTTCGACGGGCGCATCCGCTCGTTCGAGTACGAGATCGATCCGACCCGCGCGCTGCGCGCCAGCCGGCGCGACGGCGACATCGGCCTGTTCACCGCCGAAGTGGTCGAGCTGCCGCGCGTGACCACGCAGGTGGTCGTCGAGGGCCGCATCGATCGCGACGCGCCGTCGCTCAGCGAGGCGATCGAGAGCGCCGGCGAACGGCTCGACCTGGCGCTGGCGATGGCCGAGATCTTCAGCGGCGAGATCGACTTCAACAGCGATCTGCAGCCCGGCGACGCCTTCCGGCTGGTAGTGGAGAAGTCGGTGCGCGAGGACGGCCAGTTCATGGCCTACGGGCCGGTGCAGGCGGCCGAGTTCGTCAACGGCGGGCGGGCGCTGCAGGCGATGCGCTTCACGCTGGCCGACGGCACCGCCGGCTACTTCGACCTCGAGGGCCGGTCGCTGCGCCGCTTCTTCCTGAAGTCGCCCCTCAAGTTCGAGCCGCGCATCACCTCGCGCTTCTCGCGCTCGCGGATGCACCCGGTGCTCAAGTACGCCCGCGCCCACAACGGCGTCGACTACCGCGCCCCGACCGGCGCCCCGGTCATCAGCGTGGCGGCCGGCGTGGTCAGCTTCGCCGGCTGGACCAACGGCGGCGGCCGCACCGTGCGCGTGCGCCACACCAGCGGCTACGAGAGCGAGTACCTGCACCTGTCGGCGATCGCCGCCGGCGTGCGCGTCGGCGCCCGTGTCGGCCAGGGCGAGCAGGTGGGCAACGTCGGCCGCACCGGCCTCGCCACCGCCCCGCATCTGCACTACGGGCTGCGCCGCGACGGCCGCTATGTGAACCCGATCACCGAGCACCAGAACCTGCCGCCCGGTGAGCCGGTGCCGGCGGTGCTCAAGGCCAGCTTCGACGCCGAGCGCGATGCGCTGTTCGCGCGCTTCCGCGCCGCGGCGTCCCGCACGGTTCACGCCCTCGAAGACTGACGGCCGGCCGCGGTCGCCACCAGCCGCGAGCGCGGGTCGAGCGCCCGGAGAACGACGATGAGCCAGTGGTCGCCGCGTGTGCGCACGTTCCGCGCGCTGCACGACGCGGGATGCTTCGTGATGCCCAACCCGTGGGACGCCGGCAGCGCCCGTCTGCTGGCCGGGCTGGGGTTTCCCGCCCTCGCCACCACCAGCGCGGGGATGGCGTGGGCGATGGGCCGGCGCGACAACGACGTCGGGGTCGGCGACGTGCTGGCGCACCTGCGGACGATCGCCGCCGCGGCGGACGTGCCGGTGAACGCCGACTTCGAGGGCGGCTTCGCGGTGGCGCCGCCCGAGGTCGCGGCCAACGTCGCCCGCGCCGCGGCCACCGGCGTGGCCGGCCTGTCGATCGAAGACTCGACGGGCGACCCGGCCGAGCCCCTGTTCGCGTTCGACCTCGCGGTGGAGCGGGTGCGGGCGGCACGCGCGGCGCTCGACGCCAGCGGCACCGGCGTGCTGCTCACCGGCCGCTCCGAAGGCTTCATCGCCGGCCGGCCCGACCTGGCCGAGACGATCCGCCGGCTCGTCGCTTACGCCGAGGCCGGCGCCGAGTGCCTCTACGCGCCGGGGATCCGCACGCCGGAGGAGATCGGCGCGGTGGTGCGCGCGGTGGCGCCGCGGCCCGTGAACGTGCTGGCGCACACCGACTTCGCCACCGTGGCCGAGCTGGCCGCGCTCGGCGTGCGGCGCATCAGCGTCGGCGGGGCGCTGGCCCGCGCGGCGTGGGGCGGGTTCATGACGGCGGCGCGGGAGATCGCCGCGCAGGGCACCTTTTCCGCGCTCGCGCGCGGCATGCCGTCGGCCGAGCTGAACGACGCGTTCCGGCGGCGCTGACGCGCTCGGCCCTGGCCGTGTCGGCGCCGGCGTGGCGGTGTGGCGGTGATACGATGCCGGCCCGCCGCGTCATCGCGGTGTCAGCTCAGGGAGGCCGCCATGCCCAAGTTCGTCATCGAGCGCGAGATACCCGGCGCCGGCAAGCTCACGTCGGACCAGCTCCACGCCATCTCCCAGAAGTCGTGCGGCGTGCTGAACGGCATGGGCCCGCAGATCCAGTGGATCCACAGCTACGTGACCGACGACAAGATCTACTGCATCTACCAGGCGCCCGACGAGGCGATGGTGCGCGAATACGCGCGGCAGGGCGGCTTCCCGGCCAACAGCGTCGCCCGCGTGCACGCCATCATCGACCCGGCCACGGCGGAATAGGCGGCGCGTTCGCATGCACGGCATGTCCCGGGCCATCGCCGCCCTCACGTCCGTGATGCTGGCGTCGGCGGCGACCGTCGCTGCCGACACGCATCGCTTCGTTCCCGAGCGGTTCTACAACACCTTCTCGTTCGCGCACCCGCCGGTGCTGCGCATCAAGCCTGGCGACCGCGTGATCACCAGGACCATCGACGCCGGCGGCGTCGATTGGGACGGCCAGACCCGTGCGCCGGGTCCGAACCCGCAGACCGGCCCGTTCTATGTCGAGGGCGCCGAGCCGGGCGACGTGCTGGCGGTGACGGTCGAGGCGATCGAGATCAACCGCGCCACGGCCTACTCGGGCAGCCTGCTGGCGCCGTATGCGGCCGACCCGGCCGCCATCGGCGCCCGCCAGGACCGCGAAGCCCGCCGCGTCGCCTGGCGGCTCGACAAGGCGGCCGGCCGGGCGACGCTCGACGACCCGGCCGTCACGCCGCCGATCACCCTGCCGCTGCGCCCGATGCTCGGCTGCGTCGGCGTCGCGCCGGCGCGCAAGGAGGCCTACAGCACCGCCACGCCCGGAGCGTGGGGCGGCAACATGGACTACGCCGGGCTCACCGCCGGCGTGACGGTGATGCTGCCGGTGAACGAGCCGGGCGCGCTGCTCTTCATCGGCGACGGCCACGCCCGGCAGGGCGAGGGTGAAGTGGTGGGCACCGGCCTCGAGACGTCGATGGACGTCACCTTTACGGTGCAGCTCGTCAAGCAGAAGGCGATCGCCTGGCCGCGTCTCGAGAGCGCCACGCACCTGATGGTGCTGGGCAGCGCCCGGCCGCTGCTGCAGGCGCTGCAGCACGCCGTCAGCGAGATGCAACGCTGGCTGATGGCCGACCACGGCATGTCGGAGCGCGGCGCGCAGATCTTCATGGGCCAGGCCCTGGAGATCGAAGTGGCCAACGTCGTCGACCCGAACTTCACCGCTGTCGCCAAGGTGCGGAAGGACTTGCTGCCGAAGCGCTGAGAACGCCGAGGGGCCTGGCCCCGTTGGCACGAAATCGGCGCACGAACCGTGCCATCGGGGCCAGGCCCCAAATGGCACTGAGGGCACGAATCCTGTGCCACGCGAGCAGTCTCGGCGTACATCGCAGATACTGCCGCGATGTCGGACTTCGATGACGCGGTCGACGAGCTGAACGCCCTTGGCGATGGCGCGGCGCGGGCGTCGCGGGGCAGCGGCTCCGCTCGCCTCGAGGCGTGGCTCGCTCAGGTGCGACACCTGGGTGCCAGCGACCTGCTGCTGGTGGCCGGGGCGCCGCCGACCGCGCGTGTCGACGGTCGGGTCGTCGCCCTGGACGGCGAAGCCGTGCTCGACGGCGACGACATCGCGGCCGCGATGCTCGGCGCGCTGCCGCCGCACGCGGTCCGCGCGTTCCACTCCGGCGCGCCCGTGGATGCCCGCCTCCGGGTCGGCGCCGGACGCTTCCGCGCCAACCTCCATCGCGAGCGCGGACGCGCCGCTGCGGCGATTCGCGTGCTGCCGGCCCAGCCGCCTCGCCTTGCCACCCTGAACCTGCCGCCGGGCGTCGAGGCGCTGTCGCGCATCCCACGCGGGCTGGTGCTCGTCGGCGGCGCCACCGGCACCGGCAAGACGACGACGCTGGCCGCGTTCGTGGACGAGATCAACCGCCGCGACCGCAAGCACGTCGTCACCATCGAAGACCCGATCGAGTTCGAGCACCAGCACCAGGGGTCGATCGTCGAGCACGTGGAGATCGGCATCGACGCGGCCGACTTCCCGACGGCGCTGCGCGCGGCGGTGCGTCAGGCCCCGGACGTGATCGTCGTCGGCGAGATGCGCGATCCGGACACGATGCAGATCGCCCTGGCAGCGGCCGAGACCGGCCACGCGGTGTATTCGAGCGTGCACACGACCGACGCGGCGTCCACGGTCGGCCGCATCGCCGACGCGTTCCCGCCCGAGCGGCAGGCGACCGTGCGTCAGGACCTGGCGATGGCACTGGCCGCCGTCTACGTGCAGACGCTGCTGCCCCGCAAGGGCGGTGGTCTCGTCCCGGCCGGCGAGCTGCTGCTCATGAGCTATGGGGCACGTCAGCACATCCGCAAGAACGCGTTGCAGCATCTGCACCAGGAGATCACGCTCACGCGCAAGACCGGCTCGTTCACGCTCGAGGATTCGCTGAACCGCCTGGTGCGGGAGGGGCTCATCGAGCGCGCCGACGCCCTGGCCCGCGCCATCCATCCCGACGAAATCACCTAGGGGCCTGGCCCCGATGGCGCGTTTCTTGCGCAGATTTCGTGCCAATGGGGCCAGGCCCCAATTCAGGGCGTGAGGTCGGGGCGGTACTCGCCGACGAACTCCATGATCGCCGAGGCCTCGACCATGTCCCGGGCCCGGAAGCGCACCGAGTGGGCGCTGGTGCGCTCGAACAGCGGCAGGTAGGCGAGCACCTCGGCCGGCATGTAGTGCTTGAAGGCGACGTCGACGACCATCTGCCCCTGCGGCTTGTAGGGGCGGAAACCGGCGCGACGCGCCAGCGCCGCCTTCACCTTGGCGGCGATGTCGGCCTGCGCCGCCGCCGGCGTCACCGTGACCGCGGCGTGGAAGCCGAGCGCCCTCTTGGTCTCGGCCCCTTCGAGATCGCCGACCACCCTGCGCACCTCGGCGATGGCCGCGTCGTCGCCCGAGATCATCACGATCGGCACGTCGAAGTGGCCGGCGATGGCGGCGTTCCACGATCCTTCGGTCATCTCGACGCCGTTCAGCGCCACCCGCGTCAGCGTCGCGCTCGAGAACGTGTGCGCGCGCACGCCGGCCCGGTTGGTCGTCGAGGCGTGGTAGCCGATGAAGATCGCCGCGTCGAACGTCCGGTCGAGGCCGCCCATCATCGACAGCGGCCGCGGCCAGGAGCGGACGATCTTCACGTCGGGCGGGAACTGCTCGATGAGCAGGTTCTCGCCGTTGCCATGGGCGTCGGCGACGACGATCTCGGTGGCGCCGGCCTCCTTCGCCGCGGTCACCGCCGCCATCGCCTCGCCGGTCATGAACTCGCGGAAGCGGCCGTATTCGAAACCGCTCGGGCCGAGTTGATCGCCGGTGACGACGCCGGCGATGCCCTCCATGTCGACCGAGATGTGCACCTTCAGCCCGCGCGGCTGGGTACGTGCCGGCTGGATCGCCAGGGCGGTCAGGGCGAGAACCACGACGAGGGTGCGACGCATGACGACTCCCGATGGACGTGCCGCGGGCGGTGCGGCCCGATCACTATAAGGCCGCGCCGTGGGCTACCATCACCCGTCTCTCCGGCGATGGCCACCTATGCGATTGGCGACATCCACGGCTGGCGCGCGCCGCTCGACGACGTGCTCGGCCGCATCGAACCGCGCCTGACCGAGGCCGACACCGTCGTGTTCCTCGGCGACTACATCGACCGCGGCGACGACAGCCGCGGCGTCGTCGACGCGATCCTGGCCTTTCGCCATCGCGCTCCCGGACGCGTCGTCTGCCTGGTGGGCAATCACGAAGAGTGGCTGCTGAAGTCGATGTTCGACCCGTGCGCCCACTCCTGGCTCTTCGGCATGAACGGCTATTCGACGGTGCGCAGCTACTCGGCCGACGCCGAACGGACGCTGCGGGAGGCCGTCGGAGCCGCCGGCAGCGCCCTCCACGCCGGCGGCGTGCCGCTGCCCTACGAGGCGTTCTTCGACGTCCTGCCCGATGCCCACCGCGAGTTCTTCCTGTCGCTCGACCGCTTTCACGAGTCGGACGAGTGCATCTGCAGCCACGCCGGCGTCCACCCGTCGCTCGCCGACCTCGACCGCCAGGGCCGGACGCTGACGTGGGGACACGCGCGGTTCCCCGAGGAGTACCGCGGTGATCGCCCGGTGGTCTACGGCCACACCAACGCCGCGGACCTCGACGCCGCCGGTTGGCCGTGGCCGCGAATCGTCGGCCGCACCTACGGGCTCGACACCATCGGCCACGGCGTGCTGACGGCGCTGCGCCTGCCCGACGCCGAGGTGATCCAGAGTGCGCGCTACCAGTACGCCGTGCGCGGTGACGACTGACGCGAAGGAGCGACCGAGATGACTCGACGCCTGGTGCCCGCACTCACTCTGCTGGCCACGGCCGCCGCCGTGGCGGCCTGCAGCGCCCCGACGCGGCCGTCCACGCCGCCGGCCGCCGCCGCCGAGGCGCCGTTCTCGATCGTCGAGACCGACATCGCCACCCTGCAGCAGGCGCTGCAGGCGGGCCGTGTCACCTCGCGCCGGATCACCGAGCGCTATCTGGAGCGCATCGCCACCTACGAAGACCGGCTGAACGCGATCATCACCGTGAACCCGAGGGCGCTCGAGGACGCCGACGCGATGGACCGCGAGCGCGCCGCCGGCCGCGTCCGCGGCCCGTTGCACGGCATCCCGATCGCCCTCAAGGACAATATCCACACCACCGACATCCGCACCACCGGCGGTGCCCTGGCCTTCCGCGATCTGCTGCCGCCCTACGACGCCACGCTGACCAGACTGCTCCGCGACGGCGGCGCCGTGATCGTCGCCAAGACCGTGCTCACCGAACTGGCGCACTGGACCGCCGGCGCGCCGACGGCGATGGTCGCCAACTACACCGGCGTCGCCGGCTTCGCCTACAACCCCTACGACCCGCGGATGGATCCCCGCGAGGACGTCTTCGACGGCCGGCCCGTCCTGTCGACCGGCGGCTCCAGTTCGGGGGCGGGCACCGCCGCCAGCTTCTGGGCGGCCAGTGTCGGTTCCGATACCGGCGGCTCGATCATCAGTCCGTCCAATGCCAACATGCTGGTCGGCATCCGCCCGACGATCGGCCGGATCAGCCGCTACGGCGTCATCCCGATCACCGCCGACCACGACACCGCGGGACCGATGGCGCGCACCGTCCGCGACGCCGCGCTGCTGATGGGCGTGCTCGAGGGCGCGGCGCCCGATCCGAACGACGCCGCCACCACGACGTGCACGCCGCCGCCGAATCGCGACTACACGGCGTTCCTCGACGCCGGGGCGCTCAAGGGCGCGCGCATCGGCGTGCCGCGGGCGTTCTACGTCGACCCGGTGACCGCGCCGGGTGAGACGACGCCGCGCGGTGGCCTGAACCCCGACCAGGCGAAGGTGATGGCCGAGGCCATCGCACTGCTGAAGGCCCAGGGCGCCGAGGTGGTCGATCCGGCCGACATTCCGAGCATCGTGGCGACGACGCCCGCCGACAACTTCCTGCTGTTCGACTACTGCCAGGGCGCCGAGCACAAGAAGGGCGGCGACGCCACCTGCACCGTCAACTTCAAGTACGGGATGAAGCGCGATTTCAACGCCTGGCTCGCCAGCCTCGGCCCGGCGGCGCCGGTGAAGTCGCTCACCGAGCTGCGCCAGTGGAACCTGGCGCACGTCAGGGCCGGCGCGATCCGCTTCGGCCAGTCGCGGCTCGACATCTCGGACGAGATGGACGTCGTGCGCGACAAGGCCCGCAACGACGCCGACACGGCCAAGGACCACCGCCTGAGCCGCGACCAGGGCATCGACGCCGTGCTCGAGGCGCACCGGCTCGACGCCATCCTCACGCCGGGCAGCAGCGGCGCGAATCTGACGTCGCGCGCCGGCTATCCGATCGTCGCCGTGCCGTTCGGGATGGTCCCGAACGCACCGACCCCGCCGCTGCCCGCGGGGTTCAACGCCAAGCCGGCGCCGTTCGGCGTGGCGTTCACGGGGACGGCGTGCACCGAGCCGCGGCTGATCGCGCTGGCCTACGCGTTCGAGCAGGCGAGCAGGAAGCGCGTTCCGCCGCCCGACCTGCCGTAGTGGACGGCGCGGAGGGATGACGATGGCTGCGCGGACCGATGCGATGCTCGCGGCGGTGGCGGCGGCGGTCTGCGCCGCGGCCGTCGTGATCCCGGCGCAGGCTCCGGCCACGCCGCCGCAGAACGCGCCCGACGCCGCCGAACGGGCGCTGCGGGCGCTGGTCGCCGCGGCGCCGCGCCTCCCGCAGGAATCGGCGCCGCTGGCGGTCGTGCCGCCGTCGCCAGAGTTCGCGCTCGGCATGGTGTCGTGGGTGGCCGCGGCTGCCGACGGCACCGTCTACCTGCTGCAGCGCGGTGACCAGGCCGATCCGGTCGTCGCTATCGGCCCCGACGGCCGCGTGCGGCGATCGTGGGGCCGCGGGCTGTACGTGATGCCGCATGCGATCCGCGTGGACCCGACCGGCAACGTCTGGACCACCGACGCCGCCAGTTCGCACGTCCGCAAGTTCTCGCCCGAGGGCCGCGAGCTGCTCGACATCGCGGTCGGCGGTCAGCCCTCGCCGTGTCGCAACAACTTCTGCGGCACCACCGACGTGGCGTTCGCCGCCGGCGGCCACGTCTTCGTCGCCGACGGCTACGCCAACGCCCGCATCCTCGAATTCACCGCCGAGGGGCGGCGGGTGCGGGAATGGGGCAGTGCCGGCGCCGGGCCGGGCCAGTTCAACCTGCCGCACTCGATCCAGATCGACGGCGCCGGGGTGGTGTACGTCGCCGACCGCGAGAACGGCCGGATCCAGCGCTTCGACCAGGCGGGGCGCTTCCTCGGCGAGTGGACGGGCTTCGGCAAGACCTTCGGGCTGAAGGCCGACGGCGCGGCGATGTGGCTGGCGACGCAGCCGCGCGCGCAGCCCAATCTGTCGCCCGGCTGGCTGCTGAAGGTGGACGCCGCGTCCGGTCGCCTGCTCGGCTGGGTGCCTTCGGCCGGCAATCACGGCATGGACGTGATGGCCGACGGCACGCTGCTGATGGGGCCAGGCCCGGGCCTGATCGCGCAGCGTTACCGGCCGACGCGCTGATCGGCGGCGCCGATTCTGTTAGTGTCTCGCCATGGCGTATCCGGTGCAGCTCACGGTCGAACCGGTGCTCGCGAACCGCAACCGGCTGACCACCGCGTTCCGGATGATCCTCGCGATCCCGCACGTCATCCTCGTCGGCGGCGTGGGCATCGGCGTCGCCAGCCAGCAGAACGACGGGCAGAGCTCGCTCGTCGGCGAGAGCGGCCTGCTCGGCGCAGTGGCCATCGCGCTGGCGGTCATCAGCTGGTTCACGCTGGTTTTCGCCGGCACGCACTTTCCCGGCATCCGCCGGCTCACGGCGCTCTACCTGCGCTGGCGCGCGCGGGCGCTGGCCTACCTGATGCTGCTCCAGGACGCCTATCCGCCGTTCGGCGATGGCCGCTACCCGGTCGAGCTCGCGATTGTCGACCCGGAGGGCCCGCGTCCGCGGCTGACCGTGTTCTTCCGCGTGCTGCTGGTCATCCCGCACTACGTCGCCCTGTTCTTCGTCTTCCTGGCGTGGTGCGTCACGACCATCGTGGCGTGGTTCGCGATCCTGTTCACCGGCGCGTACCCGGCGAGCGTCTACCAGTTCGGCGTCGGGGCGCTGCGGTGGCGGATGCGCGTCGAGGCCTATACGCTGCTGCTGGTGGACGAGTATCCGCCCTTTTCGCTGACCTGATGTGCGTGGTGTTCGCGCGGCCCGCCGCTCACCGCGTGAGGGGCACGACGCGCGTCCTCGCGGTGAAGAGCACCAATCGGTCGCCATCCCGCGTGAGGCGGCCGTTGACCTCGACCGGCACGCCGGCCAGATCGGCGAGCTGGCGGCCGATCGGCGCGCCCGCGTCATCAACGAGGAGCACGAGCGCCTCCTCCGCCCGGGCGCCGCGCACCAGCAGCATCGGCGGGATGCCGCCGCGCAGGCACACCCGCGCGCAGTCGCGGTGCACCGTGCCCTCGCCGGGGTTCATCACGCCCAGGAAGCACTTGCTGTCGACGATCTCGCCTTGGAGCGTCACGTCCGCAGGATCTGCGACGTGCGCCTGGCGGGGCCTGGCACCGATTGTGGTGCTGCCCGGCCGACCCCAATTCATAGCGGTGGGGCCTGGCCCCACCGGCACGGATTTCGTGCCACTTTTTGAGGCTGTCAGCGCCCGGACCGAGCCCGGCACCACCTCGAACATCCGGTGCCCGTCGCGCTCGATGCGGGTGCCGGCGAGGGTCACCGGGCCGTCGGGGATGCCGGCCAGATCCGACTCGGCGCCTTGCTTGCCGAAGCCGACGAGGAGCGACCGCCGGCCGTCGACCTTCAGCTCGGGATACGGCGTCCGCTGCAGCACGCCGTGCAGCGGCTGCGGGCGGCCGAAGTCGAACGCCGCCGGCGCCAGGCGTCGATGCGCCGCCAGCGCCGTCATCGCCGCCACCGCGCTCGCGACAATTACGGCGGCGGCCACCTGCGTCACCCGCGCGGCGATTCGCGGCGGCATCGGCGGGTCGTAGCCGATGTAGAACTCGTCGTCCGGCGGCGGCGGCGGTGCGGGCCAGCGCGCGCTCATGCGATCCTCGCCGCCGCGGCGTCGTCGATCCGCGCCGGCTCGACGTACGTGCCGGGCGGATTCGGGCGTGGATCGACCAGCACGCGCCCGTGGGCGATCCGCACGCGGAACGTCGGCACGCGCTCGGTGAACGGCGCCGGAGACGCTCCGGTCTCGGGCACGTACTCATAGCCGTGCCACGGACAGACGATGCAGCCGTTGACGATCCTGCCCTCGCCGAGCGGCCCGTTCTGGTGCTGACACACGCCCGACACGGCCGACAGTCGGTCGCCGTTCCTGAACACGGCGACGCGCTCGCCCGCCAAACACGCCGTCACCGCCCGCGTATCGGGGATGTCGCCGACGGCGCACACGTCCACCCACGGCGCGTCCGCCGGCCCGTCGGTCGTCGCGCCGGCCGGCGCCGCGTCGCGGGGGCGTTCACGGGACGCCGCCGCCAGGTGCAGGCCGACAATCCACACGACGCCGACCCCGAGCGCGATCGCCAGTGCCGGATGCCGCTCGGTCTGCAGCGTTCCGAACGCCACGTGGGCGACCACCAGCGCGTAGGCGAGATACACGCCCATGTGCAGCGCCTTCCACACCGGCGCGGTGAGCGTGTGCAGCCAGAAGTCGTGGCTCGTCGCCGCCATCAGCACCAGGATGGCGAGCGCGCCGACCCCGAAGAGCGCGAACGGGACATCGGCGGCGGAGCCCCAGCCGCTGCCGCTCGACAGCACGCTGACCAGCGGAGAGACGTCGCCGCCGGCGTGGAACTGCACCGTGGCGAACCCGCCGTGCGCGAGGGCCACCAGACACATCGTCACGCCGAGGTGGCGCCGGTTGTAGAGCAGCGGCAGCAGCCGCCGATCCAGCCGGCAGAGCGGCCCGACCGACAGGATGACGTGAAGGAGCAGAAGGGCCGTCACGGCCAGCCCGCGGATCAGCAGCGTCTCGATCGTGGCCTCGGGCTGGGCCACGGCGCCGCCGCCGACGAGCAGCGCGAGCAGGGCAGTGACGCCCGCGGCCACAACAGCGTCGTAACGGCGCTTCTGCGGGTTCCAGCCGACGGCGCGGTAGGCGACGCTCATCGCGGCAGCTCCAGGGTCCAGGGGTGCTGCACTGGTGCCGGGCGTCGGGCGCCGACGGCCAGCGCCAGCAGCGCCGGCAGGGCAATCGCCAGCGCCAGCATCAGGGCACGATGCGCGCGACGCAGCGGACGGATCACGGCTGTGGCGCTCCGGCGCTCGCCTGGCGGCGATGCGCGTTCTGCTCCGTGGGTGGGCGTACCGACCCGACGGCCCACCGGCGGGCGAGCAGCGGCCAGAGCAGCGCGACGCCCGGGACGATGAGCACGCGAAACCCCCAGGTTCCCTCGCGCGCCACCGGATCGACGCGCTGGACGCCGCGCAGCACGAACGGCACCGCAACCAGCAGTCCCAGCGTCAGATAGATGCCGGCGATCCACACGACAATGCGGGTGAGGTCCTCGTGCACGAGGGCTTCGATGCCGTGTCCCAGGCCCTGTTTCCGTGGCGGCGCGACGAAACGCCGCCCTCGTTCCCTCATCTGAGCCACCATGACCCTCACCGACAAAGTCGTGCTCATCACCGGCGGTCGCCGGATCGGCCTGGTCGTCGCTCACGAGCTGGCCGCGCGCGGGGCGCACATCGCGCTGGCCTATCGCGGATCGAAGACCGAAGCCGAGCAGGGCGTTGCCGACGCGGTGGCGCAGGGCCGGCGCGGCGTGGCCATCCAGGCCGATGTGTCGAAGGCGGCCGACTGCGAGGCGCTCGTCGCCGCCACCGTGGCGGCGCTCGGCCGGATCGACGTCGTGGTCAACATGGCGTCGGTCTACGGCCCGGAGCCGTTCGACATGCTCACCGAGGCGGCCTGGGATCGCAATCTCGCCATCAACCTGAAGTCGGCGTTCCTGTGCGGGCAAGCGGCGTCGCGCGAGATGCGGGCGCGCGGCGATGGCGGCCGTATCGTCAACTTCGCCGACTGGCTGGCCCGAAGCGGCCGGCCGAACTACACCGACTTCGTCGCCTACTACGTGGCGAAGGCCGGGGTGATCGCGCTGACCGAGGCGCTGGCGCTCGAGCTGGCGCCGGCCAACATCCTGGTCAACGCGATTGCGCCTGGGCCGATCCTCGCCCCGCCCGACATGACCGAGGACGAGAAGGCGGAGGTGGCCGCCGCCACGCCGCTGGGGCGCTGGGGCGGCGAGCAGGAAATCGTCAAGGCCGTCCTGGCCCTGATTGAAACGGACTTCATCACCGGCGAGACCATCCGCGTGGATGGCGGCCGACATCTGAGGTGACATCGTGAGACTGCAGGGCAAGGTGGCGCTCGTGACCGGCAGCGCCCAGGGCATCGGCCGGGCAATCGTGGAGCGGTTCGCGCGCGAGGGCGCCGACGTCGTCGTGAACTACCGGAGCGGCCCGGCGATGGCCGGGGAGGTGGTGCAGCTGGCCCGCGCCAGCGGCGTCCGGGCGACGGCCATCCAGGCCGACGTGTCGAAGGTCGGCGACGTGCGGCGGCTGATCGACGAGGCGGTGGCGGCGATGGGCCGCCTCGACATCCTGGTGAACAACGCCGGCGTCGAGACGCATGCGCCGTTCTGGGACGTCGCCGAGTCGGACTACGACAAGGTGCTCGACGTCAACTTGAAGGGGCCGTTCTTCGCCACGCAGGCGATGGTGCGGCACCTGATGGCGGCGCGGCGGCCCGGCCGCATCGTCAATGTCAGCTCGGTGCACGAGGAACTGCCGTTCCCGAACTTCGCCGCCTACTGCGCGTCGAAGGGCGGCTTGAAGATGCTGACGCGCAATCTGGCGGTGGAACTCGGACCGCTGGGCATCACCATCAACTCGGTGGCCCCCGGGGCCATCGCCACGCCGATCAACACGGCGCTGCTCAGCGACCCGGTCAAGCTACGGTCGCTCACTGAGCAGATCCCGCTGTCCCGGCTCGGCACGACCGACGACGTCACCGGGGTGGCGGTGTTCCTGGCCTCCGACGAGGCCGGCTACGTCACCGGCTCGACCTACGTCGTCGACGGCGGCCTGACCTGGTTCTACCAGGAACAGTAGAAGATAGGGGCCAGGCCCCTTTCAAGGGTCCTGGCGCGCAACTCACGCGTGGCCAAGAGGTTGGACGCAATTCTGACGCTTGGGGCCAGGCCCCTTTGGCATGGTTCTCGCGCGAGATTCGTGCCATAGGGGCCAGGCCCCTAACGGGAGTAGCGCTGCTGGACCAGCGTCATGAGGGCCTGGCGGGCGCGGTGCAGGCGAATCTTCACTGCGTTGGGAGTCAGGCCCATGGCCAGCGCGACCTCCTCGTTCGACAGCTCCTCCACGTCCCGCAGCAGATACACCTGGCGGTAGCCCTCCGGCAGCTCGTGGACGCACGACCGCAGCAGCGTCAGCAGCTGCTCGCGCTCGACCAGCTGGTCGGGGTAGGGGTCGTTCTCGGCCCGCAGCAGCCGGTGGCCATCGGCCTGATAGTCGGGCAACAGCTCCTCAATCGATGCCTCGGGCTTGCGGCGCTTCGACCGCATTCGCATCAGCGCCGCGTTGACGACGATGCGATGGAGCCAGGTGCCGATCTGCGCCCCGCCCTCGAAGCGGCCGACGGCGCGGAACGCCGACAGCATCGCCTCCTGCACCGCATCCCGGGCGTCCTCGTCGTTGCCCAGCAGGCGCCGCGCCGTGGCCAGCATCCGCCCGCCGTAGCGCCGGAACACCAGCTCGTAGGCATCGTCGTCGCCGCGCCGCATGCCCTCGAGCACGCGCTGTTCGTTCCAGGTGCTCTCGGTCTCCGTCAGGGTCGTGTCGTGGCTCATCGGGCTCTCCTCGGTCGCGGGTTCGACGCCGCGGCCCGGGGCCGCCGATACGCCAAATGCCGCACGCGGAGCGCACATGTCGGTCAGCCCGACCTCATTCGTGAAGTCGTGGTCCATCAGTCACTTGCAGCCGCGTCTCACGGCACCGCGAAACCCCCGCGCGGCCGGCGGCATCCGACGGGGCATCCATGGCCCAGGATCCCGCCGCCCCGAGGGGCTACCGCTTCGGCGTGTTCGAAGTGGAATGTCCGGCCTGCGCCCTGACCAGGGACGGCTCGCCGGTGCGGCTGCGCGGCAAGCCGTTCGACATCCTGCGCTACCTGCTCGAGCGGCCCGGGGAGCTGGTCACCCGTGACGAGCTCCGTCATCACTTGTGGAGCGCCGACACGTTCGTGGACTTCGACCACGGGCTGAACGCGGCGATGAACCGCCTGCGCGACGCGCTGGGCGACACGGCCGAGAACCCGCGCTTCATCCAGACGATTCCCCGTCGTGGCTACCGCTTCATCGCCCCGGTGCAGCGCCTGATGGGCCCGGGCAGAGCTGAAGCTCCGCCCCCAGGACAGTGGCCGGTCCTGGCGCCGCCGTCGCCCTCGTCGCCGGTGGCCTCGCCGGCGGACCCCGAGACCGGGCCTGCGCCTGGCGTACCCGCGGCGGCGCGCTCGCGCCGCACGGCGATCCGGGCCGCCGTCGCCGCTGTAGTGGTGCTCAGCGTGGCGGCCACGGCACTCGTCTATACCGGCACCCTCGGCCGTTGGCTCGCCGGGTCCCGCACGGGACGCGCGATGATCGCCGTGCTGCCCTTCGAAAACCTCAGCGGCTCCGCCGACCAGGACTACTTCAGCGACGGCTTCACCGACGAGCTGATCGGCCAGCTCGGCGCGCTGAACCCCGACGCGCTGGGCGTCATCGCCCGCACCACCGTGGCCCGCTACCGCGACGGCCGCCAGAGCGTGGACGAGATCGGCCGCGCCTTGAACGTGCAGTACGTGCTCGAGGGCAGCATCCGCCGCGCCGGCGACCAGGTGCGCGTCACCGCGCAGCTCATCGACGTGGCGAGCCAGACCCAGCTGTGGGCCGAGAGCTACGACCACGACGTCCGTGACGTGATCCTCACCCAGCGCGACGTGGCCATGCGCGTCGCCGATTCGCTGACGATGTCAGTGCTGCGGGTCATCCCGGTGCGGCGGATGCCGTCGCCCGAGGCCTACGACGCCACGCTGCGTGCCCGCGCCCTGCGCCAGCAGGCCACCGAGGCGTCGCTCGGCCGTGCCCGCGAGTACTTCGAGCAGGCCATCGCCCTCGATCCCGCCTACGCGGCGGCGCATGCCGGCCTCGCCGACGTCTATCTCGTGCTGGCCGGACCGGGGTGGGAGTTCGACCGGGCGCGCACGCTGGCGCCGCTGGCGCTGGCCTCGGCCGCCCGCGCCATCGAGCTCGATCCCAAGCTGCCCGACGGCTATGCGGTGCGCGGTCTGTGCCGTCTCTGGGCCCACGACGCCCGCGGCGCCGAGGAGGACATCCGCCACGCCATCGCCCTCAACCCGAGCGACGCGCTGGCCCACCGCTATCTCTCCACGGTGCTGGTCGTGACCGGCCGCCCCGAGGACGCCGTGGCGTCGGCTCGCCGAGCGCTGCAGCTCGACCCGCTCTCGCCGGCGTCGGGCACCACGGTGGCGTACCGCCTCTACTACGCGGGACGCTACGAGGAGGCGCTGCGCGAGTTCGACCGTGCCCTCGAGGGTGCCCCCGACTACGCCTCGGCGTGGATCGGCAAGGCCCAGACCTATCGCGCCCTCGGGCGCGCCGACGACGCCCGCGCGGCGGTCCGCGAAGCGGGCCCGCGCGCCGGCGGTCGCACCTATATCAAGGCCTACACCGCCTACTCTCTGGCGCTCGACGGCGACCGGGCGGCCGCCCGGGCGATCCGCGACGAGCTGGCGGCCGTCGCGCGCACGCGCTACGTGTCGCCGTTCGAATTCGCATTGGTGGCCGCCGGGCTCGGCGAGGCCGACGAGGTGACCCGGTATCTGGACGAGCTGAAGGCGGATGGATCGGGGTGGGACGTCTTCGTGCCGATCGAGCGCGAGCTGGCGCCCTACCGGCGGGCGGCCATCACTGCACGCGCCGCCGGCTCTCGAGGATCGCGATAATCAGCTCCTCGGGCACGTCGTCGGGGAGCTCGCCTTCGCCGCACTTCGTGAACGCCGCCCGGCCGGCGGCGACGGTGGCCTTGTACTGCCGCAGATAGCGATCGCAGGCCGGACAGCGGGAGATGTGCCGCTCGAACGGCGTGTGGACGTCGCCGGGGAGGTCCCCGTCGAGGTAGTCCATGATGAAGTCGGCGAACTCACGACAGGTCACGACGGCTTCCTTTCCGCGTCCGTGGCGGACGAGGCACGAAGGCGCTGGTCGATCAGCGCACGTAGCGCCTGGCGGGCGCGGTGGAGGCGAATCTTCACGGCGTTCTCGGTGATGCCCAGGGCGTCGGCCGCCTCCGGGGTGCTCATCTCTTCGATGTCGCGAAGCAGCAGGACGGTACGGTAGTTCTCCGGTAATTTGTCGATTTGTGCACGAACGAAGGCGCGCGTCTCGGCCCGTTCCAGGGCCACGTCGGCGCCGTCGCTCCACTCCACCGGTTCGACGTGCTGGTGGCCGTCGTCCTTGTAGCCCGGCAGCAGCGCGTCGACGGAATCTTCCGGCCGGCGCTTGCGGCTGCGCAGCTTCATCAGCGCGGTGTTGACGACGATGCGGTGCAGCCAGGTGGACAGCCGGGCGTGGCCCTCGAAGCGCGGCAGCGCCTTGAAGGCCGAGATGAACGCCTCCTGCAGGGCGTCTCGCGCATCTTCTTCGGTGCCGAGGATGCGGCGGGCCACGGTCAGCAGCCGCGTGGAGGTGCCGCGGACGAGCGCCTCGTAGGCGTCGTCGGATCCGGCGCGCAGCCCGGCGAGCAGCGCCGCCTCGGCGGCCTCTTCGGGGTCGGACGCGACAGACATCGAGCGCGCGAGTCTATCACGCGCCTTCCGCCATGGCCGCGACGGCAGCGTCGTGCGCGTCGTGTGCGTCGTGCGGCACGCGCCGGTCGCGCCGGTCGTGCCGCGGGCGAGCCGGCGCGGCCCCCGCCTGCTGCTGCAGCAGCTTGGCGACCAGCGCCGTCCACCCGGTCTGATGGCTGGCGCCCACGCCGGCGCCGGTGTCGCCGTGGAAGTACTCGTGGAAGGGCACCAGCTCGCGCCAGTGCGGATCGTGCTGGAACAGCGCCTGGTCGCCGAACACCGGCCGCCGTCCGTCGTCCCCGGTCAGGAAGATCGCGGTGAGCCGCTTCGAGATCTCCTCGGCGACCTGCCACAGCGTGAGGTGTCGGCCCGAGCCGGTCGGACACTCCACCGTGAAGCCGTCGCCCAGATAGTGGTGGAACTTCTGCAGCGATTCGACGAGCAGGAAGTTCACCGGGAACCAGATCGGCCCGCGCCAGTTGGAGTTGCCGCCGAAGAGGCCGGTGGACGACTCGCCCGGCTCGTAGGTGACCCGGTGCTCGTGGCCGTCGACGACGAGCGAGTAGGGCTCGTCGCGATGCTTGCGCGACAGCGCGCGGATGCCGAAGGGCGACAGGAACTCGCGCTCGTCGAGCATCACCCGCAGCACCGAGCGCAGCCGGTCCTGATCGACCACCGAGAGCAGCCGCCGATCACCGCGGCCCGGGCTGCGCATGCAGGCGGTGTGTGCGGTCAGGTCGGGCCGGTGGTCGATGAACCACTCGAGCCGGCGGGCGAAGCCGGGCAGCTTCTCGAGCAGCTCTGGCTCCAGCGTCTCGACCGCGAAGAGCGGAATCAGCCCGACCATCGAGCGCACCTTGAGCGGCAGCCTGCTGCCATCCGGGCGGTGCAGCACGTCGTAGAAGAAGCCGTCCTCGTCGTCCCACAGGTCGCCGCCCTCCTCGCCGCGCGTGCCCATGGCGTGCGCGATGTAGAGGAAGTGCTCCCAGAACTTGCTGGCGGTGTCTTCGTAGGCCGGGTTGTCGCGCGCCAGCTCCATCGCGATGGCCAGCATGTTCAGGCAGTACATGCCCATCCAGCTGGTGCCGTCGCTCTGCTCGAGGTGCCCGCCGGTGGGCAGCGCCGCGCTGCGGTCGAAGACGCCGATGTTGTCGAGGCCGAGAAAGCCGCCCTGGAAGACGTTCCTGCCCTCGGCGTCCTTGCGGTTGACCCACCAGGTGAAGTTCAGGAGCAGCTTCTGAAAGATGCGCTCGAGGAACACCCGGTCGCCGGTGCCGGTGCGGGCTTTCTCGATCTTGTAGACGCGCCACGCCGCCCAGGCGTGTACCGGCGGGTTGACGTCGCCGAACGCCCACTCGTAGGCCGGCAGCTGGCCGTTGGGGTGCATGTACCACTCGCGCAGCATCAGCACGAGCTGGTCCTTGGCGAACCGCGCGTCGACCAGCGCCAGCGCCAGGCAGTGGAACGCCAGATCCCACGCCGCGTACCACGGGTACTCCCACTTGTCGGGCATCGAGATGACGTCGGCGTTGTAGAGGTGCGGCCACTCGCGGTTGCGTCCGTGGCGGCGGTGGTCGGGCGGCGGCGGTTGCGCCGGGTCGCCCTGCAGCCAGTAGCGCACGACGTAGTGGTAGTACTGCTTCGACCACAGCACGCCGGCCAGCGCCTGACGCATCACCCGCTGCTCGTCGGCCGACAGCGACGCCGGGATCACCTCGGCGTAGAACTCGTCGGCCTCGCGCAGCCGGCGCGCGCAGGTCTGATCGAAGGCCGGCCCGAACGGCCCCGCGGGCAGGCGATCCGCGGCGCGATCGGTGAGCCGCAGCCGCACCACGCGGGTGCCACCGGCCGGCACCTGCAGCGCGTAGTCGGCGCCGGCCTTGGTGCCGAACCGCGCCGGATTCACCGCATCGACGCGGCCTTGCACGACGCACTCGTCGATGCCGTCCTTGACGTAGCCGGCGTTGGGCGTGCCGAACAGCCGGGCGGTGTTGGTCTCGTTCTCGGTGAAGTGCAACGCGTCGGCACCCTCGCAGTAGAGCCAACGCGTGCCGTAGTTCGGTTCGTCGAGGCGGATGGCGTCCGGCCCCGCGGCCCGCAGCACGGGCTTGATCGCACCGGCATCCCAGGCCCAGGTGTTCCGGAACCACACCGTCGGCAGCAGCCGCACTGACGCGTCTTCGGGTCCGCGGTTGGTGACGGAGATGCGGATCAGGATGTCGTCGGTGTCGGCCTTGGCGTACTCGACCTGCACGTCGAAGTAGCGCGACTCGGCGAAGACGCCGGTGTCCACCAGTTCGAACTCGGGGGCGCCGCGGCCGCGCCTGGCGTTCTCCTCGACCAGCTGCTGGTAGGGGAACGCGGTTTGCGGGTACTTGTAGAGCGCCCGCATGTAGGAGTGGGTCGGCGTGCTGTCGAGGTAGAAGTAGTACTCCTTCACGTCCTCGCCGTGGTTGCCCTCGCTGCCGGTGAGGCCGAACAGCCGCTCCTTGAGGATCGGATCGCGCCCGTTCCACAGCGCCAGCCCGAAGCAGATGCGCTGGTGGCGGTCGCTGATGGCGAGCAGCCCGTCCTCGTTCCAGCGGTAGGCCCGCGACCGGGCGTGGTCGTGCGGAAAGTAGTCCCAGGCCGTGCCGTGCGGGCTGTAGTCCTCGCGCACGGTGCCCCACGCGCGATCGCTCACATACGGTCCCCAGCGCTTCCAGTGGCGCGTCCGCGCCGCGTCGTCCTCGAGCCGCAGGTGTTCGGGCGTCATGCGGCTTCAGATGCCGCTCGACGGACGGCGTGTCCCGACACCCGGCGGCGGGCGGGACATCAGAGGCGGCAAGGAGCGTGAAGGTCATGCGTCGAGGACTGCTGACACTGCTGATCGGACTGGTGCTGTCGGGCGGGCTGGCCGCCCAGGGGCCGCCGGCCACCCCCGTGAACGTGGACGCGCAGGGGCTGGCCCTGCACGGCTACGACGCGGTGGCCTACTTCACCCAGGGCAAGGCGGTGGCCGGCTCGGCGCAGTTCGAGCACACCTGGAGCGGCGCCAAGTGGCGCTTCGCCAGCGCCGCGAACCGCGACCGCTTCGTCAAGGCGCCGGAACAGTACGCGCCGCAGTTCGGCGGCTACTGCGCCTGGGCGGTGAGCCGCAACTACACCGCCGACATCGATCCCGAGGCCTTCGCGGTGGTCGACGGCAAGCTCTACGTCAACTACTCGTCGTTCGTGCAGGCCCGGTGGCGGATCGACCGCGCCGGCAACATCGCCAAAGGCCACGCCAACTGGCCGGGGCTGCTGGCGACGGCGAAGGGAGGCCGGTGATGGTCGCGCTCGACTGGGTCGTGCGGCTGGTCGCCGCCGCGATCCTGCTGCAGACGTTGTTCTTCAAGTTCACCGGCGCGCCCGAGTCGGTCTACATCTTCACCACACTGGGTGCCGAGCCGTGGGGCCGCATCGGCTCCGGTGTGGCCGAGCTCATCGCGTCGGGGCTGCTGCTCTGGACCGGCACCGCCGGATTCGGCGGGGTGCTGGCGATGGGGCTGATGGCCGGCGCCATCGGCAGCCATCTGACCCGGCTCGGCATCGAGGTGCAGGGCGACGGCGGCCTGCTCTTCGCCCTGGCCTGCGTCGTGTTCGTGTGCGGAGCCGCCAGCACCTGGCTGCATCGCGACGGCCTGCGGGTGTTCTGACATGTGCACGGTCACCTTGCTGCCAATGGGCGATCACCTGCGGGTGATGGCCAACCGCGACGAGCGGCACGACCGGCCGAGCGCGCATCCGCCGCTCATCTCGCGGGCGGGGAGCGCGCTGGCGCTGATGCCGGTCGATCCGCAGAGCGGCGGCACCTGGATCGCAGCGACGTCCGCGGGGCTGGTGTTCGCGCTGCTGAACGGCACCGGCGAGGCGGCAGCCACGGCCCCGAGCCGCGGCCGGCTCATCCTCGAGCTGCTCGACTGCATGGACCTCGGCCAGGTGACGGCGCGCGCGCAGTCGCTCACCTGGCGCGGCTGGCCGCCGCACCGGCTGCTCGTCAGCGACGGCCGGCGCACCCTGGAGCTGCGGGTGCGACCCGGCGGGTTCAGCATGGACACCTACGAGATACGCGGGCCGCTCGGGTTCACGTCGGTGCCACCTGGAGACGTGGAAGCCGAGCCGGCGCGCCGCGCGCTCTTCGATCGAGTGGTGGCGGCGGCCGCCGATCCGCTCGACGGCCAGGACGGGTTCCATCGCCATCGCTGGCCCGATCGTCCGCACCTGAGCGTGCACATGCGGCGCCACGACTATGCGACCCAGAGCATCACGACCGTGGACGTGACGCCGACGCGGGTGCGGATGCGCTACGAAACGACCCGCGAGGTCGTTGGCCAGCCGGCGTGGCTGTCGATCGAGCGACGGCACACCCGGCTGGTGGCCCTGGCGTCGTGACGGCGACGGTGGAGTCATGACGTTCACCGCAATCGGGATCTTGATCGGCACGCTCGTCTCCGAGGACGCGGCGGCGTTGTATGCGGGCTGGCTGGTCCGCTCCGGCGAGCTGTCGGCCGCCGAGGCGCTCGTGGCGTGCGGGCTGGGGATCTACCTGGGCGACCTCGGCCTGTGGCTGGCCGGCCGGATGCTGGCGCAAAGCGATCGCGTGCACCGCTGGTGCGTGCGGCGGCTGCCGCGGCCGCTCGGCCGAGCGCTGGTGCTGGCGTGGACGAACCGGCGGCGCTGGTCGCCAGCCGGTTCCTGCCGGGCACGCGGCTGCCGTTGTATCTGGCAGCGGGCGCGCTCGGCACGCGGCCAAGCGTCTTCTTCGGCTGGACCGCGGCGGCGGTGGCGGCGTGGACGCCGCTCATCGTGCTCGGCACCTCCGAACTGCTGATTGGCGGGATCGCGCTGGTGGCCGGGCTGCGCGTGGCGCAGACGGCGCGCGGGCAGCGCCTGTGGCGCGTCGTGTCGGCGCGGGCCGATCGGTGGCGGCGGCTCGAGTTCTGGCCGTCGTGGCTGGTCTACGCCCCGCTCGGTCCGTGGCTGTTGTGGCTGGCGGCGCGGCACGGCGGCCTCGGCACGATCGGGGCGGCCAATCCCGGACTGGAGGACGGCGGATTCGTCGGCGAGTCGAAGTTCGCGATTCTGCGGGCGCTGCCGGCGCGGTGGACGGTGCCGTCGGCGCTGGTGCCGGCGGGAGAGCCGATGCGGCGCGTCCGCGCGTTCGACGCCGCGGTTGTCAACGGCGGATGGACCTATCCGCTGATCCTCAAGCCCGACGTCGGCCAGAAGGGCGTGGGGGTGCGGCGCATCGCGTCGCGCGACGACGCGGTGGCGTACCTGGCCAGCGAGCCGGGGCCGGTGATCGTGCAGCCGTGGCATCCGGGGCCGTTCGAGGCCGGCGTGTTCTACTGCCGCCGGCCCGACGAGGCGCGCGGGCGCATCTTCAGCGTTACCGACAAGCGCTTTCCGACGCTGGTCGGCGACGGGGTGTCCACGGTGGAACAGCTCCTGTGGGAGCATCCGCGCTACCGGCTGCAGGTGCCGCTGTTCCTGTCGCGCCACGACGGCGCGCGGGTGCTCGCCGATGGCGAGCCGCTGGCGCTGGTGACCTCGGGCAACCACTGTCAGGGGGCGGTGTTCCTCGACGGCGCCGACCTCGTCACGCCGGCGCTCACCGCCCGCATCGACGAGATCGCCCGCAGCGTGCCGGGGTTCTTCATCGGCCGCTTCGACGTGCGCTACCGGAGCGTGGCGGGCTTCCGCCGCGGCGACGACCTGGCGATCGTCGAGCTGAACGGCGTCACCTCGGAGTCGACGAACATCTACGACCCCGGCTACGGCGCCTGGCGGGCGTGGCGGACCCTGGCGCGTCAGTGGCAGCTGGTGTTCGAGATCGGCGCCGCCAACCGCGTCCGCGGCGCCCAGGCGCTGAATCTGCGCCGGTTGCTGAAACTGACATGGACCTATCTGCTCAGCGCCCCGCCCATGCCCACATCTAGCTAAGTAGGCAACTAGGGGCCTGGCCCCTGTGGCACGAAAGCTGCGCAGCTTTCGTGCCATTGGGGCCAGGCCCCTGTTGCACACGGCCTGAGGTCCGGACCCGGCCATCGTCGCTTGTTGAGCGATAGTCATGGCGCGGGCCCGGGTGCTCCCCCGTCCCCGCGCGGAGGGGTCCATGGCGACCAAGTCGCTCTCGAGCAAGATCGTGGTGACCAACCGGGGCGCGCTGCTGGCCAAGTACGGCACGGGCGGCGTCAAGGCCATCGAGCAGGCCGTGAAGGCCCTGGCCACCGCCGACGCGAAGCGCGGGCTGGCCACCCGACTCGTCTACCTCGACGGCGCAAGCCTCGGGTCGGCGCGTGTGACCGACGCCAGCGACCCGGCCGAGAACAAGGCGGCTGTCGACGCCGTGGCCAGGACGCATCGGCCCGAGTACCTCGTGATCCTCGGCTCGCGCGATGTCGTGCCCTACCAGGATCTGAAGAACAAGCTTTACGACCCGGCCGACCCCGACTCCGACCCCGACCGCTTCGCCGGCAGCGACCTGCCCTACGCCTGCGAGGCGCCCTACAGCCAGGACGTGACGAAGTTCCTCGGCCCGACGCGAGTGGTCGGACGCATCCCCGACCTGACCGCCGCCGCCACCCCCGCTTACCTGCTGGCCCGGCTGAAGGCGAGCGGCGCCGCCAAGCCGCAGCCGCGGCCCGACTCCTGCTTCGCGCTGTCGGCCAAGGTGTGGGTGAAGTCCACCAAGATGAGCGTCCGCAACATCCTCGGCGCCGTGCCGGTGGTGCTCACCTCACCCGCCGCCGGGCCGACGTTCACCACGAAGGCGCTGCGCGAGAAGGTGCACTTCGTGAACTGCCACGGCAACGAGTCTGACCACACCTTCAGCGGCGAGCACCCCAAGGACGTCTATGCGACGGCGATGGACTCGCGCAAGCTCAAGGGAATCAGCACCGGCACCGTCGCCGCCTTCGAGTGCTGCTTCGGCGCCGAGCTCTACGATCCGCAGGGGCTGCCGGCGATGAGCAATCGCCAACGCCTATCTGGCCAAGGGCGCCGCCGGCATCGTGGCCGCGACGACCATCGCCTACGGTCCGGCCGACGACAACGCCAACGCCGACGTGATCTGTCAGCTCTTCCTCGAGCAGCTGCTCAAAGGCGCCTCGCTCGGCCGGGCGCTGCTTGAGGCGCGGCTGGCCTACGTGCGGCAGCAGAGCGTGGTCGATCCCTACGACGAGAAGACGCTGGCGCAGTTCGTCCTGCTCGGCGACCCGTCGATCCATCCCTTCGTCGAGGCCGCCGTCCCGAAGACCGCGCCGTCGCCCCAGGCCAGGTCGCAGGCGCATGCTGCCCGGTTGCAGCGCCGCGTGCGGCTGATGAAGGCGGGTGAGCGCCTGTCGCGCGAGACCGCCTACACCGTGCCGGCCAAGTCGCCGCAGAAGGCGGCGGCGGTGATGCGTCGCAAGGCGCTGGCGGCGGCGCGGCGCCGGTTCAAGCACCTGCGCGCGTTCCAGGTGCACGAGCCGGCCGCCGCCAAGCAGGTGATGGGCAAGGCGCTGAAGACGATGCCCAAGGCCCGGCTGGTGTTCGTCGCCACCCGGCAGCGCAAGACCGCGGCCACGGGCCCGACCACACCGCCACGCATCGAGGGCCTGCTGGCGTATCAGGTGAACGGCGAGGTCGTGACCCGGGTCGTCGAGAGCCGGTAGACGCGCGGGGCGCGAGGCGTACAATCGCCCCATGCGCGTCCAGGGGCGGATCGAGATCGGACCCTACGGCGGCACGTCGAAGAGCGCGCGCCAGCACCAGGCGTTTCTCGTCACACCGGATGGCGAGCGGCTGCAGCTGCGCCGCTACGACGGGCCGCCGATGCGCGACGCGGTGCTCGAAGGCATGGCCGGGCAGGAGGTCGTCGCCGACGGCCTCCGCCGCGACCGGCTGTTCATCGCCAAGGCGCTGGTGCCCGCGCCCGCCGGCGCCGCACCCGCGGGGCGCGCGCGCGGCGCCGCTACGGCACCTTCGTCGGGAACAGCGCCTTCAGCTTCTGGTGGAAGAGCGAAGCGAAGGTCTTGAAGCCGTCCTTCGACGGATGCAGCTCGTTGTGCCACGAGCCGGTCGCCGGCGCCAGCGTCCCCTGGCCGTTGATGAACGTCACCTTCTGATGCGCCGCCTCGAGTGACGCCAGCATGGTGGCGAACTGCTGCAGCAGGATCTTCGTCACCGCGAACGCCGCCGCCTGCGTGGGGAACCCGCGCAGATCGAACGTCGGCTTGAGCCACGGGCCGAGATGGCAGATGCCGCGGCCGTCCGGAATCGCGAAGTCGTAGGCGTGGAAGACGAGATGCGTCTGCGGGCTGAGCCGATCGCGCAGCCCGATCAGATCTTCGTAGCCGGCGCGCACGAGCGCCAGCGCGGCGTCGAGCCGGCCCTGGTGGATCAGCGCCGCCGGCGGCAGGGTGGCGTTGAAGTCGCGGATCCACAGCGCCATCGGGTTGTCGACGATGTCGTTGCCGCCGCCCGAGAACAGCAGCACGTCCCACGGCCCACCGGCCGGACAGCCGCTGGTGAACTGCGCGATCAGCTCCTTGCGTTCCTTGACGCCGAGCATGTAGCGCACCTCGTCGCCAGCCTTGGCCAGGTTGAGGATGGGCACGCCGAGCTTGTCCTCGAGCCGCGGGATCACGCCGCCGCCGAAGAACGGCACGGGGTAGTCGAACCACGAGTCGCCCTCGGCGAACACCTGCAGCGGCTTGGGCGGAGCCTTCGGCGCCGGCGCGCCCTTCTTCCGCTTGGGCGCCAGCCCCTTCACGCCGCGTTTCTTCATGATCGCCATGGTGGCGCGGTACTCGCGGATGCGCCGCCGCTTCTCCTGCTCCTGCTTGAGCGCGAGCTTGCGCCGCTCGACGCCGACGCTAGCCGGCGAGGCCGGCACGAGCGCGGCCTTGCCGCCCTTGGGGAGCGGCACGGCGAGCCTGGCCAGCGCGCGCGCCTGCTTCAGGGTGACGGGGCCGGTGCCGGGCGAGGCGCTCGTCGCCTTGGGCCGGGGGGCCGGGCGCCGACGAGCCGTGGCAGAGGTGCGGGACTTCGCGCGGCGGGCAGGGGTTCTGGCCATGGACGGATCCTCCGAGGGAGAGGCTCACGGGGGTCCACGGCGGGGGAGCCGGTGGACGAGGACCGCCCGGGACCTTGTAGCACAAGGCGACGCCGCGGTGCGCCGTCCCTCACTTGCGGGGTGGTTCGTCACGCCGACGAGGCGATCCGGCCCAGTCCGCTTGGCGACTCGTGGCGGATGAGAGAGCATCCAAGGGCATGAGGACGACGACGATGGCGGGCGCGCGCCTGGGGGTTGCGGTGTTGGCGGCGATCGTGGCGGCGGCCACGGCGAGCGCCGCCCAGCCGAGTCCGGGGACCGAAGGAGAGACGCTGCTCGCCGCGGAGAAGGCGTTCGCTGCGGCGGCGGCGATGACCGACCCGGTCACCGCGCTGACGACGATGTTCGCGGCGGATGTGATCATGCCGGGGCCGCCCGGCGTGCTGCATCGCGGCCTGGCGGCGGTGACGACGGCGCTGAAGGCCAATCCCGACAACGTCGAGGGGCGTGTGGCGTGGACGCCGATCCGGCTGGGGCTGTCGGCCGACGCGCGGCACGGCTTCACCTTCGGCTTCATGACGCAGACGCGCAAGGACGGCACCACGCTGCCGCTGAAGTACATGGCGTACTGGGTGCGCGGCGATGCGGGCTGGCGCGTGGTGGGCTACAAGCGGGCGCGTCGGCCCGAGGGCGAGGTGTCGATGACGCCGATGGCGCCGCTGCTGCCGGCGTCGCTGGTGCCGGCGCGCGGCGATGCGGCCCATCTCGACGCGTTGCGCAAGGATCTAACGGCCGCTGAGCGCGCGTTTTCGGACGAGGCGCAGAAGGTGGGGCTGGGCGCGGCGTTCACGAAGTGGGGAAGTGACACGGCGGTGAACATGGGCGGGCCGAACAACGCCGGCTACGTCGTGGGTGCAGCGGCCATCGGCAGGAACGTGGGCGCCGGGGCGCCGGGACCGACGAGTCCGGTGGAGTGGTCGACCGATGTCGCGATCGTCGCGTCGAGCGGCGACCTCGGCATCTCGTTCGGCTACATCCGCCCCAACGGCCCGCCGCCAGCCGGCGCCCCACCCAACGGCTCGCCGTTCTTCACGATCTGGTATCGCGCCTCGCCCGCCGGCCCGTGGCGCTACATCGCCGAATAGGGGCCTGGCCCCTCCCCGGCGCAAGCCTGTTGCTGGTTCTGCCGGGGCGGCAGGATCGGCATCGGCCCCGCGCAGTCTGACACTGTCGATTCTGCGGACTTCGACACAGCTGGCATGGAAGCGGCGGAAGATCCGTGCCATCGGGGCCAGGCCCCTAATCGTTGCGCATGGCCTCGACGGGCTGGACGCGCGTGGCCCGTCTCGCCGGCACCCACGATGCGATGAGCGCGGCTCCCGCCAGCGCCGCACCCACCAGCCACGGCAGCGCCGCCGGCACGCCTGTCACCTCCGTGGTCACCGCGCGCAGCGCCTGCACCGCGCCCATGCTCAGCACGCCGCCCACCGCCAGCCCGATCGCCGCCAGCGCGCCGCCGTCGCGCAGCACCATCGCCACCACGTCCCGCGGACGCGCCCCCAACGCCTGCCGGATGCCGAACTCGCGCGCCCGCGCCGACACCAGATACGCCAGCACGCCGTAGGTGCCCAGCGCCGCCAGCAGCAGTCCGCTCACCCCGAACAGCGACGACACCAGCGCACCCATCCGCTGCGGCGTCTGCGCGTCGCGCCACAGCGACGTCATCACCGCCGCCTCGGGCACCGGCAGCAGCGGATCGATCGTCGCGGTCGCCGCACGCAGCGCCGCCACCACCGCGCCCGCGTCCACCTGCGATCGCACCATCAGGTGCACCGTGCCGGCGGCCAGTGTCGACGCATGCTGCTCGTAGGGCACGTACCACGTCTCGGCCCACTCGCCGTAGTCGCGCACGTCGCCGACCACGCCCACCACCGTGATCCACGGATTCTCCGGACGCGCCTGACGCAGCCGCTTGCCCAGCGCGTCCTGCCCTGGCCACAGCCGCTCGGCCAGCCGCCGACTCACGATCGCCACCAGCTGCGCCCCCGCGCCATCCGCCGCCGTAAACGTCCGCCCGCGCAGCAGCGCCACGCCAGCCGCCTCCATCCACTCCGGCGTCACCTGCCGGTGATTGACGATGATGCCGCTCTGCCCCGGTGCCAGCCGCGCGTCCTCGGCCTCCAGCGACGCGCCGAAGCTGCCGCGATCGAGCGGATTCCACGTCGACAGCCCCACACGTTCGACTCCCGGGATGGCGCGCGCCGCCTCGTGCAGCTGCCGCACCACCTGGATGCGCCGTTCGCCGTCGGCATAGCGCGGCGGCAGCGGCAGCGCCACCGCGTAGAGCGCATCCGCGCGCAGGCCCAGGTTGGCGGTGAGCAGCCGCTGCAGGTTCTCCACCATCAGCCCGGCGCTCACCAGCAGCACCACGGCCAGCGCCACCTCGCCGACGACCAGCCCGCGCATCAGGCGATGCCCGCTCGAGGCGCCGCGGGAGTGCTGGCGCAGCGTGTCGCTCACGTCGGCGCGCGCCAGCTTCAACGCCGGCACCAGGCCCGCCAGCACGCCCACGCCCGCGGTGACCAACGCCGCGAACAGCGCCGCCCGCATGTCCACCGTGGTCTCGGTGAGCCCGAGCTGATCGCGCAGGGTGTTGGGCACCAGGCCGACGAGCAGCCGCGAAAGCGGATGCGCCGCCGCCACGCCCACCGCCGTGCCGAACGCCGCGAACACCACGCTCTCCACCAGCATCTGCCGCACCTGCCGGCCGCGCTCGGCGCCCAGCGCCGCCCGCACCGCGATCTCCCTGGCGCGCCGCACGCCGCGCGCCAGCAGCAGGTTGGCGACGTTGGCCGAGGCCAGCACCAGCAGCAGCACGGCCGCGCCCATCAGCGCCAGCGACGTGCGGGCGGTGGTGCCGACCAGCGACTCGCGGATCGGCGTCATCGCGAAGCGCACGCCGCGATTTGCCACCGGTCGCGCCGCCTCGGCCCGCGCGGCAATCGCATCGAGCTCGGCCTGCGCCTGCGCCGCCGTGGCGCTCGGACTCAGCCGCGCGAACACCGCCAGCGACGCCTCGACCCGCGGATCCACCTGCTCGGGCATCCACGCCTCGACGTCGTAGGGAAAGCGGAATCCGGCCGGCAGCACGCCGACGATCGTCGGGGTGTGATCCTCGATCCGCGCGGTGCGGCCCACCACATCGGGCCGCCCGCCGAACTGGCGCTGCCACAGCGCGTGGCTGATCACCACGACGCCGGCGTCAAGCCCGCGCTGTTCCTCATCCGCCGTGAACAGCCGCCCCTGCGCCGCCCGCACCCCCAGCAACTCGAACGACCCCGGCGACACCAGTCCGACGTCCACCGGCACCGGCGTGCTGCCGTCGATCAGCGACCACGACAGGCTGCGCATGCCGATCACCTGCGCGAACGCCCGCGCCTCGCCCCTGATATCGACGAAGTTGGGTACCCGATTGGATCGCCGCACCTGCCCGCCGTCGCGGCCCACGGTGTAGTCCTGCAGACGGTAGACCCGCGCCTCGTCGGGAATCGGCAGCGGCCGCAGCAGCGTGGCGTTGACCACGTTGAAGAGGGCGCCGCTGGCGGCGATGCCGATGGCCAGGGTGGCTACCAGCGTGGCCGAGAACCGCCAGTCGGCACGGACGAGGCGGAGGGCGAAGCGGAAGTCGGCAACCAGTCCGGTGAGGCGCATGCCCCTTCATACGCCGATCACGGGCGGGTGGCCGGGCCGCGACCCGGGGGGCGGCGACTTTTGGCCGGGACGAGCGCGGGGACGGCACCCGGGTAAGATGGGCCATCCCGGACTGGCGATGCCTTCCAGACGCGAGATCCTGCTCGCCCCAGCCGCCCTCGCCGCAGCCGGCACCCGCAGCGGCGCCGCCGCGGCCGCCGCGGGCAAGATGACGCTCGGTCTGCACCACAACACCTCGTCGGGCGCCGGCTATCAGGCGTCGCTCGAAGGCTGGGCGCGGGCCGGCATCCGCCAGGTGGAGATCGCCAACAACCTGCTCGACGCGTTCCTGAAGACCGAGACGCTGGCCGCGGCGCGGCGCGTGCTGACCGACAACGGCCTGACCGCGGTGTCGGCGTCGTGCGGCGTCGGCGGGCTGATCGAGCCGAACCCGGATCGGGCTGCTGCCTTCGATCGCCTGAAGCGGCGGTGCGAGATGCTGGCCACGCTCGGCCTCACGCGCACCTACGCGACCACGGCCACCACCGCCAGGCCCACCGCCGACGACTACACGGCCGCGGCCGGGCACATGCGCACGGCCGGCGACATCGCCGCGCAGTTCCAACTGACGATGATGTTCGAGTTCGTGCGGCAGTCGAGCTTCGCCGCCACGCTGCCGACGCTGCTGCGGATCGTCCGCGCCGCCGCCCACCCAAATACGGGAGTGCTGTTCGACTGCTACCACTTCTGGTCGGGACACAACCGGCTCGAGGATCTCGACCAGCTCCGTCCGGGCGACGTGAAGCACGTGCACTTCCAGGACGTGGAAGACATCCCGCGCGAGATGCTCGACCTGACCACGCGGGTGATGCCGGGCGACGGCGTGGCGCCGCTCGTGGCCATCCTGCGGGCGCTCGCCGACAAGGCCGCCTACACCGGGCCGCTCTCCGTGGAGCTCTTCGCCCCGCGGTTCCAGACCCGCGATCCGTACGAGATCGCCCGCGAGATCGTGCCCAAGGCCGAAGCCGTCATGCGCCGCGCCACGGTGCTCTGATCGCCCGCATGTCGCCGCCCACCGCCACCGCCTCGCCGGGCTGGGCTCGCCACCTGCCCGTCGGCGCGCGGCCCTACCTGGAGGCAGCGCCGCTGGCCGCGGCGTTCCTGGGCATCTCGTCGGGCTTCGGCTTCGCGATGATCGCCGCCACGCTCACCACGCGGCTGGCCCAGTACGGCATCCGCAAGAGCGCCGTCACCGCCTTTGCATTTACGTTCCTCGCCTACAACTTCAAGTTCCTGTGGGCGCCGCTGGTCGACACGGTGCGCATTCCCGGGCTGGCCCGCTTCGGTCAGCGGCGAAGCTGGCTGTGGGTCGTCGGTCTGTGGGTGATGGCCGCGGTGGTCTACCTGGGGGTGCTCGATCCCGCGTCGGCACTGCCGCAGGTGGTGGTGGCCGCCATCCTCGTCGGCGTCGCCGGCGCCACCTACGACATCGTGATCGACGCCTACCGCATCGAGCTGCTCGAGCCGCAGCAGCTCGGCGTGGGCTCGGGCATGTCGCAGTACGGCTGGCGCATCGGCTCGGCGTCGGCCGGCGCCCTGGCGCTGGTGATTGCCGCCCGCTACGGCTGGGCCGCGGCGTACTCCGCGGCCGCGCTGTTCGCGCTGCCGGCGATGCTGGTGGGCCTGGTGATGGGCGAGCCGCCCCGGCGACGTCCCGCGCCGCCGCCGCAGGGCGTCGTGGCGACGCTCGTCGCCTTCTTCAGCCCGCTGAAGGAGTTCATCCAGCGCCGCGGCGCCTGGGTGGTGCTGGCGTTCGTGCTCATCCACAAGATCGGCGACACGCTGGCCAACCTCACGCTGCGCCTGCTGTTCGAGGACCTGCAGTTCACCAACGACGAGATCGCGTTCTACGACGTGGGCGTCGGCTTCGCCGCGCTGCTGGCCGGCGTGTTCGTGGGCGGCTGGATGTACGCGTCGATGGGCATGAAGCGCTCGGTGTTCGTCAGCCTGGTGCTGATGGCGGTGAGCAACTTCAGCTTTGCGGCCCTGGCTGCCTACGGCCACAGCAACATCGGCATGGCCCTGGCCATCGGCTTCGAGAACTTCGCCAGCGGCATCGGCGGCGTGGCCGTGGTGGCGTATCTCTCGGCGCTGTGCAACCTGCGCTTCACCGCCACGCAGTATGCGCTGCTCTCGGCGCTGGCCAGCATCGCCGGCCGGTTCCTGACCGGCACCACCGCCGGCGGCCTCATCGAGGCGATGGGCTACGTGAACTTCTATCTGCTCACGACGCTGATCGCGCTGCCCGGCGTGGCGCTCTACGGCTACATGGTGCGATCGGGCCTGGCCGACGTGTCGATCGGCACCGCCGGACGAGATGGGACGTAGCAGAACGCCCGTGCTGCCCATGTAGCAGCCCTGCGAAGATCGCGACAGACCGAGCGCCATCGTCGGCACGATGGCAGGTGGCTACCGCTCGACGGCGGCCAGCCGGCGCAGCTCGTCGAAGAAGTTGAGGATCAGGACGACCGAGGTGCGGCCGGTCGCCGCGGCGCCGTCGCCGGCGGCCGAGGCAACGACCCGCTGACCATCGGGATGCAGGTCGTACATCCGGTTGGGGCCGCGCGTCACGTGGCGTCCCGTCATCCACGGTCGCGGTGCGGTGCCGCGGAACTCGCCGCCGGTGATCCGGTAATCGAGGGCCATCAACTGGTCATCGGCGGCGTAGAGCAACTGCCGCGCCGTGCGCGACCACGTCGGCGTCGTGCCTCCGCCCCTGGACACCTGCCAGCGTCCGCCCGGACCTGGGAATGGCCGGACGAACACCTCGGGCCGCCCGGTCTCCGCCGAGGCATAGGCCAGCCACTTGCCGTCCGGGGAGAACTCCGGATCCCACTCCCTGGCCGGGCCGTCGACGATCGGGATCGGCGAGCCCGCCGTCCAGCCGCCCGTCGCCATCGATCGCTCGACGGGCAGCGCCAGGATGTCCATGCCGGTAGCGGACCGCGACTCGACCATCGCCAGGAACCGTCCGTCGGGGTGCCAGGACGCGGGCTCTTGCGCCAGCGCCGACTCGGTGAGGCGAATCGGCGCCCCGGCGCCGTTGGCCGCCTGCGCGTACAGGTTGGCCGGACCGCCCGTGACCCCGGGCATCGCGAAGACGACGTGGCGGCCATCGGGCGACCAGATCGGCCGCACGTTGGACTGCGGATCCGACGTCAGACGTGTGTAGAGACCGCGCGGCACGTCGTACACCCAGACGTCGGACGCCTCCTCGCGCCGCTCCAGCACGATCCTCGTGCCGTCGGGTGAGACCCGTGCGTTCAGCCAGGACACCGGATCGGAGATGGGCATCGCCGGGCCCAGCGGAGCCATCCACTGCAGGGCGATGGCGCCGCCCACCCGCGCGCCAGGCAGATACGCCAGCGTGCCGTTGGCCGCCACGCTGACCTGGGCACCGCCGGTGACGGAATTCGACATCACTCCGTGAACGACCGGGACAGGCGTGCCGCTGACCGCCAGGCGATCGTGGTCGAACGGCACCGCGAACAATGTGCCCTCGCGGACGAACAGGAGGTGACCGCTGGGAGTGTGGATTCCATGGAACGCCCCGGTCTGGACCACGGTCCGCGGACCGCCAGCGATCGGCTGGGCGACGATGGTGGCCTCGGCGTACGACCCAGGCGTGGCGCTGCTCGTGAACAGGACCGTCGAACTGCCCGGCAGCAGCTGCGGCCACAGCTGAACCGCTTCGCCCTCGGCGAGCGCGGCAACCGGCACAGCGCTGCCGCCGGCCGCCGGGATGCGCAGCACCTGCGACCCGGCCACCCGGTCCGGCGCGAAGACGATGGTGTCGTCGTCGCCCCAATGCCCGCCGCGCTGGTTCGGCGCTTCGGCCAACGTGACCGCGGGGCCGCCAGCGACGGGTACCTTCCGCAGCAGTCCGCGCGTGAAGAACGCGACCCAACGGCCATCGGGAGAGAAGAACGGGGCGACGGCGCGGTCGGTGCCGGCCAGCGGCGTCGCCTCGAGCGCGGTGAGCGCCCGGACGAAGAGCTGCGGCTCGCCGTCGGCGGTGGCCTGGGCCACGAAGGCCAACATGGTGCCGTCGGGCGACAGGGCGACCGCGTTGCCGAACTGCAGGTTGACCGGCGCCAGCGGCGAGTCGGCGCCGAGCGCCAGCTCGAGACGCAGCGCCGGGGCGGCGACGGGCTCGGCGCCGCGCATCCACCAGCCCACCGCCGCCGTGGCCACCGTCGCTGCCGCGGCCAGCGTCGCCAGCCACCGGAGCCGATGCGGCGGCAGACGCGCCCCGTCGGCGGCGCTGCCATCGGCGACCTGCGCGAGCGCGAACGCGAGATCACGGGCCGACTGGAAGCGCGACTCGCGCGACTTCTCCAGGCACCGGGCGACGACCCGCCGCAGGGCACCACTGGCCGCCGGCGGCAGCGGACCGGCCGGTTCCTCCTTGAGGATGGCTGCCAGGGTGTCAGCGGTGGTTGGCCGGCCGAACGCCGCGTGCCCGGTGAGCATCTCGTGGAGGATCGTGCCCAAGCTGAAGAGATCCGAGCGGGCGTCGACGACTTCGCCGCGTACCTGTTCTGGCGACATGTAACGCACGGTGCCCCAGACCCTGGCCGGTTCGGTGTCGCCGGCCGCCTTCGCGCGCGAATCCTGGTCGTCGGATGGCCGGATCAGCTTGGCGATGCCGAAATCGAGAATCGTCAGCCGTCCCTCGCGCGACACCACCAGGTTGTCGGGTTTCAGATCGCGGTGGACGATGCCGCTGTCGTGCGCGGCGGCCAGGCCCTCGGCCATCTGCCGTGCGTACGCGACCGCCCTGGCCGGAACCATGGGTCCCGCGGCGAGCAGCCGGCCGAGCGATTCCCCCTCGACCACCTCCGACACGATGTACGGCATCCCGTCGTGCGTGCCGACGTCGAAGACCGACAGCACGTTGGGGTGCGTGAGCCGGCTGGCGGCGCGCGCCTCCTGTTCGAATCGGCGCACGCGCTCCGGATCGGTGGGCGTTGGCCCGGCGATCAGCTTCACCGCGACGTCCCGATCGAGGCGCCGATCGTGGGCGCGGTACACCTCGCCCATGCCGCCGGCGCCAATCCAGCCGGTGATCTCGTAGGGGCCGAGACGGGTTCCGGGAGGCAGCGGCACCGGGCAGCCCTATCGGGTCTCGACGTGCGTGTCGGTGGAGCCGTCCGGCCGGGCCAGGTGCACGGTGACGTGCAACGCGCCGATGCGCACGGCGTCGCCATCGGCCAGCCTGACCGGCTGCTCGATGCGGGTCGAGCCGCGGAACGTGCCGTTCTTACTGGCGAGATCCTCGAGCTCCACGCCGGCCGCGCTGACGACGAGGCGGGCGTGGCGGCGCGACACGGTGGCGGCGTCGAGCCGGACGTCGGCGCCGGCATCGCGGCCGATCACGTGCCAGCCCGATCCCAGCGGGAAGCGGTGCCGGCCCCATTCCAACCAGCAGAGGCACGGCGTGCGATCGGTCTCGGCGTCGGCGGATGCCTTGCCGACGAACGCATACCCGACCCGATGCGCGGTGCGGATGTATCGGGGCGAACCCGCGACGTCGTCGAGGGCGTGTCGCACCTCGGCGACGAGGTTGGAGAGATTGGCGTCGGCCACGAACGCGTCGGGCCACAGGAGCGCGTGCAGTTCGGCCTTGCCCAGCACGCGAGGACGGGCGCGCACCAGAGCGTCGAGCAGGGTGAAGGCCTTGGGGGAGAGGTGGCGATTGCCACCCTCGTGGGCGAGCTGTCGGGCCGCCGGGTCGAGGACGAACGTGCCGAAGCGAACACGCACGACAGCCCCCTTGGAGAATCCCTGAAGAACTCCTGCGGTTCCCCCACGACTCGGTGGATACGGCGTCCGTATCCTAGCGCACAACCGCCATGACCTCGGGACCAGGAGCAGCCGCGTGCACCGGGATCGTGCAACGAATCCGCCGACGCTGCTCGAGGCACGGCACCGAGCCGCGTGCACGAAGGAGCCCGACGATGAGGACGTTCGCAGCCGTGTTCGCGGTGGCGGCATGTGCCCTGACGACGGGCTGCAGTGGTTCGCCAGGGGCCCGACCGCCGCTCGCGCCGACGGTGGCTCCGACCGCTGTCGGCATGCGCGGTACGGTGAGCGACACCGCGCATCGGTCCCTGGCTGGCGCGCTGATCGAGGTGCTGACCGGACCGCACGCCGGGCTCACCACCCGATCAGGTAACCGCGGCGAGTTCTCGTTTGCCGGCACGTTCGACGACACGTCGACGTTCGGGGCCACGCTCGACGGCTTCGCGCCGGCCGTCGTGCCGCTGGGGCCGTACTGCGAACGGTGCAATCCGAACCGCTGGGCGCACTTCGCGCTGGTGACGCTGGCCGCCACCACCGACATCTCCGGGCGCTACGTCATGACGATCGCGGCGGGTCCCGAATGCGTCGGCCTGCCCGAGCCCGCACGCGTGCGCACCTACGAGGTCGAGATGCCGCGGACCGCCGATGGCGGTGGCACCTCGACGGGCTATGTCTGGGCGAAGGCGACCGGCGCCGAACTGGTCGCGCCGTGGGACGGCTTCCAGGCCGGCGTGTCGGGCACGCGCGCCGGGTTCTGGTACGAGATCCTCGCTGAACGGATCGCGCCCGACGCCTACCTCTTCTATAACGTCAGCGCGTCGGCCACGGTTGGGGTCGGCGCCCCGGAACACATCGAGGCTGCGGCCGACGGACGAATCACCTACTGCGAGGGCGCCGACGGCGACTTCGACGCCTGCTTCCACGCGTCGTCCGCAGCCAGGGTCAGCTACTGCAGCGGCCGTCACGGCGTGACCATGGTTCGGCGGTGAGCCCATGGGCCGCCTCGTTCTCGTCGTCGTTCTGTGTGCCGCGGCCGCCTGCAGCGACCACCCCACGACACCCACCGCGTCGACCGCCACCTTGCCGGGCCCGGCGCCGCCGACTGGCCCGTCGACGTTGCGCAGTCTGCGCGGATACGTGCAGGACACGGCCTTCCGGAGCCTCGCCGACGCCCGCGTGGATGTGGTGGCGGGGCCGCTGGCCGGACGCTGGGCGACGACCGACGCCAACGGCGCCTTCGCCATCGCCGGGGAGTTCGACGACTCCGCGGTACTGCGCGCCAGCAAGGGCGGCTATGTCGATCAGACCGAGGCCATCAACGGCTTCTGCCAGCGGTGCAACCCGTCGGGCTACGTCATGTCGCTGTCGCTGGGCACCCGTGCATCGACGCCCGACCTGCGCGGCGATTACGAACTGACGATTCGCGCCGACGAGCATTGCACGCAGCTGCCGCCAGAGGCGATGTCGCGCACCTACCTGGTGCACATCCCCGGCATCGCCCCGGGCGGGCAGGTGGTGGCCTTGATGCCGTCGGGCGCCGTGCTGGCGCCCGACCGCGCGCACCTGCAGCTCGGCGTCGCCGCCGATCGCATCGCGGTGTGGATCACGGCGCTGGAGGAACGTCTGGGCCCCGACGCGGCGGTGCTGTTCGGGGAGATTGGCGGCAGCATCGCCGCGCCCGAGAGCCTCGCGCGACTCGACCTGGAGCTCGAGGGCAACGTGATGCACTGCGCCGCCGGCGACGGCGCATCGTGCCTGGAGGCACCGCGCGACCGCGTCCGCACCTGCTTCAGCAGCCGCCACCGGGCGGTGCTGATGCGGCGCTGACCCGCCCGGCTACTGCGGCGGCTCCTCGGGCCGCGGCCGCCACAGCACCATCACCTTGCCCACCGTCTGCACGGCGGCGGCACCGGTGCGCGCGCAGATCGTCTCGAGCAGTTCGGCGCGCTCGTCGCGCTCCTGGGCCCCAGCGCGGACCTTGATCAGCTCGTGGGCGGTGAGGGCGCGTTCGATTTCGGCCATCACCGTGTCGGTGACGCCGGCATTGCCGATGTGGACCACGGGTTCCAGCGCGTGCGCGCGACCTTTCAGGTGCGAACGTTCCTTGGCGGAGAGGTGGATGGCCACGGCGTGAGTCCAGGCTGCCAAACGAGCGGCGGCTCAGTGCAAGACCGGATCGTATCGCGACACCAGGCCCACGCGCTCCATCCGCTCGAAGTCGGCGTCCAGGGACCAGACGAGCGCGCCTACTCCGGTCGCTAGCGTGGCAATCAGCATGTCGACGAAGGCAAAGCGCTCGCCGGCGTCGGCCGCGCGCTCGATACCCGCCGCCATCTGCCGCCATGTCTCGTCGTCGGGGACGAGCTGAGCGAGCGCCGCGAGCGAGGCGTCCAATGCCCGACGGTCCTTGCGGGCGGCCCCGGCCCATAGTTCGAGCCGCACCGGGAGGGCCATGGCCACTTCATCGGCATCGAGCAGGGAGTCGAGCACGCGGGCGATGCGGGCGTCGCGTCGCACCTCGACCCACACCGAAGTGTCGACGACGATCACCGGCGCTTCCGGTCGAGTTCGCGAAGGGTCGTGGGGTCGAGCTCGAAGTCGATGCGCCGCACCAGCGCCTTCAGGTCGTCGATGCGGCTTCGGCGCACGAGCTCCTTGAGGGCGAAGACGACGGTGTCGGTCTTGGACTTGAAACCGACCGCGTCGCGCGCCTGTTCGACCAGGCCGGCGGGAAGATCGAGCGTGGTTCGCATACGAAACAGCGTAGATTGTATGTCTGCCAGGCGTCAATATCATGGCTCCAGTCACGCAATCGGTGTGGACCGAGGCGATTTGATGACTTGACGCTAGAGTGATTGCATCAGAGCATCAATCAATGAGAACCACGATGACACTCGACAAGGACGTCGCCGCGCGTCTGGAGCAGCTGATGCGCAAACGCCGCCAGCCGCTGAAGGTCGTGGTGAACGACGTGCTGAGGGCCGGCCTGGCCGAAATCGAGAAGCCGCAGGTGCAGGCGCCGTTTCGCACCGAAGGCTTCGACCTCGGCCCGAGCCTGATCGGGAACCTCGACGACGTGGAAGGCGTGCTGGCCCGCATCGACGGCGAACGGCACCGATGATCCTCGTCGACGCCAACCTGCTGCTCTATGCCGCGAACCACGCCGCGCCCGAGCACCCGGCGGCCAGAACCTGGCTCGACGCGCAGTTGTCGGGCACGGCCCGGGTCGGGCTGCCGTGGCCGTCGCTGCTGGCGTTCGTGCGGATCGCCACCAGTCCGGTGGCGCTGCGGTCGCCGGTGACCCCCACGCAGGCGTGGCGTCAGGTCGAGGCGTGGCTGCAGGCCCCGCCGGCATGGGTGCCGGCGCCGACCGAACGCCATGCCGAGGTGCTGCGTGGGCTGCTCGAGGCGCCGTGGATGACCTCGCGGCTGGTGCCCGACGCGCACCTGGCGGCGCTGGCCATCGAGCACGGCTTGACCCTCTGCTCCGCCGACGGCGACTTCGCGCGCTTCCCCGGGCTGACCCTGCTCAACCCGCTGGCGGGTTGATGCACTGACCCATCGCGCGCTATGGCGACGGGCGCACCCGCGACGCGTCCTTGGGCCGCATCGCCGGGCAGGCGTCGGGCTCCACGGTGTACATCACGTTGCCGATCTTCCAGGCGCCGCTCTGCTTCACCAGCTCGAACACGTCCACGCCGCAGTGCGTGGTCTTGCCGTCGCGCCAGAACTCGTAGGGCGTCCACACGAGGGCCAGTCTGCCGCGCACATGGACAACCGGGTCCCAGTAGCGCTCCCGCACCGAACTGGCCGGCGCCGTCGCGGGCGCCGCGCCCGCCGCGGGGGCGGCAGGAAACGGGCGGCGCACGATCGTCGTTCCGCCGGCCGGGTCGGGACGCTCCATGGTGGTCGTGGTGCCCTCCAGGCGGATGCGCGCCATGGCGGCGTTGTCGCCGCTGGTGACCGCGTGCATGAACTGGTCGATCACGGCGAGGACGGCGCGCTCCTCGGCCGCCGCGGCCTGGGCCCGTGCCGTGTCCGGGAGTGCGAGCAGGCTGAGGACGACAAGGGCTGCGGCCGCGCGCGTCATGATCACGCCTCCGGGGTGCCGGACAGGAGCGGCTCCAGCTCCAGCGCCTGCGCGCCGTTCTCGGTGCACACGGCGTACTTGGTCTCCCCGGCCCGATACATCGCCACGCCGGCGTACTCGCCGCGCTTGTTGAGCGCGAAGAAGCGGATGTTGAAGTTGGGCTCGCCGCGGGCGTTGAGCAGCCGCTTCTCCACGGTGTTGGCCTTGATGCGGCGCAGCGCCTCCAGCCCGGCGTCCTTGGGCGACTTGCCGCGGCGCATCTCCTCGACGATCAGGAACGAGCACAGGTTGTAGAGGTTGGCCTCGCCGCGGCCGGTGGAGCCGGCGGCGCCCACCTCGTTGTCCACGTAGAGCCCGGCGCCGAGGATCGGCGAATCGCCGGTGCGGCCGGGGATCTTCCACGCCAGGCCGCTGGTGGTGGTGACGCCGCAGATGTCGCCGCTCGGGCCGATGCCGTCGCAGTTGATGGTGCCCCAGAAGCTGCCCTCGGGGATGAGCCCGTCGCGCACCATCGACAGCCCGGCTTCGAGCCCGGGATCCCGTTCGTGGCTGTCCTTGGGCTTGCGGCCCTCGCCCTTCGGGTCGAGGTAGTGCGTGGGATCGATCCGCCGCTTCCACTCGAGCCACAGCCGCCGCGAGTTCTCGGTGGTGAGGTCGTCCTCGATGGTGAAGCCCATGTTGCGGGCGAACTGCTGCGCGCCGGCGCCGACCAGCAGGTGGTGATCGGTGTAGTCCATCACCGCCTTGGCCACCAGCGACGGCGTGCGCACGCCCTGGAGCGAGGCCACCGCCCCGGCCCGCTTCAGCGGCCCGTGCATGCACGAGGCGTCGAGTTCGACGAACCCGTCGCCGTTGGGCAGCGCGCCGTAGCCGATGCCGGTCTCGGTGGGGTCGAGCTCGGGGATGTTCACCCCGGCGATGAGCGCGTCGAGCACGTCCTTGCCCTCGGTGATGAGGCGGAAGGCGCGGGTGACGCAGTTCTCCGGGCCGTTGTTGGTGAACTGGAAGCCCGAGAAGTCCGAGATGACCACCGGCTTGACCGTGCGCTGGATCAGCAGCTCGGCCGAGCGTGGTGCGGCTGAGGCGGCGCGGGCGGTGGCGGCGGCGAGGGTGGTGGAGGTGAGGAAGGTGCGGCGGGTGAGCATGGAGGGTTCCTCTCGCGCCGGATGCTAGCGCAAGCCGTATCGGTCTTGAAATGTCAAAAACCTGTCGGAATCAGCCTAGACTCCTGCCCTACCCTGACTCCACGCAGGTAACCATGAGCGAAGAGCGCCCTCGCTACGGCTGGCAGTCCGACTTCCCGGAGTTTCGCGCCACCAAGTCGACCGTCATCAGAGAGCAGCTCGCTGAGTTCGTACGTGACGCCTCCCCGGAGCAAGTGAGGGCCTGGAGCGATGCGATTCCGCCTCTGCAGCACGAGGTGGAGGAGGTCCTCGCGAGAGACACCCATGCAGCTCTCTACTCCGCGATCCTCGAGTACGAGCTGCCACTCGAGACGAGGCGACCAGACGTCATTCTTTTGGTGCGAAATGGCATCCTCGTTTTGGAGCTCAAAGGCAAGGTTGAGGTATCTCAGGCGGATCTTGATCAGGCGTCCGCCTATGCACGGGACCTTCGCTGCTATCACCGCGAATGCTGGACACGCTCAGTGATCGCTGTGCTGGTTCCAACTCGGGCGAAAGGCTACATGGGTGTCATCGGCGGGGTTCACGTCGTTGGGCCCGACGCGATCGACGCACTCATCGAGCAGCTCACCTCTGGCGACGATAACGACGTCGTCGATAGAGCAAGGTTCCTAGACGCCTCGGCGTATCAGCCGCTGCCAACGCTGGTTCAGGCAGCCAGAGAGCTCCTCGCTACTGGCGAGCTACGCAGGGTGAAGAGGGCGCACGCAGCAACCGAACCGGCGGTAGGCACTCTCTCTGAGATCATCCATCTGGCCGCCGCCACTAGAACCCGTCACCTCGTTCTGCTAACGGGCGTGCCTGGCGCAGGAAAGACCCTGGTGGGTCTGAGGGTCGTGCACGAGCACTACCTGGACGATCTGGCGGTCGAGCGGCTGGATGGAAAGCCCACCGCACCCGCGGTCTTCCTTAGTGGAAACGGACCACTCGTGGAGGTGCTGCAGTACGAGCTAAGAGCGGCCGGTGGCGGTGGAAAGACGTTCGTTCGCGGCGTCAAGGACTACGTCCAAACCTACTCTAAGCGTCCCGGACTGGTGCCGCCGGAGCACGTGCTCGTCTTTGACGAAGCGCAGAGGGCCTTTGATGCTGAGGCCGTAGCGAATAAGCACCCTGGCCTACAAGGTCCACCGAGATCCGAGCCCGAGCACTTCGTCGAATTCGCGGAACGAATCCCCGAATGGTGTGTCGTACTCGCGTTGATTGGCGGCGGCCAGGAGATTCACGTGGGTGAGGAGGGTGGAACCGGGCAATGGCGACAGGCCGTTGAGGGCGCGAGGCTACAGTGGACTGTTCACGGGCCGCCGGCTTTGGCGTCTGAGTTCGCTATGGCGCGCGCTGCGTTTGAGCCGAGGCAACAGCTCAACTTGGACGTCGGCTTGCGGCAACACTTGGCCACTGGCCTTCACCAGTTTGTTGCTGACCTGCTGTTGTTAGCTCCAGGCGACGCGCTTCGCGAGCAAATGGAAGAGCTTGAAGAGCACGGCTTTCATTTCCGATTGACGCGATCGCTGGAGAAAGGAAAGGACTACCTACGGGAACGGTATCGCGATGTCAAAGACGCTCGTTTCGGATTGATCGCGTCATCGCGCGACCGCGACCTCCAGCGCTTCGGCGTGCCGAACGAATTCCAAGCCGTCAAGAATATCCGGGTTGGCCTCTGGTATAGCGAGCCCGAGGACGCCTACTCTGGACGGAGCTGCCGTCGACTGGACGCATGCGCGACGGAGTTCTACACCCAGGGGCTCGAGCTCGACGCGACGCTATTGGCTTGGGGCACAGACCTTCTGCTCGAGAGCCGCCAGTGGTCGATCGTTCGGGCGCGTAGATACCAAAAGCCAGTGAGAGATGCGAGACAGCTGCGGCTCAACGCGTATCGGGTGCTCCTGACCCGTGCTCGGGAGGCCTGCGTCATCTTCCTCCCGGAGCTACCCGAACTCGACGAGATCCACGACCTGTTCTCGGGTCTCGGCATGAGACAGCTCTAGCAACGCTCTCAACGTCAGACCGGCTCGGCTCGCCGTCGGCTAGGCGTCCGGCGAGTCCCTGTGGAGGCGACCGCGCTGAGATCCGACAACGCGAGCAAGCTGAGGGGATCAGGCAGTCTCACGGAGCTGCCGGCCAGCGGTCACTTCGCGGCTAGCGCAGCGTTGTCCGGGCGCCGGAACCGGGACCGCCGGATGTCTGGCCGATGGCGAGCCGTCTCGACCGCAGATGCATAAAATGCGCACATGCACCACCGCCTCCTCGCCGTGCTCACGGCCCTCGCCCTCCTCGCCTCCCTCCCGTTAGCCGCGCAGCAGGCCCAGGCACCATCCGCGCCCCGCGACTTCTGGATCTACGCCTGGCGCACCCCCAAGATCACCGGCGTGGACGCCCGCGCCAAGGCAATGGCCGACGCCGGCTTCACCGTGGTCAACGCCGCACCCGAGGAGCTGGACGCCATCGCCAAACACGGCCTGAAGGCCATGGTCGAGACCAAGGACGTGGCCGTGGCCAAGCGCCTGGCGTCGAACACGGCGGTCTTCGGCTATCACCTGGGTGACGAACCGTGGCCCGAGGCGGTGTTCGCCGGCATCGGCCGTAACTTCCGCGCCTTCCAGGCCGCGGCACCGCGCCACGTGCCGTTCGTCAACATGCTCTCGACCACCGGCGAGTTCCTGCGCCGCTACATGGACGAGGCCCGGCCCACGCTGCTCAGCTTCGACTACTACCAGTGGTGGTGGGGCAGCGACCGCTACTTCGAGAAGCTCGAGCAGTTCCGCGAGGCGGCGGTGCGCGCTGGCGTGCCGCTGGCGGCGTGCTTCGAGGTGTCGGCCAATCCTGGCGTCGAGTGGGGCGACCAGACGCGTCTCGCCGACAACGACCGGAAGCTCCGCCAGAGCATCTACACGTCGCTGGCCTACGGCGTCACCGGCGTGGAGTGGTTCCAAGCCGACATGATCTTCACCGCCGGCACTGGCGCCCTCACGCCGGTGGGGGTTGACGTGGCGGCCATCAACAAAGAGATCCTTCCGCTGGGCCGCGTGCTGGCGCCGCTCACCTCGGTGGACGTCTTCCACACCGCGCCGTATCCCGCCGGCACGCGTAGCGCACCCAAGGAGCATTGGGTGCAGACCATCGCCGAGGAGGGCCGCGCCGGCTTCGTCACCGGCATGTTCCGCGATCGCATGGATCGCGACTACGTGCTGGTGGCCAACCGCGACTACCGCGAGCCGCAGAACCTGGTGATGAAGCTGCAGTCGAAGTGGCTGGGCATCGCGCCGTGGTACGCGCCCAAGCAGTTCAAGTACGCCATCGACCGCTTCGATCGCGCCGCCGGCGCCTGGACGACCATCGCCAGCTCGTCGTCGGTGGGCTTCAACTACGTGATTCCGGCCGCGGAAGGCGAGCTGTTCCGCATCACCACCACGCTGACCACCGACGGCAAGGCCGAGGGCTGGACGGCGGCCGCCGCGCCCAATCCCGATCCGGCGCGCTTCGAGAAGGACATCGCCGCCTTCGAGGCGCAGGACAAGGCCGCACCGCCCGCGCCCGGCGGCACGCTGTTCGTCGGCAGCTCCAGCATCACGCAGTGGGACGTGGCGCGCGAGTTCCCCGACCTGAAGCCGATCAAGCGCGGCTACGGCGGCTCGCACGTCACCGACACGATCCACTTCGCGCCGCGCATCATCTGGCCCTACAAGCCGTCGCTCGTCGTGTTCTACGCGGGGGATGCGGACGTGGCTGGCGGCAAGACCGCCGAGCAGATTGCCAGCGACACCACGGCGCTGGTCGCGCTCATCCACAAGCAGCTGCCCGCGACCAAAGTGCTCGTGATCGGCACCAAGCCGAGCCCGCTGCACTGGCGGCACATCGAGACGATGCGGGCGGCCAACGCCGCCATCAAGGCCGCGCTCGCCAACGACCGGCTGGCCGCCTACGCGGATGCCGAGGCGGCGCTGCTCGGGTCGGGCGGCCTGCCGCGGCCCGAGTTCTACCAGGGCAACGGGCTCAACCTGAGCCAGGCGGGCTACGTGGCGTGGACGGCGGCGCTGCGCCCGGCCATCATGCAGTTGCGCGCGGGGAAGTGAGCGCAGAGGGCAGCTCTAAAGAGCGGGAGTAGTGCAGAGCGTCAGCTCTGCCAGGTCAGTGTTCTTGCACGGTTCTGCCGAACGCTTGCGGCGATTGCCACCATATTCTCCGCATTCAGTGCGGTGAATACTTGATTCGGCGCGGAGAATAGACCGATAATCACCGCATCTTCTGCGGCGAATGTCCACCTACATCCACGAACTGCCGGGCTGGCCGAACCTCGACTGGAACCGGGAAACACTCAGCCCTCGGCTGGCCGACGTGCGCCATCGCCAAGGACGCCTGATCGGCCGGCTGGAGGCGCTCGGTTTCAGCGAACAGGACCAAGCGGTCCTGCGCACGCTGACGACCGATGTCCTCACGTCGAGTGCAATCGAAGGCGAGGTGCTGGACGCCGACCAGGTGCGCTCGTCGGTGGCCCGCCGGCTCGGCCTCGACATCGGCGGGCTGACCGCGGCCGATCGTCACGTCGAGGGCGTGGTGGAGATGATGCTCGACGCCACCCGGGCGTTCGACCAGCCGCTCACCGACGAGCGTCTGTTCGCGTGGCACGCGGCCATGTTCCCCACCGGGCGCAGCGGCATGCACCGCATCACCGTCGGCGCGTGGCGCACCGACAGCTCGTCGCCCATGCAGGTGGTGTCGGGCCCGGTGGGCCGCGAGCGCGTGCACTTCGAGGCGCCAGCCGCCTCGCGGCTGCCCGGCGAGATGCGCGCCTTCCTCGGATGGTTCAACGCCCCTGCCGAGGGCGACGATCCCGTGATGAGGGCCGCGCAGGCGCACTTCTGGTTCGTCACCGTCCATCCGTTCGACGACGGCAACGGCCGTATCGCCCGGGCGATTGCCGACATGGCGCTCGCACGCGGCGAAGGCAGCCCGCGCCGCTTCTACAGCATGTCGGCCGAGATTCGCCGCCAGCGCGACGACTACTACCGCATCCTCGAACAGACGCAGCGCGGCGCGCTCGACATCACGCCGTGGATGGCCTGGTTCCTTCAGTGCCTGGGCCGCGCCATCGACGGCGCGCAGGCCACCCTCGGCGGCGTGCTCGATCGTGCCAGGGTGTGGGAAAGACTCCGCGGCGTCGCTCTCAACGAGCGGCAGCGGACGATGATCACGCGCCTCCTCGACGGCTTCGACGGGAAGCTCACCACGTCGAAGTGGGCGGCGCTCACGAAGACGTCCCCCGACACCGCGCTGCGCGATATCCTGCCGCTCGTGGCCGCGGGAATCCTGGTGAAGAGCGAGTCCGGGGGCCGCAGCACCAGCTACGCGCTGGCGCCGCTCGACTAGAATGCCCGGGCTCGGCACATCGCCAGCCTCGACACGACTGCGCTAAGGAGCCCCCCCCGATGCTGTTCATGATCAGCTACACGTTCTCCCCCGACTCACGCAACGAGGTGCAGGACCGCTTCAAGAAGACCGGCGGCGGGCCGGGCGCCGGCGTGAAGATGCTCGGCCGCTGGCACGCCATCGGCGGCCACTACGGCTTCGTGCTCGCCGAGAGCACCGACGGCGTGGCGATCGGCAAGTGGATGCAGGAGTGGACCGACCACCTGGAGTTCGACGTCGTCCCGGTGAACGACGACGAGAACGTGATGAAGGTGCTCGGCGCCTAGGGAACGGCCCTGCGTGGTCCGGGCCGTGGCGCGTGACGCGACGGCCCGGATCCCGTCTCGCCCACGAAGATCACGTGGCGCGGGCCGCCCTGCTTCAAGCGTGCGCGGACGCGCTGCACGCTCACCGTGAACCCGGCGTACTTCAGCCGCTGCTCGAAGCGACGGTCCTCGTGGGCCGACCAGACGGCCAGCGTGCCCTCGGGTCGCAGCGCGCGGCGGATCGCCGCCAGTCCGGCATCGCCGTAGAGCCACTCGTTGCCCAGCGTGGTGAACGCCGACGGACCGTTGTCCACGTCGAGCAGCACGGCATCGAAGCGCGCCTTGCTCGATCGCAGCAGGTGCTCGACCGGCCCCACCTCCACCTGCACCCGATGGTCCTTCAGCGGTTGATCGGCCAGCGGGCCGAGCGGCCCGCGGTTCCACTCGACGACGCCGGCCACCAGTTCGGCCACGATCACCCGCGCGCCGGGCGGCAGCACGTCGAGCGTGGCGCGAAGCGTGAACCCCATGCCGAGGCCGCCCACCACCACCACCGGCGCCTCGAGCGTGCGGGCGCGGCGGCACGCCACGTCGGCCAGCGCCTCCTCGGAGCCGTGCATCCGGCTCGACATCAACGGCTTGCCGCCGGCCAGGATCAGGTGCTCGCCCGGCCGGTGCATCAGCGCCATCTCGTCGCCCGAGGGGGTCGTGGTCTTGCCGAGCAGGTCCCAGCGGTTCATCGAGGTCGCTCTACGATGTCACGCCTTGGACAAGCGTTCTCCCTGGTCCCCGGTCCCTGGTCCCTGATCCCTACGGATTTCTTGACGGCGCAGTAGAATCCGCGGGATGAAGCCCTCGACCTTCGCCCTCACCGCCGCCGCGCTCTCGGTCGCCCTCGTCGCGCTGCCGCAGGCGCAGCGGCCCGCCGCCCCCACGGCGAAGCCCGCCGCTGCCGCGCCTGTCGACCCGCGCGTCGCGAAGCTCAAGGCCCTGCTCGACGCCGACGTGTCGTCGCCGGCCATGTACGACCTCGGCCAGCAGATGAACGACATGGTCTTCAGCTTCGGCGAGATCGGCTTCCAGGAGTTCGAGACCCAGCGCTACCTGGGCAAGCTCCTGCGCGACAACGGCTTCACCGTGGAAGACGGCGTCGCCGGCATCCCCACCGCGTGGGTCGCCAAGTGGGGCAGCGGCAAGCCGGTGATCGCCTTCGGCAGCGACATCGACGGCATCCCGCAGGGCAACCAGAAGCCGGGCGTGGCGTATCACGACCCGATGGTCGAGGGCGCGCCCGGGCACGGCGAGGGCCACAACTCGGGCACGCCGCTCAACATCGTGGCGGCGCTGGCGGTGAAGCGCATCATGGAGCGCGAGAAGCTGCCCGGCACGCTGATGATCTGGCCGGGCGTGGCCGAAGAGCTGCTCGGCACCAAGGCCTACTTCGTGCGCGCCGGTCTCTTCAAGGACGTCGACATCGTGCTCTACAACCACGTCGGCGCCAATCTGGGCACGAGCTGGGGCGATGGCGGCGGCAGCGGTCTGGTGTCGGTCGAGTACATCTTCGAAGGCGAGACCGCGCACAGCGCTGGCGCGCCGTGGCGCGGGCGGAGCGCGCTGGATGCGGTGGAGCTGATGAACGTCGGCTGGAACTATCGCCGCGAGCACCTGCCGCTGGCCCAGCGCACCCACTACGTGATCACCAACGGCGGCGACCAGCCCAACGTGGTGCCGCGCAACGCCAGCGTCTGGTACTACTTCCGCCAGACCAACCACGACACCATCCGCGGCATGTGGGACATCGGCGACAAGATGGCCGAGGGCGCCGCGCTGATGACCAACACCAAGTGGACCTCGCGCGTGCTCGGCACCGCCTGGCCGCGCCACACCAATCGCGCCGTGGCCGAGGCCATGCACGCCAACATCGAGTACGTGGGCCTGCCCAGGTGGAGCGACGAGGACATCGCGCTGGCCAAGGCCACCCAGCGGGTGATGAAGGTGCCCGAGATCGGCCTGGCCAGCGGCCCGATCGGTCCGCTGCGCGGCCGCGAGGAGATCCCCGACAGCGAGAAGTTCGGCGGCCCCTCCGACGACATCGGCGACGTCACCTGGAACGTGCCCACCGTGTCGCTCAGCTACCCGGCCAACTTCCAGGCCGGGCCCGGCCACAACTGGGCCAACGCCATCCCGATGGCCACGCCGATCGCGCACAAGGGCGTCAACGCCGGCGCGCGCGTGCAGGCGCTCACCGCGCTCGACCTGGTGCTGCGGCCCGAGCTGGTGCAGGCGGCCAGGGACTACTTCCAGACCGTGCAGCTCAAGCAGCGCAAGTACACGCCGTTCATCCGGCCCACCGATCAGCCGGCGACGTGGATGAACAAGGGCACGATGGACCGCTACCGCCCCGAGATGCGCAAGTACTACTTCGACCAGACGAAGTACAAGACCTACATGGACCAGATGGCCGCGCAGTTCGGCATCAAGTACCCGACGATCAAGGACGGCGCCACGCAGTAGCGGAACGCCGCAGGAGGACCCGCATCATGGACGAACTTTCGAGACGCGACTTCGTGGCCATGTCGGTGGCCGCCGGCCTCGCCGCCGCCGGCGACGCCGGGGCCCAGCCGGCCATGGCCGTCACCGAGAAGAACGTGGAGATCAAGACGCCGGACGGCACCTGCGACGCGGCGTTCATCCATCCGACCAGCGGCGCGCACGCCGCCGTAATCGTCTGGCCCGACGCCTTTGGCCTGCGGCCGTCGATGCGCGACATCGGCAAGCGGCTGGCCGGCAGCGGCTACGCGGTGCTGGTGGTGAATCCGTTCTACCGGGTCGGCAAGGCGCCGCACTTCGGCGACATCACCAACTTCAGCTTCTCGAACCCGACCGACCGCGCCAAGGTGCAGCCGCTGATGGCCTCGGCCACCGCCGCCGGCGGCGCCGAGAAAGACGCCGCGGCATTCGTCGCCTGGCTCGATCAGCAGCCGCAGGTGGACAAGGCGAAGAAGGTCGGCGTGCAGGGCTACTGCATGGGCGGGCCGCTCACGATTCGCACGATGGCGGCGGTGCCGGATCGCGTCGGCGCCGGGGCGTCGTTCCACGGCGGCGGCCTGGTCACCGATCAGCCGTCGAGCCCGCACCTGCTGGCGCCGAAGATCAAGGGCCGCGTGCTCATCGCCGTGGCCTCGAACGACGACGCGCGGCAGCCCACGGCCAAGGACGACCTGAAGAAGGCGTTCGACGCCGCCAAGGTGCCCAACGAGATCGAAGTCTACAAGGGCCTGCACGGCTGGTGCGTGGCCGACATGCCGCTGGCCGAGGGCAAGCCGATCTACGACAAGCCCGAGGCCGAGCGCGCCTGGGCGAGGCTGCTGGCGCTCTACAAGGCCGGACTGGTCTAGGTCGGTATCGGAGAGTCGTGGGGCGGAGCTTCAGCTCCGCCTCTGCGACTCGTGTCGGCGATCACGGCAGGGTGACCGCCCACCGGCCGGCCGAGCCGACCGCGCCAGCGGCGGTCGGAACGACCACCAGCGTGGCACCACTGCTGTCGGAGCGCGTCAGCTGCGCTTCGCCATTGGCCAACGTCACCGTCGCGGCGTTCTGCGTGACCGACTCGTAGACGCACAAGGTGCCTGGCGCGGCCAGTGGATTGAAGACGTCACCCGGACACTGCGGTGTTGCGGTCTGGCCGACGCGCAGGACGACCACCGCCACCCCACCGGGCACGCGGCGGCCGAACGCAATGGGCGTAGTGTGGGCGTCGATCGAGGCCGCGGCGGTGAACGTCACGACGTAGCCGCCCGTCAACGTGACGCGCCTGGGCGACCCCGGCGCCGCCGCCGGATTGAAGGTGAACGCGCCGCCGTTGCCGTACTCGTCCGACCAGGACCCGGAGAGCGTCGACGGGCTGATCGACGCGCTGGTGGCGATCGGGATGCCGTCGGGGCGGATCACGACCACGCTGAGACCCACGGTGCCGTTGGGATTCAGGTGGGCGCTGCCGTTCGCCGCCGCCGCCACCGCCCCGCCGCACTGGTCGTCGGTGCCCGAGACTTCGAAGACGGTCCCCTTCTGCTCGATGCGCAACGACAGCTGATTGCAGTAGGGCGCCAGCCGCCAGCGGAACGTCCCCAGCACCTGCGCGGACGCGGGCGGAACGAGCAACAGCACGACAGCAGCGCAGATCGCGGGCACAACGCGCATCATCATCGGAACCTCCCGGAACGCGGCCAGTCGTTCAGCGTTGGTCAGGCCTGTGGGGGCCTGCCCGGGCCGGCGGCATCCTAGCACTCCTGGCTACGTTGCCGCGGCCGCCGCGAGCTCGCGCCGGCGTTCGTGCGCCGCCACGAACGCGCGCGCGGCGTCCTTGCCCAGGTAGCGCGCCAGCAGGGCGCGGTCCACGTCGAGCAGGTCCACCACCACCAGGCCGTCGAGCACGCCGCCGAACGCTGGGTCCACGCTGAAGCCGAGCAGCTTCGCGTTGAGCTTCAGATAATGGCGGAGCAGCACCGGCAGCCCGCGCCGATCCGACTCCAGCTCGCGGACCAGCGCGTCCACGTCCTGCAGCGTGGCCGCCACGCGGCTGTGCACCAGGACATCGGTGCCATCGGCTGGCTCGGGCAGCGGCCGGCGCGGCACCACGAACGACTGCAGCAGGCTGCCGCGGCTGGCCAGCAGCACGCGGGCCAGCAGCTGCCGCGTCGTCGGGCCGTACTCGGCGCTGATGCTCACCGGGCCGAAGAGCGTGCGGTAGCGCGGACTGGCCGCCACCAGGGCGCCGATGCCGCGCCACAGCAGCAGCAGCGGCTGGTAGTCGCGCTGGAACTCCGCACGCACGAACGACCGGCCCAGTTCGAGCGCCGGGCCCAGGTCGCGGAGCAGCGTGGCCGGATAGCGGAACAGCGTGCGCGTGTAGAGGCCGTGCAGCCCCTGCCGCGGCAGCACCTCGTCGGTGGCGGCGAGGCGATAGGCGCCGGCGATCTGCCGTCGCTCCTCGTGCCACACGAACAGGTGACGATAGTGCCGATCGAAGTCGTCGAGATCGCGGGACTTGCCGGTGCCCTCGCCGGCGGCGCGGAAGGTGCGTTCGCGCAGCTGGCCGATCTCCTGCAGTGCCAGTGGTGCCTCGGCGGCGGTCACGTGGAAGACACGCCACGGCGCCGCGGTGAGCAGCGCGCAGTGCGGCGACAGATCGGCGATCTCGCGGGCCAGCGCGTCCACCGGCACGGCATCCTCGACCGGCTCCGGCCGTGACGGACGTACCGAGCCACGCAGCAGCGCGCCTCGCGGCAGGGTGTCGGCGGCCAGGCCGTAGGTGCGGACGCGGAGATAGGCGGATTGCGCGGCCGCCTCGCCCACGGCGGCCAGCCGACGTGCCGACACCGGCCGGCCCACGGCCACCCGCACCACCGAGCCGCGCTGGCGCAGCAGCTCGCGGCCGAGCAGTGCCGAGCGCAGCCATGGCGAGATGCGTCCGGCGCGCACGAACCACTCGCTGTTGCGCCCGTGCACGAACAGCGGCAGCACCGGCGCATCGGCCCGCGCCGCCAGCCGCACCGCGCCGTCCTTCCATGGGCCGTCCACGATCCGGCCGTCGGCGGCGCGCACGTGCGAGACCTCGCCGGCGGGGAACACCACCAGCACATGGCCGCCGCGCAGCCAGTCGAGGCCGGCGCGGACGCCGCCGGCGTTGTGCACGCCGCCCTGGGTGAAGCTGTCGATCGGCACGACGTGGTCGCCGAGTTCCGGGATGCGCGTGAGCAGGCGGTTGCCGAGCAGCTTCACGTCGGCGCGCACCCAGCCGAGCACGGTGGCCAGGGCCAGACCGTCGAGGGCGCCGTGCGGATGGTTGGCGACGACGAGGACCGGGCCTGCGGCGGGGATGCGATCGAGATCGGCGCCGGCATCGGCGGCGATGTCGAGTGCGGCCAGCGCCTGTTCGGGAAACGGCCGCCACGGCTCGGGGCGCGCGGCCTCGTAGAGCCGCTGCAGCGTGGCCAGGCCGGTGAGCGCGTCGGCGCTCCGGACGATCGCCCGCGGCAGCGGCGCGGGGAAGAAATCTGCCGAGGAAAATGGAACGGGCCGCACGGTGCCACTTGGATGCCGTGCGACCCGGACCGTGTCCACGAGGAGCCGGGGCCCCTCGCGACGGTGGTACGACGAACGAAGGTGCTAGGCGACCGCGTCCTTGGCGGCCTTCACGGGACGGGCGCGGACGATCTTGCGCGCCGGCTTCGCCTTGAACACCGTCGGCTCGCCGGTGAACGGGTTGACGCCCTTGCGGGCCTTGGTCGCCGCCTTCTTCACCACCACGAACTTGGCGAAGCCGGGCACCAGGAACACGCCGCTCTTCTTGAGCTCCTTGTAGCCCACCTTGGCCAGCGACTCGAGCACGCCCTTCACGTCCTTGTTGGAGAGCTTGCCGCCGCCGTCGGCCGCAATCTTCCCGACGAGCTCTGACTTCGACATCATCTTGGCCATCACTTCCCCTTGCCCGGCGCTGAGCCGGAGCGAATCAGTGGCGCATAGCACCAGAGGCCCCACGAACCGCCACCGCCTGTTTCGTGGATGCCGCTCTCCCCGACGGAGGGGCCGGGGGCCGCGACGCCGAGTCGCGGCAGAGAGTCGCTGCATAGATTGCCACAATTTCCCGGGATTTCACACTTTTTTACGCGCGGAGCCCTGTTTTTTCAGGGCCGGCGCTTTAGGGCGTTCTCCCGTGCCTGCAAAACAAGGGGTCGCAGGCGCCTCGGCCAGCGTCAGGCGCCGGCGCGGATTCGGTGTGGCGGTCGGACGTCGAGCCCATTGGGGCCTGGCCCCAATGGCACGGCAGTTGCGCCGATTTCGTGCCAACGGGGCCAGGCCCCAAAGACGTCAATCGGTGCGAAGGGCGGTTACCGGCTCGACCCGCGAAGCGCGCACGGATGGCACCGCGGCGCCGGCGACCGTGACCGCGGCCAAGGTGACGGCCGCAGCCGCGAACACGACGGTATCGGTCGCGTTCACCTCGTAGAGCAGCGATCTCAGCACTCCGGACCCGGCCCACGCCGCCGCGGCGCCCAGGCCCAGGCCCGCCGCGCTCATGGCCAGTCCCTCGCGTACCACCAGCCCGAGCAGCATCGGCCGCGTCGCGCCCACCGCGGCGCGGATGGCCAGTTCGCGTTCCCGCTGCGCCACCGTGCACGACATCACCCCGTAGACGCCCACCACGGCGAGCAACGCCGCCAAGGCCGCGAAGAGCACGCTCAGCCACGACAACAGGCCGGACGTGCGGGTGGCCGTGGCAATGACGTCGTCGAACGTGCGCACCGCCGCGATGGCCACGCGGGGCGTCATTTCGGCCAGAGCGGCGCGGATCTGCGGCGTCAGCCGCGCGGGGTCGCCGCCGGCGCGCACGACGTAGCTCATCGACGGCTGCGGCACCTGTGCAAATGGCGCGTAGATCTCGGGATCGGGGAGCATGTCGGGCCGCCGCGAGCGGACACCGGCGACGACCCCAATCACCTCGCGCAAGCCGTCGCCGCTGTCGAACGGCACGTGCACCCGCTGGCCCACGGCTTGGGCAGGCGACGACGCCGGCCACAGCCGCGCCGCCACCGTGTCGTTCACCATCACCACCGGCGGTGAGTCGGAGCGGTCGCGCGCGTCGATGGCGCGGCCGGCCAGCAGTCGCAGGCCCATCGCGTCCACGTAGCCGTCCATCACCGCTCGCACCTCGGTGACCGGCACGCCGTCGCGCTCGCCGGTCTGATCGGGACGTCGCACCGGTCCGTTGTGGCCGGTGGCCGCGATCGGCAGCATGTTGATCGCCGAGACGTGCGTCACCCCGGGCAGCATTCGCAGACGGTCGGTGAACGCGCCGTGGAAGCGGGCCACTGCCGCGTCGCCGTCGGCGACGAGCGGCGGCAGACCGACCGCGAAGGTGAGGACGGGCGCGCGCGTCACGCCGAGGTCCTGCCCCTGCAGGCGCAGCAGGCTCTTGGTCAGCAGTCCGGCCGCGGTGAGCAGGGCGAGCGCGATCGCAACCTCGGCAACGACGAGCACGCGGCTGGCGGCGCGAGCGCGCCCGGACGTCACGCTGCGGGTGGCGGCGGCCCGCATCACCGCCTGAGCGTCGGCCCGCCACAGATGGAGCGCCGGGGCGAGGCCGGCGATCACCCCGGCGCTGACAGCGACGGCGACCGCGAAGACCAGCACCCCGGGGTCGAGGCCGATGGCGGCCAGACGCGGGAAGTTCGCCGGCGCCAGCGCGATGAACGCCCGGAGCAGCGCCCACGCCAGACCAAGGCCGGCGACGCTGCCGACCAGTCCGAGTGCCACCGTCTCCCCCAGCACCTGTCCGACGAGCTGGCCGCGGCTGGCGCCGAGCGAGGCGCGCACCGCGAGGTCGCGTTCGCGGACGACGGCGCGGGCGAGCATGAGGTTGGCGACGTTGGTGCACGCGATGAGGAGCAGCAGCCCGGTGGCGCCGAGCAGCACCCACAGGCCGCGCGAGGCGCCCTCAGTGACGATCTCGTGCAGGGGACGCGCGGTGAAGGTGTAGCGATCATCGGGATGCTGATGCGTCATCTGCGGAGCCAGCTCGGTGTCGAGGCTGCGCCGCGCATCGGCGAGGGTGGTATCCGGACGCAGCCGCCCGAGTACGATCAGGAAGTTGCTGCCGCGATTGTCGGCATCGGCCACCTGGCCCAGGGGGATCCACACGTCGGTGCGCCACACCTCGGCGATGCCCGGCGGAGCGATGCCCACGACCGAGTAGGGGTGGCCGTCGAGGCGGACCGTCGTACCCAGCACCGCCGGATCGGCACCGAAGCGCCGGCGCCACAGGCCATCGCTCAGGACCGCGACCGGCTCACCACTGCGACGATCCTCGTCGTCGGTGAACCAGCGGCCCGCAACCGTCGGGACTCCCAGCACGCGGAACAGCGATGCCGACGCCGTGCCGCCGTTGACGCGCTCGGGACCATCGGCGGCGGCCAGCGTCATGCCACGGGGTGCCCAGGCGCCGAGCTCGACGAACGGGCGCTGGCTGGCGCGCCAGTCGAGGTACCGCGCATACGACGCCGACCCGTAGATCAGCGCCGGCAGCTCGCTGCGCCAGACCTGAACGAGCCGGCTCGACTGGGGGAAAGGCAGTGGGTCGAGGAGTACCGCATCCACCACGCTGAACAGGGTGGTGGTGGCGCCGATGCCGAGGGCAAGCGTGAGCGCGGCGGCGGCGGTGAAACCGGGGGCGCGGAGCGCGAGGCGGAACCCCTGCAGCAGATGGCGAAAGGCGTGGGCCATGCCGCCTTGGACGGGGCCGTTGGCGCAGCCGTTGACGCCGTTGGGGCCTGGCCCCGATGGCACGACAGTTGCGCCGATTTCGTGCCAAAGGGGCCAGGCCCCTACTCGGCGCGCATCGTCTGCAGGGGGTCGGTCCGGAGCGCGCGGCGGGCGGGGACCACCGCGGCGAGCAGTCCGGCCGCGACGAGCACGCCGGTGCCCAGCGCGTACGACGCCGGGTCGAAGCGGCCGACGCCGAACAGCAGGCTGGCCATGCCGGCGGCGAACGCCGTGGCCAGCGCCCACCCGGCGGCGATGCCGAGGCCGAGCGGCACGGCGGTGAGCCTGGCGATGAGCCGCACCACGTCGTGCCCCTCGCCGCCCAGCGCCAGTCGCAGGCCGATCTCGCTCCGCCGCCGCGCCACCAGATGCGACAGCATGGCGAACACCCCGGTCGCGGTGAGCGCCAGCGCCCCCAGCGAGTAGGCGTTGACGAGCAGGGTAAAGAAGCGCGCGCTCGCGAACTCGAGCTGCACCTCGTCGGCCATCGCCGAATCCCAGTGCACCGCCGACGTCGGCGCCACCTGCGCGATCACGCGCTTGAGCGGCGGAATCATCGCCGCCGCGTCGCTGCCGGTGGCGACGCCAATCGAGACGACGCGCTGCGGGGCCAGGGCGAGCGGCAGGTAGACATCCTCGCGGCCCTGCAGCCACGCGGCGTCGGTCTGCACCTGGGTGCCGCCGGATTCGGCGCCCTGCTCGGCCAGCCCGTCGTAGGCCACGTTCTCCACCACGCCGACGATGCGGGCGGTGGTGGCGGGCAACAGTCCACCCGGCAGCAACTGCAGCGCCTGGCCCACGGCCTGGCCGGGTCCCCCCAACCGATCGGCCAGGGCGCGGCTCACGACCGCAACCGGTGCGGCGGCGGTGTCGGTGCCCGCGATCAGCCGCCCGGTGACCACGGGGACCTCCAGCATCGGCAGCAGGCCCTCGTCGGCCAGGTGCAGGCCCACACTCAGCCCCTCCCCGTCGTCGGTCTCCGGCAGCCCGGCAAAGCGCACCCGCACCCGATCGGCGTCCCACGGCGGCAGCGTCGGCGAGACGAGCCCGACGCGCTCCACGCCCGGATACGCCGCGAGGGCCGACCTCACGCGTTCGTAGGCGGCGGGCAGCGCGGCCGCATCCGCGGCGTCGGCGCGGCTGAAGGTGACGGCCAGACGGGTCACGCCGTCGACGCGGAACCCGACGTCCCAGGTGTTCATCGTCTGGAACGAGCGCAGCAGCAGCCCGCCGGTGACGAGCAGCGCCAGCGTCAGTGCCACCTCGGCGCCAACCAGGCCGACGCCCCAGCGCTGCTCGCGGCCACCGCCGATCGTGCCGCGGCCGCCGCCGCGCAGCACGTCGGCGGGCTCGACACGGCTGGTCAGCCAGGCCGGTGCCAGCGCCGCGACGACGCCGGCCAGCAGCATCGCGGCGACGGCGACCGCGCCGGCCACGGCGTCCACCCGCAGCTGCAGGTACGGCGGCAGCGCCACGGGCGACGCGGCGATCACGGCGTCGAGCAGCGACGGCGCCAGCACGGCCCCGGCCACGCCGCCGAGCGCGGCCAGCAGCTGCGCCTCGAGGACGAGATCGCCCACCAGCGTGGACCGCCCGGCGCCGAGCGCGGCACGCATCGCCAGCTCACGCCGGCGATCGATGGTGCGGGCGACGAGCAGGCCGGCGACGTTCAGCGCGGCGATGAGCAGCAGCAGCGCCACGGCGCCGAGCAGCAGCGCCGTGCCGGTGCGGAGCTCGCCGCGCCAGTTCTCGCCCATCGGCTCGAGGTGAAAGGCGCGATCGCGGTAGAGCGTCGGATGCGCCTCCCGCCACGACCTGAGCAGGCCATCGAGCTCGGCCTGCGCCGCCGCGCCGGTGATGCCGGGGGCGAGTCGGCCGATGGCCCAGGCCGAGCGTCCGTTGCGGTTGTCGATGAGCGCCGCCGGCAGGTACTGCGGCAGGGGCATCCAGAACTCGATGACATCGCTCTCGACGGTGCCGTCGAATCCCGCCGGCGCGACGCCGACGATGGTGAACACCGCGCCGTCGGTGCGCAGCGGCCGGCCGACGATCGCCGGGTCGCCGCCGAAGCGGCCGACCCAGAAGCGCGCGCTGATGACGGTGACGCGGGGCGCGTCGGCGGCGAAGTCGGCGGCGGTGAGCAGCCGGCCGAGCCGCGGTTGGAGCCCGAGCGTCGGGAAGTAGTCGGGCGTCACGCCCTCGCCGCGCAGCCGCTCGGCGCCCGAGTCGAGCAATCCGACGGCCCGGCTCCGCGCCGTGCCCAGAAAGGCGTCGAACGCGGCGACGCGGCCGTCGAGGTCGCGAAGCTCGGGAATCGACAGCGAGCCGCGGCTGTCGCCGCTCGCGGTGTCGGCCAGCCACACGCGCACGAGCCGGTCGGCCTCGGGGAAGGGCACGCCGCGCACCGCCACCGCCGAAAAAAGCGCCGCCGCGGCCGTGGTGGCCGCGACTCCGAGCGCGGCGCACAGCGCGGCGGCGAGGGACAGGAGGGGTGTGCTGCGCAGGCTGATGACGACGCGCCCGAGCGAACCGGTCATGAACATGCGGCGTGGCCTCGGCCACGGCCGTGCAACGCCCGTTCCCGCGTAAGAGGCGTCGAACCCCCGCTCCGCGGGGTCGGCGGGGGGCGAATCCGTCCAGCCGCGGAACGCCCCCTGTGCGTTTCCGCACACGGCCGCGAGATGTGAGCGGCTTCGGGCAATCGCCTCCGAGTCGATGACTCAGAGGCGATTACCAGCGCTGCAGAGTGTTCACTGGGACGGCGGCTGGGCCGGCGTCCCGAGGCGCAGACGATACAGGCCCGTCCGCGCCGTGAGGTAGAGGGTGCGGCCGTCGGCGTCGCCCCAGGCCATGTTGGCCGCCAGCTCGGGCAGACGGATCGTGCCCAGGTGCCGGCCATCCGGGGCCCAGACCCACAGGCCGCCCGGACCCGACACGAACACGTTGCCCATGCGGTCCACCTTCAGGCCGTCGAGTGCTTCTTCGCCCGGCGCCGCCGTCATGTCGGCGAACACCCGGCCGTTGGCGATCGAGCCGTCGGCGGCGACGTCCCACGCCATCACCACCTTCCGCCGCTCGTCCCAGTTGGCGACGTAGAGCGTGCGCTCGTCGGGCGAGAAGGCCAGGCCGTTGGGCCCCTTCAGCGCGGTGGTCAGCCGCGCGAGCGTGCCGTCCGGGGCGCGGCGATACACCGCGGCGAACGGCTGCTCGGCGCGCCGGTCCTGCTCGAACCGGGGGAGCCCGAAGTACGGATCGCTGAAGTAGAGCGATCCGTCGGATCGATACACGAGGTCGTTGGGGCTGTTCAGGCGCCGGCCCTCGAAGCGATCGGCCAGCACCGTGAGGTCGCCGTTCTTTTCGAGCCGCGTGATGCGTCGATTGCCGTGTTCGGCAATGGTCAGCCGGCCCTCGGCGTCGAGCGTCAACCCGTTCGACCCGGGCTGCCGGTACTCGCCGATGTCCACGCCCGCGTAGCCGCTCTTGGTGCGGAACACCGACACGCCGTGATCCGCCGACCAGCGGTAGATGCGGTTGTCGTTCGGGTCACTGAACAGCAGCGCCTGCTCGACCGGCACCCAGACCGGGCCTTCGACGAACGAGAAGCCGCTGGCCAGCTTCTCGAGCCGCGTGCCGGGAGGCACTACGGCGTCGAGCGCGGCATCGGCGCGGACGATCTCGACCGGCATCCCGGCCATCGTGGTGCCGGGCGTCGCGAAGAAGTCGAGCGTGGCCGAGCGGATCCAGATCCGGTTGGCCGGGGGATCCGAGAGCGGGCCATTCGCCGCGAACACGGCGATCCGCACCTCGGTGCCGGGCCTGGCGTCGCGGGTGAGCACCACCCGGTTGGGAGCGTTGAAGCCGGCGACGAGCGCCCCGCCGGACTGACCGAGCCGCCGCGGCAACTGCCCGTCGACCCACACCTCGGCGTAGTCGTCGACGACGATCTCGAACGCCACCGTGCTGCCGGATACGTCGAACGCCCCGACCTTCGCCGGCATCGTGAACGACAGTCGGTACCAGGCGAACGCCGCGCCGCCGCCGGTGCGGCGCGTCTGCAACGAGCCCGCGGGCGCGATCGGCCACTGCGAGTCGTCGAAGTCCACGGCGCCGACGGGCTTCGCCGGCGCGCCGACCGGCGCCTCTTCGAACCGCCACTCGCCGCGGACGATCTGCAGGCCGTCGCGGCTGTCGAGATCGACGATCGCCTCTGGCCGACCGTCGAGCACCGACCGCTCGGCCGCCGGCGTCGCGCGGAGCGACGCCAGCGGCGCGAGGGCCAGCGCGGCCACGACCGCCAGCGCCAGGCGATTCATCGCGAGCCTCCCATGTCCGTGGCCGGCGCCGTCACCTTGACCACGTAGTAGAGCAGCGGGCCGTCCACCTGCTTGAACCAGTGCGGCACGCCGTTGGGCACCACCACGACGTCGCCCTTCACGAGCCGGCGGGTCTCGCCGCCGTCGATCGAGGCGCCGCGAATCTCGTCCATGGCGGTGGGCTGCCCGCCGACGACCGAGCCGCCGGTGACCAGCGTTGCCGCGCCGTCGAGCACGTAGACGATGTCGGTGTCACGGGCGTGCACCTCGGCCATGCCCGCGGTCTCGCGCCGGCTCGCGTGGATCTTGAACTGGCCGTTCTCCAGCAGCGGCCGGCCGGCCTTGAACGCCGCCGTCACCTCGGCCGAGGCCAGCGCCTCGACCATTCCCGCCGGCATCGCCGCCGCGGTCATCGGCGCCGCGGTGGCGAAGGCATCGGCCACGGCCTGGGCGATCTCGTCGTCCTGTGCCGCGCTTGCCGCGCCGCTCACCCCGACGGCGCCCAGCACCTTGCCGCCGCGCACGAGTGGCACGCCGCCGCGCAGCGGCAGCATCACGTCCACCGCGACGAGCGAGGTACGGCCCTTGGCCACCGCGTCCTCGAGGTTGCGCGTCGGCATGCGGAAGACCGCCGCCGTGCGCGCCTTCTCGATCGACACCGCCGCGCCGGCCGGGAACGAGCCGTCGAGACGCTCCAGCATCACCAGGTGGCCGCCGGCGTCGACGATGGCGATGGCGCCACCGGGAGCCTTCAGGCGGGCCGCCGCCGCGGTGGCGGCCGCCATGGCCTGCCGTGCCGCGTCGAGGGTCAGGTCGTCGGCGTGCGCCGGCACGATGCCGGCACACGCCACGAGCAGGGCTGCGACGAACGTCTTCATGGCTAGTTCGTCAGCCGCATCGTCGAGCCGAACGTGGTCTCGCCGAGCACCGCTTCCGCCCACGCGCAGTAGATCTGCACCTTCGCGATGTCGCCGATGAACGACGGCAGCGTGATCGAGCGGTTCATCTTGTCGTCCTTGATGGCGAGCCGCTGCAGCAGGAACACCTGGCCCTTGCTGTCGACGATCTGCCAGTGCGGATCGGGCGTGTCGGGGGTGACGAAGTCGTTCGAGAGCGTGAGCACGTTCCTGCCGTTGACCACCGAGTGGGTCACCGTGCCGGTATTGGCCTTGGCGCCGGTGAACTTCAGGCTCGTGTGCATCTGCGCCTGTGCGGTGGCGGCCATCAGCACGATGGCCAGGGCGCCGACGGTGGCGCGGACGATGTGGCGGGTCATGGATCGATCTCCTCTGTGTCAGGTGACGGGTCGCGGCCGCGTCATTGCGGCGAGTGCGACGACAGGCCTTGGATGCGAAGGCAAAAGGGACGTTTCGAGCGGCTATTGGCTGGCGGTTGGCGGCTCGAAACGTCACGTCGGAGCGCGGAGTCGTCGGCTGCAACGTGACGGCGACGGCGCGGTGTCTCCATCGGTGCAGACGCCGCGAGTCGGGTACTCAGCGGCTCAACTTCGGCCCGCCAGCCACTCGCACCTTCCGCAGGCTTGTCCGATATACAAGCGGCCCCCCGCTACTCGCGTCCCGGCCGTGTCGCCCTGACTCTCGGTGCGAGTGGCGGATCTCCGTGTGGCGATGCCTCAGATTCGCCGCTGAGCACCCGACCCGCGGCGTCTGCGTGTCGGGCGACATGCCCCGGCGGCCCCACCGCGCCGTCGCCGTTCACCGCCGCCGTCGTCAGCGCGCGACGACGCGCACGGCGTGGCCATCGGGATCGCGCAGCATCAGGCCGCGCGAGAAGCCGAGTGCCGCTTCGACGCGGACGACGTCGGGCGACACCAATCCGCCGCCGTGCTGATCGACGAGCAGCGGCGACGGATCGACAGCGACGAGCGTGGTCTGCCAGTGCGCGAGATCGTTGGCGGCGAGGTCGAGCGGCGTCGGCCGTCCCGTGCGCGGCGCGAGGTATTCCAGCAGCTCGACGCCGGGGCCGTCCTTCGCCCGCAGCGTCGTGATCCGCAGCCGTGCGGCGAAGACGTTGTTCAGATGCTCCTGCTCGTCGCCGTAGTTCTCGCCCTGGCCGGCCACCGCCAGCCCGAGGCCGTCGCGATAGAAGGCCAGCGAGGCCGCCGTGTCGGCCACGGTGATGGCGGTGTGGTCGATGCCGAGGAACAGCGCGTCGCCGGCCTGCCAGCGCGGATCGCCCTTGCCGGCGGGAAACTGGAGGATCTCGAGGAAGTGGCCGTCGGGATCGCGGAAGTAGAAGGCCTGGATGCCGGCGGCGCCGGCGTTCCAGTCGGGCAGGCGCTGCGGCCCGGTCGACGCATGGGCCACGCCGTGCTCGCGTAGCCGCGCGTAGGCGCGGGCCATGTCCGACGTGATGATCGCGACGTGCTGGAACCAGCGGTCGTTGCCGCGCGTGTCCACGGGATACGACCGGCCGCGCGGCGCCAGATACTCGCTCAGTTCGAGGCGCTCGCGGCCGAGCCGCAGCGTGGCGACGCGGGCGCGGGCACCGAACAGGCCGTGCAGCAGCTCGAACGGGCGGCCCGACAGCTCCACAGGGTCCTGGCCCTCGACCGTGAAGCCGAGGACGTCGACGAAGAAGCGCGTGGAGCGCGCCAGATCGGCCACGGTCGTGCCCACCGTGACCACCGCCTCGGCCGCGACACGTCCGCCCGCCTGTAGCGACGGCTGCCTGGTAACGGCGATGACGACGAGTGCGGCAACGAGCAGGGTGACCGACGCAGAGCCGCGTGGCGGCCGACGGGGCGCGGTCCCTCCTCCTGGCCTCAGGCCGCTGACGCTGAAACAATCATTCGGCCTGGAGGAGGGTTCGCACCCCGCCGCCCGCCTGGATGACGCCGCCGGCACGTGCAAACCAGCGCTACGCGTGTGCTGCATCGCTGGCCTCCGTCGCCATCGAGGCACCGAGCCGCTCCAGCAGGTGGTCGCCGACCCGCAGTGCGTTGGCCATGATCGTCAGCGCCGGGTTCACCGCGCCGCTCGACGGGAAGAAACTGCCGTCGACGACGTAGAGGTTGTCGAGCTCGTGGGCCTTGCAGTGCACGTCGAGCGCCGACGTCGCCGGATCGTGGCCGAAGCGCACCGTGCCGCACTGGTGCGCCACCCCGGCCAGCGGGATGCGCTGGCCGACGAACAGCGAGCGGCCGAACAGCCCGACATGGCACGAGTCGCCGTGCACCGAGCAGCGGCGCTGGCCCTGGACCAGGCGGCGCAGCCGCGCCTGCAGCTGGTCGTGGCCGGAGCCGTTGTTCGGCGTGTAGCTGAGGACGATGCCGCCGTTCTCGTCGAGCGTGACCCGGTTGGCCGGATCGGGCAGATCCTCCGAGGTGAGCCAGAAGTCGAGCGAGTGCTTCGCCATCAGCTCGAGCGTGAACCCCGGGGCCAGTCTCGGCGCGCCGGCCGACAGCGCCACGCCGTCGAGCTTGCCGACGAATGAGATGTGGCCCATCGGGAAGGGGAACTCGCTGTCGCCGAAGTAGTAGTCGTTCACCGCCAGCGTCTTCTGGAACACGGTCGGATTCGGGCAGCGCGAGATGGCCATCAGCACCGAGTTGACGTGGCCCATGTAGTGGCGCCCGACCACGCCCGAGCCGTTGGCCAGGCCGTGCGGGTGGCGGTCGTTGGCGGAACGCAGCAGCAGCGCCGCCGAGTTGATGGCCCCGCAGCTCGACACCACGATGTCGGCGGTCACGCGCTCCACCTCGCCGCCTCGGCGGACGACCACGCCGGTCACCTCGCGGCCGGAGGCGCTGGTCTCGAGCCGCTCGACGTACGCGTCGGTCACCAGCGTGACGTTGGGCTGTGTCAACGCCCCGTTCACGCCGATGACGTGCGCGTCGCTCTTGGCGTGCACCAGGCACGGGAAGCCGTCGCAGGTGGCGCAGCGGATGCACGGGCTGGCCTCGGGCCGCCGTTCGTCGAGCATCACGCCGAGCGGGACGTGGAACGGCCGGGCGCCGGCCGCGGCGAAGTCCTCGTGCAGGTCGCGGATGCGCGGCTCGTGCGAGACGGCCGGATGCGGATAGGGCCCCGATGCCCACGGCTCGGTGGGATCGACGCCGCGCTCGCCGTGGACCCGGTAGAGCCGCTCGGCCTCGGCGTAGTACGGCTCCAGGTCCGCATAGGCGATCGGCCACGCCGGCGACACCCCCTCGTAGTGGCGCAGCTCGTCGAAGTCGCGCTCGCGCAGCCGGAACAGCGCCGCGCCGTAGACCTTGGTGTTGCCGCCGACGCAGTAGCTGGTGTGCGGATGCAGCGGCCGGCCCTCGCCGTCGTGCCACACCTCCTTGGTGTGGTACCTGCCGTCGACGTTGACGGCGCGCGAGTTCCAGTTGTCGGCCTCGCGCTTCACGTAGCCGCCGCGTTCGAGCAGCAGCACGCGCCGGCCCGATCGCGACAGCCGATGCGCCAGCGTCCCGCCGCCCGCGCCGGTGCCGATGATGATGACGTCGTAATGCATGGAAGTCAGGCCTCGCAGAAGATGCAGCGGACACGCGGCGAGTGGTTGAGCTTGGCGCAGGCGCGGGTGACGGCGCCGGCGCGGACGAGGCGGTCGTGCAGCGCCGCGGCGAGCCACATGCCGGCCGGCGGGACGACCAGGTAGATCCAGAAGAACGAGAAGTCGGCGGCGACCAGCGCCGGGCCGAAGCTGCGCGCCGGGTTCATGCTCATGCCCGACAGCGGCGCTTCGAAGGTGATGTTGACCGCCACGACCAGGCCGGCGACGAGGCCGGTCAGCCGCATCGTCCGCGGGCGCGCCGACACCGCCAGCAGGATCGACAGCGTGAGGAACGAGATGAGCAGCTCGCCGGCGACGGCCGGCCAGATGCCGCCCGGTCCCGGCAGCGTGCGCACGTAGTTCACCTCCGGCGCGGCCGCAAAGGGCGCCAGCACCGCCGCGGCGACGGCGGTGCCGGCGACGCCGCCGGTCACCTGCGCGGCGATGTAGCCGATCGCGTCGCGGGCGGCGATGCGCCCCAGCCACAGGAACGCCAGCGTCACGGCGGGGTTCATGTGGGCGCCCGATCTGGCGCCGAACGGGGAGTAGATGATCGCGGCGGCGGTGGCGCCCATCGCCGCGCCCATCAGCACCCGCCGGCCCAACGCGTCGGCCACGGCCATGCGCAGCGGCGAGGCCGGATGCTCGAGCAGCACCGTCGCGGCGGTGGCCGCGATCATGAAGAGCCCGAGGGCGAGGGCCTCGGCGCCGTACTCCCGCCAGTGGTCGCGCATCACACCACGCTCATCCGCCGGTAGTGTCCGGCGCCGGTGCGCGCCAGGAAGCGCGCCTCGACCAGCCGGCGCAGCAGGGCCGCGGTCGTGCCGGGGTCGACCTGCCACAACCGGGCGGCCTGGCCTTCGGTGAGCGACAGGCCGGGCATCTCCACGAACTCGTCGCGAATCCGCCGCAGCAAACCGTCCAGGGTGTCGGGCATCGAACGCCTCCGTTGCGAAGCTTGGATGCGCGACCCGCATCGGGGTGTCCGCCAGGCAGCGGAAACGACGGCCCGCGGCCCGCATCGAAGCGCGGGAGGAGACGAGCGGTGGACGACGACGGCGCGGTGACGCGCGAATGGCTCGAGGTGGACGGCCGCGGCGGCTTCGCCAGCGGCACCGTCAGCGGCGTGCGAACCCGGCGCTATCACGGCCTGCTGCTCGTGGCCACGACGCCGCCGACCGGCCGCGTGATGCTCGTCAACGGCGTCGAGGTCTGGGCCCACACGCCCACCGGCCGGGTCGCGCTCTCGACCCATCTCTACACCCCGGGAGTGCGGCATCCCGACGGCGTCAGCCGCCTGCGCCGCTTCACCGCCGATCCGTGGCCGACCTGGACGTGGGATCTCGGTGACGGACGGACGATCACGCAGGAGACCGTGGTGACCCACGGCGCGCCGCGCACCGTCTGCCGCTGGACGCTCGACGGCCCCGGCCCGGTCACACTCGAGATCCGGCCGCTCGTCTCGGGCCGCGACTATCACGCGCTCCATCACGAGAACCCGGCGTTCGCCTTCGCGTCGCGCGAACGTGGCGCGGCGATCGAGTGGCAGCCGTACCCGGGGCTGCCGGGCATCCGCTGTTCGACCACGGGCACGTTCCACGCCCAGCCCGAATGGTTCCGGCAGTATCTCTATGCCGCCGAGCGCGAGCGCGGCCTCGACGACACCGAGGACCTCGCCAGCCCCGGCGTGATCCAGTGTTCGATGTACGACGGCCGCTCGGTCTGCGTGTTCGAGCCGTCGTCGGCGGCCGACGAGCCGCTCGCCGATGCGCAGGCCGTGCGCGAGGCGGCCACCACCTGGTTCGCCGCCGAACGCCGCCGCCGCCGCGCCTTCCCGACGCCGCTCCACCGCGCCGCCGACACCTACATCGCCCAGCGCGGCGGCGGGCGGACGATCATCGCCGGCTACCCGTGGTTCACCGACTGGGGCCGCGACACCTTCATCGCCCTGCGCGGGCTGTGCCTGGCGACCGGCCGGCTCGCCGACGCCCGCGACATCCTGCTCGAGTGGGCCGGGGCGGTCGACCGCGGCATGCTGCCGAACCGCTTTCCCGACGCTGGCGACACGCCCGAGTTCAATGCCGTCGACGCGTCGCTCTGGTTCGTCGTCGCCGCCGGCGAGCTGCTGGCGCTGGCCGACCGGCGGCCGCGGCTGGTGCCGCGCGGGTCGCGGGCCCGGCTCCACGAGGCGATTGTCGCGATCCTGGCCGGCTACGCCGCCGGCACGCGCTACGACATCCACCTCGACGACGACGGCCTGCTCGCCGCCGGCGAGCCCGGCCAGCAGCTGACCTGGATGGATGCGCGGGTCGGCGATCGGGAGATCACACCGCGCATCGGCAAGCCGGTGGAGATCCAGGCGCTGTGGTTCAACGCCCTGCAGGTCGGGGCAGCGATCGACCGGCGATGGGCCGCCATGGCCGAGCGCGCGCAGCAAGCGTTCGCCGCGCGTTTCTGGAACCCCGATCGGCCGGGGTTGTTCGATGTCGTGGATGTCGATCACCGGCCGGGCACGGTAGACGCCACGGTGCGCCCGAACCAGATCCTGGCGCTGGGCGGGCTGCCGCACGCGCTGCTCACCGGCGCCAGGGCGCGGGCGGTCGTCGACCTCGTGGAGCGCGAGCTGTGGACGCCGCTCGGCCTGCGGTCGCTGTCACCCGGCGAGCCCGGATACGCCGCCCGGTATGAAGGCCCGCCGTGGGCGCGCGACGCCGTCTACCATCAGGGCACCGTCTGGCCGTGGCTGCTCGGTCCGTTCGTGGAGGCTTGGCTGGGCGTCCGCGGCCGCACCAGCGAGGCGCGGGCCGCGGCCGCGGCGCGGTTCGTCGCGCCGCTCAGAGCGCACCTCGAGACGGCCGGGCTCGGCCACGTCTCGGAGATCGCCGACGCCGAGGCGCCGCACACGCCGCGCGGCTGCCCGTGGCAGGCCTGGTCGGTCGGCGAGCTGCTGCGGTTGGAGGTGCTGGTTGGGCCCAGTCCCGTGCAGCCCGCCAGCGGCATCTGGCCGCCGACCACGGTTGCCGGCGCCGGCCCCGACGTGTCCGCGAGGTCCTGACGGCGAACGCGAGCGCGCCGTCCTACAGCAGTTGGACGACGGCGAGCGCGGCGAAGGCGCCGAGGGTCGTCAACGCCAGCTCGGCCCGGTCGCGCACGGCGGCGATGCCGAGCAGCAGGAAGAGCGCCGCCGCCGCCAGGCACGGCCAGTAGACGTCGTCGGCGCCCTCTTCCACGCCGCCGCGGGCCAGCTTGCGCACCTGATCGATCACCGTGACGGCGATGTCGGTGTCGCGCTCACGGTCGAGCTCCATGTAGCGGCCGCCGCCGGCGGCGGCGATCACCGCCAGCGAGGCACGGTCGAGCCGCGAGTAAATCGGCGCCGAGGCGCGCTCGGGATCGTCGGACGGCGGCTCGGGGATGAAGCCGCCGTTGCTGGTGCCGACGCCGACGACGTAGATCGGGATGCGCCGCTCCCTCGCGATCTGGATGGCGCGTTCGACGTCGCCGCTCCACGCCTGGCCGTCCGACAGCAGCAGGAACGCCTTCGCGTTCACCGACGGCCGGCCGAGGATCCGCTCGTCCTGGTCGAGCAGCTTGAGGGCCCACGAGATGCCCATCTCGATGTTGGTGTCCCACGACGCGTCGTCCTCGGCGCGGAACGGCGGCTCGGTGAGATGGTCGATGAAGAAGAAGAACGTGTTGGGGTCCCTGGTCAGCCGCACCTGCGGCGTGGCGATGCGCGCGAACGAGGTCATGGCGATGCGGTCGCCGTCCCAGCGCATGGCCTCGCCGAGCGCACGCAGGAACGCCATCGACCGCTTCCACCGATCGCCGCTCGGCATGTCGGTGACGCGCATCGAGGTCGAGCCGTCCTGCAGCACCACCAGGTCGATGCCGGCCCGCCGCACCCGGGTGGTCACCACCTGCGGCCGGGCCAGCGCCAGGATCACCGAGGCCGAGGCGGCGACCAGGCACAGCCAGAACAGCAGGCCGCCGAAGACCGAGAAGCGCTCGCGGACCGGCACCGCGCGGTGACGCAGGTAGCGGCGCACGTCGGCGCGGCGGCGCGCGAACTGCCAGATCCAGACCGCCAGCAGGACGGCCGGGCCGAGCAGCAGCCAGAGGTACTCCGGCTGCCGGAACACCAGCGCCTGCCAGTCGACGGTCGGTAACGTGAACATGGTCGCCGTGAGGCAGAGCCGATTACGGCTCGTGACGTGTCAGCCGCGCTTCTTGCGCGGCTCGCCCTCGCTGGCGCCCTGCGGCAGCTGCTTGCGCTCGTCGGGCCGCATCGGCACCACCACCTTGAACTGCTTCATGTCCTGTCCGGGCGGGGGCTCGCCGGGGGCGCCGTGCAACGTCGGCCCGAGCGGCAGATCGCCGGCCAGGCCGCGCGTCTCGGGCTCCGGGAAGGCCGGCTGCCGGCTCTGCGCGAACTGCGCCCGCACCCGCGAGACGAACTCGAGGTTCCAGGCGGCGGTCTCGTCGCCCGGCCGGGCCCGCACCACGTCGGTGTAGAGCCGCACGATGTCGTCGATGCGCTTGACCGCCGCGCCCTGGTCGCCCATGTTCTGCGCCGCGCGGTAGGCGGCGTGGGCCCCCAGCTCGAGCAGCAGCGGGTCGGTCTCGGCCAGCGCCCCGGCGGCGTCGCGCTGCGGTTCGAGCCGCGCGTACTGGCCCATCCAGTAGCGCGTCGTCGTCTGCTGGGCGCGCAGCGACGACAGCAGCGCCTGCGACAGCCGCGGAATCGGCGCGCGATCGCCGGCCTCGGCGGCCAGCGCGTCGTAGGTGGCGTCGAGGTCGCCGTAGCGCAGGGTGAGCAGGGCCTGCTCGGCGGCGGCGGTCCGCTCCTCGAGGCTCGACGCGCCGAACAGCACCCGGCCGCCGAGGAACAGCACCAGCGCCACCACCAGGTATCCGACCGCGGATCTCATCGTCCCAACTCCTTCGTCAGCCGATCACGGAAACGTCCGGAACTGCGGCGCCACCAGCCGCAGCCCGGCCGCCAGCACCCACAGCGCGACGGCGGCGAGCGCGTAGGGCGCGAAACGCGGCAGCCGGGCGCTGTACTCCTTGGCCTCGACCGTGCCGGTGGCGGCGCGGTCGATCTCGCGGATCGCGCGCAGCACCGCCGCCTCGTCCACCGCGGTGTAGAACCGGCCGCCGGTCTTGGCGATGGCGCGCTGCCACAGCGCGTCGGGCAGCTTGGTGTTGCCCTTGCTGATGCGCACGAAATAGACCGGCACCTTGGCCTTGACCGCGTCCGACAGCACGTCGTCGATGTTGCGGCCCGACTCGGTGACCTCGGCGTCCTCGCCGTCGCTGAAGATCACCATCAGGTTGCCCGAGGCGTCGAGGAAGTCGAAGGCGCGGAAGAGCGACACCGCCTGTTCGACCGCCTGGGCGATCACCGTGCCGCGGTCGGGGAAGTTCTCCCACTCGCCCATGTTGCCGATGAGCGACAGGCTGAGCAGGATGTTGTCGTAGTCGGTGGTGAACGGCGTGATGACGTAGGCGGTGTCGGCGAACTCGATGAGGCCGACCAGGTCGCGGTAGCCGCCGTCCATCCGCAGCCGCACGAAGCGCTCGGCGGCCGCCACCGAGGTGAAGAACGTCGCCTCCATCGGCGCGTCCTTGGTGGTCAGGGTGCGCGACGCGAACGGCGCCAGCATGCTCGACGAGCCGTCGATCATCAGGGCGATGCGCCGTCCCGGCCGGGTGACTTCCCGCCGCGAGAGCGGGGTGGCCGGGTCGGCGAGGGCGATGGCGAACAGCGGCACGCCGGCCAGCGCCAGCAGCAGCGGCACGTGGCGCAACGTCGGCGTCCAGTGGCGCACCCACGAGTCGAGCATCGCCGGCAGCACGACGTGTCCCTGCCCGGTGCGGCGCCGGTTCACCGAGCGCAGCACCAGCGCCACCAGCGCCACGCCGGTGAGCGCCATCATGACCAGCAGCGCCAGGTCCTTCTCGCCGAAGACGAGCTGGTTCAGCCGCACCTCGCGCCAGTCGGCGAGCGCCCGCTCGACGAAGCTCGAGATGGCCGCCAGGACGTTCATCGGTCGGCGGCTCCTACCGGCCCTGCCAGGCGGCGACCATGCGCGTCAGCCGCGTCCACTGCAACATCGGCCACGAGTGGCGCCAGGACAGCGAGCCGGCCAGCTCGACCGCGGCGGCGAGTCCGCTCTCCACCGATCCCTCGTCGACGCGGCCGCGGCCGTAGCGGGCGGCGGTGGCGGCGGCCAGGCCGTCGCGCAGCCGTTGCACCGCGGCGTTGGTCTCGGCCGCTTTGTCGAGGTCGGCCGGGGTCAGCGCCGACGATACCAGGGCGTGGCGCCGCCGGATGATGCCCTGGCTGAGCGCCAGCTGGCCCTCGGCCGCCTCGGCGGCCAGCCCGGTGCCCTGCACGGCGCTCTCGCCGACGGCGTAGCCGCCGACGATCCGCAGCGCCGCCGCGGCCCGGGCCACCAATGCGTCGGTCCACCCTTCGGCCTGGCGGGCGCGGGTGACGTCGCTCAACTCGCGGCCGGCGCGTCTCAGGATGGCTCGCCCCGAGACCAGCGACGAACGGGCCTTGGCCGGGGCGCCGAGCGCGCCGTAGGCGCGCACCGCGGCCAGCAGCACGACCGCGGCGGCGAGGGCGTAGAGCACCCAGCCGAGGATGCCGAGCGCGCGGCTGCGGAACCGCCGCTCCTCGAGGTCGGCGAAGGTCAGCGTGCTGGCGTCGCGGATGTCGCGGGCGCCGCCCGGAACGAGCGACAGCACGCGCAAAACCAGCGGCGGCAGGACGTAGGTCTGGTCACGCCCCTGCGACGTGGTGCCCTCGCTGGTCAGCGTGTCGATGCGGTAGGTGAGGGTCAGCCCGGCCAGCGACACGTCCTGGCCGAAGGCCGTGTCGTTCAGCAGCCGCAGCTGGTAGGTGTACTGGAAGAAGCGCCGCGACGTGGTCGTGGCGTCTTCGGCGGTCGTGCCGCCCAGCACGTCGAAGGGCGGCACCGCCATCACCGTCGGGTCGAGCCGCGACCGATCGACCACCACCGTCGTGGACGGCGTCGCCAGCGCCGCGCAGGTGAGCACCGCCTCGAACGGCTCGCCCATCCGTACCGAGGCCCGGTCGCTGCGCCACCAGCAGCGGAGCGGATCGGTCTCGACCACCGGTCCGCCCATCCCCGGGGCCTGCGCCGCCGCCGCCGCCGGCAGCAGCAGAACCACGGCGGCCAGCGCCGCCCCACGCGCGCGTGTCAGCATCCCTATCTCTTTCGCAAACGGCGCTCGACCGCGAACTCGGCCAGCGCGATGTCGCTCTTCGTGTCGTCGAGATCCAGCCGCAGCACGTCGAGGCCGGCGTCCTTGGCCTTGGCCGCCACCTGATCCTGCCAGCCGCGCACCCGCTCGGCCATCCCGGCCAGCTGGCCGCGCGAGACCACCCGCGAGCGGCCGGTTTCGACGTCCACCGCCTCGACCCAGCCGGCCGACACCGCCGGCAGGCGGTAGGCGAACGTCGCGTCGACGATCACCAGGAAGACGTCGTGCAGGGCGTTCAGCCGGGCCAGCTCGGCGAGCACCGGCTCGATGTCGTCGAACAGGAAGTCCGAGACCACCGGCACGAGCGAGGTCTTGCGCAGGAAGCCGGCCAGCGATCCGCTCAGGCTGTCGAGCCGCTTCAGCTCCTCCAGCCCGCGTTCGTACTGATAGGCGTCGACACAGTGGATGACCTGGCCCTTGCCGACCCGCGGGCGGATCGCCTGCAGCTGGTCGAAGCCGCCGTGGAACGTGACGAGGCCGAAGCTGTCCTGGAAGAACACCGCCGACATGCCGATGGTGGCGATGGCACGGGCCACGGCGTGGGCGATGAGCACGTTGCCGCGGGCTGCGGCCGGTCCGGCCACGCCTTCGGGCAGGGCATCGACGCCGCAGCGGGTCGATCGGGAATGGTCGGCGACGACGACCACGCCGGCCGTGGACGGCTGCTCGAAGTCGCGCACCACCAGCGGCGAGAAGTTCTGCAGCGACGACTGCGCCCAGTCGATGGTCTCGGGCCGGTCGCCGGCCTCCCAGTTGCGCAGGCCGACGAAGTCGAAGCCCGAGCCGTGGAACAGGCTGCGGTGCTCGCCCAGCGTGAACTCGCGCATCCGCTTGAGGATGACGAGCTCGATCTCGCTGATCTCGGAGAGATTGACCAGCGGCGCGACCTCCTGCTCCCGCGTTCTCATGACCGGGTCAGGGAATCGGGACGCGGGCCACCACGTCGGCCACGACCGTCTCGGCGGTGAGCCCGTGGCTGGCGGCGTGCGGGCCCAGCCAGATGCGGTGGCTGAGCACGTAAGGCGCCAGGTCCTGGATGTCCTCGGGGTAGACCTCGTCGCGGCCGCGCATCAGGAGCGCCCACACCTTGGCCAGCCGTCCCCAGACGATGATGGCGCGCGGCGACGCGCCCAGATCGACGCCGCGCTCGACCAGCTCGGACGGCGAGTGGCGGTTCCAGTCGGTCTCCGGGTTGAACGGCCGCGTCGCCGCGACCAGGTGCTGGATGTAGTGGCCGAGCCGCTCGTGCAGGAATACTTCCTGGTTGATGCGGGAGCGCAGGGCGATGATCCGCTCCTTCGACATCAGCGCGTTCAGGCGCACGTGCTTGAAGTCGAAGTTGACCAGCTTGGCCTCCTCCTCGGGCGGGAGATAGCCGATGTTGATCATCACCGCGAACCGGTCGGTGGCCGCCTCGGAGAGGGGGAAGGTGCCCTGGCCCAGTTCGACCGGGTTCATCGTCGCGATGGCGAAGCTGAACGCCGGCAGCTCGAAGGTGGTCTTGCCGACCGTGACCGTGCGGTCCTGCAGCCCCTCGAGGAAGGCGCTCTGGCTCTTCAGCGGAATCCGGTTGATCTCGTCGAGCAGGATGACCTCGGCCGAGGCCAGCGGCCCGAACTCGGTGATGAGCTCGCCGGTGGCCGGGTTGATCATCTGGAAGCCGACCACCTCGGTCGGCTGCAGGTCGGCGCGGCCCTGGAGGCGGGCGAACTTGGCGTCCGAGATGGCCGCCAGGATCACGCCGAAGAACGTCTTGCCCACCCCGGGCACCCCGCGCAGCAGCAGGTTGCCGGCGTTGACCTGCCGGTTCTCCTTCTTGTCGTAGGTGGTCGGGATCTCCGACAGCAGGACGACGTTGGCCAGCGCCTTGGCGGTTTCGTAGCCCACCAGCGCCTTGCCGCCTTCGGCGAGGATGGCGTGGTGGAAGGTGATAGCTTCTTGGAGGTCTGGATGCACGCGGTGTCCGGGAAAGGCCAAGATCCTATACCAGGGCTGGCGCCCCGTGCCGATAGGACGACCGGGGGTTCCGGTTTCTACCGGAGCGGGAAGGGACGAGCAGGATGGCGAACGAACGCCGGGGCAACGCCCGGCTGGTCGGCCCGTTCGAGGGGAGCTGGGACGGCGCGTCGGGGATGCGCGACTGCCGCATCACCGACCTGAGCGTCGGCGGCTGCTTCATCGACGCCTACGCCAGCCAGCCGGTGGGCGCGAAGATCGGCGTCGAGGTGAAGGTCCGGGACCAGCGCTTCCGCCTGCCCGCCCAGGTCGTCTACGTGGACCGCGTGCAGGGCTTCGCCGTGAAGTTCCTCGAGCCCGACGCCCCGGCCGGCAAGGCCCTGGCCGACGCCATCGCCACCCTCGGCAGCTAGGGCGTCATTTCTTTAGCCGCTAGCCGCTAGCCGCTAGCCGCTAGCCGCTAGCCGCTAGCCGCCCACCGCTGTCCAGCGTCAGTTCCTAAGAGGCCTCTGCCTTCGCCAGCCCGTTCGGCGCCGGCGACTCCCAGTCGCTGGCGTGGATGATGGTGGTGCCGCCCGGTTCGAGCGCGATCGGGATCTCGCGCAGGCCGCACTTGGCCATCGCGCGGCGCACGCTGGCCCTCGCTGCCGGTGGCACGGCCAGAAGCAGGCAGCCGCCGCCGCCGGCGCCGACGATCTTCCCGCCGGTGGCGCCGGCCTTGCGGCCGCGGTCGTAGTAGCCGTCGAGCAGCGAGGAGGAGACCCGGCTGCCCATCTGCTTCTTCAGCTGCCAGGCGTCGTGGAGCGCCGGGCCGATGGTGGAGGCGTCGTTGTCGGCCACCCGGGCCCGCTGTGCCTCCGCGAGCGCCACCAGCCGGTCGAGCGCCTCCTTGGTGCTGGTGCGGGTGGTCATCCGCTTCTTGGCCTGGGCCAGCACCGACCCGGCCGCCCGGTGCATGCCGGTGTAGAAGAGCAGCAGCTGGTCGACGACCGCCTTGGCCGTCTCGGGCCGGCAGTACATCGGCTCCACCGTGACCCGCTCGTCGCCGTAGAAGCGCACGAACTGGAAGCCGCCGTGGGCGGCGATGTACTGATCCTGCTTGCCGATCGGCCGGCCGAGGATGTCGATCTCAATCTTGCAGGCCAGCGCCGCCAGCTCGCCGGGCGACACGAACTGCCCGCGGTAGGCGAACAGGGCGTTCAGTACCCCGACGGTCAGCACCGACGACGACGCCAGGCCAATCCCGGCCGGCAGGTCGGCGATGGTCGTGATCTCCACGCCCTTGGTCACGTCGGCCACCCGCATCGCCTCGCGAATGAGTTCGTGCTGCAGGTCCTTCAGCCGCGGCACGATCTCGGTCTTCGTGTAGGAGATCCGGATGGAGTCGTCGAACCGCTTGTTGACGGTGACGTACATGTAGCGGTTGATGGCCAGCGTCAGCACGGCGCCGGGCGTGCGCTGGTAGTACTCGCGGAAGTCGGAGCCTCCGCCGAACAGGCTGACGCGAAAGGGAGTGCGGGAGATGATCACGACGGGGTCCTCGCCGCCCAGCCGGCCGTGGCGTGCACCAGGCGTTCGGGCGTGCCGATGTCTTCGTGGAAGTCGGGAATGACGTAGCCATGCATCCGGCCGACCAGGGTCGGCAGCACGTGCTGCCCGAAGTCCACCAGCCCGGGGCCGTCCGGGATAGCGTCGAATGCGGCGGAACGCATCAGATAGACCCCTGCATTCGCCAAGTCGCTCCGCGGGTTCGCGGGCTTCTCGACGAAACTTACAATTCTGCCATCGGCGTCGAGCTCCACGATTCCAGCGGAGGACGGCGACGGGGTGTGGAACAGCCCGACCGTCAAAGGATCGGCGTGGCTGTCATGAAGCCGACGCATCGGGCCGAGCCGCAGGTCGCTCAGGTTGTCGGCGTAGAACACCCAGACGTCCGGTGCGCCGACACTGAACCAGCGCTCGCGCTTCACCGTGGTGGCGGTGCCCGACGGCTCCAGCTCCCGCACCAACGTGACGCGCGGCGTCGCCTCTGGCCAGCTGGCCAGGAACCCCTCGACCATGTCGAAGTGGTGCGACACGTTCAGCAGCACATCGGTCACGCCTTCACGCCGGCAGAGCGAGAGCCAATAGGCCAGCAGCGGCCGTCCCCCCACGGGCGCCAGGCATTTCGGCACCCGATCGGTCAACGGCTTGAGGCGTTCACCTCTGCCGCCAGCTAACAGATACGCCCGCATCTATGCGAAGTCCTGGAGAAGTCGTGCATCCGGGCGATCGGTTGCCAAAAGGCAGGACCGGCACAGACAAACCCGGCCCTGTCGAGGGCTTCATCACCGCCTAACCCCATGTGAGCAAGAGAGTTGCCACCCGACTTACAGCGCTGTACGCGGTGGTACAGCGGTTGCTATTCAAGACCGCATTCGGACTTCCCCTGACGTGAGACATCGCTTGTTCATCGCATCCGACGCACTTGCAGTCTGGCCCGCGGCCGCCGCCAGCCGCCGCCTTCGTTTCGTGAAGCGCTCTATTGATATTCTCGCCGCGACGCTCATCTGCGTGCTCCTGGCGCCGCTGCTCATCGCCACCGTGCTCGCCATCAAGCTGGGCTCGCCAGGGCCGGTTCTGCACCGTCGCCGCGTCGTCGGCCGCGGCGGCCGGCACTTCGATGCCTTCAAGTTCCGGTCGATGCGCGTGGATGCAGACCGGGTGCTGGAGGCCGATGCCGAGCTGTTCGCGCGGTTCAAGACCAACCACAAGCTGCCGAACGACCCCCGTATCACTCCTATCGGTCGGGTGATTCGCCGCTACAGCATCGATGAGCTGCCGCAGCTCTTCAACGTGCTCCGCGGCGAGATGTCGCTCATCGGGCCGCGAATGGTCACCGAACCGGAGCTGGAGAAGTACGGCCAGCACGTCGACACCCTCCTGTCGGTCCAGCCGGGCATGACCGGCCTCTGGCAGGTCTCGGGCCGGCAGACCACCACCTACGAGCGCCGCGTCGAGCTCGACGTGCACTACGTGGAGCACTGGAGCCTGATGCTCGACTTGCGCATCCTGCTCAAGACTCCGATGGTGGTCTTCCGCGGCGAAGGGGCGTACTAGCCATGGACGCCCTGCCGACCCGCGACTTCTCGCCCGCCGTCTACATGGCGGAGCTGACTGCCGCCCTGCGCGACCTCGACCAGGCCACCATCGAGCGGATGGCCTGGGCGCTCGTCGACGCCCACGCCAGCGGCCGCACCGTGTTCATCTGCGGCAACGGCGGCGCCTCGGCGGTCGCCTCCCATTGGGCCGCCGATCTGTCGAAGCTCACCGCGCTGCCCGGGCAGCCCCGGCTCCGGGTGATGTCGCTGACCGATTCGGCCTCGACGGTCACCGCCTGCGCGAACGACTTCGACTACAGCGAGATCTTCGCCGACCAGCTGCGCACCTTCATGGCCCCGGGCGACGTCGTGATCGGCATCAGCACCAGCGGCCGCTCGCCCAACGTCCTGAAGGCGATGGAATACGCCAATCTGCACGGCGCGCTGTCGATCGGCATCACCGGCCAGGGCGGCCAGGCGCTGGCTGCGCTGGCCAGCCTCACCCTGATGATCGGCTCGACCAGCGTGCAGCGGGTCGAGGACGTCGCCGGTATCGCCGCCCACCTGGCGTGCCTGCACACCCGGGCGAAGATCGCCAACCTCGGCGCGACGGCTCTCAGCGCATGACGCTGCTCGTCACGGGCGGAGCCGGCTACATCGGCTCCGTCGTCGTCGAGCGGGCCCTCGCCCGGGGGCACCGCATCGTCGTCATCGACAACCTGCAGGAAGGGCACGCCGCTGCCGTGCCGGCCGAGTGCCGGCTGGTCCGCGCCGACTACGGCGACGCCGCCGCCCTCGACGCCATCTTCGCCGCCGACGCCATCGACGCGGTGGTGCACCTGGCCGCCGAGACGACCGTGGCCACCTCGGTCTCCGACCCGGCCATCTACTTCCAGAACAACACTGTCAACGGCGTCACCCTGCTCGAGGCGATGCGCCGGCACGGGGTGATGCGTCTGGTCTTCTCGTCGACGGCCGCCACCTACGGCGAGCCGGTGACGGTGCCGATGACCGAGGAGCACCCGCAGGTCCCGATCAACGCCTACGGCGAGTCGAAGCTGATGTTCGAGCGGATCATCCGCTGGTACCACCGGGCGTACGGCCTCAAGGCGGCGTCATTCCGCTACTTCAACGCCGCCGGCGCCACGGAGCGGCGCGGCGAAGCCCACCGCCACGAGAGCCACCTCATCCCGCTGGTCCTCGACGTCGCCGCCGGCGATCGGCCGTCGGTGAACGTCTACGGCAGCGACTACCCGACCCGCGACGGCACCTGCGTCCGCGACTACGTGCACGTCTCGGATATCGCCGATGCCCACCTGCTGGCCCTCGACGCCATCGACCGGCTCGGCCTCGACTGGTTCAACATCGGCACCGGCACCGGCAACACCGTCGATGAGGTGGTCAAGGCGGTCGAGCGGGTGACCGGCCGGCCGGTGACTACCGTGCGGGCGCCGCGCCGTCCCGGCGATCCGGCCGCCCTCGTGGCGAGTTCCGACCGTATCCGCGCGGTGCTGGGCTGGGCGCCGAGGGTTCCCGACCTCGACGCGATCATCGCCACGGCCTGGGCGTGGCGGCAGCGCCACCCTCGCGGGTATGGAGACTAGCTCCGGCGTCCGGATCGCCCTCACCCGCACGACCCGGGTCGGTTCGGCATAATCAGCCGCAGCATGCGGGTTCTCTTCGTCGCGCCCTATGTGCCGTCGCGGATTCGCGTCCGGCCCTACGAGTGGATCCGCGCGCTGGCCCGGCTGGGGGCGTCGGTGCACCTGGTGGCGGTCCAGCCGCCAGAGGATCAGGCGCTGGGGGATCTCAGCATCCGCGCCAGCTGCGCGGCGTGTGACGTCCTTCCGCTGAGCCGCCTCCGCACCCTCGTCAACGCCGGCACCGCGTTGATCGGCCGGCTGCCGGTGCAGGCGGGCTACGCCCGACACGGCGCCGCCGAACGGCGCATCGCCGGCCTCATCGCCGGCGGCGGTTTCGACGTCGTCCACGTCGAGCACCTGCGCGGCGCCCTGCTGGTGCCGGCGCCGTGTCCGCTGCCCACGGTCTACGACGGCGTGGACTGCATCACCCGGCTGTTCGAGCAGACCGTGCGGCTCGCGCCAGGACTGGCCCAGCGATCGATGGCCCGGCTCGACCTGCGCCGGACGCGCCGGTTCGAGGCGTCGCTACCCGGCCGCTTCGATCGCGTGCTGGCCTCGTCCGAGGCCGAGGCGCGGGAGTTCCGCCGCCTGGCGCCAGACGCCGATCCCACGTTCGTCCGGGCGCTGCGCAACGGCGTCGACCTGGGGGCGCCGCCCGGCCCGCCGGCCGACGACGGCCGCACCGTGCTCTTCGCCGGCAAGATGAGCTACCACGCCAACGAGGCCGCGGCGCGCCGCCTCGCCGTCGACGTGATGCCGCGCGTGTGGCAGCGACGGCCGGACGCCCGGCTGGTGCTCGCCGGCAAGGATCCCTCGCCGGCCCTTCAGGCCCTGGCGTCGGCCGGCAGGATCGACGTCACCGGCTACGTGCCCGACATGGCGGCGGTGATGGCCCAGGCCACGGTGCTCGCGGCGCCCCTCGTCTACGCTGCCGGCATCCAGAACAAGGTGCTCGAGGCGATGGCCCGGGCGGTGCCGGTCGTCACCTCGTCGTCGGCGTGCGCCGCGCTCGACGCGGTGCTGGGGACGGAGGTCGTCGCGGCCGACGACGACGGCGCGTTCGCCGACGCGGTGGTGCGGATGCTCGACGATCGGCCGTTCCGCGACGCGGTCGGCGCCGCCGGCCGCCGTTACGTGGAGCAGCACCACGACTGGAACGCGCTCGCCGCCCGGCTCCTGGACATCTACGCCGAGGCCCGCGCCCGGCATCGGGCGGGGCGGCCGGCGTGACCACGACGGCGCCGATGGCCGCGCCGCGCCCCGGCGTCGCCGCCGCGCTGCCGATGCACCTGGCGCTGGCCGCGTATCTGGCCGCCGCCGCCGCCGGGGTCTGGACCGCGGCCGAGCGCGCTTCGGCGGAAGCCCACGTCCGGGCCGTCCTGATCGCCGTGCTGGCCTACGCCGCGAGCTTTCTGGTCGCCCACCACCGGCACTGGCGGCCGCTGGTGCTCGCGGCGTGGGTCACGGCCGGCGCCGCGGCGGGCGGCTACTTCCTGCTGCAGTACCGCCATCTGGCCTCGCCGGAGGTGAAGATCGCCGCGCTCGATGCCGCCGGACGCGCGCTCAGCGCGCCCCTGCCGCGGGTGGGGGTCTGGGCGCCGTTCCCCAACAGCCTCGCGACTCTGCTCGAAGGGCTGGTCGCGGTGGCGGTCGGTCTGGCGATCGCCCGCGGCTCCACTGCGCTCAGGACCTGGTCGGCGGCCGGCGCGATCGTGCTGGTGAGCGCCCTGGCCGTGTCCGCATCGCGCGGCGCGTGGCTGGCGGCGGCGGTGTCACTGGCCGCGTTGGCCGCGCATCGGCAGCTGGTCCGTCTGGCGCTGCCGCTCGGCCTCGCTGCGGCAGCCGCTCTGCTCGCGTTCGTCGCCAGCACGGTGAGCGGCGGCGTGCCGTGGTGGATCGCCTGGTCGGGCGCCGCCGGCCGGCCGGACCGCCTCGACGTGTATCTGCAGGCGGTGTCGCTGCTGCGCGACGTGCCGTTCACGGGCCTCGGCGGCGGCGAGCAGTTCGCGGCCGCCGTGTCGCGCTACGTGCTGCTGATCCAGGTGCCGTTCATCACCTACGCGCACAATTTCTCGCTCCAGGTGTGGCTCGAAGACGGACTCGCCGGTCTGGCGGCGTGGTGGGCCCTGGCCGCGGCCGTCGCCCTCGCGGCCCTCGCCGGAGAACGCGCCGGCCTGGGCCGCCGCTTTCGCGGACTCTGGGCCGGCGTGCTGGCCATTCACGTGCACGGCCTCACCGACGCCAGGCAGTTCGTCGATCCCTGGACGTGGGCGCCGTACTTCCTGCTGACCGGCGCCATCGCCGGCTACGTCTCGCGGGAGGCCTGCCGGGTCTCGCGCCTCGCGGCCTGGGTGCCGGCGGCGATCGGCGGCGCGGTCGTGGCGGCGGCCCTTCTCGGCCGCGGCGATCCGCTGGCCGCCTGGCAGGCCAATCTCGGCGCGCTCGATCAGGCCCGCGCCGATGCGGTGATCGCGGTATCCGGCGGCGACGGCGGCGAGCTGCGGGCCCGGGCGGCGGCGCGGTTCACGCGCGCCCTCGCCGTCGATCCGGACGACGGTCCTGCCCTGCGACGCGCCGGGATGCTCGCGCTCGACCTGGGGCGCTACGATGAGGCGGCTCGCCGGCTCGCCCGGGCGTGGGCGGTCGAAGCCGGCCACCCGCCGACGCGCAAAGCCTACGGCCTGGCTGCGGTCTGGACGGGTGACGTGGAGCTCGCCAGCCAGCTGCTCCGCGACGTGCCGGGCATGGCCGCGGAACTGGCGACCTGGAGCCGCTGGCGGCAGGAACGAGGCGAGACGGCGCTGGCGATCGCCGCGGCCCGCACGGCGCTGGCGCTCGCCCCCGGCCAGCTCGAGGTCGAGGCCTGGCTGCGCCAGCTAGAGGCCACCGCGCCGCCGAGGGACCGCGCGCCGCGCTGACGCGCGATCACCGTCGCGCCGCGACGGCGCGCTGGTAGAGATCGAACATCCCGGCGACGTGCCGCTCGACGGTGAAGTGCTGCTCCATCCGGGCGCGCCCGGCCGCGCCCATCCGCTGGCGGAGGGGCGGATCGAGGAGCAGGGTGCTGACGTGGTCGGCGAGCGCGGCGGCGTCGCCGGGCGGGAAGATCAGCCCGGTCTCGCCGTCGAGGATCAGCTCCGGCGTGCCGCCGGTGCGCGACGCGACCAGCGGCCGGCCCATCGCCATGCCTTCCATCAGCGAGAGCGCCGCCGGTTCCTGGGAGGTCGTCGGCACCACCAGCACGTCGACGGCGCGCATCAGGTGCGGCACGTCGGTCCGCCAGCCGGTGAAGGTGAACGCGTCGGCCAGCCCGGCGGCGGCGAGGCGCCGGCGCAGCTCGGCCTCGTAGGGCGGGTTCTCGAGCGCGCCGACGAAGACGAACTTCGTGCCGGGCACGCGGGCGCGAATCGCCGGGGCGGCGTCGATCAGGCCGGCGTGGCCCTTGTGCGGCAGCAGCTGGCCGAACAGCCCGACCACCGGGGTGCCGGCGGCCCAGCCGAACTCGGCCCGCACCGCCGCCGCCCGGACGTCGTCGGGCGCGAAGTTCGCCAGGTCGATGCCGTTGTAGAGCGGCACCAGCTTGCCGGCGTCGACGCCGGCGCGGGCGATGTTGTCGGTGACCGCTTTCGACGGCCCGACGATCCACGCGCAGGTCGAGGCGACGAAGCGGTAGAGCTGCGTATTCACGGCGTGGATGCGCTTGATGTTGTGCTCGTGCCAGATCTGCGGCACCCCGGTGGCGCGCGAAGCCAGCGCCGCGTACAGGCAGGCCGGGAACGAGATGCTGTGCAGGACGTCGGGGCGCTCGCGCTCGATCACCGCGCACAGCTCGCGGCGCACCCGGGCGAACGCGCGCCCGTAGGCGGCGAGGGCCGTCGGCCGCAGCGTCACCTCGATCATCCGGGCGCTGAACGACGCGGTCGCCGTGTAGGGCGTGCCGCGCTGGTCGAGCGCGCTGGCCAGCCGGCGATTGCCGGCGCTGATGAACGCGTGGGCCGCGTGGCCCGGCGCGGCCAGCGCCGGCAGGTAGCCGAACCACACGTGTTCGGCGCCGCTGACCGTCGGCGAGTCGGTGACGTAGAGGACTCTCAAGCGATCAGCGCGTCCACAGGCGGGCGGCTGCACTCGACGCGACCGCGGCCGCCGGCACCGGCCGGCGCGGTCGCGGCGGCGAGGCGCGCCAGAAGCGCGGCCGCGGCGTGGCTGCCGTGTGCGGCGCCCGCAGCCGACGCTCGATGCCGGGAATCGCCACCAGGCCGCCGAGCAGCACCCACTGCAGGTAGTAGCCGGAGAACAGCTCGAGGCCGCCGTTGCGGATGCTGTGAATCATGAAGTCGCCGGTGATGCCGCCGGCGACCATCCCGGCGAACATGCCGAGCCAGCCGAGCGCGAACGTGCGATGCGCCGGCACCGTCGCCTCGCGGTAGATGCGCAGCCCGGTGCGCCACGCCACCACCAGGAACACCAGCCACGACAGCAGTCCGAGGATGCCGAACTCGACCAGCAGGTTGAGGTACTGGTTGTGCGGCGTGCCGATCGGAGAGCGCTGCAGCATGTAGACGTAGCTGTTGCCCGGACCGACGCCGAGGATCGGCGCCTGCTGCCAGATCGACACCGCCGCCGCGGCCAGCGCGCCGCGCCCGGAGTTGCCGCCGAAGCTCATCTGCGAGCGCTCCTTGTTGAGCAGCACCTCGGCGGGAAGCAGCAGCGCCTCCTCGCCGAACAGCCCGACCGCGACCAGCATCACGGTCGCCGCCGCGGCGGCCAGGAACGCGGCCAGCCTCGAGGCCCGCAACCACATGATCGCCAGCCCGGAGACGGCGACGAAGCCATAGAGGAACGCCTTGCCGTTGAGCACGCCGAGCACCAGCGGCAGCAGCGTGATGACGACGTAGTAGGCCCGGGCGGCCACCGACGGCGTCGAGAACACGGCGGCCAGCGCCAATGGCGACGCGAACAGGCCGAACGTCGGCGCCCAGCCGAGGTAGGGCTCCCAGGGCTTCGGGGCGATCGCGGCGGCGATCTGTGCGATCGCCAGGGCGACGACGGCGCGATGGATCCAGCGCAGCTGGGACGTCTCGGTGATGAACTCGGCGGCGGCCAGGTAGACGCCGATCGGCCAAACGACCAGCAGGAGCTGGCCGAACGACACCGCGAGCGACGCGTTCGCCGCGATGCGGTAGTCCGGGAGCAGGAGGATTCCGACCATCGACGCCGCACAGACGGCGGCGAACGCATAGAGCGGCCCATCGAAGGGCGCCCGCAGGAGGGGGGCGGAGCGGCGCTGGGTCAGCCACGCGCCGAACAGCACGGTGGCGAGCGCTTCGGCCAGCAGCAGCCCCTGGCTGATCGTGCGGCCCGAGAACGCCCCGAGCTGGATGAGCGACGGCGCCGCGCCGAGCACGGAATACGCCAGCACCGCCCGCGCCGGGCGTTGCAGCGCCACCGCGACGAAGATCAGGGTGACGGCCAGCGCCGCCAGGCTCTGCGGAGAGAGCCACGCGCTCATGACGTGCGGGCGCCGACTTCCTCGCGGGCGGCCCGATCGGCGGGCAGGTCGGCGGCACTCTCGGTGGGCGAGTGGTAGACGTCGTACTCCGGCCGGTAGTAGCGCGAGTAGTAGAACGCCTCGCGGGTCAGTGGCGCGCGGTTCAGCACGGCGCCGACGAGGCGGGCGCCGGCGGCATGCAGTTCGTTCAGGGCGGTCTCGGCCGCCTCGAGCGAGGTCTCCTCGGCGCTGGTCACGAACAGCACCGCGGTGGCGTCGCGCGACAGCACGGCGGCGTCGGCCACCGCCATCACCGGCGGTGAGTCGATGACGATCCAGTCGAAGTCGCTGCGCAGGCCGTCGATGAACGTGCGGAACGACTGGTACGACAGCAGTTCGGCGGCCTTGGCGGTCGGCAGCCCGCTCGGCACCAGGACCAGGCCCTGGGCGCCGACCGGCCGGAGCACCTCGGCCGTGCTCCGCCGGCCGAGCAGCACGTCGGACAGGCCGGGCGCGCGGTGGCGGTCGAACATCGTGTGCAGCCGTGGCCGGCGCAGGTCGGCGTCGATGAGCGCCACGCGCTGGTCGACGGCGGCGAGCGCCAGCGCCAGGTGCGAGGCGGTGAAGCTCTTGCCCTCGCCCGGAGCGGCGCTGCTGACCACGAGCACGTTGCCCGGCTGGTCGTTGTCGCCGAGCGCCAGCATGACGTTGGCGCGCAGGCGGCGGAAGGCCTCACCGGGCAGCGGCGACAGGCCGGTGGTCGCGTCGGCCTCGTCCTTCGGCGCCGGCGGGATCATCGCCAGCAGCTGCAGGCCGAGCCGACGTTCGAGGTCGGCCGGCGAGGCCACCCTGCGGCGCAGGTATTCCCGACCGAAGGCGCCGCCGGCGGCACCGATGATCCCGAGCAGCGCCGCCGCCGCCAGCCCCTGCCCGGTGCGCGGCCGGATCGGCGCGCCGGGCGGCTCGGCCGGATCGATGACCCGGACCGTGCCGCGATCCACGCTGGCCACGAGCGTCGCCTCCCTGGTCTGCTGGAGCAACGCGTCGAAGACCTGCCGGGCGCTGACCGCTTCGCGCTCGAGCGCGGCGTACTCGACGCCCTTCCGGTCGAGTTCGAGGGCCTGGGCCTTCTGCCGGTTGAGGGCCTGGGTGACGCTGGCTTCCTGGCTCACCGCCGCCCGATAGTCGGATTCGATGCCATCGGCCAGCTTGAGGACCTCGGCGCGGATGCGACCCTGCACCGATTCGAGGGCCGCCTGCACCTGGATGCGATCGGGGTGCTTCGGCCCCAGCCGCTCGGCGAGCTGGGCGTCCTGGCGCGCCAGCTCGGCGGCCTGGGACTTGAGAGACTGCACGAACCCGTTGACGGCGATGAGCGGATGCGACTCGAGCGCCGCCGGGTCATTGCGGATCGCCGCGATCTGCTGGTACTGCGTCTCGCGCTGCAGGCGGTCGGTCGTCGCCTTGGTCACCGAGGCGTTGAGATCGAGCATCGTCTGCCCGACGACGTTCTGGCGTTCGGACAGCGACAGTGCGTCGCGCTGGGCGCGGTAGGTCTGCAGCGCCTGCTCGGCCTTGGCGACCTGCTCGCGCTGTGTCGCCAGCTGCCGGCTGAAGAACTCGGCCTGGGACTCTGCGGCGCGGAACTTCGATTCGCGCTCGCGCTCGATGAACCGCGTTGCGACGGCGTTGGCCATTCGCGACGCCAGCTCGGGATCCTGCGATTCGAACGAGATGTTGACGACCCGGCTGTCGGGCACCAGGCCGACGGTGAGCCGCGCCAGCAGCGGATCGACCAGCCCCTGGCTGCGCGCCGCGTCGTCGGGCGCGGCGGCGACCAGCGGGGCGAACTCCGGCGCCTCCCACAGCTTCTGTGCCTGTGCCACTTCGCGGGCCAGCGTGCGGCTGCGCACCACCTCGGTCTGCGTCATCGGGTCGACGCCGTTCTGCGGCGTGTCGGCCTTCGAGTCGCTGATGGCGACGCGCGGCGAGTCCTCGCCGATCAGCACCCGGGTCGTGGCCTGGTAGACGGGCGTGGTCAGCAGGGTGACCGCGGCCATCGGCACCGCCAGGGCGAGGAAGCCCGCCAGGGCCCACCACCGGTGGCGGACGAACGTCCGCAGGTGGTCCCAGACGCCAGCGGTGACGGCGGCAGGGTGGACCGGAGGATCGAGACGGGTCTCGGACGAACGCTGACGATCGTTGGACATCAGAACCACCGGTTGCCGACGGTCACGGTATCTCCGGGCAGGACCTTGTCGCCCAACGCCGCCTTGAGCTCCGTGCGCTTGCCGTTGACGATGCGGATGATCTTCACCCGCCTGTTCGAGCCCAGATCGTTGATGCCGTTGGCCTTGGAGATCGCCATGAGAATCGTCATGTCGCGCTCATAGGCGTAGCTGCCCGGCGAATTCACCTGGCCGTTCACATAGATCACTTCGGCGCGCGGGACGACGATGGTGTCGCCGTCCAGCAGGTCGATGTTGCTGGTCGGCCCCTTGGCCTGCAGCTGCTGGACGTCGAGGCGCAGCACCTCGCTGGCGCCGGGATCGCCGGCCAGCACCGGCCCGGTCACGGCCCGGCCGGGCGCGGGCCGCACCACGACCAGTTCGCCGCCGGCGAACTCGGTGAACGAGCCGACCCGCGTCAGCGCCTCGAGCAGCGTGAGCGCGCCCGAGAGGGGCACGACGCCCGGCGTGCGCACTTCGCCGACCACGAACACCCGCTGGCTCTTGAACTGCGCGACCCCGATCGCCACCTGCGGGTTGACGACGTAGCCGTCAGCGAGCCGGTCGCGGATCTCCTTCTCCACCTGCTCGATGGTCTGGCCCGCCGCCTTCACCCCGCCGATGAGCGGCAGCGTGATCGCGCCGGCGACGTCGACCGTGAACTCCCCGCTCAGTTCCGGCTGCGACCAGACGGCGACCTTCAGGATGTCGCCCTGGCCGATCTGGTAGGCCGCCTGAGCCGCCGTCGCGCCGGCCGCGGCCAGCACGGCGGCCAGCGCGATGGCGGTCGGGACGAGACGCCGCAGAACCTTGGTCATCAGTAACCTCCCGGCAGCGGACGATCCAGGCGCTGCAGGCGAGTCGAGCCGTACATCATGAATACCGTCCACCGGACGCCGCGAAACCCGCCCGGCCCGCCGGTGACATAACGTTCGATGTCGGTGCCGATCCGGGTCGCGGCCCCGAACCGCCGCGCCAGGCCCGCCTTGTAGAGCTCGATGGCACGGAAGGGTTCGTCCTGTGCGAGCAGACCTCGCGGCTCCATGGTGCGGACCGATGCCCGGCCGAACAGCTCCCACGTGGTCCGCATCGCCACCGTGGTGAAGACGTCGGCGGCGTTCGAGACATAGAAGCCTCTGCCCGGATCGAAACTGTACTCGATGGTGCGGCGGCCCGAGACGTCGAGAAACACCGGCGCCTTGGTGAACGTCAGCCCGACATTGTACGCGGGACCGCCGTAATCCTGATTGGTTTCGACGGTGCGGTAGCGCAGGAAGCCGGCCTCCGCCCGACCCGACAGCAGGGCACGCGGGGAGAACTGCCCGCCGGCCATCACCCGCAGGCCGTTGCCGTCGCGATTCGACGCGAACAGGAACCGGTCGCGGTAGTAGTTGACCGACATGCCCAGGGCCGACAGCGGCGTCAATTGGAGCCCGGCTTCGCCGCCGAAGAGGGTGATGTTGCGGTTGAGGTTCTGCTCGAGGCTGGCGCCCCGGAAGCGGACGTCGGCGTCGTAGCGCAGCCGCGAGGCCGTGACCAGTCCTCGGTAGAACACCCGACCGCCGGGACGGAGGGTGACGGTCGTGCCGAGCTCGGTCTCGACCCGCCGCGACTTGAGGCCGATCTCGAAGCCGACGAAGTCGGTCGGCGGCGCGTAGTGGCTGCGGTAGCCGGCCACACCCTGGACCGCCAGCCGCGCGCCGCCGGCGTCGAGCCGCGCCACGTGGTAGTAGTTGATGGTGTTGGCCTTGGTGAGGCTGATGGTGTTCACGTCGCCTTCCTGGCCCGCCTGCGTCTGCTGCTTCCCGAACTCGACCGCGTTGGCGAGGTTCAGTCGGACCCGGCCGCGTCCGACCCAGGTTTCGATCTGTGGCACCGCGTAGAATTCGCCGGCGGGCACGCCGGTGTCGGTGCGGATGGCGTTGCTGTCGCGCCCGGCGACGATGACGATCGCGGGCGTGACGCTGATGGCCGAGCCGAGCAGGTAGCGGCCCACGGGAGCCGGCTCGCCGGGTGGCTGGGCCACCACCCCGGCCGGGGCCAGCCAGCCGGCTACCGCCACGGTGAGGATCAGCAAACGATGTGACACGCGGCTCGATTACGCAGGGTCCGTGCCAGTCGCCACGGCTGCACCCGGTGGCGTATAACCGGCCGACATCGCACGAGATAGGCCAGAAAGAGCCCGTCGGCAACTCGACGAATGTCGGGGCCGGCCAAGCTTTTTGTTCGCCAACCACGCCAGCCCGGACATCCCCACGCCCCGCGCCGACGGACGCTCACGCCGAGGGGGGCGGGTCGTTCCAGAGGTCGGCCCAGCTCAACGCCACCCCCGGCGGGTCCAGCCCCAGCGCCGTCCGGACCAGGCGGCGGACGCGGCTCACCACCATGACGCCGGCGGCCAGGCAGGCGGCCGACCCGGCGCCGCGGTGCAGGCGGAAGAACCGCACCTTGCTGCGGTAGAGCGCCACGAGCATCGCCTCGCGGACCTGCCGGGTGCTCTGCCCGCCGAAGTGGGTGATCACCGCGTCGGGGGTGTACCAGGTCTCCCAGCCGGCAGCCCGCATCCGCCAGCACCAGTCCGGCTCCTCCGAGTACATGAAGTACCCCTCGTCGAGGACCCCGACCTCGTCGAGGGCCTCGCGCCGCGCCAGCATGCAGGCGCCGACGACATAGTCGGTGCGCTGCGCCCGGCGGCTCGCCGCTGCCGGGCGGCTCGGGTAGCCGCGGTAGGTGAGGCGGCGGCCGATGCCGGTCACCGACAGCAGCTCGTTCGAGAGCGACGGAAACGGCGTCGGGCCGGTCTGAAACGACCCGTCGGGATTCTCCAGGCGCGGCCCGACGACCCCGGCGCGCGGGTGCGCGTCGGCGAAGGCGATGAGGGCGGCGATCGACCCCGGCTGGGCGACCGTGTCGCTGTTCAGCAGCAACACGTAGCGGCCGCGGCTGGCGGCGATGCCCTGGTTGTTGGCGGCGGCGAAGCCGGCGTTCTCGCGGTTGGCGACGACCCGCACGTGCGGAAAGCTGTCGCGGATCGCCTCCACCGACCCGTCGGTCGAGGCGTTGTCGATCACCCACGCGTCCCAGGAGAGCGCCCCGGCGGCGGCGGGCAGCGACGCCAGGCAGGCGGTGGTCAGCGCCCGCGTGTTCCAGCTGACGATCACCACCGAGACGTCGGGCGCGGCGCTCACCGGCGCTGCTCCGCGGCCAGCCGCTGGGCGTGGGCACGATGCAGCGACGCCAGCGTCTCGGCCGCCGACCGGCGCCACGTGAACTCGGCGACGCGGGCGGCGCCGGCGCGCCGCAGGCGCTCGGCTTCCGCGGCGTCGCCGGTCACCCGCTCGAGGTGGACGGCGAGCGCGGCGTCGTCTTCGGCGTCCACGAAGTGCGCGGCGTCACCGGCCACCTCGGGAATCGCACCGCGGTTCGAGGCGACGATCGGCGCGCCGTAGCTCATCGCCTCGAGCAGCGGGATGCCGAAGCCCTCCACCCACGACGGAAACGCGAACACCGCGGCGCCGGCATAGAGCGCGGCCAGGGTCTCGGTGGACGGCCTGACCAGCAGCCGGGCCTCGCCAGCGGCGACCGCGGCCTGCAGCACCGGCAGCACGTCGGCGTGACGGGCGAAGAACACGAAGGTCAGCCGCCGGCGCACGTCGGCCGGCAGCCGGGCCGCCGCGCGGAGGATGACGCCCGGGTTCTTGAGGCCGTCGGCCAGGACGTACGGCGTCGTCAGGCCGTGTGCCTCGCGGGCGGCGGCGATGCCGGCGGCGGCGACGGCCACCTTCGGCGGCGCGCCGTGATAGACGACGTCGATGTCGTCGGCGCGCCTGCGGCTGGCCTCGACGATGGTGCCGCGCGAGAAGTCCGACATCGTCACCAGCCGCGTCGCCCGCCGCACGGCCCGCACCGTCGCCTGGTGCAGGTAGACGGTCATCACGCGCGTGCGCAGCGTCGTCCGGTGGCCGACCACCCACAGCGTGTGGCTGAGCGGCAGCAGGTTGATGGCGTCGTGGACGGTGACGACGGTGGCGGCGCCGGCCGGGCCGAAGCCGTAGTTGGCGGGGAAGAACGCGACGTCGATGCCGTCGGCGGCCATGTGCCGGGCCAGCGCATGATCGTTCCACACCGAGGACACCGCGTGGCGCCACGGCAGCGTCCGCACCGTCACGCCGGGCGGCGGCGTGATCTCCAGCGGGGCCTTACGGTCGGCGTAGAGCACGAACCGATCGTCGCTGGCGCGGATCATCTCCGGCACCAGGCGGGTGACGTAGGTGTGCACGCCGCCGACCAGCCCGTGTGACAGGTAGCGGACGTCGATGCCGATCCGCAGCGGCGTGGGCCCGCCGCTCATGCCGGCAGCAGCGCCCGCACCGGCGCTGGCAGGTGGGCCACCAGGTCGTCCCGCTCCTCGTGCTGCAGGCCGCGCCAGAACAGCACGCCGTAGAGTGCGCTGGCCACTGCCGTGACCGCCAGCAGCCACGGCGACTGCGGTCCGAGCACGACGAACGCGACGACCGTGGGCAGGAAGGCGGTGAGGGCCGGCAACAGGGTCGGCCGCACGACGTGGCGCCACAGATCGCCCCAGCCCAGCCCAAGTTCGCCGAGGACGAACGACAGGAACACGTACTCGAGGAGCACGGCCGGCAGCATCGTGCCCAGGGCGACACCGAAGATGCCGAGCGGCGCCACCAGCCACAGACTGAGCAGCAGGTTGAGGACCGCCTGCGGCACCGAATAGCGCCGTACAATCGGGCCGACGCGACGCATCGCGCCGAGCACGCCGAACGCGGCGTGGTTGTGCGCGGTGACGATGAAGGTGGCGACCAGCACCTGCACGACGGCGAAGTGCGCCGAGAACGATTCGCCGACCCACGCGTGCAGGATCGGCCCGGCGCACAGGCCCAGCGACCAGCCGAGCGGCCAGGTGAGCGCCGCGGTGTACTTGGTCATGCGCAGCCAGAGGCGCTGCAGGCTGGCCTGATCGCCGGCGGCGTGCAGCCCGGCGGCCACCGGCCAGATCGCCTGCACCAGCGTCGTCGAGACGCTGTACACCAGCATGTAGAGCTTCCACGCCGCCGAGTAGTGGGTGACCGACTCGACGGTGAGGAACAGACCGATGACGATCCGATCGGTCTGCTCGATGAGCGACGTGCTGAGCGCGCCGAGGAACATCCAGCCGCCGAGCCCGGTCAGCTCACGGGCCGTCGCCGCGGTCACGTGCTGCGGGCCGACCCGCAGCTGCGGTGCGGCCCGGAACGCGAAGCCGGCGAGCAGCAGCCCGGTGACGACGATGAGGCCGGTCTCGAGCCACATGACCGCGGCCAGGCCGAAGCCGAGCGCCAGCAGCAGCGCGATGCCGACGAGTTTGCCGAGCAGCGACACCATCCACACCTGGGTGCAGCGGTCCTGACGCTGGGCGGCGCCGAGCACGGCGTTGAAGACGTGGCCGGGCATCTGCATCGGCACGCCGACGATACCGAGCGTGAAGGCGATGCGGGCCTCGTCGGTGAGCGTGGCGGGAATCGAGAACACCTCGAGCATCCACGGAATCAGCGGCAGGGCGAGAAGCGCCAGGCTGCCGAGGCCGATCACCAGCACCAGGGCCGTGGACACCGTGCGGGCCAGGGCGCGGTCGTCGCGGGTGGCGATGTGTGCGGCGGCGAACTGGGCCATCGCCGGCGCCAGCCCGAGTTGCAGCAGCCCCATGTAGCCGCTCACCGAGCCGATGAGCAGCCAGATGCCGGTGGCCGCCTCGCCCATCCTGGCGATCGCCGCCGGGAACAGGAGCAGGTTCACCGCCAGGTTGACGGCGAACCCCACGTAGTTCCACGCGGTGTTGCGGACGATCGACTTGCGGATGCCGGAACCGTTCACTGGAGCCCTCAACTGTACAACGCCGACATGCCGGCTTCGGCCATGCACATCGCGCGCCGCCGCGCTGTCGTCGCGCGGCTGCGCATTCCGGCGCAGGTTGCCCTGGACTCCGAGGATGAAAGTCAATGCCGGGCTCGATTACGCTGAGCCGTCGGGCCGTGCAATCCCGACGGCCGGCGCGCCAAGGATGTCGATGCCGGGCCGACTCGGGCGGGGCATCACGTTTGCAGCTGGCCGCCCCGCCTGCGTGGCGTGATGCGCGTTCTCGTCGTCTCTCCCCATCTTCCGCCGTCGTTCCTCGGTGGAGTCGAGGTCTATTCAGCGGGCCTGCTTCGCGCCCTCGACGACCGCGGGCACGACGTGAGGGGTGTGGCCGTCGAACGCCTGACGAGCGCGCCGGCCGATGCGTGCACCGCCGTCGTCGACGAGGCGCAGGGATACCCCGTCCACCGCCTGCAGATGGCCCTCGCGCCGTCCAGGGTGTTCCCGCTGCTCGCCACCCACGGGCCGGCGGAGGACTGGATGGAGCGGCATCTGCACCACACCCGGCCAGACGTCGTCCACCTGCAGAGCGGCTACCTGCTCGGCGCCCCCACGCTCGCAGCGGCCCGCCGGACCGGGACCCCGGTGGTGCTGACCCTCCACGACTACTGGTTTGCCTGCCCACGCGTCACGTTGCGCCATCCGTCCGGGGCCATCTGCAGCGGGCCGTCGCCCGGGAAATGCGCGTGGTGCCTGACCGCGGATCAGCGGCGACATCGATGGCTGGATGCGATGAGCGGCGGAGCGCTGACGCGCGGGCGCGACAAGTCCTGGCTCTGGCGGACGTTCGTGGGTGATGACGGCGGCGCCGTCATCGAGCGGCAGCAGCTGCTGGCCGGCCTGCTCGATTCGGCCGCCGCGGTCCTGGCGCCGACGCGCTTCGTCGCCAATCGCGTCGCCGCCACCGGATTCCCCGCCGATCGAATCGTGACCAGCCGCTGCGGGATGCCGCCGCTGTCGCGCCACGTCCCCGCCCGCGCGGACGGGCTGCGGCTCGCCTACATCGGCCAGGTGGCGCCTCACAAGGGCATCCACCTCCTGATCCAGGCCGTGCGTGCTCTCGACGATCGCGCCGTCTCGTTGCAGATACACGGGCCGCTGACGCCGTACCCCGAGTACGTGGCGCATCTGCGTTCGCTCGCCGCAGGCGATCCGCGAATCGCGTTTCGGGGGCCCTATCGCCGCGAGGCGCTGCCGGATCTGTTCGCCGCCGCGGATGTGGTCGTCGCGCCCTCGACATGGCACGAGGTGGCCGCGCTCGTGATCCAGGAGGCGCAGGCGTCCGGCGTCCCCGTGCTGGCCTCGAACCTGGGCGGATCGCCCGAGCTCATCCGGGACGGCGTCGACGGGCTGCTGTTCGACCCGGAGACGCCGGGCGATCTCGAGCGGCAGCTCCGCCGCCTGCTCGACGAGCCGGGCCTGCTCCGGGCGCTGGCCGCCGCCGCGCCGACCCCGCGCACGATCGACGAGGAGGTGGACGCGCTCCTCGCGCTCTACGCGTCGCTGGAACGGGTGTCATGAGGATTTTCGCGCTCAGCACCTGGTGCCCGTACCCGACGGTCAACGGCAGCACCCTGCGCGCCTATCACCTGCTGCGGGCGTTGTCGGCGCGCCACGACGTGGACCTCGTGGCCTTCGCCGCGCCGGGCCCGCCCGACGCCGCAGCCATCGCGCACCTGCGCACGTTCTGCCGCGAGGTCACCGTGGTGCCGAGAAGCCCGTTCACGCCGCTGCGCTCGGGAGGCGCCGGGCTGCTGCAGGCGACGCCGCGATCGCTCGTCGAGACCGATGACGCCGAGGTGCGGGCGCTGGCGAGGGAGCGGGCCTCCCGCGCCGACGTGGCCGTGGGCATGCAGCTCCAGGCGGCCCGTTACCTCGACGGCCTCGGCCGGCCGGCGGTCTTCGAAGAGGCGGAGCCGCGGCAGATCGCCGCTCTGGTCGATCAGGCCCCTGGCGCCGTGCGGCGCTGGCGGCGGCGCCTCACCTGGCGCAAGCAGGCCCGCTACCTGGCCCGGCTGTCGGGCGGGATGTCGGCGGTGACGGTCGTGTCCGAGCCCGAGCGCGACACCCTCGCCGGCACCGGCGTGCCGGCCGCCAAGATCCACGTAGTGCCCAACGGCGCCGACGCCGCCGACCTCGCGCGCCCGCGAGCCGTCGCGGTGCCCGCGCGGCTGATCTACAGCGGCGCGATCACCTACGCCCCGAACCTGGAGGCGGTGGTGTGGTGCCTCAACCAGGTGATGCCGCGTGTCCGCGCGGTGCGGCCCGACGTGCAGCTCTGGGTCACCGGCGACACCGGCACCGTGCCGCTCGAGCGGATGCCTCATCCCGGGAGTGTGCGTTTCACCGGGCGGCTGCCCGACATCAAGGATGTGGTGAGCGGATCGGCGGTGGCCGTGGTGCCGCTGCTCACCGGGGGCGGCACCCGGTTGAAGGTGCTGGAGGCGCTCGCGCTCGGCGTGCCGGTGGTCTCCACCGCCAAGGGCGTGGAGGGCCTGGCCGTGACCGACGGCGTCCACGCCTTCGTCGCCGACGACCCCGGCGTCTTCGCCGAGCGAGTCCTGCGCGTGATCGCCGATCCCGCGCTCGCGGCGCGGCTCTCGGGAGAGGGCCGTGCGCTCGTCGCCGCGTCGTACACCTGGGAGGCGAGCGGCCAGCGGCTGCTCGCCGTCCTCGACCGCGTGATGGAGGGATCCCGCCCGTGATACAGGACTCGCTCCGGCCGTCGATGCGGCGCGGGCTGGCCGGCGCGCTCGCCTTGCTGGCCGTGGCCAGCGTGCCGTATCTCGTCGGCTTCCTCCGCACGCCCGACGAGCGCGTCTACACCGGCCTGCTCGTCGACGTGCCCGACCACGCGCAGTACTGGTCGTGGGTCACTGCGTCGCGCCAGGGGCTGTTCATCCCCAACACGATGACACCCGAACCCAACGCCGCGGCCTTTCTCAACCCGATGATGTGGATGCTGGCGCAGGTCCAGACGCTGTTCGGGCTGTCGTTCGCGGCGCTCTTCCAGTGGTGGCGCGTCGCCGCCGCGCTCGTCGTCGGCCCGGCCCTGGCGGTCATCACCCTGCGGCTGTCACGCTCGGCCGACCAGGCCCGGATCGCCTTCTGGATCGCCCTGGCCGGCGGCGGCCTCGGCTGGATCCTGGTCGGCGCGAAGTACGCCCTCGGCCTCGCCGACGCGCCGTTCCCGCACGCCATCTACACCTTCGAACCCAACACCTGGTTCGGGCTGCTCGGCTATCCCTACCTGCCGCTGGCACAGGGCTTCATGTGCGTGGCGCTCGTCGGCGCCTTCCGCGTCCACACCGCGCCGTCGCCGGCGGCCTGGCTGGCCTGCGCGCTCGGCGCGCTCTTCGTGGCGCTGCTGCACGCCTACGATCTGGTCGTCGTCTACGCCGTCGTCGGCGCGTTCTGGATCGTCGAGCTGGTGCGCGGCCGGGCGATTCCGTGGCGCTTGTCGTGGGCGATCGTCCTCATCCTGGCGTGCTCCGCGCCGCTGGCCGCCTACTATCAGTACCTGACGTCGGCTGACCCGCTCTGGCGCTCGATCCTGACCCAGTACGCCAACGCCGGCGTGTGGACGCCGCCGCCGCCCCTCCTGGTCATCCTGCTCGGGGCGCCGCTGGTGCTCGCCGCGGGGCGGCTGCGGGGCCTCGACTGGCAGCACCCGGGAACGCGGTTCGCCGCCTGCTGGGCGCTCATCGGCGTCGTCATCATCTACGTGCCGACGGTGTTCCAGATCAAGCTGCTGGCGGCGCTGCAGGTGCCGCTGGCGATCCTGGCCGCCGACCTGTGGTGCACGCGGCTCGGCCCGGCGATCGCGGCGCTGACGGCCCGCCGGCTCGGCGTCCGGGCGGCGTCGTGGGCGCCGGCGTGCGTGCTCGCCGCGCTGATCCTGCCCACCAACCTCTATCTGGTCGCCTGGCGGCTGATCGAGCTGCGCCGGCCAGGGTCGGACCTGTATGTCACCGCCGACGAGCACGCCGCGCTCGACACGCTGGCCGCGACCACCGGGCCCGGCGACGTCGCCCTCGCGGTCGAGTCCGTGGGACGATGGGTGCCGAACCAGGGCCGCACGCGGGCGTTCCTGGCGCACTGGGCGATGACCAACCACTACCTCGATCGGCGCGACCTGGTCGCCCGCTTCTTCTCGGCGGAGGTCGACGACGCGTGGCGCCAGCGCCTGCTCGCCGACCACGGCGTCACCTACGTCATCTGGACCGACCGCGGCCGCGAGGCCGGCGGCACCTACAGGCCGGCGGCGTCGGCCCTGTTCGAGCCGATCCACGTGACCCCCACCGCCGGCCTCTTCAAGGTGCGCCAGCCGGCGGCGCCCGCACGGTGAGCGGCGGATGCTCCGCGAACTGGGCTTCTATCTGAGTCAGCGCAGCCGCAGCCCCTGGCACTACGTAGCCGGGGAGGCGCTGCAGGGCCTGGTCGGCTGGGTGCCGAGCCTGGTCGGCATCGGCCTGCGCGGCGTGCTCTACAAGCTGTTCCTCAAGTCGGCCGGCGTGCCGGCGATCGAGGATCACGTGCGGCTCGTGCGCGCCGAGGACATCACGCTCGGCGCCAGGGTCTACCTCGATCACGGCGTCTACCTGCACGGCGGCCGCGGCGGTATCGCCATCGGCGACGAGTCGTGGCTGATGAGCGGCTGCCGGCTGCACGTCTTCAATTTCCGCAACATCCCGCACGCCGGGATCCGCATCGGGAAGCACACCTTCCTCGGGGAGGAGACGCTGATGCGGGCCCAGGGCGGCATCACCATCGGCGACCGCGTGCTCTTCGGCCCGCGCGTGCAGGTGCTCGCCGTCAATCACGTGATGAGCGATCCGGACCGGCCGATCATGGACCAGGGGATCACGGCGGTCGGCATCCGCATCGAGGACGGTGCCTGGATCGGCGCCGGCGCGATCGTGCTCGATGGCGTCACGGTGGGGAAGCACGCGGTCGTCGGCGCCGGTGCGGTCGTGACCAGCGACATTCCGCCGCATGCCCTGGCCGTCGGCGCCCCCGCCCGCGTGATCCGCGACATGAAGACCAACCCGCCGCCGCGGCCCGACGTGCCGATCTACTTCGGCGGGATGGATGATTTGCAGAGCTAGCCGAGCCCCGGCTGTTCAGTCCCGAGTCCCGAGTCCCGAGCCCCGGTCAGTTCGGCGCGTGCACGCCCTTCCCCCCGTACCACCGGTCTTTCCCGAAGGCCCGTGACTCGAAGGGAAACACGCGTCCGCCGACACTGATGACGCCGGCGTCGTTGCGCGTGCGGTTGTCGACGGCGGCGATGTACTGGGCGATCGCGCCGGGAAACGGCCGCAGGCTGGCCTGGCCGCCGAACGGGTCGGTGTACCAGGTGGTGGGGTTCCCCGCGTTCACGATCGTCGTCTGGTTGAAGTAGAACTCCCGCTTCACGCCGTCGAAGGGCGAGCGTGGGTCGTCCCAGGCGATCCGCGCGTCCCCGGGCAGGCGGGCGCATTCCCCGCCGGCGGCGCGGCGCGCCCCGACGCTGGCGTAGCACAGATCGATGGTCCGGCCGAGCTGCGCGCTGACGTCACCGGCGGCGCGTTCGAGCGCGACCGTCTCCGGTGTGCGCACCGGCCAGTGGAAGCGCGCCGGCAGGAACACCGCGAAATGCGGATCGAAATACGCCAGCGCCTCGCGCGCCCCCGAGCGCCGCAGGTAGTTGGCCGAGATCCAGTCCTCGTAGAGTCCCGCCGAGTAGTCCGAGCCCTGCCCGGGGGCCACGAGGACCGCCGTCGCGACCCGCCCGATCGTCGGAATCGAGCGCAGGCCATTTCCGGCCGGCGACCGCGTCGGAGCCGCCGGCCCGACCTTCACGAACGCGAAGCCGCCGGCGACGCCGCCCTCCGAGAAGCCGCCCGGCTCGCCGAACTGCACCATGGTGTAGGCGATCAGCTTGGTGCCGACGCGGCCGTCGGCGCGATCCCGGCACTGCGCGGCGTAGAGCAGCTCGTGGAGGTTGTTGGTGAAGGCATCGGGACTGTGGGTCCCCTGGTGAATCTTCATCAGGAAGTCGCAGCGGATCGCCAGCGCGCGCCGGTTGGCGCCGCCGTTGGTGACCGACTCGAAGACCTCGACGTCGTTCTCCCACTCGATCTTGTGCCCGACGTGATCCTCGTGCCGCCGGCCGTCGCCGATGCGCCGCCCGCCGTTGTACTCATCGAGCCGCTCGTTGGCGAAGCCGAAGAGCACGCCGCCGTACTGGGTGTCGACGTCGGCGAACAGCGCCGAGCCGCGCGGGTCGCGGCCGTGCTCGTGCCCGAAGGTGCACGGCGCGCCCCGCTCGACCCCTTCGGGTGGATGCCAGGTCGGGTAGCGCTTGCCGTCGCGGCCGACGACCGAGAACGCGTCGTGATACGCGGCCGAGCACGTGTCGTGCACCGGGTGCGGCTGCCAGAGCCCGATGGCATGACTGTCGGCGGTGCGGGCCGCCGGCGGCGCGCCGCCGGCAACGGCGGCGGCGACGGCCAGGACGGCGGCGAAGACGCGACCGGACATGTCCCCATCCTATCGAAAGCCGCGGCCCCCGCCGGGGGCTGACCGGCGCACCGGGAATGCCCGATACTCAGACTGCGCCCGATGCGCATCCTGTTCCTCACCGAGACCGTGCCGTATCCGCTCGACTCGGGCGGCCGGATCAAGACCTTCCACACCTTGCGCATGCTGGCCGGCCCGCACGAGGTGCGGCTGCACGCCTTCATCCGCGACGACGCCCAGCGCGCGCACCGCGCGCGGCTGGAGGCCCTCGGGGTGCCGACCACGCTGCACCTGGTGCCGCGCTCGGCGGCGCGTGAGGCCTGGTTCGCGCTGCGCAGCCTGGCGGGCGCGCCGTATTCCGTCGGCCGGCACTTCGACGCCGCGGCGTTCGCGGCGATGCGGACCGAGGCCGCGGCGTGGCCGCCCGACCTCGTGTACTGCGACCACCTGAGCATGGGCGAGTACGCCACGCGGCTCGACCGGCCGATCGTCTACGACGCCCACAACGTCGAGTTCGAGATTCTGCGGCGTTTCGCCTCGACCCGGCCCGACCCGCTGACGCGGGCCGCCGCCGCCGTCGAGTGGCGCCGGGTGCGGCGCTACGAGGCGGCGGTCTGCCGGCGCAGCCGGCTGGTGTTCGTGGTCAGCGAGGTCGATCGGCGGGCGCTCACCGAGCTGTCGGGCAGCCGGGCGCCCTTCGTCGAGCTGCCGATTGCCGTCGATGCCGCCGGCACCGCGCCGATCGCCACGCTCACCACCGCGCCACGGCTGCTGTTCCTCGGCGGCCTCCATTGGCCGCCCAATGCCGATGCCCTGGCCACGTTCGTGCGCGACATGTGGCCGCTGGTGCGGGCGACCCGGCCCGACGCCACGCTGACGTCGGTGGGTCGCGACGACAGCGCCGTGGCCGAGGAGTGCCGACGGACTCCCGGCGTGCGGCTCACCGGCTGGGTGCCCGAAATCGACCCGTTCGTGCAGGAGAGCCGGGTGCTGGTGGTGCCGATGCGCGCCGGCAGCGGCATGCGCGTGAAGATCCTGGAAGCCATGGCGCGGGGACTGCCGGTGGTGTCGACAACGGTCGGCTGCGAGGGCATCGGCGTGGTGCCGGGCGAGCACCTGCTGCTGGCCGATACTCCCGACGCCTTCGCCGCGGCGGTGCTGCGCGTTCTCGGCGACGACGCGCTGGCCGCGACCCTGGCCCGGAACTCGCGGGCGCTGGTCATGGCCCGCTATGACGTCTCGGCGGTGCGGGCCGCCGTCCTGGCGGCCATCGATGTCGCCGGCGCGAAGTCTGGTCCGGCGCAGAAAGGGGTCTGACCCCTCTCTGGCCCTGCCTCGAAAGGGGTCAGACCCCGCTACAACTCTGCGGGCGTCAAGTCTGGTCCTCGGCAGACATTTGTATCGATTGACCGCGAGAAGAGGCGGCCGGACGATGACCATACCGGTGATATTTCGAGCAGATCGGGCGATCCAGGGCTGATGGCGGGAGTACGGTTGAGGAGCCCGGCCGGGGTACGCCGTTTGCACCGCTGCCAGCCGTCATGATCGCATTTGCCGCCAGTTCGGCCTCCGGTTCCACCATGCATACGGGCCTGTCCATCTGCATTCCGGTCTACAACGAACGCGACGCCATCGCCGAGACGCTCAAGCGCTGTCTGGCGCTCAAACCCGACCTGGAACGTGTCGGCGTGAACGAGCTCGAGGTCATCGCGGTCGACGACGGGTCCAAAGACGGCTCGGCCGAGGCCATCGCCGCGTTCCCGCAGGTGCGGCTCATCCGCCACCAGGTGAACCGCGGCTACGGCGCGGCCCTCAAGACCGGCTTCGCCGCCGCCTCGCACGAGCTGGTCGGCTTCCTCGACGGCGACGCCACCTATCCGCCCGAGCAGTTCCCGAACCTCGTGCGCGAGATCGTCGAAGACCGCGCCGACCTGGTCATCGGCTCGCGGCTGGCCGGCGCCGAGACCGAGATGCCGCTCATCCGCCGCATCGGCAACCTCTTCTTCGCGCGGTTGCTGACCATCATCGGCCGGGCGGCGGTGTCCGACTCGGCCAGCGGCATGCGCGTGTTCAGGAAGTCCACGCTCGAGCTGCTCTCGCCGCTGCCCGACGGCCTCAACCTCACGCCGGTGATGAGCACCCGCGCGGTGCACGAGCGGATCCGCGTCATCGAGCGCCCGATTCCCTACAGCGAACGTCAGGGCGAATCGAAGCTGAGCGTGGCCGGCGACGGCCTGCGGTTCCTCAGCACCATCGTGTGGACCGCCCTCACCTACAATCCGGTGCGCATCCTCGGCCTGGCCGGCCTGGCCGGCATCGGCATCGCCCTGGCCGTGGCGCTCGGCTTGATCGTCGCCCGTCTCGGCGGCACGGCTACCCTCGGCCCGGCCGGCGTGTTCGGTGTCTTCGCGGCGCTGGTGTTCGGCGTGGCCGGGGTCAGCGTGTTCGCGCTCGGCGCCGCCTTCAACTACCTGGTGTCGCTGTTCCACCGCCGTCCGATCCGCCAGGGCCTCTTCACGAAGCCGCTGTTCGCGACGCCGATCGAACGCTACTTCCTGCCCGCCGGCCTGGTGGCGCTGGTAGCCGGCGTCGTGATGTCCGCGGTAAGCTTCGGGCTGTCCCTGAACGGCTGGCCGATTGAACGGCTGTGGCTGTATCTGTCGGGCAGCGCGCTCCTGATCCTCGTTGGGCTCCAGCTCGCCCTGTGGTGGCTCATCATGTCGGTGCTCGCCGAACTCAGCGGACGAGAGGCCTGATCCGTGAGCGAGACCACTCCCACTCCCGCGCCCAAGGCGCCGCGCAACGTCGGCGAGAAGACCCGCACCATCGTCCTGCCGATGGCGCACCCCGACACCGACGAGATGGCGCGCCAGTCGGCGGCGGCGCGTGGCGAGAAGAGCCACGTCGACGTCCTGCTGGTGAACCCGCCGACCCCCGACGGCGCCATCTGGATCCGCTCGCAGCACCGGGTCGGCCGGCGTTCGCGCGAGAACATGATCTGGCCGCAGGTGTCGCTGGCGCAGATGGCGGCGCTGCTGCAGCCGACCTACAGCGTACGCGTCGTCGACGCCGTGGCCGAGCGGATGACCTGGGCAGAGTTCGAGGCCATCGTCCGCCAGGAGCGGCCCCGCTACTACGTCACCCAACTGACCGCGCCGACGCTGCAGAACGACCTCTACGGCACCTTCCTGGCCAAGACGGTCGGTGCCGTGACGATGGCGTTCGGCACCCACATCACGCCGATGCCGCGTGAGACGCTGCGGCCGTATCCCTCGCTCGACTTCGGCCTGCGCGGCGAGCCGGATCTCACGCTGCGCGATCTGATCGATCACCTCGAGGGCAACCAGTTCTCACGGCCCGAGAACATCGAGACGCTGTTCAAGAAGCACGACGCCGCCTACGAAGCGAGGAAGTTCGGGATCGGCGAGAAGGACTACAGCTTCATGAAGGGGCTGGTGTGGCGCCAGCGCGGCGAAGTGGTGGTCAATCCGGATCGGCCGTTCATCGCCGATCTCGACGACCTGCCGATGCCGCGTTACGACCTGCTGCCGCTCGACAAGTACCGGATGCCGCTGCTCAAGGGGCCGTTCTGCTTCATCGTCACCAGCCGCGGCTGCCCGGCCGGCTGCACTTACTGCATCAAGCACGTCTCCTACGGGCCGACGATGCGGATGCGGTCGGCGAAGAAGCTGGTCGAGGAAATCAAGGAGCTCGGCCGCCTCGGCGTGCACAACATCCACATGTACGCCGACCTGTTCACGGTGAACAAGGGCCAGGTCGTGGATCTGTGCAACGAGCTGCTCGCCCAGAACGTGAAGATCAAGTGGACCTGCAACAGCCGCGTCGATTTCGTCGATCAGGAGATGCTGCAGCTGATGGCGAAGTCGGGCTGCCACTTCATCTCGTGGGGCCTGGAATCGGGCAACAAGGAGATCCTCGCCCACGCCAAGAAGGGCGTCGATCCCGAGCGCGCCAAGCTGTCGCTGGCCTGGGCCCGCGCCGCCGGCATCCGCAACTGGGGCTACTTCATCATCGGGCTGCCCGGCGAGACGGTGGAGACGATCAAGCAGACGATCGCCTTCTCGAAGTCGCTGCCGCTCGACATCGCGCTGTTCCACATCGCCGCGCCGTACCCGGGCACGCCGTTCTTCAAGGAAGTGGCCAGGAACGGCTGGTTCCGCGAAGGCGCCCGCTGGGAAGAGGTCGATATGGACGAGTCCACCGTCCTCGACTACCCGAATCTGCGCGCCGAGGAGCTCGAGTACTGGCAGAAGCGGGCCTTCCGCGAGTGGGCGATGCGGCCGGGACCGGCGCTGACCTACCTGAAGATGCTCCTGTCGGACATGTCCACGCTCAAGTCGGCGCTCAACGTCGGCTGGCAGCACATCGGCTGGGCGCGCTCCGAGAACACGCGGCACGCCGCGGCGCAGCGCGGCTGAACCGCGGTACCGGCGTTTCCGAGGCGACGAGGATCGCCGTCGAGCAGGGGCCGGGCTCGCACGTTGTCTGGCTGGGGCCAGCTCGACCGAATCAACCGTATGGACAGCCGCTCGGGACTGGCGTATCGTCCGGCCCACAGGTGGTTGTGAGGACACGATGCGCGTCCTGTTGATCGCCAACGGCTACCCCCCTTGGCGCCGCGGTGGTACCGAGACCTACACCGCGGGTATCGCGCGTGGTCTGGCCCGCCTGGGTCACGACGTCTCGGTTCTCTGCGGCGGCGAGTGGGATAGCGGACCCCGGCACTGGAATGGCGTGAGCCGGCACGACGACGACGGCGTCAGCGTCTCACGCATCCATCTGAACTGGGCGAAGGCGCCGGATCCGGGACGATACCTCTACGACAACTCCGCGACGGCCGGCTTTCTGCGCGAGCATCTCGAACGGCTTCGTCCGGATGTCGTGCACGTGACCTCGTGCGAGACGCTGTCGGCGAGCGTGATTCCGGCGGTCAAGGACGCCGGACTCCCGCTCGTGCTGTCGCTGACGGATTTCTGGTTCCTGTGTCCGCGCATCAATCTCCTGCGCAGTGACGGACGGACCTGTGACGGCAACACGTCCGAGTGGGAGTGCCTGCGCTGCCAGCTGCGGGGACAGAAGGCGCTCGAGGTGCCGGCGGCGATGCTGCCCGAGCCGATCGTCCAGCGCGTGCTCACCGCGGTCAGCCGTGTGCCGGCGCTCACGCGACGACCGGGCCTGCGGGGCATGGCCTGCAACCTGTCGGCTCGCAAGAGCTGGCTGCGTCACGTGCTGACGCTGCCGGACCGGCGCGTGACGGCGTCCGCGTTCACCCGCGCCGTCTTCGCCGCCGCCGGCGTGGACGCACCCATCGAGCTGCACGCCTACGGCCACGACCTGTCGTGGCGGCGCGCCGTCGTCGACGCCCGTCGCTCCGACAGGCTCCGCATCGGGTTCGTGGGCCAGATCTCCGAATCGAAGGGCCTGCACGTGCTGCTCGACGCCGTGGCGCACCTGCCGGCCCGCCTGCAGGCGGCTCTCGAGGTCGTCGTCTACGGCGACGTCGACCGCGAACCTGACTACGGCGCCGGCATCCGCGCCGCCGCGCGCGGCCTCGGCGCGACCGTGGATCTTCGCGGTGTCTACCTCCATCGCGACAGCGCGGACGTCTTCGCGAGCATGGACGTCCTGGTCGTGCCCTCGCTGTGGTACGACTTCCCGCTGGTGATCCATGAAGCGTTCGCGGCGGGCGTGCCGGTGGTCGCCAGCGACCTGGCCGGCATGTCCGAAACCGTCGGTCACGGCATCAACGGCCTGCTGTTCGACCGGGGCTCGAGCGTGCAGCTGGCCGGAGCCTTGACCCGGCTGGTCGAAGAGCCGGGCCTCGTCGCGGCGCTGCGGGACCGGGTGCCCGACGTCAAGACCGTGGACGACGAGGTCGCCGAACTCGAGCAGCTCTATTCCGAGGTCGCGCTCACGGCGCCGCCCCACGAGGCGATTTCGGGGATCTCGCTGGCGTCGCTGTTCCTGCACCCCGACGCCTGGATCCTGTTGAGCGTCGTGCCCTGGTGAGGGCGGGCCGACCGCCGAGGGTGCCCGGGGTGGCGCCCGGTGTCTGCGGGGCGCCAGCCCGTCAGTCCACGCGACGGTCTCGCCCCTGTGCCTCCAAAGCGGTCGAGGCACGACGCCGCCCGGGCCACCGGGCCAGTGTCTGTCGATAGGTCGCGGCGGCTTCGCCGTCCCGCCGCAGCAATCGCAGCAGATCGGCCAGCTGCTCGCGGGCCGGCCGCAGCGGCATCCGCAAACCGCCGTCGACGGCGTGATCCTCCTCGTCGGCGACCGCGCGCAGTTGCGCCAGGGCATCGTCGGCACGCGCCGCGGCCATCGCCGCCCACGCGCCGGCGGCGCGGGCGAGCCGCGTCGTCTCCGGCGCCGTCCCGGGGCGGGCGGCGATTCCATCCAGCCGACGTGCGCCGGCCGCGGCGTCGTCGCCGCGACCCAGCGCGGCGGCGCCGAGCACCCGCGCGAACAGCCGCGGCGCGAGCGCCGTCGGAGCCGCGTCGTCTGGTAGCGCCAGCGCGGCGGCGGCGGTCGTGTCATCGGTGTCGAGCAGGATCCGCGCGGCGATGCGTGCGCGCGCAGCCTGGACATCGACGCCCGACGCGTGGGCGAGATACCCGCCGTCGAGGCGGCGGGCGATCGCACGGGCCTCGTCGATCCGCCCGGCCTGCAGCTGCGCGAGCACCAGCCCGTCGAGGGCGAGCAGCTCATCGCCGGCGGCCCCAACGCGACGCGCGCCATCCACGCTGCGCTCGCCGATCGCGATCGCGTCGGCCCACCGTCCGAGCCGGGCGAAAATCTGCTGCGGCGCGCGCAGCAGCCGCGCCGGCAGGTCCGGGTCGTCGGCGAGCGCGCGCGCCAGCTCGGCGACGCGATGCGCCAGTGCCGGGGTGTCGCCGGCGACCAGCTTGTAGAACCCCGTCACCACGTGGCCGGCGGGCACGGTCGGTCGGTCCAGGAGCGCCAGGGCGTCGTGCCCGGCGGCGGTCGCTTCGGCGGCGGTGTTCACCGGCTGCTCCAGGCGGGCCGCCGCGGCGAACCAGACGGCGTGCGGATCGGCGGGGAACGCGTCGGCCAGCGCAGTCATCGCCGCCGCATACCGTCGAGGTCCGTCGACGAGCCGGTGGCGAAAGCGCAGGTGGACGGCCTCCAGGAAGCGTTGCTCACGTGGCGACGCCGGTCGATGCAGCAGAGCCGCCTGATCGAGCGCCTGCCAGCCCGCGGCCAGCGTGTTGGGGTCGGCCGATCGCGAGAAGCGCGCCCAGTGCGCCATCGCCGTGCCCCAATAGGCCATCCGGCAGTCGACGTCCGAGTGCGCGGCGAGCCGGAAGGTCTCGATCGCGTCGTCCAGTGCCAGGGTGTGCAGCTGGTGCACGCCGCGGTCGAGGACGCCCGCCACCGTTGGACGGCAGGTGGTCGCGAACCGCACGGGCTGGCCGGCGATCTCGCCGCCGGCTCGATGGTGCGGCTCCTGCGCCCATGCCGGTGAGCCGGCGAGCAGCAGCTGCCACATGGCCAGACCCCAACCCGCGATCACCATCGTCGAGCGCACGCGGGCCGAGCCGTTGCAGACGGCGTTCCAGCGGACGCCGGCGCGGGGTGCCCGCAGTCGATCGATGCCGAGGGGATGCCGCGCGCGGCTCACGTCAAGAATCCTGCCATGGTTCTGGACCGGCAGGGAGGCAGCGCCCCATCATCGTGCGAGGCTCGGCGTGGGCGTGGGGCGCGCAAGTTCGTCAGCAGCGCCGCGGGTGGTGCCGCCGTGGCGCCGCGTCTGGTGGTGACCGGCACGGTGCCGTGACGCGGCAACGGCGCGGTCACTCGACGCGGCCGATCTTGACGGCGACATCTGTCGCCAGCGGCGTCGGCCACTCGGCGCGGATCGCGCCGCCGGCGTGCGTGAAGGTGGCGCGCGCGTCGATCCCGCCCGTCCGGGTGTTCCACCACTCGACCTGGTAGCGTCCGTGCGGCAGCGGCGGGGTCTCGAACCAGCCGCGCACCGGGCGGGCGACGCGCCCGGCCTCGACGACCCGCTGCCAGGTGTGGTCGCGATGCTGAATCCAGGCCAGCACGCGACCGCGCGATTCGTGCACCAGGGCCATGACCCGCGCTTCGCGGGGTGACGCGGTGAGGACGCCGCTGGTGCGCGCACCGAGATCCGTGGTGGCGAAGGTGGCCCAGCCGCCGTTCGAAAAGCGCTCGCCGGCGACGAACGCCCGCAGCGCGCGCGTGCTGTCGGACTTGGGTGCCGCCTGCCAGTCGATCGGCGAGGTCAGCGCCGGGCTGAAGAACCCGGCCCAGAGAAACGGGTGGCGGGTGAGCGCGGCGCCGCGGCCGGTCGTGAGCCGCTCGTCGTCCACGTCCCACCGCTCCAGCGTGCCGATCTCGCCCCAGACGAACGGCCGGCGAGGCTCACCGGCAGGCCAATCGGCGACGAGTCCGTCGGCGAGCGAATAGACGAACGCGGCGGCGTCGCCGGCGACGGCCGGCTCGTGGCGGTCGAGCTTGGTGGTGATGTAGTCGTGGTAGTTCACGACGTCGAACGGCCCGTCCGCCCAGAACGCCGGGCTGTACGCCTGGCTCCACTGCGACGTGGTGAAGAGATGCCGGTAGGGATCGTGGGCCTTCACGAATCGGCCCAGCGCGTCGTAGAACCGCGCCAGGTCGGACGGCACGTCGATGAGGCCGTGCTCGTTCCAGACCTCCCAGGCGAGGATCGCCGGCGAGTAGCCCCAGCGGGCGATGCGGTAGCGGTAGTTGCGCTGCCAGTAACCCAGGCGCCGCGCGTCGAGCCAGCCGGTGCGATAGCCGTTGGCCGCGGCGTAGTCGTTGTCGATGACGGTGGCGTCCCACGTCCAGTAGACGTCGCCGTGGCTGCACAGCTGCACGGCGATGCCGAGCGCTTCGGCGGACTGCACGACGTGGTCGAGCTGCGCCGCCGCCCACTGGTTGATGGCCGTGCCGTGCGGCAGCGCCCGCGCCACGACCGGGTCCTCCGGGTCGTTGCCGCGATCGGCCTTCGGGAAGTGCCGCTCGAATCCCGGGTCGCTGAGCACCTCGACGCCGGGGCGCTCGACGCCGGTCACCGAGAGGTCGTCGAACCACGCGGTGCCCCGGCCGCTCGCCCCGGCCCAGATCGCCACCGTCCGCTGCTGCGGCCCGGTGGTGAACTGGCGCTGCACCACCGTCCACGGCGAGGTGCCGCGGAGCGGGTCGGTGCGCTCGGGGCCGGGCTCGAGGTGCGAGGAGCCGCCCGCGGCGAGGAACGCGCCGTCGCCGTCCAGGCGCTCGGTGCGGATCCAGCCCCGCAGCTCATAGCGCGTCGACGGCTGCACCGCCAGCCACTGCACATAGCCCTCGGTCGGCGCGCCCTGCCCGGCCCGGAAGCGGGCGGCGCGAGTGCCGGAATGGACGCCGTCGCGCTCGATGCCCAGCGCCTGCGTGAACTGCGACCAGGTCGGCGCCCACACCGGATCGACGCCTTCGATCGACAGGTTGTAGCTGTCGTTCTGGTCCCAGATCCGGGTCAGGTTGACGCCGGCAGCGGCGTCGGCGGCGAAGGCCTCGGCGTAGGACAGCGCCCGCCGGCGTTCCTGCGGCGCCCACTGCCGGCCCTCGGCGATGGGCACGAACTCGTCGCCGTTGTCGTAGCGCAGGAAGCGGGGGTCGTCCCGGCTGACGCGGATGAAGCCGCGCCGATCCGACGGCTCGACGTCGAACCCCACGGCTGGCGACGCCGCCACGCCGCCGCGGTCGCGAACGCGCAGCGTCAGGGTGTGGCGCCCGGTCACGCGCGGCGTGTAGCGGATCCGCCAGTCGTTCGGACCCGAGATGCCCAGCGCCTCCCGGTCCTCGTTCACCGCGGCGATGTCATAAGGGGTGTAGAAGAACGCGGGAACGACGTCGATTCGTCCGTCCGGCGTGGCGATCGACGCCTCGACGGTGATGCCGTCCGGATGGGTGTAGCCGTCGTCGGGCCCGTACGGGTAGTACGGGCGATCGGCGGCGGTGCGCAGGTCGGCGCGGAACTCGGCGAGCGCGAACCGCGGCACCGCCGCGCCCGGACCCTCGAGCGCGGCGATGACCGGCGCGGCGGGGGCCGATGGTTGCGCGGCGAGGGCCGCGGTGCCGGCGACGAGCGCCGCCGCGACCAGTCGTCGCATGGTGCCGTGCCTCAGCGGAACGACCAGCCGACGCCGAACTTGAGTTCGGGACTGTCGATCGCGCCGATCTTGAACTCGAAGAACAGCCCCGACTCCTGCTCGACGCCGAGCACGAAGTTGAGGCCGGCGTCGCTCTCGGTGTCGTCGTTGCCGCCGCGATCGAAGCGGTAGAAGTTCACCGCCGGGCCGCCGCCGGCGTACAGCCGCCAGGCGTTGCGCTGCGGGAACTTGTACACGAAGTCGAAGTTGAGGGCGACGGTCGTGAGGTCGTCGCCGAGACCGGCCTCGACGTTGGGCCGGAAGTGGACGCGATCGACCAGCGCGTCGGTCTCGAAGTGACCGCCGAAGTAGAACTGATCCGGGTCGATCGAGACGCCGCCGCGGACGCCCGGGCCCTGCGCCTCCGCCGCGGTGGCGGCGACCAGCACGGCGCACAGGGCAAAGAAATACCGCACGATGGCGAAATTCTTACACGATCTGGCGTTCATGACCCCTCCGCCGTCGGAGTGAGCACGCTCCGTGCCAGGGCCGATGGGTCAGCGGCCCTCCGCCGCCGTCAACACCAGGATGTGCTGCCAGGGCAGGTCGTTCAGCACCGCCGTCAGGCGGAAGCCCTCCGCCTCCAGCTCCTGGCGCACCTCGGCCACGCTCATCTTGTGCACCTCGAGGATCGGGACACGCCGGTCCTCCTTCCGGAACTCGAGCAGGACCAGGCGGCCACCGGGCTTGAGCGCCGGCCGCAGCCGCTGCAGGAACGCCTGCGGGGCGGCGAGCTCGTGGTAGACGTCGACCATGATCGCCAGGTCGATCGAGTTCGCGGGGAGCTTCGGGTCGTCGGGCGCGCCGAGCACCGTGGTGACGTTGTCGAGCCGCGCCCTGGCGACGTTGGCGCGCAGCAGGTCGAGCATCGCCGGCTGGATGTCGGTGGCGTAGACGCGGCCCGTCGGGCCCACGGCCTGCGCCAGCCGGACCGTGTAGTAGCCCGATCCGGCGCCGATGTCGGCGACCGTCTGTCCCGCCTGGATCCTCAGCGCGGCGATGGCCCTGCTCGGCGCTTCCTCGGCCTCGCGTTCCGGCCGCTCGAGCCAGCCGGCCCCGGCGGCGCCCATCACCGGCGCGATCACCCGCCCGCTGACCGGGTGCCGCAGCTGCGCATGCAGGTCGGCCGCCAGCCACAGGCCGGCCGCCGCCACGGCCAGCCAGGCCGGATTCCTCCACCGCGCCCGCCCGCTCATCGCCATAAAATACTCGCACTCATGTCGGTGATTGCCCCGTTCGCGGCCTTGCGGCCCACTCCCGCGGCTGTCGGCCGCGTGGCCGCTGTTCCCTATGACGTCGTCAACAGCGCCGAGGCTGCAGCCCTCGCCGACGGCGAGCCGCTCAGCTTCCTGCGTGTCTCGCGGCCCGAGATCGAATGTCCACCGGGCACGCCCATCTATAGCGACGCCGTCTACGCCAAGGCTGCCGACAACTTCGACCGCCTGCGACGGGCGGCGCCGCTGGTCGTCGAGGACGCGCCCAGCCTCTACGTCTACCGGCTGACGATGGGCGCGCACGTGCAGACCGGAGTCGCCGCGGCGTTCTCGGTGGACGAGTACGCGCGCGACCTCATCAAGAAGCACGAGAAGACGCGGCCGGACAAGGAGGACGACCGGACGCGGCACATCCTGACGCTGCGCGCCCAGACCGGCCCGGTGTTCCTGACCTACAAGACGTCGGCCGCGGTGGACGCCGTGGTGGCGCGCGTCGTCCAGGGGGCGCCGCTCTTCGACTTCACCGCCGTGGACGGCATCCGCCATGAGGTGTGGCGAGCGGCCGCCCGGGATACGGACGCGCTCGTCGCCGCCTTCGCGGGCGTGCCGGCGCTCTACATCGCCGACGGTCATCACCGCGCCGCCAGCGCGTGGCGCACGCATCAGGCGCTGGCGGCCGAGGGCCCCGGCGAGCACGAGCGGTTCCTGGCCGTCGCGTTCCCCGACCAGCAGATGCAGGTGCTGCCGTATCACCGCGTCGTCCGCGACCTGCAGGGCCGCGGCGCCGACGCGTTCCGTGCCGCGCTGGCGGAGCGGTTCACGCTGACCGCCGGCGGCCCGGCGTCGCCGGCCCGCCGCGGCCAGGTGGCGATGTACCTGGCCGGCGCCTGGTGGACCATCGACTTCGGCCCGGTCCCGGCCGGCCTGGCGCCCGACGCTGCGCTCGACGTCAGCCGGCTGCAGGACGGCGTGCTGACGCCGCTCCTCGGCATCGCCGACGTGCGCACCGACAAGCGCATCGACTTCGTCGGCGGTATCCGCGGCACCGGCGAGCTCGAGCGCCTCGTCAACGGCGGCGAGTTCGCCGTGGCGTTCTCGCTCTACCCGGTGGCGGTGGACGACCTGATGCGGATCTCGGATGCCGGCGGGATCATGCCGCCCAAGTCCACATGGTTCGAGCCGAAGCTGCGCGACGGCGTGCTGAGCCACCTGGTGTGACGCGCGGCTCCCGCGCGCCGATTCCGAGGACCCTTCGATGAACGTGCTGGTGGCGGACAAGTTCGAGCAGAGCGGACTGGACGGCCTGCGGGCCCTGGGCTGCGCGGTGACCTACGCCCCGGAGGCCAGGGACGCGACGCTGGTCGAGGCGGTGCGGGCGAGCGGCGCGTCGGTGCTGGTGGTGCGCTCCACGCCGGTGCCGGCCGAGGTGCTCGACGCCGGCGGTCTCGCCCTGGTCGTCCGGGCCGGCGCCGGCGTCAACACCATCGACGTCGCCGGGGCGTCGGCGCGCGGCATCTACGTGTCGAATTGTCCCGGCAGGAACGCCGTGGCGGTGGCGGAGCTGGCGCTCGGGCTGATGCTGTCGCTCGATCGGCGGATTCCCGACAACGTCGCCGAACTGCGCGCCGGCGCCTGGAACAAGAAGGAGTACTCGAAGGCACGCGGCCTGTACGGCCGCACGCTGGGCCTGCTCGGCTTCGGCAACATCGGCCAGGAAACGGCGTTGCGCGCCGCGGCGTTCGGCATGCCGGTGGTCGCCTGGAGCCGGCGCTTCGCCGCCGACGCCGGCGAGCGTGAGCGGGTGAGTGCGGCGCTGGGCATCACGGCGGTCGCGACGCCGGAGGAGGCCGTCAGGGCCGCCGACGTGCTCAGCATCCATCTGGCGCTCGGCAAGGACACGCGCGGGTTCGTGAACGCCGCCCTCCTCGCCCACCTCAAGCCGGGCGCGTTCGTGGTCAACACCGCCCGGGCCGAGGTGATCGACCAGGCGGCGCTGGCCGCCGCCATCCGCGACAAGGGCGTGCGCGCCGGGCTCGACGTGTTCGCGGCCGAGCCGACCGCCGCCACCGGGGCCTTCACCGACGACATCGTGCAGCTGTCCGGCGTCTACGGCACCCATCACATCGGCGCCTCCACCGATCAGGCGCAGGAGGCGATCGCCGCCGAGACGGTGCGCATCGTCCGCACCTACAAGGAGACCGGCCGCGTGCCCAACGTGGTGAACCTGGCCCGTTCGACGCCGGCGACGCACATGCTGGTGGTGCGCCATCGCGACCGGCCGGGCGTGCTGGCGCACGTCTTCGGCGAACTGCGCGGCGCCGGGCTCAACGTGCAGGAGACCGAGAACGTGATCTTCGACGGCGCCCACGCCGCCGTCGCCCGCATCAACCTCGACGCCGAACCCGGCGCCGCCACCATCACCGCCATCCGCACGCACGCCGACGTCCTCGACGTGCAGCTCGTCTCCCTGTCATCCTAGGTGTCGTCGAGCGGCTCGTCCGCTCTTAACCCGGGCCCCGAGCCCCGAGCCCCGAGCCCCTGCCCATGTCCCAGCGCCTGTTCAACTTCTCCGCCGGTCCCGCCGTCCTGCCCGAATCCGTGCTGCTCGAAGCGCAGCGCGACCTCGTCGCCCTGCCCGGCGTGGGCATGTCGATCCTCGAGATCAGCCACCGCTCGAAGACCTTCGAGGCGATCCTGGCGAAGACCGAGGCCGACCTGCGCACGCTGGGCGGCGTGCCGGCCACCCACAAGGTGCTGTTCCTGCAGGGCGGGGCGTCGCTGCAGTTCTCGATGGTCCCCCTGAACCTGCTCACCCCGGGGGCGACGGCCGATTACATCGTCACCGGCGGCTGGGCGCAGAAAGCGGTGAAGGAGGCGAAGCGGGTCGGCACGGTGCACATCGCCGGCTCGACCGAGAGCGAGAACTTCGCCCGCATCCCGCGTCAGGACGAGCTGTCGCTCACGCCGGGCGCCGCCTACGTCCACTTCACGACCAACAACACGCTCTACGGCACCGAGTGGAAGAGCGAGCCGGCGGTGGGCGACGTGCCGCTGGTGGCCGACACCTCGTCGGACATGTTCAGCCGGCCGATCGACGTCGCCAGGTACGGGCTGATCTACGCCGGCGCGCAGAAGAACCTCGGGCCATCGGGCGTCACCCTGGTGATCGTGCGCGAGGACCTGCTGGCCCGCTCGGCCAAGTCGCTGCACACGATGCTGAACTACGCCGTGCACGCCGAGAACGGCTCGATGTACAACACGCCGCCGTGCTTCGGCATCTACCTGATGGGCCTGGTGATGCAGTGGGCGCTGGCGCAGGGCGGGCTGGAGGCCATCGGGGCGACCAACGCCCGCAAGGCCGCGGCACTCTACGCCGAGATCGACCGCACCGGCTTCTACCGCGGCACCGCGGCGAAGGACAGCCGGTCGCAGATGAACGTCACCTTCCGGCTGCCCACCGAGGACCTCGACAACCAGTTCGTGAAGGCGGCCACGGCTGCGGGACTCGACGGCCTCAAGGGCCACCGCTCGGTGGGCGGCATGCGCGCGTCGATCTACAACGCGTTCCCCGAGGCCGGGGTCACCGCGCTGGTGGAGTTCATGCGGGAGTTCGAACGCACCAAGGGGTAGCGCCGGCGGTGAGCGCCAGCGTCAGCTCGCTAGCCGCTAGCCGCTAGCCGCTAGCCGCTAGCCGCTAGTGGCAACAATATACTTGGCTAACCGCGCCTAGTCTGCTACTGTCTGTCGATATGGCGATGGGTGGCCCGTTCGTGACGGTGGCAGCGTTCTGCGAAAAGTTGCTGATCGAGGCTGATAACGTCGCGTCGGCTATTCGCATCGTTGACACGTACAAGCTCGGCGAAGTCCCTGATATTCCACCTGGACTATCGGGCGTCGAGGTCGTCCCTGTCATCGAACTGAATGGTGTAATTGCCATCAAGTCCGGCGACGTGACTGGCGAGCATCGGATCGACCTAGTCATGGAGAACCCGCTGGGCGAGAGGAAAAAGATCTCGCCCGATGGCGGATGGCCGATCCTATTGAACGGTGGCGTTCACGGCGCCAACATCAAACTGAAGTTCCCACTCGGCGTGAAGAACTACGGTTTGTGCTGGTTCGACGTGCTCTTCGACGATGCCTTGCTGACCAGGATGCCGCTCATGCTTGAGCGGGCTGAAAAGCAGACGGAACCCAATCCGCCGAGCTGACACTCCGACGATGGCGTCTGCGCGCCGGCAGGGGTTCGATTGGCTCCGTCACCACGATGCAGTCGAGTAGGGCCGCCAGTTCCTGGACTAGGCGATCCGCACTTATGCTTCGGTCATCTCGCTGTGAAAACAGGGCTTGAGCCGAAGCGAACAGATCGAGCGCGGCGAGATCAGCGTGACGCTCGTCCCAAGGCAGGGATTCAAGCCACGACTCGAACGCGTCCAGCGACTCTTGTCTCTTCGCCACGCGAAGGATGTGCTGTCTGATTTCTGCCGCATCCATGACGACCGCCCCTCAGCTCCCCAGACGTGTTGACAGGTGGCAGATCCGTTGTCGATTCAATCGCGCCCAGTACTTATTGCGGTCGGACTTCAAGATCGAATTGACCAAGCGAAAGCCGGTCATTCACGATCCAGCGGCTCCAGATCCGCTTCCCGCTCACTTCAAGTTTACCTGTGAATGGGTATGCCGCAATACTGCGACGAAGGCGAAGGTCGCGGACGGCCATTTCTATGAGCTTGCGGATGGGTCTAGAACGGACCCAGACCCCAAGCACTTGTTGGTAGGAGCGACCAAGTACGCCCTCCATAGCGGCACGGGATGGATCTGGGATGTCCGCAGAGACTTCACGGTCCTGCTCAAGCGCGGCGGCGCTGCTTACTGGGTTTATGTTGGGTTCCGTCGGTGGACCTGCCGGATGTTCGGATGGTAGAGACCTTGGCACCCTTCGGGGCAGCGAGCACTCGCTTCAGCCCCTTGGTGAATCGCTCCATCGCGTGTTCGGGTTCATCGGCGCGCACGTCGGGGACGTCCGGGGCCTCGCGGGAGTTGCGGCTTGGCTTTCTCAGCACGTTTGCGGCAACTCGGAGCCGGTGAGGGCCACGTAGGTGAGGCGCTTGTTCAGAATGCCCTTGAGCGCCGCCGCGAAGCGGGACGCATCGGTCCCGGCGCGCTGGTTGAAGCGGAACGCCTGCTCATCGAGGTAGCGGAACAGATGGAACGGTTCGACGGACACGTAGGTGCCTTTCAGGGACCGCTTGAGCAGCGACCAGAAGTTCTCCATGCCGTTGGTGTGGACGGTCCCATCCACGTACTTCTCGGCGTGGTCGATGACGTTGTGGACGTAGGACTCGTTGAGCCCCTGGTACGAGAACAGCGCGTCGGTGTTGACGGTGGCGCCGGCCTCGACGTGCTGACGGACGCGCATCTGGAGATCGCGCTTCTTGCGGGTGTCCAGCCCACGGAGACGGACGCGGCTCTGGCCCTTCTCGGGGTGCCGCTCCAACAGGCCCATGACGGCGATCTTGCCGGCCATCGACGTGCCCTGAGTGATCCCCATGCGGCGCTTCTTGGCGACGTGCATGTTGCGCGCCTTGCCGCCGATGAAGGTTTCGTCAACCTCCACGGTGCCACCGAGTTTGCCGCCGTCCTCCGACTGGAGGGCGAGACGGAGCCGCGAGAGCATGAACCATGCGGTCTTCTGGGTAACGCCCAGCGCGCGGGCGAGTTCGTAGCTGCTGATCCCGTTCTTGCAGTTGGTGAGCAGCCAGAGGGCCGGCAGCCACTTCTCCAGACCGATGGCCGAGTCCTCGAAAATGGTCCCGACCTTGAGCGAGAACTGCGCCCGCGCGTGCTTCTCGTAGCACTTGTAGCGGCGCTGTTTCTCCAGATAGGTCACGCGCTCCGAACCGCAGTTCGGGCACACCACCGTGCCATCCGGCCAGCGGATCGCTTCTACCGCCTTGCGGCAGTTCTCGTAGACCGAGAAGAACAGAATCGCCTGCTGGAGAGTCTTCGGAACAGCGTGCGCGGCAGCCATGAGTGCATCATGGCAGGAACCTAATGGTTAGTCAAGTATATTGTTGCCGCCGCTAGTCAGGCGTCCAGCGGGCGGCGGCCGCGGCGTCGCCCGCCACGCCGCCGCCGGCGCCGTCCGGGCCGCGCCAACGCGTCGTCGCCGCGCGCGGCGGTCGTCGGCGACGGGGCCAGCGAACTGGCCTCGATGAAACCGCGCCAGTGCTCGACGATCTCCGGGGCGCGGCCGTGCACGTCGAGCCACGTCAGCGCGTCTTCGAACGGACCGCGGTGGAGCAGCGCGCGCTTGGCCCGCGGCGACGCCTCCATGTCCTGCAGGCGACGCTGCACCGCCAGGAGCTGACGCAGCCGGTCGGTGTCGCGGCGGGCGATGGGCAGCAGGCCGATCTTGAAGAGCGGCTCGGGCGGGCCGGTGCGCCGGCGGCGCCGCCCGGTTTCGACCGGGGCGGCGATGAGCGCGTCCTCTTCGGCCTCGGCCTCGGCGTCGTGGTCGTCGCGCGCCGGCCGCTCGCGGGTCGGCATCAGGCCGAGCGGCACCACCATGGTGCCGAGCAGGATCGGGTTGGTGAGCGTCGGCGGCGCGCTGTCGAATCGCTGCCGGTAGCTGTCGAGCGCGTCGAGCGCGTCCAGGAAGCCCTCGTCCTCGGCGTGCTCCTGCAGCTCGGGCGTAATCGGCTCGAGCAGCCGATGCTGCGCCAGCGCCTGGAAGGTGCGCTCGGCGGCGCCCGAGCGCAGCACCTTGTAGTACTCCTCGATCAGCCGGGCCGGCGAGGCCTGCGCCAGGCGATGGCGATGCGTGGCGATCGCCGCCGCCACCGGCGGGTCGAGCGTGAAGTCGAGGCGCGAGGCGAGGACGACGGCGCGCAGCATGCGCACCGGATCTTCCTGGAAGCGCTCGTTCGGATCGCCGATCGAGCGGATGACCCTGGCCCGGATGTCTTCCAGGCCGCCCACGTAGTCGATGATCGACCGGTCGGCGATGTCGTAGAAGAGCGCGTTCACCGTGAAGTCGCGGCGGAAGGCGTCTTCCTCGGGCGTGCCGAAGGTGTTGTCGCGGTGGATCTGCAGATCGCGTCCGTCGGCGGCCTCGGTCTCCGGCTCGCTGTCATCGGCCGGCTCGGCCGGCGCTGCCGACACGTGCTGGCGGAACGTCGCCACCTCGATCGCCTTGTCGCCGAACTTCACGTGGGCGAGACGGAAACGGCGGCCGATGATCCAGCAGTTCCGGAACAGCTTCTTGATCTGATAGGGATGCGCCGAGGTGCCGACGTCGAAGTCCTTGGGCCGGCGGCCGAGCAGCAGATCCCGCACGCTCCCACCCACCAGGTAGGCGGTGTAGTTGAACTCGTTCAGCCGCGTCAGGACCTTGAGCGCGTCCGGGTCGATCATCGAACGGGAGATCGGATGGTCGGCTCGGGCGACGATGACGGGCGCGGACATCGAGGCCATATTGTAGCAGATCCGGATCCGGTCGATCGGGCTGAACTGCCATGTTTTCAATACGTTACGAGCCGTTTTCGAGCCCTGTGCTACCATGCGCCGATGACGCGCGCGCTCGCGCTCGTGCTGGCGATGAGCCTGGGGGCCGCGACCGCGGAGGCGACTCGCGAAGAGCTCGCCCGCGCCCGCCAGCTCTTCAATGAGCGCAAGTTCGACGAGGCGATCGCTGCCGCCACCATCGCGCGCAAGACTCCCGACACGGCCGACCCCGCCGCAATCGTCCTGGCCCGCGCCCATCTCGAACGCTACCGCCAGGTCGCCGATCCCGCCGACCTCGGGGCCGCGCGTGCCGCCTTGGGCGATGTCGGCGCCGAGCGCCTGGCCACGCCCGACCGCGCCGAGTTCCTGATTGCCCTTGGCGGATCGCTGTTTCTCGAGGACGACTTCGGCGCCGCCGCCGAGATCTTCGAATCGGCGATGGAGATCGCCCCGGCGGCCGGCGAGAACGCGCGCGAAGCGGTGCTCGACTGGTACGGGTCGGCGATGGAGCGCTGGGCCGCGCCCTACGTCACCTCGCGGCGGGCCGTGATGTTGAACCGACTCGTGGCGCGGATGGAGGTCGAGCAGGCGAAGAACCCCGGCTCACGGGCGGCCTCGTACTGGCTGGCGGCGGGCCTGCGCGCCCAGGGCGAACTCGATCGGGCGTGGCAGGCCGCCATCGCCGCCTGGGTGCGCGCGCCGATCGCCGGCGCCAGCGCGCTGGCCCTGCGCGCCGACATCGACCGCCTGGTGCGCGAGGGCATCATCCCCGACCGCGGCCGCGAGGCTCCCGAAGCCGAACGCGAGGGCCGCGAGACGGCGCTTCGGGCGGAGTGGGAGCTGGTCAAGCAGAAGTGGAAGTAACGGGACTCGGGGCTCGGGTCTCGGGTCTCGGGAAAGAACCGAGTCACGCCGTCATGCGGACAGTCTGATCGGGCCTCAGTTCCGTCCGAAGTCCTTCCCGAGTCCCGAGCCCCGGATCCCGAGCCCCGGCTCTTACGGTTTCGCCTCCTTCCAGTTCTCGCCAATCCCCACGTCCACGTCGAGCGGGACGTTGAGCGCCACGGCGTTGGCCATGGCCTCGCGGACGAGATCGGCGGCGGCGTCGGCCTCCTCGCGCGGGGCCTCGAAGAGCAGCTCGTCGTGCACGGTGAGGATCATCCGCGCGTGCGGCAGGTCCTTGGCCAGCCGGGCATCGACGTCGATCATCGCCCGCTTCAGGATGTCGGCGGCGGTGCCCTGAATCGGCATGTTCACCGCCACGCGCTCGGCGGCCGAGCGAATCTGGCCGTTCTTGCTGGTGAGTTCGGGCACCGGACGCTGGCGGCCGAACATCGTCCGCACGACGCCGGTGCGGCGGGCCTCCTCGAGGGTGGCGTCGATGAAGCCGCGCACCCTCGGGAAGCCGGCGAAGTAGGCCTCGATGAACTGCTGCGCCGCCTGCTGCGACACGCCGATGTCCTTCGACAGCGTGAACGCCGTCTTGCCGTAGAGCAGCGCGTAGTTGACGATCTTGGCGCGGCGGCGCAGTTCGTGGCGGTCGAGCCCGCTGTTCTCCCCGAAGACCTTGAGCGCGGTCTGGTCGTGGATGTCGTCGCCGCGCGCGAACGCCGCGGTGAGTGTCTCGTCGCCCGACAGATGCGCCAGCACCCGCAGCTCGATCTGCGAGTAGTCGGCCGAGATCAGCACGTGGCCGGGCTCGGCGACGAAGGCGCGGCGGATCTCGCGGCCGATCGCCGTGCGGATCGGGATGTTCTGCAGATTGGGATCGCTGCTGCTCAACCGGCCGGTGGCGGCCACTGCCTGGTTGAACACGGTGTGCACGCGCCCGGTCACCGGATGCACCAGCGCGGGCAGCGCGTCGATGTAGGTGCCCTTCAGCTTCGCCAGGCTGCGCCACTCGAGGATGAGGCGCGGCAGATCGTGGGTGAGCGCCAGCTCCTCCAGCACCTCGACCGCGGTGGAGGGCGTGCGGGTGGTGCCGGTGCGCTTCAGCACCGGCAGCTTCAGCTTCTCGAACAGGATCTCGCCGAGTTGTTTCGGAGAGCCGATGTTGAACGGCTCGCCGGCCAGCCGGTGGATCTCCGCCTGCAGCGTCGCCAGCTCCTGCTCGAGCTGCGCGGCCTGGGCCCCGAGCACGCGCGTGTCGACGCGCACGCCGACCCGCTCGAGGCCGGCCAGGATGGGGATGAGCGGCAGCTCGAGGTCGCGGTAAACGCGGGCCACGCCGACCCGATCGAGTTCCGGGGTGAACTTCTCGGCCAGCTGCCACGACAGATCGGCGCGTTCCCCGGCGTAGTCGAGCAGTGCCGCCGGCGGGAGCGAGGCGAAAGTGACCGCCTTGGCGCCCTTGCCGAGCACGTCGTCGGCGCTGAGCGCCTTGTAGCCGAGCTGCTCGAGGGCGACCGGCTCGAGATCCTGGCTCGAGCGCGAGGCGTCGAGCAGGTAGGCGGCCAGCATCGTGTCGAGGTCGAAGCCGGCCAGCGCCACGTCGAGTCGGCTGAGCACGACCGCCGCGAACTTCAGGTCGTGGCCGACTTTGGCAATCGCCGGGTCCTGCAGCACCGGACCGAGCGCCGCCAGTGCCGCGGTGCGGTCGAGCCCGGCCTCGCTGACCAGCGTGGCCTCGCCAAAGGGCAGGACGCGGGCCCGGCGCGGCGCCGTGGCCACCACCAGGCCGGCCACGGTGGCGCGCATTCCTGCCTCGCCATCGGCCAGAACGTGCAACGCCACCCGTCCGACGCGCCGGATCTCGGCCGCCAGGTCGCGCACGCCGTCGAGGGTCTCGACGACGGCATAGTCCTTCACCACCGACTCGGCCGTCGGCGCGAACTCGGTGACGAGCGTGCGGAAGCCGAGCGTTGAGAACAGCGTGTAGCACCGCTCACGCGACGCCCCCTGGAAGCGCAGCGCCTCGGGATCGAACGCCACCGGCACCTCGGTGTCGATGGTGACCAGCCGGCGGCTCAGCCGGGCGTCGTCGGCGTGGGCGCCGAGCGCCTCGCGCTGCTTCTTCGCCTTCACCTCGCTCGTTCGATCGAGCAGCGCATCGAGCGACCCGAACGTGGCGATGAGATCGCGGGCGCCCTTCTCGCCGATGCCGGGCACGCCCTTGACGTTGTCGCTCGTGTCGCCCATGAGCGCCAGCACGTCCACCACCTGATCGGGCCGCACGCCGAACTTCTCCTGCACCCCGGCGGCGTCGAACCAGGCGCCCTCGTCCTTCGGGTTGTAGACGCGAATCGGCCCGCCGACGAGCTGGAAGAAGTCCTTGTCGCCGGTGACGATCGCCACCTCGAACCCGGCCGCGGCGGCTTGACGCGCCAGCGCCCCGATGACGTCGTCGGCCTCGTAGCCTTCGCTGGTCAGAATGGGCACGCCCATCGCGCGGCAGGCCTCGTGCACCCAGGGAATCTGGTCGGCGAGATCGGGCGGCATCGGCGCCCGGTTGGCCTTGTAGTCGGCGGCGATCTGGTCGCGGAACGTCGCCGTCGGCAGGTCGAACGACGCGGCGATGTAGGCCGGATGGTGGTCGGCGAGCAGCTTGCGCAACATCGTGACGAAGCCGTAGACCGCGTTGGTCGATCGGCCGTCGGGCCCGGTCAGCCCACGGATCGCGTGGTAGGCGCGATACATCTGGTTGCTGCCGTCGATGAGGAAGAGCGTGCGCGGCTCGGCCATGCAGGGAGACCGGTATTATGGTGCAGATGTCGAACCGCAGGCGCGCCAGCGCGCCTCGTGTCCAGCGCGCGCTCCTGCACCTGGCGCGCCTCGCCGTGGCCGTGCTCGCGGTGCTCCCGGCGGCGGCGTGCCGCGATCTCGTCGCCCGCAAGTACGAATACGAAGAGGACGTCTACCTGCGGCTCGATGGCTCGGCCACCGTGTACGTCAACGCCGCGGTGCCGGCGCTGGTGGCGCTGCGTGGTGCGCCGCTGCCGATCGATCCGGCGGCACGTCTCGACCGCAACGACGTGCGGGCGTTCTACGCGGGGCCCGGTGTCACCGTCGGGTCGGTGAGCCTGTCACGCCGCGAAGGCCGGCGCTACGTGCATCTGCGGCTCGAGGTGGACGACATCCGTCGGCTGAGCGACCTGGCGCCGTTCGCCTGGTCGCGCTACCAGTTCGTGGATCGCGGCGGGTTGTGGGTGTTCACGCAGGAGGTCACGGCGGCCGCCGGTCAACCCGTGGGCGACGTCGGCTGGCAGGGCGACGAGCTGGCGGCCGTGCGGCTGCATCTGCCCAGCCGCGTGCCGTTCCACAACGCGCCGAGTCGCACCGTGGAACGCGGCAACATCATCAGTTGGGAACAGCCGCTCGCCGCGCGTGCCAAGGGCGAGCCGCTGGCGATCGAGGTGCACATGGAGCAGGAGTCGATCCTGTTCCAGACGCTGGCGCTCTTCGCCGGAATGGCCGTGCTCGCCCTGGCCGCCCTGGCGATGTTCGTCTGGTGGGTCCGCCGCATGGGCGCGCCCCACGCGCCCGTGCAGCCCTGAGATCTCGGACGCGGGGGCCCGCGTCCGTGCCTTTTCCGAGCCCCGAGCCCCGGGCTGCGTCAGTTCATTCAGTGATGCGTTCGAGCGCCGCCGCGACCTCCGCGTCGGTGCGCAGCGCGTTGGTCACCGTGAACTCGCCGAAGCCGATCGCCAGCGACCGCGCCAGCACCTTGTCCACCTCGCTGTTGACCGTGCCGGTGAGCGTGACGTGGCCGCGGTTGACGACGATGTGTATGGGCGGATTGGCCATCGCCGCGTAGTTCCAGAACGACGAGTTGCCGTAAATGGCGCGGGCGATGCGGAAGCGCAGCTCGTCGTCGAACTGCGACACCGGCAGCACCTGGATGTCGTTCTTCACGGCGGTCACGCCGTCGACCCGGGCGACGCGGCGTTCGATGTCGGTGCGCTTGTAGGGCATGGTGACCCAGCCCGAGAGCACCACGGCGCCGTCGTGGATGCTGGCGTCCACGCTGTCGAAGATCGTGAACTGCGTGTAGCGCGTGACCTGCTTCGAGATGTCGTTGAAGATCTGCAGATCCTCGCGCACCGGCTGGGCGCCCGCCGCGCCCGCCGTGATGACGAAGAGAGCGAAGGTGAGGGAGGCAATCCGCTTCAGCATGACGTCCGCTCCACGAGAACCGATGCCGGTGTGCGCCGCTGGTGTCGCGGCGGTGCGGCCGCGCCGCACGACAGACTCCACTGCGAGCGGCGTGCCAACCTGGAGTCGCGTGCGGCGAGCGGATTTCACGAGGAGACCACGGCGGGGCCGCGGCCTGTGCTCGGGCGTGGACGGGTCGGGGTGACGACGCGGGCACGAAGGAGCCGCGGCCGCGTTCGGCGCGGCGGGGTGATTCGGTGGAAGCGGTGGCGCCGGGCCCTGCTTCTACCGTGACGCCATGTAGCCGCGCCGCGCCCGCACCGTGTAGCCCGGCTTGTTCAGCTCGACGCGGATGGTGTGCCAGCGGCCGTCGCGGTGCCCGGGCGCCGGGTAGCCGATGTAGTACTGCTTGCTCAGCTCGTCGGCGATGTTGGCGGTCGCCGGATCGAGGTCGCGGGCCGAGCGGACGATCTCGGTGCGGCCGCCGCTGTCGTCGGTGAGCTCGCGCAGTGCGCTCACGTTGACGCGGTCGTCGGCGCCGCGCCCGCCGCCGCCCCAGGTGCCGCCGCCGCCGCGGGGGCCCTGCGGCCACGGCGTGCCGCGGCCGCGCCCGCCGCCGCCCGGGAAGGGGAAGGGCAGACCGACCGGCGGCCGCATCACTGGCGGCGTCGAGCGCGGCCCGCCGAACACGGTCTCGGCCTGGCCATCGATGCCGACGGCGTAGACCAGCACCTCGGTGTCGCGAATCATCTGCTTCAGCTCGCCGACCGAGGTACGGCTGTTGGTGTCGTTGCCGTCCGAGACGATGAGCACGGCCTTCTTGCGATGTTCGCCACCCTGCGACATCGGCACCGCTTCGGCGACGGCGTCGTACATCGCGGTGCCGCCGGTGGGACTCACCCGCGCCAGGCGCCGGCTCACCAGCCGCTTGTCGGTGGTCCAGTCGTGCACCAGTTCGGGGCTGGCGCCGAAGCGGAACAGGAACACATCGTCTTCCGGCGCGAGCAGGTCGAGCAGGAAGCGATCCAGCGCCTGACGCGCCGACTCGATCTTGTCGCCGGCCATGCTGCCGCTGGTGTCGAGCGCGATGCCGAGGCTGACCGGCACGCGCTCGGCGCTGAAGTGGGTGACCTCCTGCTCGCGGCCGTCGTCGTGGACGATGAAGTCGTCCTGGGTGAGGCCCGAGATGAACCTGCCGGAGCGGTCGGTGACCGTGACGTTGACGTTCACCAGTTCGACGCCGCTCTTGAACTTGAAGCCTTCCTGGCCGCGCAGCGACGGACCGCTGGCCAGCAGCAACGCCGCCGCGGCGGCGGCGGCGACGGAGACGCGACGGGAGTGCGTGCGCATGACCGTCCTCCTCACCGCGCTTCGGCCGTGCGATCGACCGACGCCGGCAGGTTGGTCCGCTGATCGACGTGCGGGCGCATGGTGCCCGCGGTGCGGAAGCTGACCCGGTAACGCGCCGCCGTCCGGGCCTCGCCGAGCGTCACCGCAAACGGCGATTCCTGGCCGGGCGCGAGTTCGAGGTGGTCGACCACGGCGGTGCGGGTGGCGATCAGGATGCCGGCGGGATCGAAGACCCGCACCTCGGCTTCGAGCTTGTCCACCGGGGTGCCGGTGGCGGGATTGCGGACCAGCCCCGAGACCGTCAGCACGCCGTCGGCGCGGTTGTGGGCGAGCGCGACCAGTTCCAGCGGCACGCTGACCACGTCGCCGGCGGCCGCGCGGCGCGTGCCGACCAGCGAGACGATCCCGGCGGTGACCACGAGCACCGCCGCGAAGGTGGCGCCCGCCATCAGCCAGTGCTGGCGGCCGGCACTGCCCGAGCCCGACGTGTCGGCGGCCAGGAAGCGATCGCCAAGGGCGATGCCGCCGGGGGCCAGGGCCGGGGCGGCGGCCGGTGCGGCGTCGAGCGGCGCGGGTTCAGGCGTCGGCTCCGCGATCCCGGCCACGGCTTCGTGGACCCCGGCTGCGGCCGCCAGCGCGGCGACGCGTGCGGCCCGGCGCCGGCGGTCGGCCTGGGCGACCTGCCACGCCACCGTCAGCGACACCGCGGCCACGACCACCGACACCCCAGTGACGACGAGCAGCATCGTGTCCATTGCCTTGTCCTTGGCGACGGTCCCGAATCGCGGGACGGTCCCCAGCTACCGCAGCGAGAACTCCACCGACACTTCCACGATCACGTCCACCGGCGTGCCCTTCATGCGCGCCGGGGCGAACCGCCATTGCCGCACGGCGGCCGCGGCCTGCTGATCCAGCCCGGCCCCGAGGCCACTCAGGATGCGCACGTCGCTCACGCTGCCGTCGCGGCGGATGGTGATCTCCATTTCCACCGAGCCGGAGATATTTCGGCGGCGGGCCTCGTCGGTGTAGTTCGCCTTCACTTCCTTGAGCAGGCGGGGTGGTTCGACGCCGCTGCCGGGGCGATATGGGCCGCCGCCCATGCCGCCACCCGAGCCGTCGCCGATGCCCGAGCCGTTGCCCTCGCCGAGGCCGGCACCCTGGCCGGTGCCGGCGCCGCCGCCGTCCCCGGGGCCCTGGGTGGGCACCGGCGCGGGAGGCACCTCGCGCAGCACGCCCGGCGTGGTCTGCGCATCGGCCGGGGCCGAGGCGACCGGCGCGACGATGGTCTTCGCCTCGAGCGGCTCGCGCGGCTTTTCGATCGGCGCCGGCGGCGGCAGATCCCGCGCGGGCAAGGGGCTGTTCAGGGAGTGGTCGCCCTCGCGCTGCACCTTGGGCGCCGGCAGCTTCTGCTTCAGGCCGCCGCCGCCGCCGCCCCCGCCGGGGCCGGGCAGGGCGAGGTAGACCAGCCGCACCGGCTCGTGGGACACGACCTCGTCGGGCGGGGCATCGGCGCTGAGCGACCAGCCGAGGCTGGCGACCACCGCGATGGCCAGGGCTGCCAGCCCGTGCAGGCCAGTCGACACGAGGACGGGCACGCCGCTGGGCCGGGCGAACTCCGGCGCCACCGCCACCACGGCGCGGTGGCCGCCCCCTACCGTGTCCCCGCGCGTCAGGGCTCGCACGGCGTCGATGGCCGCGTCTCTGGCCACCAGCGATTCCGGAGACAGCGGCGCGGACGCATCGATCGGGAGGTGCCCGCGCGCCGCCAGCTCGAGCACCACCGGCGGGGCGACTCGAGCCGCCGCGGCGATTTCGGCCAGCGAGAACACGTCGTCGTCAAGGAGCGCGGGCATGGCTGCAGCCGTTCCTTCGCAAAACGCTTGCCGGATCGCGGCGACCCTGGCTCTCCCGCCGGCGCCACCCGCCGGCTCTGAATTTCGGCTAAATCCGATGCTCCCAGGCCCCCGGCCCGACTCCACCGCCAGGCATGTGGCAGCGTGGGGACATCGGGGTGTCCTCAGGAGTGACCCGCCGCCGCGATCGCTGCCGCCCCTTATACTCCTGCCCCATGAGCAGCGACACGGCATTCGCGGGCAAGGTGGCAATGGTGACGGGGGCGAGTTCGGGCATCGGCCGGGCGACGGCGCTGGCCCTGGTTCGCGAGGGGGCGTCGGTGGTGCTCGTCGCCAGGGACGCCGGAGCGCTGGCCGACACGGCGGCGGCGGCAGGCGGCGCGACCCACGTGGTGCCCGCCGACGTCACCGCCGCCGACACGCCGGCGCGCGTCGTCGGTGCGGCGGTGGAGCGGTTCGGCGGGATCGACGTCCTGGTGAACGCGGCCGGCATCATCGGCACCGCGTCGACCGACGCCACCCCGGACGACCTCTACGACCGCATGTTCGCCATCAACGTGCGGGCGCCGTTCCGGCTGATGCGCGAGGCGTTCCCGCAGCTCAAGGCGCGTCGCGGCAACGTCGTCAACATCTCGAGCGTGAACGGGCTGCGCGCCTTCGCCGGCGTCGCCGTCTACTGCTCGAGCAAGGCGGCGCTCGACCACCTGTCGCGCTGCGCGGCGCTCGACTGGGCACCGCACGGCGTGCGCGTGAACTGCGTGAACCCGGGCGTCACCGTGACCAACCTGCACACCCGCGGCGGCATGGACGCCGAACGCTACGCCGCGTTCCTGCAGCGGGCGAAGGAGACGCATCCGCTCGGCCGCCCCGGCACCCCCGAGGACATCGCCGAGGCCGTGCTGTTCGTCGCCTCCGACCGGGCCGGCTGGATGACCGGCGACACCATCGCCGTCGACGGCGGACGACACCTCACCTGCCTGAGGTAAGACAGCGCCGAGGTCGGCACATCGGGTGATTTGTCGATGTCTTGACCGGTTGACCAATCTGGACGAATTCACGATCTGTCGGTCCAATGATCTGTCGGGGCGCGATCACCAGATCACCAGATCGCCAGGCCAGATCAACCGATCACCAGATCAACCGATCAGCAGTTCTCATCCCTGCGCCCGTCCCCGTGAACTGCGGGCACGTCCCGCGTCTCCTGTTGACATCCGACAAGAGGCGGTCCACTCTTGTCGAATGTCGACAACAGCCGCGCTGGTCGCCCTGGCCGCTGCCGTGGCCGCGCCGTCTTCCGGGCTGCTGGTGTCGCCGGCGGAGCTGGCCGCCCGCCTCGCGGCGCCCGGCGTCGTCGTCCTGCACGTCGAGGACCGGCCGGGCGACTTCGCCAACGGGCACGTCCCTGGCGCCAGGCTGGTCCGCTACGGCGACTTCGCCGTGGACGGGCCGACCGACCTCGGCTCGGAACTGCCGCCGATCGAGGCGCTGCGCGAGGTGTTCCATGCCGCCGGCGTCGGTGCGGCCTCGGAGGTGGTGGTCTACGGGTCGGCAATCGGCGCGACGCGGGCGTTCTTCACGCTCGACTACCTGGGCCACCCGAACGTGAAGCTGCTGAACGGCGGCATAGGGGCCTGGCGCACCGCCGGCCAGACGGTGGACCTGGGCCTCGCGGCGGCGCCGCCACGCGACCCGGGCACCCTGGCAAGGCTCACACCCAGGCCGCAGGTGGTGGCCCAGGCCGACTGGCTGGTGAAGCAGCTGGAGTCGCCGCGCATCGCCCTGGTCGACGCCCGCCCCGACGCCGAGTTCACCGGCGCCGACGGCGGCATGGGCGGCATGCACCCGGCCGGGCATCTGGCCGGGGCCCGTCAGCTCGTCTGGACCGACCTGGTGAGCCGCTCCTCGCTGTTCCTCCCCGACGCCGACCTGCGCGCCAGGCTCGAGGCCGCCGGCGCCCGGCCCGGCGTGGCGGTCGTGTCCTACTGTATGGTCGGCATGCGCGCCTCGGTGATCTACATCGTGGCCCGGCACCTGGGCTTCGACGCGAAGATGTACGACGGCTCGATCGTCGATTGGGGCAACCGCAAGCTGCCGGTGCGCAGCGGCCGGCCCTGACCGGAGATGGTCATGCGTCCCAAATCTCTCGACCTCCTGCAGGGCACGCTCGACCTGCTGATCCTCAAGACGCTCGCCCTCGGCCCGAGGCACGGCTGGGGCATCTCGCAGCGCATCCAGCAGACGTCCGACGACGTGCTGCGGGTCAACCAGGGCTCGCTCTACCCGGCGCTGCAGCGGCTCGAGACCGCCGGCTGGATCGAGGCCGAATGGGGCGCCTCGGACAACAACCGCCAGGCCAAGTTCTACCGGCTCACCAAGGCCGGCCAGAGGCAGCTGCGCGAGGAGCAGGCCTCGTGGGAGCGCATGACCGGCGCGGTGGCCAAGATCCTCTCGGTGCAGGGCTGAGACGGCCATGTGGAAGCGGCTCACTCGACTGGTCCGCGGCGAAGAGCTCGATCGGCAGCTGAACGCCGAGGTGCGGTTCCACCTCGACATGGAAGCGGAGAAGTACATGCGGCAAGGCATGGATCCCGAGACCGCACGCCAGCAGGCGCTGAAGAACTTCGGCCCGATGACCCGCCACGTCGAGGACACCCGCGAGGCCCGTGGCGTGAGCTGGATCGACGATTTCCTCCAGGACCTGCGCTATGCGGCCCGGACCCTGTGGAAGACGCCGGGCTACGCCGCCGTGGCCGTGCTCACGCTCGGCCTCGGCATCGGCGCCAACGCCGCCATCTTCAGCGTCGTGAACGGCGTGCTGTTCACGCCGCTGCCGTACGCCAACGGCCAGCGGCTGCTGCTGGTGAACCACGCCGCGCCGCTCGCCAACCAGCAGAACTTCGGCGTCTCGATCAAGGAGCTGTACGACTACCGCGAGCAGCTCGCCAGCATGGACGGCATGGTCGAGTTCCACCAGATGAACTTCGACCTGTTGCGCCGCGGCGAACCCGACCGGGTGGCCACCGGCGTCGTCTCGCACAACTTCTTCGCCGTGCTCGGCATCCAGCCGATCCTCGGCCGCACCTTCTCGGACGCCGACGACGACGAGGGCGCCGAGGCGGTCCTGGTGCTGGGCTTCGACTACTGGACGACGCGCTTCGGGGCCGATCCGGCCATCGTCGGCCAGGTGTTCCAGATGAACGACCGGCCGCACACCGTGATCGGCGTGCTGCCCGACGTGCCGCACTATCCCAACCGCGTCGACCTCTACATGCCGACCTCGGCGTGCCCGTTCCGCTCGGCGGCCGAGCGCAACATCGTGGCGAACCGGCGGGCGTTCTCCGGCCTGCAGGTCTTCGGGCTGGTCAGGGACGGGGTGTCGTTCGACGCCGCCGCCACCGAGGTGGCCACGGTGGGGCAGCGCTTCCAGCAGGACTTCCCGGACATCTACCGGGCCGAGACCGGCTTCCAGTCACGGACGTCGCCGGTGCTGGCCGCGCTCACCGCCACCGCCCGGCCGGTGTTGTGGCTGCTGCTGGCGACGACCGGGCTGGTGCTGCTGCTGGCCTGCGCCAACGTCGCCAACCTGACCCTGGCCCGCATGCTGCGCCGCGACCGTGAGTTCGCCATGCGGGTGGCGCTCGGCGCCGGCCGCGGCCGGCTGATCCGGCAGCTGCTGGCCGAGAGCACGCTGCTGGCCGCGGTGGCCGGGGGCGTCGGCCTCGGCTTCGCGTGGACGACGCTCGGCCTGCTCACCCGGTTCGTCAGCCGGTTCACCCAGCGCACCGAGGCCATCGGCCTCGACCCGTGGGTGCTGCTCTTCACGTTGACGGTGGCGATCGTGAGCGGCATCGTCTTCGGACTGGTGCCGGCGCTGTCGACGCGCACCGACGTGCTGCCGGCGCTGAAACAGGGCAGTCTGGGCTCGGGGGTGTCGGTGGGCCGCCGCCGGCTCCAGGACGCGCTGGTCGTCGCGCAGGTGGCGCTCTCGGTGGTGATGCTGGTCGGCGCCAGCCTGCTCCTGGCCAGCGTGTGGCGGCTGCAGCGCGTCGAGTCGGGCTACCGCACCGACCGTGTCCTCGCCGCCACGGTGTTCGGCAACTTCTCGAAATACCCCGACGCGCAGGCGCAGCTGCGGCTCTACGAGCCCCTGGTCGAGCGGCTGAATCAGCTGCCGGGCGTCGAATCGGCGGCCATCACCAACGCCGTGCCGCTGGTCGGCGCCAACCCCAACGAGACGCCGTTCGACATCGAAGGGCGGACGCCGGACCCGGCCCGCCGGCCGCGCGGCGACGTGCGCGTCGCCAGCCCGCGCTACTTCGACACGCTGGGCATTCCCGTCCTTGCGGGCCGTGTCTTCACCGCGCTCGACCACAAGGACGCGCAGCGCGTCGTGGTGATCAACCAGGCGATGGTGCGCTTCTGGGAGGGCAGCGATCCGATCGGGGCGCGTCTGTCCACCGATAACGGCGACACGTGGTGGACGGTGGTGGGCGTGGTCGGCGACGTGCGCCAGTTCGGGCTCGACCGCGCCGCCGTGCCGCAGGCGTTCATCCCGCTGGCCCAGATGCCGACCGGCCTCGGCGGCCGGATCATGGTGCGCAGCGCCGGCGATCCGACGGCGCTGGCGCGATCGGTGGCCGACGCCGTGCACGCGCTCGATCCCGACATGCCGGTCGAGGACGTGCAGACCCTCGAGCAGGTGCGCAGCGACTCGCTGGCCCGGCCGCGGCTCACTGCGCTGCTGCTGGCCATTTTCGCCGCTCTGGCGATGGCCGTGACGCTGGCCGGCGTCACCGGTGTGATCGCCGCCAACGTCTCGCAGCGGACGCGGGAATTCGGCGTGCGGATGGCGCTGGGCGCCACCCGCGCCTGGGTGCTGACCATGGTGCTGAAGCAGGGCCTCGGCCTGGTGGCACTCGGCCTGGTGCTCGGACTGATTGGCGCGTCGATGTTCTCGACGGCCCTGTCGGCCTATCTCTTCGATACCCCGGCCCGCGACCCGCTGGTGCTGCTGGCGGTCACGGTGATCTTCCTGGTCGCCGGCGTGCTGGCGTGCCTGGGGCCGGCCCGCCGCGCCACCAGTGTCGACCCGCTGGTGGCGCTGCGCGCCGAGTAGTCACGGCAACCTACAGCCGCAGGCCTTCGACGAAGCGGAAGTTCGGCAGTTCGGCGAGCACGCGCACCGGCTTGAACCCGGCGCGATCGAGTTCCTGCAGCGAGTCGTAGCCGCCCGGCCGGGCCGTGGCCTTGGCGAACAGGCCGCTCGCGCCGAGACCTTCCACCACCTCGATGCGGCCGCCCTTGCGCAGCACCCGCCGCGCCTCGGCGAGCAGCGCCGCGCGCACGGCGCCGTCGCGGCCGGCGAAGCCGCCCTGGGTGTCGTCGATCACCGCCAGGTCGAACGCATCGGCGTCGAACCCCACCTGGCCCTCGCGCCAGACCTTCTGATCGATCAGAAACCCCTCGCGGGCGGCGGCGACGCGGGCCCGCACCGCCTGATGCTCGTCGAAGACCACCGCGGCGGCGGTGCCGCTCAAGCCCACCTTGGCGCCGAGCCCGGCCAGCAGCACCGCGTCGTCGCAGCCGACCAGCAGGAAGCGTTCGCCCATGCGCACGCCGGTCATCGACACCTGCAGCGGATCGATCGCCGGCTGGCGGAAGAACTTGAACAGCATCCGGCCATGATAGCCGCGCCAGCCGGTCGTCTCGACCCCGCGTGCTATATTTCACGAGTGAAAACCCCTGTACAGATCGCGCCCGCCAAGGGCAAGCTCGGTGTGCTCCTCGTCGGCCTCGGCGCCGTCGCCACCACCACCATCGCCGGCGTCTTCGCCATCCGCAAGGGCCTCGCCCAGCCGATCGGTTCGCTCACGCAGATGGGCACGATCCGCCTCGGCAAGCGCACCGAGAACCGCTCGCCCAAGATCAACGAATTCGTCGATCTCGCCAGCCTCGACGACATCGTCTTCGGCGGCTGGGACATCTTCGAGGAAGACACCTACGCCGCGGCGCGCACCGCCGGCGTCCTCGAGCCGGCACTGCTCGACAAGGTGCGGCGCGAGATGGAAGCGATCAAGCCGATGGCGGCGGTGTTCGATCAGCGCTACGTCAAGCGGCTGAACGGCCCGAACGTCAAGAAGGGCAAGAGCAAGATGGACCTGGCCGATCAGGTCATCGCCGACATTCGCGCCTTCAAGGCCAAGCACAAGTGCACGCGGCTGGTGATGGTGTGGACGGGCAGCACCGAAGTGTTCATGAAGGAAGGCCCGGTGCATCGCTCGCTGGCGGCGTTCGAGAAGGGCCTGGCCAAGGGCGACGTCGCCATCCCGTCGTCGATGGTCTACGCCTATGCCGCCCTCAAGGAGGGCATCCCGTTCGCCAACGCCGCCCCCAACCTCACCGCCGACGTGCCGGCGATGCTGGAACTGGCGGCCAGGACCGGCGCGCCGGTGGCCGGCAACGACATGAAGACCGGCCAGACCTTGATCAAGACCATCATCGCGCCCGGCCTCAAGGCCCGCATGATCGGCGTCAAGGGCTGGTACTCCACCAACATCCTCGGCAACCGCGACGGCGAGGTGCTCGACGACCCCGAGAGCTTCAAGACCAAGGAAGAGAGCAAGAAGAGCGCGCTCGACTACATCTTCCAGCCGCAGCTCTATCCCGAGCTCTACAAGGACATCTCGCACGTCGTCCGCATCAACTACTACCCGCCGCGCGGCGACAACAAGGAAGGCTGGGACAACATCGACATCTTCGGCTGGCTCGGCTACCCGATGCAGCTCAAGATCAACTTCCTGTGCCGCGATTCGATCCTGGCGGCGCCGATCGTGCTCGACTCGGCGCTGTTCCTCGACCTGGCCAAGCGGGCCGGCATGTCAGGTATCCAGGAGTGGCTGTCGTTCTACTTCAAGGCGCCGATGCACGCCCCCGAGGTCTACCCGGAGCACGACCTGTTCATCCAGCTGATGAAGCTGAAGAACACGCTCCGCTACCTGAAGGGCGAGGACCTCATCACACACCTCGGGCGGGAGTACTACGACTAGGCAGGGAACAGGAGGGACGCATGGCCAGCGAGACGAACCGGCGTGAGTTCCTGGCCCTGATCGCTGCCGGCGGCCTCTCGAGTCTCGGCGGTCGAATTGCGCTTGCCCAGCGCGCGATGCCGACCCGGCGCATTCCGGTCAGTGGCGAAGGCCTGCCGATGATCGGCCTCGGTTCCAGCAAGGTGGTCGAGGAGATCGCCAGGCACGGCGAGGAGCCGGTGCGGCGGGTGCTGCGCACCCTGGCCGCGCAGGGCGGCAAGGTCGTCGACACCTGGCCGCGCAACCCGGCCAACGACGGCCGCTTCGGTGCTGTCATCAACGAACCCGAGCTGCGCGGGCTTTTCGTCACCACCAAAATCGACAAGGTCGGCAAGGACGCCGGCATCGCCCAGTTCCGTGACGCGCAGCGTCTCTACGGGCGGAAGCCCATCGACCTGGTCCAGATCTTCAGCCTCACGGATCTCGAGACCCACTGGCCGAGCCTGCGGGCGTGGAAGGACGCCGGGGAGGCGCGCTACATCGGCGTCACCGTGTCGGAGCCGCGGCTGCACGGTGCGCTCGAGGCGTTCCTGAGGAAGGAACGGCCCGACTTCACGCAGGTGAACTACTCGATCACCGAACGCGAGGCCGAGACCACGGTCCTGCCGCTGGCCGCCGACCGCGGGGTCGCGGTGCTGGTCAACCGGCCGTTCATGAACGGCGCCTACTTCAAGCGGCTGCAGGGCAAGCCCCTGCCGCCGTGGGCGACCGAACTCGGCGCCGCCACCTGGGCGCAGTTGTCGCTCAAGTACATCCTGGCCCACCCGGCGGTCACCTGCGTGCTCACCGAGACCAGCAACCCGCACCACATGGAAGAGAACGCCGCGGCGGCGTTCGGCACGCCGCCCGACGAGGCGGCGCGGCGGCGGATGCGCGAGTTCATCGCCACGGTGTGAAGTCCGGCCGATCAGCCGCTGCATCACCACAGTGGCGGCGATAGAATCGGCGCATGTCCGACCAGACGCCCGGAACCACCCCCGAAATCGACGCGCTGCTGCAGGAGGACCGCCGCTTCGAACCCAGCGCGGCGTTCCGCGCCGCCGCCCACGTCAACGACCCCGGCGTCTACGAACGCGCCGCGAAGGATCCCGAGGCGTTCTGGGCCGGGTTCGCCAGGGAGCTCGACTGGATCACGCCGTGGAACACGGTGCTCGAGTGGACGCCGCCCTATGCCAAGTGGTTCCTCGGCGGCACCCTCAACGCCAGCGTCAACTGCGTCGACCGCCACGCCCGCGGGGCCCGTCGCAACAAGGCGGCGCTCGTCTGGGAAGGCGAGCCCGGCGACCGCCGCACGCTGACCTACTGGGACCTCTACCGCCAGGTGTCGCAGTTCGCCAACGTGCTCAAGGGCCTCGGTGTCGGCCGCGGCGACCGCGTGGCGCTCTACATGCCGCTCATCCCCGAGCTGGCCATCGCCATGCTGGCGTGCGCCCGTATCGGCGCCGTGCACAGCGTGGTCTTCGGCGGCTTCAGCGCCGACTCGCTGCGCGACCGCATCAACGACTCGCAGTGCAAGGTGCTGGTCACCGCCGATGGCGGCTACCGCCGCGGCAACGTCGTGCCGCTCAAGCAGATGGCCGACGAGGCGCTGGCCGGCACGCCGTCGATCGCCAGCGTCGTCGTGGTGCGGCGCGGCGCCGCCGACCTGCGCGTGCACATGCAGGCGGGGCGCGACCACTGGTACCACGAGCTGATGCAGGACGCCTCGTACGTCTGCGCGCCCGAGCCGATGGACGCCGAGGACATGCTCTACATCCTCTACACCTCCGGCACCACCGGCAAGCCGAAGGGCATCGTCCACACCACCGGCGGCTATCTCACCGGCTGCTATGCCACCACCAAGTGGGTGTTCGACCTGAAGGAGGACGACGTCTACTGGTGCACCGCCGACATCGGCTGGGTCACCGGCCACAGCTACGTCGTCTACGGGCCGCTCGCCAACGGCGCCACGGTGGTGATGTACGAAGGCGCCCCCGACTGGCCGAGGAAGGACCGCTTCTGGGAGATCGTCGAGCGCTACGGCGTGACGGTGTTCTACACCGCGCCCACCGCGATCCGCGCCTTCATGCGCTGGGGCACCGACTGGCCCGCGAAGCGCGATCTGTCGTCGCTGCGCCTGCTGGGCTCGGTGGGCGAGCCGATCAATCCCGAAGCCTGGGTCTGGTACCACCTGCACATCGGGCGCGAACGCTGTCCGGTCGTCGACACCTGGTGGCAGACCGAAACCGGGTCGATCCTGATTACGCCGCTGCCCGGCCTCACCAGCACCAAGCCTGGATCGGCCACCCGTCCCTTCCCCGGCATCAGTGCGCAGGTGCTCACCGACAAAGGTGAGCCGATTCCCGTCGGCGGCGGCCTTCTGGCGCTGACCAAGCCCTGGCCGGCGATGCTGCGGGGGATCTACGGCGATCCGGATCGCTTCGTGACGCAGTACTGGAGCCGCTGGCCGGGCAAGGGCGTCTACTTCACCGGCGACGGCGCCAAGCTCGACGACGACGGCTTCTTCTGGCTGCTCGGCCGCGTCGACGACGTGCTGAATGTCGCCGGCCACCGCCTCGGCACCATGGAAGTGGAAAGCGCGCTCGTCGATCACCCGAAGGTGGCCGAGTCGGCGGTCGTCGGCCGCCACCACGAGATCAAGGGCCAGGCGGTGGCGGCGTTCGTGACCGTGAAGGAGGGCGTGACGACGTCCGAGGCCCTGGCCGACGAGCTGAAACAGCACGTCGTGCACAAGATCGGTGCCATCGCCCGGCCCGACGACATCATCTTCGCCGCCGACCTGCCCAAGACGCGCTCGGGCAAGATCATGCGGCGGCTGCTGCGCGACATCGCCGAAGGCAAAGCCCTCGGCGACACCACCACGCTCGCCGATCCCGCCGTCGTCGCCCGGCTGAAGGAGCAGTACGCGGATGAGTCGGGGGGCTAGAGACCTGACGACGTAGGGACCGGGGACCAGGGACCAGGGAGGCAGCTTGGTGTTCAGCACGCCGCGGAACGCGGCGTGACAAGGGCTGTTCCCTGATCCCTGGTCCCCGGTCCCTGGTCCCTACCGGTCACTTCTCGAGAATGAACGTCACCTTCAGGTTGACGCGGTACTCGGTGATCCTGCCCTTCTCGACCACCACCTTCATGTCCTGCACCCAGGCGCCCTCGACGTTCTTCAGTGTCTTGGAGGCGCGGGCGACGCCCTGCTCGACGGCGTCCTCGAAGCTCTTCTTCGACGCGGCGATGATTTCGGTGACTCGTGCGACAGCCATGATGACCACTCCTCGGTGACGGCACCCGGGGGAGGGCCGTCACTGCCGGCGGGGCCGTGACGGCCCCGCGAAGCCGCCATCGTATCGCGGCGGCGCGCAGTCCCGGCAGCCTGCGGGCTGCGGCGAGGAACCTCATCCACGCTTCCGACGTCTGTGATGAAATGGAGAACCGGCTCGAGCGGCCCGATGGCCGGGCCGAGCGCCCCTGCCCATGGCCCTGATCGAGACCCAAGACCTGTGGAAGACCTACACGATGGGCGACGAGGAGATCCACGCCCTCCGCGGGGTCAGCATCCAGATCGACAAGGGCGAGTACGTGGCCATCATGGGGCCGTCGGGCTCGGGCAAGTCGACCCTGATGAACCTCATCGGCTGCCTCGACACCCCGAGCAAGGGCACCTACCTCCTGAACGGCAAGGAGGTCAGCACGATGAACGACAACGAGCTGGCGCGCATCCGCAACGAAGAGATCGGGTTCGTGTTCCAGACCTTCAACCTGCTGCCGCGGGCCACGGCGCTGCACAACGTCGAGCTGCCGCTGGTCTACGCCGGTGTGCCGGCCAAAGTGCGCCTGGAACGGGCTCGCCAGGCGCTCGAGAAGGTGGAGCTCAGCCAGCGCATGAGCCACAAGCCGAACGAGCTGTCGGGCGGCCAGCGGCAGCGCGTGGCGATCGCCAGGGCCTTGGTCAACAACCCCTCGATCCTGCTGGCCGACGAGCCCACCGGCAACCTCGACTCGAAGACCGGCGTCGAGATCATGGCGCTGTTCGAGCGGCTGCACGCCGGCGGCAACACCATCGTGATCGTCACCCACGAAGCCGACGTCGCCGCCTACGCCAAGCGGCAGATCCTCATCCGCGACGGGCAGGTCGAGAAGGACGTCCGTCAGGCCGCCTAGCTGCCAGCCCTGGCTACGGCTGCGGCACGATCCGCGCGCTGGTGGTGAAGCGGCGGTAGTTCGTGTAGACGGCTTCGCCCTCGCCGCGGTCGCGCGGCGGATACAGGAACTCCTCGTACATCTTCTCGGGTACCCACACGTCCAGCACCGGCTCGCGGGCGAACTCCACCCGGACCACGGCGTCGATCGCCCGGGCGCCGTGCTGCGCGTCGCGGGTCCGCACCTCGGCGCGGCACAGCCGGCCGCTCTCCGGCTCGACCCACGCGAACACGCGGCTGGGCATGTTGCCGCCCGCGGGGCTCTGGATGAGGGTCGGCGTCACTGTCTCCTCGAGCATCAGCCGGATGGTCGCGCAGTGGTCGGTGCGGGCCATCTCTTGGGCGGTGACCGCGAACCGCCCCTGATTGCGGCGATGCAGCAGTTCCAGCGGCAGACTCGGCAGGTTGATGGTGCGGGCCGCGCCCAGATTGTCCCGGGCGCTCTCGAGCAGCAGCGTCATCGCCCGCTCGCGCGAGTCGTCGGTCTGCGCCTTCAGAAGGTCGAGCAGGGCCGGTCCGTTGCGGCGCACGGCGCGGCCGCCGATGCTCGTGACGTCGCGATAGCCGAGCCAGCCGGCGTTACCCGGCAGTGGGACGAAGGCGACATCCGAGACCAGGGAGCGGACGCGGCTGGTGTCGCGGGCGTCCTGGCCGGTCAAGACGCCGTCGATCACGACGGCCCCTGCTCCGCCACGCCTGATCGGCCACTGCCGCAGCCGCTCCTCGGCGATGAGGGTGCTCAGCTCCTGTTCGTAGCCGTCGAGATAGGCGAGCAGGCGCTCTCGGACGACCTCCCGGTCGGGCTCCTGGCGGGCCGGGACCGTGGCGGCGGACAGGAAGAACAGGATCGCAGCGCCGAGCCGTCGATGCGTGGCCATCATCGCCTCCCGAGCCCCGAGCCCCGAGCCCCGAGCCCCGAGCCCCGAGCCCCGAGCCCCGAGCCGCTAGTTCTATATCGCCGCCAGGTGCCCCGGTTCCACCTCGACGAGCGGCGCCTCACGGTTCACCAGGGCCGGGTCGAGTTCGATCCGCTGCCGCGGCGCGTCGGGGTCGGTCACCGGAATTGCCGAGAGCAGCGCCCGTGTGTAGGCGTGCGCGGGATTGGCGAAAAGCGCCTCGGTGTCGCCCATCTCGACGATCTTGCCCAGGTACATCACCGCCACCCGCCGGCAGATGTGCCGCACCAGCCGCAGATCGTGGGCGATGAACAGGTAGGTGAGCTGCAGGCGCTGCTGCAGGTCCATCAGCAGGTTGATCACCTGCGCCTGGATCGAGACGTCGAGGGCCGATACCGGCTCGTCGGCGATGATGAACTTCGGCTCGAGCGCGAGCGCGCGGGCGAGGCCGATGCGCTGCCGCTGGCCGCCGCTGAACTCGTGCGGGTAGCGTTCGAGATGGGCCGGATCGAGGCCGACCAGGTGGAACAGCTCGGCGACGCGGTCGGCCCGTTCGCTCCGCGACCCCAGCTTGTGGATCGCCAGCGGTTCGTCGACGATCTCGCGGGCGCGCATCCGCGGGTTCAGCGACGAGTAGGGGTCCTGGAAGATCATCTGCAGATGACGGCGCGCGGCGCGCATCCGCGCGCTGGAGAACTCCAGCACGTTCTCGCCCCGGTAGCGCACCTCGCCCGACGACGGCTCGATCAGCCGCAGCATGCAGCGGCCGGTCGTGCTCTTGCCGCTGCCCGACTCGCCGACCAGGCCGAACGTCTCGCCCTCGGCGATGGCGAAGCTGACGCCGTCCACGGCCCGCACCACCGTGCCGGCGCGGAACAGCCCGCCGCCACGCGGGAAGTGCTTCGTGAGATCGCGGACCTCGACCAGCGGCGCGGTCACGACGCCCGTCCCGACGTCGCCGCCGCCGGCGTGTGCAGCAGGCAGCGGGCATGGTGGCCGTCGCCGACGGTCACTTCGGCCGGCACCGTCCGCTCGCACTCCGGCAGTCGCTCCGCGCAGCGCGGCGCGAAGGCGCAGCCGGGCGGCAGCGCGGCCAGGCTGGGCACGACGCCCTCGATCGCCGCCAGGCGTTCTCCCGCCCGCCCGCGCGGAATCGAGGCCAGCAGCCCGCGCGTATACGGGTGCGCCGGCGCGCGGAAGATCGCCCGCACCGGCCCGTCCTCGACGATGCGCCCGGCGTACATCACCGCGACGCGGTCGGCGACCTCGGCGATCACCCCGAGGTCGTGGGTGATGAGCAGCAGCGAGAGGTCGAAGGTGCGCTTCATCTCCCGCAGCAGATCGAGAATCTGCGCCTGCACCGTGACGTCGAGCGCCGTCGTCGGCTCGTCGGCGATGACCAGCGGCGGCTTGCAGGCCAGCGCCACCGCCAGCATCACCCGCTGGCGCATTCCGCCCGACAGCTGATGGGGATAGTCGTCGACCCGCTTCTCGGGCTCGGCGATCTTCACCGCCCGCAGCAGCTCGACGGCCCGCTCCCGGGCCTCGCGCTTGCCGGCCAGGCCGTGGACGATCAGCGCCTCGGCCACCTGCGCGCCGACCCGCATCACCGGGTTGAGCGCGGCCATCGGCTCCTGGAACACCAGCCCGATGCCGGCGCCGCGCACCGCGCACATCTCGCGTTCGGACAGCGCCAGCAGATCCCGTCCCTGGAAGGTCACCCGTCCGGCCGTGGTGCGTCCGCCCGGCGGCAGCAGCCGAAGGATCGAGAACGCCGTCATCGACTTGCCGCTGCCCGACTCGCCGACCAGGCCCAAGGTCTCGCCGCGGTGCAGCTCGAACGACACGTCGTTCACCGCGGTGAGCGGGCGGCCGCCGGCGTCGAACACCGTCGTCAGCCCCTGCACCGACAGCAGCGCGGCGTCGGCCATCAGCGGCCCTTCCCGGAGTCCCGAGCCCCGAGCCTCGAGCCCCGGCTAGTCAACCGCGACCTCGCGGAACTCGCCGAACACGGCCCGCATCGTATCCGCGATCTCGCCGACCGTGGCCCGGGCCTCGACGGCGGCGATGATGCGCGGTACGAGGTTGTCACGGCCGCGCGCCGCTGCCTCCACCGCGTCGAGCGCCGACCGCCACGCCGACTGATCGCGCTCGGCCCGCAGCGCCCGCACGCGCGCCACCTGCTGCCGTTCTACGTCGGGGTCGAGCGAGAACACCTCCATCGCCGGCCGCTCGTCGCTGGCGTAGCGGTTGACGCCGACGACCACGCTGTCGCCGCGATCGATGGCCTGCTGCGCGGCGTAGGCGGCTTCCTGGATCTGGCGCTGGATCATCCCGGTCTCGATCGCCCGCAGGGTGCCGCCCACCGCGTCGATCCGCTCGAGCAGCTGGCGCGCTCCGGCCTCGATCTCGTCGGTGAGCCGCTCGATGTGCCACGATCCGCCGACGGGATCGACGCTGTTGGCGACGCCCGACTCGTGAGCGATGAGCTGCTGCGTCCGCAGGGCGATCCGCGCCGAGTCCTCGGTGGGCAGGGCCAGCGCTTCGTCGCGGCCGTTGGTGTGCAGCGACTGCGTGCCGCCGAGCACCGCGGCCATCGCCTGCACGGCCACCCGCACGATGTTCACGTCGGGCTGCTGGGCGGTGAGGGTGCTGCCGGCGGTCTGGGTGTGGAAGCGCAACTGCCGGGCTCGCGGGTTGGTGGCCCCGAAGCGATCGCGCATGATCCGCGCCCACAGCCGCCGCGCCGCCCGGAACTTGGCGACCTCCTCGAGGAAATCGTTGTGGGCGTTGAAGAAGAAGCTGAGCCGCTGGCCCAGCGTGTCGACGTCGAGCCCGGCGTCGATCGCCGCCTGCACGTAGGCGACGGCGTTGGCGAAGGTGAACGCCACTTCCTGCACGGCCGTCGAACCGGCTTCCCGGATGTGATACCCGCTGATCGAGATGGTGTTCCACTGCGGCACTTCGCGCTCGCAGTAGGCGAACACGTCGGTGACGATGCGTAGCGACGGCTCAGGTGGGTAGATGTAGGTGCCCCGCGCGACGTACTCCTTCAGGATGTCGTTCTGCACCGTGCCCGACAGCGCCGCCGGGGCCACGCCCTGCCGCTTGCCGACGGCGACGTAGAGCGCCAGCAGCACGATGGCCGTGGCGTTGATGGTCATCGAGGTGGACACCCGGTCGAGCGGGATGCCGTCGAACAGCCGGGCCATGTCGTCGATCGAGTCGATGGCCACGCCGACTTTGCCGACCTCGCCGGCGGCCAGGACATGGTCGGAGTCGTAGCCGATCTGGGTCGGCAGATCGAACGCCACGCTCAGCCCCGACACCCCCTGGCCCAGCAGGTAGCGGTAGCGCCGGTTCGACGCCTCGGCGGTGCCGAATCCGGCGTACTGCCGCATCGTCCACAGCCGGCCGCGGTACATCGTCGGCTGGATGCCCCGCGTGAACGGGAACTCCCCGGGGTGGCCGAGGGCGGTCTGGGGGTCCCAGTCGCCGAGATCGGCCGGAACCGCGAAGAATCGGCGGGAGTCACCGGGCATGCCGGTTGGCATTGTAGAAGGGTTCGCCGGCGCCCGGCCCGCCCCCGTCGTAGCTCGTCCAGACGGGATCCGGGCGACGGTTGGTGCACGCAGTTGCGCATTTCGGCACATCACCCGTAGAATGGCCGCGTCCGCCCCTCCCTCATGACCACCCTGGCCGACCCAACCCGCCGCCCGGTGAGCGTTGGTGTCGGCGTGTCGCGCCGGATTCTCAGCCAGCGCTTCTCGTTGCCCCGCCCCCGTTGCGAGGAGGGAATCCATGGATGACGTCCAGAACCGCTTTGCCCGCGAGCTCGCCGACGCGATTGCGACGGCCGTGGCGCAGAGCGCGGAGGTGGAGTCGTGCCGCGAGCGGGCCCGCGCCGCCGGCTTCGACCTGCGGGTCACGCTCGAGGCCACCGTCGGCTTCGCCTCGCGCGGCGGCGCCGACGGCGCGGAACCCGCCGCCGCCCCGGTGGCGACAGCGCCCCGCCATCAGGAGATCACGGCGAACGACCGCCGCTTCCTGCGCTCGCTGCGCATCGCCGCCGACGAGGTCAAGGTCGAGGAGGCCAACTAGCGCGATCCGGGTCGTGCGTGACGAAACGGGCCTGCAGGACATCACGCCGCTCACGCCGACACTCGGCTACCGCGCTGGGAACTCCAGCCAGCTGCCCCTGCAGGTCGTGAAGGAACCGACGGCGCGCGACGCCCCGCGTGGCTGACGAGCCGCTGACGGCCGGCGGCCGCGGGTCCGGCCGTCGGCCCGTTCAGCGCAGGGTGAGATCCATGTCGATGGTCACCCGGACCGGGACGGCGTGTCCCGGTCGACGATGCATGACAGGCCGCCGGTGATCCGCGCCGGCCACGCCCCGTCCGCGATGACGGGCGCCCGCCGGCCTCTGGTCGAACAGCATCGGCAGTTGCGACGCCGCCGCCGCGCGGCGGGCCTGGACTGTGCCGGCGCGATGGCGCGCCAGACGGATCAGCGCTCTTCCCTGGTCCCTGGTCCCCGGTCCCTGGTCCCTGCCTGATTGGCCACCGCCGCCGCCGCCGCCTTCGCCGCCTCTGCATCGCCGAGGTAGTAACTGCGCAGCGGCCGCAGCTGCTCGTCGAGTTCGTAGACGAGGGGAATGCCGGTCGGGATGTTGAGTTCCACGATGTCCTGGTCGCTGACGCCGTCGAGATACTTCACCAGCGCCCGCAGGCTGTTGCCGTGCGCGACCACGACGACGCGCTGACCCGCGCGGATCGCCGGCGCGATCGTCTCGTGCCAGTAGGGCAGGAAGCGCGCCACCGTGTCCTTCAGACACTCGCTGAGCGGCAGATCGGCCGCGGCGAGACCCCCGTAACGCCGGTCGTGTCCGGGGAACTGGGGATCGTCGCGGGTCAACGGCGGCGGCTGAATGTCGTAACTGCGCCGCCAGATCTTGACCTGCGCCTCGCCGTGCTTCGCGGCCGTCTCGGCCTTGTTCAGCCCTTGCAGCGCGCCGTAGTGGCGCTCGTTCAGCCGCCACGACCGGTGCACGGGGATCCACAGCAGGTCGAGCTCGTCCTGCACGATCCACAGCGTGCGGATGGCGCGCTTGAGCACCGAGGTATAGGCGACGTCGAAGGTGAAGCCCTCGGCCCCGAGCAGGCGGCCGGCGGCGTGCGCCTCTTCGACGCCTCTCTCGCTGAGGTCGACGTCGACCCAGCCGGTGAAGCGGTTCTCCCGGTTCCAGGTCGATTCGCCGTGGCGCAGCAGGACGACTTTGTGCATGGCGGCTAGGACACTAGGTGAGCTGGGCGATGGCGGCGCGGCCGGCGTAGACCGCGTCGTCGCCGAGGGCCTCCTCGATGCGGAGGAGCTGGTTGTACTTGGCGATGCGATCGCTGCGTGACGCCGACCCGGTCTTGATCTGGCCGGCCGAGGTGCCGACGGCGAGGTCGGCGATGGTGGCGTCCTCGGTCTCGCCGGAACGGTGCGAGATCACGCTGCGGTAGCCGGCCGACGCGGCCAGGGCGATGGCATCGAGCGTCTCGGTCACCGTGCCGATCTGGTTGAGCTTCACGAGCAGGGCGTTGCCGACCCCCTCCGCGATGCCGCGCGCCAGGATCTCGGGATTGGTGACGAACACGTCGTCGCCGACCAGCTGCACCGTCGCCCCCAGGGCCTGGGTGAGCAGCTTCCAACCGCGCCAGTCGCCTTCGGCGCAGCCGTCTTCGATCGAGAGAATCGGATACTGGCGGCACCAGTCCTCGTAGAGCGCGACCATCCCTTCCGAATCGCGGCCGGGTTCGCCCGACTTGTGGAACTCGTAGCGGCCGGCGGCGTTGCCGAACTCGCTGGCGGCGCAGTCGAGGGCGATGAAGACGTTGCCGCCGGCGGTGAAGCCGGCCTTGCCGATGGCCTCCATCACCGCGTCGAGCGCGTCACGGTTGCTCTTGAGGTTGGGGGCGAAGCCGCCCTCGTCGCCGACCCCGGTGGAGAGCCCGCGCTTCTTGAGGATGGCGCGCAGGGCGTGGAAGATCTCGGCGCCGGCGCGCAGCGCTTCACGGAACGACGGGAAGCCCACCGGCATCACCATGAACTCCTGGAAGTCCACGTTGGTGTCGGCGTGGGCGCCGCCGTTGAGGATGTTCATCATCGGCACCGGCAGCGTGTAACCGGCGGTGGCGCCGGCGGTCGCCGCGATGTGCGCGTAGAGCGGCAAGCCGGCCTCTTCGGCACCGGCTTTGAGTGCCGCCATCGACACGCCGAGCAGCGCGTTGGCGCCGAGCCGTCCCTTGGTCGGGGTGCCGTCGAGCGCGATCATCGCCTGGTCGAGCTCGCGCTGCCGCCAGTCGCGGTTGACGAGGGCGTCGCGCAGCTCGCCGTTGACGTTGGCGACCGCCCTGGTCACGCCCTTGCCGAGAAAGCGCCCGGTGTCGCCGTCGCGCAGTTCGAGCGCCTCGCGCTGGCCGGTCGAGGCCCCGGAGGGCACGGCGGCCCGGCCGCGGGCGCCGCCGGCCAGCAGGACGTCCACTTCCACCGTGGGATTGCCGCGCGAGTCGAGGATCTCGCGGCCGCGAATGTCGACGATGTGCACGAATGACGCTCCGGTGTGCCGGCGCCTGAACGCCGTCTGGTGTGAAAGCCGCCGATAGTATCGCCCGAAGCCCGCCACGGCGGGCTCATCTCCCGGAGGCGCGGGTCCGAGTGGTTGCAATGGCGCGACACGTTGGGAAGCCGTTCTCCGTTCGCCGTGCCGTCCGTGCCCTGGTCTCCGGTCCCTGGTCCCTGGTCCCTGTGTCTACTGGTCCACCCCGGCCTCGATCGCCAGGGCCTCGGGAGCGATCGCCGCCAGCCGGGCGTCCTCGTCGACCGTGACCACGACGATGCCGCGTTCGGTCACGGTGTGGCGCTGCCGATCCTCGGCCAGGTCGTGACCGATGACGGCGCCGCGCGGCACGAGGACGTCGCGGTCGATGATGGCGTTGCGGATGCGCGCGTGCCGGCCCACCTGCACGCCCGGCATCAGGATCGAGTTCTCGATCACCGCGAAGCTGTGGACCCGGACATTGGGGCAGAGAATGCTGCCGCGGATGCGGCTGCCCGACACGATGCAGCCGGGCGAGATCACCGAGTCCATCGCCGTGCCGGTGCGCTGCGCGTCGGCGAACACGAACTTGGCCGGCGGCGCCTGGGGCTGGTGGGTGCGCAGCGGCCATTCCGGGTCGTAGAGGTTGAACTCCGGATTGACGTCGCACAGGTCCATGTTGGCTTCGTAGTAGGCGTCGAGCGTGCCGATGTCGCGCCAGTACTTGGCCGTCTTCTTGTTCTCGTCGTAGAACGGATAGGCGAAGACGCGGCCCGGGCCGATCAGCATCGGCAGGATGTTCTTGCCGAAGTCGTGGTGGCTGTCGGGATCGGCGGCGTCGGCGTCGAGCGCCTTCACCAGCACGTCCATGTTGAAGACGTAGATGCCCATCGACGCCAACGCCACTTGCGGCAGGCCCGGCATCGGGATCGGGCTGGCCGGCTTCTCCTGGAAGCCGACGACGCGGCGGTCGGCGTCGATGGCGACGACGCCGAACCGGGTCGCCTCTTCGACCGGCACCTCGATGGTCGCCATCGTCACGTCGGCGCCCTGCTCCTCGTGGGCGTGCAGCATCTTGCGGTAGTCCATCTTGTAGACGTGGTCGCCGGCCAGCACCACGACGTGGCGCGGCGCCTCGCGTTCGATGGAGTAGAGGTTCTGGTACACGGCGTCGGCGGTGCCCAGGTACCAGTGCTCGCCGACGCGCTTCTGCGGCGGCAGGATCTCGATGAACTCGCCGAGTTCCTCCGAGACGATGCTCCAGCCCATGCGGATGTGGCGGTTGAGCGACAGCGACTTGTACTGCGTGGCGATGAAGACGCGGCGCAGGCCCGAGTTGACGCAGTTGGACAGGACGAAGTCGATGATCCGGTAGGGGCCGCCGAAGTACACCGCCGGCTTGGCGCGGTCCCGGGTCAGGGGGGACAGCCGCTCGCCGGCCCCGCCGGCGAGCACGATGACGAGTGCGTCGTCTCGAACCAATTCGGTCTCCCCGGGTCAGATGTCGGCGACCGCGCGCCGTGTCGGGCCGGACGGCTTCGAATCTACCACGGCGCCAGAACCGACGAGGTGGGACAACTCGTTGTGGACCATGGAGTTAGGGCCGTTGACACCGCCCATGGCAACTCATATGATTGCAGGCTGTACCAGTTTTCCAGATCCACTTGGGAGTATGTGCATGACGTTCAAGGCCCGTGGTGTCGCGCTCGTGGTCGCCGCTGCCGTCGTTGCCGGGTTGCCCACGGCGGCCCTGGCCCAGCGGGATGACAAGAAGCGCAGCAGACAGGAACGACAGGAGATCGAGGCGCTCGTCAAGGTCGTCGATGGTGCGATGGCCGGTCAACCGGCGCCCAGCGACGTGACGATGAAGGTCGAGCCGGTCTTCCTGAAGTCGCAGGAAGCGCGGATGTTCGTGCCGTTCAGCCTCGACGTCACCGGCTTCCCGGCCGGCAAGGACGCCGCCCTCTACATCCGCGTCGTCGATCCGAACGAGAAGGTCGACCCGAAGAAGAAGGTCGAGTATCCCTGGGACGACGTGCACTTCGTCCCGGCCGCCCAGCTCGCCGGCACGCCGGCGCGCCTGCACCGGGTGTTCATGGCCAAGGCCGGCACCTACGACCTCTACGCCCTCATCAAGGAGCGCGTGCCGGAGAAGGGCGACAAGAACGCGCCGCTCAAGGCCGGCATGCTCAAGACCTCGATCACGGTGCCCGACCTCAACGCCGAGTTCACCACCAGCTCGATCCTGATCGCCGACAAGGTCAACATCCTGCAGCAGCCGCTGACGATGGACGAGGCGCGCGAGCGGCCGTTCACCTTCGGCACGCAGGAACTGGTGCCGGCCGCCGACATGAACTTCGCCAAGAACGAAGAGCTGTCGATCTTCTTCCAGGTCTACAACCCCGGCCTGAACGCCGCCGGCAAGCCCGACCTCACGCTCGAGTACAGCTTCCACCGCAAGGAAGGCGCCGAGGAGAAGTTCTTCAACAAGACCAACCCGCAGGCGGTCAACGAGAGCAACCTGCCGCCGCAGTTCGATCCGGCCAAGTTCCCGGTGCCGGGCGGCATCACCGTGCCGCTCACCAGCTTCGGCGAGGGCGACTACCGGCTCGAGATCAAGGTCACCGACAAGACGTCGAACAAGGTGCTGACACGCAACGTCAACTTCAGCGTCAAAGCGGCGTCGTAGGCTCGCAAGGCCCCCGTTCCGTGCGCGCCGCGCGGAACGGGGTTCGGTTCGCGCCATGGAGCTCCCCATGATCGCCTGTCGCGTCTGGCTCCTCCCGGTGACCGTGATCTGCCTGGCCTCGGCCGGTGCGGCGTCGGCGCAGGTGGGCCCGCGCGGCACCGATCCGGTGGCGCGCGTCGCGGCGGCCACCGCCGGGACGATCTACGGCGTCGTGCTCGACGAACGCGGCGAGCCGATCGACGGCGTGGTGATCTCGGCGCTGGGCGGGGCCACCGCCTTCGCCGTCACCGATCGCGCCGGCCAGTACCAGCTCACCCAGCTGCCTCCGGGGCCCTATGTCGTGCGGGCGCACCGTGACGGCTTCGCGCTGGTGCGCAGCACCCTCGTCAACGTCCGGCCGGCGGTGCGGGCCCCGTCCTCGTTCACCTTGCGCCGGACCGGCGATGCGCCGCGGGTGCTGGCGGCCGGCGTCGGCGCCGCCGATGCCGGCGGCGACGCCGCGCCCCGCGACGAGACCGAAGTGGCGTGGCGGCTGCGCCGCCTGAAGCGCAGCGTGCTCAAGGACGAGACCGGCCGGGCGGTGGACGGCGAGGCTCCGGGTCCGGGATTCGACGCCGACGACGACTGGTTCCTGGAGGAATCGCTGGAGTTCATCGGCCGCGCCTTCGAGTCGTCGGCCCGCCTCGCCACCGCCCTGTTCGCCGATTCGCCGCTCTACGGCCAGTTCAATCTGCTCACCGCGACCGCCTACGACGACGCCGGCGATTTCGTGACCTTCGGCCACCCCTCGGGCGTCGCCTTCTTCGCCGTCGGCGCGCCGGTGGGCCCGCATGGCGACTGGACGGCACGAGTGGCCATGAACAGCGGCGACGTCACGTCGTGGACGATGGCCGGCGACTACACCACGCGGGCGCCGGCGCGGAACCGGACCGCGGTCGGGGTCAGCTACAGCCTGCAGCGCTACGCGGGCGGCAACTTCGCCGCGCTGCAGGCCGTGCCCGACGGTCTCCGCAAAGTCGCGGCGATTTCGGCCTCGCACGACGTGGATCTGACCCGCCAGTGGACGGTCGGCGTCGCGACCCGCTACGAGAAGTACGACTATCTCGACGGCTACGGCCTGGTCAGTCCGACGGTGCGTGCCGCCTTCGCCCCGGTCCCGGAGCTGCGCTTCCACGCCCGCGCCTCGCGGCAGCAGATCGCCCCCGGCGCCGAGGAGTTCGTGCCGCCCGCCGACGCGCAGTGGGTGCCGCCGCAGCGCACGTTCGCGCCGATCGGCGACGGCCGCTTCTCGACCGAGAGCGTCCAGCACTACGAGGTCGGTGCCACCCGCGTGTATCCGGGACTCTCGGTCGGCGTGCGCGCCTTCCGCCAGGCCATCGACGACCAGCTCGTCACGGTGTTCGGCGCCGCCGACCCGGCGCGGCTGGTGGCCGCCGGTGGCCACTACAGCGTCGCGCTCGCCGGCGACGCGGCGGTGCAGGGCTGGGGCGTCCGCGTGGAGCACGCCTGGTCGCCGTACGTGCGGGGCAGCGTGGACTACACGCAGGCCGTGACCGACTGGCAGAGCCCGTCCGGGCGCAACCAGCGCGCGCTCGCCGCGGTGGCGCCGCGCGCGCTGCGCCAGCCGCGCGAGCGGATCCACGACGTGACGACGACGATCGAGGCCGAAGTGCCGCAGACGGCGACGCGGTTCCTGGCGCTCTACAAGCTGAACACCGGATTCGCCGGCGACCCGCGCGAGCTGCAGTCGGCCGACGTCCGCTTCGACATGCAGCTGCGTCAGGGGCTGCCGTTCATGAGCGCGGTCGGCGACTGGGAGATGCTCATCGGCGTCCGCAGCCTGTTCCGTGCGGCGTTCGACGACCGCTCGTTCTACGACGAGTTGCTGGTCGTGCGCCCGCCGAAGCGGGTGATGGGCGGGCTGCAGGTCAGGTTCTAGGGCGGCGCCCCGGCCGGTTCGGGCCGGGGCCGTCCCGGATCTTGGACCCCTCCTCCAAGCGGTTGGAATCATCCCAGGCCCGACTTGGCGTGTGCGGCTAATCCATTGAAAACAAAGCCGTTCCTCCCGCTCCGAAATTCCGGATCGTGGTATGTGCTTTGCAGCTGGGCGAGCCTCGGTGCCCTGAATGTCTCCGGTGACCGCCGCCGCCGTGCCTGACCGCGCCACACCCGAGTGGCGGGAGCGCATGCGAACCACCCTCCCGGTGGGCATCGCGGCGGTGCTGCTGCTCCTCGGCCTCGCCAACATCGTGCAGCGCGCCACCCGCGACGACGTCGAGGACGGCGTGCTGTGGGTGCAGCGCTCCACCGGCGTGGTCGCCGCCGAGATCGATCAGGCCTCGCCGGCGGCTCGGGCCGGGGTGCGGGCCGGCGACGTGCTGCTCGCCGTCGACGGCCAGCCGATCGAGTCGCGCGACGACGTCCACGCGCTGCAGCAGTCGGCCAGCCGGGGCACCCGCCACACCTACACCCTGCTGACGCTCGGCGACCGCCGCGTGACGCAGGTCACGCTGGCGCCGATTCCGCGCGGTGTCGGCACGCTCTACTACGTGCTGGCGGCGGTCGGCATCTTCTCGCTGCTCGTTGGCGCCACCGTCCGCACGCGCCGTCCGAGCGACGACGCCACGCTGCACTTCTTCTGGCTCGCCGTCGCCTTCTTCGGCGTCTTCACCTTCTCGTTCTCCGGCCGCCTCGACCGCGTCGACTGGGTGTTCTACTGGGCCGACCAGATCGCCACGCTGCTGCTGCCGCCGCTGTTCGTGCACTTCGGGCTGGTCTTCCCCGAGCGCCCGCGGACCGGCGCGCTGGCGCGGCTGGCCGATCGCGGCTGGCCGCTCCTCTACGCGCCGCCGGTGGCACTGGGCGTCGTCCGCGCCGCCGTCCTGATGCGGGCCTCGGCCGACCCGGCCCGCCTCATCGGCACCATCGCCTGGCTCGACCGCTTCGAGCCGCTCTACCTCGCCGCCTACATGCTGGGCGGGCTGGCGGTCTTCGCGGTGGCGCTGCGCCGCGTCCGATCGACCACGGCCCTCCGCCAGCTGCGCTGGATCGTCTGGGGCACCGCCATCGGCGCCGGGCCGTTCATCCTCGCCTACGCCATCCCGTTCGCGCTCGGCGCCACGCCGTCGCTGACCATGCAGCTCACCGCGGTGCCGCTCGGCATCGTCCCGCTGGCGTTCGCCTCGGCGATCGTCCGCTACCGGCTGATGGACGTCGAGGGCATCCTCAAGCGGCTGCTGGTCTACACCGCGGCGCTCAGCGCCATCGTCGCCATCTACACGGTGATCGTCCGCACCACCGGCGTCTATTTCACCTCCACCGAGGACGATCACCGCTGGGTCATCGCCGCGCTGGCCACCGTGGTGGTGCTGCTGCTGGCCCGGCCGGTCAAGGACGGCGTGCAGAGCGCCATCGAGCGGGTGCTCTACCGCGACCGCTATGACTACCGCCGGGCGCTGGTCGGGTTCGCCCGCGAGCTCAACACCGATCTCGATCTCGATCGGCTCGCCGAGCGGCTGCTCGCCCGGGTCAAGGACACGCTGCTGGTCGATCGCCTGTGCCTGATGTCGGCGACCGGATACGGGGCGTTCGATGCCATCCGCCACGCCGGCTTCGATCAGGCGCCGCCGACCATCGGCCGTGGCTCGGCGGTGGCCGAACGGCTCGCCCAGGGCCACGTCGTGCGCCTCGACGACCCGATGGCGGCGGCCCGGCTGCCCGCCGAGGACGTCGAGTTCTGGCGCGACGCCGGGCTCTACTACTTCGTCCCCTGCGTGTCGAAGGGCGTCGCCATCGCGGTGCTCGGCCTCGGCCGCCGCGAGAACGGCGAGCCGCTGACCAGCGACGATCTCGGCCTGGTCACGGCGATGGCCGGTCAGGTCGCCACCTCGATCGAGAACGCCAGGCTCTACCGCGAGCTGCACGTCAAGGCGGCGGAGTTCGATCGCCTGCGCGTCTTCAACGAGCATATCCTCGAGTCGCTCGACGACGGCCTGCTGGTGGTCGGCGGCGACGGCGCGGTGATGCGCTGGAACCACGCCCTCGAGCGCATCTACGGCCTGCGCCGCGGCGAGGCGGTGGGCCGCATGCTCGACGCGCTGTTCGATCCGCCGGTGGTCTCGGCGATCGACGCCGCCCGGCAGTCGTCGCCGAACGGCGGCACCGAATACCGCGTGCCGATGAGGCCGCGCGGCAGCCGCGCCGAGACCTCGCTGCTGGTCAACGTCACCACCGTGCCGCTGCTGCCGATGCCCGGCCGGGAATGGGCCGGCACCATCGTCATGTTCGAGGACGTGACCGCCCGCGCCCACCTCGAGGAGCAGCTCCGCGTCTCGGAACGGATGGCCTCGCTGGGGCTGCTCGCCGCCGGCGTCGCCCACGAGGTGAACACGCCGCTCACCGGCATCTCGAGCTACACGCAGATGCTGCTCGAACAGGCCGCCCCCGACGACCCGCGCACGGCGGTGCTCGAGAAGATCGAGAAGCAGACGTTCCGCGCCGCCCGCATCGTCAACGGGCTGCTCAACCTGTCGCGTCCGGCGCCGGCCGACGACGCCGAGCGCACCGTGGTCGACCTCAACGCCGTCGCCGCCGACGTGCTGGCCCTGCTCGAACACCAGTTCGACAAGGGCCGGGTCAAGGTGCGGCGTGAGCTGGCCGCCGATCCGGTGCCGGTCGTCGGCTTCGAGTTCAAGCTGCAGCAGGTGTTCCTGAACCTCTTCCTCAACGCCCGCGACGCGATGCCGAGCGGCGGCTGGCTGACCATCGCCACGCGGATCGACGGCGGCCGGGCGGTGGCCGAAGTGCGTGACACCGGCACCGGCGTGTCGCCCGAGCACCTGGCCCGCATCTACGACCCGTTCTTCACCACCAAGGGCACCGGCCGCGGCACCGGACTCGGCCTGTCGATCTCCTACGGCATCGTCCAGGAGCACGGCGGCACCATCGAGTGCCAGAGCACGCTCGGCCAGGGCACGACCTTCGTCGTCGGCTTCGCGCTGGCCGGGCCCGCCGACGAGCGGCGCCAGCCGCGCCACGAGGGGGCGGGCCAGTAGGCCCGGCCGCGCATGCGCCGCCAGGGATCGATTCTCGTCATCGACGACGAGGAGATCATGCGCGAGATCCTCGACACGCTGCTGACCCGCGAGGGCTACAGCGTGCGACTGGCGAGCTCCGGCCGCGAAGGCGTCGAGCTGGCCAGGTCGATGCCGTTCGACGCCGTCATCACCGACATGATGATGCCCGAGATGGACGGCCTGCAGGTGCTCGACGCCGTGCGGGCGATCGACGACGACCTGCCGGTGATCATGGTGACGGCCTTCGCGTCGATGGAGACGGCGGTCAGCGCCATGAAGAAGGGGGCGTTCGACTACATCACCAAGCCGTTCAAGAACGACGAGGTGCTGGTCGTCCTCAACAACGCCGTCGAGCGCCGCCGTCTGGTCGCCGAGAACGTCACGCTCAAGCAGAACCTGCAGGCGCGCTACCACAAGTTCTCGGGCATCATCGGCCGCAGCCCGCGGATGAAGCAGGTGTTCGACCTGATCATCCAGGCGGCGCCGAGCCGCTCGACCATCCTGATCACCGGCGAGAGCGGCACCGGCAAGGAGCTGGTCGCCCGCGCCATCCACAGCAACTCGTCGCGATCCGACAAGTCGTTCGTCGCCGTCAACTCCGGCAACCTGCCGCCCGACCTGCTCGAGTCGACGCTGTTCGGCCACGTCAAGGGCGCCTTCACCGGGGCGATCTACCCGAAAAAGGGCATGTTCGACCTCGCCGACAAGGGCAGCATCTTCTTCGACGAGATCGGCAACGTCTCGGTCGAGACCCAGGCCAAGCTGCTGCGCGTGATGCAGGAGCGCGAGTTCATGCGGCTCGGCGGCATGGAGACGATCAAGGTCGACGTCCGCATCATCGCCGCCACCAACGTCGATCTGCGCAAGGAGATGGAGGAGGGCCGTTTCCGCGAGGACCTCTTCTACCGCCTGCACGTCATCAGCATCCTGCTGCCGCCGCTGCGCGAGCGCAAGGAGGACATCCCGCTGCTGGCGCAGCACTTCGTCGAGAAGTACGCCGAGGAGAACGGCCGGCCGCCGCTCGAGATCCTGCCCGAGGCGGTCGACGTGCTGATGGACTACGACTGGCCGGGCAACGTCCGCGAGCTCGAGAACGTGATCGAACGGGCGGTCGTGCTCAGCCCTGGCCGCACCCTCGGCACCGATCTCATCCCCGAGAACGTCCGCCGGGCGCCGCGGCCTTTCGCGCCGCACGTCGTGCTGCCGCCCGAGGGCATTTCGCTCAAGGACGTCACCGCCGCCTACGAACGGCAATGGATCGAATCGGCGCTCGAGGCCGCCGGCGGGGTGCAGAAGCGCGCCGCCGAGCTGCTGCACATCAAGCCGACGACACTGAACGAGATGATCAAGCGCTACGACATCCGGCCGCGGCGCAAGAAGGCGGCGGCGGCCGAGACGCCGGCCGCCGACGGCGACGCCCTCGAGCCGATCGGCTCCGACGCCGACTGAGCCGGCGTCAGCGCTGCCGCACGGCGGCGATCAGGCGGTCGTACTTGGCCATGATCACGTCCCAGCGGTACTCGCGCTTCACATAGTCCTTGCCGTTGCGGCCCATCGTCCGGCGCAGGCGGTCGTCGGCGAGCAGCAGCTTGGCCGCCTCGACGAACTCGTCGCGGTCGGAGTACCACAGCCCGGCCTGACTGCGCCGGCAGTGCTCGACCAGCACGTCGCTGTGGCCGTTGACCAGCACCGGCGTGCCGACGGCCATCGCCTCGAGGGCGAGCAGCGACAGGCTCTCGAACGGGGATGGCACCACGACGATGGTCGCCGCCTCCAGGGCCTCGAGCCGCTCGCGTTCCGAGAGCAGCCCGGCGAAGCGCACCCACGGCACCTCGGGCAGCTGCATCAGCTTGACGCCCATCAGCACGAGGTCGGCCTCGCCGGCCTGCTCCTTGTAGCTGGTGAAGTACTCGAGCAGCTCCTCGCAGCCCTTGCCGGGGTCGATGCGGCCGCCGTAGAGGAGGAACTGGCCGTGCAGCCGGTGGCGGCGCTGGAAGCGGGCGCCGCGGTGGGTGAGGTGCGCGGCCGGTTCGCCGGGCTCGTCGTCGCCAGGCGTGCCGGCCTCGTCGAGGGCCAGCGCCGAGGCGACCGCCGACGGCAGCCCGCGTTCGGGCCGGTCGTCGCGTGCGCTGCCGCCCTCGCCGCCCGGCATCAGGTCGACGCCGCAGCCGACCACCTCCTCGGCCACCGCCGTTATCTCGAACCGGGTCTTCAGGAACTCGCGTTCGACCTCGGTGTTGTAGGCCATCGCCGTCGGCAGCCGGAACACTTCCTTGTAGATGCCGAGGTGGATCGCCGGCTCGTCATGGGCGGTCGGCACCAGGATGCTGCGCGCCGGGTCGATGCGCAGCCCGAGCACGGTCGGTGCGTACAGATACGTGAAGAAAATCAGCGCATCGTAGGCCCGGTGATGCTTGGTCAGGTAGTCCTTCAGCGCCGGCGACCACGGTCCCTGCATCTCGAGCCACTTGAGCTCGTCGTCGCGTGAGTGCGGGTGGTGGAAGATCCAGTCCGAGAACTGGTTGAAGGCGTTGATGTCACGCGGTGCGGCCACCGCGAAGCGGCGCACGGTGACGCCCTTGATGCGGTCGTTGCCCTCGGGGTACTCGTTCTTCCAGGTGATGTAGTCGCGCGCGCAGGTGGTGAGCACCTCGACGTCGTGGCGTGCCGCCAGGCGCTCGGCGATCAGGCGGCAGTGATACTCGGACCCGCCGAGAATCTCGGCTCCGTAACGTTGAACGACGAATGCGATCCTCACGATCGAGCTCCGTGGCGGCCCGCCAGGGCCGGGGAAGAAGGAACGGTGCCGGCGACCAGCGCCGCGAGGGCGAGGCGGATCCGGCCGTCGCCGAAGTCGGCGAGCCGGCGCCGCTGGCCGGCGATGACCCGGGCGCGCAGGCCGTCGTCGTAGGCCAGGGCGCCGAGCAGCTCGGCGGCCACCTCGAGGTCCTTCGGCGTGAACTGCACGCCGGCGCCGCCGAGGGTGTCGGGCACCGCGGTGGCGCCGTACGCCAGCACCGGCACATCGGCGGCCATCGCCTCGAGCAGCGGCACGCAGAAGCCCTCGTGTTCCGACAGCGAGATGTAGACGTGGGCCATCCGGTAGTAGGTGGCCAGGTCCTCGTCGGGCACCGGGCCGGTGAAGATGAAGCGGTCGGCCGGCATCTCGTACTCGGCGATGAGCGCCCGGATCATGTCGTAGTAGCGCGGGACGCCGTCGGTGCGGCCGACGAACAGGAAGCGGTAGTTGACGTCGACGTAGCGCTTGTAGACTTCGGCGAGGCGGATGTGGTCCTCGATCTTCTTGTTGGGGACGATCCGGCCGACGAACAGGAAGTTGAGCGGGCCGTCGCCGAGCACCGCCTCCAGGGCCGGCCGGCGTGGCGCGTCGACGATGCGCGAGACGTCGATGGCGATGGGAAACACGCCGGTGTTGGTGAAGCCCAGGGCGTCGAGCTCGGCGGCGTTGTAGGCCGAGTCGCCGAGGGCCATGTCGGTGCGGCCGGCCAGCGTGGCCAGCTCCTGCCGGCCGAGCGTCGCCAGCCGGAAGATCCCGGCGTGGTAGGGCGCGAAGAAATGCGCGGGCGTCACGTTGTGGTACTGCAGCACCCGCCCGCGCGGCAGCCGGGCGAAGGCTTCGGTCATCGCCGACGGCAGCCCGTAGTGGAAGATGGTCAGGTCGCCGCGGGCGGCCTCGGGATCGGCGAAGGGTCGCACGTCGCCGCGCAGCTCGTCGTCGATGGTCAGGGCGAACAGATCCGACTGGTGGCCCATCTGCCGGAGCAGGCCGCGGACGCGGCGGGCCGAATCGCCGATCGCGTCGCCGCGATGCGCCGCCGGCACCCACTGGTTGACGATCAACGGGGCGCGCCCTCCGGACGCGCGTCGCCGGGGCTCGGGGCTCGGGGCTCGGGTCTGGGGACGGCGACTGCGTCTGCGTTCGCGGCGCGGCTGTCGGTGCCGTGTGTACTCCCGGGCCCCGGATCCCGAGCCCCGAGCCCCGGCTGTTCAGGCAGGGCCTGGTAGGCCGCCGGCCGGTAGAGCCGCAGCTCCTCGAGGTGCTCGGCCTGCCGCACCTGATCCCAGAAGTCGAACGTCACCCGCGCGGTCGAGCGCCGCGGGCCGTGCAGCGCCCGTTCGACGTAACCGAGCAGCATCCCGCCGAAGTCCTTGGCCAGCAGGCGGTCGAGGGCGGCATCCTGGCTGGCCCGTACCCGGTCGCGCAGCGCTGCGTCGGTGACGACGGCGTCGACGAGCGCGGCGACCTCGATCGGATCCTTGCGGTGATAGAGGATGCCGCCGCCGTCCATCGTCGCCGGCACCGCCGTGGCGGCGTAGGCGAGGACCGGGACCCCCATGTGGAACGCCTCCATCAGCGGCACGCAGAAGCCCTCGTGCTCGCTGGCGCACAGGAACACGTCGGCGATCTCGTAGTAGGCGGTCAGCTCCTCGTTGCTGACGTGGCCGAGCACGTGCACGTCGGCGGCGCCGAGGCGGGCGATGAAGTCGTGCAGCATCGCCAGGTAGCGCTCGAACCCGCCGTGCGAGCCGACCAGCAGCAGGCGTGAGCGCGGGTTGAACCAGCGTTTGTAGGCGTGGAACGCCCGCACGACGTCTTCGATCCGCTTGTTGGGGATCATCCGGCCGACGAACAGCACGTTGACCCAGTCGTCGTCGAAGGCCCCGGCCTGCATGAGGTTGGGCGGCCCGCCGAGGTGCGAGAAGTCGGGCACGACGGGCAGCACCGCGGTGTCGGGGAAGCCGAGCGCTTCGAGCTCGGCGCGGTTGAACTCCGAGTCGCCGAGGGCCAGCTCGACGCGCGTGGCATAGGCGCCGAGTTCACGCCGGCCCAGATAGCACAGCTGGACCAGCAGCGGGTGCACGTCGACGAAGAACTCCGGCGGCGTGATGTTGTGATAGACGAGCGCCATCCGATCGGGCAGCGCGAACGCCACCCGTGACGCCCGCGAGCCGATCGAGAAGTGGTGGATCAGCAGATGGTCGGGATGGCTCGCCTCGGGCAGGTCGCGATAGTCGGTCGTGAGGTGCTCGAGCCGTCGGTCGGCGGTCTCGACGAAGATCTCCGAGACGTAGCCGGCGGCGCGCAGCACGCGCTGGATGCCCAGCACCTCGTGGCCGATGGCGTCGCCGTAGCCCAGCGTCGCCAGTACCTGGTGCACCTGTGGTGCGGCCATCCCGTCAGCTTTCCCGGGTGTCGGCGGGGCGGCGGTGGCCCCGTCCGCGCCGCGAACGGGGCCGACCGCGCGGCCGGTCTGCGCCGCCGGCCGGCGAGGTGGACGTGCCGTTCGAGCCGCCGGCCTGGGTCGCGGGCGGTGCGGCCGGGGTCGGCCCGCGCTTCGGCCGATCGCCGCGATTCTGGCGGTCGCGGCCCTCGGTGCGGCCGCGGCCGTCGCGGTCGCCGCGATCGGGTCGGGTCGATCGGTCGTGGCGATCGCCGCGGCCGTGGTGATCCGGTCGGCCCTGGGGCTCCGGCCGCTCCGGCCGCACCGCCGGGCGAGACCCGGCAGTGGGGGGGCGGTCGGTGGCCGGTCCCGACTGACGTGGCCGGTCATCGGTGGTCCGATCCGGCCGGCCGGGGGTGACCCGCACCGGGCCGGCGGGCAGCTTCGCCAGCACCTCGCGGGCGGGCGGCAGCGACCGCTGCCGACGCCGCCACCAGCCCTGGACCGGCTCCATCGCCCGTCCGGCCCGATCCGCGGCCGGCTCGCGCGACAGGCGCTCGAACATCTCCAGGTACTTCTTCTCGACGATCGGCCAGGCGTAATGCGTCTGAAAGAACCGCCGGCCGTTGCGGCCGAGCGTCGCGGCGATGCCCGGGGAGCCTTCGAGCACCCGCACCGCCTCGACGAATTCGCCGTAGCTCTCGTAGTAGAGCCCGGCGTTGCTGCGCATCGCCTGGCCGCGCAGCACGTCGCAGCGGCCATTGGCCAGCACCGGCTTGCCCATGCCCCACGCCTCGAGCGCCACCATCGACAGGCTCTCGAAGTACGACGGCATGATCAGGAACTCGGCCGCCTGGAGGGCGTCGTACTTCTCCTCGTCGCTGACGAAGCCGAGGTGGCGGATGCGCGGATGCCGCGGCACCGGCAGCACCGGAGTGCCGATCAACACCAGCGTGAGGCCGCCCGGCGTGATCTCGCTGTAGCGCGTCCAGTAGTCGAACAGCTCCGCGCAGCCTTTGTTCTCGTCGATGCGGCCGATGTAGACGGCGGTCCGGCCGTGGAGGCCGGTGCGCTGGCGGAAACGGTCGGCGCTGGCCCCGGCCGGCAGCTCCGAGCCGACGCCGACGACGACGCCGGGCACGTCGTCACGGCCGGCCACCGCCTGCAGCAGGGCCCGTTCCTCGGGTGAGTTGTACATGCACGCCCGCACACCGCGCAGCATCGGCTTGAAGATCTCCAGGCCGAGCACCTCGTCGCGCTCGGCCGTCGGCACCAGGATGGCCTTGTCTGGAACCGCGCGGGCGCCGTGCCAGGCGTGGTAGTAGCGCATGCTGAAGAACAGCACGTAGTCGTAGCCCTCGCCGTGGTCGGTGAGGTGGCGGATGAGCGCCGGGCAGGTCGGACCCTCGGCCTCGAGCCACGCCAGTTCGTCGTTGATCGAGTGCGCCCCCTCGAAGACCCGCCGCGACCAGTCGCCGAACTCCTTCGGTGACCGCGTTCGGGTCACCGGGAAGCGACGGACGTCGATGCCGCCCTCGCGCGACGGTCCCGCCGGGTACTCGTTCACCCAGGTGATGTAGTCGCGGGCACACGTCGTGAGCACCTCGATGTCGACGTGCTTGGCGAGGTGCTCCGCGATGTAGCGGGCATGCAGCTCGGCACCGCCGTTGATCTCGGCGCCGTAACGCTGGACGACGACCGCGACCCTCACGACGGCAGCGGATCCCGGTCGGGGTCCGGGGCCACCGGCGGGGCGGCGGGTGTTTCGGCGTGGGCCTCGGGGGCGTCATCGGCGCCGTCGTCGCCGCCGTCACTGCCATCGTCGTCGGGGCCACCCTCGGTGCCGCCGCCGGCCAGGGGGGCTCCACCCGGTCCGGCGCCGAAACCCGGACCGCGCCGCCCGCGCCGGCGCCGGCGCCGCCGCCGGCCGTCGCCGTCGGGCCCGGGGCCCGAACCGCCCGGGGCGCCGGGCACGCCGGCCGGCTCGACGCTGCCGCCGCCGCTTTCGGCCTCCTGGCGCCGTTCCCGGGGCGGGGCCACAGCCTCGGGCCGGTACTGCACGACGCCTTCGAGGGCGCGCACCCGGCGCTCGGAGAAGTCGAGCCGACTCGACAGCGCCTCGACGCGCATCTTGAGGTTCTTCAGCTCGATGCTCGCCCGCGTCGTCTCCAGGACCAGGTTGTGCAGCACCTCGTAGTAGAGGGCGTTCCAGGCCGCCCGGTCGACGCGCGCCTGGGTCGTGGTCTCGACATAGAAGCGGTTCAGCGCCGCCTGCTGGTGCAGGACGTTGACGATCTGGTTCGGGTTGAAGAACAGCTTGAGCACCGGGTTGAGCAGTCGGCGGATGGCGCGCAGCAGGCCGCGGTGGGTGTCGTAGAGCGTGGAGTCCTCGAACTCGTAAGTCGGCGGTGGCAGCGCCACGTCGACGGGTGGCCGGCTCTTGCGGAACTGCTCGAGCAGGTCGGAGCGCAGGTTCTTCGGATCGAGGAACTTCTCGAGGCGCACGCTGGCCAGCTCGCGGACCTGTTCTTCGGTGTAGTCGACGCCGCGCTTGTCGCGGATGCGCCGGCGGATCTGCTCCATGATCTGCTCGACGTCGACGGAATCGGATCGGACCTGGAAATCGGACATGGTGGAATTCCTCTTAGGCCCGGGAGCCGTGCGTGTGGTGGCGTCGCCGGCTGGCGAACTCCGGCGCCTCTTTGATGCACGTGCCCAGGATGCCCACCGACTGGCCGAGCGCCCGCAGGCCGAGGCGCGGCGCCTCGGCGGGCGCGTCGCCCACGGTGGGGAAGCCGTCGGCGTCCGGCGTCAGCGTCTCCCAGTTCTGGAAGAGCCGGCCCCACGGCGAATGCAGCACCTCGGTCATGCGCCGGTCGGCGTTCAGCGGATACCAGAAGCTGTCGTGGTAGATGACGCTGGCGATGTAGGCCCACGGCGCCAGCACGGTCTTGAGCGACCATTCGATCGGCTTGCGCAGCGGGCCCCAGTAGATCCTGTGTTGCATCCGCGAGGCGAACGTCATCTCGCGGAACGGGCCGTCGAAGTGCCAGTTCTCGGCGGCGGCGTCGACGTCGCCGACGATCTCGATCTCGCGCGGGTCGCCGCAGCCGAGCCCGGCATCGTGGGCGAGTCGGATGAACCTGATCGACAGCGGGTCGATGCCCATCAGCTTCGCGGCCACCGCGTCGATGGCCACCTGGTCGGCGCTGGCCAGGATCACGTTCTTGACGTGCGGCACCATGCAGCGCGGTCCGGGGCCGTCGCCGGCGAAGGTGCCGTCCATCACCGCGAACACGCCGCGGTGAATCGCCTTCTGGATCATCAGCAGATCGACGAGCGTCTCGTGGATGACCGGATGGGTCCAGTGGCGCCGCTCGTTGAGCAGCCCGCCGAACGCGTTCTTCATCGCGCCGGTGGTGGTGGTGAAGACGTGCGTCTTCACCGTGGGCAGGTGGATGATGTTCTCGCCGAGGAACCGGCGCGGGATCATGAACCCGTCCGGGTACACGTCGTTGAGGCAGAGGAACTTCCTGGTCAGGTCGCCGACGGCGTCCTTGATGTTGATCCAGGCCTCGTCGCCTTCGTAGAGATGGACGTTCTTCAGCCCGTAGGCCTCGACCACCGGCAGCTGCTTGTTCTCGCGCTCGCCCAGGTGGGCGTCGATGACGACGGTGCGGTTGTGACAGGCGTGGATGCGGCCGCGGTCGAAGCCGTCCTGCAGCAGGGCGGCGATCACCCCGTCGAGCTGCCACGGCGTGGTCGAGCTGCCGGGGAAGAAGAAATGCCAGGAGATGTTGACCTTGAGCGCCGTCTCGACGTCCTTGGCCAGGACCTGCTGGTAGTCCGCCAGGTTGACCAGGCGGTGGTAGTCGCGGCGCACCGTGCGCGGCGACGTGCGGAGGATGGCGACCTTACTCTTGCTCATGAAACTGCGTTCACAGTCCGAAGGGCCGGTAGATGACCGTGGTGGTCACGAGCCCCCAGAGTGCCACGCAGATGAGCAGCGGTCGGTCCGCGATCAACAGCTCCGACGGGTTCCCGCCGCCGTCCCTTCGATGGACGAGGTACAGGTACCGCAGGATGCCATAAATCGGAAACGGCACGGTCAGCACCAGCAGGTGCGTGCCGAAGCGCTCAACGGTGTCGGGACTCGCGACGTAGATGATGTAGGCCATCAGCGTCGACGCCGTGACCACGCCAATCATCTGGTCGAGAAGATACGGGTTGTATTCGTCGAGGATGCGCCGGTGGCCGACGGCGCCGGCGGCGAGCAGGGTGATCTCGTGCCGCCGCTTGCCCAGCCCGAGCACCAGCGCCAGCAGCACCGTGCAGACGAGCAGCCACTCGCTGACCGGCTCCTCGATCACGAAGCCGCCGGCGGCGGCCCGCAGCACGAAGCCCAGAGCGATCGACAGCACGTCGAGGATGACCACGTGCTTCAGGTAGCGGGAATAGGCCGCGAACAGCGCCAGGTAAGCGGCGGCGACGAGGCCGAAGGCCGGCGCCAGCCACGCCGCGGCGGCCACCGCGGCGGCGCCGAGTGCCGCCGCCCAGATCGCCGCCGTGCCAGGCGCCAGCGCGCCCGACGCAATCGGGCGGAGCCGCTTGACCGGGTGCTGGCGATCGGCGTCCTGGTCGACCAGGTCGTTGACGAGGTAGACCACACCCGACAGGACGCAGAAGATCGCGAACGCCGCCGCCGACAGACCTACCGCCTCGAGATCGAGCAGCCGCTGTGCGAAGATCAGCGCGGCGAACACGATCAGGTTCTTGGTCCACTGCTCGGGCCGCAGCGACGCGAGCAGGCTCAACGTGGAGGACCGGCGCGTCACGTGTGTGGCCCCGGCCTCCCGCAGGTCGACGTGCGGCAGTGTGGAACGCGCCATGGCGCGCGGCGTGCCCCGGCCTACGCCGAGAAGCTCTTCACCGCGTCGGCTTCGGATTCGTAGGTGTCGAACACCGTCAGCAGCTTGGTGATCGACAGCAGGTCCTCGATGCGCTTGGTCAGGTTGAGCAGCTTCAGACTGCCGCCCTGGCGGCTGACCGTCGTGTGCGTGCGAACGACCTCGCCGAGGCCGGCCGAATCGATGTAGGGCACGCCTTCGAGGTTGAGGACGATCTTCTTGCTGCCGCCCGCGAGCAGGCCGTTGATCTTCTCCTTCAACAGCTCGTCACCCTCACCGAGCGTCATCTTGCCCGTGAGATCCAGGATCGTGACGTCGCTGACCTTCCGTTCGGCGATTTCCATGCCGGCAATCCTCCCCGCCATCCGTGACCGCGCAGGGGTGCGCGGCAGCAGGACCTGTCAAATATGGTGAAGCCCCTGAACACCAAGCGTTTACGCGGTATTCAAGGGCTCCGAATGTTACCCACGAACCGACGACGCCGTCAACGGTTCGGCGCCGCAAATCCTGGCGTTATTCCGCCTCCCGCCGCTGCTTCTTGCGGTTGCGCTTGCGCGCGAGCGCCTGCTTGGCGCGCCGCTTGTCGCCCGGCTTGAGGTAGAAGGAGTGCTTCTTGATGTCCTTGATGATGTCTTCCTGCTGGACCTTGCGCTTGAAGCGGCGCAACGCCGACTCGATCGACTCACCTTCCTGAATCTTCACCTCGGCCATCTCGAAATCACCTCCTCCCATTCGGAGTGCCCCTTGGAACGTCCAGTGCTTGGGGCCCAATGTGCTAGGCTATCACACCGAATTCCACGCCAGCCGGCCATTTCACAGGTCCCTGGCCCTTCCCTCAAGTCGTTGAAAACACGGCTGATATCCCGATGAGAGTGCTCGTGCTCGGCGGCGGCGCGCGCGAGCACGCCCTGGCCGCCCGGTTTGGCGCCGAGCCGGGAGTGACGGTGCTCTGCGCCCCTGGCAACCCCGGCATCGCCCGCGAGGTGCCGGTGGCGGCTGTCGCCGCCACCGACCCGGACGCCGTCCTGGCCCTGGCCGCGTCGTGGCGGGCCGACCTGACCGTGGTCGGGCCCGAAGCCCCGCTCGCCGCCGGCGTCGCCGATCGCTTCCTCGCCGCCGGCCGGCCGCTGTTCGGCCCGACCCGTGCCGCGGCCGCGCTCGAGACCAGCAAGGCGTTCGCGAAAGACGTGATGGCGCGGGCCGCGGTCCCGACGGCGCGGGCGCGCATCTGCGACGGCTTCGCGGCCGCGATCGCGGTCGTCCGCTCCGGAGAATTCGGCCTGCCGGTGGTGGTGAAGGCGGATGGACTGGCCGGCGGCAAGGGCGTGGTGATCGCGCCCGATGCCGCGGCAGCCGAGGCGGCGCTGCGGGCGGCGATGCTCGACGGCGCATTCGGCGCCGCCGGGGCCCGGGTGGTTCTCGAGGAGTGCCTGGTCGGCGAGGAGGTGTCGTACTTCGTGATCGCCGACGGCGAGCGGTTCGTGGCGTGCGGCTCGGCGCAGGACCACAAGCGGTTGCTCGACGGCGACCACGGCCCGAACACCGGCGGCATGGGCGCGTTCGCACCCAGCGTCCGCGTCGACGATGCCGTGGCCGCGCGCATCGAGCGCGAGATCGTGCGGCCCACTCTCACGGCGATGGCCGGGGCGGGGACGCCGTTCCGCGGGTTCCTGTACTGCGGCCTGATGCTCACCGCCGACGGGCCGAAAGTGATTGAGTTCAACTGCCGCTTCGGCGATCCCGAAGCCCAGGTGGTGCTGCCGCTCGTCGACGAGCCACTCTCGGCGCTGCTCTTCGCGGCCTCCACCGGCGGGCCATTACCGGCCCGGGCGCGCTTCTCGACCGATGTCGCCGCCGGCGTCGTGCTCGCCGCGCACGGCTATCCGGGGGAGTTCGCGCGGGGCGCCGAAATCCGCGGCCTCGATCGCGTTGCCGCCGACTGTCCCGCCGCGCGTGTGCGTTTCGCCGGGGTTGCCGCCCGCGACGGCGCGCTGGTGACCGCCGGCGGCCGGGTGCTCACCGTCGTCGGGCAGGCGGCGACCTACCGGGCAGCCATCGACGCGGCCTACGACGCCGCCCGGCGGATCCATTTCGACGGCATGCAGTTCCGCCGCGACATCGGCGCCCGGGCCCTTGCGGTGCGGCCGTAGACGGACCATGCGCTACGCGGTCGTCACGTTCGGCTGCCGGGTGAACCAGGCCGATTCGCTGGCCGTCGAGGCCGGTCTCACGTCCGCCGGTGACGTCGCCGTTGCGCCCGAGTGCGCCGACGTGGTGCTCGTGAACAGCTGCTCGGTGACCGCCAGCGCCGATCAGGGCGCCCGGCAGACGATTCGCCGGATCCAGCGTGAGAATCCGGCGGCGCGGATCGTCGTCACCGGCTGCTACGCCACGCGCTGCGGCGACGAGGTGGCGGCGCTGCCGGGTGTCGCCGAGGTCGTGCGCAACGACGACAAGCCGCGGCTGCTCACGGTGCTGCGCGGCGCGGCGCCGGGCGCCGGAGCGGAGGGCCCGTGCGGACGCCTGCCCGGCCCCGGGTTGATGGGCCGCACCGCCTGGACGCTGCGCGTGCAGACCGGCTGCGACGAGCCGTGCAGCTACTGCATCATCCCGACCACACGCGGCACCAGCCGGAGCCGCACCCTCGCCGATGTCCTGGCCGAGCTGCACCGCGCGCTCGACGCCGGCTACAAGGAGGTCGCGCTCAGCGGCGTGCACCTCGGCGGCTGGGGCCGCGACCTGCCGGCGCCAAGCCGGCTCGGCGACCTGCTGGCGGCGTTGGCCGCGGCGTCCGGCGACTTCCGCGTGCGGGTGAGTTCGCTCGAGCCGATGGACTGCACGCCGGAGGTGCTCGGGTGGTTGGTCGAGCGGCCCGATCGCTTCGCGCCGCACCTGCACCTGCCGCTGCAGCACGCCTGCGACGGCGTGCTGGCGGCGATGCGCCGGCCCTACACGGCGGCGGCGTATGCGGCGCTGGTCGACGACATCCGTGCCCGGCTGCCGCACGCCGCGATCGGGTCGGATGTCATCGTCGGGTTCCCCGGTGAGACCGACGACGACGCCGACGCGCTCGCCCGCTACCTGGAGTCGTCACCGCTCACGCACCTGCACGTGTTCCCGTACTCCGATCGCCCAGGTACGGCGGCGTCGGCCCTGCCGGACAAGGTGCACGGCGGGGTGGTCAAAGCCCGCGCGCAGCGGCTGCGGGCGATCTCCCGCACGTTGAGCGACCGCTTCCGCTCCTCCCAGGCCGGCACCATCCGGCCGGCGCTGACCATCGACGACGGGACCGTGGCGGTCACCGACAACTACTTCAAGGTGCCGGTGCCCGGTGGACGCGTGCGCAACGAGTGGGTGCGGGTGGCGATTCCGCACGCCGGCGACTGACCGCCGCCGCCCTTACTGCGGCTGGGGCACCAGCTGCTTCAGCGCGTCGTCGATGCGGCCGCGGAACGTCTCGGCGGCGTGGCCTTCGGGCACCTCGACGTAGCGCACATCGGCGCGCGACTCCTCGAGCGCCGCGCGCAGCGTCCGCGCGCCCTTGACGTCGGTGTCGTAGACGGCGCCGAGCACGAAGAAGCGCACGCCCTGGACGGCCCGCACGCCCTGCGTCTGGTTGGTCAGCAGCGTCGAGGCCTGGGCCGGCGGGGCGATGGCCGCGCACAGCCCGAACGTGTCGGGGAACTCGACGGCGAGGTCGACGGCGCCGTAGGCGCCGAGCGAACTGCCGAAGATCACCCGGTGATCCGGCGCTGGAAAGGTGCGGTGGCGCTTGTCGATCGCCGGCACCAGCTCGCGGGTCATGAAGGTCCGCCACGCCGGGTTGCGCGAGTACTCCTCCTGCCGCGACCCCGGCTCGACGAACACGGCGATGATCGGCGGAATCGTCTTCGCGGCGATCAGCTGGTCGAGCACCGACGGCACCTGCATCCAGTCGGCGTAGTTGCCGCCGTCGAGGAAATAGACGGTGGAGTAGATGGCCTGCGAGGTGTCATAGCCGGCCGGGAGATAGGTCCAGACCCGGCGCGAGCCCTTCAGCGCCCGGCTCTCGAACGCCTCCTGGGTGACGCGGCCCTCCGGCACCTCCGCCTTGCCCTCGACCTCGGGCGGCACGCTCCAGAACGGCATCCGCACCTCGGAACGCGGGCCGACGAAGGTGCGGACGGTGCGCGGGTTCTTCGGATCCGGCCGGGTCTCCTTCTCGAAGAGGAGCACGTATTCCAGGCGCGCGTTGGTGAACGCCGTCCCCTCGAGGTACGACCAGGACGTGCCGTCGACGCGCGTCGGCGTCCCGGCCTTGGCGTCGTAGCCCTGTGGCGTCGTCGCCCAGTTGTTGAAGTCGCCGACGATGCGCGGCGGTCTGCCGTCGACGTCCTGGACGAAGAACCACAGCCGGGCGTTCTGCTCGATGAGCGGCGTGCCGCCGCGGGCGGCGATGTAGCGCTCGATGGCCGCCGACTTCGCCGCCGAATCGGCCAGCCCGTCGACCTGCTTCAGCAGCGCCCGCACGCTCTGCGGCTCGCTGCCACAGCCCGCGAGGACGCAGCAGATGGCCGCCACCGACACGACGGCGCGTGCTGTCACCCGAGCACCGCGGCCAGCGCCTGCGCAGCGCTCGGTTTGCGCCCGCCCTCGACGATCAGCTGTCCGCAGGCGGCGCGAATGTCGCGGCCGCGGCTCTTGCGCACCGACACGGTGACGCCCTTCTCGGCGAGGATGCGCGCGAAGGTGTCGACCACGGCGTCCGCCGGCCGCTCGAACGGGATGCCGGGCGCGGCATTGAGCGGGATGAGGTTGACCTTGGCCTTCACGTCGTGGAGGAGCCGGGCGAGGCGGCGGGCATCGGCCGGGCTGTCGTTCACGCCGGCCAGCATGACGTACTCGAACGTGATCCGGCCGCGCTTGCTGAGCGGGAAACGCCTGGCCGCCTCGATGATCGCGTGCAGGCCGTACTTGCTGCTCGGCGGCACGATGGCGGCGCGCTGCTCCTCGGTGGTGGCGTGCAGCGAGATCGCCAGGTTGGGCATGAGCGGTTCGGCGGCCAGCCGGTCGAGCATCGGCACCAGGCCGACCGTCGAGAGCGTCACGCGCTTCGGCGACAACGCGAAGCCGTCGGGCTCGTTGAGGATGCGCAGCGCCTGCATCGTCGCCTCGTAGTTGTGCAGCGGCTCGCCCATGCCCATCAGCACGATGTTGAACGGCGACTCGCGCAGCCCGGTCACCTCGGCCAGCACGCGCACCTGTCCGGCGATCTCGCCGGCGGTCAGGTTGCGAACCAGCCCCATCCTGCCCGTGAGGCAGAACGCGCAGCCCATCGCGCAGCCCACCTGCGTGGAGACGCAGAACGTCTGCGCCGGCGTGTCGGGAATGTAGACGCACTCGACGTGGCGGCCGTCGTCGAGGCGCAGGACCAGCTTCTGCGTGCCATCCGCCGAGCGCTCGTGGCGGACGATCGCCGGCGTCGAGATGCGGAACGCCTCGGCCAGTGTCGTGCGCAGTTCGCGCGGCAGGTTGGTCATGGCGGCGAAGCCGGTCACGCCGCGCTTCCAGATCCACTGGAAGATCTGGCGGGCGCGGAATCGCGGCAGGCCGCGCGCCGTCAGGAGGGTCTCGAGCGCGGCGAGATCGAACTCGGCGAGGTCGGGGCGGGCATCGCGCTGCACGGGTATCTCTCGCGCCATCTGCGACTTGCGCGGACGATCAGTCTAGCATCCGCCTTCCCATCGGCCGCGGTGCCGCGTGGCCCCGTCATCGCCCTTGCACGGCCGTGAACCGGCGTGGTATGCTTCGCCGTAATCCCTTCATTCGCAATAGTTTAGGCAGAGATCGCCCGGACAGCGCACGGGCAGATTTCAGAGGAGTGGCCTTCCCCGGCACCGTGTCTGCACCCGCCATCCATCGCGACGTCCTGCCCAACGGACTTCGCCTGCTCACCGAGCGCATGCCGCACGTGCGCTCCGTGAGCATCGGGGTATGGCTCACCCGCGGATCGCGCCACGAACCGGCCGCCCACGAAGGCATCGCCCACTTCGTGGAGCACATGCTCTTCAAGGGCACGGCGACCCGGTCGGCCGAAGACATCGCCCAGCAGATCGACTCGATCGGTGGCCACCTCGACGCGTTCACCTCGAAGGAGTACGCCGGCTACTTCATCAAGGTGCTCGACGAACACCTGCCGGTGGCCGTCGACGTCCTCTCCGATCTCGTCACCGCGCCGGCCTTCGATCCCGCCGAGATCGAGCGCGAGAAGAAGGTCGTCCTCGAAGAGATCAAGATGGTCGAGGACACGCCCGACGACCTCGTTCACGAGCTCTTCGCCGGCGGCTTCTGGCCGAAGCACCCGCTCGGTCGGCCGATCCTCGGACAGCCCGACACCGTCTCGGCGCTCGACCAGGCGACGTTGCGGCGGTATTTCGCCGACGCCTACGTCGCCTCGAACTTCGTCGTCGCCGCCGTCGGCAACCTCGAACACGGCCACGTCCGCGAGCTGGTCGAGCGGGCCTTCCAGGCCGTGCCGGCCCGTGGCTCGGCGATCGCCGACGTGGCGCCGGCCACCGCCGCCGACGTGCTCGTGCGCTCCAAGGACCTCGAGCAGAGCCACGTCTGCTTCGGCACACCCGGACTGGCCTACAACCACCCCGACCGCTACGTCGCCTTCGCCCTGAACACGATGCTCGGCGGCTCGATGAGTTCGCGATTGTTCCAGAACGTGCGTGAGAAGCGCGGGCTGGCCTACTCGGTCTTCTCGAGCCTGAGCAGCTATCGTGACTCCGGTGCGCTCACCATCTACGCCGGCTGCGCCAACGAGTCGGTATCCGAGCTGGTCGACGTGGTGGTGCAGGAGCTGCGGCGGATGAAGGCCGAGCCGCTGGCGCCCGGCGAGCTGCGCCGCGCCAAGGACCACCTGAAGGGCAGCCTGATGCTCGGGCTCGAGAGCACGTCGAGCCGGATGTCGCACCTGGCGCGGCTGGCCATCTACGACGACCCCGAGGAATCGCTCGACGCCATGCTCGACGCCATCGAGCAGGTGAGCGAAGACGACGTCGCCCGCCTCGCCCGCACCATGCTGGCCCATGGCGCGCTCGGCCTCACCGTGCTCGGCGGCGTCAACGGCCTGAGAATCCCCGCACAGCAGCTCGCACTCGCATGATTCGCCGCTACACCAATCCCGAGATGGGGCGCATCTGGACCGAACAGCGTCGCTACGAGACGTGGCTGGAGGTGGAGCTGGCCGCCGCCGACGCCATGGCCGGCGCCGGGCTCGTGCCGCCCGACGCGGTCGTGGATCTGAAGAAGAAGGCGCGGTTCGACGTCGCCCGCGTCGAGGAGATCGAGCAGACCACCCAGCACGACGTCATCGCGTTCACCACCGCGGTCGCCGAGCACGTCGGGCCGTCGGCGCGCTGGCTGCACTTCGGGCTCACCTCGTCCGACGTCGTCGACACCGCACAGGCCCTGCAGATGGTGCAGGCGATGGACGTGATCCTCCGCCTGGTCGGCGAGCTCCGGGCGGCCATCGCCGCCCGGGCCGAGGAGCATCGCCGTACGCCGATGATCGGCCGCACCCACGGCGTGCACGCCGAGCCGATGACCTTCGGGCTGAAGCTGGCGTTGTGGTACGACCAGCTCGGCCGCGATCTGGGGCGCCTGCAGCGGGCCCGTGAGGGCGTGCGCGTCGGCAAGATCTCGGGCGCGGTCGGCACCTTCGCGCACCTCGACCCGTCGGTTGAGGCCGACGTCTGCCGTCAGCTCGGGCTGGAGCCGGCGCCGATCTCCACCCAGGTGATCCAGCGCGACCGCCATGCCGAGCTGCTCACCGCGCTGGCCATCACCGCGGCCTCGCTCGAGACCTTCGCGCTGGAGATCCGCGGGCTGCAGAAGACCGAGATCGGCGAGGTCGAGGAGCCCTTCGGCAAGGGGCAGAAGGGCTCGTCGGCGATGCCGCACAAGCGTAATCCGATCGGCTGCGAGCAGATCGTCGGACTGGCCCGGCTGCTGCGCGCCAACGCCATGGCGGCGCTCGAGAACGTCGCGCTGTGGCACGAGCGCGACATCTCGCACTCGTCGGTGGAGCGGGTGATCCTGCCCGACAGCTTCATCGCGCTCGACCACATGCTGCGGCGCTTCACGCGGATCGTCAGCGGCATGGTGGTCTATCCGGCGCGGATGCAGGAGAACCTCGAGCGCTCGCGCGGCGTGGTCTTCTCGGGCCAGGTGCTGCTCGAACTGGCCAAACGCGGCATCTCACGCGAGCAGGCCTATGAATGGGTCCAGCGCAACGCGATGCGCGCCTTCCACGAGCAGACCGATTTCAAGGCGCTGCTGCTGCAGGACGCCGACATCGCCCGCGTGCTCGGCGCCGGCGAGATCGCGCGGGCGTTCGATCTCGACGAGCAGCTGCGCAACGTCGATGCCATCTTCGCGCGGGTGTTCGTGCCCGTCGCGGCCACCCAGGGATGAGGACTCGCTGAGATGAAAGCTCGGGTTTACGTGACGCTCAAGCCGTCGGTGTTCGACCCGCAGGGACGTGTCGTCGCCGAGGCGCTGCACACGCTGGGCTACGGCGACGTGCAGGACGTGCGGCAGGGCAAGTTCTTCGAGCTCGACGTCGACGCGACCGACCGCGCCGACGTCGAGGCCCGGGTCGCGGAAATGGCGGCGAAGCTGCTCGCCAACCCGGTGATCGAGAGCTACCGGGTGGAAGTGATCTAGGACAGGGACCAGGGACCGGGACCGGGGACGCACGATGAACTTCGCAGTGGTGGTCTTTCCAGGATCGAATTCCGACTACGACGCGTTCCACGCGGCGAGCGCGGTGCTCGGCGAGCAGGCGACGCTCGTCTGGCACAAGGACACGTCGCTCGGTGACGCCGACGCGGTGATCCTGCCGGGCGGGTTCGCGCACGGCGATTACCTGCGCACCGGGGCGATTGCCCGCTTCTCGCCGATCATGCCGGCCGTCGCCCGCTTCGCCGAGCGCGGCGGCCCGGTGCTGGGCATCTGCAACGGCTTCCAGGTGCTGCTCGAGGCCGGGCTGCTGCCCGGGGCGATGGTCCGGAACCGTGGCATCAAGTTCGTCTCACGGCTGGTGCCGGTCAAGGTCGAGGCCACCGACACGCCGTTCACGCACGCCTGCACCGCCGGACAGGTGCTCACGCTGCCGATCGCTCACGGCGAAGGCAACTACTACGCCGACGCCGAACTGGCCGCGTCGCTCGAGGCCGGCCGCCAGGTGGTGTTCCGCTACGTCGACAGCGCCGGCGAGGCGTCGGCGGCGGGCAACCCCAACGGCTCGGTCCACAACATCGCCGGCATCTGCAACGCCGCCCGCAACGTGGTCGGGCTGATGCCGCATCCCGAACGCGCCGCCGAGCCGTCGCTGGGCAGCGCCGACGGCCGGATCGTGCTCGCGTCGGTGGTCAAGGCCTACGCCGACGGCGTCGTCGCCCGCCGGCTCGCCGGGCCGGCCCGGCAGGTGGTCCAGGCATGATCGTCATCGACCAGGCGCTGCTGAAGCAGCACGGCATCACCGACGACGAGTACGCCCGCATCCAGCAGCTGCTCGGCCGCGACCCCAACCTGCTCGAACTCGGCCTGTTCTCGGTGATGTGGTCCGAGCACTGCAGCTACAAGAGCTCGCGGGTGCACCTCAAGACGCTGCCGACGACCGGGCCGCGGGTCGTCCAGGGCCCGGGCGAGAACGCCGGCGCCGTCGACATCGGCGACGGGCTGGCCGCGGTCTTCAAAATCGAGTCGCACAACCACCCGTCGTTCATCGAGCCGTATCAGGGCGCCGCGACCGGCGTCGGCGGCATCATCCGCGACATCTTCACGATGGGGGCGCGGCCGGTGGCGCTGCTGAACGCCCTTCGCTTCGGCGCGCTCGACTCGCCGCTGGCCCGCCGCATCTTCGCCGGCGTGGTCGCCGGCATCGGCGGTTACGGCAACAGCATCGGCATTCCGACCATCGGCGGCGAGATCGTGTTCGACGAGGTCTACGCCGGCAACCCGCTGGTCAACGTGCTGTGCCTCGGCCTGGCCCGGCACGACGAGATCATCAAGGGCCGCGCCGCCGGTGTCGGCAACCCGGTGTACTACGTCGGCGCGAAGACCGGCCGGGACGGCATCCACGGCGCGACGATGGCCTCGGCCGAGTTCGACGAGGCGTCGGCCGAGAAGCGGCCGGCCGTGCAGGTCGGCGACCCCTTCATGGAAAAGCTCCTGATGGAGGCCTGCCTGGAGGTGATGAAGACCGACGCGCTGGTCGGCATCCAGGACATGGGGGCGGCCGGCCTCACCTGCGCCACCAGCGAGATGAGCTCGCGCGGCGGCAGCGGCATGGACGTCGAAGTGTCGCTCGTGCCGCAGCGCGAGACCGGCATGACGCCCTACGAGATCATGCTGTCGGAATCGCAGGAACGGATGCTGCTGGTCGCCAAGGCCGGCCGCGAGCGCGAGGTCGAGGAGGTGTTCGAGAAGTGGGACCTGCACGCGGTGCGTGTCGGCCATGTCACCGACACCGGCCGCGTCCGCCTGCACTTCCACGGCGAGCTGGTGGCCGACGTGCCGACCACCGCCCTGACCGACGAGGGCCCGGTCTACCGCCGGCCGATGGCCCGGCCGTCGTGGCAGACGGCCGTGCAGCACCTGGATTTCGCGACGCTCGCGGCGCCGCCGGCCGCGCAGGCGGCGTTCGAGGCGCTGCTGGCGGCGCCGGTCATCGCCAGCAAGCGGTGGGCCTACGAGCAGTACGACCACTCGGTGGGGACCAACACGATCGCGCAGCCCGGGCGCACCGCCGGCGTGGTGCGGATCAAGGGCGCCCGTCAGGGCCTGGCGGTGTCGGTGGACGGCAACGGCCGGTTCTGCTACCTCGACCCGTACCGCGGCGCCATGCTGGCGGTGGCCGAGTCGGCCCGCAACGTCGCCTGCGCCGGCGGCGAGCCGATCGGCGCCACCAACAACCTCAACTTCGGCAACCCCGAACGGCCCGAGATCATGTGGCAGTTCGGCGAAGCGGTGCGCGGCATCGGCGACGCCTGCCGCGCGCTGGCCGTGCCGATCACCGGCGGCAACGTCAGCCTGTACAACGAAACCGAGGGCCAGGCCATCTATCCGACGCCGGTGATCGGCGTCGTCGGCCTGCTCGAGGACAGCGCGCAGACCGTGACGCGGGTGTTCCGGTCGGTCGGTGCGGCGGTGATCGTCCTCGGCGAGAACCGGGGTGAGCTGGGCGGCTCGGAGTACCTGGCCCGCCTCCTCGGCACCGTCGCCGGCGAGCCGCCACGACTCGATCTGGATCGTGAGCGGGCACTGCAGCAGCTCGTGGTCGCGCTGATCCGGGCCGGGTTGGTCGAGTCGGCGCACGACTGCGCCGAGGGCGGCGTCGCCGTGACCCTGGCCGAGTGCACGTTCGACAGCGGCGGCATCGGCGTCGAGGCGGCGATCGACACCGTACCAGACGCTGGCGTGCCCGGGACCTTCGCGGTGGCGGCGGCGCTGTTCGGCGAGGGCGCGTCGCGCATCGTCGTCTCGGCACCCGACAGCGCCGTCGCCGCCGTGCTCGCGCGGGCAGCCGACGCGGGCGTTCCGGCCCAGGTCATCGGCCGTACCGGCGGCCCGGCGATCCGCATCGCCTGCGGCGGCGCGCCGGCCATCTCCCTGCCGGTGGCCGCGGCCGAGGCCCGTTGGGCGGAGGCGATCGGGCGGTACTTCGAGCGGGCGGCGGGAGCGGCGTGAGGACGGTCGCGGAGCTCGGATCGACGGCGGACCATTAGCGAGGACTCGCACGATGTTCGACAAGTTCCGGGAAGAATGCGGCGTCTTCGGCATCTACGGGCACGCCGAGGCGGCCAACCTGGCCTACCTCGGGCTCTACGCGCTGCAGCACCGCGGGCAGGAGAGCGCCGGCATCGCCGTGTCGGACGGCACGCGGGTCCGGTCGCTCCGCGCGATGGGCTACGTGGCCGAGATCTTCACGCAGGATGCGCTGGCGACCCTGCCCGGCCATGCCGCCATCGGCCACACCCGCTACTCGACGGCCGGTGAGAGCTCGGTGGCCAACGCCCAGCCGCTGCTCATCGACTGCGTCCACGGCCAGGTCGGCATCTGCCACAACGGCAACATCGTCAATGCCCGCGAGCTGCGCGACGAGCTCGTCCGGCAGGGCTCGATCTTCCAGACCAACAGCGACACCGAGGTGGCGCTGCACCTGTTCGCGCGCTCGAAGGCGGCATCGGTGGAGGACGCGCTGGTCGAGGCGGTCGCCCAGCTCACCGGCGCCTTCTCGTTCGCGCTGATCACCCGGGAGCGGCTGGTCGCCGTCCGCGATCCGCACGGGTTCCGTCCGCTGGCCCTCGGCCGCCTCGGCGACGCGTGGGTGGTGTGCTCGGAGACCTGCGCGATGGACCTGGTCGGCGCCACCTACGTCCGCGACGTCGAACCGGGCGAGGTGCTGATCATCGGCCCCGACGGTCCACGGTCGGTGCGGCCGTTCCCGCCGGCGCCCAGCGCGCACTGCATCTTCGAGCACGTCTACTTCGCCCGACCTGACAGCGAGGTGTTCGGGCGCAGCGTCAACGAGGTGCGCACCGAACTCGGCCGCCAGCTGGCGCGCGAAACGACGGTGCCGGCCGACGTCGTGGTGCCGATTCCCGACTCCGGCGTCTGCGCCGCCATCGGCTACGCCGAACAGTGCGGCGTGCCGATGCGCTTCGGCCTGATCCGCAATCACTACGTCGGCCGCACCTTCATCGAACCGGCGCAGTCGATCCGCCACTTCGGCGTCAAGGTGAAGCTCAACCCGGTGCGCAGCCTGTTGACGGGCAGGCGCGTCGTGCTCATCGACGACTCGATCGTCCGCGGCACGACCAGCCGCAAGATCGTCAAGATGGTGCGCGCCGCCGGCGCCGCCGAGGTGCACGTGCGCATCAGCTGCCCGCCGACGATCTCGCCGTGCTTCTACGGCGTCGACACGCCGCAGCGCAGCGAGCTCATCGCCGCCACGCACTCGCTCGCCGAGATCCGCAAGTACCTCGAGGCCGACTCGGTGGCCTATCTCAGCCTCGACGGACTGCTGTCGGCGGTGACGCCGGAAAGCGGCCGTTACTGCACGTCGTGCTACACCGGGCAGTATCCCGTGGCCTTCCCGCGCGACCAGCAGGCCTACCTGCAGCTGGCGCTCAAGCTCGACGGCCGCCCCGCGCGGGTCGCGGAGGCGGAGCCGGTGGCATGAGCGGTACCGACTACAAGTCGGCCGGCGTCGACATCGACGCCGGCAACGAGACCGTCCGCCGCATCAAGTCGATCGCCCGGTCGACCTTCACGCCCGGTGTCCTGTCGGAGATCGGGTCGTTCGGCGGGTTGTTCACCCTGGCCGGCGGCGGCTGGACCGATCCGGTGCTGGTGTCGAGCGCCGACGGCGTCGGCACCAAGCTGAAGGTGGCGTTCCTGGCCGGCATCCACGACACCATCGGCCAGGATCTCGTCAACCACTGCGTCAACGACATCCTGGTGCAGGGGGCCGCCCCGCTGTTCTTCCTCGACTACCTGGCCACCGGCCGGCTGTCGCCCGACGTCGCCGAGCAGATCGTCACCGGGTTGGCGGCGGCCTGCCGCGAGAACGGCTGTGCGCTGCTCGGTGGCGAGACCGCGGAGATGCCGGGGTTCTACGCCGACGGCGAGTACGACGTGGCCGGCTTCATCGTCGGCGCGGTGGAGCGGGCCCGGCTCGTCGACGGCCGTGGTCTCGTCCCCGGCGACGTGCTGCTCGCGCTGCCGTCGACCGGCCTGCACACCAACGGCTATTCGCTGGCCCGGCGGATCGTGTTCGATCGCCTCGGCCTGCGCGTCGACAGCCACGTCGCCGATCTGGGCGAGACGGTCGGAGCGGCGCTGCTCAGGCCGCACCGCTCCTATCTGCGGGCGATGCAGCCGCTGCTGGCCGCCGGCCTGGTCAAGGGCATGGCGCACATCACCGGCGGCGGCATCACCGACAACCTGCCGCGTATCCTGCCAGAGGGCACGGCGGCCGAGGTGCGGCGCGGCGCCTGGACGGTGCCGCCGCTGTTCCGGTGGCTCGCCGACGCCGGTGCCGTGCCGCTCGACGATCAGTACCGCGCCTTCAACATGGGCATCGGCCTGGTGGTGGCGGTGGCCGCCGGCCAGGCCGCTCGCGCGGCCGCGCTGCTGACCGAGGGCGGCGAGACGCCGGCCGAGATCGGCCGTATCGTCGGCGGCGAGCCGGCGGTGCGCTATGTCTGAGCCGGGCACCGACCGCCGCATCGGCGTGCTCGTGTCGGGCCGAGGATCGAACCTGCAGGCGCTGGTCGACGCGATCGAAGGCCGGCGTCTCGACGCCTCGATCGCGCTCGTCGTGTCGAACGTGGCCGGCGCGCCGGCGCTGGCGCGCGCCGCCGCCGCCGGCATCGAGACGCTGGTGATGCCCCACACCGACTGGCCGTCGCGCGAGGCCTTCGACGAGCGGCTTGCCGAAGCGCTGAACGAGCGGCACGTCCGCCTGGTCTGCCTGGCCGGCTTCATGCGCCGGTTGAGCCGGCGGTTCCTCGAGTGCTACCGCGGCCCGGTGCTCAACGTGCACCCGTCGCTCCTGCCGGCGTTTCCCGGCACGAACGCGCCGGCGCAGGCGCTGGCGCACGGCGTGAAGGTGGCCGGCTGCACGGTGCACCTGGTGACCGAGGAACTCGACGGCGGGCCGATCGTCCTGCAGGCGGCCGTGCCGGTGATTCGCGACGACACCGCCGAGACGCTGGCGGCGCGCATCCTGATCGAGGAGCACCGCCTGCTCCCGGCGGCCGTGAGCCTCGTGCTCGATGGCCGCTGGCGTCTCGACGGACGCCGCTTCGTCGAGCCGCCGCTCAGCGCGACCGCGGACTGAACGACAGCCGCACCCCGAACGTCCGCGAGTCCGACGGGGCGCCGAGGGCCGCGGCCGGGAACCCGCCGCGCACGGCGACCCGCAGATCGATCACGCCGGCCGGGCCCGCCTGGCCGAGGGGCACGACCCGCCGTTCGTTCGCCGCCAGGGCGCCGAGGGCGGCGTGCGCCGGGAGCGTCACCTCCACCGGCACGGGCCCGGCCTCCACGGTCACCTCGATCGGCCGATGGTCCGGCGGAGCCACGAGGAGGCGGGTGGTGCGGTTGCCGCCGGTCCAGATTCCACCGGGATCCACGTAGCTGTCGTCGTCCATGGAGTAGACGGCCGTGTCCCCGTAGCGCGTCACGCGCCGCGCCTGCTCACGTGACGCGCCAGGGCCGACGCCGTGCGGTTCGAGCCAGACCGCCGTGCCGGCCGGGGCCTCGCCGATGACCCGGACCGAATGCACGGCGGTGTGCAGCGTGATCGACGGTGGCGGCGGCGACCCCGTCCATTCCGTGAACGGCCACGCATCGCGGCCGAGCTCCAGCCGCAGCGTCGGAGCGGCGCCGCTCGACGCGGCCACGCCGACCGCGTACCGGCCGGCCGGGACGTTGGGCAGATAGAGCCACATCGGCGGCTGCAGCGGCACGGACTCCGGCGTACGCAGGCGCAGCCCGCCGATCAGCGCACCGACGGGCCGCGGCCGCCACGAATCGAGGCCGACGCCGACTCCGCCCCGTCCGTCGGCGACGCCCTGGACCAGCGCCAGCGCCGCACCGTCGGTCGTCCACGGCGTGCGTCCCGTCAGGCGCCACCCGGTGCCGGCCGCGACCGCCGCGGCGACCAGGATCACCAGCCCGCCCATGCCGGTGGCCGACGCGTCGTCACCTCGCAAAGGCATTCGCGCGACCAGAAAGGCCGCCACGGCCCCTGCCGCCAGCCAGACCAGTGCGAGCCGGAGCGAGGCCGCGAGTGTCTCGCCAGGGCGGAACAGCGCCGGCAGCGCCAGGCCCACGTCGACCGAGTGTGAAAACGCCGCGAATACCGAGGCTCGCCCGTCGGCGAATGCGTAGGCCCGCGCGCCGCCGTCGATCGACGCATAGAGAACGGTCATCGCCGCGCTCACCGCCAGGCCCAGCACCATCACCCGCCGGCCGCCGGCAGTCGCCGACGACCAGCCGTGCGCCATCCAGAGCGCCAGCGCCGGCAGCGTCACGACCAGGAAGCGCGCTGGTGCCGAGTCGCCGCCCCACCACATCCACAGGCTCGACATCGCCAGGACGCCGGCGGCGGCTAGCGCCGTCGCGGCGCCGACGGCCGGGCACGCCCTGAGGAACCGCGGCAAGGCGGCGATGGCGATGGCCATGACCGGTGCCGACGGCACGAGCCCGTACTCCTGATCGGCGATCAGGCCGACCAGGCCTCTCGCCATGTCGTTCCAGGTTCCGGGCGCGGTACGCTGCAGGATCGCCGCCGAAGGATTCCAGGTGCCGAACATCACTTGCGCCGCGGCGACCCAGCCGGCCAGGCTGATCACCGGCACCATCAGGAACCAGGCCAGCCGCGTCCAGCGCTCCGGCTGACGGCGCCAGATCGCCACGACGATCGCGAGGCCGAACACGGCCGCTGGCCAAGCGAGCCTGGCGTGCAGCCAGGGCAGCACGGCGAGGCCGCTACTGCCGGCGGCGAGCGCCCAGAGGGGCACGGTGCCGCCGCGCTGGAGCAAGGCGAGCAGCCAGAGCCCGGCCGCGACGCCTGCGGCGGCCGGTCCGTCGGGATAGACGGCGGCGGCGTGCAGTGCGAACGGCGCCGACGCTGTCAGCGCCGCCCAGCCGGCCCAGGCCGCTGCGGCGTCACGGAGCAGGTGCCAGACCGCCAGCCAGAGCAGCGCGCCACCAGCCGCCATCACCACCACCAGCGTCGCCGTCGCTCCGGGGACGCCCCACATGGCGAACGCCGGGGCGACCAGCACGGCGACCCCGATGCCATGGAAGGAATACTGCTCGCCCCACGGGCTGGTGTTGGTGTGGCGAGGCTCGAGGCTGCCAGGATAGAAGTCGGCGTAGGTGCGGTCGTCGTAGTCGTTGGCGAGGTCGAGGTCGCCGTCGGCGACGAGGCTGCGGGCGATGGTCAGATAGTGGGGAGCGTCGCCGGTCAGCGCATGCGGCGACACCGCGACGGCGAGACCGCCGAGCCACGCCGTGGCGGCCAGGGCGGCGACCGCTGCATGGCGGCGCGGTTGGCCCGACCAGGCGGCGGTCGGGGGGAGCGTGGCCCCGCGGCACACCGCCGCGACGACGATCGCCCAGACGATCACGGCGCCCCAGCCGTGGAACGTCCATGCCGCCGCCACGTCGGGCGCGGCTGCGAACGCGCCGAGGACGGCCAGCGGGGCCACGATCGCTCGGCGTCCCGGCAGACGGGCCGACCATGCCACGGCGACCGCGACGACCAGGTCCGTGGCCGTCGGCCACCGCCATCGGACCGCGAATCCCAGTGGCGCCTCGGGTACGGCCACCGCCGCGAGCGTGGCGGCGGCGCCGGCCATCGCCAGCGCGGCGATGGCGAAGGTCGACGGCGTTGGCCTGCGTGACTCCGGCACGGACGGCTCAGGCGCGGGCCGGCGCCCGCAGCACGAGCACCGACACCTCGGGCGGGCAGTTGATCCGCACCGGGACGACCACCGTGCCGACGCCTCGACTCACGAACACCGTGCAGTTGCCGTCGGTAGCGTCGCCGGCAACGACCGGGAACCGGCGGGCGGCGACGGCGCCCATCCCCGGCAGCACGACCTGGCCGCCGTGCGTGTGGCCGGCCAGCACGAGCTGCACGTCGAGGCTCGCCGCCTCGCGCAACCGCCGTGGATCGTGCGCCAGCATGACCGTCGTCGGTCCGGCCCCCTTCACGATTCGGGTGATGTCGGGCAGGCGTCGGGTCCAGTAGCGCAGCCCGACGACGTCGACGGCCTCGCCGCGCCACCTCACGCGCGTCCGCTGATCCCTCAGTACCGTGAACCCGCGCGCCGCCAGTGCCGCCGGAACGACGCGGTCGTCGTCGTGATTGCCGAGCACCGCGAAGGCGCCCAGCGGCGCGAAGGCAAGCGGCGCGAGCAGTTCGGCCACCGGCGCGGCGCGGGCCACGTCGGCGTCGGTCACGTAATCGCCGCCGAGGGCGACGACATCGGGCCGGGCCGCCGCCAGCAGATCGACGGCCTGCCGGATGTCCTCGGCCGGCACCATCGCGCTGAGGTGCACGTCGGTGATGAGCCCGACCCGCAGTCCCTCGAGCGCGGCCGGCCAGCCGACCACCGTCAACGGCCGCTCGTAGAACCGGACGCGATGGCGCTCCACGCCGACGCCGTAGCCGATGGTGCCGGTGGCCACGCCCACGCCGGTGGCGACGAGTCCCTTCAGCGCGGTTCGCCGGGAGAGCCGGGACTCGGTGGACATCGGCAGGTGGCGCAATGTTAGCAGCCCGTGGTCGACGCCGCGGCGACCGGACGCCCGCGAGGCTGGCGGTATAGTGAACGCGTGAACGTCCTCGACGAACTGCGCTGGCGCGGGCTGCTCCACGACAGCACCGACGGGCTCGAATCGGCGCTCGCGGCCGGCCCCGTCACCGCCTACATCGGCTTCGATCCGACCGCACCCAGCCTGCACGCCGGGTCGCTGCTGACCATCCTCGGCCTGGCGAGGCTGCAGCGCCACGGCCACCGGCCGATTGCCCTCGTCGGCGGCGGCACCGGCCTGATCGGCGATCCGAGCGGCAAGAGCCAGGAGCGCAATCTGCTGACCCTGGAGCAGACCGCGGCGAACGCCGACGGCATCCGTCGCCAGCTCGAGCGGTTTCTCGACTTCTCGCCGGCCCTGTCGAACGCCGCGCTCATGCGCAACAACGTCGACTGGCTGCGCCCGATCGGCTTTCTCGACTTCCTCCGCGACGTCGGCAAGCACTTCACCGTCAACTACATGATGGCCAAGGAGTCGGTGAAACGCCGTCTCGACAGCAGCGACGGCATCAGCTTCACCGAGTTCAGCTACCAGCTGCTGCAGGCCTACGACTTCCTGATCCTCCACGACCGCGACCGCTGCACGCTGCAGATGGGCGGCACCGACCAGTGGGGCAACATCACCGCCGGCTGCGACCTGGTGCGCAAGGTGCGCGGCACGCGGGTCCACGGCCTGGTGTGGCCGCTGCTGACGACGTCGAGCGGAGCCAAGTTCGGCAAGACCGAGAGCGGAGCGGTGTGGCTCGACGCCGACCGCACGTCGCCGTACGAGTTCTACCAGTTCTGGCTGAAGAGCGACGATCGCGAGGTCGTGCCGCATCTGCGGCGGTTCACGTTTCTCGACGAGCCGGCGATCACGGCCATCGCCGCCGCCCACGCGGCCGCTCCCGAACGCCGTGAGGCCCAGCGCGCTCTGGCGCGTGAGGTGACGCGGCTGGTGCACGGCGAGAGCGAATTGCAGCGGGCCGAACGGGCCTCAAAGGTGCTGTTCGGCGGCAGCCTGGCCGACGCCTCGCCGGACGACATTCTCACCGTGTTCGGCGACGTGCCGTCGATTGACCTGCCGCGGGCCGAACTCGACGGCGACGGGTTGGCCGCCGCCGAGGCCGCGGTGCGATCGGGCCTGACGGGTTCGAAGGGCGAAGCGCATCGCCTGGTCAAGCAGGGCGGGCTGTACGTCAACGACCGGCGGCTCACCGAGGGGGCTGACCGGATCACCGCCGCCGACCTGATCGGTGGCCGGGTGGCGGTGCTTCGCAAGGGCCAGCGTGAACGGCGGGTGCTGCGGGTCGGCGGTTAGCCGATCTCGCACGCTTGGTGGCTGCACGGAACTGCACGGATTCACGTCGCCAGGGCCGGTCGGGGGTTGACAGCCAGGTAACGCGGTCGCTACGATGTGAGTTCGTGCTTGACGCGTTGCCTACGGTCATGGGCGGCGCGCTCGACACGCAGCCGGACGGTCCGGCGGCGTGCCCCGCTCGACGACGCCCGAAGGGAAGTTCCCCGACTGGTTCGGACCTCAGGCAGTGCAATTTTCTGCTTGACGTGGCCAGGACGTGCGTCGTAAGCTCGTAAGGTTCCCCTGAATGGCACTATCGTGCAGGGGCACCGGGTCGGCCGCGGGCCGTCCCACCTTGGTTCTTTGAAAACTAGATAGAGCGTGCACAACCAGCCCGTCGAGTGTCAGCTGTCCCGTTCAGGTTCGAGCGCAAGCGAGAGCCGACGGCGGGGCGACACGAAGACGTAACAAACAAGAAGAGCCGACAAGCTCCTCTGGTTTGGGAAGATGCCCGCGCGCCGCCGCAAGGCGGTGCGTGGACAACAACTTTAACTTGAGAGTTTGATCCTGGCTCAGAATCAACGCTGGCGGCGTGCCTAACACATGCAAGTCGAACGCGAAAGGGGCTTCGGCCCTGAGTAGAGTGGCGAACGGGTGAGTAACACGTGGG
>JBFWNV010000002.1:0-576567 GCA_050250875.1 Vicinamibacterales bacterium
ATTACGGATTCAGGCGCAACCTTTGGGCGCTGAAGCCCGCCGGCATCGTCGTCACTTTCGTCGCACTTGCCAGCGTCGGCGCCGAAATGTTCGGTAGCGTCAGCGCGCGGCAGTCGATTGGCCTGGTACAGCCCGCTGTTGCCGCCATCGACGTACTTCTACTGTTCTCCTGGATATTCCTGATCACGGAGTCTTGGGTGAAACGCGCGGCGACACTCTACGCTGAGCGGTTCATGGAGGCCCTGGACACGCTGGTCTAGAGGGGCGCTCCGACTCCTGTCAAATCGCGTTCGGCACTGGGGCCAAGCCGCGGCTGGCGGAAGGAAGACGTGAGAGTTGCCGTGCTGGAAGCACGAAGGATGGCGCCGCCCTGCCGCGTCCCTGTGTGCGTCTCAAGGCTTAGCCCTCGTCTTGGCCGTCACGTACAAAACACGTACGTGTATTCAGCAGCTTCGAGCCATCGCATTTATTTTGAGAGACTTAGGATTGGCGGAGAGGGTGGGATTCGAACCCACGTGCCGGTTACCCGACAAGACGCTTTCGAGGCGCCCCCGTTACGACCACTTCGGTACCTCTCCGCTAGGTGGGACCGCGTCCGGTTGCCCGGAACCATCGATTATACCCGCGCCGGCGGGTCGTACAAAGCAACGGGGAACCCGTCCGGACGAGGCGGGTTCCCCAGTGGTGGGCGTCGAGGATACGCCCGGAGCCTACTGCGTGATCCGCCACACCTCGCCGCTGCCGGCCGAGGTGCTGTTCACCGTCACGTAGACCGAGTTGTCGGGGCCGATGGTGATCTTGCCCGGTGCCACGAGCAGGCCGGCCGCCAGCTCCGTGCGGAAGCCGAACGGGCCGATCTTCGTCAGCCGGCCGACGTTGCCGGGGACGAGCAGGCTGTTGGCGTCGTGCTCGAGCACGTAGGCGACGCCGTCGGGGCCGATGGCGATGTCGATGATGTTGGTGAAGCCATCGGCCACCACGGTGGGCGTGCCGCCACCTGCGGCCACCCGGAACACCTGCGCTCCGCCGGTCGGGAACGGGAAGCCGGTGAGCTGGCCGACGTAGAGGCTGCCATCGGGACCCTCGGCGATCGCGGTGGGAACCGCTTCCATGTCCACGGTGCCCATCCCACCCGGTCCCGGCACCGTGCGGTTGGCGAACACCGCCAGCGTCGAGAGCGTGAGGCTGCCGTCGATCTGCAGCAGCGAGTTGCCGCCGGCGTCGGCGATCACGGCGCGCGTGGCCAGTACCTCGAGGCCGTAGGCGTTGGTGTCGATCGGTCCGCCGGCCGGGTTGTTGGCCGACTCGTAGGCGCCGAAGTCCGCGATCGGCGTGATCTGGCCGGTGTAGCTGATCATCAGCAGCGACGCCAGGTTGATGCCGGCGGCCCTGAACGGCGCCAGCAGGGCCGGATCGCCGCCCGAGCCGACGGTGACGAACGCCCGCCCGAATCCGAACGCGATGTCGTGCGGTCCGGTGGCCTCGGCGCCGGTCGGCCCCGCCACCGACGGCAGGCCAGGAAGGATGCGGCCGTGGACGCCGGGCGCGGTGATGCGGGTAATGGCGCCAGTGGCGCCGTAGCAGCGATTGCCGGGCGGCCCCGGAGGATTGGGCAGGCACAACGTGCTGGTGCCGCCGCGGCCGGCCTCGGCGACGTACAGCGCGCCGTCGGGGCCGAACGCCAGGCCGCGCGGGTTGTCGAGTCCGGTGGCCATCACCGTGGGCGGCTGGGCGCGTGAAGTGGTCGCGAGGCCGAGAATCATCGCCGCCGTCAGAACCAGGGTCGAGGCGTGCTTCGCGTTCACGTGGGTCTCACAGTCTGCCGGCGGGCCGCCGGCTGCCGCGGCTGTCCCGTGCACGGGATCTGCCACGCGGAACATAACGCCGGACGTGTCTGGATCGAACTACGAATGTGGGCGCTGGGTGGCCGCGTGCCCAGAGTCTCGCCGCTGCACCACACCCTGAGGCGCGGCGCACCCAGCGCCGGCGCTCAGCCGCGCCGGGCGCGGAAGAACGCCTGCATCACTTCGCGGCACTCCGCTTCGAGGACACCGCCCACCGCCAGCAGGCGATGGTTGAGGCTGGGCAACTCGTGCGCGGCGATGGTCGAGCCGAGCGCCCCGGCCTTCGGCTCCGCCGTGCCGTAGACCACGGCGCCAATCCGCGCGTGCACCATCGCGCCGACGCACATCAGGCACGGCTCGACGGTGACGGCCAGCGTGGCGCCGGTGAGCCGGTAGTTGCCCACCGTGCGGGCCGCGTCGCGGATGGCGACGATCTCGGCGTGGGCGGTGGGATCGTGCGCGCCGATCGGCTGGTTGTGTCCCCGGCCGACGACGACGCCGTCGAGCGCCACCACGGCCCCGACCGGCACCTCGCCGGCGGCGGCGGCGGCGCGGGCCTGGGTCAGCGCCTCGCGCATCAGCGCCTCGTGGTCCGGGGTGGTCACGGCGCGTCGATGAGGGCGGAATCGTCGTTCGAGAGCTGCACGCGCCGGGTCAGCGCATCGATGAGTGTGCCGGCGATCACCAGCACGATCGGCCCGACCACCAGTCCGACGAAGCCGAACGCCGCCACCCCGCCGAGCAGGCCGATGAACACCACCAGCCCGCTGGCCGACGTGCGGCCGCTCAGCAGCAGCGGTCGGAGCACGTTGTCGGCCGAGCCGAGGACGATCGCACAGATCGCGGTGAGCACGACCGCCCGCGCGATGTCGCCGCTCAGGAACAGCCACCCCGCCATCGGCACCCAGACGATCGTCGCGCCGACCAGCGGCAACAGCGCGCAGATCGCCATGGCCACCCCCCACACGGCTGGCGCCGGCAGGCCGAGCGCCCAGAACGCCAGCCCGCCGATCAGCCCCTGCACCGCCGCCACCAGCAGCCCGGCACCCACACTGGCCACGACCAGGTCGGACGTCTCGCGGATGAGGCGATCGCTCTCCGCGTCGGAGAACGGCAGCAGCCGGCGGATGGCGGCGGCGAAGGCGGTGCCGTCGCGCAGCAGGAAGAACAGCGCGAACAGCATCACCAGCAGGCTGCCGAACGTGGCGAGCACGTTGGCGACCAGCGACCCGGCCTGACCGGCCAGGAAGGTGCCCGCCGACTGCGCGCCCTCGGCCAGCAGCGCCATCGGATCCGCGGGCAGCGGGAACGGCAGCCGGGCCCGCAAGGCGCTCCACGTCTGCATGATCTGATCGGGCGTCGTCGCCGACAGGTTCTTCACGTAGTCGAGGGCGAGCGGCACCTGCTGTGCCACGACCAGCGCCAGGAACACCGCCGGGGCGATGATGAGGAGCCCGGCGAGGATCGTCGTGACCAGCGCGGCGTTGCTGTTGCTCAGGTGGATGCAGAAGTACATGTAGACCGGCCGCAGCGTCATCGCCAGGATCGCCGCCCAGGCCAGCGGCGCCAGGAACGGCCAGATCACCTGCAGCGCCATGTAGGCGACGAGCAGCACGACCCCGTAGAAGAGGAGTTCGGTGAAGCGCTCGCGGCCGCTGCGCCTGGCCACAGGTCGTGCCTATCTGGGCTTCAGGCTGAGCGGCAGCCCGACCGCGCCGATTGCCAGCGCGAGCAGCCCGCCCACCACCGGAAATCCGTAGCCGTTGGTGAGGAAGCCGTACTGGAAGAGGAGCCCGCTGGCGAAGTGGATGTTCATCACCATGAGGAAGGCCACCGCCGCGGCATAGCGCGCCCACACCCCGGTGATGAGGGACAGGCCGGTGGCCAGTTCGCCGAACAGCACCAGCCGCGCGAACAGCGGCGCCCATGGGATGCAGACCGACTCGAGGTAACCGCGGTTCCAGGCGTTCGCGTTCTGTAAGAACCCGGTGAGCCTGGCCGCGAGCGGCGACGGATCGGTCAGCCAGCCGAACTTGCTGATGCCTTCGAACAGGAAGAACACGCCGAGCAGCACGCTCAAGACCCGGAGGCCGCGTGCCTGAGGACTGGCCGCCATGCCTCCGAGCTTATCGCAGCCGACCCATCGGTGGGTCGCTGCACGGCGACCGCCCCCTACGGCACCACGACCACCACTTCGTTGCTGACCGGCCCCACGCCGCCCGCGCCGACGGCGCGCACGCGCACGTAGTAGATTCCCGGCGGCACGCCGGGCACGACGAACGCGGTGTCGCCGAGCGTCACGACGGCGATGTTCGACAGGCTCGTGGCGCTGCCGGCTTCGAGCCGGTACTGGAAGGGACCGGTGCCGAAGGAGGGCGCGCCCCAGGTGAAGCTCACGGTCGACCCGCTCACCGTATGCTCGAGCCCGAACGGCGCCGTCGGCGGCACTACCGGCGAACCGACGACCGCCACCGCCTCGGCCGAGGGGACACCGAGCCCGCAGGCGTTCACCGCGGCGACGCGCACGAAGTAGGCGCCCGGCGGCGCTGCGGCACTGAACGTCGTCGTCGGGCCGACGGCGAACGTGCCCACCTGCGAGCCGCCGCTGGTGACGCCTGCCGTCAGGCGGTAGCCGGTCACGATCGAGGCCGCGGCCGCGCGCCACGTGAGCTGCACGACGCCGTTGGCGACCGTCGCCCGCAGGTCGAGAGGCGCCGATGGCGGCCCGCTGCACCCGGCCTGGCCGACGACGAAGGCCTGATCCGCCGTAGCGGCGCCGACGCCGAACGTGTTCGCCGAGCGCAGCCGGAAGTAGTAAGTGCCTGGCCCGAGACCGCTGGCGCCGAACGACGTCGACGCGGTGCCGGTGTTGAAACTGGCGAGGTTGCTCAGGCCCGGCCCGGTGCCGGCTTCGATCACGTAGCTCGACGGCCGGGCGCCCAGTGGCGGCGCCCCCCAAGCGAGGTCGAGCCGCGTGCCTCGCACCAGCGCGTGCGGGGTGGTCGGCGCCGGCGCGGTGCCGCCGAGACCGGCCTCGGGATACAGCACCGCCCCGATCGACACGCCGTCGAGATCGTTCAGGAGGCCGCCAAACAGCACGGCACTGTCCGAGGTGTCGATCACCGACACTGCCCCGCCGCTCACGTCGACCGGCTTCCAGGGGCGAAGCGCGCCGCCCGACGCAAGCGCATCGACCATGGCGATGCCGGGCCGCGACGACCCGCCCACCGAGCCGAATCCGCCGGCCAGGTAGACGTCGTCGCCGAAGGCATCGAGGTCGTACACCGGGCCGCCGACGTTCGGGTTCCATCCCTGCAGGGTCCCGTGGTCGATGGTGCCGGGCGCGCCCTTCACGGCGGCGGCGTTCTGCCGCGAGGAGCCGCTCACCATCGCGAAGTCGCCGCCGAAGAACACGAGGTCGCCTAGTACGTCCACGCGGTACACCGGCCCGCTGACCGTGGGCGTGAACGCCGCGTCGGGCGCACCCGTCGTCGCGTCCACCGCGCCGAGGCGCACGTGCGCCTGCCCGCCCAGCGTCGCGAACAGGCCGCCGAGATACACCCGCGCCCCCGACACCGCCAGCGCCTCGATGTCGTCGTCGGCGTCGGGATTCCAGGCTCGCACCACGTCATCCACGCCGACGGCGGCGCCACGGCCACGCGAACTGCTGCCCTTCACCGACGAGAAGGCGCCGACGAAATAGACCACATCGCCCACGACGGCCAGACCGTAGACCGGGCCGTTGGGTTCTGCGGTCCAGGCGCGAGGTTCGCCGGTGACGGCGTCGAGCGCTGCGATGCGGCGTCGGCTCACGCCGGCGATCGACAGAAAGTCCCCGCCGATGTACACCGTGTTTCCGACCACGTCTAGCGCCCGCACCCAGCCGTCGGTGCCGGGGTTCCAGGGCAGCAGACCGCCGCCCCGCAGGTCGATGGCGGCGAGGTTCTCGCGGAGCACGGCGCCGAAGTGGGTGAACGACCCGCCGGCGAACACATGGCCGGCAGCGTCGACGTGCACCATGTCCACGCTGCTGCTGAGCGCCGGGTTCCACGGCAGCGTGACTCCGGTGGTGCTCGTGGTGTCGAGCGCCGCCAGGCGCAGCCGTTCGAGCCCGCCAATCGTCTTGAAATGGCCGCCGACGACCAGCGCGGCGCCGAACACGCCCAGCTGCTCGACCTCGCCGTCCGCCCCGGGATTCCACGCCGCCGCCGCGCCGCTCGTGGGGTCGAGACGGGCGATCCGCGACCGGCTGGCGCCGCCGATCTGCGCGAACCTGCCGCCGGCATAGAGTGCACCGCCCGCCACGACGATCGCGTTGACGTCGTCGCCGGCCGCGGCGTCGAAGGCCATGTCAGCCGCGCCGGTGGTTGCGTCGAGACGCGCCAGGTGCGGCCGCGTGAGGCCTCCGATCTGCGAGAACTCGCCGCCGACGTACAGCGCGGCGCCCGACAACGCCAGCGTCGCGACGCGACCGTCGGCGGTTCCGGTGAACGCCCCGATGGTCGCTCCGGTCACGGCATCGACGGCGGCAAGGTTCGTCTTCGGGTCGCCATTGACGGTCGTAAACGCGCCTCCGGCGTAGACCGCCGACGCCGTGACCACGACCGCAGACACCGAGGCCGCACCGCCGGTGACGCTGGGTACGAAGCCGGCGTCGAGCGTGAGCGCGGTCGCGTCGAGCGCCGCCAGGCCGTTGCGGGTGCTGCCGCCGAGGCTGGCGAACTCGCCCGCAACGTAGACGCGCGTGCCCTGGACGGCGAGCGCCCACACGGTGTCGTCGGCCGCCAGCGTGAAGGCGGGGTCGAGCGAGCCGTCGGCCAGCAGCCGCGCCAGCTTGCCGCGCGAGCTGCCGTTGACCTGGCTGAACTCGCCGCCGATCAGCCACCCGCCGCCCGGCAGCGCGACCACCGCACGCACGCGGCCGTTCACGTCGAGCCGCGGCAGCACCGGCACCGCCGAATCGACCGCGAACGTCGCCACGCCGTGGACGAGGTTGGCCGCCGGCGCGACCGATCCGAACGACCCGCCCAGGAAGGCGACGTCGCCGGCTCGGGCCACTTCACTGACGATGCCGTTCACGGCCCAGCCGAGCGTGGACGACGTGACCGGGTCGGCAGTTGCCGGCGCCGACGTGCACAGAATCGCGAGCAATGTCAGCGCTGCAGGAGTCAGACGGGTGACCATGCGGCGCCATCGAGCAAAGTCTGCGCCGGCGGCCCTGGCTGCCATTTCTTCAGGAATCCAGCCGATCTTTGGCCGACCCAACCACGAATCCGTCAGCTGCCCGGCGAGTTCGGCGTGGCGGCGCCCCCACGCCGTCGGAACGGGTAGAGCAGCTGGCGCCACCAGCCCTCGGGCACGTCGCGGTGCTCGATGCCGTAGCGCTCGGGCCAGGCATCACCGGGCAGGTGCTGCGTGCCGAACAAGCGATCGAGCAGCGGCAGGTGCACCGCGAAGTTCTTGTCGATCGGCGATTCGGCGTGGTGCCAGTGGTGGCCGCGCGGCGTCGTCAGCACGTGGTCGAGCAGACCGAAGCGGAAGCGGACGTTGGCGTGGATGAAGACGGCGTGGAACGACACGAACACGAGATAGGCGTAGAGGGCGGGCCGGGCGAAGCCGAGGAGCACGATCGGCACCAGCACGAGACCGCGCGTGGCGAGCACGTCGAGCACGTGGAGCCGCGAGCCGGCCAGCCAGTCCATCGCCTCGCTGGAGTGGTGGACGGCGTGCAGACGCCACAGCGCCGGCACCGTGTGGAAGGCGCGATGGATCCAGTACTGCGACAGGTCGCTCAGCACGACGATGGCCAGGAACTGGATCCAGAGCGGCGTGGCGGCGACCGCCTGTTGCAGTGACGCGGGCTGCCAGACGGCCGCCAGCGCCGTCGACGGCAGCAGCGTGAGGAACGACAGCGTCTGCACCGCCAGGTGGCTGACCAGGAAGTGCATGCCGTCGGTGGCCCAGCCGAAGCGGAACGTGGTCTGCTCCGCGTGCAGCGGGAACGCGCGCTCGAGCGGCACGAACACCAGCGCCGTGAGCAGCACGTTGAGGACGAACCAGTCCACGCCAAGGGTCAGGCGCGCTTCTGGACCCTCGCCGAGCGGCACCTCGCCGCCGCCGGCGAGCGTCGCGAGGCCCGCCAGGGCCAAACCGGTCAGTCCCAGTACCTTGCGCCGGCGGAGCATCAGCGACGTGGCGGCGAGCAGGAAGGCCACGCCGATCACGGCTTCGAGTACGGCACGCAGCACCGGCACGGGATAGCGGCCGCGGAACTCCGCCGTGGTCAGCAGGGTGGGATAGCTGAAGGCCAGCACGCCGAGCACGGCCAGCGCGCCCAGGAACACGCTGGCGGTGCCGGCCATCCAGCCGGTGCCGAACGTGGCGGGGTCGTCGTCGCCGAAGGCGCGACGCATCTGGCGTTCGAGGGACGACGGGGTAGTCGGCATCCGGCTGTGCTAGACTTGAAGTTTCTCAGCCCTCGCGCCCTTAGCTCAGTTGGATAGAGCGTCTGGCTACGAACCAGGAGGTCGCACGTTCGAGTCGTGCAGGGCGCGCCAATTCTCCTTCGGAAAATTGATCACGCCCTGCAAGCTCTAGCTCAAGCCCCACGGCACCTCCGGTGCCGCGGGAGCATGTACGAGTCGTGGCCCCGCCGCGCCAATTCTCCTTCGGAGAATTGATCACGCCCTGCAAGCATTCCCCTGACTGTGTTTCGACGGATCAGCGCGCCTGCGTTACGGCGGCCGGACGCTGCTGACCGAAGCCGACCGGCCACTGCTCCGACAGCGCCACCGGCAGCCGCCCTCGAACCGGGATCTCTCCGGCCAGCGCCCGTACCGCCGCCGCTTCGGCGTGATCGCCGAAGTCGTAGGTGAGCAGCACTGTCGGCAGCGTCGGCGCGGCCACGGCGGCGTAGGGGCTGCCGAAGAAGGCGGCGGCGAGAGGCTGATTGCGGCGCGCGGCGCCGGTGGCCAGATCGCCGAGCAGCCGGGTGATGCCGGGCGACAGGTCCAGGCGTCCGCTGCCCGAAGCCGCCCGGACGAACACGCCGACGACGACGGCGTCGTGGCCGGCCGCCATCGCACGGACCAGTTCGAGCTCCTCGGCGGAGGACCGATCCGACAGCTCCACGGCGGTGACCGACGGCCACCGCGCCCGCAACTCCGGAATGACGGTGCGGCTCGGCGCGGCGATGCGCCAGTTCGACGGGTAGTCGAGCACCGACAGATACAGCAGCCGCCCGGTGCGCGGCGTGGGCAGTGGCACGCTGCCGCGATCGTCGCGCACCAGGGTCACGGCGGCGTCGGCCACGGCGCGCGCGGCCTCGGCGCCGGCCTTCGTGCCGACCGCAGTCATCACCTGCTCCAGGTTCACGGTGCGCGCCAGGTGCAGGCCGAGGCGGGCCTTGTGCGCCAGCACGCGACGCGCCGACGCCTCGAGGCGGGCGCGGGTGAGGCGTCCACTCGCCACCGCGGCGTTGAGCGCCGAGAACGCCGCCCGCGGGTCGGCGGAGTCGAGCACCACGTCGGCGCCGGCCTCGATCGCCCGCACCGCCGCTTCGCCCGGCTCGACCATCGCGTTCACGGCGTCCATCCGCATCGAGTCGGTGTAGATCACGCCGTCGAAACCGAGTTCCCGGCGCAGCAGGCCGGAGACGATCGGCGCGCTGAAGGTGGCCGGTCCCGGCGTGGGGTCGAGGGCCGGCATCTCGACGTGCGCGACCATGGCCGCGCCGGCGCCGGCGGCGATGCCGTCGCGAAACGGCGCCAGTTCCACGCGGTCGAGGCGCGCGCGATCGTGCGGCACGGTGGCCAGGCCGAGGTGCGTGTCCACGGCCGTGTCGCCGTGTCCCGGAAAATGCTTGAGCGTGGCGACGACGCCGCCCTCCTGCAACCCGGCCACCGCCTCGCGCACCAGCTGGCCGACGCGAGCGGGATCCTCGCCGAACGAGCGGATGTTGATCACCGGGTTGCGCGGGTTGTTGTTCACGTCGGCGACCGGCGCGAAATTGACGTGCACGCCGATGGCCCGCGCCTCGACGCCGGCAAGGCGTGACGCCTCGTGCACCAGCGCTGGATCACCGACGGCGCCGAACGCCATCGATCGCGGGAACCGCGTGGCGCCGCTGATGCGCATGCCGACGCCGTGTTCGAAGTCGGCGCCGACCAGCAAGGGCACCTTCGCCAGCCCCTGGAGCCGGTTGAGGATCGCAGCCAGCTCGAGCGGCTGGCCGAGAATCGTCGGGCCATAGGTGGGATTCAGCATCACCTGCGGCACCAGCTCGACGCCGCCGAAGGCGCAGAACCCGCCCATGTGCACGTCGCGCACCAGTGCGGCGAGCGCCTCGAACTCGGCCGAGTCGGCGCTGAGGTAGGTCGAGTTGAGGCGGCCCATCAGCAGCTGGCCGACCAGTTCCGGGGTGGACAGCGACTTGAGCGTGGCGTCGACCCAGCGCGCATCCGCGGGAAGCAGCGTGGGCGACAGCCCGCCGGGTGGCCGCGGCGGAGGCGGCATCGCACGCGCGGGCTGTCGAGCGCGCGGCCGCGGTGCCTGCGCGACGAGCACCCCCGGTGGCAGGTGCGCCACGCCAAGGACGCCGAGGGCGAACACCACGAGCGCGCGACGCACGCCAGCATGATATGGCACCGGGCGACTTCCTGTTCCCTGTTGCCGAGCCCGGCCCCGAATCCCTGTTCTATGATGCCCTCGTGACGCAGGACGCCCACAAGAGCGAAGGCCCGCGCGCCGTCCGCGTGGCCGTGCTGACCATCAGCGACACCCGCACCGAGGCCACCGACACCAGCGGACGCGCCATCGTCGAGCTGCTGCAGGACCAGAGCCACGCGGTGGTCGCCCGCGCCCTCGTGCGCGACGACCCCGACGCCGTGATCGAGTTCGTGCGCGGCCACCTGACCGGCGAGGTGCAGGTGGTCATCACGACCGGCGGCACCGGCATCACGTCGCGGGACTCGACGTTCGAGGCCATCGACGCGCTGCTCGAGAAGCGGCTCGACGGGTTCGGCGAGCTGTTCCGGATGCTCAGCTACGACGACATCGGCCCGGCCGCGATGATGAGCCGTGCCTGCGCCGGCCTCGTGCACCGCCGCGTCGTGATCGCGCTGCCGGGGTCCGAGGGCGCTGTGCGGCTGGCGATGACCAAGCTGGTGCTGCCCGAGCTGACGCATCTCGTGCAGCAGGCGTCGAAGTAGCGATGCGCCCCTTCGCCGCCACCATCCCGCTCGGCGAGGCCCGGTCGATCCTCGACGGCGCGGTCCGATCGATCGTCCGCGCCGAGTCCGTCGGCCTGTCGGCCCTCACCGGCCGGGTGCTCGCCGAGCACGTCACTGCCGACGCCGATGTGCCGCCGTTCGCCCGCGCCATGATGGATGGCTACGCGCTGCGCGCCGCCGACACGACCGGCGCCTCGCGTGAGACACCGCGCGACCTGAGGGTGGTCGGCCGGGTGTTCACCGGCGAAGTCTTTGCCGGCGCAGTGGCGGCCGGGCAGGCGGTCGAGATCGCCACCGGCGCGCCGCTGCCGGCGGGCGCCGATGCGGTGGTGATGGTCGAAGAGACCCGGCCCGCCGGTGCCGATCGCGTCGCGATCACCGCCGCCGCGACGGCCGGCCATCACGTGGGCCGGGCCGGTGCCGACATCGCCCGCGGAGCCACCGTGCTGCACGCCGGCGACGTGCTGGCCCCGAGCCGCGTCGGCGTGCTGGCGGCGCTGGGGCGCACGGAAGCGCGGGTCCTGGCCCGTCCGCGCGTGGCCATCGTGTCCACCGGCAACGAGATCGTCGCGCCGGGACGCCCGCTCGGTCCCGGGCAGATCTACGACATCAACCGCCACACGTTGAGCGCCGTCATCGCCGGCCACGGCGGCGTGGCCGAGCCGCTCGAGGTGGCTGGCGACACGATGGACGCGCTGGATCGGGCCCTGGACGCCGCGGTGGCCTGCGACCTCGTCGTCTTCTCCGGCGGCAGTTCCGTGGGCGATCGCGACCTGGTGCTCGACGTCCTGCGCCGCCGCGGCGAGGTGCTGTTCCACGGCATCGCCACCCGGCCGGGCAAGCCGACGGCGTTCGGCCGGCTGGGCGACGTGCCGGTGTTCGGGATGCCGGGCAACCCGACGTCGTGCCTCACCAACGCCTACGTGCTGCTGGTGCCGTTCCTGCGCCGCCTCGCCGGCCTGCCGCCGCACCGCCCGCACGTGGTGCCGGCGCCACTGGCCCGACGGGTGACGTCCGGGGCCGGCCGCCATCAGTTCTACACGGTGCGATTGGTGGACGGCCGTGCCGAGCCGGCGTTCAAGGCCTCCAGCGACATCACCAGCATGGCCCAGGCCGACGGCTACATCGAGATCGCCGCCGAAGTGACGGCGATCGAGGCAGGCACGACGGTGGCCGTGGTCTTGTTCTGAGAATTCCGGGCAGCTCTGAAGAGCTGCCCTACGCGACACGCGCACGTCGGGCAGCGCATCAGCTCTGCCTGACGCCAGGTCAGAAGCGCAGCACCGATTCGATCCAGCCGGTCGTCAGGCGATCGCCGCTGAACACGCGGCGCACCGCCTCGCCGCCATGGAAGCGGGCCAGATAGGCCCGCAGCGTCCACCACCGCCCCACCCGCCAGTCGGCACGCCCTTCGACGATCGTGCCGAGGTCGCGCGCGCTGCCGGCGTTGCGGCCGAGCAGTCCGAAGTAGTTGCCACGCCGCTCAGTGGCACCGCTGCCGAAATACCAGCGGTCGCCGCCGGTGGCCAGGGCGACGCGGTGCACGGTGGCGGCGAGGTCCACCCGCGGATGCGGCGCGAGCCGCGTTTCGGTCCACGCATCGACCACGTTCATGAGCGCATAGGTGTGCGAGGCCACGTAGCGATCGGCGGACGGCAGCATCGGGAAGAACGTGCCGTGACGGCCGTCGCCGGCGTTGCCGTCGCCCGAGGCGTAGACCACGCCGGCCCGCAGCCACGGCCGGCCCGCGGCGGACCAGCGGTAGCCCGCCTCGAGCACCGCCGACCCGGCCCGATGCGGTTGCCCGTACCAGTCGCCCGCCTGCGCCGCGCCCCAGAGCACGAGGTCCCATCGCCCGGCCCCCTGCTCGCCCATCGCGACCGCCGATGCACCGACGGTCGCGACCGCGACGTCGGCCGCCGGCGCCAGCAGGCCGGTGTTGTCGGGTCGGGCGCGCACCTCGCGGGTGTCGCGGTAGCCGTAGGCGAAGGCCTGCGCCTGCAGCGGCGCATCGCCGGTGGCTCGACGGGTCACCTCGACGGTGGCCACCCGCACGCGGTCGAGCGGCAGATTGGCCGACTCCTCGAAGGTGCCCTGCGTCGGCAGCACGGCGGTGGCAGTGGCGCGCCACTCGCCCCGGGCGGCGCTCACGCGCAGGCCGTCCCACGCCCGCTGATACAGCGTGTCTGGCATGTCGCCGAGCAGCCGCCCGGCGACGCGTTCGCGCGCCAGCGCCGCCACGGGCGACGGCGGAGCGGCCGCACCGGGTCCGTCGTCGAACGACAGCCGGCCGGCCTCGATCGAAAGGCCACCGCCCGACGACGACAACGTCGCGCTCAGCTGCCGGAAGTAGAACTGATAGCTGAACGTGCCGGCGGCCTGGAAGAAATAGGCGCCGCCGGTGCCGAGCAGCCCGGGCCCGATGGCTCCGCGCGGCAGGTTCTCGATGCGGACGTACTGGATGGCGCCGCCCATCGACCAGCGCCGGCCGCGATACCTCGCGCCGAGCGTCGAGCGGTTGCCGGCGAACGCGTAGTCGGGTTCGGTGCCGCCGCCCGGCGGCGGCGTGAAGAAGCGCCAGACCTCGGCGCGGGTGACGTTCTCGACCAGGAACGTCGTGTCACCAGGCGCCTTGTCGGCGGCGCGAGCGGAGCTGTCGTCGAGGGCCTGTGCGGCGGCGCTGCCCACCGGGATACAGGCTAGCAACACCGCCGCGGCCGAAACGCGCGGGACGAACACGTCGCGTGACTCGCCCCGAGCCCCGAGTCCCTAGCCCCGAGCCCCGAGCAGTCTGTTCACCTCCGCCCAATTCACCACGTTCCAGAACGCCGCCAGGTAGTCGGCGCGACGGTTCTGATACTTGAGGTAGTAGGCGTGCTCCCACACGTCCACGCCGAGAATGGCCTTCTTGCCGTCCATCAGCGGGTTGTCCTGGTTCGGCGTGCTGGTGATCGAGAGCTTGCCGCCGTCGTCCACCAGCCACGCCCAGCCGCTGCCGAAGCGGCCCATGCCGGCGGCCTGGAACTGCTCCTTGAACTTGTCGAAACTGCCGAAGGCGGCGTTGATGCCGTCGGCCACGGCGCCGGTCGGCGCGCCGCCGGCGTTGGGCGCCATCAGCGTCCAGAACAGCGAGTGGTTCCAGTGCCCGCCGCCGTTGTTGCGGACGGCGGTGCGGATGTCCTCGGGCACCGAGGCGATGCCCCTGACGAGGTCGTCGAGGCTCTTGTCGTGCAGCGCCGGGTGCTTGTCGAGTGCGGCGTTCAGATTCGTCACGTAGGCCTGGTGGTGCTTGCCGTGATGAATCTGCATCGTCAGGGTGTCGATGTGGGGTTCGAGCGCCGCGTGGTCGTAGGGCAGCGCGGGCAGGGAATGAGCCATGGAACGAGCCTCCTCAGGGGGCGATATGGTCGGACGGTTGGCTTCCGATCGTAGCAGAACGACCGCACCGATCGGGACCGCGCGTGGCGCGGGTCAGTGGATCTGGAGCATGCGGTCGAGCGCCACCCTGCTCCAGTGGATCTGGTGCTCCGGCACCTCGACCTGGTTGTGCACCTGTCCCTCGACCAGTCCCTCGAGCACCCACAGCAGGTGGTTCGGCGAGACGCGGAACATCGTCGAGCACAGGCAGCCCATCTGGTCGAGCGACAGCACGGTGACGCCCTTGGGCGCCATCTCGGCCGCCAGCCGATGCACCAGGTGCACTTCGGTGCCGACCGCCCATACCGACCCCGGCGCGCCGTCACGCACCTGCTTCAGGATGTACTCGGTGGAGCCGTCGTCATCGGCGGCCTGCACCACCTCGAACGGCACTTCGGGATGCACGATCACCCGGACGCCCGGATGCTCGGCGCGCACCGCGGCGATCTGCCGCGCGGTGAAGCGCACGTGCACCGAGCAATGGCCCTTCCACAGGATCAGCCGCGCCGCCTCGACCTGCGCCCGCGTCAGCCCGCCGAACGGCAGCTTGGGATCCCACACCACCATCTGGTCGAGCGGCACGCCCATCCGGAAGTGGGCGGTGTTGCGGCCGAGGTGCTGGTCGGGCAGGAACAGGATCTTCTCCTTCTGCTGCCAGCCCCACGCCAGCACGGCGGCGGCGTTCGACGACGTGCACACCGTGCCGCCCCGCTCACCGACGAAGCTTTTGATCGCCGCCGCGGAGTTGATGTAGGTCACCGGCACCGTGCGGGCGGCGACGCCGAGCTGCTCGAGTTCGCTCCAGCAGATTTCCAGCTCGTCGGCCGGCGCCATGTCGGCCATCGAACAGCCGGCGGCGAGATCCGGCAGGATCACCTTCTGGTGCGGCAGCGCCAGGACGTCGGCGCTCTCGGCCATGAAGTGCACGCCGCAGAACACGATGTACTCGGCGTTCGGGTGCCTGGCCACTTCGCGCGACAGCTTGAACGAGTCGCCGGTGTAGTCGGCGAAGCGGATCACCTCGTCGCGCTGGTAGTGATGGCCGAGGACGACCAGCCGGTCGCCCAGCGCGGCCCGCGCCGCGGCGATGCGCCGCTCCATCTCCTCGTCCGACAGACCGAGGTAGCGCTCCGGAAGCGGCTGCCGCTCGCGGATGCTGGCCTTCTCCACCTCGTTCAGAACCGGCAGAAACGTGGCCGTGCTCATGGTCCCGGTGCCTTCGCCCTTCGCTCGCGCCCCCCACCGACGATTGCGGACTTTGTGAAACTTTTCGCAATCTCCGGACGCGAAAAGACCAAGGTTCGCCGGTGGGCTCTCGCCGCGGCGTTCCTTGGTCTGTTTTGGATACTAGCACGTCGGCCGCAGAGTGCAAGGCCCCGGCGTCACCGCCGAGCTGGTACGATCCCGCCGTGCCCGAACTGCCCGAAGTGGAGCTGGTGAGGCGGATGCTCGAGCCGGCGCTCGCCGGCGTGCGCATCGACGCCGTCGAAGTGCGTCGCGCCAATCTGCGCATCCCCTTTCCCGCCGGCTTCGGCGATCGGCTGACCGGCCACGAGGTGGTCGCGGTGACGCGCCGGGCGAAGTACCTGCTCGCGCCGCTGTCGTCGGGCGAGACGCTGCTCGTGCACCTGGGCATGTCGGGCGACTTCCGGGTCGAGCGCGGCGGCCCGTCGGACCAGGGCAAGCACGATCACGTGGTGTTCACGCTGGCCTCCGGCCAGACCGTGACCTTCAACGACCCGCGGCGGTTCGGACTGATGGATCTCATCACCCGCGATGGCCTCGACGCGCACCCGGCGCTGCGCGACCTCGGCCCCGAGCCGCTTTCCGCCGAATTCGACGCCGCCGCCCTGGCCCGGGCGTGCCACCGCAAGAAGGTGGCGATCAAGGTGGCGCTGCTCGACCAGCGCGTCGTCGCCGGCGTCGGCAACATCTACGCGAGCGAGGCGCTGCACGCGGCCGGAATCTCGCCGAAGCGCAGGGCGGCGATGCTGGCGACGCGCGGCGGCGCGCCCGCACCGGCGGCGACGCGTCTGGCCGCATCCATCGTCAAGGTGCTGACCCGCGCAATCGACAGACCGGCGGCGCGCTTCAAGGTCTACGAGCGGGCCGGCGAGCCGTGCCCGCGGCGCGGCTGCGGTGGGACCATCAAGCGGATGGTGCAGGCCGGGCGCTCGACGTTCTACTGTCCGCGCTGCCAGCGCTGAGGACGCTCACGGCGGCACTGAGTCGACTAGGCCACCGCCGGGACGCGCACCACGTTGTAGAGGGTGTCGCGCTCGATCGGCTCGCGGCCGGCGTCGCGGATCAGGCGCTCGATCTGATCGGTGCTGAGCGCCGTCGGAGTCGTCGACCCGGCCATGTGGTAGATGGTCTCTTCCTGCACGGTGCCGTCGAGGTCGTCGGCGCCGAACCACAGCGCGGTCTGCGCCAGCTCCACGCCCGAGGAGATCCAGTAGGCCTTGATGTGATCGACGTTGTCGAGCAGCAGCCGGGCCACGGCGTGCGTGCGCAGCGTGTCGGTGCCGGTTGGCGGCGGGAGCTTCCGCATCTGGTTGTTGTCGGGATGGAAGGCCAGCGGGATGAACGCCTGCAGGCCGCCGGTCTCGTCCTGCAGGGTGCGGATTTGCAGCAGGTGATCGACGCGCTCGGCCGGCGTCTCGATGTGGCCGTAGAGCATCGTCATGTTGGTGCGCATGCCGAGCCGATGCGCCGTGCGATGCACGGCCAGGTAGCGGTCGCCGTCGCACTTGTCGTAGGAGATCTTGCGGCGCACGCGCGGCGCGAAGATCTCGGCGCCGCCGCCGGGCAGCGAATCGAGGCCGGCGTCGCGCAGCTCGACCAGCACCTGCTCGTCGGTCTTGCCGTAGTGGTCGGCGAAGAAGGCGATTTCCACCGCGGTGAAGCACTTCAGGTGGATGCCCGGGCGGATGCGCTTCATCCCGCGCAGCAGCTCGGTGTAGTAGCTGAACGGCAGGCCCGGGTGGAGGCCGTTCACCATGTGCACCTCGGTGAGGGCCTCGCCGTCGCGGGCGCGCAGGCGGTCGAGGATCTGCTCCACCGACGCGGTGTGGGCGCCGGGCCCGTCGGGCGTCAGCCGGGCGAACGAGCAGAACAGGCACGACGCCTCGCAGACGTTGGTGGCCTCGAGCCGCAGGTTGTGGTTGAAGTAGGTGCGGGCGCCGTGGCGGCGCTCGCGCTCGCGATTGGCGAGCCAGCCGACGGCCAGCAGGTCGGGCGCGGCGAACAGGCGCTCGCCGTCGTCGAAGCTCAGACGCTCGCGCGCCTCGACCTTGGCGGCGATGTCGGCGAGTCCGGCGGCGCGGATCCGTTCACGCATGGCGTGGTGGTCTCCGGCTCCTCCCGAGCCCCGAGACCCGAGCCCCGAGTCCCGTTAGGAAACCCCCCAGACCTGCGCGCGCAGAGTCCGCGACCGCGGCCCGTCGAGTTCGGCCATGAGGATGCGCTGCCACTGGCCCAGCACCACTTCCCCGCCGCTGATCTGCAGGGTGAGCGAGTGGCCCAGCAGCATCGCCCGCAGGTGCGAATCGGCGTTCATCCGATCGCAGTCGGAGTGGTCGGGGTCGTTGTGCTGGTAGTAGGTGTCGCGCGCCACCATCTCTTCGAGGAAGCGGCGGATGTCGGAGAGCAGCGCCTTCTGGAATTCGTTGATGAAGACGGCGCAGGTGGTGTGCATGGACCAGAGGGTGATCATCCCCTCCTTGATCTTGAAGGTCCGCACGTAGTCCATGACGCGTTCGGTCAGATCCACGAGCTCGAGACGCTCGTCGGTGTCGATGACGAAGTTCTCACCATGGATGACAAGGTTGCCAGCCGTCGCGCGGGCCACCGCCTCTACGGGGGTCTCCCGGACGGTCACGGTCGAACTCTTGCTCATGCGGTCCTCTCAAGGGGCCAGCGGGGGCACGGCCCGGTGACATGCAAACACAAACGCCGTATTTTACGCAAATTTCACAGGGTCCGGCAACGCCGGCGGCCGGGTGCTACACTGCGCAGACAATCGACGCGTTCCCGTGGCTGGCCAGGGAAGTGGGTGCGAGTCCCACACGGTCCCGCCACTGTAAGCGGGGAGCGCCCGTCCACCGGCTGGACTGCGATCCAGCCCGTCACTGCCGATCGGCGCCGTGCGGCGCCGGCGGGGGGAAGACGAGGACGCGGCGTGACGATCCGCGAGTCAGGAGACCTCCTCCACGGGCCCACGTCCTTCTCCCGCTCTTCGGAGCGGATCGGCGCGGAGAACGCCGAGGAGGGCCTGATGGCATACCTTCGTACGCCGTCGTTTACGACGGCATCCCTTCCCTTTCGGATCCCGGGCACCCGGCTGACCGGGTGGCTGCTGGGGGTGCTGCTGGCCGCGGCTCCGGCAGCCGGCGCCGACACGCTTCGTGGCCGGGTGCTCGACCCGGACGGACGGCCGGTGGCCGGCGCGCGCGTGGCCGTGTCGGGCGCCAGCGCCGCCCCTCTCGCCGCCATCACCGACGCGTCCGGGGGCTTCGCCGTGGACGGCCTGCCGGCCGGCGCGGCCGTGGACGTGCAGGCGTGGACCGACGGGCTGAGCGCGCCGCCGGTGCGCGTGACCGTTTCGGGCACGGAGGTCGCCCTGCACCTGGCCGTGACCGCGGTGCGCGAGGCCCTCACCGTCACCGCCTCGCACGTCGAGACGCCGCTTTCGCTCGTCGGCGACAGCGTGACCGTGCTGACGCGGGAGGAACTCGACGCGCGTCAGGTGACGACCCTCGGCGACGCGCTGCGCCTGGTGTCGGGATTCGGCGTCGCGCGCAACGGCGGGCCGGGCACCGTGACCTCGGTCTTCCCGCGCGGCGGCGAGTCCGACTACACGATGGTGCTCGTCGACGGCGTGCGGATGAACGCCTTCGGCGGCGGGCTCGACGTCTCGCAGGTGCCCACCGCCGGCGCCGAGCGCATCGAGATCGTGCGCGGCCCGCAGAGCGCCCTGTACGGGTCGGACGCAATCGGCGGGGTCGTGCAGGTGGTGACGCCGCGGGGCGGGCCGTCGGTCGTCGAAGCGCTCGCCGAGGTGGGCGGGCGCGACGCGCGGCGCGCCAGCGGCATGGTCCGCGGCTCGATCGGCCGGTGGCACGGCACGGCCTCGGCGCAGCACATGCGCGACGAGGGCTTCACCGGCCCGGCCCCGGCCGACGGCACGCCCGTGACCAACGACGACAGCCGCATCACCGACGTGTCGGCCGGCCTGGGTTGGCGGGGCGACGCCGGCACCGACCTGTTCGGCACCGTGCGTTACGTGGACGGCGACCGCGGGTCGCCCGGGCCGTTCGGGTCGAACCCGGCCGGCAACTTCTCCGGCGTGGACCGCGTCGCCCGCAGCCTCACGACGCAGCGGTCGGCGGCGGTGCGCCTGCTGCAGCCGCTGGGCGGAACGGCGAGTCGGGTGCGCCTGCGAGCCGAGGCCGACATCGCCGACTTCGACCTGGAGTACCGGGCGCCGTTCGGCTCGAACGGCGAGACGGCGCGCGCCCACGGCCGGCTCCAGGCCGACGCGGCGCTCACGGCCACGCTGGCGGCCAGCGCCGGCGGAGAGTGGGTCGGCGAAAGCGGCCGCAGCACCTACATCGTGGCCGGCGCCGCCGAGGTGCCGGTGGAGCGCGACGTGTGGGCGGCCTTCGCCGAAGCCCGCTGGCAGCCGCTGGCCGGCGTCTCGTTCACCGGTGGAGCACGTGCGTCGCGGATCACGCGGCTGGCCCTGGCCGCCAATCCGGCGGCGTTCTCGGCCCGGCCGGCCTTCGCCGACGACACGGTGGTGGCCGTGAACCCGAAGGTCACGGCGGCGTGGACGATCGTGCCGGGCGGCGGGCGCACAGGGACGTCGACCCGGCTGCACGCCGCCGCGGGCACCGGCATCCGGCCGCCCGACGCCTTCGAGATCGCGTTCACCGACAACGACGGCCTGAAGCCGGAACGCAGCATCAGCGTCGAGGCCGGCATCACCCAGACCCTGGCCGACGGCGCCGTGCACGTCGACGGCACCTGGTTCCACAACCGCTACGACGACCTCATCGTCTCGGTCGGACGCTTCAGCAGTTCGAGCCGCTTCCAGACCGACAACATCGCCAACGCCCGCGCCCGCGGCGTCGAGCTCGCGCTCACCGTCCGGCCGATCGCCCGACTCACCGCCCGGACCACCTACACCTGGCTCGACAGCGAGATCCTCGCGGTGGACGGTGCCGACGGCCAGGCGCCGTCGCCCTTCGCGCCCGGCGACCGGCTGCTCCGGCGGCCGCGCCACCAGGGCAGCGCCGACATCGCGTGGGGAACGTCGCGGTTCCAGGCCTTCGCCACCCTGGCCGTGCGCGGCACGACGCTCGACGTCGAGCCCAATTTCGGCACCTTCGGCGGTCTCTTCGCGAACGACGGCTACTCGGCCGTCACGGTCGGCGGCGCGTGGACGATCGTCCCGCAGCTCACGGCGTTCGCCCGTGTCGTCAACGCCCTCGACGCCCGCTACGAAGACACGCTCGGCTACCCGGCTCTGGGCCGTACGGCCTACGTGGGACTACGGATTGCTGCACGCCGCTGACCTCGGCTTCGGCTACGACGCCGCCCGGCCGGTCGTCTCGGGCATCACGCTCGAGGTGCCGGCGGGCGCGGTGGTCGGCGTGCTCGGACCGAACGGCTCGGGCAAGACCACGCTGCTCCGGCTGCTCGCCGGCACGCGGCAGCCGACGCACGGCGAGATCCGGTTCGACGGCCGTCCGCTCGCCACGTTCACCCGCCGGGCGCTGGCGCGGCGTCTCGCCGTCGTCCCGCAGGAGACCCATCTCGCGTTCGACTACACCGTCATGGAGATGGTGCTGATGGGCCGCCACCCGCACCTGGGGGTGTTCGAGGTCGAGGGTCCGGCCGACCTCGCCGTGGCCCGCGAGGCGCTGGCCGCCACCGGCGCCAGCCACCTCGAGGACCGCGACTTCGCGACGCTCAGCGGCGGCGAGAAGCAGCGCGTCGTGATCGCCGCCGCGCTCGCCCAGGCCACCGACGTGCTGCTGCTCGACGAGCCGACCTCGTCGCTCGATCTCGGCGCGCAGCTCGAGATCGCCCACCTGCTCGCCGAGCTCAACCAGCGGCGCGGCGTGACGATCGTCGTCTCCACCCACGACCTGCACCTGGCCGCCGGCATCTGCCGCGACCTGGTGCTGCTGCGTGCCGGGCGCGTCATCGCCCGCGGCCCGACCACGGAGGTGCTGACCCGGGAGAACCTGCGCGCGCTCTACGGCGTGGACGCCGACGTGCACGTGCACGCGGCGACCGGGCACCTCACCGTGGTGCCGGTGCGGCGGACGGCCCGATGACCGCCAGCCTGTCGCGCCGTCTGTGGACGACCCTGCCACTGTTCGCGCTGGCCGCCGCCGGCGCGGTCGTGCTGGCCCCCACCCTCGGCAGCACCGGCATCAGCCTGCGGCGCGCCTTCGATGCCTCGGTGCCGTGGGCCGACAACGTCGACGCGCAGATCTTCTTCGTGGCGCGGCTGCCGCGGGTGCTGGCCGCAGCGCTGGTCGGCGCGGCGCTGGCTTCGTCGGGCGTCGTGCTGCAGGCGCTGCTGCGCAATCCGCTGGCGACCCCGTTCACCCTCGGGGTCTCGGCCGGCGCGGCGCTCGGGGCGATGCTGGCCATCGCCTTCGGGCTCGACCTGGGCGCGCTCGGCGTCTCGTCGGTGCCCATCGCCAGCTTCCTCGGGTCGATGGCGGCGACGGGCATCGTCTACTGGCTGGCCAGCAGCCGGAAGCGCGGGCTGTCCACCAACGTGCTGCTGCTCGCCGGGGTGACGCTCAACTCGTTCTTCTCCGCGCTCATCCTCTTCGTGCAGTACCTGGCCGACTTCACCCAGTCGTTCCGCACCGTGCGCTGGCTGATGGGCGACCTCGACGTCGGCGGCTACGGTCCGATCGTGGCGGCGCTGCCCCTCGTCGTGCTGGCGTTCGCGGCCTTCGCGGTGTTGCCGCGCACGCTCAACCTGCTGACTCTCGGCACCGACGTCGCCGCCGCGCGCGGGGTGGACGTGGCGGGCGCGGAGCGCCTGGCTTTCGTCAGCGCATCGCTCGCCACCGGCGCCGCGGTGTCGCTGGCCGGCCCGATCGGCTTCATCGGCATCGTCGTGCCGCATCTCGTGCGGCTGCTGGTCGGCGCCGACCATCGCCTGGTGCTGCCGGCGTCGGCGCTGTTCGGATCGGCGTTCCTCATCGGCTGCGATCTGGTGTCGCGCACGGCGCTGGCGCCGCTCGAGCTGCCGGTGGGCATCGTCACCGCCATGATCGGCGGACCGTTCTTCCTGTGGCTCCTGGTGCGGAACAGCTGATGCGCGGCCGGCCGATGACCGGCGTCTGTCTGCTCACGGCCGTGGCCGTGGCCGTGACCGTGTGCGGCATCGCCGGCGCGGCGCGGGCCCAGTCGTCGCCGGCGGCGCCGCGGCGGATCGTCTCGCTGGTGCCGGCGCTCACCGAGATGCTTTTCGCCATCGGCGCCGGGCCACAGGTGGTGGCGGTGAGCAGCTTCGACACTCATCCGCCCGAGGTGTCGCGGCTGCCCAAGGTGGGCGCCCTGCTCGACCCCGACGTCGAGCGCGTGCTGGCCCTGACGCCCGATCTGGTCGCGGTCTACGCCAGCCAGACCGACCTGAAACGCCAGCTCGCCCGGGCGTCGATCGCGGTCTTCGACTACCGCCACGCCGGACTCGCCGACGTCTTCACGACGATGCGGGCGCTGGGCGCGCGCACCGGCCACGCCGCGCGCGCCGACGAGGTCGCGCGCCAGCTGGAGCAGCGCATCGCGGCCGCAGGTCGGGCGGCGGCCGCCCGGCCGCGGCCGCGCGTCCTGCTGGTGTTCGGCCGCGAGAGCGGCGCGCTGCGCAACGTCTACGCCAGCGGCGGGCGCGGCTTTCTGCACGACATGCTCACCGCGGCCGGCGGCACCAATGTGTTCGCCGACGTGGCGCAGGAGTCCGTGCAGGCGACGACCGAGCTCGTGCTGGCCCGGGCGCCGGACGTGATTCTGGAGCTCCACGAGCGCTCCGACTGGACCGCCGCCGACACCGCCGCCGCGCAGGCGGTGTGGGACCGGCTCGCAGCCGTGCCGGCCGTGAAGCGCGGCCGCGTGCTGGTGCTGGCCGGTGAGGGGCTCGTCGTGCCGGGCCCGCGGGTCGCGGCGGCCGTGGAACGGATCGCCGCTGCACTCCATCCCGGAGGCCAGCCGTGAAGATCCTGGTGTCGTGGTCGAGCGGCAAGGACGCGGCGTGGATGCTGCACCGGCTGCGGCAGGCGCATCCCGGGGCGGCGGGCGGGCTGCTCACGACCACCAGCGAGGCGTTCGACCGGGTGGCGATGCACGGCGTGCGGCGCGAGATCCTCGACGCCCAGGCCGACGCGGCGGGCCTGCCGCTGCACGTGGTGCCCCTGCCGTGGCCGTGCAGCAACGAAGAGTACGAACGGCGTCTCGGCGCCGCGGTGGCGCGCGCCGTGGCCGACGGCTTCACGCACGTCGCCTTCGGCGACCTCTTCCTCGAGGATGTGCGCCGTTACCGCGAAGATCGTCTCGCCGGCACCGGGCTCACGCCGCTCTTTCCGCTGTGGAAGACGGCGGTCACCGCCGACCTGGCGCGCGCCATGGTCGCCGGCGGCCTGCAGGCGCGGCTGAGCACGGTGGATCCGCGGGTGCTCGACCCGTCGTTCGCCGGCCGCGCCTTCGATGCGGCGTTGCTCGCCGACCTGCCGCCCACGGTGGATCCGTGCGGCGAACGCGGCGAGTTCCACAGCTGCGTCACCGCCGGTCCGATGTTCGCGCGGGCGATCGACGTCGTGGTCGGCGAGACCGTCGTCCGCGACGGCTTCGCGTTCGCCGACCTGCGGCTGGCGTCATGACGGTGGACGGGATGGCCACGTCGTTCCCGTCGCGGATCGTCTGCCTCACCGAGGAAACCACCGAGACGCTGTACCTGCTTGGCGAGGGCGACCGCGTGGTCGGCATCTCCGGCTACACGGTGCGGCCGCCGGAGGCACGGCACAAGCCCAGGGTGTCGTCGTTCCTGCACGCACGGTTCGACAGGATCGCCGCGCTCGAGCCGGATCTGGTGCTCGCCTTCTCGGATCTCCAGGCCGGCATGACGAGCGAGCTGGTGAAGCGCGGCTACCCGGTGTTCACGTTCAACCAGCGCAGCGTCGCCGGGATCCTGCAGATGATCCGCGTGCTCGGCGGCATCGTCGGCGTGCCCGAGAAGGCGGCGGCGCTGGCGGCCACCCTGGAGCGCGGGCTCGACGACGTCCGGCGGTCGGCGGCGCGCTTCCCGCGGCGACCGACCGTGTACTTCGAGGAGTGGGACGACCCGCTGATCAGCGGCATCCGGTGGGTGGAGGAACTGGTCGAGATCGCCGGCGGCACGCCGGTGTTCCCCGAGCTGCGGCACGCCAGCCTGGCAAAGGATCGCATCGTGACCGCCGAGCGGGTCATCGCCGCCGCGCCCGAGGTGTTCATCGGCTCGTGGTGCGGCAAGCCGGTACGGGCGGAGCGGGTGCGCGCGCGGGTCGGCTGGGGCGAGGTGCCGTTCGTCCGCGACGGCCGTATCTTCGAGGTGAAGTCCAGCTACATCCTGCAGCCCGGCCCGGCGGCGCTCACCGAGGGCGTGCGGCAGGTGCACGCGTTGCTGTGCCGCGTCGTCGGCGTCGAGCCGTAGGGGCCTGGCCCCATTGGCACGATTCTTCCGCACATTCCGTGCCATTGGGGCCAGGCCCCTCGCACCCGCCGTCGCTGAGTGCTGACGATCCCCTCCGGTTCCTTCAGTGGCGGCGTCCGGCCGGGCGGCGTCGCGCCGCCGCCACCGGGGCCGGCGGCACGATCGGCTCGATGACGACCATCACGAACCGCGTCGCCCGTCCTCCAGCCGACGCGTAGCGGTGCGCGCGATCGGCCTGGAACACCGCGCACTCGCCGGCGGCCAATGCGACCTCGACGCCCTCCACGGTGACGGTCGCGGCGCCCTCGAGGACGTAGACGAACTCGCGGGTGCCGCTCGGATGCGCCACGGCGTCGTAGCCGTCGCGGGCGCCGATGCGCCACTCCCACAGTTCGACCGGCAGCGGCGCCTCGACGCCGGCGACCAGGCCGGCCACGCTGGCCTTCGTCCGGCCGCGCCACAGCCAGGCGACGTCGGCGGGCGTAATCCGCCGCACCACCGGTTCGTCGGTCACCTCGACCAGCTTCATCAGCGCGATGCCGAGCGCGTTGGCCAGCTTGCAGAGCGTGGCAATCGAGGGATTGGTCTGCGCCTGTTCCACCTGGACCAGCATCGTCTTGCTGAGGCCGGCGCGCGCCGCCAGCTCGCTCTGGCTCCAGCCGCGGCGCGTCCGCCAGTCGCGGAGGTTGGCGGCGAGCGCGGCTTCGATCCGGCGGGGGTCGTTCATGGAGTCAGTATAGTTGACCAACGGACCAGTTTGGTATCATACGCCGATGACCCTCGACCGCCTCGCCGTGGCCGCCGACGTCCATTCCCTGCGGCCCGATTTCGCGGTGCTGGCCATCGCCGTCACCGGCGCCGGCAACGGTCCGGGCGATGCCGTCTCCGACGCCTGGCTGCGTGACGCGGAGGCCTGGGCCGCGGCCAACGCCGAGACACCGGCGCACATCGCCGCCTGGCAGGACGCGTTCCGCGCCTTCGGTGCCAAGCCGCAGCGGACCGCCTCGTCGGTGGAGGCGCTGTGGAAGCGGGCCCGCGGCGGCGGACTGCCGCGCGTCAACTGGCTCGTCGATCTCTACAACGCCGTCAGCGTGCGCCACGTGCTGCCCGTCGGCGGCGAGGACCTGACGGCCTACGACGGGCCGATCCGTCTGATCCGCGCCGCCGGCACCGAATCGTTCGACACGGTGGCGAACGGCGCAGCCGCGGTCGAGCATCCCGCACCCGGCGAGGTCGTGTGGACCGACGCCCGCGGCGTCACCTGCCGGCGCTGGAACTGGCGGCAGTGCACCCGCACCCGTCTCACCGACGCCTCGACCGACGTCCTGTTCCTGCTCGAGCGGCTGGCGCCGATGCCGCTGGAGGATCTCGACCGCGCCGCCGACGCACTGGTCACGGCGATCGTCGCGCGTCATCCGGCGGCCGCCGTCGAGCGGCGCCGCTTCGGGCCGGCCGCGGGGAGCCCACCGTGATCACGTCGCTCCTCGCGCTCGGCGCCGCCGCCTTCTACGGCGCCGCCGACTTCCTGGGCGGCATCGCGACGCGCCGATCCACCACCGTCGCCACCGTGCTCACGACGCAGGGCGCCGGGTTGCTGATGCTGCTCGCCGGCACGCCGCTCATGCTGGATCGCACGATGAGCGGCCGCGACATCGGCTTCGGCGTGCTCGCCGGCCTCACCGGCAGCATCGGCGTGGCGCTGCTCTACCAGGCGCTGGCCATCGGGCCGATGAGCGTCGTCGCGCCGGTGACGGCGGTGTGCGCGGTGATCGTGCCGCTGGTGGTCGGCGTGGTGCAGGGCGACGAGATCGCCGCGGCGGCGGCCATCGGCGTCGCGGTGGCGATGGTCGCGGTCGGCCTGCTCGGCATGACCCCGGCCACCACCGGCGAGGGGCCGCCGGCCGACGTCGCCCGAGGCGTGCGGGTGGCGCTGGCGTCGGGCGTCGCGGTGGGCGGCTTCCTGGTCGCGCTGGGCCAGACCTCGTCGGCGGCGGGCCTTTGGCCGCTGGCCGTTTCCCGCCTCGTCTCCGTGACGCTGTTCGCCGCCGGGGCGCTGGCCACCCGCCAGGCGATGGTGGTGCCGCGCCCGGTGCTGCCGGCCGCCGTCGCCTGCGGCGGTCTCGACATGGTGGCCAACGCGCTGTACCTGGTCGCGGTACGCGAGGGCCAGCTCAGCCTCGTCGCCACGCTGGCATCGCTCTATCCCGCCAGCACCGTGCTGCTGGCGCGGGTCGTCCTGGGCGAACGGCTCGGGCCGTGGCAGCAGCTGGGCGTCGCCTCGGCGGTCGCCGCCATCGTGCTCATCGTCGGCAACAGCTGAAGCCCGGAGCGGGCGTCAGCGTCGGGGCGGCTGAGGCGCGGGCACGATGCGACCCGACTCGATCAGCTTCTGGTAGGCGCGCAGGTCGCGCTCGTAGCGCCAGTCCTGCACCTTGCGCACGCCGGCCGACGCTCCGGCATAGGCCAGCCCGAGGAAGTCCACGCGCGGCGAGCGGAAGGCCTGGGGTGTGAGCTGGTAGAGCATGTCGCGGTGCGTGGGCGCGCTGCCGGGCACCGCTCCGTACATCAGCTCCGGCGCGGTGAAGAAGCGCAGCGCCGGCGCCGTGCCGTAGACGTCGACGAAGTACTCGAGCTTGAGCGGAGAGTCGCCCTGCCGCCGCGCCTGCTCGTCGATCCGCAGCTGGCGGCTGATGCGCGCCATCGAAATCCCGAGCGCCGACGGATCGATGGCCTGGCGCGCCGCGGCCGGTGCGGCCGAACTGGTGGCCTGGTCCTGTGCGCCGGCCGCTGGAGGAGCGACGGCGGCCAAGGCGATCATTGCGGCGACGACGACGCGCATGCGTGGTAGGACGACCCGCGGCCGCCCGCAGTCTGCATCGTAACACCGGCGCCCCTTGCACCCCGGGCTGCTAGACTGCGGGGACGGCCACGCCGCTCCTGGAGGCTTCGATGCGCGCATTCACCCGCTGGTTCGTCGCTTGTCTGCTGGCGCTGTCGGCCGCGCCGCTGGCCGCCCATCACGGCTGGGCTGGCTACCAGACCGCCGAGTTCGAGATCGAAGGCACCGTGGTGAACGGCGTCACCTTCGCCGGGGCTCACGCCGCGATGAAGATTCGCGTCAACGAGCAGGTGTGGGACATCACCCTGGCGCCGCCGGCCGCCACCTCGCGCGCCGGCCTGAAGGAGGGTGTCATCCCGGTCGGCGCCACGGTGCTCGTCCACGGCCATCGCCACGTCGATCCCAAGCGGTTCGAAGTCAAGACCGAGCGCGTCACCTACAACGGCAAGACCTTCAACGTCTACCCGGATAGAACGTAGGGCGGCTCGTCGGAGCCGCCACGCGGACCGGGCCTCCAGGCAGAACCGAGGTTCTGCCCTACAGCCGGCGCAGCTGCACCATCTCCACCGCGTGGTCGGCGCCCTTGCGCAGGATCAGGTGGGCGCGCATCCGCGTCGGCGCGACGTTCTCGCGCAGGTTCACGCCGTTGATGTCGGCCCAGATGCCGGCGGCGGTGGCCCGCGCCTCGGCCTCGTTCAGCGACGCATAGCGGTGGAAGTACGACTGCGGGTCCTGGAAGACGGTGTCGCGCAGGCGCAGGAAGCGCTCGATGTACCAGCGCTCGATGTCCTCCTCGTCGGCGTCGACGTAGATCGTGAAGTCGAAGAAGTCCGACGCGAACACCTGCGAGCCCGAGCGGTCGGACGGCCCCTGCAGCACGTTGAGGCCCTCGACGATGGCGATGTCTGGCTGCCGCACCGCCTGGGTCGCGCCCGGCACGATGTCGTAGCGCTGGTGCGAGTAGACCGGGGCCAGCGCCTCGGGCGCGCCCGACTTCACGTCGGCGAGGAAGCGCACCAGCCGGCCGCGGTCGTAGCTCTCGGGGAAGCCCTTGCGGTGCATGATGCCGCGCGCCGTGAGCACCGCGTTGGGGAACAGGAAACCGTCGGTGGTGACCAGATCGACCGAGGGATGCCCCGGCCAGCGCGAGAGCAGCGCCTGCAGGATGCGCGCGGTGGTGCTCTTGCCGACGGCGACGCTGCCGGCCAGGCCGATGATGAACGGCACCTTGGCGGTGTGATGGCCGAGGAACGACTGCGAGGCGCGGTGCAGCTCCTGGGTCGCCCGCACGTAGAGGCTGAGCAGCCGCGACAGCGGCAGGTAGATCTGCTCGACCTCGGTCAGCGACACGGCCTCGTTCAGGCCGCGCAGGGTGCGCAGGTCGGCTTCGCTCAGCGTCAGCGGGGTGTTGTCGCGCAGCCTCGCCCACGCCTTGCGATCGAACGTGAGGTAGCGGGACGGGACGGTCGGGGTCTCGGGCATCGGCGGCGCGCGGCCGAGCTTATCGCAGGGCCGGCCGCTACAGCAGGCCGAGTTGCAGGCGGGCGGCGTCGGTCATCCGCTCCATCGACCAGGGCGGGTCGAAGACGATCTCCACCTGGGCCCCGGTCACGCCCTCGACGGCGCGGGCGCGGTCGCGCACCTCGCCGGGCAGGGTCTGCGCGGCCGGACAGGCCGGGGCGGTGAGCGTCATGCGGATGCCGACCCTGCGGTCGGCGTCGATCAGCACGTCGTAGACCAGCCCCATCTCGTAGATGTTGACGGGAATCTCGGGGTCGTAGACCTGCCGGAGGGCCTCGATCACCCTGGGGCGCAACTCGGCCATCTGCGCCGGATCGGGCGTGATCTCGAGCGGTCGCCCGAACTCGTCGGGCACCTGGGACGGCTGCTGGCCGGAGTAGTCGGGAATCACGGAGAGCATCCTCGGAGCGAACATCGGCGCATCACTCGGTGGAGACGGCGCCGCCGGTGGCGCCGTCGAGCGCGGCCTTGACCGTGTGCCAGGCCAGGCTCGCGCATTTCACGCGGGTCGGGAACTCGCGCACGCCGGCCAGCGCGGCCAGTTTGCCCAGGTCGGGCACCTCGCTGCCGAGCGGCGAGGTGACCATCGCCTGGAACCGCTCGAACAGCGCCCGCGCCTCGCCGACCGACCGGCCCTTGAGCGCCTCGGTCATCAGCGACGCCGACGCCTTCGAGATGGCGCAGCCACTGCCCTCGAAGGCGACGTCGGCGATGCGGTCGCCGGCGACGGCGACGTAGACCGTCAGCCGATCGCCGCACAGCGGGTTGTAGCCCTCCTGCGCCGTCGCGCCGGCGATGGTCCGGAAGTTCCTCGGCCGCCGGTTGTGGTCGAGGATCACCTCCTGGTAGAGGTCGTCGAGCGCCGACATCAGGAGAACATCCGGCGCACCTGGTGCAGCGCGGCGACGAGCCGGTCGAGGTCGTCGGTGGTGTTGTACATGGCGAGCGAGGCGCGCGCGGTCGCCGGAATGCCGAAGCGGTCCATCACCGGCTGGGCACAGTGGTGGCCGGTGCGGATGGCCACGCCGTGCTGGTCGACGATGGTGCCGATGTCGTGCGGGTGCACGCCCTCCATCACGAACGACAGGATGCTGGCCTTCTCCGGCGCGGTGCCGACCAGCCGCACGCCGGGCACCGCCGACAGCGCCTCGGTGCCGTAGGCCAGCAGCCGGGACTCGTGGGCGGTGATCCAGTCGAAGCCGATCTCACGGATGAAGCGCATCGCCGCCGCCAGGCCGACGGCGCCCTCGATGTGCGGCGTGCCGGCCTCGAACTTGTACGGCAGCACGTTCCAGGTGCTCTTCTCGAAGGTGACCGACGAGATCATGTCGCCGCCGCCGAGGAACGGCGGCATCGCGTCGAGCTGCGCGGTGGTGCCGTAGAGGACGCCGATGCCGGTCGGGCCGTAGAGCTTGTGGCCGGTGCAGACGTAGAAGTCGACGCCGAGGGCGCGCACGTCCACCGCACGGTGATAGGCCGCCTGCGCGCCGTCGACCAGCACGGCGGCGCCGGCGGCGTGCGCCGCCGCGGCGATCTCGGCCACCGGGTTGATGGTGCCCAGGGCGTTGGACAGATGCGACACCGCGACCAGCTTCGTCCGCGACCCGAGCAGCCGGTGGAAAGCGTCGAGGTCGAGAGCGCCACGGTCGTCGATGGGGATCACGCGCAGCCGGGCGCCGGTGCGCTCGCAGGCGAGCTGCCACGGCACGATGTTCGAGTGGTGCTCCATCGCCGAGATGAGCACCTCGTCGCCGGAACCGAGATTCTGCTGACCCCAGCTGTAGGCCACCAGGTTGATGCTTTCGGTGGCGTTGCGGGTGAAGACGATCTCGTGGACGTGAGCGGCGTTGAGGAACGCGGCCGCCTCGGCCCGAGCCTGCTCGAACGCCGCGGTCGCGCGTTCCGACAGCATGTGCACGCCGCGGTGGACGTTGGCGTTCGACGTCTCGTAGTAGCGGGCGATGGCGTCGAGGACGGCGCGCGGCTTCTGCGTCGTCGCCGCGTTGTCGAGGTAGACGAGCGGATGGCCGTGCGCCGACTCGCGCAGGATCGGAAACTCGGCGCGCAGCCGCTCGACCTCGGCCGGCGCGGCGGCGGTGGACGGTCCCGGGGTCATGCCTGCACCTCGGCGGCGGCCGTCGCCATGTCGCGGTCGAGCCGCGCGAACAGCGCGGCCTCGAGCCGGCCGCGCAGCTCGCTCGACGAGATCTCGCCCAGCACCTCGCCGGCGAAGGCGTGCAGCAGCAGGTCGCGCGCCTGGTCGGGCGGCAGGCCGCGCGCCTGCAGGTAGAACAACGCGTCCTCGTCGAGCTGGCCGACGGCCGCGCCGTGGGTGCACTTCACGTCGTCGGCGAAGATCTCGAGCTGCGGGTTGGAGTTGACCTGCGCGGCGTCCGACAGCAGCAGCGCGCGGTTGGTCTGCTTGGCGTCGGTCTTCTGGGCGTCGGGGCGGACCAGAATCCGGCCGTTGAACACCGCCTTCGCCGTGCCGGCGAGGATGCCCTTGTAGAGTTCGTGGCTCGTGCAGTGCGGCAGCGCGTGGTCGATCGAGGTGTGGTTGTCGACCAGCTGGGCGTCGTCGGCGACGTAGACGCCGTCGAGCGTGGCGTGGGCGCCCTCGCCGGCGAGCACCGCCGACAGGTCGTTGCGCACGATCCGTCCGCCCAGCGACACCGCCCGCGAGTGCAGGATGCTCGACGCCGCGCACTCGGCGTGCAGGTGGTGGACGTGATACGCCGCCGCCGACTCGCGCTGGTCGATGACCAGCTCCAGGACGGCGCCGTCGTCGAGCCGCACCTGGGTGACGGCGTTGGTCAGGTACACGGCGTCGTCCGGCCCGACGAACGAGACGATCACCGAGGCCTGGCTCTGCGCGCCGGCCTCGATGATCAGGCGCGGGTGGGCCATCACCGGCTCGTCCTCGGGCAGCGTGGCCAGCAGGACGTGGATCGGCGCCGTCAGCACCGCCCCCTCGGGAATCACGACGTGCACGCCGTCCTCGAGGAACGCGGCGTTCAGCGTCGCGAACGGCAGCCCGTCGGTGGCCAGCGCGGTGACCGCCTCCCGGGCGGTGGAGTCGTCCTGCTCGAAGCTGCCGGCCAGGCCGTCGACGACGACGCCGAGCGGCAGCGCCGACGACGACAGCTGCTCGTCGAAGCAGCCGTTGACGACCACCGCCGTCGCCGCACTCTCGCGCAGTTCGTGCGCGGCGACGAGCGCCTCGGCGCCCTCGGCCTCCGGCGGCGCCAGGGCGAACGTCGTACCGGCGATCGGGCCGATGTTGGTGAAGCGCCAGGCCTCCTCCCTGGTGGTCGGGAACCCGTGCCGCTCGAACGCCTCGAGCGCGGCCCGCCGGTGCTCGGCCAGCCATTCCGGGGCCCGGGTGCCGAGCGCCTGCTGCCCGGCGCGGATCCAGTCCAGAGCCTGCGTCGACGTGGTCACCGGCGCGCTCCAGCGGCGGCCCCGTCGAGCCAGCCGTAGCCCTTCTCTTCCAGCTCCAGCGCCAGCTCGCGCCCGCCCGAACGGACGATGCGGCCGTCGCTCAGCACGTGCACGTGGTCGGGGACGATGTACTCGAGCAGCCGCTGGTAGTGCGTCACGACGATGAACGCCCGTTCGGGGCTGCGCAGCGCGTTGACGCCCTCGGAGACGATGCGCAGCGCGTCGATGTCGAGACCCGAGTCGGTTTCGTCGAGGATCGCCAGGGTCGGCTGCAGCACCGCCATGTGGAAGATCTCGTTGCGCTTCTTCTCGCCGCCCGAGAAGCCCTCGTTGACGGCGCGCTGCAGCATGCCCTCGTCCATGTGCAGGCGCTTGGCCTCCTGCTTGATCAGGGTCATGAAGTCGAAGGCGTCGAGCTCCTCGAGGCCCTGCTCCTTGCGCCGGGCGTTGAGCGCCGCCTTGAGGAAGTAGGCGTTGTTCACGCCGGGAATTTCGACCGGGTACTGGAAGGCCATGAACACGCCCTTGCGGGCGCGCTCGTCGGCGGCCAGCTCCAGCAGGTCCTCGCCCTGGTAGCGCACCTCGCCGGCGGTCACCTCGTAGCCGGGATGGCCGGCCAGGACCCGCGCCAGCGTGCTCTTGCCGGAGCCGTTCGGCCCCATGATGGCGTGCACCTCGCCGGCCTGCACCGAGAGGTCGACTCCATGGAGGATCTCCTTGTCCTCCACCCGCACCGTCAATCCACGAATCTCCAGCATGTGTTTTCCCTGGTCCCCGGTCCCTGGTCCCCGGTCCCTTAACCGACTGATCCTTCGAGTGAGACACTCAGCAGTTTCTGCGCTTCCACGGCGAACTCCATCGGCAGTTCGCGGAACACTTCCTTGCAGAACCCGCTGACGATCATGTTGATGGCGTCTTCCTTGGCGATGCCGCGCGACTCGCAGTAGAACATCTGGTCCTCGCCGATCTTCGAGGTCGAGGCCTCGTGCTCCACCTTGGCCGTCGTGTTCTTGATCTCGAGGTACGGGAAGGTGTGTGCGCCGCACTTGTCGCCGATGAGCAGCGAGTCGCACTGCGAGTAGTTGCGGGCGTTGGTCGCCTGCTTCGCGATCTTCACCGCGCCGCGATAGGTGTTCTGGCCGAGCCCGGCCGAGATGCCCTTCGACACGATGGTGCTGCGTGTGTTCTTCCCGAGGTGGATCATCTTGGTGCCGGTGTCGGCCTGCTGCCGGTTGTTGGTCACCGCCACCGAGTAGAACTCGCCGACCGAGTCGTCGCCCTGCAGAATGCAGCTGGGATACTTCCAGGTCACCGCCGAGCCGGTCTCGACCTGGGTCCAGGTGATCTTCGAGCGCCGGCCCTTGCAGGTGCCGCGCTTGGTCACGAAGTTGTAGATGCCGCCGCGGCCTTCCTTGTCGCCCGGATACCAGTTCTGGACGGTGGAGTACTTGATGGTGGCGTCGTCGAGGGCGACCAGCTCGACCACGGCGGCGTGGAGCTGGTTCTCGTCGCGCATCGGCGCCGTGCAGCCCTCGAGGTAGCTGACGTAGGCGCCTTCCTCGGCGACGATCAGCGTCCGCTCGAACTGGCCGGTGTTCTTGGCGTTGATGCGGAAGTAGGTGCTGAGCTCCATCGGGCAGCGCACGCCCTTGGGCACGAACACGAAGCTGCCGTCGGAGAACACCGCGGCATTCAACGCCGCGAAGAAGTTGTCGGTGTGCGGCACGACCGAGCCCAGGTACTGCCGCACCAGCTCGGGGTGCTCTTTCACGGCGTCCGAGAACGAGCAGAAGATCACGCCCAGCTTGGCCAGCTTGTCGCGGAAGGTCGTCGCCACCGACACCGAGTCGAACACCGCATCCACGGCGACGTTGGCGAGCAGCTTCTGCTCCTCGAGCGGAATGCCGAGCTTCTCGAAGGTGGCGCGGATCTCGGGATCGACCTCGTCGAGGCTGTTGAGCTTCGGCTTCTGCTTCGGCGCCGCGTAGTAGCTGATCGCCTGGTAGTCGATCGGCGCGTAGGTGACGTTCTGCCACGTCGGCTCGGTCATCTTCTGCCAGGCGCGGAACGCCTTCAGCCGCCACTCGAGCAGCCACTCGGGCTCGCCTTTCTTGGCGGAGATCAGCCGCACGACGTCCTCGTCGAGGCCGACCGGCGCGATTTCTTGCTCGACGTCGGTGACGAACCCGTACTTGTAGTCCTGGGCCGCCAGCTCTTCGAATACCTTGGTCGTTGCCGTTTCCATGTCAGTTGCGCCCTGTTCCCCAGCCCCGTTCTTGACCGAGTCCCCAGCCCCCAGCCCCTAGACCCCGAACGAAGTTCCGCACCCGCACGCGCTCTTCGCGTTGGGGTTGCGCAGCGTGAAGGTCGTGGCCATGAGGTTGCCCTCGTCGAAGTCGAGCACCGTGCCGTCGAGCAGCTTCAGGCTGCGCGGGTCGACGAACACCTTGACGCCCTCCGGCCCGTCGAACACCTGATCGGTCGGCCTGGCCTCGCGCTCCCACTGGAAAACGTAGCTGTAGCCCGAGCAGCCGCCGGCCTTGATGGCCACGCGCAGTCCACCCCGGGCCGCGCCGCTCTTCACGAGCTGCCGGTTGATGACCCGCGCCGCGCTCTCCGTGATCTCAATCATCCCGCCACCCCGCGTCCCGCCCGAGCCCCGAGCCCCGAGTCCCGAGCCCCGGCCTTGCGTTCCCAGTCCCCGATCGCCTGCTGCACCGCCGCCACGGCCTGCACCGCCATCGCCCGCTTCTCGTCCGGCAGCTCCAGCCCGTTGGCGATGGCCGCAGCGTCGAGGCCACGGGCCGCGTCCACGGCCAGGCCGGCCACCTGCTCGGCCGCCAGGCTGGCGCTGGCGATCGCCGCGCTGCAGCCGAACACCTTGAAGCGGGCGTCGTCGACGACGACACCGGTCACGCGCACCTGCATGCGCACCACGGTGCCGGCGTCGAGGCTGCCCACGACGCCGGTGCCGACCTGCGGGTCGTGCTCCGCCCAGCCGCCGGCACGGGTCATCTCGCGGCAGCGGCGGATCACCTCGGCCGAGTAGCCGGTGGCGACGCTCATGCGCGCACCGCCTCCACCGGTGACACGGCCCGCAGCCGCCGCACCGCGGCAATCACCGTGGCGGCCGCGACGTCGACGTCGGCGGCAGTGGTCGATCGGCCGAGGCCGAAGCGCACCGCCCCCCACGCCTCCGCCTTCCCCAGTCCCAGCGCCTTGACGACGTGCGACGGCTCGCGGCTGCCCGACGCGCACGCCGATCCGGCCGAGACCGCGAGGTCGTCGGCGAGTGCCGCCATCAGCGCGTCGCTGTCGATGCCGGCGAAGCTGACGTGCAGGTTGTGCGGCAGGCGCGCCGTCATCGAGCCGTTGACGCTCACCGCGTCGAGCCCGTCGCCGAGCGCCGTCAGCAGGCGATCGCGAAGCGCGGCCACGCGCGGCCCCTCGGTGGCGAGCAGCGCCGCGCCCAGTGCCGCCGCGGCGCCGAACCCGACGATGCCCGGCACGTTCAGCGTCCCCGGGCGCAGGCCCCGCTCCTGGCCGCCGCCGGTGAGCTGCGCGTCGATCTCGACCTTCGGTGCCCGGCGCACGTAGAGGGCGCCGACCCCCTTGGGGCCGTACAGCTTGTGCGCCGTGAACGACGCCAGGTCCACGCCGCTCGCCTCGACGTCGAAGGGCACGTGGCCGGCCGCCTGCACGGCGTCGGTGTGCAGCCACACGCCGCGGGCCCGGCAGGCCCGCGACAGCGCGTCGAGCGGTTGCAGGACGCCGATCTCGTTGTTGGCCGCCATCACCGAGGCCAGCACGGTGCGGTCGGTGAGCGCCGCGGCGAAGCGGTCGGGGTCGACGAGCCCGTCGCGATCGACCGGCAGCACCGTGACCTCGCAGCCGTCGGCAGCGAGCGCCCGGCAGGTGTCGAGCACGGCATGGTGCTCCGTCGCCACCGTGACCACGTGCGCGCCGCGGCCCCGGCGGGCCGCCACCACACCGCGAATCGCCAGGTTGTTGGCCTCGGTGGCCCCACTGGTGAAGACGATCTCCTTCGCCCTGGCGCCGACGAGCGTCGCCACCTGCTGCCGGGCGCGCTCGACGGCCTCCTCGGCCTGCCAGCCGTAGCGGTGCTGCCGGCTCGAGGCGTTGCCGAACGCCTCGGTGAAGTACGGCAGCATCGCGTCGAGCACCCGGGGATCGACGGGCGTCGTGGCGTGATGGTCGAGGTAGAGGGGACGCTCGGCGGCCATGGCGGACTCAGTCGGCGAGACGCGGCGCCTGGCGCAATGACGGCTGAACGGTGAGCGGCACCGGCACCGCTTCGGCGGCGGCCGGCGGTTCCGCCAGCTCGGCCAGGCTCACCGTGGCCAGCGCGTCGACGATGCGCGACTTGATCTTCCAGAGCGGATCGCGAATCTCACAGCGCTCGAACTGTTCGCAGGTGTGATTCGACGGCGAGCACGCGGTGACCGCGACCGGGCCGTCGATCGCCTGGATCACGTCGGCCACCGTCATCTGGTGCGCCGGCCGCCCCAGTTTGTAGCCACCGCGGGTGCCCTGCACCGATACCAGGAGCTTCGATCGCACCAGCCGCTGCAGCACCTTGGCGAGCAACTCGGCCGGGATGGCGTAGCTTTCGGCGATCTCGCGGGCGCTCGACGAGCTGCCCGGCTCGCTGCCCGCGAGGTGGCGCATCGCGATCAGGGCGTAATCCGCTTTCTTCGACAGGCGCAGCATGGGTGGTCGTCCTGACGCTGGGACGCCGGGGATTGGGGCCCCCGGCGACGCCGTCCAGCGGGATCGCCAGAAATGGCGACCTCACGAGTCCTATATTAGCCAGCGAAGTCCGACTGCGCAAGTCGGGGATTGGGTGGACGGTTCAGGGACCGGGGACCAGGGAAAGCGCTTGGCACGGCGCGTTCCGCGCCGTAGGCGCCTCAAAGCCCGCACGAGCAGGAACCCAGGCCGCGGCGACGCGGCCGACAGGCGTTCTGCCCGGTCCCGGGTCCCTGGTCCCTGGGTCGCTGCGAGCGTCAGTACTTCGGCTGGCTCGGGTCTACCTGGTCAATCCAGGCCAGGATGCCGCCGGTGAGGTTCCGCACGTTGGTGAAGCCCTGCTGGCGCAGGAACGCCGCCGCCTTGCCGGAGCGGACGCCCGACTTGCACTGGGCGACGATCTCGGCGCTCTTGTCGAGCTCGGCACAGCGACTCGGCAAGTCGCCCAGCGGAATCAGCACCGACCCCGGGATGCGGTTGATCTGGTACTCGTTCGGCTCGCGCACGTCGAGGATGAACGGCGTCGTCCCGGCGTCCATGCGCGCCTTCAGCTCCAGCGGCGAGACGTCGGTGGCCGGCGAGGTCGGCGGCGGCGTGGCCGGCGCCGGCGTGATGCCGCAGAACTGCTCGTAGTCGATGAGCGCCGTCACCGTCGGGTGCGTCCCGCACACCGGGCAGTCGGGATCCTTGCGCAGCGTCAGCTCGCGGAAGCGCATCCGCATCGCGTCGTAGATGAGGAACCGTCCGGCCAGCGTCTGGCCGATGCCGAGAATCAACTTCACCGTCTCGGTCGCCTGGATCGTGCCGACCAGGCCCGGCAGGATGCCGAGCACGCCGGCCTCGGCGCAGCTCGGCACGAGCCCGGGCGGCGGCGGCTCCGGGTACAGGCAGCGGTAGCACGGGCCGTCCTTGGTGCCGAACACCGAGGCCTGGCCTTCGAACCGGAAGATGCTGCCGTAGGCGTTCGGGATGCCGAGGAGCACGCACGCGTCGTTGACGAGATAGCGCGTCGGGAAGTTGTCGGTGCCGTCGACGATCACGTCATAGCCGCGGAAGATGTCGAGCGCGTTCTGCGAGCTGAGCGCCACCTCGTGGCCGACGACGTTGACGTGCGGGTTAATGCGCCGCAGCGTGTCCCGAGCCGACGCCAGCTTCGGCCGGCCGATGTCGTCGGTGCCGTGCATGATCTGACGCTGCAGGTTGCTGAGATCGACGGTGTCGAAGTCGACGATGCCCAGCGTGCCGACGCCCGCCGCCGCTAGGTACATCGCCACCGGCGAGCCGAGGCCGCCGGCGCCGATGCACAGCACCTTGGCGGCCTTGAGCTTCTGCTGCCCCTCCATGCCCACTTCCGACAGGATGAGGTGGCGGCTGTAGCGCTTGATCTCCTCGCCGTCGAGGGCCGGGAGCGCGGCCGGGGCCTCGACACCGGCGCCACCGGCCACCGACGGGATGATGCTCACCGTCTGGCCATCGGCCACCGGCGTCTGCTCCTTCTGCAGGTAGCGGATGTCCTCGTCGCCGACGTAGATGTTCACGAAGCTCCGCAGCTTGCCGTCGGGCGTGAAGAGGTGCTGCTTGAGGCCGGCGTGCTTCGTCGTCAGGTCCTGGAGCACCTCGCCGACCGTGGCGCCATTGGCCTGCACGGTGTCGAGCTTGTCGGTGAAGGGCCGAAGGGGCGTCGGGATGTGGATGGCTACGGGCATACGTCCTCGTTGGAAACCTCAAGTCTACGACGCCGCGGCCGCCTCCGCCGTGTCGACCGCCTGTTCGTCGTAGCCCGACCGGTCGGCCTTCAGCCGCCACGCGCGCAGTGCCCCCGGCTGGCCCTGCTGCACCGACAGGATCGGGTAGACGAAGGTCGGGAAGGCGTGATCGAGATCGTACTGCGACGGCTCGGCCGGGTGATCGGGGTGGGAGTGGTAGAAGCCGAGCAGACTCAGCCCCGCCGCCGACGCCTTGCGCTCGGCCGCCAGGTAGTCCTTGTCGTCCACCCGGAAGCGGCGGCGCGGCCCCTCGGTGGTCACGTTGGGCAGCGGGTGCACGGCGTGCACGACGTCGCCCTCACCCAGCAGCGCGCCGCAGCATTCGTGCGGATAGGCCTCGCGGCCGTGCTGCTCGATGGCGGCGCGGACGCCAGGCCTGAGCGTGAGCGGCATCATGTCGTCGGCGTCTCCGACAGCGGCGCCGCGTCCACGGCGGGCTTCCGTCCCTCGTCCCAGAAGTGCTCGGACAGGTAGCGATCGCCGGCATCGCACAGCACGACCACCATCACGACGCGGTCCCGGCTGCGCAGTGCGTCGGCCGCCCGGGCCAGCCCGGCGGCGACGTTGGCGCCGCTCGAAACGCCGACGAGCAACCCCTCTTCGCGGGCCAGCCGGCGGGTCATCTCGTGCGCGGCCTCGGTCGAGATCTCCGCAGCGTAGTCGGCCAGCGTCTCGTCGTAGATGCCGGGGACGATCGCCGAGGCCATGTGCTTGAGCCCTTCGAGCCCGTGCAGCGGCGACTCCGGCTGCACCGAGACCAGCACGACGTCGGGGATGTGGGCGCGCAGGAAGCGGCCCGTGCCCATGAACGTGCCGCTGGTGCCGAGCGCGGCGATGAAATGGGTGAGGCGGCCGGCCGTGCCGGAGAGGATCTCCGGCCCGGTGGTCTCGTAGTGCGCCCGCCAGTTGAAGTCGTTGTTGTACTGATCCGGATAGAAATACCGCTCCGGGGCCGCGGCATACCGGCGCCGGCACTCGACGATCGCGCCGTCCGATCCGTCCATCGGATCGGTGAACACGAGGTCGGCACCATAGGCGGTGAGGATGCGCTTCCGCTCCGGACTCGCGCTCGCCGGCACGCACAGCGTCACCGGGAAGCCCAGGGCGGCGCCGATCATCGCGTAGGCGATGCCGGTGTTGCCGGAGGTGGCGTCGAGCAGCCGCTTGCCGGGGCCGAGCGCTCCCGAGCGGATGCCCTCGAGAATCATGTGGCGGGCGGCGCGGTCCTTCACCGACCCGCCCGGGTTGCTCGCCTCGAGCTTGCCGTACAACTCGAGGCCCGGCACGTCGCGTTCGAGCCGCGACAGGCGGACCAGTGGCGTATTGCCGATGGCGTCCAGCAGCGTTCTGTCCATGGACAAGTTTCCAGCTTATGGCACAACGCGGGCCGTGGCACGACGCACCTGTGACGAACCGCCGGGTCGAGCGACATATTCGCTGGATCGAATGCGCCGCCGGCATCGTGGCATGATCCCGGCGTGCCTCTCGACACCTGGCGCGCGCGCCGGCATCTAATGGCGGCCGACCCGTTGCTGGCCGACCTGATCCGGCGGGCCGGTCCGTGCCGGCTGGGCACCTCCCGACACGAGGACCCGTTCTTTCTCCTGCTGCGGGCGATCGTGTCGCAGCAGCTCTCGACCAAGGCAGCGGCGACGATCTTCGGACGCCTGTGTGCGCTGTTCCCCGCCGATCGCCCGTCGCCGTCGCGGCTGCTGGCCCTCGACGACGCCACCCCCCGCGGCGTCGGTCTCAGCACCAACAAGACGCGGTTCGTCCGCGACCTCGCCGCGCGCGTCCGCGATCGGCGCCTCGACCTCAACGCCCTCGAGCACCAGGACGACGCCACCGCCCTGAATGCGCTGACCGCGGTGCTCGGCATCGGTACGTGGACCGCCGAGATCTTCCTGATGTTCCAGCTGCATCGGCCCGATATCTTTCCGGCCGCCGACCTCGGTCTGCTGACGGCGATGCAGCGCGTCTACGGGCTGCGCACGCGGCCGACCGCGAAGCGGGCCCTGCGGCTGGCCGAACCCTGGCGCCCGCACCGGTCGGTGGCCGCGTGGTACCTGTGGCGGAGCCTGGAGATCTAGTGCAGGGACCAGGGATCAGGGACCGGGGACCAGGGAAAGGCGTCGGCGCTGATCGCGCCGACCTCAAGTTGTTCAGACCTACAGGGGCTCCCGACACGGAGGAATCGCCCACCAGCCGTAGGCGTAAGTTCCGTCGGAGGAAGTTTCCTGATCCCTGATCCCTGGTCCCTGGTCCCTGGTCCCTGGTCCCTGGTCCCTTACTTGATCGTCACCGTCAGCGTCACCGTGGCCCGAATCACCGCCTCGCCGGCGGCGATCGGCGGCGGCGGCGCAGCGGCGATGCTGTCGGCCGCCATCCGCATCATCGGCTGTTCGATCGGCCGGCTGACGACGCCGTCCTCTTCGATGCGTACGACGGCGACGACCGTGGCGCCGGCCCCGTCAGCGGCCGCCGCCGCGCGGGCGCGCGCATCGGCGACCGCCCGGGTGATCGCCTGGCGCTCGAGCTGCGTGCGATCCTTCACGTCGAACCGCACGCCCTGCACGGCGGTGCCGCCGGCGGTGACGGCGATCTCGAGCAGTTCGCCGACCCGCCCCACCTGGTCGGCCCGCACCTCGATCACGTTGCGGGCCAGAAATCCCCTCGGCACCTGCTTGCCGTTGACGTAGTCGAACTGCGGCTGCAGGTCGTAGCTGAGCGTGCGGATGGCGTCCTTGGCCAGCCCGGCGCCGGTCAGGCGCTGCTGGACGGCGGTCATCGCCGTCGCACCCTGCGTCTGGGCATCCTTGGCGGTGCTGCCGCGGTGCTCGGTGGCCAGCGTGATGAAGGCGACGTCGGGCTGGGCACGCACCTCGCCCTCGCCGCGCACGACGACGACCGGCGGTGGCGGTCCGGCCGGGGGCTGCGCCGCCACCGGGGTGATGCCCACGCCGATCGCGAACAGCGAGCACAGGGCACGTCGGGTCATTGCAGGGCCTCCTCGTCGGTGAGCGACGCGGCGATCTCGTGCGTGTCGGAATACGCCACGCGGAAACCGATCGAGTACGCGTAGGTGTCGGGTGGCACCTTGTGCCGGTGAGAACAGCGCAGCTGCCGCACGTCGTGCGTCACCCACGAACCGCCGCGCAGCACGCGCAGCGTGCCCGAGACCGGCCCGGTGGGGTTGGCGGCGTCGCCGCCCCCGTAGGCGTCGGCCTGGTACCAGTCCGCCACCCACTCCCAGACGTTGCCGGCCATGTCGTGCAGGCCGAACGGATTGGGCGGATAGGTGCCGACCGGGCGGGTGCCGCGCATGCGCTTCAGTCCGACGTCGGGCAGGAAGTTCGAACGCGAGGGGTCGATCTCGTCGCCCCACGGGTAGCGGCGTCCGTCGATGCCGCCGCGGGCGGCGCGTTCCCATTCCGCCTCGGTCGGCAGCCGCACAGCGCGGCCCAGCCGCGTCCCCAGCCACACGCAATAGGCCACCGCGTCGGCGTGGGTCACGAGCGTGACCGGATGCAGGCCGCGATCCTTCGGCAGGTCGCCGCCGCGCCAGATGTAGGGCGACGCCAGCTCGCGAAACGCCGCCTCGGCCGCCGGGGCGACGAACGACGGCAGGTCGCGCACGTCCGGTGCGTGATGACCGGTGTGGCGGACGAACTCGGCGTACTGGGCGTTGGTGACCGGATGCGCCGACAGGAAGTAGCGGTCGAGCGTGACCCGCCGCACGGGCCGTTCGTCGTCGTCGCCGTCGGGGGCGCCCATGATGAAGTCGCCCGCGGGCACGTCCACGAATCGCGGCTGCAGTTCCTCGCGCATCGGGTGAGGCAATCAGGCCGTGGTGACTGTGGCGCCGGCACTCGACCGGCGATGCATCCCGCCTCGCATCGTTGCTCCTCCCTCGAATATTTCTCGATATCCTCGGTCGTCGCGTCTTGCGATCCGGGCGCCTCTCCGCCCTCGGTGCTGCGCCACCACAGCCACCAAGGCCTGATCAGTATACTCGGCGCCTATGCGGGTCGAGCCCTTCGCGATGGAGCGCTTTCAGTCGGTCTGGGAGCACCGGGTACGCATCAACCTGTCGGAGAGCGGCGTCCATCCCCTCAGCGTGCGCGAGCTGGTCGGCGACGGCGCGGCCCTCGACGCGCTGCTCGATCAGCCGCTCGTCTACACCCAGACCAACGGCACCGAGGCGCTCCGCTCGGCCATCGCCGCGCTCTATCCCGGCGCTGGCGTGGACCACGTCGAGGTGACCAACGGCGGAGCCGAGGCCAACTTCCTCGTCACCTGGTACCTCGTGCAGCCGGGCGACGAGGTGGTGATGCTCGTGCCCACCTACATGCAGACGCACGGGCTGGTCCGCGCCTTCGGCGGCGTCGTCCGCGAGTGGCCGCTGGTCGAGGACCGCGACGAGCGGCGGTGGCGGCTCGATCTGGACCATCTGGCCGCCCTGGTCGGCCCGCGCACGCGGGCGATCGTGCTGTGCACGCCCAACAACCCGACCGGCCGGCGGCTCACCGGCGACGAACTCGATGCCATCGCCGCGATCGCCGATCGCCACGGCTGCTGGATCGTGAGCGACGAGATCTACCGCGGCGCCGAACGCGACGGCGTCGAGTCGCCGTCGATGTGGGGGCGCGGTGAACGCGTCGTCGTCACGAGCGGTCTGTCCAAGGCCTACGGCCTGCCCGGCCTGCGCATCGGCTGGGTGGCAACCGCGCCGGACGTGGCCGAGACCCTGTGGAGCTATCACGACTACACCACGATCGCGCCGGGCGCCCTGAGCGATCGCCTGGCGCGGACGGCGCTGGCGCCACCGACCCGGGCCCGACTGCTGGCGCGCACGCGCCAGGTGATCACCGACAACCTGCCGCGGGTCGAAGCCTGGCTCGATGCGCACGGCGATCGCTTCGCCTGGATCCCGCCCGAGGCCGGCGCCTTCGTCTACGCCCGCTACGCCGGCGCCATCAACTCGACCGCGCTGGTCACGCGCCTGCGCGACGAGGAGAGCGTCCTGGTCGTCCCCGGCGATCAGTTCGGCATGGACGGCTACCTGCGGATCGGCGTCGGTGAACACGTCGCATCGGTGATGGCCGGTCTGGAGCGGCTGCGCGCGGTGCTCGACTGCTGGCCACAGCCCGCGGCTGCACGCTGATGCCGGCGCGGCCGTCGCTGCGGCTCGTGCTCGTCGGCACCGGCCATGTCGGGCGCCGGCTGCTGACGCTGCTCGCCCAGATCGGCGACCGGCTGCCGTTCGACTGGTCGCTGGTCGGGGTGTGCTCCCGATCGCGCGGCGGCCGGTTCGACGCCGACGGGATCGATCCGGGCCAGCTCGATGGGCCGCTCGATCCGCCGGAGCGCTGGAACGGCGACGGCAGCGGCTTTCTCTCGGCCGCCCTGCCGCGGCTGGCCGCCGAGTGCCGCGCCGGCCGCGTGGTGGTCGTCGAAACCACCGTGCTGGACGCCGCCCGCGGGGAACCGGCGACGAGCCACGTGCGAACGGCGCTGGGCGCCGGCGCCCACGTCGTCACCGCCAACAAGGGACCGGCGGCATTCGCGTATCACGACCTGGCGGCCCGCGCCGCCGCCGCCGATCGCGCGTTCCTCTTCGAGAGCGCGGTCATGGACGGCGTGCCGGTGTTCTCGCTGGTCGCCGACGCGATGCCGGCGATGCGTGTCACGGCGTTCCGCGGCGTCGTCAACACGACCTGCGGCTACGTCCTGGCCGCGCTCGAGCGCGGCGAACGCTTCGCCGACGCGCTCGCCGAGATGCAGCGCCAGGGCATCGCCGAGGCCGATCCGTCACTGGACGTCGACGGCTGGGATGCCGCGGCGAAGGCGGCCGTGCTGGCCAATGCGCTGCTCGACGCCCGGATCACGCCCCACGACGTCGTCCGTCAGGGCATCCGCGGCCTCGACGTCGAGGCCCTGGCCCGGCACAGGACCCAGGGGGTGCGGCTGCGCCTGGTGGCCGAGGGACGGCGCACGGCGGACGCCGTGACGTGCCGCGTGGCGCCGGCGTGGCTCGAGGCGGCGGATCCCCTGGCCCAGGTGTCGGGGCTCGAGAACGCGCTCTATCTGTCCACCGACCTTCTCGGCGAGATCGGCATCGTGCAGCGCGACGGCGGCCTCACCCAGACGGCGTACGGCCTGGTCGCCGATCTGGCGCGGGTCAGCCGTCGGGTGACCGCCCGGTGAGCGCGGCCAGCGCCGCCGCGTCGAAGCCGACGACGGCGCGGTCGCCCGCGACGGTCACCGGCACGGTGCGATGACCCCGCGCCACGAGCTCGTCGTAGGCGGCGAGGTCCTCGTCGACGTTGCGCAGCACGAACGCCACCCCGGCCCGTGAAAGCCACGCCTTCACCCGTTCGCAGGGCTGTCAGCCTTCGCCGGCGAAGACGATGACGGGCGCCTCGGTCATGCATCCGACATTACCAGAGCGCCGGCCGGCGCGACGCGGGGTACCATGTGCGGGACACGACATGGGACCACTGACCGGCATCACCGTTCTCGACTTCACGCGCGTGCTCTCCGGGCCGTACTGCACGATGATCCTCGGCGACCTCGGCGCGCGCGTCATCAAGCTCGAACATCCCGGCCGCGGTGACGACACCCGGCGCTGGGGCCCGCCGTTTCTCGGTGACGAGAGCGCCTACTTCCTGAGCGTCAACCGCAACAAGGAGAGCGTGGCGGTCGACTTCAAGACGCCGGGCGGCCGCGCCCTCGTGGATCGGTTGCTGGCCCAGGCCGACGTGCTGGTCGAGAACTTCCGTCCCGGCACGCTCGACGGCGCCGGGTTCGATGCGGCCACTGTGCGGGCGGCGCATCCGCGGTTGATCTACTGCTCCATCTCCGGCTACGGCCAGACCGGGCCCCGCCGCGACGAACCCGGCTACGACGCGGTGATGCAGGCCGAGGGCGGGCTGATGAGCATCACCGGAGCGGCCGACGGGCCGCCGTATCGCCTCGGCGTCGCCATCGTGGACATCGTCTCGGGCATGTTCGCCGCGCAGGGCGTGCTCGCGGCGCTCGTCGCCCGCGAGCGCACCGGGCAGGGCCAGGTGGTCGATCTCGGCATGCTCGACGCCACCACCGCGCTGCTCACCTATCAGGCCGGCAACTTCTTCGCGACCGGCGCGGCGCCGGGCCGGCTCGGCAACCGTCATCCGACCATCGCGCCCTACGAGACCTTCGCCACCGCCGACGGCGACCTGGCCCTGGCCGTCGGCAACGACGCGCTGTGGCAGAAGTTCTGCGCGGCCGCGGAGCTGCCCGACCTGGCCGCCGATCCGCGATTCGCGTCGAACGCCGGACGGCTCGAGCACTACCCGGCGCTCAAGCCGCGGCTCGACGCGGCGTTCGCCTCACGGACGCGCGCCGACTGGACGGCGCGGCTGCTGGCCGCGGGCGTGCCGTGCGGGGCGGTGCGGACGGTGGAGGAGGTCTTCGCCGATCCGCAGACGGCGGCGCGCGAGATGGTGCGGAAGGTGCCGCACGCGACGCTGGGCGAGGTCTCGGTCACCGGCGTGCCGGTCAAGCTGTCGGACACCCCCGGCAGCGTGCGCCTCGGTCCGCCGGTGCTGGGGCAACATACCGCGGCGGTGCTGCGCGAGCTCGGCTACGATCAGGCGGCCATCGCATCACTGGCGTCGTCGGGCGCCGTCCGGGTGGCGTGAGATGGACATCGCCCTGCTCCGCAAGTCGCTGGTCAAGGCCATCGAGAGCGCCCGGCGCGACGCCGCCGAGCGGCGCACGCGCGCCGACGAGGCCGGCCGCCACTACACGCAGTTCCTCGAGCAGACGGCGACGCCGGTGTTCCGGGCGATGGCCAACGCCCTGCGCGGCGAGGGTCTGCTCTTCGACGTGATGACGCCGTCGGGCGGCGTCCGCCTGGTGCCCGAGCGGTCGCGGGAGGACGGCATCGAGCTGGTGCTCGACACCAGCGTGGATCCGCCGCAGCCGCTGGTGCGCGTGGTGCGCTCGCGCGGCAGCCGGGTGACGCAGCACGAGCGGCCGGTGGCCGGCCCGGTCCGCACCGACGCGCTCACCGAGGATCACGTGGCGGCGATGCTGCTCGAAGAGCTGCGGCCGTGGTTGGAGAGATAGGCTCGGGGCTCGGGGCTCGGGGCTCGGGGCTCGGGGCTCGGGGCTCGGGGCTCGGGGCTCGGGAAGAACCTAAACGGAACCATCACCCATTCTTCCGGCAGCGTGACGTCTCGACAACTTGAGTGTTCGAACCCGAGCCCCGAAACCCGAGCCCCGGCTGTTCGTCGAGCGGCGAGCTACGCGAGCCGCTCGACGAACGACGTGTCGATGCCCTCGCGGCGCAGCAGGCCGAGCAGGCCCACCTTGTCGTCGGCCTTGCGGTAGGCCTCGCGGACGTCGACCGCGCCGCTCTGCACGAACGCCACCAGGGCGTCGTTGAGCGGCGCCATGCCCAGCTTGCGGCCGCTGTCGATGGCGCGCGGCAGCTGGGCGATCTGGCCGTCGCTGACCAGCGCGGCCACGGCGTTGGTGTTGAGCACCAGCTCCCGGGCGGCGAGCCGGCCGCCGCCGGCCTTGCGCAGCAGCACCTGGGCGACGACGCCGCGCAGGTGTTCGGCGAGGGCGGCCCGCACCGTGCGCCGCTGTTCCGACGGGCACAGATCGACGAGGCGCTCGAGCGCGGCGGTGGCCGACGCCGCGGTCACCGACGCGAACACCAGCAGGCCCGAGCCGGCGGCGTCGAGCGCCACCTGCAGCACGTCGGGCGAGCGCAGGTCTTCGATGATCAGGACGTCGGGGTTCTCGCGCAGCGCGGCGCGGGCGGCGGTGACCACCTCGGCGGCGCTGCCGCGCAGCTCGCGCTGGCTGATGAGCGAGCCGCGGCTCTCGTGCACCAGGCGAATCTGCCCTTCGAGCGTGATGACGTAGTCGTTGCGCTGGCGGTTGATGAGGTCGACGAAGGCCGAGACCATCGTCGACTTGCCGCTGGCGCGCGGGCCGGTGACGATCACCAGGCCTTCCGGTTCCATCGCCAGCGCCTGGATCTCGCGCACCAGGCCGAGCTGCTCGGCCGAGGTCGCGCGCGCCGAGATCATCCGCAGCAGCGCGCCGGGGCCGCGGTAGTCGCGGAAGGTGGTGATGCGGACGCGGCCGATGTCCTGCAGATCGCGGATCCACTCGGCGCTTTCCTTGTCGCGGGCACCTTCCGGCGCCAGCTCCAGCACCGCCGCTTCGACATCGCCGCTCGACAGCGGCGACTCCCCTTCGAGCAGGCGGATGTCGCCGTCGACGCGCACGGCCGGCCGCGCCTGCGTCGTGAGGTAGAGCGCCGAAGCGCCGCGCGCCGCGGCCAACCGCAGCAGGCGCTCGATGCCGCCGGCGCGGCCGTGCGCGCGCGAGGCCTGGCTGGCGGCGCGGGCCGAATCGCGGGTCAGCGAGAGGACCACGCCGGGGACGGCATCCGCCGGCGTCTCGCTGCGCGTGACGTCGTCGAACGCCGTCGGCGGCAGGCCGGGCAGGGTCGGCTGCGGCTCGATCGGTGGGAACGGGGGCTCGGGCACGGCGGGTTCGACGCGCGGCATCGGCGCGCGGGGGGAGGCCGCGGCGGCCGGCACGTCGTAGCGGGGAGCGTAGGGTTCGACCGGCGGCGCCGCTGGCGCGATCGGCGGCTCGGGGGAGACCGGCACGGGCGTCATTGTCGCCGAGGCGGGCGCCGCCGTGGGCGGAATCGCGGCCGCGGCCGCCGGGGCCGTGAACTCGGGCACGGCCGGCACCGGCTGGGCCGGCTCGGGCGGCGCGGCCGCCACGACGGGCACGGGCGGCGCCGCGGCCACCGGTTCGAACTCGGGTTCGGCCGCGCCGGCGGGTTCGGCCTCGACCGCTGGCGTGGCTGCGGGTTCGGCCGCTGGCCCCGGAGATGCGGCCGCGGCGGACTCGACCGCGGCGGCGGGCGGTTCGGCGAACGGCATCGACACGGGTTCGACCGGCGGGACGGCGGCCTCCACGACCGCGTCGAACGACACCGGCGCCGCCGCGGCCGGCAGGTCGATGGTGAACTCGAGCGCCGGCGCCACGGCCGGCTCGTCGATCGGCGACTCGAAATCGATCGCCGGTACGTGGTCGATGGTCCACGTCTCGGGCGCGATCGACTCGGCGATCTCGACCGGTTCGAAGGTGTCCTCCGCCGTCGCCGGTGCGGGCTCGACCTCGGCGGCCGGCTCGGCCACGACCAGCGGTGGTTCGAACGGCACCGGCTCCGGCCCGGCAGGCATCGGCTCGACGGCGGGCGTGCGCTCCTCGAGGGCGGCGGGTTCAACCTGCGGCGCTGCGGACTCCACGGCTGCGGGCTCGATGACCGCAGCCTCGACCTCGACCGACACGGTTTCGTCCTCGACGGCGGGTGGGGTCATGGGCGACGCGACCTCTGCCGGTTCGGCGGCGACCTCGGCGGGCAGGTCGTGGGATGGGATCGCCCCCGCCGGCTCGGCGGACGCCGCGACCTCGGGCGCCGCCGTCTCGGCTGGCGCAGCGAGCGGCTCGGGCGGCGCGGCGGCCGTCTCCGGCTCGTGATCGGCGGTCGCGATCGGCGCCTCGACGGCGGCAGCCGGCGCCGCCACCGGCACCGACGGACGGGGGCGGCGGTGGCGGCGCACTTCGATCCAGATGTCGTCGCCGCCGCGCGCGGCGATGACGGTGAAGCGATCGCCGCCGGCCGCGGGAATCGTCGCCAGCTCGTGCTCGACGGCGCCCATCTCGCGCAGGCCGCGCAGCGCGTCGGCGGTCAGCAGCTGCGCGAGCAGGCCCTCCATCGCGCCGAGACCGAGCCCCTGACGCGACAGCTCGACCGGGCCGGCGGCCGCCACGACGTAAGGCTTCTCCCCTACGTGCAGCACCAGCGCATCGCCGTCACTGCGGACGATGGCGGTCAGGAGCGAGTCGACGAGCGGCATCGGTGATGACATGCGGCCGGGTTTCCCGGGGGTGCACTCCCCCACACGGGAAGCCCGGACCCAACCGTCCTGTGTTGGTGTTTCGGACCCTCAGGACCTCAACGATAGCGACGGATCTCACGCCGCACGCGCGCCGACGTGCAGCGACATCAGGCCGCCGAGGAGTCGGAAAACCGACACCTCGCGCAGCCCGGCGGCGGTGAGGGCAGCGGCCACGGCGCGGGCGCCCGGATAGCGGCGAATCGACGCCGGGATGTAGCGATACGCCGCCGGATCGCCGTGCAGCGCCCAGCCCAGCGTGCCGCCGGCCACCTCGAGATACCCGAGGTAGACGGCGCGCACGATCGGCGCGTCGGGACGGTTGAAGTCGAGCGACGCGAAGCGGCCGCCGGGGCGCAGCACGCGGACGATCTCGGCGATCGCTCGCTCGAGATCGGGGACGTTGCGCAGCCCGTAACCGGTGGTGACGACGTCGAAGCTGGCGTCGGCGAACGGCAGCGCCGTCATGTCGCCGGTGGTCCAGACACACCGGCCCGCCGTCGGTTTGGTCCGCGCCAGCTGCAGCATCCGCGGCGTGATGTCGAGCCCGTGCACCGCGGCGCCGCGGGCGGCGAGCCGATGGGCGATGTCGCCGGTGCCGCAGGCGAGATCGAGCGCGCGCTCACCCGGCCGCGGCGCGACCGCCCCGGCCAGCCGGTCTTTCCAGCGCGCGTCCTGGCCGTACGAGAGCACGCGCGTGGCCACGTCGTAGCGATCGGCGATGGTCGCGAAGAGCTGGCGGACGTGCCGCCGCTTGGCGTCGGGCGAGGTGAAGGCGGCCGCGAGCGACGGCATCGTCCGACACTATCGCGATTCGCCCCTGGCGATCACCCGCCAGGGCCGGCGGCGTGGCCCGTCCGCTCCGTCAGAGAGGACTGGCCACGAGCCGCCAGGCCTGGGCGACGACGAAGCACAGCAGGAAGCCCATCATCAGCGGCAGCAGCGCCGAGACCGCCGTCCATTTCGCGCTGCCGGTCTCCTTCCAGATCGTGTAGATCGTCGTCGAGCACGGGTTGTGCACCAGGCTGAAGAGCATCAGGCACACCGCCGTGAGCAGCGTCCAGCCGCCGGCCCGCAGCACCGCCGCGGTGTCGGTGGCCGAGTCGAGTTCGAACATCACGCCGGCGCCGGCGCCGACGTCGGGCACGCCGGTGACCAGCACCGTGAGCATCAGGATCGTCGGCACGACGATCTCGTTGGCGGGAATCGCCACCACGTAGGCCAGCAGAATCACGCCCGACAGCCCGAGCACGACGCCGAACGGCTGCAGCCACGCCACGAGGGCGGCCGCCAGGCTGGCGTCGCCGAACGGGATGTTCGACACCAGCCAGATCACGGCGCCGGCCGGCAGGGCGAAGACCACGGCCCGCCACAGCACGTAGAGCGTGCGATCGATGAGCGAGGTGTAGAGCGTGGCCAGCACCCGCGGCGGACGGTACGGCGGCAGTTCGAGGCTGAAGGCCGAGACCTCGCCGCGCAGCAGCGTGCGCGACAGCAGCCACGAGGTGGCGAAGGTGAGCACCACGCCGAGCACCGCGACGCCGACGACGGCCAGTGCCGAGATCAGGCCGGCCCAGTGCGCCGGGGCGGCCCCGCCGATGAAGATCGACGCCACCAGGATCTGCGTCGGCCAGCGGCCGTTGCAGAGGGCGAAGTTGTTGGTGATGATGGCGATCAGCCGCTCGCGCGGGCTCTCGATGATCCGCGCCGCCACCACGCCGGCGGCATTGCAGCCCCAGCCCATCGCCATCGTCAGCGCCTGCTTGCCGTGGGCGCCGACCCGGCGGAACGACCGATCGAGGTTGAAGGCCACCCGCGGCAGGTAGCCGAAGTCCTCGAGCAGCGTGAACATCGGGAAGAAGATCGCCATCGGCGGCAGCATCACGCTGACCACCCAGGCCGTCGCCAGGTACATCCCGTCGATGAGCAGCCCGTCGAGCCACCACGGCAGCCCGAGTGCCGCCGCGCCGGCCTTCAGCAGCGGGTGCGCCCAGTCGATCAGCACCGAGGCCAGCATGCCCGACGGCACGTTGGCGCCGGCGATGGTCAGCCAGAACACCGCCGTCAGCATCGCGATCATCAGCGGCACGCCCCAGATCCGGCTGGTCACGAGCCGGTCGATGGCGCGGTCGAGGTCGAAACGCCGCGGGCCGTCGGCCCGGGTCACGGCCCGGTCGGCGATGCGTGCCGCTTCGGTGTAGAGCGCCTCCATCAGGGACTGGTGGAACTCGGTGCCGACCTGCCAGCGCAGTTGTGAGGCCAGCGCCACGGCCGCGTCGGCGGCGGCGGGATCCGGCGCCGTCGCCGCCGGCGGCGGCGCCGCCGGGTCGGCGCCGCGGTGCAGCTCGCCGAGCTCGCCCGAGCGGAGCGCCGCCTGGATCCGCTCGTCGCCGTCGAGCAGGCGCAGCGCCACCCATGGCGCGTTGGGCAGGTGCGGATACAGGGCGAGCACGGCCTCGCTCACCCGCACCACGGCGCGCTGCAGCGCCGGCGATCGCTCGCCGACGCGGTGCGGCGTGTCCTTCGCCGCGCCGTTGGCCACGTCGCTAATCGCCTGCATCAGCTCGGGCAGCCCCTCGCCCTGCCGGGCCGCCGTGGCCACCACCCGCACGCCGAGATCGCGGGCCAGCCGCCGCGGGTCGACGTCGAGGCCGCGCCGCCGCGCCTCGTCCATCAGGTTCAGGCAGACGACCGCCCGGTTGGTGATCTCGAGCACCTGGAGCACCAGGTTGAGGTTGCGCTCGAGCGTCGTGGCGTCGACGACGATCACCGTGACGTCGGGCTGGCCGAAGAGGATGAAGTCGCGCGCCACCTCTTCGTCGAGGCTGGCCGACAGCAGCGAGTAGGTGCCCGGCAGGTCGACGAGCTTGTAGCGGTGGCCGCCGGTCGCGAACGCGCCCTCGGCCCGGGTCACCGTCTTGCCCGGCCAGTTGCCGGTGTGCTGGCGCAACCCGGTCAGGGCGTTGAACACGGTGCTCTTGCCGGTGTTCGGATTGCCGGCCAGCGCCACGACGTAGTCGTGGCCGGCCATGTCCACGCCGAGCTTCTGCAGGTTGGCGAGGTGATGGGCGGGACAGGCCGCGCACGCCTCGGGCGATGGGTGGCTCATGCCGCCTCCCGCACGCGGGTGACGAAGATGTGGTGCGCCTGGTCGCGGCGCAGGGCGATGAGGGCGCCGCGGATGCGGTAGGCGGTGGGATCGCCCGACGGTCCGCGCAACTCGCTGGTCACGCGGGTGCCGGGCACGACGCCGAGGTCGAGCAGCCGCCGGCGCTGGGCCCCGCGGCAGGTGGCCGCCAGCGCCACCACGTCGGCGCTCTCGCCGGGCGCGATCGCCGACAGTCGCGTCATCGCGTGGGTGCGTTCGTCCGGCGGTTCGATCGGCAGCACGGTGACATTGGCCGCGACCACCGGGGCGAGCACCACCTCCTCGGTCTCGGCTTCGATGCGCAGCCGCTGCGGCGTGCGCTCGATGAGCCGCACGCGCATGCCCGGCGTCAGCCCGGCGGCGACGATCTGCGCGAACACCGCGTCGGGCTCGTCCTCGAGGTGGACGATCTCGGCCACCTGGTCGGGAGCGAGCCGGGTGAGCGGCATGCCCTGGTGGGGCGGCAGCTCGCCACTCGCCAGCGGGATCGGATCGCCGTGCGGGTCGTAGCGCGGATGGCCGAGCGTCGCCGCCAGCGCGTCGGCCTGCGCATCGCTCATGCCGTGCTCGCGCCGTTCGGCGTGGGCGTGCCACTCGCGGGCGTCGAGGCCGGTTTCGTCGGCCAGGTAGCGTTCCCACAGGCGGTGGATGCGGATGACGCGCAGCGCCTCGCGCCGGCCCTCGGGTGTGAGCCGCAAGGTCGCCTCTTCGTGATCGACCAGGTCCAGCCGGCCCAACCGGTCGACGAGGTCGGCGGCGGCGCGGCCGGTGAGGCCGAGCACACCGGCCAGGCTCTCGAGCGTCGCCGGCCGCTGGCGATACTCACCGTCCCAGATGTGCTTCAGCGCGTCCTCGACATCCACCCGGTCGGTGGCGACCAGGCCGCGGCGCCAGCGCCACGCCAGCCCGGTGCCCGGCCAGAGGAGGACTGCAGCGGCGGCGAGCACCGCGGCGAGCGCGACCAGGGACAGCAGCGGATTGGCCATGCAGGTTGGGGCCCGCCGTTCAGCGACGGACCCAGATATTTTGACTAGTCAAAATATCGACGAGCTTCGCTCAAAAGTCAAGGGATTCCTGTGCCTCTGTTAGGATTTCGGCACCCATGGCGCCGTCCAGCACCGTCGAGAACTACCTCAAGGAGGTCTACCTCGGCGCGTCCCGGCTGCCGGCTGGCACCCGGCTCTTGCCGATGGGGCAGCTGGCGGCGGCCCTGGGTGTGGCCCCGGGCACCGCGACCACCATGGTGAAGGCGCTCGCGGAGTCGGGGTTGGTGGAGTACGAGCCCTACAACGGCGTCTGCCTCACCGAGGCCGGGTCGAAGCTGGCGGCGACGGTGCTGCGCCGCCACCGGCTGGTCGAGCTGTTCCTGGTGCAGGTGATGGGCATGCGCTGGGACGAAGTGCACGACGACGCCGAGCACCTCGAGCACGTCGTCTCGGATCGCCTGATCGAACGGATGGACGAGATGCTCGGCCACCCCGAGACCGATCCGCACGGCGACCCGATCCCCGGCCCGGAAGGCACCTTCCGCGAACGGCACCTCGAGACGCTGCTGAGCTGTCCGGTCGGCCGGCGCGTCGTCGTCGCGCGCGTCACCGACCAGGACGCCACGTTTCTGCGCTTCGTGGAACGCCACGGACTGAAGCCGGGCGAGGTGGTGGTGGTGGAGTCGCGCGACGAGGCCGCCGACAGCGTCAGGCTGCTGGGCCGCGACGGCGCGGTGGTGACCATCGGCACGCGCGCCGCCTCGAAGCTGCTGGTCGAAACGCCAGCCGCGGTGTGAGACCGCGCGCCGCGACGCCGCTGTCGTCCGGAACGCCGACCGGCGACGTCACTCGTTGCGCAGCATCAGCGCGGGGTCGACACGCGCCGCCGTCAACGACGGGATCACGACGGCGACCAGCACCACCACCGACAGCAGCAGCGGGACGGCGGTGAACACCACCAGATCGAACGGGCTGATCTCGTGCAGCTGGCTGGCGAGCAGTCGGCTCATCGCGGCGCTGGCCACCAGGCCGGCGACGATACCCAGGACGGCCAGCGTCGAGCCGTGGCGAACGACCAGGGCACGGAGCATCGGCGCCGTCGCGCCGAGTGCGGCCCGAATGGCCATCTCGCGGAGGCGCTGGGTGACGGCGTACGCCATCACGCCGTAGATGCCGATCGCGGCGAGCGCCAGCGCGGCCGCCCCGAACACGATCATCAGCAGCATTCCCAGACGCTGCCGGGAGAGGGACGCGTCCACCACCTGTGACAGCACGCGGAACTCCACCGGCAGCGACCGGTCCACCGCGGCGACCTCGCGACGGATCGCGGTCGCCAGGCCCGCAGGATCGCCGGCCGTGCGGACCAGGACGCTCGCGGTGCGGTAGGTGAGCTGGTCGTGCGGCTGGTAGATGCCGGCCTCTGGCAGGTCGGCGAGCGTGCCGTGGCGCACATCGGCGGCGACACCGACGATCTCGACGGCGGCCACCCGCTGCAGTCCGACGGCGTTGGTGGGGTCGTTCAACGGGGTGGACGGAATCAGGACGCGTCGGCCGATCGGATCCTGCCCGGGCAGGAATGCCCGCACGAACGCTTCATTCACCACCGCGACCGGCGCCGTGTCCGAGCGGTCCCTGTCGGTGATTGGCCGGCCGGCGACCATCCGCGTCCCGAGGGTCGTGAAACAGCCGTCAACGACACTGCGAATGCGCGCGCGCTGTGGCTCCTCTCTCGGCGGCTCTCCCTCGATCTGCAGGCTCAGCACGAAATCGTCGCGGCCGCCGAGCGGCAGCGACGACGCCAGGGAGACGGCCTCGACACCGTTCAGTGCGCGCAGCCGCTCGACGAGCTGACGAGAGGTCGCGGCCACCCGGTCGTAGTCCGGGTAGGCCGACGGCGACAGGCTGAGCGAGAACGCGATCACCCGCTCGGCGCGGAAGCCCGGATCCACCCGGCTCAGCCGGTCGAAGCTTCGAACCAGCAGCCCGGCGCCGATGACGAGGACGATGGCGAGCGCTATTTCGGCCACCACCAGGCCGCCGAGGAGGCGCTGCCGCCACGGCCCCGCCGATCCACCCCGGCCGCCCTCGTTGACCAGGGTCCTCACGTCGGTCATCAGCAGGCGAAGCGCCGGGGCGAAGCCGACGACGGCGCCGACGACGGCCGTCAGGGCGAGCACGAAGAGCAGCACCGCACCGTCGATGGCGACGTTCTCGCGCCGGGGCAGGTCGGCGGGGGCCACCTGCAGCAGCTGCTGCACGCCGGCGAACGCCAGCAGGAGACCGGCCACCGATCCAACCGCCGCCAGCACGAGGCTCTCGGTCAGCAACTGCGACAGGATCCGGCGGCGACCGGCGCCGACGGCGACGCGGATCGCGATCTCCTTGGCCCGCACTTCGCCGCGGGACAGCATCAGGTTGGTCACGTTGACGCACGCGATGAGCAGCAGCGTCAGCGCCCCGCCCAGCAGGACGAACAGGGTGCCACGGAGGTTGCCCACCATGTACTCGAGCAGTGGCTGCGTCGCGAGCACGCGGTTGCGGTTGGCTCCCGGATACTGCTCCTGGAGCTGGGTGGAGAGCAGCGCCAGCTCGGCTCGCACCTGGGCGGCTGACGCCCCATCCTGGGCCCGGAGGAACGCGTCGTAGATGTGGTTGGTCATCGTCGGCGGCAGCTGGGCTGGAACCCACAACGCCGTGCCGCGGGGAAAGTCGAACTCGCGCGGCGCCACGCCGACCACTGGAAACGATCGGCCGTCGAGACGGAGCGTGGCACCGATGACGTCGGGGGACGAGCCGAAGCGATCGCGCCACGTCGCCCACGAGAGGACCGCGGCCGGCGGACCGCCGATGGCGTCCTCCTGGGCCGTGAAGCCGCGACCAAGCGCCATGGGCAGGCCCGCCACGTCGAAGAACGTCGGTGCGACCGCGAAGTAGACGACCGCCAGCGGTTCGCTGGATCCGACGTCGAGCGCCCCCTCGAAGCGGAACGCACCGGACGCGGCGCGAATCGACTGGCTCCGCTCCGCGATGGCGACCAGTTCGGCGGGCGACACCTGGCCGCCGGTCGCGCGGCCATCCGTCATCGCCGTCCTGAGGAACAAGAGCTGGCCGGGATTCGGATAGGGCAAATCGCGCAGGACGAGGCCGTTGACCACGCTGAAGATCGCGGTGGTGGCGCCAATGCCCAGGGCCAGGGTGAGCATGGCGGTCAGTGCGAACGCCGGCTGCTTGCGCAGCGTCCGCAGGGCGAACCGTACGTCGTGAGCGATCATCCGCACTCCCGGGGGAAGGAGCGAACCTGAACCGAAGCACGCGCGCGCCGCCCGAGTGGGCCCGAACGCCGCGCGAGTATACCGGGAAACGGGCGCCGCTCGTCGTGAGCATGCACCACCGGCGCTTCGCCAGTCCTCGCGGCGAGCGGGCCACGTAGCCCGGGCGCCTTACAGCGCCGGCGGGATGTCGGTCTTCCGGAAGTCCTGCCCCACGAACAGCAGCGAGTCGCCGGCGGTGGCGGCCGTCGCGTAGGCGAGGCAGTCGCCGAAGTTCAGGCCCGCGGGATGGCGGCCGCGTCCGAACCGGTTGGACGCATCGAGCGCGCGATGCCACTCGGCTTCCCCGAACGGCACCACCGTGAGCCCGAGTTCCCGCACGAGTGACGCCAGCTCGATGCCGCCCGGCCGTCCGCGGCGGCCGGCGAGCGCCATCTCGGTTTCGACGAGGGTGGGCGCACCCACGCGCGCGACCTCCGCTTCGAGAATCGCGTCGACCAGGTCGAGATACCCGGCTTCGGCGAACAGGATGGCGATGAGCGCCGAGGCGTCGACCGTCATACGCCCTCAGGACCGTAGCCGAGAAGATCGTCTTCTTCCTGGCGCGACAGCCGGCGGCCGCGTTGTTCGGGCGGAATCGTCGGCCAGACCTTGTCGCGCAGGAAGGCCAGAACGCGCGCGCGGCGCTTCGCCGTAGCCGGGCCCTTCAGGCGCTGCCTTCGCTCTTCGAGCGCACGACGAATGGCCTCGGTCTTCGACTCGCCTGTGAGACGGGCCACCTCGGCGGCTAGCGCTCCACGTCCGGGTTCTTCAGGTTCAGCGCCATGGGTCTACCATGGTAGACGGTCACTGGTAGAACGGTGCAGGGACGTTCTCGGGAGCCGGAGCGTGCCACCAGCATCGGCCCCGCGTCGGGCGCGTCGAGCCAGTGCTCCTGGAGCTTGCGTCCCCGGGCGAGCGGCGACGCTCAGGTCGTCGGCAGGTCCGCCGTCCGGAGCGCCGCGTCGATCGCGTCCGGCAGGTCGCCCACCGTGTCGGCGACGAAGGCCGTCGGCGGTGATGCGAAGGCCGCCGCGCCGAACCCGTAGGCGGCCAGCACGAACGGCACGCCGCCGCGCCGCGCGGTCTCGGCGTCCACCGGCGAGTCGCCGACCAGCACCATGGGTCCCCCACCGGCGTGGAGGCGCAGCGACGTCAGCCCGGCGGGATCGGGTTTGCGCGGCAGCGGCCCGTCACCGCCGACCACCTCGAGGAAACGCCCGCGCACCCCGAGCCCCTCGAGGACGCGCTCGGCCGGCCACCGGGGCTTGTTGGTGAGCACCGTCAGCGCCAGCAACGGATCGAGGCCGTCGAGCATCTGCGTGATGCCCGGGTAGAGCCGGGTGGTGTCGAGGAGCCGGGCATCGTAGAGCGCCAGGAACCGCTCGAGGGCCCCCGGCATCGCCGGGTCGAGGCCGGCCGCGGTCAGCACCCGCTGCACGAGCACGGCGGCACCCTCGCCGATCATCGCCACCACTTCGGCGCGGGTCAGCGCCCGGCCACCGAGCTCTTCGGCCAGCGCGCTGGCCGCCGACGCCAGGTCGGTGGCCGAATCCACCAGGGTGCCGTCGAGGTCGAAGACCACGGCCCCGGCCTGCCAGGGCCGTCTCACGAGTTGTCGCGCTCCGCGCCCGCCGCTCTCCCCAACACTCGAGCTTGATTGTATCCTTCGAGGCGCAGTCCCATGTCGAAACGGCCCGTGTCGGTCGTGCTCGTCTCCGGGGGCCTCGACAGCGCGGTGCTGCTCGCGCACGAGGCCGACACGCACGACGTGCGGCCGGTGTACGTCCGCTCGGGCCTGGCCTGGGAAGCGGCCGAACTGCGGATGCTGGCGCGGCTGATCGCGGCACCGGCGCTGGCGCCGCGCCTGCTGCCGCTCACCGTCGTCGACCTGCCGATGCGCGACGTCTATCCCCAGGACCACTGGGCCATCGTCGGCCACGCACCCGACTACGACACGCCCGACGAGGACGTCTACCTCATCGGCCGTAACCTCACCCTGCTGGCCAAGGCCGGCGTGGTCGCGGCCCGGGCCGATGCCCGGCGCATCGCGCTGGGGCCGCTGGCCGGCAATCCGTTTCCCGATGCCACGCCGGGGTTCTTCGCCGCGATGGCCGAGGCGCTGTCACGCGGCCTCGCCCACGCGGTGTCGATCGCCACGCCGTTCGCCGCGCTGCACAAGCACCAGGTGATCGAGCTGGGGGCGCGGCTGAGCGTGCCGTTCGAGCTGACGCTGTCGTGCATGCAGCCCGACGCCGACCGGCACTGCGGGCGCTGCAGCAAGTGCCGCGAGCGGCGCGACGCGTTCGCCGAGGCGGGCGTGCTCGACCCGAGCGTCTACGCCCAGCCGTCGCCGCGCTAGCGCGGCGGAGCCTCGAACAACCGCATGGGCGAGGCCAAGGAACACCGGGCTCGGCTCCGCCACGCTAGGCGCAGTATCTCCTGGCCCGGCCTCCGGCCGGGCGATTACCGCTCGAACCGGATGGTGCCGTCGCCGGTGCGCACCCGCAACGTGCCGCCGCCGGCGCCCAGCGTCGCCCGCAGCTCGCGCCGCGACTCGTCGTCGCCGTCGTCGCGCCGCACCACTTCGAGGCCCGGGTAGTTCGATCGCACGCTGCCGTCCGAGGTCACGGCGTCGACCATCACGTCGATTTTCTCGGGCAGCCGCACCTCGACGCTGCCATCGCGCGTTTCCACGGTCCAGTCGTCGGTGGCCGTGCTGCCAGCCTCGACGGCGATCCGCACCGAGCCGTCGCCGGTCTTGGCGCGCAGGTGCGTGAAGGTGCCGTTGACGACGACACTGCCGTCGCCGGTTTCGACGTCGACCTTGCCGCTGATCTCACGGAAGCGGATGCTGCCGTCGTCGGTGCGCGCCGTCACCTCGCCGGTGATCCGCGAGGCGACGATGGCGCCGTCGTCGGTGCGCAGCGTCTGCACGCCGTCGACTTCCTCGACGGTGATCGAGCCGTCGCCGCTGCGCAGGTCGAGGGCGGTCGTCTTGGGTACGGCGACGCGCAGCCGCGCGCTCGGCGAGTAGCTGACGCCGATCACCACGCCTTCGCTCCCCGACCAGGTCGGGCCCTTCACGCGGAGGCGGATCTGGTCGCCCTCCTGCGACTTCTCGACGGTGATCTCCTGCAGCCGCGCGTCGTCCTGCGCCTGCTTCTCGACCACCACCTCCACTTCGGGCCGGTCCCAGGCGTGCACCTCGATGGCGCCGTCGAAGGTGTCGAGCGCGACCGTCGCGGTGCCGGTCACCGTGAAGCGATGCGTTTCCGACGCCGTGGCGCCGTCGGTGTTGACGTTGACCGTGCACGCAGTGAGCGCGACGGCGAGTGTGCCGGCGCCGACGGCGCCGATGAGATCTCCTGGTCGTGCCATCACGCCCTCCCGGGTTCAGAGACGGCCGGGGGGCCGGACGGGTTCCACGCCGGCACCCCGGCGATCCACGTCTGCCTGACCCGCCACGCCGCGTCGAGCGCGACCACGTCGGCGGCGGCGCCGACGGCCAGGCGGCCCAGATCGGGCCGCCCGAGGGCCTGCGCGGGGGTCGTGGCGCACAGGCGGGCCGCCTCGACGACGTCGAGTCCGACCGCGCCGACCAGCAGTCGGAAGGCGCCGTCCATCGTCAGGATGCTGCCCGCGAGCGTCCCGTCGGCCAGCACGGCGCAGCGCTCGGTGACGCGGATTGGCTGGTCGCCGAGCACGCTCTCGGCGCCCACCGGCAGCCCGGCGCCGGCGGTCGCGTCGGTGATCGCCAGCGCGCCGGCGACGCCCTTGGCGCGGACCGCGAACCGCACCATCGCCGGGTGGACGTGGAAGCCGTCGCAGAGAATCTCGCAGGTCACTTCGTCGTGGGCCAGGACGGCCCCGGCCAGCCCCGGGGCGCGGTGGGCCAGCGGCGGCATGCGGTTGAAGAGGTGGGTGGCGTGGCGGGCGCCGGCCGCGATGCCGGCCTGACCCTGCTCGAAGGTCGCCGCCGAGTGCCCGAGCGAGACCCGGTGCCCGGCGTGGACCAGCCGGCCGATGAGATCGAGCGCGCCGTCGAGTTCCGGGGCCAGCGTCACCAGCCGCACCGCCGGCCGGTGGCGATCGATCACCTCGACGATGGCCGTCCCGGTGTAGTCGCCGTCGCGCCACGCCGGCTCGCCCGGCCGCGGCGGGCGGCGCAGACACGTGACCGGCTGAGCGCCGTTGTAGTCAGGGTTGAGGAAGTTGCTTTCGAGGTGCGCGCCGAGCACGCGGGCGGCGCCGGCCGGCCGGTCCGCCGCGGCAGCGACGGCAATCAGGAAGCGTTCGAGCACCGCCGGCGTGCAGGCGATCGTCGTCGGGCAGAACGCGGTGACGCCGTGGCGCGGCAGCGCCGCCGCCACCCGGGCCACCGCCGCGGCACCCGACAGCACGTCGGTGCCCTCTACGCCGTGGATGTGCCCGTCGATGAATCCGGGGAGCAGCCACTGGCCGTCGCAGCGTACGTCGTGCGGGGACTCGCCGTGGTCGGGCCCGATCTCGACGATCGTGCCCTCGTGCAGGATCAGCGCGGCGCCGTCGACGACCCGGTCGGGCAGCACCAGACGGCCGCCGCGCAGTCGGATCATGCGGTCTCGTCGTCGCCCTCGCGGGGCGTCGAAGCCGCGGTCTTCAGCGCCGCGACCAGCGCGTCGCGCTGGTGCACCAGGCCCTTGAGCGCGCGCCGGCCGTTGGCGTGGCCGACGGCGTATTCGGCGAACAGCGGAAACGCGATGGTCGAGTCGCAATAGGCGACGCAGGTGTCGGGGAGCACGCCGGGATTGATCTTGCCCCAGCTCACCGCCTCGGCCGGCGTCGCCCCCGACAGCCCGCCCCACACCACCTGGTCGGTGGTGATCTGGATGAAGTAGTCGTTGCCGCCCTTGGGAATGCCGTAGACCTCCCACAAGGTCGGCTGGCCCTGCAGATAGAAGTTCTTCGGCGATCCGCCGCCGAGGATCACCGCGCCGTTCTTCTCGCCGGCGAGGATGATGGCGCAGATCTCGTTGACGTCCTTGTTCGGATCGACCATCAGCCGGCCGCCGTTCATCAGCTCGTGGTAAGCGATGTTCATGCCGATCGAGCTGTCGCCGGGTGACGAGGTGTAGATCGGCACGCCAGCCCGCGATGCCGCCGCCAGCACCGAGTGCTCCTCGCAGCCCGGATGCTGCTGCCGCAAATCCTCGCCGATGGCGTGGTGCAGCTCGGCGGTGGACACCGGGCCGTCGAGCCCGGAGCGGACCAGGAACTCGCGCACGTAGCGATCGGTGTCGAGCAGCACCTGGGCGGGAAACAGCACGTCGTAGATGCGGATGATGCCGTCTTCGTACAGCTCGCGGTCGTCGACGAACGGCGAGCCGCGGTGCAGCGTGAAGTTCAACGCGTAATGCAGGTCGTGGTAGAGGTTGGCGCCGGTGCTGATCACGAAGTCGACCAGCCCGCGCTCGACGAGCTCGATCACCGCGCCGCCCAGGCCCGCCGGCGTCATCGCACCGGCGATGGTCAGGGCGATGGTCGTGTCGTGCTCCCGGGCCAGCATCTTGTCGCAGAAGATGCGGCAGGCTTCGCCGAGGCGCGCGGCGTTGAAGGCCTGGAACCCCTCGTCGATGAGCGTCCGCACGTCGGCGCTGCCCTTGGGGCGGTAGTAGCGGATTGGCCGCCCGCCGAGCGGGCTGCGCTTGGACGCACCTGGAGAACCTGGAGAACGGTAGGGCACGACGACGAGCCTCCTTCGCGTGCCGTAGAGTATCATCGGCACGGATCTTCACGCGGCGACGCGGCGTGGCGCGCCGCTTCGCGACGGCGACGATCGCCGCCGCATCCTAAGCCTCCCGGCGGCAGTGTCCGATACAAGGACACAGGACCAGACCGCCGTGGACGACCTTTCCTTTGCTGCCAGACGCGCGTCGAGTGCCGCTCCGCGGTCGGACGCCGACCCAGAGGCCCGCTTCCGGGCCTTGGTCCAGTCGCCGCTTCGCGCCGGCATCCTGCGGTTCCTGAGCGCGCGCCCGGCCGAGCAGTTCGACGCCGAAGCGATCATGCAGGCCTTCGGCCGCATGCGGCTCGACGTCGAGAACTGCCTGAAGGAGCTGGTCGAATCCGGCGTGGTGCGCCGGGTCGCCGGCGATCCGGTGGCCTACACCGCGGCCAGGCTCGACGCCGGGTCGACGCTCGGCAAGCTGCTCGACACCTTTCTCGAGCGGCGCGCCGCCGTCGGCATCGAGGACACCTCGCCGTCGGTGCAGCGCTTCCGCGAGCTCATCGGCCGCGACGAGAAGATGCTGGCCATCTTCGAGTGGATCCGCACCGCCGCCAAGTCGGACATCTCGGTGCTCATCCTCGGCCCGACCGGCGCCGGCAAGGAAGTGGTGGCGCGGATGATCCACGAGCTGTCGCGGCGCGGCACCGAGAAGTTCCAGGCCGTCAACTGCGCCGCCCTGCCCGACACCCTGTTCGAATCGGAAATCTTCGGTTACGAGAAGGGCGCCTTCACCGGCGCGCACGACCGCAAGCCCGGCCGGCTCGAGCTGGCCAACGGCGGCACCTTCTTCCTCGACGAGGTCGGCGATCTCTCGCTGGTGGCGCAGGCCAAGATCCTGCGCGTGCTCGAAGAGCGCCGCTTCGAACGGCTCGGCGGCAGCAAGTCGATCCACGTGGACTTCCGGCTGATTTCGGCCACCAACCGTCCGCTCGACCAGTTCGTGCGCGAAAGCCGCTTCCGCGAGGACCTGTTCTACCGGGTCAACGCCTTCTCGATCCGCCTGCCGTCGCTCAAGGAGCGGGCGGTGGACATCCCGGTCCTGGCCCAGCGCTTCATCGCCCGCTACTGCGCCGCCAACGGCCTGCCGCTCGACGCCCGCCAGCTCTCGCCCGAAGCCACCGACCGGCTGCTGCGCTACCACTGGCCGGGCAACATCCGCGAGCTGGAAAGCACGATGTCGCGCGCGGCGTTGTCGGCGCCCGGGCCGATCATCCGCGCCGAGGACATCGAGTTCCTCCACGAGCCGGTGGCGCCGAGCGCCGCCACGCCCGGCCGGCTGCCGACCCTGCGCGACAACGAACGGGCGCACATCGCCGTGGTGCTCGACGCCGTCGGCTGGAACAAACTGGAAGCGGCGCGGGTGCTCGACATCAGCCGCGGTACGCTATACCGGAAGATCGAGGAGTACGGGCTGGAGCCGTCCCCGGGCCGCCGGCGCCGGGAGCCGCTCAGCGCCTAGCACTCGGACCTCCTGCCCGGCATGCGCGAACTCCCCCTGTCCGCGAGGACCTACATCGTCGCCGTCGTGGCGCTCGGCGCGGCCCTGCTGGGCTACGCGGTGCTCGGGATCCGTCTCGACAACCCCTATCTGTTCGCCGCGCTGCTGCTGCTGTCGAACGTCTCGTCGGCGTTCAAGGTGGCGCTGCCGCTGTCGGCCAGCGGCTCGACGATGTCGGTGTCCTACGCCGTCGACTTCGCCTCGCTGCTGCTGCTCGGGCCGGCCCAGACCACGCTGATCGCGGTGACCAGCGCGTGGAGCCAGTGCACGTTCCGGATGCGCCAGCCGACGACGCTGCATCGCACCTTGTTCAGCATGGCCTGCCTGGCGGTGACCGTGCAGGCGGCCGGCTGGGTCTACCTGCGCCTGGGCGGCGTGCCCGGCTCGATCGGCGAGTCGCTGACCACCGAGGTGGCGGCGCTGGTCGGCGCGGCGACGACCTACTTCCTGTTCAACACGGTGCTCATCTCGGTGGCGATCGCGCTGTCGACCCGCCAGCCGTGGATGACGACGTGGAACGAGAACTTCCTGTGGAGCGCGCCGAGCTACTTCGTCGGCGCCGTCGGCGCCTTCGGCACCGGCTACGCCGTACTGAAGGTCGGGTCGTGGTTCGCGCTGCTGATGGCGTTCCCGATCTACCTCATCTACCGCACCTACAAGGTCTATCTGGGCCGCATCGAAGACGAGCGGCGCCACGTGCAGGAGATGTCCGACCTGCACCTGGCGACCATCGAGGCCCTGGCGCTGGCCATCGACGCCAAGGACCAGACGGCGCAGAGCCACATCCGCCGCGTGCAGGTCTACGCCGCCGGCATCGCCCGCGCCCTGGGCATGCCCGACAACGAGATCCAGGGCGTCAAGACGGCGGCGCTGCTCCACGACATCGGCAAGCTGGCGGTGCCCGAGCACATCCTGTCCAAACCCGGGCCGCTCACCCAGGAGGAGTTCCAGAAGATCCGCATCCACCCGCAGGTGGGCGCCGAGATCATCAGCGCGGTGCCGTTCCCCTACCCGGTGGCGCCGCTCATCCTCAGCCACCACGAACGCTGGGACGGCAAGGGCTATCCGCAGGGCCTGAAGGGCGAAGAGATCCCGCTCGGCGCCCGCATCCTCTCGGTGGTGGACTACTTCGACGCGCTCACCTCCGACCGGCCGTACCACCGCGCGATGGAGCACGAAGCGGCATTGTCGCTGCTCGAGCAGGAGGCCGGCAAGGCGCTCGATCCGCGCGTGGTGCAGACCTTCTTCACGCATCTGCCGGCGCTGGCCGCCGAGGCGACGCGGCAGGAACAGCAACCGTCGCGGCGGCTCACCCTCGAGTCGACGTCGGAGCTGGGCCGACCGGCCGTGGGCTTCGAGCACGAGAGCGGCCGCGGCAACACGGTGTTCGAGGACATCGCGCTGGCCCACCGCGAGATCTACGCGCTCTACGAGATCGCCCAGTCGATGGGCACCAGCCTCGGCGTCGCCGACACGATGGCGCTGATCAGCTCGAAGCTGACCAACCTGGTGCCGTTCGCGGCCTGCGCGCTGTTCCTCTACGACGAGGAGCACGACTGGCTGCGCTGCCGCTTCGCCACCGGCGTGGATTCGGAGCTGATCGGCAGCATGACGATCAAGAGCGGTCAGGGCCTGACCGGCTGGGTGACGCGCAACCGACGGCCGCTGGTCAACGCCCGGCCGAGCGCCGACTTCGAGGCCGCCGGCCTGGCGCCGTCGAGCACCAGCCTGCAGGCGGCGATCGTCTCGCCGCTGGTCTTCAACGACCGCCTGATCGGCACCCTTGCCGTCTACCAGGACACCGAGGACGCCTACACCGACGACCACCGGCGCCTGCTCGACCGCGTGTGCGAACAGGCCTCGGCGGTGATCAACAACGCCAGCGTGTTCGAGCGCACGCAGGAGGACTCGCTCACCGACGCGCTGACCGGGCTGCCCAACACCCGCTTCATGTTCATCCACCTGACCCGCGAGCTGTCGCGCGCCGAGCGGCTGAAGTCCGAGGTGGCGCTGCTGGTCATGGACTGCGACAACTTCAAGGAGATCAACGACAACCACGGCCACCACGTCGGCGACCGGGCGCTGCGCGAGGTGGCCAACGTGCTGCGCAGCGGGGTCCGCCCCTACGACATCTGCGTGCGCTACGCCGGCGACGAGTTCATCGTCGTGCTGTCGGGCTGCGGCGCCGAGGAAGCGGAGCGCAAGCGGCTGGAACTGAAGCGGGCGATGGAAGACGTCGTCTTCGAGGTCAGGCCGGGCCGCCGCCTCCACCTGTCGATCAGCGTCGGCGCGGCGATTTACCCGCACGACGGCGAGACCTACGAGGCGCTGCTGGCCACCGGCGACGCCCGGATGTACCGCGACAAGACCTCGCGCAAGCAGCTGGCCCGGCCGGCCGGGGCCCGGCTGAAGGAGCGCACCGCCTCGAGCCTCAAGCGCCCGATGCTGCCGCCCGAGATCAGCGAGATCGAGATCGAACGGGCACGGGCGGGGGTGCTTTAAGATCCGGGGCTCGGGGCTCGGGGCTCGGGGCTCGGGACTTGGGGCTCGGGACCCGGGCTCGGACCGTCCCACTGTCGAGATGTCACGCTGCCCGAACCGATAGGCGTCAGTTCCGTGTGAGGTTCTTCCCGAGCCCCGAGCCCCGAGACCCGCCTCCAGTGATTCCCGCCCGGCTCATCGACGCGACCGCCGCCACGCCGCGCACCCGCCTCCTGCGGCTGCGGCTCGACGCGCCGTTGACCTTCACCGCCGGGCAGGCGATCGTCGTCGGCATTGCCGGCACCGGACTGCGGGCGCCGTACTCGATTGCGTCGGCGCCGGCGCTCGCCGCCGACGGCGCGGTGGAGCTGCTGGTCCCGGCCGACGGCGCCCTCGGGCAGGCGGGGCTGGATCCGTTGACCGTGGTCGGCGCGCCCGTGGAAGTCGAGGGGCCGATCGGCAGCTTCGGCGTGCCCTCCGGAGCCGACCGTGCCCCGCTGCTGCTGGTGGCCGGCGGCACCGGCATCGCGCCGTTACGGTCAGTCCTGCTCGATCGCCTCGCGCACGGCCACGCCGCGCCGATCGGACTGGTCTACAGCGCCCGCGCCGCCGACGAGTTCGCCTTCGGTGACGAGTTGCAGGCGCTCGCCCGCGCCGGCCGCATCGAGCTGCACTGCACCGTGACGCGTGACGATCCGACCACGTGGTCCGGCCGCACCGGCCGTGTCGACGAGGTGCTGCTCGCCTCGGCGTTGCCGGGCGACGACGCCTGGACGCTCGTCTGCGGCCCGGCCGCGTTCGTGAACGACGTCACCGCCGCCCTCGCGCGCATGGGCGTGGATCCGGGCAGGATAGTGATCGAGAAGTAGGTACTCGGGGCTCGAAGAGCCGGGGCTCGGGGTCCGGGTCTCGGGGCTCGGGTTCAGACAGTCGCACTGTCGAGATGTCACGCTGCCCAGAACGACGAGCGTGAGTTCCGTGTGAGGTTCTTCCCGAGACCCGGGACCCGAGCCCCGAGACCCGCCCAACGAGTGCCCCGAGACCCGAGTCCCGAGCCCCGGTTCTTCCCTACATCCCCACCGCGTGGTACCCGGCGTCCACCATCAGCACCTCGCCGGTGATGCCGCGGCCGCCGGGACCGAGCAGGAACACCGCCGCGTCGCCCACCTCGGCGCTGTCGATCGCCCGGCGCAGCGGCGCCCGCTCGCGCACCACGCCGAGAATGGCCGAGAAGCCACCGATTCCCGCTGCCGCCAGCGTCTTCACCGGCCCGGCCGAGACCGCGTTGACGCGCACGTTCTGCGGGCCGAGGTCGGCGGCCAGATAGCGGACGGTCGATTCGAGCGCCGCCTTGGCGACGCCCATCACGTTGTAGTTGGGAAAGACCCGGTCGCTGCCGAGGAAGCTCAAGGTGACGATCGAGCCGCCGCCGCGGGCGGCGAAGAGCGGCCGCGCCCCACGCGCCAGCGCGATGAGCGAGTAGGCGCTGATGTCGAGCGCCAGGCGAAAGCCCTCGCGCGTGGTGTCGGTGAACGGGTTCGACAGGTCGTCGCGGTTGGCGAACGCCGCGCCGTGGACCAGGAAGTCGAGCCCGCCGTGCGCCGCGGCGACCCGGGCGAACACCGCGTCGATCTGAGCGTCGTCCTGCACGTCGCACGGCACCAGCTCCGGCACCGGGTCGAGCGTGGCCGCCAGCTCCTCCGTGTGCTCGGCGAAGCGCTCCTGATACGTGAGCACCAGCCGGGCGCCCTCGCGGGCCGCCGACTGGGCGATGGCCCAGGCCAGCGAGCGCTTGTTGGCCACCCCGACGATCAGTCCGACCTTGCCCGCCAGCGATCCCATCCGTCCATCCTCTCGAAAATGGTACGAGGGACGATCTTCCCTCAGATCAGCCCTGGGCGGCCAGCCACCGCCGGGTCTCGTCGAGGGCGGCGGCGACGGCGTCGGGATGGGTGGACTGTGGCGTCCGCCGCGCCCGCACCGAGGCCAGCGCGCTGACGTCGCGCGCCACGTCGTCGGCGAAGAGCTCGGAATAACCGCGCCATTCGGCCGGCGACAGGTCGTCGAAGTCGCGCCCGGCGGCGAGCAGCTCGCGCACCATGCGGCCCACCACCTCGTGGGCGTTGCGGAACGGCAGCCCGCGGCGTACGAGGTAGTCGGCGGCGTCGGTGGCCAGCAGCAGCCCCGAGGCGGCCTTGCCGGTGCGCTCGGGGCGCAGCGTCAGCTTGGACACGACCGAGGCCGTCGCGTCGAGCGAGACGGTCAGGGTGTCCTCGGCGTCGAAGACGCCCTCCTTGTCCTCCTGCAGGTCCTTGTTGTAGCCGGTGGGCAGGCCTTTCATCGCCACCAGCAGCGCCACCTGGTGGCCGATGACGCGGCCGGTCTTGCCGCGCACCAGCTCCATCGGGTCGGGGTTCTTCTTCTGCGGCATCATGCTGCTGCCGGTGGCCGAGCTGTCGGCCAGATCGAAGAAGCCGAACTCCTCGGCGGTGAAGTAGATCACGTCCTCGGCCAGGCGGCTGAGGTGCACCATCGCCAGCGCGGCCGCGTGCAGGAAGCTCACCGCGAAGTCGCGATCCGACGAGGTGTCCATGCTGTTGGGCACGACCCGCGAGAAGCCGAGCGCCGCGGCGAGCGCCGCCGTGTCGATGGCGTAGCCGGTGCCGGCCACCGCGCCCGAGCCGAGCGGCAGCGCGTCGGCCTCCGCCATGGCCACCGCCAGCCGCTCGTGGTCGCGGCGCAGCGCCGCGGCGTGGCTGAGCCAGAAATGGCTCACCAGCACCGGCATCGCGCGGCGCATGTGGGTATAAGCCGGCATCAGCGCCTCGCCCGCCCGCTCGGCCTGGTCGGCGAGCGCAGCGACGACGGCGCGGACGCGCGCCTGCAGCAGCGGGATGCGGCGCCGCAGATAGAGGCGGAAGTCGAGCGACACCTGTTCGTTGCGCGAGCGGCCGGTGTGGAGCCGGCGGCCGTCGTCGCCGACGAGCGCGACCAGCTGGCGTTCGACGAAGCTGTGGACGTCCTCGTCGTCGCCCGCCACCCAGCCCGGGTCGGTGCGCCCGCGCTCGAGGATCTGCTGCAGCGCGGCCCGGATGCGGCCGACCGCCGCGGGATCGAGCACGCCGGCCTGCTCGAGCGCCTGCGCCCACGCCAGGCTGCCGGTGACGTCGTCCTCGAACAGCCGGCGATCGAAGGGAAACGAGACGCCGAAGTCGAATGCCGCCGGATCCGGCGCCGCGTCGAAGCGCCCCGACCACAAGTGCCCGCTCATGCCGCCACCTCGATCCGACTGTGCTGCATCGTCATCGTCACCTCGCCCGAGGCGTCCTCGAGCACGTGGGCGGCCAGGGCATCACAGCCGCCCCTGAGCCGCGTGAACCAATGGCCATCGCGCGCCAGGCGGGCCCAGGTCTCGGCCGTCTCGGCCAGGAAGGCCAGCGTCGTCGTGTCGAGCGAACGGTCGATTACCGCCGCGCAGGCGCGATGCAAGGCCTCGGCGGCGGGGGCGCGCACCAGCCACCGCCGGCCCGGCGCGTCGTCGCCGCCGCCGACGACCCGGCCGCCAATCCCATGGCTGCGCGCGATGGTGTCCAGACTGTCGATGATCTCGGCCGGCGGCATGGTCACACGGTTGAGGGCCACGGGCACGCCGCGGGCCACGGTCACGACGACCGTGGCGGCAGCGCCGGCGCGAGCCGACACCGCCTCAGCCGCGGGCTCGTCGGCCCCCAGGGGCCGGACGCTCGCCCACAGGTTGCGCTCCTCGGTCGGTCCGTCACCGGCTACCGCGATCAGGCCGAGATCGGGCGCCAGATCGCGGACCGCGGCCACCAGCCGCTGGCGGGCGCGCAACCCGGTCTCGGCGGCGGCGACGGCCGTGGCGCGTTCGAGCCGAGCCACCTCGACCGCGGTCTCGGCGATGCACGGCGCCGACAGCGCCGTCACGATCGGCTCGCCGGCGACCGCCACGGCGCCGATGCGCACCGCCGGCCACAGGAACGCCGCCGCCAGACGCTCGCGGCGCTCGAAGACGTGGCAGCGCACCGCCCCGGCGGCGAGCGCCACGTCGCGCAGCTCGTCGAGCGGCACGCCCTGACCGAGATCGAGGGCGGCGGCCACCACTTCGGCGCCGCGACCGACGAGGTCGGTCACCGCGCCGGCGGCTTCGACCGACGTGAACGGGACGACGAGACGTTCCATGAGCGGCGGCTAGCCGGCGGCCAGCCCTTCGAACTGCTGGACCAGCGTGCGGGCCGACCGCGGGTCGCGGCTGATGACGAGGATGGTGTCGTCGCCGGCGATCGTGCCGAGCACGTCGGGCAGCTTGGCGCGATCAATCGCCAGCGCCAGCGGCTGCGCCTCGCCGGGGCCCGTACGCAGGACGAGCAGCTGCTGCGACTGATCGATGCCGGCCAGGTAGTCGACCAGCGCGCGCTGCAGGTTGTGGCGCGCCGCATCGGAGCCGGGCCCCGACGGCTCGTCGTCGGGGGCCGACTGGTAGGCGCCATCGGCCGCCCGCTTGACCAGCCCGAGTTCCTTGATGTCCCGCGACAGGGTCGCCTGGGTGACATCGAATCCCTGGACGAAGAGGCGCTGCCGCAGCTGTTCCTGGCTGCGTACCGGATCCCGCCGCACGATGTCGAGGATGGCCGCCTGGCGTCGCGCCTTCATGTTTATGCAGGTGAGTGTATATCAATATGCAGGCACGGTGTGCACGTTTTCTCCCCGAAACTCTTGACGAGGCCTATCCCGATCCGCATACTTATTCTTCCGCGCGTATATTCTTGCGGACAGCAGCGATGGCCCAGACCGACACCTCCGCCACCTCGTCTGCGGCGGCCACCACCACGGTGGCCATCGTCGGCGCCACCGGCTACGCCGGCCAGGAACTGGTCCGCCTGCTCGCCCGTCACCCGCGGGCGCGGCTCACCCTCGCCACGGGATCGCAGGCGACGAGCACGCCGCGGCGGCTGCCGGCGCTGACGCGGATCTGGGACGGCGAGGTCGTGCCGCTCGACCTCGCCGCCGTCGGTCGTGCCGCCGAGGTCGTGTTCCTGGCCCTGCCGGAGGCGGCGGCGGCCGAGACCGCGCCGGCGCTGCTCACGGCCGGCGCGCGGGTCGTCGATCTGTCGGGCGCGTTCCGGCTGCGCGACGACGCATCGCGGGCCCGGTGGTATCCCGCGACCAAGGCGATGCCCGACGGGGTGGTCTACGGCCTGACCGAGTTCGCGGCGGCGGCGATTCCGTCGGCCCGCCTGGTCTCGTGCCCGGGCTGCTACCCCACCGCGTCGCTCCTCGCCCTGCAGCCGTTGGCCGAGGCCGGACTGCTGGCCGCCGGCAGCGACGTGATCGTCGACGCCAAGTCCGGGGTGTCGGGCGCCGGCAAGGCGCCGTCGGAGCGTACGCACTTCTGCGAGAACCACGGCAGCGTGGCCGCCTACGGCCTGTTCGGGCACCGGCACACGCCCGAGATCGCCCAGGCGCTCGGCCGCGACGTGACCTTCACGCCACACCTCGTCCCGCTCGATCGCGGCATCCTCTCGACGATGTACGCGCGGCTGGCGCCGGGCACGACCGCGGCCCAGGTGCGCGACGCGCTGGAGACGGCGCACGCCCGATCGCCGTTCGTGCGGCTCACCGGCGACGCGCTGCCGGAAATCAAGCACGTCGCGTGGTCGAACTTCTGCGACATCGGCTGGCGGGTGGACGAGGCGTCGGGCCGCGTGATCCTGGTCTCGGCCATCGACAACCTGCTCAAGGGCGCCGCCGGCCAGGCCGTGCAGAACTTCAACCTGCTCATCGGCGCCGACGAGCGCACCGGACTCTAGTGGCCAGTCCCGGTCATATGTGCAGCGTCTTCCTCGCGGGGCATCCCGACCTCCGGCGTTGCTCCTCCCTCACGAACAGGCTTGGTTCGCTCGGTCGTCGCGCCTTGGATCTCGGGCGCCGCGCGTCGGAACTCGCCGCACATCTGACCGGGACGGGCCACTCGTGAGCCGCATCGTCGTGCTCAAGTTCGGCGGCGAGCTGCTGGAAGACCCGGCGCGGACGCGGGCGATCGCCGGCGTGGTGCGGAAGGCCGCCGCGCGCGGCCCGCTCGTGGTGGTACACGGCGGCGGACGGGAGATCGATCGCTCGCTGGCCGCCGCCGGCATTCCCAAACACCAGGTAGATGGCCTGCGCGTCACCGACGAGGCGACGCTCGACGTCGTCGTCCAGGTGCTCGCCGGCCTGATCAACACGCGTCTCGTGGCGACGTTGAACGCCGCCGGCGTGCGCGCCGTCGGTTTGACCGGCGCCGACGCCACGGTCGCGCCGGTGCGGCGCGCGCCCGTGTTCTCGGCCGCCGACGGTCGCAAGGTCAGTCTCGGCAGGGTCGGCGTGCCGACCACCGCCGGCGCGCCGGCCCTGCTCACGCGGCTCACCGGCGCCGGGTTCGTACCGGTGGTGGCCAGCGTGAGCGCCGACGGCAGGGGCGGACTCTTCAACGTCAACGCCGACACGCTCGCCGGTAGCCTGGCCGCCCGCCTGCGGGCGGGGCGGCTCGTCGTCGCCGGCGCTACGGCGGGAGTGCTGGACGCGGCCGGGGCGACGGTGCCGCTGGTCGACGCGACCGTGGCGCGGGCCATGGTGAAGGCCGGCACCGCCAGCGCCGGGATGATCGCCAAGCTGGCGGCCTGCCGGCTGGCGGCCGGCGCCGGGGTGGGCGACGTGCGGATCGCCGATGGCCGGACGATGACGGAATTGCTCGCGGCGCTCGAAGGGCGGGCGTCGGGGCCTTGGACGCGGGTGGAATGACGATGACGACGACGGCGACGACGGCTTCCGAGATCCAGGCGCTCGAAGCGCGGCACGTGCTGCAGACCTACAAGCGGCAGCCGGTGGTGTTCGTGCGCGGCGAGGGCTGCCGCCTCGAGGACATCGACGGCCGCCGCTACCTGGACTTCATCTCCGGCATCGGCGTGTCGGTGCTCGGCCACGGGCATCCCGGGCTGTCACGGGCCGTCGCCGAGCAGGCGGCGGCGCTGCTCCACACGTCGAACCTGTACTTCCACCCGCTGCAGGGACAGGTGGCGGCCCGGCTCTCGGCACTCTCGGGACTGGCGCGGGCGTTCTTCTGCAACAGCGGCACCGAGGCGATGGAGGCGAGCCTGAAGTTCGCGCGCCGCTACTGGTTCACCCAGGGCGTGCGCGGCCGCACCCGGTTCGTCGCCTTCGAGCACGGCTTCTCGGGACGGACGATGGGCGCGCTGTCGGTCACCGCCAACCCGCACTACCGCGAGCCGTTCGAGCCGCTCATTCCCGGCGTCACCTTCGTCGCACCCGGTGACATCGCCGCCCTCGACGCCGCGGTCTCGTCGGCGACGGCGGCGATCGTCGTCGAGCCGATCCAGGGCGAGGGCGGCGTCCGGCCGATCTCGGCCGAGTTCGCCGCCGCCATCGAAGCGGCGTGCGCCCGCACCGGGGCGCTGCTCATCGCCGACGAGGTGCAGTGCGGGCTCGGCCGCACCGGTGCGCCGTTCTACTACCAGACGGTGGGGCTGACGCCGGACCTCGTCACGGTGGGCAAGGCGCTCGGCGCCGGCGTGCCGGTCGGGGCGGCGCTGGTCAGCGAAGAGGTCGCCAGGCAGGTGCTCCCCGGTGACCATGGCACCACCTACGGCGGCAACCTGCTGGCGATGCGGGCGGCGCTGTTCGTGCTCGAGCAGCTGCAGGACCACGGCCTGCTCGCCGCGGTGCAGCGCACCGGAGCCCACTTCGAGCAGCGCCTGCAGGCGCTCGCCGCCAGGTACCCCGTGGTGACCGAGGTCCGCGGCGCCGGCCTGATGCGCGCGCTTCAGCTCGCGGTCGACGCCGCCCCGGTGGTCGAGGGCGCACTCGCCCGCGGGCTGCTGGTGAACCGCACCGCCGAGACGGTGGTGCGGCTGCTGCCGCCCTACACGGTCTCTCCCGACGAGATCGACGAGGCGGTGGCCACGCTCGACGCCGTGCTGGCCGGTCTGCCAGCGGAGGTGAAAACGCCGTGAGCGTGGAACTTCTCGAGCCGGGTCTGGCGCCGGCGCCGTTCGAGCCGGTGATGCCCGCGCTGCCGGCGTGGGAGTTGCGGTCGGCCGGAGCCGACGACGCCGCGCAGATCCATGCCCTCGTCCAGTCGCACCGGGAGGAAGGGCATCTGCTGCCGCGCACCCTCGACGAGCTGCGCGTGCACGCGCCGCGTTTCGTCGTCGCCGTGGACGGCGATCGGGTCGCCGCCTGCGCGGAACTGGCGCCGCTCAGCCGCCGGGTCGCCGAGGTGCGATCGCTCGTCGTCGACGCGTCGGCGCGTCACGACGGCCTCGGCCGCCGTCTCGTCGAGGAACTGATCCGCCGCGCGCGCCGCGACGGCTTCGAAACGCTGAGTGCGTTCTCGCACCGCCCCGGCTTCTTCGTCCGCCTCGGCTTTTCGATCGTGCCCCACCACTGGGTGCGCGAGAAGATGCTCGCCGACTGCCAGCAGTGCGCGCTGTTCCGGACCTGCGGCCAGCACGCCGTCGTCCTGCCGGTCGCGCCGCGGCGCGCGGTCGCGTGAGCACGGCGATGACGCCCCGTCTCACCGCGATTCCCGGCGGGGTCACGGCCCCGCGCGGCTTCCGCGCCGCCGGGCTGCATTGCGGCATCAAGGCCAGCGGCAAACCCGACCTCGCGCTGGTCGCCTGCGACACCGACGCCACCGCCGCCGGCCTGTTCACCCTCAACCTGGCCAAGGCGGCGCCGGTGCTGGTCTCGACCGCGCACCTCGGCGCCACCGGCGGTCGTGCCCGCGCCGTCGTCACCAACAGCGGCTGCGCCAATGCCTGTACCGGCCCGCAGGGCCTGGACGACGCGCGCGAGATGGCGGCGCTCACCGCGGCCGCACTGGGCTGCGCGCCCGAGAAGGTGCTGGTCGCGTCCACCGGCGTCATCGGCGTCAACCTGAAGATGCCGGCGCTGCGGTCGGGGATTCCCGCCGCGGCTGTCGCACTCAGCGTCGACGGCGGGGCCGCCGCGGCCGACGGCATCATGACCACCGACCCGTTCCCGAAGTCGGCGGCGGTCGAGGTGACCACGCCGCACGGAACGTTCCGGGTCGGCGGCATGGCCAAGGGCTCGGGGATGATCGAACCGCGCATGGCCACAATGCTCGGCTATCTCACCACCGACGCGGCGGTGGATGCGACGCGGCTCCACCGCCTGCTGACCGAGGCCTGCCGCTACACCTTCAACGCCATCACGGTGGACGGCGAGCCCTCCACCAACGACTGCGTGTTCGCGCTGGCCAGCGGCGCCAGCGGCGTCGCCATCGACGACGCCACCGAAGCGGCGTTGTTCGAGGGATTCCGCGCCGTCGCCCGCGAGCTGGCGCTGGACATCGTGCGCGGCGGCGAGGGCGCGACCAAGCTGGTCAGCATCACCGCCAGCGACGCGGCGTCGGACGCCGACGCGTGGACGGCGGCCCGGGCCATCGCCAACTCGCTGCTGGTGAAGACCGCGATCCACGGCGGCGACCCCAACTGGGGCCGTCTGGTGGCGGCGGCCGGGCGCTCGGGGGCGCAGTTCGTGCTCGAAGGCGCGCGGGTGCGCATCGGGTCGCTGGTGCTCTTCGCCGACGGGCGGCCGTTCGACGAGCTGGCGCCGCAGGCGGCGGAGTACCTGCGCGGCGCCGACCTCGAGATCGAAGTCGGGCTCGGCACCGGTGGCGGGCGATCGGCCACGGTGTGGACCTGCGACCTGTCGAAGATGTACGTGCAGATCAACGCGGAGTACCGGACCTAGTGCGCGCCTTTCTCTCGATTCTCGATCTGACGCCCGACGATCTGCACCGCTGCCTCGAGCGGGCGGTGCGGTTCCGCGCCTGTCGCCGCGCCCGCACGCCGGTGCCCGAAGCCACCGTCCTCGCCGGGCGCCAGATCGGCCTGCTCTTCGAGAAGCCGTCGCTGCGCACCCGCGTCACGTTCACGATCGGCATCCGCGAACTGGGCGGCGACTTCGTGGACATCCCCTCGGACGTGATGCACGCCGACCGCGAGCCGCTGCACGACGTGGCCCGCAACCTCGAGCGGTGGGTCGACGCCGTGGTCATCCGCACGTTCGCCCAGGCGCGGCTGTCGATCTTCCTCGAGTCGGCGCCGGGGCTGAAAGTGGTCAACGCGCTGTCCGACGAAGAGCATCCGTGCCAGGCGCTGGCCGACATGCAGACGCTGGTCGAGCGCTGGGGCGCGGTGGCCGGCCGCACCATCGCCTTCGTCGGCGACGGCAACAACGTCGCGACGTCGCTCGTCCACGCCGCGCTGATGCTCGGCGCGCACGTGCGCGTCGCCACCCCGAAGGGCTACGCGCTGCCGCCCGAGGTCGCCGAGCAGGCGGCGCGGATCGCCGTCGGCGGCGCCGAGCTGACGCAGTACGTCGATCCGAACGCCGCCGTGAAGGGCGCCAACGCGGTCTACACCGACGTCTGGACCTCGATGGGCCAGGAAGTCGAGTACGCCGAGCGCACCAAGCTCTTCTCGCGCTACCAGGTGAACGAGGCGCTGATGGCCCGCGCCAGGCCCGACGCCATCTTCATGCACTGCCTGCCGGCCCACCGTGGCCAGGAGGTGACCGACGAGGTCATCGAGTCGCCGGCCTCGGTGGTCTTCGACCAGGCCGAGAACCGGCTGCACGCGCAGAAGGCGATGCTGGTGCATCTCTTCGGAGAATAGAGACAGTCGGGACCGGGGACCAGGGACCAGGGACCAGGGACCAGGGAAGAGCAGCGCACGCTACCCGCCGTCGCTCGATGACACGCGTCAGTCCCGCCGGAGGTTCTTCCCTGGTCCCTGGTCCCTGGTCCCTGGTCCCTGGTCCCTGGTCCCTTCGATGCGCCCGAGCGGATTGCCCGCGGCCGAAGGCCGCTTACAATCCGCTGGTGCGCATCGATCTGAACGCCGACCTCGGCGAGTCGTTCGGCGCCTGGCCGATGGGCCAGGACGCGCTGCTGATGCCGGTCATCTCGTCGGCCAACGTGGCCTGCGGCGGGCACGCCGGCGACCCCGGCACGATGCGTCGCACGGTGCGGCTGGCCCGGTCCCACGGCGTGGCGGTCGGCGCCCACCCGGGGTTCCCCGACCTGCTCGGGTTCGGCCGGCGCGAGATCCGGATGAGCCCGCAGGACGTCGAAGACCTGGTGGTCTACCAGGTCAGCGCCTTGGCCGGCATCGCGCGAAGCGAGGGCGTGCGGCTCCAGCACGTCAAGGCCCACGGGGCGCTCTACAACATGGCCTGCCGCGACGAGGCGCTGGCCGAGGCGATCGCCCGCGCCGTACTGGCCTGCGACCCGACGCTCGTGCTCTTCGGACTCCCCGACTCCGCCTTGATCCAGGCCGGCCTCGACGCCGGACTGCCGGTGGCCGCCGAGGCGTTCGCCGACCGGGCGTATCACGCCGACGGCAGCCTGGTCTCGCGCAGCACGCCGGGCAGCGTCATCCACGACGTCGACACCGTGGTCGCGCGCGCGGTGGCGATGGCCTGCGAACGCACCGTCGAGACGGTGGACGGCGAGCCGATCTCCTTCGAGGCCGACACGATCTGCGTGCACGGCGACACGCCCGGCGCGGCGCAGCTCGCCGCGGCGATCCGGCGAGGGCTCGAAGACGCCGGCGTGACGATCGCCCGGCTCACGCGCTAGTCGCCTGTCCGCCGACAGCGGGCGCCGGCCGCGTCGGTGTCGCCGAATCCTGTAACTGCCGGCCACAAACTTGTCGGGGGCGGCGACGGTCACCTCGCGAATTCCGGCCATTTTTCGCGCGGCACGGAGCTTGTAAAGAGAAGGCGCGTCGCCAGTTCTGTTGTTTGCGGTTTGGTGCCGTGAACGCTGGGGGGAGCCAGGCTGGCGACACCTATTCGTGACAAAGGGGACGGCCTGGTGGCCGTCCCCTTGTCACGTACATCGGTTGACCGGCTGACCGGTCGATCGGTTGATCTGGTCTGGTGACCTGACCAGCTGGCGATCTGGGGATCTGCCTGTTGATCCTGGCCCGCCGGCGGCCCCTACTGCCCGGCGCCCTCGGGATACTGCAGGGCCAGCCGCAGTTCCTTGGCCAGGCCGTCGACGCTGGCCCCCGAACGCTTCCAGGCGCCGTCGGTCTCGAAGCGCAGGGCGCCAATCCGTCGGCCCCAGGGGGCAATGGCTCGGCCGATGGCGCGGAAGTCGGTGCGCTCGGCGTGCTGCTGCTCCACCGCCCGCACGACGTCGGGCGCCACCCGCACGAACGCCCGCAGCGCCGTCGCCGAGCGAATGCTGTACTTCCGGCCGTGCCAGGCCGTCTCGAAGACCGACGACACCTGCTTCAAGTAGTTGACGAAGAAGGTCTTGGACTCGTCGCGGAACTGTGCGGCCTTGCGCGCCCCGCCCAGCGCCTCTTCGTCGGCGAACAGCCGCTTGAATTCCTGGGCCAGCGGCGCCTGTGCGACCCGGCCCCTGCCGACACCGAGCAGCTTGATCTCGTTGTGCAGCGGCGAGTCTTCGCGGTCGTTGAGGGCGCGCACCACGTCGTGCGCGGCCGCCAGGGCCTCGTCGCGGTAGAGCTGCCGGCCGGAGAGCGACACCAGGTGCGAGGCGTTCAGCCGGGTGTGCTTGGCGTTGATGGTGACGAACATCTGCACGACGTGGTCTTCGGGCAGACGATCGAAAATGATCGCCGGAACCGTGAACTGCTCGTCCTGGAAGTTGTCGATGTCGGCGTGCAGGGCGAGCAGCCGGTGCTGGCCGTCGATGGCCCGCAGCACGCCTTCCCGTTCCGGCACCTTGAGCCGCCCCAGGGGCGAACCCGACTCGATCGGCTCGAACGACAGCTTCTCATCGGCCGAGATGATGACCGCGCCTGGAATCGACGGCAGATCGCGGGCCTGGCGGCACTGCTCGTAGTACTGGACCAGCTCGTCGATCTTCTTGCGGATGATCTGGCGCTGATAGGCCTTCTCGCTCGACGCGATGCGCCGTTCGAGCAGGTCCCAGCGGATCTTCGAAGGCGCCTTCCGGGTGCCGCCGCGCACACCGCTCGCCGACTGGTCGCCGTAGCTCAGCACCTCGAAGCGGACCAGTTTGTCGATGTCGTTCGCGGTCAACGACGCTTGGTAGAATTGCACGCCGAACTGCTGCATCCGAATCGCGGCAACGCTGATCATAGGTGTCCCGTTGGACGGCGGGATTTTACTGGCGTGTCATAGCGATCACCAACCGTTTTTTACCGGCCGTTCAAGAGTTGCGCAACTGCTCGGGCGGGCGGACTATATCCGCAAGTAATTGAATACAAAGGAATTGATGCATATGACCGCCTCCATGCCGTCGCGCCTGCGCGTGCTGCCGTGGGCAGCGCTGGCCCTGGCCGTCGTCCTCGGCGCCGCTCCGCTCGGCCAGACCCGGACGCCGGTCACCGTGCCCGACGAGGAGTTCGCCCGGCTGGTCAAGGAGTGGACGACGCGGCCCGACTTCGCGAGTCCGCTGGTGACGCACCTGCCGCGCCGGCAGGGCGTGCCGACACCCAAGGACGTCCTTGGCTACCACATCGGGGAGCCGAAGCGCCTCACCTACACCGCCGATCAGCAGGCCTACTTCAGGGCGCTCGAGAAGGCGCTGCCGGGACGCGTCAGGACGGTGTCGGCCGGGCGATCCGAAGAGGGCCGCGACATCCAGGTGGTCTTCATCACGTCGGAGGCCAACCTCAAGAACCTGGAGGCGAACCGCCGCAACCTGCGGCGGCTGGCCGACCCGCGCGGCCTCTCGCCCGCCGAGGCCCAGGCGCTGGTGGCCGCCACCAAGCCGCACTACCACATCTCGGCCGGCCTCCACAGCGCCGAGACCTCACCACCGGAGGCGGTCATCGAACTGGTCTACCGGCTGGCGGTGTCCGAGGAGCCGTTCATCCGCAGGATTCGCGACAACGTGATCGTCTCGGTCGCCGGCACCACCGACCTCGACGGCCGCGATCGGGCGGTGGACTGGTACTACGCCTACAAGCAGGACGAGGCCTACGACGGCGGCGAGAACTACGGCGGCCCGCCCTACTGGGGCAAGTACGTCTTCCACGACAACAACCGCGACATCAACTACGGCGTCGACTCGCTGCGCGCCCATCTCGAGTGGTACCTGCACTGGGTGCCGCCGGTGTGGCACGACCTGCACGAGGCGCAGATCCTGCTCTACACCTTCAGCGGCCAGCCGCCGCAGAACGCCAACCTCGATCCGATCCTGTATTCCGAGCTGCCGTTCTTCGCCACCTACGAGGTCAACAAGCTCACCGGCTACGGCATGCCCGGCGTCTGGCATTTCGGCTTCGTCGACATGTGGTCGCCGGGCTACCTCGGCTACGCCGCCGCCAACCACAACGGCATGCTGCGGATGTACGAGATCTTCAACCAGGGCGGCGCCAACACGAAGAAGGCACGGCTGAGCGGCAACCAGCTCACCCGCGAGTGGTACCGGCCGAAGCCGGCGCCGTCGGGCGAGATCGACTGGTCGATCCGCAATTCGATCAACTACGCGCAGACCGGGGTGCTGACCGCGCTCGATCTGGCGTCCACGGTGCCCGGCATGCTGGTGGAGAACTTCTATCGCAAGTCGGCCAACAGCGTTGCCGCCGGCGCGGCGGCCGCGCCCTACGCCTTCGTGATCCCGGCCGGCCAGACCGACCAGACCCGCGTCGATCGCGTGGTCAACCTGCTGCGGCGCCAGGCCATCGAGGTGCACCGGGCCACCGCCGACGTCGGCAGTGGTGACGGCAAGGTGACGGCCGGGTCGTACCTGGTCCGGCTCAACCAGCCCTACGGCCGGCTGGCCAAGACGCTGCTCGAGAAGCAGACCTATCCCGACGCCAACCTCCGCACCTACGACGACAGCGCCTGGACCATGGGCCTGGCGAGCGACCTCGACATCCGGGCCGTCGACGACGCGGCCGTGCTGACCTCGCCCGCCGATCTCGTCACCGCCGATGTCGCCACGCCGGGAGCGATCCAGGGCGCGCTCGGCAGGGTCGTGGCCGTGAAGCACACCGGCGCGCTCGGCCTCATCACCCTGCGCTACCGCCTGAAGGACGTGGCGGTGCGCGGGGCACGCGCCGCCTTCAGCACCCCGGCCGGCGAATTCCCGGCCGGTTCGTTCCTGATCGAAACCGGTCCGCACGCCGAGCGGCTGGCCACCGAGGTGAAGGCGCTGGGCCTGACGGCGGTGGCGCTCGCGGCGATGCCGGAGGTGGCGACCACCGACGTGGACCTGCCGCGCCTCGCCGTCTACACGACGTGGGCGAACACCGAGAAGGTCGGCTGGGTGCGCCTGGCGTTCGACCGCTTCGAGATCCCCTACGACCTCATCCACAAGGACCACGTGCAGCCAGGCGCGCGGCTGCGCAGCAAATACGACGTGATCGTCGTGCCGCACCAGACCCAGAACGGCAAGTCGCTGGTCTACGAGCAGCCCAAGCTGTCGCGGCCGCTGCCCTACAAGAAGCACGAGAAGTTCAAGTCGCTGGGGATGTACGCCGAGACCGACGACGTCCGCGGCGGCATGGGCATCCAGGGCGTGGCCGAATTCGCCAGCTTCGTCGAGGCCGGCGGGGTACTGATGACCTTCGGGGTCTCGAGCTACTTCCCAGCCGAGTTCGGCCTCACCCGCAGCGTCGACGCCCAGCGCCCGCAGGGCGCCTGGTACGCGCCGGGGCCGTACGTGCAGACCGAGGCGGTGGACACGGCGCATCCGCTGCTCTACGGCCTGCGTGGCAAGACGTTGCCGGTGCGCTGGGCCGAGGGGCCGCTGCTGCAGGTGGCCGGCTCGAACCCGGAGATGGTCGCCTTCACCGGCACCATCCCCAACACCGCCAAGGTGGTGCTGCGCTTCCCCGGCGGCGACGCCTCGGTGCTGAGCGGCCTGATGCGCGGCGCCGATCAGATCCGCAACCGCCCCGCCCTGGTGGACGCGCCGGTCGGCAAGGGCCGGGTGCTGCTCTACGTGATGAACCCGATCTACCGCTGGCAGACCTTCGGCGAGCACGGGCTCGTCTTCAACGGCCTGCTGTACTGGAACGATCTGGACAGGCCGGCGCCGGCGGCGACTGCGACGCCGGGACGACCGTAGCTCGGGGCTCGGGGCTCGGGGCTCGGGGCTCGGGGCTCGGGGCTCGGGAAGAACTTCAAACGAAATCGACGGCGGTCGTTGAGCGATTGCAGGGCGACAACGTGATCGTCCGGCCCGAGACCCGAGCCCCGGATCCCGAGCCCCGTCAAGTCCTCGTGGCCGTCACCAGCACCTGAGGATCGGCCACGGTGAGACGAGTGACCGTGCCGCCCTCGCGGGCGAAGGCGATCTTCACCGACGGCGCGCCCGCCGGGAAGAACACCAGATCGCCGGTGTGGAACAGGTTGCGCCAGTCGGCGCCCGGCCGGACGATGCCGAGCTGATCGCGCTCGACCGCCACCTCGAAGTGGTCGCGCGGCCCCTGGCCGAAGCGGTAGCGGCCGACCACGGCGTCGCGATCCGCAGGCGCCAGCGGCTGCGTCGGGGTGCGGGTGTCGGCACCGCCGAGCCCCTCGAGGAACTGCACGACCGGCGCGGCGTCGGGTCCGCCCGTGCGGGCGTGGGCCAACAGGGTGATGCCGTGCGGCCCCAGCATGCCCTGCACGCCCGGCCGCGCGGCGACGATGGCGCGGACGACGTCGAGCTGGCCGAGCATCGCCGCCGAGAACAGCGTCGGCGGCGCGCCGTTGGCGAGCAGCAGCTCGGCGATCTCGCGGCGGCCGGTATGCGCCGCCGCGCCCAGGGCCGTTTCCCAGTCGCCGAAGCCCCAGTCCACGGCGGCCCGGGCCAGCGCCGGTTGCCGCTCGACCAGCTCGCGGACGCGAGCGAGATTGCCGTGCGACGCGCCGACGACCTCCTTGGCGACCGCGGGGTCTTGGCGCGGGAACCACTCGGCGCCGCCGGGGTCGGGCATGGGTGGCGCCTGGGCCACGAGTGGCTCCGGCAGCAGGGCGGCCGCCAGGCCGATCCCGGGGAGCTGGACGAACGTGCGGCGGGACAACAGCGACATGGGAACCTCCGGGGACACGACCGGTGTGTCGCCGTCATCGTGCGGGCCCGTGCGCCAGCCGGCAAACGCGGTTTGGCCGAGGACGCCGTGAGGCGGCAAGCCATTGCACTTTCGTGAGTTGCGAGCCGGCATCAGGGCGTGGGCGTGCCGACCAGGTAGCGACGGACGACCCGCTCGGCCTCCTGCACCACCTCGTCCTCGAGCCCGGCGACGTCCACGGTCGAGCGGAGCAGCCGCTGCGCCGACAGGTGCACCTCGTCGCGCAGGCGGATGAAGTGCAGGATGAAGCGCAGGCCCTGGCCCTGGCGCTGCAGCTGGCCGATCACGATGTAGTCGGCCCGGACGGTCTCGGCCAGCGTCCGCAGGTTGCGAATCGCCCGCGGCTGGCGCAGCGCCGCGCTGTTGCCGATGACCCCGACGCGGTCGGGCGCCAGCGCCGTGAGCCGCGTGACCACCAGATCGGACAGGCCGGTGACGAACCGATCGAGCGCCGGGTCGCCGGTCTCGTTGTCGAAGATCGACACCGCCACCAGCGTCGGGCGCGGGGGCGCGTCGGCGCGCACCCAGATGAGCGCGGCCACCACCGCGGCCGCCAGCCCGGCCAGCCACCCCGCGCCGACGGGCCGGCGCGGCGGCGGCGCCGCCACCTCCGAAGCCGCCACCAGGGCCGGGGGCGGGGTCGTTGCCGGTTCGTCGTCGTGAGGGGCGTCCCCCGCGACGCCCGCGATCGTCACCGGTGCGATGAAGCGGAACCCGCGCCTGGGCAGCGTCTGGACGAACCGCGGGTTCTCGGCCGAGTCGCCCAGTGCGGTGCGCACCTGGGCCAGGCAGTAGGCCAGACCGCGGTCGTAGTCGACGTGCGTGTGCTCGCCCCACAGGGCGGCGCGCAGTTCCTCGCGGCTCACCACGTCGCCGGCCCGGGCGAGGAGCAGCGCCAGCGCGCGGGCCGGCTGCGGCTCGATGCGGACGGCTCGCCCCTCACGCGTCAGCTCCAGGGACGCAGAGGAAAAGGTGAAGGTGCCGAAGGAGTGGATCACTGAAGGGACCAGGGACCAGGGATCAGGGACCAGGTAGAACGCTTGTCACGCTTCGCGTGCTCTTCGACATCGTGGCCTCGTGCTGGCTCGACTTGCAGTGCCTGGTCCCCGGTCCCTGGTCCCCGGTCCCTACAGGGCTCCGCGCGTCATTTGATCACCAGGAGCCTGTAGTTGGCGGGGTGCACGAACTGAATCCCGTGCTCCATCAGCATCGCGTCGTCCTCGATCGGGATGCGCAGCTTCCGGCCGCCCCACTCGGGGATCGGCGTGTAGGCGAAGTACTCGAACGAGAACAGGTGCTGCAGGTGCAGCGTGAAGGTGCTCTGCAGCGGCTGCCAGGTGGTGAGCGACGGGCCGATGTCGTGGCCGGTATTGCCGACCGGGTGGAAGCCGTAGGTGATGTCGGTCTTGTCGTCGGCGTTCGGCTTGTTGAACTCGATCACGCCGTAGCCGGCGGCGCGCAGCGCGGCGTCCATCGCCGCCATCGTCTCCTTGCCGGTGCGGCCGGGCTTGATCGCCGGCTTGATCACGTCGCGGGCGGCGATGGCCCTGGCGAAGGCGTTCCTGATGCTCGCCGGCGGCTCGGTCTCGCCGGGTTTCAGCACGTAGGCGACGCGCTTGACGTCGGTGCCGAAGTTCATCAGCCGCACGCCCCAGTCGATCATGATGACGTCGCCGGGCTGGACGATCCGGTCGGTGGACGTGGCGACGATGCCCTCCGGCCCGGTGACGTAGACCGAGGGCATGTCGAACTCCGAACCCAGCCCGCGGGCCAGGAGCTGGTCCTGCAGCCACCACGCCGCGTCCTCGAGCGTGGTCCGGCCCGGCGTGATGACCTCGTTCGAGAGCGCCCGCTCGGCCAGCTGGATGGCGATGCCGGCGGCCTCGCCGAACGCGACGATCTCGGCGGCGACGCGGCGCGACCGGAACTCGGCGACCAGCCGCTCGGCGCTGACGAGGCGCAAGGCGTAGGGCTCGCCCAGCACCTTCTTCAACTGCGCGTGCATCGTCACCGAGAGGCCGTCGGCCGGACCGATCTCGTCCGACATGTTGACGCCGATGCGCTGCGGATCGCGCGCCTTCACCTCCTTCGCCAGCTCGTCGGCCGAGCCGTACTTGTCATAGGCGCCCGACTGGTTGAGCAGGTAGCCCGAGGGCCCGAGCGCCAGCCGCTCCACGCGCGTGCCCTTCAGAAAGAACGCGTAGTAGCCATGGCCGGTGACGTAGCCACGGCCGAGGTCCTCCCACAGCGGGTCGTAGTGGTTCTCCTTGACGGCGACGATCCAGGCGTCCACGCCGGCGTTCTTCATCGCCACCGGCAGCACCTGCTCGAACTTGTCGAGGCGGATCTGGCGCTGCATCTCCCAGCGCCGCCGCGCCTCCTGCGCCTCGGCGGTCGCCGCCAGCAGTCCCACCACGGCCAACCCCGCCGCCACCCGCGTCGTCCTCATCGCGTCCTCCGGGCCGGTACGATGGCACACGCCGCCGGCCGGCTACAACAGCCGCGCGACCAGCCGCTTGACACGCACCGGCGGCTCGTCGATCGCCGCCACCCAGCGGCGCGTCCACGGCACCAGCCGGGCCAGCCCGTAACTCACGGCGACGGTGGCGATCAGGTTGAGCTCGAGCGGGATCCGCCGCTTGATCGGGATGGCGACGCCGCCGTAGACCAGCTCGACGTGTACCCAGTAGGCGAACAGCGAGGCGGCGCCGATGGTGGCGAGGGGGCCGGCAATCACTGCGGGCAGCAGGCGGCGCGTGCTCCACAGCAGCGGCAGCAGCGCCGCCACGATCGCCAGGCGCAGGAAGAAGAACGTCGGCGACGCGCCCCAGAACGACGACCGGCCGGGGGCGTAGATCGTCGGCTGGAACGACGCCCACCAGGCGGCGGCGCCGCCGGCGACAGCCAGGCCGGCGAGGGCCAGCTGCAGCCGGCGTTCGCCGCGCTCGTCGCGGGTCGCGGCCAGCGCGGCGCCGGCGCCGACACCCGCGAACACGAACGCGCTCCACGGCACCAGCGTGAAGTTGGTGTGGCCGGGCGTCGGCCGCCAATACCATTGCAGCGGCTCGGGCAGCGCGTCGATCCAGCCGGCGCTGCGGACGAGCGGCGCGGCCATCGCCAGCGCCACGGTGGCGAGGCTCGCGGCCGTCACCCGCCCGACCACCGAGCCGGCAGCGCCCCATACGACCGCGGCGACGACCAGCGCCGGCCCCATCACGTTGAGGATGTCCACCTTGAGGAAGTCGATCGGACGGCCCCAGCCGAGCGCCAGCGCCTGGGCGCGGAAGACGAAGGCAAGGCCGAAGATCAGGAACCCGCGCTTGGCCAGCGCCAGCGTCGCCTCGGCGCGCGACAACCCGGCGCGCCGCTTCGACGCTCCCGACAATGCCGTGCCGACCCCGGCGAGGAACAGGAAGGCCGGCGCGGCCAGACCGCCGACGAACGTCGCCCAGTAGAACGTCGGGCGGTCGCGATCGGCGTCGCGGGTCCAGGCATCGACGACATGGGCCAGCACCATCAGCACCACGGCGACGCCGCGCGCCCAGTCGAGCCAGACGCGCCGCGGTGGCGCGCTCGCGCCGTCGCTCAGGGCACGACCTCGTAGGACGTCGTCAGCGGGATGTCCTGCCGGAAGGTGTGCCACACCGAGCAGTACTTGTCGTGCGACAGCGCGATGGCGCGCTCGACGGCCGCGGCGGGGACGTCGCCGGTCAGGCGGAAGCCGATCTCGACCGCCGTGAAGCGGCGGGGCGGCTCGGGCGCGCGTTCGGCGACCAGCTCGACCACGAGGCCCCGCAGATCATGGCGGCCCTTTCGGACGATGTCGGCCACGTCCACGCCCATGCAGCTGGCCAGCGCCAGGGCCAGGGCCTCCACCGGCGACGGCCCGGCGACCGAGTCGCCGTCGATGGTGACGGGCACGCCGCGAAAATCGGTGTCGAAGCGGCGATCGCCCGTCCAGGCGATCGTCACGCGGATCGGAGGTTTGTCCACCTCGCGAGCGTACTACACGCCCGCAGCCGGTCGGCCCGTCAGCGCGGCGGCGTCGGCAGCGGCAGCGCCCCGCGCGCCAGCATGTTCAGGTGGGCGCGGGTCAGCACTTCGCCGCGGAAGATCACGGCGTCGATGTCGCGGGTCCGGCCGATGTCGTCGAGCGGGTTGCCGGTGAGGATGACGAGGTCTGCGGGCAGGCCGGCGGCGATGCGGCCCAGGCCGTCGAGGCACAGCGCGCGGGCCCGGTCGAGCGTCACCTGGCGAAGCGCGTCGGCCGGGGGGCGCCGGGCGGTGGTGACCAGCCGCTGCAGTTCGTCGTGGATCGCACCGGGCGCGTCGGCAGTGGCGGCCGACACCGGCGCGGGTGGTGCCCCGGCGCCGGGGCAGCCGTCCACGATGCGCGGCGAGTACATCCGTCCGCTGTTCAGATCGTCGCGCCAGCGCGTCAGCTGGCTGGCCGTGGCTCCGGAATCGCGCACCGCGGTGAGTCCCTGCGCCAGCAGCGCCTGCATGCCGGCCGGCGTGAACGCCGACAGGCGCACGCCCGCCGCGATGAGCCCGGGAATCGCGAACTTGCCCCGGCCGTCGAACGTGGTTTTCCCCGGGGGCAGCGGCCCGCCCGCCGGTGCGATCCGATCGACGCGCGTGCCGCGCACGACCAGGTCCTGGCCGGGAACCAGCCGGCCGGCCGCCACGTCCACGACGGCGACATCGCGGATGACAACCTCGGCGAGGGGCTGGCCCGTCTGAGTGGTGACGTGAGCCGCCGACAGGGTGACGGCGGCGACGGCAAGGACGACGGCGGTCTTCATGGAGGCACTCCCCGACAGGCCGAACCAGGTTGTTATATTTCGGACTCCGGTATATCGTACTCCAGCATGACGACGCAACCCTCCGCCGACGTCCTCCGCGAAGCCAAGAAGGGCAGCGCCGAGCTGGTCATCCTGGCGCTGCTCGAAGGCACGCCGCGCCACGGCTACGAGCTGGCGGCGCGCATCGAGCAGGAGTCGGACGGCGCGCTCAGCTACAACTTCGCGTCGCTCTACGCGACGCTCTACAAGCTGGAGGGCCGCGGCTGGATCCAGGGCCGCTGGGTCGAGCGGCCGGGCCAGCGGCGGCGGCGTTACTATCGCCTCACCGCCGCCGGCGCCGCCGTGCTCGACCGGCAGCGCGACGAGTGGAAGCAGTTCGTCCTGGCGCTCGGCCGTCTGGCCGGCATCAGCTTCGCGTGAGGGGCCGGCGATGAACGAGTGGACGCGACGCGTGCGCCGTCACCTGGACGACCGCGGGCTCTCGCTGCCCGACCCGGTGATCGAGGAACTGGCCGACCACCTCGAGGACGCGTGGGACGCGCGACCGCGTGCCGGTGACGCGGCGGATCCCGATGCGTTCGCCGTGGCCACCTTGCAGCGCGCCGACGTGCCGGCCCTGGCGGCGCGGCGCGCCGTACCTCAGCCGCCGCCCCCGGCCCCGGAGCCGGGCAGCGGCGCGTTCCTCAGCGGCCTCGGCGGCGAGCTGCGCCACACGCTCAGGCTGCTGGGTCGCGCGCCGGGGTTCACGCTCGCCGTCGTCGCGGTATTGGCCCTCGGCATCGGCGCCACGACCGCCGCGTTCCAGCTCGTCTACTCGGCACTGCTGGCCCCGCTGCCCTACGCCGACGCCGACCGGCTCGTGATGGTGTGGGAGCACAACCTGCCGCGCAACCGGCCGCGCAACGTCATCAACCCCGGCAACTACTTCACCTGGTCCGAACGCTCCACCTCGCTCGAAATGTCGGGCGTGTTCAGCCCGACCGTCGGCAACCTCGCCGGCGACGGCGGGTCGCCCGAGGAATTGCGCGGCGTGGCCCTGCAGCCGCAGGTGCTCGGCATGGTCGGCGTGCGGCCGGTCGCCGGCCGGCTGTTCGTCGAGGGCGACGCCCCGCCGGGCGCGCCGCGGACGCTGCTCATCAGCGAGGGGCTGTGGCGGCGGCGCTACGGCGCGGCCGCCGACGCCGTGGGCCGATCGGTGGTGCTGAACGGCGAGCCGGCCACGATCGTCGGCGTCCTGCCGGCCGACTTCACGTTGGTCGGCTTCCGCGGCGATTTCTGGCGTCCCGCGGTGCTGCCGCCCGAGGCCCGCACCAACTTCCGCGGCCGCAGCCTGATGGCCCTCGCCAAACTGAAGCCCGGCGTGTCGCGGGATGCGGCGCAGGACGAGCTGGCCGGGATCTTCGCCGGACTGGTCGAGGCCCATCGCGAGTTCAACACGGGGTGGACGCTGAACGTCGTGCCGCTGCGCGATCAGCTGACGAGCGAGACGCGCCCGGCGCTGTGGGTGCTCTTTGGCGCGGTGGTCGCGGTGCTGCTCATCGCCTGCGCCAACGTCGCCGCGCTGCTGCTGGTGCGCGCCACCGGCCGCCGCCACGAGATGGCCGTCAAGGTCTCGCTCGGCGCCCGTCCGGTCCATCTGGCGCGCCAGCTGTTCCTCGAGACGGCGCTGCTCGTCGGCGCCGGCGGCGTGCTGGGCACGCTGCTCGCCCTGCTGCTCACCCGCGTCGTCTCGACCACGGCCCGCGACGCCGGCGTGCCGCTGGTCAGCGACGGTGCGCTCGGCGGCACCGCGTTGGCCTTCGCGGTGGGGGCCACGGCGATCACCGCGCTCGCCTGCGGTCTGGGCCCGGCCGCCGGCGCCCGCAAGGTGTCGGTGCACGACGCGCTGCGCGAGGGCGGACGCGGCGGCGTCGGTAGCCGCCAGCGCCTGCGCGGCTGGCTGGTGGCCGGCGAGGTCGCCGCCGCCACGCTGATCCTCTCCGGCGCCGCGCTGCTCGGCCGCAGCTACGTGGCCCTGCAGGACGTCGATCCGGGATTCAACCCGCAGCAGGTGCTCACCGCCCGGGTCTCGAGGATGGGCGCCGCGGCGGCCAAGTCGCAGGTGCCGTTCGCCAACGACGTGCTGGCGCGGCTGCGGGCGCTGCCGGGCGTGACCGGCGCCGCCGTCACGTCGTTCCTGCCGCTCGACGGCAATCCGGGCATCGGTTCGTCGTTCATGCTCGCCGATCGGCCCGAGCCGGCGCCGGGCGAACGGCCGATCGCGGACTACCGTCCGGTGACCCCTGGCTACTTCGCCACCCTCCAGATCCCGCTGCGCCAGGGCCGCGATTTCACCGACGCCGACATCGAGGGACGGCCGCGGGTGGCCATCGTCAACGAGGCGTTCGTGCGCCGGCTCTCGCCCGACGTGTCGCCGCTCGGCCGGCGGCTCGCCGACTCGCTCGGGGAGACGCAGGAGATCGTCGGTGTCGTGGGCGACGTGACCCTGGCCAGCCTCGATGCCGAGCAGCGTCCGACCATCTACCTGCCGTTCGCGCAACTCGCCGTCGGTGCGCTCACCTTCGTCGTGCGCACGTCGGGTCCTGAGCCCGAGGCCCTGGGTCGCACGGTGGCGTCCGTCATCCGCGAGGTCGACCCGAACCAGCCGGTGTCGGACATCCGCCCCCTGGACGACGTGGTGTCGCGTTCGCTGGTCCGCCCGAGGGTCGCATCAGCCGCGCTGGGGCTCTTCGCCGCGGCCGCGTTGCTGCTGGCCGCGATCGGCGTTTACGGCGTGGTGGCCTACGGTGTCTCGCAGCGGCGTGCCGAGTTCGGCGTGCGCCTCGCCCTCGGCGCCCAGCCCGGTGACGTCGTGCGACTGGTGCTGCGGCAAAGCCTGGTGATGGTGCTGGGCGGAGTGGTGGCGGGCGCGGCGCTGGCAGTGCCGCTCTCGACGACGCTGCGCACGCTGCTCTTCGGCGTCGGGCCCGGCGACCCGCTGACCCTGGCCGCCGTGGCGGCGCTGCTGGTCGGCGCCGGCGTGCTGGCCAGCTACCTGCCGGCGCGGCGCGGCACCCGGGTCGATCCGGTGTCGGCGCTGCGCGCCGAGTAGCTCGGGCCGGGCGAACCGGCGGGCCCCGTCGTCCGTCCCAGTAGTCGTATCCCGTCCCGTGCGCCGGGTCGGGGCCGATGAGAGACTGACGAAATGCCCGACATCCAGCATCGCTTCGTCGTGAAGGCGCCGGCGTCGCGCGTCTTCGCGATGTTCGCCGACCCGGCCCTGCTCAGTGAATGGTGGACGCTCGACGCCGACGGCGTCGCCGAGTCGGGCGAGCTCTATCGCTTCGGGTTCGGACCCGACGTGGAGTGGCAGGGGCTGCTCGCCGCCTGCGATCCCGATCGCTGGATCGAATGGGAGATCCTCGAGGCCGATGACGACTGGACGGGGACGCGGATCGGCGCCCGGCTCACCCCGCTGGCCGACACGCGGACGATCGTGGACTTCTACAACAGCGGCTGGCGCCACGCCAACGAGCACTTCCGCACGTCGAGCTGCTGCTGGGCCAACTACCTCCGCGTGCTGCGCCGCTTCGTCGAGCACGGCGAGCGCGTGCCGTACGGCGATCGCGACACGGTCTGACCGCGGCGGGCGCTACTGATCCTCGGGCAGCGCCAGGCCCTCCCGCCAGCCCGCCGGCGGGTCGTCGAGCTGCACGCCCATACCGCCGGTGGAGAGCATCACCAGCGACGAGGCGACGCGCCGGCTGCGCGCCACGCGGCCCTGCAGCAGCAGCGGCTCGCGCCCCGGCACCCTCACCTGCACCTGCACCACGGTGCCCTTGGTCAGCACGGTGTTGGTGGAGAGATAGAAGCCCTGGCTCGACGCGTCGGTGATGAGGCCCAGCCGATCGGTGCGCCCGGCACCGAAGCGCACCGGCAACCGCGTCTTCTTCCGCTGGCGTCGTCGCTTGTCCATCGCGTCCTCGGCGCTGGAGCACAGCATGCGATGTGCCGCCCGACTGCCGAGGCGGCTACGGGTAATCGCGTGCAGTTCTGGCCAGTTCCCAGGGAAAAGGTTCGGCCGAAGGAGGAAAGAGTCTGGGCGAAGGGGTACTTCGGGGTCGTCGGTGCCTGCCGCGCCCCGAGGACCGGACCGGGTCTCAGTCGCCGGCGTGCACGACGGTGCGACGGCTGCGGTGGCCTCTCACCAGGTCGGCGCGCAGCTGCTTGCTCAGATACACCTTCGACTCGGCGGTGTCGACGTCCGAGCGCTCGAACTTGATGACGTCGAACCCCAGCTGCGCCAGCACGGCGCGCATGTCGTAGAAGCGGTTCTTGGTCTTGACGACCACTTCCTCGTAGCCGAGCGCGACGGCCCACGCCTCGGACTGCTCGGTGAGCGCGCGGAAGTGCCCCTGGCCGCGCCAGTCGCGGCGGGTGGCGCCGATCCACGAATAGAGCACCTTGCGCCCGTCGAAGCGGACGCAGCCGGCCAGGCGATCGACCAGATCCCGCAGCTTGGGCTCGTGCTCCGCGGCGCGGATCTCGTGCACCACCTTGTAGGCCACCGGCACGAGCATGGCCGGCTCGTCGGGCAGCGCGGCTTCGGCCATGAGAATCAGCGACTCTCGGCCGGCCAGCCGCTGCAGCACCTCGGCCGCGGTCTTACGCCGTGGAAACTCGCCGAAGAATTCTTCGATGTACTGGATTTCGAGGGCGCCGGATTCGACGGGATACTGCTTGATGAGATATTCCACCAGCGCTCCGCGGGAGCGCTGATTATAGCCCGCGGAGTGCGGCCCGCCGGGACTCGAGCAGGCGCCGCTCGGGCGCCGCCATCTCATGGCCCAGCGCCTCGTCGAAGAGCGCCGCGGCCCGCACGGGATTGCCCGCGCGTGCATGCAGATCGGCCAGCACGGCGGGCAGCCGATGGTAGCGCGCCAGGCGCGGGTCGGACACGAGCGGCGCCGCCTCGTCGAGGGCGGCCGCGGCGCCGAACACCTGCGCGAAGGCGATCACGCGGTTGAGCGCCGCCACCGGCGACGGCCAGCGCGCCACCAGGGCGTCGTAGAGCGACAGGATCGCCGGCCAGTCGGTGGCGGCCCACGACGGCGCGGCGGCGTGCGCGGCGGCGATGGCCGCTTCGAGGTGGAAGCGCGTCTCCTCGGGTCCGGTGGCGGCCCGGTCGAGCGCCCGCAGGCCCTCGGCCAGCAGCACGCCGTCCCAGGTCGAGCGGTCCTGCGTGGCGAGCAGCTGCAGGTCGTCGCCGACGACGCGTCCCGGGAAGCGGGCCGCGTGCAGCAGCATCAGCGCCCGCAGCGCGTGCGTCTCGGGCCGGGCCGTGTCGGCATGCCGCGCCAGCAGCGTGACCAGACGCATCGCCTCCTCGGCGACGTCCTCCTTCAACGCCTGCGGGCCGGCGGTGGGGGCGTGGCCCTCGCTGAACATCAGGTAGAGCGCGTCGAGCACCGAGGCGAGCCGCTCGGCGACGGCGTGGCGGGCCGGCAGCGCGAACGGCACCCGGAACTCGCGCAACGTCCGCTTGGCGCGCACCAGCCGCTGCGCCACCGCCGGGGCCTGCATCAGGAACGCTCGGGCGATCTCGCCGACGCCGAAGCCGCCGACGACCTTGAGCGTGAGCGCGACGCGCGCCTCCGGCGCCAGCGCCGGATGGCAGGTCAGGAACATCATCACCAGTTCGTCGTCGGCGAACGGCGTCGCCTCGTCCGGCAACCGCGGGTCGTCGGCCTCGGATGGCCGCTCGGCGGCCACGGCCCCGGCCTTGTCGGCGACCACGCGCTCGTGGCGCAGGCGGTCGAGAGCCGATCGCCGGGCCACCTGGTAGAGCCAGGCCGTCGGGTTGTCGGGGACGCCGCCCAGCGGCCACGTCTGCAGCGCTTTCAGCAGCGCGTCCTGGACGGCGTCCTCGGCGAGGGTGAGCCGGTGCGGGCCGAGCTGGCGCGTGAGCATCCCCGCGAGTCGGCCCGCCTGGCGGCGGAAGAGCGAATCGACCAGCGCGTCCACGGCACGCCCCGGCTTACGTGGGCTCGATCTCGCGAATCTCGATGGTGCCGAACGCCAGGTGCGGATGGTCGGCGCAGAGCGCCTGGATCTCGTCGTAACCGCCCGCATCGACGACGAACAGCCCACCGACCACCTCGCGTGCCTCGGCATAGGGTCCGTCGGTCACGGTCAGCCGGCCGTTCTTCGCGGTCATCACTCGGCCCTCGCCGTCGCGCAGCTTGTGGCCAGTCACCGCGTGTCCGGCCGCTTCCACCTTCGCGCGCCAGTCGATGTAGCGCTGGATGATCGCCTGGATCTCGTCGGGGCTGAGATCCGGCGGCATGGTGCCGGAATCGTGGAGGAGGAGAAGGTAGCGGGGCATAGGGACGCTCCTTTCAGTCGCCTGAAGGGACCAGGGACCAGGGACCGGGGACCAGGCACAACGCTCGTCATTCGTTCGTCAGTCCCGATGACGCGCGGTCATTCCCGGGATCGACAAGTGCTCTCCCTGGTCCCCGATCCCTGGTCCCTGGTCCCTACAGGCGTCAGTACTCCATCCCCACCACGTCCCCGCTGTCGGTCACGTCGAGCTTCTGCGCCTGCGGCACCTTGCCCAGGCCCGGCATGAGCATCATGCTGCCGGCAATCGCCACCACGAAGCCGGCCCCGGCCGACAGCGACGCGTCCGAGATGGTCAGCGTCCAGTCGCTCGGCGCGCCCATCACCTTGGCGTCGTCGGTGAACGAATACTGGGTTTTGGCGATGCACACCGGCAGGTGCCCGTAGCCGAGGGCGGCATACTGCTGCAGCCGGGTCTTCGCACCCGGCTTGAACGCCACGTTCCTGGCGCCGTAGACCTTGGTGGCCACCTCGGTAATCTTCTGTTCGAAGGTCAGCTCCGGCGGGTAGAGCGACTTGATCTTCGCGGTGTCGGCGCGGTCGGCGGCCGCCACGACCTTTCGCGCCAGCTCGGCCATCCCCTCCCCGCCCTTCAGATAGCCCTCGGAGAGCGCCGCCTCCACGCCGATCGACGCGCAGTAGTCGAGCACCGCCTGCAGGTCGGCATCCGCGTCGGCGGTGAAGCGGTTGAGCGCGACCACCGGCTCGGCGCCCCACCGCCGCACGTTGGCGGCGTGACGCGCCAGATTCGCGAAGCCCTTCTCCACCGGCGCGTCGGGACCGCCGCCCTGGGCGCGGAGCGCCTTGAGCGTGACGATCATCACCGCCACCGACGGGACGTGGCCGCACATCGGCATCACGATGTCGAAGAACTTCTCGGCCCCGAGGTCGGCGGCGAAGCCGGTCTCGTTGACGACGTAGTCGGCCAGGTGCAGGCCGAGCCGCTGCGCCAGCACGCTGCTCGTGCCGTGGGCGATGTTGGCGAACGGCCCGCAGTGCACGATCGCCGGCGCGCCCTCGCCGGTCTGCACCAGGTTGGGCATCAGCGCGTCGTTCAGCAGCACCAGCATCGGCCCGACCGCCTTGAGGTCGGCGGCGGTCACCGGCTTGCCGTCGTAGTTCAGCCCGACGACGATGCGGCCGAGCCGGGCGCGCAGATCGGCGCGGCTCTCGGCCAGCGCCATGATCGCCATCACCTCGGAGGCCGCGGTGATGATGAACCCGGTCTCGCGCGCCGGGCCGTTCTCGCGGCCGCCCATCCCGGCGGCGATCCGGCGCAGCGAGCGGTCGTTCATGTCCATGCAGCGCGGCCACAGGATCTCCTTCGGGTCGAGCCGCAGGTCGTTGCCGAAGTGCAGGTGTGTGTCGATGAGCGCCGCCAGCAGGTTGTGCGCCGAGGTGATGGCGTGGAAGTCGCCGTTGAAGTGCAGGTTGATCTTGTCCACCGGGTGCAGCGACGCTTTGCCGCCGCCGGTGGCGCCGCCCTTCTGCCCGAAGACCGGCCCGAGCGACGGCTCGCGCAGCGCGGCGACCGCATGCTTGCCGATGGCGACGAGGCCCTGGGTGAGGCCGATGGTGTTGACGGTCTTGCCCTCGCCGCTGGTGGTCGGGGTGATGGCGGTGACGAGGATGAGCTTGCCGCGCCGCACCGGGAAGCGCTCGAGCGCCTCGAGGCGAATCTTGGCGGTGTAGCGGCCGTACGGCTCGACGAGGTCGTCGGTGAGGCCGAGGCGTTCAGCGATCTTCGAGATGGGTTGCATGGTGTCGGCGAGATGATACCCCGAGGCCAGGAACGGACCGCGGGACCGGGGACGGCGGCGCCCCGGCCGGCGTCACAACAGCGTCCCGATGGGCCGCCTTGCCACGTCCCTGTTCGTGCCCCGGCCTCACGCCGAGGTGTTCGCGTTCTTCGCCGATGCCGGCAATCTGCAGCGCATCACGCCGCCGTGGGTGGACTTCCGCATCGTCACGCCACTGCCGATCGCAATGCGCACCGGCGCGCGCATCGACTACCGCTTGAAGGTGCACGGCGTGCCGATCGGCTGGCGCACCGAGATCACGGTCTGGAATCCGCCGCACCAGTTCGTGGACACCCAGCTGAAGGGTCCGTATCGCCGCTGGATCCACACGCATCGCTTCCGCGCCGTCGATGGCGGCACCGCGGTGGAGGACGACGTGGACTTCCGCGCACCGGGCGGCTGGCTGGTCGAACGGCTGCTGGTCGCCCGCGACGTGCGCGCCATCTTCGAGCATCGCCAGCGCGCCATCCTCGAGGCGTTCGGCGTGGCCGCCACCGACCCGTTCGACGTCCGTGTGTCCTGATCGCCCGGCCGCACCCGCTACGGTAACGTCCAAAGGCACGGGCGGTGCGCGATCCGCCCGCCGAGGACGCTCATGGTCACTCGTCCCACCGTTCGTGTCATCACCGTCGCCGGCTTCTGCGCCGGGGTCGTCCTGGCCTCGGCGCTGCCGGCGCGCGGCCAGTCGGACCGCGAAGACGCCGCCCGCCTGATCGCCGCTTTGCAGGTCGGACCGGGCAGCACCGTCGCCGAGATCGGCGCCGGCTCGGGCGCGCTCACGGTGGCGATGGCCCGCGCGGTCGGTCCCGCCGGCCGCGTGTTCAGCAACGAGTTGAATCCCCGCCAGCGCGAGGCGACCGAGCGCGCCGTGAAGGCCGCCGGCCTCACCAACGTCGCGGTGGTCGAAGGGCATCGGGCCGAGACCAACATACCGGCGGGCTGCTGCCAGGCCGTGTTCATGCGCGACGTCTTCCACCACGTCGACGACCGCGCCGCGATGAGCCGCAGCCTGCTGGCCACGCTCGCCCCCGGGGGCCGCGTCGCGATCCTCGACTTCCCCGTCCGCGGCAATCACGGCATGCCGGCCGACGAGGTGCGCGCCGAACTCGAGCGGGCCGGCTTCGCCGAGGTGCGCGTCGAGGCCTCCGCGCCGCGCTGGTATCTGGTCGTCGCCGTCAAGCCGGCCAGCTGAACCGCGCAACAGCTGCCGCACCCGGCGGTAGAATGCGCGCGGCCGAGCGGCCGTCGCCGCCGGTCACGGCATTCGTCCCACCGCTGGAGGTCGTCGTGAAGGGGAACCACGCGGGCGTCATCGCCCTCGCCGTCGTCGCCACGCTGCCGCTCGGCGCCCAGCAGACACCGGCCCCGGCGCCAGCCCCTGCCGCACCCGAGTCGCTGGTGCTGAAGACCGAGCAGACGATCGAGTTCGACACCGACGAGGTGACGTGGATGTCGGTGGACGTTTCGCCCGATGGCCGGACGATCGTCTTCGACCTGCTCGGCGACCTCTACACGCTGCCGATCGAGGGCGGCACGGCGCGACGCATCGTCGGCGGGATGTCGTTCGACAGCCAGCCGACGTGGTCGCCCGACGGCCGGACCATCGCGTTCCTCAGCGACCGCACCGGAGTCGAGAACCTGTGGATCGCCGATGCCGACGGCGCGAACCCGCGGGCGGTCAGCCGCGATCGCCGCACCGACGATCGGCCGCAGATCATGGTGTCGCCGGCGTGGACGCCCGACGGCCAGTACCTGGTGGTCTCGAAGTCGCGGCCCCCCGACCCGGGCACGTTCTGGCTGTTCATGTACCACCGCGACGGCGGCAACGGCGTCCGCGTCGGCGCCCCGCCACCGCCGCAGCCCTCGCCCGATGCCACCGGCCCGCCGCCACCGCCACCGCCGAACCGGATGGGGGCGGTGGTGTCGCCCGACGGCCGCTTCATCTACTACGCGCAACGGTCCGGCACCTTCACCTACAACGCGCGCTTCCCGCTGTGGCAGATCTACCGCCACGATCGCGAGACCGGCGACGTCTCGCAGGTGACCAACGCCCAGGGCAGCGCGATGCGGCCGGCACTGTCGCCCGACGGCAGGTGGCTGGTCTACGGCACGCGGCACAAGACCGACACCGGACTGCGCATCCGCAACCTCGAGACCGGCGCCGAGCGCTGGCTGGCCTGGCCGGTGACCCGCGACGACCAGGAGTCGCGGGCCTCGCGCGACACGCTGCCGCGCTACGACTTCCTGCCCGACGGCCGCTCGATCGTCGTCCCGATGGCCGGCAAACTGCAGCGCATCGACGTCGAGACCGGCGCGAAGACGCCGATTCCTTTCACCGCCCGCGTGCAGGCCGAAGTCGCGGCGCGCGCCTATACGCCGGTGCGCATCGACGACGGGCCGCAGGTGCGGGCGCGGCTGATCCGCTGGCCGCAGCTGTCGCCGGATGGCGGCCGGCTGGTGTTCAGCGCCCTCAACCACCTCTACGTGATGGAGTACCCCAACGGCACGCCGCGCCGGCTCACCACCGCCGACGAAGGCGAGTTCATGCCGAGGTGGGCGCCCGACGGCCAGTCGATCGTCTACGTGACCTGGACCGCAGCGGGCGGGCACATCAAGCGCGTGCCGGCGGGGGGCGGTGCGACGCGCACGTTGACCGCCCACGAGGGCTACTACCTCGACCCGGTGATGACGCCCGACGGCACCAGGGTGGCGTTCATCGCCGGCGCTGCCTCGGATCAGCTGTATTCGATTCTGCTCGACACGCCGCCGCCGGATCTCGAGCCCGACGGCGCGGCCGAGATCGGCGGCATCTCGCCGCCCAACGCGCTCGAGATCCGCTGGCTGCCGGCCGAGGGCGGCGCACAGACGCTGGTCGCCTCCTCGCAGGGCGGCCGCGGCCTGCAGTTCGTGCGCGACGACAGCCGGCGCGTCTACTTCAGGACCAATCGCGGCCTGCAGTCGATCACGCTCGACGGCCTCGACCGCCGCACGCTGCTGCGCATCCAGGGCGTCGGCCCCGGCAACAACCCGCCCGCCGCCGACGAGATCGTGCTGTCGCCCGATGGCTCCCGGGCGTTCGTCAACCTGCAGAACAAGCACTACCTCGTCAACGTGCCGCGCAGCGGCCGCGAGACCATCGAGGTGCGCATCCAGGGCCGGGCCGAGAACACGCCGGTGCCGGTCAAGCGGATGTCGCTCGAGGGCGGCGACTACCTGGCCTGGACCCGCGACGGCACCGCCGTCACCTGGTCGTGGGGCGCGCAGTTCTTCCGCCAGCCGGCCGATGCCGCCGAGCCGCAGCGCACCGACGTCGTCGTCCAGACGCCGCGCCACCGGCCGAGCGGCTCGATCCTGCTGTCGGGCGCCCGGGTGATCACCATGAGCGGCGATCAGGTGATCGACAGCGGCGACGTGCTGGTGACCGACAACCGCATCGCCGCCGTCGGCGAGCGCGGCAAGGTGGCGGCGCCGGCCGGCGTGCGCCGGCTCGACCTGCGCGGCAAGACCCTGATGCCTGGACTCGTGGACGCCCACGCGCACATGTGGGCGCCGCGTGGCCTGCACCAGACGGCGGTGTGGCAGTACTACGCGAATCTCGCCTACGGGGTGACGACGACCCGCGACCCGCAGACCTCGACGCCCGACGTGTTCGCCTACGCCGACATGGTGGACGCCGGTGTCATCGCCGGCCCGCGGGTGTTCGCCACCGGGCCCGGCCTGTTCTCGACCTCGGGCATCGAGGACCGCGAGTCGGCGTTCCGCTTCGTCAAGCGCTACAAGGACGCCTACCGCACCAACACCATCAAGCAGTACGTGGCCGGCGACCGCATCGTGCGCCAGTGGATCATCGAGGCCAGCCGCGAGTACGGCATCACCCCGACCATCGAGGGCTCGCTCGACCTGAAGCTCAACCTCACCCAGATCGCCGACGGCTACACCGGGCAGGAACACAGCTTCCCGATCATGCCGCTGCACAAGGACGTGGTGGAGTTCGTGGCGCGGACCAGGACCTACTACACGCCGACGATCCTCGTCGCCTACGGCGCGCCGTGGAGCGAGAACTACTGGTTCCAGACCGAGAACACCGTCGGCGACGCCAAGCTGAACAAGTGGATCCCGAACGAGCTGCTCGACACGATGATCCGCCGCCGCGCCCAGTGGTTCGCGCCCGAGGAATACGGCCACACGAAACTCGGCAAACAGGTGGCCGACATCGTCCACGCCGGCGGTCGCGCCGGTCTCGGCAGCCACGGCCAGTTGCAGGGCCTGGGCGCGCACTGGGAGACCTGGAACCTGGGCTCGGGCGGCCTGACGCCGCACGAGACGCTGAAGGTCGTCACCATCTTCGGGGCCGAGGCCATCGGCCTGCAGCAGGACGTCGGCTCGGTGGAGCCCGGCAAGCTGGCCGACCTGGTGGTGCTCGACGGCAACCCGCTCGTGAACATCCGCCAGACCAACACGGTGCGCTACGTGATGAAGAACGGCGAACTGTACGAGGCCGACACGCTCAACACGATCTGGCCCACCGCCAGGACGCTGCCCAGGCCGTTCTGGTGGGACACGGCGCCGCCGAAGCCCTGACCGATCGGAGCGACGCTCAGCAGGTGATCGCCTCGACGGGCACGGGCCGCCCGAAGAGATAGCCCTGCATCACGGGGCAGCCCAGCTCGAGCAGCTTCTGCTTCTGCGCCGCGCGCTCGACGCCCTCGGCCACCACGTCCATGCCCAGACTGCGGGCCACGCCGATGATCGCCGAGACGATGGCGGTGTCGCGCGAGTCGGTGGTGATGGTGCGGATGAACGAGCGGTCGATCTTCAGCGCGTCGAGCGGCAACGACTTGAGGTAGGTCAGCGACGAGTAGCCGGTGCCGAAGTCGTCGAGGATGATCGAGAATCCGGCGTCTTTCAGCGCGACCAGCGTCGGCACGGCACGGGCGTGGTCGACCAGCACGCTCTCGGTGATCTCCAGCGATACCGACTCGGGCGACAGATGCGACTCGCGTACCGCGGCCACCAGCGTCTCGACCACGTCGGGCCGCTTGAACTGCTGGGTGGAGATGTTGACGGCCACGCGCACGCCGCGCGCCGCCCAGCCGCGCGACACCGACGCGGCGCTGGCGGCGCGCAGGATCCAGCGGCCCATCTCGTGGATCGAGCCGCTCTCCTCGGCCACGTGGATGAACTGCGCCGGCGACACCAGGCCCATCTCGGGCCGGTTCCAGCGCATCAGCGCTTCGACGGCCACGACCGCGTCGGTGCGGCCGTCCACCTGCGGCTGGTAATACGCCAGCAGCTCGTCGTTCTGCACCGCCCGGCGCAGGTGCGATTCGAGCAGCAGACGCTGCAGCGCCGCTTCGTTCAGCGAGCTGGAGAAGAACTGGAAGCAGTTCCGTCCCGAGTCCTTGGCGTGGTACAGCGCGGCGTCGGCGTTCTTGAACAGCTCCTCCACCGTCTGGCCGTCCTGCGGGAACACGCTGATGCCCATGCTGGTGGTGACGAAGACCTCGCCGAACGACAGGGCGATCGGCTGCTTCAGCGCGTCCTGCAGGCGGCGGGCGATGCGCGGCACGTCTTCGACGCGGTCGAGGTCGCCGATGGCGAGGATGAACTCGTCGCCGCCCAGCCGGGCCACCGTGCTGGTCTCGTTGTCGGCACCGGGACGATCGCGGGTGAACACGTCGCTGTCGCGCAGCGAGTCGCGGAAGCGGTCGGCCACCGCCTTGAGCAGCTCGTCGCCGGCACTGTGCCCCATCGTGTCGTTGACCCCCTTGAAGTTGTCGAGGTCCACGAAAATGGTCGCCACGAGCTGGTCGCGCCGTCGCGCCGCGCCGAGCATGCCGCGCAGCCGCTCGGTGAACAGCACGCGGTTGGGCAGGCTGGTCAGGCTGTCGTAGTAGGCGAGGAAGCGGATGCGGTCCTCGGTGGCGGTGCGCTCGGTGATGTCCTGCAGCGTGCCCACCACCTGGCGGATCTCGCCGTGCGCGTCGAACGACGCCTCGCCCTGGGCCCGCAGCACGCGGGACGTGCCGCCGCGCAGCATGAACCGCAGGTCGAGCGCGAACGGCGCGCCGGTGGACACCAGGGTGTCGATGGCGGCCCGGGCCGCGGCCCGATCGTCGGCGTGGACGTGCGCCAGGAAACGCGACATCGGCGCGATGTGCACGCCCGGCGGGATGTCGAGCAGGCGCTGCACCTCCGACGACCAGGTGACGACGTCGCCGTACGGTTCCCACGCCCAGTTGCCGAGCCGGGCGATGCGCTGTGCGTGTTCGAGGCTCGACTCGCTGCGCTGCAGGTCGTCCACCGTGCGCTTGACGCGCAGCATCTGGCGCACGCGGTGCGCCAGCAGCGGCGGCGGCGCGCTGCGGATGCCGAAGTCGGTGACGCCGGCCTCCAGGCCGCGTTCGACGACCCCGGTGTCGTTCACCGTGATGAGCAGCAGCACCGGCACGTCCACGCCGTTCGGCGTGGCCCGCAGCGCCAGGCAGGTGCCGAGGGCCTCGCGCTCGCCGGCCCGTTCGGTGTCGAGCACGACCAGGGCGGGGACGGCGCCCGGCTCGCCGGGCCACGCGGCGCCGGGCTCGAGCACGGTCACCGCAAAGCCGGCGTCGCCGAGCGCGGCGGCGAGTCCCGGCGCCAGGTCGTCGCCGACCGCCAGGGACAGGCGCACGTCGCCCGGCGACCTGCGGGGAAGGGTCACGAGGGAACTATCGGCTCGGCACAGGATTGCGCGCAGGGATGTCGGCGCGCCGACACCGGCCGCGCCAGGCCCTCAGCCCGTGGTGTCGCCGGCGGCCGCCAACCGCGCGATCAGGTCGCGGCCGCGTCCGGACGCCAGCTGGTCGCGAGCCGCCGACGGCGTGAGTCCGAACGCGGTGCGGAACACGTCGGTGAAGTGGCTGTGGCTCGAGTAGCCCAGGGTAAGGGCGAGGTCCAGCAGATCGACGCCGGCGTCGCCCAGCCGGTCAAGCGCGGCACGCAGCCGCAAGTCCGTGCGGTGCCGATGCAGCGAGGTGCCGGTGGCGCGGCGGAACCGCCGGGCCAGGTGGAACGGCGAGCACTCGACGACTTGCGCCAACTCGCGAAGCGACAGCCGCTCGTCGTAGCGGCTCGCCAGGATCTCCAGGGCGCGCTCGGCGACCTCTCGCGCCCGGCGGGCCTCCTGGCGGCGCTGCCGGTGCTGCCAGCCGCGCGCCATGGCGGCCACCCTGGCGAGCACGGCCAGCATCGTCTCCTCGACGAACAGCGCGTCGGGCACCTCCACACGGCACACGTGTTCGTAGACCGCGCGCTGGGCCAGATAGCTGGCCCGATCGCTGGGGCCGTGGGTGAAGGCGAAGGCTCGCTCACCGCGATCGGCTGAGGCAGGGTCGGATTCCGCCAGCACCGCGGCGAGCAGGTCTGGCGCCACGGCGAACCACTCGCCCTGATCGCCGCGCGGGTGGAGCGGGAAGCGACGGTAGCGCTGGCCACGGTTGTAGAACGTGACGGTGGCGCGATCGGCCACGAATCGACGGCGACCCTCGTGCTGGATCCACACGCTCGATCGCGGGAACACGAAGAGGTAGCCGCGGGCCGGACCCGAATCGACGAACAACGGGTGATCGGCGGGGCAGCGCCAGCGGCCGACGGCGACGGCGCCGGTGTCGAACAGCGTTGGCCCGAGCGCGTCGCGTCCCCAGTCGCGCCGCGGACGCGGCTCGTGGCAGCGTGCGGCGAACGGAGCCGCCCGCGGGCTCAGGGCCGCGCCGGGCGCCGGTAGTAGATCAGGTCGTAGTTGGTGGTCCATCGGCCATCGGCAGCGAGCACCTCTGAGAACTGTCGCACGCGAGCCGGCCGCGCGCGGTCGGGGCCGAGGTTGAAGAACGTCAGCCGCACCGTCTGCCGGGCGTTGCCCGGGCCGGCCACCGGCGTCTCCCCATGGAACACGATGTCCCCCGCCTGGTCGGCGCGCCCCCAATACTGGTGCAAGCCACCGGTGCTGTCCACCCAGGTCTGGTGCCACTGGTTGCGCGTGCGGTCGAAGATGTTGACGCTGCGGCCGCTGCCATTCGGCGTGGTCCAGTGCTCGGTGACGACGCAGCCGCCGTCCTCGAGGCGAATCACGTTGCCGAGCGGCGTCGGCGCCGAGTCCGGCTGGCCGGCCGGGCGCACGTCCCATTCCCCCACCCAGTAGTCGAACTGGCGGTGTTCCGGGCGGTCGCAGCGCGGGGGAGGCGAAGGCGTCGCCGGTGAGGGCGGCGGCGCCTGCACATCTCGGCCGGGCGGCGGTCCGGCGTCGAGGTACGGCACCACCGCCGCACCGCCGCGCCAGACCCCCGTCGCAAGAAGCCCCAGCACCAGGGCCGCCCAGCCGCGGTTGCGCATCGTCATGCCGTCCACGCTCGCCGGGCCGTGCCGCCGACCGCTATCGAAATCGTGCGCGGGCTCAGCCGCCGGGCCCGTACCGGGCCAGCAGCCAGGGCCGGGCCTTCCCCCATCCGATCGGGCCGTAGCAGTGCTCCGGTCGTCCGCCGGCGTAGTACTCGTAGGTGCGCTTGTCGCGCACGTCGTGGATGGGCGAGGTGGGCAGCAGCTGGTGCGCGAACTCGTGGACCGCGCCGCGGCCGAGGCAGCGGCCGATGGCCTCGATCAGAGCCGCCCGGAGAGCGCCCGGGGGCGCGTAGCCGATCGCCAGCGCCGCGAAGTACTCGAAGCTCACCGCTCCGCCGCCGCCGAAGCCGGCGACGGCGCGCGACTCGCCGGCGTGACCGCCGAAGGCCCGGCGATGCCGCAGATCGCGAAGGCGCTGCACGACCCGCACGTGATACCGCCCGGTCGGACGGTGGGCCAGCGCCACGCGGAAGCCGGTGAACGCCGCCCCGGCCTCGCGCACGGCGGCGGCGCGGATGACGCCCAGGTCGTCGTCCGTGATCGCTCCGACGACGGTGGACGGCGAGACGAACGTCACGGCGTCGAACCATAGGCTGGCGTCGGCCACGCGCGGACCGCCGCATCCGGCGGTCGTGGCGGCCAGCACGAGGGCCAGGCAGCGCCTCATGCCGCCTACTATGCCTCGGGTCCTGGCGATCAGGGCGCGGCGGCCGCGGCCTCGGCCTCGGCCAGCACGGCCAGGAACTCGGCCAGGATCATCGCCGTCGCGCCCCAGACGCGGACGCCGTCCACGGCGAAGTACGGCACGTCCATCAGCACGTTGGGCGGGCGCTCGCGCCGCCGCTGCTCCCAGGCCACGACTTCGGGCGTCCGCAGGTGCGCGACCGGGACTTCGATCAGCCGCTCCACTTCGGCCTCGGCGAGGCGAAAACGGGGCCGCTCGGCGGCCACGCCGACCACCGGGTGCAGCAGGTGACCCGAAACCGGGATGTGCAACGGCGTCAGGCGCCCGATCACCTCGACCGACGCGGGCGCCACGCCCACCTCTTCGTCGGCTTCCCGCAACGCGGCGGCTTCGACCGACTCCCCGGCATCGAGCCGGCCGCCGGGCAGCGACACCTGGCCGGTGTGGTGGCGCAACGCCGAGCCCCGCAAGGTCAGCGGCACGTGCCATGCGTCGTCGTGGGGGTAGAGCAGCAGCAGCGCCGCCGCATCGCGCAGCCCATCGGGCAGGGCGTGCGGGTCCCAGCCGGGGCGCGGGCGCGGCGCCATCCGCAGCTGCGCGTCGAGCCCGGGCAGCGGCCGGGCCAGGCGATCGCGGATTCGATCGGCGGTGAGCGGCAGGCGTGGCACGCACCGCCGATCGTACTCCCGGTTGACAGGCGGGGCGCAGTCGGCCGACAGTCGCGGAGGCCCGCCGTCACGACGGGCCGGGGAGTGATTTCGATGGCGTCGAGTGCGAGGCAGTCGCTGGTGGGAACCCTGATGGTCGCCGTGGTCTCGGCGGCGTGCAGCAGTACGCCGGCCGTCGAGCCGGCGACGATGGTGCTGCGCGGCGGCACGATTGTCACGATGGACGACGCCCAGCCCGAGGTGCAGGCGCTGGCGGTGCGCGGCGATCGCATCGTCGCGGTCGGCACCACCGAAGCCATCGCGCCGTATGTCGGCCCAGCCACCGAGGTGATCGACCTCGCCGGGCTCACCGCGGTGCCAGGCCTCATCGAGGGCCACGGCCACTTCATGGGCCTCGGCTCGTCGCGTATGGTCCTCGACCTGATGGACACCACCAGCTGGGATCAGATCGTCGCCCTGGTCGGCGACGCGGCGGCCAAGGCGAAGCCGGGCGACTGGATCCTCGGCCGCGGCTGGCATCAGGAGAAGTGGACGTCGGTGCCGCAGCTCAACGTGGAGGGCTTCCCGCTCCACGACGCGCTGAGCAAGGCAGCACCGAACAACCCGGTGATGCTCGAGCACGCCAGCGGCCATGCCAGCTACGTCAACGCCCGGGCAATGCAGGAGTCGGGCATCACCGGCGCCACCCGCAACCCGCCAGGGGGCGACATCCTGAAAGACCGCGCCGGGCGGCCGATCGGCGTGCTGCGCGAGACCGCGTCCGGCCTCGCCGACCGCGCTTACGACGCCTGGGTGGCCAAGCGCACGCCCGAGGAGCGCGCCGCCGACGCCCGACGCGTCATCGACCTGGCCGTGCAGGCCGCCCTCGAGAAGGGCATCACGTCGTTCCAGGACGCCGGCGAGAACTTCGCCACCATCGACGTCATCAAGCAGGCCGCCGATGCCGGAGCCCTCGGCATCCGCCTGTGGGTGATGGTGCGAGACTCCAACGAGAACATCCAGGCCAAGCTGCCGGCCTACAAGGTGGTGGGTGCCGCGGGCAACCACCTCACCATCGCCGCGATCAAGAAGACCATCGACGGCGCCCTGGGTTCACGCGGGGCGTGGCTGCTCGAGCCCTACGCCGACATGCCGACCAGTACGGGCCTCAACACCGCGCCGGTGCCCGAGGTGCAGGCGCTGGCCGGGATCGCCGCCGCCAACGGCGTGCAGCTCGCCGTGCACGCCATCGGCGACCGGGCCAACCGCGAAACCCTGAACATCTTCGAGGCCACCTTCAAAGCGCATCCCGACGTGAAGGACTGGCGCTGGCGCATCGAGCACGCCCAGCATCTGGACGCCGCCGACATCCCGCGCTTCGGCCAGCTCGGCGTCATCGCCTCGATGCAGGGCATCCACGCCACCTCCGACGCGCCCTACGTGCTGGCGCGCCTCGGCCCGGCCCGCGCCGAAGCCGGCGCTTACGTGTGGCAGAAGCTGATGAAGAGCGGCGCCATCGTGTCCAATGGCACCGACGTGCCGGTGGAGCGCATCGACCCGATGCCCAACCTGCACGCCACCATCACCCGCAAGACCAAGGACGGCTCGGTGTTCTACGCCGACCAGCGGATGTCGCGCCACGAGGCGCTCAAGTCCTATACCTGGAACGCCGCCTACGCCGCCAAGGAGGAGCAGCTCAAGGGCTCGCTGGCGGCGGGCAAGCTGGCCGACATCACGGTACTGTCGAAGAACATCATGACCGTGCCGGAGGACGAGATCCCGACGGCGCAGGTGGTCTACACCATCGTCGGCGGCGCGGTGAAGTACCGCGGCACGGCGGCGACGACGACCGCGCGCTGAGCGCGCGCGGCCGTTCCAGCCGCCGGCCCTATTTCTTCAACGCGTCGCGAATCTCGCGCAGCAGCAGCACGTCCTCCGGCGGCGCGGCCGGAGCGGCCGGCGGCGGCGTGCGGGCGGCGTTGACGGCGCGCACCATCAGGAACACCGCGGCCCCGACGAGCAACAGGTTGATCGCCGTGTTGATGAAGGTGCCGACGTTGATGGTCACGGCCCCGGCCGCCTTGGCGGCGGCGAGCGACGCATACGGCCCGGCCGTCGAGCCTTCCTTGAGCGTCAGGAAGATGTTGGAGAAGTCGGTGCCGCCGGTGACGAGGCCGAGCGGCGGCATCATGATGTCGCTCACGAACGAGCCGGCCATCGCGCCGAAGGCACCGCCGATGATCACGCCGACCGCCAGGTCGAACGCGCTGCCCTTGATGATGAACTCCTTGAATTCGTGCAGCATCACATCCTCCTCGACATCGGCTGCAAAGAGCCGTCCGTGGCGTGAGCCCGTACCCGTGCCCGTGCCCGAGTCCCGAGCCCCGAGCCCCGAGCCCCGTCAGAATTTGTAGACGAGCGAGAGCACCACCGACTGGTCGTTCTTCTTCAGTGTGGGATCGGTGGGTTTGCGCTTGTAGGTGTTCAGGAACTCCGTCTTCAACTCGAGCCGGCTGGCCACCGAGGTGGCGATGCCGGCCGAGAACGTGTAGAACCCGTCACCGAAGTCGTTCATCTTCCACAACGCCGTCGCCGCGTGGATGATACGCGTGGTCTCGGTGGCCTTGAACAGGAACCGTTCGCCGGCCAGCACCGCTCCCGACATCTCGGTGTCGAACCCGGTGTTCTGCTCGAACACCAGGCCCACGCTGCCGTCGGTCGTCCACTCCGCCCGCGCGCTGCGGATCACCGCGAAGCTGAGCCCGGCCGTAGGAGCGATCAGGTAGTCGATGTCCTTGAAGCGATCGCGCGCATACGTGGTCAGGCCGAAGGCCGACAGCCGCGGCGTCAGGCGGTAGTCGAGGCGAGCGTCGGCGGCGGCGCGATCGACCGTGGGCTCGCCCTCGTTCTCGCCGCGCAAGTAGAGTCCGGTGCTCTTGAACACCAGCTCGCCGCCCATGTCGCGCAGCATCTCGAAGGCCAGGTTGGCGGTCGAGGTGTCGGAGTTGCCGCTGGTCAGCGCCAGGCCGGCGCCGAGCGATCCGGCCCACCCGGGGGGCGGCGGGGGCGGCGCGGCCGGCGCCTGGGCGAGGACGGGGGCGGCCGGCAGACAGAGGACGACGACCGCGAACCGGGAGACGACGGACGTGAGCATGGCCCCTAAGACTCCCTGATTGCGCGCGTGGTCACAAGCGGCCACACGGCGAACCTGTGCAGCGCCCGAGGCGAGAAGGCCTGGCGACAGCAGCCTACAGCCGGAAAAGATAACTGATTTTGGCGAAGAAACCGTCGCTGGTGCGCCGGTACTGGCGGCGCAGGTCGAAGCGGTCGGGCTCTTCCAGGCTGGTGCCGTAGCCGGCGAAGACCACGGTGCCGGGAGTGGGCTGGTAGGAGAAGAGCCAGTCCACGCGCACGCGGTTGGTCTGAGTACGGCGGCCCGGCTGGTAGACGCCGGCGGCGTCGCGGACGTACACGGGCAGGTTGGTGCGGGAGTCGTCGCGCAGCGTGTCCACGAAGTTCATGTTCTGTTCGCCGACGACACGGAAGAAGATGAACCGCGTCATCTGGTATTCGATCTTGACGCGCGGGATGCGGCGGATGCCGGCGTAGCTGCCGTCGGTGCGCCGCTGGAACGACTGCAGCTGGTAGCGGCCCTCGACGCGCAGCTGGTTGGTGGGCCGCCACACCGCCCCGACGTTGGCGAAGACGATGTCGGCCGAGGCCCACTCGAAGAAGTTCTCGTCCTTGCCCCACAGGATGAGGCCGTCGGCGGTGAGTCCCCTGCGGTTGGGCACCGTGAACGAGATCACGTAGTCCAGGTTGGGCAGCCGCGGCGTGCCGGTGTAGGGCACGAAGCGCGCGCCGCCGTCGGCCGTCGGATGCGCTATCGCGTAGTCGCGGTAGAGGCTTTCGTCGTAGCCGAACGACTCGACCAGCACCGAAGCGCCGACCCGCCAGCCGCCGCGCAACGCCAGGTTCTGGTTGAAGTGCAGCTTGCGATCCTGCGAGGCGTTGCCGGCCATCAACCGGTCGTAGAGCCAGGTGCCGTCGAGGACCACGTCGCTCGTGAAGCGCTCGAACAGGCCGCCCGGCCGGCCGTAGAACGACATCTGGTTGGTGAGTGCGAGCTGGGCGATGCCGCGACGACTGATGAAGCCCGACTGGGTGTCGAAATCGGGATCGACGCCGCGGGCATTGGCACGGATGCCGTAGCGGCGACCCGAGCGGTTGAAGGTGGCCTGCCACAGCGGCGCCACCGTGCTCGCGGTGCCGGTGTCGGTGCGGCTGGCGGCGCCCTGCAGCAGCATGCTGTAGACCTCCTTCCACACCAGCCGCGTGTCCACGCCGGCGACGCGGTTGGTACGAGGCCCGTCGATGCGGTCGGTGTAGACGAAGGCCAGCTTCGACGCGGTGCCGACATCGCGCTGGGCGCGCAGCATGTTGACCACCGGGTGGTGATCGCCGTCGGCCGAGGCGATGGGATCGTCCACGGCCGAGAGGTATGCGACGGAGGTGGCGCGGCCGACGCGGCCGGTGAGCTTGGCGGCACCCAGCGGCGCGACGACGCGGCGCGTGTAGATCAGGTTGTTGGGCGTGGCGAACTGCTCGATGCCGTCGAGGAAGAACGGCCGCTTGTCGGGAAAGAACAGCGCCTGCCGCGGATCGAACTGGAACTGGCCGTTGTCCGACTCGACCTGCGAGAAGTCGGGGTTGAGCGTGCCGTTCATCGTCAGCGTCTGGGTCACGCCCCAGCGCACGTTGGCGCCGACGTCGGGCCGCGAGCCGTCGTACTCCCAGCGGTCGCCGACGGCGTTGCGCGCGCCGGTCACCAGGGTGGTGACGATCGGGTTGAGGTCGAGCACCAGGCCGCGGCGCAGGTCGCGCAGCCCCTGCAGCGTGCCGGCCTGGGCCAGGAACGAGGCGCCCTGCCGGCGCGCCGGCGCCCAGCTGTCCTCGGTGCCGAGCCCGGGGCTCACCCGGGTGACGTGCAGCCCCCACGCCTGCTCGTCGCCCGACTGGTAGCGCAGGCTCTTGAACGGAATCCGGATCTCCACCTCGTAGCCGGACTCGAGCAGCCGGCCGCGCGACTGGAACACGAAGTCGGGACTGCGATCGACTTCCTCGCGGCCGACGTTCAGCCCGCCGAAGCCGCCGCCGCTCGAACGCACGCCCTCGACCATGGCGCCGTCCATCTGCACGCCGAGCGGGTTCACGGCGAAGACGAAGGCTTGGCGGCCGTCCCCGAAGGTGCTGAGGAACAGCTGCACGTGGTCGTCGGCGTCGATGCGATCGCGGTCGGCCAGCGTCGCCCGCACCGTGCCGGTCGGCGCGGTGGCGCGCACGCCGAAGTGCATCGCCGTCGGCGAATACCAGACCAGCACCTCGGTGTCGCGCTCGGCGGCGCCGCCGTCCACCGGCGCGTAGCGCGAAAAGCCGACCAGCTGCGAAGCCTGCTGCCACGGCGCCTCGTCGAGGCGGCCGTCGATGGTCACCTCGGCGTCGAGACGCGGCGGGCGCACGGCGAGCTGGCGATCGACGCCGGAAAAGGTGGCCGCGACGCCGGCTGTCGTGGCGGTGGACGCCGTGCCGGCGGCGGCCGACGGGCCCTGGGCCGCGGCACTGGCGGGCAGCGCCAGGGCGAGCAACAACAGCCGGATGCGCATCGGCCCCTGTACGGTAGCAGACGCCGCCGGGGCATCGACCCGGCGCCAGCGTTTCGCCACGACTTTCGCAGGGACCAGCCGTGTGGCGAGCCCATCCGCGCGCATCGGGTTTACGGGTCTCAAAGCGCACCCCGGCGCCGGCACGCGGCTGACCGCGCCGACCGATGTCGTACTGTCGCGGCACGACGTCATCGAGCCAGACCTCTTGTTCGTCGCCGCGGACCAGACGGGCGTCGTGACCGATGCGACCCTGCAGGGTGCGCCGGCCCTGGTCGTCGAGGTGCTGTCGCCGAGTACCCGCAAACACGACGCGCAGACGAAGCGCCAGTTGTTCGCGCGCAGCGGCGTCCGCGAGTACTGGCTCGTCGATCCGGAGCTCGACGCCGTCCAGGTGTACCGGCGGCAGGACGACGGGACCTTCGTGCGGGTTGCCGAGCTGTCGGCCGAGGACGATCACGCGTTGACCACGCCGCTCCTTCCCGGCTGGAGCCTGGGATTGCGCGAGCTCTTTCGCGAGGGCATGTAGACCCCAGCCGTCACCTGCTCAGCAGCACGCGTGCGGCGAGCCACAGCAACGCCGCCGCCGTGGCCAGCCCGAGCGCGCGCCGCGGGCCGGGCTCCTGGAACACGCGGCGCATCCAGTGCAGGCCCAGCACCCACGACGAGTGGCACAGCAGCGCCATCGTCACGTGCGCCACGGCCAGCACCACGTAGGCGCCGCGCGGCCACGTCGGCCGGATGAAGGTGGGCACCGCCGCCAGGTAGAAGGTCGGGATCACCGGGCTGAGCAGGTTGACGGTGAGCCCTTCGACGGCGCTGCGATGCCGGGCGTCGTGGCGGGCCGCGGTCGGCAGCGCCGGCGGCGCCGCCCCTTCGGCGAACCACGCCCACAGCCCGCGCAGGCCGAGATACGCGAGATAGCCGCCGCCGGCATAACGGATCACCGTGAGCGCGCCGGGCCACGCGGCGAGCAGGGCCGCGCCGCCGAGTCCGGCCAGCGTGGCGTGGGTGGCGTTGGCGGTGGCGGCGCCAGCGGCGGCCAGCAGCCCGGCGCGTCGGCCGCCGTCGAGGGCGTTGCGGACGACGACCGCCGTGGTGGCGCCGGGGGTCGCCACGAAGACGAACGTGAAGCTGAGGAACGCGGCGAACAGCGGATCGGCGAGGATGCCCAGCATCACGCCGCGCCCGCCGGCGCCGGCCAGCGCCAGGCGATGAAGGCGGTGGCGGTGAGCGCGCCCAGCAGGAGACTGGCCACGGTGAGGTGCAGCACCTGTGCCGCGGCCGGCAGCGTCGCGGCGAGCGCCATGCCGAGCAGGATCTGCGCGGCGGTGCAGGCCAGCGCCAGATGCGCGGCGCGCAGCAGGGCGCGATCGGCGGGCTGGCGCGTCCACACGACGAGCCACAGGCCGAGAATCCCCAGGCCGGTCAGCGCCGCCAGCTCGCGGTGCGTCGTGTCGAGCGTGCCGACGGTCTCGAGCGCCTGCGCGCGCGGCACCACCTCGAGCGCCTCGTCCACCCGTCCGCGCACCTGCGTGCCCACCCCCACCTGCACCAGTGACAGCACGATCGCGGCCGCCGCGGCCCAGGCGATGCGGCGCCGCATCAACCCGACCGTTGTCTGACCTGCGTAGGGCAGAGCTTCAGCTCTGCCCGTCGTCCACGTTTCAGCCCCGCCGCCGGTCGTGCGCGCTTCGGCTCGGCCATCCTGCGAGGTCATCGACTCCAGTACCGCGACCAGCAGCAGCGACACGATCACCAGCGCCACCAGCATGTGCGCGGTCACGATCCAGGCCGCCAGCTCGTGCGCCACCACCCGGCCGCCCAGCCACCCCTGGAACCCGGTCAGCAGCACTGCCGCCACCACCGGCCACAGGATGCGCGGCTCGCGGCGGTGATTCCGCCACGCCGACACCGTGGCGGCGAGGATGACGAGTCCCACCGTGACGCCGAGCAGGCGGTTCAGGTACTCGGTCCACATCAGGGTCGGGTTGAACTGCGCCGGGTCGAACTCGGGCGGCAGCTCCGCCGCCGACACCGGCGGCACCCACGACCCGAAGCACCGCGGCCAGTCGGGGCAGCCCAGCCCGGCGCCCGACGCCCGCACCAGTCCACCGACGGCGATCAGCAGGTAGGTGACCGCGGTCGCGGCAATGGCAAGACGCTGGAAGGAGGTGCGGGGCATGGCGAGGTTCCGGGGATGTGCGGCGATCGTACACCGCCGCCCAGGCCTGGCTCAGCCGCCGAGATCGTCAACCTGAGATTCCGTCTCACAATCGCGGGTAGAATGGCTAGACGCCCATGTCGTCCCCCGGCCGCACCGATCACCCCCCGACGCCCCCGGCCGTGCCCCTGACGGCGATGCCGGTCGGCGCCGTGGCCACCCTGCACGAGGTGCGCGACGCCGAGGCGCGGCCGTTCCTGCGCGCGCTGGGGTTGCTCGATGCCAGCCGCCTGCGCCTCTGCAAGGCCGGCGACCCGTGCATCGTCCAGGTGCGCGCGACGCGCATCGGGTTGTCGAGGGCCGTTGCCGAGCACCTGCTGGTCGTCCCCGATCGAGGCGAGCGCTGAAGCGATGGCGACTGCGGTGCTGAGTCCCGACGCTCGCCCTGGCCGCACCGCGTCAGCCGCGGTGCGGCGGGTGGCCCTCATCGGCAACCCCAACACCGGCAAGACGACGCTGTTCAACGCGTTGTGCGGCGCCCGCGCCAAGACGTCGAACTTCCCCGGCACCACCACCGCCGTCCGCAGCGGCCGCAGCGAACACGATGGGCTGGCACTCGACGTGCTGGACCTGCCCGGCGTCTACGATCTCGACGGCGACACGCCCGAATCGCAGATCGCCCGCGGCGTGCTCGACGGCGCCCGCGGCCCGGCGCCCGAGGCGGTGGTCGTCATCGTCGATGCCTGCAACCTGGCGCGCAACCTCGCGCTGGTCGGCCAGCTGCTCGCCCACCCGCCGCGCGTCGTCGTCGCCCTCAACATGGTGGACCTGGCGGCCAAGCGCGGCCTGTCGATCGACGCGGACGCACTCGCCCGCCGCCTCGGCGTGGCCGTGGTGCCCACCGTGGCCCGCAGCGGGCAGGGGCTCGACCTCCTGCGCCGCGCGGTGCAGGCGCCGCCGTCGCCGCGCCCGGCCGACCTGCCGGCGGCGGGGGCGACCGCTGAACAGCTGGCCGTGTGGGCGGAGGCGGCGGCGGCCGCGGTCACCCGCGGCGGCGACGACGCCCACGCCCACGACGCGCCGACCGAGCGGCTCGACGCGGTGCTCACCCACCCGGTGTGGGGGCTGGCCGTCTTCGTGGCCATCATGGGCACGCTCTTCTGGATCCTCTTCGCGCTGGCGACCGTGCCGATGGATCTCATCGAGGCGACGTTCGCCGAACTCGGGGCGCTGGTGGATCGCTCGCTGCCCGACGGGCCGCTCCGCGATCTCGTGTCGCAGGGCATCGTCGGCGGCATCGCCGGCACCGTCGTCTTCCTGCCGCAGATCTGCCTGCTCTTCTTCCTCATCACGCTGCTCGAGGACACCGGGTATCTGGCCCGCGCCGCGTTCGTGATGGATCGGCACCTGAGCCGGTTCGGCCTGCCGGGCCATGCCTTCGTGCCGCTGCTCACGTCGCACGCGTGCGCGCTGCCCGGCATCATGAGCACGCGGCTGATTCCGGATCGCCGCGACCGGCTGGCGACGATTCTCATCGCCCCATTCATGAGCTGCTCGGCGCGGCTGCCGGTGTACGTGCTGCTGACCACGCTGCTCTTCGTCGATCGGCCCGGGCTCGCCGGCCTGGCCTTCGCCGGCTGCTATCTGCTCGGCGCGGTGGCCGCGCTCTTCACCGCCAAGGTCTTCGGCAGCACCATCCTCAAGGGCCGCGCCCGGCCGATGATCCTCGAGCTGCCGTCCTACAAGACGCCGTCGCTCCGGAACGCGCTGCTCACCGCCAAGGATCAGGGCGTGTCGTTCCTCGCCACGGCGGGGACGGTCATCGTCGCCATCTGCATCGTGATGTGGTGGCTGAGCGCCTATCCACGGGTCGAACCGCCGGCCCGGGCCGTGGAGCTGCGCGCCGCTGCCGAGGCGGCCGGCGTGGCACCGGATCGCGCCGAGGCCCTGGCCGCGGAAGCCGACGCGGTCGAAGCCAAGGCCGCGCAGGCCGGCAGCTTCGCCGGGCGGATCGGCCACACGCTGGCGCCGGTCTTCGAGCCGCTGGGCTTCGACTGGCAGCTCACCGTCGGCGTCCTGACCAGCTTCCTGGCCCGCGAGGTGTTCGTCTCGACGATGTCGGTGCTGGCGTCGGGCCAGGCCGAGACCGACGTCGACGAGGGCGTCGTCGATCGCATCCGCGGCATGACGCGCGACGACGGCCGGCCGGTGTTCACGCCGTCCACCGCCGCGGCGGCGCTGGTCTTCTTCGTGCTGGCGATGCAGTGCCTGCCCACGCTCACGGTGACGCGCAAGGAGACCGGCAGCATCAGGTACGCGGCGCTGCAGCTCGGCTACATGTCGGGCCTGGCGTACGTGGCGGCGTTCGTCCTGCACCAGGCGCTGCGCACCGCGGGAGTGGCGTGATGGCGCTGTGGCAGGACGTGGTCGTGACGGCCGTGGCGCTGTGGGCCGGCGTCGTCCTGTTCCGCCGCGTCGGCGGGTTCATCAGGCCGAAGCGACAGGAGCCGGGCTGCGCGCACTGCCCGTCGGGTCAGGCCGCCAGGCGGCCGACCGGCGACGAGCACCCGCTGGTCTTCATCAAGTCGCCGCGCCACTGACGCGTACGCACTTACCTCACCAAGTCTGGCCCAGCGAGGAAAGGGGTCTGACCCCTCAGGGGCGCGCGTCCTTCAGCATCAGCAGCAGCATCCGCGACGGCAGGCGGGCATCGACGGCATGCGGCACGCCGGCCGGCAGGCGCACGACGGTGCCCGGCACCGCCACGACCGGAGCGCCGCCGATGACCAGTCCGAGCTCCCCCTCGAGCACCAGCACCAGCGCGTCGAACGGCGTCGTGTGTTCACTGAGGCCCTGCCCCTGGTCGAACGCGAACAAGGTCACGGTGCCGCCGGTGGTCTTCGCCAGCACCCGGCTGGCAATGCCCTGCGCCTGCGGGGCGATGAGATCGACCAGGGCGATCGCTTCAGCGGCTGGAATCGACGACACGAAACCCTCCCTCGTAGATGACCGGCACACCGGTCGTGATCTGCCCGGGTGACGGCCGATTGTGCTCGACGAGCGGCACCCGCGGATCTAGACGCCATCCGGCCCGGGCCATCTCGTCGACGAGTTCGCTCTCGGTGAGAAACGTCTGTGGACGGCCGGAGAACTGCGTGAACGCGTGGCGCTCGCCGGGCACGGGCAACACGTCCGTCGGCAAGGTGTGGCGGGAGAACGTGAACACGAAGCACAGCGCTCCCGGACGCGCGGCCCGCGCCGCCTCGCGAACCGCGGCCCGGAAGATGGCATCCGACGGGGCGAGGTTCCAGATGCCGTGCGCGATGACGAGATCGAACGCCCCGTCGCGCACGGGCAACCGGTCCATCGCGGCGAGCGCCACGCGGCATCGCCCGGCCCGCCCGTCGGGGCAGCCGCGGGCCGCCGCAGCCGCCGCCATCGGCCAGGAGAGATCCAGCCCGACCACCTCCCAGCCGGCGCATGCCAGCGGCACGGCGTTGCGTCCCGCCCCGCAGCCGATGTCGAGGACACGCCCCCGGCCGAGCCGGGCCAGTTCCGCGGCTGCCACGTGCATCAGCCGGGCGTTCGGCGCCGACGAGGCGAACCCGGCCACAGTGGCCGGCTGGCTCCATGGCGATCCTGCGAGCGGATCCACGTCCCATGATGCACGCGCGCCGCAGGTGGCGGATATGACCCCCGTCAGGTCACGGCGCGTGAGGGAACGCCGCTGGCATCGGCGCTATTCCGATCAGCATCATCCACCTCCGACACCCTTCGAGGGGCGCGGCCAAGGCGAATCCGCAGCTCGAGGCGGCCATCGGGTCGATGGAGGTCGCCTACCGGATGCAGACCGAGGCGCCGGAGGTGTTCGACATCCGCAAGGAGTCGAAGGCGACGCTCGAGCTCTACGGCCCGGGCAGCACGGCCCGCGGCTGCCTGATGGCCGTGCGTCTGGTCGAGCGCGGGGTGCGGATGGTGCAGGTGTGTTACGCCAAGGGCGACCCGTGGGACGCCCACTCCGACATCCAGCAGCACCGCAAGAACGCGAAGGACTCCGATCAGCCCTTCGCCGCGGTGATCAAGGACCTGAAGTCGCGCGGCCTGTTCAAGGACACGTTGGTGGTGTGCGGATCGGAATTCGGTCGCACGCCGGTGGTGGAGGTGGGCGGCGGCGCCGGCACGGTGGCCAGCGGCCGCGATCACAACCATCCTGCACCTGCTCGGCATCGACCACACGAAGCTCACCTACCGCCACAGCGGCCGCGACTTCCGCCTGACCGACGTGTCGGCACCGTGCTGCACGACCTGATCGCGTAACAGAGTCCGCGCGATCACGCCCGGTGCGGCGTCGCGAGATCTGCGACGTGGTGCGACGGCCTCGGGCCATTCCTCGACAATTCTCCCGGCACGCGCCTGGCACTGGCGGGCGGCGTGGCCGGATCTACACTCTACACGTGGAGGAAGAGGAGGACGCGATGCGCCCGCCGGTGCCTGGCACGCAGTTCACCTACGCCGACTTCCTGCTCTTCCCCGACGACGGGAAGCGGCACGAGATCATCGACGGGGAGCACTACGTGACGCCGTCGCCGAATCGCCGCCACCAGCGGCTGGTCGGCCGGCTGTTCCTGGCCATCGGGCGATACCTGTCCGACCATCCCGCGTGCGGCGAGGTGTTCGTCGCGCCGTTCGACGTGGTCCTGTCGTTTCGCGACGTGGTCGAGCCCGACCTGTTGTTCATCGCCGCCGATCAGGTGGACATCCTCACCGAGAAGAACGTGCAGGGGCCGCCGGCCCTCGTCGTCGAAGTGCTCTCTCCAGGCACCCGCAAGAAGGACGCGCAGATCAAGCGGCGGGCGTTCGAGCGCACCGGCGTCCGCGAGTACTGGCTCGTCGATCCCGAGCTCGACCTGGTGCAGGTCTTTCGTCGATCGGCCGAGGGCACGCTGCTGCGCACCGCCGAGCTGACCGCGGAAGACGGCCACGAGCTGACGACGCCGTTCCTGCCGGGGTGCGCGATTCCGCTGCGCGACCTGTTTCGCGAGTAGCCGCGGCCGCTCACCAGCCGGCGCCGCGCTTCTGCTTCGGCAGGCGGATGCGTCCGCCGGGATCGACGGCGCTGACCAGCACGCGCCGCACCCGATCCTGATACGACGACGGGCCGATGCCGATGCCGGTGACCGACGGCGGATCCCACCACTCGTCGCCAGGCGTGACGCGGTAGTCCACCGAGCCCATGGCGCCGTGCAGCGCCACCTTGAACTGGTCGAGGCGCTTCCGCTTGCCGCGATCCGACGAGACGGTGACCGGCGTGTCGAAGCGGAACCACAGCACGTGGTTGCCGGCGGCGATCTCGCGGACGTCGTCCCACGGCACGAACGCTTCGGCCCGCAGTCCCTCCACGCAGCCGCCCCAGGCGCGCCACAGCGCGTGCGCGTCGGGCCCGGGGAATTCGGGGACGCCGAGCCGACGCGTGAACGACGGCGCGGCCTCGCCGAAGCGATACACGTGGATGCCGTCGCGCCCGAAGGTCATCACGAAGAAGCTCTTCGCGTCCACGTCGTAGAGGGTGGCCGTCCAGGCCAGCCGGCCGCCGGCGGCGAACAGCCTGTCGATGTCGCGGCGGGCCCGTTGGCCGTCTTCGCCGAGGATGACGAGCTGCCGGGCGGCCTGTGACAGCGCCAGCTGGTTGCTCGGGTCGAGGGCCAGCGCCCGGTCGGCGAGGGCCAGCGCCGCCTCGTTGAGGTCAGCCAGCGCGTCCTGATGCGTCCACAGCGTGGCGTCGAACCCGTCCCACCAGTCGGTGCGCGGCCGGGTGACGTTCAGTGCCTGTGCATCCGTGGTCAGGCGGTAGCTGTCGCCGTTCAGGGACGCCGGGTCACATGTGAGCCCTTGCGCAGCGGCGGCAGAGGCTGAGAAGCCGAGGCTGGCGAGCACGACAGCGGCGAAGGACAGGCGGAGCATCGGGCACCTCCTGCCCCCATGTCTAGCGAGCCCCGTGCCAACGCTCGTCGGCGGTTCAGCCGGCCGGTCTCGCGCTAGTGGCCTGTACCGGCTGAAGCAGTGCTGATTGCCGGAGCGCGGCGCCCGGATCGCAAGGCGCGAGGAGGGAGCATATTGGCCGATATGTGAGCGACGAGCAACGCCGCGAGGCGGGATGCCCCGCCCGGCAGGCAGTATTGCTTCGGCCGGTGCAGGCCACTAGACTGCCGGACTCGGGAGGGCTCGCCATGCGGACTGCCGTGATCGCCGTTGCCATCGCCCTGGTTGCCTCGACCATCGCCTCCGCGCAGACGGCGGCGGAGTGGGCAGCCGTCGTCGCCAACGAGGTGCGCGTCGCCCCCGGCATCACCTACCTGACCGCCAGCAACTGGGACGCGAAGCTCGACGTCTACCGGCCGGCCACGCCAGGTCCGCATCCGACACTGCTGCACATTCACGGTGGCGGCTGGACCGGGGGCTCGCGCGAGAGCGTCGTGCTGCGGGCGCTGCCGTTCGTGCAGATGGGATTTGCGGTGGTGAACGTGTCGTATCGGCTCGCCCGGGTGGCGCCGGCACCGGCCGCGGTCGAGGACTGCCTGTGCGCGCTGAAGTGGATCGCGCAGAACGCCAAAGAGTACGAGTTCGATCTCACCCGCGTCGCCGTCACCGGCTACTCCGCCGGCGGCCATCTGGCGCTCACCACCGGCATGGTGCCGGCCAGTGCCGGCCTCGATCGCCAGTGCCCGGGAGCCCCGCTGCCCCAGGTGGCAGCCGTCGTGAACTGGTACGGCATCACCGACGTGAACGACCTGCTCGAGGGCGCCAACCAGCGCGTCTATGCCGTGACGTGGCTCGGCAGCCTCGAGGCGCGGGACACCCTCGCTCGCCGGTTGTCGCCGTTGACCTACGTGCGGCGCGACCTGCCACCCGTGCTGACCATCCACGGCGACGCGGATCCGACCGTGCCCTACAACCACGGCACCCGGCTGCACGCGGCGCTGCAGAGTGCCGGCGCGGCCAGCGAACTCGTGACGATTCCGCAGGGCCGACACGGCAACTTCCCGCGCGACCAGCAACTGCGAGCGATGCAGGCCGTGCGTGCGTTCCTGGTGAAGCACGGCGTGCTGCGGGCGAGCCCGTCGAGCACTGCCAGGCCCTGACGGCAGGCGTCTGACGCGTCGCCTGGCCGGGCCCGTTCAATCGAGCCTGGTCTGGTTGCTGATCTGCAGATCCCACCCGCGGGGCCATGGCCATCGCGGGCCCGGCGATTATAGACGCCTAGCGCAGCGCTTCGAACTCGTCGGACGACACGCCGAGCTGGCGCAGAATCTTGAAGAACAGCGGCGGTCCGATCGACTTCCCGCCGTGAACGGGAATAGTGACCGCGCGACCGTCTGGATGGATCCAGCGTTCGTGGCTACCGGCCTGGCGGCGCTTCACGAACCCGAGGTGAGAGGCAACCCGCTGAAAGTCTCGTGCCGTCGCACTAGGCACTCACGACCTCGGTCGTGTCGGCGGGCAGCGCCTCGCCGCGGGCGGCGTATTCTTCGGCAATCATCGCGAAGACGTCGCGCAACTCCGCGAGAGCGGCCTCCCGGGTCGGCATCAGCGCGTAGCCGCCCGGCAGCGAGGGAATCTCTGCCACCCACCCGTCGTCCTGCCGATACAGGACGATCTTGTAGTCGTCCAACTGCATGCGCACAGTATAGGCCTCTGGCGTGCCTGGAGCGAGGGGACGCCCCGCTCGAAAACATCAGCGAACCTCGGTTTCGGGATACCAGGACGCCAAGCCGGGTCAGCACGTAGACGTCGACGGCCCGACCGGCGCATCATGGGGCCGCCCATGGGCGACCCCGCCCGCCTCCGCGTCATCGACGTTCTGCGCGGACTGATCATGGTCCTGATGGCGCTCGACCACGTCGGGTTGATGGTCGGGCGGTTTCACTCCCAGGAAATGTGGGCCGGCGCCTGGAGGCGCTACTCGAGCGCGGTGCCGTTCCTGACCCGCTTCGTCACCCATTTCTGCGCGCCGGGCTTCTTCCTGCTGATGGGCGCGGGCGTGGCGCTGATGGCCGATGCGCGAGCACGGCAGGGGTGGTCCGGGCCGCGCATCGCGCGCGCCATCGCGATTCGCGGGCTGCTGCTCATCCTGGTGGCGACGTTCCTGGAAGTGCCGGCGTTCCTCATCGCCACGCTCAGTGGTCCGCCGCTCGGCGACAACCAGGACTTCGCGATTCCCGGCACCCCGGAGCGGCGCTGGGTGCTCACGGTGCTCGCCGCGCTCGGTGCGTCGATGACACTCGGCGCGCTGTTCATCCGAGCCCGGTCGGCGGTATGGGCGGGCCTGGCCGCGGCCGCCATCCTCGGCACGGCGCTGACCACGCCGGGGCCGGAACATGTCGACACGCCGTACGGATTCCTGCGGTCGCTCCTGTTCCTGTCGCGATGGAGCCACGGCGTGTGGTCGCAGTATCCGCTGGTGCCGTGGTTCGGCATGGCGGCACTCGGAGTGCTGCTGGGGCGCTCGCTGGTCGCCGACCGCGGACGCACCTGGCGGGCCCTGCCGTGGGTGGGCGCCGCGGCAGTGGCCGTGGCGCTGATGCTGCGTGGTACCGGCGGCTTCGGCAACCTGCGATCGCCGCGCGACGGCTCGTGGATCGAGTTTCTGAACCTCATCAAGTACCCGCCGTCGCTGGTCTTCACGCTGCTGATGGTCGGCGGCAACCTGCTGGCGCTGGCCGCCATCGAACGCGTGCGGCTCTGGACGACCGCGCCGGGCCGCCTCCTGGAAGTGCTCGGCCGGGCCCCGCTCGCCTTCTACATCGCCCACCTGTGGCTGTTCGCCGCGATCGGCGTCATCGGGTTCCGGCAGGGGACCACCTACACCGTGGTCTACGCCATCTGGATGGCCGGCCTCGTGCCGCTGTACGCCATCACCCGCTGGTATGGGGCGTTCGTGGACGCCAGACCGGCGGGGTCGCGGTGGCGGTACTTCTGATCGCGACCGGACCGGACGTGGGCCGGAGCGTCCTGCCGTCGCCGCTCAGGCGAGATCGATGCTGAAGATGTAGCCGGTGTGCGGGCTCTCCCCGCCCTTCCACCCCGGGTGGATGCCGGCATCACAACTGATCAGCCGGCCGTCGTGCCACACCAGGCCGTGCGGGTCGCACGACCCGGGCTCGAGTTCCACCGTCATCAGCAGCTGCCCGGTCTTGCCGTCGTACTTGTTAAGGCCGGCGCTTCCGGTGGCGTAGCTGGTGCTGCTGGTCCCGGTCACGACCCAGATGTGCCCATGGTCGTCGAAGGCCACGTCGTGCAGGCGCGGCCGCTCGGTCGAGCCGACCCGTATCAGGACCTCGGGCACCCAGGTCGCGGGATCGACACGCAGGATGCCGCCGAGCCGGAGCGCCGCGATCCACAGCTTGCCGTCGTGCCACTTCACGCCGTGGCAGCCGCCGCCCTTGCCGTCGAGGCTGAGCGGAATCTGCCGGTGGCTGATCTGCCTGGACTCCAGATCCACCTGAAGGATGCCGTACGGCTCGGCGTTGGCGCCCATCCAGATGCAGCCGTTGCCGTAGGCCATCCCCGACGTGTTCCGCGATCGGGTGTTCACGGTCCGAAGCAGCGTCCCCTTCCAGTCCACGAGCCATGCCGCCTCGTCGGGGTCGGGGGCTGCCGGCAACTGATACGTCGACGCGCTCTGGGGGGTGACCTTCTGCTGGCCGATCCACAGGCCGCCCGGCGCATCCGTCATCACCGCCAGCGCATTGGGATACAGGCCTGGTGACTTGAACATCCGGGTCGTCTTCGCCACCCGGCGGGGCACACCGCGGCCCGCTGCCGCGCCTTGACGTGCCACTGCGATGGCCGCCGAGCCGAGGGGTAACGCCAGACCGGCCGCACCAACGGCCGCGCCCTTCAGAAATCCGCGACGACCGACCCGGCGACGACTCGTGGTCATGTGTCCCTCCCAGCGGCGTTCCGTCCGTCCGCCACCCCAGCGACGGCGCATCATACTGCGGGCGACGCCGGACCTCGCGCCGATCTGGTGGCCCGTCTGGCGGTTGCGGATTCTGCCGTGCGCGTTGCCTCGGCACGCGGCAGCCGCTGCGACGCCTGCTGACTGCGGAGCTGAGGCGCCGCCCCACACCGACCCGATTCGGGCCGAATCCCCGGCAGTCGCCAAGCGGCACGCGTCTCGCTCTGGCCCGCTACAATGCCCTCGTGTCCGGGAGCGACCCCGTGCGGCCACCTGCCTCCGACCTGCGCTTCACCTACGACGACTTGGTCCACTTTCCCGACGACGGGAAACGGCACGAGCTGATCGACGGGGAGCACGTCGTGACCGCATCCCCGAACACGAAACACCAATCGATCGTGCTGGCCCTGGGCAGCACGCTGCGGGCGCACGTGCGCGCCTGCGGCCTGGGCCGCGTGTTCGTCGCCCCCTTCGACGTCGTCTTCTCCGCCTTCGACGTCGTCGAGCCTGATCTGCTGTTCGTCTCGACGGCGCGCCAGGAGGGCGTTCTGACGGCCGCCAATGTCCAGGGGGCACCGGACCTCGTGGTCGAGGTGGGCTCGTCGTCCACACGCAAGCGCGACGAGACGATCAAACGCCGGCTCTACGAGCGCTTCGGCGTCAGTGAGTACTGGGTCATCGACCCCGAACTCGACGAGACCAAAGTCTACCGCCTGATCGACGGCCGTTACACCCGCGTCGCCGAGCTGGCGCTCGAGCGCGACGAGGTGCTCGAGTCGCCGCTGTTCCCGGGGCTCATGCTGCCGCTGCGCGAGATCTTCGAGGAGTAGGCGATTGACGCCGCGTGCATCCATGGGCGCCGACTGTACGGGCACGCGGGCGCCGAGATCCGATCGGTAGACCTCGACGGCTTGCGCCGTGGCGGATACTGCCATGCGCGTCGCCTCGGCACGCGGCACCGGTTGCGACGCCTGCCGGCGGCGGAACTGAAGCTCCGCCCTGCCCGGGCACGATCGGGCCGAAATCCCTGGCGCCGACTGGGCGGCACGAGTTTCGCGTCGCCCGCTACAATGCCCTCGTGTCCGGGAGCGACCCCGTGCAGCCACCTGCCTCAGACATCCGGTTCACGTACGACGACTACCTGCAGTTCCCCGCCGACGGGCAGCGGCACGAGCTGATCGGCGGGGAGCACGTCGTGACGCCGTCGCCCGGCACGAGGCACCAACGCCTCTCGATGAGGCTCTCGGTGCGGCTGGGCCGATTCGTCGAGGAGCAGCGGCTCGGCCAGCTCTTCGCCGCGCCGTTCGACGTCGTGTTCTCGGCGTTCGACGTCGTCGAGCCGGATCTGCTGTTCGTCTCAGCCGCGCGGCGGGACGACGTCCTCACGGCCGCCAATGTCCAGGGGGCACCCGATCTCGTGGTCGAGATCGGCTCGTCGTCCACTCGCAAGCGCGACGAGACGATCAAGCGGCGGCTCTACGAGCGCTTCGGCGTCAGTGAGTACTGGGTCATCGACCCCGAGCTCGACGAGATCAAGGTCTACCGGCTGAGCGAGGGCCGCTTCGCCCGCGTCGCCGAGCTGGCCCTCGAGCGCGACGAGGTGCTCGAATCGCCGCTGTTCCCGGGACTCAGGCTGCCCCTGCGCGAGATCTTCGAGGAGTAGCGGCGCGCCTCAGCGCGGCCGCGGACCGGCGCCGAACACGTCCGGCGCCTGCGGAATCGCCGCGCCGTCGTGGCGCGGCTCCGAGGCGCCGAAGTGCACACCGCCCGGGCCGTTCATCACCGCCTGGCCGAAGCCGAAGGTGCCGCTGCGCGGTTCGGCCACCTTCAGCACGTGGCCGCGGGCGGTGAGCGCCGCGCGCGCGGACTCCGGCACCAGCGCCTCGATCTCCACGTCGCAGCCGTCGAAAGTGCCCTTGGTGAAGCGGCCGGCCTCGAGCGCCTGCTGGATGGTGAAGCCGTGGTCGACGATGTTCGACACGAACTGCGCGTGCGCCTGGCCCTGGTTCCAGCCGCCCATGATGCCGAAGCCAATCTTGGTCTCGCCCTTCTCCATGAAGGCCGGGATGATGGTGTGCAGCGGCCGCTTGCGCGGCGCCAGCGTGTTCGGCTGGCCCTTGCGCGGCGAGAACAGCCCGCCGCGGTTCTGCAGCATGAAGCCGGTGCCGGGCGGCACCAGGCCCGAGCCGAAGCCGCTGTAGTTGCTCTGGATCAGCGACACGATGTTGCCGTCCTTGTCCACCACCGACATGTAGATGGTGTCGTGCCCCTGGGCATCGGTGACGCCGGGTAGCCGATCGGGCAGCACCTCGCAGGTGGCCTCGTCGGGAATGATCAGCTCGGCGCGTTCGAGGGTGCGGGCCTTGTCGAGCATCGCCGCGGTCGGAATCATCGAGAAGCGCGGGTCGCCGACGTAGCGCAGCATGTCGGCGTAGGCCAGCTTCTTGGCCTCGATCATCACGTGCAGCGCGTTGGGGCTGTGGAAGCCGTACTCGCCGAGCGGGAAGCGCTCCATCAGGTTGAGCATCATCAGCGCCGCCACGCCCTGGGTGTTGGGCCCGATCTCGTACACCGTCCAGCCGCGATAGTCGGTCTTCACGGGGGTGACCCACTCGGGGCGGAACTCGGCGAGGTCGGCGGCCGTGAACGTGCCGCCCTGTTCCTTCGAGATGGCGAGAATCGCCTCGGCGGTCGGGCCCGTGTAGAAGCCGTCGCGGCCGCGTTCGGCGATGCGGCGCAGCGACCCGGCCAGATCGGGATTGCGGAACACCTCGCCGGCGCGCGGCGCCCGCTCGCCGTCGACGAGATACGTCTTGCGCGAGTTGGGATGCGCGGCGTGCAGCTTCACGGATCGCGCCCACCCGCCGGCAATCGTCTCCGACAGCGGGAAGCCCTGCTCGGCGTAGTGGATGGCCGGCGCCAGCAGCTCGCTGAAGGGCCTGGTGCCGAACTTCTCGCGCATCGCGTCCCAGCCGGCAACCACTCCCGGCACCGTCACCGAGTAGATGCCGCGCTGCGGCATCTCCTTGATGCCCTTCGCGGCCAGGAACTCGGGCGTCAGTCCGCTCGGCGCCCAGCCGCTGGCGTTCAGTCCGTGCACGGTGCCGGTCTTCGCCTCGTAGTAGAGGATGAAGAGGTCGCCGCCCAGGCCGTTGCCGGTCGGCTCCATCAGGCCGATGGTGGCGTTGGCGGCGATCGCCGCGTCGATGGCGTTGCCGCCGCGCTCGAGGATCTGCACACCGGCGCGCGCCGCCAGCGGCTGACTGGCCGCCACGATGCCGAGCGTGGTCGCGACCACCGAGCGCCCGGGCACCGGCGGCGGCGCCGCGGTACTCGGGCGCTGCCGGCCGGCGGCCGGTCCGCCGAGAGTCACGACGAGCAGCGCCGAGACGAACACGCGACGGGGCACGAGCGGCATGGGCTTCTCCAGTTTTGGATCAGGGCGTGCGGCGCAACTGCCGCAGCAGGGGAATCTCCTCCACCGGCAGCGGCGCAGGCAGTGCCCGGAGGAACGCATAGATGTCCGCGAGTTCGGCGTCCGAGACCACGGCCTCGGAGTAGGCGGCCATGCGCGCCGGGCGCCTGACGTAGCGGATGAAGTTCTCCTGGCCCCGCTGTACCCGCGCGATGCGCGGATACGGGACGCCGCCCTGTCCCTCGGTGCCGTGGCACAGATAGCACGACTTGGCGGTGTAGAGCCGGCGTCCGGCCTCGGCGTTGCCAGTGGGTGCGGCCGGCCCGGGCGCCTGGGCGGCCGCCGTCCCGCCGAGGACGCCTGCGAGCAGCAGCGCCACCGTCGTCATCCGCAGTCGAGTCATCGCGTCTCCCTCACCGCGGCTGGGTGACGACATCGACGAGCCCCGGCTCGCCGCGCTTGACGACGTCGAGCGCGCGCTTCAGTGCCGGCCCGAGATCCGCCGGTGTCGTGATCGGCCCGATGCCGTGCACGCCGTAGGCCTTGGCCAGCGCCGCATAGTCGATGTTCGGATCCGCCAGATCGTTGCCGATGCCAGCCCGGCTCACGTCGCGGTTGGCCCGGGTGGCCATGTCGACGATGAACATCCGCTCCTGGTGATAGGCGCGGTTGTTGTGCATCACCGTGAGCAGCGGGATGCGGTGGTGCGCCGCCGTCCACAACACCGCCGGCGCGTAGTTCAGATCGCCATCGCACTGGATGTTGACGCTGAGGCGGCCGTGCTTGCGGTTGGCGAGCGCGGCGCCGACGGCTGCCGGCGCCCCGTAGCCGATGCCGTAGGCGCCCGACCAGCCGATGTACTGGTAGTGCTTCGTGAAGTCCCACAACCGGTGCGGCCAGCTGCTGATGAACGAGGCGTCCGACACCAGCGACCAGTCCTCGTCCTTGAGCAGGTTCCACAGCTCGGCCGACAGCCGCGCGGTGGAGATCGGGCTGGCGTTCCAGCCGTGCGAGGCGTGCTCGAGGGCCTGCTCATGAGCGCGCAGCGTGTCGGCGGCAACGCGGGCGCCGCGAGCCTGGAAGGCCCGCTGCCGATCCGGCGTGACCAGTCGCCGGCACGCCTCGATGAGCGCCGGAAGCGTCGCTTCGGCGTCGGCGGGAATCGTCAGGTCGGCCTCGATGTAGCGCCCGAGGTCCTGATAGTTGCTCTTGGTCAGCAGGTCGCTCGACGAGATGGTGGCGATCTTCGTGCCCGGTCGGAAGTTCGGGCGCGCCTCCATGCCCATGCGGTTGGTCGGCGTCTGCGTGTGCAGGTTCTGGAAGAACTCGGGATGCTCGAGGCCGAGAATGACGTCGGCGTCGCCCACCGGCACCGCCGGGCCGATCTTGAGCGGATGCCGGCTGGGGAAGTTCATCCGCAGGGTGAAGCGCATGTCCTGCACCGGCGCCTGCAGCAGCTCGGCCAGTTCCACCAGCCGGGCCACGCCCGCCGGCGTCCGCGCCACCCGCCCGGCGATGATGCGCGGGTTCTCGGCCGCCACCAGCATCCGCGCCAGCTCGCTCACGGCGCCGGGATCGCCCACCGGTGGCGTGGTCGGCGTCAGCTTCGGCACCCGCAGGCGTCCGCGCTCGGCCGGCGCAATCGGCTCTTCCTGCAGCGTGGCGTCGGCGACCAGCACCACCGGACCGTAGGGCGGCGTCATCGCCATCTTGAAGGCGCGCACGGCCGACTCACCGAAGTGCGTCAGCGACACCGGCGTGTCGTCCCACTTGGTGTAGTCGCGCACCATCGCCGCGGCGTCCTGCACGGCGTGGGTCCACTCCACGTCTGTACGGCGATACTGCACGTCGAGGATGTTGCCGATCACGAGATAGACCGGCACGCGGTCGGCGTAGGCGTTGTAGACGGCCATCGACGCGTGCTGGAGGCCCACGGTGCCGTGGGCCATCACCATCATCGGCTTGCCTTCGATCTTGGCGTAGCCGTGCGCCATCGCCACCGACGACTCCTCGTGGCAGCAGGTGAGGAGCTCGGGGGCCGTGTTGCCGCCGTAGTTGACCAGCGACTCGTGCAGCGCGCGAAAGGTCGAGCCGGGATTGGCGGCCACGTACTCGAAGCCGAGCGACTTCAGCACGTCGACCATGTAGTCGGAGCCGGGTCGATCGGTGTGAAACACCTCGACCCGCTCGGGCGCCGGCGACGCCGGAGCGGGGCCGGCGGGCGCAGCCTGCTGGGTGCCAGCCGGCACGGCGGCAGCCGCCGCCGGTGTGACCAGGCCCGCGGCACCGACCGCCGCCCCCTTCAGGAACCCGCGACGTCCGACCCGCCGACGATTCGTGGCCACGCCGCCCTCCTGACCGGAACCCGCACGTCCGTCACGCCCGCGCGACGGCGCATCTTACCGTGGTGCGGTCACGGCCGTCAGCCCGATTCGCGTCGCAGATCCTGCGCGCCAGGCAGCCTCCGGCCTGCAATGAAGGCCTCCGTGGCTACGCGTGTGTCGACGAGCCTCTCCGCCGTGCCGACACGCTGGAATCGCCGCTCTTCCCCGGCCTCACGCTCCGTCTGGCCGACGTCTTCGCCGAATAGGCCGCGGCGCATCGTCGCGACCCAACACGGCGTCCAACCTGTCGTGGTCACCTTCGTGAAGCGCCTCGTCATCGACGCCCCCGTGGCGACGGTCTTCGCCTTCCACGAGCGCGACGATGCCCTGGCGCGGCTCAGCCCGCCCTTCCCGCCGCTGCGCGTCGTCAGCCGCCACGGCGGCATCCGTCCGGGCGGCCGCGTCGATCTGCGCATCGGCCCGGTGCGCTGGCTGGCGGCACACACCGAGTACGTCCCCAACCGGCTCTTCGTCGACGAGCAGCTCGCCGGCCCGTTCGCCTCGTGGGTACATCGCCACGAGTTCGAGGCCCTCGGCGCCCGCACACGCCTCACCGATCGCGTCACCTTCACGCTGCGCGGCGGGACCGTGCTGAACGCGCTGTTCGGCCGACTGGCCGCCTGGGCGCTCTGGCCGATGTTCTGGTATCGCCACCGGGCGACCCGGCGGGCGTGCGAAGCCGGCGCCGCCGCGTGATCGATCGGCGATAGAATCGCCCCGCCCGCAACGTTCCCCGGGCCTTCGAGGCTGCCGATGCGCACATCGATCGCCGTGCTGTTCGCCGTCGCCTGGTCCGCTGCAGTCGCGCCGCCCGTGGCGGTGGCGCAGGCGCCGCAGACGGTCCGCAACGACCTGCCGCAGCCCTACCGCACCACCCGCGACTGGGGCCAGCTCCCGTCCGGCGTGAAGTGGGCGGCGGTCACCGCCATCGAGCCGGCGCCGAACGGCGAGATCTACGTGGTGCACCGCTGCGTGGACAACTCGTGCGAGGGCCGGAAGGAGCCGCCGATCCTCGTCTTCGACCGTGCCGGCAGGCTGCTGCGCAGCTTCGGCGCGGGCCTGTTCAACTTCCCGCACGGCGGCACCGTCGATCGCGACGGCAACCTGTGGATGACCGACGCCCGCGGCGGCAACGGCATCGGCCACCAGGCGATCAAGTTCAGTCCCGACGGCACGATCCTGATGACCCTCGGCACCAAGGGCGTCAGCGGTTCGGGGCCGGCGCACTTCGATCAGCCCACCGACGTGGTCGTGGCCCCCAATGGCGACCTGTTCGTCACCGACAGCCATCGCAACGGGAAGAACAACCGCGTCGTGCACTTCACCAGGGACGGCACCTTCGTGCACGAATGGGGCGGCAAGGGTTCCGGTCCCGGGCAGTTCAGTGAGCCCCACACCATCGCCATCGACTCGCAGGGGCGGCTGTTCGTCGGCGACCGCGAGAACAACCGCATCCAGATCTTCGACCAGCGCGGCGTGTTCATCGAAGAGTGGCGGCAGTTCGGGCGGCCGAGCGGCATCGCCATCACCGCCGACGACACGATCTACGTCGCCGATTCCGAATCGGGCGGCCGCGACACCGGCGCGCACGAGCTGCCGGGGATCAGGAAGGGCATCCGCATCGGCAGCGCCCGCACCGGCGCGGTCACCGCCTTCATCGAGGACATGGAGCCGCTCGCCGTCGAGCACGCCGGGGCCGAAGGGGTCGGCGTCGATCGCGACGGCCACGTCTACGGCGGCGTGGTCCGGCGACAGATGCTCGAGCGCCACGCGCGGAAGTAGCCGCGCGGTCTGGTAGGCTGTCGCGCACATGGCCTCTCCTCCGGCGATCGCCCTCGACGGCCGCGCGGCGGCCGCGATCGCCGACGACGCGCCGCGCCGTGAGCTGGGCTTCTGGTCGGCGCTGGCCCTGGTCATGGGCAGCATGGTCGGCTCGGGCGTGTTCCTGCTGCCGGCGTCATTGGCCGCGTATCGCGGCCTGAGCCTCGTCGGCTGGGTCGTCTCGGCGCTCGGATCGGTGGCGCTGGCATTGGTCTTCGCCCGACTCGCCCGGCTCTACCCCGCGCACGGCGGCGTCTACGCCTACAGCCGGCGGGCGTTCGGCGACACCGTCGGCTTCCTCGTCGCCTGGGGCTACTGGCTGTCGATCGTCGCCGCGCTGGCGGCGCTCGCCGTCGCGGCGGTCGGCTACCTCGACCCTTTCGTGCCGGGCCTGGTGCGCTCGCCGGCCGGAGCCGCGGGACTCGCCATCGCGGTCATCTGGAGCCTGGTCGCCGTCAACGTCCGTGGCGTGGGGCTGGCGGGACAGCTGCAGGTGGCGACGACGGCACTCAAGCTGCTGCCGCTCGTGGTCATCGGGCTCGGCGGCCTGTGGTGGTTCGACCCGGTCGTGCTGGCGCTGCCCGACACGACGGCCGTGCCGGCCGGCACACAGATCATCGGTGCGGTCACGCTGACGCTGTTCGCCTTTCAAGGCATGGAGTGCGCGACCATCCCCGCCGCGCGGGTCGCCGATCCGGCACGGACCATCCCGCGCGCCACCGTGTGGGGCACGGTGGTGACGGCCGCGGTTTACATCCTGTGCACCCTCGGCGTGATGAGCCTGGTGCCGCCCGACGACCTGGCCACCTCGACGGCGCCGTTCGCCGATGGCGCGCGGCGGATGTTCGGCGAGGGCGCGGCGCGCCTGGTGGCGGCCGGAGCGGCGCTGTCGTGCCTCGGCGCGCTCAACGGCTGGGTGCTGGCGGCCGGCCAGCTGCCGGTGGCCGTGGCCGACGACGGCCTGCTGCCCGCCGCCCTCGGCCGGCTGGGTCGCCGCGGCACACCGGCCACTGCCCTGGTCGTCGCCGGCGTCCTCGCCTCCGCCCTCGTCGCCATGAACTACTCGCGCGGGCTGGTCGGCATGTACACGTTCGTGGTGCTGCTCGCCACGCTCACCGCCGTCATCGCCTACGTGTTCTGCGCGCTGGCGGTCTGGCTGCTGCCCGGTCACCCGGCACCGGCCGGGTTCGCGGCGGTGATCAGCGGCGTGGCCTTCGTCTACGCCCTGGCGGCGGTCGCCGGCGCCGGCGCCGACACGGTGTACTACGGACTGCTGATGCTGCTGGCCGGGCTCCCCTTGCTCGTCGCGGTTCGCCGGTCGAACAGCGCCGCCCTCGGCGACGCCAGCTGAATCCAGTCGCACAGGAGGAACCCGTGGCCGACGACCCAGAGAGCGTGGCCCGCCTGAACGCCGTCGGCATCCTCACCCGGCGCGAGATCGAGGCGCGCGTGCTGGCGCCGGTGCTCGACGCCCTGGGCCGCGAGTTCGGCCGCGACCGCGTCATCGCCGTGGCCCGCGACGCGATCGCCGGCATCGCCCGCGATCAGGGGCGGGCGATGGCCGAAGCCACCGGCGACACGTCGCTCACGGCCTTCTTCGCGCAGTGGGAGCCGTGGACCCGGAACGGCGCGCTCGAGCTGCGCGTGATCGACGCCACCGACACCACGCTGGCCTTCGACGTCACCCGCTGCCGCTACGCCGAGATGTACCGCGCGCTCGGCATCCCCGAACTCGGCGAGGTGCTGTCGTGCCAGCGCGACGGCGCGCTCATCGGCGGGTTCGCGCCCGACGTGACGTTCACGCGAACGCAGACCCTGATGCAGGGAGCGCACTGCTGCGACTTCCGCTACAGCCGCAGCAGCCAGCAGCCGGCTACGCCGGCGTCCGGTCCATCTGGCGCAGCGCGTTGACGCCGCTGCGCATCCCGAGCAGCCACAGCGCGAGGCTGAGCCCGACCGCGGTGGCGAACGAGGCGCCCATCAGCCACAGCTGCGCGTCGGTCAGCGGACGGCGGCGGGTCTGCGCCCAGAGGTAGACCGACGACGGCCAGCTGAGCAGGGCGATCATCGCCAGCACGTAGAGCACCGCCACGACCATGAACGCCACGCCGCCGTACGAGCCGGCGACCTGGCTGGGATTGTCGGCCGAGAAGCGCGGATACCGCGCGCCGAGTCCGGCCGCCAGGCCGACCAGCGCGAAGGCCATGCACGCGACGGCGCCGGCGGTGACCTGCTTCAGGAACGGATCGGTGTTCAGGAACTGGTTGCCGACGACGACCAGGCATTCGGTGAGCGCCAGCACCGGCACGAGTCCGGTCCAGAACTTCGACCACAGGAAATCGCCGAGCGAGATCGGCGCCGTGCGGATGATCCAGAAGGCCGCGCCTTCGGCCGACACCGCCGGAAACACGAAGCGCACGGTCACGGTGGCCATCACGAAGCCGGCCATGCCCATGTTGAGGAAGGCATAGGCGTTCTTGATGACGCCGCTCATCCCCGGCACCCGGTCGAGGTCGAGCACGCGGAAGTTGTAGAGATAGACCAGCACCAGCGCCAGCAGCAGGAGCAGCTGCGACCACTGGCTGACGTCGCGCAGGAACACCTTGAGGTCCTTCACCAGCAGCTGCCGGCGCACCGCCGACAGCGGCAGCCAGCCGGCGACGAGATCCAGCCCCCGCCACTGCGCGAAGCGCGCCTTTCGCGCCTCCTGCGACTTGCTGTAGCCGGGGAAGTGCCAGCGGGCGAAGGCCGCCGCCAGCGCGATCGTCACCGTCGCCGCCGTGGTCCACAGCGCCGCCAGGTGCAGCCAGTCGATCTGCCCCTGCAGCCCGGCGAAGATGGCCTCGCCGGCCCAGAACGACGGCAGGAGCGGCGTCACCGGCGACTGCAGCGTCGCGAAGAAGTCGGTGACCACCGGCATCGACTCGACGCGCAGCAGCCGTTCGGGCTGCACGACGCGCAGCAGGATCACCAGGCTCATCGCGAACACGAGCCCCATCAGCATCAGGATGTCGCGGGCCCGGCGGGCCGGGAAGACGTTCACCAGCAGCAGCGTCACCGCCGCCCCCAGGCCCACCGGGATGACGACGAACGGCGCCACGGTCAGCGTGGCCACCACGACGAACGAGACCGGCGCGCACTTGGCCAGGCCGATCCCGGCCAGCACCGGCACCAGGAACACCACCACCATCCACCCGGCCTGGGCGAGCGTGCGGGCGAAGCGGGCCATGAACACCCGCCGGGCGGTGACCGGCGCCACCATCACCAGCCGCAGGTCGTCGCTCAGGAAGAACGTCGCCAGCGCCGAGACGACGCCGCTGAACGCCAGGAACGACAGGAACGTCAGGAACAGCCACGACAACCCGATGCGGATCAGGTAGTCGCCGAGCTCGGCGTACTGCACCGCCTGCCAGGTGACCCAGAACGCCCCGGCGACCAGCGCGGCGACGACGCCCGCCCCGATGCCGCCGAACACGAGCCCGCGCAGCAGGTCGCCGCGTTCGCGCCGGCGGGCGCGGTTGCGGGCCGCCCAGATCGACGGCAGCAGCAGAAACGGGAAGGCCCGCAGCGTGGACGCGGCCAGCGGCACCCGCGGCGGACGCGGCGCCCCGAAGCCGGTGAGGCCGGCTGCCAGGGCGGGCGTTCCGGCCCCGAGCCCCGAGGCCCCGCCGGCCCCGGTCCCGAGCCCCGAGCCCCGAGCCCCAATCAGGTCACCAGACACTCAGATGACCTCGTCGATTTCCTGGAGGCCGGAGCCGCCGGTGAGCTTGAGGAACACGGCCGTCAGCTCCTCGTCGGCGCCGCCGGCCATTCCGCGCACCTCGTCGACGGTGCCGTGGGCGATGATCCGGCCCTTGAGGATGATGCTGATCCGATCGCACATCTCCTCGGCGACCTCGAGCGTGTGCGTGCTCATCAGGATCGCCACGCCGCGCTCGCTCATCTTGCGGAAGACGTCCTTGATCAGCCGGGCGCCGCGCGGATCGAGGCCGACCATCGGCTCGTCGACGAGCACGGCCTTGGGCCGGTGCAGGAACGCCGCGCTCATCACCAGCCGCTGCTTCATGCCGTGCGAGAAGCTCTCGACCAGCTCGTGCTGCCAGCGGCCCAGCTCGAACAGGTCGAGCATCTCGCCGATGCGTGCCTCCACCGCGTCGGGCGCCATGCCGTAGAGGCCGCCGTGGAAGCGAAGGAACTCCCCGGCCGTCAGCTTCTCGTAGATAAACGGCCGGTCGGGGATGAAGCCCAGGGCTGCCTTCGCCGATTCGGGCGACGTGGCCAGGTCGTGGCCGTCGACTTCGATCCGGCCGCTGGTGGGCTTGAGCAGACCGGCGATCATCCGGATCGTCGTCGTCTTCCCGGCGCCGTTGGGGCCGAGGAAGCCGTGGATCTGTCCGGGCTCGACGTCGAGCGACACGCCGTCGACGGCGGTGAACTCGCCGTACTGCTTGCGCAGGTCGGTCACCCGGATCATCGCGTCCCCCGGCAGTGGGCGAACCAGCGGCCCAACCAGCACCCGCCGCCTGCCACGGCGGGACGCGCCGGCGGGGCCAGCGGCATCGCCAGGGGCGGGCCCTCGGCCGGCGCCGCCGCCGGCATCGCCGTCCGCACCACCGCGTCGGGCGACAGCTCCACCTCCAGCACCGTCAGCTGCAGGCGGCCGATGAGGGGCAGGATGGCGGCCTGCTTGTCGAGCCCGCCGCGCAGCAGCCGCACGTGCGTGGCGTCGGCGGGGAACTGGTTGAAGGTCGGATCGACCGGCAGCCAATGGCCGCGGCCATCGGCGTCCTCCAGGTACACCTCGGGCCACGCGTGGTAGTAGAAGGCGCCGAGCACCCAGGCCAGCCCGACGTTGATGCGCGTCGGCAGACCCACCGCCCGCGCCAGCGCCACGAACAGCGCCGTGTGCTCGTTGCAGTCGCCGACCTTGGTGCGCAGCACTTCGCGCGCCGACGGCACGCTGATGGTCGGGCTCTTGTCGAGCAGGCCGTTCACGCCGCGCACCAGCCGCTCCGCCCGCTCGCGCGGCGAGGTGGCGCCCGCCACCATCCGTTCGGCCTCGGCGACGATCGCCGGGTCGTCGCTCTCGATGAGCGGCTCCGGCCGCAGGTACTCGGCCAGGGCGGCGTCGGCCGGGCCCGGGCGAAGTTGGCGGGCGTCGGCGACCTCGAGCACGTCGGGCGTCCAGGTCTGCCCGACGCCGTCGAGGACGAGCGGCGAGGGGTCGATGCCCGACACCTGCAGACGCAGGCGGACGACGTCGCGCGGCTCGTCGATGCGCGCCCGCATGGTCGGCACGACCGCGGCGGCGGCGAGCAGGTCGGCCTGCACGCGGCTCGACACCGCCAGCTGCACGGCCTGCTCCTGCGGCTCGCGCACCGAGAGCAGGCCGAGCGGGCTCTCCTCGCGGATGACCTCGCCGGTGTCGGTGATCCACGAGGTGGTGGTGATGCCGGCGAACGACAGCGCGGCGCGGAAGGCCGGCGTCGGCCGCCCCCCCGTCATCACCACTTCGCGGCGGCCGACCTTCACCGTCACCGGCGAGTTGCTCAAGGTGGCGGGATCGAAGACCAGCAGCCGGTGCTCGCCGCCTTCGGCGAGCCCGGCGCTGGCCAGCCGGCGGCCGAGATTGGCAATCAGCGCCGGCGGCTCGGCCAGCGTGCGCACCTCGGTGCGGGTGCCGGCGCCGCTGGTGATCTGGAGGGTCAAGCGCACGCCGTCGAGACGTCCCGCCAGCGTCAGCGGACCGGTGCCGGGGTCGAGCGAGAACTCGAACGACCGCAGCGCAAAGGCGGTATCGACCCGCGCCGTGGTCTTGATGATCGCCGGCGTCGTGGCGCCCAGCAGCGACATCTGCAGGCGGCCGTCCTCGTGCAGCTCGAAGCCGTCGGCGGTCGGCACGACCTGGCCGACCGTGAAGCCGATCTTCTCGCCGCGGTAGTACACGCCCCGCCACTGCGCCTGCGTGCCATAGCGTGCAAGGTCGGTGGCCAGGTTGGCGGCCGACGCCTGGAGGTAGGTGCGCTGGACCAGCAGGCCCATGGTGACGATCCAGGCCGCGACCCCGAGCCACGACAGGCGGCGGGTGAAGGTTCGGGACAGTGGGCGCACCGGCAGACCTCGGGGGGAGGGACGACGCGCAGGATCTATCGGCGGCGGAGCGGCCGGCCGTAAGTCCCGCCGCCCGGGCCGAGTCCGCCGCTGAAGCCGCCTCGGCCGCCGCCGATTCCCTGGGTGGATTCCTGCACACCGTGACCCATCCTTCGGCCCCTTTACCCGCCGCCTCGCCGGCCCTGGCCGCCGCGCCGCCGCGTTCACGCCGCCGCGCGTCGCCTGCCACCCCGCCCGGGCGGCACCGGTCGCGCGGCACGCACGGACGATTCGTCTCCGCCGAGCGCCCGGCCCTGGTGGTCGCCACCGCCGATCCGTCGCTGGCCCGGATGCTCGGCTTCGCGCTCGACCAGGTGCGGCTGCCGCACGAGCTCTTCAGTTCGGGGAGCGAGGTGCTGAGCACCCTGCTGGGGATGCCGGCGATGGCCTCGCCGCCGATCGTCGTCCTCGACGTCGATCTGCCGGGTGTGGACGGCCACGCCATCCTCGAACGACTCGGCGTGGAACGGCCCGACGCCTTCCTGATCGTCGTCATCTCGTCGCACGCCGACGAGTCGGTGCAGGTGCGGTCGCTGCTCGCCGGCGCGCTCGATCACCTGGCCAAGCCGTTCAACGTCCGTGTCCTCGTCGCCAAGCTGCAGCGCTGGACGGCGCTGTCGGCGAGCGTGCGCAAGGTGGCGTGATGCTGTCGCTGCACGGCCTGTGGCTGGCGCTCGGCGCCGAGGGCGCGCTGATTCTGATCGCCCTGGCCAGTCTGCTCGGCGTGCGTCTGCACCTGGCCGCCCACACGCGGCGCGTCGATGCCGGCGTGCGCCGGCTCGAACCGGTGCTGCACCGCTGGCTGATGAACCAGGCGGAGGTGAGCACCGTCGTCGCGGCGCTCCGCAGCCTGGCGCCGAAGGTGGCGTTTCGGGCCCTGGCGCGGCTGGCACCCGGATCCCTGACCTTCGAGCGGCAGCAGATCCTGGCGCCGCTGCTTCGCCACGAGTCGTGGGTCGAGCGGATGCTGCGCCACGCCGCCTCGCGGTTCTGGTGGCGGCGCTTCGACGTCGCCCGGCTGCTGTCGATCGTCGGTGGCGACGCCGATGCGACCGTCGTCGAGCGGCTGCTGCGCGATCGCCATCCGGCCGTGCGGCTGGTGGCCATCGACGCCGCGGCCCGGCTCGGCGGCTGCCTCGTCGAGGTGGAGCTCGACCTGCTGCCCGAGCGGCAGGACGCCGTGCAGCAGTACCAGTTCGCCGCGCTCTCCCGCCACCCGGTGGTGGTGGCCGAGGCGCTCGTGCGCCGGCTGCAGCCCGATGCGGCGCCGGCGGCGCTCAACGCCTGGATCGACGCGTCGGGCGCGCTGGCCAGCCCCGACGCCCTCGACCGGGTGCGCGACCTGGCGAACCACCCGCGGCCGGAGGTCCGCCTGCACGTGGCCCGCGCCTTGCGCCGCCATGCCGATCCCGACACCGCGCCGATCCTGATGGGGCTGCTCGCCGACGAGGACTGGCGCGTCCGCGCCCAGGCCGCCCGGGCTCTCGGCGCGCTGCGGGCGCGGGAGGCGACCAGCCTGCTGGCCTTGACGGTGTGCGACCCGAGCTGGTGGGTGCGCTACCGCTCGGCCCTGGCCCTGGCCCAGATCGGCGGCGAGTCGCGCCACGCCCTGCTCGAGGTGGCGCGCGGCGACGACCCGATGGCGCGGGACATGGCCGTGCTGGTCGCCGGGCTGTCGCCGGCGGCGGTCGTCGAGATGTCGGAGGTCTGATGCCCGCGGCCTACGACTGGCTGGTCGCCGCCGTGCACGCCGCGGATCTCGCGATCCTCTGGTACATGCTGCTGGTGAACTCGTTCTTCGCGCTGCTGCTGGTGCTGGCGGCGCCGCAGCTGTTCGCGCACTGGCGCTTCGGCAGCGAAGACGTGCTGGCGCGCTCCCTCACCTCGTCGGCGGTCCCGCGGGTCAGCATCCTGGTGCCGGCCTACAACGAGACGGTGTCGATCGTCGACAGCCTGCGCTCGCTGCTCACCCTGCAGTATCCGTACTACGAGGTCGTGCTCGTCAACGACGGCTCGAGCGACGACACCATGGCCCGCCTGCTGGAGGCCTACGACCTCTACGAGGTGCCGCCGGCGGTGATGCGGCGGCTGCGGACCGAACGCGTGCGCGCCTATTACCGCTCACGGACGTGGTCGAAGCTGCTGGTCGTCGACAAGAACAACGGCGGCAAGGCCGATTCGCTCAACGTGGCGCTCGACGCCGCCCGCTTTCCCTACGTGCTGGCCTGCGACGCCGACACCCTCATCGAACCCGACGCGCTGCTGCGCCTCGCCCGTCCGTTCCTGTTCGACCAGAAGATCGCCGCGGTCGGCGGCACCATCCGCGTCGTCAACTCCTGCCGGGTGGCGGACGGCCGGGTCGTCGATGCGCGGGTCGACGGCCGCTGGCTGGCCGGCATCCAGACGGTCGAGTACCTGCGTGCGTTCCTGTTCGGGCGGCTCGGCTGGAACCTGCTCGGCGGCAACCTGATCATCTCGGGCGCGTTCGGCCTGTTCCGCCGCGACTACCTCACCGAGATCCTGGGCTACGCCACCAGCACCGTCACCGAGGACTTCGAGCTGATCGTGCGCCTGCAGCGCCACCTGCGCGAGCGGGCGATCCCGGGCAAGGTGGTGTTCATTCCCGACCCGGTCGCCTGGACCGAGGTGCCGACGTCGATCGCCGTGCTCGGGCGGCAGCGCGAGCGCTGGCACCGCGGGCTGATCGCTACCATGGTCGCCCACCGCAGGCTGATCGGCAACGCGGCGTACGGCGCGACCGGGCTCATCGCGATGCCCTACTTCCTGATTGCCGAGCTGCTGGCGCCGGTCGTCGAGGCGGCCGGGCTGGTAATCACCGTGGCCTGCACGCTGACCGGCCTGCTGGCGCCCAGCTACGCCTTCGCGTTCTTCGCCGCCGCGTACCTCTTCGGCACGCTGCTGTCGCTCGCGGCCATCCTGATGGAAGAGGTCAGCTTCAAGCGATACCGCCGGCCCGCCGACACGCTGCGCCTCGTCTGGTTCGCCTTCATCGAGCCGTTCGGCTACCGGCAGGTCACGGTGTGGTTCCGCCTCAAGGCCTTCGTGCGCTACTTCCGCGGCGACCACACCTGGGGCCGGATGCTGCGCGAGGGGTTCGGGGCCGCCGCCGAGCCGGCGCCGGCGCCGCCACCCGGTCGGACCGGCGCGGCCTGACCCGTTGTCAACCTCCCGCGTCCGCGGTCAGCGGCGCGGCGCGCCGCCAGGATGGGCGCGCTCGTACTGCGATGGCCAGGCGACCGGCGCGCCGAGGGCGTGCGCCGCCAGCAGCGGCCAGTGCGGCTGGCGCAACAGCTCGCGGGCCAGGAGCACGATGTCGGCGTCGCCGCCGGCGACGATCGCCTCGGCCTGGGCCGGCTCGGTGATGAGCCCCACCGCGGCGGTCGCCACCCCGGCGCCGTCCCGCACCTGACGCGCGAACGGCACCTGGTAGCCGGGGCCAATCGGGATCTTCTGGCCGCTCGCCAGGCCGCCCGACGACACGTCCACGAGGTCTACGCCAGCGTCGCGCAGCCACCGCGCCAGCTGCACCGACTCCTCCACCGTCCATCCGCCCTCGGCCCAGTCGGTGGCCGAGAGGCGCACGGAGAGCGGCATCGCGTCGGGGACCACCGCACGGATCGACGCCACCACCTCCAGACACAGCCGCGCCCGATTGGCCAGCGAGCCGCCATACCCGTCGTCGCGGTGGTTCGCGAGCGGTGACAGGAACTGGTGCAGCAGGTAGCCGTGCGCGGCGTGGATCTCGAGCAGGCGGAACCCGGCAACCAGCGCCCGCTCGGCGGCGCGGCGGAACGCCTGGACCGCCATGGCGATGCCGTCCAGCGAGAGCGCCCGCGGCTCCGGATAGTTCGGGCCGAACGCGACGGCGCTCGGAGCCATGACGTTGGCCCAGCCGCCGTCGGCGGGGGCGACCGCGCCGGTGCCCTCCCACGGCCGCTTGGTGCTCGCCTTGCGGCCGGCGTGCGCGAGCTGCATGCCCGGCACGGCACCTTGGGCGGCGACGAATCTGGTGATGCGCTGCAGGAACTCGACGTGGCCGTCGTCCCAGATGCCCAGATCGTGCGGGCTGATCCGCCCCTCGGGCACGACCGCCGTCGCTTCGGTCATCACCAGCCCGGCGCCGCCGACGGCGAACTGCCCGAGGTGCACGAGGTGCCAGTCGTGAGCGTGGCCGTCGTGGCTGGAGTACTGGCACATCGGCGACACGCCGACGCGATTGCGCAGCGTGACCCCCCGCAGGGGCAACGGCGAGAAGAGGCGGGACATCCTCCAGACGCTATCAGACCGGCCGGGGGCCGGGCACGCCGGCCGGCGCCACGCGTCCGCTGCAAGGAACCGCCGCGTCGCCGTTCTCCGGGTGGAGGACGACGATGCGGCTCGCGTCATACGCCTGGCAGTGGCTCCGCGCCGACCCGCGGCACGGACAGATCCTGACCCTCGGGTCACTGCTGACCTACGGCCTCGGCTGGCTCGGGTTCGACCTCGGGCTGGCCCAGGTCACCGTGACGATCGTGACGGCCCTGGCCGTGCAGCGCCTGGGCGACTGGTGGACCGGCGCCCCGTGGCGCTCGGGAGCCAGGAGCGCGCTCATCTCGGCGCTCAGCCTGTGCCTGCTGCTGCGCACCGACCACCTGTGGATCGCTGCCGTCGGCTCGGCGATCGCGGTGGGCTCGAAGTTCCTGATCCGCGTCGGCGGCAAACACGTGTTCAACCCGACCAACGGCGCGCTGGTGGCGCTGCTGCTCACGACCGACCTGGCGTGGGTGTCGCCGGGGCAGTGGGGCACGGCCGCCGCCTTCGCCTTCACGATGGCGTGCGCCGGGATGCTGGTGGTGAATCGCGCCGCCCGCAGCGACGTGACCCTGGCGTTCATCGCCGCCTATGCCGCCATCCTGGTCGGCCGGTCGCTGTCGCTCGGCGAGCCCCTGACGATCCCGCTGCACCGGCTCGAGAGCGGCGCATTCCTGCTCTTCAGCTTCTTCATGATCTCCGACCCGAAGACGACGCCCGATTCGCGGATCGGGCGGATCGCCTTCGCCGTGCTGGTCGCCGCCGGCGCCTGGTACGTGCACTTCCGCCTGTTCCACACGAACGGCTTCCTGTGGTCGCTGGCGGTGGCGTCGCTGCTGGTGCCCGTCATCGATTGGCTCGTTCCGGCGGCCCGCTACCAGTGGCCGCTGGCCGTCTCCCGCTTCACCCATCTCGATTGGAGGACTCCGATGTTGCGCAAGACCGCCGTGTTCCTGCTCGCCGTGGGGCTCGCCCTCGGCGTCTCCGCCCGGGCCGACGCCTTCTGCGGCTTCTACGTCGCCAAGGCCGACACCTCGCTCTTCAACAAGGCGTCGCAGGTCGTGCTGGTGCGCGACGGCGACCGCACGGTGATCACGATGAGCAACGACTTCCGCGGCAACCCGCGCGAGTTCGCGATGGTGATCCCGGTGCCGACGTCGATCACACGCGAGCAGATCCACGTCGCCGAGGCGGCGCTGGTGACGCACCTGGATGCCTACACGGCGCCTCGCCTGGTCGAGTACTACGACCCCGACCCGTGCGTGATGTACGACCGGCTGCGGGCGATGGAGAGCGCGCTGCCGGCGCCCGCCTCGGTCGGCGCGGCCCGCCAGGACGCACGGGCCAAGAGCCTGGGTGTGACCATCGAGGCGCAGTACACCGTGGGCGAATACGACATCCTCATCCTCTCGGCGGCGCAGAGTTCAGGGCTGGAGACGTGGCTGCGCGAGAACGGCTATCGCATCCCGGCCGGCGCCAGCGAGGTGCTGGGCAGCTACATCGGCCAGAAGATGCGCTTCTTCGTCGCCAAGGTGAACCTGGCCGAACAGGCGCGGCTCGGCGTGGTGAAGCTGCGGCCGATTCAGGTGGCGTACGAGTCGCCGAAGTTCATGCTGCCGATCCGCCTCGGCATGGTGAACGCCGACGGCACCCAGGAGCTGTTCGTCTACACCCTCACCCGCAAGGGCCGCGTCGAGAGCACCAACTACCGCACGGTGAAGCTCACCACCGACGTCGAGATTCCCGCCTACGTGAAGGACCCGGCGATGTTCTCGCGGATGTACCGGGCGCTGTTCGACCAGCACGTGAAGCGCGAGGACATGCGCGCCCTCTTCCAGGAGTACGCCTGGGACATGGGCTGGTGCGACCCGTGCGCCGCCGACCCCCTCACCGCCGACGAGCTGCGCGGCCTGGGCGTGTTCTGGCTGGATGACGCCGCCCGGCCGGGGCCGCGGCCGATGCCGGGCATGCGCATCGCCCCGCAGCCGCAGAACGTCTTCGTGACGCGCCTGCACGTCCGCTACGACAAGGCCCACTTCCCCGAGGACCTCGTCTTCCACGAGACCGGCGACCGCACCAACTTCCAGGGCCGTTACGTGCTGCGCCACGCCTGGACCGGCACGTCCACGTGCGCTGCGGCGGAGCAGTACCGGCGCGACCTGGTAGCGCGGCGCGAGAAGGAAGCGCAGACGCTGGCGGCGCTGACCGGGTGGCCCATCGAGGAGATCCGCCGCCAGCAGGGGCCGGCGCCGGTCGTCGGTCCGGCCAAGGACGACCCGGCCGTGCCGTGGTGGCGGAAGCTCTGGCCGCAGCCGGGATGGTGACGTGCGCGAGCGGGCGGGCGGGCGGGGCCCGCCCGACACCGCCGTGCTTGCGCCGGTCGTGGGCCGGGACTAGGATGCGCGCAACCGCCCTTCAGGGAGTGTCCATGGCCACCAAGCTCACGCGTCGCGAGTTCGTCTCCACGTCCACCGCTGCCGGTCTCGCCCTGGGCGTCCCGGCGACGGTCTTCGGCCAGGCGCCGGCCGTCCGCACCGGCGGTTTCCGACCCGCCGTCGTCGCCTCCAACAACGGCAACGTCTACAAGAACGGCGGCACCAAGACCGGCGTGCAGCTGGCCTTCGAGATGATGACCAGCGGCGGCAAGGACGTGCTGGATTCGCTCATCGCCGGCGTCAACCTGTGCGAGCTGGATCCCACCGAGTCGGGCGTCGGCTACGGCGGGCTGCCCAACGCCGACGGCGTCGTGCAGCTCGACTCGTGCTGCATGCACGGGCCGGCGAAGCGCGCTGGCGGCGTCGCCGCGCTCGAGGGCGTGCGCGCGCCGTCGCTGGTCGCCAAGGCGGTGATGGAGAACACCGACCACCACCTGCTCGTCGGCAAGGGCGCACAGGACTTCGCCCGCCAGATGGGCTTCACGATCGAGGCCGATCTCAACACCGAGAAGTCGCGCGGCCTCTGGCTGGAGTGGAAGCGGAGGATGGACCCCGAGCACTACCTCGACCCGAAGAAGCGCGAACGCGCCGGGTTGATGGCCGGGCTGGCGATGGTGCGCGACGGCCTGATCGACCCGAATCACTTCTGGGGCACCATCAACTGCGACGGGGTGAACGCCAAGGGCGAGGTGTGCGGCGTGACCACCACCAGCGGCCTGGCGTGGAAGATCCCCGGCCGCACCGGCGACTCGCCGATCCTCGGCGCCGGCCTCTACGTGGACAACGAGGTCGGCGCCGCCGGTTCGACCGGCCGTGGCGAGGCCAATCTCTACAACCTGTGCTCGTTCCTGATCGTCGAGGAGATGCGGCGGGGCAAATCGCCCAAGGACGCCGGGATGGAGGCGCTGCGCCGTATCAAGGCCAACACCATCGAGAAGCGGCTGCTCAACGCCAAGGGCAACCCGGCCTTCGGCATCAGCTTCTACGTGGTGAACAAGAAGGGCGAGCACGCCGGCGTGTCGATGTACCAGACGACCTACGCGGCGTGCACCGAGAACGGGCCCGAGACGCTGCCGTGCGAGCCGCTGCTCGAAGGGCGCGCCACCGACTGATCGCGTTCCTGACGCGGCCCGTACATGACGAAAGGCGGCCGGACGATCCGGCCGCCTTTCGTTTTTCCCGGTCGGCTCGCCGCTACTTCTTGCCGATCGTCCAGTAGTAGACCTTCCGGCCGTTGACGTCGAGCTCCTGCTCGGGCTTCCAGTCGCCCATGTCGAAGGCGTGCGACACGATGCGGGTGCCGGGCTTGAGCTCCTTGTTCAGCTTCGGGATCAGCTTCTGGTTGAGCGACGGCAGCAGGTAAAGGGTGACCACCGTGGCCTCCGAGATGTTGGTCTCGAAGAGGTCGCCCTGAATGATGCGCACGCGGTCGCCGACGCCGTTCTTCTGGACGTTCTCGGTGGCTTCCTTGATGCGCTGCGGGTCGATGTCGATGCCGACGCCGCGGGCGCCGTAGGTCTTGGCGGCGGTGACCGGGATGCGGCCATCGCCGGTGCCGAGGTCGTAGACGACGTCGTTCTTGGTGACCTTGGCCACCTGCAGCATCGCGTCGACGACTTCCTGAGGCGTGGGGACGTAGATCACGTCGGGCCGTCGGGTTGGGGTCTGCGTGGCCGTGGCTTGGGCGCTGGCGAGGGCGGGGACGGCCAGCACGGCCGCGGCGAGTCCGATCGCAATGAATCGAGTCGTCATTCGAAGCTCCTCAGGGGTCCGGGGCCAGAGTATAGCCGCAGACGTTCGGGTAGGACGTCGAGACGGGCAGAACGGTCGAGAGCTCGGCAGTATCGTGCACCCGCGCCGTGGGTCGCTGGTCGGACTATCCAGAGAACGAACGTTCGTATATCTGATATTCTCGTTGCGAATTGGCCACATCAGAGCGCCCGTCGGCCCAAGCCATCCGTGCACTGATTCTCGACCATGCCCTGCGCCTGGCCGCCCAGGGCGGCCTGCCGGCGGCGTCGATCGGCGCGCTCGCCGCGGCCACCGGCATGACGAAGAGCGGCGTCTTCGCCCACTTCGGCTCGAAGCCGGCCCTCGACGAAGCGGTCGTACAGACCGCAGCCGTCCGCTTCGACCGGGCGGTGCTGGGCCCGGCCGCGGCTGCGCCAGCCGGGGTCGCGCGCCTCGTGGCCCTGTCCGAAGCCTGGCTGGCCCTTGCCGCTGGCCGCGATGTCGCGCTCGACGTGCTCGTCGCCGCCTGCCCACCGCTGCTCGCCGCGCCGCACGACGCGGTGACGGCCTGGCAGCGCACCTGGCGGGCGACGCTGGCCGAGCACGCCGCCTATGCCGCGGCGTCGGGCGAGCTGGCCGCCACGAGCCGGCCCGACGTCGTCGCCTTCGAAGTCGACGCGCTGCTGCAGGCCGCCTGGCGCGACATCGAGAGCGGCGACGCCGCCGCAGGCGACCGCGCGCGCTACGCTATCGAGCACGCGCTTCGCCAGTGGTCGGCCACCGGCGCGCCGCCCGCACCGCCATGAAGATCGCCACCTGGAACGTCAACGGCATCCGCGCCCGCCAGGGTCAGCTGCTCGACTGGCTCGCCGCCGAGCGGCCCGACATCGTCTGCCTGCAGGAGATCAAGGCCACCATCGACCAGCTGCCGTTCGACCTGCGCGAGCTGGAGCACTACTGGGTCGGCTGGCACGGCGGCAAGGGCTACTCCGGCGTGGCCCTGCTGGTCGCCAAGGCGTTGGCGCCGCTGCCGCCGACCTTCGAGCATCCGCAGTTCGACTTCGAGTCACGCGTGATCTCGACCACCGTCGATCTCGGCGCCGACCGCGTGCTCGTGTCGTCGTTCTACGTGCCCAACGGCGGCAAGGACTACGAGGCCAAGCTGCGCTTCCTCGACGCCATGGACGTCTGGGCGGCAGAAGCGCAGAGCGCCGGTCGCCTTCTGCTCTTCTGCGGCGATCTCAACGTGGCCCGCACCGACCGCGACATCCACCCCAAAGAGCGCAAGCCCAACCAGGTCGGCGCCCGCGCCGACGAGCGCGCCATCATCGAACGCCTGCTGTCGCGCGGCCTGGTCGACGTCGGCCGCACGCTGCACCCGGACGACGATGCCCTCTTCACCTGGTGGGCGCCGTGGCGCAACCTCAAGCAGCGCAACATCGGCTGGCGCATCGACTACGTGGTGGCGTCGGAGCCACTGGCGCGCCGGGCCACGACGTGCGTCGTCCAGCGCGAGGTCGGGTCGAGCGATCACGGCCCGGTCGTCGCCGTCTTCGCCTGACTGGGGACAGGCTCTCAGCGCGGGACAAGTCCCCGGCATCCAGCTCGTGCGTGGTAGGCTGACGCGCCATGGCGATCTCGCTGCGACGGCACCGCGGACTGCTCCTGGCCCTCGTTCTCTGTGTCGGAGTCGGCGCGCTGGCGATCGCCGGCGGCCCGGCCGTGAGCGCGCGACAGACTCCAGCCGGACGCCCGCCGGGCGCGACCTACAGCGGCAAGGCGTTCGACATCCGCCAGATCGTGCCGGGGGTGTATCACGCGGTGGGCACCGGCGCGCTGGCCGTCGGCTGCAACGCCTCGATCGTGGTCAACGCCGACGACGTGCTGGTGGTCGACACCCACATGTCGCCGGGCGGGGCGTGGGCGCTGCGCGAGGAGCTGAAGGCGATCACCCCCAAGCCGGTCCGCTACGTCATCAACACCCACTGGCACTGGGACCACGCCCATGGCAATCAGATCTACGGGCCGGACGTGGAGATCATCGGCCACGAGTACACGCGGCAGAAGCTGGTTGCCGGCGACTCGACACGCGGCCGCAGCTGGGAGTTCTTCATCACCCCGCTGCCCGGACGCATCGACGAGCTGAAGGGCCGCGTCGCCGCCACCACCGACAGCGCCGAACGCGCCAAGCTGCAGACGCAACTCGCCGTGCTCCAGACGCAGCTCGAGGGTACCAGGGCAATCGCCGTCGCGCCGCCGACGGTCACGCTCACCGATCATCTCTCGCTCTTCCGCGGCGGCCGCGAGATCCGCCTGCTGCACCTCGGCCGCGGCCACACCGGCGGCGACGTCGTCGTCCATCTGCCCAGGGAGCGGGTCGTGATCACGGGTGATCTGCTCGGCGAAGGCCCGTCGTATCTCGGCGACGCCTTCATCCCCGACTGGATCCAGACGCTCGATAAGCTGCGCGCCCTCGACTACGACACGACCCTGCCCGGCCACGGCAGCGCGTTCACCGGCAAGGCGAAGATCGACCACTTCCAAGCCTATCTGCGCGACTTCTGGAGCCAGGCGCAGGCGCTGCACAAGGCCGGGGTGCCGGCGCAGGAGGCGGCCACCCGCATCGACATGCGCTCGCACGCCGCCCACTACCCGGCGATCACCGCCGCCGGCGTGCTGTGGCACGGACCGGCCCGCGCCTACGAGTTGCTCGAAGGCCGAGCGCAGTAAACTGAAAGGACGTTGGCACTCCCGGCATCCCTTCTCTTGCGGGTCCGGCTGGTCGCGCTGACCGCCGGCGCCGCCACGGTCTTGACGGCCTGCTCCATCAAGACCTTTGCGGTCAACAAGTTGGGCGACACGCTGTCGGCGCCCGGGCCGTCGGTGTACACCACCGACGACGACCCCGAGCTCATCCGTGCGGCGCTGCCTTTCTCGCTGAAAACGCTCGAATCGCTGCTGCAGACCTCGCCCAACCACCGGGGCATGCTGCTCACGGCCTGCTCGGGCTTCACCTCCTACGCCAATGCGTTCGTGCAGCTCGACGCCGAACGGCTCGAGTCCACCGACTACGCCGAGAGCGAGCGGCTGAAGGCCCGCGCCCGTCGTCTCTACCTGCGTGGACGCGACTACTGCATGCGGCGGGTGGAACTGAAGCGGCCGGGCCTGCGCGCCGCGCTCTCCACCGACCCGGCCACGGCGCTCGGCACGGTGAAGTACGACGTGGACGAGCTCTACTGGCTGGGCGCGTCGTGGGGGTCGGCCATCGCCGTGGGCGTCGATCAACCCGACCTGGTCGCCGACTTCCCGGTCGTGCGGACGCTGATGGACAAGGCGCTGGCCCTCGACGAGGACTACGCCGACGGCGCCATCCACGAGGTGTTCATCACGCTCGACGGCATGTCGCCGTCGATGGGCGGCGACGCCGCCCGGGCCCGCAAGCACTTCGAGCGCGCGGTGGAGCTGTCGAAGGGCAAGTCGGCGTCGGCCTACGTGGCCATGGCCGCCAGCGTCGCCCAGCCGGCACAGAACCGCCAGGAGTTCGACGAGCTGCTGGAGAAGGCCCTGGCCATCGACCCCAACGACGTGCCCGACATCCGCCTGGCGACGATCATCGCCCAGCAGCGGGCCCGCATCCTGCAATCGCGGGTCGACGAGCTCTTCACCGCCGCCGGCGCCGCCGCGACGGCGCCACCGCTGGCCGTGGCCCCACCGGTGCCCCACGCGCCGGTGCCAGTAATCTTCCGGTAACCCGCTGAGGAACGAAAGACGCCATGACGTTCATGAACCGTGTGTGGATTGCAGTGCTGGCGCTGGCGCTGGCGGCCGGATCGGCCGCCGCGCAGACCACGATTCGCCTCGCCTCGCCGGCGCCGCTCGGCTCGGTGTGGCACAAGGCCCTGAAGCAGTTCGAGGCCGACGTGCGCACCGCCACCGGCGGCCGCGTCGTGGTGCGGGTCATCGGCGCCGCGCAGGACGACGAGGCGACGATGATCTCGAACATGAAGATCGGCCGGCAGCACGCCGCCTCGATCACCGCGGTGGGCCTCGCCTCGGTCGACAACGCCTTCAACATCTTCACCATCCCGATGTTCTTCGCCACCTACGAGGAGTACCGGGCGACGCGCGCCAAGCTCGAGCCGATGCTCAAGCAGAAGCTCGAGGCCAAGGGCCTGGTGCTGCTCAACTGGGGCGACACCGGCTGGGTGTACCTGTTCAGCAAGAACCCGGTGCCCACCGTCGACGAGCTGCGCAAGCAGCGGCTCTACACCAGCGCCGGCGACGACCAGTTCGTGCAGCTGTACAAGCAGAACGGGTTCAACCCGCGTCCGCTGCCCTTCTCGGAGGTGCAGAGCGGCCTGATGACCGGCCTGCTCGACGCGGTGCCCTCCACGCCGCTGGCGACGCTGGCCTTCCAGTGGTACCGCAACGTGCCGCACATGCTCGACCTCGGCGTCGGCCCGCTCGCCGGCGCCACGGTCGTCGACGCGAAGACCTGGGGCAGCATCAGCGAGGCCGACCGCACCCAGGTGCTGACGATGGCGAAGAAGATCCAGGATCAGCTCGACCGCGAGGTGCCGCAGCAGGACGACCAGGCCAGGGCCGAGATGATCAAGCGCGGCCTGAAGCTGACCACGCCTGACGCCGCCGCCGCCAAGGGCTTCCGCGACATGGCCGACAAGTTCGGCACCTCGATGCGCGGCACCATCGTGCCGGCCGACGTGTTCGACCAGGGCACCCGCGAACGCGACGCGTTCCGGAAGGCGCGCGGCACCAAGTGACGGCCCCCGCCGGCGCGGACGCCGACGTCCCGGCCGAGGCGCGCGGCGTCTACCAGGGCGGCGCCGCCGCCGTCGAGCACGGGCTGTCGGTCGCCGCGCTGGCGCTGCTCACGCTGCTGCCGATCGCCGAGATCGTGCTGCGGCGGTTCGACTCCGGCATCCCCGGGGGCACGCCGTTCGTCCAGCACCTCACGCTGGTGGTCGCGCTGTTCGGCGGCGCGTTGGCGGCGCGCGAGGATCGTCTGCTCGCGCTCGCCACCGGTGCGCTGCTGCCCGCCGGTCCGCTCAACGCTGCCGCCAAGGCCCTGGCGGGATTCATCGGCGCCGCGGTGGCGGCGATGCTGGCCCGGAGCGGCGTCGATCTCGTGCGCATCGAGCGCGAGGCCGGCCGGATGATCACCGAGGGCGTGCCGGTGTGGGCCTTCCAGGTGCTGCTGCCGCTCGGCTTCGCGGTGATCACCTGGCGCATCGTGCGGGCCTCGCTCCGGTCGCACCCCGGCGCCGGCGTGGCCGCCGCGCTCGGCGCCCTCGCCGGGCTGTGGCTCGGCGCCGGGCTGCCGTTCAACTGGGGCGATCCGCTCTCACCGGTGATCGACCAGGCCGCGTCGGCCACGCTGCCCGGGGGTCCCGGGTCGTACGGCTTCTGGCTGCTGGCCCTGTTCGTCGGCGGGGCTGCCGGCGCGCCGATCTTCGCGCTGCTCGGCGGCGCCGCCGCGGTGATGTTCCTCTCCGAGGGCGTGCCGGCGTCGGCGATCCTCATCCAGACCTACCAGCTCTCCACCAAGCCGACGCTGGCGTCGATTCCCCTCTTCACGCTGGTCGGCGTGCTGCTGGCCGAGGGCGGCGCGCCGCAGCGGCTGCTGCGCGTGTTCCGGGCGCTGTTCGGCTGGTTCCCCGGCGGCACGGCGGTCGTCTGCGCCATGCTGTGCGCGTTCTTCACGGTCTTCACCGGCGGCTCGGGCGTGACGATCCTCGCGCTTGGCGGGCTGCTCTTCCCCGCGCTGGTCAAGGACGGCTACGGCGAGCGCTTCTCGTTGGGACTGCTGACGGCGTCGGGGTCGCTCGGCCTGCTGCTGCCGCCGGCGCTGCCGCTCATCCTCTACGGCATCGTCGCCCAGTCGCCGATCGAGGACCTGTTCATCGGTGGCATCGTGCCGGGGCTGCTGCTCATCGGCATGACCTCCGCCTGGGGCATCCGGGCCGCCATCGCCAAGGGCGTCCACCGGCCGCCGTTCGCCTTCGCCGAGGCCGGCGCCGCGCTGTGGGACGCCAAGTGGGAGATCGCCCTGCCGGTGGTCATCGTCGGATCGCTCTTCAGCGGGTTCGCGACCACGGTGGAAGCCGCCGCCATCGGCGCCCTCTACGCGTTCTTCACGCAGGTGGTCGTGCACCGCGATCTGAAGATCGGCCGCGACATCGGCCGGGTCGCCGCCGAGTGCGCCTCGACGGTGGGCGGCGTGCTGCTCATCCTCGGCGTCGCCGTCGGGCTCACCAGCTGGATGATCGACGCCGACGTGCCGGGCCGGCTGCTCGAGCTGACCCAGACCTACATCTCCAGCCGGTGGATGTTCCTGCTGGCGCTGAACGGCTTCCTGCTCGTCGTCGGCTGTCTGATGGACATCTTCAGCGCGACGTTCGTGGTCGCGCCGCTGCTCGTGCCGCTCGGTCTCGCCTACGACGTGCACCCGGTGCACCTGGGCATCATCTTCATCGCCAACCTGGAACTCGGCTACCTGACGCCGCCGGTGGGCCTCAACCTGTTCCTGTCGTCGTACCGCTTCCGCCGGCCGCTGATGGAAGTGGCCGTGGCCTCGCTGCCGATGCTGTTCGTGCTCGGCGTCGGCGTGCTGGTGATCACCTACGTGCCCTGGCTGACGACCGGGTTGCTCGCCTGGATGGGACGGCTGTGACCAGCCGGGCCAGCACCTCGACGCCGCGCAGCAACTCGGGCTCGTCGGCGCAGGCGTAGCTCACCCGCAGGAACGAGCCGGTCGGTTCGGCCGGGAACCACCGCCGGCCGGGGCTGACGACGACGCCGGCCGCCGCCGCCCGCCGCGCCACCTCGTCGCTGTCGGCGTCGTCGGGCAGGCGCACCCAGAGGTGGATGCCGCCGGATGGCACCACCGCCACGCTGGCCGGCCCCAGATGCTGGCGCGCGGCCGCGACCAGCGCATCGCGACGCCCGACCAGAATGCTCCGGACGCGCCGCAGGTGGCGCTGCCACGCCGGCGCGTGCACCACCTCGAGCGCGGCTTCCTGCATCGGCCCCGAGACGAAGAACTCGGTGACGGCGCGGCTGGCGGTGAGCCGCGCCAGCGCCGCGCCGCGGGCGACGATGGCGCCGATGCGCAACCCCGGGGCCGTGGACTTGGTGAGCGAGCGCAGATAGACGGCGTGGCCATGGACGTCGGCGGCGAAGAGCGGCCGCGGCGGGGCCTTGTCGAACGACAAATCGCGGCACCAGTCGTCCTCGACGACCAGCGCCCCGCGCGACACCACGACGTCGAGCAACGGCGCGCGCCGCGCCGCGGCCAGCGTGGCCCCGGTGGGATTGGCGTGCAGCGGCTGGGTGTAGAACACCCGCGCGCCGCTGGCGTCGAACGCCCGGGCCAGCAGGTCGGGGACGACGCCGTGGGCGTCGGTGGGCACCGGCACGAGCCGCAGGCCGGCGGCGCGTGCCGCCGCCATGGCCCCGACGTAGGACGGGGACTCGACCAGCACCGCGTCGCCCGGCTGGGTCAGGGCGTTGAACGCGGTGGCGATCGCCGCCTGCGAGCCGGGACAGATCACGACTTCGCGGGCGGTCACCGTCGGGCCGAGCTGCCGGGCGAACCACGCGCGCAGGCCATCGAGGCCTTCGAGCGGTACGCGGCCCCAGACACCGGGGCGGCGGGCGGCGCGGGCCAGCGCCCGCGCGGCGAGATCGACGGCCTGCAGATCCTCGGCGGGATAGCCGCCGGCGAGGTTGATCGCACCGGCCGGCGCGCCGGCCAGGAGCGTGGCGACGTCGTCGGCGGTGATGCGCCCGGGGCCGAGCGCGCTCGCCTGCCAGGCGAAGTCGGGCGCCGCCCCGACCCGCGGCGCGGCCACGGCACCGACGAACGTGCCCTGCCCGGGCCGGGCGTCGAGCACGCCCTCCTCGGCCAGCCGCGCCATCGCCTGGCGCACCGTGCCCGGGCTGACGCGGTGGCGCGCCATCAGCGCCCGTACCGAGGGCAGCCGGCTGCCCGGCGCCAGCCGCTGCGCCTCCTGGCGCAGCCCTTGAACCAGCGACGCTACGCTGCTACTCTCTCGCATGACCGATCACGATAGCGCTACTCTCCCCCGCGCGGAAGCGCTTTCGACCGCGGCGCTGCTCCGCGACGCCGCCGAACGCGGCGTGCGCTACCGCGACGCGGTCGCCGGCCGCCGGGTCGCGCCGACCGCCGAGGCCCTCACCGCCCTCGCCGGCTTCGACCGGCCGTTGCCCGCCAGCGGCGCCGACCCGCAGCAGATCCTCGACCAGCTCGATCGCCTCGGCTCCCCCGCGACGGTGACGATGGCCGGCGGCCGCTACTTCGGCTTCGTCAACGGCAGTTCCCTGCCGGTCACGGTCGCGTCCAACTGGCTGGCCACCGCGTGGGACCAGAACTGCGCCCTCCACGTGATGTCGCCGGCGGCGGCGACCCTCGAGGCGACCGCCCTGCGCTGGACCCTGGAGGCGCTGCGCCTGCCGGCCGACAGCGGCGGCGCGTTCGTCGTCGGCGCGACGATGGCCAACTTCACCGCGCTGGCCGCCGGCCGTCACGCCGTGCTGGCCCGCGCCGGCTGGAACGTGGACGACGACGGGCTGGTCGGTGCCCCACCGGTCACCGTCGCCGTCGGCGGCGAGGTGCATTCCACCGTGCGCCGCGTGCTCGGGCTGCTGGGCCTGGGCCGCACGCGGACGGTCGATCTGCCCGTCGATCGCCAGGGCCGCATCGACGCCGGCCGGCTGCCGCGCCTCACCGGACCGGCCCTGGTCTGCATCCAGGCCGGCAACGTCAACACCGGGGCGTTCGATCCGGCGCCCGCCATCTGCGACTGGGCGCACGCCGCCGGCGCGTGGGTGCACGTGGACGGCGCGTTCGGGCTGTGGGCGCGCGCGGCGCGCGACTACGCCGCCCAGGCCGACGGCTACGACCGCGCCGACTCGTGGGCGACCGACGCCCACAAGTGGCTGAACGTGCCCTACGACTGCGGCATCGCCATGGTGCGCGATGCCGCCGCCCTGCGCGCGACGATGGCGATGACGGCCGCCTACCTGCCGCCCTCGGGGGTGCGCGATCCGATGCACTACTCGCCCGACGGATCACGCCGGGCCCGCGGCGTGGACGTGTGGGCGGCGCTGGCGTTCCTGGGCCGTGACGGACTCGATGCGCTCGTCTCGCGCTGCTGCCGGCACGCCGCGCGGATGGCCGAGGGCCTGCGGGCGGCCGGCCATGAGGTACTCAACGACGTGACGCTGAACCAGGTGCTGGTCGCCTTCGGCGACGACGCTGCCACGGCGCGGGTGATCGCCGCGGTGCAGGCCGCCGGGGTGTGCTGGTGCGGCGGCACGCGGTGGCAGGGCCGCGAGGCGATGCGGATCAGCGTCTCGTCGTACGCCACCACCGACGCCGACGTGGACGCGTCGCTGGCGTCGATTCTCGCGTGCGCGACCGAGGTCGCCGGAGCGCGGCCATGACGTCCGGCACGGCGGCGGCACCGCTGGTCGCGACGCTGCGGCGCGACGGTTTCGCCCGCCTCGCCGCCGCGGACGTCCTCACGCTGATCGGGCCGGATGCCGGCGCCGGCTTCGCCGCGCTCTCGGCCAGCTGGGACCATCTCGACACCGACAGCTACATGGCCGACGGCGGACGGTATCGACGACGCCGCTACGCCTGTCTGGCGGTCGACGGCGACACCGTGATCCGGCAGCCGCACCGGCCGCACTTCCAGACGCGCGACTACAACCGGCTGAACGGTGGCGTCGATCGCTGGTTCACGCCGATCGCCGATGCGGTGGCCGCCGATCCGCTGTTCCTCCGGCTCGCCGCCGCGTTCGGCGGCATGTTCGACGCCGCCTCGGGCGCCGCGCGCCGCTGGCTCGTCGAGGCGCACCAGTTCCGCATCGAAGCCGATCCCGCGCACCCCGGCCTGCCGACGCCCGAGGGCATGCACCGCGACGGCGTCGACTGGGTGGCGGTGTGCCTGATCGGGCGGAGCAACGTCGCCGGCGGCGTCACCGCCGTGGCCGATGCCGAGGGCCGCGCGCTCGGGTCGTTCACGCTGACCGAGCCGCTCGACACGGTGGTGCTCGACGATCACCGCGTGTGGCACGGCGTGACCCCGGTGGTGCCCGAGCACGCCGGCGTGCCCGCCCATCGCGACGTGCTGGTGCTCACCTACCGAGACTCCGCGGGCGTTTGATCCCGGCGCCGGCCGCCGGGCATACTCGGTGCCCATGCTGTTCGTGCGCCGGCGCCCGCGCGCTCCCCTCGACCAGGCCATCGAGGCCGTGTGGTACTTCCGCCGCGCGCCGCGACCCTTCGCGCTGGAGCGCGTGCTGCCGACGGGTGCCGCCCAGCTCGTCATCAACCTGAAGACCGACGTCACGCGCGCCTACGACCTGCGGGCGCGGGTCAGGACGGCGCCCGGCTCGGTGCTGGTCGGCCCGCGGACGACCTTCGAGATCATCGACTCGGACGAGCAGGAGCACGTCGCCGGCGTGGTCTTCCGTCCGGGCGGCACGCGGGCCGTGTTCGCGCCGCCCGCGCACGAGTTCGGCGCCGGCGACGTGCCGCTCGAGACCCTGTGGACCGCCGCGGCCGCCGCCCGGCTGCGCGAGCAGTTGCTGGCGGCCGCCTCCCCGGCGGCCGCCCTCGACGTGCTGGAGCAGGCGCTGCTCGCGGCCTGGCGCGATCGGCCGGCACACCCGGCCGTCACCGCGGCCCTCGCCGCCTTCGCTCGCGCCCCGTACGCCGTCCGCGTCGGCGACGTGGCTGGCGCCGTCGGCCTCAGTCCCAAGCGCTTCATCGAGCGTTTCCGCACCGAGGTGGGGCTCACCCCGAAACAGTTCTGCCGTGTGCGGCGCTTCCAGCAGGCACTGTCGCGAGCCCACGCCGAGCGCGAGGTGGATTGGACCGGCGTCGCGCTGTCGTCCGGGTATTACGACCAGGCGCACTTCATCCACGACTTCCGGGCCTTCTCCGGGCTGACGCCGACCGGCTACCGCTCCGCCCGCACCGCCTTCCAGAACCACGTCACTTTTCTCCAAGCGCCGGCCAGCTGAGATCGGCCACGATGCGGCCATGGCCGACACCATGGACACCTACCGCACCCTCACCCCGTATCTCGTCGTCGCCGACGCCGACGCCGAGATCGCGTTCCTCAAGGCCGCGTTCGGCGCCGCCGAGCGCTCGGTGGATCGCCGGCCCGACGGCGCGGTGATGCACGCCGAACTGCACGTCGGCGACTCGCTGGTGATGCTCGGCCAGGCGAACGATCAGTGGAAGGCGCTCGGCGCCGCGCTGTACCTGTGGGTGCCCGACGTCGACGCGACCTACGCGAGGGCGCTGGCGGCCGGCGCCACCTCGCAGATGCCGCCCGAGGACAAGCCGTACGGCCACCGCAACGCTGGCGTCGTCGACGCCAACGGCGTCACCTGGTGGATCGGCGCGCCCGTGAAGGCGTGAGCGCTACCGCTTCTCGAGCCGCGCGCCGGTCCACTTGGTGCGGCCGCGGTTGGTCGACAGCTCGCCTTCGAACGTGCCGTCGTCCTTCATCGTCGCGACGATCGGTCCGGCCTTGGCTTCCGCCTCGCTGCCGTGCGGGAACCCGGCGCCGTCCTCCGGCCGCTCGCCCTTGAGTGTGAGCACCCGCTCGACGTAGTCGCCGACGAGCAGGACGCGGCGGCCCATCGCCAGCATCACGCCTTCGACCTTGCCGTCCTTCTGCTCGAGTTCGAGGCCGAACTGGTGGCCCTCGACCTCCATGACCCACACGCCGGTCACGTCCGTGAGCGATCCGGCCGGCGCCTGGGCCGCGGCCGGGGCGGCGACCGCGAGCGCCGCCGCAGCGGCGACGGCGACCAACTTCATCATCGGCGTTCCTCCCATGCGTGGATGGTGACGGCGGGCGGCTGAACCGCCCCTGAACGCGCCGGTCCCGCCGCCCGTCCCGGCCGCGCGTGTGCGGTCGCGCTACGATCGCGCCGTGCCGTTCGATCCGTCGTCGAAGAACCGGCTGACGCCGCACGATCTCGGGCGCTTCCCGTCGGCGTCGCTGTTCGACCGGCTCGGGCGGGCCGTCTGCACGGCCGGGTGCCTGCCGCGCAAGGAGCTGTACGAGGCCTGGGAGCTGGCCCGGCGCGTGCGGCGCCGGTTCCGCGGCGGCCGCGTCGTCGACGTCGGCGGCGGCCATGGCCTGCTGGCGTACGCCATGCTGCTCCTCGACCGGACGTCCCCGGGCGCCGTGGTCGTCGATCCCACGCCGCCACCGTCGGCCGCGGCGCTGCGCGAGTCGCTGCGCGCCGTGTGGCCCAATCTGCCGCCGGTGACCCACACCGCCGCGCCCCTCGAGCGCTTCAGCGTCGCCCCCGGCGACGTCGTCGTCTCGTGCCACGCCTGCGGAGCCCTCACCGACCGCGTGTTGGAGCGCGCCGCCGAGGCGCGCGCCCGGGTCGCCGTACTGCCGTGCTGCCACGTCGTGGAGCACGCACAGCCGCCGGCGCTGGCGGGCTGGATGGACGCCACGCTGGCCATCGACGCCCGCCGGGCGGTCGCCCTCGAGCAGCGCGGCTACACGGTGTGGACGGCGGCGATTCCCGCCGCCATCACGCCCAAGCACCGCGTGCTGATGGGCGCACCGGCCGGCCCGGCGCGGTGATATAACCGCCGGCATGACGACCTCCCGCTGGAACTGGCTGTCGTGGCTCGCGCTCGTCGTCGCTCTGGCTGCCGTCGCCACGCTGGCGATCGCCGGTCCCGGCTATCGCATGGGGTGGTTCGGCCTCGGCACGGCGCTGCGGCCGATGCTGACCTGGGCCGCCTACGGCGGCATCGCCGCCGGTGTACTGGCGCTCCTCGCCCTGCTGCTCAACGGCCGACGCGGCACCACCGGCGGACGGCTGGCCGCGCTCGTTGCGCTCGTCATCGGCGCCGGCAGCCTCTACGTGCCGTGGCAGTGGGCGCAGGTGGCCCGGGCGGTGCCGCCGATTCACGACATCACCACCGACACGGTCACGCCGCCGAGCTACGTCGAAGTGGCGGCGCTGCGCCGCGAGCTGAACGTGCCCAACAGCCTCGACTACCTGCCCGAGGTCGCCGCCCAGCAGCTCACCGCCTATCCCGACGTGCAGCCGGCGTTCCTGGCCATGCCGCCGGTCGAGGCCTACGGCAAGGCCCTGTCGATGGTGCGGGCCCGCGGCTGGGACGTGGTGGCCGCCGACGAGGCCGGCCGCCGCATCGAGGCCACCGACACCACCCGCTGGTTCGGCTTCAAGGACGACATCGCCATCCGCGTCAGCGCCGTGCCCGACGGCACCAGCCGGGTGGACGTGCGCTCGGTGTCGCGCGTCGGCCGCAGCGACGTCGGCACCAACGCCCGGCGGATCCGCGCGTTCCTGACCGACCTGGCGAAGTAACCGGCGGATACCACCGTCACGCCTCGCTCCGCAGGCAACTGAGCGACGGCGGAGGGCTGGCTCGGGTCCCGCGGCCGTCCGGAGCAGGCCGCGCAGAGGCCGCGTCAGGTGGTGACGGCGCCGCTCGCGAAGCCCTGTGGAGGGGCCGCTAGAAGTTGCGACAACGCGAGCACGCTGGGGGTATCAGGCAGTGTCACGGACCTGCCGTCCAGCGGTCACATCGCAGCGAGCGCAGCGTTGACCGGCCCCGGAACCGGGATTCGCGGGCGGTGACGCCACCACCTGACTGCCCCAGGCAGACGAGCACTCTGCCCGCCCCTATTGCCGTATCAGTTCGTGCTGCTCGCCGTCAGCATCCCCTTCAGGTGCTTGGCCACGTCCTCGTGGGTGGCGAACCACACGCCGCCCTTCTGCTTCATGTGGACGATCAGCCGCTCCAGCACCGCCACGCGCGAGCGGTGGCCCATGATGTGCGGGTGCATGGTGAGCACGTAGAGACCGCGCTCGTCCCAGGCCACGTCGAACTCCGACTGGAACACCTCGAGCACGTGCTCGGGTGACGGCATCGAGCCGTCCGAGGCGCCGAAGTAGGGTGCGTCGTCCACGATGCGCTCGATCGGCAGCTCGATCACCCCGGTGCCCTTCCTGTTCATCAGGATCTCGTAGGCGTCGTCGCTGGCCATCAGGCTGCTGTCGTAGAGGAAGCCGGCCTTCTGGATCTGCGCCAAGGTGAACTTGCTGAATTTCCACGACGGCGCGCGGTAGCCGACCGGGCGCTTGCCCATCTGCTTGGTGAGCAGCTCCAGCGACTGGTCGAGCAGGCGCTGCTCCTCGGCTTCGTTGTTCAGCAGCGGCAGCCGTTCGTGGATCCAGCCGTGGATGCCGATCTCGTGCACCTTCTTCTCGAGGATGCTCGGCACCATCTGCGGGTGCAGGGCCGCGCTCACCGCCGGGATGAAGAAGCTCGCCGGCACCTGCTGCCGGTCGAGCATTCGCAGGATGCGCGGCAGGCCGTCCACGGCGCCGTACTCGCCGCGCGACAGCACCTCGTAGTCGAGGTTGCCCTGCGACAGCGCCATCGACGCGTTGTCCACGTCGAAGGACAGCGCCACGGCGACGCGGTTCCCGCCGGGCCACGACGCCGGCTTGAGCCGCCGTCCGGCGCTGACGTGGAACATCTCGCTTTCGAGTTGCTCCAGGCTCTTGGTGACACCAGGCAGCGGATTGGGTCGTTCGGCCGCCGCCGGAGCGGCTGGCGCCTGGGCCTGGCCGGCCGGGGCACAGGCCGAGGCCAGCGCAGTGAGCAGTCCCATTCCGACCATGTCGAGCAAGCGTGCGCGTTTCATCTTCGTGCCTCCGTGCGACCACCACCGAGGGCGGTGGCGATGTGATCCGCGGACCTGAGCGTGACCGCGGCGAACGTGAGCGTGCCGTTGGTGCAGCCCGCGGTGGGCAGCGTCGGCGCGCCGACGACGAACAGGTTCTCGTGATCGTGGGTGCGGCCGTAGCTGTCGGTCACGCTCGCCGCGGGGTCGGTGCCCATGCGGCAGCCGCCGGCCGGGTGGTCCCAGTAGTCGCCGACGTCGAGCGGTCGCAGCCGGCCGTTGTCCGCCTTGGCCAGCCGCTCGAACACGCCCCGGATGTGCACCTGCGTGGAGTCCCACCGCGCCTGCGATGCCGCGTCGGGCCGATGGACGATCTTCGGCAACGGATCGCCGTACACGTTCTTCGTCGCCGGATCGAGCGTCAGCTCGCTGGTCCGGTCCGGGTGCACGTCGTAGTAGGCCCGCACCCGGGCGGTGGCGCGCTTCGTGCGCGAACGCCAGTCGGCCATCACCGCGTCGCCGAGCATCACTGTGCCGGCATCGTCGCGCAGCCGCGCCTGGCGGCTCACCGGGCTCTCCCACAGCCGCAGGTCATGGCGCACGAACGGCCCGCTCTTCGGGGCCCGGAAGAACTGCCGCGAGATCAGGCTGTGCTGCTCGTTCATGCCAGGGTAGATCTCGGCGTCGAGCTCGATATGGCTCTGGATGAAGCCATGCCCGGCCATGTATTTGCCGACCAGCCCCGACGAGTTGGCGACGCCGTTGGGCATCCGGCTCGACGACGACAGCAGGAGCAGGTGCGAGCTCCACACGTAGCCGGACGCGAGGATGAAGGTCTTCGCCCGATACGTGACGGCGTCGTCGGGCCGGTCGCGGTGCAGCCCGGTGGCGGCATCGATACGCGGCGTGCGGCCGCCGCCCTCGGCCACGACCAGCTTGCGGATCAAGGTGCGGTCGTGCAGCGTGATCGCCTTGGCCTCGAGCAGCCGCTTGAAGGTGAAGTCCGGCGCGTAACGCGCCTCGGTGGGGCACACCGAGCAGGTGTTGCAGCGCTTGCACTCGCCGCGGCCGTCGTACGGCCGCGTGTTCTTGGCCTGCGGCGTGCCCCAGAACGGGATGCCGCTCTTCTCACCCCAGGTCTTGAGCTGCCGCAGGTTCCACGACAGCGGCATGCCGGTCATGGGATACGGCTCGGAGCGGGCGTCCTCGGGCAGCGGGCTCGGATCGCCCGACACGCCGAGCACCCGCTCGGCGTCGCAGTAGTAGCGCTCGAGTGCGGTCCACGCGATCGGCCAGTCCACGGCCAGCCCGAACATCGACTTCAGGCGCGTGTCTTCCTCGGAGAACCGGTTGGTCACGCCGCCCCAGTGCATCGCCTGCCCGCCGACGACCATCGACCGCGAGATGAGGCCGGTGCCTCTCTGATCGGCGATGTAGTCGCCTGGCCACGGGTTCTCGCCGTAGGCGACCATGCGGTCGCGCTGGGTCCAGCGCTTCTTCGCGTCGAAGAACGTGTCGCCCGCTTCGACGACGATCATCGAGGTGCCGGGGCGCTTCGCGTGGACGCGCTGGGCGAGGAGTGCCGCCGAGATGCCGCCGCCGATGATGACGAGATCGGCTTCGAAGGTGGGCATCACCGGCCTCCCGCCGGCAGCGGTGCCGGACGCTGATCGGAGCCGTCGAGGTCGCGGCAGGCGCCGCGCATGATGCTGCGGCCGTAGGCCAGGTCGTTCGCGCCCGGGCCGTTGAAGTAGTGCGCCATCAGATCGGTGGCCACGTGCGCGCCGTTGGGGCGGCCGGGAAGGTCGCGCACGTTGACGGCATCGATCGCTTCGGCCACCACCCGTTGGCGATCGGCCAGCGGCCGACCGGCGAACGAGCCGCCGGCCCGCCGGTCGAGATCGTCGAGCTGGGCCGGGTACTTCAGTGCCGGCGACGGCGGCAGGCGCCGCGGCCGCACGTGACCGTAGCCGTGGTCGCCGTCGGCGTCGGCGCGGTAGTCGCGCACCCAGGTCATGAACTGCGTGAGCGCGCGCTGTCGGCCAGGCTCGCCGATTTCCTGCGGCAGCACCGCCTCGACCAGCGCCCGCATGCGCTCGAGGTGCGCGTCGCCGAACGCCGCCTGCGCCGCCGCGCGGCCGGGACGAAGCGCCATCGCCCCCAACGCCGACGTGATTAGTGTTCGTCGCTTCATGTCTTCGGCTCCTCGACTCGCACTGTCTCCCGTGACGGTGTAGCAGCTCGACAGCGTCTTCCTCGAGCCCCAGTCCCCAGCCTCCAGTCCCCAGCCTCCAGTCCCCAGCCCCTAGACCAGCTGGTACTCGGGCGTGCTCATGATCAGATGCGCCGTCATCCGCAGCGCGTCCTCCATATAAGTCTTGGCCCTGTCGATCGTGTCGGTCCCGAGTTCCTTGGTGAGGAACGCAACCAGTGCCTCACGCGTCGCCGGCGCCACCGGCACCCGCACCATCCGCGCGAGCAGGGCGTCCACGGCCTCGCTCGTGGTGCTGGCGCCATCGGCCGCCAGGAGCCCCGTCAGCTCGAAGCGCGCGGCGTGCCGCGGCGTCGGGATCAGCTTGCGCGCCGCCTGCTGCCAGCCGATGTAGCCCGAGATGCGGGTGTTGAACTGCTCGTCGCGCTCGAGCGCCACCCGGTCGAACTCGCTCATCGTCGCCGGGTCGTTCAGCGCGGTGGCCGCGCCCACGTCGTAGCCGTCGCGCAGCCGCCGGCCCAGCACGTCGTCGCTGCCGGCGCTGAAGTTCCAGTCGCGGAAGCCGGTCATGTCGGGAATCAGCACCTCGCGGGCGACATTGCCGCGGGCCATCAGCAATCCCGGCGTGATCCACGCCCGGCCGCCGGCCCAGCCGGCCACCGACGGCGGGTTGAGCAGGTGCTGGCCCATCGCGATGGTGGACTGGTTGAAGTCGGGCACGCCCGGCACCTCGTCGGCGCCGAGGTGCTTGAGCATCGTGATGTAGTGCTCGACCGGCCCCTTGATATGGCCGCCGTAGCTGGCCTGGCTGTAGAAGTCCCTGGACGAGAAGATCGCCGTGAGCAGCGGCTTCACCTCGTAGTCGTGCTCGCGGAGCACCGTGCCGAGCTTCGCCTTGAGCGCCGGCGACAGCTCGTCGCGGACGAGGAACCGGTAGATCCGGCCGGCCAGGAACTCGGCCGTCACCGGCTGCTCGAAGATGATCCGGAGCACTTCGACGCCGCCGAAATTGCCGCGCCGGCCGAGGAACGTCTTCTCGCCGTCGTCGTGCCTGGCCGGATCGATCTTGAACGTCAGGTCGTCGAAGTACCACCCGGTGAACGCCCGCGCGCACTCGCGGACGTCCTGCTCGGTGTAGTTACCGACGCCCATGGTGAAGAGCTCCATCACCTCGCGGGCGAAGTTCTCGTTGGGCGCGCCCTTGACGTTGTACTGCGCGTCGAGGAAGTAGAGCATCGCCGGGTTCTGCGCCACCTGGATGGTCAGATCGCGCAGGTTGCCGGTGGCGTAGCGCTCGAACAGCGCCACCTGCTGCACCATCTTGCGGTAGTCGCGCACCTTGTTCTCGTGGGTGGCGAAGTGGCCGTGCCACAGCAGCGCCATCTTCTGCTCCACCGGGTGCGTGGTCTGCAGCATCCGGTTGGCCCACCAGTAGCCGAGCCGCCGCGTCTCGAGCATCGTCGCGCGCAGCCAGTAGAAGAAGCGGTCGGAGATCGGCTGTCCGGGCCGGCTGCCGCCGGGCTTCACGGCCACGCCCATCGACTCGCCCTTGGCGGTGGCGCGATCGGTGGCCTCGGGGCGGCTCTCGGGGAACTTGTCGAGCGTCGGATCCCACAGCCCCGATTCCACGAAGGGCCGCATCTTCGGATTGGGGATCGCCTCGTAGTGGACCAGCGAGCGGACGGCGCCGTCGAGTCCGAGACGGGTCAACGCCTCGACGTCGGCCGGCGTGCCGCCGAACCCGGCGTGTGCCAGCAGGTGTGCGGCGCGGTCGGCGTTCCACTCGCTCGCCGGCAGCGGCGAGAGATCGTCCTTCCAGGCGACAGGGCCGGGCGACCAGGTGGTGCGTGATGCCATCGTCGTCCCCTATGCCCGGAACAGCCCGAGGCCGTCGAACTTCCGGCCGAGCACCGTGGCGGAATCCACGCCCAGCCAGTCGTCGATGAGCGAGGCGTAGACGCGGCGGAAGTCGGTGGTGGTCTCGAGGTTGTCGCCGAGCACCAGGTTGGTGAGGCTCGGCGGGGTGCCGTAGAAGCCGCCCTTCACCCCATTGCCGATCACGAAGTTGACCTGCGCCGTGCCGTGGTCGGTGCCGAGGCTGGTGTTCTCGGGGACGCGGCGGCCGAACTCGCTGTAGACGTACATCACCACGTCGTCGGCGCGGCCGATGCGCTGCATCTCCTGGAAGAAGCCGGCGATCGCGTCCGAGCAGTACTGCAGCTGGCGGTCGTGCGGGGCCGCCTGGTTGACGTGGGTGTCGAACAGGCTGTTGCGCAGCGGCACGTAGTAGAGCTGCGTCGGGAAGTCGGCTTCGACCAGCGCCGCCACCTTGTCGAGGTCGAGCAGCCGCAGGTCGGGGTTGTCGCGGCCCTTGTACTTGCTCCACGCCGCGCGCACCACCGCCGAGGCCTGCGCCGCGCTGCGGTTCACCTCGAGCACGTACTTGTGGGTGTCGCCGACCGGCGTCTGCGGGCCGCTCAGCACCTCGAGCAGCGGCTTCTCCTGCGCGAACGCCGCGCGCTGGAAGCGCATCGGGTCGATGAACACCAGCGGCACGTGATGCTGGGCACGCACCGCCAGCCCCTGGCTGTCGCCGATGTTGACGATGAGATCGCCGCGCGCGCCGGCCGGATCCATCGCCGACGCCGTGCGGCCGAGCCAGCCGTACTCGTTGCCGCTGTTGGGCGCGGCGGTGTGCCAGAACGAACTCGACGTGAAGTGCGAGAACGACGGCTGGTCGTAGCCCACGCCGTGGACGATGGCCACCTTTCCTTCGTCGTAGAGGCGCTTCAGGCCGACCAGCGACTTGTGCAGGCCGAAGTGGCCGTCGATCTTCAGCAGCTCGCGATCCTTCAGCCCGATGGTCGGCCGGTGCTTGTAGTACATCGGGTCGCCGAACGGCACGATGGTGTTCAGCCCGTCGTTGCCGCCGAACCACTCGAAGACGACCAGGATGCGTCGCGACGCCGCGGCGGCGGTGGCCGCGCGACTGGCCTGGGCCAGCGCGTCGGGCACGGGACCGAAGCCGCCGAACAGCCCGAACCCGAGCCCGCCGGCGCCCAGCCGCATCACGTCGCGGCGCGAAACTCCCGAGTCGCCCCAGGAACCCTTGATGATCATCGGTGTCTGCCCTTCAGGTGCGCGAACGGGCCGATGATACTGCCGATGCCGCGGGGCTGCTACGATGGCCGGACAGACCGGTGGCGGAGGGCCCCATGAACGAACGGATGCGCGGCGTGACGACGGCAGCGGCGGTGGGCGTGCTGGCGATGGCCAGCCTGGCCGCGGCCGGGCCGCTCCAGGACGACCTGGCGGCGCGCCGGGCCCGCCTGATGGAGACGCTGGGCCCCGACGCGCTGGCCATCGTCTGGAGCGCGCCGACCAGGGTCTACTCCCTCGACGTCGACTACGAGTTCCGGCAGGACAGCCACCTGCTCTACCTCACCGGCATGAGCCAGGAAGACACCATCCTGGTGCTGCTGCCGGGCGCGAAGACGCGCAAGGAGATCCTGTTCACGCGCGAGCCGAACCCGCGGCGGGAGCACTGGAACGGCCACACCCTGACCAAGGAAGAGGCCACCGCGCAGAGCGGCATCGCCACCGTCTACTACGCCAACGAGTTCGAGGCCTTCGTCACCGCGATGTTCAACCGGCAGATGTACGGCGGGCGCCGCAACGAGGTGTCGGCCGAGTTCGACACCTTCTTCGCCGCCGTCGCCGCCAACCGCGCCAAGCTGGCGCTGCCGTTCGGCCCGCGCCCGGCGCCGTCGGCGCCGCTCACGCCGGCCTACGAGTTCGCCGCCAAGGCCCGCGACCGCTTCCTCAACGTCGCGTTCGTGGACACGTGGCCGCTGATCTCGGACCTGCGCCAGATCAAGACCACCTACGAGCAGACGCTGATGGAGAAGAGCGGCGTCATCTCCAGCAACGCGCACATGGCCGGGATGAGCGCGGCCAAGCCGGGACGCTTCGAGTACGAAGTGGAGGCTGCGATCGAGCAGGTCTACATGCAGAACGGCGCGATGACCTGGGGGTATCCCTCGATCGTCGGCAGCGGCCCCAACGCCACCATCCTGCACTACAACGCGTCGAGCCGGCAGATGCAGCCCGGCGACCTGCTGCTGGTGGACGCCGCCGGCAACTACCAGGGCTACACCATCGACATCACGCGCACCTACCCGGTGAGCGGCACCTTCACCGAGGCGCAGAAGGACATCTACCGGATCGTGCTGGCGGCGCAGGAGGCCGGCATGGCGGCGGCGACGATCGGCAACAAGACCGCCGACGTCGAGAAGGCGGCCGAGGAGGTGGTCAAGGCGGGACTGCTGAAGCTCGGCCTCATCACCGACGCCAGCGGCGACCAGTTCCGCACCTGGTACACGCACGGCATCTGCCACTGGATCGGCATGGACGTGCACGACGTGGGCGACTACCAGAAGCCGCTCGCCGCCGGCATGACGTTCGTGGTCGAGCCGGGGATCTACGTCCGCCCGCAGGCGCTCGACGAGCTGCCGGACACCGCGCCCAACCGCGCCTTCCGCGAGGCCGTGAAGGGCGCGGTCGAGAAGTACAAGTTCACCGGCGTCCGCGTCGAGGACTCGTTCCTGCTCACGGCCAGTGGCCTGAAACGGTTGTCGGCCACCGTGCCGCGCACGATCGAGGAGGTCGAGCGGTTCATGAAGACGGGCGAGCGGCCGGCGACGACGTCCCAGCCGCAATGAGGGTCGGCGCGACCGCACGCTCGTCGCCGTAGTGCACCAGCCACAAATCCGATTGACGAACGGCCTGGATGAGCAGTGCGCGATCGAGGGCGCGGCCGGCGACCGCGCACGCCCGCGCGCACTCGATGCGCAGCACGGCGTGGCATAGCGTGAGCCATGCCGCCAAGGAGACCGCGGCGTCGGCCTGCCACGTCACCCACGCGCCGAAGGCACGGGCGGCGAGGTAGCGCGCGGCCGCCGGCGCATGCGTCGGCCAGACCGGAGCGACGAACCGCCCGTCGAGACGCACGAGGTCTTCAGGCGGTGGGTCGGGCACCCATATCCCGCGGCACGTAGCGGCGGCCACGTCGAACCACGCCGTCCAGGTGCGGGCGTCGGTGAGTAACGCCGCGGCGGCGCCGAAGTCGTCTCCCCGTCCCTCGGCAGATAGTGCAGCCACTGCGTCGGACAACGACCGTCCCGAGGCCGGCGACCACCCCGTCAACCGCCGCGCATCGGCGGCCACCCTCGCCACGGCCCGCTCGGGCGTGGCCTCGGCGCGCTGACCAGCGAGCACGTCCACGACGTGCGCTTCCCACGCCGTGAGCCCGTCCAGGTCCACCAGCACGCGGTCGGTCAGGCGCGGCGGCAACTGGCCGCGCGCGTCGAGGCCTTCGGGCACGGCGCGGCCTGGCACCGCTGGCGGCCCGTCCACGATCGCCAGCGGCGCATCGTGATCGACGATCATCGCCGCCGCCGTCGGGCAGTAATGCGACAGCGACACGTGCACGCCGCGGTCGTCCATCAGGCAGATCCGCGGGAAGTGCTGGCACGACGCCGGCAAGGCCGCGTGTCCGAGGCCGGCGTGCAGCCCGCAGTAGCGCTCGCGACTGCCGGCGCGCACCGTCTTCGGCGGCGCCGGCACGTGGAACACGCAGCCGCCGTCGGCCTGGCGGAACGTGCCGCGCACGCCACCCGGGGCATGGGCGGCCTCGTCGAGCCAGTCGGCGTGCCCGTCCACCGTCCACACCTTGCCGCGTACCACCGCGTCGTCGATGGCGGCGACGACGCCGGCCTCGACCGGGAGTGGCCAGCCTGATCGACAGCAGGCGCCGGAGTGCCGGCAGGCGTAGGCCACGTGACACGACAACCACCGCGTCGGCGCGTGAAGCACGGCCGTCACCGATACAGATCGCCCCGCAGGTACTTCAGCCCAGAATCGCAGACGGTGGTCACGATGCGCGCCCCGGCCGGCAGCGCCTTTGCCCGCTGCAGCGCGATCCACACGTTGGCGCCGGATGAGATGCCGCCGAAGATGCCATCCTCGCGCGCCAGCCGCCGCGCCGTTGCGTAGGCGTCGTCGTCGCTCACCGCGACGATCGCGTCGGCGAGATCGCGGCGGAAGTTGGCCGGCGCGAAGCCGGGCCCGGTGCCTTCGATGCGGTGCCCGGTGAACGGGCCGGTGCCACTCAGCGCCGGGCTCGTCGCCGGCTCGCCGGCCACGCAGCGCACGCCCGGCACGCGGTCCTTCAGCACCACGGCATTGCCCGTGAAGCAGCCCGAGGTGCCGACCATCATCACGAACTCGTCGAGCCGGCCGCCCAGGGAGGCGACGACTTCCTCGGCCATCGACCGGTAGCCGGCCGGGTTGTCGGGGTTGTTGAACTGGTCGGTCCAGAACGTGTTCGGCTCGATCGACAGCTCGCGGGCGCGGGCGATCAGCGACTGGATCAACGCCGGCGTGATCTTGTGGCCGTCGCTGGGCAGGACGTCGAGGTGCGCGCCGAACGCGCGCATGGTCTGCAGCTTCTCTTCCGCGAAGGCGTCCGACGACACGAAGTGGGCGCGGTAGCCGAGCGCCGCGCACACCATGGCCAGAGAGCTGCCGGTGCTGCCGCCGGTGTACTCGACGACGCGGCCGCCCGGCTTCAGCTGGCCGCGGGCGATGGCGCCCTGGACCATCGACAGGGCCATCCGGTCCTTCATACTGCCGGTCGGGTTGGCGCCTTCCCACTTGACCCAGATCTCGACGCCGTTGTCGGGGACCACCTTCTCGAGGCGGATGAGCGGAGTGCCGCCGATGTGCATCGGGAGATTCTAATGTTCTCTGGTCCCTGGTCCCTGGTCCCTACAGGTCTTTAGACACCTCCGCCTCGGCCTCGATCTCGACCAGGTACTCGCCGCCCACGATCCGCGCCTCGACCAGGGTATTGGCCGGCTGGATGGCGCGGAACCGCTCGCCGTGGGCCCGCGCCACCGGCTCCCAGTGATCCAGGCTCGACACGTAGATGCGGGTGCGCACCACGTCCTCGAGCCGCGCCCCGAGCGACTGCAGCGCGCCGGCGATCCTGTCGATCGCGGCGTGGGTCTGCGCCGCCGGGTCGGCGCCGCCGAGCATGCGGCTACCGTGGGTCGCCGTGGTGCCCGACACGTGGATCCGCCGGCCGCGCCGGACCGCCCGGCAGAAGCCCGACATCGGCTCCCACTCGGTGCCGCTGAAGCACCGGCGGCTGCCGTCGCCGGACTCGCGCACCTGGTACGGCGCCGGGAAGCCGTCGAGGTGGTGGGTGAGATCGCCCGACGCGGTCAGGTACGGCGGCGTCCGGTACTCGTCGCCGCAGTCGCCCGGGATCGGTGTCAGCGTCGCGATGGCCGCTTCGAGCTGCAGCCGGTCGTCCTCGTCGAGCACCAGCCGGCCGAGCCGCCGGTTGTCGTCGATGTGCTCGCGTTCGCCCAGCCGCGCGCCGACGATCACCGCGGCCACGCCGGGCTGCTGCAGCACGAAGCGCGTCGCCACGTTGGCGATCGAGACGCCGTGGCGATCGGCCACCACCCGTGCGGCCCGCAGCACGCGCTGCAGCGCCGGCCAGCCGCCGGCGACGCGGATGAACCGCCCGTACTTCATCTGCGACCAGGTGCCCTGCCGTTCCCAGTCGGGTTCGGCGGCGCCGAGCCAGCGGTCGCTCAGCCAGCCGCCGCACAGCGTGCCGTAGGCCAGCAGCGACACGTCGAACTCCTGGCACACCGCCGCCAGGGGACCGGCGGCGCGGCGATCGACGAGCGACGCGCTCACCTGGTTGGAGACGATCGGGATGCCGCTGGCCAGCACCAGCCGCAGGTGCGCGGCGTCGACGTTGGTGAGGCCGAGGTGGCGGATGAGCCCTTCGCGCTGCAGATCCTGCAGATGGAACAGCGCGTCGAGCCAGAACGGATCGGCGTAGTTCCAGGCGTGGAACTGCAGCAGGTCGATGGCCGGCACGCGCAGCCGGGTGAGCGAGCGCTCGACCGCGGCCCGCACGTCGGCGGCGGTCACCGGCCCGGGCGGCGGCACCCACTTGGTGAACAGCTGCACGTGCTGCCCGCCCTCGCTCTCGTGCGGCCGGGCCCGGCCGGCGATGAGTTCGGCCGAGCCGTAGTGGTCGGCCATGTCGAAGGAGGTGAAGCCGGCGTCGATGTAGGGATGCATCGCCCGGGCGGCGGCGTCGAGGTCGAGCGTGCGGCCGCCGCGCTCCATGTCGGCGATCTGCCACAGGCCGGTGACGACGCGCGAGATCGACAGCCCGGGCGCCAGTTCGATGCGTTCGATGGCCATGGTGTTGGCGCCTCACTCACTCCGGCGGCAGCGCGGTGAACCGCGCCGCCACGTCCACGCCCCGCGCCCGCAACCGGCGCATCTCACGCAGGTAGACCACCGTGGCCAGGGCCATCACGATCGCCCAGACGGGCGTGGACTTGAAATACCACGCCGCGCCGCCCGTCACGTCCCGCCAGGTGTGGACGGCCAGGAAGAGCCCGAGCACGGCCACGCCGGCCGCCGCCACCGGCACCTGGTGGGCGCGCGACGGCAGCACCGTAATCGCCGCGGCGAGCGGCGGATTGCGAGCCGGCAGCGCCAGCACGGTGAGTGCCATCAGCAGGAAGTTGATGAGCATCGACGTCACCAGGATGTCGACGCCGAGGAACCAGTCGCCGGCCAGGTGGCAGCCGACGATGCTCACGGTGGCCATGCCGGCGCTGAGCAGGATGGCGACGTGCGGCGTGCGGAAGCGCGGGTGCACGGCGGCCACCGCCGGCGGAAAGACGCCGTCCTCGGCCCAGGCGAACATCAGCCGCGACACACCCAGCAGCATCGCCGGCAGGTCCTTGACCAGCGCCACCGCGGCGCTGGCCACGATCACGACGGTCCAGAACGGCGGCAGCACGACGCCGAGCAGCCCTGGCGCCGTGACGTCGCGGCGCGCGACCTCGGCGGCGACGTAGGCCCACGGCGCCGTGTGGTACACGGCGGCGGTGAACAGGAAGTAGAAGAGCGCGACGACACCGACGGCGATGAAGATCGCCAGCGGCAGGTCGCGGCCGGGCCGGCGCGCTTCCCCGCCGGCCTGCGCGATCGAGTCGAAGCCGATGAACGTCCCGAAGAGCAGCACCGAGGCCGGCAGCAACGTCAGGGACAGCGGCGCCGCGGTGCCGGTGACCACCGGCGGCCCGCCGGCCGCGGCCAGCGCCTGCAGGAAGTCCACGTGATCGTGGCTGAAGCCGGCGACGATCACCACCGAGCCGAGCGCCAGGGTCAGGAACATCAGCGGCACCATCAGCCGCTCGTAGGCCTTGATGCCGAGCAGGTTGAGGGCGGTGGCGGCCCACAGCACGGCGAGCGCGATGCCCACCCGCACGTACGGCTGCTCCAGGCCGGCGACGACGCCCGGCCAGTGCAGCGCCACGGCGATTTCGCGCAGGAACGTCGCGAGCAGGAACGACACCACGCCCATCACCACCGACAGCGAGAACCACTGCGAGAACGAGGCGACGAAGCCCAGATAGGGGCTGAGGCCGCGGCTGGCGAACACGTAGCTGCCGCCGGCGCGCGGCATCGCCGAGGCGAGCATCGCGTAGGCCAGACCGGCCAGCACCGCCGGCACGGCGCCGAGCAGGTAGGCGGGCAGCACGTTGGGGCCGATGCCCGGCACCTGCCGCTGCAGCATGAACGGGATCACGTTGATCGCCGCGCCCACCATCGAGCAGATGCCGGTGGCGGTCAGGCCGAGCAGGCCCATCTCGCGCGCCAGCCCCGACCTCTCGCGCGCGGGTGGGGCGACGCTCATCGGTGCGCGGTGGTCGTCGTGGGCGGCGCCACGGCGCCGGGGGCGCGCATCGAGGCGAAGAGGGTGACGTGGTTGTCGATGATCCGCTGCTTCTCGGCCTGGTTGACGTCGGTGGTCCAGACGTCGCGTTCCGAGGTGCCGCCGAGGACGATGCCGTCGGCGCGCGGCATCATGTGAATGAACAGGTTGCGCTGCTCGACGGGAATCCTGACGCCGCCGGCGGTGCTGTACGCGACCTCCGGCTGCGGCGGCAGCAGCACCAGCAGCCCCTTGAGCGGCACCAGCTCGTCGTCGCCGAAGAGCGCCTTGGCGCCGAGCCCGCTGCAGTTGACGATCAGGCTCTCGGGCAGCGCCAGCACGTCCCTGGGTGTCTCGAACCTCCGGATGACGATCTGCCCGCCGAACGCCAGCACGTCGTCGACCAGCGCCGGGAGGTAGACGTTGGGCTCGATGCGCAGCTCCGGCCGCTCGATCGCGTAGGTGGTCGGGAACGGGTGCTCGCCCGGCTGCAGCAGGGTCTGCTCGCTCTGCAGGTGGGCCGGCAGCAGGGCGTTCGAGCCGCGGGCCGCCTCGGCCGACTCGGTCGGCGCGTAGTTGGTGATCCACGAGATCCCGTACTTGGGCCCGGCCATGAACTGCAGCTGGCGGTAGGCGATTTCGGCCGCCTGCACGAGCTGCGCGCTCCATTCCGGCGTCCGCTTCGAGAACTCGACCAGGCCCGAGGTCGGCGTCCACGCCGCCAGCGACCAGTTCGAGGTGACGTCGGGCGGCACGTTGGCCGCGTAGATCGTCACGGCGAAGCCGCGGCGCTGCAGCATCCTGGCGGTGGTCAGGCCGACCACGCCCGATCCGATCACCGCGGCCCGGCGCTCCGGATGCGCCACGGCGAGGTCGGCCGCCATCGTCGCCGTGCCCCACGACAGCGACATGCCCGAGCCGCCGTGGCCGTAGTTGTGGATCAGCGTCTTGGCGTCGAGCTTGCCGGCCCTGAGCACGAAGCCCGTGGGCCGGTGGGGCCGCAGGCCGACGGTGGTGCGGATCACCCGCTCGGCCGACACGCGCACCAGCGGCAGCTGCACCATCGGCCGCCGCGGCGGGCCGGCCGGCACGGCAGCGACGCGCGCCGTCCGCGGCGCGCAGGCGTTCAGGCTCAGGCCGGCGAGCGCCAGCCCGCCATGGGTCAGCAGACGACGGCGGTTCACCGGCTACCTGCTCCGCACCAGGTCGCTGACGATGTCGTAGTAGGCGCGCACGAACCGGTAGAGCTCCGACTCGTTGATGCGCTCCTGGTCGCTGTGGGCGCCGAAGCCCTTGGGACCGTCCTCGATGTCGATGGCCGGGCCGACGCCGTAGCACTGGATGCCCTTGGCGCGCAGATACGCCATGTCGGTGGCGCCGGTGCTCATCGCCGGCAGCGTGATCACGTCGTAGTGCTTCTTCATGTTCGCCTCGATGGCGGCGAAGGCGTCGGTGTTGAGGCGGGAGATGCCGTTGGGCCGCACGTCGCGGGCGCCGTAGGTCACCTCGACCGCCGGGTCGTTGACCACCTTCTTCACCATCTCGAGGAAGGCCGCCGGATCCTGGTCGGGCATCATGCGCACGTCGAGCGTGGCCGACACCTCGGACGGAATCACGTTGGTGCGGTAGCCGGCCTGGATCATCGTCGGCGAGATCGAGGTGCGGATCGTCGAGGCGTGGCGCGGTTCGTTGTCGAGGAAGTACTCGTCGGCGGCGTCCTGGGCCTTGGGATCGCCGCCGAGAATGGCGCGGTAGCGGGCCGCGGCGGCCGGATCCGAGATGCTGGCCAGGCGCTTGAAGTAGGCGGCGGTGGTCTCGTTGAAGCTGATCGGCGGCTTCCACTTCGCGACGGTCGACACTGCCGTCGTGAGCTTGACCACGGCGTTCGAGCGCAGCGGCACCGAGCCGTGACCGGCGGTGCCCCGGGCGGTCAGGGTGATCGCGCGCGGGATCTTCTCCAGGGTCTGAATCGAGGCGAAGGTCACCTTGCCGCCTTGGCGGTTCAGGCTGCCGCCTTCGGCGAGGCAGAACTCCGCGTCGATCTCGGCGAAATGCCGGTCGGCCATGAACTGGATGCCGAAGCGCACCGCCCCTTCCTCTCCGGCCTCGAACAGCGCGACGACGTCGCGGTCGAGCGGCACGCCCTGGCGCTTGAGCGTCACGAGCGTCATCAGGGTGGCGGCGACGTTGTCCTTGTCGTCCACGGTGCCGCGGCCGTAGATGTAGCCGTCCTGGCGCAGGGCGCTGAACGGCGGGTGCGTCCACTTGGCGACGTCGACGTTCACCGTGTCGGTGTGCGCCATCAGCAGCAGCGGCCGCTTCGTGCCGTTGCCCTTGAGCCGGGCCACCAGGTTCGGCCGGTTGGGGTCGATCGAAAAGGTCTGGGTGGGGATGCCTTCCTTCTCCAGCACCGACCGCAGGTAGTCCACGACCGGCTTCTCGACGCCGGGCGGCGTGGTCGGCGGGTCGGTGGAGTCGATCTGCACGATCGCCTGGAAATGCCGGAGCGTTTCGGCGTCGGCGGCCTTCCAATCGATGCCGCCGGGGCCCTGGGCCGCGGTCGTGGTCGCGGCCATGACGGTGATCGCGGCGAGCAGCAGTCTTCGCATGGCGCGGGATCGTAGCACGTACACTTTCGCGCGCCGGGACCCGGCGTCACCCGCGATTTCCGTGGCTGACTCGACAGATCCGTCGGTGCCGGGCGCCTTCGCCGGTGCGCACCCCGCGCCGACACGCGAGATCCGTGGGCGGCACCGCTGGCAGTCGGCTTGCACGTTGAGCCGGCCGTCATGTCCTCATCCCCTAGGATTGGCGTGGCTTGTCCGGTGAGCGGCGAGCGCGCCGCCTTCGCCGACTGGCTGCGAAGCGCGGGCCTCGAGCCGGTGCTGCTCGTCGACGCCTGTCTGGTCAGCGCGGAGGTCGCCGGCCTGCGCCTCACGGCGGTCGTGGCCGACGCGGCGCTGCTGACCAAGGACTACATCACGGCGCTCCGGCGGGTGGACGCACGGCTGCCGATCATGGCCGTTGGTGATGCCGGTGATCCCGCCGAGCGGCTGCTCGCCAAGCGTGAGATCTCGTTCTATCCACGGCCGCTCGACCAGGCGACGTTCCTGCTCGCCGCGTCGCTGGCCGTGGCCGAAGGCCGGCCGGCGCGGCGGTCGCTCCGCCGGCTGGTGCCGCGGCTGCCGTCGAAGATCGACGGCGCCGCCGCGTTCCTGCTCGACATCAGCGGCGAAGGCGTGCGCGTGGAGGTGTCGGCCGACGCCGGCGCCAAGCTCGGGCCGCACTTCCAGGTGCAGGTGCCCTACTCCGCCGTCGGCGTGACGGTGCGTCGCGTGTGGGTCCGCGCCGACGCCGGCGGCGACACCCGGCGCGTGCAGTGCGGCGCGTCGCTGGTCGCCTCCGACGGCCGCGCGATGGACGCCTGGCAGCAGATGCTCGCCAACGCACCGGACGGGGCGAGGCCGGTGGCCAGGCCGGCCCCGCGACCCGCGGCGGCCAAGGTGGCGCCTGACCGCCTCTTCGGACGGGTCGCGCAGATCGTCGCCGACACCCCGCTGGTCGGCGCGCTGGCCCTGCCCTGGCGCGGCCGTTCGTAGCCCGCTCCAGTCGCGGCACCGCCGCGCCGCGTGCACGGAATTGCCGCGGTGCGTGGGGGTGCGTTCGGCCTGTAAGTCCAGTCGGATCAGACGGATAGCCAGCGGCGACAGAACTATTACAGTGGCCCGGACGGAATCCCGCTAGCATCGGTTCCGCTATGGCGCTCACGATTTCCGACATCTACGGCCGCAAGGCCGCCACCGGCCTCAACTGGATCACCTTCATCGCGATGTCGGCGTTCCACGTCGGGGCCGTCGCCGCGTTCTTCTACATCGACTCCGGCGCCATCCTCGCCGCCGTGCTGCTCTGGTGGATCTCGGGCAGCCTCGGCATCGGGATGGCGTATCACCGCCTGCTCACCCACCGCGGCTACAAGACGCCCAAGTGGATGGAGTACTTCCTGACCATCTGCGGCACGCTGGCCCTCGAGGGCGGCCCGATCTTCTGGGTGGCCACGCACCGCATCCATCACCAGTTCTCCGACAAGGAGGGCGACCCGCACACGCCGCGCGAGGGGGCGTTCTGGGCGCACATGGGCTGGATCATGTTCGGCAAGGCGATGCACCACGACACCGACGTGCTGAAGCGCTACGTGCCCGACCTGGCCAAGGATCGCTTCCACGTCGCGCTGACCACCTGGCACTGGGTGCCGCAGGTGATCGTCGGCCTGGCGCTGCTCGCCTACGGCGGCATTCCCTACGTGCTCTGGGGCACGGCGTTCCGCACCACCTTCGGACTCCACGCCACCTGGCTGGTGAACTCCGCCACGCACATCTGGGGCAGCCGCCGCTTCCGCACCCGCGACGACTCGACCAACCTGTGGTGGGTGGCGCTGCTCAGCTTCGGCGAGGGCTGGCACAACAACCACCACGCCCATCCGGTGTCGATGCGTCACGGCCTGGCGTGGTACGAGTTCGACCTCAACTACATCCAGATCAAGCTGCTCGAGAAGGTGGGCCTGGCCTGGGATCTGAAGATCGCCAAGATCGCCAAGGACCCGGCCGAGATCGTCGCGCAGGAGTCGCCCGACGCGGTGGACATCTCGGAGGCGGCGCCCGTGGTCTGAGGCCGGCTGCGCCGGCGCGTCCGGGGCTCGGGGCTCGGGATTCAAGATCGGCTGAACGGCCGGGGGGCGACAAACCTCCCGGCCGTTGTCGTTGGCGGCTCTAGAATCGTGGGCATGGCGCGCGCGACTGCCCGTCACTCGTTCCCGAGCCCCGAGCCCCGAATCCCGAGTCCCGCCCGTCCATGACCCGCCGTCAGACCGCGACGGTCGTCTTCATCGTCCTGTGCGTCGTCCTGGTGGCGGCGGCGGTCTCGCTCAACGTCGGCTGGATCCTGCAGGGCGAACGGCTGCTGACGGTGGTGCTGGGCGCCGTCGCGTTCGCGCTGATCATCGCCGGCATCATCGTCTACACGGTGTTCCTGGTCCGCGAACTGCACCGCACCGAGGCCCAGGACAGCTTCCTGAACGCCGTCACCCACGAGCTGAAGACGCCGATCGCGTCGATCCGCCTCTATCTCGAGACGCTGCAATCGCGGGACATCTCCGAGGCGCAGCGTCAGGAGTTCTACCGGGTGATGCTCGACGACACGTCGCGGCTGCAGTACACCGTCGAGCAGGTGCTGCGCGCCGGCGTCGCGGGGCAGCGCCGCAAGCTGATGCACCGGGCGCCGGTGGAGGTCGGCGCGCTGGCCGTCGAGTGCATCGAGACGGCGCGGCGGCGCCACCACCTTGGCGAGGAGGCCGTGGCTCTGACGGCGCCGGTGCCCGCGGGCGGCATGCTGGTCGAAGGCGACGCCGACGAGCTGCGCACCGCAATCGGCAACCTGCTCGACAACGCCGTGAAGTACTCGACCGGCGTCGTGCGGGTGACGGTGGAGCTGGCCTCGCCCTCGCCCGACACGGTGTGGGTGCGCGTGAAGGACCGCGGCGTCGGTGTCCCGCGCCGCCAGCTGCGCCGCATCTTCAACCGCTTCTATCGCTTCCAGATGCGCGGCGTCAGCGTCAAGGGCACCGGGCTCGGCCTCTACATGGTGCGCTCGATCGCCCGCCAGCACGGCGGCCGCGCCTTCGCCGAGAGCGACGGCGAGGGCCGCGGCTCGACCTTCACCCTGGAGCTGCCGAAGCTCGCCGCGCGGGACGCGACATGAGCCGCATCCTGGTGGTGGAGGACGAGCAGCACCTCGCCGACGGCCTGCGCTTCAACCTCGCCGCCGAGGGTCACGAGGTGGACGTGGTCGGCGACGGTCTGGTCGCGCTGCGGCGTCTGCGCGACCAGCGCGACGCTTACGACGCCGTCGTCCTCGACGTGATGCTTCCGGGCAAGAACGGGTTCGAGGTGGCGCGGGCACTGCGGGCCGAGAGCGACTACGTGCCGATCCTGATGCTCACCGCGCGCAGCCGGCCCGAGGACGTGCTCGCCGGCTTCGAGAGCGGCGCCGACGACTACCTGCCCAAGCCGTTCGAGCTCGCCATCCTGATGGCGCGGATGCGCGGGCTGCTGCGCCGCAAGCAGTGGCTGCGGGGGCCCGTGCAGACGACGACACCGGCGAGCGGGGCCGCGGCCGCCCCGCCGTCGCCGGCCGAGGTGTTGGAATTCGCCGGGCATCGCCTCGACCTGCGTGCGCTGGAGCTGCACGCCAACGACCGCGCCTACCGGCTCACCGTCATGGAGGCCGACCTGCTGGCGTATCTCGTGCGCCACGCCGGCGAGGTGGTGTCGCGCAAGACCCTGCTCGACGACGTGTGGGGGCTGCACGAAGACACCGACACGCGCGCCATCGACAACTTCATCGTCCGCCTGCGCCGCTACCTCGAGAAGGACCCGTCGCGTCCGCAGCTGATCCAGACCGTCCGCGGCGTCGGCTACAAGCTGCACCTGTCGCCGCAATCGCGACCGTCGCAGTAAGCGCGATCATCGCGGGAAGCGCGATCTTCGGCGCAAGCCCCATGCCATCGGGGCCAGGCCCCTCAGACATTCGGTTACAACCCGCGAAGTTTCAGCCACAGGAACGCGAGGGTCTGGGTGGCGCGGAAGTTGTCGTCGCTCACCAGCAGCAGCGTCGGCGAGCCGTCGGGGGCGGGCGGACCGGCGGCGATGCCCTCGAAGTTACTCCACGTGCGCAGCGCCGCGGGCATGCGGTCGGTGAGCGACGTCAGGTCGAGCAGCAGGCGCTTCGGCGCCGGACGCGCCGCGACGCCGTCGAGTGCGTCGTGCGTCGCCACGTCGTCAGCCGTCGAGATATCGACCAGGTGCAGCCGCACGGGGTTGAACGCCGGCGCGCCCTCGGCGCCACGCAGACACGCGCGCTCCAGCGCGATGAGCCGGGTGTCATCGAGCGCATAGAGCTCGCTCAATCCGTTCTCGCCGTCCTCGCAAGGCGACCCGTAGCCGGCCTGCGCCGGTGTCGGGTCGAGGTCGTAGGCCCACTCCCGGCCCGGACGCCAGGTCGCGCCCTCCGGCACGAACTCGACCAGCCGCACCCGCCCGCCCCGCGTCGCCGACGTCGGCGGCCCGTCCTGCGCCAGCGGCTGTTCGAGTCCGCTGATCAGCCGTCCATCCGGCGTGCGCGTCAGGCTCTCGAGACCGAGATTGTGGCGCACGCCGCGCGTCCTGTCGGCGGGATCGATGCGGAAGCGATCGCGCGGATGGATGGCCGCCATGAGCGCCCCGTCGCGCCGAATGCGCAGCAGCACGGGCTGGTGCGGCACGCCGCGACGGTCGGTGTGGCCCTCGTTGGTCGTCATGAAGTCGCCGTCGGGCAGCGCCACGAGCGACTCCATGTCGAGGGCCTGGATCGACTCGGGCGGCGCCCCGCCCGGCACGAGGCGGAGGAAGGTGAACGCTCGCGGCACCACCGTGGGACCACCGCCGCCGGGGATGACATCGAGCCACGCCAGCCGGGGACGGATGATCTCGTCGAGCGCCGCCACCCACTGGCCGCTGCGCCCGTCGAAGGCCAGACCCGAGACGCTGCCGACGCGCAGCGACTCGCCCGGCGGGGCCAGCGTGCCGGGGGCGTACACCGTCGCGCCGAGCCACTCGAGGCCGATTTCGCCGGACGGCGCGGCGGTGCCGCTCACCGGCGCGCGGGCGGCACACCCGACGGTGGCCGCCACGACCACCCACAGCGCGACGATTGGCGGTATGCTCGTTCGTCGTCGCGCCATCCAGGAGTTGCCTGCCATGAGATTGATGCGTTCCCTGTGCACCTGCGCCGTGACGCTGGCGCTCGCCGCCCCGGCTTTCGCCCAGAATCCGGCGACCGCCGCCGTCAAGGGCCAGTTCGGCATGATCAGCGGAGTGCTCGCCCGCACCGCCGAGAAGATCCCAGAAAACCTCTACACGTTCAAGGCGACGCCCGAGGTGCGGTCGATCGCGCAGCTCATCGGCCACATCGCCGACAGCCACTTCTCGATCTGCGCGGCCGCGGCCGGGGAGAAGCCGGCGCAGAGCGGCATCGAGAAGTCGATGACCACCAAGGCCGACCTCAGCAAGGCGCTGGCCGACTCGTCGGCCTACTGCAACAAGGTCATCGACGGCATGACCGATGCCAAGGGCATGGAGGTGATCAAGTTCTTCACCGGCCCGACGCCGCGCCTGATGGTGCTCACCTTCAACGTCGCGCACAGCTACGAGCACTACGGCAATCTGGTCACCTACATGCGGCTCAACAAGATCGTGCCGCCGTCGAGTGAGCGCAGCGGCATGGACTGAGAGCCCGGGCTCGGGGCTCGGGGCTCGGGGCTGACGCTCCCACCATCGTGCGCGCTGCGTTTCGCCTGACTCTCGTGCTCGCTGCGGCGCTCGCGTCCCAGGGCTGCGGGCCGGTCTACTGGCTCGGCACGCGGTTGTTCTACGACAAGGCGCCGGGTCCGCCGATCGTGCGGCTGGGCGTTTCGTACGATCCGACGGCACCCGACGATCCCAAGCGGCAGCTCGACCTCTATCTGCCGGCCGGCCGCGACTATCCGGTGGTCGTGTTCGCGCACGGCGGCGGCTGGGCCTGGGGCGACCGCACGCAGAGCTTCGGCGGGGCCGACGTCTACCGCAACATCGGCCGTTTCCTCGCCGGACGCGGCATCGGCACCGCGGTGATCGGCTACCGCCTGGTCTGGACGGTGGAGTGGCGCGACCAGCTGGCCGACGTCGCCCGCGCCGTCGCCTGGGTGCAGGACCACATCGGCGAGTTCGGCGGCCGGCCCGATCGCCTGTTCGTGATGGGGCACTCGGCCGGGGCCCATCTGGTGTCGCGCATCGCGACCGACCCCGACTGGGTCGCCGACGCCGGCGGCAGCCCGCGCGGCATCTGCGGCGCCGTGGCGGTGAGCGGCGCCGGCTACGACCTGGGCGACATCGACACCTACCGGCTGGGGTTCGACCCCACGTACTTCGCCGAGCGCTTCGGCGGCAGCCGCCTCGACGGCTCGTGGTGGCGCGACGCCTCGGTGTGGCCGTGGCTCGACCCGGGCGATCCGCCGTTCCTGGTCGTCTACGCCTCGGGCGAACACCCCTCGCTGCAGCGCCAGTCGCGGCTGTTCCATGCCCGGCTCACCGCCGCCGGCGTGCTCTCGACCCTCACCCCGGTGCGGGGCTCGAGCCACGAACGCATCATCCTGGAGCTGAGCCGCGGCGACAAGACGGCGGGCGCCGCGATCCTCGCCTTCCTGCACGACACGCCCTGCCCGCGGTAGGCGGCGGAACGACGACCTGGAGCGGTGGCGTCAATCGCGCGGCGTCGCCCCCGGCGGCAGGGACGTGCTGTAGGTGTCGGCGAGCCGCCGGGCGTAGCCCTCGACCAGCTCGGCGACGCGGTCGCGCCGCGGCGAGGCGACGATCAGTCCGGCGTGATGACGCTTGGTGAGCCGCCACACCACTTCGGGATCGGCGAACTCGGCCAGGTCGGGCCATTCCTGCCTGGCCAGCGACGTGACCAGGCCGGCGTAGTCGGAACGCAGCGGCGGCGGCGCGTACGCGGAACGGCCGCCGGCCAGCTCCACCTTGGCCCACTCCGCCCACAGGTTCATCCCGGTGGCGGCTTCCACCAGCTCCACGATGTGCGCGCCGCCGACCCGGGCCGACGTCTCGAGGAAGTACCACTGGCCGTCGGCGCCGTGGATGAACTCGGTGTGCGAGACGCCGCGCACGAGCCCGAGGGCGGTGAGCACGGCGCGGTTCGCCGTCTGCAGCGCGCGGTCGAAGGCACCACCGCGCTCGACCAGCTGGGTGGTGAAGACACCGCCGCCATGCGACACGTCGAAGGGCGGCCGGCCGTAGCGGCTGGCCACCGCCACCAGCACCTCGCGCTCGTAGACGATGCTGTCCACGTGGAAGACGGCGCCGGGCACGAACTGTTCGAGCAGGTGGAACGACGCCCGATCGCCGAGCCCGTCGACGAGCGGCCACAGCGCGGCCTCGTCGGCCACCTTGCGGATGCCGATCGTCCCGGCCTCGAGCCGCGGCTTGAGCACCCACGGCGGTGGCACGCGGGCGCAGAAGGCGCGGATCTTCGCTTCGTTCAGCACGTGCACGAACGCCGGCACGCGCACGCCGGCTTCGTCGGCACGCAGCCGCATCGCCAGCTTGTCGCGGAAGTAACGGGTGGTCGTCTCGCCCATTCCCGGCACGCGCAGGTGCTCGCGCAGCGCCGAGGCCTTCTCGAGGTCGAAGTCGTCGAGCGGCACGATGCGATCGATGGCGACGTGCCGGGCCAGGTGGCTGGCGCCGAGGATCAGATCGTCGAGCTTCCAGCGGTGGTTGTCGTCCTTGACGAAGAAGATGTCGTCGAGGCTGTCGCGCGGCCAGTCGGCGTCGCGCAGGCTCTCGGAGGTGACCAGATACACGCGGGCGCCCTGGCGCTTCGCCTCGCGGAGAAACGCCTGCCCCTTGTGGTACGACGCGATGCACAGAATGGACAACGGTGCGGCCATGACGCTCCTGATCGACGTGGGGCCGCATGCTACCATTCGCCGCGTGAGCGTCTTCGACGAGCCGTCGCCCGACGGCCCGGCGCCCAGCCGGGCCCCGCTGCTCATCGGCATCGCCGTGGTGGTGCTCGGCCTCGTCGGCGCGATTCTCTTCCTCAACCGCGGCGACGGAGAGCCGGCCCCGGCCGCGTCTGCTCCGGCCGAGTCGGCACGGCCGGCGGCCAAAGCCCCTGTGCCGAAGAGTGAACCGGCTCCGGCCGCTACGGCCGAGCCCGCGGCGGCCGCGCGCCGGCCGGCGACGAAGAAGGCAACCGAGCCGGAGCCGGCGCCCGCCGAGGCCGCGCCGCGCGCCGATGCGGCCGTGCTCGTCGTCGAGTCGGACGTGCCGGGTGCGTCGGTGTTCCTCGATCGCGAGTTCGTCGGCACCGCCCCGGTCACCCTGAAGGATCTGGCGCCGGGATCGAAGCGCCTGAACCTGTCGGCCGAGGGCTTCGACGGCATCTCGCGAACCGTCGAGCTCACGCCCGGCGAGCAGACCGTGACGATGCGCTTCCGGGAGGTGCGGTTGAACGCCACGACCGGGGTCGCCCACAGGCACGGCCTGGGCGGCGGCTGCGAGGGCACGCTGCGCGCGACCATCGACGGCCTGGCCTACGAGACGACCAACAAGGGCGATGCCTTCTCGCTGCGCTACGACCAGCTCGAGATCTTCGAGGTCAACTACCTCGAGAAGAACCTGCGCGTGAAGCAGCGCGGCGGCAAGACCTGGAACTTCACCGATCGGCAGGCCGACAATGCCGACCGGCTGTTCGTGTTCCACCGCGACGTGCAGGCGGCACGCGACAAGCTGGCGAAGGGCTACGCGGCGGCGCGGTAGCCCGACCGTAGCGGGCGTTAGACGCGGCGCCCGGCAAAAGGTTCCACCTCGCGCGCGCGGCCGGATCCGCTTGATCCGCCGCTACCTCGGCCCTATTCTGAAGTCACGGCGCCCGGGTCCCGGGCGCCTTTGGAGTCTTCACACCACCATGAAACGCATCCTGCTGTTCGTGCTCACCAACCTCGCCGTCATGCTGACGGTGTCGATCGTCCTGAGCCTGCTCGGCATCGGCGGCTATCGCACCGCCGCCGGCCTCGACTACGGCGCCCTGGCCGTGTTCTGCGCCGTCTGGGGCTCGGCGGGCGCGTTCATCTCGCTGCTGATGTCGCGGTGGATGGCCAAGCGGGCGATGGGCGTCGAGCTGGTCGACGGCCGCACCGGCCACGAGGAGGCCGACTGGCTCTTCCGCACCGTGGAGCGACTGGCCCGCCAGGCGCAGCTGCCGATGCCGGAGGTGGGCATCTACACCTCCCCCGAGGTCAACGCCTTCGCCACCGGGCCCAGCAAGTCGAAGAGCCTGGTCGCGGTGTCGTCCGGGCTGCTGCGCGGCATGCGGCGCGAGGAAGTGGAGGGCGTGCTCGCCCACGAGATCGCCCACATCCAGAACGGCGACATGGTGACCATGACGCTCATCCAGGGCGTGGTCAACGCCTTCGTGCTGTTCGCCTCGCGGGTCATCGCCAACATCGCGCGCAGCGCCGTCGACGAGCGCAACGCCTACATGGTGCAGTTCATCGTCACCATCGTCCTCGACATCGCGCTGGGCATCCTCGGCGCGATGGTGGTGGCGTGGTTCTCGCGGGCCCGCGAGTTCCGGGCCGATGCCGGGGCGGCGGCGCTGGCCGGCCGCGGCAACATGATCGCCGCGCTGCGCCGGCTGCAGACCACCCACCCGCTGGTCGATCCGTCGAACCAGGCGCTGGCCACCATGAAGATTGCCGGCGGCGACAAGCGCTGGATGCTGCTGTTCTCCACGCACCCGCCGCTCGAGGCGCGCATCGCCGCCCTCGAGAGCCTGCGATGACCCGCCGGCTGGTCGCGCCGGCGCTGCTGGCCGCGGTGCTGGTCACGGCGCCGCGGCCGGCCCCCGCCCAGCCGCACACGCCCAATACCCAGGCCGTGCAGGCGGCGGTCGAGCACTTCCTCGACGTGCTCGGCAAGCGCGAGCTCGACCGGCTGCCGGCGCTGTTCGCGCCCAAGGCGACGATGGCCGTGCTGCGCCAGCGCGACGGTCAGTGGACCACCAGCATCCAGACCTTCGAGGAGTGGCTGGGCGGGCTGCGCTCACAGACCACGGCGCAGCCGTTCCGGGAGCCGCTCACCAAGGTGAGCGTCAACGTCGAAGACGGTCGGCTCGCCTTCCTGCGGGCCGACTTCACCGTCGTCATCGACGGCCAGGTGCGGTCGCACGGCGTGGACTACTTCACGCTGGTGAAGGACGGCGAGGCCTGGAAGATCCTCAACGCGTCGTTCACCAGCTACCCGGGCGCGCCGGCCAAGTAGGGCCGCGCTTCAGAGCTGCCGTCGTGGACGCTACAATGGGCGTCCGATGTACTCCGAAACCGTCGACGCCGAAGGCCACCTGATCGACTCGGGCGACCTGCAGGCGATTCTCACCACCATCGTCGAGCAGGGCGCCAGCTACGAGATCCTGCGCTTCGACATGGGGCGCACCAACGCCTCGCCGTCGCAGCTGTCGCTGCGCCTGTCCACCGAGACGCGCGAGGGGCTCGACCACCTGCTGGCCACGCTCTCGACCTTCGGGTGCTACGTCCAGGGCGCGCCGGACGCCATCGTCCGCGTCAACGACATCGACGGCGCCGCGCCCGAGGACTTCTACTCCACCACCAACCACCGTACCGAGGTGCTGGTCGGCGGCCGCTGGACGGGGGTGGACCGTCAGCGGATGGACGCGGCCATCGTCCTCGACGGCGATCGGCTCGAGTGCCGCAAGCTGCGCAGCCTGAAGAAGGGCGACCGCGTGGTGTGCGGCATGCAGGGCATCCGGGTGCGGCCCGACCTCCAGGGCCGCGACAAGCCGACCTTCGGTTTCATGAGCAACGACGTGTCGTCGGAGCGCCGCGTCGAAGTGGCGGTGGCGCGCGTCGCCGACATGCTGCGCCAGACCCGCGCCGCCGGCGAGAAGATCTGCTTCGTGGCCGGCCCGGTGGTGGTCCACACCGGCGGCGGCGAGTTCTTCTGCGAGCTCATTCGCCTCGGCTTCGTCGATCTGGTGCTGTCAGGCAACGCCCTGGCCGTCCACGACATCGAGGCGGCGCTGTCGGGCACCTCGCTCGGCATCGATCTCGACACCGGGCGGCCGGTGGAGCACGGCCATCGCAACCACATGCGGGCCATCAACGCCATCCGCCGCGCCGGCGGCATCGCCAAGGCCGTGGAGTCGGGCCTGCTGACGCGCGGGGTGATGTATCACCTCCACAAACACGGCGTGCCCTACGTGCTCGCCGGGTCGATTCGCGACGACGGCCCGCTGCCCGAAACGGTGATGGATCTCGCCGCCGCCCAGGATCGCTACGCCGAGCTGCTCGTAGACGTCGGCGCGGTGATCATGCTCAGCTCGATGCTGCACAGCATCGGCGTCGGCAACATGGTGCCGTCGTGGGTGAAGGTGGTGTCGGTGGACATCAACCCCGCCGTCGTCACCAAGCTCAGCGACCGCGGCTCGACGCAGACGGTGGGCGTCGTCACCGACGTGGGCCTCTTCCTCCACCAGCTCGCCGTGGCACTCCGCGGCTCGGGGTCCGATGTTCACCACGCTCATTGATGCGGTCTCGCTGATGTCGTACCTGCACGACCCGTCGTGGGTCGTGCTCGACGCCCGCTTCGATCTCACCGCCCCGACGAAGGGGGAAGCGCTCTACCGCGAGGGCCACATCCCGCGGGCCCGCTACGTCAACCTCGACACCGACCTCTCGGGACCGAAGATCGGCACGACCGGACGGCATCCGCTGCCGGATCCGGCCACCGCGGCGGCGACGTTCGGGCGGCTCGGCATCGGCCCGGACACGCAGGTGGTGGTCTACGACGCCGACGCCGGCCAGTTCGCGGCGCGGGCGTGGTGGATGCTGCGCTGGCTCGGCCACACCAACGTCGCGGTGCTCGACGGCGGGCTGGCAGCGTGGACCGCGGCGGGCCTGGCGCTGTCGGACGACGAGGAGCGCTGGGAGCCGGCGGTGTTCACGCCGCGGGTGGACTCCGGGGCGAGGTTGGGCGTGGGCGACGTGCTGCCGCACGTGGCGCAGGCCGGCCACGTGCTGGTGGACGCCCGCGCCAACGATCGCTTCCGCGGCCAGAACGAGACGCTCGACCCGGTGGGCGGGCACATCCCCGGCGCCGTCAACCGCTTCTTCCAGCAGAACCTCACGGCCGAGAAGACGTTCAAGTCGCCCGACGAGCTGCGCGCCGAGTGGACGCCGATCCTGGGTGGGACCGACGCCTCGAAGGCGGTGTTGTATTGCGGGTCGGGCGTGACGGCCTGCCACAACCTGCTCGCCCTGGAGCATGCCGGGCTGCCCGGCGCGCGGCTGTTCGCCGGATCGTGGAGCGAGTGGTGCGCCGACCCGAGCCGGCCCGTGGCGACCGGGGAAGCGTAGCCGACAGTCCGTTCCTGGTCCCTGGTCCCTGGTCCCCGGTCCCTTCAGCCAACGTTTCCCCGCCACCCCTCGTCCAATCTCCCGACCGTGACCTTCGGGAGACGACGACCATGACCCTGCGTACCACGGCGGCCGCCCTGCTGGCCGCGCTGACCGTCGGCGGCTCGACTCTGGTGCTGGCTGCCGGCGACGACCACGGCCAGGACGCCTGGCGCCACCACCATCGCGACGCCGTCCGCGAGATCCGTCAGGCGGTGCGCGAGGCCGTCCGCGACGCCCGGCACGATACGCGGCACGTGGTGCGCGACGTCGTGCGCGAGGTGCGGGCCGCGGCGGCCTGGGCCTGGCAGGGCGACGACGCCTGGGAGCGGGCCGAACGCCGGCGCGAGCAGGCCGAACGCCGCCGCGACGCCGCCGAGCGGCGCCGCGATCGCGCCGAGGCCCGGCGCGACGAGGCGGCGCGCCAGCGCGACGAGCGGGCCTTCCGCTCGGTGAGCCCCACCGACGACCCCTGCACCGAGCGGCGCGGCGATCGCGACCGCGGCTTCGCCTGCGAGGTGCGCGACAGCCGGCTGCCGGCGCCGGTCGGCGCCCTCACCGTGGACGCGTCGCCCAACGGCGGCATCCGTGTCGAGGCCTGGGATCAGGCCGACGTGCTGGTGCGCGCGGTGGTGCAGGCCTACGGCGACGACGACGCCGAGGCCAAGGACCTGCTCGGCCGCGTGCGCGTGAATGCCGCCGGGACGCGCGTGGACGCCGAAGGGCCGGAACGCGGCGAGGGCCGGCGCCGCAGCGGCTGGTCGGTGAGCTTCCGGGTGTGGGCGCCGCGGCAGACGGCGCTGGCGCTGCAGGCGCGCAACGGCGGCATCTCGCTGCACGGCATGCGCGGCGAGTCGCGCTTCTCCACCACCAACGGCGGCGTCACGCTCGACGGCGTCGGCGGCAAGGTGGTCGGCACGACGCGCAACGGCGGCGTCAACGTGCGCCTCGACGGCACGCGCTGGGAGGGCGACGGCCTCGACGTCGAAACCACCAACGGCGGCGTGTCGATGGCGATCCCCTCGGGCTACTCGGCCGAACTCGAGACCGGCACGGTCAACGGCGGGTTCCGCACCGAGCTGCCGCTCACCGTGCAGGGCCGTCTCGACCGCCAGGTGAAGGCCACGCTCGGCAGCGGCGGGCCGCCGCTCAAAGTCACGACGACCAACGGCGGCGTGCGCATCACCCAGCGCTGACGATCTGTAATCGGCTCTATCACGGAGACATCGTCGCAATTGTCTCCGTGACAGAGCCGATTACATGTGGGTGACGCGGCCCGTCCGGTTCTCGTAGAACTCTGCCGACGTCGCGGTGAAGAGCACGAGCATCAGCCGTGGATCGGCGGGGCCGCCGGGGAACCAGCGCTGGAAGCTGTGCCGCCACAGCGTGTCGGCCACACCTGGCTCGGTCACCAGCTGCGCCTCCCCCGCCACCTGCAGGTAGGTGTGCTCGTCGCGGCTCAGGAACGAGAGCGTGATGGCGTGGCGCCGGTCGGCCTCCCACTCCACGGCGGTGCGGGCGTCGGCGAGCAGCCAGAACCGCTGCGGCGGGCCGTCGCGGTCGGCGACCGGGGCGTAGATCGCCCCCCGGCCGTCGGCGGTGAGCAGCACCGCCGGTTCGAAACGCGTCAGGGTCTCGACGACGCGCGGCAACGCGTCGAACCCGTGCAGATGCTCGACCGGAGGCCCGGCAGGAGGGAATGCAGGCACGTGCAGCCCCAGCATAGCCCTCCGGCCGCTCTCGAGTGTCACTTCTGCGCCTCCGCACTGTGATCTAAAGATCAGCTTGACCTCGAGCTGAACGGTCCACGGCTCGTAGGTCGCGGTGATGGTGCCGAACGCGTTGCTGCTGCGATTGCCGTTCGGGGCGCGGCCCGCGCACCCCGTGCGCTCGAACGGCGTCCACGCGAATCCGAGCCGTGGCCCGAAGTTGTTGCGGCCGTGCGACGGCGACATCACGCGACGGCAAGAAGAGCCGGGGCTCGGGGCTCGGGAAGGCTAAGATCGTCGGATGGGACGCGTGGCGGGGATCTGGATCAAGCGGGTGCATCGCGGGCCGATGGATCCGGCCGACACGGCGGAACTGGTCGCCGGACGCGGGCTGCGCGGCGACGCCACTCAGGGTGGGCGACGGCAGGTGACGATCATGTCACTCGATCGCTGGCGGGCGCTCACCTCGCACCTGCCCGGTTCGCCGGCGCCGGCCATCCGGCGCGCCAACCTGCTGGTCGAGGGCGTGGACCTCGATCACAGCCGCGAGCGCGTGCTCTGCATCGGCGACGCCCGCGTCCGCATTCTCGGCGAGACCCGGCCCTGCTGCCAGATGGACGAGGCGTGCCCCGGCCTGCAGGACGCGTTGTCGCCGGCGTGGGGTGGCGGCGCGTTCGGCGAGGTGATCGCGGGCGGCGCCATCGCCGTCGGCTCGCCGGTGGCGTGGGAAACGACTCCCGAGGTCGAAACCGCCGCGGCTACAGCCCGAACGACGCCATCGCCAGCCACTCCATGAGCTGGGCGGCGTGCGGCTTGACCAGCTCCCGGTTCTTCGCCGGGGCGTCGGGCAGCTCCACGTCGGGCACCGTCACCTTCGCGCCGGTTGCCATCGCCTGCACCAGCTTCTCGAGTTCCCGCGGGTCGTAGCGCGCGGCCTCGATGCCGGCAGCCTGGTAGACGCGCAGCCGCACCCACGAGAACTCGGCGCGCGAGAACTTCTCGGCGTTCAGCGCGTCCACCTGCGCCCGCCGCGCGTCGAGGTAGATCTGCGACATGTCGCTCAACCCGGCGAGGAGCTGCGACAGCGACGGCGGCACCTCGGTGCCATCCGGCCGCGTCGTCGCCAGCTCCTTGTACTTCTCGCGGAAGGCCTCGGCGCGTGTGCCCAGCGTCTGCTTCACGTGGGCCTGCACGCGCAGGAACCGCTCCACCTGCTCGGCGGTCAGCTCGCCGTTGGCCGGCCCCTCATAGGCCGAGGTGTTGGCGAGGCGGTCTTCCATCTCGACCACCTCGGAGAGCTGCGACACGCCCTCCACCATCTGCCGGGCGCTGTCGAAGGCCGGCCGCGCCGCCCGCCACAGGAAGTAGGCGCCGACGCCGGCGACCACCATCAGCAGCACGATGACGACGAGGCAGCCGACGAGGAGCTTCTTCATGAGGCGATGCTAACGCATCGCCCGCGGCGGGGCTCGGGGCTCGGGGCTCGGGATTACTGGACGCGGAGCGCGGCCATCGGGTCCACCTTCGCGGCGCGGCGGGCCGGCACGAAGGCCGCGGCCAGGCCGGTGGCCAGCAGCAGCGCCCCGACGGCCAGGAACGTGGGGCCGTCGTAGGGGCTGACCTGGAAGAACATCAGCCGCATGGCATTGGCCAGCACGATCGCCAGGCCGAGGCCCAGGGTCACGCCGGCCGCCACCTGCCAGGCCCCCTGACGGAGCACCATCCGCAGCACGTCGGCGGCGCCGGCGCCCACCGCCATGCGCACGCCGATCTCCTGGGTGCGGCGGCTCACCGAGAACGCCATCACGCCGTAGAGCCCGACCGTGGCCAGGAACAGCGCCGCGATGCCGAAGGCGGTGAACAGCGTGCCGAACACGCGCCAGCCCCAGGTGCCGTCGTCGAGCACCTTCTGCAGCGTCTGCACGTTGTAGATCGGCAGGTTGCGATCCATCGCCGCCACCGCCTGGCGGACGCCGGCGGCCAGGGCCAGCGGCTCGCCGGCCGTGCGCAGCAGCACGTTGACGGTGGCGTTCGGCCGCTGGGCCAGCGGGAAGTAGACGTGCTGCAGCAGCGACTCGCCCAGGTCGATGTCGGGGATGCTCGGCACCACGCCGACAATGGTGTGCCACCGCGGCTCGCCGCCGGTGAAGGTCTGCACCTGCCGGCCGATCGCCCCTTCCGGGTAGAAGCGGCGCTGGAATTCCTCGTTGACCACCGCCACCTTCGGCGCATCCGCGCCGTCGCCGCCGGTGAACACCCGGCCCTGGCGCGGCCCGACCCGGATCACGTCGAAGAACGCCGGCGACACGCTGGTGACCTTGGCGCGCGGGTACTCGCGCTCGTCAGGGAAGGTCTGACCGGGCAGCATCACGGTGATCTCGGCGGCGGTCGGCGGATTGGTGGTGGCCAGTGCGGCGGCCGCTACCCCCGGCAGGGCGCCCACCCGCTCGAGCAGGGCGTCGCCGAAGCGGACGCGACTCGGGCCGTCGCCGTACTCGGCGGCCGGCAGCGTGACCCGTGCCGTGAACACCTCACGGGTGGCGATACCTGGATCGAACTGCGTCACATTGACGATGCTGCGGATCACCAGGCCCGACACCACCAGCAGCGCGAACGACAGCGCCATCTCGCCGACGACCAGGCCGCGCGACAGCCGGCCGATGCGCAGGCTGGTGGTGCCGCGGCCTTCGTCGTTCAGCAGCGGCAGCACGTCGCCGCGCGAGGCTCGCAGCGCCGGCACGAGCCCGGCGACGAGCGCCGCCAGCACCGTCACTGCGGTGACGAACAGCAGCACGGTGCCGTCGAGGCGGATGTCGATCCAGAACGGCGGCGTCGTGTCGGCGATGGCGCGCGAGAACAGCCGCGCCCCGGCGTAGGCGATGCCGACGCCCAGGCCCGCGCCGGCCACGGCCAGCACCATCACTTCGGCCAGCGTCTGGCGAATCACCTGGCCGCGGCGGGCACCGAGCGCGGTGCGCACCGCCACCTCGCGGGTGCGATCGGCGGCCCGCGCCAGCACCAGGTTGGCCACGTTCACGCACGCGATCACCAGCACGAGCAGGACGGCGGCCAGCATCACGCTCAGCAGCTGCACCGTCTCGGTGCCGATGAACTCCTCGACGTACGGCTTCACCTCCACGGTGATGCCGCTGCGCCGCTTCGGGTCGAGCTGGGCGACCTCGCTCGCGATGGTGGCCAGCTCGGCGGAGGCCTGATCGCGCGACGCCTCGTCGCGCAACCGGCCGATGATCTCCACCGTCGGGCGGGTGTCCTTGCCCTCGATCGCCGGGTTGACCACCAGCGCGACCCACAGCTCCTGGACGATGGGATAGGCGAAGCCCGGCGGCATCACGCCGACCACCGTCATGGCCGTGCCGTTGACGCGCAGCGACTGGCCCAACGCGTCCGGGCGTCCCTGGAACCGGTCGCGCCACAGCCGGTCGCTGATGACGACCACGGGCTCGGCGCCCGGCGCGCCGTCGGCGTCGGTGAAGTCGCGGCCGAGTGCCGGGCGGGCCCGCAGCATCCGGAAGGTGTTGGGCGTCACCCACCCGCCGCGATAGCGCTCGGGCGTGCCGTCGGGGCCGACGACGTTGGCGTTACCGACGTAGAACGCGGTGAAGTCTTCGAACGACCGCTGGCGCTGCCGCCACTCGGCGAACTCCCACTGCGTGGCCTCGAAGTCGTCCTGCGCCTGGATGTCGAACGGCGAGGCGTGCAGGATGCGCTCGGAGCGCTCGAACGGCAGGCCGCGCAGCACCGCGCCGTTCAGGATGCTGAACATCAGCGTGCTCAGCCCGATGCCCAGCGCCAGCGCCACCACCGCCAGCGCCGACACCAGGGGTTGCCGGACGGCGAGGCGCAGGGCAAGGCGGAGGTTGGCCATGCGGAGCAATACGGGCCCCGCACGGCGAGGGTTCCGCGCCGGCCCTGCTCAGCGCCTCGCGGTGATCGTCCGCCCGTCGGCGGCGTAGAGCACCAGCGCGCCTTCGGGCGTGATCTGCGCGCTGCGCACCTGGCCGAGCAGTGCCACGACCGTCTGCTCCTGCGCCATCAGCGGCGGCGGGCACGCCTTGCGCGTGGTGGCGAGAGGCGAGACGCTGAGCCCGTCGGGGTTCGCCGTGTAGGTGCCGCGCATGCCGTTGCACGAGGCGTTGCCGGCGAAGCGCCCTTGAGCGCCGAAGTCGAGGGTGACCCGCGAGTCGGCGACCGGCGCCGCCCCGGCGATCGCGTCCACCACCCACACCGCCCCGCGCAGATTCGCCACCGTCACCGCGGGCGTGCACTCGGGATAGGCCGTGCCCTTGATGGTCAGCGTGCCGTTGCGGCCCTTGTTCCAGAACGACGTGGTCGGGTCGCCCTCGACTTCGTACTTGGCGCCCGACGCGGCCGGCACCTGCTTCATCTCGAACGTCTGATCGCGAAACGTCACGCGCGCGACGTCGCGCTGGTAGACCACGGTGAGGCGATCGGGACCGCAGACCATCGGGGCCACGTTCGGCTTCGCGCCGACCGGGCCCGGCTGGGCACCCGAAGGCACGGGGTGGAGCAATCCGACGACCAGACCCAGGGCGAGCGTAGTACGAAACATGTGGCGACTCCTCCTCGGAAGAGGCATCGCTCCGACAGCCCCCCTGAGACTCCGAGACGCCGACGCGGGATCCTGGCCCGCCGGTGGGACGCTTGTGTCCGGGTGATTTCTACACCGTGTGGAGGGCTCGCCACTCGCTCCAGCGGTCTGGACGGACAATACGGTCAACTTCGCGCGCAAACGGCAGAGTCGGCGGCGGGCATCCAGTTTGCAAAGGCGGCGAACATGACACGCATCCGCACCTACTCAACCCTGGCACTCGTGTTCGCCGCGGCGCTCGCCACGGCTCAGCCGGCTTCGGCGGACATCCGCGGCACCCTGTTCGGCGGAACCACCCGTATCGAAGAGACCAACAAGGGCACGTTCGGCGGGGCGGTCACCTTCGGCGGGCTGCTCGGCGTGGAGTTCGAGGCCGCGCGCACGCTGCTGGGCGACTTGGCCAGCGTCGGTCCGGTGGACGTCGAGGCGAACCTCCAGACCTACATGGGCAACCTGGTGCTCCGCGCGCCCACGGGTCCGATCCAGCCGTATGGATCTGCCGGCATCGGCATCGTGCGTCTCACCGGCGACATCAACGTCCCGTTCCTCGGCAGCGTCATCAGCGCCAGCGCGCAGGACGTGGGCTGGAACATCGGCGGCGGCGTGTATCTCTTCCCGCTGCCGAACCTGGGCTTCCGCGCCGACGTGCGGCGCTTCCAGACCGGCGACGTGGAGTGGGACGACATCACCGGCATCGACGACCTGCCGCTGCCGAAGTTCAACTTCTGGCGCGCGACCGCGGGGGTGACGCTCAAGTTCTGAAGGGACCAGGGACCAGGGAGGTACGCTTGTCCGGCGATCACGACGCCGCGTGCAGCACGCACGCGAAGCGTGACAAGCGTTTTCCTGGTCCCCGGTCCCTGGTCCCTGGTCCCTACGGTTTCAGATTGTCGATGGCGATGGGCGTCAACGTGTCGGCGGGCGTGAAGCCAAAGACCTTGCCGTAGAAGTAGAGTTCGGCTTCCAGCGCGCGGACGATGTTCTCGGCCTTGCGGAAGCCGTGCTGTTCGCCTTCGAAGGTCACGTAGGCCACCGGCAGACCCTTCTTGCGCACGGCATCGGCCATCATCGCCGACTGGTTGGGCGGCACCACCTTGTCGTCGAGTCCCTGCAGCAGAATCAGCGCGCAGTTCAGCCGATCGACGTGATGGATCGGCGAGCGGTCGCGATAGACCGACTGCATCGCCGGGTAGGGGCCGACCAGCGAGTCCATGTAGCGCGACTCGAACTTGTGGGTGTCCTTGGCCAGGACTTCGAGGTCGCTGATGCCGTAGTAGCTGGCGCCGGCCTTGAAGGCGTCGTGGAAGGCCAGCGCCGCCAGCGTCGTGTAGCCGCCGGCGCTGCCGCCGCGGGTGATGAGACGCGCCGCATCCGCCTTGCCCGCGGCGACCAGGTGTCTGGCGGCGTTCACCGCGTCGCGCACGTCCACCACGCCCCACTGGCCGTCGAGGCGGCGGCGGTAGGCGCGCCCGTAGCCCGTGCTGCCGCTGTAGTTCACGTCCACCACCGCGAAGCCGCGCGTGGTCCAGAACTGCACCTCGGGATCGAACACGGCATCGGTCGCGCCGGTCGGGCCGCCGTGGCTGAACACCAGCAGCGGCGGCGCGGTGCCGGCGGGGGCGCGGAAGCCGGGATTGGCCGGCGGATAGTAGAAAGCGTGCACGGCCTGCCCGCCGCTGTCGAAGCTGATCGCCTCGGGCGCCGAGACGAACGCGGCGTCGAGCGGGTCGGTGCGCGAGCGCTTGAGGATCTCGGCCTCCGCCGCGCCGAACGACACCCGGGTGATCGCCGGTCCCTCGGTGGCGGATCCGCCGACGAAGTAGGCGGCGCGGCCATTGGCGACCACGGCATCGAGCGGCTCCAGCGCGAGGTCGAGCGGCTCGACGCGCCGCGGCTCGAGCGACAGCAGCGCCATCCGCCAGCGACCGTTCTCGGCGTAGGTCACGACCAGCCGGCTCTCGGACGCGAAGGCGTAGGTGGTCGTGCCCAGCGACCACTGCGGCTTGCCGAACTCGGCCTGCAGCGGATACACCGCCTGCACGATCTCGCCGCGGTAGCGATAGAGGTTCCACCAGCCGGTGCGGTCCGACACGAAATAGAGCACGCCGTCGGGCGACCACGCCGGCTGGAAGATCGACTCGTCGTCGCTGCCGGCCACCTTGACGGGCCTCTCGGGCATGCCGGCGCCATCGAGTGCGGCGACGTAGAGTTCGGTGCCGTCCCACGGCATGTTGGGATGGCGCCACTGCAGCCAGGCGATCTGCCGCCCGTCGGGGCTCACACTGGCGTCCGAGTAGAAGTCGGCGCCCTGGGCCAGCACGACTCCCGAGGTCGTCGATGCGGCGTCGAGCGGCACGGCCACGACCGCGGCGGGCGGCTGGGCATCGCCCCTGGTGTGATCCTCGCGGATGCAGATGAGCCGCCGCCGCTCGGCGTCGACGCGGCACTGCGCGTAGAAATACCCCTCGGGGGTCAGCGCCCGGGCCGCACGGCCCGGGGTGATGTCGTAGAGCCGCTGGTCGGCGAAATTCGACGCGTAGATGGCGCCGCGATACACCGTGTAGGCGGCGCCGCCGTACTCGTGGACGCGCGAGCGGATGTTGAACGAGGCCGGCGACACCTCCACCGGCGGCGCGCCGGCCGACGCCCGCACCAGCACGTTGCGCCCGCCTTCCGAGGCCCGGCCCTCGAGCCAGTAGACGTCGTCGCCGTCGAGGGCGATCTGCCCCAGACGCAGGGCCCCGGCGGTGGCTCGGGCCGCTGACAGGGGCGAGGCCCAGGTGCCGTACGGCGCCTCGACCGGAGCCGGACCGGATTCGCTCACGCTGCCTCCTCCACACGCCGAGGCCAGCAGGGCCACGGCGGAGACGATTCGCACCACGTGGACGCGCGTCGTCGACGTCATGGGCCGACATCGTACCAGCGAGCGCCTTCGGGCGGTATCCTAGGGCCGCGTGCAGGGCAGAGCTTCAGCTCGGCCGGGGCAGCTCTCGAGAGCTGCCCTACCTGATCGGAACGCAGGGCAGGGCTTCAGCCCTGCCTGGGCGCGGAGGGTGAGTGGCGACAATCGGCGTGGTGGTGCCCATCTATCAGGGCGAGCCCACCCTGGACGAACTCCATCGGCGGGTGACGGCGCAGTTGAGCGCGCTCACCGCCGATTGGGAGATCGTCTACGTGGACGACGGCAGCCGTGATCGCTCCTGGGCGATCGTCGAAGCCTTCGCCGCCGCCGATCCCCGCGTCCGCGCCGTCAAGCTGATCCGCAACTACGGCGAGCACCTGGCCATCACCGCCGGGCTCGATCACGCCGACGCCGACCTCACGCTCATCATGGCCTGCGACCTGCAGGACGATCCGGCGGCCATCCCCGCCATCGTCGAGGCAGCGCGGACGACGGGCGCCGATCTGGTGCTGACCCGCCGGATGCAGCGGCAGGATCCGCTGCTCAAACGGCTGCTGGCGCGGCTCTTCTACGCGGTCGTGCAGTTCCTCGTGAAGGTCCGGTACGACCACCGCGTCGGCAACTACCGCGCGCTGTCGCGCCGGGCGGTGCGGCAGTTCTGCGAGTATCGCGAGCGCACCCGCAACGTCAACGCCATCATGGCGATCATGGGCGTGCCGACGACCACCATCGACGTGCAGCACCAGCCGCGCGCCGGCGGCCGCAGCGGCTACTCCCTGTACCGATCGGCGCGGCTCGCCTTCCACGTCCTGGTCGGCTACTCCGAGGTGCCGCTGCAACTCGTGGTGATGCTCGGGGCCGCGGTGATCGCGCTGGCGCTCGGCCGCCTCGGCTGGCTGGCGGTCACGCCGGCCGACCCCGATCGGGCCGTGCAGGCCGTCGCCACCGCCACCGCGCTGCTGGCCCTGGTCGGCGGCCTGGTGATCCTGGCCATCGGCACCGTCGGCGTCTATCTGACCAAGAGCTTCGTCGAGTCGATGAAACGCCCGCTCTACTTCGTGGACACCCGTCGAGGACTGCCATCATGATGCGCATCGCCCGCCGCCCGGCCGTCGTTCTGACCCTCGCGTTCGCCCTGGCGCTGCCCTCGGCGCTCGCCGCCCAGGCGCTGCCCAAGGCGCCCTCCGCGGATGCCGTCGGCATGTCGGCCGAGCGGCTCGGCCGCATCACCCGCGTGATGCAGGACGCCGTCCGCGACCGACAGGTGGCCGGCACCGTCACCCTGGTGGTGCGCGACGGGCAGGTGGCGCACTTCGACGCGGTCGGCCAGGCCGATCTCGAGAAGGGCACGCCGATGCGTCCCGACACGATCTTCCGCATCGCCTCGATGACCAAGGCGGTGGTCAGCGTCGGCATCATGATGCTGGTCGAGGAGGGGCGGGTGGCGCTCACCGACCCGGTGTCGCGCTTCATTCCCGCGTTCGCGAAGACGACGGTGCTGGCCGCCGAGAACGGCCGGGTGGCGGTGGTGCCGGCGCGGCGCGCCATCACCATCCGCGATCTGCTCACCCACACCGCCGGGATCTCCTACGGGCAGGGCTCACTCGAGCCGTGGTACACGCCGGCCGGGTTCGAGACGTGGTACTTCGCCGACCGCGCCCAGAACATGAGCGCGTGGATGGACAAGCTGGCCACGCTGCCCTTCGAGGCGCAGCCCGGCGAGCGGTGGGTCTACGGGTTCAACACCGACATCCTCGGCAACGTCATCGAGCGCGTCACCGGGCAGACGCTGGCGCAGTTCCTGGGCGAGCGCCTGATCACGCCGCTGAGGATGGTGGATACGTCGTTCTTCCTGCCCGCCGACAAGGTATCGCGGTTCGCCGCCGTGTACGCGATGGGCGCCGACGGGAAGATCACCCGGGCGCCCGAGGGTCGCTCCGGGCAGGGGCAGTACACCGGTGGCCCGCAGGTGGCGTTCTCGGGTGGGGCCGGGCTGCTCTCCACCGCGCAGGACTACGCGCGCTTCCTCCAGATGCTGGCCAACGGCGGCGAACTGGACGGCACGCGCTACCTGAGCCCGACGACGGTGGCGCTGATGACGTCGAACCACGTCGGCACGCTGTATCAGAACGGCGCGCTCGGCTGGGGCCTGGGCTTCGAGGTGGTCGAGCAGACCGGCCGGGCGCCGCGCTACGGCGCCAGCGGCGAGTTCTCGTGGAGCGGCGCGTATCACACCAGCTTCTGGGTGGATCCGGCCGAGAAGCTCGTCGTGGTGTTCATGACGCAGCTGATGCCGGCCGGGGCCGTGGATCTGAACCGCCGGGTCCGCACGCTGGTCAACCAGGCGGTCGTCGGGCCGGTGCCGGCACGATCGATGACCGCGCCCACCTCGGCGCAGCGCGTGCCGGCCCGGGCCGGCGGCGGGCGATGAGCCGCGGCCACGCCGCCGCCGTGCTGCTGCTGGCCGGCCTCATGGCCGGATGCGGGCGCGACGCCGCGCCGGTCGAGACCGCGCGCGCGGCCGCGCCGTCCACGGCCGCGACCGATCCGGGAGCACCACCGGCACTGCTGCGAGCCGCGGAGCAGCTGCTGGTCGTGACCACGCCGAACTGGGATACGGTGGCCGGCGAGCTGCGGCGTTACGCACGCAGCGGGACGGATACGGCGTGGCAGCCGGTCGGCGCGCCAGTAACCATCGTCGTCGGCCGTAGCGGCACGGCCTGGGATCCGGCGCTGACGCCGGTCGTGCCGGGTCCGGTCAAGCGCGAGGGCGACGGCCGCTCGCCTGCCGGCGTCTTCGCGCTGGGTTCGGCCTTCGGGCTGGCGGCGCCCGCCGACGCGGCGTGGCTGAAACTGCCCTACGTGCAGGAGATCCCGACGCTCGAGTGCGTGGACGATCCGGCGTCCGTGCACTACAACCGGCTCGTCGATCGCGCCACGGTGGCGACCGTGGACTGGAAGAGCTCGGAGAAGATGGCCGCGGTCGGCGAGGCCTATCGCTGGGGCGTGGTCGTGGAATACAACACGTCGCCGCCGCAGCCGGGCCAGGGCTCGTGCATCTTCCTGCACGTGAGTCCGACACCCGGCCAGGGCACGGCCGGCTGCACCGCGATGGCCGCGTCGTCGCTCGACGAGGTGCTGCGCTGGCTCGATCCGGCCCGGCGCCCGGCCCTGGTGCAGCTGCCCCGCGCCGCGCACGACGCCCTCGCGGCCGCGTGGAAGCTGCCGGCCTGAGCCCGCCGGTGATGACGCGCCATCGCACCAGGCTCGGGTCGCTCGTCGTCGGCCTGCTCTGCGTGATCGGCGCCGAGGCGGCGGCCGGGCCGCCCCAGGCGACGGCCCCCGACGGCGTGGACGCCGCGCTGCAGGAGTTCCTCGCCGCGTTCAACGCCCTCGACATGCCAAGGTTCCTGGCCACGTTCGCCGACGACGCCGTGATGTTCCATCCGCCGTCGCCGCCGCCGCGGACGTTTCCGACGCGTATCGCCGGCCGGGCCGAGATCGAACGGACGTTCCGTGTCGTGTTCGATCAGATTCGCGCCGCGTCGGGACGAACGGCGCCGCCGTTTCAGAACCTCCAGCCCCAGGACCTGCTGGTCCAGCGCTTCGAGAGCTTCGCCGTCGTGACCTTCCACCTCGGCACCGAGAAGGCGCGCAGCCGCCGCACGCTGGTGCTCCGACAGGTGGGCGGGACGTGGCGGATCGTGCACCTGCACGCCTCGACGTTCCCCGCCGGATCGGGGTGACCGGGCCGAACGGGCCCGTAGCAGCCGGCACCGGTCTCGATCTCACCCCGTCGCAGCCATCGATGGCCGCGGCGGCGGAGGGGCGCTATCCTGGCTCGCGATGGCCCACCTCGAACTGGTCACGCTCGTCGTCCGCGACTACCAGCCGGCGATCGACTTCTTCGTCGGCGTCCTCGACTTCGACCTGGTCGACGACGAGCCGGCGCTCACCAACGACGGACGGCCGAAGCGCTGGGTGGTGGTGCGTCCGCGCGGCGGCACGACGGGCCTGCTGCTGGCACGCGCCGACGGCGAGACGCAGGCGGCGGCCGTCGGACGGCAGTGTGCCGGCCGGGTCGGCTTCTTCCTGCGGGTCGACGACTTCGCCACCGCCCACGCGCGGATGACCGCCGGCGGCGTGGAGTTCGTCGTGCCGCCGCGCACCGAGGCCTACGGGCAGGTCGCCGTGTTCCTCGATTGCGAGGGCAACCGCTGGGATCTGCTGGGGCCGCGTCCCGAGGCTGTTGCGGCTCCACCGCCGCTGTAGACCCTGGCGTGGTCTCCATATCACGGCGACGTCACCGCCATCCACGGGCACTTCTGATCGCGGGCACCACGTCGTGATCGCATCGCAGTCGAGCGTGGTGTGGCTCGCCTTCGCGGCGCTCGCGGTGGCGATGACGGCGCTGTGGGCGCCCGGCGTCAGGCGTGCGCCCGGCCGCGATCGGTGGTGGCTGGCGCCGTTCGCCGTCGCCCTGCTGGCGGCGCTCGCCGCCAACCTGGCGGACACCCGCGGCCTGCTGGCCATCGCCGCGCTCGTCGTCGCCTGCCGGATGGGCGAGCACGCGGCCCCCGGACCGTGGCGAGGCTTCGGGCTGGCGCTGATGCTCGTGCTGAGCGCGGGGCTGCTGCGGCACGCGGTGCCGGGCTTCGCCAATCCGGTCGTTCTCGACGCGGTGCGGCTCAGTCCCGACTCGCTGCCCTACACGAAGTACCTGAATCTCGACAAAGGCGTGCTGGGCCTGCTGCTGCTCGTGCTGTACGCGCCGGCCCGGGCGCGTCGAACGCCGAGCGCCGGCTCGGCGATCACCGCCACGTGGCAGTTCGCGATCGTGGCGGCTGCCGTGATGGCGCTCACCATGGCCGCCGGCTACGCGCGCTGGGATCCCAAAGTGCCGTCGTGGTGGCCGCTGTGGCTGGCCAGCATGGTGTACCTGACGGCGCTGCCCGAAGAGGCGCTGTTCCGCCATGTAATCCAGGGCGGCCTGCAATCATGGCTCGGCGATACGTCGCGCGCACGGATGACGGCGCTGGCCGCGTCGGCAGGGCTGTTCGGGCTGGCGCACCTCGGCGGCGGCTGGATCTACGTGCTGCTCGCCACGGCGGCCGGCTTCGGCTATGCCTCGGTCTACGCGCGGACGGACTCGGTACTGGCGTCGATCGTCGCGCACACCGGCCTGAACCTGCTGCATCTGTTGTTGTTCAGCTATCCGGCGCTCGCCCCGGCGAGCGCGATGCCCCGTTGAAGGCTGCGCCACCGATCACCGCGTCGGCGGCGGGTTCAGATAGGGCATCAGGGTCGTGTTCATCGGGTGATCGAGGAAGCGGTCGAACTCCATGAAGTAGCCCTCGGGGTCGTAGCCGACGAACGCCCGGTACCGCCCCTGCTCGTCGTCCGACACCGCCGGGCCGCGCAGCGGGAACAGGTTGCAGGCCTTGACGTAGTCGAACCAGCCGGCGATGTCGTCGACGAGGAACGACACGTTGACCGCCTTGGTCTCGGTCCAGCGGTGCATGCCGCGCCGCTCGTCAACGAGTCCGACGTGGCCGGTGGGTGATCCCTCGTAGATCTTGGCCCAGCCCTGGTCCACGACCTGACGCAGCCCCAGCACCTCCTCATAGAAGGTCTGCATCGGCGGCAAATCCTGGTAGTAGAGCCAGGTGATCGTCGCCTTGAACCCGAGCCCGGCCGGCAGGGTGCTGCCCGGCGCCCGCAGCGTGCGGCTGGCCTTGAGCAGCGGCACGAAGCGCTCGTTCTCGGGATGCTGGTTGAAGCGCTCGAACTCGAGCAGATAGCCCTCGGGGTCGGGGATGACGAAGCCGTCGTGGGCGCTGCCCGGCCGCGGGCTGTAGGGGCGGCGCGGGGCCAGGCCCTTGGTCGCCAGGTAGGCATGCCACTCGTCGAGCTGGTCGGTGAGCAGCGCCAGTGCCACGGTCTTCGGCTCGGTCGCGGTATGCATGCCCTTGGTGGCATCGACCAGCACGAGATACGACGTTTCGGCGACGCGGAGGATGCGCGCCATCCGGTAGTCGGCTACCAGCTCGAGGCCGAGCACGTCGCGGTAGAAGGCGGTGGCGCGATCGAGGTCGCGGTAGTAGAGGAACAGGTTCGACGCGCGCAGGCCGAAATCGCGCATGGTCCGGAACGTCGTCTGTGCGGCCAGCAGTTCGTTGACACGCCAGGTCGGGTAGCTGAGCAGCCGGCCGAAGCGGCGGGCAATCGCCTCGCGCGCCCGGCCCTGGTAGGCCCCGGCCTTCTCCAGCGCCTGGGCCTCGGCCTTGAGCGCCAGGTAGTCGTCGAGCGTGTGGCCCTGGTAGATGAGCAGCACGTCCTTGTCCCTGGCGACATCGGCCGGAAACAGGTCGGTGACCAGCAGGCTGCTCTCCCGATACAGCTGTACCTGGTTGCGCTCGGCGATTTTCTGCGCCTCGGGCCACAGGCGATCCATGTCGGCCGCGGGCAGCACCTCGCTCAGCGCCAGCGTCTTCACGCCGGAGTGGACCAGCTCGGCGAAGCCGCCGATCGTCCCCAGCTCGTAACTGTACGGGGAAGGCGCAGAGTTGCCGGCCGTGCACGCAGCCAGCGACAACGACACGAGCAGCAGGCAGGCGCGACGGCCGGCGGTGGACATGGGCCGGATTGTACGGCCAGTGCCCGGACCTCGTCCGCAACGGTCCTATACTCCTGCGATGCGCCGCGCCGTCCGCCTCGCCCTGCCCTTCTCGCTCGCCGCCGCGCTCGCCGTCATCGTCGTCGGGGCGCGCCAGCCGGCGCCCGCGTCACCGGCCGACGCCTTCACCGTGCGCGACGAGATGATTCCGATGCGCGACGGCGTGAAGCTGTTCACGAAGATCTTCACCCCGAAGGACCAGCGCGGGCCGCTGCCGATCGTCTTCCGCCGCACGCCCTACGGCATCGACAACGCGGCCGGCTCGTTCGTCCGCTACTACAAGGCGCTCGCCGACGACGGCTACATCTTCGTCTTCCAGGACATCCGCGGGAAGTTCCGCTCCGAGGGCACGTTCGTGATGCAGCGGCCGGCGCGGGCGCCGGGCGACACCACCAGCCTCGACGAGGGCACCGACACCTACGACACGATCGAGTGGCTGCTGAAGAACATCCCCGAGCACAACGGCCGCGTCGGCATGCTCGGCGTCTCCTACGACGGCTGGACCACGATCATGGGGGCGCTCGAGCCGCATCCCGCGCTGAAGGCGATCTCGCCGCAGGCGTCGCCGTCGGACATGTGGCTCGGCGACGACTTCCACCACAACGGCGCCTTCCGCCTCAGCTACGCGTTCGAATACGCGACGATGATGGAGACCGGCAAGGACGTGAAGAACTTCGAGTTCGATCGCTACGACACGTTCGACTGGTACCTGTCGCTCGGTCCGCTCTCGGCGGTGAACCGCCGCTACCTGCGCGAGTCGATTCCGACCTGGAACGACTACGTGCGGCATCCCGACTACGACGACTTCTGGAAACGCCAGACGCTCATCCCGCACCTCCGCAGTTCGAGAGTGCCGACGCTCAACGTGGCCGGCTGGTGGGACCAGGAGGACTTCTACGGCCCGCTCGACATCTATCGCACGCTCGAACGGCACGACACCGCCGGCCACAACCACCTGGTGGTGGGCCCGTGGAACCACGGCGGCTGGACCCGCGACGGCTCGTCACTGGGGCCGATCCCGTTCGGCAGCGACACCGCCGCGTACTTCCGCGAGCAGGTGCAGGCGCCGTTCTTCGCCTACTACTTGAAGGACCAGGGCCCGCGCGACTTCCCCGAGGCGCTCACCTTCGAGAGCGGCAGCAACCAGTGGCGACGCTGGAGCCAGTGGCCGCCCGCGAGGGAGACCAAGACCGTCGGCCTGTACTTCGGCGCCAACGAGAGGCTCGGCGTCGACACGCCGCCCGCTGCCGGGGCGACCGGCTACGACAGCTACGTCTCCGATCCGGCACACCCGGTGCCGTATCGCCAGCGGCCGATCCAGGCCACCTACTTCGCCGGCGGCTCGAAGTGGTCCACCTGGCTGGTCGAGGACCAGCGCTTCGTGGACGACCGCGCCGACGTGCTCAGCTGGGAGACGCCGCCGCTCGACCGCGATCTCACGATCGCCGGGGAGGTCGTGGCGCGCCTGTTCGCCTCGACCACCGGCACCGACGCCGACTGGGTCGTCAAGCTGATCGACGTCTATCCCGAGTCCTACCCCGAGAACTGGAATCTGGCCGGCTACCAGCTGATGGTGTCGAACGAGGTGTTCCGCGGCCGCTACCGCCGCAGCTTCGAGGCGCCGGCGCCGATCCCCGCCAACCGGGTGCAGGAGTACCGCTTCAGCCTGCACACCCAGAACTACACGTTCAAGGCCGGCCACCGGGTGATGGTGCAGGTGCAGAGCACGTGGTTCCCGCTCATCGACCGCAACCCGCAGACCTTCACCAAGAGCATCTTCGACGCCGAGGAGAAGGACTTCGTGCGGGCGACCCACCGCATCTACCGCTCGGGGCGCTACCCGTCGCGGGTGGAGATCCCGGTGGTGACCGCCCGCTGAGCGCGCATCAGGGCGGTCCCAGCTCGAACAGGTAGTCGTCGCCGATACGGGCCCGCAGGCGGCACCAGGGATGCGTCGCGGCGGCGGCGAGCATCGCGGCGGCGCCGTCGGGATGGCGCGCGGCGTGGACGACCACGAAACGCACCCCCAGGGCGGCCATCCGCTCGGCGGTGGCCGGAAAGCCGCGCATCGTGTGCACGACATCGGCATGGCCCGGCGGCTCGGCGCGACCGAAGCCGTTGACGATGGGTCGCCAATGCGTCGTGGAATACAGCAGGTAGTCCGAGTTGCGGTAGGGCGTCGCGGTGGCCCGGTAATCGGGAAGCGAGACCACCGCGCCGTCGCCATCGGCCGGCAACGCGGCGTAGATGGCCGGCACCGGATGGGACGGCGGTGGGCCGGCAGGAAAGTCGACGACGAACCACTCGGCCAGCATCGCCGGCACCAGCAGCACGACGGCCGCGCGCGCGCGGCGGCCGGCAGCCAGCAGCCGCTCCGCGCCGAGCGCGGTGAGGCCGGCGACACCGAGTGTGACCAGCACGGCGAAGCGCGCCGGCGCGCGCACCCCGCTGAAGCCCGGCAGCGCCGCGACCCAGCCGAACGGACCGGGCACCGTCGTGCCGAGGAACGTCAGTGAGGGCCCCAGCGAGAGCAGGAGGCCGCCCGCCGCCAGGACGGCGAACAGGCCGCTCCGCCCTCGCCAGGTGCGGATCCGAACCGCCGCCACGACGCCGGCCAGGGCGAGGCTCAGCGCGATCCAGCCGAGGAACAGCGTCGTCTCGCCCCAGATGCTGCCGGGCCGTCCGTCGACGTGCGCGAGCCACCATCGCCCGACCAGGGTGTTGGCCGGCGGCACGAGATAGGACGCGAGGGTGGCGTTCTGGAGTTCGCCCGGTTGGGCCGACAGGCCGAGATAGGCACGGGCGAGCGGCAGGACGCTCGCGGCGATGACGCCGGCGGCGATCCCGAGATGCGCGAACCGGCGTGCCCAGCCCCGGGGGCCGGACGCCGAGTCGGCGCCGTCGGCGGGCGCCGACAGCGTCAGCCACGCCAGGAGCAGGGCATGGGCAAGGAGGCCGATGAGCACCAGGTAGCCGGATCCGAGCAGCTGAAGGATCAGCACGGCCACCCACGGCGCCAGGCGGCCCAGAGTGGGCACGGCGTACCACCGTTCGAAGAGCAGCAGCGACAGCGGCAACGGCCACAACCAGATGAGCTGCAGATGCCCGTGGGCGTGCAGCATCACGAAGAACGAACACATGAACACCAGGCTGCCGGCGAACGCCGCCAAGTCGCCGCTCACGGCGCGACGCAGCCAGAGGTGAGCGCTCACGCCGTTGAGGACGAAGGCCAGCCACCACGTGGCGGTGTAGGCCAGAACCGGTGACGCCCCGGCCGCCGCCCATGGCAGGCTGAACAGGCTCGGCCCGAGCAGGTGCTCGTTGTACTGGAGCGTCAGCGGCGCCGGCCAGTAGATGTTGGACCGCATCAGGGGCAGTCCGTCGAGCACGGCGTGGTTGGCCCAGGCGAGCATCCAGACCACCAGCCGCGCATCCCCCTCGTAACTGGCCGTGGTGAGGTGGGCGTAATCGACGTACGGCCACGTCATCACGCCGGTCACGGCGACATAGGCGGCGAGCACCGCGAGGCCGCGGCTCGTCGCCCCGGCACGGTCGGCGGCGATGGCCGGCCCTTGGGGCATCGGCCAACGATCCTACTGCCCGCCGGTGTGCCCGACGGTGTGCCGCCGGTCGAGGCCGTGGGAAGTCGGCTCGTCTATGATGGCGGGGCTGACCGGCCATGGTCGCCCCTGGCTCGTCCTTCGGCCCGTACCGGATCGTCGCGCCGCTCGGCGCCGGCGGCATGGGCGAGGTCTACCGCGCCCACGACCCTCGCCTCGGCCGTGACGTCGCCGTCAAGCTGCTGCCCGATGCGGCCGGCGGCGCCCCCGCTGCGATCGAGCGCCTGAAACGCGAGGCCCGCGCAGTGGCCGCGCTGTCGCATCCCGGAATCGTCACCATCCACGACATCGGCGAGCAGGACGGCCGGGTCTATGTCGTCTCGGAGCTGCTCGACGGCGAGACGCTGCGGCAGCGGCTGAGCCGCGGGCCGCTGCCATTGCGTGAGGCACTCGACATCGCCGCGGCCATCGCCAGAGCGCTGGCGGCGGCGCACGGGCGCGGCATCGTGCACCGTGACCTGAAGCCCGAGAACGTCATGGTCACGGCGGGCGGCGAGGTGAAGCTGCTCGACTTCGGCGTGGCCAAGCACGTCACGCCGCCGGCCGAGGCCACTGGCGCGGCCACGACCCTGGATCTGACGGCGCCGGGTGTCGCGGTCGGCACGCTGGCCTACATGGCGCCCGAGCAGCTCGAGGGCCGGGAGGTCGATCACCGCGCCGACCAATTCGCCTTCGGCCTGGTGATCCATGAGCTCGTCACCGGACAGCATCCATTCCACGGCCGCACCGCGCCGGAAATCGCCGCGGCGATCCTGCGCGACACGCCGCCGCCGCTGAGCGGGCTGCGCCCACCGGTGCCGGCCGGGCTGTCACGCGTGGTGGCACGGTGCCTGGCGCGATCGCCCGGCCAGCGCTACACCAGCACCGCCGATCTGGCCCAGGCCCTCGACGACGTGAAGGCTGACGTGGCCAGCGGCGCACTGCCGGTGTCGCGCGGCGGCGATCGGCGCGCGCGCCCGATGGCGTGGGCCGTCGGGGCGGTCGCGGCGGCCGTCGCGCTGGTGGCCGTGGCGGCGTGGAACTTCCGCACCGCACCGGCCGTCGACCCGGCCTCTAAGGGCCGTCCGGCGAATGGAGTGGACCAGGCCGTGGCGGTCCTGCCCTTTGCGACCCTCGGCGACGGCGAAGCCTACCTGGCCGACGGCATCACCGAGGCGGTGACGCGGGAACTCGGCCGCGTCCGCAGCGTGCGGGTCCTCGCCGCCAACACCGCCTTCGCCTACCGCGACCGGGCCGATGCGCTGGGCGGTGAGTTCGGCGTCACCCTGCTGGTGCAGGGGTCGGTGCAGCGCGCCGGCGACCGCGTCCGCATCAACGCCACGCTCGTGGACTCGACGCGCAGCACGACGCTCTGGAGCGAGCGCTACGACCGCCCCAGCGCCAACGTGCTGGCCCTGCAGGACGAGATCGCCTGGCAGGTCGCCGCGCACCTCGCCGCGAACGTCGGGGCGGCGCCGCCGGAGCGCCCCTCGCCCTCGCAGACAACGACCCCGCCAGCCTACGACGCCTACCTGCGAGGACTGGCCCACATGAAGGGCCGGTCGGGCCTGACCGATGCCGGCCGGCGACTCGCCGCCAGCATCGAGGAGTTCGAACGCGCGGTCGCGCTCGACGCGGATTTCGCGCTCGGCCACGCCATGCTCGCCAGCGCCTACACGCAGCGCTTCTTCTACGACGCGACCGACCTGGCCTTCGAGCAGAAGGCGTTCGTGGAGATCGAGCGGGCGCTGGCGATCAACCCGGACCAGGCCGAGGCCTACCTGGCGCGCGCGCAGATCGTCTGGAACGTCCGCAACGGGTTTCAGCATGAGCGCGCGATCCGCGATCTGCAGAAGGCGATCGCCAACAACCCCAACCTGGCGGAAGCCCATATCGAACTCGGCAAGGTCTACATGCACATCGGCCTGATCGACAAGGCCATCGCCGCCAACGACGAGGCGCTTCGTCTCGACCCACTGGCCACAGTGGCGGAACGGCGCCGGCTGGCGGCGCTCTTCGACGGCCAGCGCTTCGACGAGGTGCGGGATGTCCTGGCCCGAAATCCGCGCTGGTTGGCGCCGTCGCAGCGCGCCGAAGCCCTGCTGGCCATGGGCGACGCCGGGGCGGCGTTCGCGGCGCTGAGCGGACCTGCGGGATCCGACCGGCGCGATACCGGATTCCGAGACCTGGAGCCGACCGCTTACGGGGCGCTGGCCCACGCCTACGCCAAGCTCGGTCGCCGCGCCGAGGCCGCGCAAGCGCTTCCCGTGGCGATTCCCCTCACCGCCAATCCGACCGGGCTGTCCGACCTGCATCACGCCCAGTTCGCCATCGGCTGTGCCTACGCGCTGCTCGGCCAGCCAGACGAGGCGGTGCGCTGGCTCGTCAAGGCTGCCGAAGAAGGGCTGCCGTCGTATCCGAAGTACTCGGGGCACGTGGACGTGCAGGGCCTCAAGGGTCACCCGGGCTTCGACGCGCTGCTCGAGCGCCTGCGCCGCGACTGGGAACGCTGGAACGCCACGCTGTAGCGATCGCGGTGGCTCCGGTCACGCCGCCTGGCCGGCGGCCTGCGTCACCTTGCGCGCCCACGCCAGGGCGTCGAGATACGCCTGCGGCAGCGTGTCCTCGTCGAGACCGACGGCGGCCGCCGCCGTCGAGGACTCCAGCCACTCCGCCCGCTCGTAGCGGGCCACCGCGTCGAGCACCTGGCGGGCGTGGTTCGGCTCGCCGAGCAGCGCGCCGCGAATCTCGGCGTTGACCGGCAGCTCGGCCACCACCTTGTCCATCGGCTGGCCGAGCAGGGCATCGAGGAGCGAGCACATGCCGAGCAGGAAGTAGCCCTGTTCGGCGCGGCCCAGCGCCTGGCCCACGGTCTCGCAGGTGCGAGCGCGGACGATGGTCATCGTCAGCAGTTCGGACGGGCCCTTGTTGAGCGCCGCCAGCGTCCACAGCGACGCCCACTTGCGCACCTGGTCGAGGCCCAGCATCAGCAGCGCCTCGCGGATCGAGCCGATCTCGCGGCGCAGGCCGAACCCGGCCGAGTTCACCGTGCGCAGCACGCGGTAGCTCAGCGTGGTGTCGCGCTTGAGCAGCTCTTCGATGTCGGCGAGCGGCACGTTGGGCCGCATCAGCGCCGCCAGCAGCTGCATCTGGGTGATCTGGCTGGCCGCCATCGCCTTCACCGACACGGTCTGCGGCCGGCAGAAGTAGTAGCCCTGAAAGAGCGAGCAGCCGGCCGCCCTGGCGGCCTGGAACGCTTCCTCGGTCTCGAGCCGCTCGGCGATCACCGTGAGGCCCCTGGCGAGCAGTCCGGCGGTCAGGGCGGCGATGTCCTCCAACGGCGTGTCGAGGGCGTCCACCTTCACGAAGCGGGCATGCGGCAGCAGCGCCTCCGCCGGCAGCCCGGCGGCGAAGCCGTCGAGCGCCAGCGCGTGCCCGTGGGCGTGCAGCCGCGCGCACATCGCCGCGATCTCGGGCGTGACCGGCAGGTCGGCCGGCACCTCGAACACCACGCGCTCGGGGTCGAAGAGCCCGGTGACGTCCGACAGCAGTACGTCGGACGACAGGTTGACGAACACGCGGCGGCCATCCGACAACGCGTCGAAGCCGGGGCCGCTCACGGCGTCGCTGATCAGCCGGGCCGAGGCGTTGCCCGGTTCCTCGAACGACGTCGCCTCGCGCGAGGCGCGGAACAGCAGCTCGTAGCCGTAGACCTGGTTGCGGGCATCGAGGATCGGCTGGCGGGCGATGTGGGTGTGCTCTGAGGCGGCGGCCATGGGACTCCCATGAGACACATCGGCCACCCCGGGCGGTCGCTTGAATGCCCCCGATCGGGCTTGCGCTGCCCCGCCAGGAGGATAGAAGTCATCCGATTCCAGGAGGCACGATGGCGCTCTCACGCACGTCGCTGGTGGCCCTGTTCGTCACGCTGGTCGCCCTGGTGTCGCCCTCGGCGCAGACGCGGCCCGGCCCGACGCCCGACCAGTACAGCCGGCTGCACTGGCGGACGATCGGCCCCGAGGGCAACCGCTTCTCGGCGGCGGCCGGCATCGCCGGCGATCCCTACACCTACTACGTCGGCGCGGCGTCGGGCGGCATCTGGAAGACCACCGACGGCGGCACCAACTGGACGCCGATCTTCGACGGCCACCCGGTGCAGTCGATCGGCTCGCTCGCCGTGGCCCCGTCCGATCCGAACGTCGTCTGGGCCGGCACCGGCGAGGGCAAGATCCGCAGCCACATCTCGCTCGGCCAGGGCATCTACAAGTCGATGGACGCCGGCCGGACCTGGACGCTGATGGGCCTGGAGCAGACCGGGCGCATCCCGCGGCTCGTCGTCCACCCGAAAGACCCCGACATCGTGCTGGCGTGCGCGCTCGGCCACGCCTACGGGCCGCAGCAGGAGCGCGGCGTGTTCCGCACCACCGACGGCGGCCGCACCTGGACGCGCACGCTGTTCACCGACGAGAACGCCGGCTGCTCCGACATCGCGATGGATCCGACCAACCCGCGCATCCTGTTCGCCGGGATGTGGACGCTGGAGATCCACACCTGGGGCCGCGACAGCGGCGGCCCGGGCAGCGGGCTCTTCACCTCGCGCGACGCCGGCGTCACCTGGCGGCGGCTGCAGGGCCGCGGCCTGCCCACCAAGCCGGTCGGCAAGGTGGCGGTGGCGATCGCGGCGTCGAATCCGCAGCGCGTCTACGCGCTGATCGAAACCGGCGACGGCGTGCCGTGGAGGGGCCAGGAGACCGAACGCGGCCAGCTGTGGCGATCCGACAACGGCGGCGACACCTGGCAGGTCGTCAGCTACGACCACAACGCGATGGGCCGCGCCCACTACTACTCGCGCATGGCCGTGGCCCCCGACGATCCCGACGAGGCCTACTTCCTGACCGCGTCGTTCTCCAAGTCGATCGACGGCGGCAGGACCATCAACGTGCTGCCGCGGGCGCCGGGCAGCGCCGAGATGGCGCCGGGCGGCGATCACCACGACATCTGGATCGACCCGACCGACCCCGACCGCCAGATCGTCGCCCACGACCAGGGGCTGTCGATCACCATCAACCGCGGCAAGACGTGGTACCGGCAGCGGCTGAAGAACGCGCAGATCTACCACGTCACCGTCGACAACGAGATTCCCTACAACGTGCTCGGCAACAAGCAGGACGAGCCGACCTACCGCGGCCCCAGCAACAGCCGGCTGCTCGGCGGCTTCGGCGGCGATCCCGGCATCCCGCGGGCGACGTGGCACGCCGTGGGCGGCGGCGAGAGCGGCTGGGCGACTCCCGACCCGAAGGACTCGAACATCGTGTGGTCCACGGCGTCGGGCTCGGGCATGGTCGGCGGCATCGTCGTGCGCTTCGAGGAGAACCGCCGGCAGTTCCGCAACATCGAGGTGTGGCCCGACCAGTCGAACGGCCCGGCCGAGGGCGTGCGCTACCGCTTCGTGTGGGACGCGCCGCTGCACCTCTCGCCGCACGACAGCAACACCGTTTACGTCGGCAGCCAGCACGTGCACCGCACCACCAACGGCGGCCAGAGCTGGGAGGTGATCAGCCCCGACCTGACGCTCAACGACCGATCGCGCATGGGCAGCTCGGGCGGCCTGACCCCCGACAACATCGGCGTCGAGTACGCCGGCGTCGTCTACGGCATCGCCGAGTCGCCGCGCGAGCGCGGCCTCATCTGGGTCGGCACCAACGACGGCCTGGTGCAGCTGACCCGCGACGGGGGCAAGACCTGGAGCAACGTGACGAAGAACATCCCCGGCCTGCTGCCGTGGGGCTCGGTGCGCAGCATCGCGCCGTCGCGCTACGACGCCGGCACGGCGTGGATCACCGTGGACGGCCACCAGGTGAACAACCGCGACCCGTGGGTCTACCGCACCACCGACTACGGCGCCACCTGGCGCCTGGTCGTCAACGGCATCCCCAAGAGCATGCTGAGCTACGCCAAGGTGATCTACGAGGACCCGGTGCGCCGCGGCATGCTCTACCTGGGCACCGAGAACGCCATCTACGTCACCTTCGACGCCGGCGACACCTGGCAACCGCTGCAGAACGACCTGCCGGCGGCGCCGGTGTCAGGGATCGTCGTGCAGGAGCACTTCCACGATCTGGTGATCTCCACCTACGGCCGCGGCTTCTACATCCTCGACGACCTCACGCCGCTCAGGGCGATGACGCCGCAGGTGCTCGCCGCCGATGCGCACCTGTTCGAGCCACGCGCCGCCTACCGCTTCCGCGGCATCACCGCGCCGTCCACGCCGTACGACGATCCCACCGTGGGCGAGAACCCGCCCTACGGCGCCGGAATCAACTACTACCTGCGGCAGGCGATTCCCGCCGGCGGCACGGTGACCATCACCAACGCGCGCAACGAGGTGGTGCGCACGTTCCCGGTGCCGGGCAGCGCCGGCCTCAACCGCGTCCACTGGGATCTGCGCTACACGCCGACGCGCGAGCTGAAGTTCCGTACCGATCCGATGTACGGCCACGAGCTGCCGCTGCGCGAGGACGACACCCGGCCGGCGGCCGGCGTCAACCCGCAGATCGCCATCCTGGCGCCCCCGGGCGCCTACACCGTCAAGCTCACCATCGGCGGCCGCGACTACACGCAGCCGTTGACGGTCCGCAAGGACCCGCACTCGGCCGGCAGCGACGCCGACATCGCCGCGCAGACCACCGTGTTGACGACGCTGCGCGACGGCCTGAACGGCGGCATCGACGCGGTGAACCAGCTCGAGTTCATGCGGGCGCAGGTGCAGAGCATCCAGCGCACCGCCAGCGACACCGAGGTGCGGCAGATGGCGGCCAAGGTGCACGACGCCTTGAGCGAGCTGGAGATGAACCTCTACGACCTGCGCATCACCGGCGGCCAGGACGGCGTGCGCTACGCCGCCAAGCTGCTGTCGCGCTTCAGCTACCTGGCCAACGGCGTGTCGGGCAGCGACTTCCGGCCCACCGATCAGCACTTCGAGGTGGCCAAGCTGCTCGGCGAGCGGCTGCAGACCCAGCTCTCGCAGCTGCGCTCGACCGTGGACAAGGACGTGGCGGCGTTCAACGAGCTGCTGCGCCGGCACAACGCCGGCCAGGTCGTGACCAGGCTGCCGTGACCACATCGCATCGCGCAGGCCCGCGCCGTGCCCACCGCTGGGTCGGCGTCAGGCGCGGTCGCTGAGGGCGTTGAGCGCGCCCACCGTGAGCACGATGCACGCCCCGGGGAACAGCGCCAGCCACGGCTCGGTGGACATCGTGGCCTGCGCCTGGTAGAGCATGCTGCCCCACGTGGCGTCGGGCGGCTGCACGCCGACGCCGAAGAAGCTCAGCGCCGACTCGACCAGGATGGCCCGCCCCACGGCGATGACCGCGGCGGTGCGGATGGCGCCGGCGGCGTTGGCCAGCAGATGCCGCCACAGGATGCGCAGGTGCCCGGCGCCGGCGGCGAGCGAGGCGACGACGAACTCGCGGGCGGCCAGCGCCCGCACCGTCGTGCGCGTGACCCGCGCCGTTTCCATCCACCCCACGGCGCCGACGAGCAGGACCAGCGCCGGCAGCGACGGCTGCAGCGTGGCGGCGGCCACCATCAGCAGCAGCAGCCGTGGAATCGACAGCACGGCGTCGGTGAGGCGCATCAGCACGGCGTCGATCCAGCCGCCGGCGTAGCCGGCCACCGCGCCCACGCCGACGCCGAGCACGGCCGCCACCAGCGCCGACAACAGGCCGATGGCGATCGACACGCGGCCGCCGGCCAGCACGCGGCTGAAGACGTCGCGGCCCAGGTCGTCGGTGCCGAACCAGTGGGCCGCCGAGGGCCCCTGGCGGCGATTGGCCAGGTCGATCGCATCCGGCGCGTAGGGCGCGACCAGCGGCGCCGCCACAGCGACCACGACCAGCACGGCGACGAGCGGCCAGACGCGCCTCATGCGGTCACCCGCGGATCGAGCCAGGCGTGGACGACATCGGCCACGAGGTTGAAGACGACGACGGCCAGCGAGCTGACCATCAGCATCGCCATCAGCACCGTGTAGTCGCGGCGGCCGAGCGCCTCGGTGAACAGGCTCCCGACTCCCGGCCACGCGAAGACACTCTCGGTCACGACCGCGCCCGGCACGAGCAGCGCCGCATCGAGCAGCACCACGGTGGCCACCGGCGCCAGCGCGTTCGGCAGCGCGTGCCGCCACAGCCGCTCGCGTGCGGTCAGCCCTCGCGCGCCGGCGGCGGTGAGAAACGGCGCCCCCAGCACCTCGACCAGCGATGCCCTGAGATACCGCGACCACGCCGCGCCGTGGACGAACGCGAGCACCGCCGCGGGCATCGCCAGGTGCTGCAGCCGCGCCAGCACATCGCCGTCGGGGCCACGACCCGACGAGGGCAGCCAGCCGAGGCCGATGGCGAAGACCAGCTGCAGCATCAGGCCGAGCCAGAACGCGGGAATCGCCAGCCCGGCGGAGGCGATCGCGGTGATCGTGCGATCGACGGCCGAGCGGGCCCGGACGGCCGCGACGATGCCGGCGGGAACCGCCGCCGCCAGCGCCAGCACCAGCGACGCGGCCAGCAGCTCGATCGACGCCGGCAGCCGTTCGACGACCCGCGTCAGCACCGGCCGGCCGTCGCTGAAGCTGTAGCCCCAGTCGCCCACGGCGAAGGCGCCGAGCCAGCTCACGTACTGCTGCCACACCGGCCGGTCCAGTCCGAGCGCGCGGCGCAGGCGCTCCAGGTCTTCGGGCCGGACGCCGGGGTTCGACAGGTACACCTCGAGCGGACCGCCGGGCACCAGCTGCAGCAGCCCGAAGGCGATCGCCGAGACGACGAGCAGCAGCGGCAGCGCTTCCGCCGCCCGACGGGCGGCGAGGCGCAGCACCCGGCCTACTCGATCGTCCACGTGTGGACGTTCCAGAACGGTCCGGTGTTGGTGGGGTTGCCGGTGAAGCCCTTGAGCCGCGCCGGCACCGCGTCCAGCTTGGTCACGCCGTAGAGCGGGATCTCGATGGCCAGCTCGGCGATCCGCTTCTGGGCATCGCTCAGCACGCGTCGCCGCTCGCTCTGGCTCACGCTGCGATCGGCGGCGTAGACCAGCGCGGTGAGCGCGTCGTCGGACACGTAGTTGATGTTGCGGCCGTGCGGCGGCATCCGGTCTTTGGCGAAGAACAGCGTCAGCTCGGGGTCGGCCGGCAGCTGCCACCAGTGCAGCATGGCGTGGAACTTGCCCTCGAACCACAGCTTGCTGATGCTGGTGCCGTCGTGGAGCTGCACGGCGGCCTCGACGCCGATGTCCTTGAACTGGCGCTGCAGCACCTGCGCCACGTTCTCGCGCACGGCGAACCCGGCCTGGGTGATGAGCGTGAAGGCGAAGCGCTGGCCGTCTCTGTCGCGTACGCCGTCGCCGTTGGTGTCGCGCCAGCCGGCCTCGTCGAGCAGGGCGTGCGCCCGCGCCGGATCGAACGGGTAGGTGCGCACCGCCGGCTCGTGCGCCCACGACACCGGCTGCACCGGCCCGTGCGTGATCGGCGCCAGGCCTTCGAGAATGGTCCTGGTGATGAGCTCGCGATCGACGGCGTGGGTCAGCGCCTGGCGCACCCGCACGTCGGCGAAGGCGGGAAAGGCGCGCTGGTTGAGCGTGACGTGCTCGTAGCCGTTGCCGTCGGTACGGTGCACGGCGACGCCGGGAATGGCCGCCACCTCGCGGTGCTTGTCCCACGGGAACATCACCACCATGTCCACTTCCCCGCTCTTCAGCTGGTTGATGCGGGTGTTGGTGTTGGGCACGAACTTGAAGAGCAGCGTCTCGATGCGCGGCTGGCCACCGCCCTGCCAGTAGTCGGGCACCGCCTCGAGGCGGATGAACTCGCCGCTCTTCCACTCCGCCACTTTGTAGGGACCGGTGCCGAGCGGGGCGCGGTTGTAGTCGTTGGCGGTGTCGATGTCGCGGCCCTCGAGCACGTGCTTCGGCAGGGTGCCGCGCATGAACTGCAGCTGGTAGGGCGCGTAGACCTCCTTGTAGTGCAGCACCGCGGTGAGCGGGTCGGGCGTGTCCACGCTGGTGATGCGGTCGAAGCCGTCGGTGCTCTCGGGGTTGTAGGCGGGGCTGTTGATGGCCTCGACGGTGAACTTGAGGTCGGCCGAGGTGTGCGGCTGGCCGTCGTGCCAGCGGATGTCCGGTTTGAGCCTCCAGGTGACGTCCATGCCGCCGTCCTTGCGCAGCACGACGCCGCCGTTCTCCACCGTGGGAATCGACGCCGCCAGCAGCGGCACGATGTTCATCTTCTCGTCGGTCGTCACCAGCCCCTCGACGACGCAGGTTTCGATGTCCTCGAGGATGTGCGTGCTGAAGCGGTTGAGCGTGTCGGGCTCGCGGTCGTAGCCGATGACGAGCCGGTCAGCGGGACGCGTCGCCGCGGGGCTCGCGCCGCCGGGCGGTGCGGACGAGCCGCCGCCCCCGCAGGCAACGGCCAGCACCGCGACGGTCGAGACGATCAGGCGTCGGGTCATGAGGCGGCCTCGCCGTCGAGCATCAGCCTGGTGATGAGCGCCACCGGGATGGCGCCGTACGAGAGCACCCGATCGTGGAAGCGGCGCCGCGAGAACGCCGCGCCCTCGCGCCGCTGCACCTCGGCCCGCAGGCGGTGCAGCCCCTGCGTGCCGAGCCAGTACATCACAGCCGTGCCCGGGAACATGCTGTTGCGCACCGACTCGGCCCTGGCCGCCGCCTGCGACATGTGGGCCCGATCCTCGTACAGCCAGGCGGCCTGCGGCACGGTCATCCGACCGGTGTGGATCGACAGATCGGCCACGGCGCGGGCCGCGATGCGCACCCGGGTGTGCTGCTGCGCGATGCGCTCGAGCGGCTTCAGGAACCCGATCTCTTCCATCAGATCGCAGACGTAGCACGCCCAGCCTTCGGCCAGGCTGCCGCCGCCGAACATGGCGATGCGGTTGGCCGCATCCACCGCCGCCACCCGGCCGAGCCGCGAGGCGCCGCGACAGGCGTGATGGTTCTGCACGTGGTGGCCGATGGCGCCGTGGTGCACCACGTGGTTCAGCATCATCACGCTGTGGTTCATGCCGCGCAGCACGGCCTCGACCTTGTCGGGCGGCAGGCCGTCGATGGGCGGGACCACGTACTCGAAGGTGCCGAACGGATCGAACGGGGCCGGCGAGCGGTAGTGCAGATAGTAGAGGTGTGGCGCGGCGTCGCGCGTGTGCGGAGGGAATGGCACGTAGCGGAGCGGGGCGTCGGGCCAGGTGACCAGATCGTGGGCGTCCGCCGCGTCCCTGCAGGCGCGCCACTTGCGTTCGAGGCAGGCGAGATACTCCTCGGCCGGCGCGTGGTCGGCTGCCAGACGCTCCTGCACGGCCGGCCAGCCGCCGTGCGGACGCGACAGCTCGTCGAGCCGCGCGGTGGCCTCGTCGAGCGCGTCGGTGGCGTCGCGCAGCAGGTCGTCGATTGGCGTGGTCACGAAGTGGCCGCGGGTGAGCAGCAGCGACAGCAGGTCGCGGCCGGCCGACTCACGTTCGGGTTGCGCTGGCGCCAACGTCGATCGCAGGAACGACAGGGGCCCGCCCGACGCGCCAACCGCGCCGAGCCAGGTATCCAGGTCGGCCACGGCCCGCGCCGCCGCCTGCGCGGCGCCGCGCCAGGCCGGGCCGGGTGACGGCGTCTGCGCCTCGGCCCATGCCGGCAGTGACTCAGCGAAGAGCCGCACGGCCGCCTGGCACTCCCGCTTGGCCCGTCCCTTCCAGTCGAGCGGCGCTTCGCGCATCACCGCGCGGATCTGGCGCAGGAACGGCGGCATCGCCGCGAGACGCTGCCGCGCCGATTCGAGTCGATCGGCCAGCGGCGCGAAGTCGCGCGTGAGGAGCGACAGCACGCCGAAGATCGCCTCGCCGGTCCACAACGACGGGTTGCGGTGCACGAAATGGCCGCTCTCGTGTTCGGCCAGCGCGATGTCGAGCTGCGCGATCGCCAGGGCCACGTCGACGCCGTCCGGGAACGACGGCGGTGCGGCGGAGCCGGCCGCCGGCGCGAGTGCCGCCAGTTCGCGGCGCAGCGCCCGCATCTCGTCGGCCTCGGCGGCCAGCCCGGCGGGCGACCAGTCGGGCAGTTGTCCGTCGTGGTCGTGGAGGCCCGTGAACGTGGCGGTGACGGGCCGGCGGCGATAGAACGCCGCGAAGAAGCGGTCGAGCGCGTCCCGGGCAGCGGGGGCGGCGCTCAGTCCAGCGGCAGCGTCACCCATCGGCGCTCCCGGAACGACCGCTCCACGGCGTTGATCGTCTCCTGCACCCACGCGCCGTCGTCGAAGTTGCCCTCGTTGACGTCGTCGTCGGCCAGGATCTCGCCGAGGAAGCTGCTGATGAGATTGGCGTAGAACAGCGTGCGCCACAGCTCGCTCGGCGAGCCGCCCGGCGGGTAGAAGCGTTCGGGCACCTCCACGCGCTTGAACTCCACCTGGTTCTTGGTGGCCATCCACAGCCGCTCGCAGATGCCGTCTTCCTCCACCAGTCGGCAGATGAGCGCGCCTTCACTGCCGTAGATGCGCGCCTCGATGCCCGGGTAGTTGCCGATCGTGACGTAGCTGGTCTGGATCGAGCACAGCGCGCCGTTGGCGAACTCGCCGATGTAGATGTCGCCGTCGTCGATGTTCATCCGCTGCATCACCCCGGTGGCGCGTACCATGCGGTGCGGGATGAAGTTGCGCATCGTGCCGACCACCTGGGTGAGGTCGCTGCCGACCAGCAGGTGCGAGATGTCGATCACCGGCGCGCCGTAGCCCTCGAGCGACGAGACGTGCAGCACCGCCGGGTCGGCGTGCGGATCGACCTGGCGCAGCGGGTTCATCGGGTCGAGCCACTGCGAGTTCTGCTCGTAGCCGTTGAAGATGAACGGCGTGCCGATGAAGCCGTCGGCGATGAGCTGGCGCATGTAGCGCACCGCCGGCGCGTAGCGGAAGGTGAAGCCGAGCTTGGTCTTCAGGCCCTTCGAGCGCGCCAGGTCGGCGGCCCGGCGGGTGTCGCGGTAGTCGAACGCCACCGGCTTCTCGCACAGCACGTGGCGGCCCGACTCGAGCGCCGCCCACGACAGCTCGAAGTGCGTGCTGCTCGGCGTGCAGACGTCGATGAGGTCGAGCCCGTCGTGGGCGATGAGCGCCTGGTGCGAGTCGAAGACGAGCGGGATACCGAACTGATCCGCGGCCTCGGCGGCCAGGGCCCCGTTCGGATCGGCGATGGCCACCAGTTCGCAGCGGGGGTCACGGGCGAAGCCGGGCAGGTGGGCCGCTCGGGCCCAGGCGCCGGCGCCCAGGACGCCGACGCGAACACGACGCGGGGAAGACATGTGCGCAGGGATGATAGCGCGAGGCGCACGCCGGCGGCGACGCCCCGGGCGCGTATCGAAGCCCGACCCATGGCGCGGCGGCTAATCTATGCGGCGATCGTTGCCGGTGCGTCAGTGAGGAGCCAGGCCTCGGGCTCGCGTAAGCCTTCGCGCCCAGTACACGGTGACTCCGGACGGGCGTCGCTTCCTGATGAATACCCTGGTGGAAGAGGCGAATACTCCGCCGCTGACCATCGTGCTCGGTCGGGCGCGCCCCACACCCGTAACCGCCGGCCGCCTACTCGCCTCCCGTCGGCGGTGATGTCGGCGGCGGCACGGCCTGCATCTGATACTCCTTCGGCGGCTCGGCGCCGAGCAGGTGCCGCACGAAGTAATCCCAGCGGCGCCGCATCACGTACGGCCCGTCCACGCCGAAGCCGTGCCGCTGGCTGGGCAGCAGCAGCAGATCGAAGTCCTTGTTGGCCTTGATGAGCGCTTCCATCACCAGGTAGGTGTTCTGCGGCGGCACGTTGTCGTCCATCATGCCGTGCATCAGGAAGAGCTTGCCCTGCAGGTTCTTCGCGTGCGTCTGGTTGGCCTCGGCCTCGTAGGTGTCCCGCGGTTCGTCGCCGCCCTCGTGCGCGCCGCCGAGGCGACGCAGCAGACCCTGGTAGCGCTCGCCCCAGTCGTCCTCGTAAACGCGCTGGTCGTGATTGCCGGATTCCGAGATGCCGACCTTGAAGAACTCGGGATAACGGAACATCGCGTCGGCGGTGATGAAGCCGCCACCCGAGTGGCCCCACATCGCGGCGCGGTCGATGTCGATCCACGGATGGCGGCTGGCCAGTTCCTTCATGCCCGCCACCTGGTCGGGAATGGTGTTGTCGCGGCCCATCGCGCCGTACCACGTGTCGTGGAACGACTTCGAGCGGCCGGGCGTGCCCATGCCGTCGAGGGTGAAGACGACGAAGCCGAGTTCGGCCAGCGCCTGGTGATCGACGCGGGCGGCGGCGAACCCGCGCGGGCCGACCGACCCGGACTGCGGGCCGGGATAGGCGTAGTTGATGATCGGATACTTCTTCGACGGGTCGAGGTTCGTCGGCGTGAAGAGCAGCCCGTGCAGGTCGGTCCTGCCGTCGCGCGCCTTCACCGTGAAGGGCTGCGGCGGCTTCCAGCCGCTGGCGACGAGCTTGGAGATGTCGGCCTTCTCGAGCGGCATCACGACCGCACCGGCGGCGTCGCGCAGCACCACGTCGGCCGGGCGGACGGGCGTCGACCCGGTGTCGATCAGGTACTTGCCCGTGGGCGAGACCTGCAGCGCGTGGTGGGCATCGTCGGGCGTGAGCAGTGCGTAGCCCTTGCCGTCGAGTCCGATGCGATAGGCGTGCGTGAAGTACGGGTCGCGGCCCTTCTCGCGGCCGTTGGCCGTGAAGGTGACGGTGCGGGTCTTCTCGTCCACGCGCAGGATGCGCATGACGGGTCCGGGGCCCGACGTGACCTGGTGCTTCAGCCGGCCGTTCGTCAGGTCGTAGAGATAGAGGTGGCTCCAGTCGTCGCGCTGCGAGTTCCAGAGGATCTCGTTGGTCTCCCACAGCACGCGCCAGCCGGCCGGCGCCTCGAAGTGCGTCTTCTCCGATTCCTCGAACACCGTGCGCACGGCGCCGGTCTGCGTGTCGGCGACGCGCACCGTGGCGGTCTTGTGGTCGCGGCCGGTCGAGACGAAGGCGAGCCGGTCCGCATCCGGGCTCCAGATCATGTCGTCGACGTCGAAGTCGTCGCCGAGCATGGCGCGGTGGTAGTCGGGCGGCATCTTGAAACGCACGACGGCCCCGCTGTCGGTGTCGATCACCACGCGGTGCAGCATCGCCACCACGTCGTCGCCGGGCAGCGGATACTTCCAGGCCTTGAGCACGGGATGGCCGGCCTTGGTTTCCACCAGGTACATCTCGCCGACTTCGCGCTCGTCCTGCTGGAAGGTGGCGACCTTCTTCGAATCCGGCGACCACAACACGACCGGGCGCGGGCTCTGCCGCCAGCCGGCGTTGTCGGTGGCGTAGCCGAAGTTGGCGACGCCGTCGGTGGTGAGCGGCCGCTCGACGTTCGAGGTGAGGTCGCGCACCCAGAGGTTCCAGTCCTTGATGAACACCGCACGCGTGCCGTCGGGGGAGGCCACCGCGTTCGGGTCGCGCGCCGGCCCGTTGGCGGCGGTGCACGCCGCGCCCTTGACGTCGCAGGTGTAGCGCTTCTGCTCGTGGGTGAACGACACCGAGCCGCCGTCGGCCGACAGCTCGAACGTCTGGAACGGCAGCCGTTTGGCGTCGATCTTCCCTTTCGATGCCGCCGCCAGCGCGGTGGCCAGACGCTCGTGGTCGAAGGCGCGCACGCGTGTTTTCGCCGCGGGATCGACCAGCAGGAACTCGAACCCGTCGGCGACGGTGCTGCGGTAGGTGAAGCGATCGTCGGGCAGCCAGGTGGCGGTCACCGTGCCGCCTACGACCAGCGGGTTCACCGTGGCAGCCAGGAACTTCTCGGCGCGCGCGTAGTCGGCGGCGGTCACGACGGGCGGCGCGGCGGACGGCGCGGCGGGAGCCACGGCCTGCGCCGCCGTTGGCCACGGCGCCGCCAGCAACGCGGCCAGGACGATCGCGGACGCGGCGCTCGAAGTCCTCACATCAGCGGTCATGCATGTCTCCAGAACAGCCCGTGAACATTCGGCCGCCGTCACCACCACTGCCGGTGGTGAGCGGCGTTCCGACCGACTATGCCGTCAGCGGTCGCGGGCCGTCCAGTCCCTTGGGCCGGCGGGGGCGGCCATGGGACCAATGGTGGGACGGCGATCGTGCTACAAGCGAGGGGCCTCGTGCCGCCGATCCGCCGTTGTCGCCCCGCTCCCATCCCGGGCGGGCGTGTTGCCGTCGTTCTCGTCTGTGCCCTGGTGAGCGGTGGGATCGCGGGGTGCGGCGGCGCCAGCGGACCCACGCAACCGACGCCCCCGCCTGTCGTCACCCGGCCATCGACCCCCGGACGGCACGAGGTGTCGTTCGCCGGCGACGGCATCACCCAGGGCGGCATCCTGTTTCGCGCCGACTCGGTCGAGGCTCGGCCGGCGGTGATCGTGCTGCACGGCTGGCAGACGGCCGGCACCAACGGCGCGCTGGTCGTCGAGGCGCGCACGAGGCGCTACGCCGACGAGGGGTACCACGCGCTGGCGTTGTCACTGCGTGGCTGGCCGCCGAGCGGCGGCGCCGACGACTGCGCGTTGCGTCAGCCCGACGACGTGGCGCGCGCCGTGGAGTGGCTGCGGGCGCTGCCCGGCGTGCAGGCGGACCGCGTCGGCCTCGTCGGCTTCTCGCAGGGCGGCCAGGTGGCGCTGCTGACCGCGGCGCGCGATCCACGCGTGCGGGCGGTGGTCGCGGTGTTCCCGGTCACCGACGTCGCGCGGTGGAAGACGACGACGGCCAACGCCGACATCCCGGGCTACGTGACGACGACCTGCGAGCCGGGCGGCACGGGTCCGCGGTCGCCGGTGACGCGGGCCGCCGACATCGCGGCGCCGGTGCTGCTCGCCCACGGCGACGCCGACACGCGCGTGCCCACCGAGCAGAGTGTCGCGATGCGGGATGCACTGGCCGCGGCGGGGCGTCGCGTGCAGCTGCTCCTCGTGCCCGGTGCGCAGCACGGCTTCACCGCCGCCGAGGAGGCCGTGGCCCGCCCGGTCATCGACGCCTTCCTCGCCGCCGTACTGCGCTAGCCCATCTGCGCCTGGCCAGAGGTGGGGCCTGTCCCCGATTGTGGCCCGCACCGACGACACCCCAAACCGCTGGCACCGGGTCCTGGCCCCTACGGATGGCGGATGCCACTGCCGCTGCCACCTTCGCAAGATGTGCGATGCGGAGGCTGACTACGCCAGAAAGGCGCGAATCTCGGCCAGGGTCGCCTCGGGGGCGTCCTCCTGGATGTTGTGGCCAGCCGGCATCGCTTTGCCGCTCACCGTCGTCGCCCGCTCCTTCCAGATCGCCAGCACGTCGTAGAGGCGCCCCATCGGGGCCTTGCCGCCCCACAGCGTGAGCAGCGGACAGGCGATCGTCTTCGCCAGATCGGCGGCGTCGTGCTGCAGATCGATCGACGCGCCGGCCCGGTAGTCCTCGCACATGCCGTGGATGTTGGCCGGGTCGGTATAGGCGCGCATGTAGGCACGCTGCACGTCGGTGGTGGCCTTGGCCGCCTGCGCATCGAACTGCGCCTTGAGCTGCTCCTCGGGCCCCGGCGCCGCGCGCACGTAGTTGAACCAGTGGAAGTAGGCCTGGATGAACTCGAGCGTGACGTGGGTGTAGAGGTAGTGGGTCGGCACGATGTCGAGCACCGCCAGCCTGATGACCGCGTCGGGATGATCGAGCGCCAGCCGATGGCCGACACGTCCGCCACGGTCGTGGCCGATCACCGGGAATCGCGCGTGCCCGAAGTGTTTCATCACCTCGATCTGATCCAGCGCCATCGCCCGCTTCGAGTAGTTGGCGTGGCGCTCGCCGTCGGGCGGCTTGCTGCTGGCGCCGTAGCCACGCAGGTCGGGCACGTAGACGGTGTGGGTCTTGGCCAGCTCCGGCGCCACGAGCCGCCACGAGATGTGCGTCTGCGGCGCACCGTGCAGCAGCAGCACCGGCGGTCCCGATCCGCCGTGCACGACGTGGATCTCGGCGCCCGACGTCTTCACGCGCGTGGCGGTGAAACCGGGGAAGAACTCGACGGCGCCGCCGGCGGGCCCCTGCGCCGCCCCCGCGTCCCGAACCTCGGACGCCGCGGCGAGTCCGGCCGCGGTCAGCGAGTACGCGAGCATCTCACGACGTGAATAGATGGGCATGGCCGAGCATGCTACGGGCCGCGGTGGCGTCCGCGCAAGCCAACGCGGGCGAGCGGGCACACGCGCCGCATACAATTCCGCCATGCGCCTCGTCGTCTCCACGCTGCCCGCGCCGGTGTCTCGCGTTCTTGCTGGCGTGTTCGCGATCGCGACGGGCGGCCTCCTGCCGGCACCCGGTCACGTCCTGCATGCCCAGGACGCCGCGCCGAGGCACCGCGTCGTCGTCTCCACCGGCGTCAGCGACCGCGAGGCCGACGTCGACGCCAGCCTCGAACGGCACGTCAACCGCCTGGCCGGCGCCGGCTACGAGCTGACGGCGATCCTCGGCGGCGCCAGCCCGATCGTCGACAGCCTGCTCACGCGCAAGCCGTACGTAGCCGGTCTGGTCGATCACAGCGGCCACACCGCGATCGTGATGAGCCGCGCCCCGGAGGGACACGCGGTACGACGCGAGTATCGCCTGCTCCACACCCGCACCGCCCTCGGCGTGGAAGACGTCGTCGGTCCGCTCGGCACGCAGGGCTTCGTGCTCGCGGCCACGGCGCACGACGGGCCGGTGTTCCACGCCGCGTTCGTCCGGCGCGAGGACGCGGCGCCGGCCGATTACCGCGTCTATCGCAACCGCGGACGCGCGTCGTGGATGGATCAGCTGCAGAAGGATGCGCCAGCCCTGGCCCGGCTGCGTCGGGTCGTGCCGATGGCGCTCGATGCCGCGCTGGTCGAACTCGGCGCCGAGGCGTCGCCCCCGGGCAACCTCGAATGGGCGACGATCGCCGCGTTCCGCTCGTCGAGCCTCGAGAGCACGCTGGGCACGAAGGCGGCGGCGGGCTTTCGCGTCCAGCTGGCGCGGCTGCGTCAAAACGATCTCGACGTGCTGCTCGTGCGCCCCGCCGGGCCGTCCGGGCCGGCCACGACCTACGACGTGGACGACGGCCCCTGGGGCGGACCGTGCAGCCGCGGCACGATCGTCGGCGCCGATGGCTACACCGACGGCGACGTCTACTGCGTGGCCGAGAACCCTGGAGGCGGCGTCTCGAACCGCGGCGCCGACGCGCTCCTCCAGGTGCGGACCGGCGCCGACCGCCCGCTGCTCGACGTGCCGAGCTGCGTCGATCGCGCGCGCCTCCGCGCCCCGCGACCGGCGCATTCGCGCATCGCAATCGCGCAGCAGATCGAGCGCTTCCTCGACAAGAGCGTCCCGGACGGCTATCGGCTGACGCGACTGCTCGCGGTGCAGAAGAGTGACGGCGAAGCGCGACTCGTCGCGTTCAGCTCCAACGCGCCGGCAACGCCGGCCAGCGGTGCCACGGCCGACACCGAATCGGTGCCGCCGCTCGTCCCCGACCTCGACGGCCCGCTCGACGCCAACACCGCGCAGCGTCAGCGCGACCTGAACGATCGGCTGGCCCGCCTGACCGGCGTGCAGAACCGCGACGCCTGGCTCGATGTCATCGAGGCACCGGGCATGCGCAGCGTCGTGCTCTCGGGCTGCGTCACGACCCGGACGGCGAAGCTCGAGCTCGAACGGGCGGTGCGGATGCTGCTGCAGCCGGCGCCGTTCACCGACTACCGGCTGCGCAGCGATCTCATCGTCGATCTGTTCAAGTGACGGCGTGTTCGCCGTCCACTCGATGACGCGGCCGGCGGCCGCCGACTAGAACCGCGAGGCGCGGATCCAGCTGTCCGACCGCGCCCACGCCTTCTCGAGATCGGCGTCGACGTCGGCGTGCGGCTTGCCCTGCGCCTTCAGCGCCTGCTGCAGCCCGAGCAGCGACCAGCCATTGTGCGGGTGTTCCTTGAGCTCGGTGCGATAGGTGGCCTCGGCCTCGGCGGCCATGCCGGCCTCGAGCTGCATCGCCCCCAGCCAGTGGCGGGCGTCGAAGGGCAACGGCTCGGGCTCGTCGTACTCGATGTCGTCGTCGGCCTTCACCGCGCGCTCGAAGGCCGCCAGCGCGCCCTTCCGATCGCCGGTCGTACGCAGGATCTCGCCCTCGAGAATCCCCGAGGCCACGCCGAGCAGCGTCTTCGCCGGGTGGTTGCGGAAGGTCTGCTTCGACGTCGATTCGACGTTCTTGATCCGCGCCAGGTAGACGCGGGCGAAGTCGATCTCGCCGGTGCGCAGCTTGGCGTAGCCCTGGGCGAAGTCCCACAGGCCGGCGTTGACGTCGCGCTCGGGCCGCTTGGTCACCTCGAGGATCTCGTCGAAGCGGCCGAAGCGCAGCAGCGTCAGCACGTGGTACATCGTGTCGCCGGTGCTGCGCGCGTAGTCCTTTCCGGCCTGGATGGCGATGGCGCCCTGGCTGTCGTTCGACGCCGCGAACAGCAGCATGTGCAGGTTGTGGTCGGGATAGATCGCAAAGCCCTCGCCGATGCCGGCCTTGAGGTCCGAATGCCAGGCCTGCAGGTTGGCGCGCACGCCGTCGTTCCAGCGGCCGATCTCGTTCCAGGTGTGCGACGGCATGTGGTTCATGTGGCTGGCGCCGGGCACGGCGTTGCCGAGGAACTCGGCGCACGCGGCCGCCTTGCCGGGATCGACCGTCGACTCGGTGGCATGCACGTAGAGGTGGCACGCGCCGGGATGCTTGATGTCCATCGCCAGCGCGGTTTCGAGCACCTTGTGCAGGCGCTGCACGTTCGGGCTGTTGATGTCGCGGGTGCCGCGGCGCGGCTCGAGCAGGAACAGCGCGTCGCCGTAGAGGGTCACCGCGTCGAGGTCCTTGGGGAACGCGTCGGCCACCTTCTTCATCGCGTCGGCGTAGGCGCGCTCCTGGTCCATGCGCTTGGCCGGATCGAACTTCTCGACATAGCGCACCTGCAGGGCGTCGATGAAGGCCTGCTCCCAGGGCAGCTTGGCGTTGGCCTTCAGGGCCAGCGCCTTCTTCGCCGCGGCGTAGGCGAACGGCGAGTGCTCGGCCAGCATCGGCCCGTTGAGGTACGAGCCCCACGCCCAGCCTTCGCCCCAGTAGCAGATCGCGCACTCGGGATCGCGCACCCACGCGGCGCGGAACGAGCGCACGGCGTCGAGCTTGGCGAACGAGTACATCATCTGCATGCCCTGGTCGAAGAGCGCCTGGGCTTCAGGGTTGGTCGTCGAAATCTTCTTGGAGAACGGGCCGAGGCCCACGGTGTAGATCGGAATCGGGTCGGCGACGTAGCGTGGCAGGGCGCCTGGGCTGGAACTGCCGGACGAGGCGGCGGGCGCCGCCATCGGCATCTCGTGCTGGGCCGCGGCGGGCGCCGCGCTCATCAGCACCGCCACGCCGGCCGCCAGCGTGGCCCACCTGAAGCTTCGACAACAACAACAGCCCATCGATTCCTCCCGGTCCGTGACGCGCCGGACCCGGAGCGATCATAACGGAAAGCCATCGTTCGGATTCCACAATGGGGATGTCGATTCTGCGTACCTGCGGCGTCTGGCACGAAACCCGTGCCATCGGGGCCAGGCCCCAACACGTGGGATTGGGGCATCTGGTGCGCCGGCCACCAGTATGCTGACCGGTGATGACACGCCGGGAGTGGCTGGCGGCGCTGGCCGGGGTGTCGGCCATGCAGGGCGCCACTGCGGCGCGGTCGCCGCAACCGACCGGTGACCAGCCCGATGCAACGGACCCAACCACGCTGTCCATCCGTCAGCTCGGCGACGCCTACGCCACCGGCCGGCTCACGCCGCTCGACGTCACGGCGGCGTATCTCGCCCGCATCGACCGCGAGAACCCGTCGCTGAACGCGTTCGTCACCGTGTCGCGCGATCGCGCGGTGGACGACACCCGCCGGGTGATGCTGCGCGCCACCCCGGGGTCCGCGCCCGGGCCGCTGGCCGGCGTCCCGATCGCGCACAAGGACCTGTTCGCCACCCGCGGGATTCGCACCACGGGCGGATCGCGCCTGCACGAGCGCTGGGTGCCGGACACCGACGCGGCGGTGGTCGCCCGGCTGGCGGCGGCCGGCGCGGTGCTGCTGGGCAAGACCAACACTCACGAACTCGGCGGCGGCGTCACCACCATCAATCCCTTCTTCGGCACCACTCGCAATCCGCGCGCCGCCGATCGCATCGCCGGCGGATCGAGCGGCGGATCGGCGGCGGCGGTCGCGGCCCGACTGGTGGTGGCCGCCACCGGAAGCGACACCGGCGGCAGCGTGCGGATTCCCGCGGCGCTGTGCGGATGTGTCGGCCTCAAGCCGACGTTCGGGCTGATCGACACGGCGGGCCTGCTCGGCGCCTGTCCGACCTTCGATCACGTCGGCGTGCTGACGCGGTCGGTGGAGGACGCGGCGTATCTGCTCGCGGCGCTGGCGTCGTCCGCGGACGACCGAGCCGCCGGACCGATGCGACGCGCCGGCCAGGAAGGGACGGCGGCGGACTACCTCGCCGCTGTCGCCGCCGCAGGCGACCTCTCGGGCGTCAGGGTCGGCGTGCCTCGGGTACATTTCTTCGCCGCGCTCGACCCGAGCGTGGCTGCGGTCGTGGAGGCGGCGCTCGCTGGATTGCGGGCCCGTGGGGCGGTGGTGCGCGACGTCGCCTTGCCGATCGCCCCGACGCTCTACGACACCATGTTCGCGCCGATCGCCGTTCGCGAGATCCGCACCACCTACGCCGCGGACTGGGCCGCGCGCCCCGACGCGTTCTCGCGCGACTTCGCCGCGGTGTTCGAGGGACCGGGTCCGAGCGACGAGGACGTCCGACGCGCGCGCGACGCCCGCGCGGCGTTCGAGCGGCAGGTCGTCGCGCTGTTCGACGTCGTGGATGCGCTGGCGACGCCGACGGTGCCGGTGGTGGCGCCGCCGCTCGCCGGCGCCATCGACGGCATGCGCATCCTGCACAACACCTGGCCCTTCAACGCGGCGCGTGTGCCCGCGATCTCGGTGCCCTGCGGCACTGGCGACGGCGGCTTGCCCGTGGATCTCCAGCTGGCGGCGGCGCCGCGGCAGGAGGCGCGACTGCTGCGGGTCGCCGCGGCGGTGGAAGGCGCGTTCGCGGTCCGGGCGCTAGAATGAGCACGCGTCCTGCCCATGTCCACGGAGATCCGCGCCGCGCGGCGCGTCGATGCACGAGCCATCGGTGCCGCGGTGGCGATCGCCGTCGTCGCCCGGGTGGCCGTCGCCGCGGCGGTGCCGCTCAGCCAGCCGGTCTTCGACATGGCCGAGTACTGGACCCGCGCCCTGCATCTGCTGGAGCACGGCCAGCTCTCGCCGGACACCGGGCGCATGCCCGGTTTGCCGCTGCTGCTGTCGGCCCTCTTCGCCTGGACCGGTGAGCCGTCGCTGGCGTGGGCGCGAGGGCTGAACGTCGTCGCCGGAGCCGCGACGACGGCGCTCACCTATCTGCTGGCGCGACGCGCCGCCTCGCCACGCGCGTCGTTCGTCGCGTCGCTCGCCGTCGCCCTGTATCCCACGCTCCTGGTCTACACGCCACTGGTGACCACCGAGACCGTGGTGATGGCGCCGCTGATGGGCGCGCTGCTGGCGGCCGCCTCGACCAGCCCCCGCGCCGCCGCAGTGGCGGGCGTGCTGGCGGGGGTCGCCACCCTGGTGCGGCCGGCGGGCATCGCGGTGCTGCCGGCGGTGCTGCTGGCGGCGCTGCGTCCGTGGGATCGCGCGGATCGCTGGTTCGCCGCCCGGCGGCTCGGCGCCGGCGCGCTCGTCGTCATCGGCTTCGTGCTGGTGCTCGCACCGTGGTGGCTCCACGGCCTGCGACATCAGTCGCGATTCGTGCCGCTCGACACCACCAGCGGCCACAACTTTCTGATCGGCAGCGGCCCGTACGCCACCGGCCGCTACCGGTTCACGGCGGTCGTGCGGCAGACCAACGAGTTCCTCGTCGGCGTCGACCCGACGACGCCGGAGGGCTCGGCCCATGCCGCCGCGGTGGCGTGGGCGCACGTGCGAGCCGAGCCGGGCACCGCGCTCGCCCTGATACCGGCCAAGCTCGGATATCTGCTGGCGCTCGAGGGGAACGAACTCGCCTACCTGTACTCGATCGGCCACTTCGGCAAGGTCGGCACGCGGGCGATCTGGACGTGGGCCGTGGCGATGCTCGCCGCCTTCCCGGCGCTGCTCGCCGCCGCCGTGGCCGGCCTGGCGACACGGCACGCCGGATCTGCACCGGTGCGCGGGCCGGCGGTGTGCTACCTGCTGGCCGCCGCGGCGTTGTCGGTGATCGCGTTCGGCGAGCCGCGCTTCCATCTGCCGTTCGTGCCGGTGCTGGCCGTGCTCGCCACCGGAGTTGCCCGAAGGCGGGAGGGCTGGCACCGCGGCGCCGTCGTCGCGGGGGCCGCGCTCCTCGTGGTCCTGGCAGTCGTCTGGGCCGGGCAGCTCGGCCGCTACCTGGGCTACGTCCCGGACCTCGCGCGGCCGGGCGGCTGGGAGCGCGCGCTGTCGTTCGACGACGTGCTGTGAGGGCCGGAAGGCGCGGCGCCGTGCGCCGCAGTTCCGGTGCCTCGTGGGGCGTGGCCTACAATTCATTCGGAATCGCGTGACGCCGACCTACGCCGGACTGGCGCTGACCATGCTCGCAACGCTGCTGACCGAACTCGCGGTCAGCCGCCTACTGTCGGTGATCACCTGGTATCACCTGGCGTTTGTGGCCATCGCGGTGGCCATGCTCGGCGCCGCGGCCGGCGCCGTGGCTGTGTTCGTCGCCCCTGAGCGTTTTCCACCGCAGCGCACGGCCACGGATCTGGCCCGCTGGTCGGGCCGCTTCGCGATCGCTCTGTCGACCGCGCACCTGCTCAGCCTGGTGATCCCCGTGCCCGACGGCCAGCAGTGGCGGGTGATGGACCTGGTGGCGCTCGCGCTCGTGTTGACGGTGATCACGCTGCCCTTCGCGCTGGGCGGCGTGGTGACCACGCTGGCCCTGACGCGCACGACGGCGCCGGTCGGCCGGCTGTACGCCGCCGACCTCGCCGGCGCAGCGGCCGGGTGCCTGCTGGCCGTGCTGCTACTCGATCGCACCAACCTGAGCACGGTGGCGTTCACGGCGTCGGCAGTGGCCGCCGCCGGCACGCTGTGCTTCCGCCGCGCGGCCGGCCTGCCGCCCGGACGCCTGGCGCCGGCGACGATGGCGGTGGCGCTCGTCGCCGCGGCAGCAAACACGGCCGGCGAGCCGATCCACGTGCTCTATCCCAAGAACCGCACCGCGTGGCACCAGACGGCGCTGCGCAGCCTGTGGAACAGTCACGCGCACGTGCTGGCGTTCCCGCCACGGGCGGTGCCGGCGTTCTACTGGGGCGCCGGCGCCGGTGCCGAACGCTTCACGAACACCGAGTCGTATCTGCTGCTCGACGGCGAGGCCGGCACGCCGATGACCGAGTGGGACGGCGACGCCGCCTCGCTCGACTGGACCTCCTATGACGTCACGGCGCTGGTCTACCACGTGCGCCGCGGCGGCCGCGATGTGCTCACCGCAATCTGGAGCGGCAGCCCGGCGGTGACCGGCGTCGAGATCAACGGCAACGTGGTTCGTTTGCTGACCGAGTACCATCGCCGCTTCACGCGGCTGGCCGATCACCCCGCCGTCAGCCTGGTACACGACGAGGGCCGCGCGTACCTCACCCGCACGTCCGAGCGCTACGACGTGTTGCAGGTGTCGCTGGTCGACACCTGGGCGGCCACCGGCGCCGGCGCCTTCACCCTGAGCGAGAACGGCCTCTACACCCGGGAGGCGTGGCGCATCTTTCTCGACCGGCTGACGCCGACCGGCGTGTTGAGCGTGTCGAGGTGGTACTCCCCGATCCGTGTCTCGGAAACCAGCCGGCTGGTCGCGCTCGCGGTCCAGGCGATGCTCGACCGGGGCGTTCGCGACCCGGCTGCCCATCTCGCGCTCGTCACGCGCGAGCCGGTGGCGACGCTGCTGGCGTCGCCGACGCCCTTCTCAGCGGCGGATCTCGACGCCATCGACGCCGTCGCGGCCGCTCGAGGATTCACCGTGCTGGCCTCGCCGCGGGTGCCGGCGAACGATGCCCGCGTCGGGGCGATCCTGCGCAGCCGATCGACGGCCGACCTGACGACCGCGACGACCGACCCCGTGTTCGACTACTCCCCGCCGACCGACGCACGCCCGTTCTTCTTCAACATGGTCCGGCCGCGCGCTTGGTGGAGCGCCGCACCGCTGACCGACCGCGGCGTGATGGCGGGCAACCTGCGCGCGACCGGCACGCTCCTGGCCATCTTCGCGGTGTCGCTGGTGTTCGTGCTGGCGGCGATCGCCGTGCCCCTGGTGGCACGGGGACGGCCGGCCATGCCGCCAGCGGCGCTGGCCTCGGGCCTCGGTTACTTCTCGGTGATCGGCACAGCGTTCATGCTGGCTCAGGTAGGGTTCCTGCAGCGGTTTTCGGTGCTGCTCGGCCATCCGACCTACGCGCTGGCGGTGGTCCTCTTCTCGATGATCCTGTTCACCGGTGCGGGCAGTTTCTGGTCGCCCCGCCTGCTCGGTGCCACCGGTCGGGGATTCGTGCCGTGCATGCTGGCGCTGGGCGCCGCGCTCCTGGCGATCGGCGCTACGATCGCACCGCTGTGCGCCACCGCCGTGGCGTGGTCGCTGGCTGCCCGCATCGGGACCGTGCTGGCCGTCGTGGCTCCGGTCTCGGTCCTGCTGGGCGTGTGCTTTCCGCACGGTGCGGCGCTCGTGCAACGACGCGATCCATCGGCCGTGGCCTGGATGTGGGGCGCAAACGGCGCCGCCAGCGTGCTCGCCTCGATCGCCGCAGTGATGATCGCGATGACCTTCGGCATCGAGGCGAACCTGGTGGCCGCCGGTGCCGCCTACGTGGTGCTGCCGCTGCTGGCCAAGGGCTTCGCGGCCGGCCAGGGCGCCGCCACCGTCCAGACCATCGGTGAGCCGGCGCCGCCGGAGACCGGTGCGCCGCTGATCGGGCTGTCATGACGTTGGTCGGCTGGGCGTTGGCAGGCATCGCCGTGCGCCTGCTGGTATCGTCGGCCGCCGCCGACGCCACCCTCTTCGCCGACATGGCGCAGTACCAGGAACGGGCACAGCACCTGGCGGCGACCGCCACGCTGTGGCCCGATGCGCTGCGCGGCCCCGGCTATCCCGTGCTGCTCGCGGCGGCCTATCGCCTGCTCGGCGATTCGCTGTGGTCGGCGCGGGTCGCCAACGCGATCGTCGGCGGGGGGCTGGTGTTCGCCACCGGCCTGCTGGCGCGCGCCTCGGGCGCCGGCGCGCGGGCGTGGATCGCCGCGGCGATCGTCGCGGTGTATCCGGCGCTGGTGCTGTCGTCGGTGTATCTGATGCCCGAGGGGCTGTATGCCCTGTTGGTCGTCGCCACGCTGGTGATGGTGCGGCACCGCACCGCGGCGTTCGCGATCGTCGCCGGCGCGCTCGCCGCGGCGGCGATGCTGACGCGATCGGTGGGCGTGGCGTTGGGCGCGGCGCCGCTGGCGATATGGGCGCGGGCGTGGTGGCGCGGCGACGCGTCGGCGGGCGTGGGGGCGTCGCGGGTCGCGCTGTTCGCGGCGGCGTGTGCGATGGCGCTGGCGCCGTGGCTGATGTTCACCACCCGGGTCGCCGGCGGGCCGATGCTCGACGCCACGAGCGGCGTCAACCTGCTGCTCGGCAATCATCCCGGTGCGACCGGTCGGCTCGTGCTGGGTGACGAGGGGCCGCTGCGCGAGCGCTTCGTCGCCGGCGCCGCCAGCGTCGCCGATGGCAACCGGCGGGCGGTCGCGGCCGGCGTGTCGTGGGCGGCGGCGAACCCGCGGGCGTGGATGCGGCTGGCGGCGGTGAAGCTCGGGTATCTGTTCGGGCTCGAGGGTCGCGAGCACGCCTGGCTCTACGGTCATGCCTACTTCGGAGAGCGCCGCGCCGTGACGGTGCAGGCGTGGGGCGTGCTGCTGCCGGTGTCATTTCCGCTGTTGTGCGTGGCCGCGGCGATCGGCGCGGTGCGCGCGCCGAGTCCTCCGCCGCCAGCGCTGGTGGCGATCCTGGCGATGATCGGCGCCACGGCGGCCCTGCACGTGGTGAGCTTCGGCGAGAGCCGCTTCCACCTGCCACTGGTGCCGCTGCTGGCGGTGGTGGCCAGTCTCGGCGCGGGGAGCGGGGGCGGGCGCGGCCGTCGCGAGGCGACACCGGCTGGTCGTCCGACGGTCCGCATCGTCGTCGTGTCGCTGCTGCTCGCCGCGCTGGCCGTGGGGTGGGTGCGGCAGTGGCCCGAGCTACGCGGACAGCTCGAGCGGCTGCGCGCGGCCGACGGCTGGCGCAGCGTCCCACCCTACTAGGGGCCTGGCCCCGATGGCATGAATCTCGCGCGAAGTGTGCAGAATCCGCGCAGCCGAGGACGCCGGGACCGCGCGGAATCTGCGCTACAGTGCTGCGATTGAGGTGCTGATCTCCATGGGTCCACTGGCTCGTCGCGCAACGTTCGTCCTCGGGTCGCTCGCGCTCGCCGTCGCCACGGCCGTCACCCTGCTCGGGCAGGCCCCGGCCGCTTCCCGGGCGGGTGCTGCGCCGAAGGTGACGACACCCGAGGCGTTCTTCGGCCATCAGGTCGGCGCCGACTACGTGCTGTTCAACTACACGAAGTACTCCGAGTTCGTCCGCCAGCTCGACAAGGAGTCCGACCGGATGATCGTGCAGTCGATCGGCAAGACCGCCGAGGGCCGCGATCAGCTGATGGCGATCATCACCTCGCCCGAGAACCACAAGCAGCTCGCCCGCTACAAGGACATCGCCCGCCGGCTGGCGCTGGCTGAAGGGCTCACCGACGAGCAGGCGCGGGCCCTGGCCAGGGACGGCAAGGCCGTGGTGTGGATCGACGGCGGGCTCCACGCCACCGAGGTACTCGGCGCCGCCCAGCTCACCGAGACCATCTATCAGCTCGTGACCCGCACCGACGACGAGACGACGCGCTTCCTGCGTGACGTCATCGTCCTCGCCGTGCACGCCAATCCCGACGGCATGGAGCTGGTGAGCGACTGGTACATGCGCAACAGCGACCCGCGGCGGCGCGAGTTCGGCACGATTCCGCGCCTCTACCAGAAGTACATCGGGCACGACAACAACCGTGACTTCTACATGTCAGCGCAGCCGGAGTCGATCAACATGAACCGGCAGCTGTATCGCGAGTGGTTCCCGCAGATCATGTACAACCACCACCAGACGGGGCCGACCGGCACGATCCTGTTCGCGCCGCCGTTCCGCGATCCGGCCAACTACGTCTACCACCCGCTGATCGTCACCGGCCTCGACGTGGTCGGCGCGGCGATGCACAACCGGTTCGTCGCCGAGAACAAGCCGGGGGCGACGATGCGTCGCGGCGCCAACTACTCCACGTGGTGGAACGGCGGCCTGCGCACGACGGTGTACTTCCACAACATGATCGGACTGCTCACCGAGAGCATCGGCCATCCGACACCGATGGAAGTGGCGTTCGTGCCCGACCGCCAGATCATGAGCGCCGATCTGCCCTATCCGATCGAGCCGCAGACGTGGCATTTCCGCCAGTCGATCGAGTACTCGCTCACCGCCAACCGCGCCGTGCTCGACGTGGCGTCGCGCAACCGCGAGATCTTCCTCTACAACATCTACAAGATGGGCAAGGACTCCATCGACAAAGGGTCCAAGGACACCTGGACGGTGTATCCGCGGCGGCTGCAGGCGGTGAAGGACGAGATCGCGCGAGCCGCCCGGGCCGGCGCCGACGGCGGCGACGCGCGGATGGTGCCGGGCGGGCTCACGCGCAATACCGTGCCGCTGGCGCAGTACGACGCGCTGATGAAGAGGCCCGAGTGGCGCGACCCGCGTGCTTACGTGCTGCCGGCCGGCGAGGGCGACTTCCTGACCTCGGCCAAGTTCGTCAACACGCTGCTGAAGACCGGCGTGGTCGTGCACCGCGCCACCGCGCCGTTCAGCGCCGGCGGCAGGCAGTATCCGGCCGGGTCGTTCGTCGTGAAGACGGCGCAGGCGTTCCGGCCGCACGTGCTCGACATGTTCGAGCCGCAGGACCATCCCAACGACTTCCAGTATCCCGGCGGGCCGCCGATTCCGCCCTACGACAACGCCGGCTGGACGCTGGCGTATCAGATGGGCGTGAAGTTCGATCGGCTGCTCGAGGGCGTGGACGGCACGTTCGAGGCGCTGCACGATCCGATTGCGCCGACGCCCGGTGCCGTCACCGATGCCGCGGGCGCCGCCGGCTTCGTCGTCGGCCATCGCCACAACGACGCGTTTATCGCCGTGAACCGGCTGCTGAAGGCCGGCGAGGAGGTGCACTTCGTCGCCGATCGTTCGTGGCAGAGCGCCGACGGCACCGGGGTGATGTTCATCCCGGCCAAGGCGTCGACGGCGGCGGTGCTGCAGAAAGCGGCGGCCGATCTCGGCCTGTCGTTCCGCGGCGTCACGGCGCGGCCGACCGGGGCGACGCATCGGCTCGTCAAGCCGCGCATCGGGCTGTGGGATCGCTACGGCGGATCGATGCCGTCGGGCTGGGTGCGGTGGATTCTCGAGCAGTACGAGTTCGACTTCGAGGTCGTCTATCCACAGTTGCTCGACGCCGGCAACCTCAGGGCAAAGTACGACGTGCTGCTGTTCCCCGACGGCGGCATTCCCGAGCCGCCGGGCAGCGGCGCCGGCGGTGGGTTCTTCGGCGGGCGGCAGCCGAGCCCCGAGGAGATCCCGGCCGAGTTCCGCGCGCGGCTCGGCAACGTGACGGCCAGGCAGACGCTGCCGCAGCTCAAGCAGTTCGCCGAGGCCGGCGGCGTGCTGGTGGCATTCGGCGGGTCGGCGACGCTCGGCGAGCAGCTCGGGTTGCCGGTGAGCGATCACCTGGTGGAGCTGACCGCGGCCGGGGGCGAGCGTCCACTGCCGCGCGACAAGTACTACATCCCCGGGTCGCTCATGCGGGTCGCGGTCGACAACACCAATCCGGTGGCGTGGGGCTTCGAGCGCGAGGTCGATGTGATGTTCGACAACAGCCCGGTGCTGCACCTCGGGCCGGAGGCGTCACTGCGGCACGTGCAGCCGGCGGCATGGTTCGCCAGCAAGTCGACCCTGCGGTCCGGCTGGGCGTGGGGACAGCACTACCTCGAGGGCGGCGCGGCGGCGGTGGCAGCGCCGCTCGGGCGCGGCAAGGTCTACCTGTTCGGGCCGGAGATCACGTTCCGCGCCCAGCCGCACGGCACCTTCAAGTTCCTGTTCAACAGCATCTTCGTCGGCACGGCGCAGGCCGGCGGTGCGTCGCCCCGCGACACCCAGCGTTAGTTAGTTGGGGCCTGGCCCCGTTGGTACGAAATCGGCGCAAGCACCGTGCCATCGGGGCCAGGCCCCAAGCCGTCGCTCCGGCCCCGACCTTGCTTCGGGCGGCTGTGGGAGGCCCGCTCGACAATGCCGAGACTGCCGCGATCGTTCCCGCCGAACACCGTTCTCCACATCGTCAATCGGGGAGTAGAACGTCGGTGTCTCTTTGCTGACGCTCGCGACTATGCGCGATTCCGCCAGCTGCTGTGGCACGTCAGTCGCGAGGTGATGATGCCGCTGCTCGCATACGCGCTGATGCCCAACCATTGGCATCTCGTGATCTGGCCGCCCTCGACGGCTGCGATGTCGCAGTTCATGCACCGCCTGACGTGGCGCCACGCGGCAGATCTGCGATTCCGTACCGACTCGATCGGTGACGGCCACGTCTACCAGGGGCGATATCGCGCCTGGCAGGTCCATACGCCTGCCCAGTTCGTCCGAGTACTCCGATACGTGGAGGGCAATCCGCTCCGCGCGGGTCTGGTCGCAAAGGCTGAGGACTGGCCTTGGTCGAGCCTTCGAGAGCGTCGAGGGGCCGGGCGACGTGAACTTGATGCGGGTCCCGTCGAGCTCCCGGCAATCAACGAGTGGCTCGTTCTGGTCAACGAGCCGCTCAGCGATCGGGAGTTGCAGGCCGCCCGCTCCAGACGTCGCTCTGCGAGGGGCCTGGCCCCGATGGCACGAAGGCTGCGCAGCTTTCGTGCCATCGGGGCCAGGCCCCAACTATGATGCGGGCATGCTCGAGACGGTCTTCTCCATCTGCAGCACGCTGGCGATGATCGGCTGGGCTCTGCTGGCGGCGCTGCCGCGCCAGCGGCTGGCGCACCTGGTCGCCAGTGTCGCGATCCCACTGACGATGTCTCTGGTCTACCTGGTGTTCATCGTCCAGCACTTCGGCAGCGCCGACGGCGGCTTCGGCTCGCTGGCCGAGGTGCAGCGGCTGTTCGCCAACCCCGCCCTGCTGCTCGCCGGCTGGGTGCACTACCTCGCCTTCGACCTGTTCATCGGCGCCTGGGAGGTGCGCGACGCGCAGCGCCACCGCGTCCCGCACCTGCTGGTCGTGCCCTGTCTGCTGCTGACGTTCCTCTTCGGCCCGATCGGACTGCTCACCTACATGCTGCTGCGCACGTGGAAGGCCGGCACGCCGGATCTCGCCGACGCGTAGCCGCATCCCACCATCCAGCGCCCCCATCATGCTCCGCTTCGTCGCCCGCGATCGCCTGCTCGGCGGCACCGCGCTGGCCTTCGCCGGAGTCTTCCTCGTGCTGGCGGCCCTCGCGCTGGCCGACCCTCAGCAGATCACCGGACTCAATCGCTGGATCAAGCCGATGAAGTTCGCGATCTCGATCGCGATCTTCCTCGCCACCGTGGCCTGGTTCACCGCGGATCTCGATCCGTCACGGCGGCGCGCCCGCACCTTGATCACCCGCACGATGGTGGTCACGATGGTCGTCGAGATCGTCTGCATCGTCGGCCAGGCCGCCCGCGGCACCACGTCGCACTTCAACGACCGCTCCGCTCTCGACGGCGCGATCTTCACGCTGATGGGCATCGCCATCACGGTCAACACCGTCGCCGTGGCGGCGATGCTGTGGGCGCTGCGCCGCGACACCCCGCCGGCCCGCGCCGGCTACCTCGCCGGCGTCCGGCTCGGGCTCGCCGTCTTCGTCGTCGGCAGCCTGCTCGGCTTCGTGATCGTCGCCAACAACGGCCACAGCGTGCCGGGGCCCGACGGCGGCCCGGGCCTGCCCGTCCTCAACTGGGCGCTCGACCGCGGCGACCTGCGCGTCGCCCACTTCATCGGCCTTCACGCCCTGCAGGCGCTGCCGCTGCTCGGCGCGCTGCTCGATCGCTCGGCCGCAGCGCCGGCGCGACGGACCCGCGTGGTCGGCACGGTGGCCGCCGTCTGGCTGGTGCTGATGGGCACGACGCTGGCCCTCGCTGTCGGCGGACGCCCGCTCCTTGCCCTGTAGGTCGTCCCCGACACCGTCGTCCCCAACGTACAATGGGACGTTTGCAGGGCAACTGGACCACCCGCGTGCACCAGTGCACGCCATTCGGGAGGACGCGACGGCATGACCTACTACGGCGGCAAGCAGCTCGCTGAAGCATTCCGCACGGTGCGACAGAACACCATCCAGACGGCGCAGGACATCCCCGAAGACAAGTACGGCTTCGCCGCGGCCGACGGCGCCATGACCGTCGGCGCGATGCTCGCCCATCTCGTGGCCAGCACGAACTTCCATCACATGGTGCACGGCGTCGACCGCAAGTCGCACCTGTCGATGGAGGACTTCGGCGGCTACATGAGCCAGGCCCAGCAGATCCAGGCGTCATTGAGCGGCAAGGCGGCGATCGTCGAGGCGCTGAGCACGCGCGGCGAGCAGTTCGCGTCGTGGCTCGAGTCGCTCACCGAGGCGGATCTCGCCGAGTCGGTCACCTTCCCGGCCGGATTGCAGCCGCCCAGCAAGACGCGGTTCGAGATGCTGCTCGGCGCCAAGGAGCACGAAATGCACCATCGCGCGCAGTTGATGGTCGTGCAGCGCCTGCTCGGCATCACGCCGCATCTCACGCGCCGGCGGCAGGAAGCGCAGGCCGCCCGCGCAGCGGCGGCGGCCGCGGCGGCCCCGGCACGCTGAGCCGCGCCGCGCGCGCGCCGGGGCCCCGACGGGGGCCCGGCGTCTCGCCTCATTCGGCCCGCAACGACGCTGCCGGGTCGATGCGCGACGCTCGCCACGCCGGCACCGCACAGGCCGCGGCCCCGGCCCCCAGCAGCAGCGTCGCGGTACCGGCCAGCGCGGCCGGGTCGCTGGGGCCGACGTCGAAGAGCAGCCCGGTGGCCGCCTGCAGCGCCGCCAGGGCGCCCATCAGCCCCACGACGACACCGGCCAGCACCGGCCGCAGCCCGTGCGCGAACACCATCCGGCGGATCGTCCCGGCCCGCGCGCCCAGCGCGAGGCGGATGCCGATTTCCATCCGCCGCTGGGCGACCGTGACGCTGAGCGCGCCGTAGAGGCCGACGACCGCCAGTACCAGGGCCAGGCCCGCGAACGCCGCCAGCACCCCGGCCACGAACCGCCGCGTGCTCGACGTGGCCGCCACCACGTCGCCGTACCGGCGGACGTCGGTGACGGGCTGGGCCGGATCGACGTCGCGCACCACGCCACGCACCGCGCCGGCCAGGTCGAGCGGATCGCCGGCCGCGCGCACCACCAGCGTCATCAGCGTTTCCGCCCACACCCATTGCGCCTGCGGCACGTAGACCTGCGGTTCCACCGGCTGATCGAGGCCGCGATGCCGTACGTCGCCGACGATGCCGACGATGGTGCGCGGCGGCGCGGTCGCCGGGCCGATCATCACCTGCCGTCCGATCGGGTCGTCGCCGCCGAACAGCGTCGCCGCGGCCTGGCGGTTGATGAGCGCCACGCGCTCCGCATCCGGCCCGTCACGGGCGTCGATGAGCCGGCCGCGCACGAGCGGGATGCCCAGCGTGGCGAAGTAGTCGGACGTCACGACGAAGCGGTCGGCCGAGGGCGCATCCGCCGGGTTGGCCGACAGCCGCCCGGCCACGTGGAACCCGAAGCTGTCGATGTCGCCGCCCAGCGGCAGCGTGGTCACCGCGGACGCCGACGTCACGCCGGGCAGGGCGCGCACACCGCTCAGCACCTGGTCGTAGAAGGCCACCGCCGCGGCAATCTGCTGCGGTGTGTCGCCCTGCGCGAAGCGCTGGCCGCCGGCCCACAACCGCATCGTCAGGACGCCATGCGGGTCGATCCCGGGTTCGACGGCGAGCAGCCGGTTCACGCTGCGCACCAGCACCCCCGAGCCGGCGAGCAGCACCGCCGCCATCGCGACGTTGCCGGCGACGATCAGGGCGCGAGCCCGCCACATGCCGGCGCCGCCGGTGCGACGACCGGCCCCGCGCAGTTCGTCGCCGGCGTCGCCACGGGTCAGCCGGCGCAGCGGCGCCAGACCGAACAGCGCGCCGCTGGCCATCGCCAGCACCACCGCCGCGGTCACCGCACGGGCATCGAGGGACAGCCCGGCCAGGCGCGGCAGTTCCGCCGGTCCGGCGCTGGCCATCAGGCGCACGGCCGCCCACGCCGGCACCAGACCGAGCAGGGCTCCCGCGGCCGAGAGCAGCACCGACTCGGTGAGGAGCTGCCGCACCAGCCGGACCCGCGTCACCCCCAACGCCGCCCGCACGGCCACCTCGCCCGACCGCTCGCTGGCGCGCAGCAGCAGCAGGCTGGCCACGTTGGCGCAGGCGACGAGCAGCAGCACAGCGACGCCGCCCCACAGCAGGAGCAGGGCCGGCCGCACCGGCCCGAGCAGGACGTCGCGCAGCCGGGTCACGCGGGCGCCCGGGCTGGTGTAGGCGCCCGGCTCGGATTCGGCCATCCGTACGAACAGCCCGGTGAGCTCGAGCTCGGCGGCCTCGGGCGTCGTGCCGGGCGCCAGGCGTCCGAACACCCGCAGGTGCCGGCAGGTGCGGCAGGCGAAGCTCGCCGCCGGGTCGTAGCCGAGTGGGAACCATACGCCGGCGTCCTTGTAAAGGCGGCTGGCCACGAGGTCGTCGAAGCCGGCCGGCATCACGCCGACGATCACGTGCGGGAAGTCGCCGATCACGACCGGCCGGCCGATCACGCCGGGGTCGGCGGCGAAGCGTCGTCGCCACAGCCCGTCGCTGAGGATGGCGACGCGCCGTGCCGCCCCCGGCCGGTCCTCGGCATCGGTGAACGCCCGGCCGAGCCGCGGCTGGACGCCCACCAGATCGAAGTAGTCGCGCGAGACGCGCATCGCGTTGACCCGCTCCGCGTCCTGGCCGCCGCCGCTGAACGTGGCCGTGGACTGGGTGGCCGCCACGAGGTGGGTCACCGTGCGCGCCTGACGCTTCAGATCGACGTAGGAGAGGTAGCCCATGGTGACCGGGTCGTCCCCCTGTCGGGTCTCCGCCACCGCCACGAGCTGGTCGGCGTCGCGATAGTCGAGCGGCGCCAACAGCACGCCGTCGACGACGGCGAACATCGCCACGTTGGCGCCGATGCCAATCGCCAGCGTGACCACGGCGGTGAGGGTGTGGGCGGGACGGGCGCGCATCGACCGGAACGCAAAGCGCAGGTCGCGCCACAGGATGTCGAGGTGCTGCGCCGGCGCCGCCTTGGCGACGTCGGCCATGGTGGCGAGCCACAGGCCGAGCAGGGCCCACCGCCGGCCGCTCCGCCGCACGTCGCGCACCTCGTCGTGGAACGTCCGTTCGATCTCGCGGGCGTAGCCGTCGCGAACCTCTTCGGGCAGCAGCCGCAGCAGCCAGCGGAACAGGCGGGATTCCATCAGATCGCTCCCAGCTTGGCGCGGGCCTGCGCCAGGGTGTCGGCCATCCGCCGCGCCTCGGCGACCGCCACGGCCCGGCCGCGCTCCGTGAGCCGGTAGTAGCGGCGCCGTTCGTCGTCGAGCGCCGGATCGGGGCGTTCGGCCGATTCCTGGATCAGTCCGTCGTCCACGAAGCGCCGGATCACGGTGTAGAGCGTGCCGGCGCGCAAGGTCACCTTGCCGTCGGTGCGGCGTGCCACCTCTTTAATCACCGCGTAGCCGTGCTTCTCGCCGTCGGCGAGGGCGACGAGCACCTGGAACATCGCCGGGGTGAGCGGCAGGTAGGGGGACGGGTCGAATCGCGCCATCGTCGATAGACTGTATCTACGATAGATATAGTTGGCAAGTTCCGCAACGCGTCGAGGGGCCTGGCCCCGATGGCACGGAACCTGCGCCGATTTCGTGCCAATGGGGCCAGGCCCCTTGTACCATCGGGTCTACCCCCAGGGAGTCGCTTCTTGCCGCGTCATCAGTTCATCGCCGTCGTCGTTCTGTTCTCCTCGATTACCGGCTGCAGCGCACCAGAACCCGCGCCGGCCGCGACCAGCGCGGCACCCGCCACCCCGCGCCCTGGCGATCCCGCCACGCTCGTCCCCGACGCGGCCATGGCGTGCGACATGTGCGGGGAGTGGAACCAGCCGCGAGCGCCGTTCAAGGTGTTCGGCAACAGCTACTTCGTGGGCACCCAGGGCCTGTCGAGCGTCGTTATCGCCACCGACGCCGGCCTGGCGCTCATCGACGTGGCGCTGCCGCAGAGCGCGCCGCTCATCGACGCCAACATCCGCACGCTCGGGCTGCGCACCACCGACATCAAGTACATCCTGACCTCGCACGCCCACTACGACCACCTCGGCGGCGTGCGTTCGATGCAGCGCTACACCCGCGCCACGGTGCTGGCCAGCGCGTCCACCGCGCAGGCCCTGGGGCTGGGCCATCCCGTGCCCGAGGATCCGCAGTTCGGCACCGGCCCGAACGATGCCTTCCCCGCCGTCACCGACGCGCGGGTGATGAAGGACGGCGAGACGATCCAGCTCGGCGGCACCACCATCACCGCGCACTACACGCCCGGCCACACCCCCGGCGCCACCACCTGGACGTGGCAGTCGTGCGAGGGCACGCGCTGCCTGAACATGGTCTATGTGGACAGCCTCACCGCCGTGTCGAAGGACGGCTACCGCTACACGGATCACCCGGGCCTGGTGGACAGCTACCGGGCCACGATGGCCAAAGTGGCGGCACTGCCGTGCGACGTGGTGATCTCCACCCACCCCTCGGCCACCGGCATGGACGACAAGCTGGCCAGGCGCACGGCCGGCAACCTGGCGCCCGGCGCCGCCGGCGATCCGTTCGTGGACGCCGGCGCCTGCAAGGCGCTGGCGGCGCTGTCGCTGAAGAACCTCAAGGCCCGGGTCGAGCAGGAGCGTCAGCGCAAGTAGCCGTCGGGCGATCCGGACCGGGCACCGGCCGGCCGCCGGGCTGAGGGCGTCCGGCCCGATTTGTCGCCTTTCCCCTCGATCGAGCGGGTATCATCCCGCTCTGCCGGGGGCCCATGCTGCTTGCGGCTCGCGTCGTCATCGGCGTCGCGGCACTCAAGCTCCTCTGGATGCTGGCCGCTGTCCTGGCGGGCACGGCGTCCACCACGAGCGCGGCCGGAGGTCTGGCCTTCGGCCTGCCGGCCACCGTCTTCCTCGCCGTGGCCTTCGGCGGGGTCGGGCTCTTCCTGGTCTGGGCCTCGCCGTCACACGCTCGAGGCTGGTGGCTCGGCGCCACGCTGCTGCTCATCGCCACGGCGTTCGGCGATGCGGTGCTCCGGCAGCGCCTGCTCACCGGCGCAGAGGAACGGCTCGGCCAGGCGCTGGCGGTGGACGCCCTGCTGCCCTTCGCCTGGTGGTCGTTCCTCGGGCGCTTTCCGCAGACCGAGCGCCCCTCGCCGCGGCGCCTGGCCGCGTGGTGCGCGCGTGTCGCCGCGGTGGCCGGCACCGCGACATTCGTCGCCAACCTGGCGGCGCGGCTGTCGCTCGTGCCGGCCAGGCTGGCCGACATCCTCGCCATCGATCGGCGTGGTCCCTGGTATCTGGTCTCGGTGATCGCGCTCTCGGCGGCCGGACTGCCGTATCTCTGGCATGCCAGCCGGCAGGGCCGGCCCGACGACCGGCCACGCGTGCGCATCTTCGCCGCGGGTCTGGTCGGCGGCTGCGGGCCGCTGCTGCTCGACGTGCTGGCCTCGGCGGCGAGTCCGGCCTACGACCGCTGGGCGTGGCAGCCGGAGATCCGCGCCGTGCGGCTGCCGGCGCTCTTCGCCCTGCTGGCGCTGGTGCCGCTGACCACCGCGTATTCGGTGCTCGTGGATCGCGTCGTCGACCTGCGCGTGGCGCTGCGCGCCGCCGCGCAGTACATGCTCGCCCGCTACACCCTGCTGGCGCTGGTCTCGGTGCCGTTCGTCGTGCTGGCGGCGTATCTCTACGAACATCGCGGCGAGCCGCTGGGCACGCTGCTCAGCGGGCCGCGCGTCGTGTGGTGCCTGGTGCTGATCGGCGCCGGCGTCGCCGCCCTGTCGGCGCGGCGCCGCTGGCTGCGCAGCCTGGACCACCGCTTCTTCCGCGGTGACACCGATTCGGCGGCGCTGGTCACCGCCCTCGGCGATCACGCCCGCGCCGCCACCACCGAGAGCGAGCTGTCGGCGTTCATCCGCGACGACGTCGCCCGCGCGCTCGCCGTCGAGCACGCGGCGCTGCTCATCGCCGACCCGGGACGCACCGCCCTGGTCGATCCCGGGGGCCGGATGCCGTCGCTCAGCACCACGTCGAACCTCGCCGTGCTGCTCTCGGGCGACAGCACGCCGCTCGAGGTGGCCGGGCCGGCGGCGAACGCCATGGCGGCGCGGCTGCCGGCCGCGGAGCGAGGGTGGCTGAGCGATACCGGCGTGGCGGTGCTGGTGCCGCTCAGACGCACGCCCACCACGCTGGCCGCGGCGCTGGTGCTCGGTCCCAGGAAGAGCGGGCTGCGGTTCGGCGCGGCGGATCATCGCGCCCTGAGCGCCGTGGCCGCGGCGGTCGGCCTCGCGCTCGAGAACCACCGGCTCAAGAGCTCGCCGTCGGGCGACGACGAGGAACCGGCCGAGGAATGTCTCGGCTGCGGCACGCTGCTGCCGGCCGGCGCGGCCCGCTGCTACTGCGGTGGGTCGCTGGCCCATGCGCCGGTGCCTCTGGTGCTGCGCCACGCGTTCCGCTTCGAGCGCCGCCTCGGGGCCGGCGGCATGGGGGTGGTCTACCGTGCCGCGGACCTGTCGTTGAACCGATCGGTCGCGATCAAGACGCTGCCCCGGGTGTCGCCGGGGCGCGCCGAGCGGCTCCGCGACGAGGCCAGGACGATGGCCCGGCTGGCCCATCCGCACCTGGCGACCATCCACGGCGTCGAGACGTGGCGCGGCACGCCGCTGGTCGTGGTGGAACTGCTCGGCGGCGGCACGCTGGCCGATCGGCTGCGGGTCGCGCCGCTGGCGCTCGATCAGGTGGCCGACCTCGGCCTCGACCTGGCCGAGGTGCTCGGCCACATCCACGACGCCGACATGGTGCACTGCGACATCAAGCCGAGCAACATCGGCTTCAACCGCAACGGCACCGTGAAGCTGCTCGATTTCGGGCTCGCCCAGTGGCTCGCCGAGCAGACGCCGTTCGACGACGCCGCCCACACCTCGGCGCTCGACCTGACCAGCACGCATCTCAGCTCGACGGGATCGTTCTCCCGGCCGGCCGGCGGGCGGATTGCCGGCACGCCGCTCTACATGGCGCCCGAGGCCCTGGAGGCGCAGGCGCCGTCCCCGCGCTTCGATCTCTGGAGCACCGCCGTGGTGCTCTACGAGGCGCTCGCCGGCCATCATCCCTTCGCCGGCGGCACCACCGAGCAGGTGCTCACGCGCATCCGGCGCGGCGAGTGCCTCGGGCTCGACGTGCTGCGCGCGCGCTGGCCGGCGGCGTGCGTGGACGTGCTGGCGCGCTGCCTGTCGGCGGATCCGGCGGCACGACCGCCGTCGGCGCGGGCGTTCGCGGATCGGCTGCGGCAGATGCGATCACTGGCCGCCTCGGCGTGAGGCGGTGTCGTTCGTCACGTCCCCGGGTGAATGGAGGCAGGTGCCATGGCGAAGAAGGCGAAGAAGGCCGCGAAGAAGAAGGTGTCCGACCGCACGCTCGAAGCCATCCTGATCGAGTGCGCGCTCGAGGTCGGCCGCGGCGTGGCCGCGACGGCGACGATCTCGGACGCCGCGCGCAAGTACTGGCACAGCGACTTCCGCCGCTCGATCAAGAAGGCGCTCGCCGACGGGGAGAAATGGTCGAAGGGCAAGGTCACCGTGCTGCCGCTGTCGTTCAAGATGGGCGCGCACGCCGCCTCGCTGGCCAAGTCGGGCACGATCGGCAAGCCCGAGGCCAAGACCGCCGCCGACCAGATCAAGCGGGATCCCACGTGCGGGCCGCCGGGGTCGGGCAAGTTCTGTTCGTGAGCCGCCATGCCCGTCCGCAAGACGCTCAAACGGGGCAAGAAGAAGGTCCAGACCTTCCGCCAGGAGAACCGCCGCTACTGCGGTCCGGCCTCGGCGAAGATGACGCTGCGCTGGCTGGGCGTCTCGCGATCGCAGGACCAGCTGTGGGACGTCATCCAGGACGAAGCCGAGGCGTCGAGCCTGCCGATCTGCGAGACCTGTGACGGCTCGACGGTGTGCCTCACGTGGTCGTCGCCGCCCGAGGCCCTGGCGGCGGTGATCCGCGGCCTGGGCCAGGCGCCGATCAAGCTGGTGAGCGAAGCCAGCGCCGCCGCCGCCGACCACGCCATCGTCTGGTCGGTGCTCAACGACCTGCCGGCGGTGGCCCTGGTGCAGGGCTGGGCCCATTGGCTCGTCGTCCACGGCTATCACGTGAACCGCGAGCCGGCCAACATCGACGACACCGCCTACGAGCTGCTCGGGCTCGATCTGATCGATCCGTGGCCGGACACGCCGGCGCGGGTGTTCGTCGACGCCGCCGAATGGCGGCGCGACTACATGACCGGCGTGCCGTGCGGCCGCTTCAAGGGCCGCTTCGTCGCCGTCTGCGATCCGGAACCGCCGCGTCCGAAGGGAGGCCCCACCGTGCCGGAGAGACGAGGGTCACGCACTGGATCGAGGGCGTCGCGCGCCAAGGCCGGCGCCGGCGAACGCATGTTGCCGATCGAGCGGGCTCGGCTCGCCGCGCTCGCCGGCATCGATCGCGCCGGGTTGATGAAGGACGACGTCTGGCGCGCCGCGATGCAGGGCGCCAAACCCGGGCCGGTGCACGTCGTGCATCGACTCGACCGGCCGCGCCAGCTCTACGCGCTGGTGGCGTTCGAGAAGGCCAAGGCGGTCACGGCGCAGGCGCTCGTCGACGCCTATACCGGCGACATGCTGAGCGCGCGCGCGACCGAGAACGTCAAGCGGTCGCTGGCGACGGCGTGGTCAGCCGAAGCGGTGATCGAGCGCATCCTGCGTCGGCGGTGGGATCTGCCCGGGGGGCGGCCCCACCAGCAGATCCGCCGCGAGGCCCTGTCGGTGTCGTCCACGCTGGTGTGGAAGCCGTGCGAGGAGTCGCTGTCCCCGTACGTGCCGTTCACGCGCGTCAGCTACGGCGAGTACAGCTTCTATGTCCGCGCCGACGGCGAAGTGTTCACCGCGCTCACGCCGCCCCAGCCGGGCGGCTGAGAGTGTGTAAGAAACGCCCCTGCGGGATGTCCCGCCTTACCGTACCGGCGTGACGACGGATCTGGGAGATGCCAGAACTGCCCGCGGTTCAGGCACTTCCAGGGTTCAGCATCCCGGCATGCGGTCTGCAGTGCCTGCCCGCAGGAGGACCGCAGAATGCTGAACAACTTGCTGGGGAAGCATGCGCTGGTGGCGGCCCTCGCTGCCGGCCCGCTCGTCGTCGCCGCCACGGCCACCCACACGACGGTGGAGGCCACGGCGCTCGATCACCCCGCGCGCGACGCGCAGCGCGGTGAGCGCGAGATCACGATTCCCGCCGGCACGCAGCTGCGCCTGCGGCTCGAGACGAGCCACGCGTCGAACACGTCGCGCGTCGAAGACGCGGTGCAGGCGCGGCTGGCCGCGCCGGTCGTGGTGAACGGCCGCACCGTCCTGCCGAGCAACACGCCGGCGGCCGGCCACGTCACCGTGGCGCGACCGTCGGGCAAGGTGAAGGGCCGCGCGTATCTCGCCATGCGCTTCACCGAGGTGCGTGCCGACGACGAGCGGTACGCGATGTCGACGCGCCCGTGGGGGCGCGAGGCGCGCGGCACGAAGAAGAAAGATGCCGCGAAGATCGCCGTGCCGGGCGCGGTCGGCGCGGTGGTGGGCGCCGCCGTCGACGGCAAGAAGGGCGCGGCGATCGGGGCGGGTGTGGGTGCCGGGGCGGGCACGGCGGTGGTGTTGAGCACGGCGGGCGACGAGGTGCGCCTGCCGCGTGGCTCCACGCTGCTGGTGCGGCTGGCGGCGCCTCTCACCGTGCGCGTCGGGGCGTGACGCCCGCGCACGAAGCGGGCGCTCCGGCGTGGCGGCGGCAGATCGGCGCGTCCGCGAACGTGCCCCTGTCGTCGCTACCCGGAGCGCCCGGCGGACGAATTCGCCATCAGTACGTGGCGAGTGCGTTGACCGGAAAGCCGGTGCCGCCGGTGACCGGCACCGGCGCCACGGTGAGCATGAACTCCCAGCGCTTCTGCGCCGCGGCCAGCTCGCCCAGCGCTTCCAGATCCTGGTTGTCGAGGATGTTGATCCCGAGCGCGGTGATGGCCAGTGTGTGCACCGGCAGGTTGATGCCGGTGACGAGCGACGGCACGACGTCGAGCGCCGCGTCGCTGCCGATGAGGGCCACGCCGCGCGCCTTCAGCCACGCGGCCGTGGACGCGTGCAACCCGGCGGCGTTCTGGCCGACGTTCCACGGCCCGAGCGCGGCGCGCCTGGCCCAGCGGCCGGTGCGCACCAGCAGCGCATCGCCCGGCCCCACCTTGACGCCGGCGCGCTTCTCCCACGCCTCCAGGTCCTCGACGAAGATCGGCGTCCCGGGTTCCAGATACGGCAGCCCCTTCGCGCGCGCCATGTCCATCAGGATGCCGCGCGTGACGTAGCCGTTGCGGAACCCCTGAATCCCCAGCCGCGTGCAGCCGCCCTCGGTGTTGACCTCGGCCCGCGCGTAGCCGTTGTAGGTCTGGTCCTTGTAGAGGATGTGGCACAGCGCGTCGAGATGGCTGTGCGCGTAGCCGTGATACGACACGCGGTAGGTGTCGGTGGCGAACCCGCGGTTCATCGTGTGCTCGAACGGGCTGGCGTTGTCGAGGTCTTTCACGGTGAGCGGCGGATGCGCCAGCCCCACGGCGCGACCGAGGCGCACCAGCGATGCCGCCTGGCGGCGCTTGGCGTCGGTGATGAGATTGGCGGCGCCCAGTTCGTCGGCGGCGCCCCAGCGGCCCCAGTTCGACACCTCTTTGAAGTAGGTGTCGAACTCCTCGCTGGTCGCGGGGCGGCGGGCGGCCGACGGGCCCGGCGACAGCACGGGCGGCCCCGGCGCGGTCGCCGCCGGTTGATTCGGCGGCGGTTGTTGCGCCGTCCCGTGCAGATTCGGACTCGCCATCGCCAGGAGGAGGGCCGTTACACTACCGAGCCAGCCGATGCGCATGGCGGCAGTGTATGCCGGCGGCGCCTTCCAGACGCATCCGCGCTGACGACCACCGCGATGAACGTTCCCGCCGACACCCTGATGATCGGCGCCGCCGGCGCCGTCCTGCTCGCGGCCCTCTGGCCTCGCCTGCGCCGCGTCCATCGCACGCGCCACTGGCGCTCGGCGGCAGCGACGATCCTCGAAGCGTGGCTCGACGACGGCGGCGGCAACCCACGTGACCGCCGCGTGAAGCTGTGCGCGCGCTATCGCTTCTCGGCCGACGGCACCACCTATGTCGGCGAGCGCATCGCCTTCACGTCGCCGATCTACCGCGACTACGTCAACGCCGAGCGCCGCCTGAAGCAGCTCACGCCGGGCAAACGCATCGAAGTCTGGTACGACCCGGCCAGGCCCGCCGACGCGGTGATCGAGCGGACGATTTCGCGCACGCATTACCTGCTGGCGGCGGTGGCCGTGTTCTGCATGGCCGAAGTGGTCGTGTGGCTGATGGTCGGACTGATCGCCGGCTGAGCGGGCTCTACAATCGGGCCATGGCTCCCGGCCCGCGCTTCGCCCTGCCCTGGTCGGGGCTGCGGCGCTTTCGCCGCGATCCGCTGGCGTTTCTCGAAGGCGCCGCGGCCTGCGGGCCGGTGGCCGAGTTCATGCTCGGTCCACAGCGGGTGTTCCTGCTCAGCGATCCCGCCGGCATCGAAGACGTGCTGGTGACCCACGCCGCCCAGTTCGCCAAGGGACGTGCGCTGGAACGGGCCAAGCGCACGCTCGGCGAGGGTCTGCTGACCAGCGAGGGCCAGGTCCACCTGCGCCAGCGCCGGCTGATGCAGCCGGCCTTCCACAAGGCGCGCATCGCCGCCTACACCGAAGCGATGGCCCGCACCGCGGTCGCCGCGCGCGAGCGCTGGACCGCGGGGACGCCGCTCGATCTGTCGGGCGAGATGAACCGCCTGACGCTGACCATCGTGGCCGACACGCTGTTCGGCGCCGAGGTGGGCAGCGACAGCGAGACGGCGCGCGTGCAGCAGGCCATCACCGACGTGATGGAGATGTTCGACCTGGTGATGCTGCCCTTCGCCGAGTGGCTGGTGCGCCTGCCGCTGCCGCGGATGCGCCGCTACCGCGCCGCGCAGCAGGCCCTCGACCAGCTGATCTACGGCATCATCGCCCGTCGTCGCGCCGCGGGCGCGGATCGCGGTGACCTGCTGTCGATGCTGCTGCACGCCCAGGACAGCGAGGGCACCGGCGGTATGACCGATCGCCAGCTGCGCGACGAGGTGATCACGCTGTTCCTGGCCGGCCACGAGACCACCGCCAACGCCCTCACCTGGCTGTGGGTGATGGTGGCGCGGCATCCCGACGTGGAGGCGCGCCTGCACGCGGAGCTGGATGCCGTGCTCGTCGGGGGACGGGCGCCCGTCGCCGACGACGTGCCGCGCCTGCCCTACACACGCGCGGTGGTGGCCGAGACGCTGCGCCTGTATCCGCCGGCGTGGACGATGGGCCGGCGCGTGCTGCAGGACTATCGCTGGGGCGGCTACGACATCTCGGCCGGCACCCTCATCCTGATGAGCCAGTGGATCGTGCACCGCGATCCACGCTGGTGGCCCGATCCGCTGCGCTTCGATCCGGCGCGGTGGCTGGGTGAGGGCCAGTCGGCTGGTGCGCGGCCGCGATTCGCCTACTTTCCCTTCGGCGGCGGCAACCGCGTGTGCATCGGCGAAAGCTTCGCGTGGAGCGAGGCCATCGTGGTCGTCGCCGCCACGGCGCAGCGGTGGCGGTTCGTGCTCGATCCGGCGCATCCGGTGGAGCCGCAGCCGCTCATCACGCTGCGCACGAGGCATGGCGTGCGGGCCACGCCCACCGCCCGCTGAGGGTGAAGGCCGTCTACTTGATTTCGGTCAGCTCGCCCTTCTCGTCGATGCGGAAGGCGCGGCCGGTGACGCCGGGCAGCAGTCGGGCGGTAATGACGAAGCTCGAGGCAAGCCACGCCAGCCCGAGCACCGCACAAGCCCGAGTCATCGGGCCGAGTCCATCGCCAGGCTGCGGCCGGCGTGTCATGGCCCCCCGGACGGACGGCCGGTCGGCACCATGTTGCGGATGGCGCTGATCCGCCAGCCCTGCGGCGTGCGGACCACGACGATCGAGGTCCACATGCGCCGCGCCGGCGCGGTCCGGCCCGGCATGTCGATCTCGTACGGTCCGTCGGCGATGGCCACGTCGGCGCCCACGAAGCGCACGGCGTCGACCTGAATCCGCCGCACGCCTGGATTCTGCGCCGACGAGCGCGCCGTGCCGCTGACGATGGCGGCTTGGCCGCGTCGCCATTCACCCGAGGTGGTGTATTGGTCCGCGTCGGCGGTGAAGAGCGCTTCGACGGCTGCCGGGTCGCGCAGCTCGCGCGCGGCGACGTAGCGGTCGACGAGCCCGCGCACGGCGGCCTCGTCGGCGGTGCGGGCGTCCTGGCCCGCGGCCGCCGGCGTCGCACACGCGAGAGCGCTCCCCAGGATCAGCACTGTCCACCGTGTCCGCATGGGTTCCTCCGAGACGTCCGGGACTCGCGTCCCGGACGTCTCGCCGACCATGCTACACGGCGGCCAATGGTCGAGCTCGCCCGCGACGGACTCAGGGCACGATAACCGTCTGCACCGGCGTGAACGCGCTGGCCCCGCACGGATTGACGGCCGCGACCCGCAGCTGATACGTCCCCGGACCCACCGCGCCAGCAAGGCTGGTCGTCGGCGTGACGAACGATCCGACGAATCCGCCTGACACATCGAGGATGTAGCCACTCGGCGCCACGCCGACGGACCTCGGCTGCCACAGGACGTTCACCGTTCGACCGCTCCGGAAGGCCAGGAATCCGTCCGGGCTGAGCGGTGCGCCGAGACAAGCGCTCGGGAAGCTCAATGTGACCGGAGCCGAAGGCGGGCTCACGCCGGCGCCGTTGATCGCCTGCACCGTGAACGTGTAAGTGCCCGGAGGCACGCCGTTGAAGCTGAAGCTGCCGGCCAGCCCGATCGGCAACGTCGCGTTGACGGCGCCGCTGACGTTGAGCCGGAGGGACGTCGGTGCGCCTCCCAGGTACGTGTTGCGCCACACGAGGCCGAGTGTGGACCCGTTGGCGAAGCCGACCAGCCCGGCCGGCGCCGACGGAGGCGCCGGCACGTTGACGAAGATTCTGATCTCGTTCGACGGTGCACTGATCAGACTTGCCGACACCGCCCGCATGCGGACATAGAACGCTCCTGATGGGGCCGCGAACGTGAAGATTGGGTCAGTGCTGCCAGTCGCGATGGTGGCGAGCACACCGCCTGGCGAGACGCCGCCCTCGAGCAGATAGCCCGTCGCCTGCAGCCCGACGGCCGGCGCCGTCCAGCGCAGCGTCACGGTATTTCCAGCGATCAATGATGCCTGCAGATCAGTAGGGGCCTGCACGGTCGTCGTCTCGACGACACTGATGGCAACTGTGGCGACGTTCCCGGGTCCGGCAGCGCTGACGGCACGATAGGAGAACGCGTCGCTCCCCAGGAAGCCGGCGTTGGGGGTGTAGGTGAAGCCGCCGTTGGCCTCGAGGCTGACATTGCCGTGCGTGGCCCCAGCGACGAGCTGCGCGGACAAAGCGCCTCCGCCGTTGGCGTTGTCGTTCGTCAAGACCCCGGCCGGGGGCACTACCCGTGGGGTGTTGCCCGCCACGACGTAGAAGTCGTCGAGGGTGGTCGGGGGTGGCGTTGCGCCGGCTATGTTGAGGCTATAGGTGCCGGTGCCATCGTTGCCCGTGTCGGCAGTACCCGCCACGATCGTATACAGGCCAGTCACAGGCGCGATAACGTTGATCTGGATCGTGACGCTGCTGCTGAGCGCACTGAGCAGCGCGCCGTCTGGCCCGCGCAGGCGAATCCAGGGGTTGAACGTGTCAGCTGACGACAGCTCGGTCATCGTCGCGGACAACGCCGCCCCTTGCACGGCGAAGAAGGTCCACAAGTCCAGATCGCCAATCGTGATCGCCGCGTTCACCGTGGCACCGGTCGCGACAGCGCCGCCCTCGTCTCCCCCGGTCACGACGAAGGCGCCTGGCACCTGGGCAAGGGTGAGCACGTAGGTGCCCAGACCTTCGTTGCCGACGTCACCGGTGCCAATCACCACGACGTAGGTGCCTGTGGCGGGCGCCGCCAGGTCGAGCTGGGCGACGACGGAGGCGCTCTCGGCGCCAACAAGTTGCCCTGACGGACCATAGACGCGCAACCACGGATTGAACGTCGCCGTCTCGGTCACTTGGCCGATGCTGAGGCCAATCGAGTCGCCCTGCTGGGCGGTGAACGACCACATGTCGAGGTCGCCGATCGTGATGGCGCCGGCGTGATTAGCGCCATTGGCCAACACGCCACCCTCGTCGCCCGTCGGCACGACGAAGGTCGCGGGGGTGCGCGCAAGCGTCAGCACATAGGCGCCCGTGCCGTCGTTACCGACGTCGGCGGTCGCAACGACCACAGTGTAGACACCGGTCGACGACGCCGTCGCCGATAGGTGCGCGACGACGGACCCGGACTGTGCGGCGATGGGGGTGCCGTCGGGCCCGCGCAACCGTATCCACGGGTTGAACGTGTCCGCAGACGCGGTCTCACCGATACTCAAGACCATCGTGTCGCCTTGGACTGCCTCGAAGGTCCAGATGTCGAGGTCTCCTCGGGTGATCTCGCCCGAGTTGCTGGACCCGTTGGCGATCGCCCCGCCTTGATCACCCGACGGCACAACGAACGCTCCCGGGGTCTTGGCGACTGTGAGCGTGTAACTGCCGGTGCCGTCGTTGCCGACGTCACCGCTGGCGACTACGACGGTGTAAGTCCCGGACGCGGCGGCGATGACGTTCACCTGCGCCACCAGCGAGGAGGTACTGGTGGCGACCTGCACCGCCCCTGGGTCGAGCAGCCGGACCCATGGTGCGAAGTCTGAGTTCGGCCCGACTTCGGCGACGCTCACCGAGATCGTGTCTCCCTGGATGACTGTCAGCGTCCAAGAGTCGCTGGCGCCTGGTGCGCCGATTGTGCCGTTGTGGTTCTGGCCATTGGCGATGGCCCCTTGGGCCGATGCTGAGCTGACGTCGAACACGAGAGCAATCACGATGGCGAGGCGGAACGAGACGGTCATCGATGGCTCCTTGGCAGAGCTTGCGGGAAGGCGCGCGACTCCAGCGCTGGAGATACCCTGCCCGCAGCCCGGCCCTCAATCGCCAAGCCGCGCCACCAATCGAATGTCGTCGAATGACGTGGGGGGCGGTAGCGTCAGAGCCCGCCGGCGCGATCGGCCAGCGACACGCGGAGCGGCACCTCGACCATGCCCCACCCGGCCGTGCCCCGCCAGATCTCCACCGGGAACAGCGCGGTCCGGTCGGGGCAATCGTGCGCGGGGTGGGTGAGCCGGCCCTGACGCTCGAGGTCCTGGTGGGCCTGCCAGTACATGTCGCTGCGCTCGAACGCCGTCACCTTGAACTCGTCGTTGAAGGTGAGCAGGCTGCCCCAGCCGAAGCCGTCGTCGGTGGCCATGGTGATCTCGGAGCCGAGCGCGGTGCCGAGCAGCACCCAGCCGTAGGGGCGGAACAGGGCGCGGGTCACCTCGGCCGTGGGCACCAGCAGCATCGCCACGGGATCCGCACCGGGGCAGGCGTCGCAGGTGAGCGCCGGCCCCTTGTCCACGGGCCAGCGCGCGGCCGGACCGTCGAGATCCATCACCGCCACCGACGCACGTGACGGCTGCAGCATGGCGCCGCCGGCCACCAGATACCGCTTGCCCGACGTGTCCCAGTAGGTCAGTGAGTGGATCCGCCCGGCCTGCAGATAGCGCACGTGCGCGCTTCCGTCGGGCTCGACCTCGAGAACGAAGGCGGGCCACCACGTGTGGTGCGAGTAAGCGATCCAGGTGCGATGGCCGCGCGCCGACATCCCGGTGACGACGTCGCGCACCTGCCACGGCCCGGTGAAGGTCTTGTCCCCTTCTGTGAGCGTGACGTCGGGCTGCACCGACCACACCACCGAGCCGTCGGCCGAGAACGCGACCACGGCGTCGCTCACGTCGGAGCTGTCGCGCGGCGCGGCGAAGCGCACGCCGGCGACGATCTCGGTGCTGCCGTCGCCGTCCACGTCGGCGCTCAGGTTGTTCTGCAGCTTGTACGACTCCGGGCGGCTCGCCACCCGGTCGAACGTGTGCGTCCACAGCGGCCGGCCGCCATCCGAGTACGCCCACAGCTGGCGGCCCTCGAACTCGAGGCTGGCGGGCGTACCGGGGTCACGGATGCGATCGACGGCGATCGTCACGGCGGCGGCGACGGCAACGGCGCCGACCGTGGCCCACATCGGCACGGGTCGCCGCCACCACGGCCCGGCGGTCGCCTCGTCGTTCGGGCTCGTCGGGGGCGCGATCGGCGCGGCAGCGTCGGGCAGGGGCGGTCCCGCGCCGTTCGGATCCGCGAGTTCTGATTCGGCCTCGGCCAGCGAGGCCGCCGACTCGGCCTGTCTTGCCCGCCACTCGCTCAACTCGGCGCGCCGCGCGAACACGATGCTGCCGCCGTCGGGCGTCGGGATGCGGTGCACCGGCAAGCCGAGATCGCGCTCCCAGCGCTGCACCGTGCGAGCGCTCTTGCCGAGGAAGCCGGCGATCTCTTTCCAGCCGTTCAGTGCGTCGGGGAAGTTGGAGGGGACGGTCTCCATGCGCGACGAGGATGCGGGAGGATAGCCGGGCACAGCGTCCGCCGGCAACGCACATCCACGGCCGAGCTGGAATCGATCTGGCGACGAGCGCCGTCACTGACGCCCAGGCACACGACGAGTAACGCGGGGCGCATCGTGGCCCCAGTCTACGCCGCGCGCGGCGGCTACGCGCCCGGCTGGCGCTCGAACACGGCGACGGTGTTGACGACCTGGCCGGCCACATTGGTGCCCTTGCCGGTGATCGTCATCGTGTTGCCGTCGGGCGACAGCACGGCGGTCTGCGTGATGGTCGGCTTGCCGCCCCGCGAGTAGCGGGCCTCGACGGTGGTCGGGTTCACCCGCCGGAACCGGTAGGTGTCGGCGTTCGGGTTGACGCCGGTAACCGGCAGGTCGGTGTTGACGGCGCCCGCCACCTCCCAGTGCATCGTCGGGCCGATGTCGGGGGTGACGTCCACGACCACCTTCCGGGCCTCGTCGTTGCCCGAAATCACGATGGTCTGCGCCTTGGGACCGGGCGCCGGCATGTAGGTGGACTTGGCGACGTTCAGCGTCCACGTCCCGGCGAGGCGATCGTTGGAACGGTCTGGCCCACCCGCACTGCAAGCCGCCAGAACCGCGGAGAGCGAGAGAGACATGAGCAACGACGGTGCGTGCATCGCGTCCTCCTTGGGTGCTCGAAGGGCCGCGTCTAGCACCGAGATGTCATCGGGACTGTCACGGGTACTTTCAGCGGGCGACGGCCACGAGCAGCGACAGCAGCACCACCGGCGCCACCACCACCATCGCCAGGCTCCAGCCCAGCAGCATCCGCCGCAGGCGCGGCCGGTCGTCCTCTGCGGCCGAGGCGATCAGCGTGGCGCCGGTGTTCGAGAACGGCGAGCAGTCCACCACGGTGGCCGAGACGCCCAGTGTGGTGATGAGTGCCCAGCCCGGCACGGCGCCGCCCGACGCCAGCGGCACCGCCATCGGCACGAGCGCCGCCAGCACGCCTGTGGTGGACGCAAACGCCGAGACCAGCGCCGCGATCATGCAGATGAGCAGCGCCGCGACCATCGGCGTGCCGATGGTCATCGCCGCACGGCCCAGCAGGTTGACCGCGTCGAGCCGCTGCAGCACGCCCACGTAGGTGACGATGCCGCCGACGAGAAACGCCGTGGACCAGTCGATGCGCGCGAAGGCGGTCTTGCCGACGGCGGGATCGACGAGCGCCAGCACCGCGCCGAGGCCGAGCAGCACGACGCCGATGTCGGGCTCGAGACCGGCCAGCGTGGCGGCGACCACGCCGGGAACGAGGCCGATGAGGCAGACGAGCGTGGCCAGTTGCGGCCCGCGCATCGCCGTTGCCCTGCTGACGGGCTCGGTCCCGATGACGGGCTCTGCCCTGCTTCCGGGCTCGGCGCGGCTCACGAGTTCGGTCCGGCGAAAGATTGCCAGGCCCGCCAGCAGCAGCACGAAGTTGGCCGCGATCGCCGCCGCCAGCAGTACCCAGGGACTCACGTCGATGCCGGCATCGCGCGCCACCCGGTAGGTGATGACGCCGAACAGGCTCGTCGGCGCGAACGCCCCGGCGCTGATCCCGCTGTTGAGCGCCACCGCCATCAGCACCGCGTCCACGCCGGCGCGCCGCGCCGCCGCCATCCCGATCGGCCCGGTGGCCAGCCCGCCCTGCGGCGAGCCCATCGCCGCCGCGATCGCCGACAGGCCGAAGAACAGCACCGGCACGGCTCCGCGGGCGCCGCCCGTGCGCGCCAGCAGCGCGCCGATCACCCGGTCGATGGTGCCGTTCAACTGGGCGATGCCGAAGAACCAGGTGACGCCGGCCACCAGGATCAGGATGCCCACGGGAAAGCCGGCCATCACGTCGCGCAGCGACATGCCGGCCAGCGCGGGGCCGGCCACGCACGCCGCCACGAACATCAGCACGCCCAGGTGAACGCCGCGCAGCGTGGCCAGCGCGAACACGGCCACGAAGATCACGAGCGCGAGGACAGGGGCCGGCAAGGCGGCCCATCATATGCCGGGCGGCGACGAGGGGCGGAGCGTCAGCCGCCCTTCGTCACGCCGGCGATGGGGTGCGGGCCAGCTCTACGTAGCGGCACAGCGCGTTGGCCAGCTGCATCTGGCGGGGGGTGCGGCACTCGGGTTCGAGCAGCCGCGGCGACGCCACCACGAACACGGCGCAGCGCGCCCGCGAGGTGGCCACGTTGAGGCGGTTGAGGCTGTAGAGGAACTCCAGCCCCCGGGGCGCGTCCTCGGCCCGCGACGTGCCCATGGCGTAGATCACCACTGCTGCTTCCTGTCCCTGGAAGCGATCGACCGTGCCCACTGGCACCCCGCGCGGCGCGAGGCGTTCGGCGAGGCGATTGACGTGCGCGTTGAAGGGGGCGACCACGCGCAGGTCGTCGGCGGTGAGCGGATGCGCGACGCCGTCCCCGTCCACCCACTGTGTGCCGGGGGCCAGCAGGCGCTCGACGAGCGCGGCCACGGCGTCCACTTCCTCCGCCGACCACTGGCGGTTGCCGTCGTGCTCCACCGGCAGCCACCACAGCCCGGCGCCGTCGAACGCGCCCGTGCCCTCGAGCCGCTGGCGCTCCAGGCCCTCGCGGGCGCGGAGCTTGCCGTCGTAGAACCGCTCCGAGGTGAATGCGCACAGGGCGGGGGCGAGCCGCCACGTCTCGGGCAGGAACAGCCCGCGATCGGCCGGCATCGTCTGGTGTTCGCCGAGCACGTGCTGCAGCGCCGAGATGTCCACGCCGTCGGGATGATGCGCCTTCTGCGGCTGCTCGAGCTGCTGCGGATCGCCGAGCAGCACGAGCGAGGCGGCCGCCGGCGACACCGCCAGCGCGTTGGCCAGCGACATCTGCCCGGCTTCGTCCACGAACAGCACGTCCACCGAGGCAGCGAACTCCTGGCGCGCCCACAGCCACGCGGTGCCGCCGAGCACGTCCACCTCGTGCGCGGTGATGGCCTGCAGCGCCTCGGCGTTGTCGGGGATCTCGCGGACGTCGCCGGCGGGCGGCGCGTCGGCGGTGGACTCGGGATCGCACTTGTGGCCGAGCCGCACGGTCTCGCCCGCTGCGGCCGCCTGATCGCGCACGGCGTGCAACAGGTTGCGAATCACCTTGTGGCTCACCGCCACAACACCCACCTTGCGGCCCTCGCGGACCAGCGCGCGGATCATCTGCGCGCCCAGATATGTCTTGCCCGAGCCGGGCGGGCCCTGTACCGAGAGCGTCGTGCGATCCAGCGTGGTGGCGAGGCGCACCGCGACGTCGGTTGGCGTCTCGAAGACCAGCGGCGCGAAGCGGCCGGTGGTGAGGCGCGGGGGCCGGCGGAACAGGAGGTCGCTGCCGCAGGCGGGCGTGTCGATCCCGTCGCACAGGCGCAACAGCGACTTGCGGAGCGCGTCGGCACCGACGGTGGGGGCCTCGAACACCGACTGCGGATGCTGGTCTGCGGTGGAGGGGCCCTTCCTCACGTCGAGGAGACGCGCCTGGCGGTCGTGGGCGACGACATCGCCGAACCTCACCGCGCGGTCGTCCCCGCGGACCAGCAGCTCACCGGTGCCGCCGATGTCGCACTCCTGCGGCGGATAGCTGTAGCGATCGATCACCGAGCCCGTCGGGCGGCCGGTCTTGGCGCCGACCACCGCCTCGATGCGCGCCACGAACTGCAGACCGGCGATGGCGGCGCCCTCCTCCGGCAGGTCCACGTCAGCCAGCTCGTTGAGGCGATAGCGCTCCCACCACTGCGCCTTGTCCTCGCGGCGGTGCCAGCCCACGAGATGCGCGAGCAGCCAGCGTGGATGCTGCGGATGCGACGGGTCGTGCGCCTCGGCCGGCAGACCGGCAAGGAGCCGTTCGCTGGCGGCCAGCTCGGCGGCTTCCAGATCGCTCACCGCGGCGGGCGGCTCGGCGGCATTGGCCTGCGGCCGGGGCATCTCCACCCCGGAGGCGACGAGCCCGGCGCGCAGCCGCTCCAGCCAGTCGCGCAGCGCCGCCGTGGAGCGGCAGTCGTCTTCGTTGTAGTCCTGCACGGCGGCCCGCGACTCGGCCGGGACGGCATCCGGCGCGTGGCCCTCGAGCGCCAGCTCGATGGCCTGCATGTGTGCGGCCGCGTCGTCGAGCGGCACCGCGCGGGCGAAGCCGTAGAACGGCTCGAGCTGCTTGATCGAGTAGCTCTCGACGCCGGCGCGCAGGGCCTGGCGCACCACGGCGTGCAGGTCCACGAAGCGCTCGGCGCGCAGCAGCCGGTCGAGCTCGTCGGCGCGGGTGGCGTGGCGGCCCATCAGCCGCTTGAACGTGGATGGCTCGTAGTGCCCGAAGTGGTAGACGTGCATGCCGGGATGCGCGGCCCACGCCAGCATCACGGCGTCGATCACCGCCTCGAACGCGGCGCGCTCCGTGGCGTCGTCGTGCGCCCACCACGCGCGGTAGTCGCAGGATCTGTCACTAGTCTGGTTGCCAGAGGACAGGGGTCTGACCCCATTCTGGCCCTGGCCAGAAAGGGGTCTGACCCCTGTGCAGATTCCGAACAGGTACTCGCGGCCGCCGTCGCGGGCGAAACGCGCGCCCTCGAGGTCCAGGAACACGTCCCCCGGCGACGGCTCGGGCAGGCGCGCCAGCCCCAGCCCCGGCTCCACCGGCAGCAGCAGCTCGTGCACCGGCGCGCCCAGCGTGCGTTGCAGATGCTGCACCCGCGCCTGCTCGCGAATCCGCAGATATGTCTCGCGCGACCCGCGCCTGGGCGTGAACGCGATCGGCACCGGCAGTGCCGCCACCGCCGCCAGCGTGCCGTGCCCCTGCGCCGTCAGCTCCACGCGCTGCGCCCGTCCGATGCCGGCGATGAACCCCAGATGATCGTCGCCCCGCCGCCGCGAATCGCACCGCTGCCACCAGCGGCACACCCCGCACGCCTCGACCGGCTCGGGATAGTGCGCCGCGTGAAGCGCCGCCGCCCCGGCCGGCACCGCCCGCAGCAGCTCCGCGCGGACGCGACGCACATACGCGGCGAAGTCCTCCACCCGATAGGCATGCACGGCGAACGTGGAACCGTCCCCGGGCGCGACCACGTGGAACCGCTCCGGCGCCCGTTCCTGCATGGCGACGAGCAGGTCGGAGTAGACGGCCAGCTGCAGCACCGTACCGCCGCGCGTCTCGCGCGCCAGCTTGGTGTCGTGCGCCTCGTAATGCCACCCGCCCAGCGCGCTCTCACCTTCGACGCGCACGAGCACGTCGGCAACGCCCCGCCAGCCGTCTCCCACCAGCGCCGCCTGATAGATCACCGCCGCACCCGCACGCATCGCCGCGAGCGTCCCCGCCTCGGCGTCCGCCGCACTTGACGCGTCCGAGAGGTCCACCACGTGGAGCCCCTGCCCGCGCAGCCACTCCACATACGCGCGCTCGTGCGCCAGCCCCCGCTCGCGGAGACCCTGCCCGAGCGGATCGCGCCACTGGGGTAATGCCAGCTCGCCCTGCGCCACGGCCAGGTCGAGGCCGGTGCGATGGCGACAGACGAGAAAGGCGGCGAGGTCGGTGGGCGACAGAACCAGCTGTGACGCGCGCAGCAGCATCAGGACGACGTTCGATTGTGGATCGCGACGTCGCGAGTGATCCGGGTCATCGGCCGCGAACGCCTTACCGCCGCCGCAGCGCCATCATCCCCGCGACGACCACCGCACCAGCCACTCCGCCCAGCGCCAGCACCACGGCGGTGAACCCGCCAGTGACGGCCACGCCCTCGCGGTCGGGCCACACGCACGTCGCGCGGTCGAGACCGGTGGAGACCTGCTGGCGACCGGCGACCGGCGTCGATCGCCCGCGGTTGTCCACCAGGCTCATCCGCGAGCTGTACGCGGTGTCGATTCGCGCCCCGGCGCCGCACAGCAGCGGCGCCAGCGGCTGGAAGACCGCGTCGCTGACCACGTCGCGCGCGCGCAGGAACATCAGGCCGGAGGCGCCCAGTCCGCTCACCACGATCCACACGATCAGGAGCTGCAGCCAGACCGGCGCCTGCTTCTTCCTTCGTCCCACCACGGCCTCCCGCACCTCGACGCGCCGCGTCGATGCGGCAAGCTCAGCCATGATTGACGATAATGCCCCGCCGATGTCCACATCCGCGCCCGGCCCGGCGCCGTCTTCCGCATCCTCACCAGCCGCATCCCCCGCGCCCGCACCCCCACCCGCACCCGCACCCCCTCCCGCCCTTACCGCCTGAAGGACGCGCTGCTCGGCGCCTTCGTGGGACTCTGGCTCACCGTGCTGCCCGGCTACGGCCTGTATGCCATGGCTCCGGAGCGGCTCCGCTGCGAGCGCAGCGCCGGCGGCGAGACCTCCGCGGAGCAGCAGGCCATCGTGGACGGCGTGAACGCCTTCCTGGCCGATGCCTCGGCCACCACGTTCGAGGCCATCACCGGCGGCGGACCGCCGCTCTGGCGCATCCCGCTGTGGCTGCTCTTCGTGGTGGGCGCGCTGTGCCTGATCAACATCCCGTTCGCCACGGCGAAGGCGATGCGCGAGCGCCCGGCGCGTGGCTCGGCCCGGCACTCTGGGTGACTGCCCGCCTGCGGCCGATACCTCGGCCGTGGAGATCGTCCGGGGCCTCCTCGTCATCACTGCACTGGGCTGCGCAGCGTCGGCCTGGACCTGCTGGCTGCTGCGCGGACCCCTCCGCGCTCGCGGCTGGCGGCGCGCCCAGGCCCTGGTGCAGGAAGCGTGGGTGGACCAGGTGGGTGCCGTGACCGCCGGTAGCTGGAGAGCCGGCGTACGCTTCACCTTCACTGCGGCCGACGGCCGCGAGTACCGCGGCAACCGGCTCTCGTTCGACGGCGCGGCCCATCGCCGGCGCGCCGCGGCCGAGGCCCAAGTCGCGCCCCTGCAACCCGGGCGCCTCGTCGAGGTCTGGTATGACCCCGCCGACCCCACACGGTCGGTGATCGATCGCCAGCTCCACCTGCCACGCGTCGCCGCGGCCGCCGTCGGCGTCCTTCTCGCCATCATCGCCGTGGGCCCGCTGGTGCGCGCGGCGCTGGTCGAGTAGCACCGCCGGTGTGCACGATCACCCATCGCCGCACGCTTGCGCACGACTCGCCACCGCCCGCGTCGTAAGATCGCGTCCCATGCCGCGTAATGCCGAAGTAATGCGCCACTGGAAGATGCTGCTCGCCATCGACGCCGCGCGAGCCGGCGGCATCTCGGTCAAGGCCCTGGCCGACGAGTTCGGCGTCACCCAGCGCACGGTGTGGCGCGACGTGGCGGCGCTGCAGGAAGTGGGCTTTCCGCTGGTGGACGAGAAGCGCGACCGCGTCACCTACTGGAAGATGCTGGCGATGCCGCTCAAGGCCCTGAACGACGCCGGGCTGTCGGTGACCGAGGCCTGCTCGCTGTATCTGAGCCGCGCGCTGCTCGTCGGCTTCACCGGCACGCCGTTCGAGCCGGGCCTTACCGCCATCATCCGCAAGATCGACAAGGGGCTGTCGCCAAAGGTGCGTGCGTTCCTCAAGCAGCTGCCCGAGGTGATCCACGTCAAGCCAGCAGCGCGCAAGCTGGTCACGGAAGCCAAGCACGACGAGTTCGTGGCGCGGCTCATCGAAGCCGCGTCAGAACGTCGCGTCGCCAAGGTGCTCTACTTCTCCGTCCACAGCAAACCGCGAGAAGGACTACGAGCTGCACCCCTACAGCCTGGGCTACGCGGATGGCGGGCTCTACCTCACCGCGTACGTGCCCGAGTATCATCAGGTGCGCCTGTTCGCGGTGGAGCGCGTGCGCCGGGTCACCCTGCAGGAGCGGCACTTCACGCCGGTGGAGGATCTGACCGCCGAGCCGTTCGGCCAGTCGCTGGGGGTGAACCGCGGCGGACGGCCCGAGCGCGTGGTGATCGACTTCAGCCCGCGCGTGGCCCGCTACGTGCGCGAGCGCACGTGGCACGCCTCCCAGCAGCTCGACCCGCTGCCCGACGGCGGCGTCCGCGTGATGCTCAAGGTGTGCCGCGACTGGGCGCTGCGCTCGTGGGTGCTGGGCTGGGGCGCCCACGCGCGCGTGGTGAGTCCGTCGGCGCTGGCCACCGAGATCCTGGCGCAGCTCGACGAGGCCAGGGACGGCTACGCGCCCAAGCTGCTGTTCGACGCCACGCCGCTGCTGTTCGAGGTGCCGCAGGCGCAGACGCGGCTGCCGCTGAGGACGTGACTTCCGGGGCAGAACTGAAGTTCTGCCCTACATCGAACCTGGTCAGATCCGCCGTTCTGGCCGCCGCCGCGCCTTCCCCTCCGGCGCACGCGACTCGGCCATCACATACGCGGCGAAGTGCCGGCGCTTCATCTCCATCGGGCTCATGGCGCTCTGGAAGAACTCGCGCTCCCCCTCGAGGCCGTCGGCCAGCCGCGCCACCTCCGCATTCCCCGGCACCAGCCGGCGCAGCGTGACGGCCATGTCGTGCAGGATGCGGCGCGCGTCGTCGTAGTGGCCCCGGCGGTTGGCGGCCAACGCCATGGCCTTGGCCTGCTCGGCCAGGTGACGGGCCACGGCCACCAGCACCTGCGCGTTCACCGGCTGGGCGTCGTTCTCCGCCGGCTCCACCACGCCCCAGTCCACGGCCATCGGCAGCGGCACCAGCGCCTGATCGCGGTCCGAGAGGCGGCAGCGCACGGTGACACACTCCCCCGCCGCGGGCACCTGCCGCACGCCCACGGCCACGACCAACGTGACCTCCTGCTCGGCCACCAGGTCCCCGAGACGCACGCGCAGCACCCCGGGCGCAACCTCCGCATCCGTGCGGTTCAGCACGCCCAGATCGACGCCGCCCTCGGCCGTGATCTCGAACACCGCGTCGCGCGCCACCACTTCCAGCGTTTCGCCCAGCTCGCTGGCCAGCAGGATCCGGAATCTGCCGCGGCTGCTCGATGAAGTAGAAGTGCCCGCCGCCCTCGGCGGCCAGCCGCGCCAGCAGCTGCTCGTCGAAATCCGCGCCGACGCCGAACGTGGACGTGGTGATGCCCTGCGCGCGCAGCCGCGCGGCCGTGGCCGCCAGCGCCTGCGGATCGACCACGCCCTGATTGGCCAGACCGTCCGTGAGCAGCAGGACCCGCCTTCGCGCCTGCGGCGCGTCGGCCGCCAATTCCTCCGCCCCACGCGTCCATCCGCCCTCGAGATTCGTGGACCCGCGCGCGTCGATGCGGGCCAGCCGCTCGAGCGCCAGCCGCTTGGCCTCCGCGCTGGCGTGCGTGCACGCCAGTACCGTGTCCACCCGGTCGTCGTAGCAGACCACGGCCAGTTCGTCCTGCGGCGTCAGCACCCGCACGGCGTGCTCCACGGCAGTGCGCGCCATGGCGATCTTGCTGCCGCCCATCGAACCCGAGCGGTCGAGCACCAGGGCCACGCTGGCCGGGGGCCGGGCCGCGGCGTTGGGCGCGCGCGGCGGCACCGCGGGCGCGCTGATGACCACGTGCAGGTAGCGCACCGAGGGGGTGCGGGCGGGGATGAGGGCGCGGTCGGTCTGGATGTGCATGCCGCCAGGATCGGCCCCGGGTGTGACAGGGCAGGTCGCGGGTCGTCCGTCGTGGCAACACACCAGCTCGGCCCGTGAGAGTCCGGCGCGCGCGGGTGGCAAACAGCGCCCTCAGGCGCCGGCTCTCACTGACGAGTCAGGCCCGCCACCAGCGCAGCGGCCTTCGCCCGCCACGCTTCGAGCGCCGTCCGCGCGTCGGTCCACTTGGCCTGTTCCGCCCGCACGAAGCGACTGTAGGGGGCGATGCTCTCCGCCAGCCGCTGCGCGCTCCGGCTGCGGGCCGTCGCGAACTCGCCGCGCAGCGCTGCCGCGAGCCGCTGCCGCAGATCGCTGATCTTGGCCTGCAGCTCGGTGCGCGCCCGTCGGCGCTTCGCCGGGAGGATCAACATGCCCACGGCGCCGAGCACGCCGGCGGCCAGCAGGCCGCTCACGTCGGCGGCCGCCGTCGTCGCCACCACGCTGACGAGCGCGCCCAGCCCCAGCGCACCGGCCCCCATCGCCGCCGACGCCGCCACGGCCGTTCGCGCCCCATCGGCCAGCGCGGCGGCCTCACCCCGCCGATCGAACGTCTCGACCACGCGCTGCGCCTGGCGTCCCACCGAGTCGATGAGAGCGGCGCGACTGGTCTGGAACGCGCCGGCGTCGTCGCTGTCCAGGATGCGATCGCCGTGCTCGCGGCGGCGCTGCGCCAGCCGGGCCGACAGCGCCTGCCATTGCCGCAGGTCCTGGTCAACGAGCCAGTCCACCAGCTCGGTGACGCGCTGCTCGACGATGGCGGGCGCGTCGGCCACCACGCGCGACTCGAACTCCTGCTGGATGCGGGGCCGGTTCATCAGGTCGAAGACCCGGCCGATGCGCAGCGTGTCGTCGAGGAACACGTGGCCGCGCGCTTCCATGTCGGCCAGCACCTTCTCGACCGCCGACATGCGCAGGTCGAAGCCACGGCCGAGGTCTTCGTCGTAGAGCGCCAGTTGCCGGGTGGTGTCGTCGAGCGCCTCGGTGTCGGCGGCGAGCAGGGCCAGGCGGTCGCCGGCCAGCGCGGCGTAGCGCCGCGCCAGCGACTCGCCGATGCCGATCGGGCTCGACAGCTTCAAGCGGCTGCGGGCCTCGTCGTCGAGCGTGTCGCGGAGGAACGCCTCGAGCGCGGTGAAGCCACTGGCGCTCCACTGGTCGGGATCGCCGTGCTTGGCGCGCCAAGCCCGCCGGGCGCTGACGGCGAACAGCTGGGGCTCGATGCCGAGCAGATCGCGCGCCGCGCTGCGCACGTACGTCACCACGTCGGCGAGCTGGCGCTCGTCTTCGAAGATGTCCAACTTGTTGACGACGAGGACGATCTTCTTGCCCCATTCCCGGATGGCGTCGAGGAAGGTCCGCTCGGATTCGGTGAACGGCCGGTCGGCGGAGGTGACGAACAGCACGAGGTCGGCCCGCGGCAGGAAGTCGCGCGTGAGCCGTTCGTGTTCGCGCTGGATGGCGTTGGTGCCCGGCGTATCGACGATCTGCAGGTCGCGCAGCAGTTCGACCGGCGCCGTGACGACCACCTCGCGGCCGTCGTCGGTGGTCGTGGTCTCGGCCCCGTAGCGCACCCGCTGGATGCGCGCCGTCGTCGGCGTGACCCCCTCGGCGAACGCCGCCGTGCCGAGCAGCGCGTTCACCAGCGCGCTCTTCCCGGCGTTGAACTCGCCGGCGACGACGATCATGAACAGCTCGTCGAGCTGCCGCACGGCGGCTCCGAGCGCGTCGAGGTCGGGCGCGGCCGCCGGCAGCGGCACCAGCAGATCGCGGAGGTCGCCGAGCAGGCGGCGCACCTCGACGAGTTGGCGCTCGAGGGCGGGTGTCAGAAGGCGCGAGGAGCCGAAGGCCATCGGGGCGATCGTTACGCCGCGCTCGTCACAACCAGCCGCCTTCCGAGGGCCGAGAGCGCCTGTTCAATCTGATCCAGCTTGGACTGATGGCGAAAGTCGATCAGGCGATCGACCTGGGGCAGATGCCAGTCGAGCTTCTTCCCCAGCCGGTACTTGCCGACGCGCTGTTCGAGCATCGCGTTGTGCAGTTCGATCTTGGCAGCCACCAAGGCCGAAAGACGCACGGCAACGCCTTTGGCCGGTGCTGCTGGCAGTGGCCGCGGAATCTCGACTTTGTCGTCGACGAGCATCTCCAAACCCGTCAGGATGGCATCCGCGGCTCGCGACAGCGCCTCGTCACGCGTGGCGCCGTGCGTGTGCACGTAGGGCAACGCGGGCACGTCAACGAGCCACGATCCGTTGCTGTCTTTCGACAGCTTCACTGCATAGAACACGGCGTGTGCGCCTAGGTAATCCCGAGGTCCTTCTTGATGCGCTGCACGAGCCCGGTGCCAAGTTCCTTGCCGTGGCCGTGCATCGGCAGAACCGACATCCGGTCTCCGCGCCGCACCTTGAGATGGCCGCCCTTGCCCGACGAAAACGTACACCCATGAGCCGCCAGCCATCTCTTGAACTCGCGCGGCGTCATGAGATGGTAAACAGATTTGTTGCTCTAGTCAACATTTTAGTTGCCCGTCCAAGAAGCCGAACCCGAAGCTCGCCACACACTGGCCACCACACCACAAACCCGAGCCGTGCATCGCGCGTGCCGACGCTGGCATTGCCTGCAGAGGCGCGTCCTTTTGCCAGATGAGGCGCATCGAGGCGATGCGTGAACTCGGCTGGCGGATCCTGCCTTCGCCGGACATGGGTGCTTACGCAAACTCCGCCACCAGCCGGCGCACCTCCGCCGACGGTCCCCGGTAGCTCACCAGCCGCACGTCCAGCGCCACGTCGCGCACCAGCGTCAGCGCGCGCCGAATGGCGTCGTGGATCCACGCCGGGTCGTTGCCAAAGGCCCCGCCGCCCAACAGCGTGAGGTAGACCACGCGCGAGCCGCCCCGCCTGGCGTTCAGCACGGCGCCCCACAACGTGGCCTCGTAGGCGCCCTCCAGCACCAGCCGCGCAAATGGTTCCCACGCCGCCGCGGGAACGTCGGTATAGCTGACTGGCAGCGCCGAACAGAACGCCTGCGACACCGTGAGATCCGTGCGCGGGATGCCGGTGACCTGCACATCCCAGTGGACGCCGATGCGCAGGCGGTCGCGCAGCGCGTCGCGCTCCGCCGCCGACGCCGCCGCCAGCCGCTCGCCGATCGCCGCCAGCCCGCGCTTGCTGCACAACGCGTAGCCGTTCTGCATCGTCCACAGCGCGCCGTCGTGGTTGCCCAGCGCCTGCCCCATGTCCCGCAGGCAGTCGATCTGCCGATCGCGCGTCTGCCCCGGCTGGCCGTCCACCGGCACCAGGTAGTTGCGGTAGATGGTGGCGGCGCCGGCCGCGATGGCGCACGCCGGCCCCTGCGTGTGGTCGTGGGCGTAGCGGGCCACGCCGTGCTCGGGAATCACGTGGGGCCCGGTCATCTCGAGCAGGTTGAACTGCGAGGCCACCTGGAACAGCGCGCCGTGATTGGCGGGGTCGCGGTGCAGGGAGACCGCGTCCGCGGTGACGGTGGCGACGCGAAGGCGCCCGCCGAGGGATGTCGGCGCCTGCCCTGCGTGGCCGCGAAGGTCGGCCAGCGAGGGCGTCTCGAGCGTGCCGATGCGGTAGGCCTGCTGGGTAACCGTAGAGCGCAGCACCTGGCCGTCGAGGGCGAGACGCGACCGGGTGTCGGCGTGGGAGTGTTCGTGGAATCCGGTGAGGGCGTGGAACCAGTCGTGCACCATGGGCTCCGGCTCAGCCAGCCACGAACTCAACCCGTGCCCGGACACCTGGAGCGCCCGCCAGCTTCCGGTCGCAGGTCACCAGCACGGCCCCCAACGCCTCGGCCAGCGCCACGTAGACCGCGTCGTAGGCCGACAGGTTGCCGCGGAGCCCCCATACACGATCGAGCAGGTCGTCGTGCCGATGACGGTCGAGCGGCAAGTCGCGCAGCACGCCGATGGCCTGCAGCGCGTCCCCCGCGTGAAGCTCCCCTGCTGCCACCAGGCGCCGAAGCGCCTGCGCCACCTCCACGTCCACTAGGTGCGGGACGTGGAGCGGGACGGCCGGATCGGCGATGCGGGCCGCCACGGAGCGGCCGGCCTCGGTGGTGAGCATCAGCTCGATCAGAGCCGACGCGTCCAGCACGATCACCGGCTATCCCGTTCCGCGCGCACGATCGCCGCGGCGCTGCGTTTCAGCTTCCGCGTGGGCTGCGCCTGCAATCGCGCCAGCACTTCCGCCCGCGTCGGCCGGTCGAGCGCCTTGCCCACCTCGCGCATGATGTAGTCGGACATCGACATGCCTTCCATGGCGGCTCGCGCCTTGAGGCGCCGATGGAACTCGGCAGGGACGTTGCGGATCTGGACCATCGTCGATGACATGTCCATAGGATAGTTTCATCGTCTTTTCATGTCATCCGGTCGCCTGTACGCGCGCCCACACTGCCATCCGCGATGCAGGGCACGTACCTCACCGCGCATCGGTGCATCGCTCGGCCCAAGATCACCGAATCTCGCGGCAATCGCGGACGTCGTGGCTCCGGACCGATCTCGAGGTGGCAGAAGCTGCCCCACACACGAGAGGCCGCTCGGGCACAACGTGCAATGGGCAGGCGCACAGGATGCGATCAGTCTCCGGTCCCGAGGCCGCCCGCGGTCTCGGCCGCCGCTTCACCCGCGCACGTCGTGGGGCCTGCGGGTTCACGTCGCCGGTGCTGTGACGCGGGCAACCCGTTCATACAGCACGTCCATCGCCCACACCAGATTGAAGGGCGTCCCGTCCCACACCGGCCCGGGGGCGACATCCCGAACGTCCGAGTCGTCTGGCACGGCGTCGTTCTCCAGCGCGTGGGCCGCCGACATCACCGGGGCGGCCGCAATATGGCGCCCATCGGCGCCATGGAACACCCACTGGCCTCCCGTGCGGGTGACGCACACGCCGCCCTCGTGCACGCACCGGTGATGACGGCGACAGAGCCGCACCAGGTTGTGCACGCTCGTCGACCCACCGTCTGCCCAGTGCTCCACGTGATGCGCATCGCATCGGCGCGCCGTGCAGCCCGGAAACCGGCACGTGGCATCCCGCGCCGCCAGCGCGCGGCGAATGTGCGGAGGAATCGTGCGGGTCTTGCGGCCCACGTCGAGCACACGGCCGGCGCCATCGTGCGGCGTCACCACGACCGACGCGTCGCAGGCCAGGCGGCGTGACGTCTCCGCGGAAACGTACACCGCGCCGTGGTCGAGCTCGAGGCTCCCACCCGAGCACGGCTCGCCCTGGGCTGCGGCCACATCCGCACCGCGGCCGCCAGCGGCCGACGCCTCCACGTGCACCACCACCTGATAGCGGTCGCCCGCCGTGCCGGCGTCGAGCCCGGCCGACAGCGCCGTCTCGGCCAGCAGACCCAAGGCATCCGCGCGTCGTTGCGCCGGGCTGACCTCCTCCGCCATCCCCTGCGCCGCCGGCAGGCCCCGCCCGTCTCGAAACAGCACGTCCGCCGCCGCTTCGAGCGCGCGCTGCAACACGGCGCCCACCTCGGGCGTGAGCCGTCCACGCACCACGACCATGCCGTCGTGGTCCACCCAGGTGGAGAGCTGCCGCGACAGATGCCGCGATTCGGCCTCCTGCGCCGCCACGCCGTCCACGCGCCGAAGGCGCCCACGAACCGCTCCACATGGGCTGCGGTGCCGGCCAGCGCCAGGTCCACGAGGCTCTGTTCGTTGTCGGGCGTGGCCACGCGCGTGATCGCCCGCACCTTGGCGTACGACAACTGCCCCCGCCGCATGCGGTCGCTCACGATGGGCAGGGCCGTCAATGCCCGAGCCACGCGCACCTTCTCGCGCGCGGCGCCGAGGTTGATGCCGGTCCGCCAGTGCAACCAGTGGGCGCACGACAGGAAGCCGTTGTTCCAGCCGGCCTGCTGGTCGAACTGCTGCAGCAACACGAGCAGCTCGTAGGTGATCGCATGCAGGCGGGCCGCCAGCGTGGCGATGCGTTCGCCAAGCACGTGCGTGTCGTGCGCGGGCGAATCGAGGACGGTGTCCGACGGCGCGCGGCCGTCTGCTTCAGCCAAGGATGCGCAGCTCATGGGGCATCCTAGCAGCGCAGTTTCTGCCATCGGAGGATGGCGCCAGAGCGGCGATCGACCGCCGAACCCCACGCCGCGATGGGTGGAGGCGGGCTCGCGGCGCTGAGGCGACTACGGCGCGCAGGGCTGGCAGCGTGGCGGAGGGCGCGGACTTTTCGCGCGGGGCCTTTCAATACGCGTCAAGGGGAAAGCGACGAGCCCTCGCGAGCCAGGTGTTGTTCGGCGGTGGCATTCCTAGCAGTTGCTGCCATCGCCGAGTCAGCTTCACAGCGCGGTATCGACGTACCGCGCGGGTGCCAACCGTTCAATTGCAGGTGTTCCTGCGATGGCGCGGTCTGTGCTCCCCGTGGGGTAGTGTCTCAACTGGATGCCTTGTTCGCGAAGGTTCGCGACGGCAACGGCGACGCGTCGATACGGTTCGACGCCCTGCGCACCCTATTGAGGGCGCTCGGATTCTCCGAACGGATTCGCGGCGGTCACCACATCTTCGGCAGGGCTGGCGTTCGCGAGATTCTCAATCTGCAGCGCGACGGCCGCAACGCCAAGGACTACCAGGTGCGACAGGTGCGGCGCGTCGTCCTCGCGTACAATCTGACATTGCGAGACTGGCATGGCTCACAAGTACGAACTCGTCGTCGCCTGGAGCCGCGAAGACGCCGCCTTCGTGGTGGACGTTCCGGAATTGCCTGGCTGCATGGCCCACGGCGGCACGCCGGCCGAAGCCGTGGCCAACGCGCAAGACGCAATCAGTCTCTGGCTGGACACCGCGCGCGACATGGGCCGGCCCATTCCCAGGCCTCGCGGCCGTCGGCTGATGTCGGCGTAGTGTCGCCCTGAATTACTCAGGCGTCGATTCCTGCCTACAACCCTCGCGCCGCCCTCACCCGGCTATGCCGCCGTCCATACACGGCGTAGATCACCAGACCGGCGCCCATCCACGCCAGCAGGCGCAGCCACGTGTCCGCCGGCAGGCCCGACATCAGGTAGGCACACGTGGCCACCCCCAGCAGCGGCACCAGCGGCGAGGCCGGCGTGCGGAACGGGTGCGGCAGGTCGGGCCGGGTGCGCCGCAGGATCACGATGCCCGCGCAGACGATCACGAAGATGAGCAGCGTGCCCATGCTCACCAGCTCGCCCAGCACGGCAATCGGCGTCACCGCCGCCAGCAAGGCCACGACCAGGCCTGTGACGACGGTGGTGAGATGCGGTGTGCGGAAGCGCGGATGGATGCGGGCCACCCACGGCGGCAGCAGCCCGTCGTTGGCCATGGTGTAGAAGATGCGCGTTTGCGCCAGCATGCCGACGAGCACCACCGTGCTCAGACCGCAGATGGCGCCGAGCTTGATCAGCGGCGAGAGCCAGCGCAGGCCCGTGGCGTCCACACCCACGGCAATCGGGTCGGGCACGTTCAGCTGCGTGTAGGGCACCACGCCGGTGAGCACGATGGCGAACAGGATGTAGAGCACGGTGCAGCCGGCCAGCGAGCCCATGATGCCGATCGGCAGGTCGCGCTGCGGGTTCTTCGCTTCCTGCGCCGCCGCGGTCACCGAGTCGAACCCCATGAAGGCGAAGAACACCACGGCCGCGCCGCGCAGGATGCCGGAGTAGCCGTAGCGTCCGACCTCGCCGGTGTTGGGCGGCAGGAAGGGCGTCCAGTTGGCGGTCTGCACGAAGGCGGCGCAGGCGCCGATGAAGACCACGATCACCGACACCTTTACGACCACGATGGCGGCGTTGACGTGGGCCGATTCCTGAATGCCCGCCACCAGGATGGCCGTCATCACCAGCACCACCACCGCCGCCAGGCCGTTGAAGAGCGCGGTCTGCTGCGCCAGCGTTGCCGGGTCGATGCCCTGCGCCACCAGCCGGTCGGCCACGTTCGACAGCACTTCCCAGCGGTGCGGGGCGGTTTCGACCAGCACCGTGCCCGGCGGCGCGGTGAAGATCGGCGGCACGCCGAGGCCCAGGTCCCTGAGCAGGCTCGAGACGTAGCCGGACCAGCCGACGGCCACCGCTGCCGGCCCGACCGCAAATTCGAGTGTGAGGGCGCAGCCGATGATCCACGCCACCAGCTCGCCCAGCGTGGCGTAGGCGTAGGTGTAGGCCGAGCCGGACACGGGCAGCATGGCCGCGAACTCGGAATAGCACAGTATTCGCTCGATCACAACGCGGAACTGCAAGACCGCTTGCTGCATCGCCTGCGTAACCGGGACGCATTTCCGGGTGCGCGCTATGAGACCTATGTCGCGGCCATCTTCATCCGCGCAGGCTTCGATCTTGCCTTCGAGAACGAGGCCGATGGCAGCACCACGCATTGCGAATTCACGGCGACCAACCGCCGCACCGGCAGGGCCTTCTCGGTCGAAGCCAAGCGCCGCGAAGGAAAGCGCCTGCGCTTGGGCGGCCTGTTCAACGATGCGCTGGGGAAGCGCGCGAACCATACCCGCATCGTCTTCATGGACGTCAACACACCGGACGATGGCCGTGGCAACGCACGGCCCCCTTTCCTCGATCGTGTTCGCCGCCGCCTCCGCTCGTTCCAGGGAGAACTGCTCAACGGCGCGCCGCGTCCCTCCGCTTACGTCATTCTGACGAATGCGCCCTGGGAATACAACCTTGACGGGCCGCCGGCGCGCTCGACCTTCCTCGCCGACGGCTTTCAGATTCCCGACTTCGGAGAGGGAATCGCCTTTCCGACGCTGCGAGCCGCCATCAATGCGCGCGAGGCGCACATCGAAATGCACGGTCTGATGCAGTCCATCATCGACCACTCGACAATCCCGTCGACCTTCGACGGCGAATTGGATGTGTATGCAGGCAACAATCTGCTGGTGCGGATCGCTGTTGGGTCGCGCTATCTGTTTCCCGACCAGGACGGCAGGGAACGCCTCGGCCTGGTGACGACCGCGACGGTAGACGAGTCCAAGGGGCTGGCCTTATGCGGCGTCACACTTGAGGGCACCAACACCGGTTCCATTTACACTTTTCCGCTGTCGAAGGCGGAACTCGAGGCCTATCGACGTCACCCCGACACGTTCTTCGGGGTTCCCTCGCAACGGACAACGCACGCTGACAGTCTCATCGAGTTCTACGACTTCTGCCACGAGAGCTATCGCGCCGCCCCCAAGGAGACGCTTCTCGATTTCATGAAAGCGTGGCCCGATCAGGGGCGCCTGACGACCCTCTCGCAGCCCGAGCTGGCGACCCTCTACGCCGAAAGCGTCGCGTTGACGGCTTGGCGTCAAAAGGGTCCGGCCTGACATCGTCGCCACCCGCACGGGAAGCGGTCGACGAACAACGACTGGCACGCCGGTTCAGTAGTCGGCGGCCTTCGACGTCGAAATGCCAAAGCCGCGAACCGGGTCAACGAGGTCGATGTTCTGCACTTGGAACGACTGCGGCTTCATACCGTCGAGTCTGACATAGACCTGCGCCACGAGGTATGTGTCGCCGGTGACCGTCTCGTTGACGTGGTCCATGAAGAGCTGGCGGTCGTCTTCGCTGTCGTAGATACCCGTGCTGGAATCATCGTAGGAGAGGTCGGCGCTGTACTCGGCCCTGAATGTGAGCTGCACCGTGGCGCTAGTGCGTTCGACGTCCAAGATCTCCGGCTCCTCGTCGAGCGCAATCGACGTGACCGTCATCTCGACGTCTCCCCACTCATCCTGGACATGGAAGCCCAGCCCTTCGAATGTAGACTTCACGGTCTCGGCGATGCTGTCCGCGCGCTTCACGAGTTCAGCGCGAATGAACTCGGCCTGCTCCTCGTCGTCGATGACCTGGTCTAGCACGGCGGCCAGGTCGACTTCCGCCTTCAGACCCTCTCGCTCGGCGCAGGAAGTGCGGAACAGCTCGTCTCCGGACACCACGAACAGCCGCTTGCCGCTGCTCTTTGCCCATTGCGCGAGGGCCTCGATGACAAAGGCGTCCGGAAACTCGTTCTTCTTGTGCTTCGCCGACCCGAACGGCGGTGTGGCTGTGAAGTACCTCTCGAACACGGCGGCTGATCCAGCGGTCGTCGCCTCGACCACTTCGGCGTCGTTCTCGGCAAGAAAGGCGTCGAAGGCCTGGCGCAATTCCTGAACGATCGAATCCGCGTCGAGTTCCGTCAGCGTTGACGCCACCGCGGGCGACAAAGAACTGCGGACGGCGCGGGCCTTTTCGCGGAACCTCGCGTGAAGCTGCAACTCCTCGTGGACGGCGTTGCGGATGCGCGCATGCACTTCACGTACGGTGATGTCGGTAATCACCAGCTCGAGGCCGCCAGAGTCGAGCCGCTTTTGCAGCGCGACGAAGAACACGGTCTTGAAGTTGAAGCTAGCCGCCTCGAACACTTGCGTGTCGAGGAACACGGCCTCCGGCATGGCGGTCACGATCCACTACTGTCGCCCACCCCGCCTGCGCTCGTAAAGTGCCATGACCAGGAAGTTCAGCCGGTAAGACGCGGGATGCCCCGGCGAGGGAACGTCCCGCAAGCGCCGTCATCAGACGCTTATGCGCTCGGTAGTTCCGCCTCGGCGTAGGCCCGAGAGAACGCCGTCGCGCACGTCCGGCCGGTGCTGCCTGTCGATCACCGGCCGCAGAAGAGGCGGACAGGAGCATCGGTGGCGCGAGGTTCAACGAGTGTCTGTCGTGCGACCTGGACCGTGCGCCAAGCGCTCCCCATAAACGCCGCGGTGCTGACCTGCGTTCGTCGCGGATCACACCCTCGTCTTCACCAACACTCCCATCCTCACCAGCGGATGCTCCTCCATACGCCGCAGCCCGGCCACGGTACGCGGATGCTTCCCTTCGCCCGCAACGACCGCCGGCCGTCTGACCCTCACCTTCCGCCGCCCAAACAGCTGCGCCTTCGCGTCTGCGTCGAGCCGCTGCAACAGTGGGCTGGTCTCCTCCCCCACCACCTTCATCACCGCCGCCCTCGGCGCCGGATACTCCACCGCCAGCTGCGGCTGCAGCACGCCGAGGTGTACCGTGACGAAGTACTCGGCCGCGGCCAGCACCTCTGAATCCACCGGCCCGGACGGCCGCAACGCCGGGAACTGACTTCCCTTTCGATAGGCGAATCGCCGCGCTGAAAAGGAGATGCCGCCCGCAGCCGCATCTGACGCCGGCAACAGCCCGGAATGCAGGATCGTCGCGGGGTAGAGGGACTGCGCGTCCGTCAGTGGGTCCAACAGCGCCACATGCACCTCTCGGCGCACCGTGCCCAGCCGCGTCAGGTCCTTGCGGTCGGTGCCGAACACCGTGATGGTGGTGTTGCTGGCCGATGCGCCGTCTTCGGCCTCCAGCTCAATCACCGGCGTCTGGCCGTTGGTCATCTTCCGCTGCAGCTGCTTGTAGGCGTCCACCTTCGCGACATCGAAGGGCTCGGCTATGCCCTTCATGTGTGCCAGGTAGTCGGACGCCGCGGCGAAGAGCGGCGACGTGTCCTTGAGCCGCACAACCAGGGACGCCTCCACGTTCAGCCCCAGCAGCGCGCGCTTGGTCCAGTTGTGGCTGCCCACCCACAGTTCGGCGGTGCCGTCCTTTCCCAAGAACAGCAGCATCTTGGCGTGCAGCAGCGCGGGCGGCTCTTTCCGGCCCTGGTCGGTGTAGGTCGGGATGTCTTCGTAGTAGACGTAGACGCGTCCGCCCTGGCGCGTCAGCTCGGCCAGCGCGTCCACCTCGGTGGGCGGATGCAGGTCCACGCACACGAAACCGTGTTCGTCGTGAATAGCGCGCACCAGGTCGGGGCCGAGCAGCGCCGGGTCGATGGTCCAGAAGGCGATGCCCGCCTGCAGCCGCGTGGCGCGCGACAGCGCGACGGTAAGCGCGGCCTTCACGCTCGACGGAGACCAGGCGGGAAGCAGAGCGATATCCAGAATGCCGTCGTCCATGGCGGGCACACCTTTCGCGTTAGTTCGAGTTGTCGGGTTTGCGGTGCGGGAACGGAGACAGAGCGGAGCGCCGCGTGGCGCCCCGCCCTGCGTCGTGGCTAGTGCTCGGTGTCGAGCTTCGGCGATTCATTGCCGTAGCTGTCTTTCGAGCGGATGCGCCCGTTGCGGCCGTGAATCACCAGGTCCACTCGGCGCCGCTTCGCCTGCCGGATGCCGGCGCGCGCCGCATCTGCCTGCGTGCGATAGCCGCGCTCGGCGGTGACGAAGGCCCGGACGATCCATCGGCCGGTGGTGACGCTGCGGAACACGTGCACCTCGGACGGCCGTCGGCGGGTCACGACGCCTTCTCGAGCTCAGCGCCCGCAGCCACCGGGATGTCCGGTACAGGCAAGGTGGGCGGCGCGGTAGCTGTCGGCGAAACCGTGCCGGGCACTGGCTCGGGCATCGGCGGCGTGACCACCAGCCGCGCCGGGCCGGCGCCCTGACCCTCGATCCTCCGGGCCGTCGTCCACGCGGCGAACGTGGTGGGATCCGTGAGACGCGTGGCGATGGCCACGATCACGTCGAGGTCGCGAGCCGCATCGAGCCCGTCGGCCAGCGCCGTGCTGATGCCGGCCAGCGCCTTCCGCCGCACCGTCTTGCTGCTCAGGCGCACGTCGGCCGCCTGCTGCAGCCGGTCCACCAGCGTCTTGAAGTCGCTGATGAAGGTGGACGGCAGACCGAACTGCTCGAATTCCGCCTGGCGCGACACCGCTTCCTCCATGAACGCCCGGGCGGTGGCGAGTTCCGCGGCCAGGCTGCGGTGGCGCGGCATCACGAACGGGCTGACCGAGGGTTCCACGCGCGTCACCCGCCGTGCCGCGGCGGCGATGGTCTTGAGGTATGCGAAGAGCGACTCGCGTGTGGCCGCCTTGATGCGCCGCGCCTCGGCCTTGCCGAGCACGTGGTTCTTCAGGTGCTCCTCGATGGCGGTGGTGGCGGCCAACACCCGCGCGAATGCCTGGCCGCCTTTGCTGGCCGCGGGAAACAGCGACGCGTGCGCCGTTCCGAAATCCCGCACCCGAACGAACATCTCGTACTTGAACCGCTGCTGTCTCTTCATCACGAACCTCCTGGCCGCATCGTGGTGCCGCGGCTGGCAGGAAGTCCTTCCCGCTTCGCTGAATTCGTGCTGAATCCGCTGAATTCAGCGTGGGGCCGGCGGATCAGCGGGCGCGCAGGTGCAGCACGGCAAGCGCCGGCGCCCAGGCGTCGAGCGCGCGGCCTACGCGCAGCAGCGGCTCCACGGGCAGAAGCCAGCCGCCATTCCCTGGCGGGGCGGCAGCAAGGGCGGAGGACACCACGGGGACGGCGTGGCACACGTCGTGGGCGTGCACCAGCCGCGCCGTTCGAGCAATGGCGCCATCCACGGATTCGGGCGTATCTGGCTCGGTGGCTGCAGGAAGGGGCTGACCATCCAGAATGGCGAGGCCGGCGTGCGCCAGTGGATGGCTCGGCACGCGCGCCACCGCTTCACCGAAGGCGGCGCGAGCGGCGTCGCGATCACCGGCGTTGAGATCACACGCGCCTTTCGCGTACCACGTGTTCGCGGCGGCCTCGCGCGAATAGAGGTGCCCGCGCGCTTCCAGGGCCAGCTCATGGTCGAACGCCGTCACGGCGCCGGCCGCATCGCCGGCCGCCAGGCGCAGCAAGCCCTTGAGCCAGTGCAGCGCCACCATGGAATAGGGCGCGGCATCGGGAGATTCCACCGCCGCCACCGCCAGGGCGCGATCCACGTCGCGCTCGGCCTGGTCGAGCGCATTGCGGGCCACGAACACGGTGGCCGCCAGCCAATGCGCCAAGGGCAACTGCGGGCACTGCGCCAGCGCCCGCCGCGCGGCGCGCAGCCGCGTTTCGCCCCAACTGCCCAGCGCCAGGCGCACCTGATGCCGCCAGTTGTCGGGCTCCAGCGCCACCGCCCGCTCGAGCGCGGCCAATGCATCGGCGCGCCGGCCGGTGCGTTCCAGCACGAAACCCAGCATGGCCCAGGCTTCGGCCAAGTGCGGATCAATATGACAGGCGTTCAGTGCATGGGATTCGGCCAGCCGCAGCGCTGCGACATCCGGCGCCGGGTCGGTGCGGGTGGCTTCGAACTGCATCGCGCAGGCGTTGGCCATGCCGATTTGATAGGCCGCGTCGGCCGGATGCTGCTGCAGCAGGTGCTCGAACGTGGCCCGGGCCGTGCTGATTCGATCACACTGCAGCGAATCCAGGGCCACGCGGCCTTCGGTGAAGGCGCGATGCGGCGCGAGCAACGACTCCAGGTCCGAAGCGGCCGCTTGTGTTTCCACCGCCAGCACCGGCCCGACGAACTGGTAACCCTGTCGCGCCACCGTCTTGATGTAGCGGTTCAGGTCGCTGGGATCGAGCCGCCGGCGGAGCTTTCCCACCAGTTTTTCGAGGCTATTGTCGCCGACGGCCGTGTCCTGCCACCCGGCCCGGATCAGGGCGTCCTTCGACGCGACTACATCCGGACGGCGCACGAGCAGGTGCAGCACTTCGAACTCGTGAGGCGACAATCCGACGGGCTCGCCGCCGCGAGACAGCGACCTGGTGCGCGAGTCGAGCCGGTAGGGTCCAAAGGCCACCTCGGCCGCTGGCAGCATGCGCCGATGCTAGTAGAGGACCCTCGCGGACCCACAGGCGCTGCCGCACAACAGTGTGCAAGCCCCCGCAGGAGCAGGTTCCGGCCCCCGCGGACCTACCGTTCCCACCCCGCGGGGTTGCTGCCGCAGTAGCGCGGACCTGCAAGTGGTTGGCTGGAAGCGACTTCGTAGCCCGTGGAAAGACCTGTCCGCGGACCGGGGAAGTGAGTCCGCGATTCTGGTGCCTGCCGGGCATGGGCTTGACCACTGGATCGCGGCGTCCGGGACGCAATTCCGCCCGGATTTGCCGGAGGTCCTCGGACTGCGCCAGTGAGTCCGCGCGCCCGAGGCCGGGCGCCGATCTGCGGGCCCGACAAGGTCCGTAGTCTGCGGAAGTGGATCTGGTAGTTGCTACATCATTTCCCGGCAGTGCGTCAGCGACCCTGCGAGGTGGCGCAGGCCGGTTCCGCGTTCGCGGCAGTGGGAGCGCGAACAGCGCACAGAGGGCAGCGAGAAGAGGGAGTTGTCTGCGGGCCTGCGACCTACGCCACGCGGGTCGCGGTGAGCCCCGGACCGCAGGAATGGACGACTTGGCAGGGCTGATCCTGAAATGGCACACCAGAGGTGCTACTCCCAACGCGACCCTTGTTGATGAGCTAGTGATCCTGGCCGGCGCTGGTCAGCCGCCGCGGATTCCCGCCGATAAGTCCGTCGATCCCCGGAGGACCCATGCCGCGGCTGCAGCGCCAGTTCGTCGTCAACAAGCAGTACGTCGTCACCGGCAGCTCAAAGTTCACACGCCGGCTCAGGTTCGCTGCCCGCCTGCGGTTGAACGGCCGGGAGTACCTCCTCTTCCAGCCCATCCGTAAGGTTCGGAAGGTTCGGCCGTAGGCCGCGTTGCGGAGCCCTCAATGCCGGTTCATCACTCCATCTGGCGCATCGGCCAGAACCCCACACAGCTTCAAGTCAGCCGCCTGACCAGCGAGCAGCAGCTCGAGGAGATGATCACGCGCGACCCGCGGATTGTCTCCAGCGAGTGGATGCTGATCGGCCGACAGGAGGTCACGACCCACGGCGGCCGCATCGACTTGCTGGCCATCGCTCCCGACGGCGCATTGGTGCTGATCGAGATCAAGCGCGACCGGACACCGCGCGAGATCGTGGCCCAGGCGCTGGACTACGCATCCTGGGTCGAGGGCCTGACCGCCGAGCAGATCGCCGATATCTACTCCCGGTTCTCTCCAGGCGGCAGCCTGAGCGACGCGTTCCGCACGCGCTTCGGCGCCGACCTCGACGAGGACGCGCTCAACCAAGCGCACCAAGTTGTCCTGGTGGCTGCAGAGCTCGACCCTTCCTCGGAACGGATCATCAAATACCTGAGCGACCGCGGCGTCGCCATCAACGTCCTGTTCTTCCAGGTCTTTCAGAACGGCAACGAGCAGTTGCTCAGTCGCGCCTGGCTGCTCGATCCCCAGGAGACGCAGCCAGACCCTGACCGGGGCAAGGAGCGTGGGCCAAAGGAGCCGTGGAACGGGGAGTTCTACGTCTCATATGGCGGACGCCCATGGGAGGCCGCTCGGAAGTACGGTTTCATCAGCGGCGGCGGCGGGTCATGGTTCAGCCGCACGCTCGGGCTGCTCAAGCCCAACGACCGGGTGTGGGTGAAGATCCCCGGCACGGGCTACGTCGGGGTGGGCGTCGTCACCGAGCCGATGCAACCCGCCAAGGACTTCACCGTGACCACCGAGCAGGGCGACCGGTCCGTGCTGGACGTCGTCGATGTCGGCGACTGGGTGCGGACGTTCTTGAACGACCCGGAGAAGTCGGAGTACTTCGTGCGGGTCCGCTGGCTTGACACCGTCTCTGAGGCCGACGCCTTCGACGAGGTCGGCCTCTTCGGTAACCAGAACACCGTGTGCCAGCCGCGCGCGGCCAAGTGGCGCCACACTGTGGAGCGGCTGAAGTCGCGCTTTCCCAGGTGGCAGGGGTGATGGCCCCTGGCACGTGACCCGAGTTGTCATCACGGTTGCCAGTTAGGATCCCGCCTCGGCGTGGCGAGCCGACCAGGATCAAGACGTCATCGGCGCCTGGCCTGACACCCCGCTTCGGCAGATGCGATTGGAGTACTGGACCGCGCTGCGCCAGCGGGCGCAGCAGCGTCACAGCCCCTTGAGGATCCTGAAGCCGCTCGCACAGGCCTGGACGAACGTGGCGCTCGGCCGGGCCAACTGCTACCTCGTCGCCGTCGTCAATAGTCGCGACAAGGAAGTCGCTGCGCATGTGGTGCTTGGTACCGAGTGGGCGAAGCAGCACCTCCGCGAGCTCGAGGCATAGCGCGCAGCCATCGAACCTGATGCACCCACTACCTTCGAACGGCGAGAGCTAGCGCACCGGAAGCAGAGCCAGATTGGCCTGGTTCGATCCGACTCGTCGTGATGACTGGCCGGAGCAGCCCGACTGGCTGTTGAACGCCCTTGAACTGCTCCATAGAGTGTTCTCATCCCGCGTGAAGGCGCCGATACCAGGCGCTCATGGCCCGATGTGCGAATCGTCATGAAGCCCACAGTTGCCAAACGAGACATTAAGGACGTCGATTGCGCGTGGCCATTCGGAAGGCCGCTGGTGCGCAGTCCCTGTCACGGCCTGTGGAAGTGCACAGCGCGCTCGCTCGCGTGTCGGCTCGTCCCTCGACAGCTGGCTTCGCCGGGAGGATTTGTGAGCAGACCACCTCGCATGCCGTCCAGCGCGTGGTGGCGGGCAGCTGAAGGCGGCGATGACCGCCAGAACGTCTGGAGGTTGGCAGATGGCCCGGCGCACGGGCAGCAGCCGCAGCGCCCTCGACAGGCTGCTCGACCCCGACAACGACCCGGTGACGCAGAGCCCTGCGCAAGGCGGCAGCGGCCGTCGCGCTGGAGGTTGCGCTGGAGCTGGTCTGACGACCCCCGCCCCAGGCGCCATCAACGTAGGCCAGTTCATCACGACCTTGGTGAGAGGACACGCATCGCTGCCACCATTCCAAAATAGAATTGGCTGTGATGGGTTCACAAGCGTTGTCCGACACCTGTACCGAGCACGCACAACAGTTCCGCCGACTGCCGGCTGTGCTGGCTTCGACTAGACTCGCACTAAGAGCGTCATGAGCCTCCTCAAGTCAAGGCAGCGCGTTGCCGACCACGGCGAAGTATTCACGCCCCCCTGGATGGTCGAGGCGATGCTGGACCTCGTGAAGGACGAGGCGGACCGCATTGACTCCCGGTTTCTAGAGCCGGCGTGCGGGAGTGGGAATTTTCTGGTCCGCGTGCTCAAGAGCAAGCTCGCCGCAGTCCAGGTCAAGTATGGCAAGTCGGAGTTTGAGCGGCGGCACTACGCGCTCCTTGCGCTGATGTGCATCTATGGCATCGAGCTGCTGGAAGACAACGTCGCCGAGTGCCGCGCGAATCTGCTGGAGTTGTTTGGAGAGTATCTGCAGCTCGACGAGTCCGAGGACCTGTCCCGGGCGGCTGCATACGTGCTCTCGCAGAATATTGTCCACGGCGACGCGCTGGCGATGCGAACTGCCGACGGCCAGCCGATCACATTCGCCGAGTGGGGCTACCTGGGCAAGGGGAGATTCCAGCGTCGCGATTTCAGACTGGATGTTCTCACACGCACAGCAACGTTCATCGAGCAGAGCCCGCTCTTTGCAGCTCTTGGCAAGCATGACGTCTTCACGCCGGTGAGGACATTTCCGCCAATGACCGTTCGTGAGCTCTGGGAGACCCGATGAACGGGCAGGCGGCCTTCTCTCTTAGAGGGCGTAATCCGGACGTCCTGACCTGCATCGCGAACCTCTCGAACGACGAGGTATTCACGCCGCCCGAGTTCGCGAACCGCATGCTCGACACGCTGACCCAGGCATGGGCCGCCGACCACAACGGCGCCAACGTATGGGCGGACAAGAGCGTGAGGTTTCTCGACCCGTGCACAAAGTCCGGCGTGTTCCCTCGCGAGATTACCAGTCGACTCTCTGTGGGGTTGGCGGGCGCGATTCCGAGCCTTGAGGTGCGGGTCAATCACATCCTGACAAGCCAGGTGTTCGGCATCGGCATCACACACCTGACCAGCCTCTTGGCGCGGCGGAGCGTCTATTGCTCCAAGCATGCGCAGGGCAAGCATTCGATCGCCAGGGGCTTCAGTAGTGATGCCGGCAACATCTGGTTCGAGCGGCTGGCACACGCGTGGGCGAACGGCAAGTGCAGATACTGCGGCGCCAGCCAGGCGACGTTCGATCGCGGCCCTGGGCTCGAAACCCACGCCTACGCGTTCATCCACACCGACGATGTCACAGCTCGGGTCGCCGAGTTGTTCGGAGGCGATATGCAGTTCGATGTGATCATCGGAAACCCACCGTACCAGTTGGACGACGGTGGGTACGGGACAAGCGCCGCTCCCATCTACCAGTTGTTCGTGGAGAAGGCGCTCAGCTTAGGTCCGCGCTACGCCGTCTTCGTGACGCCGTCTCGGTGGATGGCTGGGGGCAAGGGCCTGGACAAATATCGGGAGCGGATGCTCTCTGACAGGCGGATGCGCCGCATCGTGGACTATCCGAAGCTCTACGAGGGATTTCCGGGAGTGAAGATTCGTGGCGGCATCTCGTACTTTCTGTGGGACCGCGAACACAGCGGGCCGTGTGAGGTTGAGACGATCTGGGACGGCCACCCTACCGGACCAGCCGTTGCGCGCTACCTCGATGCCTACGACATCCTCGTGCGGCGCAACGAGGCTGTGCCGATCCTGGACAAGGTCAGGGCCAAAGGCGAGCCTACGCTTGATGCACGTGTATCCAGTCAGAAGCCCTTCGGTCTTCGGACGTTCTTTCACGGCAAGCCGGACGCGAAGCGACTGAAGAACCCTGTTAAGCTTTTTGGCTCCCAGAAGATCACCTGGGTCGATCGGTCCCAGGTTCCGACCAATGCTTTGTGGATCGACAAGTGGAAGGTACTCATGACTCGCGTGCAAGGCACCAGTGCTGCTGTCGAAACCAAGTTCCTCAGTAAGCCGATCGTCGCGGAGCCCGGCACAGCCTGCACCGAGAGCTATCTTGTGGCCGGCGTCTTCGACACTGAACTCGAGGCACAGAACTACGCACGCTATCTCCGTACGCGCTTCGCTCGATTTCTTGCTTCACTCCGCAAGTCAACCCAAGACGCGCCAAAGCACGTCTATGCTTTCATTCCGGATCTCCCCCTGAACCAGGAATGGACAGACGCCACGTTGTACAAGCGCTACGGCCTTACGAAGGATGAGATTGCCTTCATCGAGTCGCAGGTCGCCGAGCACGACAGCGCACTGTTTGATGAACACTCCGTAGACACCGGTGGCGATGAATAAGCCCACGATCGAGGACATCCTCGCACCGAAGCCGGAAGCCCGGCCGCGCATCTACGCCTACTCGATCGACGACCAAGCCCACGCGGGCCTTCTGAAGGTGGGTCAGACGACGCGCGCGGTGAAGCAGCGTATCGCCGAGCAGGTCAAGACCGCTGCAATCAAGAACTACCGGATCGAGTTGGACGAGCTGGCCGAGCGCGAGGACGGCACCTTCTTCAGCGACCGCGAAGTACGCGCGGCGCTCGTCCGGAAGGGCTTTGAGAACATCGAGCTGGAGTGGATGCGCTGCACGATCGCGGACGTGACGACCGTGCTGACCGAGCTGCGCACTGGCCAACGCTTCACTGGTTCCCGCGGCGAGACTTTTGCCCTGCGCGCGGAGCAGCGAGCGGCCGTTGAGAAGACGCACGCCTACTTCCACTCCATCTGGAAGGAAGACATGCACGCCGTGCCGCGCTTTCTTTGGAACGCGAAGATGCGTTTTGGCAAGACGTTCACTACGTACCAGCTCGCCAAAACACTGGGTGCCAAGCGTGTGCTCGTCGTGACATTCAAGCCGGCTGTCGAGGATTCGTGGCAGACCGACCTTGAATCGCACGTTGACTTCGACGGCTGGCAGTACCTCTCGCGCAGCTCGGGTAGCGACCCAACGAAGGTCTCCGCCAAGAAGCCACTCGTGTACTTTGGCTCGTTCCAGGATCTGCTCGGGCGAGACGATGCAGGCAACATCAAGGCAAAAAATGAATGGCTACATAAGGTCAGGTGGGACCTCGTTGTCTTCGACGAGTATCACTTCGGTGCGTGGCGCGACACCGCGAAGGAGCTGTTCGAAGGCGAGGAGGAGGCGGTCGCAAGGAAGGAAGCCAAGCTGGAGTATGGAGCCGGACTCGAGAGGGTGAATGAGGACCTCGGTGAACTCTCGGAGAAAGAGGCAGCGTTCTTGCCAATCACGACCAAGGCTTACCTGTATCTCTCGGGTACGCCCTTTAAGGCCCTCGCCACAGGCGAGTTTATCGAGGAGCAGATCTTCAACTGGACCTACACTGACGAGCAGCGGGCCAAGGAGGAGTTTGCCGCCAGGCACCCCGATCGGTGGAACCCTTACGGCGCCCTGCCGCAGATGCGTCTCCTCACCTATCAGATGCCTGACGAACTGGTGGCCATCGCGAGCGCCGGAGAGTTCGACGAGTTCGACCTCAACGAGTTCTTCGCTGGTTCTGGGACCGGTGAGAAGGCGCAGTTCAAGCACACGCGCGACGTGCAAAAGTGGCTGGACATCATCCGGGGCTCGTACGCAGCTCGCGCCGTCGAACACCTGAAGGTCGGCACGCGGCCACCGTTCCCCTATTCGGACGTGCGACTGCTGCCGTATCTCCAGCACTCGCTCTGGTTCCTGCCCAACGTCTCGGCCTGCCATGCGATGAAGAACTTGTTGGCCGAAAAGCACAACGTCTTCTGGCACGACTACGAGGTCATCAGTGCGGCTGGTGCGATGGCGGGCATCGGATTGGAGGCCTTGCCCCCCGTCCGCAAAGCCATAGGTAGTGGCTTTAGGTCCAAGACGATTACGCTATCGTGCGGGAAGCTCACTACCGGCGTCACTGTGCCGCAGTGGTCTTCGATCCTGATGCTGCGCAACCTTAAGTCGCCTGAGACGTATTTTCAGGCCGCGTTCCGAGTGCAGTCCCCGTGGTCCATCAAGAATCCCAACGGCGACAACCCGAATGAAGAGGAGATCCTCAAGCCGGTCTGCTTCGTGTTTGACTTCGCGCCGACGCGCGCACTGCGCCAGCTCTCCGAGTACGGCATTGGTCTTTCGCCCAGTGAGCCGAATCCCGAGAACGCCGTGAAGGACCTAGTGGCGTTTTTGCCGGTGCTTGCTTACGATGGCGCCAACATGACGCAGATCGATGCCGGGGGAATCCTCGACATCGCGATAGCTGGTACCTCGGCCACGCTCTTGGCCCGGAAGTGGGAAAGCGCGCTGCTGGTGAACGTGGACAACGACACGCTGCGCCGAGTCCTTAACGACCCCGAGGCGATGGCTGCTGTGGAGCGCATCGAAGGCTGGCGCTCTCTTGGCGAACACATTATCGAGACGATCATCAACAAGAGCGACACAGTCAAAGACCTCAAGAGCAAGGCAAGGCACGGAGGACTGAGCGAGAAGCAACAGAAGCTGCTGACGGCCGAGGAGAAGGAGTACAAGTCTAAGCGCAAGCTCGTGCAGGAAAAGCTGATCAAGTTTGCGACGCGCATTCCGGCGTTCATGTACTTGACGGACTTCCGCGAGAATACGCTGCAGGACGTGATCACGAAGCTGGAGCCGGACTTGTTCTTGGCCGTGACTGGCCTGACGGTGAAGGATTTTCACCTACTCGTTCGGCTGAAGGTGTTCAACACCGAGCAGATGAACCAGGCCGTATTCGCGTTCCGCAGGTACGAGGATGCCTCGCTTCGTTACACGGGAATCGACAGCCATGCCGGGTTGACGCACTATGGACTGTACGACACGGTGATTGCCAGAGAGGCTGACGACGAGGGCTATGCCGTCTAGCGTCCTATGCTCATGGTTGCGGTCGACTCGACTCTTTGGCGACGGCCCTGGACTTCTGACGTTGACTTCTAGGCACGTTTTCGCACTTGATAGTCTCTGAACGTTTTCTTAAATGCACTGGTGATGCTTTGCTCCCCGGCAGTCTCTGGAAGCAGGTTGCTGTCCCACTGTCGCTTTTGTTTAGCGAGTAACTTTTCGGCCGTTGCCGAGCCAGTGTTCACGGCAAAGTGACACTGGGCGTAAGTGCTGTCTATGTCTGACAATAGGCCTATAAACGACCTGGCGAGCCCGAGAGGTATCTGACCGGTGTAGTACTTGCACTCAACCGCGATGACTATCTTCGAATGACGAGGATTTACCGAGCGAAGCCTACACAACGCCGCCTCCGATTGGAGCACAACTACAACATCACACTCGTGGGCCACGCCTGACTTCCCTTCGACGATGACTCCGAGATGCGCTTCCAATGGCTCAACGTTTCCGGGAAATCTCAGTACGGCATGAGTGTATGGTCGGCGGTCTGAATAGATCGCGCCAGGCGACGTCCTAAACACCAACTCGGTTGACTGCGACATGTGGCGGTCATACCACTCCACCGGCAGCGCGCCAGACTCTTTCGCCGCGACGAGTATTCGACTCAATATGTATGCCTCGAAGACGTCGGAGGCTGCTGAGAAAGACGATAGACTTGGTGTACGTGTAGCACCAATTGTCGCCCGAATTGAGTCGAGAATAGCAGCGTCGAGGGGCATAGCCTACACCTTTACCGCCCCAAATAAGCGGTGCAGCTGGTCTAGTTGCTCCTCGGTGTTCAGCTTTGGGTCGAGGGTAAATTCACGATCCGATTCTTCGTCTACAAATTTCACTAGTCGAACGCCGTCTTCGAACATTTGGTCAGCAGCCGCCTTCGAAAGCCTTGGCATCTCTCTGAGCACGCGCTCGACCGCTGTCACTAGCAGCTCCAGCTTCTCCTGTGCAGTGAACGGCGTGACTGTCGTGAACTCCTCTGTCTTGCGTACTCTGCCGCGACGCGGCTTCGCGACTTCTGCGTAGTAATCAACCCCCTCAACGATTCGATACCCGACCGACTCTGCTGATTTCTCTAGTCTTCGAGTACCAGGTTTGCCGCGCTGTATCTCTTCGTCTAAGAACGGCAGGACCCACGCCAGATGAGAGATGTTCAATACTGCTCTAAGCTCATCAAATGCAGCGCCTGCTTCGTCGTCAGTCATGTTAGCTAGGCATTCTTAATGTGGCGATTTCACCGTGTCAACGTAGATCTCGTACGGTTGTGCGGGCTGGCAGCTGGTCAGTGTGCAATCTCAAGAGATTGACTACCGCCCGAAGTACGGGCCGGCCGGGAGATTGGATTCAGTGGTCTGCATTCTGCTGCACGACTTCGCCGAAGTCCGCCTCACCTCCAGTGGCGCGGACCAACGGCCTTGGTTCCTCCGATCCTCGCCGCCCTCGACGGCCCCGACGCCCTCACCCGCTACCTCACTGGCACCGGCACGCCCCCCGCGCCGCCCAAGCGCGCGAAAGCGGCCGCGTCCGCGGCCACCGCGGGCCCCGCTGACTCCACCCCCGAACCTCCCGGCGTTTTCCTGGGCGCCGTCACCATCTCCGGCTTCCGCGGCATCGGCCCCGACACCCGCCTGCCGCTGCACGCCGGCCCCGGCCTCACCCTGGTGGTCGGGCGCAACGGCTCCGGCAAGTCGAGCTTCGCCGAAGGTGTGCTGCGCGACGGGGAGCGGGCGCGGAGTTGATTGTCGACACGGCCGCGAGTCGCCAGATGGCCCCTGCGCGCGCTGGGTTCAGGGGCGACTCTGCTCAGTGAACCGTGCTCTAACATCAGACCTGATCGGCCACGTCACCGTACCCTCGCGGTTGTAGATGCGCACCAGCAGTTCGGCCTGGCTGTCTGACGCGCCGAACAGCGGGCGCCCGTCATCCGTCTTCAGCGGGAACACCACCCAGAACCGGTCGTAGTCGTAGTTGCGTTGCGCAATCGGCTGCAGCGCGCGGACCTTGCGCAGCTCCTCGGCGACGATGCCGCGCGCGAACTGGCCGGACTCGCTGGGCGCGTCCTTGGGACGCAAGAACGCTTCCCAATCCGTGGGAATCACTCCAGAACCTTCGTTCGGGTCGATGTCCACGACGACCACCGTGTCGCCGGCCTTCTCCGCCTCCTCGACGAGTTGCCGCGTCTGGTCGTCGCTCAGCCGGCTTCGCAGTTGCGCCCACCGGGCGGACGCCCGCACGACATCCGGCGTGAACCACGTGGCGCGCAGCTTGTAGTTCTGCGCGCGCTCCGTCTTGAGCCTGCGGCTGTCCCAGCCGGTCCAGAAGAGCAGGGTGCGCGAGCCTACCTTGCCGTCGGAGTGCGCCGTCGCGACGATAGCTGTCGCGCGGGTGCCGTCCCACCGCAGGTACTCGTCGTCCTGGGCGAGCGCAGTGGCACCCAGGAGTGCGACGCCCAGCACAACCGACGATGCCCTCACCGTCGAACCTTCCGCAGGATGGTGACCACCTCCGCCCCGCCAAGCGCCGTGTCGGCCACCGTGAGCCCGACGAACTGGTAGCCGGCCTCGCCCGCCTCGCCAAGTTCCTTCTGCATCGTGGACGTCTTCGAGGTAGCGAGCAGGCGATACTCGAAGGCCGGACGGTCCTTGACGTTGCGATCCCGCTCCAGAATCACGACGGCCTCTTTGCCCCCGAACAGCGTCTTGAAGACCGTCTGACCGCGATACTCGTACCCGGCGTCCCCAGCCTCCTGCATCTCCTTCTGCATCGTGGAGGTGCGATTCGTGGCCAGCAGGCGGTAGGCGAAGCGGCCGGCCTCTGCCCCCGGCTCGCGGTGCATGACCGTGACCACCTCCGAGCCGCCGAAGACCGTATCGCCCCCCATCACCCCGCCGAAGCGGAAGCCGGCATCGGCCGCCTCGTTCATCTCTTTCTCGGCCGTCGAGGTCTTGTTGGTGGCGATCACGCGATAGCCGACCTGGGCCAGTGCCACGGTCGGAACGACGACAAGACACAGTGCCAGGGCCGCACGGATTACTCGCATGGCTGCTCCTCGTGTGGATGCGTGAGGCCGCGGGGCGGACAGGTCCGGAGCACGCGGCGTCGAGATACTACCGCACGACCAGATAGAGGAAGGTGGCTGTTAACAGGGCCGCGCCAGTCCGTGTGATGCAGACGAGAGGCATACCGCAGCGCCTGCCGCGAGTGGACAGGACCGGCCGCGCGTTCAGTCGAGCGACTCGCCGAGCGGCACCTCGTCAGGAGGCGAGAGCGACATGGGCGAGCGACCCCAGGATGGCCTGTCGGCGCCATTCATTCATGCTGCGCTCCACGGCGCGTCTGGTCACCAGGTCCACGTCGCGGCCGAACAACTCCCGCAGCTCGTCCTGCATGTGCACCAGGTCGAACAGGCTGTAGCGCACGTCTGGCGCGAACGAGACCAGCACGTCCACGTCGCTGTCCGGGCCAAAATCTTCACGGAGCACCGAGCCGAAGCGGGCGAACTCCGTCACCTTCCACCTGCGGCAGAAGTCGGCGATGGCGGCTTCGGAAATCTGGATACGCGGGATCATCGTTACCCGTTCTGCTCGGGCGTCTGGTCGGCGGCGCAGGCCATGCGGCCTATGATGCTCCGACCGCATTCATGACGGCACCGCTTCACGATCACGTCCTCTCCCGCCTCACCTCATCCGGCGCGGACCAGCACCCCTGGTCCCTCCTGATCCTCGCCGCCCTCGACGGCCCCGACGCCCTTACCCGCTACCTCACCGGCACCGGCACGCCTCCCGCGCCGCCCAAGCGCGCGCGCAAGGCCGCTGCGTCCGCGTCCACGGCCACCGCGGGCACCGCTGACTCCCCTGCCCCCGAACCTCCCGGCGTCTTCCTCGGCGCCATCACCATCGCCGGCTTCCGCGGCATCGGCCCCGACACCCGCCTGCCGCTGCACGCCGGCCCCGGCCTCACCCTGGTGGTCGGGCGCAACGGCTCCGGCAAGTCGAGCTTCGCCGAAGGCGTGGAGGTGCTGCTCACCGGCACCAGCCTGCGCTGGCACAAGCGCGCCAAGGCGTGGCGCGAGGGCTGGCGCAACCTGCACCAGGGCGAGGCGGCGTCGGTGGCGGCCGAACTCGTGGTGGAAGGCGCCGGGCCGCTGGTGGCGCAGCGCACGTGGGCGGCGGGCGCCGACCTGACCGCCGGCACGGCCACCGCCAAGAGCAAGAGCGGCAAAGCCACGCCGCTCGACCAGATGGGCTGGGCGGGCGCCATCGACACCTTCCGGCCGTTCCTCTCCTACAACGAGCTGGGCTCGATGCTCGAGGACGGGCCGTCGAAGGTCTACGACGCGCTGGCGCCGGTGCTGGGGCTGGAGGAGTTCGTGGCCGTGCAGGCCACCCTCACCGAGACCCGGAAGGTGGTGAGCGGGCACGTCGCGGCCATCCGCACCGCGGCGGCCACGCTGGCGCAGCAGGCCGAGCAGGTGGTGGCGACGCATCCGCGGGAGGCGCGGGCGGTGCATCTGGCCGCGCTGCTCAAGGCCAAGGCGTGGGACGTGGCGGCGCTGCGCACGCTGGCAGAGGGCGGGGCCGAGGCCACGCAGGCGGTGCTGGATGGACTGCGGCGGCTGGCGGCCATCATGCCGCCGGATGCGCAGGCGGTGCAGCAGGCGGTGAATCTGCTGCGCGAGGCGGCTGCGGGGATGGCGGCCACGCACGGCACGGATGCCGCGCGGAGTTTGGCAAGGGCGCGGCTGCTGGATCAGGCGCTTGGCTTCCACGCCGCGCACGACCGCGCCGGCGCGGGCGATGGTGCGTGCCCCGTCTGCGGATCCGCGGGAGTCTTGGGCGGCAACTGGTCCGTCCGCACGCGCGAAGAGATCGACGCGCTGAAGGCCGAAGCCTCAGCCGTGCGCGCCGCCGAGGACGCGCGCGATGCCGCCCTCCGCGCTGCCCGGGCGCTGGTACGGGAAGTAGCGTCGCTTCCGGCGGCTGCGGCCAGCGAGCTGCCCTCGCTGCATGCCCTGCGCGAGGCGCAGGCGATGTGGCTGCAGGCGCGCAGCGTGGAGGCGCCCGAGGCGCTGGCCGCGCATCTGGAAGCGCACGTGCTCGACCTGGCGGAGGCGTCCGCGCGCGTGGCTGCCGAGGCCGCGGAGGAGTTGGCGCGTCGCGAGGACGTGTGGCGTCCGCTGGGCCAGGCGCTGGCGGGGTGGCTGCCGGCCGCGGAGCAGCTCTCCACCCACAAGACCCAGGCCGATCATCTGAAGGCCGCCGAGGAGTGGTGGAAAGAGACCACCGAGGCGGTGCGCAACGAGCGCTTCCAGCCGATTGCCAGGCGCGCCATGGCCACGTGGCAGCAACTGCGCCTGCAGAGCAACGTGGACCTGGGCCGCGTGGAGCTGGAGGGCACGTCCACGCGTCGCAAGGTGGCGCTGCAGGTCACCGTGGACGGCAAGGACGCCGACGCGCTGGGCGTGATGAGCCAGGGCGAGCTGCACTCGCTGGCGCTCAGCCTGTTCCTGCCGCGGGCCACGCTGCCCGACAGCCCGTTCCGGTTCATCTGCGTGGACGACCCGGTGCAGAGCATGGACCCGGCGCGCGTGGAGGGGCTGGCGCGCGTGCTGGCCGACACGGCCACGACGCGGCAGGTCGTGGTGTTCACGCACGACGATCGGTTGCCCGAGGCGGTGCGGCGGCTGAGCCTGCCGGCGCGGGTGCTGAAGGTGACGCGGCGGGCGGAGTCCGTGGTGGAGGTGCGCGAAGCCCTCGACCCGATGTCGGGCTATCTGGCTGATGCGCGAGCCGTGCTGAAGACCGCGGACCTGCGGGGCGATGTGAAGGGCCGCGTGGTGCCCGGCTTCTGCCGCATGGCGCTGGAAGCGGCCTGCATCACCGCGGTGCGCGAGCGCCGGTTCCGCAAGGGCGCGCGCCATCACGAGGTGGACGCGCTGCTGGCCGAGCACGCGAAGCTCTTCCCGCTGATGGCGCTGGCGCTGTTCGACGACGGTCTGCGCACGGGCGAGGTGCTGACCCGGCTGAACACCAAGGTGGGACGGTGGGCCGGCGATGCGCTTACGGCCTGCAATACTGGCGCGCACGAGCACTTCGACGGCGACCTCGAGGGGCTGGTGAGCGACGTGGACAAGCTGGCGCGCGGCCTGGTGCGAGCCAACGGATGACGCCGGCCCGCGATCTGCTGGAGGACGTGGACACGCTGCTGCGGCATCCGGCCGCGGGCACGGCTGGACTGTGGCCGCGCGCGGCGGCGCTGCTCACGCGTCAGGCGCTGGAGTCGGCGCTCACCTTCTACTGGACCAAGGTGGCGCCGGGCGTGGAGGAGGCGTCGGCGCGGGCGCAGCTGCTCTGCCTGGGCCGCTATCTGGGCGACGACACGCTGGCGCAGCGCGCGCACGCGGCCTGGAGCGGCCTGAGCCGCGCCTGCCATCACCACGTGTACGACCTGGCCCCTACGCGCGAGGAGCTGCAGGCGTGGCGCGAGGTGGTGGCGGAGGTGGTGGAGCGCACCGAGCGCGCGTGGCGCTAGAGTTGTCCGCGTGCCCGGAGGAATCCAGGGGGACGGTCCGTCCGAGACTGCAAACGGAGTCGCCATGAGCTCATGGGTCTGTCGAGGATTCGCCGCTGCCATCGTGGTCGTGCTCGTGGACCCCGGCGGCGGCACACGTGCGCAGACGACGTCCAACCTGGCCATCATCGAATGGAAGGTCGAGGCCGGATTCTCGCCCTTCGCCGCCCTACCCGATGCCGCGGCCGTCTCCGCCACCTGGCTGCCTAGGGCCGTGGGTGGCACGCTCGAATCATTCGCACAGTGGTACAACCGAGTCTCGGTGGAGGGTCGCTCACCCTACGCCGCCCTGCTCGACTCGCCGCGCAACCCCTGGGACGCCGTCCTGGGCCGTTACCGCGAGGAGTACGCCCGGCCGGCCAGCGTCGCGATTCTCGCGCGTGCGCCAGGGGCCGGCACCTCTTGCCGCTGGACGGTTACCACACCTGGCGAGGCCGTGTCGTCGGACGTCACCGCCGCTTGTGCGTCGTGGCAGCGCCTCGACGTGGCACTGGCGGGCACGCGCCTTTCGGTGGCTGGAGAGACCACTACGGGTTCGACAGACGTCCGAGTCAACCACAGGGTGGTCGTGGGCCTGGGCGACTCGTACGGCTCAGGCGAGGGCAATCCAGACGTTCCGACACAGTGGAAACCCGGTGCCGCTCCCGTCGGTTCCTATCGGTGGCTGTCTGACCCAGGAAAAGACGGCTCGATGATCGCAGCCGGCGCTCGGTGGTGGGACACGGCCTGCCACCGGTCATTCTGGAGCCACCAGTCGTACGTCGCGATGCGTTTGGCGGCGGAGAACCCGCACCGCCTTGTCACGTTCCTGCACTATGCCTGTTCGGCGGCCGAGGTGTTCGACGGAGTGCTGGTGCGGCAGCATGATCCGCCTGGAATGGAATCGTGCCAGGGATTGCGGTGCTTCTTGGTGAGGAGCCAGGTCGGCGCGGCGATACGGGACCTGTGCGACGGGTCGGTGGTGACATCGTCAGCGGCCATCGGCGCGATCGACGCCAATGTCAAAGCGGATGCCCGGCTGTACTTCATGAAGTCCTACAAGCGAGTGGCGCTCGACCTGGCCGAATGTCGAGGGCGGCACCGCCGGCCCGACCTGGTGCTGCTGTCGATCGGCGGCAACGACGTCGGCTTCGGTGCCTTGGCGGGCTGGGCGGTGACGCCCTCGCGCGCCAGGACACGGGTCGGCAAATTGTTGGGCAGTTACGCGCTGCTGCGGGGCACCAAGGTGACATGCCCCGAGAAGGCAATCCAGACCGGCTGCCGCGAGCCCTACGACGTGGACTTGATTCGTCAATTGCCTCGCCGGTTCACGTTGCTGGCGCCCGTGCTGACAAACCTGCTGGGCGTCAGTCAAGACCACGTCGTCGTCACGACCTACCCGGACCCGCTACGCGACCGGAAGGGCGAAGTCTGCGGCGACAAGGCCGGCTTTCGCCCCGAGAGCCCGTGGGCTGGCGCGCACAGTCAGTTGCCGGTCGGATGGCTGCGAAACCTGACGGGCATCGGCACGAAGTGGGACTTCAATCTGCTGGCCACGGAGGCGGTGATCCTCAGCCGACACACGCTGCCCAACCTCCGCGGCGCCATCGAGGCGTCAGCCCGTTCGCATGGGTTCGTCGTTGCCTCCGGAGCGGCAGATGCCTTCGTCGGGCACTGCTGGACCGAGAGGAACGAGGGCGATGCGCCCACCGCGTTGCCGTCGGCCCGGCCCGCCGATTGGTCGTGCACGGGGCAGCCGGCGGGCTCACCGTCGTGCTGGAGGCCTTTCACGGTGCGGCAGCGGTTCATCCGCACTATCAACGATGCGCTTCTGACGCAGTCGAGCGCGCGTGCCGACGATATGACCGGGGCGGTGCATCCGACCGCACAGGGGCACGCGGCCGTGGCCGACCGCGTGCTGGAAGCACTGCGGACGGTGCCCGGCCTCGACGCGAACCCATGAGAGGTTGTGTACGCAGACTGGGACCGTCTCCAGGCTGGGCAACGGGGTCAGACCCCATTCTGGGCGGGGCTTGAATGGCGTCTGAGCCCCACCATCTCTGGCCCACGCGCGAGGAATTGCAGGCGTGGCGCGAGGTGGTGGAACGCACCGAGCGCGCCTGGCGGTGAGGGGCGGCTAACCTCAGAGGCGCTTCAACGCCGCGGCCGCCAGCGCCTTCGTGGCCGCGCGCTTCTGCCCCGCCTTGGTGAGGTCCACGCCGCCAATCAGGATCGACATCACGGTGGCGCCGCGGATCACCACCATCCGCGCCGACGTGTCGTTGTGCGCCCAGAACGCGCGGTCGCCGAGCCCCGCCTCAGGCTCCACCTTCACGTCGCTGTCCATCAGGCTCGTGATGTGCGCCGGCGTCACCGTGGCGAGCGCGGCCGCGGGCGAGGCGTAGGTGTCCACGTAGACCAGCAGGCCGATGGGGGCGCCGCTCATCACGCACCACGTCACGCTGGCCTTGGTCTCTGGGTCTTTCTCCGGGCCGTAGTTCAAGACCGTCGTTGGCGCCGTTCCGGTCACGGTGGCGGCTTCCGCCGGTGTGACCAGCGAGCAGGGGGTCGCGGCGAGCAGAACGGCAACCGTGGTGGCGAGCGTGAGCATTCGGGTCTCCAGCCTGTATTCTCCGCTGGAACGTCGCGTCTCGCGGTGGGATCCCGCGCAAGCGGCGTCGCAGTTCCGGCCACGCCGGCTGGCCGCTGCGGGTTGCTGTTTCGGCGCTATACGCGTCGGATTCGCCCGGGTGGCCGGAAAGTCCGCGATGGCACGGCACCCGCATCGCCCGCGGCATGTTCCGCAGTAGCATGCGGCCATGGACGGGAGCCCGCCGATGCCCACGAGCCCCGCGCACGACACTCGGCTCACCGTGGACGACTTCATGCTCTTCCCCGACGACGGGAAGCGGCACGAGATCATCGACGGGGTGCACTACGTGACCCCCTCGCCGGTCACGCGGCATCAGGCGATCAGCGGGCGGCTGTTCTTGTCCCTCGGCAATTTCCTCGACGCGCAACCGCACCTCGGACGAGTGTTCTATGCCCCGTTCGACGTCATCTTCACGCGCTGGGACGTCGTGGAGCCGGACCTGCTGGTGATCGCCGGCGATCAGCTCGACATCCTCACGACCAAGAACGTCCAGGGCGCGCCGGCCATCGTGGCGGAGATCCTCTCGCCCGGCACGCGCAAGGTGGACGAGCAGATCAAGCAGCGGCTGTTCGACCGCGGCGGTGTGCGCGAATACTGGTTGATCGACCCGGAGCTCGACATCGTGAAGCTGTACCGGCGCCAACAGGACGGCGCATTTCCGCGCGTCGCCGAGTTGACCCGGGAGGCCAACGACGAGCTGACCAGCCCCATCCCCCCCGGCTGGTCCCTGGCGCTCACGCGCCTGCTCGCCGACGACTGAGCCCGGCAGGCCTCCGTCCCCTGTCGGCCACGCCGGCGCTCACGCTGAGCGGCTGCCGCCTGCGCGACTGACCCCATCTGCCTCGACTCGACGCCGCACCGCCTCACAGCCTGAGCCGCAGCAACCCGCCATCCGCGCCGATCGTGACGTCCAGCACCGCGGGGGCCGAGCCGATGGCCGAGACGTGCACGGTATTCACGCCCGCCGTGAAGTCGCCGTGCAGGGTGATCACCCCGTGATAGCTGCCGGGCACGAGCGGCCGGAATCGGACGCTCACCGGCTGCGAGGCTCCAGGCAGGATGCGACCGCCGGACCAGTTGGTGAGCGCGTGCTCGCCGAGCCCGCCGTCGATCGAGACGCGCGACACGGTGAGCGGCGCGTTTCCGGTATTGGTGATCGTCAGAATCAGATCGCGCTCAGTGCCCACCGGCACGTCGCCGAACGCCAGATTGCCGCCCACCGCGATGATGCGCGTGTCGGGTGGCGGACGGAAGAGCGAGACCGAGGCCACGCCATCGACGAGGCACCCGGACAGAAACGGCACGATGGCGAAACAGAACGCACCGACGAGCCGGCACATGCAGGCCTCCGGAGTTCCGCGGGGGATGCGGCTCCATCGCCAGTATCGCCGATACGTGCGACAGGGCGGGTCACGCTCGATCGCACGGCGCGCGTGATCCGGTACGGCCTTCGCATCACCCTGGCCGCGAGGTGCCGCCCAATGGAGCCAGATCGGATCCATAATGGATCCATGCCCGTCACGCTGTCGATCAAAGGTGTGCCTGCCGCGCTGGCGGCTCGGCTCCGCAAGCGCGCGGCCGCCAACCATCGCTCGATGCAGGGCGAGCTGATGGCCATCCTGGAGGAGGCGGTGCAGCCCACCATCACCATCGAGGAACTGGCGGCGTATGCCAAAGCCTCCGGCCTGCGCACGCCAAACGAGTCCGTGGCCATGATCCGGGCCGACCGCGATGGCCGTCGTCGTTGACGCGTCGGCACTGGCCGCGGTGGCGTTCAACGAACCGGGTGGCGGCTCAGTGACTGCCGCGCTCGCCGGACACGCGCTGTACGCGCCGACGCTCATCGACTACGAACTGGCCAGCATCGGATGGAAGAAACTGCGCCGCCATCCGGACCGGAGCGAGTCCATTCTCGCCAACGTCACACGTACCCGGAGCCTGGCGATCGCCCGCGTCTCGCCGGCGTTCTCCGCCGTGCTGGCATTGGCGCGCCTCCTCGACATCACGCCGTACGACGCCAGCTACGTCTGGGTGGCCCGGGCGATGGGCGTGCCCCTGGTCACGCTGGATCAGCGTCTCGCCCGCGCCGCACAGCGCGGCACGTAGGCGTTCAGGCGGCGCCGGTCGCTCCCTGCAAGGTGTGCGTGAATCACGCCGGCGGTGCGGTGCGAGTCAACGGGTCGAACACGCGATTATCGCCGCGATCTGCCGACGAACAGGCGCTCAATCATCGCTACGCGATCGGCGACGTCCAGCCCCTTCGGCAGACCGCCGTCGACGGTGACCCATTTGATCCTGGCGGGCGTCTTCGCCGGCCTGGCGCCGTGCAGTTCCGACCGCAAGCCGCGCTCGACGAGCGTTTGCAGCGTGGTGCGTTGGCTGGCGGCCGCACGCTTCGCTGCGACGAACAGCTCGTCAGGTAGCTCGACGGTCGTCTTGATCGCCATATGGGTCTACAGGTTCCCACGTTTGTGGGTCGACCGCTGCTGGACAGCAGGGTCCCGGGCGGCGACTCGGGCGCCGCCCGGCCGGCCCGTGAGGTACTTCGGCCCTCAGAAGTCCAGCCGGATGCCGAGCTGCCCCGACCGCGGCACATAGGCGTTGCCAGCGGCGCCGGCGGGCTGACCGAACCGCGCCGTGTCCACCTGCGCCACGTAGTTGCCGTAGTTCTTCCGGTTGAACAGGTTGAAGGCTTCGGCCAGGCCGGTGATGCGGACGCGACCGAAGGTGAGGCGCTTCGACAGCCGCAGGTCCACCTTGTGGATCGGGAAGCCTTCGAGCGCGTTGCGCGGCACCACCTGGCCGGTGCCGATCACGTCGGGACCGTCGAAGCGATCGCGCAGCCCCTCGGGAATCGCGATCGGCGCGCCCAGGTTCAGGCGGTTCGTCCCCGGCTTGCCGTAGGGCACCGTGGCGATGGTGGTCTGGTAGCGGCTGCCCGAGCCGTACTGGTAGATGGCGCTCACCGAGATGGCGAGCGGCAGTTCCACCGTGGTGTAGACGCGCGCGGTGTGGCGCTGGAAGTCGGTGGAGGTGGCCCACTCGCCGTCGAGCGGATCGAACGGGTTGTTCGAGGCGCCGGCCACGTAGCCGATGTCGCCGTCGTCGTGCTTGAAGAACTGGTAGGTGTAGGTGACGCCGGCCTGGAAGCGGTTCTGGAAGCGGCGGTTGAAGGCCGAGGCCAGCGCCAGCGAGTCCTGCTTGCCGGTGCTCTCGAACCAGTTCACCTGGTCGTAAGCGGCGTTGGGCCGGCCGGCGGTGCGCGGATCCTTGTTGTAGCCGGTGACCGGGTCGTAGAACAGGTTCACGTCGCGGGTGCGCGTGTCGCGGGTCCACTTCCAGTGCACCAGGTCGGATTCGATGCTCATCGCCGTGCCGAGCTGCTTCTGGAAGCCGATGCTGCTCTGCCACGTCCTGGGCATCTTGAAGTCGGGGCTGATCACGCGGCCGGCCTGGCGCGGCAGCGGCACGCGGCCCGACAGGTAGTCGTCGGCGGTGCGGCCGCGCGTCGGGTCCTGCATGAATCCCGGCCGGCCGTCGGGCAGGAACGCGGCGGCCACCGCCTGGCTGTAGAACTGATGGCTGTAGGTCACGTTGGAGACTGGCGTGTTGTAGTAGAGCCCCGACCCGCCGCGGATCACCAGCCGGCCGTCGTTCTGCACGTTGTAGGCGAAGCCGGCGCGCGGCGCGAAGTTGGTGAGGTCGCGGATGCCGGTCTTGTAGCCGAAGTCGCGCGATTCGACGCCGTTGTCGATCGGGATCGTCGATTCGCGGATGCCCGGCGGGTTCAGCGCGCCCCAGTCGGCATCCCACCGCACGCCCAGGTTCACCGTCAACTGATCGGTGACCCGCCAGTTGTCGCCGACCCACACGGCCATGGTCGGCCGCGGCACGCGGATCTGGTAGTCGGGGTGGAAGTTGATGTCGTAGCGCTGCAGCAGCGGCTCGAGGCCGGTCAGATCCCAGCGCGAGGGGTCGTCCCAGGCATCGACCGGGAAGCGGCGCTCGAGCTCCGCATCCGAGGGCCGGCTGGCGAACACGAACCGGCCGCGGCGGCCCAGCGACCAGTCCTTGGTGTCGCGCACGCGCAGGAACTCGACGCCGGCCTTCAGCTGGTGGCGGCCCTTGTGCCAGTTGAGATCGCCGCGGCCGCTCAGCGTGTTCTGCCAGGTGTAGTTCGGGTAGTTGTAGATGCCGCCGATCGTCAGCCCCGGGAAGGCGTACTCCGGCACGTCGTCGGGGCAGCCGCAGCTGCCCATGCCGGGGATCGAGTCGTTCTTCCACGAGAAGCCGTTGAAGCCGGCGCGGAACTCGGTCACCAGGCCGTCGCCGGCCACGTGCGTCCAGCTGGCGACCACGTTGGTCGCGTACTGGGTGAGCTGCTCGGCGCGCGACGGATGGTTGGTGCCGCTGGTGATCTGGAACGGGTTGTTGTAGTCCCAGCGCTGGCCGCGCACCGTCAGGTTGTCGGCGTTCGACAGGCGCTGGTCGAAGCGGCCGAGGAAGTTCTTGTTGGTGGACTTGGTCTCGAACGTGAACACCTGGTTGGGCAGCCGCGGCGGCTGCAGGAACGCCGACGACGGCTCGCGCTCGTACTCGTAGGAGGCGAAGAAGTGGGCGCGGTTGCGGCGGATCGGCCCGCCCAGCGTGCCGCCCACCTGCTGGTTCGAGAACGGCAGCACGCGACCGGCCACCGCGTCGGCCTCGTTGAAGCGGTCGCTCCGGAAGAACCCGTAGCTGCTGCCGCGGAAGTCGTTGGTGCCCGAGCGCGACACCGCCTGCACCTGGATGCCGGTGGAGCGGCCCTGGGTGATGTCGAACATGTTGGTCACGATCTGGAATTCGGCGATCGCCTCGCGGCTGATCTTCGGCTGGCCGAAGCCCGAGCCTGCCACGCGCTGCGTGATCTGCTGGCCGTCGAGGTTCAACTGGAACTGATCGTCGCGGGCCACGCCGGGCCGCTGATCGACGTTGTTCACCGTGATGCCCTTGACGAGCAGCGACAGCTCCTGCCAGTTCCTGCCCTGCAGCGGCAGCTCGGCCATCTGGCGCCGGTCGATGTTGCCGGCCACCTGCGACGAGGTGATGTCCACGAGCGGGGCCTGGCTGGTGACCAGGACGCTCTCTTCGAGGCCGGCCACCTTGAGGGCCACCGGGGGCACCGTGGCGTTGGTGCCGACGAGCAGCTCGAGCTGCGGAATCTCCACCACCGCGAACCCGGCCAGCTCGAAGCGGAGCCTGTAAGTGCCGGGCGGCAGGCTGTCGAAGCGGAAGCGGCCGTCGGCCCCGGTGACCACCGCGGTTTCGCGGCCGGTGCTGACCTCGACCGCCGTCACCGACGCCCCGGGCAGCACGCCCTTCGATTCGTCGACGACCGAGCCTTGGACGGTGGCGTTCTGCTGCGCGAGCAAGCTCATCGGCAGCAGCAGCGTGAACGCGAGAACCCGAGCGCCGGACTGAAGCATCGCCGCCCTCCCTCGATTCCGTGCCCCGAAACGTGCGGCCAACCATAGGACCGGCGTCTGGCGTTGTCAATCGGACTTTTGCGCTTCGGCCTTCGCCTCGGCGAGCAGGTCGGGCGGCAGATCGGTGCGCGCGGCCAGCGCCCGCCACATCTCCAGGCTCTCGCGTCGGGCCGTGGCGGCGGCCTCGCCATCGCCCAGCAGCGCGTGCAGCTCGGCGTGCCAGGCGCGCACGCGCGGCGGCCAGCCGGGTCCGCGCGCATAGCGCTCGGCGCGCGCGGCCATGTCGGCGGCCAGCTGCTCGACGCGTGCGGCCAGCGTGCGGGCCTCGGCCACACGTCCGGCCCGCGCCTCGGCCATGGCCCAGTTCTCGGTGATGGGGATGGCCAGGCGGCGCAGGTAGTAACCGTCGGGATCGGCGGCCGCGTCGTGTCGCACCATCGCGTCCACGGTGCGCCATTCGGCGCGCGCCTCGTCGAGCCGTCCCAGCTGACGCAGACGCTCGGCCAAGCTGCCGCGCAACTCGACGACGTAGGCCTGCGCCCGTCCGGGATAGCGGTCCACCAGGGCCTCGAGCATCGCCAGGCTGCGCCGCAGCTGCGCAATCGGGCGCGGGTCGCCGGGCGGGAACGCCGGCGCCTGGCGGCCGAGGCAGATGGCGTAGTCGAACTGCACGGTGTCGTTGGCCGAATCGCGCTGGCGCAGCCACTCCGCCTGCTCGGCGGCGCGCGTGAACGCGTCGAGCGCCTCCTGGCGATCGGCGTCGGGGATGGGCACCGCCGGCCCACCGGAGCCCACGTAGCCGCCCGCGCCGAGCGGGCCGAGGGCGACGTCGGCCAGGTTGGTCCACGCGATCATCAGGTTGCGGCGGGCGGTGGCGTTGTCGGCGGCGAGGGCCACGGCGCGGGCCTGCGCGTCGATGGCCCGGCGGTAGAAGCCGCGGGCGGTCTCGTTGTCGAGGTCGTAGGCGGCGAAGTTGCCCGCCTGCGAGTAGGCGGTGCCGAGCTTGGCCAGCGACTCCGGCGTCTCGGGGCCGAGCCGCGCCACCTGCTCGGCCACCTCCACGTAGCGCGTGATGGTGCGCTGCGCCAGGGGCGACCCGGTCATCTGCGACGAGACGGCGTTCAGCGCGTCGCCCACGGCCTCGAGCAGCGCGGGGTGGGTGGGCGCGCGGGCCAGCGCCGCCTCGCCGAGGTCGACCGCGCGGGCGAGCAGCTGCTCCATCTCGGCGCGCTGGGCGGTTTCGGCGAGCAGCTGGGAGCGCTGCGTCAGCAGATCGAGGGTGACGGCCGCCACGTCGGGATCGGTCGCGGCGGCATCGGGACCCAGGCGGTCGAGCACGGCCTGCGCCTGCGCGTAGTAGCGGCGCGCGTCGTCGGGACGGCCCAGGCTGGGGCGATCGAGCGCATAGGCGATGAGGCCCACCTTCAGGTAGCCGCGGGCGATCTCGAGTTGCAGCGCCGGGTCGTCGCCGGCCTCGCGGGCCAGGCCGTCCAGATACTCCACGGCGGTGCGCACGACCACGTCTTGTGCGGCGGTGGACGAGGGCAGGTCGCGGATGGCGGCGTGGACGTCGTCCATCAGCGCATTGGCGATGCCGCGCACCTGGGCGAAGCGCCGTTCGGCGCGTCGCGCCTGGTAGGTGGTGGACACGACGCCCGCGGTCAACGAGGCGACGAGCGCCGCGGCGGCGGTGAGCGGCAGCCAGTGGCGGCGGGCCGCGCGCGCCAGGCGGTAGGTGGCGCTGTCGAGCCGCGCGACGATCGGCCGGCCGTCCAGGTGACGCCGCACGTCGTCGGCCAGTGCCGCCACCGACGGATAGCGGCGCACCGGATCCTTCTGCGTGGCGGTGGCGACGATGGCGTCGAGGTCGCCGCGGAGCGCGCGTGGCAGGGCGGGATCGGCGGCGCCGGCGGCGGTGCTGAGGCGCGGCACGGGCGTGTCGCAGATCGAGCGCTCGAGGGCCGTCGGCGACGAGGTGTCGGCGTGCTGGGCGCGCCGGCCGGCCAGCAGCTCGAAGAGCACCAGGCCCAGGGCGTAGACGTCGGTGCGGGTGGTGATCGGCTGGCCGCGCAGTTGCTCCGGGCTGCAGTAGTCGGGCGTGGCCGGGCCGAGTCCGCCCTGCGTGGCGGTGGCGTCGGGTGCGGCGACGAGCTTGGCGATGCCGAAATCCAGCAGCTTCGCCTCGCCGTCGGCCACCAGGATGTTGGCGGGCTTCAAGTCGCGGTGCACCACCAGGTGCTGGTGGGCGTGGTCCACGGCGTCGCACACCTGCAGGAACAGGCGCAGCCGGCCGGCGCTCGACGGACGGTGCTCGGCGACGAACGTGGTGAGCGGCACGCCCTCCACGTACTCCATGACCAGGTAGGGCACGCCGTCGTCGGTCGTGCCGCCGTCGATCAGGCGCGCGATGCGCGGATGTTCGAGCTGGGCCAGGATCTGGCGCTCGGCCGCGAAGCGCTGCCGCAGGTCGTGGGAGTAGGCGGCCCGGGCCGCCACCTTGACGGCGACGCGCTTCTGGAAGGCGTCGTCGTCGCGCACGGCCTCGTACACCACGCCCATGCCGCCGCGGCCCACCTCGCGGACCAGCCGCCACGGCCCGAGGCGGCGTCCGGTGAGCGCGGGGCCGGCGAGGGCCGGGTCGGCGAGATCGGGGTCGGCGAGATCGGGGTCGGCGCGGGCGGGCTCGGCTGGCAGCGGCAGGCGGGCGGCGCCGTGGACCGCCGCGGCCACGTGGGCGCCGCGCGAGCGATCGTGGGCCAGCAGCCGCGCCAGCTCGTGGCCCAGCGCGGGGTCGTCGGCGCTGGCCTCGGCGACGAGCGCCGCCTGGGCGGGCTCGGGCAGGTCGGCGGCCCGATCGAAGAGCGCTTCGAGTCGTCGCCAGCGGACCTGATTCGTCATCGCCTCAGAGCCGATTGCGTCTCGTGACGCACGGTCATCCGGCCAATGCGTCCGACAGCCAAGCCTCGGCCAGCCGCTGTTCGCGGTGCACGGTGGCCGGCGACACCCCGAGGAACTCGGCGGCCTCGTCGAAGGTCAGCCCACCGAAATAGCGCAGTTCGATCACCTGCGCCTTGCGGGCGTCGAACCCGGCCAGGCGATCGAGCGCGTCGTGGAGCACCAGGAAGCGGTCGGCCGCGTCCGGATGGTAGAGGCTCAGCTCGTCGAGTGGCACCTTCGCGGCGTCGCCGCCGCGCTTGTGTGCCTTGGCGGCGCGGGCGTGGTCCACCAGGATGCGGCGCATCACCTGGGCGGCCAGCGCGTAGAACTGCTTGCGGCTGTCGAAGTGCAGGCGGCCGGCGCTGGTGAGGCGCAGGAACGCCTCGTGGACCAGCGCCGTCGGCTGCAGCGTGTGGTCGGGGCGCTCGCGGCGCAGGTAGGCGTCGGCGATGCGTCGCAGTTCGGGGTAGACGACGGCGGAGGCGGCATCGAGGGCGTGGGCGTCGCCGCCGGCCCAGCGATCGAGCAGCGTCGTGACGTCGCGGGCGTCGTCGGGCGCCGCCGAGTCGGGCATGCGCCGACTATAGCTTGTACGGGGTCAGACCCCATTCTGGCCGGGCCTTGAATAGGGGTCTGACCCCTTTCTGGGCGGGGCCAGACCAGTTGCAGAAACGGAGAGTTGTGGAAGATCGGCTCGCCGTTGACGCTTGTCTGATCGAGGCGCCGCCACGGCTCCACCGGCGCCCGGAGGACGGCATGCGGCTGCACGGATTTGGACGGACGATGGTGGCGACGCTGGCCCTGCTGGCGGCACTGGGCGTAGGAGCGCCGCGCCTGGCGGCGGCTCAGGCCGCAGGCGATCCGGTGCCCTTCATGGTCACGAGCGGCACCGGCGTCGTGATCGTGGGGACCATCGGCTGCGACGGCTACGTCGCGCAGGCGCTCGGCGGGATCACCCTCTTCGGCTCGCTGTCGCCCAGCGGACCGTATGTGGGGGTGCTGCCGCAGCGGGCCGGCCCCAACGGCGAAGGCCAGCCCGAGTGTCCGCTGTTCATCATCCCCGGCGTGCCGCCCGGCACCTACTGGGTCACCGTCGTCTACGGCTTCGTGAGCACCGAGAACGTGCCGGTCGAGGCCTGGAAGTCGGTGACGGTGGCGGGCGGGTGCACGCGGGCGCCGAGTCCGCCGGTGCTGCTGCCCGGACAGCCGGTGATCGTCGGCCAGAGCGTGTCGGTGGCGTTCGCCTCACCGCCCGACTGCGCCGCCAACGAGATGGTGCTCGACGTGGGAACCACGCCGTTCACGATCGACATCCCCCCAATCACGGTCGGATCGCTGGCCTTCGAGGTCAACAACGTGCCCGCCGGCACCTACTACCTGCGGGCGCGCAGCCGAAACGCGTACGGCGAGAGCAAGCGGTCCACCGTGGTGCCGGTGTCGGTGCCCGGCGGGTGCGGCGGCGCCACGCCGCAGGCGCCGCTCAATCCCGCGGTGACCGTCAACGGCAACGTCGTGACGCTGTCGTGGTCGCAGTCGCCGGGGCTGATCTCGCCCGCGACGTTCTACGTGATCAGCATCAAGAACCCGTCGTCGGGGCTCACCGTGGACAATCTGGTCATCCCGGCGACGACGTCGATCAGCGCGCCGCTGCCGGCCGGCTCGTATCGGGTCGGCATCGCCAGCGGCAACGCCTGCGGCACGACGACGCCAAACACCGGAGATCTCATTTTCACCGTGCCCTGAGGACGTCTCGGCGCCTGAGGACGACTCGGGGCCGCCCGCCGCGGGGTCCGCCGCGGGTGATACAGTGCGGCCAGGATGACCGCCAGGCGCCAGATCGTGCTGCTGGTGGCGCTGGCGGTCGGGATCGCGGATCGCGCGTCCGAAGCTCGACAGGTGGCGCCGGCCACCGTGCCGGCCACGGTCGCCTCGCCCGACGACGCGATCCCGACGGTGCTGGTCTCCCGTCAGCTGCTGACGGCCCGCGGTCTCGCCGTGGGCGACGTCGTCACGCTGGCCGAGGAGGCCTCGGGCGCGCGCGGCCGTCGCTTCCGCATCGCCGGCGTCTTCGAGCCGGTGCCCGACCCGTTGCGCCTGACCAGCCCGCGGCTGGAAGTGCGGCTGCACCTGCCGGATCTGCAGGCGCTCACCGCCCACGCCAACGACCCGACGACGGCCGAGGCGATCTCGGCCATCAACGTCGGGCTCACGCCCGGCGCCGACGCGGCGGCCTTCGCCGACAGCCTGGCGGCGCGCCTGCCGCTGGTGAACGTGCGCGCCAGCCGCGGCGGCGGCCAGCGCAATCCGTTCGTGGTCCTCGGCCGCTTCCACGCCGCCATCGCCGTGCTCACCGTGCTCACCAGCGCCGTGTTCCTGCTGGCGCTGATGGTGCTCACCGCCGACGAGCGCCGCGAGACGGTGGGCGCCCTGCGCCTCATCGGCCTCACCCGCCGCCGCGTGCTGTGGCAGGTGCTGCTCGAGGGCGCGTTCCTCGCCGCCGCCGGCGCCGCCTTCGGCCTCGGGCTGGCCGTGGCCACCGAGGGGGCCTTCAACCGCTACTTCCAGTGGCGCTACGACACCGCGCTGGTGTTCGTGCGCATCACGCCGGCCATCGCCTGGCAGGCGCTGGCCGTCGCCCTCCCACTGGGCATGGCGGCCAGCGCGGTCGCCTCATGGGTGCTCGTACGCAGCGACACGTTGACGCTGGTGCGGCGATGAGGGCGCTGGCCTTCGCGTGGCGGGCGATGACGCGGCGGCGCGCCCGCAGCGCGCTCGGCATCCTCGGCATCGCCGCCGCCGGAGCGCTGATGTTCGACATGCTGCTCCTGTCGCGCGGGCTGCTGGTGTCGGTGCGCGAGCTGCTCGACGCCTTCGGCTACGACGTGCGGGTGATGGCGTCGGACGCCGTGCCGCAGGCCCGCGATCGGCTCGGCGACGCCGCAGCCACGGCCCGCCAGCTGGCGGCGCTGCCCGAGGTGGCGGCGGTGGTGCCGCTGCGCATGGGCCGGGCCGAGGCCGTGGTGAACGAGCGGGAGTCGGCGTCGGTGAGCGTCGTCGCGGCCGGCGCCGCGCCGCGGCGGCTGTGGACGCTGCTCGAGGGCGCCGACCTGCCGGCCGACGGCGGCAGCGACCTGGCGGTGGTGGTGAACGAGCGGCTCGCCGGCGTGCTGCAGGTGGCGCCCGGCGGGTCGATCGCCTTGCGCGGCCGCTGCGGCGGCGGACCGTCGTACCTGCCGGCGCTGTCGGTGCGGGTGGCCGGTGTAGCGTCGTTCCCCCTCGAGTCGGCCCGCCAGCTCACCGCGGCGGCCCGCTTCCCGCTGCTCGAACGGCTGTGCGAAGGGCGCTCCGACGAGGCCGACCTCCTGATGGTGGCATCGCGCCCAGAGGCCGGGCCGGAGGCGGCCGCGGCGGCCATCCGCAGGGCGCGGCCCGATCTCTCGGCCTTCACCAACGACGAGGTGCTGGAGCGCGTCGAGACGCTGGGCGTCTCCTACTTCCGGCAGATCGCCGCCGCGCTGTCGCTGGTCACGGTGTCGTTCGGCGTGGTGCTCATCACCGTGCTGCTCACCGTGTCGGTGAACCAGCGGCTCGGCGAGATCGCCGCGCTGCGCGCGATCGGCCTGTCGCGGCGGCGCCTGGCCGCCGACGTGCTGTGGGAAGCGGCGCTGCTGGTGGGCGCGGGTGGGCTGGTGTCGGTGCCGCTCGGCTTCGCGCTGTCGTGGTGGCTCGATGGCATCCTGCGCGGCCTGCCCGGCGTGCCGCTCACGCTGCGCTTCTTCGTCTTCGAGCCGCGGGCGCTGTGGCTGCACCTGGCGCTGCTGGCGGCGGTGGCGGTGGGCGCCGCCGTCTATCCGATGTGGCTGGTGGCGCGACTGCCGATCGCCGCCACCCTGCGGCGGGAGTTCGTGTCGTGAGCGTGACGAGTGCGGGGACCGCGCCGGCCCCCGCGCCCGGGCCGCCGCCCGTCGTCGAGGCCCGCGCCGTGTCGCGCGTCTTCCCCATGCCGGCCGGGCCGGTGACCGCCCTGCACCAGGTGACGATGCGCGTCGAGGCCGGCGAGTACGTGGCGATCGCCGGCCCGTCGGGCTGCGGCAAGTCCACGTTGCTGCACGTGATCGGCTGCGTGGACACGCCGACCAGCGGCCAGGTGTGGATCGACGGCCGCGAGGTGGCGGCGCTGTCGGACGCCGACCGCAGCCGGATCCGGCTGACGCGCATCGGCTTCGTGTTCCAGCGCTTCTTCCTGCTGCCGATGCTGAGCGCGCTCGAGAACGTGGAGCTGCCGCAGGCCGAGGCCGGCGTCGGGCGGGCCGCGCGGCGCGACCGGGCCCGCGAGCTGCTCGACTTCGTGGGCCTCGGCCACCGCGCCGATCACCGCCCGGCGCAGCTCTCGGGCGGCGAGATGCAGCGCGTGGCGATCGCCCGCGCGCTGGCCAACCGGCCGCGGCTGGTGCTGGCCGACGAGCCGACCGGCGAGCTGGATCAGGCCACCGGCCAGGCCATCGCCGGCCTGTTCGATCGGCTGCACCGGGACGGCACGGCGGTGGTGGTCGTCACCCACGATCCGGCGATCGCCGCCCGCGCCCAGCGCACGCTCAGGATGCGCGACGGCCGGCTCGACGACGGGAGCGCCTCGTGATCGTCCGGCTGGCGCTCCGCTCGCTGCTGATGCATCCGGTCCGCACGGCCGTGCTGGCCGGCGGATTCGGCCTCGGCATCGCGGTGATGGCCAATTTGCTCGGCGTGGCCGACGTCGTGCTCGAGCAGTCAGAATCGCCGGCGCTGGCCGGCGGCGGCGAGGTGCGGCTCACCGGCGCGACGGGACCGATCACCGGCGGGCGCTATCTGATCTGGGGCGCGCTCGGCGCTCCCGCCTTCGCCGATCGCGTCCGCGTGGCCGCCCCGCGCGCACGGGCCAACCTGTTCCTGATCGACGACGGCGTGGCGACGCAGGTGGCCGCCCGCGGCGGCATCCCGAGCCTGGAGCGCGCGCTCGGCGATCCCGAGACGTCGGGCGTGGCGGCGTGGCAGGACACCGAGGCCGATCGCGGCTGGGTCGCCCCCGACGCCGCCGCGGTGCTGCGCGCGCTCGATCGCTTCCATCCGATTCCCGACGTGCCGGATCGGGCCGGCACGTGGGCCGAGTGGCTCTACTTCAACGGGCAGGCCGAGGGCACGCGGTTCTATCTGACGTTCCTGGTCGGCCCGCTGGGCGACGACGGGCGACGCGCGGCCGGCGTGCGGCTGCAGCTCGATCGCGGCGGCCGCGTGGCCACCTTCGGGGACAGCGCCCGCCTCGACCCGGACGAGGTGCTGGCCGCGGCGCCGGAGCTGACGATCGGCCGCAGCCGGGTGCGCCTGGAGGGCGATCGCTACGTGGTGTCGTTCGACCTGGCCGGTGATGCACGGACAAACGACCTCGGGGGTCGTTTGCGGGCGGCGGGGGCGGCGCGGGCCGTCGGCGAGGTGACGCTCACCGCGCGGCGCGGCCATACGCTTCCGCCGCTGGCCATCCGCGGCGCGCGCGGCTGGGTATCGGGCTACGTCGTGCCGGTGATGTCGGGCGCACTCGACGGGACGATCCGCGTCGACGGCGCGCCCCCGGTCTCGTTGGCCGGGGGCAGCGGATACCACGACCACAACTGGGGGTTCTGGCAGGGCGTGTCGTGGCAGTGGGGGCAGGTGCAGCACGACGGGCTGTCGGTGCTCTACGGCCGCGTCTTCCCGCCGGCCGACGCCGCCGACGCCAGCCGCGTGCCCGGCTTCCTGCTGGTGCTCGGCCCCGACGGGCCACTGGGGCAGACGAGCGACGTGACCATCACGGAGACCGCGGATCCAGCGGCGGGCCGACCGTCGCGCATCGTGGTCGAGGGCAGGGGCTCCGGGGTGGACCTGCGGCTGGAGGTCGCCGTCGACAGCGCCATCCGCACGCCGATGACCGGCGGTCCGCTGGCCAGCGGCCTGGAGTTCCTGCAGATGCGCGGCCGCTATCAGGTGTCGGGGCAGGTCGGCGACCGCATGCTCGACTTCACCGCGCCGGGCGCCGCCGAGACGTTCCGCCAGCCGTGAGTCATGGGTTGAAACCAGGCGGGAGGCCCCGTATCGTGTGCCAGCAGGAGCCCGCACCGATGTCTCAGCGCCACAGCCGCCGTCAGTTCATCAACGCCACCGGTGCCGGTCTGGCCGCCTTCGCCGGCGCGCCGGCGCTGGCCGCCAGCGCCGAGGCGTCCGCCGCCCAGGCGGCGCAGAACGCTGCCGCGGCTGCCGATCCGCGCGATCCGGATCTGGTCGTCGTCAACGCCAAGGTCTACACGATGGACACGCGCCAGCCGCAGGCGCAGGCGTTCGCCGTGAAGGGCGACCGCTTCGTCGCCGTCGGCTCGTCGAGCGACGTGCGCAACCTGGCCGGCAGGAACACCACGGTGTTCGACGCCAAGGGGATGACCGTGGTGCCCGGCTTCATCGACTGCCACAACCACGCCGGCGGCGAGGTGCTGCAGAACGAGTTGCTGGTCGGCAATCCCTTCGAGGTGGAGTTCGTCAGCATCTTCGACATCGTCCGCAAGCTGAAGGAGAAGGCCGACAAGGTGCCCGAGGGCACGTGGGTGGAGGGCTTCTTCTACGACGACACCAAGGTGAAGGACAAGCGGCTGATCCACCGCCGCGACCTCGACGAGGTGTCGCGCACCCACCCGGTGATCGTCCGCCACCGCGGCGGCCACACCTACTTCTACAACTCGAAGGCGTTCGAGATGGCCGGCGTCACCAAGGACACGCCGGACCCGATGGGCGGCACCTACGACAAGGATCCCAACGGCGAGCTGAACGGCCGCGTCACCGATCGCGCCTCGGCGCCGTTCCAGAAGGTGGGCACGCGGCCCACGTTCACGCCGGCGCAGCGCGAGCAGCGGGCGCGCGACGGCATCGCCTACATCTCCAAGCAGTTCGCGCGCTACGGCTTGACCAGCGTGCACCACCAGGGCGGCAACCTGCCGGCCATGCAGGACGTGCGCGCCCGCGGCGAACTGCTGCACCGCATCAGCTACGAGATGAGCGGCCCGGCGCTCGAGTCGATGATCACCGCCGGCATCCAGACCGGATTCGGCGACGAGTGGATCAAGTTCGGGTCCACGTCGGAACACACGGTGGACGGTTCGTTTTCTGAGCGCACGATGGCGCTGTCGACGCCGTATCCGGGGGTGGCGCCGCCCTACAAGGGCAACGTCACCGAGACGCAGGAGACGCTGAACGAGTGGGTGGCGCGCGTGCACCGCGCCGGCATCCAGGTGAACTGCCACGCCAACGGCGACGTGGCCATCGACATGTATCTCACCGCCGCGGAGCGGGCGCTGAAGCTGCTGCCGCGGGCGAACGCGCGGCCCAAGATCACGCACTGCACGCTGGTGAATCCGTCGCTCGTCGCCCGCATCAAGGCGATTGGCGCCGTGCCGGCGATGTTCACCACCTACGCCTACTACAACCCCGACAAGTTCGTGTACTACGGCGAAGAGATGATGAAGAACTGCATGGCCTACCGCTCGCTGCTCGACGCGGGCGTGTACGCGTGCGCCGGGTCGGACTTCTCGCCGGGGCCCTTCGCGGCGCTGATGGGCATCCAGGGGATGGTCACGCGCAAGGGCTGGGACGGCAAGACGTGGGGCGCCAATCAGCGCATCAGCGTCAGCGAGGCGATCGCCGTCAATACCTACAACGGCGCGTGGGCCAGCGGCGAGGAGGCGATCAAGGGGTCGATCACCGCCGGCAAGCTGGCCGATTACGTGGTGCTGGCCGACGACCCGCACACGGTGGACGTCGAGAAGATCAAGGACATCCAGATCGTGCGCACCGTGGTGGGCGGCCGCACCTCGTACCAGGCGTGAGCCGGAACGTCGGGCGGCTCGTCAGAGCCGCCTGACGGGCGAGCCGCGCGGGCTGGCGTCACTCCGCGGCGGGCGTCTTGGCCTTGGCCTTGGACTTGGCGGACTTCGCCTTGGGGCGCGGCACGTCCTGCCACTCGCTGTTGTCGCGCCGCAGGTGTGCGCTGGCACCCATCGCGGTGAGCATCACGTCGGCCGGGCGGCCGGTGAAGCGGACCACCACCTTGCCGTCGCCGGTCACGTCCTGCACCTTGCCCAGTCCCCACTCCGCCATGCCCTGATGGCGAACCACGTCTCCGGCTTTGTAAGTCATGCGGTTTCGGTCTCCCTCCGTTCGTGGAGGCAGCCCATTCGCCCCTCGACCTCTTCAGGGTACTACGGGCGATGGTCAGCGCGCGAACTCGGCGCAAACACGGGAAGCGCCGACGGCGATGCGGCCGTTGGAGCGGCAGTTGAGGCACCAGCCCTCGCGGCCGGCGGCCACCGGGTCGGCGGCGGCGCGGGCGGCGTCGGCCGGCAGCGCGTCGGCCGGAGCGTTGGCGGCCGGCTCGTCGAAAGCGGCCGGATAGGGCCGCAGCACATGCTGCTTGCCGTTCTGCGCCGAGCACTCGGGGCAGGCGCGCCACGAGCCGTCGGCCCGGGTGATCGGGGTGCGCACGTCCTCGGCGCAGGTCGAGCACGGCACCCGGCCGACGGTGGCGGTGCGGCGCACGGCGGTGGGCGTGGCCTGCCAGTCGGCGCCGGTGTCGGCCACCAGGTGCTGCGCCGCCCCGGCCGCCGTGAGCAGCACGTCGCCGGCGCGGGCGCTGAACTTCACCAGCACCTTGCCCTCGACGGTCTGGCCGGTGACGCGGCCGATGCCCCACTCGGGCTTGGACTTGTGACGAACGAGATCTCCGGCTTTGAACACCTGACGCTCCACCCAGACTGCAGCCCCAGCGTACACCCCGCCGGTCCGCAGAAGTTGCTGCGCGTCTGGTGGCCCCGCCACGGCACCACACCATCCCTGGCGTAGGGGCCTGGCCCCAATGGCATTCGGATTGCGCCGGCAGGCAGAAACTGCGGGCAGACCCGGGCCCGACCGAGGAGAAGTCCGTGGCCACTGCCGCGGCTCCGGCTCGCGCCTGCCATTTCGCACCGCATTCGCGATGCGCACTCGCGGCACACGTCGTGCACAGTGGCCCGGCGGGGCGCAACGCTCGGATGCCAAGGCGCCCGGGAGGGGTTGTCGTGTATCCGAGGCTGCTCATCGCCGTCGCCCTCATCCTCTCGGGCGCCGTAGTCCAGTCCCAGCAGCGGCGGGAGCCGATCGAGCCGATCGAGCGGGCGAAGATCGCCAACCGCCCGATGGCTGAGTTGGGGAAGAAGCTCTATTTCGACCCGCGGCTCTCGCGCTCCGGGTTCATCAGCTGCAATTCCTGCCACAACCTCAGCCTGGGCGGGTCGGACAATCTGAAGACGTCGATCGGCCACCAGTGGCAGAAAGGGCCGATCAATGCGCCGACCGTGCTGAACTCGAGCATGAACGTGGCGCAGTTCTGGGACGGCCGCGCCGAGACGCTCAAGGCTCAGGCCGGCGGGCCCATCGCCAATCCCGGTGAGATGGCGTTCACGCACGAACTCGCCGTGGAGATGCTCAGCACCATCCCCGGCTACGTCACCGAGTTCCAGAACGTCTTCGGGCCCGGCGCCATCGACATCGACAAGGTGACCACCGCCATCGCCGCCTTCGAAGAGACGCTGGTCACCCCCAACGCGCGGTTCGACCGCTGGCTGCGCGGCGAACGGCGCGCCATCACGCTCGAAGAAGAGGGCGGCTACGCGCTGTTCAAGTCGAGCGGCTGCACCGCCTGCCACAATGGACCGGCCGCCGGCGGTGCCTCGTTCCGCAAGATGGGCGTGGTGGAGCCGTATCGCACCGACAACCCGGCCGAGGGCCGCGTCGCCGTCACGGGACGCGACGCCGATCGCTTCAGCTTCAAGGTGCCGACGCTGCGCAACGTGGAGCTGACCTATCCCTACTTCCACGACGGCGCCGCCGACACGCTGGCCGAGGCGGTGGACGTAATGGGGCGCATCCAGCTCGGCAAGCGCTACACGCCCGACGAACTGGGCAAGATCGTCGCGTTCCTGAAGACGCTCACCGGCGATCAGCCGACGTTCGTGATGCCGCTGCTGCCGCCGTCGTCCGACGCCACGCCGCGTCCGCAGCCGTTCAAGTAGCCCGCCCCACTCACGGCACGCCGGAGAAGTAGGCCCGCTGGCGGCTGCGGTCGGTGTCGCCGAAGTACTCGGCCGTCCAACTGCTGCCGTTCTCGAGGTGCCGGAACGCGGTGTCGGCGGGGTCGGCGGGCTGGCTCGACGCCCACTCGCGGAACGCGTAGTGGTTCCACAGCCGCATGTACTCGCCCAGATAGATGTCGGCGACGCGCTCGTGGCCGCGGATGACGAGCATGTTCTCGTCGTTCACCTTGGTGGAGGCCTCGCTGAAGTTGGCCGAGCCGGTGACGACGATCGGATCGGCACCCAGTGGATTCACCAGCATGAACTTGGTGTGGACGTACTGCACGTGGCTGTTGAGCCCGGTGAGCCGCTCCTTCACCCAGCGATCGAAGCGGTTGACGGCGATGCGGCTGCCCACGGCGAAGCGGTTCTCCTTCATGAAGCGAAGGTTCGTCATCTCCTGGATGGCGGCCGGACGGTTGGCGGTGGGCGTGCCGCTGGGGATCAGCTTGTCGAGCAGTGCGTAGCGCAGCCGCGCCTGGCCGGAGCGATAGGCCTCCTTGAAGATCGCCGGCATGCCGAAGGCGAAGGTCATGAAGAGCGCGTCTGAGGCGGTGGCGGCGAGGTCCGCGTACCACTGCAGCGCCTCGAGATTCTGCTGCGGCGAGAAGATCGTGGTCGTGCCCGGCGCGGGCAGACGCGGCACGGGCGTGGCCGGCGGAATCGGATTCTGCGCCTGCAGCTGCTGGCGCAGCGGGCCGTGCGGTGGATTGGCGGCAATCGTCGTCCACAGCTGCAGATAGCTGTCGGCCACCTGCGGGTCGTTGACGACGTGGACGACGTTGGCCTGCCCGAACACGCCGCCGAGCGAGAAGTTGGTCGAGCCGGTGAGCACGGCCTCGGCCTGGCCGTTGTGCGTGAGCACGATGAACTTGTGATGGGCGATCGGCGGGCTCACCACGTCGGTGCGGGTGAGGCGCTCGAGGCACAGCGCCGAAATTCCGGCCGCGGCCGCCGTGGCGCGGTTCTCGTCGCGCGGGAAGACCACGCCCTGCGCGTCGGGCGGGTTGTTGTTGGCGTCGAAGAGCACCTGCACGTGGGCGCCGCGGGCCTGGGCGGCGGCGAGCAACGCGGCCAGCCGCGGCAGCCGGAACTCGTAGGCGGCCACGCGGATGCCCCACGTGACGTCGATCGCCCGGGCCAGGAACGTCTCGATCTCCTCCATCACGCCGCGCGACAGCCAGGCCCAACGCGGGTCGGCGGGGTTGTTCTCGTCGGGCGGCGTGCCGTAGCGGTGGGCGTATTCCTGTGACGCCGACGCGCCGCGATTGAAGAACACGTGATGCGTCTGGCCGAGTTCCGACTCGGTGGTCACCTCCACCGCCGCCTCGCGATCGGCGACCAGCGCGTCAGGGGCGCCGGTAAGGGCGACGACACGGTAGGTGTAGCGCTGGTTCGGCTTGGCGGTGAAGTCGCTCCAGGTGAAGCCCTGGATCGGGTGCTGCCGGGTGGAGTAAGTGGCGCCTGGCGGAAACCCGGGGTCGGTGAGGAGGAACGTCTTCTTGCCGCGCAGCCAGTACGCCTCCTCTTCCTCGTGGTCGGTACGGTGCACGGCGAAGCCGAGCAGGTTGGCGCACAGCGCCTGCGGCAGGTGGATGCCCAGCAGCACGACGTGGGAGCCGGCAATGGCCCGCACGGTGAGCTGGTCGCTGGTGACGCTGCGCCGCATGATGGACCTCCGGGCAGAGACGCGAGGGGCGCGCAGTTTCTGCGCTGAGGATAGCGGCGTCAGGTGGCAAATTCCATCACCGCCGACCTGTCATCGGAACGGTCACGGTTACAAGTCGCGGGGTGGCAGGAACTGCCGGGTCAGGCGGCGGCGGGGTCGGCCAGATCGCGCAAATCCTCGACATCCACGAAGACGAGCGACTCGGAGTTGACGCAGTGGCGCTGCCCGGTCGGCCGGGGCCCGTCGGGGAAGACGTGGCCGAGATGGCAGTCGCACCGCGCGCACAGGATCTCCACCCGGGTCATCCCGTGGCTGCGGTCCACCCGCGTCGCCACGTTCTCGTCGGCGATCGGCTGGAAGAAGCTGGGCCAGCCGGTACCCGACTCGAACTTGGCGTTCGAGGCGAAGAGCGGCAGGTGGCAGCAGACGCAGGCGTAGACGCCGTGCGCCTTGTTGTCGAGCAATGTGCCGCAGAACGGCCGCTCGGTGCCCTGCGCGCGGGCGATGCGGAACTGATCGTCGGTGAGCTGGGCGCGCCACTCGGTCGGCGTCTTCTCGACGCGCGGGACGTCGATCGGGCCGACGAGCTGGCCGTCGGCGTTGAAGACCTTGACGGAGACCTTGGACATGACGCCCTTATGATGTCGCACGCGGGCCGGGCGGGTCAGCGGCCGACGCGGGGCGCTGGGCGCGCGGCCATCCTGCCGATCATCGCGGTCGCGTCCGGCGTCGTGCCGCTGGTCTCCGCATCACGTCGGAGCGCGTCATCGCGTCGCTCGCGGGAGTTATCTACAACGCAGAAGGCGTTGGGGCCCGTTGGGGCCTGGCCCCGATGGCACGTTAGTTGCGCACGAAACGTGCCATTGGGGCCAGGCCCCGGATACAATTCGGCGTGGCCGGACCGCGACTGCTCACCGCCGGAGAGGCATTCGAGGACCTGGTCTTCGTCGGGCTCGAGCGGCTGCCCGCCGCCGGCGAGGAGATCAAGACCGACACGTTCCACGCCACCATCGGCGGCGGCGCGGTAATCACCGCCGTCGCGGCGGCCCGGCTCGGCGTCTCCACCGCGATTCTCAGCGCGCTCAGCGCCCCCGCCGTCGCCCGGCTCAGACGCGAGCGCGTGCGGGTGCACAACCTGAAGCAGCCGCGCGAGCCGCACGCCATCTCGGCGGCGCTCTCGACCACCACCGATCGCGCCTTCGTGACCTTCACCGGCGTCAACCGCGTGCTCGAGCCGCGCCTGCTCGCCGCCCTGCGCACGGCCGCCGCCGGCCACGTGCACCTGGCGCTCACGCCGCACGACCTCGACGCCTGGACCGCGTGCGTGAGGCGCCTCAAGCGCCGCGGCGCCACCGTGTCGTGGGACTTCGGCTGGAGCGAGTCGCTGGCCCTGCGTCCCGAGCTGCCCGCACTGATGGACGCGCTCGATCTCGTCTTCGTCAACGAACTCGAGGCGCCGCTCTACGCGCGGGTCAACGCGCTCGACGACGCCTACCCGCCGCTGCGCGCCCGCACGTGCGCGGTGATCGTCAAGCTCGGATCGCTCGGCAGCCGCTGGCTGCGCCGCGGTCCCGAGGGCGACGTGGTGATGCCGGCCCCGCGCGTCACGCCCGTGGACACCACCGGCGCCGGCGACGCCTTCAGCGCCGGCTTCCTGGCCGCCTGGCTGCGCGGCAGCGCGCCCGCGCATTGCCTGGCCACCGGCAACACGGTGGGCGCCGCATCCACGGCCGCGCCCGGCGGACTCGACGCCCTGCCCCGCGCCGCCGACCTGCCCGCCATGCTCCGCCCGCGCGCGCCATCCACGGCGCGACGGCCCGGACTGCCGCCCGCCGCCAAGAACGCCCGCGCTGCCGGACAAGCATCGGGCCCGCCCCGCGCGACGACCGCGCGCCCGCGCCCGCCCGCGAGGCGCCGCCGCGCCACCAGGAGGACCTCGTGAAGCTGGCCATCATCGGCGGCGCCGGCGTGCGCGTGCCGCTGCTCGTGGGCGGGTTCGCCCGCTCCACGCTCCTTGTCGATCGTATCGACCTCTACGACATCGACCAGGCGCGCCTCGCCGTGATCGCCGATCTGGCGCAGCGGATGGCCGGTCGCGTGACGGTCCACGCCCACGCCGCGCCCGAGCCCGCCATCGACGGCGCCGACTTCGTCATCACCAGCATCCGCGCCGGCGGCATCGAGCAACGTGCCAAGGACGAGGCGACGACGATCGCCCTCGGCGTGGTCGGCCAGGAAACCGTCGGCCCGGCCGGCTTCGCGATGGCCATCCGCACCATTCCGCCGATGGTCGAGTACGGACGGCTCGCGGCGCGACTCGCCCCCAACGCCTGGTTCATCAACTTCAGCAACCCGGTGAGCGTGGTGTCGCAGGCCGTGCACCAGCACAGCGACGCGCGGATCATCGGCATCTGCGACACGCCCACCGAGACCTTCGAGGACGCCGCGCACGCGCTCGGCCTGCCGCCGGCGGCGTGCGAGTACGACTACTTCGGCCTCAACCACCTGGGCTGGCTGCGCGAGGTCACCTTCCAGGGCGAACCGCAGATCGCGCGTCTGTGGGACGACGACGCCCGCCTCGCCGCCGCCTATCGCTCGCCGCTCTTCGAGCCCGAGCGGCTGCGCGAGATGCGCCTGCTGCCGACGGAATATCTCTATTACTACTACCGGCCCGAGGTGGCGCTCGCCCACCTCAGGAACTCGGGCAGCAGCCGTGGCCAGGCGGTGGCCGCGCTGACCGCGCAGTTCTTCGCCGACCTCGCGCAGGGGGTGCCCGATCCGGTGGTGCGCTACCAGCAGTACCTCGCCGCCCGCGACGCGAGCTACATGCAGCTCGAGACCGGCACGACCACGCCGCGCGTCAAGCCCGACTGGGCCGAGCTGTCGGGCTACGACCGCATCGCGCTGATGACCATCTCGGCCATCGCCGGCAACACCGGGGCGGTCATCCCGCTCGACCTGCCCAACCGCGGCACCCTGCCCTTCCTGGCCGACGACGACATCGTCGAGGTGCCGTGCGCGGTGGATGCGACCGGGCCGCACGCCCGGCCGGTGGCCAAGGTGCCGGCCCACGCCCGCGCCCTCATCACCTGCGTGAAGGAATACGAGCGCGCCACGGTGACGGCGGCGATGAGCGGCCGGCGCGACGATCGCATCGACGCGCTGGCGCTGAACCCGCTGGTGCACTCGCGCCCGCTCGCCGAACAGCTCGTGGACGCGCTGCTGCCGGCATGACCACGCCCGCATCAGCCGGTCCGCCGTCTGCCGTGGGCGATCCGGCGCTGACGCGGGCCATGGGCCTGCTGCAGGCCACCGCCACCAACGTGATCAGCATGGTGGGCGTGGGGCCGTTCCTCACCATCCCGTTCATGGTGACGGCGATGGACGGCCCGCACGTGATGTACGCGTGGATCGCCGGCGCCGTGCTGGCGGTGGCCGACGGCCTCGTCTACGCGCAGCTCGGCGCGGCGCTGCCCGGCAGCGGCGGCGGCTACCTCTACCTGCGTGAGGCGTTCCAGCCCTTCGGCCTCGGCCGGCTGATGGCGTTCCTGTTCATCTTCCAGACGGTGCTGGTCGCGCCGCTGTCGGTGGCCGGCGGCGCCGTGGGCTTCGCCGACTACCTGCAATTCGTGTGGGCGGGGATGACGCCGCTCACCCACCACCTGATCGCCGCCGCGGTGTGCGTGGCGTCCACGGCGCTGCTGTGGCGCAAGATCGAGGACATCGGCCGGTTGAGCGTGGTGATGCTGGCGGTGGTGCTGGTCACCGTCGGCTGGGTGATCGTCGCGGGTCTCTTCAACTTCTCGCTCGCCCAGGCCTTCGACTACCCCTCCAAGGCGTTCGTCTTCGACGGCGCGCTGGTCTCGAGCCTGGGCGCCGCCTCGGTGCTGGCGATGTACAGCTACGGCGGCTACAACCAGGTCTGCAACATCGGCGACGAGATCAAGGACCCGACCCGCACGGTGCCGCGCTCGATCTTCCTGTCGATCGCGCTGGTGTTCGTGCTCTACAGCCTGATGACCATCGTCATCCTCGGCATGATCCCGTGGGAGCAGGTGCGCGACTCGCGCACCGTGGCGTCGGTCTTCATCGAGCGGACGTTCGCCGATCCGACCGCCGGGCGGCTGGCCGGCACGGTGATGACCGGCCTCATCCTGTTCGTGGCGGCGTCGTCGCTCTACGCGACGATCCTCGGCTACTCGCGCATTCCCTACGCGGCGGCCCGCGACGGCGACTTCTTCCACGTCTTCGCCCGCGTCCACCCGACCAAGCACTTCCCCGACGTGTCGCTGGTGACGATCGCGCTGGTCTCGATCCCGTTCTGCTTCTTCACGCTGGGCCAGCTGGTGAGCTGGCTGATCCAGGTGCAGGTGCTGCTGCGCTTCATCTGGCAGTGCGCCGCGGTGGTGCTGCTGCGCCGCTACCGGCCCGACATCCCGCAGCCGTTCACGATGGTGCTCTACCCGTGGCCGGCGATCCTCTCGGGCGCGCTGTGGCTGTTCATCTTCGTCACCGGCCCGTGGGAAGGGATCGTGTTCTCGGTGGCGTTCCTGCTGGCCGGTGTCGCCGCCTACGCGGTCTTCGCCCGCAACCGCTCCCGGCCCTGGGTCTGAGCCCCCGGGACCCGGCTGGCCAGCCCGGCCGTCGCGTCAGCGCCGGCGAAACAATCCTCGCGCCGCGCTCGTAACCGTCGTACTGTCGGGCCTCGTCCGCCGACAGGAGGGTCACGATGGGTTCGCTCCTCGCACACCTGCGTTACGGCCTCCGGATGCTCGTGCGGCGGCCAGGCCTCAGCACCTCGGCAGTGCTCGCCCTGGCCCTCGGCATCGGCCTCACCACCGCGATGTTCAGCATCGTCTGGTCGGCGGCGATCCGCGGGCTGCCCTACGACGAGCCCGATCGCCTGGTGGCGTTGTTCCGCAATCAGCCGGCGCAGGGCGCCGACTTCATGGGCCTGCGGATTCACGACTTCGAGGACTGGCGGGCCCGGCAGACCAGCTTCGAGGGCATCGCCGCCTACTACGCCGAGACCGTCAACGTCGGCGGCACCGAGGGCGAGCCGATCCGGTATCTGGGCGCCTATGCCAGCGCCGAGATGTTCCACCTGCTGCGGGTGCGGCCCGTGCTCGGCCGCTTGTTCCAACCCGAGGAGGACCACCCGTCCTCGCCGCCCGTGCTGCTCCTCAGCTACCGGGCGTGGCAGGACCGCTTCCAGGGCGACCCCGACATCGTCGGTCGCACGGTGCGCGCCAACGCCCAGCCGACGACGATCGTCGGCGTGCTGCCCGAGAAGTTCGGGTTCCCATCGGCGATGGACGCATGGCTGCCGCTGCGCATCGACCCGCTCGCCTACCCGCGCGGCGGCGGTCCGGCGGTGGAGGGCACGCAGCTGCAGGCGCTGGCGCGGCTGAAGAACGGCGTGAGCGTCGAGACCGCCCAGGCCGAGATGGCGACCCTCGCGGCCAGCCTGGCCGCCGAATACCCGCAATCGAACCAGGGCATGGGCGTGACGCTGCTGCCGCTCAAGGACACGTTCCTCGGCCCGCAGGCGGCGAACATGCTCTACACGATGCTCGGCGCGGTCTTCGGCGTGCTGCTCATCGCCTGCGCCAACGTCGCCAACCTGCTGCTGGCGCGCACCGCGGCCAGGGCGCGCGAGGTGGCGGTGCGCACGGCGCTCGGTGCCAGCCGCTGGCGCACCGTCGGGCAGCTGCTGGTCGAGACGCTGGTGCTGGCCGTGGCCGGCGCCGCCATCGGGTTGGTGATCGCCCGCACCGCCATCGACTTCTTCAATGCCGGGCTGGCCACCAACGACACGCCGCTGTGGCTCTACGCCTCGATGGACCCGATGGTCATCACCTTCGTGGTCGGCCTCACCCTGCTCGCGACGCTGCTGGCCGGCACGTTGCCGGCGCTGCGCGCCACCCGCGCCGACGTGGCGGCGATCATGAACGACGAGTCGCGCGGGTCGTCGAGCGGCCGGGTCGGCCGGCTGACCCGCGGCCTGGTCGTGGTCCAGCTCGCCGTGTCGTGCGGGTTGCTGGTGGCCGCCGGCCTGATGATCCGCACGGTGCTGAACGTGTCGAACTTCGACTACGGCTTCGCCACCCAGAACATCTTCACGGCCCGTCTCGGCCTCTTCGAGAACGACTACCCGACGCCGCAGGCGCAGTGGCGCTTCTACGAGTCGCTGCTCGGCGCGCTGGAGGGTCGCCCCGGTGTCCGGGCGGTGGCGTTCACCTCCGACCTGCCGGCCCGCGGCGGGCAGATGCAGCCGCTCACCCTGGACGGCGTCGCCTATCCGACCGCGCAGGACCACCCGCTGGTGCGGCGCATCGTCATCACGCCGGGCTATTTCGACATCGTCGGCGTCGCGCCCGTGCGCGGCCGCGGCTTCGAGCGCACCGACGGCGCCGACGCGGCGCCGGTGGCGCTGGTCAACGAGCGCTTCGCGGCGCTGCATTTCCCGGACCGCGATCCCATCGGCGCGCGCCTGAAGCTGGGGCCCGACGACGCGCCGTGGCGCACCATCGTCGGCATCGTGCCCGACCTGCACCTGGGCGGCGCCATCGGCGCGCTGAACCCGCGGCACGAGGGCGTCTACGTGCCGCTGGCGCAGAACGTGATCAACTTCATGAGCCTGGTGGTGCGCACCGACCAGGCGGCCATGGGTTACACGTCGACCATTCAGAACGAGGTGCACCGCCTCGATCCCGCCCTGCCCCTCTACTGGGTGCGGTCGCTGGCCGAGCAGTACTCGCTCGACACCTGGTTCTACCGGGCCTTCGGTGCGCTGTTCGTCGCGTTCGGTGCGGCGGCGCTGGCAATGGCGACCATCGGCCTCTACGGGGTGATGGCCTTCTCCACCAGCACGCGGACGCGGGAGATCGGGGTGCGCATGGCGCTGGGCGCCGAGCGGGGCAGCATCCTGGGCATGATCCTGCGACAGGGCGCTTGGCAGGTCGGGGCCGGCCTGGCCCTCGGCCTGGTGCTGGCGGCCCTGCTGGCACGCGGGCTCGGCATCCTGCTCTTCGGCGTGCGGCCCTGGGATCCGGCGGTGTTCGCCGCGGTCGTCGTCGCCCTGGCGGCGGCCGGCGCCCTGGCGTCGTTCATTCCGGCCCGCCGTGCGACCCGCGTGGCGCCGGTGGACGCCCTGCGGGTCGAGTAGCGGGCCGCTCAGGGCATCAGCAGTACCAGCCGCGGGTAGATCAGGTTCTCGTTGGCGACGCGCGACCGGTTCAGGTCCCAGATCTCGCGCCAGCGGTTGGTGTCGCCCAGCTGCGCCTGGGCGATGCGGCTCAGCGTGTCGCCCGCCTTCACGGTGTAGGTCTTGCGGCCGGCGATCGGCTGCGTGAAGACGTCCGACACGGTGGTCAGGTACTCGCGCATCAGGTCGGCGTACTGCGGCGTGGCGCGGAAGCGATCGATCACCTGGTTCACCTCGTAGACCAGGTCGAAGTTGCCGGCCGGGATGCCGACCGCGTACTTCGACTGGTTGAGGTTGTACTGGACGATGGTCGTGCGCGGGTGCGCCTTGATCTCCTCGGCGGCGAACGGGTAGTCGTAGATCAGCGCGTCGGTCTGGTCGCGCTCCACCGCCTCGAACCAGCCGTTGTCGCCCGAGAACTTGCTGATGCGCGCCCCGGGGATGTTCTGCTGCACCCAGCGCTCGGCGGCCGGATCGTCGTAGATGGCGATGCGCTTGCCGGCCAGGTCGCGGGTCGAGCGATAGGTGCCGGCCATGCCCTCGGACACGATCAGGCACAGGCCGAAGTCCAGATAGCCGTTCGACCACACCACGCCCTCCACCGACGGATCGGGGACGTAGCCGCCCATGATGATGTCGATGTCGCCGGCGCGCAGCCGATCGGGCAGGTCTTCGTAGTCGGCTTCCACGACCTGCACGCGCTTGGCGCCGAGGCCGTCGGCAATCAGACCGGCGAGGCGGAAGTCGAAGCCGTCGTCCTGCTTGCGGGCGTTGATGAAACGCATCGGCGGCGCATCCGGCTCCATGCCCACGCGCAGGATGCCGGTCTGGCGCACCGACGCCAGCACGCCCTTGCGCTCGGCGCCGGCCGGCGCCGCGGTGCCCGCCGGCGCGGTGCTACCCGCCGGCGTGGACGACGCCGTGGGCGTGCCCGCGGTCGACCCCAGCCCGGGCATCCGGTTGCGATAGGTCCAGCCGGCATAGCCGAGCACGCCGAGTCCGACCAGGAACAGCAGGATCTTGCCGGCAGGAGTGAGACGCATACCGTCCTCCGAAATGAATGATCAGGCCAGGCGCACGAGCTGCCGCCGCGAAAACAGCCGCGCCGCCTTGGCCTGGCTGCTCACCGCGGCCATCACCGCCTTGGCGGCGTCGGCGCCAGTCTGGGCGCCGCCGTTCATGTAGCCCTGGAAATCGTAGCTGCAATGCTCGCCGGCGAAGAACAGGTTGCCCACCGGCAGCCCCTCGGCACCGGCGATGGTCGTCCACTGCCCCGGCTTGTAGACCGCGTAGGCGCCCTTGGTCCAGGGATACGTGGGCCAGTGGAAGCGCGACACCTTGCCGTTGCGTTCGGCGAGCGTGCCCGGATACACCTTCTCGATGCCGGCCAGCAGGCGCGCCGCCACGGTCTCGGCCGGACCGTTGCCGGCCTCGTGGGCCAGCTTGCCGCCTGAGTAAAGAGTGAGACCGCCGCTCGGCCCCGACTGCAGGTAGCTGTTGGCCCAGGCCAGCTGGAACGCCTCGTCGGAGTAGACGTTGCCGGCGTAGCCGCGTTTCTCCCACGGCCGGCTCTTGAAGCCCACCATCACCTTGGCGTTGGCGCCGTAGGCGAGCTCGGCGATCGCCTTCTTCTTCACCGCCGGCAGGTCGACGTCGATCTTCACCTCGCGCAGCATCGAGAACGGGATCGTCATGATGACGAGGTCGGCGTCCTCGTCCACCGCCCGCCCGCCGGTCTGGAACGTGAGCGTGAAGCCCTGGCCCTTGCTGCGGATGGCCTCGAGGCGGTGCAGCGTCTGGATCTGCGGCTGGACGCGCTTGGCCAGTTCGTCGACCACGCGCTGGTTGCCGCCGCGCACCTTGTAGCGCTCGTCGCTCTCGCCGAGCACCGCGCAGGCGCTGGCGTCGGTGAGGTCGCCGGTGCCGATGAGGAACAGGAAGTTGAGCGCCGACTGCTCGCCCAGCTCCAGGCCGTACTCGGTGACGTAGGCGGCCTCGAGCATCTCGCGCATCCAGCCGGTGCAGCCGATGGCGGTGAGGTACTCGTCGATCGACTGGCGGTCGAAGGCCGACCCGCCGCCCTCGGTCTCGAAGTTCACCACCTCGCCCATCGAGTCGTAGTCGGCGGCGATCTTCTTCGCCAGCGGCACGAACGCCCTCGCCGCCTGCGCCATCGTGTAGTGCCGGCCGTTGACGAAGTAGGTCTCGGGGGTGAGCTTCTCCGTGCCGGCGCCCTGCACGTCGATGCGCTCGAGGCCGAACTCGTCCATCAGCGCCAGCATCTCGGCGTGCCCGCTGTCGATGAACTCGCCGCCCAGCTCGGTGGTGAGCCCGTCGGCGAGCAGGTCGGTGGCGGTGAACATGCGGCCGCCGGTGCGGTTGGCGCCCTCGAACACCTTGGCGGTGAGGCCGGCCTTCTGCAGCTTGTAGGCGGCGTTCAGTCCGGCCACGCCGGCGCCGACGATGGCGATGCGCGGCGCCCCGCCGCCCGACCCACCGGCGGCGGGCGGCGCGGCGGTGCCGGCGGGCCCCGACGGGGCCGGTGTGGTCTGGGTACAGGCGGCGGTCAGCGCCGCCGCCGAGGCCACCGCCGAGTGACGCAGGAACCGGCGGCGGGAATACGCCATGTCCACCAGCTCGTCGAGCGGCGGCGTGTCGGGGCCGCGACGGTTGGCGATCGCCGCCAGGCGGTAGGCGCGCCGCAGGGATGCGAGCAAGGGGGTCCGAGCCACGTGATCCTCCGTTTCAGGTCCTGAGCAGGGCACGCAGCTCGTTGAGCCGCGCGAACACCTCGTTACGATCCATCTCTCGATAGGGGGTCGGCAGCACCTCGCGCGAGGTGCACTCCTGCACCGCGGCCAGGATCTGCATCTCGCGCTCGAGCTGGCTGGTGGCCGGGATGAAGTCGTCGAAGGCCTGCTTCAGCACCTCGAGCGTCGCCACCGGCCGGCCCTCGCCGTCCACGTCGGCCGAGAGGATGGCGCGCGCGAGGATCGCCTCGATGTCGGCGCCAGACAAACCACTGGGGTCGGCAATCACCTGCGTGATCGAGGTGACGTCGGAGACGACACCCGACTTCTTCAGCATGATGCGGAACAGCGCGTCGTGCTCCTCGGGCGTCTGCGGATAGAACAGCGCCAGGTGCTCCTCGGCGCGGCCTTGCCGCTTCAGATCCACCGGCAGCAGATCGGGCCGCGAGGTGATCAGGAACCACACGATCTTGCCGCGGTACTCGGTGTTGCCCATGAACGAGGCGAGCTGGGCGAAGACGCGGTTCGAGGTGCCCGAGTCGCCCTCCTGGTTGCGATCGCCGAGGAAGGCGTCGGCCTCGTCGATGATCACGCCCACCGGCCACATGGCGTGCAGCACCTTGAGGATCTTCTCGAGGTTGCCTTCGGTGACGCCCTGCCACTGCGAGCGGAAGTTGAGGAACTTCACGCACGGGAAGCCGATCTCGCCGGTGAAGCAGGTGACCATGAAGGTCTTGGCCGAGCCGACCGGACCGGCGATGAGGTAGCCCATCGGCACGCCCTGCAGGCGGCCGGCGAGAATCGCCTGAGCGGCGCGGCGCAGCCGTGCCTTCACCCCGTCGTGGCCCGACACCATGTCGAGGCCGAAGCGCGACTCCACGTACTCGAGCAGGCCGTAGCACTCGGCCTCGATCACCGACTTCTTCTGCTCGCGCAGGGCCTTGGCATCCAGCCGGGTGCCGTGTTCGTCGACCGACGCCAGGATCTGCCGCAGCTGGATCCGCGTCAGGCCCGACATCACCTGCGCCAGGCGTTCCACCGGCAGGTCGGATCGGGCCTGGTACCACTCGGGCGGCCGGATCGCGCGCAGATACTCAAGGCGCTCGCGCTCGTCGGGCCGGGTGACCTCGATCTCCACGGTCTGCGGCGAGCGGACGATCCGCGCGCTGAGATCCGCGAGGTTCTCGGTGACGAGGACGAAGGTGATGTTGGCGGCGAGCAGCGCCGGGTCGGTGGCCCACTTCTGCACGTAGACCCGCACCGCCCGATCGTCGGCGCCGGCCTCGCCGGTGGACTCGGGCACCAGCGTCTCGGCGTAGGGCAGGATCACCGCCACGCCGATCGGCTGCTGGCGGTGCACGACGTGCTTCAGGAAAGTGTCGAGCAGCGCGCAGAAGGCCACCGGCTCGCGCGGCAGCGACTGTGCGTAGCTGGTGCCGTGCACGGCGTCGACGACGGACACCGCCTCGGTGAAGCGGGCGTGCGACTCGCGGGTGTGGAAGACGGCGCCGTTGGCGCGCTGGTACTCGATCACCACCTCGCGCCGGCCGAAGATCCACTCGGCCAGGAAGCGGGTCAGCGGCACGAAGTCGTCGGCGCTGCGCGGCCGGCCGTCGGCGATGGGCGCCGCCACCACGTCGTGGGTGTTGCCGTGCAGCACGAAGGTGTTGCCGAGCCGGGCGCGGATGCCGTGCGCCAGCGTGCGCGCCCAGCGCGGGTAGTGCTCGAACGACGAGGACGGCGAGGACGAGGTGGTGGTGGTCACCGCTGTTTCACCCGGCGGGCGGCGCCGCTGGTCTGGGTCGTCTCAGGCGGCGCGGGAATCGGCGGCACGACCTCGGCCGGCGCGACGAGATCGCCCTGCCAGGCATCGGTGTCGGTGCGCAGCAGCGCCTCCATCTCGCGGACGATGCGGTCGGAGTCTTCCGACTGGCGGACGATGGTGTCGAGCTCCTCGGAAATCGCCTGCGGGTCGCGCAGCGACATCGAGTTGTGGTGCAGCACCTCGACCAGCGACTCCATCGAGTCGATCTCGGTCTGCAGGGTGCGGATGGTGTCGTCGGCCTGATCGAGCGAGCCGAGCAGACGGCGCTTGAGCTCGAGGTTCTTGCGCAACGCGGCGGCGGCGCGCTCGGGCACGTCGGCCTGGCCGAGTTCGGCTTCCAGCCCGGCGATCTCGCGCTCGATCTCGGCCTTGCCGCGGCGCGGCGGCATCTTCTGGTAGCGCTGCAGCGCGGTGAGCCGGGTGAGGCAGCCGGTGAGGATCATGTCGAGCTTGGCCCGCTGCTCCGACAGATACGCCTGCGAGATGCCCGACAGCCCCTGGTAGTTGGCCTCGATCCGCTTGCACATCTCCTCGACCGCGGCGTAGCGCTTGGCGTGCACCGGGGTGAGGTCGGCGATGATGCGGGCGCGCTGCTCGCCGGCGCGGGCCCGGGCGATGTCGCGCTTGCGCTTGTTGACCAGGCGGCGCAGCGGCCCCGAGTCGAGGATCGGCAGCAGCACCAGCTCCGATCCCAGCCAGATGAGCAGCGGCAGCGGGTTGAGCGCCACCAGCGAGACGAGCGCCGTCCCGCCGAGGACGATCGCCTGGTACTGATTGAAGATCAGCTCCCGGAGAATCGACCCGGCCGAGACGTCGTCGTCGGAGGATGCGGCCATCGTGGCTGGCGGCGCCGGCGCGGGCCGCCTAGGCGCTCGGCTTCTCGCCAACGCGGCCGCCGACGCTGGGCGTGACCGGCGTGGACGACGCCACCGGCGGCGCGCTGATGCCCATCTCGATCTCGAACTGCTGCAGGATGCCGGCCGCCTTCAGCTTGCGGGAGGTGCGCTCGCGCTCGATCGCCGCGGTGTCGATGTTGCCGGTCGCCACCTCGACGGCGGCCTTCGATTCGGCCACCTCCTGCTTGATCTGCTCGAGGAACTTGTCGGCGGTCGAGGCCACGCCGTAGGCCTGCAGCTCGACGATGGCATCGGCGGCCTGCTTCATCACCTGGGCCTTCTGCCGCTCCTTCATCGCCCGCTGGCTCATCTCGATCTTCTCTTTCAGCTTGCCCTTGAGCGCGTCCACCGAGAGCTTGGCGCTCTCGTGGGCCTGCTGCGCGGCCGTCAGCTGCTCCTGCGTGCTGGCCAGATCCTGGCGCAGCTGCTGGAGCTGGATGGCGTCCTCCTCGGCCACGGCCCGGGCCGCGGCCGACCCGTCGCGCAGCGCCGCCTGGATCGAGCTGGTGAGCGTGCGATCCTGCCGCTGCAGGCCGTCGCGCTCTTCCTCGAGGCGGATGACGGTGGCGCGGGTGGCCACCAGCACCGAGTTGAGCTTGGGCATGGTCATGCGCATCTCTTCGATGGCATCCTGCAGCATCACCTCGGGGTTCTCGCCCACCGAGATGAAGAAGCCCATCCAGGCACGGAAGAGGCGTCCCAGCCTAGCGAACATCGGCGTCTCCTTGGCCGCGGCCGCCCGCGGGCGGCCGGGTGATCGGGTTCTCCGCCACGAAGTGGCCCACCGCCTCGGCGATGACGCCTTCCTCCTGCTGCTTGCGCGTCCGCCAGGTCTGCAGTTCGGCCAGCTCGTCGGCGACGCGCCGGTCGTTCTCGGCGATGCGCGCGCGCAGTTCGGCGACGCGGGTGGCGATCTCTTCCTCGAGGCGGCGGTTCTCGGCGGTGGTCTGCGACGCCAGGTCGTCGAGGTGCTGCTGCAGCACGCGCTCGTAGGTGTCGAGAGCGCGGTCGCGGCGCACGGCGTCTTCGACGATCTCGTTCACGGTGACGCCGGCGGCGTCGAGGGCGACGCGCACCGAGCGGGCGCGCACCTCGGCCGGCAGGGCGCGGATGTGCTCGCTCTGCAGCATCTCGGCCACCTTGAGCACGGTGTAGCCGTGGGCCGGGGCGGCGATCTTGGCCGACTCGTAGACGATGGCGAGGTCGGCAGCGGCGGTGACCGGACCGGACGGCGCGGCGTCAGCGGCGGGCGCGTCCGCCGGCGGCTCGGGGGCGAGGTCGGCGGCGCGGCGCGGCGGCGCCGGGGCAGGCCGCTGGCCGGCCGACTCGCCGGAAGGGTCCGGCTCGTCGGTGACGACGAAATAGCTGTACCACTTCTTGCTCACCGGCCCCCCGACTGTTGCCCGCGGATTGTAGCAGGCCGAAGCGGCCGTCCCGTGTGACGGCCCGAGCCACGGCGTGCAGCGGCGAGCGGGCGGAGCCGCGTCGCTCCGTCTGCGTATCGGGCGTCGAGGGCCGACCGTTCAGGGCAATTTCTGCGATTGGTCTGGCCAAGCGAGGAAAGGGGTCTGACCCCTATTCAGGGCCAGGCCAGAAAGGGGTCTGACCCCCCAGTCGCGGGAGCCTCAGTCTCGCGAAGCCGCGCCCTGCAGCAGCTCGCGCTCGGCAGCCAGCCAGTAGTCGAGGCTGCCGCCCTGGCCGGCGTTCTCGAGGGCGAGGAAGTAGGCGCGCACCTGGATGTCCTCCCGGGTCACGGGCCGCTGCAGCGTGGCAGACGGTGACGCCGCCGCTGGAGCCTTGGGGGACACGGTCTCGTTGGCGGTCGGCGCGGCGATCGCGGGAACGCGCGCCGGCGCGGCGGGGGTGACGCGCTTGGCGCGGGGTGTCTTGGCGGCGGCGGGACGCGCGGTCGCGCGGGGAGAGCGGGGAGCGGCGGCGGATCGAGCGGTCTTCTTGGCAGGCACGTTCTCTTTTCCTTATGAATACGACGCCGTCTCGTCGGCGCCGGAATACCTATCTTCTCACGGCTGCACGACGACGCAATGGCCCGGCTGTAACATCGGCGTCGACGTGGAGCAGACGGTTCTCTCGGCCGCGATCGTCGTCACGTTGGCCACCTCGGTGGCGGTCGTCGTCGGCTGGGGCCGCCGCCGCGTCGCCGGGCCGATGCCGCTGTCGCTGCTCGGCTTCATGGCGCTGCTCTTCACCTCGGGGCTCGACGCCGGACTCATCATGTTCCCGCTCACCGAGTTCCCGGTCTACGCCCGCGAACCGGTCTACGCCTTCGCCAACCCGCTGGCGATCACCTTCGGGTTCTGGGGCTTCCTGGTGTGGGGCTTCTACTTCCTCACCACCTTCTACTTTCTGGCGGTGGAGCCGCACGTGCGGCTGTTCGAACTGCCGGCCGTGCGCGTCGTCAACAACGTGACCATCGTCGGCACCTGCGCGTTCACGGCCTACCTGCTGCTGCGCAACCTGCCCTTCTATGCGCCTGATCTCGGTGCGCCGGCACGCTACCTGGTGGTGGCCGCCACGGTGCTGATGGCCGTGCTGTCGAGCACGCAGATCCGCTTCGTGCGCATTCTCAGCGTGGTGTCGATGTGGCTGTTCGGCGCGCTCGTCGCCGCCCTGTGGCTGCAGTCGGGCATGGGGGTCGGCGGACTGGCCACGACCGCCGCCGACCTCGGCGCCTACTTCACCGCCCTGCCGCGCTTCGTCCTGCCGATGTCCGACTACCACGCGTTCTATCTGTTCTGGTGGTTCTCGTGGAGCATCATGATCGGGCAATTCGTGGCCCGCTTCGTCGGCGGCATCCGCACCTGGCAGCTGGCGGCGGCGCTGCTGGTGATCCCGTCGATCCCGCTGGCCGCGTGGTTCTCGGTGCTCTACTTCTACTTCCGCGCCGGCGCCGCGGTGCCGCCGCTGCTCAGCACGGCGATGGTCGTGGTCGGTGTGGTGTTCGTCGTCAACTCGCTGGATTCGCTGATTCGTCTCTACTCCGACAACCTCGGGCTGACGGTGCGGCGCTTCGGCACGCCGCTGTACGTGGCGGGGCACTGGGGGCTCATGGCCGGCCTGGTGCTGGCGTTCCAGCTCACGCCGCTGGGCATCGAGTGGTTCGGCCTGACGGTGATCGGGCTCTACGCGGCCATCTACGTGCTGCTGTTCCGGCATCGCGGCAAGCTCACCGCGGCACCGTGACCGGCCCCTGGCCACCGGGTGTTGGACCGCGCGCCGGCGCCGTCCGTCACTCCGGGCACCCGGGCGACCAGGCGGCCCGTTTACGCTGGAGCCATGCGTGTTCCCGTGCTTCTCGCGTGCGTGCTCGGTGTGGCCGGCGTCGTCGGCCCCGCGGCCCAACCGGCCGCGCCGGCGAGGCTCGCCAGCCTCGACGGCTTCGCCATTCCCGAGTCGGCCCGCTTCGATCCCGACCTCGATCGCTACTACGTGAGCAACGTCAACGCGCATGCGACCGCGAGCGACGACAACGGCTTCATCTCGCTGGTCGGGCCGGACGGCACGCTGCTGGATCGCCGCTTCATCGCCGGCGGGCAGCACGGCGTGACCCTGCACGGGCCCAAGGGCATGGCGATCGTCGGCGCCGATCTGTGGGTGACCGACGTCACGATGCTGCGCCGCTTCGATCGGCGCACGGGCCGGCCGGGGCGAGGCGTCGATCTCGGGCCGCACGGCGCGGTGTTCCTCAACGACGTCACCGCCGCGCCCGACGGCACGCTCTACGTGTCGGACACCAGCCTGGTGTTTCCGCCCACCGGCAACCCGACGCGCGGCAGGACCGACCGCGTCTACCGCGTGTCGCCGGCCGGCGAGGTGTCGATCGCCGTCGCCGACGCCCGGCTCGAGGGGCCGAACGGCGTGTTCTGGGATACGCGCGCGAACCAGCTGCTCATCGCGTCGATCATGGGCAAGCACGTCTACCGCTGGACCGCCGGCGGCGGCCTGCACGTGCTGGCCAGCGGCCCGGGCGGCTACGACGGCGTCGAGCGGCTCGATGAGCGGACGCTGCTGGTCTCGAGCCAGGACCTGCCAGGGCTGATGAGCCTCGTGAACGGCGTGCTCGCGCCGCTCGTCCCCGGCGTGTCGGACGTGGCCGACATCGGCGTGGACGTGACGCGCCGGCGCGTGGCGATTCCGCGCCTCGATCCCGGCATCGTCGAAATCTGGCAGCTGCCATAGCGGCTGGGGCCTGGCCCCAACGGCACGGAAGTTGCGCCGATTTCGTGCCAATGGGGCCAGGCCCCAAGACGCGCCGTTACAACCTTGGCGGCGGCATGGCCGTCTATGTCGCATGCTCCAGCAACTCCGGCTCGCCGTCCGCCGACTCGTTGCCGCGCCCGGCTTTGCGGCCGTCGCGATCGGCACGCTCGCCCTCGGCATCGGCGCCAACGCCGCGATGTTCAGCGTGGTGCGCGCGGTGCTGCTCGCTCCGCTGCCCTACCACGCACCGGACGAGCTGGTCCGTGTCGTCGGCTTCGACGAGGAGGAGGGCGAACCCGGCAACCTGTCGCCCGCCGACTACCTGGACTTCGCGCGCGAGACGCGGATCCTCGCCCGAATGGCTGCCTACGGATTCGTCGGCTCGGCCACCGTCAGCGGATCGGAGGGCGACGCCGAACGCGTCGGGATGGTGCGGGTGACGCACACGTTCTTCCCCACGCTCGGGGTGCCGGCGGCGCTCGGGCGCCTGTTCGCGGCCGAGGACGACCGGATGGGGGCGCCCCGCGTGGCGGTCATCAGCGACGGCTACTGGCGACGGCGCTTCGCCGCGGCGCCGGGCGTGGTCGGTGCCGAGATGCGCGTCAACGCCGAGTCCGTCACGGTGATCGGTGTCCTGCCGGCCGCGTATCGGCACATCGAAGAGGATCCCGACCGATCGGCCGACGTGTTCGTGCCGTTCGGGTTCGACCCGGCCACCGCGCCTCGCAGCGGCCGCTTCATCCGTGCCATCGGCCGCCTCGCCCCCGGGGCAGCGGTGGACCAGGCGCGGGCCGAGCTCACGGCGATGGCCGCCCGGCTCGAGCAGCAGTACCCGACCAGCAACTACAAGGAGCGCGTGCTCGTCACGCCACTGCACGACGCAGTCGTGGCCGGCGCACGCCGCAGCCTGGTCGTACTGGCCGCCGCCGTCGGGCTGGTGCTGCTCATCGCCTGCGCCAACCTCGCGAATCTGCTGCTCGCCGCCGGCAGCGGTCGCCAGCGCGAGTTCGCCGTGCGGACGGCCCTTGGCGCCGATCGCGGACGCCTGATCGGCCAGCTGCTCGCCGAGAGTCTGGTGCTCAGCGCATTCGGCGCGGTCGCGGGGGTGGCCCTGGCCGCGTTGGGCACGCGCGGCGCAACGCTGCTCGCCGCCGCTTCGATCCCGCGCACCGCCGACATCCGTATCGATGCCTGGGTGCTCGCGTTCGTCGCTCTCGCCGCTGTCGTGTCGGCGCTGATCTTCGGCTTGGCGCCGGCACTGCACCTGTCGCACGCCTCGCTCCACGGCACCCTCAAGGAAGGCGGGCGGTCCACCGGCGCGGTCCTGCCGCATCAGGTGCGCGACCTGTTCATGGCCGCGCAGGTGGCGCTCGCGGTGGTGCTGCTGGTCGGTGCCACGCTGCTCATGCGCAGCCTCTGGAAGCTGGAGGACGTGCCCCCCGGCTTCGCGACGGCGCAGGTGACGGCGATGGATGTCTCGCTGCCGACGGCGACCTATCCGGAGGGCGACCAAGTGCCGTTCTACGCGCGGCTCGAGGAACGCGTGCGGGCGCTGCCAGGTGTCGAGCGCGTCGGCGCGGTGAACATCCTGCCGCTCAGCCGCAACTACGACAGCCGCGGCATCCAGGTGGAGGATCATCCGCGGCCGCGCGGGCAGGCGCTGGCGCCACAGGCGCGCTCGGTCACGCTTGGCTACTTCGCCGCGATGGGCGTCCCGCTCCTGCGTGGCCGGCTCTTCGACGCGCGCGACGCCGCCCCGTCGCCGCTCGTCGTCGTGATCAGCGACAGCATGGCGCGCCAGTACTGGCCCGGCGAGGATCCGCTCGGCCGGCGGATCACGTTCAACAGCGGCATCCCGCGCGAGCAGCAGCAGGAGGTCGGCGGTCCGGGATCGCGCGAGGTCGTCGGCATCGTCGGCGACGTGCGCCATCTGGCGCTCGACGAGGCGGCAGTGCCGATGTTCTACACGCCGCACGCGCAGCAGCCCTCGTACCACACGATGACGCTCGTGGTACGCAGTGGCGGTGACGTGGCCGGGCTGGCGGGCGCCGTGCGGGCGGAGCTGCGGCAGATGGACGCCGGCGTGCCGCTCTATCAGGTCCGCACGGTGGATCAGGTGCTGGCGCGCGTCGTCGCGCAGCCGCGGCTGCGGGCCGGGCTGCTCACGCTCTTCGCGCTGCTGGCGGCGATGCTGGCGGCGCTGGGCGTCTACGGCGTCGTCAGCTACGTGGTGCAGCAGCGCACCGCCGAGATCGGCGTGCGGATGGCGCTGGGTGCCAGCCGCCAGGACGTGCTGGCGATGATGCTCGGCCAAGGCATGCGGCCGGTGCTGGCCGGGGTGTCTGTCGGCCTGGCCGGCGCGTGGGTGCTGAGCCGCACGATGTCGGCGCTGCTCTTCGGCGTCACCGCCGGCGACGCGGCCAGCTACGCGATCGCTGCCGTCGGCCTCACCGTGGCTGCCCTGGCCGCCACGCTGGTGCCGGCGCGTCGCGCCACGAGCGTCGATCCGGCCATCGCCCTGCGCGGCGATTGAGTTGGGGCCTGGCCCCGATGGCACGTTCCTTGCGCAACTATCGTGCCGTTGGGGCCAGGCCCCTACGGGCGTTTGCCAAGGGCGAGCAGGTTCGCGGTGATGCGATACGCGCCGGGCACGCCGTAGGGCAACTGCCGGTGCAGCGCGTAGGCGAAGTAGGTCCACGTGCCCTTGCCGACCGTCGCCGTCAGCCAGCCGCCCTGCTGCGGCTTCTGGCCCTTGTCATACGTCGCGATCATCGGCGTGTAAGCCGCGTCCCAGGTCGAGAAGAACTTCGAGCCGCGCTGCTCCACCCAGCCGTCGAAGTCGGCCCGGGTGATGGCGTTGGGCCACGTGAACACCTGATGCGTCGGCGCCAGGATCTCGACCGGTGAGTCTTCCTCCGACACCTCCTCGGAGTTGCGCGGGTTGTCGGCCGGGAACGGCGCGAAGCGGTTGGGCACCAGTTCGGCGGTGTTGTAGAGCACGATCATGTTGCCGCCGTTCTTCACGTAGTCGAGCAGCCGCTGGTTGTAGGTCTTCAGGTCCTCGCGCACGGCGTAGGCGCGGGTGCCGGTCATGATCGCGTCGAACTGCGACAGATCCGCGGACGCGAGCTCGCGCTCGCCGAGCAGCGTCACCTGCGCGCCGAGCTGGCTGAGCCCGAGCGGCACCTGGTCGCCGACGCCCATCACGTAGCCGACCTTCAGATTGGGCAACACAGTCACGTCGATGCCGCGCACGTCCACCGTGGACGGACGGTACAGGTAGCGCAGCTCGAGATCGCGATGGTCGATGAGCTCGTAGCCCTCGCGATAGCTGCGCCCATCGGCCGTGGCCACCGCCTCGACGCGGTACGGCTTGGCATCGATCGACGCCGGCGACACCACGAAGCGGAAGCTGGCCCGCTCCCCCGCCCGCGCGAAGGTCAGCGGATGGCTCGCCGGCTCCACCTTCCAGCCCGCCGGTACGGTGAGCGCCAGCGCCCCGCTGGTCGCCGCCTCGGCGTTGTGGACGACGTCCACCTGCAGATCGACGCGCTTGGTCGTCGCCTTCAGCGGCACCACCGCCGTGGTCGGCGACACGGTGACGCCCAGCCGCGGCACGCTGCGCACCTCGCGCAGCACGTCGCCGTAGGGCAGCTTCGCCTCCCGCCGCCGCACCACCTCGCGCACCGTGACCGGCGAGCCCTCGACGACGTAGCGCGCCACCGCCGCCAGCGGCGCCGGCGACGCCGCCCGGCCGAACGACTCCGCCGAGTCGAGTGTGTAGCGGCTTTCCTGCAGGCCGGTGCGGCGGAAGAACGGCCGCGTGCTGATCGGCGCATCCGCCGCCACGTTCACGGTGAAGCGCCGCGGCAGCACCGCGTGGCCGGCGATCGACGGCGCGATCCCCGACTCTCCCGCCGGCGTCGCGCTCCAGCCGGTGGCCGTCTCGAGCGTGATCTCCGCCGGCGCCACCGCCATCCGGCCGCGATTGGCCAGCCGCGCCCGCACTTCGAAGGTCTGGCCCGGCACCGGCGCCGCCATCGACGGCGGCGGCGCGAACGCCGCGAACGGACCGGTGGCCTCGGGCACGCCGGCCGGCTGTGCGGTGGCGGTCAGCTCCAGGCCCAGGCACGCCGTGATCGCCTCTTCGGTCTGGCGTTCCTTGATGCGCAGCACGAACAGCGCCTCGTCCTCGCCGGCGCTCCTGGCGATCGCCTCGCGGATGAACTGCAGCGCCGCGGCCAGGCCGGGCGCCGCGCGCGTCGGATCGGTGAACGAGAAGTCGGCGGTCGCCCGTCCGAAGGCGCCGTCCACGCGCGCCAGCTGATCGGCGACGCCCTCGGGTGAGCGGTGGCCCAGCGTCGCGAACAGCCCCGAGTAGCTGGTGTTCAGCCCGTCGAAGATCGACTGCTCTTTGGCCGGCGCACTCGCCACCCGAGAACCCACCCGCGAGTAGTAGCCGTAGTTGGGGCCGCCGGCGCCGGGGTTGAACCGCCCGCTGTTCTGCGAGCGCTGGAAGCTCAGCCCGTAGCGGGCGACGTTGTCGAACGAGTCGCCCAGATACGGGCTGTACTCGCCGCTGTCGATGCGCACCGTCCAGTCCTCGTTCTCGCGCACGCCGCCGATGTAGACCTTGTAGGGCTGCCACGGGCGCAGGCCCTCCTTGATCTGCTCCGGATAGATGGTGGGATCGCCAGCCAGCTTGAACGCCTGCACGGTGACGAGACCGGCGGTCTGGTGATTGCCGTGGCCGTCGCGCTCGTTGCCCTGGAAGCGCGACAGCAGCACCCACGGCCGGCTGGTGCGGATCACCCGCACCACGTCGCGCATGACGTTCTCGCGGCCCCACTTCTCGAACGCTTCCTCGAGCCGCTTCGAGAAGCCGTAGTCCACCATCGTCGTGAAGTACTGCTCGTCCACGCCGTAGTAGCGATCCGAGACACGCAGCTCCTCGGTGCGGATGAGGCCCAGGCCGTCGAAGAGCTGCGGCCCGATGGCGTTGTCACCCGATTCGCCGCGGTTGAGCGTCATCAGCGCCAGCCGCGCCCCGTCGCGCCGCGCCAGCCGGGTGATGACCCCGCCGTGCTCGTCGTCGGGATGCGCGGTGGTGTGCATCACGCTGGCCGTCGTCCGCGCTTTGAGGATCTTCTGCCAGGCGCCCGACGCCCCAGCGTCCGGCGGGATGGTCTGCGCGTCCAGTGCGACGACGACGGCGAGCAGACCGACCAACGCCACGAGCGGGCGCCGGACGCCTGTCCGGGGCTCGGGGCTCGGGGCTCGGGATCCGGGGGCAGTCACACGTGCAACGGATACTCGCATCAGCACACTCCAACCCTCAGTCTGTTCAGCACGACAGCGTGACTGTCCGATCCCGAGCCCCGAGCCCCGAAACCCGAGCCCCGGTTCTCAGAAATAGAACTTGACCGCCAGCTGCATCTCCCGCGGATCGCCCAGCGTGCTGGTGATCGTGCCGAAGGTGCCCTGGTTCGAGACGTTGGCGGCCGGGAAGCCGTAGTTCACCCAGTTGAACAGGTTGAAAGTCTCGAGCCGCAGTTCCAGCCGCTTCTCGCCGCCCAGCCCGATCGAGCGGAACAGGCTCATGTTCATCGACTTCGAGCCGGGCCCGCGCAGCGTGTTGGCGCCGCAGTTGCCGTAGGACGCGGCGGCGTTGGCGGTGAAGGCGGCGCGGTCGAACCAGGCGTTCAGCGTCGGCTCGAAGCCGTCGGGCGTCGGATCGCCGATGCAGGTGGCCCGGGTGATGCGGCCGGCGCCGGTGAACGCCGTGTCGTTGGCGGTCACCGTGAACGGCCGGCCGTCGCTCAGCGTGAGGATGCCGTTCACCGACCAGCCGCCGAGGATCGCCGCGCCCGGCCCGTCCGTCAGGAACCGGCGGCCGGCGCCGAACGGCAGCTCGTAGATGCCGCTGGCCACGAAGCGGTGCGGGATGTCGAAGGCCAGCGGGCCGTAGTCGGCCGCCATGTTGTAGGCGTTCTGCGGGAAGTTGCCCACCGCGCCGCCGCCGGCGCTCAGGTGATCCAGGAAGTCGCCGAGCGCCTTGCTCCAGGTGTAGGCCAGCGTGTAGGCGAGGCCGCCGCCCATGCGCTTCTGCATCCGCACCTGCAGCGAGTCGTAGTCGGCGCGGCCGTTGGTGACGATCTGCTCGAGGAAGGCGTTGCCGTAGCCGTACTGCGCGTAGGGGAACACCACCGGGCTGCCCGGCTGCAGCACGCCCTGGTTCAGGTTGCGCAGGCGCCGCCCGTTGCGGGTGCGGTTGCCCACGTACTCCACCGCCGCCACCATCGTCGAGGTGAGCTGGTATTCGGGCCCGATGCTGAACTGGTGGACGATCGGCGTGTTCTGGTCGGGATCCTGGATGCGCCACTGCACCACCGCCGGGTTCACCGTGCTGGCATTCAGCGGCGTGAAGCCCTGGGCGAAGGTGAACGCCGGCCGGTCGTTGCCGCTGTTGGCGCTGATCGCCGCGTCGACCAGCTGCGGCAGGTTGAGGCCGAGCTGGCTCTCGCTGCCGTAGCGGTCGGTCTGCTGGTAGAAGATGCCGTAACCGCCGCGGATCACCAGCCGCGACGCCGGGTTCCACGACACGCCGACGCGCGGCGCGATGTCGTTGCGGTCGGGACGGATGAGCGTGCGGTCCTGGACCGAGCCGTCCTTGGCGGTGACGACCCGCCCGGTCGCCGGGTCGATGTTGGTGAGCAGGTTCGACTCGTCGAAGAGCGGCGTGAAGCGCTCGTAGCGGATGCCGGCGTTCACGGTGAGGTTGTCGCGCAGGCGCCAGCTGTCCTGGGCGTAGACCTGCCAGCCGTCGGCGTAGAGGTCTGGTTCGTGGAACAGGGTCAGCCGCTGCACGCTCGACAGCCCGAGCAGGAAGTCGCCGAGGCCGAAGTTGGTGTAGCGGCCGTCGTTGAACGACAGCTCGCCGTTCAGCGAACGTAGGTCGATGTAGCGCACCCGGTCGCGGCGCCGCTCGACGCCGAACTTCATCGAGTGGACGCCCTTGGTCCAGGTGACGTGCTCGGCGAACTGGAACACCTGCGAGGTCTGGAACTGCGGGCGGAAGAACGGCCCGCCGAGACGGGCGAAGCGCGAGATCGGCATGTGCGGCAGGCCGCCGTAGAAGCGGTCGTCGCGCGGCACGCCCTTGATGCCGTACTCGGCGTTGGAGTCGGTGCCGAAGGCCGGGTGCACGGCGTCGGAGCGGACCCGGTTGTAGGCGGCGCGGAACTCGCTGAACAGGCTGCTGCCGAAGATGCGCGACCAGCCGACGACCGCGTTCTGGCCGCGGATCAGGTAGTCGCTGGCGAAGTCGCCCGAGGCCACCGGATCGTTCAGGAGCGGCGGTTCGACGCGGTCGTTCTGCGAGAAGCTGTAGCGCGCGAACAGGTTGTCGCGGCCGGCGCCGAAGCTGTGATCGACGCGGACGTCGAACTGGTTGATGTCGTTGTTCAGCACGCCGTTCGAGATGAAGTTGTTGTTGAAGAAGCCGGCGCCCGGCACGTTGGGCAGCGGGTAGAGGTTGACCAGCCGCGCCGCCACCGGGTCGATGCACGACGGGCTGATGGTCTTGGCGGCGGCGTTGAGGCAGCCGGCCGGGATGAACGGATTCCCCGCGTTCATGGTGCCGGTCAGCTCGCTGAGGTCGCCGGTGCGCATCCGCGCCGTCGGCACCGTGGCGGTCTGCGACAGCGCCCGCTCGGTGCGCGTCGCCTGGAAGTCGCCGAAGAAGAAGGTGCGGTTGCGCACCACCGGGCCGCCCAGCGTGAAGCCGGCGATGTGCTGGTTGAACTTGCCCTTGGGCCGCTGGGCGCGGTTGTTGTCCCAGGTGTTGGCGTTGAAGGCCTCGTCGCGGAAGAACTCGAACGCCGAGCCGCTGAAGCTGTTGGTGCCCTGCTTGATCGAGGCGTTGATCACCGCGCCGGCGGCCTTGCCGAACTCGGCCGAGTAGGTGCGGGTCTGCACCTTGAACTCCTGCAGCGCGTCGACCGGCGGCTGCACCACCTGCGGGCTGCGCTCCTGCAGGTTGGTCGAGAACGAGTTGTTGTCGGCGCCGTCGAGCGTGTAGTTGTTCCAGGTGGCGTAGTTGCCGTTGGCGTTGAAGAACGTGTCCTCGCCGCGGCTGGTGATGCCGGCCGGCGCGGCGACGACGCCGGGGGTCAGGAACGCCAGCTCCGAGTAGCGGCGGCCGAGCAGCGGCAGGTCCTGGATCTGGCGTTGGTCGACGACGTTGCCGATGTCGGCCGACTGCGTCTGCAGCAGTTCGGCCCGGCCGGTGACCGTCACCTGCTCACTCACCGCGCCGACCTCCAGCGCGAAGTCGAGCTGCACCCGCGCCTGGACGTTGAGCCGCACGGCGTCGTAGCCGGCCTTGCGGAAGCCCTGCAGCTCGGCGGCGACGGCGTAGGTGCCGATGCGCAGGCCGGGGAACACGAACTCGCCGCTGTCGTTGGTCACCGTCGTCGTCACCACGCCGGTGTCGGTGCGCGTGGCCGTCACGGTGACCCCCGGCAGCACCGCGCCGCTCGAGTCCTGCACGCGGCCGACGATCGTGCCGGTGTCGATCTGCGCGGTGGCCGCCGACGGCCAGAGCAGGGTGGACGACGCGAGGAGGCTGGCGAGGAGGACGAGGCGCTGGCGCATGGACGGCTCCTGGAGGGCACGGCTCCCGTGATGGAGCCCGCGGCAGTATCCCGGTGCGACGCCGGCGGAGTCAACGACGGGCGCTCCGGGGGCGCTTCTGGTAGTACTTCCAGGTGCGCCCGTCCGCGCCGCCCGTGTCCCAGCCCCTGCGCCACCCGCCGCTGTCGAATACCCGCACGCTGCTGCGCTGCCTCCTGCCGCTGGCGATCATCCTCGTCGTCACCACCTGGCCGTGGCGCTTTCAGGATCATTCGCACTGGGCCAGCGTGGAGTGGCTGCCGTTCACGAAGTACCGCCGGCCGGGCGACTGGATCGCCAACATCGGCCTGTTCATCCCGCTCGGGGTGGCGTACGCCTGGGGCGGCACGGCGCGGCGCCGCGTCCGAGAGGCGGTCCTGCTCGGCCTCGGCGTGTCGCTCGCGGTCGAGCTGGCGCAGGTCTTCACCCACGGGCGCGCACCCACCGTCGCCGACGTGATCGCCAACGGCTTGGGCACCTGGGCCGGCGCGCGCTGGGCCATCGCGCCGCGTCGCCGTCGGGCGCCGGCGGCGACGACCTCGCCGACCTGACCGGCCGGCTTGTCGTGTCTGTCGGCGGCGGTTAGGCTTGCGCCGTGACCGGGCCGCAGGATCTCGAGCTGCTCGTGCGGCGCTGGACCGACGGCGACCGCGAGGCGTTCGACGGCATCGTCGAGCTCCTCTACGACGATCTGCGGGCGATGGCGCACCGCTACCTGCGTGCCGAACGCGCCCACCACACGCTGACCACGACCGCGCTCGTGCACGAGGCGTACGTCGAGCTGGCCCGCCGCACCGGCCCGGCGTGGCGGGGACGCGGTCAGTTGTTCGCTCTCCTGTCCAAGGTGATGCGCCACGTGCTCGTCGACTACGCACGCCAGCGGAACGCCGCCAAGCGCGGCGGCGGGGCGATCCATCTGGCCATCGACGACTCGACGTCAGCGGGCGACGACGGCCTGCTCGAGGTGCTGTCGGTGGACCGCGCGCTGCGCCGGCTGGAGGCGCGCGATCCGCGCTTGGCGCGAATCGTCGAGTGCCGCTTCTTCGGCGGGATGGCCGAGGCGGAGATTGCCGAGGTCGAGGGCGTGTCCACCCGCACCATCGAGCGCGACTGGACCCGCGCCCGCGCTTACCTGCATACCTGGCTGGCTTCGTCCGCGCCGGACGCGGTCGACGGCGAGGGTAACCCGTGACGGCGCCCGGGGCCGACGATCTCGCCCGGTGGCACGCGATCGATCGCCTGTTCGACGCGGCGCTGGCGCACCCGCCCGAGGAGCGTTCGGCGTTCGTCGCAGCCGCCGCCGGCGGCGACGGCGAGCTGGTCGGCGCGGTCGAAACGCTGCTGCGGGCCGAAGCCGAGTCCACGGGCCGCTACGAGGCGCCGGCGCTCTCGATGGCCGAGGTGTTCACGGCGGCGACGTCCGAGCACGAGGGCGCCCCGGCAGCCATCGGCCCCTACCGCATCGATCGCGAGCTGGGCCGCGGCGGCATGGGCACCGTCTTCCTCGCCGAGCGGGACGGCGACGGGTTCCGGCAGCGCGTGGCGCTGAAGGTGCTGCGACGCGGCATGGACACCGACGACCTGTTGCGCCGGTTCGTCACCGAACGGCGGATCCTGGCGGCGCTCGCCCACCCGAACATCGCCCGGCTCTACGACGGCGGAGCCACCGGAGACGGCCGGCCCTATCTGGCGATGGAATACGTGGACGGCGAGCCCGTCACGGCCCACTGCGACGCCCGGCGGGCGACGGTGCGCCGCCGGCTCGAACTCGTGCTCGAGGTGGCCGGCGCGGTCAGCGCCGCCCACGCCCGGCTGGTCGTGCACCGTGATCTCAAGCCGTCGAACATCCTGGTAACGGCCGATGGACACGTGAAGCTGCTCGATTTCGGCATCGCCAAGCTGCTCGATCCCGGAGAGGGCGACGCCGGACACACCCGCACCGGGCAGTTCCTGTTGACCCCGGACCACGCCAGCCCGGAGCAGTTGCGCGGCGAGCCGGTGACGACCGCCACCGACGTGTACCAGCTCGGCGTGCTGCTCTTCGAGCTGCTGACGGGCCGAGCACCGTACGCGGCACCGGCGCCGTCGGCCGACGCCCTCGCTGCGCTCGCCGGCCGGCTCGAGGTGCCCAGGCCCAGCACGGTGGTGACGAGCGGCGCCGACGCCCGCCAACTGGCCGCCGCGCGCGCGACGACGCCGTCGCACCTGCGCCGCGCCCTGACCGGCGATCTCGACACCATCATCGGCACCGCCACGCATGCCGAGCCGGGCCGGCGCTACGCGTCGGTCGAGGCGCTGGCCGGGGACATCCGCCGCTTCCTCGACGGGCGGCCGATCTCGGCCCGACCCGACACGCTGGGCTACCGCGCCCGCACGTTCCTTCGCCGTCGGCCCTGGGTGGCCCCCGCCGCCGTCGTGGCCGCCGCCTTCGCGGCGATCTACGCGATCACCCAGGTGCGGCACACCGCCGCCCTCGAGGCCGAGCGCAACGAGGCGACAGCGCAGGCGGCGCGGGCCCAGGAGGTCCAGCGGTTCATGGTCGATCTGTTCGCCAGTGCCGACCCGTACACGCCGGCCGACGCCGCCCAGGGGCGGCGCATCACCGTCATCGAGGCGCTCGACCTCGGCACCGAACGCCTCAAGGGCACCTTGACGGAGCGGCCGGTCGTCCGGGCCTCGATCCTGTCGGCGATCGCGCGGGTCTACCAGAACCTCGGCGCCCACGACCGGGCGTTGCCGCTGCTCGAGGAAGCCATGGCGCTGCAGACGGCGGTCCACGGGCCGGAGTCGCGCGAGGTGCGCGACAGCCTCACCGGCCTGGCCGTCATCCGTGCCGAAGGCGGCGACCCCGACGCGGCGGGCGCCCTGCACGAGCGTCGGCTCGCGCTGGCCGAGGCGGCCCGCCCCGGCGACCCTGCCGAGATCGCCGACGCGCGGGTCCGCCTGGGCCGCCATCTCATGGACCGCTCGCAGTTCGAGGCCGCCGAAGCGCTGTTCACGAGGGTGCTGGCCGAACCGGCCTCGGGGTTGCCACCGGTCGTCCGGATCGAGGCGACGCGGGCGCTGGCCGACTCGCTCCGCTTCCGCGGCCAGGCCCAGGCGTCGGAACAGCCGGCGCGCGACGCCCTCGCGCTCGCCGACGCCGCGCTCGGGCCATCGTCGGTGGCGGCCGCGCTGGCGCGCGGAACCCTGGCGCAGACCCTCGGCGCCCTCGGGCAGGTGGACGAAGCCAACCGGCTGTTCGCCGCCGCCATCGACACGCTGGAAGTGACGCTCGGCGCCACCCACACGCACCGGTTGGCCACCATGTCGAACCTCAGCGTGCTGCGGATGACCGTCAACGACTTCGCCGGCGCGGAGGCGTTGCTCGCGGAACTGGTGACCGTCGGCGAGCGCGTACACGGGCCGCGGCATCCGGCGGTGGCCGGCTACCTGCAGAATCTGGCGACGACTCAGCTCCGCCTGGGACGCCTGGCCGACGCGCGCGAGCGCTACGAGCGCGCCGCCATCATCTACCGCGAGACGCTCGGCCGCGACAATTACCGGCGGGCGCTGCCGCTGCTGTCGCTGTCGGGCCTGCATCTCACCGAACAGCGCGCCGGCGCCGCCGAGGCCGCTGCCCGCGAAGCCCTCGACGTGCTGCGGACGGCATTGCCGGCCGGGCACGCCATCACGGCGGTGGCCGATTGCCGCCTGGCCCGGGCGCTGGTCGCGCTCGGCCGGCCCGACTCGGCGGCCCCGGCGTTCGCCCGGGCGATCGCGCCGCTCGAGTCGGCGAGCAGCGTTCCCGAGTACCGCCGCGAGTGCCTGGACGCGGCCGCGGCGTTCTATCGGGCCCGCGGCGACGACGCCGCCGCAGCCCGACTGCAAGCAGCACTCGGCGGCGCCAGCGGCTGAGCTCGGCCGCTCGCTGTCGGGTCGGGGCGCGCCCCTTCGCTTGCAGGTACGAACTCCCATCCTCCAGCGAGGCATCATGCGCACCCTTTCACGTCGCGTCATCGCCGGCATCGGTCTGCCGTCACTCGTCGTCGCCGGCCTGATCGTCCGCCACACCCACGCCCAGGTCCAGGAGGCGTACCTCAAGCCCGCGGGGCTCAACAGCCTGTTCGGCGACGTCAACGCCAACCTCGGCGAGGCCGTGGCGGTCTCTGGCGACACGCTCGTGGTCGGAGCCCCCCGCAACGAGTCAACGCAAGGCGCCCCCGATGCCGGGGCTGCCTACGTCTACGAGCGCGACTCGGCGACCGGTCAATGGACGGCGCAGGCGCGCCTCGATTCCGCATTGACGTTGTCGGCGCCCCGATTCGGAGGTGCGGTCGCCATCGACGGCGACACGCTGGTGGCCGGCGCCGAGTTCGCGGTTGCGGCGGGGACCGAGGCGGGCGCCGCGTTCGTCTTCGAGCGCGACACCGCCGGCGCCTGGCAATTGCGCGCGACGCTCCTGGCCGAAACGCTGAGCTTCGACATGGGATTCGGTGCCGCGGCGACCATCTCGGGCGACACGATCGCCGTCGGCGTGCCGCGCGCGGACGACCTGGGCGGCGGGTTCGGCGACGACGGTGCCGTCCATGTCTTCGTCCGCACGCCGACCGGCAACTGGGCACGGCAGGCCGTCCTGACGGCGTCGAACCAAGGCACGGGCGACAGGTTCGGCGGCCACGTGGCCATCGACGGCGACACGCTGGTCGTCGGCGCCGCCGGCGAAGACAGCAACGCCACCGGCGTCAACGGCGACGGTGGCAACAACCTGACGACGTCGGCCGGTGCGGCGTACGTCTTCACGAGGTCGGGCAGCGTGTGGACGCAGCAGGCCTATTTGAAGGCGTCCAATACCGGCTTCGGCGATGCGTTCGGCACCCGCGTGGCGATCGCGGGCGACCGCGTGGTGGTCGGCGTCCCGGGGGAGGACAACGTCGACACCGCCGACGACAACGCCGGAGCGGCCTATGTGTTCGGGCGCGACCCGGCAACGGGCACCTGGACGCAGGAAGCCTTCGTGAAGCCCGCCGGCGCCCAGGCCGGCGACGCCTTCGGGTCGTCGGTCGCCATCGCGGGGAACACGATCGCCGTCGGCGCGACCGGGGAGGACGTGCTGGCTTCGAACGAAGGCGCGGTGTTCTGGTTCACCCGCGACGCCGCGGGGACGTGGACCGAGCGCGGTCGGGTGTGGGCGTCCAACGCCGGCACCGGCGACCGGTTCGGCGCTGCGGCGGCGCTGTCCGGCGACACGCTGGTCGTCGGCGCGCCGGGCGAGGACAGCGAAGACGGCTCCCCGACCAACGACGACGCACCCGATTCGGGCGCCGGCTACGTCATCGTCCTGCCCGACACCACGCCGGACGACACGACGCCGCCGGAGGTGGTCGCCCCGGACGATCGGCTCGATGTCGAGGCCACGGGGCTGCTGACCGACGTGGCGCTCGGCACGGCCAGCGTCACCGACGACAGCGGCGCGTCGCTCACCGCGACGCCGGATCCGGCCGGCCCGTTCCCCCTCGGCGAGACCGAGGTGACCTGGAGCGCCACCGACGGCGCCGGCAACGTCGGCACCGACGTGCAACTCGTCCGCGTCGTGGACACCACCGCACCCGTCGTCACCGCCCCGCCCGACATCGTGGCCTACGAAGGCGACGCCGTGACCCTCGGTGTCCCGACCGTGATCGAAGCCGTGGGCGTGGCCACCGAGACCAACGACTGGACCGGCGGCGCCTTCCCGATCGGCGACACGACGGTGACCTGGACCGTGACCGACACCTCGGGCAACAGCGGCACCGACACGCAGGTCGTGTCGGTGCGGCAGCGCCTCGACCTGGATGTCGCCGGGTTCCGCGTGACGGGGCGTGTGCGCCTCAGCCGCGGCGAATCGGTGGCATTCACCGTGAAGATCAAGAACCAGGGCGGCAACCGAACCGACACCGGCCGGGTCACCATCGTCGGCACCATGGGTGGCAGCGAGGTGCACCGCGTCGTCGTGGACGGCGTCACCGACCCGCCGGGCGGTGGGGCCACCGACGTCCCTGTGCCGCCGTTCACGCCGGCGCCGGGCACGCCGGCCGGGAACATCGCGTGGCAGCTCCTGCTCGACGACGGCAACGTGGACGTGGACACGGCCGTGGCCACGACGAAGGTGGTGCCGTGACGGCGGCTGTGCTGGCGGTGCTGGGCCTGGTGGCGCTCGCCGCGCCCAGCGCCGCGGCAGCGCAGACGGCCGACGACACGCCGTGGACGGCGATCGTCAGCGGCGGGGAAACCGTCGTCGATCTGCCGAACCTCGAGGGGATGTCGCTCGTGACGCTGGGCATCGGTGGGACGTTCCAGCTCACCGGAGCGCACCCCGCGGCCATGCTCGACATCGCGCTGCCGGCGCGCGGCGGCATCCAGCCGGGCACGGCCTACGCGCCGGTGCGCTTTGCGATCACCTGGAAAGAGGCCGGCGTGGTCTGCACCGCGGCGCCGGGCCTGCAGGTGACGCTCGACGCCGTCGGGCCGGTGCGGGGCCGCTACGAGGGGCCGGTGCGCTGCCGCTCGCGCGCCGACGCGCGGGTCACCTTCGACGCCGCCGTCTCCGGCGTGCTGCACGCCAGGGGGCGTCGCCGCTGACGTGCCGTCAGGGGCGAACGCGGTAGCGGCCGAAGAAGAGGTCGCCGTAGTGATCGCAGCGGATCGCGCCTTCGGGGACGCCGTCGCCGTCGAAGTCGGCCGTCAGGCGAAGAAAGCCCGTCACCGCCAGGCTCCGCCCGTCGGCTGAGAACATCGCGGCCCGCACCTGATCGTCGGCCGGGCCGGTGATCGCCAGCACCTGCTGCACGGCGCCGCCGTGGTCGAGCAGTGCGACGAAGCCCTCGCTGTGGCCGTCGGGATCGGCGGCCGCGTCGGGCCGGCCGTCGAGGTCGAGATCCAGGCGCCGCTCGTAGAGGCCGCCGACCGCGAGGCGGTCGGCACTGACGGCCAGGGCCTGGATCGCGATCCGCTCCTTCTGCTGGAAGGCCCGCACCCAACGCAGCCGTCCGCCGCGTTCGAGTCGGGCGACGTAGGGCGTGGCGGCACCCCCGGTCGCCACGACATCGGCGGTGCCGTCGCCGTCGAGATCGGCGGTGCCCCGCGTGTAGCCGGTGGCGACCAGGTCGCCGCCAGGAAGCACGGCCAGCTGGCCGACCCGGTTGAGTCCGCGGCCGAGGACCGCCGCGGCGCGGACCAGGCGCCCCGACGGGTCGAAGTGCGCGAGAAACGGCGCTGCCGTCGCGCCCGCTGACGGCAGATCGACCTGGCCGTCGCGGTCGAGATCGACGTCGGCGCCGGCGTAGTGCCCGGCGACGAGCACCGCGCCGTCGGCAGCCACCGCGATGGCGGCGCCGGTGATATCCCCGGTGCTGGCGGCCACCCTGGCCCAGCGGAGCGCGCCGGTGAGGTCGTAGGAGGCGACCAGCAGGCCGTTGGCGGAGGTGACGGTGGCATCGACGCGCCCATCCGAGTCGAGATCGACGCCGGCCTGCACGGTCCCGGTCACGTAGACGTTGCCGGCGGCGTCCGACGCCGCCGCGGAGAGCGAATCGTGCCGTTCGCCGCCAATCGCCCGGGCCCACAGCGGGTCGCCGTTGCTGCCGTAGCGCGCCAGAAGGCCGTCGGCGGCGCCGCGGGAGACGACGCGCTCGCCGGAGCGGAAGCGCATGCTGTCGATGAACGCGCCGACCAGGAAGGCCCCGCCCTGGCGATCGAGTGCGACGCTCATCTGCCCGTAGGACGCGGCCGGACTGCGCGGTGCGCGCACCCAGGCCAGATCGCCGCCGGGGCGCCCCTTCATGATGATCGGGTCGTGCCCACCTTCGGAGCGCTGGTCGATCCGGCCATCGCCATCGAGATCGAGCGCGCCGTAGCGGCCGACGACGATGAAGCTGCCGTCGGGCAGCACGGCGGTGTCGTGCCCGGAGTCGCCGCAGCAGGGGCCCGACAGCGCCCACGCCTGCTCGTAGGCGAAACGCGGCTGGCCCGACGTGGCGCCCGGCCCGCACAGCAGGAGCAGCAGCGCCACCGTCGTCGTCATCCACTCCGCCGGTCGTTCGGTCATCGGCACCTCTCTATCACAAGCGCACTCCGTACGCCGCACCCGACAGCATGGCCGCCGGCCCGAGTCCGGGTGCTCGAGTCCCGGGCCAGGCCGCCGGCCCCGTACCATGGACGGCGTCCATGCCGTCGCGCGACGCCTACGCCGCCCTGCGCAACCCGATCGTGCGGCGCTTCGCCGGGGGCCGCTTCGGCGCCGTGCTCGGCCTGCAGATGATCTCGGTGGCGGTGGGCTGGCACCTGTACGAGCGCACCGCCAGCGCCTGGGCGCTCGGCTTGGTCGGTGCGACCGAACTGGCGCCGGTGTTCCTGCTGCTGCCGATCACCGGCACGGTGGCGGACCGCTTCCCGCGGCGGACGGTGGCCGCGCTGGCCCACCTCAGCCTGTCGCTCGCCGCGCTCGGCCTGGCGGCGATCACGTGGCGCCAGGCGCCGGTGGCGTGGATCTACGTGCTGCTGGCGGTGATCGGCACGGGCCGGGCGTTTGCGATGCCGGCGGCGGCGACGATCCTGCCGCGGCTGCTGACGCCGCAGGAGTTCGCCAATGCCAATGCGTGGATCTCCTCCACCTTCCAGTTCGCGGCGGTAACCGGGCCGGCGCTGGCCGGCGTGCTCATCGGGGTGACCGGCACGGCGACGGCGGCGCTGCTGGTGGCGGCCGCGGGGGAGCTGCTGTTCGTGACCCAGCTGCTGCGGCTGCCGGAGGTGCCGGTGCTGGCGGCGGCGCGCGCGGCCGGCTGGCAGCACGTGTTCGCCGGCTTCCGCTTCGTCCGCGGCAGCCGCATCTACCTGGCGGCGATCACGCTCGACCTGTTCGCGGTGCTGTTCGGCGGCGCCACGGCGCTGTTGCCGATCTTCGCCAAGGACATCCTGCAGGTCGGGCCGCAGGGGCTGGGCTGGCTGCGCGCCGCGCCGGCCACGGGGTCGATGCTGATGGCGCTGGTCCAGACGCGGCTGCCGCCGTGGCGTCACCCCGGCCGGGTGCTGCTGACGGCGGTGGTGCTCTACGGCGTGGCGACCATCGGCCTCGGTCTGTCGCGCGACTTCTTCCTGTCGCTGGCGTGTCTGCTCGCGACCGGCCTGTGCGATTCGGTGAGCGTCGTCATCCGCCTCACGCTGGAGCAGCTCATCACGCCCGACGAGCTGCGCGGCCGGGTGTCGGCGATCAAATCGGTGTTCGTCGGCTTCTCGAACGAGTTCGGCGCCTTCGAAAGCGGGGCCACGGCGGCGCTCGTCGGCCCGGTGGCGTCGGTGGTCGGCGGCGGCGTCGCGGTGATGGTCGTCGTGCTGACGATCCGGCGGGTGTGGCCGGAGCTGTGGCACCTGCCACCGCTGCACACCCTGCGCCCCGAACCGCACGGCTGAGGTGAACCGCGGGTGAGTGGCGTATGCTCATGCGGCTGTCCTGGAGGCACCCATGCGTCACAGTCCGCTCCGCCTGATGTCCGTCGCCGCGATCGTCGCCGCCGCCGGATGCACCCAACGCACCCCCGAGCAGCAGCTGATACACGACGCCGCCGAAGCGATGGGCGGGCAGGCCCGAATCGAGGCGGCGGCCGTGCTGACCATGGAGGGCATCGGCACGCAGTACAACCTCGGCCAGGACATGCGGCCTGGGCTGGCGGAGCAGACCTTCACGGTGAGCGCGTTCAAACGTGAGCTCGAACCCGGACAGGCGCGCATGCGGACGAGCCAGACCCGCACGCCGAACTTCCTCTATTTCCAGGGCCCGCAGGCGCAGACGCAGACCGCCGGCGTGGACGGCGACGTGGCCTACAACGTCGGCGCCAACGGCACGCCGACGCGGGCAGGAGCCGCCGCGGCGGGCGACCGGCGCGTCGATCAGCTGCACCATCCGCTACGGCTGCTGCGTCTGGCCCTCGCTGCCGACGCCAACTTGTCGGCGGTGCGCACCGAGGGGGCGGAGCGGCTGATCGACGTCACCACCGACGCCGGTCCGATCACGCTGGCCGTCGGCGCCGACAACCGGCCGACCCGCATCCAGTCACCAGGCACGCACATCAACCTCGGCGACGTCACGCTGACGACGACGTTCGCCGACTACGCCGATGCCGACGGCCTGCAGCTGCCGACCCGGATTACCACCAAGGTGGACGACTTCACCACCGGCACCTACCAGGTGAAGAACACGACCGCCGCCAGCGGCAGCGTCGAGGCGCCGGCCGACGCGAAGAACGCGGCGGCCCCGGCGGCTCCCACCGCCAACGTCACGGTCGAAGAGGTGGCGCCCGGCGTGTGGTTCCTGGCCGGGCAGTCGCATCACAGCGCCGTGGTCGCCTTCAAGGACCGCCTGGTGATGATCGAGGCGCCGCAGAGCGAGGCCCGATCGCTGGCGGCGATCGCCAAGGCGAAGGAGCTGCGCCCGGGCACGCCGCTCACCCACCTGGTGATGTCGCACCATCACTTCGATCACTCGACCGGCCTGCGCGCGGCCATCGCCGAGGGCCTGACCATCGTCACGCAGGCCGGCAACGAGGCCTTCGTGAAGGAGATGGCGGCCCGGCCGTTCACGCGCCAGTCCGACGCGCTGGCCAAAGCGCCCAGGCCGGTCACGGTCGAGCCGTTCGCCGACACCACGACGATCACCGACGGCGCCCGTCAGCTGGTGCTCTACCACGTAACCGGCAACCCGCACAGCGACACCATGCTGATGGCCTACCTGCCGCGTGAACGCCTGCTCATCGAAGTGGACGCCTTCAGCCCGGGCGGCACCTATCACCCCTACGCGGCGAACCTGCTCGAGCACGTCCAGAAGCGGAAGCTGCGGGTAGACCGGATCATCCCGCTGCACGGGGCGATCGTGCCGTTCAGCGCGCTGGCGGCCGCCGCGAAGCCGGCCGCGTAGTCGCGCTCAGTTGCCGACGAACTCGACGGCCCAATAGGTGGCGTAGCGCGAGCCGCGAATGCGCACCAGGCCGATGCCGGCGCCGTCGTGCCTGCGCTCGAGCAGCGCGTTACGGTGCGAGCGGCTGTCGAGCCACTGCTCGACCTGACGCAGCGCCGTGGTGCTCGTGCCGAGGATCTCGGCGAGCCGGTTCCATTCCCTGGCGTCGCGGCCGGCGATGCGCCGGTAGCGATCCTGCAGCTTCTCGCGCTCGCGGTTGCGGTGATCGAAGTAGTTGCGGCAGGCCATGTCGGCGGCGTGGGCCATGGCCATGCGGTCGAGGACGGCCACGCGGGCCAGGCGCGGCCGCCGGCGCTCCCCGCGCACCTGGTTGAGCAGGTCGAGCATGTGCGACTGCTCCGCCGACGAGGTGGTCCAGGCGCGACCGTCGGGGCAGCGCCCGTTCACCGGCACCGGCGCCTCGAGCGACAGGAGCGACGCGAGCAGGGCGAACGTGGGCCACATGCCGCGATCGAGGGTAGCAAAACCAGGACCAGCGCTGGCCGGGGCGTATCCGCCGGACGGGGCGGCGCGGCGGGGCCACCGCGTACGCTATTGGTGGCTCTGCGCCCGAAGCTGTCCGTCGGCGATTCCGAACAGTCGCGGCGTCTCCACCCCGAGCAGTCGCAGCATCAGGTCGAGCTGGCCACGATGGTGCGCCTCGTGCTCGGTCATCAGCTGCAGCCAGCGCCACGTGGGAATCTGCGCGCCGGTGGGCGGGGCGACGCGGCGTTCGAGCGCCTCGTCGTCGAGGCGCTGGAGCAGCGCCATCGACTCCTCGTGCATGGCGTCGAGATACGCCAGCACGCCTTCCCGGCCGTACGCCAGCGACTTGTCGTGGCCGGGGTAGCGCGAGACGCCGCCGAGCGCGACCTCGACGAACAGATGGCGCTCGGCCGCAGCCAGGTGGCGGAGGAGGTCCGCGCAGGTGAACGCCCCGGGGGTCGGCGCCCAATCGAACGCCGAATCCGGGATACCGGCGGCGAGCCGGGCGGTGCGGCCACGCGCCGTGTCGAGGGCGCGCAGCAGATCGGCGAGGCGCTCGGGCAGGGCCGGCGGGCGCGGACGGTCGAGACGGCGCACCGGCAGCCGGCGTCCTTCGCGCAGCAGACGCGGAGGCGGCGGCGCCGGGATCGGAATCGTCAGGTGGTCGAGGCTGGGCACGAGCAGCATCACATCCCTCGCCCGAAAGAGCGACGCGACGACCGACCGGCCCTCACCTGCAATCGGGACGATCACGAAGACATCCGAGAGTGCTGCAGATTCCGCCAGGGGTGGCAACGGCTGCGGCACGTGAGTTTGTCTTCGTGACAGTCCCGATTACCTCACGGCGTCATGGCACGCTGACGGGCCCCTCGCTGGACGGTGCGCCAACACCACAGGCGCTCCCGGCCGCGACGCCCGGGGCGATCCCGGCGAGATTGACCACCAGTGCCGTCACGTTACCCATCGCGATGTCGGCCAGATTGCTGGCGCCGGGCGCCGAGCCGACACGCATGCAATAGTTCGTGGCGCTCAGCGGGGCAACCAGCTGAACCGCGCGACACCGCCCGCCTTCACCACCGAGAGTCCGCCCGGCACCACGGCGTCGGCCGAGCAGCGAGCGTGACGGGCACCTCGACCGCAGGCGCCGACAGGACGCAGACGTGCCCGCGCGCAACCCGGTGAAGTAGCAGCCATCGCGAACCCGGTGGGGTGGACGGCGGCCCGCTGGCAGCCACCGTGGCGAGCCGCGTCGTGTAGGTGGTGGCCACCGGCGGCGTTTCGGTCGTGCGGCCGCGCGACAGGCTGCCGCGGTGGGCAATGCCGCGCGGGCGTGCCGACGGCGCGGAGGGCGAGGGCCGGGACTCCGGCGAGCTAGTCGAGCGGCCGGACGATCCGGCACGCCTGCAGGTGGCCCTGCGCGTCGGCGCCGTACTCGTAATACCCCTGGCCGAGGCGCAGCGTGAGCGCGTAGCCCGAGACGTCGCCGCTGGCGGCGGCGGCCTCGGCCGCGGCGCAGAGATCGCCGCCGGCGAAGCGCCGCGGGCTGCGCGACACGACCGTCACCTGGTCGGCGCGCCCGTTGGCGCTCTTCGCCACTTCCTGCTTCACGAGTTGCTCGATCTCGTCAGCCGTGTAGGTCCGCGTCGGCGCCGGCGAGACGAAGCGCTGCGCCGTGGCGGCGAGTCCCACCGCCGCGAGCATCCCGGCCACGAGCATCAACTGGCGCCACATCGCTCGCATCAGTCTAGCCAGCGCCGGGCGTGAGTCAACGGCTGAGCCGTCACGGTCGAGGCGGCAGCTCCCAGAGCGAGGCCCCGTGATCCGCCGACAAACGGCGGGCGCCGCCCTCGGCCAGCCAGCGTTGCACGGAATCTGCCTGGGCCGGAGCCCACGCGGCGCTGTGCACGACGGCGTGGGTGGCCGGAGGCAGCGCCGCCCAGGCGGCCTTCGGGTCGAGCCAGGGAGCGGTCAGCGCCGGGAGTCGGGCCCGGTACGACGGCGGGAACACGCCGCTGTAACCGTTCACCAGCCGGCGGCCGTGCGCCAGACTGGCGGCCATGTACCGCACCTCGTAGGCCGGCTCGCCAAATGGCAGCTCGACCACGACGGCGGCGGGATCCAGGGCGGCGACGGCGTCGTAGATCGGCGCCGGCGGCGTCGCCGGATCGAGGTAGGCGGGGGTGGCGCGCAAGTGCCCCACGCCAACCGGCACGTCGCGGGGGAACGGCGCCGCCCAGTACGCGGAGAGGTGCACGGCCAGCGCCGCAACGACGAGGGCGGCGCCGCCCCGCCGCGACAGGTCGCTGGTCAGGGCCGCGCCGAGACCCGCCAGGGTCGCCAGGGCCAGCATCAGGACCATCGCCATACGCGACGCCACGCGGAGGCCGGAGAACCCGGGCACGGAGTCGTAGAGCCAGCCATAGAGGCCGGGGATGGGCAGCGGCGCGCCGTGCCAGCGCGGCGTCGGGCCGAGCGACAGCCACCACGCCGCGAGCGCGGTCGCGGCGAAGAGCACGATCGCCCAGCGCCACTGGCGGGCCGACGCGCGCCACGACAGCGCGACCGCGGCGGCGGTGAGCGCCAGCATCGGCACGAGGTGACGGCCGGCCGCGACGTAGGCGTCGAGCGTGAGCGACGACATCTCCACTTCGGAACGCGGCCTGGCGATCTGGAGCGTTCGCTGCACCTCGACGTAGGGCAACAGGAACGGCACGACGAGCGCCGCGACGACGGCGGCCGCGATGCCGAGGGCGACCGGCCCGCCGCGGCGGCGCCAGCCGTCGTGCCGGTAGAGCACGACCGCGGCGAACAGCCCGATGAGCGGCGTGAAGTAGGCCAGATAGTAGAGGCTCGACCACGCCGTGGCGACCATCGCCGCGGCGGCGCCGGCCAGAGCCCGCCGCGATCCCGTCCGCGCGAAGGCGAGCAGCCCGGCCAGCACGAACGGCGGCCACTGCGCCGACAGCGTGTGCAGGTGCGACAGCGAGATCAGCCGGTAGACGTTGAAGCCGTAGATCACTCCCGCCACCAGCGCGGCGTCGCGGCGGCCGGTGAGCGTGCGCACGAAGGCATAGGCGGCCACCGCCGACAGCCAGAAGCTGGCGAGGAACGCGACGTTGTAGGCCGCAATCGGCGGGCCGCCGAGCCAGCCGACGGGCAGCGTCAGCAGCGCCTGCGCGGTGAAGTGCTCCGAGTAGGCGAGGGTCAGCGGCTCGGGCGCGAAGATCGGTGCGTCCCACATCCGTGCGAACGCGCCGACGTCGCCGCCGGCCAGCGCCGTGAGATGGCGCGCCACCCACGCCATCACCCAGGTGACGAACAGCGGGTCGCCCAGATCGCTCGGCAGGCTGCGGCCGAGGTTCGGGACGAGCGGCCACGTCGCCGCCACGGTGAGGGCCGCGAAGCCGATCGCGACGGGCACGAGGTCGAGGGCGGCGCCGCGCGGCGCGCGGGCCGGCGAGTCGGAGCGCAGGCCGCCATTATCGAACAGGTCGGTCTACACTGGCGGCATGATGTGCCGACGAGTTGCGATCCTCCTCTGCTGCGTCGCCACCGGGCTGGCAGCCGCGGCCGGCGCCGCCGCGCCCGCCGCCGCGCAGGTGCGCTATCCCGATCCCGCGCAGCGCGTCCTCACGCACCGCGAGCAGGCGCCGCTGGTGAAGGGCTGGATCGCCAGGCGGTTCGACACCGTGCTGCCGGGGTTGATGAGCCGCGAAGGCATCGACATGTGGATCATCGTGTCGCGCGAGTACAACGACGACCCGGTGTTCCGCTCGATGGCGCCGCTGACCACCTACTCGTCGCGCCGGCGCACCATCCTGGTGTTCGTGAATCCGGGTGGCGGCAAGCCGGTCGAGCGTTATTCGATCGGCCGGTTCGACTACGAGAAGCTCTACACCATGGTGCCCACGGCCAACGACGGTCAGTGGGAGGGCCTGCGCGAGCTGGTGGCGAAGAAGGACCCGAAGGTGATCGGCGTCAACGAGTCGGAGTTCTGGAACCACGCCGACGGGCTGACCGCCAACGAGAAGCGGCTGCTGCTGGCCGCGCTCGGCGAGAAGTACGCGGCGCGGGTGAAGAGCGCCGAAATGCTGGCGGTGGGCTGGCTCGAGTACAAGCTGCCCGAGGAGCTCGACGCCTATCGCCACGTCATGCAGGTGGCGCACCTGGTCATCCGCACGGCGTTCTCGAACGACGTGATCACCCCGGGCACGACCACCACCGAGGACGTGGTGTGGTGGATGCGGCAGCGGGTGGCAGAGATGGGGCTCGGCAAGTGGTTCCACCCGTCGGTGACGATCTGGCGGCAGGGCGGAGCGAAGGACGATCAGGTGATCCGCGCCGGCGACATGCTGCACACCGATTTCGGCATCGTCTACCTCGGCTTCTCCACCGACACGCAGCATCTCGCCTACGTGCTGAAGCCGGGCGAGACGGATGCGCCGCAGGGCCTGCGCGACGGGCTCAAGGCCGCCAACCGGCTGCAGGACCTGACGCTGCAGTACGCGAAGCTCGGACGCACCGGCAATCAGGCACTGCGCGACACGCGCATGCAGGCGACGAAGGAAGGGCTGGTGCCGTCGATCTACTGCCACGCCGTCGGCTATCACGGCCATGCCGCCGGTCCGCCGATCGGCATGACCGACTACCAGGAAGGCGTGCCGGTGCGCGGCGACTACGTCTTCCGCGCCAACACGTGGCACTCGATCGAGCTCAACGCGACGCACAAGGTGCCCGAGTGGGGCGGCCAGGAAGTGCGCTTCGCGCTCGAGGAGGACGCGGCGCTGCTGCCCGACGGCTCGTGGAGCTGGGTGCTGTCGCGTCAGGAGCGATTCCACCTGATCGGCGCCGGCAACAAGATGTAGGGGTCAGACCCCTTTCTGGCTCCGGCCAGACTAGGGGTCAGACCCCTTTCTTGTCGGCGACGGACTTGTTGCAGCAATTGCCACGAGGTCAATCTCGGCGGTTGACGAACGCGGCCCAATCGCCGGGTGGGGGCAGCAGGAACGGTCCATCGACCACACGGCGATCACATCTCACTCTCTCTGCCAAGCTGGACCATGGCCAGTCTTCGGCGCGAGGCACCAACCGTGCGCGCAGCGGGTTGGCTTCGACGTAGCGAATCGTGCGGGCGTAGCGGACATCGGTGTCGACGAGCGTTGAGCGATAGCGGCCTTGATAGACATGACCTGACCCGGTCGTGCCCGACACTTGACGGAAATGCAGTGCGTGCAGCGTCGTCAGATAGTGCAGGAACCGCGATAGGTCAAGGGGAGCGCTTGGCCACAGCACCATGTGCCAGTGGTTCGGCATGAGCACGTAGGCCAGCAATCGCATCGGCCGCCTCTCGAGCGCGAGGTCCAGGAATCGCAGGAATTCGTCGTAATCGCGCGGTTGGTCGAACAGGGCGCGCCGTTCGTTCCCACGATTGACGACGTGCACCACACTGTCCAAGTCGAACGAACGCAGGCGCCTCGGCATGCTGAGCCGGAGGCAAAGGCCGCGCCATCAACGAACCTCGAGGAGTCTGGGCATGGCTTGAAAGGGGTCTGACCCCAATTCTGGCCCCGTCAAGAAAGGGGTCTGACCCCTACTCGGCCTACTCCGTGCGAAGCACCAGATTTGGGTCGATCAGGCTGGCACGCCGCGCCGGGATGAAGCCGGCCGCCGCCGACACCAGGGCCAACAGCACCATCGTCGCGATCGCCATCCACGGGTCGTTGGCCTGGATGCCATAGAGCTGCGACGCCACGAAGCGGCCGAGACCGATCGCCGCCGGCAGTCCGACCGCCAGGCCGATCGCCAGCAGCATCAGTACTTCCTTCATCACGATCCAGATCACCTGGCCCGGTTCGGCGCCGAGCGCCAGGCGCAGGCCGAGTTCCTTGCGCCGGCGCGCCACGACGAAGGCCATCACGCCGTAGAGCCCGACCGACGCCAGCACCGTGGCCAGCAGGCCGAAGCCCGCCGACAGCAGGGCGATGAGCCGGTCGGTCATCAGCGTCTCGTCGAGCTGTCCCTCGACCGTCTTCATCGCATAGATCGGCATCGCCGCGTCGACGCCGCGGATCTCGCCGCGAATCTGGGTGAACGCCGCCGCCGACGCCGCCTGCGTGCGCAGATAGAACGCCGCGCTGCTCTTGCCCCAGTTGGGGATGAACACCTGCCGCCGCACGCCCTCACGCGGTCCCTCGTAGAGCGCGTTGGCGGCAACGCCGACAATCTCGATCGACAGCTTCGTCTGCGGGCCGTCGCCCCAGCCCACATGTCGCCCGATCGGGCTCTGCCCCGGGAAGAAGTGATCCGCGAAACGCTTGTTGACGATGGCGACCAGCGATTCCTTCCGGATGTCGCTGCGGCGGAAGTCGCGGCCCTCGAGCAGCGGAATGCCCATCGCGTTGAAGTAGTCGGGCGAGAGGGCGTTCATGAACGCCTGCATGTCCTCGCCGTCCTTGGCTTCGTGGCCTTCCACCGACATCGTGCTGTCCCACTCGTCGCCGCTCAGGATGGGCACCGAGGCGTAGCCCACCGAGGTGACGCCGGGGCTGGCCGTCAGGCGATCCTGCACCTGCTGGTAGAACTGCACCGCGCGGTCGTCGTCGTATCCGCTCAGGGCGGGGGCGAGCTGGAACGTGACGAGGTTGTCGAGCTGCACGCCGGTGTCGGTGCGCTTGAGGTTCTGCAGGCTCTGCACGAACAGCCCGGCGCCGAACAGCAGCAGGAAGCTGAGCGCCACCTGCGCCGCCACCAGGCCCTTGCGCAGGAACAGCGAGCCGCCGCTGCCGGCCACGGCGCCCACGGTGTCCTTGAGCGTGCCCCAGGTGTCGGGCCGGCTGGCCCGCAGCGCCGGCAACAGCCCGAACACGATGCCGGTCAGGCCGGTGAGGACGAAAGTGAAGGTGAGGATGCGCGCGTCGGGCGACGGCTGCAGCAGCAGCGGCGCGCCCTCGATCGGCACGAACGCCAGCAGGCCGCGCGTCATCACGAACGCGAGGGCGACACCCAGGACACCACCGGCGAACGCCAGCAGCAGGCTCTCGGTGAGCAGCTGGCGCACCAGCTGCCGCCGGGTGGCGCCGAGCGACAGCCGGACCGCGATTTCCTTCTGCCGCATGAACGCCCGCGCGATCAGCAGATTGGCGACATTGGCGCAGGCGATGAGCAGCACGAGGCCGACCATGCACATCAGGACGATCAGCGCCACCGAGAAGTCGTTGCGAATCGGTGAGAAGCCGACGTCGGCCTTCACCACCAGCAGCCGGCCCTTCATGAACTGCTCGCGGATGTAGGCAGTCCAGTCCTTGGCGCCGGGCAGCGTCATCTCGTCCTGGCGGAGCTGCGTGAACAGCGTCTGCAGCGGCGCCGCCGCCGATTCCACCGTGTAGCCGGGCTTCAGCCGCCCGAACACCTGCACCCAGCGGGTCCGCTCGTCGTCCATCTTCAGCCACGCCCACTCGGGCGCGATGATCGGCTGCATCAGGATCGGAATGCGGATCTGCGGCGACCGGGTCGGGTCGAGCCCGGCAAAGCCGGCCGCCGACACCCCGACCACGGTCATCGGATAGTTGTTGACCAGCATCTTGCTGCCGACGACCGCGCGGTCGCCGTTGAAGCGACGCATCCAGTAGTCGTAGCTCAGCACCACGGCGGGATGGCCGAGATACGTGCGGTCGTCCTCGTCTGAAGTGAAGACGCGCCCGGCGGCCGGCGCGACGCCCAGCATCGTGAAGTAGTTGCCCGACACCAGCTCGGCGTCGAGCCGTTCGGTCTGGTTGTCGACGCTGACCGAGGTCTGGACCAGCCGGCGCGCGATCACCTCGCTCAGCGGTTCGGCACGCTTCTGGTACTCCTTGTAGATGGGGTACGAGTGCATGCGCGTCCCCATATTGCTGCCGCTGTGCGGGCCCTGCTGGTAGAGCATCACCAGGCTCTCGGGATCGCGCACCGGGAGCTGGCGCAGCAGGATCTGGTCGATCAGCGTGAAGATCGCCGTGTTGGCGCCGATCCCGAGGGCGAGCGACAGGATGGCGACCGCGGCGAAGAGCGGGCTGCGGCCGAGACCGCGCAGCGCCAGGCGAAGGTCGTGGGTGGGCAGCGTCACGCAGGGCTTAGACGGACGCCGGGGCCCGGGGGTTGTCTCCCCGAGCCCTGTCTGGCCGCCAGCCGCTAGCCCCGAGCCGCTGTCACTTCGGGTAGCTGAACGCCACGTCCGAGATCGTCTGTCCATTCACGGTGAACGACTTGACGACGCCAGTGAACGTGGTCTGCCCCTTCAAGGCGGGCAGGGTGCCGCCGAACTGCGACGAGTTGCCCACGGTGTCGCCGGTCAATCCGTTGGCGGTCGAGGCCAGCGACAGCGCCGTGGCGGAGCCGCCCGGCGGCGTGACCTGCAACTCGATCGTCTTCGCCGTGGTGCGCTGCGTGTTCATGCCCATCCCGTCGAGGACGTAGGCCGTCAGCAACCCGGACGACGGGTCGAGCACGAACTCGAGCTGGGCCACGGTGCCCATCTTGACGGTGGTGCCGCCGTGCGGTGGCGGATGCACCATAGTCGAGCTCTCGGCGCTCATGCCGCCGGCCTCCTCCGGCGACATCTCGCCCGAATCGGTCGGAGTGATCTTGGTCTCGGCCGGCGGAGCGGCCGGCTGCGACCCGCCGCCGCACGCGGCCGTCAGGCCGGCCGCCGCGACGAACGCCGCCGCCGTCAGTGCACGCAGTCCTCTCACGGTCTTCCTCCAGGAGTCGAACGTCGCGGCCAGGCCCGCAACCGGCCGATTGTACCGCGCCGCACGCGGCGCACTCCAGCGCCCCGGGAGGCACTTGCTACACTCCGCGGCATGCCGTCCCGCCGATTCGCCTTCGTCCTGGCGCTCGGGTGCGTTGCCGCGCTCGCTCCCGCCGCCGCCGTCACGCCACTGCCCTCGGCCGACGGCCAGTTCTGGGACATCCAGGACACCTCGCCCTGGGCCCAGGACAGCGGCGGTATCGCCACCGGCGGACGCGCCTATCCGTTCAACGGCTTCGGCTATCTCAAGGTGCAGGTGCGGCGCGGGCGCACCGCCGCGCCGACGGTGCGCAACCACTACCTGCGCGGCTTCGGCCTCGCCCACGACGGCGCCGAGCGCTTCGACAGCATCACGCCGGTGCTGGTGGACGGGGTCGTGGTCGCGCGCGCGATCTTCGCGCCGGGCGACACGACCTATCTCCGCTACCACGACAGCTTCACCAACAGCACCGACGAGCCGCGAACCGTGCAGGTCGCCTGGGGCGGCGCCGCCGGCGCCTACGACGATGGGGGACGTACCGCGGTGGCGGCCACCTCGAGCGGCGACACCCGCATCGACGCCGCCGACACCTTCGTCACCGTGATGCAGAACGCGCAGGGCGTGAGCGACCCGCGCCAGGGCCCCTCGGGCCACGGGCCCTCGGCGCACGTGCTGGGCTCTCGCGCGGCGGCGCTCCGCACGGCCACGGGCGACATGTACGCCGATCCCTTCGCCGACGCGTGGCCGGGGTTCGACGCCGGGCACATCGGCTACGTGTTCACGCTGGAGGTGCCGCCCCGAGCGACAGTGGCGCTCATGACCTTCGTGGTGAAGGGGCTGAGCGAGGTCTACGACCCGCGCGGCGGCTATCCGATCCCGCGGAAGGACGCACTGCTCTTCACCTGGAGCGATCCGCCCTACGCCGGAGCGGACGCGCGCATTCCCGCCGCCGGCAGCGAGATCGCGCGCGTCACCACGCAGGCGCAGCAGCTGGTCGCGTCGCCCGACCTGCGCGGGCTGACGCGGCGGCAGCAGTCGCAGATCGTCAACTGGGACCTGGCCCGCGGCGCCGCGCCGCCGCCGTTCACCGTCTACGAGCAGACCGTCGCCGACCTGCAGACGGCGATGACCGCCGGCGTCACGACCAGCGAAGACGTCGTCCGTGAGTACCTGACGCGCGCCGCCGTCTACGACCGCAACGGGCCCACCTTCCGGTCACTGCTGGCCTTGAATCCGCGCGCCATCGCCGACGCCCGCGCCCGCGACGCGATGCGCGCGGCAGGCCGCGTCCTCGGGCCGTTTCACGGCGTGCCGATCGTCTTCAAGGACAACATCGACGCCGTCGAGTTGCCCACGACGGGAGGCGCGCTGGCGCTCGCCGATCATCGGCCGCGCGTCGACTCGCGCGTCGCCGCCGGCATGAAGGCGGGCGGCGCCGTGGTGCTCGGCAAGGCCAACCTCGACGAGTTCCCGTTCGGCGATTTCGGTGTCAGCACGGTGGGCGGCACGGTCGGCAACGCCTACGACCCGTCGGTGTCCACTGCCGGCTCGAGCGGCGGCAGCGCCACTGCCGTGGCGACGAGCCTGGCGGCACTGGCCTTCGGCACCGACACCTGCAACTCGCTGTCGAATCCCAGCGGGTTCGCGTCGCTGGCGACCATCCGCACGACCCGCGGCCAGACCAGCCGCGCCGGCGTGATGCCGCTCAACACCTACAACGATGCCGTCGGCCCGATGGGCAAGACGGTGCGCGACGTCGCCCTGGCGCTGGATCTCGTCACCGGCGCGGATCCGAGCGACCCGGTGACCCTCGAAGCCGCCGCGCACGCCGGGCCGTCGTTCGTCGCCAACCTCGACGCGGCCTCGCTCAAGGGCAAGCGGATCGGCCTGTTCCGCCAGCGCTTCGTCGGCATCACGGGCGAGCGCGAGGTGGCCGACACGATGACCCGCGTGGCCAGGGAACTGCAGGGCGCGGGAGCCACGGTGATCGACGTGGCCGTGCCGGACTACGACGAGAAGTACCGCGTGGCCCGCGGCAGCGCGCCCGGGTCGCTGCTGGCCGGGTGGACGGCGTATCTCTCGCGCGGTGCGACGACGGGCGACCGGGTGCTCACCGTCGAGGGACTCGTCGCCTCGGGCAGGATGGCCCCGGCCGGCGAGCGGCGCCTCGCCGACGCCCTGCGACCCGGGCCGTCGGGCCCGGCGCTCGAGGCCGCCATGCGCGACTTCATCGCCCGTCGCGAAGCCTTCCGCCAGGTCCTGGTGGACGCGATGGACGCGCAGCAGCTCGATGCCCTGCTCTACCCTGCCAACCAGGCCCGCCCGCACACCCACGAGGGCGGCGCCGGACGCTACGGCACCGAGCCCGGCACCTGCGAAGAGAGCGCCGCCACCGGCCTGCCGCAGGTGACCGTGCCGGCTGGCTACCTCGGCGGCCGCTACCCGGTGGGCATCTCGTTCCTGGGACGCATGTGGGACGACCGGCGGCTGCTGGCCATTGCTTACGCTTATGAACAAGCGACTCGCCATAGGCGTCCTCCTTCAACCGTCAGATGACGCGCAGTAGCGGACGCCACCGCGCTCGCCGCCCGTGATGGGCGCTGGGGACTGGGGGCTGAGGACTAGGGACTGGGGCGTGCCCGAGTCACGCTGCATTGAGCCCTTCAACAAGCACAGGGCGGCTGCATCGCCCGAAGGCGATGCGAAGCGGCACCGTCGCACGCCCCAGCCCCCAGCCCCCACTCCCCAGCCCCGCGGGCGATAGGAAGTTCCCGCCCATCGAGGCCGGGAACTTCTTATTGCCTGCAACGTAGACATCGTTTAGCCTGCATTGCAGACATGAAGCCCACTCCCTACGTCGGCGAATTCGAGTACGCGGTGCTGCTGGCCCTGCTCCATCTGGAGGGCACCGAGGAGGCCTACGCCGTGCCGGTTCGGGCGCTGCTCGAGCAGCGCACCGGGCGGCCGGTGGCCCGGGGCGCCCTCTACACCGCGCTCGAACGGCTCGAGACCAAGGGATGCCTGCGTTCGCGGATGGGCGATCCCACCGCCGAACGTGGCGGCAAGGCGAAGCGCTACTTCTCGGTGACGCCGCTCGGCGTCAAGGCGCTCAAGGCGATGCACGCGTCCCTGGCCAACCTGTCCCGCGGCCTCGAAGCCGTTCTGGAGCAGCCATGACGCCGTCCCCACACTCATCCGCGATCCCTCCCGACTGGGCCGAACGTCTCCTGCGCGCCGCCGTGCGCGACGCCGACTGGCGCGATGCGGTGAGCGGCGACCTGCGCGAGGAGTTCGCCGCCGTGGCGAGCCGCGCCGGCCATGCCGCCGCGCGCCGCTGGTACTGGCGCCAGGCGCTGCCGCTGGCGGCCCGCTTCGCCGCCGGCCGCATCGTCCCGGCGATGACGCCCCCGCGCCGCCGCGTGGCCGTGGCCGACATCGAACGCACCTCGACGCTCGGCTCGGGCTGGTCGCGCGAATTGCGCCACGCCTGGCGCGCGCTGTGGCAGCGGCCGGGGCTGTCGGCGGTGATCGTCGGCACGCTGGCGGTGGCGCTGGCCGCCAATGCCGTCATCTTCAACCTGGCCGACGCGCTCTACCTGCGGCCGTTCCGGCTCATCGACGTCGATCGGCTCGTGCTCATCGCCTCGGACACCAGCGGCGACAAACCGTTCTTCGATCGCGAGTCGGTGGCGCCGGCCGACTATCGCGACTGGACGCGCTCGCTGACCACCGTCGCGACGCTGTCGGCGCTCGAGTGGTGGGATCCCACGTTCTCCGGCGTCGAACGTCCCGAGAGCCTGCACGGCTTCCGGGTGACGCCCGGCTACTTCGAGATGCTGGGCGTGGCGGCACACCTGGGCCGGACGTTCACCGCCGAGGACGGCCACCCCGGCACGAACCGCAAGGTCGTGCTGTCGCACGCGCTGTGGCTGCGCCGCTTCAACGGTGATCCCGGCGTCCTGGGACGGATCATGCGCCTGGAGGGCGCGCCGCACGAAGTGGTCGGCGTGATGCCGCCGCGGTTCGTGGTGCCGTTCGGCGCCGACGTCTGGGCGCCGATCGGCTACGACGAGACGACGTGGGGCGAGCGCAAGCGCGGCTACTTGATGGTGTTCGGCCGTCTCGCCGACGGGCAGACGCTGGAGGCGGCACGAGCCGAAGTGGGCGGCGCGGTGGCGCGCCAGTCGGCGGAATTCCCGGACACGAATCGCAATCGGCCGTTCACGGTGGTGAGCTTCGCGCGCGGCCTCGGTGACGACGCCGTGGGCCCGTTCGTCGCCATCTGGCAGGCGGCCGCGGTGCTGCTGCTGCTCATCGCCTGCGCCAACATCGCCAACCTGCTGCTGGCGCGCGGCACCGAACGGCAGCCGGAGTTCGCCATTCGCCTCGCGCTCGGCGCCAGCCGGCTGCGCCTGGCGCTGCAGCTGCTCGTCGAGGGCGTGTGCCTGGCGGTGCTCGGCGTGGCGGTGGGCACCGCCCTGGCGGCAGGGGCCATCACGCTGTCGCGCGGCTTCCTGCCCGAGACGGTCGTGCGATTCGTGCCCGGCTACGAGTACATCAGACTGGATCTCGCCACCTTCGCGGCCATGGCGGCGCTGGGCGCGCTGGCGACGATCGTGTTCTCGCTGGTGCCGGCGATTCAGGCGGCCCGCGGTGGCCACTCCGCACCGGCGATGAGCCAGGCGCGCGCCTCGACGGCGCCGCCCGGGCGCCAGTGGCTGCGCTCGATGCTCGCCGGCGCGCAGGTGGCGCTGACGATCGCGCTGGTGGTGGCCGCGGCGCTGATCGTCGGCGCGTTGAACCGCGCCGCCTACGGCGCCACCGGCTTCGACCGCCGCAATCTGCTCACCGCGCAACTCACACTGCCCGAGGCGCCGTACAAGGATCTCGAGCGGCGCCGCCAGTTCACGGCGGCGGTGATCGACCGCCTGCGCGCCGTGCCGTCGGTGACCCAGGCGGGCGCCGCCAACGTCCTGCCGTACACGAACCTCACGGCGAGCCGGACGTTGTTCGTCGAGGGCCGGCCGGTGAACGACGCCGACCCGAAGCGCACGGTGGACCTGCAGCGGGCGAGCCCCGACTACCTGGAGACGCTGCGCATTCCGGTGCTGCGCGGCCGGGCGTTGACGGTGGGCGATGGCGACGGCGCGCCCGACGTCGCGCTGGTCAGCCAGCGGCTCGCCGACGAGTACTTCCCCGGCGAGGATCCGATCGGCCGGCGCGTGCGCCTGGCCGAGGACGGCGAGTGGATCACCATCGTCGGTGTGGTCGGCGACATCGTGCAGGACTGGTTCCTCGGCCGCATCAACCCGACCGTCTACCGGCCGCTCGACCAGGATCCCACGCTGCGGGTGATGTTCGCCGCGCGCACGACCGGCGATCCGCTGCGGCTGGCCGCCGACGTGCAGCGCGCCGTCGTCGCCGCCGACCCCGATCAGCCGATCGAGGTGCTCGCTTCGATGGACGAGGTGGTGCGCACCAAGGTGGCTGGCATCAACTACTTCGCCAAGGTGCTCACCGTGATGAGCGGCATCGCGCTGGTGCTGGCGCTGACCGGGATGTACAGCCTGATGGCGTACCTGGCGGCGCGACGGACGCGCGAGATCGGCGTTCGGGTGGCGCTGGGTGCGACCCGGCGCCAGGTCGTCTGGCTGATCGCCAGCCGAACCGGCCGGATCGCACTCGGCGGCGCCGTGGCCGGGGCGGTGCTGGCCGTGGCGCTCGGTCAGGTGATGCAGTCGGCGCTGTTCGGCCTGATCACCCCGAGTGCGCTGACCATCGCCGCCGCGGCAACGACGCTGATCGTCGTCACCGTCGCCGCCGGCTACCTGCCCGCCCGCCGCGCCGCTCGCCAGGACCCGTGGCAGGCGCTACGGACGGAGTGACCCTGGGGCTGGGGACTGGGGCGGGTCAAGAGCGGCGTGGCGCAGTAACGATGTCGGGAACGAGTCCACCCGCCCCAGCCCCCAGCCCCTAAGTGTCTTTTCATCTATGGGATACGACCAAGCATAGTCATACTTATGTGAATCGAACAATCAATAAGATTGACTAACTGTGCGCGGACCCGCTAGCCTTTGCAGACGATGGCAGGCCCAAAGAAGACAGGCGCACAGATCCTCTGGGAATCGCTGGTCCGCGAAGGCGTGACCTGCGTGTTCGGGTATCCGGGCGGGGCGATTCTCCCCGCTTACGACGCGATGCTCGACTATCCCATCCGTCACATCCTGGTCCGACACGAGCAGGGTGCGGCCCACATGGCCGATGGCTACGCCCGCGCCACCGGCCAGGTCGGCGTGGCGATTGCCACCTCCGGCCCCGGGGCCACGAACCTGGTTACCGGCATCGCCACGGCGATGATGGACAGCTCGCCGATCGTCTGCATCACCGGGCAGGTGGGCAGCAAGCTCATCGGCTCCGACGCGTTCCAGGAAACCGACATCACCGGCATCACCCTGCCGATCACCAAGCACAACTACCTGGTCTCGAACCCCGAGGACGTGGCCGCCACCGTGCGCGAGGCGTTCTACGTGGCCCGCAGCGGCCGGCCCGGCCCGGTGCTGGTCGACCTCACCAAGGACTGCCAGCAGCGCTCGTGCGAGTTCGAGTGGCCCGAGGCGCACGCGCCGCTCGGCTACCGCCCCGACCTCAGGCCCGGCCAGGCCGACCTGCAGCGCGCCGTCGACATGATCGACGCCGCCAAGCGGCCGCTGATCCTGGCCGGCAACGGCATCATCAACGCCGGCGCCAGCGACCTGGTGCGGCGGTTCGCCGAACACGCCGACATCCCGATCGCGATGACGCTGCTCGGCATCGGCGCCGTCCCGGCGTCGCATCCGCTCAACCTCGGCATGATGGGCATGCACGGCGAGGCCTGGGTCAACACCGCCATCCAGGAAGCCGACCTGCTGATTGCGCTGGGCATGCGCTTCGACGACCGGGTCACCGGAAACGTCAAGACCTACGCGCTCAACGCCCGGAAGATCCACGTCGAGATCGACCGCGCCGAGATCAACAAGAACATCAAGGTCGACGTCGGGCTGGTCGGCGACGTGGCCCGCATCGTCGACGACCTGCTGCCGCGCGTCGAGCGCGGCGACCGCAGCGAATGGCGCGCCCACATCACGCACCTCAAGGGCGACGCCGCGGTGCGCGACATCCAGAACCTGCCCGACAACGGCCACCTCTACGCCGCGCACGTCATCCACGATCTGTGGCGCGAGACCAAGGGCGAGGCGGTGGTCGTCACCGACGTCGGCCAGCACCAGATGTGGGAGGCGCAGTACTACCACCACGACACGCCGCGCTCGCTCATCACCTCCGGCGGGCTCGGCACGATGGGCTTCGCGCTGCCGGCGGCGATCGGCGCCAAGGTGGCGCGGCCCGATGCCGAAGTGTGGGTGGTGGTCGGCGACGGCGGCTTCCAGATGACGATGGCCGAACTGGCGACCATCGCCCAGGAGAACCTCGACATCAAGGTGGCCATCATCAACAACGGCTACCTCGGCATGGTGCGCCAGTGGCAGGAGTTCTTCTACGAACGCCGCTACGCCGCCACGCCGCTGTCGAGCCCCGACTTCGTGAAGCTGGCCGAGGCGTTCGGCCTCGAAGCGAAGCGGGTCACCGACCGCGCCGGGGTGATTCCCACGGTGCAGGCGGCCCGCGCCCACAAGGGCACCGTGGTCATCGACTTCCGCGTCGAGCAGGAAGACACCGTCTACCCGATGGTGCCGGCCGGCGCCGACCTGCACGCGATGATCCGCCGGCCCAGCGTGCTGGCCGAAACGGGAGCCGACCAATGAGCACCTTCGTCGTGCACGTGGAGAACAAGCCCGGCGTGCTCACCCGGGTGGCGTCGCTGTTCCGGCGCCGCGCCTACAACATCGAGTCGCTGACGGTGGGTCACACCGAGACGCCCGGCATCTCGCGGATGACGATCGTCGTCGACACCGACGAGGAGGGCGCCCACCACGTCGAAGCGCACCTCTACAAGCTGGTCAACGTGCTGCGCGTCGACAACGTGACGGCGCGGCCCAACGTGGTCCGCGAACTCACGCTGATCAAGGTGGCGACCACTGCCGCCACGCGGCCCGAGATCTTCCAGCTCGCCGACGTCTTCCGCGCCCGCATCATCGACGTCTCCGCCGATTCGCTGGTGCTCGAACTGACCGGCGGCGAAGCCAAACTCGACCGCCTGCTCGAGGTGCTGCAGCCCTACGGCGTGCTCGAGATGGCGCGCACCGGCCTGCTGGCGATGGCCCGCGGCGAGGCCGCATCCCGACCCTCGACCGGCGGCACCACCACCGCTTCGGGCGCAACTCGCGCCGACAGCGAAGAGATCGCCTACTCGGTGTGAGGCGCGGCGACGCGCCTCCACCACGTCCGAAGTCCACCCGATCGATCGAGGAGTTCCGTCACGACATGGCCGTCATCTACTACGACAAGGACGCCGACCTTTCGCTGATCCAGGGCAAGAAGGTCGCCATCATCGGCTACGGCTCGCAGGGCCACGCCCACGCGCTCAACCTCAAGGACAGCGGCGTCGACGTGCGCGTCGGGCTGCACGAGGGCAGCAGTTCGGCGGCCAAGGCGAAGGCCGCCGGCTTGCGCGTCACCTCGATGGCCGACGCGGCGAAGGAAGCCGACGTCATCATGATGCTGATCCCCGACACGGTGCAGGGGGAGATCTACCGCAAGGCGATCGAGCCGCACCTCACCCCGGGGAAGATGCTGATGTTCGCGCACGGCTTCAACATCCGCTTCGGCGCGATCACGCCGCCGCCCGGCGTGGACGTGTCGATGGTGGCGCCGAAGTCGCCGGGGCATCGCGTCCGCGAGCTCTACGTGGAGGGCGCCGGCACGCCCGCGCTGTTCGCCGTGCACCAGGATGCCACCGGCAACGCCCGCGCGCTGACCCTCTCCTACGCCAAGGCGATCGGCGTGACCCGCGCCGGCGTGCTCGAGACGACCTTCGCGGAGGAAACCGAGACCGACCTCTTCGGTGAGCAGTCGGTGCTGTGCGGCGGCACCAGCGCCCTGGTCAAGGCGGCGTTCGAAACGCTCGTCGAAGCCGGCTACCAGCCCGAGATCGCCTACTTCGAGTGCATGCACGAGCTGAAGCTGATCGTCGACCTGATGTATCGCGGCGGCCTCAACTACATGCGCTACTCGGTGTCCGACACCGCCGAGCACGGCGACTACACCGGCGGCCCGCGCGTCGTCACGGCCGAGACCAAGGCCGAGATGAAGCGCATGCTGGAGGACATCCGCAGCGGCCGCTACGCCAAGCTGTGGATGGACGAGCACGCCGCCGGCCGGCCGAACTTCACCGCGACGCGGGTGGCCGAGCAGCAGCACCAGATCGAGAAAGTGGGCGCCGAGCTGCGGGCGATGATGCCGTTCCTGAACCCGGTGACGGTGAAGCCAGAGGATCAGCGCCAGCCGGTCGGCTCGTAGCCATTTGTCATCGGCTCTGTCACGGAGACATTCGTCACCGTGACAGAGCGTCGCCCCTCTCGACGCGCCGACGGCGTGGCATAATCGCGCGGCGTCGCTTCGTCGCCATCGAGTCGGCCGAGAACGCCTTGGACGAGATCGTGGTGATGCTGGACGGCGTCCAGTCCCTGCTCTCGCCCACCACACCGACGCGCTCCTGAGTCGGCCGCCTCTCGCTCCCATCCTCGCCGATCGGCTCCACATGGGCGACAATCTCGACCCATGCTCCGTCAACTCGTCGCCGCAGCGGTCCTGCTCGCGTCGTTCGCCGCCTGCCGACCGGCACCGTCCGCGACTGACACCACTCCGTCCATCAACCTCGACCGCGACCTGCTCGACCTCACGGTCGCCAGGCTGCACGGGTTCTACGACGCCAGGACCTACACGGTGACCCAGGTCGTGCAGTGGCACCTGGCGCGCATCGACCGCTACAACGCGGTCTACGGCGCGATCGAAGCCGTCTTCCGCGACGAGGCGCTGGCCCGCGCGGCCGAGCTGGACGCCTCGGCCGCGAACGGTGGCGCGGCGGCGGCCCGCGGCGCGCTCTGGGGCGTGCCGATCGTCGTCAAGGCCAACACCAGCATCAAGGGGCACGTCACCACCGCCGGGTGGGCGGGGTTCACGCGACCCGGCGTCGAGCTGATCGCGCCGGACGACGCCACCGTGGTGGCGAAGTTCAGGGCCGCCGGGGCGGTCATCCTCGGGCACACCAACATGCCCGACCTCGCCAACAGCGACACCAACCGCAGCAGCTCGTTCGGCCGCACCGGCAACGCCTACGACGTGCGCTTCTCGCCCGGCGGGTCCTCCGGCGGCACGGTGACCGCCGTGGCCGCCAACATGGCCGTCCTCGGCAACGGCACCGACACCGGCAACTCGATCCGCATGCCGGCGGCGACCAGCGCCCTCGTCGGCGTCTACCCGACCCGCGGCCTCGTCAGCATCGCCGGCATCGCGCCGCTCGACTGGCTGCTCGACAACACCGGCCCGATCGCGCGCACGACCGAGGACGCGGCCATTGCCCTCGCGGTGATGGCCGGCGACGACCCGCTCGACGCGCGCACGGCGGGATCGGCCGCTCAGGCGCAGCCCGCGCCCTACACGGCGTTCCTGAAACCCGACGCGCTGCAGGGCAAGCGCTTCGGCGTGCCGGCGTTCATCCTCGCCGGCGACGGCGTCCCATTCCACGGCATCCCGTCCGGCGTGCCGGCGGCTGCGGCCGAGCGGCTGCGCACGGCGGCGAACATGCCGCTGCGGCCCGAGACCCGCGAGATGTTCATGAAGGCAGTGGACGCGTTGCGCGCCGCCGGGGCCACCGTGGTGCTCGACGAGACGATTCTGCCTGTGGAATTCGCGCGCACGGCCAGCCGCGTCGCCACCTACGCCTACATGCGCGACGGCACGGACCGCTTCCTGGCGCGCTTCGGTCCGGCCGGCTATCACTCGGCCGCCGAGTACGAGAAAGCGGCCGGGCAGCCACTCTTCACCTCGTCGATCGGCACCGAGGACTACTTCCGGCTGCTGGGCGGCGTCCGCGTCGACCAGCGCAGGTTGGACACCGACCCCGCGGCCGAGCGCGACTACCACGCCCCGCGCCGGGCCACGCTGGCCGCGTATCTCGAACCGCTCGACCGCCTGCGGCTCGACGGCTACGTCTATCCCGCCATCCAGATCCCGCCGCCCGACGAGACCATGCCCCAGGACGGACAGCTGAGCAGCGGGCCGCACTCGGCGACGAGCTGGGTGAACATGATCGGCGTGCCGGCCGTGGTGGTGCCGGCCGGGTTCTACGCCAGCGGCCTGCCGTTCGGGCTCGAGTTCTCGGCGCGGCCCTGGAAGGACGGCGACCTGCTCGGCATCGCGCACGCCTGGGAACAGGGGACGCGGCTGCGCCGGCCGCCGGTGCTGGTCGAGGCCGGGCTGCTGCCGATCACACCGGCGCGCGGCAGGTAGAGGAAAGACGAACGGCGGCCGGCGTGCGTCCGTCAGACGCCAGCCGACCGCCGCCGTGATTCGAGCGGAACCCTACGGCACGACGGTGACGTTGATGACCTCGCACAGGCCGGCGATGGTCACGTGGCGATCGTCACCCGCCTGCACGGCGATCCGGTGCTGGCCGGGCGCCAGCGACATCTCGATGACGTTCTTGCCGTCGCCGAAGTGGATCCAGGGGTCGGCCTTCGGGATGGCCGTGCCGGGCGGCAGGCAGTCGGTGTCGGTGCCGAGGTGGTAGTGAATCGTCTTCGGCCGAACGGCCTCCGGCGCGATCTCGCCGGGAGGCACGGCCGCCACCGTCACGTCTTCGCTGCCGAACTCGACCGTAGACAGCGGCTTGATCGTGTCGCCGTTCTTCGGCCGGACGAAGAACACGCGGCCGGACGCGGCCGGCGCGGGAGCGGCCGCCGCCGGCGGCGCCGTGGTGGCCGCGGGCGGCGGCGCCGATGGACTGCCACACCCGGCCACGATCATCGTCAATCCTGCGCCCGCCATGGCGGTCGCGAGTCGGTTACCCATCGCTGCTCCTTTGCGTCGTCGACGCCCGGCCGCCGGTTTCGCCGCCAGCCCCTGGTCGGGCGCCAGTATATAGCGCGGCCCGGGCGTTTCCATCTTCCCGGCATCACGGGCAGTTGATACGATCGCGGCGTCTTGCGGATGCTGCGCGCGCTCGTCTCGACCGACCACAAGGTGATCGGTCTGCTCTACGGCTTCACCAGCCTGCTGTTCCTGCTCGTCGGGTTCGCGCTCGTCATCGTCATCCGCTGGCAGCACGCCTACGCCGGTCAGCCGCTGCCGGTCATCGGCGCGCTGCTCGGCGACAACGCGCCGGGCGGCATCCTGCTGCCCGAGTTCTACAACCAGCTCGGCGCCATGCACGGCACCATCATGGTGTTCCTCGGCGTGGTGCCGCTGGCCGTCGGCGCCTTCGGCAACTACGTGCTGCCGCTGCAGATCGGCGCGCCCGACATGGCGTTCCCGCGCCTCAACCTGCTCAGCTACTGGTGCTACGCCGGCGGCGGCGCGGTGATGCTGGCGAGCTTCTTCACGCCGGGCGGCGCGCCGGGGTCGGGCTGGACCTCCTATGCGCCGCTCGCCGTCATCGCCCGCGACGGCCAGACCTGGTGGCTGGGCGGCATGCTGCTGCTCATCCTGTCGTCGCTGCTCGGCGCCATCAACTTCATCACCACGGTCGTGCAGCTGCGCGCGCCCGGCCTGACGTGGTTCCGGCTCCCCTTCTTCGTCTGGGCGCAGTTCGTCACCGCGTTCCTGCTGCTGCTGGCCTTCCCGGCGCTGCAGGCCGCGGCGGTGCTGCAGGGCATGGATCGGCTCGCCGACACCAGCTTCTTCCTGCCGACGGGCCTGGTGGTCGGCGGCCAGGCGGTGGACCGGGCCGGCGGCGGCAACGCGCTGCTGTGGCAGCACCTGTTCTGGTTCCTGGCGCACCCCGAGGTCTACGTGCTGGTGCTGCCGGCGATGGGCATCATCGCCGAGGTGATCGCCGCCAACACGCGGAAGCCGTTGTGGGGCTATCCGCTGATGGTCTACTCGCTGTTCGTGCTGGGCTTCCTGTCGTTCCTGGTCTGGGCCCACCACATGTTCCTCACCGGCATGGGCACGACGATCAGCGCCTTCTTCCAGGCGACGACCATGATCATCTCGATTCCGTCGGTGATCATCCTGAGCGCGCTCATTCTCTCGCTCTACGGCGGGTCGATCCGCTTCACGACACCGATGCTCTTCGCGCTCGGCTTCCTGCCGATGTTCGGCCTCGGCGGGCTCACCGGCCTGCCGCTCGGCCTGGCCACCACCGACATCCCGCTGCACGACACCAACTACGTGGTGGCGCACTTCCACTACCTGGTCGCGCCAGGGACGATCTTCGCGCTGTTCGCCGGCATCTACCACTGGTACCCGAAGATCACCGGCCGGTGGCTCAACGAGACCCTCGGCCGCATCCATTTCGTCGGCTCGCTCGTCTGCATGAACGTGATCTTCCTGCCGATGTTCGTGCAGGGGCTCGCCGGCGTGAACCGCCGGCTGTGGGACGGCGGCGCGCTCTACACCCACGCGCAGGAGACGTTGTCGTTCAATCAGCCGATGGCGTATGCGGCACTGGCTCTCGCTGCCTTCCAGCTGCCGTTCATCGTCAATCTGCTGCTGTCGCCGCGGTTCGGGACGGCCGCCGGCACCAATCCGTGGCAGGCGACGACCCTCGAGTGGGCGACGCCAACGCCGCCGCGGCCGCACGGCAACTTCGACCGGCCGCCGCGGGCATGGCGCGGCCCCTACGAGTACAGTGTGCCCGGCGCCGGCGCCGACTTCTCGCCCCAGGGGACCGAGCACCCCGAGCCGGCGCGGCCGGTGGCCTGAGACGAGCGACCCGTGGACATTCCCTACACGACCGACGCGCGGCCCGACACGGGACTCACCAACCCGAAGCTCGGGATCTGGCTGTTCCTCGCCTCGGAGGTGATGCTGTTCGGGTCGCTGTTCGCGTCCTACGTATTGCTGCGGACCGGCGATCCGGGCTGGCCCGACCAGTCGGCCGTGCTCAGCGTGCCGCTCGGCGCGCTCAACACCGTCATCCTCATCGCCTCGTCGGTGACGATGGTACTGTCGTGGGCCGCACTGCGTGCCGGCCAGCTCGGCCGCTACCGGCTCTACATGGGCGCCACGCTGGCGGCCGGCACGGCCTTCCTGGTCGTCAAGGCGTTTGAGTACAGCGACAAGCTGGCGCACGGCCTGCTGCCGTCGACCAGCAACTTCCTCGGCATGTACTTCACGCTCACCGGGCTGCACGCGGTCCACGTCATCGCCGGCATGGCCGTGAATCTGTTCCTGTGGGGGCCCGGCGTTCGGATGTGGCCTCACCAACCGCAGCGTTTCACCAACCGGGTCGAAATCGCCGGCGTCTACTGGCACTTCGTGGACGTCGTGTGGATCTTCCTGTTCCCGGTGCTGTACCTCCTCTGACGCGATGAGCCACGACACCGCTACCCGCAGCTACCTCGCCGTGTTCGCGGCGCTGCTGGCGCTGACCGTCGCCACGGTCGGCGCGGCGTCGCTCGGCCTGTCGGGCGCCTCGTCGGTGGCGCTCGGACTCGTCATCGCCGCCGCCAAGGCGACGCTGGTGGCGGTGGTGTTCATGCACCTGGCGCGCGAGCGGAAGATCGTCCACGTGGCGCTGGCGTTCACCGCGGTCTTCTTCGTGGGACTGTTCGCGCTGACGCTGCTCACCGAGGCCGACCACGTACCCGGCACCCGCTTCGCGCCGCCGTTCGATGCAGCGACGCCGTGACCGCGCCGAGAGTTCCGACCATGCAGCGACCGTCCCTGTCCGACGCCCTCCGCGGCATCACCCGGATGGCCTGTCCCGTGTGTTTCACCGGCGACGACCCGATCCTGCGCGACAGCCTGTCGGCGGGGATCGGCGTGCTCGTCGCCGTCACCCTGGTGGTGCTGGCGTGTTTTGCGACCTTCTTCGTCGTGCTGGCGCGCCGGGCCAGGGCCGCGGCGCTGGCCGAGGATGCGGCCGCGGCGCCTCCCGCCACTCCGCGGCTGCAGCCGCTGCCGGGTGACGCCCGATGATGCTCGAGTGGCTGGGCCTGCCGGTGGCGGCGTCGGCCGAGGCCGGCGCCGTGGACGAGATCATGGCGCTGGTCCACTGGCTGATGCTGGTGCTGTTCGTCGGCTGGTCGGCCTTCTTCGTGTACGTCCTGGTGCGCTTCCGCCGGTCGCGCCAGCCGGTGGCGGCGTACCACGGCGTGCGGGCGCGGTGGGCGACCTGGGTCGAGGGCGGCGTGCTGGCCGCCGAGGTGGCGCTGCTCGCCTTCTTCTCGGTGCCGGTGTGGAGCGCGCGGGTCGACGCGCTGCCGAGCGAACAGGCGAGCACGGTCGTGCGCGTGGTGGCCGAGCAGTTCGCGTGGAACGTGCACTACCCGGGCGCCGACGGCGTGTTCGGCCGCACCGACATCCGGCTGGTGAACCCCGACAACCCGCTCGGGCTCGACCGCCGCGATCCCGCCGGTCGCGACGACATCACGACGATCAACCGGCTGAACCTGCCGATCGGCAAGCCGGTCGTGGTGCACCTGTCCACCAAGGACGTCATCCACAGCTTCGCCCTGCCCGAGATGCGCATCAAGCAGGACACCACACCGGGAATCTCGCAGCCGGTGTGGTTCACGCCGACGGTGATCGGCGAGTGGGACATCGCCTGCTCGCAGCTGTGCGGGCTCGGCCACTCGCGCATGCGCGGCGTCTACGCGGTGCTGTCACAGGCCGACTACGACGCGTGGCTGGCGCGCCAGGCGGCGCTCATCGTTCCCGGCGCGTAGCGCGTCCGTCTCCTCGCTTCAGCAGCGCTGACCTACGTCGCCGGCTTGAACACGGCGTTGGCCGTCGCCGGGGTCGTGCCGTCCACCGTCACCGTCATCGTCTGCGTGCCCAGCGTCTCGTGCCACGCCTCGACGGTGTAGGTGCCGGGCGGCAGCCCCCTGATCTCGAACTTGCCGTCGGCGCCGGTGACCGCGAAGAACGGATGCGGCACGACGTTGGCGTAGGCGTTCATCCAGCCGTGGACGTCGCACTTGAGCGGAATGCCGATCTCCGGCACGTTGAACACGCGGTCCACCGGCGGCACGTTGGCCGGCTGGCTGAAGTTGAACTCGGGGTTGGTCTTCGGCACGGCGTGCACGTTGTGCAGGGCGGCGTCGCTGTTGGCCACCTTGATGATCTGCCCGACCTGCGCACCGAAGACGTGCGGCAGGTACTGGCAGCCCTTCTGGTCGAGCATCACCGGTGTGGTCGGGACCGCGTAGGTGCGGGCGCCGAGACCGTCCTTGACCCACACGAACACGTGCTGCAGGCCCTTGTCGGCGCCGACGACCAGCCGCTCCGACACCGCACCCGGCAGGGCGACGCATTTCGGGTCGGAGTCCATCTGCAGCGGACGCGGGGCCGGCGCCGGGCCATCGAACGTGATCGTGCCGGTGATCACGCCGGGGCCGTCGGCGCGGTCGGTCGGCGCGGCGGCCGGGGCCGCGGTCGCGGCGGGCGCCTCGGCGGGCGCGCTGCCGCCACCGCAGGCGGCGGTGGCGAGGACGAGGGCCGCGGCAGCGGCCAGGCGCATCGAGACGGTTGCGCTGGTGAGCATGGGAGAAGTCATCTTCCGATCATAGCCGACGGCTGGCCGGACTCGGTGAGGAGCTCACGGACCCGCGGCGCCACGCGAGTGCCGTAGAGCTCGATGCTGCGCATCGCCGCCTCATGCGGCAGCTGGCCGTTGCTGTACTTCAGGTCGAAGCGCGACAGTTGCAGGGCGCGGATCGTCGCGGCGATCTTGCGCGCCACCGTCTCCGGCGATCCGACGCACAGCGCGCCGTCGGGCCCGGCCTCGCGGTCGAACTGGCCGCGCGTCACGGGCGGCCAGCCGCGCTCGGCGCCGATGCGGCTCATCAGGTCGCGGTAGTGCGGCCACACCTCTTCGCGCGCCCGCTCGTCGGTGTCGGCGACGTGTCCGGGCGAGTGGGCCGCGACCGGCAGCGTCGGGTGGCCGAACTGCGTGAGCGCCTGATGATAGAGGTCGACGAAGGGCCGGAACCGCACCGGGCTGCCGCCGATGATCGCCACGGTGAGCGGGAAGCCGTAGCGGGCGGCGCGTACCACCGATTCGGGGCTGCCGCCGACGCCGACCCACGTCCGCAGCCGCCGCCCGTCCTCGATCGGCGGATACACGCGCTGCTGGCGGAGCGCCGGCCGCGTCCGTCCCGACCAGGTCACCGGCTCGCCGGTCTGCAGGGCCGCGAACAAGCCCAGCTTCTCCTCGAAGAGCCCCTCGTAATCGGCGAGGTCGTAGCCGAAGAGCGGGAACGACTCGGTGAAGGACCCGCGGCCGAGAATCACCTCGGCGCGGCCGTGGGAGAGCGCGTCGAGCGTCGAGAAGCGCTGGTAGACGCGAATCGGATCGTCGGTGCTGAGCACGGTCACCGCCGATCCAAGGTGGATCCGCGTCGTCCGCGACGCGATCGCGGCCAGCACCACCTCGGGCGCCGAAATGGCGAAGTCGGCGCGATGGTGCTCGCCGACGCCGAAACAGGCGAGCCCGACCTGGTCGGCCAGCACGGCTTCCTCGACGACGTGGCGCAGCACCTGCGCCTGCGACAGCGCCAACCCATCGGGGCCGAGCGTGACGTCGCCGAAAGTATCGACGCCGAAGGCGATCCGGTCGGGCGGAACGGGCAGGTCCATCCGATCGAGTCTACCCGCTCAGAGCGGACCGGTCGCCGGACGGCCGATCGTCGCCACGGAGTCGCCGGCCACCACCGGCGGTCCGGCCAGCCCGTAGAGCACGTAGCCGTCGATCGGCGACACCACGGTCTCGACGAGCGCACGGCGGTAGTCGCGGATCGTGCCGATCGTCGCCCCCGCTTTCACCACGCGGCCTGTCGTGGCCACCGGCGTGAAGATGCCGGTCGTCTTCGCGCTCACGCCCGTCGTGTCGTCGAACCAACGTGTGTCGGCGCGCGGCGGCGGCGTCCCCGCGTTCATGCCGAACTCGCGGAGCAAGTTCTCGACGCCGGTGACGATCGGCGTCACGAAGGCATCGTCGGTACGGCCGTTCTCGCCGATCTCGACCAGCACCGTCGGCGTGCCGTCGGCGACGGCCTGCCGATTGAGGGACCGTCCGCTGTCCACCTGCGCCTGGGTGTTCATCGAGTACTTGACGTAGTTGGGCAGGCCGAACGCCAGCGCCATGCGCCGCGCATCGGCGTACTGCGCGGCGGCCAGCGGCCCGCCGTAGGCCCCGGCAAAGGCCTCGAGCCACTCGGCGCCGTCGCCCCCGTGCAGTTCGACATGCAGATCCGAGCGCCGGATCACCTCGGTGGTCAGCGTCCAGGCGATGCGCTCGGCCTGGCTGCCGTCGGCCGTGCCGGGGAACATCCGGTTGAGGTTCTTCCGATCGAACGGGTTGACGAACGGGACGCGCTGCTCGAACGCGGCGACGTGAGCCAGGCGCACCAGGATCACCGTGCCCGCCAGCGTCGCCGGGTCGATGCGATCGCGCAGCCGCTGGGCGGCGAGAATAGGCGCGTACTCGAAGCCGTGCACGCCGGCGGTCAGCGCCAGCGCGCGGCCGGGCCGGGCGCCGTGGAACACCGTGGTCAGCACCGCCGTGGCCGGGTCGCCGGCACCGGCGGGCACCACGAGGTCGACGTCGGCCCGCTGACCCGCCGGCACCGAGGTACCGCCGATCGCGAACGGCCGGCTCGCCTGGCGAGCCTCGCCCCTCGGCGTCGTCACCGCAATAGCCGTCGCGATGGCCGCGACGCCGGCGAAGAACCGCCGCCTCGCCGCTGATGTCTCGCGCATCGTCCGACTTTACCGCCCATCCGGGTGGCCGACCGGCGCGAGCCAATGGATGGCCGGTTGACCCCGTTCACTGGGCCGGCAGCGGCGATCAGCGGGGCGCCGACCCGGCGGCGCCGCCGGCGCGCGACGCTTGACACGGACGCTTATTTGTCACATTGTAAGTTACATGAAACGTGACAGCCGGCTGTCCGGGGTCCTGCACCTGCTGCTGCACATGGCCGATCACGACGGGCCGGTCACCTCCGAGGTGCTCGCCCGGGCGATGGACACCAACCCGGTGGTGATTCGGCGGGTGATGGCCGGGCTGCGGCGGCGGCGTCTGGCCCGCTCCGCCACCGGCCATGGCGGCGGCTGGACGCTGGCCCGCGATCCCGACGCCATCTCCCTGCGCGACGTCTACGAGGCGTTGGGGCGGCCGGGGCTGCTGGCCATCGGCCATCGCACCGAATCGCCGGGCTGCCTGGTCGAGCAGGCCGTGAACGCGGCGCTCGGTCGCGCGTTCGACGAGGCCGAGGCGCTGCTGCTCGCGCGGTTCGGCGAGGTGACGGTGGGAATGCTGAGCCACGCCGTCCGCCGGCATCCGCACTGGCGGCGGCGGGTCGCGGCGCTGGAGAAGGCCCATGCGTGACGACGCGATCATCGTCGGCGGCAGTTTCGCCGGCCTGGCGGCGGCGCTGTACCTGGCCCGGGCGCGGCGTTCGGTCACCATCGTCGATGCCGGCGCCCCGCGCAACCGGTTCTCCGCCCGCGCCCACGGCGTGCTGGCGCAGGATGGCCGCCCTCCCGTCGAGATCCTCGCCGCGGCACGCGCGCAGGTTCTGGCCTACCCGAGTGTCCGCGTCGTCGAGGGCGAGGCCGTGGACGCCGCTGGCCAGGCCGACGGGTTCACCGTGACTCTGCGCACCGGCGCGCGGCTCGAGAGCCGGCGCCTGGTGCTGGCCTTCGGCGTCCGCGACGAGCTGCCGGCCATTCCCGGTTTGGTCGAGCGCTGGGGCCGCTCGGTGCTGCACAGCCCCTACTGCCACGGCTACGAGTTCAGCGGCCGGCGGCTGGGCGTGCTGCACACCTCGCCGCACTCGCTGCAGCAGGCGCAGCTCATCGCCGAATGGGGGCCGACCACCTACTTCCTCAACGGTGCGGAGACGCCCGACGAGGCGGCGCTGGCGGCGCTCCGCGCGCGTCACATCGCCCTGGAGCCGGCAGCCGTCGCGGCACTCCGCGGGCCCGGTGACGCGCTGCAGGCCCTCGAGTTGGTAGATGGCCGAACCGCCGACCTCGATGCGTTGTACGTGGGCCCCCGGACGCACCTCAACAGCGACCTCGCCATCCGCCTGGGCTGTGCCCTCGACGACGGACCGTGGGGGCCGACGATCCGCACCGACGCGACGAAGCTGACGACAGTGGCCGGCGTCTATGCGGCCGGCGACATCACCCGGAGCATGCACAACGTCACGTTCGCGGCGGCCGACGGCGTAGCAGTGGGGATGGCAGCGCACCGCGCCTTGGTCTTCTGAGTTCCGGCACCGGTGGTCCGGACTTGACAGCCGGTGAGCACGGGCGTATCGTAATTCGAGTTTTGATTGTTCAAAATACACATTTTGAACACAGGGCTCAATCCGATGCCGCTCCGTAACTCACTGCTGCGACTCGCCTTCTGCGTCATGCTCAGCGCGGCCGTGCCGGCGCCCGCGGCGGCGCAGGTCACGACGGCGATTCGCGGCACGGTCCTCGATGACTCCGGCGCCGCGGTCCCCGGCGTGGCCATCAGCCTGCGGCAACCAGCGAGCGGCCTGGAACGGGTCACGACCTCCGACGGCGTCGGCCGGTTCGAAGTCGCCAACCTGCCACTCGGCAGTTTCGATGTCGCCTTCGAGATCGCCGGCTTCACCACCGAGCATCGCCGCGTGACCGCCGCCACGGCGCTGCCGGTGACCCTCGAGGTCGTTCTGGTGCTGGCACCCGTGACCGACGTGGTCACCGTGCGGCCGCCTGCGCCGACCATCGACACCGCCTCGGCCGGTACCCGCCACGCCGTGAGCGTCACGCGGATCGAACGGCTGCCAGTGGCCGTGTCCAGCCGCGGTCTCGAGGCGGTCCTGGTCGCCTTCCCCGGGTTCTCACAGAACGCCAACGGCGCCATCCATCCGCGCGGCGCGCACAACCAGATGACGTTCGTGGTCGACGGGTTGCCGATCAGCGATCAGCTCACCGGTGCCTTCGCCAACTCGCTCGACGTCGGCGTGGTGCAGACGGCCGAGCTGCTCACCGGCAACATCCCGGCGGAGTTCGGCAGCAAGGTGTCGGGCGTGGCCGTGCTCAACAGCCGCAGCGGCCTCGGCACGGGACGGGCCTCCACCGGGTCGGTGTCGCTGTCGGCGGGTGGCTTCGACACCCGGATGGCCACGCTGCAGTGGGGCGGCGAGCGCGGCCGTGTCGGCTACTTCGGCTCGGCGACGACGATGCGCACCGATCGCTTCCTCGATCAGGTGTCGCGCGACAACCTGCACAACGGCGGCCGCTTCGCCCGCGGCTTCGGCCGCGCCGACGTGCGGCTGTCCGACCGCGACACCTTCCGGGTGCACGCGATGGGCGGCGGCTCGACGTTCGAGCTCGCCAACCTGCGCTCGCAGCAGGCCGCCGGCCAGGATCAGCGGCAGGCCCTCGAGGACGTGTCGGTGTGGACGACATGGCTCCGCACGCTCGAGTCCGCCTCGACGCTCGAGGCGACGGCCGGCTACCGCAGCACCGGCGCCATGCTCACTCCCAGTGCGGGCGACACGCCGGTCACGGCGGCACAGGACCGCCGGCTGTCGACGCTCAGCCTGACGACCCGCTACACCCGCGCCGCCGGTCCACACGTCATTCGGGCGGGGGTGGACGTCCAGCGATTCCCGGTCGACGAGCGCTTCTCCATGGGACTCACGTCGCCGACCTTCAACGTGCCCGGATCCGGCGGCTTCAACGAGGCGCTCCTGCCTTACGACCTGACCCGCGGCGGCGGCCTGTTCGTGTTCGACGACGCCAGGACCGGGACCCAGGCGAGCGCGTTCGTGCAGTCCACCTGGCGGCTGCAGGATCTGACCGTGAACATCGGCGTGCGGCACGACGAGTACCGCTTCCTCGTCACCGGCCGGCAGTTCCAGCCCCGCGTCGGCCTGTCCTACAAGCTCCCGGGGCGCGACGTGGTCGTCCGCGCGTCCTACAACCGCAACTATCAGACCCCGCCCAACGAGAACCTGCTGCTGTCGAATTCCGAGGCCGCCAGCCGGCTCGCCCCTGCCAGCGTCCGCGAGGCGCTCGGCGGTGCCTACCAGCCGATCCGGCCGGAACGGCAGGACGTGTTCGAGGTCGGCTCGCAGCTGTCGATCGCCGGCCTGATGACCTTCGACGCGGCCGTGTACCGCAAGGTGTCGCGCGATCAGCAGGACAACAACAACTTCTTCGACACCGGGATCATCTTCCCGACGACCCTGAAGCGCATCACCGTGACCGGCGCGGAGGCACGGCTGACGCTCCAGCCGCGCCGCGGCGTGTCGGGCACGCTCAGCGCCACGACCGGCCGGGCGATCTCGTCGCCGCCCTTCACCGGCGGCCTGTTCCTCGGCCAGGACGCCGTCGACCTGCTGTCGGCCGGGCCGTTCGCCATCGACCACGACCAGCGGCTGGCGGTGCACGGGGCGCTCACCTACGATCCCGCGGGACCGTGGTGGCTGGGCACATCGGTGCGCTACGACAGCGGCCTGGTGTCGAACCCGTCCGATCCCGCCGCGGTGGCGGCCAACCCCGACTTCGCCGATCTGCTGCCCTACGTGAACCTCGGCGCCGCGACCCCGCGGGTGCGGCCGCGCACGATCGTAGACGTCGCCGGCGGCCTCGATCACGCCGACGCGCGCGGCCGGCGCACCTGGGGCCTGCACCTGCAGCTGACCAACCTGACCGACCGCACCGCGCTCTATAACTTCCAGTCGGTGTTCGTGGGGACCCGCCTCGTGCAGCCGCGCACGGCCTCGGTGCGGCTGACCCGGTATTTCTGAGGCGACGGCGCCGTCACTTCGGCAACCGCTCCTCCATCTCGGCGACCACGTAGGTCACGACCGCAATCGCCGCGGCGGCCTGGGAGACCTCTTCGGGCGCGATCCGGTCCACCGTGTCGGCCGGCGTGTGGTGAATGGTGAAGTAGCGCGTGGCGTCGCCCTGGTAGGCCATCATCGGCACGTTGCCGGCCTGGGCGATCGGTCCGATGTCGGCGCCGCCGCCGCCGGGGCCGATCTCGGCCATGCCGAGCGGGGCGAGGAGCGTGCCGATGTGGTCGATGACGGCCCGGGCCGCGCTCGAGCCCGAGAAACCCAGGCGCGATGGCGCGAACACGCCCGAGTCCGATTCCAGGGCGAAGACGTGGTCGGCGGCCGTCGCCTTGTGGGCGTCACGGTAGGCATTGCCGCCGCGCAGGCCGTTCTCCTCGTTGGTGAACAGCCCGAGGCGCACGGTGCGGCGCGGCTGCAGGCCGAGCCGCTTCATGAGACGCAGCGCCTCCCAGGTGACGATGCAGCCAACGCCGTCGTCGGAGGCCCCGGTGCCGATGTCCCACGAGTCGAAGTGGCAGCCGACGAGGACGATCTCGTTCGGATGGTCGCGGCCGACGATCTCGCCGAACACGTTCGCCGACTCGACGTCGGACTCGAACCTGGCCTCCATGCGCAGACGGACGCGGACGCGCAAGCCGCGGTCGGCCAGCCGCTGGATCCGGTTGGCGTCCTCGGCGGCGATGGCCGCCGCGGGGATCTTCGCCGCAGCCTCGCCGTAGCTCATGTTGCCGGTGTGCGGCGTGCGCAGGCCCATCGGCCCGACGGCGCGGACGAACGACGCCACGGCCCCGTGCCGCGCGGCGGCGGTGGCTCCGCCCGAGCGATACTGCACCGTCTCGCCGTAGCTGGTGTACGGCACGTTGAACAGCACGATCCTGCCGCGGGCCTCGGCCGCCCTCGCGTCGAGGTCCTGGAAGCTCTTCACCACCAGCACGTCGGCTTCGACGCCGCCCGGCGGCGTGCCGACGCTGCCGCCCAGGCCGAGCATCGCGATTGGATGCTCCGGCGGATCGACGATGACGGCGTTCTCCTGGCCGCGCACCCAGCGCGGCACCATCACGCGCTCGGTGTGGACGTTGGCGAGGCCGTCGGCCTTCAGCGTGGTCACCGCCCACTTGATGGCGCGGTTCAGGTTCTCGGATCCCGACAGACGGTTGCCGTAGGTGTCGGTCAGCTCGGCGAGCCGGCGCCAGGCGAAGTCGTCGGCCTGGGCGGCGGCGATGAGGCGGGACGCCGCCTCCTGATAGGGGGCGACACGCGACGGGACGGCGGACTGGCCGGTCGGCGACACGGTGGTCGCCGCCACGAGGCCGGCGACGAGGCCGGCAGCACGCAAAGAAAGGGGCATGGCGCCGATTGTATCCGGCGCCATGCCCGGGACGGCCGCGGGGACGGCCAACGAGATCAGAACTTGACGGTGTAGACCAGCCGGAACGCCCGGCCCATCTCGGGCACGACGTCCTTGAGGAAGTTCAGGTGGTTCCGGTAGAACGTGTTGGTCGCGTTGTCGAGACGCGCGGTCACGGTCTGGATGGCGCGCGTGGACTGCAGCGTGTAGGTGGCGTAGGCGCGCAGCAGGCCGTAGGCCGCCGTTTCGGTCTCGGCGCCGAACACGCGGTCCTGCCGCGACACCGCCGTGCCGTTCACGCCCACCTGCAGCGGACCCTGTGTATAGCGAAGTCCGGCCATGAAACGCTGCGGCGGGATGCGCGGCAGCGGCTGGCCGTCGGCGCGCCGCTCGGCGCGGACGAAGTCGTAGGTCGACTCGATCGCCAGCCGCTCGGTGAGAGTGACGTCGGCATGCGCCTCGACGCCCCACAGCGTCGCGTCGGTGCCGCTGAACTCGATGATCGGGAACTCGGCTTCGTGCCCGTGGTCCTCGCCGTCTTCGTGGACGACGCCGAACCGCTCGTCGAACTCCTCCTCGCGCGCCTCGAAGTCCTCCTCGGGCACCGGGGTGCGGAAGATGAAGTCGTCGATGCGGTTGTGAAAGACGGTCACCGCGCCCTGCAGACGCGAGGTCCGCGCCCGCACTGACACGTCGAAGCCGAGGGCGTGCTCCGCCTTCAGGTCCGGATTGCCGACTTCGAAGGTCAGGTTGCCGAAATGCGGACCGAAGAAGTAGAGCTCCTCGAGAGCCGGATTGCGGGCGGCGCGCGCCAGGCTCACCGCGATGACCAGGTTGTCGCTGGCCGCCTGCGGGCGGAAGAGGCCGCCCACCGAGGCCGAGAACTGGGTGAAGTCGCGGTCGGGCAGCACGCCCCCCGGCGCGAACGAGGTGTGATCGACGCGGCCGCCGAACTGCAGCGAGAAGTGGGGCCAGTTCACCTCCTCGTAGAGAAACGCGGCCAGCGTCCGCTGGTCCACCGGCGGCGACAGCGCCTCGGCGCCGGCGGCGGCGAACTGCCGGTCGAGGAACCAGCCACCCACCGATCCCGACAACCGGCCGGCCGGTCGATGCGACACCATGGCCTCGCCTTCGACGGTGTTGTTCTCGAACCGGGTGCCGATCTCCTCGCCTTCGAGCTCGGTGTGGGTGTAGCGGCGGACGCCCAGGGTGGCGCGATACGAACTGAACAGCCCGCTCAGGCCCTGACCGCCGGCGCGCGCCGAGAACGCATGGCGCTTGGGCGTGAGGCTGATCTGGCCGTCCTCGAGCACCGGCACGCCGTACTTCGTGTCGTCGTAGCCATAGCTGACGCCGGCGTACTGCCGGTCGCCGGTCCAGCCGCCGCCGACGTTGACGAAGCCGCTGCGCGACTGTGAGTTGTCGACCTCCCCGTCGCGCGTGTGGTAGCTGTCGGCACGCTGGCCGCCGCCGCCGAAGTGCAGGGCGAAGCGGCCGTTGCCGACGTGGACGTCGCCGGCCGCCCCGGCGGGCAGGTTGTTGCTGCCGGCGTTGAACGTGAACGAGCCGGTGGGCGCCGTCACCTTCTCGGTGGGGATCTGGTCGGTGACGATGTTGACGAGCCCGCCGATGGCGTTGGCCCCGTAGAGCAGCGTGGCGGGGCCGCGTACCACCTCGATACGCTGTGCCGACGCCGGGTTCACGGGCACACCGTGGTCGCCCGACTGGCTCGACAGGTCGCCCATGCGCTGGCCGTCCTGCAACACCAGCACCCGGTCACCGTCGAGACCGCGGATCACCGGCCGGGCCGGGCCGGGACCGACCGATCGCATGGTGACACCCGGCTCGTTCTGCAGCGTCGCGCCGATGGTGTCCTGGAGCTGACGCTGGAGGTCTTCATTCGAGAGCACGGACGTCGGCTGGTACGACTCGAACTGCGGTCGCGGGTTGGGGCTGACCGAGAGCACCTCGGCGAAGTGCAGGTCGAGGTCCACCTCGAGATCGAGCGTCGCCGCGCCGGCGCCGACGGTGACCTCGGCGCGCCGGCTGCTGTACCCCTCGGCCCGCACCGACACGTGGTACTCGCCCGGCGCGAGTTTGTCGAAGGTGTAGGTGCCGTCCTCGGCGGTGCGTGCCTCCCGGCGCAACTCCTCCAAGACCACGGCGGCGCCGCCCATCGGCTCGGTCGTCCCGGCACGTGTCACCTTGCCGGTCAGGGTGCCGGTCTGGGCGAATGCCGGGCCGGCCGTGGCGAGCAACAGCGCGGCGATGGACAGCACGCCGCGGACGAGTACGACCGAGTGACGCACGCGGACTCCTTGTGGAAGGCTGTCCGAGAGTAGCGCCCGCGTGAGCCAACCGCCACCACGAGCCGGCCAGCTGCCGCCACGCCCCCATCGGTGGGTGCCTGGCCCCCATGAGTGGTGAACCGCGAGCGGGTGCCGCCCTCGTGTTACCTTCGACTCACCGCGCCGACATGCCGTCCATCGCCGCCGCCATCGTGCTCCTCCTCCTGGTGCCAGGCTCGGCCGCCGCCCAGGCCGGGTCCATCATCGGGACCGTGACGACCGCCGTCCCGGCCCTGCGCCCGCTGCGCGTGACCGCCGATATGAAAGTGTGCGGCACGCAGTTGCCCGACGAAGCCGTCGCCGTCGGGCCCGGCGGCGTCCTCGCCAACGCCGTCGTCACGCTCACCGGCGTGAAGGTGCGCACGCCGTATCCAGACCCGCAGGTGGTCAACGAGGGCTGCCGCTTCACGCCTCGGGTCCAGCTGGCCCGTCCGGGGGCGCCGACGAAGACGTTCAGCAAGGATCCGCTGCTGCACACCACCAACGCCCAGCAGGACGGCGGCCGGACGCTCTTCAACGTCGGCCTGCCGGTGCCGAACCTGGTCGTCACCCGGCCCCTGAACGGCCCCGGGCTGGTCCGGATCACCTGTAACACCCACACGTGGATGCGCGGCTTCATCGTCGTCACCGACGAGATGGGGGCCGTTACCGGGACCGACGGGCGCTTCCAGCTGAGCGGCGTGCCGCCGGGCACCTACGAACTCAAGGTGTGGCACGAGATGCTCAAAGCCCCACCCGTGAAGGTCACCGTCACCGCCGGCGGCACCGCCAAGGTGGCGATCGCCCTGACGCGCTAGGCGGCAACGCGCCAACGACGCGGCACGCGTTTTGTAGAATTGCGGGCAAGCCCGACCATGAGGGAGCCGATGCCGATGAGCGCCCGCGCCACCCGTTCGACCACGCGGCGACGCCTGCCGTTCGCCGCGGCCGCCGCCGTCCTCGGCCTTGCGGCAACGCTGACCGCCCAGACGGTCGTCAAGCCGCCGAACAACAAGTACACGCCCGAACAGGACGTGCAGCTCGGCAAGGAAGCGGCGGCCGAGGTGCGCCGGGAGTACCCCATCATCGACGACCCGGAGATCGCGGGGTATCTCACCCGCACCGGCACGAGGCTGGTGGAGCAATCGCCGCCGGAGCTGAACCGGCCGGTCTTCGAGTACTCGTTCACGCCGGTCAACCTCAAGGAAATCAACGCCTTCGCGCTGCCGGGCGGGCCCATGTTCGTCAACCGCGGCATGTTCGACGCCGCCGAGGACGAGGGCGAGGTCGTGGGTGTGATGGCCCACGAACTGGCGCACGTGCTGCTCCGCCATGGCACCGCCAACGCCACCAAGGCACAGCGCTTCCAGATCGGTGCGATCGCCGGCGCGATCGCCGGCGCCGTCATCGGCGGCGGCTGGGGCGAGGCGATCTCGCAGGGCTCGCAGTTCGGGCTCGGCGCCTGGCTGCTCAAGTACAGCCGCGAGTACGAGAAGCAGGCCGACCTGCTCGGCGCGCAGATCATGGCGCGCGCGGGCTACGACCCGCGCGACCTGGCGCGGATGTTCGAGACGATCGAGAAACAGTCCAAGGGCAACACGCCGCCGCAGTGGCTGAGCAGCCACCCGAATCCGGGCAACCGTTCGCAGTACATCCAGCAGGAAGGCGCCAAGCTGACCATCGCGGCGCGTCCGAACGGAACGGGCTTCGCGGCCGCCAAGGCGCGTTTCGCCGCGCTGCCGCCGGCCAAGTCGATGACCGACACGACCCGCGCCGGCGGCGGCACCAGCAACGGCGAAGTCACCTCGGTCGGCACCGTGGGTCAGCCGGTGCCGCCCCCATCGACGCAGTACCGGACCCAACGCGGCGGGCAGCTGTTCCAGGTCAGCGTGCCGGCCAACTGGACCGGCGTGTCGGGCAGCAATGCCGTCAAGTTCGTGCCGCAGAACGGCCTCGGCCCCTATCAGGGGCAGAGCGTCTTCACCCACGGCGTGGAGCTGGGCGTGACGCGCGCCTCGTCACGCACCCTGACGCAGGCGCACGAGGCGTTCGTCAACGCCATCCTGCGCTCGAATCCCGGACTTCGCGTGGCCGAGGCCCAGCGCCAGGTGCGCATTTCGCAGCGCAGCGCCATCGGCACCGTGCTCGTCGGCCCGTCGGCGCTCAACCAGCAGGAACGTGTTGGCGTCTTCACCACGTTCCTGGCCGACGGCAATCTCTTCTACTACCTCACGGTCGTAACGGAGCGCGATGCCGAGGTCTTCGGCCCCGCGTTCGACCGCGTCGGCAACTCGATTCGCCTGAACGACCGCTGACGGGGGACAGTCCCGGTTCGAGGCGGAACCAGACGTCGTGCAGTCTCTGCGCGGACGTCCGTGCAGCAGTCTGGTCCCATGCGTGAATGGCGACTGTCTCTACAGCTCCGCCCAGCGGCGCACCAGGTTGTGGTACACGCCGGTGAGTTGCACGGCGGCGGCCTGCGCGTCAGCCGTCAGGGGCAGCGAGCGAATCGCCGCGTCGAGCTCGAACAACAGCGTCCGGTCGGCGTCGTTCCGCACCATGCTCTGCAGCCAGAAGAACGAGCACACGCGGGCGCCGCGGGTCACCGGACGCACGTGGTGCAGGCTGGTGGACGGATACAGCACGAGGTGGCCGGCCGGCAGCTTCACCGCGTGCGTGCCGTAGGTGTCCTCGACCACCAGCTCGCCGCCGTCGTACTCGTCGGGCCCGGTGAAGAACAGCGTGCACGACAGGTCGGTGCGGAGGCGATGCGGCGTCCCCGGCACCTGGCGGATGGCGTTGTCGACGTGATTGCCGAACGACTGCCCGCCCGCGTAGCGGTTGAACAGCGGAGGGAAGACGTGCAGCGGCAGCGCCGCGGCGATGAACAGCGGGTGGCGTTGCAGGGCCTGGACGATGATCCCGCCGAGTTCGCGGCCGATCGGATGCCCTTCGGGAATCTGCTGGTTGTCCTTGGCTCGCGCCGACTGCGGACCGGCGGTGACCTTGCCGTCCACCCACTCGGCGGCGGCGAGCAGGCGGCGCGCGTGCGCCACCTGCTCGGCCGTGAGGACGTCGGGAATCTGCAGCAGCATCGCGCGCTCAGAAGCCGATCTGCGTGCTGAGCAGCAGGGCCCGCCTGAATCCCGGGTTGTAGCGTCCGCCGTTGTTGTTGACACTGCGGATGTAGACCTCGTCGGTGAGGTTGTAGCCGTTCAGGCGCAGCGTCAGGTGGGCGTTGACCGCGTAGGACGCCACGGCATCGACCAGATGGCAGGCCGGCACCGAGATGGTATTGGCCGTGTTGACGAAGACCCGGTCTGAGAAGCGGACGCCGCCGCCGGCGGTGAAGCCACGCACCGCGTAGGTCGTCCACAGGCTGCCCGACCATTCGGGCATGAGGGTCAGCTGACGTCCGTCGGTGGCGACGGCCTGCGAGTCCTGCCTGCCGTCGAGCCAGGCAGTGTTGGCCATGACGCTCCACCGATCGGTGATCTGGCCGACCAGCCCGATGGTGGCGCCGTGCAAGATCTGGGCATCGTCCTGGTTGAAGAGCGGCGGCACGGTCGTGGCGTCGATCGTGTAGATGACGTTCTCGTTGCGGGTGTCGAACCACGCCGCCGTCGCCGACAGCCGACGCCGTAACAGATCCCACTTGGCGCCGACCTCGAGGTGGCGCGAGATCTGCGGCGCGACGTTGGGATTGTTGGCGTTGTTGGATTGGGCGCTGAGCGCGAAGTTGCCGGACCCGGGCGGCGTGACGGTGCGGCCGTAGGAGGCGTAGAGGTTGGCCGCCGGCGTCAGCGGGAACAGCACCCCGGCCTTGCCGCTGACAATCGTGTCGGCGGCGTCGAGGTCGGTGCGGAGGCCGGTCGTCGCCACGGCACGGTACACGGTGTCGTAGCGCTCGACGCGGAGGCCCCCGTTCAGCTGCAGACGGCCGAGGGTGGCGACGTCGAAGGCCGACAGCGCCAGCGTCCGTGTCGTCGCCTCGGTGGTCGCGCCACTTGGCCGCGGCGCGAAGTCGGCGATCGGCGCGAATGGATTCGGCGTGTAAACGCTGTCGGCCGCGCGCGTACCACCGCCGGTCAGCCCAGGAGCCGAGTAGTCCTCGCTGGTCAGCTCGACGCCGATGGTCAGCGCATGCGCGACACGGCCGGTGGTCAGCCGGCCGGTCACGGCGGTCTGGTTCGACAGGATGCGGTTCTCGCGACGGTTCACCTGACGGCTGAAGGTGACCGTCTCGGTCTCCGGCAGGTAGCTGGCCACCGACTGGATCGCGGTGACGACGGCCTCGCGCGTCGTCTCGTTGACGCGCGTCTGGTTGCGCACCGACCAGCGGGCCGACAGATCGTGTTCGACGCGCCCGGTGACGCTGGCCTGTCGGGCCTCGTCGTAGTCGTAGTCGGGCGAGCCGTAATAGGTGTCCTGCGCGACCGGGCGCGTCGTGAGTACCGTCGTCGGCGTCAGCGGCTGGTCCCAGGCCGCTCCCGGGATTCCGTAGTCCGGCAAGCTGTCCTGCCGTGTGAACTGCCCTTGCAGCACGACGCGGGTCGGGGTTCCCAGCCCCATCGCCACGCTCGGGGCGATCGCCTTACGCCCGCTCTCGACGTAGTCGCGGCCGGCGACGCCGCCGTCCTGCCACAGCGCGTTCAGCCGCACCGACGTGCCGGCCAGCCAGCGACCCGGCTCGCCGATCGGCAACTGCGCGTTGAGATCGGCGGTCGCCCGCCGTGCTTCCGCCGACCCGTAGCTCACGGTGGCGATGTGGGCGTTGCCCAGGTGCGGCGCCTTGGTGGTCATGTTGACGTAGCCGGCGGCATTGCCGCGGCCGACGTCCGCGCCGGTCGGGCCGAGGTAGACCTCGACCTGCTCGAGATTGAAGACGTCACGCGTGACCAGGCCATCGTCGCGGACGTTGTCGACGAACAGGCTGTTGGCGGCCGAGAAGCCGCGCATGTTGAACATGTCGCCGGCGGTGCCCGAGGCGCCGCCGCCTTCGCCGGCCTGCAGCGTGATACCCGGCACGTTGCGCATCGCGTCCGACAGCGTGAACGACCCCTGCTCGGCCATCGCGGCGTGCGGAATCACCTGAATGGTCTGCGGCGTGGCCGCCAGCGTCGTCGCGTACTTGGGCGACTCGACCCGCGGCAGACGGCCGGTGACCTCGACCGACTCGCGGACACCACGCACGTCGATCACGAAGACGCCGTCGTCGCGTCGCGTCGCCGCCAGGGAGGTGCCGTCGAGCAGGGCGGCGAATGCCGCCTCGATGGTGTACGCACCGGACACGCCCGGCGAGGTCATCATGCCGACCGTGTCGGCCGGCAACTGCACCACGACACTGAGACCGGTGGCGGCCTCGAGGGCGCGGATGGCCGAGTCGAGTGGCCCGGCGGCGATGTCGACGCGGACCAGCGTGGTGTCGCGCACCGCCGGCGTCGGCTGGGCGACCTGGGCGCCGGCCGGGGCGGCGGCCAGCGCCGCCGACATCACGAGCGCACTGATCGAGAAGAAACGGACGGCGCCGCGCCTGCGGGGGCGGCGGAACGGACGAACCGGACGACGGAGCATGGCCTGACCACGAACCTTCCTGACGCTGTACCGAGAACCCGACGCTGAGTGACGAGTGCGAGCGCTACGCCGCCTGGCGGTTGTCGCGCACTGGCGAGCGGCGACGCATCCACGCCCACCACCGCCGCAGCGCGAGGGCGATGCCCGTATAGACCAGCACGGCGCCACCGGCCGAGACCAGCCCGGCGATGGTCTGGCCGGGCAGACCGTAGATCTCGCCAGTGTGGGCGAAGCGCAGCCAGCTGCGCAGCTGGCGGCCCGGCCCGAGGTCGTCGAACGTCTCGCGTTTCTGGATCGCCGTCGACGCCCGATCGATCGTGACCGTCGTCCGGTACTGCGGCTGGCCGCCGTAGCCCCGATCGACCGTCAGCACGAACGGCGCGGCCGGCGGGCCACCCAGGCGGGTGCCGATCGTGCGCCATCCGGGCACGTCGGCCTGGGCGGCCGTCCAGGCGGCGTCGAGTCCGCGGACGTCGAGGGCGCGCGGCTCACGGTCGCCACGACGCTCGCGGTCGCCGCGGGCCGGAGGCGCTCCCCCGGGACCGCCAGGCCCGCCGGGCGGCCCCGGCCGGGCCGCGGCCTGTGGCGGCGCCTCGCCGGCGATGCGGAACACGAGGTTGCCGGCCCACGAGTAGGAGATCGGCACGGCGCCGGCGACCACGATCGCCAGCGGCACGGCCGACCAGATCCCGATCACGTTGTGCCAGTTGAAGTCGCGCGCCTTGGCCGCCAGGCCGGCGCGGAACCACAACACCTGCTTGAACTGGACCCACGACCGAACACGCGGCAGCCAGAGGTACATCCCGCTCACCACGATGAAGAGGAAGCCGAGGTTCGCCGCGCCGGTGATGGCCTTGCCGGTGCCGCGGCTGACGCCCTCGAGCGCCAGCCAACGGTGCCAGCTGGTCATGCTGCGGAAAAAGGCCCGCAGCCCGGGCGACGGCTCACCCAGGACGGCGCCGGTGTAGGGGTCGACCAGCCGGGCCCGGCCACCCTCGAACGTGACCGTAACCGGCGCGCGCCGGTCGGCCCGCATCGTCATCCCGGTGGGTGCCGCCCCCGCCTCGGCAGCGGCCACCGACGCCAGCAGCGTCTCTGGCGGCAGCGGCCGCGCGTCGGCCGGAAGCGGCACCGACCCGGATCGGCGATCGGCCCACTCGAGCATCTGTTTCTCGTAGGTCAGGACCACGCCGGTCACGCACATCAGGAGGATGACGGCTCCCGCCACGCCGCCGGTGACGAGGTGCATCCAGAACAGGACGGTTCGGAAAGGCTTCATGGCGTAAAACTGAGACTCCGTCTCAGAAACTGCGCCAGTCTATCGGCGACCAGATCGGTCGGTCAAGCAGAAAATGAGATCGCGTCTCACAATTGCCGCCCGGCGGGGTGGTTAGAATGCCGGAGTGACGAAACCCCTCCTGCTCGTCCTGGCCGCAGCGACGGCAACTGCCACGCTGACGGCGCAATCGTCTCCGGCGCCCTATCAGGAGCGGGACTTCCTGTCGCGGGTGCGGCGGCTGACGGTCGAGGGCCGGCGCGCCGGCGAAGGCTACTGGTCGCCCGACGGGAAGCGGCTCGTGCTGCAGAGCGAACGCGAGCCGGGCAACCCCTTCTATCAGATGTACGTGATGGACCTGACCACCGGCGACGCGACGCGCATCTCGCCGGGGCTGGGCAAGACGACCTGCGGCTTCTTCCGGCCGGGCAGCGACCAGATCCTGTTCGCCTCCACGCACCACGACCCGAAGTCGAAGCAGTACCAGGACGAGGAGCTGGCCTTTCGGGCCTCGGGCAAGGAGCGCCGCTATGCCTGGGACTACGACCCCGAGATGGAGATCTACGCCTACGCCGAGAAGACCAGGGCGCTGACCCGCCTCACCAGCGTGCGCGGCTACGATGCCGAAGCGGGATACTCGCCTGACGGCCAGTGGATCGTGTTCAGTTCGACACGCGCCGGCTACGACCACGCGCTGTCGCCCGCCGAGGAAAAGCAGCTGGCGACGGACCCGAGCTGGTTCGCCGAGATCTACATCATGAAGGCCGACGGCTCCGACCAGCGGCGGCTGACCACGACGCCCGGCTACGACGGCGGGCCGTTCTTCACCCCTGACGGCAAGAAGGTGCTGTGGCGCCGCTTCGACGAGCAGGGACTCATCGCCGACGTCTGGACGATGAATCCGGACGGCAGTGACAAGCGGCAGATCACCGACTTCAAGGCGATGAGCTGGGCGCCGTACATGCACGTCTCGGGCGAGTACATCCTGTTCGCCTCGAACAAGCTCGGCTTCGAGAACTTCGAGATCTTCATGGTCGACGCCGCTGGCGCCAAGGAGCCCGTACGGGTCACCTACTCCGACGGCTTCGACGGACTGCCGGTGCCGTCGCCCGACGGCACGCAGCTCGCCTTCACGTCGTCGCGCAGCGGCGGCGGGGCCGGCCAGATCTTCCTGGCCCAGTGGAACCACCAGAAGGCCCTCGAGGCCATCCGCAACGCGCCGCCGCGCACGCACTGAGGACGCCATGCCGACGCTGTCCCGATCGCTCACACTGGCCGCCGTGATCGCCCTGGCGGCGGTCGACAGCCGCGCCCAGTCCGCCGCCCCGTCGAGGACCCGCGTCGATGTCGAGGTGCTGGCCTCCGAGCGGCTCGCCGGCCGGCAGGCCGGCGCCGAGGGCGCACGGCTCGCCGCCGATCACCTCGTGGCCGAGCTGAGGAAGATGGGGGCGCGGCCGCTGCCGGGCCAGCAGGACTTCCGCCTGCCGTTCAGCTTCACGGCCGGGGTGAAGGACGGCGGCACGACGCTGCAGGTCACCGCGCCAGCCGACGGTGACGCCCGCGGCGTGGCGCAGTTCGACACCGTGCGCCAGGTGCAGGCGCTGTCGTTCTCGGACAACGCCGAAGTGAGCGGCGCCGCCGTCTTCGCCGGCTACGGCCTGGTCGTGCCCGAGTCGCAGAACTTCGGCTACGACAGCTACGCGACACTCGACGTCAAGGACAAGGTCGTCGTCGTCCTGCGCTACTTCCCCGAGGACGCCGACCAGAAGACCCGCACCATCCTGTCGCGCTACGCCGACCTGCGCTACAAGGCAATGCAGGCACGGCAGCGCGGCGCCAAAGCCCTGCTGGTCGTGACCGGACCGCGCTCGCCGAACGCCGGCGAGACGATTCCGATGAGCTTCGACACGGCGCTCGCCGGTTCGGGCATCGTCGCCGCCAGCGTGTCGGCCGACGCCGCCAGAGCGCTGTTCGCCGGGGTGGCCGATCGGTCGCTCGAGGACATCCAGAAGTCGTTCGACTCCGGCAACCCGCACACCGCCGGCTTCGCGCTGCCGGGCGTGACCGTCACCGTGAAGACCGCGGTAGTGCGCGAGAAGCAGGAAGGCTTCAACGTCGCCGGCTATCTGCCGGCGACGGCACGGATAGCGCTGCCGAAGCCGTGGGTGGCGCTGGGCGCCCACTACGACCACCTCGGGCGCGGCAGCCACGGCAACTCGCTCGCCGCCAAGGAGGACGCCGGCAAGGTCCATCACGGCGCCGACGACAACGCCTCGGGCACCGCTGCAGTGCTCGCCGCCGGGCGGGCCCTGGCCACGGGCCAGCGGGCCCGCCATGTGCTTCTCGCCTTCTGGTCAGCCGAGGAGATCGGCCTCATCGGCTCCAACGCCTACGTCACCACGCCGCCGGTGCCGAACGATCAGCTCGCCGCCTACTTCAACTTCGACATGGTCGGGCGGATGCAGGACAACAAACTCACGGTCCAGGCGGTCGGGACCAGCCCCGGCTGGCGGACGCTCATCGAGCGCGCCAACGTCGCTGCCGGCTTCGACCTGGTGCTCCAGGACGACCCGTATCAGCCGACCGACGTCGCCAGCTTCAACGCCGCCGGCGTGCCCAGCCTCGCCTTCTTCACCGGCACCCACGTCGACTACCATAAGCCGAGCGACACCGCCGACAAGATCAACTACGAGGATCTCGACCGGGTGGTCGACTTCGCCGTCACGCTGGCCAGGCGCGTCGGCCAGCAGGACGAGACGCTGGCGTTCGCCAAGGTCGATCAGGTGCAGCAGGGCGGCGGGCGGGCCGGCGTTCGGATCTTCACCGGCACCATTCCCGATTACGCGACCGACGTGAAGGGCCTGCTGCTCGGCGGCGTAATCGGCGGCGGTCCTGCCGAACAGGCCGGGCTGCAGAAGGGCGACGTGGTGATCCAGCTCGGCGAGCAGACCATCGCCAACATCTACGACTACACCTACGCGCTCGAGGCCCTCAAAGTGAACCAGCCGGTCAGGGTGATCTACATGCGTGGCAGCGAACGGCGCGAGACCACACTCACGCCGTCGGCACGCAAGTAGGAATGCCGATCTCGGGCCGGTTCGTGGCCGTGGGCCGCGCCGAGACGTTCGGTCCGGGCGGACACTTCGTGAAGGTCGAGGGCCGTCATGTCGCGCTGTTCCGGCTGGCTGACGGGTTCCACGCCCTCGACAACCTGTGCCTGCACCACGCCGGGCCGCTGTGCGAGGGCCGGATCGACGCCGCCGACGTCGTGACGTGCCCGTGGCACGGCTGGAGCTACGAGATTCGCTCGGGTCGGCTGACCCAGGACCGCAGCGTCGGGGTGAGCCGGCACGACGTCAGGGTCGCGGACGGCGAGGTGCAGGTGCGGTTGAGCGAGTGACGACCGACCGAGCTGGCCGTGCGACGCTCGCGGGGCCAGGCATGGCGCCGTTCACCGGGAAGCGCGCCGCCAAATAGCCCCACCGCGGCCGCTCAATACGCGGCCAGCAACCGGGCCGCGCGCTCGATCTCCGCCGCGCTGACGAGGTACTGCTCCTCGAGCGGTGGTGCGTACGGCACCGGGGTGTCGAGCGCGCCGAGCACGCGCACCGGCGCATCGAGCCACTCGAACGCCTCTTCCTGCACGATCGCCGCCACGCTCTCGCCGATGCCGCCGGTGCGCGAGTCCTCGTGCACGACGAGCACGCGGCCGCAGTGCTTCGCCACGGCGAGCACGGCCTCGCGATCGAGCGGCGCCAGCGTCCGCAGATCGAGCACCGCGGCGTCGATGCCATCGCCGGCGAGCGTTTCGGCGACGCGCAGGCACTCGTGCACGTAAGCGCCGTAGGAGATCATCGCCAGCGTGCGGCCGGCGCGACGCAACGCCGCCCGGCCGATCGGGCAGGGCGACGGCGGGGACGCCGCGTCGCCGAGCACCTGCTTGATGCGTGGGTCGCGATAGAGCGCGATGTGCTCGTAGTAGAGCACCGGGTCGGGGTCGGCAACGGCCGCGGCCAGCAGCCCGCGGGCATCCTCCGGCGTCGATGGCACGACGATCTTGAGGCCCGGCGTCCGGTAGAACCACGGCTCGGTGTTCTGGCTGTGATACGGGCCGGCGTAGCGCAGGCCGCCCCACGGCATCCGCACCACCATCGGCACCTCGCCACCCCAGCGGTAGCGGATCTTGGCGGCGTTGTTGACCAGCTGGTTGAAGCCGGTGGCGACGAAGTCGTTGAACTGCATCTCGCCGATCGGCCGCTGGCCGGCCAGCGCCGCGCCGACACACACCCCGACCACCGCGCCTTCGGCGAGCGGTGAGTTGAGGATGCGATCGCCGAACTCGGCCAGCAGCGGCCGGAGCAGCAGGAAGGCGTTGCCGTAGACGCCGCCGACGTCCTGGCCGTAGACGAAGGCGCGCGGGTCGGCGCGCAGTGCGTCGCCGACGCCGAGCATCACCGCCTCGAGAAGCGTCGCGCCCTTCTTGTCGAACGGCGCCATCGGCGCGAGTGGCGGCAGCGGCGGCGCCGCCACTCCGACGGCGCGGCGCCCGGGCTCCAGCACTTCAACGCGGGTTCGCGGCGATTCGTCCTTGAACACACCGACGCCGGCCTCGGGTGGCTCCGGCCATGGCTCGGCGATCACCCGCCGCGCCTGGGCGTCGACCAGCGCCTCGGCCCAGCGCTGCAGCCGGCCCAGCTCGGTGCCGTTGATCACCCGTTCCGCCTCGAGCCGCGCCGCGTAGCGGGCGATTGGATCGCGCGCGCTCCAGAACGCGTAGCGCTCGGGGTCGGCGTAGCCGCTCTCGTGGAGCGGCGGGTACTCCCACGACGGCTGCGGGTCCTTGCCGAGGTACAGCATGTCGTCGTGATGGGCGTGCCCGCACATCCGCATCGAGACGAGCTCGATGAGCGTCGGACCGGCCCCGGCGCGGGCCCGGTCGGCGGCCCAGGTGAACGCCGCCGCCACCGCCTCGGCATCGGTGCCATCCGCCGTCACGCCGGGGACGCCGTAGCCGATCGCCTTGTCGGCGAAGACGCGGACGGCCGACGTCTCCGGGACGGGCGTCGACAGCGCCGTCTGGTTGTTCTCGACGCAGAACACCGCCGGCAGGCGACGGGCCGCGCACAGATTGATCGCCTCGTGCCATTCGCCGAGCGAGCTGCCGCCTTCGCCGATGAACGCGAACGCCACCCGGCCGGCCTGCTGCTGCCAGAACGCCATCGCCATTCCGGCGACGGTCAGCGCGCCGATCGCCAGCGGCGCGGTGGCGGGCAGCACGCCCCACGCGAAGTCGCCGACGTGGAGGTCCTTGCCGTGCATCGGCGGGCCGCCCTTGCCCATCTGGGCGCGCAGCACCGCCGCGACGGCGTCCTCGTCGCCACGCATCGCCAGCGCCACGCCAAGGTCGCGAATCACCGGCGCGACGACGTCGCCGTTCCAGGTCCCGTCGGCCGACCGGTAGCGCGGGCCGCGCTTCAGACGAATCCCGGCGGCGTAGATCGCCTCCTGCCCCAGCGACCGGAAACCCTTGCCCTGGAATGCCTTGGTGCCCCAGCGCACCTCGCCGCCGGCGAAGAACTGCTTCAGTCGGTTGTCCACCGCGCGGGTCAAGCACATCCCGCGCAGAATCTCCTTGCGCTCGTCGCTGGTGAGCGAGGCGGCGATCGCCTCGCGGTACAGGAAGCCGTCGCACGCCTCGAGAATCTGCGCCCGTGCCTGCTCGAGCCGGCGAACCGCCGAGACCCCGGGCGTGGTCTCGTCGAGGCCCTCGGGGGCGGTGACGGCGTGATAGAGCCGGCTGGCCAGTTCGCGCCTGAACAGCGGGCGCAGGCTGTCGAGCCCGGCCCGATCGCGTGGCTTGAGCTTGCCGCCGCCGGCGGCGTCGAAGACGTCGAGCACGAGGTGGACGAGCGCGGGGTGCTGTTCGGCCACGAACGCGCCGAAGCGCGACGCGAGGCCGGTGGCGCGGGCGGCCGTGACCGGGCGGGACATCGGCTTCGATTCTAGCGGCTGGCGGCTGGCAGCTAGCGGCTAGATTGGCCACGCGTCACGCTGCCACGGCGTCGGCGTCAAGACAAAGGGCCCGGTCGGGAATCCCGCCGGGCCCTCTCCGTGTGCCAGCTCTCTAGCCGCTAGCCGCTAGCCGCTTCAAGCGTCTTGGTGCCGCCAGCCGCCAGCCGCCAGCCGCTGAGCGCGTCAGTTCTGCGTGCTGCCGCCGCGCACCGTCGGATAGCTGTAGCCGAACTCGGCTTTCATCTGGTCGAGATACGTCTTGTGCTTGGTCGGGTCGAAGTAGTACTTGCGCATGTCCGGGCGATAGCGGTCCATGATGCCCTTGTTCAGGTGGATCGCCGGCTTGTCACCCGGGCGCAGCAGCGGCGTGTACTTGCGGTTCTTGGTCTGAACGTTGACGAAGTAGTCCTTCGCCTGCGTCACCAGCTCGGGCCGCATCATGAACTCCAGCAGGGTCATCGCCTGGGCCTTGGCCCCGGCGTTGACGCCCTTGTGGGCAATCGGCGTCGCCATCGGGATGGCGTTGGCCCAGTTGTGGCCGGGCCCGGCCTGGAAGTTCGAGGGAAACGACAGCGACACCGTCGGCACGTTCCACGAGATGTCGCCGATGTCGTCGGAGCCGCCGCCGCGCTTGTCCTCTTCCGGCATCGACTCGCGGCCCCGCAGCTCGGGAATCTGGGTCGCCAGGCCGACGACCGGCACGTTCAGCTCCTTCTGGGTGGCCCGGGCCAGCGTCAGGTCGGCCTCGCTCCAAGTGGGCAGCCCGACCTGCTTGATGTTGGCGTAGAGCGTCTCGGCCATCGTCCGGTTCATGTGCGACGGCCACGCCGAGCCGAGCACTCGCGAGGTCCATTTGGTGTTGGTCATCAGCGCCGCGCCCTCGGCCATCTTGTCGCCGATGTCCCACATGTTCTTGATCGCCTCGTAGCTGGTCTCGCGGAAGTAGTACCAGACTCCGGCGTTGCGGGGAACGACATTGGGCTGGTCGCCGCCGTTGGTGACCACGTAGTGCGAGCGCTGCTGCAGCCGCAGGTGTTCGCGGCGGTAGTTCCAGCCGACGTTCATCAGCTCGACGGCGTCGAGGGCGCTGCGCCCGCGCCACGGCGCGCCGGCGCTGTGGGCGGTCTCGCCCTCGAACATGTACTCCAGCGAGATGAGGCCGTTGCCGCCGCTCTCGCCCCACGACGTCGACAGGTTCGACCCGACGTGGTTGTACATGACCAGGTCGACGTCCTTGAACAGCCCTTCACGCACGTAGTAGGCCTTGGTGCCAAGCTGCTCCTCGGCAACGCCCGGCCAGATGAGAATCGTGCCCGGCAGCTTCTCGCGCTCCATGATCCGCTTGACGGCGATGGCCGCCACGATGTTGAGCGGCGTGCCTGAGTTGTGGCCTTCGCCGTGGCCCGGGGCGCCGTCGACGATCTGGTCGCGGTAGGCCACGCCCGGCTTCTGCGACGCCTGCGGGATGCAGTCGACGTCGGAGCCGAGCGCGATCACCGGGCGGCCCGAGCCCCACCTGGCGACCCAGGCGGTCGGAATGCCGGCCACCCCGTTTTCCACGGTGAAGCCGTTGTCCTTCAGGATGCCGCCCAGGTAGCGCTGCGTCTCGAACTCCTGGAAGCCGAGTTCGCCGTAGCTGAACACCATGTCGGTCATCACCTGACCGAAGTCGTACATGCCGTTCACGTCGGCCATCACCTGGGCCTTCAGCGCGGCGACCCGCGGATCGACCTTGGCGGCCGCCGCGCGAGGCGCGGCCTGGGCCGCGGGCGGCGAATCGGCGGCCCGAAGGTGGGCCTGCGGCATCACGGCGGCCAGGGTGAGCGCGACACCCGTGGCCGAACACCAGAGAATTGTCGTTCGAGTCATACCGGCCTCCGACCTCGTGGGACCGTCCGGGCGGGGGCGATCGGGCGAGGACGGGCGAATTATGGCACCGATGACGCGTCCGCCGGCCCTGATGCGCAATGACCCCTGCTCGCGGCGGGCATCCAGAGCGACCGAGGCCGCCGGCCGCCCGGTCGCTGGCGGCGAACGCCCGTCGGTCGAGCCGGCGCGACCAGCCATTGCCCCGCCGCCACTGCCGGCGGGGCCGGGGTCTAGAATCGACCGATGGGCGTCGTCAGCGCCGCCGAAGTGCTCAACCTGGTGGGGTTCCTCACCGGGGCGGCGCTCTTCGCCATGCTCCTCGCCCTGGTACGCCGGGGCCGGGCCGGGGCCGACGCACCCGACACACTGCCGCTCGCCACCGCCGTCCTCGGCCTCACCTGGAATCTCGGCGAGCTGGCCGACTACCTGTCGAGCCGGCTGGGGTTTCACGGCGCAGAACCGGCGCTCAACATCCTGTCCTTCGCCGCCCTCGCGGTCCTGGCTGCGGTGGTCGTGCACTCGGTGGCGCGGGGCCTTCCGCACCGTCGCCCGATCACGGTGGCGGCCTACGCCGGATCGGGAGCGGCCATCAGCCTGCACGTCTGGGCCATCGCCACCGGCGATCCCCTGCCGTCACCCGCCGCGTTTGCGATGCTGACCGTGGCGTTCGGCGCGCTCAGCGTGCCGCTGGCCGTCGCCACGCGGACACAGACCAACGGCCGGCGCGCGCTGTGGATCCTGGCGCTGGCACTGTTCGCCGTCTCGGCCAACCACCTCGGCCACTTCCACGACGAGGCCGGGGGCTGGGTCGCGGAGTTGCTCGGCCACCACGCGGTGCTGCCACTCGCGTTCGCCATCCTCTACCAGGAGTACCGCTTCGCACTCGCCGACCTCTTCCTCAAACGGGCGTTGACGCTCCTGGCCGTGGTCGCCCTGGCGATGGCGGCCTATGCGGCGATCGCCGTCGTGCCGCCCGGGCCGGTGGCGGTGGCCCTGCTCCTCGGCGCCTGGGTGCTGACCGCCGTGGTGTATCCGGCGCTGCGGCGGGCAATTGCCAGCTTCGTCGATTACGCCCTCCTCGGCCGCGAGGACTTCGGGCGGCTGCGCGGTGAACTCGCCCGGACGCTGCCCGACTGTGACACGGTGGAGAGCGTGCTGCACCGCACCGCCGAGGTCGTCGCCCGGGCGGCCAACGCCGAACGCGTGTGGTGGGCCGATCCGGTATCACCGCCGGCCGACGAGCCGCGGGTCACCGCTGAGGTCGCCGTGCCGACGACGGAGCGGCCGACGTTCGTCCTGCGCATCGGCGCGCTGGCCGGCGGGCGCCGGCTGCTCTCGGACGATCGCGTCTTTCTCGACGCGGCGGCCCTGGCGGCAGCACGGCGGATCGACGCTGTGCGCCTGTCGCTCGAGCGCTTCGAGCAACGACTCCGCCAGGAGGAGATGGAGCGGCTCGCCGCCGAGGCCGAACTGCGCGCGCTGCGGTCGCAGATCAACCCGCACTTCCTGTTCAACACGCTGACCACGATCGGCTACCTGATCGAAATGGCGCCGCCGCGCGCCACCCGTACGCTGCTGCGCCTCACCTCGCTGTTGCGCAGCGTGCTCCGATCCGAGGGCGAGTTCACCACGCTGGGCCGCGAGATCGAACTGGTCGAGCACTATCTCGAGATCGAGCGGGAGCGCTTCGAGGAGCGGCTGCGGGTGACCATCGACGTGCCGCCGGCCCTGCGGTCGCTGCAGGTGCCGTGCCTGCTCGTCCAGCCCCTGGTCGAGAACGCGGTGAAGCACGGCATCGCCCGGGCGATTCGTGGCGGCGACGTCCGCGTCGAGGCCCGCCTCGACGCCTCGAGCGGCACGCAGACGCTGGTGCTGGCGGTCCGCAACACCGGCGCGCCGCTGTCCGCCGACCTCGACGGCCGCTCCGGGGGCGTCGGCCTGGCCAACGTCGAGCGCCGCCTCGCCGGCCACTACGGCGCGGCGGCAACGCTGACGCTCTCGGTGGCCCACGGCGTGACCACTGCCGAGATCCGGCTGCCGGCCACGACCGCGACGCTGCCCGCGGCCGACCAGCGGCGGGCGATCGGGTGACCGTGGCGACGACCTTGCGCACGCTCATCGCCGACGACGAGCGGCCGGCCCGCCGCTTCCTGGCCAACCTGCTGGCCGCATGCCCTGGCGTCGAGATCGTCGGCGAGGCCGCCAACGGCCGGGAGGCCGTCGAGCTCATCGAGCAGCTCAAGCCCGACCTCGCGTTACTCGACCTCCAGATGCCCGAGCTGGGCGGCCTCGACGCCGCCCGTCTCGTCGCGGCCGGCGCGTTGCCGGCGATCGTCTTCGTCACCGCGTTCGACGACTACGCGGTCGAGGCGTTCGAGCTGAACGCGGTCGACTACCTGCTCAAACCCGTCGAACAGGAGCGGCTCCAGGCAGCGGTGGATCGGGCCCGCACGCGGATCCGCGCCGCCGTCGCTGAACGGGTCCGCACGGTGTCGGCGGCGGCCGCCGCCGTCGACGCCGCGACGCGGCGCGCCTACCTGGAGCGCATCCCCGTACGCCGGCGCGACGAGGTGGTGCTGCTGCCCGTGCGGCAGATCGCCTCGATCGTGGCCGAGGGCGAGCTGCTGCACCTGACCACGGTGGCCAACGAACGCTACACCATCGCCCACCGCCTCCACGCGCTCGAGGCCCGCCTCGATCCGCGCCGCTTCGTGCGGCTGGGACGCGGCACGCTGGTGGCGGTGGACCTCATCCAGCGCTTCACGCCGATGCCGGGCGGCACCTACGAGGTCACGCTCAGCAACGGCCAGACGCTGCAGGCCAGCCGCATCCAGTCGAAGGTGCTGCGCGAGACGTTGTTGCGACTTTGAGATCGGTGGATCGCGTGATCGGGTGTTCGGTTGATCGATCTGACGATCTGTCGATCGGCTGATCAGTTGATCGACCGATAGAGCGCCAGATCACCAGATCAGCCGTTCACCAGATGTAATATCTGCCCATGCCCCGCGCAACCGTCCTCACCGCCGTTGCCCTCTTGATGCTCCACTCCACGCCTTCGGCCCAGCAGGAACTGATCGCCCGTGCCAAGGCCCTGCACGCGCAGGTGCCGCTCATCGACGGGCACAACGACTACCCGTGGGCGCTGCGCGAGATCGACCCCGGCCGCGATTTCGCAAAGGCCGACATCACCGGCAAGCTGCCGGCGCTGATGACCGACATCCCCCGGCTCAGGGCCGGCGGCGTCGGCGGCCAGTTCTGGTCGGTGTACGTGCCGTCGACCATGCCGGGGTCGACGGCGGTCACCGCCACGCTCGATCAGATCGAGGTGGTGCATCGGATGACGAAGCGGTGGCCGCAGGTCTTCGAGCTGGCGCTCACTGCCGAGGACGTGGAGCGCAGCTTCCGCCGCGGCCGCATCGCGTCGCTGATCGGGATGGAGGGTGGGCACTCGATCGACAACTCGCTGGCCGCGCTGCGCATGATGCACGCGCTCGGCGCGCGCTACATGACGCTCACTCACAACAACCACACGGCCTGGGCCGACTCGGCGGCCGAAGCGCCGGTGCACGGCGGGCTGACGGCCTTCGGGGAAGAAGTGGTCCGCGAGATGAACTGGCTGGGGATGATCGTCGACCTGAGCCACGTCTCACCCGGCACGATGGAGGACGCCCTGCGCGTGTCGGCGGCGCCGGTGATCTTCTCGCACTCCTCGGCCCGCGCCCTCACCGACGTGCCGCGCAACGTCCCCGACGACATCCTGCGCCAGCTGCCCAGGAACGGCGGCGTGGTGATGGTCACGTTCGTCCCGGGCTTCATCTCGACGGCGGTCGTCGAGCACGGCCGGCGGGCCGGTGCCGAGCAGGCGCGGCTGCGCACGGCGATGCCCAACGACGAGGCCGGGCAGAAGGCGGCGATGGCGGCATGGCACAAGGCCAACCCGGAGCCGCGCGCGACGCTCGCCGAGGTGGCCGACCACATCGATCACATCCGCAAGGTGGCCGGCATCGACCACATCGGCCTGGGCAGCGACTTCGACGGCATCACCAGCGTGCCGGTCGGCCTCGAAGACGTGTCGACCTACCCGGCGCTCACCGTGGAGCTGCTGAAGCGTGGCTACTCGGACGACGACGTGAAGAAGATTCTCGGCCTCAACGTCCTGCGCGTGATGCGGCAGGTCGAGCGGGTGTCAGCCGAACTGCACGGCAAGCGCGGTCCGTCGACGGCCACGCTCCAGTCCCTCGACGGCGTGAAGTAGCAGCCGTCAGGCGCGGGCGGCGATCCGCGTGAACAGGCAGGCACCCTCGGGCTCGCCGTCGACGCGCACCGCGGCGTCCGGGCCGGCCGTGGCGTGGGCCAGCGCGGCGAGGTGGTCGGCGGTGCGGTGCGCCAGGAACCAGCCGGCGACCACTTCCAGGTACGGCCGCGACGGGTTCGCCGCCGCGACGTCGGCGACGACGAGCGCGCCGTCCGGCGCCACCAGGTCGTAAAGGCGGCTCGCCAGCGCGACCCACGCCCGATCGTCGAGGCAGCACCCGTGCGCCGGCGCCCACACCAGGTCGAACCGGCTGCGCAGACGCAGGGCCTCGACCTCGTGCGGCACGATGGTCACCGCCTGGCGCAGATCCCGGCAACGCGCCTCGGCCAGCGCTGCCGCGGGAGGATGGCCCTCGGTACAGGTGACCCGCAGCCGCGACTCCGGATGCGCCGCGAGGTAGGCGTGCACGTCGTGGGCCGCGCCACTGCCGGCGACGAGCACGGCGGCCCCGAGTGGCCGGCGGTCGTCGAGCCGGCCGAGCAGTTCGTGGAGCCGGGCCGAACGGTTGCGGACCGCTCTGGCAACCGGCTGCGCCTGGCAGAATGCGTCCCACGCCGCCAGCCGCGGATCCGTCGAGACGGCGCCGGTGAGAATCCTTTCGGTCACGACGTGGTCGCCGATCCGGCCGAGCGGGCGGAGGTAGGCCCAGCCGTGCAGACACTCGGGCGTCAACGTCGGCGCCAGCACTTCGGCGACGCGCTCGGGCGACACCCTGTCGATGCTGAGCACCGACAGCACCGCGGTCACCTGGGGATACTCGGACGGGACGGGCCCACCCCGCCGGACACATCCGGCGAGAATCGAGAGGGCCAGTGCCGACGTTCGATGGCCCCGGGGGGAGGGGCTGTCGGGGGCGTCGCGCTGCAGATCCATCTCCGAAGACTGACGGACCCACCTCGACGATTCCCGGGCGGGACGTTGGCGACTACTCGGTGGCGGTGAACAGCGATTCCGGATCGACGCGAGCCCCGAGCACCCGCACCGCCCAGTGCAGGTGCGGCCCGGTGACGCGGCCGGTGGCGCCGACCTTCCCCAGCAGGTCGCCGCGCGCGACCACGTCGCCCTCGGCGACATCGAACGCCGACAGGTGGGCCATGGTCGAGAGGACCCCGGCCCCGTGGTCGAGGATGACCGTGTTGCCCGAGTAGTAGAACGGCCGCGCGTAGACGACGCGGCCGGCCGCCGGCGCGACGATCGGCGTCCCCGTCCCGGCCGCGAAGTCAGCGCCGTTGTGCGGGCCGCGTGGCTGCCCGTTGAGGATGCTGCGCACGCCGAAGCCGCTCACCGCGACGCCTTCGACCGGCCGCGCGAACGCGCCGTCCCACTGCCGTGCCGTCGGCGGCGAGCGGAACAGCGCGTTCAGCAGCGCGGTCTCCTCGCGGATCCGCGGCAGCGCGCTGGCCGGCGGGGTGACGAAGCGGCGGGCGACCGTGAGGCGCCGCGTCCGCCACTGCTTCGGCGCGACCGTGAACGTGTGGACGGCGACGAGTTCGGACGCGCCGGGCCGAACGCCCACGACGCGGACGCTGCGCGGCCCGGGAGTCTCCTCGACGTCGATGCCGATGAGCGCGTGCCACCGGCCGTCGGTGCCGCGCTGAAACGGCACGGCGCGATCGCGCCAGACCGTGCGCACTGCCGTCACCGCCGCCGGCGCCGCGGCGGCCAGGGCCACCACCTCGCCCGGGGCCAGCGCGCGCGCCCGCTCGCTCACCGCGAGTGCATCCTGCGCGCGCAGCGACGCAGCCGCACACACCAACAGCAGTCCGATCGCGCGCAGCACCGGCGCCATGCAGTGATTGTAGAGCCGCCCGGTGCTCGAGCGGGTCGCGGCCGGCGCGGCATTGTCCTCAGCGGCGGACAGGGGGCGGACCGGCAACCGCGACCGCGCGCCAGTACGCCGAGACGGCGAGCGAATTCCCGCGGAAAACGGTCAGCCCGCAGGCTCACGCCTGCCGGCATGGTCCTTGAACCCTCGATGCCCAGGAGGACATGGTCATGCGTGACATCACTGGATGGGCCGGTGGAGCCCTCGGCGTCGCGGCGCTGATCGGCGCGTTCTACCTCGGCGGGCGCACCAGCGCGGCACCGGCGGGCTCGTCGTCGGCGTCACCGCCCGCCGCCACCGCTGTCGCGGCGATCGACGGCGTCGAGTTCGCGTGCGCGCCGGGACAGCGGGTGGTGATGCGCGACGCCACGCCGACCACGCCGCGCACGGCCGCCTGCGTCGGTGAGACGTCGAGCATGCCGGCGCCGGCGCTGACGACCGCGGCTCCGGCCTCCCTGCCGCTCCCGGCCGCCGTGCCGGCGGCACATCGCACGGTGGTCACCGAGCCGCTCGAGGTCTACCGCCCCCGCTCGGTGCCGGTGTCCTACGAGAGCGAGCGTGACGTGCGCCGGCCGGTCCGGACGAAGACGAAGAGCGCAGTGATCATCGGCAGTTCGGCGGCCATCGGCGCCACCATCGGCGGCCTGGCCAAGGGCACCAAGGGCGCGATCGTCGGCGGCATCGTCGGCGGCGGTGCGGCCACGGTGTGGGACCAAGTGACGCGCCGGCAGGGTGAGCGCCGGTGAACTCTGGATGCGAGCGTGCCGGGCGGTTCCTCCCCGCCCGGGCGTTCAGCGTGACGGCGCCCGGTACCCCTGCCGGGCGCGAATCCGCAGGTCCCGCCGCGGCGAGGTCAGGTCGATCTTCCGCCAGCGGCCGTCGGCGGCCCCGTTGGTCGGCGCGTAGCCAATCAGGTACTGGTGGGACAGTTCCGCCAGCACGTCGCCGAATCGCTCACCGAGCTGGCCGCTCCGCGCCGCCCGCAGCACCCGCCCGCCGCTGAGTGTCGCCAGCCCGTCCATGCCGTCGAGCAGCTGCTCGACCTCCTGCCCCCGCCCCAGCGCGACGAAGTAGAGCGCGACGTCGCTGGCCTCGACCGCGCTCTGCACCTGGGCGCGGGTCGCCCGGCTCGACTGGTCGTCGCCGTCGGTGAAGATCACCAGCGCGCGCCGGCCGGATCCGCGCGACAGGTCGGCGAAGCCGCGCATCATCACGTCGTAGAGGGCGGTGCCGCCGAACGGCTGGAGGTGCCCGAGCATCTCGAGGCGGCGCGCCACCGTGTCGGACGGCTGCCCGATGGGAAACATCTCGTCGTTGAAGGCGACCAGCGAGACGGCGGCGCCCGGCGGCAGGCGGGTGACGAACTCGCCGACGGCCTGTTTGAGCGCCGGCAACGCCTCGCCCATGCTCTGGCTGACGTCGAGCGCGAGCACCAGTTCGAGCGGTGCCTCCTCGCTCGAGAAGTGCTGGATGGTCTGCGGCACGCCGTCCTCGACCAGGCGGAAGGCGTCGCGCGACAGGCCGCGGACGAAGCCGCCGTCGCGATCGGTCACGATCGCCGGCACCTGCACGACGCGCACCGCGGTGCGCTCGACGACGTCGAGCGCCGGCGTGCGGCGGGTGGCGACCAGGCGGGCGCCGTCGGCCAGGGTGGCGACGACACGGAGCTGGTGGGCCCGGACGATCGGCCCGGCGTCCCAGACACAGCGCGGCCGGCCGCCGGCCTCGACGCGGCAGACCTCGCGGCCGTCGGCGAAGAAGACGTACCCGGTGACGTCGCCGGTGCGCTCGGCGGGCTCGACGCGGGCTTCGATGGCGACGCGGTCGCTGACGTACTCCCCGTCGGCCGGTGTGAGGATGCTCAGCGAGGGTGCCTGCGCCGCCGGCGTGACCCCCGGCGTGGCGGCAAGGGCCAGACCCGAGACGAACAGGCCGCTCCACCCGGTCATCGCCGCACCGCATCCGCCGGCGTCAGGACGCCGATACCGGCCAGCGCCGACACGTAGTCTTCGAACCGTTCGCGGGTGAGCCGGCGCGCCTGGCGTCCCAGCCCCGCCCAGTCCTCCGACGAGGCGAGCTCGGCCGAGTCGAGCAGGTCCTGCACGGCGAACGCCAGCACGCCGGGGTACACCTCGGGCGGCAATCCCGCCTGGACGGTGAGCTCGGCGATGCGCAGCGGCAGATCGGCGGTCAGCGCTGCCAGCAGCCCCAGCGCGGGCCGTCCCGAGTACGGCTCCCACGGTTCCGAGCCCCGCCATTCCAGCCGCAACCGGCCATCGAGCGGCAGCGTCGGCGTGCCGAAGGCCGCTGGCAGCATCGCCGTCGGCTCGCCGATCCGCACCAGCTCCGCGAGGGTGAAGAGGTCGGCGATGCGGGCGGGTTCGTGGGCCGTCATCCACGCCAGCACCGCCCGCCGATCCGCGCTGAGCCGGCCGGCCGCGGCGAGGGCGTCGAGGGCGGCCGGATCGGTGCGGGCGCTCTGCACCCGCTCGCGGCCGCGCGTCAGCGCGGCGACGACGTCGCGGAGCTCCGATCCGGTGGCGTCGCGAGGACTGGCCAGCGCCGCCTGCAGCGCCAGCGCCTGCAGGTTCGCGGCGGTGAGGAGCGTCGGCCGCGGCGGCGCCGCTGAGGACAGCCGGCGCAGCGACAGCCGGGCCAGCGCGTGCTCGAGCCCGACGGCGGCACCGACCACCGCACCGGTGTCGTCGGCTTCCGCCGGGAGACTCCACGGCGTCTCGCGCCTGGCGCTCTCGCTCACTTCGTGGACACCGAATCGGTGACGGAGCGCCAGATCGCCGGCGCGTGCCGCGGCCCCGTCGGGATCGCCCAGGTGCGGCGTGTAGGCGACCGACAGCAGCAGGTGCATCGCCATCCACTCGACGACCTCGCCGAGCCGCTCGGCGGCCCGACCGACGCGGTCGCGATCCCGCGGCCCGCGCACGCGCTCGAGCTCGCGGCGGGCCTGGGGCAGCACCCGCGTCACTTCCAGCGGCTCCGTGATCTCCTCGAGGGCCCGCGGCCGGCCCAGGGCCTTCTCCACCTCGGCGATGTCGCGCATCTCGTCGCGGGCCTTTTCGGGCGACGGCGTGCCGTGCGCCACCTGCCGCATCACCTGCAGCACGCGCGCCAGCATCTCGAGTGAGACTCCGCCCTGCGCCGCGCGCAGGCGCGACAGACGCTCGCCTTCCGCCGCCGTCCAGTCGACGACGTAGTCAGCCCCTTCCCAGGTGACCCGGCTGCGGGGGCCGGCGCGCGTTGCCATCGCGTCGGCGAGGGCGACGTCGAGGCCGTCGGTGACGCGCGGCAGCCGCGGCACGACGCGATCGACGAGCCAGGCGGCGACCCCCGCGCCGAACCCGTCGGGGCCGAGCGGCACGCTCATCAGCGCCGAGAGCAACGCGGCGGCCGCCTCCTGCCCGAGCACTCCGGCGCGCAGCAGCCGATCGATCAGCGCGACGGCGCCCTGCAACCCGCCGAGGGCCACCGCGCGACGGTTACGATCCTCGAGCCGCTGCACGGCCGACGCCTGGTGCACGGCCTGCGTCGCCAGACCGGGCGACAACAGACCGCTCCGCTCCAGCACCAGCAGCAGCGCCGGAAACTCCGCGAGGCCGCGCGCGGCGAGCAGCGCACCGGCCAGATCGCCCGCCGCAACCGCCGGCATCGCCCGCGGCAGGACCAGTACCTGCCGGAAGCGGATTGGCCGCTGGTCGCGCGCGTCGTTGCAGACACGCTCGACGAGCCACGCCGCGTCGACCAGCCCGTCGTCGTCGAGATCGCGCAGCGCCCGCGCCGGGTCGTCCGGGATGCCGGCCTCGAACGCGCGCTCCCAGAAGCGGCGCTGCTGCGGGCCGGCGAGCCCGTTGCCGGCCGCCGCGGCCGAGGTGGGCAGGCCCCGCAGCAGCAGCCACGGATCGGCCGGATAGCGCTTGAGCGGCGCGATCGCTGGCGTCCAGTCGGCGTCGGCCCGGGCGACCGCCTCGTAGAGGGCCCGGAACCGGTCGAGGCGGCGGCCGGCATCGCGCATCCAGGCCCCGGTGGCGAAGCGGCGCTGGGGCTCGGGCAGCGCCTGGACGAGGTCGAAGAACACCGCCAGGCGTCCGCCGTCGCGGGTGAAGAGCCGGCGCACGAACGCCGCCGGAGCGGCGACCGGTTCATCGACCAGCGCGTCCCACAGCGCGGCCTCCTGTGGATCGCCGGCCACCTGCACGCGGCCGCTGCGCACTACCACCTGGGCGCCGTAGGCGGCAAACAGCGGCGCCGCCTCGCGGTGCAACGCGCGCACGAGATCCGGGGACGACTCGAGGAACCGACGCGTCGAGGCGTCGAGGGACATCGCGCCCTGCCAGAGCAGCAGCGCGTTCGGATCGCGGAACAGCTCGGCGAACAGCGCGCGCGCCGGGATCTCGCGCTCGAACACCACCCGCGTCCACGTGGCCGGCGACAGCGCCAGCGGCACGTCCACCGCCGGCACCTCCAGCGTCACGCTCTCGCCGGAGTTGAGGCGGGCGGCGACCGCCTCGACGTCGAGGCCGAGGGCCTTGAGCGCGGTGTGCAGATCGCGGCTGCGCCGGCCGTCGTCGAGTTCCACCGAGTACTGGCCGCGCCGCTCGCGCAGCCGCCCGCCCAGCGCTTCGACGGCCTCGCGGAGACGGTCGCGCGACTGGCGCGTCTTCGCCGTGCCGAGCGACAGGACGCCGCCGGGGCCAGCGAGGCGCGCTGCCTGCTCCACCCGGACCGCCAGATCGAGCTGCGCCTGCACACGGGCCAGCGTCGCCTCGTCGGTCCGCACCGACGCCGCGGCATCGTAGCGACGCTGGATCAGCAGGCGGAGCACCGACGCCCGCTCCACCGTCGCCGGAATCCCGAGCTCGGCGAAGGCCCAGGCGCCGGCCGGCACCGCCAGGGTCGACAGCTCACCCGGCGGCGCGGACTGCGCCGTCGCGGGCCGGACGGCCACCACGCCGACGAGGGCGAGCGCGACGAATACAGGGGCCGCGGGACGTCGGCGGACCGACGGGCGAGCTGGCGCGGGGAACATCTCCGTCCGGGTAGGTGAGCGTACACCGGACCGGAGGAGCGCTCAACGCGCCGCCGGGTCAGAACGCCGCCTGATAACAGAACTCGCTGTCGGGCGGACTGAGCAGGCGCGGCTGCCCGGCGCCGGCCGAGGCCCCGACGAGCCCCTTGCATGGGATCGAGACTTCCACGGCCGGGTCGGCGTCGTACTCCTCGGTCATCGCCAGCGGCCGGTACTTGACCGGGTCGCCCGACGCCGTCTGGAAGAAATCGAAGTAGTGGTCGCCGTGCCGGAGGATGTGCGGCTGCGGATTGGTCGGCGGGTAGGCGGGCAGCGCCACCACCCACGCGGGCGTACCCGCCGCCGGGGTCACCACGAATCTGCCGGCGCCCCCCTGCAGCCGCAGGCCGAGCGGCGCGGCATGCTCGAACGCGCCAATGTCGGTGAGCCGGCGCGGACCGCCAATCGGCCCGGTCGGCAGCCAGAACGTGTAGCCGCGATCGCCGCCGGCGGCGCCCGTCGGCGGCGCCTCGCGCAGCCGGCCGTCGAACAACGTCACGACTCTCCGGTGGGCGGCGTGGAACCGGTAGTCGACGCCGGGGTTGGCCATCGCCGCGACGTCCTGCATCCGCGGCCACAGGTCGGGCGTGGCCACGACAGCCTCGCCGGCCGATCCGACGGCGAGATCCCACGGCGCCAGGCAAAGCGCCTTGAACAGCGTCTGGAGCGTCGCGGCCGCGGCGAAGTAGGGATGGATGGGACCGAGCGTCGTGGCGGCGACGTCGGAGAAGTACGCGGCGCCGGCGCCGAGATCGCTCCCGGCGTGGACGAGCAGAATGGGCTCGTGGCCCGGAATGCCGTAGCCGACCAGCGCCTGGCGCTGCTTGCGGTAGCCGAAGGCGCCGACCAGCCGCAACTCACGGTCGCTGCCCCGATCGTCGCTGGATCGGACCGGCGAGGCCGTCCCGACCTGGGCGGCACTGGCCCGGAGCTCGACTGGCGGGCCGCTGGCGGCAGCCGCGGCCACCCCGCTGGCGGCCAGGGTCGCGAACTGTCGCCTCGTCAGCATCGGCTGCGCCATCGATTCCGCCTCCTCGCTCGACGGATCGACGGACCGCGCCGTCAGATTCCGGACCCGACGACCACGGTGCGGGCCCAGACCCTCGAGGGCAGGCCGCGGGCGATGCCGTCGAGCTGCGCGGTGCGCAGGGCCTCGTGGACGGGCCGGCCGCGGGCCAGCTGGCGGTGCACGCTCACGGAAAAGGCCGCCGCAGCCTCGTCGGGCACGTCGGTCAGGGTGGCGATGACGCTGCCGGCTCCCGCCGCGAGCACGGCGCGCGCCAGCGACAGCGGCCCCTCGCCGCGGCGGGTCACGCCGCCGGCCGTGCCGCAGGCGGCGAGGAACACCACGCGGGCTGCGTGGAGGTCGGCGCCCGACAGGTCGGTGGCGTACAGCCGTCCGGAATCGCCACCACTGGCGGTCAGCTGCAGGTGCGAACGCATGGGGTGCTCTTCGTTGGCGATCCCGTGCGCGGCGAAGTGGATGACTTCCGCGCCGTCGAGCGCCTGCAGCACCGCCGCCGGCGATGCCGCCGCGGCTGTCAGCACCACGCCGTCGCGGTAGAGGCCGCGCACCGCCGCGGCTTCACGGCCGGCCGCCGGAAGCGCCGGCGTTCCGGCGCCCGCATCGACGACGCCGACGGCCACCGCCCGCGCCGGCACGCCGCGGTCCGTGCGGGGGTGCAGCGCCTGATCCACGGTCGGCGCGAAGACCACGCCGTGGTCCTGCACGAGTCGCCGGCCGGTCGCGGTGTCGACGAGTGAGGCGAACGGCACGTCGTAGTACGGCACGTCGGGCACGATCCACAGGGTGTCCAGTCCGCGCAGATCGGCCTGCACGGGCCGCACGAGGGCGTCGAACAGGGCCGCGGCGGCCGCGGCGTCGACGTCGCCGTCCAGGGTCACCTGGCGGGCCAGTGCCCGGGCCCGGCCGCTGGGCATCGGCACCCACACATGGCGAGCGCCGCGGTGGCCGACGACGAGCAGCGACAGCCGCGTGTCGAACTGGGAGATGAGCAGGAGGCCGTCGGCCGGGCCGAGGGCCCGTTCGGCCTCGGTCAGCGAGCGCCGCCCGGCACGCGACCGTCTGGCCTCGGCGAGCGTGCGGCCGCGGCTGTCCTGGAAGGCCTGGAATGCGGCGTCGAGATCGCCGCGAGTCAGCGCCGCCTCGATGCGGTCGGCGAGCAACCCCCATGAGGCGTCGAAGTACGAGATGCGATCGTCGCTGCCCAGCGCCAGGCGTTCGCGCTCGAACGCGTCGAGTCCGGCCTCGAGCGAACTGGCCGCGGTGGCGGCGTCGCCCAGCCGGCTGGCCGCGCGGCTGTGCGCGAGCCGCAGCTGCGCCAGGCGCAGCGTCTCGCCGCCCGCTTCGACGATTCGCAGGGCCTGCTCCGCCGCGGCGCGGGCGCGGCGCCAGTCGCCGTCCGGCGCTTCGGCTTCAGCCGACAGCAACTGCAGTTCGATGCGGGTCCGGAACGCCGCGTCCGTCACGCCGACCAGCGCCGCACGCGCCGCCGCCAGGGCCGCCGGAATCAGATCCGGGCGCCCGCTCGCCGCCAGCACGCGCACCTGTGTCGCCAGCGCCTCCACCTCTGCCGCGGGATGCAGCAGGCGGGCATTGGCGACGAGCGCCGCGGTCACGCTGCCGGCGGCGTGCGGCCAGCCGGCGGCGAGGCAGGCGTTGGCCATGCCGATCAGCCACAGATGTCGGGACCGCGGATCGGCCGCGCCTCCGAAACGCCCGGCGGCGACCCAGTACCCCCACGAGCGATCGACGTCGCCGACGTAGCGCGAGAACGTCCCGAGCATCGCGTGGGCCGTCATCAGCGTCGGCGCGCCGGCCCCGTCCTCGGCGGCCCGCAGGTGCGCGCGGTAATGGCGATCGACGTCGCCGAGGCGGCCGTCGCCGAACGCGAGCATGCCGAGGTGGGCCTGCGCGGCGGCGACCACGTCGGCATCGCCCGGCGGGCCATCGACGATCGCCGCCAGGTGCCGGAGGCCGGCCGCGGTACCGCCGGCACGCAGGTGCGCGCGGGCCGCGAGGAGGCGGGCCGCCTGGGCGAGCGGACTCCCGATCGCGCGCACGGCGATCACCGCGGCCTCCGCGGCGTCGAGGCTCTCCGCGTAGCGCTCCTGACGCTGCAGGGCCGACGCGGCGGCGAACGCCTCGTGGCCGAGGGCGAAGCGGCGGCACGCCGCGACCGAGCCGACACACGCCGTCCGCGCCGCCGCCGCCACGGCGGTCACCACGTCGGCGGGGCCGTTCGGATCGCCCGCAATCGCGGCCAGCGCCTCCGGCAGCACCACCGTCCCGCCGCGTGCCTCCCGCGCCCAGGCCGCCAGCACGTCGTCCTCGACGTGGCGCCGGACGGCCCACCGCGGCGCGGCGCGGATCCAGGCGGCCGCCGCCATGGACGTGGGGCGCCTGGGCACACCGTTCTGCCACGCCGGCAGCGCCGAGGACTGGGTCAGGGCGTCGAGCCGGCGGCGGGCGTCGCCGGCCCACGCCGAGGCGGCGTCGATCTCGAGGTAGCGCCGCCACGCCGCGGCGGCCTGGGGGGCCAGGTGCAGCGCGTCGAGCGCCAGCGCGCGGTTGTACAACGCCTCCGGGAGCTCGGGCGCCAGCGCCAGGGCCCGATCGGCCAGCTCCAAGGCCCGTGGCCAGTCTTCGGGCCGCTCCTGCCGGCCGGCCCGGGCGGCGTACGCCGCCGACAGGTCGCTGAGCAGCGACGGCGTCGCCGCGCCGGCGGCATTGGCCCGCTCGAGCGTCTCGAGCCCCTCGCCGAGGTCGCCGATCAGCACGTAGGCGACGCCGAGCGCGTGCAGGGTCTCGGGCGAGCCCTCCGCCGCCGCTCGGCGCTGCAGTTCGCCGGCCACCGCCAGCAGCGCCAGGTTCTCGCCGGCGAGTTCGCCGGATCCGCGCATGACCTGGCGCAGCGGGCCGTACTGGAAGCCGCCGGTCAACCGCGGTTCGATATAGCGGACCGCGCCCGCGGCCTCGACCAGCCGCGCCACGATGGCGTCGGGCTCGGCCGGCCCGGCGCGCCGCCCCTGGGCGAGCCAGACCATCACCGCGATGGCCGCCGCGGCGGCCAGCACGCCACCGACGGCCGCGGCGATGCGCGGACGGGGGGGCGCCACCGCGGCCACGCCATCCCCGGCGTTGGCCGGCGCCGCGGCGGCGGCGGCCTCGGCCGGCATGGTGTCGACCGCGTGCATCGTGTCAATCAGCCACGCCTGGAGTTCTGGGTCCGCGGCGATCTCGACATCGACCTTCGCGCGTTCCTCCGGGGGGAGTCGGCCATCGACGTAGGCGGCGAGTGTCTCGGCATCGAGACGGCGGGCCCCGGGTCGTTCAGTCATGGTCACCCCCGGTGCTCTGCTGGTGGGACGGACCGGTGCCCCCGATTTCTATTTCGAGTCCCTGGGCCGATCGGCCAGCCAGCCGCGTCATGACCTCGGCGACCGCCGAGGCGGCGATTCCCTGGCCCTCGAGCGCGCGCCGCAGGTCGGTCACGATGCGATCGAATCGCCGGTACAACGCCTTCTGATCGGCGCCGGTCATCGCGGCGATGCGGGCCACGGTGTGTCCCCCCCAATACCGCAGCTGCAGCTGCACCTGGTCGCCCGGGGTCAGCGCGCGCATCGCGTCGCCCAGGGCGGCGGCCACCGCCGCGGCGGCGCGGTCCGCTTCGTGGTCGTCGACGGCGTCGCTGGCCCGGCCGGGGCCGGGCACCGTGGCGAGGTGGTGCTCGTCGACCCGGCGGCGGGCCGGCCGCCGCGGCAGCCGCCGCCAGGTGGCGTCGCACTCTTCGAGCGACGCGACGCCGCGCGCCGCCAGCGTCTGCGCTGCCTCGCCGAAGGTCAGCCGATCGCGCCCGACCATGCGTTCGAGCTCGATCGCGACCGGACCGAGACGGCGGGCCTCGGCGGTCGGCCGCCACTTGCCCCACTCGGCGATCCGCCAGTCGAGATAGAGACGCTGGACGACCGTGATCAGGAAGGTGCGGAGCGAACTGCGCCCGGCGAACTTGCGGAGAATCGCCTGGTCGCGATCGAGCAGGCGCAGCCGTGCCCACGAACGGAATTCGTCGGCGGCGTCGGGAGCGAGCCGGTGCATCCGGCTGGCCTGGGCCAGAGCGGCTTCGATCGTCGCGGCGTGAGCGGTATAGAGATCGGGCGGCACCGGCGTCCGGACCCGAGATTATCGGGGGACGCTCTGCCCGAACTCAAGAAGCCTCGCGGCGCCGGCGGCGACCGGCGCCGCCGAGTTGACCTCGACCGGCCACCCCGGCACGCGGGCTCTAGGGAAGCCTGGACGCCGGGCCGATCTCCCCCCGGACATCGGAGCCGGACGAGGTCGAGTGGGTGGACGGACCGGTCCGCGAAGTTCCGCTACTCCGCCCGAAGTGCCACGACCGGGTCGACCCGCGTCGCCCGTTGCGCCGGCAGATATGCCGCCGCCGCCGCGACACCGAGCATCAACAGCGCGACCGCGACGAAGCTGAGCGGGTCGGTCGGCGTGACGTCGTAGAGCAGGCTGCCGATGAGCCGGGTCACGCCGAGCGCGCCAGCCACGCCGAGGGCGACGCCGATCGACGCCAGCCGCAGCCCGTGGCCGATCATCATCCGGCGCACGTCGCCGGCCCCGGCCCCGAGGGCCATGCGGACGCCGAACTCCTGCGTCCGCTGCGACACGCTGAAGGACAGCACGCCGTAGACGCCGACCACGGCCAGCAGCAGCGCCAGCGCGCCGAAAGTGCCGAACATCTGGCCGAACAACGCATACTGCCAGAAGCCCTTGCGGCGCAGCTCGTCCATCGACGTCGCCGCGAACACGGGCAGGATCGGGTCGGACGCCCGAATCGCCGCGCGGATCGCCGGCGTGACGGCCACGGCGTTCCCGCCGGCACGCACCAGGAGGCCGGTGTTGGGTGTCTCCTGATACGGATACGGGACGAACGCCGCTGGCGTCACCTCGCGTTCGCCGACCTCCTCGACCATCACGTCGGGCACGACGCCGATCACCGTGAACCACCCGGCGTCCGGATCGTCGAGCAGGCGGAAGCGCCGCCCGATCGGATCGATGGCGCCAAGTTCGCGGGCGCCGGCGAGCCGGCCGGCGGCCGGCGGCGGCGCGGCAGCGCCCTCGGGCGGCGTGAAGTGGCGTCGCGCCATGCTGACGTTGATTACCGCGACCCCGGAGCGGGTCCGGCTCTCGGCCTCGGTGAAAGTCCGGCCGCGGATCGCGGCGGCGCCGAGGGCCTGCAGGTAGTGGCTGGTGACGCCGGCGAAGAACAGCTGCGGCTCGCGGCCGACCTCGGCGGCGCCCCCTTCGACCTCCACGCGGCTCACGTCCCCGCCGCCGTCGAGCGGAATCAGGTTCGAGGCGCCCGCCGCCGACACGCCCGGCAGGGCCTCGATGCGCGCGACGACGTCGTCGATGCGCCGGGCCATCGCCCCCGGCTCCTGATAGCCGTCGCCCGGCATGAACAGCCGCACCGTGGTCAGCACCGACGGATCGAAGCCGACGTCGGCGCGCTGCAGATTGAGGAAGCTGCGGGTGAAGAGCGCGGCGCCGACCAGCAGCACGATCGACAGCGCCACCTCCATGACCACCAGGATGTGCCGGGCGCGGTTGCGCGCGCCGGCATCGCCGGTGCGGCCGCCCTCGCGCAGCGCGGCGACCAGATTGCCCCTGACGGCGTGCACGGCCGGGGTCAGCCCGAACACGACGCCGGTCAGCAGGCTCACCGCGATGGTGTAGCCCAGCGTGCGCGGATCGAGCGTGAAGTCGATGAGGTACGGCACGTCGTCGGCCGGCACGCGGGCGCGCAGGGCGCCGATGCCGACCCACGCCAGAACCAGGCCGAGCGGTGCCGACGCCGCGCCGAGCAGCACGCTCTCGGTCAGCAGCTGACGGACGATCCGGCCGCGCCCGGCGCCGATCGCCGCCCGCACCGACATCTCGCGGGCGCGGCTGGTCGCCCGGGCCAGCAGCAGGTTGGCGACGTTGGCGCAGGCGATGAGCAGCACCAGCGTGACCGCCCCCAGCGCGGTGAGCGTGACCAGCCGGACGTCGGCCGGCACGTAGTACTCGGTGAGCGGGTCGACGCGGATCCCCCAGCCGTCGTCCTCGGCGTACGTGCCCGCCAGCCGCGTCGCGATGGCCGACAGCTCATCGCGCGCCTGATCGGTGCTGCGCCCGTCGGCGAGCCGCGCGAACACCTCGAGCGTGCGGGTCTGCCGCGGCAGGTCGGCGACGAGCGGCTCGAGTGGCACCCAGGCGACCTGCAGGAACGGGAACTTCACTCGCGGCGGCAGCACGCCGACGACGGTGTAGGGGCGGGCGTTGATGGTGACGGCGCGGCCGACGATGGCCGGATCGGCGTTGTAGCGGCGCCGCCACAGCTCGTCGCTCAGGATGACGACGTCGGCGGCGCCGACCCGATCGTCGGCGGCGGTGAAATCGCGCCCCAGGGCCGGCACGATGCCGAGCATCGAGAACAGGCGCCAGCCGACCGCCGCGCCGAGGACGCGCTCCGGCTCGTCGCCGTCGGAGAAGGTGAGGCTGCGCCCGTCCACCCCGGCGACGGCGGCGATCGACCGGCTCCCCGCCTCGTAGTCGCGCAGGTCGGGCACCGACAGCCCGCCGCGGCGCACCCCGCTCTGCTGCTGGGTGGACCACAGCGTGACGAGCTGTCCGGGGTCGCGGAACGGCAGCGGATTGAGCAGCGTGCCGCTCACGACGCTGAAGATCGTGGCGTTGGTGCCGATCCCCAGCGCCAGGCAGGCGATGGCCAGGACGGTGGCGAGCGGCGCCTTGCGCAGCGCGCGCAGCGCCAGCCTGATGTCCTGGCGGAGGCCGTCCATGGACGGAGGATACGCTCGCCCGCGGTCACGGGTTCGGGTTCACCCTCACATCCGAGTTGGCGGTGACGATCGCCCGGCCTGGGAATTCCAGGGCAGTCTCCGCGAGACAAACAAAGGCATACTGATGAGCTGGCCGCCCGTCCCGGCCCGGGATGCTTGCGGCATACTTACCAGGCACGGGCGGCCGGTGGCGCGTCCGCTTGGGCGGCCTTTTCGAGGTGGCAATGAGACAGCTCCTGGTGGCGGCGGCGGGCGTCGCAGTGCTCTCCTACGGCGTCGCGGCGAACCGCGGTCAGGCGCCAACGGCCGCCCCGGCAGCGCTGCGTCCTGCCGCTCAGACCCTGGCCCAGGCCCCCGCCCGTCCGACGCCGGCGGGCAGCCCGGCAGCACGGCCGGCGATGGTCGCCGCCGAACAGACCCGCCTCGTCACCACCTACTGCGGCACCTGCCACAGCGAGCGTGGCAAGGCCGGCGGACTGTCATTGGCCAGCTTCGACGCCATGAAGGCGCACGAGCAGCCGGCGGTCATCGAGAAGATGATCCGCAAGCTGCGCGCCGGGATGATGCCGCCGCCGGGCGCGAAGCGACCCGCGGCCGCCGAGATCGACCAGCTCGCCGGCGCCCTCGAGGCGCGCATGGACGAGTTCGCGGCCAGCAACCCCAACCCGGGCTGGCGGCCGTTCCAGCGTTTGACGCGCTCCGAGTACTCGCAGGCCGTCAAGGACCTGCTCGATCTCGAGGTCGACATCACCTCCTACCTGCCGGCCGACACCCAGGCGCACGGCTTCGACAACATTGCCGAGGCGCAGAGCTTCAGCCCGGCGCTGCTCGACGGCTATCTCCGCGCCGCCTCGCAGGTGAGCCGGCTGGCGCTGGGCGACAAGCAGGCGTCACCGACCTCGGCGACCTACCGCGTGCTGCAGGTCGAGTCGCAGATGCAGTACGTCGAGGGCACGCCGCTCGGCTCGCGCGGCGGGCTGGCCGTCGTCCACACCTTCCCGGCCGACGGCGACTACAAGTTCACGGCGCTGCTGCAGCGGACGATCAGCGGCGAGCTGTTCGGCAACACCGGCATCTTCATGGCCGGCAGCGACGAGCTGCTCGAGATCTCGATCGACGGCGAGCGCGCCGCGGTGCTCGAGGTCAAGGCGAGCATGAGCGACGCCTTCGAGCGCGGCTTCGAGATCGACAGCCCGGTGATCCACGTCAAGGCCGGCCCGCAGCGCATCGCCGCGGCGTTCGTGCCGCGCTCGGTCGGCCCGGTGGACGACCTGATGATGCCGATCGACCACACGCTGGTCGACATGCGCATCGGCACCGGCTTCGGCATCACCTCGCTGCCGCACATCCAGGACCTGGTGATCTCGGGGCCGATGAAGGTCACCGGCATCTCCGACACGCCGAGCCGGCGCAAGGTCTTCGCCTGCCGGCCGACGGCCGCCGAGGAAGAGCGCGGCTGCGCCACCGACACGGTGCGCCGCCTCGCCACCCAGGCGTTCCGCGGCCCGGTCAACGCCGCCGACCTGGCCGACCTGATGAAGTTCTACGACCAGGGCCGCCGGGACGGCGACTTCGAGAACGGCATCCGTCTGGCGCTGCAGGGCATCCTGGCCAACCCGCGCTTCCTGTTCCGCGTCGAGGAGCAGCCCGACGTGCCCGCCGGCAGCATCTACCGCATCGGCGACCTGGAACTGGCGTCGCGACTGTCGTTCCTCCTGTGGGGCACGGTGCCCGACGCCGACCTGATCAAGGCGGCGACGTCGGGCGGCCTGAAGACGACCGCCGGGCTCGAGCGCCAGGTGCGGCGCATGCTGGCCGACCCGAAGGCCGAGGCGCTGGCGACCCGCTTCGGCGCGCAGTGGCTGCGCCTGCAGGACGTCGAGAAGGTGCGGCCCGACGGCATCCTCTTCCCGCAGTGGGACCAGTCGCTCACCGAGGCGATGCGCAAGGAGACCGAACTGTTCTTCGCCAGCCTGGTGCGCGAAGACCGCAGCCTGCTCGACCTGATCAACGCCGACTACACCTACGTGAACGAGCGCCTCGCCCGCCACTACGGCTTCCCCAACGTGACCGGGCCGGAGTTCCGGCGCGTGGCGCTGCCGCCGACCAGGCGCGGCGTGCTCACGCAGGGCAGCATCCTGATGATGACGTCGGTCGCCGACCGCACCTCGCCGGTGCAGCGCGGCAAATGGGTGATGCAGGTGATGCTCGGATCGCCGCCGCCGCCGCCGCCGCCGAACGTGCCGGCGCTCGAAGAGACCGGCGGCTCGAGAGACGGCCGCGTGCTCTCGGTGCGCGAGCGCATGGAGGAGCACCGCAAGAACCCGGCCTGCACGTCGTGCCACCGCGTCATCGACCCGCTCGGCCTGGCGCTCGAGCACTTCGACGTCACCGGCCAGTACCGCATCAAGGACAACGGCGTGCCGATCGACGCCGTCGGCACGCTCTACGACGGCAGCGAGATGAACGGCGCCGACGGCCTGCGCCAGGCGCTGCTCAAGTACAAGGACGCGATGCTCGCCAGCTTCACCGAAAGCCTGATGACCTACGCCCTGGGGCGCCACGTCGAGGCCTACGACATGCCGACGGTGCGCGGGATCCAGCGCGACGCCGCCCGCCACGACCACAAGCTGTCCGCCTACGTGCTCGGCGTGGTGAAGAGCCAGCCGTTCCGCATGATGACCCGCCCGGCCCAGACCGACACGACGGCGCCGGTCGCCGCCGCCCCGATCAACCCGGTCAACCAGATCAACCGATAGATCTCCAGATCAACAGATTCCGTACCGATCAACCGATCACGAGATCAACCGATCACGAGATAACAGGACGCCCGCCATGCTCATCACCAGGAAGAACCTCTCCCGCCGCACCGTCCTGAAGGGGATCGGCGTCACCGCGGCCCTGCCGCTGCTCGAGGCGATGGTGCCGGCGGGTACGGCGCACGCCAGGACCGCCGCGACCGGCAAGGTGCGGCTGGCCTGCATCGAGATGGTGCACGGCGCCGCCGGCAGCACCGCCTACGGCATGAAGACGAACATGTGGTCGCCGGCGGCGACCGGCCGCGCCTTCGACCTGGCGCCCGGCGCGCTGCAGCCGCTCGAGTCGGTGCGCCAGCACCTGACCATCGTCAGCAACACCGACCTGCGTCAGGCCGAGGCGTTCACGACGCCGGAGATCGGCGGCGACCACTTCCGCGCCAGCGCGGTGTTCCTCACCCAGGCGCACCCGAAGCAGACGATGGGCTCCGACGTCCGCGCCGGCATCTCCATCGATCAGCTCTACGCCCAGCGCTTCGGCCAGGACACGCCGATTCCCTCGATGCAGCTGTGCATCGAGCCGGTCGACCAGGCCGGCGGCTGCGAGTACAACTACTCCTGCGTCTACACCGACTCGATCAGCTGGAGCGACCCCGCGACGCCGTTGCCGATGATCCGCGATCCGCGCACGGTGTTCGACCAGCTGTTCGGCGTCGGCGCCACCGCCGAGGAGCGCGCTGCCCGCCGCAGGGAGGATCGCAGCATCCTCGACTCGCTGATGGGGTCGGTGGGCCGGCTCAAGACCCAGCTCGGCGCCGCCGACCGCGCCCGTCTCGACGACTACCTCGACGACGTCCGCGAGATCGAGCGGCGGATCCAGAAGGTCGAGGAGTTCAACTCGAGCGGCGAGGCCCGCGAACTGCCCGGCGCGCCGATCGGCGTGCCCGACTCCTACGAGGAGCACGTCAAGCTGATGTTCGACCTGCAGGCGCTGGCCTTCGGCAACGACATCACCCGCGTGTTCGCCTTCAAGATGTCGCGCGACGTGTCGGGCCGCGTCTTCCCGGCCACCGGCGTCACCACCGGCTTCCACAACGCCAGCCACCACAACGCCCGCGAAGACCGCATCCGCGACTTCAACAAGATCAACAAGTACCACGTCAGCCTGCTGCCGCACTTCATCGAGAAACTGAAGACGATGCCCGAGGGCGACGGCACGGTGCTCGACAACACCGTCGTGATGTACGGCTCGCCAATGGGCGATCCGAACGTCCACAACCACAAGCGCTGCCCGCTGCTCTTCTTCGGCCACGGCGGCGGCGCGATCAAGGGCGGCCTGCACATCAAGGCCGCCGACGGCACGCCGATGGCCAACAGCTTCGTCGACCTGCTGCACAAGATCGGCCTCGACGACGTCAAGGCCTTCGGCGACAGCAGCGGCACGCTCGACTTGAACGCCGTGCAGGACACGACGGCGGCGGCGCAGTAAGGGAGACCCGGGCCATGCGACGACGGATTCTCGGCGGGATGTTCGCGGCGGTGCTGGGCGCCCTCGCGCTGACGACCACGCTCGGCGCGGTCGAGGGCACGGTGGCCGACGCGGCCATGAAGGGTGACGTGGCCACGGTGCGGGCGCTGCTCAAGGACGGCGCCGACGTCAACGCCGTGCAGGGCGACGGCGTGACCGGCCTGCACTGGGCGGCACGCCAGGGTGCCGAGGAGCTGGCCAGCACGCTCATCGTCGCCGGCGCCAACGTCAAGGCGACGACGCGTTTCGGCGCGATCACGCCGCTGCACCTGGCCGCCGAGCGCGGCGCGGCGGCCGTGGTGTCGCTGCTCGTCAAGAGCGGCGCCGACGTCAACGCCCGCACCAGCACCGGGGCGACGCCGCTGATGTTCGCCGCGGCCTCGGGCGACACCGCCGCCATCACCGCCCTGCTCGACGGTGGCGCCGACCTGGAGGCCAAGGAACGCGGCCGCGAGCAGACGCCGCTCATCTTCGCCGCCGCCGCCAACCGCGTCGACGCCGTGAAACTGCTGCTCGCCCGCGGCGCCGACAAGAACGCGATGACCAGGGTGACCGACCTGATGGCGCTCAGCGCCAACGGCGAGAACCCCGACGGCCGCAACCTCGCCGCCAAGCCCGAGACCGCCGGCGGCGGGGCCGCGCGCGGGGCCGCGTCGCGGCGCACCGGCAGCAGCCGGCCCCGCCAGCCGGGCCTCGAGCGCGGCTATCTGATCAACGAGCAGGTGCACACGCAGGGGGGCATGACGCCGCTGCTCTACGCGGCGCGCCAGGGGTTCGCCGACGTCGCCGTCGCGCTGCTCGACGCCGGGGTCAGCGTGAACCAGCTCAAGGGTGGCGACCGCGTGTCGGCGCTGCTCACCGCCACCATCAACGGCCACTTCGATCTGGGGGCGCTGCTGCTCGACCGGGGCGCCGATCCCGACCTCTACGCCGAGAACGGCGTCGGGCCGCTCTACGCCGCCATCAACCTGATGTGGGCGCCGCGCGCCGGCTACCCGCAGCCGCGCGCCCACCTCAACCAGCGCATCGGCTACCTCGAGTACATGAAGAAGCTGCTCGACAAGGGTGCCGACCCGAACGCCCGCGTCAACAAGAAGGTCTGGTACACGAGCCACAACTTCGACCTGTCGGGCATCGAAGAGACCGGGTCGACCGCGTTCTGGCGCGCCGCCTACGCGGCCGATGTCGAGGCGATGAAGCTGCTGATGTCGTACGGCGCCGACCCGCACATTCCGACGGCGAAGCCGCCGGAGCGCGGCGAGTTCGGCGACGCCGGGCGCCGCGAGATCGTCGACGTATCGGGTGTGCCGCCGGTGCCGCTGGCCGGCCCCGGCATTCCGCCGCTGCTGGCCGCCGCCGGCGCCGGGTACGGCGAAGGGTTCGCCGGCAACTCGCACCGCTTCGCTCCAGGCGGCATGCTGGCCGGCGTGAAGTTCCTCGTCGAGGTGGCTGGCGCCGACGTCAACGCCCGCGACCACGAGGGCAACTCGGCGCTGCACCACGCCGCGGCGCGCGGCGACCTCGAGATGGTGAAGTACCTGGTGGAGAAAGGGGCCGATCCGCTGGTGGTCAACCGCGAAGGCCAGTCCACCGCCGACATGGCCAACGGCCCGGTGCAGCGCATTCAGCCGTGGCCCGAAACGCTCAAGTTCCTCGAGAGTCTCGGCGCCAGGAACAACCACAAGTGCCTGTCGTGCTGAGCGCGGCAGGGCCGAGCTGAAGCTCGGCCGTGCGAGGGTGGTGACGGGCGGCGGGGCAACCCGCCGCCCGTTGCACGTACGGCGGCGCCGGCGACCGCGGCGTCACCCGTCACCCCAGTTCCCCGTGTCCCGGCCCCTGGTCCCGGGGCCCCGAGCCCCGAGCCCCGAGCCCCGGCGGCTCTGTTTCAGATCGCATCAGATCGCCGGATCCGCGCGCGCAATAATTGCCCACGGCCCGGCTGGCATTCGGCAGTTTCCGAAGAGCCGGACGGGGAATTGGCGGGAAATGGCGGCAAGCCGATGCAGGGCACACCGTTTGCTGATGCTGACGGCGAGTCAGCCAACCTCCAAGGAGCAGCCCAGGATGAGCGCCTTTCTCCCGTCGGCCGGTCCCTTGATGAGTGCCCCCAGCACCAAGGTGGTCTGGACCTAGCCTCTCCCTCGCGCGACGGGGCCGCGCCCCGTCGCCGTCCGTCGTCCACCCTTCGTCTCAGCGCGCGCTCGACATCGGTCGGATCGCCGCCACCACCCGCTTCACGAACTCGGCTTCGTTACCGGCGTGCCAGCGCCACACCACGACCAGGTCGTGGTCGGGCGAGATGGTGATGGTGTTGCTGCCGGCGCCGCGCGCGCCGTAGACGTTGGTGGGCAGGCCCGGGTAGTTCTTGGCCTGCGTGTTCAGCCACCACAGGTAGCCGTAATCGGGGCCGTGCTGACTGGGCGCGATCGCCGCCTTCACGTAGGCCGGCGGCACGATCTGCCGGTCGCCCCACTTGCCGCCGCGCAGCCAGAGGTAGCCGAAGCGGGCCATGTCCTGGGCGTTGATCCACACGCCGCCGCCCCACCGCGTGCCGCCGCTCACCGAGGCGAGTCGCTTGCCGTCCACGTCCACGAAGCTGTTGTGGTACGGGATCCAGCGCCAGGTGTTCGACGCGCCGATCGGGTCCATCACCTCGCGGCGGAAGACATCGGGCACCGACTCCTTGAAGGTGCGCATCAGAGACAGGCCGAGCCGGTTGATGCGGACGTCGTTGTATTCGTAGTAGGTCCCTGGACGCCGCAGCTCACGCGGCTTGCGCTCGCCCTCGCCGAACGCCTCTTTGCCGACGAAGTCGTCCTTCTTGCCGAACATCGTCCCTTCCCATTCGGTCTCCTGCTGCAGGTGCATCTTCCAGGTGACCAGGGCGTTGCGCGGCGAGTCGTAGCCGCCGTCCTTGACGGTGCGCCCCACCGGCTCCTCGAGATTGGCGATCTTGCCGTCGCGCACGGCGATGCCGGCGACGGTGGCCATCATGCTCTTGGCCACCGAGTAGGTTGGATCGGTCCAGCTGGTGTCGCCGAACTCGGCGACGACGTAGCCCTTGTAGATGACCAGGCCGTTGGTCCGGGTGCGGATGTTGGGCACCGAGCCGAGCATCGAGCCGAAGATGCGTTCCTGGTCGCTGAAATCCATCGCCCGTGTCGATTCGCGCGACTGCGCGAACTGCACCGCGGCGTCGAGGGCCGCCTGGTCCATGCCCAGCTCGGCGGCCGACTTCTTCGCCCAGCTGCCGGCCGGCGGGTAGTAGACCGCGGTGGCCGCCGCCTGCTCCGCGGCCAGCGGCGCGACGAGGGCGGAACCGCGATCCAGGGCGACGAGCGACGAACCAACGAGGGCCAGCGCGGCGACGAGCGAGGTGCGGCGAAGGGTCATGGACAAGGTCTCCCGGCGCGGCGAGCCCGCGCGATCCGCCCTACTCTACACCTGCGCCGGCTCCGAGAGCGCCGTCTCAGTAGGCGGGGCCGAGCAGCACTGCGTTCATGAACAGCAGCATCGACGCCTCGGTGTAGGCGCGGTAGTTCGGGTCTTCGGCGAAGCCGATGACGTGGCCCTGGCCGAAGGGCTGATGCATGAGGTAGGGCTTGCGCACCAGCAGGTCCTGCCCTTCCGGCCAGACCAGCCCGGAGGCGACCAGCCGATCCTTGGTGGCGTAGTAGGCGACGTTGCGGCCGGCGTTGAGCTTGATCGGCGCAAACACCCGGGCGCCTTCGATCACCACCTGAGTCTCGGCGTCGCTGCCGGCGCTCAGCCAGTGGTCGACGTCCACCGTCGCCCGCAGGAGTGCGCCGGGCTGGGCGGCGGGCCGTTCGCGATCGGGCTGGATGGCCTTGTCGTAGGCGACATCATCGGGATTCGGGGCTCGGGGCTCGGGGCTGGGGCGGGACTCGGGCTTCGCTCCCTGGCCGGCCGGGCGGGCCGACGCGCTGTCGGACGCCCGCGGCTTCGCGGTCGTGCTCGGGGCCTGGGCTCCAGTCGTGCTCGCACCGCCGCCGGCGGGCGCGGCGCCGGTGGTCGCCGGAACGTCCGGCCGGCCGTCCTTCAGCAGCGCGTCGGTGTCGAGCAGGCCCACGCTGCCCCCGACGGCCCACCGCGTCGCCTCGGCCAGGGTCACCAGCGTGCCGCCGAGACGCAGCCAGTCCTTGAGGCGCGCCAGTACCGCATCGGAAATCTGCCCGGCGTAGTTGCCCGAGGGCAGCACCAGGACGTCGTAGTCGGCGAAGTCGGCGCGGCCGAGCGAGGCGGTACGGACCGTCGTCACCGCCTGGCCGAAGCGGCGCTCGAGGACGTAGCGGGTCCACCCGGCGGAGAGCGACGAGGTCGGCTGATCCCAGGCCAGCAGCACCCGCGGCCGCTTGACGAAGCCGTTCTCCGGGCTGCCGAGCGACGTGCCGCCTTCGACGTAGGCCGAGTCGATCGGCACCACCTCGGCGCCGTGCGTCGACGCCAGCGCCGACATCCGCGCCTGCAGTTCGGCGGGATTGCCGGCCGTGCGCACGAGAGCGGTGCCGATCGGATACGACCGACCGGCCAGCGTGAACGCCCCGCCCACGCTCTCGACGCGGATCCCCTGGGCGACGGCATCCGCGGTGAGGGCCACCGCCGCCGCGCCCCACGGCACGAGATAGCCGACCTTGCCCGGGCCCACGGCGCGCGAGACGGCCGGCGGGTCGTAGCTCGCCGCAACCGGGCTCGTCGCAACGGCCAGAGCCGTGCCGCTGGTCGCCACCTCGACGTCGTAGACCAGCGGCAGGCTCCAGGCGGTGATGTCGTAGATCTGATCGTTCTGCCGCCGCGCCCGCCGCGCTTCCTGGCGGGCGATGAACGCCGCATCCTGCTTCGTGTCCGGGTCGAGCAGGTTGCGCACCAGCCGTGCCGCCGGCTGGGCGTTCGACACGAGGTAGGCGCCGGCGGGAATCGTGCGCGGGCCGAGTGTCACGGGCGCGCTGGCGCGGCGTACCTCGATGCCCTGTGTCGCCAGGTTGCGCGCCAGCCGATCGGCACGCGACGGATCGTGGCCGGGCACCAGGACGTACTCGCGCACGCTCGCCTTCTCGCCCTCGGCGACGGCGCTGCGGCGATAGTCGAGGAAGTCGCGCAGCAGCCGCTCGCGGTTGCGCGCGGCGGTGATCGCGGTGGTGATGGCGGCGTTGAAGTGGTGCATCACGCCGTCGCGGAAGGTCATCACCGTGCCGTCGGTGCGGGCAAACGACAACGCCCGCGCCGACGCCTGCTCGTAGGTCATGCCGATCGAGCCGTGGAACATCGCCCAGCTGTCGCCGTAGCCGGGGTAGAACCCGTCGTAGACCTCGCGGATGTAGTACGGCCAGCCGCGCTCGTCGAAACGGGCGGCGTTGGCGCGCCCGAACAGGTCGAAGCCGGCGATCTGCGCCTTGGTGTAGTGCGGGTTGAGCGGATCGGCCGGCGGCGCGAAGTAGTAGGTGTTGTTGCCGCCCTGCTCGTGCAGGTCGACGTTGACCTGCGGGAAGTAGTCGAGGGCCACCTTGATGCGGCCGCGGGTCTCGGGCTGGGTCTGGGCGAACCAGTCGCGGTTCATGTCGAACAGATAGTGGTTCGAGCGCCCGCCCGGCCACGGCTCGTCGTGCTCGGCGTTGTAGGGGGCCGGATCGGGCACGGCGGCGCGGCCCTGCAGGTTCTGGAACAGGAAGCGGGCGCGGCCGTCGGGGTTCTGCATCGGGTCGATGAGCACCAGGGCGTCGCGCAGCACCGCGTCCACGCCGGCGTCGCCGCGCGCGGCCAGCAGATGGTAGGCCTCGAGCAGCGCCGCGTCGCTGGAGCTGATCTCGTTGCCGTGGACGCCGTGGACCAGCCAGACGACGACGGGCAGGGTGCCGAGGAGCCGGTCGGCGTCGGCCGCCGACAGCGTCCGCGGGTCGGCGAAGCGCTGGATGTCGGCCTTGACCTGGTCCAGGGCGCCGATGCGGGCGGCACTGCCGACGACGAACAGCCATAGCGGGCGCCCCTCCCATGTGCGGGCGTACTCGACCAGGCGGGTGCGATCCGGCGCCGCCTGGGCCAGCGCGCGCAGGTAGGTGGCCACCTGCTCGGGCGAGGTGATCTCCTCGCCGGGCGCGTGCCCGACGACCTGCTGCAGGGTGGGGATCTTCGGGTCGTATTGCGCCCCCGGCCAGAACGGCTCGGTCTGGGTCTGTGCGGCCGCGACGTGGGGGGTAAGGGCGAGAAGGAGGGCGAGCCACGAACAACGCATGGCCGGGATTGTACGGGGGTCAGACCCCTTTCAAGCCTGGGCTGGAAAAGACCGCAGAGTTCAAGGCCGGCCCAGAAAGGGGTCTGACCCCCATTCACGGCCGGACTGGAATGGGGTCTGACCCCAGGCGTTCGCGCGCGGCCTCGGCCAGATCGGCGAGGCGGGCTCTCGTCGCCATCTTCTCGGCCAGCTCGAACTGCGTGCGGGCTTCGGCGGCGTGACCGCCCCGGGCCAGCGCGTCGCCGAACTTCAGCACCACGGCAACGACGGCGGCCGGTTCCGGCGGCGCCGTGCCCGACCGGGCCACCACTCGCTCCAGCCACGCGCGGTAGCCGCGTGCGGCGTCATCGGCGCGGCCCTGCTCGTCGAACAGCTCGGCCAGATACAGCTGCACGTGCGTCAGGCCGGGGTCGTGCGCCATCGCATCGGTCCAGTGGCGCTCGGCATCGGCCTGCCGCCCCTGCTGCCGCGCCAGCACACCGGCATTGACCAGCGTGTCGACGTCGTGCGGATCGCGGGCCAGGTTCGCCTCGAAGTGCGCGCGCAGCCCGGCCTCGTCGCCGCGCTCGGTCAAGGCGCGGACCAGACGGGCCTGCAGCGCAGCGTCATAAGGATTGACGCGAGCCGCCGCCGCCAGCGCCGCGGGGTCGGTGTCGCGCTGGGCCAGCTGATAGCGCCACTGGTCGAGCCCGGCCAGGGCCACCAGCGCCACGGCCGCCCCGGCCACGACGGGAATCCGCCAGCGCGGCACCGGCGCGCGCCTCGGCGCGACGCCGCCTGCCACGGCGTCGGCCGTGAGCGTGCGACCGACCCGGGGATCGCGCAGCTTCCACACCACGCCGTCGATCATGAAGTGGTGCAGGTTGACGACCGCGGTCACGATAAGCACGCTGGCCGTGAAGTCCACACGCCCGACGTAGCTGGCCAGCCACGGCACGGGCAGGAACAGCGCCAGGCCGCCGAGCCCCACCGCGGTCCAGTAGGCGCGGCTGCGCCACGCCGCGCCCTCATCGCGCCGGGCGAAGTACTGCGTGACCCACAGATACTGCACCGAGTGCATCACGGCCAAGATGCCCGAGCTGTAGCGCGTCTGCGGCGTGGCGACGCCCGCCGCCCACGACAGGGCGATCGGCACGACGAACCACAGCGCCTGCGTGACGAAGAGCAGCAGCGGCGCCGCGGCGCGGATGCCGGCGCCGGCGACGACCGGCCAGAGCGCCGGCAGCCCGAGGGCGAGAAACATGGCCGCCGCCGTCCAGCCGACGGCGCGTGTCATCGTGGTCGGCAGGCCCAGCGACAGCACCGTCGGATCGGCCGACGGGCCCTCGTTGAACGCGGCCAGCAGCATGACGAACGAGGCGATGAAGGCCAGCTTCAGCCGCCGCGCCCTGGCCGGCGTGATCACGAGCCCGGCCCGGCGCACGAACATCATCAGCAGCCCGTAGTTCTGGCCGCTGTAGTGCCAGGGGCTCCACATCACGTAGGCGGTGAAGAGCACCGGCAGCAGCCGCAGCTCGACGTGGGCGACCGCGCCCAGGGCGACCAGCGCGGCCGTCGCGTGCACGGTGTAGAGCCGATGGGCGCCGCGGTCGGCGGCGCCGTAGGCGCGATACACCGTCGCCATGTAGTGCGGGTAGTTGGCGACGAGCGCCAGCGCGTAGAAGGCACCGGCCCACTCCCGGGCGCTGTCGCCCGTCAGGGCGTAGGACCACGCCAGGAGGGGCAGCGACCAGCCGCCGCAGCCGACGACGAGATCCACCCAGGGGTGGGCGATCCAGTAGCGGGAGGGTGTCGACGGGTGGGCGGGCGGCGGGGTCACCACCCGGCTTATCGGTCGAAGTACTCCACGATCTTCAGGGTCACCCGGCCCATGTGGTCCTCGGCCTCGCCGTAGTTGCCACGGATCTCGTTGAGGAAGAACGACACGACGATCGCCCCGCTTCGGGCGTAGATCACGCCGACGTCGTTGGCGAGCACGGGCGGGAAGTCGCCGGTCTTGTGGGCCACCGTCACCCCGGTGAGGAAGTGCGGCAGCCGCCGGGCCCCGGCCTGCTGGGCCCGCATCATCCGCAGCAGCTCGTCGGCCCCTTCCTTCGAGGGCAGGGCCCGGTTCTCGATCGCCTCCAGCATCCGCCCGGTGGCCCGCGGCGTGAGCTCACCCAGCCAGTAGGCACGGTCGCCGTTGGTCTTCGCATTGCGGTCGTCGGCGGGGGCCAGCGCGCCGTACTTGGCGAACAGCTCGCCGGTGGTCTGCGTGAGCTTCATCCCGCCGGCGTAGCCCGCCCGCTCGAGCCAGGCGTTCACACTGGCCACGCCGCCGACCTGCCCGATGGCCAGATCGGTGGCGGTGTTGTCGCTGGTGATGATCATCTGCAGCAGCACGTCGCGGATCGTCGGCTGCAGGCCGGCGTCGTGATACCGGAAGATGCCGGAACCGCCGCGCACGTCGGCGGGCCTGAGGGTGAGCCGGCGGTTCAGATCGAGCCGCTTCATCTCGGCCATCTCGAGCGCCTGCACCGCGACCGGGATCTTGATCACGCTGGCGCTGTTGAAGACCTCGTCGGCGCGCACGGCGCCTTCCTCTCCGGTCGTCAGATGCTTGACCCAGATGCCGGCGCGGGCCGGGATCGCCGGCAACTCGGCGTCGAGCAGCGCCTGCAGCGAGGCCGGACGCGCGGGCGGCGCCGCGGCCGGCGTCGACGGCGCCGGCGGCTGCGTGGGCGCCTGGGCGCTGCACGCCGCGGTGCCGACGACGAGGGCCAGAGCCATCAGGGTGCGCATCACGGATCTCCTCATCTCGCGGTCGTGAGGGCGTGGACCTCGAGCGCCGCGGTCAGCGCCATCGCGCCGCCCCGGTCGTCGGGACCGAACAACGCCGGGCGGTTGAGATAGTACTCGCGCGTGGCGTTCTGGCCGGCGCCGGTGCCGGTGCACACGTCCACGAGGGCACCCGTATCGGACACGCGCGCGAGGACGGCGCGCCAGCCCTTGTCCACCACCTCGCGGTAGCTGCGATCCAGCCAGCCGAGGCGCACCCCGCGCGCCATCGCCGCCACCGTCATCGCCGTCACGGTGAACTCGCGGTAGGTGCCCGGTTCGTCCACCACCTGGTGCCAGGCGCCGTCGGCGGCCTGGTGCCGGCGCATCCCGTTCATCAGCCGCTGGAAGGCCGCGAGCACCTGCGGACGCGCCGGCCACGTCGCCGGCAGGTGCGTCAGCGCCTCCATCAGCCCGAATGCCGCGAAGCCATTGCCACGTCCCCAGGCGTGCGGGCCGCTCACGGCGTGGATGAACAGCCGGTCGTCGCGCTGCAGACGCGCCACATACGTGGTGAGCAGGCGGGCGACCGCGTCCGCGTACTTGGCCTCGCCGGTGGCGGCCGCGGCGCGAGCCAGCACCGAGGTGGCCATGAACATGTCGTCGGTCCATGCGGTGGCGAAGCGGACGATCTCGCCGTCGGTCTGGCCGAGGATGAAGTCGGCGGCCTTCCGCCCCAGCGCGAGCGCCTCGGCGTCCCGCTCCCGGCTCGCCAGATCGAAGAACGCCTGGTGGCCGGCCAGGCTGGTGAGGAGGTACGGCGCGGCGATGGCCGGCTTGCCACCCGAGAGGAACGGCTGCATCTGCTCGACCGCGCGATCGCGGTACTGCGGGTCGCCGGTGAGCGCCGACACCGTGAGCGCGCCGCTCCACGACAGCGCCGGGATGTAGCTCATGATCGGGTTGGCGGGATAGGCCCCCGCCAGGAGCCGCGCGACGGCGAGCGGTGTGCGCGCCTGGCGCGTGGTGAGGACGCGCTGCAGCGGCGAAGGCTCGGCTGGCGGACGGCGTTCGAGGAACTGGCGCAGTGCGGAAACGACGTCGGAAGTCGTTCCGGCGACCTGCAGCGCCGCGACCGGCGCCAGTCCCGACGGCGCGCCGATGCCGAGCGCGCCGGCGAACGAATCGGGGGCGGCAGCCGCCGCGCCGTCCACGATCCCTGTGGCCAGCGGGTTCGCACTCCACTGCAGCCGATCACCCCGACGGACGTCGATGACCAGGTCGGGGCCGACCATCGCGACCCAGCGCCAGAGATAGCGGGCCTCACGGTCCTGCGGCGCGTCGAAGAAGCCCTTCTCCGGCGGGAATGCCGGGACCGGGGCCGCTGCGGTCCCGGCCATGTCGCATCGCCCGGGAAGCACGCACGGCACCCCCGCCACCTGCCAGCGCCGGCGGTTGCTGCTCGCCGGCGTGGTGCCGGCGCTCCAGCGCAGCACGTCGAGCACGGCCGCGGTGCTGCCAGCCGTGCCATCGAGGCCGCCGACGATCACGACACGCCGTTGATTGGCTACTGGCGGTAGGGCCGGCTCGAGCGCGATGATGCGCCGGCCCTCGGCGGTGAGACCGATCGCCTCGACCGCGTACTGGTTGGCGCCGCCGGTGAGCGGCTGCAGCGTCGCGGTGATCGCGTCGGGCGTCTGCGCCCCGGTCTGACCCGCCAAGCCACAGACGACGACCGCGGACGCGAGGAAGACCAAGCCAGGAGGACGGAGCATCGAGTGCTACTTCTCGACCCGGGCCAATGCCCAGACGTTCATCTGCAGGTAGTCGGCCGGCCCGGCATCGGGCAAGCCGAAGACGATGGTCTCGTAGCCGCCGCGAGGCAGGCCCACCTGGAACTGGCCGGGCGCGAGATAGCGCATCGGAAAATCGCGACCGAAGCGCTTCAGCGTCAGGCCGTCGCCATCACGAACGACCTCCAACGTGAAGCGGCGAGGGTTGCTGTAGGTGCCGACGTAGCGTAGCGCCTGGTCGGACGGCAGAAACACGCCAGGTGACGGCGCGGGCTGCGAGCCCTCCGCGGCGAAACTGGCCGGCTTGCCGGTGGCGAGCGTCTGGCCGGCCTGCCGCGCGATCTCGGCGATCCGACCGGGGTTGACGCCGTCGCCGTTGGTCAGCACCACGACGCCCGACCCCTCGGCGAACAACGCCAGCTGGGCAGCATAGCCCGTCATCGTGCCGCCGTGAAAGGCGGAGAGCAGCGGACCGGAGGTGACGGCCGGATAGAGAAAGAGCCCCTGACCGTAATGCTGGCCCGTCGTGGCCACTCTCGCCGCGGACGCGCGCATCTGCGTCGCGACCCCCGCCGGCAGCGCCTGCCGGCCGTTGACCCGGCCGTCGTTCATCATCGCCACGAGGAAGCGCGCCAACTCGCTCGCACTCGAGTAAAGCGTGCCGGCCGGCCACAGCCGGGCGTCGTTGGCGAGCGGCCGCACCACCGTGAACTTGCCCTCCTTGTCGCTTCGGTGGCCGACGGCGAGCGGCCACGTCATCGCCTCGGTGGGGCGGAACGTCGTCCGCGTCATGCCGAGGGGATCGAGGACGCGCGCCCGCATCACCTCGGCGAAGGGCTTCTTCTCGGCGTCCTGCAGCGCCAGGCCGGCCAGCGCGTACCCCGAGTTCGAATACGAGAAGGCGCGCCCTGGCGGCAGCAGGCAGTACTCGCTGGTCCAGGTGCGTTGATACGCCCCCAGACCATCCTCGCCTTGCGGCCCGAACTCGTCGGGCTCGTCGATGATGCCGCCGGTGTGCGACAGCAACTGGGCGAGCGTCGGCGCGCCGACGCACGGCGTCAGCCCAGACACATACGAGCGCACCGGCCGATCGGGCGCGACGACGCCCTGTGTGCTCGCCGCCAGCACGGCGGCCGCGGTGAAGGCCTTGGTCACCGAGCCGATCTGGAACAGGGTGTCAGGCGTGACCGCTGCGTTCGTCTCGACGCTGGCGACGCCGAAGCCCTTGGCCCACACCACGGCGTCGCCGATCACGACGGCCACTGCGGCACCCGGCGCCCCGACCTTGGCCAGCTCGTCCCGAATGGCCGCTTCGAATCCACTGAGATCCGCCGGCGCAGCGGCGGCGCGCTGCGTCGCCGACAGCCCGTCGCCGGTCATGGCCAGGACGACCAGACAGGCCGTGGAGGTGTACCCCCGGCGTGTCACCTCGCCCGCCACGGCGCCTTGATGAGCAGCGCCGGATTCGCGCCGGCCTTCGGCACGAACTTCTGCGTGCGCCCGTACTGGTTGTCGCCGCCGTAGAGGTTGCCGGCCGAGTCCACCGAGAAGGTGTGCACCTCGAGGTAGCCGTCCGGCAGGTCGGGCGGCACCAGCCAGGTGTAGAGCCGCGTCCCGGAGAAGTCCAGCTTCACGAAGCGCAGCGGCTTGAGATCCGTCATCCACACCGCGTCGTCGTTGACGATGAGGTCGAGCGGCAGCGAGAAGCCCGGCCACGCCGCGACGAACTCGACCTTCGCCGGATCGGCGGTCGTCCGGAAGACGTTGATGCGGCCGCCCGATCGGTCGAGCGCGAAGATGCGCCCGCCCGGGCCGATGGCCACCGCGTGCACGCCGTTGAATTGCCCCGGCCCGGTGCCCTTGCCGCCGAACTCGCCCAGGAAGCGCAGATCCTTGTCGAAGATCATCACCCGGTGGTTGTCGAGCCCGTCGGCGATGAGTACCCGTCCGTCGGGCAGGAACGCGACGTCCTGCGGCTTGGCGAAATGCGTGGCGTCGGCGCCCGGCACCCCTTTCTCGCCCAGCGTGGTCAGCAACTGCTTCCCGTCGTTCGAGAACACGTAGATCTGATGGAACGTCTCGTTGACGAGCCACACGCGCCGCTGCGGGTCGTAGGGACTGATGCGCAGGCGGTGCGGCCCCGGCCCGTCGGAGCCCTCGCACAGCCGATCCCACTGCGTCCACCGCTCCTTCACCCGCCCGTCGCGGTCGAGGGTGTACAGGCAGTTCTGCCACACGCGCCGGTCGGCGAGCGTCAGCACGTTCATCTTGAGCGAGCCGGCGAAGCCTGAGAACTCGGGCGGCACCGGACTGGGCAGCCGGAACTCCCCTCGCTGCGCCACGAAGATCCGGTCCGGAGACTCGGCGAACACGCCGGAGTTGCCGCCGAAGGCGAAGCCAGGCGCCGCGAACGGCTTGTGCCAGCCACGCACGACGTCGTAAGGGCTCGGGCCGACCGGTCCGGGATCGACCGCTGGCGGCGGCGTGGCCGTTGGCGCCGGCGCCTGGGCCCGTGGGGCCGGCGCGGCGAGCACCAGTGCCAGCAGGGCGGCCGACCAGAACGCGCGGGACATGGCCGCCGATCTTACTTCGTGCCAAGCGGCCGCAGCTGCTTCCACCGCTCGATGAACGCCGCCGCGGCGGCGACGAAGGCGTCGGTGTCCTCGCGGCCGCGTTCGGCGGACGCAGCGCTCAGCTCGCGCGCGCTCCACACACCGGTGGCGGTCATCTCCCTGGTCGAGGTCCCCTTGCCCGTCTCTTCGGCCTTGAGCGACTCGGCCAGGAACACGCGCGTGGCGGTGGGGTCGCCGGCCACCACCTCGGGCAGCATCTTCTGCAGGTGTGGCCGCAAGGTGAGCGGCGCGGTGCGGGCCGCCCGCATGTCGACGAGATTCGGCGTGAGATACAGCGACGCCGAGGTCTCGTTGACGCCGCCGTGGCGGTCGAACTCGCGCGGCTCCCGCCGGGTCGAGCGTTTCAGGAACGGCTCGGCCGCCTCGCCCAGCTCCACCGCGATGCCGGCGGTCTCCTGGTTGATGCGATCGACGATGTAGCGGGTGGTCGCCAGGTTGCCGCCGTGGCTGTTGAGCAGCAGGACGCGCTTGAAGCCGTGGCGAATCAGGCTTTGCACCGCCTGGAAGTAGACGAGCTGGATGGTCTCGGCCGGCAGCGTGATCGTGCCGGGAAACGCCATGTGATACGGCGAGTTGCCGGGGAAGAGAATCGGCGCGACCAGCACGTCGGTCTTCTGCGCGACCAGCTTGGCTTCTTCCAGCCCGTTCAGGAAGTCGGTGCCGATCGGTCCCTGGTGGCCGTGCTCTTCCAGCGAGGCCACCGGGATGATCACCATGTCGGTGCGCGTGAGCAGGTCGCGCACCTCTGGCCAGGTCATGTGCGGCAGGTAGTTCTTCACCTTCGCCTCCTGCCACAACGGGTTGGCGGCCTGCCCCCGGGCAGGAGCGGCGGCGACGACGATCGCGGCGATGGCGAGAGCGAATCGGAGCATGGCGGTCCTCGCTGGCGTGGTCACTTGCTGCGCACGGCGGTCATGGTGAGTTCGAGGCGCGCGCCGCGGGCCAGGTCGCGCACGGCCACGGTGGAGCGTGCCGGATAGGCGCCGTTGGGGAACACCTCGCGGTACAGCTCGTTGAAGCGGGCGTAGTCGCCCATGTCGGCGAGATACGCGGTGACGCCGACGACGTCGGCGAAGGTCATGTCGGCGGCCGCCAGCACGGTGCGCAGGTTGGCGACGATCTGCCGCATCTCGGCCTCGAGGCCGCCGGCGACGAGCTGGCCGGTGGCCGGGTCGCCGCCGGTGCTGCCGGAGAGATACAGCGTGTCGCCGACGAGGACCGCCGGCACCAGCGGTGCCGGCGACGGCTTGTGGCCGGCTGGCTGAATCACGCGGCGGTCCGGCGGCGCAGCGCGCGGGGCGTTCTGCTGGCCGACGGCGAATCCGCCGCCGGCGAAGAGAACGAGCAGCGGGACATGAACGGCGAGCCGTCGCCACGCCAGCAGAGCGTTCGAGACCGACATCGGCGCCTCCCTCCGGCCACGCGGAGGGCGTGGCCGGTCGGCGCCAGTATGAAGGAGATCGCCGCCGCCGATCAGATGCCGAAGCGCTCCGCGTCCCAGACCAGGCCGAGTTCCGAGGGCGGGGCCATGTAGCCGGCCAGCGCCGACGCCGCCACCACCGACGGGCTGGCCAGGTAGCCCTCGCCGCCCAGCCCCATGCGGTTCTGCCAATTGCGGTTGAACGAGGTGATGGCGCGCTGGCCTTTGGCGAGCGCGTCGGGCCCCTGGCCGAAGCACGGACCGCACCACGAGTGGCGGATGACGCCACCGGCGCCGCGAAAGACGCCGGCAATCGACTCGCCGTCGAGCCGCGGATCGGGGCGTTCGATGGCGTGCGTCACGCCGATCGACCCCGGGAAGATCACGAACTCCTTCGCCGCCGTCGTCAGGCCCCTGGCCCGCGCCGCCACCAGCACCAGCGCCGCCGACAGCAGGTCGTCGTAGCTGCCATTGGTGCACGAGCCGATCATCGCCTTGTCGAAGGTGATCCGTTCGCGCGCCACCTCCTCGGCCGCGAACGCGTTGCCCGGCGAGAACGGCTTGGCGATCATCGGTTGCACGTCGGTGAGCGCCAGCTCCTCGTCGAGGGCGAACACCGCGTCCTCGCCGCACGCGATCGGCGGATACGGCAGCGCGGTCATGCCCTTGGCGCGGTACCACGCAGACGTCGTCTCGTCGGGCGCGAAGATGCCGTTCAGCGCCTCGGCCTCGGCCATCATGTTGGCGATGGTGTTGCGGAAGGTCATCGGCAGCTGACGGCCGGCGTCCACCAGCTCCACCGACATCCCCTGCGACTGCGTCGCGCCCCACCGGCGCAGCAGCTCGAGCACGATGTCCTTGCCGGTCACCCACTCGCGCAGCGTGCCGGTGAAGCGCACGCGCCGCTGCCGCGCCATCGTGACGTAGACGTAGCCGGTGGACCAGCCGAAGCCGAGCGTTGTCGATCCGACGCCGATCCCCACCGCGCCGTAGGCGCCGTAGGCGCGACTGTGCGAGTCGGCGCCGGGGATGAATTGCCCGGGCACGACCAGGCCCTGTTCGGGGAAGTAGAAATGGAAGATGCCGTCGCCGGGGTTGGCGTAGTACGGCTTCTCGAGGCCGTGCGCAGCCGCGAACTGGCGGCCGATGGCGGTCTGCTTGTCGTCGTCGGCCTTGCCGGTGAACACGAAGTGGTCGTTGGCCACCGCCGCCTGGCGAGGGAAGACCGACTGCCCGCCGGTGATCTGGTTGAAGGTGTGGATGGCGAAGGGCGCGGTGCCGTCGGAGGCCGGCAGCAGGTCGGCGTAGACACGCAGCGTCGCCCCCGGATCCACGGCCGCGTCCTTGTCCACCCGGTGCGCCCACACGATCTGCTGCGTGGTGCTCAACCGCCGGGCGGTGGCAGCGTCGGGCCAGATCACCTCGGGCTGGCGCGCCGTGGCGTCGCGGAACTCGCGGCGGCCCACGGCGAAGATGCCGCCACTGCGCCGGATCTCGTCTTCCTTGGCGCTGAGCGGCACGGGCGTGTAAGTCCTGCTCTGCGTGACGTTGACGATCGTCCGGCTGGCCGGATCGAACGTGAACTCGTCGCCGTCCTTCGCATCGGCCACCGCCTCGGGGCTCTGCACCACGTGCAGGCCGAGGTTGAAGCTGTTGCGGCGGAAGATGTCGCCCATGTTGGCGCCGCAGACGACGACCAGCTGCAGGCCGACCTCCTCGGCGATCGCCTTCAGCCCGGCCGGGCTCATCTCGCGCGAGCTGCCGATGGCGAAGCGCTCGCCGGCGATGACGAACGTCTCGCCGCGGTGGACGCGGGCCCGGAAGTCGGGCATCAGGTAGCGGAAGGAGCCGGCCTTCCAGCGCTCGTCGAGCGTGTCGAGCGACTCGGAGACGCAGTCGGCCGCCGGCGTGATCTGATCGGTGTCGATCGCGTCGAGCTTCTTCTCACCCGGCGCCCGCGGATCCCAGAAGATGAGCGCCCGGCCGCGGACGAGCGGTGCGGCCGCGGAGCCCATCGCGTCGGTCGGACGCGGGCCGGGCAGCGAGTCGAGGGTGACGCCGGGCTTCAGCACGGCGGGTGACGAGATCTGCGGCACGCGTCGATCTTATCAGCGGCCTCCGGCGGTGGCCGCCAGCGCCTCGGTCAACCCGGTCTGCAGGCGAACCAGCGCGCGATCGATCCGCTGCACCTCGTGCGCCGCGCGCGCGGCGTCCTTGACACGAAACGCCTCGGCCAGGCCTGGAAACGGCTGCCCGTCGTAGAGCGAGTAGATGTTCCAGCCGTAGAAGACGTGGCGGTACCACTTCGTGTCGGGCGCGCCGTCGTCGTCGGCGAGGCGCTGCTCCATCCGCGCCAGCAGGTCGTTGAGCGCGGCGGCATCGGCGGCCGGCACCGGCCCGCGGGCGAGCCGACCGTCGATCGCGGATTCGAGGTCGGCCGCCGCCTGCTGCACGGCGGCGGCCTTCTGGCGCAGCGACGCCACGTCGATCGGCAGCGCCGCGTCGCGCGCCCAGCCCTCGGCCAGCGTCACCGCGTCGTCGAGCTTCGCGCCGTAGTGCGAGAAGCGGAACGGCAGCACTTCGGCCTCGGCCATGCGCAGCGCCAGGCTGCCGAGCACCTGGCTCATCAGGACCCCCTGCGTGAAGCCGGGATCGGCGATTCGCTCGACGTAGGCGCGCGAGTCGTAGTTGGAGTGGTAGGTGCCGTAGCCGTAGCCGTTCTCGCCGATGAACTCGATGGCCATGGTCGGCACGCCGAGGTGGTCCTGGAACGGCACGAAGTCGGCGCCACTGCCGAGGGGTTTGAGATCGGGCGCGAAGGCCGTGACCGAACCCGATCGGCGCGCCGCCGGAAGCCGTGCCCACTCCGACTGCTGCCACTGGTCGAACACGCTGCTGTTGCCAGCCGGCACGTCCTTGACGACGTCGGCCACGAAGGCGGCGAGCGACGGCACGCCGCCGGGGTCGAAGCGGCCCTTCATGTACATGTCGGTGTTGACGTACATGACGAGCTGCTCCTGCAGCCGCGCCTTGAGGGCTTCGGCGTACTCGGTCGAACCGACCAGGCCGAACTCCTCGGCATCCCAGAACGCCAGCGCGATCGAGCGGGCCGGCCGCCAGCCCGACGTCGCCAACTCACCGAGCGCGCGCGCGGTCTCGAGCAGGGCGACGGCGCCGGTGCCGGGATCGACCCCGCCGAAGGTCCACGCGTCGTGGTGCGTGCCGAACAGGATGGTCCGCTCCGGTGTGGTTCGTCCGCGCAGCGTCGCGACGACGTCGTAGATGGGCCGCACGCCGGCGTCCATGTCCACCGCGACGCGCACGGCCGCCGGGCCGGGACCGACGCGGGTCGCGCCGTCGATGCCGCCGCGGAAGCTCTGCGGCCGCTCGGCGCCGCCCAGGGCCGTGAGGATGTGCGCGGCCTCGCGGGCGCTCAGCACGACGACGGGAATCCGCGGCAATGTCGGCGCCGTTTTTGGGTCGAGGCGGGTGGCCTCGGCGGTGGCGCCGGTCCCGGGCGTGAGGGGGTCGCCGTGCCAGAACCAGCTCAGCTTCGCGTTGCCACGCTGCAGCATGTCCGGGCCGCGCCAGTAGCCGTCGGGCCAGGCCGGCCCCTTGGCGGTGCCGTCGTCGGCGGGATCGCTGTAGAGGACGAGTGCACGGGCCCCTTCCTGCTGCGCGGTGTGCACCTTCACGGCACGATGGCTGCGGCCGTAGCGCGCGACCGCGATTCGCCCCCGCACCGAGACGCCGAGCGCCTTCAGCAGCGCGTAGTCGGCGGGCAGGCCGTAGTTGACGAACACCGCCGGCCCGCTGGCGGTGCCCGACGCCGAGTAGGCGATGTAGCCGCCGCCGAGCTCGGGGTGCGACGACGTGGGATCGCCGGGAATCGCCGGCTCCTGCACGGTCAGCGCTCGCCTGGACGGCGCCGTGAGCGTGATCTCGACCGATCGCGGCCGGTCGAGCAGCACCTGGTACTCGTGCGTCTCGACGTCGAGGCCGAACCCGGTGAGCGTCTTCTGCAGATAGGCGACGACCTCTTTCGTGCCCTCGGATCCGGCGGGATGGGGGCGCGCGGTGAGCGGCCGATGCAGCGCCGACATCGACTCGGCGCTGACCGATCGCTGGTAGCGGCGTTCCACGTCGAGCTGTGCCGTCGCCGCCGCCGCCGAGTAGCCGAGCAGCGTGCGCGCCGGCGACGCGGCTGGCGGCGCCGGACCGGCCGCGCGGCAGCCGCCGATCGCGGCGGCGACGGCGAGCATGGCGGACAACGATGCGGTCGATCTCGCGATCATCGCGGCACCACGGGAAGGACGAGCCGCGACGGGCGGGCGGCATCGTGGAACACGGTCTGCCGCGCGACCGCCGTCGCGCCGTCGGTGGCGAACGGCTTGCCGGTGTTGGGATTGCGATCCCAGCGCGGGAAGTTGCTGCTCGACACCTCGAGCCGCAGCCGATGCCCGGGCAGGAACACGTTGCTGGTCGCGCCGACCTCGATGGTGAACTCGTACGGCTGCCCCGGAGCGAGAAGCGACGGTTGCGTGCGGCTGGCCCGGTAGCGGGCGCGGACGATGCCATCGGTGAGCGCGCGGGCGGTGCCGTCGGGGTGCACGTCGCTCAGCGCGGCCGTGAAGTCGGTGTCTGGCGCCGACGACGCCGCCCACAGCACCAGGCGCACCGGTCCGGTGACTTCGAGCGGTGCCGTCATCGGCGCCGAGGTGTAGACCAGCACGTCCTGCCGCTGCTGCATCGGCCGGCGATCGTTCGGCGCGCGCGAGTAGGCACCGAAGGCACCGGTCGGCACGGGGTTCGACGGATCGTAGGCGAAGGTGTCGTGGGCCTGGGTGGCCGGGGCCGGCGTCGGCACCAGCCGTCCGTCGCCGTCGAGCGTGTTCGCCTTGCCGTCGCTGAGCAGGTGATAGGCGGTGGGGACCGCCCGGCGGAGGGGCCACTCCTGCTCGTCGCGCCAGCGGTTGTCGCCCATCACGAAGATCCGCACCGGCGCGCCGGTCCAGTCGGGCGGCGGTGCCGGGGCGGGCGGCACGGGCAGCGGCATCCAGTGCCGGAACCAGCGGACGATGAGTGCCTCGGAGTCGAAGCCGGCGTCGGGGCCGAAATCCACGTCGCCGATCGCCCGGGTGCCCGCAGAGGGCCGCGCATGCGTCCACGGCCCGACGATCAGCCGCTGGTTGCGCCGGGCGCGCCCGGTGCCGGCGTGCTCGCGCAGCCCCGCGAAGTTGGCCAGCGTGCCGTTCAACAGGCTGTCGTACCAGCCGGTCAGATGGTAGGCCGGCACTTGGAACCGCGGGTGCCTGGCGGCGACGTCGAAGGTCTCCCAGAAGCGGTCGTAGGAGGGATGCGCCAGCAGGTCGAAGTAGCCCGGCGAGTACTTGTCCACCTCGAGCACGCGCATGGCGTTCAGCGGCAGGCGCCAATACCAGTCGTCGCGCAGCTGGCGGCGCTCGTCGGGCGTGAGTCCGATCTCGTGATCGCGATCGGCGGTCGGGTCGAGCGCGCGGCGACGCGCGTCCTTGGCCTGGCCGAGGTTCCAGCTCAGGCCGTCGCCCAGGTAGAACGCGCCGCCCTGGAACACCATGTCGTAGCGACTGGCGTAGGAGGCCGACGGAAAGAGCGCCACCAGGTGCGGCGGGCGCATCGGCGCGGCGAGCAGCTGCGTCGTCGCGCTGTAGCTGCCGCCGAACATGCCGACCCGGCCGTCCACGTACGGAAGCTGCGCCACCCACTCGACGGTGTCGTAGCCGTCGGGGCCCTCGTCGTGCGGCACCGCGACCCCGTCGGACATGTAGCGGCCGCGGGTGTCCTGCACGACGACGACGAAACCGGCCTCGGCGAGGCGGTGGAACTGGCTGCGCGGCTGGCCGGGGTTCTTCGAGTAGGGCGTGCGTTGCAGCAGGGCCGGCCGCTTGCCGTCGCCGGCCGGGCGGTAGACGTCGGCACGGAGGACGACGCCGTCGCGCATCCGCGCCTCGACGTTCTTCTCGATGACGATCGAGAGCGGCGTCTGGGCGACTGGGCGGGCCAGCGACAACGCGGTGATGAGCAGAGCGGGACCGACGGCCAGGCGCATGCCAGGAATTGTAGCGATTGTCTGCGGGGCCTGGCCCCGATGGCACGGATTCTGCGCAGCTTTCGTGCCAACGGGGCCAGGCCCCTAGTCACGGGTGACGGCGGTGAGGTTCATGGTCAGCCGCACGCCCGGCTTCGGCAGCGCGGCGACGCCAATGGCGGTGCGGGCCGGCCGGTGCGGGCCCATCGCCACCGCGTAGGCATCGTTCATCGCCGCGAAGTCGGCCATGTCGAGCAGGAACACGTTGACGTGGATGACATGCGCCAGGTCCGACCCGACGTGCTCGAGCATCACCCGGAACGTCTCGAGGATGCGCGTGGTCTGGCTCGCGACGTCGGGGGCGACGAGTTCGCCGGTCGCCGGATCGAACGCCGCCGTGCCGCCGATCGTGATGAACGGGCCGACCTTGGCGATGTGGCTGTACGGGCCGATCGGGGCTGGCGTGCCGGGCGGCGTGGACGTCTCGACGATGGGCATGCCGCGCAGTGTACGCGCCGGCCGGCCGCAGCGGCGCGGTGGCCTCAGCGCGGCAACGGCTTGTCGAGCGAATCCCAACCGTAGGCGGCGGCGACGCGCGCCTCGATCTCGGTGATCACCGGCCCGCCGGCGTCGCCGTTGGTCATCACCACGACGCCGTAGCCTTTCCGCACGTGGGCAAGCAGCGAGCAGCGGAAGCCCCAGTTCGAGCCGCCGTGGCCGAAGTACCAGCCCTCGCCCCGCTGCTCCACGCCGAGTCCGACCGCGTAGGGCCCAGTGCCGACCGGTGCGGTCATCTCACGGGCCGAGCCCTGGGTCAGCACCGTGCCCTTGGGGCCGCGAACCGCGGTCTGCACCTCGATCGCGAACCGCGCCAGGTCACTGGCCGTGGTCCACAACCCGGCCGCCGCCTGTTCCGGGTAGACGTGCCACGGCACGGACCCGGGCGCGCCCTGACCATTGTGGGCGTGCGCGAGGCGCGCGGCCCAGGCGTCGGGCGGGGGCTGCTCGAAGGTGCTGTCGCCCATCTCGAGCGGTGCGAGGACGCGGGAGCGCAGCAGCGCGGCGAATGGCTCGCCGGTGACGTCGGTGAGCAGCTGCTGCATCACCGTGACGCCGCCGCCCGAGTACTTGTACGCGGCATACGGCGGGCGGGCGAACAGGACCTTGCCGACGTTCGACGGCGCCACGCCGTCGAGGATCTGCGTCACGGTCGGTCGCGGCGCCGCAGGGTCGTAGCCGGGGAAACCGAAGCCGTCGTCGGCGCCAGAGGTGTGGCTCATCAGCGATCGCGGCGTGACGGCGGGCCACGTCGAGCCCTCGGGCGCCTTCACCCGCCACGAGCGCAACCGGAGGTTGACGTCGTCGTCGAGCCCGAAGCGGCCATCCGCGATGAGCCGCATCGCCGCCATCGCCGTCACCGGCTTGCTGATCGAGGCGGCCTGAAAGGGCGTATCGGGGCGCACCGGACGGCCAGTGCCCGCATCGGCGACACCGTAGCCCTTGGCCCAGTGGATGCGGAAGTCGTTGATGACCGCGACGCTGACGCCGGGGACGCGGAACCGCTGCATCACCTGTTCGAGCGTCAAGCCGTCGAGTCCCTGGCGGTTGGGAACCTGCGGCGCCTCGATCCTCGCGATCAGCGGCGCGGCGTCGGGCAGCGGCTGAGCCGCGAGTGTGGCGGCGAGAACCGGGAGTGCGAGAGCGAGCATCGGCAGCCGTAGCATGCCGCCAAGCTTACAGGGACTGTCACGGTGACATTTCGGAGTCGTGCAGATTCCGCAACTCTCATCGATGCTGCAACGCCCTGAATTGTCACCGTGACAGTCCCCGTTACATCAGCGGCTGGCGCGCCAGCTTCATCCGGGTCTCGCGCATGTCGTCCCCACGCAGCTCGCGCAGCGCGTAGCCGGCCAGCGCCCGCGCCATGCGCTTGCGCCACACGAGGTCGAAGTCGGTGTTGTCCATCGGCTTGGCCACCTCGTAGGCGCCCTCGGCGGCGTCGGCGACGGCCGGATCGGTCATCGCCCGGTTGATGAGCGCGGCCTCCGCCTTCGGCGCCGCCTGTGGACGCGACCCCACCGCGCCCAGCACCACCCGCGCCGTCTGCACCGTGCCGTCGGCACCCAGGCGCACCGCCGCGGCCACCGACAGCACCGGGAAGTCGAACGAGCCGCGCCGCCGCAGCTTCCAGTAGGTGCTGCGCCACCCCGGCTCCGCCGGCACCTCGACGGTGGTCAGGATCTCGTCGGCGCGGCGGGTCGTGTAGTCGAGGCCGTCGTTGCGATAGAGATCGGCGACGCCCACCCACCGCTCGCCCGAGGCCGAGACCAGCCGGACGCGTGCGCCCAGCGCCTGGAGGATCGGCGCGGTGTCGCTCGACGACACGGCGAGACAGGTCGGGCTCGATGTTGCGACCCAGCACGTGCGGCCGTCCTTCTTCAGGCAGAAGTCGATGGCCTTCCGCCACTCGTAGCTCTGGTCGTAGTAGGTGCAGCGGGTGTCGAGGCAGAGATTGCCGCCGAGCGTGCCCATGTTGCGCAGGTGCGGCGTGGCGATCTGCGCCGCGGCCTGCCACAGCCCGGGGAGCCGCGCGCGCAGCCCGTCGTGACCCACCAGGCCGGTCAGCGTCACGCCGGCGCCGATGCGCACGACGCCGTCCACCTCGATCGCCCGCAGTTCCTCGACGCCGCGCAGGCCGACCAGCACCCGCGGCGACTGCTGCCGTCGCTTCATGTTGGGCAGCACGTCGGTGCCGCCGGCGACGAGCATCGTCTCGTCCGGCGCTTCGGCCAGCCACGCCGCCGCCTCGGCCACGGTGCGCGGCGCGCGGTACTCGAACACCGGCAGACGCATCATGGCCGCACCGCCGAGCCGGCATCTGCAGCGGCCGCGCGTGACCGTCGTGGCGGCGCGTTCGACGCGCGGCCGTCGCCGCCCTCCCACGGCGGCGCCACCTGCAACGTCTCGGGCCACGCCACCTCGGGGAACTCCGCGGGCCCGAAGCGCCCGGGCTTCCCCTGCGCCTTCACCTGAAGGGCCTTGAGAATTTTCTCCGGCGTGATCGGCACCTCGTCCACGCGCACGCCCACGGCGTCGAACACCGCGTTGGCCACCGCCGGCATGATCGGCAGTAGCGGTCCCTGCCCCACTTCCTTGGCGCCGAACGGTCCCTCCGGATCGGGCGTCTCGACCAGATCGGTGACGACCTCGGGCATGTCGAGCGCCGTCGGGCTCTTGTACTCGAGCATCGACGGGAACTTGTGGACGAGCGCCGGCGACAGCCGCGCCGGCAGCCGACGAAAGGCCTGCTCCTCCATCAACGCCTCGCCGAGGCCCATGTAGACGCTGCCCTCGATCTGCCCGCGGGCGAGCACCGGATTGAGCGCGCGGCCGATGTCGTGGGCGATCCACACGCGCGGCACGACGATCCACCCGGTGTCGGGATCGACCTCCACCTCGACGATGGCGGCGGTATAGGAATACGTCGGCGACGGACCGACGCCGCCGCCCTTGAACTTCGCCGCGCTCTTCGCCGGCGTGTACGACCCGGTGGTGCCGACGGCGCCACCCGCCGCTTCGGCCAGCTGCACCGCGTCGGCGAAGCTCACGCCGCGCGCCGGGTCGGCGCTGTCGAACACCCGACGTTCGGCGAACACCAGCCGTTCGGCCGGCACGTCGAGCTTCGCGGCCACGGCACGCGCCAGCACCTCTCGCGCGCGCTCCGCCGCCTGTATCGCGGCGTTGCCCATCATCAACGTGACCCGGCTCGAGTACGAGCCGAGGTCCACCGGCGTGAGGTCGGTGTCGCCGGTGACGGCACGGACGTCGTGCGGGTCGAGGCCGAGCACCTCGGCGATGCACGCCACCAGCACGTCGTCGCTGCCCTGCCCGATCTCGGTGGCGCCCGAGAACGCCGTCACGCCGCCGCTGCGATCGAGCTTGAGCTGCACCGCCGAGTGCGGCAGGTCGTTCCAGTAGATGGGCAGGCCGGCGCCGGTCAGATACGACGAGCAGGCCAGGCCGACACCTCGCCCATGCGGCAGTCGTCCGTGCTTCTCGCGCCAGCCCGAGCGCTCGACGACGCGCTCGATGCACTCGGCCAGCCCGATCGTGCCGACGCGCAGGTAGTTGGCGGTGAGCGACTGCGCCGGCGCGATCATCCGCAGCCGCAGATCGGCCGGATCGACGGCCAGCCGCTCGGCGACTTTGTCGAGCTGCACCTCCTGCCCGAAGCGGCTCTGCGGCGTGCCGTGGCCGCGCTTGGGCCCGCACGGCGGCTTGTTGGTGAAGACGCGGCAGCCCTGGAAGCGGTAGCGCGGGATCCGGTAGGTGACCGTCTGCAGGGCGCCCGTGTAGAACGTGCTGGCCACGCCGTAGGAGCCGTAGGCGCCGCCGTCGAGCAACGTCTGCAGGTGCATGCCTTGAATGCGACCATCCGCGTCCACGCCGGTGCGGAAGCGCATCAGCACCGGATGCCGCCCGCGGTGGCACAGGAAGACCTCCTCGCGGGTGAGACAGATCTTCACCGGTCGATCGAGGGCCAGTGCAGCCCTCGCCACGACGATCTCGTGGTTGAAGGGATCGCTCTTGCCGCCGAAGCCACCGCCGTTGGGCGTGGCGATCACCCGGATGTGCGCCGCCGGCTGGTCGAGCGCCTTGGCCAGCGCGCGGTGCAGGTAGTGCGGCGTCTGCGTGCTCGAGTACACGGCCAGCTTGCCGTCCGGGTCCTTCACCGCCACGGTGGCGTGCTGCTCGAGCGGCAGGTGCGTGCTGCCTTCGAAGAAGAACACGTCGTCGAAGACGTGGGCAGCGCCGGCCAGCGCCTCGTCCACGTCGCCGAACTGCAGCGACACCGCCTTGTGGACGTTGCCGCCGTCGCCGTAGTCGTGGATGCGCGGCTCGGGCGTCCGCAGGCTGTCCGCGGGATCGGCGAAGGTGTGGAGCACCTCGTAGTCCACGTCCACGAGGTCGAGCGCGGCGGTCGCCGTGGCCTCGTCGCGGGCGACGACGGCCGCCACCGGATCGCCGACGAAGCGGACGCGGTCGCGGCAGAGCGGATGCTCGTCCTGGCTCACCGGCAGGATGCCGTAGGCAATCGGGAAGTCGTCGCCGGTGAGCACGAGGTGCACACCGTCGAGCGCCCGCGCCCGCGACACGTCGATGGCGCGAATCCGGCCGTGCGGCACCGTGGATCGCAGCAGCCTGCAGTGCAGCGTCCTGGGGGGCAGCAGGTCGTCGGCGAAGCGGGTCTGACCGGTGACCTTGGCGCGGCCGTCCACGCGGCGGCGGGCCCGGCCGATGACGCCGCCGTGGCTCGTCGGGAGGCTCATGGTTCATCCACCGGGCGAGGGCGCGTCACGGCCTCGACCGCATCGAGGATCTGCAGGTAGCCGGTGCAGCGGCAGAGATTGCCGGCCAGCGCCTCGCGGATCCGCTCGCGGCTCGGGTGCGGCTCGCGGTCGAGCAGCGCCCGCGCCGTCACCAGGATGCCCGGCGTGCAGTAGCCGCACTGCGCGGCACCCAGATCCGCGAACGCCTCCTGCAGCGGGTCGAGCCGGCCATCGCGGGCCAGCCCTTCGACGGTCAGCACCTCCCGGCCGGCGCACTCCACGGCCAGCACCAGGCACGACAGCACCGGCTCGCCGTCCAGTTGCACGGCGCAGGCGCCGCACTCCCCCAACTCGCAGCCGTGCTTGGTGCCGGTGAGCTGCAGGTCCTCGCGCAGCACCTCCAGCAGCGTCTTCGCGGGATCGACCGCCGCCTCGGCCGGCTCGCCGTTGACGGTGAGCGCCAAGTGCAGCCGCGACGGGGCCGGCGGGGCCATGGCGGGGATTGTAGAACGATTGTTCAAATCAGACGCGGGCAATCGCTGGCCTGCGGCCGGCCGGGTGAGCAAACCGCCCCCGGGCCGCCTCTCATCGGGTATGGCCCAACCCCCTTGGCCGATTCAAGTCGCCGTCCTCCTCGCCGCGTTGACCGGCTTCGGCGTGGGCGAGGCTTCAGCCCAGACTTTCGGGCCCTTCACCATCACGTCGCACTACACCTACAAGATCGACTGCAACGAGGGGGAACTCGCCACGTGTATCGAGGTCGGCGACCAGGACAACGGTCACGATCTCGTCTACACCGTGTACGTCGAGCGGGAGGCGCCCGGGCAATGGGCCATCACCGGCACCGTGACCGGTACGGCCTTCTTGCGGGGCGTCTACTTCGGCACCCTCGCCACATGTACGGAGCCGGTCAGCGGCACGGTCTCCGGCAGCGGCATGGTCGTCTCTGGCCAGCTGTCGCTCTCGTTCCAAGTCGACACCCCGGTTCCGTGCTGGAGCGAGAACACGGGAGTGAGCTTCTCCGAGGCGTTGGGCGATACCGCCACGTTCGTCGGAGACGACATCGCCTCAGTCAGACTCGATCATACCGAGCGCCAGGAGTCGGGCATCCCGGGCGTGTACAGCCAAGTGGCGGAGAAGGCCGTGGCCGGGACGATGACGCTTCTGCGTCTGCCCGTCCTGCTCGTCCCCGGCATCGGCGCCACCTATCCCGGCACGCCGGGTGGCGACCTCGGCTGGCTGCTCCGCCGGGGCGTCGCGCCAGGATCCTTGCGCGTCGATCCGTTGACCAGGGCCTACGACGATCTCATCGAGACGTTCAAGTCCGCGGGCTACGTCGAGGGCGAAGACCTCTTCGTCGTCACCTACGACTGGCGGCTGGCACCGGGGCCGATCGACGGGTCCATCGACGGCACGATCGACGGTGGTCTGACCGCGACGGGCATCAGCGACGACCTCTACGAATACGGCGTGGACTACTTCGGGGTCTTCCTCAAACGCGCCGCCGAGGCGTGGGCCCGGAAGTACCCGGAGGCGCCGCCGCTCGATGCCGTCGATGTCGTCGCGCACAGCACCGGCGGCCTCGTCGCCCGCACGTACATCCAAAGCCCCGCCTACGGCGGGGAGTACGAGCCCGGCCAGCCGTTACCGAAGGTCAACAAGCTGATCATGATCGGCGTCCCCAACCGCGGCGCCTCCAAGGTGTGGAACATTCTCCACGACAACTGGAGCGCGGACATCGCGTTCCACCTGGTCCTGTCGAAGATCGTCCTGCGCGCCTACGTGCAGGTCATGGAGAAGGGCCAGCAGATCGTCGGGCCGGATCACACGATCACCAAGGCGATGCTGGAGTCGCCGATCGCCTGCCCCCAGGGCCCGCGGGTGTGCTTCATCGACAAGTACATCCCGACGGCCCGCGCGCTGCTGGCCACCTACGACTTCCTCGACGTCGGCGCCGGCCCAGCGTCGGTCAACCTCGACTTCCTGCAGCGCAACTCCCTCCTGCTCGACCTCAACGCCGGCCTCGACCACGTCGTAACCGGCGACCCCAACGGCTTCGCGGATCTGGCCGCCGTGACGGTGATCTACGGGACCAACGGCGACGACGACGGTGGCACCCCCGTGCAGGCGGTCGAAGGCATCGGATCCGACCTGTCCGCAGGAATCGTCAACTTCACCGACATCGGCCCGCGCGGCGCCCGCAACAACGAGGTGTTCTACACCGATGTCGTCGAGGAGAACGCGGGCGACGGCACGGTACCGCTCGAGTCGTCGGTCGGCCAGTTCCTCACTGACAGCCGGGTCACGTTGAAGCCGTTCACCAAGGGCGTCAACTCGACGGCCAAGGTGAAGCACGTGGACCTCATGTCCAACCCCGACGTCCAGCGAGAGGTGCTGGCGACCCTCGGCGTCACCGGTGCCGCGATTCATACCGGATTCTTCGCTCGCCAGTGGGGCCTCATCCAGTGCGCCGCCTCCGGTTGTGTCGCCGTGCAGACCGATCCCGTCGAGGGCTTCGTCGTCGATGGCGTCGGCCGCCGCCTCGGCTACACCGCCTCCACCGGCCCGCTCACTGAGATCCCGGGCAGCTTCTGGAGCGGCGACGCCGACGGCATGGGCTGGATTCTCGGCGATCTGGTGCCGCCGCTGACCCTGCAGCTCACCGGCCTGGGTGGCGACTACATGGCACAGGTGACGACGCTGTCGAGCGCGGGCGCCGGCGGCATCGAGGTGCGCGGCACGCTGGCGGCCGGGGAGGCACGCTCGGTCGCCGTCCCCCTCACCGTCGTGGCCGACACCACCAACCCGACCGCGATCCTCACCGCGCCCGAGTCCATTCCGTTCGGCCAGGACCTGACCGTTGCCGGCGACCAGTCGTTCGACGTCGGCGGGACGATCGTCCGCTACGAGTGGACGCTGGGCGGCTACCCGGTGGTCGAGACCGCGACGCCGTCCTTCACGTTCGCGGCCGGCAGCTATCCGCTGGCGCCTGGGCTGCACGACATCCAGCTCGTCGTGGTGGACGACAGCGGCAACCAGTCCTCGCCCGTCAGCCGGCAGGTGCAGGTGATCGGCGACACCGTGAATCCCACGGCCGTGATCACGGGGCCGGCCGAGCTCGTCGAGCGGCACCCGCTGCCCGTATCGGGCACCGGCTCGATCGATCCCGGCGGCACGATCGTGGTCTATCGCTGGCGGCTCGACGCCTACCCGTTGGTCGAGACCAGCCAGCCGACGTTCACCTTCACGTCTGCGGCGTACCCGCTCTTGGCCGGACCGCACGTGGTGACGCTGACGGTGGTCGATGCCAGCGGCAACCACTCGACGCCCGTGCAGCTCCAGGTGTCGGTCGTCGCCGACACGGCGCCAACGGCCGTTCTGGATACGCCGAGCGCCATCGACCTGGGCGATCCGCTGGTGGTGTCCGGTGCCGGATCGACGGACGCCGTCGGCACCATCGTGCGCTACATCTGGCAGCTCGACGGCTCGATCGAGGTCGAGACGTCCGCGCCCTCATTCACCTTCACCGACCCGCCCTACGCGCTCGGTGTCGGCCTCCACACGGTGCGGCTCCGCGTCATCGACGACGCCGGTCAGCACTCGTCCACCGTTCAACGGCAGGTCGAGGTCCGGGGAGACACCACCAACCCGACGGCTGTGCTCTCGGCGCCGACGACGATCGTGGAAGGCGAGGACCTGGCGGTGTCGGCCACGGGCTCCACGGACATCGGCGGCGCGATCGTCCGCTACGAGTGGACGCTCGACGCCTTCGCCCCGGTCGAGACCGATTCGCCCGCGTTCACCTTCACCGCGGCGACCTATCCCCTGGGAGACGGCGAGCACACCGTCCAGCTCGTCGTCGTCGACGACAGCGGCAACCGCTCGTCGCCCGACGAACGCCGCATCACCGTCACCGCCCGCGCCGACACCGTGCAGCTCCACCTGCGCGTCGAGGGCCTCGGCGGCCTGCCGGCCACCGTCACGGTCCGGGCCACCGCCCGCTACCTCACGCTGCCCGACGGCATCAGCGATCCCCAGCTTCCCTCCGCGCCGCCGTGCGCCAACGCCGCCGACTGCCTGTTCGCGCCGCGCGCCGGCAGCACCGTGGTGATCGACGTCGCCCCCGGCGGCACCCTCCTCACCGGCCCGTTCGTGGCCGGCTGGACCGGCTGCGACGCCCAGGCCAACGGCCGCTGCTACCTCACGCTGGCCGAGAACCGCGTCGCCACCGTGCGCGTCACGCGGACGCGGCCGGTGTTCGCGGTGGGCACCACCGGCGGCGCGCTGTTCTCCAGCGCCGCCGGGCCCGGCGTGCTGGCCTTTGCCGCCGCGCGCACCGCCGCCGGCGATCTGCTGGGCGGCGGCGCCGTCGTCGCCGTGTCGGCGGCCCAGTACGGCTGCGGCGCCGTCGCCACGGTGGAGCGAAGCGGCAACCGGACCACCCTGGTCACACGCTACGGCGTCAAGGCGCCGGCCCAGGCCGGCGCCGCGCCGCTCCCCGGCTATGCCTGCCGCATCACGGTCACCGATGCGACCAGCCGCAGCGGCCGCGACCAGTACGCGATCCAGGTGATCGCCCCGAGCGGGGCGGTCGAGCTGTCGGCGACCGGCAACGCGTCGTTCCTGGCGTTCGTCACGCTGACCAACGTGCCCGTGGTGTGGTGAGTCGTCCAACTCGTCGACCGGATGTCTGGGGAGGCAGCCATGACGCGAACGACTATGACGGCGGTGACGGTGGCCGCGGTTCTGCTGGCTGCCACGACGATCGCCACGCGGGACGCAGGCCGCGACCCGCATGCTCTCGAGGCACGGCCGCCGCAGGGCCGTCAGGTGGCGTTCGAAGAGAACCGCGGGCAGCACGACGCCCGCGCGCGCTACGTCGCCCGCGGCGCCAACTTCTCGCTCTTCCTCACCGACACCGACGCCGTCCTGGCCATACCTGCGGTCGGCGGGTCCATGTCAGCGGCGGGCCCCCGGCGCGGTGTGGCGCTCCGCCTCGCCATGGTCGGTGCGCAGGAGGGCGCCGCGCCGGTCGGTGAGGCGCCGCTGCCGCATCGCGTCAACTACCTGAAGGGCAGCGACGCTTCGCGATGGGTCACCGGAGTGCCGACCTACGGTCGCGTGCGCCAGCGGGCCCTGCGGCCCGGAGTGGACGTCGTCTGGTATGCCAGCGCGGCTGGCACGCTGGAATACGACGTGGACGTCGCACCCGCGGCCGATCCGGCGGCCATCGAGTTCGAACTCGAGGGTGCTGAGCGGCTCGAAGTGACCGAGACCGGCGGGCTGCGAATTCACACCGGGGCGGGCGTGGTCGAACAGGATCGCCCGGTCGCCTATCAGGACGGCCGCGGCGTCAGAGAGCCGGTCGAGAGCGCATACGAGCTGCGCGGACCGGCGCGGGTCGGGTTCCGCGTCGGCGCCTACGACGACAGCCGCACGCTGGTCATCGATCCGAACCTGTCGCAGCTGGCGTTCTCGACCTATCTGGGCGGCTCGGACCTCGAGAGTCTCTGGAGCCTGGCGGTTGACAAGTCCCGCAACGTCTACGTCGCTGGGGTGACCCAGTCGTTCGACTTCCCCACGACGCCCGGCAGCCTCGACCCGACCCTCGACGGCAGTCACCAGCTCGACGTCTTCGTCACGAAGCTGAACGCGGCGGCGACCACGGCCGTGTTCTCGACCTACCTGGGCGGAACCGAGAGCGAGAGCCGTCCGGCGATTGCCGTGGACGCCAATGGGCGCACCTACGTCGTCGGAACCACCGACTCGGATGACTATCCGGTCACGCGGGGCGCTTTCGGTACGAAGGTCCATCCGTTCAAGAAGGCCTTCGTCACCCAGCTCACTCCCGACGGCGACGGCCTCGAGTACTCGACGTTCCTCCATGGACCCACGCCTGCCCCCGGCCTCGGGCTGGCCTTGTCGGAGGCCACCGGGGTCGCCGTCGACGCGTTCGGCAACGCGTATGTCGTCGGGCGGACGACAGCGGCCGATTTCCCGCTGAGTCCTGGTGCCTTCGACACCACCCACAACGGCTCCTACGATTTCTTCGCGGCGGCGCTCGACCGCACGGGATCGCACCTGATCTTCTCGACGCTGCTCGGCGGCAGCGGCGACGAGGGGGAGCCCAGGGTGGTGCTGGCCGGGGGGGCCGTCGTGGTGGCCGGCTCGACCCGATCCCCGGACTACCCCACGACCGCAGGGGCGCTCGACGGCACACTCAACGGCGGGCCGACCGGCGGTTCCCCGATCCCCGCCGACGGCGTCATCACGGTCCTGAACGCCACCGGGAGCGCGCTCGTGGCGTCCACGTATCTGGGCGGCAGCCAAGGTGACTCCGCTACCGCCATCGCCCTCGGCGCCGACGGCCATCTTCACGTCGCCGGTACCGCGCAATCGGCCGACTTCCCGACCACTGCCGGGGCGTTCGACCGGACGTTGGCCGGCGTGATGGACGGCTTCGTCGCCAAGCTGCCGCTGACGCTCGACGCCCTGCTCTACTCGACCCTGATCGGCGGCACCGGCGGCGACTCCATCGGAGGGATGGCCCTCGAACCGCCGGGCTGTCCGCCCGGAGTCGCGTGTGCCAGGCCGCAGCGGGTGTTCGTGACCGGAAACACGAGCTCGGTGGACTTTCCGATGCGCGCGTCCTTCGATGCCACCTTCAACGGCGGCACGCTCGACGCTTTCGTGTCGCTGGTCGATGCCACAGGGGCGACGCTGGCGTTCTCGACGTTCTTCGGTGGTCCCAGCTATGAGTACGGCCGGGCCGCGGCCAGCGACGGCGGCGGCAACATCGTGGTCGCCGGCACGACGCGAGGATCGGTTCCCGCGGCCGGCGACGGCGTCTTCCAGAAGCTGCCAGTCGGCACCCTCGAGAACGGCTTCATCGCCAAGTTCGGGACCCACGTCGTGTCGGGCCGGATCCTCGACGACGCCGGCCGGCCGGTGAGCGGTGTCACGGTGACCGCCAGCATCGGATTCGCAGCGACCGCGATCACCGATCTTCACGGCTTCTATGTGATCGATCTCCCGACTCCGCTGGCCATCTTCCGCGTCACGCCGAGTCTCTCGGGGGCGTCGTTCACGCCGGCGTTCCGTCAGTTCACGGGCGTTCAGAGCAATCGCGTCGCCAACTTCACGCGTCTGCCCTGACCGTCCCGCTGGCGATCGACACGGCTTGCCGATGTGCGATGCTGAGGCCGGCCGCGGGGCCTCCGTGCTGCAGTCGATGACCCGCATCCTCATCGTCGAGGACGACCCGACATTCCGGCAGCGCTTCGCCGACATCGTCGGGTCGTGCCCCCGCTTCGCCCTGGTGGCGGCGGTCGGCACCTGCGCCGAGGCGCGCGCGGCGCTCGGCCGCGGCCCTGTGGACGTGCTGCTGTGCGACCTCGGACTGCCCGACGGCGACGGCGCCGACGTGGTCCGCGAGGCGCGCCGGCTGCATCCGTCGCTCGACGCGATGGTCGTCACGGTCTTCGGCGACGACGCGCACGTGATGCGCAGCCTCGAAGCGGGTGCCACCGGCTACCTGCTGAAGGACAGCCTGCCCGACGACTTCATCGCCACCATCGAGCTGCTGCGCGCCGGCGGCAGCCCGATTCACCCGACGATCGCGCGGCGGGTGCTGCAGCGTTTCACCGCGGTCTCGCGGCGGCCGGTCGAAACCACGGTGACGCTGTCGGACCGCGAGCGCGAGGTGCTGGCGCTCGTGTCGAAGGGCTACCGCGTGCCCGAGATCGCCGCGCTGCTCACGATCTCGCCGCACACGGTGTCGTCGCACATCAAGAGCATCTACAACAAGCTGGAAGTGTCGTCGCGGGGTGAAGCGGTGTATGAAGCGAGCCGGCTGCGGCTCATCTGAGCGCTGCGCGGCGGTGGTGGCGCTGCTGCTCGGCGTCGCGCTGTCCGGCGCCGGGTGCGGACGCGGCGACGCCGCCGGCCCGCCGGCTCCGATCACGCAAGCCGCGATCCTGCTCACCGGCGGCGACGCGCCGCCGCCCGATGACGCCGCCTGGCGGCCGGTGGCGCTGCCCGACGACTGGAGCCGCAGCCGTCCGACGGTGGGTGGCGACGCGTGGTACCGCATCGAGTTCGACGTCCGCACGTCGCCGCCGCCGCTCACGGCCATCTACGTCCCGCGCCTCAGCATGGTCGCGCGGCCGTACGTGAACGGCACGCGCCTCACCGACGGCGGCCGGTTCGACGAGCCGGTGACCCGGCTGTGGTACCGCCCGCAGCTCTACTGGGTGCCGCCGGCGGTGCTCGACCCCGGACGCAACGTCTTCCATCTGCGCCTGCGCGCCTACCCCGACAACCAGGCCGGCCTGTCGGAGGTCCACATCGGCGACCCGGCGGTGCTGCGCGCCCGTTGGGAGCGGCACGTGTTCCGTCAGGTCACCGCGATGCAGGCCACCACCGGCATCACCTTCGCCCTCGGCGTGCTGGTGCTGGTGGCGTGGTTCGTGCTGCGCTGGACCAGCGCCTACGGCTGGTTCGGCCTCGCCGCGATGTGCTGGACGCTGCACAGCACGCTCGTCCTGACCGTCGACATCCCGGTGCCGACCCTCGTCTGGGAGGTGCTGATCGTCGCCTCCCTGATCTGGGTCGTGGTGGCGATGATGATGTTCGCGCTGCGCTTCGCCGGCCTGCGGCGACCGTGGCTCGAGGCGGCGGCGCTGACCTACGCCGTCGTCTCGCCGCTGGTGCTGTGGGCGGCCGGGCTGGCGCAGATCTTCGGCGTCGCCAACGCGCTGCTGCTCGCCCTGCTCTTCCTCGGCGCCTACGAGTTCAAGATCCTGCTCGACGTCGCCCGCCGCTCGCGCTCGGCCGAGAGCATGCTGCTGGTCGGCGCGGCACTGTTCGTGCTCGGGCTGGGCGCCCACGACTGGTTCAACCGGCAGGGGGCGTTCGCCTTCGCCGAGCCGTTCAACATGCATTACGGCGTGCCAGTGCTCTTCATCGCCGTGTTCTGGAACCTGCTCGGTCAGGTCGCCGCCGGACGGCGCGCCGCCGAGACGCTCAACGTCGAGCTGGAGGCGCGGGTGCGCGAAAAGGCCCTGGCGCTCGAACGGTCGTACGCCGAGCTGCGCGCCGCCTACGCCGCCGAGACGCTCGCCGGCGAACGCGAGCGGATCATGCGCGACATGCACGACGGTGTCGGCTCGCAGCTCATCGCCGCCCGCCAGCTCGCCAGCCAGGGCACGCTCGGCGCCGGCGAACTGACGGCGCTGCTCGACGAGTGCATCGACGATCTGCGCCTGATGATCGACTCGCTCGAGCCGACCGACGGCGACCTCGTGACCGTGCTCGGCAACCTGCGCTACCGGCTCACCGAGCGGCTGGCCCGCCAGGGCGTGGCGCTGCGCTGGGAAGTCGCCGATCTGCCGGCCACCGGTCTGTTGCCGCGCGACATCCTGCAGGTGCTGCGCATCGTGCAGGAGGCCGTCGCCAACGTGCTCAAACACGCGGGCGCCACCGAGGTGGTGGTGTCGGCCGGCCTCGCCGCCGACGGCACCGAGATACTGCTGAGCGTGCGCGACAACGGCCGCGGCTTCCCGACCGACGCGCCGCGGCGCGGCGGGCGCGGCCTGGGCAACATGCGCCAGCGGGCCACGGCGGTCGGCGGCGACCTGCGGGTGGAAGGGGGGCCGTCGGGGTCGATCGTGACGCTCGCCCTTCCGGTGCGGCCGGCGTCAGCCGCACGGGACGGCACCCGCACCGACGTACAGCGTCCGGCCTGACCCCTCCCCTGTTCAGGGGATACCGCCGGCGGGCGTCCCTCCCTACGATGCCGGGGTGGCTCGCGGCCCGGCCGACCTCGCGCTCTCCCCGCCCTCGCCGGCCGACGCGCGCCTCGACACGCTGCTGCACCAGTACGGCTCGCTCATCGCGTGGGCGGTGCGTCGGGTGGCCGGTCCGGGCGGTCACCAGGACGTCGACGACATCCGCCAGAACGTCGTGGTCGCGTTGTGGACCCAGCTCCGCCGCGGTCGGACGATCGCCCACCCCACGGCCTACATCCATCGCATCGCGGTTCGCGAGACGGTGCGCGCGGTGGCGCTGGCACGCCTGCAGAGCGGCGAGCCGCTCGGCGACGACGTCGCCAATGTCGCGGCCTGCGAATCCGACGACCCGGCGCAGCGCCGCGAACGTCGCGACGCGGTGCGGACCGCCGTCGCCGCGCTGGCGCTGGATCGGCGCCGCGCCGTGCAAGGCCACCTCGCCGGATTCAGCGTGCACGAGCTGATGGATCTCTACGGCTGGTCGTACCAGCGCGCCCGCAACCTGATCGCCCGTGGCATGGCCGACCTGCGCGCCGCACTGCGGGCGCGGCCCGACGGGGCACCGGCGGACGGTCAGGGACGCGCGGCGGCGGCGGCGGCGCAGGCCCGGGCGCGATCGGGACCGGCGCCGGCGCAGAGCTGGGCGAGCGCCCGCTGAGCCTCCGCAGTGGACCCGGCACGCTCGAGGGCCACGGCCTCCCACCAGCGCGCCTCGTCGCCGACCACTGCGGACACCGCGGCCCGGCGCAGGGGCTCCACCGCGTCGGCGGGCACACCGGCGTGCAGCCGGGCCATGCCCAGATAGAACCAGGCTTCGGGCACGTCGCGATGCGCCTCGGCCACGGGCGCCAGGGCGGCCGCCGCGTCCGCATAGCGGCCGCCGCGGTACGGTGCGATCGCCGGACCGAACGCGCGCAGGAAGGCCCCCGCGTCATCGCTCGGGCCGCGCACGTTGAGTGTGAGCGAGGACGGAAGTCGCACGTCAGGCGCGTCACCGAGCGCCGCCCAGGCCGCCGGGCCCGGCTGGGCCTGCGCAGCCGCAGCGGCAGGCGAGGCGGCTGCCGGTGCCGGGCTCTCTTCCGCCGGCACGGGCGCTGCCCTCGGAATCAGCCACGACCAGCCGGCCACCGCCAGCACGATCGACGCCGCCAGCGCGACCTGCTCGCGCCAGCGCGATCGCGGCGCCTCGACGGCGAGGCTCGACGCGCCGCGCGTCACCTCGGCGACCGCCCGGTAGGTCCGCGCGCACTCCGCGCACGCCACGATGTGATCGGCCATCGCCGCGCGTTGCGCGGGCTCGAGGTCCCGGGCCGCGAAGCGCACCCAGTCGTCCTCGCCGGGATGGACGTCGGCCGCGCCCGCGAGCGGATGCGGCGACGCGACGGACGGCGTCCGGTGGATGGCGGGCATGGCGGCGGTGTCGTCCATACTAGAGCCGGAGCCGTCGGGATTTGCTCGCGGGGGACTGGTCACGGGCGTCCCAACAGCACCAGCCCGGCCCACACCGACGGGTGCGCCTCCACCGGGATGCGTCCTGCCGGAGTGTCAACCGCGTGGCGCCCGGCCCGCAACGCACCGAGCAATTCGACCTGCGCCAGGCGCAGCGCGTCGGCCCGGCCGGTCGCGCCGCGCCAGTGGCGGTAGAACGCGGGCAGCAGCACCCGGCCGGTGAAGTCCGGAAGGTCCCACACGCTGGCGACGATCGACGGCGCGCCGGCCGCGAAGAAGGCGCGTGACAGGCCGACCACGCCGTCCCCGGTCACCGGGCCCGACGCCGTGCGGCAGCCGCTGAGCACGACCAGCTCGGCGTCGAGCGACAGGCCGTAGACTTCGGCGGCGGTCAGTCGCCCGTCGTCGCCAGCCCCGTCGGACGGCGCCAGGGCGAGGAACGACTCCAGCGGCTGGGCATCCGAGGCGACGGCGTGAGTGGCGAAGTGGATCACGCGCTGCCGCCCGAGGGCGGCGCGCACGCCGGACTCGCTGGCGCGGCGGCCGCCCAGTACGGCGTCGCCAGCCACGCCCAGCACCCGGGCGACGGCACGTCCCTCCGCGGCTGCGCCTGGCAGCGGCGCGAGCCCGGCGGTGCCGCGATCGCCACCCAGGTCGGGGTCGGCGACGATGAGCGCCGCCCGGCGATCCGCCGCCGCGGCCCGCTCGGCGGCAAGGCCGGGCACGGCGGCCATCGACGGCACGTAGTGCAGCGCGTACGTCTCGACCAGGTAGCGGCCGTCCTGGCGTTGCAGCCCGGCGAACGACAGCCGGAAGAGCGGACCGTGCGGCACGATGGTGAGACGCGTCGGGCGGGCCGCCACGATCGCGGCGGCGACCGGCTGCACGAGCAGCGCATGCAGTTCCTGGTAGGCCGAGGGGCGGCTGCCGCCGCCCACCGGCTCCTCGGCGCGCCACGTGCGCTCGACCAGCCGCGCCAGCCGAGACTCCGGCACCGGCACGAAGCGGTGATCCCGCAGTCCATCGGCCGTCACGACCCAGATGCGCACGCCGTCGGGCTCTGTCCAGTACGCCAGCACCGTGGTGCCCAGACGGCCAGCCTCGCCCGCGATGGTGGCGACGTCGACGGCCGACGATCCGGTCGGAACGGCCCCGCGGCGTTCGGGCTCGGCGGCCGCCTCCTCGCGCCCGGCCAGCAGGTCGCTGAACGCACGAGCGCGGGCGCGTTCGGTCGCGGCCAGCGCGTCAGCGGCAGCGCCGCGCTGGGACAGCATGCGGACGAGCTGCGCGTGCACCCATTGGAAGCTCTCGTCGAACCCGGCCCGCAGCTGGTCGGCCGGCATCGCCTGGTCGCGGAGGCGTTCCAGGATCTCGACGGCCCGCCGCGCGTCGGCGAGGGCGAGATCGGCGGCGCCGGCGCGCTCGCGCACGGCGGCCAGCGTGGCCGCGTAGCGCGGCAGCGCATCGAGGGTGTCCTCGGGCAGGCGGTCGGCGGCCGCGGCCGCGGCCAACGCGTCGACGTGGCGGCCAAGCCGTGACAGCGCGTCGGCGCGGTTCACCACGAGCCCGTGGGCGAGGCTGCGGTCGGGTGAGGCCACGGCGTCGATGACCGTCAACGCCTCGGCCGCGGCGCCCTGCCGGATGAGCGCGTGCGACAGCACGTAGGCCGACACCGTGGCGTCCACGGGGCTGCCTGACGCCGCGGCGGCGGCGACCGCGGCACGGCCTGCGCTCACGGCTCCCGGCACGTCGTCGAGGTTGTTCAAGCCCGAGCTGACCAGTGCCCACGCCGGCGGCACGCCGAGCCCGCGCGGTATCGCGGCGAGCCGCTCGCGGGCCCGGTGATAGGCGATGACGGCGGCCTCGCGGGCGCCGTGCGATCGGTGCAGCCGCGCCAGGCTGAGGTGCACGCGGACGACTTCGATCGGCGCGCCGGAGCGCTCCACGAGCGGCAATGCCTCGGTGGCGAGTGCCAGCGCCCGCGCCCACCGGCCGCGCGCGTAGGCGAGGTCGGCCAGCGAGTGGAGCGCCAGGCCTTCGGTGCCGGCTGCACCACCGCGGCGAGCCAGTTCGATCGCCACGGTCAGCAGCGGCTCGGCCTCGTCGGGGCCGGACACGGCGGCGAGCGCCCGGACGACGTAGGCCTCGTTCTCGGCATCGCCGAGGCCGGCGAAGGCGGCGCGTGCCGCCTGCCACTGGCTGCGGGCGGCATCGCGGTCGCCTCGGCCGTACGCGTCGTTGCCGCGAAGCAGGTGCACCCATGCCAGCGCACGCGGTTGATCGTGGGTGCGGGCGCGCGCCTCGGCAGCGGCGAACCAGCGCGCGGCGCCGGCCGTGTCGCCGAGCATGCTGCGGGCCCGTCCCAGCGCGCCTTCGGCGAGGCTCGCGGCCTGCTGATCGCCCGCCGCCTCGGCCTGCGCGACCAGCGCGGTGAGCACCGGCTCGGCGTCCTGCGGCGCGCCGCTCTCCAGCAGGCGGCGGGCGCGGGCCAGCGCGAGGAGACGAGCGGCGGGCGACGAGGTGGCCGCCGGCTCGCCGCTTTGCGCGCACGTCTCGCGCGGGGTGAGCACGGCGCTCACCAGGAGGACCGCGATCGCAGCACCCGCGGACAACCGCACCTGTTCAGAGTGAGCCAACGCATGGCCCGTGAGCAAGGAGGGTGTCAGGACATGCAGCAGGGCGCGTGGATGGGATGGATGAGCTGGAGCGTCGGTCTCGCCATCGTGCTTGGTGGTGCCGCGGTGCCGGCGCCCGCCGAAGCACAAGCCCCGGCCGCTGCCGGCGTCATCACTGCCTGCGTCGGCCGGCTCGCCGGCGTCGTGCGCATCATGTCGGCCGGCGAGAAAACTGCCTGCCCACCGAGCGGCGGGTGCAGTGGAACACCGCGGGACCGCCCGGTCCCGCGGGGCCGGCCGGACCGGCCGGCGCCAAGGGAGATCCCGGCCCCCCCGGAGCCACCGGGCCCGCTGGCGCACCGGGGGCGCCGGCCGCGAACCCGGCGTCGTCCATCGTCGAGGCGCCCAACCTGCGGATCGCGATCGGCAATCAGGCGCTCATCGGCGGCGGCGTGTCCGAGGTCGCGGTCCACGTCGAGGCGGTCCCGGTCGCCGGGCCCGCCGGGACCGTGCACTACGCACCGGGAGCGGTCACCGCGGACCCGTTCGCGATTCAGGCGACCACGGGCCGCCGATGCCGCCGCGCTGACGTCGTGGTTCAACGACGCGGCGGCCGGTCAGGCGGCCTCGCGCGACGTCGTCATCGAGGTGCTCGACTACACGCTCGCCTTCGTGGCGAAGACGGTCGCGGCGCGCGATTGCATCCCGACCGCCCGCTCGTCGGCACTGGCGGCCGCCGTTCACGTCGTGGTGGCCTGCGAACGCATCGAACACGGCGACTGGCTGCCGCACGTCTTCATGCACGACGGCGAAGCCACCGGCAGCGCGTTCGTCGATCTGCAAGGCTCGCGCGAGTGGGCCAAGATCCTCGGCGGCGGCGAGCAGTTGAGCACCGCCGCCGGGTGGTGACGGCGCCGATCCGGATGCACGTCGGCACCGACGACTCGTTCGGCATGAACCCGGGAGCGTTCGTCGGCTGGATCCGGCGTGCCCTGGGCCAGTCGCCCGGCAGCGCCCAGGTGCCGCTCCTGATTCAACCCGACTACGCCGAGCCTCGGCTGGTCGCCTACGACGAGGTGTTCCCGACGACGATCCTGCTCATCGACAGCGACACCTACACCGGGTTCGGTGCCCCGAAGGTTCGCCCCGACTTCACGGTCGTCGTGCGCGCGGAGGCGGTGCCCTGAGGCCGCGGGGCCCCGCTCCGGCTGGTCAGTGCCGATGGTGCGGCCGCGTTGTATAGTCCGCGGATGCGCACCGCACTTGCCACCATCGTCGTGGGAGCCCTGGCGTCGGCACCCGGGCTTCTCTCCACGCCCGCGGCTCAGCAGGACGCGCAGCCCGCGCGCGCGACGCCGGCTGAACGCGTCGATCAGGAAGTAATCTGGAAGATCCGCCGCGAAGCGCTCGACAACTCGCAGATCCTGCGCACGCTGCACGTCCTGACCGACGTCTACGGGCCGCGCCTCACCGGCTCGCCCAACCTGCGCGGCGCGCAGGAGTGGGTGATGCAGCAGGCCACGACCTGGGGGCTGAAGAACGCGCACCTCGAGGAGTGGGACTTCGGCCATCCGGGGTGGCTCAACGACAGGACGTCGGTGCACCTGGTGGCGCCGGTGAAGGACTCGCTGGTGGTCGAGGCGCTGGCCTGGACGCCTGGCACCAGCGGCACGGTCAGCGCCTCCACGGTGATCATCGAGCCGCCGGCGAACCCCACGCAGAAGGACCTCGACGCGTTCTTCGCGCGACTGCGCGGCAGCCTGAAGGGCCGCGCGGTGATGATCGGCAAGCCGGCCCGGCTCGACGTGTCGATCGACCCGCCGGCCAAGCGCCGCGACGACAACGAGGCGCGGGCGCAGTTCTCGGGAGCCGGAGGCGGCGGCTTCACCCCGCCCGCGGCGGCGACGCCGGCCGCCGGCGTGCTCACCGCCGATCAGGCCGCCGAGGCGCTCAACGTGTTCCTCGTCGAGGCCGGCGCGGCGCTGCGCATCAACGACGCCGGCCGTGAGCATGGCCAGATCCGCGCCTTCAACAACCGCACCTTCGACGTCGCCAAGGCGGTGCCGACCATCGTCATGCGCAACGAGGACTATGGGCGCATCGCGCGGCTGATGGCGGGTGGCCGCGTCGTCGAGCTGGAGGCGACCATCGTCAACCGCACGTTCGCCGAGGGCCGCACCCAGCACAACGTCATCGCCGAGATCCCGGGCAGCGACAAGGCGCAGGAGGTGGTGATGCTCGGCGGCCATCTCGACTCGTGGCACGCCGCCACCGGCGCCACCGACAACGCCATCGGCTCGGCGGTGATGTTCGAGGCGATCCGCATCCTGCAGGCCGTCGGCGTGACGCCGCGGCGCACCATCCGCCTGGCGCTGTGGAGCGGCGAGGAGCAGGGGCTGCGCGGCTCGGTGGCCTACGTGGCGCAGCACTTCGGCACCTTCGAGGCACCCAAGCCCGAATACGAGCACTTCGCCGGCTACTTCAACATCGACTCGGGCACCGGCAAGGCGCGCGGCATGACGGTGTTCGGCCCGCCGTCGGCGGCCGACGTGCTGCGGCCGGTGCTGACGCCGTTCGCCGGCAACGGCGTCATGGGCGCGAACTCGACCCGCAGCCGCTTCCGCGGCGGATCCGACCACACCTCGTTCAACGAGATCGGACTCCCGGGCATCAGCGTGGGCCAGGATCCGATCGAGTACGGCACCCACACCTGGCACACCAACCTCGACACCTACGAGCGGATCATCGAGAGCGACGCCCAGCAGTCGGCGATGGCGATCGCCGCCGCGGTGTATCACCTGGCGATGCGCGACGACAAGCTGCCGCGCTTCAGCAAGGACGCGATGCCGCCGAAGCCGGGCGCGCCGGCGACGCCGCCGGCACGCCCGACCGCGGCGCGGTGATCAGGCGCCCGGGGCCCGATAGGCGACGGTCTTCTTCGTCGCGGCGTCCATCTGCTGTGCCGTGAGGAGCGGCACGAGTTCGAGCGTCACCACGCCCGAGGCGTTGACGGCCAGGCTCAACGCCAGCGCGTTCGCCTCGTCGGCGACGTCGACGATGACGTAGGCATCCGCTCCGCCGTAGGCGAAGTAGAACGCCTCGACCTTGCCGCCCATGCTCTCGGTGAGCTTGGTAATCGCGGCGACGCGTGCGGACCCGCCTTCGCTCAACACACCCTTGACGCCAGCCGCCGTGTACTTCGCTTTCGCCATGAACTTCGCCATCTTCTCTCTCCTCCACTGCGTGAACCCGGTGCCTGGCGCACCGGCGTGACGGGCTGACGGATGTGTCAGCCGCGCGTGTCTTTCAGGAACTGCAGGATGTGGGCGACGGTCCGCTCGGGCTGCTCCTGCTGCACCCAATGTCCGGCGCCCTCGACGAGGTGCGCACCCCGGAACTTCGTGCACGCCGTCTTCTGCATCGCCTCGTAGCTGCCGGCGCGCTGGAACACGCCCCAGTCGCTCTTCCCCGAGACGAATGCCGCCGGCACGTCGATGGTGCGGCCGGCGAACAGCGTCAGCTCGGCGCCGAGACGCGGCGTGCGCCCGACCCGGTAGGACTGCAAGCCGCCCTGGAACCCGGTGCGGCCGTACTCGTCGGCATAGACCCGCAGCTCGCGATCGGGCAGCCAGGCGCAGCGGGCGATCTCGGCCGCGGTCGGCATGTCGGCGGCGACCTGCGCCGCCATCGTCTTGTCCCGGTCCATGACGTAGTAGCGCGGCAGCTTCGCGAACTCCGCGGCGGTGTTGGCGGCGAGCGGCTGCGGCCGGTTGTGCGGCCAGTCGGCGCTCTTGGCGTGGTAGTAGGCGCGCAGGAACGCCAGCAGGCCCTGCGGCGCCCGCGACATGTCGGGGTCGGCCTCGCGCGTCGTGTAGTAGGTCTGGTAGTGCTTGCGCGGCGGCGTGAGCTTCGCCAGCTCGGCGTCCATGTCGTAGGCCGGTGCGGGCGGCGCCGGCGCGGCGTCGGCGGTATTGAACGGCAGCCGGGCCGTGCCGGCGAACGGCGCGCTCATCATCACCACGCGCTGAAAGACGTCGGGCCGGGTCAGCGCACACCACGCCGCGACCGGCGACCCGAAGTCGTGGCCGACGACCGCTGCCACCGAGCGGTGGCCAAGCGCGGCGGTGAGCGCGAGCATGTCCCGCACCCGGTTCAACGTCGAGAACGGCGCCAGGTCGTCGTCGTAGCGGACGTCGGTGCCACCACTGCGCCCGTATCCGCGCTGATCCGGCGCGAACACGTGATAGCCCGCCGCCGCCAGCGGCAGCATCACCTTGCGCCAGCTGTACGCCAGTTCGGGGAAGCCGTGCACCAGCAACAACCCCGGACGTCCGGCCGGCTCGTGACCCGCCTCGAGCACGTGCATGGCGATGCCGTTGACGCCGGCGACGACGCGCGAGCGGATGCCGGCGGGCAGAGTGCCCGCGCCGAACGGCTGCGGGGCCGCGACTTGCCCCGCCGCGCGGACCCGGGGTGTGAGGGACACCGCGGGAGCGGCCGCCAGGGATTGCAGGATCTGCCGACGCGAGAGCCGACGCATGTGGAAAGCCTCGCGGCGCAGAGTAGCAGGAACTGCCGAGCCCGCGAGAATTGAAATCTCAGACGCGAGCCTTGCGATCGAACAATGCCACCTCCAGGTCGATGGCACGAAACCCGCGCAAGATGCCCGCCATCGGGGCCAGGCCCCACTGGCACGGGAGTTGTGCCAACGGGTCGGGATCCGCATGGTACGATTCGCCACCGTCGCCCTGCTGCCGATGTCCGTCCCGTCCCGGTCAGAACTCGGCCCGATGCTCCGGCTCGCCTTGCCGGTGGTCCTCGCCGAACTCGGCTGGATGAGCATGGGCATCGTGGACACGATCATGGTGGCGCCGCTCGGCCCCGCCGCGATCGGCGCCGCCGGCATCGGCAACTCCCTCCACATCGCGTTCGCCATCTTCGGCATGGGCCTGCTGCTGGGGCTCGACACGCTGGTGGCGCAGGCCTACGGCGCCGGCGATCACCGCGATACCCACCGCTGGCTGGTCCACGGCCTGCTGCTCGCCGCGGCCCTCGCGCTGCCGGTGATGCTGGTGTGCGGGCTGATCTGGGTGGCGATCCCCCACCTCGGCTTCCATCCCGAGGTGATGGCGCTGCTGCGCGGGTACTTCGCCGTGATCCTCTGGAGCACCCTGCCGCTGCTCCTCTACGCCGCGGTGCGCCGCTACCTGCAGGGCATCCACGCCGTGGTGCCGGTGGCGTTCGCGCTGGTGACCGCCAACGTGATCAACGCCGGCGCCAACCAGCTGCTCATCTACGGCGGCTTCGGCCTTCCGGCACTCGGCGTGCCCGGCGCGGCATGGGCGACCGTGCTGTCGCGGGTCTACCTGTGCGTCGTCCTGTGGCTGGCCGCGCGCTACTACGACCGCCTGCGCGACAGCGGCCTCGCCGGCGTGTCGCGACGCATCTCCCGCGATCGACTGCAGCGGCTGTGGCGCCTGGGGTTCCCCGCCGCGCTGCAGATCTCGATCGAAGTGGCGGCCTTCGCCATGGCCACCGCCCTGGCCGGACGCCTCGACCCGGTGTCGAGCGCATCGCACCAGATCGCGCTCAACATCGCCGCCACCGCCTTCATGGTGCCGCTCGGCATCGCCTCGGCCGGCGCCGTGCGCGTCGGCAACCGCGTCGGCGCGCGCGATCCGGCCGGCGCGGGACGGGCCGGCTGGACCGCCATCGGCCTGGGCGGCGTGTTCATGGCGCTCACGGCGGTGCTGTTCGTCGCCATGCCGCGCACGCTCGTCGGCCTGTTCTCGCCCGGCCCCGACGTGCTGGCCCTCGGCGCGTCGCTGCTGGCGATCGCCGCGCTGTTCCAGCTCTTCGACGGGCTGCAGGCGGTGGCCACCGGCGTGCTGCGCGGCCTCGGCGACACCCGCACGGCGTTCGTCGTCAACCTGGTCGGCCACTGGATGCTCGGCCTGCCGGTGGGCTACGCGCTGGCGTTCACCTTCGGGCGCGGCGTCACCGGCCTGTGGATCGGCCTGCTCACCGGGCTCATCGTCTGCGGCGTCGCCCTCACCTGGGTGTGGAGCCGCCGCATCACGCACTATCAACTCACGGGGCACCCGCGATGATCTGCGACGCACACGTGCACTTCTTCTCACCGGGATTCTTCGACGCGCTGGGGGCCCAGAAAGGGCTGCCGGCCGAGAACCGCGTCGGCGAAGTGGCGCTGGCGCTGGAATGGGAGGCGGCGCCGTCGGTGGCCGCCCTCGCCGATCGCTGGGTGGCGGAGCTCGACGCGCACGGCGTCTCGCGGGCCGCGCTCATCGCCTCGCTGCCCGGCGACGAGGCGTCGGTGGCCGCGGCCGTGGCCGCCTACCCCTATCGCTTCGTCGGCTTCTTCATGCTCGACCCGACCCGCGAAGACGCGCTCGATCGAGTGGCCTGGGCCATCGCCCACGGGCTGCGCGGCATCTGCCTGTTCCCGGCGATGCACCGCTACCCGCTCTACTCGCCCGACGTGTCGCGGATCTTCGACCTGGCGGCGGCGTCGCCGGGCACGGCGGTGTTCGTCCACTGCGGCGTGCTGGCAGTGGGCGCGCGCAAGAAGCTCGGCCTGCCCAGTCCGTTCGAGCTGCGCTTCGGCAATCCGCTCGACCTGCAGGGCGTCGTCCACGCCCATCCGCGCGTGCCGGTGATCATTCCGCACTTCGGCGCCGGGATGTTCCGCGAAGCGCTGATGCTGGCGCAGACGTGTTCGAGCGTGCACCTCGACACGTCGAGCTCGAACGCGTGGATGCGCTACACGCCGGGCTTGACGCTGGCCGAGGTGTTCCGCACCGCCCTCGAAGTGGCCGGCCCGGAGCGGCTGATCTTCGGCACCGACTCGTCGTTCTTCCCGCGCGGCTGGCAGGCGTGGATCCTCAACGCCCAAGTCGAGGCGCTGGCCGCCGCCGGGGTCACGCCCGATCAGTCTCGGCTGATCCTCGGCCAGAACTTCGCGCGGCTGTTCCCGGTGCTGGCGGGCGACGGCGACTGACGCTGCGGTCAGGGAACGGTGACGACGACCTCGTTCGAAGGCTCGCTCGCCCCGGCGAAGTTGGCCGCGCACACGCGCACATAGCAGGTGCCCGGCGGCACGCGCCGATGACCGGAGAGCCGAGCATCGATCGCGCCATCACGTCGCTCCCGGCGCTGGGGGGTGGGCGCAAGCGCAAGTATCATAGAGCGTTCTCGAGGAGCGAACCGTGGGCAACATCCTGCAGGCACTTCCGATCGGCGAGAAAGTCGGCATCGCGTTCTCCGGTGGTCTCGACACCAGTGCAGCGCTGCACTGGATGCGCGCCAAGGGCGCGATCCCGTACGCGTATACCGCGAATCTCGGCCAGCCCGACGAGACGGACTACGACGACATCCCGAAGAAGGCGATGGCCTACGGCGCCCAGCAGGCGCGGCTCATCGAGTGCCGCCCGCAGCTGGTCGCCGAGGGCATCGCCGCCATCCAGTGCGGGGCCTTCCACATCTCGACCGCCGGCGCCACCTACTTCAACACCACGCCGCTCGGCCGGGCCGTCACCGGCACCATGCTGGTCGTCGCCATGAAGGAAGACGGCGTCGACGTGTGGGGCGACGGCAGCACCTTCAAGGGTAACGACATCGAGCGGTTCTACCGCTACGGGCTGCTCGCCAACCCGAATCTCCGCGTCTACAAGCCGTGGCTCGACCAGCAGTTCATCGACGAGCTGGGCGGGCGCAAAGAGATGTCGGAGTACATGATCGCCCACGGCTTCGAATACAAGATGAGCGTCGAGAAGGCCTACTCGACCGACTCGAACATCCTCGGCGCCACCCACGAAGCCAAGGACCTGGAGTTCCTGAACAAGGGCATCACCATCGTCCAGCCGATCATGGGCGCGGCGTTCTGGCGCGACGACGTGCCGGTCAAGGCCGAAACGGTCAGCCTCCGCTTCGAGGAGGGCCAGCCGGTGGCGCTGAACGGCCAGACCTTCGCCGACGCGCTCGCCCTCTTCACCGAGGCCAACGTCATCGGCGGCCGCCACGGCCTGGGCATGTGCGACCAGATCGAAAACCGCATCATCGAGGCCAAGAGCCGCGGCATCTACGAGGCGCCGGGCATGGCGCTGCTCCATCTCGGCTACGAGCGGCTGGTCACCGGCATCCACAACGAGGACACCATCGAGCAGTACCGCAACCACGGCCGCCGGCTCGGCCGGCTGCTCTACCAGGGCCGCTGGTTCGACCCGCAGGCGATGATGCTGCGGGAGACCGCGCAGCGCTGGGTGGCCCGGGCGGTCACCGGCGAGGTCGTAATCGAGCTGCGGCGCGGCAACGACTACTCGATCCTCGACACCACCAGCCCCAACCTCACCTACAAGCCCGAGCGGCTCACCATGGAGAAGGGCGAGGCGTTCTTCACGCCGCAGGACCGCATCGGCCAGCTGACGATGCGCAACCTCGACATCATCGACACCCGCGACAAGCTGCGCGTCTACACCGAAACCGGCCTCATCGGCGCCGGCAGCGGCGACGGCATGCCGCTGCTGTCGGCGCCGGCCGCGCCAGACGGCGAGAAGTAGCGGCCCGCCGCGGGTCGGTCGAGCCAGCCCGAGAGCAGACCTGTGACCGGCAGGGGCCGCTGGTGGCGGCCGTAGATCCGAGCCACGGCGTCGCGATCCTGGCCATCGTCACGATGAACGCCCTGTTCCTGATTGGCCTCGCCTGTCGGGTGATGACCAGGCGGTTCGCGGCCGCGTGGGACGGGGCGATGGCCGCGGTGTACGTGGTGGCGGTCACGCTGGCCTGCTGGCTGCGCGGGTAACCGCGGCCGGCGTGCAGACGCCGTTCAGGCCGCGGCGAAGAACACGAGCAGGCAGGCACCCAGCAGCAGCAGCGTCCCGAAGGCCATCGATCCGGTCGGCCAGGTCCGCCCGAGCACCCCGCCGGGGCCGTGATAGCGCTGCAGGTAGAGTCGTGAGGCGACGCGGGCCGTCCGCCGGCCGTCGCGAACGGCGTCGGTGACCGGTAAGGCCCACGCCGTCACCGTCCGCGCCAGCATCGCGCCGCCGCGGCGCCACAGCCAGTCGGCGTCGAGCGTGATCGTCAGCGTGCGCCGCAGCCAGCCGAGCATCAGGAAGAAGGCCAGCCCCGAGAACAGCAGCAGCTGCAGCTGCGACACGACGTGGGCGGCGGTGTAGGGGACGTAGGTCGAGGGCACCGGAAGGATCGCGTAGAGCGGACCCGGCAGCACGCCCAGGCCGAGGCACAGCGCGGCCGACGCGACCATCGCTGCCTGCATGTTCCAGGGCGGATCGGCCGGCCGCAGGCCCGAGTCCTTCTGGAAGAACACGAACCACGGGAACTTGATTCCGGCGTGCAGGAACACGCCGGCCGAGGCCGCGGTCAGCAGGAACCACACCACCGCCAGGTGCGCCTCGCCGGCGGCGTCCGAGATCATCGACTTCGAGACGAAGCCCGAGGTCAGCGGAAACGACGAGATCGACAGCGCCCCGACGATGCCGCAGATCGTCGTCACCGGCATGGTGCGGAACAGCCCCCCGAGGTCGGTGCACTTCTGCCTGCCGGTCATCAGCAGCACCGAGCCCGCCGACATCAGCAGCAGGCCCTTGTAGACGATGTGGGTGAAGGCGTGGGCGGCGGCGCCGTTCAGCGCCAGCTCCGACCCGATGCCGATGCCGGTGACCATGAAGCCCACCTGGTTGACGATCGAGTAGGCCAGGATGCGCCGCATGTCGTTCTCGAGGATGGCGTAGACGATGCCGTAGAAGACCATCGCCAGCCCGACCCACACCAGCAGCTCGGTGCCGGGAAAACCGCGCAGCAGCACGTAGACCGCGGTCTTGGTGGTGAACGCCGACAGGAACACCATGCCCGACCACGAGGCGCGCGGGTAGGCATCGGGCAGCCAGGCCGACAGCGGCACGGCGCCGGCGTTCACGAGCACCCCGGCGAGGATGAGGATCCTTGCCGGCGTGTCGGCGTCCATCGCCGTGAACGCCGCCGTTCCCGTCGCCGCCACTTCGCCGGCGATACCGGCCAGCAGCAGCACCCCGCCGATCAGGTGAACGACCGCGTAGCGCAGCCCGGCGGCACGGGCCTCGGGACCGGCCGACCAGACGACCACCGTGGAGGCCAGGGCCATCAGCTCCCAGCCCACGAACAGGGTCAGCAGGTCGCCGGCGAAGCAGACCACCACCGCGGCGCCGGCGTAGCCGTATGCCGCGGCCAGTTCGAGCGTACGCGGCTGGCGCAGCGCGAACAGGCCGCCGAGGAAGGTGATGACCGAGAAAATGGTGCCGAACAGCCGCGACAGGCGATCGCCGCGTACCGGCATCAGCTCGAGGTCGAGGAAGCGGACGTCGAGGGCGATCCCGTCGGGCACCTGCCACACCAGCCACAGCGCGACCAGCGGCGCCACGAGCAGCATGGCGGTGCGCAGCCGGTCGCTCAGCCACGGCAGCAGCAGCGCGGCGGCCACCAGCGCGAGTCCCGGGGGGACGACCACGCTAGTCGTCATAGAACGTATCCGGACGCTTGAGCACCACGCCGAGAGCCTTGGCGAGGAGCACCAGCGCGACGCAGGCGGCGAAGCCGTACCAGGCGCCGAAGCCGAACGTGCCATCCACGCCGAAGTAGGGATGGTGGCTCACTGCCAGATCGAGGGCCACCACGACGGCGAGCACCACGCCGGCACCGATCCACAGGCCGCGGATCGTCGCCGGCCGCACCAGCCAGTGATCGTCGGAGGAACGGTCGGCCATGGTCAGGGCTCCAGCATCCCACGGGCCAGCGCCAGCGGGACCTCGGGTCTCAGGAACAGCAGCACGGTCAACCCCGCGGTGGCGGTGAGGGCCGTGACCATCGGCCACGGCGCCTCGCCGTGGTCATGGTCGTGATCGTGATCGTGGTCGTCATGGCCATCAGCGCGGCCAGCGCCGGCCGCCGGCTCCGCGACGAAGAACGCGCGGTAGACGATCGGCAGGAAGTAGGCGGCGTTCAACGCCGTGCTGACGACGATCACGGCGACGGCGATCCACTGGTCGGCCCGCACGGCCCCCTGCAGCAGGAACCACTTCGACAGGACGCCGGCGGCGGGCGGGACACCGATCATCCCGAGTGCCCCGACGGCGAAGGCGGTCATCGTCCACGGCATCCGCCGGCCGATGCCGTCGAGCTGGCTCACATGCGTCTTGTGGCTGGCGGTGTAGATGCTGCCGGCGGCGAAGAACAGGGTGATCTTCGCCACCGCGTGGGCGGCGATGTGGAACGCCGCGCCGATCGCCGCCACCGGGGTGAACAGCGCGGCCGCCAGCACCACGTAGGCGAGCTGCGAGATGGTCGAGTAGGCCAGCCGGCGCTTCAGGTTGTCCTGCCGGAGCGCGATCGCCGAGGCCAGGAGCACGGTGGCCCCGGCCGCGTACAGCAACCACGCGGCGCTCGCCAGGCCGGCGAGCAGGTCGAGCCCGAACACCGCGATCACCACCTTGAGCAGGGTGAAGACGCCGGCCTTGACCACGGCCACGGCGTGCAGCAGGGCGCTGACCGGCGTCGGCGCCACCATCGCCGCCGGCAGCCAGACGTGGAACGGCATCAGCGCCGCCTTGCCGATCCCGAAGGCGTAGAGCGCCAGCAGCGCCCCGAGCACGCCGGCGCCGGCGGTGCCGGCCAGGATGCCGCCGGAGACGAAGTCGATCCGGCCGGCGAGCGCGAACGTGATCAGGATGGCCGGCAGCAGCAGCACCATCGACGTGCCGAGCAGCACCCCGAGGTAGCGGCGGCCGCTGCGCATGGCCTCCGGCGTGCCCTTGTGGGTGACCAGGGGATAGGTCGAGAGCGTCAGGATCTCGTAGAACAGGAACAGCGTGAGCAGGTTGGCCGCGAAGGCCACGCCCATCGTCGCGGCGATCGCCACCGCGAAGCAGACGTAGAAGCTGGTCTGCCGTGGTTCGTCGTTCGCCCGCATGTAGCCGATGGCGTAGAGGGAGTTGATCCCCCAGAGCGAGCCGGCGACGAGCGCGAACAGCATCCCCAGCGGCTCGACGCGCAGCGCCAGCACCAGCCCGGGGGCCAGCGACCCGATCACGAGTTCCGGCCTGGCGCCGGCGACGACGTGCGGCGCCAGCAGCCACACGACCAGGGCGAGCAGGGCGGCGGCCGCGAGCGTGCACGCCTCGCGCAGCGCCGGCCGGCGGTGGAACAGCGGCAGCGTGACGGCGGCGGCGGCCGGCACGAGCAGGGCGGCGACCGCGAGCAGTTCGGGCGACACGGCGGCCATCAGCGGCCGGCTCCCAGCAGCAGCGCCGCGGCCTGGGCGGCGACGCCGACCGTGAGGCGCGTGTCGAGGCCGAAGTAGACGGTGGCCGCGGCCGCGGCCAGCATCGACACCCGCATCGACCACGGTGGGTCGGCGATCTCGAGCCCGTCGGCGGCGGCAGGCCTGAACCAGGCCACCTCGACCACGCGCCACACGTAGGCCACGGCGATGAGCGAGGTCACCACCAGCACGAACGCCAGCGGCCACAGGCCGGCGTCGATGGCGCCCATCGCCAGATACCACTTCGAGATGAAGCCGGCGGTGCCTGGCACGCCGATGAGGCCGAGCCCGCCGACGACGAAGACGCCCATCGTGAACGGCATGCGCCGGCCGACTCCGGCCAGGTGCTCGAGGTGGACGGAGCCGGTCCGGTAGTAGACCGCGCCGAGCGCGAGGAAGAGCGTGGTCTTGATGATCGCGTGGTTGAACAGGTGCACCAGCCCGCCGGTCAGCCCGGCCGGATTGGCCAGCGCGATGCCGAAGACGATGTAGCCGACCTGGGCGACCGAGGAGTAGGCCAGCAGGCGCTTGGCGTCGCGCTGCATCACGGCGCTCACCGACGCCGCGGTCATGCCGGCGACGGCCAGCGTCAGCAGCAACGGCGTCGCCGGCAGGGCGTGGAACACGACGGTGACGCCGAACACCGTGAAGAGCATGCGGACCAGCAGGTAGATCGCCACCTTGGTGGCGGTGCCGGCCAGGAACGTCGAGGCCACCGACGGCGCGTGGGCGTAGGCGCCGGGCAGCCAGACGTGCAGCGGGAAGAGCGCCAGCTTCAGGCTGACGCCGACGGTGATGAAGGCCAGGGCGGTGAGCACCGGCCGCGGGTAGGTGGCCGACGCGGCGCCGAGCCGGCCGGCCAGATCGGCCAGGTTGAGCGTCCCGGTCACCAGGTACAGCAGGCCGATCCCGATGACGTAGAACGTCGCGCCGATCGTCCCCATCACCAGGTACTGGAACGACGACAGCAGCGCCTGGCGGTCGCGGCCCAGCGCGATCAGCACGTAGGTGGACAGCGACGAGATCTCGAGGAAGACGAAGGTGTTGAAGGCGTCGCCGGTCACCGTGATGCCGAGGAGGCCGGTGAGGCAGAGCAGGTACATCGTGTAGAACCACGCCTGCTGGGGTTCGGGGATCTCGCGGGCGACGCTGCGCCGGGCGTAGGGCATGATGCCGGCGCCGACCACCGCGACCAGCAGCAGCACGAAGCCGTTGAGGGCGTCGATGCGGTACTCGATGCCCCACGGCGGCGGCCAGCCGCCGATCGCGTAGCTGATCGGCTGGCCGGTGTGCAGGGTGGTCCAGAGGAGCCACCCGGCCATCCACGGCAGGACCAGGCTCACCGCCGTGGCCAGCAGCCAGCCCGACGTGCCGCGCCGGAACAGGGCGGACAGCAGCGCCCCGGCCAGCGGCACCAGGACGATCAGCACCGGCAGGTGCGTCAGGATCGCGCTCACGAGTCGCGGCCGGCGGCGAAGATCTCGTCTTCGTCGATGGTGCCGTAGGCCTCGTGGATGCGGACGACGAGCGCCAGGCCGAGGGCCAGGGTGGCCACGCCGACGACGATGGCCGTGAGGATCAGCACGTGGGGCAGCGGGTTGGAATAGACGGTCCAGGCCGGGTCGACGATCGGCGCGGTGCCGCCCTCGATCTTGCCGGGCGCGATGTAGAGCAGGTAGACCGAGGTCTGGAACAGCGACAGCCCGATCAGCTTCTTGATCATGTTGCCGCGGGCGATCACGACGTAGAGCCCGGCGACCATCAGGAAGATGGTGACCAGGTAGTTGTAGGTGGCGACGAACGACTCGATCGCGCTCACGACCGCCCCCGCCTGGCGAAGGCGTAGAAGATGGCCACCATGGTGGCGGCCACGGTGACCAGCACGCCGGTCTCGATCCACAGGATGCCGCGGGCGTGGCCGGCGGCCGGCTCGGCGGCTAGCACGCCGTAGTCGAGGAACGGGCGTCCGGCGAAGAGCGCCGGCACCCCCGCCGACAGGTAGATCAGCACCCCGGCGGGAATCAGCCGCTCGACCCAGCGGAGCGGCACGGCCCGCTCCGCCGCCGCCATGCCGAAGACGACGGTATAGAGGATCACCGCGGCGGCGACGATCACGCCGGCCTGGAAGCCGCCGCCCGGACCGTACTCGCCGTGGAACTGCACGTACAAGGCGAACAGCAGGATGAACGGCAGCACCAGCTTGGTGCCGATGCGCAGCAGCAGATCGAGTTTCACGCCCGCCGCCTCAACAGCAACAGCACGCCGATGCCGGCGGTGAAGATCACCGTCGTCTCGCCCAGCGTGTCGTAGCCGCGGTAGTCCGAGAGCACCGCCGTCACGACGTTCGGGGCATGGGTCTCGGCCTCGGCGGTGGCCAGGTAGCGATCGGCGACGTGCCGGTGGATCGGCGCATCGGCGGTCCCGAAGGGCGGCAGCGTGTGCGTCCCCCACACCAGGCCGGCACCGACCACCACGGCCAGCGCCAGCGGCAGACCCGGACTGTGTTTGGGACGGTACTCGTCGGCGTCGGTCAGGTACAGCGTGGCCAGCAGCACGACGGTCGACACGCCCGCCCCCACCGAGGCCTCCGTCATCGCGACGTCCACCGCGTCGAGCAGCACCAGCACGATGGCCATCAAAAAGCTGTAGCCGCCGGCCAGCACCACCACGCCGAACAGGTTGCGCTGGCGGATGATGGCGACGGTCACCACCGCCAGCAGCGTGAGCAGCACCATGACGACGAGGGTGGACATCGACATCGCCGTTCCCGTTCAGCCGTCGAGCCGGCCGCGTCGATCGTCGTGCAGCAGCGGCGCCACGCCGGCGTGCAATGCGGCCTGCGCCAGGGCGTGGGAGACGACCGGCCCGGTGAAGAAGATGAGCAGCAGCAGGAACAGCAGCTTCAGCGTGACCAGGCTGGCGCCGGCCTGCAGCATCAACCCGGCCACGACCAGACCGGTGCCCAGCGTGTCGATGACACTGGCGGCGTGCATGCGCGTGAACAGGTCGGGCATGCGCAGCATGCCGGTGGCGCCGACGACCAGGAAGCCGCCCCCGGTGGCCAGCAGCACCCAGCTCGCCGCGTCGACCAGCACGGCGATCACGGCGCCGGCTCCTCGGCGTCGTGGGCCAGATCGCCGTGGCGGAAGAACTTCAGCACCGCCAGCGTCGAAATCAGGTTCAACAGCCCGTAGGTGAGGGCAATGTCGAGCCACTCCGGCCGGCCGGTCAGGAAGCCGAGCACCGCGACCAGCAGCACCACGAGCGTGCCGGCCGAGTTGCAGGCCATCACCCGATCGAAGACGGTCGGGCCGCGAACGGCGCGGACGACGACCAGGGTGAGGGCGACGACCACCGCGGCGGTGGCAGCCGAGAACATCAGGCGCCTCCTTCGTAGCGCGACACCCGGGCGTCCATGACGCCGGCTTCGAGGTCGGCCGCGCCGTCGCGCACCAGCGCGTGCACCGTGAGGCGCTGGCCGCGGACGTCGGTCGTGATCGTGCCGGGCGTGAGCGTGATCGAGTTGGCGTAGGTGGCCACCCCCACCGAGGTGCGCTGGCTCGCGTGCACCGTCGTCATCGTCGGCGAGATCGGCAGCGACGGCGTGACGATCACCCGAGACACGGTCCACGCCGATTTGGCGATCTCCACGACGAGCCAGCCGACGTAGCCCGGTGCCCGCGCCAGCAGGTCGAGCGGCAGGGCTTCGCGGTCGGCGATGCGCAGACGCGCTGCCGCCGCCGCGCAGGCCACCGATGCGACGGCGCCGGCGCCGACGAGGAACGGCGTGTAGTGACCCGACAGCGCGAGCCAGAACGCGAACAGGAAGAGCGCGAGGCCGGCGTGCTGCATGTCAGTCCGGCGGCGCCACGGCCGCGGCGGCGCCGCTCACCCGGCACCGCGGTGTCCCCGCACTATATCGCGCCGGCCGGCCGCCGCGACGAGCGATCGACGGCGTAATCACGCGGCGCGGGTCTGGAAGAACTCCCGCTTCAGTCGCAGCAGCAGCGGAATCGACGCCAGCACCGACACCAGGTTCGGCAACGCCATCAGGCCGTTGAGGGTGTCGGCGATGTCCCACACCAGGTGCAGCGAGCCGATCGCGCCGAGGTAGATGAACACCAGCCACAGCACGCGGTAGGGGGCGGCGGCCCTGGTGCCGAACAGGTAGACGATGCCGGTCTCGCCGTAGTAGCTCCAGCCGATCAGCGTCGAAAAGGCGAACAGCAGCAGGCTGGTCGTGACCACGATGTTGCCGGCGGTTCCGGGCAGTCCGAGCGAGAACGCCTCCCCGGCCAGCGCGGCGCCGGTGGCGCCGCTCGCCCACACGCCGGTGGACAGGATGACCATGCCGGTGATCGTGCACACCAGGATCGTGTCGACGAACACCTCGAAGATGCCGTACAGCCCCTGCCGCACCGGGTGGTCGGTGCGCGCCGCCGCGTGCACCATCGGCGCGCTGCCCAGGCCCGCTTCGTTCGAGAACAAACCGCGCGCCACCCCGTAGCGCAGCGCCATCATGACGGTCGCCCCGGCGAAGCCGCCGGTGGCCGCCGCACCCGAGAAGGCGCTCTCGAACACCAGGGCGATCGCGCCCGGCACTTCGCCGGCGAAGCGCAGCAGGATCACCAGCCCGCCGCCCAGATACAGCAGCGCCATGAACGGCACCAGAATCTCGGTGACCTCGCCGATGCGCTTGATGCCGCCGAGGATGACCACGGCGGTGAGCGCGACCATGACCAGGCCGGTGATCGACGGCGACACCCCGAAGGTGGCGCGCAGGCTGTCGGCCACCGAGTTGGCCTGCACCATGTTGCCGATGCCGAACGCCGCCAGCGACACCAGCCCGGCGAACACCGCCCCCAGCCACGGCAGGCCGAGGCCGTTGCGCAGCGTGTACATCGCCCCGCCGCGCATGGTCCCGGTGGCGTCGGCTTCGCGGTAGTGCATGGCGATGACGATCTCGCAGAACTTCGTGCACATGCCGAGCAGGCCCGACACCCACAGCCAGAACATCGCGCCCGGTCCGCCGATCGAGATGGCGGTGGCGACGCCGGCGATGTTGCCGACACCGACGGTCGAGGCCAGGGCGGTGGCGACGGCCTGGAAGGGCGAGACGCTGCCGGGCTCGGCCGACTTCTTCTGGCGCAGCTTGCCCAGCACTTCGCCCAGGGCGAAGCCGAGGTAGCGGAACTGGACGGCGCCGGTGAGGATGCTGAGCAGGACGCCCGTGCCGAGGAGCAGGACGATCATCGGCCAGCCCCACACGTAGCCGTTCAGCCAGCTGTTCGCTGCCGCAATCTGGTCCACCATCGCGTCGTCACCCTCCTCGGTCGAGCCGAGCCAGCTTACGTCGCGGCGCTACAATTGGCGAGCGGAATTGGCGCCGTCCGTCGCGTGGCGACGCGTGGCTCGACCGCCCCGCCGTCTCATGCGTGCGCCCCTCGCGGACCTGCCGCTCTCCTACCGGCTGTTCCTCGCCACCTACCGCTGGCGGCGCGCCGAGGCCGTGCCGGTGGCGACGCTCCGTTCGCCGCTCACCCGCTGTCGTGTCGCGCTGGTCACCACCGCCGGCCTGGTCGCGCGCGGCGACCGGCCGTTCGACCTGCAGGTTCGCGGCGGCGACTGGTCGTGGCGAGTCATCGTATCCGGCGCCCATCCGCAGACGCTGATCAGCCATCACCGCAGCGACGCGTTCGACCGCGCCCCCCTGGCCGCCGATGTCAACGTCGCCTTTCCGCTCGACGTCCTCAAGATGCTGGTCGCCACCGGCGAGATCGGCGACGTGGCGCCACGCCACCTGTCGTTCATGGGCTCGATCACCGCGCCAGCCCGGCTGGTGCGCGAGTCGGCGCCGGCGGCGGCGGAACTGCTGGTCGCCGATCGGGTGGACGCCGCGCTGCTGGTGCCGGTTTGACCGATGTGCCACCAGACCGTGAGTCTGGTCCAGACCGAACTGGAACGCCGCGGCATCGTCACGGCGTCGCTGTCGGTGCTCCCCGACATCACCGCCCGATTGGCGCCACCGCGGGCCCTGGCCGTCGAGGCGCCGCTGGGCGCGCCGGTCGGCCCGCCCAACGACCGCGAGCGGCAGCTCGACACGCTCAGGCGGATGCTGGCGCTGCTGCCGCGACAGGACCTGCCGGTACTCGAACGCGCGCCGGGCTGACGCTCACACCGGGCCGACCTCCACCTGCACGACCCACGGCGCCAGCCCCTGGCCGGCAAACCAGCGGCGGTCTTCGTGGATGAGATCGATCTCGAACTCGTAGTGTCCGGGCGTGTCCGGCATCACCAGCGGCACGCGGATGTCGTGGGTGGTGCCGGGCAGCACGAAGCGGCCGAGCGGCGTGCGCGGGTGTTCGAACGCCACGAGCGCACGCGTGGCTCCGTCGCGGCCGTACAGGTGATAACTCAGCCGCACCGGCATCTGGCCGTCGCTGCTCCACGCCCGCGGCGAGTCGTTGGTCACGCGAATCGGCACCTCGACCCGGGCGCCGGCCGGCACCGGCCCGGGCAGGGCCGGCGGGCCGGCGAGGCGGCCGCGGTAATAGCCGGCGAACAGCTCCGCCTCGGCGTCGGCCGTGGAGAGCGTCCGCGCCGTCCCGTCGGTCCGCTTGCGGTAGACGGCGTTGTAGGCGTGGCCGATGAGAAACGTCTCCAGCTCGAGCCCGGCCTGCACGAACCAGCGGTGCCACTCCTCGAGGCGGTAGACGTTCTCGTTGATGCCGGCTTCGATCTGCGCGACGCCGAACGCCTGCCGCACCTCCTGCAGGAACCAGTACGGCTCCACCACGCACCAGCGCCCGCCGGGGCGGAGCGCGCCGGCCAGCGTGCCGATGAGCGCCTCGATGCGATGGGTGTGGTGCAGCGCGTTGAAGGCGGTGACGACGTCGAACGCCCCCGGCCGGAACGCCGGCAGGTGCATGTCGACGTTGACGACGCCGTAGGCCGGCCCGCGCCGCCGCAGCAGCCGCGACGCAACGAGGTGGTCGTTGATGTCGATGCCGACCGGCCGCCAGCCGGCGGCGGCGAGGCGGGCCGTGGACCACGTCAGATCGGCGCCGACGTCGAGCACGCGGCCGCCGTCGGCCGGCCCCAGCGCCGACATCACGTAGTCGAACACCGCGGCGAAGCTGGCGACGTTACGGAAGTAGTCGTGCTCGCGGAAGTAGGCGGAGCCGTCGTCGTAAGGCAGCGAGGCGAACGCGTCGCCGAGCGGCCCGTCGTCGGCGAGCAGCGCCGCCAGCGAGAAGCCGCCGGGCGTCCCGGCCGCGGCCGCCTCCATCTCGCGTACGGCGGCGCGCTCACGCGTGACGGCCGGGTCCTCGTCCGCGCCCCGCACCTGCGGAATGCCGTCGTGCACGGGCACGACGGCGCCGCAGCGCCGGCAGCCCAGCGCGTCGGCGGCGGCCGTATAGTCCGTCGCCCCGCAGCGCAGGCAGCGGAGCAGCGTCGCGAGGTCGGCCAGGATCGGATCGATGGCGTCGCCCGGCACTACTTCACGGGCGTGAAGATCACGCCCGCCGCCAGCAGGTCGCGCACCAGGTCCGGCACCCGCCGGCCGGCGGCCGTCGCCTCGTCCACCAGCCGCGGCAGCGCCGTCCGCACCTCGCGAATCTGGGCGGTCTGCGTCGCCGTCGGCGCCGAGGTCGAGCCCATCACGGCGTTCTTGAGCTGCCCGACCCGGCCGCGCAGGTTCTCGGGGTTGCCGAAACCGCCGCCGCCGCCCAGGCCGAGGCGCCGCCGCAGGCGTTCGAGATCCGCCGACAGCGCGTCCATCGCCTTCTTCGGCCCGTCGGGCACGGCGGCGCCGCGCGTCTGCTGCTGCAGCAGCGTCAGCTGCGCGCTGGCGTTCTGGACGATCTCGGCGGCGCGGTTGGCGTCGGCCTGCAGGTCGTGCAGGCCCACGGCGGCGTCGAACCACAGCCGCCGGTCGGCGTCGGTGATGGTGATCTGGCTGTCGCCGCGCACGGCGACGTTCACCGTCTGGACGTCCTTGCCGTCGACGCGCAATGTCGCCCGGTAGGTGCCCGGCAGCACGAACGGGCCGTTGTTGTTGCCGGCGCCGAATCCCCCGCCGCCGCCGGCCGGCGCCCCGTTGGGCGGCGGTGGCAACGGGCGCAGCGGCTGCACCCGCAGGTCCCACTTCACGATCTGCAGGCCGGCCGTGTTGCGGTCGCGCATCGCCTCGCCCGAGATCTCGCGCACCTGCTGGCTGCCGTCGCGGATCACCCAGCTCACCTCTCTGGCGTCGGCGGCGAGGCGATAGGCCAGCGTCGCTCCGGGCGCCGGGTTGAGGCCGAGGAACTGACGATCGCCTTCGAAGCCTTTCATCCTGTCGTTGGCGGCGTTGAACGCCGTCGCCGGTTCCGGCTCGAACGCGAAGGTGCCGGCGGCCTCGGCCTTGGCCCACTGCTGGATGATGCCGAGGTCGTCGAGGATCCACAGACCGCGGGCGTGCGTGGCCAGAATCAGGTCGTTGTCGCGCGGATGGACCTTCATCTCGTAGATCGGCGTCGTCGGCAGGTTGGCCTTGAGACGGGTCCACAGCCCGCCGCGGTTGTGCGAGAGCCACAGGCCCGTCTCGGTGCCCAGGTAGAGCAGGTCGGCGTTCTTCGGGTCCTCGAGAATCGTCCGCACCACTTCGCCCTTGGGCAGGTTGCCGGCGATCGAGCGCGCCGTCGCGCCGAAGTCGGTGGTCACGAACGCATACGTGCCGTAGTCGCCGCCGCGATGGCCGTCGAAGGTGATGTAGGCGGTGCCGTCGGCGTGCTGCGAGGGCACGACGTCCGACACGTAGGTCCACTTGGGCACGCCGCTGAAGGTGGCCGTGACGTTGGCCCAGGTCCTGCCGCCGTCGCGGGTCACGCTGACGACGCCGTCGTCGGTGCCGGTCCAGATCACCCCGGCGCGACGCGCCGACTCTTCGAGGGTGACGATGGTGCCCCAGGTGGTGACGCCGTCGTTCTTCGCCACCCGCACCTCCTTGTCGTTCACGCTCATGATCGACAAGGTCTCGCGGTTGGTGTTGGTGGACAGGTCGGGGCTGATCGGCGCGTAGGAGCGACCGCGGTCGGACGACTTCATCAGCATCTGCGCGCCGACGTAGATGGTGGACGGGTCGTGCGGCGAGAGCTGCATCGCCGTGTCCCAGTTGTAGCGGAACTGGCTCGGCTCGCCCTCCCTGGCCTCGAGCGGCTCGGGGCGCACCACCGTGCGTTCGTTGGTGGCGCGATCGACGCGGCTCATCCGCCCGTCCTGCGACTCGGCGTAGACGATGCGCGGGTCGGTCGGGTCCATCAGCGGCTGGAAGCCGTCACCGCCCTGCACCACGTACCAGTCGTCGTTGGCGATGCCCGAGTTGGTGCGCACGGCGCTCGGCCCGCACCAGGTGTTGTTGTCCTGCAGCCCGGCGCAGACGTGATACGGCGACTGCATGTCGAAGGCGACGTGGTAGGCCTGGGCCAGCACCAGGTTCGGCAGGTAGACCCAGGTGGCGGAGCGGTCGTAGGAGAGGCTGACGCCGCCGTCGCCGCCGAGGATCAGGTGCTTCGGGTTGGTCGGGTTGATCCACATGGCGTGGAAGTCGACGTGGATGCGCGCCGCGCCGTCGTTGCGGAAGGTGCGGCCGCCGTCGTCGGAGACGTGCAGCTGCACGCCGAGCACGTAGATGCGCGAGTCGGTCCGCGGGTCGATGCGGATCTGGCTGAAGTACATCGGCCGCGGGTTGACGCTGCTCAGCTTGCGCCAGCTGGCGCCGCCGTCGTCGGTGCGGTAGACACCGCTCTCGGTCGGATGCTCGACGCGGGCGTAGAGCACGTTGGGGTTGGCACGGTAGATGTCCATGCCGATGCGGCCCTTGGGGCCGGCCGGGATGCCCTGCTCGATCTTCGTCCACGTCTCGCCGGCGTCCATCGACTTCCAGATGCCGCTGCCGGCGCCGCCGCCGTTCATGCCCCACTGCGCCCGCCGCCGCTGGTAGGTGGCGGCGTAGAGCACCTTGTTGTTGCCCGGATCCATCACCAGCTCGGTGGCGCCGGTGTCGTCGTCGACGTGCAGCGTGCGCTTCCAGGTCAGCCCGCCGTCGCTGGTCTTGTAGACGCCGCGCTCGCCGCCGGCGGCCCACAGGTCGCCGAGAGCGGCGACGTGGACGACGTTGAAGTCCACGGGATCGACGATCACGCGCGCGATCTGTTTCGACGCGCGCAGGCCCATGTTCTTCCAGGTCAGTCCGCCGTCGGTGGACTTGTAGATGCCGTCGCCCCACGACGACGACTGGCGGTTGTTGTTCTCGCCGGTGCCGACCCACACCAGATTGGCGTCGGTGGGCGCGATGGCGATGTCGCCCACCGACGAGCTGCCCTCGTGATCGAAGACCGGCGTGAAGGTGGTGCCGTTGTTGACCGTCTTGTGGACGCCGCCGGTGGCGGTGGCGACGTAGAACGTCGCCGGATCGCTCTCCAGCACGGCCAGGTCGTCGATGCGCCCCGACGGCGCACCCGGTCCGATCTGCCGGAACGACAGCCGGTCGAGCGGACCGCTGCCGCGCGAGTCGGCGGTGAAGACCGGCGTCACCGCCGGCGGCGCCTGGGCGGAGAGCACCGAGACCAGCGTGACGAGGCCGAGCAGCGTGAGCGGTGCAGTGTTCCTGCGCATGGTGTGTGTCCTGCAGCGTGACAGCATGACTGTCTCTTCCCCGGTGCCCGGTCCCCGGTCCCTGCTACTTCGCACTCAGTTCGTCGTAGCACACGCCGAGCACGAATCCCTGCGTGAGGCGCGCGTTCAGCGCGATGGTGTCCTCGAATCCCGGCAACGACGCGCTCTTCACGAGTTCGTCCCTGGAGCGACCGGCGGCGACGGCCTTGCGCGCCGTGTCGAGCGACGCCGTCAGGTAGTCACGGAAGTGCGCGAGGTCGGCCTTCGCGCACGTCACGGCGTTGTCCCTGCCGTGCCCGGCGATGAAGATGGTGTCGGCGGCGTGCGCCGCGGCGATCGTCTCGAGCACCGTGATCCAGTGGACCACCCGGGCGCCGGCCGGCGGGTCGATGTTCGGATGGGCGCGATTGAACAGCAGGTCGCCCATGTGCACGACGTTGGCCCGCTGGAAGTGGATCACGGCGTCGCCGCCGGTGTGGCCCGCTCCGTAGTGACGCGCCTGCACCGTTTCGTCGCCGAACGACGTGCGCCACTGGTCGGTGAAGGTGGTATCGGCGTAGGACTGCTGCCCCTCGGTCTTCGCGGCCGCCGACGCCCTGCGATGCCACTCGAGGCAGTTGACGTGCGCGACGATGCGGCGCGCGGTGGCCCGGAACACCTGATTGCCTCCGGTGTGATCGGCGTGATGGTGGGTGTTGATCAGCAGCTCGATGCCCTTCGGCGATCGCTCGGTGAGCCCGGCCAGCGCCAACGGAGCCGTGTCGGGATACTGGCTGTCCACGGCCAGCGCCCCGGCGGCGTTGACGAGGTACCCGATGGTGCCGCCGCGCACGGTGAAGATGCCGACGCCGCGGCGCAGCTCCGTGAAGCGGGGGGCCGGCGCGGGTGCGGGCGCCGGCGCGGCGAGCGGACGGCGCGCCAGTCCAGCCGCCAGCGCCGCGACGGAACCGGCGAGCCACGCGCGGCGGGTCAACGGCAGGGGACGGCACGGCTCGCGACGGGACATGGGCGCTGGATGATACCCCGCCCGCGGGCGGTCCCCGCCTTCGTGGTGCACGCCGGCGCGAACGGTCAGGGACGTGGTGTGGGTCGGGCGGCGCCGAACAGGTAGTCGATCGTCAGGTGCGTCATCGCCTTCACTCCCACCGGCAGCGCGCATTCGTCGGCGACGACCGACGGCGAGTGGTTCAGGGGGCGGTGCCGGTGAGCGCGCCGACCTGCACGTTGGCGTCGCCGCCGGCGGCTCATGCCGACGCCAGCCGATGCGCCCGCAGGAAGGAGCGGATCTGGCGCACGGCCAGGGGAATGCGTTCCTTGGGTTCCTTCCACGGGAACATGCTCACCTCGGCCTTGGGCGCGAGCATCGCGGCCTCCATGGCCACGGCGTACGGATGCGCCGGGATGTCGTCGGGCAGGATCAGGACCGGCGTCTGGCACCCGCGCACGAACTCGCGCGTCACGGTGAAGACGAAGTCGCCGTTCTTGTACATCCTGGTCAGGAACTGGTCGACCATCGCCATGGTGATCTCGGGACGCCGCTTGACCAGCGCGGCCCCCCAGCCGGCCATGTTGTTGTCGTAGAAGAGGGTCGGCATGTCGGCGCGGAAGCCGCTCGGCTGCGCCAGCACTGCCGCGATGACGCGGTGCGGCGCCCGCTTCAGAAGGTTCCAGATGAAGGGGCCGCCGATGCAGAACCCCATCACCATGAACCTGTCGATGCCCAGGTGATCCATCAGGCCGAGATGGTCATCGGTATACGCGTCCCACGGCCGGTCGATTTCGAGCGGACCGGAGGACTGGCCGGTATTGGCGTTGCGCAGATCCGCCGCGATACAGCGGTACTCGCCCTTGAACTCCCCGATCGCGTCGAAGGGGTTGGCCAAGCCGGCGATCGTCGAGTTCAGACCGCCGCCGGCGATGAGCAGCAGCGGAAAGCCGGAACCGGACTCCTGATAGTGGATGCGAACGGGACCTCGTTCGTAGAGGGAGCCGACCGCGCCGCCTTGCGCGGGCGGGTGAGCCATCACCCGCTCCGCGGCGGCCATGGCCGTCACCGCGGCGCCGGTCTTCAACAGCTTGCGTCTGAGCGGATCGACCATGGCTCCTCCTGACTCTCGACCCGACCCCAAGCCCGTGGGCCCTTCCGGCGGCATCGAGGCGGATGGCGCGGCTCATAATCCCGCTGGACGGCGTCGGCCGCAAGGGCAAGGTCGGGCGGGGTGATGCGTGCGGTCATCTGCCCGCGCGTCAACCCGGTGGCGCAGGGCGTCACAAAGCCGTCAGTCCGACATCAGGATTGGCATCCTCGAAACGCGCGAAACACGTCGCTTCGGCGTTTTTCCTGCAGGCGCGTCCCCGGCGTGAAGCGGTAAGCAATTTGCTCGGGGGCTGCCGGAGGCACGCGCATGATCGGCGGACGAACGTTAGTCATCAAGGGCGACATCTCGGGCAGCGAGGAGTTGGTGATCGCCGGACGGGTCGAAGGCAGCATCACCCTGTCGGGGCAGACGTTGACGCTGGCTCCCGAATCGCAGGTGTCCGGCACCGTGGTCGCGGCCTCGGTGATCGTGGCCGGGAAGCTCGACGGCCGGATCGAGGCCGAAGAGCGGGTCGAGATTCGCGCGACCGCCGTCGTCGACGGCGAGATCTCCACCCCTCGGCTGGCCGTGGTCGACGGCGCCGTCTTGACGACGACGGTCGGCATGCCGGCCGGCACCCGGCGGACGCGCGCCGCCTAGCGCGACACCCGCACCTGCCACGGCCGGCGGCGTCCGCGGACACCGCCGGCTGCGTTCGTTCGCGGATGGCGTGTCGATCGGGAGCTAGCTGCCGACCTTTCCCGCCATGCACGCGAAGAACCGGTCGAGCATCATCTTCGACACGCTGCCGAGCAGCCGCTGGCCGACCCGGGCGATGGTGCCGCCCACTTCGACCTCGGCCTTCACGTCCACGGCCGTGCCGGTGCCGTCCTCGCGCAGCGTCATCACCGCATTGCCGTTCACGAACCCCGGACCGCCGCTGCCTTCCATCTGCAGCCGGTACGACTGCGGCGCCACCTGGTCGGCGAGCGTCACCGTCCCTTCGAACGTGCCGGTGATGGCAGCGACGCCGGCGGTGAGCCGCACGCGGTACTTGTCGTCGCCCATCGGCTCGAACTCCTCACAGCCGGGCACGCACGAGGCGATCACCTTGGGATCCATCAGCAGTTGCCACACGCGCTCGCGCGGCGCGGCGAAGGTGTAGGTGCCGTCGAGAGTCATGTGGCTATCCTCTGCGCCGGAGCCTGCCGGCGCAAGGGCCGCTGATCGGGCAGCGCGTTGAGGCGGGCGGCCAGGTCCTCGAGGTTGCGCAGGGTCCGCGCCGGCAGGAAGTCGTCCACGTAGGGCAGCGCGGCGACCAGACCGCGGGTGAGCGGCTGGTAGTCGGCGGTGCCGAGCAGCGGGCTGAGCCAGATCAAGCGGTGACAGCTGCGTTGCAGCCGCGCCACCTGCTGCTGCAGCTCCCGGGGATCCCCGCGGTCCCAGCCGTCCGAGACCACCAGCACGACCGGACGCCGGCTGAGCACCGAGCGCGCCCACCGCACGTGGAAGGCGCGCAGCGCGTCGCCGATGCGCGTCCCGCCCGACCAGTCGGGCACCTGGCGCGACACCGCCGTGATGGCCGTGTCGATCGACCCGCGTGACAGCTCGCGGGTCACCCGCGTGAGGCGGGTGGCGAACAGGAACACCTCGACCCGGCCACGCGCCCGCTGCAGCGCGTAGGCGAAGTGCAGCAGCATGCGCGAATAGCGTTCCATCGAGCCGCTCACGTCGGCGAGGAGCACCAGCGGGCGCGGCCGCGTCGTGCGGACACGCGTCGGCCAGTGCAGCAGCTCGCCGGTGCGCGTCTGGTGCCGCCACGCCCGGCGCACGTCGGGACGCGATCCGGCGCCGGCCACCCAGCGGCGCGTGCGCCGTTCGCCGGGGTGCCAGACCAGGGCCGTCAACGCCGCGCGCACCTGCGCGAGCTCCGCCGGCGTGACGTCGGCGAAGTCCTGATCGCGCAGTGCCTCGGCGCCGCTCCAGGTCTGGATCTCGCCTTCGGGAAGGGGGGCCGGCCGGTCGGCATCGTCCGACTGCGCCTCGTCGGGGGCGGCGTCCATCTCGGGCAGCACGACATCCACCTGCAGCGTCGTCGTGCCGTGAGGATCGCCGAGCGACCGCAGATCGCGTCGCCCCCAGCGTTCGCCGTGGTCCTTCCAGAAGGCGTCGAACGCGGCGTCGAAGATCGCCAGGTCGACAGCCCGGCTGACCAGCGTGGCGCGCAGCGCCTGCCTCACGTCGCTCCGCCGGCCGACGCCGACCGTGGCCACGGCCACCAGTGCCTGACGCGACTGACTCGCCGACACGTCGAGGCCGAGGGTGCGGAGCAGCCGTCCGAATGCGAGCAGGTTGGCGGCGAGCGCCGACACGGCCAGCCTCAGCTGCGGCGCACGCCGCGCAGCATCGCCCGCGACACCACCGCGGCCAGCCGCTCGCCGCGCATCGCCTCGACGTCCTCGCGGGCCTTGAGCAGCACGCCGAGCGTGTCCTCGATCGCCGCGGCGTCCACCGTCTCGCGGTCCAGTGCCACCAGCGCCGCCACCCAGTCGAGGGTCTCGGAGATGCCGGGCGTCTTGTAGAGCTCGGCGGTGCGCAGCTCCTGGACCAGGGCGGTCACCTGGGCGGCGAGGGCCGCCGAGGCCCGTGGCGCCGCACGGGCGACGATCGCCAGCTCCTTGTCGAAGCTCGGATAGTCGATCCACTGGTAGAGGCAGCGGCGCTTCAGGGCGTCGTGCACCTCGCGCGTGCGGTTCGAGGTGAGGACGACGATCGGCGGCTCGACGGCGGCGATGGTGCCCAGCTCGGGGATCGTGATGCGGAACTCCGACAGCAGCTCCAGCAGGTAGCCCTCGAACTCCTCGTCGGCCCGGTCGATTTCGTCGATGAGCAGCACCGGTGGGCGGCCCGGGGCGCCGCCGAGCGCCTGCAGCAGCGGCCGGCGGATCAGGAACGCCTCGCTGAAGAGCTCCTGGCGCGCCCGCTCGCGATCGACGGCATGGGTGGCTTCGAGCAGCCGCACCTCGAGCAGCTGGCGGGCGTAGTCCCACTCGTAGACGGCGTGGTGGACGTCGAGGCCCTCGTAGCACTGCAGGCGGATCAGCTCGACGCCGAGCGCCGCGGCGATGGTGCGGGCGACGGCGGTCTTGCCGACGCCCGCTTCGCCCTCGAGGAACAGCGGCCGGCGCAGTGTGAGCGCCAGGTACACCGACACCGCGAGCGCGCGGTCGGCGACGTAGCCTTCGGCGTCGAGCCGGCGCTGAACGTCGTCGACCGACTCGACCAGCCGGGTCACACCCGCGCGGCCGCGGCAGCCACGGCCCGGGCGACGTAGGTGCCGGCCACCGCGCGGCGGTACTCCGCCGACGCGAAGATGTCGCCGATCACGTCGCCGCCCAGCGCGCCGCCGGTCTTGCCGGCGGCGGCGGCGATCGCGGCGCCGTCGAGCGCCGAGCCGACGAGGGCCGCCTCCACCGCGCCGAGGCGCAGTGGACCCGGCACCAGCCCGCCGACAGCCACCGACGCCGCGGTGCACTTGCCGCCTTGGGCGGTGACGACCGCCGCCGCCCCGATCACGGCGTAGCGCGAGGCCGGGTGCGCGAACTTCACGTAGGCGGCGCCGGTGCCCTTGGCCAGCGCCGGCACCCACACCGCCGTCACCAGCTCGCCATCGGCCAGCGCCGTGGCCATCATGCCCTGGAAGAAGTCCTTGGCCTCGACGGTGCGTGTGCCGCTTGCACCGGCGACCTCCACCGTGCCGCCGAGGGCGACGAGCACGGTGGGCAGATCGGCGGCCGGATCGGCGTGCGCGACGCTGCCGCCGATGGTGCCGCGGTTGCGGACCGCGGGGTCGCCGATCTGGCCGGCCGCCTCGGCGAGGACAGCGCACTGCGACCGCACGACGTCCGAAGCGGCAATCGCGGCGTGCGTCGTGGCCGCGCCGATGCGGACCCCGCCGCTGGCGGCGCTGATGCCGCGCAGCTCGGCGACGCGGCCGATGTCGATGAGCGCACTGGGCGCGGCCAGCCGCAGCTTGAGCAGCGGCAGCAGGCTGTGGCCACCGGCCAGCAGCTTGGCGCCGGGATTGGCGGCGAGCAGCTTCCGGGCGTCGGCAATCGACGAGGCGCGGTGATAGGCGAAGGACGGTGAGTACATCTCAGGCTCCCTTCTTCGCCGTCTGGACGGCGCGCCAGACGCGTTCCGGGGTCATCGGCATCGGCAGCTCGTGGACCCCGAGCGGCCGCAGGGCGTCGACCACCGCGTTGTACATCGTGCAGGTCGAGACGATGGTGCCGGCTTCGCCGATGCCCTTGACGCCGAGCGGGTGGTGCGGCGACGGCGTGACCGTGGACAGCACCTCGATGTCGGGCAGGACGTCGGCGCGCGGGATCGCGTAGTCCATCAGCGTGCCGGTGAGCAGCTGGCCGTTGTCGGCGTAGACGCCTTCTTCCCACAGCGCCTGGCCGAGGCCCTGGACGACGCCGCCGTGCACCTGGCCCTCGACGATCATCGGGTTGATCTGCGGGCCGCAGTCGTCCACGCAGGCGTAGCGCTTGATGGCGATCGCGCCGGTGCCGGGATCGACCTCGACCACCGCCACGTGGGCGCCGAACGGATAGACGAAGTTGGGCGGGTCGTAGAAGCTCGACGCCTCGAGGCCGGCTTCCATGCCGGCCGGCATGTTCCAGGCCACGTTGGCCATCAGCGCCACGTCCTGGATGGTCTTGGCCTTGGCCGGCGCGCCCTTCACGAAGAACTTGCCGTCGGCGTAGTCCATGTCCTCCACCGACGCCTCGAGCAGGTGCGCCGACAGGGCCAGCGCCTTGTCCTTGATCTTCTTGAGCGCCACCGCCAGCGCCGCGCCGCCCACCGCCGTGGTGCGGCTGCCGTAGGTGCCCCAGCCCATCGGCGTCTTGTCGGTGTCGCCGTGCATCACCTTGACGTCGTTTACGTCCACGCCCAGCTCGGCGCTGACGATCTGCGCGAAGGTGGTCTCCTCGCCCTGGCCGTGCGGCTTGGTGCCGATGAAGACGTTCACCTTGCCCGACGGGTGGAAGCGGACGATCGCGCTCTCCCACAGCCCGCCCTGGAAGCCGATCGCCCCGGCCACCTGCGACGGCCCCAGCCCGCACACCTCGACGTAGGTGCAGAGGCCGATGCCCAGGTAGCGGCCCTTGGCGCGCGCCTCGGCCTGCTGCTTGCGCAGCCCGGCGTAGTCCACGTGCGCCATCAGCTTGTCGAGTGCGCCGTGGTAGTTGCCGCTGTCGTAGGTCAGCCCGGTGGCCACGTTGTGGCCGTTGTCGAACTTCGGGATGAGGTTGATCCGCCGCACCTCGGCCGGATCCTTGCCGATGGCGTGGGCGTAGCGATCGATCAGCCGTTCGAGCAGGTAGGTGGCCTCGGGCCGGCCGGCGCCGCGATAGGCCTCGACCGGTGTGGTGTTGGTGTAGATCCCGTAGACGTCTTCCTTGACGTTGTCGATCAGATACGGGCCGCACAGCATCAGGCCATGCAGGATGGTCGGGATGCCGGGGGCGGCCGTGGACAGATACGCCCCCATGCCGGCCCACACCGTGCCGCGCACGCCGGTGATCCTGCCGTCGGGGGTGCCGCACAGCTCCACTTCCTGCACGTGGTCGCGGCCGTGCGTGGTGGCGACGTAGTTCTCGCTCCGCGTTTCGGTCCACTTCACCGGGCGATTCAGCTGCATCGCGCAGAAGCAGGTGATGAAGTCGGCCGGGTACTGGGCGATCTTGGCGCCGAAGCCGCCGCCCACCTCGGGCGCGATCACCCGCAGCTTGTCTTCGGGCACGCCCATCACCAGCGAGGCGATGAAGCGGACGATGTGCGGATTCTGCGTGGTGTTCCACAGCGTGAGTTCGCCGGTGGCGGCGGTCCACTGCGCCAGCGCCGAGCGCGGCTCCATCGGCGTGGGGATCAGACGCTGCTGGATGATGCGGTCCTTGACGACGACGGCGCCCGGGGCGGCGAAGGCGGCATCGGCGTCGCCGCCGGCCACCTTCCAATGGAAGGCCTGGTTGCCGGCGACGCTGGCGTGCAGTTGCGGCGCGCCGCTCTTCGCCGACTTCTGCGGATCGACGACCGCCGGCAGCGTCTGGTACTTGACGTCGATCAGGGCGAGGGCGTCGTGGGCCTGATACGCGGTGCCGGCCACGACGACGGCGACGATGTCGCCGACGTAGCGCACCGTCTCGGTCGCCACCGGCAGGAACTCGGCAATCTTGAGTTCGGCGTTGGGCAGCAGCCACGCGCAGGGCATGGCGGCGACCTTGCCGGCCAGATCCTTGCCGGTGTAGACCGCCACCACGCCGGGCGCCTTGGCCGCCTTGCTGGTGTCGATCGACACGATTTTCGCGTGGGCGTGCGGACTGCGCAGCATCGCCGCGTGCGCCATGCCGGGCAGCGAGAGGTCGTCGGTGTAGGTGCCGAGACCGGTGAGCAGCCGCGGGTCCTCGCGGCGGCGGATCGCCGAGCCGAAGATGCGGGTGCTCATTTCGCCCCTCCCATCGCCGCGGCGGCGGCCTGCACCGAACGGACGATGTTCTGGTACCCCGTGCACCGGCACAGGTTGCCCTCCAGCCCGTGGCGGATCTGCTCGGGCGTCGGGTTCGGCGTGTGTTGCAGCAGTTCGTGGGCGGCGAAGACCATGCCCGGCGTGCAGAACCCGCACTGCAGCCCGTGCTTGTTCCAGAACGCTTCCTGGATCGGGTGCAGCGACCCGGGCGGCGCCAGCCCCTCGATGGTCGTGACCGACGTGCCGTCGGCCTGGGCGGCCAGGCAGGTGCACGACTTGACGGCCATGCCGTCGACGAGCACGGTGCACGAGCCGCACTGGCTGGTGTCGCAGCCGACCTTGGTGCCGGTGAGCCCGAGCACGTCGCGCAGGTAATGGACGAGCAGCAGACGGGCATCCACGTCGTGCTGCTGCCGCTGACCGTTCACGGTCAGGGACACGGAGGTGTTCATCGCCGGCCTCCCCTGGAGAAGTCGCGGTCGTCCGGACCGGAACGGGCGGGCCGACTGCGAGCGCGGAGTATAGCTCCGATACGCGACGAAGGTGTCTAGCCGATTCTCTTGCCCAGCCAGGTGGCCGGGCCGCCACGGGCTTCGCTCAGCCCCTCGCCGGCGTAGCGCTTGCTGACCTTCCAGACGAAATCCATTTCCGACGAGATGGCGCCCATCGCCATCCGCGACTCGATGACCAGCAGCACGCTGCCGAAGAGCATGAACAGTCCGCCCGTCACCCCGAGCACCACCGCCACCCAGGTGAAGCTGCGGGCGATGGCCGCGATCACGGCGATGGCCACGCTGGTGGCCACGAAGACGCCGAGCGCGGTGTAGAACGCCACCATCGCCCGCTGGATCAGACGGGCCCGCGAGGTCTGGCGATCCAGCTGCTCGAAGACGAGCTGGCGGCGGTCGTCGGCCATCTCGTCGGCCTCGGGATGCTTGGCCAGCTCCTCGAACCGCGCCGACAGCGCCCGTACCCGGTCCACCACCCGCCCGAGCCGGCTGCTGGTCGAGAAGATGAGCGCGCCGCACGCCGAGATGAGCACCGCCGGCGTGATCATCGCGGTGAGCACCGCCAGCGCGTTGGCCGGCGACTCGAGGCGGGCGAGCCAATCCACGCGGACAGTGTAGAACACGGCTCGGGGCTCGGGGCTCGGGGCTCGGGGCTCGGGAGGGGCAGTTGACGCCGTCGTCTCGGGGCGTCAGTTCCGTCCGAGGTTCTTCCCGAGCCCCGAGACCCGGGCCCCGAGACCCGACTAGAATCGCTGTCCATGAAAGCCATCCGCGCCCATGCCTTCGGCGGCCCCGACGTCCTGCAGCTCGACGAGCTGCCGGATCCGTCACCGGGGCCGGGGCAGGTGCGGGTGCGGCTGCACGCCGCCGGGGTGAATCCGTTCGACACCTACATGCTGACGGGCACCTACGCGATCAAGCCGCCGCTGCCGTACTCGCCGGGCGCCGACGGCGCCGGCGTGGTCGAAGCGGTGGGCGCCGGCGTGACCGGCATCGCGGTCGGCGACCGCGTCTACACGGGCGGCACCGCCGATCACAAGGCCTACGGCGCGTATCGCCAGATCGTCCTCTGCCTGGCCGGTCAGGTGCACCCGCTGCCGGGCCGCCTCGGGTTCAACGAGGGCGCGGCGGTCAACGTGCCGTGCGTCACGGCGTTCCGCGCGCTCGATCGGGCGACGCCCAGGGCCGGTGACACGCTGCTCGTGCACGGCGCCAGCGGCGCCGTCGGCCTGGCCGCGGTGCAGCTGGCGCGCGCCGCCGGCCTGACGGTGATCGGCTCGGCGGGCAGCGACGACGGCCTGGCGCTGGTCCTCGCCGAGGGCGCCCACCACGCCGTCGATCACCGCGATCCGCAGCACGTCGAGCGGGTGATGGGCCTCACCGGCGGCCGCGGTCCCGACGTGATTCTCGAGATGCTGGCCAACGTCAACCTCGACCACGACCTGACCATGCTGGCGCCGCGCGGCCGCGTCGTGATCGTCGGCAACCGCGGCCGGATCGAGATCGACCCGCGCAAGATCATGGGCAAGGAAGCCGCCGTGCACGGCATGGCGTTCTGGAACCAGAGCGAGGCGGAGCTGCAGCGGGCCTACGCCGGCGTGGACGAGGCGCTGGCGTCGGGGGCGTTGACGCCGGTGGTCGGGCTGGAGCTGCCGCTGGCCGAGGCCGCCGAAGCCCACCGGCGCGTCATGGCGCCCGGGGCGCGCGGCAAGATCGTCCTCGTCACCGCGTGATCTGATCGTGTGACCGTGGGCGGAGCGTCGGCTCCGCCTCCAGGCAATGCTGACGCTCTGCCCTACTTCGCGCCGCGGCGGGCCAGCTCCTCGTCGATGATGCTGGTGAAGACGCCAATCGGCTGCGCGCCGGTGACGACCCGGCCGTTGATGTAGAGCGTCGGCGTCGACTGCACGCCCATCCCGGCGCCCAGATCGACGTCGGCCTGCACGTTGGCGGCGAACTTCCCCGAGTCGAGACACTGGTCGAACGCCGCCTGGTCGAGGCCCACGGCCACGGCGTGGGCCTTCAATTCGGGCACCTGCAGCTGCCGCTGGTTGGCGAACAGCCGGTCGTGCAGTTCCCAGTACTTGCCTTGCTCGCCGGCGCAGTGGGCCGCCTCGGCCGCCTTCGGCGCCTCCGCGTGATTCGGCAGCGGGAAGTCCTTGAACACGATCCGCACCTTGCCCGGATACTTCTGCTCGATCTCGCGCAAGGTCGGCGTGACGCGGGCGCAGAACGGGCACTGGTACTCGGAGAACTCGACGATCGTCACCGCGGCGTCGGCCGGGCCGCGCGACGGGTCGTGGGCCTCGATGGGCACCTCATAGCGCGGCGGGTCCAGCGCCACCGTCACCGGCGGACCGGCGGCCTTGAGCTCGTCGACCAGGATCGCCAGGTTCTGCCCGTCGCGGTTGCGGGTGATGAAGCTGACGATCGAGGCGCGCAGGTCGTCCAGCGTCGAGGCGCCGACGCGATCCTTGTTGTCGTCGTAGACGCGCTGGATGTCGGCCTCGGTGATCTCGCCGCGCCGCTTCGCGAGCTCGTCGTCGAGGTACTTCTCGCGGGCGATGCCGGCCTTCTTCGCCGCCTCGTCGATCAGGAAATCGCCGACCAGCTGATCGATGCTCTGCCGGCGGTGCTGGTAGAGCAGCTGCGTCACCCGCGCCCGCTCGGCCGGATCGTCTTTCTGCCAGCGCGCCTCGACGTCGGCCATGGTGAAGGTCCTGCCGCCCACCGTGGCGACGACCTGAGCGGGATCGCCGGCCGCGACGGGCGGCGGCTGCTGGGCATTCGACGTGTCGCCGCAGGCGACGCCGCCCAGCACCGCGACGACGGCGACCATGCACCGGAACTGCGGTCTCGACATCCTGTCAGCTTACCCCGGGGGCGTGCCCGGCGGCCCGGCCTTCTCGCTGCCGGCGGCCGGGTCGAACCCCGCGCAGGCACGCACGGGCAGCGACGGGTACTTCGGGAACCGCGGGTCGTCGAGGCCACGGCGGCACAGGACGAACGACGAACGCGCGCCGGCAACCTCCTGGCGCCAGCGGCACGCGGCGCAAAGACCGGGCGGCGGACCGGCGATCACGCCGCCCATCGTAACGTGATGTCACGGGTGGCGCGACGTTCACCGACGCGGACAACGCCGTGATCTGCCGCGGGCTCGGACCCGGCGGCACGGCCTCACGAACGTTCACCGCTCAGCTGGCCGGCGTCATCGCCCCGGCCGCGGCGGCCGGGACGGTGAGCTTCGCCGTCACACTGGAGCACCCGCGACCGATCGCGACCACGTCGATCGGTGGCGGCCGGGACGCCGGGCTGATACGCTCGTTCCATGACCCGACCGCTCTGCGCCGCCTGTCTCCTGACCGCGAGCGTCGCGGCGCTGGCCGCCGATCAGCAGCCCACGTTCCGGTCGGGCGTGCGCACCGTGCCGGTCTACGCCACCGCCGTCGACGGCTCCGGGCGGCTCGTCGCGGATCTCGAGGAGACCGACTTCGAGGTGCTCGACAACGGCAAGCCGGTGACGATCTCGGCGTTCTCGAACGAGCCGCAGCCGTTCACGGCCGTGGTGATGCTCGACACCAGCGCCAGCATGACCGAGCACCTCAAGCTGCTGAACCAGGCGGCCGAGCAGTTCCTGCTGCGGCTGCTGCCGGTGGACCGCGCGCAGGTCGGCGCCTTCAACGACAAGCTGCAGCTCTCGGGAGAGTTCAGCAACGACCGCGACGACCTGATCGCGGCGCTCGACGACCTGCAGTTCGGCAACGCCACGCGGCTGTGGGACGCACTCGCCTTCAGTCTCGACGCGCTGAAGGGCGTCGAGGGCCGGCGGGTGGTGCTGCTCTTCACCGACGGCGACGACACCGGCAGCCGGGTGCGCTTCGGCGACGCCCAGAACCGCGCCCGCGACGAAGAGGTGATGGTCTACACGATCGGGCTGTCGGTGAACTACTTCAACGGCGTCCGCCAGGTGCAGACGCGGCCCGATCGGTCGTTGCGCCGCATCGCCGAGGACACCGGCGGCGGCCACTTCGAACTGCAGAAGAGCGACCTGCTCGCCTCCACGTTCACCCGCGTGTCGCAGGAGCTGCGCAGCCAGTACCTGCTGGCGTTCGCGCCGGAGAACCTCGACGGCAAGGTCCACAAGCTCGACGTGCGGGTCAAGCGTCCGGGCGTCACCGTGCGGGCCCGCCGCAGCTACACCGCCTCGGCCGACGCGCCGAGCCGCTGATCTCCCGTACGCACGAACGCCTGGAACGAGCCCACGAGGTCGTGGGTCGTGCCAGGCGCGTGGGCCAGGATGGCCGGGCCGTTGGCTGGGTCTGGCGGCGCGGGGCGCGCGCGCCAACGCCAGGCGTCAGGCCGTCGTGCGAATCAGAGCAGCACGATCGAGAGCACCAGGGTCGCGAGCAGCAGGCTCGCCACCACGGGCTCGGCGGTACCGGAGAAATTCCAGTCGAGCACGCGGAACATCGGTGAAGACTCCTTTCCGTCGGTCGCGGCCGCACGGTGCGTCCAGATCGACCGTCACTAGCTTTGACGCCCGCCAGCGGTGTTTGGTTCAAGCGCTAACTCGTTTATTTTGTGACTGTTAAACCTACGTTAAGGCGTGCCGGGAACGGACACCGCCGTCCCGATTCCGGAACCGCAGGAGCCAGTAGAATGGCGCCGTCAAATGCCCACCCCTGCCCCGCGTCGCTCAGGTGATCGCCCTTTCGGCCAGATCGATGCCACCCGCTCGCCGGCGGTCGGCCGGCGCGGGATGATCGCCACCAGCCAGCCGCTGGCGTCGGCCGCCGGCCTGCAGGTGCTGCAGGGCGGCGGCAACGCCGTCGATGCCGCGGTCACGGCGGCGGCGGTGCTGGCGGTGGTCGAGCCGTCGATGAACGGCATCGGCGGCGACCTCTTCGCGCTGGTCCACGATCCCGGGACGGGGCGCATCCACGGCCTCGACGCCAGCGGCCGCGCGCCGGCAGCCGCCACGCTCGAGGAGTTTCGGCGCCGGGGGCTGAGCGAGATGCCGGGCAGCGGCCCGCTGCCGGTGGACGTGCCGGGCGTCGTCAGCGGCTGGGACGCGCTGCTCACCCGCTTCGGCACGCGGACGCTGGCCCAGGCGCTGGCCCCGGCGATCGGCTACGCACGCGACGGCTTCCCGGTGGCCGAGCTGATGGCTGCCGAGTGGGCCGAGTCGGTCACCCGGCTCGCCGCCGATCCGGCCGCGGCCCGCACGTTCCTGCCGGGCGGGCGGGCGCCGGTGATGGGCGAGATCTTCCGGAACCCGCGGCTCGCCGACAGCCTCGCGCTCATCGCCGCCGGCGGTCCCGACGCCTTTTACCGCGGGCCGATCGCGGCGGCGATCGCCGCCGACATGCGGGCCCGCGACGGCCTGCTCACCGCCGAGGATCTGGCCGCCCACCAGGCCGACTGGGTCGAGACGATCAGCACCAGCTACCGCGGCGCCACGCTGCACGAGATGCCGCCCAGCACGCAGGGGTTCGTCGCCCTCGAGATGCTGAACATCCTCGAGGGCTTCGACGTCGCGGCCCTGGGCCACAACAGCGCCGACCTGCTGCACCTGGTGAGCGAGGCCAAGAAGATCGCCTTCGCCGATCGCGGCGCCTGGCTGGCCGATCGCGACGCCGTGCCCGCCGAGGTGCTGGCGATGCTGGTCTCGAAGGAGTACGCGGCGGTGCGGCGGCGGGAGATCGACAGCGGCGCGGCCCGCACGTATCGCGCCGGGACGCGTCCCGGATCGACGGCCACCACGCCCGACTTCGCCGGCCGCGATCGCGGCGACACCATCTACCTCGCCGCGGCCGACGCCGACGGCCGCGTGGTGTCGTTCATCCAGTCGCTCTTCGCCGGCTTCGGCGCCGGCATCGTCGCCGGCGAGACCGGCATCACGCTCCACAACCGCGGCTCGGGCTTCGTCCTCGCGCCCGGCCATCCCAACTGCATCGGTCCGCGCAAGCGGCCGCTTCACACGCTGGTGCCGGGGATGCTCGTCCGCGACGGCCGGCCATGGATGGCCTTCGGCGTGATGGGCGGCGACAACCAGGCGCAGGCCCACGCGCAGATCGTGATGAACGTCGTCGACTTCGGCATGCACGTGCAGGCGGCCGGCGAGGCGGCGCGGGTGCGCCATCTCGGCGCCAGCCTCGCGGTCGAGAGCGCGATCGACGCCGGCGTGCGCCGCGACCTCGAGCGGCGGGGCCACGTCGTCGTCGAGGGCCGCGGCCAGATGGGCGGCTACCAGGCAGTGGCCGTCGAAGCGGCGAGCGGCGTGCTGCTCGGCGGCTCGGATCCGCGCAAGGACGGCCTCGCGATCGGGTGGTAGCGCAACGCCGCGCGATGGCGGCGTGATCAGCGGCGCAGCTGAGCGACGACGTCGGCGCGAACCACGGCCCGCGCCGGCACGTAAGCGGCCACCGCCGCGGTGGCGATCACGGCGAGCACCGCCGCGCCGATCGACCATGGATCGGCGGTGGTGACGCCGAACAGGAACGCCCGCAGCAACTGGGCGATCGCGAGGGTGACGGCGATGCCGACGGCGACGCCGGGCGCGCCCCAGCCGATCGCCTGACGCACGACGGCACCGCGCAGCTCACCGGGCACGGCGCCCAGGGCGAGCCGCAGCGCGAACTCGCGCCGCCTCGCCGCCACGGCGTGGGCGGTGACGCCGTAGGTACCGGCCAGGAACAGCAGCAGGGCCAGCAGCCCGAAGCCGCCGCTCAGCGCGGCCATGGCCCGCGCCGGGAACAGCGCCTCCGCCCGCAGATCCTGGTAACGCATCGCGTTGACGATGCGCACGCGCGCGTCGAGGCGGCGCAGCTCGGCGGCGAGCTGGCGCTCCACCGCGACGCCGGCGGTGGCGGTGCGGACGTGGAAGGTCAGGCCGTCGGGAAACGGCACCGGCCCGAACGGCACGTAGAGATACGGCATCGGCGGTTCACCGAGCGCGTAGTAGGTGATGTCGCGCGCCACGCCGACCACCGCGGCCGGTGTGTCGCCGAAGCGGAGCCGGCGTCCCACCGCCTCGGCGCCGGGCCAGTAGGTGCGCGCCATGGTCTCGTTGACCACGACCGCCAGCGGCGCGTCGGGGCGTCCGTCCGCGGCCGCGAGCGTCCGGCCGCGCACCACCGGAATGCCCATCATCTCGAAATAGCCCGGCCACACCACGTTGGTGGCGACCGGCACGAACGCGTCGCCGGAGGGCGGCGTGTACCCCTCGATGGCGATGCCGCGCTGTTCGTCGTTGCCGCCCAGCGGCACGACCGCCGCGGCGGTCACCGCCTCGACGCCGGGCAGCGCGCGCACGCGCCGCATCGTGTCCTCGTGGTAGGCCCGCGATCGCGCCTCGTCGAGGCCCAGGCCGCTGGTGTTGGCCGTGGCCACGACCAGCCGCCCGGTGGAGAAGCCGACGTCGAACCAGGTGGAGGCCGCGACGCTGCGTCCGAGCAGCGCGGCGAGCGCGACCAGCAGGATCGACACCGCCGCCTGGCTCGACACCAGCCCCGAGGCCAGCCAGCGGCCGCGCGGCCGGCTCACCGTCGTGCCGGCGCCCTCCTGCAGCGACCGGGCCGGGTCGGTGGCGGCGGCGCGAAGCGCTGGCAGCACGCCCGACGCGGCGGCGGCCAGCGCGACCAGCAGTGCCACCAAGGCGCCGACCCGCCAGTCGAGATCGACGGTGGGGGCGAAGTTGGGCCGGCCGGTGAGCGGCTGCAGGGCCAGGAACCCGTCGCGCAGCCACACCGCAGCCAGCAGCCCGACGGCCCCGGCGGCCAGCGTAACGACCAGCGTCTCGACCAGCCACAGCCGCGCGACGTCGCGGCGCGAGGCGCCCATGGCCATGCGAACCGCGATCTCGGCGGCGCGATCGGCCACCGTGGCCAGCTGGGCGTTGGCGACGTTCGCGCAGGCGGCGGCCAGGGCGAGGGCGGTGACGAGCAGTGCGAACGCCAGTACCCGCGTCAGCAGCGGCGTCATCGCCTCGGGGGCCGCCGACGCCGGCACCACGGTGAAGCGCAGATTCTGGTTCTCGGCCGGGAACGCCGCCACCAGCGCCGTGGCCAGCGTCTCCATTTCGGCCTGGGCCGAGGCCACGGTCGCGCCGGCGGCCAGGCGCGCCGAGGCCTGCAGCCAGCCCCAGTTGCGTCGCTGCGCGTCGATGCCGCGCGGACGCACGGTGCCATACGTCATCAGCGGCACCCACAGGTCGGTCGGCGCGGCGTCGTAGCTGCCGCGGAACGAGGCCGGGGCGACGCCGATCACCTCGAACGGGGCGCCGTTCAGATGGACGATGCGTCCCAGCACCGCCGGATCGGCGCCGAGATGGCTGCGCCACCACGCGTCGCTGACCACGGCGACCTGTTGCGGCGCACCGGCGGTGTCGTCGGCGGCGCCGATCGCCCGGCCGAGGCGCGGCGCGACGCCGAAGGTCGCGAAGTAGGTGCCGCTGACCAGTTCCGTCGCCGCCGAGGTGGTGTCTTCGCCGAGCCCGTAGGCGGCGAACGCCTGCTGGTGGATGGCGAACGCGCTGAACGATCTGGCCTGGTCGCCGGCGTCGCGCAGGTTCGGGTACGACGCGATTCCGAGGGCACGTGATTCGGTGGTGCCGAACACCCGCACGAGCCGCTCGGGCGCCGGCACCGGCAGCGGCCGCAGCAGCAGGGCGCTGGCGATCGAGAACATCGCCGTGGCGCCGCCGATGCCGAGCGCCAGCGTGAGCACCGTGGTCGCCGTGAGCACCGGCCACCCCGCCATCACGCGGAGGGCGTGGCGCGCGTCGCGCAGCGCGTGTCGCATGTGACGCCTGGCAGCAAGCGCCCTGCCAAGGACCGGCTCGGAACACGCCGGAATCAAGACAGGAGGGCGCGTTCTGGCCGGTTGGTGTGTGCGGCGCTGGGACGGTGGCGTCTCGAATGCGGGGCTCGGGACTCGGGGCTCGGGGCTCGGGGCTCGGGGCTCGGGACCAACCTTGAACGGAACTGACCCAGTTACTCCCGCGCTGCCGTGACAGCGTGCAGTCCGCGTCCCGAGTCCCGAGTCCCGAGTCCCGAGCCCCGGTTCCTAAGGAACGACGATCGCCACTTCGTTCCCCGCCGGCCCCACCTGCCCGCAGCGGTTCCGGCCGCGGACGCGGACGTAGTAGGTCGCCGGCGGCACCGTACCGCCGGTGCCGAGGCCGCCGACGTTCAGCACCGCGGCGTTGCTGGCGCCCGGGCCGTAGCCGGCCTCGACGACGTAGGACACGGCGCTCGACGCGGCGCCCCACGCCAGCGACACCGTGCGGCCGGAGCGCGAGAAGACGAGCGTTCCCGGCGCGGTCGGCACGCCGCAGCCCGACGGCACGTCGAGCACGATCTCGTTGGACGGCGGCCCCATCCCGCACGCCGACCCGGCCCGCACCCGCACGTAGTAGCGGCCCGCCGGGGCGTTGGCCGCGAACGACGCAGCCGGCGCGCCGATCGGGAACGACGCGAGATTGGCCGCGCCGGGGGCCGACCCGACGTCGAGCACGTGGCCCGACAGCGTCCCGGCCGGCGGCGTCCAGCCGAGCGCCACGGTGTAGCCGTCGACCGACGACCACAGGCTGGTCGGCGCCGCCGGCGCGGTGCACGGCGACGGTGCCGGCCCGGTCGTGCCGCGCCAGCCGAGCTGCACCACCTCGAAGTCGTTGGCGTAGAGCGAGTGGAACGCCGGGTTCAGCACGTCGTTGTCCCAGCGCGGATCGAACGCGCCGCCGACGTACATGTCCGATCCGTTGTCGGCGACGATGAGGCCGTACTTCTTCATCGCCCGGAAGATCTTCTGCATCGGCGCCGGGTAGCCCGAGATGTTCTTCGACGCCTTCATGCGGAGCCGCGTGCCCATCGGCGGCGCCGCGGCATTGCTGCCGGCCTTGTGCGACGCCGGCCACACATAGAAGCTGTTGGTGGCCCGCACGGTCACGCGCAGCGCGTGGGTGATTTCGTCCGGGCCGTAGACCTCGTCGTAGCGCACCAGCCCGGGCAGGATGGCGAGGCCCGCCGCGTCGGCCGACGTCCAGCCCTCCGGCCGGCGGCCGTTGGTCTGCAGGTCGAAGAAAGCGCCGGATCCCGCCGTCCACGCGCTGCCGTTCCAGCGCAGGTCGAACAGCTCGTAGAGGTGCCGGTTGTCCTTGTCGACGATGAGCATGTGGCGATCGCCGCCGGGGCTCTGGTTGCCCGGGTCGCCGCCTTCGATCCAGTACGGCTGCGTGATTGCCTGATCGGGAATCGGATAGAACGGCACGCCGACACCGTCGCTCTGGTTGGCGTAATGGAACTGCACCTGGCGCTTGGGCTGATTCCCGGCGACGACCACGTAGGGAATGCCGTAGATGCCGAAGCCCTCGCCCGAGTAGCCACCGAAATCCGGATGCAGGCGCCGGTTGCCGCCGTTGTTGATGAAGCCGAGGATCGCCGGCCCCTCGGGGGCGAGCGGCGCGGCGCTGACGTCCTGGTTCCACCAGTTGTCGGCTGGAAAGAGCGGCGGCAGTGCGCCGCCGATCGTCGGCGGCACCGACTGGCCGAGCGTCGTCGCGCCGGCGGCGACGACGAGTGCGAGAACGAGCAATCGGGTTGCGGCACGTCGCATCACGCCGCGGGAGTCGCAAACTCCTTGCCGCGCCGACACCGGCGCGGCTACCGGCGATCACGGCCGAAATCGCCGGGGAATCGCCGCGGGCCGGCGGCCCACGCCTGACCGATTTGGCGGGCGGTGTCGCGAATCGTGTCAGCCGGCCCGGGTCAGCGGGGCCACGCCAGAACGAGGCGATCGGCGGCCGGCCACTCCACCTGCCAGCGCTCCTCGGGCCAGCGCACCTGGTAGCGAACCGCTGGTGCCGTGGTGGGCGGCGTCGCCGCCGGCCGGCGCGCACGGGACGCGCGCGCCGGCACCGGCATCGCGGCCAGCGCGGCGTTGATGCGGCCTCGCACCTCGCCGAGCTTCACCGGCGTCGGCGCGGCGCCGTGGCCTGGCGCAACGGGCGCCGCCGCGTGGGCGGCCGGGGCGGCCGCTGTCGCGGCGGGCGCCGGCGCGGGACGTGCAGCCGCCGTTGCCGGCTCGTGGGTGGGCGCGGACGGCGCCGTGGCGCTCGACGGCACGACCTTCGGTGTGTCCTGCGACTGGGCCGCGACGGGCGACCACGTCAGGCCCAGCACGCAGAAGAGCACGATCGTCCGGGGTGGCATCAGTGGCGAGCCGACGGTGCCGCGGTGGTCACCGGCTCCGAGAACACGACACGGCCGCTGGCCATCTCGTAGTAGGCGCCGACCACCAGCAGCCGGCCGGTGCCCGCCGCCTGGCGCAGCAGTTCACTGCCGCTCAGAACGTCGTTGATCACCTGCTCGACGACGGCGAGGACCGCGGCGCGGGCGTCCGGCTGGTCGCCGGTCATCCGCTCGGTGCCGGCGCGAATGGCCTTGATGAGGAACTGCCGGTTCGCGCCGGCCGGTTCCGCGGCGGTCGTCGCCTCCCGCACGATGTCGCACGCCTCGTGCCCCATCACCACCAGCACCGGCGCGTGCAGCGACGCGGCGCCGTGCTCGAGGCTGGCGATCGCGGCGCGGTCGGCGACGCCGCCGAGCGATCGGACCACGAAGAGCTCGCCGAGGGCGGTGTTGAACACGAACTCCGGGGGCACGCGGGCGTCGGCGCACGACAGCACCATCGCCACCGGTGGGGCGGCGTCCGCCGCCGCCTGGCGCGCCGGGGCGCCGAGCGCCACGGGCTGCGACACGTTCTTCACGAAGCGGTCGTTGCCGGCCTTGAGCTGGCCCAGCGCCAGGGCCGGTGTCGGCGCCTGGGCGGCGGCCGACAACACGCTCCAGCCGGCTGCCGCCGCCAGGGCGGCCAGCCGCACGGCCACACCGAGGGCGCTCCAGGAGAAGGCGTTCATGGGCATGCAATCGGCAACGCCGCGGCCGCCTTGAACCGGAACGGGCCACGATTGCACCGTGCGGGCGCCGCTCATGAGGGTCGCGCCGCGGCTCTCGCGCTATCATCCGGGAACGAGGTTGCGGCCGCGTCGCGGCCCGTGGAGGACATGCACATGCGTCAGTGGCCGTCGGCCGTCGTCATCGCTGCCATCGCGCTCGGCGCGGTGGCCTGTGGCAAGTCGCCCGAAGAAAAGGCCGCCGAGGAGTTGAAGGCGGCCACCGAGAAGGCCGCCGATGCCATGGCCCAGGCCGGAGCCGCCGCCGCGCAGGCCGGGGCCGCCGCGGCACAGGCGGGGGCCGCCGCCGCCCAGCAGGGCGCCGCCGCCGGCGGCGAAGCCGCCAAGGGCATGGAAGAGTTCGCCAAGGCGATGCAGGGCATGGCCACGGCGATGTCGGCCACGGCCAACGGCGGCAAGGCCGCCGACCCGGTGAGCTTCCGCGATCTGCAGACGGCGTTTCCGAGCGTGAACGGCTGGACCATGGACAAGCCGCGGGGCGAGCGGATGACCTCCCCGGTGGCGTTCTCGCAGACCGAGGCGCGCTACCGCAACGGCGAGGCGCAGATCGAGGTCAAGATCGTCGACTCCGCCTTCCAACAGCTCCTCGTGGCGCCATGGGCGATGTTCCTCGCCGCCGGCTACGAAAAGGAGACCGACGAGGGTTACGAGAAGTCCACGACGCTGGCCGGCCATCCCGGCTTCGAGAAGTGGAACGACCGCCGCAAGTCGGGCGAGCTGAACCTGGTCGTCGCCAAGCGCTTCCTCGTCTCGCTCGAGGGCAATCGGCTCAGCGACATCAAGCAGCTCCAGGACTTCGCCGGCCAGGTCGACTTCGCCAAGCTCGCCGGCCTGGGCAAGAACTAGGGGCTAGGGGCTGGGGGCTGGGGCTCGTCAGAGGCGAAATCCCGCCTTGAGCGGGTCGTCGGCGTCGACCAGGAACGTGTGTTCGCCGGTGATCCAGGCGCTGCCGCTCACCTCCGGCACGATGGCGGCGTGGTCGCCGACCCGCGTCCGCGCCGCCACCCGCCCCGTGAAGCAGGTGCCGATCAGGCTCTCGTGCACGAACGGCGCGTCGCCGCCGAGCACGCCCATCTCGTCGAGCACGGCCATGACCGCGGCCGTGCCGCTGCCGCACGGCGAGCGATCCACTTCGGCGTCGGCGAAGATCGTCACGTTGCGCAAGTGCGCACCCTCCGCCTGCGGCGGCGCCGTGAAGATCGTGCCGTAGATCCCGGTGAGGCCCGGCTCGGCCGGGTGCACGACCTTGACCAGTCTTTCCGCCTCACGGGCGATCGCCATGCCGGTGCGGCGCAGTTCGGGCAGCTTGGCCACGTCGATCGACAGCCCGGCCGCCTCGGCGTCGACGATGGCGTAGAAGGCGCCGCCGAACGACACGTCGGCGGTGAACGTGCGGCCGCCCAGCGTCACCGGGACGCCGGGGGCGAGCACGAACGACGGCACGTTGCGGAAGGCGACCTCGGTCACCCTGGTGCGGCCGTCCACCGTGGCCCGCGTCGCCCGCGCCTGCACCGGACCGGCCGGCACGTCGAGCGTCATCGCGACGGAGCCGTCGGCGGCGGCGGTGGCGTCCCACATGAGCCCGCGCTCGACGGCAATCGTCGCCACGGCAATCACCCCGTGGCCGCACATCGTGCTCCAGCCTTCGTTGTGCATGAAGAGCACGCCGGCGTGCGCTCCGGGGGTCACCGGTTCGGTGAGCAGCGCGCCGTACATGTCGGCGTGGCCGCGTGGCTCGAGCATCAGCGCGCGGCGCAGGTGGTCGAGGTGCTTGGCCGCCCACTGCCGCTTGGCCAGCATCGTCGCGCCCTCGGGGCTGGGCAGTCCGTCGACGACGAGACGCAGCGGCTCGCCGGCGGTGTGGGCGTCGATGGTGCGGATCTGGTGAATCATCGGCGAATCACGCCGTGGCGGCGTCGAAGAAGGCTTCCAGGCGGCGCACCGCCGTCGGCTCGTGCACCAGCAGGCTCAGCTCGCGGCGCAGTTCGAGGCTGGTCGCCGACAGCGCCAGGCTGCCGACCAGCGCGACCCGGCCGTCGACGATGGTCACCTTGCCGTGGGCGTCGTGGCGGCCGACGACGCGGGTGGCCAGGTGGTCGACGCGCACGCCGTCGCGCGCCTTGCGCTTCAGCAGGCGCTTCACCCGCGGATCGTCGAGCTTGTGGTCGATGATGCGGATGTGCCGGCGGGCGTCGTCGAGCAGCGCCCGCACGGCGCCGGCCGCCGACTCCGGACCGATGACCAGCCGCGACGGCTCCAGCGCCTCGGGTTGCAGCCGCCGGCGGGCCACGTCGGCGTCGAAGAGCCGCCAGGCGTCGGCGACGGCGGCGGGATCCCACGTCAGCACGCCGAAGTCACAGGTCCGCGAGAAGCACTTGCGGGTCAGGTTGAACGAGGCGACGAGCAGCGGGCCGTGATCGGCGACGGCGTACTTGGCGTGGTGTTTGGTGGCGCGGGCGCCGTGCCGGGTCACGCGCGCGCCCATCCGCTCGAGGCGCAGCCGCAACCGGTCGAGCCGGCGCCGCCAGCCGCGCGCCCGGCGCGTCAGCAGCACGTCCACTTCGACCCCGCGCGCCACCGCCTCGGCCACCGCGTCGAGCACGTCGGCGTCGTCGCAGCGGAAGATCGTCAGGGCCAGCCGGCGGCGGGCGCCGTGGATCAAGCGCAGCACGGCGGCCCGCCGTTCCTCGGGGTGGATCACCACCCGATCGCGCCGGGTTCTCTCGGCTGCCGCCACCGCCCACACCTTACCATCCCGTCGCGGCGTCGCGTCATCGCCGCGTCGCACCTGCTACGCTTCGAACCGGCGATGCGCGCCTTCTACTCCGATCACTTCGTGCTGCCGCTGCCCGACGGTCACCGCTTCCCGATGGCGAGGTACGCCCGGCTGCGCGCCCGGGTGCTCGCCGAGGACATCGTCGCCGCCGCCGACCTGCACGAAGCGCCGGCCGCGTCGTGGGAGGCGCTGACTCTGGCGCACACGCCCGACTACGTCGCGGCGGTGGCCGCCGGCACGCTGCCGCCGGAGATGATCCGGCGCATCGGGTTCCCGTGGTCGCCGGCCATGGTCGAGCGGTCGCGCCGGTCGGCGGGAGCGACCATCGCCGCCGCCCGGGCCGCCCTCGACGACGGCGCCGCCGCCAATCTCGCCGGCGGCACCCACCACGCCTTCGCCGATCGCGGCGAGGGCTACTGCGTCTTCAACGACGTCGCGGTGGCGGCGCGGGTGCTGCAGCGCGAGGGCCGGTGCACCCGGCTCGCCGTGGTCGACGGCGACGTCCACCAGGGCAACGGCACGGCGGCGATCTTCCGCGCCGACCCGACGGTGTTCACTTTCTCGATCCACGGCGCGAAGAACTACCCGTTCCGCAAGGAGACGAGCGACCTCGACGTCGAGCTCGACGACGGCACCGACGACGACGCCTACCTGGCCGCGCTCGACGCGCACCTCCCGGTGGTGTTCGCGCCGCGGCCCCCGGACCTGGTCTTCTTCCTGGCGGGAGCCGATCCGTTCGCCGGCGACCGCCTCGGCCGGCTGTGCCTGACCAAGGCCGGACTCGCCGCCCGCGACCAGCGGGTGCTCGCGGCCTGCCGCGCCGCCGGCGCGCCGGTCGCGGTGGTGATGAGCGGCGGCTACGCGCCTGAGATCGAAGACATCGTCGACATCCACGTGCAGACCGTGCGGGCGGCCGCGGCCTTCGCCGCCACGTGGCCGGGCCGGGCACCCGCCTGACCGGCGCCGGGAACGGGAGCGGCGGCGGCCCGCCGTGAAATGTGCCACCATCGGCGAGCCGACGATGCCGCAGCGCTTCCGCCTCCTCACCGAACACCACGTCGCGTCGCTGCTGACGATGGGCGACCTCATCCAGGCCATGGAGACCGCGCTGGCCCGCTTCTCGGCCGGCGAGGTGCTGCAGCCGGTGCGCACCGTGCTCACCGTGGGACCGCAGAAGGCATATTTCGGGGTGATGCCGGCCTACGTGCCGGCGCCGGCGCAGATGGGCGCCAAGCTGGTCACGGTGTTCGGCGACAACGTGACCAAGGGCCTGCCGTCGCACCTGGCGACGATCCTGCTGTTCGATCCCGACACCGGCGCGCTGATGGCCGTCATGGACGGCCGCTACATCACCGAGGCCCGCACCGCCGCCGTCTCGGCGGTGTCGGCCAGGGCGCTGGCCCGCCCCGACGCCGGCGTGCTCGCCCTCCTCGGCAGCGGCGTCCAGGCGCGCAGCCACCTCGAGGCCCTCGCCCAGGTGCGGCCGCTGTCAGAGGTGCGGGTGTGGAGCCCGCAGCCGCGCAACCGCGAACGCTTCGTCACCGAGATGGCCGGCACGGTGGCCTCGCCGCTGCGGGCGACCGACTCGGCCGAAGCCGCCGTCCGCGACGCCGATCTGGTCGTGCTGGTCACCTCGTCGCCGACGCCGGTGGTCGAGGACGCCTGGGTGCGCCCCGGCGCGCACGTCATCTCGGTCGGCGCGTGCCGCCCCGACCAGCGGGAGATGGCGCCGGCGCTGGTCGCCCGCGGCCGCCTGGTGGTCGACTCGCGCGCCGCCGCGCTGGTCGAGTCGGGCGACGTCGTCCAGGGGATCCGCGAGGGCCGGTTCGAGGCCAGCCACGTCGCCGGCGAACTCGGCGAGGTGCTGCTGGGCCGCGTCGCCGGCCGTCGCTCGGCCGACGAGGTGACCATCTTCAAGTCGCTCGGCATGGCGGTGGAGGACGTGGCCGCCGCCGACCTGGTCTATCGCCGCGCCGAGGACACCGGCGCCGGCACGGCCCTCGAGCTATAGGCTCGCCATGGCCGCGACCACGCGCCGCTGGCTGCCGATCGCCGCAGGGGTGGCGGTACTGCTGGTCTTCGTCGCCATCGGCGCCATCGCCGTGTCGGTGGCGTACTTCAGCGAGCACACCACCGTCGAGCGCGGCATCGACGAGACCCGCGCCGCCCAGGTCTTCGACGAGGCGACCCGTCGCTTTCCCGATGCGCGTCCGGTCATCGAATTCGACGCCGACCGCAAGCCGCACTACGTCGACGGCATCGCCGGCCGGAAGAACCCGGGCAGCGTGAACACCGTGCACATCACGGCGTGGGATCCCGACGAACGCGCCCTGGCGACGGTGGCCCTGCCGATGTGGCTGCTGCGCCTCAAGTCGGGACCGATCGAGTTCGGCACCTACGTCAGCGGCCTCGACGACCACGGCGTGCATCTCGAGGTGGCCGACCTCGAGCGGTACGGGCCGGGGGTGCTGTTCGACTTCCGCGCCCCGTCGGGCGAGCGCGTCCTGCTTTCCGCGCAGTAACCGCTCCCTGGAGACGCCAGGGCCGACGGCGCCACCCCGGCGCCGGCCGCCCGCCTGCGGTCATCGTTGGCACGGCTGCTGCAGCCTGGGTAGGTGCGCCTGCCACGGAGATCGGCCATGACCGCACGAGCTTTGGGAGCCACGTTCGCCGCGCTGGCCACGGTCGCGCTGGCTGCCGGTCCGGCTGAGGCGCAACGCCGCGACGGCTGGGTCGGCGCTGCCTACGACTCCGGGTATCGCGACGGCGTCCGGGCCGGCGGTGACGACGCCCGCGATGGCCGCGCCTTCGAGTATCAGCGTCACCGCGACTACCGATCGGGGGACGGCGGTTACTCGAGCCGCGCCGGCCGGCGCGACACCTGGTCGGAACGATACCGGGCGGGCTTCGTCGCCGGCTATCGCGACGGCTACTACTCGAGCGGCGGCGGCCGCGGTCGCGGGGCGGTCCGCGGCAGCCCGTGGTCCGGCCCGCCGGTGGGCGGGGCGAGACGGCCATCGGCCTTCCCCGGCGTCTCCGACGACATCGGCTACGCCAACGGCTTCGAGGAGGGCTACAAGCGCGGGCACGACGACGGCGAGGATCGCGACCGCTACGACCCGCGCCGCCACGGCCGCTACCGCGACGCCGACCAGGGCTACCGCCGCGAGTACGGCTCCAGGAGCGTCTACGAGGCCAGCTACCGCCGCGGCTTCGAACGCGGCTACGACCAGGGGTACGCCGATGGACAGCGACGGCGGTGGCGGTAGGGACTGGGGACCAGGGGCCAGGGACCAGGAGAACGCTTGTCACGCGTGACAGCGTGACTGTCCGCTCCCTCCCTGGTCCCCGGTCCCTGGTCCCCGATCCCTACAACGCCAGGTACTTCCTGATCCGCTGCAGCAGCCCCGTCCGCGTCGGCGCGCCGGTCTGCGCCTCGTCGGCCGCGGCCTTGGCCGACGCCAGCCCGGCCCGGCGCGCCATCACGACGTCGCTGACGTGCTCGACCAGGCCCTGGCGCAGCACCGCCAGTTCGCGGAAGCGCTCGGCCGAGATCTCCATGAGCAGCGCGTCGTCGAGCGCCGAGACGGTGGCGGTGCGCGCCTCGCCGGTGAGCATCGACATCTCGCCGAAGAAGCCGCCGCGGGAGGTGATCGCCACCTCCTGCCCCGACGGCTCCAAGGTGACCCGCACGCGGCCGTCGAGCACGACGAACATCGACTGGCCGGCGTCGCCCTGACGCACGATCCGTTCGCCGGCGCCGTAGAGCCGTTCCGGACAGGCTTCGGCGAGCCGGGCGCATTCCACGTCGTCGAGCCCGGCGAACAGATCGATCTCGGCCAGCCGATCGGCCAGATAGCGGATGCGCGACGACTGCCGGCCGACCTGTTCCTCCCGGCTGTACTCGATCTGGATGGGATAGGGGATCTCGATGCCGTGGCGGCGCAGCGTGTACCAGAGATGGCTGCGCACCTGGTCGTAGGCGTAGTCGTCGAGCCCGAAGTCGGCGATCCAGAACCGCACCCGGTAGTTCACCGACGACGCCCCGAAGTCGATGACGATGACGTCGGGCGCCGGGTCGCGCAGCGCCAGCGGCGCGTTCTCGACGGCCTCGAGCAGGGCCCGCTTCGCCAGGTTGGGGGCGGCGTCATAGGTGAGGCCGACGTCCACCTCCAGCCGCGTCGGCACCGTCGGCTCCGAGTGGTTGAGGATGGGGTCCTTGGAGACGACGCTGTTGGGCACGATTACGAACTGCCCGGCCTTGGTCAGCAGCTTCGTGGCTCGCCAGGTGACTTCCTGCACCTGGCCTTCGTAATCGCCGACCCTGATCCAGTGGCCGACGCGGAACGGCTTCTCGACCTGGATGGCGAGCCCGGCGAAGAGGTTGCCGAGCGTGTCCTGCAGCGCGAAGCCGACGACGACGGCGCCGACCGCCGACGTGGTGAGCAGTTTCTCGTCGAGCAGCAGCGTCGCCGCCACGGCGAACAGCCCGATGACGACGACGTCCTGGACGATCGCCGGCACGCGTTCGGACGGGCGGTCCTTGGCCCACGGGTTGACCGCCAGGGCGACCACGGCGACGATGCCGGCGGCGACGATCGCCAGCCGCGCCAGGCCGCCGAGCAGGGCGGGATCGCCCCAGCCGCCGCCGAGCGCACCCTCGAGTCCTGCCGACGCCACCAGCAGCACCGCGGCAAACGCCAGCCGCGCGCGCAGGAACCGGCTGCGCACGGCGGCCAGCGCGACCACGACGACGGCGAGCGCGACGAGCGTGACGAGAGGAAGTTGCACGGGTCTAGCCGCGAGCCGCCAGCCGCCGGTCGGGGATCACCTCAACCCGCCCGCCTTCTTGAACGCCGCCACGTCGGCCGCACTCACCGTGACGGCGACCAGCGCCGGGTTCGCCCCGCCCTTGGCCAGCCGATCCTCGCTGCCGGCGCCGCGCGCCGCGCCCGAGCCGGTGGTCTGCGCCGCCCGGCGCTCGCCGCCGCCGGGCCGCAGCGCCCCGGCCAGGCCGCCGAGCCCCTTCTTCTTCGGCGCTTCCTCGGCCGGCTTCGCGGTGCCGCCGGCGGCGCCGGCCGAGCCCGCTTCGATGGTGGCGATCTCGGTCACGGCGATCGGCGTGAACGTGATCGTGGAGGTGTAGCGCTCGGTGACCGTGGCCGACGACGTCAGCTTCGCCGAGGCAATCTGCCGCGTCATCTTGTCCATCCGTTCCTTGGTCTCGGGATGCGACGCGAACAGGCCGTTCTTCGCCGGCGGCGCGTTCTTGTTGCGCTCGACCAGCATCGTCAGGAAGCCGATCATCCCCTGCGGCGCGTAGCCGACGGTGTTGGCCAGGACGAGGCCCTTCTCGTCGCTCTCCAGCTCTTCGCCGCGGCCGAAGCCGCTCTCGATCACCTCGTACGCCTTGTCGGCCAGTGCGCTCATCAGCTTGCTGTTGCCGGCCACCGTCTCGTCGGCGCCCATCTGTACCAGCTTGCCCTTCTGGATGGCGCGGATGGTGTGCTTCTCGGTGACGTGGATGATCTCGTGGCCGAGCACGCCGGCCAGTTCCGACTCGTTCTTCAGATTGGCGAGCGCGCCCTTGGTGATGTGGACGAAGCCACCGGGCGCGGCGAAGGCGTTGACCGCGTCGGTGTCGAGGACGATGAACTTCCATGCCAGCGCCGGCTTGGTCGAGGCCTGCGCCAGCGCCGTGCCGACCAGCGTGACGTAGCGGTGCACCGCCTGGTTCTGCACCACGCCGTAACGGGCGCGGATGCGCGTGCTGACCTCGGCGCCGAGCTGGGCCTCCTCGGCCTCGGTCATCTCGACGTCCTTGAACTGCTGGGCGCGCTTCAGGGCGCCACCCAGCCTGCCGAGCTGCTCGGCGGCGGCGTAGGACGGCGCGGCCATGGCGGCGGCGGCCAGGACGGCAACGAGTCGACGGTTCATGCGGATGCCTCTTTCTTCACGCCGGGACGGACCTCGAAGACCGCCACCGGCCGCGTCTTGCCCTTCACCGTGACCTCGCCGAGGGCCCGGACATCATAGTGCCCCTTGAGCTGGCGGCGGGTCGCCTCGGAGATGAGGATGCGGGTGCCGTAGTCCTTGTTGAGCGACTCCAGCCGCGCCCCCAGGTTCACGTTGTCGCCGATGACGGTGTAGCTCATGATCGTATCGGACCCGATGTTCCCGGCAATCATCTCGCCGGTGTTGATGCCGATGCCGATGTCGAGCGCGGCGCGGCCCTCCACCGCCCACCGCCGGTTCAGGTCCTGCAGTTCCTCCACCATGCCGAGCGCCGTCTGCACGGCGTGATCGGCATGGTCGGGGTCGTCGAGCGGCGCGCCGTACAACGCCATCACCATGTCGCCGACGAACTTGTCCACCGTGCCCCGATGCGCGAAGACCACCGCCACCATCCGGGTGAAGTACTCGTTCAGCTGGCGGACCAGATCCTCGGCCTCGCCGCTCTCCGACAGCGTGGTGAAACCGCGCATGTCCGAGAACAACACGGTCATCTCGCGCCGCTCGCCACCCAGGCCGACTTCGCCAGGGCTGGCCAGCAGCTGCTGGTAGACGTCCTTGGACACATAGCGTGAGAACAGCCGCTTGACCCTCCGCTTCTCGCGGCCCTCGACGAAGTAGCTCCAGGCCAGATCGGCCACGAACGCGAGTACGACCGCCAGCACCGGCACGACCAGCGGCAGCCACAGTCCCTGCCCGAGCGCCCGCGTCGTCACCCAGACCAGCGCCGCCGAGGCGGCCAGGGCGGCCGCCGCGGTGGCCCACGGCGCGGCCAGGGCGCCGACGACGCTCACCACCAGCACCGGCAGCAGCGTCGTCGCCACGCGCTGGTACGGGGCGGCCGGCGCCACGGCGCGGTTGGCCAGCAGGCCGTCGAGCACGTTGGCGTGGAACTCGGCGCCGGGCATGGTCCCCTCGCCGAACGGCGTCGTGAAGATGTCCTTGAGCCCCTCGGCCGTCACGCCGACGACGACGATGCGGTCCTTGAACACCGCCGGGTCGAGATGCGGCGTCTCGCCGGCCAGGATCTGCTGCTCGGCGAGGAACACGTCCTGGAAGGAGTAGTACGGGAAGGTCGGCGTCCGATCGGCGCGCATGGTCGGTCCGCGGAACGGCACCAGGCCGCGCCACACCGTCTGCGCCGGGCCGTAGTAGTCGGGCACGACCTGCTCGACCCACGGCACCCGGGTCGGGCCGAGGGTGAGCGCGGCGCGCGATGCCGACACCTGCTCGGGCCGGACGGCCCGGGCCGCGAGCATCGCCGCCACCGGCAGCGACGGCACGACGTGGCCGGCCACCTCGACGAACGGCACGTAGCGGCGGGCCGGGCCGTCGGGGTCGTAGGCGAAGCGGGCGTGGCCGATGCCGCGGGCGGCCCGCGCCAGCGCCGCGAACGGCGGCGTCAGCAGCGGCCGGCGTTCGGCGAAGCCGTGGATCGGCCAGCGCGCCTGGAGCGCGGGGATGCCGTCGAGCGGCACCTGCACGTTCTGGCTGGCGTCGACGAGGCCCTCGCTCGACGCTTCGGCGGCGAGGATGACGTTACCGGCCTTGGCGACCGAGGCGACCAGCGCGTCGTCGCTCTCCTTGCCGGTCCACACCGTGCCGCCGATGTCGGCGGTGCCCTTCGCCTCTTCGCTGAAGAGCACGTCGTAGACCACGAGCGTCGCCGGCCCGCGGGCCAGGAAGTCGACCAGCACGGCGTGCACCATGCGCGGCCACGGCCAACGGCCGACGATGGGCTCGAGCTGGCGGATCGAGTGGTCGTCGATCAGCACCTGGGCGATCGCCGGCGGCGGCCCGGCGCCGGTCGCCACGGCGCGCAGGCGGGCGTCGTAGGTCTTGAGCTCGAGCGTCTGCAGGAGCGGCGCCAGGCCGAGCATCGACGCGAGCAGGGTCGCGGCCAGCGTGAAGCCACCCGCCAGCACCCACCGTGTCATGCCCGTCCCGCCCGCATGCGCTCCGCATAGTACTGGTACCGGCCGGGGGCGCGGGCGGCCCGGCCGGCAGCGCCGCGATCAGCGGGCGCGGGCCGCCAGCGGGCGGCGCGTCCCCGACTGACGCGCCATCACCTCGGGCCGCGGCCGCGGCGCGCTGCGCGGGCGCGGCTGCAGCGCCGCGTGCGCCGCCCCGTTGCCGCGCGCCGCCACCGCGCCGTTGACGCGCCCCGTGGCCACCTTGGCGGCCGGCCGCACGACCGGCCGGCGGCCGGTGAACGTCCTGATCGACGCCTCGTCGTGGACCCAGGTGTCGTCGAAGAAGTGCACCTGGCCGCTGGCCAGGTCGTGCTTGCCGCCGATGACCGCCACCTTGCCCTCCTCGATCAGGTGCTCAAGGATGTAGCTGCGGTTGAGGATGGTGCGCACCGACCGGCGGACGTTGAGATCGGCGACCTGCTCCACGAACGCGGGGTTCTTCGAGTTGCGCTTGGCGGCGTCGTGGGTCTGGCTCTCTTCGTACACGGCCGGATGGATCTTCGACAGCAGCTCGGTGAGGTTGCCCAGCTCGACGTGATCGCAGGCGCCCTTGATGGCGCCGCACGACGTGTGGCCGAGGACGACGATCAGCTTCGAGCCGGCGATCTGGCAGGCGAACTCCAGGCTGCCGACGACGTCGGTGTTGACGACGTTGCCGGCGATGCGCACCGAGAACACGTCGCCCAGCCCCTGGTCGAAGATGAGTTCGGCCGAGGTCCGGCTGTCGATGCAGCTCACGATGGTCGCAAACGGCCACTGGCCGTCGCGGGTGTCGTTGGCCTGCTGCAGCAGGTTGCGGTTGACGCGCAGGTTGTTGATGAAGCGCTGGTTGCCTTCCTTCAGCAGCTCCAGGGCGCGCGTCGGGGTGATGGTCGCCTGCGTTTCGAACGTGTGTGCCTTCATGGGTCGGGCCTCTCGCGGAAGTCGGGGAACCAGTCGCCGCGCGCGGTCGGCGCGACGGCCGTCGCCGCTGCACAGCGGCAACCTCAGGGCCGCGCCGGGGGCGCGGTCGAGGCCGTGGACGGCAGGGGACTCAGGCGAGGCGGGCGGGCGGGCCGCGCGCGGACGGCGGGCGGCGGGCGGTGAGGTCGTCGGCGAGGAGGAGCGGAAAGACGGCGGCCGGTGAAGCCGCAGCCGCGGCCGCGACGGCGACGCGACGCGGCAGCACGAAGAGGTCGGCCCCGGCGGCGTGCGCGCCGGCTGCCGCGTGGCCGGGATCGGCGGCGACCGCGACGGCGAAGTCGTCGTCGGGTTCGACCCAGGCGCACGGCTGATCCGGCCGGGTCGATCCTGCCAGAGCGGCGCCCCGAGCGGCGCGCTCGCGTCCGCCCGTGCGCAGGCGCGGCGTCGAGACGCCGGCGGCGACGGCCACGGCGAGCAGCGTCGCCGCGAGAGCGGTGATGTGCGTGGAACGTCGGGTCACGGCCTGGCGCTGGCTGGCGACCCAAGGATACGACACGCCGGGGTCGCGCACGCTTCGTATCGGCCGGACGAGACAACTTGTGACAGGGGCCCGCCGGAGCGATGCCGCGGACGGCCGGCGCCCGGCTCCACGAGGGTGGCTTCACGTTCCGACGCGGCCAGCCGACGGAGCGCTCGTTATGTCGGCGGCCGATCAGGCCTCACGCTCGAGCTTCACCAGCAGATAGGTGGCGTGGAGGAACAGGAACATCAGCCAGCCGACCCGCGGCATGCCGTTGTGGCAGCGGACGCGCACGTGCTCGCCCGGCCGCGCCGTGAAGGTCAGCCGATCGTTGAACAGCGTGTTGTTGACGCGGATGCAGTGCGTCCCCGGCGGGATCTCGCGCGACAGCGGCCGCCCGTACTTGATCTTGCCCCACGACTCGTCGTCGACCCAGACGTAGACCTGACGATCCTGGAAGTCGCCGGCGGTGTCGCGCGTGATCGTCAGCGTGGCGCTGGTGGCGGGAACCGGCGACCGCGTCGCCGCGCCCGGCACCCCGTGCCACGCGCGCTCGAAGGTGTCGCGGTCGATCAGTGTCTCGGGAACCGGCGGCTCGACGACGGCCGTCCGCATGACGGCGACAGCATAGCAGTCCGTGGCCAACGCCGAGCGCGGCGTGCCCGGCCGGTTCGAGGCGCTGTGCTATCGTTTTGGCCAGCCCGGCCAATTGCGGCCGCTTTCGTGCGCCCGCTTCGTCGCCATGACGACCCCTTATCACGCGGCGCACTTCACCGAACATCCCCGGCGCGCCGGCGTCTGGCGGGCCATCGCCGCCCATCTGGCGCCGCTCGTGCCGGCCGATGCAGCCGTCCTCGAAGTCGGCGCCGGCTATTGCCATTGGATCAACCAGGTCGCGGCGCGGCGCCGCGTCGCGCTCGATATCTGGCCGGGCGTCGCCGAGCACGCCGCTCCGGGTGTGGAGTCGCTGGTCGCCGACGCTGGCGGTGGACTCGCCACGATCCCGCCCGCCAGTTTCGATGTCGTCCTGGCCTCCAACGTCCTGGAACACTTCGTGCCGGACGTGGCGGCTGCAGTGGTCGGCGGCCTGGCCCGGGTGCTGCGCGTCGGCGGCCGGCTGATCGTCATCCAGCCGAACTTCCGCTACGCCTATCGCGAGTATTTCGACGATTACACACACCGCGCGGTGTTCACCGACGTCTCCCTGCCGGCGCTGCTGCGCGCCGAGGGCTTTGCCGTCGATCGGATCGAGCCGCGCTTTCTGCCCTACTCGATGCGGGCGACCCGCCTGCCCACGGCGTCGTGGCTGGTTCGCGCCTACCTCGCCTCACCGTATCGTCCACGCGCCGGACAGATGCTGGTGGTCGGCACCCGCCGGTAGGAGCGCGGCGACAGATGTACGGCGGGCGGTCCGTCACGGTGGTGTTCCCCGCGTTCAACGAGGAGGCGCACATCCGGCAGGCGGTCGAGGAGTTCCTGGCTGCCGGCGTCGTCGACGAGATCCTCGTCGTCGACAACAACTCGAAGGATCGCACCGCCGACGAAGCCAGGGCCACGCCGGCCCGGGTGGTGCAGGAGACGGCGCAAGGCTACGGTCACGCTCTGCGCCGCGGCTTGCGCGAGGCGTCCGGCGACCTGGTCATCCTCGCCGAGCCCGACGGCACGTTCGTCGGCCGCGACGTCCTGAAGCTGCTCGCCTACGCCGACGACTTCGACATGGTCTGCGGCACGCGCACCACCCGCGAGCTGATCTGGGCCCAGGCGAACATGGGCTGGTTCCTGCGCCTCGGCAACCTCGTGGTCGCCAAGTTCCTGCAGGTGCTGCACGGCGGGCCGTCGCTCACCGACTGCGGCTGCACGCTGCGCCTCACCCACAAGGCCGCGATCGCCCGCATCGTCGACGATCTGACCGTGGGCGGCTCGCACTTCCTGCCCGAGATGGTGATCCTCGCCCTCAAGCGCGGCCTGCGCGTGATCGAGGTGCCGGTCAACTACCGCGGGCGCGTCGGCGAATCGAAGATCACCGGCACGCTCGAGGGCACGCTGCGCACCGGCTTGGCGATGATCGGCCTGATCCTGAAGACGCGGGTCGCGCGATGACCGCGCGACGAGCGGCGCTGCTGGTCGCCCTGGCAGCCGTGGTGCCCTACCTGCCGACGCTCGACAACTACTTCGTGCAGGACGACTTCGGGGTCGTCGCCCTGCTCTCCAGCAAGCCCGCCACGTACTTTCCGCGCTGGTTCGTCAGCACCTGGATGGATGACATCTGGGGCTACACGCCCGACGAAATCCGCCCGTTCCCCGCCGTCTCGTACCAGATGGCGGCGATCTTCGGCGCCGCCTCCCCGGTCGCCAACCACGTCGTCAACATCGGCTTCCACGCCGTGAACGCCGTGCTCGTGCTGGCCGTGGCCGCCGAGGCCGCCGGCCTCGCCCTGGCGCCGGCCACGTTCGCCGCGCTGGTCTTCGCGGTGCTGCCGATGCAGACCGAGTCGGTCGCCTGGGTCACCGGCCGCGTCGACTCGATGCCGGCGTGCTTCTTCCTGGCGGCGTTCCTCTGCTTCGCCCGGTGGCGCGTCACCGGCCGCGCCTGGCAGTACTGGTGGGCGGTGGCGTGGTGCGCCGTGGCCCTGCTGACCAAGCAGAACACCGTGATCCTCGGGCCGTGCCTGGTGGCGTTCGACCTCGTGGTCCGCCGCCAGCCGCCGCGGTTCACGTGGGAGTGGATGCGGCCCTACCTGCCCTTCGCGTTGCTGACGCTGGCCTACCTGGCGCTGCGCTACGTGCTCTTCGGCGAGGTGGCGCGCGAGAGCACGCTGAACGCGCGGCAGTTCGCCGTCTTCACGGCGGATCTGGCCGTCCATCTCAAGCGGATGGTCTACGGGGAGCCCGGCGTCGCGGCGCCCGGGCTCCGCGTGGCGGCGTGGGTGGCCGGCGCCGGGCTGGCGACCGCGGCGTACGGGGCCGTCGCCGTCGGCCGGCGGGCGGCCCCCCTCGTCGCCGTGGCGGTGTTCTTCGGCGTGGTGTGGATCGGCCTGTCGGTCGCGCCGACGCTGGTCGCCGGCTACGCGTCGCCGCGGCACATGTACCTGGCCGCGGTCGGCTGGGCGGTGCTGCTCGCGGTGCCGTGTCAGCTCGGCTGGGAGGGCGGCCGCGGCGTGGGGCGGTGGGTGACGATCGGCGCGGCGGCGGCCGTGCTCGGCGTCTATGCCGTCCAGTTGCGCGGCGAGGTGGCGGCGTGGGACGTGCGGGCGGACGTGTCGCGGCGGGCGGTGCTCGACCTGACGGCGGAGGCGGAGCGCCAGCCACCCGGCGCGCTCGTTCTCGCCGGGGTGCCGCGCCGCAGCTTCGACTTCGCGGTGCCGCATGCGCTGCGGCCGCCGTTCACGACCGCCGACCTGACCGCCCGGCTGCGGGTGGTGACGCACTCGTCGCTGCACTGCTGTCCCGCCAACCTCTGGGAACCGCACACCCGCGCGCTGTTGCGGGCGTGGCTCGACGACCCGTCGCAGCCGCCGGTGGTCGTGCTGCACTGGCATGCCGACACCGGCGCGCTGACGCGCGTGGACGACACCGCGCAGCCGTTCGTCCGCGCGTTGGTGCCGCTGCTCGCCGGAACGCGGGACGTCGCGTCGCTGGACAGTGCGCTGCTCGACGTGATCGGCAAGCTGACCGGCGGCGACACGAGGCGGCTGCGGTGAGCGCCACCGCCCCCATCGAGGTGGCGTTCGCGGCCACCGCGCCGCCCCTGGCGGCCGACTTCACGCACCCGGCCTGGCAGGCGGCGCCGCCGCTCGCCCTCGATCGGTTGTGGAGCGGATCGGCCGCGCCGGCCGAACTCGCCACCACCGCGCGGCTGGTGTGGACGCCCGTCGACCTCTGGGTCGGCTTCGTCTGCGCGTTCACCGACCTCGACGTCGACGATTCCCCGGATTCCGCGGTCGAGCGCGTCGGCCTCTGGGATCGCGACGTGTGCGAGATCTTCGTCCGCTCGTCGTACGAGCCGCACCCCGCCAGCTACAAGGAATTCGAGGTCGCCCCGACGGCGCAGTGGTGCGACCTGGCGATCCACCAGCCGCGCCTCGACGTCGACTGGCGCTGGCAGAGCGGGATGCGCACGGCGGCGGCGATCGACGCCGCCGCGGCCTCCTGGCGCGCCGTGATGCGGATTCCTCTGGCGGCCTTCGGCGGCGCCCCCCGGGCCGGCGACGAGTGGCACGCCAACCTCTTCCGCGTCAGCCGGTCGGGCGGCGAGCGCCACTATCTGGCGTGGGCGCCGACCGGCACGCCGGCGCCGGACTTCCACGTCCCGGACCGGTTCGTCCCGCTGCGCTTCTCGCGCTGATCACCTCTGGCCCGTCGCGCCGCCCGGGCGCCAACCTTTGGCGGCGCGGTGACGTCTATACCGCGAAACGGTATACCCTCACGCGACCGACATGCCCGACTACCCACGCCGCCGCCCCGAGGATCACCTGCCGCTGACCGTGCCGGTGTTCCAGATCCTGTTGTCGCTCTGCGACCAGGACCTCCACGGCTACGCCATCATCCAGGATGTCGATCGCCGCACCGACGGCGAAGTCCGCCTCACGGCCAGCACCCTCTACGCGGCCGTGAAACGCCTGCTCGACGCCGGGCTGGTCGACGAGATCGAATGGCGCGGCCGGAGCGGCGACGACCCGCGCCGGCGCTACTACCGGCTGCGTCCCGCCGGGCTGGCGGTGGCCCGCGCCGAGGCGGCGCGGCTGGAGCGGGCGCTCGAGATGGCGCGCCGGAAGCGGCTCACGCCGCGCCGCACCTGACATGTCGCGCCTCGCCCGTCGCTGCCATCGTGCCGCGCTGCGACTGCTGCCCCGCCATACCCGCGAGCACCTGGGCGATCAGCTCTCGCAGGTGTTCGACGAGCAGTGGCGGGCGGCACGACGCGCCGGCGGATGGGCGGCGCTCGGCCTGACCGTGCGCGAGTTGGCCGCCCTCGCCCGCTTCGCCTGGCTCGAGCGCCGGCAGGGGCGGCGGCGACGTCCCGACGACGACCTCGCGGCCGCGTCGTCGTCCGAAGGGAGCGGTTCGATGGTCACAGCCCTGGTCCAGGACTTGCGCTACGCGATGCGCCTGTTGTGGCGCAGTCCCGGCTTCGCCGCGGTGTCCGTCGGCACCGTGGCGCTGGCGATCGGCGCCGTCACCGCCATCTTCGGCGTGCTGCACGGGGTCATGTTGAAGGCGCTGCCGTTCGAGGCGCCGGAGCGGCTGGTGGTGCTGGGCCACCACACAAACGGCGGCGAAGCGCTCGACAGCACCACGCCCGGCAACCTCTACGACTGGATGGCCGGCGCGACCGCGTTCGATGGGGTGGCCGGTTTCTCGCCCACCGAACGCATCGTCACGATCGGCGACGGCGCCGAACGCGTGCGCGGCGGGCTGTGCGTCGGCCCGCTGTTCGAGGTCCTCGGCCGCAAGGCGGCGGTCGGCCGGGCCCTGGCCGCCGCCGACGACGATCCCGGCGCGCCCAGGGTCGTCGCCCTCAGCACTCGGCTGGCCGCGCGACTGTTCGGCGGGGCCGCCGCCGCGGTCGGCCGGCCGCTGGTGATCAACGGCGAACCGCACGCCGTGGTCGGCGTGATGCCGGCCGACTTCGCGTTCTTCGACTACGACTACGAGTACTGGGTGCCGGCCCGGTTCGACGCCGGCTTCCGCGGCAACCGCGACCAGTACTTCCTGGCCGGTCTCGCCCGGCTGAGGCGAGGGGTGGCGATCGAGCAGGCCAGGATCCAGCTCAACACCGTGATGGACGGCATCCGCCGCGATCATCCCCAGTTCACGGAGAACGCCGTCGCCGGCGTCGTCCCCGTGCGCGACGTGCTGCTCGACGGCGTCGAGCGGCGGCTGCTGCTCCTGATGGGCGCCGCCGTCTTCGTCCTCCTCATCGCCTGCGCGAACCTCGGCAACCTGCTGCTGGCCCGCGCCGCCGACCGCCGCCGCGAGATGGCGGTCCGCCAGGCGCTGGGCGCCGGCCACGGCCGGCTGGTCCGCCAGGTGCTGGCCGAGAGCTGCTGGCTCGCCACGGCCGGCGGCCTGGTGGGAGTGGCCCTCGGTGCCGGGCTGCTGCGGCTGCTGACCATCCACCTGCCGCAGGACTTGCCGCGGCTGGGCGCCGTCGGCCTCGACCCGCAGGTGCTGCTCTTCACCGCGCTCGTCTCGGTGGCGGCCGGGCTGCTGATCGGGGCGTTCCCGGCGATGCAGCTGGCCGGGGCCCCGGCGCTGACGACGCTGCGCGAGGGCGCGCGCGTGGTCGGACGGTCCGGACGGCTGCGCGCCGGGCTGATCAGTTCACAGCTGGCGCTGGCCCTGATGCTCCTGGTCGGCGCCGGCGTGCTGGCCCGCAGCTTCGTGGCGCTGCTGGAGGTGCCGCCCGGCTTCGACGCCGCCCGCCTGCTCACCTTCGCCGTCTCGCTCCCGCCGGCCACGTATCGCACCGGCGCCGAGCGCGCCGGCTTCTTCGAACGGGCGGCGGCCGAAATCGAACGCCTTCCCGGGGTGCGCTTGGTCACGATGACGACGACCCTGCCGGTGGCCGGACGCGGCAACGGCGCCTGGTTCAACCGCGTCGATCGGCCATGGCCCGCCGACCAGACGCCGCCGGGGATTCCGAACCGGATCGTCCGCACCAATTACTTCGAAGCGATGGGCATCCCGCTGCGCCGCGGCCGCACCTTCACGCCGGCCGACGGCCGCGACGGGCGTCGCGCGGTGATCATCAGCGAGTCGATCGCCCGCCGGTTCTACCCCGGCGAAGAGCCGCTCGGCAAACGGATCTTCATGGGCGCACCCGACAACCGCGTGATCCCCGACTCCGAGATCGTCGGCGTCGTCGCCGACGTGAAACAGCTCGGACTGGACGAGGAACGCCCCGAGACGGTCTACGCTCCCCATGCCGCCGTCCCGGTCGTGGCCAGCGTGACGTTCGCCGTCCGCACCGCCGGCGACCCGGCCGCCCTCGCTCCGGCGGTGCGCGGCCTGCTGCGCCGGCTCGACCCCGGGGTGCCGCTCGTCCGCATGCAGACGATGGACGACGTGCTCGGCCGGGCACTGGCCCCGACGCGGTCGTCGATGGTGCTGGTGGCGGTGTTCGCGGCCGTCGCGCTGGCGCTGGCAGTGATCGGCGTCTTCGGCGTGCTGTCCTATACGGTGGCGCAGCAGGCGTCGGAGTTCGGCATCCGCATGGCGCTGGGCGCGACCGCCGACCGGGTGCTGTGGCTGGTGCTGGCCCGCGGCCTGGCGCCGGTGGCTGTCGGCGTGGCGCTGGGCGTGGCGGGAGCGGTCGGCCTGGCGCGGGTGCTGCGCGGCCTGCTGTTCGGCGTGACCCCGACCGATCCGGCCACGCTCGGCGCCGTCACCCTGCTGTTGCTGGTCACGGCCGCGGCGGCGGCCTACGTGCCGGCCCGGCGCGCCACCCGCGTCGATCCGGTGCAGGTGCTCAGGGAGTCGTAGCGGCGAGTGGCGGCGCCGGCCGGAGCCGGCGCCACCGCGCCGTCAGGCCGAAGCCGTCTGGTTGACCGCCGACACCGCCAGGTGCGTCAGCTTGTGGTTGGCCGCCTTCTCCTGGTCGAGGATGCTGCCGAGCAGGTCGTGCGCCTCGGTGTTGCCGAGCACCCTGGCCCATTCGCGAAGCGAACCGTAGCGCGAGATCTCGTAGTGCTCGATGGCCTGGCAGCAGCCGATCAGCGCCGCGTCGAGCGCCTCGTCCGCGGCCTCGTCGATCACGCCCTCGGTTTCGGCGATCAGGCCGTCGATGGCCGGGCACTTCTCGCCCGACGCGTCCTTGCCCAGAGTGTCGAACACCTGCTGCAGCGTCTTGACGTGCCCCCTGGTCTCGGCCAGGTGCGCGGTCAGCGCCGCCTTCAGATCGGGATGGGTGGCGGCCTTCTGGGCCTTCGGGATGGCCTTGGTCAGCGCCTGCTCGGCGTAGTAGATGTCCTGCAGCGTGTGTTCGAAGACGTCGGCGAGCGATTCCATGTCTTGGCCCCTTTGCGCGGCGGGCGGAGCCCCACTGCCCCGCCGCCCGTGACGACGTGAGCACAGCCCGTGCCAATCCGCGGGCACATGCCCAGCGCCGATCGGGTGTCGACGCGCGTCGAGTGGGTAACCGGCGACCGAAGGTGACCACTGGACCACCCTCATGACGAACCCTGCCGCGCCTTGACGCTCGCGGCGCGGCAGGTACTATCGCCGTCATGCTGGACCGGCTCGGCCCCTATCGCGTGACCGCGTCACTCGGCGAGGGCGGCATGGGCGTCGTCTATGCCGCGGTCGATGAGCGTCTCCAGCGCAGCGTCGCCCTGAAGGTCATCCACGCCGGCGCGGCCGACGACGACACGGCGCGCGAACGCTTCCGCCGCGAAGCGCGGCTCGCCGCCAGCGTCAATCATCCCGGTGTATGCCACCTGTACGAGATCGGCGAGGCCGACGGGCAGCTGTTCATCGCGATGGAGCTGCTGGAGGGCGAATCGCTGGCCGCCCGTCTCCGGCGCGGTCCGCTCGCGCTCGACACCGCCGTGGACGTCACCCTCGGCGTCCTCGACGCCGCCGAGGTCCTGCATCACCGCGGCATCGTGCACCGCGATCTCAAACCGTCGAACATCTTCCTCACGGCTCGCGGCATCAAGGTGCTCGATTTCGGAATCGCGCGGGTGGCCCAGCAGGACCTCGACACCACGCGGGCGACGCTCACGGCCGGCGGCACGGTAATCGGCACCTTCAAATACATGGCGCCCGAACAGCTGCGCGGCGCCCCGGCGGACGGCCGAGCGGATCTCTTCGCGATCGGCGTCATCCTCTACGAGATGCTCCTCGGCCGGCCGCCCTTCGAGGGCGAGACCCTCGCGGCGCTGGCCGAGCAGATCCTCCATCGTGACTCGGCCGTGCTGGGCGGATCGCCGGCGGTGGCGGCCGTCGATCGCGTGATACACCGGGCTCTGGCCAAAGACGCCGGGGATCGCTATGCCACCGCCACGGACATGGCCGCGGACCTGCGTGCGGCGGCGAAGTCGCCGCTGGGACTGGCATCCTCCGTCCCGGCCCGCGCGGTGACCCGGCTCGTCGTCCTGCCGTTCCGGCTGCTGCGGCCGGATGCGGAGTTCGACTTCCTGGGCCAGAGCTTCGCCGACGCGATCACCAACTCGCTCTCGACGCTGCAGTCGCTGGTCCTGCGCCCGACGCTGGTCGCCGCTCGCCTGGCGGCCGAATCACACGACTTGAAGGCGATCGCGCAGGAGGCGGACGTCGATCTCGTGGTGACCGGCACGCTGCTGCGCGCCAACGATCAGCTCCGCGTCAGCGCCCAGCTGATCGCCGCCGCGGCCGGGACGGTGCTGTGGACGCACACGGTGCAGACCTCGCTCGGCGACGTCTTCCAGGTACAGGACGAGCTCGTCCGGCGCATCGTCGATTCGATGGCGGCGCCGCTCTCGGGCCGGGAGCAGCGCGCCGCCGGGCGCGACGTCCCCGCCAGCGCCAAGGCCTACGAGTTCTACCTCCGCGCCAACGCGCTCGGCCACGAGATCGGCACGTGGCCGGTGGCCCGTGGCTTGTACCTGCAGTGCGTGCAGGACGACCCGTCGTTCGCGCCGGCGTGGGCGCGGCTGGGACGGGTCTACCGGCTGATCGGCAAGTTCCAGTTCTCGCCCGACCACCTGACGCTGGCCGAATCGGCGTTCAACCGCGCGCTGGTGCTCAACCCCGAGCTGGCGATGGCGGACAACTACTACGCCCAGCTGGAACTCGATCTCGGCCGGGCCGACGAGGCGATGGTCCGTCTCCTGCGCCGCGCGGCGGTACGCAGCAGCGGTCCGGACCTCTTCGTCGCGCTGGTCTCGGCGGGCCGCTACTGCGGCCTCCTGCAGCCGTCCGTCGCGGCCCACGAACGCGCCCGGCGTCTCGACCCGAAGGTCCGTACCAGCGTGCAGCACACACACTTCATGGCCGGTGACTACCTGCGCGCCGCGGACGTCTCCGAGCGGCGCTGGGAGGCCGGCAACATGGGTGGGCTCGCTCTGGCGTGCGCCGGGCACCCGGACGCCGAGCGCTTGATGCGCGCCGAGGCCGCGCGCTACGAGGAGGCGGCGGCCGAATGGGTCGGCATGGTGCCGCTGATCGAGCGCGACTACCCGGTGCTCCGCGCTGCCGTGGACAAGGTCGTGACGACGTTTCCGGATCCGGAAGCGCACTTCTACAACCTGCTGATGCTGAGTCGGCTGGACGACTGGGACCGGTCGATCGAGATACTCGCGGGCGTGGTCGATCGCGGCTTCTTTCCCTACGAGACGTTTGCGCGGCATCCGTGGCTCGACGCGGCGCGCGATCGCCCGGACTTCCAAGCCGTCCTCGCCAGGGCGCAGCGGCGCAACGATCAGGCCAGAGCCGAATACGTCAAGGCCGGCGGTGAGGCGCTGCTGGGTCCGATCGACTGAGCCGACGCGAGGGTCAGGGCACCGCGGAGGGCGCGACGAAGGGCCTGCCAGCCGAGGCCGCGAGCGTCGCGAGCGCTTGGCGAAGGATGGTACCGGTACGGGGATTCGAACCCCGGTCCCGTGGCTGAGAACCACGTGTCCTGACCCCTAGACGATACCGGCACGGGCGCGCGAACGTTTTAGGTTACCGGCCGGCCGCGGCACTGTCAACCTCGTGGCGCGGGCGGCTATCATCAGACGATGCGGATGCTGCGACGCGCGTTTCTGACGCTGGTGGTGCTGGCCGCGGGCAGCGCCGGCGCCGCCTGGGTGCTGGCTGGACGGGAAGCCGGGCCGGCCATCGAGGTGAAGAGCCCGGCGAAGTTCATCGGCCAGGCCGGGTCGCTCGAGTTGTTCGTGGACGCTCCGGCCGGACGGCTGACGCGGCTCACCGCCACGCTCACCCAGGGCGACCAGACGATTCCGGTCTTCGCGCTCGACGGCGGCGGCGACACGCCGGCCGATCCGGCCGCCGAGGTCAAGCAGGCCTCCTCGGACCGGTTGTGGGTGATCCGGCCGCTCGGCAAGAAGGCGCAGCCGGCGCTCGTCGCCGGCAAGGCCACCCTGACCGTCACGGCGGGCCGACCGGTGCTGTTCGGCTACCGCGAAGCGGTGACGACGGTGACGCGTGACGTCGAGGTACGGCTCGATCCGCCGCGCGTCGCCATCCTGTCGACGCACCATTTCCTCAACCTCGGCGGATCGGAATTCGTCGTGCTGCGGGCGACGCCCGCCGACGTGGCGGCCGGCGTTCGTGTCGGCGACCAGTCGTTCCCGGCCTTTCCCGGCAGCGCGGTCGGCCTGACCGATCCGGCGCTGCGGGTGGCCTTCTTCGCCTTGCCGTTCGATCAGGACGCGGCGACGCCGGTGACGGTGTTCGCCCGCGACGAGGCCGGCAACGAGACCACGGCGCGCATGGACCGGCAGGCGTTTCCGAAGCGGTTCCAGCGCTCGCGCATCCCGATCGATCGCGCCTTCCTCGACAAGGTGGTGCCGGCGATCGCGTCGAACACGCCGTCGCTCGGCCTCGCCGTGAACGCCGGCGCCGATCTGCTGCCGGCGTTCCTCACCATCAACCGCGACCTCAGGCAGCAGAACAACCAGGCCATCGCCGCGCTGGCGGCGAAGACGGCGCCCGAGATGCGCTGGCAGGAGGCCTTCGCGCAGCTCGGCAACACCCAGGTCGAATCGCGCTTCGCCGATCACCGCACCTACATCTTCGAGGGCCGGGAGGTCGATCAGCAGACGCATCTCGGATTCGATCTCGCCTCGACCCAGCAGGCGCCGGTCACGGCGGCCAATCGCGGCGCCGTCGTCCACGCGGCGTATCTCGGCATCTACGGCAACTGCGTCGTCGTCGATCACGGCCTGGGCGTGCAGTCGCTCTACGCGCACCTGTCGTCGATGGACGTGAAGGAGGGCGACACGGTGGAGAAGGGCCAGACGCTCGGCCGCTCGGGCACCACCGGCCTGGCCGGCGGCGACCACCTCCACTTCACGATGCTGGTCGGCGGCGTGCAGGTGAATCCCGTGGAGTGGTGGGATCCGCACTGGATGGAAGACCGGGTCTTCCGCAAGATCCGCGAGGCCGGCGGCACCGCCCCGGCGGCGGCCGCGAAGTGATGGCCGCCGTCCGTTCCGCGGTCGCCGGTGTCGTCGGCCTGCTGCTCGTGGCGGCGGCGGCCGCGTGCGGGGGGGGCGCGCCGGCGCCGGCCCCGGCGGCGCCGGCCGCGATCGATCCCGCGACCACGGGCACGGTCACCGGCCGCGTCACCCTCGCCGGCACGCCGCCGGCCGCGACGATGCTGCGGCTCGACGGCGACAAGACCTGCGCGACGTTCTTCCCCGGCGCACGGCGGCCCACCGAGGCGTGGGTCGTCGGCGCCGACGGTGGCCTCGCCAACGTGTTCGTCCACGTCACCGGCGGCCTCGACGGTCGCAGCCATCCGATCCCGTCCGAGCCGGTGGTCCTCGACCAGCAGAGGTGCTGGTACACGCCGCGCGTCGTCGGCGTGCGCGTCGGCCAGCCGCTGCTGGTCCTCAACTCCGATCCGCTGCTGCACAACGTGCGCGCGGCTTCGGTGGTGAACGAGCCGTTCAACCAGGGGCAGCCGGTGCAGGGCACGCGCTACTCGCACACCTTCTCGGTGGCCGAGGTGATGGTGCCGATGAAGTGCGACGTCCACGCCTGGATGAACGCCTGGATCGGCGTGGTGAACCATCCGTTCTTCGCCGTCACCGGACCCGACGGCGCCTTCGCGCTGCCCGGCCTCCCCGCCGGCACCTACACCGTGGAGGCGTGGCACGAAGCGGGCGGCACGCAGTCGGGCACCGTGACGGTCACCGCGCGGGGCACGGCGACGCTGGACCTCGCGTTCACGGCGCCCACGCCATGAGCGACGCGCCCACCCCGTCGAGTTCGGCGACCGCGTCCGCCGACGTGCCGGCGGCGGCGCGCACGCCATCGGCGTTCGCCGACTACGTCACGCTCACCAAGCCGCGGCTCAACCTGCTGGTGGTGATGACGACCTGCGTCGCCTACTACGCGGGTCGGCGGGCCGGTGCGCCGTGGGCGGAGTTCGTCCACACCGTGGTCGGCACCACGCTGGTGGCAGCCGGCGCCTCGGCGCTCAATCAGGTGTGGGAACGCGACACCGACAAGCGGATGCGGCGCACGCGGCGTCGTCCGCTGCCCGACGCGCGGCTGGCGACCACGCCGGCGCTGCTGTTCGGCCTCGCCCTCACGCTGGCGGGCATCGCCGAGCTCTGGGCGTGGGTCAATCCGCTGTCGGCGCTGGTCGCGTTCGTCACGATGCTGACCTACGTGGCCTGGTACACGCCGCTCAAGCTGCGCTCGTCGCTGTCGACGATCGTCGGGGCGATCCCGGGCGCGCTGCCGGCGCTCATCGGCTGGGCGGCGGCCACCGCGTCGCTGTCGCTGCCGGGCTGGTCGCTCTTCGCCATCGTGTTCTGCTGGCAGATGCCACACTTCCTGGCGATCGCCTGGATGCACCGCGACGACTACGCCCATGCCGGCATGCCGCTCCTGCCGGTGATCGAACCCGACGGCCGCAGCACCGGCCGCCAGGCGGTGCTCTACGCCGCCGCCACCATCCCGGTCAGCCTGCTCCCCACCGCCGTGGGCCTGGCCGGACCGCGCTATCTCGCCGCGGCGCTGGTGCTGGGCGCGATCGTCCTGTGGCTGGCCTTCGAGTTCGCGGCGACCCGATCGCACGCCGCGGCACGCCGACTGTTCTTCGCGACGATCATCTACCTGCCACTACTATGGCTTGTGCTCGTCCTCGACAGCGGATTGGGGCCAGACCCCTTTCCTCGCTGAGCCAGACTTTGGTCGTGTCTCTACCAGAAAGGGGTCTGACCCCTATTCTGGGCGGAGCTTGAAAGGGGTCTGGCCCCATCGTCATGGGTAGAGCAGGTATCGCGCGCGTCGCCGGCGCCAGCCGGCCTCGGCGGCGGCCCAGCCGGCGGCGATCGCCGCCGGGTCCTCGCCGGCGCGCAGCCTGGCGAAGTCGGCCCGCGAGCCGAGCAGCCGCTCCGAGGTCTTCTTGTCGAAGGCGTCGCCGTGCAGCTTCCACATCGCCGAGGCGATCTCGACACCGAGCCGCGCCGGCTGCAGCACCTCGCGGTTGGTCACGACCATGAACACGCCCTGACACGCCTGCCCGGCGTGCACGCTCGACGCCGGCGTGAAGCTCACCGGGTAGAAGCGGATGCCCGGCAGCCCGCGGGCGTTGAGCGCCTGCGCCAGCCGCGGGCCGTCGATCCACGGCGCGCCGATCTGCTCGAACGGCTGATCGGTGCCGCGGCCGACCGAGAGGTTCCCGTATTCGAGCGAGCCGATGCCCGGATAGAGCACCGCCTGGGTCAGGTTGCGCATGTTGGGCGACGGGTTCACCCAGGTGAGCCCGGTGTGATCGAACCACTGATCGCGGCGCCAGCCCTCGAGCCGCACGACCGTCAGGTCGGCGCCGATGCCGCGCTCGGCGTTGAAGAGCTGCGCCAGTTCGCCCAGCGTGAGGCCGTGGCGGATCGGCATCGGCATGTAGGCGATGAAGCTCAGCAGGTCGTCGTCGGGCAGCGGCCCTTCGATCTGCCAGCCGCCGATCGGATTCGGCCGATCGAGCACGACGACGCGGAGCTTGCGCTTCGCGGCCTCCTCCATCACGTAGCCGAGCGTCGCCGGGTAGGTGTAGAAGCGGGCGCCGACGTCCTGCAGATCGACGACCAGCGTGTCGAGCCCCTGCAGCATCGCGTCGGTCGGCCGCCGCGTCTCGCCGTACAGCGAGTGGATGGGTAACCCGGTGGTCTCGTCCTTCGACGAGGGCACGTCCTCGTCGAGCACGCCGCGGATGCCGTGCTCGGGACTGAAGAGCGCGACCAGCGACACTCCCGGCGCCTTGTGCAGCAGGTCGATGGTCGAGGCGCCGCCGGCGGCGCGCCCGGTGTGGTTGGTGACGAGCCCGACCTTCTTGCCCTGCAGCAGGGCGAAGCCGTCGCGGGCCAGCACGTCGATGCCGGTGAGCACGCGCGTCGTCGGCGTGCCGGTGACCGGGCGGGCGGGGTCGGCGGTGGCGCCGAAGTCCGTCCCGGTGGTGCGCAGGGTCGTCGGCGCGTCGAACCCGGTGCCGCCGGTCAGCGCCGACGCGGCGATCGTGGCCACGCGGGCCCGCAGCGGCGTCACGTCGCCGGTGCCGTCGGGATGCAGGCGGCTCGACAGGAAGATCACGAACAGCTTCGTGCGCGGGTCGACCCAGATCGACGTGCCGGTGAACCCGGTGTGGCCGAACGAGCCGAGCGGCATCAGCTCGCCCCGGTTGGCCGAGAAGCTCGTGTCGACGTCCCAGCCCAGCCCGCGCTGCGCGCTCATCCCGGCCGGAGTCGCCGGCGTCGTCATCTTGGCGACGGTGAGCGGCGCCAGCACGCGGCGCGGTCCGAGGGCGCCGCCGCCGAGCAGCATGCGCGCGAAGCGGGTCATGTCCCGGGCCGTGCTGAACAGGCCGGCATGTCCGGCCACCCCGCCCATGCGCCGTGCCGTCGGATCGTGCACGACGCCGCGCAGCGGCTCGGCCTCGGGCGCCTTGCACGGCCAGGCGTCGAGAAAGCGGCAGCGCTCGGTGGGCGCGATGCGGCCGAGGCGCTCGAGCGGCGGCTGGAAACCGGTGTCGGTCATGCCGAGCGGCTCGAAGACATGCCGCGCCACGTACTGCTCGAGCGGCAGGCCCGACGCCCGCGCCACGATGTGGCCGAGCAGGAAGAAGTTGATGTCGCTGTAGACGAACACCGCGCCGGGCGGTGCGGTGGGCACCTCGTTGACGGCCAGGTCGATGGCCGCCTCGTAGCCCTTCCAGGGCTCGCCGAGATCGACGTCGGGGCGCAGGCCCGAGACGTGGGTCAGCAGGTGGCGCACGGTGATGCCGCCCTTGCCGAAGCGTTCGAAGCCGGGCACCCACGACGCCACCGAATCGGTGAGCCGCACGGTGCCCTGCTCGACCAGCTGCATCACCGCCGTGGTCGTCGCCACCACCTTGGTCAGCGACGCCATGTCGAAGATGGTGTCGAGCGTCATCGGCTCGGCCACCGGGGCCAGGGCCCGCTGGCCGAAGGCCTTCTCGTAGATCACCGTGTCGCCGCGGCCGACCACCACCACCGCCCCGGGCAGCTGGCGGGCGGCGATGGCGCGGGACACCACCTCGTCGATACCGGCCAGCCGGGCGGGGTCCACCCCGGCCGGCCGGGCCGCGGCCGGGGCCGGACGGGGGGCCGGCTGCGACCAGGCGAGCCCCGCCGGTGTCCAAAGGATCAGGGCGCAGAGAGTGGTGAAGGACGCGCGGCGGCGCTCGACGCTAGGCATGATCTGTACCGCGCGCTAGCATATACTTGGAAGGTTTTCCGGATTTCCAGGGAGAGACACTACGATGCGTGAAAGTCTGAAGCTGTCGCTCGCGGCCCTGGTGGTCGTGCTGCTCGGCGCCCTTCCCGCGGCGGCCCAGACCGGCCGCGTCGGCGGACTGGTGAAGGACGACAAGGGCCAGCCGCTCAAGGGCGCCACCGTGGTGGCCGAGAATCCCAACGCGTCGCCGCCGTCGTTCACCGCGACAACCGACGACAAGGGCCGCTTCTCGATCATCGGCCTGCGCGCCGGCACGTGGAAGCTCACGGCGTCGGCCCCCGGCTTCCAGCCCTCGGTGGGCCAGGTGCCGATCCGCACCATCGGTCAGCCCAACCCGCCGGTCGAGTTCACGCTCGCCCCCGGCGCCTCGGGACCGGCCGGCGCACTGGCCGGCGTCAACACCAAGGAACTGCAGACCGAACTCGCCGCCGCCGACGCCAAGCTCGGCGCCAACGACTTCGACGGCGCGATCGCCGCCTACCAGGCGATGCTCACCAAGGTGCCGGCGCTGACGATGCTGCATCTGCAGATCGGCCGTGCCCAGCGCGGCAAGAAGGACTACGACGGCGCGCTGGCCTCCTACAAGAAGCTGCTCGAGGCCGACCCGAACAACGAGCGCGCCAAGATCGAGATTGGCATGACCCACCTCGAGAAGGGCGACTTCGCGGCGGCCGAGACGGCGCTGACCGAGGCGTCGCAGAGCATGAGCGCGAGCCGCGAGGTCTTCTACAACCTCGGCGAGGTCAAGTTCGCCAAGGGCGAAACCGACGCGGCGATGGCCGCCTACCAGCGCGCCATCGACATCGACGCCAACTGGGCCAAGCCCTACTTCAAGATGGGCCTGGGCAAGCTGCAGAAGGCCGACATGCCGGGCGCCCTCGAGATGATGGAGAAGGTGATCGCGGTCGAACCGAACTCCGCCGAGGCCGCCCAGGCCAAGGCCCTCATCGAGCAGCTCAAGAAGGGCTAACCGCCCGGCTCGAATGTCAGTCAGCGCCAACCGGCGGCCCGCGGGGCCGCCGGCCTCGGCCGCCGGAAGGCGCAACCGCCGCGTTCTGGTCATCGTGGGCCTGTTCGCCGTGGCCGTCATCGCCGCGGCGCTGGTGGGCTGGCGCTTCGCGCGCGAGTCCACGCCCGTCACCGGCCCGATCCTCCTCATCTCGATCGATCCGCTGCGCGCCGACCGGCTGAGCGTGTACGGCGGCCGCGGTCCGGCCACGCCGCATCTCGCCCAGCTCGCCGGCGACGGCGTGGTCTTCACCCGCGCCTCGACCCATTCCGCGTCGAGCCTGCCGGCGCACCTGTCGCTGCTGACCGGCCAGCTGCCCTTCGAGCACGGCGTGCGCGACGACGTCGGCTTCCGCCTCGCCGGCGACGTCGAGACGCTGGCCGCGCGGCTGGTGAGCCGGGGCTTCACCACCGGGGGTGCGGTGTCGACGGTCCTGCTCGATCCGCGGACCGGTGTCGATCGCGGCTTCACGCACTTCGACGCCGAGCGGCCGCGGCCCGCTGCCGCCCGGCTTTCCGATCCCGATCCGCTCGAACGCGACAGCGCGGCCACCGCGCAAGCCGCAGTGGCCTGGCTCGACGCGCAGGACTCGCCACGCCTCTTCTACCTGCTCCAGTTGAACGGCGTCACCACCCCGCCCGCCGCGCCATCGGCCGGGGGGAATGAGCGCGGTCTCGGCAACAGCGAGGCGATGGCGGTCGGCGCCGCCGACGCCGCGCTCGGGAGCGTCCTCGACAGCCTGCGGCGCAAGGGCTGGTACGACGACGCGCTGGTGATGGTGACGTCGGCGCACGGCGGCAGCCCCGACAGCGGCAGCGATCCCGGCCGCGGCTACACCCTTGAGGATCCGGTCCGGCGCGTGGCGCTGGTGGTGAAGATGCCCGGCGAGGCCGAGCCGCGCCAGGTGACCACGCCGCTGCAGCACATCGACATCGCCCCGACGGTGCTCGACCTGGTGCGGGCGCCGGGCGACTCCAGTCTGCGCGGCAGGTCGTTTCGCGGGCTGCTCGAAGGCGACGACGAGGGGTCGGCCGAGCGTCCAGCCTATGCCGAAGCGATGGCGGGGTCGCTGCGCTTCGGTTGGGCGCCACTCGTCGAGCCGGCCGACAGCGGCGGTGGCGCGTCGACCTCCGCGGCGACGCCGTCGGTGGTCACCGACGCCGAACGCGATGCGCTGGCCCGTCTGGGCGAGATCGCGCCGACCCTGCTGCCGCTCGCCGGTGCCGCCGGCGGCGCGCGGCCCGACCCGCGCACGATGGGTCCGGTGCTGAACAACTACCGGCAAGCGGCGCGACACGACGCCGACCGTGAGTTCGCCGCGGCGATCGCGGCCTATGAAGGCGTGGTCGCGGCACTGCCGGACGACGCCAATGCCTGGTATCGGATCGGTCTCGGTGCGGCGCATCTCGGCCGGGTCGAGTCGGCGCTCGCCGCCTTCGATCGCGTGGAGGCGCTGCGTCCCGGCCGCGGCGACGGTCTGCTGGCGGCGGCACGCGTCGAGATCGAGGCCGGCGAGGTGGACCGCGCCGTCACGCGTCTGACGGCGGCTGTCGCCGGGTGGACCGACGACACGCCGGGGCCGGTGCGCGCCGACGCCCACGCGTTGCTGGCCGCGATCGCCGCGGGCCGCCGGCGCCCCGACGAGGCCCGAGTGCAGGCCGCGCTGGCGGAGAAGGCCCTTTCCGGCCTGCCGTTCGGTACGTTCGTCGACGCCCGCCTGCTGCACGATGCCGGGGAGTACGCCAAGGCCCTGGCCGCCTTCGACGAGGTGGCGGCAGCGCTCGACGGGCGCACGGGCGGATTCGACGGGCTGGCCTGGTATCGCGGCGACACGCTGGTGCGCCTGGAGCGCCTGGACGACGCCCGCGAAGTGTTCGAGGGGGCGATCGCCGCCGCCCCATTCGACGTGCGGGGCTACGTCAGCCTGGCGACGCTGCACCACACCCAAGGACGACACGACGACGCCGTGGCCACCGTGGACCGGCTGCTCGTGGCGGTGCCGACGCCGGCGGGATGGGCGGCGGCGGCGCGCCTGTGGACGGCGATTGGCGAACGCGAGCTGGCGGCGTCGGTGCGCGCCTCGATCCGCGAACGCTTCAAGGGCGAGCCGGCACTCCGGCACCTGCCGCGCTGAAGGCCGCTCGGGCTCAGCCCCTCAGCGGCCGCGCGGCGGGGTCACTCGCCGCTGCGCTTCCTCGATCATCCGGTCGATGTTCGGCGTCGCGGGATTCAGCTCGCGCGCCGTCCGCCAGCTGGCCAACGCGTCGTCGAAGCGGCCGGCCCGCGCCGCCAGCACGCCGCGAATCACGTGCGGCCGGGCGGCGCGCTCGTCGAGCGCGAGGGCGGCGCGGACGGCGGCCTCGGCGCCCTCGGCGTCGCCGCGCTGGGCCAGCAGCCACGCCAGCGTGGTCTGCTGTACCGCCGACTCCGGGAACGAGCGCAGGCTCTCGGCCAAATCGTGCTGCGCCCCGGCCAACGCCTCGCCGGCTCTACCCGGGGCGGTGACGACATCGAGCGCCAGCAGCGCTTCGGCGGCACGGGCGCGCACCACCCGGGCGTCGTCCACGACCCGCGCCATCAGCACGGCGAGGATGCGCTCATCGCGTTGCTCGAGCGAGCCGAGCGTGCGCACCGCCGCGGCGCGGACCATCGGCTCGGGATCCGACGCCGCGCCGAGCAGTGCGCCGAGCACGCGCGATTCGAGGGCCTGGCGCGGCCCGGACGACGCCGCGGCCACCGACGCGCGCGATGTCGAGGTCTGCGTCGCCGACGGCCCGCCGTCGAGCACCCGGTTCCCGGCCAGCGCCCCGATGTACTCGAGGGCGCTGGCGCGCAGCACCGCGCCCTGCGTGCGATCGACCGCCACCCCGGCCAGGGCCGGTACGGCCGACGCATCGCCGCTGCCGGCCTGGTACATGGTCGTGGCGAGGCGGGTGCTCTTCTGGCGCCGCTCGGTGTCGCCCCACCAGGCGTCCATCTGCCGGGCCGCCCATTCGGGCGTCTTGTCGTCGTGGCAGGTCGTGCAGGCGTTGGGCACGCCGAACGCCGCCGTCGTTTCCGGCACCGGCGGCTGGAAGGTGTGATCGCGGCGGCGCATCAGCAGCCGCCAGTTGACGTCGCTCATATGGCAACCGACGCAGCGGCTGCCGGCCGAATCGGCGCCGTGGAAGGAATGGGCGGTGAGCTGCGCGTCGGTCCACGGGATGCGGCTGTCGGGCCCGTCGGCCGGCCGGCTCGAGATGCGCGGGCGCGTGCCGGCGGCGATCGGCGTGGCGCCGGCGATCGGCTCCGCCGGCGGCGACTGGTGGCACTGCGTGCACAGGCGATCGCCCTCGCGGCCCTGGTGCACGTTCACCTTCAGCGAGAAGTCGAACCCGGAGCCGTGCGCGACATGGCAGCTCGTGCAGGTGACCGCGCCGGCCTTGAAGCAGCCCGACAGCGTGAGCGCCTGCGGCCGGTTGAAGCGGTTCGGGCGGCCGTCGGGCCAGAACTCGCCCTGGGCGTCGAACTCGGGCAGCGGCTCGCTCAGCAGGAACGGCAGCGCGTGGTCCTCGTAGCGATCGCCGGCCGCGAAGGTCGTGAACAGGTTGCGCTTGTTGCCGTGGCAGTAGGCGCAGCTGTCGAAGGTGCGCCGCGGATCGGCCGAGCGCGGCGAGAAGATCTTCAGGATGTCCGACAGCTGCCGGTTCGAGGCCCGCGAGCTGTAGCGCGGCATCGACGCCGGAGCCTTCGCCCACCCTTCGGTGAGGGCGATGTGGTCGCGGCCCGGGCCGTGGCAGGCCTCGCAGCCGATGCCCAGCTCGGTCCAGTGGGTGCGATAGGCCTTGGCGGCCGGCGCGTAGCCGCGATCGAGGTTGGTGGCGTGGCAGTTGAAGCAGTTGACGTTCCAGATCTGCTTCATGTCGTGCGCGCCGTCGGGAATGGGCGTGGTCTCCTTCCAGTCGAGCCACCGTCCGCTCTCGACGTGCCAGAAGATCGGCAGCACGTACATCCGCCCGTCGGGCAGCGTGGACAAGTAGCCCTGGAAGCGCTTGCTGCCCAGCGTGTAGTCCACCCGGTAGGTCTCGGGCGGGCGATCGCCGGCCCGCATCGTCACCTGCGGCACGCCGTCGCGGCGGGCGAAGGTGTAGGCGCGGCCGTGGGCGCTGAAGGCCGCGCCGGCGGAGAAGTCGCCGAGGATCGTCGCGTCCCCGACCGGACGCGTCATCTGGATGTGCAGCGATGCCTTCCACTTGGCATAGGCCTCCTGGTGACACGACTCGCAGGCGGCCGAGCCGACGTAGCCGGCGGCGTCCGACGGCGCGGAGGTCGGCGCGGTCGACGGGACGGCCGCTGGCGGGGACGGGGCCTGCGGGCCGCGGCTCGCCGTCACCCAGGTGGTCGTGGCGAGCAAGGCGGCGGCGGCGGTCAGGAGGCCGGACGGAGCCATCCAGGCCAGCATAACGCGGTCGCCCGGCGCGGCGAGCCGGTGCGCCGCGCCGCGGCGATCTCATTGCGCTGGTCGACGATGTCGTGCTGAGATTCGATTGACCCTGTGATGCTCGCCCGGTCCATCCCGCGTGACGGCACGATCTGCGGCCAACTCCCGGTCGACGGGCGGCGGCTCGGCGGTGGCAGACCGGGGGGCGGTGCCACCGATGGCGGCTGGGACCGTTCACGAACAAGAGCGGGCAGGCGGGCATGGTGATCGAGCGACAGCGGCTCAGGTCGGCGATGGAGCCCGAAGCCATCGACGATCGCTTCGTGAGCCTGCAGGACAAGGAGATCAAGGGGCTCGGTCGCCCGGCCCTCGAGCTGACGCTGCGGATCATCGACGACGCCCCCCGGCTCGTGCTGGCGGCCCGGTACCGACGGCAAGCCGGGCGAGGGGCCGTGGATCGCCTGGTCTGCCGCGTCGCTGATGCACACGCGGAGAACTTCGCCGCGGTATTCGTCCGTGCGGCGGCGGCGCCCGGCTTGAAGGAGGCGATGGTGTGCGGACGGAAGCCGTGAACCGATCGCTGAAGCTGATCTACGTGGTCACCGAGGACTGGTACTTCGTTTCGCATCGACTGCCACTGGCCGAGTCGGCCAGAGCCGCCGGATTCGACGTGGCCGTGGCCACGCGCGAGCGTCGTCACGGCGATCAGATCAGGCGAGCCGGCATCCGCCTGATTCCCCTTCAGCTGTCGCGACGAGGCGGTAACCCCCTTCGAGAGCTGTCGGCCCTTTGGCGGATCTATCGACGGGAGCGGCCGGACATCGTGCACCACGTGGCGCTGAAGGCGGTGCTGTTCGGCGCAATCGCCGCCCGCCTGGCGGGTGTTCCGGCGCAGGTCAACGCCGTGGCCGGGCTCGGCTGGCTGGTCGGCTCGACGCGCTGGCCCGGACACCAGGCGCGCCAGCTGATCGGCAGGGTGCTTGCCACCCAGCTGAATCGTCCAGGAAGCCTGACCATCGTGCAGAATCCCGAGGATCGGCGACGGCTCGAGCGTGCCGGCACAGCGACGCACCACCTGCGGCTGATCCGCGGCGCCGGCGTCGATCTGCTGCGGTTCACGCCTGCCGCCACGCCGCCTCCGGGTCCGGTGCGCGTGGTGCTGGTCGCGCGGATGTTGTGGCCGAAGGGCGTGGGCGAGTTCGTCGACGCGGCCCGTGCGCTTGCCGGCACCGGCGTCGATGCCCGATTCGTGCTGGTGGGGACGCCCGACGACGGCAACCCCTCGTCGATACCCGAGGCCACGCTCCGCCACTGGGACCGCGCTGGCGTCGTCCAGTGGATGGAGCGACGCGAGGACGTCGCCGACGTCCTTCGCAGCGCGCACATCGCGTGCCTGCCGTCCGCGTACGGCGAGGGCATTCCGAAGTCCCTGATCGAAGCGGCTGCATGCGGCCTGCCCATCGTGACCACCGATGCGCCAGGCTGTCGGGAGGTCGTGACGCACGGCGTGAACGGACTGCTCGTGCCGGTGGGCGACGCCACGGCGCTGGCGGCGGCGCTTCGTGAATTGATCGCCGATCCGGCGGTCCGCGAACGGATGGGTGCAGAGTCGCGGCGGCGGGCCGAACGCGAATTCGGCCTCGAGGCCGTCACCAGTCAGACGCTGGCTCTCTACGGCGAGCTCGCCGCCGGCGGCGCCGACGGTGCCTTGTAGCCCAGGGCCACCCAATACGGCCGCCGCTCGGAGAACACGATACGCTCGAGGCCGGCAGCGCGCATCATCCGCTCGATCTCCACCCGCGTGAAGCGCTGCTCGAGGCGGGTGCCGAAACGGTCGAGAGCTCCCGTGCGCATCGCATACAGGGACTTGTCTCGGTAGTAGGACAGCGGCACCGAGTCGACGCGGCAACCGAGGCGCTCGAGGACCAGCGAGAGCCGCGCCAGCGGCCAGTAGACCATCACGGCGATCAGCTGCGAGAGGGCGTACCGGATCGGGTGCGGCGAGCGCGACAGCACCGAGCGGCCGACCTCACTCACCTTCCACAGCCATCGGTACCACCGCGGCTTGTTGTCGAAGGCGAAGTAGAGGTAGAGCAGGAACGGGGCGCAGACCTTGAGTTTGTCGACGCACGAGCGCACGCCTGCATACGTGTCCGGCACATGGTGCAGCACGCCGAGTGAGTAGCCGAAATCCGCAGAGCCGTCGGCGAGCGGAATCGCATCGACGCTGGCGTGGTGGAACACGACGGTCTCACACTCCCGCAGATTCTGCCGGGCGACGGTGAGGGCCTCGAGACTTGCGTCGATGCAGTGGAGTCGACCGACCCTGGCGGACACGACCCGAGCCCAAGGACCGGCCCCGCAGCCCAAGTCGAACCCCACGGCATCCGCCGGGAGTGCGTCCCAGGGGAAGAGATGGAAGAACTCGGCGAAAATTCTGTCGTAGTCGGGGCCCTCGATCCTGGTGAACCGGCGCCACTCGTCTCCGAAGCCGCTCACGACAGCGTCGTGTACGTTGCGCGACCGCCCTGCGTCGGCGCCTGCCGGCGTCCGCGTGCTCATTTCGATTCCACTGGCCGCGGCAACTGGCCGGGTAGCGATGCGAATGCGCAAGCCACGACCCAGAAGAGTGGATGGCGCACGTACAAGCCGAACTGCGCGAAGATGCCGATCGCCAGCAGCGTGCCGACGCCGAGGACGTTGCGCCGGCGCCAGGCATGGTCGACCAGCAACCAGCTCCAGGCGACGAGCGGAATGAGGCCGATGACGCCGGCGAAGGTCAGCCAGTCGATGATCGTGTTGTGCGCTTCGTTCTTCTCATACGGTCCCGTCAATCCGCCGACCATCTGGACACCATGGCCGAGAAGGGGTCGGTCCGACCACGCGCGCAGTCCATTGGTGTAGAGACTGAGACGCGTCTGGACCTGGTTCACCTGATGCGGGTTCGTCCGCCGTTCCTCGGCGACGATCTGCGCGTACGTCGTGACGACGGCCTTCGACGGCCTCGCTCCCGTGGCGTCGGCGGCCGAGGCGCTCGCGGGGATCGTGACCTCGATCAGTCTCTGCATCTGCGACCAGCCCAGGAATGCGAGCAGCACCGAACCGGCAATCACCATCGCCGGGCCGCTCGGCATCGGCGTGGCCGTCCGGCGCGAATACGCCACCGTACCCACCGCACCAACGAACAGAAGGGCCCAGGTCAACATGAGGGCATCGCTCTGAGTCGCCAATCCCCCCATCAACCCGAAGCATCCCAGCGCGAGCGCGGCGTGGCGTGTCTTGCCGCGGTGGGACGTCCAGGCCAGTGCAACGCAGCTCGGCAACGTCAGCATGAGCAGGGCGTACTGGTTAGGATTCGCCGCGAGGCCCAGGAAGCGACTGCCGAAAACCGGATCGAACACGACTGGTGCGAGTCCGGCCGATCGCGGGATCGCCGCGTACAACAGCAGCACTGACGAGAGGGTCGTCGCCAGCCAGAAGTACCCGATGAGCATCGACCTCGAGAAGGTCTCGCGATCGGGGAGTGTGACCAGCGTGTAGGACAGCCCTGCGGCGAAGAGGATGGCGACGAAGTCGCGTTGAGTCGTCCAGCCGAGGTAGCCGCTGACGTTCGCGTAGAGCTGAGCCGCGGCGAGGGTGGCGAGCGTGCAGAGCAGGGCAATTGCATCAGGTGTCATGGTCTGGCCGGCTGGCGGCCACGATGCCAGCAGTGCGGCCCTGCCGCGCCGACTCCACTCGTAGGCGAGCCAGACCAGCAATGCGACTTCGCCAGCGCCGAACGGAGCGCCCGGTATCCGCCACGCCGTTGCGCTGCTGCCCACCAGGCCAAGGGCCAGGCACCAGGCCGAAGCACGAGCCGGCGTCCGCGACGTCACTGGGAGCGCGTCGCTGGCGGCGTCCAGCGGTCGCACGATCGTCGGCCAGGTGGTCATTCGTCGGCCGTCCTGGCGGCAGGTGAGTGTGGTTGGCGGGCGATGCACACCGCGTACGGCGACGTGTATCGATTGGGGGGAATGCCGAGCCCGGCGCGCTCGAGGCGCCAGTAAAAGCGGCTCAGCCCGAACGCAGCACGGCGCAGCCACCCCGACGAAGTCGGCGCGGTGAGCAGACCTGGCAGCCCCAGCACGTAGCAGGTGTGCAATACGCTCAGGCCGGCGCTCGAGTGGGCACGCGCGAGCGACTCGGCCGACTGCGGAACGTGCTTTCGGTAGACCGCCGGACGGAACACACGGTACGCGGCGCCATACAGGCCGCGCATGGTCGGCACCAAGGTAACCATCGTGCCGCCCGGCCGCAGGTAGCTGGCACAGGCGGAGACAACGTGGGCGGTGTCCTCGAAGTGCTCGACCAGTCCGAACGACACCACCATATCGAAACGATTGAGCCACCGGTCCGGCGGTTCGAAGAGATCGCCGAGGACGATCTCGGCCTCGGCCCCCTCATTGGCGACGATGGCGCGCGCCAAGTCGATACCGGGCTTGCTGAAGTCTATCCCTGAGACGTCGTAGCCGTGGGCGTGGAAGTACGGCAACCACCGAGAGCCCCCACAGCCGACTTCGATCAGGCGAGACCCGCCGCTCTCCCCCGCCCGTCGGGCGCGCTCGAACAGGGCGTGCATGACGGCGAAGTAGTGATTCTCCGGGGCGGCGCCATCGGGATCGACCCGCCGCGGGATCGTGTCACGCTCCCAGTTGTCGTCCCAGTAGTCGCGCGACGTCAGCTGATTCTGTCGGGTCGGCGGCGTGGTAGTCACGGCCCGTTCTTGGTCGCGATGACGCAAAAGCCGCTCGGCGCGGTGCTGCGGGAGCCGCCTTCGGTCGAGCCGGCAGCGGCCAGGCGAAACAGGAAGTTCACGATCCGGAGGGGGAACAACGGCGGCCACCGGCCCCCGGCGGTCGTCAGCAGGTCGGAGATGACGTGCAGACGATTCCCCTGGCCGTAGACCTCAACTCGTGCCTGGTCGCCGAACACGTCGGCACAGGCCTGGCGCGTCGGGCGCCAGAAATCATAGGGGTCCGCGTGCATGTGGAACATGAACGGAACCGTGAGAATCGTCTTGCCACCCGGCCGCGTGGTGCGCAGCGCCTCGGCGATGAATCGGCGCGGGTCCCGCAGGTGCTCGAACACTTCAGCGGCGAAGACGCAGTCGAACGCCTCGGACGCGAAGGGCAGATGGTGAGCGTCGGCGACGACGTCGACCGATCCGGGCAGCGCACGGATGTCCATTCGGACGTAGGCCGTTGCGCCGGAGAACCAGCGTCGGTAGGGATCGTCGCCGGCACCGACCACGAGCACGTCGCGAAGGCCGGCCAGTGGGAGCCGGGCAAGGTCATGCTCCAGGAGAATGGTCCGGGCAGTGGGGAACACGCGACGGCGGAGCGCGAATGCCGGCCGGGTGGACATGCCGAGCTGTCATTCTATCAGTGCCGCGGCATCGCCCGACCGCGAAGGCGCGGCAGCGATCACCGGTGCGGCCCGCCGAGGGCGTCGCCGTCACCCGGCCGCATCGGGAGCCATCGGCTCGCGGTCAGGACCGCAGCCGCATTCGCGGTGCGACTCTGACGTTGAAACCGACGAACGCAGGGCCCGTGGATGCAGTCGGTTCTGGGTCAGATCGTCGCCGGACCGAAGAGCCGGGTCGGAGATACCGACGATGCCGTCTGTCGGTAGCGAACGAGCCACTGCGCCGGAAGCGTCGACGTCCGACGACAGCAGCGCCGCGTCGAGCCCGACCGGGTCGTCACCCTCGTCGGTCAGGCCGCCGATGCGATCGCCGCCCTTGAGAGGCAGGGGCACCGGCTCGCCGAGCGCCGCAGTGCCACGGCCCGCCAGGCCAGAAGGAGGCGACGAGGTTGACGGTGGCTGACCCTCGGTGGGTCGAAGTCGCGAGAACGGCGCGGCTTGTACCCCCGGCCACGCCCGTCCCTTCGGGTCACCGGCAGCGTCGATTGGCAGACGCTGCCGCCGCGGGTGGTGATCGCCGCTCGACTCCGGGGCAATCATCGTCGATGATCGTCGGGCTGTGCAGGAGACCGGCGATCCGCATGCGCGAGTTCCGTCGACGGCCAGCGGACCAGATCGCTGGCCCGCCTCGGCCCGCCACGCCAGGTCGTCGCGGTGGAACTATCCGCGGACACCGCGCTCGCCCGCCCGCGGCACCCCTGCGGCCCACTGATGGAGTCGCAGCAAACGACTACCTCACTGCGCGCCGTGATCGCGCCCATGGCCAGAGTCGGCATCCTGGCGGTGGGCGCTGGCGTCGTGGTGGTGGTGCAGGACGTCGTGATCGCGTCGAAGTTCGCCGCCGGGGCGGCCGTGGACGCCTACCAGCTCGCGGTGAGCTTCCCGACCATGGCGATCAACGTGCTCGCGGGCGGCACGCTGCTGGCGACGATGGTCCCGCGCCTCGTCCAGCTCGATACCGCCGGTCAGCACCTCGAGGGCATGGCCCTGGTGAAGCAGGCCCGGCGTGCGATGTGGTGGCTGCTGCTCGCGACGTGTGCAGTGTGGGCCGTGGCGTTCCCGTACGTCGCACGCACCGTTGCGACGGGGTTCGCCGAGTCCACCTTGGCAACGGCCACCCGGCTGACGTGGCTGCACCTCCTGAGCCTGCTGCTCACCGGGATGGCCTGGGTCGACGTCGCCGTGCAGAGTAGCCGCGGACGGTTCTGGCTGCTGTCGCTGACGCCGGCGTTCGGCCCGGCCGGCGCCACGCTTGGCGTCCTTCTTGCAAGCGACTGGCTGGGGATCGGCGCAGCCTCGGTGGGGACCGTGGCCGCCAGCGCCGCACTGTGGGCCGTAGCCCGCACGACGACGGCGCGGCTGATCGGGCGCGTTGCGCCGGGCGCGCCACCGGCGCCGGTCGGCCCGGCGATTCTCGGCGGCGCATACGCGACCGCGGCCGGCGGCGCGATGTTCCTGGGCGGCATTCTGCTGTCCGATACCTGGATGGCGTCGACGCTGCCAGCCGGCAGCTCGGCGACGTTCGCCTACGCGACTCGCCCGGTCATCCTGTCGCTGGCCTTCGTGACCACGACGGCCGGCAACGTACTGCTCCCGGCCTTCTCACGCCTCGTGGCCAACGGCGAGTACGGCCGGCTTCGCCGCCAGTTCCTGCTCTCGGCGGCGGTGCTGGTCGTCGCCACGACGCCAGCCGTCGTGCTGGTGTTCGTCGAGGCCGCAACCGTCGTCGCGCTGATGTACGAGCGGGGCACGTTCACTCCAGCCGACACCGCCAACGTCGCCGCCGTTCAGCGCATCTACGTGCTACAGCTGCCGTGGTTTCTCGTCGCCATGCTCGGCTGGCGGGTGATGAACAGCCTGCAGCGGAACGCCTCCCTGCTGGTGAGCACCGTGGTGGCCTTCGCCGTGAACATCGGCGTCGACGTGTGGCTGGCTCCGTCGTACGGCCTCGCCGGCATCGCCTGGGGCACCAACCTCGCGTTCGTGGCGCTCGCGGTGCTCGTCCTCCTTCCCCTCGTCGTCGCGCGACCTCGTGGCTGACCGCGGACGACGCCACCGCCGCCGCCCCTCGGCCTTGCGAGCGGCGTCCGATCCACGTCCACGGCGTCGCCGCGGCGCCGGCGGGAGACGCGCATCCATGCACGGCAGCGGCTGACCGCCGAGTTCTCTGGTCGGTGGCGACCGACGTGACAGTTCGGGTACGCTTGGACGATGGTCAAGCTTGCGCCTGCCGGAAGGCGCTGCTGATGTGCGGCATCGCCGGCCGCGTGAACTTCGCCACCGGCGCCCCGGTGGCCGCCGAGACGGTGCGGGCGATGTGCGATCTCGTCGCCCACCGCGGCCCCGACGGCCACGGCGTGCACTGCGACGGCCCGCTCGGCTTCGGCCACCGGCGGCTGGCGATCATCGACCTCAGCCCCGGCGGCGCGCAGCCGATGCGCACGCCCGACGGCGCGCTGGTCATCACCTTCAACGGCGAGATCTACAACTACCGCGAGCTGAAGGCCGAGCTGACCGGGCTGGGCCACGGCTTCCGCAGCGAGAGCGACACCGAGGTGATCCTGGCCGCGTACCGCCAGTGGGGCACCGCCGCGGTGACGCGTCTCGACGGCATGTTCGCCTTCGCACTGTGGGACGCGCCGCGGCGTCGGCTGGTCGTCGCCCGCGACCGCCTCGGCAAGAAGCCGCTCCACTACCGGATCGATCGCGACGGCATCGCCTTCGCCTCGGAACCCAAAGCCTTCCTGGCCGAGCCGGGCTTCACCCGCGAGGCCGACCTGCAGGCCGTCGCGCACTACCTGGCCCTGCAGTACGTGCCGGCGCCGCTGTCGGGATTCAAAGGCGTCCGCAAGCTGCCGCCGGCGCACACCCTCGTCGTCGAAGACGGCCGGGTGACGATCGAGCGCTACTGGCGCTTGAGCTACGTACCGCAGCTGTCGGAGATCAGCGATGCCGAGGCCCAGGAAGGGCTGACGACGCGGCTCCGCCACGCGGTGGCCCAGCGCCTGATCAGCGACGTGCCGCTCGGCGCGTTCCTGAGCGGCGGGATCGACTCGGGGCTCGTCGTCTCGTTCATGGCCGAACTGGCGCCCACGGTGCGCACGTTCTCGATCGGCTTCGGGGAGAAGGAGTACAACGAGCTGCCGGCCGCCCGCCTCGTCGCCGAGCAGTATCGCACCCGCCACACCGAGTTCGTCGTCGAGCCGCACGCGATCGACCTGCTGCCGCAGCTCGTCTGGCACTACGGCGAGCCGTACGGCGACTCGTCGGCGCTGCCCACCTACATCCTGTCCGAGCTGACCCGACGGCACGTCACCGTGGCGCTCAACGGCGACGCCGGCGACGAGAACTTCGCCGGCTACGACCGCTACGTGGCCAGCGAACTGGCCCGGCGTGCCGACGTGGTGCCGCGGCCGCTGCGGCGGCTGGTCGCCGCGACCGCCACCGCCGTCGCCGGCGGCTCGCGCCACCGCACGGTCCGCCGCGCCCGCCGGTTCCTGGCCAACCTGGCCGAGCCGCCGAACCGGCGGTATGCCGCCTGGATGACTTACTTCGACGCCGAGCGGATGGCCCACCTGGCCACGCCGGCGCTGCTCGACGGCGTGACCGGCACCGCCGTGGATCTCATCGAGCAGGCGTTCGACGCCTCAGACGCGCCGACGGCGCTGGAGCGGACGCTGAACGTCGACGTCGTCACCTACCTGCCCGACGACCTGCTGGTGAAGGTGGACATCGCGACGATGGCCCACGGCCTCGAGGGCCGCTCACCGCTGCTCGATCACCACGTGATGGAATACGCGGCCCGCCTGCCGGCACGCTTCAAGGTGCGCGGCGGGGAGAAGAAGTGGCTGTTGCGTCAGCTGGCGCGAACGCGGCTGCCGGCCGCCGTGGTCACGCTGCCGAAGAAGGGCTTCGGCGTGCCGATCGACCACTGGTTCCGCGGTGAGCTGCGGGCCTTCGCCCGCGACGTGCTGCTCGGCCCCACGGCCCGCCAGCGCGGCTGGTATCGGATGCCGTTCGTCGAGCGCATGCTCGGCGAGCACGCCGCCGGCCGTTTCGAGTGGCACACGCAGCTCTGGACGCTGCTGATGCTCGAGTTGTGGCTGCAGATGTACATCGACCGCGTGCCGACGGCGCCGCCGCGGCCGAGATCCCTGGTCGACGAGCACGCCGTGGCTGGCGCGCATTAGCCGCCCGCCGCCCGCTAGAGGTTGGCGCGAATCGCCCACAGGTCCGGAAACGCCGGCGGCGACAGGGTGGTGCGCAGGTAGGCGGCGCCCGGCGATCCACCGGTGCCCGGCTTCACGCCGATCGTCCGCTCGACCATCTTGACGTGGCGATACCGCCACTCCTGGATGCCCTCGTCGAGGTCGACCAGTCGCTCGCAGATGCCGGTGTTCTTGGCGTCGGTCTTGTAGACCTGGATCAGCACCTCCTGCAGCGCTGCCGACGGCTCCAGCGGGGCGGTCGGGTCGGCGCCCAGCGCCGCCGCCGGCACGGCGTAGCCTTCGCGCTCGAGGTAGCGCAGGAACGACAGCCAGAGGGTCGGTTCGTGGAGGCGCACGGTCAGCGCGGCGCGGGCGCGGCTGCCCGGCGGGAAGCGGTCGAGGGCGCCCGGGCTGCGGCGGCCGAGCACGAACTCGAGCTGGCGGAACTGATCCGACTGGAAGCCGCTGGCCTGCTCGAGCCGCTGCCGGAACGACTGGAACTCGAGCGGGGTCATCGTCTCGAGGATGTCGAGCTGTGCGACCAGCACCTTGAGGATGGTGAGGATCCGCTTCAGGGTGTGCTGGGTGCGGGCGGCGTCGTTGGCGTCGAGCAGCGTGCGGACGTGATCCAGCTCGTGCAGGATCTCTTTGAACCAGAGTTCGTAGACTTGGTGGATGACGATGAACAGCAGCTCGTCGTGCTCGGGGCCGTCGGAGCGCGGCTGCTGCAACGCCAGCAGCTCATCGACCTTGAGGTAGGTGTTGTAGGTGACCGCGCGTTCCATGCACAGGAAGCATATCCTGCGCACCTCGGCGCTGATTCCATGCCATCGGGGCCAGGCCCCATTGGCATGCTTCTCGCGCCGATTTCGTGCCATCGGGGCCAGGCCCCAACGAGTCGGCGGAAAAAAAGGGCGGAACGCCCGCTAGCGCGGCGGGCGCTCCACCCTAAGAGACTCCCCCACAGGAGTCCAGCCGTGGGGGCTGAGGGGCTTGGGGGAGGACGGAGGCCCTCCCCCGCCCCAGCCCCGGTCTTACCAGAGCAGACGGCCGCCGAGGCGCACCGTGAAGGGCGCGAGGATGGCTGCGGGCCGCAGGAACGACGCGCCGGTCGACCGTCCGATGGTCTCCGAGGCGTGGCTGTTGGTGATGTTGAAGAAGTCGAGGAACCCGCGCACCCGGATCCGGCTGGTGATGTTGAAGGTGCGGTCGACGCGGGTGTCGAACACCCAGATGTTGTCCTCGCGGCGGGAATTGGCCGGCTCGGCGTAGATCGTCGACGCCGGGAAGGTCAGGCCGAAGGCGTTGCCGGCCGTGCCGGGCACCGCGATCGTGCGGGCGAAGTTCACGCCCGACTGGTGGCGCAGCAACGGCGAGATCAGGATGCCGAACGGCGCCTGGTAGGAGCCGGCGGCCTTGAGGCCCCAGCCTTTGCGGTCTTCGAGCCCGGGCAGGTTGGCGTTGCGCGGATAGCTGTTCAGCACCGTCTCGGGGAAGTCGGTGGACCAGGTGTGGCCGAAGCCGATCTGACCCGACCACCGGTTGCTGAAGCGCTTGGTCATCGACATCTCGATGGTCTTGTAGCGCGACTTGCGCCCGTCGACGTTGTCGACGACCTGCGTCACCGGGAAATTGCCGATGGTCGCGGTCGGGATGCCGTAGAGCGTGAGGTTGTCGTCGTCGCCGTTGTTGAGGATGCCGTCCGGGCCGGCGGCCCGGAAGGCGAACGGCACGCTGTAGGCCGAGACCGGCCGGCCGGGGAAGGTCGTGCCGGTCAGGTCGTCTTCGGTCTTGTAGACGAAGCCGGCGCGCACGCCGATGGTGTCGGTGAGCTGCTGCTCGAACGACACCCCGGCTTCGTGCGTGAACGGCTGCTTGATGTCGGGGTTCAGGCTGATGGTGCCCGACACCTGCTGCGCGGTGGGCGGCCCCACGGTTTCACCGGCGTCGTAGCGCCGGTTGCCGTTCGCGTCGTTCCAGTTGTAGGTGACGAACTTCTCGGCGATGTTCGGATTGGCGGTCTCGCCCAGCGTCACGCCGGGGTTGTGCCAGAACAGCCCGTAGTTGGCCTTCAGCACCGTGCGGCCCTCGCCCGTGAAGTCGTAGATGAAGCCGGCGCGCGGCGCGAACGAGTTCCAGGTGTAAAGGTCCTTCTCCGCGAAATCCTGCGCCGCCAGCGTGTAAGGGCCATTGGTGGCGCCGAGCTGACTCTGCTCCGGCAGCCGGCCGTTGTAGCTATCGTAGCGCGCGCCGATGTTCATCGTGACCTTGCCCCAGTTCCAGGTGTCGTTCACGAAGATGCCGATCACGTTCAGCGCGGACAACGACTGCAGGTCGTCGTGCGCCGAGAGCTTGCCCACTTCACCGGACGCCGACGCGAAGCCGAACGAGACCGAGCTCGGCACGCCGTTGGCGTAGATGGTCTCGACGTTGCCGCCCCAGCGCTGCTCATAGCCTTCCCAGCTCTTCTCGCGCAGCAGCTCGACCCCGGCCTTGAAGGTGTGGGTGCCGATGCTGGTGGTGTCGAGGAAGTAGGTGCTGGCCAGGTTGAACTGCTTGCGATCGCGGTCCAGCTGCCAGCGGCGCTCCGAACCCTGCACGGTCAGCAGGCCGGTGTCGCGGAACATGAAGTTGTCGGTGCCGTTGGTGAGCAGCGGGAAGTAGTAGCCGAAGTCGCCGTAGCGGGCCTCGAGATACAGCTTGTCGCTGACCGTGCCGTTCCACTCGCCCTTGTAGACCCAGCTGCCGGAGTCCTGCAGGTTGGTCTGGCTCTCCTGGGTGTAGGTGTAGGAGGCGCAGCCGGTGCAGCCGAGCAGCCGGTTGGGCTGCGACTTCTGGCCCCACTGGTAGTAGCCGACGAACTTGTTGTTCTGGTTGAGCTGATACGTCAGCTTGCCGACCGCGTTCCACAGCTTGGTGTCGAACGTCTTGTCGAAGGCGAACGACGGCTGGGCGATGGCGTTCTTCTGCTGGCGGTAGGTGCCGAACCACCACAGCTTGTCCTGCAGGATGGGGCCGCCGATGTTGGCGGCGGTGTCGTAGTACTTGTCGATTTCGTTGGCGCCCTTGCGGAAGCCGAACCCGCCCTGCGCCACCGGCGTGGTGTAGTTGTCGGGCAGGTTCGAGCCCTGAATCGAGTTGTTGTACCAGTCGAGATAGATTTCACCGGAGAACTGGTTGCCGCCCGACTTGGCGATGAACTGGCTCTGCACGCCGGGGTTGGGCATCTCGGCGGTCTGCGCGGTGGTGCCGAGGAACACCTCTTCGAGCGATGAGTAGTCGAAGTAGAAGCCGGCACCGCCGGTGCCTTCGGTGGTGTTGATGCCCTCGATCAGCACCCGCACCTGGCCGGTGAGGCCGTAGGCCGAGTAGCCGGTCTGGGTGCCGGCACGATTGCCGCCGACATCGATGCGGGTCATCTGCACCGCCGGCGTGATCGCCAGCAGCGACCACATGTCGCGGGCGTTGGGGATCGACATCAGCTGCTCGGTCTTGAAGTTCTGCTGGACGCGGGTGGCCGTGGTGTCGATCACCGGCGACTCGCCGGTGACGGTCACGGTCTCCTGCAGGGTGGCCAGCGCCAGCTCGATGTTGATGGTGGCGGTGAAGCCGAGCGACAGCTGGATACCCTCGCGGCGGACGGTGTTGAACCCAGCCAGCTCGTAGACCACGGTGTAGACGCCGGGCGGCAGCGCCGGGAAGCGGTAATTGCCAGTCTCCGAGGTGACGGCCGTCTGCGCGCCGAGCGCCGACGGGCTGGTGGCGGTCACCGTCACGCCGGGCAGCACCGCGCCCTGCGCGTCGGAGACGCGGCCCTGAATCGACCCTGTGCTGCTCGCGCCACCGCCCTGAGCGAACACGCTCGGGGCGACTGCCGTGGCCAGTGCCACGACCAGCAGCCCGATGAACCATCGCTTCATTCGTCTCCTCCATGGCCTGTGGGGAACGGCCTGTGGGCAGGCCGGCCACGTGACCGACTACACGACAACGACAAACCGGCGCGGAAGGCGTGCTGCCGTTCGGCGCGGGGCCGATCAGCGGGATGGATCGAGCATGAGCGGCGGAGGCACGGTGCCGCGCACCGTGCCCCGGCCTTCTGGCGTGGGAAGAGCGGCTGCGAGCCGCTGCCCAGTCCTGCTCTCCGATCCTCAAACGGCCGCGTGTGCGCGAACGCACCCGTGGTCGACGTCGAACAAACGCCGCCGCTCGCCGCCCGGGAGTCAGCCGGGCTGAAACGGCGAGGTGACGCCGCAGATTACAGAAAGGAGGGATGAAAACGCAAACGGAGACGCCGAACATGCGTTCGAAGACAACTGGCCGAATTCGGACGAGGAATCCGAAAATCCGAAGAATCTGGCCGGAATCGCCGCCGCCCGGCGGTCAGGCGTCCTGGATGGGCGCCAGGACCACGGGGGCCAGGCGGGTCAGGAACACGCCGCCGAGGATGGCCGCCGCCCCCACCGACTGGGCGGCGGTGATCGGCTCGCCGATCCACAGCCAGCCCACGACCATGGCCGCAATCGGGGTCAGGTTGCTGTAGGCCGAGGTGTGCGTGGCACCCAGTCGCTGCACCCCCGTGTACCAGACCACGTAGGCGATCACCAGACAGACGACCGCCGACGCCGTCATCAGCAGCCAGCTCACCAGCGACACGCCGGCCCACGGGGTGGCGGCGAGTGCCGGCGCCGACAGCGGGACGTACACGGCGGTGCCGAGGATCTGGGTCCAGGCCGTGAGCACCGTCGGCGGGTAGCGGCCGAGCAGCGGGCGCGATGCCACCGAGTAGCCCGCCCAGCACAGCACCGACGCCAGCACCAGCAGGTCGCCGGTGAGCGAGTTGACCGACAGCGACGCACCGACGCCGACGACGAAGTAGAGGCCGACGATTGAGAGCGCGCCGCCGGCCCAGCGCGTCCAGCCGAAGCGCTCGTGGCCGACCACCGCCGACATGAGCGAGATGACGACGGGAGAGAGACCGAAGATGAGGCCGGCGTTGGCCACGCTGGTGCGCGGCACGGCGGCGAGGAAGATCAGCTGGTACAGCGTGCCGCCGACCAGGCCCAGCGCGGCCACGCGCGGCCAGTCGCCGCCGGCGATGAGCCGGCGGGTGCCGGCCGGGGCGCGGGCGATGACCACCGCGAACAGCGCCGCGGCGATCAGCAGGCGCAGGGCGTTGAACGACGCCGCCGGAAATTCGCGCAGCGCCACCTTGATCACCGAGAGGTTGGCGCCCCAGGCGACCACGATCAGCACGAGCAGCGCGTCGAGGGCGGTGAATCGGCTCCTGCTCACGGCCGTCAGCGGAACTCCCGGAAAAACGAAAGAGGCAAGCCGTGCCGGACGGCTTGCCTCTCGAACCCGCGAGCGGGCGGCCCGGAGGCCGCGCCTACCCGCCGAACGGCTTCAGGAAGAACAGAATCAGCGAGATCAGGAGCACGTAGATGACCAGCGACTCGATCAGCACGAGGCCCAGGATGAGGGCGCCGCGGATCTCGCCGGCCGCGCCGGGGTTGCGGGCAATCGCTTCGGTGGCCGAGCTGACGGCGCGGCCCTGCCCGAGCGCGCCGCCGGCGGCGGCGATCGCCAGCGCGAAGCCGGCCGTGATGATCGACCACTGCACCAGGGCGGTACCGGTCGCGCCGGCGGCCTCCTGGGCGTAGACCGGGGACACGAGGCCCGCGACCAGCAACATCAGGAACGCAGACAGGATTGACCGTCGAGTACTCAACACACGCCTCCTACGAAGACTTGGTGGCCTGGGATCCCGTCCCACGGGCCCGCACGATTCGCACGAATTCGATTCCCGCGGCCACGGCTGGCGTGGTGACCCCCGCAAGCATCGCCACCGGGTGCAACTCAAAACGCGCAATCATAACGTATGCGCCGACGGCCAGCATAGCATGTCTTGTGAAAAACTTCACGAAGCCCGATCGGGGCGTCGACTTCGGTCGAATTTCGCCTGATTCCGCCACCGGCGCGGCGCCGATCCGCGCCCCGATCGCGGCGTCGACGCCAGCGCGGATGGCGGCATAGGACAGCGCCACGAGGGCCAGTCCGCCGAGCACCCCGGCGGCCCGGCCGGGCGCGTGCGGCCACCACGCTGCGGCCGCCCCGGCCAGCACGAGGCCGCTCAGCAGGGTGTCGCGGCGCAGCCGGCCGAGCATCGCCTCGGCGCCCGGTGCGGAGGCGGCCGGCGCCGGCGCGGTCACGGCTGCCGGGCGCGCGGCCCGGCGGGCGGGTCGGGGGCGCTCAACACCCGCATGGTGCGCACCACGTTGAGGACGCCGGCGGCCAGTCCCAGGGCGAAACCGAGCAGCGAGAACCACGGCGAGGAGCCGGCCAGCCGATCGATCCAGTAGCCGCCGGCGAAGCCCAGGACGATGGCGAAGACGAAGGCCAGGCCGATGGTGCTCAACTGGCCGATGGTCCGGAGCGTACGGGCGTCGGGGGTCAGCGCCACGGGCCCAGTGTAGCCCCCGCCCGGCCGGCGCCCCCGGGACTATACTGGCCGCTCTCCCCGACTTTGCCCACATGGCTCAACCCGTCCGGCGAATCTTCGCGGCTGGTGCCCTGGCGGCTCTGCTGTGGCCGGCGCTCGTCGGCGCGCAGGCCCGGGAGCGGGTGGCCTACGTCACGGTGGTCGAGCGCGGATCGGGCCGACCGCTCACCGAACTGACGCCCGCCGACGTGGTCGTCCGTGAGGACGGAGCACGGCGCGAGGTGCTGCGCGTGACGCGCGCCACGGCGCCGATGCACGTCGCCGTGCTCGTCGACAACAGCGCCGCGGCCGAGCCGGCCATCCCGTTCATCCGCGCTGGGCTCACCCGCTTTCTCGCCGCGCTGGGCGACCTGGGTCCGGTCACCCTGATCACGATGGCCGATCGGCCGACCCTGCTGGTCGACTACACCACCAACCCGACGCTGCTCGCGAACGGCATCGGCCGCATCTTCGCGCCACCGGGCTCCGGCGTGCTGCTGCTCGACACCGTGCTCGACGTGGCCGACGGCCTGATCCGCCGCGAGGGCGAGCGGGCGGCAATCGTGCTGCTCAGCATGCAGGGCGTCGAGTTCAGCACGCTGCACTACGCGCGGCCGCTCGGCCGGCTCAAGCAATCGGGCGCCTCGCTGCACGCGGTGATGCTCAACCCGCCCGGCCGCGGCGACTTCACCGGCGCTGCCCGCCAACGCGACTCGCTCGTCGACCGCGGCGTGCGCGAGACCGGCGGCCTGCGCCGCGACGTGTTGACTCCCATGGCCTTCGGGGACGCGCTCGCCGACGTGGCACGCGTGCTCACCCATCAGTTTCGAGTGGTCTACGCGCGCCCGCAGACCCTGATCCCACCCGACACGATCGAGGTGGCGGCCGCCCGGCCAGGCTTCCTCGCCTACGGCACCGCGGCCCGGGGGCAGACACCATGAACGTCCGCGGTTCCGTCGTCATCGGGCTGGTTCTCGCTGCGGGCACCGCAGCGGCGCTGCACGCCCAGCAGTTCCCGGGCATCCGCAAGCCGGCCGATCAGATCTTCCGCGCCCGGGTCGAGATGGTGTCGCTCAACGTCACGGTGGTCGACGCTGAGAACCGCTACGTCACCGATCTCGACAAGCAGGACTTCGGCGTGTTCGAGGACGGCACCAGGCAGGAAATCACCTACTTCAACAAGACCAGCCTGCCGATCGCCCTCTCGCTGCTGCTCGACACCAGCGCCAGCATGGAGCAGCGGATGTACACCGCGCAGGACGCGGCCATCGGCTTCGCCAAACGGCTGCGGCCGCAGGATCTGGCCCAGGTCGTCGACTTCGACACGCGCGTCGAGGTCCTGTCGGACTTCACCGCCGACATGCCGGCGCTCGAGACCGCCATCAGGGCCACGCAGGCCGGCGGGTCGACGTCGCTGTTCAACGCCATCTACATCTCGCTCAGAGAGCTGGGAAAGATCCGCGCCAAGAGCGAGGACGACGTGCGGCGGCGGGCGATCGTGCTGTTGTCCGACGGCGAGGACACCTCCAGCCTGGTGACCTTCGAAGAGGTGCTCGATCTGGCCAAGCGCTCCGAGACGGCCATCTACACCATCGGCCTGCAGTCGCGCGACAACAGCATCTCGAAAGGCTTCCGCGAGGCGGAGTTCGTGCTGCGTCAACTGGCGCAGGAGACCGGCGGCCGCTCCTTCTTCCCGCAGCGCGCCGAGGACCTCGCGGGCATCTACGGCGTGATCGCCGACGAGCTGTCGAGCCAGTACACGCTCGGCTACGCGCCCAGCAACCAGCGCCGCGACGGCGCCTGGCGGCGGCTCAACGTGCAGGTGAACCGACAGGGCACGTCGGCGCGCACCAAGCGCGGCTACTACGCCCCGGCGTCATAGGGGCCTGGCCCCAACGGCACGGTTCGTGCGCCGATTTCGTGCCGACCGTTGCAGAACCTTCATCACTTGTGAGCGAACGGGCCGAGCCGGCGGCGATGTCGGCGCGGATTCCGTGCCAGCGGGGCCAGGCCCCTGGCCTTCGCCGCGGCCGTAGCCGGTTGCGATCGCGACGGCCGTCACGATCACCAGCGCCCACGAATAGGCGTTGTAGAGGCCGGCGTCCATCGGCGACAGCCTTGGCATCGTCCCGGCCTGCACGGTCGTGCCGGCAGCCAGGATCGTCGGCAGGAAGAACGGCAGCAGGAACGGCCACGTGCAGGCGGTGAGGTCGAGGAGGTTGGCGCGCCGGTACGGGCCGATCCCGGCCCGCGCGCCGACGCGTGACGCCATCGGCCCGGCGGCGAGGATCGCCACTACGCTGTGGGTGGTCAGCACGACCGCCGCGCTCAGCCAGCCGACGATCGCCCACTCCGCCCGCGCCGGCGTCGTCGTCGAGCCGCGCGCGGCGCCGGTCCGCTCGAGCACACCGCCGACGCCGGTCGCCGCGACCAAGCCGACCATCAGCAGCGTGAAGACGGTGACGCCGACCCCGCGGCCCATGCCGTCGATGAGCACGCTCGTCGCCGAGACACTGCCCGGCTCGACGTGGAGCAGTTGCGCCGGCGACAGCAGGCCGAGCGGCACGGCGATGACCACGGCGACGAGCAGGCCGGCGAGCAACGCCTCGACGAGGTGCCGCCGCGCCAGCAGCAGGACGACGACCAGCCCGGGCACCAGCGCCATCGGCAGGCCGCGCGGACTGCCAACCGGCGGCACCGCCGCCGCGTCCCCGGCCGCGCCGGCGCCGCCGAGGACCAGCGCGGCGACGACGGCGGCGGCCCCGGCCGGCAGCACGTACTTCAGGCGGGCCCGCACCGTGCCGCCGATGTCGGCCCCTTGTGTGCCGGCCGACGCGATGGTCGTGTCGGAGATCGGCGAGATGCTGTCGCCGAACGTGGCCCCGCCGAGGATGGCGCCGAGCAGCGCGGCCGGCGCGACCCCGGCGGCACCGCCGGCCGGATACAGCAGCGGACCGCACACGAGGATCGTGCCGAAGCTCGTGCCGGTGGAGGTCGAAACCAGCGCGCACACCAGGAACGCCGCGGCCACGTAGGCGCCGCCGCCGAGGTCGAGCGCCCGCGCCGTCCACACCAGGGCGTCCACGAAACCGCTGGCCGCGAGCACGCTGCTGAGCGCGCCGGCGAGCAGCCACGCCGTGATCATCAGCAGCACCACCGGCTGCGCCATGCCGGTGACGGCGGCTTCGGCGTAGCCGCGCCGATCGCGCGCCAGCCCCCAGCCGAGCGTCAAGGCGGCGAGCAGCACCGGCCAGAAGCCGCGCTCGTCGGGGGCCCCCTGCAGCGCCAGCCACGAGGCGCCGGCCAGGAACAGCGCGAAGGGCGCCAGCGCGCCGGCGGTGCCGCCGATGAAAACCAATCGATCGCCGGAGACGGTCACGGGCGCGGGCCGTATAGTACACGCGGGAGCCTGCGATGCCCGCGCGCGACGACACCTTCCAGCTCTACGACCTGCGCGTCGAAGTGGTGGCCACCGATCGGCCGATGGTCTGCAGCCATCGTGCCGGCGACGCCTTCGAGGTGCACGGCGAGAACCTGGTGCTGCCGGCCGGCGGCAGCTTCTCGATCTACGCGCTGGCGGCGCTGCTGCCGCTGCTGCCGGCCAAGCAGCGGCCGACCCATCCGCACGACTGGATGACCACCGACGCCGAGGTGGCGTGTCCCGACCCGCACTGCGGCGCGCGCTTCCGCATCGTCCGTGGACCGCTTCGGACGTTCCGCCACGCCGACGTCACGGCCGTGCCGCTGCCGTGACGGCGCCGCCGCCGCGCGTGGCCCTCGGCCCCGGCTACACGATCTCGCGGGTGATCAAGGGCGGCTGGCAGCTGGCCGGCGGCCACGGCCCGATCGACCGGGCCGCGGCGCTGGCCGATATGCACGCCTTCGTCGAGGCCGGCGTCACGACGTTCGACTGCGCCGACATCTACACCGGCGTCGAGGATCTGATCGGCGCGTTCGTGCGCGACCGCGGCCGGGCCGGCGATCTCCAGATCCACACCAAGTACGTACCCGACCTGAGCCAGCTCGGCCGGCTCACCCGGGCGGATGTGGCCGCCGCGATCGCCCGCTCGCTGCGCCGCCTCGGCGTCGAGACCCTCGACCTGGTGCAGTTCCACTGGTGGGACTACGACGCACCGGGCCTCGTCGAGGCCGCCGGGTGGCTCGCCGACGAGCGGTCCGCCGGACGCATCCGCCATCTCGGCGTGACCAACCTCGACACCCCGACCCTGGCCCGGCTGCTCGATGCCGGGCTGCCGATCGTGTCGCACCAGGTGCAGTACTCGGTGCTCGATCAGCGGCCGGCGGGCGCGATGACGACCCTGTGCGCGGATCGCGGCGTGCGGTTGCTGTGCTACGGCACGGTCGCCGGCGGATTCCTCTCCGCCCGGATGCTCGACGTGCCGCCTCCCGCCGATCCGCTCGAGAACCGCTCGCTGGTGAAGTACCGCCTGATCATCGAAGAAGCCGGCGGCTGGGCGCGCTTTCAGCGCCTGCTGCACACCTTGGCCGCCGTGGCGGCGCGCTACGGCGTCGACCCGGGCACCGTGGCCAGCGCCTGGGTGCTCGGCCGCCGGCAGGTCGCCGCCGTCATCGTCGGCGCCAGGCATCGCCGCCATCTCGCGGCGACGGTCGCGGCGGCGTCTCTGACGCTACGGGACGATGACGTTCGGGCGATCGACGCCGCCGTGGCGGCCGGGCCGGCGGTCGCGGGCGACGTCTATGGGCTCGAACGCGACAAGGGCGGACGCCATGCCGCCATCATGCGCTACGAACTCAACACGGGCGGGGCTCGGGATTCGGGGCTCGGGGCTCGGGGCGAACCTGGACCCACGGGATAGAATGGCGCACGCATGCGCACGCTCGTGTATCTCATCGGCACCGGGCCGGGCGGGCCCGGCCTCATCACAGTGCGCGGCCAGCGCTGCCTCGAGGCGGCCGACGTCGTCATCTACGACCGCACGGTGCACCCGCGCGTGCTCGAGCTGGCGCCGCGGCACGCCGAGCGCATCGACGTCGGCCGGCCGGCGCGCGAGCACACCGACCAGGACGCGATCAGCTTCCTGCTCGCCGAAAAGGCGCGCGAGGGCAAGGTGGTGGCGCGGCTGAAGCAGGGCGATCCGTTCATCTTCGATCGCGGCGGCGAAGAGGCGTTGTTCCTGCACGAGCAGGGCATCCCCTTCGAGGTCGTCCCCGGCGTGCCGATGAGCCTCGGCGCGGCGGCCTTTGCCGGCATTCCGCTCACCTACCCCGGCGGCGGCGACACCCTCACCTTGGTCCGCGGCCACGAAGCGGGCACGCAGGGCAAGTCGGCGGTGGCCTGGGCGCCGCTGGCGGCGCTCGACGGCACGGTGGTCTGCTACGGCAGTCACGCCGACCTGCAGCGCGTCGCCGGCCAGCTGCTGGCGCACGGCCGCGGCGCCGACGACACCGCGGCCATCGTCAGCCGCGGCACGCTGGCCGGGCAGGAGACCGTCGTCGGCACGCTGGGCGAACTGGCGAAGCGGCTGGCCGCCGAGCCGCTCGAGGGGGCCGCCACGCTCGTCATCGGCAACGTCGTCGGCTTGCGCGACCACCTGCGCTGGTTCGACCAGCGGCCGCTGTTCGGACGCCGCGTGCTCGTGACGCGGTCGCGCCACCAGGCGGCCGAACTGGTCGAGCTGCTCGAGGCGGCCGGCGCCGAGGCGGTCGAGGCGCCGGTGCTGCGGGTGGCGGAGCTGGACGATTTCGCAGCCCTCGACCTGGCCCTCGATACGGCATCGCAGGCCGACTGGATCGTCTTCACGACCGTCAACGGCGTGGACGGCTTCATGAGCCGGCTGTTCGACCGCGGCAAGGACGCGCGGTCGCTGGCCGGACCGCGGATCTGCGCGGCCGGGGTCGGCACGTCGGCGCGTCTCGCCCGCTTCGGCATCCGGGTCGATCTGGCGACCGAGGGCCTCGGCGTCGAGGCGATCGTCGCCGCCATGGGCGGCGGGGACGGCCTCGCCGACCGCCGGGTGCTGATGCCGTCGGCGGCCACCGGCCGCGACACGCTGACCGAGGCGCTGACCGGCGCCGGCGCCGACGTCCGCCACGCCCCGGCGTTCCGCACGCTGGCGGTCGACGACAACCCGGATCTCGACGTCTACGGACAGCTGCTGCAGCACCGCATCGACGTCGTCACCTTCACGAGCGCGGCGGCCGTCCGCGGGTTCGCGGCGCTCCACGGCGAAGAACAGGTGGCCGACCTGCTCACCCACACCACCGTGGCCACCGTCGGACCGGCGGCCACCGAGGCGATGCGGCGCCTGGGCGTGACGCCGGCGATCGTGCCGGCGGTGCCGACCATCTCGGCACTGGTCGAGGCGATCCGCAGCCACTTCCAGTAGCATCGCCCAGCGGCACGGGCCGCGAGTCACTCCGGAGGTCCACGTGGTCGCAGCGCGCACCCTCGCCGTCGTCCCGACAGCCCTGTTGACGATCAGCACCTTGGCCTGCGCGCCGTCGGGGCCGCCGCCGGCGCCCCTCGACCTGCTCGTCACCAACGCCCGGATCGTCGACGGCACCGGCGGGCCTGCCCGCGACGGCGCGGTGGCGATTGCCGGCGGCCACGTCGTCGAGGTGCTCGACGCCGCCGGCGCGGCCGCGGCGGCGCCCCGGGCGGCGCGGGTCATCGACGCGAAGGGCCGTGTGGTGGCACCCGGCTTCATCGACATGCATTCGCACTCCGACATGCCGCTGGTCACCGATGGCAATGCGCAGAGCAAGATCCGCCAGGGCGTGACGACCGAGGTGATCGGCGAATCGGGGTCGATCGCTCCGCAGGCGGCACCCACCACGAACCAGCCGTGGACCGATTTCGCCGGCTACTTCGCCGTGCTCGAGAAGCAGGGCATCGCCGTCAACCTGCTCTCCTACGTGGGCCTCGGCACCGTCCGCGAGCTGGTCGTCGGCAGCGCCGATCGCGCCCCCACCGCCGAGGAGCTGACGAAGATGCAGGGCATCGTCAGCGCGGCGATGCGGCAGGGCGCGGCCGGCGTCTCGACCGGGCTCATCTACCCGCCCAACGCCTACGCGACGCTCGACGAGCTGGTGGCGCTGGCCACCCCGGCCGCTGCCGTCGGCGGGCGCTATGCCTCGCACCTGCGCCACGACGGCAAACGACTGCGCGAGGGCATCGAGGAGGCGGTGGCCATCGGCGAGCGCGCCAAGCTGCCGGTCCACGTGTTCCACGTCAAGGTCACCGGCCAGCAGAACTTCGGCCGCATGAAGGAAGTGGTGGAGATCGTCGAGGCGGCGCGGGCCCGCGGCGTGCGCGTGACCGCCGACGTGTATCCCTACGTGGCCAGCAGCACCAGCCTCACGGCCACGCTGCCCCAGTGGGTGATGGACGGCGGCGCCGACGCGCTGGTGAAGCGATTGAGCGACCGGGCGACGCGCGCGCGCATCAAGCGCGACATGGAGGATCCGAACGCCACCTGGGACAACCGCTATCAGTCGGCGGGCACCTGGGCCAACGTGCAGCTGGCCTCGATCGGCCGGCAGCGCGGCGTCGCCACGACGGCCGAGAACCCCAACGCCCGGTACGAGGGCATGCGGGTGGCCGACGCCGCCAAGGCCGCCGGCAAGGACCCGTTCGAGTTCGTGTTCGACCTGCTGCGCGACACCCGCGGCAGCGTCGGCTGCGTCTACTTCATCATGTCGGAGGACGACGTGAAGCTGGCGATGCGCCAGCCCTGGGTGGCGATCGGCTCCGACGGCTCGGCGCTGGCGGTCGAAGGGCCGCTGCGCAGCGGCGTGCCGCATCCGCGCAACTTCGGTACCTTCCCGCGCGTGCTCGGCAAGTACGTGCGCGAGGAGCAGGTCGTCACGCTCGAAGAGGCGATCCGCAAGATGACGTCGCTGCCGGCCGCGACGCTGAACCTCCCCGACCGCGGCGCCATCGCCCCCGGCAAGTGGGCGGATCTCGTGATCTTCGACCCGGCCACCGTGGCCGACACGGCCACCTTCGAGCAGCCGTTCCAGTATCCGGTCGGCATCGACACGGTGATCGTCAACGGCCAGGTGGTGCTCGACAACGGCACGCACACCAGCGCCAAGCCGGGGAAAGTGCTGCGCCACGCGGTGCCGCAGTCGTAGCGTGCTCTGCGTCGAATCGTCGTCGCGGGGCGGAGCTTCGCCTCTGCCGACGCGGTGAGTAGAGCAGCAAGATCCGAGCACCAGCAGGAAGCGGCCGATGGTGAACGTCATTCCTGCGACGGTCGTGCGGTTCCGGTCGAGACGCCAGCCTTCCTCGCCGGCCCCGAAACGCCAGGCCCTGCAGTTCCTCGTGGTGCTGCTCGGGACCAGCCCGCTCATCTGGCGGCGCATCGAAGTGGTCGACACGTGTTCGTTCTGGGATCTGCACGTCGCCATCCAGGACGCGATGGGCTGGAGCGACTCTCACCTGCACGAGTTTCGGATCGCGCATCCCCAGCGCGGGACAATGGAGTGCTTCGGCATTCCCGACCCTGACTTTCCGGAAGAGCACCCGAGGACGGCAGACTGGGAAGTGCCGCTGGCCGGGTTCTTCAACTGGGACACTGCCGGTCACACCCCGTCGGCTTCGTATCTATACGACTTCGGCGACGGATGGCAGCATCTGGTCACCTTGGAAGCGGTGGGGGCGGTGGGCCGTGGGCGATTGCCTCGGTGTGTCGATGGCGAACGGGCCTGTCCGCCCGAGGACTGCGGAGGGCTGCACGGTTTCGACGCGTTCGTCGCGGCGGTCAGCGATCCTGAGCACCCCGAGCACACGGCGATGCTGGAATGGTATGGACGCCCCTACGACCCCGGCGCGTTCGATGCGGCCAAGGTCAGGTTCTCCGACCCCAGGCGCCGCCTGAACAGGATGCTTCGCGGACAGCAATGATCCGCGTTCACGCCAGCGGCAGCGTCTCCACTGCCCGTGTCGTCCGGTCGTGCTCGTCGACGATGGCGCGGACCTCGCCACCGGGCGGTGCGGTGCCGATGCTCTCGACGAACCGGCAGGTGGCGTAGCCGCGCGACGCCAGGTCGTATTTCAGCAGCCACGCGCCGAACGCCGCCTGCGCCACCGGGTCGCGCGGGTGCTGGCCGGACGGCGCCTTGACGCCGATTCGCCACGGCTTGGGCGTGAGCCGGGCGCGGAAGCTCCGCTGCTGGCGGCACAGCATGACGAACGCGGGGTCGGCGTCGAACCCGTTCAGAAACCCAGTCGCCTCATCGGACGCCGGATCGAGCACCGCGTTGGTCACCAGCACGCGGTAACCGGCGTGGGTGCGATACACGCGGAAGGCATGGTGAGGATGCCGGCCGCACGCCTCGCGAATCCGCTCGAGCGTCGGATCCACGGCGGGCCCCCGACCGAACAACCGCTTCAGTCCGCCGAAGCCCGACGGTGCCACCGCGTCCACGTCGATGAACGGCACGCGCGCGGTGTTGAGGACGAGCGCGCCGTAGCGGTTGCGGGTGACCACCGCCTGCCCGTCCTCGCCGAGGTAGCGGACGATCTCCTCACGCAGCGGCTGGCGCGCGCCGTAGAGGTACCCGTCGGTGCCGTCGCCGCCGGCGAGGCGCGCGGTCACCTCGGCCAGGCGCTGCTTCGCCAGTTCGAGAGCCTCGGCCGCACTCTCCTGCGACCAGCCCCACAGCCGCAACAGCAGCCGCCGTCCATCGCGATGAGTCGCAGTGCCCTCGGCCCGCGCCCAGAACCTGGGAATCAGCATCTCGCCGGAGCCTATCAGGCGCGCACGCAGGGCGTTATTGAATCGCGTCGAGCGGCGAGGCGGTGGGGCGTCCGTCGGGGCGAAATCTGAGCGCCGACGTTCCTGCCGGACAGGTGACGACGTTGATCACAGTCGCCGACCTTCCCGGCAGGGCGGCGCGAAGCGTGAGCCACGAGGGACGCACCGCCGCGTCGTCGCTCGACGCCGAGGGCGCCGGCGGGGCGAAGTTGAGCCGACGAGGACCCGGGCCACGTCGCCGTTCATCCGCGCCGTCGCCGCGCAGCGGGTTCTAGAGAGCCGCCCTCCTCTGGCAGAGCTGAAGCTCTGCCCTTGTATCTTGGAGGCGTTCACCGAGCGCCATAGCCCGCCTCTGCCCTTGGGCCCGCGAGCCCGTGTGTAGCGAGGGCGTGGCGTTCGGCCTAACGCCGCCAGAGCC
>JBFWNV010000003.1:0-428515 GCA_050250875.1 Vicinamibacterales bacterium
TGAAGATGGACTTTCTCGGCCTCAGCACGCTGACCCTGATCCAGGACGCCCTGGCCGAGATCACGCGTACCGAGGACCTGGTCCTCGACATCGACGCGGTCGGCCTCGACGACCCGGCCACCTACCAGCTGTTCTGCGACGGCCAGACCTACGGCATCTTCCAGTTCGAGAGCTCGGGGATGCGCGAGCTGCTGCGCAAGTCGAAGCCGCAGCGCCTCGACGACCTGATCGCCCTGAACGCGCTCTACCGCCCGGGGCCGCTCAAGAGCGGCATGGTCGACGACTACGTCGCCCGCAAGCAGGGCAGGACCGAGGTGAAGTACGAGCTGGCCGCGCTCGAGCCGATCCTCGCCGACACCTACGGCGTCATCGCCTACCAGGAACAGGTGATGCGGATCGCGGCGGTGCTGGCCGGTTTCACGCTGGGCCAGTCGGACGTGCTGCGCAAGGCCATGGGCAAGAAGGACCCCAAGGTCATGGCCAAGCAGCGCGAGGCCTTCCTGGAGGGCACGAAGAAGAAGGGCATCAGCGAGAAGAAGGCGACCAAGATCTTCGACCTGATGGAGTACTTCGCCGGCTACGGCTTCAACAAGTCGCACTCCACCGCCTACGCGTTCCTCGCCTACCAGACCGCCTATCTCAAGGCCAACTACCCGCGCCATTTCGCTGCCGCGCTGCTCACCATCGAAGCGGCCAATACCGACAAGCTGGCGCTCTACATCACCGAGTCGCGCGAACGCGGCATCGCCGTGCTGCCGCCCGACGTCAACGAGAGCCAGCTGCAGTTCAGTGTCGTGCCCGAAGGCGTGCGCTTCGGGCTCACCGCCATCAAGGGGCTGGGCGAAGCGGCCATCCTCGCCATCCTCGAGGTGCGGCGCTCGCTCGGGCGTATCGGCTCGCTGCACCAGCTGGCCGAGGAGCTCGACCTGCGCATCGCCAACCGGCGGGTCTTCGAGGCGCTGGTCAAGAGCGGCGCCTGCGACGCGCTGGCGGCGCCGGCCGGCGCGCCGCCACTGCCGCCGGCGGCGGCCCGGGCCCGCCTCCTGAAGGCCATCGACGCCGCGCTCGAGCACGGCGCGCGGGTGCAGCGCGACCGCGAGCAGGGCCAGGCGAACCTCTTCGGCGACGGCGCCCCGGCCGGCGGCGGCGCCGCCGGCAGCGCCGTGCCCGAGGCCGCCCCCCTGTCCGAGATGGAGTGGCTGGCCTTCGAAAAGGAGGCGCTCGGCCTGTACCTGAGCGGCCATCCGGTGGACCGGCACGCGCCGACGCTGCGCGCCCTCGGCGCCCGCACGGTGGGGGACCTCATTCTCGCCGAGATGCCGCCCGCCGAAGACGGGGCGCCGGCCCGGCTGGTCATCGACGACGTCGCCGTCGGCGGCATCGTCAGCGGCGTGCGGGCGCTCAAGACCAAGAAGGGCGATCCGATGGCGGTCTTCACCCTCGAGGACAAACAGGGCGCCATCGAGGTGGTCGCCTTCCCCGAGACCTACGGCCGCTTCCGCGCCCTCATCGAGAGCGGCGCGCTGCTGCTGGTCCGCGGCAAGTTCGAGCGCGACGAGGACACCTCACGCTTCCAGGCGGCCGAACTGTCGCCGCTCGACACGCTGCGAGAGCGGCTGGCCAAGGCGGTGAACATCCATCTCAGTGCCCGGACGGCGTCGCGGGCCACCCTGGAAGCGCTGTGGGACCTGCTGGCGCAGCACCAGGGCGACCGGCCGATCGTCCTGGAAATGGAGGTCGCCGCCGCCGCCCGCCGCCTGCGCGTCCGCGCCGACGTCACGACGCAGATCCGCGTCCGGCCCTCCGAGCAGCTGGTCACCGCAGTCGAGCGCCTGTGCGGCGCCGGCTCGGTGGTGCTGCAGTAGCTGCTAGACTGGCGCGAGATGGCGGACCTGCTCGAGTTCGAGGAACCGATCGGCATCCTGCAGAAGGAGATCGACGCGCTCTCGATGCTGCCGGCGACCGCCGACCGGCGCCGCGACATCGCCAGGCTCGAGGAGCGCATCACCGTGATCCGCCAGGATCTCTACGCCGCGCTCACGCCGTGGCAGCGCGTGCTGGTGGCCCGGCATCCGGCCCGGCCGGCGACGCTCGACTACGTCGAGCAGCTGTTCACGGAGTTCGTCGAGATCCACGGCGATCGGCGCTTCGCCGACGACCACGCCATCGTCGCCGGCCCGGCGCTGTTCCACGGCGCGCCGGTGATGATCGTCGGGCACCAGAAGGGCAGCGACACCAAGCAGAAGATCTACCGCAACTTCGGCTACGCGCGTCCCGAGGGCTACCGCAAGGCGCTGCGGGCGATGCAGCTGGCCGAGAAGTTCGCCCGGCCGATCATCTGCTTCGTGGACACGCCGGCCGCGTATCCGGGCATCGAGTCGGAGGAGCGCGGCGTCGCCGAGGCGATCGCCCTCAACCTGCGCGAGATGGCGGTGCTCGACGTGCCGGTCGTCGTCGTCGTCCACGGCGAGGGCGGCAGCGGCGGCGCGCTGGGCATCGCCGTCGGCGACCGCGTGCTGATGCACGAGTTCGCCATCTACAGCGTGATTCCGCCCGAAGGCTGCGCCGCGATCCTGTGGCGCGACGCCAATCGCAAGGTCGAGGCGGCCGACGCCCTGAAGTTGACCGCGCCCGATCTGCTGCGCCTCGGGATCGTGGACGAGGTGGTCCCGGAGCCGGTCGGCGGCGCCCATACCGCGCCCCGGCAGGCCGGCACGCTGCTCGACGAGGTGCTGACGCGCACGCTGGCCGAACTGAATGCGCTGTCCTCGGAGGCGCGGCTCGAGCAGCGCTACGCCAAGTTCCGCGCCATGGGCCGGATCGGCCTGGTCGAGGCCTGACCCCTCCCGTGCCGCCCCCGCTCATCTGGAAGCCGCGGCCGTGCGACGAGGCGGCGGCGGCGCGGCTGGCCGACGAACTCGGGCTGGCGCCGGTCGTCGCCCGGCTGCTGGCCATCCGCGGCCACCACGATCCCGACGCCGCGGCGCGGTTCCTGCGGCCGTCGCTCGACCACCTGCTCGATCCGTACCGCCTCACCGACCTGGCGCCGGCGGTCGATCGGCTGCTGGCGGCGGTCGCCGGGCGCGAGCGGATCGTCATCCACGGTGACTACGACGTCGATGGCGTGACCTCCACCGTCATCCTGCGGCGCGCACTCGAGCTGCTCGGCGGCGACGTCACCCACTTCATCCCCGAACGGCTGCGCGACGGCTACGGCCTGCAGCCGGCGACCATCGAGCGCCTGCACGCCGACGGCGCCCAGGTGATCGTCTCGGTCGACTGCGGCATCCGGGCCCCGGACGCGGCGCGGCGGGCCGGCGAACTCGGCGTCGATCTCATCATCACCGATCACCACGAGCCCGATGCCGAGCTGCCGCGGGCGCTGGCGGTCGTCAATCCCAAGCGGGCCGATTGCACCTACCCGGACAAGCACCTCGCCGGCGTCGGCGTCGCCCTGAAGCTGGTCCAGGCGCTGTGCGGCAAGACCGGGCGGGAGGCCTGGCTGCCGGCCTTCGTGAAGATCGCCGCCATCGGCACGCTTGCCGACGTGGTGCCGCTCGTCGGCGAGAACCGCGTCATCGCCAAGCTGGGCCTCGAGCTGCTGTCGAAGGGCCCGCACAAGGTCGGCTTGCGGGCCCTCCTCGACGTCGCCGGCCTGAACGGCAAGGTCATCGACGCCTACCACATCGCCTTCATGGTGGCGCCGCGTGTCAACGCCGCCGGGCGCATGGCCACCGCCGACCTCGCCACCAGGCTGCTGCTGGCCTCCGACGAGGCGCTGGCCGCCGAGGCCCAGGCCCTCGCCCAGCAGCTCGACGCCGAGAACACGAAGCGGCGCGAGGAGGAACAGGACATCGTCGCCGCCGCTCGCAGGATGGTGGACACCGACCCCGATGTCGGCGCCCACCCGGTGCTGGTGGTGGCGGGGGAGGGCTGGCACCGCGGCGTGATCGGCATCGTCGCCTCCAAGCTGGTGGACGCCTACTACCGCCCGGCGATCGTGCTCTCGATCGACCAGGGCGAGGCGCACGGCTCCTGCCGCAGCATCCCCGGCTTCGACATGCTGGCGGCCCTCGAATCCTGCGCGCCGATGCTGCACCGCTTCGGCGGCCACCGGCAGGCGGCCGGACTCCAGCTGGCCGCCGGCGATGTCGCGGCCTTCCGCCGCGCCGTCAACGCCCACGCCCTCGACCGGCTGGGGCCCGACGATCTGCGGCCCCATCTCCATCTCGACGGGGCGCTGGCGTTCGACGCCATCACGCCGGCCGTCGTGGAGCAGCTGACGGCGATGGCGCCGTACGGCATGGGCAATCCGAAGCCGCTCTTCAGCACCGGGCCGATCGACGTCGTCGACGGACCGCGCCGCCTGAAGGAGCGGCACCTGAAGATGTCGCTCCGTCAGCACGGCCGCACGTTCCGGGCCCTGGCGTGGAACTCCGTCGACAAGGAGGCGGTGATCGCCGGCCCCGGCGGCACCCTCGAGATCGCCTACTCGCTCGAGCAGAACGAGTTCAACGGCACCACCTACACCGAGCTGCGGCTGTCCGACGCCCGCCGCCCGGGACACTAGACGGGCCTGCGGCACCTTGCGCCGGTCCGGGCTATCCGTCACCATGAGTTCACGGTGACTTCCTGGCAGCGCCGCGGGCGCCTTCTCGCCGCTGTCGTGGCCCTGGTGGTGGCCGGAGGGGCCTACTGGGCCGCCGGCAGCCGGCGCACGGCGGCGCCCGCGCCGCCGGTGACGCCGCTCGAGCCGAGCGTCACCGCGGTGATGAGCGGCGGCGATGCCGCCCAGTCGCGCGGCGCCCGCGAGGACTTCGCCATCGAGTTCGCCGAGCAGAAGAGCTACAGCGACGGCCGCACCGTGGCCACCGGGCTGACGGTGCGCGTCGCCAACCGGGGCGGCAAGAGCTTCGTGGTGACCGGCAGGGAAGGCACGATCGGCGCCGAGCAGTCGTCGGTGGCGATGCAGGGCCAGGTGACGCTCTCGGCCTCCGACGGCCTGGTCGCGAACACCGACAGCGCCACCTACGTCGACGGCGAAGGCATCGTGCGCGCCCCGGGGCCGGTCGCCTTCAGGCGCGGCGACACCCACGGCAAGGGCGTCGGCTTCAGTTACGACTCGAAGCGCGACACGATGTGGATCCTGGATCAGGCGGCCATCCACGTCGCCGGGTCCGACGCCGGCGGAGCGATGGACGTCACCGCCGGCGCCTTCGGCGAGGCCCGGCGCGACCGCTACCTGCGGCTCGAGCGCGGCGTCACGCTGGTGCGGACCGGCCAGACCATCGAGGCCGACGAGGCGATGGTCTACCTGCTGCCCGATCGCGACGAGCCCGACATGATCGAGCTGCGCGGCAACGCCCGCATCACCGGCGGCGAGGGCATGGGCGCGCTGCGGGCGATGGCGGCGCGCGACATCAACCTCGACTACGGCGCCGACGGACGCACGCTGGAGCACGCCACGCTCGCCGGGCAGAGCAGCGTGACCCTGGCCGGCGCGGCGCCGGCGCAGCCGGGCCAGCAGCTGGCCGCCGAGTTCATCGACATCGCGCTCGGGCCCGACGGCGCCGTCACGTCGCTGGCCAGCCGCGAGCGCGTCGCCGTGACGCTGCCGGCGGCCGGCGGCACGCCGGCCCGATCCATCCGCGCCGTCGAGCTGACCGGGTCGGGTGCCGCCGGCGGCGGCCTGACCGCGATGCGCTTCGAGCAGCAGGTGGAGTTCCGCGAGGGCGGAACCGCCCGGACGGCCCCGGCGCGCGTCGCCCGGGCCCGCACCCTCACCGTGGCCCTGTCGCCGGCCGGCGCGCTCGACCGGGCTACGTTCACCGGCGAGGCGCGCTTCCAGGACGGCAGCCTCGAGGGCGCCGCCGCCGAGGCCCGCTACCTCGTCACCGATGACCGCCTGGTCCTGACCGGCCGCGAGGGTGCCGCCCGGCCGCGCGTCACCGACACCGGTCTGCAGATCGAGGGCGACGAGATCACCGTCGGCCTCGCCGTCAACAGCATGCGGGCGACCGGCGACGTCTCGAGCGTGATGCAGCCGGCCGCCGCCCGCGACGGCGCCGGCCCGGCACGGACGCCGGCCCTGCTCGACGGCGGGCAGGCGGTGTTCGCCAGCGCCGGCAGCCTCGAATACGACAGCCAGCAGCGGCGGGGCACCTACACCGGTCGCGCCCGCCTCTGGCAGGGCGACACGACCATCCGCGCCGAACGGATCGTGCTCGACGAAGCCCGCGGCGATCTCGATGCCAGCGGCGGTGTGCAGTCGACGCTGGCGATCACCTCGCCGACGGCCGGCACCGCCCCGGCCGCGACGCCCGCCCGGGGCACCATCGCCCGCGCCGACACCATGCGCTTCGCCGACGCCGCGCGCACCGCCACCTACACCAACGGCGCGCGGATGAGCGGCCCGCAGGGCGACCTGTCCGCCGACCGCATCGAGCTGGTGCTCGCCGCGGAGGGACGCACCCTGGAACGCATCGAGGGCTACGGCAACGTCGCGGCGCGGGTCGAGGGCCGCGACGCGCGCGGCGCCCGGCTGACGCACCTGACCGGCGACGGCCGCTACGTGCTCACCGGCACGCCGGTGCAGTTCACCGAGGACTGCCGGGTGACCACCGGTCGCACGTTGACCTTCTTCGGATCGGCCGGTAGGATCATCGTCGACGGCAACGACGCCACCCGCACCACCACCAAGGGCGGCGGCAGCTGCACGCCGCCTCCCAAGTGACCGTCGCCGCCGTCGCCGATCTCCGGGAGCCCACCCCCCGCCCGCTGGCGACGCTCCGCACGGACACGCTCACCAAGCGCTACGGCGGACGCACGGTCGTCAAGGGCGTCAGCCTCGACATCAGCGCCGGCGAGGTGGTCGGCCTGCTCGGGCCGAACGGCGCCGGAAAGACGACGACGTTCTACATGACCGTCGGCCTGGTGGCGCCCGACGAGGGGCGGGTGCTGCTCGACGAACAGGACGTCACCGACGATCCGATGTACATCCGGGCGCGGAAGGGGATTGGCTACCTGCCGCAGGAACCGTCGATCTTCCGCGGCCTCACGGTGGAGCAGAACATCCTGGCCATTCTGGAGACGCTGCCGCTGTCGGCGGCCGAGCGGCGCGAGCGCCTCGCTTCACTCCTGGCCGAGCTGGGTCTCGGGCATCTGGCCAAATCTCCTGCCTACACGCTCTCCGGGGGCGAGCGGCGGCGCGCGGAGATCACGCGGGCGCTCGTGATGTCACCTCGCTTCATCCTCCTCGACGAACCCTTCGCCGGCATCGACCCGATTGCCGTCTCCGACATCCAGCAGATCATCTTCCACCTCAAGGCCCGCGGCATCGGCGTGCTCATCACCGATCACAACGTGCGCGAGACGCTGCGCATCACCGATCGTGCGTACATCGTGGCCGACGGAGTGATCTTCAGGAGCGGCACCCCCCAGGCGCTGGCCGCCGACGACGAGGTGCGGCGCATCTACCTCGGCGCCGAATTTCGCCTGGATTGACCGGCTCGGGCCCGCCCTTGTGGCCTGCGCCCGTCGAAAGCTGGCATGAGTTTCGCGTTAGGCTGGTAGAATCGGGAGGCGGGCGCGACCCGCCGGGCCGGACCGCCGGCCGCCGGACATGGCCATTCATCAGAAGCTCCAGGCGAAGCTCTCGCAGAAGCTCATCCTGACGCCGTCGCTGCAGCAGGCGATCAAGCTGCTGCCGATGTCGACGCTGGAGCTCGCCGACATGCTCAACCAGGAGGTGGTCGAGAACCCCCTGCTGGAGGAAATTCCCTCGGAGGATCTCCAGGCCACCGAGGCCCAGCCGGCCACCGACAAGGCCGACGAGCAGGACGCCCAGCGCGCCACCGAAGGCAAGACCGACAGCTGGGAAGACAACGACTACGAGTACTTCTTCAACGACTACATGGACGACAGCTACCGGTCGCGCGTGCCGACCGAGGTCAAGGAGCTGCCGCCCATCGAGAACACGCTGTCGACGACCTCGTCGCTGACCGACCACCTCGAATGGCAGCTGTCGCTGAAGACCGACGACCCGGTCGAGCGGGCGATCGGCACGGCGATCATCGGCAACCTCGACGACGACGGGTATCTGGTCGCCTCGGTCAGCGAGATCGCCCAGATGGGCCCGTGGCCGATCGACGCCGTCGAGCAGGCGCTGCGGCTGGTGCAGAGCTTCGATCCCACCGGAGTCGCCGCCCGCGACCTCCAGGAATCCCTCACCCTGCAGCTGCGCCACATCGGCCTCGAGGGCACGCCGGCCGAGCGCATCGTCAGCGAGCACCTGCGGCTGCTGCAGAACCACCAGATTCCCGAGCTGTCCCGCAAGATGGGGCTGTCGATCGAGGATCTGCGCGAGCACATCGAGGTCATCCGGCATCTCGACCCCAAGCCCGGGGCCCGCTACAACGCCCGGCAGCCCGAGTACGTGATGCCCGACGTCTACGTCGTCAAGGTCGACGACCAGTACGTCGCGGTGCTCAACGACGACGGGCTGCCGCAGCTGCGCATCAGCTCGTCCTACAAGCGGCTGCTCGACAAGGACCAGGCCGACGCCGACACCCGCTCCTACGTCAAGGAGCGCTTCAACGCCGCCCGCTGGCTGCTCAAGTCGGTCGAGCAGCGCCAGAAGACCATCCAGAAGGTCGCCACCAGCATCATCAACTTCCAGCGCGACTTCCTCGATCACGGCATCGAGCACCTCCGCCCGCTGGTGCTGCGCGACGTCGCCAACGACATCGGCATGCACGAGTCGACCGTCAGCCGCGTCGTCACCAACAAGTACATGCACACGCCCCAGGGCGTGTTCGAGATGAAGTACTTCTTCCACAGCGGCATCAGCAGTTCGTTCGGCGATGCCGTCTCGTCGGTGACGATCAAGCAGCGCATCCGCAAGATCATCGAGGCCGAGGACCCGCGCAAGCCGCTCAGCGACTCCAAGATCGTCAGCATCCTGCAGCGTGAGGGCCTGGTGCTGGCGCGGCGGACGATCGCCAAGTACCGCGAGGAGCTGCGCATCCCGACGTCGAACCAGCGGAAGGTGCTCTACTAGCACGCCGCCGCTCGACATGCCCCCCACGCCCGTCGTCACGGTGGGAAGCCTGCTCCGGAGCCGCCAGGACGCCCCCGGGCTGACCCTCGAACTGCTCGCCGGCGCTGCCGGCCTCGACCGGCAGATCACCAGTCCCTACATCCAGAAGACCGGCCTGGCGCTCGCCGGCTTCCACCAGTACCTGCGCCCGGGCCGGGTGCTGATCTACGGCGACAGCGAGATCCGGTTCCTGCAGAACCTGAGCCCGGAGGCCCGGCTCGAGGCGCTCGGCCGCTCGTTCGCCACCGGCATCCCCTGCGTGCTGGCGACCACCACGCTGCCGCTGCCCGACGAACTGGCGGTGGTCGCCGACCGGGCCGGCGTGCCGATGCTGCGCGCCAGCGTCTCGACGCCGGTCGCCATCGGCAAGCTGACCGCGATTCTCGAGGACTATCTGGCGTCGCGCGAGGTCGTCCACGGGGTGCTGATGGACGTGCTCGGCCTCGGCGTGCTGCTGGTCGGCGAGAGCGGCATCGGCAAGAGCGAGTGCGCGCTCGATCTGGTCACCCGCGGCCACCGGCTGGTATCCGACGACGCCGTCGAAGTTCGGCGACGCGCCGAGACGGTCATCATCGGCACCTCGCCGGGCGCGACCCGCTACTTCATGGAGATCCGCGGCCTCGGCCTGATCAACATCCGCGACCTGTTCGGCGTCGCCGCGACGCGCAGCTCGAAGCGCGTCGAGTTCGTGGTCGAGCTGCAGCGCTGGGACACCGCCCGCGACTACGACCGGCTCGGACTCGACGACGCCCACCACGATCTGCTCGGGCTGCAGATTCCCAAGGTGACGATGCCGGTGGCCCCCGGCCGCAGCGTCGCCATCCTGGTGGAGGTGGCGGCGCGCAACCAGCTGCTGCGCGCCCGCGGCGTCCACGCCGCGCGCGCCTTCGTCGACGCGCTCGACCAGCGCCTCGAACGTGTCGGGGCCGGGCTCGAGGACGCCGACGAGGGCGACGACCTCGACGGCGGGGGCGCGGCGTGAAACGCGGCCGTCCGCGCCTCGGCACCCGGCCGTCCCGCGCCGATTTCCTCGTCATCACCGGGCTGTCCGGCGCCGGCAAGTCGCAGGCGATCCACGCCGTCGAGGACCTCGGCTACTACTGCGTCGACAACCTGCCGCTGGCGCTCCTGCCGAACCTCTACGCGCTCCACCGGGAGGAAGAGGCCCTGGCCCGGGTGGCCGTCGTCGTCGACGTCCGCGAACGGCGCTTCCTCACCGCCTTCGCGCCGACCTTCGCCCGCCTGCGCGCCGCCGCCGACGTCCCGCCGTCGCTGATCTTCCTCGAGGCCAGCGACTCGGTCCTGCATCGCCGGTTCAGCGAGACGCGCCGGCCGCATCCGCTCGCGCCGGTCGAGCCGATCGCCGACGCGATTGCCGTCGAGCGGCGCAAGATGGCGCGGATCCGCGCGATGGCCGACGAGATCGTCGACACCTCGGACCTCACCGTCCACGAGCTGCGCCAGGTCTTCCTCGGCCTGTCCCGCGACCGCCGGCGCCACGCCCGCCTGGTCCTGACCTACGAAAGCTTCGGCTTCAAGCACGGGCTGCCGCTCGGCGCCGACCTCGTGTTCGACGTCCGCTTCCTGCCCAACCCGCACTTCGTGCCCGAACTGCGGCCGCAGACCGGCCGCGACGCCCCGGTCGTCAACTTCCTGAAGCGCCAGCCGGCCACCGGCCAGCTGGTGAAGCGGCTGACCTCGTTGATGAAGTTCCTGCTCCCGCAGTACGTGGCCGAAGGCAAGAGCTACCTCACCGTCGGCATCGGTTGCACCGGCGGCCGCCATCGATCGGTCTACGTCGCCGAGTCGCTCCGCCGCGCCACCGCCGGGGTCGCCGGCGTCACCGCCCGCGCCCGCCACCGCGACGCCGGCCGGGAGGACCGCGCATGATCGGCGTCGTCGTCGTCACCCACGGCCAGCTCGCCACCGAACTGGTCAACGCTGCCGAGACCATCGTCGGCGACCTGCCTCACGTCGTCGCCGTCTCGATCGGCTGGCACGAAGACGTCCAGGACGCCCGCCGCGAGATCGCCGAGGCGATCGCCGCCGTGACCGGGCCGGAAGGGGTCCTCATCGCCACCGACATGTTCGGCGGCACGCCGGCCAACCTCGCCATCACCTTCCTCGAGGCCGGCAAGGTCGAGGTCGTGACCGGCGTCAGCCTGCCGATGCTGATCAAGCTGGCCGGGCTGCGCGGCACCACCAGCCTGCTCGACGCCGCGCGGCAGATCCGCGAACACGGACGCAACGCAATCTGGGTCGCCTCGGACCTCCTCCACGGCGATTCGGGAGGACAAGGGACGCCGTGACCAGTACCGAGGTGATCATCGTCAACAAGCTCGGCCTGCACGCCCGGGCCGCCGCCCGCTTCGTCCAGCTCGCCGGTCGCTACCGCGCCAGGGTGCGGGTCGCCCGCGACGGCCGGCAGGTCGACGGCAAGAGCATCATGGGCATCCTGCTGCTGGCCGCGGCGCGCGGCGCCGTCATCACCATCAGCGCCGACGGCATCGACGAGGCCGACGCGCTGTCCTCGCTGGCCGCGCTGGTGAAGACCGGTTTCGGAGAAGAGACGTGGAGCGACTGACCGGCCTCGGCGTGTCGCCCGGCATCGCCGTCGGCCGCGCCGTGGTGCTGACCCAGCGCACCGAAGTGGTGCGCTTCCCGATTCCTCCCGAGCGCGTCGCCCACGAGGTGGAGGCGCTGGAACTGGCGCGCCAGGCGTCGCACGCCCAGCTCACCGAGATCCGCGACCGGCTCGCCGGCGGCATCGGCCACGACCTGGCGCCGCTGTTCGACGCCCAGCTGCTGATCCTCGACGACTCGATGTTCCTCGGCCGGGCTCGCCAGCTGATCGAGACCGAACGGGTCAACGCCGCCTGGGCGGTGCACCGCGCCTACGAGGAGCTGTGCGCGGTGTTCGCGACCGTGGAGGACCCCTACCTGCGCGAGCGCGACAGCGACGTGGCCGATGTCGCCGGCCGCGTGCGGATGAACCTGCGGCGCGGCGGCGACGGCGGCGCCGCGGCGGATCCGCTGCATCAGGTCGACGGCCCGGTCGTCCTCATCGCCGACGAGCTGACGGCGTCGCTCGCCGCCCAGCTCGACTGGTCGCGGGTCCTCGGGTTCGCGACCGACGCCGGCGGCCGTACCCACCACACCGCCATCCTCGCGCGTTCGCTGCAGGTGCCGGCGGTGGTCGGGTTGCGCGACGCCAGCCAGCGCATCCGGCCCGGTGTGCCGGTGATCATCGACGGCACCGGCGGCGTGGTGGAGCTGGCGCCCTCGCCCGAGGACATCGCCCGCGCCCGCCAGCAGGCCGAGCGGCGGCGCCGGCCGGCCGGCCCGCCGCGGCAGCGACCCGGGGGCCCGGCGACGACCGCCGACGGCGTCGTCATCAGGCTCGACGCCAATCTCGAGCGGCTCGACGACGTCGCGGCGGTGCTCGACGCCGGCGCCGATGGCATCGGCCTGTTCCGCTCGGAGTTCCTGCTCGCCGGGCGTGCCCCCGACCTGCTGAGCGAAGACCAGCAGACCGCGACCTACCGGGACCTGCTGGCCGCCGTGGCGCCGCGGCCGGTCACCATCCGCACCTTCGACCTCGACGAGCGCACGCCGGTGCCGTGGGGCGGACGCGAACGGCGGGACGCCCGGCCCGGGCTGCGCGGGCTACGTCTCGGCCTGGCCCGTCCCCAGGTGCTGCGCACCCAGCTGCGGGCGCTGCTACGGGCCGCGCCGGCCGGCCGCCTGCGCATCATGTTTCCGTTCGTCTCGTCGGTGGAGGAGTGGCGCCGGGCCCGCGCCGTGTTGGCCGAGGTTGCCGCCGAGGTCGGCGGCCGCGACGTGCCGGTCGGCGCGATGGTCGAAGTGCCGTCGGCGGCGCTGACCGCCGACCTGCTCGGCCGCGAGGCCGGCTTCTTCACCGTCGGCACCAACGATCTCATCCAGTACACGCTCGCCGTCGACCGCAACGACGAGCGCGTCTCGGACCTCTACGAACCGCTGCACCCGGCGGTGCTTCGCCTGTTGCGGCTGGTGCGCCGCGCCGCCCGTCGGGCCGGCATCGACGCCGCCGTGTGCGGCGAGATGGCCTCCGATCCGGCGCTGATCGGCCTGCTGGTCGGCCTCGGCTTCACCGCCTTCAGCATGACCGCGGCGGCGCTGCCGGTGGCGCGCCAGGTGATCGGCGAACTGCACGCGGCCGACGCCCGCCGCATCGCCCGCGAGGCCCTGGCCCTGCCGACCGCCGCCGACGTCGAGCAGCATCTGTTCGACGCCCTGGCGGCCGCCAACCTGGAATCCAAGGCCCGCGGCTGACGCGGGCGACGACTGCTGACGAGAGCATCGACGAGGAGACGCGCGTGATCGAGACGTTGAAGCGGGTGGAGAAGCCCTGGGGCTACGAGTTGTGGTGGGCCCGTACCGATCGCTACGTGGGCAAGGTGATCCACGTGAACAAGGGCCACGCCCTCAGCCTGCAGTACCACAACCGCAAGGACGAGACGATCTTCGTCTGGGCGGGGAAGATCCTGTTCGAGCGGCAGGACGGTGACACGCTGGTGGGACGCGAACTCGGACCCGGCGACGCCGTGCACGTCACGCCACCGACCGTGCACCGCATGACGGCGCTGGAGGACAGCGACGTGTTCGAGGTCTCGACCCCCGAGACCGACGACGTGGTCAGGCTCGAAGACCGCTACGGGCGGCAGGGGACGTAGAACCGGGGCTCGGGGCTCGGGGCTCGGGGCTCGGAAAGAGCTGAGCACGCCGGCGAACGATCAGGCCAAGTGAGGTCGGCGCGATGAGCGCCGACCCCTTTCCCCGAGACCCGGGCCCCGAGACCCGAGTCCTGCCTAGAACGGAATGTCGTCGTCCGTGATGGCCGCCGCCGGCTGGCTCATGGGCTCGCCGTAGCCGCCGCCCTCGCCACGGTCGCCACGATCGCCGCCACGGCCGCCGCCGAGCAGGACGACCTTGTCGGCCTTGACCTCGGTCGTGTAGTGCTTCTGGCCGTCCTTTTCCCATTGCCGAGTCTGCAGCCGGCCCTCGAGGTAGATCTGCTTGCCCTTGGTCAGGTACGGCTGCAGCGTCTCGGCGGTCTTGCCCCAGAGCACGATGCGGTGCCACTCGGTCTGTTCCTGCTTCTGACCGTCTTTCGACGTCCAGTTCTCGGTGGTGGCGATGCTGAAACTCGCCACCGGCGCGCCGCTCGGCGTGAAGCGCACTTCCGCGTCGCGGCCGAGATTGCCGACCAGAATCACCTTGTTCACGCTGCCCATGTCGTGTCGTCCTCGGGGAGGGGCCGGCGCACGCGGATGACGCGGCCGGCGACGGCTATTGTGGCCGCGCGCGGTTGAGCGCGTCGAGCCGCTGCTTGGCCAGCCGGCCCGGATCGGTGTCGGCGGCTGTCTTGATCAGGAATTCGTAGTCGGCACGTGACTGCTCGGGCTGGTTCATCCGCTCGTAGCTCTGACCGCGCTTGTAGTAGGCGTTGCCGACGACGTCGCTGCGCGGATAGGTCGAGATGAGCCGGGTGAAGGCGTCGACCGCCTCGGGCCACCGGCCGCGCTGGAAGTAGCTTTCGCCGATGTAGTACTGGGCGTTGTCGGCGAACTCGCTCTTCGGGAACGACCGCACGTAGCTGGTGAACCCCTCGATCGCCAGATCGTAGCTGCCCGCCGTGTAGTCGGCCCACGCCATGTCGTAGAGACGGGTGGGGGAGCCGGGCGACGGCGCCACCGCCGGCGGCGCGACGGGCGCGACGGTTCCCGGCGCCGGCGCGGCCGGAGTCGCGCCGGACGGGGGCGGCGTGCCGGGCGGCGCCGGCGCCTGCGGCTCACCGGGCACACCGGCGGCCGCCGTGGTGTCGGTCGGCGGCGGATAGACCGGCATCGGCGGAATCGCCAGCCGCAGCGCCTCGACCTCCTGCGACAGCGAGGTGATGCGCACGTTGGTGTCGTCGACGCGCTCGCGGACGACGCGGATGTCGCTGCCCATCGCGTCGGCCTGCAGCTTGCTGTCGGCGAAACTCTTGCGGGCGGCGCCCGTCTGCTCGTCGATGCGCGCGTTCACCGCCTTCAACGCTTCGGTCAGCGTCGCCAACGCGTTCTGCAGGAGCTGGGTCTGCTCCTGGAGGATGCGCAGGTCGGCGGCCATCTGCTGCAGTTCGCGCCGCTGCGCCTGGGCCGGCGCCGCGCTCAGCAGCACGCCCGCCAGCACCACCGCCCCGGTCGCTCTCGCCGTCATCATGCCCCTCGTCGTCAGCATACAGGATCGTTCGTCGCTCCAGACGCCTCGAGCGGCGCTCGCGTGGCGAGACTGAGCCATGTGTCGTCGGTCACGAGGCGGAGGGTCGCCAGCCTACTTCGCCGTGATCACGAAGTGCGCGCGCCGGTTCTTGGCCCAGGCCGACTCGTCATGGCCGGGATCGAACGGGAACTCCTTGCCGTAGCTCACCGTGCGCAGCCGCTCGGCGGCGATCCCCAGCGAGACGAGATAGGTCTTCGCCGCCACGGCCCGGCGTTCGCCGAGCGACAGGTTGTACTCGGCGGTGCCGCGCTCGTCGCAGTGCCCTTCGACGGTCACCTGCCAGGTCGCCTGCTGGCGGAGCACCTGGGCGGCCTTCTGGAGGATGGTCCGCCCCTCGGCGTTGATCTCGAAACTGTCGAGGGCGAAGAACACCGGCGCCAGCGGCGACTCGCGGTTGAGGGCATCGAGGTCCTTGCTGGCGACGGCGTCGGCCGGCGCCGGCGCCGGCACGATCGGCGGCTCGTCCACCGGAGGCGGCGGCGCCGGGGGCGCCGGCGTCGTGCCCATCTCCGCACCCGCCGTCGCCGCGGGCGGCGGCATCGGCCGGGCCACCGTCGGCGGCTTCTTGGCGCATCCCGAGACCACCAGCGCCGTCACCACGGCCGCCCCCGCCATTCGACTCCACACCATCCGCGTCATCGCCATGCTCCTGTCCCCGGCCCCGTCGGACCGACACCTGCCACTCCCGGGGGGCTCCGGGCTACTGCGACCAGTGGGGGGTGAAATTGTTGCCGTCGCGCGTCACCTGACGCACGTCCTTGCCGTCGCGCCCGACCGTGAAGATCTGGCTGGTGCGGCCGGCCCGGGTCGACATGAACGCCAGGTGCCGCCCGTTGGGCGCCCAGGCCGGGCTCTCGTTGGTCCCCTGGCCGAAGGTGATCTGGCGGGTCACCCCGTCGGTCACCTGGTAAATCTTGATGTCGTAGTAGGCGCTGGTCCGCGCCGCGAACGCGATCTCGTTGTAGGGCGCCGGCGACCACGTCGGGCGGTCGGCGTAGGACTCGGAGGTCAACCGGCGCAGGTTGAGCCCGTCGGCGCCGATCACCCAGATCTGCGGCGTGCCGGTGCGGTCCGAGGTGAAGGCGATCTGCGCTCCCGACGGCGACCACGTCGGCGTCACGTCGATGGCCGGGTGGGTGGTGAGCCGCCGCACGCCAGTACCGTCGCGGTTCATGACGTAGATCTCCGAATTGCCGTCGCGGTTCGAGGTGAAGGCGATGCGGGCGCCGTCGGGCGAGAACACCGGTAGCCAGTTCTGCCCCTGGCCGCTGGTCGGCGTCTCCATCGTGCCCTGATAGATGAGCGAGATGAAGATGTCGGGATAGCCGCGGCGGTACGACGTATAGGCGATCGCCCGGCCATCCGGCGACCAGCTCGGAAAGACGTTCAGCTGCCGGTTGACGGTGACCCGGCGCTGGTTGGCGCCGTCGTAGTCGGCGATGAAGATCTCCTTCACGTTGCGCTGCTGCACGGTGTCGTCGGCGCGGCCGCCGATGCGATCCGACGAGAAGGTGAGCTTGGTACGGGCCACCCCGCGCAGCTGGCTCTGCGTCTGGTGGATCTCGTCGGCCATGGTGTGGGCATAGAGGCGCGGGTTGTTCGCCGAGCCGCTGTACTCGCGGCCGAGCACCTGCTGGCGCGTGCGCACGTCGAACAGCCGCATCTCGACGCGCAGCGTCGTGCCGGAGCGGGTCAGGCTGCCCAGGACCAGCGCGTCGGCGCCGAGCTCGCGCCAGCGGTCGAACGGCGCGTCGGCGAAGGACCGGGCCGGCGGAATCGACGCGTAGGTATCGCGCGGCACCAGCTCGTACTCGCGCTCGAAGGACAGGTCGTCGAACAGCACCTGGGCCAGCAGCCGGGCCATCGCCGCGGTCTCGGCGTCGGCGCCCGGGGCGATGAAGTCGGGCACGGCGATCTGCGGCATCTCGCCCGGGTCACTGGTGATGGTGACGCCGACCGAACTGGGCTGCTGCGGCGGTTGTGACGGCGGCGGCGCGGGCGCCTGGGCCGACACGGCGGCGGCGATGGCGGCCAGCGCGGCCGACAGCACGAAGGGAAGACGTGGCATGGAGGTCACCGCTGGTACTCGAACGTCAGGTGGACCGTCAGCGACGGGTTGGGATACTCGGCCGGCAGCGGCGGCAGCTGGCGGGCGAGCCGGATGGCCCGGGTGGCGATCAGGTCGAGGGTCGAGTTGCCCGAGCTGCGCTCGACGGTGATGTCGGTCATGGTGCCGTCCCGCTGGATGACGAAGGTCACGATGGTCGTCCCGAGGGATTGCTGGCGGCTCTCCCACACGCTCTGGATTCGGGTCTGCATCGTCGCCAGGTACTGCGGACAGCAGAAGTTGGCGACGTCGAGACGGGCCCCGGTGCCGCCGGCGCCCGACGACAGGCCGCCGAAGCCCTGGCCGCGCGTGTCGGCGACGGTGTCGCCGCGCTGCGGCTGGGCGCCGGTGGTCGGCGCCGCGGCCGGCGCCGTGTCTCGCGGCGCGACCTTGGGCGGCGGCGCCTTGGGCGGCGTCTTCTTCGGCGGCGCCTTCACCGGTTCGACCATCTCCGGCGTCGCCGCCACCGGCGGCCTGACCGGTTCCGGCTTCGCCTGCGGCGGGGCCGGCTGCTGGACGGTGCGGCCGCCCTCGGCGACCCGGCCGCCGTTCTGCGGCCCCTGCGGCCCGGCCAGGCTCACCGTCATCACCGACTCGGGCGCAGCCTGCTGCGCGCCCATCCAGCTCGCCGGCACCAGCAGCACCAGCGCGAACAGCAGGGCATGGCCGGCCAGCGACGCGCCGAGCATGCGCCCGACGCCGTCGTCGTCGACCATCCGCCCGGCCAGCACCTGGCTCACCGCATCCATGGCCCTTCTAGCGTCCCCGCGCCGGCACCGGCTGGGTGAGGATGCCCACCCGCTCGACACCGCCGGCCTTGAGGCGATCCATCACCTCGGTGATCTCGTTCAGCTGCACGCCGCCATCGCCGCGCAGGAACACCTCGCGCTCCTCGGCACGGGTCATCGCCTGGCGCATCCGTTCGGCCAGCGCGGTGAGCGGGATGCTCTCGTCGTCGAGGAACACCCGCTTGTCCTTGCGGTAGGAGAGCGGCACCGTCACGTAGACGCGCGTGTCGTTGAGCCGGTTGGACCGCGCCGCCACCGGCAGGTTCACCTCGACGCCCTTCTGCAGCATCGGCGCCGCCACCATGAACACGATGAGCAGCACCAGCATGACGTCGACGAGCGGAATGACGTTGATCTCGGCGAGCGAGGTCGTGACACGGCGGCCGCGCTGGTGGCGTCCACCGCCGGCCGAAGCCTGGGCCATCACCTTGGGCATCGGCTCAGCTCCCGAAGTGCCGCTCTGAGATGTTGAGGAACTCGAGCGCGAAGTCGTCCATCTCGGAGGCGAGTACCTTCACGCGCGACGTGAACGCGTTGTAGAAGTAGACGGCCGGCATGGCCGCGAAGAGGCCGACGGCGGTGGCGACCAGCGCCTCGGCGATGCCCGGCGCGACGACGGCGAGGTCGGTCGAGCCCTGGGCGCCGATGCCGGCGAACGCCGTCATGATGCCCCACACCGTGCCGAACAGTCCGACGAACGGCGCGAGGCTGGCGGTCGTGGCGAGGAAGGTCACGCGGCGCTCCAGCTTGTTCACCTCGGCCGACGACGCGCGGAGGAGGGCGCGGTCGAGCGCGGCAAGGCTCCTGAGAGTAGGACGAGGCGGGGTGGTGGCCGGACTGCCGGCGGCCCTGGCGTCGGGGCGCAACTGCAGGTTGAGCTCGGCGTACCCGGCCTGGAAGACGCCGACCAGCGGGCTGTGCTCGAGCGACTTGCAGACGCCCTGCACCTCCGAGAACTTGGCGCTCTTGTGGAAGACGTCGAGGAACGACCGCGTCTGCCGCTCGGCCCGCGACAGCGACATGGCCTTCGAAAGGATGATGCCCCACGACACCACCGAGAAGGCGAGCAGCACCAGCAGCGCTGCCTTCGACACCGGGCTGGCGTCGGCGATCAGCTCGAAGATGCTGAGCGCGCCGCGAACAGGCGCCTCAGCGTCCTGGACCTGTTGAAGGGCCAGGAATAGCCATCCAGACGTGCGCACCGACACACCTCCACCGACAGGGAGTGATGCGCCGCTGGGAACAGCGCGAGTGTGCAACCGTAGCACGATCTGTGAAATTCTGTCAAACCCATGATAGGATGGCACTTCCGGTCCCCATTCCGGCACGCCTTCTCCCGGGACGACCCACCCGATGCTGCGGTATCTGGCGATCAGCAACTTGGCGGTCATCGAGTCGGTGTCGGTCGAGTTTGAACACTCGTTCAACGTCCTGACGGGCGAGACCGGTGCCGGTAAATCGATGCTCGTCGGTGCCGTCGGCCTCCTGCTCGGCGGGCGCGCTTCTCAGGATCTGGTCCGCACCGGCGAGGACACGGCCACGGTCGAGGCCATCTTCGAAACCCCCGACCGGCGCGAGGTGGTGGTGCGCCGCGAGGTCACCGCCCAGGGCCGCAGTCGCGCCTTCGTCGATGGCCAGCTCACCACCTCGAGCGCCCTGCGGCCGATCGTCGCCGAGTTCATCGAACTCCACGGCCAGCACGAGCACCAGCTGCTGCTCGATCCCTCCACCCACGTGCCGATGCTCGACGCCTGGGCCGGACTCGCCGGCGACGCCGATGCCGTCGCCGCTGCCTGGGCGGCCGTCGCCGAGTCGGAGCGGGATCTCGAGCGGGCGGCGATGGACGCTGGCGAGCGCGCCGCGCGGCTCGAACTGGTCGACTTCCAGCTGGGCGAACTGCGGAAGGCCCGGCTGCAACCCGGCGAGGACGAGGCGTTGCACCAGCAGCGCGAGGTCCTGCGCCACGCCGGCCGCCTCAGCACGCTCTGCGCCGAGGCCTACGCTCTGCTTTACGACGCCGAGGCGGCGGCGCTCTCGACGCTCGGCCAGGTGTGGAAGCGGGTGGGGGAACTGGCCGGAATCGATCCGGCGTTCGCCGCGCATGCCGGCGCGCGCGACGGCATCAAGGCCCAGCTCGAGGACCTCGCGTTGACGCTGCGCGACTACCAGCAGCACCTCGACACGTCGCCGGGTCGGCTGCAGGAGGTGGAGGACCGGCTGGCCCTGCTCGAACGGCTCAAGCGCAAGCACGGCCCCACCCTGGCCGACGTCATCGGCCGGGCAGCCGCCCTCGAGCAGGAGCGCGAGGCACTCGACGCCGGGCCCGGCCATCGAGAGGCCGCCGAACGCGCCGTGGCCGCCGCGCATGATCGCTTCCTGGCCGCGGCCCGCACGCTCTCAGCCGCGCGCCGGGCGGCGGCGCCGCGCCTGGCCGCGGCGGTCGAGCGTGAACTGGCCGACCTGGCCATGGCCGGCACGCGCTTCGAGATCCGCCTGGGCGGCGACGAGGCGAGGTCCGGGTGGCAGGCGACCGGCATCGACCGCGGCGAGTTCTTTCTCGCGCCGAACGTCGGCGAGGCGCCGAAGCCACTGGCGCGCATCGCGTCCGGTGGTGAACTCTCGCGGGTGATGCTGGCGTTCAAGACGTTGAGTGCCGGCGACCAGCCGCGCCGGACCCTGGTGTTCGACGAGGTCGACGCCGGCATCGGCGGACGCACGGCGGCGGTGGTGGGCGAGAAGCTGCGCCGGCTCGGCGAGACGACGCAGGTGCTGTGCATCACGCATCTGCCGCCGATCGCCGCACAGGCGGCGACCCACTTCGCGATTGCCAAACACGTGCGTGGACCGCGCACGGTGACGACCGTCGCGCGGCTCGAGGCCGAGGCTCGCGAGGCCGAGATTGCGAGGATGATGGGCGGGGAGGGCGAGGCCACCCCGCAAATGCTGGCCGGGGCCCGCGAGCTGCTGGCGAAAGCGAAGCCCGGGCCGGGGGCGAAAGCGAAAGGCGAAAGTTCGCCGCGGGCGAAAGCGAAAGTGCGGTAACCGAGATGGCGCGCAAGTACCTCATCGAGACCTACGGCTGCCAGATGAACGTCCACGATTCGGAGCGGATGGCCGGCCTTCTCGAGGCCGCCGGCTTCGAGCCGACCGACGCCGACGAGGACGCCGATCTGGTCGTGATCAATACCTGCTCGGTGCGGGAGAAGGCCGAAGAGAAGCTCTACACGCGCCTCGGCGACATCAAAGGCCTGAAACATCGCCTCGGCCGCGCGCCGATGGTCGCGGTGACCGGCTGCGTCGCCCAGCAAGAGGGCGCCCAGGTGCTCGCCCGGTCGCCACTGGTCGACGCGGTCGTCGGCACCCAGCGCGTCCGGATGCTGCCGCTCCTCGTGGAGCAGGCCGCCGCCAGGGCAGCGGCACCGGGCGATGCGCTGATCGACATCGCGACGCCCTACGACGAACCGACGTTTCCCTTCGGGCTGACCCGCCGCAGCGACCCCGTGAAGGGGTTCGTCACCATCGTCGAGGGCTGCAACGACTACTGCGCCTACTGCGTCGTCCCGTACACTCGCGGGCACGAACGGATGCGCGCCAAGTCCGAGATCCTGCGCGAGGTCGCAGCGCTCGCCGCCAGCGGCCGGCGCGAGGTGCAGCTGCTCGGCCAGATCGTCAATCACTACCAGGCCCCGGACGATCCCGCCTGCGACTTCCCGGCGCTGCTCGAGGCGGTACACGCCGTCGACGGCATCGAGCGCATCCGCTTTGCGAGCCCGCATCCACGCCACTGCTCGCCGCGGCTGATCGCGGCGCTGCGCGATCTCCCCAAGGTCTGCAAGCACCTGCACCTGCCGGTGCAATCGGGCTCGACGCGCATCCTCAAGGCGATGCGGCGGCGGCACAGCCGGGAGGAGTATCTCGACCTGGTGCATCGACTGCGCGATGCTCTCCCGGAGATCCAACTCTCGACCGATATGATCGTCGGGTTCCCGGGCGAGACCACCGAGGACTTCGAGCAGACACTGTCGTTGACCGAGGCCGCCCAGTACCACAGCATGTTCTCGTTCAAGTACTCACCCCGCCCGAACACGCTCGCCGCACAGCGCATGGCGGACGATGTCCCGGAAGCGGAGAAGACCCGGCGGATCATGGCGCTGCAGCAGCTGCAGAAGGGCATCCAGGCCCGGCTGCACGAAGGCTCCGTCGGGCGCACGGTCGACGTGCTCGTCGACACGACCAGCCGGCGGCGAGCCTGGGAGCTCGCCGGCCGCACAAGCGGCAACACCGTCGTCAACTTTCCCGGCGCGCCCGAGTGGCTGGGCCGGTTCGTTCAGGTGCGCATCGAACGCGCCGGCGCCTTCGGTGTCTGGGGACGGCCGGTCGGAACGCCGGCAGCGGCCCCGGCGGTCTGATCGGCGGAGGGTGCCATGCTCATCGAGATGACGATCAAGGGGCTGACGGTCGATCCGGTGACCAACATGCCGATCGTCATCCTTCGAGACGAACACGATCAGAAGGTGCTGCCGATCTGGGTTGGCGTCTTCGAGGCCAACGCCATCGCCCTGCAGATCGAGAACGTCCACACCCCGCGGCCGATGACCCACGACCTGCTGCGCAACGTGATCCAGGATCTGCAGGCGTCGGTGGAGAAGGTCGTCGTCTGCGACGTCAAGGAGAACACCTTCTTCGCGCTCATCCACCTCGTCACGCCGGGAGGTCCGGTGGCGATCGACGCGCGGCCCAGCGACGCGATCGCGCTCGCCCTGCGGACTCGCGCGCCGATTCTGGTGGAGCAGCACGTCATCGACAACGCCAAGACGATCGACGTCGGGCACGAGAAGGTCGACGGCGAACGCCTCCATCAGTGGCTGGAGAGCCTCGACCCCGACGATCTCGGCAAGTATAAGATGTGAGGCTTGCACAGTCCTGCGCGGGACGGCACGTCCTGGCAGGCCGGGGCTCTCCGACCGCATCAGGCCATGTCGGCCGGCCGACATTTCCCGTATCTCTCACATTTTCAGCACTTTACCCCCGCAGATTTCGGCAATTCCATGCCGCATGCGGCGGGCGCCGCTTGACGCGTTCGATCCGCGGCTCCTAGAATGACGCCACTCGGTTCCCCTCCGAGTGTTCCGGTCGCCGCCCGCGGGCGACCGAGCCCCAGATGATCCTCGCCATCGCGAACCAGAAGGGCGGCGTCGGCAAGACCACGACGGCCCTGAACCTCGCCGCCGCGCTCGCGCTGCGTGGCAAGCCGACGCTGCTCATCGATCTCGACCCCCAAGCCAACAGCAGCATGTCGTATCTCGATCTCCGCGCGATCGAGAAGGGCATGTACGACGCCTTCGTCGATCCGTCGGTGACCCTCGCGTCGATCATCCGGCCGACCGCGCTGCCGAACCTCTCGGTCGCGCCGGCCCGCATCTCGCTCGCCAAACTCGAATCGCGGCTGGTGGGGGAGCTCGACGCGCCGTTCCGCCTCAAGGATCAGCTCGCCCGCCTCGAGGGGTTCAGCCACGTCGTGATCGACTGCCCGCCGGCACTGGGCCTGCTCACCGTCAACGCCCTGGTGGCGGCCACCCATCTGCTCATTCCCATCCAGTCGTCGTACTTCGCCCTCGAAGGCACCGACGACCTCCTGGAGACGATCGAAAAGGTCCGCCAGCGACCGAACCCGGCCCTCAAGATCCTCGGCGTCGTCATCACGATGCACGACCGCCGCACGGCGCTCGGCCGTGACATCCGCGAGCAGATCCGCAAGGTGTTCGGCGACAAGGTCTTCAACACCGTGATCAGCAAGAGCGTGCGGCTCGAAGAGAGCCCGGCCTACCGCGAGTCGATTTTCACGTTCGCCCCGGAGTCGTCCGGGGCCAGTGAGTACTACCGCCTGTGCGAGGAGGTGATTGACCGTGCCTAAACGCGGCCTCCCGGAAGCCCTGCAGATGCGCCACGACGCCCACTACGTCGAAGCGCTGGCGTCGTCCGCGGCCCCGCCCGTCGGACGCATGGTGCCGATCGACCACGTCGACCCCAATCCCGACCAGCCCCGCCAGGCCATGGGCGATCTGTCGGACCTGGTCGCCTCGCTGAGCGAGAAAGGCATCATCGAGCCGCTGATCGTGCGCCAGCGCGGCGTGCGCTACCAGATCGTCGCCGGCGAGCGGCGCTACCAGGCGGCGATCCGGGCCGGCATCACCGAGTTGCCGGTGGTCGTCCGCGACGTCGACGACACCGAGATGCTCGAACTGGCGCTGGTCGAGAACATCCAGCGCAAGGACCTGACCGCCTTCGAAGAAGCCGAGGCGCTGCACAGCCTCAGCCACCGCTGCGGCTACACGCACGAGGATCTGGCCAAGCGGCTGGGGAAGTCGCGCACGTCGATCACCGAATCGCTGTCACTCACGGCGATTCCCGCCGAGGTCCGCAAGGTGTGCCGCCTGGCGGACATCTCGAGCAAGTCGATCCTGCTGCAGGTCGCCCGCCAGGGCGACCCCAAGAAGATGCTGGCCCTGGTGGAAAAGATCGCCACCCACGGCGCCACCCGCGAACAGCTGCGCAAGGACCAGGACAAGCCCAAGCCGGGCCGGCCGAAGTCTTACGTCTTCAGCTTCCGGCCGACGACCAAAGCCTTCAACCTGCGGCTCACGTTCGCCAAGAAGAACGCCTCGAAAGACGAGGTGATCGGCGCCCTCGAGGCGATTCTCGAGGAACTCCGCAACGCCTAGCACGGATCCCCGACGACCTCTCGCAACGCCAGCAGGGCGCCAAGCCCGCGCCGTCGGCGCGTGGCCGCAGCGACATAGCCCCGGCAGATCACCCGGCAGGCCTGAACTGGATGGCGGCCCAGGTGGTCTAGTTTACATAATATATATTATCGGACTCTATATATTTGCCGCGAGAATCACCGCTGTGGATATTCTGTGGGTCGATTCCCCGCGCCAGCGCCCGCGCCCAGCGCCAACCCCGACGCAACCGGCCGTTGGCGCCTACGCCCGCCAGCGCCGCCCGCTGAGATCGTCGACCGGAACCTCGACGATGCGCTCCGTCCCGTCGGCCGGCACCAGCTGCACGATGTGGCCGGGCTCGGCTCTGGCGACGACCCGGACGTGCACGGTGTCACCCGGCCGGGCGTCGAGCGCCGTCCACGGCACGCGGACCACGCCGTCCACGGGCCAGCTCGCCGCCGGCTCCAGCGGCGACCGCCGCAGCTCGACCGTGGCGGTCACGACCGCATCGGTCCGCAGTTGCACGCTCACGGCGAGGCCGTCGTGCGTGAAGCCGAGTCGCGCGTCCTCGATCGGGCCCTTCGTCATCCGGTGCATCGTACCGACCGCCCGTTCGAGCCCGACCGCGCCGGCGTGAGCGAAGTACGACTGCGGGTCGCCGGAGCCTTCCACGGGCCCGGGATGCACGAGGTCGTCGGGCTCGCGGCTGGTCGTGATGACGCTGCGGTGCAAAGCGTCGGGGGGCGGTTCGCCCAGCGCGTCGTAGACCCGGCCGAGGTGCCGCCGGAACAGCGCGTCGAAGTCGCGGTCGTGCGCCGACGAGTGATCGTCGCCATACCACCAGCACCAGTCGCTGCCTTCGGCAGCCAGGACCGCGTCGAGGGCGATCTGGCGGGCGGACTCGGGCGCGTCGTTCCTGGCGTCCAGTTGAGCCCTTGCCTCGCCCAGCAGTTCCCAGGCGCGCCGGTCGTCGCGATGGCCAATCCAGATGCCGAAGTCGGCATTGATCCACGAGCCGGCGAAAATCGAGCGAAGCTGGCGACCGGGGAGCTCTGCGGCCTGGCGCATCGTCACCGGGACGATGTCGGGCGCGTCGACGATGGTGCGGTACAGCGCGTGGAGGAACGGACGGCCCCCGGCCGCATAGTGCTCCCAGGCGTTCTCACCGTCCAGAATCACCGACACGACCGGATCGGCGATGCCGTCACGCGCGGCGCGGCGGCCGGTGTCGCGGACGCGGGTCACGAAGTCGGTCGCGGCGGCGTCCGCGCTCCACCCGTGATACGTGAACCCGACCAGGTCCGAGAGCGAGTGATCGCGGAAGAGCACCCGCACCTCCCCCGCCGGCGTGGCCAGCCGGTGCGGTTGGCACCGCGCCCCGGGCGTCGGCGGCTGGTCGGACAGCGACCGGTAGAGGATCTCCTCGTCGGTCGCCATCCACTGGAAGCCGGCCCGGGCGATCTCCGCCGCGGCGGCATCCGACACGCTGCCCTCCGACGGCCAGACCCCGGCCGGCGACTCGCCGAACCAGCGCCGGTGCGCGGCGAGGGCGCGCTGCAGCTGCAGGGCCGCGTCCTCCGGCCGGCGGAACGGCGGATCGGGCAACGGCGCCGTCGGGTGCGCCGCGTGGTGCGCCGCCGAGTCGCACAGCAACGGCAGGATCGGATGGAAGTACGGCGAGGTCGACAGCTCCACCGCGCCGTGCCGCGCCGCCTCGCGGTAGGCGGGGACGACCCGGCGCAGCAACTCGAGTTCGAGCGCGCGCAGCTCCGCCTTGTCGGCCTCGTCGAAGTCGCGCCCCTTCCCCACCAGCCGCCGCGCCCGCGGATCGGCCGCGAGCATCGCCGGATCGATCCACGTCAGCTTCTGCCACACCTGCAGGTCGCGCAGGTCGCCGACGCCGAACTCGGCGCCGCGCGCCCGCCGTGCCGCCAGCTCCGCGTAGCGCGGATACGGCTGGATCATCGTCGGCGCGTGGGCGTGGAACGCCTCGCGGACGAACCACGCCGCATCGGCGTCGCTCACCGCGGCGGCATCGGTGAGGCCGACGACCAGGTGGCGGTCCCAGGTGCGTTCGGCGGCGTAGGCCTCGACCTGCTCGACCAGCGACGGCACGAGGTTGAAGGTGGCGCGCATGCCCGGCACGGCGCCGACCGCCGTCACCATGCCCCAGTAGTCCTTCAAGGCGTGCAGGCGCACCCACGGCAGGATCGACTCGCCCGTGCCGGGGTCGAGGTAATACGGCTGGTGCATGTGCCAGAGCAGGGCGAGGCGGATGCGCGGAACGGTCATCGGCTGCTGGTACAATCGGACGTCAGTCGCGCATGCGCACGCTGGACCGGTACGTCCTCCGCGAGACCCTCGCGCCCTTCGTGCTGGCGCTCCTGGTCCTCACCTTCATCCTGATCATCCCCTTCATCATCGCTCAGGCCGAGACGATGATCGCCAAGGGGGCGCCCTGGCTGGTCGTCGCCCAGGTGATGGTCACGCTGCTGCCGCAGGCCCTCGGCCTGACCATCCCGATGTCGGTGCTGGTCGGCCTGCTGGTGGCGCTCGGCCGCATGTCGGGCGACCGCGAGGTCGTCGCCCTGCTCGCCTGCGGCATCAGCCCGCTGCGCCTGCTCCGCCCGGCACTCGTGCTCGGCGCGGCGAGCTGGGCGGCCACCTCGTACGTGATGCTGTGGGCGATCCCCGACGCCAACCAGACCTTCCGCGAGATCACCACGCGACTGGTCGCCGACCGCGCCGAAGGCGAGGTCAAGCCGCGGGTGTTCTTCGAGGACTTCCCCGGCTTCGTCGTCTACGTCCGCGAGGTGCCGGCCAGCGGCGGCTGGACCGGGGTGCTCGCCGCCGACACGCGGACGCCTGAACACCCGGTGATCTTCCTGGCCGAACACGGCCGGATGCTGGTCGATCGCCAACAGCGCTCGATCCAGATGGTGCTGACCAACGGCTCCCGGCACAGCACCTCGTCGCGCGATCCCGACGGCTACGAGGTGGCCCGCTTCGGCGAGATCGTCATGTCGCTCGACCCCGAGAGCGTGTTCCCGCGCGCCGGTCCGGCCCGCGGCGAGCGCGAGATGACCATCGCCGAGCTGCGCGCCCGCGCCGACACCCTCGCCGCCGCCGGCGAGTCGACGCACAGCCCGTGGATGGAGATCCACAAAAAGTTCTCGATCCCGGCGGCGTGCCTGGTGTTCGCGCTGCTCGGCGTCGCGCTCGGCGCCAGTTCGCGCCGTGACGGCAAGCTGGTGAGCTTCATGCTCGGCGTCGGCGTGATCTTCGTCTACTACGCGGTGATGCTGCTCGGCCAGGCCCTGGCCAAGGGCCAGCACGTCGCGCCGTGGGTGGCGACCTGGCTGCCCAACCTGCTGCTCGGCGCCGCCGGCGTCGTCGCGTTGTGGCGCCAGGCCGGCCCGACCCGCCGGCGCCGGTCGGTGACGCTGCCGGCCCTGCCCGCGGTCGGGCGCGGCTGGCGGGCGCTGACCGCGGCGTCGCTGGTGTCGCGGGTGCCGGACCTGACGTGGCTGCGGCCGACGCTGCTCGACCTCTACGTCGGGATGCTCTACGTCCGCATCCTGGTCCTCGGCCTCATCGGCATGGCCGGCCTGTTCTACATCTCGACGTTCATCGACCTCTCCGAGCGGCTGGTCAAGGGCACGGCCACCGTCGGCATGCTGCTCGCCTACTTCTGGTGGGCGACACCGCAGTTCGTCTACTACATCATCGCCATCGCCGTGCTGCTCGCCGCGGTCGTCACCATCGGCGCGCTCACCAAGAGCAGCGAGCTGGTGGTAATGCGGGCCTGCGGCATCAGCCTGTACCGCACGGCGGTGCCGCTGCTGGTCGCGGCGGCAATCGGCTCGGCGGTGCTGTTCGCGATCGAGGAGCGCATCCTGGCGCCAGCCAACCGCCGCGCCAGCGAGCTCAACCGCCTGATCCGCGGCCAGAGCCCGCGCAATCTCGACGTGCTCAACCGCAAGTGGCTGACCGGCGCCGACGGCGCGCTCTATCACTACCAGTTCTACGACACGCGCAAGCAGGAACTCAACGGCGTGACGATGCTGCGTTTCGCCGCCGACGACCCGGGACGCATCGAGTCGCGGCTGTTCGCCCGCACCGCCACCGCGACGTCCGTGGGCGCCGGCGAGCCGGCACGCTGGCTGGCCCGCGCCGGCTGGCGCCGCAGCTTCGACCGCGAGATGGCCGTCGGCGAGTACGATCGCTTCGACGAGCGGATCGTCGCGCTCGACGCCCCCGACACCTTCGTCACCGAAGCGCCGCCGCCGTCGCAGATGAACTACGGGCAGCTGCGCGCCTACATCACCGACCTGCGCGCCAGCGGCTACGACGTGCGTGAGGACGAAGTCGCCCTGCACCGCAAGGTCGCCTTCCCGTTCGTGACGCTGGTGATGACCCTCATCGGCGTGCCCTTCGCCGTCACCACCGGCCGCCGCGGCGCCCTCTACGGCGTCGGCGTCGGCATCGTCCTGGCCCTGGTCTACTGGACGATGATCAGCGTGTTCGCCGCCTTCGGGGCCGGTGGGGCGATGCCGCCGCTGCTGGCGGCGTGGGCACCCAACCTGCTGTTCGGCGCCAGCGCCGTCTACCTGCTGCTCACCGTGCGGACCTGATCCTCACCGGGCCAGCTGCACCGGGCCGAGCGTCAGCGACCCGCGGCTGCCGGCCTCGGCGTGCACGGTGTCGGTGACGACGAGCAGAGCCGTCACGCGATCGAGCGGCACCGGCGCGACGTGGGCGTCCCCGAACGGCGCCAGTGCCGTCAGCGGCACGCGAATCTCGCGCGGCACCCGATCGACGTAGAACGACGCGCCCCATCGCTGCCCCGTCCCGTCCGGCACCCGCACCTGCACCCACAGGCGGCGCGGTCGATCGGCGGCGGCGCGGAAGGTCACCGCCGTCGCGCCGGCCAGCTCGGGCGGCGTGGCCGTCTGGATGGCCGCGAACGTCGGTGCCGACGGCCCGAGCTGCCACGAGAAGTCGATGGCGTCCACCGCGCCGGCCGACCTCGCCACGACGGCCGTCGCGTCGGTGGCCGTTTCGATCGTCCAGGCGGCTGGAGCCGCCGCGGCGAGGGGGGTCAGCGTGCGCGCGTCGGGCAACAGCGGCGGCGCGGCGGCGAGGACGGCGCGGGCGTAGATCGGATTGGTCACGAGCCAGGGGCGCTCGCCGCCGTCCCACTCGACGCGAACTTCGACCCGGCATGCGCCGGGGTCGGTCGCCTGCTGCCAGTCGAGTGCCCCGCCGGCGGCCCGCGCCACCTCGCGGCCGTCGCAGACGAGGACACTGGTGGCCCCGGCCGGGACGTCGGCCTGAAACTGCAGCCGCACCGGACCGTCGGGCCGGAGGTGGGCGCCCATCGCCGCCCGGCCGCCGCCGCTCTGCCCCTCGAACCGGACCTCGCCGGACGGGGCGATGCCGCTGAGCACCGCATATACGCGCCCGGCGCGCAGCGCGGCCAGCAGTGCCGCGGCATCCTCGTCGGCGCGGCCGCTCAGCCGGCTCGGCAGCATCGCGACGTTGCTGAAGCTCTCGAACAGCACGCGATACGACGGCACCGCCAGCGAGAGACCCTCCTCGTACGGTTCGCCGACGCCGCGCAGGCCGAGGCGGGCGTGCGCGTCGTGCGCCGCCAGCCCGACCACGGGCCGGCGCGCCGCCGCGCGATCCCATTGGGTCAGCTCGAAGGCCGGCCGGTCGACCAGCGCGGTCACGGCCTCGACCGCCCTGAACGGGTACGCCAGCGCGGTGCGCCACACCCGCCGCGGGCGATCGCGCCATTCGCTGTCGCCGTTCAGCCACTCGACGCCGTCGATGGCGGCGTCCCAGTCGCGCCAGCGCAGATCCTCCTTCGCCGACCCCGGGTGCGACGCCACGCCGAAGCCGCCGAGACGCGCGACGTCTTCGACGACCGCGCGCGGCTCGCCGCCGAGCGGATACGGCGCGGCGGCGGCGCCGATGGCCACGTAGTGGCCGCTCCAGGTGCTGATCTCGACGGCGTCGATGACCAGCACGCCGTCCAGGTAGGCCGGCGGATCCGAGCGGCGCCGCCCGTCGCCGTGGTCGGCGAGGATCACCGCGGCGAGCCCGGCGCGGGCAGCGGCCGCCGCCACCGTGTCGCGGCTGCCGGTGCCGTCGGATCGCGTGGTGTGCACGTGAAAGGCGAACGGCGCGTGGTCGAGCGGCCGCGGCCCGACGGGGGGCGCCGTCGCCGGCGGCCGCGCCGCCCACAGCGCCGCTGCGGCGACCAGGGCCGCCACCACCAGGACGGAGCGGCCTCGCCGGGTCCGGGCCGCCGTCACGTCCGCGGATGGAAGCGCTCGTAGACGGCGCGCAGCCGCTCGTCGAGCACGTGAGCGTAGATCTGGGTCGTGGACAAGTCGGCGTGGCCGAGCATCATCTGGATGGCGCGCAGGTCGGCGCCGCGCTCGAGCAGATGGGTGGCGAACGAGTGGCGCAGCACGTGCGGCGAGATCGCCCGGGCGATACCAGCCTGCAGGCCGTAGCCGCGCAGCAGCTTCCAGAAGCCCATCCTCGACAGCGGTCCGCCGCGGGCGTTGACGAACAGCCGTGCCGCCTGACGGCCGGCGACGAGCCGCGGTCGCGCGTCGGCGAGGTAGCGGCGCACCCAGGTGGCGGCGGCCTCGCCGAACGGGACCAGCCGTTCCTTGCGGCCCTTGCCGAAGCAGGTCAGGACGCCGGCGTCGACGTCGACGTGGGCGGGCAGGAGCGCCAGCAGCTCGGACACGCGCAGTCCGGTGGCGTAGAGCAACTCCAGCAGCGCGCGATCGCGCACCCCCCGCGGCGTCGTGACGTCGGGCGCCGCGATCAGCGCGTCGACCTCCTCGACGGTGAGGAACTTCGGCAGGGCCTTCCAGGCGCGCGGTGCGGCGACATCGGCGGCCGGGTTCTCGGCCAGGGGGACCACGGCGGTGGCGAAGCGGAAGAAGCCGCGCATCGCGGCGACGAAGCGTCCCACGGAACGCGGCGAGCGGCCCTCGGCCATGCGGGCGCGGACCAGCCGCTCGAGGTCGCCGCGGTCCAGGGCCTCGACGGCGCGGCCGGCCTCGGCGGCGAACCCGGCCAGCACCGCCAGATCACGGGCGTAGGCCTCGCGCGTGTGCGGCGAGACCCGACGCTCGAGTTCGAGGTGGGTCAGATACCGGTCGATCGTCGCCACGTGCAGGCATTGTACGCGGCCCCGGCGCTTCGTTGACACACCCCGGAGCCAGGGCTAGCATGCAGGTTTGGCGTACGGCGCCGCCGCAGATTCCGATGCCCCAATTTTCGAAGTGGCAGTCGCTCCCCACCGAAGCCATCAACCCCGCCACCCTCGCCATCGACAAGCAGACGGCCGCCGGCATCGTCGATCTGATGCTCGCCGAGGACAAGAAGGCGCTCGCCGCGGTCCACCGTGAGCGTGATCGGATCGCCGTCGGCGCCGACCTGCTCGCCAAGGCCTTGCGCAAGGGCGGCCGGATCATCTTCGTCGGCGCCGGGACCAGCGGCCGGCTCGGCGTCGTCGAATCGGCCGAGATGCCACCGACGTTCGGCACCGACCCCGAGCTCGTGCAGGCGATCATGGCCGGCGGGCAGACGGCGATCCTCCGCGCCAAGGAGGGCGCCGAGGACGACTACGAGGAGGGCGCGCGCGCCGCGCGCCGGCTCGATCCGACCAGGAAGGACGTGGTCGTCGGCGTCTCGGCCAGCGGCATGACGCCCTTCGTGCGCGGGGCGCTCACCACCGCGCGCCAGGTCGGCGCCCGCATCATCTTCGTCACCTGTGATCCGCACACCGAGCTGCAGAGCTTCGTCGACCTGACGATCGCCCCGGCGGTCGGTCCTGAAGTGATTGCCGGCTCGACGCGGCTGAAGGCCGGCACCGCCACCAAACTGGTGCTCAACGCGCTGACCACGTCGGCGATGGTGCTGATCGGCAAGACCTACGGCAACCTCATGGTCGACGTCCGCACCGGCTCCGAGAAGCTGCGCGATCGCGCCAGGCGCATGGTGCACATCGTCACCGGGCTCGACCCCGCCGCCGCCGACGCGCTGCTCAAGCGCGCCCACTGGAACGTCAAGGCGGCCATCGTGATGCAGAAGACCGGCCTCAGCTACCAGAAGGCGCTCAGCCGGCTGCGCCGATCGCACGACCGGCTGCGCGACGCGATCGGCGAGGACATCGAGCCGCGGCTGCGCGAGCTGCTGGTCAAGGACGCGGCGATCGGCTGATCTCGACGCCGACCACGGCCGCCGGCAGCATGGCCGCGGCCGCCGGATCGAGCAGCACCTCGACCGCGCCGTGCACCTGCAACCACGACGCCGGCAGCGCCGTCGTCAGCGGCCCGTCGATCATCGCCGCCACGGCCGCGGCCTTGGCGGCCCCGGTGGCCAGGACCAGCACCGCGCGGGCGCGCAGGATCGCCGTCATGCCCATCGTCAGCGCCCGCTCCGGCACCGCGTCGGCGTCGCCGCCGAAGAGCGCGGCGTTGGCCGCCCGCGTGCCCGGATGCAGGATCGCGACGTGGGTCGGCCCCCACAGCTGCGGGCCCGGTTCGTTGAAGCCGATGTGGCCGTTGGCGCCCAGCCCGCACACCAGCAGGTCGAGTCCCCCGGCGGCCTCGATGGCCCGATCGTAGCGGCGGCACTCGGCCGCGGCGTCGGCGGTGTCGCCGCGCAGGAAGCCGATCCGCGCCGGCGCGAGGCCGGCGGCGGCGAACAGCTGCTCGTCCATGTAGCGCCGGAAGCTGCCCGGCGCCGACGGCGCCAGCCCGACGAACTCGTCGAGGTTGAAGGTGCGGACGGCCGACCAGTCGAGGCCGGCGGTCCGCAACCGCGCGTACATCGGCAGCGGCGTGCGGCCGGTCGGCAGTCCGAGGACGGGTCGACTGGCGCTGGCGAGTACCTGCGCCACGCGCGCGGCGGCCCGGTCGCCGACCGCCTGCGGCGACTCGAGCACCGACACCCGCATCACGCCCTCGCCGGTGCTGCGGCGTAGACCGGCAGACGCAGGCGGCCGGCCGCCGCGCGCAGCGCCAGGCGCACGGCGCCGAGCGCCGGCTCGTCGGTCAGCACCGCCGTGACAGCGCGAGGCGCCAGCTCGCCGACCCGGCGTGCGACCAGCGACGCGACCGCTGGCGCCATCTTGAACAGTCCGCCCGACAACACCACTCGAAACCGCTCCCCTCGCATGCCCAGCTGCTCCACCACCGACCGGGCCGCGAGCGTCAACTCGTCGGCCGCGGCAGCCAGAATCTCGCGCGCCACGGCGTCGCCGTCGGCGTCGGCGCGGGCCACCAGCCCGGCCATCGCGGCAATCGCCTGGCGGCGATCGGCGCGGGCGTAGACCTGCGCCACCAGGCCGTCGACACGGTCGACGCCGGCATGCCGCAGGACCAGCGGCGTGAGCGCGGTCTGCGGACCGCGCCGGTCGCTGGCGCGCACGACGGCGGCCAGGGCCAGCCGGCCGACCCAGAAGGCCGACCCCTCGTCACCGTAGACCTCGCCCCAGCCGCCGGCGCGCGCGGCGACGCCGGTCGGGCCGACGCCGTAGGCGATCGATCCCGTGCCGGCGACGAGCACGACGCCCGGCTCGTCGTCGGCGCCGGCGACGAGCGCGACGAGCGCGTCGTTGACGGCGAGGATGCGGCCGCGGAAACCGAGCCGGCGAAGGATGCCGTGGACCAGATCTCGGTCGTCGGCGCGGTCCATGCCGGCCATGCCCACGCACACGGTGCCGGGCAGGGGCGCATCGTCGCCGACGGCGGCGCGAATGACCTCGTAGAGGACCTTCTCGGTGCCCAGCTCGCCGGCGTTGTGGAGGTTGGCACCGCCGCCGCGACCCTCGCCGAGCACGCGGCCGTCGCCGTCGGCGAGCCAGGCGACCGTCTTGCTGCCACCGGCGTCGATGCCGAGCACCTGCACCGTCGAAGCTTATACTCTCCGGCGAGTGCTGGCCCCTCTTGACTATGCCGTCATCGCCGTGTACCTGGCGGCCATCACGGCGTTCGGATCGTGGTTCGCGCGCTACCAGCACACGACCCGCGACTACTTCCTGAGCGGCCACTCGGTGCCGTGGTGGGCGGTGTGCTGCACGGTGGTCGCCACCGAGACCAGCACGCTCACCTTCATCGGCATTCCCGCCACCGCCTACGCCGGCAACATGACGTTCCTGCAGCTGGCGCTCGGCTACGTCATCGGCCGTGTGCTGGTCAGCGTGCTGTTCATTCCCGCCTACTTCCGCGGCGAGCTGATGACGTCGTACCAGCTGCTGCAGCGCCGCTTCGGCCGCCGGGTCACGACGCTGTCGGCCGGACTGTTCCTCGTGACCCGATCGCTCGCCGACGGCATCCGTCTGTTCGCCACGGCGCTGGTCATCGGCGTCGTCACCGGCGTGCCGACGACGTGGGCGACGGTGGTCGTCGCCGCCATCATGATCGTCTACACCGTGCGCGGCGGCGCCGCCGCCGTGATCTGGACCGACGTCGTGCAGATGTTCGTCTACGTCGCCGGCGCCGCCGCGGTCGCCTGGCAGCTCCTCGCCCTGATCCCCGGCGGGTGGGACGAGGTGGTACGGGCCGGCGACGCCGCCGGGAAGTTCACGATGTGGAACCTCACCACCGACCCGGCGGCGATCTACACCCTGTGGACCGGGCTCTTCGGCGGCGTCGCGCTCACCCTGGCGACGCACGGCACCGACCAGTTCCTGGTGCAGCGGCTGCTCGCCGCGACCAGCGCGCGGGCCGCCGCCACCGGCCTGGTGCTGAGCGGCGTCATCGTCTTCGTCCAGTTCACGCTGTTCCTCACCATCGGCGTGATGCTCTACACCTACTACCAGCACGTGCCGCTGCCGGCACCGCTCGGCCGCACCGACGAGATTCTGCCGACCTTCGTCGTCGCCGCCCTGCCGACGGGCCTGGCCGGTTTCATCGTCGCCGCCATCGTCGCCGCGGCGCTGTCGCCGTCGCTGAACGCGATGGCCGCGACCACGGTGACCGACTTCTACCTGCCGCGCCTGCGGGTCGTGCCCGACGACGCAGCGCTCATCCGCGTCTCGCGGCGGATCACGATCGCCTGGGGCGTGGTCCAGCTCGCCGTCGCACTGGGCGCGCAGCTGATGGACCGCTCGGTGCTGGATGCCGGATTGTCGGTCCTGTCGTTCGCGTCGGGGGCGGTGCTCGGCGCCTTCGTGATCGCGACGCGGATGCCGTCGGTGCGCGAGCCCGATGCGCTGATCGGCATGGGGGTCGGCCTGGTGACGATGACGGTCGTCTGGGCGGCCACACCGCTGGCCTGGACCTGGTACGTGTTCGTCGGCGCGCTGGCGACCTGCGGCGCCGCGTGGCTGCTGGCGCGCCGCCACTCCTCACCGGCATGACCGACGCTGCCCGCCGCGTCCTTCGCGAGGTGCTCGATGCGGCGATCGCCGCCCGCGTCACCCCGGGGGCGGTGCTCGAGGTCGGGGACATCGACGGCGCCATCCTGGTGGACGTCGCCGGACGCCTGACCTACGCGGCCGAGGCCGCGCCGGTGACGGCCGGCACCCGCTACGATCTGGCGTCGCTGACGAAGGTCATGGCGACCGCGACGCTCGCGATGCGTCTGACGGCCGATGGCACCCTGCCGCTCGGCACCCGGGTCGTCGAGTGCGTGCCGGCCTTCACCGGCGGCGCCCGCGACACGGTCACCGTCGCCGATCTGCTCGCCCACGCCGGCGGGCTGCCGGCGCACCGGCCCTACTACCGGCGGTTCGCCGGCCGGGCCGCCTACCAGGCGGCGCTCTGCCGCGAGGCGCTCACCTACACGCCCCGTACGCGACACGAGTACACCGACCTCGGTTTCCTGCTGCTCGCGCACTGCCTCGAGGCCGCCACCGCCCGTCCCCTGGCGGCGCAGTTCGACGCCTGGCGCGACGAGGCGATCCCCGGTGCCGACGTCGCCTTCGGCCCGCTGCGGCGCCCGGCCGGCGACGTCGCCCCGACCGAAGCCGACCGGTGGCGCGGCCGGGTCGTCATCGGCCATGTCCACGACGGCAACGCCGCCGCGGTCGGCGGCGCCGCCGGCCACGCCGGGCTGTTCGGCACCGCCGCCGCCGTCGGCGCCTACGCCCGCTGGTACCTCCGGCTGTGGCTGGGCCTCACGGCGCACTCGACCGGGATTCCGTCGGCGCTGGCCCGCCAGTTCGCGACGCGGGGCACGGTGCCGGGCAGCTCCCGCGCGCTCGGCTGGGACACGATGCTGCCGACCTCGTCGTGTGGCGCGCACCTGTCGCCGACGTCGATTGGCCACACCGGCTTCACCGGCACCTCGCTCTGGCTCGATCCGATTCGCCGCGGCTACGTCGTGCTGCTCACCAACCGCGTGCACCCCGACAGCGCCTCCGCCGACGGCATCCGGGCGCTGCGCATCGCCGTCCACGACGCCGTCGCCCTCGGCTGGCCGCCATGACCCTCACCCTCCTCGACTGGATCATCGTGGCCGTCTCGTTCGGGGCGTCGCTCGTCACCGGCATCGTCTTCACGCGGCAGGGCGGGCGCAGCGTCCAGGATTTCTTCCTGAGCGGTCGCCAGCTGCCGTGGTGGCTGGCCGGCACGTCGATGGTGGCGACCACGTTCGCGGCCGACACGCCGCTGGCGGTGGCCGGCATCGTCGCCCGTCAGGGCATCGCCGGCAACTGGATCTGGTGGAGCGCGGCGGCGGGCAGCATGATGACCGTGTTCCTGTTCGCCCGCCTGTGGCGCCGCGCCGGCATCGTCACCGACGTCGAGCTGGCCGAGCTGCGGTATCACGGGCGCCCGGCCGCGGCGCTGCGCGTCTTCCGCGCGCTCTATCTCGGCCTGCCCATCAACTGCGTGATCATGGGCTGGGTCAATCTGGCGATGGCCAAGGTGCTGTCGGTGATGCTCGGCTGGACCGAACTCTCCGCGGTGCTGGTCAGCCTCGCCCTCACCGGCATCTACTCGGCGATGGCCGGATTGTGGGGCGTGGTCGTCACCGACTTCCTGCAGTTCGGCTTCGCGATGGGCGGCACGATCGCGCTGGCGTGGTTCGTGGTGCGGGCCCCCGCGGTCGGCGGCCTCGACGCACTCGTCGCGGCCGTGCCGGCGCCCACGCTGGCGTTCGTACCCGACCTGTCGATCGCCGCCACCGCCGCCGCGTCGCTGTCCGCGGGAGCGTTCCTCACCTATCTCGGCGTGCAGTGGTGGGCCAGCTGGTATCCGGGCCAGGAACCGGGCGGCGGCGGCTACGTCGCCCAGCGCATGATGTCGGCGAAGAGCGAACGCGATGCCCTCGCCGCCACCCTGTGGTTCACCGTGGCGCACTACTGCCTGCGGCCATGGCCCTGGATTCTCGTCGGCCTGGCGACCCTCGTGCTGTATCCGGACGCCGCCGACCGGGAAGCCGCCTACGTGCTGGCGATGCGCGATCACCTGGGCCCGGGCTGGCGCGGCCTGCTGCTCGGCGCCTTCTTCGCCGCCTACATGTCGACGATCTCGTCGCAGCTCAACTGGGGCACGTCGTACCTCGTCAACGACGTCTACCGCCGTTTCGTGCGCGGCGACGCCACCGAATCCCACTACGTCTGGGTGTCGCGGCTCACCACGCTGGCGTTGATGGCGCTGTCGGCGCTGGTCACCTTCTACCTGGAAAGCATCCGGCAGGCCTGGGAGTTCGTGCTCGAATCGGGCGCCGGCATCGGCCTCGTGCTGATGCTGCGCTGGTACTGGTGGCGCGTCAGCGCCTGGTCGGAGGTGACCGCGATGATCGCGGCGGCGGTCGGGTTCGCCCTCGTGCGCGGGCTGACCGACTGGATGTTCCCGCTGTCGATGGTCGCCGTCGTCGCCTGGACCACCGCGTGGTGGCTGCTCGTCACGGCGATCACGGCGCCCGAGCCGGCGGCGACGCTCGAGGCGTTCTACACCAGGGTCAGACCGCCCGGCCCCGGGTGGGCACCGGTGGCGCGGCGGCTCGGGCACGCGCCGGCGCCGCTCCGACCGCTGCTGGGCGCCTGGCTGGCCGGAACGGCGCTGGTCTATGCCTTGCTCTTCGGCGTCGGCCATCTGCTGTTGCACTCGGCCGCAGCCGCGCTGCCCTATGCCGCCGTCGCCGTGGCCGCCGCGTGGGTGGTGGCCCGCGCCCTGCCGCGCGGCAGCGACGGGATCGTGGCAGGCGGCACCGGCGCAACGTCCGAGCCCCGAGCCCCGAGCCCCGAGTCCCGGCCTTAGCCCTTCTTCGGCGGCGGCCCGAACAGGGTGCCGCCGCTGCCGCCGGTCGGCGGCGCAGGATAGGCGGGCGAGAACGGCGAGCCACCGGGGGCGCCGCCCGGCGGCGGAGGCACCGGCTGGCCGAATCCCCCGCCGCCGAAGGGCGACGGCTGCGCCGGGGTCCCGAAGGGTGATGGCCCGGTGGCGCCACCGAAGGGGCTCGGCCCGCCAGGCGCTCCAAACGGAGTGGTGCCCGGTCCGGGCGGCGCCGCTCCGGACCCGAACGGGTTGGCGGGCCCGCCGCCGGCGCCGGGCCCCGCCCCGCCCGCAGCCGCCGCGGTGGCGTTGATCGCCTGCAGCAGATCGGGCGGCAGCCCCTTGCCGGGCCGCACGTCCTGATAGGTGACCGCCCACTGGTCGTAGCGCGTACGGCCGTTGTAGACCTTGATGCTCGACGCCTTGCTCTTCGAGACCACGCCGATGATGCCCGCGCCCGGGACCGGCGCGCCGGTGCCGGCGGTCGGCGTGCCGCCGGCACCAGCCGTCGCGGTGCCACCCGGCCCGCTGCTCGGGAGTCCACCGCCCGGCGGCGTCATCTGACCGGGCGTCGCCGTGCCGCTGCCCGGCTGGATGCCCGCGCCGGCCGTCTGATAGACAAGCTGGAAGTCCTCCCCCGTGATCGGGTCCTTGTATTTCCGCCGGAGGAAGCGCTGCTCGACCAGGACGTCGACGGAGGGCGGGTTGGTGTTGGCGATCCGCTGCCGGAATTTCATCACCGCCCGCGCGTACTCGTGGGCGCGGAACAGGTATTCTTCCTCGCGCTCGCGCTGGGCCTGCTTGTTCCACACCGGCAGCGCCGCCCCCATCAGGACGGCCATGATGCTCATCCCGACCAGGAGCGCCGCCATGGCATAGCCGCGGTCGGCGCCGCCGAGCCGCCCGTGGCTGCTGCCTTGACCGCCTAAGTCCATGCAACTATTATCGTTAGCAGCCCGCCACATGTCATCATCCCTGCGTGCCGCCGCCGCGGTGCTGGCCGCCACCTTGGCCGCGTCCGCCTGCGACAAGGTGCCGTTGCTGGCGCCGACCAACAGCTCCATCCGCCTCGTCGCCAATGTGAGCGTGCTGCCGACCAATGGCAGCACCGAGATCACCGCCGTGGTGATCGAGTCGGCCGGCACGCCCGTGCAGAACGGCACGGTCGTGACCTTCACCTCGTCGCTCGGCACGGTCGAGCCGCGCGAGGCGCGCACCACCAACGGCCAGGTCACGGTCCGCTACAACTCCGGCAGCCAGTCGGGGTCGGCGAAGATCGGCGCGTTCTCCGGCGGCAGCAAGTCGGACGACCTGGAGATCCTGGTCGGGGCCGCGGCCGCCGGCGCCATCACGGTACGGGCCAATCCCGCGCAGGTGCCGACCACCGGAGGCACCGCCGAGATCGTCGCCACGGTCGTCGACACCGGCGGCAACGCGCTGCGCGGCGCGCCGGTGACCTTCTCGACCGACTTCGGCCAGCTCTCGCAGGCCACGGCGATCACCGACGCCGCCGGCGAAGCGCGCACGCAGCTGACGACGGTGGTGAAGTCGAAGGTCACGGCCCGCGTCGGCGGCGGCAGCAGCGCGCCGAGCGCGACCGTCGACGTCGACGCCCGCAACGCCCCGGCGGTGGTCCTCGCCGTCAACGGCACGACCAACTTCGCCGAGGTGTTCATCCCGGCCGTGATCTCCCTCGAGCCGCCGAGCACGAGCACCGCCAACGCCATCCGCGAGGTGATCCTCAACCTCGGCGACGGCACCGTCCGGAACCTCGGCGCGCTGCTGGTCAAGACCACCGTCAGCCACACCTGGACGCGCACCGGCACCTACACCGTGACGGCCACTGCCACCGACGTCGCCAACTTCTCGGCCACCACCTCGGTGGCGGTGACCGTCACCGAGCAGATCACCGTGCCGGTCACCATCCAGCCCACGGTGTCGCTCGGGTCGCGGGTCGTCACCTTCAACGCCAGCGCGGTGTCGCCGAACCAGACGGTGACCGGCCCGGTGCGGATCTACGAGTGGGACTTCGGTGACGGCAGCTCGACCACGACGACCGGCATCACCACCTCGCACCGCTACTCCGCCGCCGGCACCTACATCGTCCGGGTGCGGGTCGTGACCACCAACGGCTACGAAGGCTTCGGCGAGATCGCCGTCACCGTCACCTGACGCCGCCGCATCACCATTCGACATACGGGGTGCCGTCGAGGGCGAGCTTGTCGGAGCCGCTCTTGACATCGAAGATCCCGGGCTCGGCGCTGGTGTTGGCCGGATCGGCCTCGGCCGGCACCGTCTGCCAGGTCTCGGCCGAGTCGGTCATCGGGTCCTTCGGGATCTCACGCACGTAGCCGTCGGTCACCAGATCCTGCAGGGTCGCCGGCCACTTGGTCTTGTCGGCGTAGTACTGGTCGATGGCGTCGCGCAGGCGGAAGAGATCCTCCTTGAGCACGGCCTCCCGGGCGCGAATCACGCTGTTCTGATACGACACCATCGCCATCGTCGACAGCACGATGATGAGGGCGGTGACGACGATCAGCTCGATCAGCGTGAAGCCGGCGGCGGCGCCGGTGCGGAGGCGGGAACGGAGGCGACGCATCGACGCTACCACTCGCTGTACTTGGTGCCGTCGAGGGCGGTGCCGCTGCTCGTCGAGCGGACGTCGAAGACGTTCTGGCCGCCCCAGCGGGTCGCGTCGGGCTTGTCCTGATAGGAGCGCAGCACCCAGTCGGCCTGGCCGGTCATCGGGTCGGTCGGAATGCGGCGCAGGAACTTCACCTTGCGGCCGGTGGCGTCGTTGGCAATCGCCACCCCCTCGACCAGGGTCTCGAGATCCGGCGGATACCCTTCGTTGCCGGGCTTGAGTTCGGTGGCCGGCACCTGCCCGGCCGCGACGAGGTCGTAGTAGCTGTCGATGGCCTGGCGCAGCTCGCGCAGGTTGTGGCGCAGCTCGCTCTCCTTCTGCCGCTGAATCGTGACCCGCGCCAGCGGCTGGATGGCCGAGGCGAGAATGAGCAGGATCGACGTGACGACGAGCAGCTCGACGAAGCTGAAGCCGCGCCCTCCACGCCACGTCGCTCGCACGGCCGCACCTACTTCGCGGTCACCGTGACCGACTGGAACTGCAGCGCCGCCGCCCCGCCGCCGGCCACCGTGCCGACGCCGCTGACCGTCAGCGGCGAGCTGCCGGGGCCGATCACCTCGACCATCAGAGCGGCGACCACGCCGGTGCCGCTGACCCCGAGCACGTCCCCCGGGCGGACCACCGCGACGTCGACGCGGCCGGCGGCGGCGTCGACCTTCTGCGTGAACGTCGCCTGCACGCCGCCCTGGCGCAGGAGGTTGCCCTCGGTCACCGTCCGCACCCGCAGCACCGCCGGGTTGAAGGAAATCGACAGCGACACCGTCGACAGGCGGTTCGCGCCGGAGATCGACACCGGCACGAGATAGGGGCCGCCGCCGACGCGGAACTCCGTGCCCGGCGGGCTGAACAGCACCTGCGCCGGCGGCGCCGGCACGGCGAAGCCGGTCGGCGCGGGCGGCGGCACGGGCGCAGCTGTCGCGGCTGGCGGCGGCTGGGCAGCCGCTGGCGGCGTGGCCGCCGGCTCGGCCGGCGGCGGGAAGGTCACGATGCCGCTGGCCGGCGGCGCCGGCGCCGGCGGAGCCGGCGTGCCGAACGGGGCCGTCGTCGTGCCCGGGATTGGCGAACTGCCCGGCGGCACCTGCGGTGCCGTCGTGACGGCGGGCGGCACCGGCGCGCCGGGCGGCCCGGTGCCGGGCACCGCCGGCGCGGCCGCGGCGGCGGCCGGGGGCGGCGCCGGCTCGGCACCGCCGCCTCCGAAGATCGGCGGCGGGCCACCGACCGCCATGTTGCCCTGGGTCCCGATGTAGATCGGGCTGAGATCGTCGGCGCTGAGCTGGTGCGACCGCACGATGCGCGGCGTCAGCAGCATCACGATGTCGGTCTGGCGGATGTTGGTGTCGTTGTCGGCGAACAGCTGCTGCAGGATCGGCAGCCGCAGGATCCCCGGGAAGCCGCGCAGCGACCGCCGTTCGTCCTCGCGCAGCAGCCCGGCCAGCAGGTTCGACTCCCCGTCGCGCAGCCGCAGCCGGGTCGTCACCTTGCGCGAGGCGAAGGCCGGCAGCACCTGCCCGGCGATGTTCGAGTCCTGCCCGCGCGCGCTGTTCTCCACCGTGAGGTCCATCACGATGTCGCCCTCGTAGGTGACCCGCGGGGTCATCTCGACGATGACGCCAATCGGGCGGTAGGTGAACGAGGTGAGCGGGTTGGCCGAGGCGCCGCCGGCGGCGATCGGCGTGAAGGTGGTGCTCGGCACCGGCACCTCCTCGCCGAGGTTGAGCGTGACCTTCTGCCCTTCCTGGCCGCGCAGCTGCGGCTTGGCGACGGTCTTGGTCTGCGAGTCGCTCTCCAGGAATCGGATCACCGCCGCCGGCACCGCCAGGTAGAAATCGGCGGCGCTCACGCCGGTGGAGATCGTGTTGGCGTTGAACACCGGCGGCGAGCTGACGTTGGAGGGCGCCGTGCCGCCGCCCGCGGCCGCCGGCGTGCCGCCCGTCGTCGGCGCCCCCCCCGGATTCTGTTCGGGCGAGAAGATGCCGCCGAGGGCATAGTCGGTCAGGTTCAGGCCGAAGCGCTTGGCCCGTTCGCGGCTGACCTCGAGGATCTGGACGTCGATCACCACCTCGGCCCGCGGCTTGTCGTTGATCTTGATGATCTGCTCGATGATCTCGACCACCGGCGTCGACGCCCGCACGGTGATGGTGTTGGCGGTCTTGTTGGCGGCGATGCGCGGCTGGATCGCCATCTGCGGCGCCAGGATCACCGTGTTGACCAGCTGGGCGAGTTCGGTGGCGTCGGCGTGCGAGACGAAGAAGGTCTTGATGACCTGTTCCTCGTACTGCTGGCGCTTGGCGGTGTTGTCGGTGGCGACGATGATCGTCCGCTCGTTCAACACCTTGTAGAAGATCTGGTTGGAGAGCATGACCTGCTGGAGCGCCTGCTCGAGGGTCACGCCCTCGAGCTGTACGGTGACGCTGCGGTCCTGGAAGTCGCGGTCGTAGGTGACGTTGATACCGGTGGCGCTGCCGATGAAGTTGAGCAGGTCGCGCAGGCTGGTGTTGGCGAAGCGCAGGTTGAGCGGATCGCGCGAGCTCGGGTTCAGGGTCGGCTCCTGGGCGTTGCGCCGCGCCTGATCGCGCATCTGCTCGATCGCCGGGCGGGGCCGCGATGCCTCGAGCCGCTGACGCAGTTCGCGGTCGAGTTCCCCGGCGCGGCTGGCGATCGAGCGGTTCGACGGGTCGAACTCGCTGGCCTTGCGGTACTCGCGCAGCGCTTCGTCGAGGCGCCCGTTGGCCTCGAACGCCCGGGCCTGCTGGACGTGAATGGCCGCCGCCGACTGCATGGCGCGCTCGAGCGCGATCTTGTACTCCGGCTTGTCGGGCGCGCCCTGCAGCGCCTGGCGGTAGTACTCGACCGCCTCGTCCCACTGCTGGGCGTTGGCCGCCCGCTGGCCGCTCCGGTAGGCACGGCTGGCGCCGCATCCGGCGGCCAGCGCCGCCACCAGCGCCACCACCAGCACCCCGTGCACTCGTCGTCTCACCACACGATCTCCTCTGTGCGCCACGCTATTGGCCGGTGAGCCGCAGCGTCTGCCGGCCGCGGCCGTCGGCGTAGGCGATGTCGATGGACTCGGCGCCGATGGCGAGGATTCTGAACCGTCCGTCGATGATAGCCCCTTCGCCGCCGTGGACGACCAGACCGCGGCTGTCGCTCAGCACGGCGATGCGCGCCCCCGACGGCCCCTCGACGAGGCCGATGAACTTGAACGGGATCGGCGGCAGCGGCGGCGGGCCGGCCGGCGCGAACACCACCGGCGCCGGCGGCGTCGGCTCGCGGCGCGGACCGGCGGCGGCCGCCGCCACCGGCCTGGCGCCGAAGACGAACGGATTGCGCGACGCGTCGCCCGGCGCCGCGGCCGGAGCACCGAGATCCTCGAGCCGCACGTCGGCCGGGGGCGCCGGCGGCGGCGCGGCGGCGCGACGGGCCGCTGCCGCCACCGATTCGGCCGGCGGACCGCCGCTCAGATACTGCCACCCGGCCACCGCCGCCACCACGGCCACCGCGCCGAGCAGCAGGCGCTGCCGCCGCTCAGCGGACATCGCCCCCCGCCTGATAGTAGGTCGAGACGTTGAGGGTGAGGTTGAGTGGCGCCGACGACTCGTCGCCCTCGGCGAGGACGATCGAGTCGACGATCACGAACTCGTCGGCCGTCTCCAGGGCGTAGAGGAAGGCGCGGACGTCGGCGTAGCGCCCGACCAGTTCCGCCTGCACCCGGAGGCGCGCCAGGGTGCTGCCGCGGATCGACTCGGGGGTGGCGATGGCCCGGGCGAACGTCACCGAATGGTTCCGCGCCAGCTGGGCCAGCCGCAGCTGCAGCAACCGCCGCGCCGCCGAGACGTTGGCCGGCAGGACGTCGCGATAGAAGACCTGCAGCTCCCTGGCGGCGGCGTCCCGTCCATCGCGCGTCGCCGTCACCGCCTTCAGCGCGGCGGCGGCGTCGCTCGCCTCGGCGCTGGCCGCCCGCGCCCGCGCCTCGGCCGCCTGCACCGATCGTGACATCGGCACGACCGCCAGCCCCAGCACCAGCAGATTGGCCACGAACAGCAGGCCCAGCGGCCAGACCCACGTCCGGTGCTCGGCCAGCACCCGACGGACCAGCGCCGCGCGCGAATGCGTCATCGGCTGCCCTCGACACCGCGCGGGGGGAGCGGCGTTCCTGCAGGGTCAGACGACGCCGGCGCCGGGCTGGCCGTCTGCACGTAATAGCCCTGGAGGGTCGACTCGATGGTGCCGTCCTCGAGCGCGTCATCGGTGCGCGACAGCACGCCGCGGAACGCCCCGGTGCCTTCCAGACGTTCGATGAACGCGTCGAGGTCCTCGATCCGCCGCGACACCACCGTCAGCGACACCATCAGCCGGCCGTCGTTGTCGGTCTGCGGCTGCACCTGCACCAGCCGCACGTCGGGCGGCAGCGTCGACTCGACGCGCGTGAACAGCGTCGTCCACGAGAACGTGCGCTGGGCGATCAGCTGGTTGGCCTCGGTGGCGGCCCGCGAGGCGTCGGCGATCTCGGCCGCGTTCAGTGTCGCCCGCAGCTTCTCCGCTTCGGCGCGGGCGCCGCTGGCCGCCAGGCCCTCGCTGCGGACACGGTCGGCCAGCATCGCGCCCTGCTGCGACAGGCTGATCACGGTCGCGAGGTTGACGGCGGCCCACGCCGCGGCGGCGGCGAGCGCGCCGACCAGCACCACGCGCACGAGGCGCTCGTTGTAGAAGGGCCGGGTGGCCAGGTTGGTCCGCAGCATGGCTAGCGAGGCTCCGCCTCGAACCTGCGCGCGTCGCGGAGCCGCTCCGCCTGGCGCGCGGCCGCGATACCAGGCCCACGCTTCGCAGGGGCGCCGACGCCATGGCGCCTACGCGAGACGTCCGGCCCGCTCATGACGTCTGGCCTCCCCCCTCGCGCAGGAGCAGGCCGACGCCCGCCGCCAGCGTGTCGGCCAGCGCCGGCGACGGCCGCCCGGCGGCCAGCGACGCCGCGGCGAAGGGATCGACGGCGGCGACCTCGAGGCCGAGCCGCTCCGACAGCTCGCGCCGCAGGTCGTCGGCGCCGGCGTGGGTCGAGGCGCCGGCCAGCAGCACCCGGGTGAACCGCCGGCCCTGCAGCCGGTCTTCGTAATACATCGCCGTCTGGTGGACCAGGTCGGCGATCGACCCCTCCGACTCCTCGCCGCGCGTCCGGTAGAAGATCAGGTGGCCGTCGCGCAGCACGGCCAGGCTCACATAGCTCGGCGCCGCGTGTACCAGCAGCCAGTCGCCGCGGCTGGCGCGCTCCCCGGCCAGCACCGCGTTGACGACGTTGAAGGTCGCCAGATCGACGACACCGGCGTGGCTGCCGGCGCGGGCGCAGGCCTGCTCGTACTGCTCGACGACGTCGCGCCGCGCCACCGTCACGATGTACTCCTTCCCGTCGCCGGCCACGGCGCCCGGCGTGGCGGCGACGACCGCCTCGTCGAGCGGAAACGGCATGGTCTTCTTCACCTGCCAGCGGATCAGCTCGTCGAGGTCGGCGGCGCGGGCCGGAACCGTCTCGAAACGCACGATGCTCACCCGCGCGATCGAGTCGGGGACGACCAGGCAGACGTGGCCGGCACGCCCGCCGGCCGCGGCGCAGGCCCGCTCCACCGCCGCCGCGACCACGCCGACGTCGGGCATGTTGGGGGCGCCGAGCGCGCCGCTGACCGCGCCGGCGGGCAGCGGCTCCACGGCGTGGGCGCTGAGCAGCGGCGCCCCGCCCCGCCGCTCGACGCGGGTCACGGCGACCCGGCCCGGGGCGATGTCGACGGCCACCGCCGGCGGCGCCTGCTGGAGGAACCGGGGGAGCGTCATTCGACGAAGGTCACCTTGTTGATCTCGCGCAGTGTCGTCAGGCCGAGCATCACCCGATCGACCGCCGACTCGCGCAGGAACCGCATGCCCTGCTCCTTGGCGGCGCGCTTGATCTCCGAAATCGGCCGGCGGTCGAGGATCAGCTCGCGGATGTGGTCGGTCAGGTCGAGCAGCTCGCAGATCGCCATGCGGCCCTTGAACCCGGTGCCGCCGCACTCGACGCAGCCGGCCCCCTCGTAGAACGTGTGCGTGCCGGCCAGGGCCGGATCCATCGCCGACTCGGCCAGCGCTTCGCGCGACAGCGCCGCCGGCTGGCGGCACTTCTCGCAGATCTTCCGCACCAGGCGCTGGGCCATGACGCAGTTCAGCGCCGAGATGAACTGATAGGGCTCGACGCCCATGTTGAGGAACCGGCCGAGCACGTCGAAGACGTTGTTGGCGTGCACGGTGGTGAAGACGAGGTGGCCGGTCAGCGCCGACTGGATGGCGATCTGCGCGGTCTCGGGGTCGCGGATCTCGCCGACCATGATCTTGTCGGGGTCGTGGCGGAGGATCGAACGCAGGCCGCGGGCGAAAGTCAGCCCCTTCTTCTCGTTGATCGGAATCTGGGTGATGCCCTTGAGCTGGTACTCGACCGGATCCTCGATGGTGACGATCTTGTCCTCGACCGACTTGATCTCGGCCAGCGCGCCGTAGAGCGTGGTCGTCTTGCCCGATCCGGTCGGGCCGGTGACCAGCACCATCCCGTAGGGCTCGCGGATGTACTTGCGGAAGCGGCGCAGTTCGAGGTCGGGGAAGCCGAGGATGTCGAGCCGCAGCTCGGTGAACTGCTCGCTGATCGACTGCTTGTCGAGGATGCGGATGACCGAGTCCTCGCCGTGCGCGCTCGGCATGATCGAGACGCGGAAGTCGATGGTCTTGCCGCGCACCCGCAGCCGGAAGCGGCCGTCCTGCGGCACGCGCTTCTCGGCGATGTCGAGCTCGGCCATCACCTTGATGCGCGAGATGATGGCGCTGTGCGAGCGCTTGGCGATCGGCCGGCTGGCCGGCTGCAGCACGCCGTCGATGCGGTACTTGACCACCACGGCGTCGTCCTGCGTCTCGATGTGGATGTCGCTGGCCCGGCGCTGGATCGCCGTGAAGATCATCGAGTCGACCAGGCGGATGATCGGGCTGTGGTCGCTGGTCAGGCGCTCGACGGTCAGGTCGTCGCTGGCGTCCTCGTCCTTGAGGACCTGGATCTGGAACTCCTCGGTGGCTTCGTCGAGGACGCGCTGCGAACTCTCGCTCTTCTTGAGGATCGACTCGATGGCGCTGCGCGCGCCGACCATCACCCGCACCGGCGTGCCGAGCAGCACCGCCAGCTCGTCGATCATCGGCAGATCGGTGGGGTCGGAGACGACGATGACCAGGGCACGGCCGTCGCGGCGGAACGGCACGAACCCGTAGCGCAGCATCAGATCGGCGGGGATGGCGCGGAACAGCTCCTGGTCGATCCGGAACAGCGCCATGTCGAGGAACTCGAGGCGATAGCGCTCGGCCAGCCGGCGGGCGTGGCGCTCCTCGTCTTCGCGGCCGGCGCTGGTCGGCAGCGGCGCGAACTCCTCGGCGGCGGCGAGGGTCTCGGGGTCGAAGGCGTCGGCCGGGGGGGTGTGTTCCATGCGGTCAGCGCCCCATCACCGACGACAGCTGGAACAGCGGCAGGTAGAGGGCCAGGACGACGCCGGCGATCACCACCCCCATGAAGACCAGCAGCATGGGCTCGATCAGCGTGACGAACCGCCCGACCTCGGTCTCGACGTCCTCGTCGTAGAAGTCGGCCAGCGAGGTCAGCATCTCATGGAGCGCGCCGGTCGACTCGCCCACTTCGATCATCTTGATGGCGACGTCGGGCAGCACCTGGCGCTCGAGCAGCGTCGCCGCGAAGCCCCTGCCTTCGCGCACCCGATCCGCCACCTCGCGCAGCTCGGCGCCGAGATGACGGTTGCCGGTGGAGGTGGCGGCGGTGTCGAGCGCGCTGACCAGCGGGATGCCGCCGCCGATCAGTGCCGCCAGGGTGCGGGCGATCTGCGAGGTCGCGAACTTGTGGGCGATCGGTCCCAGCTTGGGCACGCGCAGCAGCCAGCGGTCGAAGCGGGCGCGCTGACCGGGCCGCCGCACCCAGGCGACGAAGGCGGCGCCGGCCGCCGCGGCGGCGACGAGCAGGAGCCACAGGTTGCCGACCACCGCGTTGGAGACCGCGATGATGACCTGCGTCACCACCGGCAGTTCCTGGTCGAAGCTGGAATAGAACCCGGAGAACGCCGGCACCACCCGGACGACGATGATCGCCACCAGCCCCACCGACAGGGCGACGAGGATGGCCGGGTAGAGCAGCGCCGACAGGGTCTTGCGGCGGACCGCGTCGATCACCTTGGAGTAGGCGACGAAGCGGCGCAGCACCGTGTCGAGGCTGCCGCTGCGCTCGCCGGCGACCAGCGACGCGGTGTAGACGCCGGAGAAGAGATCGACGTGGGCGCCGAAGGCGTCCGACAGCGCCGCGCCGCCGCGCACCTTCTCGTGCACGTCGTCGAGCACGGCCTTGAACACCGGGTTGGTGAGCCGCTGGCGCAGGATGTCGAGCGACTGCACCAGCGGCATGCCGGCCTTGAGCAGCGTCGCCAGCTCCTGGTTGAAGATCAGGAACTCGTGGCGCTTGATGGTGCGACGCCGGGCGAACCACAGCCCCGGCACGCCGCCGCGCGGCGCCAGCGAGAGCACGTGCAGGCCCTTGTCCTCGAGCTCGCGGCGCAGGTGCGCCTCGCTCGGGGCCACGTACACGCCCTCGATGATCTGGCCTCCCGCGGTGCCCAGCCTGCAGCGGAACTCCATGAGGGATGGGAAGCGCCTACGACCCCACCGGCTGCACGAACGCGTGGAAGACGCGGGCGCCGAGCTCGCGGGGGTCGTTGCCGGTCGCGCCAGGTTCGAGCGCCGGCACGAAGGTCTGGTCGACGACGAGACGGATCTCGACCATCTCGCCGGCGCCCATCGCCGCCGCGCTCACCGGGATCTTGTGCACCGGCATCGCCTCGGCCGAGAGGGCCACGGTCTGCAGCACCTGATCGCCGAGGCGGATCTCCACCTGGCGGGCGGCGGTGGCCGCGTTCCCGGGGTTGTCGGCCTGGAAATAGAGGACGGCGTCCCGTCGCGGATTGCGGAAGGTGATGGTCGCCTCCTTCTTGGTCCACTGCCATTCGACCATCGAGTTGTCGCCGGCGGTCTCGACGGCGTGCCAGCCGTCCTTGAAGATCAGGAAGATGTTCTCGGTCTGCGGCAGCAGCTCGAGCTGGGCGACCTCGTAGGCCCGTCCCCCGGCGTCGGTACCGGTGAGCTTGACCCGGTCGCCGCTGGCCGTGTCGTAGAGCCCGCCGATGATCTTCGCCGCCCCCACGTAGGGATAGACGGGCGCGAACACCGTGCGGCTGTATTCGACGGTCTGTCCGGGCTTCCACGCCGTCGTCGGCGTCGGCGGGTCATGGTCGTCGGTCCACATCTGCTCGCCGTCGGCGTCGACGAAATGCGCGAAGACCTTGCGGCTGCCGAGCGGCTGGGCATCGGCGGCGAGCGTGAACTTGTAGGTGACCTCGACCGGGCTGCCCAGTGCCACCCGCGACCGGGAGAGCTGCACCGTCATCGTGCCCTGTGGCGGAGCGTTGTCGTCGGAGCCGCCGCACCCCGCGACGGTGGCGGCGGCGAGCAGGAGGCCCGCCAGCGGCCTGCGAATGCGAACGTGGAATGTGTGCATAGCCTTGCGCACCAACATGATAGCTGCTCTCAGACGCGTCCGCCACCGGCCCCGCGCGGCGCCTGTGTTAGAGTCGAGCCGCCGCTCCCCCTGCCGATGGACATCGCACGCGACGCGCTGGGCATGGTCGAAACCCGTGGGTTCATCGGGTCGGTCGAGGCCGCCGACGCCATGGTCAAGGCCGCCAATGTCGTCCTGGTCGGCACCGAATACATCGGCGCCGCCTACGTGACGGTGCTGGTGCGCGGCGACGTCGGCGCGGTGAAGGCCGCCACCGATGCCGGCGCGGCGGCCGCCCGGCGGGTCGGCGAGCTGGTCGCCGTCCACGTGATCCCCCGGCCGCACGCCGACGTCGACCGCCTCCTGCCCAGAGCGGAATAGCCGCCCCTGCCGTGGCGTCGATGGCCGCCCCACCCGCCAAGCCCCCCACCGAGCGCGACCATCAGTCGGTCGCCGAGGCACGGGCGCTGGCGGCGCGCGCCAAGGTTGCCCAGGGCGTCCTGGCCGAGCTGTCGCAGGCGGCGATCGACGCGCTCGTCGACGCCATGGCCGCCGCCGCCGTGGCCCACGCCGAGCCCCTGGCCCGCCTGGCGGTGGAGGAGACCGGCTACGGCGTGGTCGCCGACAAGGTGCAGAAGAACCTGTTCGCGGCCCGCGACGTGCACGCCTTCATCAGGCCGATGGCCACGGTCGGGGTCGTCGCCCGGCACGCCGATCGCCGCATCCTGGAAATCGCGGAGCCCTTCGGCGTGGTCGCCGCGATCGTCCCGTCGACCAACCCGACCTCGACGGCGATCTACAAGCTGCTCATCGCCATCAAGGCGCGCTGCGCGGTCGTCCTGAGCCCGCATCCGTCGGCGGCGCGGTGCATCACCGCCACGGCCACGGTGCTGCACGACGCGGCGCGGGCCGCCGGCCTGCCCGAGGGCGCCATCGGCTGGATGACGACCGTCACGCTCGCCGGCACGCAGGCGCTGATGTCGGCGCGCGAGGTGGCGGTGATCCTCGCCACCGGCGGCCTCGGGCTGGTGCGCGCCGCCTACTCCGCCGGCAAGCCGGCCTACGGCGTCGGCCCCGGTAACGCCCCCTGTTACGTGGAGAGCTCGGCCGACCTCGCCAAGGCCGCCGACGACATCCTCGCCGGCAAGACCTTCGACCACGGCGTGCTGTGCTCGTCGCCCAACGCCGTCGTCGTCGATCGCGCGGTGGCGCCGGCGCTGCGCGAAGCGATCACGGCCGGCGGCGGCCATTTCCTCTCCCGCGCCGACGCCGACCGGCTGGCGGCAGTGCTGGTCGGGCCCGAGCGTCTGCCGAACCCGAGGCTCGTCGGCAAGTCGGCCGAGGTCATCGCCCGTGCGGCCGGGCTCCAGGTGCCCGACGGCACCCGCGCCCTGCTGGCCGAACTGGCCGGGGTCGGGCGTGACCACCCGCTGTCGATCGAGAAGCTCTGTCCCGTGCTGGCCTACTACGAGGTGGCCGACTGGCGCGAGGGGTGCGAGCGGTGCACCCAGGTCCTCCGCTACGGCGGACTCGGCCACACGATGTCGATCCACTCGCGGAACGACGCGGTGATCCTCGAGTTCGGGTTGCGCAAGCCGGCGTTCCGAATCTGCGTGAACACCCCGACGACCCACGGCTCGATCGGTCTGACGACGGGGCTCGACCCGGCGATGACGCTCGGCTGCGGCGGGTTCGGCGGCAACATCACGTCCGACAACATCACCCCGCGGCATCTGCTCAACATCAAACGGGTCGCCTACGAACTGCGGCCCCGCGCCGTCGCGCCGCGCCGCAGCGGCGCCGCAGCGGCGCCGGCGCTGCCACGGCCGCCCGAACCGGCGGCCGCCGCGCCCGTGCCGGCCGACCGGCTGGCCGGCGGCATCGACCGCTGGCTGGCCAGCCGCGCGGGAGCCCCGGCCACCCCGGCAGCCGCCTCGACGGCGGCGCCGGCCGCGCCCGAGGCCTTCATCTGCGAGGACGACGTCCGCCGCGCCGTGCGCGACGGGCGGCGCCTGGTCGCCGGGCCGCGCACCATCGTGACGCCGGCGGCGCGCGATCTCGCGCACGCGCATGACGGCGTCGTCTGGCTCGACGGAACTCCGCGCTAAGTGAAGTATTCAGAGGCAGTTGCGGGAAGACTACGGTCGGGCTGCCGCGTTGACCCGGGTCGTCGCCGCGTGCTACGGTTCGGCACTTCCGGTCCCGATGCGCCGCGCTGTCGCTCTCGCCCTCGCACTGGCCGTGACCGCCGCCTGCGCCGCCAAGCGCCCGGCGGTCGTCGCGACGCCGCCTGCGCCGGTGGTGGCGGCCCCGGCCGACCCGCCCGCCCCGCCGCCGCCCGACCCGGTGGCCGAGGCGTTGACGGCCGCGGAACGGGCGTTCGAGGCCGGCCGGCGCGCCCTCGACGACGGCCACCTCAGCGACGCCCGACTCGCCTTCGACCAGGCCCTCGACACGCTGCTGCTGGTGCCGGGCGGCGCCCGCGCCGATGCCCGGCTCGCCGCCGCGCTCGACGCCCTGGTCGATCGCATCAGCGCCGTCGAACTCGACGCCCTGGCGCGCGGCGACGGCTTCACCGAGACCGCCTCGGAGCCCGCCTCGATCGATTCGCTGCTGTCGCTGCCGCCCCCTGAAGCCACGCCGGCGCCCTCGGTCGTCACCACCGTGCGCGAGGACCTGGCGGCGACCGCCCACGACATCCCCATCCCGCAGAACGACCGCGTGCTCGGCTACGTCGAGGCGTTCCAGGGCCGGCTGCGCACCTTCCTCAGCGAAGGCCTGACCCGCGGCGCCGAGTACATGCCGATGATCCAGGCGGTGTTCCGCGAGGAGGGCCTGCCGCTGGATCTCGCCTACGTGCCGCTGGTGGAGAGTGCCTTCAAGCCCACCGCGCTGTCGCGGGCCAGCGCCCGCGGAGTCTGGCAGTTCATGCGGCCGACGGCGCGCGAGAACGGCCTCACCCACGACTGGTACATCGACGAGCGCGCCGATCCGGAGAAGGCGACCCGCGCCGCGGCCAGGTATCTGAAGACGCTGCACCGCATCTTCGACGGCGACTGGCACCTGGCGCTGGCGTCGTACAACGGCGGCCCCGGCCGCGTGCAGCGCGCCGTCAAGCGCTACGGCGTGCGCGACTTCTGGCGCCTCAGCGCCACCCGCGGCCGCCTGCCGCGCGAGACCCGCGAGTACGTGCCGATGATCCTGGCGGCGATGATCATCGCCCGCAACCCCGGCCAGTACGGCTTCGAGGTGCCGGCCGCGGCGCCGCCGGCGACCGAGGTCGTGACGCTGCGCGGCCCGGTCGACCTGCGGCGTATCGCCGAATGGGCCAACGTCCCGGCCGACGACATCCGCGCGCTCAATCCGGAGCTGCGGCGCTGGACGACGCCGGTGCGCGACAGCGCCTACCGGATCAAGGTGCCGGCCGGCAGCGCCGCGGCCGTCGCCGAAGCCCACGCCGCGACAGCGCCCGAAGACGCCGCCTCGCTGCAGTTCTACGCCGTGCGCAAGGGCGAGTCGATGGCGACGATCGCCCGCAAGCTGCGCGTCTCGCGCACCGACCTGGCCGAGGCGAACTACCTGCGGGCCAACGCCCGCGTCCGGCCCGGCCAGAAGCTGGTCGTGCCGCGGGCCCCGTCCCCGGCCCTGCTCGCCCGCCGCGAGGCCGCCCCGACCGCCCCGGCGGCGCCGGCCGCCGCCAGCGATGCCGCGCCAGCCGTCGCGATCGCCGAAGCCGCCGCCGATGCCGCGCCGGCCGTCATCGTCTATCGCGTCCGCAAGGGCGACACGCTCTATGCGATCGCCCGTCGGCACGGGGTGACCGTCGACGAGCTGCGGGCCTGGAACCGGCTGCGCGGCTCGGCGCTGAGCATCGGCACGCGGCTCAGCATCCACACCTCGCGCGCCGCCGCCGCGCAGTAGCAGGCAGGACCTGCGATCGCCGCGCCGCCGCCCGGCCGCGGATTCTGCGCCCCGGGTCGGCGACCCGGCCCTTTTCGCGGCGGCCGCCCATCCGGCGGCGACGGCATCGGCCTTGAAGCGCGCGAGGCATGCTCGCCCAGGTCCGCAGCGCCGCGCTCGTCGGCGTCGATGCGCTCGCTGTCTCGGTCGAGGCCGACGTCTCGTTCGGCCTGCCGGTGTTCGCCATGGTCGGTCTGCCCGACGCCAGCGTCCGCGAGAGCCGCGACCGCGTGCGCGCGGCCATCAAGAACGCCGGCTTCGAGTTCCCGGCCACCCGCCTCACCGTGAACTTGGCGCCGGCCGACGTGCGCAAGGCCGGCGCCGCCTTCGACCTCCCGATCGCCATCGCGATTCTCGCCGCCGCCGGGGCGCTGCCGCGCCCCGACGCGCCGCTGGCGATCGTCGGCGAGCTGTCGCTCGACGGCGCGGTGCTGGCCACGCGCGGCGTGCTGCCCATCGCCGCCGGCCTGCGCCGGCTCGGCGTCGCGGCGCTGATGCTGCCGGCCGCCAACGCCGTCGAAGCCGCGGTGGTGCGCGGCCTGCGCATCGTGCCGGTGCACACGCTGGTCGAAGCCGTCGAGTGTCTGCGCGGCGACGAGGCGCAGTGGCCGCGGGCCGACCCACCGCCGGTGCCACCGCGCGCCGGTCACTCCGGGCCCGACCTCGCCGACCTGCGCGGCCACGCCGTCGCGCGTCGCGCCCTGGAGATCGCCGCCGCCGGCGGCCATCATCTGCTGCTGGTCGGCCCGCCCGGCACCGGCAAGACGATGCTCGCCCGCCGCCTGCCGGGGGTGCTGCCGGCGCTGGACTTCGACGAGGCGCTCGACGTGACCGCGGTGCACTCGGTCGCCGGCGTCCTGCCCCAGGGCAGCGGATTGCTGCGCGACCGTCCGTTTCGCGCGCCGCACCACACCTGCTCGGAAGCGGCGCTCGGCGGCGGCGGCAGCGTGCCGCGACCGGGCGAGATCTCCCTCGCCCATCACGGCGTGCTCTTCCTGGACGAGCTGCCCGAGTTCTCCCGCCGCGCCATCGAAGTGCTGCGCCAGCCGCTCGAGGACGGCCGCATCCGCGTGTCGCGGGCCGCCGGCAGCATCAGTTTCCCGGCGGCGTTCAGCCTGGTGGCGGCCATGAACCCGTGCCCGTGCGGCTTCCACGGCCACGCAGCGCGGCCGTGCCGGTGCACGCCGGCGCAGGTGCAGCAGTACCAAGCCCGGCTGTCCGGGCCGCTGCGCGATCGCCTCGATCTGGCGGTCGCGGTCGGCCCGGTGGCCTTCGACACCCTCACTGCGCCGCCGGGCGAGTCCAGCGACGCCGTCCGGGCCCGCGTCACCGCGGCCCGCGAGCGGCAGCGCCGACGCGCGCCGATGCTGAATGCCCGCCTGCCGGTGCCCCAGCTCGTCCGCGATGCCGCCCTCGACGCCGCCGGCACCCGGCTGCTCCGCCAGGCGACCGGCGAGCTCGGGCTCAGCGCCCGCGCCGTGCATCGGTTGCTGCGTGTGGCCCGCACCATCGCCGACCTGGCTGCCGCCCCGGCGGTCGCCCCCGACCACGTCGCCGAAGCCGCCCAGTTCCGGCACGCCGTCTCGGCCGGCCCGTGAGCCGATTCGCCGTGTGTTCGCCTCCTCCCGCGCCGCGGCTGGCGATCCTGTAACGCCGTGGTATCCTCCGGAGGTTGGCGCCGGCTCGACGGGCGTCGCCGAAACGATGCCGCCCACGCGCTACACCGTCCTCGTCGCCGACCGGCAAACCGGAGTCGTCCGCCGCTTCACGATCGGCCTGCGGCCGGCCGCCACCGTCGTCGCCGTGGTCGTCGGCCTGCCGATTCTCATCGGCATGGGCGCGGCGTGGAAGGCCAAGGCCGACGTCGCCGATCTCTTCGCCTCGCACACCGCCCTCGAACTCGAGGTGGCCAACTATCGCGGCGCCACCGCGGCGCTCACCGGCCAGATCCAGGGCCTGCAGACCGCGCTCGACGACCTCGGCGGCCGCGCCGCGCTCGATCCGGCCCTGAAGTCGGCGATGGACAAACTGCCGGCGATCGTCAAGGCCCGCGCCATGGGCGGCGGCGGCGCCGGCGCGGCCGCCGCGGCGGCCATGCTCCCCGGGTTGAACTCGCCGGAAGACACCTTCGGACTGCTGCGCGACATGCTGCAGGGCCTCGAGTCGCGACTGCGGTCGGTGCACTCCGGCATCGACAAGCGCAACGCGCTGGCGGCGGCGACGCCGTCGATCTGGCCGGCCACCGGCTGGCTCACCTCGGCGATGGGCTCGCGCGGCGATCCGTTCACCGGCGCGCCCGACTTCCACCCGGGCCTCGACATCTCGGCCGATCGCGGCGACCCGGTGCACGCCACCGCCGACGGCACCGTGACCTTCGCCGGCGTGTCGGGCGCCTACGGCAACCTCATCACCATCGACCACGGCTTCGGCCTCGAGTCGCGCTACGGCCACCTGTCGCGGCTCGACGTCGCGCGCGGCGGCAAGGTGAAGCGCGGCGACCGCATCGGCGCGGTCGGCGCCACCGGACGCGCCACCGGTCCGCACCTCCACTACGAGGTGCGCGTCAACGACCGGCTGCTCAACCCGCTGCAGTTCCTGCTGAAGAGCGCGCGCCAGGACGACTGACGCCGCGGGCATCGCCCGCCCGCGTTCCTTGACGCTGCCGGACCGCGCCGGTAAGATCGTCAGAATCTCCTGGTTCGTCCCAGCCCCGCATGGTCGGTAACCTTCTCGCCAGGGTCTTCGGCACCCAGAACGACCGCGATCTGAAGCGGCTGCAGCCGACCGTCGCGCGTGTCGGCGACCTGGAGGCGACGGTCCGCGATCTCGCCGACGCGGATCTGCGGGCCCGCACCGCCGACCTGCGCCAGCGCGTCGTCGCCGGCGCGTCGCTCGACGAGCTGCTGCCCGAGGCGTTCGCCACCGTGCGCGAGGCCGGACGCCGCGTGCTGAACATGCGGCACTACGACGTGCAGCTGATCGGCGGCATGGTGCTGCACCAGGGCAAGATCGGCGAGATGAAGACGGGCGAGGGCAAGACCCTGATGGCGACCCTGCCCGCCTATCTCAACGCCCTGTCGGGCAAGGGCGTCCACGTCGTCACCGTCAACGACTACCTGGCCCGCCGCGACGCCGAGTGGATGGGCCGCATCTACCGCTTCCTCGGCCTCACCGTCGGCGTCATCCAGCACGACCTCAACGACGAGCAGCGGCAGGCGGCGTACGGCTGCGACATCACCTACGGCACCAACAACGAGTTCGGCTTCGACTACCTGCGCGACAACATGAAGTTCGAGCTGTCGCGGATGGTGCAGCGCGGCCACAACTACGCCATCGTCGACGAAGTCGACAGCATCCTCATCGACGAGGCGCGCACGCCGCTGATCATCTCTGGCCCCGCCGAGGAGTCGACCGACCTCTACTACGAAGTCGACAAGATCATCCCGTCGCTCTCCCGCGGCCTGGTCCACCAGGGCCAGATGAAGACCGAGGACCGCGAGCGGATGGAAGCCTCGGGCGACTACACCGTCGACGAGAAGAACAAGACCGTCACGCTGACCGAAGCCGGCATCGCCAGGGCCGAGCGGATGCTGTCGCACCGCCTGCAGCCGGGCGGGCTCTACGACCCGGCCAACATGCCGCTGCTGCACCACGTGCAGCAGGCGCTGCGCGCCCACACCCACTACCGCCGCGACGTCGAGTACATGATCAAGGACGGCCAGGTGGTGATCGTCGACGAGTTCACCGGCCGGCTGATGCCGGGCCGCCGCTGGAGCGACGGGCTGCACCAGGCGGTCGAGGCCAAGGAAGGGGTCAAGATCGAGCGCGAGAACCAGACGCTCGCCACCATCACCTTCCAGAACTACTTCCGCAAGTACGCCAAGCTGGCCGGCATGACCGGCACCGCCGAGACCGAAGCGCCGGAGTTCCACAAGATCTACAAGCTCGACGTGATGGTCATCCCGACCAACAAGCCGATGCGGCGGATCGAGGAGCCCGACCTCGTCTATCGCACCGCCGGCGAGAAGTACGACGCCATCGTCGCCGACATCATCGACAAGCAGGAGAAGGGCCGGCCGGTGCTGGTCGGCACGGTCAGCATCGAGAAGTCCGAGAAGATCTCGGGGATGCTCAAGCGCCGCGGCATCAAGCACGTGGTGCTGAACGCCAAGTACCACGCCCAGGAAGCCGAGATCGTCGCCCAGGCCGGCCGGCTCGGCGCCGTGACCATCGCCACCAACATGGCCGGCCGCGGCACCGACATCCTGCTCGGCGGCAGCGCCGACCACATGGCGCGGCAGCAGGCCCTCAACGAAGCGGTGGCCCAGAAGCTCGAACGCGGCGAAGAGCGCTTCGTCGACGACGACGAGTTCGTCTACTTCTCGCACGGCGACAACTACCGCGTCCCCCGCCCCGACTGGGAGCGGATCTTCAGGCATTTCACGGCGCAGTGCGACGCCGAACACACCGAGGTGGTCGCCCTCGGCGGCCTCCACATCCTCGGCACCGAGCGGCACGAGGCGCGGCGCATCGACAACCAGCTGCGCGGCCGCGCCGGCCGTCAGGGCGATCCCGGCAGCTCGCGCTTCTACCTGTCGCTCGAAGACGACCTGATGCGCATCTTCGGCTCCGACCGCATCTCGGGGCTGATGCAGCGGCTCGGCATGGAAGAGGGCGTGCCGATCGAACACGGCATGGTCACGCGGGCGATCGAACGGGCGCAGAAACAGGTCGAGGCGCAGAACTTCGCCGTCCGCAAGCACCTGCTCGAGTACGACGAGGTCATGAACGGCCAGCGCGAGAGCGTCTACACGCTGCGCCGGGAGATCCTCGACGGCGTGATTCGCGTCGCCGAGGACGAGACGGCCGACACCCGCGGTTATCTCATGGCCACCGCCGAGGAGATCGTCGACGACGCGGTCGATCTCTACGCCGGCAAGGACATGGACGCCGATGCCTGGGACCTCGGCGCGCTCAAACGCGAGCTGGCCGAGCTGTTCGCGCTCGACGACGACGACTTCGCCGCAGTGCCGTTCGGCACCGGCCGGTCGGCCGAGATCCGCGACGCGCTGTGGCAGCGCGTCGTCGCCAGGTACGTCGAGAAGGAGGCGATCGTCCCGGCCGAGATCCTCCGCCGGGTCGAACGCGACCTGATGCTGCAGATCGTCGACGCCCAGTGGAAGGACCACCTCTACTCGCTCGATCACCTGAAGGACGGGATCAGCCTGCGCAGCTACGGCCAGCGCGATCCGCTGGTCGAGTACAAGAAGGAGAGCTTCCAGCTGTTCAAGGACATGCGCGGCCGGATCGAGGCCGAGATGGTCCGCTACCTGTGGTGGCTGCGCCCGGTCGAGGGGCAGCCCGACGCCGTGGCGGCACCGGTCCGGCCGGCGCCGCGGCGGACCGCGCCGCTCACCTACAGCGCCCCGTCCGACGCGCCATCGGGCTTCCCGCCGCCCCAGACCCCGGCCGGCGGTTTCCCGCCGCCCCAGACCAGCGCGCCGCGCCCGGCCCGCAGCGGCGGCGACGACGCGCCGGTGACCACGGTGAAGCGCGACGAGCCCAAGATCGGCCGCAACGACCCGTGCTGGTGCGGCAGCGGCAAGAAGTACAAGAAGTGCCACGGGGCCAACTGATGGTCGGGCGCCCCCATCCCTCGATCGCCGTGCGTGTTCCCAGGCCGACCCGTGTGTCGGCCTGTTCCGTCTCCGCCATCCACTGAGCGTCGCCCATGAGTTCACCCAGCGCCACCTCCACCCCCGCCCGCCCGAGCCTCGACGCGTCGCTCGCCACGGCACTCACCTTCGACGACGTGCTGCTGGTGCCGCGCTACTCCAGCGTCATGCCGGCGCAGGTCGACGTGGCGACGCGGCTGACCCGGAACATCCCGTTGTTCGTGCCGCTGCTCAGCGCGGCGATGGACACGGTGACCGAGTCGTCGATGGCGATCGCGATGGCCCAGCAGGGCGGGCTCGGCGTCATCCACAAGAACCTGGCGGTCGAGGAGCAGGCCGCCGAGGTCGATCGCGTCAAGCGTTCCGAGAGCGGCATGATCGTCAATCCGATCACGCTGTCGCCCCGGCACCGCATCCACGAGGCGCTCGAGCTGATGGCGCACTACCGGATCTCGGGCGTGCCGGTCACCGAGGACGGCAGCAAGGAGGGCCGTCTGGTCGGCATCCTCACCAACCGCGACCTGCGCTTCGAGACCAATACGCAGCAGGCGGTCGAGGACGTGATGACCAAGGACGACCTCATCACCGTCCCGGTCGGCACCACCCTCGACGAGGCCCGCGAGATCCTCCACCGGCACAAGGTCGAGAAGCTGCTGGTCGTCGACAAGGGCTTCCGGCTGAAGGGGCTGATCACCGTCAAGGACATCCAGAAGGCCATCAAGTACCCGAACGCCTGCAAGGACTCGCTCGGCCGGCTGCGCTGCGGCGCGGCGGTCGGCACCGCGAAGAACACCATCGAGCGCGCCGAGGCGCTGGTCGCCGCCCACGTCGACGTCCTGGTCGTCGACACCGCCCACGGCCACAGTCAGGGCGTGCTCGACATCGTCCGCGAGCTGCGGCGTCGCTTTCCAGACGTCGACCTCATCGCCGGGAACGTCGCCACCGCCGACGCCACCGAAGCCCTGGTGCGGCTCGGCGTCGACGCGGTGAAGGTCGGCATCGGCGCCGGCTCGATCTGCACCACCCGGGTGGTCGCCGGCATCGGCATGCCGATGATCTCGTCGATCCACGACTGCGCGCGGGCCGCCGCCGCCTACGGCGTGCCGGTGATCGCCGACGGCGGCGTCCGCTACTCCGGCGACGTCGTGAAGGCGCTGGCCGTCGGCGCCAGTTCGGTGATGATCGGCAATCTGTTCGCCGGGACCGACGAGAGCCCCGGCGAGCTCATCCTGTTCCAGGGCCGCAGTTTCAAGGAGTACCGCGGCATGGGCTCGATCGGCGCGATGCGCAAGGGCAGCCGCGACCGCTACTTCCAGGACGAGTTCCAGCTCGAAGGCAAGGCGGCGGCCGGCGGCAGCGCCAGCGAGAAGCTGGTGCCCGAGGGCATCGAGGGCCGCGTGCCGCACAAGGGCAGTCTCGCGTCGCTGGTGCACCAGCTGGTCGGCGGCCTGCGCGCCGGCATGGGCTACTGCGGTTGCGCGACGATTCCCGATCTGCAGCGCGATGCCCAGTTGGTGCGCATCACCCCGGCCGGCGTGCGTGAGAGCCACGTGCACGACGTGACGATCACGAAGGAAGCGCCCAATTACCGCACCGAATAGAACCCCGTCTCAGTAGGGACCGGGGAACAGGGACCAGGGAACAGGTAAAGCGCTTGTCACGCCGCGTTCCGCGGCGTGCTGTGACTACACTCACGCTCAGGTCGAATCGTGAAACCCGAGAGCGCCTCTCCTGCTCCCCGGTCCCTGGTCCCTGCTCCCCGGTCCCTTCTGACTCACGTTCTCCTCCTCTCCCCCGCCCACAGCGGCGGCAAGCGGGCGCAGGCGCTGCTGCGGCCCGGGGCGACGTCGGACGCCGCCCTGCGGCTCCGCCGCGGCGAGCTGCCCCTCGGCGAGGCGTTCGCGCTGATGAGCGGCCTCTACTTCCGCGGCAAGCTGGCCTATGCCCGGGCCGTCGTCGCCCGGCGCGGCGCCGCCGCCACCGCCCTGGTGATCACTCCGACGCGCGGACTGCTCTCCCCCAACGCCCCTGCCTCCGTCGCCCTGCTGGAGGAGTTCGCCGCCACCGACATCACCGCGGACGACGCGCGGTATCGCGCGCCGCTCGAGCGTGACCTGGCCGCGCTCGACCGCCGGCTGACCGCCGACGCCGCCGTCGTGCTGCTCGGCAGCATCGCGACCGGCAAATACGTCGACGTACTGGCGCCGCTGCTCGGCGACCGTCTGTACTGTCCGCCGGCCTTCGTCGGCCGCGGCGACATGAGCCGCGGCGGCCTGCTGCTGCGCAGCGCCGCCGCCGGCGTCGAACTCGACTGCGTGCCGCTCACCGCGCTGGCAGCGAGGCGCGGCCCGCGGCCGCCGCGGTTCGAGCAGCGACGCGACTGACGCGGCCGGGCGGCGCGGGCCTACGCCGGGCGCGCCGGGCCGATCACGAACAGCGTGTTGCCGGCCGGATCGGTGACGGCGAAGGTACGCGCCCCCCACGGCTCGTCGCGCGGCGGCTGGGGGATCGCCACGACGGTGCTCCACTCGCGATAGCAGGCATCGGCGTCGCCGACCTCGAGCGCCACACAGGCGTGGCGGCCGTGGCCGGTCATCGGGCAGTCGAGCGTCAGGGCAATCGTGCCGCGCGCGATCCCGAGCAGGCCGGTATGGCCGTCCTCGCTCGCCTCGAACCTCACCACGAAGCCGAGGCCGTCGACGTAGAAGCGGCGCGACGCGGCGAGGTCGTCGGCGGGCAGGATCGGCACGGCTCGTTCCATGGCGCTGGTCCTCAACGTTCGATGACGACGGTGCGGCGGTCGCCGCCGTGATCGGCGATGTGCACGCGCACCGCTCCCGCGACGGCGTGGCGCAGCCGCTCGGGCCACTCGACGACGACGACGCCGCGGGCGGCAAGGTCGGCGTCGAGGCCGATGTCGTCGAGGTCGGCGCGGTCGAGGCGGTAGAGGTCGAGGTGCACGAGCGGCACGCGGCCGCCGCTGTACTCGTGGACCAGCGTGAAGGTGGGGCTGCTGACCAGATCGGGATCGAGTCCGAGGCCGGCGGCCAGCCCGCGGACGAAGACGGTCTTGCCGGCGCCCAGATCGCCGCGGACCAGCACGACGTCACCGGGGCCGAGCGTGCCGGCCACCTCGACGCCGAGGGCCTCGGTCTCGGCCTCCGAGCTCGAGGCGCGCGTGCTCACTCCGCCGGCGCCGCCACCCGCGCCCGCGCCGTGAGCTCCAGCAGCGCGTCGCCGATGTGCGCCGCCAGATCGCCGGCCGTCATGGCAATCTCGCCCTCGTCGGCGTCGCTGAGCTCGCCGGCGGCACCGTGCACGTAGACCGCCACCTGGCACGCCGTCTCCGGATCGAGCAGTTGCGCCAGCCACGCGGCGATCATCCCGGTGAGCACGTCGCCGGTCCCGCCGGTCGCCATGCCCGGTGACCCCGTCGGATTGACGTAGACCACACCGTCCGGCGTCGCAATCACGGTGCGATAGCCCTTCAGGACGACGTAGAGCTGGTGGGTCGTCGCCAGTTCGGTGGCCAGACCGACCCGGTTGGCCTGCACGTCGGCCACGCTGCAGCCGAGCAGCCGGGCCATCTCGCCGGGATGCGGCGTGACCACCACCGGCCGGCCCTCGCGGCCGCGCAGCACGCCGGCATCGCCGGCGCAGGCGTTCAGGGCGTCGGCGTCGACCACCAGCGGCTGCTCGGCGCGGGCCAGCACCTCGCGGACGAACGCGCGGACGCCAGGGGCGACGCCGAGGCCGGGCCCCAGCGCGATCACGTCGGCCGGCACGGCGAGCAGCGCCTCGATCGCCGCCGGTTCGCAGGTGCCGTCACCGGCGTCGGCGAGCGGCAGGGTCATGTACTCCACGCCCTGCGCCGCGATCACCGGCTGACAGCTCGCCGGCGTGGCCACGGTGACCAGCCCGGCGCCGCTGCGCAGAGCCCCGCGCGCCGCCAGCACCGCCGCGCCGGTCTTGCCGCGCGACCCGGCGGCGATGGCCACCCGTCCGCAGTCGCCCTTGTGCGTGTCGGGAGCCCGCGGCGGCACCAGCGCCCGCACCGAGTCGCGGGTCAGCAGGTGCAGCCGCTGGCCCTCGACCTCGTCGATGGCGCTGAGGGGAATGCCGATGTCGGCGATCACGACGTCGCCGGCGACGTGCTCGGCCGGCGGCAGCACCAGCGGGACCTTCGGAGCGGCCAGGGTGACGGTGAGGTCGGCGTCGATCACCGGTCCGATCAGCTCGCTGGTGTCGGCCGAGAGGCCCGACGGCAAATCGACGGCGATCACCGTCGCCGTCGAGGCGTTGACGTCGGCGACGATCGACTCGTGTAGGCCGCCGAGCGCGCGGCTGAGGCCGGTGCCGACGATGGCGTCGACCACCACGTCGGCGGCGGTGACCTGCGACCCGTGCAGTTCCCAGGCCTGGGCGTCGGCGAGCTCGACGATCGACAGGCCGAGCCGGCCGATGACGTCGAGGTTGGTGCGGGCGTCACCGTGGACGTCGGGCAGCGCGCCGACGACGTAGACGGTGACCTCGACGCCGCGCTGGTGCAGCGTGCGGGCGACGACGAAACCGTCGCCGCCGTTGCTCCCGGTGCCGCACAGTACCGCGATCCGCCGCGATGGCAGGTCCTCGACCAGCGACTCCATCGCCGCCACCACCTGGCGGCCGGCGTTCTCCATCAGGACGATCGACGGGATGCCGATGTCGTCGATGGTCCGGCGATCGACGGCGCGCATCTGGCTGGCGTTGAGCACCCGCATGGCGGTCACCACTCCTTCGCGCGTCACCGACCCGCGGGACCGATCGCGCCAGCCCTCGACGTCCTGGGCGGCCGGGAGCATCGGCATCGAGTCACGCGTTCTCTCGGCCGTTCACGACGTCGACGCCCGGCCGGAGGGCGGGCGAGGCAACACTGTGACCAGAGGGGCGGAGCCGAGCCGGGGTGACCGCGTCGCACATGCTCGCGAGTTCGAGGCGCCGCGTCGCTAGGACTCGTAGGCCTCCATCGGCGGGCACACGCAGACCAGATTGCGGTCGCCGTAGGGGTTGTCGATCCGCCCGACGCTCGGCCAGAACTTGCTGGCCTTGACCCACGGCAGGGGGAATGCCGCCGTCTCGCGCGAGTAGGGCCGCGTCCAGGTGTCGGCGGTGACCACCGCCGCCGTGTGGGGGGCGTGCTTGAGGACGTTGTCCTTCGCGTCCGCAGCCCCGGTCACCACCGCTTCGATCTCGGCGCGGATGGCGATCAGGGCCTCGCAGAAGCGGTCGAGTTCGGCCTTCGGCTCGCTCTCGGTCGGCTCGACCATCAGCGTGCCGGGCACCGGGAACGACACCGTCGGGGCGTGGAAGCCATAGTCCATCAGCCGCTTGGCGACATCGCCCTCCTCGACCCCGGCGGCCTTGAACTTGCGCAGGTCGAAGATCATCTCGTGCGCCACCCGGCCGTTGGGCCGGGTGTAGAGCACGTCGTAGTGCCCCTGCAGTCGGGCCTTCAGGTAGTTGGCGTTGAGGATCGCGTATTTGGTCGCCTCGGTGACGCCGTTGCCGCCGAGCATCCGGATGTAGCCGTAAGAGATCAGCAGGATGCTGGCGCTGCCCCACGGCGCCGCCGCCACCGGCGGAATCGCCTTGTCGCCGCCGGTCGGCACCAGGGGATGCCCCGGGAGATACGGCGCCAAGTGCGCGGCCACGGCGATCGGTCCCATGCCGGGCCCGCCGCCGCCGTGCGGGATGGCGAAGGTCTTGTGCAGGTTGATGTGGCAGACGTCGGCGCCGATGATCGCCGGGCTGGTCAGCCCGACCTGGGCGTTCATGTTGGCGCCGTCCATGTACACCTGGCCGCCGTGCGCGTGCACGGTGGCGCAGATGTCGCGGATGGCGTCCTCGAAGACGCCGTGGGTCGAGGGGTAGGTGACCATCAGCGCCGCCAGATCGGCGGCGTGCTGCGCGGCTTTGGCCTTGAGATCCTCGACGTTGATGTTGCCCGACGGATCCGAGGCGACGACCACCACCTTGTAGCCGGCCATCACCGCGCTGGCCGGGTTCGTGCCGTGCGCCGAGGCGGGAATCAGCACGACGTGGCGGTGGCCCTCGCCGCGATCGCGGTGCCAGGCGCGAATCACCAGCAGCCCGGTCAGCTCGCCCTGGGCGCCGGAGTTGGGCTGCAGGGACGCCGCGGCGAAGCCGGTGATCTCGGCCAGCGCCGCCTCGAGTTCGCGGCAGATCTGCTGATAGCCCAGCGTCTGATCGGCGGGGGCAAAGGGGTGGAGCCTGGCGAACTCCGGCCAGCTGACCGGGAACATCTCGCTGGCGGCGTTGAGCTTCATCGTGCACGAGCCGAGCGGGATCATCGACACGTCGAGGCCGATGTCCTTGCGCTCGAGGTGCTTCAGGTAGCGCATCATCTCGCTCTCGGAGCGATGACGATGGAAGACCGGATGGGTCAGGAACGCCGACGTGCGGCGCAGCCCGGCCGGCAGCGCGTCGCCGTCCGCCGGGATCGCCGCCGCTGGCGCCGTCTTCCCCACCGCCGCCGCGAACACGCCGACGAGGGCATCGACGTCGGCGGCGGTCGCGGTCTCGTCGAGCGCGATGCCGACCGTGGTGGCGTCGACGTGGCGCAGGTTGTAGCCGGCGGCGACGCTCCGTTCGTGCACGGCCGCCGCCTGCGCGGCGGTCAGCGGGACGGCGAGGGTGTCGAAGTAGTGCGCGTTGGCCTGGCGCAGGCCGAGCGCGGCCAGGCCCGCGGCCAGCGACCGCGTCAGGCCGTGGACGTGGCGCGCGATCGCCGTCAGGCCCTCGGGACCGTGGTACACGGCGTACATCGCCGCCATGTTGGCGAGCAGCGCCTGCGCCGTGCAGATGTTCGAGGTGGCCTTCTCGCGGCGGATGTGCTGCTCGCGGGTCTGCAGCGCCATGCGGTAGGCGCGGTGGCCCTGCGCATCCACCGAAACGCCGATGAGGCGGCCGGGGGCGTGGCGAACGAACTCCTGCCGCACGGCGAAGAACGCGGCGTGCGGTCCGCCGAAACCGAGCGGCACGCCGAAACGCTGCGAGTTGCCGACGACGACGTCGGCACCGAGCTCCCCGGGCGGGGTCAGCAACGTGAGCGCCAGCAGGTCGGTGGCCACGCCGACCAGCACCTGGGCCGCATGGGCGCGGGCGATGACCGGGCCGATGTCGGTGACCAGGCCACGGTCGTCGGGATACTGCAGGAACGCCCCGAAGACCTCGCCGGCGAACTCCCAGGTGTCCGGTGCCCCGACGCGCAGGGTGATGCCGAGCGGTTCGGCGCGGCTCTGCAGCACCGCCAGGGTCTGCGGGAAGACCCGGTCCGACACCAGGAACACGCCGCCGTCGGCCGGCTTCTTCGGCGACACGCGGTGCAGCAGCGTCATCGCCTCGCCAGCCGCGGTGCCCTCGTCGAGCAGCGACGCCCCGGCCACCGGCAGGCCGGTGAGGTCGGTGACGACGGTCTGGAAGTTGAGCAGCGACTCCAGACGCCCCTGGGCGATCTCGGCCTGGTACGGCGTGTAGGGCGTGTACCAGCTCGGGTTCTCGAACAGGCAGCGGCGGATCACGCTGGGCGTGATCGTGTCGTAGTAGCCCAGGCCGATGAAGCTGCGCAGGATGCGGTTGCCCCTGGCCACCGCGGCCAGCCGCGTCAGGTACTCGTGCTCGGATTCGCCGTCGGGCAGTGCCAGGGGCGCCGGGCGGCGGATGGCGGCGGGGATGGCCTCGTCGATGAGCGCATCGAGCGACGGCGCGCCGATCGTAGCCAGCATCTCGGGAAGGTCGGCCGGGCGCGGGCCGACGTGACGGCGGACGAATGGTTCCATTCTGGGGCGCGGCTACTTGGCGAGGGCTTCGTAGGCGGCGGCGTCGAGCAGCGAACCCGCCTCGCCGGGGTCGGCGATCGTGAACTTGATCATCCACGAGTCGTGCGGCGCGCTGTTGACGGCGTCGGGTGCGTCCTTGAGCGCGCCGTTCACCGCGGTGACGGTGCCCGACAGCGGCGCGAAGAGCTCCGAGACCGCCTTCACCGACTCGATGGTGCCGAAGGCCTGGCCCTTGGTGAGCGTCGTGCCGACCTCGGGCAGTTCGACGTAGACGACGTCGCCGAGCTGCTGCTGGGCGAAGTGCGTGATGCCGACCGTGCCTTCCTGGCCGTCGACCTTCACCCACTCGTGGTCGTTCGTGTACTTCAGCGTCGTCGGATACATCGGGAGCTCCTACGCCGGCTTGGGGCGCTTGTAGAAGGGCAACGCCACGACGCGGGCCATGGCGGCGCGGCCGCGGACGTCGATGGCGATCTCGGTGCCGGGCGCGGCGAGGGCCACCGGGACGTAGGCCATGCCGATGGCCTTCTTCAGAAACGGCGTCTGCGTGCCGCTGGTCACCTGGCCCACCACCGCGCCGCCGTGGTGCACGGCGTAGCCGTGCCGGGCGATGGCGCGATCGATCATCTCGAAGCCGACGATGCGGCGGGTCGTGCCTTCGGCCTTCTGGCGGCGCAGCACCTCGTGGCCGAGGAACGCCGGCTTGTTCCAGCCGACGATCCACCCCAGGTCGCATTCGAGGACCGTGGTGGTCTCGTCCATGTCGTTGCCGTAGAGCCGCATCGCCGCCTCGAGGCGCAGCGTGTCGCGGGCGCCGAGACCGCACGGGATGAGGCCGTGCTCCTTGCCGGCCTCCAGCAGCGCGGCCCACAGCGCCGGCGCGAACTGCGGCGGCACGAAGATCTCGTAGCCGTCCTCGCCGGTGTAGCCGGTGCGCGACACCGTGCCGCGGATGCCGGCCACTTCCCCGTGCGCGAACCAGTAGTACTTCATCGCGTCGAGCGGCACGGCGGTGAGCGACTGGACGATGGCTCGGGCCTTCGGGCCCTGCACCGCGACCAGCGCGTAGCGGTCGCTGGAGTTGACCACCGCCACCTCACCGGCCGCCGGGGCGTTGGCGACGATCCAGGCGTGGTCCTTGTCGATGTTCGAGGCGTTGACGACGAGCAGGAAGTGGCTCGGGCCCATCCGGTAGACGAGCACGTCGTCGACGAACGTGCCCTCGGGCGTCGTCAGGGCCGAGTACTGCGCCTGCCCCACCTGCAGCTTCGCGGCGTCGTTCGACGTGAGGTGCTGCACCGCCGCCAGGGCGTTGGGGCCGGCCAGTTCGATCTGCCCCATGTGGGAGACGTCGAACAGGCCGGCGGCGGTGCGCACCGCGTGGTGCTCGGCACTGATGCCGGAGTATTCGACCGGCATGTCCCAGCCGCCGAAGGGGACCATCCGGGCACCCGAGGCGACGTGCGTGGCATGCAGGGACGTGCGTTTGAGGGGCGTCTCGGCGGGGGCACTCATGGGTGGGGGCGTTTCGGCAGCGCTAAGGCACGCCGAACGTACTACGCCCACTCATCAGCGTCAAGGATTCGACACCCGTCGAGCCGCCCCCGGGCGGTGACTCATGCCACGTCGTCGGCGACCCGCCGCGGGTTGGCGGCCGTGGCCGGGTAGCGCAGGTGCGCCTGCAGCGTGTGATAGCTGATGCCGAGCACACGGCACGCCCGCCGCTTGTTGTGGCCCGAGCGTTCCAGCACCAGCCGTGTGTAGCGGCTCGCCCACATCCGCAGCGTGTCATTGGCTTCGAGCGCCGGCGCCACGACGTCGGCGTACGGCGCGCGCAGCGCCGGCGGCAGGTCGTCGAGGTCGATCACCCTCGAGTCGGCCATCGCCACCGCGCCTTCGAGCGTCCGCTGCAACTCGCGGACGTTGCCCGGCCAGTCGTAGGCCATCAGCGCGTCGCGGGCCGGCGCCGACAGCGTCATCCGCGCGCGATCGTCGTGGCAGGCCAGGAAGTACTGCGCCAGTTCCAGCACGTCGTCGCGCCGGTTGCGCAGTGCCGGCACCCGCAGGTCGAGGCCGCTCAACCGGTAGTAGAGGTCGGCACGGAAGAGTCCGCGCTGCACCAGCGCGGCCAGCGACGTGTTGGTCGCGGCCACGATGCGGACGTTGAGGCGACGGGTGCCGTGCCCGCCGACCCGTTCGACCGCCATTTCCTGGATGGCCCGGAGCAGCTTCGCCTGCGCGGCCAGCGACAGGTCGGCCACCTCGTCGAGGAAGAGCGTGCCGCCGTCGGCATGCTCGAACTTGCCGCGTCGGCCGCGGACGCCGGTGGCCGTGCGCTCCTCGATGCCGAACAGCTCCGCCTCGATCAGCGTCTCGACCAGCGCCGCGCAGTTGATCGCGACGAACGGACCGGCCCGGCGCGGGCTGAGGTCGTGGATCTGCCGCGCGACCAGTTCCTTGCCGGTGCCGCTCTCGCCCTCGATGAGCACGGTGAAATCGGCGACCGCGACGCGCTCGATGCGCTCGCGCAGCGCCCGCATCACCTGGCTGGAGCCGATGAGCGGTGCGGCGCCGCCGGCGCGGGCGTGGGTGCGCGCCGCCCGGCCGCGATCGGCGGCCAGCGCCAGCGCCGCCAGATGAGCCGCGGTCTCGAGCACCTGGCGGTCCCAGGGATCGGGCGTGCGATCGGCCAGATCCACCTCCAGCGCCAGCGGCTGGCCGTGAGAAGGGCCGGGGATTGCCGCCAGCGTGCGGGACGGGCCGCGTCCGGGCGGCGAAGTGAGCGGCCGCACCGCGACGACGCTGGCCCGCCGGGCACCCAGCAGCCTGGCGAGGCGCGACTCGAGCAGTCCGTGCAGGCGCACCTCGGGGTCGCCGGACACGACGTGCTCGGCAAGGGCCCGCACCAATTGATGGACGCCCTGGCGGCGGTCTTCAGGTCGCCGCGCCCATTGTCGTTCGTTCCCACACGCCGCGATGGTGGTCATAGGCCCTCCCCTGGCTCCCATACCAAGCGGAATGCCAGCCGGCTCGGCCGCGTGAACCTGGTAAATTCACGCCAGAATCGACATCATCTCGGCGTGGCCTGCCGTCGCCGGGCACTTTGTGCCCGGGCCGGGGCCGCGGCCGGCGAGAAGCAACTACCCACTACCCGGCGTCGTCGGTGCCGTACAGATCGGCGGCGCGTTCGAAGCCAACGGCGCTGCGAAACCGCAGCGGCGCCACCGATGCCACCCAGCAGCGCAGCACGGCGCCGGTGGCGCGCCGACGACGGCCATCCGGCGCGTCGAGCTGCAGTTCCGTGCGGGATCCCGGGCGACACGGCGACGCGCTTTCGACGAGCGCCCCGGTCGCCGAGAGCGCCAGAACGACAACGGTGGTCCCAGGGCGCAGCTGGCCGCGGGGCTCGAGGCCATAGGCGGCGGCGGCGCGGCGCGCCGCCCCCCGTCGGTCGGCGGCGATCATTCCGGCCGCCACAGGCCGGCTCCCAACACGTAGCGCAGCACGCGTACCCGCCCGGTGACGCCGGCGATGCGCACGGCGTACTGCACGCCGCCCCGGCTCGCCACGTAGATCGTGCCGCTCGTGGACGTGCCGAGCGGGCCGACACTGAGCTGGTCGGCGGCGCCCAGGCGTACCGGGTCGTCGAGCGAGGTGAGCGGCTCGCCGTCGAGGCCGCGCACGCCGCCGGCGATGCCGAGCCGGGCCCGGACGAAGTGGGCACCAATGGTCTCGGGAGGACGAAGGGAAACGTCCGTGCCGGCGGCGACGTCGGCGGCCGTCACGCCGTCGCCGTCGCCGTCGGCCACCAGGCTGACGCGTGTGTCGCCCTCGAGTTGCTCCACGCGCAGCGCCACCACCCGCTGCCGCCGGGCCGCCTCGACACGCGCCCGCGCGATGAGCGAGGCCAGATGCCGCGCCGCACCGGCCGCATCGGCGGCATCGGCGGCATGCGCCGCAATCGGCAGGCCGGCCGCCGCGGCGGCGGCAACGACTGCGGCCACCACCAGCAACTCGACCAGGGAGAAGCCGGACGCCGGGTGGGCGGTCATCGCGGTCGTGCGGGACCGTGGAACGGCTGGCACGGCCACCGGCCACCCACGGTCCCGCCCTCGCTACTGGCGGTCGTCGGCCTTGGCGGCCGCGACGGTGACCAGGCCGCGCAGCCGGAGGAAGCTGCGCTCGCCGATGCCCTGCACCTTCATCAGCTCCTCCACCTTCTTGAACCCGCCGTTCTTGGTGCGGTACTCGACGATCCGCTGCGCCACCCGGGCGCCCACGCCGGGCAGGCCTTCGAGCTGCTGAGCCGTGGCGGTATTGAGGTTGAGGGCCGGGGCGGCCGGCGAGGCCTTGGCGGGCGTCTCCTGCGCCGCCGCCACGGCCGGCCCGGTGAACAGCAGCAGTGCGAGCACGGCCCGCGCGAACGTTGAAGTCATGATGGGTCTCCTTGAGGGTGAGTGGCGAACGCGTCGCCCACGGAGCGTCGTGACGACGGCCGAGGTCACGAGCCCCCGCACCCGGCGCTCCGCGGCGACACCCGGCGGAGTGCAAGGCGACGGCCGCGCCCATGGCCGTCGGCTAACCCGCACCGCCGCAACGACATCGCCGCGGTCAGCGCCTCCAAAGCCGGCCCTGGGGGCAGCCGGGGCGTCAACCGCGGTTTCACGGGCGGCGCTCCTCCGGCCCGATTGGCCGGATTCCGCGCGCCAACGGCGGTTGCCGCCAGGGCAACGCCGCCTGCGCGGCGCGAATTGGCTGGTGCGCGGCCGGCGGATTACTACAATGGCGCCGTACGTCTGCTCCTAGGAGGCCCCGTGACCAGTCGCCGCCTTGCCGCCGTCGTCCTCCTCGCCCTCGCGGTTTCGTCGCGGTCCGATCTGCACGCCCAGGGCGCCGCCGCGTGCTCGAAGGCGTGGCTCGGCAAGGAAGCCGAAATCGAGGCCTTCCTGGCCTCGGCAAAGGTCACCCGGCTCGAAGCGGTGCCGACCGGCGTCACCAAGCCGCAGCGCGGCTATCTCGAACCGGGACCGGTCGCCCGCTTCGCCTGGAAACAGCTGCCGCCGGCGCGGCGCGCCGGCTACATGGAGAGCTACAAGGCCGAGATCGCCGCCTACCAGCTCGATCGGCTGCTCGAGATGCAGATGGTGCCGCCGGTGGTCGAGCGCACGGTCGAGGGCAAGATCGGCGCCGCGGTGCTGTGGATCGAAGACACCAGGAGCTGGGACATGAAGAAGCCGGTGCAGGGTCCCGAGCCGGGGTGGTCGAAGCAGATCAGCCGGATGAAGCTCTTCGATCAGCTGATCGGCAACATCGACCGCAACCAGGGCAACCTCATCTACGACACCGACTGGCATCTCTTCCTGATCGACCATTCGCGGGCCTTCACGACCCGCAAGAGCCTCGACGGCATCGCCCCGCTGGTCACGATCGATGCCGAGCTGTGGCAGCGCATCGAGGCGTTGACGGCTGCCGACCTCGACCGCGCGCTCGGCGCGTGGCTCACCGCGGATCAGCAGGAGGCGCTGTTCGCCCGCCGCGAGAAGATGCAGCAGGCGGTGGCGAAGCTGGTGAAGGACAAGGGTGCCGCCAGCGTCTTCCTGCGGTAACGTGGAATCGTGGTGACCCGGCTCGTCCTCTCCGTCGCGCTCGCCCTGGCGGTGGCTGCGGCCACGCCGCACGCCCAGCCTGCCGCGCGGCGCGTCGTCGCCATCGGCGACGTGCACGGCAGCCTGAGCGGCCTGACCGCCATGCTGAAGGCCGCCGGCCTCATCGACGACAGCCGGCGCTGGACCGGTGGCGCCGCCACGCTGGTGCAGACGGGGGATCTGACCGATCGCGGCGCCGCGGTGCGCGGCGTGCTCGACCTGATGATGCAGCTCGAGCGCGAGGCCCCCAGGGCGCGCGGCAAGGTCGAGCAGGTGCTGGGCAATCACGAGGTGATGAACCTGCTCGGCGACCTGCGCGACGCCACGCCGGAGATCTGCGCAGCCTTCGCCGATGCCGCGTCGGAGAAGACGCGCGAGCGGGGCTGGCGCGACTACGAAGATCTCATCGCCGCCCGCGCCCGCACCCGGCCGCAGGAAGCGGCGCCGGCCTATACCCGGACGAAGGAGACGTGGCTCGAGGCCTACCCGCCGGGCTGCATCGAGTATCGCCAGGCGCTCGGCCCGCGCGGCAGCTACGGCCGCTGGCTGCGCGGCCGGCCGATCGCCGTGCAGGTCGACGACAGCGTCTTCATGCACGCCGGTCCCAACCCGGCCGGCACCGCCCCCGTCGCCGAGCTGAACGCCACGGCGAAGCGCGAGATCGAACGCTTCGACCGCTTCGTGCAGCGGCTCGTGGATGCCCGTCTCGCGCGCCCGTGGTTCCGCTTCGAGGACGTGCTCGCCGTCGCCGCCGCCGAGGTGCGCTGGACCAACGGCGTGCTCGAACGCGCCAAGCTGGCCGGCGAGACCCCCGACCTCTCGGGCATCGACGTCGATCTCGTCCGCGAGGCCGTCGAGGTGCTGCAGATTGGCACCTGGTCGCTGCTCGCCGGCGACGGCCCGCTGTGGTACCGCGGCTACGCCACCGCCGCCGACGCCGTGCTGCAGCCGGCCGTCGCCGGACTGCTCGCCCGCTGGAAGGTGTCGCGTATCGTCGTCGGCCACACGCCGCAGCGCGACTTCCGCATCCGGGCCCGCTTCGGCTCGGTCTTCCTCATCGACACCGGCATGCTCACCGAGGTCTACAAGGGGGCGCCGTCGGCCCTGGAGATCGCCGGCACGCAGACGACGGCGGCCTACGCCGACGGCACGCGCACGCCGCTCGGAGCCGCCACGCCATGAGGCGCGCCGCCCTCGCCCTGGCTCTCTGCTGCACCGCGCTGCCGCCAGCCGCGGCGCAGACCGCGGCTGACGTCCGCGCCGAACGTGAGGGGTTCCTCAGCACGGCCAAGGTGGTGGCGACACGCGAGGTCACCACCGGCATCACCGGCACGCTGCGGGTCACGCTCGACGACGGCACGCGCCGCCACGACGCCAGTGTCCAGCGCATCGACCAGACCAAGACCTCGTTCCGCGCCGCCGGCGGCAAGCGCGAATTCGGCTTCCGCGACACCTGGAAGTTCAACCTCGCTGCCTACCAGGTGGCGCTGCTGCTCGGCCTCGAGACGGTGCCGGCGACGGTCGAACGCGCCCACGACGGCATCCCGGCGTCCTACACCTGGTGGGTCGACGACGTGATCATGGACGAGGGCGCCCGCCAGGAGAAGAAGGCCGAGGCCTCCGACCTGCGCCGCTGGGAGCACCAGATGGCGACGATGCGGGTGTTCGACGCGCTCATCGCCAACACCGATCGCAACAAGGGCAACCTGCTCATCGACAAGGACTGGACGACGTGGCTCATCGACCACACGCGGGCGTTCCGGCGCTCGCGCCAGATCCTCGACCCGACACCGCTCGTCCGCTGCGATCGGGCACTGCTCGCCGCACTCAAGGCGCTCGACGAAAAGACGGTCAAGGCCCGCACCGAGCGGTGGCTGACCGGCGACGAGATCCGCGCCATGATGTCGCGGCGCGACGAGATCGTCGCCCGGCTCGAGGCGTCGCCGACGGCGCTCTACACCTACGCGCCCTGACCGCTCAGCGCGGCAGCGCCCGACCGGCCGCCCACTCCACCGTCCGGCGCAGCCCTTCGGCGAAGGGCACCGTCGGCCGGTAGCCGAGCAGCCGCTCGGCCTTGCCGATGTCGGCCTGCGAATCGCGGATGTCGCCGGCCCGCGCCGGCCCGAACACCGGCGTGAGCGCGGTGCCGAGCAGCTGCTGCACCTCGGCCAGCAGCGCCAGCAGCGACACCCGGCCGCTGGTGGCGATGTTGATCACCTCGCCGGCGATGCCCGGCGCCAGCGCCGCCCGCAGCACGCCGTCGACCGTGTTGGCGACATAGGTGAAGTCTCGGGTCTGCCCGCCGTCGCCGTGGACGATCGGCGGCCGGCCGTCGAGCACGGCGCGGATGAACAGCGAGATGACGCCCGAGTACGGCGACGACGGATCCTGGCGCGGCCCGAACACGTTGAAGTAGCGCGTCGACACCGTGTCGAGCCCGTACAGCCGCGTGAACAGCCGCAGGTACTGCTCGCCGGCGTGCTTCTGCAGGGCGTACGGCGAGAGCGGGTTGGGCGTCATCGCCTCGTGCTTCGGCAGCTCCGCGGCATCGCCGTAGACCGACGACGAGCCGGCGAAGACGACGCGGCGCACGCCGGCGTCGCGCGCCGCCACCAGCAGCTGCAGGGTGGCGTCGAGGTTGGCGCGATGCGACGTCAGCGGGTCGGCGACCGACCGCGGCACCGACGGAATCGCCGCCTGGTGCAGCACGTAGTCGATGCCCGCGACGGCCGCGGCGGCGACGCCGGCGTCGGCGAGGTCGCCGTGGTGGAATTCCACCGCCGCCCCGCCGGCCGCGGCAACGGCGGTGTCGAGGTTGGCCCGGCGGCCGGTCGACAGGTCGTCGACCACCCGCACCCGCTCGCCGCGCCGCAACAGCTCTTCGACCAGGTGCGAGCCGATGAACCCGGCGCCCCCGGTGACCAGGTAGCGTGCCATCCGCTACTGGGGCCAGCCGTCCTTCGGCAGGCCCGGCACCAGCCGCAGCGTGTTCTTGTAGTAGAGCTTCTTGAGCACGTCGTCGGGCAGGCCCATGCCGTACAGCTTCCAGAAGGCGTGATAGTCGCGGTAGTAGTCGAAGTACTCGTCGTCGGTCTCGAACACCCGCCAGAAGTACGGGAACTCGTCGGGCTGGAAGCTGTCCTTGCCGAAGATCACGCGGTCCTGGTACTTGACGAAGAACGCGCGCGCCGACCGCGGCTGACGGCCCAGTTCGGCCAGGATGGCCCCGACTTCGAGGTGCACGTTGGGCAGGCGGTCGAGCAGCGCCGCCGCCCGCGCCAGGTCGTTGGCGTGATAGGCGAAGTGGGCGGCGATGAACGTCGTCTTCGGGTGCTTCGCGAACATCCGGTCGCGCTCGCCGATCAGTTCCTCGAAGCGCGGAAACTCGCCGGCCGGGTAGCGTCGGTCGCGATAGAGCGCCAGCTCGAGCCAGCGCTCGTTCTGGAAGTCGATCGGCTCGAAGAACTCCTGCGGCTCGGCGGTGTGGATCAGCACCGGCAGGCCGAGCCGGCCGGCCGCCGCCCACACCGGATCGAGCGCCGGATCGTCGATCCTGAGGCGGCTGCCGTCGGGCTTGCGGATGCGCAACCCGAACGCCTTCGAGATCTCGCCGATGCCGACCGCGCCGGCCTTCTTGTCGGCCTCCAGCTGTGCCACCACCCGCTCCGCCCAGCCGGGGCCGACGTTGCGGAAGTCGATATCGGTGAACTGCACCATCCGGCCCTGGAACTTCGACGTGCGCAGCGCCCGCACCGCCTGCACCAGTCGATCGCCGGAGGTGCCGCTGGCGTTGACCAGCAGCCGGAGGTTGTTCGCGTCCATGCCGGCGACGACGCGGGCGAACTGCTCCTCCGTGATCGGCGCCGGCTGGTGGCTGTGGATATCGATCACCGGAAACTTCGCCCTGGGCACCGGATGCGACGCCGTCTTCAGCGTGCTGCGCGGCTTGTACTGCGTGATGGTCGGCTCGGGGAACTCCGGCGTGCGGCCGTCACCGGGGCGGGCGCGCAGGCCCGAGGGCCGACCGCCCGGCGGCGCCGGCGCCTGCGCCAGGATCACGATCGTGCCGCCGAGCGTGGCGGCGGCGAGCCAGAGGAACGACGTGCGCATGAGGAAGCGTCCTTGAGAGCAACCGTCCGGTCGTGAGAAACGACGCCGCAGTGGGCCTGTAAGCCGAATTCTGTCCGCCGCCGCCGTCGCGCCTTGCGGCGCTCCGGCGACGGCGGGATGACCATTCCTCTAGGCGCGCCATCACTGGCACGCTCGAGCGACCTACCCGGAAGCGTCGATCGGACGGGCCGTCCGAATGGCCGGAGCCATGCGCTTCCCTATTTGGTCTTGCTCCGTGCGGGGTTTGGCCTGCCACGACTGTTGCCAGCCGCGCGGTGCGCTCTTACCGCACCTTTTCACCATTGCTTGCTCTTGCGAGCGTCAGCTGTGTGTTTTCTGTGCCACTGTCCGTCGGGTCGCCCCGCCCGGGTGTTACCCGGCGCACTGCCCTGTGGAGTTCGGACTTTCCTCCCCTCGGGGTACTACGCGCGTGAACGCGGTTGCCCCTCGCGGCGGTCATCCGGCCCGCTGCGGCGTCGTCGTTATCCGTCGGTCTCCTGTGAAATGCTGTATTGCTCGAGCTTCTTGTAGAGATTGCTGCGCGGCGTGTCGATCACCTCGGCGGTCTTGGAGATGTTCCAGCCGTTCTCGCGCAGCTTGGCGACCAGATACGCCCGCTCCGAGCTGGCCTTGAAGGCATGCAGCGTCGGGGCCGCCATCCAGTCATTATCGGGCGCCGCCGCCGCACCGTCAACGCGCGCCGGCTCGTTGAACTTCAGGTCGGCGACGTCGATGGTGTCGCCGCTCGACATGATCACCAGCCGCTCGATGGTGTTGCGCAGCTCGCGGATGTTGCCCCGCCAGGCGTGCTGGCGCAGCCGGTCCATCGCCGCCGGCGTGAACACCTTGCGGCGGAAGTTGTTGTCGCGCGAGAAGGCGTCGGCGAAGTGGCGCACCAGCAGCGGGATGTCCTCGCGGCGCTCGCGCAGGGGCGGAACCCAGATCGGCACGACGTTCAGCCGGTAGAAGAGGTCCTCGCGGAAGGTGCCCCTGGTGATCTCCTGTTCCAGGTCCTTGTTGGTGGCGGCGATCACCCGCACGTCCACCTTGATCAGGCGGTTCGAGCCGAGCCGCTCGAGCTCCTGCTCCTGCAGCACGCGCAGCACCTTGGCCTGGGTCTTCAGGCTCATGTCCCCGATCTCGTCGAGGAAGATGGTGCCCTTGTCGGCCTGCTCGAACTTGCCGATCTGGCGGTCGCTGGCGCCGGTGAACGAGCCCTTCTCGTGGCCGAAGAGCTCCGATTCGATCAGGTCGTCGGGGATCGCCGCGCAGTTGACCTGCACGAACGGGCCGTCGCGGCGCAGGCTTTCGCGGTGGACGGCGCGCGCCACCAGCTCCTTGCCGACGCCGCTCTCGCCCCAGATGAGCACGGTGGCGCTGGTCGGCGCCGCCTTGGCGATCGCCGCCCTGACCGCGGCCAGGCCGGCGCTGTCGCCGACGATCTGGTGCCGCTTCTCCTGGTCCTTGCGCAGGGTGCGGTTCTCGGAGCGCAGCCGCCGCGAGTCGAGCGCGTTGCGCACCAGCACCAGCAGCCGATCGGTCGACAGCGGCTTCTCGACGATGTCGAACGCGCCCAGGCGGGTCGCCTCGACCGCGGTCTGGATGTCGGCGTTGCCCGACAGCACGACGATCGGCGTGACGTCGGTGAGCGGCTTGAGCCGCTGCAGCACCTCGAGGCCGTCCATGCCGGGCATCTTGATGTCGAGGAACACCAGATCGGGTGCCTCGCGCTCGACCAGCACGGCGCCCTCTTCCCCGCCGGCGGCGAGCATCACGGCGTAGCCCTGGTACTCCAGCGCCATCCGCAGCGACTCGCGGATGGCCGGGTCGTCGTCGATGACGAGAATGCGCGCGTTGGGGCCCGGTCGTGTCATGAGGAGTAGCGCGGGCCCGCGGTCAGCGCGGCTCGGCGTGCAGGATGCGGATCAGGCGCTGATCGAGGTCGGGGTCGTAGACGAGCACCGCCACCGGCTCACCGGCGCGGGCGACGCTCACCGCCTGGCGCAGCGCGGCGACCGTGGCCACCGGCTGGCGGTTGACGTGCAGCACCACCTGGCCGCGTTCGATGCCGGCCTCGGCAGCCGCGCTCACCGGCTCGACCCGCTGCACCAGCAGGCCGGTCACGCCCTCGGGCACGTCGTAGCGGCGGGCGTTGGCGGCACCGATTTCGATCACCGTCATGCCCAGTTCGGCCGGGCCGAGATCGCGCACCCGCGCCGACTCGCGGGCCGTCGCCGTGCCGCCGGCGGCGACGCGCGCCGGCCGCTCGGCGAGGCGCACGGTCACCGCCTGGCGCCGGCCGTCGCGCAGGAACTCCAGCCGCGCGGCGCTGCCCGGCTCGGTGCGGGCGACCAGGCGAATCGCCGGGCCGTCGCCGTCCACCGACTGCCCGTCGATCGCGGTGATGAGGTCGTAGGGCCGCAGGCCGGCGCGTTCGGCCGGCGAGCCCGGGGTGACGTCCTGCACCAGCGCGCCGGCGGCACCGCCCAGGCCGAGCGCCTGCTGGACGTCGGCATCGACGTCGCGCAGGGCGACGCCGAGGTAGCCGCGCGCCACCCGACCGGTGGCCAGCAGCTGCGGCAGGACGTCCTTCGCCTGGTTGATCGGAATCGAGAAGCCGATGTTGTTGGCCTGCCGGCTCACCGCCGAGTTGATGCCGACCACGGCGCCGCGGGTGTCGAGCAGCGGCCCGCCGCTGTTGCCGAAGCTGATCGCCGCATCGGTCTGGATGTAGTGATCGAGGCTCTGATCGAAGAGCTTGCGGCCGACGAAGCTGACGACACCCACCGTCACGGTGTGCTCGTAGGCCAGCGGGTTGCCGATCGCGCAGACCCATTCGCCGACCCGCAGCCGGTCTGAATCGCCGAGGCGCACGTGCGGCAGGGCGCCGGCCGCGTCGACCTTCAGCACCGCGATGTCGGTGTCGGCGTCGGCGCCGATGACCCGGGCCCGGAAGCTGCGGCCATCGGTGAGCTTGACGATGACGCGCTCGGCGCCGTCGATGACGTGCTGATTGGTGAGCAGGTGTCCGTCGGGGTCGATGAAGAAGCCGGTCCCGGTGCCGCGGCGTGGCGCATCGGGACGACGGAACCCGAACGGCTCGCTCGGCGCCCGCGGCGCGGTGACGCCGCGCCGCCGCGATCGCGACGCCACCTCGATGCTGACCACCGCGGGGTTGGCCGCCTCGGCCACGTCGGCGAAACTGGCAGGAAACGCGGCGGCGACGCCCGGCGCCGCCGCCATGACCGGCGGGGGCTCGGGCCGGGCCCCGACCGTGACGGCGGCAGGCGCCGGCGCGGGTGCCGACACCGCCGGCGCGGGCGACAGCGAGCCGGTCACGATGGCCCCGACCAGGAAACCGACCGTTGCGGTCAGCCCGGCCGTGAACCAGGCGAAGCGCCGGGTCATGACGCCATTATAAGCGTCAGGAACTCCGCCTCTTCGATGAGCGGGACCCCCAGGGCGCGCGCCTTCTCGACCTTCGACCCCGGCTCGCTGCCGACGATCACCCCGGTGGTCTTCTTGTTCACGGAGTTCGCCACCCGGCCGCCGAGCGCCTCGATCGCGCCGGTGGCCGCCTCCCGGCTCATCGCCGCCAGGGTCCCGGTGAGCACGTAGGTCTTCCCCGCCAGCGGTCCATCCACGGGGCCGTCCGGCACCGCCGGGCCGCTCGTCTTCACGCCCGCCGCGGCGAGCCGATCGATCAGCCGGCGATTGGCCGGGTCGTCCAGCCATTCGCGCACCGACGCCGCCAGCACCGGGCCGATCTCGTCGGCCTGCTGCAGATCGTCGACCGAGGCCGCCGCCAGCGCGTCGAGCCCGCCGAAGCGGCGGGCCAGCACCTGCGCGGCGCGTTCACCGACGTGACGGATGCCGAGGCCGTAGACGAGCCGCCACACGTCGTTGCCGCGCGACTTGTCGATCTCGGCGACCAGCTTGGCCGCCGACTTCTTCCCCATCCGCTCGAGCGCTTCGAGCTGGGGCGCCGTCAGGGCGTACAGATCGGCGGCGTCGCGCACCAGGCCGCTGGTGACGAGCTGGTCGACGAGCGCCTCGCCGAGCCCCTCGATGTTCATCGCCCACCGGCCGGCGAAGTGCTCGAGGCTGCGGCGCAGGCGGGCCGGGCAGCTCACGTTCCCGCAGCGCCAGACCACCTCGTCGACGTCGCGGTGCAGCGGGCTGTCGCACACCGGACACGTCGTCGGCATCACCCACGGCGCCCGGCGCTCCACCCCCTGGCGGATCACCGGACCGACCACCCGTGGAATCACGTCGCCGGCCTTCTCGACGATCACCTCGTCGCCCTCGCGGATGTCCTTGCGGGCCAGATCCTCGGCGTTGTGCAGCGTCGCCATCGACACCGTCGACCCGGCGACGACCACCGGCTCGAGCACCGCATACGGCGTCGCCGCGCCGGTGCGGCCGACGTTCACCTGAATCGCCTTGAGCGTCGTCGTCACGCGCTCGGCTGGAAACTTGAACGCGATCGCCCAGCGCGGGAACTTGCTGGTCGAGCCGAGCGTCTGCCGGTCGGCCAGCCGATCGACCTTCACCACCACGCCGTCGATCTCGAACGGCAGGTCGTGACGGCGCGCGGTCCACGTCTCGCAGAACGCCCAGACCGCCTCGAGGCCGGCGCAGGGCGCCCAGTGGCGCTCCACCGGCAGTCCCCATCGCGCCAGCAGCCGCAGCAGTTCGGCATGGCTCGCCGCCGGCGGTTCGCCCTCGACGACCAGGCCGTACATGAACGCCCGCAGGCCGCGGCTGGCGACGTGCGCCGGGTCGAGGTTGCGCATCGCCCCGGCGGCGGTGTTGCGCGGGTTGGCGTAGAGCGGCAGGCCGGCGGCGGCGCGTTCGTCGTTGGTGCGCCGGAACGCCTCGACCGGAAGGTAGGCCTCGCCGCGCACTTCGATGCGCCCCGGCGGCCCGTCGCGGAGACGGAGCGGCAGCGCCCGGATGGTGCGGACGTTGGCGGTCACGTCCTCGCCGCGCTCGCCGTCGCCGCGGGTCGCGCCGCGCACCAGCCGGCCGTTCTCGTAGGTCAGCGCCAGGCTGAGGCCGTCGATCTTCAGCTCGGCGACGTAGGCGACCGGCCCGGCGCTGTCGAGCCCCTTGCGTACCCGCTCGTCGAAGGCCTCGAGCTCCTCGCGGCTGAACGCGTTGTCGAGGCTCTGCATCGGCGCCGCGTGCGCCACCGTGGCGAAGCCCTCGGCGGGACGGCCGCCGACGCGCTGGCTGGGCGAGTCGGGGGTGACCAGATCCGGATGCGCCGCCTCGAGCGTCCGCAGCTCCTGCATCAGGGCGTCGAACGCCGCGTCGGAGATCTCGGGCGCGTCGTCGACGAAGTAGAGCTCTTCGTGGCGGCGAATCTCGCGCCGGAGCTCGTCGATGCGCTGCGCGGGCGTCGCCGCCACGGTAACCGCCTAGTAACCCGAAGGAACCAGGGACCAGGGACCAGGAGCCAACGAACTCAGGCCCCGGACTACCGGTCGCGCGAGACGACGTAGTCGGCCAGGGCCAGCAGCGCGTCGCGCTCGGGCCGATCCGGGAAGATCGCCAGCTGCCGCTTGGCGGCCTCGCCGAACGCGATGGCGCGCGTCCGCGCGTACTCCAGGGAGCGGTGGTCGGCCATCAGCTGGCGCAGGCGCGCCCAGTCGTCCGCCGAGGCATGCTGGTCGCGGACGATCCGTCGGATGAGCGCCGTCGTCTCCGGCCCGGCATGGTCGCGCAGGTGGATCAGCGGCAGCGTCATCTTGCCCTCGAGCAGGTCGCCGCCGATGGGCTTGCCGAGCGCCTCGGCCTCGCCGGTGAAGTCGAGCTGGTCGTCGACGAGCTGGAACATCGTGCCGAGGTTGAAGCCGTACTCGCGCAGCGCCGCCTGCTTCTCGGCCCCGGCCTCGCCGAGCATCGCGCCGATCTCGGCGCAACCGCCGAACAGATGGGCGGTCTTGCGGCGGATGATGTCGAAGTGCTCGTCCTCGCTGATGTCGACGTCGCCGTTCTTGGTCAGCTGGTAGATCTCACCCTCGATCATCCGCAGCGTGATGTCGCACAGCAGCCGCACCACGTCGAGCGTGTCCTGGGTGAGGGCCATCGCCATCGACTTGATGTAGAGGAAGTCGCCGGCCAGCACCGTGACGTCGTTGCCCCACCGTGAGTGCACGGCCTTCTGACCGCGGCGCAGTTCGGCGTCGTCGATGATGTCGTCGTGGACCAGTGTGGCGGTGTGGATGAACTCGACCACGGCGGCGTTCAGCACCGCCCGCGGGCCGGCATAGCCGCACATCCGGGCCGCCATCAGCAGCACCGCGGGCCGCACCCGCTTGCCGCCGCTCTTCTGGATGTAGGCGCCGATCTCGGGAATCACCCCGACCTTGGATTCGACCTGCCGCAAGTACTCGCGCTCGACCTCGTCGAGGTCGGCGCGAATCGGCTCGAACAACTGCAGCAAATCGAGAGTCGTCTTCGACACGGACGGGATCGACCCCGACAATTCGACCATAGCGTTCGGGCTGGTGTCAACGCGGCGCGGCACCGCTTAGTCCTTGTTCCGGCGTCATTTGCGAGCGCTGGATGGCGAAGAGACGGTCGAAGTTGTCGGCCACCAGCCGCGCCGCCGCCGCCACCGTCAGACCGCGTTCGCGGGCCACCACGGCCGTCGTCTCGGCCACCCAGGCCGGTTCGTTGCGCCGGCCGCGGTGCGGGACCGGGGCGAGATAGGGGGCATCGGTTTCCACCAGCAGGCGGTCGGGCGGGACCATCCGCACGGCCTCACGAAGTTCGACGGCCCGCGGGAACGTCAGGATCCCGGCGAACGACAGGTAGAAGCCGGTGGCCAGCGCCCGCCCGGCGACCTCGGGGCCGCCCGTGAAACAGTGGAAGACCCCCTCGACCGGCCCCTCGGCCTGCGCCTCGGCAATCAGGCGCAGCGTGTCGGCTTCGGCCTCGCGCGTGTGGATCACGACCGGCAGGTGCCGCGACCGGGCCAGCGCCAGCTGGGCGCGAAAGACGGCGTGCTGCACGTCGCGCGGCGAGAAGTCGTAGTGGTAATCGAGGCCGATCTCGCCGATCGCCGCGGCCAGTGGCGAGGCGTCGAGACGGGCCGCCACCGCCGCCGCCGCGGCGGCGGGATCGGCGGCGAACACATGGGCCTGGTGTGGATGCACCCCGACCGCGAAGCGGACCGCCGGCCAGGCCCGCGCCACCTCCTGGGCGCGCGCCCACTCCGCGTGGTCCTCAGCGGCCAGGATCACGAGCGCCCGCTCGATCCCGGCCGCCTTCGCCCGGGCGATCACCGCGTCGCGATCGGCGACGAACTCCTCGCCGGCGAGGTGGCAGTGGCTATCGATCACGGCCAGGGCTCGGGGCTCGGGATTCGGGACCCGGGCAAGAGCGTTCTGCGAGGTGAGCGCTGCTGGCGTCAGTTCCGTGAGGGGTTCTTTCCGAGCCCCGAGACCCGAGCCCCGAGCCCCGGAAACGCCCCGCCGTGCGACTCACCGAACCCGCGTCCCCGGCAGGGCGGGTTCGGGATTGACGAGCATGGCGGGGCCGCCGTCGGTGCTGGCGGCCAGCACCATGCCCTGCGACACCAGGCCCATCATCTCGCGCGGCTTCAGATTGGCGACGATGACGATCGAGCGGCCGACGATCGCCTCCGGCTCGTAGCTCTCGGCGATGCCGGCGAGGATGGTCCGCGGCTGCGGCTCGCCGGCGTCGACCGACAGCTTCAGCAGCCTCTTCGACTTGGGCAGGCGCTCGGCGGCGAGAATCTTCGCCGTGCGCAGCTCGACCTTCATGAAGTCGTCGATGGCGATGAGGCCGTCGGTGGCCGCGGCGGGCACCGCCGGGGCCGGGGCCGCGGCCGCGGACGCGACCGGCGCGGCCGGGGCCGGCACCGCTGGGGTCGGATTCGGGGTGGGGGTCTCACTCACGACGATGGCTCCCTTGTCTTCGATGCGCGGCCACAGGGCCCCGCGGTTGCTGATCTGCCGGGCGTCGCCCGACCGCCACGCGGCGTCGGTCAGACGGCGCGCCGCCGCCGGCGTGGCGTCGCCGAGGCGCTGCAGGATCTCGCCGGCCGAGGCCGGCATCACCGGCTGCAACAGCAGCGCCGCGATGCGCACCGCCTCGGCGGCGTCGTAGAGGACGCCGCTCAGCTCCGCCTCGCGCGCCGGATCCTTGGCGAGGGCCCACGGCTGGCTCACCGCGACGTACTCGTTGGTGGCGCTGACGAGACGGAACGCCGCGGCCACCGCGTCGTGGAGCGCCAGCCGGTCCATCGCCTCGCGGTAGCTCTTGACGGCACTCTCGGCCAGCCCCGGCAGGGTCGAGGCGCGCGGCGCCGACGCGGCGAGGCGGCCCTGGCGGTAGCGCTCGCTCATCGAGGCGACGCGGTTCACCAGGTTGCCGAGGTTGTTGGCGAGATCGGCGTTGTACTTCTCCTCGAACCGCTCCCAGGTGAAGTCGCCGTCGGCGCCGTACGGGACCTCCTTGGTCAGGTACAACCGCAGCGGGTCCGGTCCGAACCGCTTGGCGGCGTCGAGCGGATCGACGATGTTGCCGAGCGACTTGCTCATCCGCTCGCCCTTGAAGAACACCCAGCCGTGGCCGAACACCTGGGCCGGCAGCGGCAGCCGGGCGCTCATCAGCATCGCCGGCCAGATCACGCAGTGGAAGCGCGTGATGTCCTTGCCGACGACGTGCAGGCTGGCCGGCCAGTCGCGGGCGAAGCGATCCGCGTCCCAGCCGTAGCCGACCGCGGCCGCGTAGTTGATGAGCGCGTCGAACCACACGTAGGCCACGCTCTGCTCGTCGAACGGCAGCGGGATGCCCCACGATTGCCCGGCCCGGCTGACCGAGATGTCCTCGAGGCCGCCCTCGACCAGCCGCAGGATCTCGTTGCGCCGCGTCTCCGGCTCGACGAACGACGGGTGGGCCGCGTAGTGGTCGAGCAGCGGCTGCTGGTACTTGGACAGCCGGAAGAACCAGTTCTTCTCCTTGATCCACTCGGGCCGGCTCTTGTGGATCGGGCACAACCCGTCGACCAGGTCCTTCTCGGGCTTGAACTCCTCGCACCCGACGCAGTAGTGGCCCTCGTAGAAGCCCTCGTAGATGTCGCCGTGGTCGAGGCAGGCCTGGGCCATCGCCCGCACCGCCGGAAAGTGCCGGCGGCGGTCGGTGGTGCGGATGAAGTCGTCGAACGAGATGTCGAGGCCGCGCCAGGTCTCGCGGAACGCCTGCTCCATCTCGTCGCAGTAGGCCAGCGGATCCTTGCCCTGCTCCTGCGCCCGCTTGAAGACGTTCTGCGAGTGTTCGTCGTTCCCCATCAGGAACCACGTGTCGTCGCCCTTCAGGCGGTGATACCGGGCGATCACGTCGGCGGTGATCTTCTCGTAGGCCGTCCCGAGGTGGGGACGGCTGTTCACGTAGTCGATGGCGGTGGTCAGGTAGAAGCGCATCGTTGGCGGGACTCGGGGCTCGGGGCCGGGGGCTCGGGAATCGCGGTCGCGGCCTGCGGCCGCGCTCAACCTCTGGTATCGAGCCAGGCCTTCACGGCCTGGGAATGCACCTCTTTGATCGGCACGCCGTGCTCGGCAGCCAGCCGGGCGACGTCGTCGAACTCCGGCTGGGCGTTCAGCACCGCATCGCCCCGCCGCGCCACCTTGACCCGGACGTCGCCCCAAGGCGTCGTCACCGCCACGGTGGCGCGATCGAGGCACTCCCGATCCATCTCATGGTAACGGACGCCGATGGTCGTCGTCTCGCGGAACACGAGGTCGGCCAGGCGGCGCCGGTCGCCGGGGCGACAGACCACGGTCATCAGCGTGCCCGGCCGGTTCTTCTTCATCTGCACCGGCTGGTAGAACACCTCCAGCGCGCCCTCGGCCAGCAGCCGGTCGATCAGCGCCCCGAAGATCTGCGGGTTCATGTCGTCGATCTCACAGGCCATGACGGTGACGCGCATGGCCGGCGCCGGCGCCACGGCCGCCTCGGCGGTGCCGACGACGACGCGGACGACGTTGGGCGTCTCGGGCAGGTCGCGGTCGCCGGCGCCGTAGCCGACCCGTTCGACGCGCATCGCCGGCAGCGGCCCGAAGGCGCTGGCGTACTCGGTCAGCACCAGCGCGCCGGTCGGCGTCAGCAGTTCGGCCTGCAGCCCGCTCGAATACACCGGGGCGTCGCCCAGCAGCCGCAGTGTCGCCGGCGCCGGCACCGGAAACGTGCCGTGCGCGGTGCGAACCATGCCGCCGCCGACGTTCAGCGGCGAGGCGACGATGCGTTCGGCGCCGAACCACTCCAGGGCGAACACCGCGCCGACGATGTCGACGATCGAGTCGAGCGCGCCGACCTCATGGAGGTGCACGTGTTCGACCGGCATGCCGTGGATGGCGGCCTCGGCCTCGGCGAGGCGGGTGAACATCCGGACGGCGCGGGCCTTGCCGGCGGCGCTCAGCGCCGAACGCTCGATCCCCTCGCGGATGTCCCGCAGGTGGCGGTGCGCGTGCGCGGGCGGGAGGTCGGCGGCCGCCGCAGTGCCGGTACGCGCCAGTTCGTGGACGCGGAACTTCACCGCGGTGATACCGCCCTTCACCACCCGGTCGGCCGTCACGTCGTAGCCGTCCACCGCGAGGCTGCCCAGCGCCTGCTGCAGCGCCCCGAGCGGCAGCCCGGCATCGAGCAGCGCGCCGAGGATCATGTCGCCGGCAGCGCCGGCGAAGCAGTCGAAGTAGAGGGTCTTCATACGCACGTGCCCGGGCGGGGCCGTACAGCGTACTCCAATCCCGTCCGGGCCTGGTGGGCCTCACCGCGCGAACACTGCCGGCGACGACTCGCGCAGGCTGTGCCAGCAGCCGTCGCCGACGACGACGTGATCGACGACACCGATGCCCATCAGCTCGCCGGCCTGGACCAGCCGCCGGGTCAGCACCAGATCGTCGGCGCTCGGCGTCGGGTCGCCCGACGGGTGGTTGTGGAACAGCACCAGGGCGGCGGCCGAGTGTTCGGACGCAGCGCGAAACACCTCGCGCGGATGGACCAGGCTGGCGTCGAGCGAGCCGACCGAGACGACGACCTCGTGAATCAGCCGATGACGGGTGTCGAGGAGCAGCACGCCGAAGTGCTCCTCGCGCCGCCCCCCCAGCCGTGGCAGCAGGTGCTCCGCCGCGGCGGCCGGCGACGCGATCCGCGGCCGCTCCCGTCGCGGCCCGGCGACGGCGCGCCGCCCGAGTTCGACAGCGGCGGCGAGCCGCGCCGCGCGCCCGGGGCCGATCCCGACCGCGCGCATGAGGCGTGGGGGCGGCCAGGCCGCCAGTCCCGGCAGTCCGCCGGCATCACGGAGGAGCTGACGGGCGACGGCGAGCGAATCGCGGCCGCGTATGCCGCTGCCGAGGACCACGGCGACCAGTTCGTGATCGCCGAGCCCCGACGCGCCGACCCGGCGCAACCGTTCCCGCGGCCGCTCGTCAGGGGCGAGTTCGGCCAGGGACCGTGGCCCGGACGGCCGCCGCGAGGCGTTCACGAGCGCGCTCCGTCGGCCCGCGCGGCCGTGACCGTCCGGTATACTCGCCGCCGATGCCGTTCGGCCTGCTGCGCCTGTGCCCCGTGGTGTGTTTCGTCGTCGTGCTGGGCGGATGCGCCGAACCTCCCCACAAGGAACTGTCGCAGGCCCAGGGCGCGCTCGACGCCGCCCGCGCCGCGGGGGCCGCCGAGTACGCCGAGGCCGAGTTCACCGCGGCCAGCGAGACGCTGGCCCGGGCTCATGAGGCGGTGACGGCGCGCGACTACCGCGCGGCGCTGAGCTTCGCGCTCGACGCCAGCGCGCGAGCCCAGGCGGCGGCCAAGTCGGCGGTCGAGGGCCGCGTACGGGCGCAGTCGGCGGCCGAGCAGGCGCTCGGGGAAATGGCGGCAGCGGTGGCGCAACTCGAAACCCGCCTCGCCGCTCCCGAAGCCAGGCGCGTGCCAGCGGCGGCGCGCCGCCGCGCCCAGCAGACCCTGGCGGCCGCGACCGCGGCCCTGGCGGCCGCGCGGCAGGCGGTGGCTGGCGGCGAACTGTCGGCCACGGCGGCATTGGCGCCGCACCGCACAGCGCTCGCCGACGCCACCGCGGCCCTCGAGCCGCCGCCCGCCGCGACCCGGCCGCGCGTCAAGCGCTGATCCCCGCCGCAGGAATCGCCCGGCGCCGCCGTGGGCGAGGGCGCAGTTCCAGCCACCTCGCAGCGGCGATCCGGTCGATCAGGCGGTCCAGTTCGCGTCGAAGAGAATCTCGGCCCAGCCGGTGAGGAACACGCCCTCGGCGGTCCACTCGACACGCTGGCTGCCGCCCGGCGACACCACGTCGACGTCGCGTGCGGCGCCGCCGTAGGCCATCGCGGTGATGGCGGCGGCGCAGGCGCCCGTGCCGGACGCTTCGGTCGGACCGACGCCCCGCTCCCAGATCAGGATGCGCACCCGCCCCGGGGCCTCGACCACCGCGAACTCGACGTTGGTGCCGGCCGGGAACCGCGGATGCGTCGCCAGCCCCGGCCCCAGCCGCTCGAAACGGGCGGCGTCGGGCAGCGTGTCCACCAGCGCGACACACTGCGGGTTGCCGATGTCGAGCGTCGCCACCACCAGCGACTCGCCGGCCACCGCGATCGTCTCCTGCTGCAGCCGCTGCGGTGTCCCCATCGCCGCCCGGAACGTGTAGCGGCCCTCGCCGCGCCCGGTCAGCGTCAGCCGCCGCTCCCCGGCGCCGGTATCGGCGCGCACCTCGGTGGAGAGCGCGGCCGGCCCGCCCCGCCGCTCCCGCTCGCGCACCACCAGCGCCGCCAGGCAGCGCAGGCCGTTGCCCGACAGCTCCGACGGGCTGCCGTCGGCGTTGACGAGGTGCATCGTCGCGCCGTCGGCGGTGAAGCGGTAGACGATCAGGCCATCGGCGCCGATGCCGGTGTGGCGCGCGCACAGCCGTCGCGCCAGCGCCGCCCGGTCGGCGTCGCGCACCTGGTCCTCGGCGGCGAACAGGAAGTCATTGCCGTAAGCGTGGGCTTTGGTGACGGCGAGCATCAGGGCATCCGGAAGGCGGTGAAGGTCCAGGTCAGGCCGGCGGTGGCGCCGATGTCGAGGTCGCTGGTCGTTGCCCCGAACAGCGCCGCCGCATCGAGGCGGACCGGCCCGTGGGTGAAGCGCAGCCCGCCGCGGGCCACGCCGCGGCTCTCGGCGCCGGCACGCGGCGTGTCGTCGGCGACGTTGAGCCGGCCGTTGTACTCGCTGACCAGCTCGAACCCCTTGGGCAGGGCGAACGCCAGCGACATCCCCAGCGTCAGCAGATCGTCCTGACGCGCCGCCACCACCGGGTCGCCGATGATCGCCACGCCGGCATTGGCCACGACACGGACCCGGCCCACGGACTTGCCGACCAGGAACGAGGCGAAGAAGTCGGTGGTGTCATGACCCAGGCCCGACTCGTTCGAAGCGTTGGGCAGGCGGGTGGCGAAGCGCAGGCCGATGGCCGGCCGGCCGCGCCCTTCGTTGACGAGGCGCAGCTTGGTCGCGATCACCACGTCGTCGACCGCCGTCGCCTCGCGGGCATCGAGGGCCAGCAGCCGCGACAGCGGCGCCACCGACCGCTCGGTGATGCGCAGCTTGCGGTAGGGGCTGCCGTCGATCTGGATCTCGGCGATCGGGCCGACGCCGACGCTCACCCCGATCGCCGGCGCGGTCACGAGGTCGCCGCGAAGTCCCGACACCGGGAACGCGATGTCGCGCATCCAGTCGACGCCCAGCTCGATCAGCACCTGCCCGCCGCCGACCGTGCGCGGATCCTCGGTGACCAGCGGCCGCTGCTGCGCCGACGCCGTCGCGCCCCACGCCGTCATCACGACGACGGCCACTGCCCTCACGCCTCTGCCCGTGCGTCCGCGATCACGCGTCACCAGTCGCTCTCCCTCTCGCCGAGTCACGGCGCCGTCCCTCGGCGCCGAGGTAGTTGAAGGCCAGCACGTCGTAGCAGGCGTGCGCGGTGATCGGCGCGACGATGCCACCGGTCGCCGTGGCCAGACCGCCCAGGACCAGTCCCATGCCGGCGGCCCAGATGCCGAACGCCACCAGCCGCGCGCCGGCGACGTGCGCCGCGCCGAAGGCCAGGGCGGCGGCGACGACGCCGGCCAGCGGCTGCAGGAAGCCCCGGAAGAACAGCTCCTCCCCGATGCCGGCGGCCGCCGAGACCGTGACGATCTGCCAGCGGCTCAGCCCGGCGAAGGTGGGGATCAGCACCTCGTCCACGGCCGCCCGCATCGCCGCCCAGGGGCCGATCGGCCGCTCCAGCAGCGCCAGGTTCGCGGCGCCGAGCGCCACGGCGACCACGGCGCCGACGACGACGTCGCGCAGCGGCCGCCCCCAGGCGAAGCGCAGACCGGCGGCCTGGGCGCCGAGCACCGCGGCAATCGCCAGACCGGCCTGCGTGGTGAGCACGACCGGCATGAGACGCGGGGCGGGAATCACGCGTCGGCCTCGTCGCTCACGGGGTCCGGCTCTCGACGACGAACGTCACCGGCCCGTCGTTCTCCAGGCTGACCCGCATGGCCGCCTGGAACTCGCCGGTCGCCACCGGCACGCCGGCGGCGCGCAGGTCGGCGACCACCGCTTCGTAGAGCCGCCGCGCCTCCTCGGGCGGCGCGGCGTTGTCGAACGACGGCCGGCGGCCGCGGCGGAGATCGGCGGCGAGGGTGAACTGCGATACCACCAGCACCGATCCGCCGACGTCCACCACCGACTTGTTCATCCGCGCGCGGCCGTCGGCGCCGCCCTCGTCGTCGAAGATGCGCAGCTCGCGCAGGCGGGCGGCGAGCCGGGCCGCGTCGGCGTCGGAATCGCCGCGCTCGACGCCGACCAGCGCCAGCAGCCCGGGCCCGATCTGCCCGACCACGCGATCGCCGACGTCGACGCGGGCATGGCGGACCCGCTGGATCACCGCTCGCATCGGCGCCGCGCTATCGCGTCCGCAGCCCCACCAGCTGCGGGAACGGGACGTCGGGCGCCTCGGCCGGCGCCCGGCCTCCGGGCGACGCCGTCCCGTCGGGCAGCAGCCGCCGATCGAGCAGGTGGCGCGGCATGACGTTGGTCAGCGCCTTCAGCATCGACGCCTTGACGTGCGGATGCTCGCGCTCGAGATCCATGATCAGCCGCTTGACGCGCTGGCGCTGCAGGCTGAGATCGCCGCACGCCGGGCAGCAGCAGCCGACGACCGGCAGCGCCGACTCCTGGGTGTAGGCGCGGGCGTCGGCTTCCTGCACGTAGATCATCGGCCGGATCACGACATGGCGGCCGTCGTCGGAGGTGAGCCGGGCCGGCATCGCCTTGAGCGCCCCGGCGAAGAACGTGTTGAGCAGCAGCGTCTCGACGACGTCGTCGAGGTGGTGGCCGAGGGCGATCTTGGTGGCGCCGACCTCGTCGGCGAGGCGGTACAGCACGCCGCGGCGCAGCCGCGCGCACAGCGAACACGGCGTGTCGCCGGCGTCGAGGATGTCGTCCATCACCTCGCCGATCGAGGTGTGCTCGATGCGCAGCTCCCAGCCGCGCTCCCGGCAGGTCGCGGTGATCAGGTCGTGCTTGTAGTCCTTGTAGCCGGAATCGACGGTGACGGCGACGAGGCTGAAGTCGATCGGCGCCCGCGTCCGCAGCACGTCGAGTATCTGCAGCAGCGCCCAGCTGTCCTTGCCGCCCGACAGGCCGACCATCACCCGGTCGCCGTGCTCGATCAGTCCGTAGTCGGTGATGGCCCTGGTGACGTGCTTGGCGAGCCGCGCTTCGAGCGGCGTGCGGTAGGCCATGAGAGTCGCCGGTCCAGTCTACACCGGCGTTCCGGGGCCGCCCAGCAGCCGCGCCACGGTGTTCGGCCAGGACAGCGCGGCGGCGCGCGCGGCCCCGGCCCGGCCCATGCGCTCCGCCGCCGCGGCATCGTCCATCAGCCGGCGCAGTGCGGCACCGAGCGCCGCCGCGGTCGGCGCGCACACCAGGCCGCTGACGCCGTCGGCGACCAGCTCGGTCGGGCCGCCGCTGTCGATACACGTGACGACCGGCTTCGCCGCGGCGAACGCCTCGACGGTGACGAACCCGTAGTCCTCGTCGAGCGGCACGAAGGCCACGGCGCGGCAGCGCGCCAGGTGGTCGACGAGCTGGGCGTCGTCGAGACGCCCGACGAACTCGACACGGCCGTCGAGGCCGAGGCGGCGCCGCTGCTCCAGCAGCTGTGGCCGCGCCTCCCCGTCGCCGGCGATCACCGCCCGGATCCCCTGCGCCGCCGGCTGCGCCAGCGCGTCGAGCAGGAGGTCGAAGCGCTTGAGCGGCGTCAGGCGCGACACCGCGAAGATGTAGTCGCCGTAGCCGTCGCAGCGGTACGGCCGCAGCGGCGCCGGCGGATGGAGCACGTCGGCCGGGATGGCGCCCCAGCGGGTGAGCCGCGCCTGCACGGTGGCCGAGATCGCGAATCGCCGCTGCACGCCGCGCAGCAGGAAATGCCGGTCGGCACGGTGGATGAGCGCGCGCCGCGCCGACTCCTTGATCCGGTTCCGCCACGAGATCGACGCCGCAAACGCCGGCCAGCGGTCGTAGTACTCGCGCATCGTGTGGTTCAGCCAGCAGGTGTGGCGCGGATGGCGGACGGCGAAGGCCGGATAGCGCAGGCTGATCACGTGGTCGACCGCCCCGCCGTCGGCGCCGACGCCGACGTCGGTCAGCCACGCGGCCAGATAGGCGGCGCCCTGACGGCCGAACCGGTTCTGCGGCGTCACCACCAGGTCGGCGTCGTGTCCGGCGACGCGGCAGGCGGCCACCAGTTCGCGGGCGATGACCAGGTGGCCCCCTTCGACGAACGGCGGGCTCGACGTGACGACGACGATGCGCACGGTGACTACTCGTAGCGCGGCGTCATGCGCACGAAGATGCCGAGGTGGCGGTTGTCGCGTCCGCCGGTCTCGAACAGCGGAATGAACCCGGTGGCACTTTCGATCGACAGCGCGTAGACGTAGTTGGTCGGGTTCTCGGGATACGGCTTGTAGGGCAGGCCCGGGCCCATGTCGACGACGACACCGCGCCGGTCGTTCGCCGGCACGTCGACGACGGCGGTGCCGGCGGCGGTGCGGATGGTGACGCGATTCGGCTTCGGACCGGTCTCGAGCGTCAGCTCCATCTGCGGCACGCGCAGCGCGCGGGCCCGCTCGCCCTCGGCGGTGATCTCGACCGGCGCCGGCGCCCGCAGCATGACGTCGGCGCGGCTCTCGCCGCGCACCCAGAACGCGTCGCCCTCGCGGTTGTAGGCGTTGTCGTCCATGAAGTAGCCGCTGAGCGGCGGCGTGCCGCCGAGCGGCTGGCGCGACCGCGACGGGCTGACGTTGACCGGCAGGTCGTTGACCAGCGACAGCTCCAGCGGCAGGCGCCGGAACAGACCCGTCTTGGTGTGCTCGCCCGGGTAGAACGAGGTGTAGAACGGGTTGTTGAGCAGCGGGGCGACGAACAGCGCGCTGGCCGCCGCGGTCGCCACCGCCGGCCACGGCGAGGCCAGCGCCGGCGTCAGGAACAGGAACACCGGATAGACGCCGAGGAAGTAGCGGTTGCCGACCGGGCCGCCGCCGCCCGAGTAGGTGAACGGCATGTAGAGCATCAGGAACACCGCCGAGCCGAGGCCGCCGGCCAGCACCAGCCATCCCCACGCGCCACGGTCGCGCCGGCGCAGCAGGAAGAGCGCGATCGCCGCCATCCCGGGCAGGAAGTAGACCGCGAATCCGGTATGCCGGCCGACGAAGAAGTAGCCGAGGTTGTGGCGGAACACGTCGACCACCGCGTCGCGGTTGGCGAGCACCTCGAGCGGCACGCTGTTGGTGGCGCGGCCGATGCCGGTGGTCTCGAAGGTGCGGTCGTCGGTCTGGAACGGGAACCCGCGCGACTCGCCGCCGCTGTAGAACGTCTTGCGGTCGCCCCCCTGGTAATTCCACTCGCCGGTCACGGCGATGTTGGCCCCGAACAACCCGAGCGTGACCGCCGCGAACACCACGCCGCACAGGAACCCGTGCCGCCATCGCCGCCGCAGCACGAAGAGCGCCAGCACCGGCAGCATCAGCAGGACGTGGGTCGGCTTGGAGAAGGTGGCCAGGCCGAGCCAGGCCGCGGCGACCAGGTCGCTCGACCGTCCGACCAGCCACGGCGACCGCGGGGTGCCCGCCGGGGTCGACGGCGTCGCCACTTCCTTGTAGAGCCAGAAGAAGTATCCGAGCGTCACCAGGCCGAGGTTGAACAGGTCGGGGGTCAGCCATACCAGGTAGACCGGCACGACCGAGACGAACACGAACGCGCCGGCGAAGAGCAGCGCCGCCAGCGGGTGGCTGCGCGCGGCGAGAAACGCGTAGGTGCAGAGGAACGTGGCCACCACGACCAGCGCGTGCAGGACGAGGAAGCCGTTGGTGCCGGCCACGGCGATGAACGGCGCCGCGAACAGCGGATAGAGAAATGACTTGGCGAAGTAGAGCCGGGTCGGGTCGGCGTCGGGCCGGACGTCGACGTGGACGAATGGGACGGTCGCGTCCAGGCGGAGGTCGGGGTCGGCGCCGCGCTTCAGGAAGATGCCCTCGGGCCCGCTGGGAAACTCGCGCCACACCCGCACCAGGTCCTCGCGACGGAACTCGAAGTCGCCGTCGTCGGCGAGGCTGTGGCCGAGACCGTAATAGGTCGAGGCGTCGGAGAAGAACCCGTAGGACAGCTTGGGATAGTTGGCGGTCAGCGCCCAGCCGAGCAGCACCGCGGCGATCATCGCGGTGGCGGCGGCACCCAGGCGCCAGGCGTCCGACCGGGCCGCCCACGCGGTCACGGAGCACCGCCTTCGGAGAGGAACGCCAGGTCGGCAGTCAGGATGCCCTGCCGCCTGGTCCGCCGCGACGACTCGTGGAGCAGTTCGTACAGGCGCTCCATCTTGCGGACGAAGACGCCGATGTCGTAACGCGCGCCGGTCACCCGGGCGGCCGCCGCCAGGCGCGCGGCCAGGCCCGGATCCTCGATCAGGCGGATGATCGCGGCGGCGAGCGCCGCGGCGTCGGCCTTCGGCACGATCAGGGCGTCCCTGCCGTCGGCGAGCACGTCGAGCAAACCGTCGGCATCGGTGGCGACGATCGGCTTGCCCATCGCCAGCACCTCGAACGTGGTCAGCGGCGTGCCCTCCCAGAGCGACGGGAACACCACCAGGTCGAGGGCGCTGTAGACGGCGGCGACGTCGCGTGCGAAGCCGGCGAACACGAAGCGATCGCCGAGACCGAGCCCGGCTGCCTGGGCCTTGAGCGGCGCGTCGAGCTCGCCTTCGCCGACCAGGTAGAACCGCACCTCGGGGTGGGCCGCCAGCACCGCCGGCGCTGCCGCGACCAGATACTGGTTGCCCTTCGACGGCATCAGCCGCGTGACCGTGCCGACGGCGACGGCGCCGTCCGGCACCCCGAGCTGACGGCGCGCCGCGGCGACCTCGGCGGCGCTGCGCGGCCGCGCGAACTCGTCGAGCGGCGCGCCGAGATAGACGACGTGCGTGCGCTCGGCCGGCACCCGCCGGGCCCGCGTCGTGAACTCGGCGGTCGACGCCGACACGCCGATGGCGATGTCGGTGTAGCGGGCCAGCGCGCGGTCGGCGATCTGCTGGAACCACGGCGTCGTCGTGTGGTTGGCGTGCTCGTGCAGCACCGCCGGGATGCCCATCCACGCCGCGCACATCCGCCCGAAGGTGGTCGCGCCGTAGCCGTGGAGATGGACCACGTCGGCCTGCTTCTCACGCAGCACCTTCAGCAGGTGCGTGAAGGTCGCCGGATCGAACTTGTGGCGGCCCAGGTAGGTGACGTCGATGCCGAGCTGTTCGAGGGTGTCCTCCGACAGGTCCTTGCCGCGCAGGCTGACGAGCGACGCGTTGAAGCGCGTGCGATCGAAGCGCGGCATCATCCAGGCGAACAGCCGCTTCACGCCGTGCATGCGGGATCCCGCCCACCCGAGGTGGTCGCACACGTGCACGATGTTGAGCTTGCGCATGCCGTTCCCTGGTCCCCGGTCCCTGTCCTAGAGCCATCCCTGCTGTCGGTACCACGCGATCGTCCGGCGGATGCCCTCCCGCAGATCGACCCGCGGCTGGTAGCCGAGTTCGGTCTTCGCCCGCGTGATGTCGAAGGCTCGGCTCTTGGTATAGAAGTCTACCCGCCGGCGATACAGTGGCGGCTCGATGCGCAGCGGGACGCAGACCAGCTCGCAGGCCAGCCCGGCCAGCCAGACCGGCCACACCGGCAGGCGAATCCACGGCGGGCGGACCCCCAGCTCCTCGGCAACCAGCGCCACCAAATCCCGCAGGGTCGTGTAGCGCTCCCCCGCCAGGAGATAGGTGCGGCCCGCCGCCGCCGGCACCTCGCCGCACAGCCGGAAGCCTTCGACCAGGTCGTCGATGTAGGTGAGGTGGTAATACGCCTGCCCCGACCCCAGCATCGGAAAGCGGCCGCGGGCCAGGCCGCGGAACATCTTGAGGAAGCGCGTGTCACCGGGGCCGTGGATGCCGATCGGCCGCGCCACCACCACGTCGAGCCCGCGGGTGTCGCCGAACCGCCGGGCGAGCTGCTCGGCCTCGAGTTTCGTTTCCTGATAGATGTCGCCGGGATTGAACGGCGCGTCCTCGGTGGCCGGTGGGTGCGCGATGTGTCCGTGAACGCCGCCGGTCGAGCAATGGACCACCCGGCGCACGCCGGCGGCGTGCGCCGCCTCGAGCAGCCGGCGCGTGCCGTCGACGTTCACGGCCCGGTAAGCGGCATCGGGCTGGCCGGCCTCCCGGTAAGTCGCGGCGATGTGGTAGACGACGTCCACGCCGGCACAGGCGCGCGCGAGCGCGTCGGGGGCCGCCAGGTCGCCTTCGATCGCGACCGCGCCGGCCGCCGCCGCATCCGAGGCTGCGAAGCGGGCGAGGCTCTTCGTGCGCACCAGCGCCCGGACGCTGCGGCCACTCCGCGCCAGCGTCGCCGCCAGATGCCCGCCGGTGAACCCGGTGGCGCCCGTGACGAGGACCGTCACCGCGCCGCCGGCTCCTTGGCCACGGCGCCCGGTGCCGCGGCGCGCGCGGCCAGCCGTCGCGCCACCTCGGCGGTGCGGCCGAGATAGACCTCGCGGCTGTAGCGGGCGTCGGACAACCGTCGCGCCGCGGCAGCGAGCGCCTGGCCGCTCACCGGGTCGTCCAGGAGGCTGCCGAGGGCGGCCGCGAACGGCCCCGGCTCCGGCGGCACCAGACGCGCGACCTCCGGCGACAGGACCTGGGTGTGCGTCAGCAGGTCGGTGGCGACGATCGGCACGCCCGAGCGGAGATAGGAGTAGATCTTGAGCGGCGTATTGGTGCCGCGAATCCGCGGCGACGCCAGCACCGCGGCGGCGGCGACGAACGCCGGAATTTCGCGGGCGGGCTGCTGGCCGGTGAACACGACGTGGGCCGCTCCCAGCGCGGCCGCCCGCGCCTGGGCGGCGGCCACCTGCTCGGGGCTCCCGCCGACGATCAGGACACGCGCCCGCGGATGCGAGGTCTGCAGGCGCACCGCCGCCTCGAGCAGCAGATCGAGTCCCTGGTAGGCCTCGAAGGTCCCGGTGTAGAGCACGATCGGCGCATCGGCCGGCAGGCCCCAGCGATCGCGGATCGCCGCATCGGTCAAGGTCGGCGGCTCGTCGACGTCGCCGCCCATCACGTTCTCGATCAGGATGGCGCGGTCGCCGTGGCCCATGTCGGTGACCGTGTCCTGCAGTTCCTGGCAGATGGTGATCACGACATCCGACTTCCCCACCATCTGGCGCTCGACGCCGTCGAACACCCGGCGCAGCAGCCGCGAACCGCTGAACTTGAAGTTGCCGAGCTGCTGCGGCAGGCTCGAGTGCATGTCGTAGAGGTGCGGCACTCCGAGCCAGCGGGCCACCCAGACGCCGACCAGCCCCATCTCCTCGTGCGAGTGCACGGCGTCGTAGCCACCCGCCAGGGCGCGGCGCGCCACCGTGAAGAGCATCAGCGCGTCGAGCACCACCTTGACGGGCGACGGGCCGATCGCCACGCGGCGCACGAACGGCGGGCGGGGGCCGCGAAAGATCCGCAAGTTGGGCAGACTGACGTCGCGGCCGATCGGATAGGTGACCAGGTCGACGTGATGGCCCAGCTCGACCAGCGCCTTGATGCGGTGGAACTCGCTGAACGGGGTACCGCGCGGCTCGAAGAACGGCTCCGGCGCCAGCATCAGCAGACGAAGGGGTCGGGACGGGCTGGTCAACGCGCCCGCCTCACCAGGGCACACACCTCGCTAGTCTACCATCCGGATCCCCGCTTCTTGCTGACCCATAGTCACTTATGCTATTGTTCACCGGTTGTGGCCGGCCCGGCTGACCGACGCCGAGACCGCCCCGCTCCGCGATGGACGACGCGCCCGCCCACCCCGCCCGCCGCCTGCTCGCCGTCGCGGCCAAGCTGGCGCTGAGCGTGGGACTACTGGCGTTCGTGCTCCGCGACACCAGCCTCGCCGCGCTCTGGGCCACGCTGAGCCGCGTTCACCCTGGCTGGGTCGCCGCCGCCCTCGGGGCCCATGCCGTGATGATGGCGGTGAGCGTCTGGCGGTGGGATCTGCTGCTGCGCGCCCAGCACGTCGAGGTGCCGGCCCGGGCGCTGTCGGAGTCGTTCTGGGTCGCCTCGTTCTTCAACAATTTCCTGCCCAGCAACATCGGCGGCGATGTCGTCCGGATCGCCGATACGTCGAAACCGGCGGGCTCCAAGACGCTGGCGACGACCGTCGTGCTGGTCGACCGCCTGCTCGGGCTGTTCGCCCTGCTGACCGTCGGCGCGCTCGGGGCCGTGTCGGCCCGGGTGGTCGGCGTCGACGTGCCGGGCGCGTGGGGGCTGCAGGTGGCGGCGTTCGGCGCGGCCGCGGTGGCGGTGCCGCTGTTTGCGGCCCCTCGGCTCCTCGACACCCTGCTGGTGCCGGTTCGAGCCCTGGATCACCCGTGGATCCACGAGCGCGCGACCCTGCTCCAGGAGGCGTTTCTCAAGTTCCGGGCGCGCCCGTCGTCGCTGTTCGGCGCCCTGGCCGGCGCGCTGGTGGTCCAGGTGGTGATCGTCGTCTTCTACGCGCTGGCGGCGCGCAGCCTGGCCGTGCCGCTGCCGTTGTTCCTGGCCGGCGTGCTCGTGCCGGTGGCGATGGCCGTGCAGATGGCGCCGGTCTCGATCAACGGCTTCGGCGTGCGCGAAGCGGTGTTCAGCTTCTTCTTCGTTCGCTTCGGTCTGGGCGTCGAGGCGGCGGTGGCGGTCTCGCTGCTCGGGACGGCACTCGTCATGCTCTTTTCCATGGGCGGCGGTGCACTGTTTCTCATGCGGCGGCACTGAATTGCACGGCGCCGATCGCTTCGTGGTACGCTGCTGACCGCGTAAAGCCCCGTGCAGCCGGGGCCGATACACAGGCTGCCCGGACGCGTCCTGGCGCCCTCCGCTGCTCTCCCACCGGCGGCGGCGCGAGCCGCCCGGCGTCGGCAGGAGACAACGGAAATGCATCGACTTCGCGTCGTGGGAGCGTGCGTGCTCGCCGTGGTGGCGGCCGCCTGCCAGCAGAGCAAGAGCGCCAATCCGCTCAGCCCCGATATCGCCGGCCCGATTCCCGGCGTCACCATCTCGGCCCCCAAGAACCTCGAGCCGTTCGCCGGCCAGGCCATCGTCGCCTCGCAGCAGCCGCTCGACTTCCTGATCGAGAACTCGAGTACGTCGGGGGTGCGGCCCCTGTCTCTGCAGTTCCAGCTGGCCAGCGACGCCAACTTCCAGACCGTCCTGCACCAGGCCGATCAGGTGGCCCTCGGCCCCGACGGGCGAACCACCTACCGGTTGCCGGCGACCCTCGGCGCCGGCGGCACCTACCATTGGCGCGCGCGCTCGTTCGACGGCGCCAACACCGGGCCGTACTCCGCGCCGAGCAACTTCACCCTCACGGAACCGGTCGTCATCGACCCGCCGACGCCGATCGAGCCGATCGGTCAGATTGCCACCATCAACCCGGTGTTCAAGCTGCAGAACGGGCGGATCTCCGGGCCCGCCGGCCCGGTCATCTATCGCGTCGAAGTCGGCCTCACGCCCGATCCAGGGCAGGTGGCGGCCGTGCTCAGCACCGGCGTCGGCTCGGGCGGCACGACGTCGCTCAGCGGCGGCAGCGCGCCGTATGGCACCACGCTCTACTGGCGGGCCTACGCCACCAACGGCGACGTCCAGAGCGCCTACACCCCGTGGATTGCCTTCCGCACGCCGGCCGTGCCGAGCGGCGGCGGGGGTGGCGGCGTGATCCCGGGCGGCGGTGGCACCGGAACGGTCGGCCCGGCGCGCTCGATCGACATCAACGAAGCGCTGTCGATCATCCGCGCCGTCCACGACGGCACCGGCGCCGATCTCGGGTCGCGGTCGAGCCGCGACAGCCGCAACCGCTTCTGGGCCAGCGCCGTCGCCGTCATCCACTTCGGGCACGGCCGCTACAACTCGAAGGGGCCGGACTCCGGCTGGTGCATCAAGGACGGCGGCTCGGGCCGGCCGCAGTCCGACGACGTGCTCGTCCGCTGCGGCTCGCGCGAGGCCTGGGACATGATCGGCGGCGCCGGCGCCAGCGGCTACAGCTTCCACGCCGACTACATCGGGCGTCTGCCGAGCGACCAGAACGTCTACCCGCCGCCGCGCTCCGCCCTGCCCTGACCAGCGTCGGCGCGCCGTACACGACAAACGGGCCGGCTCCCTCGCGGGGGCCGGCCCGTCTCCGTACTCGCCGGGTACCCTAGAAGCGCACCCTGATGCCGCCGCCGTACTGGATCGCGCCGACCTTCGTCGACACCGTGCTGCTGACGACCTGGAACTCCGACGACGCCTGCGCATAGCGGACGAAGGCGCCGAGCCGGAACGACCCGTTGCCGATCTGGAACAGCGGATACGAGAAGTCCGCGGCGATATGCCCGCCCCACACGTTCTTCTTCCGGGCCACGATGGTCGGCGTGACGTTGACGGCCGTCGCCGCGGCGTTCGCCTCCTGGATGACGACCTCGCCGACGACCTGCTGCGAGAAGCGGAACTGCGACGGCCCGCCGTAGACGTGCACGTCGAGCTTCTCGCCGAGCGGGATCAGCACGCCGGCGCTGAAGTGCAGCGCCTGCTCGATGCGCTTGGTCTCGGCCACGGTCACCGAGAACGACCGCGGCCGGTTGAAGAAGATCGGGTGCGGCGCCTGGCCGGAAACCGTCGCCTCGTCGGCGCTGGCGCCGCGATGGCCGCTCACGCCGAGGGTGAAGCGACCGACGATGCGGGCGCCGACGCCGGCGTCGAGGATGGCTCCGGTGGACGACCGCCCCGAGACGGTGATCCGCCCGGCCTCGTCGTAGAGGGTGAAGGAGCCGTCGTCGGTGAAGTCCTCGTCGCCCGGCTCGAACGCGCCGTTCAGCGACAGCATGAATCGCGACTCATCGGTCTGCGCCCAGGCCGTGCTCGGGCCGATCGCCACCATCGCCGCCACAACCGTGGCCCCTGCAACTCGCATCGTCTCGTCCTCCCTGTTCGGGAGGGCGAGGCCCCCCCACGCCGCCCGGGGGGCGCCGTCAGAATCGGCCGATGGTAGCACGGCGGCGCGCCCGGGCACTATATTTCACAACTATTTAGCGGTATAGTGCCTGGGCTGCCATACTGACCGGCGGTTCACGTGCTTTCGAGGAGACCAGCCCTGATGCTTCGACGACTCGCCTTCCGCGGCCTTATGCTGCCGAGCCTTGCGCTCGTCGCCGCGTGCTCGCAGAGCCCCCAGTCCCCCGTGTCCCCCAGCGTCGCCGCTGGGTCCGCCGAGGCCAATCCCGACGGGTCGCTGCTCAAAGTGACCGCGCCGACGCCGCTCTCGCCGGAGAACGGCGCCGTCACCGAGGGCGTGCGTCCCACGGTCACCTTCGGCAACTCGTCCGGACGGTTCGCCAGTGTCGCGCTCGGCTACCGGGTTCAGGTGTTCGACGGTGCCGGCAACTCGATCGCGGAGATCCTGGTCGCACAGGACCCGAGCGGTCAGACCTCGCTCGCGGCGGAAGCCGACCTCGGCAACGACCTCGAGTACCGCTGGCGCGTCCGCGCCGAGTTCCAGGGCGAGGCCGGTCCGTGGTCGCCGACCTGGACGTTCAAGACGCCGCCGCGCGTGACCATCGGCGCCAGCGGCGGCAACGTCGGGCCGCCGCGCAACATCGGCATCGGCGAGGCCGTCGACATCATCTTCGCCATCTACCAGGCGGGGCGGTTCAACATCGGCCGCGGCTCGAATCGCACTCAGCTGAACTTGTACCTGGAGACGGCCGTCGCGGCGATCCACTACGGGCACGGCAAGTGGAACCCACGCGGGCCCGACTCGAACTGGTGCATCAAGAACGGGGGCGCCGGCCGGCCGCAGTCCGACGACGTGATCGTGCTGTGCTCATCGCGCGACGCCTGGGATCTCGTCGGCGGGATTGGCGGATCCAACCCGGTGTGGGTGACCACCTACATCGGGCGCCTGGACAACGCGCAGCAGGTTTACGCTCCCAACCCGGCCACACTGGCACTGCTGCCCTAGCCGAACCCACCCGGACGCCTCACGGGCGACGGCGCGGGCCGTCGCCCGTTTTCACGTACAGTCAGGGACCGCGTGGCCGAGACCCAGGACACCTTCTACAAGTCGTTCTCCGAGAAGAAGCTGACGGGCTATGGCTCCGGCCGGCGCAGCCGCATCGAGCAGCACCGGCTCGCACTGCTGCACCGCTACAAGCCGGCGCCGGGCGACATGGTCGAAGTCGGGCCCGGGCATGGCACGCTGGCCGAGCAGGCCGTCGCCGCCGGCTGGCGTTACACGGCCATCGAAGCCAGCCGGATTCTGATCGACGTCCTGAAGGGCAAGGGCCTGCGCGTCATCGAGTCGTGGGCGCCGCCGATTCCGGTGCCCGACGCCAGCACCGACGTCGTCTATGCCGACCAGGTGCTCGAGCACATGAACGGCATCGAACAGGCGCGGCTGTTCACCGCCGAGGCGCTGCGCGCGCTCAGGCCCGGGGGCGTGTTCTTCGTCGTCGTGCCCGACTACCTGAAGGAACGGTCGTTCTTCTGGGACGTCGACTACACGCACAACTTCGTCACCACCGAACGGCGCGTCCGCCAATTGTTCAACGACGGCGGCTTCGAGGTGCTGGCGGTGGAGCGCGGCATCGGCCTGGCGACCGGCCCGGCGCGGGATCTGCTCGCCGCGGCCGCCCTGTTGATCAACATCCCCGGCGTCGACGCGCTGTCGCGCTACACCGGCACGACCGAGCTCGTCTTCAAGATCCGCAAGAACCTGTTCGAGACGCTGACCTTCGTCGCGCGCAAGCCCGGCGGGCCGGGCGGCGGCGGAGGCCGGTAGCCCGCATGCTGGCCCGCCTGGCCGGATCGTGGTGGGCGCGGGCGGCGCTCACCATCGCCATCCTGGCCTGGCTGGCCACCGGCATCGACATGGGCGCCGCGGCGCGCGCGGTCGTCGCGGTGTCGCCGGCGCACCTGGCCGCCGTGCTGGCGCTCGTCGCCGCGGATCGCCTGGTGATGATCTGGCGCTGGCTGCTGCTGCTGCGCGCCCGCGGCGTCGCCGTCGCCCCCGGGGACGCCGCCCGGGTCTTCCTGGTCAGCTCGTTCGTCGGCAGCTTCCTGCCGGCCGGCATCGGCGGCGACGCGGCACGGGCCTGGAGCCTGGCGCAGATCACGACCCGTGGCGGCGAGGCGCTGGCGTCGGTCGTCGTCGACCGCCTGCTCGGCGTGCTGTCGCTGACGGCGATGGGCGTCGTCGGGCTCGTGCAGTGGTCTCCGGCCGGCGTCAGTGCGGCGCGGATCGCGGCCGGCGTCGCCGTGCTGACGCTGGCGTGCGTCGCCGCCTTCTGGTCCGATGCGCTGCTGCGCAGCGCGGTTCCGGCCCATCGGCACGGCGGGCCGATCGCCCGCCGCCTGCTGCGCCTGGCCGACGCGATGGGCGCCTACCGCGATCACCGCGGCGCGCTGGCCGTCGTGATGGGCTGGTCGCTCGTCGTGCAGGTGCTGCGCATCACCCAGGCGTGGCTGCTCGGCGCGGGCCTGGGCCTGGCGGTGCCGTTCGCCTACTACCTGCTGGTGATGCCGCTGGGCCTGCTGATGCTGCTCCTGCCCGTCTCGGTGAGCGGCTTCGGCGTGCCGCAGGGCGTCATCGTCTGGCTGATGCGGCCGATGGGGGTGCCCGACGCGCTGGCCTTCGCGCTCTCGACGCTCATCGTCCTGACCGGCCTGGCCGGCAACCTGCCCGGCCTGTGGCTGTGGCTGCGCCGCGCCGAACCCGCCGGCGGCCCCCCGCCCCAGGTTGGCGGCGAGCCAGAAACGCAGTAGTATCTAAGACTTAGATGGCACAGGTTTACGCCGCGAAGTATCTCGCCAAGGCGGCCCTCTCGGCGCCCAAGGACATGGTCAAGGCGGTGGTGGCCAAGTACACCCCGCTCCACCCCACCGTCTTCATCTTCCACTGCACGTTCGTCTGCGACGCCCGCTGCGAGATGTGCAGCAACTGGACTCGCGGCAACCGCAAGGAAGACATGACGCTCGCCCAGATCGAGCGTGCCTTCAGCTCGAACCTCTGGAAGGACATCGAGAACGCCAGCCTGTCGGGCGGCGAGCCGACCACCCGCAACGACATGGTCGACATCTGCCGGCTGATGATCGACAAGTTCCCCAAGCTGCGGAAGCTGACCATCAACACCACCGGGCTGACGCCGCAGCGCGGCATCCCGATGCTGACCAAGGTGGTCGAGCTCTGCCACGAGCGCAACGTCATCTTCTCCACCCGCGTGTCGATCGACGGCGTCGGCGACATGCACGGCGAGGTCCGCAACGTCCGCAAGGCGTTCGAGAAGGCCGGCAAGACCATCGCCGCGATGCAGGAGCTGCAGAAGAAATACCGCTTCAACTTCGGCATCTCCTCGACCATCTTCTCCAAGAACCTCGACGACGCCGACAACATCCTCGCCTGGGCGAAGAAGGAGAAGCTCGACATCGTCTTCAACATGGTGCGCTTCACCGACGCCATGCTGGGCAATGCCGAGCTCGAGCGCACGCTCAAGCCGATGGGCCCCGAGGAACAGCGGATGCGGCAGTTCTTCATGGAGCGCGTCCGCCAGGATCCGCTGCTCGACGGCCAGAATTACATCTACATGCACTACGCGGACATGATCGCCAACGGCTATCACCGCCTGACGCCGTGTCCGTTCCAGACCCAGGGCGTGATGCTGAACCCGAACGGCGACCTGTTCTTCTGCGAGAACAGCGACGTCGTCGGCAACGTCACGACGGAAGACCCTGAGGCGATCTACTTCCGCGAGGCCTCGCAGCAGCACCGCCGGCACATCCGCGACGAGAAGTGCCCGAGTTGCCTCAGCCCGTGCCAGATGAACGTCGCCGCCATCAAGCAGGTGGTGCCGTACGCCAAGTTCCTGGTCCGGGCGTCGATGGAAAAGCGCCGGCCCTCGCCCGACGCGCCGGTCGCGCCGCCGCCGGCCGCCGCCGCGGCGTCCACCACCACGGTCTGATCCCGCCTCGCCCCGGCCCGGCGGGACGCCCGGGCTCTTTTCTTTTGACAAACTTGCCAGAGGCCAATTTTCGATTAAGGTAAGAGGGTGGCTGCCAAGCGCGGGCGCCCGCTGAAGTTCGGCCGGCCGACGCAGCTGCTCACCATCTCGCTGCCGGCCGACGTCGTCGCCTGGTTGCGCCGTCTCGACCCCGATCCGGCCTGGGCGATCGTCTCGCTGTACGAGCGGGCGACCAAGAAGACCATCGCCGGCCAGGCCCGCACCGCTGAACTCGTGCAGCTGCCGGGCAAGCGGGCGCTGATCCTGGTGCGGCCCGACGTGTTCGCCGGTCTGCACGGCGTGTCCGTGGTGCCGCTGTCGGACGGCCGCGGCTTCCTGGCGCTCGAAGCAGGCCGCGGAGTCGCCGATCTGGAGGTCGCGGTGATGGACCGGCTCGACGCCCCGGCGCTCGGCGCCGAGCAGCGCGCCGCCCTCACCGAGGTGCGGAGCCTGCTGCGCGGCTGGCGCCAGCAGGGGCTGCAATTCGTGTCGCGCTCGATCCTCGTCGTCGAGCAGCGCACCGTCGGCCAGCCGACGCGGGCGCTGTCGGAACTGGCGAAGGCGCGATGATCCGGAGCGGCGCGCCCACCCCGGCGTCGAGCAGCGCTTCTCCCGCGAACCCGACCTGCTGCCGCTGGTCTTCCACACCGACGCGCTGTCGGTCTACCAGGTGCGGCACCAGCGGCACTGACGCCCGGCGGAGCCGGCGGCTATTTGCGGCAGAACGCCATCAGGTGCCAGCCGAGCGGGCGGACCAGCGCCCGCGGCAGCGCGTTGAAGGCGCCGACGAACAGCGTGTTGAAGGCGGCGCCCTTCCAGCCGCCGTGCAGCCGCGACTTCACCGGGAACCGCTCGGGCACGATCCGCATCGCCGCGAACGGCGCCAGCAGCGCCCGGAACTCGCCGATCGTGTACTTGCGCAGCACCGGCGCGTCTTCGTGCTCGAGCGCGACCTTCATCACCTTGGACAAGCCGTTCAGCCACGAGCGGCGGTTGTACACCATGAAGATGGCCTGGCCGCCCGGGACCAGCACGCGGTGCGCCTCGGCGACGATGCGCTCGGGCCGCACCGCGTACTGCAGCACGCCGTGCCCGTAGACGACGTCGAACGAGGCGTCGGGAAACGGCAGGGCCTCGCCGTCGCCGACCCGCAGGTCGCCGCTGAGGCCCAGGCCGGCGAAGTTCTTCGCCGCCAGATCGATCGCCGTCTGTGACAGATCGATGCCGGTGACGACCGCGCCGCCGCGGGCGAACCGCGCCAGGTCGGTGCCGATGCCGCAGCCCACCTCCAGCAGCCGGCGCCCGGCGAATCCGCCGAAGTCGACGAGTTCCGGCAGGTAGCGCAGCTTGTCGAAGCGGTAGGCGTCGAGGTCGGCGAAGAACTCGCGGCTGCCCGGAGGATGCGTGGTCATCTCCAGGTCGTGGATGCGCTCGTTCCAGTAGCGGCGAACCGCGTCGGTGGTCACAGCCCGCTATCGTACAATGCGAAGCGGATGCAGCGCGACCTGCGCGGGCTGGCCGACGACCGCTTCGACGTGCTCGTCATCGGCGCCGGCATCTACGGCGCGCTGGCCGCCTGGGACGCCACCGCACGCGGCCTGCGGGTGGCGCTCATCGACCGCGGCGACTTCGGCGGCGGCACCTCGTTCAACAGCCTGAAGACGCTGCACGGCGGCCTGCGCTCGCTGCAGGCCCTCAGCCTGGCGCAGATGCGGCTGTTCGTCCGGGAGCGCCGCGCACTGGCCCGCCTGGCCCCGCATCTGGTCCGGCCGCTGCCCTTCTGCGTGCCCACCTACGGCTGGACGACGCGGAGCACGGCCGCGCTCCGCGTTGCGCTGGCCATCACCGATGCGGTGGGCCGTGACCGCAACGACGACGTCGACGAGGCGCTGCGCCTGCCTGGCGGCGCCGTGGTCTCGCGTGACGAGTGCCTGCGGCTCAACCCGCTCATCGCCGCCGACGGTGTCCGCGGCGGCGCCGTGTGGTTCGACTACCAGATGCGGCAGGCCGAACGGGTCACGCTGAGCGCGGTGCTCTCGGCGGTCGCCGGCGGCGCGGCGGCGGCCAACTACGTCGAAGCGGTGGCCCTGGCGCGCCGCGGCGCCGGCCTCGCCGCGGTCACCGTCGAGGATCGGCTGAGCGGCTCCCGCTTCGACATCCGCGCCGCGGCCGTGCTGAACGCGGCGGGACCGTGGGCCGGCGCCGTGCTCGCCCGCCTCGGTGGCGCCCCGGCCGAGGCACCGACGGCGCGACTGTCGCGGGCGATGAACCTCGTGGTCGATCGGGTGACCGCCACGCACGCCTGCGGCGGCGTCGTCGACGGCCGCTTCCTGTTCATCGTGCCCTGGCGCGACGTCTCGATCCTCGGCACCAGCCACGACGCCCACGACGGCGACGCCGACGCCCCGCACGGCTCCGCCGCGCACGTCGAGGCGCTGCTCGCCGACGGCGCCCGGGCGTTCCCGGGTGCCGGACTCACCCGGGCCACGGTACGCCTGGTCCATCGCGGCCTGCTGCCGATGGTGCACGGCGACGGCGCGCACGTCGCGCTGCTCAAGGAGAGCCGAGTCGTCGACCACGCCGCCAGCGGACACCGTGGCCTGGTCTCGATCTTCAGCGTGCGGTACACGACCGCGCGGCACACCGCGCGGGAGGCCGTCGATGCGGTGGCGCGGCAGGCCGGACGCCCCCTCGGGCCCGGCCTGACGGCGGCATCGCGTGCCGTGGGGGCGGATTTCGCCTCCCTGTCGGGGCTGTACGGCGAGGCCCGCGCCGCCGACGTCCCGGCCACCGATGCGTCGCTACGCGAACGCCTGGCGGGTACCTACGGCACCGGGTGGCGCGCGGTCGCCGCCCTGGCCGCCGCCCTGCCGGCGCTGGCGGCTCCGCTGGCCGACGACTGCGCCGTCACCGGCGCCGAGGTGCTCCACGCGGTCCGCGACGAGGCGGCGATCACCCTGGCCGACGTGATGCTGCGCCGAACCGAGGCCGGCACGGCCGGACGGCCCTCATACGCGGCGCTCGAGGCCGCGGCCGCGATCATGGCCTCCGCGCTCGGCTGGGTCCCGGGCCGCCGCCGTGACGAAATCGCGGCGGTCGAGGCCGTCTACCCGGCCCGGTAACTTCGGCCGGGGATTCGCCGTCTCCTCTCAGACTCCACCGCGCCTACATCATCGCCGCGGCCTTCGCGGCCACGTCGGCGCTGTGCGGCGCCGGCTGGTATCTGGTCGATCGCAAGCCGGAGTGGATCGAGGCGTTCAGCCGCCACAGCGGCGTCTGACGGCCAGCCGCGCTCAGCGCAGGTGGGCGTCGGCCCAGCGCTCGAACACCATCAGCGGAAACAGCGTGTGCGCGTGGTTCTCGCGGCCGCCGACGTGAGCGTCGATGAGGCGCGTCACCTCGGCCGGCTCGAACAGACCCCGCCGCGCGATCCGCTCCGGCGCCAGCAGGTCGCGCATCAGCGGCGCCAGCTCGCGGCGCAGCCAGTTCTTCATCGGGATGCTGAAGCCTTCCTTGCGGCGGTACAGGATGCGGTCGGGCACGAGGCCGCGCATCGCCTCCTTCAGCACGAACTTGCGGACGCCGTCGCGGATCTTGAGCGTGCCGGCCATCGAGAAGGCCAGCTCCATCACGTCGACGTCGAGAAACGGCGCCCGCGTCTCGAGCGAGGTCGCCATGCTCATCCGGTCGACCTTCACCAGGATGTCGTCGGCCAGGTAGATCTGCAGGTCGGTGAAGAACTGGCGGTTGAGCAGGTCGTCCGGCCGGGCCCGGCCCAGCACCTCGCGCACCGGCGCGTAGACGTCGCTGCCGGCCAGCGCCGCGGCGAAGCCCGGCGCGTAGAGCCGGCGCTTGGCGCGCGTCCCCAGGTGGACCATCCAGCGGTAGTGCGCCAGGTCGGCCGGCGCCGTCGCCACGCCGCCGATGAAGCGCTTGAACTTGTTGACCAGGCCCTTCTTCTGCCCGGTCGGCGGCAGCGCGGCGCCGACCGCGGCCAACGCCGGCACCAGCGGCGCGCCGACCGCCTGGAAGCGCGTGGCGAGCGCCTGCGCCTCGTAGGCGTCGTAGCCGCCGAACAGCTCGTCGCCGCCGTCGCCCGACAGCGCGACGGTGACGCGTTCGCGGGCGACCTGCGACACCAGGAACGTCGGGAAGAGCGAGACGTCGGCGAAGGGGGCGTCGAGGTGCGGCACCAGCCGGTCGAACAACGCGCCCAGATCCGGGCTGACGAGACGCTCGGTATGCTCGGTGCCGAACAGCGCCGCCACCTCGCGCGCGTACGGCATCTCGTCGTAGGAGCCGTCTTCGAACCCCATCGTGAAGGTCTTCACCGGCTGGGCGGTGACACGGCTCATCAGCGCGACGATGCTGCTCGAGTCGATGCCGCCCGACAGGAACGCGCCGAGCGGCACCTCCGACATGAGCTGGCTCGACACGGCGCGGGTCAGCGTGTCGCGGAGGGCTTCGGCCGCCTCGCCGTCGGTCCACGGCCGGACGGCGATCGACGCCGGATCCCAGTAGCGCGCGACCTGGACCGCGCCGTCGCGGTAGCGCAGCGACGAGGCCGGCGGCAGCGCCTGCACGCCCCGCAGCATCGTCCGCGGGGTGAGCACGTATTCGTAGGTGAGAAACTGGTCGAGCGCCTCGACGTCGAGCACGCGGTCGAGCTCGGGCCGGGTCAGCAGGGCCTTGACCTCGGAGGCCAGCAGCAGCCCGCGCCGGGTCAGCGCCCAGTAGAGCGGCTTCTCGCCGGCGCGATCGCGCGCCGCGAACAGCGTGCGGGTCCGCGTGTCCCAGATGGCGAAGGCGACCATGCCGCGGATTCGCGACGGAAGCGCCTCGCCCCACTCCTCGTAGCCGTGGACCAGCACCTCGATGTCCGACGCCAGGCTCTTGAAGCGATGGCCGCGGGCGAGCAGGTCGGCCTGCAGGTCCTTGAAGTTGTAGATCTCGCCGTTGGCGACGATGTGGACGGTGCCGTCCTCGTTGGCGATCGGCTGCTGGCCGGTGGCGACGTCGACGATCGCCAGGCGGCGCATGCCCAGCGCGACGCCGGGCAGATGCACCATGCCCTCGCCGTCGGGGCCGCGGTGCGTGAGCGCCCGGACCATGCCGGTCAGGTCGGCCCCGGCGACCGGCGCCTCGAGATCGCGGTTGACGATGCCGGCGATGCCACACATGGAAGCTACGCCTCGCCGGGGCTCGGGACTCGGGGCTCGGGGCCCGGGGTCCGGCGATCCCTGATGGCCTTGGCCGGGGTGCCGACGGCGATTGCGAAGTCGGGGATGGCGCCGACCACCACCGCGCCGGCGCCGACGATGGCGTCGCGGCCCACCGTCGAGCCGTCGGTGACGACGACGTGCGCCCCCAGCCACGCCCCGGGGCCGATGTCGATGCCACGCGCCGTCCGGCCCTGCTGCAGCACCGGGACGTCGGTGCGGTCGTACAGGTGATCGCCGCCGACGAGATAGGTGTACGCCGCCATCAGGACGTCGGCGCCGACCCGCACCGTCGCCGCCGAGAAGATCTCGCAGTTGAAGCCGAGGTTGGCGCGGTCCTCGAGGAGGATGTCGCCGTTCTTGCAGCTGAGGATGGTGTTGCGGCCGACGAACACGCCCTGGCCGATGACGATGCCGCGGTTGTCGGTACCCTTGGCGTCGAGACAACACTGGTCGTCGATGACGACGTTGTCGCCGATGGCGATCTTGTGCGGATGGCGTAGCGTGACGTTGACGCCGAAGACGACGTTGCGGCCGACCCGGCCGAGGACGAGCGGATAGAGCCTGGCGCGCAGGAACAACCCGAGCGCCCCGGGCACCCACGACGACAGCAGGGTCACGGTCTCGAAGGCGAGGAGCGCGCCCCAGCCCGGACGGCCGACGACGAGATCCCGGTACTTGGCGACCTTCGAGCGCCGTTCGTCGAACAGCTCCTGCTGGATGACGGTGATGTTGGGGTCGTGGCTGCGCGGGCCGCGCGACGGTGCAGCGGCCATCAGCGTAGCGCCGCCGGCTGGCCCTCGCTCTGCCGCACTTCCCGAATCACGTAGGTCGGCTTGCTCTGCGATTCGTAGTAGGTGCGGGCCATGAGCTCGGCGAGCAGCCCGAAGGTGAGGAACTGCACGCCGGTGAAGGCGAGCAGCACGCCCAGCAGCAGCAGCGGCCGATCGGCAATCGGCTGGTGCAGCACCAGCCGCACCCAGCCCAGATACGCGGTGATGGCCCCGCCGAGCCCGCCGGCCACCAGTCCCAGCAGTCCGAAGATCTGCAGCGGGCGCGTCGAGTAGCTGAGCAGGAACTTGACCGTGACCAGGTCGAGCACGACGCGGACGGTGCGCGACAAGCCGTACTTCGAGGTGCCGGCCCGCCGCGCCCGGTGGTTGACCACCACTTCGGCGATGCGCACGCCCTGCTCGCTGGCGATGGCCGGCAGGAAGCGGTGCATTTCGCCGTAGAGCCGCAACGGCTTGACGATCTCGGAGCGAAACACCTTGAGTGAGCAGCCGTAGTCGTGCAGCGCCACGCCGGTCGCCTTCGAGATCAGCCAGTTGGCGATCATCGACGGCACGCGGCGGGTGACGAAGGTGTCCTTGCGGTCCTTGCGCCAGCCGCAGACGATGTCGTAGCCGTCGTCGTCGGCCATCCGCACCATCCGCTCGACGTCGTGCGGATCGTTCTGCAGATCGCCGTCCGAGGTGACGACGAGGCGGCCGCGGGCGTAGGCGAAGCCGGCGGCGAACGCCGCGGTCTGCCCGAAGTTGCGGCGGAACCGGATCACCCGCAGGCGCGGGTCGCCGGCCTGCAGGGCGGCGAGCTGGGCGAAGGAGTCGTCGGTCGAGCCGTCGTCGATGACGATCACCTCGAAGGCCCGCCCGGTGGCCCCGAGCGCCGCCATCAGCTCGTCGTAGAGCGGGCGGATGTTCGGTGACTCGTTGCGGATCGGGATGACGATCGACAGCTCTGGGGTCATCGGTACGGGCGACGCGCCCGATCCTGCAAGTATACCCCGCAGAATCGGGCGCGTCGGGCGTCGCCAGTGTGACTTTCCAGCCGCTGGCCCCTGGCCGCCGGTCGTCAGAACTTGACGTGGATCGTCGCCAGGTAGTGGAACCCGCCGAGGTCGAGGGTGGTGCCCAGGAAGTCGTCGCTGAGGTCGGCGTCGGCCTTCTGCCAGCGCACTTCCCCACCGAGCGACCAGGTGTCGCCGATCGGAAAGCGGATGCCGGCCAGGACGACGCCGCCGGTCTCGGTGCCGGTGGCGACGAACTGGTCGCGGAAGACGCTCCGGTCGGTGAAGTCGACGAACTCGCCGACCTCGCTGTAGCGATAGGTGAACAGGCCGATGCCGCCACCGACGTAGGGCTGAACGGCCCGTGATCGCCCGAACGGCAGCAGCCGCAGCGTCGCCGTGAACGGCGCGATGCGCAGCTTCAGATCCTGCTCGATCTCGCTGCCGTCGCGGTTGACGAAGCCGTCGTAGACACTCGGCACCGTGCGGCTGGTGAACGCCGCGCCGGCGCCGACCTCGAGAAATTCGCCCACCGGCAGCAGCCACTCGATGCCGACCGAACCGGTGTCGAAGTCGCGGATGTCGAAGGCGAGGATGTCGCGGTTGGCGACCAGCACGTCGCCGTCGGCGCGGGCGTCTTCGCCGTTGACGGCGAAGTAGCCCAGTGAGAGGTTGAGGGCCTGTTGGGCCTGCGCCGGCTTGGCCGGCATCACGAGCGCGGCGGCGCACAACAGCCCGGCCGCGTGGCGTACGAGACGCATCGTCGTCCCCCTTCCGAATCGAGGGCGGGCCGATCCCGCCGTGCGCCCGGGGCGCACACCGCCGGACTCTGCACGGCGGATGCCAGCGGCGGGACCGGCGAATTGCGGCCGGATTCGCCGCGCCGAGCACGGCCACCGCGCCGCGGCAGGGGTCAGGACGTCTTGTTTGGGCGACGCTCGCGGAAGGCCTGCGCCACCTGCAGCAGCACCTCGTGCAGGTGGCCGTTCGAGGCCAGCAGGTGACCGCCCGCCGGATCCCAGGGACGGCCGTCGAGGCCGCTGATGCGACCGCCGGCCTCCTGCACCAGCAGCGCGCCGGCGCGCGTGTCCCACGGCTGCAGCCGCTGCTCCCAGAACCCGTCCATGCGTCCCGCCGCGACCCAGCAGAGGTCGATCGCCGCCGAGCCGAGCCGGCGGATCGCCCGCGCCCTGGCGACGAAGGCGCTGAACAGGCCGATGATCTCGTCGAGCGTCTCGTGCACGTCGTAGGGAAACCCGGTGACGAGCATCGCGTCGATCAGCGCGTCGGTCGACGACACCCGCAGCGGCGATCCGTTGCACCAGGCGCCGACGCCGCGCTCGGCCGTGAACAGTTCCTGGCGGTTCGGATCGAACACCGCGCCGACCACCGCCTCGCCGTCGATCTCGAGCGCCAGCGCCGAGCAGAAGATCGGCACGCCGTGCGCGAAGTTGGTGGTGCCGTCGAGCGGGTCGAAGACCCAGCGGTGCGACCGCCCGGTGACGCCGGCGCCGCCCATTTCCTCGGCCAGGATGTCGTGATCCGGAAACCGCTCGGCGAGGAGCGCCCGGCACATCCGCTCGATCTCGACGTCGACCTCGGTGACCAGGTCGATGGTGCCCTTCTTGTCGACCCGCACGGCCGAGCCGAAGCGCGCGCGCTGGATGGCGCCGGCGCGCGTCACCACCTCGATGGCGGTGGCCAGGAAGCGGGGATCGGGCGCGGTCACGAGGCCGGGGCGAGGCGCTTGACCATGCGCACTTCCATCCCGCCCTCGGGGACGCGCCGCAGCACGACATCGTCCATGAACGACCGGATGAGGAAGATGCCGCGGCCGCTCGACTTCAGCAGGTTCTCGGGGGCGAGCGGATCGGCGACCTGTTCGGGGTCGAAGCCCTCGCCCTGGTCGCGCACGAGGATGATCAGCTCTGACGGGTGATCAGCCGGCGAGGTCGTGAACTCCACCTTCACGCGCTTCGACTCGTCGCCCTTGTTGCCGTGCTTCATCGCGTTGGCCACCGACTCGCGCACGGCGATGCTGATCCAGTGCAGCGCGTCCTCGTCGAAGCCGACCATGCGCGACATGTGGCCGCTGACCACCTCGACGAAGTCGAGCATGTCGAACGCACTGCCGATGTCCAGACGGACGGTGTGGCTGGCGAGGGTCATGCGGCCGGGCGGACCACCAGGACGACTGGCATCATGCGTCGCCCCCAGTATACGCGGCGCGGCGGCGCATTGCCGCAGGAGAGAGCGGCTGGCTATAGTGAACGGCATGACCGTCGCCCGCGCGACCGAGGTGCGGCCCGCGCGGGCCCTCCGCGGCGCCCTCGAAGTCCCGTCCGACAAGTCGATTGCCCACCGCTACGCGCTGCTGGCCGCACTGGCCGACGGCGACACGACCATCGACCGTTACTCGACCGGGGCCGACTGCCTGTCGTCCCTCAGCTGCCTCGAAGCGCTCGGCGTGGCGGTGGCGCGACGGAGCACCGGCGAGGGACTGCAGGTGCGCATCACCGGCACCGGCGGCCGGTTCGCCGCGCCGGCCGGCGACGTCGACTGCGGGAACTCGGGCACGACGATGCGCCTGCTCGCCGGCCTGCTGGCCGCCGCCCCGCTCACCGCGCGGCTGGTCGGCGACGCCTCGCTGTCGCGCCGGCCGATGCGCCGGGTGATCACGCCGCTCATGGCGATGGGGGCGACGATCGACGCCGACGAGGGCGGCCGCCCGCCGCTGGTCATCACCGGCGGACCGCTCACCGGCATCGTCCACACCCCCGAGGTCCCCAGCGCGCAGATCAAGAGCGCGGTGCTGCTGGCCGGACTGCGCGCCGCCGGCACGACCACCGTGATCGAGCCGGCACCGACCCGCGATCACACGGAGCGGGCGCTGGCGGCCTTCGGCGCGCCGGTCGATCTGGCGGTGCCCGGCCGTCTCACCGTGCGCGGCGGCACCCGGCTCAGCGGCGGCCTGCACCTGCGCGTGCCCGGCGACCCCTCGGCGTGCGCGTTCCTCGGCGTCGCCGCCGCCGGGCTGCCAGGATCGGCGGTCGAGATCCGCCACGTCGGCCTGAACCCGACCCGCACGGCGCTCTTCGACGTGCTGCGCCGCGCCGGCGCCGACGTCGTCGTCACGCCGGCGGACGCGTGGCACGGCGAGCCGGTCGGCGCGGTGCGGATCGCCTCGGGCCATCTCGGCGACATCGTCATCACGCCGGCGGAGGTGCCGCTGCTCATCGACGAGCTGCCGGCGCTGGCTGCGCTCGCCACCTTCGGCGGATCGTGCACGGTGCGGGGCGCGGCCGAACTGCGGGTCAAGGAGAGCGATCGCATCGCCGCCCTGGTCGCCGGCCTGCGGGCGATGGGCGCCGACGCCGACGAGTTCGCCGACGGCTTCGCCGTCCGCGGCGGCCGCCGGCTCGCCGGCGGCACCGTCGACGCCCATCACGATCACCGGCTGGCGATGGCCTTCGCCGTCGCCGCGCTCGGCGCCACCGGCCCGACCGCGATCGTCGGCGCCGAGGTGGCAGCGGTGTCCTTCCCGCACTTCTTCGCGACCCTCGACGGGCTGCGGGCGTGACCGCCGACAAGGTCTACCTCTGGGGATTCATGGGCGCCGGGAAGTCGACCGTGGCCAGGGCCCTGGCGCGGCGGCTCGACTGGCGGGTCGAGGATGTCGACGCCAGAATCGAGCGGCAGGAGCAGCGCGACATCCCCAGCATCTTCCGGCACTCGGGCGAGGCCTACTTCAGGTCGCTGGAGCGCCAGGCGCTGCTCGATCTGCTGCCCGAGCGCGGCGTCGTGGTGGCGACCGGCGGCGGCACGCCGGTCGACCCCGCCAACCGGGCGCTGATGCTGCGCGACGGCGCGGTCGTCTGGCTCGACCTGCCGTTCGCCCGGGTCGTCGAACGCATCCCGGCCGACGGCCGCCGGCCCCTGGCCGCCGACCGCGCCGAGATGGAGCGGCTCTATAATCAACGCCTCGTGGCGTATCAGCAGGCACACGTTCGCGTCGATGTCTCGCGCGCGGCCGTCGACGACGTCGTCGATCGGATTGTCGACTGGCTCGGACACTGATGCGCTACCTGGTGCTCAGCGACATCCACGCCAACCTCGAGGCGCTGGACACGGTGCTCGACGCCGCGGCCGCCATTCCCCACGACCGCGTTCTGGTCCTGGGCGACCTGGTCGGCTACGGCGCCGATCCCAACGCGGTGGTCGAGCGGGTCCGCGGCCTGCAGCCGTTCGCCGTCATCCGCGGCAACCACGACAAGGTCGGCGCCGGCCTCGAACCGTCCGACGCGTTCAACGCCGTCGCCCGCACCGCCATCCGCTGGACCTACGAGGCGCTGAGCGACGACAACCGCGACTGGCTGGCCGAGTTGCCGGCCGGGCCGACGGCGATCGACGACCTGCTCGAGATCTGCCACGGCACGCCGTTCGACGAGGACGCCTACGTCTTCGACGAGGCCGACGTCCTGCGGTCGATGCAGGCGGCCACCCGGCGGCTGTGCCTGTTCGGGCACACGCACGTGCAGGTCGGCTACCGGCTGGCGCAGGCCTCGCTCACCCTGGAGACGACCGATCCGCGGCGCCCGTTGCCGATCGGCATCGGCGACGGCCACTACCTGATCAACCCGGGATCGGTGGGCCAGCCGCGCGACGGCGACCCGCGGGCCGGCTTCGCCGTCTACGACGCGGCCGCGGCGGTCGTCGAGATCCACCGCATCGCCTATCCGATCGAACGCACCCAGGCGCGCATCCGCGAGGCCGGCCTGCCGGAAGCGCTGGCGCAGCGGCTGGCGATCGGGCGGTAGAGCGGCAACGTCGAAGGGATCGGGGACCAGGGACCGGGGACCAGGTAGAACCCTTGTCACGCTTCTCGTGACGTCGACCGGCGCTGCGGCCAGGGCATTCGCGGTCTGATTCCGTTCCTTACCCTGGTCCCTGGTCCCTGGTCCCTGGTCCCTTCACGGCCGGCGTCCTGCCGGCTCTCTCCTCACGCCGCCGCTTGTCCATCGCCATCGCGTCGGCGGCGGCGCGCGAGCCGAGCACCCAGCCGATGACGATGCCGACCAGCAGCACGACCGGGATGTAGATGAAGTGGCCGGCGGTGGGGGTGCCGATCTCCATCGCGCTCGGCTCAGTCCTTCCGGGCTTCGAGCCGGGCGATCTCGCGCTCGGCCGCCTGCAGGCGCCGGCCGAGCGACCACACGTAGACCAGCACCGCCACCCACACGAACCCGTACGCCGTCGCCACCAGTGTGATCGCCGGGATCTGCTCCTCGGGCGGCACTTCCGAGATCGGCACGAACTCGTCGGTCGGCGGCTGGGGCTGGGCCGCCGCCGGCGCCGCCAGCAGCAGCAGACAGCACATCGCGCGCAGGTATCGCATCATCACGCTTCGTCCTGGGCCAGGTAGAGTCCGTCGATCCGCCAGCGCTGCCGCTCCAGGCGGGCGCGCAGCGACAGCAGCGCCAGGAACAGCAGCAGGAAGGCGGTGACGCAGAACCACAGCGGCCGGCCCATCTCGACCGGCAGCGTCGGCACCACCGACGTCTTCGGGTGCAGCGTCCGCCAGTAGTTGACCGACACGTAGATGAACGGCACGTTGGCCATGCCGAACACCGCGAGGCCGGCGGCCAGCTTCTCGGACCCCGGGCCGCCGAAGCGCCGCAGGATGAGATACGCGACGAAGATCAGGAAGGTCATCAGACTCGAGGTGAGGCGGGCGTCCCACACCCACCACACGCCCCAGGCCTTGCGCGCCCACAGCGGCCCGGTGACCAGGGCCAGCAGGCCGAACAGCACCGCCAGTTCGGCGGCGGCCACCGCGGTGGCGTCGGAAGCCTGGCGCTTGCCGAACAGGAACCGGGCGCTGGCCACGCCGGCGACGATCGCGCCGAGCAGGAACATCCACGCCGACGGCATGTGGAAGAAGTAGATCTTGTAGACGAGGCCCATCGTCGCCTCGTAGGGCGCGGCGTCGATGACCCACGGCGCCACCGCGAACATCGCCGTCGCCAGCGCCAGCTCCGCCTTCACCGCCGTCGTCATCGTCCCGTGTCCTTCCCCTTCCCCGCCGGCCCGCGCAAACGGCTCAGTCGGTCATCACCGGCTCGAACGTCCACAACGCCAGGGTCACGAACACGACGTCGAAGAACGTGAGCAGCGCCAGCCAGAACTGCGCCAGTCCGTGGTCGGGCGTGGCCTGGAACAGCGCCGCGGTGCCGCGAACCCCGGCAATCATGACCGGAACCGTCATCGGATACAACAGCACCGGCAGCAGCACGTCGCGGCTGCGCGCCCGCACCAGCATCGCCGCGAACAGCGTGCCGACCGCGGCGAAGCCGAGCGTCCCGGCGGCGAGCAGCGCCGCCAGCCAGCCCGGCGTCGCGAACACCGGCGCCTGGAAGAACAGGCCGACCAGCGGCACCAGCACGGCCTCGACGATCGCCAGCAGCAGCAGGATGCCGGCCAGCTTGCCGGCGTAGATCGCCGGCCGATCGGCCGGGGCGAGCAGCAGCGCGCGCAGCGTGTCGGCCTGCCGCTCGCGCTCGAACGTGCGGCCGAGCGCCAGCGTGCCCGAGAACGACACCGCGATCCACAGGATCGCCGCCGCCACGTCGTCGAGCGGCGCGCCCTCCTTCACCAGCCCGAACGCGAAGATGAGCACGACGGTGACGGCGAAGAACAGCGTCGTCGACAGCACCTCGAGACTGCGCACCTCGACGGTCAGGTCCTTGCGGACGACCAGCCACGCCACCCGGAAGAAGCCGCTCACGCCATCGCCTCCCGGTAGCGATCGCGCAGCGCCCCGGCGGCGCCGGCCGGCTCGACGCGGCGGCCGCCGCGCAGGAACAGCGTCGTGGTCAGCAGCCCGTCGACGGCGTCGAGATCGTGCGTCGCCAGCACCGTCACCACGCCGCGCCGCTGCTCGTCGCGCAGCCGCCCGACCAGCGCCGCCGCCGACGCCTGGTCGAGGCCGGTGAACGGCTCGTCGAGCAGCAGCAGCCGCGGCGCGTGGAGCAGCGCGCGTTCGAGGGCGACGCGCTGGCGCATCCCCCGCGACAGCGACGACACCGCGTCGTCGGCACGGGCCGCCAGCCCGGCGCGCTCGAGGGCGCGGCTGGCCTGGCCGGGGGCGTCGGCGACGCCGTAGAGCCGGCCGAAGAACACCAGGTTCTCGTGCGCGGTCAGTTCCGGATAGAGGAACAGATCGTGGCCGAGCATGCCGATGCGGGCGCGGGTCGCCGCCCGGTCGGCCCCGGCGGCGTCGCCGTAGGCGACGTGTCCCGTCGAGGGCGCGAGCAGCGTGCCGAGAATCGCCAGCAGCGTCGACTTGCCGGCGCCGTTCGGGCCGAGCAGGCCGACGATCTCGCCGGCCCCGGCGGTGAACGAGATGTCGGCCAGGGCCTTGCGCCGCCCGTAGTGCCGGCCGACGCGCACGGCGGCGACGCGGTCGAAGTCGACGCTCACTGGGCGCTGCCGGGCAGGCGGTCGAGTTCGGCGTAGACCTGCTCGGCGGCGGCGACCAGCCGTTCGCGCTTGGCGACGGCGCGCGGATCGTCGGCGCCGCGCGCCCGCCGCTCGGCGTCGATGGCCGCGATGGCGCCGAGCAGCCGCTCGCGTTCCTTCAGCAGCGCGTCGCGGGCGGCGCCGGTGTCGGGCCGGCCGCGCCACGCCGCCCAGGCCGCCCACAGGCCCATCAGCGCGGCGGCGGCGATCGCCACCGTCCGCGGCCAGGTCGGCGGCGCCGGCAGGCCGGAGAAGTCGAGCGTCAGCGCCTGGCCCTCGGCGAGGCGGCCGGCCGTGCCCATCACGAAGACCTCGCCGTTCGACTCGCCCTCCCGGCTGGCGGTGAGCTGCGGCGACGTCATGGCCAGCCCGCCGACCTTCTCGGCGGCGACCAGCGCGCCTTCCACCGGCGCCGGCCACGCCTGTTCGATCCGCAGGGTGGCGGTCAACGGCAGGCGGTAGGCCACCTGGAACGCCGTCGCCCCCGGCGGGAATGGACCGGTGAGGGTCAGCCGGCGGTCCTCCATCCTGGCCATCGCCGGTGGCCCCGAGACCAGCGACGCCGACTCGGCGGCGGCCGGCAGGTCCAGCACGAGCGGCCGGCCGGTGTCGACCGGCGTGCGCGCGTTGTTGACCACGCTGAACAGGTAGAACACGGTCGGCAGGTCGTCCTGGAATTCGAGAATCACCCGCGTGTCGACGCCGAACACCACGGTGCCCGGGCGCGCCGGCTCCGCGGCGGCGGCGGCGCGCGCGGCCGCATCGGCCGCCGCAGCGCGGGCCGCACCCGCCACCAGGGCGACACGGACGCCGCCGGTCGAGGGCACGGTGAACGGCTGGGAGCGAATCGTCTCGCCGTCGACGGTCACCTCGGCGGTGACGCTCGCGCCGGCCGGCACCGCCATGAACTGCGCCCGGCCCTGGTCGTCGGTCACGCCGGTGACGCGGCCGTCGGGGGTGACCAGCGCCACCTCCTGTCCGGGCAGGTTGTTGCCCATCCGCTCGCGGACGACGCGCACCGTGATCGCCGCATCCGGCAGTTCCGGCGCCGGCAGCGGCACGCCCGACATCTGCCCGGCGTCGGGCATCGCGACCTGCGCCCCGAGCGGCGCCAGGCTGCCGGCGAGCGCGGCCGTCAGCACCACGGCACCCAGTCGGCGGCGCCCGCTCATGACGGCGCCGCCATCGCCGCGCCGCACCGTTTGCAGAAGCGGGCGTCGGCGTCGTTGGCGGTCTGACACGCCGCGCACACCGGGGCCGGCGGAGTCGCCGCGGCACCCGGCGGCGGCCCGGCCGCGGGCGCGGTGCCGCGCGCGGCGAGGTCGCGCTCGATCGCCGTGCGGTAGCCGCTCGCGTCGAGCTGCTGCATGAGGCCGACCGCCCGCAGGCGCAACCGCCCCCGCATCTCCTCGAAGTCGGGGGTCGCGGTCTTACGCATCGCGTGGTCGAACTCGAGTTCTTTGAGCGAGCGCAGCACCAGGGCCTTCTCGCGTTCGAGCGCGGCCCGGGCGAGCCCTTCGGCCGGGGGCTCGTCGCTGGCGACCTCGGGTGCGACCAGCGGCCCCAGCACCTGGAACGCCGCTAGCGCCACCAGGCTGGACGCCACCACGGTGAGGCTGAGCACGATCACGCTCGACAGCGTCTGGCCGGCCGACACCAGCACGACCGCCGTGGCGGCGAGCATGCCGGCCAGCACGAACAACTGCCAGGGGCGGAGCCCGGGGTCAGTCGAGGTCGCGGAGCTCATCGTCGAGCTGCTGCTGGAGCCCGGGGTCGGCGCCGGCGACGGCGGCCACCGGCGTCCGGTCGGCGGCGCGCTCGCGCGACCAGCGGCGCGCCACCATCCACAGCCCCACCGCGCTCAGGCCCGCCACCGTGTAGGGCAGGAACCACAGCAGGCGATGGTAGCCCTCGTCGAGCGGCCGGGCCAGGATGTGCTGGCCGCCGGCGTCGCGGACGAAGGTCGCCAGCACCTCGTCGCGCGACTTGCCCTCGGAGACCAGCTGGTGCACCTTGGCCAGCTGCTCCTCCTTGCCGTGACAGTTCATCATGCCGCACGAGCCGGCCGGCAGGTTGCAGCCGCCGCAGGTGCACATCACCTCGTCGGCCAGTTCGCGCTCCATCGCCGAGCGCTCGATCAGCTTGACCGTGGTCTGCGCGAACACGCTCGCCGGCGACAGCACGAGGCTGAGGAGCAGCAGCGTCGCCGTCGCCGCCTCGACGCCGACGCGGGTCGTGGCGAACGCGAAGACCCGCTCGGGCAGCAGCGCAATGCCGGTGCCGAAGGCCAGCAGGCCGAAGCCGATCCAGATCCAGTTGACCAGCTCGTTGACGTGGATCTCGACGCTGGCGGTCTGCTCGCCCAGTTCGAAACTGGCCATCACGAGATAGAGGTCCTCGGCGAGCGAGCGCCAGATGGCCACCTCGGTGGTCGGCTCCTGCGGCCGCGAGCGGTAGAACCACTTCGCCGGATACATCTTGCCGAGTTCACGGCCGTCGGCGTCGAGCACGGTGACGTGCCCGGTGACCATCTGCTTCTGGGCGTCCTCGGTGGCGCGGATGGCGTCGAGACGCAGCACGTAGCGATCGACCTGCACCTGCTCGCCCGGCTTGAGCAGCGCCTGCTCGTCGCGCCCGAAGCCCTCGCCGGCGAAGCCGAGGAACATCAGGACGATGCCGGCGTGCACGATGTAGCCGCCGTAGCGGCGCTTGTTGCGGGCGACCAGGCCGATCATCGCGGTGAGGAGATCGGTGCCGGTGCTCTGCCGCCGCACCGCCGCGCCGCGCAGGAACTCCTGGGCGATCGTGCCCATCACGAACCCGGCGATGGCGAAGCACAACCCCGAACTCCACACCCGGATGCCGAGGGCCACGGCGGCGCCGCCGGCGGCCAGGCCGGCCACCGCCGGCCAGAGGAACTGCACACGCAGGGTGGACGGCGAGGAACTGCGCCACGCCAGCAGCGGCCCGATGCCGGTGAGCAGCAGCAGGATGAGGCCGACCGGCGTCATCCAGGTGTTGAAGAACGGCGGCCCGACGGTGAGCCGCTCGCCGGCGATCGCCTCCGACAGGGTCGGGAACATCGTCGCGAACAGCACAAAGAGCGCCGAGAACAGCAGCACCCAGTTGTTGGCCAGGAACGCCGCTTCCTTCGACATCCACGAGTCGAGCTCGTTGCGGGCCTTGAGCAGCGGCAGCCGGTAGATCACCCAGCCGAAGCTGAAGATCAGCACCGCCGACATGAACACCGTGAACATCAGCGCCAGTTCACGGTCCTCGCCGAAGGCGTGGACGGACTGGACGATGCCCGAGCGGGTCATGAAGGTGCCGAACAGGGTCAGCAGGAACGTGGTGATGACCAGCGTCACGTTCCACGCCCGCAGCATGCCGCGCCGCTCCTGGACCATCACCGAGTGCAGGAACGCCGTGGCGGTGAACCACGGCAGCAGGCCGGCGTTCTCCACCGGATCCCAGCCCCAGAAGCCGCCCCAGCCCAGTTCCTCGTAGGCCCAGATCATCCCCAGCGTGAGGCCGAGCGACAGGCAGAACCACGAGATCATCGTCCAGCGGCGCACCGCCCGCAGCCACGAGTCGTCGAGGTGCCCGGTGACCAGCGCGGCGATGCAGAACGCGAACGGCACGGTGAGGCCGACGAACCCGAGGTACATGGTCGGCGGATGGATCGCCATGTAGAAGTTCTGCAGCAGCGGATTGAGCCCCTGCCCGGCGCCCGGCGTCTCGGTGACGAACGTCGAGAACGGGTTCTTGTGGACGATCATCAGGTACAGGAAGAACATCTGCACCACGCTGAGCGTGGCGACGACGTAGGGGATGAGCTCGCGGTGCCGATCGCGGTTGATGCGCACCGCCGCCGCGCCGAACAGCGACAGCAGGAACACCCAGAACATCACCGAGCCGTCGAGACCGCCCCAGTAGGAGGCGATCTTGTAGGCCAGCGGCTGCGCCGACTCCGAGTAGCGCTGGACGTACTTGATGGTGTAGTCGCCGACGACGAAGGCGTGGACGATGACGCCCGAGGCCACGGTCATGACCGCGGCGACGAGGTAGAGCGCACCGACGCCCGAGGCGGTGAGGCGGGGATTGCGGCGGCGGGCGCCCACCACCGAGGCCGCCGCCGAATAGGCGGAGATCACGAAGGCGAGCAGGAGCAGGAACGCGCCGAGGTTGGCCATCGAGATCCTTCTGCCGGCGCCCGCCCGAGGGGCGGGCCAGGCAATGCTGTCAGACGAGGCGGAGCCGCACGCTCTGGCTCCCGAGGCGGAGCCTCGCCTAGTTCGTGCCGGGGGGCGTGCCGGCGGTGGCCGCGGCCGCCCCGGCGGCGCCGACCTTGGCCTCGTACTTCGACGGGCACTTGGCCATCACGCCGTTGGGATGCACCTGGAAGCCGTCGGGACCGAGCACGCCCTTCAGCACCACCTCGGCGTCGTCCTTGAACGTGTCGGGGACGATGCCGGTGTAGCTGGCCTGCACGACGTGGCCCTGGCTCTGCACCTCGAAGCGGTACTCGAGGGAGTTGCGCTTCTTGAAGATCGACTGAGGCTTGACGAAGCCGTGGAGCTGGAGCGGCTTGCCATACCACTGGGCCGGTGCGCCCATCACCTCGTCGACGTGCTTGTAGTACTCCGTACTCTCCGACATCGTCGAGTAGAGGAGGCCGCCGAACGACAGCGCCAGCACCAGGCTCGTGAGGCCGACCTTGAGGGCTTTGTGCTTCATGGTCAATGACTTCCGGAGACAACGCGGCGCGCCGCCGCCCGTTGACAGGATATGCCGCCCCATCGGCGGGGTCAACCGAAAGTGGGCCAGGTCTGCCCGGCTGCCGGGTCCAGGCACGGTCGGTACCCGCTCCTCGGCCACCCGGCCCCGCCGCCCAGGCGACGGCGCCGGGCGCTATCCCTGGTAGGGCCGGAGCAGGTCGTGGACGACGGCGACCGGCAGGCCGACGACGTTGGGATACGACCCGTCGATCCGCGTGATGAACCGGGCGGCGCGCCCCTGGATGCCGTAGGCGCCGGCCTTGTCCGCGGGCTCGCCCGAGGCGACGTAGGCGGCGATCTCGGCCTCGCTCAGCGTCGCCATCCAGACCCGCGTCTCCGCCACGGCGCTGTTGCGGCCGCCCGGGGCCACCACCGCGACGCCGGTCAGCACGTCGTGGGCGCGGCCCTGGAGCCTGCGCAACATCGCGGCCGCCTCGCCGTCGTCGGCCGGCTTGCCCATGATGTCGCCGTCGGCAACCACCGTCGTATCGGCGCCGAGCACCACTGCGCCGGGGTGGTGAGCCGCCACCGCGGCGGCTTTCTCTTCCGCCAGGCGCCGAACGTAGGCGGCCGGCGGCTCCCGCGGGCGGGGCGTCTCGTCGACGGCGGCGTGGGCGACGGTGAAGACGAAGCCGGCGAGGCGCAGTAGTTCGGCGCGGCGCGGCGACGCCGAGGCGAGCACGAGCGGCAGCGCTGGCACGGCGGGCATTACATCATGGCCGGTGCGCTCGCGGGCTGGCGGTTCGCGGCGTGGAACCGCCCTGACGGCGAGTGATATGGTTAGAGGATGTTCCGTGCACCGGACCTGCTCTCGGAGGCGCTGGCGCCGGCGATTCGCCAGGCGCCGCTGACCCCCGAGAAGGTCGAGTTCGCGTGGCGCGCCGCCGGCGGTCCGGCCATCGCCCGGGCGACCCGCGTCACGCTCGACGATCGGCGGGTGCTGCACGTCACCGGCGACGACCCGCAGTGGATCGACGCCGTCCGCGCCATGGCGCCGCGCCTGCTCCGGCAGCTCGAGCCGTGGCTCGGCGCCGGCACCGTCGTCGCCATCGACGTCACCGGCGGCACACCGCCGGCGGGCCGCCGCCGCCCGCGCCGTTCCTGAACCCCGACGCGAAAGCCCACCACCATGTCAGAAGCCGTCATCGTCAGTGCCGTCCGCCTCCCCACCGGCAAGTTCCTCGGCACGCTCAAGGATCACGCCGCGCCCGCGCTCGGTGCGCTGGTGGTGCGCGAAGCGGTGCGCCGGGCCGGCATCGACCCGGCCGCGGTGGACGAGTGCATCATGGGCAACGTCGTCTCGGCGGGCGCCGGCCAGGCGCCGGCGCGGCAGGCCGCGCTCAACGGCGGACTCGGCCACCACGTCGCCGCGCTCACCATCAACAAGGTGTGCGGCTCGGGCCTGAAGGCGGTGATGCTCGCTCATCAGGGCATCCAGACCGGCGACATCGAGATCGCCGTGGCCGGCGGCATGGAGTCGATGAGCAACGCGCCCTACCTGCTGGCCAAGGTGCGCGAGGGGCTGCGCATGGGCCACGCGCAGATGGTCGACGCGATGATTCACGACGGCCTGTGGTGCCCGTTCGAGAACTGGCACATGGGCAACGCCGGCGAGACCGTCGCCGACCGCTACAAGGTGACGCGCGACGAGCAGGACGCCTTCGCCGCGGCGAGCCACCAGAAGGCCGCCGCCGCCCACGCCGCCGGCAAGTTCGCCGCCGAGCTGCTGCCGGTGCCGATTCCCCAGAGGAAGGGCGACCCGGTGCTCTTCGCCCACGACGAGTCGGTGCGCGCCGACACGACGGCCGACGTCCTGCGCGGCCTGAAGCCGGCGTTCAGGAAGGACGGCAGCGTCACCGCCGGCAACGCCCCGCCGGTGAACGACGGCGCGGCGGCACTGGTGGTGATGTCGGCGGCCCGCGCCGCGGCGCTCGGCCTGACGCCGATGGCCCGCATCGTCGCCCAGGCGACCAGCGGGCTCGAGCCGAAGCTGCTGCTGATGACGCCGGTCGAGGCATCGCGGAAGGTGGCGAAGAAGGCCGGCTGGAACCTGCAGGACGTCGATCTCTTCGAGCTGAACGAGGCCTTCGCGGTGCAGGCGGTCGCCGTCATCCGCGAACTGGGCATCGACCCGGCCAGGGTCAACGTCCACGGCGGCGCGGTGGCCCTCGGGCACGCCATCGGCGCCTCGGGCGCGCGGGTGCTGACCACGCTGCTCTACGCGCTGAGGGATCGCGGCGGCAAGCGCGGCGTCGCCACGCTGTGCCTCGGCGGCGGCAACGGCGTCGCCCTCGCGGTCGAACTCATCTAGGCGGGACTCGGGTCCCGGGGCTCGGGTCCCGGGACCGCACGATGCTTCCCGCCCTTCCGGATCCCGCCGAACCTCCCGAGACCCGAGGCCCTAGCCCCGAGCCCCGGCTGTCGTGGTCATGTAGCGCGACGCGTTCCCGGCGACGTGCGTCACCGCCTCGAGCAGGCGGTCGACCTCCTCCGGCATGTTGTAGACGTGCGTCGCGGCGCGGACGCCGTTCAGGTTGCCGGTGGACATGGTGCGGATCCAGACGCGGTTGAAGTCGTAGATGCCCTTGACGACGTTCTCCATCGGGATGTCGCGCACCGAGAACAGCGTGAGGCCGGCGGCGAACTGCGGATCCTCGGAGGTCCACATCTTGACGCCGGAGATCGTCTTCAAGCCGGCGCGCAGCTTGGTGCTGAGCTGCCGGACGCGCGCTTCGACGTTCTTCTTGCCGATCGCCTCGTGGAAATCCATGGCCTCGGCCATCACCATGAAGCCGGGCACGTTGCGCTGCCCGCCCAGCTCGTACTTGCGGGCGCCGTAGCTGTTCGACTTCGGGTCGTTGGCGGCCTTCTGGTCGGCGTAGCCCATCAGCGGCCAGATCCGGTCCTGGACATCACGCTTGACGTAGCACACGCCGCTGCCGGTGCCGGCGAGCAGCCACTTCTGCCCCGCCGCGGCGTAGTGGTCGATGCCGGTCGCCTTCAGGTCGAGGTCGAGCATGCCGAGCGGATGGGCGCCGTCCACCGAGATCAACGCGCCCTTGCTGTGCGCCAGGTCCGACAGCTGCTTGATCGGCGTGATGAGGCCGGTGACGTAGGTCATGTGGCTGACCATGATCAGCCGCGTCTTCGCCGTCATCGCCCGCTCGTAGATCCTGACGATCTGATCGACGCTCTCGGGCGGCGACGGCACCTCGATCTTCACCAGCTTCACGCCGTAGCGGGCCTCGACCTGCAGCAGCGGCTGGATGCCGCCGCCGTGTTCGTGCGTGCAGTAGACCACCTCGTCGCCGGCCTTCCAGTCGAGGCCGCGGATGAACATGTTCATCCCTTCGCTGGTGCTGCGGGTGAGCGCGATCTCGTCGGCCGTGGCGCCGACGAAGTCGGCCATCCGCTTGCGCACCGCGTCGCGCCCTTCGTTCCAGTAGTTGTTGGTCGGGTCCTCGGCCAGCAGGTCGTTGTAGCGCCTGAAGGCGTCGACGACGACCCGCGGCGTCGGGCCGTAGGTGCCGTTGTTCATGAAGGTCAGGCCGTCGACGACGTTGAACTGGCCACGCACCTTCCACCAGTAGGCCTCGTCGAGCGGCCCGGCCGGCTTGAGCGTCGACAGCGGCGTGGCCAGCGGCGGCGCCTTGGGCGGCTGCGCGGCCAGGGGCGCGCCGAAGAGGCCCGTTCCGAGGCCGCCGAGGGCGGCCGCCGAGCCGCCGAGGAACCTGCGCCGCGACACCTGCATCGAGCCGGCCATGTGCCCTCCTGGGAAATCCCACGCCGGCGCGCGGCGCCGGGCGTCGGGCGATTATCGCTCCCGGACGGTCCATGTCAACGCCAAATGAGCGCGCGGCCGCGGCGCGGGGCGTGGTGTAGGATGCCGCCATGTCGAACCCGCTGATGCGCGCCCTCGCCGTCGTCGTGGCGCTGGCGACCCCGCAGGCCGCGGCCGCCCAGGCGCCGTTCCCGGCGCCGGTCGAAGCCGACTTCGTCGCCCGCGACGTCACCTTCGCCAGCAGCGAGCGGCTGGCCGAGGTGCACCTGCACTACCGCACCGTCGGCACGCCACGGAAGGATGCCGACGGCGTCGTCCGCAACGCCGTGCTGATCCTGCACGGCACCGGCGGGTCGGGCGCCGGCTTCCTGAGTCCGAGCTCCGGCGGGCGGCTGTTCGGACAGGGGCAGCTGCTCGACGCCGAGCGCTACTACATCATCCTGCCCGACAACGTCGGCCACGGCGGTTCGAGCAAGCCGAGCGACGGCCTGCGCATGAAGTTCCCCGCCTATCGCTACACCGACATGGTGCGGCTGCAGCACCGGCTCGTCACCGAGGGGCTGGGCCTCACCCACCTGCGGCTGGTGATGGGCACCTCGATGGGTGCGATGCACAGCTGGATGTGGGGCTACATGTTCCCGGCGTTCGCCGACGGCCTGGTGCCGCTGGCCAGCAACCCCGTCGAGATCGCCGGCCGCAACCGGATGTGGCGCAAGGCCCTGGTCGACGCCATCGTCACCGACCCGACCTGGAAGGGCGGCGACTACAGCGAGCCGCCGCGCGGCATGGCCAGCGCGCTCGGGTTCCTGCTCATCGCCACCAGCACGCCCAGGCTGTGGCAGAAGCAGTGGCCCACCGCCGCGGCGGTGGACGCGTGGCTGGCCGACCAGATCGCCACCCGGATGAAGACCACCGACGCCAACGACACCATCTACCACTTCCGCGCCTCGGAGGACTACGACCCGTCGCCGCACCTCGAGAAGATCACGGCGCCGCTGCTGGCGATCAACTCGGCCGACGACTTCGTCAACCCGCCGGAACTGCCGATGATGGAGGCGCTCATCCGCCGCGTGACGCGTGGCCGCTTCGTACTGCTGCCGGCCACCGACGAGACGCGCGGCCATGGCACCCACAGCCTGCCGGCGGTGTGGGGGGCGCACCTGGCGGCGTTCCTGCAGGCGCTGCCCTGAGCGGCGCCGGCGCGGTATCATCCTGCCGATGGCTTCCTTCGGTCGCTGCCCCCTCGTAGCTGTCGCCGGCCTCGCCCTCCTCACGAGCTTGGTCACGGCTCCTTTCCACCTCCACGCGCAGGAATCCGACCTGCCGCCGCTCGTCTACGTCTGCCCGATGCACTCGGACCAGGTGGCGCACGAAGACGGCGAATGTCCGATCTGCAAGATGGGCCTGGAGCCGATGCGGCTCGATCAGGTGTTCACCTGCCCGGTCCACGCCGTGGTCGCCGAGAAGCATGCCGGCAAGTGCCCGATCTGCGGCCGCGTGCTCGGCGAGATCACGGTGAAGGTGGCGTGGCGCTGCGGCGACGTCGACCGGGATCTCATCGAGCCGCAGCAGTGCAAGGACGGCACCGCGGCCATCCGCGTGCACCGGGCTGCCGCCCACGGCAACCACAACCCGCAGCACGGCGGCCAGTTCTTCATGGCCCAGGACTACTGGCACCACGTCGAGGGCGTCTACCCGTCGCCGGGGGTGTTCCGCCTCTACGTCTACGACGACTACACGAAGCCGCTGGCCGCCGACCAGGTGAAGGCCATACGCGCCCGGCTGGTGAAGGAACAGACCGATCCGCGCACGTTCGCGGTGAAAGAGGTGTCGGCGGTGCCGCTGACGCCGGCCGAGGACGGCACCTACCTGGAGGCCACGGTCGATGCCGTGCCGCCGCCGGCCGAGCTCGTCCTGCAGGCGGTCTTCGCGGCGGGCGGCAAGGAGCAGCGCTTCGACTTCGCCTTCGCCGATTTCTCCGTCGATTCGGCGCCCCCGGCGATGGACGTCGCGACCCGCCTCATGATGGACGTGCCCGACGACCCGGCGGCGCTGGTGAAGATGCTGGTCGAACGGCGCGAGTCGCTGCGCGAGATCGTCGGCCGCGGCGGGCTCAGCGAGGTGTGGGTGCCGGCATTGCAGGGCAAGGACCTGGCGCTCGCCCTCGAGCTGCACGCACGGGAGTTTCCGGCGGCGCGCCGCGCCGCCGTCGCCAGTGCCACCCGCGACGTCGTGCAGGCGGCGTTCCGGCTGGACTCGTCGGGCGATCGCGGGGAGCGCGAGGCGGTGCAGCGGGCGGCCGAGCAGTTCGCACAGGGGGTCACGCGGCTCGAGGCCGCGTTCGGAGGCCGGCCATGAGCTCGCGGACGCTCGCCGTCTCGCACGTCGTCGCCGCCGCCGTGCTGGCCGTGGTCATCGCCGTCACGGCGACGACGCCGGCGCGGGCGCACAAGGCCATCACGTCCAAATACCTGTTCAACGAAGACATGTTCCCGCTGTTCCGCGACCACTGCGGCCGGTGCCACGTCGACGGCGGCGTCGCCCCGATGTCGCTGCTCACCTACGACGATGCGGCGCCGTGGGCCGAATCGCTGCGGCTCGAACTGCTCAGCGAGGACCCGCCCAAGCCGTGGCATGCCTTCTCGCTGACGGCGCGCGAGTTCGACATGATCCTGGTGTGGGCCAACGGCGGCGCGCCGCGCGGCGATGTCGCCAAGGCGCCGCCGGCGGTTCCGCTCCGCAACGACTGGGCGTCGGGCCCGCCGGATCTGGCGGTGAAGATGCCGACGCCGTTCCTGCTCGCCGGGGCGGCGAACGAGGCCACGCACGACGTGGTGCTCGACGTGTCGGCCGCCGCCGGCAAGTCGCTGCGCGCCGTGGACCTGCTGCCCGGCCTGCCGGCCATCGTGCGGATCGCCGAGCTGTCGCTCAAGCGGGCCGACGGCACCACCCAGGCGCTGGGCACCTGGCTCCCCGGCCGCGCCGACGCGGTGGCGCTGACACAGCCGGTGATGGTGCCGACCGGGGCCTCGATCCTCGTGCGCATCGGCTACGCACGCACCTGGAAGTACGAGAGCCAGGATCTCAGCGACGCCAGCAGCGTCGGACTCTACTTCGCCGGCGCGCCGAGTCGCCGGCCGGCCGGCGCACGCTAGCGGCGCAGGTCGGGCGGGCGCGGGCGTCCTCGCCACAGCGCCAACGCCGCCGCCAGCGGCGCCAGCATCGCCATCTCGCTCGCGACGGCCCACAGGTTGTGCGGCCAGAAGCCGGCCAGCCAGTAGCGGCGCGAGATCGCCGCGAAGACGTAGGCGTCGGCGAAGTAGAAGCTCGACGACAGCGGCCACAGCGCCATCACGCCGAGCGGCGGCGTGTCGTCGGAGCCGAGCCAGTCGAAGAGCACGTGCGAGGCCCAGGCCGCCGTCACCACCGCCGCCAGCCGCGGCTCGCGCCGTCCGGCGGCGAGCCACGCCACCGCGCCGGCGGCCAGCGCGGCGCCGAGGCTGTGCGTCTCCACGTTGTGCCGGCCCCAGAGGAAGTCGAGGTCGGGCAGCACGGCGGCAATCGCCGCGACGCGGACCAGCGGGTCGTGGACGACCCGGCGCAGCGGCCCGGCACGGCCGAGCGCTGGACGCGGCCCGCCCGCGGCCAGCGCACAGATCAGACCGCCCAGCGCGTGGCCGATCGGGCTGGGCACTACGTCGACCTCACCGACTCACCGTACGCAAGACCTGCCGAGCCGGTCAAACCGGCCCGGTGCCGAGGCTGCAACCCGGTCCCGGCCCCGGACGCATGGGCGAAAGTCGTCGAATCTCCTAAGTCGTTGATTAATAGATAGTAGCCAGTTTGATATTCACATATTTACGCTTGACTTTCGCTTGGCCTGTCGCTAGCATCTGGACGGTCGAACGGTGGCCGGACGGCGCCGGCGCGGCGGCCATCCCCAACTCGACGGAGATTCTCATCATGCCTGTGGACGACGTGAAAGAACGGCTCAAAGCGATCGAGATGGCGGTCGGCCAGATTGAAAAGCAGTTCGGCAAGGGCGCCATCATGCGCCTGGGCCAGAAGGGCGGCGTCCAGCCGGCGGATGCGATCTCCACCGGGTCGATCAGTATCGACTACGCGCTGGGCATCGGCGGCTTCCCGCGCGGCCGCGTCGTCGAGGTGTTCGGGCCCGAGTCGTCGGGCAAGACCACGCTCACACTCCAGGTCATCGCCGAGGCGCAGCGCGCCGGCGGCATGGCCGCGTTCGTCGATGCCGAACACGCGCTCGACGCCGAATACGCCAAGAAACTGGGCGTCGACATCGACAACCTGCTGGTGTCGCAGCCCGACAACGGCGAGCAGGCGCTCGAGATCGTCGAGGTGTTGGTCCGCTCCGGCTCGGTCGACGTCGTCGTCGTCGACTCGGTGGCGGCGCTGGTGCCGCGCGCCGAGATCGAGGGCGAGATGGGCGAAGCCCAGGTCGGCCTGCAGGCCCGGCTGATGTCGCAGGCGCTGCGCAAGCTCACCGGCGTGGTCTCGAAGTCGAAGACCTGCCTGGTCTTCATCAACCAGCTGCGCGAGAAGATCGGCGTGATGTTCGGCAGCCCAGAAACCACCACCGGCGGCCGCGCCCTCAAGTTCTACTCGTCGGTGCGGGTCGACATCCGCCGCATCGGCGCCATCAAGGACGGCGAGACGGTGGTCGGCGGCCGCACCCGCGTCAAGATCGTCAAGAACAAGATGGCGCCGCCGTTCCGCGAGGCCGAGTTCGACATCATGTACGGCGAAGGGGTGTCGCGCGAGGGCGACCTCATCGACCTGGCCGTCGAGCGCAAGATCATCGACAAGAGCGGCGCCTGGTTCTCGTTCGCCGGGGAGCGGCTCGGTCAGGGGCGCGAGAACGTCAAGCAGTTCCTCAAGGACCACACCGACCTGCGCCAGGCCATCGAAGACAAGGTGCGCCGCGAGCTCGGCCTGGTGCGCGAGACCGAAGCGGCGGTCGTCTAGCGCCCGACTCGTCGGGCTGAGCTTCAGCTCTGCCGAGGTGACTCGTGGACACCGCGCTGTTCTCGGCGGTCAACGCGGCGCACGCGCCGTGGGCCGATCCGATCATGCTCGGCGCCACACGCGTCGGCGTCGGTGCGGCCGTCTGGTTCGCGCTGGTGCTGCTGGCGATGACGTGGCGCCGGCACCGCGCCGCGGCCACGCGGGCGTGCCTGCTGCTGGGCGTCGTGCTGGGCGTGAACGACCTCGTGGTCAACCCGCTGGTCGATCGCGCCCGGCCATTCCGCGTGCAGGCCGTGGCGGCGCGCGTCATCCAGCAGCCGCCGCCCGACACGCCGTCGTTCCCCTCGGGGCACACGGCCACGTCGATCGCCGGGGCGCTGGCGCTGGCCCGCGTCTGGCCGTCGGCGCGCTGGCTACTGGGGGGCCTGGCCGCCCTGATCGCGATCTCGCGCGTCTACGTCGGCGTGCACTACCCGAGCGACATCCTGGCCGGCGCCGTCCTCGGCGTGGCGCTGGCGTGGCTGGTGCTCGCCGGACGACATCCGTCCACGTGGTCGAGGCCCGGCCCTCCCCCGCCGGGATCCCGGTACGTCCCGTGATCTCCTCTGGAACCGCGCCAAGGGCGATACCGTCTCGTGCTCCTGATCCTATGAACGGCGGCGCGGGGCGATCCATCCAGCCGGCCTTCCACCTTCGCTCGCGGGATTAGGGGCGAGCTACGGCGGTTCAGACAGGCCGCTGAGCAGGAGTCCGGTCGCGCTGAACCGCGCCAAGGGCGATACCGTCTCGTGCTGCTGATCCTGGGAACGGCGGCGCGGGGCGATCCATCCAGCTGGCCTCAGGCCGCTGACGCTGAAACAATCATTCGGCCTGCTGGACGGATCCCCCCGCACCGCGTGGGAGGACATGCCAGCAGGCGTCTTCGCAGCGGCCGTGGTCCATGAACCGCGCCGCGCCGACCGCCCGCCGCCGGCCTCAGAGCTGACGATGTGCAGATCATTCGGCTCGGCGGCGGACGCACGGTCGAGACGCGATGGTGGCGCCGCCCCCTTTCTGGGCAGGCCGTTTGGCCCATGTTATGATTCGGTTTCTGTGCCCGTTCGCCGGGGCGCAGCCGTGGCCAGGTAGCTCAGTTGGTAGAGCATGCGACTGAAAATCGCAGTGTCGGCGGTTCGATCCCGTCCCTGGCCACCACCCTCCAACGTCCGCTGAACGATTTCAGCCCACACCGGCTCGAGCGCTGCGCGTGCGGGTGGCGGCCGGCGAGCACCGGCGTTCAGTCGATCGCCCTCCACTCGCCGGCGGCGTTGCGGACGTACTGGAACGACATCGACTCGTTGCGCACCGCCACCGGCCGCCAGCCGGCCCAGCGCAGACGCCAGTGGCAGTCGGTGGGGTTCAGCGACACCTCCGAGTAGCCGACGAGCGTCGCGGCGAACGCCTCGAACACCTCATCCGCTTCGGCGCGCAGGATGCCGCGGTCGGCCTGCGGGCCATCCGAGCAGTACTCGACCCAGTAGGTCTCGTGTTCGTGCCGTGCGCCGCTCGACAGCACACCGACGATCCTGCCCGACGTCAGGGTCCGAGGCTCGGTGGCGCGGCCGCACGCCGCCGCGCCGAGCGCAGCCGTCAGTGTGAACATCACGGCCAGTGACCGGTGCGTGCGCATCTTCAGGACTCCCAACGCACGCAGCGGGACTGCCGTCGTGTCGAGCCCTTCCAGCTATACCACGCCCGGCCGCCGTGCCGAGGCCCGAAGGCCGAGACATTCCTCACCCGACCGGCACCAGGAGGCGGCACCGCCCTCGGCGCGGTTCAGCGGGACGGCCCGTGGCGCTCAGGGCTTGGGGATTCTCACGCGGCTGATCATCGCCGTGCCGCTGGCGACGAAGACCAGCACCAGCGGGTGCAGCAGCATCGGCCCGATCCGGTACACGCCCAGCCACAGCTGGTCCTGCACCTGGCCCTGCCACAGCGCCACCGCCAGCATGAGGACGAGCACCACGCTGGTCGGGATCGGCGTGCCCTCGAAGTACTTGACCTTCCCGCTCCCGGCGTCGGTGAGGCTCGCCGCGGTGGCGTTGAAACGCGCCAGTCGGCTGACCCCGCAAACCACGAAATAGATGAGGGCGATCATGTCCCAGCCGCCGCGCAGGCCCAGGGTGTAGCCGAGCACGGCCGGCGCCACCCCGAAGGAGATGACGTCGGCCAGGGAGTCGAGGTCGTGGCCGAGCAGCGACGGGCGGCGGCTGTGGCGGGCGACCGTGCCGTCGAGGACGTCGCAGAGGAGCGCCAGCGGCAACAGCGCGATCGCGATCCAGATCCGCCGCGCGTCGCCGAACGCCAGGTAGTCGACGCACAGGAAGATCGCGATCGTGCCGCAGCTGGCGTTGGCGACCGTGAGCAGGTCGGCCGGCGTGTACGACCGCACCATCGAAGGCGACCGGGCCATGCGCCGAGCATACCGCGTACACGACCCGGGCCCACGCGCTGGCGCACGTGGGCCCGTCGATGGCTTGGGGGAGGTCGATCCGCGTCGTGCCTACAGGTCGAACAGGCGCGTGAACTTGACCACGAACGAGCGGCCCACGGTGTCGTAGGAGGTCGTGTCGAGCACGTCGCGGCGGTCGTTGTAGACCACGAACAGGCCGGTGCCCGAGCGGTTGAGCAGCGCCAGGCGGGCGTTGGTCGAATACTGGCCGGTCTGGCCGTTGTACTGCGCCAGCACCGACAGGCTGGCCAGGTTGGTGAACGCGATGGTGGCCTTCACCGGCACCAGGTTGGCCACGAACGAGCCGGGGCACGTCGGACACCCGGCGACCGTCCCGGCGGGCAGGTCCGCCTCCTGGCGCGTCCAGCCGACGCTGGCGGTGACGCGCGCCGTGAAGCGGTAGTCGCTGGTGAGCTCGAGCGCGTGGAAGTCGCCGTTGTAGTAGTTGCCGATGCGATAGCGGACGGTGCCGGTGATCGCCGCGCTCGGGTCGTAGAAGTACTCGAAGGCGTGCTGGGTCCAGGTGTACTCGCCGATCGGGATGACGATGCGCTTGCCGTCGCGGTTGTAGACCTGGAACGGCCGGATCGGGTTGTCCTTGTTGACGTCGAAGAACCAGCCGAAGCGGCCGCCGCGCATCGGCTGGATCTCGAACGGATGGACGTGCCAGAAGGCGGTCTGCAGCTTGCGATCGCCGCCGCTGACCGGGCGATTGCTGGAATCGACCGCCGTCGCGTCGTAGAACGCGTTGGCCGAGACGTGCGGGGCGATCCGGCGAATCCACTTCGGCCGGCTCGGCTGCGGCTGGAAGAAGATGCGCATCTCGGGCCGGATGAAGTTGCGGCGCGGCAGGAAGCCGACCTCGGGATTGAAGTTGTAGCCGACGCGGGTGAGCCCGCCGCCGATCTGCCAGAGGCGGTTGCGGAAGTCGTAGAAGCCGCGCGCCGACCAGTCGCTGCCCTTCGGCGCGTCCACGGCGGCAACGTCGGTGTCCTCCGGCGTGTCGGTGCGGGCGAAGAACGTCGAGATCCGCTGGCCCTCCGACACCTGCCAGTTGGCATCGACGCCGTAGGCGCGATTCCACTTGTTGAACGCCGAGCCGTCGGTGTCGCCGGTCACGTACTTGCCGACGAACATCGCGCCGTAGCTGGAGCGGCCGATCTCCTTCTGCAGCCGCAGCGCCGTGAAGTTGGTGTCGAGGGCCATGCGATTGCCGGCGATGTCGTTGGCGTCGTTGGTCTGGATGTTCAGCACGCCGACGTTCCACGAGCTGCCCAGCTTGCCGCTGAGCCGGGTGCCGGCCAGGATGTCGATCGGCTGCAGCGACCCGCCGGCGCCAGACAGGCCGATGCGCCGCGAGAAGAACAGGTCGATGGCCTGCGGCTGGCCGAACTGGAACGTGGTGGCGTTCTCGAGGAAGAACGGCCGCTTCTCGGGGAAGAACAGGTCGAAGCGGGTCAGGTTCACCTGCTCTTCGTCGGCCTCCACTTGCGCGAAGTCGGTGTTGGCGGTGACGTCGAGGGTCAGGTTGGGACGCACGCCCCACTTCAGGTCGCCGCCGATCTCGGCCTTGGTGTCCACCTGGTCGGTGGCCCGGGTGAAGTCCTTGTTGCTCGAGCCGAGCACGTAGGGGATGAACTTGACGTCGCGGCGGGTCGGCAGCGACAGGCCGGGCACCTTGGCGGCCAGCGAGATGCGGTAGATGTCGAAGCCGCGCGGGATCTCCGACAGGTAGATCTGCTCGTTCTTGTGCCGGATGTTGCGCATCACGTTGAAGCCCCAGGTCTGGTTCTCGCCCGGGGAGTAGCGCAGGGTGCGCAGCGGGATCGCCATCTCGGCCTCCCAGCCGCGGTCGGTGATCTGCGCCCGCACCACCCAGTCGCCGTCCCAGTTCGGATTGAAGGCGCTCACGCCGCCACGCTGGGTGCCGGCGGCGCCGCCGCCGAACGACAGGCCGCTGGTCTGGCCTTCGCGGGCCACCTGGCCGTCGTACTCGATGCCCAGCGGGTTGGTGCCGAACACGAACGCGTTCTGGTTGTCGTTGAAGGTGTCGAAGACCACGATCACCGAGTCGGTCTCGGCCAGCGACGCGTCGCGCCGCGCCTGCGAGACGATGATCCGCGACGGATCCTGGTCGAAGCAGATGAAGCTGGCGTAGACGTGAGTCCTGCTGAACAGCAGCCGCACCTCGGTCTTCTCGGTGGCCGGCTCGCCGAGGCGCGGGTCCTGCTGGATGAAGGTCGTGTGCGGCGCGATCGCCGTCCACACCGCTTCGTCCACCTTGCCGTCGATGGTCGGCGGCGTGCCTTCGTCGGGAAGCTTGCCGGCGTTGACGACGGTGGAGGAGGTGTTGCCTTGGGCGAACAGGGGGGAGGCGGTGGCGAGGGCAACGGCGAGCGCGGCCGACAGCGTCAGCGCGCTCCTGCAACAGGAGCAGATGGCGTGAGTCACAACCGAAAAGTTTACGGGATGCGCATGGAACCCACAAGCGGATCGTGCTAAGTTGTCGCTGCCGTACCGCGCCACGTTCGTCGCTGTCACACAGAGACACGGCCATGCACTTGTCACGGCTTGTCGTCACCACGGCGCTCGGTGCGCTCGCGGCGCTCGGTGCCGCCACACGACTGCACGGGCAGACGCCGGCGCCACGCCTCACCAAACCGCAACAGGCGGTCCTTCACGCGGTGGTGACGGCCGCCGACATGGCCGCCGCCAATCCGACGACGGTCGTCCCCTCGCAGTGGCAGGTCCACGTGATGCGCGCCTCCGATGGCTCGCACTACGTGGCGCTGCGCGGCCGCGCGCCCGGGCTTATCGCGCCCAAAGCGCCGGTGATGCTCTACGTGCGCCTGGCCCATCGGGTCGCCGTCTCCACGTCGACGCCGGCGCGGTCGGCGGTGCGCGAATGGCTCGACGGCGAACGCGCTGAGCCGATGCCGATGCGGGTCGGTCGCGCGATGGCGATCCCGATGGGCGAGATGCCGGTCGGCGGCGCGGCCGCGTCGGTCGGACGTCGGGCCGACGGGACGTTGGTGGACCAGGCCGTCGAGTCGACGGTGGCCCTCCGCCTGATGGACATGGAGCGCCAGCGCGCCAACCGCGAACGCGAGGAACGCGAGGCGAAGCGGCGCGCCGAACTCGAACTGGCCGCGAAGACGACGTCGTCGCTGCACCCGTTCGAAGACTTCGACGTCGCCGCCACGCTCGAGGCCGATGGCTCCGGCACGGCGGTGCTGCGCAGCGTGCGGGCCGGTCCCGGCGACTACACCCTCACCGTGGCCTGGGCCGAACCCGCCGCGGCGACCGCGCCGCCGACGGTGCGCGTGCTCACCCACCGTCTCCAGCTGCCGACGGCGGCGAAGGCATTCGCCGTGAGCGACATCGTCCTCGCCGACCAGGTGCGTACGCTGCCCGGCGCCTATTCGATCGACCAGCAGAACGCGCACCCCTACGCGATCGGCGCGATCGAGGTCTCGCCCGCCGCCGACGCGGTGTTCCGCGTCGACGAGCGTCTGTCGGTCGTGTTCCAGGTGGTCGATCCCGCCGGCGACGCCGCCGGGAAACCCGACGTCGAGGTCGGCTTCAAGATCTCCCGGATTGCCAGTGGGCGTGAGGAGCCGGTCGGCACCCTGCCGGCGCAGCGTTATCACGCCGCCACCCTGCCGGCGGACTTCGACGTCGCCAAGGGCCATCCGGTGTTCCCCGCCGTGCAGGCGTCGCTGGCCAGGTTCGTGCGCGGCCAGTACCGCCTCGAGGTCACCGCGATCGACCGGCTGGCCGGCGTGAGCGCCACGCGCGACACGCGCTTCGAGGTGGTGGGCACGCCGCATAGCCTGCTCAACGAGGCGCCGGCCCCCGGCCAGGCGTTCCGGCGCGACGCCGTGCTGGCGCCACCGATGCTGGGTGTGCTGGCACGGGCGCTGACCCCGGCCGCCCCCAGCGACGGGCTGACCCGGCTGCTCGGCGCAGCCACCGGCGGCCGGTTCGCGGACCTGTTGCGCGAGGCGCCAATCGTTCCCGCCGAGCGCCCGGTGGCGCAGGCGCTGCGCGGTCTCGGCCTGTATGCCCTCGGCGACTCGGCGCGCGCGGTCGCGGTGCAGCTGCAGCAGGCCCTCGCGCAGGGCGCGCCGCCGGCCCCCGTGTTCATCCTGCTCGGCGCGTCGTCGGCGCTGGCCGGCGACGACAAGGCCGCGGTCACGATGTGGAACCAGGCGCGCGACGCCGGCATCGACGACGTCAGCGTCGCCGCCCTGCTCATCGACGCCTACATGCGCCAGGGGGATGTCGCCCGGGCCACGGCGATGGCCCGGGCCGCGCTCGATGCCCAGCCGGGCACTGCCGCCGCCGCCCGCGGGCTGGCGGCGGCGCGGATCGCGGCGGGCCAGTATGCCGACGCCCTGGCCGTCCTCGACGGCCTGACCACGGCGACGCCCGATCCCGACACCGACTTCCTGGTCGTGCACGCGCTCTACGGCGGACTGGTCGGCGACACCGCGCCGGGGAACACGGCGACCGGGCGCGATCGACTCCGGGCGGTCGGCCAGCGCTACATCGACGCCGGCGGCCGCCATGCCGCGCTGGTCAAGGAATGGCTGGCCGTCGCCGCGGCCACCTCGCCGTAGCTCGAGGCGCGAGGGCGGGTCAGCGCTTCTTCGCCGGCGGCGCCGGTGACGGCGGCGGCGCCTGCCCCGGGGTCTTCAGCGAGTAGGCCTTGCGCGAGGCCACCGTCACGCCCGGCCGCGACACCTTGACCTCGAGCTCGCGGACGCGCTTGAGCGGATCGGGATTCGACGAGGTGAAGCCGAGGATGTAGTAGTCGCTGGTCTCGGCGTCGATCTTCTTGAACTCGCTCGCGAAGTCGTTGACGTTGACGACCGGGAAGCCGCCGGTGGCCTCGGCCATCAGCCGCAGGCCGCTCTGCGTCTTCTGGAGGTAGGTGCGCCACTCGCTCTGGTCGATGTACTGGCCGGCGTCGACGACGCCCTGCAGCCCGCGCGGATCCACCGAGTAGATGCTGACGTTGGCGCGGTTGGCGGTCAGGATCAGCTCGCGCATGTAGCGGTACAGGTCGATGTCGGAGGTGGCGCGGCCGAGCTGGAAGTACGGGTTGTCCTGCTGGTTCTGGTAGAGGAACCGCAGCGGATCCGAGAACCGGCCGCCCTGGATGCGATCGCTCGACGAGCGCCCGGCGGCGAACGGATCGAAGTCGTAGCCGGCGCTGATGTAGAGCATCACCTTGCGCTTGTTCTGCACCTGCTCGAGCTCGCTGAGCAGGTTGTAGGCGGTGTAGAACGCCTGCTGGGCGCGGTCGCGGACGCCGACCGGCCCCTGCGCCGTCTCCAGGTTCTGGAAGATGTCGCGGGCGGTCAGGCCGCTGCCGCGGATGCGCGACGCCGCCGAGGCGATGAGCCGGCGATCGTAGGTGAGGCCGGTGGCGATGCTCGACGGGCCGCTCGACAGCATGGCGACGAGATCGCCGTCGTGCAGCAGGTTCTGCGCCAGGTCTTCGATGATGCGCTTGACGTGCGGCGTGTACTCGGGCTCGAAGTGGACGTCGTCGACGAAGATGAAGACGACGCGGCCGGCGACATCCTGCACGGCGCGGCGGGCCTTGGGCAGCACGATGCCCTCGGGCGCCGCGGCCACCTCGGGCGCGGCCAGGCCGGTGAACGTGCGGCCGCCGTGCACGAGCGAGAACGAGGTGATGGTCTGCGGCACGCCGTCCTCGAGGACGGTGAAGTCGTCCTTGGTCAGGTCGGCGACGAAGCGGCCGTCCTTGTCGCGGGTGATGACGTCGGTGGTCACCGCGGTGACACTGGCGCGGAACGTCGGCTGGCCGGCGGGCGCGGGCGGCGGCGCCTGCTGTGCCGCGACGCCGAACCCGCCGACGGCGAGCAGGCCGGCCACCAGTCGAACCCGGGCTCCCACGAAGGTGCGCATGGCCTCATGATACCGAGCGTTGGCCCCGGTGGGCGGCGACCCGTGTGGAATACTGACTCCGTGCACGATGTCTCCCACCCGCCCCGCGGTCGGCGGCGCTTCCTGGCCCGCACCCTGGCGGCCGGCGCGGCCGCCGCCGTGCCCGATGCCTGGCTGGCCCGGCTGTGGGCTCAGGCGGGATGCGACGACGCGCCGCTGGGCGAGCTCGTCGGGGTGCTGCCGCTGTACGGGGTGGGTTCCGAGCCGGTGCCACTGGGCGAGTCGCTCGGCGGTCGCGGCCTGGCAACGCGGCTGTTCACGGACCTGTCGGCGCTGGCGCCGGGCACCCTGGTGACACCCACCGAGCAGGTGTTCGTCCGCACCGCCGCCCCGGCCGGACTGAACCACGACGGCGCGGCTTGGCGGATCCGCCTGCGGGCTGCCGCCGAGGCACCCGCCATCGAACTGACCGCCGCCGCCCTCGACGCCGAGGCCCGGCCGATGGGCGCGCACGTGATGGAGTGCGCCGGCAACTCGAACCCGCAGAACTTCGGGCTGATGAGCGCCGTCGAGTGGCACGGCGTGCCGCTGACCGCGGTCCTCGCGCGCGTGCCGCGCCCGCCGGCCGCCACCGCGGTGCTCGTCTCGGGCGTCGATCACGAGGTGCAGGACACGCCGCAGTCGCTGCCCGGCGCGAGCTGGGTGCTCGACACCGACGCGCTGGGGCGCACCGGGGCGTTCCTGGCCACGCGAATGAACGGCCGGCCGCTGACCGCCGACCACGGCGCGCCGGTGCGGCTGGTGGTGCCAGGGTGGTACGGCTGCGCCTGGATCAAGTGGGTCGACGAGGTCCGCTGGGCCGGCGGCGCCGAGCCCTCGACGACGCAGATGCTCGAGTTCGCGTTCCGCACGCACCAGGACGGCATCCCCGAGCTGGCGCGCGACTACGCCGAGCCGGCGATCGACACCGCGGCCATGCCAGTGCGGATCGAACAGCGGCGGGTCGGGGGCCGAACCGAGTACCGCATCGTCGGCATCGTCTGGGGCGGCAGCCGCCCGGTCGACCGGCTGCTGCTCCGGATCGGGTCGCGGACGTCGGAGGTGCCGGTCACGCTGTGTCCGGCGCCGCGGACGGTGCAGACCTGGGCGCTGTGGACCCACCGCTGGCGCCCGACCGAACCGGGCTATTACGACCTGGCGCTGCGCGCCGCCGATCCGGCGATCCGCACCCGCCGCCTCGACCTTTCCTTCTACATCCGCCGCGTCAGGATCGACGAGGTCTGACGCCCGCCGCCGCATGCGCCACTCCCTGATCGTGTCCGCCATCGTCGTGTGCCTGCTGCACGCGGCCGCCGCGCCAGCCACGGCGCAACACACCCATGACGCCCAGCTGTGGGTGCAGACGCTGGCCCTCGGCCGCATCGGCGACTGGCGGACCCATCTCGAAGTGCAGCCGCGCGTCTTCGACGACGGGTCGGAGCTCGGCCTGACGGTCCTCAGGGGCGCCGTCGGCCGCGCCCTGCATCCGCGGGTCTCGGCGTGGCTCGGCTACGCCTGGGTGCCGCGGACCTTCGGGCCGGGCGTGCGCCACGAACAGCGGATCTGGCAGCAACTGCTGCTCGCGCCGCCGGCCTTCGGCGGCTGGGTGCCCCAGGTGCGCCTGCGCCTCGAGCAGCGCTGGCAGAACGAGCCGTGGGACGGGTCGTCGCATCGCCTGCGGACGCTGGTGCGGGCGCAACGGCCCCTCGACGCCGGGCGCCGCTGGCAGCTGGCCGGCTACAACGAGCTGATGGTCACCTTCGACGAGACCCCCGACGGGCCGCGCCAAGGCTACGATCGCAACCGCGTCTATGCCGGCCTCATGCGCACGGTCGCTCCGGCGCTGACGGTCGAAGGCGGCTACATCTGGGAACACTCCCCGATCGACGGCCCGGGGGATCGCCACGACCATGCCGCGATCGTCGTGATGACGCTGCAGTGGCCGCGCCGCTGATCGGCGTCTAGGTCGCGCCGACGGCGCGCCGCGCCTCGGCCAGCTCCGGCAGGTCGGCGTCGGCGTCCTTCCAGTTCTCCAGGAACTGCACGTACATCTTCCGGCTGGTCGCGGCGTCGCCGGCGCGGGCGGCGGCGCGGGCGAGGCCGAGCACGGCCCGGCTGCGGTTGGGGGTTCGGACCAGGGTCCGCTCGAACCAGGCGACGGCGTCCTTCGGCTGCCCGAGCTCCAGCAGCAACTCGCCGTAGAGTTCGTCGGCACCCTTCACCGGGAACGGCCGTCCGATCGGCTTGGGCATCAGCGCCTGCAGCCGCGTCGCCTCGTCCATCTTCGACCGGGCGATGCCGGGCAGGCCGTCCACGACCGCCGCCACCGCCTCCAGCTCGAGCAGCAGGATCGTCGCCTGCTCGCGCAGCCCCGGATCCATCTCGGGCGCCGAGGCCTTCTGCAGCTCCCCGCGCACCGCCAGGGCTCGCGGCGCGTCCTTCAGACGAAGCGCGCTGACCCCGAGCACGAACAGCTCATCGAGGTTGTCGAAGCCGTTCTGGCCGCGCATCGCCTCCCAGCGCTCGCTCTCGATCACCCAGCGGGCGCGCATCGACCCCTTGTCGTTCTGCAGCGCCAGCCGGCCGCTGCCGCGGCCGATCTCGCTGTCGGCGTAGTGGTGGCCGCCGATGAGATCGGTGGTCGTGACGACGGCGAGCGCCTTGTCCACCTCGGCCGCCACCTGCTGCGCCTCGGTGAAGCGTCCGAGCTGCGTCAGCTCGTACTGCAGCCAGACCAGGCTGTGGAAGTCGCGCTGCACCACCGATCGCCGGCCGCGGTCGACCCAGGCCACCGAGGCGGCCCAGGAGGCGCGGTCGCTGGCTGCGGCCTCGTGCCACAGACCGAGCTGCAGAAAGAAGTGCGCCGGCATGTGCAGGGCGTGGCTCGAGGCCGGGGCAATCGCCGCGTACGCGCGGGCGGCGGCCAGGCCTTTCGGCGCCAGCTGGGCGTGATCGTAGGCATGCAGGATGAGGTGCGCCGCGCCAGGATGCTTCGGATTGCGGGCGAAGACGGCCTCGGCGATGGCCCCGGCCCGCTCGCGGATCGGCAGCGACGCGTCGCCGCGCGGCATCGTCGCCAGCAGCGCCAGGGCGTGAAAGACCTGGGCCTCGTCGTCGTCGGGGTAGGTGGCCGCCAGCACGCCCATGGCGTCGGCGAAGGCCTTGGCCCGCACCGGCAGCAGGCCCGGCCCCCACAACTCTTCCACGGCCCGCAGGTAGCCCTGCTCCCGGGCCGTCCGGCCCCTGGCGATCCGCGCTTCCGGTGTCGGGCCGAGCTTGGCCAGCGCTGCCCGTCCCTTGTCCGGCTCCTCGAAGAACCACAGCGGCTGGCTGAACGACAGCGCCTCGCCCCAGTACGCCATCGCGAACGACGGGTCGGTGGCTTGCGCGGCCCGAAACGCCGCGATCGCGTCCTCGTATCCGAAGCTGTGCAGCCACGCCACGCCGCGCAGGAAGTCCTCCTGCGCCGCCGCGGCGCCGCTGTTGGGGAACGCCAGCGACCCGAGGCTGCCGGTCCGCTGCCCCGGGTCGGCAATCGGCGCCGGCGTCGCCTGGGCCGGTGTCGGCGGCGCCGCCGGCGTTCCCCCGCCGCACGCCGCGGTCACCAGAGCCACCATCGCGGCCAGTACGGTCCCTTGTCGCGTCATCGCCTCGATCGTACTCCGTACACACGACGGGCGGCCCCGAAGGCCGCCCGTCGCGATGTCTGTCCCGAGACCCGAGCCCCGAGACCCGAGCCCCGGCCCTAGAAGGAGAGCCGGAACATCAACTGCACCATCCGCATGAAGCCGGACTGCGTGTTGATCTGGCCGAAGGTCGTGCTGCCCACCGTGGCGACCGGTCCCGTCACCTTGACGGTATCGGTGATGTTCAGCACCTCGAACTTGATCTCGCCGCGGACGTTGCCCTTGAAGCGAACGTCCTTGGTGGCGACGAAGTCCCAGTTGTTGCGCATCGGCGTCCGCACGTCGGACAGCGTACGGGGCATGGTGCCCAGCACGTTGGCCGGCGTGTCGGCGAAGGCGGCCGGGTTCAGCCAGGTGTTGGGCGGCGACACCCGGTCGTTGCGGCTGCCGCTGGTGTAGGGATCGGCGCCGGTCTGCGTCGAGCGCTGCATGCGGGCGAAGATCAGGTTCAGGTTGTTGGCGTTGTCGCGAATCTGCACCGGGAAGCCGCTCTCGATGCTGATGATCGACGACAGCGTCCAGCCGCCGAGGATCCAGTTGCCGATCCCCGAGTTGAGCCAGCGCTTGCCCTCGCCGAACGGCAGTTCGACGATCGGCGACGCCACCAGCTTGTGCGGCACGTCGAGCAGGCCGATCGAGTACTCGGCGTCGATGTTGTAGGCGTCCTGCGCTTCGGTGGAAGCGCTGGAGAAGAAGTTCGACTCGCCGAACTGGTTGTCCTTCAGCCGGCTGAAGGTGTAGTTGATGCGGCCGCCCCACCCGTTGGTGACGCGCTTCTCGATCTTGAACACCGCGGCGTGGTACTGGCTTTCACCGTCGGTGTTCTGCCGCATCAGCACGTTCTGGAACTGCGGGAACGGCCGCAGCAGCTGGTTGCGGGCGATGGTCGGGCTGGTGACGGCGAAGCCCTGGCCGGCCGGCAGACCGAAGAACGGGTTCGGCACCTGCTGGCTCAGCGCCGAGCCGAGCGACAGGTACCGCGGATCCACCTGGTTGATGTTGATGATGCCGTCGTTCGACCCGCCGAGGCCGAGGTCGCGCCCGGTGGCGCCCACGTACTCGAAGCCCACGGCGACGTTGCCGGGCAACTCGCGGGCGATGTCCACCGAGTACTGGTGGATCTGCGGCGCGCCGCGATCCTGGTCGATGAACTCCACCACCTGGCCGACACCGGTCAGCGCGCCGCGGGTGTTGCCGAACGGCGTGAGCACGCCGTCGGGGAACGGGTTCACCATGTTCAGGTTCGGCCGGAACTGGTTCTGCGGCGAGGTCGTGACCTGCGTGAAGCCGATGTTGCCGTAGTTGTTGGCACCCACCGCCTGGTAGTTCCACGGCGCCCAGTAGATGCCGTAGCCGGCGCGGACCACCGTCTTCGAGTCGAACGAGTAGACCATGCCGATGCGCGGCGAGATCTTCACCGCCGGCGGATCGCCCTGGTAGCGGTTGGCGCCGTTCTGGCCGGCGTAGACCAGGCCGCCGCGGATCGGCTGGCCGGTCTCGGGGTTGACCACGTTGCCGAGGGCGCCGCCGGGGTTCAGCGTGCGGTCGAAGGCCACGGTGAAGCCGTCGTTCTCCTCGGTCAGACCGGTCTCGTGCTCCAGGCGGACACCGTAGTTGAGGGTGAACTTCGGCCCGACGCGCCAGTCGTCCTGGGCGTAGCCGCCGAAGTAGTGCACCTTGGCGTTGAACGGGCTCGACACCGTGACGGTGCTCTGGTTGTTCGGGTCACCGGACGGGTAGCCGAGCAGCATGCTGGCGATGGCGTTGCCCGAGGTCGTGTTGAGCGACGTGGGCGCCGACGACGTGAAGAAGCGGTCGAAGGCGAAGAGACCCGCGCCGCCCGAGAACGACTGCGTGTCGACGCCGATCTGCCGGTAGTCGCCGCCCACCTTGAAGGTGTGCCGGCCGACCAGCTTCGACACCGCCACGTTGGCCGCCTGCGAGTACCACACCAGGCGGTTGGGGTCGATGGCGCCGATCGACGTGTAGTCGGTCATCGTCGCGCGCGGGAACTTCTTCACCTGCAGGTTCTGCAGGAAGCTCTGCGAGAAGCCCAGCTCGGCCGGGTCGTACTCGACCGACAGGGTGTTCTGGTCCTTGAAGCGGGTCCAGCCGTAGCGGGCGGTGACCACCATGTTGTTGCTCGGCAGCCAGGTGTTGTTGACCGCCGCGATGTGCACGCGGCGCTTCAGGATGTAGTCGTTGCGCTCGGCGAAGGCGTTCGGCTCGCCCTGCTTGATCAGCTGGTTGGCGCACGGCTCGTTGGTGAGGTTGTAGAGGTAGAAGCCCTGCGACGACAGCTTCTCGCTCCACCGGTGATCGACCTTGCCGGAGTACATGATGGCGCGGTCTTCGATCTCGGCGATGCTGGCGAAGTTGTTGTTGCCGTCGCTGGCATCCCGGGTCGGGTTCGGCAGGTAGCTCAGCATCTTGCTGGTCACCGGGTTGATCCGGTTGGCCGGGATGACGTTGCCCGGGAACGGCGTGCGGTTGTTGCCGTTGGCGTCGCCGGTGAGCGGGTCGTAGATGACCACGAGCTGGCCGGCCGAGTTGAAGGACTGCGAGAAGTCGCCGGCCTTCTCGCGCGCGGTCGGCACGCGGTTGCCCGAATTGCGGGTGGTGTTCGAGCTGTAGCCCTCGGTGGACAGCCAGAAGAAGGTGCGGTCGCGGACGATCGGGCCGCCGAAGCCGCCGGCGCCGGTGTGGAAGTAGAGATCCGGCTTGGGCGTGTTGGTGAGGCGCGAGTAGAAGTTGTTGGCGGTGCCCCAGTTGGGCCGCGTCTGGTAGAAGCCGCTGCCGTGCCACTGGTTGCCGCCCGACTTGGTGGCGACGTTGAAGGTGCCGCCGCCGGTGCGGCCGGTCTCGGCGTCGTACTGGTGCACCTGGACGTTGACGCCTTCCAGGGCCTCCAGCGACGGATTCGCCGTGGCGCGGTTGCGCAGGTCGGTGATCGGCACGCCGTCCACCAGGTAGTTGTTGGCGCGGCGGGCGCCGCCGCCCAGCGACAGCAGCGACGCGTTGGTCTGATCCTGCTGGCGGTTGAACTGGGCATCGCCCGAGGCCACCACGGTGGGCACGGTGACGGCGAACAGAAACGCCGAGCGGCCGCCGCTGGGCAGCGTTTCGAGCTGCTGCGAGTCGATCACGCCGCCGGTCGAGGCGTTCGAGGTGTCGATGAGCGGCGCCGCGCCGGTGACCGTGATGGTCTCCTGCAGCTGGCCGACCTCGAGGGTGATGTCGATGGTGACGAACTGCTGGGTGGCGATACGGACGCCCTTGTTCTCGTACGTCCGGAAGCCGGTCAGCGTCGCCCGCACCGTGTACGTGCCCGGCGGCACGGCCCCGAAGCTGTACTCACCAGATTCGTTGGACACCGCTTCGCGCGGTGCGTTCGTGGCTTCGTTGATCAACTCCACCGTCACGCCGGGAATCACGCCATTGGCGTCCCGTACCGCACCTCGCAACCCGCCCGTAAACGTCTGGGCAGCCGCGAAGCTTCCGGTCACGGCCATCATCAGGCCGACGACCAGTGCTTGCCGCAGGGTCTTCATGGTCACCTCTCGTTGTATGTCCCAGAACACTCACGCCATCCCCGAGCCCTTCGCGTGAGCGCGCAATCGCGCGGGACGTCCCGAGGCGGGATCCACCACTCGTGCCAACGGCGTGGGGGGGCCCCCGGGATCGGACCGCACGAAAACGGACGAATCGTAGGGCGGATTTCCTCGTAACGCAAGCGTTACCTCACCGGAGGCGCATGGTCACCATGAGCAGATCCAATGCAGGCATGCGACACCATCCAATCGGATGGATCCCGCAGACCGGCCGGCCGGAGCCTTACCGCCGGCGACGAGACTTCGTGGCCGCCGGGCGCGGCAGGTCGGTGACGGCGCCCTCGCTGGCCGACGAGACGAGACGCGCGTACTTCGCCAGCGCGCCGCGGGTCGCGCGGGCCGGGCGCGCACGCCACCCCCGCCGCCGCGCCGCCAGCTCGCGGGCCGTCACGTCGAGGTGGATGGTCCGGGCCTTGGCATCGATGGTGATGGTGTCGCCACGGCGCACCAGGGCAATCGCTCCCCCCGCGGCCGCCTCGGGCGTGACGTGGCCGACCACGAAGCCGTGCGTGCCACCCGAGAAGCGGCCATCGGTGATGAGCGCCACGCGGTCGCCCAGGCCACGGCCGATGAGCGCGCTGGTCGGCGACAGCATCTCGCGCATGCCGGGGCCGCCCTGCGGGCCTTCGTAGCGGATCACCACGACGTGCCCGGCCTTGACCCGGCCGCGCAGAATCGCCTCGAGCGCGTCTTCTTCGCGGTCGAAGACGATCGCCGTGCCGGTGAACCGCTCGCCTTCCTTGCCGCTGATCTTGGCGACGGCGCCGTCGGGCGCGAGGTTGCCGCGCAGCACCACGAGGTGGCTGTCCTTCTTCACCGGCGCGTCGAAACCGCTGACCACCGTCTGCCCGGCCGGGTAGTCGGCCGTGCCGGCGAGGTTCTCGGCCACCGTGCGGCCGGTGACGGTCAGCGCGTCGCCGTGGAGCAGCCCCTTGTCGAGCAGACGCTTCATCAGCGGCGTGAGCCCGCCGATGCGCACCAGTTCGGCCATCATGAACGTGCCGCTGGGCCGCAGATCGGCCAGCACCGGCACCCGGCGGCCGACCCGGGTGAAGTCGTCGAGCGTCAGCTTCACGCCGGCGGCGCTGGCGATGGCGAGCAGGTGCAGCACGGCGTTGGTCGATCCGCCGAGGGCGACCACGACGGTGATGGCGTTCTCGAACGCCTTGCGGGTGAGGATGCGGCGAGGCGTCAGCCCGTCGGCGACCAGCCCGGCCACGGCCGCGCCGGCCCGTCGGCAGTCGTCGAGCTTGTCGGCCGAGGTGGCCGCCTGGGCCGAGCTGTTGGGCAGGCTCAGGCCGAGCGCCTCGATCGCCGACGCCATGGTGTTGGCCGTGTACATGCCGCCGCACGACCCGGCGCCGGGACAGGCCTGCTGTTCGAGGTCGGCGAGGTCGGCGTCGGAGATCTTCCCCGCCGCGTGCTGGCCGACCGCTTCGAACACCGACACGATGTCGACCGGGCGCCCCCGCCAGTGGCCCGGCAGGATCGTCCCGCCGTAGACGAACACCGCCGGGCGATCGAGCCGGGCGATGGCCATGGCGCACGCCGGCATGTTCTTGTCGCAGCCGCCGATCGCCACCAGCCCGTCGAATCCCTCGGCGCCGGCCACCGTCTCGATCGAGTCGGCGATCACCTCGCGCGACACCAGCGAATAGCGCATTCCCTCGGAGCCCATCGAGATGCCGTCCGACACCGTGATGGTGTTGAAGACGACGGCCTTGGCCCCGGCGCCGTCGACGCCGTCCGCCGCCGCCCTGGCCAGCTGATCGATGTGCATGTTGCACGGCGTCACCTGGCTCCACGTCGAGCAGACGCCGATCTGCGGCTTGGCGAAGTCGTCGCGCGTGAAACCGACGGCGTGCAGCATGGCCCGCCCGGCGGCGCGCGACGGGCCGTCGACGACGGCGGCGGAGAAACGACGGGGCGAGGGACTCGGGACGCGGCGCCGGCTCATGGGTGGGGACTGTATCATCCGGACCGTGGACGCTCCATCCGCGCCGCCACCCGTGCGGCTCGACGTGTGGCTCGACGTCGCCTGCCTCTTCCGTACCCGATCGGAAGCCCAGAAGGCCTGTCGCACCGGCAAGGTGGCGGTCAACGGCACGACCGCCAAGCCGCACCGCGACGTGCGGCCGGGCGACACCATCCGCATCGAGCGGCCGCTCGGCCGCCAGCAGATCGTGGTGATCCGCGGGCTGGCCGATCGCCACGTCGCCAAGGCCGAGGCACGGGCGCTGTACGACGACCAGACGCCGCCGCCGAGCGCCGAGGAGGTCGCGATGCGGCGCCTGGAGCGGGTGTTCCGCGCCACGATGGCGCCGCGGCAGCGACCCGACAAGCGCGAACGGCGCCTGCTGCGCGGCCTCAAGGAGCGGTAGCGGCGGCCAATCGCGCGCGACAGCCGCGGCCGCCCCGGCCTACACTGGAGCGGTCCGCCGATGCGCCGCCTCCGCGTCCTCCTGATCGCCGTCGCCGCCCTGCTGGCGTTCGTCCTGCCGAACGCGGTCGAACTGGCCACCGACTGGTGGTGGTTCGACGAGGTCGGACACCGCCAGGTGCTGACGACGACGCTGGGGCTGCAGGCGGTGCTCGGCACCGGCGCGCTCGTCGCCGCGCTGGTCTGGCTGGTCGCGCACGTCCGCCTCGCCGGCCGCACCCTGCCGATCCATCCGCAGGAGGTCTCGACCCCCGAGGGGCTGACGATGCGCCTGCCGGCCCGCCGCGAGGTCGAAACGCTGGGCACGGTGCTGGCGGCCGGGGCGGCGGTGATCGCGGCGCTGTTCGCCGCCTCGACGTGGCCGCAGGTGCTGGCGTGGCGCGAAGGCGAGTCGTTCGGCGTCGCCGATCCCATCCTCGGGCACGACGTCGCCTTCTACGTGTTCACGCTGCCCGTGCTCGAACAGCTGCGCTCGCTGGCGCTCGCGCTGGTCGGCCTGGCGCTGGCCGGCGCCGGCGCGCTCTACCTGCTCGGCGGCCAGGTGGCCATCACCCCGTTCGGCGTGCGGCTCGGTGAGCGGGCCCGCCGCCACCTCGGCCTGCTCCTCGCGCTGGTGCTGGTGCTGGTCGCCGCGGGGGCGTGGCTCGACCGGCCGCGCACGCTGCTGACGCCGACCGGGATCATCCGCGGCGCCGGCTACACCGACGTGCACGCCCGGCTGCCCTTCGCCCTGGCCGAGATGGCGACGGCGCTGGTCGGCGCCGGCCTCGCCGCCGCCTGGGCCTTCACCGGCCGGCACGTCGCGGCCATCGCCGCCGCCGTGCTCTACGGCGTGGTGGTGCTCGGCGGACAGCTCTACGCCACCGGACTCCAGCGCTTCGTCGTCGGCCCCAACGAGCAGGTCCGCGAAGCGCCGTACATCCAGCACAACATCGAGGCGACGCGCCGGGCCTTCGCTCTCGATCGCATCGTGCAGCGGCCGCTCAGCGGCGACGCCGAGCTGACCCGCGACGACATCGATCGCAACCGCGCGACGCTCGACAACGTGCGGCTGTGGGATCACCAGCCGCTGCTCGAGACCTTCGGCCAGATCCAGGAGATCCGCACCTACTACGACTTCATCGCCGTGGACAACGATCGCTACGAGATCGACGGCCAGCTGCGCCAGGTGATGCTGTCGGCCCGCGAGCTGAACCCGGGGTCGCTGCCCAACCGCACCTGGGTGAACGAACGGCTGACGTTCACCCACGGCCACGGCCTGACCCTCGGCCCGGTCAACCAGGTCACCAACGAGGGCCTGCCGGTGCTGTTCGTCCGCGACCTGCCGCCGGTGTCGACGGTGAACCTGCCGGTCGCCGAGCCCAGCCTGTACTTCGGCGAGCTGTCGAACGAGTACGCAATCGTGCGGACCCGCGCCCGCGAGTTCCACTATCCGAAGGGCGACGACAACGTGTTCTCGTCCTACGAGGGCCGCGGCGGCATCGTCCTCGACTCGTGGTGGAAGAAGCTGGCCTTCGCCGTCCGGTTCCGCAACTACCAGCTGCTGCTCTCCGACGACATCACGACCGAGAGCCGCCTGATCTTCGACCGCCAGATCGCCCGGCGGGCGCGCAAGATCGCGCCGTTCCTCACCTTCGACGACGACCCCTACCTCGTCGTCGAGGGCGGGCGCCTCTACTGGATGCTCGACGCCTACACGGTCACCGACCGCTACCCGTACGCGTCCGAGGGCGCGGCGCGGGTCAGCTACATCCGCAACGCCGCCAAGGTCGTGATCGACGCCTATCACGGCACCACCACCTTCTACCTGGCGGAGCCCGACGACCCGATCGTGCGCGCCTACGCCAAGGCGTTCCCGGCGCTGTTCACGCCCCTGGCCGAGATGCCGGCCGGGCTGCGCCGCCACGTCCGCTATCCGGAGGGGATCTTCGCCATCCAGGCGGCGGTCTACTCCACCTACCACATGACCAGCCCGGCGGTCTTCTACAACAAGGAGGACCAGTGGGAGGTGCCGGCCATCGACAGCGCCGGTCAGGCGCTGCGGATGTCGCCCTACTACACGATCATGAAGCTGCCCGGCGAGGCCAGCGCCGAGTTCATCCAGATGCTGCCCTTCACGCCGCGCCGGCGCGACAACCTGGCGTCGTGGCTGGTGGCGCGCTCCGACGGCGATCGCTACGGCCAGCTGATGGCCTTCGAGTTCCCCAAGCAGAAACTGGTCTTCGGGCCGCGCCAGGTGGTGGCGCGCATCAACCAGGACCAGGTGATCGCGCCGCAGATCACCCTGTGGAACCAGCAGGGCTCCGAGGTGATCCAGGGCACGCTGATGGTCATCCCGATCGAGGAGTCGCTGCTCTACGTCCGGCCGATGTACCTGCGGGCACAGGCCGGGCGGATTCCCGAGCTGACCCGGGTGATCGTCGCCTACCAGAACTCGATCGTGATGGACCGCACCCTCGACGCGGCGCTGGCGCGGCTGTTCTCGCCCGAGGCGGTGGCGGCGCGCAAGGCGCAGCCGAAAGACGCCACGCTGCCGGCATCGGCCCCCGCCGACGCACCGGCCGGGGTGGCGACGCCGGCGCCGGCGACGCCCGCCGCGACGCCCGCGCCACCGGTACCGGCCACGACCGCGCCCCTGCCGGCGGCCATCGCCGGATTGCCGCCCGGTCCGCTCGCTGCCGAGGCGCAGGCCACGTATCAGCGCGCGATCGCCGCACAGCGTGCCGGCGACTGGGCGGCGTACGGCACCGAGATCGCCCGACTCGGCCAGATCCTCGAGCTGCTCGCGCGGCCGCGCTGAGCGGCGTCAATACACCGCGCGCGCCGGGTGCGACGACTTCCCCGCCAGCGCGAAGCGCGGCGCGACGGCGGCGCGGCCGCCGACCAGGTCGGCGACGTGGCCGCCGACCGACGGGCCGTGCTTGAAGCCGTGGCCCGATCCGCCGCCGACGATCCACACGTTGGCCCACGTCGGGTGGACGTCGATCAGGAAGTCTCCGCTGGCGGTGTTCTCGTACTGGCAGACGCGCCCGCCGACCACCGGGGCGGCGGCGAGCGCCGGAAATCGCCGGGCCAGGAACGCGCGGGCCGTCGCGATCGCCTCGCCGCTCACGACCCGGTCGGCGGTGTCCGGATCGATCGCCGGCCCGTGCCGATCGAGCCCGATTTTGAAGCCGTGGGCGTCGAGGTCGGGAATGCCGTAGACGCCGGCGGCGAAGTCGATCCACGCCGGCAGGCGCTCCACGCCGAACCGCGCGTCCCCGGCAGGCACGCCGAAGTAGAGGACGTCCTGCCGGGTCGGCCGGATGCGCCCGCCGACGGCCAGCGGCAGCAGGCCGGGCAGCCACGGCCCGCCGGCCAGCACGTAGTGGTCGGCGTGCAGGCGCTCGCCGTCGGCGGTGACCACGACCGGCGCGGTCGCGGTCTCGTCGAGCGGCCGCACGCGGGCCGTCCGGCAGACGACGCCGCGCGCCCGCGCGACGGCGACGGTCGCGGCCACCGCCTGACGCGCCCGAATCGCGCCGGCCCGCGGCTCGAACAGCGCGTCGCCGAGGCCGATCACGCCGAGCTGCGGATACCGCGCCGCGACCTCGGCCGCGGCGAGCCGATGGTGCGCGACCCCGAGTGATCGGAAGGTCGCGGCGGTCTCCTCCAGATGCGAACTGCCGCGCTCGCCGAGGAACAGCACGCCGCACTCCTCGACGAGGCGCTGGCCGGTGGTCTTGGCCAGCCAGTGCCAGCTGGTCAGCGCCTCGGTGGCCCAGCGCGTGTAGATCTCGTCGGCGCCGTAGCCGGCGCGGACGACGCGCGAGTGGTCGGCCGAACTGGCGCGTCCGTTGGCCGGCCCGTAGGCGTCCACCAGCGTCACCCGCCAGCCGTCGCGCGCCAGCCGCAACGCGCTCCACGCGCCGAACACACCCGCCCCGACGACGACGACCGATCCTCTCCGCATGTCGTTGAGAGTCTATGCCGTCCAGTACCAGCGCCGGCGGTGCAGCCCCGCCAGCAGCGTGTAGAGCAGCAGCAGGCAGGTGACTGCGTAGAGCAGCGACGCCAGCGGCGGCGGCGCCAGCGGTGCGAACCACGTCCGATAGAGCCACGCCTGCAGCGGCTGCGATCCGCCGGCGCCGTCGCCGACCGTGACGACGAGCAGCGTCCTGGCGACCAGGCCCGACAGCACGAACAGCAGCAGGGCGTTCCGCCCCAGCGCGACCAGCGGCTCGCTGCACCGGATCGCGCGGGCCGACGCCCGGCCGCCGTCCAGCGCGCGATGCAGCAGCCCGAGCACGATCCAGGCGCTGCCCGCCGTGAAGACGGCGTACGAGCTGGTCCACAGCGACTTGTTGATCGGCAGCACGATCCCCCAGGCCAGGCCGAGCATCAGCAGTGCGGCACCACCGCCGACGAGCGCCGGCGCCGCGCCGGCCGGCTTCGCCGTGCGGATCCGCAGACCGGCGATCGCGCCGAGCAGCGTCGACGCCACCGCGGGCCACGTGCTGAGCAGCCCTTCGGGGTCCCAGTCGGGTCGATAGAGGTGGCCGCCGAGCACCGCGCGGTCCAGCCAGGCGCCGAGGCCGCGGCCCGGCGCGAGGTCGCCGGCCGCGCCGCCGGGCGGGGCCACCAGCACGAGCACGCCCCAATAGCCGAGCAACGACGCCGCGGCGACGCCGGCGAGTCGCCGCGTGGCCTCGCGCGCGTCGGCGCCGTGCACCGCACGCCAGATCGCCGCCGCGCTCAGGTAGCACAGCGCGATGCGCATCAGCACCCCCGGGATCCGCCAGCGCGCCGGATTGAAGTACGGGAACCCCGACATGAACAGGCCGAGCCCGGCGATGGTCGCGGACCGTCGGACGATGTCGGCCCAGGTGCCGCGGTCGGCGCGGCCCAGCGTCAACGACGCGCCCATGATCACCAGAAACCACGGGAAGACCAGATCGGTCGGCGTCCAGCCGTGCCAGTCGGCGTGGCGCAGCGGCGCGTAGACGGCGCCCCAGTCGCCCGGGTTGTTCACGACGACCATGCCGGCCATCGTGAGCCCGCGGAACACGTCCACCGAACGCAGCCGCATCAGCGGCGCCAGTCTGCCATAATCGTCCCAGCGCCCGCGCATGCTCCTCGACACCCTGCAGCGCCCCCTGCGCAACCTCCGCCTCTCGGTCACCGACCGCTGCAACCTGCGGTGCCAGTACTGCATGCCCGAGGCGGAGTACACCTGGCTGCCGAAGCACGACCTGCTCACCTTCGAGGAAATCGACCGGCTGGTCGGCGTGTTCGTCGGCCTCGGCGTCGACAAGCTGCGCCTGACCGGCGGCGAGCCGCTGCTGCGCACCGGGCTGCCGGCCCTGGTCGCCCGCCTCGCCGCACATCGCGGCGTGCGCGATCTGGCGATGACCACCAACGGCATCCTGTTCGCGCCGGCGGCGGCGGCGCTCAAGGCGGCGGGGCTGGGCCGGGTCACGGTGAGCCTCGACACCCTGCGGCGCGACCGGTTCATCGCGCTGTCGCGTCAGGACGAGCTCGCCCGCACGCTCGCCGGCCTCGACGTGGCGGCGCGCGAGTTTCCCGGCGTGAAGATCGACACGGTGGTGATCCGCGGCGTCAACGACGACGAGATCGCCGACCTGGTCGCCTACGCCCGCGGCCGCGGCGCCGAGATCCGCTTCATCGAGTACATGGACGTCGGCGGCGCCACCGGCTGGACGGCGGCGCAGGTGGTGTCACGCGCCGAAATCCTCGAGCGCATCGCCGATGCGTTCGGGCCGATCGCCGTGGCGGACAAGGATCCGGCGGCACCGGCCGACCGCTTCCGGCTGGCCGACGGCACGCCCTTCGGCGTGATCGCCTCGACCACGGCGCCGTTCTGCCGCGCCTGCGACCGCGCCCGGCTGACCGCCGACGGCGTGCTCTACCTGTGCCTCTACGCGACCCGCGGACTCGACCTGCGGGCGCCGCTGCGGGCGGGTGCGAGCGACGACGACCTGGCGGCGCTCATCACCGCGACGTGGCGGGCGCGCAGCGACCGCGGCGCCGAGGCCCGCTTGGGCGTCCCCGACCGCCGGCCGCTGATTCCGGTGAGCTCGCTCAAGCGCGACCCGCATCTGGAGATGCACACGCGCGGCGGCTGACGCCGCCGCGGCGCGCATCTCGGGGCTCGGGGCTCGGGAAGAGCCTTTCCTGCTTGTCACGCCGGCGCGTGGATGGGCATCGGGTGTGAGTTCCGTCCGAGGTCTTTCCCGAGACCCGAGCCCCGAGCCCCGAGTCCCGCTACTGAGGCGTTCGCGTCCCCCGTGGCAGCGCGAACGCGTACAGCGTGGTTCCCGACGGCATCACCACCCACTGCCGGCCGTCGAGCATGTAGGTGATCGGCGCCGCGTAGATCCCCGACCCGGTCTGGAAGTGCCACAGGTTCTTGCCGGTGGCGGCGTCGAACGCCATCAGGTTGCCGTCCATGTCGCCGCCGAAGATGAGGCCCGACTCGGTCGAGAGCACGCCGGCCATCGACGGCGTGTGGTACTTGAACTCCCACCGCACGCTGCCGGTGGCCGGATCGATCGCCCGCATCGCCCCGAACCCGCGGTCGGTGCGCTGGGCGGCGCCGCCGAAGTAGTACTCGCCGGGCACGAATTCCTGCTCCCAGCCGTAATACGTGGCGCACACCTCGCGCGCCGTCACGTAGAGCAGACCGGTCTTCGGGTTGTAGGCCGGCGACTGGAAGTTGGTGCCGCCGGTGATGTCGGGGCAGACCTCGGTGCCCTGCTCGGTGGGATCGGTGTTCGGCTTGACGTTGGGCCGGCCGTTCGGCGCGATGGTCTCGGCCCATGTCGTCTTGACGAACGGCCGCCACGCCAGCAGCTGGCCGTTGGTGCGATCGAGCGTGTAGTAGAAGCCGTTGCGGTTGGCGAAGAGCAGGGTCTTCTTCCGCACGCCGTTGATGGTCGTCTCGGCCAGCACCGGCACCTGCGTCGCGTCCCAGTCGTGGGTGTCGTGCGGCGTGAACTGGTAGTGCCACTTCAGCACGCCGGTGTCGGCGTCGAGCGCCACCACCGAGTCGGTGTAGAGGTTGTCGCCCTCGCGGTCCTTGCCGTAGAGGTCGGGGCCGGGATTGCCGGTGCCCCAGTAGATCAGGTTCAACGCCGGATCGTAGGACCCGGTCACCCACGTGGACCCGCCGCCGCGCTTCCACGAGTCGCCTTCCCACGTCTCGCTGCCTTTCTCGCCCGGGCCCGGCACGACCCAGAAGCGCCACGCGCGCTTGCCGGTGGCGGCGTCGAAGGCGTCGATGAAGCCGCGGATGCCGTACTCCGCGCCGGCGATGCCGACCACCACCTTGTCCTTGACGATCAGCGGCGCCGAGGTGGCGCTGTAGCCGGCCTTGTAGTCGTCGATCACGACGTCCCACACCACCGCGCCGGTCTTCATGTCGAAGGCCAGCAGGTGGGCGTCGAGGGTGTTCATGTAGAGGCGGTTGCCGAGCACGGCGAAGCCGCGGTTGACCATGCCGCAGCAGATGTCCATGCCGTCGGGCAGCTGACGCTGGTAGCGCCAGATCTGCCGGCCGGTGCGCGCGTCGATGGCCCACGCGGCGTTGTTGGGCCCGGTCACGTACATCACGCCGTCGAGGACGATCGGCGTCGCCTCGAACTTGCCGAGCTGCGCCGTCTGGAAGGCCCACTGCGCCGACAGCTGGCCGACGTTGGCCGGGGTGATCTGGGTGAGCGGGCTGTGGCGCTGACTGCCGTAGTCGCCGCCGTAGTTGAGCCAGGCCCCGGGGTCGGCGAGGCCCTTCTCGAGCTGGGCGGGCGTGACGTTCTGGGCCGCGGCCGGGACGGCGGCCAGCAGGACGGCGAGCGCGACGACGGTCGGTGTCCTCATTCGATCCCCCGCATTCAGTCGGTCTGCCCGCGGAGCGACCGCAGGTAGCGCACGAGGTCGGCCAGGTCGGTGTCGGAGACCCGGTCGGGGCCGTAGGCCGGCATCAGCGAGCGCTGCGGCTCGGGGTCGACCTGTGCGGCCGGCTTGGCGAACGACAGCAGCGCCTCGCCGGGCGTCATCAGCTGCACCGAGAACGTGTCTTCGTTCTTGCGCAGGCCGCGCACCTTGCGCCCGTCGGCGGTGGTCACCGTCACCGTCTCGAAGCCGACCGGGATGACCTCCCCGGGCCGGCGGATCTCGCGTTCGAGCGCCGCCGCCGATCGCGACGCGCCGATGCGGGTCAGCACCGGCCCGAGCCGGCCGCCGCGGCCGCCCACCATGTGGCAGCGTCCGCAGTTGGCGCCGGCGGTGGCCCAGAACAGCTGTTCGCCGCGCCGGGCGTCGCCGCGCTCGGCCGCCGGGCCGCCGGGCGCGCCGAGGGTCCGCAGATAGGCGACCAGCATCCACACCTCGTCGTCCGACAGGTTGGGATTGGCCGGCATCTCGGTGCCGGGCACGCCGGCCTTGATGGTGCGGGCGATCTGCTCGTCGCTGCCGCCGTGCACCCAGTCGCCGGTGGTCAGGTCGCTGCCGCGGAAGCCCTTGGCGTCGATGCCGTGGCACACGGCGCAGCGCCCCCGGTAGATGTTCTGGCCCTGGCGGATGGCGGCGGCGTCACCGGCCAGCGGGTTGCCGGCCGGCCGCTCCTGGGCGCCGACGAGCGCCGAGGCCGCCAGCCCCAGACTGACGACTGCGAGTAACGCGGCGCGTGCGTGGCGCACGCGCGGTGGTGAGGCCATGCCGTCCTCCCGCGCTCGGTCGTGATCGGTGAGCGCAGGTATTGTGCGCCGGCCGGCACCAAAGTCAAGGACGGCGATCCGACCGGCTCGCCCGGCTAGCGCGGCCGCTCGACCGGCCGGGCCTCCACCGCCGGCAGTTTCATCCCGGCCGCCGCCTTGTTGAAGTTGGCCAGGTAGGTGCGCTGGATCTCGGCGAAGGCGTCTTCCTGCTTCTTCAGGTCGGCGCCGAGCATCGCGAAGACCTCGTAGGCGGCGTCGGTGGGCCGGGCGTCGCCGGTCTCGACGCTGCGGCGCAGCGCGGCCAGCCGGTTGTTGATCTTGATCGGGAAGTTGAGCGGATCCTGGCCGCTGCGGTTGCGCACCTGGTAGATCTCTTCCTCGACGGCGCTCAGCTGCCGCGTCACCACGTCGCCCAGTTCCTCGAGGCGGTTGTTCTTCGCCTTCTCGACGCGCTCCTGCACCTGCGCCTTCAGATCGCGGATGCGGACCACCGCCTCGTTGGCGTCGCTGGTGCGATCGCGGATCTGGATGGCGAGATCGAACTGGCGCTGAAGGTCGGCCAGGGTCACGTCGGTCCAGAGCGGATGCTTCTCGACGGTGAGCGGCACCGTCCGGCTCTGGCCGCTCGCGGTGACACGCACCTGGTAGGCGCCGGGCACGGTCAACGGGCCGTTGGCCGGGTTGCCGCTCCAGATGATCATCCCCGGAAACGTGGTGGCGCCGGGATAGCGCAGGTTCCACGAGAAGCGGTTCATACCCGCCTTCGTCGACGGCGGCAGCTGCGGCGGACCGCCGAAGCCGCCGCCCGACGGCGCCGGTTTCTTCTCGTCGGCCGCTTCCTGCTCCGCCGTCCGCGTGAACGTACGCACCACCGCGCCGGCGGCGTCGAGGATCTCGACGGTGATGCGATCGGCGGGCTTCGCCAGGTAGTAGTCGACGTCGGCCCGGTTGTAGCCGCGGATCGCAGCACGCGGCGTGAACACCGCCAGCGCGGCCGTCGAGGTCTCGGGGGCGAGTTGGCGCAGCGTCGAGATGTTCTCGAGCACCCAGAACGATCGGCCGTGGGTGGCGACCACCAGGTCGTCCCCCTTCACGGCGAGGTCGGAGATCTGCGTGTCGGGCATGTTGAGGCGCAGCGGCTGCCAGCTGGCGCCGTCGGTGAACGAGACGTAGACGCCGTGCTCGGTGCCGGCGAACAGCAGCCCCGGCCGCACCGGATCCTCACGGACCGAGTGCGTGTAGTGATGCGGCGCGATGCCGGCGACGATCTTCGTCCACGTCTTCCCGTAGTCGTCGGTGCGGAAGAGATACGGCGACCGATCGCCCGGCGGCACCAGGTATCGCTTGCCGGCGACGTACGCCGTACCGGGCTTGCCCTTGTGCGGCGACGGCTCCACGGTGCTGACGCGCGTGTAGTCGCCCAGCCCGGGCGGCGTCACGTTGGCCCAGCGGCCGCCGCCGTCCTGGGTGACGTGCACGAGGCCGTCGTCGGAACCGGTCCAGATCAGGCCCCGCTGGACGGCCGACGGCCCGATGGCGAACACCGTGGCGAAGATCTCGGGGCCGTTCATGTCGCGGGTGATCGGCCCGCCGGAATCGCCGAGCGTCATCGGATCGGCCCGGGTCAGGTCGGGGCTCATCCGCGTCCACGACTGGCCGTCGTCGGTCGTCTTCCAGACGTGCTGCGACGCGATCATCAGCGTCTTCGCATCGAACGGATCGAAGACGATCGGGAACGTCCACTGCCAGCGCTCCGGCAGGTCGCGGGCCGGCTCGCCGGAGAAGAACCGTGGACAGGGCTGGATGTCGCGGATGTGACCGGTGGCCCGGTTGAAGCGGGTGATCAGCGCGCCCTGGCTGCCCGAGTAGAACAGGGTCGGGTCGGTCGGGTGCGGCGTGACGTAGCCGCTTTCGCCGCCGCCGGCCGAGAAGTACCCGGCGCCGAGATCACCGGGCGTGGTCTGCACCGGCACGCAGACAGTCGTGTTGTCCTGCTGGCCGCCGCACGCGGCGTAGGGGAACGTGTTGGTGACGCCCAGCCGGTAGATCTGCGCCGTCGGGAAGTCCAGATCGGTCCACGTCGCACCCCAGTTGCTGGACACCGTGCCGCCGCCGTCGTTGGCGTTGACCAGGTGCCGCGGGTCGTCGGGGTCGATCCACAGGTCGTGATAGTCGCCGTGCGGCGCCGTCACGCTGGTGAGCGTCTTGCCGGCGTCGACCGAGCGGTACATGTTGACGTTCAGCATCCACACCGTGTCGCGGTTCTTCGGGTCGGCGTAGACGCGCGAGTAGTAGAACGAACGCTGGCGGATGTTGCGGTCGTCGTTGGTCAGCGTCCAGGACGCGCCGGCGTCGTCGCTGACGAACAGCCCGCCCTGCTCGTGCTCGAGCAGCACCCACAGGCGCCGCGAATCGGCCCGCGACACGGCGATGCCGATCTTCCCCACCGGGCCGGCGGCCGGCAGCCCCGGCGCACGCGTGATCTCGGTCCAGGTGTCGCCGCCGTCGGTGGACTTGAAGAGACCGCTGCCCGGGCCGCCGCTCGACATCTGCCACGACCGCCGGTAGGCCTCCCACAGCGACGCATAGATCACCGTCGGGTCGTTGGCATCGATCTGCACCTCGATGCCGGCGCTCTTGTCGTCGCGGTGCAGCACGCGCTGCCAGCTCGTGCCGCCGTCGCGGGTGCGGTAGATGCCGCGCTCGGCGCTGTCGGCGACGACGTTGCCGAACACGGCCGCGTAGACGATGTCGGGGTTGGTCGGATGGACACGGAGGCGCGAGATGGTGAAGCCCGGCGTCTTGAAGCCGGCGCTCGTCCACGTCCTGCCGGCGTCGGTGGACTTGTAGACGCCGTCGCCCTGCATGATGTTGCCGCGGATGTGCGACTCGCCCATCCCGATGTAGACGACGTCGGGATGCGATTCCGAGGCGGCGACCGCGCCAACCGACGAGCTGTCGATCTGCCCGTCCGTCACCGGGTTCCAGGTCTGCCCGCCGTCTGTGGTCTTCCACAGACCGCCGCCGGTGGCGCCGAAGTAGGCCTCGAGCGGCCGCCGCCGGACGCCGGACGCGGCAATCGATCGGCCGCCGCGGACCGGCCCGATGTTGCGCCAGCGCATGCCCTGGAAGAGCGCGGCGTCGATCGTGGCGGCCGACTGGGCCCGCGGCGCGGCCGGGCGCGCCCCGATCGACGCCGTGACGACGAGCAGCAGGACGACCGGCGTGCGGCGCAGCAGGCGGGGCATCGGCCGCGCGCCTCAGCAGTGCGTGGCGAAGGCGTCGGCGAGCACGTCGGCGATCCGCTCGGCCGGCCGGCCTTCGATGTCGCGGCGCTCGAGCATGAAGGCCACCTGGCCGTCCTTGAGGAGCGCGATCGACGGCGACGACGGCGGGTACGGCGCCAGATGCGCCCGCGCCTGCGCGGTGGCTTCGACGTCGCCGCCGGCGAACACGGTGGTCAGATGATCGGGCCTGGCGCCGCGAGCCAGGGCCAGGGCGATGCCCGGCCGGGCCTTCCCCGCCGCGCAGCCGCACACCGAGTTGACGACCAGCAGCGTCGTGCCGGGCCGGGCCAGCGCCGCGTCCACCGCGTCGGGCGTCCGGAGTTCCTCGAAGCCGAGGACGGTGAGTTCCTCGCGCATCGGCGCGATGAAGTGTTCGGGATAGCGCTGCACGATCATGGCGGGTGGGCTCCTTCGGCGTCCGGGGACGCCGCGGCCGTCGGCGGCGTCCAATACAGCGGTGCTGGTCCGTTCGATCCGCATGATAACGCACCGGTTCGCGGCCGGCGGCGCCGCCCGGGCGGCGCGATGACGTCGGCGCCGCGCGTCCGCGCCGTGAACGATGCGCCGATCGCATCCGCCGGCCGCTACGTGCTGTATTGGATGATCGCGGCGCGCCGCGCCCGCTCGAATGCCGCGCTCGACCGTGCGCTGGCGCACGCCCGGGCGCTCGGCCGGCCGCTCGTCGTCGTCGAGGCGCTGCGCGCCGGCTATCCCTGGGCGTCCGATCGCCTGCACCAGTTCGTCATCGACGGCATGCACGACAACGCCCGCGCCTTCGATCGGCCGGGCGTGCGCTACGTGCCGTACGTCGAACCGGTCGTCGGCGCCGGACGCGGCCTGCTCGAAGCGCTGGCGGCGGAGGCCGCGGTCGTCGTCACCGACGACTTCCCGGCCTTCTTCCTGCCGCGCATGGTGACGGCCGCCGGCGCTCGCCTGCCGGTGCGGCTCGAGGCCGTGGACGGCAACGGCCTGCTGCCGATGCGGGCCGCCGATCGCGCCTTCCCGACCGCGTTCGCGTTCCGCCGCTTCCTGCAACGGTCGCTGGCCGCCCACCTCGGCGCGACGCCGGACCCCGAGCCGTTCAGCGCGCCGCTGCCCTTCGCGCCGCCGGCGCTGCCCGATGGCATCGCCGAACGCTGGCCGGATCTGCACACCTGGATGGCGCGCGGCGGACGGGTGGAGCGGCTGCCGATCGATCACGGCGTGACGCCGACCGGGGAGCGCGGCGGCGCCGCTGCGGCGCACGCCCGCCTCGAGGCGTTCGTCGCCGACGGCCTGCCGCGCTACGCCGACGACCGCAACGACGCCGAGCACGAGGCGGTCAGCCGGCTCTCGCCCTACCTCCACTTCGGACACCTCTCGGCCCACGACGTGTTCGCCGCGGTGATGGCGCGCGAGGGCTGGCTCGGCGTGGTGCCGCGCGGCGGTCTCGGCGCCCGCGCCGGCTGGTGGGGCGTGTCGGCGGCGGCCGAGGCCTATCTCGATCAGCTCGTCACCTGGCGCGAGCTCGGCTTCAACGGCTGCGTCCACCGCGCCGACTACGATCGCTACGAGTCGCTGCCGGCCTGGGCGATGGCCACGCTGTCGCGGCACGCCAGCGATCCCCGTGACGTGGTCTACCCGCACCGCGCGTTCGACGAGGCCGCGACTCACGACCCGCTGTGGAACGCGGCGCAGCGGCAGCTGCGCCGCGAGGGACGCATCCACAACTACCTGCGGATGCTGTGGGGCAAGAAGATTCTCGAGTGGTCGGCGACGCCGCAGGACGCGCTGGCGACGATGATCGACCTCAACAACCGCTATGCCCTCGACGGCCGCGACCCGAACTCCTACAGCGGCATCTTCTGGATCCTCGGCCGCTACGACCGCCCCTGGGGGCCCGAGCGCGCCGTCTTCGGCACCGTGCGGTACATGTCGTCGGACAATACCGCCCGCAAACTGCGGGTGAAGGCGTACCTGGCCCGTTACGCCGACCAGCCGTCTCTGCTCGCTCCGGTGTGACCCACGACATCTGGTGCCGGGGCCTGGCCCCGATGGCACGAAAGGCGTGCCGGCGCTGCTAGAATCGCCGCCATGGCACGCCTTGCACTCGTCGCCGTCGTCATCCTGCTCGGATTCTGCGCCCCCGTCGCCGCGCAGGTCACCGCCTTCGTCGATGGCCGGATCATCGACGGCACCGGCCGCGTGATCGAGCGCGGCACCGTCATCGTCCGTGACGGTCGCATCGCCGAGGTCGGCGCGGCCGCGAGCGTCCGCGTCCCCGACGGCGCGACGCGCGTGAGCCTCGGCGGCAAGACGCTGATGCCCGGGCTCGTCAACGCGCACGGCCACCTGTCGCCGGTCGAGGGTCTGCGCACCGGCGCCGAGTTCTACACCCGCGCCAACCTCGAGCGGCAGCTCCGCGCCTACGCCACCTACGGCGTCACCACCGTGTTCTCGCTGGGTGACGATCAGGCCGATGCGTTCACGCTGCGCGCCGAGCAGCGGACGGCAGCGCCGCCGCGCGCCCGGGTCTTCGTGGCCGGCCCCATCGTGAACGCCGACACCGCGGACGCGGCGCGCGCCGCGACCGACAAGGTGATCGCGCTCGAGCCGGACCTCATCAAGATCCGCGTCGACGACAACCTCGGCACCGGCAGGAAGATGCCCGAGGTGGCCTGGCGCGCCACGCTCGTGCGGGCCAAGGCGGCGCGGCTCACGCTCGCCGCGCACGTCTATTACCTTGCCGACGCAAAAGCGCTGGCCGAGGCCGGCAACACCTTCATCGCCCACAGCGTGCGCGACCTGCCCGTCGACGACGCGTTCCTCGCGGCGATGAAGCGCAACAACCTGTGCTACTCGCCGACGCTGATGCGCGAGGTGTCGACGTTCGTCTACGACAGCACGCCGCCGTGGGCCAGCGACCCGTTCTTCCGCCGCGGCTACCCGGCCGAGATCTCGGCCGCGCTCGCCGATCCGGGCCGCCAGGAGAAGTTCAAGGCGAGCCCCGCGTACGGGCAGGGTCAGAAGTACAAGGGCGGGCTGGAGGTCGCGAAAGCCAACCTCAAGCGCGTGTCCGACGCCGGCATCCGCGTGGCGTTCGGCACCGACACCGGCCCGGCGGCGCGCTTCCAGGGCTTCTTCGAGCACCTGGAGCTGGAGATGATGGTGGCCGCGGGGCTCACGCCGATGCAGGCCCTGGTGTCGGCCACGGGCAACGCCGCAGCCTGCTGGGGCAAACAGGGCCAGCTCGGCACCATCGCGCCGGGCGCGGCCGCCGATCTGCTCGTGCTGTCGGCCAACCCGCTCGAGCGCATCGCCAACAGCCGCGCCCTCGACGCGATCTACATCGGCGGTCGGCGCTTCGACCCGCCCGCACCGTAGTCGGCCGGCCGCGGCTCAGAAGAGCCCGAGCACGCCGGGCACCTCAGCCACCGACGCGCACAAGTGAGTGTGCGGCGCCGCGGCGAGGCGGGCGCGGTCGTGTGCGCCCGACCACACCCCGACGTTCCAGCCGACGCCGGCGGCCGCCCCGGCCTGGAGGTCGAGCGCGGTGTGGCCGACGCTGGCGACGCGGCCAGGCGCGCCGACGCCGGTCAGCGCCATCGCCCGCAGGATGAGGTCGGGCGCCGGGCGGCCGGCGGCCACCTCGTCGCCGCAGACCACGGCGTCGGCGATCGCCTGCCAGCCCAGCGCCGCCAGCAGGTGCGTGGTGAGGGCACGGTCGAACCCGGTGGTCAAGACGACCCGCACGCCGCGCCCGCGCAGCCCGGCGATCACCGCGGCCGCGCCCGGCACCGCCGCCACCGCCCCCGGCGTGTAGGCGGCGCGCAGCCGCGCCTGGAAACTCGCGTAGGCCCGATCGACGCGCCCGGACAGGTCCGGTCCGGCCGGCAGGAGCGCGGCCAGGGCCTGCCGCTTCGTCGCACCGCGCACGGCCTGGATCTGGTCGTCGGTCAGCGCCACGCCCTCGGCGGCGACGACGTCGGCGAACGCCCGCGGCACGGCGTCGTCGGCCTGCACGGTGGTGCCGACGAGGTCGCAGACGACGAGCGCCGGCGCCGCACTCATCCGCCGGCCACGCACGCCGCGCAGCGCCCGGCGCCGTCGACGGCCGACCGCGGCGCGGGATAGCCGCAGGCGACGCAGGCCGCACCGGGGTCGATCGCCGACGGCGGCACGGCATACGGCCCGGTCAACACCTCCCGCGCGCGGGCGACGATCGCCGCGCACTCGGCGGCGGTGAGCGGGGCCTTGCCCCGCGACCAGGTGAAGCGATCGGCGAAGGCCGGAAAGAACGGCGACTCGCCCCAGCGCCAGTCGGGATCCCCGGAGCGCGGACTGCGGCCGATGACGTGCTGATGCAGCACCCGGAAGCTCGGCCCGGGCTTCGGGCCCGGCGGGTCGGCGGCGTCGTTGAGTGCCCAGTTGCCGGCGTCCCAGTAGTTCACGCAGCCGCCGTCGAGTTGCGGCAGGCACTCGAGCATCGCCCGGCCGGTGGCCGCCACCAGCAGGTTCCAGGCGACGAGTTCGGCCAGGTCGAGCGCGCTGCGTTCCCACACCCGGCGCGGCGGGTTGACGACCAGCTGCCCGCCGTCGGCGCGGTCGATCATGATCGTCTTCGGGTCCGGCAGGCACAGGTCGCCGCCCGCGGCGCGCAGCAGGACGCGGCTCATCGGATCACGGCCTCGCCCGGCCCGGACCGTGCAGCATCCGCCCCGGGCGCGCGCCGGTCAGGCCGTCAGGGCTCAGCGCCGCCACGCCGTTGACGATCACGTGGTCGATCCCGCGCGGATAGCTGTGCGGCCGCTCGTAGGTGGCGGTGTCGGCGATGGTCGCCGGATCGAACACGACCAGGTCGGCGAACGCGCCGGCGCGGATCACGCCGCGGTCGCGGATCTGGAACTGCTCGGCGGCGAGGCTGGTCATCCGCCGCACCGCCTCCTCCAGGGTCAGCAGCCGCGTCTCGCGGACGTAGTGGCCGAGCACGCGCGGGAACGTCCCGTAGGCGCGCGGATGCGGCTGTCCCTGCGCCAGCGGCCCCTCGTGCCGGATGGCCGCCGAGTCGGTGCCGATCGACACGAACGGGGCGGCGAGGCCGGTGCGCACGTCGTCCTCGCTCATCATGTGGTACAAGGCGCCGGCGCGGCCCTTCGTGCCGGCGATGATCTCGAAGAGCACGTCCCAGGGGTCGGCCTTGCGGGCGGCGGCGATCTGGCTCAACCGCTGGCCGACCACGGTCGGGTCGTACTCCGGCGGCACCGAGGCGATCTGCACGCCGTCGAAGGTCGCCGCCATCAACAGGTTCTCCCAGCCGTCGGTCGTGCCCTCGACCTCCTTGCGGATTCGGGCGCGCAGCGCCGGATCGGCGAGACGCGCCAGCATGGCGTCGTTGCCGCCCTCCTGCGCCCACAGCGGCAGCACGGCGGCCAGCCGCGTGCCGCCGGCCGCATACGGATACATCGTGGCCGACACCTTCTGGCCGGACGCCGCCGCGTCGCGCAGCGTCTTCACCGCCTCGCCCATCCGCCCCCAGTTGGCTTTCGCGCCGACCTTGAGGTGGAAGACGACCACCGGCAGCCCGCCGTCGCGCCCGATGCGCAGCGCTTCGTCGAGGGCGTTGAACAGGTTGAAGCTCTCGCCGCGGACGTGGGTGACATAGATGCCGCGGTGCCGTGCCGCCGCCTTGGCCAGCGCGATCAGTTCCTCGGTGGTGGCGAACGACCCGGGCATGTAGATCAGCGCGCTCGACAGCCCGAAGGCGCCGTCCGCCATCGCCCGCTCGACGATCGCCGTCATCCGCTCGAGTTCGTCCGGCGTCGGTGCCCGGTCGTCGAGGCCGATGACCTCGCTGCGCACCAGCGTCGCCGGCACCAGCGTGCCGACGTTGATGGTCGTGCCGCCCTGGCCCAGGCGGGCGGCGTACTGGTCGTAGGAGGTCCAGTCCACCGCTTGGCCGGCCCGCGCCAGCGCCTCGCCCGCCGCCGTCTTCGCGGTCCAGAACGCCGGCGAGTCGCCCTCGCCGATGATCTCGCTGGTGATGCCCTGGCGCAGATGACTCTCGCCGCGGCCGTCGATGAGCAGCGTCGTGCCCGACTGGCCCTGCACGTCGATGAACCCCGGACTGACGACGCGGCCCGCGGCGTCGATCACCGTCGCCGCGGCGGCCGCCGACAGGTCGCCGATCGCGACGATGCGATCGCCGCTGACGCCGATGTCGGCGCGGACGGCCGGCGTGCCACGGCCGTCGATCACCTGGCCGCCGCGGATCAGCAGGTCGAAGCGCGGCGGCGAGCCGCACCCGGCCGCCACCGCCACCCACGCCAGCAGCGCCGCCTGCCATCCAATGCGTCCGGTCATCGCGCTCCCGTTCACGCCGCCCGCGCCTATACTCACCGGCGATGCCCCAGCCGGCGCTCGAGTTCCTCACGCCTCGCCCGGCGGGCGGCGGCGGGCGTGGCCTGTTCGACGCCGACGAGTATGCCCGGCAGCGTGCGTTCTTCACAACGCACGACGCCCGCCCGCTGGTCGCGCTCCCGGGCCTGGCCGCCGTGCTCGGCCTCGGCGGGCTCCTCGTCAAGGACGAAACGGGGCGCGCCGGGCTGCCGGCCTTCAAGAGCGTCGGCGTCGAATTCGCGGTGGACGCGCTCGCCCGTCGCGGCGATCTCGACGGCGTTTCGACGCTGGTCTGCGCCAGCGCCGGCAACCATGGCCGGGCCGTTGCCCGGGCCGCGCGCCTGGCCGGCCTCGGCGCGACGATCTTCCTCGACCGCGACGTGGCCGCGGCGCGGGTCGACGCGATTGCCTCGGAGGGCGCCACCATCGTCCGGGTGGCCGGCACCTACGACGACGCGGTCCGCGAGGCGGCCGCGCACGCCGCATCGAGCGGCGGGCTGGTCGTCTCCGACACCTCGTGGCCCGGCTACACGCAGATCCCGCGCGACATCATGCTCGGCTACACGCGGATCATGGACGAAGCGGCGGCGGCGTGGGGCCCCGACGGCCCGCCGGACCTCCTGGTCGTCCAGGCCGGCGTCGGCGGGCTGCTGGCGGCGGTGGCGAGCTGGTCGGCGTGGACCTACGGCGCGGCGCGGCCGCGCCTGGTGGCGGTCGAGCCGCTGCGCGCCGCGTGCGTCCAGGCCTCGGCGCGTGCCGGCCGCCCCACCGCGGTGACCGGGCCCCTGACGACCATCATGGCGGGGCTGCGCTGCGGCGAGGTGTCGCCGCTGGCGTTCGAGGCGCTGGCGGGCCTGGTGGACCTGTATCTGGCGGTGGACGACCACTGGACGCGCGAAGCGATGCGCCGGTTCGCCCGGCCCGAGCCCGGCGACGTCGCCCTGGCCGTCGGCGCCTCGGGAGCCGCCGGCCTCGCCGCCCTGCTCGCCCTGCGCGGTGACCCGGCCTGTAGCGGCGTTGCCGAGGCTCTGGACCTCACGGCGGCGAGCCGCGCCCTGGTCATCGCCACCGAGGGCGTGACCGAGCCCAACCTCTGGGCGGACGCGGTCGGGCTCGGGGCTGGGGACTAGGGGCGCGTGCCTCGGGCCTCGAGAGGGTCGGCGGGATCCGGTGGGGCGGGCAGCCGTCTGTTCCATCTCCCGAGCCCCGAGACCCGAGCCCCGGTCGTCTGGCCACCGGCCAGAGTCCCACCGGTGGCCAGCCTGTCCCACTTCCGGACGATCCTTGAACCGATACCGCGGAACCCGGCGCCTGGAACTCTCGTTGAATCAAGATGTTGGGCCTGGAGCCCGGTGGCACGGCGTTTGAGACATTTCCCCGCAGCGGGTGCCATCCGTTTGGCTGGCGCGCCCGTCTAAGGAGCGATTCGAGTTCATGGACGTTCAACGACCCGCATCCGTCGCCCGTCAGAAGAAGCTGCGCCGCATCTACATGGGCGTCGCCGCCGTCGCCGTCGTCGCGCTCGTCTCGGTGTTCCTCGCCCGGTTGAAGCCGGCGTCGCCGACGGTCGAGCGCGCCACGGTCTGGGTCGACACCGTGAAGCGCGGCGAGCTGATCCGCCAGGTGCGCGGCCTCGGCACGCTGGTGCCGGTGGACGAGGCGCGCCGCTGGCTGGCGTCGTCCACGCAGGGCCGCGTCGAGCGCATCGTGCTGCGTCCCGGCGCCCAGGTGACACCCGACACGGTGATCATCGAGCTCGCCGACCCGCAGCTCCAGCAGCAGCTGCTCGAGGCCGAGAACCAGCTGCGCGCCGCCGAAGCCGATCTCGCCAGCCTGAAGGCCCGGCTCGACACCGAGCGGCTGAACCAGCGCTCGATCGCCGCCACGGTCGAAGCCGACTACGAGCAGGCGCGGCTCGAGCGCGAGGTCAACGAGGACCTGGCCCGGGACGGCCTGGTGTCGAACCTCATCCTCAAGCAGTCCACGGTCCGTTCGGAATCGCTGCGCACCCGCGCTCAGCTCGAGAAGGAACGCGTGTCGGTCAACGAGGAGAGCGTCCGCGCGCAGCTGCTCGGCCAGCAGGCCCGCGTCGATCAGCTGCGCACGCTGTTCCAGCTGCGGCGCCACCAGGTGGACGACCTGCGCGTCCGCGCCGGGATGACCGGCGTGCTCGAACAGGTGCCGGTGGAGGTCGGCCAGCAGGTGGCGCCGGGCACCAACGTGGCCCGCGTCGCCGACCCGAACCGCCTCAAGGCCGAGCTGCGCATCGCCGAGACGCAGGCCCGCGACCTCACCATCGGCCAGGTCGCGTCGGTGGACACCCGCAACGGCATCATCCCCGGCCGGGTCATCCGCATCGACCCGGCGGCGCAGAACGGCACCGTCACGGTCGACGTCGAGCTGCAGGGCGAGCTGCCGCGCGGCGCCCGTCCGGATCTGAGCGTCGACGGCACGGTTGAACTCGACCGCCTGGAGAACGTCTTGTACGTGGGACGGCCGGCCTTCGGGCAGGAGAACAGCGCCGTCGGCCTGTTCCTGGTCGACGCGGCCTCGGGCGAAGCCAGCCGGGTCCAGGTACAGCTCGGGCGCAGTTCGGTGAACACGATCGAAGTGAAGGGTGGCGTGAAGGAAGGCGATCAGCTGGTGCTGTCGGACATGTCCGCGTGGGACGCGTTCAACAGCGTGCGGCTGCGGTAAAGGAACGGCGGGCGAAGCCCGACCGCCAGCCCGAGGCCCGAGCCCCGGTTCAAAAAGGAGCCACGATGTCCGACTCTGCTCAGTCCCTCATTCGTCTCGACGGTATCAAGAAGGTCTTCTTGACCGACGAGGTGGAGACGCACGCCCTCTCGGGCATCCACATGGAGATCAAGCAGGGCGAGTACGTGGCCATCTCGGGACCGTCGGGCTGCGGCAAGTCGACGCTGCTGGCCATCCTCGGGCTGCTCGACTCGCCCTCCGACGGCAAGTACTGGCTGAACGGCCAGGAAGTGGCCGACCTGCCGATGTCGCAGCGGGCCCGGGTCCGCAACCGTGAGATCGGGTTCATCTTCCAGAGCTTCAACCTGATCGGCGATCTCACCGTGTTCGAGAACGTCGAGCTGCCGCTCATCTACCGCGGCATGAAGTCGGCCGAGCGGCGCGAACGCGTCAACGCGGCGCTCGAGCGGGTCGGCATGGCGCACCGCGCCAAGCACCTGCCGTCGCAGCTCTCGGGCGGCCAGCAGCAGCGCGTCGCGGTGGCCCGCGCCGTCGCCGGCCAGCCGTCGATCCTGCTCGCCGACGAGCCCACCGGCAACCTCGACTCGAAGAACGGCGAGGCGGTGATGGACCTGCTGCGCGAACTGCACCGCGCCGGCGCGACCATCTGCATGGTCACCCACGACCCGCGCTACGCCGCGCACGCCGACCGCGCCATCCACCTGTTCGACGGCCGGGTGGTCGAAGACAACGTCGCGGCGCTGGCCTGAGGCCGGTGCGACGGGCCGCGACACCGTGATCGCCGTGGGCGTGCTCGACGACCTCGGCCAGGGCCTGCGGGCCCTGCGCCGCGCGCCCGGCTTCTGCGCGCTCGCCCTCCTCACCCTGGCGCTGGGCATCGGCGGCACCGCCGCGATGTTCAGCGTCGTCTACGGCGTGCTGCTGCGGCCGCTGCCGTTCGCCGCGCCCGAGCAGCTCGTCCGCGTCTGGAGCACCGCCGGCAACGGCGAGCGCGGGTCGTTCGCCCCCGGCCGCTTCCTCGACGTCGAGCGGGAGTCGCGGGCGCTCGGCGGCGCCGCCGCCTACATCAGCACCTTCAGCGGCGTGGCCGCCGGCGGCGAACCCGTCCGGCTGGCCGGCGCCGAGGTGACCGCCGACTTCTTCGACGTGCTCGGCGCGCCGGCGGCGCGCGGCCGCACGTTCACCGCCGCCGATCGGCCCGGCGCGGCGCTCCTGGTCCTCTCCGACGGCGCGTGGCGCCAGCAGTTCGGGGCCGACCCGGCCATCGTCGGCCGGTCGCTGCGCGTCGACGGCCAGCCGTTCGAGGTCGTCGGCATCATGCCGCGCGACTTCGCGCTGCCCGAGCGGGCGCGCTTCTGGCGCCTGGCGCCACAACTGGTCCCGACGCCGCCGATGGAGGTCGAGGGCGTGCTGCTGGCCCAGCGCGGCCTCGCCTACATGGACGTCATCGCCCGCCTCGCGCCCGGGGTCACGCCGGCCGAGGCGGCGGCCGAGCTGCGGGTGCTGGCCGCCACGCTCGGCACGCGTCATCCCGACGACGACGCCGGCAACGGCTTCGACCTCGAGCCGGTCTACGAGACCATCGTCGGCGACGTGCGGCGATCGCTGCTCCTGCTGTTCGCCGCGGTCGGCGCGGTGCTGCTCATCGCCTGCACCAACGTCGCCAGCCTGATGCTGGCGCGCGCCCTCGGCCGCCGGCGCGAGCTGGCGGTGCGCATTGCGCTCGGTGCCCCCCGCGGCCGACTCGCCCGCCAGCTGATCGTCGAGAGCCTCGTGCTGGCGCTCGCCGGCGGCGCGCTCGGCGTCGTCGTCGCCGGCTGGGCGCTCGACGGGCTGCGGCTGCTGCTGCCGGCCACCGTGCCGCGCCTGGCGGCGATCCGCCTCGACTGGACGGCGGTGGCGTTCGCCGCGGCGACGTCGCTGGTCGTCGGCCTGGCCTTCGGCACGGCGCCGGCGTGGACGAGCCGGGCCCTCGCCTCGTTCGACGCGCTGCGCGACGGCGGACGCACCAGCACCGGCGGGCGCCAGTGGCTGCGCCGCGGGCTGGTCGTCGGCCAGGTCGCGCTGGCCGCCGTGCTGCTCGCCGCCGCCGGCGTCATGGCGACGAGCCTGTTCAAGCTGCAGCGCGTCGATATCGGCTTCGACGCCCGGGGCGTCGTCACCCAGCAGCTGGTCCTGCCGCAGTCGCGCTACGACCGCGCCGCCCAGGTGCGCTTCTACGAGGCGGTGACCGAACGGCTCGCCGCCGATCCACGCGTCGCCGCTGCGGCCGTCGTCTTCCCCTCGCCGTTCGGCGTCAGCCAGACCGCCGCCACGATCCGGCTCGATCGGCCGGCGCCCGGCAGCGCCGCCGATGCCGAGCACGTCGTGCGCCTGGCCTCGATCACGCCGGGCTTCTTCGACGCGATGGGCATCCCGCTGCTGGCCGGCCGCCGTTTCGACCCCGCCGACTTTCCCCAGGCGGCACGCCGCGCCATCGTCAACCGCGCGTTCGCCGCGCGCCTGCTCGGCGGCGGCGACGTCATCGGCCGCTACCTGCAGCTGGGTGACGACGCCGACGACCGCTACACGATCGTCGGCGTGGCCGCCGATGCGCGGGCCGCCCGGCTCGACCAGGCCGCCGAGCCGATCGCCTACCTGCCGCACAGCCATCTGACCCTGCCGTTCATGCGGCTGATCGTCCGCGGCACCGGCGCCGAGGCCGCGACCCGCGACGCGATGGCGATGGCGCTTCGCGCCGAAGCCCCCGACCTCGCCCTCGATCCGCCGCAGACGCTGGCGGCCCTGGTGAGCGACTCCACGGCCGAGCCGCGCTTCCGCAGCCGCCTCGTGGCCGCGTTCGCCGCCACGGCGCTCGGCCTGGCGATCCTCGGGCTCTACAGCCTGGTCAGCTTCACGGTGTCGGGCCGCACCCGCGAGATCGCGACCCGCCTGGCGCTCGGCGCCACGCCGGCGGCGATGCGGACCGGCGTGATTCGCGAGGGCCTGGCCCTGACCGCCGCCGGCCTGGCGGTCGGCCTGAGCGTCGCGGCGGCGCTCGGCCGACTCGTCGAAGGGCTGCTGTACGAGACCGCGGCGCTCGACCCCGCCGTCACCGCGGCGCTGGTGGTGGTGATGACGCTGGCCGCGGTCGTGGCATGCTATCTTCCGGCCCGGCGCGCCATGCGCGTCGCGCCCACCGAGGCGCTGCGCGCCGAGTGATCCCCCGGGCCCCGAGCCCCGAGTCCCGCATGATTCGCTTAGCCAACATCGAGAAGTCCTACCGCCACGGCGTCAGCCAGACCTTCGTGCTGCGCCGCGTCAGCGTCGAGATCGCCCAGGGCGACTTCGTGTCGATCATGGGGCCGTCGGGCGCCGGCAAGAGCACGCTGCTCCACATCCTCGGCATGCACGACTCGGCGTGGAGCGGCGAGTACTGGCTGCACGACCAGCCGGTGCACGCCCTGTCGAACAAGGACCGGCTGCGGCTGCAGAAGCAGCACATCGGCTTCGTGTTCCAGAGCTATCACCTGCTCGACAACCTGACGGTCTACGAGAACATCGACCTCCCGCTCTCCTACCGCGACGTCAAGCGCACCGAGCGGCAGGGCATGGTCGGCGACATCCTCGACCGGTTCAACATCGTCGGCAAGAAGGATCTCTATCCGAACCAGCTCTCGGGCGGCCAGCAGCAGCTGGTCGCCATCGCCCGCGCCGTCGTCGCCAACCCGACGATCATCCTCGCCGACGAGCCGACCGGCAACCTGCACTCCGACCAGGGCCGCGAGATCATGGAGCTGTTCGCCAAGCTCAACGCCCAGGGCACGACGGTCGTGCAGGTGACCCACTCGGAAGCCAACGCCGCCTTCAGCCGCCGCGTCATCCGCCTGAAGGACGGCTGGATCGTCGATGCGGCCTGACGTCCCGCCGCGCGTCCTCATCGCCGACGACCAGGCCGACGTCCTCGAGGCGCTGCGCCTCCTGCTCAAGCCCGAGGGCTACGTCATCGACACGGCTGCCTCGCCGGCCCAGGTGACGCGGGCGCTCGACCTCAAGGACTACGACGTCGTCCTCATCGACCTGAACTACGCGCGCGACACCACCTCGGGCGAAGAGGGGCTCGATCTGCTCAGCCGCATCCACGCCGCCGACGAGTCGCTGCCGGTGGTGGTGATGACGGCCTGGGGCTCGGTGGACGTCGCCGTCGAGGCGATGCGCCGCGGCGCCCGCGACTTCATCCAGAAGCCGTGGGACAACGAACGCCTGCTGTCGATCCTGCGCACGCAGACCGAGCTGGGCCGGGCGATCCGCCGCGGCCGCCGGCTCGAGCTGGCCAACCAGGCGCTGCAGGCCGACGGCCACTCGCCGCTGCTGGCCGAATCGGCGGCGATGCGGCCGGTGCTGGAAGTGATCGCGCGGGTCGGCCCGGCCGACGCCAACGTCCTCATCACCGGCGAGAACGGCACCGGCAAGAGCCTGGTGGCGCAGGCCCTGCACGCCGTGTCGCCGCGCGCCGCGCGGCCGATGGTCACCGTGAACGCCGGCGGCATGGCCGAGGGCGTCTTCGAGAGCGAGCTGTTCGGCCACGTCCGCGGCGCCTTCACCGACGCCAAGGTCGATCGGGTCGGCCGCTTCGAACTGGCCGACGGCAGCACGCTGTTCCTCGACGAGATCGCCAACGTGCCGCTCAGCCAGCAGACCAAGCTGCTGCGCGTGATCGAGACCGGCGAGTTCGAACGGGTCGGCTCGTCGAAGACCCGCAAGGTCAACGTGCGCGTCATCTCGGCGACCAACGCCGACCTCGCCGCCGAAGTGGCGGCCGGGCGGTTCCGCCAGGACCTGCTGTTCCGTCTCAACACCATCGAGATCGCCCTGCCGCCGCTGCGCGACCGCCGCGAGGACATCCCGCTGCTGGCGCGGCACTACCTGCGCCTGCACGCCCAGCGCTACCGCAAGTCGCTCACCGGCTTCGACCCGAGCGCCCTCCAGCTGCTGCTCGACCACCGCTGGCCGGGCAACGTCCGCGAGCTCGATCACGCCATCGAGCGGGCGGTGCTGATGGCCCAGGGCAACGTCGTCCGCGCCACCGACCTCGGCCTGCGCGTCGAGCACGCCGGCGCCGGGCGGCTCGAGGACATGAGCCTCGAGGAAGTCGAAGCCTTCCTCATCAAGAAGGCGATGGCCCGCTACGGCAACGTCAGCCAGTCCGCCCGGGCCCTCGGCCTGTCGCGCAGCGCGCTCTACCGCCGCCTGGAGCGCTACAAGCTGTAACCTGAGGGCCCCGTCCCTCGCCCATGAACCGTCTGCGCTTCGATCAGCACGCCGTCGCGCTGGCCCTCGGCGCGTCGCTGCCGGCGCTCGTCGCGGCGCTGCTGCTGCTGTGGACCGGCGGCTACTCGGCCAAGGTGCAGTGGACGGTGACCACGGTGCTGGCCGCCGTCGCCGCCGGGTGCCTGGTGTCGCTCCGCGCCCACGTCGTGACGCCGCTGCAGACGCTGGCCAACCTGATCGCCGCGATGCGCGAGGACGATTTCTCGATCCGCGGCCGCACGGTGTCGGCCGGCGACCCGCTGGGCGACGTGATGAGCGAGGTCAACGCCCTGGCCGAGACGCTGCACGAGCAGCGCCTCGGTGCCGTCGAGGCGACGGCGCTGCTGCGCACGGTGATGGAGCAGATCGACGTCGCCGTGCTGGCCTTCGACCCGGCGCAGCGGCTGCGCCTGGTCAACCGCACGGGCGAACGGCTGCTCGGCCGCCCGGCCGAGCAGGCGCTGGGACGCTCGGCGCAGGAACTCGGCGTCACCGACTGGTTCGGCGAGGCGCCGCGGATCGTCGATCTGGCCGTGCCGGGCGGCGTCGGGCGCTGGGAGGTGCGGCGCACCACCTTCCGGCTCGGCGGGCAGCGTCACGACCTGCTGGTCCTCTCGGACGTCAGCCGGCCGCTGCGCGAGGAGGAGCGCCAGGCCTGGCAGCGCCTCATCCGCGTCATCGGCCACGAGCTGGGCAACTCGCTCGGGCCGATCAAGTCGATCGCCGGATCGCTCGACGCCCTGCTCAACCGCGAGCCGCCGCCCGCCGACCTGCGCGACGACCTGCGCCGCGGCCTGCAGGTGATCGGCGCGCGCGCCGAGTCGCTGAGCCGGTTCACCGCCGCCTACGCGCAGCTGGCCAAGCTGCCGCCGCCGCGGCTCGCCCCGGTGGTGCTGAAGCCGCTGCTGCAGCGCGTCGCCGGCGTCGAGACCCGCGTGCCGGTGACGGTGCGGCCGGGGCCCGACATCACGCTGAACGTCGACGGCGATCAGATCGAGCAACTGGTGATCAACCTGCTGCGCAACGCCGCCGAGGCGACCCTCGACGCCGGCGGACACGGCGTGTCGATCGGCTGGCGGCAGACGCCGCGCGGAGTCGACGTGTGGGTCGACGACGACGGACCGGGTCCGCCGAAGACCGCCAACCTGTTCGTGCCGTTCTTCACCACCAAGCCCGGCGGCTCGGGCATCGGACTGGTGCTGTGCCGGCAGATCGCCGAGGCGCACGGCGGCACGCTGGCGCTCGAGCTGCGCCCGCGCGGCAGCGGCTGTCGCGCCACCCTCACGCTGCCGATATGAGCGGGCATGACCGGGCCGAGCGGCTGGACGTGTGCGTCGTGTGAGCGCCGGGTGCCACCGGGTGTCGAGGTGTGCCGATGTGGCGCGCCGCGTCCGCGGCCGGCGGCGGCCGTCGAGGCCGACGACGACGCGGCGGAGGACGGCGGCGGTCTGAACCCGGGCAAGGTGCTGCTGGCCGGCGTCGCGGTCGTCGGCCTGGCGGCGGTCTACTTCTGGACCACCGCCGCGCCGGCCCCGGCCACGCCCGCGCCGGCGGTTTCCAGCCCGACCGGCAGCACGCCGCCGTCGGCGCCGCCGGTTCCGCAGCCGCGCGTCGAGACGGCGCCCACCTCGGAGAGCATGGCCGCCGAGTCCGCGCCGGCGAGCGCGACGTACACGACACCCGATCCGCCGACGCCGGCCCCGCTGTCCCGGGCGGACGCGTCGGGCCTCGGGCTCGAGGATCTCGTCGCCCGCACCGGTGGCGCCGTCGTGATGGTCGAGGCCGGGCCGTCGCGCGGCACTGGCTTCTTCGTGCGCCCCGACCTCATCGTCACCAACGATCACGTGGTGTCCGGGCAGACCGCGGTGACGGTGCGGCTCCACGACGGCTCGGCCCGCGCCGCGCGTGTCGAGCGCGCCGTGGCCGACGTCGACCTCGCCCTGCTGCGCCTGTCGGGCGCCGGCTCGGCGACGGTGCTGCCGCTCGGCCAGGCCAGCGCCGTGCGGACCGGCCAGGAGGTGATCGCCATCGGCTCGGCCCTTGGCCTGCAGAACACCGTGACCCGCGGCATCGTCAGCGCCCAGCGCCGCGCCGGCAGCGTCGTGCTGCTGCAGACCGATGCCGCGATCAATCCGGGCAACAGCGGCGGACCGCTGCTCGATCGGCAGGGCGTCGTCGTCGGGGTCACCACGCTCAAGATGGGGGGACCGGCCGAGGGCCTCGGCTTCGCGGTGGCCGCGGACCACGTCGCGGCCCTGGTCGAGGGGCACTCCTCGACCCGCATCGCGACCGCCGCCGGCGCGCCGCCGCCCGCGGCAGGGGCGGCCGCGCCGAGCGCCATGCCCGGGTTCGGCGCCGCCGGGTCGAGCGCCGATGCCCGCCGCACCGACGGCGAGCAGATCTTCGAGCGGACGATGGCGGCCCTGGCCGAGCAGGCCGCGCAGGTGGATGGTCACTGGCAGCGTTTCACCAGCGCGTGCGCGCCACGGCCCCGGCCAGGGGGCGACCGCGAGTGGTTCGGACTGTCGGAGGGCCGCGTCGAGTACACCAGCCGGGACCGCAACTGTCCGTACTGGCTCAACGACATGACGTCGATGAGCCGTGAGTTCGACGCGGCGATGCGCGCCGCCGGCGAAGCCGCGCGCCGCGCCGGGGTCTTTCCCGGCACGCTGCGCGACGTGCGCCGCCGTCACCGGCTCGACTGGCCCGGCTTCGACCGCTGAGCTACACCGGCACGACGCGGCCTTCGGCCGCGCGCCGCAGGCGATCCCACACCGCCGCCCCGAGGTCGTGGCGCTCGGGTCCCGAAGCGACGATCACGTCCACGCCGTCGCCGTCCAGCGCCCTGAGGGCCGCGAACAGCCGCTGCGCCGCCTGTGCCGGCTCGCCGCGCCGGCCCAGGGTGGCGACCACGACGCGGCCGTGCGACGACACCGCGGCGACATCGGGGGCGATCGCCACCAGGTCCTCGTCCGGGGCCAGCACGCCGACTCGCCGGCCCGACGCCACGTGCGTGCGGACTTCCGCGCTCAGCCGGCGCACGACGTCGGCGGGTGCCCCGGCATAGACGGTGAGGGCGGCCGCCGGCGCGTAGTGCCGCAGCAGCTGTCCCGGCGCCACCTGCGCCTGCTCGACGGCCGCCTCACCGGCGACGGCGACGATCCCGGGCACCACCGCCCGCAGGCGCTCGAGCGGGATGCCGCCGGCGCGCCGCACGACCGCCGGCTCCACGGTGCAGTCGACAATCGTCGACTCGACGCCGATGTCCGTCGGCCCGGCGTCGAGCACGAGATCGACGGCGCCGTCGAGATCGGCCAGGACGTGCGCGGCCGTGGTCGGACTCGGCCGCGAGAAGCGGTTCGCGCTCGGGGCGGCAACGGGCACGCCGGCGGCGCGGATGAGGGCCAGCGCCACCGGATGCGCGGGCACCCGCACGGCCACCGTGTCGAGCCCCGCCGTGACCGCCGGCGGCACCACGTCGCGCCGCGGCAGGATGAGCGTGAGCGGCCCCGGCCAGAACGCCGCCGCCAGCGCTGCGGCCGACGGCGGCACCGCCGCAGCGACCTGATCGAGGTCGGTGGCCCCCGCCAGGTGCACGATCACCGGGTCGGTCGCCGGACGCCCCTTGGCGGCGAAGATCGCCGCCACCGCCGCCGGATCCAGCGCGGCGCCGCCGAGCCCGTAGACCGTCTCGGTCGGGAACGCCACCAGCCCGCCGGCGCGGATCAGCGCCGCCGCGCGGGCGATGGTCGCGGCATCGGGCGTCGCGCGGTCGACCGCGGCGACGGACGTGGAGCGGCGGTGCACCCCGCTATTGTGGCGCAGCGATCGGCTTGCCGGTGACGTCGACGATCTCGACGGCGGTGAAGCCGGCCAGCTGATCCTTCACCTTGGTGTAGTCGCCGACGACCACGACCAGCGAATCGGCCGAGCCGAGCAGCATGCGGGCGCCGGTGACCACCGTCTCGGGCGCCAGCGCCGTCATGCGCGCCTGGTAGGTCTCGGGATAGTCGGCCGGCAGCCCGAAGGTCTGCACCGTGTTGAGCGTCGCCGCCAGCCCGTTCTGGGTGGCGTTCTGGATGACGAACAGGCCGCGGGCGTAGGCCTTGGCGCCGTCGAGTTCCGCCGCCGCCGGCGGCGTCGCCCGCAGCGCGTCCATCTCGGCGTAGACCTCTTTCAGCGTCGCGCCGGTGACGTCGTTGCGCACGTCGGCGACGGCGCGGTAGACGCCGGTGTCGCCGAAGGCGGCGAACAGCGACTGCGGCGAGTAGGTGTAGCCCTTCTCCTCGCGGATGTTGCGGACCAGCCGCGAGTCGAACGCGCCGCCGTAGATCTGGTTGGCCAGCTGCAGCATGAACCAGCGCGAATCGTCGCGCTTGACGGCGAGGTTGCCGACCGAGATCGACGACTGCACGCTGCCCGGCCGGTGCACGAACACCAGGCGGCGGCCGGTCAGGGCCGGCGGCGCCGGAAACGCCGGCCGCCGCGGCTCCCCGCGCGCCCAGTCCCCGAACGCCCGCTCGACCGCCGGCACGACGGTGGCGGCGTCGACGTCGCCGGTAATGACGAGAAAGGCGTTGTTCGGCAGGTAGTGCGCGCCGTGGTAGGCGACGATGGCGGCGCGGTCGATCGCCTTCACCGAGTCAGGCGTGGCGCCGATGCGACCGTAGGGATGGCTGCCGAAGAGGGCGGTGCGGAACTGCCGGTTCGACACGAACGAGGCCGAGGCCAGCTGCGCCTGGGTGCGCTGCGCGGCGTTGGCGACCAGCAGCTGCACTTCGGCCTCGGGGAACGTCGGCCGGCGCACCACGTCGCTGACGATGTCGAGCATCTGCGGCAGCGTCTCGGCGAGACCGCGCATCGTGAACGTGGTCGAGTCCTGGCCCACCGCCGCGCCGAGCGAGGCGCCCATCGCGAACACCTCGTCGCGCAGCTGGCGGCTGGCGCGGGTCGTGGTGCCCTCCTGGGCGGCGTCGGCGACGAACTGGGCCAGCCCCGCCTGGGTCGCCGGGTCGGCGGCCAGCCCGGATCGGAACGTCAGGTAGACCGACACCTTGGGCACCGTGGCGAAACGCGCCACGACCACCTGCAGCCCGTTGGCGAGGGTGCGCTCGACCCGGGGCGGCGGCGCGAAGGCGCGCTCTGGCCCGATCGCCGGCCGCGGCGGCACCGCCGCCGGCCCCTGAGCGGCCACCTCGAGCGGCAGCGCGCACAGCAGGGCCGCCGCGACGGCGAGTCGATGTCGGCGCCTCATCGCACACCTCCCTGGGCCGACGGCGCCGCGGCGGGTCGGCTGTCGAGCGTCGTGCGGTTGCTGGCGACGAGCCAGCGGCCCGCCGCCGCTTTCACGTCGTCGAGCGTCACGGCGTCGAGCGAACCGAGGATCGTGTTGATCCGTCCCGGGTCGTCGTCGAACAGCGCGAAGGCGGCCAGCAGGTTGGCGCGGCCGAAGCGCGGCAGGCCACCCCCTTCGAGATCCTCGAGGAACGCCGAACGCAGGGCGCGCTTGGCGCTGGCCAGCTCCGCGGCGGTGATGCCCCGCTCCCGCACCTCGGCGAGCACCGCGTCGACGGTGGCGATCACCTGGTCGGCGGTGGTGTCGGGCCGGTAGTCCACGCGCACGGTGAAGAGCATCGGCCCCTTCATGTCCCAGTTGGTGCCGAGCAGGTTGAAGGCGCCGGCGACGGCCGTGGCCTGGCGGGTCTCGCGCACCAGCTTCTGGTGCAGCCGCGCGCTCTGATCGCCGACGATCAGCGGATCGAGCACGGCCAGCGCGAAGAAGTCCTTCGACATCCGCGGCGGCAGGTGCCAGGCCATCGCCATCGCCGGCGTCCGGGCCAGCCGGTCGTCGCGCGTCACGCGCTTCTCGGCCGTCTGCGCCGGCTCACCGACGTCGGCCGGCGGGATCGGCGTGCCCCGCGGGATGCCGCCGAAGTGCTTCTCGGCGAGCGCCCGCACCTCGGCCGCCGTGGTGTCGCCGACGACGACCAGCACGGCGTTGTTGGGCGCGTAGTACGTACGGAAGAAGGCCCGGACGTCGTCGAGCGTGGCGGCCTCGAGCTCGGACAGGTCGCCGTAGAAGTTGTGGGCGTTGTGCCAGTTGGTGTTGGCCTTCTCCCACAGGTCGAGCCACTCGAAGCCGCCATGCGGCTGATTGAGGACGTTGACCCGCACCTCCTCGCTGACCACGTTCTGCTGGTTCTTCAGATTCTCGGGCGTGAGGTCGAGACCGCGCATGCGATCGGCCTCGAGCCACAGCGTGAGCTCGAGCGCGTTGGCGGGCACCACCTGGTAGTAGTTGGTGTAGTCGAACCGGGTCGAGCCGTTGAGCACGCCGCCGGCCCGCGACACCAGCTGGATGTGCTCGAGCTTCTTCAGCGAGGTCGAGCCCTGGAACATCATGTGCTCGAACAGGTGCGCGAAGCCGGTGCGGCCCTTGGGCTCGACGCGGAAGCCGATGTTGTACATGACCTCGACGAGCACCACCGGCGCGGTGCGATCGGAGCTCACGACGACCTTCAGGCCGTTGGGCAGGGTGAAGTACTCGTACGGCACCGTGAAGGCCGGCGGCGGGCCGGCGGGTGGCTGGCCGGCAGCCGCGGATACCGTGAGGGCGGCGACGACGGCGGCGAGAAGGGCGAAGCGGGCAGGCATGCGATGGCTCCTGGCGGTCGGCGGCAAAGGGACGACACCGGAGAGACGTCCGGCCGCGCCGATTGGTTCGTGATCCCGTTCAGGGCCGGGACGAACCCGGTGACGAACCGCGCTCGGCCCTGACGATGAGCTCGACGACGCGCGAGTAGCTGGCGACGCCCTCGGCCACGCCCTGCGACCGCAGATAGCCATCGTATACGCGCCAGCCGACCCGCTGCACGACTTCGACGGCCGCCGCCGCCCGCCGGGCGATGGCGGCCAGATCGTCGCGCGGCCCGGGCGCCAGCGCCTCGAGCGCGGCACGCCGGGTCTCACCCGGCACCTGGCGCGACGCCTCGCTCAGCAGGAACAGCCAGCCGCTGTAGCGGGCCGGCGGATCGGCCCGCTGCGTCGCCCGCCAGGCGACGAAATTGGCGTCGGCTTCGGGGGCGTAGCCGGCCAGATGCGCCCACTCGTGGGCCAGCACGAACGGCCGCTCGGCGCCGGTGAGGTCGGGGTTCAGCAGCGTCTCGAGGAACGCCGGGGCGGTGAGGCCGTCGACGCCGGCGGCGCGGAAGTACCAGCCGAGCAGCGTGCGCTTGGGTCGTCCCGGCGTCGCTGGCGCGGGCTGCCCGTCGTCACGCTGCACGGCGTGCAGCGCCTGGACCAGCGCGGGCGGCACGCCAGCGGCGTCGGGAAATCCCAGCGCGTGGGCCGCGGCGTGGTCGGCGTTGGCGCCGGCGACCGCGCGCGTGAGCAGTGCCGCGACCTCGACCGGGGTCGGCGCGCCGCTCGACAGCGACAGGCGGACGTCCACGGCTGGACGCGCGTAGTGGAGTCCCCAGGCGATCTGGAACCAGACCAGGCCGGCGGCGGCGACGACGAGCGTACGCAGCGTCGTCGCGGCCAGCGCCGACCAGACGCCGTCTCGCGCGCGGACCGGCCGGGCCAGGCCACGACGCCAGACGAGGCCGACGACGACCACGAGCCCGATGAGGACGACGTCGAAGAGCGCGATCGGCACCAGGTTCGAGGCGCCGGTCACGGCCCGCTGCAACGGCGGATACAGGCCGCGGGCGTAAACGCGTTCGGCGACGGCGGCGGGCAGCGCGGCCAGCGTACCGGCCAGGGCCGCCAGCAGCAGCACCGCGCGCCACGGGCCCGGCCCGGCGCCGCTGGTGATGGAACGCGCCGGCATCGGCTCGCTGCCCCGCCCGCGCGGCTACGGCATCGTGATGACGACTTCGTTCGACGCCGGGCTGGTGCCGCAGGCATTGCGGGCGAACAGCCGCACGAAGTACTGCCCGGGCGGCGCCTGGCGATCCATCGTCGTCGCATTGCCGGCGGCGACGAACGTACCGATGTCGTTCTTGCCCTGGCCGGTGCCGGCTTCGAGAATGAAGGTCGTCGGCCGCTCTCCGCCCGACGGCGGCGCCCAGGTGAGCCGCACCAGGTCGGCCGCCGCCTTGGTGTACTGCAGCCCGGCCGGCGCGTCGGGGGCCGCGGCGCAGTCGAACTGGCGCGCGCCGGCGCGCTGCTGGCCGGTGCGCAGAACCCACAGACCGATCAGAATCACGGCGGCGATCACCACGACCACCGCGAGGACGCCGTTCTTGTTCATAGCCAGGGAGTCACGCGGCCGCGTCGGATCGACGGCGGCAGGCGGGGAGAAAAGTGGTCGGGATGCCGGGATTCGAACCCGGGACCTCCTGCACCCCAAGCAGGCGCGCTAGCCAGGCTGCGCTACATCCCGTCCGTGGTACTGCCATCACGCGGAGCGCTTCGTCTTCCGCGCCCCCTTCGCCGCCCGTCCGGCCGGGTCGGGCGCCGCGGCCGCGATCAGCTCGAACGGCGCCGCCGCGACCGGGCGGTTCAGCAGGTCGAACACCCCCTGCAGCCCCTCCCGCACGCTGCGAATCCGCGCCCGTGTCTGCTCGTCGACGAGGACGAAGTCGTCGACCGGCGTGGTCGCGGCGCTGGTCGAGCTTTCCTCGAGCCGGCGTCGCGCCCCCGCCAGCGTGAGCCCTTCGACGTAGACCAGCTCGCGGATCCGCAGCACGCGCTCGACGTCGGCGCGGCCGTAGATTCGCGGCCCGGAAGCCGTCTGTTGGCCAAGGTCCGGGAACTCCGCCTCCCAGCTGCGCAGGACATAGGGTTGGACCTGCGCGATCTGACAGACGTCCGCGGCCTTGAGGCGCTCTTGTTTCGGAGCGACCATACACGTGGCGCCGCCGGCTCGACCCCGGTCGAACCCGCGGAATTCCGGAGTATAGCACGCGCCTACGAGGCGCCCTGGACGGCCCCGCGGGCCGGCCGGGCCCGCCGCCGCACGTGCAGCCGGATCGGCGATCCCGCGAAGCCGTACTCCTCGCGCAGCCGGTTGGTGAGGTAGCGCAGGTAGGAGAAGTGCAGCGACGCCGCCACGTTGGTGAACAGCACGAAGGTCGGCGGGGCCACCCCGGTCTGCGCGGCGAACAGCACCCGCACGGCCCGGCGGCCCTCGGCCACCGGCGGCTGGGCGGCGGTGGCGGCGGCGATGAAGCGGTTCAGCTCGTGGGTCGGCACGCGGCGGCGGCGCTCGGCGGCCACGCGGTCGATGAGTTCCAGCAGCCGCGGAGTCCTGGCGCCGGTGCGCGCCGAGATGTGGAGGATGGGCGCGAAGTCGAGGAACGGCAGGCGGCGGCGAATCTCGTCGTCGATGGCCCGCGTCGCCTCGACCCCGCGGTCCTCGACCAGGTCCCACTTGTTGACGGCGATGACGATGCCGCGGCCCGCTTCGGCGGCCTCGCCGGCGATCGCCGCGTCCTGATCGGTGGCGCCGGCCAGGGCGTCGATCACCAGCACGACGACGTCGGCCTGGGCGATCGATCGGCGGGCCAGCAGCACGCTCAGCGACTCCACCGCGCCGCCGCGGGCGACCCGGCCGGCTTTGCGGATGCCGGCGGTGTCGACGATGCGCACCTTCTTGCGATGCCACTGGAAGACGCTGTCGACCGGATCGCGCGTCGTGCCCGGCAGGTCCGACACGATCATCCGGTCCTCGCGCAGCAACCGGTTGACCAGCGACGACTTGCCGGCATTGGGCCGGCCGACGATCGCCACCGCGAGCTCGCTCGGCGCGTGCGTGCCGCGCCGCTCCTCTTCTTCGCTGGCGCTCGAGACGTCCAACGGCCCGCGCGCGGGCAGCCGCCGGGCAATCTCGTCCAGCAGATCGCCGACGCCGTGACCGTGTTCGGCGCTCAGCTCGACGACCGGGTCGAAGCCCAGGCGATAGAGATCGAGGACGCCCGAGGCGGCACGCTTGTCGTCGGTCTTGTTGATGGCCAGGACGACCGGCCGTCCGGTGGCGCGGATGACCTTGGCGATCTCTTCGTCGCCCGGCACCAGACCCTGCCGCCCGTCGACCACGAAGACGATGAGGTCGGCGGTGGCGAGCGCCCGGCGGCCGGCATCGACGACCAGGGCGTGCAGCGGGTCTTCCGAGTCGCCGAACATCCCGCCGGTGTCGGTCAGCGTGAACGCGCCGTCGGCCACGGTCACCGGGTGGGCCAGGAAATCGCGGGTGGTCCCCGGCACGGGCGTCACGATGGCGCGCCGCGTCCCCGTCATCCTGTTGAACAGCGTGGACTTCCCCACGTTGGGGCGGCCGACCAGGACGACCGTGGGCAGGGCACGGGGAGCCACGGGCCACAGTGTAATGCGCGGTTTGGCCTGCCCAGGCGCAGCGCCGCGCTCCAGGTCCGCGTCAGGCCCCGCGTTGACAGCGTAAGTCGTTCTATTTATGCTAGTTACCGTGCTCACTCGCGAGCGGGCGGCGGGCCGATGATCAAGGTCGACATCGTCAACGAGGTGTCGCGCCTCGCCGAGATCACCAAAGTGAAGGCGGAACTGGCCGTCGATGCGGTGTTCGACGCCATGCGGGTGTCGATGCAGCGCGGCGAACGCATTGAGCTGCGAGGGTTTGGCGTCTTTCAGGTGAAGCCCCGAAAGCGCGGCATCGGCCGCAATCCCCGCACCGGCCGGGAGGTGCGCATCCCGCCCGGCCGCACCATCCGGTTCAAGCCCGGCAAGGACCTGCAGAACATCGGCTGACGCGCCGCCCACGAGCCATGGACAGCGGCGCGGCAATGGCCGCGGAGACCGTTTCCCCGCCGCCGCGGTGGCAGGACCCGCTGGGGTGGCACGCCGTGGCCCTGTGCCTCACCATCGTCTCGACGACCTTCGTCGGCGGGATGCACTGGGCGGCGTTCACGGGCGGCGACGCGGCGGCGGCCGATCCGTCGAGCGCGGCGTTCTGGATCGGCGGTCTCGCCTTCAGCGCTCCGGTGCTCGCCATCCTCGGCTTTCACGAACTCGGGCACTACGCGGCCTGCCGCTACTACGACGTCGACGCGTCGCTGCCGTGGTTCCTGCCGGCGCCGCTGCCGCTCACCGGCACGCTCGGCGCGTTCATCCGTCTGCGTGAGCCGATTCCCCACCCGCGCGCGCTCTTCGACATCGCCGTCGCCGGCCCGCTGGCCGGCTTCGTGGTGGCCGTCCCGCTGCTCGTCGCCGGGATCGCCTGGTCGCGCGTCGTCGCCCTGCCCGCCGACGGCGGCGGCCTGGTGCTCGGCGACCCGCTGCTGTTCCAGCTGATCGAGCGCGTCATCTGGGGGGCGATTCCCGACGAGCAGGCGCTCTACGTGCACCCGATGGGCCTGGCGGCGTGGTTCGGGCTGCTGGCCACGGCCCTCAACCTGTTCCCCTTCGGCCAGCTCGACGGCGGACACATCTCCTACGCGGTGTTCGGACGGCGCGCCCGCTGGTTGTCGGCGGCGACCATCGTCGCCACCGTGGCGCTCGCCTACGGGTCGCTCAGCTGGGGCGCCTGGTCGGTGCTCCTCCTGCTGATGGCGGCCGTGCACGGCGTCGGCCATCCGCCGACGCTCGACGACGCCCAGCCGCTCGATCGCGGCCGCCTCGCGCTGGCCGTCGTCGCCGCGATCGTGCTGATCCTCTGCTTCACCCCGCGCCCGATCGAGCCGATGGACATCGTCGACGACGATCCGCCGACCTCGGTCCGGGCGAGGCGGTAACGGCGCGACCGTATAATCCGGCGACCGATGTCATTGGCTCCCGGGACCGCACTCGGCGCGTATGAGATCGTCGCCCAGCTCGGCGCCGGCGGCATGGGCGAGGTCTATCGCGCTCGCGACAGCCGGCTGGAACGGGACGTGGCCCTCAAGGTGCTGCGCGGCGACGTGGCCCGCGATCCCGCACGGCTCGAGCGGTTCGGCCGCGAGGCGCGGGCCATTGCCGCCCTGAACCACCCGCACATCGTCACCATTCATTCCACCGAGGAAGCCGACGGCCTCCGCTTTCTCACGATGGAGCTGATCGAGGGGCAGACGCTCGACGGCGTCCTCGTGCCCGGCGGACTTGCCGTCGCGCGCTTCCTCGAGCTGGCCCTTCCGCTCGCGGACGCGCTGGCGGCCGCCCACCAGAAGCACATCACCCACCGCGACCTCAAGCCGGGGAACGTGATGGTGTCGGCCGACGGCCGGGTGAAGGTACTGGACTTCGGACTGGCCCGCATGGGCGAGGCCGGTGGCGACCACGCCATCGACGCGACGCGCGCCGTGTTGACCGGCGAAGGCACCATCGTCGGGACGATGCCGTACATGTCGCCGGAGCAGGTCGAGGGGCGACCGCTCGATCCGCGCAGCGACCTGTTCTCGCTCGGCGTGATGTTCTACGAGATGCTGACCGGCGCGCGGCCGTTCCGGGCCGCGTCATCGCCAGCGCTGATGTCGGCCATCCTGCGCGACACACCGCCGCTCGTGACCAGCGAACGCGCCGACGTGCCCGAGGCCCTCGCGCGTCTGGTGGCACGGTGCCTCGAGAAGCGTCCCGACGACCGGGTGCAGACCGCGCGGGACGTCTACAACGAGCTGCGGCATCTTCAGAGGCAGCTCGAGGCGGGTGTCGCTCCTGCGCGGTCGTCATCCGGCTCCGGGCGGCACGCGTCAACCGAGCCGCGCATCGCGGTGCTGCCGTTCGGGCATCGAGGCGCAGATGCTGCCGCCGGCTTGGCCGACGGCCTCACGGAGGATGTCACCACCGGGCTCTCCCGGTTCGCGCACCTGCGCGTGGTGCCCGCCGCCACCGCGGCGACGCTCACGCCGGACGCCGCCCAGCGCGCCGGCGTGCGCTACCTGCTCGAGGGGCGGGTCCAGGGCGGTGGCGGTGGCGGCGCCGTTCGCGTCACGGTCCGCCTGATCGACGGCGCCACCGGCAGCAACCTCTGGGCCCAGACGTTCGATCGAACGCTCGGCACCGGCGCCTTCGACGTGCAGGACGACATCGCCAGCCACGTCGTGGCCACCGTCGGCGACACCAGCGGCGTGCTCGCACGATCGATCGCGGCGACGTTGCTGCGCCGTCCGGTCGAAGATCTGACCGTCCGCGAACTCGTGCTGCGATTCCATGCCTATGTCGAGCATTTCCAGGCGGAGGAGCATGCCCGGCTGCGCGGCGGTCTGGAGCGTGCACTCGAGCAGGAGCCGCTCGTCGCCGAGGGCTGGGCGTGCCTGGCCGATCTCTACGAGCACGAGCACTCGCAGCGGCTGAACCCCCTGCCCGACAGTCTGGGCCGCCAGCGCCGGGCCGCGCAGCGTGCCGTGGAGATCGATCCACATAATCAGCGCGGGTGGACCGCCATGGCCGCGGTGCACACCTTCGAGCGCGACCGCGCCGCCCTCCGAATCGCCGCGGAACGGGCCGTCGGCTTGAACCCGCTCGATGCCGACACCGTCGGCTTGTGCGCACTCTTCCTGTCGTGCGCGGGCGACGACGATCGCGCCATGTCGCTGTTCGAGCGGGCGGTGCAGCTCAAGCCCCAGCATCCAGGGTGGTATCACTTCACGCCGTTCACGACGCACTACAAGCGGCAGCAGTACGCGGAGGCGCTGGCGCAAGCGAAGCGCATCGCGCTTCACCAACTGCCGACCTCGCACATGGCGGCGGCGGCCGCCGCCGCACGGGTCGGATCGGTCGGCGAGGCACATACGGCCCTCGAAGGGCTGCGGCGCCTGGATGCGAGACTGCTGGAGCGCGAGGCGGCGCGGCAGGCGTGGGCCCTGTGGCTGTGGGACGAGGCCGTCGTGGAGGATCTGGTCGACGGCCTGGCGCGCGCCCTCGACATGCAACCCGTGCCGGCCCGAGCGCAGCACGCTCGGCCAGCGGAACCGCAGCGGTCCGGATCGACCGCCCCGCGGACGTCGCGTCCTGCCGTACACGAGATGCGCGTCGCCGTGCTCCCCTTCACGGCCCGCGGAAACGCCGACGCCATAGCGCTGGCCGAAGGGCTGACCGACGAACTCACGACCGCGCTGGCCAGGTTCGCGTACCTGCAAGTCGTCACGCGGGCCGCGCCACCGGGGACGGCGGCGCAGTCGCCTCGCGCGTCAACCGCGGGCGCGGCTCCGGACGCCCGGTTTCTACTCGAGGGCTCGCTCCACCAGATCGGGAGCTCGGTGCGGGTGAGCCTGCGGCTGTCCGACCGCGAGACGGGTGCCCACCTCTGGGCCGACACGCTCGATCGCGACCTCTCGGCCGGCCTGTTCGCGGTGCAGGACGACATCGTCAGCCGCCTGGCCGCGACCGTCGCCGACGCGGGCGGGGTGCTGGTGCGGTCGATGGGCGCGGCGGTTCGTGACCTGCCGCTCGAGGAGCTCGAGCTGGACGACCTGCTGCTGCGCTTTCAGCTCTACTCCGACCAGTTCACGGCGGCCGATCATGCCGGGCTCACGGCCGCCTTCGAAGCACTGGTGGTTCGCGAGCCCGGCGCCGCGAAGGCGTGGGCGTGCCTCGCGATACTGGTCGCGACGGAGATGTTCTTCGATCTCAACCCCCGCCCGCAGCCCCTCGCACGTCTCCGTGAGTGCGCGGAGCGCGCCACCGTGCTCGATTCGTCGATCCAGCTCGGGTGGACCGCCATGGCGGTGCTGGCGATATTCGACCGCGACCGCAACGCCCTCGAAGCGGCCGCCGAGCGGGCGATCGCGCTCAACCCGCTGCACACCCGTACCCTGGCCGTCGTCGGCCTGCAGTTGGTGTTCTCGGGTGAGACCGACCGCGGCGTGGCGTTGCTGGAGCGCGCGATGGTGCTCAACCCGCGCCATCCGGGATGGTACTTGATCGGCCCGTTCCTGCAGGCCTACGAGCGCCGCGACTTCGACTTGGCGCTCCGCACTGCCCGGCGGATCGGCATGCCGCAATTCCTACCCGGTCTGCTCGCGGCGGCGTCGGCGGCCGGCAAGACCGGTGCCGCGGCGGAGGTGCGCTCGGCGATCGAGGCCATCGCCCGCGCCTGCCCGGGTCCGCTCGACCCCGCGCTGTCGCGCCGCCACTGGCAGGCCTGTCTCTGGGACACGGCGGCGATCGAACGGCTCGTCGACGGCTTTGCCAAGGCGCTGTTCATCGCGGCGGCGACGCCGCCTCCCGAGTCGAGCGCGGCGGAGCGGGCACAATCGCCGTGGGGCGAGACGCCGACATAGCGAGCCGGTGTTCCCGCTGATCGCGCCGCACGTGCCGGACGTCAAGAAATTGCAGACCGATCCGCGCATCGCCGCCAGCGTCGGCGAGCTCGACGAGCCGCTAGCCGCTGTTCGGGGATCTAGAGCATGCTCACCGGATCGACGTCGATCGAGGTGCGGCGGGCCAGCGTCGGATGCGCCGCCAGCGCCGCCCGCATCGCCGCGCGCAGCCGTGCCCGCTGGCCGCCCTTGAGGAAGAACTGGGCGCGGTGCTCGCCGCGCAGCCGCGCCAGCGGCGCCGGCGCCGGGCCGAGCACCACCGTGCCGCCGCCCGTCGACTGCGCGGCGACGCGGGCGAGCTGGCCGGCGGCCCGCATGGCGTCTTCGGCGGTCGCGCCGCGCACCACCACGTTGACCATCGCGGTCACCGGCGGATAGCGCAGCGCCGTGCGATAGTCGAGCTCCTTGGCGACGAACGCCTCGTAGTCCTGCGCCGCGCCGCACCGCACGGCGTAGTGCTCGGGGAACAGCGTCTGGACGATCGCTTCGCCGGGCCGCTCGCCGCGGCCGGCGCGGCCGACCACCTGCGTGATCAGCTGGAAGGTGCGCTCCGCGGCGCGGAAGTCCGGCAGTCCCAGGCCGACATCGGCCGAGATCACGCCGACCAGCGTCACCGCCGGGAAGTCGTGGCCCTTGGCGATCATCTGCGTGCCCACCAGGATGTCGAGTTCGCGGCGGGCGAACCGCGCCAGCAACGCCGTCAGGCTGCCGCGCCGGCGCACGGTGTCGCGATCGACGCGTCCGACCCGCGCCGCCGGGAAGCGGGCCTGGAGGTCGGCTTCGACCCGCTCGGTGCCGAACCCGACGTGCTCGAGGTACGGCGCCGCGCAGTTCGGGCAGGCCGCCGGCACGCGCTGCGCGAAGTCGCAGTAGTGGCAGCGCGCCATCGCGCGCGGGCCGTGGCCGTGCACGGTCATCGACACGCTGCAATGGGGGCACTCCACGGTCGAGCCGCACTGCCGGCACAGCACCGCCGCGGCGATCCCCCGCCGGTTGAGCAGCACGAGACTCTGCTCGCCGGCGGCCAGGCGCGCCGCCAGCGCCTCGTCGAGCGGGCGGCTGATCACGACCTCCTCGCCGGCGGCGGCCCATTCGTCGCGCATGTTGACGATCCGCACCGCGGCGAGCGGCCGGTCGGCGACGCGCCGCACCAGCGACACCGTGGTGTAGCGGCCGCGGCGGGCGTTGTGCACCGTCTCGAGCGAGGGCGTCGCCGATCCGAGCACGGCCAGCGCCCCGGCCTGGTGGGCGCGCATCACGGCGACGTCGCGGCCGTGATAGCGCGGCGTCTCGTCCTGCTTGTACGACGTGTCGTGTTCCTCGTCGACCACCACCAGCCCCAGCCGGTCGAGCGGCGCGAACACCGCCGACCGCGTGCCGACGACGACGTCGACCTCGCCGCCGCGCACGCGGTGCCACTGGTCGTGCCGCTCGCCGTCGGACAGCCCGCTGTGCTGGATCGCCACGCGGTCGCCGAAGCGGGCGCGCACGCGGCCGGCGACCGCCGGCGTCAGTGCGATCTCGGGCACGAGCACCAGGGCCTGCCGGCCCTGGCGGCGCACGTGATCGGCCAGATGCAGGTAGACCTCGGTCTTGCCGCTGCCGGTCACGCCGCGGACCAGGGCGGCGTGGAAGCCGCCGGCCGCGGTGAGCGGCACGAGGACGTCGAGGGCGGCCTGCTGCTCGGCGGTCAGTGCGGTGACCGGCGCCGGCGGCGGCAGGCTGTGCGCCTCGAACGGGTCGCGGTCCACGGTCTCGTGGCGGATGACGACGAGGCCGGACTGCACCAGACGGGCGACGGTCGGCGCCGAGACGCCGCGATCGGCGAGCGTCGCCGTCGGCAGGCCGGCCGGCGCACCGGCGAGCAGCAGCAGTCCCTCGCGCTGCCGCCGGCCGAGCCGCAGCGCGTCGGCGCCGTCGTCGCCGGGCGGGGCGCAGCGCGGGCCGATGCGGGCGTGCTCGGCCGCGTGCACGCCGGCCGCGGTCAGCGCGGCGATGCGGCGGCGTCGGAACGTCCGCTCGTCGCCGGTCAGCACGCGCGGCGGCAGGGCCGTCGCCAGCACGTCGCCCGGACCCGCGAGGTAGTAGTCGGCGACCCACAGGGCCAGCGTCAGCAGGCTCGGCGGCACGAACGCCGTGGTGTCGCGCACGGCGGCCACCTCGCGCACCCGCACCGACGCCGGCGGCGCCGCGGCCGGCGCGGCGACGACGATGCCGGTCACGCGGCGCGCTCCGAGCGGCACGTCCACTCGCGCTCCCGGCGCCGGCCACGGCCACGCCTCGGGCCAGCGATAGGTCAGCAGGTCGAGCGCGGGCACCGGCACCGCGACCGACACGAAGCGATCCACGGGTGCCCGCTACCCTTCGGCGAGCATCTCGCGCACCTTCTTCATGTCCTCCCAGACCTCGCGCTTGGCGGGGGGATTCCTGAGCAGGTACGCCGGATGGAACGTCGGCACGAGCGACGCGCCGCGGAACTCGAACACGCGGCCGCGCAGCCGCGTGATCGGCTCGGTCGATCGCAGCAGCGACTGGGCGGCGAACTTGCCGAGGGCGACGATCACCCGGGGCCGGATGGCGGCGATCTGCTGGAAGAGGAAGGGCTCGCAGGTGGCGACCTCGTCGGGTTCGGGATTGCGGTTGCCCGGCGGGCGGCACTTGATCACGTTGGCGATGTAGACCTGCTGACGGGTCAGGCCGATCGCCTCGATGATCTTGGTGAGCAGCTGCCCGGCACGGCCGACGAAGGGCTCACCCTGGCGGTCTTCGTCCTCGCCAGGGGCCTCGCCGACGAACATCAGCGACGCCGTCGGGCTGCCGACGCCGAACACCACCTGCCGGCGGCCGAGGGTGTGCAGTTTGCAGCGCGTGCAGTCGGGGCCGACCGCCGCCTGCAGCGTCGCCAGCGCCTCGGCCGGCGCCACGACGTCGAGCGCCGGCCCGGCGGCGGGTGCCGCCGCGGCGGGCGCTCCGCCGCCATCGGCCGGGTTCGTGGCGCCGTCGGCGCGCTGCCGCCAGGCCGCCTCGCGGCTGACGCCCTCGACGCCCAGCTCGCGGAAGTAGTCGAGATGGGCCTGCAGATCGTCGCGGGTCATCGCCGCGCCGCCGGCGTGCCAGGGGCCACGCCCAGCAGCCGCTCGAGCCGATCGAGGATGCGGCCGGCGACCGCCGCCTTCGACATCAGCGGCAGCTCTTCGAGCCCGTCGTCGGCGACGAAGGTCACGGCGTTGGTGTCGACCTCGAAGCCGGCGTCGGTGCGGGCCACGTCGTTGGCGACGATGAGATCGACGCCCTTGCGGCGGCGCTTGGCGTCGGCGTGGGCGACGACGTCGTGGGTCTCGGCGGCGAATCCGACGAGCACCGGCCGGCCGCTGGCGCGTGACGGCAGCCGGCCGAGGTCGGCGAGGATGTCGGTCGTCCGCACCAGCGGCAGCGACCAGCCGCCGTCCGATTTCGCCACCTTCTGCCCGGCCACGGTTTCCGGGGTGTAGTCGGCCACCGCCGCTGCCATCACCACCGCGTCGGCGCCGGCGGCGCGGGCCATCACCGCGCGGTGCATGTCGGCGGCGCTGCGCACCCGCACGACGTCCACGCCGGCCGGCGGGTCGAGGTGCGTCGGCCCGGTCACGAGCACGACCGCGGCGCCACGGCGCGCCGCCTCGCGCGCCACGGCATAGCCCATGCGGCCGCTCGAGCGGTTGCCGACGAAGCGCACCGGGTCGATGTCTTCGTAGGTCGGCCCGGCGGTGACGACCACCGCCCGGCCGGCCAGCGACGCGCCGCCGAGCAGCCGCCCGGCGGCCGCGACGATCGCCTCGGGCTCGGCGAGCCGGCCCTTCCCCACCCAGCCGCAGGCGAGATAGCCCTCGCCCGGCTCGACGACGCGCACCCCGCGCGCCGCCAGCGTCTGCAGGTTGGCCTGCACCGCCGGATGCTCGAGCATGTGGGTGTTCATCGCCGGCGCCAGCAGCACCGGCGCGGTCGTCGCCAGGTACAGCGACGACAGGAAGTCGTCGGCCAGTCCGTGCGCGAACTTGCCGATGACGTTGGCGGTCGCCGGCACGACCAGCAGCAGATCGGACGACGTCGCCAGCGCGATGTGCTAGATGTCGGCGTTCAGTCCGGGCGCCCACTGGCTGCCGATCACCCGCCGGCGGGTGATCGCTTCGAAGGTCAGCTCGCCGACGAACCGCCGGGCGCTGCGCGTCATCACCACCGTGACGTCGTGGCCGGCCTGCTGCAGGCCGCGCACGACCTCCACGGCCTTGTAGGCGCCGATGCCGCCGCTCACGCCGACTGTGATGCGTGCCATGCCTCGCTCCTACTCCGTGAAAAAGGTGCGGACGATGGCGTCGGCGATCCGCGCCATGCGGTGCGTCCGCGACCGCTCGGCGGCGATGATCTCCTGCAGGCGCACCACCGTCGACTCCAGATCGTCGTTGACCACGAGGTAATCGTACTCCCGGAAGCTCGACACCTCGGCGCGGGCCGTGGCCAGCCGCCGGCGCATCGCCGGCTCGGGATCGGCGCTGCGGCCGCGCAGCCGGCGCTCCAGCACCTGGTAGGAGGGCGGCATCACGAACACCGCGGTGTGATCGACGCCGCGCTGGCGCACCTGGCGGGCGCCCTGCACGTCGATCACCAGCACCACGTCCTGGCCGTCGTCGAGCATGTGGGCGACGTCGGCGGCGCCGGTGCCGTAGAGGTTGCCGAACACGTCGGCCCATTCGAGGAAGGCGTTGTCGGCGATCATCGCCTCGAACGCCGGCCGCGAGATGAAGTGGTAGTCGACGCCGTCGCGCTCGCCGACACGGGCCGGACGCGAGGTGTAGGACTTCGATTCCCGCAGGTTGGGAAGAATCTGCACGAGCCGCTCGACCAGCGTCGTCTTGCCGGTGCCCGACGGCGCCGAGATGACGAACAGCAGCCCGCGGCTACTCGACATTCTGGATCTGCTCCCGCATCCGCTCGAGTTCGGCCTTGGCCTGGATGATCAGCTCCGAGACGGCGACTCCGTCGGCCTTGCTGCCGATGGTGTTGACCTCGCGGTTCATCTCCTGCAGCAGGAAGTCGAGCTTGCGGCCGCACGGCTCGGCGCCGTCGACCAGCGCGTCCCAGTGCTCGAGGTGGGCGCGGAACCGGGTGACCTCCTCGGCGATGTCGGATCGCTGCGCCGCCCGCACCACCTCCTGCGCCAGCGCCGCCTGATCGATCGGCAGCGACGCGCTCATCTCGCGGGCACGCTCCAGCAGCCGCTGCTCGACCTGGACGCGGCCCTGCTCGGCGGCACCGGCAATCGCAGTGATGAGGCCGCCGAGCGCGGTCTTGCGGGCGGCCAGATCGGCGCGGAGCAGCCCGCCCTCGCGGGTGCGCATCTCGTCGAGCGCCTCGAGGGCGCGGACCAGTACGGCCTCGGCGGCGGCGGCCCACACCACGCTGCCGTCCTCGCCGGCCGGCCGCTCGCGGATCGACAGCGCCTGCGGCAGCCGCAGGACGTCGCCGGGCGTCAGGGCCCCGACCACCAGCCCGGCGTCGCGGGCGGCGTCGACGGCGGCGGTGAGGGCGCGGACGAACCCGTCGTTCAGCTCGACCACCGGCGTCGGGCCGCCGCGCGTCTGCAGCGCGACCTGCACCTCGATTCGGCCGCGGGCGACGCGCTGCTGCACGGCCGCCCGCACCCGCGGCTCGGCGTCGCCGATGACCGGCGGCAGCCGAACCTGCAGGTCGAGGAAGCGATGGTTCACCGCCCGCAACGTCACGCTGATCGTCCCGGCGTCGTCGTCGTGCGACGCCGTGGCGAACCCGGTCATGCTCTTCATCATGCGGCGGCCATCCCTCTCGACCGGCGGCTCATGACGGCGCGACGCCGGCGCGGTCCGGCCGGCGCGCCTCGGCGAACTGCGCCCGATGGAGGCGCGCGTAGTGGCCCTGGGGCCGCGCCAGCAGCTCCTCGTGGCGGCCGGCCTCGACCAGGCGGCCGCGCTCGAACACCAGGATGGCGTCGGCCCGCTGCACCGTCGACAGCCGGTGGGCGATGACGACGCAGGTGCGGTTGCGCATCAGGGTGGTGAGGGCCTCCTGCACCTGCCGCTCCGACTCGGAGTCGAGCGACGAGGTCGCCTCGTCGAGCACGAGGATCGGCGCGTCGCGCAGCAGCGCCCGGGCGATGGCCAGCCGCTGCCGCTGCCCGCCCGACAGGCGCTGCCCGCGTTCGCCGATCGTCGTCGCGTAGCCGGCGGGCTGGCTCTGGATGAACTCGTGGGCGTTGGCGGCGCGGGCGGCGGCCTCGATCTGCTCGCGGCTGGCGTCGGGCATCCCGTAGGCGATATTAGCCGCGATCGTGTCGTCGAACAGCACGGTCTCCTGCGTGACCACGCCGATCTGGCGGCGCAGCGACGCCAGCGTCACGTCGCGGACGTCGTGGCCGTCGACGAGCAGCGCCCCCGCCGACACGTCGTAGAAGCGTGGCAGCAGGTTGGCCAGCGTGGTCTTGCCGGCGCCGCTCCGGCCGACGATGGCGACGACCTGCCCGGCCGGGACGGTGAACGACACCCCGTTCACCACCAGCTTGCCGTGGCCGTCTTCGTAGCCGAAGGAGACGTCGCGGTACTCGATGGCGTGCTGGAACGGCGGCAGCGTCACGGCGCCGGGCCGCTCCACCACTTCGGTGTGCGCGTCGAGCAGTTCGAACACGCGCTCGGCGGCGGCCGCCGCCTGCTGCAGGTTGGCGTTGACCCGCGTCAGCTTCTTGATCGGCCCGTACATGAGCAGCAGCGCGGCGACGAACGAGGTGAACTCGCCCGGCGTGAGCCGGCCGGCGGCGATCTCCTGGCTGCCGTACCACAGCGCGCCGACGATGGCCACGCCGCCCAGCGCCTCCATCAGCGGCGGCAGCAGCGACAGCACGCCGGTGACGCTCATGTTGGTGCGGTAGAGCTGATCGGAGGCGGCGCGGAACTTGGCCGCTTCGCGGCCCTCGGCCAGGAACGCCTTGACGATGCGGTGCCCCGAGAACGCTTCGCCGGCGACGTGCGACAGCCGCTCGAGCGCCTCCTGGCTGCGCCGCGACACCGTGCGGAGCCGCCGGCCGAGCCGGGCGAGCGGGTAGACGACCAGCGGCGCCGCGGTGACGCAGACCAGCGCCAGGCCGGCGTCGATGTAGACCAGCAGCGCGGCGTAGCCGACCACCGTCAACGACTCGCGGGCGATGTCGCCGACGGTCTCGGACACCGCCCGCTGCACCAGGCCGACGTCGTTGTTCACCCGCGACAGCAACTGGCCGGTCGATCGGCGGGCGAAGAAGGCCGCCGACTGGCCGAGGACGTGCTCGAACAGGTCGGTGCGCAGGGCGCGGACGACGCGGTGGCCGAGGTCGTCCATCCAGTAGCTGGAGAAGAACGCGCCGACGCCCTTGACGACGTAGACGACGACGATCGCGGTGCCGACGAAGGCCAGCGACTCGCGCGCCGGCAGCACCTGGTCGAGGATCGGCTTGACCAGCCAGGCCAGCGCCGCCGAGGCCGCGCCGTACAGCAGCATCGCCGCGAACGCCCCGGCGATCACCAGCCGGTGCGGTGCTGCGTAGCGGAGCAGGCGCAGCAGGGGATCCATCACCGGGACACGGTAGCCCGATAGCCTCCCGGGTGCGCCGCCCGCCACCGGGCGGCGTCGGCGACGATCGTCGCCAGGTCGCTGCGCCGCGGGCGCCAGCCCAGCTCGGCCTGGATGCGCGCGCTCGCGGCGTAGAGCGCCGACGGGTCGCCGTCGCGCCGCGGCGCCGGCGTCCACGGCACCGGACGGCCGACCACGCGCGATACGGTGTCGATGACCTCGCGGACCGACCACGGCCGGCCGGTGCCGACGTTGTAGGCCCCGCCGCGGTGGCCGCCGGCGAGCGCGTCGAGGGCGTGGAGGTGGGCGGCGGCGAGATCGGCGACGTGGACGTAGTCGCGCAGGCACGTGCCGTCGGGGGTCGGGTAGTCGAGGCCGAACACCTGCAGCGGCTCGCCGCCGCGGGCGGCGTCGATGGCGCGCGGCACGAGATGGATCTCGGGATCGTGGTCCTCGCCGAGTTCGCCGTCGGGATCGGCGCCGGCGGCGTTGAAATAGCGCAGCGCGATCGCCCGCAGGCCGTGCGCGACGCCGAAATGGCGCAGCGCCCGCTCGACGGCCAGTTTCGACTCGCCGTAGGCGTTCACCGGCACCTGCGGGTGATCCTCGGTGAGCGGCAGCGTCACCGGTTCGCCGTAGGTGGCGCAGGTGGACGAGAACACGAACCGCTCGACGCCCTCGGCGGCCATCGCCTCGAGCAGGCGCAGCGATCCGGTGACGTTGTTCTCGTAGTACTTGGCGGGCTGGCGCACCGACTCGCTGACCGTCAGCCAGGCGGCGAAGTGCATCACCGCGTCGATGCCGTGCTCGCGCAGTGTCGCCCGCACCGCGGCGCTGTCGTGGACCCGGGCCCGCACCAGCGGCACGCCGCGCACCGCCTCGGCATGGCCGGCCGAGAGGTCGTCGAGCACGACCACGGCGTGGCCGGCGGCGCGGAGCGCCTTCACGGCATGGCTGCCGATGTACCCGGCCCCGCCCGTGACCAGCACCCGGCCCATCGCGCTACCGTCCGACCGACTTGTAGACGAAGCCCAGCTCCTTCATCTGCTCCGGCTGGTAGATGTTGCGGCCGTCGAAGATCACCGGCGCCTTGAGCAGCTTGCGCATGCGCTGGAAGTCGGGCTCGCGGAACTCCTGCCACTCGGTGATCACGGCCAGCGCGTCGGCACCCTTGAGGGCGTCGTAGTTCTTCTTCACGAAGGCGACGCCTTTGGGGAAGAGGCTCTTGGCGACGGTCATCGCCTCCGGGTCGTAGGCCTGCACCCTGGCGCCCTTCTCGAGCAGGGTCCTGATGATCGGCACCGCCGGCGCCTCGCGCATGTCGTCGGTCTTGGGCTTGAACGCCAGTCCCCAGATGGCGATGGTGCGGCCCTTGAGCGAGCCGAAGTGCGCCTCCATCTTGCGCAGCAGCAGCCGCTTCTGCGACTCGTTGACCTGTTCGACCGCCTTGAGAATCCTGAAGTCGTACTTCTTGTCGGCCGAGAACCTGACGATCGCCTTGACGTCCTTGGGGAAGCAGCTGCCACCGTAGCCGACGCCGGGGAACAGGAACGCCGGGCCGATGCGGCGATCGGAGCCCATCGCCTGGCGGACCCGATCGACGTCGGCGCCGTAGGCCTCGCAGACGTTGGCGATCTCGTTCATGAACGAGATCTTGGTCGCCAGCATGGCGTTGGCGGCGTACTTGGCCAGCTCGGCGCTGGCGCAGTCCATCACCATGATCGGCGCGCCGGTGCGCGTGAAGGGCTTGTGCAGCGCCACCATCAGCTCGGCGGCCTTCTCGTCCTCGGCGCCGATGACGACGCGATCGGGCTTCATGAAGTCGTCGACGGCGGCGCCCTGCTTCAGGAACTCGGGGTTGCTGACAACGCTGAACGGGTGGGTGGTCTCGCGGCGGACCACCTCGCGCACCTTCGCCGCGGTGCCGACCGGCACCGTGCTCTTGTCGACGATCACCTTGTAGCCGTTCATCGCCCGGCCGATCTGCGCGGCGACGCCCATCACGTGCTGGAGGTCGGCCGAGCCGTCCTCGCCCTGCGGGGTGCCGACGGCGATGAAGACGATCTGCGACGCGCGCACCGCCTTGGGCAGGTCGGTGGTGAAGGTCAGCCGGCCCTCGGCCTTGTTGCGGCGGAGGAGGTCTTCGATGCCCGGCTCGTAGATCGGGCTCTTGCCGCGGCGCAGCATCCGCACCTTGGCGTCGTCCTTGTCGACGCAGACCACGTCATTGCCGCTCTCCGCCAGACATGCGCCAACGACCAGCCCCACGTACCCGGTTCCGACCACCGCGACCTTCATGCGCCTCTTCGCTCCCTCTGGCGGGCCCCACCGCGGGCGCGCCGAACGTGTCACGGTACCATCCGCCCGCGACTGGTGTCAACATACTGACCCACAAGGACTTGTTGTCCCCCGCGGGTCGTGGTACCGTTGCCCGGCGTGCACGTGATCGTCGACTATCGCCCGGCGCTCAGGGCCCGCACCGGCATCGGCGAGTACGTGCACGAGCTGGCTCGCGCGCTGGCCGCGACGGCCCCCGCCGGCGAACGGCTGACCCTGTTTTCGAGCTCGTGGGCCGACCGCATCATGCCCGACGCGGCGGCCGACATCCCCACCGCTGCGCGCGTCGACCGCCGGCTGCCCGTGCGCGCACTGACCTGGTCGTGGCATCGGCTGTCGTGGCCGCCCATCGAGCGGCTGGCCGGCGCCTGCGACGTGGTGCACTCGCCCACGCCCCTGCTGGTGCCGTCGCGACGGGCCGCCCAGGTCGTGACGGTGTTCGACCTGCACTTCCTGCACGCCCGCCAGAACGTCAGTGGCCCGGCCCGGCGTGACTTCCCAGACCTGGTCCGCGACCACGTCCAGCGGGCCGACCACGTCATCGCGGGGTCGGCCTACGCCGCCGGTCTGGTCGGACGCGAACTCGGGGTGCCGGCGGCGCGGATCACGACGACCCCGCTGGGCGCGCCGCGATGGGCGGAGGCGGTGCGGGCGCGCCGCGGCGGCGACCCGGGCTCCACGATTCTGTTCCTCGGCACGCTCGAACCGCGCAAGAACCTGGGCGTGCTCCTCGACGCCTACGCGCGGCTCGTCGAGACGTCGCCGGGTGCGCCGCCGCTGGTCCTGGCCGGCCGGCCCACGCCGGCGGCGGCCGCCTGGCTGGCGCGGCTCGACACGCCGCCGCTGGCGGGTCGGGTCCGGACGCTTGGCTACGTCGACGATGCGACCCGCCAGCGCCTGTATGCCGAGGCGCGGATGCTGGTACTGCCGTCGGTGGACGAGGGGTTCGGCCTGACCGCGCTGGAGGCGCTGGCCTGCGGCGTGCCCGTGGTGGCGTCGGCGGCGGGCTCGCTTCCGGAGGTGGTCGGCCGGTCAGGTCTGCTGGTCGATCCCGGCCGTCCCGAGGCGTGGACCGCCGCGCTCGCCGCCCTGCTCGACGACGGCACGGCCCGGGCTCAGGGCCTGCTCGGCCCGGTCCACGCGGCGGCCTTCAGCTGGAGCGCCACGGCCGCCGCGACGCGGACCGCGTATGCCGCGGCCGTCGCGGCCCGGCGCGCGGGGAGCGTCTGACGATGCGCGTCGCCATCGACGCCCGCGAACTGGCCGGCCACCCGACCGGCGTCGGCCGCTACCTCACCGAACTGCTGAAGGAGTGGCGTGACGGCGCCGGGGCCGGGCATGAACTGCTGCTGTACAGCCACCGACTGCCGCTCGAACCGCTCGACGACTGGCCGGTGCGGCTGGTGCCCGGATCGGGCGGCACGCGCTGGGAGCAGTGGGAGTTCGCGCGGGCGTTGGGGCGGGATCGGCCCGACGTGCTCTTCGCACCGGGGTATACGGCGCCCCTGGCGTGTCCGGCACCGGTCGCCCTCGCCGTCCATGACGTCTCCTACTTCGCGCACCCCGAGTGGTTCAGCGCCCGCGAGGGCCTGCGCCGCCGCCAGATCACCGCCTGGGCGGCGCGCCGGGCCCACGTCGTGCTGGCGCCATCGGCGTTCTCGGCCCGGGAGATCGTGCGCTTCACCGGCGTCCCCGAATCGCGTGTCCGCGTCGTCCACCTCGGCGTCCGCGCGGCCGCGACGCCGCCGTCGCGCGACCGCCGGCCGCTCGTGCTCTTCGTCGGCTCGCTCTTCCAACGCCGCCACATCGACGTCCTCATCGACGCGTTCGCGCGGGTCTCCGCCACCCACCCCGACGCCCATCTCGACATCGTCGGCGAGAACCGCACCGTGCCCCGCCTCGACTTCGCGACGCAGGTGGCCGCGCTGGGCCTGGCCGACCGGGTCGGCCTCCGTCACTGGGTGGACGACGAGACGCTGGCGACGCTCTACGGCGAGGCGGCCGCCTTCCCCTTCCTGTCGGAATACGAAGGGTTCGGCTTCACGCCGCTCGAGGCGCTGGCCCACGGCGCCGTGCCGGTCGTGCTCGACACCCCGGTCGCCCGCGAGATCTACGGCGACGCGGCGGTGCGTCTCGACCCGGGACCGGACCTGGCGAAGACGCTCGCCGACACGCTGTCGCGGCTGCTCAGCGACCCCGCGGCACGGGCCGCACACCTGGCGGCCGCCGAACCCGTGCTGGCCGCTTACCAGTGGCGCGACACCGCGGCCCATACGTGGCGAGCCCTGGAGGAGGCGGCCGGTGCCTGAGCCAGCCGGCCTCGACGTGGTCATCGTCAGCTACAACGTCCGCGCCGATCTCGACCGCTGCCTGGGCTCGCTCGCCGCCCATCCGCCGGACCGCCCGCTGCACGTCACCGTGGTCGACAACGCGTCGAGCGACGGCACCGTGGCCCACCTGCGCCGGCACTGGCCGGCGGTGACGGCCATCGACGCCGGCGCCAACCTCGGGTTCGCCCGGGCCAACAACGTCGGCATCCGCGCCTCGACGCAGCCGCTGGTGCTGCTGCTCAACCCCGACACGATCGTCGGCGCCGGGCAGATCGACCGGCTGGTCGCGGCGCTCGAGGCCGATGCCGGCGCGGCAGCCGCCGGACCGCGCCTCGTCGACGGCGACGGCCGTCCCGAACTGTCCTTCGGCCCGGCGCTGTCGCCGTGGGGCGAGTTCCGCCAGCGGCGCCTGATGCGCGCCTACGAGCGCCGGGCCGCGTGGGCCGAGGCGCGGGTCGCGCGCGAGACCGCGGCAGCCGGGCCACGGCCCTGGCTGAGCGCCGCCTGCCTGCTGGTCCGCCGGGCCGATCTCGAGGCGGTCGGCCTCTTCGACGAGCGCTTCTTCATGTACACCGAGGACGTCGACCTGTGCGCGTCGCTCGGCGCGCGCGGCCGGCGCGTGATCTTCGTGCCGGCGGCGACGGTCACGCACCTGCGCGGCCGCGCCGGCGCCGCCGCGCCCGCGGTGACGGCCCGCCGCCGCCGCGAGAGCCACGTCGCCTACTACCGCAAGCGCCATCCCGCGTGGGCGCCGCTGCTGGCCTGGTGGCTGCGCCGCCGCGGGTTCGATGTCCGATAATCCCGGCGGCCGCATGCGAATCGCCATCGACGCGCGGAAGCTCCACGATTTCGGGATCGGCACGTACATCCGCAACCTCGTCCACGAGCTGGCGGCGCTCGACCCGGCATCGGAGTACGTGCTGCTCACCCGGCCGGCCGACGTCGCCGACGCAGCGGCCGCCGGCGCCAACGTTCGAGCGGTGGCCGAGCCGGCGCGCCCTTACTCGGTCGGCGAGCAGCTGCGCGTGCCGCTGGCGGCGCGGCGCCTCCATGCCGACCTCTTCCACGCGCCCCACTACGTCCTGCCGCCCTTCGTGCCCGGCCCGACCGTGGTGACGATCCACGACTGCATCCACCTGCGTTTCCCCCAGTACCTGCCGAGCCGGGCCGCCTGGGTCTACGCCCACACGATGATCCGGCTCGCCGCCCGGAAGGCGACGCGCATCCTGACGGTGTCCGACGCCTCCAGGCGGGACATCCTGCACTACACCGGCGTCCGGCCCGAGAAGGTCGTGGTCGTCTACAACGGCCTCGACGCCCGCTTCGCCACCCCCCCGGACGACGCCGCGCTCGACCGCGTCCGCCAGCGGTTCGACCTGTCGCATCCCTTCGTCCTCTACGTCGGCAACATCAAGCCGCACAAGAACCTCGAGCGGCTGATCGAAGCGTTCGCGCTGGCCCGCACCGGCGGCCCGGACGATCTTCGGCTGGTGGTGATCGGCGACGAGATCTCGAAATACCCGGGCCTGCGCCAGATGGTGCACCGTCATCGGCTCGACAAGCACGTCCGCTTCTTCGGCTTCCAGCCGGCGCCGACGCTGGTGGCGTTCTACCGGCTGGCCCGGGCGTTCGTGTTCCCGTCGCTCTACGAGGGCTTCGGCCTGCCGCCGCTCGAGGCGATGGCCAACCTCACGCCGGTGGTCACCTCGAACCTGTCGTCGCTGCCGGAGGTGGTCGGCGACGCCGCGGTGCTGGTCGATCCGTACGACAGCGCGTCGATCGCCGACGGGATCCGCCGCGTCGTCGACGACGAGGCGCTGCGCGCGCAGCTCATCGCCCGCGGCCGGGCTCGCGTGCAGGAGTTCTCATGGCGGCGGGCGGCGGCCCGCACCCTCGAGGTCTATCGCGACGCGACGGGGCACGCCTGATGCGGGTCGCCCTGGTCCACGACTGGCTCACCGGCATGCGCGGCGGCGAGAAGGCCCTCGAGCAGATCGCGGCGCTCTTTCCCGGCGCCGACCTGTTCACGCTGGTCCACGTGCCCGGCAGCGTCTCACCGGCGATCGAGGCGCATCCGATCCACACGGCGTTCATCCAGCGGCTGCCGTTCGTCGCCCGGGCCTATCGCCATTACCTGCCGCTCTTCCCGGCGGCCATCGAACGGCTCGACCTGTCGGGCTTCGACCTGGTGGTCAGCTGCAGTCACTGCGTAGCCAAATCGGTGATCGTGCCGCCCGGTAGCCGCCACCTCTGCTATTGCCTGACCCCCATGCGTTACGCCTGGGATCAGTTCGACGCCTATTTCGGCCCGGAGCGGGTCGGGGCCGTGGCCAGCGCCGTCATGAAACCGGTCATGGCCCGCCTGGCCCGCTGGGACCGCGAGACCGCCCACCGCCCTAACCGCTATCTCGCTATTTCTCAATATGTTGCGCGGAGAATCGGGCTGTACTATAATCGCCAGTCGGCGATCGTCTATCCGCCGGTCGATACCGAGGCGTTCACGCCCGGCGGCCCCGGAGAGCGCGGCGCCTTCCTGATCGTGTCGGCCTTGGTGCCCTACAAACGCCTGGACGTGGCCATCGCGGCCGCCCGTGCCGCCCATCTGCCGCTGGACATCATCGGCGAGGGTCCGGAGCGCAGCCATCTCGAGTCGCTGGCCGCCGGCGCGCCGGGCGTGCGCCTGCTCGGGCGGCTCGACGACGCCGCGGTGCTGGCCCACTACCGGACCGCGACCGCGGTCCTGCTCCCCGGAGAGGAAGACTTCGGGCTGGTGCCGGTCGAAGCCCAGGCGTGCGGCCGCCCGGTGGTGGCGCTGGGCCGCGGCGGCGCGACCGAAACCGTGATCGACGGCGAGACCGGGCTGCTCGTCGCCGACGACAGCGTCGCTGCCTGGACCGCGGCGCTCGGCGAGGCGGCGGCGCGGCCGTGGTCCGCCGCCCGCATCCGCGCCAACGCCGAGCGCTTCGGCGCGGCACGCTTCCGGACCGAATTCCAGGCCGCCGTCGACGAGGTGCTGGCCGCGCCGGCCGAGTCGCGATGGTAAGACGCTTCAACCGGCTGCTCGTCGCCCTGCACGTGCTCACCGACGCCTCGATCGGCGTGGTCGCGTTCCTGCTCGCCTACCTGGTCCGCTTCGAGCTCGGCGTCTTCGACGTCACCAAGGGCCAGCCGCCGTTCGCGCAGTACGTCAACGTCCTGCCCTTCATCGCCGTGATCGTCCCGCTCGGCTTCCACCTGCAGGGCCTCTACCGCCTGCGCCGCGGCCGGTCGCGCATCGACGTCTTCTTCAACGTCCTGGTCGGCAGCATCTTCGCCGTGGTGATCGGCGTGGTCGGCACGCTGTATTTCCAGGCCTACTACGTCCCCGACGAGCTGAAGAGCCGCGGCACCTACGAGGTGTCGCAGCTGGTCTGGGGCATCTTCCTGGTCTGCACGATCGTCCTCGGCTACCTGGCCCGCAAGGTGGTGCGCGAGATCCTCGAGCGGCGGTGGATCTCGGGCCTCGGACTGCGCCGGGTGCTGATTGCCGGGGCCGGCGATCTCGGCCGGATGATCGCCGACCGCATGTTCGAGCACCGCGAGCTCGGCTACCAGGTGGTCGGCTTCGTCGACGACCGCGCCGGCGGCGATCACCTCGGCTACCGCGGCCTGCCGCTGCTCGGCACGCTGGCCGAGGCGCCGGAGATCGCCGTCCGCGAACAGATCGATCACCTCTACGTCGCCCTGCCGATGGAAGAGCACGTCAAGATGCTCGACCTGGTCGAAGGCGCCAGCCGCGAGTGCGTCGACGTCAAGGTGGTGCCCGACCTGCTGCAGTTCATCGCCCTGCGCGCCCGCCTCGAGGACCTCGACGGCATCCCGGTCATCAACGTCAACGACGTGCCGCTGCAGGGCGTCAACGCCTTCGTCAAGCGCGCCCTCGACATCGCGATTTCGATCGTCGCGCTGGCGCTGATGGCGATTCCCGGCCTGCTCATCGCCTGGCTGATCAAGCGCAGTTCGCCGGGACCGGTGTTCTACCAGCAGACCCGGATGGGGCTCGACGGCCGCGCCTTCTCGGTCTACAAGTTCCGCACCATGCCGCTCGACGCCGAGGACGACACCGGGCCGGTGTGGGCCAACGACGACGACCCGCGCGCCACCCGGGTCGGGCGCTGGCTGCGCCGCTTCGATCTCGACGAAACGCCGCAGTTCGTCAACGTCCTCAAGGGCGAGATGTCGATTGTCGGCCCGCGGCCCGAGCGGCCCTACTTCGTCGAGCAGTTCAAGCACCGCATCCCACAGTACATGCTGCGCCACAAGGTGAAGGCCGGCATCACCGGCTGGGCGCAGGTCAACGGCTGGCGCGGCAACACCTCGCTCGAAAAGCGGATCGAGTACGACCTGTATTACATCGAGAACTGGTCGGTGTCCCTCGACCTGAAGATCATCTGGCTCACCGTCGTGCGCGGCCTGTTCTCCCACCGCCCCGCCTACTGACCGCTTCGCTCCATTCCCGCATCCAATGGCCAAAAGAGTCGTCATCACCGGCGCGGCCGGCTTCATCGGGTCGCACCTCAGCGACGCCCTGCTCGATCGCGGCTTCGCCGTCGTCGGCATCGACAACCTGCTGACCGGCGATCTCGCCAACATCGCCCACATCAAGAACCGCGATTTCGAGTTCATCAAACACGACGTCACCAACTACATCAACGTCGAGGGCCCGGTCGACTACGTGCTGCACTGGGCCAGCCCGGCCAGCCCGATCGACTACCTGGAACTGCCGATCCCGACGCTGAAGGTCGGCGCGCTCGGCACCCACAAGGCGCTCGGCCTGGCCAAGGCCAAGGGCGCGGCGTTCGTCATCGCCTCGACCTCGGAGGTCTACGGCGACCCGCTCGAGCATCCGCAGAAGGAGAGCTACTGGGGCAACGTCAACCCGGTGGGGCCGCGCGGCGTCTACGACGAGGCCAAGCGCTTCGCCGAGGCGATGACCATGGCCTACCACCGCTACCACGGCCTCGACGCCAAGATCGTCCGCATCTTCAACACCTACGGCCCGCGCATGCGGGTCCGCGACGGCCGGGCCGTGCCGGCGTTCATGTCGCAGGCGCTGCGGAACGAGGACGTGACGGTGTTCGGCGACGGCAGCCAGACGCGCAGCTTCTGCTACGTCAGCGATCTCGTCGACGGCATCATCCGGCTGATGCTGTCGAACGAGAACGACCCGGTCAACATCGGCAACCCGGCCGAGATGACCATCAAGCAGATCGCCGAGACGATCATCGAGATGACCGGCTCGAAGAGCCGGATCGTCTACAAGCCGCTGCCGGTCGACGACCCGAAGGTGCGCCGGCCCGACATCACCCGGGCGCGCACGCTGCTCGGCTGGGAGCCGAAGGTCGATCTGCGCGAGGGGCTGACGAAGACGATCGACTACTTCAAGACCAAGGTGTTGTAGGCGGCGTCGGCCGAATCGTCCAGCGCCGGGTGGGCACGGCAGCCGCACCCGCCCGCCGCACCGATGCAGCCGCGGTCAGACGACCGTGGCACCTCGCGCCGCCAGCAGTGCGCGCAGCACCGAACGGTGGCAGTGCGCCTCGTCTTCACAGTAGCAGCCGACCGAGAAGTCGCTGGTCCTCGACAGCGCCGCCAGCACGTCGAGCGTCTGGCTCGCGGCCGGCTCGGCCATCTCGGCGCGATACTTCCGCGTGAACACCGCCCACTGCGCCGGCGTCTCGGCCGCCTGTCCGAGCTTCATCGTCTCGACGCTGGGCGCCAGCACCGGATACCAGACGTCGTACCAGTTGCCGGACGAAAACTGCGTCTTCGGCACGCCGCGCGGCGGCCGCCGCACGGTGCCGATGCGCGGCCCCTCCTTCGGGTGACGCGGACCACCAAGACGAACGATTCGGACAGCCATCGACCCCCCTGACACTCGGCCTCGCGGAACCGCGTCGAGGGTGGAACGGGCACCCGGCGGGTCCTGTCACGGGGCAGCCCAGTCGCTCAAGCTCGGCAAGCCGTCCGCCCGGTACCCTCGCCTTCGCGACCGGGCGCCCGCCCCGTGCCACCCGCCAGCCCGCTCGACCCTCGACGCCAGCAACCTACGCCGCCGGGTGCGCCCTGAGCCAGGCGATCACGTCCTCCGCATGGCGGTCCGGCGGGAACACCGGGTAGAAGACGTGGGTGATGCGGCCGGCCTCGGCGACGATCGTCAGCCGCTTGATGAGGCGCATGCCTTCGACCGTGAACGTCGGCAGCCGCAGCGCGTCCACCAGTGCGAACCTGGCGTCGCTCAACACCTCGAACGGCACCTTCAGCCGCTCGACCATCTCCTGCTGGTACTCGGTGGTCTGCGTGCTGACGCCGAGCACCTCGGTCTGGAGCGTTGCCAGATCGGCGTGGTGATCGCGGAAGCCGCAGGTCTCCAGCGTGCAGCCGCGCGCGCCGGGGATCTGGTCCCAGCCAGCGGGGAGCGTCACGCCGGGCCGTCCGGTCATCGGGTAGGCGTAGACGACGAGCCGTCGGGCCGTGACGGTCGAGAGATTCACGGGCCGGTGGCGCGTCGATGGCAGCGCCAGGTCCGGCAGCCGCATGCCGACCAGATGGCGGCAGCCGCCGTCGTCCTGCGGCACCGGCAGGTTCGGCGGCAGCTGGTCGAGCGGGGCCTGGTGGGCGCCGGCGCGGCCGCCGGTCACTGCCGCCGCGGCCGACCAGGCCAGCAGCTCCCGCCGCGTCCAGGCCGCCATGACGCTACTGCGCGCGCGGCGGCAGGGCCAGCGCGACGAGTTCCGCCGCCGAGCCCTGCCCCGACACGGCGACGACGATGTACTGCCGGCCCTCGTGCAGGTAGGTCATCGGCGAGCCGGTCTGCGGCCCGGGAATCGGCACCGCGCCCAGCTCCTTGCCGGTCTGCTTGTCGTAGGCGCGGAACATGCCGCTGCGCTGGCCGTTCGGGTGCGTGGCCATGCCGCCGTCGCCGGCCATCACCAGCGTCCTGGTGGTCAGCACGCCGACGCGGCCGGTGCGGCCGGTGCGCGGGATGGTCACGCCCTTCAGCGCCGGGTGGTTCTTCACCGCGTCGTCGGTCTCGCCGTGCACGGTCTGCCACAGGATCTCGCCCTTGTTGAGGTCGATGGCCGAGATCCGGCCCCACGGCGGTCGGATGATCGGCAGGTTGTCGATCGCCAGCCGCTGCCCGCCTTCGCTGCCGCCGCCGTTGATGTAGTCCATGTTGGAGCGCTTCGGGTCCTTCACCATCGACACCAGCGCCGGTTCGTCCTTCGAGTAGATGTAGACGACCTTGGTCTCCGGGTCGAACGAGCCGCCCTGCCAGTTCGGACCGCCCGTCGAGCCCGGGAGCTGCAAGGTCCCCTGCGTGCCGCCCGGGATCCGCGCCGACGGCGGCTCCCAGATCGAGCCGATGCGGTAGTTCTTCACGAACTCCCGGGCCTTGGCGTTGAGCTCGGGCGTGAAGTCGAGCAGATCCTCGATCGTGATGCCCTGGCGGCCGAACGCCGGCGGCTTGCTCGGAATCGGCTGGGTCGGGGCGTACCATTCGCCCGGCAGATCGCCCTTCGGCACCGGCGTCTCGACGATGGGCCAGACCGGCGTGCCGTTGGTGCGGTCGAAGACGTAGAGCCAGTTCTGCTTGGTCGGTACCGCCACGGCCTTGATCGCCTTGCCGTCGACGGTGATGTCGGCGAGGATCGGCGCGCTCGGCATGTCCCAGTCCCAGATGTCGTGATGGGTGGTCTGGAAATGCCAGCGCATGCGGCCGGTCCTGATGTCGAGGGCGACCAGCGAGCTCGAGAAGAGGTTGTCGCCGTGGCGGTGGCCGCCGTACCAGTCGCCGGTCGGGGCCTCGACCGGCACGTACACGAGGCCGAGCTGCTCGTCGGCCGACATCTGTGCCCACGAACCGGTGTTGCCGGTGTAGGTCCACGACTCGTTGAGCCACGTCTCGTTGCCGGGCTGGCCGTGGCCGGGGATCGGCGTGAAGCCCCACAGCTTCTTCCCGGTGCGGGCGTCGATGCCCATGATGACGCCTTTGATGTGTTCCTTGGTCGGCGGCGCGCCGCCGGGCAGGTGCGCCGAGCCGACGATGACCACGCCGCTCGCGACGATCGGCGCCGAGTGCAGGCCGATCTCGGCCTTGTCGAGATCGGGAACGTCGTAGCCGAGGTGCTTGCGCATGTCGAGCACGCCCTTGACGCCGAACGCCGGGTCGAGCTCGCCGGTGACGGCGTCGATCGACAGCAGCTGGTAGCCGGGCGAGACCATGAACACGCGTTTGGTGGCGCCGCTCTCCCAGTAGGCGACGCCGCGGCCGGACAGACCGCGCGGATAGGTGCGCGGCCGCTCGTCGAAGCGCTTCGCCCACAGCAGCTCGCCGGTGGCTGGATCGATGCTGACCGGCGTGCGCCGGTTGCCCACGGCGGCGTAGAGCCGGCCATCGGCATAGAGCGGCGTGTTCTGCAGCTGGATCTCCGGCCGCGGCCCGAAGTTGTCGGTGCGGAACCGCCAGGCGATGCGGAGGGTGGCGAAGTTGTCGGCGGTAATCTGGTCGAGCGCCGAGTAGCGCGTGCTGGCGAGGTCGCCGCCGTAGGTGCGCCACTGACCCGCCGCCGGCGCGCCCGACGGGGCCTGCCGGGCCGTGACCACGGCGAGCGAACCCATGAGCAGGGCCAGGGCCATCCCATTCCGAACGCTCATCAGTCTGCGTGCCATCCTCGGGCCTCCGATGCGCCGCCGATTGTAGTGGCCCAAAGCGCGATTCGCGACAGTAATCGCGGCCGGCGCCGGGGACCCGCCGGTCACGTCCCGGGTCGCGTCATGCGCCGCACGTAGTCGAGCGACGACACCAGCGTGATGGCCAGCGACGCCCACACGAACCAGTCGACGACGGCCGACGTGCGGCCCAGGTAATTGAAGAACAGCACCACCACGCAGGTCAGGATGAACAGCGCCGTCGCCGCCTTGCCGAGCGGCGACGGACGAAACGTCCGCGGCCCGGTGGCGAGGTTGACGATCGCCACGGTGAGGACGATGGCGACGTCGCGGCTGATCACGAGGATCGTGAGCCACAGCGGCAGCCGGTTGGGCAGCCCGAGGTTGGGCAGCGTGAGCACGACGAAGGTCGTCACCAGCAGCAGCTTGTCGGCGGCCGGATCGAGCCACGCCCCGAGCGAGGTCCGCTGGTTGGCGCGCCGGGCGATCAGCCCGTCGAGGGCGTCGGTGAGCCCGGCCACGGCGAACAGGGTGAGCGCCCAGCCGAACGCGCCGTAGACCACGCAGAGGACGAACGCGGGAATGAGCAGCAGCCGGAGCAGCGTGAGCTGGTTGGCGAGGGTCAGGACCGGCTCGGTCACGGTCCGATCCCCAGGGCTTCGAGACGCGAGACGATCGCGGTCAGCTCTTCGCCGGTGACCGGCTGCAGGAGCCGGAACGCCCCGCCGTCGAGGCGCATCACGCCCGACGCCACCGCCCGCCGCACCGCGGGATAGGCCAGATGCGCCGCCGGCACGTCGGTGATCTCGACCGGCGACAGATCCCACCGGGCCGTCGCCGCGCCGCCGCCCGGGCCGAGCGCGAGCACCCGGCTCACCACCTCGGCGACGTCGGCGCGCCGCAGCTGCGTCGCCGGCTGGAAGGTGTAGTTGGAGAACACCTCCATGGCGCCGGCCCGCGCCGTCGCCTCGATCCACGGCTGCGCCCAGTGGCCACGCACGTCGGTGACCACCAGCTGGCGCTGCGGGGCCGCCGCCAGCCGCGCGCCGAGCCGCACCGCCAGCAGCGCGGCCAGGTCGGCCCGCGTCGCCGCCGGCGCGGACGCGATGGCGTGATACTGCGCCGGCAGCGCCGCGATGCGGGCCCGCTCGCGCATCCGGGCGATCGCCGCCGCGGTCGAGGGCGTCGGATCGAGCGCCGCCGCCCGCTCGTAGGCGGCGAGCGCGCCGACGTGATCGTCGCGGCCTTCGCGCACCTCGCCGACGACGAGGTGCGCGCGGACGTCGTCGGCATCGAGCGCCAGCGCGCGCTCGGCCTCGGCGAGCGCGGCGTCGGGCCGGCCGGCCCGCAGCTCGGCGCGGGCGAGGTCGCGATAGAGGAACGCCGATTCGGGCGAGGCGGCGATGGCCGCGCGATACGCGGCGCGGGCGTCGTCCCACCGCCCGGCGGCAGCCGCCCGCTCGGCGCGGGCCACGCGGTCCTGCAGCTGCCGGACCCGCAGCGCTTCGATGCGCGGCGCCAGGTCGGCCAGCGACGGATCGGCGGCGAGCGCCGCCTCGAACCCGGCCAGCGCCTCGTCGTCCCGGCCGGCGGCGAGCAGCGCGAGGCCGCGGCCCACCAGCGCCGGCGCGTAGGCCGGCTGCGCCGCCACCGCCCGATCGAACGCGCCGACCGCCTCGTCGGCGCGGCGTCGCGCCAGCTCGACGTAGCCTTGTCCGGCCAGCGCCGGCGCGAACGCCCGCCGGGTGCGCAGCACGGCGGCGAACTCCCGCTCCGCGGCCGCGACGTCGTCGGACTGCAGCAGCCGCCAGCCGCGGTCGAGCAGCTGCAGCGTCGCCGGCGGCGTGTCGGGCGGCGCAGCTGGAAAGACGAAATCCGGATGCGCCGGCACGGCGGGCATCGGCACCACCGGCGGCGGCGGCGCACAGCCCGCGGCCAGGATCACGGCGAACGCGGCAATCGCCCTACGCACTCGCACTGGCCTTGCCCGCGGGCGTCCGGAGGGCGGGCCCGACCAGCCGCCGCGGCAGGTCGACCTCGAGCCGCATCCGCGTCCCGGTGGACACCTGCGACACCACGCGCCCGTGCCGGAACAGATACCGCAGCCGCTCGGCGTCGCCGGGGTCGTCGGGATCGAGATCCACGGTGACGCGCTGCCGGTCGAGCGCCACCGCAGCCGCCACCGCCTCGAGCAGCGCGGCGACGCCAGCGCCGGTCCGCGCCGAGATGCACAGGCGCCCGGGCTGGGCCCGCTCCAGCGCCGCCCGCTCGTCGTCGGGCAGCAGGTCGATCTTGTTGTAGACCTCGAGCCGCGGCACCTCCAGCGCGCCGACGCTCTCCAGCACCCGCATCACCGCGGCGATCATCCGCTCGCGCTCCGGGTGCGAGGCGTCGATGACGTGCAGCAGCAGATCGGCGTCGGCCGCCTCCTCGAGCGTGGCGCGGAAGGCGGCGACCAGCGCGTGCGGCAGGCGGTCGATGAAGCCGACGGTGTCGGAAATCAGCAGCTCGCGGGCGTCGGCGAGGCGGACGCGTCGCACCAGCGGATCGAGGGTGACGAAGAGCGCGTCCGAGGCCTGGGCCTCGGCGCGGGTCAGCCGGTTGAACAGCGTCGTCTTGCCGGCGTTGGTGTAGCCGACCAGCGCCACCGTCGGCACCCGGCTCTTGTCGCGGCGCTCGCGCAGCTGGCCGCGGCGCTGCCGCACCTGCTCGATCTCGTCCTTCAGCGCCTTGATGCGGGTGCGGATGCGCCGCCGGTCCATCTCCAGCTTGGTCTCACCGGGGCCGCGGGTGCCGATGCCGCCGCCGAGCCGCGACAGCGCCGTGCCGGCGCCGACCAGCCGCGGCAGCAGATACTGGAGCTGCGCCAGCTCCACCTGCAGCTTGCCCTCGCGCGTGCGGGCGCGGCGGGCGAAGATGTCGAGGATGAGCTGCGTGCGGTCGATCACCTTGCATGCCACCACCTCCTGCAGCTCGCGGAGCTGGGCCGGGGTCAGCTCGTTGTCGACGATGACGACGTCGACGCGCGCTTCGGCACACGCCAGGGCCAGCGCCTTGGCCTTGCCGCGGCCGATGAAGGTGGCGGCGTCGGGCGTCGGACGTTCCTGCAGCGCCCGCACCACCGTGGTGGCGCCGGCGGCGTCGGCCAGGCCGTCGAGTTCGTCGAGCGAGTGCTCGGCGTCGGCGCGGCGCATGCTGCCCGTCACCAGCCCGACGAGAGCCGCGCGCTCGAGCGCGGCGAGCCGTCGTTCGCGCATGATCGAGGAGATCCCGCCCGTATAATCGCACACTTGGCGGCGCGCCCGGCGCCGCCGCGAGGGAGGGAACGCCGCGGTGCCGCTCGAGATCACGACGTTCGCGCCGGCCTCGCTCGCGAGGCCGCGCGACCTTCACGACACCCGGCGTCGCGTGGCCAACGCGGCGGCGGCGGACGCGTGATGGCGCGGCCGCGTCCCGCCGCGTCCGGACGACGCCGGCCGCCCCTGCCGCGGGCGCCCCTGCCCCGCCAGACCGGCGGCCGTCACGAAGACAAGACCCGGCGGCCGATCAGGAAGCAGAAGCATCGGCGCCGCCCGTCGGAGGACGAATAGGCGCCGACGTCCGCATCCGCCACCAGACGATCGCCGCCACGCCCAGCATCAGCACGATGTCGGCCTCGAACACCACGCGCAGCTCCGGCCCGCTGATGAAGCCGGCGACGATCGGGCTGGCGGCGAGGCCGATGAGCGACGCGGTCATCATCAGACCGAAGCCGGTGGCGTGCGCGTCGCGCGGCAGCAGCGCCCCGCCGGAAGTGTACGCTGCGGTCATGCCGACGCCGATGGCGGCGCCGGCGGCGGCCAGCGCCACCGCGAAGGCCGGCACCGACGGCGTCCACACGATCAGCATCAGGCCGGCGGCGGTGACCAGCGCGGCGCCGGTGATCAGCGCCGGCGGGCTCCACCGCTGCAGCAGCGGCGCGGCGATGCGGTGGCCGAGCGCCGCGGCCAGCGCGCTCACCGAGAACAGCACGCCGGCCACCAGCGGCACCTGCGCCGGCGGCACCAGCCGCTCGACGTAGAGCGGCAGGATCGGCCCGAAGCTGCGATCGACCAGCTGCAGGCCGAGGATGACGACGAACACCAGCCAGAAGCCCGGCGTGGCCGCCAGTTCGCGAAAGACCTCGCGCAGGCCGCGGGCCGCCGCTCGCGCCTGGCGCGTGCGTGGCTCGCGGTAGACGACGGCGATGGTGGCGGCGGCGACGAGATAGAACAGCGCCGCGACCAGGAACGTGGCGCGCAGCCCGACGAGCGGGGCCAGCACGCCGCCCACCACCGGCCCGACGGCCGGACCGAGCCGCTGGGCCACCTGCACAGTGCCGATCGCCGACGCCATCCGTTCGCGCGGCGCCGACTCGGCGGCCATCGACACGGTGAGCGCGCCGTAGCCGGCGAAGATACCAAGCAGCGCCCGCAGCGCGAAGAGCTGCCAGGCGGCGGTGACGAAGGCCATCGCCGCCTTGGTGACGACGAAGGCGCCGAGCGAGCGGATGACCAGCACCTTGCTGCCGTAGCGGTCGCCGACGCGTCCCCACAGCGGCGCGCTGACGGCGGTGATGGCCGGTGTCGCGCCGAGCGTGAGTCCGGTCCACAGCGCGATGTCGGCGACATCGGTCACGCCGAGCTCGCGGATGTAGAGCGGCAGGAACGGCATCACCAGCGTGAAACCCGCGAAGCCGATGCCGTTGGCCGCGGCGGCGGCCAGGACGTTGCGCCGCGGCGAGAAGGCGGCGCTCGAAGCGGACGCGTCGTCGCTCACGCCGGCCCGCGCCCTCCCTAAAAGCGGATGCGGACGGACGGTCCGGCGTACACCTGGATGCTGTCGATGAAGCGGATCCGGTGCGGGTTGTTCTGCATGACGATCGAGCTGGTGCGGATGCCGTCGCCGAAGAACCGGACGCCCTTGAGCAGACTGCCGTCGGTGACACCGGTGGCGGCGAAGATGATGTTCTTGCCGCGGGCCAGATCGGCCGAGGTGTAGACCCGGGCGGTGTCGGTGATGCCCATGGCGTGGCAGCGGGCCTCGTCCTCGGGCTTGGCGATGACCAGCCGGGCGAAGATCTCGCCGTTGAGACACTGCATCGCCGCCGCCGTCAGCACCCCTTCCGGCGCGCCGCCGGTGCCCATCACGGCGTGGACGCCGCTGCCGGACACCGCCGCGGCGATGCCGGCCGACAGATCGCCGTCGCCGATCAGGCGAATGCGCGCGCCGGTGGCGCGGATGTCGTGGATCAGCTTCTCGTGCCGGGGACGGTCGAGCACCACCACGGTCAACTCGTCGACCTGGCGACCGAGCGCGCGGGCGATCGCCCGCAGGTTCTCGCGCACCGGGGCGTCGATGTCCACCAGATGCTTGGAGCTGGGCCCGACCACCAGCTTCTCCATGTAGAGATCGGGCGCGTGCAGCAGCCCGCCCTCGTCGGACGCGGCCAGCACCGCGATGGCGTTGGGCGCTCCGGTGGCGCACAGATTCGTGCCCTCGAGCGGGTCGACGGCGATGTCCACCTTGTCGTAGCCGCGCCGGTCGCCGTTGCTCTTGCCGGCCAGGCCCACCTTCTCGCCGATGTAGAGCATCGGCGCTTCGTCGCGCTCGCCCTCGCCGATGACGATGGTGCCGTCGATCGGCACGGTGTCGAGTTCGCGGCGCATGGCTTCCACCGCCGCCTGGTCGGAGCCGTGGCGGTCGCCCTGGCCCATCGTGTGCGCGCAGGCGATGGCCGCCTGCTCGACGACCCGCAGGAACTCGAGGGAGAGGTCGGATTCCATGGCGGGGCCTTGCGTCGTGCGCTTCCGGGCGTGGGACATGGCGTGCGACTCCGGCGATCCGCAGGCAACCGCGGATCGCGTCAACCCTGTGCAGGGTAATGACTTACGGACAGACGAGCGATCCTATCACAGGCCCGCGCGGCGCAGCCGCACCGGCGCGCCGGCGGCCAGTCCGAGCACCGTGGCGGCACGGCCGCCGCTGACGGCGATCTCCAGCCGGTCGCTGCTGCCGAACAGTGCGCAGACCGATCCGGCCGGCACGTCGGCGTAGGTGTCGACCAGGCGCGGCACGATGTGCGGCCCGGCGGCGATGTCGATCCCGCCGCCGCGCAGCAGCCGCTCCACGGCGGCGCGGCCGATGTTGGTGACGAGGTTGCCGAACCGATCGACCAGCTCGACCTCGCCGTCGACGCCGTCGGGCCGTTCCACCACCGCCGGCCACTCCAGCCGCACCGGCGCCGCCACGCTGCGGCCCAGCGTGGTGATCGCCGCGCCCCTGGCCAGCCACGCCGCGGCGGGCGCGAACCGGTCGCGGCCCTCGAACGTGCGGCTGATCGTCGGCCGCGCGAACTTGCGCTCAGTCAGCTCGACGACGCGTCGGGCCGGCGTCTCGTCGAGCACGGCGCTGAGCACGCCGTTGTCGGGAGCGACGAAGCGATGGTCGCCGGTGTCCACGGCGAGGCCACGACGGGCCGAGCCGACGCCGGGATCGACGACGACGAGGAAGACCGTGCCGGCCGGGAAGTAGCGGTAGGACGCGGCCAGCTGCCGCGCGCCGGTGCGCACGTCGTGCGCCGGCACCTCGTGCGTGATGTCGACCAGGGCGGCCTCGGGGCAGATGCCGAGCACCACGCCTTTCATGGTGCCGACGTAGTGATCGACGGTCCCGAAGTCGCTGAGCAGCGCAATCAGGGGGCGTGACATGCGCGTCTCTCCACGTCGAGCGCCGCCGGCGGGCGGGCTCAGACGCCGGCGAGATAGGCCGGCTTGCGGAAGATGATCTCGCGCATGTTGGTCTTCATCAGGAACGAGTCCGACACGCGCAGGGTCTCGAACAGCTTGATGATGTCGCGGTTCTGCAGGCTGCGCTGCCGGGCCTGCGTCCCGCCGTAGTGGCGATAGCGCAGCGTGCCGCGATCGACGACGACGTACTTGGTGTAGAGCGCACGGCCGGGTTCGACCGCCGTGCTGAAGAAGCCGAGCAGCGAGCCGTCGGCGACGAGGAGGCGCGCCAGCGTCGCCGCCAGCGCCGTCGCCGCGGCGCGGTCGAGGAAGTCGAACACGTCCCAGCACAGGATGCCGTCGATGCTGCCGGGCTCGCTCTTGAAGCGCGTGCGGAAGAACTCGGGCAGGCGATCGAGGGTGCCGGCGGCGCCGTGGCGCTCGATGTCGGCGAAGAGATCCTCGACCCGCAGGCGGCAGCCGAGCTCTTCGCCGAAGAACGAGACGTTGGCGCCGACCACCGGACCGAGGTCGAGCAGCACCGGGGCCGGCTTCGCCGCGACGTTGGCGAGGAACTTCGGGAGCGCCTTCGTCGGGTAGACGAGCTCCGGCGTATCGGGCGACGCCGGCGCCGCCGACGCGCCCGACGGTTCGGCGCGCCGTCCGCCGAACCGGGACAGGAGATCGTGCAGTCCGCCAGCCACAAGCGAGGCTCCGGACGCGGAGGCTGGGGTCCGCCCCCCGCGCCGCGTCGGACTAGACGCCGGCCTTGGCCGGCACCGGCGCGGCCGGGGCCGCGTCCTTGACGGCCGGCTTGGCGGCCGACTTCTGCTGCATGTCGATGGCGCCGCGGAAGTGCGCGCCCTCGGCGATCGCCACGCGCGGCGCGGTGACGTCGCCGTCGACCGAGCCGTTGTCGCGGATGTCGACTTTCTCCGAGGCGGTGACGTTGCCGGTCACCTCGCCCAGCACGATCACCTGCTTGGCGAAGACCTCGGCGCGAATCTTGCCGTTGGGGCCGATGGTGAGCGTGTTGTCGCGCAGCTCGATGCGCCCCTCGACATTGCCTTCGATGGTGAGATCCTCGCTGCCGCTCAGCTCACCCTTGATGACCACAGACTTCCCGATGTTCACGTTGTCCCTCCCCGTCATCGCGTGCGGGCGATGTTCGCCGCCACTGGGGACGGCAGGTGAATGCGCCGCTGCCGGGGCAGGGGCGGGTGCCGGTGCCGGGGGTGCGGCCGGCTTGGGCGACTCGTCACGCTTCCACATTGCGTCTTCCTCCCGATGCGGACGTACAACCGCCCGCGCTGCTCGCCGTGGTGACCTGGGGAAGGGCTCCTGGAACGAAGCCCGGCCAGTATAGGCACCACGGGAAATCGCTGTCTACCCCATTTGTTTGCTGACGTTTAGACCGGGTGTTACGATCCGGGCAGTGTCGCGCATCTATCTGGACCACAACGCGACGACGCCGCTCGTGCCGGCCGCGCTCGATCGGCTCACGGCAGTCGCCCGCGACACCTGGGGCAACGCGTCGAGCGTCCACCACTTCGGCCAGCAGGCGAAGGCGGCGCTCGACGACGCGCGGGCCCAGGTGGCGGCCCTCCTCGGCGCCGAACCGCCCGAGATCGTCTTCACGGCCGGCGGCACCGAGGGCGACAACGCCGCGATCCGCGGCGCGCTCGAGGCGCTCGAGGCGTCGGGCCGGCGTCATCTGATCGTCTCCGCGATCGAACACGAGGCCGTGCTGCAGACCGCCAAGTCGCTGTCCCGGCGGGGGTTCGAGGTCACCGTCCTGCCCGTCGGCGGCAGCGGCGTCGCCGACCCCGAGGCCTTGCGCGGGTTGATGACCGATCGCACGGCCCTCGTATCGGTCATGCACGCCAATAACGAGATAGGCACGGTGCAGCCGGTGGCCGCCCTCGCCGCGGTCGCCCACGCCGCCGGGGCGCTCTTCCATACCGATGCCGTGCAGACCGCCGGCAAGGTGCCGGTGGACGTCGCCGCCCTGGGCGTCGACCTGCTGTCGATCTCGGCGCACAAGTTCGGCGGTCCCAAGGGCGCCGGGGCGCTGTGGATCCGCCGCGGCGTCCGAGTCCTGCCGTTCGTCACCGGTGGGCGCCAGGAGCGCAACCGCCGCGCCGGCACCGAGAACGTCCCGGCCCTGGCCGGCATGGGCGCGGCCGCCGAGCACGCCCGGCACCATGCCGCCGCGGCGGCGCCACGGGTGGCGGCGCTGCGCGATCGACTCGAGGCCGGCGTACTCGCCGGCGTGCCCGGCACCGCCGTCAACGGCGAGCGCGCCGCGCGGGTGCCCAACACCACCAACATCTCGTTCGATCGCGTCGAGTCGGAGTCGTTGCTCATCGCCCTCGACCTCGAGGGCATCGCCGTGTCGTCGGGCTCGGCCTGCTCGTCGGGCACGCTGGAACCGTCGCACGTCCTCAAGGCGATGGGCTTTCCGCACCATCGCACCCTCAACTCGCTGCGCTTCAGCCTCGGCAGCGCCACCACCGAGGCCGAGATCGATCACGTCGTGGCGGTGCTGCCCGGTCTGGTCGAGAAGCTGCGCAAGCTGGCTCCGGCACGGCGATGACGCCCCCCGACGCCCGGATCGTCGTCGCGATGTCGGGCGGCGTCGACTCGTCGGTGGCGGCGGCGCTGCTGGTCGAGCAGGGCCACGACGTGGTCGGCGTGTCGATGCAGCTCTACGACCAGCGCGAGGGCGGGTTCGGCACCTGCTGCACCATCGACGACCTGCACGACGCCCGGCGCGTCGCCGCCACGCTCGGCATCCCGCACTACGTCGTCAACTTCGAGTCGCACTTCCACGCGCACGTGCAGCAGAACTTCGTGGACGAGTACCGGCGCGGCCGCACGCCGATTCCCTGCGCGCGCTGCAACAGCGAGGTCAAGTTCAGCGAGCTGCTGACCCGCGCCGGCGGCTACGGCGCGACGCGGCTGGCCACCGGCCACTACGCGCGGGTCGAGCGCGGCGACGACGGCCGCGTGCGGCTGCGCCGCGGACGCGACGCCGCCAAGGACCAGAGCTACTTCCTGTTCTCGCTCACCCAGGCGCAGCTGGCGGCGGCGGCGTTCCCGGTGGGCGCGCTGCACAAGGACGCCGTGCGTGACCATGCCCGCCGGCTCGGCCTGGTCACCGCCGACAAGCCCGACAGCCAGGAGATCTGCTTCGTGCCCGACGGCGACTACGCCGGTTTCCTCGAACGCGAGGATCCGGGACTGGCGGCCGCCGGCGCCATCGTCGACACGCACGGCGTGCGGCTGGGCGGGCACGGCGGCGTCCACCGCTTCACGATCGGCCAGCGCAAGGGCCTCGGATTGTCGGCCGGCGTGCCACTCTACGTCGTGGACATCGACGCCGAGCGCCAGGAGGTGACGGTCGGCCCGCGCGAGGCGCTCGAGCGCGCCACGCTCACTGCGTCGGCGGTGAACTGGATGGCCGGCGACGCGCCGAGCGGCTGGCGGCCGGTCACGGCGCAGATCCGCCATCGCCACCGCCCGGCGCCGGCCCGCGTCCGCGCCCTCGACGGGGATCGCGCCGAGGTCGTCTTCGACGAGCCGCAGCAGGCGATCACGCCCGGCCAGGCGGTGGTGTGGTACGACGGCGACGAGGTGCTGGGCGGGGGGTGGATCGATTAGGAACCGGGGCTCGGGGCTCGGGGCTCGGGGCTCGGGGCTCGGGGCTCGGGAAAGAGCAAACACCTTCCCACCAGGCAGGGAGCGCCCTTCAGACGAGCGTCAGTTCCGCCTTACGGGCTTCCCGAGACCCGAGCCCCGAGCCCCGGCCGTTCAGTGTCCGACGCCGCTCAGGAAGCGCTCCGCATCAATGGCCGCCATGCAGCCCGACCCGGCGGCCGTGACCGCCTGGCGGTAGACGTGATCCTGCACGTCGCCGGCGGCGAACACGCCCGGGATGTTGGTGCGCGGGCCGTCGTGCGTCTTGATGTAGCCGTTGGCGTCGAGGTCGAGCTGGCCGGCCACCAGCTTGGTATTGGGGATGTGGCCGATGGCGATGAACACGCCGTCGACCGGCAGTTCGCTGACCGCGCCGGTCTGCAGGTTGGTCAGCACCAGGCTCGACACCTCGCCCTTGGTCACGTCCTTGATGTCGGTGACGGCGGTGTTCCAGACGAACGAGATCTTCGGGTCGTTGAGCGCCTTGTCCTGCATCACCTTCGAGGCGCGCAGCGTGTCGCGGCGGTGGATCACCGTGACGTGCGAGGCCAGCTTGGCGAGGTAGATCGCCTCTTCCATCGCGGTGTCGCCGCCGCCGACGACGGCGACGTGCCGGCCCTTGAAGAAGAAGCCGTCGCAGGTCGCGCAGGTCGAGACGCCGCGGCCCGACAGCTGCTTGTCGACCCCGAGGTCGAGCCACTTGGCCGAGGCGCCGGTCGCGATGATCAGCGCCTGGGCCGTGTAGACGGTCTTGCCGACGGTGATCGTGAATGGCCGTGCCGAGAGGTCGAGCGCGGCCACGTCGCCCTGGACGATCTGGGCGCCGAAGCGCTCGGCCTGGGCGCGCAGCTCCGCCATCAGATCCGGGCCGAGGATGCCGTCGCGATAGCCGGGCCAGTTCTCGACCATCGTGGTGAGCATCAACTGGCCGCCGGCTTCCACGCCTTCGATCACCAGCGGCGCCAGGTTGGCGCGCGCCGTGTAGAGCGCGGCGGTGAGGCCCGCCGGGCCCGAGCCGATGACGACGACCTCGCGGTCGGTGGGGGTCGCCGGCGCGCTCACAGGTGCTTGTCGATCATGCGGGCGAGGTCGTCCTTCGCCGCCAGCCCGACCACCGAGTCGGCCAGCTGGCCGTTCTTGAAGAGCAGCAGCGTCGGGATGCCGCGCACGCCGAACTTCGGCGCGGTGGCCGGATGGTCGTCGATGTTCATCTTGGCCACGGTGACGCGGCCCGCGTATTCCTCGGCCAGCTGATCCACGGTCGGCGCCAGACGCCGGCAGGGAGCACACCACTCCGCCCAGAAGTCCACGAGCACCACGCCCTGCTTCACCGCGGCGTCGAAATCGCCGTCGCCGAGGGTCTTGATCTTGTCCGAAGCCATATTTCTCCCCAGTGGTTCTGATGCCGCTCGCCCGTGACCCGTGTCACGCCGTCCGCGCCGGACGCCTCTGTCGGCGGCCGCGCCGGGCGGCGATCACTCCTTTATACACCTTCACGTAGTCGCGCGCCGAACGCTCCCAGGAGTGATCCTGCTTCATGCCGTTCTGCTGCAGCCGCTTCCACTCGGCCGGCGCGTCGAACACGCGCAGCGCGTCGCGCAGCGCCGCGAGCATCGCCCGCCCGCTGTACTCGGCGAAGAGGAAGCCGGTGCCGCGCCTGGTGGCCGCGTCCCACGGCTGGACCGAGTCCACCAGGCCGCCGGTCGCGCGCACCACCGGCACGGTGCCGTAGCGCAGGCTGTACATCTGATTCAGGCCGCACGGCTCGTAGCGCGACGGCATGAGAAACAGGTCCGCTCCCCCCTCGACCAGGTGAGCGAGCCGCTCGTCGAAGCCGATCACGGCGCCGATCCGCGACGGCCGATGCGCCGCCAGCGACCGCCACATCTGCTCGTAGCGGCCGTCGCCGCTGCCGAGCACCACGAAACCGGCGTCGAGATCGGCCAGCTCCGAGGCCACCTGGGCGACCAGGTCGAAGCCCTTCTGATCGACCAGGCGCGACACCAGGCCGACCAGCGGCCGCGCCATCGCCGCGGCGTCGGCGGCGAGTCCGAACGCCTCGAGCACGGCCCGCTTGGCCGCCGCCTTGCCGGCCAGCGACCGCGCCGTGAACGACGCCGGCAGGTAGGGATCGCGGTCGGGATTCCACAGGTCGGTGTCGATGCCGTTGAGGATGCCGGAGAGGGCGTGGGCGCGGGCGCGGATGACGCCGTCGAGGCCGTCGCCGTACTCGGGCCGCTGGATCTCCTGCGCGTAGGTGGGGCTCACCGTCGTCAGCGCGTCGCTGAAGTTGATCCCCGACTTCAGCAGGCTGACGCGATCCCAGAACTCGAGCCCGTCCACCGTGAACAGATCCCATCCCAGCCCGAGCCGCGGCAGCCACGACTTGTCGACGATGCCCTGGTAGGCCAGGTTGTGGATCGTGAACACCACCGGCACGCGGCCGAGCGACGGGTGGCGCGCGAAGTGCTGGCGGAGGTAGGCGGGGGCCAGCCCGGCCTGCCAGTCGTGGCCGTGCACCACGTCGATCGGCACGGGCTGCGCCGCCGCCCACTCGAGCGCGGCGATGACCAGAAAGGCGAAGCGCAGCGCGTTGTCGTCGAAGTCGACACCGCCGCTGTTGTAGAGGCCGGCGCGATGGTAGAGCGGCGGGCACTCGACCAGCATCGCGCGGGCGCCGAGACCGAGCGGCTCCTCGAACAGCCCCGCCGAGTACGACACGCCGGCCACGGCCGCCGACACGTCGTGGCGCCACTGCCCCGCCGACACGCCGGCGTAGCGCGGCGTGAACAGCGTCACCTCGTGGCCGAGACGGCCGAGCGCGCGCGGCAGCGCGCTGGCCACGTCGGCGAGTCCGCCGGTCTTCGCAAACGGCGCCGCCTCCGAGGCGATCATCAGGATCTGCAGCGGCGCCGCCGGACGACGCGGCGCACGCGGCGCCGGCGCGGGGCGCGGCGTCCGGACGAACGGCACGGGCCGGGACATGGCCCCCTAACTTAGCAGCCCGCGACATCGCAACGCGGGCTTTCGACGCCCCCGCTTGGTAGAATCTCGGCCGTGGCCTCGCCCCCGCGCCCGGAACGGGCCGTGCCGCGCGAACTCGCGGCGCTGACCGACCTCGCCGCCCGGCATCCCGAACTCGCCCCGGCGGTCGCCCTCGAGCGCGAGCTGCTCGACGGCGAGCGGCGCCTGCAGCGCCGCCTCGGCACGCCGTGGATCGACGCCTCGACCGACGTCCTCACCGCGCGGCTCGCCCAGGGCGAATGCCTGGTCGAGCTGGCCCATCTCGGGCTCGACTGGAACGAGCTGCGGCTGCGCCTCCGCCAGGTGATCGACGTGCTGCGCCGTCACGACGTCCTCGAGGGCGACGACCTGCGGCGGCTCCAGGACGTCGACCGCGGCGCCGACCTCCCCGACATCGTCGGGCGCTGGTTCGACGCGGCGCCGGGGCGAACCGGCGCCGGCGGCGACGCCGACGCCGTCCTGCACGACGTGCTGGTGCTGTCGCTGCGGCCGTTCCTGGCGCGCGCCGCCGACGTGCTGCTGCAGCGGGTGTCGGTGGAAACGTGGGGCCGCGCGACCTGCCCGCTGTGCGGCGGCCGGCCGATCTTCGCGGTGGTCGGCAACGGCGACCGGCGGCTGGTGTGCGGGCGCTGCCACGGGCGCTGGCCGTTCGAGGCGCGCCGCTGCCATCACTGCCTGGGCACCGAGGGCGTGCGGGTGTTCGCCGCGCACGAGGGCGTCTACCAGGTGACGGCGTGCGACCACTGCCGGCACTACCTGAAGGGCCTCGACGCGCGGCGCGCCGGCCGGCCGTTCTTCCTGCCCCTCGACACCGTCGCCACCCTGGCCCTCGATCGGGCGGTGGCCGAGCGCGGCTACGTGGCGGGCTAGGCGGCGGAGGCCGGGCGGCGAACTTACTGCTGCTGGAGCTGCTGCCCGGCCGCGACGGCGGTCGCCGTGGTGGTCATGTGGCCGCTCAGCCAGTTGAAGAGGTGCTTGGTCTCGGCGAACCGCCCGGCGTTCGACTTGGCGCCGAGGACGACCACGGCCACCTGGCGGCCGGTCTGCGGCAGCCGCACCAGCGTCGCCAGGCAGTAGCCCGAGCTGCTGATGAAACCGGTCTTGCCGCCGATGACGTCGAGCTCGCCGCTGCGGACCAGCCGGTTGGTGCTGTTCACGTGCACCATGCGGCGGCCGGCGGCCATGTCGTAGCCGGTCTTGCGCATGATCCCGCCGATGCGCTCGTCGGCGGCGGCGTAGGCGATGAGCCGGGCCATCTCGTAGGCCGACGAGACGTTGGCCGACATCAGCCCCGAGGTGTCCTCGTAGTGCGTGAGTTCCAGCCCGAGTTCGCGCGCCTTGGCGTTCATCCGCTCGATGAAGCCCTCGGTCCCATAGGGTGAGATGCGGGCGAGCACGCGCGCCGCGGCGTTGTCAGAGCCGATCAGCGTGAGGTGCAGCAGGTCGTCGGCCGTCACCTGATACCCGGCGCGCAGATACGTGGTGTTGGCGCGGGCGACGTCGGCCCGTTCGATCTTCACGACCTGGGTCAGGTCGGGCAGGGTCTCGAGGAAGACCAGCGCCGTCATCACCTTGGTGATGCTGGCGATCGAGCGCAGCTCCTGGGCGTTCTCCTCGAACAGCACCTGGTTGGTCTCGGGGTCGTAGATGATCGCGGCGGCGGCGCGGGGCGCCGGCACTTCCTGGCCCGCGCCATCGAGCTTGAAGCGAGGCGTGGCCAGCTCGCGCGCCTCGCGGGCCCGGGCCGCGGCGCGCGCCCGGGCGATGGCCCGCCGCCGGGCCGCCGACGTCGTGCGCGACTTGCTGGCCGCCGAGGCGCGGACCGGCGTCTTCTTCCCGGTGGCAGCGACGCGCGTGGCGCGGGTGGTCTTGGGAGCCGCGGCGGCCTTCTGCGCGCGCGTCGTCGTGGTGCCGCCGGTGGCGGCCTTCGCTCGGGTGGCGGGCTCGGCGGACGTCGCCGCGACGAACGTGGCGAGCACGGCGGCCAACGCGCTGGTGAGCGCACGACGGATTCGCTGGCGTCCCGGCATGTCTCCTTACGGCAGGTCGGAATTTCGCCCGCTCGTTACAGAAGTGTCGGCATTGTAGCAGGCCCGCCGTAGAGCGCAACCCACTAATTGCACCTGAGCGCCATGATCTGTGCGGATTCGTGCCCTCTCGCTCGTCGCGGATTCTTGCCCCAGCCAGACTCACACGCGGGGTCGCGCCCGTGCGTGCTGCGGCACCTTGGGGCTCCGCGGCCTCGTCATCAGCCAGCCGCTGGCCGCCAGCCGCTGGGCGTGGGTCACGGCTGCGCCAGCGCAACCGTCAGCAGCAGCGCGCGCTGGGTGCCCATCCACGAGTCGGTCGTGTCGAACGACTCGTCCAGGGCGTGCGCGCCGCGGCCGCGGCCGCCGCCGTCGATGGTGATGGCCGGGATGCCGAGACTCTGCGGGTAGTTCGCGTCGGTCGATCCCTCGTCGAGCGTCACCGGGAAACCCAGCGCCCGGGTCACCGAGACGGCCGCCTCCACGATCGGCGAGGTCGCCGGGGCGCGCCCGGCCGGCCGATTGCCCACCAGCGCCTTGTCGACGCTCAGCGCCCGACTGCCCCAGCGCACGTTCTCGGCGGCGACCGCGTCGTCCACGGCCTTGTGGAACCTGGCATCGAGCGACTGCAGCGACGCCGGGTCGGCCGAGCGCATGTCCACTTCCATCCACGCTTCGAAGGGGATCGAATTCACCGACGTGCCGCCGCCGACGCGGCCGACGTTGAAGGTGGTCTTCGGCTCGTTCGGCACCTGGAAATCGCCGATCGCCGCCATCGCCCGGCCGAGCGCGTGAATCGGATTGACCAGGCCGAAGGCGCCGTAGCTGTGGCCGCCCGGTCCCTTGAAGGTCACCCGGTAGCGCAGGCTGCCCACCGAGATGTGCGTGATGCCCAGGCCGGTGCCGTCGATCGACACGAAGCGATCGACGCGCCCCTTCAACCCCTCGTCGAAGATGTGCTTGACTCCGCGCAGGTCGCCGAGCCCTTCTTCGCCGACGTTGCCGACGAAGGTGATGGTGCCCGGCGTCTGCGCGTTGCCGGTCTTGAGCGCGCGCACCACGGCGAGCACCACGGCGAGGCCGCGGCAGTCGTCGCCGATGCCCGGGCCGCGAATCACCGTGCCCTCCTGCGTGGTCTTGACGTTGGTGCCTTCGGGGAACACGGTGTCGAGATGGGCGGCGAGCACGACGTGCGGCCGCGCCGCCGTGCCCGGACGTTCGCCGAGCACGTTGCCCACCTTGTCGATGCGCACGTTCTGCAGACCCAGCTCGCGGAATTTGCGGGCGTAGAGCTCGGCCCGCTTCGTCTCCTTGAACGGCGGCGCCTCGACCTCGCAGATCTCGACCTGCTCGGCCAGCGTCCGCGCTTCGTCGGCGCGGGCGGCGGCGAGCGCGGCCTTCACCGCGGCGTCCTGCACCAGGCGGCTGCCGAGACCGGCGGCGCCCTGCTGCGCGAAGGTGGACGGGGGCGCGGCGAGCGCGAGGACGAGAACGAAGACCGGCAGTCGCATGCTGCGGCGCATTCTACTCACGACGCGCGCGGCCGCCGCATCACCAACCGGATGTTCGGCTTTCCAGCCGCGGTCCCAGCATTGGTCCCGGTGTCTGACGGGATTCCGGCGGGGGGATCCGGAAATGCGGATCTCGGCTGGAGGCAGCCGGCCGCTCGACCGGATCGCGCTGCTTCGCCGGCGGTTTCTCGCCCGAATCGCGTGTTCCGGCGCGCGCGGCGGCGCCCCGTCGACCTGGTGAGCTGGTGGCACTTCGTTTGCTCCGCCTCAGCTGGCCGTGGGGGCCAGCGCCCGGCATACGTTGCCACGGTTGGAGCCCGGAGCGACCGGGTCTGTGGAGGGATGTCCATGAGGTTGAAGACGACAGGTCTGGTCCTGTGTCTGGCGGCGCTGCTCGGCAGCGTGCTCCCCGCATCGGCACAGGACTTCCGAGGACGCATCAACGGCACGGTCACCGACAACACCGGCGCGGTCCTGCCGGGTGTCACCGTCACGGTCTCGAGCCCGGCGCTGATCCAGCCGCAGGTGCAGGTCACCGGCGCCGAGGGCGACTACCGGTTCCTGGCGCTGCCGCCAGGCGTCTACACGGTCGACTTCGAGCTCACCGGCTTCCAGTCGGTCAAGCGCACCGACATCCGCGTCGTCATCAACCAGACGCTCAGCGTCGATCAGCAGCTCCAGGTGGCCACCCTGCAGGAGACCGTGACGGTCACCGGGCAGTCGCCGGTCGTCGACACCTCGACGACCACGATGGGCACCAACTTCACGCGCGAGCTGCTCACCGAGATCCCGAACGCCCGCGACGTGTGGGCGGCGATGGCGGCCGCGCCCGGCATGCAGATGACCCAGTACGACGTCGGCGGGTCGCGCACCGGCAACCAGACCACCTACCGCAGCTATGGGATGGACGACCAGAACCAGACCAAGCTCGAGGGCATCGACACCACCGAGGCCACCAACGCCAACGCCGGCTACTTCGATTACGGCAGCTTCGAGGAGTTCCAGGTCGGCGGCGCCGGCGCCGACGCCTCGGCCTTCGGCGGCGGCGCGGTGCTGAGCATCAGCGTCAAGTCGGGCAGCGACCGGCTGTCGGGCAACTGGTACAGCGACTTCCAGAACGAGGACATGATCGCCAACAACGTCCCCGGCTACCTGCAGGCCGCCAACCAGCGCAACGACGACGGCTTCTTCACCCGGGTGCCGCTCCAGCGCGGCAACCAGATCCAGAAGCAGTACGACCTCAACGGCAGCATCGGCGGGCCGCTCTGGCGCGGCAAGATCTGGGGCTTCTACAGCTACCGGCTCAACGACCAGTACAAATACACCACCGGCCTGCCCAGCAACATCGAGCGCTCGAAGCTCACCAACCCCTACACGTTCAAGCTCACCTACCAGGTGTCGCAGAACAACCAGCTGATCGGCTTCATCAACAAGCGGCAGAAGCTGCAGGACAAGCGCGGCATCAGCCTGACCACGCCGCTGTCGGCGGCCTACTACCAGTCGTCCGAGAACACGCCGATGAAGGCCGAGTGGACCAGCGTGCTCGGCAGCCGCGCCTTCCTCGACGTGCTCGTCGGCAACTGGTGGAACTTCTTCCCGCTCCGCCCGGTCCGCGACTTCGACCTCTACGACGGCCCGTGGGGCCCCGGCCGCGTCAACCTCGCCAACAACCAGATTCTCGACGGCGGCGCCAACAACGGCTACCAGGATCAGAAGCGCTGGAAGCCGCAGGGCTACGTCAGCCTGTCGTATTTCAAGGACGGCTGGATGGGCAGCCACGACTTCAAGGTCGGTTACGACCTGAAGCGCGACCGTCGCAGCCTGTTCCGCGATCAACCGTTCGACGTCTTCTACCGCGACAACGGCGCCGCGCTGTCCCAGGTGGACATCTACAACACCAGCGTGACCGGCATCAACGACGTGGTCAACCAGTCGGTGTGGGTCAACGACACCTGGAAGCTCACCAGCCGCCTGACGCTGAACCTCGGCCTGCGCTACGAGCATTACCTCGATCGCTGGCCCGACCAGGAGTTCGCGCCCAACGGCATTCCGGCGCTGGCCAGCTGGAACGACGCCCGCTACCAGTCGTTCATCGCCCCGCGCACCGTCGAGTCGCGCACGGTCGCCAACACCAAGGACATCTCGCCGCGGGTCGGCTTCGCCTACGACCTCACCGGCGACAACCGCACGGTGGTCAAGGCCTATTACGGCCAGAGCCGCTGGAACTCGGCCGACGAACTCGCCGACAAGGAGAACCCGGTCGGCATCGCGCAGCTGCGCTACGCCTTCCTGGACTGCACGGCGACGCGCACCACCGGCTGCGACCTCAACGGCAACCGGCTGGTCGACAGCCCGGCCGAGCTCGGCGCCTTCAACACCACCGTCGGCGGCGCCGGCTTCGTCACCGTCGATCGCGGCCTCAACCGCCCGGTCACCCACGAGCTGTCCACCAACGTCGAGCGCGAACTCGTCACCGGGCTGTCGGCCCGCGTCTCCTACGTCTACAAGGGCGTGCGCGACATCTGGGGCGAGGACGACCCGATCCGCAACGGCGCGTTCACCGTGCCGTTCACGATCACCGATCCGGGCCCGGACAACGTGCTCAACACGGGCGACGAGCAGACGTTCCAGACCTTCGACCGTCCGGCGGCCACGGCGCAGCAGCGCGTCTACACGAATCCGGACGGCTACGACGCCGACTTCCAGACCGTGGAAGTGGCGCTCAACCGCCGCATGATGGGCAAGTGGATGCTGCTGACCTCGGCCGGCATGACCTGGTCGAAGATGCAGCACGTCCACAACGCCACGGCCCCCGTCCCCACCGGCTACACCCGCTTCTACTCGTTCCGGCCGGTCGATCGGCTGTTCGGCGACGAGTTCGGCCGCGAGACGTCGATGGTCTGGAACTACAAGGTCATCGGCCGCTACGAGCTGCCGTGGGGCATCGGCTCGTCGGGTTCGTGGCGCCTGCAGAGCGGCCAGAACTACGGCCGCACCATCGCCGTGACCATGCCCGGCGACGGCGCCCGCACCATCCGCGTGGAGCCGATTACCGCCAACCGCTACCCGAACATCTCGATCTTCGACCTGCGCCTCGACAAGTCGTTCACGCTGCCGAAGCAGGCGGGCAAGGTCACCTTCCAGGTCGATGGATTCAATCTGGCCAACAGCGGCGCTCCGACGCTGTTCCGGACGACCACCGTCAACTACCGCGAGGTCACCGAGCTGCTGTCGCCGCGAATCTTCCGCGTCGGCTTCCGCTGGGATTTCTAAGAGCCGGGGCTCGGGACTCGGGGCGCGGGCCTCGGGACTGAGCCTTTCCGGCGTACAAGCATCGAAGGGCGGCTTCCCGCACGGGGAGCCGCCCTTTGTGTCTTTCGCATCTCTTCCAAGTGATTGGATCTGTCACCAACTGATGTGCTAGCGTGACCGCGCCAGACCGATGGCGCGACGCGCGTGGGCCCTCCACCTCGCGGCTGTGCTCGGCTACGTGGTGGTGGCAGTGGCGTTTTCCTGGCCCCTGCTGCCCAACGCGGCCACGCACCTCACCGGTGATCCCGGCGGCGATACTGGTGTGTACGTCTGGAACCAGTGGGTGTTCCAGCACGGCGCCTTCGTCGAGGGCCGCAATCCGCTGACCACCGAGCACATCTTCTCGCTCACGCCCCGCCCGGTCGATCTGTCGCAGCACAACTACACGCTGTTCCTCAACGTGCTGGCGATGCCGTTCATCGGCACGTTCGGCCCGGTGCTGACGTTCAACCTGGTCTACCTGGCCGTCGTCGTCCTCACTGCCTGGATGACCTTCGTCCTCGCCCGCCGCGTCACCGACGGCGCCGTCCTCGAGGCCTGGCTCGCCGGGCTGGCCTTCGCCTGGGCGCCGCTGATGGTCGCCCGCACCACCGGGCACGTCAGCCTCGTCGCCGCCGCGCCGCTGCCGGCGTTCATGTGGTGCCTCTACCGCGTCGAGCGCTCCGAGCGGCTGCGCGACTCGGCCCTGGCCGGCGTGGTGGTCGCCTGGGCGGCGTTCTGCGACGCCTATTACGCCGTCTACTGCCTGATGATCGCCACCGTCTACGTCGGCTCGCGCGTGCTCAGGCTCGAGTGGCGGCGGGGCTGGCACCACGGGGTCGGCCGGTGGATTCTCGACCTCTGCATCCTGCTGACCGGCGGCCTGGTCGCCGGCCTGGCGCTCGGCCGGGGCGGCCGCCTCGACTTCTTCGGCATCCCGGTCAGCGTCCGCGGGCTCTACACGCCGACGCTGCTGCTGACGCTGCTGGTGCTGGCGCGGCTCGTGCTCACCCTCGGGCCGCACGTGGCGCGCGTCTCGCTGCCGAGCCCGCGGGCGATCGCCGCCACCCTGGTGGCCGGATTCACCGGCGCCGTCGTGCTGTCGCCGGCGCTCTACGGCGCTTCGCAGCGCCTGTTCGACGGCACCTGGGTGTCGCCGCCCATCTTCTGGCGCAGCAGCCCCGCCGGCGTGGACCTCCTGGCCTTCGTGGTGCCCAACCCGTCGCACCCGCTGGTGTCGTGGCTCGCCGGCTCGGCGCAGCTGGCGGCGCCGACGGTCTTCGTCGAGTACACGGCCGCCCTCAGTCTGATGACGCTGGCGGCGATCGCCTTCGCCATATGGCGGCTCGGCCTGCGTAATCCCGGCCTCCTCACCGTCGCCGTCGGCTTCGCCCTGCTCGCGCTCGGACCTTTTGTTCACGTCGCCGGCGTGAACACCTACGCGCCGGGCCCGTGGGCGCTGCTGCGCTACGTGCCGGTGTTCGGTCTGGCCCGGACGCCGACCCGCTTTGCGATCGTCGCGGCGCTGGCCGTGAGCCTCCTCTTCGCCCTGGCCCTGGTCGAGATCGGCCGCCGCTGGCCACACCGCCGTCGCGTGCTCCTCGGCGCGATCGCCGTGGCGCTCGTCGTCGAACTGTGGCCGGCACCGCGGCCGCTCTATTCGGCCGGGATCTCGCCGGTCTACGACATCATTCGCGCCGATCCCCGGCCGGTCCGGGTGCTCGAACTGCCCACCGGGGTTCGCGACGGCACCAGTTCCGCCGGTAATTTCAGCGCCCGCTATCAGTTCCATCAGACCGTCCACGGCAAACGGCTGATGGGCGGCTACCTGTCGCGCGTGTCGGAGCGCCGCCTTTCGGAAGTGAAGGAATCGCGCACGCTCGCGGCGCTGATCGCGCTCAGTCAGGGAGACGAGGTGGCCGCCGCCGACCTTTCCGACGTCGCCGCGCGGGCGCCGGGCTTCGTCCAGCGCGCCCGGCTCGGCTGGGTGGTGATTCACCGCGCGCAGACGCCGCCGGCGCTCGAGGCATTCGTCACCCGTGCGTTCGCCCTGGAGCGCGTGGCCGAGGACGGCGATACCGTGCTCTTCCGCCCGCGGCTGGCGCCGTCGCCGGACATCGCCGCGACCCGGCCCTGACACCGGTTCGGCCGACGCCGGCCGGCGCCGGCTCCACGCTACACTCGTCGGTGATGCCTCCCCCGCGGTGGTTCCTGCTCGCGTACGCCGCCTCCGGCGCCGCGGCGCTCATCTACGAAGTTGCCTGGACGCGCCTGCTCACCCTGTATCTCGGCCACGGCGTGGCAGCGGCCAGCACGGTGCTCGCGGCGTTCATGGGCGGACTGGCGATCGGCGCGGCCTGGGGCGGGCCGCGCGCCGACCGCGCCGCGAGAGGCGACGCCCTTCGCCTCTATGCCGGCCTCGAAGTGGCCATCGCCGCATTGGCGCTGCTGGTGCCGCTGGCCGTCGCGGCGGCGACGCCGCTGCTGGCGCGCGCCTACGCCGATGGCAACGGCGGATTGTCGTTCGCCGTGCTCCGCCTGGCCGTGAGCCTCCTGGTCGTCGCGGTGCCGGCGGTGGCGATGGGGGCCACCTTCCCGGTCGTCGCCCGCTGGTACGTCGCCGACGCCGCGGCAGCCACCCGCGGCGCCGGAGCCCTCTATGCCGCCAACACGGTCGGCGCCGCACTGGGCGCGCTGCTGGCCGGTTTCGTGCTGCTGCCGACGCTCGGCCTGCGCGCCACGACCTGGGTCGGCGTCGCCCTGAACCTCGTGGTCGCGGCGGCCGCCTGGATTCTGGCGCGCCGGCCGCTGCCGGCCGACGTGACGGCGGTTGCCACCCCGGCGGCCGGCCGCGCGGGGCGCAAGGCCGCCACGCCCGAACCCGCCGGCCGCGGCCTGGGGCACGTCTGGCTGGCCGCCCTCGCGCTCGGCGTCTCGGGTTTCGCGTCGCTCGTGCTGCAGGTCGTCTGGTCGCGGCTGCTGGCGCAGATCATCGGCCCGACCACCTACGCCTTCAGCCTGGTCGTCGCGATCTTCATCGGCGGCCTGGCCATCGGCGCCGTCATCGGCCGCTGGCTGGCCGGACGCACCGTCCAGCCGGCGGCGTGGCTGGCCGGAGCCATCGGCTTCGCCGTGCTGGCGACCGCCGCGGCGGCCTGGACGGTGGACGACGGCCTGCTGGCGATGGCGCGCGCGGTCGCGGCCCCGGATGCGACGTTCGCCTCGGTGCTGCGCCGACAGCTGCTCCTCGCCGCGGCCTGGCTCGGGCCGCTGGCGCTCGGCTTCGGCGCGGCCTTTCCCTTCGCGGTGCGCCTCGGGACGGGCCGTGACGCCTCGCTCAGCGCCGACCTGGGCCTCATCTACGCCGTCAACACCATCGGCGCCATCGCCGGGTCGCTGGCCGCCGGGTTCGTGCTGGTGCCGCGACTCGGGCTGTACGACACGGTCCGCACCGTCGGCGTCATCTCGGCCGCGGCCGCGCTCCTGCTGGCGTGGCGGGCCGGACTGCGCGGCCCGGCGCGTCTCGCGACGACCACCGCGTGCGCGGCGGCGATGGCCGCGTCGGCGCTGCTGCCGCCGTGGAGCGCGGCGATGCTGTCGAGCGGCGCCTACAAGTACGCCTCGGCGATGACCGCCGACGCGCTCGACATCGCCTTGACCGCCGGCCGGCTGCTCTACTACCGCGACGGCGCCACGGCCTCGGTGGCGGTGCGCGATGCCGCCGGCACGACCTCGCTGTCGATCGACGGCAAGGTCGACGCCTCGAACACCGGCGACATGCTGACGCAGCGTCTGCTCGCGCACGTGCCGATGCTGCTCCACCCGGCACCGCGGCGGGCGGCGATTCTCGGGCTCGGCAGCGGCGTGACGACCGGCGCGGCGCTCCGCCACCCGGTGGAGCGCGTCGACGTCCTCGAGATTTCGCCCGAGGTCGTGCAGGCGTCCCGCTTCTTCGAACCGGAGAACGCGCGGGCGCTGGCCGACCCGCGGACCCGCCTCATCGTCGGCGACGGCCGCACCCACCTGCTGCTCGGCCGCGACACCTACGACGTCATCGTCTCGGAGCCGTCCAACCCGTGGATGGCGGGCATCGCGTCGCTCTTCACCCGCGAGTTCTTCACCGCCGCCAAGGCCCGCCTCGCCCCCGGCGGCGTGCTGTGTCAGTGGGCGCACACCTACGACATCAGCCCCGAGGACCTGCGGTCCATCGTCGGTACCTTCGCCGAGGTCTTTCCTGAGGGCACGCTGTGGCTGGTCGGCGAGGGCGACGTCCTGCTCATCGGCGGCACCGACCCGATGCTCCCGCGCGTTGGCGCTCTGGCCGGCGTCTGGGCGAGCCGGGCGGACGCCGTCGCCGACCTCGCCCGGGTCGGCGCCCGCGACCCCTTCAGCGTGACGTCGCTGCTGGTGGCCACCGGCGCCACGCTGAGCCGCTACGCCAACGGCGCCGCGCCGCTGACCGACGACTACGCCCGGGTCGAGTTCAGCGGCCCGCGCACGGTGTTCTCACGGGCCCGGATCGACAACGCCGCCGCGCTCCGCGCCCTGGCCGCGGAGCAGCCGGTCGAGGTGGTCGTGGCCGCCCGCGCCGCCGCCAGCGCGGCCTCGTGGCGGGATCGCGGGCGGATGCTGCTCGACGCCAGTGCTCCCAGGGCTGCCTGGGCCGACTTCGAAACGGCGCTCCGGAAGGATCCCGGCGACGTGATGGCCTACGACGGCCTGCTCGAGTCCGGCGCCGCGCGCACCGCCGAAACCGTCGCGCTCCTGCGCGAACTGGCGGCCCCGCCCGACCGGGTCGAGGCTCAGGTGGCGCTGTCCCACTTCCTCGCCTCGACGGGCGCCATCGACGAGGCGGTCGCGGTCGCGTTCGCCGCGGTGGAGCGGAACCCCTCGAACCTACCGGCCCTGGAACAGCTGGCGTCGATCCTCAGCGACGTCCGCGACCGTGACCGCCTGGTGCCGGTGGTGGCGCGCCTGCGCAGCCTCGCACCGACCGCCGATGCCGCCCGGTACTACTCCGCGTCGCTGTTCTTCCTCGATGGCCGCACGGACCAGGCCATCGCCGAGGCCCGGGCGCTGGTCGCCGCCAACCCGACCCATGCGCGGGCCTACAACCTGCTCGGCGCCGCGCTGGCGACCCAGGGCCGCCGCGAGGCGGCTCGCGATGCCTTCCTCGCGTCCCTGAAAGCGGAACCGCGGGATCCCTCCACCTACACGAACCTCGGGCTGCTCGAGCTGGAGACCGGTAACCGCGACGCCGGCCTGCAGCGCCTCGCCGAGGCCCTGCTGCTCGATCCGACGGCGGCTGCGGCGCGCGAGGCGTACGCCCGCGAGAGCGCCCGCGGCGGCCGCAGCTCCTGATCGCCAGCCGGCGCCGCTCACCGCGGCGTCATATCCAATTCCTCGAAAGCACGATCCACGAGGTTGTTGGCGACAGCGCGGCGGTGCGCGTCCAGGTGCCGCGATGTGACGGGCGCGCTGACCAAAACCGACCGAATTCCATACGGCGTGAGGGAGTGTTTACGCCGATTTCGCTTATCAGACAACCGTCGCCTTCGGTACGGAACTTGCTCCGGACGAAAGACAGGAGAAGGTGGAATGAGCGTTGTCAAGCTGTTGGGGTTCGGGACGATGGCCTGTGGCTGCGTCGTCGGCCGCTACCGCGACCAAGCCAGCCTTCGCGAAGTGGTCTACGTCGAAGAGAAGGGCCCGCAGTGCGCGAGCGCGGCTCACCGTCAGAACCACACCATCTCGGCGCTGCGTGACGGCCGCACGGCCGACGGCTTCCAGCCGGCGCTCGCCGCGACGCGCGCCTCCTAGGCGCGACCGTCACCAGCCGGGGCGCCGCGCGGCGGCCCCGTGGCGCGGAGCCTGTACAATCGCCCCGCGTGCCCTCCCCCGTTCCCAAGCCCTACGACATCGTCCAGGCCGGACGCGCCTCGATTCGCTTCTATCTCGGCGACTGCGTCCCGGTGCTCGCTGAGCTGCCGCCCCGGTCGATCGACGTCGTCGTCACCTCGCCGCCCTACAACCTCGGGATCGACTACCGCACCTACGACGACGGCCAGCCGCGCCAGGACTACCTCGACTGGACCGGCCGGTGGGTGGCCGAGGTGGCCCGGGTGCTCGCCGCCCAGGGTTCCCTGTTCCTCAACGTCGGCGCCAAGCCGACCGAGCCGTGGACCGCGCTCGACGTGGCGCAGGCCGTGCGCCCGCACCTGCGGCTGCAGAACATCGTCCACTGGATCAAGTCGATCGCCATCGAGGCCGACGCCGCCGGCGCCCGGGCCGGGCTGGCCGAGGATCTCGCGGTGGGCCACTACAAGCCGATCAACTCGGCCCGGTTTCTGAACGACTGCCACGAGTTCGTCTTCCATTTCACGCCGGAGGGCGTGACCCGGCTCGACCGCCTCGCCCTGGGCGTGAAGTACCAGGACGCCTCGAACGTGGCCCGCTGGCGTGCCGCCTCGGGCGGCCGGCGGTGCCGCGGCAACACCTGGTTCATCCCCTACGAGACCATCCAGAACCGCGAGAAGGACCGCCCCCATCCGGCCACCTTCCCGCCGCGCCTCCCCGAGTACTGCCTGCGCCTGCACGGCGCCGGACGCGGCCGCACCGTCGCCGATCCGTTCCTCGGCCTGGGTTCGACCACGGTCGCCTGCGCGCGGCTCGGCGTGGACGCCATCGGCATCGAGCTCGACGAGCACTACCTGCGGGAAGCGATCGCCCGCACCCGCGCCGCCGTCGCCAGCCGCGAGCGGCGCCGTCCGGCGCGCCGTTCCGCGGTCTGACGGCATCGGGCCGGCCGTCCGGCGCGGCCCGCGTCCCCGCCCGCGGCTTCCGGGGTCACGCGGCAGCCATGCCGGACGCGGCCGCCCCGGAAACGCAACGTATCCGATGCATTCGCTGGGGCCCAGGATTTCCTTGAGTCCATCTCTCGCTGAGATATATGCTGTGGCGCACCAGGAGCCCCAGTGGACCTACGCCAACTCGAGATCATCCGCGCCATCGCCGAATCCGGCTCGTTCACCGCCGCCGGGCACAAGCTGCACGTCTCCCAGTCGGCGATCAGCCGCCAGATCCTCCTGCTCGAAGACGAACTGAAGACGCCGGTCTTCCTGCGCATCGGCCGGCGCATCCGCATCACCCCGGCCGGCGAGGCGCTGCTGCAGCTGAGCCATCGGATGTTCCAGGACCTGACCGACACGGTGGCCGGCATCGGCGACAGCCAGGAGACGCTGCGCGGCACCATCCGGATCCTCGGCGGGATGACGGTCTGTCTCTACGTGTTCCCGACGCTGCTGTCCGAACTCACCCGCCAGCATCCCGGCGTCGAGGTCAAGATCATCAACGACAGCACCGAGCGCTGCGTGCAGCACCTGCGCGCCGGCACCGGCGATCTGGCGCTGCTGACGCTGCCGATCAAGGACGCCGACATGGTGACGGTGCCGGTCATGCTGGAGGAGCTGCTGGTGGTCACCGCGGCCAAGCATCCGCTGTCGAAGAAGCGCAAGGTCACCGCCGCCGATCTGGCCGCCTACCCGTTCGTGCTGTTCGAGTCGGGGTCGAACACCCGCCGGGTCATCGACGAGTTCTTCGCCGCCGCCAAGATCGCGCCGCGCATCGTGATGGAGACCGAGAACGTCGAGATCATCAAGGCCCTGGTCCGCCACGGCCTCGGCATCTCGATCGTCTCGCATCAGTCGGTGGCCCGCGACGTGGCCAGCGGCCACCTCTACTCGGCGCGCATCGAGGGCCGGCCGCTCATCCGCGAGACCGGCTGGGTCTATCCGAAGATGAGCCGCACGCCGCGCGCCGTCGAAGAGGTGATCAAGGCCTTCGAGAAGGTGCGGCCGAAACTGCGCCCGGCGCCCTGACCCAGCTTCGCCGCGCGCCCCGTGACGCGCGCGGCTCCGGCGCCGCTACGGCGTGGCCGCGGTGCTGACGCCGGCGCCGGCCAGCACGCCGCCGAGGATCGCCACCGCTTCCTGGATCTCGGCGACGCTCAAGGTCACGAAGCTGAGGCGCATCGTCCGCGGGTCGGGGTCGGCGGCGAAGAACGGCGCCCCCGGCACGAACGCCACCCCGGCCTCGACCGCCTTGTCGAGCAGCGCCATCGCGTCGAAACCCTCGGGCAGCCGCAGCCAGAAGAACATGCCGCCGCGTGGCGTCTGCCAGGTGGTGCCGGCCGGCAGGTGGGCGCTGAGCGCCGCGGCCATCGCGTCGCGCTGGGTGCGATAGCGCTCGCGGATGGTCGGCACGTGGCGATCGAGGAAGCCGTCCTTCACCACCTCGTAGACGACGCGCTGGTTGAAGCCGGGCGTGTGCAGGTCGGCGGCCTGCTTGGCCGACAGCAGCTTCGGATAGAGCGCCTTCGGCGCCGCGAGGAAGCCGAGGCGGAAGCCCGGCGTGAGCACCTTGGAGAACGACCCCAGGTAGACGCAGCCGTCGGGCCAGCGCGCCGATACCGGCGCCGGCGGCTCGTGGTCGTACCAGAGGTCGCCGTACGGGTTGTCCTCGACGAGCGGCACGCCGGCCGACTGGGCCGCCGCCACCAGCGCGTCGCGCCGCGGGCCGGGTATCTGCAGGCCGGTGGGGTTCTGGAAGTTCGGCAGCAGATACGCGAAGCGCGTGCCCGGCGCGCGCTGCGGCAGGTCGGCGAGAGCTTCGGGTCGCGGGCCCTCGCCGTCGCAGGCGAGGCTGGCGAAGACCGGCTCGTAGGGCACGTAGGCCTGCAGCGCGCCGAGATAGGTCGGCGCCTCGACGGCGACCGGCGCTCCGGCATCGATGAGCACCTTGCCCACCAGGTCGAGCCCCTGCTGCGACCCGGTGGTGATGAGCACCTGCTCCGGCGTGGTGGCGAAGCCGGCCTGGCCGAGCCGGGCCACGACCCACTCGCGCAGCGGCAGGAAGCCCTCGCTTGAGGCGTACTGCAACGCCGGCTTGCCGTGGGTGCGCAGCACCGTGTCGCAGGCGGCGCGCAGCGCCTCGACCGGGAAGGTGTCGGGCGAAGGCAGGCCGCCGGCCATCGAGCGCACGCCGGGCCGCTCCGCCACCTTGAGGATCTCGCGGAGAATCGACGGGTTCATCCGGGCGGTGCGCTGCGCCAACGTCCACGTGCTCATGACCGTGTCTGCCCCCTGGTGCCCGAGATTATCGCAGCGGTGACCGCCGGCCCCAAGCCCGGGCATCGCGCGCCCGGCGTTCCATCTGATACACCTATCAGTGCAATCGGATCATTCTATTCTGCGCGTGGGTGGCGGGCGGTAGGATCGACATCTGTTCTCCACCCCCTGGCAGGTGCCCATGACTTTGCACAACGAACGCGTCATCAGCATCGCCCTGCCCGACGAGGTCTGGCGGGCGTTCACGCAGGCACAGCCGGATCCGATCGTGTGGCTCAAGGCGCGCATCCAGGAGTCGATCGACTCGGCGCGCAGCGGATCCACGCCGCCGGCGCCGCCGGTGGGCCGCGCCTAGCGCACCACCTCGTTCCCCCGCGCCTAGCGGGTCTGCGGCGGCTGCCGCAGCGTGTACGACGTCCGCGACCACACGTTCAGCCCCTCGCGCTTCACCTTCACCTCGATCTTGCGCGTCCGCTTCAGCGGATCGGGGTTGCTCGAGTAGTAGCCCACCACGTAGTAGTCGCTGGTCTCGGCGTCGATCCGCTTCAAGCCCTTGTCGAAGTTGTTCTGGTTGACGATGGCGATGCCGCCGGTTTCCTGGGCCAGCACCCGCAGGCTGTCCTGGGTGGTGCGGAGGTACTCCTGGAAGTCGCTCGGATCGACCGTCTCGTCGAGGTCCTGGCCGGCGACCAGGCCGCGCGGGTCGATGGTGTAGAAGGTGGCGTTGGCGCGGTTGGCCGAACGCGTCAGGTCGGCCATCTCGCGGGCCAGGTCGGCGTCGGCGAACTGCTGCCCCTGGTTGAACTGCTGGTTGAACTGCTGTCCTTCTTCCTGCGTCTGGCCCATGCGGCCGCCGTAGATCGGATCCTCGCCCGCCCGCTGTTTCTCGAACGGGTTGAAGTCGAAGCCGTTGCTCACCCAGATCACCGCCTTGCGCCGGTTGTTGATCCGTTCGAGCTGGGTGACCAGGTCGCGGGCCGTCGAAAAGGCCACCTGGGCGCGATAGCGGACCTCGGCCGGCCCCTGCGCGCCATCCTGCCCCTGGATGATGTCCGACGGCTTGAGCCCGTTGCCGGTGATGCGCTTGATCGCCTCGTCGAGCACCTTGCGGTCGTAGGTGAGGTCGATGGCCAGCGACGACGGCCCGGTCGAGACGATGCCGAACATGTCGCCTTCGTGCACCAGCTGCCGGGCGATGCGCTTGAACAGATCGCGGATGCGGCCGGTGTTGCGGAAGTCGAGGTGCAGGTCGTCGACGATGATGAGGAAGATGCGTCCGGCGGCGTCGTTGCGCGGCCGCGCGGTGGGCAGGATGATGCCCTCCTGCGGCGGCGGCGGCGGCGGCGCCTGCAGGTTGAGCACCCGGCCGCCGTGCACCAGCGTCATCGACGCCATCTCCTGCTTGACGCCGTCCTCGTAGACCTCGATGTCGTCCTTGGTCAGGTCGGCGACGAACTGATCGCGGCCGTCGCGCACGATCACGTCGGTGGTCACCAGGTCGATGGCCACCCGGAAATCGGGCGGGGCCTGCCCCGGTTGCGCGGGCGGCGGCGCCGGGGCCTGCTGACGCGCGGCCGGCGTCGCGCCCGAAACGAGCAGCACGCCGAGCGCGAGCCCGGCACTGACGGCGGCGAGGCGGCGGGTGTGCATAGCCGCCAGTATAGACGGTCTGGCAGCGGCGGCGGACGGCCCCGGGCCTACCCGAGTGAGCGGCGGATCGCCTCGACCTCGGCGTCGATCCGAGCCATGCCGGACAGCACGGCGTCGGGCGACGTCCAGCCGTCGGGGTCGATCGCCGCCAGACGCCCGGCAATCGCCGACCGCGCCGCGGCGTCGGGCCATGCATGGGCCTCGACCTCGTCCACGAGCTGCTGGTGCCGGGCGCGCAGGCCCGCGGCGATGCCTCGGCCGAGCAGATCGGCGAGCAGATCGGGCCCGCTCGTGGCCGCAGGCGGCACCGCGTCGGCCGGCTCCGCCAGCTCATCTGCGGCCTGGGCCGTCGGCTCGGCAGGCACCGGCGACGCGTCGAAGGCCATCGACGGCTCGTCGGTGCCCTCGTCCGACTCCGGACGCCGCGGCCTGCGTTTGCGCGGCGGCAGCGGCGCCTCGACCTCGACCGGCGTCATCGCCCCCATATCGAGGATGTACGGCCAGTCGAAGTCGATGTCCGGATACTGCGCTTCGAGCATCCGCATGGCGCCGTCGTCGAGGGCCGGCCGGCCGATGCGCAGGCCCGGCGCCGTGCGATACCAATACAGCACGCGGGCCGGCTCGCCCGGCGCCGCGACGTGCACCAGGAACGTGTTCTCGACCCCGCGCCGATCGGCGGTGAGGCGCAAATACGGCACAGTCCAGCCCGTCTACCGCCGCTTGCCGCCCTTGGCTGCCGGCTTGGCGGCCTTGGTCCGGGCGGGAGGCGCGGCCGCCTTCTTCGCGGCCGCGGCGGCTGGCTTGGCCGCGGCCTTCGCCGCCGCCGGCTTGGCCACCGGCTTGGCGGGCGATTTGGCCGGCTTCGACGGTGGCGCGGCCGCGGACTTCGGCGCGGCGACCGATTTGGCGGCCGGCGCCGCCGGCCGCGCCGCCTTGGCGGGCGCCGCTGCCCCCTTGCCTGGGGCAACGGGCTTGCCCGGCGCCGTCGGCGCCTTCGCCACCGGTTTCGCGGCAGCCGGGGCCGCTGGCGCAGCCGGCTTCATGGGCGCCGGCTTCGCCGCCGGGGCGCCCTTCGAGACCGGCACGCCCGCTTTGGCAGACGCCGGAACCGGGGCTGCCGGCGTGGTCGTGCTCGACTTGGCTGCCGACGCCTTCGCCGCGGCCACGAACTTTCCGAGCGCGGCCTTCTGCGCGGCAGTCCGCACCGGCGACCTGGTTTCCACCTGGCGCGGCGGGGGTGGAGGCGGCGGCGGAGGCGGCGGGGGCGGTGGCGGCGGCGGCGGGGCCACCTTGATCCGCGGCGTGCCGGCGAGTCCGGCCTTGCGGGCGGCCGCCAGCTGCGCGTCGGTGGCCTTCTGCACCAGCGTGAAGCGCACCTGATCGAGATTGGTGTGGTACGTCCACAGCTCGGCGACGGTGACGTTGTGCTCGCGGCACAGCCGCCGCACGGTGTCGAGCGTATGCGGCGGCACGTAGAGGTGGAACGGCACGCGCAGGCGGCTGAACGGCCCCCACTGGGCCAGCGTTTCGAGCGAGTTCACCGACTCGCCCGTCTCCACCTCGACGACGCCGTCGAACTTGCGCGCCTTGTCGCCGGTGAGCAGGATCAGGTCGGGCACGAACTCGGTGGTGCCGAACACCACCGACGTCGGCGGCTCGCCGCCGACGTTGATGACCGGGTCGTGCTTCTTCTTGTAACGGGCCTGGAGGAGTCGGATGATGCGATCGTGCTCGAGCTGTTCGCGCACGGGCCTGACAAGGATGGGCACGGTGCCTCCACGCTGGTGGCTGGCTGACGGTCGGTTGAAAACAAACCCCATAATATAGCACGCGTACCGCTCGTCGGCGCTACATGTTGTTTTGGCCAGGCGACGTGTTCTCTTGGCCAGGCGATGCCTGCGGCATCGCGGCGGCGTCTTAGCGAGGCGACCTGAGCTCTCTTGGCCAAGCGTCGCGGTGGCGGGGGCGGGCCGGGCAGCGCGGGCGTCCAATTGGGCGACAATCGCCTGTGCCCTCCGCGCATCTGATTGGGGTTCCCCTCGACCTTGGCGGCAACCGCCGCGGCGTCGACATGGGTCCCTCGGCCATCCGCATCGCCGCGCTCGCCGAGCAGCTGGCCTCGCTCGGGGTCGCCGTGACCGACAAGGGCGACATCCCGTCGCCGCTGCCCGAGGTGAAGGGACCGGGCGACCCGCGCAAGCGCTACGTCCGCGAGATCGCCCGCGTCTGTCAGAAGCTCTACCAGATCGCTCTGGCGTCGCTGCACGAGGGCGCGTTGCCGATCGTGCTCGGCGGCGACCACAGCCTCGGTGCGGGCTCGGTCGCCGCGACCGCCGCCTGGATGAGGAGCCGCCAGCAGCCGCTCGGGCTGATCTGGGTGGACGCGCACGCCGACATCAACTCCCCGGCCACCTCGCCCTCCGGCAACGTGCACGGCATGCCGCTGGCCGCCCTGCTCGGCGGCGAGCCGATGGAGCTGGCGCGCATCGGCGGCCCCGAAGCGGCGGTGCGCCCCGAGCACACCGTGCTCGTCGGCATCCGCAACCTGGACGAGCGCGAGAAGGACATCGTCAAGGCCGCCGGCGTCCACGCCTTCACGATGAAGGACGTCGATCGGCTGGGCATCGCCGGCGTGATGGAGCGGGCGATCGCCGCCGCGTCGGCCGGCACCGGCGGCATCCACGTGTCGTTCGACCTCGACGTCTGCGATCCGGCGATCGCGCCCGGCGTCGGCACGCCGGTCAAGGGCGGCCTCGACTACCGGGAAGCGCACTACGTGATGGAGGCGGTGGCCGAGTCGGGCCGACTGGTGGCGCTCGATCTCGTCGAGGTCAATCCCGCGCTCGACGTGCGCAACACCACGGCGGAGCTGGCCACGGAGCTGGCCATGTCGGCGCTCGGCAAGCGCATCCTGTAGGGGCGGGAAACCGCCGCCGCGGCGCTATAGTCATAAGGTCGTCCGCGGTGCGCCGGCGCACCCGGTTCGGCCCCGTTCAACCAAGGAGAGACCCGTGACCCACCGTCGTGCCCTGATTGCCGCGGCCGTTGCCGCCGTCCTCGCCGTACCCGGGGCGGCCCTCGTGGCCGCCCAGCAGAAGCGCGCCAGCCCGCACGAATCCGTCAAAGGCGTCGTCGATGGCGCCAACGTGACCATCACCTACGGCCGTCCCTACGTGAAGGGCCGCAAGATCTTCGGCGGCCTGGTGCCTTACGGCCAGGTGTGGCGCACCGGGGCCGACGAGGCGACGATTCTCGAGACCGACAAGATGCTCATGCTCGGGCCGCTGCACCTCAACCCGGGCAAGTACTCGCTCTACTCGCTCATCGACGACAAGAGCTGGAAGCTGATCGTCAACCGGCAGGTCGGCCAGTGGGGTACCGAATACACCCAGGGCCAGGATCTGGGTCGGGTCGACATGCGGGTCGAGGCCCTGTCCGTGCCGGTCGAGCAGTTCACCATCGGCATCGACAAGAGCCCGAGCGGCAAGGGCGGCGTGCTGACGATGCAGTGGGAGACCAGGAAGGCCACGTTGGCCTTCGGCGCGATGTAGTCTCCACCTTCGCGGCTGCGCCGCTTCGGCGAGTGCAGGGCCGGTCGTACCCACTCGGGCCGACCGGCCCTGGCCCCTCGCTTATCTCGCCACCTGCAAGACCGCCGTCGCGTTGCGCTTCGGCACCTGGCCCACCGGAATCCGCGCCACTTCCTTCAGCGTCACGGCATCCACCGCGAACACCGCGTTGTCCCCCGCCGCCGCCACGTAGACGTACTTGCCGTCGGGCGTGAAGGTCAGCCACTCGGGATGCTGGCCGACGAACACCCGCCCCACTTCCTTTAAGTCCGGCAGGCTGTGCACGTAGGCGTAGCCGAACACCTTGCTGGTGGACCACAGCCGCGTGCCGTCGGGCGACACCGCCAGGCCGTGCGCCGGCGCGCCCTGCAGGCCGTCGCGGTGCGGGTGCTCCCCCGGGATGTCGGGGTGCTCGACGCGCGCGGTTTCCTTCCCGCTGGCGAAATCCACGGTGGCGAAGCCGTGGAAGTCGGACAGCTGGACGATGATCGTCTTCGTCGAGCCGTCGGGGTTGGTGGTGAAGGCCATCGGCCGAATGCCCGCCGACATCGGAATGGTGCGTGCCAGCGTGTCGGTGGCGGTGTCGACGATGCTGATCGTCTTGTCGGGAATCGAGCCGGCCACCGCCCAGCGGCTGTCGGGCGTGACGTAGACGTTGTGGATGCCGCCCTTGGTCGGTACCGTCTTGACGTTCTTGAGCGCCACGGTGTCGATGACGTCGAGGGCGCCCGGCGCCGAGCGGATCCCGACGTAGACCTTGCGGCCATCGCCGGTGATGCTCACGTTGTTGGGCTGGCCGCTGAGCGGGATGCGGGCGGTGACCGCCAGCGTCTTCGCGTCCACGACGTCGAGCGTGTGCCGCACCTCGTTCGACAGGTAGAGCCGCGCCCCGTCCGGTGAACTGGTGACGCCGTGCGGAATCTCGACGCCGCGCAGCACGTTGGTGACCAGGTTGGTGGTCGGGTCGATGAGATGGGCGCCGTCGCCGGCGGCGTTGGTCTGGATGATGCGCACGGCGGTGCCGGGGGCGGTCGTCGCGGCGGTCGGCATCGCCTTCCCGCCGCGCACCCACGACGCCAGGACCTGCCACTCCGGATCGCTTTGTGACTGCCAGTGCTTGCCGCCGCCGTGGAAGGCGTCGCCGCCGGCGTCGCGGGCCAGCGGGTGCAGCAGCAGCCGGCTGGTGGTCGGCGAGCCCGGCACGACCAGCGACGAGGCCGACTTGAAGTTCTTGCGGGCCGCCTCCTCGCTCCACGTCGTCGCCCCCGCGGGCAGCGGGTCGAGCTGGAGCCGCGTGCCGACCTTGCCGTTGTGGCAGGTGACACAGGTCATCAGCCCGTCGCGCTTCGCCAGGAAGAGCGGCTGCACCTTGGTGGCGAAGGCGGCGAAGTCGAGAGCGGCGGGCGGGGCTTGGGCCGCGGCCGACGTGACGGCGCCGACGGCGAACGCGGCGGCCAGAACGAGCGAACGCATCACCGGGACGTGCGGCATGACGGACCTCCGTGTGGAACCCGCGGGCGAATCGGCGCGAGTCTACCCGATCTGCGCGCTTGCGGTACGGCGCGCGCCCAGCCCAAGATACGCGCGCCGATGCTGGCTCCCATCCCGCTGCTGCTCCTGGGCGTCGCCGCCGTGACGGCGGCGTTCGTCGCCACCTGGTGGCGAAGCGCCGCGCGCGGCCATCCGCATCCGCGGCCGACGCCGCTGCAACTCGCCCTCGGCGCGGTGACGCTGTTCTTCGACACCCTCGGCATCGGCAACTACGCGCCGACGACGGCGGCGTTCCGTGCCCTGAAGATGGTCCGCGACGAGTGGATCCCCGGCACGCTGAACGTCGGCACGTCGGTGCCGGTGGCGCTCGAGGCGTTCGCGTTCGTGGTGGCGATCGCGGTCGATCCGGTGACGCTGCTGGTGATGGTGCCGATCGGCGCCATCGGCGGCTTCGTCGGCGCCCGCGTCGTGTCGGCGCTGCCGCGCCGGCCGATCCAGGTCGGCATGGGCGTGGCGCTGGTGGCCGGCGCGGTGTTCATGACCCTGACCAACCTGCAGTGGATTCCCGGCGGCGGCACGGCGATCGGCTTCGTCGGGGCGCGGCTGGCCGCCGCCACCGCGGTGAACTTCGTGCTCGGCGCACTGAACGCGCTCGGCATCGGCAGCTACGCGCCCAGCCTGATCGTCTTCAGCCTGATGGGCATGGATCCGCGCTCGGCCTTTCCGATCATGATGGGGTCGGCCGCCTACATGCTGCCGATGGCCGGCATCCAGTTCGCCCGCGCCGGCAAGTACGACGGCCAGGCGGCGCTCGGCATCGCCCTGGGCGGCATCCCCGGCGTGCTGGTGGCGGCCTACGTCGTCAAGAGCCTCGAGCTGGCGACGATCCGCTGGCTGGTGGTGGCGGTCGTGACCTACGCCGGGCTGTCGCTGCTGCGGACGGCACTGGCGGCGCACGGCCGGAGCGGCGCACGGGACTGAGGCACACCGCGGGAACTGGTGGGCCCCGTGGGGATCGAACCCACGACCACCTGATTAAAAGTCAGATGCTCTACCACTGAGCTAGGGGCCCGCCTGGACGATTGTAGCCGTTCGACCGAGTTGTCGTGCAGAGACCGCCGGGCGCACACTCGCGAGGATTGGCCTCGGCGCCGCGCACTCGCCGCATCGACTCCCGGCGTCGGTGGTACCATGAGGCGCCTTGACCGCGATCGAACGACGAGTGCTCTCGCGGGCGTCGGGGCGGGGAGGTGTCATGGGTCGGATTTCCGCAGCCACGGTCGTCGCAGTGATGATCGGCTGGGTGGGTGCAGCGCACGCAGACGCGCAGGTCATTGGCACTTTCAACTGGCAATTGCAGCCATACTGCAACCGGATCTTCGTCACGGTCACCCAAGGCCCGTCGTCTTACCAGCTGAGTGGCTACGAAGATCAATGTGGAGCAACACGGCGGGCGCCTCTCGTGGGGACCGCGGTTCTGAACCCCGACGGGACGGTGCAGTTCGGCATCAGTCTCACGCCGCCGGCCTCGAGGCCGGTCAACGTCTCGGCGACGATCAATCTGGGCGATTTGAACGGCACCTGGAGCGATGGCGGCGGCAACGGTGGCGCCTTGGTCTTCAACGCGGCGGCGCCCGGCAACCCGCGGCCCGCTGCCGGGACCGGAGAGTTGATAGCTCACGCCTTCGTGAATCGCTCCTCGGTGGCGTTCGGCTTCTCCTACGGATTCAGCGCGGTGTCGCGGCCGCAGACGGGACTCTACTGCGTGACCCCGGTGCTGCCGGCTGGCCTGACGGTCGCTGACGTCTATCCGCACGTGACGGTCGAATGGAACCTCAGCGCCGGCAGTGATCTCTTCGCCTACGGCCAGCTGAGTACTGGGCTCTGCCCAGATGGCGTGGCCGTCAGGACGTTCCAATTCGTCGGCAGCCCAGTCGCGGGCGTCACCCCTTCGAACGGCGTCGGCTTCTTCGTCACCCTGTATAGGCGTTGACCGGGGGCGCCGCCCGCAAATCCAAGCCGCCGCAGCGTCCGCGCGGTCGATCGCGAGATCGGTGTACGGATGGACGCCGTCGTCATGGTCGAGCGAGGTGAAGGCCGCCTGCACGGACTCCGGCCGCCGGCCAGTCCCTCCGCGAGCAGGGCCGCCACCTCGACGTCGAAGCCGCGCAGCGCCGAGGGGTCGTCGGGATCGGCCTCAACACACGGCGCCCCGCCCTCGGAATCGCCGGCCCAGCGCAGCACGCTGGCGCTTGCGCGCCGCGACGCGCGGCGGCGAGCCACCGCAGCGGGAGGATCAAGAGTAGCCCGCGCACGTCGGCTGGAGTGTTCCAGCTGGTGGCCGGTGCTCCGAGCACGAGCGGCGCCGGGCTCGCCCACCACTCAGCGGTAGAAGACGTAGGCGGTGGTGTAGGGCACGAGTGCGCGCTTGCCGAGGTCGGCGGTGCCGGCGCAGCCGGTCGCCGGGGCGACGCCGCCGGCGGTGTTCACCCGCTGGATGAACGCCGTTGCCGTCAGCCGGTCGCCGCCGTGCGGGCCGTATTGCGCGCCGACGACCTGCAGCTTGAGCCAGGGAATCGCTCCGGGGGCGACGAAGGCCGCGTCGGTCGAGCTCTCGACCGCCATCGCCCACACGGTGCTCGTGTCGCGCGAGTGGCGCCAGGTGGCGCGGGCGAGGCCGGACTCCTGGGGGTTCGGGCTCAGGTAGTGTGTCATCACCTGGTCCATCGCCTCGTCGAAGAGGGTCGCCTGCGGGCCGAAGAACGTCCAGGCCACGCCGGTGGAGGACGGCAGGCAGAGGTAGTTCTGCGTGCCCTGGGCTCGTGTGATCAGGTACGGTCGGTATTCCGGATCGACTTCCAGGTTGGCCGGGACGGCCGGTCGCTCGACTCGACCTGGACGGCGGCCGCGGTCCCGGTCCGCGGCCTGCGGCGCGGCGGCGGCGTGCAACGAGAGTACGGCGGCGACGACGACCGTCAGCGTGGCGTGCTTCGACATGATGTGTGCATCTCCTGGTTGGCTCGTTTGAGCGTCTACCAGGGGAATCGGGATTCGCGGCGCGATCCCGCCAGCGGGCCGATCCGTCGGGCCGTGCGTGCTACGATGAGGGGCTGTTGCGCCTGCGTCCCCGTCGTCCAGAGGCCTAGGACGTGGCCCTTTCAAGGCTAAAACACGGGTTCGAATCCCGTCGGGGACGCCACCTCCTGTACCAGCCCGTCCAATAGCGCCGGCTTCGCCGACGCCTCCGCTCGAATCCACTCGGGGCGCGTGCTTTCGTCGTGCAGCACGAGCGGCCCGATGATGCGGCGCAGAATGGCCCGGGCCACTCGGGGCTCGCCCCGCAGCGTCGCACGCCAGCTCGCCGCTCGCTCGGTGAGAGCCTCCCGCAGGCGTTCGATGTTCGGGGCCTGCCGCTTCGGGTTCCGGAGCCGGATATCCAGCCGGGCAATCTCGGCCTGCCGCTGCCGGACTGCCGGTACCACGGTCTCGGCGGGCAGCCCTGACGCCGCCAGCTTGAGCAGGTTTTCGACCTCGCCCGTCAGCCGGGCCTTGTCCCCCATGAGTCGGGTCGTGTCGTCGTACTCCGCGTCCCGGACAAATGACAGCAGTTCGTTGATGTAACGCTCCCCGAGGGCGACGTCTTCGATCATGTCGAGCACCACGTCGTCGGCGTAGCGCATCGGAAGCATCAGCGTGTTCGTGCAGGCGCCGGGCTTCCGGCGGCGGGTGGCGCAGACGTAGGCGGGCTCCGGATACTTGATGGCCTCGAAGTGCCCGAGGCAGGTCGGGCACACGAGCATGCCGCCCGTCAGCAGGTATTTGCCGTGGGTCTTCTCCGGATCCCGGCCCTGGCGGGCACCGCCGAGCGATGACAGGTAGCGCGACCGGCGATCCTGGCGCAGGGCGTCAACCCGGGCGATGACGTCGAGGTCCACGATGCGCATGGCGTCGTCTTGGACCCGCGTCCAGGAGCCTTCCGGCGTCGGAATCTGGGCCTTCTCCTTGACCCGGCCCGCCCGATACAGCTTGCCCAGCTCCCGCCCGTAAGCGCTGGTGGTCCGGCCATAGACGATCTCACCGCGATACAGCGGGCGCCGCAGCACTTCCCGGATCGTGGACGCCGACCAGCCACTCGGGCGGCCCTGCTGCGCTCGTGGGGAGGGCGCGCGCCGCTGGTTGAGCACAGCGGCGATCGTGCGGGCGCCGTCGCCCTGAGCGAAGCGCAGGTAGATCTCCCGCACGACTTCCGCTTCCTCGGGGTTCGGCACTCGCTTCGTCTGACCCGCCATCACACGGACGTTGTCGTAGCCGAACACCTTGCCGCCGGTGACGAGGCCCTGTTCGGCCTTGCGCCGGTGGGAGTCGCGCGTGTGCTTGCGGACCTGGTCCCGGTACTGCTGCGCGAACTCGGCCCGCAGCGTGGCGCTCAAGCGTCCCTCGAACGAGTCGAGGTCCACCGGGGCGCCGGTCGAAAAGTCCCACACGGTGACGCCGAGGTCCGCGAGGGCGTTCAGCGCCACCATTGTCTTGTGGGCGTGGCGTCCGAAGCGGTCGAGGTCGTAGAGCACGACGGCCTCGAACGTCCCCGCCTCGGCGTCCCGCATCATGCGCTGGAACTCGGCCCGGCCTGAGAACAGCGCGCCGCTGACACCGTCGTCCGTGTAAACGTGCGCTTCGTCGAGCGTCCAGCCCTTGCGAGCGATGAACGCCCGGGCGCCGTCGATCTGGCGCGTGACGGACTTCTGATCCTCAGAGACGCCGGTCTGTTCGTTGCTCTTGCGTGCGTAGATGGCAGCAATCATCGGGGGCCTCCTACGCCGAGCAGCCGCAAGGCGTCCTGCACGAGCTTCCGCATGCGCACGGCGTCGTCGGCTTCGGCGGCCTGCAGCAGCAGACGCACGAGACCGACCTCGCGAGCAGTCTCGCGCATCATCTTCACGTTCTCGTCGTCGTCGAGGAACATCACGTCGCCTTCGGGGGTGCGGGCAGCTTCGAGAAGCTGTCGGGCGCAGCTTTGCGGGTGCCGTGCGAGCGCGCCCAGCCGAGCTTCTCGGCCGCCGAGACGAGCGTCGCGATGTGCTTCTTCGCGGCGTCCATGTCGGCGTGCTCGGCACTCATGCCCCGCTCGATCTTCTTCGCCGCGTCGCGCGTGGTGACCAAAGTGCGGACGGCGCCGTTGGGACGGCGCGTGGCGGTGAACGTGAGCGTGGAGCCGTTCGAGCGCAGCGTGACAACGGCAGACTTGGCTTCGGGCTTCTTCATGGGATGTCTCTCCAGCAGTGCCGGTGCGGGATGCGCCGGGCACGGCAATGCTCCGGGCGGTCATCCCGACGGCGCAACGACAAAGGCGCCGTCGCTGGGTTAAATCTGCGCCTTCACCTCCGCCAGCGCGACGGATGCCACGGTGGCCGTCATCTCGCGCACGCCGGCCAGCTCCCGCATGCGGCTGGCGGCTTCGGGCTGAGCGGTTTCCGCACGCGCCAGCACGGTCTCGGCAACGATGTCCGGGTCGAGCAGCGGCGCCCATATGGTGCCCCCCTCGGGCGTCTTCGTCGGCTGGCGGCCCACGAGCGCGTTGGCGGCCTCCATCAGCTGACGCTCGTCGTCGGTCGCCGAGCCATAGACCACGGCCACCTCGCGGGGGCTGAGAGTGCGCAGGACGGCGAGCAGGTGGTCGACTTTGCGGGGGTCCGGCGCTGGCGTGCTGGGCGCGAGGGCGGCTCGCTGGGCGCTGAGATTCGCGTCAAGCGCCCCGAGGCGCGCGTCGCGCCACTTCTCGATGTCAGCGGCGACCTTCGACACGGTGGCACTCCGCTTGGCGGCTCGCCCCTCCGTGGTCAGGTGCGGGTCGGCGTTGATGGCGGCGACCGCCGCCACCATCTCATCGAGGAACGTCACGGGCTCCCGGAGGGACGAAAACACCACCTCGGGCTGGTAGTGGCGCATCATCAGGGCATGCCGCTGCAACGTCGCAATCACGTCTCGGGTCTTCGTTGCCATGTCGTGTCTCCTCTACTTCGTGAATTTCAGCCGCACGGTGCCTGCTTTGATGGCGTCGCCGAGCTGCCCCAACTGCGCCGGCGTCGGGTCCACGACTTCACGGACGCCGCTGGGCGCGCTGCCGCCGCCAGCCGGCAACGGGGACGCGCCGCCACCGCTACTAGGAAAGAAGGCGAACGCCGACGCCTTCGTCTGGGCCGCGATGAACTCATCGATGCTCAGCTTCTCGCCGGGCCGGTTGGGACTGAAGACGCGCGCCTCCGGCTGCCCGTCCCGGACGTCGAACAGGTCGCGGGCCTTTCCCAGCACGAAGTCGAGTGCTTCGGGCCTCCCCCCGGTCTTCAAGAAGGCATCGCCCACCAGTGTCCGCAGCGTGGCTCCGGCGGCGGTGGCCGTTGCGGCGGCGAGCTGGGTTTCGAGTGCGGTGATGCGGGCAGCGTCCGCGGGCGGCTGCTGGCGCAGGGTTGCCAGTTCGGCGAGGTCGGCGCGCACCTTCTCGGCGTCGAGCCCGTCGAACTGCTGCTTGAGGGCGCGCAGCGGCTCGACTTCGCGGAGCAACGCGATGTTGTTGTCGCGAAAGCCCGCGATCTTGGCCTTTTCGGCGGCGAGGTCAGCTTTCAACTGCTCGATGGTCTCTTCCGGCATGTGACTCTCCTAGTGGGTTTGGGACAACTGACCTGCGGCGGTGGCCTTCGCACGCAGAAGCTTCTCCGTTCGGGCAAGGTCTGGGTGGGCGGCAATCAGCTCAGCGTGCAGCGGCGACAGGGCCTCCCACGCCTCCGACGCCGTGGCCCAGTCATTCGCCTTGATGGACTCGCCAAGCCACGCGACCAGTGAGAACACCAACTCGACGTAGGGGCGTGCTTCCAGCGTGCGGTGAATGCGATACGCCGCAGCCTGCGCTCGAAGCACCGACAGGGTCGTGCGGTCCCTTGGGGCGCAGATGTCCGTTGTCACCAGGTCGAGGTCATCGAACCACTGCTCGACGTTGCGCGGCGTCGGCTCCGGCGCGAACCACAGTCGCCGGGCCGCTTCGACGACGGGTGTCTGTGGCCACTTTTTTAGGTAGGGTCGGCACACGCGCTGAATCATCACGGTCAAGGACTTCCGTTTCGCCATCTGCTACCCCCAAAGCACCGGACGGGATGCCCGGCCTGAACCCTTCACACCTGCCAGCGCGATCGCGCCAGCCACCGCGTTGGCGACATCGTCTCGGCCCCCGGGCGCGTGGTCGATGGAGTCACGTCCGCCCCGCGCCGTCCTCCGCTCCAATCCCGCCAGCTGCGCCAGCAGTCGCGAGTGATCCAGCAGTTCGCAGGCGCCGCTGTTGATGACGGGCAGCAGGTCTCGATACAACTCCGACTTTGACTTCTCGCTGTGACGCAAGGTGATGCGGTGCTTCCGCATCTGCTCGACCGGGAACTGGCCCGCCCAGCGATCAGCGGTCGCCGTGACGATGCCGTAACGCAGCAACTCGGCGGCGAAGTCAGCGCACACTTGCTCCGGACTGAAAGGGGGCTTCACTTCACGTAGCAGATCGAGCACGGCAATGCCCTTGCCGGTCGTGGTGTCCCAGTGCGAGATGGCGAGCGTGGCGCTATCTCCACCCGCCGCGCCGCCCGCGAAGTCGGCGAAGCCTTCGTAGCTCGTGCGGGGCATGCGCGGCAGTTCGTGCCGACCAACGACAACCACGCCGTCGATGGCCTCGCGGCTGATCCACGACTCCACGTCTGTGCGGAACTGGGCGAGGTATTCCGCGCTGGCGCTCGCCGGATCCTCGTCGAGGGCGGCAGCGATAGCCGCCGGGTCGAATAGCGGATTGAGTTCCGCCGTACTGGCCTGCATCAACACGACGGCGCCGTCAGGCTGGCCGTGGTGCTTGCGCCACGCGTCCCACAGGATGCCCTTGCGGGCGTAGGGTGACGAGACGACCGCCAGGAGCGATCCAGGCACACGCGCCAGCGCCGGGCGCAGGGCACGGAGCAGTTCGACGTCGGGGTTACTGCTCTGGTCGTCCGTGGGCAGGAATGCGGCCTCCTCGATGATGGCGAGCGCGTAGGCCCGGCCACGTGGGGCGGCGGCGCTGGCGGTGATGACTTCGATAACGACGCCGTTAGCCAACTCCAGCGACTCGCGCGACTCGGCGACGATGAGCGCGTCGAGGGCTGGCACGCTGCGCATCAGGCCGACGACGTAACGGAATGTGACGCCGGACTGTTTCTTGTCTGGCGCCAGGACTGCAACGTAGATGCGCTCGCCCGGGACGACCTTGTAGGCGCGCGTGCCGTAGAAGGCGGCCATCAGCGCGGCGATGCGAGATCCACCGCCACCTCGCCCCTTGATGCAATAGAACTCGCGCGTGGTGGGACCGATGCGCTTCAGCTCCTTGCGCCAGCGATCCCAGGACGCGGCCCTGAACTCCGGGAACAGGGTCATGAACTTCAGCAGGTCGCCGACTTGGGGAGGCTTCGGGGTGCGTGAGGCCACGGCGACGGCCGACGTTTGCGGCGCTGGGGGTGTATAGCCCGGGTCCATGGTCATGGCCTTCGGTTCGCCTCAGCAACCGCGAGTGCAACAGCATCGAGCGGGTTGATCGGCCGGGACCGCCGCTCCAGACCGAGCGTCATGGCGAGACGCTGCTGGCGGTCAGTCACGGCGAGGAAGGCGGAGAGGGCCGCACGCTTCGCGCCCTTGGCCGTCAACGGCGCGGCCACGACGACTTCCGCCAAGCGATGGGCGATGAGTTCGAGCTGGGTATATCGCTCGATCAGGTCACGCTGTAGTTCGGTGAGGGCGTCCGCGCCGCCGAGATCCTGCTCGATGGCCTCGCGCTTCTCAGCCAGCATTGCCACCAGCTCGGCTTGCTCAGGCAGCAGCCCACCCGCCACCTGCCGCGAGTAGGCACCGTGCGTCAGCGCGTCCCGATTGCCCCGCACGAACCGCCCGGTGCCGGGGGCATGCCCGGGCCGCGGGCCGGGGTGACCCTGCGGATCGGTGGCGCCCTCACCCTCGGACCCGGGGGCCGGGCTCGCGGGTTGCGGGAACGGGTGCGCCTTGGCGCTCGGCTCGTCAGACGTGCTCACAGATCAGCCTCGGCTGCCGGTACCCGGCGGAAGATCGAAACAGTTGAAGTGCTTCCAGCCCTGCGGGTTCTCGACGCGCAGGTGGTTCGGATGCTGATTCCCGACGGGGATTCGTGCCCCGGGCGGCTGGTATCGCAGTGGGATGGGTCCGTTTCCGGGCCTCGGGCGGCGAGACACGGACTTGAGGGTCTGACGCGCAAGCGGCAGGGGCTTTCCGGCTTTGTGGGCTTCTTGCGCAGGCAAGCCGTTGGCGTGTTCTCTGAGACGTTCCGAAACGACTTTCGCTAGAGAGAAAGCCCAATAACCCCAATAACCCCGCAGCTCATCCATTGCGAGCGCGGGCGTCACAGCGTCAGCCTCCCCTGAGTGCCCGACTGCACGAGCGTCCAGGTCTGTCTGTCATGGCCCTGGTCGCTGCGCAGGCAGCGCCCAGCGACGACACGATCTCGATGTCGCCTGAGCCACCAGCCGACCGACTTCGCATTCCAGACACCTCCACGGCACGCCGCGCCGATCAAGGCCTCCCTGAGCGCCACCACTGGGCTCTCGACGTGCCGTTCGTCCATCGCCGCATCAGCCCTGCGCGCGATGTCCGCCACCTCCACGGGCCGATCACCGAAGGCCGCCGCCCACGCGTCGAGCACTGAGACGAGTTCGTCTCTCTTTGGGTCGTTGTCGAGGATGGCGGCGCGGGTGTCGGCGGGGTCGGCGCAGCCGGTCCAGACGAGCGCCCCACGAATCCAGCCCCAGTCGTTGAACGACCCCATCGGCGTCAAGCGCTCGGGGTGACCGGCGATGGCGTAGGCGCGAAGGACTGTGAGTCCAGCCACCACCAGCGCCGGACGGTTCGCCATGATCTCGGCGTGGACGTCGAAGTCGAAGGGGCGCGCGTCGGGTCGCTCGACGCCAGCATCGAGACGACATACGACCGCCCGCCGCGAGACATCCCCTGAGAACGACAAGTTGTTCCCGGAGGCCAACACGAGCGACACCGACGGCATCACCCGACGCTCGCTGAGCCCGAGGACCCGCGCCTGCACCACGGGCTGCGTCAGCATCGAACAGAGGAAATCCCCGTGGAGCGGCCGTTCGCAGTTGTCGATGTGGATCACCGAGTCGCCCGCGAACAGCACCGTTGACAAGCGCTTCTCGTCCTCTTCATCGCTCTTGCCCTGCGACAGCGCGGGCGGACGCACTCCGGTGGCCAGCAGTCCGACCGCCTCGGCCAGCAGCGACTTGCCGGTGCCGGCGGTCGGCGCGTCGAACCCGTGTAGCGGCGACGTGCTGAGACTCGGGCGCACCAGCGCCGTCAGGAGCGCGGCGAGGGCGACCGCCAGTGATGCGTCGTTGTCGAACGGGAATCCACGCAACGGCCGCAGGAGCATCGTCAGTGCCTCGTGGGCGTCGTCCCGCGACGGGCGCGATGGGATCGGCGGGAACTGGCCGGGGGTGACATCGAGCAGCAGGCCACTGGCAGTGTCGAAGCCGGGCCTGTCGATCAACCGCCCGTCCCGGGCCAAAGTCGGCGCGCCAACCACGGCGCGGATCGTCGGGAAGGGCCACTCACCCCTAGCAAGTGACGTTCGCGCGTAGAGTGCAGGGGGGTCGATGCGCGTCAGGTCGCCGTCCTTGGTGCGGCGATACCACGGCAACACCTGGCCCATGCGCTCGGAGAGATAGGCCTCCTTCGGCACCACCAGCACCGTGCTGCCGGCCTCACGTCTCACCACGTCGGCCTCGGTGCTCCGGGCGTCCAGCTTGACAGCGCGGGCGAGCATCCCGCCACGCTGGTAGAGCCCCCCTGCCGCGAGCAGCGCCGCCTCGACGCGGTCAACGATCTCCGACACCCGACCGCCCTCGACGACAATGCCTTCCTCCGCGCCACGCCCGCACCAATCGCGGATGCGCGCGACCACGGCGTCACCATGCGAACCGATCAGCTCAGCGAGCTTCGGGCCGCCCGAACAGGGTTCGCCCTTCGCGATCCTGTCAACGGTCCGCTTGACCCACACTGCGGGCCGGGGCTGGGTATCCCGATCACCGACGATCTCGGCGGCCGTCTCGAGAATGAGCCGTGCGGTCGTGTCGTCGATGCCCAGGCCGAGCAGGAAACCCGCTGCGGCCTCGTGGAACTCCCAGCGGTGTCCATCCGGGGCCATGTGCCGCGCAAGCAGCGCCGTAATGGCGGTGTTGACGGTGGCGGCCCGCACCACCGGATATGCACACGGGGTTGGCTCGCCGCTTCTGTAGGCGACGAGCGCTTCGAGCGTCGTGCTGCCCTTGGTAACGGGCAGCCGGCTCGGCGGGATGACGGTGTATTGGCCCGCGCCGGCGCGGAGTTCCACGAGCACGGGGAACGCACCACTGTCGTCCTTCACGACGTCGTGGAACGTCTCGGGGCGAGCGTCGGGGCACTCGAAGAGCCAGTGGCTTACGCCGCCGGACGGTCGGCCGTGTTGGCACTCCGTCCGAGGCACGAACTTCGGCGCTGCCGCACGAGCCTCGGGGCAATCCGCATCGACATCAGCGAGCCCATCGAGCCGCCACGCCATGTTGTCGCCGGGGCCAATGACCAGCGGCTGGAATGACGGGGAGTTCCAGCCGGTGATGCCGCAGACCTTCCCGCCGGGCCGGATCGGCAGCACCACGCGGGTCACTGTACCCTCCGACTTACCGGGAAGGGGGCACGCTGGCGCATGTCGGCCAGCACCCAGTCGCGCGCCTCCTTGATCGTGTCGAACGCGCGCACCTCGACGAGCGGGCGGCCGGAGAGGTCGTCCTGGAACACCAGCGCCTCGGCCCGATCAACCTTGTAGGCCCAGTAGACCCGGCCACCGCCGTCCGCGCGCCAGTTCGTCGCCGGCAGGAACGCCTCGGCGATGCTGCGCTGGGCTTCGTCCACGAAGACGACCGCGATCACGACACCACCTCGCCGTCAGCCCTGGAGAGGTCGGGCGTTACCTCGCGCATCAGAACCTCGGGCGAGACACCCAGGGCGCGGCCCAGCCGGTCGAGTTCGTCTTCTCGGGGGTTGATGCGCCGCGACTCGATCATCGAGATCGTCGGCTGCGGCACGCCCGACAGCTTCGCCAGCGCCGGCTGCCCGATGCGGCGTTCGAGACGCAGGAGTTGAAGGGTGGTCATCACCGGCTCCAGGACGAAGCCGGCAAGAAATACAAATGCCGGCCAAGTCAGCGACGTACGGTTCGCTTGACTTGCCGGCACGGCCGGTCTGATTCCCGGCGCGGTGGGCTCCCTGAGCAGCGCTCAGGTATACATGCGGAAGCTTAGCAGATATGCATGCGCGGCGCAACGGCCGCTGCAGAAGTTACCCACGGTTGCAATCGCGCGTGAGCGATCGCGAGCAGCGTCCGTGTATACAGTCGGATGCCGCGCCGATCGCCGCACTGCGCGAAGCGTAGCCGTCCGCGCCACGGCGGGATCGCCCCCACAGCGTTGGACACCATCAGCGCCTACAGGGGGATGGACCGCTAAGCGAAGGGGAGGTGTGATACCGACCTTTAACAACCCGCGGGTCTATCCTGCTCGCCGTGCTCGCGACACCGCTTCTTGCCCGACGGCGATCAGAAACACCATAGCAATGCCGAAGTCGATCGGCTGCCACTGTTGCTGGCTGAACGTGATGGGAATGACGGGATTGAACAGCACGCCAATCGCGCCCATTGCCCAGGGCCAACTCCATCGATGATCGTTCCACTGGACGGCCACGTATACGGCGGAGCCGCAGACAACCACGCGAAGCATCTGATAGAAGCCTCGTGGCCAGTCGTCGAAGGCCGCTAGCAGCAGCATCACAGCCGAAGCCAGCAAGGGCAACGGATTGAGCGTCGGCATATTGTCCCGCTGAGAACTTCTCGGTGCGTCTATTCGGCTCGCAGCGGATCGGCCACCCACAGCTGGCACCGGTCGTAGGCGCCGAAACGACCACTGGGCAGCGGCCCAAGTGCCCGCCAAAGCCAAGACCACCAGATAGCCGCCGAAGCCGTTCGCCACTGCCTCGTCGGAAGAGGCTCCCCGTGCGCCAGTCCAGACAGCCGTGAGCAGCCACACGACCGCCCCCACGAGGATGCTGCGCGACAACGGATCGGCTGCCGCCGCCGAATAGGTGGCCTTGATGTCGTCGAGCAACGTCTCTCGAGGCTTCCCCTCGGCAATGCGGACGGCATCCCTGGCAGCGCGGCTTTCGCCCTCTCTCACGAGCCACTTCACAAGCGAGAGCATGCCCCATAGGATCGCAAGAAGCATTGCGCCCACCACGACGAACTCGAACAGGCTTGGCGTCTCCATTCCTCATCTACCGAGTTCGTTTAGTGGCGCTCCAGTCCTTGCTCCGCTTCGCAAACCACACGCGAAGCAGCATGGAACCCGTCACATTGAGCTGGGCGGCGCTTCCGCCGCCCAAGACTCGCCGGCGTCGCTTCGCCACCTCCGACCGCAGCAGTCTGAGCGTGGTTGGCGGACCCGCCCGGCGAGCTGCCGTTGACTCATCTCGCAAGATCGCCAGCGCGATTGACAGCTGGCGGAGCGACGGCCGGCCGAACACGTGCCGAGCAGACACGACGGGCACGAAGGCGCGCAGCATCGAAAGCGCGATTCGCGAATTGACTACGTCGCTGGGGATGGGCGGCTCGACACCGTCGACCCTGGCGCAGTGCTCGGAGCACCAATCACCATCGAGCGTGGCAACAGCATCGAGCCGGGCATCACTGAATCGTGCTCGACACGACTTGCAGATCACTCTGACCTCACGTGGGCCAGCCCGACACCATAGCGATCAGCGCTGTTCGCGTTCGAGGGTTGCGATCTCATCTCGGAGTCGGTTGATCGATGCTGACATTTCAGCCAGTCGAGACGATAGCCGCGAGCACGGTATCGTCATCGCCGAGAAGCCCTGCGAGCCGCTGCAGACGTTGGCCTGATGTTGAGCGTCACGCTGCGCGCTCTCGGCATCGGTCAGTGTCTGCCGCATCTGCCTGAGCTTGGCATCCCGTTCTTGCCGTTTCGCGCGAGCATCCTCGGCGGACGGTGCCGAGGGACGCACCGGGCCATCGTAGGGATCCAGTTTCACGCCAGCGCGCGCGGCCTGCTCGGCGATATCGATAAAGGCGCGTATGTCCTCACGGACGACATCGCTCAAACGCTGGTGCTCCGCAAGCGCCTTGAGCCACTCGGCGGGCGAGGTTCTGTTGACGCCCGTGTCCTGCATTGACTTCACGAGCGTCCAGGCCGCGCGTTCGGCAATCTGATCCGCCGCGTACTTCTCCCGAATGGGACGACTTTTCTCGCGCCAGTAGTCCTCCGCACTCGATGATTCATCGGCTGCGTCGGCCGCCGCTGTAGGTGGCGGCGCCGAGGCAGCCGGCACGGGCGCGAGGTCTTCGTTCGAGATCGTCTTGGTGGGCTTTGCTACGCCGCTTCGGCGCTTCGCTTCCGCCGCGGCGACGTCTGCGAGGGACTGTGCCGAGACCGCAGTGCCCAGTGTCGCCGCCACCAGGGTATTCAGGACTGTCGCGCCGAACAGGAAGCTGGGACGCATGGCACTTCATGTATCGGCAGGCCGAGACATCCAGCGCATACGAATGGGAGGGCAGATCTGAGAGGTCCTCGTTGCCTGTGTCGTCAGATTTGCCTTTTGTTCGCCCCTTCGGCACAATGGTTTCTGGCTCCCCCATGATGAGATTGACCGCCACGCCGGACGGTCCCCTACGGATCAGCGCCGTGAGCCGCGGTCTGCCTGTCTATCTGGACCACTGCGCGATGGTGCAGTTGGCCAAGGGGAACGCCCACCGCCGCAAGCGCTTTCTGCGCGTCCTTGATGCAGGAGCCGACCTTCTGTTCTCAGTCGGCAATGGCTGGGAGATGGCCGGCCCCTTGGGGAGCACTGCTGACGCGCTGCGGGACTTCCTCGATGGCGTCGGCCCGAACTGGTTTCCCGTCGAGCTAGATGCGCACGCGGTGGTCGGCCGCGAACTTCAGGGTGGAGTCGGACCCGAGGCGTGCGTATCGGAGAAGTTCGCAAAGGATCTAATCCGACTTGCGACGAGACCCCAGGGGCGTATCGTGGCGTGCGACTCAACCGTCTTCAATCTCGGCGCTGTTTTCGACTGGATGGGGCCACAGCGTGACGAGCTAGAGCAAGCGAAGATCGAGTTCGACGAGGTGCTCGTCCGACGGATCGACGGGTATCGCGCGAAGCATGAGCGTGACGCGACATGGCTGGATGGCGCGTTTCCTGATTTCGGGTTCTTCAACCCACGGATGCCCTGCACTTTTACCTACATGCATGTTGTCCGGACGCTGGTGCGCGAGGCCAAGGCGTATCGCCTCAAGAAGGGTGATGCGGCCGATTTCAGTCATGCCGTGATTGGATCCTCATTCGCGCGTGCCGTGGTGCTCGACAAGCACTGGAAGCGACGCATTGACGGGCTACCGAAGCCGCACAACTTGGCGAAAGTCTACGCCGTCTCTGAGCTCGACGCCTTCGTGTCTGACCTTGAGGTCGCCGCTTTGCGCTTGGCAGAGAGAAACGTGAAGGGCGCGGCGTAGCTGCATGGAGATTCCTGGCAAGGCCGTCATCGACGTACTGACCTACCTGCTCCCGGGGTTCATCGCAGCCGCAGTCTTCTACTCGCTGACGCCGTCGGCACGGCCGATTCCCTTCGAGCGCGTTGTTCAAGCGCTGATGTTCACGATGCTCGTGCAAGTCGGTGTCGTGGTCGTGCAGGCAGTCACGGGCTTCGCGAGCGCCTATATCCATCTCGGCCTTTGGACCGAAAACACGCGCCTCGTGTGGTCCGTGGTGCTTGCTGGCGTGCTCGGGCTGTGCCTTGGGTGGATGCAGAACAGTGACGGCGTTCACTCAGTGCTTCGCAAGACGGGAGCTACTTGCCAGACCTCGTTTCCATCCGAATGGTACGGCGCCTTCTCCAGAAACAAGGGGTACGTGGTTCTGCATCTGAAGGGAGAGCGGCGGCTGTACGGCTGGCCTGAGGAGTGGCCCAGCGTCCCCGGCCAGGGGCAGTTCGTCATGGCCAACGCCGAATGGCTGGATGGACTAGAACGAATTCCGCTATCCGGGGTTCGTCGAGTGATGGTCAACGGCCTCGACGTCGAGATGGTCGAGTTTATGGAGGTTGCACCTCCCGAGGGAGACATTCAGTATGGCCGAACGCAAGCAGCCGACGCCTCCGCCGCCCACCTTTCGGATCAACTCGCAGAGCCCGGGGCCACCGCCCCAGTCGAAGCCGGCGCCGCCTCCACCGCCACCACCTAAGCGCTAGTCCGCAATTTAGCTACGGAGGACCTATGTCGGAGCACAGCAAGCCCCCTGCCCCTACCAGCGTCGAGATCAGCGAAGGGCGAGGCATGACGCCAGTACCCAGCCCGCAGAATAAGCCGGTTCCGCCGCCGCCACCGCCGCCGAAGCGTTGAGCTTGCTGCGAGTATGTGAGAGCAGTTGTCTCCGGCGGGCATCCCGCCGGTGGCCCGGAGAAGTAGATGGACAAGTTCCAACGCTGTCCGAACTGCGACAATACCGATGAAGGAACCACGGTATTTCACTGTGACGAATGCGACACCACATACTGCTGGAGCTGCGCGCTTGGAAGCGGTGGGACAGTGCGCTGTCCAACGGAAGGATGCGACACACTGGTCATCCAGTTTTCAACGAGCGTCTTGGGTGAGATCGGGGAAGAGGACTGACGCGCGGCCTGAGCGCTCGGCCCCGAGTGGCCCGGCTACGCCGCCCGCCGCAACCAGCACACGAGAGGCGCAGTTGCCGTCGGGGACGCCATCTCCCTCGCAGGCTCGGTCGACGGCGTCCCACGACGGTCTTCAGGCACATCGCGACGAGCACGCTCGTCGCGAATGGGCACGAATCCCACTCCTCCAGCCTTTCCCTTAGGTCCGTTCCGGGCACATCGGTGACGGTTCGTTCCGGAAGCATGGGTAACACTCGGGCAGATTCGCCGCCCGCGGCGCAACGCCTGACCGACCACTGGCGGGCTCAGTTCCCGCGCCGCCGCCTGTAGAATCGGCCACTCCCCCCGGAAGAATGCGGATCGGCGGTTCGGTGCGGCGCTCGGCGCTGCTCTGGTGCCGGAACTCGCCGGAGGACGTATGACGCGGTTCACCTCGACGGCTCGGTGCTGGGCCACCTGCCTGCTAATCGCCGCCATCCTGGCGCAGACCTCGGCGGCGGTGCACGCGCAGAAGGTACTCGTCAGCCATACCCCGTTCACCAGCCCGGCGACGGTCTTCCTGTACGACCTGGCGCGCCAGCAGGTCGAGCGCCACTTCCCTGCCGACGCCTTCATCAGCGCCCGCACCACCGCCGACGGACGATTCGCGGTGGCACTCCGCGGTGAGTCCACGCGGGTCTACGACCTGGCGAATGGATCGTGGTTCGATCTGCCGCTGGGATTCGATCCGCGCGCCGCGCATCCGCGCGAGATCGCCCTGTTCGGGCTGGTCGATGGACCGGTGTCCCTGGTCATGACCACCGGCACCGCGGCAAGGCTCGATGCCACCGGCCTGACCCGATTCGGCGGGTGTGCGGCCGGCACGGTCACCAGTCTGTCGCTGTCCGGAGACGGTCGCGTGCTGGTCACGACGTGTGCGTCCGGCGACGTGGCGATCCTCGACGCCGCGACGGGCGCCGTGCTGCGCATGCTGCCGCTCGGCTCCGGCCGCTCGGTGGCGCCGGACTTCGGCGGTCAGCGACTGCTGGTGGCGAACGCGGTCGCCGGCAGCCCGGTGCAGCTCGTCGACGCCGTCACCGGCGCCACGCTCGCCGAAGCCACGGTGCCGTCGGCCGAGCCCTGCATCCCGCACGTCGTCAGCGCCTCGCCGGCCGGAACGATCGCCATCGTCGCCTGTCAGGCGACCCTGGGCCCGTTCGTGCCGCCCACGACCAACTACGTGTTGCGCCTGCCCGGCCTGACGTGGGGACCCGTCGTCGGCGTGGACGAGTTCGTCGCCAGCATCAGTCCCGACGAGACCCGGATCTTCTCGACGTTCCGACACCGGCTCAACCTCTGGGGCTGGGTGTACGTCCGCGACCTCGCGACCGGGACGCCGTCGCTGACGGCCCCGCTCCTCGCGTCGATAGCCGTGGCATATCCGCCGCTGGCGCCGGTGCTGTCGGCCACGGTCACCGGCGCGCGCGTCGACCTGCAGTGGACCCTGCCCGCGGCGTCGCCGCCGGCAGCGGGCTACCGGCTCGACGTCGGCTCCGGTCCCGGCCTCGCCGACATCACCGCGTTCACGCTGGGGGCGCAGAGCGCGCTGGTCGTCCCTGCCGCGCCGGCGGGGCGTTACTACGTGCGACTCGTCGCGAACAACGCGGCCGGGGCGTCGTTGCCGTCGAACGAACTGGTCGTTGACGTGCCGTGAGGCGGCGCCACCGCACTCGGCGGCGAGAGCCGGCTAACCGACGCGCCGCGTCGCCGGCCGCGCCGCCACCACCAGCTCGAGGCCCAGCGCGTCGAACGCCTTCTCCACCTGATCCATCTTCGACGCGTAGCGCACGTCGAGCAGGCGATCGATCTGCGGGCGGTGCCACTTGAGCCGCTGGCGCATCGCGCTCTTGCGCAGGCCGCGGCGGCGCATCTCGTTGTGGAGCGCGATCTTCGCCGCCACCAGCGCCGGCACCCGCACGGCCGGCCCGGGCACCGGCGCGGTGCTGCCCTCCGGAATCACCTGCCGCGCCCGCACGTAGTCGTCGATCACGGCGACGATCGTCTCGACGGCGCGGCGCAGCGCCTCGCCGCGCGTCGGCGCGCTGGTCCGCGCCTGCGGGAAGTCGGGCACGCGGACGTGCCAGGCGCGTCCGTCGGTCTGGGTGAGCTGCACTCGGTAGAACACGGCTGCCGTCGATGGTAACGAGCGGCACTGCGCGCAGTTGTTAAATAGTTGTCAAACCACGGCGACGGGCTTGCGCGCCTGGGCGAAGCGGGCGATCTGATCGCGGGTGCCAAGCACGGCCACCAGATCGCCGCGCGCGAGCACCGCGGCGCCAGCTCGCTGAACGACACCTCGAGGCCGAGCGAGAACAGCAGCAGCGCCGCCAGCAGGACGGGGGCGAGGTCGGCGACCAGATCCTTGCCGCGCTCATTCTCCCATCACCTTCACCACGACGCGCTTGCGGCGCTGGCCGTCGAACTCGGCGTAGAAGATCTGTTCCCACGGCCCCAGGTCGAGATCGCCGGCGGTGATCGGCACGATCACCTGGTGGCCCATGAGGGTGCGCTTGAGGTGGGCGTCGGCGTTGTCCTCGCCGGTCTGGTGGTGCCGGTACGGCAGCCCGGCCGGGGCCAGCTTCTCGAGCCAGACCTGGAAGTCGTGGATCAGGCCGTCTTCCCAGTCGTTCACGTAGACGGCGGCGGTGATGTGCATGGCCGACACCAGCGCCATCCCGTCGCTGATGCCGCTCTTCTTGACGATGGCGCGCACCTCCTCGGTGATGCGGACGAATTCCTGCCGGTGCGCGGTGGTGAACCAGAGGTAGTCGGTGAAGGTGGCCATGCCTTCGTATAATCCCGGGGCGATGCGCGCCGACGCAACCGTGGCCGTGGCGCTCGCCACCCTCGCCCTGGGCATCCCGCTCGACGCCACCGGCTGGTGGTGGGCGCAGCCGGTCGTGTCGCTGTGGACGTGGACGGCCCTGGTCTGGGTCGCCGCCGGCGCGTCCGCCGGTGAGCGGCGGGCCCTGGCGGCGTGCGTGGCGCTGGCCACCGCCGGCGAGCTGTTCCTCAAGGACGTCTGGGGGCTGTACGAGTACCGGCTGCACAACCTGCCGCTCTTCATCCCGCCCGGCCACGCGCTGGTCTACGCCGCGGCCAGCCGGATGGCCTGGCAGGCTCCGCCCTGGCTGCCGCGACTGGTCGCCGGGGCGTTCGTGGCCTACGCCACCGGCGCCGCCTCGACCGGCCACGACACGTTCGGCCTGCCGTGGCTCGCGGTCTTCCTCGCCTATCTGATCGTGAGCGCCGACCGCCGGCTGTGCGCCACGCTGTTCCTGTTCGCGCTGGCGATCGAGCTGTACGGCACCACGCTGGGCGGCTGGCGTTACTACACGGTCGAGCCGTGGTTCGGGCTCACCACCACCAATCCGCCGGTGTGGATCGGCGCCGTCTACTGCACCCTCGAGACCCTGGTGCGAATCGTCGCGAGTCGGCGCGAATCGTCGCAAGTCGTTGCCCGCAAATCCCTTGCAGGACGCCCGGCAGGCGCGCTACTGTGAGGGCGCCCGCGCCGGCTCGTGGGCCATTCTGAAGGGGAAGAACATGGACGTGCAGACCACTCGACGGGATCTTCTTCGCGGCGGATTGGCGGCGGCCGGATTGGGCGTGCTCGGCGTGCCCGAGTGGGTGCTGCCGGCGCTGGCGCAGGGCGCTACCGTCGTCCCCTTCCTCGAGTTCCCCGAGGCGTTCAACGCCAACCCGGCACCCGACCGGCGGCTGTTCGACACCCGCACGCTCACCTCGTTCACCACGCCGAAGGATCAGTTCTTCACCACCCAGCACTACGGTCACCCGGTGCTCGACGAGGCGACCTTCAAACTGAAGGTGTCGGGCCTGGTCAACAGCGCCAAGGCCTTCTCGATGGCCGAGCTGAAGGCCATGCCCAAGGGCGAGGTGATGTTCGGCTTCGAGTGCTCGGGCAACCGTGCGCCGATCCAGGGGCTGTGCAGCAACGGCAAGTGGACGGGCGTGCCGCTGGCGGCGCTGCTCAAGAACGTGGGCGTCAAGGACTCGGCGCGCGAGTTCGTCTTCCTCGGCGCCGATCACGGCGTGGAAGAGGTCGAGTGGCGCACCCAGAAGTACAGCCTCGATCAGCAGTTCGGCCGCAGTATGCCGCGCGAGAAGGCGCTGTCGCCCGAGCCGCTGGTCGCCTACGCCTACAACGACGAGCCGCTCACCCGCCACCAGGGCTTCCCGCTGCGTCTGATCGTCCCGGGCTGGTACGGCGTCGCCAACGTCAAGTGGCTGTCGGACATCGTCGTCCAGCAGGATCCCTACATGGGCAAGTACCAGGCGCGCTGGTACCGCACCGTCAAGGGCGAGATGATCAACGGCGAGATGAAGTGGATGGAGAGCGCCGTCACTCACCTGCAGCTCAAGTCGTTCGTCGCCCGCGTCACCAAGGAAGGGGCCGCGCACAAGGTGGTCGGCATCGCGATGAACGACGGCACGGCCTTCAAGTCGGTCGAAGTGAAGATCGACGACGGCCCCTGGCAGCCGGCCACGTGGGACAAGCAGAACAGCAAGTACTCGTGGAAGCTGTTCCACTACGACTGGAAGGGCGCCACGCCCGGCGAGCACACCATCGTGTCGCGCGTCACCGACGTCAACGGCCAGGTGCAGCCGACCGAGAAGGAGCTCGAGAACAAGAAGTCGTTCCTCGAGCACAACGCCCAGCACCCGCGGCGGGTGATGATTTCCTAGAGGCTGGGGATTGGGGGCTGGGGGCTGGCGCTCCCATGCCGGCCAGACGGGATCACGCTGAGGCCGCGTTCCTTCGGGAACGCGGCCTTTGTGTTTTCTCTCAGCGCGCGGGCGCGGTGGCGGCGAACGTGTCGGGCAGGCCGGGCTTGGTGGCGCGCAGGATCTCGATGATGGCCTGGCGATCGGCCTTGCTCAGGTGGGCGTACTTCGGGCGCGCGTCGCGGCCCGACAGCACCGCCCACAACCGCTGGTAGACGGCGTCCTTCATCGGTCCGGGCAGCGCGTCGAAGGCCGTCGAGTAGACGGTGTAGCTGAGCGGGTAGCGCATCAGCCGGCCGTCGAGCTTCAACTGGCGCAGCGACCGCCCGGCGGCGTCGGCCGGCCCGCGGGCGGCGAAGGCCTCGGCGAAACCGCTCGTCCCCTGCACGACGCCGAGCGGCACCTCGTCCACGAACAGCAGGTAGTCGGCCAGCTCGTCGACGGCGTCGGCCTCGCGCGGCGAGAGGACATGGGCGGCGTCGGTATCGGCGCCGCGCGCCAGGGTCCAGGCGATGAGCCGGTACTCCCACGCCGCGCGGGTCATCAGGTTCATGGCGTGGAGTTGGTGCTCGAGCACGAGCAGCGCCACGACGTCGCTGTACGGCGCGAGGTAGTCGCCCTCGTCGCGCACCAGGCCGGCGCCGGCCAGGGTCTTCAGCGCCGGCGGCGGCGGTGTGCTCTCGGGCGGCGCGGCGTGCGGACCGACCAGCGCGACGTTGCCCATGTGGCGTCGCGGCACCTGGGCGCCGGTCACGTACCAGCCGCCCCACCGCCGGTCGAGCGCCTCGCGGTGATCGACGATGCCGCCGTTGGCGTAGTCGCGGTCGCTCCGCCGCGGAAACGTCGTCAGGACGAAGGGCCCGGGCACGGCCCGCGTGTCCCACGACAGGTGGCACGAGAGACACGTCTCGCTGCGGTTGAAGCGCGGCGCCGGGCTCTCGGTCTGCGACAGCTGGTAGAAGACGGTGCCGAGCACCGGGTCCTGCGCCGCCACTTCGACGAGCGGCGCGCCGCGGATGAAGGCCACCGAGACGTCGTCGCCGAAGTAGATGGCGCGCGGGTTGGCCTGGGTGATATGCGACGCCTGGAGGCTGGTCGCCGAGAACACCAGACCCTGCGAGGTGGGCGACAGCCCGAGCGCCTCGAGTACCGCCGGCAGATACCCGCGCGGCCCGGGCGTGTAGTGCAGCGTCACCTCGCCGCTCTCGAGCCGCGCGTTCAGCCGCGCGACGGCATCGCTCGGTGCGGTGGGGCCGTACTTCAGCGCCGGGTGGTGCCGCGACTCCTGGAACGCGTCGCTGCGTTGCGCCTGCAGGCCGACCACGGACAGCCAGAGGGCGACGGCGGCCGCGGCCAGCGGAACGAATCGTGCGACGAGCATGGAGTGTGAAAACGACTAAAGGGCGGAAGCGTCAGCTCCCGCCCTTCATTGTATCCAGCCCGAGCCCCGAGACCCGAGCCCCGAGTCCCGGTTCCTAGAGCGGATTGTCCGGGAACGCCATCGTGCGCCACATGTGCGCCACCGGGCTGTTGTCGTTGCCCAGCCCTTCCTTGGGCTGCTTGAACTGCCGCCCGATGATGTCGATGAACGGGTCCATCGACACGACGGCATTGGGATCGAAGGCGTAGAGGTCGTTCACCGTGACCATGCGCGCCTCGAAGTACCACTTGTGCTTGCGCGCGTACTCGTAGGCCGCCTTGATGTGCGGCTGCGGCACGTAGTCCTTGCCGAAGATGCGGTTGTAGAGCTCCGGATACTCGTAGCCGTGCGCCGAGTCGGGATAGAAGCGCAGCGCCTGGTGGTAGCGGATCGCCCAGCTCACCTTCTCCGACACGTAGGGCTCGAGCATCTGCGCGCCCCACCAGCCGTGATCGACCTTCACCAGGTTGAGCACCACGTCGTGCAGCAGGCACGCCATGACGATCTCCTCGCTCATGCCGGTCTTGAGCGCCCGGGTCGCGCTCTGCAGGACGTGGTTGGCCGGGGCGAAGCGCTTCTCGTAGAACTCGAGCAGCGTCGGGGCGGCCGACATCGGTGCCAGCTGTGCCATCTTGCGGTTGTCGGCCGGCCCCTGCGGGCCGAAGAGGCTGCCGGCGCCGCGGCGGATGGTGGCGTCGGGAGGCGCGGCCACCACCTGGGCCTCCCCGCCGACGAGCGTCAGGCCGCCGGCGGCCTCCTCGTCGAGCTTCTCCATCATGTAGTGCTCGAGCGCCTCGGCCCGGGCTTCCGGGTCCATGGCTTCCACGGCCGCCAGGCCGCCGACACTCACGAGAAATGCGCGTCGATCGATGTCCATGTGCCCCCCGTCCTCCCGTGAAAAACGAAACCGGGCGCCTTCCCGTACCCGCTCGCGCAGTTGGAAAGATGCCCGGTCCCGGTCAATCCGGTGGGCCGGCCGTCGCCGGCCGGCTCGATGCCGCAGAGTCTACACTAAGCGGCCGCCGCCTTGGCGGGTTTCGCCAGCACGTGGTCGAACACCTGGACGGCCTTCTGCATCTCGGCCATCGTGCCCACCGAGATGCGGACGTGGGTGTTCTCGTAGGGCGGGAAGTCGCGGGCGACCAGCACGCCTTCCTTGAGGCACTCCTCGCGGAAGCCGCGCGACGGCCGCTTGATGTTCACGAACATGAAGTTGGTCTGCGAGTCGGTCGGCGTGTAGCCGCGATCCGCGAACCACTTCTGGGTGAAGCTGCGCGCCTCGGCGTTGCGGGCCTGCTCGGCCTTGACCCAGCTGTCGGGCACGCTGAGCGCCGCCTTGGCGCCCTCGAGGGCCATCACGCTGATCGAGCCGATGGCGTCCCAGGCGGCCATCTTGGCGATGGTGTCCTTGTGCGCGATGGCGTAGCCGATGCGCAGCCCGGCCATGCCGAAGCACTTCGAGAACGTGCGGGCCACCACCAGCCGCGGATTCTCGACCGCCGCCGGGATGAACGTCTCGTAGCCCGGCATCGTGCCGTACTCGAAGTAGGCCTCGTCGATCAGCACCGTGGTGTTCGGCGACGCCTTCATCAGGGTGGCCAGGTAGGCCCGCGTGTCGGTGGCGTTGACCGCCGTGGCGACCGGGTTGTTCGGGTTGCAGTAGAACACCAGCCCGGCGCCCTTCGACGCCGCCTGCAGCGCGTCGAGGTCCATCCTGAGGTCGGGCGTCAGCTTCACGCCGGTGATGGGATGGCCCATCAGCCGGGCGTAGTCGGCGCATTCCTCGTAGGCGGGGATCGCCGCCACCAGCCCGGCCGTCTTCGAAGTGAAGACGTGGGTCGAGGTGCGGAGGATCTGCGTCGAGCCCGAGCCGAGCAGCACGTTCTCGGGCTTGACGTTGTGCTTCTTCGCGACCAGCTCGGTCACTTCGAAGGCGTTGGCGAACGGATACCGGCCGGCCTCGCTCATCGCCCCGCGAACCGCCGAGAGCACGTCCCGATGGCAGCCGAGCGGGTTTTCGTTGCTCGACAGGATCACCGACGGCGTCGGCCCCTGCGCGTGCAGCGCCTCGCCGCCGAAGAGCGACCCCTCGCGGCCGCGGCCGGCGATCCAGAGCCCGGCGGCGCCGGCGCCCATCGTGTGCACGAACGAACGTCGCGACAGCGACATGGCTGAAACCTCCTTCACCCGGGCCATGATCAGCGCCCCTGCCGGGAGGTGCTCGTCGCCCCGCCCAGCACCGTCTTGAAGACCGCCACCGCGCGCTGCATCTCGTCCATCGTGCCGATGGAGACGCGCGCATACCGATCGTGGAACGGCGGGAAATCGCGGCCGACCAGCACTCCGGCGGCCCGACAGGCGTCGCGGAAGCCGGCCGCCGGCCGCTTGATGTCCATGAACAGGAAGTTGGTGTTCGAGTCGGTGCCGGTGATGCCCATGTCGGCGAACGCCTTCACGGTGAACGCCCGCACCTCGGTGTTGCGCCTGGTCTCGGCGTCGATGTGCTTCTGGTTGGCCAGCGCGACGATCGCGCCGCCGAGTGTCAGCGTGCCCAGCCCGTACGGCATCTTGTAGGCGGTGATCGCCTTGATCGTCGGGGCGTGGCCGACGGCGTAGCCGGCGCGCAGTCCGGCCATCCCGTAGGCCTTCGAGAACGTGCGGGTCACGAACACGTTGGGCGTCGACAGCGCCAACGGGATCGCCGTCTCGTACGACGGGTCGGTCACGTAGTCGTGATACGCCTCGTCGATGAGGATCGCGGTGTCGGGCGAGGCGGCGCGAATCGCCTTGACCATGTCGGCCACCGCGGTCTTGCCGTGCACCGTGGCGGTCGGATTGTTGGGGTTGCAGAAGAACACCAGGCCGGCGCCCTTCGACGCCTCGACCATCTTGGCGATGTCGATGCGCAGCTGGCCGTCGAAGCCCACCTCGCGCACCGGCGTGCCGATTTTCTTGGCGGTGTCACGCGGGTTCTCGAACGACGGCCACGCCGTGACCAGCGGCCGGGTCGGCGAGGTGAACGCGCGCACGGCGTGCGTCAGGATCTCGCCCGAGCCGGGCCCGAGCACGAAGTTCTCGTTCTTCGCGCTGAACTTCTGCGCCAGTGCGGCGATGAGCGCGCCTTCCTTCTGGGTGGCGTTGAACGGATAGCGCGCCGCCTCGGGGAACTTGCCGATCACCGCGTCGACCACGTGCTGGCCGGGTCCGAGCGGGTTCTCGTTGCTGGAGATGCGAATCACCCTCGCGCCGGGGGCGGCCATCTGGGCCTCGGCGTGGCCAGCCATCGCGGCTTCGCGGCCTCGCGCGGAGATCCACTCGCCCTGGCGAGGGGTCTCGACCAACCCGGTGAAGAGTCGCCGACGGGTCAGCGACATAACGTGTCCTCCTTCGCCTGTCGGCGTGGATGCGGTGAGGGAATCCGAACGATGCGTGATTCTACCCCCTCCGGTCCACGAGGTCGTTAAGAGGTTGTCAATTCTCAGTTCTGCCCTTCCGCGACCACCAGGGCCATCCAGCGGCCGTCGCCGGACACGGCCAGCCGCGAGATCGGTCCGACGCCCGGATCTCCTGCCAGGCGAAAGGCTTCCAGCCCGGGCCGCCAGCCGAACACCTCGTGCCCCCGGGCCATGAACAAGGTGCCATCGGGCCCCCAGGCCGCGTCACGGTCGGCGCTGCCCTCGAGCGCGGCGACCAGCGGCCGAAGCTGCCGGGTGGCGGGGTCGTACTCCTTGACCATCCAGGCGCCGTTCTCGCGGTGCACGAAGCTGATCGTCCCGGTCGGTCGGCGCAGCAGCGAACGGCCGATGTCGCGGGCCACCGTCTCGGCCCGACCCGACGCCACGTCCACGATCTGCAACGTGGCCGGCTTCCCCAGCACGAACACGGCGAGCCGCCCGGCGTCGATCCACGCGTGGTAGCCGGCCGGCTTCACGCCCGGCAGCACCACCCTGGGAGCGGTGCCGCCCTCGCCGAAGGCCCAGACGCGCTGGGTCCCGTCGGCCTCGACCCGAATCACCGAGACGCCGGCCTCGTCGGGCATCACGGTCGGCGAGTACTCGGACTCGGCGGTACGGGTGAACTGGCGGATCTGGCGGGTCTGCAGCTCGAGGAAGTAGATGTCGGTCTGGACGCCGTCGCGGTTCGACGCGAACAGCATCGTCCGGCCGTCGCTGCCGAAGTACGGCTGGTTGTCGTAGCGTCCCGGGTTCACGCTGGCGTTGCGGGCCGGCCCCACCAGCGGCCCGGCGGGCCCGAACTTCATCGGCGCCAGATAGATCTCGGTGGCGGGCGGCTGCCCGGCGGGCGCGGCCGGCGCCGGCGCCTGGGCGGCCAGCGACACGACGAGTCCGGCAGCGAGAGCCGCGACCGGGACCGGCAGCGAACGGAGGGGCATCGACCGTTCACTATACTGATCCGTAGTGGACGTTGCCGGCCTGCTGCCGCTCCTCGGCCTGTTCGCGGTCGGCGTGGTGTCCGGGACCCTCAACGTCGTCGCCGGCGGCGGATCGTTCCTCACCCTGCCGGCCCTGCTCTTCCTCGGCCTGCCGGCCGGCGACGCCAACGGCACCAACCGCATCGGCGTGCTGGCCCAGAATCTGGCCGGCGTCTGGGGCTTCCACCGCTCGAACGTGATGGACTGGCGCTGGGCCGGAGCGGTCAGCGTGCCGGCGATGGCCGGCGCGGCGGTGGGGGCGTGGCTGGCGCTGCAGCTCTCGGACTTCGCGTTCAAACGCCTGCTGTCGCTGACCATGCTGGGCATGACGCTCTGGACGCTGGTGGCGCGGCCGCGCGGCGGCGATCGCCCCACGGTCCTGTCGCCGTGGCACCCCGGGATGGTGGTGGCGTTCGCCCTGATCGGGCTCTATGCCGGCTTCATCCAGGCCGGCGTCGGCTTCGCCATCCTCGCCGCGACCTCCATCGCCGGGATGGATCTGGTCAGGGGCAATGCCGTCAAGCTGCTGTCGGTGCTGCTGGTCACCCTGCTGTCGCTGGCCATCTTCGCCGCCGGCGGCGCCGTGCAGTGGGCACCGGGTCTGGCCCTCGGCCTCGGCAACGCGGCCGGCGCCATGGCCGGCGTGCGGCTCGCCGTCAGCCGTGGCCACGCGTGGATTCATCAGGTCGTCACGGCCGCAGTGGTGCTGATGGCCGTGCTGCTCTGGTTCGATTCGTGAGCCGCCGGGAGCTGGCGGCGGTCCGACCAACCCGACACCAGGCGGTGACCGTCATCTCCTGGTCTTGCAAGGATTTACACACACGTTACCGCGACGGCCCAGGGGCCGTTTGGTATGCTGACTGGGCTTCGCCCATGAACCGTCCGCGTACGCTCCTGAGCCCTCCCGACCGCCCCGGAGCGGGAGCGCCGTCGAGCCGCCCGGTTCGCCGCCGGCGCCCGTCAGCCGGTTCGCTCCCCGAGCCGACCGCGCCGGCCGCCATCGCCCCGGACGACCTGGCCAACGCGGCTCTCTATATCAATAGGGAGCTCAGCTGGCTCGAGTTCAACCGCCGGGTGCTCGCCCAGGCCTCCGATCCCACCCACCCGCTGCTGGAACGCGTGAAGTTCCTGGCCATCTCGGCCACCAACCTCGACGAGTTCTTCATGGTGCGGGTCGCCACCCTGCTCAAGAAGTTCCGCGCCGGCATCGACGACACCTCGATCGACGGGCTGAGCACCGACGAGGAGCTGGAGGTGATCCGCGGCCGCGCCGGCGAGCAGATGGCCGAGCAGACACGGGTCTGGATGGACGACCTGCGTCCACAGCTGGCCGCCGAGGGCATCCGCTTCCTCGACCCGGGCGACTACACGCCGGCCATCGAGGCCTGGCTCACCGAGTACTTCGAAACCCAGGTCTTCCCGGTGCTGACGCCGCTGGCCTTCGACCCGGGGCACCCGTTTCCCTTCATCTCGAACCTGAGCATGAACCTGGCGGTGCGGGTGCGGCACGGCGGGCGCATCAAGTTCGCGCGCGTGAAGGTGCCGGGCATGCTGCCGCGGCTGGTGCCGCTGCCCGCGGGACTCTCGACCACGCCGGGGACGACCTTCGTGTTCCTCGAGGACGTCATCCGGCGCAACATCCGCGCCCTCTTCCCCGGCACCCAGGTCGAGGGCGCGCATCTCTTCCGCGTCATCCGCGACACCGACATGGTGATCCAGGAGGACGAGGCCGACGACCTGCTCGAAACGGTGGACCGCGGCCTGAAGCAGCTGCGCTACGGCGCCCTGTCGCTGCTGCAGGTGGAAGCCGACATGCCGCGGCGGGTCCTCGACATCCTGATCGACAACTTCGAGGTCGACCACGACGTGGTGGTGCGCAGCAGCGCCCGCATGGGCCTGGGCGATCTGAGCGCCGTCTACGCCCTGCACCGTCCGGCCCTCAAGGACCCGGCGTTCCATCCGCGCACGCTGTGGGGGCCCGACGACACCGACATGGTGTTCGAGCAGATCGCCGACCAGGACTTCCTGGTGCACCACCCGTTCGACTCGTTCACCTCGGTGGAGACGTTCCTGAAGGCGGCGGTCGCCGACCCCCACGTCGTCGCCATCAAGATCACGCTCTACCGCATCGGCGCCGACTCGCCGCTGGTCGATCTGCTGATCCAGGCCGCCGACCAGGGCAAGCAGGTGGCCGTGCTGGTCGAGCTCAAGGCCCGCTTCGACGAGAAGAACAACATCGCCTGGGCGACCCGGCTGGAGTCGGCCGGCATCCACGTGGTCTACGGCCTGGTCAACCTGAAGGTGCACTGCAAGCTGTGCCTGGTGGTGCGCAAGGAGACCGGCGGCATCCGCCGCTACGCCCACGTCGCCACCGGCAACTACAACCGCACCACCTCGCGGATCTACACCGACCTCGGGCTGTTCACCGCCGACCCGGCGATCGTCGACGACGTGAGCGAGGTCTTCAACACCCTCACCGGCTACTCCAACAAGCGCAGCTACCGGGCGCTGCTGGTCGCGCCGGTCGGGCTGCGCACGGCCGTCAAGGCGCTGATCGAGCGCGAGATGGAGCACGCCGCCGCCGGCCGGCCGGCGCGCATCATCATCAAGAACAACGCCGTCGCCGACGTGCCGACCATCCGCACGCTGTTCCGGGCCTCGCAGGCCGGCGTGCCGATCGATCTGATCGTGCGCGGCGTCTGCTGCCTGCGGCCCGGCATCCCCGGCATCAGCGACCACATCCGCGTCCGCTCCATCGTCGGGCGTCTGCTCGAGCACTCGCGGCTCTACTTCTTCGAGAACGGCGGCGACCACGAGCTCTACATCGGCAGCGCCGATCTGATGGAGCGCAACCTCGATCGCCGGGTCGAGGTGCTGGTGCCGGTGACCGACGCGGCCCTGCGCGCCCACCTGCGCGACGTCGTGCTCGAGACGCTGCTGGCCGACACCGCCCGCGCCTGGGTGCTCGGACCCGGCGGCCGCTACGAACGCCCCAGGGTGCCCGACGGCGCCGTCGCGCTCGACGCCCAGAAAGCGCTCATCGAGCACTACGCCGCGGAGCGGGCGCGGGACGAAGTGGCCGTTTAGGGACCAGGGACCGGGGACCGGGGATCAGGTAAAGCACTTGTCACGCCGCGTTCCGCGGCGTGTAGCGTTTCCCAGTTCCCCGCTGATCGTCCCTGGTCCCCGGTCCCTGGTCCCTTCAGGCGTCGCCACTCAGCTCCAGCGAAAGAGCCTGAGCGCGGCGACGAAGGAAATCCCGCCCCACGCGGTCAGGATCGCCAGCTCGTGCCAGATCGCCGCCAGGCCGTCGCCGTCGTTCATCACGGCGCGCAGGGCGTCGTTCAGCGCGGTGAGCGGCAGGGCCTGGACGAACGGCTGCACGACGTCGGGGAAGTTCGACGACGCGAAGAAGACGCCCGAGAACACCCACATCGGCACCATCACCAGGTTGAGCAGGCCCGAGACGCCCTCGATGGTCCGGGCCCGGCTGGCCGTGAGCAGCGCGACGCCGCCGAAGGCGAACGCCCCGAGCAGGCACACCAGCGCCAGCGTGGCGAGGCGGCCGTGGACGGCGACGCCGAACACGATCCAGGCGAAGGCGACCAGCACCACCACCTCGGCGACGAGGAACGCGAGCCGGCTGAGCAGCAGCGCCAGCAGGTACTGCGAGCGCGGCATCGGCGTCGCCACCAGCCGCTTGAGCAGCTTGCGCGTGCGGGCGGTGACGATGGCGAAGCTGGTGCTCCACATCCCGGTGCCCATGATGTTCATGCCGAGCAACCCGGGCACCAGCCAGTCGATGTAGCGCGAGCCGACCGCCCGGACGGCGTCCTCGCGGGCGGTGAACACGTCGCCGCGCCCGGCCGCGCGCTGCAGCGCCGCGTCGACGGTCAGCCGGGCGACCTGGCTCTCGGCCCGGGCCGGATCGAAGCGGTAGGTCGGCGGGTCGCCCGGCACCACCACCACCTGGACCTGCCCGTCACGCAGCGCGCGATCGACGGTGGCCGGTTCGACCTCGCGGATGACGAACCCGCCGGTCCGTTCGAGCGCGGCGGCGACCGCCGACGCCGCCGTGCCCCGTTCGACGCCGACGATCACCGGGTCGTCGGCGCGGCTGCGGAAGGCGACGCCGAGGGCGCAGGTCATGATCACCGGGAAGGCGAACACCCAGAAGACCGCTTCCGGTTCGCGCAGGAACTCGCGCATCCGCGTCAGGGTGAGTTCGCGCAGCGGATGCAGCCGCTCGGCCGCCGGCGGCGCCGCCGCCGCCATCGGAACCGTGCTGCTATCCATCGCGCAGATGCCTTCCGGTGAGCGAGACGAACACGTCTTCGAGGGTCGCGCTGTGCGTCGCCAGTTCGCGCACCGGCACGCCGGCCGCCGCCAGGGTGGCGAGAACGGCGGGAATCGTCTCGTGAATCGCCACGCTGCCCAGTGACACCTGCGGCGGCGTCCGCCGCACGTCGCGCACCCCGGCCAGCGCCGCGAACACCGCCGCCGGCGGCACCTCGTGCCCGTCGGCGACGGTCACCTCGACGACGTGCGGCGTGCCGAGCGACGCCACCAGTTCGGCCGGCGTCCCCAGGGCGATGAGCTTGCCGCGATCGACGACGCCGACGCGGTCGCAGAGCGTCGCCGCCTCGTCCATGTAGTGGGTCGTCAGCAGAATGGTGCCGCCGCCGGCCTTGAACCGCTCCAGCACGTCCCACAGCTGCAGGCGCGACTGCGGATCGAGTCCGGTGGTCGGCTCGTCGAGGAACAGCACGTCGGGGCGCCCGGCCAGCGCGCACGCCACCGAGAGGCGCTGCTTCTGCCCGCCCGACAGCTTCCCCACCCAGGCGTCGCGCTTGGTCTCGAGGCCGACCAGGGCGAGCAGTTCGGCGACGGTCGGGCCCTGCGGGTAGAACGACCGGAACAGCCGCAGCGTCTCCTCGACCGAGATCTTCTCCGAGAGCTGGGTCTCCTGCAGCTGGATGCCGAGCCGGGCCCGCAAGCCGTGGCCGTCGTCGGCCCAGCGCTGGCCGAGCACGCGCACCTCCCCGGCATCGGGCGTGAGCAGGCCTTCGAGCATCTCGATGGTGGTGGTCTTGCCGGCGCCGTTCGGCCCGAGCAGGCCGAAGCACTCGCCGCGCCGCACCTCGAGGTCGAGCCCGTCGACGGCGACGACATCGGCGTAGCGCTTCACCACGGCCCGGCACTGCAGGGCCACTTCATGCAGCATTGGTCAATTCTATCTGGCACATGAAGGGACCAGGGACCGGGGACCAGGGACCAGGGAAGAGCGCCTCGAGCCGTCACGCTGTTGCGCAGCAAATCAGCACGTGAAGCGTGAAATGGTTTCGTCCCCGGTCCCCGGTCCCTGGTCCCTGGTCCCTGGTCCCTCCACCCGTTACACTGAGATCCTCGTGTCCGCCACCATCGTCGTCATCGGCCCCGAGCCCACGCTCGCAACCCTGCGCGCGCGTTTCGAGACGGGCGGCCGGGTGCACAGTTTCACCGACGGCGAGGCGATCGAAGCGCTCGAGCACATCTTCCGCTACCGGCCGCGCATCGTCGCCGTCGAACGCGAGTTCTCGGGCACGTCGCGCGGCGCCGCGCTGATCGGCCGGGTCAAGGACGATCCGTCGCTCGCCGAATGCGAAGTCCGCGTCGTTGCGCACGATGCCAGCCCGCGGCCCTCGGGCGTGCGCCGGCCGGCGGCGCCGGGCACCGCCGAGCCGCTCGCCAAGGCCGCGCCGCAGGGCGTCCGCCGCGCCCCCCGGGTGCGTATCGCCGACGGCATCGAGGTGCTGGTCGACGGCGACCCGGCCGCGCTCGTCGATCTGTCGGTGCTCGGTGCGCAGGTGCTGGCGCCGTTCGCGCTCAAGCCCAACCAGCGGGTGCGCATCTCGTTCGCCGACGCGCGCGGCGTGGTCCGCTGCCTCGGCTCGGTGGCCTGGGCCTCGTTCGAGATGCCGAAGAACCTCCCGCCGCGCTACCGCGCCGGTATCGAGTTCAGCGGGGCGAATGCCGAGGCGCTCTCGCTGTTCTGCGAGAAGCACAAGAGACAGTAGGGACCGGGGACCAGGGAACAGGGACCAGGTAGAACTCTTGTCACGCTTCGCGTGCTGACCTGCAGCGTGACAGCGCGACAGCTCGATCCGTTCTTTCCCCGGTCCCTGGTCCCCGGTCCCTACAGCGATCGCCCCCGAGCGGCGCGCGTTACTTCAACCAGGCCGCGAGCGGGCGATCGTCCCGGATGATCGTCTCGTCCCGATCGGACCCGGTCGAGACCAGGGCGATCGGCACGCCGCTCACCTCTTCGAGCCGGGCGACGTACGTCCGGGCGGCGTCGGGCAGGGCCGCGAACGTGGTCACGCCCCGGGTCGGCGAGGTCCAGCCGGGCCACCGCTCGTAGACGGGCTCGCAGGCCACTCCCGGCGGCAGCGCCGCCGGGAAGTCCTCCACCACGCGACCGCCGATGCGGTAGGCCACAGCCACCTCGATCGTCTCGAGGCCGTCGAGCACGTCGAGCTTGGTCAGGGCGATCGACTGCAGCCCGTTGATACGGGCCGCGTAGCGCACCGCGACGGCATCGAACCAGCCGCAGCGGCGCGGCCGGCCGGTGGAGGCGCCGTACTCGTTGCCGCTCTCGCGCAGCCGGGTGCCCATCTCGCCGTGCAGTTCGGTGGGCAGCGGCCCCTCACCGACACGGGTCGTGTAGGCCTTGGCCACGCCCAGCACGCCGCCGACCGCCTGCGGCGGCACGCCCAGGCCGGTGCACACGCCGCCGATCGACGCGTTCGACGACGTGACGTAGGGATAGGTGCCGTGGTCGATGTCGAGCATCGTGCCCTGCGCCCCTTCGAACAGCACGCGCTGCCCCGCCGCCATCGCCCGGTGCAGGTACGACGACACGTCGGTCGTCCACGGCTTCAGCCGTTCGGCCTGCGCCAGCAGGGTGTCGTAGACCTGCCGCCAGTCGAGGTGCGTGTCCTTGATGATCTGGTTGCGGGCGTGGACGTTGTGTTCCACTTCCCCGGCCAGCGCCGCCGAGTCGGTGAGGTCGCACAGGCGCACGCCGCGGCGGCCGATCTTGTCCTCGTAGGCCGGGCCGATGCCCCGCGAGGTCGTGCCGATCCTGCGCTCGCCGCGCCGCGCTTCGCTCAGCACGTCCAGCTCGCGGTGATACGGCAGGATGAGATGGGCCCGATCGCTGATGAACAACCGGCCCTCGACGTCGGTGCCGAGGCCCTTCAGTTCGTCGACCTCGGCGAAGAGCGCCGCCGGATCGACGACCACGCCGTTGCCGATGAGGCAGGTGACGCCGGCGTGCAGGATGCCCGACGGGATCAGGTGGAGGACGAACTTCTGGCCGCGGACGTAGACGGTGTGGCCGGCGTTGTGGCCGCCCTGGTAGCGGCCGACGACGGCGAAATGCGGCGTCAGCAGATCGACGATCTTTCCCTTGCCTTCGTCGCCCCACTGGGCGCCCAACACCGCGATGTTCATGTCGCCGTCATCCGCAGGCCGGCGGCGACAGGCAACGGGCTGGTGCCCGTCCGTGCGCCGGACACATCAGGATAGTTCACCGCTCGTCGAGAGCGCCAGCCGACCGGCCGCGGAGTCGTGGAGTATCCTGCGCCGATGATCGTGCTCGATGGACGGACGCTCACCGTCGATGCGATAGCGGCGGTCGCCGGCGGTGCGGCCGTCACGCTGTCGCCCGACGCCCGCGCCGCGGTCGCGGCCTCGCGCGCCGTGGTCGATCGCGCCGCCGCCGGCGACACGCCGGTGTACGGCGTCAACACCGGCTTCGGATCGTTCGCGCAGACCCGCATCGCCAGAGCCGACCTCGATCGGCTGCAGCTCAATCTGGTGCGCAGCCACGCCGCCGGTGCCGGCGAGCCGCTGCCGGTGCGCACGGTACGGGCGGCGATGGCACTGCGCGCCAACGTCCTCGCCAAGGGCCACTCGGGCATCCGCACCGAGACGCTCGACGCGCTGGTCGCCTGCCTCAACCGCGACGTCCATCCCTACGTCCCGAGCCGCGGTTCGGTCGGCGCCAGCGGCGACCTGGCCCCGCTCGCCCACATCGCGCTGGCCCTCATCGGCGAGGGCGACGTGTGGGACGGCGCCACCCGCACGCCGGCGGCTGCGGCGCTCGCCGCCGCCGGCCTGGCGCCGATCGCCCCGGCGGCGAAGGAGGGGCTGGCGCTGGTCAACGGCACCCAGGCCTCGACGGCGGTCCTGGCGCTGGCCGTGGCCGACGCCGCCCGCCTGGCCCGCGCCGCCGACATCGTCGCCGCGCTCACCGTCGACGCGCTGCGCGGCTCGATCGCGCCGTTCGACGCGCGCATCCATGCCGCCCGCCCGTACCCCGGGCAGCGGCTGTCGGCCGACAACCTGCGCCGGCTGGTCGCCGGCAGTCCGCTCAACCACTCGCACGCCAACTGCGGCCGCGTCCAGGACGCCTACTCGATGCGCTGCGTGCCGCAGGTGCACGGCGCCGCCCGCGACGTCATCGCCTATGCCGGCGGGGTCGTCGAGATCGAGGCCAATGCCGCCACCGACAACCCGATGGTCTTCGCCGACGACGGCGCCGTGCTGTCGGGCGGCAACTTCCACGGCGCGCCGATCGCGCTCGCCGCCGACGCCCTCGCCATCGCGGTGGTGCAGCTGGCGACGATCAGCGAGCGGCGGTCGGAGCGGCTGGTCAACCCGGCGCTGAGCGGCCTGCCGGCGTTCCTCACCCGCCACGGCGGCCTCGAGTCGGGACTGATGCTCGCGCAGGTCACCGCCGCCGCGCTCACCTCGGAGCTGAAGACGCTGGCGCACCCGGCCAGCGTCGACACGATCCCCACGTCCGCGAACCAGGAAGACCACGTCAGCATGAGCATGCACGCCGCGCTCAAGGCCGAACGCGCCGTCGCGCTCGCCGCGCACGTCGTCGCCGTCGAACTCGTCTGCGCGTGCCAGGCCCTCGATCTGCTGGCGCCGCTCGCCTCGTCGCCGCCGTTGATGCAGGTACACGCGCGCGTCCGCGAGGCGATCGCGCCGCTCACCGCCGACCGTCCGCCGGCGCCCGACATCGCCGCCGCGCACGCGCTCATCACCAGCGGCGCGGTCGAGTACGCGTGCGGCGTGGTTGTCAACTGAATTCGGTTTCGACGATTTCGAAATTCGGATTGACAACGTGTCGTCACCTCTTTAGTTTCTACACTTCGATCGCGCAGCCCCCGCGCGACCCGGCTCATGACCACCGCCGTCCGCACGATCCGCACGATCCGCGCGCCGCGAGGCACGACGCTCAGCTGCAAGGGCTGGCCGCAGGAAGCGGCGCTCCGCATGTTGATGAACAATCTCGACCCCGAGGTCGCGGAGCGTCCGGACGATCTGATCGTCTACGGCGGCACCGGGCGGGCGGCGCGCAACTGGGAGGCCTACGACGCCATCGTGCGGGCGCTGCGCGCGCTCGAGGGCGACGAGACGCTGCTGGTGCAGTCGGGCAAGCCGGTCGGGGTCTTCCGGACCCACGCCGACGCGCCGCGCGTGCTGATCGCCAACGCCAATCTCGTGCCGGCGTGGGCGACGTGGGAGACGTTCCGCGATCTCGAGGACCGTGGCCTGACCATGTACGGCCAGATGACCGCCGGCAGCTGGATCTACATCGGCACCCAGGGCATCCTGCAAGGCACGTACGAGACGCTCGCGGCGCTGGCGGCGCGCCACTTCGGCGGCTCGCTGGCCGGCCGCCTCACCGTCACCGCCGGCCTCGGCGGGATGGGCGGCGCCCAGCCGCTGGCGGTCACGATGAACGAAGGCGTGGCGCTGGTCGTCGAGGTGGATCCGTCGCGGATCGCCCGCCGCCTCGCCACCCGCTACGTCGACGAGGCGACCGACTCGCTCGACGTCGCGCTCGCCCGCTGCGCCGGATGGACGGCGACGCGCACCGCGCGCTCGATCGCGCTGTGCGCCAACGCCGCCGAGGTGCTGCCGGCGCTGGTGGCGCGCGGCGTCGTGCCCGACGTCGTCACCGACCAGACCTCGGCGCACGACGCGGTGGGCGGCTACGTCCCCGACGGGCTCACCCTGGCCGAGGCGGCGGCGCTGCGCGCCGCCGACCCGCGCGACTACGAGGCCCGCAGCATCGCGGCGATGGGCCGCCACGTCACCGCGATGCTCGCCCTCAAGGCCCGCGGCGCCGTCGTGTTCGACTACGGCAACAACATCAGAGCCCAGGCGGTGCGGGCCGGCGTGGCCGACGCGTTCGCCATCCCGGGGTTCGTGCCGGCGTTCGTGCGCCCGCTGTTCTGCGAAGGCAAGGGCCCGTTCCGCTGGGCGGTGCTGTCGGGCGATCCGGCCGACCTGGCCGCCACCGACCGGGCCGCCCTCGAGATGTTCTCGGCCGACGCGGCGCTGTGCCGGTGGATCCGCCTGGCGCAGGAACGCGTGGCGTTCCAGGGCCTGCCGGCGCGGATCTTCTGGCTCGGCTACGGCGAGCGCGCCCGCTTCGGCCTGGCGTTGAACCGCCTGGTCCGCGAGGGCCAGGTGTCGGCGCCGATCGTCATCGGCCGCGACCACCTCGACGCCGGTTCGGTCGCCTCGCCCAACCGCGAGACCGAGGGCATGCGCGACGGCAGCGACGCCATCGCCGACTGGCCGCTGCTGAACGCGCTGCTCAACACCGCCGCCGGCGCCACCTGGGTGTCGCTGCACCACGGCGGCGGCGTCGGCATCGGCTACTCGATCCACGCCGGCATGGTCGTGGTCGCCGACGGCACAGCGGCGGCCGATCGGCGGCTCGAGCGCGTGCTCACCTGCGATCCGGGCATGGGCGTCATCCGCCACGCCGACGCCGGCTATCCCGAGGCCGTGGCGGCGGCGCACGCCCGCGGCGTGCGCCTGCCCATGGAGCGGGCGTCGTCATGATGGCCGCGCACGCCGGACTCGAACGCCGCATCGTCGCCGCGCTCGACGCCACGCCGTCGCGCGTGCCGGTCGTCCTCGGCGGCTGCGGCACCGGCCGCACCTCGCTGCTGCACGCGCTGGTCGATCGGCTCGGCCGGCCGAGCTGCCAGTACATCGACGTCGAGCGTTCGGCCAGCACGCCCGAGCGGTTCTTCCACGCGGTGTTCACCAGCTCGCCGTTCGTCGATCCGGGCCTGGCGCGCGGCGAGGTGCCGGTGCCGTCGAGCGCCCGCGATGCCTTCGACCGCACGCTGGCGTTCTTCCAGCGGGCCCGCACGCCCGACGGCCAGCCGGCGGTGTTCCTGCTCGACGAGGTGCTGGAGCTGCGCACCTTCGAGAACTTCCCGGGCCTGCGCTACGTGCTGCGCGAGCTGGTGCAGGCGGTGGGCGACAGCCCGAACCGCTTCGTGTGTTCGAGCCGCTACGTCGCCCGCACGCACCGCGCGCTGCGCGACGCCGCGTCGCGTTTCGAGGTCGTGCACCTGCCGCCGCTCTCGGTCGCCGACGTCGCGGCGATGCTGCCGGCGTCCGACGGCGTCAGTCGCGCCGACCGCGACGAGCTGGCGGCCAGCATCCAGGCGCTGGCCGACGGCCGTGCCGCCTACGTCCGTGCCCTCGGCGAGGCCACGGCGGCGATGAGCCAGCGCGGCGGCGATCCGGTCAGCGCCCTGACGGCGCTGCTGACCAGCGACGGCGGGCTCACCGCGTGGTGCGGCTACCGCTACGAGCTGCGGCTGCAGCGCGCCCGCGGCTACGGCGCGCTCAAGGCCATCCTCGAGATCCTCGCCGAGGAGGAACCGATCACGCTGACCGAGATCTCGCAGCGGATGCGGCGCACGCCCGGCTCGACCAAGGACTACCTGTCGTGGCTCGAGGACGTCGATCTCGTCGTCGCCCGCCACAAGCGCTACAGCTTCGCCGACCCGCTGCTCCGCCTGTGGGTGCGCCTGCACGCCCGGCCGATGCCGCCCGGCGTCGACGACGTCGCCCGCGAGGTGCACGCGTATGCGCTGGCCCGGCTGCCACAGAGCGAGCCGTCGATGGCCGTCGCCGCCACCGCCGGCGAGCGCAAGGGCGGGTGGGGGATCATCGAGATCGACTAGGGACCGGGGACCAGGGACCGGGGACCAGGAAAGCTCTTGTCACGCTTCGCGTGCTGGCCCGCAGCGTGATAGCGCGACGGCTCGATTGAGTCTTTCCCTGATCCCCGGTCCCTGGTCCCTGGTCCCTACTCGAAGCGGCCCCCCTCGCCCGCCAGGCGCTCGAGGGCGAGTCTCGCCGCTTCCTGTTCGGCGTCCTTCTTCGTCCGCCCCGTCCCCGTCGCCGCCACCTGGCCGTCGATCCGCACGTCGACGTGGAAGATCTTCTGGTGGTCGGGGCCCGACTCGCTCGAGATGCGGTAGGTCGGCAGCGATCGCCCCTGGCCCTGCAGGCGTTCCTGCAGCGCCGACTTGTGGTCGCGGCCGAAGATCGGCGACTGGCGGACGTCGGCGAGCAGGGGCCGGATCTGCCGTTCGACGAAGGCCCGGGCCGGCTCGATGCCGCCGTCGAGGTAGATGGCGGCGATCACCGCCTCGAAGACGTCGGCGAGCAGTGCCTGCTTGGCGCGGCCGCCGGTCTTCTCCTCGCCGCGGCCGAGCAGCAGCGCGTCGCCGAGGCCGAGAGCGCGGCTCATGCCGGCCAGCGCGGTGGTCGAGACCAGCGCCGCCTTGGCCTTCGATTTCGGGCCCTCGGTGAACTGCGGGAACTCCCGGTAGAGCACGTCGGCGGTGACGAACCCGAGCACCGCGTCGCCGAGGAACTCGAGCGACTCGTTGTCGGCGACGCCGCCGCTCGGATCCTCGGCGGTGCGCGACTTGTGGGTCAGGGCGTGCTCGAGCAGGCCGCGATCGCGGAAGCGATAGCCGATGCGGGCCTCGACGGCGGCGAGCTGGCTGTCGAGCGGCACGACGATGCCGCCGCCGCTGGCGTCGCCGTGGGTCTGCAGCACGCGCAGCGCGTCGGCCGCCTCGACCGGCGGCACGGCGATCCGGTAGTCGCCGAACGGCGTCACCGTGAACGCGAAGACGCCGGGCGGCGGTCCGGCCAGGCGCACCGGATGCAGGCCCTGGCTCTGCAGCAGCGCCAGCACCACCGACGCCTCGATCTCGGACTGCGTGCGGAAGACGACCTCGCCGTCGGTCACGACGCCTCCTCGCCGCCGGCGGTCACCGCCGCGGCCGCCGGGCGGTCGATCCCCTCGGCGCGCAGCAGCAGCATCGTCATGTCGTCGTGCTGGCCGGCGCCGGCGCCGAACGACCGTACCTCGTGCACCAGCGTCGCCGCCAGCCGCTCGAGCGGCAGATCGCGGTAGACCCCCGCCAGCTCGCCCAGACGCCCTTCCCCGAAGCAGTCGTGCTCGTGGTTCATCATCTCGCTGATGCCGTCGGTGAACAGCACCACCAGGTCGCCGGCGACGAACGGCACCGTCACCTCCTCGAGCAGCGAGTCGAACAGCGACCCGTCGTCGAGCTTGAGGCCGACGACCAGTCCGTCGGGCGCCAGGGTCCGCACCGGCGGCAGCACCTGGCCGCGCCGCGCCGGCACCAGCAGCAGCGGACAGTGGCCGGCCCGGGCATAGGTCATCACCTGGCGCTGCAGGTCGACGACGAGGTAGCTCATCGTGATGAAGCTGCGCCCGTCGAGATGATCGGCGATGACCCGGTTCACGGCGATCAGCAGTTCGCGCGGCGACAGGTGCTGCCGGGCGAGCGACAGCACCAGCCCCTTCAGCTGGGCCATGTACAGCCCGGCGCCGACGCCCTTGCCCGACACGTCGGCGATGAGGAAGCCGTACTGGTGGTCGCCCACCGGGAACACGTCGTAGTAGTCGCCGCCGACTTCGCGCGCCGGTTCGCAGTAGGCCGACACGCCGATGCCCGGCACGGTCAGCGGCCCCTGCGGCAGCAGCTTCATCTGGATCTCGCGGGCGGTCGCGAACTCCTGCTCGAGCCGCTCCTTGTGCGCCACGTCGGACAGCAGCCGCGTCACCTCGCCGGTCATGGCGTTGAACGAGTCGGCCAGCTCGCCCAGCTGGTCGCGGGCGCGCACCGGGATGACGTGGGTGAAGTCGCGGTTGCGCAGGTGCTGCGTGCCGGTGAAGAGATCGTGCACGGCGCCGGTGATCTGCCGCGCCAGGGCCAGCCCGATGATCAGGGCGACACCCTGGATGACCAGGAACAGGCAGCCGACCGCGAACAGCAGCAGGAGGACGACGTTGCTCATGGCGCCGCCGAGCGCCGATTCCGAACTGATGCGGCGGTACATCTCGAGCAGGCCGAGCGACAGCTCGACGCTCACCGTGCCGGAGCCGCCGCTCGCCCAGTCGAGGTGCTCGACGAGCAGCACCCAGCGGCGCAGGATCTGGTCGGTCGTCGACCCCGGCGGCGGCGGTGCCGGGCGGGCCTCCGCCGGCCGGCCCAGGGCCAGCGCCGGCGCCTCGTCGATCGGCACGCGGTCGATCGACCCGAGGCGGATGCCGGTCTCCCGCGCGATCCGCTCTTCCACCGCCGCCGAGATCGGCAGGTCGAGCACCACCGCCCAGGTCGGCGCGGCCACCGGGGGCACGGCCACCGCGCGGGCGACCAGCCGCACGTCCGGATCGGCGCCGGGCGCGGCGGCGTCGTAGGCGATGATGCGGGCGACGCCGTCGCAGGTCAGCCACGCCGGCAGCGTGAGCGGCGGCGGCAGGTGCGCCCACGGTCCGGCCGTGGTCGGCAGGCCGATCGGCGGCATGCGCCCCGACGCCAGCGGCGCCAGCGCCTGCGGGCACTTCAGCCCCGTCGCCGGCACGAGCGCGAACGACAGGTAGGGATAACGGGCGGCGGCGCTGGTCTGCTGCCGCTCGAGCGTGTCGCGCACGGCCTCGGCGGTGGCGGCGCGCTGCACGTCGAGCAGCACCGTCTGGGCCAGGAAGCGCGCCTGCTCGGCGTGGCTGTCGAAGCGCGTCTGCACCAGGTAGCTGGCCATGTTGCGGAACAGCAGCAGACCGGCGAGCAGGAAGAACGCGACGATCAGAAGGCTCGGCACCAGGCCGACGAAGATGTAGGAGAGGATCAGCTTGCGACGGACCCGCCACAGCAGCCGGCGGCGCATCCACACGGCGCCGCGGGCGGCGACGTAGCCGAGCCCCAGCACCAGCGCCAGCGTCCCGGCGGCGTTGACGGTCGACAGCCAGCCCGGGAGCGGGTCCACCGCCAGGCCGACCAGGCCCAGCACCAGCTTGATGACGAGGCCGACGAGCAGCGTCTTGCCGGGCAGCGTGCCGAGGAGCCAGCCGCGGGCGGCCTGCGCCGTGGTCCGCCGCGGCGGCAGCCCGCCGATGATCCACGGCCGGGTGATCAGATCGGACGAGGTCGCCCCGGCCGGCAACGCCGGCGGCCGCGGAGGTGGGATGAGTGAGGCGTCGGCCATGCGGTCGCGGCCGCGAACGCGCGTCGCGCGCCCGATTGCAGGCCGGAATCATAACAGAGTAACGTGGCCGGCGCCGTGAGACTCACCGACCGCGCCCGCTTCGCCACCATCTGCATCCACGCCGGCCAGGAGCCGGATCCCGCCACCGGCGCCATCATCACGCCGATCTACCAGACCTCGACCTACGTGCAGGAAGGCCTCGGCCAGCACAAGGGCTACGAGTACGGCCGGACGCAGAACCCGACGCGCATGGCCCTCGAGCGCAACGTCGCGGCCATCGAGGCCGGCCGCGCCGGCTTCGCCTTCGCCTCGGGCATGGCGGCGATCGACGCGGTGCTGACCCGCCTGCAGGCCGGCGACCACGTCGTCGTCAGCGACAACACCTACGGCGGCACCTTCCGCCTGTTCGAACGCGTGCGCCGCAAGTTCGGCCTCGACTTCAGCTACGTCGACACCGCCGATCTCGACGCCATCGCGCCGGCGTTCCGGCCGACGACGAAGTACCTGTTCGTGGAGTCGCCGACCAACCCGATGCTGTCGGTCACCGACCTCGCCGCGGCCAGCGACATCGCCCATCGCCACGGCGTGCGCGTGGTGGTCGACAACACCTTCGCCAGCCCGTACGTGCAGCGGCCGCTGACCCTGGGCGCCGACCTCGTGCTGCACAGCACCACCAAGTTCCTCAACGGCCACAGCGACAGCGTCGGCGGCGTGGTCGTGGTCGCCCACCAGGACGACGAGGAGTGGTTCCGCTTCGTGCAGAACGCCGCCGGGGCGATCCTCGGGCCGATGGACAGCTGGCTGGTGCTGCGCGGCACCAAGACGCTGCCGATCCGCATGGAGCGCACCAACGCCAACACGATGCGCATCGCCGAGTACCTGGCGGCGCATCCGCGCGTGACCCGCACCATCTACCCCGGGCTGGCCAGCCACCCGCACCACGCGCTGGCCTTCCGGCAGATGCAGGGCTTCGGCGGGCTCATCTCCTTCGACGTCGGCTCGATCGAGCGAGCCCGCGAGGTACTGCCCCGCTTCCAGCTGATGGCGCTGGCCGAGAGCCTGGGCGGCGTCGAGACGCTCATCTCGCACCCCGCGGTGATGACCCACGCCTCGGTGCCCGCCGAACGCCGCGCCGCCCTGGGCATCAGCGACGGCCTGCTGCGCATCTCGGTGGGGATTGAGGACGCGGACGATCTCCTCGAGGACCTGCGTCAGGCCTTGGCCTGACGCCGGCCCTCGGGGCGCGGGGCGCGGGGCGCGGGGCTCGGGGCTCGGGGCTCGGGGCTCGGGAAGAGCGTTCACCACGTCCACGCCCGAGCCGAATGAGCAGACGTCGTGCGTCAGTTCCGTCAGAGGTCATTCCCGAGTCCCGAGCCCCGAGTCCCGAGCCCCGGATCGAGGCGCGTCACCTATCGACTGCGCCGCGCACCCATGCGCCATATGTAGCGCTCGCCGTGGCGTCGAGCACAACCAGTTCCGGCAGCTCGTAGGGATGCAGCGCCAGCAGCCGGGCTTCCAGCTCGGCCAGGCGGCCGGCGGTCGTCTTGATCACGATCTGGCGCTCCTCGCTGCGTTCGAGGGCGCCGTCCCACCGGTAGTGCGACGTCATCGGCGCCAGCACGCTCACGCAGGCGGCGAGCCCGTCGCGCACGAGCGTGGCCGCCGCCTCGTCGGCGGGCCGGTCGGCCGGCCAGGACGTCAGCACGATGCGCAGGTCGGTCGCAGATTCCACTTGTACTCGCGAGAAAGTTCTTGTACTTTTGTGGGCGCCGCGGTACAAAGCCCTTGTACTTCGGCGCGCGACTCGCTATTCTGCCACCGACGATGCCCGACACCACGCCCAGCGACGACGGCCGCGCCGCCCGCCCCACCGGCGGGTCGACCGTGCGCCGCCTCGCGCGCTACGGGTTGATGGTGCTCACCGCGGTGGTGTTGATCGACGCGGTCGTCGGCGAAAAGGGGCTGCTGGCGCTGATGCGCGCCCGCGGCGACTACCGCGAGCTGCAGTCCTCGCTGCGGGCGGTGCGGGCCGAGAACCAGCGGCTGCGCGAACAGGCCCGGCGCTACCGCGAGGATCCGGTCACGATCGAAGAGCTGGCCCGCAAGGATCTCGGCCTCATCAAGCCCGGCGAGAAGCTCTTCATCATCCGCGACCAGCCGCCCGCCGGGCCGCGCTGACCGCCCTCGTCCCGCCCTCACTGCCACGCCGAAGAGCGTGTGCTACGCTACCCGTTCGGTCGCGCGCGCCGGTCTCCTGCCGTGCCGCAGCGAACCGCGTGAGGGAGTTCCGACATGGCACGGACGGCGACAGCGGAGTGGAAGGGCGATCTGATGGGCGGCAGCGGCCGCATGGCGCTCGGCAGCGGCGCGTTCGAGGGCGACTACTCGTTCGCCACGCGCTTCGGCGAGACGCCCGGCGCCAACCCCGAAGAGCTGCTCGGCGCCGCGCACGCCGGCTGCTTCTCGATGGCCCTCGCCAACTCGCTGGCCAAGGCCGGCCACGTCGCCACGTCGGTGAAGACCACGGCCAGCGTCCACCTCGGCAAGGACGACAAGGGCTTCCTGATCACGCGGATCGACCTGGTGACCGACGCCGTCGTGCCCGGCGCCGACGACGCCACGTTCCAGGAGCACGCCCGCAACACCAGGACCGGCTGCATCATCTCGCGGGCGCTGGCCGCCAACGAGATCACGTTGAAGGCGACGCTGCACGGCTGAGGCCCGACCGCCGCCGCCGATGGCCCGCCTGCACCTGGTGCACTGGGACCCGGCCGAGGGGCGACGCCATCAACACGACCTCGAGGCCCTCGGCCACGAGGTGACCTACCTCGGCGAGGTGACCGGCCCGGCGCTGGGCCGCGTGCTGCGGACCGGGAGCGCCGAGCTCGTCGTCCTCGATCTGTCGCGCCGGCCGTCGCACGGCCGCGAGATCGCCATGGCCCTGCGCAGCCGCAAGGCGACGCGTCACACGCCGCTGCTCTTCGTCGGCGGCGAGGCGGACAAGGTGGCGGCGCTGCGCGCGCTGCTGCCCGATGCGGTCTACACCACCTGGGGGCGGATGAAGGCGGCGATCCCCAGGGCGATCCGCACCGCCCCGGCGGCGCCCATCGTGCCGCCCGACCCGCTCTACGCCGGACGCAGCCTGGCCCAGAAGCTCGGCATCGCCGCCGGCGAGCGCGTCGCCGCCATCGGCGCGCCGCGCGACTTCGCGACGACGCTCGGCGCGCTGCCGGCCGGGGCGCGACTGACGGCGGCCTTCGCCGCCGACGTCGATCGCGTCGTGTGGTTCCTGCGCTCGCGGGCCGAACTGCGTGTGGCCCTCGGGCGGCTCGCCGCGACGTTGCGATCGCAGGTGGCGTGGCTGGTCTGGCCGAAGAAGACCTCTGGGGTCGTTTGCGATCTCGACGGCAACGTCGTCCGCGATGCCGGACTCGCCGCCGGGCTGGTCGACTTCAAGATCTGCACCGTCGACGCCACGTGGTCGGCGCTGGCGTTCAAGCGCCCGAAGACGACCCGCTGACGGCGCGCCGGCCACCCGGATCGCGGGCCGGGAATTTCCCCGCCGCCCGCGGACCTGGCCGCAGGGCGATGGGCGACGGCCGGGCCCGTCCTGCGGCAACCGGCCGTCGCCGCCCGTCTCCGACTGGCATCGACGTTGCTGCTGGCGAAGGGAGAGCGGAGGATCGACGATGCGTTCCCGAAAGCCCTACACCAACGCCACGTTCACGCGTCGTGTGGACCACGAGGCGGGTCGGCACCGGCCGCCAAGGGCGGCGTCGGAGCCCGCCGTGTGCGGCACGTGCGGCGCGGTGTACCGGCAGCGGCGCTGGTATCCCGCAGGCAGCGAGACCGGGGTGGAAGCGGAGCCGCCGACCGTGGTGACGTGTCCGGCCTGTGCCCGAGTCGCCCAGCACCTGCCCAGCGGGTTCCTGTATCTGGACGGGGCGTTCGTCGCCGCGCATCGCGACGAGATCGAACATCTGCTGCGCGCCGAGGCCGACCGCGCCGCCGAAGACAATCCGACCGCGCGGATCATGGAGTGGACGCGCGACCCGCATCATGCGGCCGTGGTGACCACGACCACCGAGCACCTGGCCCAGCGGCTGGGCCACGCCCTCGCCAAGGCGTTCCACGGCGACATCCGCTACGACTTCTCGCACGAGAACAAGCTGGCGCGCGTCTACTGGAGCCGCGACTGAGACGATTCGGCGGCTAGCGAGGTCCGGCGGTCAGCTGCTCGATGTACCAGCTGATGCGCGCCACCGCATCGCCGTGCGGCTCGAGGCCGCGCACCTCGTAGCGGATCGTGCCGTCGCCGTCGACGTAGAACGTCCACGGCGTGTCCTGCACGTCGAGCGCGGCGGCGGCCTCGTCGCGGGTCATGCGCAGCACCGGCATCTGGAACTTCCGCTCGGCGATGTAGCGCTCGAGCCGCTGCGGATCGTCGTCGAGGCTGACCAGCACGAAGCGCACGCGGGGGTCGTCCTTGTAGCGCTCGTAGGCCTGCTGGATCAGCGGGATCTCCTGCCGGCAGGCGCCGCACCAGGCGGCGAAGAAGTTGAGCAGCGTCACCTGGCCGCGCCCGTCGCCGAGCGCGACCTTCGCGCCGGCCAGGTCGGTGGTCGGCAGCGCCGGCAGCGGCTTGCCGATCGCCGACGACAGCAGCGCGCGCCGCCGCTCGGCGCGGCGCCGCTCGAGTTCGCGCCCGATGTTGATCTCGGCGTCGGCGGCGGTGACCCCTTCGGCGGCGTAGAGACCGGCCAGCGCCGCCGCGGCGGCCTGGCGCAGCGGCGCCATCGGCGGCGCGCTCTCGAGCGCCAGGGCGTCGTAGTAGCGCTCCCGGGCGGTGTCGGCGTCGCGCCGGGCTTCGGCGAGGCGGGCGCGATGGAACTGGACCAGAAAATCGTTGCCGCTGACGAAACGGGCCGCCTCGTCGAGCCTGGCGGCGGCGGTCGCGAGGTCACCCTGGAGAAACGCCGTCCAGCCGAGCAGGTCGGTGAAGAGCGCGCGATTGCGATCGCGCGAGTTCTGCACCTTGCCGCCGAGTTTGTAGGACGGCTCGTTCTCGGTGATGAAACGGTCGCCCGCCTCGAGGCCGTCGGCGGCCAGGACCCGGGCCCGCGCCAGGGCGACGCCGCGGGTGGTCAGCAGGGTGATCGCCGCGGCATAGGCCACGGGATCCGGCCGCAGCGCGAGCCGCGCCTCGATCGCCGGCAGCATCTCGGCCTCGGCGGCCTGCGGCCACCCCTGCCACGCGGAGAACAAGCGGGCGTAGGCGTCGAAGACGCGCGGGCTGTCGGGGTGCGCCGCGATGAACGAGCGCGCCAGCGCGGCCGCTTCGGCCGGCCGCCCGGCCTTGGCCGCGGCGTCGATCCGGGCGATCGCCTCGGCCTCGGCCTCGGCCACGCGTTCGCCGCGCGCCGCGGCGCGGCCTCGAGTCGCCGCCGGGTGGCCGGGCGCCAGCGCCAGGGCCCGGTCGAACGCGGCCCCGGCCGCGTCCCGCTGCCCATCGAGCAGCAGCGCCTCGCCGAGGGCGACCTGCGGCTCGGCCCAGTCGGGCCGCAACGACGCGGCGCGGCGGAAGGCGTCGAGCGCCATCGGCCGTTGATCGACCTCTTCGTGCCAGCCGGGGAACGCGCCCTCGGCCTGCCAGCCGCGAAACGCGCGGATGCGGCCGAGCCCGAGCCACGCCTCGGCGGCCACGCGCGGATCGGCGGTGGCCCGCTCGAACCCGCGCACCGCGGTGGCGGTGTGCAGCCGTGCCCAGTCCCGCTGGGCCTGAGCAACGAGCGCGGCGCCGTCCTGGGCAACGCCCGCCGCCGGCGACACCAGGCACGCGGCGACGACGACCCCCGCCGCCGACCATCGCATCGGCATCACGGACCTCACGGCCGGCCGCCTCACGGCGCGGCGCTGCTGGCCTTCGACTCGAGGATCGCCCGGATGTGCGGTTCGATCTGCTCCATCGTCATCTGGCCGGGGTGATAGAGCCGGACCACGCCGGCGCGATCGACCAGCACCACGGTGGGGGTGGTGCTGACGCCGTAGTTCCTGATGTTCTCCTCGCTGACCGGCACCCATTCGCGGGCCAGCCAGGGGTAGACCTCGTCGCGCACCCTGGCCATGTAGGCCATCTCCTCGGCCGGCGGCGCCGGTGCGCGTTTGGCGACGTAGCCGTAGCGCTGCGTGGGCGCGACCACGGTCAGGCCCTGGTCGCGGTACCGTCCGAGCAGCGACTCGAGCACCGTCGACATCACCTTGCAGTCGGGGCACCAGTGCGCCCAGAAGAACAGCACCACCGGCTTGCCCTTGAGCGCCGAGACGGCCCCAGGGGCGACCGTGCCGAGATACTCGGCGGTCTCGAGCGGCGGCGCCGGCTGGCCTTCCAGGGACAGCAGATTGATGTTCTTCTGGATGCGGGCGCGGATCGAGGTGGCGCGATACGTCGCCAGCTCCTGCTGCAGCAGGTAGACGGCGTCGGCGCGGGCGCCGCGCTGGGCGTGCACGTGGGCCCGCACCTCGATGGCCGCGCCGATGGCGATCGGCAGCCGCGGCTCGTCGTCCATGCCGCGCGTCTTCAGCGCCTCCAGGCACAGGTCGTAGGTTTCGAGGGCGTAGTTCTCGGCGCGATCGAGCTGCCCTGCGGCCAGCGCGCCGCGGCCCAGCCACGACAGCGCCTCGAGCGCCTCGGGCGTCACCCCGCGGCTGGCGCGGTAAGCGTTCAGCAGCGCGTCGCCGCCGGCGAAGTCGCCTTTGGCGATCGCCGCCCTGACATCGGCGATGACGCTCTGCGGTTTGGCGGTGGCCGGGGCCGCGGCGGTCTGGGCCACGGCGCGCGCCGCCGGAATCGACAGGACCAGAGCGGTGGCCAGGACGAGCGCGGAGCGGGTCGGGTGTCTCACGGTCGAACTCCCCACGAATGGGCCCCGGCCGGCCGGGACGTGCCGGCCCATCTTACCCGGATCGGGGGCCGCCGCCATGGCAACGCCGACTGCCTCGTCCGTGGCACGAGAGCGGCGTAGGATCGTCCCGACGTGATCGGAACCCTGACCTGGAACGTGGTGGTGCCGCTGGCGATCGCCGCCCTCGGCGGCGCCGCCGTCGGGCTCGAACGCCAGGCGTCGGGCCATGCCGAGGGGCCGAAGGCGCGATTCGCCGGCATCCGCACGTTCACGCTGCTCGGCCTGCTCGGCGGCATCGCCGGCCAGCTCATGACCGAGGGACTCCTGGCGGTCGCCGGCGCGCTCCTGGCCGGCGGTGCCGCGCTGGTGGTCGCCGCCTACGTGGCGGCGAGCCGGCAGGACGTCGATGGCACCACCGAGGTCGCCGCCCTCGTCGTGCTCGCGGCCGGGACGCTCGCCGGCGCCGGCCGCAGCGGCGCGGCCGGCGCGATCATCGCCACCACCGGGTTGCTGCTGGTCGAGAAGACGCGTCTGCACGCCCTGGCGGCGCGCGTGGACAGCAGCGATCTGCGTTCGGGCCTGCGCTTCGCGGCGATGGCGCTGGTGATCCTGCCGGTGCTGCCGGCCGGGCCGTTCGGGCCGGGGATCGGCGTACGGCCGCGGGAGCTCTGGGCCCTGGTGCTCTTCTTCAGCGGCCTCAGCTTCGCCGGCCACCTCGCCCGCCGCATGCTCGGCCCGGGACACGGGTTGACCGCCGCGGGAGCGATCGGCGGACTGGTGTCGTCCACCAACGTCACGCTCACGTTCGCCCGCACGAGCCGCGAGGAGCGGGGGTTGGCGCCGTCGCTCGCCGCCGGGGCCCTCGCCGCGAACGCGATGCTCTTCCCACGCGTGCTGCTGGCGACCGCCGTGCTGAACCTGCCGTTGGCGGTGGTGCTGGCGCCGCGTCTCCTCCCGGCGGTCGTGGTCGCCGGCGGCGCGGTCCTGTGGACGCTGCGCCGGCCGCACGACAGCGGCGACGTGCCGGTCGCCACCGACAACCCGTTGAAGGTCGGCGCCGCCCTGCAGATGACGGCGCTGTTCCAGCTCGTCCTCTACGGCGTCGATGCGGCCCGCGAGGCCTTCGGCGCCCTCGGACTGCTGGCGTCGGGCGCCGTGCTGGGCCTGACCGATGTCGATGCCCTCACGGTGACGATGGCGCGCGGCGCGGTGCCGAGCCTCGACGTCGCGGCTCGCGCCATCGTCGTCGGCGTGCTCGCCAACAGCGTGCTCAAGCTCGCCATCGCCCTCGTCGTCGGCGGCCCCGGATTCCGCGCCCGCGCCGCTGCCGCGCTGGCGGCGATCGCCGTGGCCGTGGCCGCCGGGCTGGCCTGGTAGCTGCGCGCCAGTTCGCACTTGGAGGAAAATCCCGCCACCGGGGCCGGCATCGGCCACTGGTTCTACCTGTATCCCGCGGCGATCCGCGCTCGACCGGGAGGCACGGGCTTTGCCCTGATCGGGAAATGGAGGCGTCGATGACCCGCTTCATCCGTCGCGTGCTGGGTGTGCTCGGGCTCGACGCCGCCACCTTCGAAGACGTCGAGGCCGACCGCGGGGCGTTGCCGCAGGCGCTGATCGTGGTGGCGCTCGCCGGCGTCGGCGCGGGTATCGGTGTGGCCGGAATCGGCGACACGGCGCCGCGGACCATCGCCGTGGTCACCGCGGCGTCGGTCGCGGCGTGGATCGCGTGGGCGATCGTGGTCCATCAGGTCGGCGCCCACCTGCTGCCAGAGCCAGGGACGGCGGTCGACTTCGGCCAGGTGCTGCGCACGCTCGGCTTCGCCGCGGCGCCCGGGATGTTCCGGGCCTTCGAGGTGTTCGGCGCCACGCGGTGGCTGTTCTTCCCGCTCACCGCGGTGTGGATGGTCGCGGCGATGACCCTCGCCATCCGTCAGGCCTTCGACTACGGCTCGCTGGGGCGGGCGGTGGCGGTGAGCCTGCTCGGCTGGGCGGTACTCGTCACGGTCGGCGCGGGCGTCGGCTTGTGGCTCGCGGTGCCGGTGTCGTGAGGTCGGCGCCGGCGAACACGCCCGCGCGTTCGTACAAGAAAGGAGCGCTGTCATGGCAGGCACGGCAATGACTCGGGGAGGTGCGATGCTCGAACCGTTCGGCATGATGCGCCGGCTGTCCACCGAGATGGATCGGTTCTTCGGCGGACTGCCCAAGGCGTTCACCGCCGGACCGTTCGACGGCTGGGTGCCCGAAGTCGAGGCGTTCGCCAGGAACGGCCAGTTCGTGGTCCGGGCGGATCTGCCGGGGATGAGCGACAAGGACGTGAAGGTCGAGGTACTGGGCAACCGCATGACCATCAGCGGCGAACGGACCCAGGAGAAGGAGACCAAGGACGCCGACTACTACGCCACCGAGCGGTCGTACGGTGCGTTCAGCCGCGTCGTCACGTTGCCGGAGGGCGCCGCCGCCGACAAGGCGACCGCCACCTTCAAGCAGGGCGTGCTGGAGGTTCAGGTGCCGATGCCCCCGGCGCCGGCCGCGCCCGCCGCCCGCACCGTCCAGGTGAAGTCGGCCTAAACGACGAGAGGCGCCGGATTCCCAACGGGATCCGGCGCCTCGGCCGAGTCCGGCAGCGCCACGACGCAGCGACCGATCGCCTCGATCAGGCCGCCGTCGGCCGCACGTACATCCCGACGTCGTTGACGTCGAGATATCCGCTCTCCACCAGCCTGCCCAACACCCGCCCGCACACCCCCGGATCCAACGCCCAGAGCCGACGCGCCTGATCGGCCGTCAACGCCAACCCGGGCATCTCCTCGAACTCCAGACGAACCGCACGAAGCAGGTCATCCAGGTTGGTGGGGTTGCTCAGCCGTTCAGCCATGGTGCCCTCCGCAGGACATCGCGAGAGCGAAAGGTGTGCCATCGGCGTGCAGCCACGGGCGTGGGCGATTGCCGCCGAGCGGGCCGGCCAGGGCCACGGGCGCCGGGGAATCCTTCCCGGCCGCGTCGGCTAATGCTGCGGCAGCTCGATGACCACGGTCGTGCCCTGCCCCGGCGCACTCTGGAGATACATCGACCCGAGGTGCTCCTCGACGACGCGGCGCGCGATCGGCAGGCCCAGCCCGGTGCCGCGCGTCTTGGTCGTGAAAAAGGGCTCCAGGCAGCGCCCGGCAACCTCGCCGGCCATGCCCGGCCCGTCGTCGCGGACCGTGACGACATAGCCCCCGGGCCGTCGGCGGCCGGTGACGCGGACCACGCCCTTGTGTTTCATCGCCTGGGCGGCGTTGGTCATCAGGTTGAGCAGGGCGCGGCCCATCTGCGCCGGGTCGATGTCGAGCGTCGCCTCGTCGCCCGACACCTCGAAGCGCACGCCGGCGGCGACCGGATCGCTGGCCACCAGCGCCGCGGTGGCGCGGACGAGATCCAGGAAGGCCGCGCGCTTGAACACCGGGGGGACCGGCCGGGCGTAGATGAGCAGGTCGCTCACGAGGTGATCGAGCGAGTCGACCCGGAGGAGCAGGTCGCCGAGCACCTTGCGCTCGGGCGAATCGGCGGCGAAACGGGTCTGGATGACCTCGACCACGCCCTTGATCGCCGCCAGCGGGTTGCGCACCTCGTGGGCGACGACGGCGGCCAGTTCCCCGACCCGGGCCAGCGTCTGGCGCTCCTGCAGCATTGCCTCGAGCTGCTTCTGGCGGGTCAGGTCGCGCAGGATTCCGGTGAACTTCCGCGCCCCGCCGACCGTGGTCTCCCCCACCGCCAGCGACAGCGGGAACTCGGTGCCGTCGGCGCGGCGGCCGCGCACCTCGCGGCCGATGCCGATGATGCGGCGCTCGCCCGTGGTCAGGTATCGCCGCAGGTAGCCGTCGTGCTCGTCGTGGAACGGCGCCGGCATCAGCATGCTGACGTTGCGGCCGCGGACCTCGTCGGCGCGGTAGCCGAACATCGTCGTCGCCGCGGCGTTGAGCCACTCGATGACGCCGGTGTCGTCGATCACCACCAGCCCGTCCACGACGGTCTCGGCGACGGCGCGGTAGAGCGACTCGTGCAGGGCCGCCGGCGCGTCGCCGCCCGACGCGGGGAGTTCGGGAGCCATGGGCCGAGTCTAGCAGGCGGGCCGCGCCGGCCGAGCCACTGGATATACTGGTGCCCGCGATGGCCCCCGCCACCATCCTCGTCGTCGACGACGAACAGCTGATTCGCTGGACCCTGCGCGAGCGGCTGAGCGCCGCCGGCTACGACGTGATCGAGGCCGGGACCGGCGCCGAGGCCCTGGCCGCCTTTGGCGACGCCGTCGACCTGGTCCTGCTCGACTTCAAGCTGCCCGACACCGACGGCCTCGCGGTGCTGCGCCAGCTCAAGGAGCAGCAGCCGACGGTGCCGGTCATCCTGCTGACCGCCTTCGCCTCGATCCAGACGGCGGTCGAAGCCATCAAGCAGGGCGCCTACGACTACGCCAAGAAGCCGTTCGAGTTCGAAGCCCTGCTGCTCAGCATCGGCAAGGCGCTCGAGACCAGCCTGCTGCGGCGCGAGGTGAAGGCGCTGCGCGCCCGCGAGATCGAGCCGCACGCCTTCGACCGCGTGGTCGGCGAATCGCCGGCGCTGAAGGCGGTCAAGACGGTGATGGCCAAGGTGGCGGCCAGTCCGGCCTCGACCGTGCTGCTGCAGGGCGAGACCGGCACCGGCAAGGACCTCGCCGCCAAGGCCATCCATTACAACAGCGACCGTGCCGGCCGGCCGTTCGTCAACATCACCTGTTCGGCGCTGCCCGAGCACCTGCTGGAGAGCGAGCTGTTCGGGCACGAGCGGGGTGCCTTCACCGACGCCCGGCAGCAGAAGCGCGGCCTGTTCGAAACCGCCGCCGGCGGCACCATCTTCCTCGACGAGATCGGCGAGATGACCCCGGCCCTGCAGGCCAAGCTGCTGCGCTTCCTCGAGGAGAAGACCTTCAAGCGGGTGGGCGGCCTGACCGACGTGAAGGTCGACGTGCGGGTGATCGCCGCCACGCACCGCAACCTCGCCCAGGCGGTCCGCGACGGCAAGTTCCGCGAGGATCTCTATTACCGGCTCGGGGTCATGCCGATCACCCTGCCGCCGCTGCGCGATCGCACCGGCGACGTGCCGCGCCTGGTCGAGCACTTCGTCGCGGCGTTCAACCGGGAGTTCAAGAAGAACGTCAGCGGCGTCAGCCCGGCGGCGATGCGGGCGCTGGAGGCCTATCCCTGGCCCGGCAACGTCCGCGAACTGCGCAACGCCGTCGAACGGGCGATGTTGCTGGCCGACGGCGACCTGCTCGGACCGGAGCACTTCACGATGCTGGCCGCGCCGACCCCGGTGACCTCGGGCTTCTCGCTGCCGGCCGAGGGGGTCAACCTGGAGACGCTGGAGCGCGACCTGCTCGTCCAGGCCCTGCAGCGGGCCCAGGGCAATCAGACCCAGGCCGCCCAGCTGCTGGGCATGAACCGCGATCAGATTCGCTACCGCCTCGAGAAGTTCGGCCTCGACAAGCTGGGTCGGCCGGCCGCCTCGTGAGCCCGGTGGGGCCCTGGCGCCAGGGAATCTTCCTCGCCCCGGGGCGGACATCTGCCCCGTCGGCCGGCAAATTGCCGTAGAATGCCGCGGTTTCGCCGCCGCCGCTGGTCGGCACGCCCGTTGCTCAAGGTCTTGGGGGTTGAGCGACGTGGCCAATGTGATCGTGGGCGATGACGAGACGTTGATTCGGTGGGCGCTCGGGCAGCGGCTGTCCCGGGACGGCCACGTCGTCAGCGAGGCGGTCGATGGGGCGGCGGTGCTCGATCTGCTCGCCGTCGTGCCACCGCCGACGGTCGTGGTGCTCGACGTCAAGTTGCCTGACATGAGCGGCCTGGCGGTGTTGGAGGAGATCCGGAAGCGCCGCCCGGACGCCGCCGTGCTGATGATGACGGCGTACTGGGCGGGCGATGCGCTGGTGCAGGCCCGGCAGCTGGGCGCGCAGGCGCTGCTCGGCAAGCCGCTCGACCTCGATCGCGTCGCCAGCGCGGTCGACGAAGCGTTGACCGGCAGCCGCACCGGCACGACGTGACGTGGTGACGATAAGGGAGACCGACCGATGGTGACGATCACGCACATCCTGTGCCCGACCGACTTCTCAGAGGTCTCGACCAAGGCCGAGGCGTATGCCATCGCGCTGGCCAAGCGGTATGAGGCCCGGCTGTCGCTGCTGCACGTCGACCCGCCGATGCCGATGATGGCGCCCTACGGCGAGATCCCGGTCGACATCCGCCTCTTCGAGGAGCAGCGCCGGCAGGCGGAGCAGGATCTGGCGGCCGCCGGCACGCGGGCCCGCGACGCCGGGCTCGGCGTCGACACCGCCCTCATCGGCGGCTATCCGGGGCGCGAGATCCTCGCCGTCGCCCGCGAGCAGGACGTCGACCTGATCGTCCTGGGCTCGCACGGCCGCGGCGGCGTCGAGCACCTGCTGCTCGGCTCGGTGGCCGAGAAGGTGCTGCGCAAGGCGCCCTGCCCCGTCATGGTCGTGCCGGCCGCCGCCACGCCCGAGCGCGGGGTGCTGTTCGGCCGCATCCTGTGCCCGGTCGATGGATCCCAGGCCTCGGCCGACGCGGTCGCGCAGGCCGTGGACCTGGCCCGCGAGACCGACGGCCAGCTGACGCTGCTGCACGTGGTCGAGCCGATGCCCGAGGCCGGCGAGTTCGCCGCCCTCGACGTCGATGAGTACCGGCGCGCCGGCGAGGCCTACGGCGCGCGGCTGATGCGCGAGGCGGTCTCCGACACCGTCCGCGAGTGGTGTCGAATCGACGAGCGCATCGTCGTCGGCAAGCCGGGCGATCGCATCCTCGACACCGCGAAGAACATGGCCGCCGACGTCATCGTGATGGGCGTGCGCGGCCGCGGCGCCCTCGACCTGCTGGCGTTCGGCTCGACCGCCAACGCCGTGGTGCGCCAGGCGCAGTGTCCGGTGTTCGTGGTCCACCCCAAGGCGGGCGAGCGCCGCAAGAAAGCGGCGGCGCCGGCGGTGGTCCTGGTCTGAGCGGAAGGAGGGGCGGTGGCGACGATCGCGCTCAAGCACATCCTGGTGCCGACCGATTTCAGCGAGACGTCACGGGTGGCGCTTCGCTACGCCTTGGCGCTCGCCGATCGCTTCGGCGCCTGCGTGCACCTGCTGCACGCGGTGCAGAATCCGCTCGAACAGCCGTGGGCGGCCGAGATCTACGCGGTGTCGGCGCCCGAGTACGAGGCGGCGGCCCGTCGCGAATCCGACGCCCAGCTGGCGGCGATGCTGAACGAGACCGAGCGCCAGAAGTACTGCGCGTGTCTGGTCACCGAGGTCGGCTCGCCGTTCCTGAGCATCGTGCGCTACGCGCAGCGCGAGGCGATCGACCTCATCGTCATGGGCACCCACGGGCGCGGTGCGATGGCCCACCTGCTGATCGGCAGCGTCGCCGAGAACGTGGTGCGAAAGGCGCCCTGCCCGGTGCTGACGGTCCGCCATCCCGAGCACGAGTTCGTGCTGCCCTGAACGACGACGCCCCGCCCGGCACGGGAGCCGCGCCGGGCGTGACCGCCGTCAGCGGGGTCAGGGGTTCGCAATGCGCTCGAAGAGCGCCGCCAGTCGAGTGCGCGCCGTCGCCAGCCGTTCTTCGAGCTGGGTGTAGACGAAGGCGTGCCCGGCGGCGGTGGCTTCGACGATCGGCACCTCGACCTGCTGGGCATCGCGTTCCAGCGCGGCGCGCCGGTTCGGATCCTTCACGCGGCCGATGGCGGTGCGGGCGTCCTTCAGCAGCGTCCGCGTCTCGCGCAGGCCTTCGAGCGCCAGCCGCCCGTTGATCGGGTTCTCCGGACGCGGCGCGATCTTGCCGGCGCCGTGGCACTGCGCGCACTGGCCTTCGAGCGCCCGCGGCGACAGCCGCACGCCGGCCGCTTCGCCGTGGCAGGTGGCGCAGGTCGGCGCGTTCCGGTCGCCGGCGCGGAGCAGCTCGTAGTGCTTGCTCTTCTGGAACTGGACGAACGGGCCGGCGTGACAGGTGCCGCAGGTCTTGCCGAGGTTCATGCTGTTGACCGGGCTGGCCGGGTTGCTGCGCGGCAGGATGTTCTGGTGGGCGATGAACGGCTCGAAGCTCTTGGGGTCGCCGCCGTGACAGCTCTCGCAGCCGACGTTCCTGCGGCCGTGCGCCGAGGTGTCCCAGTCCGACAGGTGCGAGGCCGATACCGACCCGGGATTGGCGAAGTGGCAGTCGGCGCACCGGCTGCCCCCCAGCCCCTGCGCGTCGGCCGCGGAGGCCACGGCCACCATCCCCATCACGCTCACCGCAATCAGTACAGACTTCCAACCGACCGTCATACACGCCCCCGAGTCGCCGAATTCACGCGTTGTGCCAGGTCGAAGGGAGCGCGGCTTCCCCCCGATGCCCACCGTTCCGATTCGTCCCGCGCCCGGCCACCGGGCCCGCAGACGGGCCACGACCGCCGTGGAGTATTCCCGTGCCGGCGCGAAATTCCCGGCGCGGCACCACGCGTCCGGCACGCCCGCGCGCACCAGCCGCCGCCACCCGGCGGCAGCGATCTTGCCCCGAGTACCGACGTGATCGTGGCTGGCGACGGCGCCGGACGCAAGCAAAATCCGGCGGCGCCAGTGCAGGAGGGTGCGATGGGAGTCAACCAAGCCGCATGGGACCGCGGATTGCGCCTGGTCGTCGGCGCGGCGCTGTTGGGAATGGCGCTGGCCGGACCGTGGTGGCCCTGGGGCCTGCTCGGCGCGGTGCCGTTGCTCACGGGCGTGACCGGGTGGTGTCCGCTCTACGCACTGCTGGGCGTGAGGACGTGTCCGGCACGGAGGGCGTGATGGCGATGACGCGTACGGTGATGCTCGTGGTGATGACGGCAGTCGCGGGCGCGGGCGTCGCGGCGGCGCAGGGCCGTGGGCCCGGACCCGGCATGAAGGGCATGCAGGGCATGCACGACGACGCCCACATGGCCGACATGCAGGGCATCCACGCGCTGTTCGCCGAGCGGGCGAAGATCACCCGCACGGCCACGCCGCGCGCCGACGGGGTCGAGACGTTGACCGAATCCGACGACCCGGCGGTGGTCCGGCTGATTCAGCAGCACGTCGCCGCGATGTACGTCCGGGTCGAGAACGCGCGGCCGATTCATCAGCGCGATCCGCTGTTCCGGGAAGTGTTCGCCCATGCCGCGAAGATCGTGATGCAGCAGACGGCGACGGCGCGCGGGGTGCGTGTGGTCGAAACGTCGGCCGACCCCTACGTCGCCCGGCTCATCCAGGCCCACGCCGAGGTGGTCAGTGCGTTTCTGGCCAACGGCCCCGCCGAGATGATGAAGAATCACCCGGTGCCGCCCCGGCCCGACTGAGCGTGCAGGAGCCTTCCACCGAGCAGCGTTACCACGTCGTCGAGGGACGGGCCCGGATCGAGCTGACGGTCCGGGACGTCCGGCGTCTGTTCGACAGCCGCGACCCGGCGCCCTTCCGCGAACGCGATCTCGACGAAGGCGCCGTCGAGTACGTGATGGGCGCGGTGGAGGAGATCCCGCGGCACCTGCCGCTGGCGCTGGTCGTCGCCATCGACGCGCCGCCCGATCCGGCGCTGCCCGATCACCTCGTGGCCGAGGCCATCCGCAGCCATTTCACCCACGCCCGCCGCCAGGTCGCCCGCCGTCTGCGGCACCGCGTGCGGCGCGGCCGGCTCGCCCTCGGTGTCGGCCTGCTGGTCCTGGTCGCATGCCTGACGCTGGCCCAGGCGGCCTCCTCCCTGCCGGCCGGCTACCTGCGCGACGTCGCCCGAGAGGGCCTGGTGATCGCCGGCTGGGTGGCGATGTGGCGCCCGATCGAGGTCCTGCTCTACGACTGGTGGCCCCTGGTGGACGAGCGCCGGCAGGTCGATCGCGTGCTCGACGCGGCGATCGAGATCCGGCACGCCGACGGCATTTGGGGGGCGACGGCGCCCCCGCCCTCCTGGTAGAATCCCTGGATGCCGTCGTGTACCCGCCGTCAGGCGCTGGCCACGCTCGCTGCCGCGGCGGTGGGCGCCGCGCTCCCGTCGCGAACCTGGGCCGCCGCCACACGGGCCCACTCACGCGCCCTGCACTTCGCGCACCTGCACACCGGGGAGCGGCTCGCCGTCGAGTACTGCACCGCCGGCGAGTACGTGCCCGACGCCCTGGCGGCGGTGAATACCCTGCTGCGCGACTTCCGCACCGGCGACGTCCGCGCCATCGACCCGGCACTGCTCGACCTGCTCTACGACCTGCGCGAACGCACCGGCGCGAGCCGGCCGTTCGAGATCATCTCGGGCTACCGCTCGCCGGCGACCAACGCCGCCCTACGCCGTCGCAGCCACGGCGTGGCCTCGAGCAGCCTGCACATGCAGGGCAAGGCCATCGACATCCGCGTCGGCGACGTGCCGCTGGCCGGGCTGCGACGCGCCGCCCTCGCCCTCGGCGAGGGCGGGGTCGGCTACTACCCCGCCTCGAACTTCGTTCACGTCGACACCGGGCGCGTTCGCGCCTGGTAGCCCGGTCAGTCGAGCGCCGCCAGCGCGCGTGACAACCGCGCGTCGTGGCCGTAGACGTCCTCGGCGAAGTGAACGGCGCCGTCCTCCGGCAGCACCGCCGCCGTCAGATAGAAGATCGCCACGTCGATCGGCGCGTAGAGCGCCACGGCGGTGTTGTCCTCGCCCTGCATCGCGGCGGCGATGCGGTCTTCCGGCCACGCCTCGCGCTGCCGGCCCAGGACCCAGCGCGCCAGTGCCGGCGGGTCGGCGACGCGGATGCAGCCGTGGCTGAAGTCGCGGCGGTCGCGGGCGAACAGACCCTGCGCCGGCGTGCCGTGCATGTAGACGCTGGCGTCGTTCGGAAACAGGAACTTCACCAGCCCGAGCGCGTTGTCGGGGCCGGGGCGCTGACGCACGCGGAGGGTGCCGGCCGACAGGCCGGCGAGCGCCTCGTCGTCGAGCGCCACGACTCGGCCGTCGTCACCCTCGCCGCGCACGATCTCCATGTGCTGGCTCGCCAGATAGCCTGGACGGCGGCGCACGGCCGGCAGTACCTCGTCGCGGAGGATCGATCGCGGGACGTTCCAGTAGGGCCGGAAGATCACCTGCTCCATGACGTCGACGAACACCGGGGTCTGGGTGCGCACCGCCCGGCCGACGATGACGTTCATCGTCAGGGCCGGCGCGTCGTCGTCGCGGGCGACATCCCAGGCCCACAGGCGGAACATCGGGATGTTCACCGCCACGAGGCGGCGCGTGCCCAGGTCGGGGAGCCACCGCAGGCGCTCGAGCGCGAGCGTCATCTGCCAGGCGCGGGCGGCCGGTGAGACAGCCAGCGCCGCCCGGGTCCGCGCCCCGATCACGCCGTCCGGAGTCAGTCCGTGGCGCCGCTGGAACCGCCGGACGCCGTCGACGATGGCGCCGTCATACCGCGTGTCATCGCCAGCCGCCGACGGCTCGAGGTCGCCGAAGGCAGTCAGGCGAACGCGGAGCGCGGCGCTCGGGTAGGGGTCGCCCGGGCGCACCGTCGCCGGTCCCGGGGGCAGGGGTGGCAGCGGCCCCGCCGCCGCGATCCGGCGGTAGGTCGCCAACGCCTCGACGAGACGCCGGTAGAGCGCGAAGGGCGGCGCCAGGCCCATGATGGTCTCGGCCGGGGTGCCGGCATCGACGCCGGCCTCGAGCATGGCGGCGAAGTCGTGCGGCTCGGCCCACATCGGTAGCCCCCAGCCCAGCGAGCGCGGATCGATCCGGCCGAGGTGCAGGTGGCGCATCGCGCGCAGCGTCGCGACGGTGAGCACGACGTCGGCCGCGACCAGGTCGCCGGAGGCGGGAGCAGCGTAGGTCCCGGCCGCCAGCCCATGGGCGTCGAGTCCCTCGAGCACCCGCCGCACGGCCGCGCCCGCGGCGGTCGGGCGACCCGCGGCGTCATGCCAGACCGGCCCGCCGCGGCGGCCGTAGAATGCGACAGCCCCGGCCCGTTCGACCGGGCCGGCGCCGACGATCGCGGCCGCGCGCTCGATCGCCGGGCCGCTCCAGGGAGATTCCGGTCGCGCCTGCGCCGCCACCGCCACCGCCAACCCCAGGATCGCCAGTACCTGTCCTCCGTACACACCCATCCTCGGCCCGTCCCCCCGGAATCTGCGGTGCACGCACCGTGCCAGTGATCCGCCGGGCGCCCCGACCGGGCACAATGGCGTTGTGGAGCACGACGCGCGCCCGGTGTTCGTCGCCCAGGGCCTGACCAAACGCTATCAGATGGGCGAGGTCACGGTGCACGCCCTGCGCGGCGTCGACTTCGTCCTCTATCCCGGGGAACTCGTCGTGCTGCTCGGGCCCTCGGGGTCGGGCAAGTCGACGCTGTTGAACATCCTCGGCGGCCTGGACGTGCCGACCGAGGGCACCGTCGTCTATCAGGACCACACGCTGACCAGCGCCGACGACGCGGCGCTGACCGCCTACCGGCGTGAGCACGTCGGCTTCGTCTTCCAGTTCTACAACCTCATCCCGAGCCTCACCGCCCGCGAGAACGTCGCCCTGGTCACCGAGATCAGCGACCACCCGATGACCCCCGAAGAGGCGCTGGGAATGGTCGGGCTGTCCGAGCGACTCGACCACTTCCCGGCGCAGCTCTCGGGCGGTGAACAGCAGCGGGTCGCCATCGCGCGGGCCATCGCCAAGCGGCCCGACGTGCTGCTGTGCGACGAGCCGACCGGGGCGCTCGACATCACGACCGGCGTCGTCGTGCTCGAGGCCATCGCGCACGTCAACCGCACGCTCGGCACCGCCACCGTCGTCATCACCCACAACGCCGCCATCGCCGGCATGGCCGACCGCGTGGTGCGGCTGGCCGACGGCCGCGTCGCCGGCGAGACGCGCAACGCCACGAAGCAGCCGGTGCAGGAGCTGCGATGGTGAGGCGCCGGCCGCGGATCCGCGCCCTGGATCGCAAGCTGCTGCGCGACCTGTGGGAGCTGAGGGGCCAGGCGCTGGCGATCGCCGCGGTGGTCGCCGCCGGCGTCACGATGTTCGTCGCGTATCTGTCGAACTTCGACTCGCTGCAGCGCTCGCGCGACCGCTACTTCGCCCGCCAGCGGCTCGGCGACGTGTTCGCGTCGCTGACGCGGGCGCCGGCCGATCTCGAGGCCCGGCTCGCCGCCCTGCCCGGCGTCGAGGCGGTGGCGACGCGCGTCGTCGCCGACGTGACGCTCGACGTGCCCGGCCTGGCCGAGCCGGCCAGCGCCCGGCTGGTCTCGCTGCCCGACCGCGGCCGCCCGGTGCTGAACGACCTGGCGCTGCGCCGCGGGAGGTGGATCGCCGCCGACCGCCCCGACGAGGTGCTGGCCAGCGAGCTCTTCGCCGAGGCCAACGGCCTGCGGCCGGGCGACACCCTCACCGCGATCGTCAACGGCCGTCGGCGCCGCCTGACCATCGCCGGGATCGCGCTGTCGCCCGAGTACGTCTACATCGTCCGGCCCGGCGAGATGCTTTCCGACAACCGCCGCTTCGGCGTCCTGTGGATGGGCCGCCAGGCGCTGGGGGCGGCCTTCGACATGGCCGGCGGTTTCAACGACGTGACGCTCGGGCTGGCGCGCGGCGCCACCGCCGACGCGGTCATCGGCGACGTCGATCGCCTGCTCGCGCCCTACGGCGGGCTGGGGGCGATTCCGCGCCGCCTGCAGGCGTCGGCGTGGACGCTCGAGAACGAACTGGCCCAGCTGCGGATGTTCGGCATCCTGACCCCGGTGATCTTCCTGTCGGTCGCCGCCTTCATCCTGCACGTCGCCTTGACTCGCGCGCTGGCGCTGCAACGACCGCAGATCGCGGCGCTGAAGGCGCTGGGCTACGGCAACCGCGCCCTGGCCTGGCACTACACCAAGTGGGCGATGATCATCGCCACCGGCGGCGCCGCCGCCGGCGTCGTCGGCGGCACCTGGCTCGGCGTCGCGATGATCGATCTCTACAACGCCTACTTTCGTTTCCCGGAGCTCGACTACCAGGTGTCGACCGGCGTGGCGCTCGGCGCGCTCGCCGGCAGCGCGCTGGTGGGCGCGCTCGGCGCACAGGCCGCGGTACGACGGGCGGTTCGGGTGCCGCCGGCCGAGGCGATGCGTCCCGAATCGCCGGCGCGCTACCGGCCCAGCGTCATCGAACGGACGGCCCGCCGCTGGCGGGTGCCGGTCTCGGCGCGGATGATCGTGCGCAGCCTCGAGCGCCAGCCGGTCCGCGCCGCCCTGTCGGTGACCGGCATCGCCCTCGCGGTGGCGGTACTGGTCGTCGGCCTGTCGTTCCTCGACGTGATGGAGGTGCTCATCGACGACCAGTTCGGCCGCATCATGCGCCAGGACGCCACGCTCACCTTCGTGCAGCCGCGCGGCGAGGCGGCCGTCCTCGCCGTCGGCCGGCTGCCAGGGGTGATCGACGTCGAGCCGATGCGGATGGTACCGGCCCGGCTGCGCGCCGGCCATCGGTCGCGCACCGTGGCGATCACCGGCACGGTCGCGGCGCCGCGGCTGCAGCGCGTCGTCGATCGCCGCGGCCGCACGGTCGGCCTGGCCGAGGGCGGGTTGACCCTGTCGCGCGCGCTCGGCCGGGCGCTCGGCCTGGCCGCCGGCGACACCGTGGAGGTCGAGGTGCTCGAGGGCAGCCGGCCGACGCGCCGCTTCGTCGTCGCCGCGCTCGTCGACGACACCTTCGGCCTGCAGGCCTACCTGGAGATCGCGGCGGTGCACCGGCTCCTGCATGAAGGGCCGACGGCGACCGGCGCGCACGTCACCGTCGATGCCGCCCGGCTGCCCGAGTTCTACAGTCGGGTCAAGGCGCTGCCGGGCGTGGCCGGCGTGGCGCTGCGCGACGTCACGCTGCGCAACTTCCGCGAGACGATGGCCGAGAGCATGTATCTGGCGATCGGCTTCAACGTCGGCTTCGCGGCGGTGATCGCGCTCGGCGTCGTCTACAATGCCGCACGCGTGTCATTGTCGGAACGGGAACGCGACCTGGCCAGCCTGCGCGTGCTCGGCTTCACCCGCGGCGAGGTCTCGCTGGTGCTGCTGGGTGAACTGGCGGTGCTGGCGCTGGCGGCGCTGCCGATCGGGGCGGTCATCGGCTACGCCCTGGGCGCGCTGATCATGACGCTCTTCGACAACGAGGTCTATCGCTTGTCCTTCGTGGTGCGCCCGGCGACGGTGGCCTGGACCTGGCTGGCGGTGCTGGCGGCCTCGGGGCTCTCCGGCCTGCTGGTCCGGCGGCGCATCGATCGCCTCGACCTGGTCGGCGTCCTCAAATCACGCGAGTAGCCGATGACGCCCCCTGCCCCGCCCGGACGTCGGCGATGACGACGCGCAAGCCCCTGCCCTGGCGGCGTCTGACGCTCGGCACCGTACTGGTCGGCGGGCTGCTGGCGGTGGCGCTGTGGCCCGACACGCTGCCGGTGGACATCGCCGTCGCCAGCCGTGGCCCGCTCGTGGTCACGATCGACGAGCAGGGCGAAACGCGCATCCGCGATCGCTACGTCGTGTCGGCACCGGTGACCGGCCGGGTGGAGCGCATCGTGGTGGACGCCGGCGACACCGTCGCCGCCGGCCAGGTGTTGACCCGCATCCGTCCCGAGTCGCCGCCGCTGCTCGACGCCCGCAGCCGCGCCGAGGCCCGCGCCGGGGTCGAGTCGGCGCAGGCGGCGCTCGGGCGGGCGCAGATGGAGCGGGCCCGCGCCGACGACGCGCTCGGGCAGGCGCGGCGCGAGCAGCAACGCGCCGCCGACCTGTTCAAGGGCGGCGCGGTGAGCCGACAGCAGCTCGACGCCCGCACCGACGACACCCACCAGGCCGAGGCTGCCGCCCGCGCCGCGGCCTTCGCCGAAGCCCAGGCGGCGTCGGCGCTGCGCCAGGCAGAGGCGCGGCTGGCTCCGCCGGCGGCGCCCGCCGCCGACGCACGCGCGGTGCCGGTGCGCGCCCCGGCCGGCGGCGTCGTGCTCAAGCGCGTCTACGAGAGCGAGGCGCTCGTCCCGGCCGGCGAGCCGCTGCTCGAGATCGGCGACCCCGGCCGCCTCGAGATCGTCGCCGACCTGCTGTCGGCCGACGCCGTGCGGGTGTCTGCGGGCGCCCGCGTGCTCGTCGACGGCTGGGGCGGCGACCGCACGCTCGAGGCTCGCGTCCGCCTGGTCGAACCGGCCGGCTTCACCAAGGTCTCGGCGCTGGGCGTCGAGGAACAACGCGTGAACGTCCGGCTCGACTTCCTCGATCCGACGGCGGCGCGGCAGGCGCTCGGCGACGCCTACCGCGTCGAGGTGCGGATCGTGCTGTGGGAGGGCGCCGACGTGCTGACCGTGCCGACCGGCGCGCTGTTCCGCGACGGCGAGCGGTGGGCGGTCTACGTCGCGCGCGACGGGCGGGCGGTGCGCACGCTCGTGGACATCGGTCACCGCACGCCGCAGGCGGCCGAGGTGGTCTCGGGCCTGACCGACGGCGTGACGGTCGTCGTCTTCCCGCCCGACACGCTGCAGGACGGAGCCCGCGTGGCGCCGCGCCCGAACGAGTGAGCTACGCGGCGCGCCCCGGCCGCCGCGCCGCCAGCACGACCGCGCCGAGCCCCGTCCAGACGAGCGCCGTGGTCTGGGCCAGCGGACTCGCCGCGACGAGCACCCACGCCGTGACGGTGATCCCGGCCAGCGGCACGACCAGGTGCCCGATCCAGCGCCGGCTGCCCTGCCGCCCGACGAAGTAGCCGACCACCGAGGCGTGGAGCAGCGCGAATGCGGCCAGGGCGCCGACGTCGACGATCGACACGAGCAGCGGCAGGCCGTCGGCGCGGCGCGCCGCCCACACCGAGACCACCAGCGTCAGCGTGCCGCTGGAGACCAGCGCCGCCACCGGCACGCCGCGCTGGCGATCGATCCGGGCCAGCGCCGCCGGCAGCCGGCCCTCGCGCGACATGCCGAGCAGCAGCCGGGCCGCCGCGGCCTGCGCGGTCATCGCGGCGAACGCCGGACCGATCGCCTTGGTGACGGCGACGAGCGTGGCCAGCCAGCCACCGAGGGCGACGCGCGTGAGGTCGTAGAACGCCGTGCCCTGGCGCGCCGGCGTGGCGCGAAGGTCGGCGGGCGGCACCGTGCTGAGCAGCGCCGCGGCGGCGGTCTGGGCCACGAACGCCAGCCCGGCACTGGCGAGGCACAACAGGATGGCGCGGCCGATCTGCCGGCTGTCGCCGGCGTTCTCCTCGGCGAACGAGGCGATGGCGTCGAAGCCGAGGAACGACAGCACCGCGATCGACACGCCGCCGAGCACCAACGCCGGCGTCACGGCGGTGACGCCGACCAGCGGCGACAGCCACGGCCGCGACGGTCCGTCGGCGGCGAGGACGGCTGCGGCGACGGCGAGGAACACGGCGAGGGCGCCGACCTCGACCAGCAGCACGACGAAGCCCACGCGCGCCGCCACGGCGACGCCGCGCAGGTTGAGCGCCGTCGTCGCGACGAACGCCGTCGCCGTGAACACCCAGGCGGGTACGGCCGGAACCAGCGCGTGCATGGCGATGCCCGAGAAGAGATACGCCACCGACGGGATCAGCAGGTAGTCGAGCATCGCCAGCCAGCCGGCGAAGAAGCCGGCGGCGCCGCCGAGGCCCGCGGTGGCGTAGGCGAACACCGATCCGGCGTGCGGGACGACGCGCGACATCTCGGCGTATGACCACGCCGTGAACGCCATCGCCACAGTGGCGACCAGATAGACGAGGGCGACGGCGCCGTCGGCCTGCGCGTCGAGCACACCGAAGACGCCGACCGGGGCCAGCGGCCCGATGAAGAGCAGCCCGTAGACGACGAGGTCGCCGAGCGACAGGCGGCGCTGCAACGCGGGAGGACCCGCCATCACGCCGCCATCGGCGGCCACGCCGCCGCGCCGCAGCCCCGCTCGATCGCCGCGGCGACCTGCAGGACGCGCGTCTCCTCGAACGGCCGACCGATCACCTGCACGCCCACCGGCAGGCCGTCGGCAGTGCGGTGCGCCGGCACCACCGCGGCGGGCAGTCCGAGGACGTTGGCCCACTGCGTGTAGAGCGTCGCGTCGAGATACGTCACATGCCCGCCGTCCACGGGCCACGCGCGTTCGTCGTGACGGAACGCCGGCGTGGACGTGACCGGGCACACCAGAATCGGGTGCGCCGCCATCGCCGCCAGCAGCTCGGCGCGGACGAGGTCGCGGTCGATCCAGGCCTGGACGAGCCGCGCGGCCGTGAGCGGTGAGTCTCCGTGCTGCGCGCGGTGCGCGACCAGGATGGGCAACGCCGCGGCGGCCTCGGCACCGAGCATGTCGCCCAGCACCTGCGCGCCGACCTCGCAGAAGAAGACGCGCCACAACGCCCCGGCCCGGTCGAGCGCCGCGGGCCGGTACGGCGCGGTGGCCAGCCCTTGCGCGTCGAGCGCGGCCACGGCCTGGCGCACCGCGGCCGCGGTGTCGGCGGTGACGGGCGCGTCGGGGTGCGCCTCGAACCAGCCGACCCGGCACGCGCCGCTGTCGAGCGCCGCCTCGGCGGCGAGCGGCGTCGCCGCCGGGTCGGAGGCGTCCCATCCGGCCGTAGCGCGATAGAGCGACACGAGGTCGTCCACCGTGCGGGCCATGGGCCCGACCACGCCGAGGATCGAGAACGGGCCGAGACAAGCGGGCTGATGTCCGGTGCCGGGGATGCGGCCGGGCGTGGGCTTCAGGCCGCAGATGCCGGCGAAGTGCGCGGGCACGCGGATCGACCCGCCGCCGTCGCTGCCGATGCCGCCGGCGGAGCACCCGGCGGCGATAGCCGCCGACTCGCCGCCGCTCGATCCGCCCGGCGTGCGGGCCGGATCCCAGGGATTGACCGTCCGGCCGTGCAGCGGATTCACCGTCTCGTAGCCCATCAGCATCTCGGCGACGTTGGTGGTGCCGAGCACGATGGCGCCGGCGGCGCGCAGTCGCGCGACGACGACCGCGTCGGTGGCGGCCCGCTGACCGGCCCGCGACGGACTGCCGGTCTCACAGCGCAGTCCCGCCACCTCGATGGCGCTCTTCACGGTGACCGGGACCCCGCCGAGCGGACCGCGCGGGATCCCACGGCTCGCGGCCGCGTCCTGTGCAGCCGCGGCGGCGAGGGCGCGCTCGCCGTCCACGTCCACGAAGGCGTTCAGGCGCGGATCGACGGCCGCAATGCGGTCCAGATGTGCGCGGACGACCTCGACCGCCGACAGCTCGCCCGCCGTCACCGCCGCGGCCAGACGCCGCGCCGGCCAGATCCACGGGGGCGACGCCACCTGGAAAGTGTATGGCATCGCCGGCCCCGAACCTGTGCGATCATCGGCGCGCTGGGCTGGCGCCTGGACCAACTGCGCCGCTCCAAGGAGATCCCATGAGCACGATCGGGCGTCGGCAGTTCCTGGCGGGCGCGGGCGCCGCGGCCCTGGCGGTGAAGCCGGCTTTCGCAGGCCTCGGCCAGGCGGCCACGGCCCGGGCGGGCGCGGTGTTCCCGGCCTCGGTGCGCGATGAGTTCCCGATCGCCTCCGTCGAGACCTACATGAACTCGGCGGCGCTGCACCCGATCGGCCGCTTCGCCGCGCGGGCGGTCCAAGAGAACCTGGAGTACCGGATGTTCGGCCCGGGACCGGGCCGCAGCGAGTTCAACGCCGCGAAGCAAGCGGCGCTCAAGACCACGTTCGGCAATCTGATCAACGCCAAGCCGACCGAGATCGCCTTCACGGCCAGCACCTCCGACGGCGAGAACATCGTCGTGCTGGGGCTCGACCTGGCGAAGAAGAAGGGCAACATCGTCATCGACGAGCTGCACTTCACGACCTCGCTCTACATGTACAAGGAGCTCGAAAAGCAGGGCGTCGAGCTGCGCATCGTCAAGCACCGCGACTGGAAGATCGACCCGGCCGACATGGACAAGGCCATCGACCGCAACACCCGCCTGGTGTCGCTGGCGCTGGTCTCGAACGTGAACGGCTTCATGCACGACTGCAAGGCGGTGAGCGCGCTCGCCCACAGCCGCGGCGCGCTGGTGTTCGCCGACATCATCCAGGCGGTGGGCTGCGTGCCGGTGGACGTCAAGGCGCTGGGCATCGACTTCGCCTCGACCGGCACCTACAAGTGGATCATGGGCGAGCGCGGCTTCGGGTTCCTCTACGTGCGTGAGGACCTGCAGGGCACGGTGCTGCCGACGACCCGCTACGGCCACCGCCAGGTGAGCAACTTCAACCGCGCCGAGCTCACCTGGGAGCCGATGCCGGGCGCCGCGCGCTACGAAACCGGCGGCATCGCCGTGCTGCTGGCCGCGGCGGTGTCCGAGGGCATCAACTACGTGAACGGCCTCGGCCTCGACAAGATCCGCGCCCACGCCACTCAGCTCACCGAGCGCCTGCAGCAGGAACTGCCGCCCCTGGGCTACAAGCCGCTGACGCCGCGCAACAACCCGACGCCGATCCTGGCGTTTGCCGTGAAGGATGCCGCCGCCACCAACAAGGCGCTGCACGACGGCAAGGTCACGGCCACGGTGGTGGCCAACGAGAGCCGGCTGCGCCTGTCGGTGTCGGTGTTCAACACGCACGACGACATCGACCGCGTGGTGGACGTCCTCGGCGGGCGCGCCCGGACCAGCATCGCGCGCGGCTGAGGCGACGGCGAAGTCCGGGCGGTCACCTGTCAGCCGTACGCTGGGCGGCTCTGTAGAGCCGCCTTGCCCTCGCCACGCAGTTGCGGCTCTGCCACGTCGTGTAGCTGAACGCGACAGGGGCCGCACCATGTCTACACTGCCCCGCACAGCGGTCGACGTGATGCGCCGACCTGATCGACACTCGTGATGCCGCGCGGCGTGGAGCAAGCACCAACGATGGCCGATCCGTACAATCTGGCCCGCTTCGTCGAGGCTCAAGCCATGACCTACGACCGGGCGCTGCGCGAACTCAGGCAAGGGGCGAAGACCTCGCACTGGATGTGGTTCATCTTCCCGCAGGTTGCCGGACTCGGCAGCTCCGAGATGTCGCGCCGCTACGCCATCAGCTCTTCCGCGGAAGCCGCGGCGTACCTGGCGCATCCGATCCTCGGCCCTCGGCTGCGCGAGTGCGCCGTCGCGCTACTGGCTCATGCCCATCGCTCGGCCCGCGAGATTCTCGGCGAGCCGGATGACGCGAAGCTGCGATCGTCGGCGACCCTCTTCGCCAAGGTCGAGGGCGACGGGCCGTTCGCACAGGTGCTGGCTCACTTCTTCGCAGGCGCGCGTGACGAGGCGACCATCCAACTCCTGCGCGCCGCGGATGGGTCGGGATGACGACACGCGTTGCCGACGGGTGCAGTGGCAGGCGCGGCCCCGGCGGCTCTGAAGAGCCGCCCTACGTACTACCCTCGTCACGGGAGAAGTGGTCCGCGCTGCCCACGGCTCGAGTGTGACGCGCGGATCGCCCGACCAGTGACGAGGTTGGGGCAGGGGCGGCAGCGCGACGGCGGAGGCCAGGCTCGGCTCCCGCGGCCGTCCGGCACGGGTCCACTAACTCCGGTGCCACCGGGGCGAGCAACCAGTCGGTGGCGTCGCCGTCCGCGAAGCCCTGTGGAGGGGCCGCTGGGGAGTGCGACAACGCGAGCACGCTGGGGGCCGAATTGTGCCGGGGCCCCCAACGCGCGGACCTCGCGCGTTGGGGTGGCGCGCAGTGTCACGGACCTGCCGTCCAGCGGTCGCCGATCGGCGAGCGCAGCGTTGACCGGTCCCGGAACCGGGATTCGCGGGCGGCGATGACGCCGACTGGTCGGTCGGCAGTGCTGCAGCCCTGCCCTGCGTACGGCCGCCGAGTCAGGCCTCCGCCGTCGCTCCCCCACTTCCTGCGGCCAAGCGGATAAGATCGCCGGCCATGGGCTGGTACTACCGTCGCCTCGACAGCGGCCTGGTCGTGATGCACACGCGGCCGGAACACGCCGACCAACTCGAGGAGCTGCAGCGCGTGTGCTTCCCGACGCTCGCCGACGACGAGCGCTTCAAGGCCCGCCACTACCGCGGGCACGTGGCGCTCTTCCCCGCCGGGCAGTTCGTCGCCTTGGACGGCGACCAGGTGGTCGGCGCCACGTCCACCATCCGGCTGCCGTTCGACTTCGAGCACGTCGGCCACACCTTCGGCGAGATCATCCAGGGTGGCTGGCTCACGTCGCACGACCCGGAGGGCGACTGGCTGTACGGCGCCGACATCGGCGTGCACCCCGACTACCGTGGCCAAGGGCTGGCGGCGGCGCTCTACGCGGCCCGGCAGGAGCTGGTGTGGCGCCTCGGGCTGCGCGGCCAGGTCACCGCCGGGATGCTGCGCGGCTACGGCGAGGTGAAGGACACGATCTCCGCCGAGCAGTACTACGCCGAGGTGGTCGCCGGCACGCGCCGCGACGCCACCCTGTCCATGCAGCTCAACCTCGGCTTCGAGCCGCGGGCGCTGCTCAAGGACTACCTGAACGACCCGGTTTCGGACAACTACAGCGCGCTCATCGTCCTCGACGCGGCCAAGGACGTGCCCGGGGCGTCGCGTGAGCTGGCCAGGCGCCACGTCCGGCTGCACACACCGGTGCCGGGGCCGCGCGCACAGGCCATGCTCGCCCGCCGTGCCGCCGCGTTGCCAGCAGGCCTCGGCAAGGCCACCGACGTGGTGGTCGAACGCGCCGACGACGCGCTCATCTTCGACGTGGACGGCAACACCTTCATCGACATGGCCAGCGGCATCGGTGTCATCGCCGTCGGCCACTCCCCCGCCGCCGTCGTCGAGGCCGTCACCGCGCAGACGCAGAAGTTCGTCCACACCTGCTCGCTGGTCACCACCTACGAACCGATGGTGCGGCTGGCCGAGGTGCTGAACGAGATCACGCCCGGCGACTTCCCGAAGAAGACCATCTTCGCCAACAGCGGCGCCGAGGCGGTGGAGAACGCCGTCAAGCTGGCGCGCAAGTTCACCGGCCGGCCGGCCGTCGTCTGCTTCGAGGGCGGCTATCACGGCCGCACGCTGCTCACGCTCAGCCTCACCAGCAAGTACGGCCTGTTCAAGGCCGGCTTCGGGCCGTTCGCGCCCGACATCGTCCGCCTGCCGATGCCGCAGGTCTACCGCACCCCGGCCGGCATGACCGAGGAGCAGTATCTGGACTTCGCCATCCGCCAGCTCGATCAGGCGATGGTGGCGCAGGTCGATCCGTCGGCGGTGGCGGCGATCATCGTCGAGCCGGTGCAGGGCGAAGCCGGCTTCCTGCCGGTGCCGCCGCGCTTCCTGCAGCGCATCCGCGAGCTGTGCACCCAGCACGGCATCGTGATGATCGCCGACGAGGTGCAGTGCGGCATGGGCCGCACCGGCCGCGTCTTCGCCAGCGAGCACTACGGCCTGGTGCCCGATCTGCTGGTCACGGCCAAGTCGCTGGGCGGCGGCATGCCCATCGGCGCCGTCACCGGCCGGGCCCCGATCATGGACGCGGCCCATCCCGGCGGCGTCGGCGGCACCTACGGCGGCAACCCGGTGGCGTGCGCGGCGGCGCTGGCCGCCATCGAGATGATCCGGCAGCCCGCCTTCCTCGCCCACGCCACGCATCTCGGCCAGGTGATGCGCGAGGTGATGGGCGGCTGGCAGCGTCAGTGGCCGATCGTCGGCGACGTCCGCGGCCTGGGGCCGATGATGCTGGTCGAGTTCGTCCGCGACCGCGCCACCAAGGCGCCGCTCGCGCCGGAGGACACGCTGGCCATCGTCAAGGGCGCGGTCGCCAACGGCGTCGTGCTGATGCGCGCGGGGCTCTTCAGCAACGGCGTGCGGCTGCTGCCGCCGTTGACCATGCCGGAGGACATGCTGCGCGAGGGCCTCGACGCACTGGGTCGCTCGGTGGCCGTGGTGTCCGAACGGCTGACCGCGGCCTCGGTCTGATGGCCGACCTCGTCTTCCGCCGAGCTGTCGTGCCCACCGCGGCGGCAGCCGACACGAGCACCGTCGTCGTTCAGGACGGCGTCATCGCGGCGGTCGGCGGCGACGACGTGGCCGCCGCCGCACGGCCCGGCGCGCGCGTCGTCGATCTCGGCGGGCGGGCGCTCATTCCCGCCTTCCATGACGCCCACGCTCACCTGTGGAAGATGGGCCACCTGCTGACGACGATGCTCGACCTGCGCGGCGTTGAGAGCGTGGAGGCGCTGGTCGCCAAGGTGGCGGCGTTCCGCGGCCGGCGCCCAGCCGGGGCGTGGCTGCTCGGCCGCGGCTTCAACGAAGCGGCGATGCGCGAGCGACGCATGCCCACCCGCCAGGATCTCGACCGCGCCGCGCCCGGCCAGCCGGTGGTCCTCACCCGCACCTGCGGCCACATCTACGCCGCCAGCTCCGCGGCGCTGGCCGCCGCCGGCATCGACGCCGCGACGGCGGCGCCCGTCGGCGGCGAGATCGACCACGACGACGCCGGCCAGCCGACCGGGGTGCTGCGCGAGACGGCGATGGGCCTGCTCAACCGCGTGATGCCGCCGCCCATCGATGCCGACTACGAGCAGATGATCGCGGCGGCGCTCCGTCACCAGCTGTCGCTTGGCATCACGATGTCGGCGTGCTGCGGTGTCAGCCCGCAGCTGCTCGGCGTATATCGGGCGATGGACGCCGGCGGCCGGCTGCCGGCCCGGGTCACGGCGATGCCCTTCCGCCGTGTGGACGGCGTGCCGGAACCCGTGCCGCTGCCCGAGCGCTTCGTGTCGGATCGGCTGCGCGTGGACACGGTGAAGTTCCTGGCCGACGGCGGGCTGTCGGGTGCCACCGCGGCGCTCAGCGTGCCCTACCGCCACGCCGACACCCGCGGGATGCTGCGCTTCGAGCGTCATGAGCTCGAGGCGCTGTGCCGCGAGAGCCACGACGCCGGGTGGCGCATCGCCACGCACGCCATCGGCGACGTCACCATCGACCAGGTGCTCGACATCTACGAGGCGCTCGGGCCGCATCCGCTCGGACTGCGTCACCGCATCGAGCACTTCGGCCTGCCGAGCGCCGCGCAGCTGGCGCGCGCCGCCCGGCTCGGGGTGGTCGCCGTGCCGCAGGCAATCTTCCTGCACGAACTCGGCGCCAACTTCCGCGCCTACCTGCCCGACGTGCTGGCGTCGCGCTGCTACCCGCTGCGGGCCATGCTCGATGCCGGCGTCACCGTGGCGCTCTCCTCCGACGCGCCGGTCGTCGAGAACGACAACCCGCTCGCCGGCATGACCGCGGCCATCCTCCGTCAGGACCGCGAGGGGCAGACGCTGCTGCCCGACCAGGCACTCACGGCCGCCGAGGCCCTCGACGCCTACACGCGCGGCGGCGCCGTGGCCGTCGGGCTCGAGCAGCGACTCGGTGCGATCGCCCCCGGCATGTGGGCCGACCTCGCCGTGCTGTCCGCCAACCCGCTCACCACGCCGCCCGAGGCGCTGCCGACGATCCACGTCGAGCAGACGTGGCTCGGCGGCGATCTCGTCTACCAACGCGCATGACCGACTATCGACAGCTCATCGGCGGGACGTGGCGTGATGCCAGCAACGGCGGCACGTGGGACGTCCTCAATCCGGCCACCGAGGAGGTCGTGCGCACGGTGCCCTTCGGCACCGCGGCCGACTGCGATCTGGCCATCGGCGCCGCGCACGACGCCTTCGACGGCTGGCGGCACGCCACCGCCTACGAGCGCGCCGCCGTGCTCGACAAGGCGGCGGCGCTCATCCGCGCCGACCTCGACGGGCTGGCGCACACGACCACGCTGGAGAGCGGCAAGCCGCTGCTGCAGGCCCGCGGCGAGTGGGCGGCCACCGCCGACCTGCTCGAGTGGTTCGCCGAGGAGGGCAAGCGCGCCTACGGCCGCGTCATCCCGTCGCGCACGCCGACCAAGCGGATGCTGGTGCTGAAGCAGCCGCTGGGCGTCGTCGGGCTCATCACCGCCTGGAACTTCCCCGCCTGGAACATCGCCCGGGCCGGCGGCGCCGCGCTGGCGGCGGGGTGTCCCATCGTGGTGCGGCCGTCCGAGTACACGCCGATGACCGGCATGAATCTCGTGCGGCTGCTGCACGAGGCCGGCGCGCCGCCCGGGGTGGTCAACCTCGTCAACGGCGAGCCCGGCCCGATGGGCCAGGCCATGCTCGCCCATCCCGACCTCGCCAAGATCCACTTCACGGGCAGCACGCGGGTCGGCCGGCTGCTGATGGACGGCGCCTCGAAGACCATCACGCGGCTGTCGCTCGAACTCGGCGGCAACGCCCCGGTGCTGGTCTTCCCCGACGTCGATCTCGATCAGCTGGTGGCCGGCGCCACCGCCGCCAAGTTCCGCAACGGCGGCCAGGTGTGCGTCTCGCCGCAGCGGTTCCTGGTCGCCAAGGGCACCGCGTCCGCTTTCGCGGAGAAGATTACCGCGGCGGTGGCGGCGCTGCGCGTCGGGCCGGGTCTCGAGAGCACGACCCAGGTGGGGCCGCTCATCAACGCGAAGCAGCGTGATCGGGTGGAGGCGCTGGTCGCCGGCGCGCGCGGCAGCGGCGCCCGCGTGATGGTCGGCGGCGAGCGACCCGCCGAGCGGACCGCCGGCTACTTCTATCGGCCCACGGTAGTCACCGACGTCGCCCCCGACGCGCCGCTCTACCGCGAGGAGATCTTCGGCCCGGTGCTGCCGGTGAGCACGTTCGACGGCGTGGACGAGGCCATCGCCCTGGCCAACCGGACCCGATACGGCCTGGCCGCCTACGTGTGGACCAATCACCTGCCTACGGCGATGCGCGCCGCCGAACGGCTGGAGTTCGGCATGGTCGGCGTCAACGAGTGGACCCCACACGCCACCGAGGCGCCCTTCGCCGGCTGGAAAGAGAGCGGCCTCGGCCGCGAATCGGGGGCCGAGGGCCTCGAGGAGTACCTGGAGACGAAGCTGGTCGCCTTCGGCGGGCTGCCGCGATGAGCGAGCCGATCCATCCGCCGGTCGAACGCACGCTGGGCCGGTGGGACCTGGTGCTGCTGAAGATCGTCGCCATCGTCAACCTGAACAACGTGCCGGCCACGGCCGTGTACGGCTGGTTCTCGATCCTGCTGTGGCTGCTGGCCTTCGTCGCCTTCTTCGTGCCCGAGGCGATCGCCGTGCTGGTGCTCAGCCGCCGCTATCCCGGCGAAGGCGGCATCTACCTGTGGATCCGCCAGCAGTTCGGCGACGGGCACGGCTTCCTGGCCGGCTGGTGCTACTGGGCCACCAACCTCTTCTACGTGCCGGTGCTGCTGGTCTACATGGCCGGCGTGTTCGCGTTCGCCGGCGGCGAGTCGGGCGCCGACGCGCTGGCCGGGTCGAAGGGCTTCGTCGCCGCGCTGGCGTTCGGCTGGCTGGTGTTCATGACCGTGGCCAACGTGCGCGGCGCCGCCGTCGGCAAGTGGATCCACAACGTCGGCGGGATGAGCAGCCTGGCCAGTGTCGTGCTCGTGATCGTCGCCGCCGCGGCCGCGCTCGCCGCCGGCGTGCACGCCGAAGTGCCGGCGATCACCGGCGTCACGTGGGAGGCGGCGGCCAGCTTCGCGGTGATGTGCAACGCGCTGGTCGGCGTCGAGCTGGCCTCGACGATGGGCGACGAGATCCGCGATCCGAAGCGCGACCTGGCGCCGGCGGCGGCGATCGCCGGCGTGATCTCGATCCTGTCCTACGTCCTGACCACCGCCGCGGTCCTGGTGCTGGTGCCGGTCGGCGACGTCGGCGTGCTGCAGGGGATCATGCAGGCGATCGGCATCGGCGCCGCGGCCACCGGCACCGGCTGGCTGGTGCCGCCGCTGGCGGTGGTGATGGGCGTGGCCATCGGCGGCGCCGCGTCGGCCTGGTTCGCCGGCTCGGCACGCGTGCCGTTCGTGGCCGGGCTCACCAGCGCGCTGCCCGAGCGGCTCGGCCGCGTGCACCCGGTGTACCACACGCCGCACGTCGCGCTCGTCGCCACGGCGCTGTGCTGCGCGTTCTTCACGACGCTGTCGTTCGTCGGCTCGTCGGTGAACGAGGCCTATCAGGTGCTGCTGAAGTCGGCGGTGGTGATGCAGATGATCCCGTTCGCCTACCTGTTCCTCACCCTGTCGCGCACCGACGGCATCCCGGGCTGGGCGCGATCTGCCGGCGTCGTCGGCCTGGTGACGACGATCGTCGGCCTGGTCGTGGCCTTCCTGCCGACGGCCGATGTCGACGACGTGTGGATTTTCGAACTGAAGCTCCTCGCCGGCGTGCTCGGACCGATCGCCGTCGGCTGGACGCTGTTTCGGCGCGCGACGCGCGCGGAAGGACCGTCGTGATGACCTCGATGCGACTGCTGCCCGTCGTGTGCGGGCTCGCCCTGGGCGTGGCCTGCGCGCGCACGCCGCCGGCGCCGCCCGCCGATCTCGTCGTGACCAACGCCGCGGTCTACACGGTGAACCCGGCACAGCCGCGCGCCCAGGCCGTGGCCATCCGCGGCGGCGCCATCGCCGCGGTCGGCACGGCGGCCGAGATCGACGCGCTGCGCGGGCCGGCCACGCAGGTGGTCGACGCGGGCGGGCGGATGGTGCTGCCCGGGCTCACCGATACGCACGTGCACTTCATGGGCGGGGCCCTGGCCCGGCAGCGCGTGCAGCTCGACGACGCCACCACCGTCGAGGAGATGCAGCGGCGGGTCAAGGCCTATGCCGACGCTCATCCCGACCAGCCGTGGATTCTGGGCGGCGGGTGGTACTACTCGGCGTTCGGCGCCGCGGCGCTGCCCGACCGGCGGATGCTCGACGCGGTGGTCGCAGACCGCCCCGTGCTGCTGTCCGCCTACGACGGGCACTCGAGCTGGGCCAACACCAAGGCGCTCGAGATGGCCGGCATCACCCGCGCCACACCCGACCCGGCCAACGGCGTGATCGTCCGCGACCCGCGCACGCGCGAAGCGACCGGCGCGCTCAAGGAGGCCGCCGGCAACCTGGTCGAGAAGGTCGTCCCGGAGCCGACCCGTGAGCAGCGGCGCGAGGCCCTGCGCGAGGCCATCCGCTACGCCAACAGCCTGGGCGTCACCCGGGTCCACAGCGCCGGTGGCGATGCCGAGGTGCTCGACCTGCTCGCCGAGCTGCGCCAGCAGGGCGCGCTCACCCTGCGCATGATCGTGACGCCCTTCATCAACCCGCCGGCGGTGACGCCCGAGGTGGTGGCGCGGGCCGAGGCGCTGCGCGAGAGCCATCACGACGAGTGGCTGAACGTCAGTGCGGTGAAGTTCATGCTCGACGGCGTCATCGAGGCGCACACCGCCGCGGTGCTCGAGCCCTATGCCAACGAGCCGCGCACCACCGGCATCCTCAACTGGGATCCCGCCGCCTACGCCGCCGGTGTGGCCGAGTTCGATCGCCGCGGCTTCCAGATCTTCACCCACGCCATCGGCGACAAGGCCATCCGCGTCGCGCTCGACACCTACGAGAAGACGGCCGCGGCGGCCACGCGGGCCGACCGGCGCTTCCGCATCGAGCACATCGAGAGCCCGGCGGCGGCCGACATCCCGCGCTTCGGCGCCCTCGGGGTGATCGCCAGCATGCAGCCGCTGCACACGACGCCCAGCGACAACATGGTGAACATCTGGGCGAGCGCGATCGGGCCCGAGCGCGCGTCGCGGGCCTGGCCGTGGCAGCGGCTGCGCGCCGGCGGCGCGCGGCTCGCCTTCGGCAGCGACTGGCCGGTGGTCACGCTCGACCCGTGGCAGGGGCTGCGCATGCTGCGGCTCCGGCAGACGCTCGAGGGCCAGCCGCCCGGCGGCTGGCTGCCCGACGAGCGCCAGACACTCGAGCAGGCGATCGAGGGCTACACGCGCGGCGCCGCCGTCGCCGGCCGACTGGAGCAGACGGAAGGCTCGATCGAGGCCGGCAAGGCCGCCGACCTCGTCGTGCTGTCGCAGGATCTGTTCGCCGTCCCACCCGACCAGATCGCCAAGACCACGGCCGTGGTCACCATCGCCGGCGGCAAGGTCGTCCACGATGCGCGGTAGGCGCGCGGCGCTGCTGGCCGTGGTCGCGCTCGCCGGCGCCGGCGCGTGCCGGCCGACGCCCGCGCCTCGACCGGCCGGGCCGCCGATGCGCGGCTTCACCGCCGACGGCGCCGCCGCCCAGCGGGCGCTCGAGGCCCGCTTCACGGCGATGCCAGACGCCGCCGCCATCGAGCGCTGGCACCGCGAGTTCACCCAGGTGCCGCATCCGGCGACGTCGCCGCGCACGAAGGAGATCGCCGAGTACATCGCCGCCCAGTGGCGGGCCCAGGGCCTGGAGGACGTCGTCGTCCGCCGCTACGACGTGCTGTCGTCGAACCCACGCCGCATCGAAGTCGAGATGGTGGCGCCGCGCCGCTACGTGCCGACGCTGCGTGAAGACCCGCTCCCCGAGGATCCCGACATCGCCCAGCCGGCGGTGAGCGGCGCGTGGACGTCGTTCTCGGCGTCGGGCGAGGTGACCGCTCCGGTGGTCTACGCCAACAGCGGCAACCCGGCCGACTACGACGTGCTGCGCGCGCACGGCATCGATCCGCGCGGCAAGATCGTCGTCGTCCGCTACTCCAATCCGTACAGTTACCGCGGCTTCAAGGCCCTCACCGCCGAGCGCGAGGGCGTGGCGGCGCTCATCGTCTACTCCGATCCCGCCGAGGACGGCTACGCGAAGGGCGCCGTGTATCCGCAGGGACCGTGGGGTCCGGCCAGCCACCTGCAGCGCGGCGGCATCGCCTACGACTACATCGTGCCCGGCGATCCGCTCACGCCGGGCTGGGCGTCGATCGACGGCGCGCGCCGCATCCCTCCCGCCGACGCGGTGTCGATCCCCAAGGTGATGGCGCTGCCGATGTCGCACCGCGACATCCAGCCGATCCTCGACGCCCTGGGCGGCCCGCCGGCGCCCGACGCGTGGAAGGGCGCCCTGCCGATCACCTACCGGCTCGGCGGCGCCGCCCGCCTGCGCGTGGCGATCGACATGCAGACCGACGTGCAGCCGAACTTCGTCGTCGAAGGGCGCATCCGTGGCAGCGATCGGCCCGACGAGTGGGTGGTGCTGGGCAACCATCACGACGCCTGGGTGTTCGGCGGCGTCGATCCGTCGAGCGGCACCGCCTCGCTGATGGAGCTCACCCGCACGCTGGGTCAGCTGGCGCGCGACGGCGTGCGGCCGCGCCGCACGCTGGTCTTCGGCGCCTGGGACGGCGAAGAGGTCACGCTCACCGGGTCCACCGAATGGGGCGAGCAGTTCGCCGCCGAGCTGAAGGCCAGGGCGGTCGCCTACCTGAACGTCGACTCGGCGGCGTCGGGGCCGTCGCTCGGCGTGTCGGCGGTGGGCACCCTGGCGCCGATGATCGAGGAACTGACCGGCGATCTTCCCGACCCGTCGGGGCGGCCGCTCATCGAGGCGTGGCGCGCGGCCGCGGTCGAGGCCTCGACGCTGCCGACCGGCGCGCGCGAGCGCGAGCAACTCGTCGTCACGCGGATCGGCAGCGGCTCGGACCACACCGTGTTCATCAACCACCTCGGCGTGCCGGTGGTGGACATGAGCTTCAACGGCCCGTACGGCGTCTATCACTCGGCCTACGACAGCCACGCCTGGGTGTCGCGCATCGGCGATCCGGGCTTCCGCTACTCACGGCTGATGACGCAGCTGTGGGGCACGATGGCGCTGCGGCTGGCCAACGCGACGCTGCTGCCCTTCGACGTCGAAGCGTATGCCGCGGCGCTGGTCGGCTTCGTGACCCGTCTCGACGAGATCCCCGATCGCGCCGCGCGGCTCGACGTCGAGCCCCTGGTGCAGGCGGTCGAGGTCCTGCGGCGGGCAGGTACGGCCCTGAACGCGCGCACGCAGGCGGCGCTGGCGGCGGAGCAGCTCGACCCGGCTGCCGTCGCCGCGGTCAACGCCGCGCTGCTGCGATTCGAGCGGACCTGGCTGCACGACGACGGCATCCCCGGCCGGCCGTGGTTCAAGCACCTGCTGTTCGCGCCGCGCTACACCTACGCGGCGATGACGCTGCCGGCGATCACCGAGGCGGCCGAGGCCGGCGACTGGACCCGGGCCGCGGCCGAGCGCGATCGCCTGGTCGGCAAGGTGCGCGAGAACGTGGCGCTGGTCGAACGCGCGACCGCCGCGCTGCCCTAGTGTTGCGGGTCGGGTGGCGGCGCCGACGCCCGACCCTGCGGGCGCGGCCGAATCGACTCGAGCCCGGCGACCAGCGACGCCACCGCGCGCTCCACGGCGGCCAGCCGCGCCGCCAGACGGTCGGGCAGCCCGGTGCGCGCCGCAGCCTCGAGCGATCGCGTCGCGGTGTAGGCCGCCCCGAGGCTGAACAGCGACACCGCGCCCTTCAGCGCGTGCGCGGCGCGGGCGATCGCGGCGGCATCAGCGGCGGCCACCGCGGTCCGTAACGCCGCCAGCTGCGCCGGGGCATCGGCGAGGAACACGCCGATCGTCTCGTCGAGCAGCGCGCGATCGTTGCCGAACGCCGCGAGCAGCGCCGCCGCATCCAGCGCCGCGGCGCGCACGCGCGGCCGGCGCGCCCGGGCGCGCGGCGCCGCCGTGGCGACCTGCGGCGTGGCGGCCGGCGCCTCGAACAGCCCGTCGATGGCGGCGAGCAGCGCCGCGGGACGCACCGGCTTGGCGACGAAGGCGTTCATGCCGGCCGCGAGGCAGCGCTCCCGGTCGCCCGACGACGCGTGCGCCGTCACCGCGACGATCGGCGTCGCCGCGTTCGGGCCCGCCGCCTCGCCGCGAATCGCCGTCGTCGCCTCGTAGCCGTCCATGCCCGGCATCTGCACGTCCATCAGGATGACGTCGAAGCGGCGCGCCATCGCCAGCCGCACCGCCTCGTGTCCGGTCTCGGCCGGGGTCACCGTGTGGCCGCGCTGCTTCAGCACGTGGAGCGCGACGGCGCGGTTGGTCGGGTTATCCTCGACCACCAGCACGTCGAGCCGTCGCCGCGGCGGCGTGGCCGGACCGGGGGCCACGGCGGCAGGCGCCGCCGCCGGCGTGACCGCGGCCAGCAGCGCGCCGAGCAGTTCCGACTGGCGCAGCGGCTTGGTCAGCTGCGCGACCACGACGCGGTCGGCGAGCCGGCGCTGCGGGCGCGGCGGCGCCCCGGCCGGCTGCAGCAGGATCACCTTGATGGCGGCGTGGCGCGGGTCGGCGACGATCTGCCGGGTCAGCGCGAAGCCGTCCACGTCGGGCATCTCGGCGTCGATCAGCGCCAGCGGCAGCGGCGCCCCGGCGTCGGCGGCGGCGCCGAGCGCCTGCAGCGCGGCGGCCGACGAGTCGACGACCGTCGGCACCATCCCCCAGGCGGTGAGCAGATCCCGCATCACCGCCCGCGCGGTGGCGCTGTCGTCCACGGCCAGCACCCGCCGGCCGCGCAGCGCCTCGCTCGACCGATCGGCGCCCGGCCCGGCCGCGTCGGCGAGCGGCAGGCGGAGCGCGACGTGGAACTGGCTGCCGTGACCCGGGTCGCTGGTCAGCCAGATCCGGCCGCCCATCAGCTCGACCAGCTGCGCGCTGATCGTCAGTCCCAGGCCGGTGCCGCCGTACTGCCGGCTGGTCGAGGCGTCGGCCTGGACGAACGCCCCGAAGATCTGCCACTGCTGCTCGGGCGCGATGCCGATGCCGGTGTCCGAGACGGTGAACCGCAGCGCCACCTCGCCGTCCTGGACGCCGTCGCTGGCGACCTCGACGTCGACATGGCCGGCGGCGGTGAACTTGATGGCGTTGCCGATCAGGTTGAGGATCACCTGACGCAGCCGGCCGGCGTCGCCGACCACGCGGTCGGGCACGTCGGGGTGGACCCGACAGGTGAGCTCGAGACCCTTCTCGTGCGCGCGGCTCGACATCAACCTGACGGCGTCCTCGACCGTCTCGCGGACGACGAACGGCGCGCGGTCGAGCACCATCCGGCCGGCCTCGACCTTCGACACGTCGAGGATGTCGTTGAGAATCACCAGCAGCGCTTCGGCCGACTGGTTGGCGGTCTTGATGAACTCGCGCTGGCGGGGGGTGAGCCGCGTCTGCAGGGCCAGCGCCGTCATGCCGATCACGGCGTTCATCGGCGTGCGGATTTCGTGGCTCATGTTGGCGAGGAACTCGCCCTTGGCGACCGTCGCCGCCTCGGCGCGCCGCCGCGCGACCTCGAGCTCGCGCACCATGCGGGCCAGCCGCTCGGTCGACTCGGCCTGCAGCTCCGCGGCGCGCTTGCGGTCGGTGACGTCGCGGGCGGCGGCGTAGACCGCACGTTCGCCGACGTAGGGCACCGCGGTCCACTGCAGCCAGTGGTAGGCGCCGTCCCGGGCCCGGTAGCGGTTCTCGAACTCGCGGATGCGCACCCCCGAGGTCAGCGCGCCCATCGCCGCCGCGGTGGCGTCGCGGTCGTCGGGGTGGACGAAGTCGATGAACGCGCGGGTCAGCAGCGCCGCCGGCTCGTAGCCGAGCACGCGCGTCCACGCTGGATTGACCCGCACGAAGTAGCCGTCGAGGTTGGCGACACACAGCAGGTCGGGCGACAGCTCGAAGAAGCGCTCGAGCTCGTCCGCCGACCGCTGCCGTTCGACGTACAGGCCGATCTGCCGACCGACCGCCGTCATCGCCGCCAGCACGTCCGGCGCGCCGCCGCGCCGTTCGCGGCGGAAGAACTCCATCACGCCGACGACGCGGTCGCCGTCCTGCACCGGCACCGCCGCGGCGCCGTGCAAGCCGGCCTGCGCGGCGGCGACGGCGCGCGGGAAGTTCGGATCCTCGACCACGTCGTCGACGCTGGCGGCGGTCTGGTTGGCCCAGACCCGGCCGGGCAGGCCGACGCCGGCCGGGAACGACATCTCGCGGGTGACCGCCGCGAACGCGTCGAACGGGCCGGGGGGCGGCGGCCACGTGCCGACGCAGAGCAGCGATCGGCCGTCGCGATCGACATCCCAGAAGCCGGCGTACTCCCAGCCGAAGGGCGCGGCCACGGTCGCCAGGATCTCGGGCGCCGCCTCGGCCAGGGTGGCCGCCTGGGCGAGCAGCCGGGCGATCACGTGGACGAGGGCGACGTGCGTCCCGCCGATGTCGCCGGCGGCGGCTGCTGGCTGATCGTCCACGGATCTGGGTCCTGGGTCCTGGCTGCGCGAAGGGATTACACTACAGCCAATTCCCGGCCGCGGCGTCGTCCCTTGCACGGAACGACCGGTGGCCGCCCGAGCCCCAGGGGGACCGGCCCATGGCGACGCCCGCACAGCCCGCGCACGTGCTCGTCGTCGACGACGATCGGGCGTTCCGCCACGTGATCGCCTCGTTGCTGCAGAAGGCCGGCTACGTCACCGACCAGACCGGGGACGGCGCCGACGCCCTGGCCCGGCTGTCGCGCGGCCCGGTCGACCTGATGCTGCTCGACATCGGCCTGCCCGACCGCAGCGGCCTCGAGGTGCTGGCCGACGTGCGGCGGTCGGCGACCGCGCCGCGCGTCGTGATGCTGACCGCCGACGACACCCCCGATGCGCTCGTGCAGGCGATGCGCGGCCAGGCCGATCGCTTCGTCCGCAAGCCGGTGGCCCCGGGACGCGTCGTCGACATCGTCAAGGAGGTGCTGGCGGCCTCGCCGGCCGTCGAGCTGCCGATCGAGGTCGTCTCGGCGACGCCCGAGTGGGTGGAACTGGTTGCGCCGTGTTCCCTCGGGGTCGCCGACCGCATCCAGGAGTTCGTGCTGCACCTCGACGCCGACCTGCCCGAGGACGTCCGCGAGTCGATGGCGCAGGCGTTTCGCGAGCTGCTGTCCAACGCCATCGAGTGGGGCGGCCGGCTCGATCCGACGCAGCACGTGCGCATCTCCTGCCTGCGCACGAAGCGGCTGCGCCTCTACCGCATCGCCGACCCCGGCGACGGGTTCGACATCGACCAGCTGGCGCACGCCGCCGTGTCCAACCCGGACGACGACCCGCTCGAACACGCCCGGGTGCGCGAGGCCCAGGGCCTGCGCCCGGGCGGCCTCGGCCTGCTGATGTCCAAGGCCCTGGTCGACGAACTGATCTACAACCAGAAGCGCAACGAGGTCGTGCTCGTGAAGTACCTCGACTGAGCGAACGATCATGCTGTCCATCGCCACCCACATGGCCGGAGACGTCGCGGTCCTGCAGCTGACCGGCCGGCTCGTCCTCGAAGACACCGAGTCGGAGCTGCGCGCCGAGATCGAGCGGCTGATGCGGGACGGCCACGTCAAGCTCGTGCTCGACCTGAACGCCGTCACCTACATCGACAGCGCCGGGCTCGGCCTGCTCGTCGCCAAGTACGTCAGCCTGCGCAGCCGCGGCGGCGATCTGCGGCTGGTCCATCTGACCCCGCGCAGCATGCACCTGATGGCCATCACCAACCTCGCCAGCGTGTTCTCGACCTACGCCACCGAGGAACTGGCCGTGCGGAGTTTCGCGGCCGCCTAGGCCGCACTCGAGGAGATCGTCATGCCCACCCGGCTCGTCGGCCAGAACTACACCACTCCGGATCTCGTCGCCAAGGTGACCGGCCGGGCCCGCTACGCGGAGGACTACCGCGCCGAGGGCATGCTGTTCTGCAAGCTGCTGCTCAGCCCGATGCCGCACTGCCGGGTACGCCGCCTCGACACCTCGCGGGCGCTGGCGATACCAGGCGTGAAGGCGATCCTCACCGCCGACGACATGCCGAAGCCGGCGGCGCCGGCCGGTGGCGGGCTCACGCCGGAAGTGGCGCTCACCAACGAGCCGGTCTACCAGGGCGAGCCGATTCTCGCGGTCGCCGCCGTCGACGAGTGGACCGCCGCGGAGGCGATCGAGGCCATCGCCATCGACTTCGAGCCGCTGCCCTTCGTCGTCGATCCGCTGGCCAGCCTGCGCCCGGGATCGCCCAACGCCCGGCTCGAAGGCAACGCCTTCGTCGACGGCAAGCTGACCACGGTGAAGTGGGATGCCGCCGTGTTCGCCGCCGCCGACGGCCAGCTGCCGATCGGGCCCGACGGCACACGCTGGTCGTACGGCGACCTCGACGCCGGGTTCCGCGACGCCGCGCTGGTGCTCGACGAGACCTTCCACACCAACGCCACCGGCCACGAGCCGCTCGAGACGCGCTCGGCGATGGCCTATTGGCAGAACGGCACGCTGTTCCTGCACGGCTCGACGCAGAGCGTCGCGCAGACCGTCGAGAACGTCGCGCGGTGGGCCGGCGTCGAGGCGTCGCAGGTGGTGGTGGTCAGCGAGTACACCGGCGGCGGTTTCGGCAGCAAGATTCCCGGCGCGCACTCGATGGCGATTCCGGCGCTGCTCAGCCGCAAGGCCAACGCCCCGGTGATGATGCGCATCAGCCGCGAAGACGAGCACTACATCGGCCGCACCCGCCCGAACCTGATCGGCCGCGCCAAGGTCGGCTTCGGCAAGGACGGCCGGATCACCGCCGTGGATCTGTTCATCGTCCAGGACGCCGGCCCCTACGAGGATCAGTACGACCTCATCTCGGCGCCGGGGATCTGTTCGCTGGCCTACCAGCCGCCGGCGATGCGCTTTCGCGGCCTGTCGGTGCTGACCAACAACCCGCCGCGTACCTCGCAGCGCTCGCCCGGCGGCATGCAGGCCAACGCCATCATGGAGCCGATCCTGGCCAAGGCGGCGCGGCAGCTCGGCGTCGACGCGGTCGAACTGCACAAGGTGAACGCGCCGGCCGGCAAGGCGCCGCTCGGCCCGCCCGGGAAGGAAGGCAGGCGAAGCTACGTAACCAGCGCCTTCGTCAAGGAGGCGCTCGATCGCGGCGCCGCACTCTTCAACTGGCAGGAGCGCAAGACCCGCAGCCGCGTGCGGCGCGGCGCCGCCGTCCGCGGCGTCGGCGTGGCGGTGAGCCCGTTCATCGGCGGCTACTCGATCAACTACGACGGCCTGCTGGTGATCCGCCCCGACGGCCGCCTGCACGTGCACTCCGGCGCCGGCAACCTCGGCACCCACTCGGTGATCGACACGGCGCGCGTGCCGGCCGAGATGCTCGACGTGCCGTGGGAGCAGGTGGACGTGCTGTGGGGCGACACCCGCAAGCACCTGCCGTGGACGTGCACGTCGGACGGCAGCCAGACCATCCACGCGATGACCCGCGCCAACCACGCCGCGGCCCGCGACGCGATCCGCAAGCTGTGCGCGATCGCCGCGCGCGATCTGGGCGGCAGCGCCGACGGCTACATGGTGAGCGCCGGCCGCGTGCACCGCCGCGGCGCCCCGGGCGGCGGGCTGACGCTGGCCCAGGCGGCGACACGGGCCATCGCGCTCGGCGGCGAGTTCGACGGCCACGACCTGCCCGCGGACATCCATGCGATGACCAGGGCCTCGGCCACCGCGCTGGCCGGCAGCGGCCTCATCGGCGTGGCCAAGGACACCTATCCCCACGACGGCGAGACGCACTCCTACGTCGTCGGCTTCGCCGAGGTCGAGGTGGACGTCGAAACCGGCGTGGTGCGTCTCATCGAATACACGGCGGTGGCCGATGTCGGCACGGTGGTCCATCCGCGCTCGCTCGGCGGACAGATCCTCGGCGGCAGCTGCCTCGGCATCGGTCACGCCCTCACGCAGCGCTCGACCTACGACCAGCAGTACGGCGTCGCCCTCGCCCGCCGCTTCCACCACACGCGGCCGCTGACGATCATGGACATCCCGGCCACCGGCATGCACCAGGCGGCGCTCGATCTGGCCGATCCCGACACGCCGGTCGGCGCGCGCGGCGTCGGCGAGCCGCCGGTCGGCGCCGGCTACGGCGCGGTGCTGGCCGCGATCGCCGACGCGGTCGGCGACGACGTCTTCCGCCGCGCGCCGGTCACGCCCGACCTGATTCTCTCCGCGCTCGAGGCCGGCCGGCGCACGCACGACGTGCTGACGTCGCACATCTAGGGCGGGGCTCGGGGCTCGGAGAGCCGGGGCTCGGGGCTCAGGCCCGGACAGCCGCGCTGTCCCGCTACACCGTCGAACGAGCGTCAGTTCCGTGTGAAGTTCCTCCCGAACCCCGAGCCCCGAGCCCCGGCTCTCCGAGCCCGAGTCCCGAGCCCCGAACCCCGAGCCCCAGATAGCTGACGAGCATCATCCGCCTTGATCTATGATGCCCGTCAGCTATTCAGGGAGCCCCCCATGCCCCGCGTCTCCAGAGCCCAGACCGAAGCCAACCACCGGGCCATCGAGGCGGCGGCGTCGCGGCTGTTTCGCGAACGCGGCCTGCACGGCGTCAGCGTCGCCGACGTCATGGCCGACTGCGGCCTCACGCACGGCGGGTTCTACGCCCACTACGCCTCCAAGGACGCCCTGGCCGCGTCGGCCTGCGCCGCGGCCTTCGCCGACGCCGACGCGATGTGGCGGCTGCGCGCCGCCGCCGCGACGTCGCCCGATGCCGCCCGACGGGCCATCGCGTCCGGCTACCTCGAGCCGGCCAACTGCGATCCGGCTGTCGCCGCGTGTCCGACCGCGACGCTGGTCACCGACGTGGCCCGCGAGCCGCGCTCGCACCCCATTCACGCCACCTACCGCGACGGCGTCAGCCGGCAGATCGACCTGCTCGCCGCGCTCGGCACGTCGGGCGACCCGAACCGCGATCGCGCCGCCGCCTGCGTGCAGCTGGCGACGATGATGGGGGCGTTGCTGCTCGCGCGCGCCACCCGCGGTGAGGCGCTGGCGGAGGAGATACTCGCCGCCGCGCGCGCCGACCTGGCCGGCGATCCGGCCGCGGCCGCTGAACCCGCCCCGGCGCCCCCGCCGGCACCGCTGCCCCTGCGTCACGGCCGACGCCGCGGCCTGCCCAAGGACAGCGCTCCGTGAGCGCCGCCGCGCCGCGTCCGGCCGGACGCCTCCACTACGCCTGGGTCATCGCCGCGGTCACCTTCGCCGTCCTGCTCGTCACCGCCGGCATCCGCGCGACGCCGGGGCTGTTCCTGGTGCCGCTCGAGCGCGAATTCGGCTGGAGCCGCGCGGTGATCTCGGCGTCGATCGCCGTCAACATCGCGCTGTTCGGGCTGATCGGCCCGTTCGCGGCGTCGGTGATGGACCGGTGGGGACTGCGGCGCGTGGTGCTCGCCGCGCTGGCGCTCCTCACCGCCGCGGTCGCGGTGTCGGCGCGCATGCAGACCGAGTGGCAGCTGCTCCTGCTGTGGGGCGTGCTGGTCGGCAGCGGCACCGGCGTGACCGCGATGGTGCTCGCCGCGGTGGTCGCCACCCGGTGGTTCGACCACCGGCGCGGCGTCGTGCTCGGCGCGCTGTCGGCCGCCAACGCCACCGGACAACTCGTGTTCCTGCCGCTGCTCGCCGGCGTGGTCGAAGACCGCGGCTGGCGCGCGGCGTCGCTCGTCGTCGCCGCGGCGGCCGCCGCCGTGTTCGCCGTCGTGTGGCTGTTGATGCGTGATCACCCCGGCGACGTCGGCCTGCGCCCCATGCCTCGCGCACGCGGGCGTTCTGGATCCTCGCCGGCACCTTCTTCGTGTGCGGCGCCAGTACCAACGGCCTCGTCGGCACGCACCTCATCGCCGCGTGCCACGACGTCGGCATCCCGGCCGTGCGCTCGGCGCAACTGCTGGCGCTGATGGGCGTCTTCGACATCGTCGGCACCACCGCCTCGGGCTGGCTCACCGATCGCTACCCTTCGCGCCACCTGCTGTTCGGCTACTACACGCTGCGCGGGGTGTCGCTGCTGTTCCTGCCGGCGACGCTGCTGACCGGCGGCGCCTCGCTCGGCCTGTTCGCCGTGTTCTACGGGCTCGACTGGATCGCGACCGTGCCGCCGACGGTGAAGCTCACCAGCGAGGCGTTCGGCCGCGAGAACACCGGTGTCGTCTACGGCTGGATCGGCGCCAGCCACCAGCTGGGGGCGTCACTGGCGGCGTTCGGCGCCGGCGCCGTCCGCACCGGATTCGATGACTACCGCATCGCGTTCCTGACCGCCGGCGTCCTGTGCCTGCTCGCCGGCGCGTCGTTCCTCACCGTCGGCCGCCGCGCGCTGGGCCCGACGCCTGGCGCCCAGCCCGCGGCGGCCTGAGCCCGATCGCCTCAGCTGGCGCGGGCGATCGGCGCCGCACGACGCTGCGCGCAGATGCCGCGCAGCGCGGCGATCACCGGGTCCTTGGCGGCGGCGGCCGGGGCGTGCCGCACGACGTCGTTCAGCGAGAGCATGCCGAGCAGCACGCCGCCAATCCCGGTCACCGGCAGCCGGTGCACGCGATGCGTCTGCATCTGCGACAGCGCGCCGGTCACGGGATCCTCGGGCGCGCAGGCGACGACCGGGGCCGACATCGCCTCGCCCGCGCACACCTTGGCGGCCGGCGTGTTCCGGGTGCCCAGCGCGATGGCGATGTCGCGATCGGTGACCACGCCGACGACCTCGGCGCGTTCGTTCACGACCGGGACGATGCCGCAGTCGGCCTCCCACATGATCGCGGCCACTTCGGCCAGGTTCGCCGTCGGCGGGCAGCTGCGCACGGCGGTGGTCATCACATCCTGCACTTTCATGGCATGCCTCCAGGGTTCGACACACGAAGGACCAGGGATGTCAGCGGCGCGACGGCGTGACCGGCTTGTGTTCGAACCGGTAGCCGACGTTCACCGTCGCGACCGTCACCGTAGCATGACGGCCGCCGTTGACGACGAAGAGCACGCGCACGTCCGGCCGCAGGACCACATTCCGCGACAGGGCGATGTCGACGCCGGTGCCGGCGACGAGCGTCGGATCGGTGAAGGCGCGGCGCAGGCCCAGACCGGGGCCGGGCGCGCCCAGCCGGCGCCGGTAGAAGGCCGGCACGCCGCCCAGGTCGGTGTCCGCGTGGACGTCGAAGCTCCGCCGGTGGAAGCCGACCCCGAGGGTGACGTACGGCACCGCCGTCTCGCGCGTGCCGGCGAGCCCGATGAGCGCGCTCAGCTCGCCGGCGAAGGCGTCGGCGGCGCGGTGGTCGATCCAGCGGCCGGCGCCCTCGAGCGCGAAGTGGGCGGTCAGCTCCCACAACGCCGCGCCGCCGAGCGCGGCCCGGGTGCTGTCGCCGTCGTGCGCGACGCCGCCGGCGACCGCGAGCCCGGTGCCGCGACCCCAGGACACCGTGTTCTGCGCCGCCGCCGTCGCGGCGACACCGACGCTCAAACCGATCGCAATCAGCAGCCGAGTCATGGCTTCACCTCTCTCAGAATCCGGGCGTCAGGCTGAACTGGAACAGCCACCCTCGCCCGGGCCGTTGGAACGGATGCGCCGCGCTCAGCTGCACGACGGCGACGCCGAACGCGTTGACCCGCACGGCGACGCCGGCACTGGTCGCCCAGTCGCGGCTGCCGCCGGCGAACGCCGGACGGCTGGCCCGGTCCCACGCCACTCCGGCGTCGGCGAACACCGCCAGTTCGGTCGGCACCGGCCCGTACATCCGCCGGCCGGTGCCCAACGGACGCAGCAACGGCATGCGCAGCTCGGCGTTGGCGACGAGCAGCCGGCTGCCGACCAGCCGGTCGAAGACCTCGCAGCCGACGGCGTCGCACTCCTCGGCGCGGAACGATCCGACGTCGTAGCCGCGGACCAGCTCGGGGTAGCCGAGGAACAGCGGGGACAACCGCGGGTCGTCGCCACCGGCGCCGTAGCGGCCGTAGTGCAGCAGCCGACCGGCCAGCGTCACGAAGGGCACCGGCATCAGGTAGCGGCGGTAGTCGGCCAGCATCCCCGTGTAGCGGATCGTGCCGAACGTCGGCGCCACCTCCACCCGGTAGCGCGAACCGGTCACCGGGGAGGTCGGGCCGAACACGCTGCGATCGCCGACGAACGCGGCCATGGTGCGCCCGAGCGACAGGTCGTCGATGTCGCCGATCTCCCGGCGCTCGTCGATGAGCTGCCGCCCGTCGGCGACGCCGGTGGCGATGGTGCGGACCCGTTCGGAGAAGGTGTAGCGCTGCAGGCCGCCGCCGAACTCGACCCGCCGCGCGTCATCGAGCGGATACGCGACCACGCCCGACGCGGCCTGGATGGTCTGGCGGAACACCACTTCCTGCTCGACGACGGCCGGTTGATCGCCGACCAGCCCCAGGCCGGCGGTCACGTAGCCGGTGCGGTACGGCGTCTGCTCGATCGTGGCCGCCCAGGTCCAGCGGCGCGAGCGATCCACGTAGCTGAGCAGGCCCCCGAGATCCTGGTACGAAAAGCTGGAGTCGAGCGTCGTGCTGGCCTGGAACGCGCTGATCAGGGCGTGGTCGCCGAGCATGTCCCCGAACAGGAACGCCACCTGACCGCCGGCGTACGACCCGAAGCGATCGACGCCGATGCCGACGCTGGGCTGGATGACGGCGTCGAGACCCAGCCGCCACCGGTACGGCGCGTCGGCGAACGCCGTGTCGGCGGACGGCAGCCCGGCCGGATCGCCGAGGTAGGACGCCACTTCGGCGTCGCGGCGCGAGACCGGCGGGAGCGCGGCGGCCGCCCCCTCGATCGCCGGCTGGGGCGTGAGGCTGGCGAGATCGAGCGTCACCAGCCGCGTGCCGCTGTCGTCGAACACCGAGACGATCGCCCGGGCCGCCGCCGGCGCGACGCTGAGCGCCGGACTGGTCGGCGTGATGCCGGCCACGCCGGTCGCCACGTCGGTCACGCGCGTCACGCGGCCAGTGGCCACGTCAAGCCGCCACAGGTTGGCGATGCCACCGGCATCGCCGATGAAGAGCACCTGGGACCCGGCCGGGTCGGCCCACTGCGGATTGAGCATCTGGCCCGGCCAGCCGTCGGCGAGAAGCGGCTCGACGCGGCCCGACTCGACGGCGACGCGAGCCAGCTGGTAGCGGCCGGCGACCCCGGTCGCCAGCGCGGTGGTAAACCGGTCGGTCGCCACGATCAGGTGCCGGCCATCGGGCGCCCACACCGGGTGCAGTTCGGAGAACGGATCGTCGGTGAGGGCGCGCACTGCGCCGCTGCCGACCTCGACCACGAACAGATCCTCGACGCCGCCGCGCATGCCGACGAACGCCAGCCGCGTGCCGTCGGGCGACCACGCCGGCGTCTCGATCTCCTCGACCCCGGCGGGCCGCAGCGGTTGCAGCGCACGGCGGGCGGTGACGTCGTAGAGATCGATCGCCGCACGGCTGCCGCGCCGGGTGGCGTAGGCGAGCCGCCGCCCGTCGGCGTCCCAGGCGCCCGCCGAGGCGATGTAGAGCAGCGAACTCAGATGCGCGTCGCGCACGGTGCTCGCCACCTTGGCCACCTGGCGGCCGGTCGCCGTCTCGGCGACGAACAGGTCGACGCTCAACAGCTCCCGCTCGGAGAGGTAGGCGACCAGGCGGCCGTCGGGCGACAGCGCCGGGCCGACGTTGACCTCGCCGGCACGCCGCGGCGCGAAGGTCAGGGTGCCGAGGCTCTCCGGGGCCCGCGCCGCCGCCACCCGCGCGGCGACGGCGTCGCGGATGGCGGCGTGCCAGTCACGGCTGAGTTCCGCCTCCGACAGGCCTACGGTCGTCGTCAGCGCCCGCTCAGCCGCGCCCGATCGGGCGGCCTCGCGCAGCGCCGTCGCGACCACGCCGTCTCCAAACCGCCCGGCGACGTACGCCCACAGCGCATGGCCCCACCGGTACGGAAAGTAGCGGGAGTCGTCGAGGCGGCGCACCGCCGGCAGGGCCTCGTGACGCACCGCGTCGCGCAGCCACATCGCCGTCTGGGGATCGACCGGACCGAGCGACAGGTACTCGGCCATGCCTTCGACGAACCACAGCGGCAGTTGCCCGGCGGCCGACGCCCCGCGCCCCGAGGCCCGCCGGGCCCCGTCGCTGATGTCGTACTGGAAGGCGTGGACCAGTTCGTGTCCGAGCACGTGGTCGGTGGCGGCGAGCGAGCCCGCCAGCGGCAGCACGATGCGGCGGCGCAGCGACTCGGTGACGCCACCGGTGCCCTCTCCCAGATCGCCGTCGATGACGTTGGTCTGCCGGAATGCCGCCGGCGACGCGTAGAGGATGAGCGGCTGACGGCCGCGCAGCTCATGGTCGAAGAATCGCGACAGTCGGGCGTACCAGCGCTCGGCCAGCCGGGCCGCGTCGGTCGCGCCGGCGCGCTCGGCCGGGTAGTAGTAGACGTCGAAGTGCTCGGTCGCCAGCACCCTGAACGCCGGCGTCTCGAATCGCACCTTCTGGCGGCCGAAGTACTGCGCGTCGGCCGGCGACGCGGCCATCGCAATGACGGCGGCGATCACGAAGGCATGGCGCAAGTGCAACACCGGACTGCCCCTCCCCGTCGCGAGGTGTTCCAAAGCCGTGCCAGTTCCCGCGCCGGGCGTGCGGGACGCCCGCCCCGGGCCGCCGCCGGCCGGCGGCGAAGTTTTCCGGGTCGCGCGGAGGAACCCACGGCCGTGCAGACGCCCGCCGCCGGCGCCGGCGCCGCGTTGGGCCATCCCGGCGGGGTTTCCGGGCGTCGTCCACGGGCACGAGGTTTGCGCAGGCGGATCGCATGACTGCCTCGTCTCGCGCCGTCTCCCTCGGGCGTGTCCTGTGCCCGACCGACTTCTCGGAGTTCTCGGCCGCCGCGGTGTCGTATGCGGCCGCCCTGGCCGGCACCTACGGTGCCGCGCTTCGGCTGCTGCACGTCATCACGCCGTTCCCGATCGTCGCGCCGTACGCGAACCTGCCCGGCGATCTGCGGCTCTTCGAACTGCAGCGCGAACAGGCCGCCCGCGGCCTCGCCGCCGAGGCGGCCCGGGTGCGTGGCGCCGGCGTGACGGTGGACACCGAGTGCCGCGACGGCCATACCGTGCGCGAGGTGCTCGACGCCGCCGCGGCGTTCGGCGCCGACGTGATCGTGCTCGGCACCCACGGCCGCGGCGGCTTCGAACGGCTGGTGCTGGGCTCGGTCACCGAGAAGGTGCTGCGGCAGGCGCCCTGCGCGGTGCTGACGGTGCCGCGCGCCGCCATCGGCCGTGAGCCAGGCGCGGTGCGCTGGTCGCGCATCCTGTGCGCCCACGACGGGTCGGCCGCCTCGCAGGACGGCGTCGACTACGCCGTCTCGCTCGCCGAGCGCACCGGCGCCCATCTGCTGCTGCTGAGCGTCGTCGAGCAGGTGCCCTACGGCGGCGACTTCACGTCGCCCGAGTACGCGGCGTTCCGCAAGGAGCGCGAACGCCACGCCGTCGACGCGCTCGACCATGCGCTCGAACCCGGCGTGCGGGCGCGCCTGGCGGTGACCGACCGCGTCGTCTACGGCAAGCCGTCGCGACAGATCCTCGAAGTCGCGGCTCAGGAGTCGGCCGACGTCATCGTCCTCGGCATCCAGGGCCGCGGCGCGGTCGATCTCGCCATGTTCGGCTCGACCACCAACGCGGTCGTCCGGCACGCCGAACACCCCGTGCTCACCGTGCGGCGCGCGGCGGCAGGAGCGCAGCCGTGAGCCGCATCGTCCTCACCCGCATCCTCGCGCCGACCGACTTCAGCGACACCTCGACGATTGCGCTGCGGTATGCCGTCACGCTGGCCGAGGCCTTCCACGCGCAGCTGCACCTGCTGCACGTGGTCGAACGCTCGATCGAGCAGCAGTGGGCCGGTGAGCTGGCCGCCGTGGCCGCCCTCGACGTCGAGTCCGAGGCCCGCGCCAAGTCCGACGCCGAGCTGGCCACGCTGCTGACCCGCGACGAGCGCGCGCGGCTCGAAGCGCGGCTGGTCAGCCGCACCGGGACGCCCTTCGTGGAGATCGTCCGCTACGCCCAGCACGAGGAGATCGACCTCATCGTGATGGGCACGCACGGGCGCGGCGCCATCGCCCACCTGCTCATCGGCAGCGTCGCCGAGAACGTGGTCCGCAAGGCGCGGTGTCCGGTGCTGACCGTGCCGCGGGCGGGGCACGACTTCATCAAGCCCTGAACCGCCCGGCCGTGCAGCGGCCGGTGCGGTCTAATCACGGCGATGCCCGTGATCGGTGTCTCCCCCGCCGTCGCCGCCGCCCTTGCGGCTGCCGCGGCGCTCACGCTGGCCGCCGCGGCGCGGGCGCCAGCGGCTCCGCCGATGCTGCCGCTGTCGATCCGCGTGCCGGTCGCGCCCGCCGCGGTGCCGATTGATGGCCTCGACCGGCTCGTCTACGAGCTGCACGTCGAGAATGGCGGTGATGTCGCCGTCACGCTGGCCCGCGTCGAGATTCGTCCCGACGCACCGGCCGTGACGCTGACGATCGCGGGTGACGAGTTGATCGGCGCGCTCGACCCGCCGGAACCGACAGCGGCGCCCCCAGTCGTGCCGGCCGGCGGCCGCCGCGTCGTATACCTCGACATTGGGGTGACCGCGAGCGTTCGCGGCGTCACCGTCCCGACGCGGAGGGTCCGTCATCGCATCGTGGCCCTCGCCGAGGGTCGCGAGGCAGTCAGCGACGACGGCGAGGGGCTGGCCGTCGACCCGGCGCCGCCGATCGTCGTCGGGCCGCCGCTCACCGGCGGACCGTGGGCGGCCGTCCACCATCCCGCTTGGCCGCGCGGCCACCGCCGCGTGTTCTACACGGTGGACGGGGTGACCCGACTGCCGGGCCGCTTCACGATCGACTTCGTGAAGCTCGACGCCGGCGGGCGCACGGCCCGCGGCGACGCCGATATCGTGGCCAACGCCCTCGGCGACGGCGCACCAGTGCTTGCCGTGGCCGACGCGACCGTCGCGGCCGTGCGCGACGACATGCCGGAGCCGGCCCGGGTGTCGGCGCGCATGAAGCACGCGCAGGCCGATGCCGCCGGCAATTACGTCTCGCTCGATCTCGGCAACGGCCGCTTCGCCGTGTACGAGCACCTGAAGCCGCGCAGCGTGCGCGTGGCGATCGGCCAGCGCGTGCGGCGTGGCGAGGTCATCGCCGCGCTCGGCTTCACCGGTGATTCCACCGGCCCCCACCTGCACCTGCACGTCGCCGACGCCGCGCGCCCGCTGGCCGGCGAAGGCTTGCCGTACGTCTTCGAGCGCTTCGACGTGCTGGGCCGCTATCCCGACATCGCGGCGATGGGCCAATCGCCGTGGCAACGCGAGGGCGTGGGACGGCGCGACAACGAGCGCCCCGCGCCGAACACAGTCATCACCTTCGCGCCGCGCTAGCGACGGCGACCCGCCTCCCGCGCGCAGCCCGAGCCCCGAGCCCCGGCCGTCAGTACGCCACCGCGTAGCAGTCCCGCCGCGGGTCGGCGCCGGCGATGCGACTCTTCGTCGCGGGATCGACGAGCACCGTGGTCGCGCAGCCCGACATGCCGAAGGCGCGGATGCGGCTCACGTCGTGGCCGCGCGCCTTGAGCTCGTTGAAGACGTCGTCGGGGATGGTCGCTTCGAGGTTGAGCTTGTTGAAGCCGGCGTCGTGCGGCCAGAACGAGCCGTGGAAGTGCAGCGTCTGGAAGCGCGGCCACTCGAGCGCGCTGTGGACGTTGGGATACCAGCGATCCCAGAACTCGACCATCGCCAGGAACGCCTGCAGAATCGTCTGATCCTGGTTGTCGCCGCCCGGCGTGCCCAGCGCCATCAGTGGCTGCCCGTCCTTGAAGACGAGGCTGGGCGTGAGCGTGTAGCGCGGCCGCGCCCGCGGTCGAATCTGGTTGGCGCGCGTCTTGTCGAGCCAGAACTGCTCGCCGCGCACGCTCATGCCGATGCCGGTGTCGCCGAGGATCACCGCGCCGGGCACCCAGCCGCCGCTCGGCGTGGCGTCGAAGACGTTGCCGGCCTTGTCCACGATCGCCATGTGCGTGGTGTCCTTCGACACGCCGGCCGAGTCGAGGCCGCGCGACATCACCTGCGCGGCGTCGTCACCGGCGGTGGTCGTCGTCCCGTCGGCGATGTCGTATTTCGCGAACGGCCAGGTCTTGACCTTCGAGTCGTGTGTCAGCGGATCGCCGGCGATGAACGCCTTCGACGCCTGCCGCGGGTTGATGAGCGCGGCGCGCTCCTTCGCGTAGGCCTTGGAGAGCAGCCCTTCGGCCGGCACCTGCACGAACGCCGTGTCGGCGTAGTAGGTGTCGCGGTCGGCGTAGGCCAGCTTCATCGCTTCGGTCACGGTGTGCACGTAGTCGGCGCTGGCGTGACGCATCGACGCCAGGTCGAACGTCTCGAGGATGTTCAGCGCCTGCAGCAGCACCGGGCCCTGGCTGGTGAAGCCGTGCTTGTACACCGTGTAGCCGCGGTAGGTCGTCGCCGCCGGTTCCTCGATGCGCGCGTAGTACTCGGCGAAGTCGCTGAGATCGAACGGCGCCTGGTGCTTCTGCAGGAAGGCGACCATCTCCTGCGCGATGTCGCCCTTGTAGAAGCGGTCGCGCGCGGCGACCACGCCGGCGGCCCGGCCCTTCCCCTTCGCGCGGCGCTCGGCCTCGACCATGCGCGTCAACGTGCGGGCCAGGGTCGGCAGCTTGATGGTCTCGCCGGCCTTGTGCGGCGTGCCGTCGGGCTTCAGCCAGTAGCGCTGGTTGTCGGGCCACTGCTTGAAGAACTGGAGCTGGCGCACCACGCCGCCGGCGGTGCTCTGCCGCAGCGGGAAACCGTCGCGCGCGTACTCGATGGCCCGCGCCGAGACCTGCTCGAACGACATCGTGCCCCACTTCTCGAGCACGGTCAGCGCCGCGTGCAGCGCACCGGGCACCACGGCCGGGTCGAGGCCGGCGCCTTCGAGCGTCTTGCCGCGCGACACGTACCAGTCCACGTCCACGGCCTTGGGCGCCCAGCCCTGGCCGACGATCGAGGTGACTTTCTTCTCGGCCACCGGATAGACCAGCACCAGCGCTTCGCCGCCGAGGCTGTAGAGGTCCTGTTCGAGCACGCCGCCCGCCAGCAGCGACGCCACGCCGGCGTCGAAGGCGTTGCCGCCCTTCACCAGGATCTCGAACGCCGCGGCGGTGACCAGCGGATGTCCGGTGGAGACGCCGCCGTTGGGGCCGGCGACCAGCGGTCGCAGCGCCGCCGGCGGCGCCGCGCCACGCATCGGCGGCTCGACTTCGGGCACCCGCTGCTGGCCCGGAAGACCCACGGTGAGCGCGACCACGGCCGAGCCGACGAGCCAACGGAGAACGGAAGTCTTGCGCATGAGCGTCTCCTCCGGATGCGGCGCATGATACCGCGCGGGCGGTGATTGCGTGGGGGCTTTGCCACCGGCGCATTGGCCCGCTCCTGCTGCGTGCGTGCTCGCCGAGCGGGCGCCCGCCGGGTCCTGCCGCCGGGCAGCCCACTCACTCGGGCTCGGCAAGCCGTCCGCCCGGTACCCTCGCCCTCGCGAGCGGGCGCCCGCCCGGCGTCACCCGGCAGCCCGCTGGCGCGAGCACCGGAAAGCGCGAACCGCGGCTGTCGGGCCGCTCACTCGCTGCGCCCCACGGCAATCAGGCGCCGTGTGGCGGCGTCCCAGCGCAGCACGCACGGCGGACCGGCGGCGGCGACGCGAAGCCCGCGAAGGGCCACGTCGAGGCCGTTGCGGAACACGAAGGCGCCGTCCACGGCATCGGGCGGATCGGCCACCGTCACGCTCGCGCAGGCGCCGGCGTCGATGGCGCGTTGGGCTTCCGCCAGCACTGCGTCGCGGGTCGCGGCCGCGCCCTGCCAGATCGCGCGCTCGTCCTGCAGACGCCACACATAGACCGCCAACACCAGAACCAGCGCGATTCCCGCCACTGCGGTGGCGGGGCGCGAACCGGTGCCGAACGCCGCCGACACGGCCAGCGCCAGCCCAACGACCGACAGGTAGAGATATCGGCTGCCCTCGAGGGTCGGCGCGACGTGCAACGTCGCCAGCAGTGGCAACGCGCCGATCAACACCCAGACGAATCCGGCGAAGAACACTGGCCCGGTGCGATCCGCGGCGGCTGTTCGTTGGCGCGTCGTCAGCGATGGCAACAGCGCGATGGCGACGAGTACCAGGGTTGCCAGCGCGAGCAGTGACGGGACAACTGCATCGGTCTCGCCGCGCAGCGGCATGACCACCCCGGCGAACGGCTCGACCAGCAGGTCCTTCAGTGCACGACGGCCTGCGGGCAGCGCTGCAAGATGACCGGCAACTGCCGGTGATGCGACCGCCCGCAGGGCGACCATGCCAGCCACGACGCCACTTGCGGTCAACAGCGTCGGGACGTGGTCACGCAGCCGCGCGCCACCACCGGTGGTCGCCATCGCAACGAGCACGAGAAGCCCTGGGATGACAATCGCCGACTCCTTGCTGGCCAATCCCAGCAGACACAGCACGACGATGAAGACGCGTCGCCTGCGCTGCGACGGGACGTGTTGCCACACCAGCACGGCGGCGAGCGCCGTGGAGGTGGCGACGACATCGAAGACGCCTGCCGCCCAGGCTACGGGCTCGGCGCTGGCAGGGAACAAGGCGAACAAGAGCCCGGCGGCGGCGCCGGACAGCGGTCCTGACCATCCACCGGCGATCGCGGCCACCATGCCGCTGTTCGCGGCGTGGACGGCGACACTGAAGGCGTGAATGGCTGACCAGTCGCCCATGCCGCCGAGCACTTGCCAGATGGCCAGTGGCAGGGGCCGCGTGTATGGCCACGCGTCCGGAAACCATTCGCCACTTCGTGCCCATTCGCGCAACAGGTAGTCGTCTGACAGAGGGCCGAGGGCCACCGACCAACCGTAGCCAGCAACCGCTGCTATCGCGGCAATTGCCACTGCGGACCACGAGATCCTGCAACGACCTTTGGAGAGAGAGAGAGAGAGAGAGAGAGAGAGAGACGCGGCGTGCAACATGAGGCTCGCGCCGAAAGCCAGCCCTGCTGCTTCGAACGCCGGTCGGCTGACTGACCGGCCAGCCCCCGCCGCGACGACCAGAACCGCGAGCCAGAGCCACGCGGCGCCGAGCAGGCCCGCGGATCCTCGTTCGAGCAGCGGGCGCACCGGTGTGTGTCTCAGCCCCAGTGACCGCGCGGCGGTCGCTGGGGACGCGTCATCAGATGACAGACATTGCTCATCAGAAGAGTCTACGAGAGTGCCCCCTGTCTTGCTGTGGTCCATCGACGCTCCGGCACGACAACGCGAGGACCAGCGATGTCGCGAACTTGGCCGGAAGACTGAGACGTCCGTATGCGGTGCTCGCGCCGACGGGCGGCCGGCTGACGCACGCCGTGCTCGCGCCAGCGGGCTGCCGGGTGACGCCGGGCGGGCGCCCGCTCGCGAGGGCAAGGATACCGTTGAGCCGACCAGCCGAGCCCGAGTGAGTGGGCTGCCCGGCGGCAGGACCCGGCGGGTGCCCGCTCGGCGAGCACGCACGGAAGCGAGCCGGCAGACCTGATGCGTTCGGCATATCCTCTCCACCGCATGCCCATCAGCGAGCGCGCCGCGCGCCTCCACCGCGAGTCGATCGTCATCGACCCGTGCGTCCAGTACCTGCTCCGCCGCACCGACCGGACCGACCGATCGGGGCTGACCGCCGTCGGGCTCACCATCCCGATGCCCAACGAGGACGCCGCCCACACCGTGCCGCGCGTCCAGCACTTCCTCGCGATCGTCCACGCCGAGCCGACCTTCTGCCTGGCCGACTCGCCCGACGCCATCCGCCGGGCCAAGCGCGAGGGCAAGCTCGCCCACATCCTGCTGTCGCAGGACGCCCACTTCGTCGGCGCCGACCCGACGACCCTGCTCGTCTGGAAGCAGCTCGGCCTGCGCATCTGCCAGCTCACCTACAACGAGCAGAACCTGCTCGGCAGCGGCTGCCTGGAGCGGCACGACGCCGGCCTCAGCCAGCTCGGCCGTGTGATGGTCCGCGAGATGGAGCGCTACGGCATCACGCTCGACCTGACCCATGCCGGGCGGCAGACCTTCATGGACATCTGCGCGGCGGCGAGCCAGCCGCTCATCGCCTCGCACTCGAACCCCAGGGCGGTGGTGGACAACCCCCGAAACATCGACGACGCGCAGATCCGGGCCGTCGCCGCCTCGGGCGGGGTCGTCTGCGTGACCACCTGGGCCCCCCTCATCTGGAACGGCACGCCCGGCATGCCGACGCTGGCCGACTGGCTGCGCTGCCTCGACCATGCGGTGGAGCTCGTCGGCATCGACCACGTCGGGGTGTCCACCGACTCGATGGGGACCATGGGGGCCTACCCGCGGCACGAACGGAATCCCGACGCGCTGCCGTACGGGTCGGTGACCGACCGCTTCGACGAGGTGGCCCGGCCCCCCGACAACAACAACCGGCAGCCGGCCGACTTCAACGGCATCGAGGACTTCCCGGTCCTGGTCGAGGCGCTGTGCGCCCACGGGGTGGGCGACGACGACATCCGCAAGCTGCTGGGCGGAAACCTGCTGCGGGTCTTCGACGCCACCTGGAAGCCCGGCTGGCTGGGATGACCCCGGAACGGACGGGCTGAATCCTGGCCGTTCCAGCCCGCCGGGAGGCCCTGAACGTCCGTTCAGAGCGCCGATTCGGGCCGACCCGGCAGGTCGCAACAGGCGGATTTCCTGCTACCATCACGCGCTGGAAGTCCCGGTACCACCCTCTCTCGTCAAAGCGAGGACCGAATGTCAGACATGGACATGGGCCACACCGCTCCCGAGGCACCGCGCGGCGGAGCGACCCGGCGCGGCTTCATCAAGGGCGTGATCGCGGCCGGCGCGGCCGTCTCCACCAGCGCCTATCTGTTCCGCACCAACATCGCCGGGCAGCCGTCCGCCCCGGGGTCGGTCGAGCGCCTCATCTCGATCACCGTCAACGGCCAGGTCCGCCGCGTCGACGTGCTGAAGCAGGAAACCCTGGCGATGACGCTCCGCTACAAGCTGGGGCTCACGGGGACCAAGCTCGGCTGCGATCGCGCCGAATGCGGCGCCTGCACCGTCCTCGTCGACGACGTGCCGCACTACGCATGCTCGATGCTGACCCACTCGCTGCGCGGCCGCAAAGTACAGACCATCGAAGGCCTGGCGGCGCCCGACGGCACGCTGCACCCGGTGCAGCAGGGCGTGGTCGAGGAGCAGGGCTTCCAGTGCGCGTTCTGCATGCCCGGCTTCGTGATGGCCACGGTCGGCTTCCTCAAGACCAACCCGAACCCGACGCGGCAGGAACTCGCCCACGGCGTCTCGGGCAACCTGTGCCGCTGCCAGGACTACGACAAGATCCTCACCGCGCTGATGCGCGGCGCCGAACTGTCGCGGGGGGCGTAACGTGGCGAGCAACTACAAGTACATCGGTCACAACTACACGACGCCCGACCTGGTGGCGAAGGTCACCGGCAAGGCGCGCTACGCGGAAGATCACCGCGCCGAGGGCATGCTGTTCGTCAAGCTGCTGCTCAGCCCGATGCCGCACGCGCGGGTCGTCAACGTCGACGCCTCGCGGGCGCTGGCGCTGCCCGGCGTGAAAGCGATCCTGCGGGCCAGCGACTTCCCGCCCCCGCCGGCGCCGCCGACGCCGCCCGGCGGTCAGGCGCCGCCACCGCCGCCGCTGCCGCCCGAGATCGCCCTCACCGACGAACCGGTCTACCAGGGCGAGCCCATCCTGGCCATCGCCGCGGTCGACGAGTCGACCGCCGCCGAGGCGATCGAGCTGGTCAACGTCACCTACGAGCCGCTGCCCTTCGTGACCGATCCGCTCGACAGCCTGCGGCCCGGCGGCCCCAACGCGCGCACCCAGGGCAACGTCTACACCGGCGCCGGCCCGACGCTGAAGGTCACCGACCTCAAGTGGACCGAGGCCGACTTCGCCGACGCCGCCGAGGGCCGCCTGCCGATGGGCGAGGCGCCCGACACGTTCGCGTTCGGCGATCTCGAGGCCGGCTTCAAGGCCAGCGACCTCATCCTCGACGAGAGCATCCTGTCGCAGGGCACCGGCCACCAGCCGCTCGAGACGCGCACGGCGATGGCGCACTGGCAGAACGGCAAGCTGCATCTCTACGGCTCGACGCAGAGCGTCGCCCAGACGGTGCCGAACATCGCCCGCCTGGTCGGCATCAAGCCCGAAGAGGTGGTGCTCATCAGCGAGTACACCGGCGGCGGCTTCGGCAGCAAGATCCCGGGCAGCCACAGCATGGCCATCCCGGCGCTGATGGCCAAGAAGACCGGCACGCCGGTGATGATGCGCATCACCCGCGAAGAGGAGCACTACATCGGGCGCGCCCGCGCCGGCATCCAGGGCCGCTGCCGGATCGGCTTCCGCAAGGACGGCAAGATCCTGGCGATGGACTTCTTCACGCTGCAGGACAACGGCCCCTACAACCCGCAGGGCGACCACCGCTCGGCGGGGTCGATGGCGACGCTGACCTTCCAGCCCGAGGCCTTCCGCTGGCGCGGCATCTCGGTGCTCACCAACACGCCGCCGCGCACGTCGCAGCGCTCGCCGGGCGGCATGCAGATGAACGCCATCCTCGATCCGATCATGGCGCAGGCCGCCAAGAAGCTCGGCATCGACCACGTCGAACTGCTCAAGATCAACGCCCCGGTGGGCAAGGCGCCGTACGGCCCGGTCGTGCCGGCCACCAAGAAGCAGGCCTACGTCACCCAGGCCAACGTCCGCGAAGCGCTCGATCAGGGCGCGGCGCTCTTCGGCTGGGAGCAGAAGAAGGCGGTCTCGGGCCAGCGGCGCGGCACCAAGGTGCGCGGCATCGGCGTGGCGGTGGGGCCCTACACGGCCGGCTCGATCGGCTTCGACGGGCTGGCCATCATCCGGCCCGACGGCAAGGTGCAGGTGCAGACCGGCATCGGCAACCTCGGCACCGAGTCGGTGTTCGACTGCCAGCGTGTCTACGCCGAAGTGCTCGACACGCCGTGGGAGCAGTTCGAGATCGTCTGGGGCAACACCGAACGCGGCCTGCCGTGGACGTGCGTCTCGGCCGGCAGCCAGACCGTGCACGCGATGACCCGCGCCGCCCACGCCGGCGCCACCGCCCTCAAGACCAACCTGCAGGAAGTGGCGGCGCGCGCGCTCGGCGGCAGCCCGGCCAGCTACCAGGTGGCCAACGGCCGCGTCTTCAGCGGCGGCCGCAGCCTGAGCTTCGCCGACGCGGCGAAGAAGGCCATCGAGTACGGCGGCAAGTTCGACGGCCACGAAGGGCCCGAGGACATCAACGTCTTCACCAAGCGCTCGCTGGCCGCGGTGGCCGGCCAGGGCCTGGTCGGCGTCGCCAAGGACAACTACAAACGCGACGGCAACACCCACTCGTTCGTCGCCGGCTTCGCCGAGGTGGAGGTGGACGTCGAGACCGGGGCGTGGCACATCGTCGAGTACGCGGCGGTCGGCGACGTCGGCACCATCCTCCATCCGCGCAACCTGTTCGGCCAGACCTTCGGCGGGTCGATGCTCGGCATCGGCCACACGCAGGCTCAGAAGTGGGTCTACGACAAGCAGTACGGCGTGGCCCTGGCGCGGCGGTTCCACCACAACAAGCCGCCGACCATCATGGACATCCCGCGCGCCGTCAAGATCGACGCCACCAACATCCCCGATCCCGAGACGCCGGTCGGCGCCCGCGGCATCGGTGAGCCGCCGGTCGGCGCCGGCTGCGGCGCGGTGGCCGCGGCGCTGGTCGACGCGCTCGGGGCCGAGGCGTTCCGGCGCATGCCGATCACGCCCGACCTGATCCTCACGTCGATCGAAGCGAAGACCTGGCAGCACGATGCGCTCACGGCGCACATTTAAGGGGAGCATCGAATCATGGCTGTGATTCACGACATGATGCCGGCGTTCGAGCTGTTCCTGCCGTCGAGCGTCGACGACGCGCTGGCACTGCTCGACCGGCACGGCAGCGACGCCTGGGTGATGGCGGGCGGGCTCGACAGCTTCGACTGGCTGAAGGACCGCATCCGCAAGCCGCGCTACGTCGTCGACCTGGGCGGCATCGACGCCCTGCGCGGCGTCAAGGCGGCGGGCGACGGCGTCGAGATCGGCGCCATGACCACGCTCACCGAGCTGGTCCGCCACCCGCTCATCCGCGAGAAGTTCGGCGTGCTGATGGAAGGCGCCGAGGCGGCCGCCTCGCCGCAGATCCGCAACCAGGGCACCATCGGCGGCAACCTGTCGCAGGACGCGCGCTGCTGGTACTACCGCGCCGGCTGGTCGTGCTACCGCGCCGGCGGCAACATCTGCTACGCCGACACGCCGACCGCCATCAACCGCGAGCACGCCATCTTCGGCGCCGACCGCTGCGTGGCGGTGAACCCGTCCGACACGGCGCCGGCGATGATCGCGCTCGACGCCCAGTTCGTCATCCGCTCGGCGGGCCGCGAACGCGTGGTCAGCGCCCAGGACTACTTCGTCGGTCCGGGCGTGGACATCACCCGCCTGACGACGCTGCAGCCGGGCGAACTGCTCACCGCCATCCGCATCCCCGGCACCTGGGCCGGGGCGCAGTTCTACACCGAGAAGGTCGCCGACCGGAAGGTGTGGGACTTCCCGCTGATGAACGTGGCTTCGGCGATGAAGACCTCGGGTGAGACCATCCAGCAGATGCGCCTGGTGGTCAACGCCGTGGCGGCGCGGCCGATGCGGCTCGAAGCCGTCGAGCAGTTCGTCGCCGGCAAGCCGCGCAACGAAGAGACCGCCGCCGCGGCCGGTGAACTGGCCGTCCGCGGCGCGGTGCCGCTGGCGCACAATGCCTACAAGATTCCGCTGATGCGGAACCTGGTCAAGCGCGCCGTGCGCGGAGGGGACGTCGGATGGGCATCGACTTCCTAACCCGGGGCATCAGCCCCTGGGGCCAGTCGATCTTCACCCACATCTCGTGGGACCTGCTCTGGGTGTCGTTCTTCGCCGGGGTGGTGTTCCTGGCGGCGCACTCGGTGTACATGCTGCTGTCGGCCCACACGAAGCGGGCGGCCGCCGAGGTCGACGCCCTCGAAGCGAAGATGCCGGGGCTGCCGCCGAAGATCCAGCGCCACAGCTTCGCGGCGCGGGCGTTCCACTGGGTGATGGCGGCGTCGATGTTCACGCTGCTCTTCACCTCGTTCCTGCCGATCGTCGGCGTGAAGTTCGCCTGGGTGCAGTGGCACTGGATCGCCGGCCTGGTGCTCACCGCGTCGATCCTGTTCCACCTGGTCCATGCCACGTTCTTCATGGACTTCTGGTCGATCTGGATCGGGCCCAAGGACATCCCCGAGTTCAAGTCGGAGATGCTGCGCGAGCTCGGCCGGGAAGCCGGCGGACCCAAGCCGGCCAAGTACCCGCTCGGCAACCGCCTCTATCACCTGGCGCTGGTCGTCACCGGCCTGACCGCCACCGTGACCGGGCTGTTCATGATGAAGAAGGTGCAGACGCCCTTCTTCCTGCGCGATCCGTACATCCTGGCCGACACCACCTGGGGCTGGATGTACGTCGGCCACGGCGTGGCCGGCGTGGCGCTGGTCGGCCTGACCATGGCCCACGTCTACTTCGCCATCCGGCCGGAGAAGTTCTGGCTCACCAAGTCGATGCTGTTCGGCACCATCACCCGCCGGCAGTACCTCGAGCACCACGACCCGGCGCGCTGGCGCGTGCCCGGCTCCGAGCCGGTCGGCGGCCGTCCGTCGGAATAGCAGGACTCGATGCGTGAACAGATGGTCGCCCGCTGCGACCACATCGAAGAAGCCTACGAGTTCATGCTCGCCTACGCCGCCCAGGGGCTGGCGAGCGACGCGGGATCGAACGCCGGGTCGCAGGTGCGGCAGTTCCTGTCGCGCCTCGACGCGGCGCTCACCGGGCTGGGGGACGTCTTCCGGGCGGTGGTCGCAGCCGAGACACCGGCGGCGGCCGACAAGTACGCGCCGTTCATCGCCGTGCTCGATCGCGATGCTGCCGCCGCCCAGGCGGCGGTGCAACTCGTGCTCGCCCAGCCCGGCATCAGCTCGCAGCTGGTCGACAACCTGAACGCGTCGATCCACCTGCGGGCGCTGCTCACCGACATCTTCCTGGTCGACGAGACGCTCAAGGGCAGCCAAGCCGCGACCAAAGCCTGAGGCCTGGCGGGGCTCGGGGCTCGGGGCTCGGGACCGAAGAACCAGGGCCCGGCAGATTCTTGCCGGGCCTTCGCGTGTACGCCGACCTGCGTCAGTTCGACAGCGTGAGGGTCCGTCCCCAGGCCCCGAGCCCCGAGTCCCGCCTATCTTTCCGGATCGAACCGGAACACCAGATAGCTGATCGGCGCGTCGAGCACGCTGAAGCTGTGCACGGTACCGGCCGGGATGACCACGACGTCGCCCGGGCCGACACGGCGGCTCTCGCCGCCCTCGCGCGTGCCGGTCAGGCTCGGCCCGGCGCCGAGGCGCGTCAGGTCGGTGGGCTTGGCCGCGCCCAGCGTCCCCCCCACCGTGATCGTGCCGCTGCCATGGAGGATGTAGTAAGTCTCGGTGGCCCGCTCGTGGATGAGCGCGCCGGCCTCGGCCCGGTCGCGGTGCAGCATCGCCACGGTGGCCAGGCCGCCCCGCACCGGCACGATCTTCATCGGCTGATCGACGGCGCTCTTGACGATGCCGGTCTCGAGGAACTGCGCGATCTCGGCCGGCGTGACGAACGCCGCCGGCGCCGGCGCGGCGGGTGACGGGGTCTGGGCGGCGGCCGGCAGCGCCACGGCCATCAGGACGAGCACGACAACGATCGGCATCGACGGCACTCCCCGTCGCGGAATCGGCGCGACGCACGGCGGCGTCCGCGGCAGGCGGACGGGCCGCCGGCATTATGAACGATGGGCGGGACGGGCGGCCGGCTATGCCGCGTGCGAGGTCGCGGCGTCCGTCGCCCGCAGCACCTCGCACATCGCCTCGACGCTGCGGGCGCACAGCTTGTTGCGATCGACGTCCCGCCCCAGCTCGGCGACGACCGCGTCGGTGTCGAGGCCGCGCCGGTAGGGCCGATCCGACCGCAGGGCGTCGGTGACGTCGACGACGGCGAGGACGCGCGCCGCCGGACCGAGGGCGGCGCCGCCGAGTCCGAGGTGGTAGCCCGATCCGTCGAGCCGTTCGTGGTGGCAGGCGGCGTCGAAGGCGAGATCGCGGAACACCGGCACCGCCTCGAGGATCTGGTGCGTGTGCTGCGTGTGCGACCGCATCAGCGGCCACTCCTGCTCGCTGAGTGTGCCCGGTTTGTCGAGCACGCTGTTGGGCACGCCGAGCTTGCCGATGTCGTGCAGCAGCGCCGCCCGGCGCAGCTTGGTCAGGCTGCGCTCGGCGGCGCCGAGCCGCCCCGCCGCCGCGACCGCGTAGGCGGCGACCCGCCGCGAGTGGTCGTGCGTGTACGGCGACTTGGCATCGATCACGCCGGCGAAGGCGTCGACGATGCGGTCGAGGCGGGTGTCGTCGGCCTCGACCAGCGCCGGTGCCGGCGCATCGCGATGCAGCAGCTCCACGGCATCGACGGTGGCCAGGTCGCGCCAGAAGAGCGCGTCGTGCGCGACGGCGTTGGCGACCTCGACCAGGGCCGGACTGAACCAGCGGCCGGCACGGTCGCGGACGACGTCGAGCGCCGCCTGCCGGCCGTGCTCCTGCCAGAAGATCTCGAGCACCTGCGCGATGCCGATGATCTGGGCGAGCAGCGGAATCTCGTCGCCGCGCAACCCGTGCGGCTGGCCGCCGCCGTCCCAGTGCTCGTCCATGGCGCGGATCGCCTCGGCCGTCGCCGCGGACAGGCCGAGGTCGAGGGCGATCGCGGCGCCGCGATCGCAGCGGATCTGGAACAGCTCGGTCTCGGCGCGCGGCCCGGCCGCCGCCAGGGCGATCACGCGGCCGACGCGCCGCATCGGGCCGTCGCTGCGGCCGGCCCAGGCCAGGCCGTAGCGGACCTTCTGCGACCAGCGCCGCCAGTCGGTGAGCCAGACGGCGCGCTTGGCCAGGTGGTCGCTGCCGCCGAACAGCTGGTGGACGCGGGCGGCGTTGCTCGAGCAACCGGCGTCCTTGAGCAGCAGGGCATGGAAGAGGTCGGCGCGATCGGCGTCGCCCAGCTTCAGCAGGTCGGCGCACTGCATGCCGATCACCGCCGATCGGGCGGCGTGGCCCTGCGGGTGGCCCTCGGTGATGTCGAGGGCCCGCGACAGCCCGGCGATGACGTCCATCACCGGCACCACGGCCGGAGCCGGTTCCTCGGCGGCATGACGAACGGCGGACCGGCGCACGCCGTGGCCTGAGCAAATCCGGTGCCCCGCGCCGGCTGCGCGGCGCCGCGCGCCGCTGCGCATCCCGCCCGGGCCGCGGCGCCCGGCGGAGCCGTCTGGCGTCAGGCGGATGGACAGAGGCCGGCAGCCCGGCCGCGGCTCAGATCGTGACCGGCTTCTCGACGACGAAGAAGTTGTTCTCCGTCTCCTGGATGGTCACCTCGATGCGGTAGGTGACGCCGCGGCCGGGATACTGCGCGGCGATGAGAGCGGCGACCTTGTCGAAGACGTAGTGGGCGACGTTCTCGACGCTCGGTCCCTTGCCCTTGAGGACGACCACGCCCTCGGGCTCGAAGAGCGCCGGGTTCATGAAGGTCGTGTCCGACTCGACGACGAGCATCTTGTGGTCGAGGTCGCGCATCACGGCCTTGATGTGGCCGAAGTCGAGCGACATGTCGAGGTCGTCGCGGGGGAACGCCTCGGTGGCGATGCTGACCGTGCCGCGCCACGTGTGGCCGTGCACGAATCGGCACTCGCCGGGATAGCCGAGCTGGCGGTGCCCGGTGTGGAACTTGGCGTGGACGATGATTTTTTCCATGGCGACCGCCGCGCCGGAGCGCGGCCTCTTCCCAGTATAGGCGCCGGCCCCGGGCTCCCCCGGGCAGCGCCCGGCGTCACCTGGGAGCGCGACGATCTGCGGGCCGGGGCCCGCCGTTGTTCTGGCTGGATCCAGACCTGCCCCTGCGCAGCGCCGTGCAGCCGGCCCTGGCGGTGAACGGTTCCAGCCGCAACTCGCGCGGCACGGTCCATGCACTCGAGCTGGTCATGTCGATGACGTTCACCTCTCGGCCCGTTCGACGTTCGCTCCGGCTCCTCCCGCTCCTGGGCGCGGCGTGCCTCGCCGCCGTGACGCCGGCGGCCGCCGACGCGCCGGAACGCGACACCCGGACGTGGACCGACGGCAAGGTGCGGGTCACCTTCTCGGTGCCGGAGACCTACGGCGACTGCCGGCCGCGCCATCTGGCCGACAGCGTCTACACCGACGGCGTGCCGACACGGTGGCGGCTGGCCGGCCGGTTCAACGTCGGCTACATCGCCGACGGCGAGTTCACGATCGTCAAGGTGATCCCGGTGGATCAGCTGGGCGACCTGGCGCTGACCATCGAGTATCCGTCCCACGCCGAGATCCGGCCGCACACGAGCGGCGTCTTCGAGTACCACATCGAGCCGCAGATCGAGGTGTTCGACGAGGGGGGCCGCAAGAGCCACTTCATCGGCGGCGATCTCGCCCGCGCCGCCGGCACGCTCGGGCCCGGCGGTCAGGACTGGGACGTCTTCTGCGCCTCGACGACCAGCAGCGCGGCCCCCTGAGCGGCGGCCGTACAGGGTCGGGCGCCGACGGACTACAGATCGGGTGACCCCCGGGGTCGATTGACAACGGACGGGCCGGCGCGGTAGATCCGGCCGGTCCTTCGATCGTCACGGTCACCCAATGAGCCTCCTCACCGACCTCCGCTACGCCGTCCGCTCCCTGGCCCGGGTCAAGGGCCTGGCCCTCACGGTGATCGCCACGCTGGCCCTCGGCATCGGCGCCAACGCCGCCATCTTCAGCGTGGTGCGCGGTGTGCTGCTGCGGCCGCTGGTCAACGCGGACGCCGACCGCCTGGTCTACCTGCGCCAGAGCGCGCCGGGCATCGCCGCCGACAACGCCAACTTCTCGGTGCCCGAGCTGCGCGACCTGCAGGGCCGGGTGAAGTCGCTCTCCGAGTTCGGCGACTTCTCGGTCATCGAGTTCACCATGGTCGGCCTGGGCGAGCCGCGCCAGGTACGGGCCGGCGTCGTCGGCGGCTCGTACTTCAAGGTGATGGGGCTGCGGCCGGTGCTCGGCCGCCTGCTCGGCCCCGGCGACGACGGCCCCAACGCCCCCGGCGCCGCCGTGCTCACCTACCGCTTCTGGACGTCGGCGTTCCAGGCCGATCCGGCGCTGGTCGGCAAGACGGTGCGGTTCGGCGATCGCAGCGCCACCATCGTCGGCGTGCTCGAGCCGTCGGTGCCCTACCCGACCGAGACCGAGATCATCGCCAACGTCGTCACCAGTCCCCACCACCTCGACGCCACCATGGTCGACGGCCGCGTCCACCGCATGACCGAACTCTTCGGGCGGCTGGCGCCCGGCGTCGACCTGGCGACGGCGCGGGCCGAGCTGCAGGCGGCGCACGGCGCGATCGTCAAGCAGTACCCCGAGGCCTACCCCGCCCAGGCCAACTTCCGCATCGACGTCGTCGGCCTGCGCGACCAGATCATCTCGCCGGCCCGCACGGTCTTGCTGGTCCTGCTCGCTGCGTCGGGGCTCATCTTCGTCATCGCCTGCTCCAACGTCGCCAACCTGATCCTCGCCCGCTCGGTCCGCCGCGAGGGCGAGCTGGCGGTGCGCGCGGCGCTCGGCGCCTCGCCCGGCGCGCTGCGCCGGACGCTGCTGGCCGAGAGTCTCCTGCTCTGCGGCGCCGGGGCCATCCTCGCCCTGCTGATCGCCCGGCCGATGGTCGGCGTGCTGTCGCGCTACGCGGCGCGGTTCTCGGTGCGGGCGCTCGACGTCACCGTCGACGCGACGATGCTGTGGGTCGGCGCCGGCCTGGCGCTGGTCGCCGCGGTGCTGCTCGCCTACGTGCCCAAGCTGCCGACCGCCGACGGCGCCAGCTCGGTGAGCCTGGCCAGCGGCGGCGCCCGCATCACCAGCGGCACCAACCGCCGGCTGCGGCTGTTCGCCATGACGCAGATCGCCGCGTCGTTCGTACTGCTGGCCGGCGCCGGCATGCTGCTCACGACGCTGGTGGCGCTGCAGCGCACCCGCACCGGCTTCGTCACCGAGAACGTGCTGGCCGTGAACGTCCCGGTCGTCGACTACACCCGCAAGCCCGAGGAGATCGTCGGCCTCTACCGCGAGGCGGTCCGCCGGCTGTCCGGCCTGCCCGGGGTGCAGAGTGTGGCCGTCGCCACCAACGTGCCGTGGCGCGATCCGGGGTTCTTCGCGGCGCAGTTCTCGGTCGAGGGCTACAACAAGGCCGCCGGCGAAGACGACCCGCGCGCCCAGTTCCGCACGGTGACGCCGAACTACTTCGCCACGCTCGGCGTGCCGATCGTCGCCGGCCGCGACTTCAACGAGAACGACCGCCGCGGCGAGGAGCGCGTGGTCATCGTCAGCCAGAGCCTGGCCGAGCGCATGTTCCCGGGCCAGGACGCGGTGAACCGGCGCTTTCAGTGGACCGACCCGGTGATCAAGTTCATCGACGTCAGCGGCGACATGCGGCGTATCGTCGGCGTCGCCGCCGACGTCGACGACGAGAACATCATCCCGGCGCCGCGGATGACCGTCTACCATCCGCTCGAGCAGGAGATGGGCGGCGGCCGGCTGTTCCTCAAGACCGCCGTCGACCCCTATTCGCTGGTGCCGACCGTGACGCGGACGATCCGCGAGCTGTCGGCCGACCAGCCGGTCGAGCGGGCAGCCACGCTCGACGACGTGCGCGCCGAGGTGCTGGCGCCCAACCGGCTGAGCGCGCTGGTCTTCGGCGGTTTCGCCTCGGTGGCGCTGCTCATCGCCGTGGTCGGCGTCGCCGGCGTGCTCGCCTTCTCGGTCTCCGCCCGCACGCGCGAGTTCGGGGTCCGCCTGGCGATCGGCTCGGCGCCGCGCCATCTGCTGCTCGGCGTGCTGCGCGAGGGCGCGGTGATCGCCGGCGCCGGCATCCTCGCCGGCGTCGTCGGCGGCATCGTCCTGGCGCGGGTCGTCGGCAGCTACGTGGAGGGCGTCGCCATCCCCGATCTGCTGCCGTCGCTGCTGGCCGCGCTGGTGCTCATCGCCGCGGCCGTAGTGGCCTCGTTCGTGCCGGCGGTGCGCGCGGCGCGGGTCGACGTGATGCAGGCGCTGCGATCCGAGTGAGCCGCCGGCGGCCGGCTGACACGCCGGGGCGTTCGGTGATGTACTGGGGGCGGAGGCCCGTGCATGACCCCGCGTCTGACCCTGGCGATCGCCGCCGCCCTCGCCGTTCCCACGCTCCTCGCCGCGCAGCCCGCTCAGAGCACGCCGCCGCGGGAGCAGATCGCGCTCGGCGCCACGACGGCGCAGCGCAACGAGGCGGCCCGGGTGCTGGTGCCGCTGCTGAAGGACGTCCGGCGCCGCGCCCAGGCCCCGGTCGAGGTGCGGCCGGGCACCGTGCCCGACTCGCCCTTCGCCGGCACGCAGACCACGCTCTTCGCCTTCACCATCAGCCAGCGCTCGGTGCCTGTGGACGCCCGGGTGGTCGCGGCGATGGATCGTCTGATCGCCTGGCAGATCGACGACCCGACGGCGGCTGACACCGCCCGGCTCTTCGATCGCTGGCTCGGCGCGCTGATGGAGAAGAACACCGGCGCGGTGCTCATCCAGGGCCGCGGGCCGTGCGACGTGGCCTGCATGGCCCAGCGCATGGCGACGCTCGACGAGTCGTGGGGCGCCTCGCCGCGCGGACGGGCCGAGACGCGCGATCAGGTGCTGCTCGACGCCCTGACCAGCGTCGCCGTGAAGTAGGCGGGCGCGCCCTCAGACGCTGTCGCGGCCGTCGAGATCGAGCACGGTCGCCAGCAGGGTCTGGGCCCCTCGAGTGCAATCGTCCCAGCGGGTCAGCTCGCGCGGCGAGTGGCTGATCCCGCCGACGCTCGGCACGAAGATCATCCCCATCGGGCACAGCGCCGCGATCATCTGGGCGTCGTGTCCGGCACCGCTCGGCAGGCGGCGTGTCGCCAGGCCGAGGCGCTCGGCGGCCCGTCCAATCGCCTGCTGCACGCCGCTGTGCGCCGGCGCGGGCGGATTGGTCGTCGCCAGCGTGAGCGCGATCGTCGTCCCGGTCTCGCGCGCGATCGTTGCCGCCTCGGCGCGGGTCGCCACGCCGAGCGCGTCGAGGACGCCGGTGGACAGGTCGCGGAACTCGACGCTGAGCGAGACCCGGCCGGGGACCACGTTCGGGGAGTTGGGCTCGACCTCGAGCCGGCCGACCGTGCCGACCTGCCGGCCCTGGCGGTCGGCGGCGATCCGCCGCACGGCGAGCACCAGGCGCGACGCCGCCACCAGCGCGTCCTGCCGGGCGTCCATCGGCGTGGTGCCGGCGTGATTGGCCATGCCCGCCACGACGACGTCGTAGCGGTGGATCGCGACGATGCCCTCGACGATGCCGATCGGCACCGCCGCACCGTCGAGCGTGGCGCCCTGCTCGATGTGCAGCTCGACGTAGGCGTGCCAGCTGCCCCGCGGGCGGACGGCCTGCTCGATGCGGGCCGGGTCGCCGCCGATGCGGCGGATCGCCTCGGCGCGGCGCAGGCCGTTCCACGTCTGGTCGAGGTCGCCGGCCTTCAGGTCGCCGGCGACGATGCGGCTGCACGCCGTGCCCTTGCCGAACGCGGTGCTCTCCTCGTGCGCCCACAGCACCAGTTCGAGCGGATGCCGCGTCGCCAGGCCGGCCGCGCGCACCGCCTGCAGTACCTCGAGCGAGGCCAGGGTGCCGAGATCGCCGTCGAAGTTGCCGCCGCCGGGCACCGAGTCGATATGGGATCCGAACAGAATCGGCGGCCCGGTGCCGTCGCCCAGCCGCACGAAGACGTTGCCGGCCGGGTCGAGGCGGGGCGTGAGCCCGGCCGTCCGCACCTCGTCGAGGAACCACGCGCGCGCCGCGAGGTCGGCGTCCGAGTAGGCGACGCGGCTCACCCCGTCGGCGAAGGTCCCGCCCGCGGGCCGGCCGAACGTGCTCAGTTGCTCGAGGCGGCGGCGCAGCCGGCGGCCGTCCACCTCGGGCAGCGCCGCGCCCTGGCGCCAGGCGCCCGCGGGACCGGCCACCAGGGCCGCGCCGGCGGCGGCGAGCACCTCGCGGCGCGTCGGCCGGGCGTGGCTCATACCCCGGCGGCTTTCAACGCCGCCAGCACGCGCTCGGGCCGGAACGGCACCCGCCGCAGCCGCACCCCGGTGGCGTCGAAGATCGCGTTCGCCACCGCCGCCAGCAGCGGCTTGCACACCGTCTCGCCGGCGCCGTAGTGCGGCAGGTCGTCGCGGTCGGGCCGTGGATCGCCGTTGACCAGCACCACGTCGATCCGGTCCGGCGTGTCGGCGTGGGTCAGCGTCGGCGAACTGGCCCAGTCCACGCTGGTCACCTTCGCGGTGTCGAACCGCACTTCCTCGTAGAGGGCCCGGCTGAGCGAGTGCAGCATGCCGCACTCGATGGTCCGCGTCAGCGCCGCGGGGTTGATGACGAGGCCGCAGTCGTGCGCGCACGAGATGCGCTTCGCCCACACCCGTCCGGTGCGGCGATTCACCTCCACCTCGACGACCTGCGCCACCACGGTCTGGCTGCGGAACGCGTACGCGAACCCGCGTCCGGTCAGCACGTCGCCGCTGCCGCGGGGCTTGGGCGAGGGCCTGGCGTCCCACCCGTAGGCCTTCAGCACGGCGTCGAGCACGGCGATCGACCGCGCCCGCTTGAAGCCGCTGTCGTCGTCGGCGGCCGCGGTGAACAGCGCGCGGCGGAACGCCGCCGGGTCGGCCTTGGCCGCCGCGGCGCATTCGTCGATGAACGACTCGGCGGCGAAGGTCACCTGCGGCCCGTCGGGGTCGCGCAGGTTGCCGGTGCGCAGCGGCGTCTCCCAGACCAGCGGCAGGCTGACGACGTGGGTCGTCTGCCGGCGGTGAGGCACGGCGTACATGTCGGAGGGCACCGAGGCCCGGCCGCGCGCCGGCGTCGCCTTGCGCTGCCCGGTCAACTGCGCCACGAGCACGGTGTCGGGCTCGTTGTAGCCGAGATGGTTGTGGTCGGCGGCGCGGGCCTCGTAGTCGAGCGCCACCAGCCGCCCGGCCGCGTCGAGCCCGCCGCGCATCGTCACCGCGTAGGCCGGGCCCTTGGTGTCCCACGCCGTCTCCTCGTCGCGCATCCACTGCACGCGCACCGGCCGGCCGAGTTCGCTGGCCAGGAGCGCCGCCTCGAAGCCGGCGTCGTCGGCGGCGGTGCGACCGTAGGCCTGCGGCCCGTCCATCCACACGACGCGCACGCGATCGCGCGGCATCTTCAGGAACGCCGCGACGCCGTTGCGCAGGCCGTACGACTTCATGTCGTTGGAGTAGATGGTCAGCTGGCCGCCGGTGGGATCGGCCGTGGCATGGGCCGGGCCCATCGCGGTGTGGCCCTGGAACGGCACGTCGTAGCGCGCCTCGACGACGGTGGCGGCCGCGGCCAACGCCGCGGTCGGATCGCCGACGACCACCGGCGCGCCGCTGGACGACGGCGTCGCCGACCGCATGTAGTCGAAGAGCCGATCGGACGCCGGGAACGGCGCCGCCGCCGGCGCCCGCCAGTCGCATTTCAGCTGCCGGGCCCCGCGAATGGCCTGCTCTTCGCGCTCGAAGACGACGGCCACGTAGTTGCCGCGGGTCACCACCCGGACGAACCCGGGCAGGCTCCGCACCGATGCCTCGTCCACCGACACCAGCGTCGCGCCGGCCTGCGGCGGCTTGACGTTGCGGGCGTGCACCATGCCGGGGAGCCGCACGTCCACGGCCCACTTCAGGGAGCCGTCCACCTTGGCCGGGATGTCGTAGCGCGGCGGCGACTGGCCGACGTGCTTCAGCGCCGACACCGGCTTGACCTTCGCCTGGCCGGTCGTGGCGTCGACGTTGCGGCCGTCGAGCGTGACGTTGAAACGCCGGCCGCCGATGAGCTCGCCGTAGCTGACGCGCCGGGCGGCGTCGCCGCGCGCCGACACCACGCCGTCGCTGACGACGAGATCGCCCGCCGGCACCCCCAGCCGCGCCGCCGCCATGTCGAGCAGCACGCGCCGAGCCTCGGCGGCGACGCGACGCATCGGCCAGCCGTCCACCTGCAGCGCATCCGACCCGCCCGAGCCGCCCTGATCGACGGTGACGTCGGTGCTGCCCATCACGACGCTGGTCTGGGCGTAGGCGAGATCGAGCTCATCGGCCAGCAGTTGACGGAACGCCGTGCCGGTGCCCTGGCCGAGGTCGGTCTTGCCGGCGAACAGCGTCGCCGTCGAGTCCGGCCGGATGACGATCCACGAGTCGAGCTGGCGGAAGTCGAGGTCGGGATACGGCCCGGCGGCGGCTTGTGCCGTCGCCGTGCCGCTGGCGACGAGGCCGGGCGCGGCGGCGAGGCCGGCGACGAACAGGCCGGACTGCGTCAGGAAGGCACGGCGCGACGACTGGAAGCGCCGTTCGGCGTCGAGCACGTGGGCCGGCACGTCGGCGGTGAGGCGGCTCATGCGGCACCGCCGTCGGCGGCGGTCGCCGGGGTGAGGCCGGCGGCCCGCCTGATCGCCGCCTGCACGCGGTAATAGGTCATGCACCGGCACAGCGTGCGCGACATCGCCTGGCGGATCTCGGCGTCGCTCGGCCGCGGCGTGCGGTCGAGCAGCACCTTGGCCGTGAGGATCTGGCCGTTCTGACAGAAGCCGCACTGCGGCACCTGCTCGTCGATCCACGCCTGCTGCAGCGGGTGCAGCCGGCCGCCCTGCGCCAGGCCCTCGAGCGTGGTGATCTCGCGATGCTGCACCGTGCCGGCTTGCCGCACGCACGAGCGCACCGCCTCGCCGTCCACGATGACGGTGCAGGCGCCGCACTGCCCCAGGCCGCAGCCGAACCGCGGCCCCTGCAGGCCGAGGTCGTTGCGCAGCACGTAGAGCAACGGCGTGGCCGGATCGACGTCCACGGTGTGAGGGCGTCCGTTGACGCGCAGGATGATTGGCATCGTCGTCTCCCGGGCGGCCGTGGCGGCGAGCCCGGGTGCAGTGTCCCGGACGCGGCCGGCGAATGCAAGCCGGGCCGTGCCCCCTCCGCTAGGATCGGACAGGGCGATGGCCGAGCACCTGCCGGACGACGACGCACTGGCAATCCCGATCGAGCGCGAGCTCGATCTGCACGCCTTCCGCCCGCGCGACATCGCGGCCGTCGTCGAGGAGTTCGTGACCGCGGCGCAGACGGCCGGTCTCCACGAGGTGCGGCTGATTCACGGCCGGGGCCGGGGCGTGCAGCGCGGCATCGTCCAGGCGGCGCTGGAGCGGCACCCGGCGGTGGCGGAGTTCTGGGACGACACGGCCTCCCACCTCGGCGCCACGATCGCCCGACTACACTAGATCGCAGATGGGTTCGCCCGGAACATCGCGCGTCCCCGTGGCGGCGAGTCTGACGCTTCTGCTGACCCTGTGGACGCCGGCGGCCGCCTCGGCACAGGACGCGCCAGGCCCGGTCGTCGACGCCGGGCCCGATCAGGTCGTGTCCCTGCCGGCGATCGCGCGCCTCGAGGGCCGGGTCGCCGCCGAGGGTCTCGTCACGGTGCGCTGGAGTCTGGTGAGCGGCCCGGGCTCGGCCGAGTTCCGCGACCCGACGTCGCCCGGCACCGAGGTGGCGCTCGCCGTCGCCGGCACCTACCTCCTCCGGTTGAACGCGTCCGACGGCGTCGCGGCGGCCGGCGACGACGTGACGATCGTGGTCGTCGAAGCCAACGCCCCTCCGGTGGTCTTCGCCGGCGAGGATCAGACCCTGGCCATCGCCGACACCGCGACGCTCGACGGCCGCGCCTCCGACGACGGGCGACCCGGCCGGCTGTCGGTGGCGTGGAGCGTGCTCGGCGGTCCGGGCACGGTGACGATGCCCGATGCCTCGCGGCCCCGGACCACCGCGCGCTTCGGCGCCCCGGGCGTCTACGTCCTTCGCCTGACCGCCTCGGACGGCACGGAGACGATCAGCGACGACGTCACCGTCACGGTCACCGCGCCGAACGCGGCGCCGCGCGTGTCGGCCGGGCCGGATCGATCGGTGACCCTGCCGGCGGCCGTGCGGCTCACCGGCACGGTCGCCGATGACGGCGTGCCCGGGCAGCCCGGCGGGCTCGCGACCGCCTGGACGAAGGTGAGCGGCCCGGGCGCGGTGACGTTCGCCGCGCCCGACTCCGCCGCCACGGAGGTCCGCTTCGCCGTCGCCGGCGCCTACACCCTGCGGCTGACCGCGTCGGACGGAGCCAGGGAGACCCACGACGACGTCAGCATCGCGGTCGATCCACCGGCCGCCGCGGCGGGCCTCATCGCCGCCTACGGCTTCGACGAGGGCGCCGGCACGACGATTCCAGACGGCTCCGGACACAATCGGACGCTGGTCCGGCACGGCGCGACGTGGGTGCCCGCGGGGCGGCACGGCGGCGCGATGGCGTTCGACGGCGTGAACGATCGGCTCGACGGACCGGTGGTCACCGTGCCCGGGACCTTCACGTTCATGGCGTGGGTCCTGAACCCCTCGGCCCTGCCCTACGAAACCGTGGTGACGGTCGGCACGGGCCGCACGCTCGCCCTCGCCGCGGGCGACCTGCTGTTCCGGTCGCCGGCCGGCGAGGTCCGCCTGGGCCCGGTGCCGGTGAGTGACGCCTGGCAGCACGTGGCCGTCACGTTCGACGGCAGCCACCTGCGCGCCTTCCTGGAGGCCGCCCCGCTCGGCGCGCCGCAAGCGGCGGCGTTCGAGTCGTTCGGCGGACGCCTCCACATCGGCGCCTGGCCGATCGGCGCGGCCGCCGACCACCTTGGCGGCGCCGTCGACGACGTGCGCCTCTACGGCCGGGCGCTGTCGGCCGGCGAGATCGCCCGCGACCGGAAGACGCCGATCGGGGCCGTCGACCGCGTCGCCGACACCGAGGCGCCGCAGGTGGAGGTCGAACGGCCGACCGAGGACGACAGCGACCTGTCCGATGTCGTCACCATCGCCGCGCTGGCCGCCGACGACGTCGGTGTCGCCGGTGTGACCTTCCTCATCGACGGGACGGCCGTCGGCGCCGAGCTGATGGCGGCGCCGTACTGGGTGCAGTGGGACACCCGAACGGTGGCCAACGGCAGCCACCGCATCGAGGTCGAGGCCCGTGACGCTGCCGGTAATCGTCGCCGATCGCGGCCGCGCCTCGTCACCGTGACCAACCCCCGCGGCGCCGCGTCGAATCGCGCCCCGGTCGTCTCGACGGGCGGCGACCTGGCGGTCGCGCTGCCCGGTCCGGTGCTGATCGACGCCGTCGTGGACGACGACGGCCTGCCGGCCGGCCCGGGCGGATACGCCCGCTGGAGCCTGGTGAGCGGCCCGGACGACGTGCGTTTCGAGCCGGCGGATGCGCCGCGGACCACGGTCCGGTTCACCCGACCCGGCACCTACGTCCTGCGGTTGACGGTCTCGGACGGCGAGCTGTCCGGCAGTGACGACGTGGTCGTGACCGTGACGCCATAGCCGACACGCCGGCGCGCCGCGCTGGTAGAATCGCCGCCATGACGCGCCCACTCACGCTCGGCCTCGTCGTCGTCCTCGGCGGACTGTCGATCGCCGCGGCCGCGGTCCAGGCGCCGCCACCTCCGCCCTCCGCGGCGGCCCTGGCGGCCACGAAGATCGAAAAGGTCAAGGACAACCTCTACATCATCACCGGCTCCAGCCCGGTGCCACGCGAGACGTTCAGCGGCGGCAACACCGGCGTCTTCATCACCGACCGCGGCGTCGTCGTCGTCGACACCAAGCTGGCCAACTGGGGCCCGGCGATTCTCGAACGCATCCGGTCGGTGACCGACAAGCCGGTGGTCACCATCATCAACACCCACACGCACGGCGACCACACCGGCAGCAACGAATTCTTCGGGGCGTCGGTGGAGAGCGTCGTCCACGCCAACACCAGGGCGAACATGGCGCGCATGCCGGCGTTCCAGGGCGACAAGGCGCAGTTCCTGCCCAAGCGCACCTACACCGACAAGCTCACGCTCGGCGCCGGCAAGGACCAGATCGACCTCTACCACTTCGGTGCCGGCCACACCAGCGGCGACACCTTCGTCGTCTACACGGCGCTGCGCACGATGCAGGCCGGCGACATGTTCCCGTGGAAGGACGCGCCGTTCATCGACCGCAGCAACGGCGGCAGCGGCCGCGCCTGGCCCGAGACGCTGCAGAAGCTGCTGGGCGGCGTGAAGAACGTCGACACGGTGATCGGCGGCCACCAGGCGGTGGCCGGCTGGCAGGACCTCGCCACCTTCCAGCGCTTCGTCGCCGAGCTGTGGACGCACACCGCCGCCGCGCACAAGGCCGGCAAGACCGTCGAACAGGCGGTGGCCGACAAGGGCTGGGTGAGCAAGTATCCCGGCTACGACTCGACCCGGCTGCAGGCGGCGGCGCAGGCCATCTACGACGAATTGAGCGGCAAATAGCGCCGAGGCGACCGTGACCGGAAGGGCACTCTCGATCGTCTCGCGAGCGGCGCTGGTCGCGCTGGTCGCCCTGGGCGTCGCCCTCGGCGCCGCGACCGCGGCGGCGCAGCCGGCCCGGCGCTATGTCGCGGACGACGGGAAGATCCGCGTCGCGCTGGCCAAGCAGCCGCTGTCGCCCAACGGGCCGTCGAAGGGCCCGACGACGATGGCCGAGGGCGGCATCCAGGCGCTGCTGACCGGCCTGGGCGCGGCCGTGCGCGTCGACGAGGCGCGCCTCACCGCCGAGCAGGACAAGGAATACGGCGGCTGGAAGCGGCTCGGGATGTCGCTCGGCCACTTCGCCGATCTGGTGGCGAAGAACGAGCGCGACGGCTACTTCACCGTCGGCCTGCTGGCCACCTGCCCGTCGATGCCCGGGCTGGTCGCCGGGCTGCAGCGGCCGGCCGCGGGCACCGAGCCGCTGCGCGTCGGCATGCTGTGGCTCGACGCCCATCCCGACTTCAACACGCCGGAGACCACCCGCAGCGGTTCGCTCGGCGGCATGCCGGTCGCGGTGGCCACCGGCCGGGCGCTGCAGGGGATGCGGCTCGACGCCACGCTCGACCCGCCGCTGTCCGACCTCCGCGTGGTGATGGGCGGCGTGCGGCTGACCGACCCGCTCGAGCAGCGCCTGCTCGACGACTCGCGCATCGAGCAGTTGAGCGTCGAGGATCTCGTGGAGCGATCGCCCGCGGTGTGGGCGCAGCTCGATCGGCTGAACCGTATCAGCGACAAGATCTACGTCCACATCGACATGGACGTGCTCGATCCGCGCGAGGTGATGGCGCACGGCAACAAGGTGCCGGGCGGGCCGTCGAGCGAGGCGCTGGCGCGGCTGTTCGAGGAGATCTTCCGCCGCTATCCGAAGGCGTCGGCGATCGGGTTCGCGACGATTCCGCCGACCGACGAAGGCGGCCTGTCGATCGCGGCGCTCAACCGGATGATCGCCGCCGCCGTGCGCGGCGTGCAGGCGCGGAAGTAGCCGGCCGGCCCGTGCCCCGCGCGTTGCCGGCGAGTCGCCCGAGATGCCGCACGTGATCGAACGCGCGCCGTCGGGCCGGGCGAAATGCCGCGCGTGCGGAACCGCGGTGGCCAGGGGCGAGTGGCGGATCGGCGAGGCCGTGCCCAACCTGTATGCCGACGCCGAGGGCGCCGAGGCGATGCACTGGTATCACCCGTGGTGCGCCGCCTTCCAGCGCCCCGAGGCGGCGCTGCAAGCACTCGGCGCGAGCGCCGACGGCCCCGACGATCGCGCCGCCCTGATCGCTGCCGCGGAGCTGGGCGTGGCGCATCCGCGCCTGGCGCGCGTTCACACGGCCGGCCGGGCTCCCTCCGGCCGGGCCGCCTGCCGGCACTGCCGCACCCCCATCGCCAAGGACGCGTGGCGCATCGCGCTGCTCTTCTGGCAGGACGGGCGCTTCGCGCCGTCCGGGTTCATCCACGTGCCGTGCGCCGACGAGTATCTGGGCACGACGGCGATCATCGACCGGCTGCGCCACTTCACGCCGGCGCTGACCGAGGCCGACCTGGCGGCGATCACCGCCGGCCTCGTCCGGCCGCCCGAGGACGGCGGCACGGGCGCGTGAGCCGGGCCCACGCGCCCGCGTCTTCGGGCGGGCGTGACGCCGCAGGTGCAAGGGCTGGGTCAGCGCTTCTTGGCGGTGACGCGGACCTCGTCGGCGTGCAGGCGGTCGCCCGCCTTGCGATACGACACCGACACCTGGTCGCCGACGCCCACGGCGTCGGTGAGGGCGAGCTTGCCGCCCTTGGCGGCCGCCGCGGTGCCGGCACCTGCCGCCACCACATTCGTCTCGCGGTCCACGGCGAACGACTGGGTGAACGTGCCGCCGCCGCCCGTGCGGCCGCCGATCGTGAGCACCGCTCCGGACACCGCCGTCACACTGCCGGTGGAGGTCAAGGCCCGGTCCTCAGATGTGGTGCCGCCGCCGGCACCGGCCGAGCTCACCTTCTGCACCCGGCTGGCGTGCAGCGTCGCCCCCATCTCCTGGTAGCTGACGTCCACGGCGTCGCCCACCTTGAGGAAGTCAGCCAGGCGCGGCCCCGGCTTCCCCATGGCGTCGGCGCGCCGGGCCGCGGTACCGGCGCCCGAGGCGACAAGCTCGGTCTTCGCGTCGATGGTGAAGGTGAGATCCCGCGCACCGGCCTTGACGCTGAGGGTGGTCGGCCCGAGGCCCGTGACCGAGCCGCGGGCGGACTTGGTCTCCTGCGCCACCGCCAGGGGCGCCATCCAGCCGACGACGAACGACACTGCCAGGAATCGCAACGTCCAGGTGCACCGCATGACGGCCTCCGTTCGCTTCGCGACGAGACTCCGGGTGACTCGTGAGACACCGCTGGACGGCGGGCTGGGGCGCGGCGTGCGCTCGTGCGGCCCGAGACGAGCCGGGCAGCGGTCTGGCTACATAGCGACGACTGCCGCGGGTGTCCCTCAGGGGAGGCAAGCCGGCCCGAGATCGCGCCGGCCCTGACCCGCCGCTATCCGCGATTGACCATCCGGTGGAGCGAAGACCGCACTAGTGGCCTCGTGGCCCAGCTGAACCCCGCTCGCTCGATGTCGCCATCCTCGCGCCCGAGGCCGGCCTCGACGGCCTCGACCACGCCGTGCTGGCTTACGGTGAACCACGGCGCACCCATGTGTTCCGGTGTGCAGCGTGCCGCATCCATCGCGGCGATTCGCGCGGTGTTCGCGCCGCGGCTGATGTAGACTCCGGCGTCCTCCCCCCGCCGCCGCGGCGGCGTGGCGCTCCGGGCGCGGCCCGGGCGCCGCCGATCCGGCTGGAGGGCTCGATGCCGGTCAGCATCACGTCGGTTCGCGGCCTGGGCGGCAGCCCGGCCACCGCAGTGCAGGTCATCGGCACCGCCACGAGCTGCGAGCGCGTGCGCGTCACGGCGTCGTGCGCCGACGCCGAAGAGGCCGAGGTCGTCAACGGGCAGTTCGGCGCGACGCTCAAATCCCTGGCCGGCTGCGCCTGCGGCAGCACGATCACGGTCACCGTCACGTGCATCATCGGCGCCAATGCCGGCGACACCTGGACCGGCGCGCTCAGTTGCGGCGATTGTCCGGCGATCACGGTGACGGCGAGCCCGCCCGGGCCCTGCGTCAACGGCACCCGCGCCGTGAGCGTGACGGTAGCGCTCGGCGCGCCGCTGGCGACGCCGGGCGCCTTCCTGCTCGACTTCGGCGACGGCACGACCAGTGCTGGCTTCACGCTGCAGTCGGGCAGCGTGGTTCTGCCGGTGCACCAGTACGCGGCAGGCGCCACCGCCGTCGGCCGGACGATCACCCTCACGGTGCTCCTGCCGCAGGGCTGCCCGCCCATCACCACCACCGTGCAGATCCCGGCCTGCACGCCGTGCTGCCCGATCGTGACACTGCAGCCGCCGGTGGTCGTCGACTGCAGCGCAGCCGCCGCCTCCACGGCGAGCTTCGTCGCCGCGGTGACCGTGCCGCCCGGCTGCGCCGCGCCAGCGGCGTTCGCCTGGACGCTCACCGAACAGAGTTCAGGACGCCAGTGGTTCCGCACCGGCGGCACCGCCCTCGACACCACCACCGGATGGACGACGGGCGGTGGCGGACCGGCGGGGCCGGTCGATCTCAGCGGCGGCGGCAACTTCGCCGTCGCGGTGGTGCCGGTCGGGCTCGACCCCGCCTGCACGATGTCGCTGGCCACCCACACCTTCACGGTGCGCCGACGCTGCCCCGCGATCACCGGCCCGGTCGCGGTGATTCCACAGGGCGACGGCTGCAACTTCGCGTTCAGCGTGCCGGTGGACAACCCCTGCAACCTGCCGCTCACCTTCGAGTGGACGTTCCACGACACCAGCACACCGGTGACGACCACGGTGCCGCAGGTCAGCCACCGCTACGCCGACGGCACGACCATCTCGGGCGCGCTGCAGGTCAAGGTGAAAGCCGCCGGGTGCGCCGACCAGGCGGCGACCGCCCACGTGTCGCCGGCCTGCACGCCGGGAACGCCACCACCCGAGATCCCGCCGCCGACCACGACGCCGGTCACGCCACCGCCGATGTCGATCGGCTGCTGGGTGCTGCTGGTGCTGGCGCTGGTCCTGGCCGTGGTCGCCACCGTGCTCGGCATCATCGCCGCCTGCGCCTCGAATCCGTATGTCGCGATCGCCGCGGTGATCGTCGCCGTCGTCGCGCTGATCCTGCTGGTGCTGTGGCTGATCCTGTGCGCCCGCACCGGCTGCCCGGTGCTCATCACGCTGATCGACATCGTGACCTTCATCGTGACGGTCCTCGGCCCGCTGGTCGGCGTCCTGGTCGCGATCTTCGGCACGCCGTTCTGCGGGCTGCTCGCCGGCCTCATCACCTCGGGCTACTGGGGCACGATTCTCGGCATCCTCGTCTTCGGCGCCCGCCTGGTCGGCTGCCTGAGGGCGCCGTAGGAATGCCGGGCGTGACCGCTCACGCCGGGCGCGGCTGCGGCTGCGGGGCGACGGCGCCGCCGTCGTCCCCCGGCGTGCTGATCCTGCGCACGCGGCGCGATCGGGCCCGCCTCGCCGGGCTCATCCCCGCCTACGCCGGCCTGCGCCTCGACGTTCCCGGCCTGCCGCCCGATCGGCGGGCCTGGCTCGAGCGCGCCCTCGAACGCGACTACCTCGAGTGCGGCTGCCGGGCCGGAGCGCGGACGATGGCCGCCGGCGCGGCGGCGACGCTGGCGGTGGTGATCTACTGGCGTCTGACCAGCGATCACGTCGCGCCACGGCAACTCCTGGGCGCCGCTGCCCTGGTGCTCGCCGCCACACTCGCCGTCAAGTTCGCCGTGGTCGTCCGCGCCCGGGTGCGGCTGTACCGCACGCTCGGCGCGACACTCCCGTCCGGCTGAAGCGACGTGGGTGCGTTATCCTCCGACGCATGCCATCACCGATTCGGTGGCCGGGAGCCATGCTGGCGCTCCTGGTCACCGCCGCGACCGCCGTGACGTCCCTCGAGCAGGGCCCGGCCACGCCGGCGGCGCCGCTGACCGGCGTGCCGGTGTTCCGCGTCGATCCGGCGTGGCCCGCCGCACCGGCGGACTGGACGTGGGGGCAGGTGATTGGGATCTTCGCCGACGGCCGCGGCCACGTCTGGACCTCGAGCCGCAGCCGCATCTCGGAATGGGATCCGCAGGGCCGGCTGCTGCAGTCGTGGGACGCCCGCGGCCCCGACGGCACCTGGAGCACGATTCACGGCCTGTTCGTGGACCACAAAGGCTTCGTCTGGACCAACGCGCGCGAGAGCCACCTGACGGTGAAGTTCACGCGCACCGGTCAGGTGGCGATGGTGATCGGCAAGTACAACCAGACCGGCGGCAGCAACGACACGGGGCTGATGGGCCGGCCGTCGGAGATCTGGGTGGACCCCGTGGACAACGAGGTGTTCGTGGCCGACGGCTACGGCAACCGCCGTATCGTCGTCTTCGACGGCGCCACCGGCAGATACCTGCGGCACTGGGGTGCGTACGGCCGCCGGCCCCAGGATCCGCCACCCCCGCCGCCGGGTGCGCCCGATCCCGGCGCGCCGCCCAAGCCGCCCGCCACCGCGGCGGCGGCGCCGCCGGCGCAGTTCCGCATTCCACACGGCATCGTCGGCTCGCGCGACGGGCTCATCTACCTGGCCGATCGCGGCAACAACCGTGTCCAGGTGTTCCGGCAGAATGGCGAGTTCGTACGCGAGGCGATCCTGCGCCCGCAGTGCGGCGCCGAACAGACGGCGACGTGGGCGCCGAAGCGGCCGTGCGGCATCGAGGCCGCGTTCTCGGTCGGCCTCTCGCACGACGGGCCGCAGACCTACCTGTACGTGGCCGATGGCGGCACCCACGTGATCACCGTGCTGCGGCGCCGCGATCTCGTCGTGGTGGACGAGTTCGCCGGTCCCGGCGTCGGACCCGGTCTGCTGGGCCGGCCGCACAACCTCACCGTCGATCCGGCGGGACACCTCTACGTCGCCGAGGCGGCCGGCCCCAAGGTGAAGCACCCGGCGACGGGCGCGGACGTCCAGGCCGGCTTCCGCGCGCAGAAGTTCACGTTCGTCGGCACCACGCCCCGGTAGCCGCGGCCTGCGAGCGCTTCGGACGCTACAGGCCTTCGACCAGCACGGCGTGGAACGTCGCCGCGCCGGCCCGCACCTTCCGAGCGGCCGTGTACTCGGGCGAGTCGTAGAACTGCTGCGCGCGCTCGAAACTCGGAAACTCGACGATGACGACCCGGCTCGGCCCGGCCGGGCCCTCGAGCGTGGTGGCCCGGCCGCCGCGGGCCACGAAGCGCCCGCCGAACTTCTCGATGATGCCGGGCGAGAGCTTGGTGTATTCGCCGTACTGTGTCGGGTTGCTGACGTCGGCCTGCACGATCATGTAGGCCTTCTTCGCCGGTTGGGCTTGGGCCCATGCGGTCACGGCAAGGGCGGCACAGATGGCGGCGGCGGCGCTGAGTCGTGTCATGAACCCTCCAGGTCGGCCGAGTCTACCAGGGAGACGGCGCATGCGACTCGCGCCTCGGCGACCCCGGCGTCGTCCCGGGCTGGACGGCGCGGCATAATCTCGCAGCAGTACCGGCGGTTGCGCGGCGTGAGGAGGCGCAGGCCATGGCCAAGCTCGTGTTCGGCATGAACCAGTCCCTGGACGGCTACGTCGACCATCTGGCGTTTGCGCCCAGCCCCACGCTCTTCCGCCACTTCGTCGACGAGGCTCGGGCACAGGCTGGCAGCATCTACGGTCGCCGCATGTACGAGATCATGCGCTACTGGGACGACGATCAACCCGACTGGGGAGCCGAGGAACACGCCTTCGCGGCGGCGTGGCGGAAGCAGCCGAAATGGGTCGTCTCGCGCACGTTGCAGGCGGTGGGCCCCAACGCCCGGCTTGTCGGGGCCGATCTCGAGGCCGCGATCCGCGAGCTGAAAGTCGAGCGCGACGGCGAGGTCGAAGTGGCCGGCCCGGCCTTGGCGCACAGCCTTACCGAACTCGGGTTGATCGACGAGTATCGAATCTACCTGCACCCCGTCGTGCTCGGTCACGGCACGCCGTATTTCGCCGGCCCCCGCCCGCCGCTCCGCCTCGTGGCGAGTGACCGGATCGCCGAGGATGTGATCAGGCTGGTCTACGTGCCGGCTTGATCGCGGTTGGGCAGCCTGCACCCATCGGCACCTGCAGCCCGACGGCACGAGCGCCGCGCGGGCTCTCGCGTTCGACGTGACTCAGCGGAGCACTCGTGTGGTCGCGCCATTGGCGTTGTTGCCCGGCGCCGGATCCGGCGTCGTGGCGCCCACCGTGGCCACGTTGACGAGCGTGGTGCCCGGCGGCGCCGTGACGCGTACCTCCAGCAGCATGCCGGCGCCGATCCAGTGGCCCGGGCCGACGGGAGCCAGCGTCCCCACGTCGCAGCTCACGACCGCACCCGACAGGCTGCACGGCGTCCCGGCCGTCGGAGGGAAGCACGACAGCGACGTGCCGTCCGACGTGCAGCCGATCGGTGCGGACACGGTGCGGACGAAGGTCGTGCCGGCCGGCAGGGCATCGGCGATGACGACGTTCGCGGCGGTGTCGGGACCGACGGTGCCCGTGCCGCCGGCGCCCGTGACCTGCACGATCGACGGAGCGATCGAGTAGTTGAGGGTGCAGGGCGTGACGACGGCGACGGCCCAGGTGGAGAAATGGCTGGAGACGCCGGTGAACTTCACGAAGGCGGGCGGGTCGAACGTCTCCTGGCCGGCGGCATCGAGGGTCTGCACCAGGACGCAGCCGGCGCGATGGGGCCCCTTGTCCAAATCCCGCCCGTACGTGGCGAGAGCCGCACGATGTGCGGCTCTCATGGTTGCGGGGGCGGGATTTGAACCCGCGACCTTTGGGTTATGAGCCCAACGAGCTACCGGACTGCTCCACCCCGCGACAGAAGAATAGCAGCATATCACATCGAGCGGAAGCCCGGTCAGCGCTCGACCACGAACGCGGCGCGGCCCGACTCCGCGATGCGGCGGCCCTCCGTCGTATAGCCCTCGACCATCCAGAAATACGTGCCGTCGGCGACCTCGAGGCCGACCGGCCAGGCCGCCTCGGACCCGACCAGGCCGCTGGTCTGCCACACCACCGTGTCGATCTCGCTGACCAGGCCGATGGCATAGGTCGCGGCGCCGGCGACCGGCGTCCATGCGAACCGCGCCGGCTGCGGGCCGACGAAGTCCGGCCGCGGCGCCAGATGGTCGATCGTCGCCAGTGCCTGCGCCGGAGAGGCCGACGCGGTGGCGGCGGGCGCCGCCGGGGAATCGGCCGCCGACGGCGCGCACCCGGCGAGGACCAGCGTCACGATCGCGGCCACCCCCCACGCCCGATGGCGGCGCCCGCATGCCGAGGCCGACGTCATACCCTGGATTGTTCCACACCGCCCGCGGCGTCCCCGCCCGTGGCGAGCACGGCGCGGGTTCTCGGCGCCGAGGGTCCGGCCCTGGCCATCAGCGCGGCAAGGTCGGCGGCGGTGTCGACGTCGCGCCATCGGCGCACGAGCACGACCTCGACGCCAGCGGCGCGCGCGCGCGCCATCACCGCATCGAGCACGTCGGGCCGGCTCCACGTCACGCCCTGGAACAAGCCGGCCGGCAGGGCCCGCCCGGCGAACAAGTAGAAGCCGCCGTCCTCGGCCGGCCCCAGCACGACGCGGCCGGGCCCGCCCGCGCGCACCGCGTCGAGCGCCTCATCGACGACCGGCGCCGGCAGGTCCGGCGCGTCGGACCCGACCAGCACCACCGCGTCATGGCCGCGCGCCAGCGTCGCCGCCACGGCATGCGTCATACGAGCGCCGAGATCGCCGTCGGCCTGGGGCGCGACGTCGATTCGCGCGGCCCGCGCCGCCAGTCCCGCGTCGGCGGCCAGACGGGCCCGTACCGACGCCACGCCCTCGGCCGGCGTGACGAAGAGCACGACCGGGTGACCGGCGGCGGCCACCGCGTCGATCGAGTCGAGGAGCAGCGCCAGCCGCAGCGCGTGCGCCCGCCGGCCGCGCACGCCCAGGCGCGTCTTGCCGGCGGTTGCCGGGTCGCGGGCCAGCATCGCCACGGCCGGGCGGCGCACGGGCGGGAGCGCGGCCTCCATCGGCGACGCGACGCGATCAGACCTGCGGCGCGACCCGCACGGCGCGGCGGGCCGGCGGCGCCGCGCGGCGCTTGAGCACGGCCTTCCACACCCGCGCCGCGAGCAGCACGCCCATGATCGTCGCGTAGAGCGCCGGACTCGACGTGTCGAGCTTCACCTTCCACCAGTAGTGCAGCACCGCCAGCAGCGCCGTGACGTAGACCAGCCGGTGCAGCAGATTCCAGGCACGCCCGCCGAGGCGGCGGATCCACCCCTGGGTGGACGTGACGGCCAGCGGGATCATCAGCACGAACGCGGTGAAGCCGGCGGTGATATACGGCCGCTTCACCACGTCGTCCCACAGGCCGTCGAACATCAGCGAGTGGTCGAGCACGAAGTAGGTCAGGAAATGCAGGCTGCCGTAGAAGAAGGCGAACAGCCCGAGCATGCGCCGGTACTGGATCACGCGGTTCCAGCCGGTGAGCCAGCGCAGCGGCGTCACCGCCAGCGAGATGGCGATCAGGCGCAGCGTCCAGATGCCGGTGTAGTTGGTGATCGTCTCGACCGGGTTGACGCCGAGGTCGCCGCCGAGGAACGCGCCGTAGACCAGCCACGCCAGCGGCCCCAGGCAGGCCGCGAAGAGCACCGGCTTGAGCAGACGACCCACGAGCACTCAGTAGTAGCGGCGGAGATCCATGCCGGTATAGAGCGACGCCACCTGGTCGCCGTAGCCGTTGAACGGCAGCGTCTTGCGACGGAAGAACTCGCCGATGCGCCGCTCCGAGCCCTGGCTCCAGCGCGGATGATCGACGGCCGGGTTGACGTTGGCATAGAAGCCGTACTCTTCGGCGCGGGTCTGCTGCCACGTGTTGAGCGGCTCGCGCTCGACGAACCGCACGGTGACGATCGACTTGATGCTCTTGAAGCCGTACTTCCACGGCACGACCAGCCGGATCGGCGCGCCGTTCTGGTTGGGCAGCACCTCGCCGTAGAGGCCGACGGCGAGGATGGCCAGCGGGTGCATCGCCTCGTCCATCCGCAGGCCCTCGCGGTACGGCCACTGCAGCGCCGGCTCGGTCTGACCGGGCATCTGCTTGAAATCGACCAGGGTGCGGAACTCGACGTACTTGGCCTTGGCGGTCGGCTCCATGCGCTTGACGAAGTCGCCGAGCGGGAAGCCGATCCACGGAATCACCATCGACCAGGCCTCGACGCAGCGCAGCCGGTAGATCCGCTCCTCGAGCGGGAACCACTTGAGGATGTCCTCGATATTGTAGGTGCCGGCCTTGGCGCACTCCCCTTCCACCTTGACCGACCACGGCCGCGGCCTGAGGCTGTGCGCGTGCTTCGCCGGGTCGCCCTTGTCGAGGCCGTACTCGTAGAAGTTGTTGTAGGTGGTGACGTCGCGGTAGGAGTTGAGCGGCTCGGTGGTGCTCAGGCTGCTCTTGCGGGCGGTGAGCTTCTGCGCCGCCGGGTTCTGGGCGAAGGCCGCGGCGCCGCCGAACCCGGCGGTCGCCACCGCCGCGGCGGCCGCGCCGACGAACTCCCGCCGGCGCAGGTACCACTCGCGCGGGGTGACCTCGGACTCGCGGATGTCGGGCGCCTGTCTGATCAGCATCACTCTCCCCCTCGGACCTCAGGGTGCCGGTGTCCGTCGATCATACCTACGCGCGAGCCGCTCCGGCGGGATGCCGGCGAAGTAGCCGGCCAGCGTCAGCAGATTGGCACCGCTGCGGCGCCACCAGCCGTCGCGCTCCCAGCGGCGGGCCGACGTGGGCATCCGCTGGCTGAGATGTCGCACCGGGCCGTGGCGTGTCAGCCGGCGCACGAATTCCACGTCTTCCATCAGCGGCCACGGCTGAAAGCCCCCCAGTCGCCGGAACACCTCACGCCGGACGAAGATTCCCTGGTCACCGTAGGGCAGGCCGAGCCAGCGCACCCGGAGCGCCACCCCCCGCTCCAGGACCCGGGCCTGCCAGGTCGCAGATTCGAGCGCGAACGTGAAGCTCCCGCCGACCACGGGCGGCCGGGCGGCCTCGGCCGCCAGGAACGCCGCCCGCCAGTCGAACGGCACCCGGCAGTCGGCATGGACGAACCACAGCCATTCGCCGACAGCGGCGGCGGCGCCGGCGTTCAGCTGCACGCCGCGGCCGGCCGGCCCGTCGACCCACCGGACATCGGGCCGCGACGCCCTGAGCGAGGCTTCCGCGGGGTCGTCGGGGCCGGTGCGGCTGACGATCGTCTCGAGGTCGTCGGCCGGGGGCAGGTCGGCCAGCAGCCGGGCCAGCGGCGCCGCGTCCCCGCGGCTGGGGACGACGACGCTCACCAGTCGGAGGCCATGGGACATCGGACGCCGCCCATAGTACCGTCTGCCCCATGGCAACGCGTGACTCCCTCAGTCTGCTCGCGCTGCTCGGCCACGAAATGCGCGCCCCGGCCGGCGTCGTCGGCGGCTACCTGACCATGATCGGACGGCACCCGCTCAGCGCCGAACAGATGCGCGCGCTCGACGGTGCGCGCCGGGCCCAGCAGGCGCTGGTCGAGATCCTCGACGACGTGCACCGGCTCGTCGAGGTGTGGCGGGAGGTGCCGACCACCGCCCGCCCCCTGCCGATCACGGACGTGCTCGACCGCACCCTCGCGGCCTGTGCCGCCAGCGCCGTCGATCTCGACGTGGCGATCCATCCCGGAGCGGATCTCAGCGTCGCCGCCGACCGCGACGTGCTGGTGCAGGCGCTCACCGCGCTGGCCACCACCGTGGCCCGCGAGCATGGAGCGGCGGTGGTCTGCGACGTCGCCCGCGAGGGCCCCGGCCGGGCCCATGCATTCGTCCTGCTGACGTTCCGGCCCCACGCCAGCGATGCCCACGCGATGCCGCGGCGCGTCGATCTGCACCACCTGCGGCCGGGCCTCGGCCTGCGCCTCGTCGTCGCCGTCGAGCACCTGCGGCAGCTCGGCGCCGAGGCCTTCGATCTGGTGAGCGGCGATCGCCCGGCCGGTATCGAGCTGCGGCTGCCGGTCGTTTGACCGGCGGGCCGGTATACTGGCGCACGTGATCGGGCGCGCGAGCGGACGACGGCAGCTGGCGCACGCGGCGGCGGCGGCCGTCATCGTCGCGAGCCTGTCCGCCGCAACCGGCGCCGACGGACGGCGGCTGGCACCCGCCGATCGCGCCGCCTTCCTCCACTGGTTCGTGCTGCTGGCCGACGCGCAGTTCGAGCGGCCGGCCGCCGAGGTCACCGATTGCGCCGCGCTGGTGCGCTACGCGTTTCGCGAGGCGCTGCGGCCGCACACCGCGGAGTGGGTCCGCCGTACCGGTCTCGGCTTCATACCCCACGTCGGCGACGTCCGATCGGGGCCATCGCCTGGGCCGGACGGCTGGCCGCTGTTCCGCACCGCCGGCGGCGACGCCCCACGCTACGGCGAGTTCGCCGACGCCCGCACCCTCATCCGGTTGAACAGCCGCCTGGTGTCGCGCGACGCGGCCACGGCGCGGCCCGGCGACCTGCTCTACTTCCGGCGCGGCGGCGCCGCCCAGCCCGATCACCTGATGGTCTTCGTCGGGCCGTCGCGCTTCGATGCCGGCCCCGACTGGGTCGTCTACCATACCGGGCCGGACGGCGCGTCGCCGGGCGAGGTCCGAAAGGTGCGCCTCGACGTTCTGCGCCGTCACCCGTCGCCGACGTGGCGGCCGCTCGCCGGCAACGACGCCTTCGTCGGCGTCTTCCGCCTCGACGTGCTATGAGCCTTGCACGCGCGCTCGCCCTCCTCGTCGTCGCGATGCTGCTGGTCCGGCCCGCGCCGGCGACGGCGCAGGACGACGCGGCGGTGCCATCCGGCCCGGCGTTCTCGCTGTCGTCGAGCGAGACGTTCACCAGCCGCGACCGTGCCGAGATCTGGCTCACCTTCCGGCAGGTGTCGTCGCTCGACTTCCGGATCTACAAGGTGCGCGATCCGATCGCGTTCCTCAGCGCTCTGCGCGACCCGCACCAGTTCGGCACCGACCAGCCGGCCCCGGTGCCGCAGGAGCCGACGCTGCTCGAGCGCATCGCCACGTGGAAGGCGGCTCAGCGGCGGCGGGTGCGCGACTTCGTCCGCGCGCAGACGACGGTCGAGTACCGGCAGGCCCGCCGCGCCGCCGATGACACGACCCGCGTCTCCCGGCGCGTGCAGCTCCAGGTGAACACGTTCGCGCAGGTGCCGCTGCTCAACCCCGAGCAGCTGGTCAGCTCGTGGCGCGAGCTGCTGCCCAACTACCGCGATGCCGAGGTGCGCCGGCTGCCGCTCGATCTCAGCGAACGCGGGATGTACGTCGTCGAGGCCGTGCACGACCGCCTGCGCGCGTTCACCGTGGTGGTGATCTCGGACGTCGGCGTTGTCGCCAAGGCGTCGCCCGGGCAGATGCTGCTGTTCGCGGCCGATCGGCACAGCGGCGAGCCGCGCGGCGGGTGCGAGGCCCGCGTCGTCGCCGGCGGCGCCGCCGTGGCGGCCGGCCGCACCGCGGCCGACGGCCTCGTCGACGCCGCGGTGCCCGACGACACGCGGGCGGCGCTCGGCATCGTCGCCTGCGGCGACGACGTCGGGGTGGCCGATCCCGGCGGCTGGGTCTTCGGCCAGGCGAGCCGCGAACTCGCCGCCTTCGTCTACACCGACAAGCCGATCTACCGGCCCGGCCACACCGTGCATGCCAAGGCGGTGCTGCGGTGGCGTCACCGCGACGCCCTCTCGGCCTTCGATCGGCCCGACGTCGAGGTGCGGGTCACCGACGCGATCGGCGGGGTGATCCTGCGCCAGCGCGCGCCCGTGGACGAGTTCGGCGGCGTCGCCGTGGACGTGCCGCTCGGCGCCGGTGCCGCCCTCGGCCTCTACGGCATCAGCGTCCTCAGCGGCGACGCCGAGGCCTCGGGCATGTTCGAGGTCCAGGAGTATCGCCGGCCCGAATACGAGGTGCTCGTCACCGTCGCCGACCGATTCGTCGTGCAGGGCCGGGAGGTCGTCGCCGACGTCCAGGCGCGCTACTACTTCGGCCAGCCGGTCGCCAACGCCGCCGTGCACTACGTCGTGGAGAAGCAGCCGTACTACTCGCCGCTGCGCTGGAGCGACGACGCCGATCCCGAAGAGGACGGCGGCTGGTACGGCGGCGACCTGCGCACCGAGGGCGACCTCACGCTGGGCGCCGACGGCCGCGGGCAGATCCGGCTGCCGCTCGAGCCCGATGCCGACGGCCGCGACTACCGGGCCCGCATCGAGGCCCGTGTCACCGACGCCAGCGGCCGCGAGGTCACCGGAGCGGGGGTGGTGCAGGCGACGTTCGGTTCGTTCCTGGTCTCGGCGCGGCTGGATCAGTACATGGCGCGGCCGGGCGGCTCGGTGGTGCTCACGGCGCGCACGGTGGACTATCCGGGCACGGCCAGGGCCGACGTCCCGGTGCGTGTCCTGGTCGAGCGCCTGCAGTACGCCGACGGCTACTACAGCGCGCCGACGGTCACCCTCGTCGCCGAGACCGAGGCTCGCACCGACGCCGACGGGCAGCTGGCGACGACGGTCGCCGTGCCGACCGTGCCCGGCAGCTACCGCGTCGCGGTCGTCGCCCGCGAGGGCGATCGCGACCTGCGCGATGACGCCTGGCTGTGGGTACCGGGACCGGGCGACGCGCCGGCCGACGGCGACAGCGAGTACCTCGAGCTGCTCGCCGACAAGCGCACCTATGCGCCGGGCGACACCGCCCGCGTGGTGGTGCGCGGGCGCGACGTGGTCGGCCCGGTGCTGCTCACCAAGGAGGGCCAGCACGTCTCGTGGCACCAGGTCGTGCGGCCCACCGTCGCCGGCGCGTTCGAGATCCCGGTGACCGCCGGCGACATCGGTGACGTCTACGTGCACGTCACGCTGCTGCGCGACGGCAAGCTCCTGCAGGCCGAGCGTCGGCTCACGGTGCCGCCGGTGTCGCGCACCCTGCAGATCGCGCTGACCGCGGACCGCCCGGTCGCCAGGCCGCAGGAGCCGGCCACCTTCGCCGTGCAGGTGACCGACGCCGAGGGCCGGCCCGCCCGCGCCAGCGTCAGCCTCGCCGTCATCGACGAGTCGGTGTACGGCGTGAAGGCCGACACCACGCCCGACCCGGCGCGGGTGTTCTACCGCCGCGAGTACTCGCGCGTCGGCACGGCGTTCTCACGCCACTATCACTTCACCGGGTTCTCCGGCACCGACCGTCTGCGGCTCGCCGCCAGGCGCCGCCGGCCGCTGTCGCTGGCCGACTTCAAGGCCGACCGGCTGGCGCAGCCGCAGGTGCGCAAGGAGTTCCCGGACGCCATCCACTGGGTGGCGTCGCTCGTCACCGACGCCGAGGGCCGCGGCCGCGTCACCGTGCGCTATCCCGATTCGCTCACGACCTGGCGTCTCACCGCGCGCGCCGTCACCACCGACACGAAGGTCGGCGCCGCCGTCGCCCGCACCACCACCACCAAGGACCTGATCGTGCGGCTGGTTACGCCGCGCTTCCTCACCGAGGGCGACACGATCGCGACGCCGACCATCGTCCACAACTACCGCGACGAGGCGCGTGAAGCACGGGTGCAGGTTTCGGCCACCGGCGTGTCGGCGAGCGGCGCGACGGCGCCGGTCTCGAGCGCGGTGGCGGCCAACGGCGAACGGCGCGATCCGTGGTCGTATACGGCCGGCGCGCCGGGCCGCGCGGTGTTCACCGCCACGGCCTCGGCCGGCGGCGACCGCGACGCCCTCGAGCTGACGGTGCCGATCGTGCCCTACGGGGTGCGCCGCGAAGTGTCCGCGACCGGCTCGCTGGCCGGCGCGGGCGACACGACGCGATCGCTGGTCGTTCCCGACGCCGCCAATCCCGCCGCCCGCACGATCCGCGTGGCGCTGGCGCCGTCGATGGCCGGAGCGCTGCTCGGCGCCGCCGACCAGCTCACCAGCTTCCCCTACGGCTGCACCGAGCAGACGCTGTCGAGCTTCATCCCCAACCTGGTGGTGACGCGCGCCCTCACCGACCTCCAGCTCGCGCCGACCGAGCGCCTGTCGATGCTCGGCCGCCAGGTGACCGACGGCCTGCGGCGTCTCTACGACCTGCAGCACGACGACGGCGGCTGGGGCTGGTGGGCGTCGGACGGCAATCACCCGTTCATGACGGCGTACGCGTTGTCGGGACTGGTCGACGCCGAGGCGCACGGCTACCGTGTCGACGGCGGACGCCGTGAGCGCGCCGTGCAGATGCTCGCCTCGATGGTGCTCGACTACCCGCGGGCCGAGCCGGAGCTGAAGACCTACATGGTCTGGGTGCTCGGCCGCGCCCTCGGCGGTCGCGCCACCCTCGACGTCTACCGCGACGGCGAGGCGCGCACCTACACGCAGCGCGCGGCCCTCGACGAGGTGTGGAACGCCCGCGATCGGATGTCCTCCTACGGCCACGCGCTGCTGGTCCTGGCGCTGGCCGGCGTCGACGACCGCCGCGCCGACGAGGCGGTCGGCCTGCTGGCCGCCGCCGTGCAGCGCGAGGGCGCGCTCGCCCATTGGGCCAGCGATCGCGATCCGCTGCTCGTCGACGGCGGCGACACCAGCGTCGAAGCCACCGCCTGGGCGGTGCGGGCCCTGGCGGCGCGGACGCCGGATTCGCCGCTGCTGGAGCCGGCCGTACGCTGGCTGATCCTCAACCGCCAGGCCGGCTGGTGGGCGACGACGAAACAGACCGCGCTGGCCCTCGACGGCGTGCTGGCCTACATGCGCGCCCGCCGCGACACCGGCGCCGTCGGCACGGTGGAGGTCGTGGTGAACGGCGCCACGGTCGGCACGCACACGTTCACACGCGAGTCGCTGGTGGCGTCGACGCCGATCACGATCACGGCCCCGGCCGTCGGCGGCGCCAACAGCGTCCGTCTGGTGAGCCGCGGCACCGGCACCGTCCATTGGACGGCCACCGCCGAGTACTTCGATCCGACGGCCGCCCAGCATCGCCGCGGCTCGAGCGATCTGGCCATCACGCGGTCGTACGCGCGGCTCGAGTCGATCCGTCAGAACGGCCGCCTCGTCTACCGCGAGGTGCCGATCACCGGACCGCTCCAGACCGGCGACGTCGTGGCCGTGCGCCTCGCGGTGGCCGGCGGCGGCGACTGGCGCTACCTGCTGCTCGAGGATCCGATCCCCGCCGGCACGGAAGCCGTGACCCGCCGCGACAGCTACCCGCTCGCGCGCGAGACGCCGTGGGCGCGGCTGTCGCACGAGGAGTACCGCGACGAGCGCTCGGCGTTCTTCCTCGAAGCGCTCGAGCGCGGACGCGCCGACGTGCTGTATCTGCTGAAGGTGGTGTCCGACGGCACGTTCCGCGCATCGCCGGCCCGCGTCACGCCGATGTACGTCCCCGACGTGCACGCCTCGTCCGAGCCCTTCACCGTGCAGGTGGCGACGGCTCCGGGCGGAGGCGGGCGGTGATCGGCCCGCTCGTACGCGTCACGGTGTGGCTCACCGCGGCGCTGGCGGCGCTGGCCAGCCTCTTCTGGGCGCTCGTCTCGACGCCGGAGTCGAACGCCTGGATGCTGGCGCTCTCGGCGATCCTCGTCGTCGTGATGCTGCTGGTCGCCGGCCTGGCCCTCGACGGCGGGATCCGGCTGTGGCGCGGCCAACCGCTCCGGCCCGGCGGGCCGGGCGACCTCGTCTGGCCGGGACTGCGGCTGCTGCCCGCCCTGGGGCTCTTCGCGCTGGTGTGGTGGACCGCCGGATCGGCCCAGGCCTGGGTCGAGGCCGCGCGCGGCCGCATCACCGCCGCCATCATCGCGCGCACGGGCTGGGCGGATCCGGAGGTGCTCTTCACGGCGGCGGCATGGCTCACGGCGCTCGCCGCCTGGGTGGCCGGGCCGCTGCTGGCGCTGGGCTGCTTCGGCGCGGCGACGCGCGGCACCGCGGTCGTCGGCGTCCGCCGCTGGGTCTCTCAGTCGTTGTCGCTGCGCGCGCTGGCGGCGGGCGCCGCGCTGGCGTTCGCCCTCGGCCGCTTCTGGCCGTGGCTGGAACAGTGGCGGATCGCCCTGCCGCCGACGATGGTGCAACTGGTGTTCGCCGGCGCCAAGATCGCCGTCGGCCTGGCCGCGCTGGCCGTCGTCGCCGCCGGGTTCATCCGGCTCGCGGCGATGGATCCCGATCGCGGGCATCGGGGATCGTCGCCGCCGCTGTAGACGCCGGCATCGGATCGATGAACAGGGGCCCGCTGGCCAGCAGCGGCACTCGCGGGATCCGGAACTCCCCGAGCGCCAGCCGCGGCGGCGTCGTCGCCATCGCCCCGAGATCGACGCCGTTGATCGCCGCCCGGCTCGCGGCGATCGCCCAGAGGCGCCGCGGGTTCGACAGGAACCCGGCGCCGCTCGGCAAGCGGCCGGACAGGCGCAGCGGCCCGGTGCCGAGCACGGCGCGGGCCGTGGCGGCGATCACCGACAACCCGCGGCGATCGCGCCACAGCCATTCGGGCACCACCGCCGCGACGGCGCTCAGCAGGCGGGTCCGCCACGCCGCGGCCAGCGACATCCGCCACGCCACGGCACGGCCGCCGTCCACGGCCACCGTCAGGGTCCATGGACCGTCCCACTCGAGGCGGATGGGGACGACGGCGACCCGCTCCAGCGCCGGCGCGAAGTGGCTCGTGCACCCCTGGTCGCAGGTGGCGTCGGTGTAGAACGTCCACGCACCGTCGGGGCGGCGGTGCCACACGGCGGTGTACCCGCAGCCGCTCGACGCGACCGGGAAGCGGCGCAGCGCCAGCAGGTCGCCCGAGGCGAACGCCACGCCGAGCACGCCGTAGCCCAGGTAGCGATCGCCCGGACCGGGCGGCACGGGACCACCGCGTTCAACCGCGGCGATCACCGCCGCGGGCGGGACGGAACGAGCGGGCATGGACATCTCCGGAGCGACGCCGCGCTAAGATGGCGCCGGCGGCGGCTCTACCCGGATTCACGACGGACGAGCCAGGAACCCGCCAGCTCTGTCAGACCGTGAATCCCATGGGGGACGCCCTGTCCGACATCACCCAGCTGCTGCAGGCGCACCGCGCCGGCGATCCCGACGCCGTCAATCAGCTGGTGCCGCTGCTCTACCAGGACCTGCGGCGGATCGCCCGCATCCAGCTGCGCCGGCGCGCCGGGCACGACTCGCTCGACACGGGAGGGCTGGTCCACGAGGCCTACCTGCGCCTGGTCGATCAATCGCGGGCCGACTGGCACGACCGCGGTCACTTCCTGGCCGTCGCCGCCATCGCCATGCGGCAGATCGCCGTGGACCACGTGCGGCGGCGGGTGCGCCTGAAGCGCGGCGGCCCCGACGCGCCCGTGCCCCTCGACAGCGGACACGCCGCGCACGGCGACTGGGAACGGATTCTGAGCGTCGACCTGGCGCTGCAGAAGCTCGAGGCGATCGACCCGCGGCTGGCCCGCACCGTCGAGTGCCGCTACTTCGCCGGCCTGTCGGAAGAGGAGACCGCCGAGGCGCTCGGCGTGTCGCTGCGCACGGCGCAGCGCGAGTGGTTCAAGGCCCGGGCGTGGCTGCGGGCCGAACTCGGCGGGGAGCGGCCGTGATCGACCGCTCGCGCTGGGCGGCGGCCGACGCGCTGATCGACGAGGCCCTGGGGCTGCCGGTCGAGGGCCGTGACGCTTTCCTGCAGGCCCGCGCCGGCCACGACCCGGCCCTGCTCGACGTGCTGCGCGCGGTGCTGCACGAGGCGAGCACCACCGATGGCTTCCTGGCGCCGGATCCGGCGGTGGCGTCGGCGGTGGTCGAGGCCCTGGAGGTGAGCACGACGGCGCCCGAGCCGGTGCGCGACGTGCTGGCGCCAGGCGGCGAGATCGAGCACTACGTGATCGAGGCCTTGATCGGCCGCGGCGGCATGGGCGAGGTCTACCGGGCCCGCGACCGGCAGCTCGGCCGCGCCGTGGCCCTGAAGGTGGTGCCGCAGCGCTTCGCCACCGATCCCGATCGCCTCGGCCGCTTCCGCCGCGAGGCCCGCGTCCTCGCCTCGCTCAGCCATCCCGGCATCGGCGCGATCTACGGCGTGGCCAGGGCCGACGGCGTCGAAGCGCTGGTCCTCGAATACGTCGAGGGGCCGACGCTGGCCGAGGCCGTGGCCGCCGGGCCGCTGCCGCTGCCGGAGGTGTTGCGCATCGCCCGCGGCCTGGTCGACGCGCTCGACGCCGCGCACGCCCGCGGCATCCTGCACCGCGACCTCAAGCCCGCCAACATCAAGCTGACCGCCGACGGCGCGGTGAAGGTGCTCGACTTCGGGCTGGCCAAGGCGCTCGACTCGGCCACCGACGCCGTCGAGACCACCGATCTCACCGGCCAGACGCCGGGCATGCTGCTCGGCACGGCGTCGTACATGAGCCCCGAACAGGTGCGGCGGCAGCCGCTCGATCAGCGCGCCGACATCTGGGCCTTCGGCTGCATCGTCTTCGAGATGTTGACCGGCACGCGGGCCTTCCCGGCCACCTCGCTGCAGGACGTGCTGGCCCGCGTCCTCGAACGCGAACCGGCCTATTCGCTGCTGCCGGGTGCGACGCCGCCGGCAGTGCGCCGGCTGCTGCGCCGCGCGCTCGAAAAGGACCCCCAGCGTCGTCTCGGCTACATCGGCGACGCCCGGCTCGATCTCGACGACGCCGCGCAGAGCCCGCCCGACGACGGCGATTCCGCGCCTGCACCGGGTCCGCGGCGATCGTGGGCGGTGGCCGGCCTCATCGGCCTCGCCGTGGGCGCCGCCGGCGCCGGCCTGCTGGCGTGGCGGGCCGGCCGGGCCGAGGCCACGCCCCCGGTCGCCCGCTTCGCGGTGTCGCTCGACGACGCCGATCCGGTCTTCAGCTACCAGCCGATGCTGGCCGTGTCCCCCGATGGCCAGACGGTGGCCTACCGGGCCCGCCGGGACGGCACGACCCGTGTCCATCTGCGCCGTGCCGACGATCTGGCGGTGCGCACGCTCGAGGGCACCGAGGGTGCCACCGGCCTATTCTTCTCACCGGACGGGCAGTGGCTCGGCTTCGACGGGGACGGCGTGTTGAAGCGGGTGGCGCTGGCCGGCGGCACGCCGGTGGCCATCGGACCCGCGCCCGGCGGCGTCACCGCGACGTGGATCGCCGACGACACCATCGTCTTCGCCACCAACACCGCCCGCGTCCTGCAACGGATGTCGGTCGGCGGCGGCGCGCCGGTGGCGGTGACCGCGCTCGACCCGACACGGGGTGACACGCTGCACCTGCTGCCGCAGGCGCTGCCCGGCGGCCGGAAGGTGCTCTTCACGATCGTCGCCGGCCCGGCCCGACATGTCGCGACCGCCGAGGTCGCCACCGGGCGCATCACCGTCGTCGCCGAGGGCACCCACGGCCGGTTCATGGCGCCCGACATCCTGCTCTTCGTGCGTCAGGGCACGCTCTTCGGGCAGCGCTTCGACGTCGAGAGCGGCGCCGTCTCGGGCACGGCCGTGCCGCTGGTGGACGCGGTGGCAATCACGGATGGCACGGTCGGGCACTTCGACGCCGTGCCGTCGGGCGGGTTCGCCTACGTGCCGGCCGGGCAGGTGCCGGTGCCGGCGCGCGATCTGGTCTGGCTCGATCGCGCCGGGCGCCGCACCCCGGTGCCGACGCCGCCGCGGCCGTTCACGCGCGTGGCGCTGTCGCCCGACGGCACCAGGGCGGCCGTCGGCGTGGACGACCCGGACAACGCCGACATCTGGGTCGTCGATCTCGTCCGCGGCACCTCGAGCCGGCTGACCGCCGAACCGCCAATCGACAGCGCGCCGGTGTGGTCGCCCGACGGCCGCTGGATCGCCTTCCGGTCCGAACGCGAGAGCCCCGGCCTGTTCCGGCGCGATGCGCTGGGCGCCGGGCCGATCGAGCAGATCAGCGTCACCGATGGGCCAATCCACAGCCCCTCGGCGTGGTCGCCCGACAGCCGCACGCTGTTCTTCGCGCTGTTTCGCAGCTACGCGCGACAGGCCATCGCGGCGGTGACGCCGCCCGATCGCACGATCACCGTCCTCGTCGACGGCGAGTCGGCGCAACTCGAGCCACATCTCTCGCCCGACGGACGCTGGCTGGCCTACCAGTCCGATGAATCGGGACGCGCTGAAGTGCTGGTGCGCCCCTACCCCGCCGTCAACAGCGGGCGCTGGCAGATCTCGACCGCCGGCGGGTCGTCGCCACGGTGGAGCCGCGACGGCCGCGAGTTGTTCTACCTCGACGGCACGGGGCTGGCGGTGATGCCGGTGGCGCGCCGCGACACCTTCGCGGTCGCGCCGGTGCGGCGGCTCTTCGACGTCACGCCGTACGGCACGCGGCTCGGCGCCGACTACGAGGTGTCACCGGACGGCCGTCAGTTCCTGTTCGTCCTCAGCCAGCCGCCCCCGCCGCGCCGCCCCGCGCACCTCGTGGTCGTGCAGCACTGGGCCGGCGACGTCCGCCGCCGGCTCGCCGAAGGCCGCTAGCGCGGCGTCGAGTTCGGCGGCCATCGCCCTGGCCAGGCGCCGGTGCAGGAGGCGGACCTCGTCGAGGGACCAGGCGAAGCCGGCGATGGCCTCGGTGACGTCGAACACCGGCGTGCCGAGGGCGGTGCGGGCGGCGTCGTAGGCGGCCAGCGCGTCATCGCCGCCGCGGCCGAGCGCTCGGGCCAGGAGTTCGGCGTGCAGCAGCGCGTCGGTGATGCCGTGCGCGGTCAGCGGGTCCTTGAAGTAGCCGGCGTCGCCGACCAGCGCCCAGCCGGGGCCGTGGCTGCGCACGAACTGCCCGCGCTGGCCGCCGAAGCCGTGCAGGCCGTGCATCGGCTCGCGGCCGGCCAGACCGTCGGCCAGCCCTGGGTCGAGCGCGGCCAGGACACGGCGGAATCCCCCGCCGACGTCGCCGCGGAACGTCGGCGCGAAGCGCGACGCCGGCACGGTGACGAACACGCACGCCGCGTCGTCGGTGGTGGCAATGACGCCGACGCAGGCCTCGGTCCCGTAGACCCAGCGATAGCCGTCGCCTGGACAGCCGTCCCAGTGTCCGTAGACGGTGGCCGTGACGGCCTCGCCGGCCCGCACCACCTCCGCCCCGGCGAGTCTGGCCACCGTGGAGTGGCGGCCGTCGGCGCCGACGACGTATCCGGCGCGCACGTCGTGGGCGCCGCCCTCGCCGTCGACGATCGTGGCGCCGACGACCCGGCCGGTCGGGTCGCGCCTGAGACCGGCGAGACGGCTGCCGAATCGCGTCGTGGCCCCGGCCGCGGCGGCGGCCTCGACGAGCACCCGGTCGAGCACCGTGCGCCGCGGCGCGTAGAGGGCCGCGACGCCGTGCTTGTCGGGGATGGCGATTTCCAGCGCCTCGCCGCCGTAGACGAAGGTCGTCCGCCGGATCGCCGGGGTGTTGGCGGCGACGATGGCCGGCAGCACGCCCCAACGATGCAGCTGCACGACGGCGCCGCGCATCAGCGCGTGCGTGGACAGGGTGTCGGTGCCGGCGGCGCCGCGATCGACGACCAGCACCCGCGCGCCCTGCGCCGCCAGCTGCAAGGCGGTGGCGGCGCCGGCGCAGCGGGCGCCGACGACGAGGACGTCCACGGCAGTGGGCCATGAGGCAGTCATGCGGCCGCTCCGTGATGACCGAGGTTGACGGCGATCGCATCGGCCAGCGCGGCGGCGTCGATCCCGACGCCGTCGAGGAAGCTCGAACTGCGATGACGGAGGAAGTGCAGGCCGAGCGCGAAGAGTCCTGGCGCGGGCGTGTGGCCGTGGCGATGCACGATCTCGCCGCGGCGGTCGAGCACCGGCACGTGGAGCCACGGATACCGCCGCTGGAACCCGGTGGCCCACAACACCACCCGGACGCCCTCGGCGTCGAGATCGCGGGTATGGACACGGGCGTCGAGAAAGGCCGGCCAGTGCGGCACGAACGGCGGCGCGCCGGCGGCGCCGGCGTGGCGATCGATCCGGCCGAGCAGCATGGCCAGCTTCAGGTCGGCGGCGGCGGTGGTGGCGATCAGATCGTCGTCGAACGTCGCCCGCGCGCCGTCGAGCCCGACGAGCCGTCCGACCACGATCGCTCCCGCGGCGGCCAGTCCCCGCAGGTCGATCGTCTCGTGGCTGGGCCGGCCCACCAGCTGGAGCGATGGCTGCGCCCGCGACGCCACCACGTCGTGGACGACGTCGGCCGGCTCGCGCAGGATGCCGAGGCGATCGAACCACCGGAACAGGTCGTGGCCGCGGTAGAGCCGTGGCACGCGGGTGTGCTGTCCGGTGGCCACGATCACCCGCCGGCCGGCGCGGACGAGTTCGTCGGCGATCTGCAGCCCCGAGGCCGAGGCGCCCACCACCAGCACGCCGCCAGGCGGCAACGCCTCGGGCGAACGGTAGTCGCCGGGCACGACCGCCGTGAGGTGCGCGGCGGCCCGGGCGGCGAGCGCGGGCACGAACGGCGTGTCGCAGTGCCCGGTGGCGACGACCACCTGACGCGCGCGCCAGCTGCCGGCCGTCGTGTGGACCTCGTAGCCATCACCGGTCGCAAGCACCGACTCGACGGCGACGCCGCACTCGAGCGGCACGTGCGATGCCCGCGCGTACCGCTCGAGGAAGGTCACGACGTCGGCGACGCGCATGTAGCCGTCGCGATCCGGCCCGTCGTAGGCGGCGCCGGGCAGCCGGGTCATCCAGTTGGGGGTGAGCAGCCGCAGCGAGTGCCACCGCTCACGCCGCCACCGCTCGGCGACCTCGCCGCGTTCGAGCACGACGTGGTCGATGCGCCGGTCGGACAGGCAGCGGCTCATCGCCAGGCCCGCCTGTCCGCCGCCGACGACCAGCGTGTCGATCGATCGCATGACCGGCTCCTACGCCGCGGCGACCGTCAGCTCGACCGGCACGCCGTTGGTGAGCACGTCGTAGACGGCCGACCGCGCCTTGGCCTGGGCGACGATTCGTTCGAGCACCTCGGCCGGGGCGTCGCCGGCAATCGCGACCTTCAGGCGCAGCCGCTGGTAGCCGTTGCGGACCTCGTTCGACAGCCCGAGTATGCCCTGCAGGTCGATGTCGCCTTCGATCGTCGACTCGACCGAGGTGAGCCGAACGCCGCGGGCCGCCGCGATGTTGCCGATGCCGGCGGTGATGCACGACGCCAGGCCGTGCAGCAGGAACTCGACCGGCGTCGGGCCACGGTCGGCGCCGACCAGCACCGCCGGGTGATCGGCGCGATAGGTGAACGTGGCGGCGTGCTCGTGCCGGCCGCCAGCGCCGTCGAACGCCTCGATGGTGGTCTCGCTGCAGGTGCCTTCGACCCAGCGGTTGCGGGCGCGGAAGCGGAACGCGGCGAGCGCCGGCGCGCCTTTGACGGCGTCGATGGTGGCAAAGAGCGCGGGGGTGTTGACGCCGTTCATCGGCGCCGGAACGGGACGGGGCGTGGCAGCAGCGGTTGACATCGGATCCTCCAGGGCGCCGCGTCAGTGCAGCGCGTCTGCTGGGATCACGATGGCGGCGGTCCGAACCCGCCATGGGGTCAGACCCCTTTCTGGCCCGGCCCTGAATAGGGGTCTGACCCCTGTCTGGCTCCAGCCAGAGTTGCGGCAGAAACGGCTAACGGATCTCGGTCCAGCGGGCGCCGCCGGCGATGGCCCGCCGCACACAGCGCTCCGCGCGGCTGTAAGCCACGCGATGCGCGCCGGCCGTGATCGGCCTGAGCAGCTCGACATCGGCCGGACAGCGCACGCGGCCGCCGTCCACCGCGGCGGGTGTGTCCCCGGCGGCGAACAGCATCGCGACCCCCTCCCGCACCCACACCGGACGCGATGCCAGGGCCGCGTCGACGACGACGTGGGCCACCTCGTGGCGCAGGGTGGACTCGAGAATGCCGCGCTGGCGCAGCGTGCCAATCGGGAGCAGATCGATGACCCGGCCGACCGTGGCCCCTGCCACCCACCACGGCTGGCCGGTCGCGCGGCCGAAGCTCTCGATCGTGGGATGCACGGTGATGGTCAGGCCGCGCGGCTCGCCGACGCCGGCGCGGGCGGCGATATCGGCACGAACGCGGCGCAGCAAGCCGGTGATCGCCGCCCGTTCGCGCTCCTCGGCCGCGGGCAGCGCCAGCTTGATGTCCGGATCGCCGCCCGGGGCCACCGGTGCGGCAGGCGGCACCGGCCGCGGCGGCGCGGCCTCGACCACGGCCGGCGTCTCCGCCGGCGGCCCGTCGCTGATCGCCAGATCGCCGAAATACGCGCGGAGGATCTGTGCGGCCGACTCCCCGCGAGCGGCGCGGCGGCCGGCGCCGATGACGCACAGGCCGACGCCGTGGCCGAAGCCGACACCGCGGAAGCGATACCCGGCCGCCGTGCGCGTCACCTCGAAGGCGGTGCTGCGCAGCCACTGCCAGCCGAGCGTCCTGCCGACGGCCATGCGCAGTTCGTGGGCGGAAATCTCAGCCGGTGAGAAGCCCTCGGCATGCAGAGTGCCGGCGCGGCGCGAGGTCGTGCGGTCGACGACGCGCAGGCCGCGCAGCCGCTGGCCGTGCAGGCCGGCGGCGCGCAGCGCGCGCTCGAGCTGATCGGCCCGCAGTTGGCTGCTCCAGGCCGGTTGGTCCTCGCACGCGTCGTCGCGGGCGGCCTCGGGCCGGTAGTCGGAGGCGCCGGGCCACACCTCCGAGGCCAGCGCCGGGATGCCGCCGCAGAGGGCCGAGTAGTAGACGAACGCCGGCTGGCCGCCATCGAGCAGCAACCGGCCGGCCGTGGCGAGCGCCGCCTGACGAGCCACGGGAATCGACGGGCGCATCACCTGGCAATGCGTGGTGTCGCACAGATCGAAGCCTTCGGCGCGGTGACGATGACGGTTCGCCGCCGCGAACGTGCGGATGACGATCGCCAGGGCGTCGTGCGCGGCGCGGCCGGCGCGCGGCTCGCCCTCGCCCGAGATGACGCGGGCGACGTACTCCTCGATCGCCAGGGTGCGCGCGTGGACCACGCCGTCGGCGTTGGTGACGCCGATGCGGATGGTCTGCCCGCCGCTGGCGGCGCGCAGATCGGCGTCGGAGACACGGGCGGGCACGGCGCCAGGGTCCGATCCAGCCGTCGACCTCGACTCCGGCACGGCGGCGACGCGCGGCGACGGCGGCGCTGCCACGGCCGGCGGCGGCGTCCGCGGCGGGGACGCGGGGAGTGGCCGGACGGCGGGCGGTGCCGGCGCGGGCGCGGTGGCCACTGCCGGCCCTGGCGCAACCCGCACCGGCGCGGCCGCCGCTGGCGTCGCCGGTTCCGGCGCCGGGGCGGCCGAGGTCACACGCGGCGGCGGAAACAGCAGTCGGCCCGCCAGCTCGGCCGCATCGATTCCGGCGCCGCCGGGCGCCACGACCATCGCCGACGACGCCGTCGGATCGGCGGCCGCGAACACCACCGCGAGACCCAGCGACCGGCCGCCCGGCATCGGCGCCGTGCCGGTCTTGGCCAGCGCACCCGCCGGCGCGCCCCACGCACTCGCCGACCCATATTCGACGGCGCCGCGCATGCCGGCCCGCACTACGGCCCGCGCCGCTGGCGTCAGCGGCATGGGCGGGGCCCCGGCGCCGATGGTCCGGGCAACAGCCGCGCGCAGCGCCCGCGGCGTGGTCCTCGGTCCCGCGAGGCCGACGACCGCGCTGGCCCACGGCACCGTGTCGGCGATCGGCTCGAGCCCGGCTCTCCGGCGGATGTAGTTGAGCGCGAAGCGCGGCAGGCGCGCCGAAAGCCGGACGAAGTAGTCGTTGCACGAGTACGCCAGCGCCTCGGCCGGCGTCAGCGGCCGCTTCAGGTCGGGGTGTGAGCACACGAAGCGACGCCCGTCGGCGGTGGCGACCCGCCGGCAGACATGGGTGTCGGTCTCCCGCACCACGCCCGCCTCGACCGCCGCCGCCAGGGCGAATACCTTGGCGATCGAGCCGGGCAGCACCGGCGTGTCGAGCACCGACGCCCGCGCCTCGAGCTGCGAGCGCCCGGCGCCGTCGGTCACCAGCGCGGCCGCCTCGGCCGGCACCCGCAGCTCCGGTGCCTGGGCGCGCAGCCCGATGGCCGTCAGCCAGACGGCCACGGCCAGCGCCAGCGCGGCGTGGCCGCAGCGGCCCGTCACAGCTTGGTCTTGCAGCCGGGCTTGCAGCGACATGGGATGGTCTTGTCGCCCTCGGTGTTGTAGTCGTAGGTCAACTCGTCACCCGGCTCGATGCGTTTGGCGGCGCGGATCCAGATCGTTTTGGTCTTCTCGTCCACCGCGCTGTAGCAGTTGGGTGCGCACGAGTGGTTGATGAAGCGGGCGACGTTGCCGCCGACGTTGGCGTCGCGCGACCACCGCGAGTTGACGCGGAACACCCAGATACAGCCCTGGTTCAGGTAGCGATCCTCGCGGGCGTCGCTCTGCTTGTTGGTGATGAGCTCGCCCGCGTAGTCGACGATGATCTTGTTCTTGTTGATGGGTTCGGCCGCGAACACGCCCCAGCCGTGGAGCTTCGAGCGCCTGCGGACGATCTTCGGAAACGTCAACGACGACGGCATGCGAGCGACAGTGTAGCAGGCCGCCGCCGCCGGCGTCTTCCGGCCGCCGCGCCGGTCATGCGGCCTCGCCATGCGATCGATGGCACCGATGCGGCCGCTGAGGTAGAGTGAACGCCGTTCCCGGCCACCGCCGGAGGAGGCAGCATCGTGCGAAGACTCGCAGCGACCGTTCTCATCGGACTCGTGGGCATGGGAGGCAGCAGCATGACGGCGCAGATCCAGCGATGGGGCGGCCCCGCGCAGTTCCCGTTCAGCGCCGCGACCAAGGCCGACGGCCTCGTCTACGTGGCCGGCACGATCGTCGCCGAGGGCGACATCCGCAACCAGACGCGGCGCGTCCTCGAGAGCATCGACCAGACCCTGCAGAAGGCCGGCTCGAGCCTGGCCAATGCCGCGTCGATGCACGTCTACCTCAAGAGCGCCGGCGACTTCGCGGCGATGAACGAGGTGTATCGCACCTTCTGGAAGGCCGATCCGCCGGTGCGCACGACCATCGTCGCCGACTTCGTCGTGCCCAACGCGCTCATCGAGATCTCGGCCGTGGCGGTGCCCAACGGCGGCCCGCGGCAGGTGATCCACCCGGGCGACTGGATGAAGTCGCCCAACCCCTACAGCTACGGGATCAGGAGCGGCAACACGCTCTTCATGGCCGGCCTGGTGGCCCGAAACGGCAAGGACAACAGCGTCGTCAGCGGCGACATGACGGTGCAGACCAAGGCCGTGCTCGACAACGGCGCCGCCATCCTCAAGGCGGCCGGCATGGGCCTCGAGCACGTCGTCAGCTCGCGCGTGTTCATCACCGACGTGGCCCAGTTCCAGGCGATGAACGAGGTCTACCGCACCTACTTCCCGAAAGACCCGCCGGCGCGGGCAACGGTCGTGGCGCCGCTCATGGGTGGCCAGTCGGTGGTCGAGATCACGATGACCGCGGTCAACGCGCCGAAGCAGGCCTTCACGACGCCGGCCGCCGACGGCACGCCCGGCAAGCCGAGCCCGATCCTGAGCAGCGCCATCAAGGTCGGCAACCGGCTCTACCTGTCGGGGATGCTCGGGAACACGCCGGCGACCAAGGGCAACATGGAGGCGCAGACGCGCGAGACGCTGGCCCGCATCGGCCGCACGCTGACCGCCGCCGGCTACGGCTGGGGTGATCTGGTCGACGGCATCGTCTACATCACCGACACGGCCCAGTTCGACCAGATGAACGCCGGCTACCGGTCGACGGTGAAGGAGCTGCCGGCGCGGGCCACCGTCAAGGCCGGCCTGGTCAACGCCGACGGGCTGGTCGAGATCATGTTCGTCGCGTCGAAGTAGAACCGCTCGGAAGCTCTGAAAAGCTGTTCTACGCCCGCAGGGCGGAGCTTCAGCTCCGCCTTCACGGCTGGAAGCGCCAGATCGACGCGTCGTAGCTCCAGGCCGTGAACGCCAGGCGGCGGCCGTCGGGCGACCAGGCCGGCTGCGACTTGTGGATCGGGTCGGTGGTGAGCTGTTCCACCGGCCCGCCCATGAGCGCCCGGCGGAACAGCTGGAAGTAGCCGTCGGCGGCCGGCGCCACGAAGGTGAACGCGGCGCCGTCGGGCGCCACCGCCAGGCCCGGGAAGTCGTGCTCGCTGGCGAAGCGGTGCAGCACCTGCACCGGTTGCGCCCCGGTCGTGTCGGCCAGCAGCACCGCGTGGCGTCCGGGCGCTTCCTTGGCGATGGCCACGACCTTGCGGCTGTCGGGCAGCCACTCGCCGTGGGTCACCTCGTCGAACCCGGCCGTCGCCACCTCGCGCAGGTCGGAGGTCACTGCCCCGCTCTCCTGATCCACCCCGATGGTGAACATCACGCCGCGGCCGCCCTTCGTGCCGTCGAGCAGCACCGTCTTCCCGTCCGGGGACCAGCGCGGCCAGCCCACCTCCGCGCCGCGGCCGAGCATCGTGATGCGCCGATCGGGCGCCGCGCCGTCGGCCGGCCGCAGCCACACGTCGTCGGACATCTCGCGGTGCGAGTGGAAGACGATCCAGCGGCCGTTGGGCGACCAGGCCATGCCCTGATCCTCCGAGTCGGAGTCCTCGAGCACCTGCGACGGCCGCTCGGCGGGCTGCGGGTCGCGGGCGTCGATCACGCCGACTTCCTGGGCGATGTCCGGGTAGTTGGCGTCGTCGATCTGCCGCCGCCACGTGCCGAAGGTCATCGACACCAGCGGCTCGGTGGGATGCCACCACGGCGTCTCGGCCTGGAACGTCGTCAGCGGCCGCACCCGCCCGTCGGCGAGTTCGCCCAGGAAGGTCCGGTACTCCTGCGTCTTGTAGACGACGGTGCCGTTCCTGGCGATGGTGGCGCCGTAGCTGTCACGCGCCGTGGCCGTGACCCGAGTCGCCCGGCCGCTCGGCCGCTCGATGCGCCACAAGTCGAGGAAGCCGCGGGCGTTGGCCGCCGGCGCGTAGACCGCGGTGCCGTCGTGCGAGAACGCCGGGGTGCCGGCGATGTCGAGCACCGGCGCGGTGGCCAGCGGCGGCGCGCCGCACGGGCTCGACAGGCGCGGGCCGGCCGGCCCGGTGACGACACACGCGATCTCGGTGGACGACACCCACGCCGGCGACGAGGCGCGGCCGCCCGTGATCGTCGTCTTCCACAGTTCCTGGCCGTCGAGTCGCACGCGCCACAGCTCGGGTCCGTCGCTGCCGGCGGCGAGGGCGGCGATCCACGCCCCGTCGGGACTCACCGCGATCTGCCGCAGCGCATTGGCGGCCAGCTGGACGCCACTGGTGGCGCCGGTGCCGGTCAACGTCGGCGTGGGCCACAACGGCCGGGTGCCGACGCCGATCTCGTGCACCTGCCAGCGCACCGCGGCGCCGCCATCCTCGAAGACGACCCGTCGGTCGTCGATCCACGCCACGTGCCGTACCTGCCCTTCGCCGACGACCGACGCCACGTCCACGCCGCCGCCGATCGGCACCACCCGCACCTGACGGCCCTCGGTGTAAGCGACCAGCCGGCCGGCCGGGGCGACGGCGACCGCCGGATCGCGATAGCCGACGATGCCGCGCTGGTGCGCGGTGGCGACCCAGTGCACGACCGGCGGCTCGGCCGCGGCGACGTCGGCGGGAGGCGCCCCCGATCGCATCCACAGCGCGACGCCCCCGAGGGCGAGCACGAGCAGCAGGAGCCCGACGCGAGCTGACATGCGGCGCATTGTACGGGAGCCCGGCGATAATCGACGGTGATGGGCCCCGTCCTCTCCCCGGAAGCGATCGACCTCCTCGGCTACGCCGCCGCCACCTGCACCACCGCGTCGTGGATCCCGCAGGTGGTGCGCACCTGGCGATCGCGGTCGGCCGACGACCTGTCGCTCGGCATGCTCACGGCGTTCTCGACCGGGGTGCTGCTGTGGTTGCTCTTCGGGCTGGCGCTCGGCTCGCGGCCGATCATCCTGGCCAACGCCGTCACCCTGGCGCTCAACCTGCTGCTCGTGGTCCTGCGCGTGCGGTTGGCCGGGCGCTGACGTCGGTGGGGCGGCGCGTCAGCGCCGGTTGCGGTACAGCGCGTCGTCCACCGCCCCGGCCATCGCCGCCTGGTCGAGCGGCTGGGGCAGGAACCGCGCGACCGCGGCGGCCGCCGCCGCCGGATCCTTCACCGCCGCCGCGTAGTCCACGTCGAGCGTCCGGAAGCAGTCGCGGCCGGCCAGGAACCGCCCGACCTGCGCCAGGTGCGCGGCGTAGATCTCCCGCGTGCGGGCGTCGCCGGCGGCGTCCACGGCCTCGCCGCGCCGCTGCAGCATCGCCGCCTGCGAGCGCAGCACCTCGTCGAGGTCGCGGCGCATGAAGATCACGCGGTAATCGCAGGTCTCGGGCAGGTAGGTCAGCAGGAACGAGATGATCTTGACGGCCTTGCCGCGCGCGGTCGGCAGCCACGACAGATCGCCGTGCTTGTCGAGGTTCTTGACCGGCTCGAACTCGTAGTAGCCCTTCGGGTTGCTGACGTCGGCGGCGCGTACGCCGTCCTCGAGCGGGGGCACGCCGCCGGCGCTGAGCATCCGCATCATCATCGAGGTGCCCGAACGAGGCAGGCCGGAGACGACGACGATGGGTGCCCCGTAGCGCAGACGGCGGACCAGCCCGCCGATCATCGCGCCGGCCCGCGGGCGGCCGCCGCCGTGAACGCCGGCGGTACAATGGCGGGCGACCCGTTGTCGTCCATGTTCTGTCGCACGGCGAGAGTTGTACCACAGGCCCTGCTGGCGACGGCCGCCGTCCTGGCGGCTGCCGCCCCGGCCGACGCCTACATCGGCCCGGGCGCCGGGTTCGCGGTGATGTCGTCGTTCCTGGTGGTGTTCGTCACGCTGCTGGCCGTGGTCGCCTCGGTGCTGGCGTGGCCGTTCCGGGCGCTGTGGCGCGCCCTGCGCCGCACCGGCCCGCCGCCGTCGGCGATTGGACGCCTGGTGGTGATCGGCTTCGACGGCCAGGACCCACGACTGACCGATCGCTTCATGAAAGAGGGCCTGCTGCCGAACTTCGCCGCCCTGGCGAAGAACGGCGCGTACCGTCCGCTCCAGACCACGTATCCGGCGCTGTCGCCGGTGGCGTGGTCGTCCTTCAGCACCGGCACCCACCCGGCCCGCCACAACATCTTCGACTTCCTGGATCGCGATCGGCGCACCTACCTGCCGCGGCTGTCGTCCACGCGCATCGGCACCGTGGAGAGGTTCTTCCGGCTGGGCAAGTACCTGATCCCGCGTCACCGGCCCGAGCTGACCAACCTGCGGCGCTCGACGCCGTTCTGGACGCTGCTCGGCCAGCGGCGCATCTGGAGCACCATCCTGCGCGTGCCGATCACCTTCCCGCCCGATCGCTTCTACGGCGCCGAGCTGAGCGCGATGTGCGTGCCCGACCTGCTGGGCACGCAGGGCACGTTCCTGCTCTTCACGACCCGCCCGGCCAGCGGCCGCTTCAAGGAAGGCGGGATGCGCGTCGAGATCGCCGAACGCGACGGCCGGATCGACGGGGTGATCACGGGGCCGGACAACGGCTTCGTCACCGGCCATCCGCCGCTCCAGGCGCCGTTCGCGCTGGTGCTCGACCGCGCCGCCCGGCGGGCGGTGCTGACCGTCGGGGGCGAGGACGTGGCACTCGAGCTCGGCCGCCTCAGCGACTGGGTGGCGATTCCCTTCCCCGCCGCGCCCACCGTCACCGTGCGCGGCATCGCCCGCTGCCAGCTGCTCGAGCTGGGCGATCACGTCTCGCTCTACCTGTCGCCGATCAACCTCGATCCCGAGCAGCCGGCGATGCCGATCTCGCATCCGGACTACTACGCCGGCTATCTGGCCAGGCGCCACGGGCCGTACGCCACGCTCGGGCTCGCCGAGGACACCTGGGCGCTGAACGAAGGCGTCACCGACGATGCGACGTTCCTGCAGCAGGCGCACGACATCGACGACGAGCGGCGGACGATGTGCCTGGCCGCGCTCGACCAGGTGCGCAAGGGCACGGTGGTCTGCGTCTTCGACGCCACCGACCGCATCCAGCACATGTTCTGGCGGTATCTCGATCCGGCGCATCCGGGGCACCGCACCGACGTGCCCGACGCCCACAAGCACGCCATCCGCGAGCTCTACCGGAAGAACGATGCCCTGGTCGGCGAGGTGGTCGGCCGGCTGCGGCCCGACGACGTGCTGATGGTGCTGTCGGACCACGGGTTCAGCGCCTTCCGCCGCGGCGTCAACCTCAACGCGTGGCTCCGCCGCGAGGGCTATCTGCACCTGCTCCCGGACCGCGACGGCTCGGCCGAGTGGCTGCGCGACGTCGACTGGACGCGCACGCGCGCCTACTGCGTCGGGCTGAGCGGGATGTACCTCAACCTGCGCGGCCGCGAGCAGGACGGCGTGGTCGCGCCGGGAGCGGAGGCCGCGGCGCTCAAGGCCGAGATCCTCGGCAAGCTGAAGGGGCTGCGCGACGAGGAGAAGCGCGAGATCGGCGTCCGCGAGGCGTTCGACACCGCCGCGCTCTACCAGGGCCCGTACCTGGAGAACGCGCCCGACCTCATCATCGGCTACAACGCCGGCTACCGGGCCTCGTGGGACGGCGCCAGCGGCGTCGTCGCCGGGCCGGTGTTCGAGGACAACACCAAGGCGTGGAGCGGCGACCACTGCATCGACCCGCGCCTCGTACCCGGGGTGTTCTTCTGCAACCGCAAGGTCACCGCCGACGGCGAGCTGTCGATCGTCGACGTCGCCCCGACGGCGCTCACGCTCTTCGGGCTGACGCCGCCTCCGCACATGGACGGCCGGGCGTGGGCCGTCGCGTCATGATCGGCCGGCCGCGCCGCAGTCTCGTCGTCCTCGCCGTCGCCCTCGCCGCGCTCGCCGGCTGCGGCAAACCGCGGCACACGCCGACCGGACGCCGTGTCGTCGTGCTCGGCATCGACGGCCTCGACTACCACCTGGTCCGCGATCTCCTCGCCCGGGGGCGCCTGCCGCACCTCGCCCGGCTCGGCGAGGGCGGGCGCTTCACGCCGCTCGCCACCTCCACGCCGCCGCTCAGCCCGGTGGCCTGGTCCACGTTCCTCACCGGTCTCGATCCGGGCGAGCACGGCATCTTCGACTTCATCCACAGGCATCCCGACACGCTGGAGTCGTTCCTGTCCACCTCGCGCACCGTGCCGCCGGGCCGCATGCTCACGCTGGGGCGCTGGCAGTTCCCGCTCGAGAGCGGCCACGTCGAGCTGCTGCGGCAGGGCACGCCGTTCTGGGAGGTGCTCGAGGCCCGCGGCGTCGAGACGACGATCGTCCGCATGCCCGCCAACTTCCCGCCGTCGGGCACGGCGACGCGCGAGCTGAGCGGCATGGGCACGCCCGACATGCTCGGCACCTACGGCATCTTCACGCTGTTCACGTCGCGGCCCGAGGTGTTCGAGCGCCAGGACGTCTCGGGCGGCGTGATCCTGCCCATCGACGTCATCGACGGCGTGGCCAGGGCGGCGATCGAGGGACCGCCCAATCCGTATCTGGTGACCACGGTACCCACCACGGTGCCGTTCGAGGCGCACGTGGATGCCGCCAAGTCCGCGGTGAAGATCGTCATCGCCGGGCAGGAGCAGCTGCTGCGCGTCGGCGAATGGGGCGACTGGCTGCCGGTGGAGCTGCCGCTGGCGCCGATGACCACCCTGCCCGGCGAGGTGCGGTTCCTGCTCAAGCGGCTGGAGCCCCACTTCGAGCTCTACGTCAGCCCGATCAACCTCGATCCGTACTCGCCAGCGCTGCCGATCTCATCGCCCGAGGACTACGCGGCCGAGCTGGCCGCCGCCGGCGGCCGCTACTACACCCAGGGCATGCCCGAGGACACCCGCGGGATGAACGCCGGCGTCCTGAACGCCGACGAGCTGCTGGCCCAGGCCCGGCTCACCGCCGCCGAGAACTTCCGGCAGTACGCCTACGTGCTCGACGGCTTCCGCGACGGCCTGCTCTTCTACTACTTCGGCCACGTCGATCAGGTGTCGCACATGATGTGGCGGGCGATGGATCCGGCCCACCCGGCCTATACCGAGGCCGACGCGAAGTACCGCACGACGGTCGAGGATCTCTACGTGGAGATGGACGGCGTGGTCGGCAGGACCGCCGCCACCCTGGGGCCCGACGACCTGCTGGTCGTGATGTCGGACCACGGCTTCGCGCCGTGGCGCCGCGCGGTCAACCTCAACAGCTGGCTGCGCGACCAGGGCTACCTGGTGGTGACCAACGCGAAGGCGGCGCTCGCCCCCGGGCTGGCCGGCGTGGACTGGAGCCGCACGCGGGCCTACGCGGTCGGGCTCAACGGCCTCTACGTCAACACGCAGGGCCGCGAAGGCCGCGGCATCGTCCCGGCCGCCGAGCGGGAGGCCTTGGCGCGCGAAATCGCCGGACGCCTGCAGGCCGCCATCGACCCGGCCACCGGCCAGCCGGCGGTGACGCGGGCCTTCGTGCGCGAGCAGGCCTATCCGGGGCGGGCGCACCTCGACCTCTCGCCCGACATCGTCGTCGGCTACGCCCGCGGTACGCGCGTGGCGAGCGATTCCGCCCTGGGCATCGTCGCCGCCGACGTCTTCAGCGACAACCGCGAGGCGTGGAGCGGCGACCACAGCATGGATCCCGATCACGTGCCCGGCGTGCTGTTCAGCAGCCGGCCGCTCAAGGTGCCGGCGCCGGGCCTGCAGCAGCTCGCCGCGTCGATCCTCGCCGAATTCGACGTGACGGGGTTTCCGGTGAAGAGGAGCCAGTGATGTTCGGATCGTCCAAGGTCAAGCTCGACAAGGCGCTGCTCGCCAAGATCAAGCGCTACTCGGATCTGGCCGGCTACTCGTCGGTGGACGAGTTCATCACCCATGCCCTGGAGAAGGAGATCGCGCAGCTCGAGGGCGCCGAATCGGAGCAGGAGCTGAAGAAGAAGCTCAAGGGCCTGGGCTACTTGTCGTAGGCACCGTGGCCGTCGTCAACGCCCTCGTCACCCGCCTGGCCGATCTGGTCATGGGCCCGCTGGCGGCGCTGCCGCCGGTCGCCGGCGTGCTGCTGGCGGCGCTGGTCACCGCGCTGGTCATCCTGTGGGTGGTGCGGCTCACCTCCGATCAGCGGGCGCTGGCGGCGGTGAAGCGGCAGATCCAGGCCGACCTGTTCGAGATGCGGCTCTTCAACGACGACCTGCGCGGGCTGCTGCGCGCCCAGTGGAGGGTGCTCGCGCACAACGGGCGCTACCTGCGGCTGTCGCTCGTGCCGCTGGTCTGCACGGCGGTGCCGCTGGTGCTGGCCATCGCTCAGCTCCAGGCGTGGTACGGCTACACCGGCATCGCCCCGGGCACGGCGGTGCTCGTGAGCGCCGACCTGGCGCCGGGCGCCGACCCAGGGGCACCGGCGCTCGAGGGCGAGGGCGTGGCCACCGACGGTCGGGCGGTCTACTTCCCCAGTCTCCGCCAGGTGGCCTGGCGAGTCGTGGCTGGCCAGCCCGGCACCCACGTGCTGCGCCTGCGCCTGGCCGGTGCCGAGGTCGAGAAACGGCTCGTCGCCGGCGACGCGGTGGAGCGCCGGGCCCCGCTCCGGCCCGGGCGGTCGTTCGTCGATCAGCTGCTCGAGCCGTCCGAGCCGCCGCTCGACGGGCCCGTCATCGCCATCCGCGTGCCCTATCCCGAGCGGGCGATCGACGTCCTCGGGATGTCGATGCACTGGCTGGTGCTGTTCCTCATCGCCTCCTTCGCGTTCGTGCTGCTGCTCAGGAAGCCGCTGGGGGTGGTGATCTAGGGCGGGGCTCGGGGCTCGGGGCTCGGGGCTCGGGGCTCGGGGCTCGGGGCTCGGGGCTCGGGGCTCGGGGCTCGGACACCACGATGTCACGGTGCACACGGACGCGCCCTCTCAGTACAATCTTCTGGATGGGATCGTTGAATGCGGCGCGGATGGTCGGGCCGGTCCTGGCGTCTGTGCTCGTAGTCGGATGCAGTGGAAACTCGACGCCGCGCCACGTACTGCTCGTCACGCTCGACACGCTGCGGGCGGATCGGGTGGGGGCTTACGGCTACACGGCGGCACAGACGCCGGTGCTCGACGCCCTGGCAGCGCGCGGGGCCCGCTTCGCGGCGGCCACCACGACCACGCCGCTGACGCTGTCGGCCCATACGAGCCTCTTCACCGGCACGTGGCCGACGGCGCACGGCGTGCGTGACAACACCGGGTTCTACGTGGACGAGTCGGTGCAGACCCTGGCCGAAACCCTGAAGGCCAGGGGCTACCGCACCGGCGGCTTCGTCGGCGCCTTCGTGCTCGACCGCCGCTGGGGCATCGCCCAGGGCTTCGACACTTACTTCGACGACTTCGACCTGTCGGAAGACGTCGGGCCCGGGCTCGACGCCATCCAGCGCCGCGGCAGCGAGGTCGTGGACCGGGCGCTGGCCTGGCTCGGTCAACCGTCGGACGCGCCGTCGTTCGCCTGGGTCCACCTCTACGACCCGCACACGCCCTACGACGCGCCGGCCGAGTTCGCCGCCCGCTTCCCGGCCACCCGCGACGGCGCCTACGACGCCGAAGTCGCCTACACCGATGCGCAGGTCGGCCGGCTGATCGCGGCCCTCGACGCCAGCGGTCGGCGCGACGACACGCTCGTCGTCGTGCTGGCCGACCACGGCGAGCAGCTCGGCCAGCACCAGGAGCAGTCGCACGGCTTCTTCGTCTACGACGCGTCGGTGCAGGTGCCGCTCATCGTCGCCGGGCCCGGGGTCACGCCGCGCGTCGTCTCCGACCAGGTGCGCATCGTGGACGTGATGCCGACGGTGCTCGACCTGCTGGGGGTGGAGCGGCCGGCGGCGATCCAGGGCACGTCGCTGCGCCCGGCCCTCGACGGCCAGCGCCAGGAGCTGCTCGCCTTCTCCGAATCCTGGTATCCGCGCTTCCACTACGGCTGGAGCGAGCTGCAGGCGGTGCGCGACGGCGCCTTCAAGTTCATCCTGGCGCCACGGCGCGAGCTGTACGACATCACCAAGGACCCTGGCGAGACCGCCAACCTCGCGGCCAGCGATCCCGCCCGCGCCGACCGGATGGAGCGGGCCCTTCGCGCGCTGGTGGCGCAGACGACGCGCGCCGAGGCGGCCAAGGGCCCGCAGGCCATCGACCCGGCCGCCGAGCAGCGGCTCCGCGCCCTCGGCTACGTCGGCTCGACCTCGGCCCGGCACCTCGAGGATCGGCCGCGGCGCGACCCCAAGGACACGATCGCGCTCTACAACCTGCTGCTGCTGGCCGGCGAAGACTCGGAGGCCGGCCGCTACGACGCCGCCGTCGCCAAGGTGCAGCAGGCCCTCGCCGTCGACGCCGAGATGCTCGAGGGCTACACCCGGCTCGGCAACGTCTACGGCAAGGCGGGGCGGCACGCCGAGGCAATCGCGGCCTATCGCCAGGCCCTGGCGCTCGACCCCGAGCACCTGATGTCCACCTACAACCTCGCCCTGGCCTACCGGGCGGCCGGCAAGATCGACGAGGCCATCGTCGGCTTCGAGCGCAGCCAGCAGCTCGATCCGCGCAGCGGCCGGGCGCACTTCCAGATCGGCGACATCTACATGCAGCAGGGCCAGCCGGCCAAGGCCCTCGAGGTGCTCACCAAGGGCCTCGCCCTGGAGGTCGATCGGCCGCCGTTCCTGGTCAAGCTCGGTGAGGCCTACCTGGAACTGAAGCGCCTCGACGAGGCCGAGAAGGTATTGAAGGAGGCGGTGGCCTTGCGCGCCGACGTGCCGCGCGGGCAGTACAACCTGGCGCTCGTCGCCGAGCAGCGCGGCAACGCCGCCGGCGCCCGCGCCGCCTACGAAGCCGAGGTGGCGAAGAACCCGAAGAACTACGGCGCCCAGTTCAACCTGGCCAAGCTGCTGCTCAGGGAGGGCCGCCTGCCGGACGCGACGACCCGGTTCCAGGCCGCCGTGGAGGCCCGGCCGGAGTTCGCCGAAGGCTACCTGTATCTCGCCAAGGCCCTGCTCGACGGCGGCCGGCTCCAGGCCGCCGAGACGGCGGCGAAGGCGGGCCTGGACAAGCGCCCGGATCCGTCCATCGCGCCGCTCGGCCACTACGTGCTCGCCGACGTCTACAGCCGCATGGGCCGGGAGAACGAGGCGGCGCGCGAAGTGGCGCGGGCCCGCGCTTTGGAGCGCGGCCGATGATTCGTCGTGCAGCGCTCGTTGCCTCCATCGCCGCCGGCGTGGCCTGTTCGGCCACTCCGGAGCCACCGGCGACGGCCAGGACGCCGAGACATCTGATCATCGTCACCATCGACACGTTGCGCGCCGATCGCCTCGGCGCCTACGGCAGCACGACCGTACCGACGCCGCACTTCGATCGGATCGCCCGCGAAGGCGTGCGGGCGCTCGACGCCACCTCGCACGTGCCGATCACCCGGCCGTCGCACGCCACGCTGTTCACGGCGCGCTACCCCGCCGAGCACGGCGTCCGCGACAACATCTCGCTGCCCCTGGCCAAGGACGTCCCGACCCTGGCCGAGGCGCTCCACGCGCAAGGCTTCGCCACCGCGGCGTTCGTCTCGACCTTCGTCCTGTCGTCGCCCTCCGGCCTCGATCGCGGCTTCGACCACTACGACGACGCCTTCGAGGTGCCACAGAGCGACGAGGAGGCGGTGTTCCTCAGCACCGTGCAGCGGCGCGGCGACGAGACCCTCGCAAAGGTCGAGCAGTGGCTCGACACCCGCAGTGCCGAGACGAAGGCGAAGCGCACCGCGCTGTGGGTGCACCTCTACGACCCGCACGATCCCTACGAGCCCCCCGAGCCGTTCGCGACGCAGTACGCCGACCGGCTCTACGACGGCGAGGTGGCGTGGACCGACACGCTGCTGGGGCGGCTGCGGGCCAGCCTCGAGGCCCGGCAGCTGTGGGATGACGCGCTGGTCGTCGTCACCGCCGACCACGGTGAAGCGCTGGGCGAGCACGACGAGACCGGCCACGGCTTCTTCGCCTACGAGACGACGTTGAAGATCCCGTTCGCGCTGCGCGGGCCTGGTGTGCCGGCCAGTCGCACCCTCGACGGCACGGTGCGGCTCGTGGACGTCACGCCCACCGTGCTCGAGCTGCTCGGCCTGCCGGCGCTGTCCGGCACCCATACCGGGACGAGCATCGCCAGCCACTTGGCGGACGGGGCGTCGCCGCTCGCCCGGACGACCTACGCCGAATCGCTGACGCCGCTGGTCCACTACCAGTGGAGCGATCTGCGGGTGCTGCGCGACGGCTCATGGAAGTACATCCTGGCGCCGCGGCCCGAGCTGTACGACCTGGCCACCGATCCGGGCGAGACGAAGGATCTGTCCACCGCCAATACCGCCACGGCGCGCAAGCTGCGGGCGGCGCTCGAAGGGCTGCTGCGCGCCGAACGCGAGCGCGCCGTCGATCCGGCGGCCAGCGTCTCGGCGCTCTCGGCCGAGGCCCTGCAGAAGCTCGGCGCGCTGGGCTACGTGAGCCCGGGAGCGGCCAAGGGCACGGTGGCGCAGGGCGCCGACCCGAAGGACAAGATCCAGGAGTTCCGCACGCTGAACGGCCTGATGCGCGACGGACTGTCGCTGCTGCGCGAGCGACGTTTCGCCGATAGCGAACGACGTTTCGCATCGCTGCAGGCCGCCGGGTCGGACAGCTTCCAGGTGCACTTCTACCGCGGCGAGGCCCTCGCTGGCCTGCGGCGCTGGCGCGACGCAGAAGCGCAGTACGAGCGTGCGATTGCCGCGATGCCGACGTTCACGCAGGCGCATGTGAGCCTCGCGAACGCTCGTGTGGCTCGCCAGGACCTGCGTGGGGCGCTGGCCGCCGTGCAGCAGGGCCAGGAGGACGCCCCCAACGAGCCCATCCTGTTCGATCGGGAGGGCCAGATCTGGCAGCAACTCGGCGACACCGCTAAGGCGATGGCCGCGTACCGCCGGGTAGCCGACCTCGCACCCAAGGACGCCCTGGTCCGCTGGCGCATGGGCGAACTGCTGCTCGACCAGGGGGCGCCGGATCAGGCCCTGGCGCAGTTCCGCGACGCCACCCGGCTCGATCCCGAGGTGGCCGACTACTGGAACTCGCTCGGCATGGTGTTGGGCGGCGCCGGGCAGCACGACCCGGCCGCCGCGGCCTTCCGCGAGGCAGTGCAGCGGGCGCCGAAAAACGCCCGCTACGCCTACAACCTCGGTCTCGTGCTGCAGCGCGCCGGCCGGCCCGAGGCCCGCGAGTGGTTCGAACGCACGCTGGCGATCGAGCCAGGGTTCCGCCCGGCCCGCGACCGGCTGGCCGAGATGGGCCGCTGACGTGCGTGCCGGCTGGGTCGCCGCCGCCACGCTGGCGATCACCGTCGCCGTCACCTTCCGCCCCGTCGTCGATCACGGCTTTCTGAACTGGGACGACCCCGACGTCGTCGCCGCCAATCCGCGCCTGCAGGAACCGGCATCGTCGCTGGCGGCGTGGGCGTTCTCGACCAGGGCGATGGGCCACTACCAGCCGCTGTCGTGGCCGGCGCTGGCGGTCCTTGCCGGGTCGCCGCCGTCGCCGGCCCGCGTCCACGGCGCCGCCGTGGCGCTCCACGCGCTCAACGCCGTGCTGCTCTTCGCGCTGATCGCGCTCGTCATCACCGACGCGCCCGGGCGGCGCCACGCACCGGTGCGCTGGGGCTCGCCGCTGGCCGCGGCGGCGCTGTTCGCGCTGCACCCGCTGCGGGTGGAGCCGGTGGCGTGGGCGAGCGCGCTGCCCTACCTGATCTCGTATGCGCCGCTGCTCGCCGCGACGGCGGCCTGGGTCGCGTGGGTGCGCGGCGGGCGCGGCGGCTGGCTCGCGCTCGGTCTCGGACTGTTCGTCGCGTCGCAGCTCTTCAGGGTGACCGCGCCGCTGTTCGCCGTCCCGTTGCTGGCCATCGCCTGGCCGCTGCCCGGCCGCCGCCGAGCACCGGCGGCGCTGTGGCGCGGCGCCGCGCCGTTCGCGCTGCTGGGGCTCGGGGTCGCCGCGGTGGAGGCGTGGGCGCGCGGTCCCGAGTCGGTCACCGACTACCCGCTCGCCGTGCGCGTGACCTGGGCCGTCACCCACCCGGCCGTGTACCTGTGGCACACCGTCGTGCCGATCGGGCTGACTCCGCTCGATCCGCTGCCGCGCATCGCCGCCGTCGACTGGATGCGCACCGGCCTGGCGGTGGCGACCGCTGTCGCGGTCGTGGCCGCGACGTGGTGGCGGTGGGGTCGCGTGGCGGCGCTGGCGGTCTGGGGGGCCTGGCTGGCCCTGCTCCTGCCCGTGGTCGGCCTGTTCCCTTCCGGTCTGCAGCTCACCGCCGACCGCTACACCTACGGCCCGGCGCTCGCGCTCGCCGTGGCCGTGGGCGTCGTGCTGGCCAGACTCGCGGCGCCGCGGCCGGCGATGTCACTCGGCCTGGCGCTGGCCGCCAGTCTCACCCTGGGAGTCGTCACGCAGGCCGCGCTGCCGCACTGGCGTGACTCGATCGCGGTCTGGACCCGGGCGCTGGCGCTCGATGCAGGCAACGACGTCGCGCGCTACAACCTCGCGCTGGCGCACCTGCAGAACGGGCAGGACGACGAGGGGATGGCAGCACTCGAGGCGCTGCTCGCGCAGGTGCCCGACCACGACTTGGCCCGCCAGCGGCTGGCCACGCTGCGTGCCGATCGTGCCCAGCGCGCGGCCGACGCCGCAGCCAACGCCGGCCGGCTGCGCGAGGCCATCCAGGCCTACGACGAGGTGCTGGCGCACGACCCCGGCCGGACGCGAGCCCGCCTGAACCGCGGCATGGCGCTGGTGCAGGCCGGGGCCGCTGCGGGCGCGGCGGCCGACCTCGAGGCCGGCGGCGCAGCCACGTCGCCCGACCCGGCAGTGGCCGGGGCCCTGGCCCTGGCGTGGTCGGAAACCGGCCGCGGGGCCGACGCGATCGCCCTGCTGCGCCGCACGCACGACCGCGACCCGTCGAATCTCGGCGTCGCGATGAACCTGGCGCGGCTGCTGCTCACGGCGTCGCCGCCGGCGGTGCGCGATCCCGAGGCCGCGCTCGCCATCGCCACTGGCGTCAACGACGCCACCGGTGGCCGCGACCCGCGCGTGCTGGCCACGCTCGCCGAGGCCCTCGCCGCCACCGGCCGCCGGCGCGACGCCGCCCAGGCGTGGAGCGTGGCCATCGCCCTCGCCGACGAGTCGGGCAACGCCGACCTCGCTGCCGACCTCCGCCGCCGCCGCGCCGCTCGCTGAGCGGTCGGCCGGTTCGACGACACCGTACATGCGAAGGGCGGCTCCGTCGAGCCGCCCTTCGTCTTCGTGACTCGCTGTGTCGAGCCCGAGCCCCGAGCCCCGAGCCCCGGCTCTTAGAACCGGAATTTCGCGCCGATCATCAGGCGGCGCGGGAGCACGAACCGGGTCGGCACCCCGAAATTCGAGGACGCCTGCCGCCGGTCGACGAGGTTCTCGTACGACCCGTTGTTGAACACGTTCAGGAAGTCGCCGAATACCGCGCCCTCCACCGCGCCACCGAACTTGAGGGCCTTCTCAAGGCGCACGTCGAAACCGTTCAACGCTGCCGTACGACGATCGTCGTTGAAGGGCTCGAACAGCACGCGCGTCGCGCCCGGGACGAGCCCGTTGAATCTCACTTCGCGTCCCCACGGCTTACCGGACTGATACATGTAGTTTCCGGCAATGGTCATGCTCCATGGGAGCTCGTAGACGAGCTGCGACTTCAGGAGGATCGGCCGGTCCCAGATCAGCAACCCATCCGAATTTGTGATGTCGTTTGGGTTCGGTCGACCGAAATCGCCGGCGAGGCTGTTGCCATTGGACACCGGCGAAACGCGCGCTGTGCTCGTACCCAGCCGCCCCTCGGCCTTCGAGACGGTAAGGCCGACCGTGGCCTGCCAGCGGTTGGACATGCGCTTGTTGACCTGGAAATGGGCCCCTTTATAGGTGGCTTCCATCTCATCGCCGTTCGACAGCTGAATGATCCGGCTATCGGCGCCACTGGTGAGCTGCAGCAGGTCGAACGTCTTGCCCTCGGCGGTGCGCGTCACCGGCGCGTAGGTGCCGGCGATGTCACTCCAGCGTGACTGGTTGTCCCACTTCTTCCACACACCGTTCACCGCGAAGCCGATGCGGTCGGACAACTGGTGTTCGAAGGTGACGATGTACTGGTTCACGTACGGGTTTTCGAATCCGGAGTCGATGCGCAGGTTCCGGTTGCTGGTCACCAGGCTCAGGTCAAGCGGGTTGCCCTGGGCGTCGTAGAGCCCGGAGAACTCGTACCGGTCGGCGATCGAGGGGGTGGCCGGGTCGAACTCGCCTGTCGCGATGCCGCGGTAGTAGCGGCCCCAGCTGGCCTTGAGCAGCGTCGTGCCAGCCTCGTTCAGCTTGACCGTCGCGCCGACGCGCGGCGAGATCACGTTCCAGTCGAACAGCTTGTCCACCGCCGGCGAGGAGCCGATCTCGTTCGCATTGCGGTCGAGAATCGGGAACGAGTTGAAGTAGCCCTTGCTCGAGTCGTAGCGCAACCCGGCGTTCAAGGTGAGACGGTTCCAGCGGACAGTGTCGTCGGCGTAGACGCCAATGGCGCGCAGCCGACCGCCGCTCCAGTACGGGTTCTGCACGTAGCCGTAAGCGGGTGTCGACCCATAGGTGTAGATGTAGTCGTTGTAGCCGTTCACCGACTCGCCGCCACCGCTGTTGTACTGCACGCCGACCTTGAAGTCGTGCTGGGCGCCGAGGAAGTTGTCGGCGTACTTCGTGACCTTGCCCGAGAAGGCGGTCTTGAACGACTTCCCGTCGTACCAGTAGTAGATGCCCCCGGTGATATTGCCGGTGTCGAGGTCCTGGAACCGCTTGGCGATGCGCGGACCGCCGTTGAGCGGGTCATTGTGGGCCACGCCGTAGAAACCGGAGTAGCGGGCCTCGACCACCGTCGTCGGATTGATCACCGCCGTGTACATCAGCCCTGGCGAAGGATTGTGGCCGTGATTCAGATTGATGCTGCTCGGCGCCTTGTTGGGGGTGGCGCGCTCGGGAATCTCGTAGAAGTCATCGTGCTGCTGGTACTGCAGACGATGATTCTGGTTGAGGGACAGGTTGAACTTGAAGAAATAACGTTTGGCGTTGGACTTGGCCGGGAATTCCTTATCGGTTCCTGGCTGCGATTCCCAGTCCTGCTGGAACTGCCAAGAGCCGAAGAACCACAGCTTGTCCTTGAGGATGGGACCACCGAGCTGCGTCGTGCTGTCGACGAAGCGGGCGCGGTTGTAGGGCTGCCCGCCGTCCTCGTCGTCGGTGGTATTGCGTCCAGTCAGTCCGTCCGACTGCCAGTAGATGTTCGAGTCGCCGTGGAATTGATTGGAACCCTGTCGGGTGACGATGTTGAACACCGCGCCGGCCACGTTGCCGTACTCGGCGCTCGCCCCGAGCGACAGGCTCTGCACTTCTTCGATGGCGTCGGTGTTCGGCCACGGCCACGCAGCACCCGAAAGCGGGGCCGTGAAATCGGTGCCGTCGAGCAGGTACAGGTTCTCGTTGGCCGCAGAACCGAACGAGTTCGATCGGGAGGAGGTCTGCGACTGCTGGGCCACGCCCGGTGCGGCGTTGATCAAGTCGAAGAACGTGAAGCGGCGGACCGGTGCGTTCTCGACCCACTCGCGGTTGTAGTTAGTGGTGATCTCGACGCTGGCCGAATCGACGACCGGCGCCTCGGCGACAACCGTGATCGTCTCCTGCTGGGTGCTGACGTTCATCTGCACTGGCACTTCCTGTGTGGCGCCGAGCGCCACCGGGATGCCGGTCTGCTTCTTGGTGGCGAAGCCAGCCAGTTCGACCTCAATCTCGTAGACGCCCGGCGCGAGATTCGGGAAGCGGAATACGCCCAGCTCGTTCGACACCGTCGTCGGCGTGCCCTGCACGGCGGGACCGCGCAACGTGACGGTGACGCCAGGGAGCACGGCGCCGGATTCGTCCGTGATGACACCGCGAATGTCACCGGTGGTGCGCTGCGCCCATCCCGAGGATGGTGCCGCTATCAGCGCGACCGCCGTCAACAACCAAAGCAAGCGAGATCGCATGTAGACCTCCAGCACGCGCCGACACCGGACGGACGTCCAGCTGGAGCGTGACCGCGGAATTGTGGTGCCGCCGTTACGGATGTGTCAAGCCAGATCCACAAACCGTGCTCATGCGATCCCGGGCTGTTTCGGCCTGAAAAACACTGAAAATCCAACCTGCCGGATCGAGATCCTCCCCGCTCACCAAAATCTTGGCCGGGACGACCTGAGGGGCCAGCGAGGAGCGCATCGCACCGCGCCCGCGGCTACAATCGCCCCCCATGAGCCACCTTCGCGACCGCGACCTCGGCATGCACCGGCCCATCACCCGGCGCGACTTCATCAACGGCATGGCCGTCGGCGTCGGCAGCGCCGCCTGGCTGTCCGGGTGCGGCCCGGGCGAGCCGCCGCTGCCTCCCGACCCGGGGTTCGAGCGGGCAGCCGGCTACTACCCGCCGGCGAAGGTCGGCCTGCGGGGCAGCCACGACGGGTCGTTCGAGGCGGCGCACCGCCTGAAGGACGGCCAGTTGTCGCTCGACGGCGCGGTGGACACCCGTGAGACCTACGACCTGGTCGTGGTCGGCGGCGGCATCAGCGGCCTGGCCGCGGCCCACTACTTCCGCGCCCAGGCCGGGCCGTCGGCGCGGGTGCTGGTGCTCGACAACCACGACGACTTCGGCGGCCACGCCAAGCGCAACGAGTTCACCCACGAGGGCCGCACCTGGATCGGCTACGGCGGCACGCAGTCGATCGACAGCCCGGCCCCCTACTCGGCCACTGCCAAGGCCCTCATCACCGACCTGGGTATCGACGTCGGCAGTTATTCGCGCGTACTCGACCGCGAACTGTACCGGGGCCTGGGCCTGGCGGCGGCGACCTTCTTCGACAAGGAGACCTTCGGCGCCGACGCGCTCGTCGTCGGCACCTCGCGCAACCCGTCGGCGGCGTTCCTGGCGAAGTCGCCGCTGCCCCGCGACGTCCAGCAGCAGATCCTGCGGCTCAACAGCGAGAAGCGGAACCTCTACCCGGGGCTGTCGTCGGCCGACATCAAGGCGAAGCTGGCGCGAATGAGCTACACCGACTTCGTCACCAGGGAGTGGAAGCTGGATCCGCGGGTGCTCGGGATCTACCAGACCCGCACCTACGGCCTGTTCGGCTTCGGCGTCGACGCCGTGCCGGCGCAGGACGCCTGGGCGCTCGGCCTGCCTGGCTTCCAGGGACTGTCGCTCGAGGAGGGCAACGGCCCGGGCCAGAACTACGACTCGATGAGCCACCCCGGCGCCGAGGAGTACTACTTCCACTTCCCCGACGGCAACGCCACCATCGCCCGGCTGCTGGTGCGCCGGCTGGTGCCGGCGGCGGTGCCCGGGACGACGTCGGCCGACGTCGTCACCGCGCGGGTGGACTACGCCAGGCTCGACGACGCCGCCTCGCCGGCGCGGATTCGCCTCAACAGCACCGTGCTCCACGTCGCCCACGACGGCCCGGCGGCGAGCGCGCGCGGCGTGACGGTGAAGTACCTGCGCGGCGACACCATCTACAGCGTCAAGGCCGCCGGGTGCGTGCTGGCCTGCTGGCACCACGTGATCCCGCACATCTGCCCCGAGCTGCCCGAGGCGCAGTTGACCGCGCTCCGCTACGCCAAGAAGGTGCCGCTGGTCTATACGAACGTGTTCGTCCGCAACTGGACGGCGTTCGAGACGCTGAAGGTCAACACCATCGCCTCGCCGGGGATGTGGCACGCCTCGACCAATCTCGACTTCCCGGTCAGCGTCGGCAGTTACACCCACTCGAAGACGCCGGCCGAGCCGGTGGTGCTGCACATGACCAAGGCGGCCTGCAAGCCGGGGCTGCCCGGCCCGGCGCAGCACGTGGCCGGCCGCGCCGAGCTGCTGCGCACCTCGTTCGAGACCATCGAGCGCGGCATCCGCGATCAGCTCGGGCGGATGCTCGGCGGCGGCGGCTTCGATCCCGCCGGCGATATCCTGGGCATCACGGTGAACCGCTGGCCGCACGGCTACGCCTACCAGTACAGCTCGCTGGCCGATCCGTTCTGGCTCGAGGGCGGCGAGCAGCCGTGCGTGGTGGCCCGCACGCCCTACGGCCGGATCGCCATCGCCAACTCCGACGCCGGCGCCTACGCCTACACCGACTGCGCCATCGACCACGGCCACCGCGCCGTGCAGGAACTGGCCGCCGTCAGGACGTGAGTCGACGCGCTGAACCCGCGGCCGCCGCCGGGCTCAGGGCACCGTGACGGCGAGCTGGTTCGACGCCGCCCCGGCTCCGCACGCGGCCGTGGCCAGCACGCGGATGTAGTAGGTGCCGGGCCCGACCCCGGCCGCCAGGCCGTTGGTCAGGCCGACCGGCGCGTTGAAGAGGTTGCTCGCGCCGCTGGCGCTGCCGGCCTGCAGCGTGTAGCCGGCGATCGGCCCGCCCGAGGGCGTGGTCCACGACAGGCTGATCACCCCGCCGCTGGCGCCGCCGCTCAGCACCGGCGCGGCCGGCGTCGTGCACGCCGGGCCGACCGTGACGACGACCTCGTTGGACGCCGGCCCGGTGCCGGCGGCGTTCTGCGCGCGCACCCGGATGTAGTAGGTACCGGGCGGCAGCGCGCCGCTGGCCGCGGTGATCAGGCCGACCGCGGCGTTCAGGACGTTGGCCGCGCCGGGGCTGGTGCCGACCTCGGCGAGGTAGCCGGTCGGCGCGCCGCCGGTCGCCGGCGGCGCCCACGACACGCTCACCGTCGATCCCGAGGCCGAGCCGACCAGCGGCCCGGGCGCGCCGGGCGGCGCGGGTGCGGCGATGGTGAAGGTCGCTTCCGACGACGCCGGACCGACGCCGCCGGCATTCTGGGCGAAGACGCGCGCGTAGTAGACCCCGGCGGGCAGCGGCGCGGCGATCGCCGTGGTCAGGCCGACCGCGCCGTTGAACAGGTTGGCGGCGCCGGGGGCGGTGCCGGCCTGCAGCACGTAGCCGGTCGGCGTGCCGGTCGTCGGCGCCAGCCACGTCAGGCTCACCGTGTTCCCGGTGACGACGGCGGCGAGGCTTCCCGGCGCGCCGAGCGCGCCTCCCGCGGCGGTGCGGAACCCCTGCACGATCGGAAACGCCTGGCGCAGCGACTGGGCGTTCTGCTGGGTGGCGCTGCCGGTGACCCGGCCGTTGTGCAGCACCGCGGGGTTCGAGAAGTTGAGGATGCGCGTCCCCGGCGCGTAAGCCATCACCGTGCGGAAGTTCGCGGTGTAGTCCTTGTAGCCGTAGCCGTAGGGCTGCCAGGCGCCGCTGGCGCCATCCTCCGGCGCGTGGTGCGAGCCGAAGTTGTGGCCCACTTCGTGGGCGAAGGTGTAGTTGCCGACGATGCAGGTGCGCGCCGTCACGCTGTGCGCGTAACTCGCGCTCGGCCCGAGGTACCCGACGCCGCAGGCGCCGCCGGCCGTGGCGTTGACGATCAGGGCGACGAGATCGGCGCCGGCGGCGTCGCGGGCGGCCGCCACCCCGGCGTTGCCGCGCAGCGCACTGAGGTCGGCGCCCATGTCCGTGGACGACTCGACGTAGCCGGTCCATTCGACGGCGCCCGCCAGGCGCAGCGTCGCGGCGATGCCGCTGCGCGCGTAGGCGGTGTTGGCGTCGGCCACGGCGGTGGCGATCAGGGCCTGGATGGCACTGACGCCGCCCTGCCCGTTCTTGGCCGCCGTCGTGTAGTAGACGAGGATGTCGGCGACCTCGCCGTCCTGCGGCGGATCGGCCGCCGCCGGCGCGTCGGCGACGTCGGCGCGGGCCTCGGCGGCGACGGCGACGGGCTCGAGTTCCTCGCCGAAGGTCGCCGGATCGACCTCGTCGACGACGGCGGCGTCCATGGCGCCCTGGATGCGATACAGCCGGCCGGCGCTCTGCACGCTGCCGACGATGGTCTGGTCGCGCCAGGTCAGCGTGACGGCGCTGTACGGGTCGCCGGTGACGCGGCCGACCCACGTGCGATGGCCGAGCCGATCGGCCTCGGAGCGCTCGAAGGCGGCGCGGAGGGTGACGTCGGAGAAGAGGTTGAGCTCGAGCAGCGGCGCCGTGTCGCCGGCCAGACCGGCGCGGGCGGCGGCGTCGAGCGCGGACGCCTGCAGCCGGGCGGCGCGGCGGCGCACCACGCGCGGGCCGCGGCGGTCCTCGGCCGCGGCGAGCGGCGCGGCGGCGGCGCCGGCCGGCTCATCGAACAGCGGCCGGGGGGCCGGCGGCTGCGCCGACACCGACAGGGGTCCCACGCTCGAGATGAGCGCGAGGCAGAACACGAGATTACGAAACTGCAAGTGCACACCTCGTCAGCAAGCGACGCGGCCGACTGGCGGCCGCGAGCGGTACTGCGTTGAATCGCGCCGATTGATCCCGCGCCGTCATGATTGTCCCCCGGCGCCCGTCATTTGCGGCACGGGGCCGCCGGGAGCCGGGGCACGATGCGTACCAATCCGCGGCGGGCGCCGCCCGGCGGCGTCAGTGGAAGTCGTGCGACTCGACGGCCATCGAGGCCAGCAGGCCCTCGAGCCGCTCCATCCGCTCGGCCTTGATCGCGGTGACACCATCCTGCACCTGCAGGATGCCCTCCACCAGCAGGAACGGCGAGTCGACGACGATGGCGCGATCGCGGGCATAGACGTCGGGGCGCACGATCACGTTCGAGATGCCGGTCTCGTCCTCGAGGGTGAGGAACACGAAGCCCTTGGCCGTGCCCGGCCGCTGCCGGGTGATGACCATGCCGGCGGTGCGGACGCGCCGGCCGTTCCTGACATGCGGCAGATCGATGGCCCGCAGCACGCCCTTCATCGCCAGTTCGTGCCGCCGGAATCCCATCGGGTGCGGCCCGACGGTGACGCCGGTGCCGGCGTAGTCCGCGACGAGCCGCTCCCCGGCGCTCATCTCGGGGAGCGGGCTCGTGGAGGCGGGGCTCGGGTCCCGGGACTCGGGAGAACCGGGACTCGGGACTCGGGGCTCGGGGCTCGGGAAGGCAGAGTCGACGCTGGTCGCGTCGACCTCATCTTTCTTGTTACTGGCATTCCAAGAAAGCTGGTCAGCGCGATCAGCGCTGACGCCATCCCCGAGCCCCGAGCCCCGAGCCCCGAGTCCCGGCTCTTCGCCCTGCCCCGCCTCTTCGC
>JBFWNV010000004.1:0-306064 GCA_050250875.1 Vicinamibacterales bacterium
GGCGGGGCTCGGGTCCCGGGACTCGGGAGAACCGGGACTCGGGACTCGGGGCTCGGGGCTCGGGAAGGCAGAGTCGACGCTGGTCGCGACGACCTCATCTTTCTTGTTACTGGCATTCCAAGAAAGCTGGTCAGCGCGATCAGCGCTGACGCCATCCCCGAGCCCCGAGCCCCGAGCCCCGAGTCCCGGCTCTTCGCCCTGCCCCGCCTCTTCGCGCTCGTCGTCCTGCGCGAAGAGCTCTCCGGCAGGGCGAATCAGCCGCTCCACCTGCCACAGCGCACTCCGCCGGTCGTAGCCGAGCGAGTTGAGGGCGCCGATCTCGGCCAGTACGGTCACCTCGTCGCGGCGCATGCCGGTGACGCGGATCAGCTCGTCGATCGAGCGGAAGCGGCGATCGGCGGCGCCGTCCGTCCAGGAGTGGGAGCAGACGTTGCAGAACAGCGGGGCTCGGGGTTCGGGGCCCGGGGCTCGGGAAGAGCGCCCCTCTCCTCGTCGCACTGTCACACTGCCGCTGTCGACGTATTCGATCATTGAGGGATCGTCGCAGCCGCACTTCGGACAGCGCAGCAGGGCGGCGCTGGGGCGGATGCCACCCAAGTCCTCTCGGGGTCTTCCCCCGAGCCCCGAGTCCCGAGCCCCGAGCCCCGGCTTCTCCGAGCCCCGAGCCCCGAGCCCCGCTCGTGAGGCAATCATCCGCCCGACGTCCTCGCGCAGGCCGGCGACGAAGCGCAGGCCGAGGCGGATGGTGCCGTCCGCTTCCACGGTGCAGTCCCAGTCCGACGCCTGCACGTCGACCGGGGCGAAGCGGACGCCGCGGCGCTGCGCGTCCTTCACCAGCGTGGCCGGGTGGTAGAAGCCCATCGGCTGGTTGTTGAGGAGCGCGGTGTAGAACGCCGCCGGGTAATGCGCCTTGAGATACGCGCTCGCATACGCGATGAGCGCGAAGCTGGCGGCGTGCGACTCGGGGAAGCCGTAGAGCGCGAACGAGCCGATCGACAGCACGATGCGATCGGCGACCGCGCCGGTGAGGCCGCGCGCCGCCATGCCTTCGCGCAGCTGCACCTCGATCTGCTTCATGCGCTTCTCGGAGCGTTTGAAGCCCATCGCCCGGCGCAAATCCTCGGCCTGCCCGCCGGTGAAGCCGGCCACCACCATCGCCATGCGCAGCAGCTGCTCCTGGAACAGCGGCACGCCGAGCGTGCGCTTCAGCACCGGCTCGAGCAACGGGTGGTCGTAGACCACCGGCTCGCGCCCGGCGCGGCGATCGAGGTACGGGTGCACCATCTGCCCGACGATCGGCCCCGGCCGGATGATCGCCACCTGCACCACCAGGTCGTAGAAGCAGGCCGGCTTGAGCCGCGGCAAGGTCGCCATCTGCGCCCTGGATTCGACTTGGAAAAGCCCCACCGTATCCGCGGTCTGCAGCATTCTCCAGACCGCAGGATCGTCCGGGGGCAGGTGGGCCAAGTCGAGTCTGGCGGGGCTCGGGGCTCGGGTCCCGGGTCCCGGGTTGGCGTCGACGCTAGCCGCGTCGACCTCATTTTGCTTTTCGGAACAACGGTCAGCGCGATCAGCGCTGACACCGTCCCGAGACCCAAACCCCGAGCCCCGAGCCCCGGTGTTGATGATCGCCAACGCGTCCTGCAGGGCCGACATCATGCCGAGGCCGAGCAGATCGACCTTGATGAGGCCCATGTCGGCGCAGTCTTCCTTGTCCCACTGCACCACCACGCGGCCGGGCATGCTGGCGTTCTCGAGCGGCACCACCGACGACAGCGCGCCCTGGCAGATCACCATGCCGCCCGAGTGCTGGCCGAGATGGCGCGGCAGGTCCTGCATCTGCTGCCACAGCCGGGCGAAGTGGCGGACGGTGGGATGCGTGCCGTCCACGCCGGCCGTCTGCATGTTCTTCGTCAGCGAGTCGTCGGCGTCCTGGAACTCGAAGTTGTGCATCACCCTGGCCAGCCGGTCGATCTGGCCCAGGTCGAGGTTCAGGGCCTTGCCCACCTCGCGCGCCGCGCTCTTGCCGCGGTAGGTGATGACGTTGGCGGTCATCGCCGCGCCGTGCTGGCCGTACTTCTCGTAGACGTGCTGGATGACGCGCTCGCGGCGGTCGCCGCTCGGCAGATCGAGGTCGATGTCGGGCCATTCGCCGCGCTCCTCGGACAGGAAGCGTTCGAACAGCAGCTCCATGCCCACCGGATCGACGGCGGTGATGCCGAGGCTGTAGCAGACGGCGCTGTTGGCCGCCGAGCCGCGGCCCTGCACCAGGATGTCGTGCTGGCGGCAGAAGTTGACGATGTCCCAGACGATCAGGAAGTAGCCGGCCAGATCGAGCTTCTCGATCAGGGCGAGCTCGCGCTCCACCTGCGCCCGCGCCTTGTCGTGGTACGGGCGATAGCGATCGCGGGCGCCGATGTCGGCGATCTTGCGCAGGAACGACGCCTCGGTGTCGCCCGGCGGCACCGGGTACGACGGGAACCGGTAGCCGAGGTCCTTCATCGTGAACTCGAGCCGATCGGCGAGTTCGCGGGTGGCGGCCACCGCCCGCGGCAGGTCGTCGAACAGCCGGGCCATCTGCGCCGGCGATTTCAGGTACCGCTCGGCGTTGGCCACCAGCCGCCGCCCGGCCTGGGCCAGCGTGGTGTGCTCGCGGATGCAGGTGAGCACGTCGTGCAGCGGCCGCTCGGCCTGGCTGGCGAAGCGCACGCCGTTGGTGGCGACGATCGGCACGCGGAACGCCTCGGCCAGCGACACCAGCATCTCGTTGTCCCAGGTCTCGTCGCGCTGCAGGTGGCGCTGCACCTCGACGTAGACGTTGGCCCGCCCGAAGATGCCGACCAGCCGATCGAGCAGCCCGCCGACGCCGTGCCGGTGCGATTGCAGCAGCGGCCGGCCAGCCAGGGCGACGAGCCCGCCGACGTGGCCGTCGAGATCCGCGAGCGTGAGCGCGCCCTCGCCCTTCGGCGCGCGCAGCTTCATCGTGGTGATGAGGCGGCAGAGGTTGCGGTACCCCTCGGGGGAGGCGACGAGGACGGGGACAACGGAGACGGGGCTCGGGGCTCGGGACTCGGGGCTCGGGAAGGCGTCGACGCTGCCCGCGTCAACCTCTCTTCTTTTCCGTGACAAATACCGGTCAGCGCGATCAGCGCTGTCTCCACCCCGAGCCCCGGAACCCGAGCCCCGAGCCCCGGCCAGCGTCAGTTCCGCACCGATGATCGGTTTCAGGCCGGCGGCAGTGGCGGCTTTGTGAAAGCGGGGGGCGCCGTAGACGCCGTCGCGGTCGAGCAGCGCCACGGCCGGATAGCCGAGCATCGCCGCGCGGTCGACCAGCGGCTCGGGCAGCGACGCGGCCCGGAGGAAGCTGAAGGCGGAGGCGGCATGGAGCTCGACGTACACGGCGGGGCTCGGGACTCGGGGCTCGGGGCTCGGGGCTCGGGTGGAGTCACGCTGCTCATGCCGCGCTTGGCGGCTTCTCGAGCGCGTGCACCAACGCCATGACGAGCTGCCCGGTTTCCAGTGCAAACCTCGAGAGCGGACCGACTTCTTTCTCCGCGACGAACCCGAGGCTCACTGCCAGCACGAGCTGTGTTTCGAACTCCGCCAATGAACCCAACGCGATATTCAGGTGGTTGATGTACGCCTGCCTCGTACGACGGCTATGTCCCTCGGCGATATTGGAGGGAACGGACACGGCTGAACGTCGAATCTGCTGGGTCAACCCGAAGCGTTCACTGTTCGGAAATTGCCCACTGACACGGTAAGTTTCTACCGCCAACCGCATCGCGCGTCTCCACGCTTCGAGATCGCGGAATGATCGAATCGTGCTCATCGTGATTGCTCCCGAGCCCCGAGTCCCGAGCCCCGTCAATCGAAGGTGCCCTCAATGAACCACTGCCCCACCTCGCGCTCGAGGTAGACGCGGCACGAGGCGCCGTCGGCGAGCACGACGTCCCACTCGTCGCGGTCCCAGGCGGTGGCGGCGCGGGGCGCGGCGGCGCCGTCGGCGGCGACCGGCTCGTCCCACCAGTGGCCCGAGGTGCGCCACGGCCCGGCGCAGTCGACGATCGCACCGCCGCTCACGCCGCGACGATCGGGCATCAGGCGGATGGGCCGGCCGTCGTGCAGCGTGACGCGCGCCGGCACCGGGAGGCGGAAGCGGCGGAAAGCGACTGTGCAGGGACTCGGAGAGCCGGGACTCGGGGTTCGGGGCTCGGGGCTCGGGGGTGGTGTCAGCGCTGATCGCACTGACCAGTTTTCCTGAAGGCCGGATTCGAATGAAGAAGAGGTCGACGCGACCAGCGTCGACACCGCTGGCCCGGAACCCGAGCCCCGAGACCCGAGCCCCGGCTCCTTGCTCCGAGCCCCGAGTCCCGGCTGAAAGGCCCGGATCGCGAAGGCACCGGGCCTCCATGAGTCCACCAGCTGCGGCGAACCGACGTGCGACGCGCCCATCAGCGCGGTGAGGCGGGCGAGCAGCGTGGAGACCTGTTCGGGCGAGGGCTGGGCGCGCTCGAGCAGCGACCACTGCACGATGCGGCCGGGCGTGGGATCGACGCGCACCACCACGCGGTCGATGGCGGCATCGGGCGGGTGCGATTCGAGATCGAGCAGGATGAGCGTGCGCAGCGTCTTGGCCTCCCGCATCGGCGCCGGCAGCTGCAGCGTGCGGACGTGCGTGGCGCGGGTGGTGAGGTGCAGCGTGGTGTGCAGCACCGCGGCGCCGCGATCGGCGCGCTCGAGGCGTGCCGCCAGCGGCTCGAGCACGCGGGCCAGCACGAACGACAGCGGCTCCAGCCCTTCCACCGGCCACTCGAGCGCCAGCGACGCCTCGAACGGCTCGTCGTCCACCAGCGGCACGAGCGGCGCCATGTCGTGGCCGATCGCCGCGTGCTGCCAGCGCGGCCCGAGCGGCCCGAGCCGCGACGACAGCTCCGCCGCCGGCAGCGCCGCGTACTGCCCGAGCGTGCGGATGCCCCAGCGGCGCAGCACGTCGAGCGCCTGGGTGGCGCGGGCACGGGCGGCGTCGTCGGCCGCCCGGCTGCCCTTCGGCATCTGCACGCGGCCCCGCACCTGCCGCCGGGTCTGCGGCCCTTGATGCGTGTCGCGCGGGTGCACCCATCCCGACGGGATGTCGTGGACCCGGCGCGCGCCCGGCTCGACCGGCCCGGCGTGGATCGTGTCCCATTCGGCCAGCGCGGCCACCGGCAGCGCCGCCAGCGCCTGGCGCGCCTCGTCGGCGGTGGCGGCCACGCTCAGCCCCGGCCGGCCCAGCGCCAGCAGCGCCGCCGCGGTGTGCGTGGGCGCCACCGCGACGCGCACCGCGCCGGCGTCGACGAGCGCGCGGCGCAGATGATCGGCCACGTCGCGGGGGCCGCCGAAGAGGCGGGCCACGCCGACGAGATCGCACAGCACGAGGCGGCCCGACACCTCCACGCGCGGCGAGAACGACTGGGCCACGCCGGTGAGCGTGGCCACCGGCGACGACACGGAGTACAGCGCGGCGAACATGACGCGACGCCCCGGATCAGCGCTCGGCCCAGCGCCGGTCGGCGCGCGGCTCGGCCGCCAGCGCCACCCGTCCCGCCGCCTGACGCCGCGACGACGACACCCGCACGTCGAAGCGCAGGCCGTCGAAGCGCCGGGCCCGCGCCCCCGCGCCCCGCCAGGCGACGTGCGTGGCCACCGACGCCTCGGCCATCGACCGGCGGGCCGGCCCGGCCACGACCGCCGGCGCGCCGCCCCCCGGCGCCTGCAGCGTGAGCGTGACGCCGCCGGCGCTGCGGGCCAGCGGCTCGGGAGCGAGGAGCACGCAGGTCGTGTCGCCGCCCTCGATCACCCGCTGCACGCGCAGCCACGTGGTGTAGGGAATGCGGCGCAGCGCCGACGAGGGCACATCCGCCATGTCGATCACCACCACCGGGCACACACCCGACTGCAGCACCAGGTTGAGCGCCTTGAGGGCGCGATCGACGGTGCGCTCCACCATCGTGCCCGGCCCCTCGACGGTGCGCACGCCCGGCAGCCACACCGGATCCACGGCGCCGCCGGTCTTGGAAATCGCCTGGCCGCGGATCCACAGCAGCCGGTCGAGGTCGATGCCGCAGGCTGCCGCCGATTCGGGATCGAAGCGGTCGAAGGTGTCGACCAGCGCCACCGTGTCGCCCCGGCGGGTGGCTGCGGCCATCCACCGCCACACCACCGAGGTGCGCCCGGACGAGGCCGGCCCCACGACCTCGGACAGCTGCCCGGCCGGCAGCCCGCCTTGGAGATAGGTGTCGAGCGGCTGGACGTCGAACGGCACCCCGGGATCGGGCGCCGTGTCGGGACGGGACGACGTGAGCGTACGGTCGAGCTTGCGGGCGCGCAGCAGGGATTCCACGGCGGCGCGGGCCTGGACGGGCGATTCGACGCGGGCGGAGGCGGTGCTCATGATGTTTCGCCTTTTGTTTGCGTGGGAGGGCCATCATAGCGAATCAAAAGCGAAAGTCAATAGGACAGGGACCGGGGACCAGGGATCAGGGATCAGGGACTGGAGTCGACGCTGGGCGCGTCGACCTCAACTTTCCTTTCCCTGCTCCCTCGTCCCCGATCCCTGGTCCCTGCATTACCCTCTCTCCCATGCGCATCCGACTCTCGGCCGCCCTGCTCCTCCTCGCCGGCTTCGCCGCCGGTGCCCTCACCCAGCACACGCTCTCGGCGCAGTCCGCCGCCCGCGTCTTCGAACTGCGTACCTACACCGCGCCCGACGGCAAGCTGGGCGAGCTGCACGCGCGCTTCCGCAACCACACGCTGCGCATCTTCGAGAAGCACGGCATGACCAACGTGATCTATCTGTCCCCGATGGACGCGCCGGCCTCCGCGAACCAGCTCACCTATCTGCTGGCGCACAAGAGCCGCGAGGCGGCCAAGGCCAGCTGGACGGCGTTCCAGAACGACCCCGAGTGGAAGAAGGTGTCGTCGGAATCGCAGGTGAATGGCCGCATCGTCGCCAAGGTGGACTCGACGTTCTTCACCGCCACCGACTACTCGCCGATGAAGTGAGGCCGCCCATGCGCACCCGATTCGCCGCCCGCTGGCTCGTCCACGGCACGCTGGCCACCGCCGGTCTGCTGGCCATCGCCTTCACCGCCACCGGCCAGACCCAGCCGCCCGGCGACGACCCGCGCTTCACCGGGCTGTCGACCGTGCTCGAAAGCAAGGACCTGAGCGCCGCCCGCCGCCGCTTCGAGCCCGGCGCCCGCTCGGCCTGGCACAGCCACGACAACGGCCAGTTGCTCTACGTCGAACAAGGCCGCATGCGCACGCAGAAGAAGGGCCAGCCGGTGCAGGAGCTGGGCGTCGGCCAGAGCGACTACACCGGGCCCAACGTCGTGCACTGGCACGGCGCGGTGCCCGGCACCCATCTCATCCAGGTGAACGTCGGCTTCGGCGGCGAGACGCGCTGGATGCAGAAGGTGACCGACGCCGAGTACGGCGGCAAGTAACCGCGCCGGGCCGTCGGTGCGCGTCAGGCGAACGGATTCTCGACGCGCAGCTCGGGGAAGAGCGCGAAGTCGCGGTCGCGGCTGACCAGCGACTCGACCCCGTGCGCCACGCAGATCGCCGCCACCCGCGCGTCGTGCACGACCGGGCCGCGCACCCGGCTGCGGCGGACGAACCGCTCCAGAATCGGCGCGAACCCGTCGGTTTCGCCGAGCAGCCGGAGCGTCGGCGCGGTGAACCACGCCTCGAGCTGCAGCCACGCCTCGTCGGGCGTGCTGGCGCTGTCGCGCCAGATGCGCGGGTGGGTCACCACGCTGAAGAACTCGTAGACGCAGGGCCACGCAATCGCCCACGGCCGCGGCGACGCCGCCAAGGTCTGCAGCAGGCGACGCGCCGTCGCGTGTTCGTCGGCCTCGCGGCGGTGCGCGTAGACGAGGACGTTGGTGTCGACGGCGACCATCACCGCCCGCCGTAGATCTCGTCGCGCAGCTCGGCCCACGAGTACGACGCCAGCGGGTTCTTCGCCCCGGGGTCGCCGACGCTGCGGTCGGGCAGCTCGACAGCCGGCGGAGCCGGGGCGTCGAGCACCCGGCGCAGCCCGTCCTCCACCACCGCGCGCAGGGGCCGTCCGGTCTTCCGGGCGTGGCGCTTGGCCCGCTCGAGGAGCGCATCGGCGATGTCGAGCGTCGTCTTCATGCTCCCATACTACCCATATCATCGAATATGGGCAATATGGGCTCACCGGACTGCAGCTCGGCCGGGCGGTCCGCAGCCGCGCCGCCCTGCTAAGATCAGCGGGCTTGCAGGCCCATCTCGTCGCGGCGGTGCGCCGCCTCGCCGTCGCGCTCACCCATCGCGACTTCCGTCTGCTGTGGACCGGCGCGCTGGGCTCGAGCATCGGCACGTGGATGCAGAAGGTGGCCCAGGCGTGGCTCATCGTCACGCTCACCGGCTCCGCCTCCGCCTTTTTCCTCGGGCTCGATTCGTTCCTCGGCGAGCTGCCCATCCTGCTGCTCACGCTGGTCGGCGGCGTCGTCGCCGACCGCAGGGATCGGCGGCAGCTGCTGCTGATGTCGCAGTACACGCAGATGAGCGCAGCGTTCGTCCTGGCGCTGCTCGTCTACTTCGACGTCGTTCGCATCTGGCACATCCTGACGCTGTCTGCGATCACCGGCGTGGCCCAGGCCTTCGGCGGCCCGGCCTATCAGTCGCTCATCCCGTCACTGGTCAGCAAGGAACACCTGCCCAACGCGGTGGCGCTCAACTCGATCCAATTCAATCTGGCGCGCATCATCGGCCCGCTGATTGCCGGCGCGGCGCTGGCCGCCTTCGGCATGGTGGCCTGCTTCGGGCTGAACGGCGTGTCCTTCCTGTTCGTGATCGCCGCACTCATGGCGCTGCAGGTCAAACACATCCCGCCCGGCAACCAGCAGCGGATGATCGACGAGATGAAGGGCGGGCTGCGCTACGTGAAGGGCGACCCGCACCTGGTGCTGCTCACCATCCTCGGCTTCGTCGCCGCCTTCCTCGGCCTGCCGCTGCTCACCTTCCTGCCGGTGATCGTCAAGGACATCTACCAGCAGGACGTCGGGCTCTACACCCGGCTGATGGCCTTCTCGGGCACCGGCGCCGTCGTCGGCGCGCTCACCATCGCCTGGATCGGCCGGTCGCGGGCCATGGGGCGGACGCTGCTCGGCGGCGTCGCCGCGTTCGGCGCGGTGATGATCGCCTTCTCGCTGTCGCGCCAGCTGTGGCTGAGCCAGCTGCTGCTGTTCCTCGGCGGCGGCCTGCTGGTGGCCACCTTCTCGATGACCACCTCGCTGGTCCAGCTCATCGCCCCCAACGAGATGCGCGGCCGGGTGATGAGCATCTACATGGTGGCGTTCCGCGGCGCCTCGCCGCTCGGCAACTTCGTGAGCGGCAACATCGCCACCGCCACCTCGGTGCCGGCGGTGATCGCGCTGAACGGCAGCCTGCTGATGCTGGCGGCGATCGTCTTCTGGATCCAGGGCCGCAAGGTGCGCGAAACGGAGAACGCCGCGGCCTGACCGCGGCTACACTCGGGACCCACTCGGAAGACGCGCCATGAGCACCGGCGGCGGCCTGCATCCGGCGTCCCGTACGCCCGCCTCCTTCGAGGATCGGCGGCGCGCCACCGTGCTCACCTGGCTGCTGCTGGCCGCGCTGGCCGTCGGCACGGCGTACGACCTGCTCAACCTGACCACCGGCGCTCGATTCGTCGGCTGGTCGGGCTGGATCGTCGTCGCGCGCGACGTGGCGATCGTCGCCGCGCTGATCCTGGCCCGGCTCGGCTGGACGCGCACGGCCGCCGCGATCGCGCTCGCGCTGGCGCCACTGATGGTCACCGTGCGGCTGGCCACGGCCACGGTGCCGCTGCCCGAGCTGATGCTGGCCTACCTGGTGCTCGACGTGGTCGGCGCCAGCATCCTGCTCGGCGAACGCGCCACGGTGGCCTTCGCCGCCCTCAACCTGGTGGTGATCGGCGTGGTCGGCTGGGGCGTGGCCGGCATCGAACCGCGCCGGCTCGGCCCGGCGGCGATCCTCTCGACGATCTCGGCCGGGCTGCTCGTCGCCGGCATCCGCCACCGCCGCCGCATCGAGGACGGCAACCGCGCCGAGCTGGCCGCCAACGAGGCGCGCAAGACGGTGATGCTCGAATCGGCGCTCGACGCCATCGTGTCGATGGACGCCGACGGCCGCCTCGTCGAGTTCAACCCGGCCGCCGAGCGGATGTTCGGCCACGAGCGCCAGGCCGTGCTGGGCCGCGACCTGGCCGAGGTGATGGTGCCCGAGCGCGACCGCGCCGCCCATCGCACCGGAATGCGCCGCTACCTCGACACCGGCACGTCACGCATCCTCGGCCGGCGGCTGGAGGTGACGGCGCTGCGCGCCGACGGCACGGAGTTCCCGTGCGAGCTGGCCGTCGCCGCCTCTCGCGATGGCGGGCAGCCGATCTTCACCGCGTATCTGCGCGATCTCACCGAGCGCAACGACGCCCAGGCTCGCCACGCCAGCCTCGAACAGCAGCTGCGCGACTCGCAGAAGATGCAGGCGGTGGGCCAGCTCGCCGGCGGCATCGCCCACGACTTCAACAACATCCTGCAGGCGGTGGGTGGCTACCTGACCTTCGCGATCGAAGAAGCGCGGCGTTCGGCGCCGGCGCTGGCGGCGGAACTGGAGGCCGCCGAGCAGGCCACGCAGCGCGCCGCCGGGTTCGTCCGCCAGCTGCTCACCTTCTCGCGCCGCCAGCCGATGGAGCTCGAACCGACGGCGCTCTCCGACGTCGTCGCCGGCTTCCTGCCGCTGGTGCGCCGCTCGCTCACCGAACGGATCGCCGTCGAGTTCGTCCCGGCGAGCCGACTGCCCATGGTCCGCGCCGACCACGGCCAGCTGCAGCAGGTGCTGCTCAACCTGTGCCTCAACGCCCGCGATGCGATGCCCGATGGCGGGCGGCTGGTGCTGACGACCAGCGAGACGACGATCACCGGCGAATTCGCCGCCGCCAACCCGTGGGCCCGCCCCGGCCACTTCGTGGTGCTGTCGGTGGCCGACTCGGGCGCCGGGATGAACGCCGAGGTGCGGGCCCGGATCTTCGAGCCGTTCTTTTCGACCAAGGGCGTCGACCGCGGCACCGGCCTCGGCCTGGCCGTCGTCTACGGCATCGTCGAACAGCACCAGGGGTTCATCAGGGTCGACAGCGCACCCGGCGAAGGCGCCACGTTCCGCCTCTACCTGCCGGCGCTCGCCGAGCGCGTCCCCGAGGACGTCCAGCTGGCGCCGCCGGCGCTGCGCGGCGGCAGCGAGACGGTGCTGCTGGCCGATGACACCGACGCGGTGCGCGACGTCACGCGGCGCCTCCTGGAAGGCGCCGGCTACCGCGTGCTCGACGCCGCCGACGGCCACGACGCCCTGGCCACCTTCGAGCGCAACCCCGCCGGCGTGGACCTCGTGATCCTCGACGCGGTGATGCCCGGCCTGAACGGCCCGGAGGTGTTCACGCGGATGCGGACCCTGCGGCCCGACCTGCCGGCGATCTTCCTGAGCGGCTACAGCGCCGACACGATCGGCACCGACTGGCTCGACCAGGTCGGCGCCGACCTGGTGATGAAGCCGGTCAGCCGGCGCGATCTGCTGGCCCGCGTGCGCGCCGTCCTCGACGCGCGAAGCCGGCCCCCCGCGTAGAACGCCGGACGCTCGAGTCAGCGTCCTGGTGAGTCCGACGGCGGTGGAGCCACCGAGTCGTCGGGCGACACGATTGCGCGGGACGGAGCGGCGCATGGCCCGGCCGTCGGGGGCTCGTCCGGCGGCGAATCTGAGGCATCGCCACTCGGAGATCCGCCACTCGCACCGAGAGTCAGGGCGACACGGCCAGGACGCGAATAGCGGGGGGCCACCTGTATGTCGGACAAGCCTGCGGAAGGTGCGAGTGGCTGGCGGGCCGAAGTTGAGCCGACGGATGAGTCCCCGATGGCTGGGCCACATCCGCCGCCCGACCACAGCCGTCGAGTTCAGGCCTTCCTACGGCATCTTGGCGCGATCGACGGCGACGCCGCGAAGATACACCGCCGCGATCCGCCGCGTGTTGCGGATGTCGTCGAGCGGGTTGGCATCGAGCACCAGCAGGTCGGCGTTCTTGCCAGTGGCGATCGTCCCGGTATCGGCCATGCGCAGGAACGCGGCGCCGTTGCGGGTGGCGGCGACGATCACCTGCGACGGCGTCATGCCGGCCGCCACCATGTCTTCCATCTCGACGTGCGGCGCCCAGGCTGTGTTGCCGTCGGTGCCGACGGTGATGGTCATGCCGGCGTCGGACATCCGCTTCAGGTTGCGGCCCTGGATGCTCCACGTGGCGTGCGCCTGCGGCCGGTCGGTGGCGCCGGCCTGCAGCTTGGCCACCTCAGCGTCCGACAGGCTGCCCTTCAGCCAGCTGTAGTCGGCCTTGACGCCGCGGTCCGGCATGTTGGGGATGAGCACCACGGTGGGCCGCGCCTTGATCATCGCGATGACCTCGTCGTCGGCGTCCATGTCGCGGATGCCGTGCGCGAAGGCGTCGAGGCCGGCCTTGAGCAGCCCCTTGGCGTCGGCGAGATTGAAGATGTGCGCGGCGACCCGGATCTTGGCCTTGTGGGCCTCGTCGATGACCGCCGTATAGATGTCGGGCGTCATCTTCTGGTACTTGCCGTCGCGGTCGTCCACCCAGATCTTGATGAAGTCCACCTTGAGCGCCGCCTGCTCCTGCACGCCCTTCCGGGCCTCGGCCGGGCTCTTCACCCAGTAGGGCACGTCGGTACGGCCCGGTTCCGGCATGGTGATGCCGCGGCCGGCCAGGAAGTAGCGTGCCACCCCGGCCGGCGGCGTCGCACGGACGGCGAACGGGTCGCCCGACGGGTCGAGGCCCAGGCTCATCGCCGCGCCGACGCCGAAGTAGGCGCGGCGGCGCAGGTCGGCGACCAGCGCGTCGCGCGTCGTGCTGAGGTGCACGTGCGTGTCGACGATGGTCGGCATCACGGTCTTGCCGGTCAGGCTCACGCGCCCGGCGCCGGGCGGGACCGTGACCGTCCCCGCCGGACCCACCTGGGCGATGCGCCCGCCGGTCACCACGATCGTGGCGTTCTCGATCGGGGCGCTGCCGTCGCCGACGATCACGCGGCCGCCCTCGAACGCCGTCGTCCCCGGCGCCTGCGCGTGCGGGACAGCCGCCCAGACGACGACGCCGGCGGCGAGACCGAGGACGGCGACGAACGTGCGAACGCGGGCGATGGCATGCATGAGGCGACCTCCAGGCCGGGCGAGGCAGCGTAGCAAGGGCGCCCGGACGGTTCAAGCCGGTATGATCGGCGGATGGCTACACGACGACCGCGCCCGGCGGCGCCGACCGCGCCGATCGCCCCGGCCGCTATCAACCACTTCCGCCCGCACCCGTGGCACGGCCTCGAGGTCGGCCCCGAGCCGCCCGGGCTGCTCAACGCCTACATCGAGATCACGCCCTTCGACCTGATGAAGTACGAGGTCGACAAGACCTCGGGGTATCTGCGCGTCGATCGGCCGCAGCGCTCCTCGGCGCAGCACCCCAGCCTCTACGGCTTCGTGCCGCGCACCTACTGCGGCGACCGCGTCCGCCGGCTCGCGCCCGGGGCGACCCGCGGCGACGAAGACCCGCTCGACATCTGCGTGCTCAGCGAACGGGCCATCGCCCGCAACGAGATCATCGTCCGCGCCCGGGTGATCGGCGGGCTGCAGATGGTCGACCGCGGCGAGGCCGACGACAAGATCATCAGCGTGCTCGACGGCGACTACGTGTGGGGCAACGCCCGCGACCTGCGCGATCTGCCGGGCGTGCTCATCGAGCGGCTGCAGCACTACTTCCTCACCTACCGCCTGGTGCCCGGCGAGAAGCCGCTGGTCAGCATCGCCAAGGTCTACGGCCGCGCCCACGCCGTGAAGGTGGTGCAGGCGGCAATGGACGACTACGTGGACATGTTCGCGCGCTGACGGCGCGCTCGGCCTCAGCGGCCGGCGCCGCCGGCGGCGAGGTCGAGCGTGAACTCGAGCGGCACCTTGGTCGGGGCGTAGCAGATCCTGTCGTCGCAGGCCTGGTACTCGAGCGTGCCGCGCACGGTCACCGTCTTCTGGCCGGCGAGCTGTTTGCGGGCCTCGGCCGTCGCCAGCACGGTGAGTTCCTGCACCAGCGTGAACGGCTTCAGGTAGGTCTCGACGCGCTCGTCGAGCGGCACGAAGTGGTAGAGCTCCGACGGCGGGTACTTGAGCGGCGTGGTCGTCAGCCACGGCCGGGCGTCCACCGTGAAGGTGACCACCTGATAGTCATGCTTGCCGGGGGCGTAGACGTGCATCCCGCTCCGCGGCCTGACGTCCAGCGACAGCGACAGGCGGTCGCCGGGGGCCAGCGACGCCGCACTGGCGGCGGCCAGCACGGTGAGGTGCGACGTCCGCACCGTCGCCGCGCCGCCGGGCGGCACGGCGGTCGCCGCCGGGGCCGGCCGGAACGACTGGGCCGACGGCGCCGACGCTGCCGCGATCAGCCAGACCGCGCCCGCCGCCAGCCGTCCCAACGTCCGTCGCCCCTGCATCCCTGTATCCTACCCCGCCGGTAGCGATAGAATCCCGCCGATGAGACTCGTCGCCACGTTGGCCGCGCTGTGGTGCGCGTGTGCGCCGGCCGTGGCTCAGACCCAGGAGGCCCCGCCGGAGACCCGGGCCGCCGCCCTGGAGCGGGCGCGGGCGCTGCGCGAGCAGTCGCTCGCGGCGCCGACTCGCAACCCGCTCGAGCGCGCGCTGATCTACGTCGAGGAGCACCGCATCATCGAACGGCTCAACCCTCCCGAGGGGTTCTATCCCGCGTTGGGCGGGGTCACCCTCGGCAGCAGCTGGGGCGTGGGCGCCGGCTACCGGCGGCGTCCGGCCCGCGGCCGGGTCGTGATCGACACCGGGCTCACCTATACCTTCCGCGCCTACAAGCTGGCGCGGGCCAGCGTCACGCTGCCGCGCACGATGGGATCGCCGATCGACCTGCGGGCTGGCGTGCGCTGGTACGACTACACGCAAGAGGACTTCTTCGGCGTCGGGCCCGACAGCCTCGCCAACGACCGCGTGAGCTTCGGCCTGCGCGGCGTCGACACCTCCCTCGGGGCCGAGGGCCGGCCGCTGCGGTGGCTGGTGCTCGGCGGCAACGTCGGCCTGCAGACCTTCGACACCCGGCGCGGTACCGATGCGCGCTTCCCGAGCATCGAGGAACGCTTCGACGACACCACTGCCCCTGGGCTCGATCGACCGCCCGACCTGCGCTACGTCCAGGGCGTGGCCGGGGTCGACACCCGCGATCAGCGCGGCAACCCGCGCGGCGGCGGCCTCTACCGCTTCGCCATGGGCATGTACCGCGGCAGCCAGTCGGGGGCCTACGACTTCAACCGCATCGACCTCACGGCGATGCAGGTGTTCCCGATCTTCGACAAGAAGCGGACGATCGCCGTCAACGTGCTGGCCTCCAAGGTCGATCCGGTCAGCGGCGCCCGCGTGCCGTTCTTCCTGATGCCGACGGTGGGCGGGCAGCGGTCGATTCGCGGCCTGCAGGACTTCCGCTACCGCGACGCCGCCGTGCTCAGCGCCAACGCCGAGTACCGCTGGGAGGCGTTCTCGGGCCTCGATCTGGCGCTGTTCGCCGACGCCGGGCAGGCCGGACCGTCGTGGACGGCGTTGTCGATTCCCGACTACAGTACCGCCTGGGGCCTCGGCTTCCGCTTCAACACCAACCGCCGGGTGTTCCTGCGGATCGATGCCGCCCTCGGCGGCAACAGCGGCCGGCGCGTCTGGATCCGCATGGCACCGGTGTTCTGACCGACGGTGAACGTCATGGCCACACGACGACTGCTCGGCATCGCCCTCGCACTCGCGCTCGTCGCCGGCGCCGTGGCCCGTACTGCCGGCCCGACGTTCTACCCCGACGATCCGCTGCAGGTCGATCCCGAGACCCGCGACGCCTCGAAGGTGGTCGGCCACGAGCTGAGCGACCCGTACGACTTCGTCGAGAACTCGTTCCTGAATCGCGGCGACCACACGGCGCAACGCGCGCTCAACGCCAACACCGTCGACGAGGTGCCCGATTCCAGCTGGTTCACCAACCGGCTGCTCACGGCGCGGCCGCCAACCGTCGAGGCGATCGCCCGTGGCCCGAACGTGTCGGGGCCGCCGGCGCCCGGCCCGTGGACGATCGTGTCGGGCAAGAGCGACGGCATCACCCCGGGGTTCACGGTTCGCGACACCGCTGGCACGATCTGGTTCATCAAGTTCGATCCGCCGTCGAATCCCGAGATGGCCACCGGGGCCGAGCTGATCGCGACCAAGCTGTTCTGGGCGCTCGGCTACAACGTGCCGGAGAACTATCCGGCCGTGCTCGATCCGGCCAGGCTCGTGATCGCCGAGACCGCGACCTTCCGCGACGCGCTCGGCAAGCGGCGACGGCTCACCCGCCCCGACGTCGACGAGTTCCTGGCCAAGGGCGCCCGGCTCGGCGACGGGCTCTTCCGCGTGATCGCCAGCCGCGCCCTGGAGGGCACGCCGGTGGGCCCGTTCAAGTACTTCGGCACCCGGCCCGACGACCCCAACGACATCTTCCCGCACGAGCACCGCCGCGAGCTGCGCGGCCTGCGCGCCTTCTCGGCGTGGCTCAACCACGACGACTCGCGGTCGATCAACTCGCTCGACACGCTGGTCGAGGTCGGCGGCCGCACCATCGTGCGCCACCACCTGATCGACTTCGGATCGACGCTGGGCAGCGCCAGCGTCACCGCCCAGCGCGCCCGCGCCGGCAACGAGTACATCTGGGAGGCGCGGCCGACGCTGCTGACCATGCTGTCGCTCGGCTTCTGGGTGCGGCCGTGGATCAAGGTGCGCTATCCGGAGTTCCCGGCGGTCGGCAACATCGAGGCGGCCTACTTCTGGCCGGACAGGTGGAAGCCCGAGTACCCGAACGCCGCCTTCGACAACGCCCGTCCCGACGACCTGTTCTGGGCGGCGCGCCGGGTGATGGCGGTCTCCGACGAGGCCATCCGCGCCGTCGTACGGACCGCCGAGTTCAGCGACGACGGCGCCACCAACTACCTCGGCGACGTGATCATCGCCCGCCGCGACAAAGTCGGCCTGCAGTGGCTCACGGCGGTGAATCCAGTGGTCGACTTCGCCCTCGCCCGCGACGGCACGCTGACCTTCGGCAACGCCGCCGTCGATACCCGGCGCGCGTCTGCGCCCGACGGCTACGAGGTGGTGTGGGCGCGCTTCGACAACGCCACCGGCGTGGCCGCACCGGTCGGTCCACCCCAGTCGGTCTCGGTCGGCCGCGCCGTCGCGCCGGCCGAGGCGCTCGGCGGCGACTTCGTGCAGGTGTCCATCCACACGCGGCACCGGCAGTTCCCGATCTGGCGTCGCCCGGTGGTGGTGCACTTCCGCAAGGCCGGCGACGCCTGGACGCTGGTCGGCGTGCGGCGTGACGACGACGACTGACGCCGCCGCCGCGGCCGTCGCGCCACGGCGACGTATACTTTCGGCGGCATGAGCCGCATCCTCGTTGCCGAGGACGACGCCGACATCGCGGCGCTGGTCCGCCATTATCTCGAGAAGGCCGGCTACGGCGTCGACGTCACCGGGTCGGGACGCGACGTCATGCCGCGGCTGCGCCAGCACCCGGCCGATCTGGTCATCCTCGACGTGATGCTGCCCGGCATGGACGGCCTCGACGTGTGCCGGGCGATGCGCGCCGATCCGACCACGGCGGCCGTGCCGGTGATCATGCTCACCGCCAAGGCCGAGGAGTCCGACCGCATCGTCGGCCTCGAGCTCGGCGCCGACGACTACATCACCAAGCCGTTCAGCCCCGGCGAGGTCGTGGCCCGGGTGCGGGCGCTGCTGCGGCGTGCCCACCGGCCGGCGCCGGTCAGCGGCACGCTCACCTACGGGCCGCTCACCGTGGACGTCGATCGCCACCAGGTCAAGACCGACGGCCAGGACGTGAAGCTCACCGCCAAGGAGTTCCTGCTGCTGCAGTACCTGCTGCAGCACCGCGGCCGGGTGCTGTCGCGCGATCTGCTGCTGTCGGACGTCTGGGACTACGCCTACACCGGTGGCACCCGCACCGTCGACGTGCACGTGCGCCGTCTGCGCGAGAAGCTGCCGTTCCTGGCCGAGGCCCTCGTCACGGTGAAGCAGTTCGGCTACAAGCTGCTCGACCCCGCGCCGGCCCTGGCCGCGCCGACGGGTCGCGGCTGACGGCGAGCGCCGGTGCGTCTCGACGTCCGCCGCGCGACGCTGGTCACGGCCCTGGGGGCGGTGCTGGTGGCGCTGATCTTCCTGGTCGTGGTCGGCGGCATCGGCGCGGTGAACGCCGGTCTGGCCCTCGGACTCGGCGCGCTGGTGGCGGTGATCGGCTCGTCGGCCTTCGCCGCCCGTCACCGTGCCCGCGCCCGCGCCATCGCCGATGTCGGCCGCCGCTACGCGCTCGGCGATCTGTCGCGTCCCGGCCCCGACTACGGCGACGACGACCTGGGCATCGCCGCCCGCGCCCTCGACGGCGCCATCCACGAGCTGGGCCGCCGCGTCGACACTCTCGCCCGCGACCGCGCCCGCATGGAGGCGATTCTCGGCAGCATGGTCGAGGGCGTGCTGGTGGTCGACGAGTCGGGCCGGCTGCAGGTGGTGAACGAGGCGGCGCGCAAGATGCTGCGGGTCGAGAACAACGCCGTCGGCCGGCCCTATGTCGAGGCGATCCGCCACCCGGGCATCGCCGAGCAGTTCGCCGTCGTGCTGGCCGGGGCGCCGGCCCGGGCGTTCGAGCTGGCGGTGTCGCGCGACGGCCCGCGCGACCTGGTGGCCCGGCTGGCGCCGGTGGTCGCCACCGGCCGAGGGGCGATCCTGGTCCTGCACGACATCACCGATCTGAAACGCGCCGATCAGATCCGCCGCGACTTCGTCGCCAACGTCTCGCACGAACTGCGCACGCCGCTCACCGCCATCAAGGGCTACGCCGAGGCGCTGCTCGACAGCCCCGACGACGCCGAGGCGCGGCAGCGCTTTCTCGAGATCATCCACCGGCACTCGGCGCGGATGGAGCGGCTGGTCAAGGACCTGCTGCGCCTCGCCCGCCTCGACGCCAAGCAGGAATCACTCGACCGCACGCCCACCGACGTCCCGGCGCTGCTGCGCGGCATCGTCGACGACCTGGCGCCGGCGACCGACGAGAAGTCGCTGACGGTCACCGTGCACGCCGCGGCGATGCCCCCGCTGTGGGTCGACGCCGCCAAGGTGCACGACATCGTCCGCAACCTGGTCGAGAACGCCGTGAACTACACCCCGGCCGGCGGCCATGTCGACGTGCGCGCGACGCTCGCCGACGACGGCATCGCCGTCCAGGTGGACGACGACGGGCCGGGCATCCCGGCCGACGACCTGCAGCGCGTCTTCGAGCGCTTCTACCGGGTGGACAAGTCGCGGGGACGGCCGGGCGGCACCGGGCTCGGCCTGGCGATCGTCAGGCACCTCACCGAGCTGCACGGCGGCACGGTGAAGGCGTCGGCGCGGCCGGGCGGCGGGGCCCGGTTCGACCTGTGGCTGCCGCTCGCCGCCGCCGCTCCGGCGCCTAGTTGATGCCGCCCGCCACCAGCAGAGAGTAGGCGGCCGCCGCGATCAGGGCCGAGGCCGGGATCGTCAGGATCCATGCCCAGACGATCTGGCCGGCTATGCCCCAGCGCACCGCTGACAGCCGCCGCGTCGCGCCGACGCCGACGATGGCGCCGGTGATGGTGTGGGTCGTGCTCACCGGCACGCCGAGTGCGGTCGCCGTGAAGAGCGAGACGGCGCCCGAGGTCTCGGCGGCGAAGCCCCCGACCGGCTGCAGCCGGGTGATCTTCGACCCCATGGTGTGGATGATCCGCCACCCGCCCGAGAGCGTGCCGGCGGCGATCGCCGTGTACGCCGACAGCTCGACCCACAGCGGAATCTCGAACGTCGTGATGTAGCCGCCGGCGAACAGCGCGCTGGCGATGATGCCCATCGTCTTCTGCGCGTCGTTGGCGCCGTGGCCGAGCGAGAACAGCGCCGCCGACAGCAGCTGCAGCCGGCGGAACAGCGCGTCGACGCGCGACGGCGCCGTCCGCCGGCACAGCCAGAAGATCGCCGCCATCAGGCCGAAGCCCAGACAGAGGCCGATGAGCGGCGACAGGACGATGAAGATCAGCGTCTTGGTCCAGCCGGCGACGATGATCGCCGTCGGTCCGGCCTTGGCCACCGCCGCCCCGGCGTAGCCGCCGATGAGGGCATGCGACGAGCTGGTCGGCAGGCCGTAGTACCAGGTGATCAGATCCCAGACGATGGCGCCGATGAGGCCGCCGAGGACCACCGCGCTGGTCACGACGGCGAGCTCGATCATCCCCGAGCCCATCGTCTTGGCGACGGCGGTGCCGAAGATGAAGATGGCGGCGAAATTGAAGAACGCCGCCCACACCACCGCCTTGCCCGGCGACAGCACCCGCGTCGACACGACGGTCGCAATCGAGTTGGCGGCGTCGTGGAAGCCGTTGATGTAGTCGAAGACGAGGGCGACGACGACGATGAACGCGACGATCGAGAAGTCCATGCCGCCGGCCTAGCCGTGCTTGACGACGACGCTCTCGAGCGCGTTGGCCACGTCCTCGCAGGCGTCGGTCGCCAGCTCGAGCAGGTCGAGCATCTCCTTGCACTTGATGATCGCGACGGCGTCCTTTTCCAGCTCGAACAGCCGGCGCAGGGCTTCGTCGTGCAGGGTGTCGGCGGCGTTCTCGAGCCGGTTGATCTCCACCGTGCGCTCGTGGACGCCCGACTTCTTCTCCAGCGCCTCGACCGCCACCTTCACCTGCATCGTCGAACGCCAGATGAGCGAGGCCAGCTCGCGGGCGCCGTAGGGCATGGTCGGGATGCGGTAGCGGCGGACGACGCCGGCGGCCGCGTCGATGGCGTCCATCACGTCGTCGAGCGACTTGGCGATCTGGTAGATGTCCTCGCGGTCGATCGGCGTGACGAAGGTCCGGTTGAGCCGCTGGATGATCTCGTGGGTGAGCGAGTCGCAGGCTTCCTCGACCTGCTTGATCTCGATGCCCATGTCCCAGGCCGGCGGGTCGGTGGCCAGCATCTTCTCGAGCAGCGTCGCCCCCGAGACGATGCGGTCGGCCAGGGCGATGAAATCGGCGTAGAACTTCTCTTCCTTGGGGATCAGGCGAAACGCAGCCACGCGGCACTCCTCCGCCCGGGCGCCGGGCGCGCACGGCGAGTGTGCCACAGGTCGCGTTACAACGGCGTGACAAATGTCTCCGGCGCTCAGGGCCGGTCGAGGCGACGCTGCAGGAAGACGAGGTCCAGCCACCGCCCGAACTTGAAGCCCACTTCCTTGAAGTGGGCGACGCGCTCGAACCCGAGGCGCTCGTGGAACCGGAGCGACCCGCCGTTGTCGGCATCGACCCCGGCCACCACCACGTGCTTTCCCATCGCCGTCGCGCGGTCGAGCAGCGGCCGCATCAGGGCGCGGCCGATGCCGTGGCCGCGCCTGTCGGCGCGGACGTAGACGCTGTGCTCGACCGTGAAGCGGTAGCCGGGCCGCGACCTGAAGTCGCCGAACGAGGCGAACCCGGTGACGCCGGACGCATCCGCCGCGACCAGCACCGGGTAGCCGGCGGCCACGCGGTTCTGCCACCACGCCCGGCGCTCCTCCAGCGTCGTCGCCTCGTCCATGTAGATCGCGGTCGACGTCAACAGCACGTCGTTGTAGATGGCGAGTATCGCCGGCAGGTCGGACTCGAGCGCGTCGCGCACGACGATGGCCACGGCGATGGTCCTAGTGTCCTGGCCGCGTGGTACGCAGCATGAGTCCCGGAGCGGGAAGCCCGGATCGCCAGGCGCGAGGAGTGAGGATATTGGGCATATCTGAACGACGAGCAACGCCGCGAGGCGGGCTGAGCCGCCCGGGAATCGTGTTGCGAACTACGCGGCCAGGATACTAGCTGCGGGTGACCGGCCGGGTCTTCCAGTCGAACCGCAGCGCCTCAGCCGGCGCCGAGCGGCCGGCGCGAAGCACCGCCGCGGCGCCGGCGTCCAGCCAGCCGGTCTGCCCGATGCCGAGTTCGCGGTTCACCGCGGCGCCGTCGGCGAGCGCGGCGTGCGCCAGGGCGACGACCAGCGCCGGCATCGACTCCGTCGCCAGGTCGATCGCGCTGCCCGCCGCGACGTGGACGCGGCTGATTCGCACTTGCGCGTTCTCGAACTGGACACGGGTGCCGGTGGCGGTCGCCGGCGGGTCGTCGCGGAAGAACTTGCCGCGGAGCGACGCCTCGTCGAGCGTCAGGGTCTTGAACTCGACGCGCAGGAACTCGCTCGGCACGTCGGTCGGGTTCTCGACCGAGTGCACCTCCTCGAGCCCCTTGTAGACGCGGAAGCTGCCGGCCCGGGTGGCGGGCCGGGTCACGCTGGCATAGGGCAAACCTTCGTGTCTGAAGAGAATCGGGCCGCCGTCGTTCAGGTAGACGTACGCCGACGCTCGCGCGGTATGGAAGTGCGGCACGATGACCGCCCTCGGCGGGTAGACGACGCGCGTCACCTTCACCCAGGCGTTCTCGAACTCGAGGCGATACGCCTGCGGACTGATGACCAGCGGATCCTGGGCGGCGAGGCCCGCCGTGAGGGCCGTGCTGACGAGCATCGCGAAGGCAGTGCGAGTGGACCAGGTGGGCATTTCGGACTCCTCGAGGTTGGGCGGCGGCAGGGTGCGGCACCGCATCGCGGGTTCAGACGGGGGCCGGGCCGGAGGGACGCACGGCCGCGGCACAGGCGCGTCGTGAGTCCGCCGTCAGCACCGCCGCGACGGCGAGCAATGCCGCGAGAACCGCCAGCACCGCCGAATGCGAGAACCGGGTGGCGAGCGCCGACACGGCGAACGGTCCGACGGCGCGCGTCAGCTGCTGTGTCCGGGCCAGCCGTCCGTTGACCACGCCGGCGTGCTCGATCGCGACCAGCGACTGCACCAGGTGCGGTCGGGCCAGGGTGGTGAGGCCGGCGCCGGCGGCGAAGGTCATCACCCCCGCCGCGATGGTCGCCGCGCCGGCGGTGGCCGCGATCACGGTCAGCCCGCCGGCTTGCAGGGCGAGGCTCAGGGCGAGCAGCGCCGGCCCCGAGAGCGACAGCCGTCGGCTCACCATCAGGGCCCGGCCGGGCAGCTGCATGATGCCGAACACGCCGCCCAGGAGCCCGGCCGTGGCCGGCGACAGGCCACGTTCCCCGAGCGCCGGCACCAGGTTGGCGATGAAGGACGCGCTGGCCAGGCTGGCGAGGCCGAGCGCCACCGTCAGGCTCGTGAAGCCCGGCACGACGCCCGGACGAGCGGTGTCGTCCGGCGGCGCGGGTCGTGGCGGGTCCGGGGAGAGCGCACGCACGCCGCGGGCGGTGAGGGCGGCCGACCCGACCAGCGCGGCCGCGAGCAGACCGGTCGCCGTCCGCCAGCCGAACGCGCCCACCATCAGCGCCGTCAGCGGCAGGAACGCCGTACTGGCGAGGCCGCCGAACAGCGTCACGGTCGCCAGCGCCCGCAACCGCACGTCCGGGGCCGCGTGGGCCCGCGTCACGATCGCGAACGCCGGCTCGTAGAGGGCCATGGCCATGCACACGCCGAGCCCGGCCCACACCACGTACAGCGTGACCACGCCGGGCAGCAGCACCCAGGCCGACAGCAGCCACGCGGCCCCGAGACTGCCGGCGACAATCGACGCGCCCCCGCGACCGCGGTCGCTCCACCGTCCCACCGCCGGCGCCAGCAGCGCCGAGACGAGCAGGGCCAGCGAGAACGCGCCGGTGACCACCCAGGGGGCGACGGCGAGCTCGGCCTGTACGGGCTGGAACAAGACCGCGAAGGCGTAGTACAGGACGCCCCAGTTGATCAGCTGTCCGAGACCGAGCGCGGCGACGGCCCGTGGCGGCATCGGTGGTGCGACCGATCCTGGTCAGCAGCACCCGCCAGCGGCCGGACGCGACGGCGGCCGCAGACCGCCCAGCGTGACGGCCACCGGCGCCGCCACCGCCGGGGCGCAGCAGGAGCTGACGCCCTCGTGATCGCCATCGGTCGCACAGACGCCGGTCTCGGGCAGGACCAGTTCGACGCGTCGGGCGGCGTCCCAGTCCCCGGCGACGGCAGCCGCCACCGATCGCGCCTGCTCGTAGCCGGTGAGCATGAGGAACGTCGGCGCGCGACCGTAGCTCTTCATGCCGATCGCGTACAGGTTCGCGTCGGGGTGCTTGAGTTCCTCGGCGCCGTGGGGGCGCACGGTGCCGCAGCTGTGCAGGTTCGGGTCGATGAGCGGCGCCAGCGCGCGCGGACTCTGCACCGCCGCATCGAGGTCGAGACGCACCTCGGAGAGGATCGACCAGTCGGGCCGGAACCCGGTCGCAGCCACGATCTCGTCCACCGCGGGCAGCTGTCGCGGCCCGGCGCTCACCACCAGTCCGTCAGCGGCGCGGGTCACGGCATCGAGGCGAAAGCCGGTCACCAGATCGAGGCGGCCGGCGTCGAGCAACCCGCGGACGCGGCGGCCGAGCCTGCCGCGCTCCTCGAGCTGGTCGGCGCGCGAGCCGCCGAGGAGCGCTCCGATGGCCGGGCGCCGGATGGCCCACGTGATGCGGGTGCTGGCGTCGTCCTCGGTCAGCCGCGCCAGATCGAGCAGCGCGTTCAGGGCGGAATGGCCGCTGCCGACGACCAGCACACGGCGGCCGGCGTAGCGCGCCCGGTGGACACCGAGCACGTCTGGAATGCCGTAGAAGACATGGTCCGCGGCCGCCCGCTCGCCGCGGGCCGGCAGCCCGGCGGCGCCGAGCGGACCCGGGGTGTCGATCGTGCCCGACGCGTCGATCACCGCCTGGGCGAGCACGTCGTGCTCGCCGTCGGCGGCAGCGACGCGCACCAGGAACGGCGCGGCGGCGCGGCCGGCGTCCTTCATCAGATCGTGATCCTGGCGGCTGACGGCGACGACCCGGCTCCGGAACCGCATGTGCGGCGCGAGCTCGGGCGTCCCCGCCAGCGGTTCGAGGTACTGCTCCACCAGCTCGCCGCCGGTGGGATAGCGATCGCCGTCGGGCCGGACCCAGCCGTGGCGGGCGAGCAGCGCGGCGGCGGGACCGTCGACGTTGAAACGCCACGGCGAGAACATCCGTACGTGCGCCCAGCGGCGAACGCCGGCGCCCGCCGACGCGCCGGCCTCGACGACGAGCGGAGTCATCCCGCGTCCGAGAACGTGCACGGCGGCGGCGAGGCCGACCGGACCGGCGCCGATGACGACCACGGGCAACGACGAACCAGCCATGACGGACTCCTTACTTGTCACTGACAACCATCTGGGGTGAATCGGGTCACGCCGGGGCCACCGCGGCCGCCTCCGGCACACAGCAGCCGGCGGACGCGGCCGCGCTGCCGGTTCGGAACCGGGCATCGGCCGCGCGGGCGAGCCGGCGAATCACGTCCACGACCCCGGCGCGCACCGCCGGGTCGAAGTCCTCGAGCAGATCGCGCTGCTGCGCGACCAGGTCGGCGGCAATCCGCGCGCACAGCGCCCGCCCGCGGCGGCTGGCGCTGAGCGCCGTCGCCCGGCCGTCGGTGGCATCGGGGTGCTGGTCGACGTAGCCCTTCTTCACCAGGGCGGCGACGACCCGGCTGGTCGTGCTCTTGTCGAGGAACAGTCGCTGCGCCAGGGCGCCCAGCCGGAGCGGTCCCTGGTCGACCAGCGTCTCGAGCGCATGACACTGGGTGACCGACACGTCGTGGCAGCAGATGCGATCGCGGTCGCGGAACTGGTAGACGCGCACCAGATCGGCGACGGCGGCCTGCAGCGCCTCGGCATCGCGGGCGAGCGTCGCCCGACCGGGTCGGTTGGTGGCAGGGGTGGTAGCCATTCGTTGTCGCTGCCAACTATAATGCTCTGAGATGCCGGGCTGTCAAGACGGGGTCGCCCGGCCTCGGTCCAGACAGACGGAGGTCGGTCCCGGAGGACGCAGCGGCGGCGTCGTCCACTTGCGTCCATTCCCGCGGTCGCCCGTCTGTAGGGATGTTCGGTCATCATCTGGAGGCGCCGTCATGCGTGATTCCACCCCCGACGACATTCGTACCGCGGTCCGGAATGCCTATGGAGCGGTCGCCAGCGGCACCCAGACGGGCTGCTGCGGAGGCGGCGGCTGCTGCGGCAGCGACGCCGCATCGCCGTCGCTCGGCCTCGGCTACTCCCCCGCCGACCTCGCCAGCGTGCCCGACGGCGCCGACCTCGGGCTGGGCTGCGGAAATCCCCAGGCCATCGCCGCCCTGCGGCCCGGTGAGCGCGTGCTCGACCTGGGCAGCGGTGCCGGCTTCGATGCGTTCCTGGCCGCCGCGCAGGTCGGGCCCGCGGGTGCGGTGATTGGCGTGGACATGACGCCGCAGATGATCGCGCGGGCCACGGCCAACGCCGCGACGGTCGGTCTGCCCCAGGTCGAGTTCCGGCTCGGCGACATCGAGGCGCTGCCGGTGGACGACGCGTCGGTGGACGTCGTCATGTCGAACTGCGTGATCAACCTGGCGCCCGACAAGGCCGCGGTGTTCCGCGACGCCTTCCGTGTGCTTGCGCCCGGCGGCCGCCTGGCCATCGCCGACGTCGTCGCCACCGGCGATCTGCCGGCGGCGCTCGCCGCCGATCCGGCCGCCTACACCGGCTGCATCGCCGGCGCGGCCTCGATCCCGGATCTCGAACGGATGATCGCCGCCGCCGGTTTCGAGCAGGTGCGCATCAGCGTCCGCCCCGACAGCCGCGACCTCATCGGCCAGTGGAGCCCGGGCTCCGGCGCCGAACGGGTCGTCGCTTCGGCGCTCATCGAAGCCGTGAAGCCGGCGGTGGCGAGCGAGGGCCCGGCCGCCTCCTCCTGCTGCGGTGCCGCCGCGCAGGCGTCGTGCTGCGCGCCGACCGAGAAGGCCGCCTGCTGTGGACCGGCGCACGAGGCCGGCACGTGCGGCTGCGCCGCCGGCAGGTGACCATGGGTGCTGCGACCAATTCCGTCGACCTCCCGTGGGACGACGTCCACGCCAATCTGCGGACGTTCATCCGCCGGCGCGTCCGCAATCCGGCGGATGCCGACGACCTCGTGCAGCAGGTGCTGCTGCGCCTGGTCGCCGGCTTGGACTCGCTGCGCGACACCGATCGCGTCTACGCGTGGGTCTACCGGACGGCGCGCAATGTGATCGTCGATCACTACCGGTCGGCCGTGACCCGGCGTGAAGTGCCGAGCGGCGACGCCGTGGAGGTCGCCACCGCGCTGCCGGCGGTCGATGCCGTCGGCGAGGACGAAGGCACCGCCCTGCGCGAACTGGCGGCGTGCATGGCGCCGATGCTGACCCGGCTCCCGGCGGCACAGCAGGCCGCGCTTCGCCTGACCGACCTCGAGGGCCGGGCGCAGGCCGAGGCCGCCCGCCTGGAAGGCGTCTCGCTGTCGGGCATGAAGAGCCGGGTGCAGCGCGGGCGCCGCCAGCTTCGCGCGGCGCTCGACGCCTGCTGTGCCGTCCATCTCGATCGGCGCGGCGAAGTGATGGGTTACGATCCGCCGGCCGCCGGCGGCTGTGGCGGCTGCGGCTGCGGCTGAGCGGCGCGATGGCACTCGTCGTCTTCGCCTGCGTGCAGAACGCCGGACGGTCGCAGATGGCCGCCGCTCTGTTCAACGCCGCCGCCGATCCGGCGCGCGCCCGGGCGATCTCGGCCGGCACGGCGCCGGCGACCCGTGTGCATCCCGAGGTGGTCCAGGTGATGGCCGAACTGGGCCTCGACGTGAGCGCCGCGTCCCCCCAGCGGCTCACGGCGGAGCTCGCGGCGGGCGCATCGCATCTCGTCACGATGGGATGCGGCGATGCCTGCCCGTACATCCCCGGCGCCGTCAGGGATGACTGGCCCCTGCCGGATCCACACGGGCGATCGCTCGACGAGGTGCGGGCGATTCGCGACCAGGTCGGCCGTCGGGTCGCCGCGCTCGTCGCGGCGAACGGCTGGGCGAAGTCGCCACGCCGTTGAGCCGAGCCGCGGGGCGCCGGCGGCTCAGTCGTCGACGACGTAACTGAAGACCTTCCAGCGGCCGTCCTTCTCCAGGAACGAGCCGCAGACCCGGATCTCCTCCTGGCCAGCGGGCCCGCGGACGACGAACACCGCCGCGCGATGGACCACGAAATCGGCGTAGGGCGTCCGCTCGCCGTCGAAGCGGACGTCGACCAGCTGGTAGGCCCGATCGCGATGCTTTGCCAGAGTCAGGCTCAGGCTGGCCTGGCTCTTCTGCCGCAGGTCGCCCCAGACGTAGCTGAACGGCAGGTTCCGCTCGGGACGCGAGGCCGGCAGCGACGGCCACACGTGATCGCGGAACTCGGCCTCGCTGAGCCCCAGCTGATCGAGCGCGACGCGGTCGTTGCGCGCCAGGGCCGCCAGGACCTGTTCCGCCAGGGCCGTGGGGGACTCGGCCGACGACGCCAGCGACGGCGGCGAGGTGCAGCCCGCAGCGAGCGCGACGGCGACGGCAAGCAGGGCGGCGCGTCCGGGCGACGACAGGATGACCGACACGTTCGTGAGTGTAGACGGAGCGGCCGTACGCGTGACGGGTCCGGCGGGTGCCGGGCCCGTCCACGCCAGTGAGATGGATGCAGCTAGCGCTGCGGGAACGACGTCCAGCCGCTCATCCAGTTCTCGGCGGGCGCCGGCGGCACGGCACCGATGAAGGTCACCGGCTCGAAGAAGCCGTCGTTGGGCGGCTGGATCGGCGCCAGCTGGCCGCCGGCGAGGGTCGCCACCGACGTCGGCTGGAAGTTCGGGTTCTCGTGCACGAAGCAGCCGGGCACACCCGGGTCGACGCCGGTGCGCACGTTCGGGAACCGGCCGCTGGCCACGAACGGCTGCACGCTGGCGTGCAGCGGCGTCGCCGGCCCGAAGATCACGCCCGAGCCGATCTGCGTGGTGCCGTTGTTCACCTGCTCGAGGGTCGCGGCGCCGTCGATCTGCATCCCCAGCGTCCGCGAGCCGAGCACCAGGAAGTTGCGGAACGTCACCGCCGTGCCGCGCCGGAACAGGACGGCGCGGAAGCCTTCCGGACCTTCGTTGGTGTCCGGGTCGCCGCAGATGGTCATGTTGTAGATCTGCGGGTTGGCGCGCGGCAGCAGGTTGTTGTTGAACTCGTTGTTGTCGGCCTCGATGCCCCAGTCGGCGTCGTCGCTGCGCTGAGTGACGGCGACGAACTGGGCGCGCCCCTGCCACCCGAAGGTCCAGTCGAAGCTGTCGTCGGCGGCGTTCGACGCCACGGCGTACTTGATGTCGGCGGTGCCGCCGAACCACTCGAGCGCGTCGTCGCGGTTCATGTGCACCTGGATGTACTCGTAGCGGCCGCCGCGGCCGACGCCCTGGAAGGCGATGCCGTTCAGCTCGTTGTCGGGGCTGAACTCGACGCCGGCGAACTCCACCCGCACGTAGCGCAGCGTGCCGCTGTCGTCGTTCGGGTCGTCGCCGCCGTAGACGCCGGTGTCGGCCTCGCCGACGCCCTCGCCGCCCTCGATGTTGATCGGCGCCCGGCCGTTGATGATGATGCCGCCCCAGTCACCGCGGGCGCGCGATCCCACCGGCTGGTCGCTGGTGAAGACGACCGGCTGCTCGCGGGTGCCGATGGCGTTCAGGCGGCCGCCGCGCAGCACGATCAGGGTGCCGACGCTGCCGGCCTCGCCGATCACGCGGGTGCCGGCCTGGATGTCCAGCGTCGCGCCGTCGGGGACGAACACGGCGCCGCGCAACACGTAGTAGAAGTTGCTGGTCCACGTCTCGGTGCCCTCGATGCGCCCGGTGACGACGACCACCGGCTTGTCGATGCCGGGGACGGTGACCGGCGGCGCCTGGTCGGTGGACACCGGCACGGCCGGCACGAGGACGAGGGCGGCGCACAGCAGCGCGCCGGCGGTACGGATGATGGCAGTCATGATCTCGATTCGCTCCAGTTGGGCCGTGGCCTAGAACACGTTGAGGCCGACCGACAGGCCGAAGGTGCGCCCCAGGGTGAAGCGGCGCTGGGTCTCGTCGCCCTGCGTGAACCGCCACCTGGCGTCGGTGAGGTTGTCCACCGTCGCCCGGATGTTGAAACGGCCGACCCGCTGGCTGATGACCAGGTCGATGGTCTCGCGCCCCTGCTCGAGCACGTCGGGCGCCTGGTTGGAGCCGACGTCCGAGATGCGGTCGCCGAAGTAGTTGACCAGCACGCGGCTCGAGAACCCGCCGAGCGTGTACTCGGCCATCATGTTGAACAGGTTCTTCGACTGCCCGGCCAGCGGCCGCTCGAGCGAGGTCTGCACGGTGCGCTGCTGCGGGTTGAGCGAGATCTTCGAGTCGACCCAGGTGTAGTTGGCGTTGACGAACAGCCCCGTGAAGAGCTGGTAGCCGGCCTCGAGCTCGAGGCCGACATTGCGCGCCGAGTCGGCGTTCTGGAAGGTGACGATCGGCTGGGCGCCGGCGATGACGACGCGTTCGATCGGCGAGTCGAAGTACTTGTAGAAGGCGCTGGCGGCGAGCACCGAGCGGCCGCCCGGGAACAGCTCCCAGCGGGCGTCGACGTTCTGGATCTTCGCCCGTTCGAGATCCTGGTTGCCGCGCACCGCCCGGCTGCCGACGACGTCGGTGAACTCGAACGGCGCCAGCTCGCGGAACTCCGGCCGGTTGACCGTCGCGCTGTAGCCGATGCGCAGGTTGGTGCGCGGGCCGATCGCCTGCACCAGATTGACCGACGGGAAGAAGTCGGTGTTGATGTTCTCGGTGGTCACGGTGCGCACGAACAGGCCGAAAGGATCGAAGGTGTCGACCGTCTGCTCGAAGCGCTCCACCCGCGTGCCGGCGACGACGCGGGTGCCGGCCGACAGGGCGATGTCGACCATGCCGTAGCCGGCGGTGGTGGTCTGGTTGCCTTCGTAGGCGTCGGTCGGCCGCGTTTCCTCGTTGAACCGGAAGGTGTTGCCGATGGCGGCGCTGGTGTAGAGCTCTTCCGGCGACAGCGTCAGATTGATCCCGGCGGCACCGTCCTTGTTGAGCACGATCGGGATGTAGCGGAAGCGGCGCGACTGGAAATCGCGGGTGCGCTCGATGTAGTTGGCGCCGAACTTGATCTGGGTCGGCCGGCCGCCGGCCGTCGTGAAGACGCTCCAGTTGGCGGCGGCGTCGAGCGTGTCGTCGTCCAGCGTGTTGAACATCCGGAAGCCGCTCTGCGACTCGTCGGCCAGCACCGGGGCGCCGTTGGGCTCCAGCGTCCCGGCGCGGAACGGCGCCTGATACAGCACCTCGCGCAGGTCGGGTTCGTCACGGGTCGCCCGCGCCGACGTCACCCGCCAGTCGATGCGGCTGTTGGCCAGGGTCTGGAAGAAGTGCTCGCCGATGAGCGAGTTCGAGAACAGGCCCTCCTCCGTGAAGGCGAGGCGGCGGTTGAAGTAGTAGAAGTTGTTCTCGGTGTTCGGCCCGTCGAACACGCGGCCCTCGTCACGACCGCCGTGGCTGTAGAAGTTCTCGAACGAGATCCGCTGGCTGGGCGTGAACTGGTAGGCGAGGTTGCCGACGGCGCCGAGCTGCGCGCGCTGCGTGCCGAACTCCATGCGGTAGTCGCTCACCGCCTCGAGGTCGCCTTCGTCGGCGACGCGGTAGAACGCCCGCTGCTCGCGCTGGAACGACTCGCGGTACGAGTGGGTGGCGCTGGCGACGATGCCGAGCTTGCCGAAGCGGTTGCCGAAGACCACGCCCCAGTTCTGCCCCGGCGCGCCGTTCTCGCGTACCGGCGACCACTGGTTGGCCAGCTGGCGGCCGAGGGCGGTGATCTCGTCGGGGGTGAAGCCGACGCTGGGCGTGTAGATGCCCTGGCGCACGACCTTGCCGCTCGGGAACGAATCCGGCAGCGCCCGGACGCCGTCGTCGAAGCCGAACCAGTCGTTGCCGTTGGCCGGGCTCAGCGGAATCGACGTGCCGATGGCGATCTCGGCCACGCTCACGCCGTAGGACAAATCGAGCACCGGCCGCGACGGGAACTTCAGCGGGACGATCGACACCAGCCCGCCGGCGAACTCGGCCGAGCGGTCGGGCGAGTAGGACTTGGCGACCTGGATGCTGTCGAGCAGCCCGGCCGGGAAGAGATCGAGCGGCACGACCTTCTTGTCGGGCTCTGTGGTCGGGATGATCGCCCCCGACAGCGTGGTGTTGCTGTAGCGCTCGCCGAGACCGCGCACGTAGACGAACTGGTTGTCGACCACCGACAGCCCGGTGATGCGGGTCATCGCCGAGGCGGCGTCGGAGTCGCCGTTGTTCTTCATCTCGGCGGCGCCGAGGTTGTCGGTGATGACCTGCGCCTGCTTGCGCTCGACCAGCTGCATCTCGGCGGTCGAGGTGATGGCGTCGAGCGGCGCGGCCGCCGTCACCGTCACCGTCTCGGCGAAGGCCGTCATCGACAACCCGATGTTGACGTCGGGCGGCCGGGTGCCGGCGACCACCTCGAGCGTGACGGCGCGCGGCTGGTAGCCCTCCATCGCCACTCTGATCTGGTAGGTGCCGGGCGCCAGGTCGAGCACGTAGCGGCCGTCGACGTCGGTGTAGACGGTCTCGCCGCCGCTGACCTCGACGGGCACGCCGGGCAAGGTGATGGCGTTGGCGTCGTCGCGGACCACGCCGGTGACGCGCACCTTGCGGACGGAGGCGGCGGGCTGGGCCTGCAGCGACGCGGCGGGGGCAATCACGACGGCCGCGGCGAGCAGGAAGACGGACAGCAATCTGGCGTTCATACGCTCCTCAGGTTTCGTATGCCTCATGGGACGAAACCCCTGCAGGCTATCGAGGGGCGATGAATCGGCCGCAACGGGGCGGTTACATGTGCGTAAACTCGCCGGCGGTGCCCGAATCGACACGAGTCGAGGCCGGGTCACGGCGTGGCTCCGCCGTGCCGAGGGCCGGGCAGAGCGAGGACGTCAGCGGAGGCCGCGCGTCAGGGCGAGGCTGTTGAGAGAGCGGTCGGTGCGGCGGCCGAGGCGGAGCTCGGCGCGGACGACGTTCTCGCGCTGGATGGCGCACGCGGCCGTCGCCGGCTCCCCGTCTTCTGGATCGGCGCAGCGCCCCGACACGTGGCCGGCGAGGAGGTACGGGACGGCGTGTCCGTAGATCTCGTGGGCGAGGATGCGGTCGAGGTCGCCGTGGAACTCCGCCGGCAGCGAGCCGCGCCGTTCGTGCACCGCCTCGAGGCCCGCCACGTTGACGACGACGACCACCACCGACAGATGCCCCCGGGCGTCGGCAAGCGGCGTGACCGCGGCGACCTCGGAGGCGTCGAAGGGCACCGGTCGTTCGGCGCCGTCGCGGCGGATCCGGACCTCGTTGGGCGTCAGCACGATGGCCCGGCGTCCAGTGGCCGCGACCGCCGCCATCGCCTCGCGCCACGAGGCACTGCCCCGGGCAATCCGGTTCAGTGCGTCCCGCAGAGCCGGATGGCGCACTTCGACTGCGGGATCCGGGGGGGCGTCCTTGGCGTGAAGGGTGCGAACGCCGGCCGGCCCGGCAGCCACCACCGCCAGCAGCACAGCCACGACGATCGGAACCCGGCTGGGCATCTGCCTGCTCTATCGGCGTGACGCTTCGGCAACGCCGATGTCAATTCCATGTTAACTCACGGCCGAGGCAGCCCAGTTCATCCTCGACGGGGACGGCGCCGCCGCCGCATAGAATGGCGGCCTCATGCCGCCCGCCGCCGGCCCACCCGTTCGCTTCGGACGGCTGGCGCTCCTCGTCGTCCTCTTCCTCGCCATCTCCGCCCTGCCCCACCCCGAGGCGGTGACACCGGCCGGCTGGCGCACCTTCGCGATCTTCGTCTGCGTGATCGCCGGCATGGCGCTCCAGCCGATGTCGGGCGCGGCGCTGGTCGTGATCGGCCTCACGGCGCTGACCGCCAACGGCATTCCGATCCGCGAGGCGCTCGGCGGCTACGCCGAGCCGTCGGTCTGGCTGGTGCTGGCGGCGATGCTGATGGCCCGCGCCATCTTCGACTCGGGGCTGGCGCGCCGGCTGGCGCTGCTCTTCATCCGCCGTTTCGGCCACAGCTCGCTCGGCATCGCCTACGCCCTGGTGATGACCGACGTCACGCTGGCCAGCGGGGTGCCGTCGATTACCGCGCGATCGGCCGGGATGGTGCTGCCGGTCGGCCGCAGCATCGCCGAGCTGTTCGGGTCGCTGCCGGGGCCGACGGCGGGACGACTGGGCCGGTATCTCATCGCCGCGATGTACCAGGGCTCGGCGGTGGCCTGCGCGATGTTCCTCACCGGCCAGGCCAGTAACGTCCTGGCCGTGGGACTGGCGGCCAAGCTGGCCCAGGTCGAAGTGACGTGGTCGGGCTGGCTGGTGGCCGCCATCGTGCCTGGACTGGCGTCGTGTCTCGCCGTGCCCTGGGTCGTGCACCGCGTGCTGCCCCCGGACATCACGCACACGCCGGAAGCCACCGCGTTCGCCGCTCGCGAACTCGCCGCGCTCGGCCGGATCGGCCGTGCCGAGGGCATCACCCTCGGCGTGTTCGCCGGCGTCGGGCTGCTGTGGCTCACCACGGGTTGGCACCGCCTCGACGTGACCTTCGTGGCGCTGCTCGGCCTGACGGTGCTGCTGGTCACCGGCACGCTGGCGTGGGAGCAGATCGTCGCCGAGCGCAGCGCCTGGGACGTCTTCATCTGGTACGGCGGGCTGCTGAAGATGGGCGACCTGCTGAACGCCACCGGCGTGCCGACCGCGTTCGCCACTGCCGTCGGCGGCGCGCTCGGCGGCGTCGGCTGGTTCACGGTGCTCGTGCTGGTGCTGCTCCTCTACTTCGTGACGCACTACCTGTTCGCCAGCATCACGGCGCACATGCTGGCGCTGTTCCCGCCGTTCACGACCATGCTGCTGGCCGCCGGCGTGCCGCCGCTGCTGGCCGTCTACAGCCTGATGTGCCTGACCAACCTGCCGGCGGGACTCACCCATTACGGCACCACGACGGCGCCGATCCTCTTCAGCCAGCGCTACGTGACGCTGGGCGAATGGTGGCGCGCCGGGGCGATCACCGGCGCCGTGAACCTCGCCATCTGGCTTACGATCGGCCTGGCGTGGTGGCGGGTGCTCGGGTTCTGGTAGCGGGCCGGTCGCCACGCCGGTGGTCACGTGACCCGGCGCGGCCGGCTCTGGCGTTGTCGATGACGACGATGTCGTCGGACACCCGGGTCTGGGCCAGCAGCGAGTGGAGGCAGTAACGGCGGCGCGACGATCCCGGGTGGTGCGCGGCGCGCATCGCACGTAGACTTCCGGGAGATGCGGGACACCCTCGCGCTCATCCTCGGCGGCGGCCAGGGCAGCCGTCTCTTCCCGCTCACCCAGCACCGCTCGAAGCCGGCCGTGCCGATCGGCGGGAAATACCGGCTGATCGACGTGCCGATCAGCAACTGCCTGCACGCCGACCTGCGCCGCATCTTCGTGCTGACGCAGTTCAACTCGGCGTCGCTCAACCGTCACATCGCCGGCGCCTACCGCATGGACACCTTCTCCAACGGGTTCGTGGAGATCCTGGCCGCCGAGCAGACGCCCGAGAGCACGGCGTGGTTCCAGGGCACCGCCGACGCGGTACGCAAGGCCGCCCGCCACTTCGCGCAGTACGACGCCGACTACTACCTGATCCTGGCCGGCGATCACCTCTACCGGATGGACTACGCGCAGCTGGTCGGCGCCCACCTCGACCGCGGCGCCGACGTGACCATCGCCGCGCTGCCGGTGGACGCCGCCGGCGCCGCCGGCATGGGAATCTTCCACTTCGACGGCCGCGGCGCCATCCAGCGCTTCGAGGAAAAGCCGTCGCCAGAGCGGCTCGCCGAGATCGGCCGCAGTGCGCCGCCGGGCTCCACCTTCATGCCCGAGGACCCGCATCGGCCGTTCGTCGCCTCGATGGGCATCTACGTGTTCACGCGCGACGTGCTGTTCGACCTGCTGGCGCGCGAACAGGGCCACGACTTCGGCCGGGCGCTGATTCCCGCGGCGCTCGACCGCTATCACGTGGTGGCGCACCTGCACGACAGCTACTGGGCCGACGTCGGCACGGTGCAGTCGTTCTACGACGCCAACATCATGCTCACCCAGCCCGCCGCGCCGTTCAGTTTCTACGACCCGAAGCGGCCGGTGTTCACCCACGCGCGCTTCCTGTCGCCGTCCCGCGTCAACGACTCGCGGCTGACGCGCGCCCTGGTGGCCGAGGGCTGCGACATCGCCCGGGCCGAGATCGAGGCGTCGGTGGTCGGCATCCGCACCGCCATCGGCGCCGGCGCCCGCATCCGCCGTTCGGTGCTGCTCGGCGCCGACTTCTACGACACCGCGCCGCACGGCCGAAGCCCGGAGGTGCCGCTCGGCATCGGGCCGGACGTGGAACTCGACCGCGTGATCGTGGACAAGAACGCCCGCATCGGCGCCGGCTGCCGGCTGGTGAACGCCGCCGGTGTCCAGCATGCCGACGGGCCGAACTACTTCATCCGCGAGGGCATCCTGATCGTGCCGAAGGGGGCCGTGGTCGCCCCCGGAACGGTGGTCTGAACGTCCCGGCGCCGGTGTAACCCAGAATTTACGGCTCCGACACGACCCGGCAACGTCTCGCCGCTAGCGTGAGGCGATGCCAGTCCAGGTCGATGCCCGTGCGCAGGAGCGCGCCCCGATTCGAGCCGAGGCCGTGTCGGGCCTCCAGAACGCCGCCCGCGGCGACGCCCGCGTGTCGCCGACCCGGCCGGTGCCGGTGCCGCGCGGCGGCCGGCGCCGCGTGCTGGTGGTGGAAGACGAGCAGGACATCGCCGACCTCATCCGCCACACGCTCGAGCGCGGCGGCGACATCGAGGTGGAGCTGGCGGTCAGCGGCGATGGCGCGCTGAAGGCCTGCACCGAGCAGCCGCCCGACCTGGTGCTGCTCGACCTCAACCTGCCGGTGCTGAACGGACTCGAGGTGTGCCGGATCCTGCGGCAGCGGCCGGCGACGGCCACCGTGCCGATCATCATGGTGACGGCGAGCGCCAGCGAGGGTGAGCGCGTCGCCGGACTCGACATCGGCGCCGACGACTACGTGACCAAGCCGTTCAGCCCGCGCGAACTGGCGGCGCGGGTGCGGGCGGCGCTGCGCCGCGGCCGGGCCGCCACGCCGCCGGCGGCGCCCGCGGTCTACCAGGGCACGCACCTGCTGGCCGACTTCGACGCCGTGTCGGTGGAGGTGGACGGCGAGCCGGTGAAGCTCACGCGCCGCGAGTTCGAGCTGCTCCGCTACCTGGTCGAGAACCGCAACCGCGTGCTGTCGCGCGATCGGCTGCTGGAACGGGTGTGGGGCTACGACCGGCTGATCGAGACGCGCTCGGTGGACGTGCACGTCGGCCGCCTGCGCGCCAAGCTCGGCGCCGCCGGGCGGCAGATCGAAACGGTCGTCGGCCTCGGTTATCGCTTCGTCGAGTAGCCGCGATCGACTGGATCGGCAGTCTCGACCCGGAGCCCGGCGTCGATCAGTTGCGCGCGTCGGTCCAGCCTTCGTTGCGCAGGCTGGTCATCTCGACCACGAACGCACGCCGTGCCCGCTCCACCCGGTGCCAGTCACTGTAGACGGCGTCACGGATGACGCGGCTGTCCTCGCGCTCGACCACCCGCCAGCCATTGGCGTCGGGCAGGATCTCGTAGCGGCGGACGTGGGAGTCTTTCTGGAGCGTCTTGGCGAAGGGCGTCATAAGCTGGGGCGCAGAAACCATGCGCGTCCCGATCCTGCCCCCGGCGCGTGGAGACAGATGTAAACTCCCTGAAACTTCTGTGTTTCGTGCCGCTAACCCCCTGCGTCTCAACCGGTTGGCGCGTGCGGGGTGGTGCTGTCGAGGGGGGCGATGACGGTCACCGCCTGGCGATGCACGGCCACGTCGATCACCTGGTCGCCGGCGTGCGGTTCGCCGTCGAGATGCAGTTCCCACGCCGACGGCGTGCTGATGCGCGCGCTCGTGCACGCGTGCATCGCCACCCCGCCGCCCGGTGCGAGCGTGCCGCGGAAGAAGCCCGGCACCCGGGCCAGCACGCGCCACAGCGGCAGGTCGTCGACGACGACCAGATCGAGCCGGCCATCGTCGAGCACCGCGCCGGGCGCGATGCAGCCGTGCCCGCCGTACTGCCGGGAGTTGGCGATGGCGACGAACAGGGCCGGGGCCGCGGCACGGCGTCCCGCCTCCCACGCGATCTCGTACTCGCGCGCCCGGTACCGCAGCAGCTCGCGGGCGCCGATCTCCAGGTAGCGGACCAGCCCGCGCCGGCCGCGGTTCGCGGCGAACGCGTGCGCGATGCGGGCATCGAGGCCCAGGCCGGCGACGTTGAAGAACAGCGAGCCGTTGACGGCGCCGGCGTCGATGCGCCACGGCCGCCCGGTCGTCGCCGCGGCGAGGGCGGCCGCCGGGGCCCGCGGCACGCCGAGGTCGCGCGCCAGTCCGTTGCCCGACCCGGCGGGCACGAGGGCCAGGGCCACCGGTCCGAACGCCAGCACCCGCGCCACCTCGTTCATCGTGCCGTCGCCGCCCCACGCCACCACCAGCGTCGCGCCCTCGGCGCACGCCTGGCGGGTGGCCTCGGTGGCATGCCCGGGGCCCTTGGTGACGACCACGGTGGCGTCGTAGCCGGCGCCGGCCAGCCCGGCCCGGGCCAGCTCCACTTCGGCGGCGCCGCCGCCGTCTGGTCGTCCGGCGCCCGAGATGGGGTTGATGACGACCAGCGCGCGCGTCACGGAGCCAGGCCCCGCAGCACCCGCGGTGGCAGGAACCAGCGCAACGTGGCCGGTCCGGCCGGCATCGCGCGATCGACATCGAGCCGGCACACCGCGCCCTTCTTGAACTCGATCACGCCCTTGGCGCCGAGCAGGCGCGCGGCGAGTTCGCCCAGGTCGGGCTCGTGACCCACCAGCGCCAGACGCGAGGCGCCACGGGGTGCCGCCGCGTACTTGGCGATGAGGGCCAGGGCGTCGGCCGGCTTGCGCCCCGGCGCCAGCGCCTCGGCCACCGTGAGACGCGGCTTCGGCTTGAGCGTGGCGGCGAGAATCTCCGCCGTCTCCTGCGCGCGGACGAGCGGGCTCGTCAGCACGACATCCACCGCCACGCCGATCTCGCGCAAGCCGGCGGCCGAGCGGCGCCAGCGGTCGACGCCCTCGGGCGTCAGCGGCCGTTCGGCGTCGTCTGGATAGTCGGGGCCGCGCAGCGCCGCCACCGCATGACGAACCAGATACAGCTCGAGGGACGTGGGCACGATGTCACGCCACCGAGCGGCGGCGCGGCGGCGCCGCCGCTGGATCCAGGCTGTCGCACAGCGCCAGCAGCGCGGCGCGGCGGCTCATGAACGCGGCGTGATCGGCGCGGCAGGCCTCGTCGACGTGCGCGACGAACGCGTCGAGCGCGGCCACGGTGGTCCGCGAGGTGCGCACGACGTGCGTCTGCACGTCGCGGATCCGGTCGGCGAGGACGTGCAGGTCGTGGGCGTGGCCGAGCAGATCCTGCACCGTTCGCAGCTGGGTGACCCGCGCCGTCGCCCGCGACCGTCGCGCCGCCCCGGCCACCTCGAGCGCGTAGCGCAGCTGCTTCACGGCGATGCGGATCTGGTGCAGCCGTTCGGGCACGTACATCGCCCCGGCGCGATGCAGCGCCGTGCGGACGCGCTCGGCGCGGCGCACCGCACGGGCGTCGACGGCGGCGAGCAGGGCGCCGGCCGCCCCGGCCGCCGCGGCCGCCTCCGCCGCCTGCAGCGCCGCCAGCGCCCTGGCCAGCCGCCCGCGCCGACGCGGCGACATCGCCGTCCGCAGCCGGCCGAGCGCGGCATCGCGGTCGCGGGTCAGGGTGCGGCGAACGGCGAGCCGGGCCGGGGCGCCGAGAGCGTGCGCCGCGGCCAGCTCGTCGAAGAGCCCGATCGACACGTCGAGTTCACGCACCGGCCCGAGGGCCCGCGTGACGCGGCGCACCTCGGCGCGCGCGGCGTCGGCGACGTCATGCGCCACGACGTGGCCGAGCGGCGGCAGCAACTCGCGCAGGCGGCGCGAGCTGACCCGGGCGCGATGCACCGCCTCGACCTCGCCGTCGAGAGCCGCGGGCAGGGTGTCGAGCAGGGCGGCGATGCGCGGCGCCAGCAGCGCGTCGATCAGGGAGCGTCGTGCCATACTGTGCGGCGCCGGCGCGGCCCCGCGAACCGGGCCATTATAGCCGCCGCCACCCATGCGCCTCGCCGCCATCGACATCGGCACCAACTCGGTCCACATGATCGTGGTCCGCGTCCGTCCTGACTTCTCCTTCGAGGTCATCGACCGCGAGAAGGAGATGGTCCGTCTCGGCGCCGGCGGCCTCGACGGCCGACGGATGACCCGCGAGGCGATGTCGGCGGCGTTGCAGGCGCTGTCGAAGTTCGAGCGGCTGGCGCGCTCGCACCAGGTCGACGAGATCCTCGCCGCCGCGACCAGCGCCACCCGCGAGGCCGAGAACGGCGGCGAGCTCCTCGCCGCGATCGAGCGCCAGACCGGCATCCGCCCGCGCATCATCACCGGCACCGAAGAGGCCCGCCTCATCCACCTCGCCGCCGTCTACGGCGTCGACACGCCGAAGCCGGCGGTGGTCATCGACATCGGCGGCGGCAGCGTCGAGGTCACGCTCGGCGCCGGCGACCAGGTGCGCTTCGCGCGCAGCTTCAAGCTCGGCGCGATTCGCCTCACCGAGCGCTTCGTCACTTCGGACCCGCTCAGCGGCCGCGACGAACGCAAGCTCGAGGAGCACATCGCGGCGCAGGTCGATCGCTACCTCGCCCACATCGTCAACGCCGGCTTCGATCGCGTGATCGGCACGTCGGGCACGATCCTGTCGCTCGGCACCGTGGCCACGGCGGTCGAGTCGGGCACCGCGCCGGCCGAGATCCGCAATCTGCGGGTGTCGGCCAAGGCGATCCGGCGGGTCCGCAAGATGGTCTGCGGCCTGCCGCTGGCCCGTCGGCTCGAGATCCCGGCGATGGACCCGCGCCGCGCCGATCTCGTCGTCGCCGGTGCGGTGCTGCTCGACTCGCTGCTGCGCACGCTCGACGCCAGGGAAATCACGCTCTGCGACCTGGCGCTCCGCGAGGGGCTGGTGCTCGACTTCATCCAGCGCAACCGCAAGCACATCCGCCAGGTCGACGAGATCCCCGACGTGCGCCGCCGCTCGGCGCTCGAGCTGGCGGAGCGCTGCGGCTGGGAGGCCGAGCACTCGCAGCAGGTGGCGCGGCTGGCGCTCGGGATCTACGACGGCCTCAAGGGGATCCACGGGCTCGGCGATCGCGAGCGCGAGTGGCTCGAGTACGCGGCGTGGCTGCACGACGCCGGCAACCACATCAGCTACGAGCGGCACCACCGCCACTCCTACTACCTCATCAAGCACGGCGATCTGCGCGGCTTCGAACCGGCGGAGATCGAAACCATCGCCCTGGCCGCCCGCTACCACCGCCGCGCCGAGCCGCGCCGCGGTCACGAAGGCTTCAAGGATCTGCCCAAGCCGCTGCGGCGCACGGTGCGGCTGCTCGGCGCGATCCTGCGGCTGGCCGAGTCGCTCGACCGCAGCCGCCACGGCACGATTCGCGGCCTGACCGTCAACACCAGCGCCGACCAGGTGCTGGTCGAACTCGAGGGGCGCGGCGACGCCGAGCTGGAGATGTGGGCGGCCAACCGGCAGCTGGCGCCGCTCGAGCGGGTGATCGAGCGGCCGGTGCGGCTGCAGGTGCGCATCGTCGACGACCCCGAACCGGCGACCAGGCCCCGCCGGGCCGGCGCTGCGCGTGTCGCCGCGGCGCCGTAACGTCGAATTTACACGTCGGAAACTGTTGCGAAACGGCCAGTTGGCTACGATCGCGGCATGCGAATCGTAACGGCGTTGGTGCTCCCGGTCGTCGGCGCCCTGGTGCTGGCGGGGTGTGGCGGCGGCCAGCCGACGGGCGGCGGTGGGACGGGCGCCGCGGCGGTGGTCACCCTCGACGGATCGAGCACGGTCTTCCCGGTGAGTGAGGCTGTCGCCGAGGAATTCCAGAAGGCCAACCCCGGCGTCCGCGTCACCGTCGGCATCTCTGGCACCGGCGGCGGCTTCCAGAAGTTCTGCCGCGCCGAAACCGACATCAGCAACGCCTCGCGGCCGATCACGGCCGGCGAGACCGAGGCCTGCGCGAAGGCCGGCGTCGCCTTCATCGAGCTTCCGGTCGCCTACGACGGACTTGCCGTGGTCGCCAATCCGAAGGCGACGTGGATCGACCACATCACCGTCGCGGAACTCAAGACGATGTGGGCGCCCGAGGCCCAGGACAAGGTCAAGCAGTGGGCGCAGGTGCGGGCCGGCTGGCCGGCCCGCGAGCTGCATCTCTTCGGCGCCGGCGTCGATTCGGGCACCTACGACTACTTCACCCAGGCGATCGTCGGCAAGGAAGGCGCCAGCCGCGGCGACTTCACGTCGAGCGAGGACGACAACGTGCTCGTCCAGGGCATCGCCAACGACGAACTGGCCCTCGGCTTCATGCCCTACGCCTACTTCGCCGAGAACCAGGCGGCGCTGAAGCTGGTGCCCGTGGACGACGGCAAGGCCGACAACGGCGCCGGCCCGATCAGCCCGAGCGTCGAGACGGTGAAGGGCGGCACCTACCAGCCGCTGTCGCGGCCGATCTTCATCTACGTCTCCACCAGGGCGCTGGAGCGCCCCGAGGTCGTGACGTTCATCGAGTTCTATCTGGCGCAGGGCGGGGCGCTGGCCGAAGAGGTGGGCTACGTGCCGCTCGGCGACCAGGGGTATCGCCTGGTCACCGAGCACTTCACCGCCCGCAAGACCGGCACCGTCTTCGCCCACGGCGGCTCGCAAGTCGGCCTCACCATCGAGCAGCTGCTCGCGCGCGAGACGAAGTAGAGCCGCCGGATGTCGACGCGCCGGCCCGAACGCCTGATCGAGATCCTGCTGTTTCTCTGCGCGGCGCTCTCGGTCGGCACCACGGTCGGCATCATCGCGGTGCTGGCCATCGAGACGCTGGCCTTCTTCCGCGAGGTGCCGGTGGTGGAGTTCCTCACCGGCACCGAGTGGACGCCGCTGTTCGCCACCAAGCGGTTCGGCGTGCTGCCGCTGGTGCTCGGCACCCTCCTGGTCTCGGCGATCGCCATGGTGGTGGCCGTGCCCACCGGCCTGCTGAGCGCCATCTATCTCAGCGAATACGCGCCCGACCGGGTGCGCCGCGTCGTCAAGCCGGTGCTCGAGATCCTGGCCGGCGTGCCGACGGTGGTCTACGGCTTCTTCGCCCTCACCTTCGTGACCCCGCTGCTCCAGCGCTGGGTGCCGGGCTTGAGCGGCTTCAACGCCCTCAGCCCGGGCATCGTGATGGGCCTGATGATCCTGCCGCTGGTCAGTTCGCTGGCCGAGGACGCGATGCGCGCCGTGCCGCGCGGCCTGCGCGAGGCCGCCTACGCCCTCGGCGCCACGCGCATGCAGACCGCCGTGCAGGTGGTCGTGCCGGCGGCGTTCTCGGGCATCACCGCCGCCTTCATCCTGGCGGCGTCGCGGGCCATCGGCGAGACGATGATCGTCGCCATCGCCGCCGGCCAGCAGCCGCGCCTCACGGTCAACCCGCTGGTGCCGCTCGAGACGATGACCGCGTACATCGTCCAGGTGAGCCTCGGCGACACGCCGCAGGGGACGCTGGAGTACCGCACCATCTTCGCCGTCGGCATGCTGCTCTTCCTGATGACGCTGGTGCTCAACCTGGTCAGCAGCTGGCTGCGCGCCCGCTTCCGCGAGGAGTACAGCTGAAGGACCTGGCGCCCTCGTCGTCCACGGCGGCGCGCCGCCGCGCCGACCAGGTGTTCCAGCTGGCGGCGCTGGCCGTGCTGGTCGTCGCCCTGGCCGCGCTGGCCGTGCTGATCGGGACGGTCTGGGCCGACGGCGGCGACCGGCTGAGCTGGCAGTTCCTCACCAGCTTTCCGTCGCGCCGCGCCGAGAGCGCCGGGATCTACCACGCCATCGTCGGCAGCCTGTTCGTGATCGCCCTCACCGCCGCGCTGGCGCTGCCCGTCGGCGTGGCCGCGGCGATCTACCTCGAGGAGTACGGCGGACGGAGCCGGATGGCCCGCTTCATCGAGCTGAACATCGCCAACCTCGCCGCGGTGCCGTCGATCATCTACGGGCTGCTCGGCCTCGGCCTGTTCGTCCGCGCCATGGGCATGGGCCGCAGCGTGCTGGCTGGCGCCGCCACGCTCGCCCTGCTGGCGCTGCCGGTCGTGATCCTGTCGACCCGCGAGGCGCTGCGCACGGTGCCGAGCTCGATTCGCGAAGGGTCGTACGCGCTCGGCGCCACGAAGTGGCAGACGATCTGGCACCAGGTGCTACCGATGGCCCTGCCGGGCGTGCTGACCGGCCTCATCCTGGCGTTGTCGCGCGCCATCGGCGAGACCGCGCCGCTCATCACCATCGGTGCCCTCACCTACATCCCGTTCGCGCCCGACAGTTTGTGGTCGCCGTTCACGGTGCTGCCGATCCAGATCTTCAACTGGGTGTCGCGGCCGCAGGCCGCCTTCAGGGACAACGCCGCGGCCGGTATCCTCGTCCTCCTCGGACTGCTCCTCGCCATGAACGCCATCGCCATCGTGCTCCGGGATCGCTACCAACGGAAGGTCCGGCCATGAACGCCGAGACCCGCCCGGTGCCGCCGCCGCTGTCGAGCCTGGTCCGGCCCGCGGCCGCGACCGCCGACACCGCCCCCGTCAAGATCGACGTGGCGGACATGAACTTCTACTACGGCGAGAAGCGGGCGCTCGACGGCATCTCGATCCGCATTCCCGCCAACCGCGTCACCGCCTTCATCGGCCCGTCGGGGTGCGGCAAGAGCACGTTCCTGCGCACGCTCAACCGCATGAACGACATCATTCCGGGCACCCGCGTCGAGGGCCGGGTGCTGATCGACGGCCGCGACGCGTACGGCCCGGGCGTCGACGTCGTCGCGCTGCGCCGCCAGGTCGGGATGGTGTTCCAGAAGTCGAACCCGTTCCCGAAGTCGATCTTCGAGAACGTCGCCTACGGCCTGCGCGTCAACGGCCTGGTGCAGAGCAAGGCCGACCTGGCCGCGCGCGTCGAGGAGAGCCTGCGCGCCGCCGCCATCTGGGACGAGGTGAAGGACCGCCTCGCCGAGTCGGCCCTGGCGCTGTCGGGCGGACAGCAGCAGCGGCTGTGCATCGCCCGCGCCCTGGCCATCCGACCCGGGGTGCTGCTGATGGACGAGCCGGCGTCGGCGCTCGACCCGATTGCCACGCAGCGCATCGAGGAACTCGTCTACGATCTCAAGAAGAACTACACGATCGTGATCGTCACCCACAACATGCAGCAGGCGGCCCGGGTCTCGGACGCGACGGCGTTCTTCTGGCTGGGCCGGCTGGTCGAGTACGACCGGACCGACAGGATCTTCACCGCTCCGGCCGAGAAGCTGACCGAGGACTACATCACCGGCCGGTGCGGATGACCGGGCCGGAGGGAGCGAGCAGGGTGGAGCGCGTCGTCCGTCACTTCCAGGAAGAGCTGGTCACGCTGCAGGAGCGCCTGCTGGCGATGGGCGGCTTCGCCGAAGAGCGCGTCCGCGAGGCGGTCCACGGGCTGGCCTCGCGCGACGCCGCACTGGTCGAGCGGGTGCTGGGCGGTGACGAGCCGATCAACGATCTGCACATCGAGCTGGACGACCGCTGCTTCAAGCTGCTGGCGCTGCACCAGCCGATGGCCGCCGACCTGCGGGTGATCGTCGCGGCGGTGAAGATCAACAGCGACCTCGAGCGCGTCGGCGACCTGGCGGTGAACATCGCCGAGGCGGCCAAGCGCTATCTGCTCCATCCGCCGGTCAAACCGCTGATCGACATCCCGCGGATGGGCGACATCGCGCAGCGGATGCTGCGCGACGCGCTCGACGCGTTCGTGCGCCGCGACATGGCGCTGGCCGAGACCGTGCTGGCCGCCGACGACGAGCTCGACGCGCTGAAGTCGCAGATCTTTCGCGAGCTGCTCACCTACATGATGCAGGACGGCAGCACCATCGAGCCGGCCCTCGACCTCATCCTGGTGTCGCGCCATCTCGAGCGTATCGGCGACCACGCCACCAACGTCGCCGAAGACGTGATCTTCATGGTCTCGGCCCGGGACGTCCGCCACCACGGTCCGGCGACGGCCGACCCGGCCTGATCCGCCGCCGCCGAACCGGCATGGGTCCGATTCCGGCGACAGATGGGCCGGCGACGGGCCATGACGTTCTGTTGCGTTTGCCCTCCGCCCGCTGTCATAGAATGGGTCGGATGGAGCAACGGGCGGTGTGCGCCTCGTGCAGGCTCCGTCCGGTGGAGCCGCGGTGGAGACCGTTCTGCAGCCGGCGCTGCCAGCAGGAAGACCTCGCGCGGTGGGCCGACGGCACGTATCGCGTCCCCGGCCCGGCGGTCGAGTTGCATGACCAGTCCGACGACAACTGATTCCCCGTTCTTCCCGGGCCCCGAGCCCCGGACCCCGAGCCCCGCACTCATGGCCGACACGCTCACGATCACCGACAACCGCACCGGCAAGCAGTACGAGCTGCCCATCACCGACGGCACCGTCAAGGCGATGGACCTGCGCAAGATCAGGACCGGCGACGACGACTTCGGCCTCACCACCTACGACCCGGCGTTCATGAACACCGCGTCGTGCCGCAGCAAGATCACCTACATCGACGGCGACAAGGGCGTCCTGATGTACCGCGGCTACCCGATCGAGCAGCTGGCCGAGAAGAGCACCTTCCTCGAGACCGCCTACCTCATCCTGTTCGGGGAACTGCCGACCGCCGACCAGCTGCGGGCGTGGACCCACGAGATCACCATGCACACCATGGTGCACGAGAACATCAAGAAGTTCATGGAGGGCTTCACCTACGACGCCCATCCGATGAGCGTGTTCGTCAGCACCGTCGGCGCGATGTCGACCTTCTACCCCGACGGCAAGGACATCTTCAACGCCCAGTCGCGGCGCAAGCAGATGGTCCGGCTGATCGCCAAGGTGCCGACCATCGCCGCGTTCGCCTTCCGGCACAGCATGGGCCGGCCCTACGTCTACCCCGACAACGACCTCAGCTTCACCGGCAACTTCCTGAACATGCTGTTCAAGATGACCGAGGTGAAGTACACCCCGAACCCGGCGCTGGTGCGCGCCCTCGACGTCCTGTTCATCCTCCACGCCGACCACGAGCAGAACTGCTCGACCAGCGCGATGCGCGGCATCGGCAGCTCGCACGTCGACCCCTACTCGGCGATGGCCGGGGCGGCCGCTGCCCTCTACGGCCCGCTGCACGGCGGGGCCAACGAAGCCGTGCTCAAGATGCTCAACGAGATCGGCTCGGTGGACAACATCCCGGCCTTCATCAAGGGCGTCAAGGGCGGCGACGGCCGGCTGATGGGCTTCGGCCACCGCGTCTACAAGTCCTACGACCCGCGGGCGCGGATCATCAAGCAGACCGCCTACGAGGTGTTCGAGGTCACCGGCAAGAACCCGCTGCTCGACATCGCCCTCGAGCTCGAGCGGATCGCCCTCCAGGACGACTACTTCGTCTCGCGCAAGCTCTATCCCAACGTCGACTTCTACTCGGGCCTGATCTACGAGGCGATGGGCTTCCAGATGGCGATGTTCCCGGTGATGTTCGCCATCGCCCGCACCGTCGGCTGGGCGGCGCAGTGGGAAGAGATGCTGCTCGACCCCGATCAGAAGATCGCCCGGCCGCGGCAGATCTACGCCGGCTACGACAGCCGCGACTACGTCGAGGTCGGCGCCAGGAAGTAGGCGAGGTCGCGCCGCAGCTGGCAGCGAAGCGGCCGGTCCTGCCCTACGGCGCGGTCGGCGGCCGGCGGGCCACCGCGCCGACCTCGGCGCGGATCTCGTCGTCGGTGAGCACCGCCGAGGCCCGCTTGGCCTTCTGGAAGATGCGGTCGACCAGGTCTTCGGTGGCGGTGATGCCGCGCTTCTCGAGCCAGTAGGTGACGTTCGACCGGCCCGACATCGGGCCGATTTCGATCTCCTGCTCCCGCCCGACCATCCCGGCCGGAATCGCCGAGTAGACGGCATCGGCCAGTTCGCGGTCGCCCTTGCGCGCCGCCTTGACGACCGCCGCGGCGTGCACGCCGGTGGCGGTGCGGAAGGCGTCCCGGCCGAGCACCGGGTAGTTGTCGGGCAGCGGCACGCCGCAGGCCCGCGACACGGTGCGGCAGTAGTCGTCGAGCGGCAGCAGATCGCGATCGAGATAGCCGAGCAGCACCAGGTTGACCAGCAGCAGGTCCATCGGCGTGTTGCCGACGCGTTCGCCGATGCCGAGCGCGGCGCCGTGCACGCGGGTGGCGCCGGCGTCGATCGCCGCCAGGCTGCAGGCGACCGCCAGGTCGCGGTCGCGATGGCCGTGCCAGTCGATGCCCACCGGCGCCGCCGCCTCGGCGATTACGCTGGCGACGAAGCGCACCACCGCCGCCGCGCCGACCGGCGTCGCGAAGCCGACGGTGTCGGCGACGCAGATGCGCGACGCCCCGGCGTGGATGGCGCAGCGATAGATCGCGCGCAGCGTGTCGGGGTGGGCACGGGTCGTGTCCTCGGTGACGTACATCACCCGCAGGCCCTCCTTGACCGCGAAGCCGATGGCGTCGTCGGTCCGGCGCAGCAGCCACTCGAGCGTCCAGCCCTCGGCGTACTGGCGGATCGGCGAGCTGCCGATGAACAGCGCCGCCTCGATCGGCACGCCGGTGCGCTGCTGGATCTCGGCGATCGGCCGGACGTCGTCGATGTGGGTACGGCCGGCGCAGTTGGCGGCCACCGAGAGCCGCTGGCTGCCGATCTCGCGGGCCAGCCGCTCGACGTCGCGACGCACGTCGGCACCGGCGCCGGGCAGGCCGATGTCGGCGGTGTGGATGCCGAGCGTGTCGATCAGGTGGAGGATGCGCAGCTTGTCGTCGATCGACGGCGTCCGCACCGACGGCGACTGCAGGCCGTCGCGCAGCGTCTCGTCGTCGAGCATCACCGCGCGCGGGCGCGGCGGCGCGTTGATGGCGTTCCAGTCGTAGATCAGGCCGTCGATCATGCCGGCGGCGCGGCGGCGCCGGATCCGTTCGGCCCGAGGTAGCGGGCGACCAGCACCGTGACGTCGTCGCTCTGGGATGCCCCGGCGGCGAAGGTCTGCACGGCGGTGATCACCGCCTGCAGGATGTCGGGCAGCGGTGCGGTGCGGAAGCGGATGAGCTCGGCCGACAGGCGGTCCTCGCCGAACTCCTCGCCGGCCGGGTTGAGCGCTTCGGTCACGCCGTCGCTGAAGATGACGAGCACGTCGCCGGGGTCGAGGGTGGTGCGCTCGTCGCCGTAGGCGGCGCTCGAGAACAGCCCGACCGGCACGCTGCCCGAGGCCAGCGACCGCACCCCGGCGGCCGTGACCACCATCGGCGGGTTGTGTCCGGCGTTGCAGTAGGTCAGCACGCCATCGGGACGCAGGGTCGCGAAGAAGACGGTGGCGTAGCGGGCGTCGATCTGCCGCTTCAGCAGGCCGTTGTTGACCAGCTTCATCGCCGAGGCCGGGCTGCCGTCGCCGGCCTGGGCCGAGAACAGCCCCTGGATCTTGGCGGTGAGCAGCGCCGCCGCCGGCCCCTTCCCGGCGACGTCGCCGAGGACGACGCCGATGCCGCCGTCGTCCATGTCGGTGTACTCGAAGAAGTCGCCGCCGATCGATCGCGACGGCAGCGACGCGCCCATGGCCTGGAAGAACACGCCTTCGCGGCGGCCCTGCGGCAGCAGCGAGCGCTGGATCTCGGCGGCGATGCGCAGCTCGTGTTCGATGCGGGCTTTCTCGAGGGTCTCGCGGTAGAGCCGGGCGTTCTCGATGGCCACGCCGGCTTCGTTCGCCAGGGTGTCGAGCGCGCCGCGCGTCGCCTGGGAGAGCAGCTGGCCCTTCTCGCGGCTGTCGAGGTAGAGCACGCCGATGGCCCGCGTCTCGGCCGGCATGTCGGGCCGATCGAGATAGCGCACCAGGCGGAGCGGCGTGCACAGCACCTGGCGGATGCCCAGGGCCACGGTGCCCTGATGGTCCTTGGCCAGGTGGTCGTCGAGCAGGTCCTGCACGACCTTCAGCTCGCCGGTCGAGTAGACCTCCTCGGGGATCTTGCGGCTGGTGTCGAAGCGCGTGCCGGGCAGGGTGACGCGGCCGCGGGCCCGCGCCAGCTTCATCTCGAGCTTGCGGTCGTCGCCGGCCAGCATGATGAAGCCGCGTTCGGCGCCGGTCACGCCGATGGCGGCGTCGAGCACCAGCGCCAGCACCTCGTCGAGGACCCGTCCCGAGCCGAGCGCGCGCAGGCCCTCGAGCAGCGTGGCCATCTGGCGGATGTCGCCGACGGCGGTGCCGGCCGTGGATGTACCGGAGTTGGACGCGGCGTCGGTGAGGTAGACGATCTCGGCGCCGCCGGTGCGCCCGAACTGCACGCGGTCGCCGTGCACGAGCCGATGCTCGGTGACGGCCTCGCCGTTGACGAACGTGCCGTAGCGCGACCCGCGATCCTTCAGCACCAGCGCGCCGTCTTCGCGGACGATTTCGGCATGCTCGCGCGAGACGTCGCTGCCGACGAGCCGGACGTCGCTCTCGGTGCGCCGGCCGATCGTCAGGGTCGGCTTGTCGATCGGCACGACGCGCCGGCCGAGGCCGTCGTTGACTTCGAGGCGCGGGTCAGCCATGAACCTGGGTCGATTCTAGCAGGCCCGTCGCACGCAGCCTGCGCGTTCCGTCACCGCCGGCCCCGCCACCACCACGCCGCCGTGGCCAACGCCGCCGCCCCCAGGCCACCCCACGCGGTCCACAGCTCCGCGCCGTCGGCGACCGCGGGCAGCCAGGCCGCGCCGCCGGCCAGCAGGGCGAGCACCGACGCCGCCAGCGCCGTCGGCCGCGCGCGGCGCAGCGGCGCCGGCGCCACCTTCGGGTCGGTGGTCGCCCGTCCACAGCGGTAGCAGATGAGGGCCTTGTCGGCAATCTCGGTGTCGCAGAATCGGCAGCGCACAGCCTCTCAGCATACGCAATACTGGGAGCTTCGGCTACCACGGCACCCGTGATCCCGCTTCGCGACATCATCCCTTCGCGCACCCGGCCCGTCGTCACGGTGTCGCTGCTGGTCCTGAACGCCGCCGTCTTCGCCGTCGAGGCCGGGCTCGGCGACAACGACCTCGAACGCTTCGTCCGCACCTGGGGTCTCATCCCGGCGCACTTCTCGTGGAGCGCGGTCGTCACCTCGATGTTCGTGCACGGCGGCTTCCTGCACTTCGCCGGCAACATGCTCTATCTCTGGATCTTCGGCGACAACGTCGAGGACCGGATGGGCCACGGGCGCTTTCTCGCCTTCTATCTGCTGTGCGGCGCCGGGGCGGCGCTGGCGCAGACCGTCGTCTCGGCGGATTCGCTGCTGCCGATGGTCGGCGCGTCGGGGGCCATCGCCGGGGTGATGGGCGCCTACTTCGTGCTCTACCCGCGGTCACGGGTGCTGACGCTGTTCCCGTTCCCGCTGATGCTGTTCGAGCTGCCGGCGGTCTACCTGCTCGGCCTGTGGTTCGTGATGCAGTTCGTCAATGGCCTCGGGTCGCTGTCGCTCGCCGCCGAAGGCGACCTGGCCGGCGGGGTGGCGTTCTGGGCGCACATCGCCGGCTTCGCCGTCGGTGCGGTGCTGGTGCTGCTGCTGCGGCGGCCGGAACGCCAGCAGGTGGAGTGGTGGGATCAACAGATCTGACGATCGCGTGATCGGTTGATCGGGTGATCTGGAATCTGGTGGATCTGGCGATCTGCCGAGGTCGATCGCCAGGTCACACGATCATGCGATCGCCAGATCGATCAACCGATCGACCGATCACGCGATCAACCGATCTCATCTATCTCACGATCTCTGCCGAATCTCGCGCGACACGCGGGCCAGTTCGATCATGAGCCGCTCGAACTCGGCGCTCCACGCCGCCGGATCGGCCGACGGCTTCTTCTGGATGTGCGCCTGCGCGTCGGCTTCGAGGGCCCGGCGCCGGGCGATGAGCGTCTGCACTTCCGGACTGGCCGCCTCGGCGACGGTGTCGCGGTCGAGGTAGAGCGAGCGCGCCAGCGCGCCCTGCGGGCCGGTCGCCGATGCCTGCACGCCGGTCTTCTCCCCGGAGTCGCTGAGCACGGCGCGCTCGGTCGTCAACTGGGCCCGCTCGGTGAAGTGCCGCGCCACCGAGCCGCTGGTCGCGGCGAAGACCTCCCAGATGGACGTCTTGCCGTCCTTGTCGAGGTCGGTGCCGGCGTCGGCCAGCGCCTTGGCGAAGTACTCGGGGAACACCGTCGCGTACTTCTGCGCCGCGGTGTCGGTGGCGGTGATGACCACCCGGCCCTTGGCGGCCAGCGCGGCGATGAACGGCGCGCTCGACTCGGTGGTGTTCACGACGATCACGCGGCCGGGCAACGTGCCGAGCATCACCGCCCAGTCGCCGGCGGTGAGGTCGGGGCCGACCAGGTTGAACTTGGCCTGATCGCCGTCATAGGTGCCGTGACCGAGCAGCACGACCAGGGCGAGGTCGTCCTTCCCCATCTGACCGCGCAGCGTCGTGAACGCCTTGCGCACGTTCTCGGCGGTCGCGGCGGTGCCGGCGGCTCGTGCCGTCTCGTCCACCAGGGCGACGATCTGCGCGGCCGGGAACCCGAAGCGCGACGTCAGGGCGTCGCCGATCTCGCGGCGCCACCGCGCCATCTGCTCGGCGTACGCGGCGCCGCCCGACGCGCCCGAGATGATCACGGCCCAGCGCGGATCGCGCGACGCCGGCGTCTGCGCCGTCACAGCGACGGTGCTGCCGAGCAGCAGCATCGCCGCCACACACTGCGCCCGTGCTCGCCCCGTCATGCCAGCCCCATCCGCCGCCGCATGGCCCATTCTGTGCCGAGGAGGAGGATCACGGCCAGCAGGCTCCACGCCCCGTGCCACAGGTCGCGCACCTCGGGCGGACCGGCCGGCCCGCCGGTGGTCCTGAGCCGCGACGGAATGCCGGCGACGTCCTCGGCCCGCTGATAGGCACCGCCGGTCGCCGCCGCCAGCCGCTGCAGCACCGGTTCGTTGAGCCGGGGATCGGCCATTTCGGGGTCGGCCCCACCCGACAGCACGGCGCGCTCGGCGCTGCCCAGGGCCTCGCCCTGCCGTCGCGCGTCGGCCCGGAGCCGGTAGACGCCGAGATCGTCGAAGCGGATCGCGGCGGTGTAGCGCCCATCGACGGCATCGGCCAGGGTCGCGGTCGCCTGCCGCTCGCCGCCACCGGGCTCGACGATGGTCAACCGCACCTCGGCGTCGCGCACCGGCGCGAAGTCGCGGTCGCGCACCAGCACGGCGACGACGTCGCTCACGCCCGGCGAGGTGGCGGCCGCCGAGGTGATCGCCACCGGCTCGGTGGCGCCGCGGGCCAGCCAGCGGGCCATCTGCCGCCAGATCGTGTCGTAGGAGCCGTCGGCGGCCGGCAGCATCATCCGCCAGCGCCACGACGCCTCGCCGGCGAACACCATCGCCCGGCCCTGGCCGTAGCGCTGCACGGTCAGGAGCGGCCGCGTCTCGCCGGCCGCACCGCTGGCCACCGCCAGCACCTGGGCGCCTGGCCGCGGCCCGCCGACGATCGAGACCGACGCCAGCGGCGGCAGCGCCTGCCACAGACGGCGGGCGTCGTCGGCCGTGGCGCCGCTCCGCGTCGCCGGGTGCTCGGCGCCGTCGGCGGTCAGCGCCACCGTCGTACCCGCCGCCGCGGCGGTGTTGGCCACACGCGCGACCAGCGCCCGGCGATCCGACATGTCCACCGGCAGCACCTCGTCGATCGGCGTGCCGGCCAGCCCCTGCTGCTCGAACGACCGGCCGCCGAAGACCAGCAGCCCGCCGCCGCGCGCGGCGACGAACGCCGCGGTGTCTTCGAGCTGCGCGCGCGTGAAGAACGCGGCCTCGACGTTGCCGAAGACGACCGCGTCGTACTGGAACAGCTCGGCGCGGAGCTCGGGGAAGCCGCCGGCCAGCGCGGAAGCCCGCGACGCCGCCGCCTGCACGAAGAACGTCGGCCGCCCGTCGTCGGTGACGCCCTTGCGCACCACCGAGTCGACGTCGAGACTGGTGTCGTGGGCCAGCGCGCGCTTGAGGAACGTGTGCTCGTAGCCGGGCGCGCCCTCGACCAGCAGCAGCCGGCGGCGCCGCCCGGGCGGCTCGACGAGCACGCTGCGCCGGTTGTTCTCGTTGGCGATCTCGCCGGGGGCGACCGGCACCGACACCTGGTAGACGGTCGGCGCGGTGGCGTCGGGCGACACGGTGAACACGGTGTGGACCGGCGCGCCGTCGGCGGCGGCCACCCGCCGCACGTCCACCGGCCGGCCGTTGGCGGTGAGCGTGAACTCGATCGGCTGGGTGCCGTAGCCGGTGCTCACCGCCGAGACGTGCACGTCGATGGCCGAATCGGCCAGCCGCGGCTCCCCCGCCGTCATCGCCACCACTTCGCGGTCGCGGGTGATCGCCGGCGTGCCGACGCCGACCGTGAAGACCGGCGTCTCCGGATCGGCGATGGCTTCGTCGCCCAGCGCGGTGTCGCCGCCGTCGGAGATGACGACGATGCCCCCCAGCGCCCGTCCGCGGTAGCGATCGGCGATCGCGGCCAGCGCGCCGCCGATGTCCGAGCGGCCGGCCGAGGCCTGCAGCTGGCCCAGATCGCCCGGTGCGACGCCGTCACCGAAGGTCCAGATCTCGGTGCGGAACGACGGCTCCAGGGCCGTCACCAGCGACTCGGCGGCGGTGCGGGCGCGCTGCAGACGCGCCGGGCCCGCGCCGTCGGCGATGCGCATGCTGCGCGAGACGTCGACGAGAATCGGGACGATCCGATCGTGCGCCGCCGTCGGCGGCACCAGGCGGACCGGGCGCAGCACGGCGGCCACGAGCAGCAGCAGCGTCACGGCCCGCAACGCCGTCAGCAGGGCCCGCGAGCGCGGCGTCACGGCGGTGGCGGCGTAGGTGTACCACGCCAGCGCCAGTGCCGCGCCGAACGCGAGCGCGTAGCCCCACCACGGCAGCGCGACCGCAAACCTCACCGCGTCAACGCTCCTGTCGCCGGGGCGCCGCCAGCGATCGGTAGTAGCGCTCGACCAGCGCGCGGTAGTCGTCGGGCACGGTGTCGGAACCGCCGACGTTGAGGCGGTCGCGGGTTTCCTGCTCGCGCAGCTGGGTGGTCAGGCTGCGTTCCACTTTCTCGAGCGCCGACAGCAGATTCGACTTCAGCGACTCCCAGCGGGCGAAGTCCTGCTTGAACGCCTCGGTGCCCGGCGCCGAGACGCTCGGCTGCCACTGCTCCGGCGTCGACGGCCCGCGCAGCTCCGGGTTGTCGCGGCTCAGCGCTTCGACGCGCTCGCGGGTCTCGCGCAACTGCTCGGCCAGCTGCCGCTGCAGGGCGGCGATCTCGGCGGCGCTGGCCGTGTCGCCGTCGCGGCTGCGGCCTCCGGGCTCCCGAGCGCTGCCGCCCTGTTGCCGGCCCGGCGAGCTCGGCGAGCGATCGGCGGCCGGCCGGTCGCGCCGCTGCCCTTCGGCGCTGAGCCGTTCGAGCGACCGCTCGACCTCGGCGAGCCGGTCGCGCAGCTCGCGGGCCCGGGACAACTCGTCGGAGAGGCGCAAGGCGTCGCTGCGATCGCCGTCGCGGGCGGCATCGAGCCGTCCGGCCACTTCCTCGAGGGCACGGGCAATTGCCGCCCCTTCGCGGGCCGGCCCCTCGGCCGTCGGGCGCGCCGGCGGCGCCGGCTGACCGTCGCGCCGAGTCGTCGTCGCCGACGCCTCGCCGGCGCGGGCCGGCTCCCGGCCGCCTTCGCGGACGCCACGCGCCGACTGCCGCATGCGCTCGGCCACGCGCTGCGACTCGAGGTCGCGGGCGGCGCCGGCGATTGCTTCCCGTTCGGTCGCCGACTGGGCCTGGCCGCTCAGCTCCTGCAGCTGGCGTTGCAGCCGCTCGGCACGGCCGGCCAGGCGTTCCTGGTCCGCGGCCGCCTGCCGCCGCGCCTCGCTGCCGCCGGCCGAGTCGTCGGCGCGCTCGAGCTCCTGCGACACGCGCCGCTCGGCGTCGGCGAGCTGGCGCGTCTCGAGCTGCAGGTCGCCGAGCAGGCGGCGCCGATCGTCGGCGGTCGAGCCCCGCAGGCCCTGCTCGGCCTGTCGCAGGCGTTCGAGCGCCCGCTCCGCGTTCTGGCTCGCGCGCGCCGGATCCTGCTGCTGCAGGCCGGCACTGGCGCGGCGCATCTCCTCGGCGGCGTCGCGCAGCGACTGGCGGCTCGATCCGCGGCCCGCGCTCTCCTGTCCTGAGGGCGTCTGCCCGGCCTGGCCCTGCGCCTGCTGTCCCGGTTGCCCCTGGCTGGCCTGCCCCTGCTGCCCACGCTGCCCCGGCTGCTGCGGTTCCTGCCCGGAGGGCGAGGGCGACGACGCCTGCCGCTCACCGTTCGGCTCCGGCAGCTGACGCGCCAGTTCCTCGAGTTCCCGCCGCAGCGATTCCTGATCGCGACTGAGGCGTTCCAGCCGCCGCTTCACGGTCTCGGGATCGAGCCCGTCGCCGTTGCTGGCCAGATCGCGCTGCTCGCGGCTCATCGCGTCCTGACGGCGCGCCAGCTCGCGCAGGCGCTCCAGCGGGTCCTCGGCCTGGCGCTCGTCCTGGCGGGTCTCGGATGACGCCGGCGTCTCGTAGTTGGTCTGCTGCTGCTTGCGCAGTTCCTGGTCGAAGAGCGACGACAGATCGGGGGTGTCGCGGTTGCCGCCGCCTCCGCCGCCGCTCTGCTGCCGCGCCACCTGCCGCCGCTTGACATCGGTCTCGGCCTTCAACAGCTGGTTGAGGGCCTCGAGTTCGTGCGGCATCGCCGCCTCGGTGCGCAGGCCCTCGAGTTCGACCGCGGCCTTCCGCATCGCCTCGATGGCCAGGCCCATCGGGTTGTCGCCGACCGCGTTGGCGCTCGCCCGTCCGCGCCGTCGCCGCGGATCGCTGCCGGTGGCGCTCTGCAGCTGGCCGCCGGCTTCGCGCGCCGCCCGCTGTTCGAGGGCACGCTGCGCCGCGGCCACGGCGCGGACGTCGGCGGCCGACCGGGCGTTGCGGGCGCGCCGGCCGCGGGCGTCGAGCTTCCAGGTGGCGACGACGATCTCCTTCTGCGCCGCGGCCAGATCCTGGACGCCTTGCGACTGGGCGCCGGCGGCCATCGCCTGGCTCTGGGCGGCCACGAACTCGTCGTCGAACGCCTTGACCTCGAGGAAGAACATGTCGCTGCGCGACTCCGACGGCGGCTTGCCGCGGCCGATGTCGCGGGCGCGCACGAAGTAGGTCACGAAGTCGCCGGGCGACACCTCGAGATCCTCGAGGAACAGCAGGTAACTGCCGCTGGCGGTGAGCCCGTCGCGCGGTCCCGGCAACGGCACCACGACCTCGGCGTCGCCGGGCTTCTGCAGCACCAGGTCGAGCGCGGTGATGCCGAAGTCGTCGTCGGCGCGCGCTTCGATCAGCACTTCTTCGAGCGGCGTCACCTGGCGATCGCCGGCCGGCCGCACCACCCGCACGTCGGGCGGGCGATCGAGCAGCGTGCGGATGAAGTACTCGGTGTCGTCGGGCGCCTCGCTGCCGTCGTCGTCGGCGAGCATCACGCGGTAGGCGTCGTCGGCGGCGATGGTCAGCGTGCCGGTGACCGTGCGGCCGTTGACGGTGAGCGGCACCCGCGGACCGGTGCCCAGCGCCAGGGCGCTGCCGGCCACCGGCCGGTCGGCGGTGATCGTGAAGCGCACCTCGGTGCCTTCAGGGGCGTAGATGTCGCCGCCGTCGTCCTCGGTGCGCACCGGCAGGCCGAGCGCTCCAGGGTAGTGGTATTCGAGGGCGATCCGCTCGACGACCGGCGGGTGCACCACCGTGACCGCGAACTCGTCGGAGCGGCGCGCCCCGGCGACGACCCGATAGACGAACGACGCGGTCACGTCGTCGACCGTGGCCAGGAAGCTGCCGTCGTCCTGACGCGTCATCGGCATCGGCACGGCGTCGTCGCCGCTGCCGCTCACCAGCGCCGGCGCCACCGCATCGGCCCCCCGCACCCGTGCCCGCACCGTGAGGGCTTGGCCGGCCCGCAGCCGAACGTGGCCCGGCTCGACGGCGATGTCGATGCGCGACGGCAGCAGATAGGCCGAGGCCACGCTCGCGGCGTCGCCGAGCGGCCGGACGAACAGGCCGGCCGCGACCAGCAGCGCCGCCGCGGTCACGATCGCGAGCCGGCCGCTGCGCGCCAGGTCGGCAGGGGCGACGACGGCATCGGCGCCGAGGTCGGCCACCGCGCCGACGGCCGCCCGTGCCAGCCGCTCCGCCATCACCGGGTCGTGGTCGGCGCGCGCCTGGTAATCCACGGCCGTGACGACGACGTCGTCGAGACCGCCGTGACGCTCCTCGACGAGCCGGGCGATCTGCAGCGCCGATGCCGCCGGACCGGGCCACAGCGCGACGACGAGCGCGGCGAGCGCGGCGGCCAGCGCCAGGACGACGGCGGTGACGAGCAGCAGGTGGCCTGGGGCGACGAGGCGAAGGAGCGCGGCGGTGACGAGCAACACCGCGGCGGCCACCGCGCCGCCCTGGCTGAAGGCGCGGCGCCGGGCCAGCGTCGTCCGCCGACGGGCGATGTCGTCGAGCCACGCGCCGAGGGCCTGGAGACTGCCGCCCGCCATGTCCTATCCTACCCTGGGTGCCGGGCCTGACCGGCGCGGCGGCCGCGGCCAACCAGGCTCTCGACGACGAGGACGCCCAGCATCACCAGCAGGCCGATCTGCCAGAGCCGCTGCGCGTTCTCCTGCACCCGCGCCTCCTCGGCGCTGCGCGCCGCCGGCGGCACCGCCGTACGCGGCACGCGCGACAGGAACACCTCGGCGCTCGTCGCCGCGGGGTCGCTCTCGGCCGGATTCACGTTGACGACGACGGTGCGGGCGCCGACCGGAGTCTGCCAGGCGTGCACCCCGGGCGTGGCCGGCACGCCCTCAGGCACGTCGGGCAGCGTGAAGGCGGCGCGCGCCCGCGACCCACCGGTGAGATACCGGGCGGTCTCGACCACGAACGGCGCGAAGCTCGGCTCGAGCGGGAACCGGTTCCAGCGGTTGTCGAGGTCGGAGGTGAACAGCACCAGCACTCCCTCACCGACGCGGCGCTCGGCCAGTGCCATGCTGCCGCCGGCGAAGCGCGCCAGCACGTCCCATCCCTGATCGTCGAGCACCCGGCGGTAGCGCTCGATCGGCAACCGGCTCAGCGACGAGGTCCCGCCGGTGAGCCGCCGCAGCATCGGGTGACGGCGGTCGGCCGGTACCAGCGCCGACTCGTCGCCCGTCGCCTGCACGGGCTCGGGCGCCAGCCGGATCGGCACGCCGACGACTTCCGGCAAGGTCGGCACGTCGACGTCGGGACCGAGCGTCAGCCAGACGCGGCCGCCCTCGGCCAGATAGCGCGCGACGCTCGCCCGCGCGGCGCGGCTGAGCGTCCGGGTGCCGACGACGACGAGGGCCTCGGGGCGCACGGTCAGGTCGAGGCGGCGGCCATCGACGACGGCGACCTCGGCGACCGCCCCCGGCGGTGCGGCCTCGAGCGCCCGCTGGACGTAGAGACCGGTCGTCGCCGATTCCGGCGGATCGGCGGTCAGCACCACGACCCGCGCCGGCGCGTGGCGATCCAGCGCCAGATACCGGCGGTTGTCGGCGGCGTAGCCCTCGGGGTCGTCGACCGCGATTTCGACCGCGCCGGTCGCCGGCCACGTGCCGTCGAGGCGGACATCGGCCGAGGCCTGCGGGCCGAGTTCGACCCGGGCGGACGCCGTCTCACGGCCCGCCACCCGGGCCCGCACGAGCGTGGACCGCGGTCCGGGCGCGAAGCTCTGCACCACCGCCGTCAGGACGCCCTCCTCCAGACGGGCGTTGGTGACGGCCAGATTGCCCGCCGGCGCCGGCACGGCGTGCACGACGATTTCGACGGCGTCGGGCGTTGGTGCCGCGTCGGCGACGGTCCAGCCGCTCGCCTGCACGTCGGTGACGACGACGATGCGGCCGCCGCCGCTCCGTTCCAGCGCCTCGGTGGCCCGAGCCAGTGCCGGGCCGTAGCGCGTGCCGCCGGCGCCGGGCGTGACGGCCGCCACGGCCGCGCGCGCCGCCGCGCGATCGACCGTCGGCGCGACCACGAGGTCGGCGCGATCGTCGAAGGCGACGACGCCGACCAGGTGCGTGGCCGGGGCGGCGTCGATGGCCGCCTGCGCCCCCCGGAGCGCCTCGGCCCACTGTCCCGGCGCGCCGAGGCTCAGGGACCGATCGAGGGCGACGATCGTCGCCGGCGCGGCCAGGGCGGCCCCGCCCGCCGCGAAGTACGGCCGCGCGAACGACACCGCCAGCAGCACCAGGGCCGCGGCCCGCAGCGCGAGCAGCAGCACGTCGCGCAGGCGGCGGCGCTCCTGCCGCGCGACCGGCGCCTCGGGCAACATCTGCATCGCCGGGAAGTCGACCACCGTGTCGCTGCGCCGCCGGTAGAGATGCAGCACGATCGGAATCGCCACGGCGAGGACGCCGGCGAGAAAGGCGGGGGCGAGGAAGCTGAGGCCCATGATCCGCGCCTACGCCCGGCCCCGCGCCGACAGGTACGCCATCAGCGCCAGATCGAGCGGCTGCGACGTGTCGAGCAGGTGGTAGTCGATGCCGGCGCCGCCCAGCTCCCGGCGGTAGGTGGCGATGAACTGGCCGATGCGCTCGAGGTAGCGGTCGCGCACCGCCGCCGGGTCGGCGAAGACCTCGGCCGCCGTCTCGACGTCGCGGAAGCGTGCCGCATCAGCGAAGGTGAAGCGCAGCTCCTCGCGGTCGAGCAGATGGAAGACGATGACGTCGGTGCCGCGCTGGCGGAAGTGACGCAGCCCGTCGATGACGCGCGACGGCTCGTCGAGCAGATCCGAGATCACCACGACCAGCCCGCGCTTGGCCAGCACCCGGGCGAGGTCGCCGAGCGGCTTGGCGACGTCGGTGCGCTGACCGGCGGGCAGCCGCTCGAGGGCCAGCAGCACGGTCTTCAGGTGCCCCGCCCGGGCGCCCGGCGCCACGCGGTGCACGATGCGATCGTCGAAGGCGATGAGACCGACGGCGTCGCGCTGGCGGTGCATCAGGTAGGCCAGCGAGGCGGCCAGATAGCGGCCGTACTCGCCCTTGCTGACCGCCCCGGAGCCGTAGGCCATCGAGCCGCTGACGTCGAGCAGCAAATGGCAGTCGAGGTTGGTGTCCTCCTCGAACTTCTTCACGTAGTGGCGGTCGCTGCGGGCGAACACCTTCCAGTCGATCGTGCTCAGCGCGTCGCCGGGGATGTACTGCCGGTACTCGGCGAACTCGACGCTGAAGCCGCGGAACGGGCTGCGGTGCAGGCCGCTCAGCACGCCCTCGACGATCGTCTTGGCCTTGAGATCCAGCGTGCCGAGCCGGGCCAGCACCGCCGGGTCGAGGTAGCGGGCGCTCGCGGGCATGGTCGCCACCCGGGTCCGGTCAGAGCCCGCTGGCCGGCGGCGGCACCGCCTGGAGCAGGCGGGCGACGATGGCGTCGGCGGTGAGGCCCTCGGCCTCGCCGTAGAAGTTCGGAATCACCCGGTGCCGCAGGATCGGCGCCGCCAGCGCCTGGATGTCCTTCACCGCCACGTGATGCCGGCCGAGCATGAGGGCGCGGGCCTTGCTGCCCAGGATGAGCGACTGCGACGCCCGCAGCCCGGCTCCCCACTTGACGTACTTCTCGACGAAGTCGAGCCGCGGGCCGCGCCCCGGCCGCGACGCGTCGACGAGCCGCACGGCGTAGCGGGCGACCTCGTCGGCGACGACCACCTGCCGCACGTAGCCGTGATAGGCCATGATGTCGTCGCCGCTCAGCACCTGCTTCGGCTGGTGATGGCCGCTGCCCGTGGTCTGGGTGACGACGCGTACCTCGTCGTCCTCGGAGAGATACGACATGGTGATGTTGAACATGAACCGATCGAGCTGGGCCTCGGGCAGCGGGTAGGTGCCCTCGAGCTCGATCGGGTTCTGCGTCGCCAGCACGAAGAACGGCCGATCGAGGACGTAGGTGCGTCCGGCCGCGGTGACGTGGAACTCCTGCATCGCCTCGAGCAGCGCCGCCTGGGTCTTGGGCGGCGTGCGGTTGATCTCGTCGGCCAGCAGAATCTGCGCGAAGATCGGCCCGCGGACGAAGCGCAGGGCGCGCACCCCGTCGGCTTCGTCGAGGATCTCGGTGCCGGTGATGTCGGCCGGCATCAGGTCGGGCGTGAACTGGATGCGCTTGAAGCTCAGGTCGAGGATGCCGGCCAGCGTCTTGATGAGCAGCGTCTTGGCCAGCCCGGGCACGCCGGTGAGCAGGCAATGGCCGCCGGTGAAGAGCGCGATCAGCACCTGATCGACGACCTCGTCCTGGCCGACGATCACCTGCCGCAGTTCCTCGAGGATCCGCGCCCGCCCGGCCTGGACCCGCGACGCCAGATCTTCCCCGTGTTCTTCCGCCGTGTGCGTCATCGTGTCGCGCTTCCCTGGTCCCCGGTCCCTGGTCCCCGGTCCCTGCGGGCGTCAGTGAGTAAGGGTGTAGACCACCTCGTTGATCATCATCTGGTACGCCACCGACGTCCACTTGAGATAGCCGGGGTAGTCTTCGGCGTTCGACCACTCCCAGCCGTCGCCCATGTCGGTGTTCCAGTTGATGAGCACCATCGGCCGGCCGGCGTCGTCGAGGATGGCGCGCAGGCGGGCGGTGAAGCCGCCCTTCTCCCAGGTGCGGCCGTTGAAGAACGAACCGAGCCCCGGCACCTGCGGATAGCGATCGAGCGTGTAGAAGCACGAGAAGATCGGATGCGACGGCGGCAGGTCGACGATCTCGCGGTCGGGGAAGACCCGGGCCAGCTGGCGCACGGTGAGATCCCACTCGAACGAGCCGTGGAAGTCGTCGAGCGTCAGCGTGCCGCCGCGCAGCAGGAACTCGCGCAGGGTCGCCGCCTCGTCGTCGCTCAGGACGGCGTTGCTCGGCTCGACCAGATACAGCCACGGATACTGCCAGAGCCGCGGGTCGTCGAGGCTCATGACCAGCGGCTCGCCCACCTCGATTGCCGTGGCCGTCTGCACCCGGCGCGACAGGTTCTGCTCGGCCGCCGGGGCGTCGATCGCCCACGGGTCGTCCCAGAAGCCGAACCGGGTGCGCATCGCCAGGTCGCCGGTGGTCGGCGTGTACTTGACGCGGACGAACGTCCACTGCAGGCCGGCCAGGCGGTCTTCCTTGAACACGCCGGCCTGCGCCACCGCCTCGCGCACCAGCGACGACACCGCCGGCACCACGAAGGTGATCAGCGCGACGGCGGCGGCGGCAATCGGGCCGTGCCGGCGGAGCCGGCGTGCCGCCGGCCGGTCGCGCGGCACGGGCGCGGTCATCGCGGCGACTCCACCAGGCGCAGCAGCAGGTCCTGCGCGCGGACGTAGGACGGCGCGACCTCGAGCGCCAGCAGGGCCTGCTTCTTGGCGTCGTCGCGCTGGCCGGCCTTCTCGAGCGCTTCGCCGAGATCGGCGTGGGCGCCAGCGCGATCCTGCGCGCCGGCGGCGACGGCGACCCGGAACGCCTGGAGTGCCGCCGGCAGGTTGCCGTCGGCCAGCGCGAAGCGGCCGAGCTCGGAGTGCGCGGCGGCGTCGAAAGGATCGACGGCGACGAGCGTCGCCAGCGCCGACTTGCGGCGGGCCGCGTCGCCGGGCTGGTCGAGGAGTCCGACCAGCTGGCGCGCGGAGGCGACGTCGGTGTGGTCGTTGGCGGTCAACGTCTCGAGCGCCCGCGCCGCGCCGGCCTTGTCGCCGCGGCCCATCTTGAGCGCGGCGATCCGCGCCTGCGGGCTGCTGTCACCCGACGCGATCGGGACCAGCGCGGCGGCGCGTTCGTAGGCCGCCAGCGCGCCGTCGGCGTCGGTCTTCTCGACCGCGCGGCCGAGCGCCAGCTGCACCGGGAAGCTGCCGGGGTTGGCGGCGGCCAGGGCGCGCAGCCGCTCCGCCGGCTCGTCGCCCGCGAATCCCTCGGGGGTGGCCAGCGCCCGCCGCAGCCGCGCGAAGCGCTGGTCGAGGAAGCCGTCGAAGGTCTTCTGCAGGTCGTCGATCGGCACGCCGAGCGCCTTCTGAATCGCCTGCTCGGTGTCGAGGTCGTCGGCGAACACCCGCACCAGCTCGCGCAGCGCCGGCTCCTTGAAGCGGGCGACGATGTGCTCCACCAGCAGCGACGCCTGGTAGTAGGCCAGCGAGATGGTCTCGGGGTTGCTGAAGCCGGAATTCAGGTCGCGCAGCCGCATCACCTGCTTGCGCTCCATCGCGCCGGCGAAGGTGACCTCCATCTCGCGGCCCCAGGCCGGTCGGGCGCGCGTCTCCTCCCAGACCGAGATGCCCTCGGTGAGCCACCGCGGCACGCGCTGGTTGGAGAGCTGCAGGGTGATGACGTGGGCCAGTTCGTGCCACAGCGTCGCGCCCCAGTTGAACTCGCCCGGCGGCCGCGCCTTCGGCGAGTCCATGGTGACCACGCGGCCGAAGCAGGCGCCGAGCGCGCCGATCATGCCGGGCAGGCCGAGCGTGCGCACCGCGAAGTCGTCGTGGCGCGGGAAGACCTCGATCAGAATCGGTCCGGTCGGCGTGAAGTTCCACTGCTTCGACAGTCTGGCCAGGGCCTCCTTCGCCAGCCCGGGCACGTACTCGCGCATCACCCCGGCCTCGTCGGCGTGGAGCTTGATGACGAGGTTGCCGTCGTTGATCACCTCGAAGCCGTCGAGGGTGTCGAGCAGGCCGAGCAGGTTGTAGGTGACCGCGTCGAAGGGATCGCCGCGGAACGCGGTTTCCAGCGCCCGACGGGCGCCGCGCTCGTCGCCGGTGCGCATCAGGTGGGCGCCGAGGTCGGCGAAGGCGCGGTAGTTCTCGCGGTCGAGCGCCGCCGCCTTGCGGGCGAACTCCGCCGCTTCCTCGAAGCGGTAGGCGCGCGCCGAGGCGCCGCCGATCACCCGGTGCACCTCGCCGTAGAGCGGGTTGATCTTCAGCGCCGCCTCGGTGGCGGCGGCCTGGTCGGCGGTGCGCTTCTCGAGAAACGCCAGCGCCGCCGACAGCGACAGCGCCTCGAGGTGGTTGGGGTTGATCGCCAGCGCCTTGTCGATCGCCGCCCTGGCGTCGGCACGCTTCAGCTCGTCCATCGCCAGCTGCGCCAGCAGCACGTGCGCGCCGGCCTCGTTGGGATTGACCGCCAGGGTCTGCTGCGCCAGCTTGCGGGCCAGCGGCGGGTTGTCTTCGGCCACGGTGCGGGCCATGCCGAGCAGCGCCGCCGGGTGCTGCGCGTCGCCGCGCATCGCCGCCTCGAACGATCGCGCCGCCTCGCTGCGCTGGTACTTCTCGAGGAACAGTTCCCCCCAGGCGATGTTGGCGGCGACGTCGGTCGGGGCGCGGGCGATGGCCTCGCGGAAGTAGTCGTTGGCCTGCTGGAAGCGGCCGAGCGCGCGCGCCGCCCGGCCGGCCCGCACGTAGTCGCCGGCCGTCGATCCGGGCACGTCGCGCGACAGCACCAGCGACAGCGTGCGCAGCGCCTCGACCCGCCGGCCCTGGAGACGGCGCAGGATGCCGAGCTCGACGGCGGCGTCGCCGATCGGGCTCTCCTGGACGGCCGGCTGCAGCACCTTTTCGGCCTCGCCGTAGCGGCCGACGGCCACGTAGGCCCGGGCGCGCAGCACCGCCACCGCGCCGTCGGACCCCAGCGGCGCGGCCAGCGTGTGGACCTCGTCGTAGCGCCCGGTGAGCAGCGCGCGTTCGACCGCGGCGCGTCCGGCGGCCTGGGCCACGAGTGGGGCCGGGGCGGCGACCAGCCCGGCCAACGCCGCGACGAGCACGACCCCGACGGCGTGACGACGGGTGGCAGGGGGAATGACGCGTCTCATGTCACGTTCTTCGCTCAGTATACGGCCACGTTCCGGGTGCCCGTACAGACGGCGACGGGGCGGCGTTGGCCTGAGGGCGGCGCGCTCAGAACAGCTGGCGCCAGGTGAAGAAAAGCACCGCGGCGAAGGCCTGGAGGCCGGCGAAGGCGGCGAACCACGCGCTGCGCTGCCGCGCCGGCACCACGTCGGCGAGCCACAGGAACATCGGGAAGAGCACGGCCGTCGCCCGTCCGACCGACAGCCAGCCGCCGCTGGCCAACGACGGCAGCACGTTCAACAGCAGCAGAGCGCCCGCGGCCACCCCGAATCGACGCGTGATCGGCCACAGCCCGGCGGCGACGAGCGCTGCCGCCAGGATGTTGAGGAAGTCAGGGATGTTGCTGGTCGTGTACTCGTAGAGCCCCTGCTCTCCCACCGACTGCCACTCGGCGAGCAGGAACGTGCCGACGCCGAGGTTCTGCCGTCCCCACGCCGCCTGCAGCCGGATCCACATGAAGGGATCGCCGGTCAGGTCGTAGACGTAGGCGGAGTACAGCAGCATGCCGATTCCGGGCGCGGCCGCCACGACGAGCCGGCCGGCGATGCTGCCCCATCCGCCGGTCGGCCGGCGCAGACGGCCGCCGTGCCAGTGCGGCGTCACGACCATGAGTGCCAGCGGGATCGAGAGCAGGCAGCCGTTCGGCCGGGTCAGTCCGGCCAGCAGTCCGAAGCCGAACGCCGGCCACCGCTCGTCGCGCCGCAGATGGCACCAGGCGCCGAGCAGCGCCAGCAGGAACAGGCCCTCGGTGTACGGCGCGCTGTAGAAGAGGGCGAAGGGATAGAGGGCGGCGAACGCCACCGCGGCCTGCGCGCGTTCGGCGTCCATGAGGTCGCGAGCGAGCCGGTAGAGGTAGCGCGCCGCCCAGGCGAACGCGAGCATCGACAGCACGGCACCGGCCCACAGCACCTGGCGGGCCAGCAGCAGCGAGCCGAGCGACATCAGCAGCGGAAAGGCCGGGAAGAAGACCAGGTTCTGCTGCCGGTCGAGACGGTTCGGCGTGTACTCGTAGCCGCGCGTGGCGATGCTCAGATACCACCCCGCATCGAAGCGCGCCGGCAGGTTGGCCACCTCGCCCTCAGCGACCCGAATCGGCGCCCGGCCCTGGGGATAGCCGATGGCATGGACGGCCATCAGGCCGATGACCAGCACCCCGACGCGGCTGGCGACGACCAGCGGCGCGATGGCGAGCGTGACCTCGTCGCGCCGCCATCGCGCCAGGACGTCCCACGCGCGCGCGGGCAGCGACGGGCGGCGGCACAGCGCGTGACGACCCAGCGCGACCAGCAGCGCGACGAGCGCCGGCCGCCACCACGACGTGACCGACATGCGGACGCCGGCGACCTCGGTGCGGAAGCCGCCGGTGACGATGGCCGACAGCGCCAGCAGCACCAGGACGATCGCGACAGCATCGGCGATGCGGACCCAGGCGGGTTCAACCGATCGGCCCGGCGGCGGCGCCAGCCGCACCGTCGTCACGGCCGCCCCAGGGCGCGGTTCTCGACCGCGATGCGACGCGTGAGCAGCAGGCCGAAGACGACGAGGGCGAGCGTGCCCATCAGCGGCGCCCACACCGTGAGCGCGACGCCGAGGAACTCGCCGGCGACCGCGACGTAGTTCGGATGGCGCAGCCACCGGTAGGGACCGCGCGTCACCAGCGAATCGCCCGGCGGCACCAGCACGCGGAACGTCCAGCGGACGCCGAGCGACGCGATCGCCCACGCCTTGAGGGCCTTGGCGAGGCCGAAGACGGCGAGGCCGGCGCCGAGCGCCGCCGGCGGCGCCGGACCGGTCAGCGCCCCTTCGACGCCGAGCAGCACGAACCCCAGCGGATAGACCCACTGCATGATGCCGATGACGTCGCCGGCCGGTTCCACCGCGCCGCGGCCGACGAGGACCCGCGCATTGTGGCTCGACAGCGCCGCCTCGCCCGCCAGCACGAGCAGCACGGCGAGCGTCGTGAGCACGGCGATGCTCACCGCGACGGGCACGGCGCCTCCATCGCGACTGGAGCGGCGTGGCCGACGTCGCCGGCGTAACAGACCATGGCCTCGAAGAGGCGCGGCCAGATCCGCGCCGCGACCGCCGCCCCGCCCATCGCCCCGCTGCCGACCAGCGCGCGGACCGCGCGATTGAACCGCCACTTGGCGGCGAACGCGCGCCGCCGCTGCCGCGCCAGTTCCCGCGGCGCGTCGTCCGCACCGACCCTGCCGCCGAGCACGGCATCGGCGAGCGCCGCCGCGATCTCGGCGCCGGCCAGCGCCAGCCGCACGCCGTCGCCGGTCATCGGGTCGATGAAGCCGGCGGCGTCGCCGGCCAGCAGCAGGCCGGGAACCCCGGGGCTGTCCACGTCCATCGCCATCGGGCCGAGCACCACGGCCGGTGACGACAGCCGGGCCGCGGCGAAGCGCTGGGCGGTCCAGGGATCGCGACGCGCCGCGGCGAGCACCGCGGCGCCGGCATCGGCCATCGCGCCCCGCGCCGTGTCGTATGGCACGACCAGGCACACGTTGGTCGCGCCCGAGGGCACCGGCGCGATGCCCAGGTAGCGGCCGTCGCGCACGTGCATCTCGCCGAAGTCCGGGGCGACGTCGGCGACGCCGTCGCAGTAGGCGCCGAGCGCCCAGCGGCGCGGGCGGCGCGGGGCACGAGCCAGGCGCAGCCCGGCCGCCAGCGCCGATCGCCGCCCGTCGGCACCGACGACCAGCCTGGCGGGATGCGCGGCCGCGCCGCCGCGGCTGCGGACCCTGACGCCGGTCACGCGGCCGCCGTTCATGGCCACGCCGGCCACGGCGACGCCTTCGTGGACCGCGACGCCGGCACGCGCCGCTTCGCCGAGCAGCCAGGCGTCGAAGTCGGCGCGGGTGACGTTGAGCCCGGCGACGCCTGCCGGATACGTGCCGCGGACCGAGACGCCGCCGGGACCGCTGAGCCGCATGCCGCGGAGGGGTCGGCCAATGGCGCGGAGCGGCGTCAGGTCGAGATGCCGGGCCAGGACCGCCAGCGCACCGGGGTTCAGCGTGTCGCCGCACAGCTTCGGGCGCGGGAACCGCTCGCGATCGAAGAGCCGCACGCGCCAGCCGCGGCGTGACAGCAGCAGCGCCGAGAGCGCCCCGGCCGGGCCGCCGCCGACGACGACCACGTCGTCGGCCGTGGCGCCCGCGCCCCGCGTCATGCGACCGCTCCGAGCACCAGGGCGCTGTTCTTCGAGCCGAACCCCAGACAGTTGCAGAGCGCCGCCGCCGGACGCGCCGCACGGCCGTGCCCGGGCAGGAAATCCAGATCGCAGGCCGGATCGGGATCGACGAGGTTGATGGTCGGCGGCAGGAAGCCGCGATCGAGCGCCAGCGCGGTCGTGACGACGCCGGCCGCGCCGCTGGCGCCTTGCGGGTGGCCGATCATCGACTTGGTGGACGACCCGGGCAACCGCTCGGCGTGAGCGCCGAAGGCGCGCCGGGTGCAGCGCGCCTCGACGGCGTCGTTCAACACCGTCGAGGTGCCGTGGTAGTTGACGTAGCCGATCTCGTCGACGGCGCGGCCCGACCTGGCCACCGCGGTCTGCATGCAGCGGACGATCTCGTGGCCGTCGGGATCCATCTGCACCCGGTGATAGGCGTCGCAGGTCGAGGCGTAGCCGTCGATGGTGGCGTAGACGTGGGCGCCGCGCGCCCGCGCCCGGTCCTCGCGCTCGACCACGACCATCCACGCCCCCTCGCCGAGCACGAAGCCGTCGCGGCCGCGGTCGAACGGCCGCGAGGCCTCGCCGGGCCGATCGTTGTAGCGGGTGGACACCGCCCGCATCCGCGAGAAGCCGAAGATCATGCCCGGCAGGACGCAGCCGTCGGTGCCGCCCGAGAGCAGCGCCTCGGCCTCGCCGGCGCGGATGAGCGCGGCGGCGTAGCCGATGGCGTCGGTGGACGACGTGCAGCCGGTGGACAGCACGTGGCTGACGCCGCGCAGCCCCAGCGAGATCGACATCTCGCTCGACACCATGCCGCAGATGCCGACGGCGATGGCGTACGGCGTCACCTTCTGGCCGCCGTTGGTGAAGAAGTCGTGATACTGGCGCTCGCCGACGTCGATTCCGCCGCCGCCGCTGCCGATGACCACGCCGGCGCCGGGTTCGCCGGCGCGCAGGCCGGCGTCGTGCCAGGCCTCACGTCCGGCCAGCACGCCGAAGAGCGCCGCCCGCGAGTAGCGCTTCGGGTCGGCGCGCGACGCCCAGTCGTCGGCGTCCTCGCCGGGCAGCGTCAGCGCCGCCGACATGTCGACCGGCGGTACGTCGGCGGCGACGCGGCACGGGTAGACCGAAGCGTCGAAGGCCGAGATCGCCCGCGTGCCGCTCACCCCGCGCGACACGCGATCCCAGAACACGTCGCGGCCGACGCCGTAGGTCGAGACGACACCGATGCCGGAGATGACGATGCGAGGTGCTGACACGCGAGGTCCCGAGGCGGCGCTGGCGTCCCTATAATACGTGCCGCGCCGCGCCGCTCATGTCGATGCCCGTTCACCCGTCGCGCGCCGGTCTCGCCGTGGCCTGGCTCGGCGGCCTCGCCTTCGCCGCGGCGCTCACCGTCTACGTCCACTTCTTCGCGGTGCGTCTCGGCACGCCGGGCCCGGCGTCGTGGCCGCGCCCGGCCGCGCTGGCCTGGAACGCCGCGCTGTTCGCCGCCTTCGCCGCGCACCACAGCGTGATGGCCCGCAGCGGCGCCAAGCAGTGGCTGACCCGGCGCCTGCCGGCCGCCTACGAGCGCACCGCCTACGTCTGGATCGCGGCCGCCCTGCTGGTGGCGGTCACGCTGCTGTGGCGCCGCGTCCCCGGCATGGTCTACGCGGTCACCGGCGCCGGCGCGCTGGCGCTGCACGGGCTGCAGGGGCTCGGGGTGGTGCTGACCATCGCCGCCGCCCGGGTGCTGAGCGCCACCGACCTGGCCGGCATCCGCCAGGCGCAAGGCGCCTCGCCACGCGCCGACGTGCGCATCGTGTGGCCGTACACGCTGGTGCGGCACCCGATTTATCTGGGCTGGGCGCTCACCGTGCTCGCCGCGCCCACCATGACCGTCGATCGGCTGTGGTGGGCCCTGGTGAGCACCGGCTACCTGGTCATCGCCACGCCTTGGGAGGAGCGTAGCCTTTCCGCTGTCGCGGGGCCGGCGTACCAGGCGTACTGCCGCCGGGTCCGCTGGCGGATGGTACCGGGGGTGTACTAGCGCTGGCGGCCGGGCCGGCGGCCGCCTCGTCTTCGTCCTCGACCCGCGGCAGGCCCTCGATCTGGTCTACGAACACCAGCGAGTGCATCGACGGAATCTCGAACCGCTTGCCGCACGTCTTACAGGTGAGTTCGTCGTCGACGCGGATGAGGTGGTCGCGCAGCTTGGCGAACTTGGCCTTGTCGTCGGCGTCGGCGTTGGCCGGCGGCCGGTCCTTCTTGGTGCGCCGCACCCACCGCAGCTGGTAGTCGTTCACCCGGCGGCAGCGCGGGCAGGTGTAGCGCCCGCCGCGCTGTTCGGGACGCTCGGTGAAGAAGGCGCGCTCGTCGAGGGCCATGGGGCGATCTTAGCAGCCCGCGGGCGCCGCCGTTGCGTATGATCCGGTAACAGGCCCGCGCGCCGACATCTCATGCCCGACGCTCCCACCGCTCCGCCCCTGCCGACCTCGCTGCCGGTGCTGCCGCTGCGCCGCACGGTGGCCTTTCCGCTCACGCTGCAGCCGCTGGCCGTCAACCGCCCGGCCTCCGTGGAGTCGGTCAACGCCGCCCTGGCCAGCGACCGGATGCTGCTGCTGGTGCTGCAGACCACCGACGCCGACGAGGCCGATCCGGCCCAGCTCGAGGCGGTCGGCACGATCAGCATCGTCCGCCAGATGGCCCGCGCCGAGCACGGGCTGAACATCATCTTCGAAGGCGTCGCGCGGGTGCGGATCAAGACCGCCACCCGCTCCGGCAACACCATGCGCGCCGAGATCGAGCCGCTGCCCGAGAACACCGACGGCAGCGTCGAGTCCCAGGCCTACGAGCGGCGCATCCGCGAACTCGCCGAGAAGGCCGTGAACCTCGCCACCGGCGCCAGCGCCGAGGTGCGCCAGCTCGTGCTCGGCATCGAGGACCCGCTGCGCCTCGCCTATCTGCTCGGCTCGATGCTCGACGCCTCGGCCAAGGAGAAGCAGGAGATCCTGGCGGCCGACCCGCTGGCCAGGAAGCTCGAACTGGTGCACACGCTGCTCGCCCGCGAGGTGTCGGTGCTCGAGCTGAAGGGCAAGATCGAGTCGCAGGCCCAGGCCGAGATGTCGGAATCGCAGCGCCAGTACTACCTGCGCCAGCAGCTCAAGGCGATCCAGGAGCAACTCGGCGAGGGCGAAGCCAGCGAGGTCACCGAGATCCGCGAGAAGGTCGAGAAGGCCAACCTGCCGGAGACGGTGAAGCCGCACGTCGAGCGCGAGATCGACCGCCTGGCCCGGATGGGCGGCAGCGGGTCGGGCGAAGCGCAGATGATCCGCACCTATCTCGACTGGGTGCTCGAGGTGCCGTGGGCGGTCGCCACCCAGGACCGCATCGACCCGGTGGCGGCGCGGGCCGTGCTCGATGACGACCACTACGACCTCGACAAGGTCAAGGAACGCATCGTCGAGTACCTGGCGGTCCGCAAGCTCAAGGGCGACATGAAGGGGCCGATCCTGTGCTTCGTCGGCCCGCCCGGCGTCGGCAAGACCTCGCTCGGCCAGTCGATCGCCCGGGCGATGGACCGCAAGTTCGTGCGCATCTCGCTCGGCGGCGTGCGCGACGAGGCCGAGATCCGCGGCCACCGCCGCACCTACATCGGCGCGCTGCCCGGGCGGATCGTGCAGGCGCTGAAGCAGGCCGGCTCGATGAACCCGGTGTTCATGCTCGACGAGCTCGACAAGCTGGCGGTCGGCTTCCAGGGCGATCCGGCGGCGGCGCTGCTCGAGGTGCTCGACCCGGCGCAGAACCACACCTTCCGCGATCACTATCTGGAGGTGCCGGTCGACCTGTCGAAGGTGCTCTTCATCGCCACCGCCAACCAGCTCGGCCCGGTGCACCCGGCGCTGCTCGACCGCATGGAGGTCATCCAGCTGGCCGGCTACACCGAGGAAGACAAGATCCACATCGCCCGCAAGTACCTGATCCCGCGCCAGCTCGCCGAGCACGGCCTGGGCGCCCAGGCGGTGAGCTTCGACGACGCCGCCCTGCGGGTGGTGATCGCGGAATACACCCGCGAGGCCGGCGTGCGCAGCCTGGAGCGGCTGCTCGGCGCCATCGCCCGCAAGGTGGCCGCCAAAGTGGTGTCGTCGGGGGCCGACGGCGCCAGCGCGCCGCCGACCACGGTGGGCGGCGATCAGATCGACGACTACCTCGGGCCGGCGCGCTTCAAGAAAGAGGTGGCGTTCCGGACCTCGCGGCCGGGCGTGGCCACCGGGCTGGCCTGGACCGAAGCCGGCGGCGACGTGCTGTTCATCGAGGCGTCGCTGCTGCCCGGCGGCAAGGAGCAGATCATCCTCACCGGGCAGCTCGGCAACGTCATGCAGGAGTCGGCGCGCGCGGCGGTCAGCCACATCCGCGCCGACGCCGGCGCGCTCGGCGTCGATCCGGGCTTCCTGCATCAGCGCGATCTGCACGTCCACGTGCCGGCCGGGGCGATTCCCAAGGATGGACCGTCGGCCGGCGTGACGATGGCCACGGCGATCCTGTCGGCGGCCATGGGCCGGCCGGTCCGCGAGGACGTGGCGATGACCGGCGAGATCACGTTGAGCGGGCTGGTGCTGCCGGTGGGCGGCATCCGCGAGAAGGCGCTGGCGGCGCGGCGCATGGGCATCAAGACCGTGATCCTGCCGGCGCTGAACGAACCGGACCTGGAAGACATCCCGGTCGATCTGCGCCGCGACATGACGTTCGTGTTCGCCAGGACGCTCGACGACGTGCTGCGCGCCGCCCTGCCGGCGCCGGCCGAGGCCGCCTCGACGACAGCGAGCGCCGCCCCGGCCACCAGCGCGTGAGCCGGCCGCTCGTCTACTACATCTCGGGCCACGGCTTCGGTCACGCCTCGCGGTCGATCGAGGTGGTGAACGCCGTACTGGCGCGGCGTCCCGATCTGCCGGTGCACATCCGCACCGCGGCGCCGCGCTGGCTGTTCGACCTCACCGTGCGCGGCCCGTTCGCCTTCCATGCCGTGGACACCGACCCCGGGGTGGTCCAGCACGACAGCCTGAGCCTCGACGCCGCCGCGACCATCCGCCGCGCCGACGCCTACGTGGCGGCGCTGCCGGCGCGGGCGGCGGAGGAGGCGGCGGTGCTGCGCCGACTCGGCGCCGCCTTCGTGGCGGCTGACATCCCGCCGCTCGGCCTCGAGGCGGCGCGCCTGGCGGGCGTGCCGGCGATCGCGCTCGGCAACTTCACGTGGGACTGGATCTACCGCGACTACCCGGGCGGAGCTGCCGCCGCCGACGCCATCGGCGAGATCTATGGCCGCACCGGCCGGGCCCTGCGGCTGCCGCTGGCCGGCGGCTTCGAGACCTTCGCACAGGTGACCGACCTGCCCTTCGTGGCCCGGCACGCGCGGCATGCGCCGGCCGAGACACGTCGCCGCCTCGGCCTGCCCGACGGCCGCCTGGCCCTGGCGTCGTTCGGCGGCTACGGCGTGGCCGGCATCGACCTCGCTGCGCTGAGCCGCACCGCCGGCTGGACGCTGCTCGTGAGCGCCAGCGTGCCCTTCGGCCCCGACCGGGTGCCATTGGCTCAGGCCGGCGCGCGCGGCGCGCTCTTCCCCCTCGACGAGCCGGCGATGTACGCGCAGGGACTGCGCTACGAAGACGTGGTGGCGGCGGTGGACGTCGTCGTCACCAAGCCCGGCTACGGGATCATCAGCGAGTGCCTGGCCAACGACACGGCACTGCTCTACACCGACCGCGGTCACTTCATCGAGTACGACGTGCTGGTGCGCGAGATGCCCCGGCACGTGCGCTGCGCCTACCTGCCGCAGGCCGCGGTGCTGCGCGGCGACTGGCAAGCCGCCCTCGACGCGCTGCTGGACGCGCCGCGGCCCGCCGCGCCGCTCGGGACCACCGGCGCCGACGTGGCCGCCGACTGGATCCTCGCGCAGCTCGACTGATCGCGACGCGGGCGGCAGGTATACTCCGTCCATGATCTCACGCCGCTCGCTGCTCTCCTCCGGCGCGCTCGCCACCGGCGCCCTGGGTCTTCCCCGTCTGGCCGACGAGACCGCCGCCCAGACGGCGCCGTCGATTGCCGCGCTCAAGCCAATGAAGGACGGCGTCACGCCGATTTCTCGGGACGAACGCCGCGGCCGCGTCGAGAAGGCGCGCCGGCTGATGGCCGAGCACAGGATCGACGCGCTGATGCTCACCGGCGGCACCTCGCTGGTCTACTTCAGCGGCATCCAATGGGGCCTGAGCGAGCGGCTCTTCACCCTGGTGATTCCGCGCACCGGCGAGCCGTTCGTGGTCTGCCCCGCCTTCGAGGAGGACCGCGCCCGCGAGCAGTTCGCGACCAGCCCGTTCACGGGCACGGCTGACGTCCGCACCTGGGAGGAACACGAGAGTCCGTACGCGCGCGTCGCCCAGGGCTTGAAGGACCGCGGCATCGCCGCCGGGCAGCTCGGCGTCGAGGAAACCGTGCGCCATGTCTTCGTGGACGGCGTCGCCCAGGCGGCCCCGGCCCTGAAGCTGGTGAGCGGCACGCCGGTGACGGCCGGCTGCCGCGTGGTGAAGGACGCCCACGAGCTGGCGCTGATGAAGCACGCCTCGGCGGTGACGCTGAAGGCCTACGAGGCGGCGTGGCAGGCGCTGAAGCCCGGCATGACGCAGCGCGATTTCCAGGGCCTGATCGCCGCCGCGCACAGCGCGCTCGGCTATCCCGGCTATGCCAGCGCGCAGACCGCCGAGTACTCCGCCCTGCCCCACGGCTCGATCACGCCGCAGGTCATCAAGGAGGGCGACATCGTCCTCATCGACGGCGGCTGCACGGTGGAAGGCTACGTCTCCGACATCAGCCGCACGTTCGTGATCGGCAAGCCGACCGACAAGATGAAGAAGGTGTTCGAGATCGAGTTCGCGGCGCAGACCGCGGCGCTGAAGGCCGCCCGGCCGGGCGTGCCGTGCGAGGCGGTGGACGCCGCCGCCCGCAAGGTGATCGAGGACGCCGGCTACGGCCCCGGCTACAAGTACTTCACCCACCGCGTCGGCCACGGCATGGGCATGGACGGCCACGAGTGGCCCTACCTGGTGAAGGGCAACACGCTGCCGCTGGCGCCGGGCATGACCTTCAGCGACGAGCCGGGGATCTACATCCGCGGCGAGTTCGGCGTGCGTCTCGAGGACGACATGTACATCACCGCCGACGGCGCGGCGCTGATGACGCCGCAGAGCCGGTCGCTGGAGACGCCGTTCGCGACGTCGTAACCGATTCGGGATCGTCGGCCGCAACACGAAGGGCGGCTCCGAGGAGCCGCCCTTCGTGTCCCTGGCAGTGTGATCCGCCGAGCCGCCAGCCGCTGGTCCCTAGCCGCTATTCGTGATCCTTGACGCAGGTGACCAGCGTCCACATCGGCGGCAGGTTCACCTTCTGGATCGAGATCGGCGTCAGGTCGGCCTGGTGCAGGAAGCCGTGCAGGTCGAGGTCGCTCTTGAAGCCGATGTGCACCGTCATCGGCGAGATCGCGGTCTCGATCCGCGACAGCAGCGGGTTGTCGCTCTTGAAGTGGTTGAGGATGACGATGCGGCCGCCGGGCTTGCACACCCGGCGCATCTCGCGGGCGACGGCGACCGGGTCGGGCACCACGCTGATGAGATACGGCGCGTAGACGATGTCGAAGGTGTTGTCCTCGAAGGTGAGGGCGGCGGCGTCCATCTCGAGGACGCGGCAGTTGCCCAGGCCCTTCTTGGCGATCCGCTCGCGCGCCTTCTCGAGCATCCCGGCCGACAGGTCGATGCCGGTGATCTGGCAGGAGCGCGGATACAGGCCCAGGTTGATGCCGGTGCCGACCCCGACCTCGAGCACCGACTTGGCGTGGCCGATGGCCATCCGGTCGATCGCCTGCAGCCGGCCGGGGTGCAGGGTCGGTCCGAAGGTCAGGTCGTAGACGCCGGCGAGCTTCTCGTAGACGCGCTCGACGAACGCGTTTTCGACCGCGGTCGACGACAGGGCCCGGGTGGCGGTGTCGCCCCCGTAGATCTTCTCTGTCGGTCGTTCGCTGAACAAGGCCATTCGGGACCCTCCCGGGCGATGGGCACTATAACAGAACCGTTACACCGTCGAGCTGCAACCTTGACGCACCGGTCATGGACGGAGAACGGCCAGCGCCCGTTCACTGTCGCCGTGCGGCGAAAACACCACCGCCCCGGCGGTCATCTCCCGCAGGGCGGCCAGGAGTTCACGCGCAATCCTCGTGCCCTCGTCGAGCGCCGCCGCGGCGCCCGTCTGCTGCCGCATCCGGGCCACCAGGGCTTCCGGCACCGCGACATCCGGCACCTCGTTGGCCATGAACTCGGCGTTCAGCGCCGACTCGAACACCCACAGCCCGGCCAGGATCGGCACGCGGCAGTGGGCGGTCCGCTCGAGGAAGCGCTCGAAGGCGCCGACGTCGAAGACCGGCCGGGTGACGGCGAACTCGGCGCCGGCCTCGACCTTGTACTCGAAGCGGCGCAGTTCCCGGTCGAAGTCGCGGGCGGCCGGGTTCACCATCACCCCGGCCAGCAGCGCCGTCGGGGCGCCGATCGGCTGACCGGCGATGTCGAGCCCGTGGTTGAGCCGGCTCATCACGTGGGTCAAACCGATCGAGTCGACGTCGAATACCGCCGTGGCGTCCGGGTAATCGCCGATGCGGCGGACGTCGCCGGTGATGCCGAGGACGTTGCGCACCCCCATGGCATGGGCGCCGAGCAGGTCCGACTGGATGCCGAGCAGGTTGCGGTCGCGACAGGAGTACTGGAGCAGCGGCTCGAGCCCGGCATGCTGGTGGATGAGCGCGGCCAGGGCGCCGGCGCCGACGCGGGCGCCGCCGCGGGCGGCGTCCGACACCATCACGAGATCGAGCCCCTGGGCCGCCAGCGTCCGGGCGGCGGCCACCGCCTCGGTCGTGTCGTGGCCGCGCGGCGGCACGATCTCCACGCCGCGGACGAACCGTCCCGCGGCCAGCGCCTCGCCGAGCCGCGACTTGTCGGCCCGCGGCACCGGTGGCCGGGCGTGCGGCGTCGCCACGGTGACGGCGGCGTGCGCCGTCGTCGCGGCGGCGACGTCCGGGGCCAGCTGCTTCACCGCCAGGGCAATCTGGCGGATGTGCTCGGGCGTCGTGCCGCAGCAGCCGCCGACCAGCCGGACGCCGTTGGCGATGAAGCGGCGGGCGTACGACGCCATGTACTCGGGTGAGCACAGGTAGATGTTGCGGCCTTCGATGTCGCGGGGCTTGCCGGCGTTGGGCTGCGCCGACAGCGGCACCTCGGCCACCGCCGACAGCCGCTCGATGGTCTCGAGCATCGGCGCCGGACCGACGCTGCAGTTCACGCCGACCACGGCGGCGCCGCGCGCGACCAGCGCCGGCCCGAACTGCTCCGGCGGCGTGCCGTCGAGGCTGTTGCCGTCTTCCTCGGTCGTCACCTGCGCGACGATCGGCAGCGCGCATACCGCGCGCACCGCGTCCACGGCCGCGGCCGCTTCGTTCCAGTCGCGGAAGGTCTCCAGGATCAGCAGGTCGACGCCGCCTTCGACCAGCGCGGCGGCCTGCTCGCGGAACATCTCGCGGGCCTCGTCCACGCCGGTCTTGCCCCACGGCTCGATGCGCACGCCGAGCGGGCCGATGGCGCCGGCGACGTAGGCGGTGTCGCCGGCCGCCTGCCGGGCCAGCCGGGCGCCGGCCAGGTTGATGACCTGCACTTCGTCGCCGAGCCCGAAGGCGCGCAGCTTCATGCGCGAGGCGCCGAAGGTGTTGGTTTCGATCACGTCGGCGCCGGCGGCGAGGTACTCGCGGTGCACGCCGGCGACCAGCTCCGGCTGCGAGAGGTTGAGCGACTCGAAGCAGCGGTTGATGAAGATGCCCTTGCCGTACAGCATCGTCCCCATCGCGCCGTCGCAGACGAGGACGCGCGCACGCAGGGCGTCGAGAAATGGGGGTCTCGGCATCGACGGGGCGCCGGGCCCTCAGGCCACGGGGCGCGGATGGTGCATGGCGGGCCGGCCTACCGGCCGGCCGGAGGAGCGGTGACGCCCGCCGGCGCTGGCACCAGCAGCTCGGTCTTGTCCCAGACGAAGTCGTCCTTGCTGTAGACCGCCAGCTCGTAGTCCTTGCCCATGAAGATGGCCGACACCGGGCAGGCCTCTTCGCAGTAGCCGCAGAAGATGCAGCGCGTCTTGTGGATCTGATAGACCGCCGCGTAACGGGGACCCGCCAGCACCGTGCCGTCGTTCTCGGCCGCCTCGAGGTAGATGGCGTCGGCCGGGCAGGCCACCGAGCACAGGCCGCAGGCGACGCACTTCTCCAGGCCGTTCTCGTCGCGCATCAGCACCTGCTTGCCACGGTAGCGGGGGAACATCGGGAACTTCTGGTTGGGGTAGTCCACCGTGATGGGCCGGCGGAACAAGTGCTTGAAGGTCAGCGAAAAGCCGTCGATCAGCGGACGAATCATGAAGCTCCCCCGGCCGGCGCCCGGCGGGCCCGGCCAACGTGCAATTGTAACACCCGGACGCCGGCCCGCTCCCGCGGCCGGGCCGTTCGTTTACCATAGGGAACGTGACGGCCCGGTAAACCTGGGCCGGCCGCCGTGCGTAACTGGATCGAGGAGACCGCACCCGTGGATCACGTCGAACCCCGCCCGGACGACCCGACGCTCGACGACCCCGGCCGGGCCGTGCCCTTGCCGGCGTCGGTCGAGCCGGTCGCCGGCACGGCGGTCGAGACGATGGCCACCAGCGAGCCGATGGCTCCGATCGAACCGATGGCCCCCGTCGAAGACGCCCCGGCGGCGGCGTTCGCGGTGCCATTGAGCGGGTTCGACGGCGCCCCGGCGGCGGTGCCGACCTTCACCGCGCCGCCGCCAAAGCCGACGACGGCGGAACGCCTGGCGGCCTGGCACGACGAGTTCTGGGCCTGGGTCAAGACGCTGGCGTCGGCCGCCGTCTATGCCACCCTCATCGTGACCTTCGGCTTCCAGGTGGCCCGCGTCGAAGGGCTCAGCATGGCCCCGACCCTCGACGATCAGGACCGCCTGATCGTCAACAAACTGGTGTATCGCCTGTCGTCGCCGCGCCGCAGCGATATCGTGATGCTCTATTACCCGCTCAACCCCGACAAGTCGTTCGTCAAGCGGGTCATCGCCGAAGAAGGCGACCAGGTGCGCATCGTCGACGGCCGTGTCTACGTCAACGACGTGCCCCTCCCCGACGACTACGTGCCCGAGGAGTACCGCAGCCACGACGACTGGGGCCCGCAGGTGATCCCCGAGGGCTACTACTTCGTGATGGGCGACCACCGGAACAACAGCTCCGACAGCCGCCACTGGGGCATGGTGCCGAAGAAGTACATCATCGGCAAGGTGCAGGTGCGCTGGTGGCCGGTGCCGCAGGCCCGGGTGTTCTGAGCCACGCTCACGCCCGTCCCCGCGCCGATCCGGCCGCGGGCCCCGATCGGTACCGCCAGGTGTCGGCGGTGCTGCGTCGGGTACTCGTCCTCAATCTCGGCGTCGCGCTGGCCAAGGTGCTCTTCGGCCTGGCCAGCGGCGCCATCTCGATCCTCTCCGACGGCCTGCATTCGATCACCGACAGCGCCTCGAACGTCGTGGCGATGGTCGGGGTGCGGCTGGCCAGCCGCCCGCCCGACGACGACCACCCGTACGGCCATCGCAAGTTCGAGACGATGGCCTCGGTCGGGATCCTGCTCTTCCTGCTCGTCGCCGTCGTCCAGGTGCTGCTCACGGCGATCGAACGGCTGCGCCAGGGCACCGTCCCGCACGTCTCGACGGCCAGCTTCGCCGTGATGGGGGCGACACTCGCCGTCAACCTGCTGGTGGTGATCTACGAAAGGCGCGAAGGCCGCCGGCTGGTGAGCGAGGTGCTGCTCGCCGACGCCCGGCACACCACCAGCGACATCCTCACGTCGTGCGCGGTCATCGTCGCCCTCGCCGGCGTGTGGGCTGGCTACCCCGCCGCCGACGCGTGGGCCGCCCTGGTGGTGGCGGCCTTCATCGGCTACGCGTGCTGGGGCATCGCCGACGAGACGTCACGCATCCTCGCCGACCGGATCGTCATCGCCGAGAGCGACCTGAGCGACGTCGTGCGCGAGGTGTCCGGCGTGCTCGGGTGTCACCAGATCCGCACCCGCGGCACGGCCGACCACGTGTTTCTCGATCTGCACGTGTGGCTGCCGCCCGAGATGCCGCTGGTCGAGGCGCACGCCGTGTCGCACGTCGTGAAGGACCGCCTGATGCAGCGCTTCCCGCAGATCCGCGACGCGATCATCCACATCGAGCCGCCGCCGAGTCCAACGGACAGCCGAATCGGTTGATCGCGTGATCGGGTGATCGGGTGATCGATTTGACGATCTGGTGATCTGGCGATCGACGGATCGATCTGTCGATCGATCGGCAGATCACCCGATCGGCAGATCAATAGATCGATCACTCGTTCAACCGATCACCCGATCAATCGATTCTGTGTCTATTTCGCCGTCGCCGGCTTCGACAGCGGCTCGCCGGTCTTGCCGACGATCACCACCGAGATCACCGCCGGTTCGGTGGCGCTGGCGTTGGCCGACGTGCTGTGCACCGAGCCGAGCGGTTCGAAGAACGACTGTCCCGCGGTCAGCGTCCTGGCCGGCTCGCCGTTGATCGCCCACCTGATGCTGCCCTTGACCACGTAGCCGAAGGTCGGCCCGGGGTGCTGATGCGAGGCGCTCACGGCGCCGGGCGGATAGGTGACCTCGAGCATCGTGCCGGTCCAGCCCTCGAACGGGGCGGCCAGCGGGTGGGCGCCGAGCGGACGCGATCCGGTCGCCGCGGCGGGGGCGCCGCCCTGGGCGGCGGCGCCGGCGGTGCCGACGGTCAACGTGCCGAACGCGGTGAGACCTGCCTGGAGCAACTCGCGACGATCCATGGATGCACTCCTCGCCGTGAACGCTAGCACGACCGGGGCGGTCGGGGACCAACCGTCGGACGGACGGCGCCGGCCGCTGATACAGTGCCTGGCATGCCCGCCCACCACATGTACTCCGCCCTGGCCCCCTGGTGGCCGCTGTTGTCGCCGCCGGCGGACTACGCCGAGGAGGCCGCCGACCTGACACCGTCGCTGCTCGCGGCACCCGACGCCCCGCCGCGCACGATGCTCGAACTGGGCTCGGGTGGCGGCAACCTGGCGTCGCACCTGAAGGGGCACTTCAGCGTGACGTTGAGCGACCTGTCCCCGAGCATGCTCGAGGTGAGCCGCGCCTTGAACCCGGAGTGCGAACACGTCCAGGGCGACATGCGGACGCTGGACCTCGGCCGCACCTTCGATCTCGTGCTGCTGCACGACGCGGTGATGTACATGACCACGGCCGACGACCTGCGCGCCGCGCTGGCCACGGCGGCCCGGCATTGCCGGATCGGCGGCGGCATCGCGGTGCTGCCCGACTGCGTGCGCGAATCGCTCGACATCGACGTGGCCACGGTCTCGACCGGCGGGGAGGACACCGCCGACGGCCGTGGCCTGCGCTACATGGAGTGGAGCTGGGATCCGGACCCCGACGACACGGAGTACATCACCGCCTACAGCTTCGTGGTCCGCCACGCCGACGGGCGCGTGGACTTCCACGGCGACGTCCACCACAACGGCGTGTTCCCGCGGGCCACCTGGCTGGCGCTGCTCGGCGAGGCGGGGTTCGACGTCACCTCGCGCATCGATCGCTGGAATCGCGACGTGTTCGTCGGCCGTCGTGTCCGCTGACGCGGCGGTCACGCCCGGGCGGCGACGTACGGCACCCGGGCCTTGAGGCGCAGCACCGGCTGCTCCACCAGCCGCCACATCAGGGCAGCGAGGCCGAGAGTGGTCGCGGCGTAGAGCGCCGCCCGGCCGGCGGGTGACGGCGGAATCAGCGCGTCGACGCCGGCCGCGCGGGCCGCGGCGAACACGACGACGGGCGCGAAGGCGTGGATCAGATACACGCCGTAGCTGATCCGTCCGACGTAGCGGATCGCGGCGTGCCCAATCCACGCGCCGGCCCCACCGGTGAAACCGCGCGCCGCCCCGGCGACGATCCACGCGAACACGATGCCCTGCAGCAGTTGCCGCCCTGACGCCACGGCGGCGGGCAGCGGCGCCAGCCGATCGAGCATCGCGAGCGCGAGCCAGCCAATCAGCGCCACGCCGGCCACCCGGCCGCGCGCCAGCGTTGGCACGCTGACCGGCCGCTGCCAGATCGCCCAGGCCAGCCATGCGCCCAAGCCGAGCGAATCGGCGCTGCCGGCGGGCACGAGCGCCCAGAAGGACTCGCCGAGACCGCGCCAGGCGGCGAGGAGCCGCGCCGCCGGTCCGAGCAGCACCGTCCCGCCGATGAGCCACGGCAGCCATCGCACCGGCACGAACACGATCAGCCACGGCCAGACCAGATAGAACTGCTCTTCCACCGCCAGCGACCAGAAGTGGCTCAAGTGGCCCTGCCACTCGCCCAGGCCGGCGATGAACACGTTCGAGAGATACCCGGCGTGCCACGGCCACGTCGCCCGGGCGAGCGGCACGTCGGCCCACACCGCCACGCCGAGGACGAGGTAGAACGCCGGGAACAGCCGCAACGCGCGCCGCAGGTAGAAGCGCCCGATTGCCGCGCCGCGGTCGGGCGCCGCGCGCAGCCCGAGCAGGATGCGGGTGATGAGGAAGCCGCTCAGGACGAAGAAGAGATGGACGCCGGCTCCGAGCGGCACGCCGAACTGCCATTCGGGCAGCCAGTGCGACCAGGCCACGGCCGCGACCGCGCCGGCGCGAAGGCCGTCCAGCTGGGGGGAGTGGACGGCAGGCGGTGCGCCGTCCCGGGAAGCGGCCACGGGGGCGGCGACCCGCTACGACCGGCGCGCACCCGCGCGACGGTAGTGACCCGACCGGCCGCCGCGCTTCTCGTCGAGCCGGATGTCGCCGATGACCATCGTCCTGTCCACGGCCTTGACCATGTCGTAGACGGTGAGCGCCGCACCGGCCACCGCGGTGAGTGCCTCCATCTCGACGCCGGTCTGACCGGCGACGCGGACGCGGGCCCGGATGGCCACGCCGCGCGCCGTCGGGGTCACCTCGACGTCGATGCCGGTCAGCGCCAGGGGATGGCACAGCGGAATCAGCTCCGACGTGCGCTTGGCCGCCATGATGCCGGCCAGCCGCGCCGCCTCGAGCGGGTTGCCCTTCTTCAGCGTGCCGCCGCGCATCGCCGCCCGGGCCGCCGCCGACATCGCCACGTGGCCCGAGGCCGCGGCCTCGCGCGTCGTCACCGCCTTGTCGCCGACGTCCACCATGCGAATGCGGCCGCGGTCGTCGACGTGGGTCAGCTTCGGGCGGGCCATGCGCGCCATTCTACGTGTGTCGAGCGTCCGAATCTCCAGATCATCAGATCATCAGAGCGATCACCCGATCACCCGATCAACCGATCACCCGATCAATCGATCTCACGCGTCCCCGCCCTCGCCGTGGGCGAGGAAGAACGACAGACTCTCGAGCGACACGGTCAGGTCGACGCTCTTGAGTTTGATACCGGCCGGTACCTTCAGGGTGCCCGGCGAGAAATTCAGCACCGCCTTCACCCCGCTGCCGGCCACCTGATCGAGCACGTGCTGGGCCGACTCGGCCGGCACCGCCAGCACCACGATGTCGACGCGCTCGCGGCGCAACACCTTCTTCAGGTCTTTGATGTCGTGAATCGGGACGCCCGACCGCGACTCGTCGCCGATCTTGGCGTCGGCGCTGTCGAAGAGCGCGACGATCTCGAAGCCTTCCCGCCGGAAGCCCGGGTAGTCGGCCAGCGCCAGGCCGAGGTTGCCGGCGCCGAGCACCGCAACGCGCAGCTTGCGGTCGAGGCCGAGGATCTGGCGCAGGTGCAGCTTCAGGTCCTTCACGTAGTAGCCGACGCCGCGCACGCCGAACTCGCCGAAGTAGGCGAGATCCTTGCGGATCTGGGCGGCGTTCAGGTGGAACTGCTCGGCCAGCGCCTGCGACGAGATGGTCTCGACGCCGGCGGACTCGAGCTGGGTGAGGCAGCGGAGGTAGACGGAGAGCCGGCCGGTCGTGAGCTCCGAGACCTGTTCGGCGGCGGCCTTCCGCTTGTTCTGAGAATTCACAAGCGGCACCAGAATAGGCGAAAGCGCACACGGGGTAAAGGGCGGTGCCGCGCGACGTCCTGCGTTACCATCCCGCGCTATGGCCCAGCCGTCCACGCCGTCCCCTTCCGCCGCCGACGCGCCACGTACGTTCACCCCCTACATCGCCGCCGAGCAGTCGGTGGCCGAGTTCACCGCCAAGGCGATCACCCTCGGCGTGCTCTTCGGGCTGATCTTCGGCGCCTCGACCGTCTACCTCGGTCTGCGCGCCGGCCTCACCGTGTCGGCCTCGATTCCGATCGCCGTGCTTGCCATCTCGGTGCTCAAGAAGCTGGGCGGCTCGACCATCCTCGAGAACAACATCGTCCAGACGATCGGCTCGGCCGGCGAGTCGGTGGCCGGCGGCGTGGTCTTCACCATCCCGGCCCTGATCTTCCTGGTGCCCGACGATCCCGGCTACTTCAACTACGCCAAGATCACGATGCTGGCGTTCGCCGGCGGCATCCTCGGCGTGCTGATGATGGTGCCGCTGCGCCGGGCCCTCATCGTCAAGGAGCACGGCACGCTGCCCTACCCCGAAGGCACCGCCTGCGCCGAGGTACTGGTGGCCGGCGAGCGGGGCGGCCGGCTGGCCAGCCTGGTCTTCTCGGGCCTCGGCGTCGGCGCGCTGTGGAAGTCGCTGTCGTGGACCTTCAACATCTTCCGCCAGGAGATCGGCCACTCGTTCGCGCGCACCAGCCAGTTCCCCAACGCCACACTCAACGTCGACATCTCGCCGGAGTACATGGGCGTCGGCTACGTGATCGGCCCGCGCATCGCCGGGACGATGGTGGCCGGCGGCGTGCTGTCGTGGCTGGTGCTGCTGCCGCTGCTGTCGATCCTCGGCGAGTACATCACGGTGCCGTTCCCGCCGATTCATCCGGGGATGGCCAACAACCCGGCCACGGGCCGCCCGTTCCTCATCTCCGAGATGTCCCCCGGGCAGATCTGGAGCGCCTACATCCGCTACATCGGCGCCGGCGCCGTGCTCGCCGCCGGGCTCATCACCCTGGCCCGCACCATCCCCACCATCGTCTCGTCGGCGCGCGACGGCCTGAAGGGCATCGGCACCGGGGCCAGCGGCACGCAGCTGCGCACCGAGCGCGACCTGCCGATGACGGCGGTGATCGGCGGCAGCTTCCTGCTCGCGCTGTTCCTGGCCGTGGCCCCGGGTCTGCCGACGCAGGGCAACATCCTGGTCGCCGTCCTCGTGATCGTCTTCGGCTTCTTCTTCGCCACCGTGTCGTCGCGCATCACCGGGCTCATCGGCTCGTCGTCGAATCCGATTTCGGGGATGACGATCGCGACGCTGATCATCACCTGCCTGATCTTCGTGGCGCTCGGCTGGACCGGCGACGTCTACGCGCCGATCGCGCTGTCGGTCGGCGCCATCGTCTGCATCAACGCGGCGAACGCCGGCAACACCTCGCAGGACCTGAAGACCGGCTACATCGTCGGGGCGACGCCGATCTACCAGCAGATCGGCCTGGCCATCGGCGTCATCACCTCGGCCTTCGTCATCGGCTGGACGGTGCTCTACCTGCACAAGGTGTTCACGATCGGCTCGGCGGCCGTCGCCGCGCCGCAGGCGACGCTGATGGCCACGCTCATCCAGGGCCTGCTGTCGCAGAACCTGCCGTGGGGCCTGGTGCTGGTCGGGATGTTCATCGCCGTCACGCTGGAGCTGTGCGGCATCCACTCGCTGTCGTTCGCGGTCGGCTCCTACCTGCCGATCGCCACCACGGCGCCGATCTTCGTCGGCGGCCTGGTGCGCTGGTACGTGGAGCGCAGAACCGGCGTGTCGGGCGACTCCGATCTGAGCGCCGGCACGCTCTACAGTTCAGGTCTCATCGCCGGCGGCTCGCTGGCCGGCATCCTGTTCGCGGTGCTGGTCGGCACCGAGACGATCGCGCCGTTCCAGGCGATCGGCAACGCGATGCCGTTCATGCACGGCGAAGGCGCCCTCGGCCACCTGCTGGGCGCCGCGCTCTTCCTGGCGCTGGCGGTGATCCTCGCGCGCGCCGGACAGAAGGCCGTGTAGTGACCTTTTATCGATTGAACGGTTGATCGATTGATCGGTTGATCGATCTACAGATCTACAGATCTGTAGCTCTGCAGATCTAGAGATCGGCAGGTCGATCACTCGATCAACTCGATCAATCGATCAACCGATTCCCTACGCGATCACCCTGAACCCGTACGCCACCGTCGCCGACTGCCCGCCCTTCGTCGCCGTGACCTCGACGACGTATTCGCCCATGGCCAGCGGCGCCAGGGCGATCTCGGCGAGGGCGACGCGCAGCTGCAGGCTCTCGTCCAGCCGCTCGCCGAGCGTGACCGGCACCGCCATGGGCTGGCCCAGACGGTTCAGCAGGCGCGCGGTGACGACGGCGTCGGCGGCGATGATCGGCGTCTCCACCTGCAGCCTTTCGGTCCGGCGAAAGCGCGGATCGGCGGTGGGCTCGAACAGGCGGCCGGTGCCCGGGCCGCGGCGCGATGCGACCGCCGCCGAGCCCAGCAGGGCCTCGGCCGGCGGCACCGTGACGATGGTCGAGAGGGTGAGTGGAATCCGAGCGCCCTCGGCGCGGACCTGCGTGCGCACCTGATACTGGCCGGGCGGCAGCAGATCGCGCGCCGGATGGCGCAGCGCGAAGACCCGCTTGCCCGCCTCGAGGGCGATCTCCTCGCTGCTCGTGGCCGGCGCGTTGCTCGCGATGGTCGCCGGCCCGACCTCGACACGCACCGTGGCGCCCTTGGCCCATTCCGGCGCGGCGACGACGGCCCGGTCGAGTTCGACCGTCGCCTGCACGAACCCGGCGCCACCCGCCGCCTGGAGATAGAGCTGCGGCCGCGTGCGCCCGCCCGGCAGTCTCGACAAGGCGTCGCGCACGGTGGCCGGCTGCACGGGCGCCCCCCCCGAAGTCCCGGCCGGCGCCGCCTGGCCGGCCGAAAACTCGGCCGCCGACGGCGCCAGGTAGCCGGGCCGCGATCGCACCTCCAGCCCCGGACGCTTCACGCGCACGGTGAGCCGGCGATAGCGGCCGTCGAGCTTCGGGTTGGTCGAAACGTATCCCAGCAGGTAGTACGACCCGATGTCGGTCAGCAGGCGCGGCAGCGCCCGCTCGATGTTGGTGTTGAGCACGACGGTGCCGTCGGTCTCGGCGGCCAGCGTCCGCAGGCCTTCCTGGCGCTGGCGCAGGCGCTGGGCGTCGACGGCCGGACCGGGAGGACGATCCGGACCGATCGGCGCGTCGAACGCCACCAGCCCCCGCGGGTCGATGGGATAGAAGCTGACGTTGGCGCGGTTGGCGCGCTGCAGCATCAGCCGGTACTCCATCTCGATGTCACTGGCCGCCAGCAGCGTCCGCTCCCGTTCGCACGACTGCGCGCCGCGGGCGCGGTCGCCGGCCGGGCCGGTGGTCAGCCGGCCGTCCGGGCCGGTGCCGATCGGCACCGGCCCGGACGGCACCTGGCGGGTCTCGCCGTCCGCCGACCTGATGACGCGGGCGAGGCGGTCGTCGGGGCGAGGCAGCGTCCAGCCCTCGGTCAGCAGCAGGACGAACGTGCGCTCCTCGCGCTGGCGCTCGAGTTCACCGAGCAAGTCGTCGAGCGCGGCGAGGGTGCGGCGTTCGCGCCGGCGGGCGATCAGTTCGGCGGCGAGGCCGGCCGTGCCCAGCTCCGGCACGTCGGGATAACACTGCCGCAGCTCGGCCTCGCGCGGGTCGGTGCCGACCGCGGCCCCGCGCTCGCCCCACGCCCAGTTGTCGGCGAGCATCCGGTCGATCGACGTGGTGCGCGGCGAGTAGGTGACGTTGCGGGCCGAGATGTCGGGCGTCATCACGCCGACGAGATCGTCCTCGCCGACGACGCGATCGAGGAGCGCCGCGATCGGATTCTGGGCGCGATACGACCCGTCGACCTGCACGTGCAGCGTGTCGAGGAACAGCACGAAGACACGGGCGTCGGGCTGGGCGAGGCGACTACGCATCTCGGCGGTCGAGCTCGGCTCGACGCGCGCGGATTCCGCGGCCGGACCGCGCGCCCGCACCAGCTCGAACGACGTGACCTGCTGCGGGGCGTTGTCCTCGAGCACCTCGAAGTCGTCGGCGGTCAGGTCGGTGACGGCGGCGCCGTCCCTGGCGACATAGACGTCGAGCCGGACCAGGTTGGTACCGCCGCGGAAGCGTGGCTCCTGGGCGGCGGCGTCCTGGACGGGTGCGGCCCGCGACCCCACGGCCGCCCCGCCGCCCAGGGCGACGACGGCCGCCAGCGTCGCCAGGAGCCGTTCAGTTCGCCGTCGCGGCCGGAGGAGCGGAGACATCGTCGGGGGGCGTCGCCGCCGCGGCGCGCCGCACCCAGCCTATCAGCTTGCGGGCGGCCAGCACGATCACCACGACGCTGAGCACGGTGACGAGCAGCGCGGCCAGCGGGAACGTCAGCGCCAGCAGGCCCAGTCCGACCACGAAGACGTCTTCGGCCAGACTGAAGAGCCAGTTGCTGAACGGCTCTGGGCTGACGTTGGCGACAGCGCGGGTGCCGGCCTTGGTGAAGTGCCCGCCGGCGGCCAGCGTGCCGCCGGCGGCGGCGATGAGCGCCTGCAGCCACGGCGACGCCTCGCCGAGCGTCGTCACCGCGACCAGCGCGCCGCCGAGCGGCCGCACCACCGTGTGCACGGCGTCCCACAGCGAGTCGACCCACGGCACCTTGTCGGCGACGAACTCGATCGCGTAGAGCACCAGCGCGCCGGCGATGATCCAGGTGTTGTCGAAGATCTGGAACTGCGGCGGCAGACTGACCAGGTCGAAGCGGGCGGCCAGGCCGAGCATCGCCACCGTGGCGTAGAGGTTCACCCCGGCGGCGAGCGAGAAGGCGAGCGTTCGTCCGGCGGTGGCGAGGATGTCCATCGCTACCTCTCGTCGTCGCGAATCGGTCCCTGCGCCACCAGCGCGGCGATACGGCCGCGTACCTCGTCGATGAGGCGATCGCGGTCGTCGAGCGTCAGACCGGCGGTGGGCACCGGCGCGCCGATCCGTACCGACATCCGCACCGGCCGCACGATGGCACTGCCCCGGCGCATGGCGTCACGGCCGCCGGTGACGGCCACCGGCAGGATCGGCGCCTGCGCCTTGATGGCCATGATGAAGCCTCCCTTCTTGAAGGGCAAGAGCTCGTCGGTGCGGCTGCGGGTGCCCTCGGGGAAGATCAGGAACGAGTTGCCGGCGCGAATCGACGCGGCGGCGACGTCGATCGAGGCCAGTGCCTCGTCGCGGTTGCCGCGTTCCACCGGCACGAAGCCGCCGGTCTCCATGACGACGCCGAGGATCGGCAGCTTGCGCAGCTCGGCCTTGAACAGGATGTGCAGCCGCCGGTGCAGGGCGCGGTAGAGCACCGGCGGATCGACGTTGCTCTGGTGGTTGGCGCAGAAGACGACGGCCTGGCCGGCCGGCACGTGCCGCCGGCCGACGACGCGGTAGCGGATGCCGGCGGCGCCCAGCGCCAGCCAGACGCCGGCGTGCGCCAGCTCATAGAGCACGCCCTTCCAGCGAAGCGGCACCGCGATGAGCAATCCGATCGGCCCGGCCACGGCAACGTAGGCCGCGGTGACCAGGTAGGCGCCGACCGAGCGAACGGCGGCGATGGCGGTGGAGAACGGATCGGACACTGGGCGTCTCGGAGGCAGGCGATCGTCGGCCAGACACACGAATGCCCGGCGCGGACGACGTCCGGACCGGGCATTCTACCTGCGGAGCCTGGTTATGACGCGCGCGCCTGGCGCGCCTTGGCGGGCGCGGCGCTCGCCTTGGCCGGCGCGGCCTTGACCGGCGCCACCTTGACGGGCGCGACCTTCTCCGGGACCACCTTGGCGGCCGGCGCGGGCTTGGCCTTCGTCTCGGCGCGCTGCGCGTTGCGAGCCTTGACGTTGAAGCACTTCTCGAGCGCCTTCTCGACGCGCTCCTCGATCTCGAGCGCGGTGACGTTCATCACCTCGGAGACCTCCGAGACGATGAGCGACTTGGCGCGATCGAGCATCCGCTTCTCGCGGAACGACAGGCTCTTCGACTTGGCCAGGAAGGTGAGGCTCTTCAGCACGTCGGCCATGTCGGCGATCGAGCCGCTGCGCATCTTGTCGGAGTTGTCCTTGAAGCGGCCCTTCCAGTTGGTGTGGTTGTCGATCTTGCCGTCGCCCAGCTTGCCGAACAGCCGCTCGACTTCCTCGTCGTCGATGGCGCGCCGCAGGCCGACGTTGTCGACGTTGGCCACGGGCACGAGCACCGTCGTGTCGTTGGAGAGGATGCGAAGATGGAAGAAGCCGCAGGTGGTGCCGAGGATGGTCTTCTCTTCGACCTTCTCTACGACACCGAGCCCGTGATTGGGGTAGATGACCTTGTCGCCGACCTGGAATGACACGTGGCCCCCGTTTCAGGAGTGGGTGGGTCTATAAGGGCGGGAACGAACCCTCGAGACCTTCCCATTATAGCCGAGGATTCGGGCATTCGCCACCAGAAATGGCCGGAAAACATGGGGTTTTCGACTGCCCGGGGCTGCACGGCCGGCGGCCCCTAAACCGTCGCCCGGCGTGGGGTTAGGTGCCCGATTCGGGCCCGGCCGGCGGCGAATCCCGGTATTCTTGCCGCCATGGCCCGCCGATCCGCCGTCGCCTGGGGCACCGCCTTACTGCTGAGCTGCACGGTTCTCGCGGCCGCCCCCTCCCAGACCACCACGGCCAGGCGTCCGGACGCCCCCAACCTCGCCCCCTACGTGCCGACGCCCCAGGAGGTGGTCGACCGGATGCTCGCCTTGGCCAACGTGACCAAGGCTGACGTCGTCATCGACCTCGGCTGCGGCGACGGGCGCATCCCGATCACCGCCGCCAAGGTGTTCGGTGCCCGCGGCATCGGCGTGGACATCGACCCGCAGCGCATCGCCGAGGCCAACGCCAACGCCCGCCGGGAGGGCGTGGCCCACCTGGTGACCTTCAAGCTCGAGAACGCGCTCACCACCGACGTGTCGAGCGCCACGGTGGTGACCACTTACCTGCTCTCGGCGTCGAACCTGAAGCTGCGGCCGGTGCTGACCCGGGCGCTCAAGCCCGGAACGCGGATCGTGGCGCACAACTACGGCTTCGGCGACTGGTCGCCGGAGAAGACCGAAACCTTCACCGACAACGCCAAGACCCGCCGTACGATCTACCTGTGGACCGCCGACGGGATCGTGCGTCCGTAGCCGCGGACTACCGGACGCGGCTGGCCGCGCATCGGGCGCGGGCCGCCGCCCTCGACCGGCGCCACGACACCTTCGGCACGCTCCGTCTCGTGGTCGCCGCCGCGGCCGTGGCGACGGCGATCGCCGCCTGGGGGTTCGATCGTCTCTCGGCGTGGTGGCTGGCGCCGCTGGCAGGCGTCTTCGTCGCGCTGATGGTCCGCCACGCGCGGGTCCTCGAGGCGCGGACCGAAACCGGACGAGCCGCCGCCTACCTGGACGCCGGTCTGGCCCGGCTCGAAGATCGCTGGCAGGGCACGGGCGCCACCGGCGAGGCCTGGCTGCCGCGCGATCACCTCTACGCGGAAGACCTCGACGTGTTCGGCGCGGGCAGCGTCTTCGAGTTGCTCTCCACCGCCCGCACCACCGGCGGCGAAGCCGTGCTGGCCGGCTGGCTGGTGACGCCGGCGGCACCCGACACCGTGCGTGCCCGCCAGGAGGCGGCCCGCGACCTGGCCACGCGCGACGGCTTCCGTGAAGACCTCGCGGTGCTCGGCCCCGAGCTGCGCGACCGGGTCAACACCGCGGCCCTGGTGGACTGGGCACGCCGTTCCATCGTCCGGCCCCCGCTCGCCGCCCATCTCGTGCTGGGGGTCCTGTCGGTCGTCACCGTGGCCGGTCTGTGGCAATGGGCCCGGACCGGCGTCATCCCCCTCTGGCTGGCGGCCGCGGCCGTCATCCAGAGCGGCGTCGGGCTGTGGTGGCGGGCCCGGGTGCTGGCGGCGATCCGCGCGCTCGAACCGCGAGTACGCGACCTGGCGGTGGTGGCGTCGGTGGTGGCGCGGATCGAACGGGAGGCCTTCGCCGCCCCACACCTCACCGCGCTGGCGGCGCGCCTGCGGACGCGCGGCCGGCCGGCCTCGATCGAGGTGCGCCGGCTCACCCGGCTGGTCCACCTGCTGACGTCGCGCCGCAATCAGTTCTTCGCGCCGGTGGCGTTCCTGCTCTTCTGGGCCACGCACCTGGCATGGGCCATCGATCGCTGGCGGCGCGACGTCGGCAGCGCGGTGCCCGGCTGGCTCGACGCGCTGGCCGAATGCGAAGCGCTGGCCGCGATCGGCACCTACGTGGCCGAGCACCCCGATCACGTGTTTCCGACCTTCCTCGACGGCCCGCCGCGACTGTCCGCCACTGCCCTGGCCCATCCGCTGCTGCCGCACGACGGGGCGGTTGGCAACGACCTGGCGCTGGGCGGCGACGCGCCGGCGCTGTGGCTCGTGAGCGGCTCGAACATGTCGGGCAAGAGCACCTGGCTGCGCGCCGTCGGCGTCAACGTGGTGCTCGCGCAGGCGGGAGCTCCGGTGCGGGCGGCCAGCTTCGCGCTCACACCGCTGCTGCCGGCCGGCACGCTGCGGGTTCAGGATTCCCTGCAGGCCGGACGCTCGCGCTTTTTCGCCGAGATCACCAAGGTGCGGGCGATCGTCGAGGCCGCCCGCGCGGCCGGGCCCGGGCAGCCACCGGTGCTGTTCCTGCTCGACGAGCTGTTCGCCGGCACCAACTCGCACGATCGCCAGCAGGGCGCCGCCGGCGTGCTGCGGGGGTTGCTGGACCTCGGCGCCGTCGGACTCGCCACGACGCACGACCTGGCGCTCACGACCCTGGCGGCGACGCTCGGCCCGCGCGCCGCCAACGCGCACTTCGCCGACCGCTTCGATGGCGGCGGCCTCGAATTCGACTATCGCCTGCGCCCCGGCGTCGTCGGCACGTCCAACGCGCTGGCGCTGATGCGCTCGGTGGGCCTCGACGTATAGTGCCTGACATGAGCGGCGTGATCGACTACGAGAAGCTCGGCCTCTTCTACCTGGGCCATCGCTACGACGCGACGACGCGCCGGCGGACACCAGAGCCGCTGCTCTACGAATCGTCGGACCTGCTGACCCACGCCGTGTGCATCGGCATGACCGGCAGCGGCAAGACCGGGCTGGGCATCGCCCTCATCGAGGAGGCGGTGATCGACGGGCTGCCGGTGCTGGCGATCGATCCGAAGGGCGATCTCGCCAACCTGGCGTTGCGTTTCCCCACGCTGTCGGCCGCCGAGTTCGCGCCGTGGGTGAATCCCGACGAGGCGCGGGCGCAGCAGCTCACGCCCGAGGCGTTCGCCGCCGCCGAAGCCGCGCGCTGGGCGGCCGGCCTCGCCGACTGGCGGCAGGACGGCACCCGCATCGCCCGCCTGGCGGCGGCCGCCGACGTCGCGGTGTACACGCCGGGCAGCCGGGCCGGCCTGCCGCTGTCGATCCTCGAGACGTTCAACCCGCCGCCGGCGACCGTGCTGGAGGATCCCGAACTGCTCGCCGCGCGGGTGCAGTCGGTGGCCACCGGCGTGCTGTCGCTCGCCGGCGTCGCCGGCGACGCCACGACCAGCCGCGAGCACGTGCTGGTGGCGACGCTGCTGCAGGAGGCGTGGCGCGCCGGCCGATCGCTCGACCTGGCGGCGCTCATCGGCCAGGTGCAGTCGCCGCCGATCGGCAAGCTGGGCGTCCTCGAGCTGGAGGCGTTCTTCCCCGCCGCCGAGCGCTTCGCGCTGGCGATGAAGCTGAACAACGTGCTGGCCGCGCCGGGGTTCGCCACCTGGCTCGACGGCACGCCGCTCGACGTCGCCAGGCTGCTCTACACGCCGGCCGGGCGGCCGCGCGTGGCGGTGGTCTCCATCGCGCACCTGAACGACACCGAGCGCATGTTCGTGGTGGCGCTGCTGCTCGAACAGGTGCTGGCCTGGGTGCGCGCCCAGCGCGGCACGACGTCGCTGCGCGCCGTGCTCTACATGGACGAGCTGTTCGGGTTCCTGCCGCCCACCGCCAACCCGCCCAGCAAGGTACCGCTGCTGACGCTGCTGAAGCAGGCCCGCGCCTACGGGCTCGGGTGCGTCCTGGCGACGCAGAATCCCGTCGATCTCGACTACAAGGCGCTGGCCAACGCCGGCACGTGGTTCCTCGGCCGGCTGCAGACCGAACGCGACAAGGCGCGGGTGCTCGACGGGCTCGAGGGCGTGGCCTCCAGTTCGGGCCAGGGCTTCGACCGCGCCGCGCTCGACACGCTGCTGTCGAGCCTCGACAAGCGGGTGTTCCTGCTGCACAACGTCCACGAACGCGAGCCGGTGCTGTTCCAGACGCGGTGGGCGATGTCGTACCTGCGCGGGCCGATGGGGCGCGACGAGATCCGCGCGCTGATGGATCCGCAGCGCGCCGCCGCCGCGGCGGCAGCCGCGCCGCCGGCCGGCCGTCCTGTTCAGGCCAGCACCGCCCCGCCGTCGGGCGCGGCCACGCCACGGCCCATCGTCCCGCCCGACGTGCCGCAGTACTTCGCGCCGGGCACCGGCGCGTCGTGGGTGCCGATGCTGGTCGGCGCCGCGCGGGTGTCTTACAGCGACGCCAAGCTGGGCCTCGACGAGACCAGCGACATCGTGGTGTGGACGCCGCTCACCGACGGCCCGGTCGCCGCCGACTGGGAGCACGCCGAGCCCGCCGACTTCGCCGTCGCCGCGCTGACGCGCGAGCCGGCCGGCGGCGGCACCTTCGCGCCGCTGCCCGCGGCGGCCGCCGTGGCGAAGAGCTATGCGGCGTGGACCAAGGAGTTCACGGCCTGGGCGGCGCGGTCGCAGAGCGTGGAGCTGCTGCGCTCGGCGCGCCTCAAGCTGACCTCGCACCCGGGCGAGTCCGAAGGCGACTTCCGCGTCCGCGTGCAGCACGCGCTGCGCGAGAAGCGCGACGAGGCCCTGGCGGCGCTCAAGGCGAAGCAGGCGCCGAAGCTGGCGGCGCTCGACGAGAAGATCCGCAAGGCCGGGCAGGCCGTGCAGCGCGAGACCGAGCAGGCCGCCGATCAGAAGCGCTCGGCCATGGTGTCGATGGGCGCCGCGGTGCTGGGCATGGTGCTGGGCAGAAAGACCATCAGCGCCACCAACATCGGCCGGGCGACGACGGCCGCACGCAGCGCCAGCCGCATCGGCGGCGCGTCCGAGGACGTGGCCCGCGCCGAGGCCAACGTCGCGGCACTGACCGCGCAGCGCGCCGATCTCGTCGCGGGTTTCGAGGCCGACCTGCAGCGGGTGCAGGCCGAGTGGAGCGCCGACGGCGAGACGTTCGAGCGCGTGGTGGTCAAGCCCAGGCGCGGCGGCGTGCAGGCGCAATTGGTGGCGCTGGTCTGGCGGCCCGAGGCCTGACGCGGGACCGCCTGCCGCCAGCCTTCCCCGCCGGCGAATCCCGGTTCCGGGGCCCGGACAACGCTGCGCTCGCTGCGATGCGACCGCTGGACGACAGGTCCTCGACATTGCCTGGTCCCCTCAGCGTGCTCGCGTTGTCGGATCTCCGCGCGGTCCCCTCCACAGGGCTTCGCCGGCGGCGAAGTCAGGCGGCGGGCCGAGCGCGTAGTAAGCTGAAGAGCGCACCACGTGCCGGCGTGGCGGAACTGGCAGACGCGCGAGACTCAAAATCTCGTGTCCCAAAAGGACGTGTGGGTTCGATCCCCTCCGCCGGCACCAGCTAACAGCCAAATCCGCAACGACTTAGCGGGACTCCACACGAGCCACGACGCCGGGCCGGAGTCGCCGATTCCACGCAACTCTAACTATTCTTCGACTCATCCGCGCCGAAAGCGTCGGACCTGCCCACGGCTCCCCTTCTGCGCCGCACTCCGCTCCGTCGCCGCCCACACGTCGAGCTTCGCCGCCGCTTCCCGGTGCATCGCTTCATCGACGATGGCATAGCGCCGATAGATGGCCTCGGTCTTGTGCCCGACCATCGCCATCGCCGTCGAGCGCGGGACCGCCGCGCGTTCGAGGTTCCGGACGGCCGTGCGCCGGAAGTCGTGGAACAGCTTTCCGGGATAGCCGGCGGCTTCGCAGGCCGAGCGCCACGCCTTCTTGAAGTCCCGAATCTGCGTCCCGTCGTCGCGGTGGAAGAGGTAGGGGCAGACGATGTCGCGCTTGGCAAGGGCTTCGATGGACGCCAACTGCGCCTTGAGGAGCGTGCGGAGGTCCTCGGTCACGTAGAACGAGCGACCCTCGCCCGACTTCGTCGTGCCGACCTCCAGGCGCACGAACCCGGCCTTGAGGTCCACTTGCGCCGCCGTCAGCGACAGCACCTCGCTCTTGAAGCGCCAGCCGGTGATGTAGGCGAACCGCAGCGGCGCGTGATACTCCGTCGGCAGGTGTTTCAGAATCGCGTCGAACTGATCGCGTTCGAAGAAGCCCTGTCGCACGTTGTGCTCCTGCAAGAGTCCAACGTGAGGAATCGCCGCGAGTTCGCCGCCGCGAAGCGCCAGGCGGAATGCCCGGCGAACAACCGCAAGTTCCCGGTTGACGGTGGCTGGTTTCGCCTTCTGGCCGAGCCGATGCGCCTTGTAACCCTCGATGTCGGCCGTCGAGATGGTGCCCATCCGCCGGTCCGGACTGAAGACCTTCAAGATGTGTAGGTCAATGCGGCGCTGCACGTCGGCGATAGCCTTCTTGCCGTTCATCGTCAGATCGTTGATGACCGCCTTGAGACCCTCGCCGAGGGTGATGCGGCCGAGCCGTGGGGTGACGACGAGGCCGCGCTGCGTGTCGCCGATGCGCGACGTCAGCAGCGCTTGCGCGTCCTTCTTCCGGTCGGAGCCCGACGACTCGAAATGCCGCTTGCCGCCGCTCATGTAGGCAATCCAGTAGTTGCGGCTGCCCTTGTGCTTGAAGATGCCCCCAGTGCCCTTGGCGCGCGGGCGCCTTCGCTTCTCGGTCATCGTTTCCTCCCGGTCTTCGTGCGCTGGCTGGTGGCGAGCTCGTGACGGCGGATCATCTCGGCCTTGTGGTCCCGCTGACGCGATGAGGCCCGCTGCCTGCGGATGACATCCCAACACTGCTGGTCGTGGAACTGCTGGAGGCCGTGCGTCGGGATAAAGAAGACACCGCAGCCACGTCGCTTGCACCGGCGAATCTCGCTCCAGAAGGTCACGAGGAGGTCTGCCGCGTACACGACAGCGACGGCGTCGAGGTCCTTGTGGCCGGCATAGCGGCGGACGAGGCCACCGTGGACCGGTCGATATGTGACGGCGACGGCCGGCACGGTGGTCTTGAACGGCGCCCAGTCTTCGCCGCGGTGAAGCGTGACCATGCCGGCGCGGAGGCAGTCCTGAAAACGCTGCAACTGCGGTCGCTGCGTTTCCGGCAGGTCTTCGAACGCGACATCGGCCGCGTTGCCGGTGTAGAGGTCTTCGACGTCCTCGACCTCTGGGAATTCATCGGCCGACGCCGGAAAGACGTGATTGGCGTAGTCGGTCGAGACGTCGAGCAACTCGCCGGCACGCAAGTCGGCGACGTCTCGCTGTAGGAACCCGAGAAGCCAGTCGATTCGCTCGCGCGCAGTCGGTCCGCCGCTCGGCCGCGCGTTCTTGCGGGTCCGGGTTCGACCGTTTCCCTTGTCGGACTTCGTGTCGGCCATCGCTGAAGCTCCCGATACGCTAAAATGTGTTTTAGATATAGTTTTTAACTTCGGACAGTATTATAGCTTCTTCAGTGTCGGGCGGTCTACGGTATAGGGGTGACCCGGCTCGAAGCGGAACGACGGCGGCGCGGCTGGAACCAGACGGTTCTCGCCTTCCATAGCGGTCTCACCCAGGGCGAGATCAGCCGCATCGAGCGCCGCCGGTCGCTCCCCTCGCCGACCTACGCCGAACGGCTCGGCCGGGCGCTCGGCCTGTCCCCGGACGCGCTTCTCGCCGAGGTCCAGCCCGAGACCCAGGAGCGCCCGGCGTGACCGCTACGGAGCCCGTAGCGCCGCGCCTCCTGGACGCGCCGGCCGCCGCCCGCTACCTCGGCGGCATCAGCGTCTGGACCCTCCGGGCGCTCGTCGAGAACGGGCACCTTCGGCCCGTCCGGCTCCCGGCGGTCCGCCGGCCGGGCGAAGAGGGACGCCGACTGCTGTTCGACCGGCGCGACCTCGATGCCTTCGTGGACGAGAGGAAGCGGCTGTGAGCGGCGCGGCGTTGATGCTGTTGCCGGAGGCTGAGGCGCGACTCGCAGCGGCCACGGCCGTGGACGAGGTCAAGCTGCTCCGCGACCACGCGCAGACCGTTTGGGACCTCGTCAAGCGGCAGCGTCGAGGACTCGCCGTCCAGAACCGCGTGGCCGAGTTCAAGCTGCGTAGCGAACGAAAGCTCGGCAACCTGCTGGCCGACCGCGTCGAGCCACGCGGCCGGTGCTTGCGCGACGAAACCACCGGTGAGATGCGCGGCGCGACCCGCACGCTTCCCGAGGGCGTGACCGCGACGCAGGCGCATCGGTGGCGGCGCGCTGCTAGCGTGCCCGAGGACCGGTTCGAAGCGTGGATGGCCGAGACGAGGGAGCGCGACGGTGAGCTGACGAGCGCGGGCCTGCTGGCGCTTGCCGCGGTGGATGACCAGCCCGAGGATAACGAGCCCGACCCGCCCGACAACGACAAGAACGACGAGGGCGGCGACGACAACGCGCACGACAAATATGCGCGGCAACTAGTTATGACTTTCGACGCCGGGACTCACGCCCGAGTCGTGAAGTGGTTGTCCGACCTTGGCCAGGAGTTCGGCACCTCGAACCACTCGACCACCCTAGTCGCCCTGATGACCCGCCGATGACGACGATTCACCTGACCGACCGCGACGTGATGCCCGACGTAGAGGCCAACCGCCTGGAAGGCACCTTCATCGACGTCCGCCACCACGACCGGGTCATCCGCGAACGGTGCCGCGTGGCCAAGCCTGACGGCGACATTCTCGGACTCTACTTGCCGGACGTCATCGCGCCGGACATCTGTCGTTCAGTTTTCGCGGCGCTCCGGGACCTGCCGCTAGCCTCCAGCAACCGCGGTCCGGCGACGGGCGCACCCCGTCTCCGCCGAATCACACGGGATGGCCGCCAGTCGAACACCGCCCAGTGCCGGGCCGTGCCGAGCGGTGTGCTGGGCTTCCTCGACCGCTCCCGCGGCGCACCGTGCCGCCTATCGGCGCTGACGGCAGACCACGTCGCCGAGTTCGCCGCCCTCCGGCCGATGCTCGACCGCGTCAGCTACCTGTTTGCGACCGAACTACCCGGCCGCCACGCCGCGCAGTGGAACTTCATCGAGGGTGTCTCCCCGGACTTCATCATCCACGGCACGCCCTTCACCACCGTCACCGTCAATCGCTCGTGGCGCACGGCCGCGCATCGAGACGAAGGTGACTTGCGCGCCGGGTTCGGTGTGATGGTCGTGCTTGGCGAGTTCGAGGGCGGAGAACTGATTTTCCCGAAGTTTCGGACTGCGTTCGATGCGCGGCCGGGCGGCCTGCTTCTGGCTGACGTGCACGAATTGCACGGCAACGGCCCGCTCGATGTCCCGCCGGGTCATCAACGGCTGTCGCTGGTGTTCTACGCCCGCGAGCAGATGAAGGCGTGCGGTAGCGCGGCCGACGAACTGGCCCGCGCGCAGGAGACGACCCGATGAGCTGGACCGTCATTCAAGGCGGGCGCACCTCGGCACCGCCACGGGTCTACCGCTCGTATCGGCTCGACACCAACGCCTTCGGCGTCACCTACGTCCTGTTCGGCTACTCGCCGACCTCGAACGTGTTCGATTGCGTGATGCCGCTGGACGAAGCCGTGGCCCGCGGTTTCGTGGCGCCGCCGCGCACGGCCACGCTGCGCGTTGTCGGGCGGGGTGAGCGATGAGCGGTGCGCTGCCCTTGGCGTCCCCGGCGTGGCTGACGCGCTACGTCGAGCGCGGGTTCCGGCTCGTGTTCTATCCGATGCGCCAGAAGGGTCCCTCGGGCGCCGACGCAGTCGGCTGGCCGTCCCGGAGCGATGGCCCCGCGGACTACGTCGAGGGGCAGAACGTCGGCATCTTCACTGGGCACGAAATCACCGCCGGCCGGTTCCTCGTGGATGTGGACCTCGATTGGACCGAGGGCATCGCGATGGCGCCCAGGCTCCTGCCGCCAACCGAGTTCGGATTCGGGCGCAAGAGCCGGAACGTCTCCCACGCCTTCTACACCACATCACTGCCCCAAGTGTCGAAAGCCTATGAAGACATCGACGGGACGATGCTCGTCGAGCTTCGGGGAACGAAGACCGATGGGACGGTTGGGCTTCAGACGATGGCGCCGCCCTCGGTCCATCCGAGCGGTGAAGTCGTCGAGCTTCGCAAGGATGGCGACATCGCCCACGCCGACGAGCTACCGCGTCGGGTCCTGCTCTATGCGATTGCGTGCGACCTGTTCAAACACTTGGGCAAGCGAGGTCTGTTCCACAGCGCGCGTATGGCGGTGGCCGGCTTCCTGCTCGGTGAAGGTCTGGCCGCCGACGAGGTCATCGCCATTCTGAAGGCGGTCGCCGAGGTCTCCCAGAATGACCTAAAGGACGTGGACCCCGTCGTCCGCTCCACCGCCACCAAGCTCCAGAACGGCGACCGCAGCGTGGCCGGACGCCGTGCCCTCGCGAAGGCTATAGGTGACGACGGCAAGAAGGTCACCGCCCGCATTCGCGAGTGGATACGGGGCGAGGTGCCGTCGAACGGCGTGGTGATGGTCGGCGGGCAGCTGTCGGACATCGTGGACCGCGCAGAAGCGGCGCTGCTGGCGAGCACGTCCATCTATCAGCGCGGCGGCATCCTCGTTCGGCCGGTCACCCTCGACGTCGCGCTGGGCGACCCGGCCAAGGACACCGTCCGGCGCTCCGCAGGCTCGACGATGCTCGTCGCGGTCCGCGAAGCGTGGCTCCTCGAGCAGATGGGCCGCGCCTTGCGGTGGTTCCGGGTCAACGCCAACGACGACCACATTCCAGCGGACCCGTTGCCGCTCTATGCGAGAACACTCCTGCATCGCGGGGAGTGGCGCTTCCCCGTGCTGCGCGGCGTCGTCACCGCCCCAACCCTCGCGTTCGACGGTCGCATCATCGCCACGCCGGGCTTCGACGCCGAGAGTGGCCTGCTGCTCGACTTCCCCGAGGGCACCTTCCCACCGGTGCCCGTCTCGGCGACCAAGGACGACGCCCACGCCGCCCTGACGCGGCTCGGCCATCCGCTGCGCGGCTTCCCCTTCGTGGACGACGCGGCACGCTCGGTGGCGCTGTCGTCGTTGCTGACGGCCCTCGTCCGCTTGAGCCTTCGAACGGCGCCGCTGCACGCCCTCGACGCGCCGACCGCCGGCACCGGCAAGTCGAAGTGCGCCGAGATGCCGGGCTTGCTGGCGACGGGATGCCGGCCGCCCGCGCTCAGCCAAGGCAAGACCGCCGAGGAAGACGAGAAACGGCTCTCGACGGTGCTGTTTGCCGGCGACTCGGTTATCCATCTCGACAACTGCGAACGGCAAATCGAGGGTGACTTCCTCTGCTCGCTGTTAAGCCAGGAAGTCGTCCAAGCGCGCATCCTCGGCTTGTCCGAGCGGCGCATCTTGCCGACGACCGCGCTGGTGCTGGCGAGTGGGAACAACCTCACCTTTGCCGGCGACGTCTCGCGCCGCGCGGTCATCTGCCGACTGGACGCGCAAGTCGAGCGGCCGGATACGCGGGTGTTCGACTTCGACTGTCACGCCGAGGTCCTGGCGGCGCGGCCGGAGTTGGTGGTCGCGGGCCTGACGGTGCTTCGCGCCTATCGGCTGGCGGCTCCCGGCGTGCGGTTGACGCCGATGGGGTCGTTCGAGGACTGGGAGTGGATTCGCGGTGCGCTGGTGTGGCTGGGCTGTGCGGACCCGGCAGATACGCGCGTGTCGATTCTCGACAACGACCCTCGGAAAGACGAACTGCTGGTGGTCCTCGACCTCTGGGCGCGGGCGTTCGGCTCGACGCCTGTCGAGGTGGCGGACATCGAGCGCGTGGAGTCCGCTGGGGAGCTTCGCGACAAGCTCATCGAGGTGGCCTGCCGAGGGATGTGGAGCGGCAAGAGTGTCGGCTGGTGGCTGCGCCGGCACAAAGACCGAGTGGTCGGTGGGCGGTGCCTTCGATGTGATGCGAGTGGTGACGGGCATCGGTGGCGGCTGGCTCGGACGACCGGCGGAGTGAGGGACCTTCCCTTCGAGGGTCGGGCGTGACGCCGGTTTCTCCGGTTTCTCGGCTTTCTTCCGGCCCTAGGAGGGTCGGACTTGTTCACTCCCATACAACTGAAAGGTCCCTAGCTTGAAAAGAAAGCCGAGAAACCGGAGAAACCGGTCGAGCCACCTCGGCCGCACCGACCCTCGGTGGGCACTTCGCGACATCTCGAACGGGCGCCGAGCGGTCACGAGATTAGAAATCTCCGGCGCCGCAATCTCACCACGTAGATATGGCCTGAAATGAGTGTCTTCGACCCGACTTCGACTGATGCGCGCCCTGTTTCGGAGCCGTCTCCGGAACCGCCGCGATCATCGCGGACCGCCAACGGGACCTTCGCGCCGGGCAATTCCAGCGCCCTCCGTCACGGTCTCTACTCTCGGCAGGTCCGCGAAGCCCTGCTGCCCGAGCAAGCCGAGGTCCGCGCCGCCCTCGCCGAGCAGCGCAAGGCCATCGAAGACGACCTCGGCGGCGCCGACGCGCTGTCTCAGATGACGCGCGACCTCATCGGCCGGTATGTCGAGCTTCGGCTGGTCGGTGACTTCCTCGCCCACCAGCTGGCGACCGTCGGCCCTTTGACCGGGAAGGGAAGAACGAGGGCGGCCACATCGGCGTGGCTTGCGGTCGTGGACCGCCAGAACAAGCTGGCCCTCACCCTCGGGCTCGAACGCCGAACCAAGCGCATTCCGACCCTCACCGAGGTTCTGGATGGCCAATAGCACCGTCCTCGGCCTGATGTCGCGTGTCCTCGGCTCGACGTTCGAGGGCGGCAGCTGGGCCGCGTGGCGCGCCGTTCTCAAGGCGGCATTCGCCCTCGACCTCTCGCCCGACGAGCGCGCCGTCGTCGAGACCCTGACGGCGCGGACGGTCCTGCCGTCGTCGCCCGTCCGCGAACTCTGGTTGCTGCTCGGCCGTCGCAGCGGCAAGAGCATCATCGCCGCGCTGCTCGCCGTCCACGCCACGACGTGCCGCACCTACCGTCTCGCACCGGGCGAAGTCGGCACCTATATGGTCATCGCCGCCGACCGCAAGCAGGCCCGCGTCATCAAGCGTTACGTCAGCGGCCTTCTCCACGCCCATCCTTCGCTGGCCGCCCTCGTCGCCCGCGAGACCGCCGACGCCATCACCCTCACCAACGGCCTGTGCATCGAGATTCACACCTGCTCGTTCCGCTCCCTGCGCGGCTACACCGCCATCGGTGCCGCCGTCGATGAGGTCGCCTTCTGGAGCGTCGAAGACTCCGCCAACCCCGACAAAGAGGTGCTGGTCGCCCTTCGCGCCGCGATGGCCTCCGTTCCCGAAGCGATGCTCGTGGGGCTGACTTCGGTCTACGCGCGCCGTGGCGAGGTCTGGCGCATCTTCGACAAGTGCTTCGGCAAGGACGACTCGGCCGATGTTCTCGTCGTCAACGGCCCGACCGCGACGATGAACCCGACCATCGACCCGAAGGTCATCGCCCGCGCTTATGACGACGACCCGATGGCCGCCGCGGCGGAGTATGGCGCCGAGTTCCGGCGGGACGTCGAAGCATTCTTGCCCTTGGAGGGTATCGAGGCGGTCCGGATGCCCGGCCGGTTCGAGTTGCCGTTCGTCGCCAGCCACCACTACGTCGGCTTCCTCGACCCGGCCGGCGGCACCGGCCAGGACTCGATGACGATGGCCGTCGCCCATCGCGAGCACGGCCGGGCCATCCTCGACCTCGTCCGAGAGGTCCGGCCGCCGTTCAGCCCGGAAGCCGTCGTCAAGGAGTTCGCCGACGTCTTCCGCGGCTACGGCCTTCACCAAGCCACGTCGGACCGCTACGCCGGCAGCTGGCCGACCGAGGCATTCGCAAAGGTCGGCATTCGCGTCTCCCCCAGCGAACGCACGCGCAGCGACATCTACTTGGCGGCGCTGCCGATGGTGATGTCGGGGCAGGTGGAACTCCTCGACGTGCCGCGGCTCACGAAGCAACTGGGCTCCCTCGAACGGCGCCGAGGGCGGCAAGGCAAGGACTCTGTGGACGCGCCGCCACGCCAGCACGAAGACCTCGCCAACAGCGCGTGCGGCGCGCTCGTGCTCGCCGCGTTCAGCGCCGGACCGCGCGTCATTCGCGAAGCGTTGTGGGGATAGGGAGGACCGACATGGATGCCCGAACGTTCAACGAGCAAGTCTTGGCGGATTGCCACCTCGTCACGCAGCACGTGCTCCGTGACCCAAATTGTGACTATGCGATTCACGCCAAGAGTCACCGCAACGCGCGATTGACGATGCAGGTCGCCGACGCGCCGCTGGCTGACCCGGGCGCACTCGCCACGGTCGTCAATTGGGTCCGGATGGCGATGGCGAACAACGCGCACACGCGGGCGCTGACGAGCGAAGAAGTCCTCGTGCTCGCCGCGGCCACGCGCATCAACGAGATTCTCGAAATGCTTGACACCTTCGCGCGCTGCAGCCAAGCGTTTGCCGCCAACGACCTCGACGAGGCGCGTCGGCTGTGGACCGAACTCACGCCCCATCACACCTTCATCATCAGCTTCTCTCCACTGACCGCCTATTTCGACGCGGCGCTCTACGACCAGGCGACCGCGCGTGCGACTCCCGCGACGCATTGAAAGGACCCCGGACGATGGCCCTGCGATTCGAACTGGACACCCTCGACGGCCTGCCCGCGCCGTTGCGGGAGCACTACACGAAGACCGAGAGCGGCAAGTATCACCTCACGCTCCAGGGCGACCCGCCAAAGGTTGCGGAGTTCCGCGACAACAACATCACCTTGCAGAAGACGGTCGAAACCCTCACCAAGAAGTTCGAGGGCATCGACCCGGACGCCGTCAAGGCTGACCGGCTCCGCCTCGCGGAGTTCGAAAGGGAGAAGGGCACGCCCGGCCGAGTCGCCGAGTTGGAAGGTGCCCTCGCGGCCGAGCGCGCCGCCCGTCAGACCATCGAGCAGCAGGCGTCCGACGCGCGGGTGCGGGACCACCTGCGCGCGAAAGCCCTCAGCAGTGGCGCGGTGCCGAACGGCGTGGAGATGCTCGTGGACAAGGGCGCCGGGCACTTCCACGTGTCGGGTGGCGCGGTCGTCGCGAAGCCGAATGTCTTCAGTCCGTTGCGACCCGGAGAGCCGATGACCGCGGAGGACTGGCTGGCCACGGCGGTGCTCGAGTACCCGTTCCTGTTCAAGCCGTCCACCGGCGGCAACGCCGCGCCAGCCCGCGGGAACTCCAGCGCCCGCCCGAACGAACTGCTCGACCCGACGCCGGCCGACCTCGGCAAGCACGCAGACGCCATTCGGCGCGGCACGCTCAAGGTTCGCTATTCCGGAGAGGAGACCTCCCGATGAAGGCCGGCACCGTCCTGAAGCTCGCGCTCCCGCGCTACCTCGACAATCAACCGCAGCACCTTCGCGCAGGCGCCGCCGAGACCCTGGCGGTCGTGCTGGCCGCCGCCGACGAGTTCAACGCCCAACTGGCCGCCGTCACCGCGAATCCCGACCTCTCGCCGCAGGGCCGCACGAACGGCCGGCGTCGGGTAGCGGCGGATGCCCTCGCCAAGCTCCTGGCCGTCGAGACCACCACCATCAAGAATCTGGCGGACCGCGCCGCGACCCTCGAACGCGGCTTGCTCGGTCGCGCCACGGTCGCGCCGCCCACGGACCCGGCCGAGCGCATCGCCTTCGAACTGCGCCTGCAAGAGATTCGCGGGCAGCTCCGGCAGCTCCCGCCGACCGAGCGGCTGTCGGTCTACCTGACGACGGCGGACCCGATGACGCTCGCGGCCATCGACACGGCGCCGATGACCGCCTCGGAACCGCGCCGCGACGGGACGCGCCGGCTGGAGCCGTTCATCGACCCGGAGGCGCGGACGGCTGCCGCGCTGGCCCGCGGCGCGCACGACGACCCGGCGTCGGCGAAGACCCTGGCCGAGGTCCGGTCGCTCCGGGAAGCCTACGCGCTGGCGGTCGGGAGTGTGCGGAAGGAGATTCTGGACGAGGCGCCGGGCGCGACGGCCACCGAGACCACGAGTTAGCCACCGGCTCGCGAAGATTCGGGCGATGCACGTGTCGGTGGCGGGACTCGCGGCGGCTGAGGTATCCGAAGGCTCCTAGGGCCGGGAGCGGGAGGACCCGGCGTCGGTCCCGGTCCCTCCGCGGGGTGCAATCTGAGCCGCCAACGGCTGTGGTCGGTCGGAACCGTGCAAACCTGAATAGGGTCCACTTCGTAAACTGGGCTCAGTATCCGATATCCTGTCTGGAGATACATGCCGCGACTTCAGCTGTCCGAATGGCGCGCCGAACAATTGCGGTTGTCCGCGTTCCCAGTCGTTGGAGAAAGCCAGCGCTCCACTGACTGGTGGCAGCGCACAGTCGGCACGCCTCCCGAAGAGACTGCCTCCAGCCTGAAGAAGGGGTCGTCGACGCTGTCTAGCGCATTCGCCGGCGGCAAGCTCACGCTACAGTTGGAGCAAGAGAGAATTGACTGGCGTCTCACGCCGCCTGACTTAGACCTCACCAACGAGAGTCTGTTGGCGGAACCGGACCTACAGACCATTGGACTGTTTGAGGAGGCGCGAGCTGCCTTCATCGTTCTCGCCCATCGGTGGTTGGCTTTGCCTGATCTACCTGAGATGGCACGACTTGCCTTCGGAGCGGTGCTGCTGCACAAAGAGTCAAGCCGACGCGACGGCTATCAGCGTCTTCCAGAGTATGTGCCCATCGATGTAAGTCCGGATTCGACCGACTTCATGTACCAGATCAACCATCCGGTGGACAGCCGAACGGTCCCAGGTCTTCGGATCAATCGACTTAGCAAGTGGGCGGTTGGCAGCTTCAAGATGGTCGCGCTACGTCTGGCGCACGGCGAACCTCGGCCCGCCATGTCTCCAAATGCCACGTTTGCATTGAGGTTGGAGCTCGATATCAACACGGCCGCGGAGTATCGAGGGGCACTCCCAAGGACCGAACTCGCAAAACTGTTCGGTGAGCTTGTTGAATACGGCGAAGGATTGACCATCGACGGAGTCGGCACGCGATGACTATCCAGCTGGTCGAAGACACGGCCGCGACCATCGACGAGCCCGAAGCGGTTCTTCAGTGCGACGACAGCAGTTCGTCGACGGCGCCCGAGGCTCGTTCGGCGAAGCAGATGCAACCTGGGATGCTGGTGGCCGCGCTGTTGGTGGCTGCCACCCTGACTGCCGGCGGCGCGACGGGGGTCTCTGGATTTAGACCTTACTTCGCGCCTAGGCGGCTGGAGGAGTGGACAGACAGCGCGACAGGAGAGACCGAATGCAGTCCGGAGTTGACGCAAGAGGTTCGGGACCTGTTTGCACTTGGCTCATCCGAGTTCTTCGAGGATGGGCTGCATAGCCGCTTTTCAAGGGCGCTGCTGATGATGTTGTCGCTGCACGGGCGCGCGGCCGTCTTGGCTATCCGACGATATGTTCAGTCCGCCGACCCAAAGCCTGATGTCGTGTCGGAAGCATTGAGGTGGCTGGCCGACATTGCCGACCCTACTTCGCTTCCCGAGAGATGGGCGCTTCTTCAAGACGCGTTGAATGATGGCTCGCCTCGCGTGAGGGACGGGGCCATCCTCGGCTTCGCTGCTCTCGACGACCCACGGGCTCTTCCCATGCTCCGCCTCGCGCGCGAACATGAGCCAATCGACGAGCTTCGGCGGCTGTTGTCTCAGGTGATGACGCAACTCACGAATACCGAGCATGCCACTGCTGTTGCGGATGGTTCGCGAGAATCGCTGGTATAAGGCTGAAGCCGCTGATTGGCTTCAGCGCGGCGACGTTCCGGCCGACCCTCTTGGGGACCTTCCGACTAGGAAGAATCAACTTTCCGTGTACGAAGTGATGCCCGACCGCTCGAATCTTGAGCGGATTGTCAGGGCGCTCGCTTTGACCAAAGACAAAGTCGCGGATACGGGCTTTGTGCTGTTCGATTCTGAACTGCTTCCCGACCTTGGCATCAACACGTCGGCTAGCGAACCCGGTCAGACACCGGACCGGGAAGCCAACGGCTGGCATCGAGACTTGACCGACCTCTCAGGGAATCGGCTTGTGGCCTTGACGCGGGCGATTCTGGAGCGAGGCGAGTCCGGGACCGTTCTCAAGAAGCGGCTGACCGAGCTGGTGCTAAGCGGAATCGCGGAGAAGCAGCTGCCAGAGAAATGCCGGCTGAAGCTCAGCTAAAGGCGACTCTGATCGGGCCTCTAACTGAACTTCGACTCTTCCGGTCCAGACCGGCCCTTTCCGGTCCAACCCGGTCCAACCTCGGGAATGCGAATCGTTCAGGAATCTGCGAATCTACTCCGGAAACTGGCGCCGGCGGTCGGTCTCAAAATCTTGTGCCCCAAAAGGGCGTGTGGGTTCGATTCCCTCCGCCGGCACCAGTCTTCCTGGCGGCCTCGTCGACGGACGTCGACGCATGAGCCAAAGATGAGGGCGCACGCTATCTGCCTCCTGTTCGCGTTCGCCGCGTTGGACGGAGTCCGCGGCGGCGACGTCGTGGCTGGCCCCATCCAGAGTGGCTCGGCCACGATCCCGTACCGAGCCGGCGAACACCTGCAGGATCGGTTGCCCCCGGGCGCTGAGGCGGTCACGGTCGTGTTCGGCAATCCACTGCCATTTACGATGCCGGCGCCGGAGGGCATGGACGTCTGGGAGTACCGCACCCGGCAGGCTGAGGCCGTTGCGGTGGTTCGTCCCGTGACGATGAGCGGCCAACTCGCGCCCGCGAGCGACTGGATCTTCTCCACCGTGGTGGCCGATGTCGTGGACGTGCTGAAGTCCGGTGCGACTGGGCTGCTGCAGGCCGATCAGAGAATCCTGACGTTCCTCACAGCGGGTGGCAGCTTGCGGATCGGCAAGGCACTCGTGACTGCCGTCGATGCGAGCACCGAACCTCTCAGAATCGGCGCGACCTACGTGGTCTTCTTCTTTCTCGATCCGAGCGGCGCGCTCCGCGCCTCCCCCTACACACGGTACGAACTCAGCGGGTCCCGGCTGCGCACCCTCGACGTCGACCTGCCGTCGCGAGTCCTGGCCGAACAGGCTGCGACCATCCTCGCGCGGATTCGTGGCGCCGCGGAGTTGCCACCGGTGTATCCGCAGGTCGCGGCACGATAGCCCGCCGCCGTCCACGGCCGGCGCCTGCCCCGCCTACAGGTCTTCCCAGCCCGACCCGGTGAACTCGGCCTTCTTGGCCGCGGCGTCGGCGTCGAACTGCGCGGCATCTTCGAGCGCGTAGTTGCGCGACCACAGCAGCTCGCCGTTGACGTAGACGCGGAACTCGCGCCGCGCGAACTTGACGGTCATACGCGCCTCGGCGCGGTCGGTGCCACGGCGCAGCATCCACAGGCGGCGTTCGATGCGCGAGTTGAGATCGGCGCGGCCGGCGTCGGCGGTCGCCGGCGCCGCGGGGACGTGGTCGGGGGTCCGTTCGTCGCTCATCGGCGCCGGCTCACGCCCGGGAGTATATCGGCTCCGCCTCGCCCGGCGTCTCAGTTCTTGAGGCCGAGCCGGTCGATCTGGCCGCAGTAGTCACGGCGGATCTTGAACGCCGCCAGCCCGTCGCGGGTGGCCGGGGCGCGCAGGCTGTCGGACGACGAGATCACCTGCAGCAGCGCCATCGGGTCGTGCATGTCGATCGGCTGGCCCATCGCGTCGGTGTAGTACTCCTCGCCGCCGCCGGCGTTATACCAGTAGCCGGGCTGCGCGTAGCTCTCGCGGTCGCAGCCGCGATTGCCGCTCCAGTCGTTGTCGGGAAAGGCCCGCGACGGGTACATCCGCGGTTCCCAGGCGTAGACGACCTCGGTGGGATTGGCCCGATTGAGGACGGTGATCGGATCGAACACCGCCGGCGTGGCGAAGGCGCGATACACCTCCCTGCCGCCGTCGGCGTGCACCGACTGCTGCGTGGTCCAGATCTCGTAGCCGCTCTGCACGCGGCACGGAGAATCGATCTGCATCACGTCCTTGATCGGCGCTCTGGTGCGCGGATCGCACACCGCGCCGACCGCACCGGTGTCCATCATCAGCTGCGTGAACGCCCGCAGTCCGAACTCCGGATGCACCAGGCGAATCTCGGCCGAGTGGTGCCGGGTGACGAAGCGGCGCGGGCCGCCGGTGCCCATGTGGAACACCGAACGGGAGAAGACGCGGTTGACGCGCCGCTCGTCGTTGCGCTCGCCCGGCAGCGCGATGAAGACCTTGAAGCCCTCGTGCGGTTCCTCGTGCCCGGCCGGTTCGTCGTCCATCGGGTGGCGCCGGCCGATGTAGCCGAAGCGCACGGGCGACGCCGCGATGTCGGGCTGCGTCATCGTCGCCGGGTCGTCGCCGTGCTCGTGCGCGTAGACGCAGCCGGTTGGATCGACCTGCGGATGCCAGGTGCGGTAGCGCCAGCCGTCGCCGCCGGCGACGACGTGGGCGTCGTGCGTCTCGACGGAGCAGTCACCGAGGATCGACGGATCGACGACGCCCCAGATCGGGCCATCGGGGTGCGGCGGCAGGATCGGCCGCACCTGCTCGTCGTGGGCCATCGCGTGCACCGGTGACGCCGGTCCGCCACCACACGCCGCCTGGGCGGCACCGGCGATGACCAGCAGGCTGGCAATCAGCCCCTTTTGCATGCGATCCCTTCCTCCCGCCCGCCCACGCGGCGGCACGGCCTGCGGCGCTGCTGCACAGGATAGCAGGCGCGTGTCGTCCCGCCCACACCTCATCGCGGCGCACGACCGAGCCGAAACAGGAAGCGATGGCTCCCGCCCGCCCCGTGGTCACTTTGCGTCTGCCTTTCGGTCTGCGGACCAGGCGGACGCCGGTGGCCGCGACGACGGCGCCAGGGGGCGCCTTACCGGCGGCGGCCCCGGAACCGTCGACGCCCGCGGCGGATGCCGCGCCGCGAGCGACGACCGCACCGCCGGCGGCGCCGGCACCGCCCGGCGCCGCCCCCGCGCCGACCGCCGCGCCGCCCTCCCCACCGGCTCCCGTGGACGCGCCCGCCGTCGACGAGGCGTCATCCACGCTGGTCTGGCTGGCGTTCACCTCCACGTTGTCGGCCCGGGCGACGACGCTCGAAGACGCGGCGCTCGCCGCCCTCGAAGGCCGGCTCGATGCGGCGCCGCGGCGGCGCGCCGCCCGCGACACGCACAAGCTGGCCACGTCGTTGTGGCTGGTCGGCGCCCGCGATGCCGCCCGGCAGGCCTGGGAAGCCGCCGGGCTGCTCGACGCCGGCACGCTGCTCGGCACGGCCAACGCGCTGCGCCTGTCGCAGATCGTCGAGAGCCTGCACGGCGCCCTGCGGTCGCTGCCGCCGCCCGAGGCGCTCTCGGCGGCCGGCCGCGCCCACGCCCCGCTGCTGCTCGTCGTCGACGACGACGAGGCGCTGGCACGTGAACTGCCCATCGAAGCCGCGGTGCGCGGCTGGCGCGCCAAGGTGGTCCGCCACCTGTTCGCGCCGATCGACGACACGCCGGCGGTGATCGTGCTCGGGCCCGACTGCCTCGGCGACACCGACGCCGTCGCGCGCGGCCGCCTGCTGGCCGCGTTTCCGGCCGCGGCGGTCGTCGCGCTCGTGCCGGGTGCGTCGATCCTCGAGCGCACCCACGCGCACTCGGTGCCCGCGGCCAGGACGCTCTGCAAACCCGTGGCGCCGGCCGCCCTCGTCGACGAAGCGACCGACCTGTGGCGCCGCCGCCAGATTGGCCCCGGCACCCTGCTGGTCTCGGTCAGTGACGCCGGCCTGCGCGCCGCCGTGCACGCCCAGCTCGCCGGACTCGGCACGCTCGTCGACGTGCCGCAGCCGTCCGAGGCGCTGTGGACGGCCATCACCCAGCTGCGCCCCGAGCTGTGCGTGCTCGACGATCGGGCCGCCGGCGGAACGGCGTACCACATGGTTCGAGCGATACGGCGTGAAACGGACACCGCGCACACCGCCGTCGTCCTGCTGACCGACGCGGCCGGTTCGGCGGCGACGCCGCGCGCCGCCGAGGCCGGCGTCGACGACGTCGTGCCGGTGGCCGCCGCCACGGCGCTCGCGGCGATCGTCCGCAACCGGCTCGACCGCGGCCGCACCCAGCGCCAGGCCGCCGACCTCGACCCGGCGACCCGGCTGCCCCAGCTGCGCGCGGTGCTGCCGGTCGCCGAGCGCATGGTCGGCATCGCCCGCCGCTACCACCATCCCCTGGCCGTCCTGGTCGCCGAGGTCGATCACCTGCAGGCCATCGCCGCCGCGAACGACGACGAGACCGCCGAACGCCTCGCCGCGCTGCTCGGCCGGCGCCTCGGCCGCGCCTTCCGCAACGAGGACGTGGTCGCGCACGTCTCGCCGGGACGGTTCCTCGTCGTCGCCTTCGGCATGAAGGCCGACGACGGCGTGCAGCGCATGGCCGAACTGCTGGAGAGCTTTCGCGAGCAGTCGGTCGAAGGGCACGTGCGGACGGCGGTCACCGCCAGCTTCAGCGCCGGCATCGCCCAGCTGCGCGCCGACGGCGCCGACATCGCGGCGCTGCTGCGCGCCGCCGAGGCGGCGCTGGCGACGGCGCAGCGCGTGGGCGGCGACCGCGTGGAGGCCGCCAGCCATCACGGAGCGGCCCGCGTGGAGTGGAGTGCCGACGCCATCATCATCGACGCCGACGCGCCGTTCGCAGCGCTGGTCGAGCACGCCCTCGAGACCCGCGGCCACCGCGTCCGCACGATCGGCGACGGCCGTGAAGCCCTCGCGGCGCTGACCCGGCCCGAGGCCCCGGTGCGGGCGCGACTGCTGGTCCTCGAACTCGGCCTGCCCGGCCTCGACGGCCTGTCGCTGCTTCGCCAGCTCGCCGAGGCCGGTGTGCTCCGGCACTCGAAGGTCGTGGTCGTCACGACCCGGTCGGTCGAGGCCGAGATGATCAAGGCGATGGAACTCGGCGCCGCCGACTACATCACCAAGCCGGTCAGCCTGCCGGTGCTGATGCGCCGGCTGCGGTCGGCCCTGGCCGGAGCGCCCGGTGTCGCCTGACGCGCTCGTCCGCATGGTGCTGTTCGCCGAAACGCTGGCCCTGGCCGTGGGCGTGGCGCTGCTGGCGGCGCACGCCGCCTGGTGGTGGTGGTACGAGCGGTGGAGCGCCGGCCGCCTCGACGCCGTGCGCCGGGCGCTGCGCGAGGCCCTGGCCGAGGGCGACCGCGCGCCGGCCTTCACCCGCGACTTCGTCCGCCTGCCGATGCGGCTGCAGATCTACCTGCTCGCCGAGCTGGCGCCGCATCTGTCGGGCACCGAGCAGCAGGCGCTGCGCCGGCTGGCGACGCGCGCCGGGCTGCTCCCCAAGGCCGAGCGGCTGTGCCGCAGCTGGTTCTGGTCGCGGCGGCTGTTCGGCGCCAAGATCTGCACGCTGGTCGGGCACGCCGCGCCGGCGGTGCGCGGGCTGCTCGCCGATCGCCACCCCAGCGTGCGCGCACAGGCGGTGGAGTGGGCCGTCCACGCCATCGACGACGCGCTCATCGGCGAACTGCTGGCCATGCTCGGCGACCGCGACGGCCGCTGCCGCTTCGCCGCCCAGGACACGCTGGTGCGGGTGGGGCATGCCGCCATCGAGCCGCTCATCCGCTATCTCGAGACCGCTGACCACGACGGCGTGCTCGGCGCCCTCGAGGTGGCGTTGACGATGGCCGATGCGCGGCTGCTCGCACCGGCCCGGGCGCTGGCCGTGGCCCCGGCCGCCGACGTGCGGGCCCGGGCGGTGGCGCTGCTCGGCGCGCTGGGCAGCGAGGACGGTCTGGGCATCGTCGTCGCCGCCCTCGACGATTCGCAGCCGGCGGTGCGGCTGGCGGCGCTGCGGGCGCTGGCCGGCCTGGCCCACTGGCCGGCGGCGCCCGCGGTCGCCCGGCGCCTCCACGACGGGGCCTGGGACGTGCGGCGGCAGGCGGCGCTCACCCTGCGCGCCTTCGGCCCGCCCGGCCTCATCTTCCTGCGCCGGCTGCGCGATGCCGACGACCCGGTCGCCGCGGCGGTGGCCCGCTACGCGCTCGATCTGGCGGCGGCCGGAGTGTCGTCGTGACGCCGCAGGTGGTGGCCTGGATCGAGGCGGTGGCCCGCCCGGTCGATGCCGCGGTGCTGGTCTACTTCTGCCTGCTCAACCTGTGCTACCTCACGCTGCTCGCCGCCGCCGTCGTCGAGATGCGGCGGACCCGCAACGAAGCGGTGGGCATCAGCGATCACATCGTCGTCGGCTCGCGTCTGGCGCCGACGATCAGCATCCTCGCCCCGGCCTACAACGAAGAGGCGACGATCGCCGCCAGCGTGCAGTCGCTGCTGACGCTCGACTACCCCAACCTCGAGGTCGTCGTCATCGCCGACGGCTGCAAGGACGACACGATCGGCGTGCTGCGCCGCGAGTTCGGGCTGGTCGAGGTCTACCGCGCCTATGCGCCGCGGGTGCCGACCAAGGGCGTGGTGGCGCTCTACCGCTCGCCGCGGCACGCCAACCTGGTCGTGGTGGACAAGCTGAACGGCGGCAAGGCCGACGCGCTGAACGTCGGCCTCAACCTGGCCAGCGGCGAGCTGGTCTGCGCCATCGACGCCGATACGCTGATCGAGCGCGGCGCCCTCGTCCGCCTGATGCGCCCGATGCTGATCGACCCCGCCGTGGTCGCCACCGGCGGCACCATCCGGCCGGTGAACGCGGTAGGGACGCGCCATGGCAGCGTCGTCGACGTGAACGTGCCGCGGACGTGGCTGGCCGGTATCCAGGTGGTCGAGTACCTGCGGGCGTTCCTGCTCGGCCGCCTCGGTCTCAACCGCCTCGGCGGCAACCTGATCATCTCGGGCGCGTTCGGCCTGTTCCGCCGCGAGCCGATGATCGCCGCCGGCGGCTGGCTGCACGACACCGTCGGCGAAGACATGGAACTGGTGGTGCGGCTGCGCCGCCTCGGCTACGAGCGCGGCACGGCCAGCGACGTCGTGTTCGTCCCCGACCCCACCGCCTGGACGGAGGTGCCCGAATCGGTCGGCGTACTGGGCCGGCAGCGCGACCGCTGGCACCGCGGCCTCACCGACACGCTGTGGCGCCATCGCCGGCTGATCGGCAATCCGCGCTACGGGGCGATGGGGCTCGTGGTGTTCCCGTACTTCGTCCTCGTCGAACTGCTGGCGCCGGCGGTCGAGGCGCTCGGGCTGGTGATGCTGGCCGCGACGCTGGCCGCGGGCCTGGTCGATCGCACCTTCGCGATCCTGTTCTTCGCGCTCGCCGTCGGCATCGGGCTGGTGCTGAGCGTGGCCACGCTGCTGCTGGACCAGGCGTCGTTCATGCGCTATCGCAAGCCGGGCGACCTGGCCTGGCTGCTCGGCTGGGCCGTGGTCGAGAACATCGGCTACCGCCAGCTCACCGTCTACTGGCGGCTGCGCGGCCTGGTGAAGTACCTGCGCGGCCGGTCGGATTGGGGCGCGATGACCCGCAAGGGGTTCGCCACGCAGCCGGCGGCGCCGCCGGCGCGGCCGGCCTGAGCGGCGCGGCGGACCGGTTGCCGGCGCCGCGGAGCGGCGTCAGAACAGCGTCTGTCCCTCGGTGCGCAGCCACCGCCGCGCCTCGACGTAGCGTGGGACGGCCGCCGCCACGTGCCGCCAGAACCGCGCCGAGTGGTTCAGCTCGCGGCGGTGCATCAGCTCGTGGACGAGCACGTACTCGCGGACGAACGGCGGCACCTGCACCAGCCGCCAGTTGAGCGAGATGGCGCCGCGCCGCGAGCACGATCCCCAGCGCGACTGCTGATTGCGGACGGCAATCCGGGTGACCGTGACGGCGTGCGCGCCCGCCAGCCGCTGCAGCTCGGCCGGCAGGTCGCGGGCCGCCCGGCGGCGCAGCCAGCCCTCGACGAGCGGCCGCAGGTCCCCCTCCTCCGGCACCTCGCCCAGCGACTCTCCGGCGCAACACACCGCAGGCGTCGCCGGCGCGGTGTCGACGGCGATCGGGTGCGGCACCCCGTCGATCAGCACGGCGTGGCCGGGGGGCCAGTGGCGGGACGTCGTCGTCGCCGCCACCGCCGCCTGGCGGGCACGTTGCCGGGCGATCCACCCGGCTTGCGACGCCACGAACGCGCGCGCCTCGCGCTGGCTGCCCCACCACGGCAACGTCACCCGCAGCGATCCGTCGGCGACGACCCGCAGGATGTAGCGCCGCGTCCCGCGGCGGCGCAGGAACCGTATCGACGGCTCGCCGGCCGGCGCCGCCGCGCGTGGCAGGCTGCCGGGCGGCAGCGGCGCCACCGGCGGCGCCGTGGACGGCGACGGCGCGGTCAGCGGCAGCACCAGTTGCCGCGGCCGGTTCACCGCCCGCCGATTCGCGTCCATCCGATGATCAGCATGTGCGCGTTGACGCCGGGATTTCGCGCCACGCGGTTGCCGTTGGAGATGTGATGCAGGCGGTAGCCGACGATCCACCCGGCGCCGCCGCGATTGAGCCAGCGCAGGCCGGCGCCGCCGTGGGTCGTGAAGTTGGTGCCGGTGGTGCCGGCCGGGACCGCCTCGGTCGTCCAGAGGGCGCCGCCGCCGACTTCGACATACGGGTGCACGCCGCCGTGCGGCGCGAGGTTCCAGCGCCAGCCGAGCGGCACCACGCCGGCGCCGCGCGCTTCCCCTTCAGCCCATTCGACGAAATAGGGCGCCGCCTCCACCACCCACTCGAACCGGCCGCGCATCCAGCGGGGGCCGCGCAGGTCGGTCAGCACGCGCCCCCAGGCCAGCGCCGGCATGGCATAGCGCTGCCCACCGCGCGACTGGAGCACGGTGACGCCGTGCGCCACGGCGGCGGCGGCGGTCCACTCCGTCGCGCCTCGCAGCAGCGGTGAGGCCGGCGGCTGCGCGAGCGCGGGCAGCGGCACCGCCAGCACGGCGCCGAGCACGAGGCGGACGAACCGGCGCGGGTACAATGACCGGGTGTCCGAGGTCTTCGTGCCGCTGGCGTCCGATCCCGAGTTCGACCGGCTCCTGGCCGTGTCGCACGAGGCACCGATCATCGTCTTCAAGCATAGCGAATCGTGCGGCGCCAGCTGGATGGCCGAGGCATCGCTGGCCCAGGGCCGGCTGCCCGCGCCGGTGCACCGCGTGGTCGTGCAGCGCCACCGCGCCACCTCGGCGCGCATCGCCGAGCTCCTCGGCGTGCGTCACGAATCACCGCAGGTGATCGTCCTGGCCGACGGACGAGCGGCCTGGCACACGTCGCATGCCGGCGTGACGCGCGAGCGGGTGATCGAGGCGTGGCAGCGGCTGGCGGCGGCGCGCACCGGCGCCGTCACCGCCTGACCGCCACCACCGCGGCGACCTCGCGGTCGTCGTAGACTCCTTCGCGCGACCGCGCCACGACCAGTGGCGCGACCAGCGTCGGCAGCTCGCCTGGCTGCAGCAGGTAGGCCGGATTGGTCGGCTTGCCCCGCGCCGCCTGCGCGGTGGTGAACGTCTCGTAGACGAGCATGCCGCCCGGTGCCACCGCGGCGACCAGCGCCGGCATCAGCGGGCGATGCAGGTAGTGCGTCACCACCACCAGGTCGTAGGCGCCGATGCCGAAATCGACGGCGCCCGCCTCCAGATCGACGACCGCGGTCGTCACCGGGTGGCCCATCGCCGCGGCGATGCGGTCGAGCCGCGCCATCGCCGCGGCGTCGCGGTCGACTGCGGTGACCGGACAACCGGCCGCGGCGAACAGCAACGCGTGTCGTCCCCGGCCGGCGGCGACGTCGAGGACGCGCATCCGCGGCCGCAGCAGATCGGCGTTCTCGAGCAGCCAGGCCGCCGGCCCTTCCACGCGGCCGGGGCCGAACTCGCGCGGCCCGCGCCACCCGGCCAGGCCGCCGCGCAGTTCGAGCACCGGCGCCGTGCCGGCCGCCGCCAGGACCGCCGCGGCGACGCGGCTGCGCACGCCGTGCTCGCAGTAGACGAGCAGCGGGCGGCCGTCGTCGGGCAGCACGGCCGGCCCCGCGGCGACGACGTCCACCGGCAGGAGCCGCGCGCCGGGGATGTGCCCCAGCCGGGCGTGCTCCTGCGGCGTGCGCACGTCGACGACGGTCACCGCGCCCTCGGCGACCAGGCGGACCGCCTCCGGGTGGTCGATGAGCCGCGGCGGCGGCAGCGGAGACGCCGTCACGCGATCACGCCGTCACCCGTTCGGCGAAGGTGATGAGGTGGCCATCGGGGTCGTGGACGGCGAACTCGCGCAGGCCGTAGAACTGCGTGCGCAGCGACATCGCGATCGGCACCTGGGGCGCCACCTGCGCGTGCAGCGCGTCGACGCCCTCGACGATGACGAAGAGCGTCGCCGTGCCGCCGAACGCCGGCGTGGCCATCGCCGGGACGTCTTTGGCGACCGCGGCCGGGTCGTTGAGGAACACCGTGACCCCGCCGCGCTCCAGCCACACGAACACGAACGGCGCGGTGTCGGGCACGGTCTGCTTGACCGAGAAGCCAAGGACGTCGCAGTAGAAGCGCCGGCTGCGTTCGATGTCGGCGACGACGAGGTTCGGGGTGACGGACGTGAAGGCGACGGACGTGGTCATGAAATCGCTCCCCGGCGTGGACACGGACGGCGACGGAGGCCGCCCGGGCACACGCCGCGCGTGTGCTCGCGCCACCTCCGTCCGCGTCGGGGCGAGCACCCGGCACGAGTAGGACCCCTGGTTGACGGCCCGGGGCGGGGTCCGCGAGGAACGGCGTCAGTGTAGCAGCCCCGGCGGGCGGCGCGGACCCGGACCGGGTGGAGTTCGGCGCGGCTGCTATGCTGGCCGCGTGGCGCGGGGCTGGGAGAGCAAGGCGGTCGAGGCGCAGCAGGACGAGGCCGGGCGGGCGAAGGCGGCGGCGCCGCCGCTCACCGAGGCCGAGCGCCTGCGCCGGCAGGAGGCCGAGGGGCTGCGCCTGGCCCTGGCGGAGGCGACCGCCCAGTTGCAGGCGGCGTGCAGACCAGTGCATCGCGACATGCTGCGGCAGCGGATCGCCGCCCTGGAAGCCAGGCTGGCGGGGCTCACGGGCGGGGGCTGAGCCGGTGGACTGGCCGGCGGATTGCAGACCCCCGGCCTTCCTGCTATGCTCCGGCCGAGGATTGCGTTCTGTTCCGATCCCTCCCCGCGTCATCGTCGTCCCGACGCACCCCCTGAACATCCCTCATCACCCACCTGTTCAGCGCGAGGGAGCGATCGCACCCCTTCACCCCTGAGTCGATCACCGGACCCCGAGAGAGTCACGCCGTGCCTGCCGTTCGCTTGTTCATAGGAAACCTGCCGTACACCGCTACTGAGGAAGACATCCGTTCGCACTTCGCCCAGGTCGGCCCGCCGACCCAGGTCGTGCGGCCGCTCGATCGCGAGACCGGCCGGGCGCGCGGCTTCGCGTTCGTGGAGTACGGCGAGCGCGCGCTCGCGGAAGAGGCGATTAAGCGCTTCGACGGCCAGTTGTTCATGGGCCGGCCGCTGGCGGTCAGCGAAGCGCGGGCCCGCGACGATCGCGGCCCGGCGGGCCCGCGGCCCGGCGGCGGCTTCGGCGCGCCGCGTCCAGGCGGCATGGGGCCCGGCCCCGGTGGTCCACGGCCCGGCGGCTACAGCCCGCGGCCGCCCGGCGAGGGTTACGGCGGCGGCCGCCCCGGCGGCGGTTTCCGCTCGGGACCCGGCGACGCCCCGATGAGCGAGGCGGCGATCGCGCGCCAGCGCAACTTCGGCCCGCCGGCGCCGCCCAAGGGCAAGAAGGGCCCCAAGACCGGTTTCGCGGCCAAGGAGCGCGGCCCGAAGGGCCCGATCCCGACCAAGTTCACCGGCCGTGTCTACGGACTCGATGACGAGAGCGAGGCCGCCGGCGGTGACGACGCGCTGCCCGACTTCATGAAGGCCGACGCCGAGCCGCCGGAAACTCCCGACACCCCGGACACCGCCGATGCCGGCGGCGACGACAAGGAGTAGGGCGGCCCGCCCATCCTCGATGCCGGCCGCGCGCGAGATCGTCGCGACTCTGGCCCGGGAGTTCCGCAAGGTGAAAGCCCTGGGCGATGCCGCCATCGCCCAGCTCGACGACGCCCACCTCCACGCCCGGCTCGACGCCGAGGCCAACAGCGTCGCGATGCTGATGCGGCACCTCGCCGGCAACATGCAGTCGCGCTGGACCGACTTCCTCACCAGCGACGGCGAGAAGCCGTGGCGCCGGCGTGACGAGGAGTTCGAGCCGCCGGCGGCGGCGCGCGCCGACCTCGCCGCGGCGTGGGAGGCCGGGTGGGCCACCCTCTTCACTGCGCTCGACGCGCTGTCGGATGCCGACCTGCCGCGGCCGGTGGTGATTCGCGGCGAGTCGCAGTCGGTGCTGGCGGCGATCACCCGCCAACTCGCCCACTACGCCGGCCACGTCCATCAGATCGTCCTGCTCGGCAAGCACCTGCGCGGGCCGGCGTGGCAGGTGCTGTCGATTCCGCGCGGCCAGTCGCAGGCGTTCACCGATCGGCTGAAGGCCGGCCCACCGCCGGCATAGCCGCAGCCCGCGGGCCGGCGGTATGATCGACGGGATGGACGCGTCGGCCCCCACCGTGCTGTGGCGGCTCCGGCACGGCGAGGGCGCGCAGGCGCGCGCCGTGCTGCTGCCCGGCACCCCGCAGCACACGCTGACGGTCATCGTCGACGAGGTGATGGACCGCGCCGAGAACTTCGACAGCCTGGAGGTGGCCCTGTTCCGCGCCGAGGACCTGCGCGCCACCCTGCTGGCCGGCGGCTGGCGCGAGGAGGTGCCGCGATGATCCAGGTGCAGCCGCGGCATCGCACCGTGCCGGTGGCGGTGGGCGGTGTCACCGTGGGTGGCGGCGCGCCGGTGGTCGTGCAGTCGATGACCATGACCGACACCGCCGACGCCGCGGCCACGGCCCGTCAGTGTGTCGAGCTGTGGGAGGCCGGGTCGGAGATGGTGCGCGTCACCGTCAACCTGCCCGACGCCGCCGCGGCCGTACCCGAGATCAAGCGGCGCATGCTCGACGCCGGCTGCCCCGCCCCGCTGATCGGCGACTTCCACTACAACGGCCATCTGCTGCTCACCCGCTTCCCGGCCTGTGCGGCGGCCCTCGACAAGTACCGCATCAACCCCGGCAACGTCGGCACCGGCAAGCGGCGCGACGAGCAGTTCGCCACCATCTGCGCGGTGGCCCGCGACCACGGCAAGCCGGTGCGCATCGGCGTCAACGGCGGCTCGCTCGACCAGGAGCTGGTCATGGCGCGGATGCAGGAGAACACCGACCGCGCGCTCGGATTGACCTCCGACGAGATCATCGACGAGTGCATGGTCCGCTCCGCGCTGCAGTCCACCGAGCTGGCGCTCGAGTCGGGACTCACGGCGAACCAGATCATCATCTCGTGCAAGGTGTCGAAGCCGGTGCACCTGCTGGCGGTCTACCGCGCGCTCGCCCGCCAGACGACCCAGCCGCTGCACCTCGGCCTCACCGAAGCCGGCATGGGCATCAGGGGCCTCACCTGGTCGGCGGCGGCGCTGGGCGCGCTGCTGGCCGAGGGCATCGGCGACACGATTCGCGTCTCGCTCACGCCGCGCCCGGGCGGCGATCGCCGCGAGGAGGTCTATGCCGCCTGCGAGATCCTGCAGGCCATGGGGCTGCGGTCGTTCGCGCCGAGCGTGACCGCCTGCCCAGGCTGCGGCCGCACGACCAGCACGACGTTCCAGGAGCTGGCCGAACGCGTGCAGGGCTACATCCGCGAGCGGATGCCCGAGTGGAAACAGCGGCACGACGGCGTCGAGACGCTGACCCTGGCGGTGATGGGCTGCGTCGTCAACGGGCCGGGGGAATCCAAGGCCGCCAACATCGGCATCTCGCTGCCCGGCACCGGCGAGGCCCCGGCCTGCCCGGTCTACGTCGACGGCGAGCATCGGCACACCTTTCGCGGCGGCTACGACGAACTCGCCGCGCAGTTCCAGGCCCTGCTCGAGGAGTACGTCGCGACGAGGTACCCGCTCAAGGCGGGGGCGCGGGTCTCGGGGCTCGGGGCTCGGGGCTGACCCGGTGCAGACGCGGCCGAATCCGTATCGCCGTGGCCTTGCCGCCCTGCTCGCGGCGGGGGTGGTCGCGGCGACCATGCCGTGGCCGGCGGCGCAGGCCCGCTTCGATGTCCTGATCCGCGGCGGCCAGGTGATCGACGGCAGCGGCGGGCCGGCCCGGCGCGCCGACGTCGGCGTGACCGGGGACCGGATCGCGGCGGTGGGCGACCTCTCCGCCGCCACGGCGACCACGGTGGTCGACGCCGCCGGCAAGTACGTCACACCCGGCTTCATCGACGTCCACTCGCACGCCGGCCCGGGACTGGCCACGCCCGAGCTGAAGCACGGCCGCCCGGTGCTCGCGCAGGGCATCACGACGGTGCTGGTCAATCCCGACGGCGGCGGGCCGGTGGACCTGGCGGCGCAGCGCGCCGGCTACGCTCGCGACGGCATCGGCCTCAACGTCGGCCTGCTCGTGCCGCACGGGTCGGTGCGGCGCGAGGTGCTGGCGATGTCCGACCGCGATCCGACGCCGGCCGAACTGGCGCGGATGGTGCAGCTGGTTCGCGACGGCATGCGGGCCGGCGCCTTCGGTCTGTCGAGCGGCCTCTACTACGCCCCGGGCAGCTACTCGAAGACCGCCGAGGTGATCGCCATGGCCCGGGCCGCGGCCGAGGTCGGCGGCAGCTACACGAGTCACATCCGCGACGAGGCCGACTACGGCGTCGGCGTGGTCGCCGCCGTCGACGAGGTGATCGCGATCGCCGAGACGGCCGGGCTGGTCGGCGTCGTGACCCACATGAAGGCGCTGGGCCCGGCCAGCTGGGGACTGTCGAAGACGCTGGTCGCGCACATCGAGGCCGCCCGCCGGCGCGGCGTCAAGGTGTTCGCCGATCAGTACCCCTACGAGGCCAGCGGCACCGGCATCGTCGGGGCGCTGGTGCCGCGCTGGGCGCAGGTCGGCGGCCGCGAGGTGATGCAGCGGCGCATCACCGGCGAGCTGCGCGGCAAGGTGCGCGACGAAGTGAAAGCCAACCTGGCCCGCCGCGGCGGCGCCGAGACGTTCCTGGTCGCCGAGTACGCGCCCGACACCTCGATCGAGGGCCAGCGGCTGTCGGAGCTGGCGGCCCGCGCCGGCCTGCCGCCCGAGGAGTACGTGCTCACGCTGCTCGAGAAGGACGACGCCGGCCTGGTCTCGTTCAACATGGCCGAGGACGACATCGCGCTCATCATGCGCCAGCCGTGGACGATGACCTGCACCGACGGCGGCCTGCAGCCGGCGACCGAGGGCAAGCCGCACCCGCGCGCCTACGGCGCCTTCCCGCGCAAGCTCGCCCGCTACGTCCGCGAGCGCGGGACCGTCGACCTGCCGTTCGCGATCCGCTCGATGACGGCGTTGCCGGCCGAGGTCTTCGGCATCAAGGACCGCGGCACGGTGCGGCCGGGCGCGTTCGCCGACCTCGTCGTGTTCGATCTCGCCGCCGTGAGGGAAACTGCCACCTACGAGCAGCCCCACCAGCTCGCCGAGGGCATCGACACCATCGTCGTCAACGGCCGCCTGGCCCGGCGGGCCGGCACCTTCGCCGACGTGCTGGCCGGCCGCGTCCTCCGCCTCGAACGCTGACCGCGGTCACCGCCGATCGTCACCGGTGATCAGCCGGACGCCACGCTGGCGGGTGACGTAGGCGATGAGCCACTGCGTCAGCACGACGACGCGGTTCTTGAAGCCGATCAGGAAGACGAGGTGGAGGAAGAGCCAGGCCAGCCAGGCGGGATAGCCGGTGAGCCTGACCCAGCCGAGATCGGCGATCGCCCGCGCCCGGCCGATCGTCGCCATGTTGCCGGGGTCGCGGTAGCGGAAGGCCGTCGTGGGCGTTCCGGCGAGCACGCGGAGCGCGTTGGCCGCCGCCGTCCGCCCGGCCTGCATCGCCGCCTGCGCGACCCCGGGGATCGGGCGGCCGTCCGCCCCGGGACGCAGCATGAGATCGCCGGCGACGAAGATTTCGGGGTGCCCGGGCACCGACAGGTCGTCGCGCACTTCGACCCTTCCGAGCCGATCGACCGGTCCGCCCGTGCTTCGGCCGAGCGGCGAGGCCTGGACGCCGGCCGCCCAGACCACCGTGCCGGCGGGCACCCGCTCGTCGCCGACCTGCACGGCCTGGGCGTCGAGGCCGGTCACCACCGCGCCTTCCCGCACCTCGACGCCGAGATCGGCCAGCGCGCGGCGGGCCGAGTCGCGCAGCGGCTCGACGTAGCTGGCGAGAATCGTCGGGCCGCCCTCGAGCAGGATCACCCGCGCCGTCTGGGGCGCGATGCGATCGAACTCGTCGCGCAGGGCCTGGCGGGCGATCTCGGCGATGGCGCCGGCCATCTCGACGCCGGTCGGCCCGCCGCCGATGACCACGAACGTCAGCAGCTCGCGCTGCCGGCCCGCATCGGCTTCGGCTTCGGCCCGCTCGAACGCCAGCAGCACGCGGCGGCGGATGGCCACGGCGTCGTCGAGGGTCTTCAGGCCGGGCGCGTGGGCCGCCCAGCCGTCGTGGCCGAAGTAGGCGTGGGTCACCCCGGTGGCGACGATCAGGGCGTGATAGGGCAGCCCTTCCCCGCTCGCCAGCTCGACCCGTCGTCCCGCGACGTCGATGCCGACGACGTCGCCGAGCAGGACGCGCACATTGGCCTGGCGGCGGAGAATCCAGCGGATCGGCGCCGCGATGTCGGCCGGCGACAGGCCGGCGGTGGCCACCTGGTAGAGCAACGGCTGGAAGACGTGGTGATTGTGGCGATCGACGACGGTGATGTCGACCGTCGCGGCGCGGAGCGCCCGCGCGGCCGCCAGGCCGGCGAAGCCGCCGCCGACGATGACGACGTGCGGGGTGCCGGTCATTCGTAGCGGAGCGCCTCGACGGGATCGAGTGCCGCGGCGCGGCGCGCCGGCCAGTAGCCCGCCAGCACCCCGACGGCGACCGAGGTGGCCAGCCCGGACGCCACCGCCCACAGCGGCGGCATCGCCGGAAACGCCGGCGCGACCGCCGTGGCCACCAGCCCGAGCACGACCGCCACGGCGACGCCGGCGACGCCGCCGGCCCCGGCCAGCATCGCCGCTTCCAGCAGGAACTGGCGCAGCACCTCGCTCCGGCGCGCGCCGATGGCGAGGCGTACGCCGATCTCGCGGGTGCGTTCCGTGACGCTCATCACCATGACGTTGGCGATGCCGATGCCGCCGATGATCAGGCTGACGGCGGCGAGCCCGACGGTGGCGAGGAAGAGCTGCGCTCCGAGGCGGTCGAACTGGGCGATGATCTGGTCGGAGGTCGACAGCTGGAAGTCACTCGGCTGGTCCGGCTCGACGCCGCGAATCAGCCGCAGGATGGTCTCGGCCTCGTCACGAGCCCGCGCCCGCAATCCCGGCGTGGCGCGCACGTAGAGCACCGTGTTCTCGGCCTCGGGAAACCGCCGCTGGGCCGTCGCCACCGGCACCGAGACGACGTTGTCGTTGCGGTTCTCGCCGAAGAAGGTGCCGCGCCGTTTGGCCAGCACGCCGACGACGTAGAACCGCGTGCCGCCGAGCAGGAACGCCTGGCCCACCGCGTCGCCGCCGCCGAAGAGCGCCGTCGCCACGTTGGCGCCGAGCACGGCGACCGGGGCGACGACGCGGTTCTCGGCCTCGCCGAACGGCCGCCCGGCGGCGAAGTCGGCGCCGGTCACGTCGAAGAAGTTCGTCGACACGCCCTCGATCAGCACCGCATCGGATTCGTTGGCGCCGGCCCGGGCCGTGATGGTCCGCGTCGCGGTCACCGCCGGCACGAGCAGCTGTACCCCGACGTCGCGCACCGACGGCCCGAGCCGGGCGATCACCGCGGCGTCGGCCGGGCGGAGCGGCCGGCGCAGCGCGTCGCTGTCCGACGCCGGCGTGTAGGGATCGCCGTTGCGATGGAACGCGAAGATGTTGTCGGTGCCGAGTTCGCGGAACAGCTGCGCCACGCTGTTGCGCAGGCCGACCAGCACCGAGGCGACCAGCACGACGGTGACGATGCCGATGACGACGCCGCCGATGGCCAGCGCCGAGCGGGCCGGCTGGGCGCGCAGCGACTCCCAGGCCAGCCGCGCCGCCTCGCGGATTGACGTCTCCAGCCCGATCACACCGGATCGGTGGTTGCCGGACGCCATCAATCGGCCCTCAACGCCGCAATCACGTCGATTCGGGTCGCCCGGCGGGCCGGATACCAGCCGGCGGCGACGCCGCTCAACGCCGCCGCGCCGATGGCGAGGCCCAGGGTCGTCCCGCGGACGGCGACCGGCACCCCGACCGCCGCCGCCAGCACCGCCACGACGCCGCTGGCCACGAGCGCGCCGATCACCCCGCCGGCCATCGCGACCAGCACGGCCTCGGCGAGCACCTCCCGGAGGATCTGGCCACGCGGCGCGCCGAGCGCGCGCCGGATGCCGATCTCCCGCGTCCGCGTCGTCACCGAGACGAGCACGGTGTTGGTCACGACGACGATCGCCGCCAGCAGCGCCATCGCCGAGATCGGCCCGGCCGCGGCGCCGATCCGCTGGGACAGCGACAGCACGAAGCCTCGCGCCGCGTCGGGGGTGAGCAGATCGAAGGTGTCGGCGGCCCCGGGGGCGAGCCGGCGGACGGCCCGCAGCGAGATCCGCGCACGATCCTCGCCGTCCGCCGATGGCCGCGAGCCGGTCGTGCGGGCGAAGATCTGCAGGCTGCGCGGCGCCCCGAACGCCCGCTCGAAGGCGGCGAGGGGGATCCAGACGTAGCGGTCGAGCGAGGCGCCGCCCGAGGTGCCGAGCCGGTCCTGGAGACCGATCACCTCGAAGCGGCGGCCGGCCAGGCGGATGGACTGCCCGAGCGGATCCCGCCCGGGGAACAACGTGTCGGCGACGTCGGTGCCGATCACGGCCACCTGGGCGCCGGCGCGATCCTCGTCGGGACGGAAGAACCGCCCGCCCACGATCGCCAGATCGCGCAGATCGGCGAGCGTGGACCAGGTGCCGGTGACGGCGCCGTTCTCGTAGACCCGTCCGCCGGCGGCGACTTCGGCGGTCGTCTGCGCGTTCGGGGCGTACAGGACCCGTCCACCGGCGAGGCGCTCGATCTGCGTCAGTTCGATGCGTCGAATCGGCGGATTGCGCAGCAGCTGCTGCTGCAGTTCGCGCCGCGAGACCCGGCCCGGCGACGCCACCTGGGCGATGAGGAACGTGTCGGAGCCGAAGGCGCGGGCGGTCGTGGTCCGGGCGTAGACGGCGACGGCATCGAGGGCGGCCACGACGACGACGATCGTCGCGACGGCCGCGGCGATCGCCAGGGACCCCAGCACGCTGCGGAGCCGGTGGGCGCGCGCCGCCGCCAGCCCCTGCGCCACCGCCTCGATCAGCTCTCGTCTCACCGACCCGCCCGGCATGCCGCGTTCTTGGACGCCTCGTCCCGCCCCGGCGACCCGGCGCGGCACCGGCCAGCGCCGGGGACGCGGCCCCGGCCACCTGCGTCACAGCATACACTTGGCTCGCCGGCTGTCCGCCCTCCGCATGCCCTCCCGCCGCACCCTGCTGATCACGACGGCCCTGCTCGCCATCCTGGCGTTCTTCGTCTGGCGCCCACGCGCGGCCGACCTCCCCGAGGTCGACGTGGCGGCCGTGGCCCGCACCGCCCGCCTGCAGTCGTTCGTCACCGCGTCGGGAGAGATCGTCGCCACGCGCTACGCCGACATCGGGTCCAGCGCGATGGGCCGGCTGGTCGAACTGGCGGTGAAGGAAGGGGATCGCGTGCGCGCCGGGCAGCGCGTCGCCCGCATCGACCCGGTACAGGCCGCCAGCACCGCCACCGCCGCCGCCGAGGGGCTGGCCGCACTGGAAGCCGAGGCGCGCGGCGTCGGGGAGCAGGCGCGCCAGGCGCGCGCCGACCTCGACGCGGCACGGGCGCGCGCCGCCGAGACCCAACGCGCCCTGGCCCGTGCCGACGACCTTAGCCGCGCCGGGCTGCTGCCCCAGGCCGATCTCGATGCCGCCACCGCCGCCGCCGAGAGTGCGGCCGCGCAGGCGGCCGCGGCCGAGGCCGCGGTGGCCCGGGCCGAGCGCACCCTCGACGCGGCCCAGCGGCGCGTCGGGCAGGGTCGGGCCGATCGCACCCGCGCCCGCGATCAGCTCGACAAGACCGAGATCACCGCGCCCATCGACGGCGTGGTCACCCGCCTCGACGTCGAGGAAGGCGAGATGGTCGTCATCGGCGTGCAGAACCAGCCCGGCACGATCCTGATGACGATCTCCGACCTGAGCGCGGTCAACGCCGAGGTGAAGGTCGCCGAGGCCGACGTGCTGCGTCTCGCGACGGGCAACCCGGCGACCGTGTCGCTCGAAGCCGCCGGTGGGCGAAGCTTCGCCGGCAAGGTGGTCGAAATCGGCGCCAGCGCCTTGCCGCAGGTCGGCACCCAGGCGGCCGCCCGCGAGTTCCGCGTCCGCGTGCGTCTCGAGGGCGACGTGTCGGCGCTGCGGCCCGGGCTGACCTGCGACGCCGAGATCCTCGTCGCCGAGCGTACCGGCGTGCTGACCGTGCCGCTGCAGGCCGTGGTGCAGCGTGGCGCCGAGACCGGCGTGTTCGTCGTCGGTGACGGCGGCGTGGCCACCTTCACCCGCGTGACGCCCGGGATCATCGGCGGGCTCGCGATCGAGGTCGACGGCGTCGCCGAGGGCGCCGCGATCGTCGTCGGACCGTTCCAGGTGCTGCGCGAACTCGCCAGCGGCAGCCGCGTCCGTCAGCGCGCCGCGACGCCGTAACCGCGAGGGCGGCACAGTAAAATGGCCCATGGCCATCCGCCCTGCCATCGCGCCACCGGAATCCACGGTCGAAACCGCGTGCCCGCTCGACTGTCCTGACGCCTGCACGCTGACGGTCGCGCTGCGGGGCGGGCGGATCACCAGGATCGACGGCGGCCACGCCAATCCGGTCACCGGCGGCTATATCTGCGCGAAGGTCCGTCGGTTCGGCGACCGCGTGTACGGCGACGATCGGCTGCAGTTCCCCGCCATCCGCACCGGCGCCAAGGGGACGACGACCTTTCAGCGGGTGAGCTGGGACGATGCGCTCGAACGGATCGCCGAACGCCTGCAGACCATCCGCAGCGAGTCGGGCGGCGACGCCATCCTGCCGTTGTGCTACGGCGGCTCGAACGGCTTTCTGACCCAGGACGGCGTCGATGCCGCGTTCTTCCGCCGCCTGGGCGCCTCGCGGCTGGCCAGGACCGTGTGCGCCGCCCCGACGGGCGCGGCCAACCAGGCGCTCTACGGCAAAATGGCCTCGGTCGTCTACCAGGACTGTCCGGAGGCGCGGCTGATCCTGGTGTGGGGCGTCAACCCGTCGGCCGCGGGCATCCACCTGATGCCCTACCTGAAGGAGGCGCGCGCGCGGGGCGCGACGATCGTCGTCGTCGATCCGCGGGCGACGACGGTGGCGCGCCAGGCCGACATCCACCTGGCGATCCGCCCCGGCACCGACGTGGTGCTCGCCCTGGCCATCCACCGCCACCTGTTCGAGAGCGGTGCCGCCGACACGCGGTTCCTCGCCGAGCACACGACCGGCGCCGACCGCCTCCGCGCGCAGGCCGAGCCGTGGACGTTCGACCGTGCCGCCGACGTCAGCGGCCTGAGGGCCGAGGACATCGAGCGGGTGGCGCGCCTCTACGCCGCGAGCCGACCGGCGCTGGTCAAATGCGGCTGGGGCCTCGAGCGCAACCGCAACGGCGGCAACGCGGCGCTGGCGGTGATGGCGCTGCCGGCGGTCGGCGGCAAGTTCGGCGTCCGCGGCGGCGGTTACTCGATGAGCAACTCCGCGTCCTGGGGCATCGCCCGCTCGTGGCTGCGCGACGCCGAGCCGCCGACCCGGCTGGTCAACATGAACCGCGTCGGCCGCGAGCTGCTCGAGCCGACCGGTCCGCCGATCCGCGGGCTCTTCGTCTACAACTGCAACCCGGCGGTCACGCTCCCGGATCAGCAGCGCGTGCTGGCCGGTCTGGCGCGCGAGGACCTGTTCACGGTGGTGTTCGACCAGGTGCTCACCGACACGGCGGCGTACGCCGACGTGGTGCTGCCGGCCACCACCTTTCTCGAGCACTACGACTTCTCGAAGGGGTACGGGCCGCTTCACCTGCAGCTGGCCCGGCCGGCGATCGAACCGGTGGGCGAATCACGCCCCAACGCCGACGTGTTCCTGGCGCTGACGGCGCGCCTGGGTCTCGATCGGCCCGGCGATCCGGCCGACGAACTCGAGCAGATGCTCGGTGTGATCGCCGCGCTGCCGGCCGCCGTCGGGGACGACATCCGCGCCCGCGGTCACGCGTCGCCGCCGCATCAGGGGCGGCCGGTGCAGTTCGTCGACGTGTTTCCTCAGACAGCCGACCGGAAGGTGGCGCTGTGGCCCGAGGCGATCGCCGGCGACGCGCCGCTCGGGCTGTACGCGTTCGTCCCCGACCCGGCGACCAGTGAGTACCCGCTGGCCCTGATCTCGCCGGCCTCGGAGCGCACGGTCAGCTCGACGCTTGGCGAGCTCGACCGGCCGCGGGTGCGGCTGGAGATGCACCCCGACGACGCGGCGCCGCGCGGCATCAGCGACGGCGACGACGTGCGGGTCCACAACAGCCTCGGCACGCTGGAGTGCGGGGTGAAGGTGACACCCCTCGTACGGGCCGGCACCGTGTCGTTCCCCAAGGGCGTCTGGCGGCGCCACACCGGCAACCGCCTCACGGCCAACGCCCTCGTGCCCGACACGCTCACCGACCTCGGCGGCGGCGCGTGCTTCAACGACGCGCGCGTGGAGGTGACCCTGGTGGCCACGACCCGCGCGGCGCGCACCCGCAGAGAGCGGGGACAGTAGCGAAGGCTTACGCCGCTTCGCTGGCCTGCGGCAGCTTGCCGCGCCCGCCGCGACTCACCATGCCGCCCTTGCGACCGGCATCGCGGGCTTCGCCCGACGACCATTCGTGCGCCGTGCCTTTGGCGTGCGCGGCCCGGCCGCCTTTGCTGGCGATCTCGCGCTGCTTTTCTGGGGACATCGATGCGAATCCTCGGCGGGCCTTGGGCTTGTCGGTCATCTGGGCACCTCGCTTGGCTTCCCGCTACTGCAGCACGCGTACCAGCCGAGCAAGACTTACCCACGCCATCTATCTTGCTGCAGGAGAACGACATGCGATTCCATCACATCCGCAGACAACGAGTGAAACGTCCAAAAACAATACGTATTCAATTTGTTGAGTATTGAAATCAATCACTTCGTGATGAATGCTGGGCTGGCAGGACACCGCCCGCACGTACTCAGGGTTGAGGCGGCAGTGCAGTGCGCGTGGGCCGGAAGTACTCGCAGTCGGCGCAGTTGCTGACGTCGAACTCGTAGCCCACGATCGGCCACAGCATCGGATGCGCGCAGTAGACGAGCTGGCCGTCGATGATGGTGTGCAGTCCGAGGTCGGGCGGCACCGTGACCGTGCGGCGGCTGTACCAGCACACGCGATGGCGGTCTTCCGGAGTCACGACGGGCGGCGGTTCATGATACGTCGGCTGCCCGGTCGACACCCTGGTACAATCTTCGGTGCGATGAGCGACAGCCCCGCGACTCCACGCCTCGTGCTCTGCGTCAAGCTCCAGCAGGAGCTGCCCGGACTCGACGCACCGCCGTGGCCGGGCCCGATCGGCCAGCGCATCTTCGAGCAGGTGTCAGCGAGGGCCTGGAAGCTCTGGGAGGATCGGCAGAAGATGATCCTCAACGAATACCGGGTCATGCCGTGGCAGAAGGAAGGCCAGGAACTCATCCTGAAGCACATGGAGGAGTTCTTCTTCGGCGCCTCGGCCGCGCTCCCGCCCGGCTACGTCCCGCCGCAGTCGAAATAGCGCCCGTCGGTCAGCGGCGCGTCACGGCGATGGCCGGGTCGATGACGATCTCGAGCCGGGCGTGCGCCGCCCGGAGCGCAGCTTCGACCGCCGCGCCGTCGTCGCCCCTGGCGAACGCGAAACCGAGGTAGCTCGCCCCTTCCGGCAGCGCGTCGACGCGCTGGTCGGGCTTGGCAGTCACCGCGACATCGCTGATGCCAGTCACCTGTCGCGCCGCCTCGACGCCGCGCACCTCCCGCAGCACGCCAGACCGCGGGATGGGTACCATCAGGACACCGGCCGCCGCCGTCTCGCGGCGCCAGCCGATCAGCGACTCCCCCAGCGCCGCGCGGAGCAGCAGCGATTCGAGGGAGGCCCCGGCCGCGTCCGGCCCGTCGAAGCGGAGCGCCCGGGCGCACAACCCGCCGATCGGCCGCGCTGCCACTTCGAGCACGACGACGCCGGCGGGACCGACGCGGCATTCGGCGTGCACCGGGCCGTGCCGAAGGCCGGCCGCGCGCGCGGCCTGGCTCACCGCCGCGATGACCGGCAGCGCGGCGGCGTCGGCACGCGCCGTCGGCGTGACGTAGTAGGTCTCCTCGAAATACGGACCGTCGAGCACCTCGGGCTTGTCGAAGATGGCGAGGACCTGCAGGCGTCCGTGATCGAGGACGCCCTCGAGCGCCACTTCGAAACCGGCTACAAAGGCCTCGATCTGGACCAGTGCCGCGGCCGGGTCGCGCAGCGCCTGCACGTCCGGGGAGGCCAGGATGGCGGCAACCCTGGTCAGCGCGGCGGCGAGCTGGGCGCGATCGTCGGCGCGAATCACGCCGCGGCTGCCCGACAGGACGAGCGGCTTGACGACGCACGGAAACGGCACATCGCCGAGATCGGCGGGCGGCGCGTCCACCGGCACGACGCGCATCCACGGCGAGGGCAGCCCGGCGGCCGCGACGCGCTGACGGAACCGCTGCTTGTCGCGGCTGGCCCGGGCGCCCTCGACTTCGTGCCACGGCAGGCCGAGCCGTTCGGCCACGAGCGCGGCGAGGACGACCGGACGATCGCCGACGGCCAGCACGCCGTTCACCGGCCGGGCGCCCAGCGCCGTGATGACCGCGGCGACCGACGCCGCCTCGTCGTGGAAGCGGACCGCGACGGCACGATCCCGCCAGGGGTCGTCGAGGTGATCGCAGCGATCGGTGGCGAGGACGAGTTCGACGCCGAGCGCCGCGGCCGCCTCGTCGAAGCTGCGCGTCTGATAGCCGGTCGTCGTCGCGCACAGCAGCACCCGCCGCGGCTCGCGGCGGTCGTTCCCTGGTCCCTGGTCCCTGGTCCCTGGTCCCTGCATCAAAGAAGAGCCACCTGCTCTCCGGTCGGCTCGGCTCAACAGTACCAGGGCTCGGTGAGGTACGGAATCGCCGCCCGCGCCAGCCGCGGCGGCTCGGGCCGCGGCGTCCGCCCGAGGGCCACGTCGGCCAACCCGCGAATCGCCGCGAACGTCTCGGCGCGATCGGCGTCGGGGCGCAGGCCCACGAGCCGCATCGTGTCGCGCTGCAGCTGGTCCACCGCCGGGTCGTCGTGCCGCCACGGGAAGGTCAGCGACGTCCCGTCGAAGGCGCCGATCCGGGCCCGCACGTCATCGAGTTCGAGGAGCCGCGACTGCCAGGTGACGAGCAGACGCAGCGTGAGCTGCACCGGCGCCACGTGCGCGACGAGATCGAGCCGCTCGATGTCGTCGAGGAACCGGGCGTAGCCGGCCAGCGTCGTCCACGGCGTGAAGGCGATGAAGGTGGGCGCCAGCATCAGCCCGAGATCGCGGCAGCGCGCGACGACGGCCTCCACCTCGGCGGCCGTGTGGCCCTTGTCGAGCTTCGCCAGCACCTCGTCGTCGAGCGACTCGACCGCCGTGGTCACGAAGGCACAGCCGGTGTCGCGCAGCACCGGCAGCAGACCGTCGTGCGCGCGCAGGTGCTCGATCTTGATGGTCACGTCGTAGGTCAGCGCCGGCCATGCGGCGTGCAGCGCCTCGACGAGACGCCGGGCATGCGTCGGCCCGTTCAGGAAATCCGGGTCACCGAAGGTGATGTGTCCCGCCCCGGCGGCGACCTGCGCGCCGATGTCGGCGAGCACCACCTCGACCGGCACGACACGGAACTGCCCGTCGTACACCGGCACGATCGGACAATGCCGGCAGCGGTGCTTGCAGCCGCGCGACGCCTCGGTGGCGCCGGCGGTCACCAGCCGGCCGTCGGCCCGCCGCAGCTTCGCATAGGCCGTGAGCGGCGGCAGCCCGCCGCGATCGGGCGCGATGAAGGCGAGGCGCGGCAGCGCCGCCGCCGGCGGCGGCGAGAGCGGCTCGCCGGCCATCGCCCGCGTGGCCAGGTCGACCAGATCGGCCTCGGCCTCCGGCCCGAGCACCGCGGTGACGCCGGCGGCCTCGAGCTGGGCGCGATTGAGCGGCGCATAGAGTCCGTAGGCGCAGATCGGCAGCGCCGGACGCCGCCGCCGCAGCGCGGCGAGGACGGGCAGCGCCAGCCGCGTGGCGGTGTGCATCGGCAGGTGCACCGCCACCAGCGTCACGCCGTCGAGCGCCTCCGCCGGCAGGCGGCCCAGTGACAGATCGTGCGGGCGCACGGCGAAGCCGGCCCGCCGCAGCCACGCCGCCGGCGACGCCAGCCCGAAGGGCTGGCGGCCGAGCTCGTAGGTCGACAGCAGCAGGATCAGACGCTACCCCGCGGCGCGGTCGTCGGTCAGGCGGCTCATCGGCTTGACGAACACCGCCAGGACCAGGCCCGACAGAATCGCGAACGCACCGACGACGCCGAACAGCGTCGGCAGCGCCATCGACTCGTAGAGGCCGCCGACGCGGCCGCCGATGAAGTTGCCCACCGAGGTGCCGAGAAACCACACGCCCATCACCAGGCCGGCGATGCGCGCCGGCGCCAGCCGGGTCATGGCGCTCAGGCCCACCGGCGACAGCGACAGCTCGCCCATCGTGTGCAGCAGGTAGGTGAGCACGAGCCACAGCGGGCTGGCCAGCGTGCCGGCCTCGGCCGCTCGCGCCGGCCCGACCAGCACGACGAAGCCGAGGCCGACCAGCACCAGGCCCCAGACGAACTTGCCCGGACTCGTCGGCTCCTGGCCGCGCGCCGCCAGCCACACCCAGAACCACGCGAAGACCGGCGCGAGCGCGAAGATGAAGAGCGAGTTGACGCTCTGGAACCAGCTGCTCGGGAACGACAGGCCGAACACTTCGGTGCGGGTGTTGCGGTCGGCGAACAGGTTGAGCGTGGAGCCGGCCTGTTCGAACACCGACCAGAACAGCGCCGAGGCGAAGAACAGCACGCCGATCACGTAGAGCCGGCGCCGTTCGGCCGGCGTCCAGTCGCCGGCGAAGAACAGCCAGCCGAAGAAGGCGGCCGTGCTGAGGAGCAGCGCGACGCCGGCGGCGTCGGCCACCGCCACCGCGGTGATCGGCAGTGCGCCGGTGGCGCCGCCGACGCCGACCACCAGGGCGAGGCCGAGGGCCAGACCGCCCCACAGCCGGGCCTGCCGTCCCGACGCCGCCCGCGCCTCGGCCGACGCGGCCGGCTGCAGGCCGGCATCGCCGAGCAGGCGCCGCTCGGTCAACACGTACTGAATCACCCCGATCGTCATGCCGACGCCGGCGGCCGCGAATCCGGTGTGCCAGCTCACCCGCTGGCCGAGGTAGCCGCAGACCAGCGGGGCCAGGAACGCGCCCAGGTTGATGCCCATGTAGAAGATCGAGAAACCGGCGTCACGGCGCTGATCCTCGGGACGGTAGAGGTGCCCGACGATGACCGAGACGTTGCCCTTGAGCAGCCCGGTGCCGACGACGATCAGGGTCAGGCCGAGATAGAAGGTGGCGAGGCTGGGAATCGCCGCGGTGAAGTGGCCGGCGGCGATGATCACGCCGCCCCACAGCACCGCCCGCCGCGGGCCGATGAGCCGGTCGGCGATCCATCCGCCCGGCAACGCCGCCATGTAGGCCATCGAGGTGTAGAGGGCGTAGATCGCGCCGCCTTCCGCCGCCGACATTCCGAGGCCGCCGGCGGCCGCTGGCGCCGTGCAATACAGCAGCAGCAGCGCCCGCATGCCGTAGTAACTGAAGCGCTCCCACATCTCGGTGAAGAACAGCGTGGAGAGACCGCGGGGGTGACCGAAGAAGGCGGTGTCCGTCGAAGACGCCTGGGCCATACGCGGCGGTATTGTATCCTTCGCCCGAGGCTGCCTCCGTCCATGCCGCTCGACGAATACCGCAGGAAGCGCGACTTCACGAAGACGCCGGAGCCCTCGGGCGAGGGCGGGCGGCGCGGCGGCGACGCCGCGCGCTACTTCTGCGTCCAGAAGCATCTCGCCAGCCACCTCCACTACGACCTGCGCCTCGAGCACGACGGCGTGCTGTTGTCGTGGGCGGTGCCCAAGGGGCCATCGCTCAACTCGGCCGACAAGCGCCTGGCCATGCAGACCGAGGACCACCCGTACGACTACGGCTCGTTCGAGGGCGTCATCCCGGAGGGCTACGGCGCCGGCGTGGTGATGCTGTGGGACTACGGCACCTGGACCCCCGAGTCGCCCGACGTCGACGCGGCGCTGAAGAAGGGCGACCTCAAGTTCCGCCTCGACGGCTACAAGCTCAAGGGCTCCTGGGTGCTGGTGAGGACCCGCGGCTACGGCGACAGCGGCAAACCGAGCTGGCTGCTGATCAAGCACAGGGACGAGTGGTCGGGGCCGATCGACATCACCGAGTTCGCGCCGCACAGCGTGAAGACGCCCGGCGCCGACTTCGCCGACATCCTCGCCGCCGATACTCCCGCGGTCTGGCACAGCAACCCGCCGGCGAAGACCGGCGACACCGGGCGCCTGTTCCAGCGGCTCATCGCGACGGCGCTGGAGCTGCGCGAGCGCCACGGCGACCGGTCGCCGCGCCCGGCATCGGGCGCCACGGCCGCCGACAGGGCCCCGACCACGGCCCGTTCACGGACGACCACCGCGAAGACCACGCGACCTCGGAAGCGCACAGGAGCCAGCCGATGACCACTTCCACTTCCCTCCTCTCGCGACGGGCGTTCGTCGGCACCGGCGCGGCCGCCGCCGCCCATGTCTGGATTCCGTCCGGCGCCCGCGGCTTGACCGCCGCCGAGGCCACCCGCGCCGCCGAGAACGGCGTCGGCGTGTCGAAGTGGGATCTCGACACGCCGGCGCTGTGCGTCGACCTCGACGCGCTCGAGGGCAACATCGCGACCATGCAGGCGCGGCTCAAGGGCTTCGGACTGGGGGCCCGGCCTCACGCCAAGACGCACAAGACGGCCGCCATCGCCAAGCTGCAGCTCGCCGCCGGCGCGCTCGGCATCTGCGCGGCCAAGGTCAGCGAGGCCGAGGCGCTGATGGCCGCCGGCGTCGACCGGATCTGCATGACGACGAGCAACCCGACGAAGAGCAAGATCCAGCGCGCGCTGGCGCTCAGCCGCCGCTCTCCGGAGTTCATCCACGCCGTCGACGAACCCGGCAACGCCCGCGACCTGTCCGACGCCGCGAAGGCCGCCGGCCTCACCGCCAGCGTCGTGGTGGACGTGGCGGTGGGCACGCGCAGCGGCATCCCGGCCGCCGACGCGCTGGCCCTGGCCCAGCAGATCGATCGGCTGCCCAACCTGCGGTTGCGCGGCCTGCTCTCCTACGACGGCGGCGCCCAGCACATCACCGGCTTTGCGACGCGCAAGGCCCGCGCCCTCGAGAACATCGCCGCCAACGCCGAGGTGCGGGCGGCGATGGCGAAGAGCGGCCTGTCCACCGAGATCTTCAGCGGCGGCGGCACCGGCACCTACAACGTCCAGCATCACGTGCCCGGCTTCACCGACGTGCAGGTCGGCAGCTACCTGTTCATGGACATGCAGTACCTGGCCATCGGCAGCGAGGACGGCGACGCCGTCTACAAGGACTTCCGGCCGTCGTTGACCGTGCTCGGCACGGTCCTGAACAACCGCTTCCCCGGCCGGCTCACCACCGACGCCGGCGCCAAGGCGCTCACCCTCAACACGCCGCGGGCCGGCGTCGTCGGCGAGCCCGGGATGGACTACAACGCCGGCTCGGACGAGTTCGGCGTCATCACCTACACCGCCAGCACCCGCACCTGGAAGATCGGCGACCGGATCGAGATGATCGTGCCGCACTGCGATCCGGTGGTGAACCTCTACGACCAGATGTACGGCATCCGCAAGGATCGCGTCGAGGTGGTCTGGCCGATCACCGCGCGCGGCAAGTCGCAGTAGGCGGGCGGCTCAGTAGAGCACCCGGCGGCTCAGCACGCTCCAGATGGCGTGCGACAGCCGGCGCCGGTCGTGACGGGCGATCTGGCGCGTCCACAGCGCGGCCTCGACGAGGATCGTGTGCGTCGGCAGGTGGCCGAGCGCCAGCGGCTCCTTCTGCTCCTGGGCGTAGCTGCCGAGCAGGGCCGGCGGCAGCTTGGCGGTGTTGAAGACGACGATATCGACCGGGCGCTGGATGGTGCGCTCGACCCACGAGACGGCGTCGGCGGCGGTGAACCCGCGCATGCCGAGTCCTTCGGTGAGCAGGTTGCTCACCACGATGATCGGCCCCTGCATGGCACGCAGCGCCTCGGGCACGCCGTCGACGAGCAGCGTCGGCATCAGGCTGGTGAAGAAACTGCCGGGACCGATGATGACGGCGTCGAAGCCGCGGACCGCCTCGGCGACCGCGGGGTGGATCGCGGCCGCCGGCTCGAGCCAGATACGCCGGATGGCGTGGCCGGCGTCGAGCCAGGCGTCGACCTCGACCTCGCCGCGGGTGACGCGGCCATCGGCGTGCTCGGCGCAGAGCGAGGCGCGGGTCACGCTGACGGGCCAGACCCGCCCGGAGCAGCCGAGCAGGGCGCGCAGGCCGTCCACCGCGGCCAGGAAGTCGCCGCTGTACTGCTCCATCATCGACAGCAGCAGGTTGCCGCCGGTGTGGCCGCCGAGCCGCTGGTGCTCGAACAGCGTCGGCAACCGCGACAGCAGGACACGACGGGCCTCGCCCTCGTTCCTGGCCAGCGCCAGGGCGCAGCGCAGCACGTCGCCCGGCGGCAGCACGCCCAGTTCGTCGCGGAGCTGACCGGAACTGCCGCCGCTGTCGAAGGTGGTGACGACGGCGTTCAAGCGCAGCCACGGGTTGCGCTTCAGGCCGCCCAGCAGGCTCGGCAGACCGGTGCCGCCGCCGAAACAGCCGATATTCAACTGCCGCAACCGCATTGCCGACAATTGTATCGTCCGCTTGACGCCGCCCGACGCGTCCGGTACGGTCCGCGCATGTCGAGCCGCTGGTCGGGATCGCTGCTCTCCCTGCTCGCCGTCATCGCGCCGCTGGCGGCCGCCGGCGGCCAGCCGGCGGCGCCAGAGACGGCGCGCCTGCAGATCACCCTGCTGGGCACGGGCAATCCGCGGCCGACCGCCGAGCGCTACGGCCCGTCGATCCTCGTCGAGGCCGGCGCGCAGGCGATCCTGATCGACGCCGGACGCGGCAGCACGCAGCGGCTGTTCGAGATCGGCCAGCGCGCCCTGCTGACGCGGCTCGACGCCGTGCTGCTCACCCATCTCCATTCCGATCACACGGTCGGCCTGGCCGACCTCGTCCTCACGCCGTGGATCTTCGGGCGGACGACGCCGCTGCGTCTGGTCGGACCGGCCGGCACCGTCGACATGGCCCGCCATCTCGAGGCGGCCTACGCCTACGACCGGGCGACGCGGGCCAGAGACGAGGGCTTCCCCGCCGCCGGCGCCACCTTCCACGCCACGGACGTCGCGCCGGGGGTCGTGTTCGAGGCCGACGGCCTGCGCGTCACCGCGTTCGCCGTCGATCACGGCGCGTTCGCCACTCCGGCCTACGGCTACCGCGTCGACTACCGCGGCCGTTCGGCGGCGTTCTCAGGCGACACCAAGTTCTTCGAGCCGCTGATCGCCGCCGCCAGGGGCGTCGATGTACTGGTCCACGAGGTGATCTCACCGGAGGTGGAGATGCGGCGCGCGCAAGTGCAGGGCGAGGCCGCACTGCAGCGCATCGTCGCCCGACACGCCAGCCCTGAGCAGGTCGGCACGATCTTCGCCCGGGTGCAGCCCCGGCTCGGCGTCTACTCGCACATCGTGCCGTCGCCGGCCACCGCCGAGGATCTCGTCGCTCCGACGCGGCGCACCTACGCCGGCCCCCTCGCCGTCGGCTACGACCTGATGTCGATCGTCATCGGCGACGCCGTGGAGGTGTTTCCCCGCAAGACGATGTCGGACAAGTAGGCCGACGCCGGCGCGACGTCCCGGCGGCCCGTCGCCGCCGGCGTGTAGACTGGCGTCATGTCGTCGTCCGCGTCCGCTCCGGCCGCCGTGGTGCTGGCCGATCTGCAGGCCATCTTCGCGGCGCGGCTCGAGGCGTTCGTCGTCTACGCCCTGACCCACTCGCCGCGGCCGAGCGTGGCCATCGTGCAGTCGCTCGACCTGGCCGATCTCAACGCCTGCGCGGCGCGGGCGGCACGCTGGCAGCGCGCCGGCGCGGCGACCCCGGTCGTGCTCACTCGCCGCGAGTTCGCGCGGTCGCTCGACGCGTTCCCGGTCGAATTCGGCGAGATCATCGACACCCACGAGGTCCTGCACGGCGTCGATCCGTTCGCCGGCCTGGCCGTCGCCGTCGCCGATCTGCGGCGGGCGTGCGAGGGACAGACCCGGTCGCTGCTGCTCCACCTGCGCGAGGACTACATGGAAGCCGGCGGCGACGGCCGCGCCGTCGCCAGCCTGGTCGTCGACTCGGCGCCCGAGTTCCGCGCCCTGCTCAGCCTTCTCGCCAGACTCGACGGCCACCGGCTCAGCGGCCGCGACCTGGCGATCTGGGCGGCCGACCGGCTCGGCCTCGACCCGCGCACGGTATCCGACGTCCTTCACGTGGCCAACGCGCCCGACGCCGCCGGCGTCGACGCCGTGCGGCTGTTCCCCGACTACCTGGCCGCGGTCGAGGGCCTGGCCCGCCGCGTCGACGAGTGGTGACGACCGTGGCCCGAGGCGGGGGGCGGGCGAAACGGACATCGCTGCTGACGGCGATCGTCCTGAGCCTGGCGGTCGCGGCCGCGGCGCAGCCGCCGCCGCCCGAACTCACGGCCCCGGTCAACGACTTCGCCGGCGTCGTCGACGCCGAGTCGTCGCAGGCCCTCGATCGGCTCATCCGCGCGCTGCGTGAGGCCAGCGGCGACACGGTGATCGTGGCCACCGTGAAGACCTATCAGCCCTGGGGCGACGTGCGGAGCTTCGCCACGAAGATGTTCGAGAACGGCGGCCGCGGCATCGGCGAGCGCGGCAAGGACAACGGCCTGCTCGTGCTGCTGGCGGTCGACGACCGCCAGGTGTGGGTCGAGGTCGGCTACGACCTCGAGGGCATCGTGACCGACGGCTTCGCCGGCGAGACCAGCCGCCAGGTGATGGCGCCGTACTTCCGGCAGGGCCAGTACGGCCAGGGGCTGCTGGCCGGCACGTCGCGGCTGATCGAGCGGATCGCCGCCGAACGGAACGTCACCGTGACCGGGGTGCGCGTGTCGGCGCCGCCCGAACCGACGCGCGACCCCGTCTCGATCAACTGGATCGTGCTGCTGTTCGTCGTGGTCTTCATCGTCCTGCCGCTGCTCAACCGGCGGGGCGCCCGGCGGCGGCGCGGCTGGCGCGGCGGCGTGGGGCCGTGGGGCGGCGGCTACTATGGAGGCACCTGGGGCGGCGGCTCGTCGTGGGGCGGCTCGTCGGGCGGGTTCGGCGGATTCGGCGGCGGCCGCAGCGGTGGGGGCGGCGGCGGCGCGTCGTGGTAGATCGACCTGGAGCGGCAACGGGAGGCGTCATGCGGAAGCTTGTGATCGCGGGTCTGGTGGTGGCGGCGGCAACGGCCTCGAGCGGCTGTTCGTACAACCGGTTCGTCAGCCAGGAGGAAGCCGTGAAAGCGCAGTGGGCGCAGGTCGAGAACCAGCTGAAGCGCCGCAACGACCTCATCCCCAACCTGGTCGAGACGACCAAGGGATTCGCGCAGCAGGAACGGGATGTGTTCCAGGCCATCGCCGACTCGCGGGCGAAACTGGCCGGGGCGCGCACGCCGCAGGAAACCATGCAGGCCGCCAACGAGCAGTCGAGTGCGCTCGCCCGCCTGTTGGTGGTGGTCGAGAATTACCCCGATCTGAAGTCGAGCGAGATCTTCGCCAGGCTCACGGATGAGCTGGCCGGCACCGAGAACCGCATCGCCACCGAGCGGATGCGCTACAACGAGCGGGTGCAGGAGTACAACACCTCCCGCCGCCAGTTCCCGGCCAACATCACCAACGCCATCTTCCGCTTCCAGGACTACCCCCTGTTCGAGGCGCCGCCGGAGGCCCGGGAGGCCCCGAAGGTGGACTTCTCGCGCCCCAAGACGGGGGGGTAGACGTCGTGAACGGCCGCCCTTGCGTGGCAATCGCCACCGGGGCCGTTCGGGACGTCCGCCCGGGCCGAAGGCCGGGCCAAACGACACTGTGCCTGGCCTTCCAACCCTGGGACGGGCTCCCCCATCCAAACCGATAACGGAGCCGACGCGCTGGACGGCGGTGTGAACCCAACCCCTCACTCCCGGCCAGAGTCGGAGGCCGACGATGTCGCACGCGCGGTGGCGGGCGACACGTCGGCCTTCGAGCGTCTGTATCGCACGCACGTGCCTCGCATCCTTGCCCTCGCGCGCCGCATGGCCGGCGCCGCCGACGCCGACGAGCTGACTCAGGACGTCTTCGTCCGGGCCTGGCAGAAGCTGGGCAGCTTCCGCGGCGAGTCGTCGCTCGCCACCTGGCTGCACCGGATGGCGGTGAACGTCATCATCGAGCGCTTCCGCACGCTCGGCACCCAGCGCGACCGCTTCCTGCCCGATGGCGACGACACGCTGAGCCGCCTGCCCTCGCCGGCGCTCGCCTCGCGCGGCTGGGATGCCGGCCTCGACCTCGAGGCCGCCGTCGAGCGGCTGCCCGCCGGCGCCCGATCGGTGTTCGTGCTGCACGACGTCGAGGGCTACAAGCACGAGGAGATCGGCACGCTGCTCGGCGTGTCGGTCGGCACCTCGAAGTCGCAGCTGCACCGCGCGCGGATGACCCTGCGCGGCCACCTCACCAAGACGAGACCGGTCCATGGCCATGACTGACCATCCGTCCGACGCCCTCTCGGCCTGGATCGACGACGACCTCGACCCGACCGCCCGCCGGGCGGTCGAGGCGCACCTGGCGGCCTGCGCCGAGTGCCGCGGCGTCGTCGCCGAACTCGAGACGCTGCGGGCCGACGCGCGGCGCTGGGCCGACGACACCGCACAGCCGCCCACCGACCTGTGGACGGGCATCGCCGCACGACTTGGCGAACGCGGCGCCGCCCCGGCGCCGGCGCGCGTGCTGCGCTGGTATCAGCGGCGCTGGTCGGTCGGCCTGGTCGAACTGGCGGCAGCCGCCACGCTCGTGGCGGCGGTGACCGCCGGCCTGACGTGGCGGCGCGCACCGCAGGCGGAGACGCCGGCGCCGGTGGCCGCCGAGCCGGTGCTGGCCCAGGTCGAGCCCACCGACACGCCGGCTGAAGGGGTCACGACGGTGAGCTTCGCCGACGCCGCGTTCGACGCCGCCGTCGCCGATCTCGAGCGCGTGCTGCGCGACCAGCGCGACTCGCTCAATCCGCGCACCGTGCTGATCCTCGAGCGCAACCTGCAGGTCATCGACGACGCCATCCGCGAGGCGCGGACGGCGCTGGCCTCCGAGCCGGCCAACGCGCTGCTCAACGCGCACCTGGCCAGCGCCCGGCAGCGCAAGCTGAACCTGCTGCGCCGCGCCGCGCTCATCACCGAAGGAGACTGATGCGTATGCTCCGCCGCCTGCCGATCGTCGCCTGTGCCTGGCTGGCCCTCACCGCGGCGCCGGCCCTGGCCGCCCAGAACGCCGACGCCCAGGCCCCGGTGCAGGCCCGCCCCGGCGGCCCGGAGTCCGACGCGCCGCGCACCGACCAGACCGTGGACGTGACCCGCGGCACCCAGCTGGTGCTGTCGAGCCAGGCCGGCGAGGCCACGGTGCGTACCTGGGATCGCGACGCGGTGCGGGTGCAGGCCGCGCACGGCGCCCGCGAGCGGGTCGAGGTCCAGACCGCCGACAACACGGTGCGCGTGCGCGCCCGGACCGCGTCGGGCTCGCGCGGCCCGGCCGGACTGGTGGACTACGTGCTGACGGTCCCGCGGTGGATGCCGGTGAGCCTGTCGGGCACCTACCTCGCCGCCACCATCGAGGGGGCTGGCGCCGCGGTGAACGTCGAGACGGTCGGCGGTGACATCACCGTCAAGGGCGGCTCCGGCGCGGTGACCCTGCGGTCGATCGAAGGCGAGATCCTGGTCGAGAACGCCAGCGGCAAGGTGCAGGCGACGACCGTGAACGACTCGATCGCCGTGCGCGGCGTGTCGGGCGACGTCATCGCCGAGACCACCAACGGCGACGTCGTGATCGCGAACACCAAGGCCGCGAACCTCGAGGTCTCCACCGTCAACGGCGACGTGCGCTTCGAAGGGCCGGCCGCCGACAACGGCGTCTATCGTGTCACCACGCACAACGGCGACATCCGCGTCAGCCTCGGCGCCAACGCCAATGCGACGGTGTTCGTCCGCACCTTCGGCGGCGACTTCTCGAGCGACTTTCCGGTGACGCTGCCCGACGGCATGCGGGCCCGCGACGGCAACAAGCGCTTCAACTTCACGCTCGGCAGCGGCAGCGCCCGCGTCGAGCTGCAGTCGTTCCAGGGCGACATCCACGTCAGCCGGGGGCCACTGGCGCCGGAGCGCCGACGCGGCGCCGTCGAGTTCCATCACGGCGGCGGCGCGGCCATCGCCGCGACGATCGGCGCGCACGTCGGCGCCCATGTCGGCATCGATGTCGACCACGACGGGGACGTCGCCATCGGCGCGCGGCCGATCGTCGACGTCCGCACGCTCGAATCGGCGGTCACGGCGATCGTCAGGCAGGTCGTCCCGCGCTAGCGGCTCCCGCGCCCGCGCGGGGCGTGCGCGCATGGCGGGACGGGGCGTCCCACCGTGGCGCCGCCGCGCCGCCTCAGTCGAGGGCCAGTTCGGCTCGCAGCACCCGGGCGTCGCCCGGCGTGGCGTGCACGGCGAAGCCGAGCTGCCGCACCACCACGCGCATCGCGTCGTTGTCGGCGAACATGTCGCCGTAGAGCCGCCGCACGCCGAGACGGCGGGCGACGTCGACGAGCGCCGCGGTCATCGCCGTGCCGAGGCCCTGGCCCTGGGCCCGGTCGGCGACGATGATCGCAATCTCGGCGTCGCCGTCGGTCCCGGCGCGCCGGATGCGTCCCAACGCGAGAATCTCGGGGTCGCCGCGCGCCGGCAGGTGCTCCGCCACCAGGGCGGCGCCGTGCGCCGGATCGTCGTGACACGTGAGGGCGAGGCGCTGCTGCGTGGTGCGCTGCTCCAGGGTGGCGATGTGGAAGTAGCGCTGATAGACCGAGCGCGGCGACAGCCCGGCGTGAAACGCGGCGATGAGCGGCTCGTCGTCGGGGCGAATCGGCCGCAGCACCACCGGCGTGCCGTCATGGAGCGTCAGCCCACGCTGCGCGGCGGCGAGCGGATCGCCCGCGGACATGGGTGATAGCATAGCTGCCGTTCCCGCACCCGCCGATGACGATCGCCGAGACGCTGCTGCCCGAGTTCGACCGTGAGATGGCCACCACGCGCCGCCTGCTCGAGCGCGTACCCGACGATCGCCTCGGGTGGAAGCCGCACGACAAGAGCATGACCCTCGGCGCGCTCTCGGAACACCTCGGCCAGCTCGCGTTGTGGGGCCGGATGACGATCACCGCGTCGGGGGTCGACCTCGAGCAGATGGCCCGGCCGGCCGACTACCAGCCGCTGGCCAGCCGGGCGGCGGTGCTCCAGCACTTCGACACGGAAGTGGCGGCGTGCCGGGCGGCGCTGGTCGGCCGCACCGACGCCGAGCTGCTCGCCCCGTGGACGCTGCGTCGCGGCGCCCAGGAGTTCTTCACGATGCCCAAGGCCGCCTGCTGGCGCACCTTCGTGATGAACCACGTGGTGCACCACCGCGGGCAGCTCAGCGTCTACCTGCGGCTGCTCGACGTGCCGCTGCCCTCGATCTACGGGCCGAGTGCCGACGAACAGCCCTTCTGAGCGTCGGCTGGGCCGCGCGCTCCTGGCCGGCGGCGCCGTGGCGTTCGCGGTGGTGGCGACGCTCAACGCCGGCGGTTATCGCTACGGCGCGTCCGACCAGGCCTTCTACATCCCGGCGATCCTCCACCAGCTCGACCCCGCGCTGTATCCGCGCGACTGGCCGATGATCGGCGCCCAGGGCCGCTACTTCCTGCTCGACGAACTGCTCGCCGGCGTGATTCGCGCCACCGGTCTCTCCCTTCCGGCGCTCTTCCTGGCGGCGCAGGCGGCGACCCTGATCGCTCTCTTCGCCGGCGCGGTCGGGCTCGGCCGCGCGGTGCTCGTCTCGCCGTGGGCGATGACGGCGTGGCTCGCCGCGCTCACCCTGCGCCACCGCATCGCCGGCACCGGCGCCAACACGCTGGAGGGCTACTTCCACCCGCGGGTGCTGGTGTGCGGCCTGGGGCTCGTCAGCCTGGCGCTGCTGCTGCGCGGCCGGCCGTGGTGGGCGTTGGCCCTGGCGGTCATGAGCGGCGCCCTGCACCCGACCACGGCGGCATGCTTCGTCGCCATCATCGGCATCGCCATCGTCGTCACCACGCCGACGGCACGGCGGCCGCTGGCGGCGGCGGCCGCCGCCGCAGCGGCGCTGGTGATGCTGCGCACGTGGCAGGGGCACACCGTGTTCGACGTCACGGTGATGGATCCCGGCTGGCGCGCGCTGGTCGCGACCAAGGACTACACCTTCCCGACCACGTGGCCGGCCGAAACCTGGCTGTTCAACCTGGCCGGGCCGGCGATCCTCGTCGGCGCGGCGGTCGCCCGCCGCCGGGCCGGCCTGCTGGCGCCGGCGGAGCGGGGACTGCTCGCCGGGGCGCTGCTGCTCGTCGCCGGGTTCTTCGCCTCGCTGCCGTTCATCGCCGCCGGCGTCGCCCTGGCGGTGCAGCTGCAGACGTCACGGGTGTTCTGGCCGGTGGAACTCGTCGCCACGCTCTACGCGGTGTGGTGGCTCGCCGATGCGCCGGCGGCGCGCCAGCGCCGGCCGTGGACGGCGGCGGCCCTGGCCGCGGTGCTGGTCGTCGCGGCCGTCACCCGCGGTGTCTACGTCGGCGTCGTCGAGCACCCCGAGCGCCCGACGTTGGCCATCGATCTGCTCACCGACGAGTGGACCCGGGCCCTGGCCTGGGTGGCCGACCACACCCGTCCCGACGCCTACGTCCTGGCCGATCCGGGGCATGCGTGGAAATTCGGGACCGCGGTGCGGATCGGCGCCAGACGCGACGTCTACCTCGAAGAGGTCAAGGACGTCGCGATGGCGATGTACTCACGGGACGCCGCCACCCGGGTCGGCGCCCGCATCGAGGCCGTGGCCGGCTTCGACGGCCTCGACGAGGCCGCGTTGGCGGCACTCGCCGCCCGCGACGGCCTGACCGTGCTCGTCACCGCGCGCCAGCTCGGGCTGCCGGTGATGCACGCCGAGGGCGCGGTGCGAGTCTACCGACTCGGCCCCTGACCCGCCATTCGCGCCTGCGGCGCTCCGGAGGAGCGAAGGCGGGTATACTCGCGGCGTGTGCCGGTCCTTCGCGCCGGCCCGGAGGTTTTCGATGGCCAACCCGACCGCCGTCTCACGCCGTTCCTTCACCCGGCTGTTCGCGCTCGGCGGCTCGGCCGCGCTGCTCGCCGACCCGGCGTGGGCCCGCACGATGGGCGCGCCGCCGCCGCTCGCGCCCGGCGGCCCGGCCGATGGCGAGGTCTTCTGGAAGAGCGTCCGCGAGCAGTTCGTGATGCCACCCGAACTCTCGGTGATGAACGCCGCCAACCTGTGTCCGGCCTCGCGTCCGGTGGCCGAGGCGCTGACCCGTGAGAGCCGCAGCGTCGACGCCGACCCGTCGCCCAACAACCGGGCCAGGCTGATGCCCGAAAAGGAAAAGACCCGGGTCGCGCTGGCCGAGTTCCTGCGCGTCACGCCCGACGAGATCATCATCACCCGCAACACCAGCGAGTCGAACAACATGGTGTCGAACGGCCTCGACCTCAAGGCCGGCGACGAGGTGCTGCTGCACGAGGACAACCACCCGAGCAACCTGACGGCGTGGCGCGAGAAGGCGAAGCGCTTCGGGTTCTCGGTGACCGTGGTGCCGCAGAAGAACCCGCATCCGGGCCCCGAGTACTACCTCGACGCCTTCGCCAAGGCGATCACGCCGCGGACGAAGGTCCTGGCGGTCACGCACCTGACCAGCACGGTCGGCGACATCATGCCGGCGAAGGAGCTGGCGGCGCTGGCCCGGTCGCGCGGCGTGCTGTTCCTGCTCGACGGCGCGCAGAGCTTCGGGCTGCTCGACGTGAACCTGGCCGACATCCAGCCCGACTTCTACTCGGGCAGCGCCCACAAGTGGCCGTGCGGCGCCCGCGAGTGCGGCGTGCTCTACGTGAACAAGGCGGCGCAGCCGAAGCTGTGGCCGAGCGTCTACAGCGCCTACCCGGGCGGCGTCGGGTTCTCGAAGACGTTCGAGAGCTTCGGCCAGCGCGACGAGGCGACGATGATCGCCTTCCACGAGGCGCTGAAGTTCCAGACCCAGATCGGCCGCGCCGACATCGAGAAGCGCGCCCGCCAGCTCACCACCCAGCTCATGGACGGCCTCGCGAAGCTGCCGGGCGTCACGGTGTGGACGTCGCCGGTGCCGGAGCGCCGCGCCGCGGTCGTGTCGTTCGTGCCCGGCTCGCTCGACGCGAACAAGCTGGCCGACGCGCTCTACACCAACGACAAGGTCGGCGTGACGACGCGCGGCGGCAAGGACCGCCCCGGCCTGCGGGTGTCGCCGCACTTCTACAACAGCCCGGCCGAAGTGGAGCGGCTGCTCGCAGGATTGGCGAAGTACCTGAAGTCCGGCGTCTAGGCCGGTGCGCGAGCGTGGCCGGAGCCGCCGCCGGCTCAGGCCCAGCCGAGCTGCCTGAGGCTGTGGCCGTCGTTCCAGATCTTCGTCATGTGGCGGATCTTGTCGCCGTCGAAGTCCATGACGTAGACGTAGTCGGCGGCCACCGCCTTGCCGGTTGGCGGCACCGGTCCGCCGTCGCCGGTGTGGGTGCCGTGGAAGACGCCGTAAGCGATGACGTTGCCGCGGCCCTCGTCGACGGCGAACGACTTGAGCTCGTAGCGGCCGTCCGGCGCCGGCGTGAACAGGCCCTTCATCCAGTCCGTGTACGCCTGCAGCGTCCTGACCTCGGCCAGGGCGTCGGCCTGCGCCGAAAACGTCGCCCCCGGTCGACAGAACTGCTGGCACACGGCCCAGCCCTTGCCGCTCTCGCAGGCGTCGAAGAACTGCGCCGCCGTGTCTTTCATGGATGCCATTGGAGACTCCCTGGTCCGGTCGGCATGCCCTCAGCCTCCGGATCCGGGCGTGATGGTAGCACCTCAGCCCTGGCCCCCGGCCCGGCAGGGCGAGTCATGTCACCGCCGCCGCGCGCCCTCGGACGGCGTCTCAGCTCGAGGTTCGGCTGAGGAAGTCTGGCTCGTCGCGCAGCACCGCGGCAAGCAGGGCGTCGTCGTCGCGCGGCGTCAGCCCGATGGTCCAGGCGACGAGGCGTTCGAGCCCTCGCCAGAAGCGGCAGCGGTCGAGCACAGGGTTGAGCAGATTGGTCAGCACGCAGTAGTGCGAGTTGCGCGCGCCGAGGTGGTGCTGCTGGTGGTGACGGGGGGCTTGCAGCAGGCCCACCCGCTGCAGCGCGCCGATGACCGCGCCATTCTCCGCCGGCGAACGGTGACTCCACTTGTGCACCTGGTTGGCGTTGGCGCCGAGGACCGCGGCGACCACCACCATCGGCCCGAGCCGGCCGAGGCTCCAGGCGACGAGCAGCGCCGCGGCACATGCCCACAGCAGCAGTTCGGCGCTGGCGAACCACGAGTTGTGCACGAACGAGCGGGGATTGAAGTGGTGGCGGAGGTTCGGCTTGGTGATGCGCCGGCCGACGAACAGCGTGGACGGACTGCCGTAGGTGTCCTCGCACCAGTGGACGAACCCGGAGATCCAGTCGACCACGAGCCACGTCGCGGCCACCTTCAGCACGGTCTCGATGACGTCCATGCCACCCCCGACGCCGCTCCGCCTGCCACCGCCGGCACCGACCGGCCGGGCGAGGCGCCGGCCGACCGGCGCCCCGCCCGTGGTGTGATCTACTGCTCGTCCTGGCGTGACGACGGCGCGGTGCGCACCGTCGGGTACTTGATGCCGAGCTGATCCAGGTAGGTCGGATACTTGCCCGGGTCGTAGTAGTACTTCTTCATCTCCTCGCGGTACTTCTGCAGGATGGTGCTGTTGAGGAAGGTCGGTGCCGGTGTGTCGGCCTTGATGAACGGGATGTACTTGACGTCCTTGGTCTGGACGTTGCGGAAGTAGTCCCACGCCTGGGTCACGATCTCCGGCTTGGTCAGGATGTCGAGGATGGTCATCGCCTGCACCTTGGCGCCGGCGACGACGCCCTTGTGGGCGATCGGCGTCGCGCTGGCGATGGCGCTCGACCAGTTGTGGCCGGGCAGGCCCGGGATGTTGGCCGGGTAGCGCAGCGTCACCGTCGGCACGTTCCACGAGATGTCGCCGATGTCGTCCGAGCCGCCGCCCATGTTCTCCTCGGGCTTCACCGGCTGGCCGAGCTCGGACACCTTCGTGGCCAGCCCCGGCTGCGTCGCATTGCCCAGCTCCTTCTGCAGCGCCTTGGCCAGCGTCTGGTCGGCCTCGCTCCATTCGGGCAGCCCGACCTTCTGGATGTTGGCGTACATCGTCTCGGCGATCGGCTTGTTGAAGTGCCGCGGGTAGGCGGTGCCGAGGATGCGCGAGGTCCACTTGGTGTTGGTCATCAGCGCGGCGCCCTCGGCCATCTTGTTGCCGATGTCCCACAGCTCCTGGATGTGCGGCTGGTCGGTTTCGCGGAAGTAGAACCAGATGCTGGCGTTGCGCGGCACGACGTTCGGCTGGTCGCCGCCGTTGGTGATCACCGAATGCGAACGCTGCGACAGCCGCAGGTGCTCGCGCCGGTAGTTCCAGCCGATGTTCATCAGCTCGACGGCGTCGAGCGCCGAGCGGCCGCGCCACGGCGCGCCGGCGCTGTGCGCGGTCTCGCCCTCGAAGGTGTACTCGACCGAGACCAGGCCGTTACCGCCGCCCTCGCCCCACGAGACGTCGAGGTTGTTGCCGACGTGGGTGAACAGGGTGACGTCGACGTCCTTGAACATGCCGTCGCGGATGAACCACGCCTTGCTGGCGACCAGTTCCTCGGCGACGCCAGGCCAGAGCATCAGCGTGCCGGGCAGCTTCTCGCGTTCCATGATCCGCTTCACGGCGATGGCGGCGACGATGTTGAGGGGTACACCGGTGTTGTGGCCTTCGCCGTGGCCGGGAGCCCCTTCGACGATCGGATCGTGATAGGCGACGCCGGGCTTCTGCGAGGCCTGCGGGATGCCGTCGATGTCCGACCCGAGGGCGATCACCGGCTTGCCGCTGCCCCACTTCGCCACCCACGCCGTCGGGATGCCCGACTGGCCGCGGGTGATCGTGAAGCCGTTCTTCTCGAGGATGCCGGTGAGGTACTTCGAGGTCTCCACTTCCTGGAAGCCCAGCTCCCCGAAACTGAAGACCGAATCGACGGCCTCCTGCGCCAGCTTGGCCATGCTGTCGACGTGCTCGGCGACGCCGCGCTTGAGCGCCGTCAGGGTCGCGTCGTCCATGGCGCGCGCCGCCGCGGGCCGGGCCGCCGGCGTCTGCGCCAGTGCCGTCGTGGCGGTCAGCGCCGCCACCATCGTGACTCCCAGGATCGTAGTACGTGCCATCGTGCGGTCCTCCGGAGCGCCGGCATTCGCGCCCCCAATGCGACGGGCGACTCGGCCCCGCCGCAACGCCGGAATTGTACCCCGCGCTATGCTCTCGAGGTGCGGATGAGGCGGTCGCTGGCGGCGGCCACATGGGTGGCGGGCGTCGCGGCGCTGACCGCCGTCCTGCCCGCGCAGCCGCGGACCGGGCCGACCGCCCGCGTCGTCAGCGCCTCGCGGCTGACGCTGCCGGGCCGGGTCGATTCCAACAACCCCTTCGTCTGGATCCGCGACGGCGGCATGCCCATGCTCACCGTCCTCAGCTCATGGGGCGGGATCCCGACCCTCGCGCGCGGCCGCGAGCTGGAATGGCTGCGCCTCGACGATGCCGCGGTGGCGGTGCGCGACCATCCCGGCCACGGCGTCTGGTTCGAAGCCGTGGTCCCCGATGCCGCCGGCCGCTGGTACGGCTTCTACCATCACGAGCGTCCGGCCGACGACTGCGGCCGCCCCGACCGGCAGTTGCCGCGGCTCGGCGCCGCCCGGTCGATCGACGAGGGCCGCACCTGGCAGAACCTCGGCATCGTGCTCGACGCGCCGCCGGGCAGCGCCGCCTGCACCTCGGCCAACCGCTTCGTCCTTGGCGGCGTCGGCGACGTCGCCGCGATGCTGGATGCGGCCGGCCAGGATCTGTACCTCTACTTCAGCCAGTACCGGCGCGCGCGGTCGCAGCAGGGCGTTGCCGTCGCCCGGCTCGCCTGGGCCGATCGTGACGCTCCGGCCGGCAGGCTGACGGTGTGGAACGACGGAGCGTGGCTGCCGGCCACGGCCGTCGCCGCCGACGACGCGGCCGACGACCGCTGGGCGTACCCCGCGGGCACGCCGCTGGTGGCGCCGGGGCAGCCCTTCCACGACGCTACCGCGGCCGCCGACGTCTTCTGGGGCCCGTCGATCCACTGGAACACGTATCTGCGACAGTACGTGATGCTGCTGAACCGCGCGAAGGACGACGAATTCGGGCAGGACGGCATCTACGTGTCGTACGCCTCGCGGCTGAACGACCCGGCGGCGTGGTCGCGGCCGGTGAAGATCCTGAACGGCGGCGGCTGGTATCCGCAGGTCGCCGGTCTCGAGCGCGGCGCTGGCACCGATCGTCTCGCCGGCCGGCGGGCGCGGCTCTTCCTCACCGGCGCCTCGGCGCACATGATCGAATTCGAGCGCTGACCGCCGTTCGGGATCGGGCCCCGACGGCGCCGACGGTCAGTCGCCGAGCGTCGGCTTGTAGGTGGGCGCCGTCCGCGCCCTGGCGCGCTGCTCGAAGGCGAATCCCCACGCCAGCAGGTCGGCCTCGCTGTAGGCGCGGCCCATGAACGCCAGGCCCAGCGGCAGGCCGCTGGTCTCCCCCATCGGCACGGTGAGGCTGGGCGTGCCGGCCACGGCGGCCATGCCGTAGCCGGCGCCGACGAAATGATCGCCCAGCACGTGGTCGGTCGGCCAGGTCGGCGCCATCGCCGGCGCTACCAGCGCGTCGAACTTGCCGCGGTCGAGCGCGGCCAGCAGGCCGTCGCGGCCGGCCAGGCGGCGCGCCTCGTCGCGGGCCTTGACGTAGGCGGCGTCGGAGAGCGGTCCCTTGGCCTGCGCCTGTTCGAAGATCTCCTGACCGAAGAACGGCATGACCCGGGCGGCGTTGGCGGCATTCCAGGCGATCAGCGCCGCGAGCGATCCATGGGGTGCGTGGCTCGATGCCAGGTACCTGTTCACGCCGTCTTTGAATTCGTAGAGGAGCACCTGGAATTCGGCGTCGTTCCAGTCGTTGTAGGTCGGCACGCGGACGTCGGCGAGCTCGGCGCCGGCGGCCCTCAGCGTGGCGATCGCGCGTTCCATCGCCGCATCGACGCCGGGGTGATAGCCCATCGCCTGGCGCAGCACGCCGAAGCGGCGCCCGCGCAGCGCGTCGGCCGTCAACGCCGTGGTGAAGTCGGCCGGGAGCCTGCCGCGCGACGCTTCGGCCGCCGGATCGGCGGGATCGACCGCAGCCAGCGCGGTCAGCAACAAGGCCGCGTCGGTCACCGTGCGGGCCATCGGCCCGGCCGTGTCCTGGGAGATCGAGATCGGAATGATGCCACTGCGGCTCACCACGCCGACGGTCGGCTTCAGCCCGGCGAGACCGCTCACCGACGCCGGACAGAGAATGCTGCCGTCGGTCTCGGTGCCGACGCCCACGGCGGCAAGGCTGGCGGCGATCGCCGCCCCGGTGCCGGCGCTCGACCCGCACGGGTTGCGGTCGAGCACGTAGGGATGGCGGGTCTGGCCGCCGCGGGAACTCCAACCCGACGACGACCGGGTGGAGCGGAAGTTCGCCCACTCGCTCAGGTTGGTCTTGCCGAGGATCACGGCGCCGGCGGCCCGCAGCCGCGTCACCAGAAAGGCGTCGGCGGCCGGCTTGTGGTCGGCGAGGGCGAGCGAGCCCGCCGAATTGGCCATCCCCACCGCGTCGATGTTGTCCTTGATGAGCACCGGCAGGCCGTGCAGCGGCCCGCGAACCCGGCCGGCGGCGCGCTCGGCATCGAGCCGTTCGGCATCGGTGAGCGCCTGCGGATTCAGCTCGATCACCGAGTTCAGCCTCGGCCCGGCCTTGTCCACGGCGCTGATCCGCGCGAGATACGCCTCGGTCAGGGCGCGTGACGTGAGCGTGCCGGCGGCGAGGCGGGCGCTGGCGTCGGCGGCGCTCAACTCCACCACGTCCACCGCCGGCGCGGCGGCCGCCGCCGGCGCCGACGGCGCCGAAGCGCAGGCGTGGGAGATGAGGCACAGGGCGACAAGGGTCGGGACGCGAGTGGTCATGGGTGGAACGCTCCGGCGCTGAGGACGCGCTCGATTATCCCCGACACCGGCCGGTACAATCGGATCGTGATCAGCGCGCCGGTGGCCGCGGCCACGCCCGCCTTCTCACCGGAGCCGTTCGTCCCGCACCCCGTCCTCGCCGGCGGGCACCGCATGACGCTCTATGCGTGGGCGCGGTCGCGCCGGTTTCCGCGGCTGCCGCCGGCCGAGGCCCGCCTGTTCCGCGTCGCCGACGACACCGAGGTGCTCGGTCGCTGCCACTGGCAGGCCGATCGCGCCGCCCGCCTCACCGTGGTCCTGCTGCACGGCCTGGAAGGCTCGAGCGACGCCCACTACATGCTGGGGATGGCCGACAAGGCCTGGGCGCGCGGCTTCAACGTCGTGCGCCTCAACCAGCGCAATTGCGGCGGCACCGAGCACCTGACGCGCGGCCTGTACCACTCGGGCCTGACAGCCGACCCGCTCGCGGTGATCCGCCAGCTCGCCGCCGACGGTCTGCCCCGCTTCGCGGTGGCGGGGTACTCGCTCGGCGGCAACCTGGCGTTGAAGCTCGGCGCCGAACTGACCGGCGACGACCGCGCCGTGGTCGTCGCGGTCACCGCGGTGTCGCCGCCGATCGAACTCGGCGCCTGCGTGGCGGCGCTCGAACGTCGCGACAACCTCGCCTATCAGTGGAACTTCCTGCGCGGCCTGCGCGGGCGGATGCGCCGCAAGGCCAGGCTCTTCCCCGGCGCCTGGGACACGCGGCCGCTCGCCCGCATCCGCACGGTGCGCGAGTTCGACGATGCCTACACGGCGCCGCACCACGGCTTCGCCGGCGCCGCCGACTACTACCATCGCGCCAGCGCGCGCCGCGTGCTCGAGCGGCTCGCCGTGCCGGCGCTGCTCGTCACCGCCGCCGACGATCCGTTCGTCCCCGCCGACGCGGCCCGCGACCAGGCGCTGGCCGCCGTTCCGCACCTGAGGCGCGTGATCACGGCGCACGGCGGACACTGCGGGTTCATCGAACGGACCCCCGGGGGCGACGACCGTTACTGGGCCGAGCGGCAGGTGATGACGTTCATCGCCCGGGAGGAAGAGTGGGCGATTTCGAAATCGGGTGATCGGGTGATCGGGTGATCGGATGATCGATGTTGAGATCGCGTGATCTGCCGATCTGTTGTCGCGCGTCGCTGGCCCTGCCATCACCCGAGCAGCTCGAGCATCCGCTGGCCGAAGGCCGCGCCTTTGCCGGCGTCCTCGTGCTTGAAGTAGACGAACACGTCGCGGCAAGTGGCCGCCAGATCCTGCGCCACGCCGCTCCAGCGGCGGATCGCCTCGTCGTCGTAGCCCTCGTCGCGCAGGCGCAGATAGGCGTAATCGGCCGTGGCCAGGATCGGCGTCGACCTGGCCTCGCTGTCGGCGACGCAGAGCGCCAGGTTGCGGGCGCGCAGCCGGGCGAAGACCTCGTCGGTCAGCCAGCTGTCGTGGCGGAACTCGAAGGCGGCGACGAGCCCTTCGGGGACGGTGGCGAGGAACGCGTCGAAGACCTCGAGGCTGCATTTGAGGTTCGGCGGGGTCTGGAACAGCACGGCGCCGAGCTGCGGTCCCAGCTCGCGGGCGGTCCGCACGAAGTACTCGACGCTCTCACCGACGTCCTTGAGCCGGCGGTCGTGGGTGATGCGCCGGTTGGCCTTGAGGGTGAACCGGAACGACGCCGGCACCTGGGCGGCCCAGCCGGCGACGATCTTCGCCGTCGGCATCCGGTAGAAGGTCGCGTTGATCTCGACCGACGGGAACCGCTCAGCGTAAAAGGGCAGCATTCTGGCCGCAGGCAAGTCCTGCGGATAGAAGCTGCCCTTCCATTCCGGATAGTTGTACCCCGACGTGCCGACGAGGATCATCGCCGCGTCCGGGGTTCGCGCGCGGCGCGCCTACCAGCGCGGCTCGCGCCGGCCGCCGCCGTCGCGGCCGCCACCGCCGCCGCCGCGACCCATGCCACCGCCGCCGCCGAAGCCGCCGCCGGAGGGCTTCGGCCGGGCCTCGTTGACGACCAGCGCGCGGCCATCCATCTTGTACTCGTGGAGTTCGTCGATGGCCTTCTGCGCACCCTCGTCGGTGGTCATCTCCACGAAGGCGAAGCCGCGGGCCCGGCCGGTCGCCTGATCGCGCATCACGTGCACGTTGGCCACCGCGCCGGCGCGGCTGAAGAGTTCGTTGAGGTCTTCGTCGGTCGCGCTGTAGGGCAGGTTGCCCACGTAAAGTCTACGGCCCATCGGTCACTCGCTCCATCCGCGCTGCGGTCGATCGGCCCGACGCGCGCGAACGCCGGGACTTCCCCGCGACCACCTCACCGGACAGGACGGGGGAAACGACCGTTTCACCGACCAGCACGAGCGGGCTCCCCAGGGACGAAAGTGCGCGGAAGTATAACAGACCCGGCGTCAAGCCCCCGGCGGCTGACCGGCCGCGCCTGGCCCCCGGCGGCGGCGTGGTACAGTCGCGATCGATGCGGTGGGCGGCGGCCGGATTCGTGGTGCTGGTGGCCGGGTGCACCGCGACCCCCACGCCGGCGGCGCGGCGCTTCCCTCTGACCGGCCAGCTCCTGGCCGTGCAGCTCGATACCGGCCAGCTCCTGGTCAAACACGACGCCATCCCCGGCTACATGGAGGCGATGACGATGCCCTTCACGGTCGCCGATCGCACGGCGATCCGCGATCGGCGACCCGGCGACCTGGTGGCCGCGACGCTGGTCGTCGAGGGCGACCGCAGCCGGCTCGAGGATCTCCGGCTGGTCGGGCGGGCCCCCCTGGGCGACGCCGCGCCGGCGCGGCCGGTCGCCGAGGGCGTGCACATCCTGGCACCGGGCGACACGCCGCCCGACACCGCCCTCACCACTCACCGCGGCACGACGCTCGCCCTCTCGGAGTGGCGCGGCAGCGCCGTCGCCGTCACGTTCATCTACACCCGCTGTCCGCTCCCCGATTTCTGTCCGCTGCTCGATCGCCGCTTCGCGGCCGTGCAGCAGGCCGCGGCCGGCGAGGCCGCGCTGCGCGGGCGGGTGCGTCTGCTGTCGGTGTCCTTCGACCCCGACGCCGACACGCCGGCCGTGCTGGCGGCGCACGCCGCCCGGACCGGAGCCGGCGCCGACTGGCTCTTCGCCACCGCACCGCGCGACGCGGTCGATCGCTTCGCCGCCGCCTTCGGCGTCAACGTGATCCGCGAGGCCGATCGCACCATCACTCACAACCTGCGCACCGCCGTGATCGACCCCGAGGGCCGCGTCACCGTGCTGCGCTCGGGCAACGACTGGACCGCCGAGGAACTGCTCGCCGATCTGCGCCAGGCCCTGGCCGCCCGTTCCGCCCGCTGATGCGCCCGCCGTTGCCGCGCCGCCCTCAGCCGCTGCGGGCGGTGCTGGCCGCGGCAGCCCCGGTGCCGCCACGCGCCGCGTTCACGCCGCGGGAGTGGGCCCTGGTGCAGCGCCTGCGGACTCCGGCGGCCGTCCAGCGCTGGTTGAACGCGCTGCCCTACAACACCGAGACCGGCGGTGAGACGCTGCGCGCCTTCCGCGGCGTCGTCGCACACGGCACGGCCCACTGCCTCGAAGCGGCGCTGTTCGCCGCGGCCACACTGGAGCAGCACGGCTATCCGCCGCTGCTCCTCAGCTTCGAGTCGATCGACCGCCTCGATCACGTGATCTTCGTGTATCGCGGTCCACGCGGCTGGGGCTCGGTGGCCCGCTCGCGGGATCCGGGCCTGCACGGCCGCAAGCCGGTCTTCGCCACGCCGCGGGCGCTGGCCCTGAGCTACGTCGATCCCTACGTGGACTACAGCGGCCGGGTCCGCGCCTACGGCGTGGTCCACCTGGCGATGATGGGCACCTACGACTGGCGGTTCTCGACCAGGAGCGTCTGGGCGGTGGAGCAGATGCTGATCGACTGGCCGCACCACCGCATCCGCACCTCGGACGCCCGCTACCGCCGGCTGAGGCGCCGCTACCGCGAGTACCGCCGCGTTCACGGCGTGAAGCCGCTGTACTACCGCGGCCGCGACCGCTGGATGCCGCTGCCGCTCGAATTCTCCGAGCCGCGGCCGGCACGATGACGACCGCCGGTCGCTGCCGCGTGTCGCGCGGGTGCGGCCCCTTCTCCAGGCCGAATGATTGTTCAGCGTCAGCGGCCTGAGGCCAGGAGGAGGGGCCGCACCCGCGCGACACGCGGTCCGTCAGTCCAGGTCGAAGTGGCGCAGCGGCTTGGTCACCGGCTCCTTCTTGGCCTGCTCGAGCGCCTCCTCGAAGCGGCGCGACAGCGCGTCGTCGCGGCCCTGCTCGGTCTGCATCGACTGCTCGAAGATCGCATCGCGGCGCCGCGCCTGCTCCTGCAGCACGCGGTGCGCGTCGTCGAGGGCGGCGCCGTGCACGCTGGGCGGCTCCTTGTGCGACACCACGCGGCCGAGGTTGAGGTCGACGACGAGCGTCGCCTTGCAGCAGGGGCAGGTCACTTCGCGTTCACTCTGCAGGTTGGCCATGGTCGCCTCCAGGTCGGTGCCGCCGCGCGCCGCCAGGCTCAAGAGTAGTAACGTGAGGTGGGATGGGGCAAGTCGAGCGGCGCAGCCGGACGGTGCGGGTGGCGACCTACAACGTCCACCGCTGTCGCGGCATGGACGCGCGCACCGTGCCGCAGCGCATCGCCGCGGTGCTGGCCGCCCTCGACGTCGACGCGATCGCACTCCAGGAAGTGCTCGGCGCCAGCCAGCGGCGGCCCGGCCAGGCCGCCGAGCTGGGGGCGGCGCTCGGCATGGGCTGGGTGATGGCCCCGACCCGGCACCTGCGCGGCGCCCTGTACGGCAATGCCATCCTGTCGCGGCTGCCGATCCGCCAGCACGTCGCCCACGACCTGTCGTGGAAGACCTGCGAGCCGCGCGGCGTCCAGCGCGTCGATCTGGCGCTCGACGACGAGCACAGCCTGCACCTCTACAACGTGCACCTCGGCACGGCGCTGCTCGAACGCCGCTATCAGGCCGATCGGCTGGCGCACCTCATCCACGATCGCCGCACCCGCGGCCCGAAGGTCGTCCTCGGCGATTTCAACGAGTGGGCGCGCGGCCTCGCCACCGACATCCTCTCGGCGCGGCTGCACAGCGTCGACCTGACCCGCTACCTCAAGCGCCCGCGCACCTATCCGGGCTTCTTCCCGCTCTTCCACCTCGACCACATCTACTACGAGGGCCGGGTCGAGGTCCGCCACGTCGAGCTGATCCGCACCCGGCAGGCGCTGATGGCCTCCGATCATCTGCCGCTGGTCGCCGAGCTGAGAGTCTGGTACTGACCGGCTACACGAGGTCCTCGCCGACGCGGGCCAGCGCGAGGTGCAGCAGGCCGAGGTTGCGCGTCCGGAACGCCGCCTCGCAGCTGGCCAGGTAGTACTCCCACGTGCGGACGAACCGGGTATCGAAACCCAGCCCGCGCACTTCGGGCTCGGCGTCCAGGAAGCGCCGGCGCCACGCCGCCAGCGTGCGGGCGTAGTCGAGCGGCCGATCCTCCACGCCGGTGACCGCCAGCCTGGTGTGGGCGGCGGTGACGGCGCAGACCTCGCGCAGGCACGGCAGCAACCCGCCCGGGAAGATGTGCTTCTGGATCCAGTCGGCGCGCCGCGCGTAGGCGTCGAACCTGGCGTCGGGAATGGCGATCGCCTGGATGCCGACGCGGCCGCCCGGGGCCAGCACGCGGTCGATGGCCTGGAAGAACGTCGGCCAGTACTCCTGCCCGACCGCCTCGATCATCTCCACCGCGATCACGTGGGTGAATCGCCCGGTCACGGCCCGGTAGTCACAGAGCTGGATGTCGACCAGGTGGGTCAGTCCGGCGGCGGCGACGCGGGCGGTCGCCAGCGCCTGCTGCTCGGTGGAGACGGTGAGGCTGGTGACCCGGCAGCCGTAGGTGCGGGCGAAGTGGATGGCCAGCGCGCCCCAGCCCGAACCGATCTCCAGCAGGTGGTCGCCGGCGCGCGGCTGCAGACGCTCGCCCCAGCGGCGGATCTTGGCCTGCTGGGCGTCGTCGAGGCCGTCCTGGGGCGTGGCGAACCACGCGCTCGAGTAGCTCATCGAGGGATCGAGGAACAGCGCGAAGAACTCGTTGCCGAGATCGTAGTGGGCGTGGATGTTGCGGCGGCTGCCGGCGGTGGTGTTGCGACGCCGCCGGTGCCGCCAGGTGTCGGCCAGGTTGAGCCACGATGCGAGCGGCGAGTCGATCGCGGCGGGCTGGTTGCGCAGCGCCAGTTCGACGACGAGCGCCAGGTCGTCGGCCTGCCAGTCGCCGTCGATGTAGGCGTCGCCGGCGCCGAGGTCGCCGTGCAGCAGGACGCGGCGGAAGAACCGATCGCGGATGATCGACACGGTCGCGTGGGGTTCGGCGTCGGAGCGGCCGAGCACCACCGTGGCGCCATCCGGCAGGACCACGGTCAGCCGGCCGTGGGACCAGTCCTGCAGGCCGGCGAGGACGCGGCGCCGCGCCACGGCGCCGAGCCGGCGGTCGAGCCAGGACGCGCCGTCGGCCAGGTCGGGCGTGGGCAGCGAGTTGTCGGCACGGGCGCCGGGGGTGGCGAGCATCGGCGAATCCTCGTCGCGCGGCTCAGCGCCGCGTCAGGGCGGCCGCCTCGGGGTCGTAGGGCGGCGTCGAATGAACGGGCAGCCCCTTGCGCCAGAGCGCCAGGGCTTCCCAGTGGATGGCGCCGATGACGCGCGCCGTCATCAACGGCCAGCGCAGCAGCGCCGCGGCGACGGCCGCGTCGGTGAGCGGCCGCGGCGTCAGGGCCAGGTGCGAGACGAAGTGCGGCCGGCCGTCGCGGTGCAGGTCGATGCGCACGTCCACCGCGTCGCTGGCGAAGCGCAACGCGAACTGGTAGGTGCCGTCGAGCGTGAAGAACGGCGAGACGTGGAACACCTTCTTCGCCGCCCACCGCCCGGGGGCGGAGGCGGACCCGGCCGGCAGCACGTAGGCGTGCCGCTGGCCGAACGTGTTGTGCACGTCGGCGATGACGGCCAGCGGCGCGTCGTCGGCGCCGCGGCAGACGACGAAGCTCACCGGGTTGAAGACGTAGCCGAACGTCCGGGCGTGGGCGACGAGGGACATCCGGCCCACCGGCGCGGTCACGCCCGACGCCGCCAGCAGATCGGTGGCCGCCAGGCGCAGTCGCCGGGCGGTGTCGGCCGCGTCCGCGCCGTCGCTCGCCACGCCGAGATGATCGCGGGCGTCGATCCGCAGCGGCCGCCAGCGCCGCGTGCCCAGCAGCCATCGGCCGCGGTCGATCGCCGGCAGCTCGTCGAGATCGACCTCGACCAGGAAGAGCCGGTAGGCGAAGGCGTGCGGCCGCGGCTGCAGGCGGCTGTGCGACACCCGCCCGACGAGCAGCCGCGAGTGGCGAAGCGGCGGCGCGCTCACACCGCGACTCCGAGAGCGGCGGCGACGGCCACGGCCGAGCGCACGCCGTCTTCGTGGAACCCGTAGCGCAGGTGCGCACCGCAGTACCAGGTCCGGCGCACGCCGTTCAGCGCCGCGACCGCCCGCTGCGCCTCCAGCGCGCGGCGATCGAAGATCGGGTGCGTGTAGCGCATGCAGGCCAGCGGCGCGGTGGCGGGCCGCGGGCCGTTCAGCGTGCACAGCAGCGGGCCAGCCGCCTCGAGTCCCTGCAGCCGCGCCAGGTCGTAGGTCACCGCCACGTCGCGGCGGAGATCCCGACAGTCGTCGAGCGTCACGTTCCACGACGCGCGGGCGGCGGGACGCGCCGGCAGCATGGCGGCGTCGTCGTGCAGCACGGCGTGGTTGGCCGAATAGCGGAACGCGCCCAGCGCCTCGCGCTCGTCGTCGCTCGGATCGGCCAGCAGCGCCAGGGCGTCGTCGGCATGCGTCGCGACGACCACCGCGTCGGCCTCGACCGGCGCCAGCCCGTCGACGTCGAGGGTCGCGCCGCGGGCCGAACGCGTGACGCGCGTCACCGGTCGCCCGGTGACCACGCGGTCGCCGAGGACGCGGCGGATGGCCTCGACGTAGACGCGGCTGCCGCCCTCGATCGTGCGCCACCGCGGCTGGCCGGCGGCGGCGAGCAGCCCGTGGTTGTCGAGGAACCGCAGATACGAGGCTGCCGGAAAATCGCGCATCTCGGCCGCCGGCGCCGACCAGATCGCCCCGCCCATCGGCAGGACGAAGTGCCGGCACAGGCCGTCGCCGAAGCGGTGCGCCTCGAGGAACTCGCCCATGGTCAGCGGCTCGGCGCTGCCATCGGCCAGGGCCCGCCTGGCGGTGCGGAAGAAGCGCAGCACGTCGAGCAGCATGGCGAGGTGGGCCGTGGATCGGGCCAGGCGGCGGTCGGCGAAGAGCCCGCGCAGCCCGGCGCTGGAGTACTCGACCCCGCAGGTCCGGCAGCGGACGCTGAACGACATGTCGGTCGGCCGGCTCGACACGCCCAGCGCCTCGAGCAGCCGCACGAAGCGCGGGTAGGTGCGATGGTTGAACACCATGAAGCCGGTGTCCACCGGCCAGGTGCGGCCGTCCCGCCGCACGTCATGTGTATGCGCGTGGCCGCCCAGCCGCCCGTCGCGTTCGAACAGCCACGTCTCGTGGGCCTGCGCCAGGTAGTACGCGGCGGTCAGACCCGACACGCCGCCGCCGATGACCGCGATCTTCACCCGCTGGATGAAACCCGCGACCCGCCGGTCTCATTCCCGTTTCCCGATCCGGGGCGACTGGCGCATCATCTCGGCATGTCGTATCCCTTCGTCGACCAAGCCCTCGCCGTCCGCCTCGAGCGCGCCGAGGGCGCCGCCGGCTGCCGTTTCGTCGAGGCCCGCGCCGGCCTCGACCCGGCGCGCGGCGCCTGCTGGCAGGCCTTCGACGGCGCCTGGGCGATCTTCGATGGCGTCGGCTCCCCGCTCACCCAGTCGTTCGCCCTCGGCATGGACACGCCGGTGCTGCCGGCGACCGTGCACGCGATCGAAGCGTTCTACGCCGAACGCGGCGCCCCGGCCGAGCACGAGGTGAGCCCGCTGGCGCAAGGCGAGGCGCTGGCCGTGCTCTCCGCGGCCGGCTACGAGCCGTTCGAGCTGACCAGCGTGCTGTTCCGCCCGGCCGGCGGCCCGATTCCAGACGGGCCGGCCGGCGACGTCCGGGTGCGGCCGATCGCCGACGACGAGGCCGACCGGTGGGCCGACGTCGCCGCCGACGGCTGGAGCGACACGCCCGAGGTCGTGCCGTTCGTACGGGCCATCGGCGGGGTGTACGCCCGGATGCCCGCGGCCCGCTGCTACCTCGCCGAACTCGACGGGCGACCGGCGGCGGCTGGGGTCCTGGTCGTGCACGAGGGCGTGGCGCTGCTGGCCGGGGCGAGCACGCGCCCGGTGGCCCGGCGGCGCGGCGCGCAGCTCGCCCTGCTGGCGGCGCGGCTCGACGACGCCCAGGCCCTCGGCTGCGATCTGGCGATGATGTCGGCGCGACCGGGCAGCAACTCGCAGCGTAACGCCGAGCGGCACGGCTTCCGAATCGCCTACACGCGGATCAAGTGGCGCAAGCGCGCCTGATCGATCTCGCGCCGCTACCGTCGCCGCGGCGGCCGCCGCCGGCGCCGGGATGAGCGCGGCTCACGGGTCCGGCATCGGCGCGAGCCGCCAGGCCTCGCGCTCGAACGCGTTGTCGCGATAGAGGTCACCGCCGCCGAGCCAGGCGACGACGCTGGCGGCGAGGTAGGCGGGCACGAACAGCGGGCCCCAGCGCTCGCACTGACGCACGTGCACCCGCTCGTGGTCGCGGCTGGCGTCGAGCGCGGCGGCGCTGCGGCCGATGACGACATGGCCGAGCGTCATCGCCGCCACCGCGCGGCGCGGCGCCACGACGTCGAAGGCGGCGGCGACGTGGCGGCCGTGCCCCTCGAGCACGCCGCCGACCAGCCGCCGTTGCTCGGTCAACGCCAGCGCCGCCAGTCCCAGCAGCGTGGTCGGCCCGGCCCAGAGGTAGGCGGCCCAGCGCCCGGAGGTCACGACTCCTCCGCCGCCGGGACACCGGCGGCGCCGCCACGCGCCTCGTCGTAGAGGCGCGCCGGCACGGGCTGGAGATTCCAGGCCAGGCCGAGCCAGGCCATCACGCGGACCACGTACCAGGTGGGGTCGAATTCCCACCAGAAGAAGCCGTTGCGGGCCGCGCGCTGATAGCGGTGGTGGTTGTCGTGCCAGCCCTCGCCCGCCGCGAAGAACGCGGTGAGCGCGTTGTTGCGCGAGCCGTCGGGCGTCGCGAAGCGACGCGAGCCCCACAGGTGGTTCACGGTGTTGATGGCGAAGGTGGCATGGGCCAGCGTGGTCGTCGCCGGACAGAAGCCGTACACCAGCCACGGCCAGCCGCCGATCGCCGCGAGGCCGAGGGCCCACAGCAGCGGCGGCACCGCGTACCAGCGATCCAGCCACGCGATCTCCGGCCCGCGGCCGAAGTCGCGCACGACCGGGTTCGACGCCGGCGGCGCATCGTGGCGGGCGTCGTGGAGGAACCAGCCGATGTGCGCGTGATGGAAGCCGCTCACCGCCGGGCTGTGCGGGTCGCCGTCACGGTCGGCGAAACGGTGGTGGCTGATGTGATGGCCGGCCCACCACACCGGCCCCTTCTGCATCGCCGCGGTGCCGAAGAACGCCCAGAAGTGCGACATCGCCAGACGCCGAGCAGCGACCAGGTGAACGGAACGGTGACGACGAGCAATGCAGAGGCCTGGACGGCCCAGAAGACCAGATCGTCGCGGTGCGGGCGGCTAGCTCTCTTCTTCGAAGCCCTCTTCCATCGGCAGCGGACGCGTCGCCGGACGCAGGGCCTCGCGATGGTCGTAGATGGGCACGTCGCGCACGTGCATCGGGTTGGAACACGCCGGTGACTTCAGGTCGACGACCACCGTGACAGGGCTGCCGCCGGTGCCATCGCGAAACGCGAGCTGGCAGCCGCAGGCGAGCCGGGCGTGTGTGAATCCCTTCAGCATCGTGCTGGAGGAATCATACTACACGCGCTCAGAGCAACGCCTTGATCTCGCGTTCGAACTGCGCCTTGGGTGCAATCCCGAGATGCCGCTTGCACACCTTGCCGTCGCGGCTGATCAGGAACGACGCCGGAATCCCGTAGATCGGCCCGTAGGCGTCCTGAATGTCGTCGCGGCCGAGGCCGAGCACGATCGGGTAGTTGACCTTGTACTGCTCGACGAACGGCCTGGCCTTCTCGGCGGTGTCGTCGACCGACAGGCCGATCACGACCAGATCGTTCCTGTATTGCTGCTGGAGCTCGACGAAGCCGGGGATTTCGGCCTTGCACGGCCCGCACCACGTCGCCCAGAAGTTGAGCAGCACCACCTTGCCCTTGTAGGCGCTGAGCGACAGCGGCTTGCCGTCGAGCGTCGGCAGGGTGAAGTCCTTGGCCGGCTTGGCATCGGCCAGGCACGCCCCGCCGTCGGCGCCGGGCGCCTGAGCCACGTCGTGGGCGGGCATCGGCTCGACCATCGGGGCGGTGATCGGCTCCCCCTCCGGCTCGGCGTGCGACACCCAGGTGAACGGCACGGTGATGCCCAGCAGCGCCACCACCGTGGCGACGATCGCCACCGTGCGCAGGGTGTCGCGATTGGCGGACGGCGAGGCAGGTTGAGACATGTCGATCATTCTGCCTCAAGTCCGACCGCCGCGGCGACGCCGTCCAGCCCGTCCGGCGCGACCATGACATAGGTCACGCCGGCCCGGCTGCGCACCTCGGCATGACGGCCGAACGCCGCCAGGTCGGCCGCCGCGGCGTGCTTGTCGGGCATCACGAACAGCGACACCGGCTGGCCCTCGATCCGATACAGCACGTGCGCGACCATGCCCTCGCCGTAGAGGCAGCGGCGCACCGCCACCAGGTGGACGTCGGACCGCGCCGCCGGCGTGGGGATCGGCACCGACCAGCCGAACTGTTCGGTCATCGCCGCCTCGGCGCCGGCCGCCGTGAACGGAGCCGCGTGGTCGTCGCCGTCGATGATGAAGCACTTGATGTGGTCGAGCGTGAGCTGGGCCGCCAGCAGCACCGACGAGCGCCCCGTCGCCCACACCACACCGGTCACCGCCAGGACCAGCACCGCCGCGGCGGCGAGCGCCGAGAGACGGCCCCGCCAGCCGATCACGGCCTCCCCGTGCGTCGCGGTGCCGGCCGCCGCCCGGACCGAGGCCGCCAGCCCGGCGGGCGGTGCCTCCCCGAGCACGTCACGCCGCGCCCGCAGGAGCTGCCGCACCTCCGCCTGCGCCGCCACCGCGGCGCGGCACTCGGCGCAGCGCTCGAGGTGGGCGGCCACCCGGGCACGGTCACGCTCGCTGGCGGCGCCGTCCACGTATGGGGGCAGCAGTGCTTCAATCTGGCGACAGTCGCCGCGTCCGCCGGGGAATTCGAGAGTCATTCGGCTCCTGCCGTGCCGGTACGTCGCGCCGGCGCCGCCGTGCCCTCGGTCAGATAGGCGTGCAGCAGCTTCCGCCCGCGGGAGATTCGCGACATCACCGTGCCGATGGGCACCGCCAGCACGTCGGCGATCTCCTGGTAAGTCAGGTCCTCCACGTCGCGCAGCCACACCGCCTCGCGAAAGGCCTCGGGCAGCCGGTCGAGGGCGGCGCGCAGATCCACGTCCATCACGGTGCGCAGCAGCAGCGTCTCGGGCGTGGTGCGGTCCACCACGCCGGGCTGGCCGGCGTCGACCGCGGCCTCGACCGTATCGCTGTCGAAGGCGACGCGGGCGCGGGCGCTGTCGCGGCGGCGGTTGCGCCACGTGTTGTGGAGAATGGTGTACAGCCAGGCCTTGAGGTTGGTGCCCGGCTCGAATCGCGACTGGGCGCGCAGCGCCTTGAGATAGGTGTCCTGCACCAGGTCGCGAGCGGCGTCCCCGTCGCGGGTCAGCCGCACCGCGGTGCCGTAGAGGCCGTTCATGCAGGCGAGCGCGTCGTCCATGAGTCGATCGTCGCGCCGCGAGTCGCGAGCCGGCTTTTCAGGCCAGAACATCGCGTGGTCCCCGCGGCGACATCGGAAGGAACCCCGGCGCCATCCTCGATATTCCCGGCATCGTCACCGCCCGCCGCAGCGTCTCCAGTATAGGACACGGCTTCCGGGTCCGAATCTTGCTCGGGAAGAGCCGCTGGAGATGGTCGCGGGCCCGTTCACGCCTCGGGTAAGATGCCGCTCAGGGCGCCCGCACGGACAGCGATGCCACGACGTTCCCTGCCACTTCGAGGAGTTTGCCGTATGCGCACCCGTTCGTCGGGCCGGGCCGTGAAGCCCTCGTTCGCCGCGCTGATCCTGGCCGTCGTGGCCGCCGCCACCCCGGCGTTCGCCCAGACGCAATTCGCGCCCTACTACGGCAAGAACGCGATTCGCTACGACCATTTCCGCTGGCAGACCTACCAGACCGATCACTTCGAGATCTACTTCTACGACGAGATCGAGCCGCACCTGGAGCGGATGGCCAGCTACGCCGAGAGCGCCTACCAGCACATCAGCTCCGAGCTGAAGCACGACCTGGCCGGCAAGGTGCCGCTCATCCTCTTCCAGACCAGCTCGGAGTTCTACCAGCAGAACGTCATTCCCGGCGCCGCGCAGGAGGGCGTCGGCGCGTTCGCCGAGCCCAGCCGCTACCGCATCCTGATGCCGATGGACGAGCCGCCCGACCTGCTCTACCGGCTGATGGTGCACGAGCTCACCCACATCTTCCAGTTCGACATCATCCCGACCTCGCTCATCCGCAACACGACCCCGCTGTGGGTCAACGAGGGCATGTCGGACTACATGACCGGCGTGTGGAAGCCGCTCGACATCATGATGGTGCGCGACGCCGCCATCGCCGACGTCATCCCGAAGATGAGCCAGCTGCAGGGCTACGGCAATCTCGGCAACCTGCGCGGCATCTACAACCTCGGTCACGCCGCCTTCGAGTTCATGGAAGCGAAGTGGGGCAAGGAAGGCGTGCGCCAGTTCGTCTTCGCGCTGCGCAAGAGCATCATCGGCGGCGGCGACGACGCCTACCAGGAGGCCTTCCAGCTCTCGGCCGAGGAGTGGGACACCGAGTTCGACCGCTACCTGAAGGAGCGCTTCAAGCCCTTCCGCGACAAGGAGCGGCCGGCCGACTACGGGCGGAACCTGGCGCCGAATCCCGACAAGACCCGCTACGCCCAGGCCTACTCGATCGAGCCGTCGCCCTCGGGCGACCTGATGGCGGCGATGACCGGCAACGGTGGCGACCGCGAGCTCGACATCGTGCTGCTGTCCACCAAGGACGGACAGGTCATCCGCAACCTCACCCCCGGCTTCGACCAGTCGCGCGGCTTCGAATACATCATCCAGCCCGGCGGCCGCTGGATCTCGGTGCCGTGGATGTCGTGGTCGCCGGCCGGTGACCGCCTGGCCTTCTTCGTCCGCACCGAGAAGGACCGGTCGCTGGTCGTCGAGGACGTCATCACCCGCCGGATCGTCGAGCGCGTCGAGCTGAACGACGTCGACGCGCCCGAGTCGCCGGACATCTCACCCGACGGCCGCAAGGTGGCGTTCTCGGCGATGCGCGGCGGCGTCACCGACGTGTTCGTCCTCGACCTCGACAGTCGCGCCATCACCAACGTCACCAAGGACGGGTTCGCCGACTACGCGCCGACGTGGACGCCGGACGGCCGCGCCCTGATCGTCAGCACCCGGGTGAGCGGCAACGAGAAGCTGTTCCGCGTCGAGCTGGCCGACGGCAAGCGGACCCAGCTGACCTTCGGCACCCACGACGAGGGCGGCGCGCAGTTCCTCGACGACAACACGCTGGTCTTCGCCTCGACCGCGGTCGACCCCAACGAGACGGTCGATCCCGAGGTGGCCAAGAACGGCGCCATCTACAACATCTGGACGCTCGATCTGACGAGCGGCGCGCTCGCCCGCTACACCGACGCGGTTGGCGGCAACCACTCGCCGGTGGTGCTCAAGGGCGGCACCGACGCCGGCGCGCGCATCGCCTTCGTCAGCTACTACAAAGGCGACTACGGCGTGCACGTCCTCGACCGGCGCGAGCCGATCGGCAAGGCCACCACCGAGGACTTCGGCGCGCCGGGGCCGATCGTCGACTTCCAGGCGCCGCTGACCCACACGATGGTGTCGTCGAACGTCAAGCGCAAGGGCAAGTTCGAGAAGCTCTATCTCGAGGGCCGGCCGCCGGTGAACGTCGGCCTGACCAGCGGCGGCGACTTCCTGGGCGGCACCGCGGTGGCGTTCACCGACGTGCTCGGCGACCAGCAGTTCACCCTGTTCGCCACCTCGATCTCGCAGTACCGGTCGTTCTCCGGCTCCTACATCAACCTCGAGCGCCGCTTCCAGTACGCGGTGCAGGGCTTCACGCAGACACAGTTCTTCTACGGCCAGCTGCAGAACGTCTTCTACGACCCGTCGCTCTCGGGCGTGTTCCTCGACCGTGATCTGGCGGTGGCGACCCAGACGTCGCGCGGCGCGACGGTGTTCGGCATCTGGCCGTTCAACCGCTACCGCCGCGTCGAGCTGTTCGGCGGCATCACCAACTACACCGAGCGGTTCGAGGACCCGCTGGTCCAGGAGTACTCACAGCAGTATCAGCAGCAGCAGTTCGGCCGCCAGCTGCTGAACAACGGCACGATGATGCCGGTGGGCCTGGCCTTCGTGCAGGAGACGACGGTGTTCCGCGAGTTCGGCCCGCTGGCCGGCAACACCGTGCGGCTGTCCTACGAGTTCGCCCCTGGCTTCAGCTCGCTGCTGTCGCGGCAGACGGTGGACGCCGACCTGCGCAAGTACTTCCGCCTCGGCGGCTCGGGGCTGCTGGCCTTCCGCGCCCGCGGCTACAGGAGCTGGGGCGACAACCCGGGCTACTACTTCTTCGGCGGCAACTCCGAGATGCGCGGCTACAACTTCCTCGAGTTCGTCGGCCAGCAGGCCGGGCACCTCAATGCCGAACTGCGCCTGCCGCTCATCCATGCCATGGCGACGCCGATCGGCATCCTCGGCGGCGTGCGCGGCACGCTGTTCGCCAACGTCGGCGGCGCGTCGTGGGCCAACCGGGGCTTCAAGGCCTACGCGAACGAGACGGCGGTCGAGCGGCCGGTCATCGGCTACGACGTCAACGACCAGCCGGTCCTCGGCAACCCGGTGCTCGTCGACGGTTTCCGGCTGGTCGATGCCCGCGCCAGCTACGGCATCGGCCTGCAGACCTTCGCCCTCGGCTTCCCCGTCCACTTCGACTGGAGCTGGCGGACGCTCTTCAACAGGAACTGGGAAGACGTGGTCTTCTCGCTGCAGGGCGGCAGCGCGGCGTTCCGCCGGGCCAAGTTCACGATGTGGATTGGGTACGACTTCTAGAACCGGGGCTCGGGGCTCGGGGCTCGGGGCTCGGGGCTCGGGGCTCGGGGCTCGGGGCTCGGGGCTCGAAGTGAGCTTCGCACGGAGCCGACGCGTGGACTCGGAACAGCGTGACTGCTGCTGTTCCCGAATCCCGAGCCCCGAGCCCCGGCTCTCAGTTCGCCGCCCGGCCCCGTCCCGGCAGCCGCGTGAGCCGCACCTCGCTGCGATCGAGGTCGAGGGCGACCCGATACGGGCTCAGGAACCGGTGGCCGACGATGCCGCCCAGCTGGAAGCCGAGCAGCACGCTGGGCGCCCGCAGGTTGAGCACCACCACGGAGAAGTTGCGGTACTCGATGTCGCGGAACTGCAGGTTGAGCCCCTGCATCAGGAAGGCGTCGCGGTCCCAGCCGGAGGTGCCGTAGACCTTCAACGCGATACGCCGCCCGAGCGGCCGGCCCGGCGCCAGCGCGTCGGCGGTGGCCTTGCTGATCGAGATCACCTCGCCGCCGGTGTCGACCACGAAGTAGGCCGGGCGTTCGGCGTTGATCAGCCCGCGCACCATCGCCAGGCGGTGCATGCGCATCGGCAGGCGGATGTCGGCGGCCTCTTCGGGCAGCAATTCGCCGATCGTCAGCAGCCGCGCCGCGTAGTCGATGGTCATCGACAGGCCGAGCGCCATCGGCGAGAAGCTCTCCATCTCGCGCTTGGGGATGCCGCGCAGCGCCGGGTTCTTGATGAGCACCGGCACGTCGCGCACTTTCAGCGTGCCGACCTCGAAGCTGTCGAGCCGGGCCAGCTGCAGGCCGCGCAGCCCCACCTCGCCGACGCCGGCGCTGAGCGTGTAGGTGATCGGCACGACGCCGGCCGACTGGCCGATCTGCCGCGAGATGGTCGTCTGCTCCGAGCCGGTGTCGAGCACGAAGTCGACCCAGCGGCCGCCGTTGATGCGGGCCTTGACGATCACCTTGTCCTGCACCAGTTTGAACGGCACCGTGTGCAGCCGGCCTGCCGACGCGGGATCGATGGCATTGGCGGCCCGGTCCTTGAACGCCTGCAGGAACCGGATCTGCGCCTTCGACCACGCCGCCTTGTCGCTGCGGTCCTTGTTGGGGAGCAGGTTGACGTAGTTGGTGTAGGCGGCCGCCGCCTGGTCGAACCGCTTCAGGCGCTCGAGGATGGTGCCGGCGGTGTGGTGCAGTTCGCCGTCGCGGGGCGAGGTGCGCAGCGCCGCCAGCACTTCGAGGAGCGCGTCCTCCAGCTTCGACCGTGACGCCAGGGCCTTGGCCAGCCCGTGGCGGCCGCGCGACATCTCCGGCTCCCGGTCCAGCACCTCGCGGAATTCGCGCTCCGATTCGTCGAAGAGTCCGGCCGACCACAGCGCGTCGGCGTGCACGGCGATGGCCTCGGGATTCTTCGGCGAGTCGCCGCGAAGCGACGCCGCTTCCTGCTGCGCCTCCTCGAACTCCCCGACCAGCAGCGCGGTCTTCACCACGCCGATCCGGGCGCGCAGCCGCAGCTCGGGATCGTCGGTGTCGGCGGCGCGGCGGAAGGCTGCGCGCGCTTCGTCGAAGCGCGTCTCGTCGTAGAGGAGCGAGCCGAGCTGATACTGCAGTTCGGCGTCGTCGCCCGACCGGCGGCCTTCGAGCGACAGTCCCACCGCGGCGCACATCACCGCGACCAGCAGTCCGCGAACGCCCATCCGCATAACGGCCCTCCCTGGCGGGGGCCGCTGCCCCGCCGCCGGGATGCTCGCGCGCCACCAGGCGCCGGGGCGCGCAATCGTCCAAGCCCCCGAGCCGGGACCGGCCGGGGGTGCCCCACAGTCTACTTCTGATAGTGCGCGGCGTTCACCTCGATGTAGTTCTTCCATTTTTCCGGCACCTCGTCGAGGGCGAAGATGGCCTCGACCGGGCAGGCCGGCACGCAGGCGCCACAGTCGATGCACTCGTCGGGGTGGATGTAGAGCATGGTCGAAGCCTCGAAGTCGGCCTCGTCCTTCCGCGGGTGGATGCAGTCGACGGGACACACGTCCACGCAGGCCGAATCCTTGGTCCCGATGCAGGGCTCACAGATGATGTACGCCATTCCCTCTCCTCCGAAATCTATCGGCCATCCGCCCGGGACGGCCGAGGCCGCCGGCGCCTAGGCCGACGCCTCCAGTGCCGTCGGCGGCACGTAGCCGAGCCGGACCGAGATCTGGCCGGCAAGATTCCACACCCCGCGATGGCCGTCGGCGGCCAGCGGGCGTTCGTCCACGCCGTGGGCGAAGACCCCGACCCGGCCCACCTCCTGCGTGGTGTAGTCACGAATCGGCGCGCACGTGCACACCAGCCGCTGCGCGCCGATCGGCAGGTCGCCCGGCGGCCCCAGCCGCAGCATCGCCGCCGGCGCCTCCGGACGGGCGAGATCGCCGGCCGTCGTCAGCTTCAGGCAGCTGAGCCGGCGGGGCGTCGCCTGCGGGGCGTCGAAGTAGAGCGCACAGTGCGCCGGCATCTCGCGGCCGAACACGGTGCGCATCGCCACGTCGTCGGGCCCCGCCGGCCAGACGTAGCTGACGTCGCCGGTGGACGGAATCGCCAGGAACGTACGATGGCCGCTGCGCAGGACGAACTCGCGGATCAGCGGATAGGCGTGCAGCCGAAGTTCTGAGCCCCCCAGCGCCTTGAAGCTGAGGTCGAGCATCTTGAGGGTGAGGCTGTAGCGGGCGGTGTCCTCGTCCTGCCGCACGTAACCGCGGCGCTTGAGCACCGCCAGCAGGCGGTGGGCGCTCGACACCGGCAGCCGCAGGGTGCGGGCGACGTCCGAGACGCTGAGCCCCCGCGGCGTGCGGCTGAGGACTTCGCACACGTCCAGCGCTTTGTCGGTAGACGTGGTCCGCGCAACGCGTCCGATGGCCTGCTGAGCTTCCACTATTCGGAAAGGTGTTTCGAAATTGAGAAGTCCAACGATATCCACGGATTGCGGGAACCGTCAAGCTCCGTCGCCGGGATTTGACTCCGCCAACCGCCGTTCGTACGATGATGCGTTCCCCGTGTCGAACCTGTCTGGTCAGCTACTCGGACACTACAAGGTCCTCGAGCCTCTGGGGGCCGGTGGCATGGGCGTGGTGTACCGCGCCCAGGACACCGTGCTGGGGCGGATGGTGGCCCTCAAGGTGCTGCCGACCACGGCGTCGTCCGACCCGGAAGCGGGCAATCGCTTCCGGCGGGAAGCCCGCACCGCGTCGAGCCTGAACCACCCGAACATCTGTACGATTTACGGCTTCGACGAACAGGAGGGCCGCTGCTACCTGGCGATGGAGCTGCTCGAGGGCGAAACCCTCGACCGCCGCCTCGTGCAGGGCCCGCTCGACCAGCGTGCGCTCATCGACATCGCCAGTCAGGTCGCCGACGCTCTCGATGCCGCGCACAGCGAAGGCATCCTGCACCGCGACATCAAGCCGGCGAACATCTTCCTGACCAAGCGCGGCCAGGCGAAGGTGCTCGACTTCGGCCTCGCCAAGCTGACCGCCGGCCGGCACGGCGGCGGCGTCGACGCCTCCACCACGGTCGAACCGTCGCAGTTCACCAGCGTGGTCGGCACCACGGTGGGCACGGTGGCCTACATGTCGCCCGAGCAGGCGCGCGCCGAGGCCCTCGATTCGCGTACCGATCTGTTCTCGTTCGGGGTCGTCCTCTACGAAATGGCCACCGGCCGGGTGACCTTCCCGGGCAACACCACGGCGGTCATCTTCGACGGCATCCTCAATCGCGAGCCGACCCCGGCCTCGGCCTTCAATCGCGACGTCTCGCCGGAACTCGATCGAATCATCGCCAAGGCGCTGGAGAAGGATCGCGCGCTGCGCTACCAGACGGCCGCCGACCTTCGGGTCGATCTGCAGCGCCTGCACCGCGACTCGAGCACCCGCCGGGTGTCGTCGGCCGCCGTCAGCGGTGCAACCGCCGCCGCGTCTTCGCGGGCCTCGGATCCGACCGTCGCGCTGCCGCCGCCGCGCAACAGCATGGCGGCGATCGACCCGGCCAGCGCGGTGACGATGGCCGTACCGGCCGCCACCGCCTCGCCGTCCTCCCGCGACGCCGAGCCGCCGCCGACCATGGTCATCCCCCCGGCCCCGGCCCCGTCGGCCACGCCGTTGCCGGCGGCACCGGCCGCCGCCGCGGCCCCGCCGCGCCGCTCCTCCAGCGTGATGCTCGCGGCCGTCGGCGCCGTCGCCGCCGCGGTGCTGATCGGCGTGGTCGTGATGCCGCGGCAGCAGACCGCCGACGCGGTGCCCGCCGAACCGGCGCCGGCCGTCACGCCAGCCGACGCGCCGGCCCCGCCGCCCGATGCCGCCGCGCCCGGTGTGGCGGCGACCACGCCGCCGACCACCGCGGCATCGACGGCCGCCACGACGACGACGCCGCCCAAGACGGCGACCGGCGCCGTGCCGCCGCCCGGCAAGGGCGGGCCCGCGACGAAAGGCACGCCCGGCGCGCCGCCGACGGCTCCGGACGCGGCCCGCGAGGCCGCTACCCGCCTCGACGTCGCGCGGGAGAAGCTGAACAGCAACCTGGTCGATCAAGGCATCGCCGACCTGCGGGCCATCGTCAGCGACTACCCCGCCACCGCGGTGGCGGCGGACGCGTCGTACCTCGCCGCGCAGACCCTGACGCGGCTCGGCCGCGCCGACGACGCGATGGCGGCGCACCTGGAGTTCGCCAACCGCTTCGCCGGCGACCCGCGGTTCGCCGAGAGCCAGGTGACCCTTGGCGAGCTCACGCTGAAGTCGCGGCAGCCGAACCGCGAGGAGACGGCGCGGGCGATCTTCGGCCGCGCCGCCGCCGCCGCCCCGGGCACGCCGGCGGCGCTGCGCGCGCAGCAGGCCAAGGCCGGGATCGAGGAGCGGCGGCGGCTGCGCGAGCGCGACCCGTCGATCGGCCGCGAGGTGCCGGCGCAACTGGCGACGCTGCGCACGCTCGCCGATCAGTTTCCCGACTCGCCGCACGGCATGCTGGCGCTGTATCGCCTCGGCACGTTGTGGGCGGATCTCGATCAGTGGAACCTGGCGGCGCACGCCTATACCGATCTGGCGACGCGCTATCCGTCGAACCCGCACGACGCGTGGTGGCTGCTCGGCGAACTCTACGAGCGGCGGCTGCGCGACGACGAGCGCGCACGGGCGGCCTACGCCCAGGTGCCGCAGACGTCGAAGCGGTATCAGGACGCGCAGCGCAAGCTGACCCGCCGCTGAGCGCCGCGGCATCCGCGGCTACGGCCGGCGCGGCGGCGCCTCGATCCGGATGTCGCCGGTCACGACGTCGAGCGACACCACCGGCTCACCGCGGCCGAGCGTGGTCTCGCCCCAGCGCGGTCCCCACCCGGTCTTGAGCGTGAGGGGAATCTCCGACCGCACGGTGCCGTTCAGCGCCAGCGCCATGATCCGCGCGTCGGCCGGCCGCTCGGCGAAGACCAGACGCAGATCGCCGTTGAAGGTCCGGGCCCGGACGAGTCCGTCCGGGTCGAGGCGGACCTGCCGCAGATCGATGTCGCCGATGCCGGCCTCGAGGCGCAGGACGCCGCGCACCCTCGTGGCCACGATCGGCCCGCGCCGGACGTCGGCGGCGACCGCGCCGGCGAAGTCGCTGACCTCGAGGCGCCCCTCGGCGATGCGCAACGCGTCGATGCGGGCGGTGCGCGGCACCTCGAGGTCCACCGTCGCCCGCAGCCGCGGATCGGTGCCGGACTGACGGATCCGCACCCGGCGGCGGGTGGCATCGCCGTCGATCTCGACCGGAAACCGCGCCAGGTCGGCGGCCGACGGCGCGGTACGCACGATCTCGACGGCGACGTCGTCGCGCGCCGCGCCGACGACGCGGACGTCGCCGATCGACACGTCGACCTCGAGTGTGGTGCCGGCCGCGAGCGGCACGGCCTGGCGCAGACGGTCGGTGACGTCGGCGCTCGCGCCGGCGCCGAGCCGGAAGGCGACCAGCAGGAGCGCGGCGCACACCGCGCGTCCGCGCCGCTGCGCCGCCGGGGCCGCGTCGTCGGATCGGCGCATCAGCGCGGATTATAATGGCGTGCGACCCGCGCCAGGTCGGACTTCCCGTGCGCACGCACGTCATCCTCCTGCTGCTCGCGTCGGTCGTGCCCGTCGCGGCGCAGTCGCCCGACGCTCCGGACGCCGCCGAACCGCGGGTCGCCGTGAGCGGCGAGGTCACCGCCACGATCGGCTCCCACGATCCCGGCTTCTTCAACTACGCCAGCTACGACTACAGCCCGCTGCGCAACGTTCGCGTCGTCCTCAATTCGTCGCTGCGGGTGACGCGGCACCTCGAGGTCCTGGCGCAGCTCCGCACCGACGGGCTGTCGCACGCCCAGCTGCCGGCGCTCTACCTGCGCGTGCGGCCGTGGGCGGCGCGCGACGTGGATCTGCAGGTCGGCCGGGTGCCGCCCACCTTCGGCCTGTTCGGCGCGGCCGGCTACGGCGCCGACAACCCGCTGGTCAGCCGGCCGCTCGCGTATGGCTATCTGACCTCGCTGCGCCGCGACGCTCTGCCCGGCACGGTGGCCGACCTGCTGCAGATGCGCGGCCGCGGCTGGCTCTCCCAGTTCCCCGTCGGCAACACCGCGCCGGACCGTGGTCTGCCGCTCATCGACGCCGAGCACTGGGACACCGGCGTTCAGGGCCGGGTGCGGGCCGGCATCGTCGAGTGGATCGCGGCAATCACCGCCGGCTCACTGGCCAGCCCCCGGGTCAGCGACGACAACGACGGCCGTTCGCTGCAGACCCGCGTCGTGCTGCGGCCGCATCCGGCCGTCACCATCGGCGGGTCGGCGGCGCGTGGCGCCTACCTGTCACGTCACCTCGGTGACACGCTGCCGGCGGGCCGCGCCGTCGAGAGCTTCCAGCAGCGCGCCGCCGGCCTCGACCTGGCGCTGGCGGCGGGCCGCTGGGAACTGCGCGGCGAGGCGATTCGGGCATGGTGGGCGCTGCCGGCGGCCGGCGATCCGCGCCTGGCGCCGGCGCTGACCGCCACCGCCCTCTGGGGCGAAGGACGCTGGCGCGTCTGGCCCGGGCTCGACCTCACGACGCGCGCGGAGCGGCTCGCCTTCGGCGACGTCGAGGGGGCAGCCGGCCCGACGCCCTGGGAGGCGGCGGTGACCCGCGTCGAGGGCGGCGTCGTCCTCGCGGTCCACCGTCACGTGCGGCTCAAGACGGCGTGGCAGCGCAACTGGCGGCCGCAGGGCGGCCGCGTGCGCCATGACAGCCTCGTGGCCGGGCAGATCGCGGTGTGGTTCTGATGGGGCACGTCCGCGCCGCCGCCGCGCTGCTCGGCCTCGGCCTCACGCTGGCCATCGCCGCCGCGCCGGCCGCGGCCCGGCGCGGGCAACCCGCTGCCACCGGGGCGATCCGCGGCCGCCTCGACATCCGGCGCATCGCGACACCGCCCCAGCCCCGCCCCGCGGTCGGCGACCACGGCGGCCGCACCGGCCGCGCCACCGCCGACGTGCGCCGCGGCCTCGTCTATCTCGACACCGCCCCGCGCGGCGCCTTCGACGAACCGGAGCCGGGCCGCGCGGTGATGGACCAGCGCGACGAGACGTTCGTGCCGCGACTGCTCGCCGTCACCACCGGCACCGTCGTCGACTTTCCGAACAGCGACCGCACCTACCACAACGTCTTCTCGCTGTCGCGGGCGCGCCGGTTCGATCTGGGCCGCTACGCGAGCGGCCGCTCCAAGGCGGTGCGCTTCGACCGGCCGGGCGTGGTCCGGGTGTTCTGCGACATCCACTCGCACATGAGCGCGTTCGTCGTCGTCTTCAACCACCCGTTCTTCCGCGTCACCGATCCCGACGGCCGCTACCGCCTCGACAACGTGCCGCCGGGCGCGTACACGGTGGTCGGGTGGTACGAAGGCGAAGCCCGCGTCCAGCGCAGCGTCACCGTGGCGCCCGGCGCGATCGCCGAGCTCGACCTGGAGGTGCCGTGATCCCCGGGTTCGCGTCGCTGCGGACGCGCATCTTCGTCGCCAGCACCCTGCTCGCCACGGCGTCGATCGGCGCGGCCGTCTACTTCGTGAGCGTGCGCCTCACCGCCCAGGCCGAGGCCGAACTGCAGCGCGATCTGGTCGAGGCGGCCGGCCTCGTCGATCAGCAGAGCGCGTCGCTGTTCGACAGCTTCACCCGCACAGCCACGCTCATCGCCGACCTGCCGAAGTTCAAGGCGGCGGTCGAGACCCGCGACGGTCCGACCATCGAGCCGATCGCCCGCGACTACCTGGTGCAGGCCGGCGCCGACGTGGTGGTGGTGGCCGATCGCGACGGCAGGCGGCTCGCCGCCGTCACCTCGCCGGCGCGGCCGGCCAGCCTTCCCGATCCGCCGGGCCCGGCCGGGACGGCCGCCACCCGGCCGGGCACCGCCTTCTGGCCGCACCCGAGCGGCGTGCTGCAGGTCGTCTCGGTGCCCGTCACCATCGACCTCGAGCGTCCGGAGCTGCTCGGCACGCTGACGATGGGCTATCTCCTCGACGCCGAACGCGCCTCCGCCCTCAAGGCGCTGACCGGGGCCGACGTCGCCTTCGCGTACGACGGCACGGTGCGCGCATCGTCGTTCCGGGAGGCCATCGGCCCGGCGCTCGCGCCCTGGATCCACGACGACCACCACATCCAGTCGCTGGCCCTCGCCGACGGCGACTACTCGGCGCTGGTCCGCCCGCTCGCCGGCGCCGCCGCCCGCGCCGGCACCGCCGGCGACCCGCCCCGGGCGGTGGTGCTGCGCTCGCGGACGGCGCGCATGCAGACCCTCGGCGCGATCCGCACCGCCCTCGCCGGCATCGCGCTGGCCACCGTCGCCCTCGCGGCGGTGCTGAGCTATGCCATCGCCCGGACGGTGACCAAGCCGCTGGCCAGCCTCACCGCGCACATGCGCGAAGTGGCGGCGACCGGTGACCTGACGCGCAAGGTGGCGCTGCCGCCCGGCGCCTGGAACGACGAGGACGCCACGGTGATGGCCGCGACCTTCAACGCGCTGACCGAATCCGTCGCGGCGTCGCAGCGCGACGCCGCGCAGCGCGAGCGGCTGTCGGCGCTCGGCCGCCTCTCGACGGTGATCGCGCACGAGATCCGCAATCCGCTGATGATCATCAAGGGCGCGCTGCGTCCGCTGCTGCGCGCCGACGGCAGCGCCGCCGATCGCCGCGACGCCGCCCACGACATCAACGGCGAGGTCGACCGCCTGAACCGCGTGGTCAACGAGGTGCTCGACTTCGCCCGGCCGATCCGCTTCGACCTGGCCGGCGCCGATCCCAACGAGATCTGCCGCTCGGCCCGCGACGCCGTCGTCGCCGCGGCGCCGACCCCCGACGTCGTCCTGGCACTCGATCCCGCCTGTCCGGCGATCGTCACCGACGCCGAGCGGGTGCGGACGGTGCTGGTCAACCTGCTCACCAACGCCCGCGCCGCGGTCGCCGACGTCACCCCGGGCGACGTCGCGCTGGTCGAGCTCGCCAGCGCGCCGCTGGGTGACGGCGGTGTCGCCCTGGTCGTCCGCGATCGCGGCATCGGCATCCCCGCCGACGACCTCGGCCGGGTCTTCGATCCATACTTCACCACGCGGCGCACCGGCAGCGGCCTCGGCCTGGCCATCGCCAAGAACGTCGTCGACGGCCTGGGCGGCACCATCACCGCGGTCAGCGCCGTCGGTGCCGGCACCGAGATGCGGGTGACGCTGCCGGCCACCGCCGCGCGCGATCGACGACCATGACCGACACCGGGCGAGTACTCCTCGTCGACGACGAAGAGAAGATCGTGAAGACGCTGGGGCGGGCCCTGCGCGAGGACGGCCACCAGGTCACCACCACGTCGCGCGCCGTCGACGGCCAGCGGCTGCTCGCCGAGCAGTCGTTCGACCTGCTGATCATCGACTACCGCATGCCCGAACGCTCGGGCATGGACGTGGTGAAGGAGCTGGTCGCGACCACGCCCGAAGCCGAACGACCGGCGGTGGTGATGATGACCGCCCACGGCAGTGTCGAGAGCGCCGTCGAGGCGATGAAGCTGGGCGCCCACGACTACCTGCAGAAGCCGTTCGAGGTCGACGAGCTGCTGCTCACCGCCCGCCGCGCCCTGGCCGCGCAGCGGGCCCGCACCGAGCTGACCTACCTGCGCAGCGAGCGCGACGCCGAGTTCGACCACTACGGCATCGTCGGCCGCTCGAAGGCGATGGTCGAGATCTCGCGCCGCATCGAGCTGGTGGCGCAGTCGCGCAGCACCGTGCTGCTCACCGGCGAGACCGGCACCGGCAAGGAGCTGGTGGCGCGGGCGATCCACGATCGCAGCCAGCAGCGGCACATGCCGCTCATCAAGGTGAACTGCGCGGCGATTCCCGAGACGCTGATCGAATCCGAGCTCTTCGGCCACGTCCGCGGCGCCTTCACCGGCGCCACCTCGGCCAAGAAGGGCCGCTTCTCGCTGGCCGACGGCGGCACGATCTTCCTCGACGAGATCGCCACGCTCGGCGCGCCGGTGCAGTCGAAGCTGCTGCGGGTGCTGCAGGAACGCGAGTTCGAGCCCCTGGGGTCGGAGCGCACCGAGAAGGTCGACGTCCGGGTGATCGCCGCCACCAACCGCGACCTGCGCACGCTGGTGACCGAGGGACGCTTCCAGGAGGACCTGTACTACCGGCTGCACGTCATCCCGATCGACCTGCCGCCGCTGCGCCAGCGGCTCGACGACCTGCCGGCGCTGGTCGATCACTTCGTGCAGAAGTTCGCCCAGCGGCTCGGCAAGCGGATCACCGGCGTCGACGAGGCGGCGATGGTCGAGCTGAAGCGATATCACTGGCCGGGCAACGTCCGCGAGCTCGAGAACACGATCGAACGCGCCGTCGTGCTCACGCCGGGACCGCGCCTGACCCCCGAGTCGGTCTGGCTGATGGGCGCGACGCCGGCGCCGACGGCCGGCCTGCCGTCGCTGCGCCTGCACCAGAACGTGGAGTGGGTGGAACGCGAGACGATCCGCCACGCCCTCGAACAGGCCCGCGGCGTGAAGAAGGACGCCGCCGAGCTCATGGGCCTCAGCCAGCGCGCCCTCAGTCACTACCTGGCGAAGCATCGGATCGACTAGCCGGGCCGAGCCTCCGGCCCCTGACGGCTCGAGTCGCGCGCTTACGCCGGCGGTAACGGATTACGCCGCCCGTAATCCATCCGGTCGAATCGGCCGCCAGACGGGGGGTTTCCGCCCCGAACTCGACCGTTCACGATCCGCGGACGACGGCACTTCGCTTGCAGCACCGGACACGGGTGCCGGGCACGCCCGACACCGTCTCCTCGATGCGAGCTGGAACTCTGATCGCAGCTGTTGCCGTGGCGGGGATGGCGCTCCTCCCTGAAACGCCGGCGAACGCCGGCGTGGGGAAGGACCCCGCCACGGCATACGCGCCACCGGCGGCGGCCCCTCTCGCCGGGGCGCCGCGCCGCACGGCCCCGGTCAGGACGATCGAGGTCGTCGCCAGGCGGTTCACGTTCGAGCCGTCGACGATTGCGGTCGCGGTCGGCGATCGCGTGCGCCTGGTCGTCCGGTCGGCCGACACGGTGCACGGCGTCGGCATCCGGAAGTTCAAGGTGAAGACCCTGGTCCCGCGCGGCGGAGCCCCGGTGACGATCGAGTTCGTCGCCACCGAGGCGGGGACATTCCCTCTCGTCTGTTCGGAAGCCTGTGGCGACGGGCATGCCGGGATGCGTGGCTCGCTCGTCGTCGCCGCCCACTGAGGGGCCGTCCCGACATGCGCATCGCCCGCCGCCGGCGGTTGACCTCTGTGTTGACGCCGGCCGGTCCGGTGCCGAAGCTGGAAGGGGCGGCCGACACCGCGCCGCTCACGCCCTGAGGAGCACACTCGTGACATCGATCCCGTGGCCTTCCGTCGCCCTGCTGCTCGCGCTCGGCGTCGTCCCGGTGCCGGCGGTCGCACAGGACGGCGATCGGCCGGCCGCGCCCCCTGCCGCCGCCGGCGTCATCGCCAGCCAGGACGACGACCCCGACCTCGACGTCAACCGCGCGCAACCCGACTTCACGCTGGTCGGCCTGCCGACGACGCTGCGCCTGCCGGCGCGCAAGGGCGCCTTCCGCATCACCCACCGGTTCGCCCGGCCGCTCGGCCAGGGTGACGTCGGCGATCTGCTGGAGGACTTCTTCGGCTTCGACAGCGGCGCGCAGATCGGCTTCGAGTACCGCTACGGGCTGTTCCGGGCCACCCAGCTGGCGGTGCATCGGACCAGCGATCGCACCATCCAGTTCCTGCTGCAGCGTCAGGTGGTCGGCCAGGGCGAGGACTTCCCGATCGCGATCGACGCCGTCGGCACCATCGAGGGCGCCAACAACCTCAAGGACAGCTACTCGCCGGCCCTCGGCGTGGTCCTGTCGCACGAGTTCTCGGACCGCGCCGCGGTCTACGCCGAGCCGATCTGGGTGCACAACACCACTCCGCTGCCCGACGAGGTGGCGGACGACGACAGCACGGTGATGGTCGGGCTCGGGGCGCGGCTGCGGTTGACCAGCTCCCTGTACGGCGTCGTCGAGGTCACGCCGCGGCTCACCGGCTACGACCCCAGCGAGTCACTGCTGGCCTTCGCCGTCGAAAAGCGCATCGGCGGCCACAGCTTCCAGATCAACATCGGCAACGGCTTCGGCACGACGTTCGCGCAGATCGCCCGCGGCGGGTTCGACGACTGGTTCATCGGGTTCAACCTGACCCGGAAGTTCTACTGAGCGCGGTGGTCACGGGCGCGGGGCAACCTTCGCCGGCGGCACCGGTCCAATCGTCCAGGGGAGACATGGCGTGATGCGACAGGTCGGATGGGCACTGGTGGCCGCGGCGGTGATGACGGCGGCGGCATGCGGCGGCGGCGGCGGCAGCGGCCCGACCGCGCCCAGCGATGGCGGGGGCGCGGGCGGGGGCGGCGGCACCGGCGGCGGCACGGTCGGCTCGACGGCGACGATCACCATCGGCGCCGACGGCCGGGTGTCGCCGTCGACGGTGACGATCACCGTCGGCGGGCGCGTCACCTTCGTCAACAACCACAACCGCAACCACGACATGGCGTCGGATCCGCATCCGAGCCACGAGGACTGCCCGCCGATGGATCAGGTCGGCTTCCTGACGCCGGGCCAGTCGCGCACGTCGGGCAACTTCAACACCGCGCGGCGCTGCGGCTTCCACGACCACAACGAACCCAGCAACACCGGGCTCTTCGGCACGATCGTCGTTCAGTAGTCGTAGACGCCCCTGCCGGCCTTGCGGCCGAGGCGGCCGGCCTTGACGTGCTGCTCGAGCAGGGGACAGGGGCGGAACTTCTCGCCCAGCGTCCGGTGCAGGTACTGGAGGATGCTGAGCCGGGTGTCGAGCCCGACCAGGTCGACCAGTTCGAACGGCCCCATCGGGTGGTTCAGGCCGAGCTTCAGGGCCTTGTCGATGTCGCGCGCCGCGGCGACGCCCTCCTGCAGCATGTAGAACGCCTCGTTGCCGATCATCGCGTTGATGCGGCTGGTGATGAAGCCGGGCGACTCGCGGATCAGCACCGTCTCCTTCCCCATCGCCGCCGCCACCTGCTGCATCGCCGCCACCGTCTCGTCGGCGGTCTCGAGGGCGCGGACGATCTCGACCAGCTTCATCTTGTGGACCGGGTTGAAGAAGTGCATTCCGCCCATGCGGCCCGGCCGGTCGAGGACCGCCGCCATCTCGGTGATGCTGAGCGCCGAGGTATTGGAGGCGATCACCGCCGCCGCCGGCGCCGCCGCCTCGACCTCGGCGAGCAGCGCCAGCTTGAGATCCATGGTCTCGGGCGCCGCCTCGATCACCAGGCCGACGTCGTGGACCGCCGCGGCGACATCGGTCGTGGTCGCCAGCCGCGACGTGACGACGCCGGCCTCGGCCGCCGCCAACTTGCCCAGCTCGACGCTCTTGCCGACGATGCCGGCGATCGCGGCGGTGCCCTTGGCCAACTGCGCGGCCGAGATGTCGTAGAGGCGGGTGGGATAGCCGGCCGCGATCGCGGCGTACGCGATGCCGTGGCCCATGGTGCCGGCGCCGAGCACGGCGATCGGACGAAGAGAGGTCGTCATGTGGTCGGCTCCGGGGTGGCACGCGTCAGCGGCCGGTGAATCGCGGCGGGCGCTTCTCGAGGTTGGCGGCCAGGCCTTCGGCGGCGTCCTCGCTCTCGAACAGCCGCTGCTGCAGTTCCCGTTCGAGCGCCAGCCCTTCGCTGAAGCCGGCCGCCAATCCCGACTGCACCGCCCGCTTGATGTGCCCGACGGCGCGGCTGGCGCGGTGCGGCGGCGCGAAGGTCTTGGCGTAGTCGACGACGGTGTCGCGGAACGACCGGCCGGCCAGCACGTCTTCGCCCCATACCTGGTGGACGAGACCGGCGGCGTGCCCCTCCTCCATCGTCAGGAGCGTCCCGGTGACCATCAGTTCCATCGCCTTGGCCTTGCCGACGAGCCGGGCCAGGCGCTGCGTGCCGCCGGTGCCGGGCAGCACACCGAGCGCCACCTCGGGCAGGCCGATCTTGCCGGCCCCCTTGCGGGCGACCCGCAGATCGGCGGCCATCGCCACCTCGAGCCCGCCGCCCACGCAGTGGCCGTTCAGCGCCGCGATGACCAGCTTCGGCGTCTGCTCGAGCCGGTTCATGGTCTCGTTGGCGTGCAGGCAGAAGTAGTACTTGAACGCCGGATCGGCGTCCTTGAGCATGGCGATGTCGGCGCCGGCGCAGAAGAAGCGCTCCCCCGCCCCGATGAGGACCAGCACGTGGACGGCCGGGTCCATGCGCGCCGCCAGCACCGCCTCGTCGAGTTCGCGCATCATCGCGTACGAGTAGGTGTTGGCCGGCGGCTCGTTCAGCTCGAGGACGGCGACGCCGTCGGTGACGGTGACATGGACCTTGGACATCGGGGGCTGGGGACTGGGGGCTGGGGTCTAGGGTTTGCCGACTGTCACGCTACCAGAAACTGGGCCCAAGACACGCCGCAGTCCCCAGACCCTGGCCCCCGACTTCGAATACGAACGCACCGAAGCCTTCTACGCTTCGGTGCGAACGTATTCGAAGTCGATGGGCATGCGGTTGATGCCGCGGGCCGGCGGGGCGATGTAGTTGGCGAACTGCCCCGGCTTGTAGACCGGCGTGGCCTGGATGCTGCGCAGGTAGGCCTTGTCGTCGGCGGTCGGCAGCCACTCGTGGCGGCGTCGGGCGAACTCGTCGGCCGAGATCGGGTGGCCCAGCGGGTCGAAGTGCTTGCCGGCGTAGACGCCGACGTGGCGGTTGAACTTGCGCGACGGCAGCAGGATGCGCTCGGACAGGCCGTGGGCGGCGAGCACCCGCGTGTTCCAGCGGTCGACGCCGGCCTGACAGTCGGCCACGTACCAGTCGCGCAGCACCTCGTTGAGCGCGTTGCGCATCGGCACCTCCTGCCGGCTGATGCGGCCGCTCTCGTCGAGCACGTCGAGCAGGTAGGTGTCGCCGGCCAGCACGTGGTCGTCGGCGTACTTGTCCTCCTCGGCGCGGCCTTTGAGCCCATTGGCAAAGTAGTTGGCGGCGTTGCTCGACACCTCGCTGCCATGCAGGTCGAGGCTCTGGCTGAACCAGAAGTTGACGAACTTCTGCACCAGCGGGATGTCGATGCCGCCGAGCCGGCGGACGTCGCCGGAGAAGCCCGCCGCCTTCATCAGCTGGCACGACCGATCGAGAATGCGCGCGATCCCCGACTCGCCGACGAACATGTGGTGCGCTTCCTCGGTGAGCATGAAGCGCGTCGTCCGCGACAGCGGATCGAGCGAGCTCTCCGACAGCGACAGCAGCTGTGACTTGCCGTCGCGGTCGGTGAACATGGTGAAGGCGAAGAAGTCGAGCCAGGTGTCGATCGGCTCGTTGAACGCCTCGAGCATGCGCGGCGCGTCCTCGTTGCCGCTGCGCCGTTCGAGCAGCGCCTCGGCCTCGTCGCGGCCGTCACGGCCGAAATAGGAGTGCAGCAGGTAGACCATCGCCCACAGATGGCGGCCCTCCTCGACGTTCACCTGGAACAGGTTGCGCATGTCGTAGAGGCTCGGGCAGTGGGCCCCGAGCATGCGCTGCTGCTCGACACTGGCCGGTTCGGTGTCGCCCTGGACGACGATCAGGCGGCGCAGCTGGTTGCGGAACTCGCCCGGCACCTCCTGCCACACCGGCTGGCCCATGAAGTCGCCGAAGCCGATGCGGCGATCGTGGGTCGGCTCGGCCAGGAAGATGCCCCAGCGGTACTCCGGCAGGCGCACGTAGTCGAAATGGGCCCAGCCGGCGGCGTCCACCGACACGGCGGTGCGCAGGTAGACCTGGTGGTGGTCCTGGAAGCCGCTCGGGCCCATGTCGCGCCACCAGTCGAGGTACTTCGGCTGCCAGTGCTCCAGCGCCCGCTGCAGGCGCTTGTTGCCGCCGAGACCGACGTTGTTGGGAATGCGTTCGTTCGAGATCATGTCGCGCCTCGACCGGCCAGGCTAGGTGCGCCGGAAATCGAACGCGGGCCGGCCTTCGCGTCCGTAGGTCATCAGCGCCCCTTTCTCTCCGACGGCGTTGGGACGCTGGAAGATCCAGTTCTGCCAGGCGGTGAGGCGGCCGAAGATCTTGGTCTCCATCGTCTCCGGGCCGGCGAAGCGCAGGTTGGCCTCCATCCCGGTGAGCGCATCGGGCGAGAAGGCGCGGCGTTCCTCCAGGGCGAGGCGCACCTCGTCGTCCCAGTCGATGTCGTCGGGTGCCGAGAAGACGAGACCGAGCGCGGCGGCATCGGGCGCCACGATCGGCCCGTCGATCGCCAGCACCTTCTCCACCTGTCCCGGCTCGCCGAGGAAGCGCACCTGCAGCCGGCTCAGCCCGTTGCTCATCGGCAGCACCCCGGCGTTCATCGCCGACAGCTGCACCGTATTCGTCTCGTCGTCGTCGTGCCGCATGTAGGCGCGATCGGCGGCGAGCACCAGCTCGAAGAGCGTGCCGGCGAAGGCGTTGCCCGGCTCGACCAGCGCGAAGAAGGTCTTGGCCGTGAGGTCGATGCGCTTGAGCGTGCGGCGGATGTGATTGACGATCTCGCGCACCAGCCAGTGCGCGCCGTGCGCCGCCAGGGTCGCGTCCACGGCGCGGACGGCCCGAGGGTCACCGGTCCCCCGCAGCACGACCGTGCCGATCTCCGGCTCGTTGAGGCGCAGCCGCAGGATCGCGTCGTCGAGTTCGCGGAAGGCGCGCAGCGCCCACGCCTGATCGCCGGCGGCGAGGAACTCCACTGGCGACGTCGGCTGCGGGCCGGCCGGGGCGGCGATGGTCAGTTCGCACACCCGCCGGGCGCGGTCGATCGCCGCGGTGACGTCGCGGTAGGCGATGCGATCGCCCTCCACGGTCGGGGCCAGCGGAGTGAGGGTGATGCCGGGACCGGTCCCCGGACGATCGGACTCCGCCGCCAGCGCCGCCGCCCGCGCCGCCACCGCCTCCTGGAACCGGCTCGTCGGCGCCACGGCATCGACCAGGCGCCACTCCACCGCGCGCTTGCCGCGCACCCCCTCGGTGAGCGTGCTGAAGTAGTCGGCGACGTCGCGCCGCACCTTCCGCTTGTCGACCACGCGGGTCAGGCCGCCGGTGCCCGGCAGCACCCCGAGCAGCGGCGTCTCGGGCAGCGAGACCGCGGCCGAGCCGTCGTCGACGAGCAGAATCTCGTCGCAGGCGAGGGCCAGCTCGTAACCGCCGCCGGCGCAGATGCCGTTGACGGCGGCGAGGAACTTCAAGCCGCTGTGCGCGCTGGCGTCCTCCATGCCCAGCCGCGTCTCGTTGGTGAACTTGCAGAAGTTCACCTTGAAGCCGTGCGACGAGCCGCCGAGCATGAAGATGTTGGCGCCGGCGCAGAAGATGCGCGGCTTGAGGCTGGTGAGCACGACGGCCTTGACCTCCGGATGTTCGAAGCGGAGGCGCTGCAGCGCATCGGCGAGTTCGATGTCGACGGCGAGGTCGTACGAGTTGAGCTTGAGCCGGTAGTCGGCGGGCCGCAGCCCGGCGTCTTCCCTGACGTCCATCGCCAGCGTGGCGATGGCCCCGTCGACGGTCAGGCGCCAGTGGCGATACTCCGCCGGTGAGGTCTCGAAGCCGACGGAGGGAAGCTGGGCGGTCTGTTCCACGCGGTCCTCATGCGGGCGTGACGCCCGCGATTTCCGGCCAGAACCCACAGTCTAGCCCACTTTGAACGCTCGTTCAATCCTGTGCTAGAGTTGGCGAGCCTCACTGCGATGACCGCCCCGATTCGCATCGTGCCCGGTCCCGACCGGCGCATCGACATCCTCAAGAGCGCCGCCGCCGCCTTCCGGCGGCGCGGCTATCACGGCGCCAGCGTCGACGAGATCGCCAGCACGCTGGAGATGACCAAGGGCAACCTCTACTACTACTTCCGCAACAAGGAAGAGATTCTCTACGCCTGTCACGACTACTCGCTCGACGTGCTGCTCGCGTTGCTCGCCGAGGTACAGGCGGAGGCGTCGCCGCCCGACGTGAAGCTGCGCCGGCTGGTGCTGGCGTTCGTCCACGTGATCCTCGACGAGCTGCAGGGGACGGCGCTCACGCTCGACCTGCAGGCGCTGTCGCCGCCGCTGCTCCGCAAGGTGATCGCGCGGCGCGACGTGTTCGACCGCGGCGTGCGGGCGATCGTCCAGCAGGGGATGGACGAGGGCGTGTTCGCCCCCGGCGACCCGAAGATGGTCTCGTTCGCGCTGCTCGGCGCGGTCAACTGGATCGCCCGCTGGTTCGACCCCGAGGGGCCGATGACCTCCGAGCAGATCGGCCAGACCTTCGCCGATTACCTGGTCGGCGGCCTGATGCGACCGGTACCGGCCGCCCGCTGAGGCTACGACGCGGTCTGACCCGGCGTCAGTTCCAGCACTTCGATGCCGGAGCCGGCCAGATGTTCCTTCAGCTGGGCCGGCGTGCCGGTGAGCAGCGGGAACGTGCCCCAGTGCATCGGCACCACCTGTTTCACGCCGAGCCACTTCGCCGCCAGCGCCGCGGTGTCGGGGCCCATCGTGAAGCGGTCGCCGATCGGCAGGAACGCGATGTCGGGCCGGTAGAGCTCGCCGATGAGCTTCATGTCGCCGAAGAGGCAGGTGTCGCCGGCGAAGTAGATCGTCTGGCCGTTCTCGAGCTTCACGACGAAGCCGCAGGGCTCGCCGAGGTAGGTCAGGTCGTCGGTGCTGCTGCTGTGGCGGGCGTCGGTGAGCGTGATGCGCAGGCCATGCGTGGTGATGGTGCCGCCCTTGTTCATGGGCTCGACGTGCTTGACGCCCTTGCTGCCCAGCCACGAGGTGATCTCGTAGATGCCCACCACGGTGGCGCCGGTGTGCCGGGCCGTCGCCGCGGCATCGGTGCTGTGGTCGCTGTGGCCGTGCGACAGCAGGATCAGGTCGGCCGCCTTCGGCTCATGTCCTTCGGGAAAGCTCGGGTTGCCCGTATACCAGGGGTCGAAGAGGACGGTCTTGCCGCCGGGAGTCCGCAGGGAAAAGGCGCTGTGGCCGAGATATGTGATGGAAAGACTCTGCATCGGTTGATCTCGTGATCGGGTGATCGGTTGATCTAGCTGTTGAACTGATGATCGGGTGATCTGGAGATCGATCGGCAGATCTGGCAATCTCGTTCCTGCCGCCACTGCGCAGGTTCCGAACAGCTTCCTCCGCCGTCGGTCATCGGCGCGGTGTCCGTCCCCCGCTCCGCCTGGCCGTTCGCCACCCCGCCGCGAAGATCGCCCGGAGCTCCCTGGCCTCGCCAAGCAGGCGCTCGATGCTCACGGAATCGGGCACGCCGACACGATGGAAGAACTCCAACCAGAACACGGCCTCGTCGGCCTCCTCCACGACCACCGCCATCTTGGCGACGAACTCGGCACGTGAACGCGACCGGGACGTCGCGCGGTAGTTTGCCCCGATTGCGGTGGCGCAGTCCACCAGCTGGCCGGCTGGGCCCCGTCCGCCAGGCAGGTCCCGAAGGGCGCGGCAGAGCCGGTATACCGCCACGCCGAAATCCTGCGTTCTGGATTCGAGCTCCTCGCGACGCACCCCGCGGCCCCTGCAGAGGCCGTGCCGCTCGTGTCAATCGATCGCCGGATCTGCAGATGCGGGCCTCCGATCGACCGATCAAACGATCGCCCGATCACGCGATAACATGGATCCGTGGAAGCGCCGCTGCATTTCGTCCGTCCACGCGAGCCCAAGCCCGGGTGGCTGAAGGTGCGCGCCCCCGGGTCGGAGAACTACCTCCGCCTCAAGGGCATCATGCGCGACCTCAAGCTCAACACGGTCTGCGAGGACGCCCACTGCCCCAACATCGGCGAGTGCTGGCATCACGGCACGGCCACCTTCATGATCCTCGGCGACGTCTGCACGCGCGCCTGCGCCTACTGCGCGGTGAAGCACGGCAAGCCCGACCCGCTCGACCTGGGCGAGCCGGCCCGCGTGGCCGAGGCGGTGCAGGCCATGGGCCTGAAGTACGCCGTGGTCACCTCGGTGGATCGCGACGACCTGCCGGACGGCGGCGCGGGCATCTTCGCGGCGACGATCGGCGAAATCAAGGCGCGGACGCCCGAGTGCCGCGTCGAGGTGCTGATCCCCGATTTCAAGGGCGAGGCGGCGCCGCTCCGCACCGTCCTCGAGGCGCGGCCGGACATCCTGAACCACAACACCGAAACGGTGCCGCGGCTCTACCGGATGGCCCGCTCGGGTGGCAAGTACTCGCGCTGCCTCGAACTGCTCGAGCGCGCGACCGCGTTCGCACCGGACATTCCCACCAAGACCGGCCTCATGGTCGGGCTGGGCGAAGAGCAGGATGAGCTGGTGCAGGTGTTCAAGGACCTGCGCACGGTCGGGGTGGCGATCCTCACCATCGGCCAGTACCTGCGGCCGTCGCTGGAGCACGCGCCGATGAGCCGCTACTACCACCCGGACGAGTTCGCCGAGTTGAAGCGCATCGCGCTGGGCCTCGGGTTCGTGCACGTCGAAGCCGGCCCGCTCGTGCGCAGTTCGTATCATGCCCATGAGCAGGCCGACTCCGCCGCCCACGCCCTGGTGCGCTGAGGCCCACGGCGCCGATCGCGTGCGGTAGAATCCGCGGCATCCCCCGCGGATGCTCCGGGCCCTTGTCTTCCTGCTCGCCTGCACGTCGCTGACGCCGCTCGTCGCGGGCTGCCGTCGCGATGCCGTGCCGCCGCCTGCCGTGCGCGACGCCGCGTTGGTCGCGGCGGTGAATCGCGGCGTGGCCGAAATGGGCCAATACGACTTCGACGCCGCGGTGAAGACGTTCGCGGCCGTGGCGACGACCCACCCGCGCGATGCCGCGGTCGGCGTGAACCTGGCGCTCGCGCAGATCAACCGCCAGCGCGACGGCGATGCGGCCGAGGCCGAACGCCGGCTCAGCGCGCTGGTCGGCGACCAGGAGTCCGGCACCCGCGCGAAGTACGCGTTGGGCCTGCTGCGCCTCTACGCGGGCCGCGATGCCGAGGCCGCGACGCTGCTCGCCGAGGTGGCGGCCGCCGCACCGCAGGACGCCTACGCGGCCTACTTCGCCGGCCAGGCCGAGCTGGCGACCGCCCCCGGGCAGGCCCTGGCCCGCTTCGACCGCGCGCTGGCCATCGACCCGCTGCTGCGCAGCGCGCACTACGGCGCGTTCCAGGCGCTGCAGCGCGCCGGCCGCAGCGCCGACGCCGAGGCGCGGCTCGCCCGCTTCCAGGCCGCGGAACGCGACCCGCGGGCGGCGATGGCCGAGTTCAAGTACACGCGCATGGGGCCGCTGGCCATGGCGTTCACGCTCGACGTGCCGGCGGTTCGGGCACCCGCGCGCCTGCCGGTCGTCGAGGCGTTCGGACCGGCCGCGCCCGTCTGGCGTGGCGATGGACCGTCCTGGGGACCCGCGGCGCGCGCGTCGTTGAGCGTGGCCGACATCGACGGCGACGGGTCCAGTGACCTCTTCGCCGCCAACGCGGTCGTCGGGGCCCGCCCGAACGCGGTGCTGCTGTCCACTGTGGACACGATGCGTCTGGACGTGTCGCATCCGCTCGCCGGGGTTCGCGGCGTGCGGGCCGCGCTCTGGGGTGACATCGACGACGACGGTCTGGTGGACGTCGTCCTGCTGCGCAGTGGCGCCACGGCGATCTGGCGTCAGGCTCCGGCCGGCCGGTGGCGCGACGTCACCGCGGCGATGCGGGCAGCGACCCCCGACGTCGATGCGGTGGACGGCGCGCTCTTCGACGCCGACCACGACGGCGACCTCGATGTGTGGCTGGTCAACGGGAGCGGCCCGAACGAACTGCTCAACAACAACGGCGACGGCACGTTCCGGCGGATTGCCTCCCAGGCGGGACTGGCGGATCGCCGTCCCTCGCGCGGGATCGCGATCGCCGATCTGGACGGCGACCGGGATCACGATCTCGTGGTCCTGAAAGCCTCGCCGCCGCACGAGGTGTCCCTCAACGATCGCGTGTGGCAGTACCGCGCCGCGCCGGGCTTCGATGCCCTGCGTGCCGCCCCGCTGGACGCCATCGTGGCGGCCGACGCCGACGCCGATGGGCAGGTCGAGCTGTACAGCGACGGCCCGCGCGGGCTCGAGCGTTGGCGAGCGGGCGCCGACGGCACGTGGCGGCCGACGGCGATTGCCCCGGCCGATGGCACCCCCGGAGGCCAGCTGGCCGTCGCCGACATCGACGGCGATGGTGGCCTCGACCTCGTGGCCAGCCGCGGCACGGGCTGGGCCGTCTGGCCTTTGGGAGCGGACGGTGCCGCCGCACCGCACTTCGACGCCTCGTCGGACGCAGCGCCCGTCTGGACGTTGTGGACCGACGATCCGGCGCGCGGGCCGTCGTTCGTGACGCTGACCGAGCGCGGACCGATGCGGCGTGCCGCCGGGCCGGGCCGGCCGGCCTACGTCACGATCGCGCCGACCGGCCGGGAGATCGCCAGCGATCAACGCCGCTCGAACAGCTCGGGCATCGGCACGCGGCTGGCGGTCCGCCGCGGTTCGCACTGGACCGCCCTCGACACGGTGCGAACGGCCTCTGGACCGGGGCAGAGCCTGCAGCCGGTGGCGGTGGGCCTCGGCGGGGCCGACCGCGCGGACTTCGTCTCGATCATCTGGTCCGACGGCATCCTCCAGACGGAGATCGATCTCGCCGCGGGGCGCGTCCACCGTATCGAGGAAACGCAGCGCCAGCTCTCGAGCTGCCCGGTGCTCTTCGCCTGGGACGGCACGGGCTTCCGCTTCGTCACCGACATCCTCGGCGTCGGCGGCATCGGCTTCTTCGAGCGGCCCGGCGTCTACAGCCCGCCCCATCCGCACGAGCGCGTGCTGCTGCCCGAGCGCGCCATCGCCCCTCGCGACGGCCGCTACGTGCTCGCGCTCGGCGAGCCGATGGAGGAAGTGACGTATCTCGATCGGGCCGCCCTGCGGGTGTACGAGCTGCCGCCGGGCTGGCACCTCGCCCTCGACGAGCGCAAGGCCATCGCCGGGCCGGCGCCGACCGGCGCGCCGATCTTCTACCGGGAGAGCCGTCTGCCGTCGCGCGTCGTCAACGACCGCGGCGACGACGTGACCGCCGCGACGGCCACGGCGGATCTCGAGGCCGCGCCGCCGGGCGCGATCGACCGGCGCTTCATCGGCCTGACGGCACCGCACGCGGTGACGCTCGAGTTCGACCGGCCTGTCGACGCCGGTCCCGGCGCGCCGGTGCTGCTCATCGACGGCTGGGTCGAGTACCCGTACGCCCAGACGGTGTTCGCGGCGTGGCAGGCCACGGCACCCTACCAGGCGCCGACACTCGAGGCCCGCGACCGCGCCGGGCGGTGGCACGTCGTCGCCCGCGAGTTCGGCTACCCCGCCGGCATGCCGCGGCAGATGACCTTCCCGCTGTCGGGCCTGCCCGCCGGGACGCGCGCGCTGCGGCTGACCACCACGCAGGAGATCTACTGGGATCGGCTGGCGGTGGTCTACGCGGAACACGCTCCCGACGCCGTCATCCGCGACCTGCCGCTCGCCGCCGCGACGCTGCAACGGTCGGGCTTCGCCCGTCGAACCACCGGACCGCAACGCACGCCCCACTACGACTATGATCGCCGGGCGCCGCTCTTCGACACGCGCCACCCTCGCGGGTGGTACAGTCGCCTCGGCGAGGTCGCCGCGCTCGTGACCGAGGACGACGACGCGGTCGCGATCTTCGGCCCCGGCGAGGAGATCCGGCTCGAGTTCGCCGCGCCCGACGCGCCGCTGCCCGCCGGCTGGACGCGCCGCGTGGTGCTCGACACCAAGGGGTGGTGCAAGGACATGGATCTGTACACGCTGGACGGCGACACCGTCGGTCCCCTGCCAGGGCGGGACACGCCGGCCCGGGCCGCCCTGCACGCGGCGTTCAACACACGCTATGAGGGCGGGCGATGACGGTTGACGGACGCGCCGTGCCGATCACGCCGACCCTGCGCTGGCTGTTGCGCCTGCTCTACGCGCTCACCGGCCTGCTGACCGCCACCGCCGCCTATCTCGGCGGCGTCTCGGCGTTCGAGTTCGCCACCGGCGCCAGCTACCAGGGCTACGTCTACCAGTGGACGGTGCTCGTGCACCTGGCTGCCGGAGTCGTCGTGGTGCTGCCGTTCCTGCTCTTCGCGCCCGCCCACGCCCTGGCGGCGTGGACGCATCCCAACCGCCGCGCCGCGCGCATGGGCTATCTGCTCGCCGCCCTCGCCGCCGTCGTGCTGGTGACGGGTCTGGCGTTGATGCGCGTCGCCGGCGTCGAGCTGCGCCAGCCGGCCATCCGTGCCCTCGTCTACTGGGCCCACGTCCTGGCGCCGTTCGGCGTGGCGTGGGCGTTCCTCAACCACCGGCGCCGCGGCCGCGCCGTCCGCGCCGGCGCCGCCTGGAGCTGGGCCGCCGCCACGGCGGCACTGGTCGCGCTCACCGCCGCCATCGACGCGCGCACGAGCCGCCCGGCCGCGGTCGCCGACAGCGGCATCTCGTTCGCACCGTCGCTGGCCCGCACCGCCAGCGGCGGGACCATCCCCGCCGGCGCGCTGATGGTCGACGACTACTGCGCCGAGTGCCACGCCGACGCGCATCGCGGCTGGCTGGCCAGCGCCCACCGCTTCAGCTCGTTCAACAACCCGGTCTACAAGGCCAGCGTCAAGGAGACCCGCGAAGTGATGCTGGCCCGCGACGGCAACGTCGACGGCAGCCGCTGGTGCGCCGGCTGCCACGATCCGGTGCCGCTGTTCAGCGGCGCCTTCGGCCGCGCCGACTTCGACACCGAGCGCGATCCGACCGGCCAGGCCGGGCTCACCTGCACCGCCTGCCACGCCATCGAGCAGGTCAACAGCACGCGCGGCAACGGCGACTACACCATCGCCGAGCCGCGCCACTACCCCTTCGCGTTCTCGGCGTCGCCGGCCCTGCGCGAGCTGAGCAAGCAGCTCGTCAAGGCCAAGCCGGCGTTCCACAGGGCGACCTTCCTCAAACCGGTGCACCGCACCGCCGAGTTCTGCTCCACCTGCCACAAGGTGCACATTCCCGGCGCGCTGAACGACTACCGGGAGTTCCTGCGCGGCCAGAACCACTACGACAGCTACATCCTGAGCGGCGTGTCTGGACGCGGGGCGCGGGCGTTCTATTACCCGCCGAAGGCCGAGCCGCGCTGCGCCGGCTGCCATATGCCGCTCGCCACCTCGCGCGACTTCGGCGCCCAGCCGTTCGACGGCAGCGGCGCGCTGCAGATCCACGATCATCGCTTTCCCGCCGCCAACACCGGCGTGGCGCACCTGCGCGGCGACGGCGCGACCGTGCAGACCCAGCAGGCCTTCCTCGACAAGGTGGTGACGCTCGACGTGTTCGGCCTGCGCGAGGGCGGCACCATCTCGGGCCGGCTGATCGGGCCGCTCGGCGCCGACGCGCCGGCGGTGCGGCCCGGCGAGCGGTATCTGGTCGAGATCGTCCTGCGCACCCGCAAGGTGGGTCACCACTTCACGCAGGGCACGGCCGACTCCAACGAGGTGTGGGTGGACGTCACGGCCAGGGCGGGCGACCGCGTGATCGGCCGGAGCGGCGCGCTCGAGCCCGACGGCCGCGCCGACCCGTGGGCCCACTTCACCAACGTCTACATGCTCGACCGGCAGGGCCGCAAGGTCGATCGCCGCAACGTCCAGGACATCTACGTGCCGCTCTACGACAAGCAGATCCCGCCCGGCGCGGCGCAGGTCGTGCACTACGCGCTGGAAGTGCCGGCCGACGCGCGCGGCCCGATCACCATCGAGGCGCGGCTGCAGTACCGTAAGTTCGACGTGACGATGATGCGGCTGGCGATGGGCGACACCTACCGCATCGACCTGCCGGTGACGACCATCGCCGCGGCGACGCAGGCGCTGCCGGCGGCGGCCGGCGCCGCGGCCAGCGGCCAGCCGGCCTGGGAGCGATGGAACGACTACGGCATCGGCCTGCTGCTCGAAGGCAACGCCGGCAGCGAGAAGGGCGAGCTGCGGCAGGCCGAGGCCGCGTTCCAGGAAGTCGAGCGGCTCGGCCGGCCCGAAGGTCCGCTCAACCTGGCCCGCGTGTATCACAAGGAGGGCCGTCTCGACGACGCGGTGGCGGCGCTCAACCGCGCCCGCGCCGCCGGCGCCGCGCCGTGGACGGTCGCCTGGTTGACCGGGCTCGTCAACAAGGAGAACGGCCATCTCGACGATGCGATCGCCAACTTCGAGGCGGCCCTGGGCGCCACCTCGCCGGAACTGCGCGCCCGCGGCTTCGACTTCAGCCGCGACTACGACGTCCTGAACGAGCTCGGCCAGGCGTTGTTCGAGCGGGCCAAGCAGGAGCGTGGCGCGGCCCGCGCCGACGCCCGCGCGGCGCTGCTCCGCCGGGCCAGCGACGCCTTCGAGCGCACGCTCGCCGTCGACAGTGAGAACGTCACCGCGCACTATGCCCTGAACCTGGTCTACGGCGAACTCGGCGACGCCGCCAAAGCGGCCGAACACCGCGAGGCGCACCTGCGCTACACCCCGGACGAGCAGTCGCGCAGCCGCGTCATCGCGATGCACCGGCTGGCCAACCCCGCCGCCAACCACGCCGCGCAGGCGCTGGTCATCTACGACCTGCGGCGCGGCATCGCCCCGTCGCCGGCGCTGCCGACGTCCACACCGACACCCGGCCGGACCTCACCGTGACCGTGATCACCCGCTCCGCCCTGCTCCGTTCCGCCCTGGTGGCGGCCGTCGTCTTTCTCGGCCTGCTCGGCTGGCGCATCTGGTCGAGCCGCGGCGCCGTCTCGTCGGGCCCGGCCGCCGCCGATCGCGCCACGCCCGCGGCGCCGCCGGCCGCGTTCGTGGACGTGACCGCCGACGCCGGCCTGTCGCACGTCGCCCGCGACAACGGCGCCGCCGGCGAGAAGCTCCTGCCCGAGACCACCGGCGGCGGCGGCGGGCTGGTGGACGTCGACAACGACGGCGACCTCGACGTGCTGCTGGTCAACGGGCGGCCGTGGCCGTGGACGCCGCGCGGCTCGGCGCCGCGGGTGTCGTCGCTGACCCTGCTGCTCAACGACGGCCGTGGCCGCTTCAGCGACCGCTCGGCCGCCGCCGGCCTGACGCTCGACGCCTACGGCATGGGCCTGGCCGCCGGCGACTTCGACAACGACGGCTGGGTGGACCTCTACGTCACCGCCGTCGGCCGTAATACGCTGCTCAAGAACATCGGCGGGCGTTTCCACGACGTCACCGCGGCCGCCGGCGTCGGCGGCGGCGCCGACCAGTGGAGCACCTGCGCCACCTGGCTCGACGCCGACACCGACGGCGACCTCGATCTATTCGTGTGCCGCTACGTCCAATGGTCGCGGGATCTGGACTTGAAGCAGGACTTCAGCCTGGCCGGCATCGGCCGGGCCTTCGGTCCGCCGCGCAACTTCGCCGGCGCCGCGCCGGCGTTCTACGTCAACCAGGGCGACGGCCGCTTCACCGAACGGGCCGAGGCGGCGGGCCTGGTCGTCCGCGATCCGGTCACGAAGCAGCCGGCGGCCAAGTCGCTGGGGGTCGCCCTGGCCTTCCTCGACGACGATCGCTGCGTCGATCTGGTCGTCGCCAACGACACGGTCCGCAACTTCGCATTCCGCAACCGCTGCGACGGCACGTTCGAGGAAATCGGCACGTCGATCGGCCTGGCCTACGACGGCTATGGCAACGCCCGCTCGGGGATGGGCATCGACATCGCCGAAGTGCGCGACGACGGCGCGCCGGCGGTCGCCATCGGCAACTTCGCCAACGAGATGACCGCCCTGTACGTGCGCCAGCCCGGCTCGGGGCAGTTCGTGGACGAGGCGATTCCGGCCGGCATCGGCGCCGCCAGCCGCGCCGCGCTCACCTTCGGGCTGTTCTTCTTCGACTACGACCTCGACGGCCGCCTCGATCTGCTGACCATCAACGGTCACGTCGAAGACCAGATCGCGCTGGTGCAGGCCAGCCAGCAGCACGCCCAGGCGCCGCAGCTCTTCTGGAATGCCGGCCGGGAGGCGCCGAGCACGTTCGCGCTGGTCGCCGACACCGGCGGCCTGGCGCCGCCGCTGGTCGGCCGCGGCGGCGCCTACGGCGACATCGACGGCGACGGCGACCTCGACGTCCTGCTGGTGCCGGTCGCCGGCCCGCCGCGCCTGCTCCGCAACGACCTGACGCCGGCCCGCTGGCTGCGCGTGCGTCTCGAAGGCGTGGCCAGCAACCGCGACGCCGTCGGCGCCGAGGTCACGCTGACGACCAGCGCCGGCACCCGGCGCCGCCTCGTCTCGCGCACCCACGGTTACCTGTCGCAGTCGGAGCCGATCCTGACGTTCGGCCTGGCCCCGGGCGAGTCGGTGACGACGCTCAAGGTGCAGTGGCCAATGGGCGCCGTGCAGACCTTGACCGGGCTGACGCTGAACCAGGTCACGACGGTGACGGAGGTGCCGTGAGTGCAGGGACCGGGGATCAGGGAACAACGGACCACGCGTGCTGGCGTCGCGCCGTCTCAGAGCCGGGCGTCAGTCCCGTTGGAGGTCCTTCCCTGATCCCTGGTCCCTGGTCCCTGTTCCCTTCCTGACCGTCACGATCCGGTCGGCGTCGAAGGGGCCGAAGTGCTCCGTCGTGCCGTCGGGCCAGCGGACGTCGATTCGATCGACGCGGGTGACGGTGCCCAGGCCGACGTGGACGCGCGGGTCGTTGGCGGCGAGATAGCTGAACGCGCTGCGGACGTCGCGCCTGATCACGCGCTCTCCGATCCGCAGCCGCACCTGGGCGCCGAGCGCGTCGGCGCCCCGGGCGTCGCGCACCGACAGCAGCAGCCAGTGGCCGCGCCCCGGCACGACGTTGCGCAGCAGTGTCGGCGTCTCGTCGCGGTTGGCGACGAGGATGTCGAGGCCGCCGTCGTTGTCGATGTCGCCGAACGCCGCCGCGCGGCTGGTGCGGACGATCGCCGAGCCGGTGCCGCCGCGCGGCAGGACCTCGGCGAACGCGGGACCGTCGATGCCGCGCAGCAGCAGGTTCGGCTCGGCATAGGGATCGGCGGCGAAGGTCTCGCCCTGCAGCCCGACGCGGCCGTTGGCCTCGTAGAGATCGAGCCGGCCGTCGTTGTCGAAGTCGAGCAGCGCCATCCCGAAGCGCGTGAAGCGGCGGCTGACCACACGAAGACCCACGGTGCTGGTGGCGTCGACCAGAAAGCGGCCGTCGTTGCGGAAGTACGAGTCGGACTCGGCGTCGAGGTTGACGACGAGCAGGTCGTTGTCGCCGTCGCCGTCGACGTCGGCGGCGTGCACGCCCATCCCGGCCTTCGGCGCGCCGTCCTGGTCGACGGCCACGCCGCGCGGCAGCGCCGACTCGACCAACCGCCCGCCGCCCTGGTTCATCCACAGGTGATTGGGCGTGCCGTCGTTGGCCACGAACACGTCGGGGCGACCGTCGCCGTCGACGTCGTCGGCCAGCACGCCGAGTCCGTTGCCGCGCGCGGTCGCCAGCCCGGCGGCCGCCGAAACGTCGGTGAAGGCCCCGCGGCCGGTGTTGCGGAACAGCAGGTCGCTGGTCGGCGCGTCGTAGTTCTTGGGGCTGCAGTAGTCCACCACGCCGGTCAGGCTGAAGCACTGCCGTTCGCGGCCCGGCGTCCAGTCCAGGTAACGGGTCACGAACAGATCGAGCCAGCCGTCGCCGTCGACGTCCACGAACGCCGCGCTCGTGCTCCAGCCCGAGCCGGCGACGCCCGCCGCCGCCGTGACATCGACGAAGCGGCCGCCGCCGTCGTTGCGCAGCAGCACGTTGCCGCCCAGGTTGGTCAGATAGACGTCGGGGTCGCCGTCGCCGTCGTAGTCGCCGGTGGCGACACCCATCCCGTAGCCGGGCACGTCGATCCCGCTGCCGTCCGTGACGTCCTCGAAGCGGCCGGTGCCGTCGTTGCGGTAGAGGCGGTGGCGGGGGCCGTTGTCGGGCCCGCCAAGGACGCCGCTCTGCACGAGCAGGGCGTCGAGGTCGGCGTCGCCGTCCATGTCGAACAGCGCGGCACCGCCGCCCATGATCTCCGGCAGGCGGTAGCGGCCGGCCTCGTGGCCCGAGCGGTGTCGCAGCGTCAGCCCCCGCGCGGCGGCTTCGTCGGCGAACCAGGACGCACCGGACGCACCGGGCGTCGCGGTGGCCGGCGATTCGGGCGGCGTCGATCCGCCGCCGCAGGCGGCGGCCAGGGCGCCGAGCAGCAGCACGGGCACGAGCTGGCGCGTCATGCGCGGCCCCCGGCGGAGACGCGCCGCTCGAGCTCGACCAGCCGCGTGTCCCCCGGGGCCAGGCGCTTGGCTCGCTCCAGCCAGCGCACCGCCTCGTCGCGCGCGCCGGCCTCCACCGCGGTGAGGGCGCCGCCGATCAGCGCGTCGACGAGCAGCGGATCGCGGTCCAGCGCGCGGCGAAACGCCGCGAGCGCGTCAGCGCTGCGGCGCTGCTCCCGGGCGATCGTCCCCACCCAGGCGAGGGCCTTGGCGTCGCGCGGGTCGGCGGCCGCGGCCTCCTCGAGCCAGCGGCGGGCGTCGTCGCGCCGTCCCGCCCGCCACGCCACCACGCCGCGCAGGCGGGTGGCTTCCGCGGCGCCCGGGCGCAGAGCCAGCGCCCGCAGCACGACCTGCTCCGCGGCCGGCAGCTCGTTCGCGAACAGATGGGCCGTGGCCAGGTGCATGGTGGCATCGAAATCGTCGGGATGCGCCGCCAGTGCCGCGTCCAGCAGCCCGCGGGCCTCGGGGATACGGCCGGCGCTGGCGTAGACACCGCCGAGATAGGTGCGCAGTTCCCGGTCCTCGGGGCGAGCGGCCCGCAGACGCTCGAGCAGCGCGATCGCCTCGGAATAGCGGCCGGCCATCGCCAGTGCGGTCGCGTCCTTGAGCGACGACGCGAACCCGCGGCGCAGGGCCCCGACCTCATCGGACCAGGGATCGACCCACACCGGATCGCCGCCGACACCGGCCGCCGCGGCCTCGAGCGCCTCGTCCATCCGCCCCAGCTGACGGTAGGCGGTGCCGAGCAGTTGCCACGCATAGCGATCGGCCGGCGCCCGATCGAGCAGCGCCTCGAGGCGGGCGGCCGCCTGGTCGGCGTGACCGCGCGCCAGCAGCACCCGCGCCATTCCCGTCGCGGCGGCCAGGTCGTTGGGCGCCAGGTTGGCGGCGACCCGGAACGCCGCCTCGGCGCCGTCGAGATCGCCCCGATCGAGCAGCAGCAGCCCGCGCCGCCAGCGCAGCGGCACGACGTCCGGCGACAGCGTGATCGCCGTGTCGAAGGCCGCCAGGGCGGCGGCGACGTCGCCGTCACGCTGCGCCTGCAGGCCGAGGCGGTACCACCAGCGGCCGTGAGTCTGTTCCAGCGAGGTCGCCGTCCGATACGCCTCGCGAGCCTGCGGGGTGAGGCCGTTGGCCTCGAACGCCATGCCCAGCGTGCCCCAGGCGTCGGCTTCCCGCGGCGACTCGCGGACCAGGGCGAGCCGCTCCTCGAGCAGCGTCCGCACGGCCGGGTCGAGCTCACCGAGCGCGGTCAGGTCGGGCAGCGCCGGTCCACGCGCACAGGCGATCGCCAGCGCCAGAAGGACGACAGGGACGATTCGGCTCGGCACCACGACGAACGCTGAGGGTACCTCAGGACCTGGCCGGCGGTGCCCTGCCGGGCCACGCAACGCGATCCAGCCGCTGGCCGCCAGCCGCCAGCCGCTGGCAGGGGTCAGCTCTTCTTCTTGGGCCGGTACACGTGGGTGGCCTGCCCGAAGAACACCTCGGCGGCTTCCATCACCGTCTCCGACAGCGTCGGATGCGGGTGGATGGTGAGCTTCACGTCGCTGGCGGTGGCGCCCATCTCGATGGCGAGCACGCCCTCGGCGATCAGCTCGCCGGCGCCCGACCCGGCCATGCCGACGCCGAGAATTCGCTCGGTGTCCGGGTCGATCACCAGCTTGGTCACACCATCGACGCGATCGATGGCGATGGCGCGTCCCGACGCCGGCCACGGGAAGCGCACTACTTCGACCCTGCGGCCCTGCTTCTCGGCCTCGGCCTCGGTCAGACCTGCCCAGGCGATCTCCGGATCGGTGAACACCACGGCGGGAATCGCCGCCGGCTCGAACACCGCCTTGTGCCCGGCGATGGCCTCGATGGCGACGCGCGCCTCGTGCGACGCCTTGTGCGCCAGCATCGGCTCGCCGGCGACGTCGCCGATCGCAAACACGGTCGGCTCGGCGGTGCGGCGCTGGCCGTCGGTCTCGATGAAGCCCCTGGCATCCACCTTGACCCGGGTGGTCTCGAGCCCGGGGATCTTCGAGTTCGGCCGCCGGCCGATCGACACCAGCACGTAGTCGTAGGTCTCCGACGCCGGCGCGCCGTCGCCCTCGAAGGTCACGGCGATGCCGCTCCTGGCCTCGACCATGCCCGTGACCTTGGTCGAGAGCATCACCTTGGCGAACGTCTTCTCGATGCGCTGCGCCAGCGGCTTGACCAGATCCCGGTCGGCGCCCGGCAGCAGCCCCGGCGTCATCTCGACCACCGACACCTGCGTGCCGAGCGCCGCGTAGACCGAGCCGAGTTCGAGGCCGATGTAGCCGCCGCCGACCACCAGCAGGCTCTTGGGAATCGCCGGCAGATCGAGCGCGCCGGTGGAGTCGAGCAGCCGCGGGCTGTCGATCGACAGCCCGGGGATCTTCGTCGGATACGACCCGGTGGCGAGCACCAGGTAGTCGCTCTTCACGTCCTGCGTGCCGCTGGCGGTCTGCACCGACAGGGTCGTCGGCCCGGTGAGGGTGGCACGGCCCTGCACGTAGGTGACCTTGCGCAGCTTGGCCACCTGGCCGGTGCCGCCGGTGAGCCGCTCGACCACCTGGTTCTTGTAGGCCCGCAGCTTGTCGAGATCGACCTTCGGCGTCCCGAACTCGATGCCCCACGCCGCGGCGTGCTTCGACTCGTCGAGCACCTTGGCGACGTGCAGCAGCGCCTTCGACGGGATGCAGCCGCGGTACAGGCACACGCCGCCGGGGTTCTTCTCCTCGTCGACCAGGGTGACCTGCATGCCGAGATCGGCGGCATAGAACGCGGCGGCATACCCGCCCGGTCCGGCTCCGAGAACTGTGACAGACGGCATCGAATGCCCTTTCGTGTGGCGTTCCCGAGACCCGAGACCCGAGCCCCGAGACCCGCCGATCGCTAACCCCTCAGCGTCAGCGTGAAGGGATTCTCGAGCGCGTCGACGACCCAGCGCAGGAAGCGGATGGCGTCGGCGCCGTCGATCAGCCGGTGGTCGTAGCTGAGCGACAGCGGCAGCATCTGCCGCGGTTCGAAGGCGGTGCCGTTCCACACCGGCTCGAAGCCGCCGCGCGAGATGCCGAGAATCGCCACCTCCGGCCAGTTGACGATCGGCGTGAAGGCGGTGCCGCCGATGCCGCCGAGGTTCGAGATCGACATCGAGCCGCCCGACATCTCGTCGAGCGTCAGCTTGCGGGCCTTGGCCTTCTCGGCCAGCGCCTGGATTTCGACCGAGATCTCGGTGAGGTTCTTCTGATCGGCGTTGCGGACCACCGGCACCAGCAGGCCGTTCTCGGTGTCCACCGCGATGCCGACGTGGATGTACTTCTTGTAGACGATCGCCTCGCCGGCAGCGTCCACCGAGGCGTTGAACTGCGGAAACACCTTGAGCGCGCCGGCGATCACCTTGGTGGCAATCGCGGTGACGGTGAGGTTGCCGCCGGCCTTCTCCACTTCGGCGCGGTACTTCTTGCGCACCTGTTCGAGCTGGGTGATGTCGGCCTTGTCGAACTGGGTGACGTGCGGAATCGTGTTCCAGGCGTGCGACAGGTGCGCGGCGGTCTTGCGGCGGATGCCGGACATCGCCTTGCGCTCCACCGCGCCCCACTTCGAGAAGTCGGGCAGCGCCACCGACCCGCCCGACAGCGTGGCGACGCTGGCCTGGCCGCCGCCGCCGAGACTCGACATCACGTGCTTGGTGAAGTTCTTGACGTCGTCCTGGCTGATCCGCCCGCCCGGGCCGGTGCCCGGCACCTGGTGCAGATCGACGCCCAGTTCGCGCGCCAGGCGGCGTACCGACGGGGCGGCCGGCGCCAGCGGACCGCGTTCGGCCGGCGGCGTCGCCGGACGACTGGCCGAGAACGCCAGCACCTTGTCGCCGCGGTCGTCGACCTCGGCGGCCGCCGCCTTGCGACCGCGATCGGTGGGAGCATCCCCTTCACCCGGCCCCGACTTCCGGCCGCGGTCGGTGGGAGCATCTCCCTCGGCCGGACCCGGCGCGGCGGCAGGGGCGACGGCGGCGGGCGGCGCTGCGGCGGCCGGTGCCGGCGCGGCCGCGTCGGCGGCGCCGCCCTCCTCGACCACCAGCACCGCCTGGCCCGGCTTCACCTTGTCACCGGCCTTCGCCCGTACTTCCGTGATGCGGCCGGCGACCGTCGACGGCACTTCGAGGGTTGCCTTGTCGGTCTCGAGTTCGAGCACCGGCTGGTCGACGGCGAGCAGGTCGCCGACCTTGACCATCACGCGGAGCACGTCGCCCGCGGCCACACCATCGCCCAGGTTGGGGAGAATGAACTCTTTCACGTCGTCACCTCGCGCCCGTCCCGGGCCGCGTCCCTCGCCGCCGTCGCCGGCCGCGGCCGTTACGAGACGGCAGGGTTCACCTTTTCGGGGTCGATGCCCAGATCCTTGATGGCCTGCGCGACCACCTTGGCCTCGATCTGCCGTTCCTGCAGCAGCGCGTGGAGCGTGGCCAGCGTGATGAACCGCGCGTCGACTTCGAAGAAGTCGCGCAGCGCCGCGCGGCTCTCGCTGCGGCCGAAGCCGTCGGTGCCGAGGCTGTGGAGCGTGCGCGGCAGCCACTGGTCGATGGCGTTGGGCAGCACCTTGAGGTAGTCGGACGCCGCGACGAACACGCCCGGGGCGTCCTGGGTCACCTGCGTGACGTAGGGCACGCGCGGCGCCTCGGTGGGATGCAGCCGGTTCCAGCGGTCGCAGGCGTGGCCGTCCTTGTAGAGCGTGCCGTAGCTGGTCACGCTCCACACGTCGGCGCCGACGTTGTACTTCTCCTCGAGGATCTGCTGGGCCTTCAGCGCTTCGTTGAGGATGGTGCCGCTGCCGAACAGCTGGGCGCGCAGCTTGGCCTTCGGCTTGGCCGTCGGCTTGACCACGTACATCCCCTTCAGGATGCCCTCGCGGGCGCCCTCGGGCATCGGCGGGTGCGCGTACTGCTCGTTCATCACCGTCAGGTAGTAGAAGACCTTCTCCTGGTCGGCGTACATCCGCTTGATACCGTCCTCGATGATCACCGCCAGCTCGTAGGCGAAGGTGGGATCGTAGGACTGGCAGGTCGGCACCGGCAGGCTCAGCACGTGGCTGTTGCCGTCCTCGTGCTGCAGCCCCTCGCCGTTGAGGGTCGTGCGGCCCGAGGTGCCGCCGACGACGAAGCCGCGCATCCGCATGTCGGCGCCGGCCCAGATCAGGTCGCCGATGCGCTGGAAGCCGAACATCGAATAGAAGATGTAGAAGGGAATCGTGTTGATGCCGTGGCTGGCGTAGGCGGTGCCGGCAGCGATGAACGACGACATCGAGCCGGCCTCGTTGATGCCCTCCTCGAGGATCTGGCCGTCTTCGGCTTCCTTGTAATAGAGCAGGGTGTCGCGGTCGACCGGCTCGTAGAGCTGGCCGGCGTGGGCGTAGATGCCCACCTGACGGAACAGCGCCTCCATGCCGAAGGTGCGGGCCTCGTCGGGCACGATCGGCACGACCAGCTTGCCGATCTGCTCGTCGCGCAGCAGCTTCGACAGCATGCGCACGAACACCATCGTGGTCGACGCGGTGCGGCCCTCGGTGCCGGTGAGGAACTCGGCGAACGCGTCCGACAGATCCGCCTTGATCGGCTCGGCACGCTCGCGGCGCGCCGGCACCGGGCCGAACATCGCCTGGCGGCGCTCGGCGATGTACTTGGCCTCGATGCTGTCGGCGGCCGGCTTGTAGAACGGCGCGTTGGCGACGTCGTCGTCCGAAATCGGGATGCCGAAGCGGGTGCGGAACTCCATCACCTCGCGGTCGTTCATCTTCTTCTGGTTGTGGGTGATGTTCTTGCCCTCACCCGCCTCGCCGATGCCGTAGCCCTTGATCGTACGGGCCAGCACGACGCTCGGCATGCCCTTGGTCTCGACGGCGCGCCTGAAGGCGCTGTAAACCTTGATTGGGTCGTGGCCGCCGAGGGTGAGCCGCTTGAGCTGCTCGTCCGACAGGTGCTTGACCATGTCGAGCAGCGTGGGATCGGCGCCCCAGAAGTGCTTGCGGACGTAGGCGCCCGACTCGACCGCGTACTTCTGGTACTCGCCGTCGACGATCTCGCCCATCCGCTTGACCAGCCGGCCCTCGTGGTCGTTGGCCAGCAGGGCGTCCCACTCCGAGCCCCAGATCGCCTTGATCACGTTCCAGCCGGCGCCGCGGAAAACCGCCTCCAGTTCCTGGATGATCTGGCCGTTGCCGCGCACCGGGCCGTCGAGGCGCTGCAGGTTGCAGTTGATCACGAAGATCAGGTTGTCGAGCTTCTCGCGCGACGCCAGGGTGATGGCGCCGAGCGCCTCGGGCTCGTCGGTCTCGCCGTCGCCGAGGAACGCCCACACCTTGGCGTCGCTGACCGGCTTCAGCTTGCGGTCCTCGAGGTAGCGATTGAAGCGCGCCTGGTAGATGGCCATGATCGGCCCCAGGCCCATCGACACGGTGGGGAACTCCCAGAAGTCGGGCATCAGCCACGGGTGTGGATAGCTGGAGAGGCCGGGCCCCTTCTGCAGTTCGCGGCGGAAGTTCTCGAGCTGATCGGCCGAGAGCCGGCCCTCGAGGAACGCCCGGGCGTAGATTCCGGGCGAGGCGTGGCCCTGGAAGTAGACCAGGTCGCCGTCGTGGCCGTCGCGGCCACGGAAGAAGTGGTTGAAGCCCACCTCGTAGAGGGTGGCCGCCGAGGCGTAGGTGGAGATGTGGCCGCCGATGCCGTCTTCGTGCCGGTTGGCCCGCACGACCATGGCCATGGCGTTCCACCGGACCAGGCTCTTGATGCGGCGCTCGATCTCGCGGCTGCCGGGATAGGGCGCCTGCTCGTCGGCGTGGATGGTGTTGATGTAGGGGGTGTTGGCCGAGAACGGCAGCTTGACGCCGCTGGCGTGGGCGTGGCGACCGAGTTCGCCGAGCAGCCGGCCGACGCGGGCCGGGCCGCCAGACTTCAGCACGTAGTCCAACGACTCGAGCCACTCGCGGGTTTCGAGGGCCTCGAGTTCGGCGGCGTCCGATGCGGCAGAATTTCTCATGTCTCCAATTACCCTTTCGTCACAGCCTGTCGATCCGAACCATTGTAGCTAGCTGGCTCAAACCGTAGCAAGCACGGCACTTCCCGTTCGCCGAACGTCGCCGAGACATCTCCGAGACACTATGCGCGGTTCACGGCCACTTCCCCCTGTTATCGGCTCGGCGGCACTCGGCCGCGCCCAGCGCGCCATCGTCGCCTGCACGGCCTGCCCCCGCCTCAGGGTCTACTGCTCGGAGGTGGCGCGGACCAAACGGGCGGCCTATCGGGAAGACGTCTATTGGGGCAAGCCCGTGCCCGGGTTCGGCGACCCCAAGGCGCGCATTCTGCTGCTGGGCCTGGCGCCGGCCGCCCACGGTGCCAACCGCACCGGCCGGGTGTTCACCGGGGATGGGACCGGCGGGTCGGGGGATTTCCTGATGGCGGCCCTGCACCGCGCGGGGCTGGCCAACCGCTCCACCTCACAACGCCCCGACGACGGGCTGGTGCTTCGCGGCGTGTACATCGCCGCCGCGGCCCGGTGCGCACCGCCGGCCAACAAGCCGCTGCCGGACGAGCTGGCCGCCTGCCGGCCGCACCTGGTCGCCGAGGTCGCGGCGCTGCCCCGCCTCCAGGTGGTCGTCGCGCTCGGCAAGGTGGCGTGGGATGCGTGGCTGGCGCTGGTCGGCGAGTCGGCGCCGCTTCCCCGCCCGCGGCCGGTGTTCGGGCACGGCGCGGTCGCCCGCCTGGCCCCGGAGGGCACACCGGGTGCCGCAGGGCTCACGCTGGTGGGGTGCTTTCACCCGTCGCGGCAGAACACGCACACGGGCCGCGTCACGGCCGCGATGTATGACGAACTGCTCGGCCGCGTGTGCGGCCTCACGGGACTGGGGGCTGGGGGCTAGGAGCTGGCGCGAGCCGGTACGAGCAAAGGGCGCGCGATGAACCGCGCGCCCCGTCTGTCCTCGATGCTGGGGGCTTCCAGGAGCGCCAGCCCCCAGTCCCCAGCACCGGGACCCTGGTCAAGTCCGGTGCCGTCAGGCGCCGGCCTTGAAGGTGTAGCTGCCGTCGGCGGCCTTGTCGCGGTACTTGGTGTGGCAGCCCTGGCAGAACTTGCCCAGCTCGCTCGCCGGCGCCTTGGCGGCGTCGGCCGAGGCCGCTGCGGCGATCGCGTCGGCCGCCTTCTTGGCGCCCTGCGCCCATTCCACGCCGTCGGCCTTGCCGTGGCTCTTGAAGAACGCCTCGGTCTCGACGAAGGACTTGGACAACGTCTCGGCCGCGGTCTTCGCCGCCGCCATGTCGCCGGCGTCGACGGCCTTGCGCGCCGCGCCGAACGCCGGGCCCACGGCCTTCATCGTCTTGTCGATGACCGCCGCGTCCTGCCCCTGCCGGGCGCTCGTCGCCGGCGCCATCAGAGTCACGCCGAGCGCCACGCCACTCACCACCAGAACGATCCGCCGCATGCCTGCCTCCCCCGTGCCGCGGGCGCTGCCGGGCGTCGCGAAGGGCGACGCCCGCCGCCGGCGGGGCACATCTGTGCCCGTAATGCTGCCCGAAATGCACGGCTGAGGTAAAGCGGCACCCGGCGGCACGAGCCACCAGCCGCTAACCGCCAGCTCAGACGTGGGCCTGCAGCGGCGGGTGCGTGCGCCGGCCCGTGGTCAACGACTGCAACACGACGTCCGAGGTCACCGGCGCCCGACGAAACGCATCGACGCCGACGGCGTCGGCGATGGCGTTGAGCACCGCCCCGTAGCCGGCGCCGACCGGCGGTTCACCGACGCCCTTGGCGCCGGTCGGCGTGCCCGGGTCGGGGATTTCGAGCGCCACCGCCGTCATCGGCGGGATGTCGAGGATGGTCAGCGGCTTGTTGTGATGGAAGCGCCGCGCCAGCGACACGCCGTAGTGCGGGTCGTAGACCAGCTTCTGGAACAGCGCGTGGGCGATGCCCAGGCAGCAGCCGCCGTTCAACTGGGCGACGAGGCTGCGCGGGTTCACCACCGTGCCGACGTCGCCGACCGACAGGAAATCGACGAGCGTCACGCCGCCGGTCTCGACGTCCACCTCCACCTCGGCGAAGCCGGCGACGAAGCCGTAGGTGTCGCCGTCGCGCGGGTAGTTGTCCTTGGCCACGCCCATCAGTCCCTGGCCGACGAGCTTGCCCACCGCGGTCTTCGTGAACGGGTGGAGGTCGTCGGGCGCCTCATGGCCGTCGAAGCGCCCGCCGCGGGCGATGGCCCGGGTGGCCGCCTGCGCGAAGGTGAGGCCGCCGCCAGGATTGCCGACGCGGTGGACCCGCTCGCCGCTCACGGCGTAGTCCTGCGGACGCCCGCCCAGTTCCTCGGCGGCGAGCGCCTGCAACTGCGCCTTGAGGTGCTCGCCGGCGGCCAGGTTGGCGCGGGTCATGGCGTGCGTGGTCTGGCTGCCGACTGACATGCAGCTCCACGGCAGGCCCTTGCTGACGTCGCCCCACACGACGTCCACCTTCTCCCACGGCATGCCGATGACGTCGGCGGCGACGCGGGCCAGGTCGATCACCGAGTGCGTGCCGAGGTTGCCCACTCCCGAGTGCACCCGCAGGCGACCCTCCGGCGTGAGGATCAGCAGGCCGTCGAAGCCGATGGTGCCGGCGCCGTGCGGGCCGACGGCGACGCCGATGCCGCGCGCCTTGGTGCCGCGCCGCTGCCCCGAACGGGCGAGGCGCCCCGACCAGTCGAACAGCTCGGCGCCGCGGTCGAGCGCGTCCTTCACGAACGCGCCGGTCACGTAGCGGCGGGTGCCTTCGGGGGTCGCCGGCCCGTACGACGCCTTGCCTTCCGGCGCGTTCACCCGCCGCATCGCCACCTGGTCGACGCCCAGCTGCTTCGCCGCCTTGGTCAGCACGCCCTCGACGATGCCGTTGAACTGCATCGGCCCGGGCGAGCGCTGCTGCGTGCGCGGCGGCGTGTTGGTGAACACGTTGGCGACGCGGACGCGCATCGTCTTCGGCTGGTAGACCAGCGACGCCGACAGCGCGCCCGATCGCCAGTCGCCCATCGGCCCGTACGGACCGTTGTCCTGGACGACGAAGAGATCCATCGCCTCGATGCGCCCGTCCTCGGCGAAGCCGATCCTGGCCCGGCCGGTCATGTTGGTGCGGGCGCGGCCGAAGTAGCTCTCCTCCTCGCGGCTGACGCGCATCATCACCGGCGCGCCGACCTTCTTCGACAGCACCGCGGGAATCGCCATCGACACCGCGCCGGCGCCCTTGCTGCCGAAGCCGCCGCCGGTGTACTCGCAGATGAGCACCACCTTCGACGGGTCGATGCCGACCCAGCGCGCCACCGGCTCCACGGTGCGGATCACGCTCTGCGTCGAGCAATGCAGGTACAGCGTGTCGCCGCGCCAGTAGGCCATGGCGCTGCGCGTCTCCATCGGGTGGTGGCCGGTGGCGTTGACGACGAAGGTCTCGTCGAGCACGAGCGCCGCGGCGGCGAAGCCGCCGTCGAGGTCGCCGTAGCTCCACTGTTCGGCCGGCTGGCCCATTGGCAGCTGCCCGTCGGGAGCCGCGGCGAAGTCGGCCTCGGTCCACTTGAGCCGCTCGATCGGCGGCCGGCCCGGCGCCTGCCCGGCCGCCGGCGGCGGCGCCACGCCCCAGACATTGCCCTCGAGCCGCGCATCGGGCCCGCCGGGGCGCAGGCTGTCGAGCGGATCCACCGTGAACGGCAGCGGCTCGAAGTCCACGTGGATGAGTTCGATCGCCTCGGCGGCGACGTCCTCGCTGACCGCCGCCAGCGCCAGGATGGGCTCGCCCTGATAGAGCGGCTCGCTGGTGAGCGCGCGCTCCGCGCCGCCGAGATCGGGCAGGTCGTCGGCGGTGATGAGGCCTTTCACGCCGGGCAGCGCCAGGGCCCGGCGGGCGTCGATGCGGCGCACCCGGGCGTGCGGCATCGGGCTCAGCAGCAGCTTGCAGAAGAGCATCCCGTCGGCGCGGTAGTCCTCGGCGTAGCGGGCGCGGCCCGTGACCTTGGCCACCAGATCAGGCGGCGTGTAATTGGTGCCGACGAGGCGATCCGCCATGCTGACCTCCTCCGCGCGATGCGGCTCGGCGGATTATAGGGCCGCGCCGTGCGATCCTGGCGCTGCGTGCCCACGGAGCGACGCCTCGTCAGCCGCGAAACCTGGATAGCCGGCCTCGCCGTCACCGGCATCGCCGTGTCGCTGGCCCTCGCCGCGGCGGGTGGGGCACCGCCGCTGGTCCGGGCGCCGCTCATCGTCGTGCTGGCGGCGGGCGGCGCGCCGCTGGTCGTCGCGCTCGCCCGCTCGGCGCTGCGCGGGCAGTTCGGCGCCGACCTGCTGGCCGGGATCTCGATCGTCACGGCCGCGCTGCTCGGTGAGTACCTGGCCGGCGCGCTGGTCGTGCTGATGCTGTCGGGCGGCCAGGCGCTCGAAGCCTACGCGGTCGGCCGGGCGTCGTCGGTGCTGCACGCCCTGGCGCGGCGCATGCCGTCGGTGGCCCACCGCCGCGAGGACGGCCACGTCCACGACGTCGCGCTCGACGACGTGCGGGTCGGCGATCACGTCGTGGTCTTTCCGCACGAGATCTCGCCGGTGGACGGCCAGGTCATCGAAGGGCACGGCGTGATGGACGAGTCGTATCTCACCGGCGAGCCGTACCTGATGCCGAAGGCCCCGGGCAGCGAGGTCTACTCCGGCGCGATCAACGGCGAGCACGCGCTCACCATCCGGGCGGTGCGCCTGGCGGTCGACTCGCGCTACGCCCGGATCATGCACGTGATGCGCGACTCCGAGCAGCGGCGGCCGCGGCTGCGGCGCCTGGGCGATCAGCTGGGCGCGTGGTACACCCCGCTGGCGGTCGCCATTGCGCTCGCCGCGTGGGGGTGGAGCGGCGACCCGCGGCGCTTCCTGGCCGTGCTGGTCGTCGCCACGCCGTGCCCGCTGCTGATCGCCATCCCGGTGGCCATCATCGGCGCGATCTCGCTGGCCGCCCGCCGCAGCATCGTGATCAGGGATCCGGCGGTGCTCGAGACGATCGACCGGTGCCGCACGATGGTGCTCGACAAGACCGGCACGCTCACCTACGGGCAGCCGGCGCTGACCGAACGGCTGGTCGCCCCCGGGGCCGACGACGCCGAGGTGTTGCGGCTCGCCGCGAGTCTCGAGCGCTATTCCAAGCATCCGCTGGCGCGGCCGCTCCTCGACGCCGCCGGGCGCGATCACATCGTGCTCGCCGACGCCACCAACCTGCGGGAGCCGCCCGGCCAGGGGCTCGAGGGCGAGGTCGAGGGCCGCACGGTGCGCATCCTCGGGCGCGCCCACGCCGAGCGGCTCGGCCTCGGCGCGGCGCTGCCGCCGGTGGCCGCCGGGCTGGAGTGCGTGATCCTCGTCGACGGCCGGCTGGCGGCGACGTACCGTTTCCGCGACGCGCCGCGCGAGGACAGCCGCGCCTTCATCGGCCACCTCGGCCCGCGCCATCGCCTCGATCGCATCCTGCTGGTGTCGGGGGATCGCGCCGCCGAGGTGCGCTATCTCGCCGAGCGGGTCGGCATCACCGAAGTGCACGCCGAGTGCACCCCCGAACAGAAGGTGGCGATCACCCGGGCGGAAGTGGCCAAGGCGCCGACGATCTTCATCGGCGACGGCATCAACGACGCGCCGGCGCTGGTCACCGCCACGGTCGGACTGGCCTTCGGCCACCAGAGCGAGATCACCGCCGACGCCGCCGGCGCGGTGGTGATGGACACCTCGCTGCAGCGCGTCGACGAACTGCTGCACATCGCCCGGCGGATGCGTCGCATCGCGCTGCAGAGCGCCGTCGGCGGCATGGCGCTCAGCGTGGCCGGGATGGGGCTGGCCGCGGCCGGGCTGCTGCCGCCGGTGGCCGGCGCGGTGGCGCAGGAGATCATCGACCTGGCGGCGGTGCTCAACGCGCTCCGGGCCGCCGCGCCGGGCGGCCCGCTCAGCGACTACTGACAGCGCCCGGCTTTGCGGTCTCGCGGTGCCACGCGTCGCGCACCGGGACGACGATGTCGGGGCGATCGGTGATCACGCCGTCGGCACCCCAGTCGAAGAGTCGGCGCACGTCCTCCGGACGATCCACCGTCCATATCTGCGCCACGCACCCCTCGCGATGCACCTGGCGGAAGAACCCGGGCGAGGTGACGCGCAGCCGGCCGGCCACTTCGGGCACCTGCATCGAGGAGAAGGCCGACCGGCGCAGACGAGGCCAGCGCAGATGCGACCGGTACAGCAGCCAGCGGGCCTCGGGCTCGGACGCGCTGGTCGCCAGCTCGGGCGCCGCGGCGCGCACCGCCTGCACCACCCGGTGATTGAACGACCCGAGACAGACGCGCGACCCGGCGGCCGCCGCCCTGACGACGTCGACGACGGCGCGGGCGAAGTCCTCGCTGTCGTCCTTGAGCTCGATGATGAACCGCGCGGTCGGGAACGCGGCGAGCGCCTCCGCCAGCGGCGCGATGCCGACCGGCGGCGACGCCCAGGTGACGTCGGCGTCCGGCGTGAACCGGCACGTGGCGTCGACCCGGGCCAGTTCGGCGGCGGTGAGCGCCGCCACCGGGCCGGTGCGATCGGTGGTGCGGTCGAGCGTCGCGTCGTGAATCACCATCGGGACGCCGTCGCGCGATTGCCGGACGTCGCACTCGAAGCCGTCGGCGCCGGCGGCGAAGCCGCGGGCGAACGCCGGTATGGTGTTCTCGGGCCCGAGCTTCGCCCCGCCGCGATGGGCGAAGACGAGCGGCCGATCGGCGGCGAACACCGCCGGCGGCGGGAAACCGTGCCCTCGACTCACGGCGTCATAATAGCCGTATGACCAAGACGGCACGGCCCGCGACGCTCGGGGCCCTGAAGGCGGCGGTGGCGCGCGGCGAGTTCGCCCGCCGGTCGGTGAAAGAGGAAGTCCGCGACAACCTGATCGCGAAGCTGCGCGCCCGCGAGCGGCTGTTCCCCGGCGTCGTCGGCTACGACGAGACGGTGATTCCGCAGCTCGTCAACGCCATCCTCGCCCGGCATCACTTCATCCTGCTCGGCCTGCGCGGCCAGGCCAAGACGCGGCTGATTCGCGCCCTGGTCGATCTGCTCGACGAGTACATCCCGGTCGTTCCGGGCAGCGAGATCCACGACGACCCGCTGGCGCCGCTGTCGGCGCACGGCCGGGCGGTCGTCGCCGCCGAGGGCGACGACCTGCCGATCGAATGGCGGCCGCGCGAGGCCCGCTACGTCGAGAAGCTGGCGACCCCCGACGTCACCATCGCCGACCTCATCGGCGACATCGATCCGATCAAGGCGGCCCGTTCGGGCCTGCAGCTGGGCTCCGAGCTGGCCATGCACTTCGGTCTGCTGCCGCGCGCCAACCGCGGCCTCTTCGCCATCAACGAACTGCCCGATCTGGCCAGCAAGGTGCAGGTCGGCCTGTTCAACATCCTGCAGGAGGGCGACGTCCAGATCAAAGGCTTCCCGGTGCGGCTGCCGCTCGACGTGATGCTGGTCTTCACCGCCAATCCCGAGGACTACACGGCACGCGGCAAGATCATCACCCCGCTCAAGGACCGCATCGGCGCCGAGATCCGCACGCACTACCTGGCGTCGCGGGCCGAGGCGATGACGGTGACGGCGCAGGAGGCCTGGGTGGAGCGCGGCCTGAAGGCCGACGTGCCGCAGTACGTCCGCGAGGTGGTCGAGGAGGTGGCGTTCCAGGCCCGGCAGGACCGCCGCGTCGACAAGCGATCCGGCGTGAGCCAGCGGCTGCCGATCAGCGCCCTCGAGACCGTGATGTCCAACGCCGAGCGGCGGGCGCTGACCGCCGGTGAAGGGCTGGTGGTGCCGAGGGTCACCGACCTCTACGCCGCCTTGCCGTCGATCACCGGCAAGATCGAACTCGAATACGAAGGCGAGCTGAAGGGCGCCGACGCCGTCGCCCGCGAGCTGATTCGCGGCGCCGTGGCCCAGGTGTTCGACGGCTACTTCGTCGACGCCGACCCCTCGCCCACCGTCGCCTGGTTCGACAACGGCGGCTCGGTGATGCTGGGCGACGGCCTGCCGGCCTCGGCCCTGGTCGTCGAAGCCTCGAAGGTGCCCGGCCTGCTCGACCTGGCCGGCCGCGCCGGCCTGGCGAAGGGCGCGCCGGCACCGCTCGTCGCCGCCGCCGTGGACTTCGTGCTCGAGGGGCTCTACGCGCAGAAGCGCATCGGACGGACCGATGCCGGCGGCTACGTCGGCACCGAGCCGGTGCGGCGGCCCACCGCCGTGCGCCAGGCGCCGGCCATCGCGCTCGACGACGACGACGAACCGACCCCGGGGAAGAAGAAGCGGTACTACAACTGACGCTCCTCGGGGCTCGGGGCTCGGGGCTCGGGGCTCGGGAGTTCGACGGCGTGATACTGAACCAGCTCGACACCATGACAAGCACTCTTTCCCGAGCCCCGAGACCCGAGCCCCGAGCCCCGGCTCTTCGACCCGAGCCCCGAGCATGAGATTCAAGTACGGCAAATACGTCCCCAGCCTGGCCGACGAAGTCGACATGGAGGAACTCGTGTCGGCGCTGTCGGAGATGCTGCTGTCGAGCGGGTTCCAGAGTCCGTACGGCGACGGGTCGCTCGACGGCGACCGGACGATGCAGGCGCTGCACGACGCCATCCTCGACGCGCTGCTGAACGGCGGGCTGCTGCCCGACGACCTGCTGGAGCAGCTCTTCGGCGACGACGCGGCCACCGCCAAGCAGCAGCTCGACGAGCTGGTGCAGCAGCTCATGGAGCGGATGCAGGAGGCCGGCTACATCACGCCGTCGCCCGAGCTCGAACAGGAGCGTCAGCGGCGGGCCCAGCCGGGCGGCGGCGACGGCGAGGGCGAGCCGGGCCAGGCGAAGTTCGAGGTCACCGACAAGGCCCTCGACTTCCTCGGCTTCCGGGCCCTGCGCGATCTGCTCGGCTCGATCGGCCACGCCAGCGCCGGCCGGCACGACACCCGCGACATGGCCACCGGCGTCGACGCCAGCGGCGCGCCCAAGCCGTACGAGTTCGGCGACACGCTCAATCTCGACGCCAGCGCCACGGTGCTGAACGCGGTGGCGCGGGCCCACCGCGCCGCCGACGGCGCCGGCGATCCGGCCGCGCTCGACATCACCTACGAGGATCTGATGGTCGCCCAGGGCGAGTACCAGAGCTCGTGCGCCACCGTGATCATGCTCGACTGCTCGCACAGCATGATCCTCTACGGCGAGGATCGCTTCACGCCCGCCAAGCGGGTCGCCATGGCCCTGGCCCAGCTGATTCGCACGCAGTACCCCGGCGACACCCTGCACGCGGTGCTGTTCCACGACAGCGCCGAGGAGATCCCGCTGCGCGAGCTGGGCCGGGTGCGCGTCGGCCCCTACTACACCAACACCAGGGAGGGCCTGAAGATGGCCCGCCGCCTGCTGGAAAAGCAGCGCAAGGACATGCGCCAGATCATCATGATCACCGACGGCAAGCCGTCGGCGATCACCCAGCCCGACGGCCGCGTCTACAAGAACGCGTTCGGGCTCGACCCGTTCGTCATCCGCGAGACGTTCAGCGAGGTGTCGGCATGCGCCAAGGCCGGCATCCTGATCAACACGTTCATGCTGGCCCGCGACTACGATCTGGTCGCCTTCGTGCGGCGCGTCGCGGCGATGTGCCGCGGCAAGGCGTATTTCACGACGCCGCACACCCTCGGCCAGTACGTGCTGATGGACTACCTGGACAAGAAGACGCGGACGATTCACTAGCGCGCGACGGGACGCCACGGACACGGGTTGAGTAAGATCGGCACGTCTCGATCCCCGTGGAGGTCTCGCCCATGCGTTCACTCTCAGTCCTGCTCCTCGCGTTGCTCGTCTCGGCCGCCGGCGCGGCGCCCGCCCGGGCCCAGACCCTGGGCACGTTCCGCTGGCAGCTGCAGCCCTACGGCGCGGTCGTCAACCTGACGGTCACCGCGCGGCCCGGCGGCCTGTTCGACCTGGTCGGCTACGAAGAGGTCTGCACCGGCACGCTGCGCCGCTGGCCGGTCACCGGGGTCGCCGTGCAGCAACCCGACGGCCGCATCATGTTCGGATTCACGACCATCAACGACGCCGGCCGTGGTCTGCACACGCGGGCCGTGATCCAGCTCCCCGACCTGAACGGGTTCTACGCCGACAACGCCGGCAACGGTCTCGTCGGTGGTCCGCCCGCGGTCTTCGCCTTCAACCCCGGCGTGGTCTGTCCGCTCGGGCCGCGCACCTATCCCAACGTGCCGGACGCGCCGCCCGCGCCCGACCAGCCGTAGACCGGACCGGGGATCCGGACCCCTGGGTCCGGATCTCCCACGCCGCCGATGCTGCCTCCGCTCCTGCCGCTCTTTCCGCTGCCGTCGGTCGTGCTCTTCCCGAGCGTGTTCCTGCCGCTGCACATCTTCGAGCCGCGCTACCGGCAGATGGTGACGCGGGCGCTCGACGGCGACCGGATCATCGGCATGGTGTTGCTCAAGCCAGGGCACGAGGCCGAGTACGACGGCCGGCCGCCGGTGTTCGACGTCGGCTGCGCCGGCCTCATCACCCACGTCGAACGGCAGAACGACGGCCGCTTCAACCTGATTTTGCGCGGGCTCGAGAAGTTCCGCATCGACGTCGAGGAGCCGGCCACCGACGGGGTGCTGTACCGGATCGCCCACGTCACGCCGCTCGATGAGGCCGTCGGCGCCGGCGAGCGGGCGGCGCTGCGGGCCGAGCGCCGGCGGCTGGAGGCGATGCTGGAGCCGTCGCTCGACCGCGAGGGCGGCAGCCGCCTGCCCCGCGACATGGCCGACGACGAGCTGGTCAACGCGCTGTCGCAGTACCTGGAGCTCGATCCGGTCGAGAAGCAGGCGCTGCTCGAACGCACGGGCCCCCTCGAACGCTGCCGCACACTGGTCGAGCTGATCGAGATCAAGGTGCTGCTGCAGCAGCGGCCCGACGGCGGAGTGCGACACTGAGAAGCCGGGGCTCGGGGCCCGGGGACTCACGCCCGCCGCCGCTCCCGCTCGGATACACTCGCGGGCATGAAGCAGCTCACCCGACGGCAGTGGGCGGCGGCGATGACGGCCGCGGCCGTGGCGGCCAGGCCCGGGACGATCACCGCGCAGGGCCGGGCGGCGGCGCGCCTGTCCAACCTGCGGCGCTACCTGCACTACGACGTCTTCACCGACCGGGCGCACGCCGGCAACCAGCTGGCCGTGTTCATGGAGCCGGCGGGCCTGGCCACCGACGCCATGGCGGCGATGACCCGCGAGATGAACTACTCCGAGTGCACGTTCGTGTTCCCGCCCGAGGCCGCCGGCACCGACGTCCGGTTGCGGATCTTCGGGCGCGCCGGCAACGAGATGCCGTTCGCCGGCCATCCGGTGATCGGCTCGGTGTTCGCCTTGGCCGACGACGGCGTGATCGCCGCCGGTCGCTCGGAGTTCGTGTTCGGGCTCGGCATCGGCCCCACGTCGGTGGCCCTGGAGTGGGACGGCGACCGGCTCCGCTTCGCGTGGATGACGCAGCAGCGGCCGGTCTACGGCGCGTCGCTGCCCGCCAGCCCGGCGCTGGCCGCGGCGATGGGCCTCGACCCCGGCCAGCTGGTCGCCACCCTGCCGGTGCAGGAGGTGTCGTGCGGCTCGGCGTTCTTCTACGCGCCGCTCACCACCCGCGCCGCCGTCGACGCGGTGCAGATGAACGGCCGTGAGCTCGACGCCGTGTTCAAGGCCGCCGGCGTGCCGCGGCGCGGCATCTTCGTGTTCACCACCGAGCCTGGCGCCGACGGCGCCACCGTCTACAGCCGCATGGTCGGTGCCACCGGGTCCGAGGATCCCGCCACCGGGTCGGCCAGCGGTCCGCTCGGCTGCTACCTGGTGCGCCACGGCCTGGTCCCGGCCTCGGCCGCCGCCTCGATCACCAGCGCGCAGGGCGTGAAGATGGGCCGGCCCAGCCGCATCCACATCCGGCTGGCGGTCAGCGGGCAGGACGTCACCCGCGTGCAGGTCGGCGGCACCAGCGTGCTGGTCGGCGACGGACGGCTCCGCGCCTCATGATCGTCCGGCCAGCCGAGGGCGCCCGGCACCTCATCACGCAGCCCGATCATGCGGCGCTCGCCGGCCGCATCATGGCCCAGTGGAGCTCGCTGGCCGCGGCCGAGCGCCGCGACGTGATCCTGCGCGCGGTGCGCGACCACGACAACGGCTGGCGGGAGCCCGACGCGGCGCCCACGTGCGATCCGGGCACCGGGGCGATCCGCGACTTCGTCGGCGTGCCGGCGGAGGTCAAGCAGGGGGTCTGGCCACGCGCGCTGGCCGGGCTGGCGGATGCGCCGTGGGCGGCGGCGCTGGTGGCGCATCACGCCATCTCGGTCTACGACCGGTTCCGCGCCGATCGCGCCTGGACGGAGTTCTTCGCGCAGCTGGAGGCGGCGCGCGCCCGTCACGTCGAGGCCGCCGGACTGCCGATGGAGGCGCTGGTCCGCGACTACGTCTACGTGCGGCTCGGCGATCTGGCGTCGCTGGCCTTCTGCAACGCCTGGTCGGAACCGCAGGTGCTGGGCCCGTGGACGATCCGGCTGCTCGACGGCCGGCACCTGCTGGTGGAGCCGAACCCGTTCGTGCACGACGTGCCGATCGCCGTCGAGGCGCGCGCGCTGCCGCTCACCCGCTGGGCGAGCGACGCGCAGCTGCGGGCCGCATGGCGCGACGCACCGGTCGTGCCGGTGACCGGGCTGGTCGTCGGCCGCACCCGCACGTCGTGAGCGGTGTCACGGCCGGGAGAGATGGACCTCCACACCACGGGGGCGAGGGGAGCGGTACGGGGACTGGCACGGATCCGACGGCCGCGGCGTCGCTCGTCGGGCAGCTCTTCAGCTGCCGAATCGGCTGTTCCAGCCACCGCCGACCTCGACGACCGTAGTCGGCCCATCCGTGCCGCCTCGACACGGCGCCTCGCAGGCAGACCCGAAGGGCTGCCCTGCGTGCGCGCGCCGCGGTGGCCTCGCGCTACCCGCCGAACCGACCGGCCAGCACCTGCGCGATCTTCTCGCCGTGGAAGCGGCCGTTCTCGATGAAGATCGAGCCGGTGCGCACGCCGGCCAGCTGGCCGCCGGCGATGAACAGGTTCGGCACGTTGGTCTCGAACGTCTCGGGGTCGTGGTGCGGCACGAGGGTGACGGCGTCGACCTCGACGCCGATCGCCCGCAGGAACTCGGGGTCGGCCCGGTAGCCGGTCAGGAGCAGCACGGCGTCGGCGGCAATCGTCTCGCGCCCCGCCGCCGATTCGACCACGACCTCGGTGGGACGGATCTCGACGACCCGCGTCGAGAAGCGCGCCGCCACCGAGCCCTCCTTGATGCGGTTCTCGATGTCCGGCCGCACCCAGTACTTCACCGAGTCGCCGAGCATCTCGCCGCGGTGCACCAGGGTCACGTGGGCGCCGTTGCGATAGAGCTCGAGGGCGGCCTCGCAGGCGGAGTTCTTGCCGCCGACGATCACGACCCGCTGCCGGTAGTAGGGGTGCGGCTCGCTGAAGTAGTGCGAGACGTGCGGCAGATCCTCGCCGGGCACGTCGAGAAGCACCGGCCGGTCGTAGTAGCCCATGGCCAGCACGACGGCGCGGGCTTCGCGCACCCGCTCGACGCCGAGACGGCTGCGCGTCGTGACCGCGAAGACGCGGCGGTCGCCCTCGCCTTCCGACTCCACGGCCGTCACCCGTTCGTGCAGCGCCACGTGGAGCTGGAAGACGTCGGTGACCTTCCGGTAGTAGCGCAGGGCCTCGGCCCGGGTCGGCTTCTCGTAGGGCGTCGTCAGCGGCACGCCGCCGATCTCGAGCAGCTCCGGCGTGGTGAAGAACACCATGTTGAGCGGGAAGCGGGCGATGGCGTCGACGAGCGTGCCCTGTTCGAGCACCTGGTAGTCGAGGCCGTGATGGCGGCAGGCGATGGCGGTGGCCAGACCGGATGGCCCGCCCCCCACGATGAGCACGTCACGTGCGGGCATGACCTTCGATGATACCGGACCGATCCGACGGCGGCCCGGCCGCGCCCGGTCCGGCTCGCCAGCGGCGGGCGAAATCGGGTTAAATGGCGGACACCACAGACGCCCGTCCGCGCCGGCCGGGGCGTCTGGCACGCGAGGCCGCCATGCCCTCACGCTCCGCCCTGGTCCTGCTGGCCGCCATCGGCGCCGCCGTCGCAATCGAGGCCCGGACGCCGCAGCAGGCCGCGGCACCGGCTCAGCCGCCGGCGCCCGCCGCCGCGGCCCAGGAACAGGCGCCGGTCTTCCGCACCGGCGTCGAGGTGCTGCCGGTCGACGTCACCGTGGTCGATCGCGACGGCCGCCAGGTGACCGACCTGACCGCCGCCGACTTCCAGGTCGAGGTGGACGGCCGGCCGCGGAAGGTGCTGACCGCCGAGTACATCAAGCTCTACGACCCGCTCATCGCCGGACAGCGGCGGCCGACGTTCGACAACCGGGTCGCGCCGGCGGCGCCCGAGACGGCGATCTCCAGCAACAACGGCAGCGACGAGCCCCCCGGGCGGGCGGTGCTGCTGCTGGTCGATCAGGGCAACATCCGCTTCGGCTCGGCGCGGCCGGTGATGCAGAACGCGCTGAAGTTCGTCGATCGCCTGCAGTCCAACGACCGCATCGCCCTGGTCGCCGTACCCGCACCCGGCGAGCTGGTGGACTTCACGCTCGATCACGCCAAGGTGCGGGAGGCGATGCTGCGCGTCACCGGCCGCTTCACGCCGACACGGCGTCGCTTCAACATCTCGATGACCGAAGCGTTCGCCATCTACCGGCAGAGCGACGCGCTGCTCATCGCGCAGGTGATCCTGCGCGAGTGTGCCGGCGTGTTCGGCGCCACCGACCTGGAGCGGTGCGAGCGCGACGTGGAGCAGGAGGCCAGCGAGATCGTCGGCGATCAGCGCCAGCAGACCGACCGCTCGCTCGCCGCGATCCAGGCCGTGCTGAGCAGCCTGGGCGCGCTCGACGGCCCCAAGTCGGTGATTCTGATCTCCGAAGGGCTCGTGCTCGAGGGCCTCGGCAGCGAACTCGACGCCATCGGCCGGATCGCCGCCGATGTCCGCGCCTCGCTCGACGTCCTGCTGCTCGACGTGCCGCTCTTCGACGCCGCGCAGTCGGAGCGCCCGACCACCGCGACATCCGACCGGCGGCTGCAGGAGGAAGGCCTGGAGATTCTCGCCGGGATGGCACGGGGCACGCTGCACCGCGTCGTCACCACCGGCGAGACGGCGTTCCGCCGCATCGAGATGGCCCTCGCCGGCTACTACCTGCTCGGCGTCGAACCGACGCCCGGCGACCGCGACGGGCGCCGCCATCGCATCGAGGTGAAGACGCCGCGGCGCGGCGTCACCCTGCAGGCCCGCCGCAACTTCCTGGCGCCGGAGGGCCCGCCGGCGGCCACGCCCACCGAGGCGCTCAACCGGACGCTCAAGTCGCCGGCCCCGGCCACCGGGGTGCCGCTGCGGATGTCCACGTGGACCTACAAGGAGCCTGGCTCGTCGAAGGTGCGGGTGCTCGTCGCCGCCGAAGCCGAGCGCGGCGCCACCGAGTCGCTCGCCTACGCCGCCGGCCTGGTCGTCGCCACCAGAGAGGGCAAGGTCATCGCCGCGAGCGCCGGGCCGCACGACCTGCCGACGTTGCAGGGCGACGACTCGCGGGTCGTCTACGCCGGCAGCATCACCGTCGATCCCGGCGAGTACCGCCTGCGCGTCGGCATCGCCAACGCCGACAAGCGGGTCGGCAGCGTCGAGCGCTCGGTCACGGCGTGGCAGATGAACGGCGACACGCTGGCCCTGGGCGATCTGCTGCTGGCCGCCGAACCCGAGGGCAAGGAGCAGTCGCTGGCGCCGAGCGTCGAGCCGCGCGTGGACAACGGCACGCTGGTCGCCCTGGCCGAGGCCTACGCCCCGGCCGGCGGCGCCGCGCCGGTGGCGGCGCGCATCGAGGTGCTGAAGGACGAGTCGGGGCCGTCGCTGGTCTCGGCGGCGTTGCAGGTCGGCGTGGGCGCGTCGCCCGAGGTGCGGCTGGCGCAGGGCCGCGTGCCGATCGGGGCCATCCCGCCCGGCAGCTATCTGGCCCGGGTCAGCTTCACCGAAGGCGGCACGGCGCGTGGCGCGCTGACGCGCCCGTTCCGCGTCGTGGCGCCGCGGGCCGAAGCCGCCGCGGCGATGACCCTGCGGCCCGGCGCGGGCGCGCCGCCCGAACTGCTGGCGGCGGTGCTCGGCTCACTGCCGGCGGTGTCGAAGGACGACCTGCTCGACGCGACGACGACATCGGCGCTGTGGGCCGCGGCCGAGCAGGGCCGCCGGCCGGAGGTGCTGGCCGCGATCAAGACCGCGCGCGGTGGCCAGATGCTCGATGGCGCGCTCGCCGCGCTCTCGGCCGGCGACCAGAGCGCGGCGGCGTTCGTGCGCGGCATGGACTTCCTGGGCAAGGCGCAGCTCACGCAGGCGGCGACACAGTTCGAGACGGCGATGCGCATCCAGGGCGGTTTCGCGGCGGCCCGGGCCATGCTCGGGGCCTGCCTCCTGCTGGTGAATCGCGAGAAGGAAGCGGCGGGACTGCTGATGAGCCTGCCGCCCGCCGAGGTGCCGGCCCTCGGCCGTCTCGCCGGTGAAGCGTGGCTTCGCGCCGGTCAGCCGGCGGCAGCCATTGCCCCGCTCGAACAGTCGGCGCAGACACGCGCCGATGCCCGGAGCACGCGCGCCCTGGCGCTGGCCTACGCGCTGACCGGCAACGCCGACAAGGGCCTGCCGGCCCTGGCGGCGTATCTCAAGGGGGCCGGCGCCAAGGACGGCCCGGCGCTGGCCGCCGCGGTCTACGCCACCTACCGCCGGCATCTGTCGGCCACCGATGCCGCCACCATCGCCGCCGATCGCACCCAGGCCCGCACCTGGGCGCGGGCCTACGCCGTCACCAGGGGTCCGCTGGTGCCGCTGGTGCAAGCGTGGGCGGCGTTTCTCGAAGGAGCCCAGTAACGCCGCTCGACGGCGGGGCTCGGGGCTCGGGGAAGACCGCGGGGTGACGCGCGTCGCAATCCGGATTCCCGGGTAGTTGGCCGCTCTCAAGCCCGAGTCCCGAGACCCGAGTCCCGAGTCCCGCTCATCAACTCGAGCGAAGCGAGAGCAATCACCTTGGTGGCCGCCACCAGATCCGCCACGCTGCAGTACTCGTCGGGCTGGTGCGCCAGCACCAGCTCGCCGGGACCGTAGGCGACGCAGTGCGGCACGCCGGCCACGCGCGCGACGTGCTTGTGGTCGTAGGTGCCGGGGCTGGCGACCAGCGCGGCGTCGCGGCCGAGCACCGTGCGAATCGCGCCGGTCAGGGCCGGGATGATCGGCGAGTCGTCGGGCGTCCGCGTCGGGTGCACGATGAGGCGATCGTGCAGATCGAAGCGGATGTTGGGCACCAGCCGGCCGGCCTCGGCCACCAGCGCGGCGATCTCGTCGCGCGTCGCATCGAGCCCTTCCTCGAGCAGGAACCGGCGATCGAAGACGGCGCGGCAGCGATCGGCCACGCACGGGGTCTGCACCCCGTCCACCGGCTGGCCGCCTTCGATGCCGTTGGTGTTGATGGTGGCGTGACGCGCCCCCGGCGGCACCACCGGGACGCTGGTGAGGCGGCCCTGCAGCCGCGGCTTCAGGTCGTGCTCGACGAGGTGCAGGAACTGCCCGATCCCTTCGATCGCGCTGGCGCCCAGGAACGGCATGCTGCCGTGGCCGATCCGCCCGTGGGCCTCGACCTCGAACCAGTAGACACCGCGGTGGCCGATGCAGACGCGATCGACGTCGAGCGGCTCGGGGATGATGACGAAGTCGGTCTTGTCGCTGGCCAGCCAGCGCCGTTCGGCCAGGTGGTGCACGCCGGCCAGGCCGCCGCTTTCCTCGTCGACGGTGCCGCTGATCTCGAAGGTGCCGGGGACGGCGACGCCGGCCCGCCGCACCGCTTCGGCGGCGTAGACCGCGGCGGCGATGCCGGCCTTCATGTCGCAGGCGCCGCGGCCGTAGACGCGGCCGTCGCGCACCAGCCCGCCGAACGGATCGACCGTCCAGCCGTCGCCGGCCGGCACCACGTCGAAGTGTCCGTTGAGGTGCACCAGCGGATGGGCGTGCGCCCCGGCGCGGCGGCCGATGACGTTCACCCGCGGATGGGCCCTGGTGTGCTCGGGCCGGCCCTCGGCGGCGACGTAGGCGACCTCGAAGTCGAACGCGCGCAGGCGATCGCCGATGAAGCGCGCGCAGGTCTCGTACTCCTCGCCGGGCGGATTGACGGTGGGGATGCGGATCAGGGCGGCGGCGAATTCGACGATCTCCTCGGCGGACTCGTCGATGCGCTCGCTCACCCGGCGAACGACGTCGGGATGCAGAGCCACGCCCGTCTATCTTGGATCAGGAGAACCGGGGCTCGGGCCTCGGACGGCGCGGCGCCGGAACTGCTTGGCCGCGGGCGACGGCTTCCCGTAACATTCGACGATCGTCCTCGAGGTAGCGAGATGCCCATTGCTCCAGCCCTGCTCCGCGCGGCCACCGGCCCGACCACGACCGTCGCACTGGCGTTGCTCGTCGCCACCGCGCCCGCCCGCTCGGCGGGGCCGGACAGCCGTGGCCTGACCGCGGTCGAGGGACTGCGCGTCGGTTCGATCACGCTCACCGAGCGGCCGACCGGCTGCACCGTGATCGTCGTCGAGGGCGAGGGCGCGGTGGGCGGCGTGGCGCAGCGCGGCGGCGCGCCGGGCACCCGCGAGACCGACCTGCTCGATCCCGGCAACATGGTCGACAAGGTGAACGCCGTGGTGCTGTCGGGCGGCAGCGCCTACGGACTCGACGCCGCCGGCGGCACGGTGCGCTGGCTCGAAGAACAGAACATGGGCTGGGACGTGCGTATCGCCAAGGTGCCGATCGTGCCGTCGGCCATCCTGTTCGACCTGCCGGTCGGCGGCAACCCGAAGGTGCGCCCCACCGCCGACTGCGGGTATCGCGCCGCCGCCGCCGCCACCACCGGCCCGGTACAGCAAGGCTCGATCGGCGCCGGCGCCGGCGCCACCGTCGGCAAGTCTGGCGGTCCGGGCCGTTCGATGAAAGGCGGCCTGGGCAGCTACGCCATCGTGATGCCCAACGGCCTGGTGGTCGCCGCGATCGTCGCCGTCAACGCCGTCGGCGACATCATCGACCCCGACACCGGCAAGGTCGTCGCCGGGGTGCGCACCGCGGAGAACACGCTGGCCGACGCCCGGCTGCTGCTGCGCGCCGGGCCGCCGCTGCCGCAGCCCCGGCCCGGCGAGAACACCACGATCGGGCTGGTCGCCACCAACGCGAAGCTCACCAAGGCCGAGGTGAATCGGATGGCGCTGATGGCCGACGACGGGTTCGCCCGCGCGATCTTCCCGTCGCACACCATGGGCGACGGCGACACCGTGTTCTCGCTGGCCACCGGCAAGTGGACCGGCACCGCCAACATCACCCAGATCGGCGCCCTGGCCGCCGACGTGATGGCCAAAGCCATCGTCCGCGCCGCCACCGAGGCCACCGGCCTGCCAAACCTGCCGGCCGCGCGCGATCTGCCGACGCGGTAACGCCGCGGCCGTGGACAGCTCGACGCGACTCGCCCTGCTGCTCGCCTACTCGGTCGGCCTGACGCTGTTCGGCGTGTGGGTCGGCCGGCGGGTGCGCGGCAGCGCCGACTTCTTCGTCGCCGGGCGCAGGCTGACGGCGCCGCTCGTCTTCTCCACCGTGCTCGCCGCCAACATCGGCGCCGGCACCACCATCGGCGCGGCCGGCCAGGCCTACCTCGACGGGGTGAGCGCCTGGTGGTGGAACGGCGCGGCGGGCCTCGGATCGCTGGTGCTGGCCTTCTGGATCGGGCCCAGGCTGTGGCAAGCCGCGGCCGATCACGGCTTCCTCACCGCCGGCGACTACCTGGAGTTTCGCTACGGCAGCCTGGTGCGCGGCCTGCTGGCCTCGCTCATCTGGCTGGGCACGCTGGCGATCCTCGCCGGGCAGCTCATCGCCGGCGCGGCGGTGCTCACCGCCGTGGCCGACATCCCACGGCCGATCGGCGCCGCCATCGGCGGCATCGCGATGACCATCTATTTCACCGCCGGCGGGCTGCTCAGCTCCGCCTGGGTGAACGCGGTGCAGCTCGTGGTGCTGCTCGTCGGCCTGGCGCTCGCCGTGCCGCTCGCGGTCTCGGCCGCCGGCGGCCTCGACGCGATCGCGACCACCGGCGGGCTCCCGCCGACCTTCTGGGATCCGTGGTACTCGAGCGGACCCGGCTCGGGCTACGCCTTCATCGCCCTGCTCACCCCGGCGTTCGTCATCTCGCCGGGGCTGATCCAGAAGGCCTACGGGGCCGCCGATCAACGGGCCGTGCGGCTCGGCATCGGCGCCGCCGGGGTCGCCCAGATGCTCTTCGCGTTCGTGCCGCTCGTGCTCGGGCTGGCGGCGCGGCATCTGCACCCCGATCTCGCCCAGCGCGACCTCGTGCTGCCGACGCTGCTGGTCGAGTCGCTGCCGTGGTTCGTCGGCACGCTGGCCCTCGCCGCGGTCTTCAGCGCCGAGGTCAGCACCTGCGACGCCATCCTGTTCATGCTCTCGACCTCGCTGTCGCAGGATCTCTACAAGCGCTTCGTCAACCGGCGGGCCGGTGACGCGCAGGTGCTGCGGGTGGCCCGCGCCGCGGCGCTCGTCGGCGGCCTGGCCGGCGTGCTGCTCGCCGTGCGGCTGCCCAACGTGATCGCCGCGCTCTCGATCTTCTACTCGCTGCTCGGCGTCAGCCTGTTCGTGCCGATTGTCGCCGGCCTGTACGTGCGTCGGGCCGGCACGCCCGAGGCGCTGGCGTCGATCGCCGCCGGCATGGCCACCCTGCTGTATCTCACCGGGCAGCCGTGGGCGATGCGCAGCATCTGGTTCAACCCCAGCCTCGCCGGACTCGTCGCGGCGGCGCTGGCGTTCTTCGTCGTGGTGGCGGTGAGGCGACCCACAGACGGGGCTCGGGGCTCGGGGCCCGGGGCTCGGGAAGGCACGCAGGCGGCACACGCCGCAAGGAGAGTTCGGTGAAGGCAGACATGTTTCGACTGGACGGCAAGGTGGTGGCGGTGATTGGCGCCGGCGGCGGCATCGGCGCCGCCGTGGCTCGTGGCGTGGCGATGCAGGGCGGGCGCGCCATCTGCTACGACGTGAACGCCGAGACCGCCGCGGCGACGGCGGCGGCGATCCGCGAGGCCGGCGGTGCTGCCGCCAGTGCCGCGCTCGACATCACCGACGAAGGCGGCGTGAACGCCGCGTTCGACGCCGTGATGAAGGACCACGGTCGGCTCGACGGCCTGGCCTGCACGCCGGCCATCAACGTCCGCAAGCCGATCCTCAAGTACACCGGCGCGGAATTCGACAAGGTGGTCGCCGTGAACCTGCGCGGCAATTTCAACGTGCTGATGGCCGCCGGGCGCATCATGACGGCGCAGAAGTCGGGCAGCATCGTGCTGTTCTCGTCGATCCGTTCGATCGTCACCGAGCCGGGCCAGTCGGTCTATTCGATGACCAAGGCCGGCATCCTGCAGCTGGCCAAATCGGCGGCCACCGAATGGGCAACGCAGGGCGTCCGCGTCAACGCCGTCGGCCCAGGGGTGACCGAAACGCCGCTCACCGCGCCGATCAAGGCGGTGCCCGACTGGTACAACGCCTACGCCACCAAGAACCCGATGAACCGCTGGGCCAGCGCCGACGAGATGGCCGGACCCACCGTCTTCCTGCTGTCGGACGCGGCCAGCTACGTGACCGGCACGATCCTCTACGTGGACGGCGGCTGGCTGGCCGCCGACGGACGTTTCACGCCGCCGGGGATGTAAGAAGGGCCGGGGCTCGGGGCTCGGGGCTCGGGGCTCGGGAAGACAGCACACGATGCCAGTCCATCGTCACTACGAGATCGCGGTCATCGCCGGTGACGGCATCGGCCAGGAGGTCACACCGGCGGCGCTCACGGTGGTCGAGGCCGTGGCGCGCCGCCACGGCTTCTCGATCGCCACGACGGCGCTGCCGTGGGGATGCGAGTACTACCTCGCCACCGGCCGCATGATGCCCGGCGACGGCCTCGAGCAGCTGCGCGGGGCCGATGCCATCTTCCTCGGCGCCATCGGCGCGCCGTCGGTGCCGGACCACGTGTCGGTGTGGGAACTCATCCTGCCGATCCGCCAGCGCTTCGAGCAGTTCGTGAACCTGCGGCCGATGCGGCTGCTGGCCGGGGTGCCCGGACCGCTGCGCGATCGGAGCCCCGAGGACATCGACTGGGTGTGCGTGCGCGAGAACTCCGAAGGCGAGTACGCCGGGCTGGGCGGCCGCCTGCACCGCGGCACCCCGCACGAGGTGGCCGAGCAGACCGGCCTGTTCACCCGCCGCGGCATCGAACGGGTGGTCCGCTACGCCTGCGAACTGGCGATGACCCGGCCGCGCCGGCTCCTGGCCAGCGCCACCAAGTCGAATGCGCTGCAGCATTCGATGGTGCTGTGGGACGAGGTCGTCGAGGCGGTGGCCGGCGACTTCCCCGCCCTGACCATCCGCAAGTACCACGTCGACGCGCTGGCGGCACGCATGGTCACGCATCCGCAGACGCTCGACGTGATGGTGGCGTCGAACCTGTTCGGCGACATCCTCACCGACCTGGGCGCGGCGGTGAGCGGCAGCCTCGGCGTGGCGCCGGGGGCGAATCTCAATCCCACGCGCGAGCACCCGTCGATGTTCGAGCCGATCCACGGCTCGGCGCCCGACATCGCCGGCCGGGGCGTCGCCAATCCGATCGGCGCGATCTGGGCGGCGGCGTTGATGCTCGAGCACCTCGGGCAGGCCGAGGCGAGCCTGGAGATCGTCGGCGCCATCGAGCGCGTGCTGGCCGCAGGCCGCGTCCGCACGCCCGATCTCGGCGGCGCGGCGACGACCGCCGACGTCACCGCCGCGATCGTCGCCGAAGCCAGCCGGCCGAGCTGACGCTCGGCCCGGCCCTCCCTCGCGCTCAGCGCGACGCGGTCTGCTGTTTCGCGTGCATCAGCGCCGCCCGGTCGCTCTGCGCCGCGCCCGCCTGCTCGAGCAGCTTCTTGTAGAGCGCCGCGGCGCCGGCCTTGTCGCCCAGTGCCTCGGCCGCCTGCGCGGCGCCGTAGAGGCCGAGGAAGCGGCCCGGCTCCTTGGTGATCGTCGCCTGGAAGGCGGCCTGGGCTTCCTTGGCCCGACCGGCCTCGAGGAGCATGAAGCCGAGCAGCTCGCGGGCCGGGGCGATCGGCCCCGGCGTCACCGCCGCCTTGTCGGTCAGATCCTCGGCCGCGGCGGCGGCACTCAGCAGCTCGACGCCCTTGGCCTTGTCGCCCTGCGCGAACACCTGCCACGCCTCGGCCACACGGCGCTGGATGTCCACCTGTTCCGCCCAATAGGGATCCTTCGCCGCCACCAGCAGCTTGTGGATGGCCGCCAGCCGCTCGATCGACGGCGTCGCCGCGGCGGCATCGCCCGAGCGGGCGGCGCCGATGGCCACGGCGAAGTGGGTGATGGCTTCGGTGTAGGGAGCGGCCGGCGCCGGCTTGGCGGTGAGGGCCGCGGCTTCGGCCCACGCCTGGCGCTCGAGGGCGTAGCGGGCCGGAATCGCCGCCAGGGCGAAGGCGTAGGCCCCGCCGGCGGCACCGCTCTCGAACGAGGCGGCGTGGTCGCGCACGGCCTTGGCCGCGGCGTCGTCGGCCAGTTGCAGGTAGCCGTACATCTGATAGTCGAGCGCGTGCAGTTCCTCGCCGGCGGCGGCGATGCCGCCGGCCTTGCGGGCCGCCTCGGCCGACTTGCGGTTGGTGTCGATCGACTGCTGCCAGTAGCCGACGCGGGTGAAGGTGTGCGATGGCATGTGGAGCGCGTGCGGCACGACTGGCGCGATCGAGGCGTAGCGGCGCGCGGCGTCGAGCCCGCGCGGGGCCAGCGGCGGCGCGTCGTAAGCGTGGATGATGTAGTGCGCCAGGCCGGGGTGGCTCGGCATCTTCTTGAACATCGGCTCGAGCAGTTCGGCGGCGCGCAGGTTGGCGGCGTAGGTCTTGTCGGTGGGCGTGGCGGTCTGGGCCACGGCCAGCCCCCAGAAGATCCTGGCCTCGACGTCGCCGGGGTTGTCCTTGGCGATCTGCGCCATGGCCTGTTCGTAGGCGACGACCCGGGCGCGCTGCGTGGTCACGTCGTCGCTGGCCACCATGGCCGCCACCGCATCGATGTAGCCCTTCTCACGGCGCGTCGGCGTCCCCGTGGTCTGGCCCTTGGCGATCGCCGCCTTGGCGCTGGCGATGGTCTGCGGCGTGCGCAGCCCGCCGAACGGGTTGCCCCAGTGGGTCAAGGCGACGCCCCAATGGGCCATGGCGCAGCCCGGGTCCTTGGCGGCGATGGCCTCGAACATCTGGCGCGCCTCCGGGAACCAGAAGGAGTGCAACAGCGCGACCGCGCGGTTCATGTCGGTCTTCACCGCGGGACTGCACGAGGTCTGGAAGTCCACCGTGCCCACCTGCTCTTCGGACAGCGCCCCACCGCCGTGGGATTCGTGCTGCGCGAACGCCGGCGGACACACCAGACACACCGCCACGGCCGCGAGCCAGCAGATTCTGATCATCGTCATCTCCCGTTCATTTGCCGAACGTCAGTCGATCGAGCCCGATGCGGCCGTTGCTGAGGACCAGCAACGGATCGAGCAGAGTACGGGGCTGGTCGAGCGGGTTGGCGTCGACCACGACCAGGTCGGCGTCGAAACCGCTCCGCACCTGGCCGATCTGCTTCTCGATCTGGAGCAGCTCGGCGTTCACCGTCGTCGCCGCCTGCAGGGCCGCCAGCGGCGTGAAGCCGGCATCGACGAGCTCGAGGATCTCGCGCGGAATGCGGGCGATGCTGGCCGGGCCGTAGCCGGTGTCGGACCCGGCCACCACCTTGACGCCGGCGGCACGGGCGCGCCGGATGGTGTCGACCAGGATCGGCTTCAGCATCTGGCCGCGGCGCTGCAGGCCGGCGTTGTCGTAGTCCCCGCCGGGCTGCGCGAGGTCGTTGACGACGTCGGCGGTCGGATCGAAGTAGGTGCCGCGCTCGGCCATCAGCGTCAGCGTCTCGCTGGTGAGGTAGGTGCCGTGCTCGATGCTCCGGACTCCGGCCTTCACCGCCGCGTGCGCGCCCTCGGCGCCGTGGGCGTGGGCCATCACCGGCACGCCGCGCGCCGCCGCCTCGGCGACGACGACGGCCAGCTCGGCCTCCGTATAGACCTGCTTGCGCGGGTCGGTGTCGGGCGTGCCGGCGCGCTCGGTCGCGAGCACTTTGATCCAATCCACCGTATGCGCGAGGTTCATCCGGACGAATCGCCGGAGTGCATCCGGTGACATCAGGCCTGGGGCCAGCAGGTCGCCGAGCTCCGGCGCGTCCAGGTACGCCTCGACGGCCGGCTGGGGACGCACGTGGTAGCCGGCCGCGAGGACGTCCGGTCCGGCCAGCGCGCCGCGCTTGACCAGCTCCCGCAGCCCCACGTCTTCGAAGTGCGCGCCGCCGGCGCTGCGCACCGTGGTCACGCCGCTCTCGAGCGCGGCCCGCATCGCCGCCGTCGTGGCGATGTGCACGTGGGCGTCGATGAGCCCGGGCACGACGTAACGCCCCCCGAGGTCGATTCGGCGAGGCGTGACGCCGGTGGCCGGCGCCGTTGCGCCCACGGCCTCGATCCGCCCGTCGCGCACCACCACCACCTGGCCGCGCCGCACCGCACCGCTGACGACGTCGACGACCGCGGCGTTGGCGAGCAGCAGCGGGGCGGGCTGGGGCGGCAACTGGGCCGGCGTCACGGCGCTGACGCCGACGCCGCAGACGATGGCCGCAACCTTGCACAACCGTCGAACCATCGAGCCGAGTCTACAGCGGCTGGCCCCGTCGGGGGCAATCGGATCGCCGCGTCGGGGCGAGACCTTCGCGGGCCCGTCTTGACGCCGGAGCCGAAACCGCACTACAGACAAGGCATCGAAGGGCTCACGTTTTCCGGTGGCGTCGCTCTCCCCCAAGGCCGAGAGCCCCGACGCCCTCCCGAAAGGAGACCAAAGTGTCGCACGCTCCTGCCAAGTATGTGGAAAAGGGGCTGACCATCGCCGCCCAAGGCGCCTGGGCCGTGTTCTCGCGCGTCAACCGCGTTCGTCCCGGCAAAGCGATCACGCCGGCATGGTCAGACCTGCCCATGCTGAAGTCGCACGAGAAGACCAAACCGCCGCTGGGCTGGCCGCGCACCACCGACTCGCTGTGCCCGGTCTGCGTGCGCGAGGCCCGCGAGGCCATCCTCGACGGCCGCAAGCCGGTCGAGTCGCTGCTCACCGACAAGGTCGGCGAGATCAAGGCCACCATCCTGGAGCGCGACGGCCGCATCCTGATGGTCAAGGACTGTCCGCTGCACGGCCACTTCGAGGACGTGATGGCGATCGACACCGAGTTCTTCCGCCATCTGGAGGAAGTATTCCCCGGTCGCGACATCCGCGCCCACAACGACAGCACCCTGCACAACCACGGCAGCAGCACCATCAAGTACGGACGCGGCTCGGTGCTGACGGTCGATCTGACCAACCGCTGCAACATGATGTGCGACCCCTGCTTCATGGACGCGAACCAGGTCGGGTTCGTACACGAACTCACCTGGGACGACATCAAACAGGTGCTCGACAACGCCATCAGCATCAAGCCTCGGCGGCAGATGTCCGTGCAATTCTCGGGCGGCGAGCCCACCCTGTCGCCACACTTCCTCGACGCCATCCGCTACGCCCGCAAGGTCGGCTACACCTCGGTGCAGGCGGCCACCAACGGCATCGAGTTCGCCAAGAGCCCCGAATTCGCCAAAGCGGCGGCCGACGCCGGGCTGCGCTTCGCCTATCTGCAGTTCGACGGCGTCGGCAACGCCGCCAACTCCCACCGCCGCGTCGGCAACCTGTTCGACGTCAAGCTGCAGGCCATCGAGAACCTCCACGCCGCCGGCGTGGAGATCGTGCCGGTCATCACCATCGTCAACGGCGTGAACAACGAACAGGTCGGGCAGGTCATCCGGTTCGCCCTCGACAACCCGAAGAAGATCAACTTCCTGTCGTTCCAGCCGGTCAGTTTCACCGGCCGCGACGAGCTGGTCACGCCGGAACGCCGCGCCGCCCAGCGCTACACGCTGTCGCACCTCGCCCACGACGTGAAGGACCAGACCGGCATGGGCGTGCCGGCCCGCGACTGGTTCCCGATCTCGTTCATGGGCGCGTTCACCGACTGGGCCGACCACGTCCATGGCCCCGAGTATCCCTGGGGCAACGTGACGTGCGGGTGCCATCCCAACTGCGGCGTCGGCATGGCGGTGATGATCGACAAGGAGACCAGGGAGGCGGTCCCGGTGACCGCGTTCCTGAACGGCGAGCAACTGGCCAGGGACGTCCAGGCGGTGACCGACGCCGGCCGCGGCCGGCTCCTGTCGGTGGTCGGCATGGCGCTGGCCGTGATGCGCAACTACGATCCGTTCCACGCGCCGACGCACTTCCGGCTCAAGGACCTGCTCTTCAAGTTCGACAAGACCTTCGGAGCGACGAAGGATGCCGACAAACGCTACGGCACGGTGGAGGCGACCCGCACCAAGGCCGACATCGAGAAGCGACGCGCCGACCGCTGGAACTTCCTGTTCATCGCCGGGATGTGGTTCCAGGATCTGTTCAACTACGACTTCCGGCGCACCGAGATGTGCATCATCCCCTACGCCACGCAGCAGGGCGAGATCTCGTTCTGCGCCTACAACACCGGCATCGGCTGGCGGAACATCATCGAGCAGATGCACATGACCGCCACCCTCACCAAATGGTACGAGGAGCACGGCCGACACGAGATCTTCGCCGGCAACAAGGCGGTGCCGCTGCCGACCACGGCCCACTCGCTGCACCTCGACGCCGAGGCCGTGGCCAAGGGCGCGCAGACCGATCTCGACGAGATCGGCGTCGCCAAGAACGCCCGCGAGGAACTGGTGCAGGCCCGCAGGAAGAAGGACCAGTCACCCGAGGATGCCCGGCGCCACGCCGAGATGGAACGGCTCTATCGCAAACACGTCCTCAAGGAGCCCACCGTGCCGATGGTGCAGATTCAGGGCCTGAAGAAGGCCCCGGCCCGGGAAGAGACGCTGGTGCACTGATGCACTGACCCACGACCCACGGCGCAGCCGGACCACGATGGCCCGGCTGCGCTACACTTTTCCCATCGCCGCCGACGATCCGTCTCCCGTCGCCCGTCTCCGACCGGCGCTGGTCGAACACCTCGCCGACTATTCCCGCTCCACCTTCACCGCCGATCTCGTTGCCGGCCTCACCGTCGGCCTGGTGGCGCTGCCGCTGGCCATGGCGTTCGCCATCGCCAGCGGCGTGGCCCCGCAAGCCGGCATCCACACCGCGATCGTCGGCGGCCTGATTGTCGCGTGCCTGGGCGGATCGAGCATCCAGGTCTCGGGGCCGACCGGCGCCTTCGTGGTGGTGGTCGCCGGCATCCTCGCCCAGTTCGGGCTGTCGGGCCTGTGGATGGTCACGATGATGGCCGGCGTGCTGCTCATCGTGCTGGGGGCCACCGGCCTGGGCGCGGCGGTGCGCTACATCCCCAAGCCGATCGTCATCGGCTTCACCAACGGCATCGCGCTGCTCATCGCGACGACGCAGATCAAGGACGCGCTGGGGCTGCCGGTGCCGTCGCCGCCGAGCGAGTTCTTCGCCCGTATGCGGGCCCTGGCCGACGCACTGCCGGCCGCCGACCCGACGACCATGGCGATGTGCGGGGCGTCGCTGGCCCTCATCCTGCTGGCCGCCAGGTACACGCCGCGCGTGCCCGGCGCGATCCTGGCGCTGGTCGCCGGCACCGCGGCGGTGTGGGCGTTCGGCCTGCCGGTGGAGACGATCGGCTCCCGCTTCGGCGGGCTGCCGCGCGACCTGCCGTCGCTCCACTGGCCCGAGTTCCGCGCCGATCTCATCCTGCCGCTGCTGCCGTCGGCGCTCACGGTGGCGCTGCTCGGCGCCGTCGAAAGCCTGCTGTCGGCGGTGGTGGCCGACGGCATGACCGGCCGTCGCCACAACTCGAACGCCGAGCTGGTCGCGCAGGGCGTCGCCAACGTGGTGGTGCCGGTGATCGGCGGCCTGCCGGTGACCGGCGCCATCGCCCGCACCGCCACCAACTTCCGGGCCGGTGCCCGGACGCCGGTGGCGGCGATCGTCCACGCCGTGACCCTGGCGGTGGCGGTGCTCGTGTTCGCGCCGCTGGCGTCGTACGTGCCCCTGGCCACGCTGGCCGCGGTGCTGCTGGTCGTGGCCTGGAACATGGGGGAATGGCGCGAGATCGCGCCAATCCTCAAGCTCGAGTGGTCGGACGTGCTGGTGTGGGGCATGACCTTCGCCCTCACCGTGCTCGCCGACCTGACCGTGGCCGTCGAGGCGGGGATGGTGCTGGCGGCGCTGCTCTACGTGCACCGGGTGGCACTGACCACCACGGTGCAGGTGGTGACCCAGGCCTACATCGACGAGGGTCAGCCGCACGTGCTGCAGGGCAAGGACATCCCGCCCTTCGTCACGATCCTGCGCATCCACGGGCCGTTCCTGTTCGGCACGACCACCCTGCTCGACGACGTCACGGCGGATCTCGACCCGCTCGAACCGATCGTGGTGCTGCGCCTCCGCAACATGACCGCGATCGACGCCACCGGCGTGCACGCGCTCGAGCAGCTGTCAGATCGGCTGGAGCGCTCGGGCCGCCGGCTGCTGCTGTGCGGCGCCCGGCGTCAACCGGCGCGCTTCCTCGAGCGCGCTGAATTCATCGAGCACGTCGGCGCCGCCAACATCCTGCCGCACCTCGACGCCGCCCTCGACCGCGCCCGCGAACTCGTCGCCTCGGGCGAGGTCGCGATGCTGCCGTGGCGCCACGAAAAAGACGACGGGCGCGAGGCCGAAGCCCCGCGCCCGTAGCGTGACAGCGGAGTCCGGGCTGGCGTTCTTAGCCGAGCCCCGAGACCCGAGCCCAGGCTCTAGAAGGCCACCCGGAACGCCAGCTGGGCGATACGCGGCTGGTAGGCGTTCAGCAGGTTCTGGCGCGGAGCGCCGAAGCCGGCCTGGTTGACCACGCTCTGGTAGGCGCCGTAGTTCTTGTGGTTGAAGGCGTTGAACACCTCGGCGATGCCGGTGACGGTGACGCCGCCGGGCAGCGGGATCTCCTTGGCGACGCGGAAGTCGACGCGGTGCAGCGGATCGCCCTTGAGGGCGTTGCGCGGCACGATGTCGCCGACGGCGAACGACGTCGGCCCGTCGAAGCGGTCGCGCGCGCTGTCCGGGATGGTCACCGGCGCCGTGACGTAACGATTGGTGCCGGTGTGGCCGAAGGGGTTGGCGGCGAAGGTCGTGGAGTAGTAGTTGCCCGATCCGAAGAAGTACGCCCCCGACAGGTTGAAGCCCCACGGACCGCGCCACAACCCGTTCAGGCGCAGCGTGTGCCGCTGGAACTCGGTGGACCGCGCCCACTCCGCCTCGGGATCGAACGGGTTGTTGCCCTGGTACTGGAAATTGGTGGTGTCGTCGTGGAAGAAGAGCATGTAGGTGTAGGTCAGCGACGACTGCCAGTTGCTGGCGTAGCGCTTGGTGATCCCCGTCTGCAGGGACGCCTGGTCGGCGCGGCCCTTCGACTCGAGCCACTGGATCTGGCCGAACTTCGGATCGGGGCGGCCCTGAGCCGGCGGCAGGTTGTAGCCGGTGGCCGGGTTGAACGTCAGGTTCGGGTCGCGCTGGCGCGCGAAGTTGTAGCCCTTCCAGTGGGTCAGGTCGGCCTCGAAGCCCCACCGCGTGCCGAACTGCGTCTGGAAGCCGATGCTGCTCTGCCACGTGTAGGGCATCTTGTAGTCGCTGGCGATGACCCGCGGCGACTGCGCCGGCAGCGGCACCCGGCCCGAGAAGATGTCGTCCTGGGTGATGCCGCGGGTCGGATCCTGGATGAACCCGGGCTGGCCGTCGTTGAAGAACGAGTTGACCAGGATGCGCTCGCCGTTGAACGACTGGATGCTGAACGTGGTGTTCGAGTCGGGGATGCTGAAGTACAGGCCGCTGCCGCCGCGCACCACCAGGTTGCCCTGGCCGCCGACGTTCCAGGTGAAGCCGCCCCGCGGCGCGATGTTGTTGATGTCGCGCAGGCCGCCCGGGTAGAGCCGATCACCCGGCTTGAGCGTCTCGTTGGCCGGGTAGATGACGCCGCCCCTGGGGTCGAAGGTGACCTGGGTGGTGATGTGCGGCGGGTCGAGCGCGCCGAAGTCGGCGTCCCAGCGCACGCCGCCGTTCAGGGTCAGCGTGTTGTTGATCTTCCAGGTGTCGCCGATCCACAGGGCCAGCGTCGGCCGCGGGATGTCGATGGTCCAGTCGCCGAAGTTCTGGTCGAACCGCTGCACCCGGGAGTCGAGACCGGTCAGGTCCCACGTGCTCGGATCGTTGTAGACCGGGAAACGACGGGCCAGATCGGGCGGCGCGGAGTTGAAGATGAACTCGCCGCGCGACAGCAGCTGCCACTGGCCGGTGTCGTGCCAGCGCAGGAACTCGGCGCCGATCTTCACGTCGTGCTTGCCGATGCTCGAGGTGAGGTCGTAGCGGGCCGACCAGGTGTTCTGGAAGAACTCCTGCGGGTAGTTGCGCCGCTGGCCGACGGTCAGGCCGGGGAACACGTAGTTCGGGGTGTTGGCGAGCGCCGGTTCGGCCAGCTGGTTCTGCCATTCGAAATGGCTGTAGCTGAGACGCACTTCCTGGATGGCGCGATCGCTGATCACGTTGGCCCAGGTGTTCGAGACGTTGAACGCCTTGCGCGAACGGTCGGCGGCCTGCGACGGGTGTTCGGTGCCCGACACCTGGGTGAACGGGTTGCCCCAATCCCAGTACGACCAGCGCGACGTGATGTGGTCGCCCTGCCGCAGCTGCCAGTCGCCCCGGCCGAGGAAGCTGTTCTGCACCAGCTTGCTGTCGAAGCTGTAGCTGGTGCCGATGGCCTGCGGCGTGGTGACGATGGTGTTCGGCTCGTTCTCACGCTCGTAGGACAGGAAGTAGTGCAGCTTGTCGCGCACGATCGGGCCGCCGACGGCGGCGCCGATCTGCTGGTTGGCGTAGGGCAGCACGCGGTTGGCGATGAAGTCCTTGGCGTTCAGCTTGTCGTCGCGGAAGAAGCCGTAGACGGCGCCGGTGAGGTCGTTGGTGCCCGAGCGCGACACCGCCTGCACCTGGATGCCCAGTGAGCGGCCCTGCGTGATGTCGAACAGGTTGGTGATCACCTGGAACTCGGCGATCGCCTCGCGGCTGAAGCGCGGCTGGCCGAAGCCGCCGCCGGCCACCTGCTGGGTGATCTCCTGGCCGTCGAGGTTGAGCTGGAAGGCGCGGTCGCGCACGCCGGGATTGTTGTCCACGGCGTTGGCGGTGATGCCCTTGACCTGCATCGCCAGCTCCATCCAGTTGCGGCCCTGCAGCGGCAGCTCCTCCATCTGGCGGCGGTCGACGTTGCCGGCCACCTGCGTGGAGCTGATGTCGACCAGGGGGGCTTCACCGGTGACGGTCAGGGTCTCGCTCAGCGTCGCCACCTGCATGGCGAACGGCACGGGGCGGTTCTGGCCGACCAGCACCTCCACCTCGGGAACGAGGATCGTGGCGAAGCCCGAGAGCTCGGCCTGCACCTTGTAGCGGCCGGGGGCCAGGCCGCGCACGCGGTACTCGCCCCGTTCGTCGCTGACGCTCGTGAACACGCGGCCGGTGTCGAGCGACGTGGCGGTGATGGTCACCCCGGGCAGCGCCCCGCTGGTCGAGTCGGTGACGGCCCCGAAAATGGTGGCCTCTTGCGCGAACGCCGAGGCTGCGACCAGCACGATGGCGGCAGCAAAAAGACCGATGGAACGCACGCGCATATCGCCCCCTTCCCTATGTGGGGAACTCCAGAACAACCGCACGAACGCGACGGCTGTCTCCAATTGCAGCGCCGAGAACGCCGCCGCGAGCCGGAAACTCGCGCGGACTATAGCACACGGTCATGCATCGACGCCGGGGCCCAACGCCGCACGAATAGGTGCATGAAGTCGGCCCGAACCGCCGGGGCTGCTATGATGCCGGCGCCTCGGGGAAGCACCCGCCCGCCACGCTCATGACCACACCAGACCCCTCGTCGCACGCCGCCCTCGAGGCCCTCGCCGCCGCGCGATCGCGCATCGCCGTGGGGCTGACCGCCGCCATGACCGTCATCTACGTGGCGTTCATCCTGCTCATCGCCTTCGACAAGGCGTGGCTGGGCACGCTGCTGGCGCCCGGCCTCAGCATCGGCATCGCGCTGGGGGTGCTGGTGATCGTGGCGGCCTGGGTGCTCATCCTGGCCTACGTCTACTGGGCCAACACCCACTACGACCACCGCGTGGTCAGCATCCGCGCCGAGAGGTCGCGATGAACGGCGCCATGGGCCAGCCCAACGTGGTCGCGATGGCCGGGTTCTTCATCTTCATCGCGGCGTCGCTCGGCATCACCTGGTTCGCGGCGCGGCGCACCAAGAGCGCCGAGGACTTCTACGCCGCCGGCCGCAGGGTGACGGCGCTGCAGAACGGCCTGGCGCTGGCCGGCGACTACATGAGCGCGGCCAGCTTTCTCGGCATCGCCGGCCTGGTCGCCCTGTCGGGCTTCGACGGCCTGATCTACTCGATCGGCTTCCTGGTGGGCTGGCCGGTGGTGCTGTGCCTCATCGCCGAACCGCTGCGGAACCTGGGCCGTTACACGTTCGCCGATGTCGTCGCCTTCCGGCTCCAGCAGCGTCCCGTGCGCGTCGCCTCGGCCTTCGGCGGCCTGGCCGTGATCGCCTTCTACCTGATCGCCCAGATGGTCGGGGCCGGCAATCTCATCCGCCTGTTGTTCGGCATGTCCTATGAAGTCGCGGTGATGATCGTCGGCGCCGTGATGCTGGCCTACGTGCTGTTCGGGGGCATGCTGGCCACCACCTGGGTGCAGATCGTCAAGGCGGTGCTGCTGATGGCCGGCGCGGCGCTGCTCGCGTTGCTGGTGGTGATGCGCTACTCGCTGAACCCGCTGGCCCTGTTCGCCGACGCCGCCTCGCGCTACGGCGACGCCGTGCTGGCCCCGGGCCGCCTGGTGTCCGACCCGATCGACGCCATCTCGCTCGGCATCGCGCTGATGTTCGGCACCGCCGGCCTGCCGCACATCCTGATGCGCTTCTACACCGTGCCCGACGCGCGTACGGCACGCGTCTCGGTGGCCTACGCCACCGCCGCCATCGGCGTGTTCTATCTGTTCACCTTCGTGCTCGGCTTCGGCGCGATGGTGATCGTGGGCCAGGACGCCATTCGCGCCATCGACGCCGGCGGCAACATGGCGGCGCCGCTGCTGGCCGAGGCGGTCGGCGGGCAGGCCTTCCTGGGCTTCATCGCCGCGGTCGCCTTCGCGACGATTCTCGCCGTGGTGGCCGGCCTGACGCTGGCCGGGGCGGCGGCGCTCAGCCACGACATCTGGGTCAACGTCGTGCGCCACGGCCACGCCGATTCCGGCGAGCAGCTGCGGGTCGCCCGGGTCGCCACCGTGCTGCTGGCCATCGTCTCGATCGGGCTGGGCATCGCCTTCAAGGGCCAGAACGTGGCCTACATGGTCGGACTGGCGTTCGCCATCGCCGCCAGCGCCAACTTCCCCGCTCTGGTCCTGTCGATGTTCTGGAAGCCCTTCACCACCAACGGCGCCGTGGCGTCGATCGTCGTCGGCACGGCGACGGCGCTCGGCTTGATCTACCTGTCACCGGCCATCCAGATCGACCTGCTGAAGCATCCCACCGCGATGTTCCCGCTGCGCAACCCGGGCATCATCTCGATCCCGCTGTCGTTCGTGGTCGGCATCGTGGTGTCGCTGCTGGCGCCGGAGCAGACGGCGGCGGCGAAGTTCGCAGCGGCGGAGCGGCGCCTGCACCTCGGGGAGGAGGCATAGCCGACCAGCGGCTCTGGGCGTTCCAGGCCGCCCTGGCGGCGGCCGCGGCGCTGGCGTTCGCCGTCGCCGACGTCCGTCTGGACGTCGGCTCGTTCGCAGCGCCGGTGCTCGCCTGCGGCGTCCTCTACGTGGTCGGCGTCTACCTGCGCGGCCAGGGCGACCCGGCCGCGGATCTGGTGCTCGCGGTCGCCAGCCTGGCCTCGGCCAGCCTGATCCTGTCGCCCGCGCAGTATCCCGCCGTGGCCGCCGGACGACCGCTCGTCGACGCCGCCCTCGCCGCCGCCGATGCCGCCCTCGGTGTCCACGTGCCGGCGCTGGCGGCGTGGACGCGCGGACACCCCCTCCTGTCGTCGCTGCTGACCGCCGCCTACTTCAGCCTGCTGCCGCAGCTGGTTCTCACCCCGGCCGTACTGGTCTGGTACCGTCGCCACGATCGCCTGCGCGAGTACCTGTTCCATTTCCATCTCTGCGCCGGCGTCACGGTCGCGATGCTCGCCCTCTTCCCGGCGGCCTGTGCGTTCCAGTACTACGGGTTCGAGTCGGTGCTTGATCAGCGGCGCTTCATCGCGCAGTTCAACGCGCTGCGCGCCGGAGCGCCGCCGGTCATCGGCTTCGGCGACCTGGAAGGGCTGATCAGCGTGCCGTCGTTCCACGCCGCCGGCGGCCTGATGTGCGCCTGGGCGGTGCGTGGACTTCGGCCCGCCGCGGCCAGCCTGGCGTTGAACGCCGCCCTGCTGGCTGCCACGGTGATGACCGGCGCCCACTACCTCGTGGACGTCCCGGTGACAGCGGCGTTGTTCGCGACGTCGGTGGCCGCCTGGCGGCTGCTGGCGCGGCGCCCCCCGTCGTGACCGGCGCTACCGCTCACCCGCGTCGGCTGCCGCGTCGCCGAGCAGCCGCTCGACGATGACGACGTCGCGCCAGCTGCCGTCGAGGCGGGCGTGGCGGCGATAGATGCCGACTTCCCGGAACCCGTGACGGGCACACAACGCCCGCGACGCGGTGTTCTCCGGGAACAGGCGCGACAGCACCTTCCAGAAGCCGGCGCGCGCGAGGGCGTCGAGGAACACCGGGAACAGGACGCTGGCCACGCCGCGCCCGTGATGCGACGTGGCGACGTAGATCGAGTACTCGGCGACGCCGGCGTAGCAGGCCCGCGTCCGGTAGCTCGACGCCGCCGCCCAGCCGACCACCACGTCGCCGTCTTCGGCCACCAGCACGGGGAACCGGGGGTCGTCGAACCACGGGCGGATGTCGGCGGCGCTGCGCTCGCGCGTCTCGAACGTGGCGCCGCGGCCCCGGATGCCCTCGTTGTAGATCCGCGCGATCGCGGCGGCGTCGTCGACGGTGGCTGGGCGGATCCGGAGGGGCGCGGCCATCGGTGACGCCGCCGGCACTATAGCAGGCGGCGGCGCGGTGGCGTCAGCGCCGCCGGACCGCGAAGATCGTCTCGGTCGCCACGCCGTCGCCACGCAGATAGCGCTCCCGGTCTTCGGGCAGGAAGATCCGCACCCGCCGATCGACGTCGTAGCGCGGCGGCCAGTCCAGGGCGCCGTACGCCTGTCCGGCGAAGCGCGTCCGGAACCCGGCCTCTTCCCATCGCTCGACGACGATCGCGGGCTGGCGGCCGTGCACGCGGAGCCACTCGATGGCCGGGTCGAGCCACTCGGGCTCCAGCGCGTCCCAGACGATCACCTCGCGTCCCGGCCAGAAGCGCAGGCCGCCGCTCTGCCACACGGTGATCGGCACTGCACCAGCATCGAGCCGCGACGCCACCGTGGCGGCGGTGAGCGGAAACCTCGCTTCGAGGGCCCGCAGTCGACGGGCCTCGGCCGCCTGCGGCGTGGTCGCAGCGCGCACGGCGACGGCGGCGACGACGACGCCGGCCAGGCCGCGGCCGACGCGCGGCCAACGCACCGCCAGGCCATCGAGGCTGACCGCGGTCAGCACGGCGGCCAGCGCCACCGGCGGGAGCAGAAAGCGCAGATACCACCACTCATCGAAGGGACGGTAGGCGAGATAGACCAGCGGCAGCGCCACCGCCAGCGCCGTCACCATCGCCGCCTCGCGGCGGCGCGGCCGCGGCGCCAGCCGCCACGCCAGCGCCGCGAGGAGGACGATCGGGGTCCCGCCCGCGATCCAGCTGCGCCCGTAGCGCCAGACGTTGTCGCCGACGTGCGCCAGCGCGAACAACTCGCCGAGATCGCCGTAGCCCGACCGCAGTGGCGACCCGTACAGTCGCTCGTTCAGCAGCAGGGCCACGACGACGCCGGGAGCGGCCGCCGCGCCGCCGACGACGAGCGCGGTGCTGCCGCGGCGACGCCAACCGGGCGACGGCGGCGAGGCGCGAAGCCACGCCGTCGCGACGAGCGCGGCCGCGGCCGCGATGGCCAGGTTGGGTCTCACGAGCAGCGCCGCCCCGGTCAACAGCCCGGCCGCGACCGGCCGAGCGGCTGAGACCGCCAGCGCGACGGCCATCCACAGCGCTCCAGTGGTGACGTCGTTCATCGGCTGCACGGCCTGGAACTGGACGATCGGCGTCGTCGCCACCAGCACGGCCGCGGCGAGTCCCGCCCACGCCGACGCCAGCCGACGGCCGAGCAGGAACGCCAGCCAGATCAGGAGGGCGGTCGCAGCGGCCGGCACGAGATGTACCGCGACGGGTCCGGCCACCGCGACCAGCGGGGCGATCAGCCAGGGGTAGCCGGGGGCGCAGACCGGGACGGCGGCGTCGGTTCGGATCGCGGACGGCAGGAACCCAGCCGGCGCCGCCACGCGGCCGGCTTCCGGCCACGGGGCGTCGTGCGCCAGCACGCTCAGGGGCTGCAGTGCGCCGTCGGCGAACACCGCCGCCATCAGCGCGTAGCACGCCGAATCCGAGCCGCCGACGGCCGCGGTGCGCCAGGCCCACGCCGCCCCGCCAGCGCCGAGACTCAGGACGGCAGCCACGGCGGCGATCCGATTCGGCGTCATGACGCGCAACCCTCGACACGACCGTGCAGCGGCGCTGCGCGAGATTCCCGCAATCAGGCGCTAGTCTAGATCGTGAGGGCTCATCCCCCGAGCACCTCAGGACGGTACATGGATGGAACACGCGTCCCACTCGCGCGGGTTCTCGAATTGGGCGTGCCGCTGGCATGGCGCGAAGTCAGTGCGCTGCTGGTCGAAGCGATCCGGCAGGCGCACTCGAACGGCGGTACGCTCGGCGCTGGCGTCGAGCCAGCGTCGTGCTTCGTCACGCGCGGCGGTGAGATCGTGCTCGCCGGCCGGGCCGCGGCCGCGCGCCCCGAAGCGGTGCTCGAACTCGTCGGCCCCCTGACCGCCGCCTGCGTCGATCCGGGCGACCTCGGCCAGGCGGCCGCCAACAGCGCCGTCGTCCCGTTTCTCGAGGCCTTTGCCGCCGACACGCCGTGGCGACGACGACGGGTTCAGATCGCGGCCATCGCGCTGCGCGCCATCGCCGCCGAAACCGACCTGGCGCGGACCGAGGGCGCTCAGACGTCTGACGCCGGCGCGGCGGCGATGAGCGCGGCCGGCGCGGCCACGCGGCCGGCTGTCGCACCTGCGGGCGGCGAGCCGACGCCGCCGCCATCTGCCACCGACGCGCCATCCCTCCGCCGCTTCACCCGGCAGTCGCCTCGCGGCGGCGACGACGCCGGGCCGCGCGAGCCACGCCACTATCGACTGAAGGTCGTCGTGTCGGCGCGGCGCCGGCCGCTGTCGGTGGTCGGGGCGCGGCTGGCCATCTGGACCGCCATCGCCGTCTCGGCCACAGCGGCCGGCTTCGGCGCGTGGCGCGTCGCCGCCCAGGCGACCGCGGCGGGCCGCCGGCCGCCGATCGCCCGGCCTGACCGCGTCGTATCCGATCCAGGGTCGCCGGCCCCTGCCGTCCTGCGGACCAGCGACGACGCGTCTCCGACGGAACGCTGATCCAGCCCGCCGGGCGGTTGGTGTAGGCTGGAATGCGATCGGCTCGGACCGGGCGCCGGGCCCGGCCCCGTTCTCGACATGGACACGACCCGCATTTCGCTGGCGCGCGCGCTCTCGCTCGGCGTGTCGATGACATGGCGCGAAGCAGCGGCGATCGTCTACGAGGCGATGGCCCGTACCGGGCCGACCAAGGGCGTGCGTCCTGCCGAGGTCGATCCCGACGCCTGTCTGCTGACCCGCGGCGGCGACCTCGTCCTCGAAGGCGACGCCGCACGGGCGCGGCCCGAGACAGTGCTCGGCCTGCTCGACTACCTCCTGCCGGCCTGCGACTCGCAAGGCGGCCTGGGAGCGGCGTATGCGGGCGGGCGCGCCGGTCAGTTCCTCGACGAACTCGCCCTGCAGGTCTCCGCGAAGCGCCGCCGCGTCGAGATCGCCGGGGTGGCGATCCGTGCGCTCGGGCTCGAGGCGGACGCCCGCCGTGTCGAGGCCGAGCGTCGACTCGCCGAGGAGGAACAGGCGAACCGTCGCAGCGAGCTCGAGCGCCGGGAGGCGGCCCGTGTCATCGAGTTCGCGCCGGACGACGCGGGCGACGCCGGCCCGGGCGACGAGCCCATCGAGTTGCCGGCCGATCTGCCGCTCGACCTGCTGCCCGCCGACGACGTGCGGTGGCGGCCGCGCGATGCGCACGTCACGGCGGCGGCCCGCACGGCCTCGCCTGATCCGACCCACGGTCCCGCCGCGGCCTTCGTCGCCGCCGGCCCCGATCGCTACGAGCTGTGGCCTCGCCCGTCGGCTCCCCCGAGGGCGTTGGCCGCGGCAATCACGGTCGACGACGAGTTCCAGCAGCTGCGAGCGGCGACGCTGCGGGCCGCGGCGTCCGCGCAGCGCCTGAACATCTGGGACGAGGCCCGCCGTTTCCTGCTGGCGGCCCGCATCCCGGTCGCCGCGGGCGCCGCCGTGACGGCGGTCGCGAGCATCGTGTGGCTCACCTGGCCGGCCCCGGCGCTGCGCGTGCCGGCCGCGCCCGGCCGCAGCGAGGAGGCGCTGGTGTTGCAGCCCAAGCCGCTGCCGCCCGACTGGGCCGCCGCGGCCGAGCAGCCGGTGCCCCCCCCGAGTCGGCCCACCGGCGCCGCGGCGCCGCTGTCGGCTCCCGCCGTGCCGGCGCCGCCACCGCCGTCGGTCGCCGCCCCGGTCGTCGGCTACGCCCCGAGTCCGACCGCCGCCCCGGGGCCGGTCGCGCCGGCCGTGCCGGCGGCGCCGCCCCCCGGGGTGCCCGCAGTCAGCAGCGGGGGCCCGCTCGATGACGCCGTCTTCTCCGCGGCGACGCCCGGCGTCACGCCCCCGGTGATGCGCTCCTCGGGCCTGGCCAGCACGGCGTTGAAGGGGCCCGGCGAGGCCATCGCCGGCCCGTACTTCGAGGTGCTGGTCGGCGTCGACGGCAGCGTCGAGACCGTGCGCATCAGAGGCCGCGTCGAGCCCGGCGAGACCTTCTATCGCCACCGGATGATGCTGGCCGCCGCCAAGATGTGGCGCTTCACTCCGGCGACGCTCAACGGCCGCCCGGTGCGTTACGTGGCCCGGGTCGTCCTCGACGAGCCCTAGAACGGGCGGGGCCACCAGCGGTACTTCACCAGCACCTGCAGGGCGCGCACGCCGTCGCGCCAGCCGATCTTCTTGCCCTGGGCGCGGCTGCGCGGCTCGAAGCGCACCGGACGCTCGACGATGGTGTGGCCCTGGCGCAGCAGCTTGGCGGTGATCTCGGGCTCGATGTCGAAGCGGCTGGACTCGAGTCCCAGGCCGCGCGCCACCGCCGTCTCCATGATCTTGTAGCAGGTCTCCATGTCGGTGATGCGCGAGCCGTAGAGCACGTTGGTGACGGCGGTCAGGGTCTTGTTGGCCACGACGGTGAGCCACGGCGCCGCCGAGGTCGGCTGCAGGAAGCGCGAGCCGTAGACCACGCGCGCCTCGCCGCGCAGGATCGGCGCGACGAGGTCGGCCAGCTGGGCCGGGTCGAGTTCCAGGTCGGCGTCCTGGATCGCCGTGATGCCGCCAAGCGCCTCGGCCAGACCGAGACGGATGGCGCTGCCCTTGCCGCCGTTGACCGGGGCGTGGACGATGCGCAGCGCCGGATGCGCCGGCAGCCGGTCGAGCACCGCGCGGGTGTCGTCGGTCGAGCCGTCGTTGACGACCAGAATTTCGCGCGCGGCCGGCAGGGGCACCTCGAGGAGTCTGCGGATCACCGCCGCCACCGTCGCCGATTCGTTGAACACCGGCACGATGATCGTGACCAGCGCCGACGGATCGGGACTCACCGCTTCTTCTTGGGCGGCGGGACGGGCGCCGGGCGATACTCGATCATCACGTTGCTGACCGTGGCCACCGGCCGCCCGGCCGAGGTGAACAGGTCGGCGCCGTCCGGCCTGACGACGGCGAGCTTCTCGCCGAGGATGCTCACCTCGGTGGCCTCCTCGGGGATCGTGAACTGGACGAACTCGCTGCCGGTGGGCGCCACCGCCTTCACGCCGCCCGGACCGGCGCCGCCGCCGATGCGGTCGTAGAGGTCGCGCTCCGTGCGCACCTCCGAGTCGATGATGGCGCGGTCGAGCAGCGTGTTGTCCAGGGTGAGGACGCCGATGGTGGCGGTATAGCGCCGGTACGCTCGCTTGGTCCGCACCAGGTCGGCCGAGTAGGTGTGGCGGTTGTGCAGCTCGAACGACAGCGTCGCCGGCCCGCGATGGGCCGGCACGGTGACCAGGATGCCCTCCTTGGGGTCGCGACCGGTCAGGACGTCGCAGTAGCGGCGCTTCGTCTCGACCCCGACGCCAAGTTCGGAGGGGCAGACCAGGGAGGCCGGCACCCGGGTGAGCGGCGGCGGCGCCGGGGCCTTGCGCGCCGGCGCCGGCCGCTTCGCCGGCGCCTTGCGGGTCTGCCCGACCAGCGGCGTGGCCAGCAACGCGACGGCCAGGACGACGAGCATCGGGCGCATCGGCGTCAAGCTTAGCTGACTTCGCCTCGGGCCTTCACGGATCTGCACGCCGGCCCCAGGTCTGATGCGGCACGGACTCGGGTGCGATAGCCTGCCGAAGATGCCACGCCCCCACTTTCTCGAGCCGGCGCTCGACGCCCGCGGCCGCTGGGGGCTGCGCCTCGACGGGTCCGATACCTGGCTCGCGACCGACGCCGAACTGGCCGGCACCTCGGCCGCCCGGCGCCGCGGACTGGCCGGGCGCGAGTCGATGCCTGCCGGCAGCGCTCTCGTGATCGCGCCGAGCCAGGGCATTCACACGTTCGGAATGCGCTTCGCCATCGACCTCGTGGCCGTCGATCGTCGGGGCGTCGTGGTCGCCGTCATGCGCGATGTCCCGCCCCGGCGGTTGCGGTTCGCATGGCGGGCGTTCGCGATGGTCGAGCTCCCGGCGGGCACGGCCGCTGCCCGCCAGGTCCGGTGCGGCGACCGGCTGGTGGCGACGGCGAATCGAATGGTGCCAAGGTGAGACATTAGTCAGGCCAATAAGTGTCTTTTCTGATTAGGTCCAGCGACCTGAAGGTGGCGGGCGACCTCATGATCGTGCAACAAATCAAAGGATCTGCACGGTTTCTGAAAAGCGCGTCCCGGACTGATGCCGAGGGCATGGCAGTTGCTGAGATCCAGGAAGCTGAGGCTCGTCCGGGCGGGGGAACAGCCTCGTCAGCTCGGCCAAGCGGCGAGTTCGGACGACTCGCCAGACTCGGAGAAGTACGATGACGGCACTGTTGAGGAAGCTGGTCAGGGACGACGACGGCCAGGACATCATCGAGTACGTCCTGATCGCGGCGGCCATCTCGGTGATCGCGATTCCGATCGTCCCCAACATCGGCAGTACGCTGAACCAGGCTTGGACCTACGTGCAGACCCAGACCGGGCTGATCCAGACCGGCGCGGGCGGCGGCACGCCGTAAGGCTGACGATCGGGTCCCCGTCGACCCGGGCACAGCGCGTCATGGGCAGGTGGCTGGCACGTCTGTACCGCGAGGAATGCGGCCAGGACCTGCTGGAGTACGTGCTGCTGACGGCGGCCATCGGGGTCGTCGGCATCGCCACGTGGCCGCTCATCGAGGCGGCGGTGCGCACCACGTACCAGGCCCTCGACGCCAACGCGCAAGGGCTGTGGGAGCCCCCCGCGCCAGGCAGTGGCGGTGGTGGTGGACCATGACCGGATTCGAGGCCGTCGCGGCGGCTGTCGCGACGGCGGCCTGCATGACCGACGTGTGGTCGCGTCGCGTGCCCAACCTCCTGACGCTTCCGGCCCTGGCGGCTGGCGTCCTCGCCCACGGGCTCTTGCCCGGTGGACTGGGGCCCCTCGGCGCGCTCGGCGGCGCCGCGGTAGGCTTGGCGGTGTTCTTCCCGTTCTTCGCCCTGGGCGGGATGGGTGCCGGCGACGTCAAGCTGATGGCGGCGCTGGGCGCCTGGATCGGCGTGCCGGCGATCGTCTGGACGGCGCTGTACTGCGCGGTCGCCGGCGGGGTGCTCGGCCTCGCCGTCGCGCTGGCCCACGGCTACCTGATCCGTGCCCTCGTGAACATCTGGCATCTGATGACGTTCTGGCGGGCTCACGGCGTCCGTCCGCTGCCGGCCCTCACCCTCGAGCACGGCCGTGGCCCGCGGCTCCCCTACGCCGTGCCGGTGCTCGCCGGACTCGTGATGGCGCTATGGCGGCAATGACGCGACGCGAACGCTGGCACTCCGAACGTGGTGCCGAGCTGGTCGAGATGGTGGTGGTGCTGCCGCTGCTGCTCCTGGTGCTGCTCGGCATCATCGACTTCGGCTTCATGTTCCAGCGCTACGTCGTGCTGACCAACGCCGCCATGGAGGGCGCGCGGGTCGGCATCCTGCCCGGCTACACCTCGCTCGACGCCAAGGCGCGGGCCGAGACCTACGCCACGACCGGCGGCATTCCCGCCGGCGAGGCCGTGGCCACCCCGGTCACGGTCACGCTCACCGACCCCGGCGGCGGCACCTGGCCGGGCCTCGAGGTCACCATCACTCATCCCTATTCCTACCAGTTCATCGGCCCCATCGCCGCGATGTTCGGCGGCTCGTTTTCCACGGTCACGCTCACGGCGCGCTCGACCATGCGCAAGCAGCTCGGCTCCTGACCGGGGCGCGGATCCTCCACCATGACTCGAACCACCCGCACGACGCTCGTCCTCGCCGTCTCCCTGCTGGTCGCCAGCGGCGCCAGCCTGCTCGTGCTTCGCCAGGTGCAGCGCATCCCGGTGCGCGAAGTCGAGGTGAGCAACTACCAGGTGGCGGTGGCCGCCCGCGACCTGCCGGTGGGCAGCCTGGTCACCGCCAGCGACGTGAAGCTGGTGGCATGGCCGGCCTCCAACCAGGTCGCCGGCGCCTTCACGAAGGTCGATGACGTGGTGAACCGGGGGCTGATGGCGCCGCTGCTGGCCAACGAGCCGTTCACCGCGACGAAGGTGGCGGCCCGCGAGGCCGGCGCCGGGCTGCCGCCGATCATCACGCCCGGCATGCGGGCGATCTCGGTGCGGGTGGACGAGGTGGTCGGGGTGGCCGGGTTCGTCGTGCCCGGGGCGCGGGTGGACGTGGTCGTCAGCATCACCCAGCAGCAGCAGCAGAGCGTCGCTCGCGTGGTCGTCGCCAACGTCCAGGTGCTGGCCTCGGGCACCAAGGCCGATCAGCAGGCCGCGGCGGGCGACCGCCGGCCGTCGCCGGCGACCGTGGTCACGCTGCTGGTCAGCCCGGAGGATGCCGAGCGGATTTCGCTGGCGTCGTCGGTGGGGCGCATCACCCTGACCCTGCGCAATCCGCTCGACACGACGACGACGGCGACGGGCGAGGGCACCCGGGTCGCCAGCCTGCTCGGCAACCCGGAACCGCCGCCGCCGGCACCGGCGGCGCCGCGCGCCCGGCCGCGGGTGGTCGAAGCCGCCGCCCCGCCGCCCCCGCCCCCGGCGCCGTCCATCTACACGGTCGAGACGATTCGTGCGGCCAAGCGCACGGCGGAGGTGGTGCGATGAGATTCGGGTCGAGGGTTGGACCGCTCCTGGCGGCCGCGTGGCTGGCCGCCGGCGGGGGCCTCGCCGCCGCGCAGGCGCCGCAGACGCCGGCGCCGGCGGCGTCGCCGGGCGACGTCGCCGAGCGCGTGGTGCTGACCGCCGGTCGTTCCACCGTGCTCATCACCGACTTCGACATCACCCGCATCGCCGTCACCAATCCGGCCGTCGCCGACGCCGTGGTCGTCAAGCCGCGCGAGGTGCTGGTCGACGGCAAGGGCTCCGGCACCGTCAGCCTGATCGTGTGGGGCGCCACCGAGCGCAAGCACTACGACGTGGTGGTCGACCCCGGCGTGACGATGCTGCAGCAGAACTTCCAGGCGCTGTTCCCCGGCGAGGCGATCGACGTCGCGGTCACCGACGAGGCGGTGATCCTGTCGGGCGACGTGTCGAGCAACGACGTCATGCTGCGGGCCGGCGAGCTGGCCAAGGCGGCGATGCCCAAGCACACCGTCTTCAATATGCTGGCGCTGCCCAGCGGCTCGCCCAGCAAACAGGTGATGCTGCAGGTGCGCTTCGCCGAGGTCAACCGCAACGCGCTGCAGCAGGCCGGCCTGTCGCTCTTCAGCACCCGCGAGGAGGCCCTCGGGCGGGTCGGCACCCAGCAGTTCCCGGCGCCGAACTTCAGCCGCGACGGTGACGTCGACCAGCTGGAGTTCTCGGACTTCCTCAACATCTTCCTGTTCTCGCAGACGCAGGGCATCGGCGGCGTCCTCAAGGCGCTGCAGGGCCGAGGCTTCCTGCAGAGCCTGGCCGAGCCCAACCTCATCGCCTACAACGGCCAGGAGGCCAGCTTCCTGGCCGGGGGCGAGATTCCGATTCCGCTCGTCTCGGGCATCGGCCAGGTCACCGTGCAGTACAAGGAGTTCGGCGTGCGCCTCAACTTCACGCCGACCATCGCCGGCGACGTCATCCGCCTGAAGCTGCGTCCCGAGGTGAGCACCCTCGACTACACCAACGGCATCGTCCTGTCGGGATTCCGCATCCCGGCGCTCAACACCCGGCGCGCCGAGACCGACGTCGAGCTGCGTGACGGGCAGTCGTTCGCCATCGCCGGCCTGCTCAACAACCTGTCGCAGACCGACCGCCAGGCGATTCCGATCCTCAGCCGGCTGCCGATCCTTGGCAGCCTGTTCCGCAGCCGGGCCCTGCGCGCCGAGCAGACCGAACTGATGGTGCTGGTCACGCCGCGTCTCGTCCGCGCCCTCGATCCCGACGAAGTGCCGACGCTGCCGGTGCGGCCCGGGGCGTTCATCAACCCGTCCGACGAGGAGAACGAAGGGGTGCCCGGCACCACCGAGTCGGACCGCCCCGGCATCCTCGACGCGCCGCCGCCGACGCGGCGCCCGCCCACCCCGCCCGGCGCGACGCCGCCGCGGCCACCCGGCCGGTAGCCCGATGATGCGTCTCCGCCTTCGCGCCCGCGGGCCGCGCCGGTCGTCCGAGCGCGGCGCCGTCCTGGTCCAGACCGCCGTGGCCATGATCGGGCTCATCGGCTTCAGCAGCTTCGTCGTCGACTACGGCGTGCTGTGGACGGCGCGTCGCCAGGCCCAGAACGCCGCCGATGCCGCCGCCATGGCGGCGGCGGCGGCGTACGGGTTCGGCGGCGGCGACGAGGCGCGGGCGCGCGCGGCGGCGATCGAGGCCGCGCGGGCCAACCTGGTCTGGGGCGAGCCGCCCGACGTCACCGACGCCGACGTCACCTTCACCACGTCCTGCCCCGCCGGATCACCCGAGGCGGGCGGCGGCCGCTGCGTGCGCGTCGACGTCTTCCGCAACCAGGCCCGCGGCAATCCGCTGCCGACGATCCTCGGCGGCATCGTCGGCGTCACCGCCCAGGGGGCGCGGGCCACGGCCACGGCCGAAGTGCTGTACGCCAACCGGACGTCGTGCGTGCGGCCGCTGGCGGTGCTCGACCGGTGGGTTGAGGCGCAGTCTCCGCCCTGGGACCCTGACGACGTCTTCGAGCGGTATGAGCCGGGGCTGCCCGGGACGCTGGTCGGCAACCCCGACAGCTACGCGCCGCCCATGCCGGGCAACAATGGCACGGGGCTGGACCTGGCGCTCGACTACGGCCAGCAGCTGCGGCTGGCCCGGCGGCAGAACGGCATGCCCGACAGCGCCAACTGGTTCTTCCCGATCCAGCTCGACTGCCCCGGCAACCCGCCGGGTTCAATCGAGTGCTTCATGTCGAACGTGACCAACTGCAGTCCGCAAGCCGTCGGTACTGGAGACGTGCTGCAGGCGCACGCCGGCGGCTTCGTCGGGATCGACGGCGTCAATTACCTGATCCCAGCGCTCGCCAGCGTGGTCGACGCCGACGCCGGCGCGTTCTGGGACGGCAGCGCGAACGGCGGCCGCGGCGGTGTCGCCGGCGGCTGCGTGTCCGGCGGCACCTGCGCGGTCAGCCCGCGGATCCTCGCGCTGCCGATCGTCGATCCCGACGTGTGGGGCCAGCAGAGCGCCGTCGATCCCGACCTGCATCCGACGGTCAACGTCACGCGTGTCGTCGGCCTGTTCCTCGAGCAGGCGAACGGCACCGAGATCATCGGGCGCGTGATGCCTTATCCGACGCTGCCGAGCACGACCGATCTCGGCGTGCCGGGCTCGGCCTTCGTCGTCAGCACGCTCCTGGTGCGATGACCGTGGCGCATTCGCTGACCATCGTCGATCCGTCCGAGCCCGATCTGCTGGCCGACCTGCGGACGCGCGGCTTCCGCACCCAGGCGGTGGCCAGCGCCGAGATCTCGACGATGCACCTGACCAGCACCGTCGGACCGGACGCGTTCCTGATCGACACCCGGGCGACCGGCCTGCTGCCGCGCGACCTGGGGACGCTGCGCCGCCAGTTCCCCGGCGCCGGGATCGTCGTCCTGGCCCGGTCGCTCGACCCGGCCGGCATGCTCGAGGCGATGCGCCTGGGCATCACCGAGTGGCTGGCCGACCCGGTCGCCCCGGCCGACCTCGACGCCGCCGTGCAGCGCGTGGCCAGGGTCGTGACCAACCGCGCCACCGCCGGCAAGTCGGTGGCGGTGGTCGGCGGCAAAGGCGGCGTCGGCTGCACGACGATCGCCGTCAACCTGGCCGCGGCCATCCGCGCCGCCACCCGCGAACCGACGCTGCTCGTCGACCTGCACATGGCCCAGGGCGACACCTCGGTGTTCCTCGGCGTCGAGCCGCGCTTCACGGTGCTCGACGCGCTCGAGAACATCCACCGTCTCGACGAGACCTACTTCAAGGGACTGGTCACGCCGACGCCGTCGGGCGTCGACCTGCTGGCCTCGGCCAACCGGCCGCTGCTCGGCTCGATCGACGTGCTGCGGGTGCAGGCGCTGCTCGAGTTCGTGATCGCCGCCTACCCCTGGGTGGTCGTCGATTGTCCGCGATCCGACCCGAGCGTCATCGACGCGCTCGACGTCGCCTCGCTGGTGGTCATCGTCGCCAACCAGGAGCTCCCGGCGCTGCGCAGCGCCAGCCGCCTGGCGGCGCTGCTCAGGCAGCGCTGCGGCGCCGACCGGGTCAAGCTGGCGATCAACCGGTTCGACACCGAATCCGAGATCGGCCGCAAGGACGTCGAACGTGTGCTCGGCGGGCCGATCGACTACACGTTCGCCAGTGACTACCGCGCCGCGGTCGCGGCGCTGAACAAGGGCGAACCGCTCGTCGCCGGGCTGCAGGGGCGGCTGGCGGCCGGCTTCGACGACGCGGCGCGCGAGCTGGCCGGTCTGCCGCCGGCGGCACGCGAGTCGGTGAAGACGGGATTGTTCGGTCGCTTCGGCAGTCGGCGTTGACGAGCAGGTGGCCATGGCCTTGACGGATCGTTCGCGTGTCGTGCCCGGCGGGATGGTCGACGTGCGCCAGGCGCACTACCAGGAGACCAAGGAGCGCGTCCACCGCTCGCTGCTGAACCGGCTCAATCTCGACCGGCTCAACCGCGTCGGCCGCGCCCAGGCCGAACCGGAGATCCGCGGCCTGATCATGACGCTGCTCGACACCGAGTCGTCGAACGTGCCGCTCAGCATGTCGGAGCGCGAAGCGCTCATCACCGACGTCTTCCACGAGCTGTTCGGCCTCGGTCCGCTCGAGGCGCTGCTGGCCGACGCGACGATTTCCGACATCCTGGTCAATCGCTTCGATCAGATCTACGTCGAGCGCGAGGGCCGGCTGGAGCCGAGCCCGCTGGTGTTCAAGGACGACCAGCACCTGCTGCGCATCATCGAGCGGATCGTCAGCTCGGTCGGCCGGCGCATCGACGAGTCGAGTCCGATGGTCGACGCCCGTCTCGCCGACGGATCGCGCGTCAACGCCATCATTCCCCCGCTGGCGCTCGACGGCCCGGTGCTGTCGATCCGCCGCTTCCGCACCGACCGTCTCGGCGCCCGCGACCTGGTCGAACGCCAGTCGCTCACCCAGCCGATGCTCGAGTTCATGCGCGCGGCGGTCGGGGCCCGGCTCAACATCCTGGTCTCGGGTGGCACCGGCGCCGGCAAGACCACGTTCCTCAACGTGCTGTCGGGCTTCATCTCCGATCGCGAGCGCATCGTCACCATCGAGGACGCCGCCGAGCTGATGCTGCGCCAGCGCCACGTCGTCCGCCTCGAGACGCGGCCGGCCAACATCGAGGGCAAAGGCGCCGTGGCCCAGCGCCAGCTGGTGATCAACGCCCTGCGCATGCGGCCCGACCGCATCGTCGTCGGCGAGGTCCGCGGCGAGGAGGCGCTCGACATGCTGCAGGCGATGAACACCGGCCACGACGGCAGCCTGACGACGATCCACGCCAACAGTCCGCGCGACGCCCTGTACCGCCTCGACACGATGGTCGCGATGGCCGACCTCAACATTCCCGAGAAGGCCATCCGCCAGCAGGTCGCCTCGGCGCTCCACGTCGTCGTGCAGCTGACGCGCCTTTCCGACGGCCGCCGGCGCATCACCGCGATCAGCGAGATCACCGGCATGGAGCAGGGCGTGATCACCATTCAGGACATCTTCCTGTTCGAACGGACCGGACTGTCGGCCGAGGGGCGCGTCGAGGGCCAGTTCCGCGCCACCGGCATCCGGCCCAAGTGTGCGCAGCAGCTGGCGCAGGCCGGCTTCCGCCTGGCCGGCGACCTCTTCGACCACCGGATGACGGTCGGCTAGGGACGGGCCACATGGGCTTCGCACTCGCCACCTTCGTCATCTGCCTGGCCGCCGTGCTCGGCGGCTACTGGGCGTTCATCGTCCGGCCGGAGGAGCAGCGATCGCGGGCCGTCGCCGGCCGGCTGGCCCACCTCGACCGGCCGCGGCCCACGGCCACCGGCGTCACCGCCCCGACGGGACGGCGACGGTCGGTGCCGATGCTCGAGGCGATGCTCGCCCGCCACGCCGGCGTGGCGCTGCGGCTCGAGCGGCTGCTGCTCGAGGCCGACGTCGCGCTGACGGCGGGCGCGCTGGTCGCCGTGTGCGCCGCCGCCGCGGTGGCCGGCGGGGCGCTCGGCGTCCTCGCCACAGGCCGGATGAGCGCCGGGGTCGTGGTCGCCGCGGTGGGGGCTGTCGCGCCGTTTCTGTTCGTCCAGCGCCGCCGCCGACGCCGCCTGCAGGTGTTCGAGGAGCAGTTCCCGGAAGCCATCGACCTGGTGGCGCGGGCGCTGCGCGCCGGGCACACGTTCACCACCGGCCTCGGCATCGCCGCCGACGAGATGCCGGCCCCGGTCGGCAGCGAGTTCAAGCGCGTCTACGACCAGCAGAACTTCGGCATGTCGATGCCCGAGGCGCTGCGCGAGATGGCGCGGCGGGTGCCGGTGCTCGACGCGCGCTTCTTCGTCACCGCGGTCCTGACCCAGCGCGAATCGGGCGGCAACCTCGCCGAGGTCCTCGACAATCTGTCGTCGGTGATGCGCGACCGCTTCAAGGTGAAGCGGCAGATCCGCGTCATCTCGGCCCACGGGCGGCTGAGCGGCATGATCCTGGCCGTGGTCCCGCCGGCCCTGGCGGCGTTCCTCTACGTGATCCAGCCGCAGTTCATGCGCGTCCTCGTCGACGATCCACTCGGGTTCCGCCTGGTGATGGCCGCGGTCGGCCTGCAGGTGATCGGCACCTACGCCATCGCGCGGCTGGTCCGCATCGAGTACTGAGACTCCGATGGAACTGCAGATCATCGCGCTCTTCGTGCTGATGTTCGTCGCGGTGGCGACGGCGATGGCGGCCCTGCTGTGGCCGCTCACCGATCCCAGCCCGGCGCGGCGGCGGCTGTCGGAGGTGACCGGCGGCGGGCGCGGGCGGCCGGCGGCCGTCGAGTCCGTGCTCGGCGACACGCCCAGCGCCCTGGCCCGCCGGGTGCGCACGCTGTTCCCCTATTCGCCGGCGACGATGCAGCGCGTGCAGCGCCAGCTGCACGGCGCCGGATACATTGGCGAGTGGCCCGCGCTGCTGTTCAGCGCCCTTCAGCTCGTGCTGCCGGCGGCGGTACTCGTCGCCGGCCTGACCTTCTACGGGCGCTCGGGCCAGCCGCTGGCGCTGTCGGTGCTGGCGGCCCTGTTCACGTATTACCTGCCGCACCTCTGGCTCGAGCGGCAGATCGAGCGGCGCCGCACCGAAATCCGCAACGGCCTGCCCGACGCCATCGATCTGCTGATCGTCTGCATCGAGGCCGGCTCGGGTATCGACCAGGCGCTGATGCGAGTCAGCGAAGAACTGCACATCGCCTACCCGACCCTGGCGCACGAGCTGGAGCTCATCACCGCCGAGATGCGCGCCGGCAAGCCGCGCATCGAGGCGTTCAAGAACTTCGCCACCCGCACCGGGGTGGACGACGTCCGCTCGCTGGTGGCGATGCTGGTGCAGACCGATCGCTTCGGGACCTCGCTCGGCCAGGCGCTGCGCACCCACGCCGACACGTCGCGGACCAAACGCCGCCAGCGCGCCGAGGAACGGGCGGCGAAGCTCGGCGTCAAGCTGCTGTTCCCGCTGGTGTTCTGCCTGTTTCCGGCGTTCTACCTGGTGGTGCTGGGGCCGTCGCTGCTGCGCATCTTCCGGCAGCTCGTCTGGGGGCCGCTGGCGCGGTGACGACGTAATCGCAGATGGTGCTCGCGTGAGTGCGACAAGGAGGATCCGTGGAGACCTGGCAAATCGTCATGTACGTGATCGGTGCCGTGCTGCTGATGCTCTACTTCAAACGCCGGAACGACCGTCTGAGCCGCGGCGAGTAGGCGGGCGCCGCGGCGCCGCCGGCGCCATCACCATGGTGGTGGTGGCGCTGATGGCGGCCACGGGCTGTGCGGCCCGGCCGCGCACGCTGGCGAGCCGCTTCGTCATCGCCGGCACGCCGATCGTCGACGTGGGCGGCGTCGTGGCGCCGGTCGTCGTCCGCGGCGCCGCCTCGACCGACGCGCGTTCGGACGTCAGGCCGCTTCGCGTGATCGCGGCACGCTATTCGGGCAGCGCCGCACTCGAGTCGACCTCACCGGTGCTGCAGCGGGCGCTGCTGGCCCTGGCGCTGGCGCCGAGCGGACGCCGCTATCTCGAGGTCGCCGCCGCCTATCGCCGGCTGGGCGTCGTCGACACCGCGGTGGATTTCCTGCTGGCCGGCCTCCGCCAGGACGCCGCCGACGCCGCCCTGCACGACGCGCTGGCGCGGGCGTGGCGCGACTGGGGATTTCCGGACCGGGGCCTGGCCGCCGCGCACCGTGCCGTGTACCACGCCCCGGGTTCGGCCGAAGCCCGCAACACGCTCGGCACCGTCCTGTGGGCGCTCGGCGACCGCGCCGGCGCCGGCCGCGCCTTTGCCGAGGCCGCGGCGCTCGATCCGCGCGCCGGCTACGCCTGGCGCAACCTCTGCACGGCGCAGCTGGCCGCGGGACGGACCCGCGACGCGGTGGCGTCCTGCCGGCGCGCCGCCCAGGCGCGCGGGACGGTGCGGGAGGCGGTGCCATGAGAACGGACTCCGCGCCCGACGCCTCGGCGTGGCGACGGCCGGTGGCGCCGATGCCCGCGGCGCCGCGCACCCTGGAGGAGTCCGGCCTGAGCTTCGATCAGGTGCTGCAGCTGGCGATCAAGCTGCTGCACGTCGGCGGCGACATGACCGGCGCCGACCTGGCCGGCCGGCTCGGCCTGCGCTACTCGGTCATCGAGCCGGTGCTGCACAGCCTGCGCTCGAGCTATCTCTGCGAGGTCCAGGGCGGTGGACTGGTCGGCGGGCCGTCGTTCCTCTTCCGCGCCACCGACAACGGCCGGGCCCGGGCGATGCTGTTCCTCGAGCAGAACCGTTACGTCGGCGCGGCGCCGGTGCCGTTCCGGCAGTACGAACGCTACATGCGCACGTTCGACGAGCAGGCGCCGCGGCGCGTGACGCGGGCCCAGGTCGAGCGGGCGCTGGCCCACCTCGTGCTCGGCGACCGCGTCCTCGATCAGCTCGGGCCGGCGGTCAACGGCGGCCATTCTCTGTTCGTCTACGGCCCGCCCGGCAACGGCAAGACGGTGATCGCGCAGAGCGTCAAGAACCTGCTCGAAGGCGACATCGCCGTCCCGTTCGCGATCGAGCAGGACGGCCACCTGGTGCAGGTGTTCGACCCGGTGGTCCACGAGGGGCGGCCGGCGCCGCCGCTCGACGAGCTCGACGCCGGGGACCAGCCCGACGGACGCTGGCTGCGTTGCCGCCGGCCGCTCGTGACCGTCGGCGGCGAGCTGACCCTCGGCGCGCTGGAGCTGGCGATCGATGCCGCCGCCGGCTACTACCGGGCGCCGATTCAACTGGCCGCCAACGGCGGCGTGCTGGTGATCGACGACTTCGGCCGCCAGCGCTGCTCGGCCGTCGAGCTGCTCAACCGCTGGATCACTCCGCTCGAGAGCCGCACCGACTACCTGACCCTGATGTCGGGGCAGAAGCTGCCGGTGCCGTTCGTGGTCCTGGTGGTGTTCGCCACCAACATCCGGCCGATGGACCTGGTCGACGAGGCGTTCCTGCGGCGGATCCACTACAAGGTGTTCGCCGAAAATCCCACCGCCGCGCAGTTCACCGAGATCTTCGCCCGCTGCTGCCGCGAGCGCGGGGTCGACTTCGACGAGGCGATGGTCGAACGCCTGGTCACCGGCCAGCTGCGGCATCGCGGCATCGCCCTGCGCGGCTGTCAGCCGCGGGACCTCCTCGACCACGCCGTGGCCCTGGCCGACTACCGGGGCCTGCCTCACTGCCTCACCGACGGATTGCTCGAGGCGGCGTGCGACAGCTACTTCCTCGACGACGAGATCGCGCGTCGGGTCTCCGGCGATGCGTCGTAGCTGTTGGTGGGCGGCCGCGGTGTGCTGCCTGGCCGGCGCGGCGCCGACGCTGGCGCAATCCGCCGGCAACACGAGCGTGCGGATCACCTCGCCGCTGGGACGCACCGGCGTGCCGGGGGTGATACGCGTCGTCGCGCAGGTGCAGACCGACGTCGACGGCGGCGTCCTGCCGGTGCGCTTCTTCGTCGACGGCGCGCCGATCGGCGCCGACACCGACGGCCCGCCGTACGCCGTCGAATGGACCGACGAGAATCCGTACGAGGCCCGCGTCATCCGCGTCGACGCCGAGCCGGCGCCGGGCGTCGTAGTGGCCGACTCGGTCACCCTGCCGCCGCTCGAGATCCTGGAAGAGACCAGCGTGTCGTCGGTGCTGGTCGAAGCCACGGTGCAGGACGAGGACGGCCGCTACGTGTCGTGGCTGGAGAAGGGGGACTTCAGGATCGACGAGGACGGCGTGCCGCAGACGCTCGACCTCGTGCAGCTGCAGGACGTGCCGACCACCTTCACCCTGCTCATCGACAGCAGCCAGAGCCTCAACCGGCGCATGGCCATGGTGAAGGCGGCGGCCCAGCGGCTGGCCACCGAGCTGCGCCAGGGCGATCGCGTCATCGTCGCACCGTTCCGCACGGCGGTCGAGTCGACCACCGGCCCCACCGACGACCCGCGGACCATCGCCGAGGCCATCACCGCCATCCACTCGCGGGGCGGCACCGCAATCCTCGACGCGCTGAGCACGCTGCCCGACATGTTCAGCGCCGTCGAGGGCCGTCATGTCGTGATCCTGCTCACCGACGGCTACGACGAGAACAGCACCACCGGCTACGACGACGCGATCCGCGCCCTGCAGCGGCTGCAGGCCACCGTCTACGTCGTCGGCATCGGCGGCGTGGCCGGCATCTCGCTCAAGGGCGAGACCCTGCTGCGCCGCATCGCCACGCAGATGGGCGGCCGGGCCTTCTTCCCCAGCCGCGAAGACCAGCTCCCCAACGTGCACGCCACGGTCGCTGCCGACGCCTTCCGCCGTTATCTGCTCAGCTACACGCCGCAGAACCAGGAGGCCGACGGCACCTTCCGCGCCATCAGGCTCTCCGTCGTCAATCCCGGCTACCGGATCCGGACGCGCGAGGGCTACTTCGCGCCCAAGCCGCCGCCGGTGAGACCGACGCTCGAGTTCGGCGTCCAGGACACCGGCCGGGGCGCCATCGACCTGACGGCCGCCGACCTGGTCGTGGTCGAGGACGGCGTGGCACAGACGGTCGAGTCGTTCCAGGAAGCGGTGGCGCCGCTGGCGATCGCGCTCGTGATGGACACCAGCGGCAGCATGCGGCGGGCGATGGAGACGGCGAAGGAGGCGGCGCGCAGCTTCGTGACGGCGTTGCGGCCGACCGATCCGCTGGCGCTGGTGCGATTCTCCGACAAGGTGGTCTTCGAGCACGAGCTGTCCGAACGCCGCCAGACGACCCTCGACGCCATCGACCGGCTCGAGGCCAACGGCGGCACGGCGCTGTTCGATGCGCTCCACGACGCGCTGTCCTTCCTGAAGCAACGCCAGGGGCGGCGGGCGATCGTGCTCCTCTCCGACGGCCGCGACGAGAACAACCCCGGCACGGCGCCCGGCAGCGTCCACACGGTGGCCGACGCGCTGGCGCTGGTGCGCGAGACCGACACCGCGGTGTATGCGATCGGGCTCGGCGCCAACGTCGATCGTCCGGCGCTGGAGCAGCTGGCGCTGCGCTCGGGCGGCGCGGCCACGTTTCCGGCCGACGCCAGCGAACTCCCCGCCGAGTTCGCCCGTGTCCTCGGCGAGCTGCGCCGCCGCTACGTGATCGGCTACACCTCGACCAACCCCAAACGCGATGGCGCCTGGCGCCAGGTGGTGGTCGGCACCCGTCACCCCGGGGTCACGATCCGCAGTGCCGGCGGCTATTTCGCACCAACGGCGGCGAGGCTGGCGGCGACGCCGCCGCAGTGAGCCGATCGCCGGCGGCGCCCCGGCCGCTCAGTGGTGCTTCAGCAGCTGCAGGAACTCCATCCGGGTGCGGGCGTCCTCGTGGAAAACACCGAGCATGGCGCTGGTGACGGTGGTCGAGGCCTGCTTCTCCACGCCGCGCATCGCCATGCACAGGTGGAAGCCCTCGCAGACCACGCCGACGCCGAGCGGGTTCACGGCGTCGCGGATGGTCTCGGCAATCTGGCTGGTCATCCGCTCCTGCAGCTGCAGCCGCCGCGCGAACATGTCGACCAGCCGCGGCACCTTGCTGAGCCCGATGACCCGGCCGTTGGGCACGTAAGCGACGTGGCACTTGCCGAAGAACGGCAGCAGATGGTGTTCGCATAGACTGTAGAAGTCGATGTCGCGCACGATCACCATCTCGTTGTAGTCCACCGAGAACAGCGCGCCGTTCAGCACTTGGGCCACGTCGGTCCGGTAGCCGCTCGTGAGATATTCCATGGACCGCGCCACCCGTCCCGGCGTCCGCGCCAGGCCTTCACGGGCCGGATCCTCGCCGAGTTCGACGAGGAGACGCGTGATCAGATCCTGCATCGCCGTATCATACCTTGCGCTGTTTGGCCTCCTCGGCGGCGCCATCACGCGGTTGAACGCGCGCGCGGTCCAGGGCGATCCCGACGCGCTCTATCGTGATCGCGAACAGCCGGCGAGTGCGCTGGCCGCCGAGCGCATCTGGAGCGCGCGCCTGGCGGCAAACCCCAGGGACGTCGAGGCGGCCTGGAAGCTGGCTCGCACCCGCTACTGGCTCGGCACCAACGGGCCGGCGGCCGACGCCGAGAAGAAGCGGGTGCTGGAGCGCGGCATCGACGCCGGCCGGGCCGCCGCCGCGGCGGCGCCCGACTCGCCGGCCGGGCACTTCTGGATCGCCGCCAACATGGGCGCCCTGGCCGACGCGCACGGGCTGCGCCAGGGCATCCGCTATCGCGGCCCGATTCGCGAGGCGCTCGAGACGGCACGGCGGCTCGATCCGTCGTATCTGCACGGCTCGCCCGACCGGGCGCTGGGGCGGTGGTACTACAAGGTGCCGCGGCTCTTCGGCGGCGACCTGCGCAAGTCGGAACAGCATCTGCGCAAGGCACTCACCTACAAACCGGACAGCGTCATCTCGCTGCTGTTCCTGGCCGAGACGCTGATCGCGCTCGATCGCCGCGACGAGGCACGGGCTTCGCTCGATGCGGCCATCGCCGCGACGCCGGACCCCGAGTGGGCGCCCGAAGATCGTCGCTTTCAGGCCGACGCGCGCAAGCTGCGCGCGACCCTGACGGCCCGCTGACGCCGACACCACAATTGGGGCCTGTCCCCATTTGTGGCGTTGCCGGTCGGCACCACCAGGGATGGTGTAAGGTGGCGGCCATGCCGACCCTCACCCGCCGTGCGTTCGGCGCCTCGCTGGTCGCCGGCGCCGTCACGACCCGACCGGCCCTTCGCGCGGTGGCTGCCCAGCGCAAGGCCGCGCCCACCGATCTGGCATGGCTGACGCTCACCGAGGCGGCCGAACTGGTGGCCGCCCGCAAGGTGTCGCCGACCGAGCTGGTGACGTCCTGCCTCGAGCGGATTCGCGTCTACAACCCGAAGCTCAACGCCTTCATCACCGTCACCGGCGACGCCGCGCTCGCCCGGGCCAAGGCGCTGGAGGGTCAGACCGGCGCCCGTGGGCCGCTGCACGGCGTGCCGATCGCGCTCAAGGACAACATCGATACCGCCGGCGTGCGCACCACCGCGGCCAGCAGCGTGTTCGACGACCGGGTGCCGACCGAGGACGCCGAAGTCACGCGACGCCTCACTGCCGCCGGGGCGATCGTGATCGGCAAGCTGAACCTCCACGAGTTCGCCAACGGCGGCACCTCGGCCACCAGCTACTACGGGCCGGTGCGCAATCCTTGGGCGCTCGATCGGAATCCGGGCGGATCGTCGGGAGGATCGGCGGCAGCGGTGTCGGCCGCGCTGTGCTACGGCGCGCTGGGCACCGACACCGGCGGGTCGATCCGCACGCCGGCCTCGTTCTGCAGCATCGTCGGCCTGAAGCCCACCTACGGCCTGGTGTCGATTCGCGGCATCATCCCGCTGGTGCTGTCGCTCGACCACTGCGGACCGATGACCCGCACCGTGGCCGACGCCGCCGTCATGCTGAAGGTGCTGGCCGGCTACGACCGGCTCGACATCGCCAGCGTCGAGCACCCGGCGGAAGACTACGTGGCGGCGATGGCCCAGCCGGTGAAGGGGCTGCGGGTCGGCGTGGCCCGCGCGCCGTACTTCGACCATCTCGACGCCGACGTCGCCAGCGCCACCGACACGGCGCTCGGGGTCATCGCGTCGCTCACCCGGAGCATGACCGACGTGGTGCTGCCGACGACCCGCGACGTCAATCTCGGCGGTGAGATGTACGCCTGGCACGAGCCGCTGTTCACCCAGATGGCCGGCCGGTATCAGATTCCGACGCGGCGCAATCTGCAAAGCGGCAACAACACCAAGGCCGCCGACTACATCCGCGGGCGCTGGGCGCTCGAGGCGCTGCGCCGACGCATCGACGACAGCTTCCGCGACGTCGACGTGGTTGTCCTGCCGACGCGCCGCCACACTCCCCGTACCGTGGACGCGGCGCTGCAGCGCGAGGAGACCGACGTGCCGCGCAACCCGGAACTGGAGAACACCGGGCAATTCAACGCCTACGGCATCCCGGCCATCTCGGTGCCCTGCGGCTTCACCGCCGCGGGCCTTCCGGTCGGACTGATGATCGCCGGGCCGCGGTTCTCGGAAGGCCGGGTGCTCGCGCTCGCGCGCGCCTTCGAGCAGGCCACCGAGTGGCACACGAGGCGTCCGCCAATCGCCCCGGACACCCCGGTGCCGCCGTTGGCGCGGACTACCCAGTAGCGCCGTGTAGACTGCGCTGAGTTCATGCTCATCGACGGCCGGACGCTGCCGCAGGGAACGACGCTCGAGGCCGACGTCTGCATCGCCGGCGCCGGCGCCGCCGGCATGACCATCGCGCTCGATCTCCGCGGTGCCGGACTGTCGGTGCTGCTGCTCGAAAGCGGCGGCCACGAACGCGACGCGGCGACACAGGCCCTGTCCGAAGGCCGCATGACCGGCATCGACACCTGGAACATGCGGCAGATGCGGATCCGCGCGCTCGGCGGCACGACCGGCCACTGGAACGGCTGGTGCCGCCCGCTGATGCCGCAGGACTTCGAGGCCCACGCCCACGTCGCCAACAGCGGCTGGCCCCTGAAGTACTCGGAGCTCGTCCCCTGGTACCGGCGCGCCTGCCAGACCGTGGAGATCGGCGAGTTCGACTGGCACGGCCAGCGCCGCGCCGCGCGGACCGGCACACGGCTGCTGCCGCTGTCCTCCGCCATCGATCAGCGCTACTACCAGTTCAGCCCGCCGACTCGCTTCGCGGCCGTCTACGGCCCGCTGCTCGAACGCGCCGAGGACGTCCGGGTCGTCACCTACGCCAACGTGGCCGACCTCCGTCTGGACCAGGCCAGGGGACGAGTGGAATCCGTGACGTGCAAGACGCTGGAGGGCACGACGTTCCACGTGCATGCCGGGCGCTACGTCCTGGCCCTCGGCGGCATCGAGAACGCGCGGGTGCTGCTCGCCTCCAGGTCGCAGCAGCGCGAAGGAGTAGCCAACGGCCACGACGTCGTCGGCCGGTACTTCATGGAGCATCCGCACTACTACGGGTCGATCGGGGTGGTGCACGGCGCGGCCCTCGACCTGACGTTCTATCGGCGCCGCGACTCCGATTTCACCCGCGCCGACGGCACGCCGGTGCAGATGCTGGGCGCGTTCGGCCTCTCGGCCGCGGTGGCGCGGCGGGAACGGCTGCTCAACTTCTCGGCAACCGTCCTCTTCACGCCCCGAGCCGCGTCGGCGAGGGCGGACAGCGAAGTCGTGCCGTACGCCACGGCGGAAGCCCTGGTCACCCGCGGGGTGGGCGGCTACCAGTCGGCGCAGTTGACGATCCGCGCCGAGCAGTCACCGCTGCGCGACAGCCGCATCACCCTCGGCGACGAGGTGGATGCGCTGGGCATGCCGCGCGTGGCGCTCGACTGGCGCATCGCCCCCGAGGACGACGAGCAGATGCGGCGGGCGATGGTGGTCCTCGCCCGCGAGCTCGGCGCCGCCGGACTGGCGCGGCTGTGGGTCCCCGGGGATGCCCGGCGGTTCGTCTGGCGCCAGGATCCGGGCGGCCATCACATGGGGGCGACGCGGATGGGACGCGATCCGGCCGTCAGCGTCGTCGACGCCGACTGCTGCACCCACGAGGTGCGGAACCTCTACCTGACGGGGGGCTCGGTCTTCCCCACCGGCGGCGACTCCAATCCGACGCTGACGGTGGTGGCGTTGGCGCACCGGCTGGCCGACACGCTGCGGCGGCAACGCCGCCCCGGGAGAACCACCGAATGACCGGCATGCCGCGGCGCGACTTCCTGTGGCAGGCGCTGTCGGTCTGCGGGTCGACGCTGGTCGCGACCTCCGTCGCCGACGGCCGGCAGGCGCCGGCGTCGGACCGCGCGCGGCAGGCGAGCACGGGCTACTTCGCGGATCGCGCCGACGCCGTCCGCGCGATTGGCGAGGCGTACCTGCGTCAGCTCGGCCATGCGGCGGATCGCGCGTCGATCCTCGCGGTCGCCCGCGGCGCCCTCCAGTCCATCGAGCGCGGGCGCGACGAACGTGGCGCCACCCAAAGGCTCGTGCGAACCGTGCGCGAGGACTTCGCCCGCGGACGCACGGTGCAGCTCGAGGGCTGGATTCTGTCGCGCACCGAAGCGGAGATCTGCACCCTCACGCTCCTCGACGCGTGATCGCACGCGGCGGAACGCCGCGTGACGAGCGCCCTTCCCCGGTCCCTGGTCCCTGGTCTCCGGTCCCTACGCGCGTCAGTACGAATAGAAACCCTTGCCGCTCTTCTTCCCGAGGTGCCCGGCGAGCACCATCCGTTTCAGGAGCGGCGGCGGCGCGAACCGCGTCTCGCGGAACTCCTCGAACAGGATGTTGGCGATGAAGTACGTGGTGTCGAGCCCGACGAAGTCGAGCAGTGTGAACGGCCCCATCGGATAGCCGCAGCCGAGCTGCATGCCCTTGTCGATGTCCTCGACCGTCCCCAGCCCTTCCTCCAGGCAGCGGACGGCGTCGAGCAGGTAGGGCACGAGCAGCCGATTGACGATGAAACCGCCACGGTCGGGCGCGGCGATCGGCTCCTTGCCGAGCCTGGTCGCAAAATCCATCAGCGCGTCGTGCGTCGCCTGGCTGGTCGTCAGGGCGCGAATCACCTCGACCAGCTTCATCAGCGGCACCGGGTTGAAGAAGTGCAGGCCGCCGAAGCGGTCGGGGCGTTTCGTGCCGGCGGCCAGTTCGGTGACGCACAGCGACGAGGTGTTCGACGCGATCAGGCAGTGCTCGGCGACCGCCGCCTCGACCTGCGCGTAGGCCTTCCGCTTGGCGTCCACGTTCTCGACGATCGCCTCGATCACGAGATCGCAGGCGGCGAGGTCGGCGTACGAGGTCGTGCCGGTCAGCCGTCCGAGAATCGCGGCCTTGGCTTCGGCCGTCATCTTGCCCTTGGCGACGCCGCCCTCGAGGAACTTGTCGATGCGCGCCAGGCCCTTGGCCAGCGCGCCGTCGTTCACCTCGAGGACGACCGTGCGGAACCCCGCCGCCGCCGACACCTGCGCGATCCCCGCGCCCATCAACCCACAACCAAGCACGCCAACCGTCTTCATCGTCTCCCCCTGTTCTCCGATCCCTGGTCCCTGGTCCCTGGTCCCTGGTCCCCGGTCCCTGGCCCCTACTGAATCCCTTCAATCACCATCGCGATCCCCTGGCCGCCGCCGATGCAGGCGGACGCGACGCCGTAGCGGCCCTTGCGGCGGCGCAGCTCGAGAGCGAGCGTGAGCAGCAGCCGCGCCCCGCTCGCGCCCAGCGGATGGCCCAGCGCGATCGCACCGCCGTTGACGTTCGATCGGTCCGGATCGAGCCCGAGTTCCTTCTCGCAGGCCAGATACTGGGGCGCGAAGGCTTCGTTGATCTCGACCAGATCGAGTTGCCCCAGCGACAGGCCGGCCCGCTCGAGCGCCTTGCGGATGGCTGGCGCCGGCCCCATGCCCATCAGCGTCGGCTCGACGCCCACGCTCGCCCACGAGACGATTCGCGCCAGTGGCGTCAGCCCGCGGGCGGTCACCGCCGCGCCCGAGGCGACCACCAGCGCCGCCGCGCCGTCGACGATGCCGCTGGCGTTGCCGGCCGTGACCACGCCGTCCTTCTTGAACACTGTCGGCAGCGCCGCCAGCCCTTCCAGCGTCGTGTCGGGCCGCAGGTGGTCGTCACGATCCACGACCGTCACGCCCTTGCGGCTCTTGATCTCCACCGGCACCACTTCTTCGGCCAGCGCACCCGAACCCCAGGCGGCGTGCGCCCGCTGCTGGCTGCGCAGCGCATAGCGATCGGCGTCCTCGCGGCTGATGCCGTACTTCGCCGCGCAATTCTCGGCGGTGATCGCCATCGAGCAGCCCGCGTAGGGATCGTTGAGGCCTTCCCACAGCCAGTCCTCGAGCTTACCCTGCCCGAGCCGCAGGCCGCTGCGAAGTCCACGGATGACGTGCGGCACCTGGCTCATGCTCTCCATGCCACCGGCCACGACCACGGCGGCCTCGCCGGTGAGAATCTGCTGGGCGCCGCTCACCACCGCCTGGATCCCGGAGCCGCACAGCCGATTGACGGTGAGCGCCGGCACCTCGATCGGCAACCCGGCGCGCAGGCCGACGTGCCGGGCGCCGTAGTGGGCGTCGATGCTGCTCTGCTGGACGTTGCCGAACACGACGTGATCGACGCCGTCGGCCGACACGCCGCTGCGGGCCAGCGCGCCACGCGTGGCGATGGCGCCCAACTCGATGGCCGACACGTCCTTGAGCGCACCGACGTGCTGGGTCATCGGCGTACGCGCGCCGCCGACGATGAAGAGATCCTGGCTCATGACGGGTCCTCGTTAGGCACGGGCGATGGCTGCGGCGACGGCGTCACCCACCTCGGTGGTGCCGAGCGGGCCGCCGATGTCGCTGGTGGTCTGGCCGGCGGCGACGGCGGCCTCGACGGCCCGTTCGATGCGCCCCGCTTCGGCCGTCCAGCCGAGCGTCTCGAGCATCAGCGCCGCCGAGAGCATCGCCCCCATCGGATTGGCGACGTTCCTGCCCGCCAGCGGCGGCGCCGAGCCGTGCACGGGCTCGAACAGCGACGTGCGGCCGGGATGGATGTTGCCCGACGCGGCCATCCCCAGGCCACCCTGCAGCGCGCCGCCGATGTCGGTGACGATGTCGCCGAACAGGTTGTTGGTGACGATCACCTGGTACTGGCCGGGTTCCTTGACCAGGAACATCGCCAGGGCGTCGATGTACTGATGGGTCGCGGTGATGCCCGGGAACTCGGCCGCCACCTCGCGGAACACCCGCTGCCACAGGGCGTGGCCCTGCGGCATGGCGTTGCTCTTGTCGGCCATGCAGACGCGGGTCAGCCGGCGAGCGGCCGCGAACTCGAACGCGTGGCGGACGATGCGGTGCACGCCCTTCCAGGTGTTCACCTCCTCCTGGATGGCCACTTCGTCGGTCGTGCCGGCCTTGAAGCGTCCGCCGACGCCGACGTAGACGCCTTCGGTGTTCTCGCGGAACACGACGAAGTTGACGTCGGCGCGGCCGCGATCCTTCAGCGGGCACAGGCGGTCGTGGAGCAGCTTCACCGGGCGATAGTTCACGTAGAGGTCGAGCTCGAACCGCGTGCCGAGCAGGATGTCGCGGGCATGGCGGTTGTCGGGCACCCGCGGGTCGCCGAACGCGCCGACGAGCACGGCGGCGAACTCGTCGCGGAGCATGCGGTAGCCGTGCGGCGGCAGCGTCTCGCCGGTGGCCAGGAAGTGATCGGCGCCCCACGGCAGGTGGTGCAGCTCGAGCGCGCGGCCCGACGCCGCGGCCACCGCCTCGAGCACCTTGACGGCCTCGGCCGTCACGTCCTTGCCGATCCCGTCGCCGGGAATCACCGCGATGCGCATCACCTGAGCCCCGAGTCCCGGGCCCCGAGCCCCGCCGTCGAGGGCCGAGGCATCAGCCGAGGGCCTCGATGGCCAAGGCCATCCCCATCCCGCCGCTCACGCAGAGCGTCGCGATCCCGCGGGCGGCGCCGCGCCGCCGCAATTCGTGCAGCAGCGTGACGACGATCCGCGTGCCGGTGCAGCCGATCGGATGGCCGAGGGCGATCGCGCCGCCGTTGACGTTCAGCTTGCCGGCGGCGATCGGAATGTCGCGGGTGACGGCGATCACCTGGGCCGCGAACGCCTCGTTCAGCTCCACCAGGTCCACGGTGTCCACCGTGACGCCGGTGCGTGCCTGCAGTTTCTGCAGCGCCGGCACCGGGCCGATACCCATGATCCGCGGATCGACGCCGGCGCTGGCCCAGCCGAGCAGCCGGGCCAGCGGGCGAACACCGTGCGCCCGGGCCCACCCGGCCGTGCTCATCACCACCGCCGCGCCGCCGTCGGTGATGCCGGACGCCGATCCCGCGGTGATGATGCCCGGCTGCCCTTCGACCACCGGGAAGGTCAATGGCAGCCTGGCCAGCCCTTCCAGGGTGGAGCCGGGCCGCGGATGCTCGTCGGCCGTCACCCTTACGGCCTTGCCACGGTCGGTCACCTCCACGGGCGCGATCTCGGCGTCGAAGCGTCCCTCGCGCTGCGCCACTTCGGCCTTGCGCTGGCTGTCGAGGGCGAAGGCGTCCGACTCGGCGCGGGTGATGCCGTACTGGCGCGCCAGCACCTCAGCGGTCTCGCCCATGATCAACCCCGACAGCGGGTCGGAGAATCCGTCGCGGTACATCGCGTCCACGAACGGGAAGTGCCCCATCTTGTGGCCCCACCGCGCGTCGGCGGCGTCCACCAGGTAGGGCATGCGACTCATCGACTCGATGCCGCCCGCGACCGCGACCGACGACTCCCCGAGCATCAGGCTCTGCGCGGCCGTCGCGATGGCCTGCAGCCCCGATGCGCAGGCCTTGTTGATCGTCTGCGCGGGCACCGTGTGCGGGAGCCCGGCGCGGTGGCCGACCTGGCGAGCGGGGTTGGGGCCCGAGCCCGCCTGGCGACCATGACCGATGACCACCTCGTCGACGGCCGCCGCAGGCACGCCGGCCCGTTCAAGGGCGGCACGCACGGCCACAGCGCCGAGCTCGGCGGGATGCGTGTCTTTCAGGGCGCCGCCGTAGCGCCCAATCGGCGTGCGGGCCGCGCCGAGGATGACGATCTCGCCGACGTCCATGCGGTGGCGATGATATCAAACGGTTGTTCAAATCCACGGCGTGGCACCCGCCTTCGACACGTCACCGCTTGTCACAGGGTCTGAGCCCATTCTGGGCCGGCCACGACTTTGGGACCGGCGTCTGGACCCGATACATCCGACTGTCTCGCCACGCCTGTCGCCCGTCCCCATTCATGGGTCTTATAGCCCCTACCGGATCCAACTATAGGGATCAAATTCCCAGCAATTGGGATCTCCGCCAGGGACGAACGGCCGAAGCCATAGGCCAGATGGCGTTCGGCCCAATGTTTACCGGACGTCTGGTCTGGCACGGACTTTTCTACCAACCAATCGTTCGGTAACTGCATATCCAATTGTTTGGGAGATCAGACAACATGAAAATCCGAGTGAGTGCCATGACCGTGGCCCTCTTGGCGGCCCTCGCGGGCACCGCGTTCGCGCAGGTCGCCAATACCGGAACCATCCTGGTCACCGTCGAAGACTCTGACGGCGGCCGGTTGCCGGGCGTGACGGTGACGGCCAGCGCCACCGACACGATCACGCGTCGAACCGCAGTCACCGATGGGCAGGGCGTCGCCAGTCTCGAGGCCTTGGCCCCATCGACCCAGTACGTCGTCACCGTCGAGCTGCAGGGCTTTCAGAACAGCTCCCGGCCGCAGATCCTGGTTCGGGCCGGGCAGACGACCTCGATCCCCTTCACCATGGCGGTGGCGGGACTGAGCGAGGTGGTCCAGGTGACCGCGGCCTCGCCGGTCGTCGACGTCAAGAGCGCGACCAGCGGTCAGGACATCACGCTCCAGCTGACCGAGTCGCTGCCCACCGGCCGCAGCTACCAAAGCTACCTGCAGCTGGTGCCCGGCGTCCTTCCGGACGATCAGACGCAGGGCGGCAACCCGGCGGCCCGGTCGGGCATGAACTACAGCGACATCCGCGGCGAGATGGGCATCTCGAGCGACAACGTCTACTACTTCGATGGCATGAACGTCACCGACCCGGTCAGGGGCACCTTCGGCGCCAACCTCAACACCGAGATCATCCAGGAGCAGAAGGTGATCACCGGTGGCATCCCGGCTGAGTACGTGGGCGCCACCGGGCTGATTTCCAACGTCGTCACCAAATCGGGCAGCAATGACTGGCACGGTTCGGCGAACTACTTCTTCCAGAACTCCGACCTGGTGGCTGAGAACAAGAACGGCGAGGCGCTCGAGTTCTCGACCAAGGACAACGCCTACACCTTCGGCGGACCGATCGTGCGCGACAAGGCGTGGTTCTTCGGCAGCTACCGCTACACCAATCGTGGCGACGACGTCACCTCGCTCGACACCAACCAGTTCATGCGCAGCGTCGACAACACCCAGCACCAGGGGTTTGCCAAGGGCAGCTGGTCGATCACGCCCGACGACCTGGTCAGCTTCACCTACCTCAGCGACCCGACCGAGATCACGGGCCGCCGCGACCGCGACATCACCAACGCCCGCGACCGCGCCCGCGAACAGGGCGGCCACCGCTACCTGGCCAACTACACCCGCGTGTGGGGCAATACCCTGCTCGAGGTGATGGCCAACAAGCACAACGGCGAGGTCACCGACCTGTCGGCGCTTCGCGAGTCGCGCGTCGACGTGCTGTTCCGCGGCAGCGACAGCCGCACGTTGGCCGACGAGCAGATCGGCGGCTTCGGCCGCGATCTGGTCGACAAGCGCGACAACCAGGCAATCCGCGCCACGCTGCAGCGCGTGATCGGGTCGCACACGGTCAAGGTGGGCGCCGGCTGGGAGAACCCGAACAACTTCCGCGACACCATCTACGTCAACAGCGAGGGCCTCTACAACCTCGCCGGGCGGTACTCGAACGTCACCGCCTTCGACGTGGCGACGAGCGGCTGGTCGAACCTGCAGTTCGACGTCACCAACACCAGCGACTTCGGCGGCTTCATCAACACCATCAACGCGCGCCCCGACCGGGCCCGCTTCTACGCCGCCTTCGACGCCAACGGCGACGGCATGATCACCTCGGTCGAGCTCGGCTCGCGCCTGACGTTCAACACCCGCTACGATCGCGACTTCCAGGCGTCGCTCGGTCCGCAGGAAACCGAATCGCGCGGCCTGATGTTCTTCGCCCAGGACGAGTGGACGTTGAACCGCCTCACCCTGAACCTGGGCGTGCGCACCGAACAGTGGAAACACTACGCGACCACGGGTGACGAGATCTTCACCTTCGACTGGGCGTGGGCGCCGCGGCTCAGCGCGGTCTACGACGTGCTCGGCGACGGCCGGCACAAGGCGTCGGCGTACTGGGGCCGCTACTACGACCCGATCCGCAACGACATGACCAACTTCGCCGGCACGCTCACCGGGTCGATTCTCGAGGAGCAGGTCTACGCGCTCGGCGAGTACATCACCTACCGTACCCGTGGCGGCCCGACGGTGCAGGATGCGTTCTTCTCGCCGACGACGAAGACGCCGTACACCGACGAACTGCAGCTCGGCTACGCCGTCGATCTCGGCTACGGCATGAGCATCGACGCGCTCTACTTCAACCGCCGCACCCGCGACATCTTCGAGGACTACGACCTGCACCTCTACGCGGATCCGACCGGCTACGCCAGCCTGAGCGGCGTGCCCGGCGATCCCAACGCGCCCGACTCGCTGTTCCTGGGCTACGACTACTTCGGCTACACCTCGAACCCGGGCTCGAACTTCGTCCTCGGCACACTCAAGGGCGGCAAGCGCAACTTCCAGGGGCTGGAGTTCGTGTTCCGGAAGCGCTTCGCCAACAACTGGCAGTTCCTGTCTTCGTACAACTGGAACGACGGTGAGGGCAACAGCAACTCGGACGGCAACGCCGACTTCCAGGGCGACGTCCTGTTCCTCGACCCGCGCGCGCCGAATCAGTTCGGCACGCAGCCGGGACTCATCCGCCATCTGCTCAAGGGCGGCGGCTCCTACAGCTTCCCGTTCGGGCTGCAGCTTGGCGCCACCGCGTCCTGGAACTCCGGTACCGTGGCCAGCCGCACCTTCCTGGCGTCGAGCCGTAACCTGCCGCTGCGCATTCCGGCGTCCGAGGCGTATCTGTTCGGCGGGATCGTCGACCGGTGGCTGGCGCCGGACTCGGTCGGCTCGCTGACCAACCCGTCGTGGGGGCAGATCGACCTGCGGGCGCAGTACGTGCGTAACATCGGGCGCGCCGCCGCCGAGGTCTTCGTCGACCTGTTCAACGTCCTCGACAACCAGGACGCGGTCCGCAACCAGGATCTCGTCGCCGGTCAGGGCGGGGTGGCGTTCGGCAACGGCCTGCAGTTCATCCAGCCGCGCCGGGCGTTCCTCGGCGCACGGCTGCGCTTCTAGTCTCCCGGTACAGCCCGGGCATGGCACGGGGGCCGGCGGTTCGTCCGCCGGCCCCCATGTTTTTTCCCGCCGGTTGCTCGCCCGGTACGCACGGCGTGCCACCTCTGGTGACGCGCAGTGTCGCTCGGCGCGGTCGGCGCGTCCCGCCAGGGGCACGCCTCGCGGGAATCCTGCGAAATTCGTGGCAGTCCTGCCGAACACGTCGTTGGCCCGCTTCTTGATAAGAGCAGGGACGACGACGATCATGCGGACCACGACGACAACTTCGGTACGGGCCACCCGGGTGATGGTGGTCGGCGGCGGGCCCGACGTCCTGCCGCGTGTCGAGCCGCTGCTGCCCGCTGGGGGCTACGACGTCGAATTCGTGGCGCTCGATCAGGAGCCCTACGGCTGTATCACCGACGACCCGCCGGATCTCCTCGTCGTCTGCCTGCGCATCGAGGACGCCGTCGGCTTCCAGTTCCTGAGCATGCTGCAGATGGATCCGGCCACCCGCCGGATCCCGGTGCTCACCTACACCACCGAAGCGGAAGGGCAGATGCTGCCAGGCGTCGACGACGCGGCGGCACGCCGCTACACGTCACGGCGCAGCGCGCACCGGCTGGCCCGGCACTGATGCGATAATCGGGCGCCCGGATGAGCGACGACCACAAGCGTGCGCACCCGCGTCACGATCTGCCGGGGCCCGTACCCGGCGAGGTGAAGATCTACCACTCGATGGCGATCCGCCAGTTGAGCGAGGGCGGAGCGCTCGTCGAGATCGGCGTCCCGCTGCAGCTCAACTCGCTGCACGACTTCCGGCTCTCGCTCGGCGAGCGCTCGCTGGTGGTCAAGGCGCGGGTCGTCCACTCGCACATCAGCACCGTCGGTTCCGATCGGCTCACCTACCGCACCGGCATCGAGTTCGTGGACCTGTCGGCGCCGGTCACCGTGGCGATCGCGGAGTTCATCGACGCGCTGGCCGCCGAGCGGCCCGAGCCGCGCTGACCGCCGGCCGCCTCCCACCCGTACACGACAACGGCCGGTCGAGATCGACCGGCCGCTCTTCATGCGGTTCTGAGATCGGCGTCGTAAGGCAGAGCTGAAGCTCTGCCCTGCTGAGCTCTGCCCTACTTCTGGGCGTCGTCGCCGCGGCGGGTGCCCTGCTGCTGACGCAGCGCCTCGAGGACGTCGAAGACCTCGGCCGGCACCGCGAAGGCCACCGCCACCGTGCGGCCCTCGCCGCCCAGCTGCAGCGAGTCGGTCATTGCCTTCAGCCCGGGGTTGTCGCCGGACTGCAGCTTGGCCATCGCCACGACGCCGCGGAGCATGTCGCGCAGGTTCGCGGCGGCTTCTTCGTCCTTGGCCTCGGCCTTGACGGTGCCCGAGACGCCGCCGTTCAGGTGGCCCGACGCCGAGAACCACGACAGCGTCGGCATCTTCTGGCCGAGCCCGTCGGGCAGGTTGGCCTGCGACGCCAGGGCGTCGAAGCGGCCGACCGCCCAGGCATTGCTCGCGTCGATGTCGTTGACCAGGCGCATCAGCTCGGTGTTCGCCAGCACGCTGCGCCCGCTGCGCTTGGCGTCGATCGCCGCCCGCACGGCGTCGGCCGAGCCGACGGCGAGCACGCCCGGCTCGACGAAGCCGAGCGCGACCGCCTTGCCGTCGTCGTCGTGGGTCAGCAGGCGCACGCCCTGGTAGTCGGTCACCTGGCCGCCGTGTTCGCGGGCCAGGCCCTCGATCCGCACCTGGTCGAAGCGGCCGCGGGCGACGACGAGCGGCCGATGATCGCGGCTGCCGGCGGGCGTCGGCAGCACCGCACCGACCACGCTGTCGATGTCGCGCTCGATGTCCACGCCGGTCTTGTTCTCGAAATCGTCGCGCTCGCGGGTGTCGGGCTCGAGCTTGCGGAGCCGCTGGCGCAACTCCGAGGCCATCACCTCCTGCACGTTGGCGTAGCCGACGGCGGTGGCCTCCGCGGGGACGTACTCGAGTTCGCCTGGACCAGCCGCCTGGGTGGTCGCCACCGACAGCCCCAGCGATGCGACCAAGCCGGTCGTGAGGCCGACGGCGAGAATGCCGCCCGCGCCCAGGACGAAGTTACGGGTCTTCTTCGTCATCGAAAGTCCCCCTGCCGGAGTATACGCATCGCCTGCCCGGAAGTTCGTCAGTCCAAAGGATTTTGGCCGCCCAAAACGTGTCCCGCCGCTGCGGTCCGCGACTGAACACTGTTCAGTGCCTGAACCGAGGGGGCCGACGGATCCGTGATTACTGCTCGAGGACGTACTCGCGGCGGGCGACCAGGCGCATCGCCAGCCAGAGGAACACGGCCAGGATGGCCGCCAGCCAGGCGATGGCCGTGCCGGCCGGCGGGGCCTGGCGGAACAGGCCCTGCAGCACGCTGAGGGCGTTGTCGCTCGGCAGGGCGTGGGGCACCAGCGCCTGCAGGTAGTGGGCGACGGTGAACTGGCGCAGATAGCCCGGCAGCGCCATGGCCACCTGCTCCCAGCCGAAGGCGAACACCAGCCCGACCACCAGGGGCCGCTTGAGCCAGGTGCCGACGAAGGCGAAGACGGCGCCGTACACGGCCAGCCCCAGCGCCAGGATCGCCAGGTCGAGCACCAGCGACCGGAACGTGCTCCCCACGTCGGCGAACGGCACGACCAGGAAGTAGCTGAGCATCACCGACGGCAGCACGACCAGCGTCGTGCACGCCAGGTAGGCCAGGTACTTGCCGAGCAGCACCGCGGCCCGCGGAATCGGCCGCGTGAACAGATACGTCAGCGTCTTGTCCTCGACCTCGTCGGCCATCAGGGCCGTGCCGTAGAAGACCCCGAGCACCGGAACGATGAAGCGGATGTAGAGCATCCAGATCATCACGCCGAAGATGCTCGATCCGGCCACCCGCGCGCCGTTGACGCGCAGCGCCGGCATGCCGAGCGACTCGACCACGCGGAAGACGAGGGCCAGCACGACCGGCCCGGCGACGACCAGCGCCATGAAGATGGTGCGCCGCGACCACAGCATCTCGCCGAACGACAGGTCGAAGACCCGGCGGGCGGCGGCGGCGAGCGGGGGCGGGGACAGGCGGGGCGGGGACAAGCGGGGCGCGCTCACGGTGTCGCTCATGGCGTCGTCTATTGCTTCACGAGGAACTTGAAGACCGCCTGCAGGTTGTCGTCGGGCGACGTCACCTCGTCGATCGCCCCGGCCTCACGCGACGCCGCCAGCCGCGTCAAGGTGTCGTAGAAGACGTCGGGCTGACGCGTCTCCACCACCACCGCTCCGGGCTCGAACGTCAGGCTCATCACGCCCTCGTCGGCCAGCAGCCGGTGCGCCAGGGCGCGCGGATCGGCGGCGCGGACGTGCACGGTGTGCGGGTGCGTGTCGATGAGGTCGCGGATCTGGTGGACGTTGCCTTCGGCGACGATGCGGCCGTTGTTGATCAGCAGGATGTTGGCGGTCATCGCCTCGATCTCGTGCAGGATGTGGCTCGAAACGATGACGTGCTTGCCCTGGCGGGCCCACTCCTTGATGTAGCGGATGGTCTTGCGCCGCTGCAGCGGGTCCATCCCGGTGAGCGGCTCGTCGAGGATCAGCACCTCGGGGTCGTGGACGAGGGCCTGGGCCAGCTTCACGCGCTGCCGCATGCCCTTGCTGTAGGCGCCGATCTTCTTGCCGGCGGCGTCGGTGAGGTCCACCTGCGCGAGCGCCCGCGCCGCCGCGGCGGCGGCTTCGCCGTCCGCCAAGCCGTTGAGCCGGACCAGCGCCGTGACCCATTCGAGTCCGGTCATCCGGTCGTAGAAGGCGTCCTGTTCCGGACAGAACCCGACCCGCGTGAATGCGGCCGGCTCGTCCCACAGCGACATGCCGAGCACGCGGATCGTGCCCTGGCTCGGCTTGAGCTGGCCGGTCATCAGCTTCATGAACGTCGACTTGCCGGCGCCGTTGGGCCCGAGCAGCCCGGTCACCCCGGGCGGAATCGACACCGTGATGTCGTTCAGGCCGTTGACCTGGCCGTACCACTTCGACAGGTGCTCGGCCTGGACGATCGGTTCGGCCATCACCGCACCACCTCGACGGCACGCACCCGCCGCTCCAGCACCAGCAGCGACCCGCCGATGAGCGCCGCCACCACCAGCGCCGCCGCCCACACCGGGAAGTCGAAGCGCGGCGGCACCCGGAACATCACGTCGCCGAGCTGCTCGAGCGCGTCGGTCGGCGACAGCCAGGCCAGCCAGGTGCGGCCGGTGATGCCGCGCACCGCGTTGAAGAGCGCGCCGGTGAAGAAGATCAGCCCCGCGTACATGATGCCGACGAAACGGCTGCTGTTCGACAGCGACGACAGCGCCAGGATGGTGCACGAGGCCAGCAGCACCTGCACCAGCGAGAACAGGGTGATCGCCGGCACGAGATAGAGGTTCTGGCGCACGAACGTGAAGCTGCCGGCGAACCCGATCTGCACGAGCAGCAGGGTGATCGCCGGCACGAAGGTGACCAGCGTCAGGAACACGAACAGGATGGCGAGCTTGCCGGCCACGTACTCCCACCGCGTCAGCGGCTTGGAGAGGTACAGCTGCAGGGCGTTGGCGCGGCGGTCGGCGGCGATCAGCCCGGCGCCGACATAGATGGTGACGAAGAAGACGAAGATGCCCTGCTGGTCGAGGAACTCGCGGAACGTCTCGCCCTTGGGCTGCAGGAACGACGCCTGCTGGAAGTTGGCGGCGATGTAGACCTGCACGGCCCGCACCAGGAACGGCCCCCATGCCACGAGCAGCAGCCCGAGGAACTTGCGCTTGGCCAGCACGGTGCGGATGCCGGCGGCGGCGATCACCTGCCAGGCCGCGCCGGAGCGATCGCGTTCGCCCTTGTAGCGGTGATAGCCCTGGTCGTGGATGGGCATCGTCGCTACTCGCCGCCCACCGCGCGGGCGAAGGCGTCCTCGAGCGTCGGCACGCTCGGGCGCAGATGTCTGACCTGCAGGCCGTGCGCCGCCGCCAGGGAGAAGATCCGCACGGCGCCGCCTTCCCCCGGCACGAACACACGCATCACGTCCTCGTCGGTGTCGTGCACCTCGTAGCCGGCCCCGCGCAGCAGCCCGACCATCGTCTCGGCGCCGTCCTTGACCCGCAGCTCGAAGACCTGGCCCTTCGGCCCCTTCACCGCGTCGATCGGGCCCTGCGTGGCCACCCGGCCCTTGTCCATGACCACCACGTGGTCGCAGGTGAACTCGACATCGGGCAGCAGGTGCGACGACAGGATCAGATTGACGCCCTTGTTGTGCGCCAGGTCGCGAATGAGGTCGAGCATCTCGTCGCGGCCCTTGGGGTCCATGCCGTTGGTCGGCTCGTCGAGGAACAGCAGATCGGGGTCGTGGACCAGCGCCTGGGCCAGCTTGATGCGCTGCTTCATGCCGGTCGAATAGGTCTCGAGCGTGCGATAGCGCGCCTCGCCGAGGCCGACGTAGTAGAGCACCTCGTGGGCGCGCTGCATGGCATCGGCGGGCGGCAGGCCGGCCAGCTGGCCGCAATAGGCGACGAAGGCCACCGCGGTCATGCCGGGGATGTGCGCGTCGCTCTCCGGCATGTAGCCGATGCGGCTGCGGATCGCGATCGGCGCAGCGGCGACGTCGAGGCCGAGCACGTGCATCCGGCCCCGGGCCGGCACGATGAAGCCGAGCAGCGCCTTGAGCAGGGTACTCTTGCCGGCGCCGTTGGGGCCGAGCAGACCGACCGCCCCGCGCGGGAACTGCGCCGTCACGTCCTTGAGCGCCCACTGGGCGCCGTAGGCCACGCTCACCTCGCGGAGATCGACGACCGGCCCGATGGACGGGTCGGACGGCTGCGCGTCGGGGGTGGATGGGCCGGTCATCCGCTGGTAGATACGGTGGGACGCAGGCAGGTGTTCGGCGGTGGGACTACAACGAGCCGCGCAGCCCGAGGTCGTCGGCGCGCTCGCGCATGAAGGTGATGACGTTGGTGACGTGCTGGTCGAGCGGCAGGCCCATGAGCTCGGCCCCGCGCTTCAGGTGCTCGCGCGGCACGGCCCGGGCGAACGCCTTGTCCTTCATCCGCTTGATGACCGACGACGCCTCGAGATCGAGGATGCTCCGGCTCGGCCGCACCAGCGACGCCGCCGTGACGAAGCCGGCCAGCTCGTCGCAGGCGACGAGCGCCCGCTCGAGCGGCGATTCGGGCTGCACGCCGGTAATCTCCCAGGCGTGCGCCTGGATGGCCCGCATCACCCACTCCGGATAGCCGAGCGCCCGCAGGTGCTCGCAGCCCTTGTTGGGGTGATCGCCGAGCGTCGGATAGCGCTCGTAGTCGAAGTCGTGCAGCAGCGCCACCACGCCCCAGTCGTCTTCGTCGGCGCCGGTCTGGCGGGCGTAGCCGCGCACGGCGGCCTCCACCGCCAGGGCGTGCTTGCGCAGGCTGTCGCTGGCGGTCCACTCGGTGAGAAGCGCCCAGGCGGCGGCGCGGTCGAGACTCATGGCCGACATCCTATATGCGTTCAGCCGTGCCGTGACGCCGGAACGCGGCGTCGATCACCGCCACGGCATGGGCGTTGACGTGATACCCCGGCAGCGCCTCGGGAGTGACCCACGCGACGTCGGCGGCGTCGTCGCCGGCCCGCAGCGTGCCGCCGGCGACCCGGCACAGGTAGTCGGCGATCACGAAGTGATAGCGGACCCGGCCGGCATCGTCGCGGTGGATGCGATCGAAACACTCGACGAGCGGCCCCACCGTCACCTCGAGGCCGGTCTCTTCGCGAAGTTCCCGGCGCACCGCGTCGTGCAGCGTCTCGCCCAACTCGACCCGGCCACCCGGCAGCGACCACTCGCCCTGGCGCGGCGGGTGGGCCCGGCGCACGAGCAGGACCCGGCCGGCGTCGATGACCACGCCGCCAACGCCGGCGACGGGCGCGCCTGGATACTCGTGGCTCATGCCAGCGTCAGCGAGGGCAGCGCGTTGAGATCGGGCGCCGCGAACCGCCCGGCCTCGACCAGCCGGGCGCCGGCGGCGGCGATCATCGCCGCGTTGTCGGTGGCCAGGGCCAGCGGCGGCACGAACACCGGCACGCCGCGGCGGTGGCCGAACGCCGCGAGGTCGGCGCGCAGCCGGCTGTTGGCCGACACGCCACCGGCCACGCCGACGGCGTGGGCCCCATACGCCTGCGCGGCCTCGAAGGTCTGCGTGAGCAGGGTCTGCACCACGGTGCGCTGGAAGCTGGCGCACAGGTCGGCGATCTCGCGGTCGGGCAACCGCTCGGCGCCGAGCGCGGCCTGCCGGGCCCGCACGTGACGCAGCACCGCCGTCTTCACGCCGCTGAAGCTGAAGTCGAGGCGGCCATCGCGATCCCGGGCGTTGCGGTCGCGGTGCGTCAGCCGCGTCAGCGGCAGGTCCACCGCGTCGGCATCGCCGGTGGCAGCCAGCCGATCGACGATCGGGCCGCCCGGATAGCCGAGACCGACCAGCTTGGCCACCTTGTCGTAGGCCTCGCCGGCGGCGTCGTCGCGGGTGCGCCCGAGCAGGCGATACGAGCCGGGCGCGGGCACGAGATACAGGCTGGTGTGGCCGCCCGACACCACCAGCACCACGGCCGGCAGCGGCAGCGGGCCGTGGGCCAGCCACAGCGACTCGATGTGGCCGGCCAGATGGTGCACCGCCACCAGCGGCAGCCGGTGCGCCCACGCCGCGGCCTTGGCGAACGCCACGCCGACCAGCAGCGACCCGACCAGGCCCGGCCCCTGCGTGACGGCGACGGCGTCGAGCGACGACCAACGCGCGCCGGCGTCGCCCAGCGCCCGTTCCACCACCCCGCAGATGTCGCGCACGTGCTGCCGGGAGGCCAGTTCGGGCACGACCCCGCCCCACTCACGGTGGACGGCCACCTGCGAGGCGACGACGCTGGAGCGGATGGCCCACGGCCGCGCCGGGTCGCCGCTCGCACCGATGACCGCGGCCGCGGTCTCGTCGCACGACGTCTCGATGCCGAGCAGCGTCACGCCGGAACCAGCCGGGCCAGGCCCTCGGCGAAGGGCGGATGGACGACGCCGCGATCGGTGACGATGGCCGCGATGTAACGGTGCGGCGTCACGTCGAAGGCCGGATTGCGCACCGCCGCGCCGTCCGGCACCAGCTGGGTGCTGCCCAGGTGCGTCACCTCGGCGGCGGCGCGCTCCTCGATCGGAATGCCCTCCCCGGTCGCGGTCGCCAGGTCCACGGTGGACCACGGCGCGGCCACGTAGAACGGGATGCCGTGGGCGTGCGCCAGGATGGCCACCGCGTAGGTGCCGATCTTGTTGGCGGTGTCGCCGTTGGCGGCGATCCGATCGGCGCCGACGACCACGGCGTTGACCCGGCCGGCGGCCATCATCGCCGCCGCCATGTTGTCGGTGATGACGGTGGTGTCGATGCCGTCCTTGACCAGCTCCCAGGCGGTGAGCCGCGCCCCCTGCAGGAACGGCCGCGTCTCGTCGGCCAGCACGGCCACCGACTTGCCCGCTTCGACCGCACCGCGGATCACCCCGAGGGCGGTGCCGTAGCCGGCGGTGGCCAGGGCGCCGGCGTTGCAGTGCGTGAGCACGCGCGCCTCGTCGGGCAACAGCGCCGCGCCGTGCCGGCCGATGGCGCGGCAGCTCGCCACGTCCTCGTCGTGGATGCGATCGGCCTCCTGGCGCAGCCGGACGCGCAGTTCCTCGACGCTCTCGCCGGCGTGGGCGCCGGTGGCGAACGTCCGCTTCATGCGCTCGATGGCCCAGAAGAGGTTGACGGCGGTCGGCCGGGTCGCCGCCAGCGTGTCGGCGAGGCGCTGGAACTCTGTCACGAACTGGCGCGTGCCGGTGGCGGTGCTGCGCCGCGCGCCCAAGGCCAGCCCCATCGCCGCCGCCACGCCGATCGCCGGGGCGCCGCGAATCACCATCGTCGTGATCGCCTTGGCCACGTCCTGGCCGGTGCGGCAGCGCACGTACACTTCGCGACCGGGCAGCTTGCGCTGGTCGATCATCACGATCTCGTCGCCATCCCAGGCGATCGTGGGGAGCATGACTACATTCTAGGGGCTGGGGCTGGGGGCTAGGGACTGGGGCTCGCACTGGCAGCGGGACACGACGTGCCCAAGTCCCCAGCCCCTAGTCCCCAGCCCCCAGCAACGACCGATCGAAGGGCATGGGCAGGAGCGCGGACAAGCGCAGCCGCGCCGTCTCGGTCTCGAGGTTGGCGAGCACCACGTCGATGTCGCCGCAGTACTCCCACAGCAACTGGCGGCAGGTGCCGCACGGCGGGGTCGGCCGCGACGTGTCGGCGACGACGGCGACACGCACGAAGGCGGTGCGGCCGTCGGACAGCGCCTTCCACAGGGCGACCCGTTCGGCGCACACGGTCAGCCCGTAGGTGGCGTTCTCGATGTTGCAGCCGGTGACGATGGTGCCGTCGGCGCACTCGAGGGCCGCGCCGACCCGGAAGCCCGAGTAGGCCGCCTGGGCGTGCTGCCGCGCCTCGCGCGCGGCGGCGATCAACGGGTCAGAGGCGCTCAACGACACCCTCCAGCAGGGCGATGAAGTCGCCGCGGACGCGCGCCGCCACCGCCATCACCTCGGCGTGCTCCAGCGGCCGATCGATGACGCCCGCGGCCGGGTTGGTGATGCACGAGATGCCCAGCACGTCGAGACCCATGTGGCGCGCGACGATGGCTTCCGGGGCGGTGGACATGCCGACGGCATCGGCGCCCAGCACCCGGAACGCGCGGATCTCGGCCGGCGTCTCGTAGCTCGGCCCCAGCACCGCGACGTAGACGCCGTGCTCGACCCTCAGCCCTCGCGCCGCCGCCGCCTCGTCCGCCACGGCGCGCAGCCGGCGGGAATACACCTCGGTCATGTCGGGGAATCGCGGGCCCAGGCGCGGATCGTGCGGCCCGACCAGCGGATTGCGTCCCATCAGGTTGATGTGGTCGTCGATGATCATCAGCGCCCCGGTGGCGAAGCCGGTGTTGATGGCGCCGGCGGCGTTGGTGAGGATCACGCGCGGCACGCCGAGCGCCCCCAGGACCCGCATGCCGAAGGTGACCTCGTCGAGCGGATGCCCTTCGTAGACGTGCGCGCGACCCGACAGGACGATGACCCGCCTTCCTGCCAGACCGCCGGCGACGAGCACGCCGGCGTGCCCGACCACCGCCGAGGCCGGCCAGTGCGGAATCTCGCCGTACGGCACGCGGATGGCGTCGTCGAGCCGGTCGGCGAACGCGCCCAGCCCCGAGCCGAGCACGATGCCGGACGCCGCGGCACCGACGCCGCGGTCGCGCAGCAGCGTCGCGGCGGCGGCGACCCGGCCGAGCAGATCGTGGGGCACGTCCATCGCCGTCACAGCATCATCGACGCCACGCAGGCGTTGACCAGGGTCGCCAGGAAGCCGGCGAGGAGCGCCCGGCCGCCGAGCCGTGCGAGGTCGCCGCGGCGCGACGGCGCCATGCCGCCGATGCCGCCGAGCTGGATGCCGATCGAACTCAGGTTGGCGAAGCCGGTGAGCGCATAGGTGGCCAGGATGTAGCCGCGTTCGCTGAGCACGTCCTTGTACTCGGTGGTCAGCTTCACGAAGGCGACGAACTCGTTGGCGACGAGCTTGGTGCCGAGCAGGTCGGCCATCGGCGCCAGGTCGGTCGGGGCCACCCCCATCAGGAACGCCACCGGCGCGAACACGGTGGCGAAGACGCGGGCCAGCGTCAGGCCCTGCCACAGCGATCCGAGCAGGGCGTCGAAGAGGGCGATGAACGCCAGGAACGCGATCAGCATGGCCGCCACGTTCAGGGCCAGGGTCAGCCCGTCGGAGGCCCCGGCCGAGACCGCGTCGATGGCATTGACGTGCTGGCGCTCGATGGCGAGCTTGATGTCGCCGCCGGTCACCGGCCGCTCGAGTTCGGGGAGCAGCAGCTTCGACAGGTAGAGGCCGCAGGGCGCCGCCATCACGCTGGTCGTGAGGATGGCGATCGGATCGGCGCCGAGGCCGATGTAGACGGCCATCACGCCGCCCGAGATCGTCGCCATCCCGCCGACCATCATCGCCAGCAGCTCCGACCGCGTCATGGCCGGCACGTAGGGTTTGACGATGATCGGCGCCTCGGTCTGGCCCATGAAGACGTTGGCGGCCGCCGACAGCGTCTCGGCGCCGCTGGTGCGCATCGCGAACATCATCACCCGCGCCATCAGCCAGACGACGAGCTGCAGGACACCGACGTAGTAGAGGAGGGTGAAGAAGGCCGAGATGAAGATGATGGTCGGCAGCGCCGCGAACGCGAAGACGAAGCCGTTGGCCGGACCGAACGCCTTGCCCATCAGCTCGGCGTTGGCGAGCGGGCCGAACACGAACGCGGAGCCGGCCCCGGTGAACTCGAGGAAGCGCTTGACGACGTCGGCGACCGCGGCGAAGAAGGCGTAGCCCGGCCGCACGCCGCCGATCTCGACCTTCAGAATCAGCAGGGCCAGCCCCAGCTGGATGGCGATGCCCCAGCCCACGGTGCGCCAGTTGACGGCGCGCAGGTTGGTCGAGCCGAGCGCGCAGATCGCCACGAAGCACACCGCGCCGGCCGCGGCCTGACCGCGCGGGCCGACGACGTCGCCGGACAGCCAGGCGAGCAGCGGGGCGCCGACGGCGATGGCCGCGGCGGCCAGCTTCAGCGGGCGGTCGGGGGCCGGCGTGGTCATGCGAACAGTGTCTCCCCGTCACGGTGGACCCAGGCGCGGACGAGCGGCGGCGCCGGCGGCGGTTCCCCCAGCGTCACGGCCGCCGCAGCCAGCGCCCGCGCCTCGTCGAGGCGCGCCGCGCCGTTGTGGTGCAGGTCGAAGAGCGGCGCGCCGGGCGCGACCCGATCGCCGGGCTGCACGCGCAGCCGCAGCCCGGCGGCGTGATCGACCGGATCGCCGGCGCGGTCGCGGCCGGCGCCGAGCAACACCGCGGCGCGGCCGACGGCTTCGGCGTCGATCGCCGCCACCACGCCGGCGCGGTCGGCCGCCACGGTCGTCACCACGGCCGCCCGCGGCAGCCGCGCCGGCTCGTCGATGACGCGGGGGTCGCCCCCCTGGGCGTCCACCATCGCCCGCAGCGTCGCCCGCGCCCGGCCGTCATCGAGCACGGACCGGATCCGGGCCCGGGCCTCGTCGGGGCCGGCGGCCCGGCCGGCGAGCTCGAGCGCGCGGCCGCCGAGCGTCTCGACCAGGGTCCGCAGGTCCGGCGGACCGCCGCCGGCCAGCACCTCGATGCACTCGGCGACTTCGAGGGCGTTGCCCACGGCCGTCCCCAGCGGATGGTCCATCGCCGTGACGAACGCCTCGGTGCGTACGCCGTGGGCGGTGCCGATGGCGACCAGGGCCCGGGCCAGGCCCCGCGCATCGTCGAGCGTCTTCATGAACGCGCCGCGGCCGCATTTGACGTCGAGCACGAGCGCGCGGCTGCCTTCGGCCAGCTTCTTGCTCATCACCGACGCCGCGATGAGCGGCACGCTTTCGATGGTGGCGGTGACGTCGCGCAGCGCGTAGAGCACCTTGTCGGCGGGGGCGATGTCGGCGGTCTGGCCGGCGATGACGCAGCCGACCGTCTCCAGGACGTGGACGAACTCGTCGGGCGACAGCGCGACCCGGAAGCCGGGGATCGATTCCAGCTTGTCGAGGGTGCCGCCGGTATGCCCGAGCCCGCGACCCGACATCTTCGGCATGGCCGCGCCGCACGCCGCTACCGCCGGCGCGAGGACGATCGACACCTTGTCGCCGACGCCGCCCGTGCTGTGCTTCCCGACCGTCGGCCGCGACAGGCCCGACAGGTCGACGACGCGGCCCGAGCGCACCATCGCCTCGGTGAGGGTGGCGGTCTCGGCGGCGGTCATCCCGCGCAGGACGATCGCCATCAGCAGCGCGGAGGTCTGGTAGTCGGCCCAGCTGCCGTCGAGCACGCCGGCGACGAAGGCGTCGATCGCCTCGCGGTCGAGGGTCGCGCCGTCCCGCTTGGCGCGGATGATGTCGACCGCGCGCATGAATGGCGCGCAGTATAGCGTGAGGCCACGGGCCGCGGGGTCGGGGTCCGACCCGCCGTGGCCGGGAACCCCGGAGATGGGCGGCGGGACGGACGGTTGGCGTCTATAATTCTCCGCGGACCGGCCGGCTGCCGCGGGTCCCAGCTGCCACCTGGGCGTTCATGTCGCACGCGACCGAACCGCTGTCCGCCGAGACGAGTACCCGACTGATCGACCTGGCCCGCGCCTGCAAGGGCGCGGCCCGGGTGGTGGCCATGTACCCGGCGACCCACCCGGCCATCCAGGACGCGCTCGGGCGGATGACGGCGGCCGGCGCCGCCGCGGTCGCCGACGGGGCCCTCACCATCACCGTCACCCCCGACACGCTCCAGGTCGGCGGGCGCTCGCTGGCCCGCCCCGACCTGGCGGTCGCCGAACTGGCGGCACTGCTGCACGCACACAGTGTCGGCGAACTGCACCTGGCGTCGGCAATGACCCCGCCGGCGTGGCACGCCTTTCTGCTGTTGCTCACCCAGCCGCCCGCCGAAGTGCGTGGCGAGGGCGGCATCGCCCGGGCCTGGGCCGCGGCCGGCGGCGGTCCGATCGAGATCCGCCAGATCGACTACGGCGAAGTGCTGCGCGAGCGCGCCGGCGGCGACGAGTCGAGCTGGGAGTTCATCCTCACCGCCTATCTCGAGGGCGAGCAGACCGACCTCGACGAGAAGATGCTGGCCGCCCTGACCGCGATCGTCACCGATCCCGAACGGATGGCGGCGTTCATGGACGAGGTGACCGAGCAGAGCCGAACGGGCTGGGCCACGAGGAAACAGGCGCAGCTGGCCAAACTGCTGCAGGCGCTCGCCGCCTACATCTCCCGCTCCGATCCCGCCGCCCTCGACACCATGCTGCGGGGGATCGCCGACAGCGTGCCGCGGCTGTCGCCGGAGGTCGTCAGCGGCCTGCTCACCGAGCCGCGCCCGGTCGACGAGGCGGGCAACCCGACCGGCCTCGATCTGGGCAGCGAGGTGCTGGCGCGGATCGACGAAGCGGCCGTCGCGCGCTTCGTGGCCAACGCCATTGCCCGGGAGCGCACGGCGTCGGGACGGCTGGCCGAGGCCTTCCAGGCCCTGGTGCCCGACGACCAGCAGCGTGGGCGCGTCCTCGATCTGGCCGAAGGCGTCGCCGCCCAGGGGCCGTTCGGCCAGGATCCGATGTTCGCCGACCTGTGGCACCAGGCCGCCGAGATGCTGCAGTCCTATTCGGACGAGAAGTACATCTCGGACGCCTACGCCACCGACCTGTCCAAGGCGCGCGCGGCGGCGGTCGAGATGGAGCGGATCAGCGAGGATCCGCCCGAGCGCGTCGCCGCGTGGATGGCCACCGTCAGCGACGAGCAGATCCGCCGGCTCGATCAGCAGGTGCTCGGCGACCTGCTGGTCGTCGAGACCCGGCGCGAGGACTGGAAGAAGGTCCACGCGCTGGCCCTGACGCGGATCGAGCAGCTCGTGCTCGTCGGCGATCTGCCGCCGGCGCAGGAACTGCTCGACACGCTGATCCGGTTGTCGCGCGATCCGGCCTCCCAGGTGGCCGCCGACGCGCGCGACGGCGTCGCGCAGCTGGCCGCCGGCGATCTGATGACCCATCTCGTGCTGTTCGTCCGCCAGGCCGAAGAGGCCGAGCTGCCGCGGGCGACGCGCTTCTGCCTGTCGCTGGGCAAGTCGGTGGCGACCCGACTGGTCGACGCCATCCTGCTCGAGGAGAACGCCCGCACCATCCGCCGCCTGCGCGAGGTGCTGCTCTCGTTCGGATCGGCTGCCAAGGCCCGCGTCGCCGAGCTGTGCGGCGCGCCGAACGCCGCCGTGCGACGCACCGCCGTGGAGCTGCTGCGGATGCTGGGCGGCAGCGACGCCCTGCCGCACTTGGTGAAGCTGCTCGACGACCCCGAGCCGCAGGTGCAGCGGGACGCGCTGCGCGCCGTGATGCAGCTCGGCACCGACGAGGCGTTCACGGCGCTGCAGACGGCGCTCACCTCGGGGCCGGCCCGCACCCGCGACATGATCATGCACTCGGTGGGGACGCTGCGCGACGAACGGGCGGCGCCGCTCTTCGCCTTCATCGTCCGCCAGTCGGACCACCGCGGCGCCTACGAGGACTTCTACCGCTCGGCGCTGGAGACGCTCGGGCACCTCGGCGTGTCGTCCGACGCCACCCTGCAGGCGCTGCGCGGCGCGCTCGATAGAGGGGAATGGTGGGCTCCGGTCCGCACCCGCCGCCTCCGGGCGGCGGCGGCCACCGCGCTCAGGGCGATCGGGTCGTCCGAGGCGATCGCGGTGCTCGAGGGGGCCGCCTTGGCGGGCGTGCGGGGGGTGCGGGCGGCAGCCCGGGCGGCCCTGGCCAGCCAGCCGCCGGCCCCGCCGGCGGCCGAGCCCCAGACCGATCCCGGCGGCGACGCCGGCGACTCGACGAGCGAGAGGAGCCCTTCGTGAGCGACGCCGCCCGACAACTGCGCCAGGCCGACGAGTTCGTCCGGCGCTTGACGGCCGCCGTCCGCGCCAACCAGCTCTACGCGCCCTCGCATCCGCTCGCCGGCCGCGCGCTCAAGGCACTGGCCGAGAGCGCCGGCCAGGTCCTGGCCGACGAGGCGACCGTGGCGGTCGGGTTCATCGACAACGAGGTGGTGGTCGGCGAGATTCCCCTCGTCCAGGTCGGCGACGCCTTCTCGGAACTGCTCAGGCGGGTTCGCCAGGTCGGCATCGAGCGCATCGCCTTCGATCGCGGGGTGTCGCCGGAGGAACTGGGGATCCTGGTCGAGACCCTGGCCCGGCCGGAACGCGCCGGCACCGCGGGGGCCGGCCAGGCGGCCGATCCCCTGGCGGTGCTGGGCGGCCTCACCCGCATCCGCGTCGGCCGCCTCAGCCTCGACGAACGCGTCGAGGCGTCGAGCACCGACATGGCGACGATCCGCCGGCTCTACACCGACGGCGTGTCGATCGCCGGGGCCCTGTGGGAGATGACCCAGCGTGAGGGCATCCCCGACCCCAAGCAGGCCAAGGCGCTGGTCGACTCGCTGGCCCAGGCCGTGGCCCAGAACCGCACGGCGCTGATGGCGCTGACCGCCCTGAAGGACTACGACAACTACACCTTCACCCACATGGTGAACGTGTCGATCCTGGTGATGGCGCAGGCCCGCAGCCTCGGCATCGACGGGACGCTGCTGCGCGAGTTCGGGCTGGCGGCGCTGATGCACGACATCGGCAAGGTGCGCACGCCGCTCGAGGTGCTGAACAAGCCCGACCGGCTGACCGACGCCGAGTTCGCCATCATGCGCATGCACGTCGTCGACGGCGCCGAGATCCTCCGCCGCACCCCCGACATCCCGGCGCTCGCCCCGGTGGTCGCCTTCGAACACCACCTGCGCCTCGACGGCACCGGCTACCCGATGGGCGTCAAGCGGGCCTCGCTGAACCTCGGCACCATGCTGTGCAGCATCGCCGACGTCTACGACGCCATGCGCTCGCAGCGCGCCTACCAGGGCGCCTATCCGACCGAGCGCATCCTGGCGGTGCTGCAGAAGAGCGACGGCCTGCACTTCGACCAGCACCTGGTGCGCCGCTTCTCCCAGCTCATGGGCCTCTATCCGCCCGGCAACATGGTCCGCCTCGACACCGGCCACGTCGGCGTCGTCACGCGCTCCTTCGCACCCGATCCTCGGCGGCCGCGCGTGCGCATCCTCTTCGACGCCGCCGGGCACCGGCTGACCCGGCCCTTCGACGTCAACCTCTGGGAAGCCGACGGCGAGACGCCCGGACCGCGCACGATCTCGACGCCGGTCGACGCGAAGGACTTCGGCGTCGATCCGCTGACCTTCCTCTGAGATGCCGATGCGCGCTGCCCTCCGGAGGTCGTCGAATCGGCCGCGCGTCGCCGCCACCGTGCTCGTCGCCCTGGCCCTCGCCGCCGGGCTGCCCCCGGCCGGGAACGGCACGCTCGCGCAGGACGACCGCCCGACGCTGCTGGTGCTGGTGGTGGTCGATCAGATGCGCAACGACTACCTGACCCGCTTCGACGCGCGCTTCACCGACGGGTTCCGACGGCTGGTCCGCGAGGGGCGCTACTTCGAGCAGACGTTCTATCCATACCTGAACACCGTGACGTGCGCCGGCCATGCCACGCTGGGCACCGGCGCCTGGCCGAAGACGCACGGCATCATCCTGAACGAGTGGTATCGCCGCGAACTGGGCCGGGTACGCTCCTGCACCGCCGACAACGACACCACGCCGGTGCCGTACAACGGCATCGCCGAGAAGGAAGGCCACAGCGCCCGCGAACTGCGCGTCCCGACGCTGGCCGAACGGCTCCGCGCGCGCTGGCCGCAGTCGCGCTCGGTGTCGCTGGCGGTCAAGCCGCGGTCGGCGGTGATGATGGCCGGCAGGAGCGCGACCGCCGTCACGTGGGTCGGCGCCTCCGGATGGCAGAGCTCGACGGCCTTCACGTCGGCGCCGCTGCCGGAGGTCGTGCGGGCGCTGGGACCGCACCCGTTCGAACGCGAGCGGACGCTCGTCTGGGAGCGGCTCCTCGAGCCGGCCGCCTACACCGGCACCGACGAGGGGCTGGGCGAGCGCCCGCCCACCGGCTGGACCGCGCGCTTTCCCCATCCCCTGCTCAGTCCCGAGCACCCCAAGGAACTCATCGAGCTCTGGCAGACGAGCCCGTACGCCGACGCCCAGCTGGCGACGGTCGCCGCGTCGCTGATCGAGAGTTATCAGCTCGGCCGCCGCGACGCGGTCGACTTCCTGGCCGTCAGCTTCCCCGCCACCGACAAGGTCGGGCACGACTTCGGCCCCGAGAGCCACGAGCTGCAGGACACGCTGATCCGCCTCGACCGCACGCTCGGCACCCTGCTCACGACGCTCGACCGGCTGGTCGGCCGCAACCGCTGGGCGCTGGCGCTGTCGTCCGACCACGGCGTGGCGCCGGTGCCGGAACAGCGCCGGGCGGCCGGCGAGAGCGGCGGCCGCGTGGCGCTGGCGACGGTCGGCGATGCCGTGAACACGGCGCTCACCGCCGCCGGACTCGGCCCGGGGCCGCATGTCGCCCGGGTCGAATACACCGAGGTGTATCTGACCGAGGCGACACGGGCCAAGGTCACGGCCGACGCGATCGCGCCGGCTCTGGCGGCCATCCGGGCGCTGCCGGGCGTGCGCACGGCGGTGTGGACGCCGGCGCTAACTATGCTCGACGCCACCGATCCCGTGGTGCGGGCGATGCAGGCCGGGTTCGTGCCGGGCCGCAGCGGCGACATCACGCTGGCCCCGGCGCCCTATTGGATCCTCGTACCGGGCCGCAACCCCGCAGGCGGCAACGCGACGACCCACGGCTCGTCGAACGAGTACGATCAGCACGTCCCGCTGGTGTTCCTCGGCGGGCCGTTCCCGCCTGGCCGAGTGCGCGACGCGGCAACGCCGGCCGACGCCGCCCCGACCCTGGCGGCCACCGTCGGTCTGACCCTCGACGGCATCGAGGGCCGGCCACTGGCGGCCGCGACCCGGCGCTGAGCGGGTAAGATCGGCAGCGGCTGCGTCTCCCGAGGATCCGACCCATGGCCACGTCCATCCGGCACACGGCGCCGCGGTTCGGCTGCGCCCTGGCGGCGGCCGCCGCGCTGTGGGTGGCGGCGCCCACCGGTCAGGCGCCCCCGCCGGCGGCACTGCCGCGGCTCGTCGTCAACGACGTGGCCCTCCCGGGCATGGACCGCGGGCTGGCCGCGGACCAGCCGCTCGCGCAGATCGATCGCACCGCTCGCCGGCGGTCGTTCGCCGCCGCCGACGGCACGGTGCGGGCCCTGTATCGCCGTGGCAGCGTCATCGTGAAGTTCAAGGACGGCAGCGAGTCGGCGCGTCAGGGTGCGATGCGGGCGGTGGGCGCGCGCGGCGCGCTCGCACGGCCGGCGCATGCCGACTTCGACCTGGTGGCCATTCCCATGGACGCCGATCCCGAGGCGGTCGCCGCCGAACTGGCCGCGCGGCCCGACGTGGAGTACGCCCAGGCGCGCTACCTCAACCACGCGATGTTCCGCCCCAACGACCAGTTCTACTCGCTGCAGTGGAACCTGACCGCGCTCGACATGGAGCGGGCCTGGGACATCAACCAGGGGGCGTCGAGCAGCGTGACCGTGGCCGTGCTCGACGGCGGAGTGGCGTTTCGCGACGTCCTGGTCCGCTACCAGGCCGACGCGTTCACGCTCGACGGCGTCGGCTATCCGGCGCTCGGGGTGATCGACGTGCCGTTCGCCGCTGCGCCGGACCTGGGGCCGGTCAGCCGCTTCGTGTCGCCGCGCGATTTCATCTGGGACGACGACCTGCCGCTCGATCTCGACGGCCACGGGACGCACGTCGCCGGCACCATCGGCCAGGCCACCAACAACGGCGTCGGCGTCGCCGGCATGGCCTTCAACGTGCGCCTCATGCCGGTGAAGGTGATCGCGGAACTCTGGGACGACATCCTCGGCAGCCCCAACTTCGGCAGCGACGACGTGGTGGCCCGGGCCGTCCGCTACGCCGCCGACAACGGCGCCCACGTGATCAACATGAGCATCGGGCGCGAGGCCGGCGGCGCCGCGCCGGTCCTCGAGTCGGCGGTGCAGTACGCGGTCTCGCGGGGCGCCTTCGTGGTCATCGCCGCCGGCAACGACGGCGACGCCGGCAACCGCCCCAATCGCACCGCCGAGTTCGCGTCGCGCATCGACGGCGTGGTCGCCGTCGGCGCCGTCGGCCGCGGCCTCGACCGCGCCTACTACTCGACGACCGGCTCCTACGTCGAGCTGTCGGCGCCGGGCGGCGACATCCGCAACTTCGGCGGCCCGGGCGGCATCCTGCAGCAGTCGATCGACCAGGACCCCGCCGCCACCTACGACCTGCCGCCGGCGCTGTTCCGGGCGCCGCGCTTCGACGCCTTCCAGTACTACTACCTGCAGGGCACCTCGATGGCCGCGCCGCACGTGTCGGGGTTCGCGGCGCTGCTGCGGCAGCAGGGGATCACGTCGCCGGCGGCGATCGAGGCGGCGATGAAGCGTTTTGCGACCGACCGCGGCCCGGCCGGACGCGACGACCAGTACGGCGAGGGCCTGATCAACCCGCGGGCCACCCTCCGCGGCCTGGGACTGGCGCGATGAGCGCCGCCCGCGTCGCGTGGGTCGCCGCGATCACCGCGGCGTGGCTCGCCGTGCCGGTCGCGGCCGCCGCGCAAGGCCGCCGCGCCGGCCCGCGTCCGGCGACCCGTCAGACACCGGCGCCGCGGGACACGCTCAGCCTTCAAGGCTTCGGCATGGCCGGCCTGACGTTTTTCACCGCCAAGGAGACCTTCGACGCGGTGCTCGACACGTCCACCGGGTCGATGGTCGGCGGCGGCGTGCGGCTGATCATTCCCGGTGGCCCGTACCTCGAGGTCGGCGCCTGGCGTTTCCGCCGCGACGGCGAGCGGGTGTTCGTGGGCAGCGGCGGCGACGTCTTCCGCCTCGGCATCCCGGCGACGGTGACGATGACACCGCTCGAGGTCACGGCCGGCTGGCGCTTCCGCGGACTCCTCGGCCGGCGGGTCACGCCGTATCTCGGGGCCGGCTTCACGTCGCTGCGCTACGAGGAGACCTCGGAGTTCGCCGACAGCGGCGAGAACGTCTCGGACCGCTTCAGCGGCTACCACCTCACCGGCGGCGCCGAGATGCGTCTGCACCGCTGGGTGGCCCTGACCGGCGACATGATGTGGACCGCGGTGCCGGACGCGATCGGCGGGGCCGGCGCGTCGCAGGTCTTCGAGGAAGACGACCTTGGCGGCACGAGCCTCCGGCTCCGCCTCGTCATCGGCCGCTGAGCGCTTCGCGCGGCGGGTGCTGGCCGTGGTGGCGCGGATTCCGCCGGGCCGGGTCTGCACCTACGGCGACGTCGCGGCGATGGCCGGGGCGCCGCGGGCGGCACGGGCGGTCGGCAACGTCATGGCCCACGCGAGGATTCCCGGTGTGCCGTATCACCGCGTGATCGCCGCCGGCGGCCGCCTGGGCGGCTACAGCGACCTCCAGACCAAGCGGACCCTGCTGGCCGCCGAAGGCCTCGAGGTGACGCGGGCGCGGGTCCGCCATTTCGAGGCGGTGCGGTGGCCGCGCCGAAGCCGCAGAGGATCTCGCGGCGAAGGCGGGCGCCGCGAAGGCGGATAAACGCTCGGCGACGGCCTCCCGTCTAAGCTCGTAGCGACGTGGATGAGGCCGCCCTGGTGGCGCGGTGCCGGGCCGGCGACGGCGCGGCGTTCGAAGCGATTTACGCCCGGCACGCCGGGCGCGTCTATTCGCTCGCCTATCGGATGGTCGGAGCGACCGAGGCCGAGGATCTGGTGCAGGACATCTTCTTGCTGGCGCATCGCAAGCTCGCGAGCTTCCGCGGCGACTCGTCGCTCGGGACCTGGCTCTACCGGATGGCCACGAATCACTGCCTCGACGTGCTGCGCAGCCGACAGGCGCGCATGAACGAGCGCACCTCGTCGCTCGACGCCCCGGAGGCCGGCGAACCGGCGGCGCCTCCCCTGCCCGCCGTCCCGCCGCTCGATCTCGACCGGGCGATCCAGTCGCTGCCGCCGGCGTGCCGGGCGGCGTTCGTCCTGCACGACGTCGAGGGATTCGGTCACCAGGAAGTCGGAACCGCCCTCGGCATCTCCGAGGGCACGTCGAAGTCGCAGGTCCACAAGGCGCGGATGCGCATCCGGGCCTACCTGCAGCGGGCCGTGCCGGCCCCGGTGGGGCGATGACGCCGCGATCCTGTGCCGAGGTCGAGGCCCGGCTGGCCGGGGGGGGCGAGGCCGGTGCGCTCGCCGTCGCCGCGGCCGGACATCTGGCCACCTGCCCGGCGTGCCGGGCCCTCGTCGCGGATCTGGCCGCGATCCGCGCCGCGGCGCGCGGACTGCCGGCGCTCACGCCGCCACCGGCGGTGTGGGCCCGTCTCGCCCCCGCGCTCGCCGCCAGCCAGGGGCCCGGGCCTCGTCGGGTGGCCGTCCCGGCCTCCTGGCTGGCGGTCGCGGCGGCGTTGCTGCTCGCCGTGGGCGCCGCGCTCGGCACGCTGGCCGGCGGCCGGGCGCCGGCCGACCACGCCGACTCGGGCACCGTCGCCCAGGTCACCGCCGACCTGGCGGCCGCGGAGGCGCATTACCTGCGCGCCATCGCCGGCCTCGAACGGATTGCCCGCGCCGGCGATTCGGCGCTCGACCCGGCCGTCGCCGCCGTGCTGCGGGCGAACCTCCAGGCACTCGACGGCGTCATCGGCGAGACGCGCGCGGCGCTGGCGGCGCAGCCCGACGACGAGCTCGTCCGGCGCGGCTTCCTCGAGGCGCTCGACGGCAAGGTGGCCCTCCTGGAGCAGACCGTCTCGCTCATCGACGCGGAGCGCACCTTCGACGCCGCCGCACCGCCGGTTCAGGATCGATGACCAACACCGCGCAGACGCTCCTCGGCCTCGCCCTGCTCACCGCCGTGCTGCCGGCGCCGGTCGGCGCCGACGACGGCGGCCAGCGCTCGCGCGAGCGGTCGCAGGCCGCCGCCGGCGCACCGCCGGTGGCCACGGAGCGCCGGACGTTCACCATCGGCCGCGGCGCGACGCTGGACCTCGCGAACGTCGCCGGCGACGTGCGCGTGACCGGCGGAACGGGTGACGCGATCGTCGTCGAGGCCATCCGCCGGACGCGCGGCGACGGCCGCCGCAGCCCGGCGACCACGCGGGTCGAGATGCAGCAGACCGGCAGCCGCGTCGAGGTGCGAACGCGCGGCAGCGGCGCGGGCCGGTCGCGCGATGCCGTCGACTTCACGGTGAGCGTGCCGCGCGACGCCGCCGTGCTGGCCAGATCGGTGTCGGGGCGCGTCGCGGTGGCGGACGTCGACGGCGAGGTACGGCTCGAGTCGGTGAGCGGCCTCGTGGAGATGGTGCGCACGCCCAACGTCACCCTGGCCAAGTCGGTATCGGGCGACGTCACCGTGCGCGACGCCGCGGGCGGCAACGCCGTGACCCTCACCTCGGTGAGCGGGACCGTCGCCGTCACGGGCTGGCGCGGCCGCGGCCTCGACGCGTCAACGGTCTCGGGCGACGTGCGGTTGACCGACGTCGCCGCCCAGCGCGTCTTCGCCAAGTCGGTGAGCGGCGATGTCGAGTTCGGCGGCGCGCTCGCCGCCGGCGGCCGCTACGAGTTCACGGCGCATTCCGGAGACGTGCGGGTGCGGCTGCCGGCCGCGGCGAGCTTCGATCTCCAGGCCGACACGTTCAGCGGCCCGCTGAGCACCGACTTCGCGGTCACCCTGCGCAGCGCACGCTCGGGCCGCGGATCGACCCGGGCGCTCCGGGGTGTCGCCGGCGACGGCGCGGCGCAGCTCATCGTCCGCAGCTTCAGCGGGTCGGTCGCGATCACCCGCCAGTAGGCCGCTGCCAGGGTCATCCCGCTCAGAGCAGGCACCTCGGCTCCAAGGCTGAGCTTCCGTCTTCGCCGGCTCACGTCGGCCTGCACGCTTTCGCCCCACCGCCGGGCCCTCCTGTGGCGATTCCGGGACGAATCGCCGATAACCTGGGTCTAACGGGTGTTGCGCCGTTGTGCGGCGCCGCACGCCAGGCGCCCCTTTTGGTGGGAGATTGACGATGTTCCGACTGTCTTCGCTCGGCTTGTCCGCCGTGTTCGTGACGGCCCTCGCCGCGCCTGCCCTGGCCCAGCCAGCCCAGACCGGCACCATCGCCGGTGTGGTGCAGGACGCCTCCGGCGCCGTGCTGCCCGGCGTCACCGTCACCATCACCAGCCAGGAGCGCGGCTTCGTCCGCACCACGGTGAGCGACGAGAACGGCCGCTACCTGTTCGCGTCGGTCGCCATCGGCAACTACACGATCGAGGCGACCCTCTCGGGCTTCGCGCCGATGCGCCTGACCGACAACCTCGTCGAAACCGAGAAGACGACGTCGGTGGATGTCGCGCTGAAGGTCGGCGGGCTGACCGACACCGTGACCGTCACCGGCGAGACGCCGATCGTCGATCTGACCAACGTCAGCTCGAACCTGCGCGTGCGCCGCGAGGAATTCGAGCGGCTGCCGGTCGGCCGCAGTTACCAGTCGCTGGTCATCGCCACCCCCGGGGTGGTCGGCGGCACCCAGCAGACCGGCAACTCCAACGTCAACGCGCTCGGCTCGCCGCAGGGCGGCAACCTCTACGTGATGGACTCGGTGGACACGACCGACCCGACCACCGGCACGTTCGGCGCCAACCTCAACTTCGAGGCCATCCAGGAAGTGTCGGTGTCGACCTCGGCCGTGTCGGTCGAGTACGGCCGCGCCCAGGGCGCCATCGTCAACGTCATCACCAAGTCGGGCACCAACCGCTTCGAGGGCTCGGCGAAGTACATCGCGATCAACGACAACTGGGACGCGCAGAACTCGACCCGCAGCGAGACCACCAACGCGTCGCTGGAGCGTGTGAAGTTCGACAAGGTGAACCCGATCTACACGTTCACCGCCGGTGGCCCGCTCTGGCGCGACCGCGCCTGGTTCTTCGGCGCCTACGAGTACGGGACCAACACGACGCCGCGGCGGCAGACGGCCGGGCCGATTCCCGAGGACTACCAGCAGTCCACCGAGAACAACTTCCTCAACGTGCGCGGCACCGTCCAGCTCTCCGAGGGCCACCAGGTGTGGGTGAAGTACTTCCGCTCGCCCACCGACGGCTTCGTCATCGACTACTGGGGCGCGGCGGCGGCCGGCGAGCTCGAGGCCCTCACGTCGCAGAACCAGAGTTCGGACTCGTGGGCGGCGCAGTGGAACGGCGTCATCCGCGGCAACTGGGCGGTCGAAGCCGCGGTCGGCACCTACACCAGCCGCATCGACGTCACCACCTTCGAGACCGGCCGCATCGGCTCGAACGCGCCGGTGCTCGCCCAGGCCGACAACCGCAACTACAACGGCGCCACCTTCGACGGCTACGTCGACCGGCCGCGCAAGCAGGCCAACCTGGCCAGCACCTGGTTCTTCAACACCGGCTGGCGCAGCCACAGCGTGAAGGCCGGCTTCGACTTCCAGACCGTGGAGTCGGGGGCGCTCTTCAACTACCCGAACAGCCAGTACTACATCGCCGAGTCGTTCAACCAGGCGGCCGGCACGTTCGTGCCGCTGTTCCGCCGCGACTACCTGTCGGGCGCCTCGACATCCAAGGGCCGCAACTACGCCTTCTACCTGCGCGACAAGTTCGACCTGACGCGGCGGATCTTCGTCGAGGCCGGGCTGCGCGCCGAGAAGCAGACCGGCACCAGCGACCTCGGCGCCGACACCGTCGACACGTTCGTCGTGGCGCCGCGGCTGTCGGCCAGCTTCGACATCAGCGGCGACGGCAAGACCATCGCCACCGGCAGCTACGGGCGCTTCTACACCGGCATCATCCAGAGCTTCTCGGACGCTTTCGCCGGCGTGCCGCAGCAGGCCGACTTCGACAACTACGCGTGGAACGGCTCGACCTACGTGCTGCAGAACAGCGTGCGCGTCGGCGGCAACTCGTTCCTGCCCAATCCCGACCTCGACCCGTCGCACCTCGACGAGGTCACGGTCGGCGTTCAGCGGCAGATCGGCCGCAACTTCGCCACCGGCGTCCGCTTCATCGGCCGCAAGTGGAACAACCTCATCGACGACATCCGCAGCTTCAACGCCGACGGCTCGGTCCGCCGCGAGGTGGTGAACTACGACGGCGCCGAGCGTTCCTACCGCGGCGTCATGGCCACCTTCGAGAAGCGGCTGTCGTCGAACTGGAACGCCCAGGCCAGCTACACCTTCTCGCGCACCCGCGGCAACCACTTCGAGCCGACGTTCACGACGCTGGGCGACTACACCGACGCGCAGTGCCGCACCACACTCGACCCGACCATCGGCAGCGGCGGCGTCATCTCCTGCCGCGAGGTCCAGGACGGCGCCAACAAGACCGGCCGGCCGATCTACGACCGGCCGCACAACTTCAAGTTCTACGGCGGCTACGTCCGGCCGATCGGCCGGTTCACGCTGTCGGTCGGCGCGCTCGGCGAGGCCATCTCGAAGCGTCGCTACGAGAAGGTCCGCTCGGTGAACGTGCTGCTGCCCGGCACGCTGACCAACGCCGGCCCGACCGCGACCTACTTCTACAACGAGCGCGGCACCGATCCCGTCTCCGGCATGCAGTGGTTCGTCGACAACTCGATCGAGCTGACCTGGCGCGGCCCCTCGACCACGCAGGTGGGCCTCAAGGGCGAGGTGTTCAACGTCACCAACCGCGAGGACAAGATCCAGAACAACAACACGGCGTGGTGCGGCACCACCGCCAACGCCGCCTGCCAGACGGCGGTGGACAACTTCGGCAAGGCCACCGCGCGCGGCTCGTTCCAGACGCCGCGGCAGTTCCGGATCTCGGCGATCGTCCGCTTCTGACGGCTGCGCCGTCCAGAACCGGCGGGGCTCGGGGCTCGGGCCTCGGGGCTCGGGGAGAGCGACGGCCCGGCGGAACCGGTTCAGCCGGGCCGCGTCGTGTCCGCCGGCCGTCGCCTCGAGCCGGCGGGTTCCCGGGGCCCGAGCCCCGAGTCCCGAGCC
>JBFWNV010000005.1:0-49180 GCA_050250875.1 Vicinamibacterales bacterium
CTAGCAGAAGCACGGGGGCCTGGCCCCAATGGCACGGAATCGGCGCCGATTCCAAGCCAGAACGATCAGAACCCGCACACTTGTTGCAGCAGCTACCGACCGGCGGCGTCAGAACCGCGCAAGCGGCGTGCCATTGGGGCCAGGCCCCTGGCTCTGCCGGCCGGGGTTTTCGAGCGTCAACTGCCGCACCGAGACGCCGCGAACGGCCGGCCCCTTGGCCAGGCCGCCGACGCCGCGCAGCGCCCCGACCATGTCGGCGGACCTCTGCCGAGGGGCGATCGCGGCGCAGCGTCTGGCCATGAAGCAGGTGCGCGTGCGGTCGTGGCTGCGGACCACGATCACGTCGCGGTTGGTCGGCTCCACCCGGCGTATACTCCCGGCGCTGTCCCGGAGGTGGTCATGAAGCTGTGGCTACGCGTCGTCGTCGGTCTGATCCTGCTGATGACCTGGTCGGCACCTCGTGCCGCGGCGCAGCCGCTGCCCGAGGGATGCTCGGCCGGCGTGCTGCCGTCGCTCGCCGGCGCGCTCTTCTGCGTCCCCGCGCAGGGCTGGAACGGCCAGCTCGTCGTCTACGCGCCCGGGTACACGCCGCCGCAGCTGCCGCTCGGCTTCTACCAGCTCACGACACCCGACGGCACCTCGCTGCCGGCGCTGGTGCAGAGTCTCGGCTACGCCTTTGCGACGACCACGTATCGCAAGAACGGCCTGGCGGTGCTGCAGGGAGCCGACGACATCCGCGAGCTGGTCGCGGCGTTCCCAGCCGCCGGCCGCGGCGTGCCGACCAGGACGCACCTCGCCGGCGTGTCGTACGGCGGCCTGATCGCCACGCTCCTCGCCGAACGCTCCCCCGAGCTGTTCTCGAGCACGCTCGCTGCGTGCGGACCGATCGGGTCGTTCCGCCAGCAGGTCAACTACCTGGGCGACTTCCGCGCCCTGTTCGACTACTACTTCCCGGGCGTGCTCCCCGGGTCGCCGGTGGCGATGCCGGCGGCCGCCGCCGCGCTGTGGCAGTCCACCTACGTCCCGGCCATCCAGAACGCGTTCCTCGCCAACCCCGGCAAAGCGCTGGAGCTGATGCGGGTGTCGCGTGCCGCCTACGATCCGGCCAACCTGATGACGGTGATCGAGTCGGCGGTGGGCATCCTGCAGTACAACGTGCTCGGCCTCAACGACGCCATCGCCACACTGGGCGGCAACCCCTACGGCAACCGCGGCCGCTGGTATTTCGGATCGTCGAACGACCTGCGCCTCAACCTGCGCATCCGGCGCTACGACGCCGCGCCGGCGGCCGTGGCGGCGATGGGCGCCTACGAGACCAGCGGCGACCTGTCGATTCCGCTGGTGACCATTCACACGACGCGCGACCCGATCGCGCCGGTCGCCCACGAACTGCTCTACCTGCCCAAGGTGGACCTGACGGGCCGCGGCCGCTTCTTGCCCTTCCCGGTGAACCGCTACGGCCACTGCAGCTTCACCGGCACCGAGGTCGGACTGGCGTTCCTGTTCACGTCGAATCTGCCCTAAGAACCGGGGCTCGGGGCTCGGGGCTCGGGGCTCGGGACTCGGGGCTCGGGAAGGGCCCTTTGACACTGCGCCGAGTTGTACCGGCGGCGTCACGAACCCGGTGGCGATTGCCTGCCATCGGGAGTATCCTCGCGCGCATGGCGAAGACCACCTCTCGGCACGGCATCTCCCGCCGCCGGCTGCTGGCCGCCGGCTCGGCCGGCGTGGTCGGCGCCGCGGCCTCGCTGGCGGCGCAGGACACCACCAGGGTCCAGGGCCCGGGGACGACCGACGTCGGCGCCCGCTCGCCGCACGAGAAGCCGCAGCGGGTGTCGTTCGGCGGGCGCCGCACGGCGTCGCAGTCGCCGCTGCAGGATCTCGAGGGCATCATCACGCCGGCCGATCTGCACTTCGAACGGCATCACGGCGGCGTGCCGTCGGTCGATCCCAGGACGTATTCGCTGCTCATCCACGGCATGGTCGAGCGGCCGCTGGTCTTCACGCTCGACGACCTGAAGCGCTTCCCGGGCCGCTCGGTGATCCGCTTCCTGGAGTGCTCGGGCAACGGCAGCCGCGCCTATCGTCCCGATCCGAAGGCCGCCGAAACGACACCGCAGATACTCGACGGGCTGACCAGCACCAGCGAGTGGACCGGCGTGCCGCTGGCCACGCTGCTGCGCGAGGTGGGCGCGTCGCCCAAGGCCACCTGGTTCCTGGCCGAGTCGCAGGACGCGGCGGTGCTCGCCCGCAGCATCCCGATGGAAAAGGCGATGGACGACGCGCTCGTCGCCTACGCGCAGAACGGCGAGGCGTTGCGGCCGGAGCAGGGCTATCCGGTGCGGCTGTTCCTGCCCGGCTGGGAGGGCTCGGCCAGCGTCAAGTGGCTGCGCCGCATCGAGGTGGCCGACCAGCCGTTCATGATGCGCGAGGAGACGTCGAAGTACACCGACCCGCTGCCCGACGGCACGGCGCGGCAGTTCAGCTTCGTGATGGACGCCAAGTCGATCATCACCGAGCCGGCGTTTCCCGAGAAGCTGCCGGGGCCGGGCTGGCGCGAGATCCGCGGCATCGCCTGGAGCGGCCGCGGCAGGATCGCCCACGTGGACATCAGCGTGGACAACGGCGCCACCTGGCAGCGCGCCACGCTCGACGACCCGGTGCTGCCCAAGTGCCACACCCGCTTCCGCTTCGCGTGGAACTGGAGCGGCGCCGAGACCACGATCATGAGCCGGGCCACCGACGAAACCGGCTACTCGCAGCCGACGCTCAAGGCGCTGATGGCGGTGCGGGGGCCCGGCACGCAGTACCACTTCAACAACATCCGGGCGTGGAAGGTGGCTGCCGACGGCACGGTCACGCTGGCGGTGGGCGCATGACGCGGACGACGACCTCGGGGGTCGTTGTCGCCGCCGTCGTCGCCGCGTGGTCGGCGGCGCTGGTCGCGCAGACGGCCAGGCCGGCGGCCGCGCCGGCGCGCTACGGCCTCGGCCGGGCCGCGACACCCGATGAGATCAAGAAGCTCGACATCGACGTGCGCCCCGATGGCACCGGCTTGCCCGAGGGCCGCGGTACGGTCGCCCAGGGCGCGACCCTCTACGCCGCCAAGTGCGCGTCGTGCCACGGCAAGGCCGGCGAGGGCGCGTCGTTCGATCGGCTGGTGGCCACCGACGCCGGCGACAACTTCGCGTTCGGCCGCGACCCGCGCCTGGCGCGGGCCATCGGCAACTACTGGCCCTACGCCTCGACGCTCTACGACTACACGATGCGTACGATGCCGTTCACCGCGCCGGGCACGCTCACGCCCGACGAGGGCTACGCGCTGGTGGCCTATCTGCTGGCACTGAACAAGGTGGTGCCGGACGACGCGGTGATGGACCGGACTTCACTGCCCAAAGTGGTCATGCCGGCGCACAACCGCTTCGTCCGTGACAACCGCACCGGCGGCAAGGTGGTGAAGTAGGCGCACGTCCGTCTTTCCAGGGAGCTCGGCCATGACAGCGCACGGTCTCCGGAACCTCCGTCGTCTCGTCGTCGTGCTCGGTGCCGTGGCGGCACCGGCGGTCGTCCAGGGCCAGGTGCCCGAGGCGCCGACCTTCACGAAAGACATCGCGCCGATCTTCCAGGCCAAGTGCGAGGCCTGCCACCGGCCCGACTCGATCGGGCCTGGCGCTGCGCAGCTACGCCGAGGCGCGGCCGTGGGCGCGCTCGATCCGCGCCCGCGTCGAGGCGCGGCAGATGCCGCCGTGGCACATCGACAAGACGGTCGGCATCCAGGCGTTCAAGAACGACCGCTCGCTCACCGACGACGAGATCGCCACGGTGCTGAAGTGGGTCGATCGCGGTGCGCCGCAAGGCGATCCCAAGGATATGCCGGCCGAGAAGGCGTGGCCCACCGAGCAGACCTGGCAGGTGGCGAAGCAGTACGGCCAGAGCGAGCCGGATCTGGTCATCCGCTCGGTGCCGTGGACGCAGAAGGCCGGCGCCAACGACACGTGGTGGCGGCCGATCGTCGAGAGCGGCCTGACCGAACCGCGCTGGGTGCGCGCGGTGGAAGTGCGGCCGAGCACGCTGAAGGGCCGCAAGATCACCCACCACGCCAACGCCGACCTGCTGCAGCTCGATCCCGACATGCCCGCGGCCGAAATGACCCCCGGCCGCTTCAGTGAGTGGGCGGTGGGGAAGGACGCCGAGTTCGTGCGCCCCGACGCCGGCATGCTGATGCTGCCCGGGTCGAAGATCGCCTGGGACATCCACTACTCGAACGGCGGCGAAGACATCACCAGCGCCGTCGAACTGGGCATCTACTTCCACCCGAAGGGGTTCACCCCGAAGTATCGCCAGCATCTGATCCGCATGGGCAAGACCGGCGTCGGCGCGGTGGACATCCCGCCCAACAGCGTGCAGCTCACCGAGGCCTACTTCCCGCTGCGCTCGGCGGCGCGCGTCGAGAGCTTTCAGCCGCACATGCACCTGCGCGGCAAGGCGATGACGCTCGAAGCGATGCTGCCCACCGGCACCAGCGTGGTGCTGAGCCACGTCGCCGAATTCGATTTCAACTGGCACACCTCCTACGTCTACGCCGACGACGCGGCACCGCTCCTGCCCAAGGGCACGATCATCAAGGTGAAGGCGTGGCACGACAACACGGCGGCCAGCCGCGGCAACCCCGATCCGAACGTGTGGGTCGGCTACGGCCAGCGCACCGTGGACGAGATGGCGCACGCCTGGGTGAACGTCACCTACTTCTCCGACGACGAGTACGCCGCCGAGGTGGCGGCGCGGCAATCGCGGCTGCGCGCGGCGTCGGCGGATCGGCAGCGGTAGGGCGGCCGGCGTCGTGCACACGCGTACCCGGGCTCGAGTGGTCGTCGCCGCCCTGGGGCTGGCGGTGGCCGGCGCGCTGACGGCGACGCCCGCCGCGCAGAAGCCCCGCGATCCGCTGCCGGGCGAGCCGCTCGGCAGCGGCGGCGAGGCCATCTTCCCGGTGCTCGAGGGTTGGGGGCCGCTCAAGGATGGCTCGACGGCGATCCTGCTCGGCTACTACAATCGCAACCGCGGCCGCGCGCTCGACATCCCCGTCGGCCCAGACAACCGCATCGAACCCGGCGGCCCCGACTACGGCCAGCCGACACACTTCGAGCCGAGCCAGCAGCACGGCGTGTTCGCGATCAAGGTGCCGGCGAATTTCGGGACGAGCCGTCTCACCTGGACGCTGAAAGCCAACGGCCAGGAAGCCAAGGTGACGTTCTGGCTGAATCCGCCCTACTGGGTGGACTTCTTCAAGCATGCGGCCACGGGCAACGAGCCGCCGGTGGTGCGGTTCGCGTCCGGGGGCGCGACGCACACCGGTCCGCCGGTGGGATTCGCGCACACGGTGGCCGGGGTGGTCGGGCAGGCGGTGCCGCTCTCGCTGTGGGTGAGCGACGTGCCGGGGCCGCGCGAAGGGCCCGACAACGAGCTGGCGGCGCTGCGCCGCAAGACGACGCCCGTGGTCGATCCGGTGGCGATCGTCGGCGACAGCACTTTCGGCGGCCCGGGCCGGCGCGCCGTCCCCGACGACTCGTCCAATCTGCTCGTCCACTGGCACAAGTACCGCGGCGCCGGCGCGGTCACCTTCGCCAAGGCCCGCGTGCCGGTCGCCACCGGCGGAGATCCGGCCAAGGTGGTCGAGGCCGCGACCAGCGCCACCTTCGGCGCGCCGGGCGAGTACGTGCTGCGCGTCCAGATCTCCGACGAGTCGGGCGAGAGCGGCGGCGGCGACCAGTGCTGCTGGACCACCGCGCACGTGAAGGTCACGGTGAAGTGACGCGATGCGGACGCGTCTGCTGATTCTGATGGCGCTCGGTGCGACGCCGCTGGCCCTCGGCGCGCGGCAGACGGCCGCGGTGCCGACAGGCGAGTGGCACTACATCGGTGGGGATGTGAGCCACACGCGCTTCTCGCCGCTCGACGAGATCACCGCCGCGAACTTTTCGAAGCTCGAAGTCGCATGGGTGTGGCGCGGCGACAACTTCGGACCGTCGGCCGATCCGATCTTCCGCGCCACGCCGCTCTACGTGGACGGCCTGCTCTACGTGGTGGCGGGGCAGCGCCGCACCGTGGCGGCGATCGATCCCGGCACCGGCGAAACCGTGTGGACCTACCGCGAGCCGCCGACGACGCGCTGGGAACGCGGCATGCGCAACAACTACGGCAAGGGCGTGGCCTATGCCGAGGTCGGCGGCCGCAAGGTGATCTTCTACACGTCGCCGGGGTTCTTCCTGCACGCCATCGACGCCAAGACCGGCCTGCACCTCGAGAACTGGGGCACCCGCGTGCCGATCGCCGGCTTCCCGGCCAGCGGCGTCGTGGACATGCTGCCCGACCTGGTGAAGGACTGGCAGCCGTGGCTGCAGTCCGAATACAAGTACGACCCGAACCACGGCATCCCGCGCGACCTCGGCAACCTGTCCACGTCGTCGCCGCCGATCGTCGTCAACGGCGTGATCGTGGTCGGCAACGTCCACGAGCAGGGCTACTACCAGACGCGCATCGAGAACATCCCCGGCGACGTGCTCGGCTACGACGCGCGCACCGGCAAGCCGCTGTGGAAGTTCCACGTCATCCCGCGGCCGGGCGAGTTCGGCCACGAGACGTGGAAGAACGACGCCTGGCGGTGGACCGGCGACGTGTCGTCGTGGGCGCCGATGTCGGCCGACCCGGCGCGCGGCCTGGTCTACATCCCGACCAATCCGCCGACCATCGACTTCTTCGGCGGCTTCCGCCCGGGTGACAACCTGTTCGGCACCAGCCTGCTCGCCCTCGACGTGAAGACCGGCCAGCGCCGCTGGCACTTCCAGATGGTGCACCACGACATCTGGAACTTCGACAACCCGCAGGCGCCGGTGCTGCTCGACGTGCCGATCGACGGCCGGCCGACGCCGATCGTGGTCGAGACCACCAAGCAGGGCTTCGCCTACGTCTTCAACCGCGAAACGGGCCGGCCGATCTGGCCGATCGAGGAGCGCCCCGTCGCCGCCTCGGACCTGCCAGGCGAGATCCTGTCGCCGACGCAGCCGTTCCCGACCCGGCCGAAGCCGCTCGAGATCCAGGAGCTCTCCGACGACAACCTGATCGACTTCACGCCCGAGCTGAAGGCCGAGGCCCGCGAGATCGTCAAGCACTACAAGATCGGGCCGCTGTTCAATCCGCCGATCCAGGTCGGGCACCCGTCGGGGCTGCGCTCGTTCGTGAGCTGCCCGGCCGGCGCCAGCAACATCAACGGCCCCACGGTGGCCGATCCCGAGGCCGGCGTCGTGTTCGTGCCGGTCGATCGCTCCTGCCGCGCCGAGAACCTGGTGCCGGGCGCCAAGATGGACGAGCCCGACGATCCGAAGACCACCGGCAAGACCCTCTCGCAATGGGTGGTGGCCAACCGCGGCGATCTGCGCGGGCCGCAGGGGCTGCCGATCTGGAAGCCGCCCTACGGGCGCATCATCGCCATCGACATGCGCACCGGCGAGTTCAAGTGGGAAGTGCCCAACGGCGACTCCCCGGACTTCATCAGGAACCACCCGCTGCTGAAGGGGCGCGACATCCCGAACACCGGCCGCCCCGGCCACGCCGTGCTGCTGCCGACCAGGACGCTGCTCATCACCGCGCCGCCGGGGCAGGCCGTGCTCTACGCGCTCGACAAGGCCACGGGGCAGCGCGTCGGCACCGCCAAGCTGCCGGCGCCGGGGCAATACGGGATGATGGGCTACCGGCACCGCGGCCGCCAGCACGTGGTGGTGCAGGTCGGCAGCGGCACGCATCCTGGATCGCTCGTCGCGCTGCGCCTGCCCGGCGAGTTGCGGTGATTCGCCCGACGACTGGCTCGCCGCCAGCGAATCCCGGTTCCGGCGCCCGGACAGCGCTGCGATAGCCGCGTTGTGACCGCTGGCCGGCAGCTCCGTGAGACTGCCTGACCCCCACAGCTTTCTCGCGCTGTCGGATCTCCGGGCGGTCGCCTCCACAGGGCTTCGCCGTCGGCGAGCCAGCCGCCGGGCGGACCTCCGTCCTGTGCCCGGGCGTCGAGCCGTCAGCGTCGCCGGCCCGTCAGGATCGCCGCCACCGCCGCGAGGATCAGCGCGGCAGCGACGGCCGTGCGCGCGGTGAGCGCCTCGCCGCCCACGGCGGCGCCGAGCAGCACGGCCACCAGCGGGTTGACGAAGGCGTAGCTGCCGACCCGCGACGGCGTCGAGACGCGCAGCAGCCAGACGTAGGCGGTGAACGCCAGGATCGAGGCGCCGACGACCATGTAGGTGAACCCGCCGAGCGACCGCCACGACACCGTCCGGATGTCGAAGGTCGTCACTTCGCCCAGCACCAGCGCCACGGCCATGAGGGTGCAGCCGCCGGCGATGAGCTGCATGCCGGTGGACAGGACGACCGACTTCGGGAGGTCGGACCGCCTGGCCGTGATCGAGCCCAGTGCCCACGAGAACCCGCTCACCTGGATGACGAGCAGACCGACCGGATCCACCGCACCGCCCCAGCTGCCTGGACCGATGAGCGCGGCCAGGCCGAGCAGCCCCAGGGCCAGGCCGATCCACACGGCAGGACTCGGCCGCGGCGCGCCGGCCCACAGCCAGTCGAGCAGCGTCATCCACAGCGGCAGGGTGGCCATCCCCAGCGCGGCCGTGCCCGACGGCACCCGGCCCTGCGCCCACGCCAGCAGGCCGTGGCAGCCGAGGAACAGCATGGCGCCGACGACGGCGGCGGCGCGCCACTGTGCGTGCGTCGGCGCCGGCGTCGACCGCAGGCGGGCCCAGCCGTAGAGGCACAGCCCGGCCAGCGTCGAGCGCACGCCCATCAGCAGGAACGGCGGAATCGTCTCGATGGCGTAGCGGATGGCCAGGAAGTTCGAGCCCCACACCACGTAGATGAGCAGGAACGCCGCCAGCACCTGCGCGCGCGGCGCCGCCGCGCCGCGGCCCGGGCTCATCGCCGCCCGCTCACTTCGACGGCTTCGCCAGATAGGCCTTCGATGCGGCCTCGTCCTTGAGCGGCGTCACCTTGTCGGGGTCGATGCGCACCATCACGTAGTCGATGTGGTCGTCGATCTTCGTGAACCAGTGGCCGGTGCCGGCCGGGATCACCACCACGTCGCCGGCCTTCAGGTTGTGGGCGACGCCGTTCCTGATTTCCGAACCGTTGTTGCCTGGCCCGTTGAACTCGCGCACGGTCTGCAGCGTGGCCGGGCGGCGCTGGCGGTTGGTGATGTCGGGGCCGAGCATCAGTGTGGCGGTGCCGTCGATGATGTAGTAGACCTCGCTCACCAGGTCGTGCTCGGCCACCGAATCGGGCGCCGGCTTGTCGAGCCGGCCGCGGTGCACCATGCCGATGCCGATGTGGGCCTTGCCGATCTCGACGTCGCGCACCTGCTGGTCGGTGAGCTTCTCGGCGACGGCCTTCTGCGTGTAGGCGCGCAGCTCTTCGGCCGGGATGTAGTAGCCGGGGCACATCGCGCAGGTCGGCTGCGGGTCGGTCGGGTTGATCCTGGTCTGGGCGACGACGGCTACGGCAGCGACGGCGACCACGGCGGTTCCGAGAACGAAAGCTCTCACAAGGCACCTCCAGTCCGGGTGGGATCTTCCTCGGCCCGCGGCTGCGGCGCAAGCGCCGCCAACGTATACTCCGCGGCATGACGGCGACCCGGACGATGGTACGGCTGGCGGCGGCACTGCTTGCCGCCTCGACCACGGTGGCGGCACAGCGCGGGGCGCCGGCGGGCGAGTGGCCGACCTACGGCGGCGACCTCGGCCATACCCGCTACGCGCCGCTGGACCAGATCACCGCCGCCAACTTCGCCGACCTCGAGGTGGCGTGGCGGTTCAAGACCGACAACCTCGGACCACGGCCGGAGTTCAACCTGCAGTCCACGCCGCTGGTGGTGAAGGGCCGGTTGTATTCCACCGCTGGCACCCGTCGAGCCGTGGTGTCGCTCGACGCCGGCACCGGCGAGCTGAAGTGGGTCTACTCGCTGGAAGAGGGCGCGCGCGGCGCCGCCGCGCCGCGGCAGTTGTCCGGGCGCGGGCTGTCGTACTGGACCGATGGGAAGGAGGAGCGCATCCTCTACGTCACGCCCGGCTACCGCCTGATCGCCCTCGACGCCGCCACCGGCCGCCCGGTGCCGTCGTTCGGCCAGCAGGGCATCGTCGATCTGAAGCAGAACTTCGACCAGGACCTGGATCTCGAGAAGGCGGCGGTCGGGTTGCACGCCACGCCGATGGTGGCCGGCAACGTCGTGATCGTCGGCGCCGCGTTCGAAACCGGCGCCAACCCGCGCAGCAAGGTGAACGCCAAAGGCTACGTGCGCGGCTTCGACGTGCGCACCGGCAAGCGGCTGTGGATCTTCCGCACCATCCCGATGCCCGGCGAGTTCGGCAACAACACCTGGCGGCAGGACTCGTGGGCCTTCACCGGCAACACCGGCGTGTGGGCGCAGATCTCGGTCGATCCCGAACTGGGCCTGGCCTACCTGCCGGTCGAACTGCCCACGCACGACTACTACGGCGGCCAGCGGCCGGGCGACAACCTGTTTGCCGAGAGCCTCGTCGCCGTCGATCTGCAGACCGGCGAGCGCAAATGGCACTTCCAGCTCGTGCACCACGGCGTGTGGGACATGGACATCCCGTGCGCGCCGATTCTCGCCGACGTCATGATCGACGGCCGGCTGCGCAAGATCGTCGCCCAGCCGACCAAGCAGGCGTTCCTCTACGTGTTCGATCGCATCACCGGCGAGCCGATCTGGCCGATCGAGGAGAAGCCCGTCCCCAAGGGCGACGTGCCCGGCGAGCACTACTCGCCGACCCAGCCGTTCCCCAGCAAGCCGCCGGCCTACGACCGCCAGGGTTTCGCGAAGGACGATCTCATCGACTTCACGCCGGCGCTGCGCGCGGAAGCCGAAGCGGCGATCGCGCAGTATCGCATCGGCCCGATGTTCACCCCGCCAGCCCTGAGCAAGAAGGACGGGCCGATCGCCACGCTGGTGATGGGCGCGCAGGGCGCCGCCACCAACTGGCCGGGCGGCTCGTTCGACCCCGAGACCGGCATCCTCTACGTGGCGTCGCAGAGCGCGCCGGCGCCGATGGGGCTGGTGCCGCCGGCACCCGGGGCGTCGGACCTGCCGTATCACCAGGGCACCGTGCTGAGCGGCGCCCGCACCTCGGGCGGCTCAGGGTCGGCCACCGCCGACGCCGGCGGCGCGGTGCGCGCGCTGAGCGTGCAGGGGCTGCCGCTGGTCAAGCCGCCCTACAGCCGCATCAGCGCCATCGACCTGACCCGGGGCGAGATCCGCTGGCAGGTGCCGCACGGCGCCACGCCCGACCTGGTCAGGAACCATCCCGCGCTGAAGGGCCTCGACATCCCGCCCACGGGCCGGCCGGGCAACAACGTCGGCACGCTCGTCACCAAGACGCTGCTCATCGCCGGCGAGGGCAACTACGGCCCCACGCCGTCGGGCAGCCGCGGCGCGATGCTGCGCGCCTACGACAAGGCCACCGGGAATGAGGTGGCCGCCTACCAGCTGCCGGCGCCGCAGACCGGCTCGCCGATGACCTACCTGCTGAACGGCCGGCAGTACCTCGTGATCGCCATCAGCGGTCCGGGCTACAGCGGCGAGCTGCTGGCGCTGCGCGCGCCGCAGGCGTCGGCCGCCGCGGCCGCCGAGCCCATCATCACGCCGCTGCTGCACTCCAGCCTCCAGATCGAACACGCGGGCAAGGTGATCCAGATCGATCCGTGGAGCCGGGCCGGGCTGGCGCGGATGAAACCGGCCGATCTCGTCGTCATCACCGACGACGTCGCCCATCACCTCGACGGCAAGGCCATCGCCGCCGTGCGCAAGCCCGGGGCGCCGGTGGTGATCGCCGCCAACGGCAAGCAGGTCGTGCCCGACGGCATCGTGATGGCCAACGGCGACACCCGCGAGGTGGCCGGCGTGCGCATCGAGGCGGTGCCCGCCTACGACGTCACGCCCGGCGAGTCGTTCCATCCGAAGGGCGAAGCCAACGGCTACGTGCTCACCGTGGGCGGAAAGCGCATCTACGTCGCCGGCGTCACCGAGTGCGTGCCCGAGGTGCGGGCGGTGAAGAACGTGGACGTGGTGTTTTTCCCGATGAACGTCCCGGCGGCGCGCATGGAGCCCGACGAGGCCGTCGAGTGCCTGAAGGCGATCGGCCCCAAGGTGGTCTACCCCTACCACTACGACCAGGAGTGGATCCGGCGGCTCGAGAAGGACGGCGTGCGGCAGCCGCCCACCACGCGAGGGCTGCAGACCCTGAAGGACGGCCTGGCGCCGCTCGGGATCGACGTGCGGCTCGCCGACTGGTACCCGGCGAAGTAGCCCGGTCACAAGCGGACGCGCGCGGTTCACCCGCCGGCGAATGCCGGGTGAAAGCGCACCAGCGCCGACTGTCCGGCCAGCGTGCCCGGCTGGGATTCCGGCAGTAGAGTAGCGGAGCACGGCCCGCCGCCGCGCGGCAGAGCACTGGATGACGCTTCGCACCTTTCTGTACGACCTTCGGCTGGCGCTCCGCGGGCTCGGCCGCGCCAGGGCGTTCTACGCGACGGCGGTGCTGACGCTGGCCGTCGGCATGGCCGGCGCCACGGTGATGTTCACGCTGATCCGCGGCATCCTGCTGCGGCCGCTGCCGGTGCCCGACGAGGACCGCCTGGTGGTGTCGTGGCGCGTGCCGCCGGGCGGCCCGGCGACGCACATCCCGTATCGATCCGCCGACATCGACGAGATCGCCAGGGACAGCCGCGTGTTCGAGCGCGTCGCCGGTGTGGGCTACAACGGCGCATTCGAGCAGACGTGGGAGGACGGTGGGCGGCGGGTCACCGCCGACACCGCCGTGGTGATGGGCGAGTTCTTCGCCGTGGCCGGGGTGCGGCCGCTGCTCGGGCAGGCCCTGACCCGCGAGCACGATCGCCCCGGAGCCGAGCCGGCCGTCGTGCTGTCGCACGCGGCGTGGCAGGGGCTGTTCGGCGGCGCCGCTGACGTCGTCGGCCGCATGCTCGTCTTTCGCAACCAGGCGTATCGCATTGCCGGGGTGATGCCGGCCGACTTCGAATATCCGCGCGGCGTCGAGATCTGGACGACGCCGATGGCGATGGCTGCCGGCGAGGCGATCGAGGCCTACCGCACCGGGCTGCTCCGCGACGTCGAGCTGCTGGGGCGGCTTCGTCCGGGCGTCACACGGGAGCAGGCGCAGGCCGAGCTGACCAGCGTGATGGCGAGGCTCGACGCCGCCGCCCCGGCCGGCGACGGCCGCGGCTTCACCAGCTTCCGGCCGGTCGTGCGCCGCTACAAGGACGTGGTCGTCGGCGACATCGACCGCGCCCTGCTGGTGCTCTTCGCCGCTGTCGGACTGATTCTCGTCATCGCCAGCGCCAACGTCGCCGTCCTGCTCCTGATGCGCGGCGAGACGCGCCGCGGCGAGCTGGTGGTGCGGGCGGCGCTGGGCGCCAGTCGTGCCCGCCTCGTGTCGGCCATCGTCGCCGACAGCGTCGTGGTCGCGCTGCTGGCCGCCGCGGCCGGGCTGCTGCTGTCGCACTGGAGTCTGCAGTCGGTGATCACGCTGGTGCCCGACGGCCTGCCGCGGCTGGCGTCGATCCGCACCGATCCGTCGGTCGTGGCCTTCACGGCGGTGCTGGCGTTCGTCACGGCGGTCGTGGCGGGACTGATGCCGGCGCTGGTCGCCTCGCGGATCGACCTGGTGACGCAACTTCGCGCCGGTGGGCGTGGACCGGCCGGCGCGGCGAGCGCACGTGGGCGCCGACTGCTGGTCGCCGCCCAGGTGGCGCTGGCCGTCACCGTGGTGGCCGCCGCCGGCCTGCTCGGCCGCAGTCTGCAGCGACTCCAGGGCGCCGACATGGGCCTGGCCGCCGACCGCCTCGTGTTGGTGGAACTCGACGTGCCGCGCGACCGCTTCGCCGCGCCGGATCGGCATCGCGCCTTTCTGGACGCCGTGACCACCAGGCTCGGGGGCATCGCCGGCATCGACGCCGTCACCCCGCTGAACGTCCAACCGTTCGCCGGCGCCACCGGCTGGGAGCTGCCGCGCTTCACCGCCGAGGGGCAGTCGGCGGATCAGGTGGCGCAGAACCCGTCGCTCAACTTCGAGGCCGTCTACCTGCCGTACTTCGCCACCCTCGGCGTGCCGATCCTGCGCGGCCGCGACTTCACCGCCGCCGACCGCGACGGCGCGCCGCGCGTCGCCATCGTCAGTGACCAGGTGGCCGCGGCGACGTGGCCGGGCCAGGATCCCGTCGGCCGGCGCCTGAAGTTCGGGGGCGTCGAGTCGCGGAACGAATGGCTCACCGTCGTCGGCGTCGCCGGGACGACGCGCTATCGGGAGCTGGCCACGCCGCGACCCACGCTGTACATCCCGAACGAGCAGTTCGGCATCGCCGCGGGCCGCCTGGCGATCCGCGCCGCCGCGCCGGTGGCGCTGGTCGCCGGTGTCGTCGAGGACGCCGTGCGTGCGGCCGATCCCGGCATCCGCGTCACGCGAGTGGCGCCCTATGCCGAGTACCTGCGGGCGCCCCTGGCCTGGCCGCGCTTCAACACGCTGCTGCTCGGGGTGTTCGCCGCCGCCGCGCTGCTGCTGTCGGCGATCGGCCTCTACGGCGTGATGGCGGCGTCGGTGCGACTGCGCCTGGCCGAGATCGGCGTCCGTCTGGCGCTCGGGGCGTCGGCCGCCGACGTCCGGCGCATGGTGCTGGGCGAGGGCGTGCGCCTGGCGATCGCCGGGGCCGTCGTGGGCCTCGCGCTCGCCGCCGCCACGACCCGCGTGCTGCGCGGCCAGCTGTTCGAGACCGCGCCGCTCGATCCGGCGACCCTGCTGGCCGCCGCCGCCGCGCTCGTCGCGGCTGCCGGGGTGGCAACCTGGCTGCCGGCGCGACGTGCCACGCAGGTCGACCCGATCGACCTGCTGCGCGCCGAGTGACGCGTCCGCACCGTCCGCCCGACGCCGGCCTGCTATGCTCGATCGTGGCGCGGGCAGGGTCTCGCGTCGAGCGGAGTACCCGTGGCGAACGTTCATCGCGTCTGCGCGGCCTGCGGCCGCACCAACCGGGTGCCGGCCGGCCGCCTGGCCAGCCAGGCGCGCTGCGGGGCGTGCAAGGCGCCCATCCCGCCGCTGGCGGAGCCGCTCGACGCGGATCCGGAGCTGTTCGACGAGGTGACGCGCGATGCGACCGTGCCGGTGCTGGTGGACTTCTGGGCGGCGTGGTGCGGGCCCTGCCGGATGGCCGCCCCGGAAGTCGCGGCCGTCGCCGCCGAGGCCGCCGGCAGCGCCCTGGTGCTGAAGGTGGACACCGAGCGGCATCCGGGTCTGGCGGCCCGCTTCGGCGTCCGCGGCATTCCCAACTTCGTCGTCCTGCGCCGCGGATCGCCGGTCCACCAGCAGGCCGGCGTCGTCGATCGCGCGACGCTGCGGCGGTGGCTCGACGCCGCGCGGTGAGCCAACCAGTCTGCCGAGCGGCGGCTCGCGCCGCTCGAGTGGGCGGAGCGGTTACAATTCTCCGGTTCCATCTGCACGCCCTCTGGCCCGTTCGAATCAGCTCTGGAGAACTCCATGTCGGACACGACCGCCGCGATCAACGCCACGAACCTGGGTTGCTCGATCACCTGCAAGGATCTCCAGGCCTCGATTCGCTTCTATCGCGACGCCATCGGCTTCGCCGTGGCGCACTCGTTCGAGAACGACGGGAAGGTCGTCGCCGCGGTGATCGCCGCGGGCGACATCCGCATCGTCCTCAATCAGGATGACGGCAAGCTGGGGTGGGACCGGGTCAAGGGACAGGGCCTCTACCTGCAGATCAACGTGGCCGGGCCTGCGGACGTCGACGCCGCCGCGGCGCGGATCACCGGCGCCGGCGGCACGCTGCTGGATCAGCCCGCGGATCGGCCCTGGGGGGCGCGGATGTTCCAGTTCAAGGACCCCGACGGCTTCAAGCTCGGCGTGTCGACACCGCTGGCGGGCTGACGGCGCTGCCCCCAGGGGCGGTGGCTAGTTCGAGAACGCCGCGATCCCGGTCTGCGCCCGGCCGAGGATCAGCGCGTGCACGTCGTGCGTGCCCTCGTAGGTGTTCACCACCTCGAGGTTGACGAGGTGGCGGATGACGCCGAACTCGTCGACGATGCCGTTGCCGCCCAGCATGTCGCGGGCCATGCGCGCGATGTCGAGCGCCTTGCCGCACGAGTTGCGCTTCATGATCGAGGTGATCTCCGGCGCGGCGATGCCTTCCTCCTTCATCCGCCCCAGCCGCAGCGCGCCCTGCAGGCCGAGCGTGATCTCAGTCTGCATGTCGGCGAGCTTCTTCTGCACCAGCTGGTTGGCGGCCAGCGGCCGGCCGAACTGCTTGCGGTCGAGCACGTACTGGCGGGCGCGATGCCAGCAGTCCTCGGCGGCGCCGAGCGCGCCCCAGCAGATGCCGTAGCGGGCGCTGTTGAGGCAGGTGAACGGCCCCTTCAGCCCGCGGATGTCGGGGAACGCGTTCTCCTCGGGGCAGAACACGTTGTCCATCACGATCTCGCCGGTGATGCTGGTGCGCAGGCCGACCTTGCCGTGCGTGGCCGGCGCGGTCAGGCCGTTCCAGCCCTTCTCCAGGACGAAGCCGCGGATCTTCCCCTCGTCGTCCTTGGCCCACACGATGAACACGTCGGCGATCGGGCTGTTCGAGATCCAGGCCTTGGTGCCGGTGAGCGCATGGCCGCCGTCCACCTTCCTGGCCCGCGTCGTCATGCCGCCCGGATCCGACCCGGCGTTGGGCTCGGTGAGTCCGAAGCAGCCGATCCACTCGCCGGTGGCCAGCTTCGGCAGGAACTTCTGCTTCTGCGCCTCGGTGCCGAACTCGTTGATCGGCACCATCACCAGCGAGCCCTGCACGCTCATCATCGAGCGGAAGCCCGAGTCCACCCGCTCGACTTCGCGGGCCACCAGGCCGTAGCTCACGTAGCCCATGCCGGCGCCGCCGTACTGCTCGGGGATGACGATGCCCAGCAGGTCGAGCGCGCCCATCTCGCGGAAGATCGACGGATCGGGCTTCTCGTGCCGGAACATCTCGAGCGCCCGTGGTGCCAGCTTCTCCTGGCAGTAGGCGCGCGCGGTTTCGCGCACCATCCGCTCGTCGTCGGTGAGCTGCCGGTCGAGCAGCAGGGGGTCATCCCAGTGGAAGCGCGTCTCGGCCTTCGTCATCGTCGCCATGGCGCGTCCATTGTATTCGCCGCCGGCCGCAGCCGGCGGCCAGGCGCAGTGGGTTGGTCTTTGGCGCCTGACTCGGTTCGGCACGGGCGCAATGGCGTTCCCAGACCGCGCCACCGGTCGCCGCCACTAGGGCAGAAGCCACGATAGGCCCTCAGCCGTGTGCTTGGGGATTGCCGTAGCTACCCGCTATTTGCCCGCGGCTGTGCTGGTGCCCCTGGTGCCATGGCGCCAACGGGCCTCGCCGTGCGCAAGGCATGCCCTGGCGAAGACGCTATGGCGGCAGCGCTGAAGACCAGCAGATCGTCGAGCATCTCCTCGGGATCGACCAAACCATCGATGCCCCACACATCGAGGCGAATGCCCCAGGTAAGCGAATAGGCCATTGCGCCGGTGAGGAACAGCAGGCGAAGTCTGATGTCCCGTCGCCGTAGATGCGGTAGCGTCCGCAAGAAGGCATCGACGAAGCGCTCGATCACGTGATCGAACGGGCGCAACATGTCGTTGCGAAAGTCTTCATGCATCTCATAGTGGACGCGGCCTGACAGGAGCCGGAACTCGTGAGCTTTCTCACCCCATTCTTTGTGCTTCTCGAAGAACGGGATTAGGAAGGCCCGGACAACGTCGTGGTGGGTGGGATGGCGCCCGGAAGCTTCGAGCGCATCGAGCATCTGGATTCGCAGGTCGTTAATGGGGCGGAGACGCCGTTCCATCGTGGCGGCGAGCAGTTCCTCCTTGGAGCCAAAATGGTAGTTGACCGCCGCGAGGTTAACTCCGGCTTCGTTGGTGATGTCGCGAAGGGAGGTAGCGCCGAAACCCCGATTGGCGAACAGCCGCTCAGCTACGTCGAGAATGCGATCCTTCGTGTCAAGGCCCATCAAAGCTTGCCTAGGCTAGATGACATTGTAGCCCAAGCTGAGGCAGTCAAGCGCTCGCACCACGACCGCGCCGCCGACACCCATGGCGGGATCATATGGCGCCGCCGACAAACACGGCGCGGACAGTCGCATCCTCCCCGGACGAACGCGGAGCCAACAGACGGCGCGCCCCTCGGACCCGTGTCTGAGGGGCGCGCCGGGGGTCAGTTGCAGCTCTCGCCTACCATCGCCAGAGAAACGAGATTGAGCCGCTTCTCTCCCGAGTCCGAGACCAGCAGGCCTCGAACGACAATGCGATGCCCCTGGTGTGCCTCGATCTTGAACTCCTCGAGCAGTGGCCGGCCGATGAGTCGATAGCGCTCAGTTCCCTTGTTGTTCGCGGCGGCCCACTCGACGTTCTGCCTTGCGCCCCGCGTCCGCTCAGCAGCGGGAATCGTCCGCGCGGTCGCATTCGTGAGTATCCAGTCGTCGCCAGCACGCGCGACGCACCCCGACACGGCAGTCAGAGGCATCAGCTTTGCGGGCGCCTGCCCGGCCGCTGGCCAAGCTAAGGCCAACGCAGCGGCCGCCACCGCCGCCAAGAAAGTGCTACGCATACATCGACTACCGGGGCTGCTGGGTGGGAGCCTTGGCGGCCGGAACCGCAACCGTCTGGCTATCCACGGTGTATTCGATGAACGGCGAGAACATCTCGTCCCAGCTCTGTTCGGCCCAGTAGACCTCGCGGTCCGGAGCGGGATTGTAGCGATTGTTCAGCGAGTTGTCGTAGTGGCCGATAGCCGTCAGTGTCGATCCGGCTGGCACTTTGAGCGGTGTGGCGAGATCGTACTGCAGCTGCCAGTTGAAATCATACTTTGGGACCAAGAGCAGCGTTTCCTCCCGGCCGTCGGGGAAGGTGGCGATGATCTTCATGTCCTTTCCGCGCAGGTGCATGTGCGGCCAGAAGGCGTGCACGGTGATCGGTTCGGTGACGGCAGTCACCGCGGCAAGGCGCCAGTTGTCCGCATACGCCGGAATGTTGGGCAGTCTTTCGATCTTATCGGTGTCGTCCTGAGCCGTGCGGTGGCCGATCACGAGATCTTTCTGGTTCTGCACGTAAGTGGTGAACTGCGCCTCGGTTGGCAGCGACATGCCCACGTCGCGCGTGAACATCTCATGGTGGACCGGCACTTTACTGAACCAGATGCCGAGCTTCGTGGCATCAGTGTCAGCGACTCCTTTGGCCTGATAGTGGAGGTTGAATCGCAGCCAGAGACCGGCTGAGATCCGCTTGCCCGTTCCGGGGGGGTAGCGCTCGTAGCCTCGACCAGGCACGAAAGCGATCAACTGGAACCGCTGACCGGTCGCGTCAGCAGTATCACGCACGCCACCTGCCGGATCGAATGCCGGTTTGCCGTCGGGTCCCATTAGGATTCCGTTCTCGACGGTGTGGCCCGGAGGCAGCGCGACCACGTCGATACGCCCGTGATGGACGACGCTAGGGTTGCCGGGGCGCATCTCCAACGCCTCGACAAAGACGTCCTCCTTCAGCGGGTTCTGTACCCAGAAGTTCATCATTGGGATTTCACCCTCAGCCGGGACCTTGAACTCCGGCATGATGAACACGTGATCAGGCTCACCGCCTTGCCAGCCTTCCGCAAATGTCGGCAGCGCCGGCATATCGGTCGGGTTCCCCCTCGGAGCGCCGGCGTCGACCCACTTGGCGATGGTGTCGATGTCCGCGGTGCTGAGGAGCCGGTCATTCTTGAATTGACCGTGATTGGGGTCCGCGAACCACGGCGGCATCTCGCGCCGAACCACTTTTTGCTTGATCGCGCGGGCCCACGGCCGAGTGTCCTCATAGGACTGCAACGTCATCGGCGCGACTTCGCCCGGTCGGTGGCAGGAGGTGCAGTTCTTGAACAGGATCGGGGCGACGTCCTTCGTGTAGGTCGGCACCGCTGCCGCCTGCTGCGTATCGCCCGCCGCCGGAACCGAACCAGACGCGACCACTACGGCTCCGACCAACAGTGCACTCGCGATGATTCGCATGGGCTGCCTTGCTCCCTGGGACAACGGGCTTGGGCCCGATGGTAGATAGATGCACACGATAGCCTGCAGACAGGGGGGGGGCAATGTTCGGCGTTTCAAACGTTGTTGCAGCCGCCGCCAGCCTACGATTTCGCGCCTCGCTCAAACAGTGTATGAAACGGCGCTCATTGACGGATCGGCCGCGGCACCCTATAAGCTAACGGGCCTTTTCCAATAGGCACCCTTATCACACGTCGGGAGGCGTCGTTGTGGACATCGCTGCAATGAGCGGATCGGGATTACGCCAAGCGTGCCGGCGCTCGCGCACCGTCTCGCGTCGCACGGCATCGTCCCCGCGTCTCCACCGCCAGTTCTGCACCATCGCCGTGCTGGCGCTGTTGGTCTCTAGCGGAGCAGTCATCGCCCGGCAGCAGCCAGTCCATCAGTGGACGACCGCGACCTACAAACAGGAGGTCGTCGCGGCCCGCGGCGTCGTCGCCACCAATCATCCGCTCGCATCGGCGGCCGGCCAGTTGATGCTCGCCAGGGGAGGAAACGCGTTCGACGCGATGATCGCCGCGTTCTTCGCGCTGTCGGTCGTCGAACCAGCGATGGTCAGCCCGTTCGGCGCGGGCTTCGTCAACCTGCGGACGGCGTCCGGCCAATCCATCACCATCGACAACTACTCGGTCGCCCCGGCTGCCGCGACGCCGAACCTCTACCGCCTGGTGCATCCCGACGACGAGCGGGCACAGGCCGAGGCCCTACACGCCACCGTCGGCCAGGAGAACTCGGTGGGGGCGAAGGCGGTGGGGGTGCCAGGCAACCTGAAGGCGTGGCTGTGGGTCCTGAAGCACCACGGCAGCCGGAGTGTCGACTTCCGGGACGTCGTCGGGCCGGCCATTCGGTATGCGCGCGACGGTGTTCCGATGTCGGCGGCGCAGCGCAAGACCATCGTGGACCATCGCGAGCGCATGCAGCGGCTTGCCGGGTGGACCGAACAGTTCCTGCCTGGCGGGACGCCGCCCAAGGCGGGAAACGCGTTCGCCCGGCCTGGCTACGCCGACACGCTCGAGGCGCTGGTGAACGCGGCCCCCCCAAGCGCCGACTTCGACGCCCAGCTCGAGGCCGCTGGGCGGAGCTTCTACACCGGCGAGATCGCTCGAAACGTCGTCGATTACGTGCGGGCGACCGGCGGCATCTTGTCGCTCGACGACCTGGCGTGGTACTGGGGCAAGGGCGTCGACGACACCTCCGACGCCCAAGGGCTCCGCCTGCGGACCCCGGTGAGGGGCACCTATCGTGGCTACGAGGTGATTGCGATGCCGCCGACTAGCTCGGGCGGGACGCACGTCATCCAGATTCTGAACATCCTCGAAGGCTACGACCTGAAGGCGCTCGGTTTCGCCAATCCCCGCCGGCTACATCTAGTGACCGAGGCGATGAAGATCGCTTGGGCGGACCGCGACGCATACATGGGGGATCCCGACTACGTCGGCAAAGACCCGTCGTATGCCTATGAGCCGCCGCCGGTCTCGACCCTGATCGACAAGGCCTATGCCGCCCGGCGGCGACAGGAGATCCGGCTGGACCGCGCAGGGTCGTTCAAAGCGGGGGCGCTCACGGCCGTCGCCACGGCGGCGCCGGCGGCACCTGGCCCGCAGTTCCACGAGTCGGCGAACACTACGCACGTGACCGCGATGGACGCGGACGGCAACATCATTACCGCGACACAGACCCTGAACGGGCTGTTCGGATCCGGCGTTGCGAAGCCGGGCCGCGGGCCCGGCAGCGGCATGCTGCTGGACAACACGATGGCGTTGTTCGATCCCGATCCCCGCCCGGGTTACGAGCGCGCCAATGCCGTCGCCCCGCGCAAGCGTCCGCTGAGCAGCATGTCGCCGACGATCCTGCTGAAAGACGGGAAGCCGTTTGTCGGCATTGGAACACCGGGGGGCACGCGCATCTACTCCGCCGTGCTGCAGGGCATCCTCAACGTCGTCGACCATGGGATGACCATCCAGCAGGCCGTCGAAGCCCCGAGGCTCTGGACGATGATGTTCGGGGCCCTCAACGTCGAAGAGGGATTTCCCGACAGCAGCGTGGCGGAGCTCGAGCGGCTCGGTCACAAGGTCGAGCGTGTTCGGACCGTCGCGGGCGGGATGAACGGCGTACTGCGCGACCCGATCACCGGGCTGCTGCACGGCGGTGCCTGCTGGCGCGGCGACGGCTCAGTGGCCGGGTGGAGCGGTGGCGATGCGTTGCCGCCGACCTTCAAGTTTCCACCCGCGTGGCGGCAGAAGCCTTGACCACCGCCCTGCCACAGGCCGGCGCGCTCATCGAGGATGGTCGGTGGCAGGCGGCTCGAGTGCTGACAGGACGAGGTGCGCGCCTGGCCGCGCTGGCGCTCCTCTACCTCGTCGTGGCCTACGGACTGACGCCGCCGACAGGCGTGACGCCGGCCGGCTGGCGCACGACGGCCGTATTCCTGACGACGATCGCCGGCCTGATGCTGCAGCCGCTGGCCGGTGCGCCGCTGGTCTTGATTGGCGTGACCCTGGTGGTCTTCGTCGGCGACGTGCCGTTCTCGCGCGCGCTCGGCGGCTTCAGCACGTCGTCGGTGTGGCTGGTGTTGACGGCCATGCTGGTCGGCGTGGGACGTGTTTGTCTGGTACGGCGGGCTGCTCGCGATGGGCGATTTGCTGGCCGACACAGGTTCTCCGCAGGCCTTCGGCGCCTGGGTGGGCAGTTGGTTCGCCGGCGCACCGTGGGTCCTCGCGCTGCTGGCGGTGGCGCTCGTCTACTCCTTCGCCCATTACACGATGTATCACCGCGCACGTCCTGACGTTGTTCCCGCCGTTCGTCGCCCTACTGGTCGATCTTGGTACGCCGGCCGCTCTGGCCGTCTATTGTCTGGCCTGTCTGGCCAATCTGACCGCCGGGCTGACGCATTACGGGACGACCACGGCGCCGATCATCTTCGCTCAGCAGTACGTCGGTCTCGGGGACTGGTGGCGTGTCGGCTTCGTCGTCGCTGTCGCCAACCTGACGGTGTGGCTCACGGTGGGAGTGGCGTGGTGGAGGTGGCTAGGCCTGCGGTGAGCGGCCGGCCCGTTGCAGCAGGGGAGACGACAGCATGAAGGGGCATTCGGTTGGCCGTGCGCTTGGGTTGGTGTTGTTGGCGTGGGGTGTCGGGGGGGGCCTCTCGCTGGCTCAGGCCCCCGCTGCGCCGCAGTTGCCGCGTGGGCAGGTGCCGGACCGAGGCCGACCGACCAAGGCGGACGACGAGGTTCCGCTCTTCGACTTTGAGCGCTACTTCGTCGGCAAATGGACCTTCGAGTGGGATGTGCCAGATAGCCCGCTGGGTCCGAGCGGCACCATCAAGGGCGTCGAAGTGGTCAAGCCCGGGGTCGAGGGCAAGTTCTACGACGCCGAGTATGAAGGTGAAGGACCAGCCGGGAAGTTCACGGGCCGAGCCCGGATGGTGTACCTGCGCGACAACAAATCGGTGGTTCGACAAGAAACCGACAGCCGAGGGTTCTCGATGCTCAAGGCCGGGCCAATCGGTGGCGACTTGGGGGGCTACTACACGATCTACTACGAAACCGGCCCGTTCACGCATAACGGCCACGTCATCAACCTGCGCACGACGACGGCGCTGCTTTCGCCGGTCAACTACCGCGTAAGGGCGCAGATTTCGGTCGATGGCGGCGCGTTCACGAATTTTGGCAATCCCTGGTACCGCAAAGAACTGTCCCCGCCCTCGCCGGCACCTGGCAACGCGAGATAGGCGAGGCGCGGTTGTCGTCAGCCCGGCAGGAGACACGAACCGCGGCGCTCGTAATTGGAAGCCCGATCAGCGCATGGAGGTCCTATGAAGTTCGTGGTCGCAATCGGTGCAGCTGCTCTGACCGTGGTCAGCGCTGCGGTCAGCAGTGCGCAGCCACAGACTGCCAACGCGCCTCCCACCTACACCAAGGACGTGGCGCCGATTCTCAACAACCGGTGTGCCGGGTGTCACCGTCCGGGCGAGGTAGCGCCGATGTCACTGCTCTCCTACGACGAAGTGCGCCCCTGGGCCCGGGCGATTCGCCGCAATGTAGTTGAGCGCGTGATGCCACCGTGGGGTGCTGAAGCCGGCCACCGAAAGCTGCGAAACGATCAGAGCCTGTCGGCCGGCGAGATCGACACCATCGTGCGGTGGGTCGACGCCGGTGTGCCGAAAGGGGCCGACACCAGCGTCGTACCGACACCCCAGTTCACCTCCGGTTGGCGTGGAGGCGAGCCGGATCATGTGTTCAAGATGCCGGAGTTCGAGGTGCCCGCGGAAGGGGAGATCCCCGGCGAGTACTTCTGGGTGCAGAACCCGTTTGAGGAGGACGTTTGGGTCAGCCGGTTGGAGTTGTGGCCGGGCAACAACCGGGTCGTCCACCACATCCGTATGGACATCGTCAACCTGCCGGTGTCCGAGGGGTACAGTGTCGTCAACCATCGGCTGATCGGTCCTGACGGCAAGGAGGTGCAGGGCGAGCAGGGCGGGCGCAGTACCGATCACCTGTTCCTGACCAAGGACTCGACCTTCTACCTCATTGCTTACGTGCCAGGCAATGGCGTGCAGGAGTACCCGAAAGGCACCGGCAAACGAATCAAGGCCGGCCAGTGGATTCGATTCAATCTGCATTACCAGGCCACCGGCCGGCGCGAGATCGACCAGTCGCGTCTCGGCATGTGGTTCGCCAAGACGCCGGTGACCAGGGAGGTCTACGAGGGAACCGTCGGCCAGCCGCTGGCGAACGCGTCCACCGAGCTTAAGAGCGGACGTCAGGTGACCGTGCAGGGCAAGCCGGTCGGCGATGCGCCGCTGCCGAACATTCCACCCTACGTCGAAGATTGGGAGATCATCGGCGTCACGTCCATCACCGAGCCGGTCACCATCTACGCCTTTTGGCCTCACATGCACCTGCGCGGCAAGAGCCTGAAGTGGGTGGTCACGTGGCCGGACGGCCGGGAAGAGACGGTTCTGAACGTTCCGAGGTACGACTTCAACTGGCAGTTGAACTACGAGCTCGAAACACCTCTTAGGCTTCCGGCCGGTAGCAGGCTCACCGCGATTGCGCGTTACGACAACTCGCTGAAGAACAGGTTCAACCCCGCTCCGGATCAGCAGGTGTTCTGGTCGCAGCAGAGTTGGGACGAGATGTTCAGCCCGCACATGGTCTACACGCTGGACGACCAGAACCTGCTCGGACGGACGACGTCGTCGCAGAGACGCTGACACGACGCCGCTAGAGCCATATCAGCCTCGCAGCGGGAAGGCAGTCCGCTCTCGCCTACTGCGAGAGCGGAATGCTGTCAGCCGCCGCAGACGACATGCGTCACGCCCCGGTACTCATAATGCTGTTGCAGTGGGCTCTGCAGGTCGATGCCGCGTCGCAACAAAGCCCGGTTCCAGCCGGTCCGGCCGCGGAGACGCGAGTCGGTTTCGTGCACAGGACGGCAGCGCCGATCACCGTGGACGGTGCGCTGGACGAGGCGGCGTGGGAGGCCGCGGCGCCTATCGGGGATTTGGTGCAGCGCGAGCCGAGACCCGGGCAGCAGCCGAGCCAGCGCACCGAGGTCAAGCTTCTGGCCGATGCCGACCACTTGTACATCGGCGTGCGCTGCTACGACAGCGAGCCCGCGAAGATCATCGGCACGCAGATGGCACGCGATGCCGTCCTCCGTGACGATCGCATCGAGATCCTTCTCGATACGTATCGCGATCAGCGCACGGCCTTTTACCTCGCGACCAATCCGCTGGGCGTCCTGGTCGACGGCCTGATTCTCGCGAACGGGGAGATCAGTCTAGAGTGGGACGCCATCTGGCTGGTGCGAACGCGGCAGACCGCGGAGGGCTGGGACTCGGAGTTCGCAATTCCGTTCAAGAGCCTGAGCTTCCCGCGTGCTTCCGGCGTGTGGGGATTCAACCTGTCGCGCACGGTCGAACGGCTCCGCGAGGAGAACCGCTGGTCCGGCGCCAGGCTGCAGACCCAGTTCACGCAGGTGGCCGAAGCGGGTGAGATCGCCGGCTTGGAGGGAACGAGCCAGGGCGTAGGACTGGACCTGCGCCCATTCCTCGCCGGCCGTCACCTTGAGAATGCCGCCACGGGCCACACTGTGTTCCGTGGCAAGCCGGGACTCGACCTCTTCTACAACTTGACGTCCAATCTGAAGCTGGCCGCCACGGTCAACACGGACTTCGGCGAGACCGAGGTGGACGCGCGTCAGATCAACCTCACGCGGTTCTCGCTGTTCTTCCCAGAGAAGCGCTCGTTCTTTCTGGAGGGGTCGAACGTCTTCGCGTTCTCGAACACGTCGCTGAGACCGTCGGGCGGCATCCCCGACGCGCGCGCGCAGATCTTCCCGTTCTTCAGCCGGCAAATCGGCCTGCACGCGGGCGGCGAACTGCCGATCGACGTCGGCGTGAAGCTGTCCGGAACCGTCGGTCGCACCGACCTGGGAGTGCTGGACGTGCGAACCCGGGCGTCCGGCGACTTGCCGGGCAAGAACTTCTTCATCGCCCGCACTAAACACAATTTCCTCAGGCAGTCGTATGTCGGGGCCGTGGTCACCGCCGGCCATCCTTCGCTGTCGGGCGCGAGCACGACAGCCGGGGTCGATCTGCGCCTCGCCACGAACGACTTCCGTGGCGACAAGAACCTGCGCTTCAACGCCTATGCACTGCGGAGCGCCAACGCCGGGACTGCCGGACGGGACAGCTCGTACGGGCTGTCCCTCGAGTATCCGAACGACCGCCTCGAACTCGAGTTCGTCGCGCGCGAGGTTCAGGAAAACTTTCGGCCCGCGCTGGGCTTCGTGTCGCGACGCAATGTGCGGCTGCTTAGAGCGGGCGGGCGATTCAACCCACGGCCTCGGCGCTTCCTGAACATCCAGCAGATGTTTCACGGTGTGTACTTCACCCATTTCACCCGGCTCGACAACGGGCTTCCCGAGAGCTGGTCGCTCGATGTCATCGCGCCCATAGACTGGCACTTCAGATCGGGCGACGACGTTCACTCCATCTTCTGGCCGACGCTGCGCTACGAGCGGCTGTTTGCACCCTTCGAGATCTTCCCCGGCGTGGTGCTGCCGCCGGGTGAGTACCGATTTACGCGCTGGAGGAACCACGTGGCGACGGCCGCGAAGCGGCCCTGGCAGGTGCGGGCACAGTGGCTGCTCGGCAACTTCTGGTCGGGACGCGCCGACGAAGTTCTCGCGACGGTCACGCTCAAATGGCCACCGCGCCTGATCGCAACGCTGGACGGCAACCTGACGTTCGCGGAGTTGGCCCAGGGCAACTTCTCGGCCCGGATCCTCAGCGCACAACTCGAGTACGCGGCGTCGCCGTTCCTGACGTTCGCCAACCTCGTTCAGTATGACAACGTCTCCCGCAATCTCGGCTGGCAGAGTCGGTTGCGCTGGATATTGCGGCCGGGCAACGACGTGTTCCTCGTGCTGGCCCAGGGGTGGCTGCAGGACGAGCGCGGTGGCTATCGCTTCGAAGCGACCGACCGGAGGCTCTCGGGGAAAATGCACTACACGTGGCGTTTCTAGTCCGCGACGCCATCGCTGTGCGATGGCGACACGCCGCGACGAACGGCGGCAGCCGTCGCACGGAGACTGCTCGCCGGGGAAACGCGAGACCGACGGGCGAGCCGCCGCCGAACGGACATGTATCAGCGCGCGGACGTGACTTGCGTGGTGACGGGATGAGAACCGCAAGGCGAGATCGGATACGGAGGACGTGATGACGTCAGCAAGGCACGTGGCTATCGGTATTGCAGGCGCTACCGCACTGTTCTTCATGTCGGGCGGCGTGTCGCAGCGGATCGTGGCGGTGGCGGAGACATCCATGCAGCCGCGGAAAGCGACGCTCGCTATCGTCGGCGGCACGTTGATCGACGGTCACGGGGGCACGCCGCTCGACCAGGCCGTCGTGCTGGTGACGGAGAACCGGATCAGCGCCATCGGCACCCGTGCCAGTCTGCCGGTCCCCCCGGGAACGCCGGTAGTCGATGCCGGCGGCATGACGATCCTGCCGGGCCTGATCGATGGCCACGTGCATCTGGAGATCCTCGGCCACCTCGACTATGCGTACTGGTGGAAGACCTACGGCCCGCGCTTCGAGGAGATCATGACGATCTCATCGAAGATCGCCATCGAGAGCGGTGTCACGTCGGTGATCGACATGTGGGCGCCTCCCGAGCCGCTGGCCGCCGTGCGGAGGAAGATCGCAAACGGCGAGATTCCTGGCCCGCGCATTTTCGCCAGCGTGGGCGCCATCGTCCACTCGGCCGCCAACGCCGGGACGACGCTCGGGCGGGAAACCTACACGTGGAAGGCCGCGACGCCGGAGGAGGCGCGAGCGCACGCGGAGAGGATGATCGCGCTGGGCGCCGATGTCATCAACATGATGGACGGCTCCACCGCCGAGCAGATCCAGGCGGTGGTGGAGGTGGCACGCCCCAAGGGGATCAAGGTGACCGGCGTGGCGTCGTCTCCCGCCGACCTCGTTAGTCGCGTCAAGGCCGGGCAGCAGGCGCTCGATCACATGGGCGGCCTGAGTGTCGGTCGCGCAGTGGCGCTGGATCCAGACGCGGTGAGGGCGATGCAGGAGACCCGGGCGTCCGTCGTTGCCACCGCGGCCGCCGGCGTGCGGCAGCACCGCGCCCTCCGGCAGCTCGACTTCTACGTGAACAACCGCCCAATGACGCTGCTCGTTCCGCCGGCCATTTGGACGGATATCCGCAGGACGCTCCTGCATCCGGAACGGATTCCGCGCTACGGGCAGGGGGTGCGCCAAGCAGACATCGACGACAACGCCGCGCGCTTCAAGCAGATCGTGGCGGCCGGCATCCCCGTGCGTGTCGGGACAGATGCCGGCGCGATGTACACGCTGCGGAGCGAGGCGATGTGGGAGGAAATGGAGGTCTTCGCCGAGTACGGGCTGCCGCCGCAGGAAGTGATCGCTGCGGCCACCCGCCGGAACGCCGAGTGGCTTGGCAGGTTGAACGAGCTCGGTACCGTCACCGAGGGCAAGCTCGCCGACATCATCGTAGTCGACGGCAACCCTCTCGTCAGCATGCGGGATCTGCGGCACGTCGCGGCGGTGATCAAGGACGGGAAGGTGTTGAAGGGGGCAGCGGCCGTCGCAAAGGACCGCGCGTCCGGCGAAATCCACTGAATCAGGCTCGGGGACAGGAGGAATCGCGATCCGTGGTGTAAACAAGCGACACGTGACGATATCTCTGGTCGCGTTGCTGTCATGTGTCTGTACCGCAGCACTCGTGCACGCGCAGGACGCAACCGTCACCGGTCAGTTGTCGACGCGTCGAAGGCCGATCTTCCCGGTGTAACCGTGACGGCGACGAGCGCCGCCACCGGGAGGCAGTTTGTCGACGTGACCGGCGCCGACGGAGCGTACCGACTCGGGGTTGCCCGCCAATGTCTACGCGATCAAGGCGGAGCTCGCGGGTGTCGGCACCGCCATCGTCGAGAGGGTCGAGCTATTGGTCGGCCAGAACGCCTCGATCGGGTTCACCCTGCAGCTGGCGACGGTCGAGGAGACGGTGAACGTGACCGGCCAGCAGCCGCTGATCGAACTGCGCTCGGCGCAGGTCGGTGGCAATGTCGACCGGCGGCAAATGGAGGCGCTGCCGATTGTCGGGCGTAACTGGATGGGCCTGGGACTGATGGTCAAGGGAGTGACGGGCAACGACACGAGCGGCAACACCGCCGGTGGCGTGCGGCGGGAGTCGCAGTACCAGCTCAATCTCGACGGCCAGCAGATCAAGCAGAACTTCGCCGGCGCCTCCAGCTTCTCGCAGCCAGTCATCAGCCGCGAGGCCATCGCCGAGTATCAGTTGGTCACGAACCTCTTTGACGTGACGATGGGCCGCTTCTCGGGTCTGCAGGTGCAGGCCATTTCGCGCTCGGGCACCAATGACCTGCGGGGCAGCGCGTTCGGCTACTTCCGCGACGACTCGTTGAACTCGGCCGACTTCGTCGCAAATCGCGTGCTGCCGTACAACAATCAGCAAATCGGGGGTTCGTTCGGCGGCCCGCTCATTGTCAACAAGCTGCACTTCTTCACAGCCTACGAGTACGAGCGCGAGCCGACGACCACGGTCGTCCAGCCGCCGCGATACACCTCCAGCATGACAGTCGCCGGCGGCACACGGTCGCACTCGATGCTGGCCCGCACCGACGCTCAGATGGGGCCGCCGGGAACCTGACGGTGCGCGCGACCTTCGCGAAGCGCTCGGTGCCTAGCGGCGAGCTGCTCGGCACCCAGTACCCCAGCTACCTGGCCACGCTCGATCGCAAGTCGTTCTTTCTCACCGCCAACCACACCAAGGTGTTCGCCAACAACCTGCTGCAGGAGGTGCGCGCCGGCTACTTCAGGCACTTCAGCGCCCGCCTTCCGGCGCCGGGTGTCGCCGAGACACCGACTTACACTTTCACCGGCCTGACCATCGGCACACGTTCGAACTACCCCCAGTGGTTCGTCGAGAGGGTGTTCACCGCCCGCTATGACCTCAACTGGACCAAGGGGCGTCACGACATGAAGGTAGGTAGCGAGTGGCTCGGCGTCCTCGACGAAGCGTGTTGGCCCAGCCGCCAGCGCGGGCAGTTCGAGTTCAGCGCCATCCCGGCCGACATCGAGCGGCGCTTCCCGCTCGATGCCTGGAACGACCCGGGCCGGTGGGACTTCAGTGGCCTTGAGTCATTACTGTTGCGGTACCGGATCGCCTACGCTGAGCCGGGGGGCGGCTACAGGAACTGCGGCAACTTTGGCGTACACCTGCCTCGTCCGACCTATGCCGCCTGGTTCGGCGACACGTGGCGTCTGACCGACCGATTGACGGTGAACCTCGGTCTCCGCTACGACCTGCCGTGGGGTGACCTGCGGACGCCCTACGTGCCCGAGACCGACCTCATCATCGACAACGGCCTGTTCACCGAGAACGTCGGCTACCGTCCGAATCGCCTCGATGCCAACAACATCGCGCCGCGCTTCGGGTTCTCGTACAACGCGACTGGCGACGGACGTCTGGTCCTCCGCGGCGGCACCGGGCTCTTCTATACCGATCACACCGGCATCTTCCAGCTGTTCCAGCAGCTGAACAACGGGCTGCGGGCCATTCAGAGCGAGTACCGGAACGACGGCCGGCCTGGGTTCCTGCAGGATCCGTCGCGTGGTGTGACACCGGAACAGGTGCTTTCGGGCCAGGTGGCGCTGCCGCCCCAAGCCCTCACTCGGCGGTTCCAGAACAACTTCCAGGCCTACGTCACGCACACCGTTATGTTCTTCAAGAACGACTTGGGGCAGGGGCTCTATGGCAACTACGGCGCCTACCCGAACAATCCGTTCGACCGCCAGGCGGAGTGGGGGCGCAGCGCGGATTTCCAGCGCCACACCGTGCGCGCCAACGGTATCTGGAGTCTGCCGATGGGCTTCAGTGTTGCCGGCACGTTCTGGTTCGGCTCCGGCAACTACTTCCAGCCGACGTCCCCAGTGAACCCGTACGGCGCTGCTGGCACAGTTCGTGTGTTGGCCGACGGCACGGTGCTGGAGCGCAACAGCTTCAAGGGCGAACCGCTACACAAGCTAGACCTGCGCCTGTCGAAGACTGTCACCGTCGCCGGTGTGACGTTCGAAGGGACCGCCGAGGTGTTCAACGTCTACAACCACTCCAACTACGGCAGCTACAACATGGTGTACGGCACGGCCACGTTCGGTCAGCCGGTGCAGAATCTCGCAACCGCATACCTGCCGCGGCTGTGGCAGTTGGGGGTCAGGTTGTCGTTCTGATGCTCGCTCAGGGTCGCGAGTACGGCTCCAGCGATCGATGAGCGTGCTCCGAGAGCGAGCTGGCGTAAGACGCAGTGCTGCGTGCCGCCGTCCGGATGACGGCGGCGCCCCTACTTCACAAGCTCCGGACAGGTGGTGGACAGCATCGTCACCGAGGTGACGTTCAGGCGGCTGACTGGCGCCGCCTTGATGTAGAGCCCCTTGACCAGCACGTTGTGGCCCTTGTGGCCGGGCAGGTCGAACTCCGACACGCCAATCAGCTGGAACCGCAGCGTGCCGCTCGTCGGCCCCTTGTAGGGCTGCCCGGCCGGCGGCGCGTTGGCGATGCTCGGCACCGGTTCGGTGGCGTTGGTCAGCAGCCACGTGCCGGCCGGCTGTTCGGTGAGGCACCCGGCGACGGCGACCACGGGGACTTTGCCGGGCCCGGGCGGCGTCTGCGCGCTGGCGGCGACGGCGCCGAGGGCCAGGGCCGCGGCCAGCGCGGCGACGGCGGGGCGGCTCATCGCGAGGCCCCTTCCTTGCGCCACCACGGATTCCCGAAGTTGGTGAACGGCCCGCCGTCGACCGACACGTTGCTCTGCACGCGGTAATTGTACGGCGACAGCAGCCGCATGATGCTGTTCATCCGCACCGACTGCCCCTTGACCGTGAACGGCTCGCCGTCGAGACGGATGGTGAACTGGCCGCCGAGGTCGCCGTTCACCGTGCCTTTCTGGGTGAAGCTGAAGCCGCGGCTGTCGGTCACCGTGCGCGTGATGGCGTGTTTCTCGCGGTCGTACTCGAAGACCTCGTCGATGGTGAACTTGCCCGCGGAGTTCTCGGCCGCGGTCTTCGCCTCGAACGTGGTCGGGCCCTTCTGGGTGTAGGTCGTCGTCCCGGTCAGCACGTCGGCGGGGCCGAGCGGGCTCTCGGGGTAGTCCCAGGTGACGTTCCACGAGCCCTTGAAGTAGGCGAAGAAGTCGAGCAGCGGCGCCGGATCGTCGGGCTTGGTGGGCCGGCCGAGGGTCGGCACTTGGCTGGTCGGCTTCTGCTGGGCAGCGACCGGCGCCGGCGCGGCCACGACAGCGGCCAGGCTCAGCACGGCCAGGACCAGGCGGGGAAGGATAATCTGCATGTTCGGCCTCACGAACGAAGGGCCCCACCGCGGGGTGAGGCCCTTGTGCCTACTCGAGGGGTTGGCGGCGCCGCTACTGGCGCTGCTGCTGCTGCTCCGTGCCGGTGCGCTTCATCTTCACCAAGTCGTGGCTGTCGATCGAGAACTGGATGGTCGGCTGGTACATCTCGTCCCAGCTCTGTTCGCTCCAGTAGACCTCTTTCTCGGGGGCCGGGTTCCAGCGGTTGTTCGCCGAGTTGTCGTAGATCGCCACGTTGGTGATCTTGCTGCCGGCCGGCACGCGCAGCGGCCTGGCCAGCTCGTACTGGATCTGCCAGTTGAAGTCGAAGTTGGGCACGTCGAGGATCACTTCCTCGCGGCCGTCGGGATAGGTCACCCACCACTTCATGCTCTTGCCGCGCAGGTGCATGTGCGGGGTCAGCGCATAGAGGGTGATGTCCTCGTTCACCGGCGTGATGCCCATCATCTTGAAGTTGGCCTCGTAGGGCGGGATGACCGGCGTCTTGCCGCGGCGCCCGGTGGTGTCGTCGCTCTCGTAGACGACTTCCTTGCCCTGGGCGAAGTAGAGGCCGCGGCCGCCGCTGCCCGGCACCGGGTCGCCGGCCTGCAGGTTGAGCACCTCGTGGCGCACCGCGCCCTTGTTCCACCACAGGCCGAGCTTGCTGCGATCGGCCTCGGGCTGGCCGGTGGGGTTGTAGTGCATCACCCAGCGGACGTACTTGCCGGCCGGAATGCGCTTGGCGTACCCCTCGGGATGCTGCTCGTAACCGCGGCCGGGGACGTAGGAGATGATCTTGTCGGCGCCGGCCAGCGGCGTGCCGTCGCCCGACGTCGCCTTCTTGCCCATCGGCACCGACGGCGGGATCTGCTTGCCCTGCGGGTCGTACATGTAGCCGTCCTTCACCGTGTGCCCGTCGGGGATGTCGATGATGTAGACGCCCGAGTGGTGCACCACGCTGAAGTTGCTGGGCCGGATCTCGACCGCGCTGGCCCATTTGTCCTCGCTGAACGGGATCTTCTCGTAGAAGTAGAGATAGGGCTCCTGCGCGTCGGGCTTGACGGTCCACTCGACCGGCTGCTCGAACACGTAGTCGGGCTCGCCCAGCTGCCAGCCGCTGGCAAAGGTCGGCGCCGGCGGCGCATCGGCCGGGTTGCCGCGCGGCGCGCCGCCGTTGGCCCACGCCACGATCGTGTCGATCTGCTTCTGCGAGAGGCTGCGGTCGTTGCGGAACTTCATGCTGATGTGGGGGTCGGCGGCCCACGGCGGCATCTCGCGCTTGACCACCTTGTCCTTGATCGAGCGCGCCCAGGGGCGGGTCGATTCGTAGCTGAGGAACGACATCGGGCCGATCTCGCCGGGCCGATGGCAGCTCACGCAGGCGTCGTTCAGGATCGGCGCGACGTCCTTGTGGAACGTCGGGACCGCGGCCGCGGTCGCGGCCGGCGCCTGGGTCTGGGTCTGGGTGGATACGCCTGCGGTGGTGACCACCGCGAGGATCGACGAACCGGCCAGCACCAACAGCGTTCGCTTCATCTCAGGCTCCTCGGCACGAGGCAAGAACGACCCCCGCCGTCGTTTCGGCGGCTAGCCGAGTAGAGTCCATGTTTTCGGGCCGATTGGCAAGTGGTATTCCCGCCTTCGCTCGCCTGCATTCCGTCGAGCTTCGGCGGGCAGGTCGCGCACATCGGCAGGGGCGTTGGCGGGGCCGGGTCGGTAGAATACGCGGCATGTTTGCCCGCCCCTTCCTCCACCGCGCCGCGTGCGGCGTGCTCGTCGCCGCGCTGACAGCCCCGCTCCTGGCCGGCCAGCGGGGGCAGACGGCGCCGGTTGCCTCCCTGTTCGAGGTGTTCGAGCAGTCGATCCTCGACCTTCAGGCCGCCCAGACCGAGGGCCGGGTGACGTCGCGCGGGCTGGTCGAGTCGTATCTCGCGCGGATCCAGGCCTACGACAAGGCCGGGCCGCGGCTGAACGCCATCGTGCTGCTCAATCCGCGGGCGCGCGAGGAGGCCGATGCGCTCGACCAGGAGCGCGCGTCGCGCGGCCCGCGCGGTCCGCTCCATGGGATCCCGGTGCTCGTGAAGGACAACTTCGACACCGTCGGCATGCCGACCACCGGCGGCGCGCTCGGCCTGGCCACCCTGCAGCCGGTCGCCGATGCCTTCCAAGTGAAGAAGCTGCGCGACGCCGGCGCGGTGATCCTCGGCAAGACCACGATGCACGAGCTGGCCGCCGGCATCACCACCATCTCGTCGCTCACCGACCAGACGCGCAATCCCTACGACCTCACCCGCGTCCCCGGCGGGTCGAGCGGCGGCACCGGCGCGGCGATTGGCGCCAGCTTCGCCGCCGCCGGCATGGGCAGCGACACCTGCGGCTCGATCCGCATCCCGGCCGCCAACCAGAACCTGGTCGGGCTGCGCGGCACCCAGGGGCTGTCGAGCCGCACCGGCGTGATGCCGCTGTCGTCCACGCAGGACATCGCCGGGCCGCTGGCCCGGACGGTCACCGACCTCGCCATCATGCTCGACGCCACGGTGGGCGCCGACCCGGCCGACGCGATCACGGCCGAGAGCGCCGGGAAGATCCCCAAGTCCTATCGCGAGGCGCTGACGGCTGACGGGTTGAAGGGGGCGCGCATCGGCGTGCTGCGCGCGCTGTTCGGCTCGGCCCCCGAGGACGACGAGGTCGGCGGCATCGTCCGCAAGGCCCTCGACGCCATGAAGGCGCAGGGCGCCGAGGTGATCGACGTCAGCGTGCCGGGCCTCGACGACCTGCTGCGCGAGAGCAGCGTGATCGGCGACGAGTTCAAGTTCGACCTCGCCGACTACCTGGCGAAGCAGCCGAACGCGCCGGTGAAGACGCTCGGCGAGATCCTCGACCGCGGCCTGCACCACGTGCAGCTCGATCAGACGTTCCGGCTGCGCAACCAGCCCGAATCGCGGCAGACCGAGCACTATCGGCAGGCGCTGGTGAAGCGGCGGGCGATCCGCGCCGCCGTGCTGGCGGTACTCGAGGAACAGCGGGTCGACGTGCTGGCCTATCCGACGCTGCGCCGCAAGCCGACCCTCATCGGCGAGCTGCAGCAGGGCACCACCTGCCAGTTGAGCGCCGCCAGCGGCCTGCCGGCCATCGCCATGCCGGCGGGATTCACGCCGGACGGCCTGCCCATCGCCGTCGAGCTGCTGGGCGGGGCGTTCACCGAGGCGACGCTGCTCAAGTACGCCTACGCCGCCGAGCAGGCCGCCAAGCCGCGCCGTCCGCCCTTCAGCACGCCGCCGCTGGTCAACGGGGCGGCCCCGCGCCCGGCCACCATCGCCGTGCCGATCATCGCGGCGATGCCGTCGCCGGTGTCGGCACGCGTGACGCTGACCTACGACCGCACCGTGGCGACGCTGCGCTACGACGCCCGCGCCGTCGGGCTCACCGCCGGCGACGCCGTGGTCGGCCTGACGCTGCAGCGCAGCGACGGCGACAAGCCCGGGCCGATTGTCGCGCACCTGCTCGTCCCCGGTCAGGTCACTGGCGTCGGCATGCTCGCGCTGCGCGGGCGCGACCGCGAGGATCTCGTGGCCGGCACGCTGTGGCTGCACCTGTACACCCGCCAGGCCCCTTTGGGTCTGGGGCGGGCGCGTGTCATGCTGCCGGGTGGGTCGTAGTCGATCCAGGCAGGACTCCCCGCCGGCTGGTGCGGCATCCAACGCGGGGAGACACGGCCGTGACAGCCGCGAAGAGCCGCCCGTTCGTCGTCGCCGTGTTCGCGCTCGGGCTGGGCGTGTCGGCGGCGCCCGCGCCGGCGCAGACGACCCGTGCCGGGACGATCGGCGAGGCGCAGGCCGCGAAGGCCGCGGCCGTGCCGACCGACCCGCCAGGGTGGCTCGAACGGACGGTCGTCAGGATCCGCCGCGCCGCCGTCGAGTCGCCGAGCGGGCCGTACCCCATTGTCGACAGCGTCTATCTCGGCGGCGGCCCGACGGCCGGGGCGGGGTATCGCCAGTACCTGGGCGACCGCACCGTGGCGACGGTGCGCGGGCTCTACTCGGTCAAGCACTACGCCGCGCTCGAGACCCATCTGGCGTCGCGCGGGCACCGGTCCGACAGGGTCGATCTGTTCGCGGACATCACCTGGATGGACGCGCCTGAGGTCGGCTACCACGGTCTCGGCATGGACGCCGCCGACGACGGCCGGGCCAATTTCCGCCTGCGGCACGCCGCCGCCGGCGGCGCGGTGACGTTCCGGCCGCGCCGGCACTGGGCGCTGGCCGCCGCGCTCGCTGCCGAAGGGTTCACGCTCGACGCCGGCGCCGGTGCCGAGCCGTCGATCGAGGAGCGGTACGACGCCGGCACCGCCCCCGGATTCGGCGCCTCTCCCGGCTACGCGCACTCCACGTGGTCGGCCGGCTACGACTGGCGACCGGCCCCCGGCTATGCCCGGCGCGGCGGCGCCTACGGCGTGAGCTATCACCGCTACGACCGGCGCGGCGCCTACGCCTTCGACCGCCTCGACGTCGAGCTCGTGCAGCACCTGCCGGTGTGGCGCGAGACCTGGGTGTTGTCGGGACGCGCGCGCCTGCAGTCGGCGCTCGGTGACGACGACGTGCCGTACTTCCTGCTGCCGGCGCTCGGCGGCGGCAGCACGCTGCGCGGCTACGGCAGCTGGCGCTTCCGCGATCGCCACGCGCTGCTGGTGCAGGGCGAGTTCCGCTGGGTGCCGAACCTGCTCGGCATGGACATGGCCATCTTCTGGGACGGCGGCGCGGTGGCCGCCGCACGCGGCGATTTGTCGGCTGGCCGATTCGCCCACGACGTCGGCATCGGCGTGCGGCTGCACACCCCGGCGGCGACGCCGATCCGTGTCGAGCTCGCCCGCGGCGATGGCGGACTGCGGCTCGTGATGGCCGCCAAGGCGGTGTTCTGATGGTCCGGGCGACGCGGCGGATCGCCATCGTCCTCGCCCTGGTCGTGGCCGGCGGCGCGCTCGCCGGCCGGGTGCCGGCGACCACGCCGCGCTTCCTGCCCGACGATCCGCTCGCCGTCGAGCCCGAGACCCAGGACGCCGGCGCGGCGGCGCCGCGCGAGATCGATCTGGTCTGGGACCTGGCCGAGAACCTGTTCGGCCGGCCGGGCGACACCGCCCGCGACGTGCCCGCCGCCAACGTCAACACCATCGACGAGGTGCCCGACTCCGGGTGGTTCACCAACCGGATCCTGTCCCGTCCGCTGTCGCTCGACGAGGCCGTGCGCGGCCCGCTGGCGGGGCCGGGACCGGCCGACGGTGCGTGGATCGTCACCCATCCCAAGAGCGCCGGTTTCGCCCCCGGGTTCCGCATGCGCGACCGCGCCGGCACGGTGTGGTTCGTGTCGTTGGATCCCACCGGCTTCGGCGAGTCGGCCACCGGCGCGCTGGCCGTGGCCAACAAGCTGTTCTGGGCGCTCGGCTACTTCCAGGTCGAGGACCACCTCACCTGGGTGCGCGCCGATCAGCTGACCATCGCCGACACGGCGCGGGTGCGGGCCGAATCGGGCCGGCTGCGGCCGATGCGGCGCGCCGATCTCGACGCGGTGCTGGCGCGAGCCGCCCGCGGCCCGGATGGCCGCTACCGGGCGGTCGCCTCGCGCGGCCTGCCCGGCACGATCCTCGGCGGCTTCGAGTACCACGGCACCCGCCCCGACGATCCCAACGACGTCGTGCCGCACGAGCACCGCCGCGAGCTGCGCGCGCTCAAGGTGTTCGGCGCGTGGGTGAACCTGGTGGACATGAAGGCCGGTAACACGCTCGACATCGTGGTGCCGGGCCCGGCCGGCCGGCGCGTCGTGCGGCACTATCTGCAGGACGTCGGCTCCACCTTCGGCGCCGGCGCCACCGGCCCGCGCCAGTTCGACGAGGGCTGGGAGTCGCTGCTCGACACGCCCCGAGTGCTGGCGCGTCTCTTCACCTTCGGCCTCTACATGCGGCCGTGGCAGCACGTGCGCTACATGGAGCTGCCGTCGGTCGGCCGTTTCGAAGGCGATCGGTTCGATCCGCGCACGTGGTCGCCGCGGGTGCCCCCCGCGGCGTTCCGCCACGCCCGCGCCGACGACGAGTTCTGGGCGGCGCGCCGGGTGATGGCGTTCTCCGACGCGATGATCCGCGCCGTCGTCCACACCGGGAACTACTCCGACTCCCGAGCCGAGCAGCTGCTCGCCGACGTGCTCATCAAGCGGCGCGACGCGATCGGCCGGGCCTATCTGCCGGCGATCACGCCGCTGGCCGATTTCGCCTTCGACGAGGCTCGGGGGCTCACCTTCGTCAACGTCGCTGCGGCCGCCGGCGTGGCCGCCGCGCCCGCCGGCGGGTATCGCCTCCAGTGGCTGGAGACCGACAACGCCACCGGCGCGACCGCGCCGATCGGCGACGAATCCGCCGCCGATCCGGCCGGAACGCCCCCGCCCGATGCGCTGCCCGACGGCGTGTCGGCGGCACTCACCGCGCGCGTCTGGGCCCTCGACCCACGCCACCCGGCCTGGCGCACGCCGGTGGACGCCTCGTTCATGCGCGCGAGCGAGGGATGGCGCCTCGTCGGGCTCGATCGGATGCCGTAGCGAGCGCCGGTGCGGGCCGTGCCTCGGGGCTGCTACAGTGCGCCCTGCCATGACCGTGCGTGCCCTCGTTCCGATCCTGTGCCTGGCCGTGCTCGCCGCCTGCCGCGCCGAGGCGCCGCCGGCACCCCCCGCCGCCGCGCCGCCGCCGGCCGCGCCGGCGCTGGCGTCGCTCAGCCCGGCCGACCTCGACACCTTCGTCACCGCCGTCGTGCAGGCCCAGCGGGCGATCGGCGTCACCGTCGGCGTGATGCGCGACGGGCAGGTGATCTTCGCCAAGGGCTACGGGCTCGCCAACACCGCCGCCAGGACGGCGGTCACGCCCGAGACGCTCTTCGCCGTCGGCTCGGTGACCAAGCAGTTCACGTGCGCGGTCGCGCTCCAACTCGAGCAGGAACGCAAGCTGTCGTTCGCCGATCCGGTGGCCAGGTACGCGCCGACGCTGACCCGTGCCCGCGACATCACGGTGGGCGACGTCGGCGGCATGGTGTCGGGCTACCGCGACTACTATCCGCTCGACTTCGTCGATCGGCCGATGGCCGCGCCGCGGGCGAGTGCCGACATCGTCAAGGACTTCGCCTCGCGCCCGCTCGACTTCGAGCCGCGGTCCCGCTACTCCTACAGCAACACCGGCTACCTGCTGCTCGGGCAGATCGCCGAGCAGGCCGGCGGCGAGCGGTTCGCGGCCGCGCTCGAGCGCCGGATCTTCCGGCCGCTCGGCCTGGCGCACACGCGCTACGAGCCGGCGCGCGGCGGCCCCGGCATGGCCGAGGGCTACACGCCGCTGGGTCTCGGCGCGGCCGAGCCGGCGGTGCCCGAGGGCGCGGGCTGGATCGGCGCCGCTGGCGGCATCTGGTCCACGCCCACCGACCTGCTCGCCTGGGACCTGGCCCTGATGGACGGCAAGGTGCTGGCGCCGGCCTCGTGGGCGACCATGACGACACCGCGTCCGCTCACCGACGGCCGCACCAGCGCCTACGGCTGCGGCCAGTCGATCCGCGATCGCGGGCCGGTGCTGGTGCTGCAGCACGGCGGCGCGGTGAGCGGCTTCGGCGCCCGGAACGCCCTCATCCCCTCGTCGCGCTCCGCCGTGGCGGTGATGGCCAACGCCGACTGGGCCGGCGGCGTGCTCGACGCGATCGAGAGCGCCGTGCTGGCCAAGCTGATGCCGGTGGCCGATGCGCCGACGGTGGCGGGCCCGCCGGCGCGCGACGTGGCGCTGGACCTGCTGGCGCAGATCCGCAAGGGCGAGGTGAACCGCACGCTCCTCGGCGCCGAGTACGACGCGTTCCTCACGCCGGCGCGGCTGGCCGTCATGTCGCAGTCGCTGCGCGAGGCCGGCGAGGTGAGCGACGTGCAGGCCGGGCCGATCCGCGAACGCGGCGGCATGGAGGTGTCGTCGCTCACGCTGAAGGTGGGGACGACCGGCGCCAGCACGCTGATGTACCGCGCGCCCGACGGCAAGGTGCAGGAGTTCCTGTTCAGCCGGCGCTGACGCGGCTGGCCCGGCGGCGCCGATGCCCCGTCGTCTGTTCGTCGCCATCGACCTCGCCGCGCCGGTGATGGCCGCGCTGGCCGCGCGCGTGGCGCAGGTGCGGGGGCTGGCGCCACGGGCCCGCTGGACGGCGCCCGGGACCGGCCATCTCACCCTGGCCTTCCTGGGCGCCACGCCGGACAGCCGCGTCGCGGCGATTGCCGCCGCCGTCGGCGACGCGGTTCGCGGCCACGGTCCCTTCGACCTCGGCGTCGCCGGGTGCGGCCTCTTCGGCGGCGGGCGACGGCCGCGGGTGTTGTGGGCCGGCGTGCGAGGCGACCTCGACGCGCTGTACGCCCTGCAGCGCGCGGTCGCCGACGGGCTGCGCGGCGCCGGCTGCGACATGGACACCCGGCCGTTCCGCCCGCACCTGACCCTGGCCCGGGCCCGCGCGGGCCATGGCGATCCCGACCTGGCCGCCGCGGCACGGGCGCTCGACGGGCTCGACGCCGGCGAGCAACCGGTGGCCGACGTGGTGCTGTACGAGAGCCACCTCGGCCGCGCCGGTGCCCGCCACGAGGCCCTCGGTCGCTGGCCGCTGGTCGGGTAGGAGGTCTGGCCCGGCCGTGAATGGGGTCAGACCCCGTTGCCGTCGGCGAACCTTTCGGGCGGTCGGCCCGTCTAAACTGTCGATTTCCGAGAGAAGGGCATTTTTTCTAGGAGATTCGATGGGAAGCGACGGATCGCTCATCAAGGGCACGCTCGACCTGCTGATCCTCAAGGTGCTGTCGCTGGAGCCCCTGCACGGGTGGGGCATCGCCCAGCGCATCGCCGCGATGTCGGGCGACACGCTGCTCGTCCAGCAGGGCTCGCTCTATGCCTCGCTGCACCGCCTGACGCGCGAAGGGGCGATCACCTCGGAGTGGCGGGACACGGATCTCGGCCGCCGCGCCCGCTACTACGCGCTGACCCCCGCCGGGGCCCGCCAGCTCGAGGCCGAAATCGACCACTGGACGCGGCTGTCGGCGGGCGTCGCGCGGATCGTCAACGCGTAAGGGCAGGGAACAGGGAACGGGGAACAGGGAACCCGGGAACGAGGTGAGCCCGTGTCGATGTTGAGCGATGTCCTCTACCGCGTGCGCGCACTGATCGGACGGCGGCGACTGACCCGCGAGCTCGACGACGAAGTGGGTTTCCACCTGGCGATGGAGGCGCGGCAGCTCGTCGAGCGCGGGTGGACGCCCGAGGCGGCGGCCGCCGAAGCCCGCCGCCGCTTCGGCCACGTCGCGCAGCAGACGCGCCGGGCCGCGGACGCCTGGGGCATCGGCGCCGTCGTCGACGCGCTGGGCGACGCGCGCGTGGCGCTGCGCCAGCTGGCCCGACGTCCGGGCTTCACGCTGCTCGGCGTCGGCACGCTGGCCCTGGGCGTGGGCGCCGCCGTGGCGCTGTCGAGCGTGGCGGTCGGCCTGCTGGTGCGGCCGCTGCCGGTGACCGACGAGGCGCGGCTGCAGGTGTTCTGGAGCGACTTCAACTGGCGCGGCGTCGAGTTCGACTTCGTCAAGGAGCGCCAGCGCGCGTTTTCCGGCCTGGCGGCGTACTCCAACGAGGGCTACACGCTGCGTGTGAACGAACAGAGCAGCACCGTGCTGGCCACGGTGGGCTCGGCCGAACTGTTCGACGTGCTCGGCGCCCGGCCGCTCATCGGCCGGGCCTTTCAGCCCGGCGACGACCGCCCCGGCGCGCCGGCGGTCACGGTGGTCAGCTACGGCTTCTGGCAGCAGGAACTGGGCGGCGATCCCGGCGTCGTCGGCCGGCGGATCGAGATCGGCGGCGACCCGGTGGAGGTCGTCGGCGTGATGCCGCGCGGTTTCTATTTCCCGTCGCCGATGTTCCGCATCTGGCGGCCGTTGCTGCTCGATCCGGCCAGCGACATGTACCAGGGCAACGGCTGGCTGGTGCTGGTCGGCCGCGAGCGGCCGGGCCTGAGTGCCGGCGAACGCGACGCCGACATCCAGGCGATCGCACGTGCCCTGGGCGAGCGCTTCGACTATCCCGAGGCGTGGGACAAGTCCAAGGGGGCGGCGGTGACGCCGCTGCGCGAGTACGCCCGCGGCGCCGTGCGTCCGGCCGTACTGCTGCTGCAGATCGCCGTCCTCGTCGTGCTCGGCATCGCCTGCGCCAACGTCGCGGCGCTGGTACTGGCGCGCACCACCGATCGCGCCGAGGAACTGTCGCTGCGGGCGGCGCTCGGCGCCGGCCGCTGGCGCCTCGTGCGCCAGATCGTCGTCGAGTCGGTGGTGCTCTCAGGGGCGGCGGGACTGGTCGGCGCCGGGGTGGCGATGGCCGGATTCCAGGCCCTGGTCGCGCGGCTGCCGCTCGCCGAAGGCCTGGAGGAGACGCTGACGGTGGACTGGACGCTCTTCGCCGTGGCCGTGGTGATGTCGATCGCCGTCGGTCTCGTCGTCGCGCTGGCGCCGGTGCGCGCGCTGCTGCGCGGCGAGCTGAAGGGCCCCGGCCGGCGGCGCGGCAGCGGAGCGCTGGCGGCGGCCGGCCCGCGCCGCATGCACGCCGGCCTCGTCGCCGTCGAGGTGGCCCTGGCGGTGCTGCTGGTCGCCGGGGCGACGGTCTTCTCGCGCTCGGTCGCCCGCCTCTACGCCATCGAGACCGGCTTCGACGCCACCGACGTGGCGGTGATGGATGTCGTGGTCCCGGTCCAGCAGATGGCGGCGCCGGCGCGCGCGGCCCTCTTCGCCGACCTGCTCGAGCGCGTGCAGCAGCTGCCCGGCGTGCGGGCGGCGGGGTACATCACCCGCGTGCCGCTGCGCGACGGCGGCTGGCAGGGCACGGTGACGATCGAGGATCGGCCCGACCTCGCCGGCGACCGCGAGCCCAACGCGCTGTTCCGGATTACGTCGCCCGGGTACTTTCCGGCCATGGGCATCGACGTGACCCGCGGTCGGTCGTTCACCGACGGCGACGGCGCCGGCACGCCGGCGGTCGCCATCGTCAGTGCCGCGTTCGCCGAGCGCATGTGGCCCGGGCAGGACCCGATCGGCCGGCGCATCGGCCACGGTTTCGGCGCCGAGACCACGTGGGTCACCGTGGTCGGGGTGGCCGAGGAGACGCGGATGACGCGCCTCACCGGCGACAACCCCAACGTGCTCTACGTGCCGCTGGCGCAGTCGTCGGCGCCCGACGGGCCGGTGCTGGTGGTCAAGGGCGACGGCGCGCCGCCACCGCTCGCCGCGGTGCGGACGCTCATCGCCGGCCTCGACTCGCGGGTGGCGACGGCGCGCATCAGCTCCCTCGACGCGGTCGTCGCCGCCGCGGTGGCCGAGCCGCTGCGGCTGCGCTTCTTCCTCACGCTCCTCGGCGGGCTGGCGCTAATCATCGGCGCGGTCGGGATCTACAGCGTGGTGTCGTATTCGGTGACCCGCCGGCGGGCCGAGTTCGGCGTGCGGCTCGCCCTCGGCGCCGCGCCGCACCGGATCCTCTCGGAGGTGGTGACCGGCAGCCTCGCCCCGGTCGGCGTCGGCGTCGCCGCCGGCGTGATCGCGGCCGTGGCGGTCGCCTCCACGGTGCAGCGATTCCTCTACGGGATCGAGGCGGCCGATCCGTGGAGCCTGACCACCGCGGCGGTCGTGCTGGCCGGCGCCGGCCTGCTCGCCGCGATCGTCCCGGCGGTGCGGGCCGGCCGCACCGACCCGGTCACGGCGCTGCGGGCGGAATGACGGCCGGCGCGGGTGGGGCGACGAAACGCGCCCCGGCCTGCTCGACGACGCCGATGATCGCCAGCAGCACGTCCTGGCGGGCACTGCGGAACGCCTCGAAGTCGGCGGTCTGGAACCAGCACATCACCTCGATGTCGATCGAGGCCGGACCAAGGTTGGCGAGCCGGGCGATCACCACGTCCGGCCAGACCAGCGGCTGGGCGCGCAGCCGCTCGTCGATGCCGGCGATCACCTGCCGCACCTGGGCCTCGGTGGTGCCGTAGGCCAGCATCACCGTCGTCGTCATGCGCAGCCGATCCCGCGCCGCCAGCGACTCGATGCGCGAATCGGCGAGCCGGCCGTTGGGAATGGTGACGAGCGTGCGGTCGGCGGTGCGCAGCCGGGTCGAGCGCGCGCCGATCTGTTCGACCTGGCCCTCGACGCCCTCGACCTTGACGACGTCGCCGACGCGCAGCGGCTGGTCGGCGGCCAGCGCGATCGATCCGAACAGGTTCTCGACCGTCTTCTGCGCGCCGAAGGCGAAGGCGATGCCGCCGATGCCGAGCCCGGCGACGACCGTCGCCACCGGATAGCCGAACGCCGCCGCCGTCGACACGCCGCCGACCACCAGCACCGCCGTCTTCAGCAGGTTGCCGCCGACGATGATCATCGAGCGCGCCGAGGCGTCGGCGCCCCACGACTGGTCCACGGTGAACTCGACGACGACGTCCACCGAACGCCACAGTGCCCAGAACACGGTGATGACGCCCACCGCCGTGAGCAGGGCGGTCACGAACCCGTGGGCGGCGTCGTGCAGCTCGAGCCACGGCATCGCCGCGCGGAACACCGCGGCGCCCCACAGCACGGTCAGCGCCGGCGCGACGCGGTCCAGCCAGCGTTCATCCCACCGGGTCGGCGTGCGGCGGAACGCCCGCTGCAGCACGGCGCGGCTGATGGCGCCGAGCACCCGGCCGACGACGAGCGCCGCGGCGACGAACAGCGGCAGCGCCAGCCATTGCCACCAGGCGAGATCGTGCGGGCCCATCGCCTGCAGCGGAGCGGGCAGCAGATCGGGCAGGCGCCGGCCGGCCGGGGACGCCGCCTGGGCCCAGCGATCGACACGTGAGAACACGCCGGTCACGGCAGTAGTCTATCGAAGCGTCACGCGGCACGGCCGGGCCCGGAAGCCCGGGGCCACCGCGGCGCCACCGACGCCCATGCCAGGCGGCTACGTCCATCGGCTCGACCCGGTGCTCGCCGACGTCGGCGGCCTCCACCTGTGGTGGTACGGCGCCGGCTTCGCGCTCGGGTTCCTGCACCTGCACCGGGTAGTGATGCGCGAGCACGCCCGGCTCGGGCTGTCACGGCGGGCGGCCTGGTCGCTGTCGATCCTGATGGCGGTGGGCGTGCTGGTGGGCGGCCGCGCCGTGCAGATCGCGTTCGACGAGTGGCCGTTCTATCGCGCGCATCCGCAGTACGTGGCGGCGTTCTGGCTCGGCGGCATGGCCACGCACGGGCTGCTGCTCGGCGCCGCCGCGGCGGCGGCGCTGTTCGCGGTGGTGTGGCGGGTGCCGTTCCTGGCGCTGGCCGACACCCTGGCGGTGCCCGGCGCGTTCCTCATGGGGGTGGGCCGCCTCGGCAACTTCATCGACGGCCAGATCGTCGGCGCCGTCACCGATGGCTGGTGGGGCGTCAAGTTCCCGTACGCCGACGGGTTCAGGCACCCGGTGGTGCTGTACGACGGCGCCAAGAACCTCCTGCTCATGCTCTACCTGATGCGCGTGCGGCGCCGGCAGCGCACCCCCGGCGCCGTGGCGGCGCGCTTCGTCTTCTGGTACGCGGCGCCGCGCATCGTCATCGACCTGCTGCGCGACTACCCGACCCATCGTCTGGCCCTCGGCACCGGCCAGACCCTGAATCTGGTGATGGCCGCCCTCGGGGCCGTGCTGCTGTGGCGGTCGCGGCAGCGGCGGCTGGGCCGGCTGCGTCCGGTCGCGACGCCGACCGCGCTCGCCCCCGGCCGCGAGGCGCGGCCGACCGTGCTGCAGCGGGCGCTGTTCGCGACCGTCGTCGCCGCGTGCCTGCTCATCCCGAGCAACTGGACGCAGGACGTGCCGCGGCGCTACGGCGCGCGCCATCCGGGCCTGACCCACTCGTGGTTCTACCCCCCGCTCGACTGGACGCCGCCGCCGGCGTCGTCGCCGCCACCGCGTTAGACCTCGCGCAGCACCTCGGCGGGCGCGATCCGCATCGCGCGGCGCACCGGCAGCCAGGCCGCCACGGCGACCACCGCGGCGATCACGCCGATGACGGCGGTGTAGGTCGGGACGTCGAGCGTGGGAACGCCGACGAGCAGCCCCCGCACCGCCGCCGACGCGGCCGACGCGGCGGCGGCCCCGGCCGTGACGCCGATCGCGACGCGCCGGGCGGTACCGGCCAGCACGCTGCGGGCCACGGCGCCGCCGCTGGCGCCGAGCGCCAGCCGCACCGCGAACTCGCGGCGACGGCGGGCGACGTCGAGGGCCACGACGCTGAAGAGCCCCAGCGCGGTGAGCGCGGTGGCCACCATGGCGAAGAGCGCGAAGACCCAGGCCCCGAATCGCCATGGCGCCTGGGCTCGCTCGACGATCGCGTCGAGCGTGGTCACGCCGTCGACGATCACGCCGGGCGCCAGCCGCCGCGCCTCGTCGCGCACCACCGACGCCAGTGTCAGGGACGAGCCGCTGGTGCGGACGACCAGATCCGTGGCGGGAGTCGTCGACTGCGCCGGCGGATCGTAGAGATCCAGCGACAGCTCGCCGAGCCCGCGGTAGCGGACGTCGGCGACGACCCCGATCACGCGCCGCCACGCCTGCTTCGGCGCGCCCTCGCGCTGGTCGAACGACGCCGTCAGCAGCCGCTGGCCGACGGCGTCGCGGCCGGGCCACAGCCGCCGCGCCGTGGACGCGCCGACCACGACGACGCGCTCCGCGCCGTGGCGGTCGTCGTCGCTGAAGATCCGGCCAGCCAGGATCGGGATGCGCATCGCCGCGAAGTAGCCGGGCGTGGCCACCTGGTAGTTGAGCAGCGGATTCGCCGCCGCGCTCTCGGCCGTCTCGGGTTGGCCGTCGAGGACGACGGTCGTGCCCTGGCCGATCGGGCCCAGGGCGAGCGGGCGGAGATACACGGCGCCGACGGCCTCGACGTCGGGCCGCGCCGCCAGCGTGGCGATCAACTGCTGCATCCAGGCGTTGACGCGCGTCGCCGGCAGACGCGGGTCGATCTGCAACGACAGCACCGACGCGGGCTGGAAGCCGAGATCCAGGCGGCGCAGTGTCCCGAAGCTTCGCGTGACGAGGCCGGCGGTGACCAGCAGCACGACCGCCAGAGCGACCTGCACCATCACGAGGGCGGCGCGCCAGCGCAGCGGCCGGGCCGCGCCGGTGACCCGCGCCGATTCCCGCAGGGCTTCGGCGAGCGGCATCTGCCGGGCCAGCCGCATCGGCGCCGCGCCGCACAGCGCCGCGGCGACGACCGTGGCCGCCACCGCCGCCAGCATCACCGGCAGGTTGAGGCTGGCCGAGGCCAACCGCGGGATGCCCTCGGGGGCCAGGGCGAGCATTGCCGAGGTCAGCGGCGAGGCCGCCGCCACACCGAGTGCGCCGCCGAGGCCGGCCAGGACCAGGGCCTCGGCGAGCCACTGGCGCGCCAGCGCCCCGGGGGATGCGCCCAGGGCGATCTGGACGGCGTGCTCGCGGCGCAGGTGCGCCGCCCGCGTCAGCATGAGGCCCGAGACGTTCACGCAGGCGACGAGCAGCAGCACGACGACCGCGCCGAGCAGCGCCCACAACGCCTGGCGCGCCGGGCCGATCACGTGCTCGATGAAGGGGACGACGGCTACGTGGCTGCCGACCTGCGGGCCGGGACGGCCCTCGTCGAGCTGCCGGCCGATCGCCGACAGGTCCTCGGCGGCCGCCGCGGCAGTGACGCCGTCGCGCAGCCGGGCGACGAAGATCAGGACGCCGACGTTGGCGAGCACGTCGGTCTTCCACGCCGCCGATGCCGCGGCGAGGCCGGGGGCCAGCGGCGTCCAGAACTCGGCGCCGCGCGGGTAGTCGAAGCCGTCGGGCATCACGCCGATCACGGTCTGCGCCTCGCCGTCGAGGCGCAGCGTCCGGCCGACGATCGCCGGATCGCCGCCGAACCGGTCGCGCCACGTCGCGTGACTCAGCACGAGGACGCTGGCGCCGCCGGGCACGTCGTCGGCCGGCAAGACGGTCCGGCCGAGGGCGGCGGCGACGCCCAGCGTCTCGAAGAACGTGCCCGACACCCCCGCGTACGCCAGGC
>JBFWNV010000005.1:49280-246115 GCA_050250875.1 Vicinamibacterales bacterium
GCTCCTCGAGCACCGCGGTCCAGGTGGACGCGCCGACGGCCGCCATCGGCGCGACCGTGCGGCTGGCGGCGCCGAGCGCCGCGACGTCGCGGTAGGTCAACTCGACCAGCCCGTGGGAGACCTCCGGCGCCAGGCCCCAGCCGACGACCAGGCGGCCGGCGTCGTGGATCGGCTGCGGCGCGAGCAGCACGGCGTGCACCGCGCCGAACATCGCCGTCGTCGCGCCGACGCCGACGGCCAGCGTGGCCACGGCGGCCGCCGCGTAGCCGAGGTGGGCGCGAAGTGCGCGCAGTGTCAGCCGCAGCGAGCCGGGCATCGGCGGCAGCATATCCCTCGCCGCGGGCCGGCGGCGCGGCCGGGGACGGATGGCGGCCCCGCGGGGACATCGGCTCCCTGCACGGGGATGCATGCCACGTCGGCTGGACGCGGCGCCGCCTGCCGCCGATATCTCTCATGGTGGTCACCCTGCCGGTGACCTGCCCGCATGCGTGCGAGTACCGCCGCTCTCATAGCCGTGTCGGGGTTGGTCGTGGCCGCTGGCCACGTCCAGGCCGAGCCGCGTCCCTTGCACGGCGTGGTCCGCGCCAACGGCCGTCCGGCCAGGGATGTCGTCGTGTGGCTCGACGATACCCGGCCGATCGTGCCGCCGGCGGCGCCCGCGGTGCTCGATCAGCGCAACCTCGAATTCCTGCCGCGGCTGCTCGTCGTGCCGGTGGGGACCACGGTCGAGATGCCGAACAGCGACCGGGTCTTCCACAACGTCTTCTCGTTCCACAACGGCAAGCGCTTCGACCTGGGGCTCTACCCGGCCGGGACGCGGCGGCGGGTGACCTTCGACCAGCCCGGCGTCAGCCGCGTGTTCTGCAACATCCACCCGACCATGGCCGCCTACGTCGTCGCCGTGCCGTCGATGCGGTTCGCGGTGACCGGCGCCGATGGCCGGTTCGCCATCGACGGCGTCGAGGGCGATCGGCTTGGCTACTCGCTGTGGCGGGCGGGCAGCGAGCCGCAGCGCGGCGTCCTGTCGGTCGCGTCCGGCCAGCCGGTCACTCTGGAATGGCGCTGATCGGACGAGTGGCGGCGTTCGTGACCCTGTCGGCGGGCGTGTGCGCCGGGCCCGCGACGGCGCAGCCGATCGCCGTTCAGGCCCAGCAGACGGTCGGCACCTCGTCCGAATCGATCGCTGCCGGGGCCACGCAGGTGCGGCTGCTCGGCGAACTCGGCCGCGGCCTGCGCGTGGACGTCGAAGGAGCCTGGGGCACGCGCTCCCGCGGTGGCTCCGACGTCTTCGGCACCGCGTATCCGTACGACGACCGTGTCCAGGTCATCGACGCCCATGTCGAGTGGACCCGGCCGACGGCGCGCGGCCTGCGCGCCGTCAAGGCCGGCCGCTACCGCACGCCGTTCGGAATCTCCTCCGCCGGCGATCACGCCTACCTCGGCTTCCTGCGCCCGCCGCTCATCCGCTACGGCGGCTACTACGGCCTGTCGAACGGCTACCTCGAGCACGGCGTTTCGGCCAACCTCGGCCTGCCCCAGGCGTCGATCGACGTCAGCCTCGGCACGCCCGCCGACGTCGGCACCGCCCGGCGGCGCGGCGAGATCAGCGCCGTCGCCCGCGCCGAAGTCGCCCGCGGCGGGCTCATCGTCGGCGCCAGCTACCTCGACACCATGCCCGACATGCCGGCCCGTTTCGCGCACGGCCGGGCCCGCTTCGGCGGTGTGGATCTGCGCTGGATGCGGGGCGGGGTGCTGCTGCGCGGCGAGTGGCTGGCCGGCCGGCCGTTCGACGGCGTGGCGACGCGGGGCGGCTATGCCGACGTCATCGTGCATCGCCCGGAACTCGGCCCGGTCACGCTGCTCGGCCGCGCCGAGCGGCTCGGCTACGAGGCCCCGGCGCCGCGTGCGCTGTACACCCACCGCTACACCGCCGCGGCCCGCCTCCGCGTGTGGCGGGGGCTGTCGGTGGCCGGCGGGGTGACGCACCAGGCCGGTCAGCTGACGCAGCGCCGCGCCACCGCCTTCGACCTCGGCATGACCTACGCGGTGCGCCAGACGATCCGGCCATGACGACGCCCCTGGTTCCGCCATCGACCGCCTGGCACCGCCGCCTCGAAGCGCGCGTCGCCGCGACCGTCGGCCTGCTCATCGTGGTCGTGGTCGCCGCGGTGCTGGTCATCACCACCCGGCTCCTCATCGATCAGTCGCGCAGCCGCGCCGCCAGCGAGCTCGAAGGCGCGCGGGCGGCGTTCTACGCGCAGATGGACCTGCGCGCCCACGCCGCCCAGCTCTCGTCGCGGCTGGTCACCGAGCTGCCGGTGTTCCGGGCGCATCTCACCGATCCGCGCCTGGCCGGCGACCGCCCGACCATCGAGGCCATGGCCGACGGCTACCGCGCCGACCTCGACGCCTCGTTCGCCGTCGTCACCGATGCCGGCGGGCGGTGGCTGGCCAGCCCCGGCTGGATCGACGATCCGACCGCCGCGCCCTCGGAGCTGGTGTCGGCCATCGACGACGCCCGGCACGGGCGGCCGGTGAGCGTCCTGGCGCCGACACCGCTGGGGATGTCGCTGCTCGTGGCGACGCCGGCGCGGTTCGCCGACGAGGTGCTCGGCACGCTGGCGGTCGGCTACCTGCTGACCGACGCGGTGGTGCGGGACCTCGCCCATGTCGTGCAGAGCGACGTGGCGCTGGTGTGGGGGCCACGGGTCATGGCGACCAGTCTCGGCCCGGCCGAGCGCGGCGACACCTCGAGCGTGCTGGCCGCGGCGCAGGCGGCCTTCGGCGTGCGACCCGACCTGCACCGCGCCGGCACGCGCCGCTTCGTGGCCGGCACGTTCGCGCTGACCCCCGAGGCCGGCGCGGCCAGCCCCGGCCGCCTGGTCCTGCTCGCCGACTGGCAACCCCGCCAGCAGTTCGTCGATCGGCTGCGCGCCGGGTTCGTCGGCGGCGGGATCGCGGTGCTGGGCGTGGGCCTGGCGCTGGGCCTGCTGTTCAGCCGGCGGCTCAGCCGACCGCTGCGCGACATCGCCGCGGCGGCGTCGGCGGTGGCCGGGGGCGACCTGTCGGTGCGCCTGCCGGTTCGCGGCGGCGCCGAAGCGGTGACGGTGGCGTCGGCCTTCAACGGAATGAGCGCCAGCCTGCGCGCGGCCCACGAGCGCCTCGTGCACGACGCCATCCACGACGCGTTGACCCGCCTGCCGAACCGGGTGCTGTTCACCGAGCGGCTCGAGCGGGCGATGGCCCGGCACATCCGCCACAAGGACAACCGGTTCGCGGTGCTGTTCATCGACCTCGACCGCTTCAAGCGGGTCAACGACAGCCTCGGGCACGCCGCTGGCGACGAGCTGCTGCGGGCGTTCGCCGAGCGTCTGGCCGGCGCGGTGCGCCGCGAAGACGTCGTGACGCGGCTGCCGGCGAACGACGTCGAGCGGGCCGGGGACCATACGCTGGCCCGCTTCGGCGGCGACGAGTTCGTGGTACTGCTCGACGACATCCGCCAGCCGGTCGACGCCGTGCGCGTCGCCGAGCGCATCCAGCGGCTGTCGGCGGCGCCGATCCAGGTCGCCGGGCAGGAAGTCTTCGCGACCGGGAGCATCGGCATCGCCGTCTGCGCCGACGGGCATCGGACCGGACAGGACGTGATGCGCGACGCCGACGCGGCGATGTACCGTGCCAAGCGCGGCGGCGGCGCAGCCTACGCGGTGTTCGACGCGGCGATGCACGAAGCGGCCGTCGATCTGCTGCGCCTCGAGACCGACCTGCGCCACGCCGTCGAGCGGTACGAGTTCCGCCTCCACTACCAGCCGATCGTCGCGCTGAGCAGCGGGCAGATCGCCGGCTACGAGGCGCTGGTGCGCTGGCAGCATCCCGATCGCGGCCTGCTGCTGCCGCACGAGTTCCTCCCGGTAGCCGAGGAACTGGGGCTCATCGTCGCCCTCGACGACTGGGCGATGGCCGAGGCGTGCCGGCAGGCCAGCGAATGGCAGGCGATCGCCGGCCCGCCGGGGCCGTTCGTGGCGGTGAACCTGTCGGCCCGGTCGCTCGGCGCCGCCGGGCTCGCCGACCGGGTGGCAGTGGCCCTGGACGCCAGCGGCCTCGACCCGACGGCCCTGCACGTCGAGATCACCGAGAGCGCCGCGGTGTCGGAGCCGGCGCGCGTGCAGGCGGTGCTGCGCGACCTGCGCGCGCAGGGCGTGCGCGTCAGCCTCGACGACTTCGGCACGGGGTACTGCTCCCTGAGCTACCTGCAGCAGTTCCCGGTGGACACCCTCAAGATCGACCGGACCTTCGTCCGGCGCATCGGCGAGCAGGGCGAGGGCGACGAGATCGTCCGGCTGATCGCCAGACTCGCCGAGACGCTCGGGCTCGACGTGGTCGCCGAGGGCACCGAGACGCCGGTGCAGGTGGCGCGGCTGACCGCGCTCGGCTGCGACTACGCCCAGGGCTACTACTACTCCCAGGCCCTCGACCCGGCGACCATCGACGTCGCCCGGCGTCCGGCCGACGTCACGCGAATCCGCCGGCGAGGGTGAGCCGCCGCCGGGCGTGGTAGCGTGCGCGCGATGCCTCGCCCTCGCGCCACCGTCCGCCGCGGTCCGCGGCCCACCCGGCCTCGTCCCGTGGCCGACGAGGTCCGCAGGATCCTCACCTGGCTCGAGCGGCGCGGCACGCGGAGGAACCGCGAGGGGATGGCCCGCTACGGCATCACCGCCGCCAGGGTGTTCGGCGTCTCGATGGCGACCATGCAGTCGCTGGCGAAGCCGCTCGGCCGGCGTCATGCGCTGGCCCGGGCGCTGTGGCGCACCGGCTGGTACGAGGCCCGCATCCTCGCCGCGTTCACCGGCGAGCCGGCGCGCCTCACGGCCGCCGAGATGGACGCCTGGTGCCGCGACTTCGACAGCTGGGCGATCTGCGACACGGTCTGCATGCATCTCTTCGCCCGCTCGCCGCTGGCCTGGCGCAAGGTCGGGACGTGGGCGCGGCGGCGGGCCGAGTTCGAACGGCGCGCCGCCTTCGCGCTGCTGGCCTCGCTCGCCCTCCACGATCGCGATGCGCCGGAGGCGCGGTTCCGCAGGGCGCTCCGCCTGATCGAGCAGGCGGCGACCGACGAGCGCAACTTCGTCAAGAAGGGTGTGAGCTGGGCGCTGCGTGCCATCGGTCACCGCAGCTTCGCCCTGCATGTCGCGGCCGTCGATCTCGCCGGCCGGCTGGCCCGATCCGACGACCCGACCGCGCGCTGGGTGGGGAAGGACGCGCTGCGCGATCTGACCCGGCCGGCGGTGCACGCGCGGCTGGAGCGCCGCGCCGCGCGGTAGGGGTCAGACCCCTTTCTGGGCACAGCCAGATTAGGGGTCAGACCCCTGTCAGGGCAGAGCCAGACTTGGAGCCGTTACTGCCACGCTTGACGACGCCCGCCGTCTTTGCGACAGTCTTCGCGGCGCCGGCCTGCGCCACACCTCGAGAGGGCCTCCCCCCGCGGGGCTGCAATCGAGGCAAAGGGGTGCCACACCTCGGGCCATTCACCACTGGGGACTTCACCGGTCGCGCGACCAGCAGGCGGGGGCTGGGGGTCGTGTGGCCAGCGAAGGACCCGTCATGACCCGCGCCCGCGCCCTCAAGTCCGTCATCCGCGACCGCATCGCCAAGACCGGCGAGCGCTACACCACCGCCCGGCGGCACGTGCTCGCCGCGCGCCGCCGCCGTCCGACGCCGGCCGTCGCGCCGGTGCCTCCCGTCTCCGCGTCCGCGAAGCCGGCGGCCACGGGCGCCGTCTCCGACGCCAAGGTGCTGGAGCGTACGGGTCACGGCCTCGAGCACTGGTACGCGGTGCTGGACCGGTTCGGCGCGGTGGCGAAGGGCCACACCGCGGCCGCCCGACACCTCCGCCTGGCCCACGGGGTGGACGGGTGGTACTCGCAGGGCATCACGGTCGGCTACGAACGCGCCCGCGGCCTGCGCGCCGTGAACCAGCGCGTCGACGGCGTCTTCGAGGTCTCGGCCAGCAAAGTGGTGAAGGGCAGCCCGGCCGACGTCGCCGCCGCCTTCACGCGCCCGCGCCGGCGCGCGGCCTGGGCGCGCGGCGTCGACGCCGATCTGATCGCGGCGCTGGCCGCGGCGCTGCGCGCGCCCGCCGCGACCGGCTTCGTGATCCGCGCCGACGGGCTGGCTCGGTATCGCTACCGCTGGGGCACGACGTCGGTGCAGATCTACGCGCAGGCGAAGGCGGGCGGCAAGACCATCGTCACGGTGGCCAATGCCAAGCTGCCCGATGCCGCCACGCTCGAGGTCCGGCGGGCGCAGTGGCGGACGGCGCTCGCGGCGCTGGCCACATGGCTGGCGGCCCGGGACTGACGGCGATGACCCGCGACTGGCAGGAGGCGGTGGCGCGTGGCGCGATGTCCGAACTCGCCGCCCTGCTGTCGCGCGGGGCCGACATCGACGCCCGGGACCGCCACGGCCAGACCGCGCTGATGCTGGCGGCGATGGCCGGCGATGCGCGGGTGGTCGAGTGGCTGGCGAGCCACGGCGCCGATCTCGACCACACCGCCAAGTTCGGACTGAGCGCGCTGATGCTGGCGGCGGTACGCGGCCACGGCGATGTCGTGCGGGTGCTGGTGGCGGCCGGGGCCGCGGTGGAGTTGACGGGCACGGGCGCGCCAGGATTCGCCGGCAAGTCGGCGCACGATCTGGCGGTCGAGCGCGGCGACGCCGACACCGCGGCGCTGCTGCAGCCGCTTACCCACGACACGCCGCCCGACCCGCTGCCGCGGTTCCTCGCGCCGGCGACCTGGGCCGAGGCGGCGGCGCTGCTCACCTTCGTGCCGCGCGCGCCCGCCGACACCCGCGGCCGCGCCCTGGTCGGCCTGCGCGTCCACGTCCGCGACCACCGGCGCCGCGACCTGCCGCGCCACCTGCGCACCCTCGAGGCGCACTACGACGGCTTCGCCGTGTGTCAGTCGTGTCCGGGCGCGTCGGCGGCGCGCCGGCGGGCCCTCGACGTGCGCTACGGGTCGGGCGCAACGCCGATCCGCGTGGCCGGCCACGAGGGTCGGGGGTATCCCCTCGGCCCCGAGGTGCCGCCCGACGACATCGACGGCCGCTCGGCCGCCGTCGTCACCTGGCCCGACGGGCCGATGTTCCATTTCGTGGCCAGCACGCAGCTTCCACTGGAGGACCTGGAGCGGATCGCGACGTCGCTCTATCCGGCGCCCTGACGGCGCGGTGTCAGTTTCCGGACGGATCGCGCCAGACCGCGCCGCGGTTCAGCGCGAACTCGCGGCCCGGCGGCGCCTGATCGGGCCCGACGCGGCCGGCGACGATCTCGGCCTTGCGATACGCCTCGCCGAGCACCGGCGCGCCGGCCATGCGGCGCAGCAGCGCGAGCTGGCCGATGTGGGTCAGCGCGTCGGCGATCGGCGCCTGGAACAGCCGCTCCAGCGACGCCGGGAGCGGGTCCGGCGTCTGCACCGCCCGATCGAGCGCGTCGAGGGCGGTGAAGAAGCGCGTCACCTCCGAGTCCCACGGCCCGGGCGTGGCGACGGCGTACGCATCCTCGTCGCCGACCAGGAACCGCCGCGCCCAGTCGAGCAGATCGCCGATGTGGGCGAGCAGCACGCGCGGCGTGTTCATCACGCCCGCCGGCTGGAAGTCGCCGAAGCCGTCGGGGGCGCCGCGCAGCGCCTTGCCGCCGCGATAGGCCAGCGTGGCGACCATGTGGCGGAGCAGGGTGCGATCGCGATCGGACATCGCCGTCGGAGTCGAGGGGTCGGTCATGGCGGGATGATACCCGCGGTGCGCACGCTATGATCGCGCCGCGGTTCGGCGTGCGGCCGGCCAGCGAGGTGGCGACGTCATGCGATCGATGCGAGCCCTGATGACCGGTGCGGTGGTGGCAGCGGCGTGCGGGGCGGTGACGCTCGGACAGCCGGCGACCCGTGACGTGCGCGTCACGCTGACCGAGGGCACGTCGATGGCGGCGGCGCTGTCACCCGACGGGCGCACGATCGCGATCGATCTGCTGGGCGCGATCTGGAGCTACGACGCCGGCGGCGGGCCGGCCCGCCGGGTGCTCGACGACGGCTACGACGCGCGCCTGCCGGTGTGGGCGCCCGACGGCAGACGGCTCGCGTTCCAGGCCTATCACCGCGACACCTGGCACGTGTGGGTGATGAACGCCGACGGGACCGCGCTGCAGCAGGTCACCGCCGGTCCCTACGACGACCGCGAGCCGTTCTGGGCGCCCGACGGGACCCGCCTGGCCTTCTCCTCGGACCGCGGCGGCCACTACGACATCTGGATCGTCACGCTGGCGACCGGCGAACTGACCCGGTTGACCACCGCGCCGTCGAACGAGTCGATGCCGGCGTGGTCGCCCGACGGCCGCGACATCGCGTTCGTCTCGGATCGCCAGGACCGCGGCGTCTACGCGCAGCCGGCAGCCGGCGGGGCGGAGCGGCGGCTGGTCGCCGACGCCACGGCGGTGGCCGCCGGCTGGTCGCCCGACGGCCGCACCATCGCCTACACGGCCATCGAGGGCGCCAGCGCGCGGTTGATCGTCGGCGGCGGCAACCTCGCGGCCGGCGACGAAGACGTGTTCCCGTTCCGGCCGCAGTTCGCCGGCACCGACGTGCTGTACACCGCCGACGGCGTGGTGAAGCGGCGGCCGGCCGCCGGCGGCGCGGCGCGCACCGCGGCGTTCTCGGCCGAGGTCGCCTTCACGCGCGCGCCGTTCACGCCGAAGCGCCGGGCCTTCGATGCGGCCGGGCCGCAGCCGGTGCGTGGCCTGATGCATCCGGCAATCTCGCCCGACGGCACGCGGATCGCGTTCGGCGCGCTCGGCGATCTGTGGCTGGTGTCCACCCAGCCGGGCGAGGCGGTGCCGCAGCGGCTCACCGATGACGTCTTCGTCGAGACCAACCCGGTCTGGTCGCCCGATGGCCGTGAGCTGGCGTACTCGACCGATCGCGACGGCGCCGTCGCGCTGTGGATCCGCGATCTCGCCACCGGCCGCGACCGCCGGGTCGCCGCCGGCGGCACGACCGGCGCGTGGTCGCCCGACGGCACCCGCCTGGCGTTTCTCGACACCGAGTCGGTGCTGAGGGTGGTCGAGGTGGCGACCCGCGAAGAGCGGCGCGCGCACGACCGCATCTTCGAGCCGGGCCGGCCGAGCTGGTCGCCCGACGGCCGCGCCGTCGTGATGTCGGCGCTGCGGCCCTACTCCTCCCGCTTCCGCGAGGGCACCAACCAGGTGCTGCGGGTCGCCGTCGAGCCCGAGACGACTGCGGCGGGGAAGGCGGCGTTTCCCGCCGACCGCTGGTTCGATCCCGTGCCCCACCAGTCGGTGGGGATGCGCGAGAACTTCGGCCCGGTGTGGGCGCCCAACGGCCGCGAGATGGCGGCGATCGTCGACGGCGTGCTGGCCACCTACCCGGTGGCCCGCGACGGCACGCCGACCGGCCCGGCCCGCCAGGTGACGCCCGACCTGGCCAGCTCGCCGTCGTGGACCGGCGACTCGCGGCGGATCCTGTATCAGGTCGCCGACCGCTTCCGCCTGGTCGATCTCGCCGACGGCGCCGTGCGCGACATCGTGCCGTCGTGGTCGTGGACGCCGACGCGCACCAGCGGCGGGCTCACCGTGCACGCCGGGCGGCTGTTCGACGCCCGGCCAGGCAGCGCCGTGCGCAGCAACGTCGACGTGGTGATCGAAGGCACGCGGATCTCCGCGGTGGAGCCGCACCGCGACGACCTGCACCGCGGCACGGTCGTGGACGCGTCGGCGCAGACGGTGGTGCCCGGCCTGATCGAGAGCCACGCCCACCTGTCGAAGGCGTTGGGCGAGGCGCAGGGTCGCATCTTCCTGGCGTTCGGGGTGACGACGGTGCGCAACCCGGCGGCCAACGCCTTCGAGGGCCAGGAGGAGCGCGAGGCGATCGACAGCGGCGCTCGCGTCGGCCCACGCGTCCTCACCACCGGCGAGCCGCTCGACGGCACCCGCATCTACTACCCGGGCGGGGTCGCGCTCGACGGCGGCGCGCGCGTGGACGCGCTGCTCGACCGTGCCTCGGCGCTCGGGTTCGACTTCATCAAGACCTACGTGCGCCTGCCCGACCTGCTGCAGAAGCGCGTGATCGAGGGCGCGCACCGCGCCGGCCTGCCGGTGACGTCGCACGAGATCTACCCGGCCGTGGCCTACGGCGCCGACGGCGTCGAGCACATCCGCGGCACCAGCCGGCGCGGCTTCAACCCCAAGTCGAGCGGCCTCAACCGCACCTATGACGACGTCCGTCAGCTGCTGGTGGCGTCGGGGATGACGATCACGCCGACCATCGGCATCCAGGGCGGCCACCAGCTGCTCACGCTGAGAGACGGCGCGTGGATCGACGACCGGCGCATGCGGCTGTTTCCCGAGCCGACCACCGCCGGCGCCCGCGCGCTGCGCGCCACACCGGCGTCGGCGCAGGATCTGGCGACGCGCGAAGCGCTGGTCGGCGTCCAGGAGCGCCTGACCGCCGACCTCGTGAGGCGCGGCGGTCGGGTGATCGCCGGCACCGACTCGCCGATCATCCCCTACGGGATGGCCCTGCTGATGGAGCTCGAACACTACGCCCGCGGCGGCATGCCGGCGGCCGAGGTGATCCGCAGCGCCACCGCGGTGCCCGCCGAGGCGATGGGCCTCGGCCGGGACCTCGGCACGATCGAGCCCGGCAAGCTGGCCGATCTGGTGATCGTGGACGGCGATCCGCTGACGACCGTCACCGACCTGCGGCGCACGCGACGCGTGGTGATCGGCGGCGTGCCGTACGACGTGGACGCGCTGCTCCAAGGGCCGGTGCGGCCGCGCTGACGCCTCCGCTCATCGCCGCGCCCGGAAGTAGCGCACCATGTCGCCCACCGTCTGCAGCTGGCCGTAGTCGGCCTCGGGCACCTCGACGCCCAGCGCCCGGTGCAGGCCGACGAGTACGTTCAGGAAGTCGAACGAGTCGATCTCCAGCGCCTCGCGCACCCCCTGGTCCGGTCCGAGCGCGGCCGGGTCGGTGTCCGGGGCCACCTTGCGCAGCTCGGCGACGATGGTGGCGGTCAGTTCGGCGTCGGTCACGAGGCCTCCGGGTGCTGCAGCGCGCGGGCGAGTGCGTCGAGGAATCGGGCGCCGAGGTGGCCATCGGTGGCGCGGTGGTCGGCGGCCAGCGACGCCGTGACGACGGGCCGGGCGCCGACCATGCCGTGCTCGGCCCATGGCTGCTCGACGACCCGCCCCAGCCCGACCAGCGCCACCTGGGGCGGATAGATCACGCCCAGCACCGACTCCACGCCGAGATCGCCGAGGCTGGTGACCGTGATCGTCGCGTCGGTCAGCTCGGAGCTGCGCAGCCGCCCGGCGCGGGCGCGCGGAATCAGGTCGCGCAGCGCGGCCATCACCTCGTCGCACGACTTCCGGTCGACGTCCGGAATCGCCGGGGCCACCAGGCCGCCGCCCTTGAGGGCCACCGCGAAGCCGAGGTTGACGCGATCGGCCACCACGTGGCGGTCGTCGATCCAGTAGCCGTTCAGCGCCGGCACCTCGCCGAGCGCGCGCGCCGTCGCCTTGAGCAGCACCACCACCGGCAGGAGCCGCTCGGCGATCGGCCGCCGCGCGTTCTCGGCCTGCAGCCACGCGAGCGCCGCGCTCATGTCGATCCGCGTCTGCAGGTAGTAATGCGGGATCTCCCGCTTCGACTTCGCCATGGCCGCGGCGATCGCCCGCCGCATCGGCGCCAGCGGCCGCTCGTCGGCGGCAGCCGCAGGCGGGCCGGCCGGTGGGGCGGCCGGTGCCGCGGCGGCGCGATCGACGTCTTCGGCCTGGATGGCGCCGCCCGGTCCGCTGCCGTGGACGCGATCGAGATCCACGCCGAGCGCCGCAGCCCGCGCCCGCGCCAGCGGCGAGACCCGCCGCGGCCGCGGTGCCGTCGCTGCGGGCACGGGCTGCGGCGGCGCGGGCCGCGGGGCCTCCGGCTCGCCGTCCGCATCGATCGTCGCCAGCCGTGCGCCGACGGGTACCTTGGTGCCCGGCGCCACGTCGAGGGTCGCGACGACGCCCGGCTGGAAGCACTCCACGTCGATGACGCCCTTCTCGGTCTCCACCTCGGCCACGACGTCGCCGCGGCGCACCCGCTGGCCGGGCACGACGTGCCACTTGACCAGCGTGGCCGCCTGCATGTCGGCGCCGAGGCTCGGCATCACGAAGTCAGGCATGCGGCGTCACCAGGTCGCGGGCCGCGGCGGCGATGGTCGCCGCCTGCGGCAGGGCGGCGTCCTCGAGATGGCGCGCGTAGGGAATGGGCACTTCCGCCGTGCACAGCCGCGCCACCGGCCGATCCAGCTCGTAGAACATCCGCTCGTGGATGCGGGCGGCGATCTCGGCCGAGATGCTGCCGCTGCGCCAGCCTTCGTCGACGATCAGCACGCGGTGCGTGCGGGCGACCGAGGCGAGGATCGTCTCGTCGTCGAGCGGCCGCAGCACGCGCAGATCGACGACCTCGGCCTCGATGCCCTCGCGCGCCAGCGTCTCGGCGGCCGCCAGCGCCTTGTGCAGGCTGGCGCCGTAGGTGACCACGACCAGGTCGCGTCCCGGCCGCCGCACCGCCGCCCGCGCCAGGTCCACCGGGCCGGCGTCGGCCGCCAGCGGCCCTTCCATGTTGTAGAGCGTCTGGTTCTCGAAGATCAGCACTGGATCGGGCGACGCCAGCGCCGTGAGCAGCATGCCATAGCCGTCCTCGAGCGTCGCCGGCACGGCCACGGTGATCCCGGGGATGTGCGCATACCAGCCTTCGAGGCTGTGCGAGTGCTGGGCTGCCAGCTGCTTGCCGCCGCCGGTCGACATGCGGATCACGATCGGCACGTTGAACTGGCCGCCCGACATGTGCAGCAGGGAGGCGGCGGTGTTCATGATCTGGTCGAGGGCGAGCAGACTGAAATTGCAGGTCATGATCTCGACGATCGGCCGCAGCCCGCCGAGGGCGGCGCCGATGCCGGCGCCGACGAAGCCGGATTCCGACAGCGGCGTGTCGCGGATGCGCTCGGGGCCGAACTCGGCCAGCAGGCCGCGGCTCACCGCGAAGCAGCCGCCGTAGCGGCCGACGTCCTCGCCCATCAGGAACGCGCGCGGCTCCTGCTGCAGCGCGCGGCGCAGCCCCTCGCGGACCGCGTCGCGGTAGGTCACGGTGCGGACCTCGCCGGCCGGGGTCATGGCCGTCCTCCCTCGGAGTGGACGAAGCGCAGCAGGTCCTCGACCGGCTCCCACGTGCCGGCCTCGGCGAAGGCGACCGCCGCCTCCACCTCGGCGAGGGCCTCGCGCTCGGCGTCCTCGCCGTCCTGCGGCGTCAGGACGCCGGCCGCCTGCATCGCCGCGGCGAAGGTCGGGATGGGATCGCGCGTCTTCCAGAACGCGACCTCGTCTTTCGATCGGTACAGTTCGGCGTCGAACATCGAGTGGGCACGGAACCGGTAGGTGCGCGCCTCGAGCAGGAACGGCCGGCCCGCCCGCACGGCGGCCACGGCCGCCGCCGCCGCGTCGCTCACCGCCAGCACGTCCATCCCGTCGACCACCGCGCTGGCCACGGCGTAGGCCTCGGCCTTGCGCGCGATGTCGGGCATCGATTCGCTGATGCCGAGCGCCGTGCCCATGGCGTACAGGTTGTTCTCGCAGAGGAAGAGCACCGGCAGCTGCCACAGCGCCGCCAGGTTCATCGCCTCGTGGAACTCGCCTTCGGCGACCGCGCCCTCGCCGAAGAAACAGACCGTCACCCCGGCCCGCTGGAGCATCCGGTCGGCCAGCGCCAGGCCGGTGGCCAGCGGCAGCCCGCCGCCGACGATGGCGTTGCCGCCGTAGAAGCGGGTGGCCCGATCGAAGAGGTGCATCGAGCCGCCGCGGCCCCGCGCGCAGCCCTCGACCTTGCCGTACATCTCGGCCATGACCGCCCCGGCCGGAATGCCACGGGCGAGCGCGTGCCCATGCTCGCGGTACGTCGCCACCACCGCGTCGTCGGGCCGCAGGTGCTCGATCACGCCGGTGGCCACTGCCTCTTCGCCGATGTAGAGGTGCAGGAAGCCGCGGATCTTCTGTGCGCTGTAGAGCTCCACGCACTTCTCCTCGAAGCGGCGGATGCGCACCATCGTGGCCAGCAGCCGGCGGGCGCGATCGCGGTCAGGAAGCGCTGTCGCCATCAGTCGTTCTCCAGCGTGGACACGTCGCCCTCGGGCAGGCCCAGGGCGCGCGCCTTGATCAGGCGGCGCATGATCTTGCCGCTGCGGGTCCTGGGCAGCCCGTCGACGAAGGCCAGATCCTTCGGGGCCACGGCTGGACCGAGCCGCGTCCGCGCGAACCCGAGCAGCTCCAGTCGCAGCGCGTCATCCCCCGTCCGGCCGGCCTTGAGCACGACGAACGCGTTCACCACCTCGCCGACGATCGGATCGGGCAGGCCGACGACGCCGGCCTCGGCGACCGCCGGGTGCGCCATCAACGCACTCTCGACCTCGAAGGGACCGACCATGTGGCCCGAGGTCTTGATGATGTCGTCGGCGCGGCCGACGAACCAGAAGTAGCCGTCGGCGTCGCACGACGCCAGGTCGCCGCTCAGGTACCAGCCGTCGGCGAAGCACCTGGCATAGCGGGCCTCGTCGTGCAGATAGGCGCGGAACATCGACGGCCAGCCGGCCCTGAGCGCCAGCTCGCCCTCCACCCCGGGCTCCGCGACGGCCTCGACGCCGTCAGCGGTGCGGCGCACGATCGCCGCCTCCACACCGGGCACCGGCCGGCCCATCGAGCCGGGCCGGATGTCGGTGGCGGCGAAGTTGGCGATCATGATGCCGCCGGTCTCGGTCTGCCACCAGTTGTCGTGGATCGGCCGGTCCAGGGCCCGCTGTCCCCACACGACCGCCTCGGGGTTGAGCGGCTCGCCGACCGAGTGCACCAGGCGCAGGGCGCCGAGGTCGAAGCGATCGGCCGGGCGGCCGGGGATTCGCATCAGACGGCGGATGGCCGTGGGGGCGGTGTACCAGACGGAGACCCGCTCGTCCTGCAGCACCCTGTACCACCGCTCGGCGTCGAAGTCGGCGGCGTCGACGATCGTCGTGACGCCGTGCAGCAGCGGCGCCACGATGCCGTAGGACGTGCCGGTGACCCAGCCCGGATCGGCCGTGCACCAGAAGACGTCGTCGGGGTGCAGATCGAGGACGTAGCGCCCGGTCGCGTAGTGCATCAGCACCGCCTCGTGCACGTGCACGGCGCCCTTGGGCAGTCCGGTGGTGCCGCTGGTGAAGTGGAGCAGCGCCATCGTCTCGGGCGAGGTCGGCGGAACGGCGAACCGCGGATCGACGGCGGCCAGCAGCGGCGGCAGGGCGAGGACGCCGTCGTCGCGGTCGTGGTCGGCATCGACGAGCAGCACGTGGCGCAGGTTGGGGAGCCGCGGCCGCAGGGCGGCGATCTTGCGCTGGTAGAGCGCCGCGGTCGTGATCAGCACGCGGCCGTCGCCCCGCGAGAGCCGCTGCGCGATCGGCTCGGGGCCGAACTGCGAGAAGAGCGGGCAGAAGACGGCGGTGTACTTGAGCGTGCCGAGCGCCGCGGCGTAGAGCGCCGGCACGCGGCCGAGCAGCGAGAACACCCGTTCGCCGCGGGCCACGCCCAGTCGGCCGAGGACGTTGGCGAAGCGCGCCGACGCCTCGGCGAGCGCGCCGAAGGTGACGTCGTGCGCTGGCCCGTCGGCGGCGAGAAACCGCAGCGCGGTGTGCCCGGCACGGGCCCCGGCGGCATGCCGGTCCACCGCTTCGTGCGCGATGTTCAAGCCGCCGCCGGGCAGGCCGTCGAGCTCGCGGCGGATCGCCTCCCAGGAGAAGGCGCGGCGCGTCTGCACGTAGTCCGCCAGGTACGGGGGCGGCGACAGCGCGGCGAGGTCCTTGCGGAGGATGTCGATCGTCATCGGGCCAGACAGAAGCTACACCGAGGCCACGGCAGCAATCCATGTGCCGGCGCGACCGGCGCCGCGTCGCGGCGTCGGATCCGGCTCGGGCCCGCGTTCCGCGCCGGCGTGGCCGCGAATTCCCCTCGCCGGCCGGGAAAATGCCGCGCTGTAGACTGGACCGTCCACGCGTGGCGGCGGGCGGGCGACGCCCGCCCCGCCCGCTGGTCCCGCTCCGCGCCTCGACCGCCATGCCGCCAGAGCCCACCTTCGTCATCGGCCACCGTCAGCCCGACACCGACTCGGTGTGTTCGGCCATCGCGTACGCCCACCTGAAGGCGGCGCTCGGCGACCACGACGTGCGGCCCGCTGCGGCGGGTCCGCTCAACGCCGAGACCCGTTACGCGCTGGCGCGCTTCGGCGTCGCCGAGCCGGAGCGGCTGACGACCGGCGCCGGCCGGCGGCTCATCCTCGTCGATCACAACGAGGTGGCGCAGGCCGTGGATGGCGTCGCCGACGCCGCGGTCGTCGAGGTCTGGGAGCACCACCGGGTCGGCGACCTCGACCTGGCGCAGCCGATCGTCTTCCACTGCGAGCCGGTGGGCGCCACCGCCACGCTGATTGCCGAGCAGTTCGTCCTGCACGGCGTCGAGATCCCGCCCGCCATCGCCGGCCTGCTGCTGGCCGCCATCCTGTCGGACACTCTCGGCTTCGCCTCGCCGACCGCGGTCGAGAAAGACCGCACGATGGCCGCCCGGCTGGCGGCCATCGCCGGCGTGGATGCCGCGGCCTTCGGGCGCGAGCTGATGGCGGCGCGCGGTGACGTCGCCGCGCGGCCCGCCGACGACCTGGTGGCGGCCGACTTCAAGGAGTTCGACCTGGCCGGCCACCGCGTGGGCATCGGCCAGATCGAAGCCGCCGACACGACGCCGCTGCTGCCGCGGCGTGCCGAGCTGGTCGGCGCGCTCGAGCGCCGGCGCGCCGCTCGAGCGCTCGAATTCGCGCTCCTGCTGGTGACCGACATCGCGCGCAAGGGCAGTCACCTGTGGGTGACCGGCCCCGGCGACGCGGTGGTCGCGCAGGCGTTCGGCCTCGCCCTCGAGGACCGCGGCGTCTACCTCGCCGGCTGCATGTCGCGGAAGAAGCAGGTCGTCCCCCCGCTCGAGCGGGCGTTGGCGGCCCACCGGCCAGCCGCCGGACCGGCTACACCCGCCGCGTCTTCCAGCCGCCCCGACGGAAGACCATGACGCTGACCAGGGCATGGAGCACGAAGGCGATCGTGATGGCCGCGTAGACGCCGAGCGGGCCCCAGCCCAGGGGCACCGCGAGCGCGTAGGCCAGCGGGATCTCGACGCCCCAGAAGCAGCCGATGTTGATCCACGTCGGCGTCCAGGTGTCGCCGGCGCCGTTGAGCGCGCTCGACAGCGTCATGCCCAGCCCGAACAGGATGAAGCCGAGGCTGACCGTGCGGAGGCAGGCCACGGCGTGGCGCGCCACCTCCATATCGGTGGTGAAGATCGCCACGATGGGATGGGCGGCGGCGATGAACACCACGCTCACCGCCGTCAGGCACAGCACGTTGTAGCGCGCCGCCAGCCACGCCGCCCGTTCGGCGCGGTCGGGCTTGCCGGCGCCCAGGCCCTGGCCGACCATGGTCGCCGCGGCGTTGGCGAGCCCCCACGCCGGCAGCATCGCGAAGACGATCAGGCGGATGCCGATGGTGTTGCCGGCGACCACGGCGCTGCCGAACGCCGACAGAATCCGCACCAGGAACACCCAGCTCGTCGTGCTCACCAGGATCTGGAACACCCCCGTCGACGACAGCCGCCAGATGCCGCGCATCACCGCTCCGTCGAGGCCGAGGTGGCGCGCCTCGATGGCGAGACGGCCGCCGCGCCGGGTCAGCGCATACAGCTGGTAGAGCACGCCCGTGCCGCGGCCCAGGTTGGTGGCTACGGCCGCCCCGGTGACGCCCAACTCGGGAAACGGCCCCAGCCCGAACACCAGGCACGGGGCCAGCGTGATGTTGAGCGCGTTGGCGAGCCACAGCACGCGCATCGCGATCGCGGCGTCGCCGGCGCCGCGGAACACGGCGTTGATGAGGAAGATCAGCACCACCGTGGCGTTGCCGCCGAGCATGATGCGGGTGTAGGTGCTGCCGGTCTCGACGATCGCCGGCGTCGCCCCCATCGCCGGGAGCAACGCCGGCGCGGCCAGCCCGCCGGCCACGCCGATCGCCAGCGACACGCCGACGCCGAGCGCGATGGCCTGCACGGCGGCGCGCGCCGCGCCGTCGGGGTCCTTCTCGCCGATGCGCCGCGCCACCGTCGCCGTCGCGCCGATGCTGAGGCCCATCGCCAGGGCGTAGAGCAGGGTCAACATCGACTCGGTGAGACCGACCGTGGCCACGGCATCGGGGCCGAGCCGGCTGACGAAGAACACGTCGCAGACGGCGAACAGCGACTCCATCAGCGTCTCGAGCACCATCGGAATGGCGAGCAGCCACAGCGATCGCCCGACCGGGCCGTCGGTGTAGTCGTAGTGCGCGCCGCGCAGGGCGGCGCGGACGTGGGGCCACCACGCGCCGGGTGGGCTCGTCGCCCGGGCGTCGGGTGGGGCGGTCAACTCGTGGGTCGTCACGACGGCACTCCTGGGCGCACACGCGCCCGCAACTCCGGCAGAACCGGGACACAGGACGGCGCCTGCCTGCGGTGCGATGTCGTGGACGAAGTCGAACGAGGGGAAGAACGACCGCAGCGAGGCGCGATGTCAGCGCCGGCGCATGGCCGGCGGCGCGATGGCGATGATGCAGGTGCTGAACATCGGCGGATGCGCTCGCTGGGAGAGCGCATTGAAGCACATCCGCGCACGGCCGGGCAAGTCTCCGCCGTCAAGGCCGGCCCGGGGCGGCCGATTGCACGGAGGCATGCGCAACGCCTTCATCGCGGCGTCGGCGGCCACCCTGCTGCTGGTGGCCGGGGTGTCCTGGGTCTGGCCGCCGGCGCTGTGGTCGCTGCTGGTCGTCGTGCCGGTGGTGCTGCGCGGCGTCGCCGACATGGTGCAGACGCGCCAGGCGGTGCGCCGCAACTTTCCGCTCGTCGGCCACGGCCGCTACCTGCTCGAGCAGATCCGTCCCGAGATCAACCAGTACTTCGTCGAGAGCAACTCCGACGGTCGGCCGTTCAGCCGCAACGACCGCTCGGTCGTCTATCAGCGGGCCAAAGGCGAGCTCGACACGCTGCCGTTCGGGACGCAGCGCGACGTCTACGCCGCCGGCTACGAGTGGATCAACCACTCGCTGGCGCCGGTGCAGCCGCGGCAGGAGTGCGCGCGGGTCACGGTGGGCGGCCCGGCCTGCCGCCAGCCCTACTCGGCGTCGATCCTCAACGTGTCGGCGATGAGCTATGGATCGCTCAGCAGGAACGCGGTGCTGGCGCTCAACGCCGGCGCGAAGCTCGGCGGCTTCGCCCACAACACCGGCGAAGGCGGGCTGAGCCCGTACCACCTCGAGCCGGGCGGCGACCTGGTGTGGCAGATCGGCACCGGCTACTTCAGCTGCCGGACGCCCGACGGCCGCTTCGATCCCGATGCGTTCGCCAGGCGCGCGACGCTGCCGAGCGTCAGGATGATCGAGGTGAAGCTGTCGCAGGGCGCCAAGCCGGGCCACGGCGGCATCCTGCCGGCGGCGAAACTGACGCCCGAGATCGTCGCCATCCGCGGCGTCGTGCCCGGCCGCGACGTGGTCTCGCCGCCGGCGCACACCGCGTTCTCCACGCCGCTCGGTCTGCTGCAGTTCCTGCAGGTGCTGCGTGACGGCTCGGGCGGCAAGCCGGTGGGCTTCAAGCTGTGCGTCGGCAAGCGCCACGAGTTCCTCGGCATCGTCAAGGCCATGCTCGAGTCGGGCATCGTGCCCGACTTCATCACCGTGGACGGCGGCGAGGGCGGCACCGGCGCGGCGCCGCTCGAGTTCTCGGACTCGGTCGGTACGCCGCTGAACGAAGGGCTGTCGTTCGTGCACAACGCGCTGATCGGCGTCGGGCTGCGCGACCAGGTGCGGCTCATCGCCTCGGGCCGGGTCAACACCGGCTTCCAGCTGGCCACCAAGGTGGCGCTCGGGGCCGACATGTGCAACGCGGCGCGGGCGATGATGTTCGCGCTCGGCTGCATCCAGGCGCTGCGCTGCAACACCAACAAGTGCCCGACCGGCGTCGCCACGCAGGATCCGGAGCTGGTGCACGGCCTGCACGTCGGCGACAAGTCGGAGCGCGTCGCCCGCTACCACCGCGAGACGGTCAAGAGCTTCTTCGAGGTGCTGGGCGCCGCCGGGCTGCACGAGCCGGGCGACCTGAAGCCGTGGTTCGTGATGCGGCGCGTCACCGCCGCCGAGGTGCGCAGCTACAACGAGATCTACCCGCCGCTCGAGCCGGGGGCGTTCCTCTCCGGCGACGTGCACGCCAGCCTGGCCCGGGCCTGGGCGACGGCGCGCGCCGACGCCTTCAACCCGCCGTTCGCGCAGCCGACGCCGGCGCGACCGGCGGCGCAGGCCACCCGCCGTGGCCAGGCCTCGACGCGCCGTCCCGCGGCCGCCCGCGCCGTGCCGTCGGCCGGCTCGTCGCCATCGCGCCGCCGCGCCGGCTGATCGCCGGCGCGCCCGTCGGGCCGCTCACTCGCGCCGCAGCGCGTCGCCGGGAGAGATGCGGGTGGCCCGCCCGGCGGGCAGCAGGCAGCCGGCGAGGACGGTCAGGAGCAGGGCCACGACGACCGCGAGGATGCTGCCGAGGCCGACCGTTCGCGCGTCGGGCCCGACCGGCGCGAACGCGCGATTCCAGGCGACGACGCCCAGCAGCCCGAGGACGAGCCCGAGCCCGACGGCGCCGCGGACGCTGCCGACGACGAGCCAGGCGATGCGGATGGGATCGGCGCCGAGCGCCATGCGCAGGCCGATCTCGCGCCGGCGCCGCGCCGTACGGTGCGAGACGACGGCGAACAGCCCGGCGACGGCCAGCGCGAACGCCGCCGCGCACACGGTGTTGGCGAGCGTGGCCGAGACGCGCCCGGCCCAGGCGGCGTCGCGTGTGGCCGCCGGGAGCGAGCGCGCGCGATCGAGCGGCACGAGGCCGTCGAGCTGGCGCAGCGATTCCCGCACGGCTCCGGTCAGTGACGCGCCATCGCCGGTGCCGCGCACGAACAGCGTCGCGTTGGCCGGGGCCAGGCCGAGCAGCGGTGCGTAGACGATCGGCACCGCGGCCGGCTGGGTCAGGCCGTGCCGGACGTCTGGCACGATGCCGACGATGGTGCGCCACGGCGGCGTCTCCGACGCGGCGGGTGCGGCCACGGTCAGCCGTCGGCCGAGCGGATCCGCGCCGGGGAAGTACCGAGCGGCGAACCGCTCGTTCACCAGGACCGCCGTCGATTCGGGCTCGCCACCGGCCACGGTGAGATCCCGTCCCCGCACCAGCCCGAGGTCGAGCATCGCGAAATAGCCCGGGCTCACCTCGACGACCCGCATCGTGCTGGCCGGTGCCCCGAGGTCGGCCGCGCGGCCCTCGATCGTCAGCGTGCGTTCGAAGGCGCCACCGAGCGGCGCGTGACTGGCGAACGCGACCGCGGCCACCCCCGGCAGCGCGCCCAGGCGATCCGTGAGCCGCACCAGGAACCGCCGGCGCGCGTCGGGCGTGGGATAGCGGGCACCGGGCAGCGTCACCGTCCCGGTGAGCACGCGCGGATCGTCGAGGCGCGGATCGGTCGCCAGGCGCTCGGCCGGCGTCAGGTTCGCGATGCCGACCTGGACGATGAGCACGATGGCCAGGCCGAGTTGCAGGCCCAGAAACGCCGAGCCGCCGGCGCGGAGGGCGCGGCGCCCGGTCTCGGTTCGCCCGCCGTCCTTCAGCACGTCGACGGCGGCTGTCCGGGACGCATGCAGCGCCGGCACTACGGCGAAGACGACCACCGTGAGCAGCGCCATCGCGGCCAACGCGACGACCAGCCACGGGTTCAGCGAGTAGTCGAACCAATAGGGCAGGATGCCGTCGGGAATCCACTGCCGATAGATGCCGACGCCGGCCCGCGACAGCGCCATGCCGACGGCCGCGGCCGCCGCCGCCATCAGCAGCGCCTCGACCAGCAGTTGTCGGGCGATGCGGAGACGGCTGGCGCCGAGTGCGGTGCGCACCGCCACCTCGCGGGCCCGTCCCGTGGCGCCGACCAGCAGCAGGTTGCCGGCGTTCGTGCTGGCGACCGCCAGCACGATCAGGCCGGCGGTGATGAACGGCAGCCAGCCACGCACGGTGCCGGCGCCACCGAGCAGGCGGTAGTTGAGCGGCTCCACCAGCAGACGCACGCCGTCGTTGGTGGCGGGGAACCGGCGCGCCAGCTGTTCAGCGATCGCGTCCAGGTCGGCCGCGGCGTCGGCTGGCGTGGCCGTGCCCGTCAGCCGGCCGAACACCTGGAGCGTGCGGGTGCCGCGCGCCGCGTCGGCCAGGCCGGGGAGCGCCGCCAGCGGCAGGAACACCGCCGCCCCGCTGGGGAACCCGGATCGATCCGAGACCACGCCGATCACGGTGGTCGCGGCACCGTTCACCAGCACCTCGCGCCCGATCACACCGGAATCGCCGTGGTAGCGGCTCCGCCAGACTCGTTCGGTCAGCACGACCGTGGGCGCCGCCGCGGGCGCGTCGTCGGCCGCCGAGAAGCCGCGGCCGACGAGGGGACGCACGCCGATCATCACGAACCCGCTTGCGGTCGTGAAGGCTGCCTGGACGCGGTCGGGAACCTGACCCTCGTCACCGAGGGTGACCGGGGTGTTCGACCAGGCGGCGAGATCCACGAAGGCGCGCTGCGACTCGCGCAGGTCGAGGACGTCGGGATACGACACGCCGCGAACGGCGGCGCGGGCGTCGATGGTGGACACCGCGAGCACCCGCTCGACGTCCTCGATCGGCAGTCCGCGCAGCACGTGCGCGTAGGTCAGCGTGAGGAACATGTGACCGACGCCGATGCCGAGGGCCAGCACCAGCACCACCGGGACGGCGAATGCGCGATCACGCAGAAGGTAGCGGCCGGCAAAGCGCAGGTCCTGGACGAGCGAGTCGAGCCACGGCCAGCCGCGCTGGTCGCGCACGGCCGCCGCCACCTGGTCCACGCCGCCGAAGGCGCGCCGCGCCGCCAGCGCCGCCTCGTCCGGCGGGAGACCGCGGGCGACGAACTCGGCCGTCAGCCGATCGAGATGCTCGCGCATCTCTTCGTGCAGACGCGCCTCGCGCGAGCGGCGGCGCAGCGGATCGAGCAGCCGCGAGACGGCGATCAGCAGCCGCCGCATGGTCCTCGCCTCATCGCCCGGCCTCCGACAGCGACAGGCGCACCGCCTGATCGCTCGGTGCCTCGAAGGTGGTGTCGGGGCGGCCGTACCACCGGCGGCCGGCGATGGCCCCGGCGACCGTGAGCAGCAGCGCCGTCGCGACGTACCACCACGGCCCGGCGGGCGTCGTCAGCGCCCACGTTTGCACATCGTCGAGGCGGAACGCGTAGAGGTGCACCGCGACCACGCCGAGCGGTGCGGCCACCCGCAAGCTCTCGGCCGACATGGCGTGCGCCCGGGTGAACGGCACGGCGGCGACCCCGGCCATCGCCACGACGACGAGCCACAGACCGCTGGCGGCGTGCATCGCCGCGACGCGCAGGGCCGGGCCGGCGCCCCACAGCCAGGCGCCGAGCGCCAGCACCAGCAGCGTCACCGGCGCCACGGCGATCGCCGCGCACGCCAGGTGCGTGGCCGGGGCATGTCCGCGCACCTGGCGCGGCCCGGCCAGCCTTAAGATCCAGTTGGCACCGAGGTCGCTCGGCACGGCGAATGCGGCCCGGACGCCGAGCACCAGGAAGAAGGTGAGCACCAGCGGAATCGCCAGCAGGTAGTCGAACGGCGCGTCGAGCGGCAGCGGCCGGCCGCGCACCCTGGCCGACAGCAGACGGGTGCCGGCCAGCGCGATGCCCAGCCCGAGATACGTCGCCAGCGTCATCAAGGCGCGTCGGTTGCGCCCGACGCTGGTCATGGTGAAGGCGAAGATCGCACGCCCCGGCCGCGTCGGCAGCAGCGCGCCGGCAGCGACGACGGCGCGGCGCGCCCACTGGCGTCGCTGGCGTGGCTCGACCGCCTCCATGACGCGACGGGCGTTCAGGCGCGCCGGCAGCAGGTAGGCCGCCGCCGCGGCCGCGATCGACAGCGCCAACGCGATCAGCGCGATGGGCGCCGTCGGGACGAGGAGCGCGGCTCGCGGGCCGGCGAACTCGGCATACAGGCCCAGGAACCAGACCGGCGGCGCCCACCCCATCGCGCCGCCCCCCTCGACCGCGTGCATCGCCGCCGGCATCAGGCCGGGGAGGAACAGGAACGTCTCGACGAGCAGCACGACCGAGAGGAGCTGCAGCACGACGGACGCCCGCGCCGCCGCCGCGCCGCCGACGAGGACGACGAGCGCGCCGCGGATCGCCAGCAGCGTCGAGAAGGCGAACAGCCCGGCGGCGAACGACGCCGTGGCCTGGCCCAAGGCGATGCCGAGGCGCGGGCCCACCGAGGGATGCGCGCCGCCGGCCAGGCCGTAGGCCAGTGCCGGCGGCACGACGATGCCGGCGAGCAGCACGATCGCCGCCAGCCAGGCGGCGGTGAGGCGGGCGGCGGCAATCCGCCGGCTGCCCACCGGCAGCACGCCCAGCACCTGCTGGTCGGTCTTGTCGGGAACGAGGCCGTCCCACACCAGCGCGCCGACCAGCCACATCACGAGCATCGGCCAGGTGACGAAGAACAACCGGTCGGCGAGCACGGCGTCGTGAAGGGTCTCGAGGGACTTCCGGCGCAGCCAGGGATAGCGGCTGGTCCAGGTGACGGTGTTGAAGAGCAGCGGCGTCGCCAGCAGCGCCGCGCCCCACAGCACGAACTGGTCGGCGTCGATCTCGCGGGAGGCGAGGGCCGCGTCCTGCAGCCGGCGGAACGACTGGCGCACCAGCAGCACGAACTGCCGCGTTGCCGTACCGGCGCTCAACGTGTCGTCCCCACGGCGGCCAGCGCCCGGCCGATCGCCTCGACGTTGGTGTCCACGGCGAGCTGCGCGAAGACCTCTTCGAGCGACGCCGCGGCCGCCAGCTCGCGCAGCCGGCTCACCGAGTCCTGCGCGACCACCCGGCCGCGGTGCAGGATGACGACGTCGGTGCACACCTTCTCGACCATGTCGAGGACGTGCGAGCTGTAGACGATCACCTTGCCGGCCTCGGCCAGGGTCCGGACCAGGCTGCGCAGCACCAGCGTCGAGGCGACGTCGAGGCCCGAACACGGCTCGTCGAAGACGACCACCGCGGGATCGTGGAGCAGCGCCGCGGCGATCAGCACCTTCTGCCGCATCCCCTTCGAGAACGACGACAGCGGCGCGAAGCGGTCGCTCTCCAGCCCGAAGAGCTCCAGGTAGCGATCGATGCGGCGGGCCAGCACCGCGGCCTCGATGTCGCGGAGTCCGCCGACGAGGCGCAGGTACTCCGGCGCCGACAGGTAGGCGTAGAGGCGCGGCTCCTCGGGCACGTAGCCGAGCACCGCCTGATAGCTCACCAGCTGCGCATGGATGTTCGAGCCTTGCCACTCCACGGTGCCAGCCGAGGGCGTGACCAGGCCGGTGAGCATGTGGATGGTGGTGGACTTGCCCGAGCCGTTGGGGCCGAGCAGGCCGATGGTCTGGCCCGGCGCCGCGGTGAAGCTCAGATCGGCGAGTGCGAGGACGCCGCCGTAGGACTTGCGAAGCGCGGTGGCGCGCAGCATCAGGGCCTCCTAATCGCAGCGCAATGACGCGATAGATGTCGTGCGGACGATCGCCCGCGCCGGCACGAACGCGGCGGCGATCGCCACCGCCGCCACCACCAGTACCACCAGCGCCGGCGTCGCCGCGCCGGCGGCGGCTGCCGGCACCAGTGCGCCCAGCAGTCGGCCGAGCATCAGGGCGCCGATCGCGCCGGCGCCGAGGCCGGCCGCGGCCGGCCACAGCGCGCCGCGTACCAGCAGGCGCACCAGATCGGCGGGCGTGGCGCCGACGGCCATGCGGATGCCGGCCTCCTTGCGGCGGCGGGCGGCGGCGAAGGCGGTGACGGCGTAGATGCCGAGGGCCGCCAGCGTCAGCGACAGCGTGCCGAGGATCGCGACGATGCCGCCGACGGTGCGCTGCGTCCAGCGCGACAGCGCCGACCAGTGCTCCAGCGTCTGCCAGCCATGAAGGGCCACGCCACGATCGACGGCGCGCAGTTCGTCGCGCAGGATGTCGGCAGCGGGCACGCCGGCGGTGGCGCGGGCCATCACCGTCGCCGTTGCCGGCGGATCGGCGGCGATCGGGACGAACACGACGGGTTCCGGGTCGGGCGATCCACCCTGGCGAATCGATGGCAGGACGCCGACGATCGGCAGCCATGGGCCATCGGGCGCGCCGGTGGGCGAGGCGGCGACGCGCAGGCGGCGGCCGAGGGCGTCGCCATCGGCCAGGTACGTGGTCACGAAGCGCTCGTTCACCAGGGCCGCGGGATGACCCGGCGTGCCGTCGCGGTCGGTGAAGCCACGGCCGCGCCGGGGCCCGAGGCCGAGGGTGTCGAGATAGCCGGCGTCGATGACGACGTGACGGGCGGCCACCGGGTCGAGTCCGCTGTCGACGAGTACCGGCCGCGTCGGTGTCCCGCCGAAGGGCGGCGCCGATACCACCGTCGCCGCGTGGAGTTCGCCGCGGCCGCGGAGCCGCTCGACGTATCGCTGGTACAGCGCCGCCCGTCGATCCGGCCGCTCGTAGGTCGGCCCTTCGAGTCCGAGGCGCGCGGTCACGACGCCGGTGGTGTCCACCAGCCGGTCGGCGCGCGACAGCGTCACCGCCGCGGCCAGGAGGTGGGCCGCACCTGCGAGCACGATCACCGTCAAGGCGATCTCGCCAGCGAGCAGCGTGCGAATCCAGCGCTGCGTGCCCCGCGTCGCCGTGGCGCGACCACCGCCGGGGACCGTGCCGAGTCCGGCGCCGGCCAACCACCACGCCGGGGCGAGGCCGCCGCCGACCACGGCGACCGCGAACGCCGCCCCGGCGAGGGCGGCCACCCGTCCGTCGATCTCGAAGTGGACCCACGGCGGCAGGCCGGCCCCGGCCAGCGCGATCGCGAATCGGCGCAGCGCCAGCGCGGTGAAGGCCAGGCCGGCGATGGCGGCCAGTGCGGCGTAGACTCCGCATTCGATCAGCAGCTGCTGGACCAGACGAGCTCGTGAGCCACCCAGCGCCGCGCGCATGGCGATCTCGTCGGCGCGGAACGCGGCACGCGCGAACAGCAGCGTCGCGGCCGTGGCGCAGCCGATCATCAGGACCGTCGCTGCCGCCGCCAGCAGAGCCGCCGGCACGGCGTCGGTCGTCCGGCCCAGGAAGCGCTCGGTGAACGACGCGATCGTCGGCCGCGCCGCGACGCCGCGCGGCGACGGCGACGCCGTCGCATCCTCGCGCGCGGCGAGTGCCGTGATCTCGGCCAGGGCGGCCTCCCGGGTGATGCCCGGACGCAATCGGCCGACGACGCCGGTGGATCGACGATCGCGCCCGAGACTCGCCAGGCCCGGGCGATGGACCATCGGCATCCACAGCTCGCCCTTCAACGGAAACGAGACGTCGGCGGGCATCACGCCCACTACCACCGCGGTGTCGCCGTTGACGACCACGGTGCGGCCGACGATGTCGTCGGCGCCGGCGAACGTCGATGTCCACAGCGCGTTGCCGAGCAGGACGACCGGCGCAGCACCCGGGCGGTCGTCGCCGTCCGCGAAGTCGCGCCCGCGGATCGGCGTGCGGCCGAGCAGCGCGAACAGGTTGGCGGTAACGTAGGCTCCCTCCACCCGCGCGGTCCCCCGCGCCGCGTCGGCAACGGTGAACGAACCGCCGGCGTTCGCCGCCAGGCCGTCGAACGTCCGCGCCTCTTCGCGCCACACCGTGAAGTCGGGCCACGACACGTCGGCGCGCCGGCCGTCGGCGGCGATGGTGCCGATGGCCATCACCGACGCCGGGTCGCGGAACGGCGGCGTCGCCTGGCTGATCGCCGTCACGGCCCCGGTTACCGCGACGGCACCGCCGATGCCCACGGCCAACGACGTGACGACGGCGGCGGCGAACAGCGGTTCGTGGCGCAGGCGCCGTCCCGCCACGACCACGTCGCGCCAGGCGGCGTCGAGCCACGGCCATCCGGCCAACGCGCGATGGGCTTCGACGACCGCCAGCGCGGAGCCGAAATCGCGGCGCGCGGCGAGACGGGCCTCGGCGAGGGTCAGGCCGCGCGCGTGATGCTCCGCGGTCAGGGCGTCGAGATGGGTCTGGATCTCCTCCTGCACCCGGGCGTCGCGCCGCCGGGCGCTGACGGTGCCGACCAGCCGCGCGAGCCACACCCGGAATCGCATCGTCTACTCCTGGCCGAGCAGGCGGCCGACCATCGCCACGGTGCGCGCCCACAGGTCCTGTTCGGCGGTGAGCTGGCGCCGCCCGGCCGCGGTGAGGGCGTAGAAGCGGGCACGCCGGTTGTTGTCGCTGGTGCCCCAGTGGCTCTTCACCCAGCCCCTCTGCTCGAGGCGGAGCAGGGCAGGATAGATCGTGCCTTGGTTGAGCGACAGGCCGCCGCCGGTGACCTGCTCGATGCGCCGGGCGATGCCGTAGCCGTGCAGGGGCCCGAGGCCGTCGAGCGTCTTCAGCACCATCAGATCCAGCGTGCCGTATGGCACCTCGGGACTCGCGCTCATCCGCCGCTCCTGTTGAAATTCAACAGGAGTGTGGACGCGGCCCTGTGGAAAGTCAACAGGAGAATCGCCCGGGCATCGCGATAGACTGCCGGCCATGACGCTTCGCCTCTGCCGCGCCCTGTTGCTGTTCCCGCTGCTGGCGGTCGCCGTGCCCGCGCCCGTGGCGGCGCAGGGCAAGGAGCCGTCGGCGGTCACGGCCTGGGTGGCGGCGCCGGCCGCCGGCGCCACCTCGACCGCCGCTTACATCGAGATCAGCAACCCGACGATGTACGAGATCTTCGTCGTCTCGGCCACCGCCGACGCCGCCGGCAAGGTGGAACTGCGCGGCGCCGCCGCGGCCGGCGCTGAGGCGCCGACGGTCACCGAGTTCGGTGTGCCGGCCTACGGCTCGACCTCGGCCGAGGCCGGCGCGCCGCATCTGCGCCTGATCGATCTGAAGAAGCCGCTCAAGGCCGGCGACGCCGTGGCCCTGGTGCTGACGACCGACTCGGGCGTGCAGCTCAAGGTGTCGGCCGGCGTGCGCGCGCAGTAGCCGGCGCGGAGGGCCCCAGACCCGCGCCCTCGACGAGCGGTCCGGCCGGAACTAAAGCAGAATAGGGTCCGCCGGATCCGTCCGGCCGGACGTCGCCCGCGCTGGTGCGCGGGCCCGGCGCCGATGTGTCCCGGCTGCAAGAGGAGTCACCCAGTATGAAGAAGATGTTCGCTCTCGCGACCCTGTGCGTCCTGGCGACGGCGGTCGGCGTGGCCCAGCAGGGCCAGCGCCGCGCTCCGGATCCGCGCTCGATGGGCGGCGGCGACTGCCGCGACAACGTCTACAACTGCGCCGACACGCCCAACCCGCTTCCGCCGGCGAACACCGTCTGGATCGAGGAGATGACCTGGATGGACGTGCGCGACGCGCTGAAGGCGGGCAAGACCACCGCCATCATCGCCACCGGCGGCATCGAACCCAACGGCCCATGGCTGGTCACCGGCAAGCACAACTACGTGCTGCACGCCAACTGCGACGCCATCGCCCGCAAGCTCGGCAACGCCTTGTGCGCGCCGATCGTGAAGTACGTGCCCGAGGGCGGCATCGCGCCCAAGACCGGCCACATGACCAGCCCGGGCACCATCACCATGCGCGAGGAGACGTTCCAGGCCGTGCTCACCGACGTGGCCGAGAGCCTGCAGGCGCACGGCTTCACGACCATCGTCTTCATCGGCGACAGCGGCGGCAACCAGAAAGGCCAGCAGACCGTGGCCGACGCGCTCACCGCCAAGTGGGCCGGCAAGGCGGTGGCCCTGCACATCCCCGAGTACTACACCTACAACGTCGTGACCAAGCACTTCGAAGACGCCGGCAAGCTGCCCAAGGATCGCAAGAGCGACCAGATGCACGACGACCCGGTGATCACGCTCAACATGTTCATCGACGAGCCGAACTCGGTGCGCTACGACGCCCGCGTCAAGGCCGGCAAGGCGACCATCGACGGCGTGTCGATCGCCGACCGCGCCAAGGCCACGGCGCTGGCGAAGGAGATCGTCGCGTTCCGCGCCGACCACACCATCGCGGCCATCAACAAGGCCCTGGCGGCCAAGGGCCGGGGCACCGCGGCGCGGCAGTAGCGCCGGCCGCGTTTCAGCGATCGCCCGCGGGGGCGTGAGCCGCCACCGGCTCCGCCCCCGCGTCCGTTTCACCCCGACGGGTCGGGATCCCACACCGTGAGCGGCGCCACCATCGGACCCTATCGGGTCGTCCGCGAGCTCGGCCAGGGCGGCATGGGCCGGGTCGTGCTGGCCGAGGACACCCGCCTGGGCCGCCACGTCGCGCTGAAGACGGTGTCGGGTCCGCGTGCCGGCACCGCCGACGGCCGCCAGCAGCTGCTCGCCGAAGCCCGCGCCGCCGCCGCGCTCAGCCATCCCGCCATCGCCGCCGTCCACGACGTGATCGAGGTGGAGGGCGAGATCGCCATCGTCTTCGAGCTGGCCGAGGGCGAGACGCTGGCCGCGCGGCTGGCCAAGGGCCCGTTGCCCGAGGCGCAGGCGGTGGCCATCGCCACCCAGCTCGCCGACGCGTTGTCGGCGGCGCACGCCCACGGCGTGCTGCACCGCGACCTGAAGCCGTCGAACGTCATGCTGGGCCCGGGTGGCGCCGTCAAGATCCTCGACTTCGGCATCGCCCGGCTCCAGCGCGATGCGGCCGGAGGAGGCGGCGCCGGCGGCGGCTTTCTCGGCACGCCGGGCTACGTGGCGCCGGAGCAGTGGGTGGGGCGGCCCGCCGACGAGCGCGCCGATCTCTACGCCCTCGGCGTGGTGCTGTTCGAGATGGTCTCGGGCAAGCGGCCGTTCCCGGAGCGCGACCCGATGTCGCTCGCCCGCGCCTCGCTCGACCGCATGGCGCGGCGGCTGTCGTCGGTGGTGCCCGAGGTGTCGCCGGGGCTCGATCGGCTGGTGTCGCGCCTGCTCGCCTCGGATCCGGGGCTCCGGCCGCCGCGCGCCCGCGTCGTCGCCGACGAGCTGCGGCAACTCGCGGCGCCGGCGCTGCCGCCGCCGCCGCGCCGGCCGTGGCTGGTGTGGACCGCCGCCGTGGTCCTGGCGGTCGGACTCCTGGGATGGGCGCTGGCGGCGCTGCGGCCGGCGCCGCCGGAGGGGACCCGCCCGCCGGTCATCGCCGTACTGCCGCTCGAGAACGCCACCGGCGACGACGCCAACGACTACCTGTCGGCCGGCGTCGCCGACAGCCTGGTCACCAGCCTGGCGTCGCTGCCGACCGTGACCGTGCTGCCGCGCAGCGCGGTGGCCGACGCGCAACGCCGCCGCACCAGCCCGGTCGACATCGCGCGCGAACTCGGCGCGACCTACATCGTCGACGGCAGCGTGCAGCGGGGCGGTGCCCAGGTGCGCCTGGCGCTGACGCTGCTGCGCCTGGACGGCTCGGTGGCGTGGGCCGAGGCGGTGGAGGGACCCGCCGACGGCGTCTTCGCCATGCAGGCCCGCCTGGCCGGCGCGCTCGGCAGCGCCCTGAGCGTGCAGCTGTCGGCCACCGACCGCGCCCGCCTCAACACCCCGCCGACCTCGAACACCGATGCGCTCGACGCCTACTGGCGCGGTCGGGCGCTGCTCGAGCGCCGCGACACGCCGGGCAACCTGCAGCGGGCGGTCGTCGCCTTCACCGAGGCACTCCGACTCGATGCCCGCTTCGTCGATGCCCATGCGGCGCTGGCCGAGGCCGACTGGGAGCTCTACGACACCACGCGCGAGTCGCAGTACGTCGAGGCGGCGCTCCAGGCGAGCAAGAACGCGGCGGCCCTGGCCCCCGACGACGCCGGGGTCCGGGTCGCGCTGGGCGTGACCTTGACGCGCAGCGGACGCAACGCCGAGGCCGTGCAGGAGCTGCAGCGCGCGCTGGCCGGCGAGCCGAACCACGACGAGGCGCGGCGCTATCTGGGCCGCGCCCTGGCGGCGCTCGGCCGCGTCGACGAGGCGGTGGCCGAGTGGCGCAAGGCCCTGGCGGTGCGGCCCAACAACTGGCAGGTGTTGAGCGACATGGGCCTGGCGTTGTACCAGGCGACGCGCTACGACGAGGCCGAAGCGGCCTACCGCCAGCTCGCCGAGATGCAGCCCGACAACGTGATCGCCTTCCAGATGCTCGGCACCGTCAACCAGGTGCGCGGCCGCAACGACGAGGCGCTGGGGTTCTACGAGCGGGCGATCGCCATCTCGCCGGTGCCGCAGGCGCTCTCCAACATGGGGGCGCTGTATCACGCCCGGGGGGACTACTCGCGGGCCGTCGATGCCTACCGCCGCGCCCTGGAGCAGCGCCCGAACGCGGCGGCGACGCACCGCAATCTCGGCGACTCGCTGCTGCGGCTGGGTCGCGGCGCCGACGCGCGGGCCGCCTACCGGCGGGCCGCCGAGCTGGCCGAGGCCGCCCGGGCGGTCAATCCGGCCGACGCCCTCAATCTGGCGTCGCTGGCCGTCTACCTGCAGAAGGCCGGTGAATCCGCCGAGGCCACGCGACGGCTCGACGAGGCGCTGCGCCGCGCCCCCACCGACCCCCAGGTCCAGTATCGGGCCGCCCTCGTTCACGCCCTGGCCGGACGGACCGATCCGGCCCTGGCCGCGCTCGCCCGCGCCGTCGAGCTCGGCTACAGCCGCGCCGACGCCGCCGATGACGACGAATTCGAGCCGCTGCGCGGCGATGCGCGGTTCGCGGCGCTGGTGCGCAGCTGACGACCGCGCCGGTCGCCCGCCGTCACACCGGTGGTGTATCGTTGCGGATTCGTTTCACAGACGTCACAGGAGCGTCGACCATGGGTGCTCGAGTCAGGGTGAAGTACGCCACCATCTTCGTGTTTCCGGCCGCGGCCAAGGGCGGCCGCGTGAAGGTCAGCGCCGCGCCGGAGACGCTCACCGTCCGCGCCGGTGACGTCGTCGACTGGACCGTGGTCAACGCCACGGCGGCCGATTCGCCGGGCAAAGTGTCGATCAAGTGGAAGGACAAGTCGCCGGTCAAGGGCGAGCCGAAGGAGTTCGACCGCAAGGCCCGCGCCCAGGTCCGCGCCTCGGCCAGGAAGGGCGTCTACCGCTACAGCATCCTCGTCGACGGCGTCGAGGTGTTCGACCCCGAACTCGAAGTGATGAACTGACCGGCGGGCGGCACGGGTTTGACGTGCCGCCGCCGTGCCGTTACTCTGAGGAACGATGCGCGTCGTTCGCCGGCACCTGCGGTTGGGCGCGGCCACGTGGCTGATGTGCCACGTGCTGGCGTTTTCCGCCCTGCTGCCGCGTGACTGCTGCGCCGCGCACGCCCACGCCGCGCCCGTCGCCGCCGTCGATCACTCCGCCCACAGCGGTCATGCGATGCCGGCCGCCGCTGCCGGACACGAGCACCATGCCGCGGCCGTACCGGATGAGGGCGCCGCCTGCCCGATGCGTGCCGCCGACGGCGCGCCGTGCCCGATGCACGACGGCGGCGGCAGCACCGCCCCCGCCACCTGCCAGATGACCGGCGTCTGCAACCAGCCGGCCGCCGCGCTCGCCGCCGTACTGCTGCAGTCGGCGGTACCGCCCGTCGTGTTCGCCCTGCTCCCCGCCGAGACCGCCGTCACGCTGGCGGCCGCGGCCGACGGCCAGCCCCTGGCGCTCGCCGTTCCCCCCGACTCCCCACCGCCTCGCCTCTAGCCTCGTCCGCGTTTCGGATGGAGGACCGCCGTGGCGCGCCATGCCACTGCGAGATCAGGCGAGGTACAACATGCAGTGCATTCGTGTGGCGCTGACGGCGTGGGCCGTCGCGCTGGCCGTGGCGTCGAGCGCCGCGGCCCAGGAGTCGATCAATCACGCCAGCGTGAGCGGCCGGGTCAGTGACGCCCAGGGCGGCGTGCTGCCCGGGGCCACGGTCACGGCCCGCCAGCTCGAGACCGACGTCAGCGTCTCGGTCGTGACCGACGGCGGCGGCCGCTTCCGCTTCCCCTACCTGCGGATCGGCGCCTACGAGCTGATGGTGCAGATGCCCGGGTTCAGCGAGGCGCACCGGCGGATCGCCTTGTCGGTCGGCGCGGCCTTCGAGATCCCGTTCGTGCTGGCCGTCGAGGGCGTGGCGACCAGCGTCACCGTCCACGCCGAAGCGCCGGTGCTCGAATCGGCGCGCAGCCAGATCGCGACGACCGTGACCGCCGCCGAGGTGCAGCAGCTGCCGCTGAACGGCCGCAGCTTCCTCGACATCGCCCTGCTGGCCCCCGGCGTGGCGCCGCCCAACATCAACAGCACGCAGCTCTTCGCCGAGACCTCGGCGGTGCAGGGCGTGGGGTTGTCGGTGGGCAGCCAGCGCAACCTGTCGAACAGCTTCATCGTCGACGGGCTGTCGGCCAACGACGACGCCGCCGGACTGAGCGGGCTGCCCTACGGCGTCGACGCGGTGGAGCAGTTCCAGGTCGTCAGCTCCGGCGGGCAGGCCGAACTCGGCCGGGCCCTGGGCGGCTACGTGAACGTCGTCACCCGCAGCGGCACCAACCAGCTGCGCGGCACCGTCTACGGCTTCTTCCGCGACGACGCCCTGAACTCCGCCAACGCCCTCTCGGGCACGACCCTGCCGATGTCGCAGAAGCAGTACGGCGCCAGTGTGGGCGGCCCGGTCCGCCGCGGCCGCACCTTCTACTTCGCCAACGTCGAGCAACGGCTGCTCGATCAGACCGGCCTGACGACGATCTCGGCGGCCAACCTCGCCGCGGTCAATGCGCGGCTCGACGCCGTCGGCTACCGCGGCCAGCGCGTCGCCACCGGCCAGTACCAGAGCCCGGTGGAGAGCGTGAACCTGCTCGCCAAGCTCGACCACGCCTTCACCGGCCGCGACCAGTTGAGCCTCCGCTACAGCCTCTACGACGTCACCGCCGGGAACTCGCGCGGCGCCGGCGGCCTGAGCGCGCCCTCCGGATCGGCCGGCCTCGACAATCGCGATCAGGCGGTGTCGGTGAGCAACACCCTCACCCTCGGTGACCGCACCGTCAACGAGACGCGGGCGCAGTTCACCCACAGCGACCTGCTGGCGCTCTCGACCGACCAGGTCGGGCCGACGGTGAACATCGCCGGTGTCGCCACCTTCGGCACGTTCGCGTCGAGCCCGCAGGGCCGGTTGAACCGGATGTTCCAGGTCGTCGACACGATCGCGCAGCAGCGCGGCGCGCACGCGCTGCGCGCCGGGGTCGACCTGGTCTACAACGACGACACCATCACGTTCCCGCGCACGGTGCGCGGTGCCTACACCTTCTCGTCGCTGGCCAACTTCCTGGCCGGCACCTACAACAACGCCGGCTACGCCCAGACGTTCGGCGACACCCGGGTGCAGCAGGGCAACACCAACCTCGGGCTCTACCTCCAGGACGAGTGGAGCGCGACGCCGCAGCTGACCGTGAACGCCGGCCTGCGCTACGACCTGCAGTGGCTCGAGACCATCGACGTCGACACCAACAATGTGTCGCCGCGTCTCGGCTTCGCCTGGACCCCGGGCGCGGCGCGCGACCTCGTGGTGCGCGGCAGCGCCGGACTGTATTTCGATCGGGTGCCGCTGCGGGCGCTGGCCAACGCGCTGCTGTCGGCCGGCAACACCACCGATCTGACGCGGCTGCGCCAGCTGAACATCGCGCTGACGCCCGGCCAGGCGGTGGCGCCGGTGTTCCCGAACGTCCTGGCGGCGCCGGTGCCCTCGGTGACGCTCTACAACCTCACGACGATGCAGCGCGACCTGCAGAACGCCTATTCGCGACAGGCCAGCCTCGAGATCGAGCGGCAGTTCGGCCGGTTCGGCACCGGCAGCGTCGGCTACGCCTACCTGAACGGCCGCAACCTGCTGATGGCAATCAACCAGAACGTGCCGTCGTGCGTCGCCGCCGGCACCAACAACGGCTGCCGGCCGATTCCCGAGTACGCCAACAACAGCCAGTATCGCTCGGCCGGCGAGTCGACCTACCACGCGTTGCTCGTCTCGTTCGCCCGCCGGCCGGGGCGGTGGGGCTACTACCGCGCCAGCTACACCCTGGCCAAGGCCGAGAACAACGTCGGCGAGTTCTTCTTCAGCGGCCCGATCGATCCCTTCGACCTGTCGAAGGACTGGGGCCGCGCCGACAACGACCGCCGGCACGCGCTGGTGGTGTCGGCCGGACTCAACACGCCGATGACGCCGGCGGCCACGGCGTGGCAGCGTCTCACCCACGGCTTCCAGCTGAGCACGATGGTCCAGGCCTACTCGGCGGCGCCGTTCAACATCACCTCGGGGGTCACCACCGTGCAGGGCACCGCCGGCCGGCCGATCGTCAACGGCGAGTTCATCGCCCGCAATTCCGGCGTCGGCGACGAGTTCTTCACGATGAGCCTGCGTCTGAACCGCAGCTTCAGGCTGGCTGGCGGTGTGTCGCTCGAGGCGCTGGCCGAGGTGTTCAACCTGACCGACACGGTGAACGAGATCGCGCGCAACACCAACTTCGGGGCCGGCACGTATCCGACCAGCCCGTCGGCGAGCTTCAACCAGGTGACGGCGGTGGGCGATCCGCGCACGTGGCAGCTGGCGCTCCGGCTGCGATTCTGACGAGCAGGGAACACGGAACGGGGATGACGATGAGCGCATGGCGACAGAGCGTGGCAGCGGTGCTCGGGTTGGTGGTGACGGCCTCGGCACACGCGCAGAGCCCCGACGCGGTGACGCTGGAAGTGCCGGGGCGGACCAACGCCGCGCCGTGGGTGGCGAGCCACGGCCAGTACGTGGCGGTGACCTGGGCGGCGACGGCGAGCGGCAGCACCGATGTGTTCGTGGCGACGAGCCGCGACGGTGGCCGCAGCTTCGGCGCGCCGGTGCAGGTGAACCGCGTGGCTGGCGACGCGCGGGTCGGCGGAGAGATCCCGCCCCGCGTCGCGCTGCACGCGCCGACGGGGGCGGCCGAGCCCGAGGTGGTCGTGGCGTGGAACGCGAAGGACCAGGGCACCGAGATCAAGGTCGCCCGCTCGAGCGATGGCGGTCGCACGTTCGACGCCGGGCGGTCGCTGCAGAGCGCCGGCGCCGCCGGTGACCGTGGCTGGCACGCACTGGCCGTGGACGAGGGCGGCGTGGCCCACGTGCTGTGGCTGGACCACCGAGGGCTGGCGGCGGCGAAGGCCGACCACCAGCACAAGGGCGAGCACGACGGCGTGGCGATGGCGCAGCAGTCGGGCCTGCGGTATGCGACGCTCGGCGGGCCCACTGCCGGCGACCGCCAACTGACCTCCGGCGTCTGCTACTGCTGCAAGACGGCGCTGGCCGCCCTGCCCGGCGGGCGCCTGGTCGCCGCCTGGCGCCACGTCTACGCCGGCAACCTGCGCGACATCGCCTTCACCGAGTCGCGCGACGGCGGCCGCACCTTCGCGACGGTCGCCCGCGTCAGCGAAGACGGCTGGGCGATCAACGGCTGTCCGGACGACGGACCGGCACTGGCGACCGGCCGCGATGGCCGGGTCCACGTCGTCTGGCCGACCGTCATCCCCGGCGACCAGCCCACGGGGGCGCTGTTCTACGCCGTCGGCGGCGATCGCGGCGGCTTTTCGCCGCGCGTTCGCGTGCCGACGCTCGGCGCCCCGAAGCCGTCGCATCCGCAGGTGATCGAGGATGCGCACGGCCGGGTCGTCGTCGCCTGGGACGAGGTGCTCGACGGGGTGCGCATCGCGGCGTTCGTCACCGGCGAACCGACCAGCGACGGCGCCGTCCGCTTCGGCAGGCCCCAGCGACTCGTGCCCGGCGCCGGCCCGACGCTCTATCCGGTGCTGGCCGCCGTGGGCGACGAGGTCGTCGCGGTGTTCACGGCCGGCGCGCCGTCGGCGTCCACGATTCGCGTCGCGCGGCTGCACGGGCCGGACTCGCCGGCCGCGACGCCGGGCCAGACCGCCCCGGCGATGCCGGGCCACCAGCCGCCGCCGGGGGCCGACCACATGCAGCATCGGTTCGACGATCCGGAGCGCTATGCGAAGGGCTTCGACGACCCGGCGCGCGATGCCTGGCAGATGCCCGACCGGGTGATCGCGGCGCTGGCCCTGAAGCCCGGCGACCGCGTGGCCGACATCGGCGCCGGTACCGGCTACTTCAGCACGCGGTTGGCCCGGGCGGCGGCCAGGCCGACGGTGTTCGCCGCGGACATCGAGCCGGCGATGGTCGGCTACCTCGCCAAGCGGGCGGCGGCGGAGGGCCTGGCGAACATGCGCGCGGTGCAGGCGTCGGCGACGAGCCCGCAGCTGCCCGAGCCCGTGGACGTCGTGCTCGTGGTCGACACCTTCCATCACATCGGCAACCGCACCGCCTACTTCGCCGGCCTGCGCCGGCAGCTGCGACCCGGCGGCCGGGTGGCGATCGTCGACTTTCGCAAGGACGCGCCCGGCGACGGACCCCCGGCGCACTTCCGCTTCACGCCCGATCAGATCACCGCGGAGATGAGCGCGGCCGGCTACGTGCTCGACGCCGGCCACGACTTCCTGCCGCGCCAGCACCTCCTGATCTACCGCCCGCGATAGGCGCGAGGCTGATGATGCGACGACTGCCGCTTGCCGGTGTGCTGCTCTGGGTCGTGGTGGCGACTGGCGTCGCCGCGCGGCAGGCGGGTGCGCCACCGGCGTCGGCCGAGCTCACGGATCGCGACCTCGACGCCGGCGGCCGTGAGTACGTGGCCCGGTGCGCGGGCTGCCACGGAGAGCGTGGCGACGGCGGGCTGGCGGCGGCGGACCGGCCGGGTCGCCGCGATCTGGTCGCGCTGGTCCGCGCGGCGAGGACCGACGGCGCCGTGGCTGACGCGATCGGCGCGTCGCGCCCGGCACACCGCGACGTCTTCGCCGGGCTGGACGCCGCGGCGCGCCGGCATCTGGTGGCGTGGGTGCGCAGCCTGGGCGGCGTTCGGCTCACGGTGCGCGCCACCGACGGTGGGGCCGGCTACGCCTGGGATCTGCCGCGGGGATTTCCCCAGCCGAAGGTGCCGGCCGACAACCCGATGACGCCGGCGAAGGTCGAACTCGGCCGTCACCTCTTCTACGACACGCGGCTGTCGGTGGACGGCACGTTCTCCTGCGGCACGTGCCACCAGCAGCGGCTGGCCTTCACCGACGGCAAGGCCCGCGCCGTCGGCGTCACCGGGGAGGTGCACCCGCGCGGCGCGATGGGCCTCGCCAACATCGCCTACAGCCCGGTGCTGACCTGGGCCAATCCCACGGTGCGGCGCCTCGAGGCGCAGGCACTGGTGCCGATGTTCGGCGACGACCCCGTGGAACTCGGCCTGTCCGGGAAGGAGCAGGAGCTGCTGGCCCGGCTGGCCGCCGAGCCGCGCTACCCGGCGATGTTCGCCGCGGCGTTCCCCGATCAGGCCTCGCCGATCACGCTGGCCAGCGTCACCACGGCGATCGCGTCGTTCGAGCGCACCCTGTTGTCGGGGCGCTCGCCCTACGACCTGTATCGCACGAGCGCCGACCCCAGGGCGCTGGCGCCGGCGGCGCAGCGCGGCGAAGACCTCTTCTTTTCGGAACGCCTCGCCTGCTTCCAATGCCACGGCGGCTTCACCTTCAGCAGCGCCGTGGACTACGTGGGCAAGGGGCCGGCGGAGATCGGGTTCCACAACACCGGCCTCTACAACCTCGGCGACGACGGCGGCTACCCGTCGCCAAACACCGGCGTGCACGCCGTCACCGCCGAGCCCGAGGACATGGGGCGGTTCAAGGCGCCGTCGCTGCGCAACATCGCGCTCACCGCCCCGTACATGCACGACGGCAGCCTCCGCACCCTCGACGAGGTCATCCGCCACTACGAAGCCGGTGGCCGAACGGTGCCCGACGGGCCGCTGAAGGGCATCGGCGCCGACAACCCGCGCAAGAGCGAGTTCGTGACGGGGTTCACGCTGAACGACGAGGAGCGCGCCGACCTCGTGGCGTTCCTCGAGAGCCTGACCGATCGTGCCTTCACCAGCGACGCGCGATTCGCCGATCCCTGGCCGCAGAAGACCGGGGCTCGGGGCTCGGGTCTCGGGGCCGCAGAACGGAGACCGTGATGAACGCCGTGGGCCGCCCTGTTTCGCAGCACTACCTGATCGGCGTCCTGCTCGTGCTGACGCTGGCGTGGCCCGGCGCCGTCGCCGCCCAGCCCTCGCCGCGCCAGCAGGCCACCGACCTGGCGGCGCAGCTGATGAGCCCGTTCTGCCCGGGCCGGCTGCTGGTCGACTGCACCTCGTCGCAGGCCTACGATCTGCGCGAGGCCATCGCCCGTCGGCTCGCCGGCGGTGAGACGATCGAGTCGGTGCGGGCCGACCTCGTCCGCCAGTACGGCCACGAGATCCTCGGCGCGCCGCCGGCCGAAGGCGTCGGCATGCTGGCGTGGGTGCTGCCGGCGCTGCTCGGGGCGCTCACGGCGGTGGCCGTGGGCCGGAAGATCGCGCGCGCGGCGCGCGCCGGCGCGGCCCCACGCCTGGCGGCCGCCGCCGCGGGCGCCGTGGACGCGACCGCGCTGGCGCGGCTCGACGACGAGCTGCGGGATCTCGACTAGGCGGACGCGTGGCGACGTCCCCGATTCAGTTCGCTGACGGTGCCGGCTACGAACGCTTCATGGGCGCGTGGAGCCGGCCGGCGGGCGAACGGTTCCTCGACTGGCTGGCGCCGGCTCCGGGCCTCGCCTGGCTCGACGTCGGCTGCGGCAACGGCGCGTTCACCGAGCGCATCGTCGCGCGGTGCCAGCCGTCCAGCCTCCACGGCATCGACCCCTCGAGTGCGCAGCTCGCCTATGCCCGCACGCGGCCGGCGCTCGGCGGGGCGGATCTGCGCCAGGGCGACGCCCTGGCGTTGCCCTGGCCGTCCCCGTCGTTCGACGTGGCGGTGATGCCGCTGGTCATCTTCTTCGTGCCCGACCCCGCCCGCGGCGTCGCCGAGATGGCGCGCGTCGTGCGTCCGGGCGGCACCGTCGCTGCCTACGCGTGGGACATGCCGGGGGGCGGCTTTCCGTACGACGCCCTCCTCGCGGAGATGCGCGCGCTGCGGATGGAGACGCCCGGACCGCCGCACCCGGAGGCCTCGCGACGGGAGGCCCTCGAGGCACTGTGGGGCGCCTCCGGGTTGCGAGACGTCGCGACCACGACGATCGCCGTGTCGCGGACGTTCGAGAACCTCGACGCATACTGGACCATCGCCCACGACAGTCCGAGTCTCGGATCCGCCCTGAGGGCGGCCGCGCCCGACACCCGCCAGGCGCTCCTGGCGGGCCTGCGGGCGCGCCTGTCCGCCGATGCCGGTGGACCCATCGTGTGCCACGCCGTGGCCAACGCCGTCCGAGGGCTGGTGCCGTGACGATCGCCGCGGCCATCTCGAGGGCCGTCTTCGGCGTTCCGCCGCTCGCCGCGACCTGCCGTGCAGGCACACTCGGCCCCACGATCTGCGGACTGGTGCGGTCCAGGCGGTGGCGTGGCCTCGCGGCCGTCGTGCTGGCGGTCGCCGTCGCCGTTTCGCCCATCGCCGCGCAAACGGACCCGCCCCGGACGTCGGGCCGCCGATCCGGTAGCCCGGCGGGCCCGAACGCCGGCCCACCGCTGCGCGAGGCCGTGCGGCGGGCCGCGCTGAATCACGACGCCCTCACCCAGTCCACCACTCCGCGTCGCGGGTCGCGTTGCGCCGTCCGGATCCCGCTGCTCGCGGCCGCCGGCGCTGCGGTGTTCGCCGCCACGGCGGTGGGTCTGCTCGCCGCCGGGGGCGGCAGCGACGCGGCCAGGCGCGTCATCGTGAACTGGGCGTTGCTCGGCGCCGCCGCCGGTGGGATCGCCGGCCTGGCCACCTGCCGGTAGCGGCTGGAGCCGGCCCGCCGGGTCGCGTTACGATGAAGGGCTCGGCCCATGATTTCCTTCTCACATATCGGCAAGCAGTACGGGAAGCAGGTCCTCTTCGTCGACGCCAGCTTCCAGTTGAACCCCGGCGAGAAGGTGGGCCTGGTCGGCCCCAACGGCGCCGGCAAGACCACGCTGTTCCGGATGATCGTCGGCGAAGAGGCCGCCGACGAGGGCGACGTGTCGGTGCCCAGGCGGCTGTCGATCGGCTACTTCCGCCAGGACGTCGGCGAGATGGCGGGCCGCTCGGTGCTCGACGAGACCATCGCCGGCAGCGGCCGCGCCGGTGCGCTGCACCACGAACTGGAGCAGCTGCAGCACGACATGGCCGACCCGGCCAAGGGCGACGACATGGAGCGCATCCTGGCCCGCTTCGGCGAGGTGCAGGAGGAGTACGACCACCTCGGCGGCTACGCGCTCGAGGCCCAGGCCCGCGAGATCCTGCACGGCCTCGGCCTCGACGACGAGCGCATCGACGGCGACGTCGGCGCGCTGTCGGGCGGCTGGAAGATGCGCGTGGCGATGGCCCGGGTGCTGCTCGGCCGGCCCGACGTCCTGCTGATGGACGAGCCGACCAACCACCTCGACATCGAGTCGATCATCTGGCTCGAGGGGTTCCTCAAGACGCTCGACGGCGCCCTGCTGATGACCTCGCACGACCGCGAGTTCATGAACCGCATCGTCACGAAGATCGCCGAGATCGACGGCGGCGAGATCACCGTCTACTCCGGCAACTACGACTTCTACGAGCGCGAGCGGGCAATCCGCGAGGCCAACCGCGAGGCCGCCTACGCCCGCCAGCAGGCGATGCTGGCCAAGGAGCAGCGTTTCATCGAGCGCTTCGCCGCCCACGCCGCCAAGGCGGCGCAGGTGCAGAGCCGCGTCAAGGCGCTGGAGAAGATCGAGAAGATCGAGCTGCCCAGGCGGCGCCGCGTCGTGCAGTTCGATTTCCGTCAGCCGCCGCGCTCGGGCGATCAGGTGGCCGTGCTCGAGGGCGTGCGCAAGGTCTACGGCCGGCGGGTCGTGCACGACGGCGTGGACCTGACCATCCGCCGCGGCGAGCGCTGGTGCGTCATGGGCCGCAACGGGGCGGGAAAGTCCACGCTCCTCAAAATGATCGCCGGGCAGGTGGCGCCCGACGCCGGGGCGGTGCGCCTTGGTGCCAGCCTGCAGCTGGGCTATTTCGCCCAGCAGTCACTCGACGTGCTCGATCCCGATCTGACCGTCGAGGAGCAGCTGCAGAAGGACTTCCCCGACGAATCGATCGGCCTGCTGCGCAACCTCGCCGGGGCGTTCCAGTTCTCGGGCGACGACGTCGACAAGAAGATCCGGGCCCTGTCGGGCGGCGAGAAGACCCGCCTGGTCATCGCCCGCATGATGCTGAACCCGCCGAACTTCCTGGTGCTCGACGAGCCCACCAACCACCTCGACCTGGCCACCAAGGAGATGCTGCTCGAGGCGCTGGCCGGCTTCGAGGGGACGATGATCTTCGTCTCGCACGACCGGGCCTTTCTCCGCCGGCTGAGCAACCGGGTGCTGGAGCTGGGCGGCGAAAGCGGCACCGAGGCCCAGCCGCACCTCTATCCCGGGTCGTACGTCGAATACGTCGAGCGGACCGGTCACGAGGCCCCCGGCGTCCACGCCTGAGTCTGGCTCCGCCCAGAAAGGGGTCAGACCCCTATTCTGGCCAGGGCGAGAAAGGGGTCTGACCCCTTGGCAGAAGTTGCGACGCTATCCCTGCTATCGAGCCGCTGGCCGGTCCTGCCGATACGACGGTCGGCACGCGCCACCCAGCTGTGGCAATATCGTGCAACTGCAAGAGAGCGCGGCACATCCGCGCCAGGGAGACATGTCGATGGTGCGCTTCGGTCGAACGGCGACGGTGATGGTGGTGGCGGCGGCGATCCTGGCCGCGGTGCCGGGGACGGCCCTGGCCCAGGCCAAGGTTCGCGTCGCCGTGATGAACTTCGAGAACAACAGCACGTGGGCGTGGTGGGGCGACAACCTGGGCGCCGCCGCCGCCGACGAGCTGGCCACCCAGCTGGTGCAGTCCGGCAAGTACACGGTGCTCGAGCGCCGCGAGCTGGCCTCGATCCTCCAGGAGCAGAACCTCGGCGCCTCGGGCGCCGTCACGCCGGCGACCGCCGCCAAGGTGGGCAAGCTGCTCGGCGTGCAGCTGATCCTCACCGGCTCGATCACCGCGTTCTCGATCAAGCGCACGAGCATCGGCCTGCGCGGCATCGGCGGCAGCTACTCCAACGCCGAGAGCAAGGTGGACGCGCGGCTGGTCAACACCGAGACCGGCGAGGTGATGGTGGTGGCCACCGGCCAGGGCAACAAGCGCATGGGCGGCGGCTACTTCCGCGGCGTCAGCGCCGAGCAGACCTTCGACCAGGGCGCGGCGCAGGAAGCGCTGCGGCCGGCGGTGGAGCAGGTGGTGGCCAAGCTCACCGAGCAGTCGGCGTCGCTCACCTCGCTGACCCCGGCGGCGCCCGAGGGCCAGATCGTCAGCACCCGCGCGGGGCTGTACTACATCAACCGCGGCCAGTCGGCCGGCATCAAGGTGGGCCAGAAGTTCACCGTGCACCACGTGGTGGACGAGATCAAGGACGCCGACGGCCGGCTGCTCGACAAGGTGATCGAGGAAACCGGCGTGCTCGAGGTGACGCAGGTGCTGTCGCAGTCGGCGGTCTGCAAGCTGGTGAGCGGCAAGGCCGCCGTGAACGACACCGTGAAGTAGCGCGGCGCCGCCGCCAGGGCGGGGCTTCAGCTCGCCGGGCGTCAGTCGGGCGGGCCGAGGAACCGATCGAGCCAGCCCAGCGTTTCGTGGATGACCTGTCCGCGCGGCAGTGGCCCGTGCCCGGCGTCGAACAGCACCTGGCGCTTGCGATCTGCGGGTGAGCCGAGCGCGGCCAGCAGGGGCTGCTGCGACAGGTCCACCGGAAACAGGTGATCGTAGCGGGCTTCGAGCATCAGCACCGGCAGCGTGATGCGCGGCGCGTAGTTGACGGCCTCGGTCTCCGGCAGCAGATCGCGGTAGGTGAACCCGGCCAGCTGCAGCACCGCGACCTTCAGCCTGGGCTCCAACGCCAGCAGCGGCAACGCGGTCGACGCCCCGAAGCTGATGCCGGCGTAGCCGAGCTTCTCGATGTCCACGTCGGGCCGGGTCGCCAGGTAGTCGATGACCTGCCCCAGCTCGTGCCGCCACTCGAGCATGCGGCGCCGGAACGTCTGCAGGTAACGATCGCCGGTGAAGGTGACGAAGCCATCGAAGCGCTCGAACGACCCCTTGTAGATCGGCACGACCAGTACCCGATTGCTCTTGACGATGAAGTCGTTCGCGGGACTCAGCGTCAGGTTCTGACTGGAGACCTGACTGACGAACGGACCGAGCCCTGGGAAGAACACGACGGCCTGCCGCGGGGACGCGCCGTGCTTCGGCGTGAACACGAAGGCGGAGAACCGCTCGCCGTAACCCGTGTCGAGCGTCACCTTCTCGCGCACCCAGTCGGGTGAGCTGTCGTCGGTCGCTTCCACCTTCGCGTTGGGCGGTGCCGGCACGTAGGCGAACTGGCGCTTGAAGACCTCGTACACCTCGTCGGACACCGGCTTGGCGGTGCGGAAGTCGCGACGGAAGACGGCAATCGGTGCCGACAGCTCGGCCACGCGTTCCTTGTCCGAGTACTTCGCCAGGCGAAATCCGTTCACCGGCGACCGATCCAGCGGTGGCAGACTGTACGGGACGATGAACATGTAGGGCTGATCGTTCCAGGCGCCGCCGAGGATCCAGCGGTTCTCCCCGGAGAGGTTGAAGCACCACTCGCGGACGTTACCGGCCATGTCATAGGTGCCGAACGGGCCCAGGGCGCCGGTCGAGCCCACGGCCACCGGCGCCTGGCCGGCGAGGTTGCTCGCCTCGACGATCAGCCCCCGGATGGGCGTGGCCCTGGTGGCTCCCAGGGCGGCACGCGCCCAGTGGTAGATGGTCGGCAGGCTTGCCCCCCTGAACTCCGCATACGCGGCGGCCTCGTACCAGCTGACCCCGGTGACGGCGAAGTCGTCCTGGCCCGGAGGGGGGTTGCCGAGTTCCCAGGTGGCCGGGCCCGGCCGTCCGGTCGAATCGCGGAACAGCGCCATCGCCTCGTCCCACGACAGCTCGCGACCGTCCCGCCGGAAGGTGTGCTTCCAGTACTCCCGCTTGCTGTAGCCGCCGGCGGCGACGAACTCCTTGTACGCCGCGTTGGTCACTTCGTGTCGGTCGATGGCAAACGGCTGGAGGGCCACGAGGTCTTCCGTGGCGAAGCCGGTGATGTCCACGGGCGCCCGGCTCGCGGCGAGGGCGACCATCCCGGCGGGAATGCTCCCGGTCGCCGCCAGGTCGAGGGTGACGGGCGCCACGAGATCGCCGACGTTGCGCGCGAACTCGATCGGCTCGAACCCCGCCGACTGCACGCGCCACCGGTAGGTGCCGCGCGGCAACGCCACCCCCCGGAGAGGTGTCGTGCCGATGAGTCGCCACTCCTCCTGTGGCGGCGCGTACGGCTTGACGTAGACGCTGGCGCCTGGAGGGGTAGAGGCGAGCGTCGGCGTCGCGGTGATCTGCGGCAGCAGATCCGTGAGAATCGGATCGTTCGGAATGTAGCGCTCGGCCTGCTGGGCCAGGGCATAGGCCGCAGCGTACTCATCCTGCTGCAGCAGGCGGCTGATCTCCGGCAGCGCTTCTTCGCGCGCCCAACGGGTCCGCGACTGCTGAGTCAACGTCGTGACCAGGACATAACCGAGGGCGCCGGCCAACGCCAGCGCCGGCAGCGCGACCAGTGGCCGCCGGATGGCGCGCAGGATGGCGCCGGTGTCGTCGGACGCCGCGGCGGTCGATCCTGCCTGGATCCGGCAGGCCTCGATGGCCGCCGCCATCTCGCCCGCCGAGCCATAGCGCCGCGACGGATCCTTCTGCAGCGCGCGATCGACCACCGCCGCGATCGACTCCGGTACCTCGGCCCTGAGCGCCTTGACCGATGGCGGGGTCTGATTCAGGACGGCGTTCATCAATGCCGTGGCGCTGTCGCCCTGGAACGGCAGTTGACCCGTGAGCATCTCGTACAGGACCACGCCGAGCGCCCACAGGTCGGTGCGCGCGTCGACCTGTCCCTGGAACTGCTCCGGCGCCATGTACGCCACGGTGCCGAGGCTGAGCCCGGTGCCGGTCAGGTCCACGCGTCCCGACAGCTTCGCGATGCCGAAGTCGACGATCTTGGCCTCGCCCCGTGCGGTGATCATGACGTTGGCGGGTTTGATGTCCCGGTGCACGATCCCGGCCTCGTGTGCGGCGGCGAGGCCGCGGGCGATCTGGGCGCCGATGGCGACCACGTCCTCGATTGGCATCGGCCCACGCTGGATGGCCTTCTTCAGCGTCTCGCCCTCGTAATAGCCCATCGCGATGAAGACCCGGCCGTCGGTGGTCTCGTCGATGGCGTGAACCGTGCACACGTGGGGATCGTCGAGGGCGGAGGCGGCCTCGGCCTCCTGGACGAAGCGCTGCTTCGCCGCGGCGTCACGGGTGAGACCGGGCGGCAGGAACTTCAGGGCGACGAGCCGCTTGAGGCGCATGTCCTGCGCCTTGTAGACGATGCCCATCGCGCCGCCGCCGAGTTCCTCGATGATGCGGTAGTGCGAGACGATCTCACCGACCATGTGCCGGCTCCTTCGAGTGATCGGGCGCTGCCGCCCCAGGTCGCCGTCGCGCGCGCCGTCGTTCCGGGACTGGATACTACATCCTGAGGCTGGAAATCGTACCGGCGACGGCGCCGGGCTATAATTCGGCGTTTCCGCCTCGTTCCAAGGAGCCGCCCGTGAAGAAGATCCCGGTCAAGAACCCCGTCGTCGAGATGGACGGCGACGAGATGACGCGCATCATCTGGCAGAAGATCCGCGAGCAGCTCATCCTGCCGTACCTCGACATCGACCTGAAGTACTACGACCTGGGCATCGAGGCGCGCGACCGGACCGGCGACCAGATCACGATCGACTCGGCCAACGCCACGAAGCAGTACGGCGTGGCGGTGAAGTGCGCCACCATCACCCCCGACGAAGCCCGGGTCAAGGAATTCGGGCTCAAGCAGATGTGGCGGTCGCCCAACGGCACCATCCGCAACATCCTCGACGGCACGATCTTCCGCGAGCCGATCGTCTGCCGGAACGTGCCGCGCCTGGTGCCGCACTGGGACAAGCCGGTGGTGGTGGCCCGCCACGGCTTCGGCGACCAGTACCGCGCCCAGGACTTCCACTTCCCGGGCGCCGGCACGATCACCATCAGCTGGACGCCCGAGGGCGGCGGCGAGCCGATCTCGCGGGAGCTGATCCGGACCAAGGGCAGCGGCGTGGCGATGGGGATGTTCAACCTCGACAGCTCGATCGCCGGCTTCGCGCGGGCCTGTTTCACCTACGCGCTCGGCCGCAACTACCCGGTCTACCTGTCGTCGAAGAACACCATCCTCAAGGTCTACGACGGCGCCTTCAAGAACACTTTCGAGCGGGTCTACGAGGCGGAGTTCCAGGCCCGCTTCGAGGCTCAGGGGCTGACCTACGAGCACCGCCTGATCGACGACATGGTGGCGTCGAACCTCAAGTGGAGCGGCGGCTACCTCTGGGCCTGCAAGAACTACGACGGCGACGTGCAGAGCGACACCGTGGCCCAGGGCTACGGGTCGCTCGGGCTGATGACCTCGGTGCTGATGTCGCCCGACGGCAAGACCGTGGAAGCCGAGGCCGCGCACGGCACGGTGACGCGCCACTACCGGATGCACCAGCAGGGCAAGCCGACGTCCACCAACCCGATTGCGTCGATCTACGCGTGGACGCGCGGGCTGCAGTACCGCGGCAAATTCGACGACACGCCCGACGTCGTGACGTTCGCCGAGACGCTCGAGCGGGTGTGCGTGGACGTCGTCGAGTCGGGCCGGATGACCAAGGACCTGGCGATTCTCATCCGGCTGGACCATCCGTACCTGACGACCGACGATTTCCTGAACGCGATCGACGCCGAACTGAAGGCGCGGATGGCCTAGCAGCCCGCGGCTCGGGCTCCGGGGCTCGGGGCTCCGGCAAGGACTTACGAGACCGACGAACGCCCGCTCTTGCCGAGCGGGCGTTTCCCTGTACGACCGTGGGCGCCCGCCCCGTGCCACCCGACAGCCCGCTTGGGGGCCGCGACGGTCAAGACCCAGACGGTAGCGGCACGCTCGGCGACACGGTGCTTCGATCCACGATAGCCTGAACGTCTCGCCCGTGCCGCTCGATCCCGGAACCCGCCTCGGCCCGTATCAAATCGTCGCGCCCATCGGCGCCGGCGGCATGGGCGAGGTGTATCGCGCCCGCGACCCGCGGCTGGGCCGCGACGTCGCGGTGAAGGTGCTGCCGCCCGGCGTCGCCGACCCCGACCGACTGGCCCGCTTCGCCCAGGAGGCGCGCACCATCGCCGGGCTGTCGCATCCCAACCTGCTGGCCATCTTCGACGTCGGCACCGGCGACCCCCCATATCTGGTCACCGAGCTGCTCGACGGCGAGACGCTGCGGGCCCGGCTGGCGCGCGGCCCGATCGCCGCCACCGACACCGTCGCCCTCGGGCTGCAGATCGCCGCCGGGCTGGCCGCCGCCCACGCCCGCGGCGTGGTGCATCGCGACCTCAAGCCCGACAACCTGTTCGTCACCGCCGACGGCCGCCTCAAGATCCTCGACTTCGGGCTCGCCACCACGGTCGCGCCGACTCCCGCGACCACCGAGCGCACCCCGGCGCCGACCGCCGCGCACACGCTGCCCGGCATGGTGCTCGGCACGCTCGGGTATCTCTCGCCGGAGCAGGCGAGGGCCCGGCCGGTCGATCACCGCACCGATCTCTTCGCCTGCGGCGCCGTGCTGTTCGAGATGCTCACCGGCCAGCGCGCGTTCCGCGGCGACTCGCCGGCCGACACCCTCGCGCTGCTGCTGCACCGGCCGCCGTCGGAGCTGAGCTTCGGGCCGACGGTGCCGCCGGCGCTCGCCGATGCCGTCCGCCGCTGCCTGCAGCAGGCGCCCGAGCGGCGCTACCAGTCGGCGCAGGAGCTGGCCACGGCCCTCGAAGCGATCTCGCTCGACGCCGCGCGCCCGGCCACGCGGTCGGCGAACCTGGCCCCGACGTCGGTGGCCGTGCTGCCGTTCGTCAACCTGAGCGCGGCCCCCGACGACCAGTACTTCGGTGACGGGCTGGCCGAAGACCTCGTCAACGCCCTGGCCAGGATGCCCGGGCTGCGCGTGGCATCGCGCACCTCGTCGTTCCGCTTCCGCGGCCGCGACCTCGATCTGCGCGAGGTCGGCCGCGAGCTCGCCGTGCGTGCCGTCGTCGAAGGCAGCGTGCGCCGCGCCGGGACGCAGCTGCGGCTCACCGTGCACCTCACCGACGTGGACGACGGCTACCACCTGTGGTCGGAGCGCTACGACCGCGAGCTCGTCGAGGTCTTCGACGTGCAGGACGAGATGGTGGCGGCGATCGTCGCGGCCATCGCCCCGGCGCTGGTCGGCACGGCGGGGCCGGCGGCGCGGCGGGCCACCGCCAACCTGCAGGCCTACGACCTGTATCTGAAGGGACGCCACCTCTGGAACCAGCGGTCGCCGTCGGTGATGAGCGCGGCGATTGCCTGCTTCGAAGGGGCCATCGCGCTCGACCCCGAGTTCGCGGCCGCCTTCGCCGGTCTGGCCGACTGCTATTCGATCCTGCGGGTCTACGGCTGGATGCCGAGGGCGCAGGCGCAGCCGCGGGCGCTCGACGCGGCGACGCGGGCGCTGGCCCTCGATCCGCAGTTGCCGGCGGCGCACCGCGCCAAGGGCATCTACACGTTTCACTTCGAGCCGCACTGGCGCGCCGCCGAGGAGTCGTTCCTGGCGGCGCTGGCGCTCGATCCCCACGACGCCATCTGCAGCGCCACCTACGGGATGTTCCTGGCCACCGCCTATCGTGCCGACGAGGCGCGGGTGCATCTGGCTCGTGCGGTCGAGCAGGAACCGCACGCCGCCCAGGTGCACTTCCTGGTCGCATCGGCGGCCTGTGCGCTCTGCGACGCCGAGCTGGCCGGCCGCCACGCCGCCCGCGCGCTCGAGCTGCAGCCCGACGCGCTCGGCCCGCGCTGGCCGCAGACCGTGTCGCTGCTCATGCAGGGCCGCCACGACGAGGTGGTCCCGCTCGGCGAGCAGATCGTCGCCCGGGCCCGCGCCCCGATCTTCGTCGGCGTGCTGGCGATGATCTACGGCCGGGCCGGCCGACTCGACGACGCCAGGCGCCTCGGCGAAGAGCTCTACGAGCGCGCCGGTCGCGGCGAGTACGTGTCGCCGGCGAGCCTGTTGGCCCTGGCCCTGGGATTGGGCGACAGCGGGCTCATCCGCCAGTGCCTCGTCGCCTGCACCGACGGCGGCGCCGCGCCCTTCGCCGTCGTCGCCACCAACCGCTGGCTGCTCGACGGCTATCGCGACGATGCCGAGATCGACGCGTTGCTCGATCGGCTGCACGACACGAAGATCGGGTGATCGGTTGATCGGTTGATCTATCTGTTGACTCCCGATCCTCTGATCTGTCGATCTGCGGTCGCGCAGTCACGCCGTCACGCGTCACGGCTGGCCCCGGATCCGCTGATCTGCAGTTCAGCTAATCACCAGATCGGGAGTCACCAGTTAGATCAACCGATCACCCGATCACGCGATCAACTGATTCGTCTCGTGTCCTATCCCAGGAACAGCCGATAGGCGGGGTTGTCGGTCTCGCGCTGCGACGGATAGCCGAGATCGACCAGGAACCGCTCGAACGCGTCGCGGTCGGCCGCCGGCACCTCGAAGCCGGCCAGCACCCGGCCGGGATCGGCGCCGTGGTTGCGGTAGTGGAACATGCTGATGTTCCAGCGGCCGCCCACCGCGTCGAGGAACCGCATCAAGGCGCCGGGCCGTTCTGGGAACTCGAAGCGGTAGACCTGCTCGTCCACCACGTGGGCGCTGCGCCCGCCGACCATGTGGCGCACGTGCAGCTTGGCCAGCTCGTTGTCGGTCAGCTCGTGCGTCTCGTAGCCGGCAGCCGCCAGGGACGCGGCGAGCGCGGCGCCGTCGGCGCGCGATTCGACGGCCACGCCGACGAAGATGTGGGCCTCGCCGCGGCCGCTCAGCCGGTAGTTGAATTCGGTCACCACGCGCCGGCCGATGCGGGTGCAGAACTCGCGGAAGGCGCCCGGCCGTTCGGGGATGGTCACCGCCAGCACCGCCTCGCGCGCCTCGCCGACCTCGGCGCGTTCGGCGACGAAGCGCAGCCGGTCGAAGTTCATGTTGGCGCCGCTCAGCACCGCCACCAGCGGGCCGTCGCCGGCCGGCCGTCCGGCGGCCCACCGCGTCACCCCGGCCACGGCCAGCGCGCCCGACGGCTCCATGATCGAGCGCGTGTCGTCGAAGACGTCCTTGATGGCGGCGCAGATCTCGTCGTTGGAGACGCGCACCACCTCGTCCACCGTCTCGCGCGCCACGGCGAAGGTGTGCTGCCCGACCTGGCGCACCGCGACCCCGTCGGCGAAGATGCCGACGTGATCCAGCACCACGCGCTCGCCGGCGGCGAGCGAGCGGGCCATGGCGTCGGAGTCCATGGGCTCGACCCCGATGACGGCGATGTCCGGCCGGATCGCCTTCACGTAGGCGCCGATGCCGGCGATGAGCCCGCCGCCGCCGATCGGCACGACGATCGCGCTGGCCCGGCTGCCCAGGTGGTGGCGCAGGATCTCCACCGCCACCGTGCCCTGGCCGGCGATGACGAGCGGGTCGTCGAACGGCGGGATGAACACCCGCCCGGTGTCGGCGGCCAGCGCGTCGCAGCGGGCCTGTGCGTCGGCGTAGCTGTCGCCGTGGAGGATCACCTCGGCGCCGAGATCGCGCACGGCACGCACCTTGATGGCCGGTGTCGTCTCGGGCATGACGATGACGGCCGAGATGCCGAGGTGCCGCGCCGAGTAGGCCACGCCCTGGGCGTGGTTGCCGGCGCTGGCGGTGACGACGCCGCGGCGGCGCTCGGCTTCGTCGAGGTGCGCCATCCGGTTGTAGGCGCCGCGCAGCTTGAAGCTGAAGACCGGTTGCATGTCCTCGCGCTTGAAGTGCACCGGCCGGCCGAGCCGGGCCGACAGCCGCGGGGCGGGCTCGAGCGGCGTCTCGTGGGCCACGTCGTAGACGCGGCTGGTCAGGATGGCGCGCAGCAGGTCGGATGATCCGGGGAGGACGGGCGGCACGGTCGGCACGGCTGTGCCTTCACGATACCAGGAACTCCGCCAGCCGGCCGGCGGCCGGGCGCCGTTCATGCCGCGAATCGAGCCGCCGCCGTAATACAATCTCGCCGTGTCATCGTCCGTCGCCGCCGCCAAACCACGCATTTCTCCCACCACCCAGATCATGATCGGCCTCGTCGTGGGGCTGATCGTCGGCTACGTGGTCAGCATCACCGACCCGAGTTGGGCCAACGTCATCCGGCCGTTCAGCCAGATCTTCATCCGCATGATCCGGATGATCATCGCGCCGCTGCTGTTCGGCACGCTGGTCGCCGGCATCGCCGGCGCCGGCCACTTCAACGACGTCGGCCGCATGGGCCTCAGGGCGATCATCTACTTCGAGGTCGTCACCACGCTGGCGCTGCTTATCGGGCTGTTCACGGTGAACATCATGCAGCCCGGAGTCGGGCTGACGCTGCCGGCCGCCACCGGGGCGCCGCCGGTGACCGCCACGGCGCAGACCTGGGACCAGATCCTGCTGCACATGGTGCCGACCTCGATCATCGAGGCGATGGCCACCGGTGACGTGCTGCAGATCGTGGTATTCAGCATGGTCTTCGCCATCGGGCTCGGCATGATCGGCGAGAAGGGCAAGCCGATGGTCGCCTGGTGCGAGTCGCTCACCGAAACGATGTTCAAGGTGACCAACATCGTGATGCTCTACGCCCCGCTCGGCGTCGGCGCGGCGATTGCCGCCACCATCGGCCAGAGCGGGCTCGGCGTGCTGTGGAACCTCGGCTACCTGGTGTTCACGCTCTACGTGGCCTTGGCGGTGTTCTACCTGCTGGTGCTGGTGCCGGTGATGGTCATGTTCCGCATCCCGATCGGCGCCTTCCTCAAGGCGATCAAGGAGCCGGCGCTCATCGCCTTCTCGACGACGTCGAGCGAGGCGGCGCTGCCGCGGGCGATGGAGTGCGTCGAGCGGTTCGGCGTGCCGCGGCGCATCGTCTCGTTCATCATGCCGCTCGGCTACAGCTTCAACCTCGACGGCAGCACGCTCTACCTGTCGCTGGCCGCGGTGTTCGTCGCCCAGGCCGCCGGCGTCGGGCTGACCGTCGGCCAGCAGGTGACGATGCTGCTCGCCCTGATGCTCACCAGCAAGGGCGTCGCCGGCGTGCCGCGGGCGTCGCTGGTGATCCTGGCGGCGACGCTGGCCAACTACAACCTGCCGCTCGAGGGCATCACCCTCATCCTCGGCGTCGACGCCATCATGGACATGGGTCGGACGATGACCAACGTGATCGGCAACTGCCTGGCGTCGGTGGTGGTCGCCAAGTGGGAAGGGGAGTACCGGGCGCCCGACCAGGCCCCGGCCTGATCGCCGGCGCGCCGTCACCGCAGGAGGTTCGATGACCCGCGCGATCGCCGCCGCGACGTGCCTGGGGCTGACGCTGGCCGGATCCCACGCTCCGCCTTCCACGACCCAGCCGGGCAGCGCGAGCCCGGCCGGCGACGTCTGTGCGGCAGCGGTAGTGCAAGCGCGCGCCCCCGGCGACACGACGATCACCGCCGCGGCCTGGGTCGAGGCGACCGCGGCGGCGCCGCGGCACTGTCAGGTGGACGGGCACGTGCAGACGCCCGGCAACACCGTGCGCTTCCGCGTCGGGTTGCCGGCCGCCTGGAACGGCAAGTTCTACTTCCAGGGTGTCGGCGGCCTGGCCGGCGCGATCGGCAACCTGACCACCGGGCTCGCCCGCGGCTACGCCTCGGCGTCCACCGATACCGGCCACGATGCCGCCGATCCGACCTGGGGCAGCAACCGCGCCAAGGAGATCGACTACGGGCATCGCGGCACGCACGTCACCGCCGTCGCCGCCAAGGCGCTCACCGCCGGCTACTACGGCCGGCCGGCGGCGCACGCCTACTTCAACGGCTGCTCCAACGGCGGCCGCCAGGCGCTGATGGAGGTGCAGCGTTATCCGGCGGACTTCGACGGCGTCATCGCCGGCGACCCGGCCACCGGCACGCCGATGCAGGCCGGCCGCGCCGTGGTGTCGCAGCGGCTGCTGTCGTCGCCGGCCAGCCATCTGCCGCCGGAGAAGATCGAACTGCTGTCGTCACGCACGCTGGCCGCCTGCGACGCCAAGGACGGTCTCGCCGACGGGCTCATCTCCGATCCGCGGCCGTGCGACTTCGATCCGGCGACGCTGGCCTGCCGCGGCGGCGACGGCCCCGACTGTCTCTCGGCGCCGCAGCTCGAGGTCGTGCAGATGATCTATGCGGGACTGAAGACGCCCGACGGCCGCGAATACGCGCCGCCGTTCCCCAAGGGCCACGAGGGCGGCCCGACCGGCTGGCGCGGCTGGATCACCGGCAACGACGTGCCGGCGCGCCAGCCCGACGGCACGCTCGCCTTCGCCGGCCGCGGCCCGTCGGGGTACGCGCTGATGGACGCGAACTTCCGCTTCCTGGCGCTCGACGACGATGCGCCCGGCTTCTCATGGCGGACCTTCCGCTTCCCCCAGGACCTGCCGCGTCTGGCGACCATGACCGGAATCCTCAGCCCGCTCGACGCCGACCTGCGGCCCTTCGCCAAGGCCGGCGGCAAGCTGCTCGTCTACCACGGCTGGGCCGACCCGGGCATCAGCGCTCTCGGCACGCTGCACTACGTGGAGGCGGTCACGCGGATCGCCGGTGGACAGGCCGCCGCCGACGCCTTTCTGCGTACCTACTTCGTGCCCGGCATGCACCACTGCAGCGGCGGGCCGGGCGTCGATCGGTTCGACATGCTGAGCGCGCTCGAAGGCTGGGTGGAGCGCGGCGTGGCGCCGGCGCGGATCGTCGCCTCGCGGATCGACGAGGGCGAGGTCGTGCGCTCGCGGCCGCTGTGTCCGCATCCGCAGGTCGCCGCGTACTCGGGCCGGGGCAGCGTCGACGACGCGGCCAGCTTCGTCTGCCGGGCGCCGCGCTGAACGCGCTCTAGCGCGTCGTCGCCGTGGCCGGCGCCACCGTGAGGAACGCGTCGGCCGGCCCCAGCAGCAGTCCTGGCGCCACGCCCAGGCCGATGAGCAGCGTCAGCAGCAGCGCCGCGGCGACGCGCTCGCGGCGGTAGAGGTCGGGCGCCGGGGAGGGCACCGTGCGGCCCAGGAACACCCGCGCGAAGATCATCAGCGTCGTCACGGCCAGCACCGCCGCCGACAGGATCACCAGCACGGCGCTGGTCGGGCTGTTCAGCCACAACGTGTGGAGCAGCAGGTCGTCGGCGACGAACCCGGCGGTGCCCGGCAGCCCCACCCCGGCGCCGCCGAACACCGCGAAGGCGGCGGCGAGCCGCGGGAACGCGCCGACCCGGCCGCCCGGCCCGGCCTGGCCGACGTCGCCGACCCGGGCCTCGAGCGCCGTGATCATCATGCCGAGGCCGCCCAGCGCCAGGCCGATCGTCACCGCCACCAGCAGCGCCGCGGCGAAGTTGCCCAGCGGCGCGGTGCCCAGCGCCGCCACCAGCATGCCGCCGTGGGCCACGGTGGTCCCGCGGTAGAACCCGCGCAGGTCGCGCTGCACCAGCGTCATCAGCGCCCCGGCGATGGTCGCCGCGGCGCCGATCCGCACCATCGTCGGCGCCACCGCCATCGCCATCTCGCCGTGATCGACGAAGCGGAGGTGGATGAACACCAGCGCGATGGTCGAGGCCGCCTGCTGCACCTGCACGACCGGCGCGCGCTCGCACAGACTGGCGACGCCCAGGTGCAGCGGCAGCATGCCGGCGCGCAGGGCGATGGCGGCGCTCGACAGCCAGAAGGCGACGGTCAGATCGTCGCGGCCGATGGCGAGGCTGGCGGCGGCGGAGACCGCGGCGGCCAGGGTGAGCATCAGCGCGCCGGTGCGGGTGGCTCTGGCGGCCATCACGGCGTGGAGCAGTGCGGTGACGGCCGCCGCCAGGTAGGCGGCGGCGCCGCCGGCGCTGACCAGCGTGGCGACGCTCGCGGCGGCGCGCGCGGCCAGCAGCGGCAGGTTGCGCGCTCGCGGCGAGGTCAGGGCCGGGGCGACGAGCACCAGCAGGCAGACGAGCAGCGCCTCCCACGGCGCCGTCGGCAGGGCAGCGGCCGGGGTCATGCGGCAGGCCCGTCGAGGGTCAGGGTGCGCCGCAGCCAGCGGTCGGCGCGGTCGAGCCCGTGCGCCAGCGCCATCACCGGCGAGAACGCCACGTCGATGCGATCGTCGAGACGCAGGCGATGCAGCGAGTGGACGTAGAGCCGCGCCGCCAGCCCTGGGAACCAGCGATCGAGCACGCCGTGGCGGTGCGCCGAGTGGCCGACGCGGTGGGTGTCGTGGATGGTGTTGGGCGCTTTCAGGTACTGGCCGAGCCGGAGGAAAGCGTGGCAGACCATGTGGACCAGCGCCAGCGTCGTCCAGCCGAGGCAGATCTCAGCCAGGATCAGCCCGACCTGGGCGAGCGTCGCGTGCGCCAGCGTGCCCTTGGCGTCGGTGTGGACCCGCACGACGGCCGCGGCGTAGACGGCCGTGGCCAGGCCGACGGCGACACCGACGCCGCGCGCCACCGCCGAGGCCTCGAAGACCGGCCACGCGCGCAGCAGCAGGAACAGGCCGGCGTGGATCGACACCGCGCCGTAGAACAGCGCGCTCGACGGCGTCGGGCCCTCCATCGCCCGCGGCAGCCAGCCCGAGAACGGCAGCTGCGCCGACTTGCCCATGGCCGAGAGCAGGAACATCAGCGCCAGCGCCGTGGCCTCCCACGGCGGCAGCGCCGCCGCCCCCGGCAGCGCCGAGAAGCGGGCCGAGCCGAGCAGCTCGAAGGTGGCCACGGTGGCGATGAGCAGGCCGGCATCCGACAGCCGGTAGGTGGCGAACGCCCGCACCGACGAGCGGATCGGCTCCTCGCGCTCGTGGAAGAAGCCGATGAAGAAGGCCGACGAGATGCCGATCAGCTCCCAGCCGGCGAAGAACAGCTCCAGCGCGCCGGCCAGCGCCACCAGCTGGGTGCCGGTGGCGAAGAGCCCGAGCAGCGTGAAGAAGCGGATGAAGCCGGGCTCCTTGTGCAGGTAGCGGCGCGAGAAGCGCGCCACCAGCGCGGTCAGCACCGCGCTGAACAGTGCGATCGTCACCGACACGAGGTCGACGCGCAGCACCGCCGGGATCACGAACTCGTGGATGCGCAGCCAGTCGCCGAACTCGACGTCGCCGTGCAGCGGCGGGCCGAACAGTCCGGCGAAGCTGGCGGTGACCAGCAGCCCGCCGACGACCGAGCCGACCAGCCCCGTGCCGACGATCGCCGCCACCGTGGTCTCTCCCGGCCGACGCTCGCCCAGCAGCACCAGCAGGCCGATGACGACCACGCTCGCCATCGGCGCGAGGATGGCCAGCACGAGGAACCACATCTCGGCGGTCATGCCGGCACGGCCTCGCGCCGCCCGGCGCCGGGCGCGGCGGTTCCCGGCGGTGGCAGGCCGCGGCGCACCAGCGCCGGCGGCACGAACTCCCGCGTCCGCAGGTGCCAGTCGCGCGACCATTCCACTTCGGGCAGTGGAGCGTCCCCGGGGACGTAGGGCACGAAGGCGCCGTCCTCGAACACCGCCATCGCGCCGGTCTCGGGGTGCACCGACACGAGCTGCACCCAGCGGTTGACGACCAGCTCCGCCACCTCGGCCTGGCGTCCGGCCACCGCCAGCAGCGCTTCGGGGGTGGCGTCGACGACCAGCAGCAGCCGCATCGGCTCGTGCAGCTCGACCATCTGCAGCGGCAGCCCCGTGCGCAGGTCGCTCTGATGCCCGTTCATCACTCCGATGAGGCCGGTGACGTTGTGCGGCAGCTTGGTGCCGCAGCCGTACACCTCGTTGTCGACCGACGAGAAGTAGTACTCGAGGCTGATGCCGGCGCCCACCGGGCCGACCGCGGCGAGGATCCGCTCGAGCACTCCGTAGGTGCGGTCGGGCACCGGGTCGTAGCTGACCAGGAACGCGCGCCGATCGAAGTGCAGGCCGCGGGTCAGCTCGCGCCGCCCGACGATGCAGATGGCGTTGGTGCAGTGGCCGTACTCGGGCCGCACCTGGGCGAGGTTGGCCGAGCGGGTCTCGACGTGGGCCAGCGCCGCGGCCGCCGACGACTGCAGCGGCGCGTCGTCGAAGCGGCGGCTGCGCTCGAGCGCGTTCTCGGCGCGGGCGATCTCGAGGACGCGAGACGCCTCGTCGAACGCCGCCGCGGCCCCGGCCGGCACGGCGTCGAGGTCGAAGTAGCGCACGCTGTCGTCGGCGGTGTCGTGGAGCGCGCCGACGAACCAGGTGTCGTCGGGAATGACGATGCCGCGCGCGGCGACGCCGGCGCGAATCTCGGGCCGGTTGGCCATGTCGGCGAACAGCCGGGCGTTGGCGCCGCCGCGCCGGCCGCCGCAGGCGCCGCAGTCGTGCGCCGACTCGTGCGGGTTGTTCAGGCTGGTCGAGCCATGGCCGAGGAAGACGACCATCGGCGCGAAGTCGCGGACCAGGCCGATGTTGGTGAGCGTCGCCGCCACCCGGTCGATCGACTCGGCGAGCGAGAAGCCGATCGGCTTGCCGCCGTCGGGCGGCGGCGGGTCGGTGTCGGCGCGCAGTGCCGACAGCCGCGTCACCGGCCGGGGCGCGAAGCGCGCCTTCACCTGTTCGCTCATCCGCATGGCCGAGCGCGGGGCCAGCACCCGGGCCAGGGTCCTGACGGCGGTCAGCGGGCCGAGCAGGAACGAGAGGCCGGCCCCGCCGGTGAGCCGCCGCGACAGCTCGCCGCTGCGCCGCTCGAACGCCAGCCAGCCGTCGCGGCAGCGGGTGCGCAGCGCGTGCCAGCTCAGCTCCGATTCGACCGGCTGCTCGTAGACCTCGTGGCCCGGCGTCACCACCACCGGACAGTGGGCGGCGGGCTCGCGGTCGTAGAGGCCCTGGTAGTCGATGGCCACCCCGAAGAAGCCGGCGGCGCCGTAGGTGATGTAGGCGGGATCCTGTTCCTCGATGGCGCGGCGGATCGACTCCTCGCGCTCGTCGATGCAGAACACGAACTGGGCGCGGGCGCGTCCGGGCGGCACACCGGGCGGCAGGCGCCGCCGCGCCGCCAGGGCGTCGAGGATCGACCGCCGGTAGGTGCGCTCGTAGGCCTCGTGGAACACCCGGCGGCGTTCGAGGTCGGTGCACGCGTCGCACTCGGCCCACAGCGCGGCCAGGGTGTCGTCGCTCAGGGCCGCGACGGCGTCGGCCGACCACCCGGCCGCCCGGGCCACGTGCCACAGCCGCGAGGCGGCGTGCACGGGCGGCACCGGGTCGGCGCCCGGGGTCAGCGCCCGCAGCGCCGGCCAGTCGAGCGGCAGGCCGGCGGCCGCGCACGCTCTGGCGACGGCCCGGTGTTCGAAGAGCAGCCGCACGGCGAGGAACTCGGCGAGGCTGGTCGGCGGGCCGTCGGGGTGCTCCTCGGGGTGGCGCTCGAGCCGCGAGAACATGCCGGCCCAGCCCGGCAGGGCGAGCGCGGTGGCGAACAGATACGGCTCGGCGTCGTCGCCGTGGACGCCGAGGGCGGCCAGGGTCGCGCGGATGATCGTCAGCGGCGGCCGGGCCTGATCGACCACCAGGCGCATGTCGGCTTCGACGCCGCGGCAGTCGCGCGGCGCCAGGGCCCCGCCGCTGTACAGCTCGGCGACGGCACGCAGGAACCCGCGCTCGCGGTGCGGCAGGGCGACGTGTGCCTGCCCGTGATCGAGGAAGCCGGAGCCGAGGCGGATGAGCTCGCCGTTTACCGCCACGTCGGGATCGGTCGCATCGTGCGCCACCAGCACGTCGCGATGCCGCCGCGGGGCACGGGGCGGCGTCGGGGCCGGGTGCGGTCCGCGCTCCACACGGGCGAGGACGGCCCGCCACAGGTGTGGATCGCGGCACTCGACGGCGATGCCGGCGTCGATGGTGAAGGCCAGGCCGGCGGCGTCGTCGCCGCTGGCGTCGTCGGCGAGCAGCACGCGCCACAGGCCGGCGCGGGTCAGGCCCGGGGCCACCGACTCGGCGGCCCGGGCACCGACCGCGGCGCCGATCTCGTGGTCGAGATCGGACGCGGCGATGCGGCCGCTGGCCAGGGCGGCACGAAACTGCGCCAGGCTCAGGTACGGCCGCGCGCCGGTGGCGTCGGCGCCGGCCTGCACCGCCTCGTGGAACGACAGGTGCTGGAAGGCGTGGAGCGTGTTGTGGTGGACGAAGACCCCGATGGGGCCCTGGTCGGGCAGCAGACCCGCGGCGCGGACCAGCGCTCGCTCGACCGGGTCGTCGGGCAGGGCGTGATGGTCCGCCGCCATCAGTGGCCCCCGCCCGCCTGGGCGTGCGCGAGATCGATGCCGACGATCGTCACCTTGATGCGGCGGTGCTTGGCGTCCTCGACGAAGGTCGCCAGCACTTCCTTCACGTCGTGATCGATGTACTCGCCCGTACCGTCGATCACCACCTCTTCGCCGTCGTCGACGTCCTCGAGGGCCGACACGATGCCCGGCTTCGAGACGAACGTGCCGTCGCGGCGGAAGCGCATGCGCCAGCGGCCGGCGTCGTCGCGCTCGGCGACCACCGCCCGCTTCGAGTTCTCGTAGAGCACGAACAGGATGCCGACGACGATGCCGACGATCACGCCCTTCAGCAGGTCGAGGGCGAGCACGGCGGCGATGGTGATGGCGAAGGGCAGCAGCTGGGTGACGCCCAGCCTGGCCTGGGTGGCGAAGAGCGCCGGCTTGCACAGGTTGAGACCCACCTGGATGAGCACCGCGGCCAGGCAGGCGAGCGGGATCGTGTTGAGCAACGGCCCGGCGAAGATGACGGCGAGCACCAGCAGCACGCCGTGGACCAGCGCCGACAGCCGTTCGCGCCCGCCGGCGGCGACGTTGGCGCCGCTGCGGACGATCACCGCGGTGACCGGCAGGCCGCCGAGGAACCCCGACACCGAATTGGCCGCGCCCTGGGCGAGCAGCTCGCGGTCCGGCGGACTGCGGCGCTTGAGCGGATCGAGCCGATCGACGGCCTGCACCGACAGCAGCGTCTCGATGCTGGCGACGATGGCGATGGTGGCGGCGGCGACCCAGGTGTCGGGACGCACCGCGGCGGCGAAGTCGGGCCGCGGCAGGGCGGCGGCGAGGCCGCCGACGCCGCCCAGCGGCACGTCCACGTACTGGCTCGGGCCCAGGGCCAGGCCCGACGACCCGCGCAGCAACTCGGCCAGCACGCTGCCGACGATGACGGTGACGAGCGCCGGCGGGATGAGCTTGAAACGGGCGAGCGGCGTGTACTTCCAGCCGAGGAGCAGCCCCAGAGACACGGCGGCGATGAGCGTCGAACCGGGGTGGAGGTTGGCGGGGATGTCGGTGAGGCCGCCGGCGACGCCGAACGCCACCGGCAGCTGCTTCCAGACGATGGTGATGCCGATCGCGGCGAGCATGCCCTTGATCACCGCCGACGGCACCATGGCACTGAAGCGGCCGAGCTGCAGCGCGCCGAAGCCCGCCTGCAGCAGGCCGGCGAGCAGCACCGCGGTGAGGAACGGCGGAATGCCGCCGAGGCGGGTGACCTCGACGAGGACGATGGAGGTCAGCCCGGCGGCCGGACCGGTGACCGAGAGCGGCGAGCGGCTGATCCACGGCACGACCAAGCCGCCGCTGATGCCGGCGATCAGGCCCGACACCGGCGGCACACCGCAGGCGATGGCGATGCCGAGGCACAGCGGCAGGGCGACGAGGAACACGACGACGCCGGCGACGGCGTCTTCCTTGGGGTAACCGAACATCGACGGTGCGTGCTGCATGGCAATCAAACGCTGAATAGTCGGACACGAACGGCGCCGCCGACGCGGCGGCGCGCCCGCGCCGACACGGCGAGCCGGGCGGCGCGAGCCAGGGAGACCGGAGAACTAAGCGGAGGGAGGGGAGCGGCCGCGGCGGATGGCGGCGTCGAGGCGGGAGCGGAACGCGGGCGGGGCCGGGGTCAGGAGCAAGACCCACTGGCCGGGCGGGGCCGGCGTGGCGGCGATCGAACCGGGCGGCGCCGCCAGCCCGAGACCCTGGTCGGCCGACGCCTGCTCGGCGACGCTGAGCGCCACCCCCTCGACGTCGCCGGCGAGGTGTCCGCCGTCGGCGTCGAGCCGGTGCGCGCCGATCCTGGTGACCCGGGCGTGGAGATCGCGGTCGAGGCCGTCGGTCTCCATCGCCGCCCCGGCCTGGGCGAGCGCCATCGACACGATGACCCCGATCAGCAGATCGGACGCAAGGCTGGTCGGCGACAGTCGCATGGGAGGCAGGGCTGCGCGCGGCGCGAAGCGCGAGGCCAGATTATGCCAGCGCCGCGCGGCAGGTCAAAGCATGTGCTGGCTCGCCGGCGGCCAGCCCATGTCTCCGTTTGTCCGCGGGCGGGCGGCTACTTCTTCTGCAGCGCCGGGTGCACGTAGGGCTTGAGCACGCGGTCCGGGTCGGGGCGGATGCTCAGGTAGTCCACGTGATCCGGGATGTCGCTCCAGCCGTGGGGCACGCCGGCCGGGATGATGATGATGTCGCCGGTCTTGACGACGCGGGTCACCACGTCGGGCCCGGCGATCGCGCCGCTGCAGGACGGACCGTTGAGCACCAGCGTCACCTGGCTGTCGGGGGCCGACTTACGCCCGTTGACGATGCGTCCGCCGGTGATCAGCGTGCCGCTGCCCGAGACGATCACGTAGGTCTCGATCTGGTGGTCGTGGGCGATGCCCGAGCCGGGCGATCCCGTTGGCGCGCCGGCCATCGTCTGGCCGCACGGCACCGGCGCCGGGGCGTTGGCCGGCGGCGCCGCCGGCGGCTTGGCGTTGCGGGTGCTGCCGCGGTGGACGATGCCCACCGCTTCGTTCAGCTTGCCGATGTCCACGCTGACGATCTGCCGGTCGACGCCCGGCAGCGCGTTGACCTTCTTCACGTCCTCGTCGGTGATGTAGGTGGCGGCCTTCGGGCCCATGTTTTCGACCTGGCCGTGGGCGGCGGTGGCGGTGGCGGCCAGGGCGAGCACGGCAAGCGGCGTGAGCAGGCGCATCGGCGGGTCCTCCGGCGCGGCAATAGTAGTGGCGCCGGGGGGGCCGTGACAATCGGGCGCCGGCGGCGAATCACAGGGTGTGCCGGCCCACCCGGAGAGTGAGACCCTTCTGGACTTGCCGAGCCGCGCCGCCGACCGCGACGCCTTCGTCGCGCGGGTCGAGGCCCACGCGCGGATCGTCCACAAGGTGGTCCACACCTACTGCTGGGCGCCCGACGATCGCGCCGACCTGACCCAGGACATCCTGGCGCAGCTGTGGCGGGCCTATCCGGGCTACGACCCGGCGCGGCCGTTCTCGACCTGGATGTACCGGGTCGCGCTCAACGTGGCGATCTCGTGGCTGCGCGGCGACGGCCGGCGCCGTCGCGTGCACGAGCCGTTCGACCCGGTGCGGCACGACGCCGTCGCGCCGCCGCCGCGCGACGAGGCCGACGAACGCGTCCGTGCCCTCTACACGGTGATCGACGGCCTGGCGCCGCTCGATCGGGCGCTGCTGCTGCTGCACCTCGACGACCGCACCTATCACGACATCAGCGGCATCCTCGGCCTGAGCGCGACCAATGTCGCGACGCGCCTCAGCCGGTTGAAGGCGCGCCTCAAACAGCGGATGGGGGACCCGACATGAGCGACCGCGTCACCGATGTCGACGACTTGCGGCTGGCCTGGCGGCGCCTCGACCAGCGTCTGGCCCGCCAGGAGGCGATCGCGCTCGACGGGCTGCGTCATCGCCGTCTCGACGGGGTGAGGGCGACGCTCCGGCCGCTGCGCTGGGGCCAGCGGCTGCAGATCCCGCTGGGCGTGCTGGTGGTCGTATGGGCGGCGTGGACCTGGCGCTCGCGGTGGGACATGGTCAACGTGCGGATCGCCGCCTTCGTCGTCCAGGCCTACGGAGTGGCGCTCATCGTCGCCGGCGCGCAGACGCTGGCCATGCTCGCGCGGATCGACTACGGCGCGCCGGTGCTCGAGATCCAGCGGCGGTTGGCGGCGCTGCAGCACTGGTACGGGCTGAGCGGGCTGGCGCTGGGCATGGCCTGGTGGCTGTTGTGGCTGCCGGTGCTGGTGATACTCGCCGGGGCCCTCGGCATCGACCTGGTGGCCCGCGGGCCGCGGGCGCTCGGCGGCTACGTGGCGGTTTCGGTGGTCGGCCTGCTGGCGTCGCTGTGGCTGGTGCGGTGGGCGGAGCGCTCGTCGCGGCCGGCGGTGCGCGCCTGGGCGGAGCGCGCCGCGGTCGGCGAAAGCCTGTATCGCGCCGCGGCGGCGCTCGACGAGATCCGCCGTTTCGAGGCCGACGGCGACGACCGGCGCTGACGACCGCGAAGGGGCGCCGCGACGCGCCGATTTTCGGGTATCGTCCGCGCTATGCCGAACCTTCGCGTGGTCGTGCTCCTCGTCGCCGCCGCCGTTGCCGGGGCCGGCGCCGCCCAGCTCACCCAGCAGCGGCCCCTGCCGCCGCTGGTCGTGCCGATGCCCGAGATCCTCAAGGCCTACACGCCGGTCACCAGCGAACGGCTGCGCCAGCCGGCCGACGGCGAGTGGCCGATGATCCGCCGCACCTACGACGGCTGGGGCTACAGCCCGCTCGACCAGATCACGCCGGCCAACGTCGCCGGCCTGCGTCCGGCGTGGGTGTTTTCGACCGGCGTCGGCAGCGGCCACGAGGCGGCCCCGGTGGTCGTCAACGGCGTGATGTTCGTCTCGACGCCGGGGCACCGCGTGGTCGCCATCGACGCGAAGACCGGCGCGCTGCTGTGGCGCTACATCAAGGACGTCGAGGAGTCGATCATCGCGCCGCATCCGACCACCCGCGGCATCGCGGTGTACGGCACCAAGGTGTTCTTCGCCGCCAACGACGCCGTGCTGGTGGCGCTCGACGCGCGCACCGGGGCCCAGTCGTGGACCGCGAAGGTGGCCGAGAACAAGGACGGCTATTACATGACGCTGGCGCCGCTGGTGGCGAACGGCACGGTGATGGTCGGCGCGTCGGGCGGCGAACTGGGTATCCGCGGCTTCGTCGCCGGCTACGACGCCGAGACCGGCAAGCTGCTGTGGCGCACCTACACCGTGCCGGCGCCCGGCGAACCCGGCAGCGAGACGTGGCCGAAGGGCGATCAGTGGAAGAACGGCGGTGCGCCGGTGTGGGTGACCGGCAACTACGATCCGGCCACCAACCTGGCGTTCTTCGGCACCGGCAACGGCGGGCCGTGGATGGGCGATCAGCGGCCCGGCGACAACCTGTACACCGCCTCCACCGTCGCCATCGACGTGGCCACCGGCCGGATCAAGGGGCACTTCCAGTACCACCCGAACGACTCGTGGGACTGGGACGAGGTGTCGCCGCCGATCCTCGTGGACTTCCAGCGCGGCGGCCGCACCGTGACGGGCCTCATCGACGTGGCGCGCAACGGCTACCTGTGGTTCCTCGAGCGCACCGACGGGCCGATCCGCTTCGTCGAGGGCAAGCCCTACGTGCGCCAGACGGCGTTCCGCAGCCTCGATCCGAAGACCGGCCGTCCCGACGTCGATCCGGCGCGCAAGCCCGGCACCGGCAAGACCGCCGACTTCTGCCCGTCGCACTGGGGCGGCAAGAACTGGCCGCCGATCGCCTTCAGCCCGAAGACGCGGATGATTTACATCCCGGCCAACGAGAACCTGTGCGGCACGCTCATCGGCCGGCCCGCCACTTACAAGCCCGGCAGCAGCTACACCGGCGCCACCAGCACGCTGGTGATCGCCGACGGCGCCGACCACATCGGCGAAGTGCAGGCCTGGCACGTGGACACCGGCCAGCGGGAGTGGATGCACCCGTTCGCGGCGTCGGCCAACTGGGGGCCGATGCTGGCGACCGGCGGCGGCGTGGTGTTCAGCGGCGGCACCGCCGACCGGCTGTTCCGCGCCTTCGACGCCGCCAGCGGCAAGGTGCTGTGGGAGTTCCCGACCAGCTCGGGCATCACCGGCCAGCCGTCGTCGTTTGCGATCGACGGCACGCAGTACATCGCCGTACAGTCGGGCTGGGGCGTGGACGCGCGCTCGATGCAGGCGCGGCTCAACCGCCTGCAGCCGGGCAAGTTCCCCGAGGTGCCCGAGGGCGGATCGATCTGGGTGTTCGCGCTGCCGCGGTGAGCCGGAAGGACTCTCGCTCCGCAGCAGCGAGGGCCGAGGAGACGATCCCATGAACAAAGTGACACCGTTCCTCATGTTCAACGACCAGCTCGAAGCGGCGATCGCGTTCTACACCGCGACGTTCCCGAACTCCGAAGTACGCAACGTCGCCCGCACGGGCAAGGACGGCCCTGTCAGCTCCGCCGAGTTCGTCGTCGGGGGACAACCCTTCATGGGCTACAACGGAGGGCCGTACTTCAGCTTCTCCGAGGGGGTCTCGCTCTACGTGGACTGCGCGGATCAAGCTGAGGTGGACGAGTACTGGGACAAGCTCGTGAAGGCAGGGGCGACGCCCACGCAATGCGGTTGGATCAAGGACCCCTTCGGTCTCTCCTGGCAAATCGTCCCGAGACGATTCACCGAGCTGATCGCTGACAGGGACCCCAGGAAGGTGAAGGCGGTGATGGACGTCATGATGACGATGGTGAAGCTCGACGTGGCCGAGCTCGAGAGAGCCTACGACGAGGCGTAGTCGTGCTCGTCCAGTCGGGTGCCCGAGCGTTCCATGAATGCCGCCCTGCACGCCGCTGCAGCCGGCCGCCGTCGGCAGCGGCTGAGCGGCAGCGTCAGACCGACTGAACGAACTACCCGATCAGTTCGAAGAGGCCTTCGAGGACTCCGGCGAGTTCTTCGTCGGCCACCCGGCCCAGCCGGCGGCCAATGCGCTCGGTCGACAGGGTGCGAATCTGGCCGGTCTTCACCCACGAACGCTTGGGCAACTTGGGCGTGCGGAGTTCGACGGTCAGTGGGAAGCCGGCGCGCGGTTCCTGGCTGGTGAGCGCGACGGCGATGACGGTCCCTGAGCGCTCATTGAATACATCGTGACTGAGCACGAGGACGGGCCGTTCGCCCGCCTGCTCGTGTCCGCGAGTCGGGTTCAGATCGGCCCAGCGGATCTCGCCCCTCAGTATTCGGGCCACGGGCTGTCCGCTCCCCACGCCTCGTCGGCGAAGCGGCGTTCTTCCGCGGGGTCGAGTTTGGCGCATTCTTCGGCCAGGCGCGTACGCGCGAGCCGCGCCAACTTTTCGGCGAGCGCGGTCTCAATCGCCTGGCTCCGGTTGCGAAATCGCGCGCGGGCCACGAGATCGTCCACGCGGTCGAGCAGGGCCGAGTCCAACGTCAAAGCGACCTTGGTCTTGGGCATGATGGTATGACGATTCATCCTACCACACGGGCCTGGCGGTCCAACCAGTGGATGCTGCCGGCGGGCAGCCTCCCTCACTGAAGGTAGACACTTCTACCTCACTGGCGGAGGTGTCGAATGCCCAGCGGCGCGGAGGTTCAGGCCTGAGTTGCGCGGCCGAGCTGAAAGTGGTGCCCTACATTGGGCGCGGCGGCGTCGGCAGCTGCAGCAGGAACGGCGTGTCGCGCAGCTCGCGGCTGAGCCGCGCATAGCGGCCGCGCCACGCCTCGAAGTGCCGGCCCATGGTGTCGAGCAGCAGCGCCTTGGCGGCTTGCGGTTCGCGGTGGGCGGCGCGGAAGAAGAAGCCGGCGCCGAGGTCGGCGTACCAGCGGACGTTGTGGCGCGTGCGCGCCTGGTCTTCGAAGAAGCCGGCCATCATCAGGCAGTGCGTGCCGGCGGTTTCGAGCAGGCTGCCGTCGAAGGGCTGCGCCGGGTCGACGACGAAGGTGTCGAACACCGTCTCCAGGCTCGACGGCGTGGGGAACTCGGTGGTGGTCGCCGTCGAGACCTGCGCGTAGTGCGCCAGCACGCTGGCGTTGTAGAGCAGCTCCTGGCGATCGACGGCGTCACCCGACACGTCCTTCAGCCCGACGAAGAAGAACTCGAGCGTCTGACGATGGTCGCTTGCGAGCAGCGTGCGCAGTGGCCCCATGGCGTCCCTCCGGAAGCCTCGGGCCAGGCCCGAAGCCTGTGTCGATCAAGATAGCAACTCGCATGCCACGCCGCGCGTTCGGTGCGCCGTGCGGAATCCGGCGGGAATTCGCTGCTCGTCGCGCCGATGCCCTCTCCATCGGACGCCGCGCGTTGACGTTCCTTGACAGGTGGCGGCTCCTGCAGAGGTAGGCTTGTCACCCTGATCCGAGTCCGCCAAGGAGCCGTCGCATGAGCCATCGCGTGCTGTCGATCACGTGTGCCCTGCTGTTGTCGAGCCTGACCCTGGCCGCGCAGCGTCCCGCCAACGCGCCGGCAACCGGACCAGGCGGCACGCCGCCCGACACCGTGTTCCTCGAGGAGCTGACCTGGGCCGAGTCGCGCGATCTGATCCGCGCCGGCTGGACCACGGTGATCGTCGGCACGGCCGGCACCGAGCAGAAGGGCCCGCACATGGTGGACGGCGAGCACAAGTTCGTCATGACCTACGCGGCCGACAGGATCGCCCGGGCGCTTGGACGGACGCTGGTGGCGCCGGTGGTGACCTACGTGCCCGAGGGCAGCTGGGATCCGCCCACCGGCCACATGGGCAAGCCGGGCACGATCACGCTGCCCGAGGAGCGTTTCGTCGAGCTGCTGGTCAGCGCCGGGCGCAGCCTCAAGGCCGGCGGCTTCACGACGGTGCTGTTCGTCGGCGAGTCGGGCGGCAACCGCACCGGGATGCGCAGCGCCGCCGAGAAGTTGAACGCGCTGTGGGCCGGCAGCGCGAAGGCGATGTGGATCGACGACTACTACACCAAGGCGCACCGCGAGCAGGAAGCGCTGGCGGCGAAGATCCTCGGCGTGCCGCCCAACGAGGTGGGGAACCACGCCAACATCCTCGACACGTCCGAGCTGCTGTTCGTGGCGCCGCAGCACATCCGCACCGATCGGCTGGTCGGCAACGACTACGAGAACAACGGCGTCAGCGGCGTCAACCAGGCCAAGTCGTCGCCCGAGATCGGCCGCCAGCTGCTGCAGATCAAGATCGACAACGCGCTGGCGCAGATCAAGCGGATGGCGAGCGGCGCCGAAGGCCCGGTGCCGGCGGCGCCGGCCCCGCCCGGCGGCGGGCGCGGTGGCGGCGGGCGTGCGGCGATGGCGGCCGCCGGCCCGGCGCAGCCGACGATGCTGACGGCGCCGGCGGGCAAAACGCCGACCCGGCCGCCCGACACGGTGTTCATCGACGAGTTGACCTGGGAAGAAACCCGCGACCTGATGCGGGCGGGCCGGACGACGGTGATCGTGCCGATCGGCGGCACCGAGAAGAACGGGTACCACATGGTGCTCGGCAAGCACAATTACGTGGTCAGCTACGCCGCCAACCAGATGGCCCGCAAGCTCGGCAACACGCTGGTGGCGCCGGTGATCCAGTACGTGCCCGAGGGCGATCCCGACCGCCAGTCGTTCGGCACCATCTCGCTGCCGTCGCCGGCCTACGACCAGCTGCTCGACGCCGTGGCGCGCAGCCTGAAGGCGCACGGCATGAAGGAGATCCTCTTCATCGGCGACAGCGGCGGCAACCAGGTCGGCATGGTCGCCGTGGCCAAGGCCCTGAACGACGAATGGAAGGGCCAGGGCGTGACCGTGTTCGCGCTCACCGACTACTACGAGCAGGGGCGCGTCACCTACCGCGCCTGGATGGACGCGGCGTTCGACTACGACGACACCATCGTCGGCTCGCACGCCGGCGTCAGCGACACCTCGCAGATGCTGCACGTGTACCCGGCCGGCATCCGCCGCGACCGCCTCATGCCGTGGGGCGGTCCGGCCGATTCCGGCGTCACCGGCGACCCGATGAAGTCCACCGCCGAGATCGGCCGCATGGGCATCAACTTCAAGGTCAACGCCGGCATCGACCAGTACCGGCGCATCAAGAACCCGCCGCCGCCGCGCGGCGGTGGACGGCCCACCCCGGGCGGGCGTTGACGAGGGCCGCCGGCGACATGCGTCGAGACGTCGCGTGACACTGCCGGACAAGCCGTTCAGGCGCTCCAGCCCGGCAGTATGACAGGGCATCCCGCGGCGGACCGGTGCCCGGCCTGTCGCCCGCAACGCCCGTCTCCAGGAGTACCTCGATGAAGCGTTTGGCTCTACGCGCCGTGCCGGTGGCGGCGGTGCTGGTGGCCGGACTCGCCGTGATGATGCCGCAGCTGTCCGGTCAGAGCACCGGACAGCCGAGCACCGCCAACGGCGAGTGGCCCATGTACACCGCCGATCTGCGTGGCAGCAAGTATTCCCCCCTGGCCGAGATCAACGCCACCAACTTCAGCAAGCTCGAAGTGGCGTGGCGCTTCAAGACCGACAACCTCGGGCCACGTCCCGAGACCAAGCTCGAAGGCACGCCGCTGATGGTGAAGGGCATGCTCTACGCCACTGCCGGCACGCGCCGCGCCGTGGTCGCCCTCGACCCGCGCACCGGCGAGCAGAAGTGGATGTACTCGATGGACGAGGGCGAGCGCGCCACCCGCTGGGCGCCGCGTCAGCTTTCGGGCCGCGGCCTGTCGTACTGGACCGACGGCAAGGGCGACGAGCGGGTCATCTACGTGACCACCGGCTATCGCCTGGTCGAACTCAACGCCAGGACCGGCGTGCCGATCCAGGGCTTCGGCCAGAACGGCGTCGTCGATCTCAAGGTCGGCATCATGATCAACGGCAAGCAGGCCGATCTCGAGAAGTCGGAGATCGGGCTGCACTCGACGCCGACCGTGGTCGGCGACCTGGTGATCGTCGGCTCGTCGATGTTCGAGGGCCTCGGCTACGTCTACAGCACCAACGTCAAGGGCAACGTCCGCGCCTTCGACGTGCGCACCGGCAAGAAGGTGTGGCAGTTCGACACCATGCCCGGCCCAGGCCAGCCCGGCCACGAGACCTGGGAAGGCGGCTCGTGGAACTGGACCGGCAACACCGGCGTGTGGACGCAGATCACCGCCGATCCCTTCGCCGGCCTGGTCTATCTCCCGGTCGAGTCGCCGACCATCGACGAGTACGGCGGCAACCGGCCGGGCGACAACCTCTACGCCGAGAGCCTGGTGGCGGTGGATCTGAAGACCGGCAAGTACAAGTGGCACTTCCAGTTCGTGCACCATCCGATCTGGGACCACGACATGTCGTCGGCGCCGCTGCTGGTCGACACGGTGGTCGAAGGCACGCCGCGCAAGCTGGTCGCCGTGCCGAGCAAGCAGGGCTGGCTGTACGTGTTCGACCGCCTCACCGGCAAGCCGATCTGGTCGATTGAGGAGCGCCCGGTGCCGCAGTCGACGATGAAGGGCGAACGGACGTCACCGACGCAGCCGTTCGTGACCAAGCCGCCGGCCTATTCGCGCACCCACGTGGCCGAGAGCGACCTCATCGACTTCACGCCGGCGCTGCGCCAGCAGGCGCTCGCCAACCTGAAGCACTTCCGCTGGGAGCAGACGCCCTACGTGCCGCCGACCGGTCCCGAGTCGCCCGACAAGCTCGGCGCGATCAACATCGCCAACTGGAACGGCGGCGTGAACTGGCCCGGCTCCGGCTTCGACCCCGAGACCGGCATCTTCTACACCCAGGCGGGCAACGCCGCGGTGACCGTCGGCCACTACTCGAAGGAGGAGTTCGAGAAGGTCGATCCCGAGCAGTTCAAGACCACGCCGCGTCTGCCGCGCTGGGAGGCCGACCCGAACTACGGCCTGCCGCGGCCGCCCGGCGCGCCGCCCGAGGCGTTCCCCGGCATGGAAGGCCGGCGCAAGCTGGGCGAGGGCCTGGGCGGGCTGCCGCTGGTCAAGCCGCCCTACGGCGTGATGGCCGCCATCGATCTGAAGAACGGCTCGCTGCTGTTCCAGGTGCCGCACGGCGACACCCCCGACGCGGTGCGGGAGAACCCGCTGCTGAAGGGCATGAACCTCGGCAAGACCGGCCAGAACGGCTCGGTGGGCGTGCTCGTCACCAAGACGCTGGTGATCGCCGGCGACCCGCAGTTCACCGCGCCGCCGGGACGCGGCCGCGGCGCGATGCTGCGCGCCTACGACAAGCAGACCGGCGCGCAGGTTGGCGAAGTGCTGCTGCCGGCGCCAGTGGTCGGCATGCCGATGACCTACGGCCTGAACGGCAAGCAGTACATCGTGGTGGGCGTGAGCGGCGGCAACTACCGCGGCGAGTACATCTCGCTGGCGCTGCCGGCGAGCGCGGCGACCACGACACAGCAGGGCCAGCGTTAGACACGCGCCCGGCGACGACATTCGGCGGGGGCGGGGCACCGAGGTGTCCCGCCCTCGTCGTCTGTACGGCACTGTGCCATGATCGGCGGGTCGCCGAGGAGATGCCGATGACCCGCTGGACCGCCGCTGGCGCCGCCGCGATCGCCGTTGCCGGCGTGGCCGTCTACGCCGTGCTTGCCGCGATGCAACCGGCCCGCGGCGGGTGGCCAGGCGTCGACAGCCGGCCCCCGAACGCTCCGAGCCAGCAGCCGGCCTTCGACGGGCAGACGCGCGCGCCGGCCCAGGCGCTGGGGGTGGAGTTCGAGGTCGTCACCGTGGCCGACGGCCTCGACGACCCCTGGGGCCTGGCGTTCCTGCCCGACGGCCGCATGCTCGTCACCGAGCGTCCCGGCGCTCTGCGCGTCGTGAACACCGACGGGTCGCGCAGCGCGCCGCTGACCGGACTGCCGGCGGTGGACGGACGCGGGCAGGGCGGGTTGCTCGACGTCACGCTCGATCCCGAGTACGACGCCAACCACCGCATCTACTGGAGCTACGCAGAGCCGCGGACCGGCGGCGCCAACCACACCGCGGTGGCGCGCGGCACGCTGGCCGACGGAGAGGCGCCCGCGGTCGACGGCGTCGAGGTCATCTTCCAGCAGGCGCCGTCATTGCGATCGACCCTGCACTTCGGCAGCCGCCTGGTGTGGCACCGCGACGACACGCTGTTCATCACGATGGGCGACCGGTCGATCACCGAGGGGCGCATGCAGTCGCAGCGCCTCGACGGCCTGCTCGGCAAGATCGCCCGCATCAACCGCGATGGCTCGATCCCCGCCGACAACCCCTACGTGGGGCGCGCCGACGTGCCGCCGGCCTTGTGGAGCATCGGCCACCGCAACATCCAGGCGGCGGCACTCCATCCACAGACCGGCGAGCTGTGGGCGGTCGAGCACGGCACCCGCGGTGGCGACGAGATCAACATCGCCCGCGCCGCCCACGACTTCGGCTGGCCGACGATCGCCTACGGCATCGAGTACGGCGGCGGCCCGATCACCGGCGGCTTCACCCGGCATCCGGCGATGGAGCAGCCGCGCTACTACTGGGACCCGGTGATCGCGCCGAGCGGCATGGCCTTCTACACCGCCGATCTGTTCCCGGCGTGGCAGGGGAGCCTCTTCATCGGCGGCCACGGCAGCCGCGAGCTGGTGCGGCTGTCGCTCGACGGCGAGCGCGTGATCGGCGAGGAGCGGCTCCTCGGCGACCGGCGCGAGCCCATCCGCGACGTGCGGCAGGGGCCCGACGGCGCGCTGTACCTGCTGACCGACGGCGGCAACGGCAAGCTGCTGAAGCTCGTGCCCAAGGGCAGCACGCCGTAGCAGCGCGACGGCACGGCTCGGGTCCTCGTCGGCTCAACTTCGGTCCGCCAGCCACTCGCACCTCCCGCAGGCTCGTCCGATGTACAGACGGCCCCCCGCTATTCGCGTCCTGGCCGTGTCGCCCTGACTTCCGGTGCGAGTGGCGGATCTCCGTATGGCGAGACCTCAGATTCGCCGCCGAGGACCCGAGCCGCGCCGCCGCGTAATGGGCCGGCGCGCGCGCGTGCCACGGCTGGTCGATCACGCGACCGGCTCGACCTGCCGATGCTATGCTCCCGCGGCGCGCTGAAGAAGCCGTCCGGCGACGTCGACCGGGTGCGATGGGCGCGACCACGAGGAGTGCCCGACATGTCTCGGACCCGATGTGCGGCCAACCGTCTGGCCGGCGCCGTGATGTCCGCGGTCGTCTGTGCCGCCGCGGCCGTGCACGGGCAGACGGTCGGACCGGCCGCCGACACGTTCAGCTTCCAGGACGGGCGCAGCAGCGCCTTCGCGGTGGCGATCGCCGGCGCCGGGGCTGCGCTCGAGATCACCTGGCCGGACACGGTGACGACCGCCTGGGACACCGCCGTGCTCGGCATCGACGTCGCGGTCGAGGCCGACGCCCCGGCGCCGTTCGTCGAGGTCACGGCCGGCACCGTCAGCGAGCGGCAGTACTTCCGGCCCGGCGATGCCGGACCGCGCTGGCTCAATCTCAGTGCGCTGCGCGGCGCCGTCGGCGCCGGCACGCGCGTGCAACTGCGCGGCGACGGCGTGCGGATCGCGGCTGGCGCCGCGACCCTGCGCGTGTTCGCCAACGCGCTCGACCTGTCGCGGCGGATGCTGGTCGTGGCGCCGCACCCCGACGATGCCGAGATCGCCGCCTTCGGTCTGTACGCCCACCGCAACGCGACGATCGTCACCGTGACCACCGGCAACGCCGGATCGCCCAGCTTCGACGCCGTGTTCGACGACGTGCCGGCTGGCTATGCCTTCAAGGGCCGCATCCGGCTGATCGACAGCATCACGGTGCCGTGGCTGGGCGGCATTCCGCCCGACCGCGCCTTCAACATGGGCTACTTCGACGCCCGCCTGGCCGAGATGCACGAGCGTCCGACCGCGGTGGTGCCGGAGCGGTACGGCCCGAACACCGACCTCGGGGTGTATCTCAGACACAACATCGGCTCGCTTCTGCCCAAGGAGCGACGCGAGTCCACGTGGTCCAATCTCGTCGACGATCTCGTGCGGGTGCTGACGAAGGTCGAGCCGGCCGTGATCGTCGCGCCGCATCCGCAGCTCGACACGCATCCCGATCACCGGTTCACGACGGTGGCGCTCGCGCGAGCCATGGCGCGGTGGCGCAGGCCCGCCACGCTGCTGCTCTACACGAATCACGCCGATCTGAACCGGTATCCCTACGGACCCGCCGGCACCGCCGTCTCGCTGCCGCCGCCGGTGGCGCAGGACGTGCGGCTCGACCGGTTGTACTCCCATCCGGTGTCGCCGGATCTGCAGCGGCTCAAACTGTTCGCACTCGAGGCGATGCACGACCTGCGGATCTCGCCGTCGCGGCTGTATCAACTGCTCGTCGGCGACGGCCGCACGGTGGTGCCGGAGCGGTTCGATCCGCCCGGCGGCGTGCCGTACCTGCGCCGCGGCCCCCGTTCGAACGAGCTGTTCTTCGTCTACGACGAACGGAGCGTCACGCCGATGGTCGAGGCGTTCCTGACCACCTGGCGGGGCAGAGTGACACCATGAGCGGGGCTCGCGATCGCGGCCAGGCGCTGCTGCAGGCCGGCGTGGCGTTGTTCCTCGCCGGACTGCTGGTCGGCCTCGCCGTGCCGGCGATGGCCAACCCGCGGATGGGACTGGCCAGCCATCTCGAGGGGCTGATGAACGGGCTCTTCCTGATCGTCCTTGGCCTGCTCTGGCCGCGGCTGGTGCTGTCGCCGCTGCTGGAACGCGTGACCTTCTGGACGGCGCTGTATGGCACGATCGCGAACCTGGCGGCGACGTTGCTCGCGGCGATCTGGGGTGCCGGCCGGATGATGCCGATCGCCGCGCAGGGGCATGTCGGTACCGAGGTGCAGGAGCGTGCGATCGACGCACTCCTCGTGTCACTGGCACTGGCGATGGTCACGGTGTGCGTCCTCGTCCTGGCCGGATTGCGGCGGCCGCGGCGGTCCCGCCCGGGAATCGACGTGTACTGATCGAGAGGTAACGGCATGACGACGCCCAACTCCGACAAGGCGTTCACCGGGTCGGTCCCGCACGTCTACGAGACGCACCTGGTGCCGCTGCTCTTCGAAGACTATGCCGACGACATGGTGCGTCGCGTGGCCGCCGCCGCTCCTGTCCGGATTCTCGAGCTCGCCGCCGGCACCGGCGTGGTGACGCGGCGGTTGGCGAAGGCGTTGCCCGAGGCGTCGATCGTCGCCACCGATGTGAACCAGGCGATGCTCGACGAGGCGGCCGCCGTCGGCACGCCGCGCCCGGTCGAGTGGCGGCAGGCCGACGCGACGAGCCTGCCGTTCGCCGACGGCAGCTTCGACGCGGTGGTCTGCCAGTTCGGCGTGATGTTCTTCCCCGACAAGGCCACGGCCCACGGCGAAGTGTGGCGCGTCCTGGCGCCAGGCGGCCTCTACGTCTTCAGTGTCTGGGACCGGCTCGACGCCAACGAATTCGCCGACCTCGTGCACGAGGCCGTCGCCGCCGTGTTCCCCGAGAACCCGCCGCGCTTCCTGGCCCGCGCTCCCTACGGCTACTTCGACCTCGCGGTCGTCCGCCGCGATCTCGCCGCCGGAGGCTTCACCGCGGCCCCGCACATCGAGACCATCGCGCTGCGCAGCCGGGCGCCGTCGCCTCGTGGACCGGCCATGGGCTACTGCCAGGGCTCGCCGCTGCGCGCCGAGATCGAGGCGCGCGATCCGGCACGGCTGGCGCTGGTCACCGACACCGCCGCCGAGGCGATCGCGCAGCGCTTCGGGCGGGGGGCGGTCGAGGCCGGGATCCGCGCGCACGTCGTGACCGTCGGCCGCTGACACCGCGGCGATCGTCGCAAGTTGTCTCAACCCGCGTCCCCGGCGGCGGAATCGGCGTCTCGCGTCCGTCTACGGCTTGGCAAGCGGCCGTCAGACGCGCCATCATAGGCCGCCGCCTGCGTCGCTCCCGCGTCAACGCCGCCGCGCCGGCGGCCCGCATCAAGTGCCCGCGCTTCGACCGCCGTACCCATCCCGATGACACGCCTCACGAGCCATCTGTATTTCTGGGTGCTGCTGGCCATCGTCGTCGGCGGCACCCTCGGCTACGTGCGGCCCGACGCCGGCGTCGCTCTCAAGCCGCTCGGCGACGGTTTCATCGCGCTGGTCAAGATGCTGATCAGCCCGATCATCTTCTGCACGGTCGTGCTCGGCATCGCCGGCGCCGGCGACATGAAGAAGGTCGGCCGCGTCGGCGGCAAGGCGCTGCTGTATTTCGAGGTGGTCTCGACGTTCGCGCTGGCCATCGGCCTCATCGTCGCCAACGTGATCGAGCCCGGCGCGGGGTTCAACGTCGATCCGGCCACGCTCGACGGCCGCGCCGTCGCCGACTACGCCAAGACCGCGGCCAGCCAGTCCAGCGTGGACTTCGTGCTGCACATCATCCCGCGCACGTTCTTCGACGCCTTCACCGGCGGCGGCGACCTGCTGCAGGTGCTGTTCGTCGCCGTGCTGTTCGGCTACGCCATGACCCACATGGGCGCCGAGGGCAACATCGTCCACCAGGTGATCGAGACCAGCTCGCACGTCTTCTTCCGGATCATGAACCTGCTCATGAAGCTGGCGCCGCTCGGCGCCGGCGGGGCGATGGCCTTCACGATCGGCCGCTACGGCATCGACTCACTGAAGCCGCTGGCGCTGCTGATGGGCAGCTTCTACCTCACCTGCGTGCTGTTCGTGCTGGTCGTGCTCGGGACCATCGCCGCGCTCACCGGCTTCAGCATCCTGCGCTTCATCGGCTACATCAAGGAAGAGCTGCTGACGGTGCTGGGCACGTCGTCGTCGGAATCGGCGCTGGTGCCGCTGATGCAGAAGCTCGAGCGGCTGGGCTGTCCGAAGTCGGTGGTCGGACTGGTCGTGCCGTCGGGTTACTCGTTCAACCTCGACGGCACCAACATCTACCTGACGATGGCGTCGCTGTTCGTGGCCCAGGCCTTGAACATCGACCTGACGCTCAAGCAGGAGCTGACCATTCTCGGCGTGGCGATGCTCACCTCGAAGGGCGCCTCGGGGGTCACCGGCGCCGGCTTCATCACCCTGGCCGCCACGCTGGCCGTCGTGCCGTCGATCCCGGTCGCCGGCCTGGCGCTGATCCTCGGCATCGACCGCTTCATGTCCGAGGCCCGCTCGCTCACCAACTTCATCGGCAACGGCGTGGCCGCCGTGGTCGTCTCGCGCTGGGAGAACGAGCTCGACCGCGACGCGCTGGCCCGCGAGCTCGGCACCGTGCCGGCCGCCGCGGCTACTTCTTCGCTTCCAACCCGGCGATGAACTTCCTGGCCTCGGCCACCACCTCGTCGGTGATGCCCATGTGCCCGCGGTCGGCGTAGTGGACGAATCCGGTGGTCACGCCGGCGGCCTGCAGCTTCGCCGCCATGTCGATGGCCTGCTGGACCGGCACCGACTTGTCGTCGTCGGAGTGGATGACCAGCAGCGGCTTCGTCGTCGCGCTCACGTGGTTCACGGGCGACGCCGAGGCCCGCGCCGCGGGGACGTCGCCGGACACCGGCGTCCACAGGTTGCCCCACGACAGGGTGTTCAACTCGTAGGCCGCGGCGACGCTGATCACACCACGCACGTCGCTGCGCGCCTTCTCCCAGCCGCCGACGCGGGGAAAACCGCCCTCGCCGAGGGTGGCGACCAGCGACACCAGGTGGCCGCCGGCCGACTGGCCGATGAGGTAGATGCGCTCGGGATCGACGCGGTACTCCTCGGCGTGGGCATGCAGCCAGCGGATCGCGCACAGCAGATCGAGATAGGGCGCCGGCGCCGGCGAGCCGCCGACCAGCCGGTAGTCGATCGACATCGCGAAGTAGCCGGACTCGGCCCACTGCGCCACCTTGATGCTGCTGGCGTCGGCGCGGTTGCCGGCCCGCCAGCGGCCGCCGTGCACCGAGAGAATCGCCGGCTTCAGCGCCGGGCCGTCCGGGAAGGCGATGTTGGCGAGCAGCGCCGAGCCTTCGACGCGGCCGTAGATCACGTCGGTGCGGGTGACGACCGGTGCACTGGGCTGGGCCAGCGCGCTGCCGCTGGCGACGGCGGCGAAGAGCATCGACAGGGCGGCGGAACGCATGATGACCTCGTCTGAAACAGCACGGGCGGGACGTGCGACGCACGCCCCGCCCGGCTCACGTTCGCTGGTGGCCGTGCTACCGGCCGGGCACCATGATGTGCGCGCTGCTGGTGCCGGCGGCCATGATCCAGGCGCCGCCCATCTTGTTGTTGTCGGGCAGGCCCATCGACGCCGCGGTGGCGCCGGGCACGGCCACGGTCATGTGCGGCCGGGCGCTCTCCTGGTCCTTGCCCGACAGGTTCCAGAACACCGATCCGAACTCCGGCTTCACGCGGCTGCCGCCCTTCTCGGCCGCGACGATCGCCGCCTGCCGCCGTTCGCGGTCGGGTTCCTTCTCGAACATCTTGTTCTGCTTGACCCGCTCGAGGTTGGCCAGGCTGGTGCACTGCACCGAGAACGGCTGCTCGGTGGGCTGGCCCGACTGGTCGTAGCAGACGATGTTGTTGGTGCCCTTCTTGAGGGTGTCGTAGGTGCCGTCGTCCTTCCACTTGATCACGGTGGCGGCTTCACGGGCGTTGGGCGGCGCCGCCAGCAGGGCCTTGTCGACGTCGGGGTTGGCCTGAGCGAACGCGCTGGTCGCGACGGCAAGCAGACCGGCCGTCAAGAGGGTGGTGCGTGTCATTGCGGAACCTCCATGACCCCGGGAACCGAGCCGCGCTCGCGACGGGGCAAACCTGGAGGATACGTCAAACGGCCGAGGCGCGGCGGTGATTCGTCCCTGGGCCGACGCTCCGGCCGCCTGCCGCGACCTCAAAGGCCCGATTCCCCTCGGAAGCGGCAGCCAGCCGGCCGGGCGGTTCCCTCTTCTACACGACCCGTCGGCGCTCGCCGTGCTATTGCGACGCACAGGGGCGTCGTTGAAACTGCCACACGAAGCCGTAGCGGCTGTCGCTGAGCGTCATCGACTGGCCGTCAGCTGAGGCGGACGTCGACGGTCGCATCCCGGGCCAGATGACGGCGTACTGACGGCTTGCAGCGTCGATGACTCGCCAGCGGGCGGTGAGCCTGGCGGTACGGAAGGTGCCGTCGGCTTCGATGGCGACCGCCTGTCCGTTCGAGAACGCCCAGGCGCCCGGCAAAGCGGCGCTGCCCTTAGCTCGGGTCAGGGTGTCGTTGACGAGCCCGGTCAAGGCGAGACTCCGGCCGTCGACCGACAGCTGTGCCTGACCCACTTCGTCGGCGAACTGCAGGATGATGGCGCCGGCGACTCGATCGAGATCTATCCACTTGCCCGTCAAGACGCCGCCCGAGACGTAGGACCCATCGGCGCGGATTTGCAGGATGCCGGGCGACCGCGGGTCCTGCCAGCAGCCGATCGCGCGCAGTTCTGCGTTGTCGCCGGCCGAGGGGGCGTCTGCGGCCGGCGCGCGGTCCGGCGGCGGGGAGACGGGGGCCGCCGGGGCCGGAGAGGCGGCGGGGACTGGTGTCTCTCCTTGCGCCGCCGGCCCAGCCGGTGTCTCGCCGGTGCGTTTACGACCCGCGACCGGCCCACTAGGGGAGGCTTTCAGCGGCTCGACCGGCGGAGGGACCGGCTGCGTTGGTCGCGCCGGCGGCGGAGTTGCTTCGGTCGGGGTCGGGGTCAGAGCCGCTGTCGCCGCGGTAGGTGCGGCGCTGCCGCGGGCCACCATCCACCCGATCGCGGCCGACGCGAGCAGGACGGCGATCGCGCCGACGACGAGCAGGCCGCGTGGCACCGAAGACTGAGTCGCGCCCGGCGTCATCGCGACCGGTGGACGCTGTGGAGGCGGAACCTTGTCAAGCAGCACGCGGAGCTTGTCGCCCAGGTGGTCGATGTGACGCTCGAGCGGCGGCGTTACCGCGTCCAGCCAATGGACGCCGTCGAGGTCGTACTTCAGGGCACGGGCCAGCGGCACGTCCTCGAGGCGGAAGGTGACGATCGACTGCCCGTGCTGCGCTGCCTGAGCGATCTCCTTGGCGACCTCGGGAGAAGCGTTCGAGTGCGCAGTGAACACCAGGACCAGCGCGCGGGCATCCTCGATGGCGCCGACGATGCTGGCTTTCCAGCCCGCGCCGGGAAGGATGTCCCTGGGCGCGATCCAGCAACGGATACCCTGCTGCTCGAGGCGCGCGCAGACCGCGTCGGCGGCGAGCTTGTCTTCGGTGGCATAACTGACGAAGACGTCGTGGGGCATGACGGGAGACGGGGTGGGGGAGTCTACCATGCGCCGCGCCGGCGGCTCAGGGGCGCACGAGGGCAGACATGCCGCGCAGCCCAGCCCTGCCCGCAGGATACAAGTGCTCCGCCATCACGCTCCGGCTGGCATAGCGCATACCCGCTTCCTTCAGAACGGGCATCAGCTTCAGGTTGTCCATCGCCGCCTCCGCAGCGGCCAGCGGGCGATCGAGATCTCGATCGAAGGCCAGGTCGTAGCGAGCGTAGGTAAACTTCTGCTCACCGGCCGCGAACAGTGTCGGCGTCCGCAAGTCGCCGACTTCCAGATCGAGCGGCGCGCCATGGACGCAGTCGCCGAGCACCCGACAGATTAGGTCCTGCTCGATGCTGGCGGCGCCGATCAACGCCGGGATCGTCGCGGCGATCTGGTCCTTCAGGTGAATCGCCGTGGCGCGCTTGCGCGGCAGAGTGGCGCGGATCGAACCAGTCCCGACCGAGGTCACGTGCAACTCGCGCCGGCTGGCCGGCCAACACATCCGGTAGCGCGGCAGCGTTGCCATCAGCACGGCGATCAGCGCCGGGTTGTTGTAGGCCGTGACGCCGCCGTCGACGAACAGGCGGCGCTCCCCAGCGACGTCGATCTCCTGCGGCGGGAAATAGGTCGGCGCCGCCGTCGAGGCGCGCAGAATCTGCCACAGTGGGATTCGCAGGTTGCAGTCCGGCAACGCCGGGTCGTTGAACATCGCGGCGGGGTTGTTGGTCACCGGCCACGGCGCGCCGGTGGACGCGTTTCGCATCACCACCAGCAGCATCGTCCGCAGCCGCGACGAGCCGAGGGTCGCGGTGGCGCCGTCGGCGTCGCGGAACCGCCGCTCGAAGAAGGCCGACATTGCCTCGGTGCTGTATCGCGAGCGGTGGCGCCGGTACCAGGGCGCCTGCTGGAACAGCGTCTGGCCGTGATCGAAGTAGAGACGCTCGATATCGGCGACGGCCATACCCCAGGACAGACAAGTGGCAATCAGCGCCCCGGTACTCGTGCCCGCGAAGAGATCGACGACGTCGGCGAGCACGAGCGTGTCGCGAGCGTGTGCGGCGCGAAAGTGCTCTTCAATCCGGGCCAGCACCTGCAGCGAGAAAACGCCGAAGACTCCGCCGCCGTCGAGGCTGATGATTCGCCGCAACCGCGGACGGTCGGGCGCGACCGCCGGCGCCTGATCCGAAGCGGAAGCCTCCGGCTCTTCGGTCACGGCGCCGGTGTCGGGGTTGACCACGACGAGGCGCCTACCGAGGCGGCGGGCATGATCCACCATCGCGCCGGTGCCCGCCGGCCCCTTCGGCGGCAGCCGGTTCCACACGGCGACGACGATCTCGGCACGGTCGATGGTGCGCAGTCCGGCACCGACGAACCCGCGTTCGCGATCATCGCCGGCCGCAACCACCTCGACGTGCTCGGCAGCGTCGATCACGGCTGACGCACGGGCCCATTGGCCGGCGGTGAAGTCGGTGCGAAAACGTTCGATCGGAAACGGGAGGATCACCGTGGCCGGCAGGTCGCGTTCCCGCGCCGCCTCCAGCAGCAGCGTGTCGGCGCCGGCGGCGGCCGAGGCGACGACGGCGAGCGGGCGCCCTTCGGCTTCCAGTCGGGCGAGCACCTCGTCGAGGGCGCGCCGGACTCGCGCTTCATCCGACAGCTCGCGATGGCCAGTGAACCCCACGACGCACCGCGTGGCCGACATCAGCGGCGAGTATACGACGGCACCGTCGGACGCGGGCATCGCCTGCGCCGTCGAACCTCGCCAGGCGACGACGTAGAATGTCGTGCGAGGAGTGTCCATGAAGAAGCTCAGCCCGTTGTTCGCCGCTGCCTTGATTGCGGCGACCGCCTCCCTCGGCGCCCAGCAGGGCCCGCCGCGCCCCGGGCCGCTGCCCTCGATCGAGGACCGCACCACCGGCCTGCGCAAGATCGACGGCTTCGTCCCGCTCTACTGGGACGAGCGCGCCGGCGCGATGCTGCTCGAGGTGTCGCGGTTCGACAGCGAGCTGTTGATGTCCACCGGGCTGTCGGCCGGCCTCGGGTCCAACGACCTCGGGCTCGACCGCGGCCAGGGCGGCCAGGGCCGCATCGTCAAGTTCCAGCGCGTCGGCCCGCGTGTGCTCCTGGTGCAGCCCAACCAGTCGTTCCGGTCGAGCAGTCCGAACGTACTCGAGCGGAAGTCCGTCGAGGACTCGTTCGCCAAGTCGGTGCTGTGGGGCTTCGCGGTCGTCGCCGAATCGGGCGGCCGCGTCGTCGTCGACGCCACCGACTTCTTCCTGCGCGACGTGCACGGCGCCGTCGGCGGCCTGCGCCCCGGCAACTACCGCATCGATCGCACGCGTACGACGTTCAATCTCGAGAACACCAAGGCGTTCGAGAAGAACACCGAGGTGGACATGATCCTCACCTTCGTCAACGACGCCGTGAACCCGCGCGGCGGGGCCGGTCCGGCGCAGGGCCCGGCAGCGATTGGCGCCACCGGTGGCGGCGGTGGCGGCGGCGGCTTCGGCGGCAACCTGTTCAGCGGGACGGTCGCCAGCGTGACCCCGACCGCCGATTCGGTGACGCTGCGCGAGCACCTCTCGTTCGTCGAGCTGCCGCCGCCGGGCTTCCAGCCGCGGGTGGACGACCCGCGCGCCGGCTACGGCGGCCTGAGCTTCGTGGACTACAGCCAGCCGATCGGCGAGCCGATCGTGTTCCGCTACCTGCGCCGGCACCGGCTCGAGAAGAAGGACCCGACCGCCGCCGTCAGCGAACCGGTGAAGCCGATTCAGTATTGGGTGGACTCGGGGGCGCCGGAGGACGTGAAGAAGGCGCTCATCGAGGGCGCGATGTGGTGGAACCAGGCGTTCGAGGCGGCCGGTTTCCGCAACGCCTTCAAGGTGGAGGTGCTGCCGGCCGGCGCCGACCCGATGGACGTGCGCTACAACATGATCAACTGGGTGCACCGCTCGACCCGCGGCTGGAGCACCGGCGGCAGCATGGCCGATCCGCGCACCGGCGAGATCATCAAGGCGACCGTCACGCTCGGATCGCTGCGCGACCGTCAGGACTACATGATCTTCGAGGGCCTGCTCTCGCCCTACGAGACCGGCACCGAGAAGCCGTCGATCCTCTACGAGATGGCGCTGGCGCGGATCCGCCAGCTGTCGGCGCACGAGGTGGGCCACACGCTCGGCCTCGGCCACAACTACTACGACAGCACCAAGGGCTGGATCTCGGTGATGGACTACCCGCATCCGCTCGAGGAGCTGAAGGCGGACGGCACGATCGACATCTCCAAGGCCTACGAGGCGCGCATCGGCGACTGGGACAAGGTGGCCATCAACTTCGGCTACCGGCAGTTCCCGGCCGGCGCCGACCAGGCGGCGGCGCTGACCCGGATCATCGACGACGCGTGGGCGCAGGACCTGCGCTACTTCACCAACCAGGACACCGACATCCACCCGCGCACCGAGCAGTGGTCGAACGGCGTCAACCAGGCCGACGAGCTGACCCGGCTGATGAAGGTGCGGCGGGCGGCGCTGAACCGGATGGGCGAGAAGACCATCCGCCGCGGCGCGCCGATGGCGACCATCGAAGAGCCGTTCGCGCCGATCTGGATGTACCACCGCTACGCCGTAGAGAGCACCGCCTCGATGCTGGGCGGGCAGGACTTCGTCTACGCGATGCGCGGCGACGGCCGCACCCCGGTGAAGTGGGAGTCGGCCGCCAACCAGCGCAAGGCGCTCGAGGCGCTGGCGGCCACGCTGAAGCCGTCGGAGCTGACCGTGCCGAAGCCGATCCTCGACGCGATCCCGCCGCGTCCGCCGGGCTTCGGCTTCCACCGCGAGTTGTTCCCGCGCACCACCGGCGAGGGCTTCGATCCGCTGGCCCCCGGCACGATCGCCGCCGACGTGACCATCGGGTTCGCGCTGCAGGCCGATCGCGCGGCGCGGCTGGTGGCGCAGAACGCCGTCGATCCGGCGCTACCCGGACTGGGCGAGGTGATCGACCGCTTCGCCAAAGCGACCTTCGACGCGCCGACGGCGTCGCCGTACGAGGCGGAGGTGCGGCGCGCCGCCGAGCGGGTGCTCGTCGATCGCGTGCAGTGGCTGGCGATGTCGGCGCCCAACGGCCAGGTGCGGGCGGTGGCGTCGCTCAAGCTGCAGCGCCTCGCGGCGCGGCTGCGGACGGCGGCGGGGAAGAGCGAGGCCGACACGGCCGCGCACACGCTGCTGGCCGCCGACATCAAGCGCTTCCTCGAGCGGCCGAGCGGCGACCCGGCGAAGATCGTCCCGGCGGCACCGGCGCCGCCCGGCGCGCCGATCGGCGATTCCGGGCAGGACTGGCTGGCGCGTCCGGCGTGGTGCGACTACGACGACGCCAACCCCGCGAAGTGGCTCTACCTCGAGCCACCGCAATAGCTGGTATAGGGGCCTGGCCCCTTTGGCACGGGTTCCGTGCCAAGGGGGCAGGTTCTGCGATGTACGCGTTCGCGACGTCATGTCGAGTCGAGGGTCGTGATGTTCATCGAGCGCGGTGAAGCCAACGTCCATCCGCCGGCCGACGCCCCGGCCTATCGGGCGACGGCGCTGCGTTATCCGCAGCGCCCGCTGGTCATCGTGCCGCAGACGCTCACCGAGGTGACGGGGCCGGTCTTCGGACACGAGGCGGTCGGCGCGCTCGATCACGACCTGACCCGCCAGCACGCCGGTGAGCCCGTGGGCCAACGCATCGTCGTCGAAGGCCGCGTGCTCGACGAAGGCGGCCGGCCGGTGCCGCACGCGCTCGTCGAGGTGTGGCAGGCCAACGCCGCCGGCCGCTACGCCCACAAGGTGGACCAGTGGCCGGCGCCCGTCGATCCGAACTTCACCGGGGCGGGTCGCGCGCTCACCGACGGCGACGGCCGCTACCGGTTCGTCACCGTGCGGCCCGGCGCCTACCCGTGGGGCAACCATCACAACGCCTGGCGCCCGTCGCACATCCATTTCTCGCTGTTCGGCCACGCCTTCCTGACCCGGCTGGTCACGCAGATGTACTTCCCCGGCGATCCGCTGCTGGCGCTCGATCCGATCTTCAACGCCGTGCCCGAGCCGCGGGCGCGCGAGCGCCTGATCGCCGCCTTCGATCTCGGGCTCACCGAGCCGTCGTTCGCGCTCGGCTACCGCTTCGACCTGGTGCTGCGCGGCGGCGACGCGACGCCGATGGAGCGGACCTGATGGCCGGCCTGACGCCGTTTCAGACCGTCGGTCCGTACCTGCACCTCGGCCTGCTGTACGGCCGGACGCCGATGACCGCGCCGGGGCTGACGACGCCGATCGTCCTGCGCGGCCGGCTGCGCGACGGCGCCGGCGCGGGCATCGCCGACGGCGTGCTGGAGTTCTGGGCGGCGGGATTCGATGGTCTCGGCCGCGTGTGGACCGGGGCCGACGGCGGCTACCGGCTGCAGGCCGTGATGCCGGCGTCGCGCGTGGACGGCGACGGCGCCGTACATGCCCCGCACTTCGCGGTGCGGGTGCTGGCGCGCGGGATCCTCACCCAGTATCTGACGCGCGTCTACTTCGACGGCCACGGCGACAACGCCCGCGATGCGGTGCTGCGGCACGTCCCCGACGACCGCCGCCACACCCTGATTGCGGCGGTGGCCGCACCGGGCGAGTATCATCTCGACGTCGTCGTGCAGGGCGAGGGCGAGACGGTGTTCTTCGACGTCTGAACCGCCCAGACCGCCGGCGTCGTGCCGACGATGTCCGCTGTCGATCCCGCCCCTTTCTCGCTCGCCGCGCGCGTGCAGGCGATGCTCGACGTCGAAGCGGCGCTCGCCGTGGCGCTGGCCGAGGCCGGGTTCATCCCGGCCGGAAGCGTCGCGCCCATTCGCGCGGCCGCGCGCGCCGACCGCTACGACCTGGACGCACTCGAGGCGGCGTCGCGCGACGCCGGCAACCTGCTGATCCCGCTCGTCCGGGCGCTGACGCGAGCGGTCGCCGCGGCCGACCCGGACGCCGCCGGTCACGTGCATCGGGGGGCGACCAGTCAGGACATCCTGGATACCGCCCTGGTCCGGCAGCTCGAGACCGCGGTCGGCGACGTCGTCGCATCGCTGGCGCGGGCGGCCGACGCCGCGGCCGGCCTCGCCGACCGTCACGCGGCGACGCCGATGGCGGGCCGGACCTGGCTGCAGCAGGCCACGCCCACCACCTTCGGCGCCAAGGCCGCGGGCTGGATGCAGGGCCTCGATCGTGCCCAGGGGCGCCTGTCCGCCGCGCTCGCGGACGCGCGGGTGCTGCAACTGGCCGGTGCCACCGGCACGCTGTCGAGTCTTGGTCAGGCCGGGCCGCGGGTCGCCGAGGCGATGGCGCGGCGGCTCGGCCTCCGCGTCGCCGACGGGCCGTGGCACACCGAACGCAGCCGGATCGCCGACCTGGCCTGCGCGCTCGGCCTGGCGTGCGGCGCCCTCGGCAAGATCGGCGGCGACATCGCGCTGCTCGCCCAGACCGAAGTCGGCGAGGTGGCCGAGCCACCGGCACCCGGGCGCGGCGGGTCGTCGTCGATGCCGCACAAGCGCAACCCCGTGGCCTCCGCCCGCGCCCTCGCCGCGGCCACGCAGGCGCCGGGGCTGGTCGCGACGATGCTCGCCGCCATGGTGCAGGAGCACGAGCGGGCGGTCGGCGGCTGGCAGGCCGAGTGGCCGACGCTGCCGGCGCTCGTGGCGCTCGCGGCCGACGCGGCGTCGGCGATGGCCGACGCGCTCGAGGGGCTCGTGGTCGACGCCGCGCGGATGCGGGCCAACCTCGACGCCGCCGGGGGTGTGGCTCGCGCGGAGGGACTGGCCGCGGCACTGTCGCGCCACGTCGGCGGTGACGTGGCCGGGCGCGTCGTCGAGGAGGTGTGCACCCGCGCGATCGGCACCGCCCGTCCGCTGGCGGACGTGGCCGCCGAGGACGCGCGGGTGCGCGCCCATCTCGACGTCGCCGCCATCGTCGCGGCGCTCGATCCGGAGGCGCTGGCCGCTGCCGCCCGCGACGTCGTACGGCGGGCGCTCGAACGGCGGGTCGCGCGGTAAGGTGGCGCAGGAGCGGATATGGACGAACGGCAACGGCACCAGGTCGGCATGGCGAAGCGGCGCGCGGTGCTCGGCGACGCGCACGTCGATCGCGCGGTGGCGGCGACGACGCCGCTCACCGCCGACTTCCAGGACCTCATCACGCGATACGCGTGGGGCGAGATCTGGACGCGTCCGGGTCTCGACGTGCGCAGCCGGCGCCTGCTCGCCATCGCCACGATGGTGGCACTGGGCCGCTGGGAGGAACTGCGCCTGCACGTACGCGCGGCGCTGGCGCACGGCACCACCATCGAGGAGGTGAAGGAGGTGCTGCTGCAGCAGGCCGTCTACTGCGGCGTGCCGGCGGCCAACCACGCCTTCGCCGAGGTGGCGTCGATCCTCGCCGAGCGCGGTGCACGCCCGTGAGCCAACGGCCGTGACCACGTGGTGCACGACCGACGATGGGTGCCGGCTGGCGGTTGACCTGTCGGGACCGGAGGTCGCGCCGCCGCTGGTGCTCTCGAACTCGCTCGGTACCGACCGTGGACTCTGGGACGCGCAGGTCGCGGCGTTCGCCCGGTCGCGTCGCGTGCTGCGCTACGACACGCGCGGGCACGGCCGCTCCGACGCGCCGCCCGGCGACTACGCGATCGACCGGCTGGGGCGCGACGTCCTTGCCGTGATGGACCACGCCGGGTTCGCGCGCGCCGACGTGTGCGGGGTGTCGATCGGCGGACTGACCGCGTTGTGGCTGGGGATCCATGCCGGCGATCGGGCGCGGCGGCTGGTGCTCGCCAACACCGCGGCGCGGGTCGGGTCCGGTGCCTTCTGGGCCGACCGGATCGCGCTGGTCCGCGACCAGGGCCTGTCGGCGGTGGCCGACCTGACGATGGAGCGCTGGTTCACCGCGCCGTTCCGGGCGGCGCGGCCCGAGGTGGTGGCGCGCATGCGCGACGCCCTGCTGACCGTCCCCGTCGCCGGCTACGTGGGGTGCTGCGCGGCGCTGCGCGACGCCGACCTGCGGGCCGACGCCGCGCGCGTGGCGACGCCGTGTCTCGTCATCACCGGACGCCACGACGTGGCGACGCCGCCGGCCGCGGGCGAGTGGCTGGCAGCGACCGTTCCCGGCGCGCGTCTAGTGGAGTTCGAGGCCGCGCACCTGGCGAACGTCGAGTGCGCGGCGGCCTTCACCGCCGCCGTCGATCAGTTCCTGTCCTGACGTCGGCCCGGTCCCGGTCCCGGCCCCGGCGGTTTCGGCTTCGCCGCCTCGCCCGGCTCGGGCACGTGCTTGTAATTCAGGTTGGGCTGGTGCTTCTGCAGGTGCTCGACGTCCTTGTTGTTCTCGTTGCAGGTATAGGGCAGCAGGCGATCGCCGGGTTTGCCGCGGCGGAACGTGCGCGTGATCGACCATGGCCGTGTGAAGTAGACCGGGTCGTCGTAGGTGACGGTCCAGTCCATCGTGTCGGGGCCGGTCTTCACGAACCGCTCGGTGAGGCGCAGCTTGGCGCTGTGCTCGTGCCCGGCGGTGTCGAGCCAGCTGCGCTCGTCGATGCCGGTGGTGTCGACGAGCAGCACGTCGCCGTCCCAGCGGCCGATCGAGTGCCCCATGAAGTACGGGTAGTCGTCGATGTCGTCGGGGTGCGGCCGGCCGTCCATGTAGATGGCCCGCCAGATCGACTGGTACTCGAACAGGATGCCGATGGTGTCCTTGCTCTGGACGAGCAGGAACGGAAACGGCGCCGTGAACGCCCGCGACGGCCCGACCGGGAGGCAGACGCCGGTGGGGTCCTTGGACGTGTCGACCGTGCGCCAGCGTTCGGCGCCGAAGTCGGTGAACGGCGGCTGGCGGCCCAGGGCGGTGGACAGATCCGGCGTGTACTGGTTGACCCAGAAGCCGTTCAGGTCCGGTGGGGTCGCCGGCGCCTGCGCGGCAGCCGTGGCGGCCACGGCGCCGAGCATCCACACCGCGAGCGTCGCGGACGTGCAGTGCCTGGCCATGTCGGTGCCTCCGCGTGCCGCGCGCTACTGGCCGGGCGGCTTGGGCGCGCCCGGGCCGTAGTAGTTCTGCCCGCCCAGCACCTCGCGGCCGTCGGGCAGCACCGCCGCGCGCATGTTGGCCAGCTTCGAGCCGTCGCGGGCCAGATAGCCGTGCACGGTCACCACGTCGCCGACCTTGAGCGCGTCCTTGCGCCAGCCGGCCCGGTAGAGCGACGTCGGCGCGCCGCCCTCGATCGCCCAGTGCGACACCGCGCCCGAGGCGTCCTTGACGTCGAGGTAGAAGTAGACGTGCGGGTTCATCCACTCCACCCGCGTCACGGTGCCGTTCAGCGTGATGGTCTTGTCGCGGTCGTACTGCGCCGCAAAGGAGTGGTGCGCGGTGACCGGACCGCCGATCGAGGCCACGACGACGGCGACGACGGCGGCGACGACGATGCGGGACATGCCCACCTCCAGGCGCCGGGCGAGCGGGCGCTCGCCGAGAGGGTATACCCGAAACGCATGAGATTGATACAGGGGCCTGGCCCCTTTCTGGCCAGGCCCAGATTAGGGGTCAGACCCCTTTCAAGGCGGGCCCAGAAAGGGGTCTGACCCCGGGTCAGGGGCGGAACAGGCGGCGGTAGAAGCCGGCGGTCTTGACCGTGACGGTCACCGGGTCGTCGTTCAGGTTCTGCCAGAACCAGCCGTGGTTGCCGGCCATCGGCGCCACCAGCGCGCCGTGGCCGCTGGTCTGGAACTCGCCGGTCTGGTAGCTGCGGTCGCCGCCCTGTCCACCGGCGGCCTCGCCGTGCATGTCGACGTCGACGCCGTTGCCGGTCGCGGTCCAGGAGTAGACGAGATGCTCGCCCGCGGCCATCTCGGCCTTGATCTCGGCCCCCTCGCCGGCGGCCAGGGTGATCGACATCTCGTCGGTGCGATACGGCGTCGCGCTCGTGAAAACCGCACCGCCGCCGCTGGCTGCGGCCGGCGCCGCGCCGTCCGGACTCTCCGGTCCGACCGCGGGCGCCTCGGCCGGCGGCCGATAGAGCCCGAGCACCGGGCCGATGCCGGTGGGGTCGATGCCGTATTCGGCCGGCAGCACCACGGTGACGAGCAGTGCGGCGGCGACCGCCGCGGCGCCGAGCGTCGCCCGCCGCAGCTGCGCGGAGGACGGCGGGTCGCTCACCGGCGGGAGCGTCGGCGCGGCCCTCATCTGGTTACGACACGAACCAGCCGGTGAGCTGATAGCCCATCAGCACGAAGCCGCAGGTCATGACGACCACGTTGGCGGCGAACGCCTGGCGCGAGAACGCCGGCGTGCGGCGCCAGTAGGCCATCGCGATCAGGATCGCCGCCAGCGCCAGCAGCTGGCCGATCTCGACCCCGGCGTTGAAGGCGATGATCTTCGGCGTCAGCCCCACCCTCGGCAGCGCGAAGTCCTGCAGCTTGGTGGCCAGGCCGAAGCCGTGGATCAGGCCGAAGGCGAACACGGCGCCGCGCTGATCGGGCTGGACGCCGAACCAGCGCTGGAACGCGCCGAGGTTGTCGAGCGCCTTGTAGACCACCGAGAAGCCGATGATCGCGTCGACCAGGTACGGGTTGACGTGGGTGCCGCTCAGCACGCCGTAGAGCAGAGTCACGCTGTGGCCGACGGCGAAGAGCGTCACGTAGAGGCCGACGTCGCGCAGCCGGTAGAGGAAGAAGATCACGCCGAACAGGAACAGCAGATGGTCGTAGCCGGTGACCATGTGCTTGGCGCCCAGGTACAGGAACGCCATCAGCCCGCCACGTTCCATGAAGGCGCGGTCGGCGGCCGAGACGCCGTGCGCCCACGCCGGCGAGGCAGCGGCGAGGGTCGCGGCCGCGGTCAACGCGGCGATGTTCCAGCGGAGCCGGCGAGGCACGGCGCCCAGTGTAGCAGCGTGGCGTGGCACGAACTCCGGCGGTGTCCTCTGAAGAAAGGTCGTTTCACTGCGATATGAGGCGATTTGCACATCGATAGTAAACGACATACAGTCTATCGATTCATGGCCTCGAGGATGAGCTGGCTGACGGGCGCAGCGGCGGCGCTCGTCATGGTGACAACCAGCGCCGCGGCGCAGATCGGCGCCGGCGCGTTGACCGGCGTGGTGCAGGACGCCGACGGCGCGGCGGTCCCCGGGGCAGCCATCACCGTGGTGGCGGCCGCTACCAACCTGTCGCGCGAGCTGGTCACCGGCGCCGACGGCAGCTATTTCGTGCCGGCGCTGCCACCCGGCATCTACCGGGTGCGGGTCGAGCTCGCGGGCTTCAGGCCGCTCGTCCACGACGTCGTGCGCATCGCCACCGGCGAGACGATCCGCCTCGACCACCGGCTCGAGGCCGGCGGCGTGAGCGAGACGATCACCGTCACCGCCGACGCGCCGCTGCTGCGCAGCGAGTCGTCGGGACTCGGCCACGTCGTCGATCAGCGCCGTGTCGTCGATCTGCCGCTCAACGGCCGCAGCTTCATGGCCCTGGCCACGCTGGTGCCCGGCGTCGCCATGCCGCCGCCGCCGGCGGCGCCGTTTCCGCGCATCAACGGCGGCCGGCCGCGCACCAACGAGTACCTGTTCGACGGCATCTCGGTGCTGCAGCCCGAGCCCGGCCAGGTGGCGTTCTTCCCCAACGTGGACGCCATCCAGGAGTTCCGCATCGAGAGCAACAGCCCGCCGGCCGAGTTCGGCCGCTTCAACGGCGGGGTGGTCAACCTCACCACCAAGGCCGGCAGCAACGCGCTGCACGGGTCGCTGTTCGAGTTCTTCCGCAACCAGGGCCTGAACGCCCGCAACGCTTTCGCGCCGCCGGGGCCGACGCCCGCCTACCGGCGCCACCAGTTCGGTGGCGTCGCCGGCGGGCCGCTGCGCCGTGACCGGGCGTTCTTCTTCGCCGACTACCAGGGCCAGCGCCAGACCATCGGCCGCACCGTGATCTCCACGGTGCCGACGCTGCTGCAGCGGCAGGGCGTCTTCACCGAGGCCATCGCCGGCCGCGTGCCGGCCATCTACGACCCGGCGACGACGCTGACCGCCGGGGGCGTGACCACGCGCGCGCCGTTTGCCGGCAACGCGATTCCGCTGGCGCGGATGGACCCCGTGGCCCGGGCGCTGCTCGCGCGTTACCCGGAACCGACCGGGGCCGGCACGGCCAACAACTACCGCCGCGTCGCCGACGAGGACGTCGACCAGGATCAGCTCAGCCTGCGGCTCGACTATCGCCTGCCGTCGAACCGCGACCAGGTGTTCGCCCGCCTCACGCGCTTCCGTGAGTCGTTCCTGCCGGTGACGCCGCTGCCGGATGGCAGCGGGGTGACCAGCGGCACGCTCGGCCCGCAGAAGACCACCGCATGGTCGTTCGCGTCGAGTTACCAGCGCACGTTCTCGAGCACGCTGTTCAACGAGCTGCGCATCGGCGACACGCGGCGGTCGGTGGCGCGCGCCGCCGCCGATCTCGGCGGGCCGGCGTCGTCGGCCCTCGGAATGCCGGGGCTGCCGTCCACGGCCCGCTTCCCGACCACGATGCCGACGTTCCTCATCGCCGGCTACCAGCAGCTCGGCTCGCCGGCCAACACCGCGTCGGACTTCGGCACCGGCGTCACCCAGGTGGCCGACACGCTCACCTGGGTGCGCGGCCGGCACACGCTGAAGGCCGGTGCCGACCTGCGCTGGGCGCGGCTCGACGTCTGGCAGCCGGCGTCGCCGACCGGATCGTTCACCTTCAGCGCGCTGTTCAGCGACCTGCCGGGCGTGGCCAACACCGGCACGCCGCTGGCCAGCTTCCTGCTCGGTCAGGTGCAGCAGTTCTCGATCGACCTGCAGCGCGACCAGATCCGCAACCGCGCCAACGTCCAGGAGTACTTCGTCCAGGACGACTGGAAGGTCGCGGACCGGGTCACCGTGAACGCGGGCCTGCGCTACACGCTCAACTTTCCGTCCACCGAGGAGAACGACCAGGTCGGCGTCTTCAACCTCGAGACCCGGCGGCTCGAGTACGCGGGCGTCGAGGGCCAACCCCGCGCGGCGCGCCAGCTGCACACGAACAACTTCGGGCCGCGGGTCGGCGTCGTCGGCCGGGTCACCGACGCCACGGTGGCCCGCGCCGGCTACGGCGTGGTGTGGATCGAGATGGCCGGCATCACCACGCCCTTCACCACGCCGGTGTTCCCGTTCCTGCAGACGGTCACGCAGCGGACGCTCGACAACATCACGCCGGCGTTCGTGCTGGCCGGCGGCCCCAGCGTGGCGCCGATTCCGCTCACGCCCGACGCCGGCCTCGGCCAGGGCGTCTTCTCGGTCGATCGCGACCTCGGCTCGGGCTACGTCCAGCAGTGGAACCTGTCGCTGCAGCAGGCGTTGACGGCGAACCTGTCGGTCGAGGTGGCCTACACGGGGTCGAAGATCACCCACGTCGGCATTCCCGACACCAACCTCAACCAGCTCACCGTCGACCAGCTGGCCCAGGGCGCCGCGCTGCTGCAGCGCGTGCCGAACCCCTACTTCGGGATCGTCCCGCGGTCGTCGTCGCTCGGCGATCCGACGATTCCAGTGGCGCAGCTCCTCAAGCCCTATCCGCAGTACACGACCGTCAGCCTCTACCGCAACAACGTCGGCACGACGATGTACCACGGGGCCTACGTCAAGCTGGAGCAGCGCCTGGCGGGCGGCCTGTCGTACCTGGTCAGCTACACGCGGTCGAAGCTGCGCGACGACGCCTCGTCGGTGTTCGACGCGTCGATTCTGACCGGACCGGTGGCCAACTACCCGGTCGCCGACAGCTTCAACCGACGGCTCGAACGCGACTACTCGACCGGCGACATCCCGCACGCGTTCGTCGCTTCGGCCGTCTGGGACGTGCCGTTCGGACGGGGTCGGGCCCGCCAGCCCGGCGGCGTCGTCGGCGCGCTGGTCAGCGACTGGACGCTGACCGGCGTGGTCACGCTGCAGTCGGGTGTGCCGCTGGCCATCGGCCAGACGACCAACAACAACGCCTTCGCCGGCTTCGGTACGCAGCGCCCCAACCTGGTCGGGGATCCCGAACTGCCCGCCGGCGAGCGCTCGACGGCGCGCTGGTTCAACACCGCGGCGTTCGCGGCCGCGCCGCAGTTCACGATCGGCTCGAGTTCCCGCAATCCGGTGCGCGGGCCCAGCTACCGCAACCTCGATCTCGCGATCATGCGCCGCGTGCCGCTCGCCGGCGGCACGGCCCTCGAGCTGCGCGGCGAGGTGTTCAACGCCACCAACACGCCGCCGCTCGGCGCGCCCAACACGACGGTCGGCGCCGCGGCGTTCGGCACCATCACCCGCGCCGGCGACCCGCGCGTGGTGCAGCTGGCGGTGAAGGTGCTGTTCTAGCGGCCAGCTAGCGCAGGCCGTCGAGCTCGTCCCAGCGCGCGTAGGCGGCCAGCAGCTCGCCGGGAATGGCCTCGAGGCGCGCCATGGTCGCCGCGATCTCGGCGGCCGGCTTCTTGTAGAAGTCAGGCGCGTTGATCTCGACGCTCAGCCGCTCCTGTTCGCGTTCGAGGGCTTCGATGCGCCCGGGCAGCGCCTCGTACTCCATCCGTTCCTTGTTGGTGGCCTTGCGTGGCGGCGTGGCGGGGTGGTCGGAGGCGAGGCGGGCCACCGGCGCGACCGCGGGCCGGTCATCGCGACCCGCCGCGGCGCTCGCCGCCGGCGGCCGCTGGCGCAGCCAGTCGTCGTAGCCGCCCACGTACTCCACCAGCCGCCCGTTGCCTTCGAACGCGATCGTGCTCGTCACCACGTGATCGAGGAACCGCCGGTCGTGGCTGACGACCAGCAGCGTGCCCGGCCATTCCGCCAGTTGTGCCTCCAGCAGCTCGAGCGTCTCGAGGTCGAGGTCGTTGGTGGGCTCGTCGAGCACCAGGACATTGGCCGGCCGCGTGAACAGCCGGGCCAGCAGCAGCCGGTTGCGCTCGCCGCCCGACAGCGCCTTCACGGGCGAACGCGCCCGCTCTGGCGGGAACAGGAAGTCTTCGAGGTAGCCGTGGACGTGGCGGAGGCGTCCGGCCACCGTCACCCGATCGTTGCCGTCGCCGACGGTGTCGACGACCGTGCGCTCGGGGTCGAGCTGTTCGCGCTGCTGGTCGTAGTAGGCCACCTGCACGTTGGCGCCGCGCCGCACCGTGCCGGCATCGGGCGCCAGTTCGCCGAGCAGCAGCCGCAGCAGCGTGGTCTTGCCGGCGCCGTTGGGCCCGATGAGGCCGATGCGGTCGCCGCGCAGCACGCGGGTCGAGAAGTCGCGGACCACCACCCGGTCGCCGTACGCCTTGGTCAGGTGCTCGGCCTCGAACACCAGCTTGCCCGACGGGTCGGCGGCGTCGAGCGCCAGCTGCACGGTGCCCATCTGCGCCCGCCGGGCCGCGCGCTCGACCCGCATCTCCAGCAGCCGCTTCACCCGACCCTCGTCGCGGGTGCGGCGCGCCCTGATGCCGCGCCGCAGCCAGACCTCCTCCTCGGCCAGCTTCTTGTCGAACTTCTCGTGGGCGATCGCCTCGCTCTCCAGCCAGGCCGCCTTCTTCTCCAGAAACGTCGCGTAGCTGCCGGGCCACGAGGTGAGACGGCCGCGGTCGAGCTCGACGACGCGGGTCGCCAGCCGCTCGAGGAACGCGCGGTCGTGGGTGACGAACAGCACGGCGCCGGCGTACTCGGCCAGGAACGCCTCGAGCCACTCGATTGCCTCGATGTCGAGGTGGTTGGTCGGCTCGTCGAGCAGCAGCACGTCGGGGGCGGCCACGAGCGCCCGCGCCAGCAGCACCCGGCGGCGCCAGCCGCCCGACAGCGTGTCCACCGGGGCGTCGGTCGGCAGCCCCAGCCGGGTCAGCACCAGCTCGACCCGCTGCTCGACGCGCCAGCCGTCGCGCTCTTCGAGCTCGTGCTGCAGCCGGCCCATCCGCTCGAGCGCACCGGCGTCGCCGTGGGCCACCTCCACCGCGGCGTGGTGGTACGCGGCGACCAGCGCGCTCAACTCGCCGAGGCCTTCGGCGACGACGTCGAACACCGTGTCGTGCGTGTCGAGCGGCACGTCCTGCACCAGCCGCGCGATCCGCGTCCCCGGCGCCCGCCAGACCGTGCCGCGGTCGGGCGCGATCTCGCCGCTGACGATCTGCAGCAGGGTGGACTTGCCGGTGCCGTTCCTGCCGATGAGGGCGATACGTTCACCGGCGTCGATCGCCAGCGACACGTCGTCGAGCAGCGGCAGGTGCCCGTAGGCATGGTGCAGGTGATCGAGCGTGACTAGTGGCATCCGGGACAGTCCAGCCGATTGGGGCCTGTCCCCAATTGTGGCCCAGGGCGGGCGGACCACCAGCCCTGGGGCCTCTTCGATTCTCGCAACCGCTAGCGGCCAGCGGCTACAGAACTGACGCCAGGCCTTCGGGCTATGGCTTCTTGGGCGGCGGGTGCGTGTGGGCGGTGCCGGCGCCCTCGGGCAGCCCGACCCGCACGGTGCCCATCAGGCCGCCCTCGGCGTGGTCGAGGATGTGGCAGTGGATCATCCACTCGCCGGGCCGCTCGTCGAAGGTCACCAGCAGCCGCGCCGTGGACTTCATCGGCACGTTGACGGTGTCCTTCCACACCTTCGGCCCGATCGGCCGGCCCTGCTCGTCGACCACCATGAAGAAGTAGCCGTGCAGGTGGTACGGGTGGTCCCACTCGGTGTCGTTCTTCACCGTCCACCACTGGGTCTCGCCCAGCCTGGCCTCGAACGGCTTGGCCTTCCAGTAGGGCACGCCGTTGATGCGGAACTCGGAGTGGCCGGCCTCCTGCGGGGGCAGCGTGAGCACCATCGACACCGGCGTGGCGCCGTCGGGCGAGGGCGGCGTGATCGCCCGCGTGATCGCCGGCAGCGGCCGCTTCGGCAGCGGCGCGTCGGCGCTGAAGGCCACCGTGAGCAGGTCCTCGACGCTGCGGTACTCGATGCTGCCGTAGCCGCGGTTGTAGAGCATGCCGCGCAGCGTCAGGCTTCCCCCCGGGGTGCCGGTCGGCGTGACGATCACGTCCATGCGTTCGCCCGGCGTGATGAGCAGGATGTCGCTGGTCACCGGGCGTTCCTGCAGCCCGCCGTCCTGTCCGATCACGGTGAACGCCTGGCCGTCGAGGTCGAGGTAGAAGAAGCGGCTCTTGGCGGTGTTGACGATGCGCCAGCGCTGCGGCGCGCCGGCGCGCGCCCGCACGGTCGGGCGGACCCGGCCGTTGACCAGCACGGTGGCGCCCTCCCGCCCGAACACCATGCCGGCCGAGCCGCCGCTGTCGGCCGGCTCGAGGGCGCCGCTCTTGTCGAAGCCGATGTCGCTCAGCACCAGCGTGAGCGTGTCGGCCACGCCGACGCCGTCGGCCGGATCCTCGACCAGCAGCGGACCGTAGAGCCCGTAGCCCACCTGCGCCGCCGACATCACGTGCGGGTGATACCAGTAGAGCGAGGCGTCGGGGACCACGAAGTCGTAGGTGAACGACTCGCCCTTCTTCACCTCGGGCTGCGAGATACCGGGTACGCCGTCCATCTCGATGGGCACCCGCACCCCGTGCCAGTGAATCGTCGTCGGCTCGTCGAGTTCGTTGGTGAAGTGGACGATGACCCGGTCGCCGACGTTGGCGCGGATGAGCGGTCCGGGCAGCCCGCCGTTGTAGGTCCACGCCTTGACGCGCTGGCCCGGCGCCACCTCGACCTCGGCGACCTTGGCCGTGATGTCCACCTCGACGACCTTCGGATCGGGGTTGCGGTCGGCGGCCTCGGCCAAGCGGATGCCGCTGTCCCAGTCGGGCGGGGCGAAGCCCGCCGGTTGGGCGAACGTCGCGGCCGGCAGCAACAACCCGAGCATCGCGATCGACGAGGCAGAGACACGGAAGGACATCATTGGTTCCAGGGTTGCAAGGGCGGTGCCCGGAGACAGTCGCAGACGTCGGCATCGCCGTCGTCCGCCATCACCTTCATTGTCTCGCGAAACGGCGCCGGCGTGCCGTGGCCCGGCGGTGGCGCCGTCCCCAGGTGAGCGGCCTCGCGGAGTTCTCCCCGGTCGTGCCGGAGATTCCCGGGCTCTCGGCCCCCAGGCGGCGCGACGGCTCGCGGTCAGAGCTGATCAACGCGATGGTCGCGGCCGAGACGATGACCGGCGCCGACTACCAGCGCCGGCACGCGATTCCGCACGATCAGCTGCGTGCGATCCTGAAGGCGCACGGCGTGCTTGGCGGACCGTGGCGCGGTCGTCGCCGCGTGTGCGCGGCGCGCGTGGTCGGGTCGCTCAGCGTTTCGCAGACCTGGTGGTGCGATGCGTCGGCACCGCCGTCCAGGGGTCATCGGGCCAGGGATGCTTCGGGTAGCGGCCCCTCAGCTCCTTGCGGACTTCCGGGTAGGTGCGCTGCCAGAAGCTCCGCAGGTCGCGGGTGGTCTGCACCGGCCGGCCGTTGGGGGCGAGCAGGCTGAAGGTGACCGGCACGCGGTCCGGTCCCAGCACGGGCGTGTCGGCGAGGCCGAACAGCTCCTGCAGTTTGACCGAGGCGGTGACCGAGCCGTCGTCGTTGTACTCGAGCGGTGCCTGACGCCCGCTGGGCACCGGCAGCGCCACCGGGGCGAGGCGGGCGAGTGAGCGCGCCGCCTCGGCGGCGAGGCCGGCGTCGAGTCGCACCTCGTCCACGGCCCGGGCGCCCTCGGCCGCCCTCCGGACCAGGCCGGGCAGATCGACGGCCATCCCCGCGAACCGGAGCCGGCGGAGCAGCTGAACGTCGGCGTCGCGCCGGCCGCGGGCGAGCCAGGCCTCGGCCAGCACGGCGGCCGCCGCCTCGGGATCCGGCGCCACTGGCGTCTCGCTGACGACCAGCGCGTCCACCCGAGCCACCCGCGCCGCGCGGACGCGGCCGGTCGCCGGGTCGAGGGTGTGCTCGACCTGCCGCGAGGTCGGGTGAAGCCACGCCGGATCGACCGCGCTGGCGAGATGGATGCGGGCCTCGCTGACGCCGCGCGACTCGGCGCCGCGCACGTCGAGCGCGACGACGAACTCGGCGTCGCGCACTCCCGACTCGCGGGCCAGCGTCGCCCCGTGGCCCGAGGCCAGGGTGTAGCGATCGAGCGCCCCGGACCGGCGCCGGGCCAGGCGATCGGCATACCCCGTGAAGAGCGCCCGGCGCAGGCCGGTGTCGTCGAGGGCGTCGGCGCGCGGACGATCCAGCGCGCCGGCGGCGAGGCGTTCGAGCTCGCGCGCCACCTGACGGACGTGCGGCGCCTGCGCGGCGAAGCGATCGAGATCGGCCAGCAGATCGCACGACGTCGTGGCGCCGTTCGGGCCGCGCGCGGTGCCTTCGCCGAGCAGCGCGCACGCCGCCGCGACGTTCGGGGCGCCGTGGCCCTCGACCAGGATGCGGGCCAGCCGCGGGTGCAGCGGCCAGCGCTGCAGCTGGCGGCCGAGCGCCGTCACCCCCAGGCGGCCGTCCCGCACCTCCACCGCGCCGAGTCGTTCGAGCAGCCGGACGGCCGCGTCCACGGCATGTGCCGGCGGCAGCTCGAACCACTCGAACGCGCGCGCGTCGGCGCCCCAGGCCGCCAGATCCAGCACGGCGCCGGCGAGATCCACACGCGCGATGTCGGGCTCGCGCGACTCGCGCAGGCGATCGCGCGCGTCCCACAGGCGGCGGACGAGCCCGGGCCCGAGGCGCGCGGCCCGGCCGGCGCGCTGCGTGGCGCTGTCGGCGGTCACCCGCTCCACGTCGAGCCGATCGACGCCGCGCGCGGCGTCGTAGCGCGCCACCTTCACCAGCCCGCTGTCCACGACCACGGATACGCCGGGCACCGTGAGCGACGTCTCGGCGATGTTGGTGGCCAGGACGACGCGCCGGCGGCCGGGCGGCGCGGCCGACACGGCGCGGGTCTGGGCGTCGAGGTCGAGCCCGCCGTGCAGCGGGACGATGTCGGCGTCGCCGGCGTCGGCGAGATCCGTCGCCGCCCGCTCGATGTCCCGCCGGCCGGGCAGAAAGCACACCACCTGGCCGGTCGTGCGGGGCAGGACCTGGCGCACGGCCTCGGCAACCGACTCGCCCGGCGCGTACTCGACGGCGAGCGGATGCGCCGCGCCCGGGACGTCGATCACCGGGCAGTCGTCCAGATACCGCGCCACCGGCCCGGCCTCGAGCGTGGCCGACATCACCAGCACCCGCAGGTCGTCGCGGGCCCGCCAGGCCTGCCGCACCAGGGCCAGGCCGAGGTCCACGTGCAGGCTGCGCTCGTGGAACTCGTCGAGCACCACGGTGGCGACGTCCGAGAGCAGCGGATCCTGTTGCAGCCTGGCGGTCAGGATGCCTTCGGTGACCACGAGCAGGGCGGTCGCGGCCGTGAACCGCCGCTCGAAGCGGACGTGCCAGCCCACCTCGCCGCCGAGCGTCCAGCCACGTTCGTCGGCGATTCGCGCCGCGACGGCCCGCACCGCGACGCGCCGCGGCTGCAGCACGAGGACGCGGCCGGCGTCCACCAGGGCCGGCGGCACGCGGGTGGTCTTGCCGGCGCCGGGACCGGCCACCAGCACCGCCGCCCGGGCCGCCGCCAGGCGGGCGCGCACCTCGGGCACGAACGGATCGATCGGAAGGGGGGCGAGCATGAGCTGGCGATGCCGGATGATGTGCGTCTTTGCTGTCCAGCCGCCCGCCGCCAGCCGCCAGCCGCTATCTTGACAGGTCGGCGCCGCCGGGTCACAGTCGAGACGCTGCCCATACCTGTTTCACTGGGGGATCTGATGCGACGACTGGCAGGGTACTGCTTCCTGTTCACGGTCGCCTTCGCCACGCCGCTCCTTGCGCAGCGTGGGCCAGAGGCGACCGCGGCCGAGCCCTTCAAGCTCGGCACTTTCGAGATCGACGGCGAGCCGCGGATCGGCATCGTGCTGCAGGACAAGATCATCGTCGACCTGGCGGCGGCCAACCGCGCGCTCGAGCGCGACCTCGCCTATCCCAAGTTGGCGATACCCGAGACGATGCGCGAGCTGATCGGCCAGTACGAGTACGGCATGAAGTACCGGCTCTACGAGATCGTGACCGACGTGGTGCGCAACAAGCGGATCGCGGCGTCGCCGCGGCCGGCCTACATCAAGGACCTGGCGCAGGTGCGCACGCTGCCGCCGCTGATGCCCGGCAAGATGCTGAACGCCGCCGTGAACTTCTACACCCACGTCGGCGAGGGCGGGGGCGGCGGTCCCGAGCAGCAGAAGAAAGAGGCCGAGGAGCGGCGCAAGAACCGCGGCGTGCCCTATCTCTTCATCAAGCCGACCGAGGGCGCCGTCATCGGCAATGGCGACGCGGTGGTGATCCCCTACGGCCGCGACCGCATGGACTGGGAGGTCGAGCTCGGCATCGTCATCGGCCGCGCCGCCCGCTACGTGCCGGCGACCAAGGCCGCCGAGCACATCTTCGGCTACATGGTCACCGTGGACATCTCCGACCGAGGCGGCCGTCCGCCGGGCGGCATGGGCGGCTCCGACTGGCTGGTCGGCAAGGGACACGACACCTTCGCGCCGATGGGCCCGTGGATCGTGCCGAAGGAATTCTACGGCGACCCGATGAAGCGCCTGCGCCAGACCCTCAGCGTCGGCGGCCAGCAGATGCAGGAAGGCCTGCCCGGCGACATGATCCACTCGGTCTACGAGCTGATCGAGTACGGCTCGTCGATCATCACGCTGTTCCCCGGCGACGTCGTCAACAACGGCACGTCGGGCGGCGTCGGCATGGGCACGGCGGTGCGCGGCAAGCAGATGTTCCTCAAGGCGGGCGACACGATCACCGCCAGCATCGAGGGCATCGGCACGCTGACGCTGCCGGTGGTGGCCGGCGAGAAGCCGCCCGACGGCACCGGCTCGTACCTGCCGCCGGTCAGCAGCTACCGCAAGCAGTAGCGACCGAGCCGGGATTCGCCGCGGCGGGCCGCCCCGGCGTCCCGTCGTCGCGGTGCGTAGGGCAGAGCTTCAGCTCTGTCGAAGCAGGCATGTGGAGCGCTACGAGATGGGCTCGTAGCGCTCCATTCGTCTGTACGGGATCTCGGCGAACGGCGGCAGGCCGGCGGCGTCGATGATGCCCTGCAGGCCGTCGCGGTCGTGGAACTCGCGGCCGTCGCGGTTGACGACCACGGCGTTGGGGTACTGCGGTGCCAGGCGGCGGAACTCGGCGTCGATCAGCCGGAAGCGGCGCACCATCTCGTCCACGCGCTCGTGTGGACGGCCGCGCTGGCGGATGTGCTTCTCGATCGTGTCGGTGCTCGACGTCAGCACGATCGTGCGATCCGGCGCCCACCAGTCGCCGATCGCCAGCACCTTGTGCAGCTCGTCGTGCACCGCCGGCGGGTACTCGGCGATGTGCGCCTCGAGCGTGATCCGCGCGCCCTCGAACAGGATCACCTTGCCGGGCCCGTCGTGGCTGGCGGCGTCGCGGTAGTTGGCGTCGTAGAGCCAGGCGAAATAGGCGGTGACGCCGACGGGATTGCGCCCGGCGTCGATGTCGGCGAGCACGCGCGGATCCCAGACGCCCTGCTCGCCCTCGCCGTAGGAGCCGTGGTGGTAGAGATCGCCGAGCTGGCGGACCAGCGTGCTCTTGCCGATGCCCGGCCCGCCGACGATGGCGACCCTCATCGGCCGCCGGGGGCGAGATGGTCGACGAAGTAGCGGGCGATCTTGCGGTAGACGTGCACGGTCGTCCCGGGCCCCTCCGAGATCGAGTGCGAGCGGTTCGGGTAGATCATCGCGTCGAACGCCTTGCCCAGTTCGATCAGGCGGTTGATCAGGATCTCGGTGCCCTGCACGTGCACGTTGTCGTCGCCCGAGCCGTGGACGAGCAGCAGGTCGCCCTTCAGCCCGTGCGCGAAGTGGATCGCCGAGCCGCGCTTGTAACCGGCGGCATTCGGCCCCGGCAGGCCCATGTAGCGTTCCTGGTAGATGGTGTCGTAGAGCGTCTGGTCGGGCACCGGCGCCACCGCCACGCCGACGTGGTAGACGTCGGGGTGGCGGAACATCGCGTTGAGCGTGTTGGTGCCCCCGCCGCTCCAGCCCCACACGCCGACGCGGGCGGGATCCAGGAACGCGTGCCGGGCCAGCAGCGCCCGCACGGCGCTGGCCTGTTCCCTGGCGGCCAGCTCGCCGACCGCGCCGTAGATCACCTTGCGCCACGGCGCGCCTTTCGGCGCCGGCGTCCCGCGGTTGTCCATGCTGACCACGACATAGCCGGCCTCGGCCAGCGCGCGGTGGAAGAGCGTCGTGCCGCCGTACCACTGGTTCGCGGCCGTCGTCGACGCCGGCTCGCCGTAGACGTAGGCGATGAGCGGATAGCGCTTCGTCGGGTCGAAATCCCGCGGCTTCAGCATCCAGCCGTCGAGGGTGATGCCGTCGTCCACCGGCACGGTGAAGAACTCGACCGGCCGGGTGATCACCGTCGCCAGCGCCTGGCGCAGCGCGGTGGTGTCGGTGAGCGTGCGCAGCACCCGGTGACTCGGCAGCTCGACGACGTCGGTGACCGGCGGCCGATCGAACTGCGACCAGGTGTGGAAGGCCAGCCGTCCGCCCGGCGCCAGGCGGTAGCCGTGCACGCCGGGCTGATCCGGCGGGGTCACGCGCTCGGGGGGGCTCCGCCCGTCGGCGCGGGCGCGATAGAGATACCGCGACGTCGGGTCGTCGGGCGAGGCGATCACGTACACCCATTCGTCGGCGGCGTCGGTGCCGACCAGCTGCGTGATGTCGGCGTCGAAGGCGGTGACGAGCGAGGTCGCCGAGCCGTCGGCGGCGGCCTTGTAGACGTGGCGCCAGCCGTCGCGCTCGCTGGTCCAGAAGAACGCCTTGCCCTGGTCGGTCCAGCGCCCCGTGTCCACCACGTCCACCCAGGTCTCGGAGCGATCGCGGAACACGCGGGTGACCTGGCCGGTACGCGGGTCGGCGCTGAGCAGGTCCTGCTGGTTCTGCAGCCGGTTCAACTGCTGGATGGCCAGCGCGCCGTCGCCCTGCCATTCGAGGCGGGCGAGATAGGAGTCGCGCGGGTCGCCCGGCGTCTGCATCCACGTGGTCTCACCGCCGTCGGCGGCGACCACGCCGATGCGCACCGCCGAGTTGGTCGTGCCCGGCTTCGGGTACGGGATGCGCGTCGCCACCGGATAGGCGCTGTCGGTGTTGTTGAGCAGGGTGAAGAGGCCGACGCCCGACGTGTCGAACTGCCAGTAGGCGATGCGCCGGCCGTCGGGGCTCCAGCGGAAGCCGTCGCGCACGCCCAGCTCCTCCTCGTAGACCCAGTCGGAGGTGCCGTTGATGATCGTGTCCGAGCCGGAGCTGGTGAGCCGGGTGAGCTGGCCGTCGCTCAGCCGCTCCACGTAGAGGTCGTTGCCGCGCACGTAGGCCACGCGCGTGGCGTCGGGCGAGAACTTGGCGAACATCAGCGACGCCTCGGGAGCGGTCGCGCCCACCTGGGTCAGCCGGCCCGATCCGATCTCGAGCACCCAGTAGTCGCCGCGGGTGTTGAGCCGCCACACCTTGCGGGTATTGGTGAAGACGAGGAGCTTCGTGCCGTCGTCGGACCACTGGTAATCGGCGATGGTCACGCCGGTCGTCCGGCCGGGCGGGACGAGGCGCGTGGCGGCGACGAGCACGCTGCGCGCGCCGGTCGCCGCGTCGTAGCGCACGATGTCGCTGCCGCCGTCGGCGGCGCGCTCGACGGTCGAATAGGCGCCGCCGTCGGGCAGCCAGCGGGCCGGCCCGAAGGCCGGCACCGCGTAAGCCTGGTCGGCGAAGATGCGGCCGATCTGCGCGTCGAGCGCGTCGGGACTGGGGCCCTGCGCCGATGTCGCGATGCCGGCGGCGGCGGCGATCGCCGCCGTCAGCAGCCGCCGCCAGGCGGCCGGCTGGCGCCTCGTCACTGCGGTGCGCACGCCGTTACCGCGTCGACGTGCGCTCGACCGGTTCGAGCCGCACGACCGGTGTCGGCTTGCCGTCGTCGTCCTCGGTGACCAGGTAGATGAACCCGTCGGGCCCCTGGCGGATGTCGCGGACGCGGCCGACACCCGGCAGCAGGGTCTCGCGGGTGAGCACCTTCTCGCCGGCGATGGTCAGGCGGCCGACCTGTTCGCCGGCCATGCCGCCTATCAAGAGATTGCCCTTCCACTGCGGGAAGCGATCGCCGGTGTAGAACACCGCACCCGAGATGCCGATCGACGGCACCCACAGGTGCATCGGCTGCTCCATGCCCTCGCGGTGCGTGCCGCCGTGGATAGCCTTGCCGGTGGTGTAGTTGACGCCGTAGCCGATCACCGGCCAGCCGTAGTTCCGCCCGGCGCGATCGAGGTTCAGCTCGTCGCCGCCCTGCGGGCCGTGCTCGTTGGTCCACACGTTGCCCGTGGCCGGGTCGATGGCGATGCCCTGCACGTTTCTGTGGCCGTAGCTCCAGATCTCGGGCCTGGCCGGCGGCTTGCCGACGAACGGGTTGTCGGCCGGCACCGTGCCGTCCTCGTTCAGCCGCACCACCTTGCCGTGGTGGTTCGACAGATCCTGCGCCGGGTGCGACTCGAGATTGCCCTCGGGCGGCACCTGGCGATCGCCGAGGGTCAGGAACAGATGGCCCTTGCCGTCGAAGGCGATCTTGCCGCCGAAGTGGCCGCGGCCGGTCGACACCGACTCGAACAGCGGCTGGACGTTGGCGAGGCGATCGTTCTCGAACGTCCCGCGGACCAGCGCCGTCGTCGCGCCGCTGCCGTCGGCCTTGGCCTTGGAGTACGTGAGGTAGACGAACCTGTTGGCGGCGAAGTTGGGATGTACCGCCACCTCGAGCAGGCCGCCCTGGCCCTGGAAGACGACCGGCGGCACGCCGGCGACGGCCTGTGGCAGGAGCTTGCCCCCGCGCACGATGCGCAGCCGGCCGGGCCGCTCGGTGACGAGCGCGTCGCCGTTCGGCAGCCAGGCGATCGCCCACGGCTGCACGAGCCCGTCCACCACCGTCACCACGCGGTAGTCGTGCTGCTGCGATCGCTGCACCGGCTGCGCGCCGGCCGGCACGCCCGCCACGGCCACCAGGCCGAGGGCCACTCCGCTCACGAACATCCGGGTCATCTGCACGTCTCCTTGTCGCTCACGCCGTCCGCTGTTTCCGGTACGAGTTCTTCACGACGATCCTGGCGCCGCGCAGCGTGAAGACGTCGCAGCCGTTCACTTCGGTCTTCGTGCCGTCGGCGGCGGTGCCGGTGAAGCGCCACTCCGAGACGGCGCGATCGCCGGCGACGAAGTGGCGCGGCTCGTTCCAGCGCGCGTCCTTGAACGTGGCGAACACGTCGGCGAAGGCCCGGCGCACGGCGTCGCGTCCGACGTGCCGGGCGCCGGCCACCTCCGGGCCGGCGGACGCGTCGAACACGCAGTCGTCGGTCATGCACGCCATCAGGCCGTCGAGGTCGTGACGGTTCCACGCCGCGGCGAAGGCGTCGAGCATCTTCAGCACGTCGGCATCGGTGGTGGCGGCGTCTGCCCGGCCCGCGCCCGCGGCGAGCGCCAGCCCGGCCGTGGCGGTCAGTGCTTTTCGTCGATCCATGCGCGCCCTCCTATTCAGGCCAAAAAGGATCGCACATCACCGTGGAATTGTCCTCCGTCGGCGCCGCATCCTCCGGGGACCGGCGCCGGGCCCGTTTGCGTGCGGCCGTTCTTTCTGCGTAGACTCCGCCCGAGACCTCACCACGTGGCCGACGCCCCCGATTCCGATACGAGAGGCACCGTGGCCATCGTCGCCGTCTTCGGCGCGCTGGTGGCCGTGGGGTGGCTGGGGTTCTTCTTCGGCCTGTTCCTGCCGCGGACCACCCCGTAGACGCCATGCACGTCGAGCGGACCGAGCGGCTGTGGATGTGGGCGGCGACCGCCATGCTGGCGCTGTTCACCGGCGCCATCGTGGCGACGGCCCTGGCCGGGTCGGCCCATCCGCCGAGCCACACCGAGACCGTCGATCCCGAGACCCTCACCGTGGCCGGCGAGTTCGCGTCGCCGGGCGTGGCCACCGGTCCCGACGGCGCGGTCACCGTCTCGATGCGGGCCGAGTTCTACGTCTTCCGCCCGTCGGTGGTGCGGGTGCCCGTCGGCGTGCCGGTCACGTTCCGCATCACCAGCCCCGACGTCCTGCACGGCTTCCAGATCGTCGGCACCAACGTCAACCTCACCGTGGCGCCGGGCTACGTGAGCCAGGCGACGGTGACCTTCGAGACGCCCGGGGAGTACCTGGTCGTCTGCAACGAGTACTGCGGCCTGGCCCATCACCTGATGCAGGGCACGGTCATCGTGGAGCCGCGACGATGAGCGCCGCGACGCGCCTGACGCTCGCCAATCTGTGGGTGGCGATCGCCGCCTTCGCCGTCGGCGGGATGATGGCGGTGATGCAGGCGCTGGCCCGCGCCGGGGTCGAACTGCCGTTCGGCAGTGCCCGCCTCTACTATCTGTCGGTCACCGCCCACGGCGTGCTCGAGGCGCTGGTCTTCACCACGTTCTTCATCATGGCGCTCGGCTACGTCGTGGCCGTCACCACGCTCGGCCGCATCGCCGGGCTGCGCTGGGCCTGGGCCGGCTTCTGGGTGGCCCTGGTCGGCACCGTCGTCACCACGCTGGCCATCCTGTCGGGCACGAGCACCGTGCTCTACACGTTCTATCCGCCGCTGCTGGCGCATCCGGCGTTCTACGTCGGTGCCACCCTGCTCGTCGTCGGTTCGTGGATCTGGTGCGGTGTGATGATCGGCAGCTTCCGTATGTGGCGTCGCGACCATCGCGACGACCGCGTGCCGCTGGCGATGCACGGCATGCTGACGTCGGTGGCCATCTGGATCCTGGCCACCGCCGGGCTCGCCGTCGAAGTCCTGGTCTACCTCGTGCCGTGGTCGCTGGGCCTCATCGAGCGCGTGGATCCGATCGTCGCCCGCACCTACTTCTGGTGGTTCGGCCATCCGCTCACCTACTTCTGGCTGGTGCCGGCCTACGTGCTCTGGTACACGGTGATCCCGCGCGTCGCCGGCGGCAAGCTGTTCAGCGACGCGGTCACCCGCGTCGTCTTCGTGCAGTTCATCCTGTTCTCGACGCCGGTCGGCTTCCATCACCAGTTCACCGACCCCGGGATCGGCGGCGGCTGGAAGCTGGTGCACACCTTCACCACCTACGCCATCATGTTTCCCAGCCTGGTCACGGCCTTCACCGTGATCGCCTCGCTCGAGCACGCCGGCCGCGCGCGCGGCGGCACCGGGCGGTTCGGCTGGCTGGGCGTGCTGCCCTGGCGCGATCCGTTCTTCGCCAGCGTCGCGCTGTCGATGGCCACCTTCGCGCTCGGCGGCTTCGGCGGCGCCATCAACGCCGCCTACGCCATGAACGCCATGATCCACAACACCGCGTGGGTGCAGGGACACTTCCACCTCACCGTCGGCACCGCCGTCGCCCTCACGTTCATGGGCAGCACCTACTGGCTGCTGCCGCGGCTCACCGGCCGCGCCATCGCCTTCCCCCGCCTCGCCATGTGGCAGCCGTACCTGTGGTTCGCCGGCATGCAGTGCTTCAGCATCCCCAGCCATATCGCCGGACTGATGGGCATGCCGCGCCGCGTCTACACCGGCGAGTTCCAGGGGGTCGACGCGGCGCAGGCCTGGGTGCCGCTGGTCACCCTGTCGGCGATGGGCGGCGTGATCCTGTTCGTGTCGGCGATGAGCTACGTCGGGGTGGTCGTCGGCACGATGCTGACCGCGCCGCAAGGCGAGCAGCCGTCGGTCGAGTACGCCGAGCCGCTCGAGCCGCCCACGCCGGGTCCCTCGCTCTGGGATCGTCTCGGGCTGTGGGGCGCGGTCGCGGTCGTGCTCATCGTGCTGGCCTACGCGCAGCCGCTCTACCACCTCCACACGATGACCCGGTATCCGTCGCTGGGCTTCACGCCGTTCTGAGGCTGCCATGTCGCACGCCGTTCCAGCCCCCGCGCCCGAACCGCCGTCGCCGCCCATGACGCGTCGGGCCGCGCTCTGGCTGTCGTCGCGGCTGGGCATGCTCGCCGGTCTCATCGGCGGCTACGGGCTGCTCGCCTGGGTGAGCGGACGCTACATGCTGCCGGCCCACACCGGGCGCCTGCACCAGTTGTTCGTCGCCCGGGTGCGCGACGTCGCGGTGGGGGCGACGCTGCTGTACCGCACCCCCGACGGCCGGACGGTGAACATCACCCGGCGCGGCTCGGCGGGCACCGCCGCCGACTTCATCGCGCTGTCGAGCACCTGTCCGCACCTGGGCTGCCAGGTGCGCTGGGAGCCGCAGAACAACCGCTACTTCTGCCCGTGCCACAACGGCACGTTCGACCCCGAAGGCACCGCCACCGGCGGCCCGCCAGGCGACGCCGGCCAGGTGCTGCCGCGCTACGCGCTGGCGGTGCAGAAGGACCTGCTCTACATCTTCGTGCCCGCCGAGCACCTGTCGATGGGCGAGGTGGCCGGGATCGTCGAGGTCACCGGCCCGAGCGGCCCCGGCCACGACCCGTGCCTGGGCTGCCTCCAGCGGCAGGCCCGCGCCGCGCGCCCGGGTGCCGACAGGTGGCGGTCGTGAACGACGTCCGCGGCTGGATCGGCGAGCGCGTGCCGGTGTCGCTCGACGCCGTCGCGGCGATGTCCAACGAGCCGGTGCCCTACCACCTCAAGCGGTGGTGGTTCGCGCTCGGCGGCACGCCGGCGTATCTCTTCGTCGTGCAGATCGTCACCGGCGTGCTGCTGGCCTTCTACTACCAGCCGTCGCCGGCCACCGCCTACGAATCGGTGCGCTACATCACCGAGGACGCGTCGTTCGGGTGGTATCTGCGCGGCCTGCACAAGTGGGGCGCGACGCTGATGATCGCCGCCGTCGTGCTGCACCAGATGCGGGTGTTCTTCACCGGCGCCTACCGGCGGCCGCGCGAGCTCAACTGGATGATCGGCATGACGCTGCTGGTCTGCACGCTGCTCATCGGCTTCACCGGCTACAGCCTGGTGTTCGAGCAGCTGAGCTACTGGGGCGCCACCGTCGGCGCCAACATCAGCGACACCGTGCCGGTGGCCGGGCCGTTCATGAAGCAGGTGCTGCTCGGCGGCGACAGCTACAACGACCGCACGCTGTCGCGCTTCTTCATCCTCCACGCCGCGGTGCTGCCGGTCACGCTCATCCTCGTGCTGATGATGCACATCGGGCTGGTGCGGCTGCACGGCGTCACCGAGCTGAAGTTCGAGCGCGAGCCGCCCGGGCCGCCGCGCCAGTTCGCCTTCTTCCCCGAGCACTTCTTCACCGAGCTCATCATCGGCCTGACGCTGATGATCCTGCTGAGCGCGCTGGCGACGCTGCTGCCGGTGACGATGGGGCCGCGCGCCGACCCGCAGATCACGCCCGAGATCATCAAGCCCGAGTGGTTCTTCTACGTCGCCTTCCGCTGGCTGAAGCTCTTCTCCGGCACGACGGCGGTGCTGACCCAGGGGCTGATCGTGTTCGTGATGTTCCTGTGGCCGTTCATCGACGACTGGCTGGTGCGGCGCTTCAAGTACGCCGACATCAGCGTCTGGATCGGCGTGGTCGGCGCCCTGACGATCATGGGGTTCACGCTCTGGGAGGCGCTGGTCGCGCACTGAGGACGATGTCATGACACTCGATCAGAAACGCTGGCTGATCGCCGGCCTGGGCCTGCTGTTCCTGCTGTCGCTGGTGACGGTGCAGTGGCTCGAGGTGGCGCGGCGGCGGCAGGAGGCCGGGTTGACCCGGGCCGAGACGCCGACGCCGGCGGCGTCGCGACAGTGCGTCGACTGCCACAGCCAGGTCTCCACCGGCATCGTCGATCACTGGCGCGACTCGACCCACGCCGAGAAGGGCGTCGCCTGCGTGGACTGCCATCAGGCCGAGGCCAGGGACGCCGACGTCTTCAGCCACTACGGCCAGTCGATCGCCACGGTGGTGACGCCGCGCGACTGCGCGCGCTGCCATCCCACCGAGTCGGCCGAGTTCGCCGCCAGCCATCACTCCAAGGCCGGCAACATCCTGGCGTCACTCGACAACTTCCTGGCCGAGACGGTCGAGGGGTCGCGGGTGGCCTTCAATCCGCACTCGCCGACGCCGGGCAAGGCGGTGACCGCGGTGAACGGCATGGCGCCGGCCAACTCCGGCTGCCAGCAGTGCCACGGGTCGATGGTGGCGTTCCAGGCGACCGACGGCGGCCTGGTGACGATGCGCGACCTCAAGCCCGACGAGCGCGGCCAGCCGACCAACCCCGACGCGGTCGGCCGCATCGCCCGCAACGAGAGCGGCAAGCCGCTCTTCAGCAGCACCAGCTGGCCCAACACCGGCATCGGCCGGCTCAACCTCGACGGCTCGGCCGGGTCGTGCGCGGCCTGCCACAGCCGGCACGACTTCTCGGCGCGGCGGGCCCGCCAGCCCGAGAACTGCGGCAAGTGCCACCTCGGCCCGGATCACCCGCAGAAGGAGATCTACGACGAGTCGAAGCACGGCGTCGCCTTCCGCGACCTGATCGACAAGATGAACCTGGATGCCCGGCCGTGGGTGGTGGGGAAGGACTACAGCGCGGCGCCGACCTGCGCCACCTGCCACATGAGCGCCAACCTCCGCAACGGCATGAAGATCACCCACGACCCGGGCGAGCGGATCTCGTGGACCAACCGGCCGCCGGTGAGCCTGGTGATGGACACCGACGCCAATCACGCCGTCGTCACCGAGACCGATCCCGAGCGGCGGCGCGCGGCGATCGCCGACACCGCCGAGGCCAAGCGCAACCGGATGAAGCAGGTGTGCTCGACCTGCCACACGCCGGATCACATCAACCTGTTCTACCGCCAGTACGACGACCTGGTGATCCACTACAACGAGAAGTTCGCCAAACCGGGGCAGGCGATCATGAGCGCGCTGGCCGCCAACGGCCTGCTCACCAAGACGCAGTACGACGAGAAGATCGAGTGGACCTGGTACTTCCTGTGGCACCACGAGGGGCGGCGGGCGCGGATGGGGGCGTCGATGATGGCGCCCGACTACACCCAGTGGCACGGCATGTTCGAGGTGGCCGAGCGCTTCTACATGGAGCTCATCCCCGAGGCGCGCGAGGTCACGGCGGCGGCGGCGCGCACCGGCCGCGGCGAGCAGGCGCGGCGGGCCAACCAGGTGATCGACGAGATCCTGGGCCGGCCCGAACACCAGTGGCTGCAGAAGGGCGCTGAAGAGCAGGCCGACGCCATCAACCGCGAGATGCAGCGGCGCTACGGCCAGACGAGGCAGGAGCGATGATCGAGCGGGTCGGACGGCGCGCCTTCCTCAAGCTGGCCGGCGTGGCGGCGCCGGCGGTGGCGGCGTTCTCGTGCGCCGACCGCGAGGAGGCGGCCCGGATCGGCAGCGCCGCGTCGGTCGATCGCGCCTCGATCGTCTGGGACAAGGCGCCGTGCCGCTTCTGCGGCACCGGGTGCGGCGTGATGGTGGGCGTGGAGCAGGGGCGGGTGGTCGCCGTGCGCGGCGACGAGGCCAGCCCGGTCAACAAGGGCCTGCTCTGCGTGAAGGGCTACCACGTGCCGGGCCTGCTCTACGGCGAGGATCGGCTGCTGTATCCACAGCGCCGGCAGGCCGACGGCCGCTTCGCGCGCGTCTCGTGGGACGAGGCGATCGACCTCGTCGCGACCCGCTTCGCCGAGACGCTGAAGACCGACGGTCCGGGGGCCGTCGGGATGTACGGGTCGGGCCAGTGGACCGTCTTCGACGGCTATGCGGCGCTCAAGTGGGTCAAGGGCGGGCTGCGCAGCAACAACCTGGAGCCGAACGCCCGGTTGTGCATGGCCAGCGCGGTGTCGGGCTTCCTCACGCAGTTCCAGAGCGACGAGCCGATGGGCTGCTACCAGGATCTCGACCTGGCCGACGACTTCGTGCTGTGGGGCAACAACATGGCCGAGATGCACCCGGTGCTGTTCAGCCGGGTGCTCGAGACCCGGCGCCAGAAGCCGGGCACCCGCATCGTCGACATCGCCACCCGCCGCACGCCGACCACCGACTACGCGGACATCCACGTGCTGTTCCGCCCCGGCACCGACCTGGCGCTGGCCAACGGCATCCTGCATCTGCTGGTGGCCGAGGGGCGCATCCAGCAGAGCTTCCTCGACGAGAACGTGGTGTTCCGGCGCGGCGTCGAGGATCTGCGGACCATCGGCTACGGCTGTTTCGACGCGCAGGCGGAGCGCTACACGTTCGAGGATTCGGTCCGGGCCAGCTCGCTCGACGAGGCGCGCACCTTCCTCGCCGATTACACGCCGGCGCGGGTCAGCGACATCACCGGCGTGCCGGCGGAGCAGATCCGGGCCCTGGCGGCGCTCTACGGCGATCTGTCGCGCGGCACCGTGAGCCTGTGGTGCATGGGCGTCAACCAGCACGTGCGCGGCACGTGGATGAACAACCTCATCACCGATCTGCACCTGCTCACCGGCAAGATCTGCCGGCCGGGGTCGAATCCGCTCAGCCTCACCGGCCAGCCCAGCGCCTGCGGCACGGCGCGCGAGGTCGGCACCGCCAATAACCGGCTGCCGGCCGACATGGTCGTGACCAATCCCGAGCACCGCGCCGAGGCCGAGCGGATCTGGAAGCTGCCGGCCGGGACCATCCCGGCGGCCCCCGGCTACCACGCCGTGGACATGTTCCGGGCGCTGAAGCGCGGCGACCTGAAGACGCTGTGGATCCAGACGACCAACCCGTGGGTCACGCTGCCGAACCGCTCGCGCTTCGACCGCACGCCGGACGACGGCCGCTTCGTCGTCGTCAGCGACATCTACCCGACGCCGACGACGGCGATCGCCGATCTCATCCTGCCGGCAGCGGCGTGGGTCGAACGCGAAGGGGTCTACGGCAACACCGAGCGCCGCACCCAGCAGTGGAACAAGATGGTCGAGCCGCCCGGCGAGGCGCGCGAGGACGCGTGGCAGGTGATGCAGGTGGCCAGGCGCATGGGGATGGGCCATCTCTTCCCGTGGCCCGACGACGCCTGGCACGAGGCGATGTTCGAGGAGTACCGGTCGTTCGGCGTCGGCCACGGCAAGGACCTGGCGAGCTACCAGCAGCTCAAGTCCACGCGCGGCATGCTGTGGCCGGTGGTGGACGGCAAGGAGACGCCGTATCGCTACACCGCCGGTTACGACCCGTACGTGAAGAAGCCGCGCGGCGCCCACTTCTACAAGGCGACCGGCTACGGCGAGAAGGCGGCGTTCTTCCTGCGGCCGTATCACCCGCCGGCCGAATCGCCCGACGACGCCTATCCGTTCTGGCTCACCACCGGCCGGGTGCTCGAACACTGGCACAGCGGGTCGATGACGCGGCGGATCCGGCAGCTCCACCAGGCGGTGCCGGCGGCGTATGTCGAGGTGAACCGCGCCGACGCCGAGGCCCAGGGGCTCAAGAGCGGCGACCTCGTACGGCTGGTCAGCCGGCGGGGATCGCTCGAACTGCCGGTGGCCGTCGATGGCCGCGGCCGCCCGCCACGCGGCACCGTCTTCGTGCCCTTCTTCGACGAGTCACGTCTGGTCAACCTGCTCACGCTCGACGCCATGGACAACCTGAGCAAGCAGCCGGACTACAAGAAATGCGCGGTCCGTCTCGAACGCGTCTGACCGCGGCGACGGTGGCCGTCGCCGTCGCCGGGGCGCTCGGCCTCGCCGCCTGCGGCGCGCCGTCGCCGGCCGCGGCGGTGCCACGGTCCACCGGGGAGCGGGCGCTCGGCCGCGCCTACGACGGCGCGCCGCCGACGATTCCCCACGACGCCGCCATCGGCGCCTGCGTGACCTGCCACGACAGCGACGGCACCGCCATCGCCGGCGTGGGTGTCGCCCCGGCGTCGCCCCATCCCGCCGAGGTGATGGCCGGCGCGATGCAGCGCTGCCGGCAGTGTCACGTGCCGGTGGCGACCGGCGCGCAACTGGTGGCATCGCGATTCACCGGCCTGCCCCAGGGACCGTGGAAGGGAAGCCGGGCCATGCCCGGCGCGCCGCCGACCATTCCCCACCCCCTCCAGTTGCGCGGCGAGTGCCTGAGCTGTCACGCCGGGCCTGGCGCCCGGCCGGAAGTCCGCACGACCCACCCCGAGCGGGTGCGCTGCCGGCAATGTCACGTTCCGGAGGCCAGCCCCGCGCCGTGACGGCGGGCCTTGTATGACGGCGATCATGGCTCCGGCCGGACGCCGGGGCCACGATGCGAGCCATGACGGGCCGAGGCATTGCCGTGGCGGTGATCGCGGCCGTCGCGGCCGCGGCGCCGGTCGCGCTGGCCCAGCCGCCGGTGCCTCCCTCGTCGGCGGCCGCCGCGCCGCCGATCCCGCCGTGGCGCGTCTCGGCCGTCAACACGCTGCGGGTGGAGTCATGGCGCTTCTTCGATCCGCCGGCTGGCGGCGGCGACCCCGACTACGCCTTTCTCGCCGATCGGCTGCGACTCGACGTGCGCCGGCACTGGGCCCGCGCCGACGTCACGCTGGGCGTGCAGTACGTCGGGATGGCGGGGCTGCCGGAGCGATCGGTCGGGCCGGGCGCGCTCGGCACCGGCGCGCTGTACTTCGATCAGGGCGGACGGCGCGCCAATGCCAGCCAGATCTACCTGCGGTTCGCCAACGTCCGTCTGCCCGCCGTCGTCCGCGGCGTGGACGTGACGCTCGGCCGCATGGGCTACACCTCGGGGGCCGAGGCGCCGAGCGGGGTCGCCAAGATCGAGACCGTCAAGCGCCAGCGGCTCGATGCGCGGCTGGTCGGCGAGTTCGAGTGGTCGATCTACCAGCGCGTGTTCGACGGCGTGCGCGTCGACGTCACCCGGCCCGGATGGCGCGGCACCGGCGTGGCCTTCATGCCCACGCAGGGCGGTTTCGCCCGCGCCGCCGGCACCACCCTGCGCGACGTCCTGGTCGGCGGGGTCACGGTGAGTTCGCGGCCGGCGGCCGGCGCGGGGCCGCGGACCCAGCTGCAGGGGTTCGGGTGGCAGTATCGCGACCGCCGCGCCGTCACTCAGCGTCCGGACAACTCCGGCCGCGCCTCGCCCGGCGGTGTGGACGTCGACGTGACGACCGCCGGCGCCGTGGTGCTCGGCGCCTATCCGGCCGGTCGCGGCGAGGCCGACCTCTTCGCCTGGGGCGCCGCGCAGACCGGCGGCTGGTATGGCGACGATCACCGGGCTCTCGCCGCCGCGCTCGAGGGCGGCTACCAGTGGACGCAGGTGCCGTGGCGTCCCTGGCTGCGGGCCGGTCTCTACCACGCCAGTGGCGACGGCGATCCCGCCGACGACACCCACGGCACGTTCTTCCCGATGCTGCCGACGGTGCGGCGCTTCGCGCAGACCACCGCCTACGGCATCATGAACCTGCGCGATCTGTTCGTGCAGCTGCAGGCGCGGCCACGGCCGCCGCTCGGCCTGCGGCTGGATCTGCGCCGGCTCGATCTGGCCGAGGCTGCCGACCTGTGGTACGCCGGCAGCGGCGCCACCCTGTCGCGCGGCGCGGTCTTCGGCTACATCGCGCGGCGGTCGAACGGCAGCACGCGGCTCGGCACGGCGGTCGAGGCGTCGGCCGACTTCGCCGTCACCCCGCGCGTGTCGCTGAACGCCTTCGCCGGCCGCGTCGCCGGCGGTCCCGTGGTCACCGGTACCTTCGCCGGCGGGACGCTCTGGTTCACCTACGTCGAGAGCGTCGTCACGCTGGGCCCGCGCTGAGCGGCTCCGCCCCCCGCGTATGACGGCTGTCATACTGCCGGGCCGCCACCGGCGGGAGACTTCGCCCCGACCTTCTCAAAGGAGGGCGACATGACTCGACCGGTGTTCGTCGCAGTCGCAGTCGTTGGTCTGGCCGCCGGCACCGCCCAGGCGCAGCGCATCGACACGGTGCCGATCAAGCGGACCCCCGCCTCCGACGGCGCCGCCATGTATCAGAGCTACTGCGTGGCGTGCCACGGGCTCGACGCGACCGGGAACGGTCCGGCGGCCAAGGCCCTCACCAAAGCGCCGGCGGATCTCACGCGTATCAGCGCGCGTAACAACGGCCAGTTTCCCGAGGTGCGCGTGAAGCGCTACATCGAGGGCGCCGACGAGATTGCCGCCCACGGCACGCGCGACATGCCGGTGTGGAGCACGCTGTTCCGCTCGCTCGAGCCCGACCTGGTGCCGCTGCGCGTCCAGGCGCTGTCCGACTTCCTGAAGTCGGTGCAGAAGTAGGGCCCCGGCTCGCCGGCCGGCCGGCGAGCGGTGGTACGGTGGGTGGTGTGATGACACGGCGGGCGTGGCTCGCGCTGACCGCGGCGTGGGGGGCGTCGCGGGCGATGCCGTTGGCCCAGCATGGCGGGGCGCGCGCCCGCCATGCGCCGCAGGCGCCCGAGGCGCTGGCCGGACCCGCCGATGTCACGCTGCGCATCGGCGAGCTCCGCCACGAGATCGCGCCCCGCCGGGTGGTGCGGACGCTGGCCTACAACGGGGCGGTGCCCGGACCGCTGCTGCGCGTGCCGCGCGGGCGCCCGCTCGTCGTGGACGTCTTCAACGACACGACGCGTCAGGACATCGTGCACTGGCACGGCCTCCACATCCCTCCGGAGGTGGACGGGGTCTACGAGCAGGGCACGCCGGGCGTGCCGCCCAGGGGCCGGTGGCGCTACCGCTTCACGCCGGAGCCGGCGGGCACGCGCTGGTACCACAGCCACGAGCCGGCGGGCAACGACCTGGCGAAGGGCACCTACACCGGGCAGTTCGGCGTGCTCCTGGTCGAGGACGGCCGCGACCCCGGCGGCTACGACCACGACGTGCCGCTCGTCCTGCACGAATGGGAGCCGTCGTTCCGCCGCCAGGGCCCGCGCGACGTCGAGTTCAAGGCCTGCTCGATCAACGGGCGGATGCTCGGCGCCGCCGATCCCATTCGCGTCGCCGCCGGGCAGCGGGTGCTCTTCCGCATCGTCAACGCCAGCGCCACGCTGACGCACTCGCTGGCGCTGGCCGGGCACCGGTTCCGCGTCGTCGCCCTGGACGGCAATCCCGTGCCCACCCCGGTGGCGGTGCCGATCGTGGACGTCGCGCCGGGCGAACGGGTGGACGCGGTGGTCGAGATGGATCGGCCCGGCGTGTGGACCCTCGGCGGCGTGCGCGCCGCCGACCGCGAGCGCGGACTCGGCGTCGTCATCGAGTACGCCGGCGCCTCGGGATCGCCGCAGTGGCTCGCGCCGGTGCCGCGGCCCTGGGACTACACCCTGTTCGGCGCCCGCACGCCGCCCGCCGCCGAGCCCGATGGCCGTCTCACGCTGGCGTTTCGTGCCACCGGCGACGGCCACCACTGGACGATCAACGGCAAGCAGTACCCGAAGACCGACGACATCGTCGTCACCGCCGGCCGCCGCTATCGCTGGACCCTCGACAACCAGAGCGCCGACCCGCACCCGGTGCACCTGCACCGCCACACCTTCGAGCTGGCGCGGGTCGACGGCCGGCCGACGTCAGGCATCCTGAAGGACGTGGTGGTCGTGCCGCCGTGGAAGCAGGCCGAGATCGACGTCGTCGCCGATCAGCCCGGCCTGGCGCTCTTCCACTGCCACCAGCAGTTCCACATGGACAACGGCTTCATGGCGATGCTGCGCTACGTCTGAGCCTCACGACGCGGCGACGTCCTCGAGCGTGGCGTGGTCGAGCAGCACGAAGCCGTCCTTCTCGGTGTGCAGCACGTCCTCCTTCTGCCACCGGCTCATGATCCGGATCGCCGTCTCGATCGTCGTGCCGGTGAGGTCGGCCAGCTCCTGGCGCGACAGCGGCATCGGCACGAAGACGCCGCCGCGATCGGCGCGGCCGATCTGGTGGGCCAGCTTCAGGAAGAGCCGGGCGAAGCGGGCCTCGACCCGCGCCCCGGTCAGCTCGGCGAGGCGCCGTGTCAGTTCGGCCAGGCGCAGCGTCAGACCCGAGAGCAGGCCGCGGACCAGGGCCGGATGGCGTTCCAGCAACTGGAAGAACTCGCGCTGTTCGATGCGGACGCACGTCGTGTCGTCGAGCGCCAGTGCCGAGGCCGGGAAGGTGGCGTTCTCGTAGACGGCCACGGCGCCCAGCGGGTCGCCGCCGCCGAAGATCTCGAGGATCAGCTCCTTGCCGGCCGGCGTCGACTTGAACACCTTCACCCGGCCTTCGACGATGGCCAGGAACGCGTCGGCCGCGTCACCCTCGGCGAAGATCGACGTGCCGCGCGCATAGTGCACCAGGCGCGACGAGGCGGCGATGCGCATCCGGTCGTCGGCGCTGAGACGGCGAAAGAGCGGCATCCGCCGGAGCACGTCGTCGCCAGGCGCGGTCACGGCGCGCATCATACCGGAACCGCCGTCGGCGATCCGCCGCGCGCGGCCCGTGTCGGGCCGCTACACGCGGCGATCCAGCTCGAGCGCCCGCGGGAACAACACGTCGACCTCCAGCCGGGCATGCGCCCGCAGCGTCCGGCCGAGCGCCGCCAGATCCTCGATCACCGGGCGCCAGGCGTCGGTGGCGGCGTCGGGATGCCGGGCGGCCAGCGCCTGCAGATCGTCGAGCGCCGCGGCGACGCGGGCGTGCTCGGTCTCGAGGAGGCGGATCGGGTGCAGCACGGTCGGAAAGGCCAGCGGCGGTCGCGGCCGGCCGCCGCGCTCGGCGTCGGCCAGCGCACTCAGCGCCGGAAAGAGGATGTTCTCCTCCTTGGCCAGGTGGGCGAGCAGCAGGTCGGCGGCGGCCGTGAACGCCTGGCGCACGGCATCGGTCTCGACCCCGGGCGAGCGCTCGGCGATCGTCGCCAGCCGGGCCCGGATCCGCGGCACCGCGGCGTGTACCGCCGCGTGCGGGCCGGCGACCAGGCGGTCGCACAGCAGGTCGAGCGGCAGTGCCGCCCATTCGCCGTCGGGGGCGCGCTCGTGCTTGGTCATGTCGCCTTCCGCGATCGCCGACGCCGCCACTATCGACGGGTGATGCTGCGGCCGCCATGACCGCCGTCATATGACGCCGGTCATAGCCTCAGACCCGCGCCGGCGCGAACATCGCCGCCGAGAGGGGGAAGGGTCGTGGCGGTAACGACGGCCGAACTGATGCGACTGCAGGTCGAGGTGCCCGGCGAGGGGTACCACGCCGGCCTGATCGCCTGCCAGCGCGCCTGTCCCGTCCACACGGACGCGCGCGGCTATGTCCGCGCCATCGCCGAGGGGCGCTTCGAGGACGCCTATCTCATCGCCCGCGGGCCGAACCCCTTCGCGTCGATCTGCGGCCGCATCTGCGGGGCGCCGTGTGAGGCGGCGTGCCGGCGCGGCCGGGTGCCGCGCGTCGACGACGACGGCCGCTTCGTCGGCGTCGATCGGCCGGTGGCGATTCGCGCCCTCAAGCAGTTCGCGTGCGCGCTGGCCGGGCCGGAAGCGCGGCCCACCGACGCGGTGCTGGCGGCCGCGCAGGCCTATACGCCGCGCATCGCCGCCGATGCCGACGAGATGGCCGCTCTGCTGAGGGCGCGCCTCGACGGCAGCGTCCCGCTCGCCGCTGGCCAGCGCGTCGCGATCGTCGGCGCGGGACCGGCCGGCCTGTCGGCCGCGCACGACCTGGCGCTGCTCGGCTTCTCGCCGGTCGTCTTCGAAAGCGAGCCGGTGGCGGCCGGCATGCTGGCCGTGGGCGTGCCCGCCTACCGGCTGCCGCGCGCGCTGATCGAGCAGGAGGTCGCGGTCATCCGCGCGCTGGGCGTCGACATCCGCTGCAACGTCACGGTGGGCCGCGACGTGTCGCTGGCCGATCTGCGCCGCGACTTCGCCGCCGTCGTCGTCGCCGTCGGCGCCAAGTCGTCGCGGGCGGTGGGCATCCCCGGCGAACAGGGCCCCGGCGTGCTCGGCGGTGTCGATCTGCTGCGCGCCGCGGCGCTCGGCGTGCCGCTCGACCTCGGCCGCGACGTCGTGGTCATCGGCGGCGGCAACGTGGCCTACGACGTGGCGCGGACGGTCGTCCGGCAGATCGCCTGGGACGCCGCGCGCACCGCCGCGCGCCTGCCCGGCACCTCGCGGGTGCGGCTGGTGTCGCTCGAGGACCTCGAGCAGATGCCCGCCGACACGATCGAGATCGTCGAGGGCGACGAGGAGGGCGTCGAGCGCCTCAACGGCTGGGGGCCGACGGCGATCGCCCGCGACGGCGCCGGCCGCGTGACCGGCGTCGAGGTTCGCCGCTGCCTGCGCGTCTACGACGAGGCCCGCCGCTTCGCGCCCCGGTTCGACGACGCCGATCGCCTGACGCTCGAGTGCGACACGGTGCTGCTGGCCGTGGGGCAGGCGCCGGCGACGGGCTTCTTCGCCGACGGCGGCGGCGACGTCGAGATGGCCAGGCCGGGCTGGCCGCGCACCGATCCGGCCACGCTCGCCACCACCGCGCCCGGGGTGTTCGTGGCCGGTGACCTCGCCCACGGCACGCGGCTGCTCATCGACGCGGTGGCCTCGGGCAAGGCGGCGGCGCGGTCGGTCTACACCTACGTCACCGGCCGCGCCCTCCACGCCTCGGCCGTCATGCTGCACCTGCCGCAGCCGGGCTACCGCCGCGAGCGCGGCTACGAGTCGATCCGGCGGCAGGCGGTGCCGACCCGCGAACCGGCCGAACGGCTGGCCCACCCCGAGGTGCCGGTCGAACTCGGCTTCGATCGCGAGCAGGCGATGCGCGAAGCGCAGCGGTGCCTCGACTGCGGCGTCACGCCGGTCTTCGACGGCAGCCGCTGCGTGCTGTGCGGCGGTTGCGTCGACGTGTGTCCCACCGCCTGCCTGAAGCTGGTCGCCCTCGACGCCGTGGCGCCCAGCCCCGACTGCGAGCAGGTGATCGCCCGGACGCTCGGCGACGACGCCGACCGCCGCGGCCACACCGCCATTCTCAAGGACGAAGACCGCTGCATCCGTTGCGCGCTGTGCGTCATGCGCTGTCCCACCGACGCCATCGTCATGGATCGCGTGTCGTTCATCACCAGCTGGAGGGCCTCATGACCGTCACGCCCGGTCCCACCCAGTCGCGCCTCGACCCCGAGGCCGTGCCGCGCCGCGACGTACTCGGGCTGCTGTCGCTGTGGTCGATGGCATCGGCGCTGGTCTTCGCCACTCTCGGCATGCTGCGGCTGCCGCGCGCCGCGGTGCTGCCGTCGCCGTCGAAGACGTTCCGGGTCGTGCTGCCGGAGACCCTGCTGCCGGGCGACGCGTTCGTCCCGCCCGGGCGGTCGGTGGCGCTGTTCCGCGACGGCGAGGGCGTTCACGCCATCTCGATCGTCTGCACCCACCTGGGCTGCATCGTGAAGCCGACGGCGGCCGGCTTCGAGTGCCCGTGCCACGGCTCGCGCTTCGCCAAGGACGGCACCGTCACCGGCGGCCCGGCCCCGACGCCGCTCGGCTGGCTGCAGGTCAGCGCCGCCGGCGGCGCCGTGATCGTCGACGAGGCGACGACCGTGCCCGCGGGCACCAAGGTGGCGGTATGAGCGCCCCCCTCGACGCCGTGCAGGCCTTCCGCGACAACCTGCGGCAGGTGCCGGCGCGCCTCAAGGCATCGGCGTTCCGCACCGGCGCGCCGACGACCGATCGCACCCGCTCGACGTTCGTCTTCGGCAACGTCTTCCTGCACCTGCACTCGGTGCGCACCCACCGCTGGAGCCTGCGCTGGGCGACGACGGCCGGGCTCGGCATCGCCACGCTGGCGGCGTTCCTCATCACGCTGGTGACGGGGATCCTGCTGATGTTCTATTACAAGCCGTACCCGTCGGTGGCCTACGACTCGATGAAGGACATCCACTTCGTCGTGCCGACCGGGCGCTTCATCCGCAACATCCACCGCTGGGCCGCCAACCTGATGGTGGTCGCGGTCATCCTGCACATGGCCCGGGTCTTCTACACCGCGTCGTACCGCGCCGGCCGCGAGTTCAACTGGCTGATCGGCATGGCGCTGCTGGTCGTGACGCTGGCGCTGTCGTTCACCGGGTATCTGCTGCCGTGGGATCAGCTCGCCTACTGGGCGATCACCATCGGCGCCAACATCGCCCAGTCGCCGCGCGAGGTGACCGACGCCGTCGGCATCACCGCGTGGTTCGACCCCGGCGGCCTGCAGCGGCTCCTGCTGCTCGGCTCCGACACGGTCGGCGAAGAGGCGCTCATCCGCTTCTACCTGCTGCACGTGATGCTGCTGCCGCTGGCGGCGGCGATGCTGATGTCGGTGCACTTCTGGCGCGTCCGCAAGGACGGCGGCCTGGCCAAGCCGGCCGACGTCGATCGCCGCGTCGAGGTGGCCTCGTCCGACACCTACCCGGTGTTCACCGACGCGCCGCAGAAGACCTACCACCTGGCGGCGATCGTGCGCGGGCGCAGCGCCGCCGTCGGCCACGGCCCCGAGCACACCGTGCCGTCGATGCCGCACCTGTTCTACGGCGAGCTGGCGGTGCTGATGCTGACGACCTTCATCTGCACGGCACTGGCGCTGGTCTCGGACGCGCCGCTCAAGGAACTGGCCAACCCGCTGGTCCCCGAGAACCCGGCCAAGGCCCCGTGGTATTTCCTGGGGCTCCAGGAACTGGTCGCCTTCTCGGCGTTCATGGGCGGCATCGGCATCCCGTCGATCGTGCTCGTCGGCCTCGGCCTGATTCCGTTCCTCGACCGCGAGGAGGCCGGCACGGGCGAGTGGTTCGGCGGCCCGGGCGGCTGGCCGCTGGTGCGCAACTCGATGGCGGTCGGGTTCGCCGCGGCGCTGCTCATCGAGTCGCTCATCATCCGCTTCGGCTGGCTGCGCGAGTGGTTCCCCGACATTCCGCAGCTGGTCATCACCGCGATCAACCCCGGGACGGTGTTGACCGCGATCTACGCCGCGTACTCGCTGGCGCTCGTGCGGCGCTTCAACTCGACACGGGCCGGGGCGCTGGGACTCTTCACCTGCTTCCTGTGCGGTTTCGTCGTGCTGACGGTCGTGGGCACGTACTTCCGCGGTCCGAACTGGCACTTCTACTGGTCGCCGGCCGACTGGCCGGCGCACTGAGACGTGAACGTCTTGAAGGCCGAGGACGCCACATGACTCAGCAGCATCGAGCAGCCGTTCAAGACGTTCCGCCCGCACGGAGTGCGGGCAAGGCAACACTGCGGCCAGCGCGGCGCAGCCGGTGCGTGCGTTCGTCATCAAACACGGAGGCGGAGCCGTGATGGCCTCGCTTGATCGCAACAAGTGGTTGCTCCTCGGGTCCAGTCTGGGTGTCCTGGTCCTGCTCGTGGTGGCGGCGCTCGGCGAGAGCGTCTGGCTCGAGTGGCGGCAGGTGCAGGGGCAGGTGACCGTCGACGGCGCGCCGGTGCCGGTGCGGCTGCGCCAGGTCGTCAATCCCGTGCTCGGCGTCGCCGACCGCTGCGTGTCGTGCCACGTGTCGATGGCCGCCGGCGAACAGAACGCCGCCGGTCCGGGCATGACGGCTCACCCGGCGGTGGTGCACGATCCGGCGGAGATCGGCTGCACGCTCTGCCACGGCGGACAGGGCCGCGCCACCACCAAGGCCGATGCCCACGGCACGGTGCCGTTCTGGCCGGAGCCGATGCTGCCGGTGCGATCGACCGAGGCCGGCTGCGGCACCTGCCATGCCGCCAGCGGGGTGCCGCAGCGCGCCGGTCTCGACCGATGGGCGGCGACCTTCGAGCGGCTCGACTGCCGGGCCTGCCACCGCGTCGATGGCCGCGGCGGCACCATCCGTCCCGACGGCGGCGGCATGGAGGGGCCCGACCTGTCGCGCGTCGGCCTCGCCGGCTTCGCCGGGAACTGGTATCCCACGCATACGGCCGCGGCCGCCGCGGCCACCGACGGCCCGTGGCGCACCTCGTGGGCGGCGCTGTCGGACGCCGACCGGGCCGAGGTCGAGCAGTACCTGCGGACGCGGGTCGCGGCGCCGCAGCTCATCGCCGCGAAGGCGACGTTCCTGTCGTCGGGCTGTCTCGGCTGCCACAAGGTGAGCGGTGTCGGCGGCGACGACGGCTTGGACCTGACGCGGGCGGGGGAGAAGGATCCGGGCCGCGCCGACTTCGCCGCCGTGCCCGGCGCCCGCACGCTCGACAACTGGTTCGACCAGCACGTCCGCACGCCGAGCTCGGTCGTCGCCGGCTCGCAGATGCCGGCGCTGCGGCTCACCGACGCCGAGGTGGACGACCTGTCGCTCTTCACGTTGTCGCTGCGCCGCCGCGACGTCGCCGGCAGCTACCTGCCGCGCGACCGCATGCGCGTGGCCCGCTTCGGCGAACGCGAGTTCACCTCCGACGGCGCCACGCTGTTCGGGGCGTTCTGCGCCGGCTGCCACGGTCGCGACGGCCTGGGGCTGCGCGCCGTGGGCGTCGCCACCTTCCCGTCGGTCGCCAACCCCGACTTCCTGGCCGTCGCGCCCGACGCGCTGGTCGCCGAGACCATCCGCCGCGGCCGTCCGGGCCGGCGGATGCGCGCGTGGGGCGATGCCAGCACCGGCCTGCGCGACGAGGACGTGCCGGCGCTGGTGGCGCATCTGCGCGAGCTGGCGCAGACCCCGGCGCCGGTCGACCCGCGTCCGGCGCGCTGGGCCGCCGGCAACGAGGCCGAGGGCGCGCGGCTGTTCGAACGGATCTGCAGCGGCTGTCACGGCGCCAAGGGCGAGGGACTCGACGCGCCGGCGCTGAACAACCCGGTGCTCCTCGCCGCCGCCACCGACACCTACTTCACCGAGACGATCGCCCGCGGCCGCCGCGGCACCGGCATGGTCGCCTTCATCGAGCCCTCGCCGACGCATCCGACGCTCACCCGCGCCGAGATCGAGTCGATCGTCACCTTCATCCGTTCCTGGGGAGGCAAGCCATGACGCACCCAACCCGCCGCCAGTTTCTCGACCTGGTCGCCGCGGCCGGCCTGGGCGGCTTCGCGCTGTCGGCCGACGAGGCCTGGGGCCTGCAGGCGCCGTCGAATCCGCTCGCCACCTACCCGAATCGCGATTGGGAGAAGACCTACCGCGATCTGTTCGCCTACGACTCGACCTACACCTTCACCTGCGCGCCGAACGACACGCACAACTGCATCCTGAACGCCTACGTCCGGCAGGGCGTCATCGCCCGCATCGGGCCGACCATGCGCTACGGCGAGGCCGCCGACCTGGCCGGGAACCGGACGACGCACCGCTGGGATCCGCGCGTCTGCCAGAAGGGCCTGGCGCTGACCCGGCGCTTCTACGGCGACCGCCGCGTCAACCAGACCATGGTCCGCGCCGGCTTCAAGCGCTGGGTCGACGCCGGATTCCCCCGCGGCGACGACGGCAAGGCCCCCGCCGAGTACTTCCAGCGCGGCCGCGACGAGTGGGTGCGGCTGACGCACGACGAGGCGGCGACGCTGGTCGCCAAGGCGCTCGAGAACATCGCCCGCACCTACTCGGGCGAGGCCGGCATGGCCCGGCTGCGCGCCCAGCACTACGACGAGGAGACGATCAAGGCGACCCAGGGCGCCGGCATCCAGACCTTCAAGCTGCGCGGCGGCATGCCCCTCCTCGGCGTCACCCGCGTGGCCGCCATGTACCGGATGGCCAACTCGCTGGCGTTGCTCGACGCTTACGTCCGCAAGGTCGGGCCCGACCAGGCGCTGGGCTCGCGCGGCTTCGACAACTACTCGTGGCACACCGACCTGCCGCCCGGCCACCCGATGGTCACTGGCCAGCAGACGATCGAGTTCGACCTCTCGGCCGTCGAGCAGTGCCGGACCGTCGTGGTCTGGGGCATGAACTGGATCTCGACCAAGATGCCCGACGCGCACTGGCTCACCGAGGCGCGCCTCAAGGGTACCAAGGTCGTGGTCATCGCGTGCGAGTACTCGTCCACGTCGAGCAAGGCCGATCAGGCCGTGGTGGTCCGTCCCGGGACGACGCCGGCGCTGGCACTGGGTCTGGCCAACGTGATCCTGCGCGAGCGCCTCTACGACGCCGACTACGTGCGGCGCTGGACCGACCTGCCGGTGCTGGTGCGCACCGACACCCTGAAGTGCCTGCGGGCCCGCGACGTCTTCGGGGCGGCCCCGGCGACGCTGGCCGGCGCCCACGTGCTGAAGTCCGGGGAGGTGATGCCGCCGCCGGCGGCGCAGCAGCGCCAGGTGATCCCCGAGGCGATGCGCACCGAGTGGGACGACTACGTGTGGTGGGATCGGGCGGCCAACGCGCCGAAGCCGCTGAACCGCGATCAGGTCGGGCAGCGCTCGACCATCGGCGACCCGCAGCTCGAGGGCAGCGTGACCGTGACGCTGGCCGACGGCACGACGGTGCGCTGCCGGCCGGTGTTCGACCTGGTGAAGGAGTACGCGGCGCACTTCGACCCGAAGACCACCGAGGAGATCACCTGGGCGCCGGCGGCGGCGGTGGAGCAGCTGGCCCGCGACTTCGCCCGCCAGCCGGGCACGACGCTCTTCGCGCTGGGCATGGGGCCCAACCAGTTCTTCAACAACGACAACAAGGACCGCGACGTGTTCCTGCTCGCGGCCCTCACCGGCAACGTCGGCCGGATCGGCGGCAACGTCGGCTCGTTCTCGGGCAACCACCGCATCGCGCTCTTCAACGGCACCCCGCAGTACATCAACGAGGACCCGTTCGACATCGAGCTGGATCCGGCCCGGCCGGCGCGGCCGCGCCAGTACTGGCGCGCCGAGTCGGCGCACTTCTACAACCACGAGGATCACCCGCTGCGCGTCGGCAACCGCCTCCTGACCGGCTCCACCCACATGCCGACGCCGACCAAGGTGCTGTGGTTCGCCAACGCCAACTCGATCCTCGGCAACGTCAAGTGGCACTACAACACCGTGGTCAACGCGCTGCCGCGGATGGAGATGATCGCCGTCCACGAGTGGTGGTGGACCGGCTCGTGCGAATGGGCCGACGTGGTGTTCGGCGTCGACTCGTGGGCGGAACTCAAGCACCCCGACATGACGGCGTCGGTCACCAACCCGTTCCTGGTCGTATTCCCGCGCACGCCGATCCCGCGCATCTTCAACACCATGGGCGACATCGAGGTGACCGCCCTGGTCGGCTCGAAGCTGGCGGCGCTCACCGGCGACCGTCGCTTCGACGACATGTGGCGGTTCGTGCGCGAAGGTCGCACCGACGTCTACCTGCAGCGCATCCTCGACGCCTCGACCAACACCCGCGGCTACCGCTTCACGGAGCTCGAGGCCAAGGCGCAGCAGGGCATCCCGGCGCTGATGAACTCGCGGACGACGCCGAAGGCGGTCGGCTACGACCAGATCGCCGACTCGACGCCCTGGTACACGAAGTCGGGCCGGCTGGAGCTCTATCGCGAGGAGGACGAGTTCATCGAGGCGGGCGAGAACCTGCCCGTGCACCGCGAGCCCGTCGATTCGACTTTCCACGAGCCCAACGTCATCGTCGCGCCCCGGCACGAGGCGATCCGGCCCAAGGGGCCCGAGGACTACGGCGTGGCCCGCACCGATTTGTCGTGCGAGGTGCGCTGCGGCCGCAACGTCGTGCTGCCCTGGGCCGAGGCGAAGAGCACGCAGCACCCCCTGATGAAGCAGGGCTACCGGTTCATCTTCCACACCCCGAAGTACCGGCACGGCTCGCACACCACGCCCGTCGACACCGACATGAACGCGGTGCTGTTCGGGCCCTTCGGCGACATCTACCGGCGCGATCGCCGCAGCCCGTTCGTGACCGAGGGCTACGTCGACATCAACCCCACCGACGCGAAGGAGCTGGGCATCGAGGACGGCGACTACGTGTGGATCGATCCCGATCCCGAGGATCGGCCGTTCCGCGGCTGGCAGAAGAACGCCAGGGACATGGAGTTCGCGCGGCTGCTGTGCCGGGCCCGCTACTACCCGGGCACGCCGCGCGGGGTCACGCGCATGTTCCACAACATGTACGGCGCGACGCCGGGGTCGGTCGAAGGCGCAAAGGCGCGCAAGGACGGCCTGGCCAAGAACCCGCGCACGAACTTCCAGGCGATGTTCCGCTCGGGATCGCACCAGTCGGCGACCCGCGGCTGGCTCAAGCCGACCTTAATGACCGACTCGCTGGTGCGCAAGGAGATGTTCGGCCAGGCGATCGGCAAGGGCTTCCTGCCCGACGTCCACTGTCCGACCGGGGCGCCCCGCGAGGCGTTCGTCAAGATCTCGCGCGCCGAGCCGGGCGGCGTCGAACAGAAGGGGCCGTGGCGTCCGGTGGCGCTCGGCATCCGTCCACGCAACGAGTCCGCCGCGATGAAGCGGTATCTGGCCGGCGAGTTCTTCCGGCAGGAGCGATAGCCATGGCCCGCGTCTACAACTGGCAAATCGGCCGGGAGATGTCCTACTGGTACCCGGAGAGCCGGCCGGCGAAGCAGTTCGCGGCGGTGTTCGACACCAACAAGTGCATCGCCTGCCAGACCTGCACCCTGGCCTGCAAGACGACGTGGACGTCGGGCAAGGGCCAGGAGTACATGCTCTGGAACAACGTCGAGACCAAGCCCTACGGCTCCTACCCGCTGGCCTGGGACCTGAAGCTGCTCGACATGCTCGAAGGCGGCAGCTGGAAGGGCGGCACCTACACCGGCCAGACCATCTTCGAGTCGGCGAAGGCCGGCGAGCGCGTGCTCTCGTGGCGTCCCGAGGGCGAGGACTACGCCTATCCCAACGTCGGCGAGGACGACTGCGCCGGCGTCGTCGACGCCGGCATGAGTCTGTCGATGCCGCACATGGCCTGGTTCTACTACCTGGCGCGCATCTGTAACCACTGCACCTACCCGGCGTGCCTCGCCTCGTGCCCGCGCGGGTCGATCTACAAGCGGCCGGAGGACGGCATCGTGCTGGTCGACCAGGGCCGCTGCCGCGGCTACCAGGAATGCGTGAAGGGGTGCCCCTACAAGAAGGTCTTCTTCAACCCGGTGACCGGCACGTCGGAGAAGTGCATCGCCTGCTACCCGAAGATGGAGGTCGGCCTGCAGCCGCAGTGCTTCGTCAACTGCATCGGCAAGATCCGCATGGCCGGCTACATCTCGCGGCCCGAGCAGGCGCGGCCCGACAACCCGATCGACTACCTGGTGCACGTCCGCAAGATCGCGCTGCCGCTCTACCCGCAGTACGGACTGGAGCCGAACGTCTACTACATCCCGCCGATCCACGTGCCGCCGGCGTTCCTGCGCCAGATGTTCGGGCCGGGCGTCGACGCCGCGATTGCCGCCTATCGCAATGCCGCGAACGATCCCGATCTGGCCGGCCTGCTGAGCCTGTTCGGCGCGACCGAGTCGGTGATGACGCGCTGGGTACGGCGGGGCGAGGAAGTGGCCGGCGTGGACGATCGCGGCACGACGCTGGTGCGGGTGCCGATGCGCGAGCCGGTGCACGTGCGCGCCGGCTTCGACAAGGTCTACCAGGTGATGCGTTCGAACTGCCCATAAGGGGGACGTCATGACACGAACACTGAGCGCTGGAGTGCTCGCGGTGCTCGCCGTCGGGGCGGCGTGCCGGCAGGCGCCGGCGCCGACGCCCGATGTCGTGGCGGTGATGGCGCCGACGGTGCCGGAGACGCCCGCCGACGCGGCGTGGGACGCCGCGCCCGAACACGTCGCGACGCTGCTGCTGCAAGACCTCGTGGAGCCGCGGTTGATGACGCCGTCGACGCCGCAGGTTCGCGTGCGGGCGATTGCCGCGCCGAACGAGATCGCGTTCCGCCTGGAGTGGGCCGACGCGTCGCTCGACGACCTGCCCGGCAACGGCCGGTTCGTCGACGGCTGCGCGGTGCAGGTGCCGGCGAGCGCCGATCCCAACGCCCCCGACCCGCAGATGGGCCAGATGGGGAAGGGCGTGCAGATCACCTACTGGCGGGCCGACTGGCAGGCCACGGTGGACGGTCGCGGCTCGGCCATCCAGGACCTGTATCCGAACGCCACCGTCGATCACTACCCCTTCGAAGCGCCGTCGCTGGCGCCGGGCTCCGACGCCCAGCGGCAGATGACCACGCGGTATGCGCCGGCCGACGCTGTCGGCAACCGGCGTGGCGGGCCGCGCACGTCGGCGGTCGAAGAACTGGTGGCGGAGGGGCCGGGCTCGCTCGCGCCGGCCGGCACCAATGCGGCCCGCGGCAGGGGCGTCCGCACGCCGCAGGGCTGGGCGGTGGTGATCGTGCGGCCGCGGCCCGAGGGACTCTCGACGACCAGCCGCACGAACGTGGCCGTGGCCGTCTGGGAAGGGGCCGCGAAGGAAGCCGGCGCGCGCAAGATGCGCAGCGGCTGGGTGGGCCTGACGATGCGGGGGACGTCATGACGCCCGCGGTCGGCGCGGCGCCGGTGCCCGATCCGGCCATCGTCGCCCTGCTGCAGGACGCCGCCTCGTGGCGCCTCCTGGGGCGGCTGTTCGAGTGTCCGACGGCGGCCTGGCGGCAGGACGTCGCGACGCTGGCGTCGGAGGTCGCCGATGCGGAACTGGTCGCGGCCGCGGCCGGCGCCGTCGCCGAGGCCGACGAGGGTGTCTATCACTCGGTGTTCGGGCCGGGTGGGCCGGCGCCGCCGCGCGAGGTGAGCTACCACGACACGGTGGAGCTGGGGTCGGTGATGTCGGCGTTGACCGGCGCCTACGGCGCGTTCGGCTACCGCCCGGCGCTGGTCGAAGCGCCGGATCACGTCGCGGTCGAAGCCGGGTTCATGGCCTACCTCCGCGTGAAGCAGGCGCTGGCGCTCCTCGAAGGCGACGGCACGCACGTCGAGATCACGGCCAGCGCCCTCGAGGCCTTTCGCGCCGATCACCTGGCGGTCTACGCCGAGCGGCTGGCCGCGATCCTCGCCGAGGCGCCGCTCGAGTACCTGCAGGGCGCGTCGCGCGTGCTCGCCCGCCGCGTCGGGCCGCGTCCCGGGCCGAAGCGGCTGCCGGTCATCCAGCCGCCGGATGACGAAGACGACGGCGGCGAGTTCGACTGCGAGGCGTGATGCGGGGGCACTGCATCGTCGTCGGCGGGCACAGCCGCGGTGTCGGCAAGACGGCGCTCGTCGTCGATCTGGTGCGATCGCTTCTCGCCGAGGGCCGACGAGTGGTCACGGTGAAGGTCTCGGCGCATCGCCACGGTTCGACGCTCGTCGTGGCGGAGGACCACGCGCCGTCGCCGCGGACGTCCACGGGGCGCTGCCTGGCCGCCGGCGCGGCGCGCGCGTTCCTCTGCCGCTGCCCCGACGAGCACCTCGCGGCAGCAAGAACCCTGGTTCACGAGCTTCGCGCCAGCGGCGCCGATGTCGTCGTCGAGTCCAACCGCATGGCGTCGTGGGCCGATCCCGACCTGACGCTGTTCGTCGTCTCGGCGGCGACGGCCGACTGGAAGGCGTCGTCCGATGCCTGTCTGGCCCGCGCCGATGCCATCGTGCTGGCGCCGGGCACGCCAGCGGTGCCGGCGCGCCTCGAGCCGTGCCTGCGAACGGGGGGAGGGCGCGCGGAGCTGCTCGCCTTCACGGCGGCGTGGCGGGTGCCCGGACTGCGCCGCTGGGTTGGGCGGCGTCTGCGGGCGGCGGACGGCTGGATCGGGCCGCGCCTCGCCGCCGGCGGCCGCCGCCGCGAGGAGCCCTGGTCCCGTCACGGCGTGACCCGGGTCAGCATCACCGCGACGGTCGTCGGCGCGCCCACGGTGAGCACCGGAGTCGGATCACGCGTCTCGAACAGCACCTGCCCGGCGGCCTTGATCACGGCCCGCAGGCCATAGGGACGCGCCGCCTGCACCCGGGTCGGGTCGACGCTGACCGCGAAGGGCAGCGGCACCTGGCGGCCGGCGGCCGGCACCGTGGCGGCGGCCAGGATGGCCTGCGCGACCACGCCGGGCCCGATGTCGGTGATCCACACCTCGACGACGGCGTCGGCCGGCAGCGCCATCCGTTCGCGATAGGTCACCGTGCCGGTGACGACCGACGGCACCGGACTGGGACTGGTCACCGGACTCTCCGTCGGGCCGTTGCCCGTGCAGGCGGCCGCGGCGATCGCGGCCATGACGACCACGGCGAGGCGCGGCGTCATCTCACGCGCGCGCGGCGACCAGGCCGTGGCCGCCGACCGGCGTCGTCACCGTGCCGGGAGCGAACGCGGCGATGAGCGGGCGGCCCTTGGCGATGGCGGCCTTCACCGCCGGCAGGCCGAGCGAGGCCGTGTGACTGGCCTGGCTGTCCCACGCCTCGGTGATCCAGATGACGTTCGGGTCGGCGGGGTCGGTGGCGACGATGTAGCTCAGGCAGCCCGGCATCGCGCTGGTGCCCTCGACCAGGATCGCGACGAGTTCATCGCGCTTGCCCTCCACCGCGGTCATCTTGCCGATCAGTCCGTACATCGCTGCTCCTTGGACCGACGCGCCGCCGCACCGGCCGGCCAGCAGCAGCCCGGCGCCGGTGGCGAGCATCTCGCGGCGGGTCGGGCGCACGGTTGCCATCGTACCTCAGCGCCGGCGACAGTCCCCTTTCACGCTGGAGCCGGGGCTCCTGCTGCGGGAAACGCGACCGTGCCGGCTGGAGCCAAACGGGGTCAGACCCCGTGACACATGGCGGTCACCCCAGCTCGGTCGGGACGACGTCGATTCGCCGATCCTCGATGCCGCGCAGCAGACGCAGCGGCACCTGGCGATCGATGCGCTCCTCGGTGAGCAGGCGATGCAGATCGTCGGCGCCGGTGACCGCGAGTCCATCGAAGCCGACGATCACGTCCCCGGGCTGGAGTCCGGCGCGGGCGGCCGGACTGGCGTCGCTCACCGCGGTGACGCCGAGGCCGCGGTCGACGGCCAGCCCGTGCGCGCGGGCGATCCGCCGCGGCACCGCGGCGTCCTGGCCGGCCACGCCGAGCCAGCCCCGCCGCACCTTGCCGAAGCGCAGCAGCGCCGAGATCACCCGCGCGGCGGTGGCGCTCGGCACGGCGAACGCGATGCCCTGGCCGCCGACGATCACCGCCGTGTTCACGCCCACGACCTCGCCGCGGCTGGTGACGAGCGGGCCGCCCGAGTTGCCCGGATTGAGCGCCGCGTCGGTCTGGATCAGGTTGTCCATCAGCCGCACGGTGCGCGCCCGCAGCGACCGGCCGAGCGCGCTGACGACGCCGGCGGTCACCGTGTGCTGGAAGCCCAGGGGATTGCCGATGGCGACGACGAGCTGGCCTGGCGCGAGCGTGGTCGAATCGCCGAGCGGCGCGTCCCGCAGGGCCGGCGCCGAGACGCGCAGCACCGCGAGGTCGGTGTGGGGATCGTCGCCGACGAGATCGGCGGTCAGCCGGTCGCCGTCGAGCGTCGTGACATGGATGGCGCGGGCCCCGTCCACGACGTGGCTGTTGGTGAGGACCAGGCCGTCGGGCGCGAAGACGAATCCCGACCCGGAGCCGCCGCTGCCGCCGCGGCGGCGCCGCCCCGCCGGCGGGGCAATCGCGTCGACGTCCACCTTGACCACCGCCGGGCCGACGCGGGCCACGGCGTTCATCACCGCGCGGGAGTAGGCATCGAGCAGTTCGTCGTCGGCGGCCATAGCGTCCTTCCGAGCCCCGAGCCCCGAGCCCCGAGCCCCGTTCAGAGATCGATCAGTCCCAGGCGCAGGCCCCGGCGGACCGCGTCGGTGCGCGTCGCCGCGCCGAGCTTGCCGAAGATCGCGCCGAGGTGGAACTTCACGGTGTGCTCGCTGATGCCGAGCGTCTGCGCGATCTCGCGGTTGCCGACGCCGTCGGCGAGCAGGCCGAGCACCTCGCGCTCGCGCGGCGTCAGCGCCTCGACGAGCGGATCGCGATCCTCGCCGCGCTCGCCGCCGGCCGGTGCGCGCCACTGCGCTGCCGGGCCGAGCACGACGTCGGCGTCGTCGGCTGCGTCCACCAGACGCCAGCCGGCCCGACGAGCCTCGTCGCGGAGGCGGCGACGCTCGTCGGCCGACGTCGCCGCGACGAACACACGTAACGGGGTGTCCACGGATCCGAGCTTAGCCGCGGCTCCGCTCCGTCGCCGTCACCGTCGCCGTCACCGCCGCCCCGCCGCGGGCGACGACCAGCGGCACCGCGCGGCCGACCCGCTCGCCGCGCAGCAGCGTCAGCAGGTCGTCGGGCTCGCGCACGGTGACGCCGTCGAAGGCGACGATCACGTCGCCGACCAGCAGCCCGGCCCGCGCGGCCGGCGAGTCGGCCGCGACGGCGGTGACCAGCAGGCCGGCGTCGCGATCGTCGACGTGCTGGCGCTCGGGCAGCGCCACCGGCAGTGAGCTGACGCCCAGGAACCCCTGCCGCGCGCCGCCCCGCGTCTGCACCTCGCGCGCGGCCTCCCAGGCGTGGGCCGCCGGGATGACCACGGTGGTGCCACGGATGGCCATCGACGTGACCACGCCGAGCACGTGGCCGGTGCCATCGACGAGCGCGCCGCCGGTCAGCGCGCCGTGGGGTGGCAGGCCGATGCGGATCACGCGGGCGATCTCCGAGGCGCGGCCGGTGCGCAGCGGGCCGCCGACGACCGCGACCGGCGCCAGCGCCGAGAACACGCCGCCGCTCCACGTGCGGCCGACGGCCAGGGCCAGGTGGCCGGCGCGTGGCTCGGCGGCGACCTGCGCGGGCGGCGCCGCGAGGCCGGGCACGCGCACGACCGTCAGGCCGGTCGAGGCACTGCGGCCGACGACGGTGCCTTCGAACGTCTGGCCGTCGCCGCGGCGCACCGAGACCACGCCGTCGTGGACGGCGACGCCGGGGGAGAGCACCAGATCCGCGTCGCACACAAGGCCGGCCACCGGCCGGCGATGCGCCTGAATCTGGACGATGGAGGCGGCGGCGGTGTCGGCCGCGGCCGCGAGTTGCGCTGAGAGGGTGGTGAGGACATCGGTCATGCCCCCACCGTAGCAGCGCGGGCGGAGCGCCGCGCCAGCCGTTCGGCTAGGACCGTTGTCACGGGTTCTGTGTCACCGGCTCTGACACGACGACGTCGGCTGACGCGGACGTGTCTCCGCTTCAGAGCCGATTACAATTCGAGGCGTGCGAGCCGTCGCCGTACTTGCGCTGATGAGCGTCGTGGCCGCGCTGCCCGGACAGCGCCTGGTGGCGCAGGACCGCCGCGTCGTCTGGCTCCGCGCCGGCGACGCCGACCTCGAGCGCGATCTGAATCGCGAGGCGGCGCGCGGTCTGCGACTGGCCGCCATCAGCGACGGCCTGCCGTGTCCGGTCGCAGCGCTGCAGGCGCCGGCGACCGCCGGCGCGCCGGCCGCCTACCGGGTGGTCGCCGATCGCGACCTGGCCGCGTCACTGGTGTCGCTCACCGGCGAAGGGTTCGTGCCGAAGGCCGCCGCGCGCGTCGTCGGCACGCGGCACCACGTGGTCTTCGAGCGTGTGGCGCCCCGCCCGGCCGGCACCTGGCGTCTCCTCGAGTTCGAGAAGCTCGAGGACCTGGCCGGCGTGCTGGAGGGGGCCGCCGCCGAGGGCTTCCGGCCCACCGTGCTCGTCCGGGTGCCGTTTCGCAGCTGGCCGGGGCTGTCGGCGCGCGGCCTGCTGCTGGCCGAGCGGCCGGCCGACGGCGCCCCGCGCGCGACGCGCGTGCTCATCGGCACCAGGCGCGATCTCGACGACGTGCAAGGGCCCCTTCGCGCCGCCACTGCCGAGGGCTGGAGCCTCGACCTGCTCTTCACCAGCGCCCGCGACGGCAGCGAGCAGCTGCGGCGAGAGCGTGTCGTGCTGGTGCTGTCGCGCGCCGGCGGCAACACGACGGGGCGTGCGGTCGAGATCGAGCGCCGCACGACGTTCGGCATCTTCGGCGACGTGTTCGCCGGGGCGGCGGCGTTCTGGAACGACTACGTGTCGGCTTCGACCGACCAGGATCGGCGGCAGGTGTGGGCGACGCCGACGCGGCTGTCGGCAGGCGAGGCGAACTGCGCGCGCATCGAGTTCGCGCTCCGGCTCGACGGCCTCGACGAGCACACCTTCGACATCGTCGGGCTGGTGGCCCGGCCGATGCAGCCCGACGGCTACGAGCTCCTGACGCTCACCCAGCACCGCCTCGGCCCGAACTGAGCGCCAAGCTCGCGCCCCGAGTCCCGAGTCCCGAGCCCCGAGTGAACGTCAGTTCCGCCTGTCCGAGAGCGCCTTGAACGGCGTCCGCAGCGTGCCGATGCCCTCCACCTCCACCTCCACCACGTCGCCGGGCTTCAGGAACTTCTGCCGTTCCATGCCGGTGCCGGCCGGAGTGCCGGTGACGATCACGTCGCCGGGATAGAGCGTCATCCGCGAGGCGACATAAGCGATGAGATGCGCCTCGCTCCAGATCAGGTTGCTGGTCCGCGCGTCCTGCATCACCTCGCCGTTGACGCGCGTCACCAGGCGCAAGTCGCTCGGGCCCTTGGGCAGGAACTCCTTGGGCACGATCACCGGGCCGAACGGCGCCGCCCGATCGATGCTCTTGCCGTCGAACCAGTTGGCGCCGGGGAACATCGTCACCTCGCGCAGCCGCTCGCTGCCGCGGTCGCTCAGGTCCTGCATGATGCTGTAGCCGAACACGTAGTCGAGCGCCTGCTCACGCGGGATGCGATAGGCCGGGCGCGGCCCCATGACGATGGCCAACTCGCCCTCGTAGTCGGTGCGGCCGCGGCCGTCGACGATGTAGAACGGCTCGTCGGGGTCGATGATGCACGAGCGCGGCGACTTGGCGAACATGATCGGCGCGTCACGATCGGGCACGACGCGATCGGCGGCCGAGGCGTCGAAGCCGGCCGCCGGCCGCGCCGGGGCGCTGGCGGGTGCGGCCGCCGGTGGCGGGGCCGGCGCGCCGCCGGCCCCCGCCGTGCCCATGCCCTGGGCATGCGCCTTGTAGTTGGCCGACGCCGCCATCAGGTTCCACGGGTACTTGATCGGCGCCAGCACCTTCACCGCCGTCACGTCGAAGGCGAAGGGCAGACCGGCGGTGGACTGCGTGGCGAAGAAGTTGGCGATCTGGTAGAGCCGCGGCGACACGGTCGCGTACTGCTCGATGAGCGCCTTCATCTCGGTGGGCATCGCCGTGGCCGGCAGCTTCGCCCGGTCGCTGACATGGCGATTGGCGCCGGCGATGTCGAGCACGCGCGCGCCGAGCACCATGCCGACCCGCGTCGCGCCGCCGGACTCGAAGGTCATCAGCTTGAACGGGGTGCCGGGCGTGGCCGCCGGCGTGGACTGGGCGCCTGGCGTGGCCCCGAACAGCGTGATGGCGGTCACTCCCCCGGCGATGGCCCACAGCACTCGGTGCGTCGCGGTCATGGGTCGGCTCCTGTCGAGGCATCCTATCGCGAGCGGCGCGCCGATGCGCCGGTCGCGGCTTGCGATCCGAGCGCATCGCCGCCCTCGGTGCGGCGCCACCACGTCCACCACGGCTGGTAGACTGCCGGCGCTTGCCCACGCTCCTGCACGAGTACTTCCAGCGCGCCGTTGCCCGCTGGCCCGACGCCCCGGCGCTCGACATTCCTCCCGGACCAGGCCGGCCGACACGGACGACGCTGACCTACGCGGCGCTCGACGCCCGGGCCGCCGGCCTCGCCGCGCGACTCCCGGCCAGCGTCGGCCCCGAGGCGCTGGTCGCCGTGCTCGTCGCGCGGGAGTCTCCGTGGCTCGTCGCGACACAACTCGGCGTGCTGCGCGCCGGCGCCGCGTTCACCTGCCTCGAGCCGGCGTTTCCCGACGTGCACCTGCAGGCGCTGCTCGACGATGCGGCGCCCGCCGCCATCGTCGCGGATGTCCCGGGGGCGGCGCGGCTCGCGACCCTGGGCCGCACCGTCGATGTCGTCGTTGGTGGCGAGCACCCATCAGTCGCCGCCACGCCGGCGACGACCCGTCCGCCCGCGGCCACCGCCGACGACTCGTCGCTCGCTTACGCCATCTACACCTCGGGCACGACCGGCCGGCCGAAGGGCGTGCTGATCGAACACCGCAGCATCGTCAACCTCGTGCGCGCCGATCTGGACGAGTTCGGGCTCGGCCCCGGCGACCGGGTGGCCCAGGGGTCGTCGGCCGCCTACGACTCGTCGATCGAGGAGACGTGGCTGGCGCTGGCCGCCGGCGCGACCCTGGTGGTCGCCGACGACGCCACGGTGCGGCTCGGCCCGGACCTGGTCGGCTGGCTGGCGCGCGAGCACATCACGGTGTTCTGTCCGCCGCCGACGCTGCTGCGGGCCACGGGCTGCGACGACCCGTCGTCGGCGCTGCCCGACCTGCGGCTGCTCTATGTCGGCGGGGAAGCGCTGCCCGCCGACGTGGCCGACCGCTGGGGCCGCGGCCGGCGGCTGGTGAACGGCTACGGCCCCACCGAGGCGACGGTGACGGTGGTGCGCGAGGCGGTGCGGCCGGGGGCGCCCATCGCCATCGGACGGCCCATCGCCGGCGCGTCGGCCTGGGTGCTCGACGCCGACGGCGCGCTGACGGCCGACGGCGAGCCGGGTGAGCTGTGCCTCGGCGGCGTGGCCCTGGCGCGCGGCTACCGGGGCGAACCGGCGTTGACGGCGGCGCGGTTTCCGCATCATCCCGTGCTCGGACGCATCTATCGCACCGGGGATCGTGCCGTCCGCGACGCCGACGGCCGGCTGTTCTACCTGGGGCGCCTCGACGCGCAGGTGAAGCTGCGCGGCTACCGCATCGAACTCGAGGCCGTCGAGTCGCGCCTGGTGGCGCAGCCCGGAGTGGCGCAGGCGGCGGCGACCATCCAGGGGCAGGGCGCGGCGCAGCGTCTGGTGGCCGTGGTCGTCCCCGCCGAGCGCACGGCGCCGCCGCCGGTCGGCCCCCTGCTCGATGCGCTGCGCGCCGACCTGCCGCCCTACATGGTGCCGGCGCGTCTGGCAATGGTCGATCGACTGCCGACGACGGCGGGCGGCAAGCTGGATCGATCGGCCTTGCCGCTGCTGGACGACCCCGTGCCCGGCGGTGCCGCCGACCGTCGCCTCGTCGCGCCCGGCAGCGCCGCGGAGCGGGTGATCGCCGCCGCGGTCGCCGACGTGCTGCAGCGGCCGGGGGCCATCTCGATCCACGACGACTTCTTCGGCGATCTCGGCGGCGATTCGCTCGCCGTGGGCGTGCTCGTGTCGCGGCTGCGGGGGGTGGCCGAGACGGCGCACCTGACGACACGCGATGTGTACGAGGCGCGGACGGTGGCGGCCCTGGCCCGGCGAACGGCGCCGCGGCCGAGCGCGTCGGCGCCGCCGCCGACCGCCGCCCCGGGGCCGGCACCGCTGGCGCCACTCGGGCGCGTGGTGGCCGCCACCGCGGTGCAGACCGGCTGGATCGTCGGGGAAGTCGCGCTGCTGTCGAGTGCGGCGTACGCGGCGGTCGCGGTGGTCGTGCCGTGGCTCGACGCGCGGATCGGCCTGCTCGGGCTGTTCGCGGCGGCGCCAGGGCTCGTGGTGGCGGCCCGCGCCGTGTGGACGCCGCTGGCGGTCGCGATGACGGCCGTCGCGGCCCGCATGCTGCTGCCGGATCCGCCGGTCGGACGCCATCCCGCCTGGGGCCACGTCCACGTACGGCTGTGGCTGTTGCAGCGGCTGTCCGCGTGCGTGCCATGGGACGACCTGGCCGGCACCCACGCGATGTCGGTGGCCTTGCGGCGCCTCGGCGCGCGCGTCGGTCACCAGGTGCACATCGGGCGCGGCGTCCAGCTGCCGCACGGCGCGTGGGCGCGCCTGCACCTCGGCGACGGTGTCGGTGGCCCGCGACGCGTCGCTGCGTGCCGTCGATCTCGATCGCGGCCAGATCGTGATCGGCGACGTGCACGTGGCCGACCGGACGACGCTCGACGTCCACGCCGGGATGGGACCCGGCACCCGCACCGAGGCGGCAGCGACGCTCGGGCCGTGGGCCTCGCTCGAGGGCGGCGCCCACGTGCCGGCCGGCGAGCGGTGGGACGGCGTGCCGGCGCGGCGCACGGGGCGCACGCCCGACGTGCCAGCGGTGGCGCCCGAACTGGGCGCGTGGACCCACGCGGCGGCAATCGGCGGAGCGCGGGCGATGGCACGGGCCGTCGCGTGGGGGCCCGCGTGGCTGTTCGCGATCGGCGCGATCGCCGTCGCCGACGTCAGGTCGGTGGCCGGGCTGGGCGCCTGGATGGGCTTGCCGTCGTTCTGGGGCGTCGCCGCGATCGGCTCGGCGACGGCCCTGACGGCGGCGCTGGCCCTGGGCGCGGCGATCTGCCGGCGGCTGCCGCGCGAGACCGCCGAGGTGGTCGCGGTCCGCAGCTGGACCAGCGTCCGCGTCGAGCTGAAGGCCCGTCTGCTCGACGGCGCCAGCCTGTGGCTCAGCGGCTCGCTCTTCTGGCCGCACTGGCTGCGCGCCGCCGGCATGCGTCTCGGCGCCCAGGCGGAAGTGAGTTCGATCGTCGACACGGTGCCCGACCTGGTGACCGTGGGGGAGAGCGCATTCTTCGCGGACGGGATCTACCTGGCGGCCCCACGCGTCGATCGCGGCACGTTGACGATCGCGCCGGTACGCGTCGGCGCCCGCGCGTTTCTCGGCAACCACGCCGTGCTCGGTCCGGGCGCGGTGTTGCCCGACGACGCCTTGCTCGGCGTGTGCACCGTGGCGACGCCGGCGATGGCCGATGCGCCAGGCGCCGCCTGGTTCGGGCATCCGCCGCTGCCGCTGGCCCGGCGCCCGGCGACGGCGGATCGGCGGACGACGCACGAGCCGTCGGCCCTGCGCCGGCTCAACCGGTGGACGTGGGAAACGGCGCGGGCCGCCCTGCCGTTGGGACTGCTCGCGGTCGGCGCGTGGTGGACCGGCGCGCTGGCGGCGACGACCGTGACCGGCGCGGCCCTGGTGCTGCGCGTCTCGGCCGTCACGGCCGCGGCGGCCGCGTCGCTCGCGCTGGCCTGCCTGGCGCTCAAGTGGCTGCTGCTCGGCAAGGTGCGGCCGGGCGAGCACGGACTGTGGTCGTGCTGGTGCAGCCGCTGGGATTTCATGTACGTCGCCTGGAGCCTGTACGTGCCGTGGTTCGTCGGCCCGCTCGGGGGCACGATGTGGCTCACCTGGTACGCGCGGGCCATGGGCATGCGCATCGGCCGGCGGGTGCTGCTGGGGCCCGGCTTCGCCGAGGTGGTGGACCCGGACATGATCGCCATCGGCGACGGCGCCACCGTACAGGCGCTGTTCCAGGCCCACACGTTCGAGGACCGCGTGCTGAAGATGGGGCCGGTCTCGATCGCGGCCGGGGCGACCGTCGGCGCCGGGGTGGTCCCGCTCTATGCCACGAGCGTCGGCGAGGGCGCGCACGTCGCCGCGCACAGCGTGATCCTGAAGGGGGAGTCGCTGTCGCCGCACACCGCCTACGCCGGCAGCCCCGTCGCCCCCTGCTGACCTGCCGGCCGGAACCGTGTCGGGCCGGTCGCCGTCTGTGATATATGCTTACGCCATATATGGCACCGACTGACGATCGCGAGCTGAAGAAGGGCAGTGCCGACCTGCTGGTGCTGGCGCTGCTCGAACGCGAGGCGCGCCACGGCTACGATCTGGCGCGGCTCATCACCGAGCGGTCGGCCGGGGTGCTGCAGTTCCACGTGGCGTCGCTCTACCCCTTGCTCTACCGGCTCGAACGCAAAGGCTGGATCGAGGGCCGCTGGGTGGAGAAGGCCGGCCAGCGCCGCCGCCGCTACTACAAGCTGACCGCTGCCGGCCGGCGCGTGCTGCGCGATCAGCGGCGCAGCTGGCAGGCCTTCGTCGACGCCATCCGCCGCATCGCCCTCGTGCCGCAGGAGGACTGACCGATGCCGCCGCCCTCGCCCTTCGCCGCCTACGTCCGTGCCCACCTGCCCCCGCTGGGGCTGGCGCCCGATCGCGAAGCCGAGATCGTCGAGGAGCTGGCCCAGCAGATGGAGCAGACCTTCGAGGCGGCGCGCGACGACGGCGCGACGCCCGAGGCCGCCGAGCGGGCGGCGCACCAGGTGGTGACCGACTGGGATCGACTGGCGCGCGAGCTGGTCGCGGCCGAGCGGTCACGTGCCGAACGGGCCGCCAGGCACATGGCCGCGCCGCTGCTCGGCGAGCCCGAGGGGCGGGTGAGCGGCGCCCTGCTGCGCGACGCCTGGCAGGACGCGCGATTCGGCCTGCGCTGGCTCGGCCGGCATCGCGGCTTCACCGCGGCGGCGCTGGCCACGCTCGCGCTGACGATCGGCGCCAGTTCCTCCATCTTCGCGCTCGTCAACGCGGTGCTGCTGGCGCCGCTGCCGTTCCCGGCGCCACAGCGCCTTCTGGTGGTCAGCGAGTCGGCGCCGGCGATCGGATTCCCGGCCATCCCCTTTTCGCCGCCCGACTTCCTCGACTACGCCGCCGCCCAGCAGTCGTTCACCGACCTGGCGGTCTATCGGCGCACCAGCGTCGAGCTGGTCGGCCCTTCCGAGAGCGAGCGGATCCCTGTGGCCAAGGTCTCGCCGTCGCTCTTCGCGGTGCTCGGCGTGCAGCCGGTGCTCGGCCGGGCGTTCGTCGCCGAGGACGCCGGCGACGGCGCCGACGCGGCGATCCTCAGCCACCGCCTGTGGCAGCGCCACTTCGGCGGCGATCCGGCCGTCGTCGGACGCACCGTGCTGCTCGATCGCCGCCCGCACGTCGTCGTCGGCGTGATGCCGCCGTCGGCCGAGTTTCCGTTGGAGGGGCCCGCCTTCAACGGCGCTCCGGCCGCGGTGTTCGTGCCGCTCGTGTTCAGCGACACCGAGAAGGCGGCCCGCGGCGGCTTCTTCAGCAACAGCGTGGTCGGCCGGCTGCGCGACGGCGCGACCATGGCGGGGGTGACGGCCGAGGCCGCCGCCATCGCCGCCCGCATCAACGCCCAGTACCCGCCCGAGCTCAAGGCGATGCTGAAGGGCGCGTCGATGGAGCTGGCGTTCGAGACGCTGCACGAGCACGCCGCCGGCGCCTCGCGGGCGCTGGTGCTGGCCCTGTTCGCGGCGGTGCTGCTGCTCCTGCTGGCCGGATGCGCCAATGTCGGCAGCCTGCTCGTCTCGCTCACGGTGAGCCGGCAACGCGAGCTGGCGGTGCGCGCGTCGCTCGGCGCCGGCCGATTCCGCCTGGCGCGCCAACTGCTGGTCGAGTGCCTGGTGCTGTCGGCGGCCGGCGGTCTGCTGGGGCTCGCCCTGGCATCGGCGCTGCTGCGGCTCGGGCCGTCTCTGCTGCCGCCCTCCACGCCGCGCGTGGACCTGCTGGCCGTGGACGCCCGCGTCGCGCTGTTCGCCGTCGCGATCAGCCTGCTGACCGCGATCCTGTTCGGCGTCGCGCCGGCGTGGCGCTGGTCGCGCGTCGCTCCGGCGGCGTCGTTGGCGGCCGCGGGCACCCGCGGTGCCACTGGTGCGAGCAGCGTGCGGCTGCGTCGAGGGTTGGCGCTGGCGCAGTGCGCCTTCGCGGTGCTGCTGCTGGTGCCGGCCGGGCTCCTCGGCCGCACGCTGTGGACGCTGTTCACCCGCCCGCCGGGCTTCGACACCACCCAGGCGGTCGGCTTCACCACCTACCTGCCTGCCGGGGCGTACGGCGAGGACGGCGTACGCATCGCGCAGTTCTATGCCGAGGCGGCCGATCGGCTCGGCGCCGTGCCTGGCGTCGGCCGCGCCGGCGTCGCCATGGACCGCCCGCTGTCGCCGCTCGAGCAGCGCGGGCTGGTCGTCGATGGGTATGACATCGGGGCCGGCAGCCCGCCGATCGTGAGCTTCAGCTGGGTGACGCCTGGGTATCTCGAGGCGCTCGGGGTGCCGATCCTGGCCGGCCGTGGCCTGCAGCCGGCCGATCGCCTCGACGCGCCGCCGGTCGTGCTGGTGAGCGCCCGCGCCGCGCGGCAGTTCTGGCCCGACGCCGACCCCGTGGGCAAGCGCCTGCGCATCTCGGCCGCAGGGCCGTGGGCCGTCGTGGCCGGTGTGGTCGGCGACGTCCGCGATCGCGGTCTGGCCCGCGACGCCGCCCCGCACCTTTACGCCCCGATCGCGCAGGTGCCGCCGGCGTTCCTTGGCGAGAACGTCGTCGGGCTGTTCCGCGCGCCTCACTTCGTCGCCGCTGCCACACGGCCCGCCGCGGTGGCGCCGCTGCTCGCCGCGGCGGTCCGCGCGATCGACCCCCAACTCGCGCTGACGCCGCCGACCGTGCTGGGCGTGGCGGTGCGGCAGACCTTGGGCACACAGCGCCTGGCCGCGGTCGTCGTCGGCGGCTTCGCCGTCGCGGCGCTGCTCATCGCGGCCATCGGCGTGCACGGCATCGTGGCGTTCGGCGTGGCGCAGCGCAAGCGCGAGCTGGGGATTCGGCTGGCGCTCGGCGCGACCACGGGGGCGGTGGTGCGCCTGGTCGCGCGGGACGGCGTCGTCCTGGCGGCCGCCGGGCTGGCGATTGGACTGGCGGCGGCCTACGGCGCGACCAGGTTCATCGCCAGTCTGCTCGTGGAGGTCAGTCCGGCCGATCCGGCCACCTTCACCGGCGCGGCGGCGATGGTGCTCGCCGTCGCGCTCGTCGCCACCTGGGCACCGGCGCGGGCGGCGACGCACATCGATCCGTCGGCGACCATCCGCGAGGAGTGAAGTGGGGCCCAGAGGGGACGGTCCCCCTCGCAGGCTTCGCCGGCCTCGGGGACAGTCCCTTATTCGCTGCGCAGGGCGATGGTCGGGTCGACGCGCGAGGCCCGCCACGCCGGCAGACCCGAGGCCAGGGCTGCGACCAGCGCCAGCGTGCCCATCACCGCCACGAGCGTGACCGGGTCGGTGGCGGTCACGCCGAACAGCAGCGACGCCACCAGCCGGCCCAGGGCCAGCGCGGCGACGAGGCCGACGACGATGCCGACGCCGGCCAGGCCGAGGCCCTGCCGCATCACCTCGCCGACCACCGTGCCCTGGTCGGCGCCGAGCGCCATGCGGATGCCGATCTCGCGCCGCCGCTCGGTGACCATGTAGGCGAGCACGCCGTAGGTGCCGATGGCGGCGAGCAGCAGCGCCAGGCCGGCGAAGAGGCCGAGCAGCTGCGCGACCAGGCGCGGGCGTCGGATGGCGTCGCCGAACACCTCGTCCATGCTGCGCAATCCGGCCATCGGCAGCGACGCGTCGGCGCGCCGCACCACGTCGGCCACCGCCGTGAAGAGCGTCGCCGGCGGCAGATCGGTGCGCACGACCAGGTGCATCTGCAGCGGCGCGAACAGCCGGCTCTCGGTGATCGCCTGCGGCAGGTAGAAGTAGAGCTCGGTGCCGGTCTTCTGATCGACGCCGCCCTGTTTGACGTCCTTGACGACGCCGACGATGGTCATCCACGGCAGCCGGTCCGAGAAGCCGACGCGCACGCGCTGGCCGAGCGGACTGCGGTCGGGGAAGAAGGTCTTGACCAGCGTCTCGTTGACGATCGCCACCGGCGCGCCGACCTCGTCGGTGCCGGTGAAGGCGCGGCCTTCGACGATCGGGATGCCCATCGTCTCGAAGTAGTCGGCGGCGACGGCCTGGTAGTAGTCCACGTTCTCGAACGGGCCCTCGGGCGGCGAGGTGTAGTGCTCGAAGTCGGTGTCGTTGGCGTTGACGTCGCGCTGCGGCGGCAGCCCCGACATCGCCGTGGCCCCCTGCACGCCGGGCACCTCGCGCAGTGACGCGACCAGGCGCGCGAAGAACCGGGCCCGGCCGGCGGAATCGCCGTAGTTGGCGTTGGGCAGGTCGAGCGAGAAGGTGGCCAGGCGCGATCGGTTGAACCCGGCGTCGACGCGCGACAGGTTGAGGATGGTGCGCACCATCAGCCCGGCGCCGACGACCAGCACGACCGCCAGCGCGACTTCCGCGACCACCAGCGCGCGCCGCACGCCGTGCCGGCCGCCGCTGGTGGCGCCGCGCCCACCCCCTTCCTTGAGCGCCGTCGCCAGGGCGCTGGCCCTGGTGTGCGCGAGCGGCGCCAGGCCGAAGACCACCCCGGTGATCAGGCACACCGCCAGGGTGAACACGAGCGCCGCCGGGTCGAGCGCGACGTCGGCGGCACGTGGCAGGCTCTCGGGGTAGAGGCGGAGCAGCGCGCGCAGGCCGCCGAAGGCCACGGCGACACCGAGCGCGCCGCCGACGAGCGACAGCACCGTGCCCTCGATCACGAACTGCCGGAGCAACGTGCCGCGGGTCGCACCCAGCGCGGTGCGGACCGCGAACTCGCGGTGCCGCGTCTCGGCCCGGGCGAGCAGCAGATTGGCGAGGTTGGCGCAGGCGATGAGCAGCACGAAGCCGACCGCCGCCTGCAGCACCCAGATGGCCCGCGACGCGCTGCCGACGATCTCGGCCTGCACCGGCTCCATCTGCAGCGCGTGGTTCTTGGGGTCGGGGAGGTGCATCTTGGCGCCGGTACGCTCGCCCCACTGCGGCAGGAGCGCCGCCAGTTCGGCCTGCGCCGCCTGCGGCGTGACGCCGTCCTTCAGCCGCCCGATCAGATAGAGGAAGTGGCTGCCGCGGTTCTGGCGGTTGGCGGGGTCGAGTCCGACCGGCAGCCAGACCTCGACGTGGTTGTCCATCACGTCGACCTTGGGCGGCATGACGCCGATCACCTCGCGGCGCACGCCGTCGATGTCCACCGTCTGGCCGAGGATCGGCCGCCCGCCCAGCGCGCCCTGCCACAGCTCGTGCGACAAGATGGCCAGCTGCGGGCCGTTGGCATTGGTCTCCCCCGGAGCGAACAGCCGCCCCTGGGCCGGCGCCACGCCGAGCGTCGTCAGCAGGTCGTCGGTCACCGCGGCGCCCCGCACGCGCACCGGGCGCTCGCCGGCCATCAGGTTGAGCTCGCCGGTGGTGAAGGCGCCGACCGAGGCGAACGACTGGTTCAGCTCGCGGAACTCGAAGAACTCCGGCGGCGAGACCCAGAACTGGTCGAACCCCATGGCCGGGAACTGGCTGGTGAGGAACATCAGCTGCTCGGGCCGCGGGTAGGGCAGCGGGCGGAGCAGGACGCCGTTGACGATCGAAAAGATGGCGGTGTTGACGCCGATCCCCAGGCCCAGCGTGAGCACGGCCACCGCCGCGAACCCCGGGGCGCGCAGCAGGTTGCGGACGGCGTGGCGAAGGTCGCGCAGCATCGAGTCCATGGTGCCGACTTAGACGGGCCGGCGTCGCCGAAAGGTTTCAACGCCTTGGTAGGATGCGCGGGATGAACAGCGGGTTGGCGAGGATGAGCAGGGCGGCGGCGCTGTGGACGGCGGCGGCGTGGACGGCCGCGTGGGGGCTCTTTGCCGGCGCCCCGGCCGCGCAGGTGCCGCCGGGGCGGCTGCAGATGGTCGTCGTGGTGGATGGGTTGCGTCCCGACCAGGTGACGGCCGAGGTGATGCCGCGCCTCCACGCCATGGCCGGTCGGGGCGTGCGCTTCACCCGCCATCACGCGGTGTTTCCGACCGTGACCAGGGTCAACGCCGCCACGTTCGTCACCGGCGTGCTGCCGGCCCGGCACGGCCTGCTCGGCAACAGCATCTACATCCCGTCGGTCGATCCAGTGCGGCCGGTCGACACGGCCGACCACGAGGCGCTGTTGAAGGTGGCGGCGGCCGAGGGACGGCTGCTGACGGCGCCGACGCTGGGCCAGATGCTGGCGAACGCCGGCAAGCGCCTGCTCGTCGTGAGCTCCGGATCGTCCGGCTCGGCGCTGCTGCTGAGCCCCACCGACGATGCCGGCACCATCCTGCACACCGAGTTCGCGCGGCCGGCCGCGTGGCGATCGAAGGCGGTCGGCGCGCTCGGGCCGACGCCGGCGCCCGGGCTGCCCAACGCGGCGCGCAATCGCTACGCGACCGACCTGCTGCTGCGGATCGGCCTGCCCGAGGTGCGGCCCGACGTGGTGTTCGTCTGGTACAGCGACCCGGACACGACGGCGCACGCCCGCGGCCTCGACGCCGCCGAGACCCGCGCATCGCTCACCGCCGTGGACGGCGAGATCGGCCGCATCGAGGACGGGCTGCGCGCCGCGGGCCGGCTCGACGCCACCAACATCCTGGTGACGTCCGACCACGGGTTCGTCACGCTTACCGGCGGGTTCGACCTGGCGGCGCTGGTGAAGCCGTTCGCGCGCACGATGCCGGATGGCACGCCCGACCTCGTCGTGGCCGGCGGGGCGGTGCATTTCCGCACGGCGCCGGACGACGCGCGCGTGAGGGCCGTGGTCGAGGCGTTGCAGCGGGCGCCGGCGGTCGGCGCGATCTTCACGCGTCGCGGCATCGCGGGCACGTTGGCGTTCGACCTGATCGGCTGGGGTCATGCCCGCGCGGCGGAGATCCTGGTCTCGCCTGCGTGGAGCGACGCGGTGGTGGGCGGCACGCGCGGCACCAGCACCGCCAACGGCCGCGCCGGGCACGGCAGCAGCAGTCCTTTCGAGGTGACCAACACGCTGATCGCCGCCGGCCCCGACTTCCGCGTCCTGACGACGAGCGACCTGGCCACCGGCAACGTGGACATCACGCCGACGCTGCTGCGCCTGACCGGCATCGAGGCGCCGGCCGGAGCCTTCGACGGCCGGGTGCTCGACGAAGCGTTGCGCGCGACGGGGCGTCAGCCGCGGCCGGGGTCGGGCGGCGGTCGGACCGGCGGCCTCCCGGCGCCCGACACCTACCAGGCGACCCAGGAGTTCACCGAGGTGGACGGCGTCCGCTACTTCGATTTCGCCACCGCGACCCGCCGCACCGCGCGCTGACCTCGACCGGGAAAAGGGGAGCGGCGCCGGTGCAACCGCGCCGCTCCCGAGGACCGGCCCCACAGGATGGCGTGGCCGTCGGGGGCCAGAGTGCCGCCGCCGGGCCCGCCAGGCGAGTGGCAGAATCGACGTATTTGATATCGTCGTTGCCATGCGCATCCACGTCCTCGCCCTCGACCACGTCTTCGATCTCGGCCTGGCGGCGTGCCTCGACGTGTTCCAGACCGCCAACGAGCTGATCCGGATGGCCGATCTCGCGGTGGCGCCGTTCGACGTCCGGGTCGTCGGCGTGCGTCGCGACGTGCGGACGGCGCAGGGGCTGCGCGTGCCGGTGGCGCCGGTGACCGGGCCGGCCCCCGACTGCGTGATCGTCCCGGCCATCGCCTACAAGATGCCGGAGGCGCTCCAGGCCGCGCTCGGACGGCCCGACATCGCCGATGCGGTGGCCACTGTGCGGCGGTGGCACCGGCTGGGCGCCACGACGGCCGCCGCCTGCATCGGCACGTTCGTGCTGGCCGAGTCGGGACTGCTCGACGGCCAGCGGGCCACTACCACCTGGTGGCTGGCGCCGCTGTTCCGGCAACGGTATCCCGCCGTGCGGCTCGAGGAATCGCGCATGGTGGTGCCGAGCGGGCGGGTGGTGACCGCCGGCGCGGCGCTGAGCCACGTCGATCTCGCGCTGTGGCTCGTGCGCGGGGCCAGCCCGCAGCTCGCCGACCTGGTGGCGCGCTATCTCATCGTGGACGCGCGGCCGTCGCAGTCGGCCTACGCGATCGCCGACCATCTGGCGCACGCCGATCCGGTGGTGCAGCGTTTCGAAGCGTGGGCGCGCCGCCACCTCGCCGACCGCTTCTCGCTCGACGCCGCCGCCCGGGCCGCCGGCGCCAGCAAACGGACGCTGGCCCGCCGCACCGACCGGGTGCTGGGAACCACCCCACTCGACTTCGTGCAGCGGCTGCGCGTGGAGCGCGCCGTGCACCTGCTGAAGACCGCCGACGCCAGCGTGGACGACGTGGCCGCGCAGGTCGGCTACGCCGATGGGGTGACGCTCAGGGCGCTGCTGCGCCGCCGGCTGAAGCTCGGCGTGAAGGAGATCCGACGGGCGTCGTGACCGCTACGGCGCGGCCGGCCTGAACGGCGTCGGGCCGGGGGCGGCGGTGCGCCGGCTGCCGGCCTTCTTCCAGGCGTCGTAACGCATCCGCAGCGTCTTCACCGGGTTGGCGCTCTCGCCCGGCTTCGTGTTCTCGTCGGTCACGCTGAGGTAGGCGAAGTACTGGCCGTCGTTGTGGGTGACGCCGACGGCGTCGTCCTTGTCGGCGATGGCGATGTAGGCGACGTGCGAGGTCTTGTCGTCGCACGGCAGGTGCGTGAGCGGGTTGTTGCCGCAGTTGCAGCGGGCGTCGCCGCCGTACTGATCGGCGGCTTCCATCGCCGCCATCACCCGGTCGGCCATCGTGCCGGTGGCGCGGGTGAAGGCCAGCGCCGCCATCATCACCACCTGGTCGCCGAACAGGATGTTGCCCTGCACCTGGTAGTAGATGTCGCCCACCTGGCCGCCCCAGTGCAGCGCCGCCGCCGAGTTGCCGCTGCCGCTGAAGCCGGCGCGGTTGTTGCGGGCGGTGATGGCTTCGCCCCGCGGCATCATCACGATGCCGAACTGGCGCCGCTGCACGTCGGGGTCCTGCTCGAGCAGCTCGATGATCTGCTCGGGCGGCGTGCCCTTCCGGATCTCGTCGTAGACGAGCATCTGGTTGCGCCGGGTGTTGTCCACGCCAGCCTGGCACGCGGCGACGCCGAGGCCGGGGACGATCACCGCCTGCACGTCCATCAGATCCCGCGACGCGTTGGGCTGGCGCTGCGGGAAGCCGGCCTGGCGCACGCAGGTGGCCGAGGCGATGATCACCTGCCCGGTCTTCGCATCCAGGGCGATGACCGACCAGGTGGCCGAGGCGGTGGCGGGGACGAGGGCGAGCAGGGTGGCGGCGAGGGCGACACGGACGAACCTGCGCATGCGTTGGAAGCTCCTGATGGGCCGGTCGGCAGCCGACGCCCTGCAGTGTATGCGAACATCTGGGGCCGGACGAAAGGGCGGCACGGATGCGATTCGAGGCGCGGGAACTGAAAGACTACGTGGAGCCGGTGCCGGCGGCCGACCTGGTGGTCGGCCGGGTGTACTTCAAGGTCGAGTACGCCGACCAGGACCTGATGGTGCCCAGGCTCGACGCGGTGGTCTACATCGGCCGCGACCTGCATCCCGGGGGGCCGGGGCTCTACTTCCAGGACGTGGACTCGTATCTCGGCGGCCGGCGCTTCAGCGTCGGCGATCTCGAGGGCGCCGACGTCTTTCCGCTCGAGCCCGATCAGCACAGCGTGGCGTGGGAGGACGACGACTCGCGGTTCGAGTACGAGCGGTCGTCCGCCCTGTCGGACGTGTGCGAGTTCGACGACGCGCTCGACCAGCTGCTGGCGTGCTCGCTGCGCCGCAAGACGTGGAATGGCCGCGTGCGTCCGATCGCGCCCGGTCGCCACGCCGAGTAGGCCGGCTCTTCAGAGCCGCCGATCGACTACAGCCCGTACACCCGCTTGGCGTTGCCGCCCAGAATCCCGGCCTTCTGATCCTCGGGCAGCGGCAGTCCCGTGAGCGCCGTCTTCATCTTCTGGATGCTGCCGATCTGGTGCGGGTAGTCGCTGCCGGCCAGGATGCGATCGGCGCCGGCGAACTGCACGGCCAGCATCAAGGCGTTCTGGTCGAAGTTGACCGTGTCGAAGTGGAACTGCTTCAGGTACTCGGTGGGCGGCTTGGTGATGTTCTTCCGGCACTCGGCGAACGCCTCGTAGCCGCGATCCAGCCGCTCCGCCAGATAGGGAATCGCGCCGCCGAGGTGGCCGAGCACCCACTTGATGCGCGGATAGCGGTGCGGCACGCCGGCGAACACCAGGTGCGCGGTGGCCAGCGTGGTGTCCATCAGGAAGCCGACCAGCGGCATCAGCCAGTAGTCCTTCATCGCCTCGACGCCGAGCGGATACATCGGGTGGATGTGGATGACGGCGCCGAGCGCGTCGGCCTTGGCCCAGAGCGGCTCGTAGCGCGCATCGGCCAGGGCCACGCCGTTGACGTTGCTGAACACCATGGCGCCGGGCAGGCCGTGCTCCTTCATCGCCCGTTCGAGCTCGACGACCGACGCTGCCGGGTCGTTGAGCGGCAGCGTGGCCAGGGCCGAGAAGTGCCGCGAGCGCTCCCGGGCGATGCGGCCCAGGCAGTCGTTGACCAGCCGCGCCCACTCGGTGGCCAGCGCCGGCCCCTCGACGTGGACGCCGGGCGTGGTGAAGGTGATCACCTGCCTGGTGACGCCGAGCTGGTCGAGCACGTCCTGCCGGTAGTCGATGTCGCGGTGGCCCTTGACGACGATGTTGTAGTCGCCGGGGTAGTGCACGCGCGGGTTGCCCTCGGCGTCTTCGTCCACGGTGATCGAGCTGCGGCCCTTGCGCAGCTCGTCGAGGTATTCGGGCGGATAGTAGTGGTTGTGGACGTCGAGGATCATGCCGGGCCGAGGCTAACACATACGCCGCAGGACTTCACCTGCGCCGCGACCGTCCTCACAGGCCGAAGTGCACGCCGACGCCGACGTAGGAGATGTCGTCCTGGAAGAACTGCCCGTAGGGCGACGGGCCGTCGTAGACCTCCAGCATCAGCGACACGAGCCGGCCCGGATGGCGCCCCGGGCCACCCCGCACGAACTCGATGCCGGCGCGGCCGCTGACCGCCGGCGACCAGTCGAACCGCTCGCTCGACTTGACGTCGACGCCGCCCACCAGCTGCACCGCGCCGGCGCGGCCGGTGCGCAGCTCCGCGCCGCCGTGGAACAGCCTGGCGGCCAGCGTGTCGGGCTCGCGCCGGAACACCCGTTCGCCGCCGGCATAGAGGCGCAGCGGCCCCAGCTCCTGCGAGACGATCAGCTCGGCCGACTCGAACGACAGGTTCTCGCGCTCGACGTCTTCGCTGCGCAGCAGGTACTCGTCGCCGAGATGCGAGCTCTGGTGGTAGACGCGCGCCCGCAGGCTGAAGCCGCGGCGGCGGAAGGTGATCGGCAGGCCGATTACGAAGTCGACGTTGATGAGGTCGCTCGACGGCACGCCCAGATCGAACTGCGCGAAGATGCTGCCGGTGACGTCGAGCTGGAGGCCTTCGCCGACCGACGGCCCGCCCACGCGCAGCAGCCCGAAGGCGTCGCCGAGGCCGACGGCGCCGATGGTGAGGTCCTCACCGCCCGGATCCTGGAGCGACGGGAAGCTGCCGCGCAGCAGGGTGACGAAGCTTCGCGGCTCTTTCGGATCGGCGACCAGCGGACAGAAGATCTGGTCGGTCGGGAAGGCGACGGTGCCAAGGCCCTCGTCCTGGTGGACGCCGGGGCCGCAGCGCGACGCGAACTGGGCGACGGCGACGTGGGTCTGCCCGAGAACGAGCAGCAGCGTGACCACCGCAGGAGCCGAGCGCCAGCCGGGCATGGGTGCACCTCCGCGGGGGAAAGCCAGAGTACCACGGACGACGCCGGCGGCGCGGGCCCTTGTCCGCGTGGCTAGCGCCGCCGCCGCGTCACCCAGCGCGCCACCGGCCACCCGCTGGCGACCACCGCCGCCCCGAACAGGGCCTCGGACGGCGAGACGCGCAGCTGGTTGACGACGATCGCCGCCGACGCCACGATGAACAGCAGCGGCGCCACCGGATAGCCCCACATCCGGTAGGCGGGGCGATAGGAGCCGCGCCGGCGGAGGACGAAGAGGCCGGCCGTCATGAGCGCGAAGAAGAACCACTCCATGTAGATGACGCGGCCGAACAGCGTGGGGTAGCTGCCGGTGAGCACCAGCACCGACGCCCACACCGCCTGCAGGACGATGGCCCGATGCGGCGTGCGGTAGGTGGGATGCACGGCGTTGACCCACGGCAGCATCACGCCGTCCTGGGCCATCGACAGGTACATGCGCGGCCCGGCCAGGATGATGCCGGTGAGGGCGCCGAAGGCCGAGACGACGACCAATGCCGAGACGGCCGAGGCGGCGCCGTCGCCGACCAGGCGTTGCGCGACATCGGCGGCGATGCGCGGTGACTGCCGCACCGCCTCGAGCGGCAGGACGTAGAGGTAGACGGCGTTCAGGCCTATGTAGCACACGGTGACCACGAGGACGCCGATGGTGAGGGCGCGCGGCAGCGTGCGCACTGGATCGGTGGTCTCTCCGGCGGTGTAGGTGACCATGTGCCAGCCGCCGAAGGCGAACAGCCCGGCGCCGATGCCGAGCAGCAGGCGATCGAGCGGCACCGCCGCCAGCTCGGCGACGCTTACCGTCCAGGCATCGCCGCCGCCCGCCCCCGACAGCGCCACACCGCCGACCAGCAGCGCGACCACGGCCAGCAGCTTGGCCGCGGTGATCGTCGTCTGCACCGTGGTGCCGGCGCGGACGCCCGCGTAGTTGATGGCCGAGATGACGACGATGACGGCGGCGGCGGTGACCTGCTGCTGCAGCGGCGACAGCTCGACGAAGTAGCCGATGTAGCGGGCGCACACCATCGAGATGGCGGCGATGATGCCCGAGTGGATGCTCCAGAAGTTGGCCCAGCCCCACATGAAGGCGACGCGCGTGGAGAACGCCTCGCGCAGGAACACGTAGACGCCACCGGTGTGCGGAAAGGCCGAGGCCAGCTCGGCGCACACCAGCGCGCCGATGAAGGTGAGCAGGCCGGCCAGCGACCAGGCGACGAGGATGCCGGTGATGGTGGGCACCTCGCGGGTGATCTCGGACGGCTGCACGAAGATCGACGTGCCGATGATCGTGCCGATGACGATGGCCGCCGCCTGTGGCAGGCCGATGGCGCGGGTGAGCTGCGGGATCTCGGGCGCGGTCGGCGCGGCCATGACCGGGGGAGTCTAACAGCCCGCGGCCGGCGTGGCCGGGGGCACTCGTTATGACCTTGTAAAGAGCGGGGCACGTCAGGCTGCCCGCGCGATTGACATCGCCTCGGGTCGTCCGTAGTGTTCGCTGCGCCACCTGAACCATCGACGGCTGGCCTCCGACCATGGCGGATACCTGGCGCGCAGCTCACGGCCATCGACTCATTCAGGCCGGCATGACGTTGTTCCTCCTCGCGCTGATCGTCGGACTGGCCGTGCCGGCGTTCGCCGTGCCGCGCCTGGCGTTGTCGGTGCACCTGCTCGGCGTGCTGCAGGGCGTGTTCCTGATGGTGCTGGGGCTGGTGTGGCCGCGACTGACGCTGAGGCGGGGCCTGTCTCGCGCGGCCGCTGGCCTGGCGGTGTATGGCTGCGTCGCGGCGTTGCTGGCCAACGGGGTGGCGGCCGTGACCGGCGGCAGCGGCATGCTGCCCCTGGCCTCGGCCGGGGCGCGCAGCGCGCCCGGCTGGGAGCTGGCGATCACGCTGGGCCTTCGTAGCGCCGCCGTGGCGCTGATCGGCGCCGTGGCGCTCACCTTGTGGGGGCTGCGCGCGTCGCCGGCGGGTGACTGAGTGTTCCTCCGCCCTCCACCAGCGCAGAATCCGCCGCGCTGACCGGCCGTCGCGATGGCAGGAATAGCGAGCGACGGGCACGCCAGCCGGCTCTGGCGCGGGAATCGGCGTTGGCACGCGTCTGTCACCGCCAGCGGCGTGGACGACACCGACGCGACGCGGCCCCGGCCCCGGCTGCTCGACCGCGTGCGCAGCGCACTCCGCCTGCGCCACTACAGCCGACGCACTGAAGAGGCCTATTCGGCGTGGATCCGCCGCTTCATCCGCCACCATGGGCTGCGCCATCCCGCGACGATGGGGGCAGGGGAGGTGGTGGCGTTCCTGACGCACCTGGCGGAAGTCGAGCGGGTGAGCGCTTCGACGCAGAACCAGGCGCTCGGCGCACTGCTGTTTCTCTATCGGACCGTGCTGCGGCAGGACGTGGGCGCGCTCGATGGCCTGGTGCGGGCGCGCATGCCGGAACGCCTGCCGGTGGTGATGGGCCGGGAGGAAGTGCGCTTGGTGCTCGGTCTTCTCCCGGAACCCTACCGGCTGATCGCCACGCTGCTGTACGGCGCCGGGCTCCGCCTGACCGAATGCCTGGAGTTGCGGATCAAGGATTTGGACCTCGATCGACAGCAGATCATCGTGCGCCGCGGCAAGGGTGCCAAGGACCGCGCCGTGCCGCTGCCACGCCTGGCCCTGGGGCGGCTTTCGGTGCACCTGCGGGAGGTGCGCGGCACCTTCGCTGCCGACCGCCGGTCCGGAGTAGGTGGCGTGGCGATGCCGGACGGACTCGACCGGAAGTACCCGAACGCGTCCCGCGATTGGGCGTGGCAGTACGTGTTCCCGGCCGGGCGGGTCTGCCGCGACTCGCGCTGGGGCGGGCCGACCCGCTTCCACTTGCACGAGTCAGCGGTGCAGCGGGAGGTGAAGGCCGCCGTGCGCCGCGCCGGTGTGGCCAAGCGGGTGAGCTGCCACACCTTCCGGCACTCGTTTGCGACACACCTGCTCGAGGACGGGTACGACATCCGCACGGTGCAGGAACTGCTCGGCCACCGCGATGTAAGCACCACGATGCTCTATACCCACGTGCTGCGGCGCGGCGCGATGGGCGTGCGGAGTCCGGCAGATGCCCTGTGACCCATAGCCGAGGTGCCGATCTGCGACGGTGCGGAACGATCTGTGATCCTGACAAGCGCCGCAGTGATCCGCATGCCGCCCGACTCCTGGTTACCGGTGCTACCATCCTGCGACAGAACTACTTGCGGGCCGGACGCGCGCTTGCGTCCTCCCGGATTAGGCTGACGGACTTCGCAGGATCCTGGGCGGGGTTCGCAGGTCCAATATTAGTTAGACGGACAGTAAGGGATCAGTCTTTCGCACGGCCATCAGTCGGGCACGCCCGGTCGGGTGTGGTGGCGTCGGCGCGGTGGCGCGCGCGGGCGGCCCGACCGGAGGCACCGAAGTCCCGGTCATCGGCAGGGTCGGTCGGGCAGGTCGCGGTGGGCGGTCGTGTCTAAGCGTGGCTCGCGCGTCACAGGGGGCTCGGAGGTGCTCGCGGTGAGCGCGGCGTGAGCCGCCTGCGATCGCCCGAACGACCAGCCGTCTAACACGCCGCTGCACCCGACGGCACCGGGGCGCGCGTGCGCGCGCCCCTCGCGCTCCGGTAGGATCGAGACTCCGCGCGGCCGCGGGTGAGCGGCCATGCGTTAGGCCTACCACTCATCTCATGACCGATTGGTTCTCCACATTCGACGTTGGTTACACGGTCCGCCAGGTTGCGGTCGTCTCGGCGTTGGCCTTCGCTCCCGCTGCTTTGTGGAGCGCCTGGCGAGCTCCGCGGCTACTTACCTGGATTGTCGCCCCGTGGCTGGCTCTAACCATCGCCTGGTTGTCTGTCGTGACTTTGGCGGCCAGTTCAAGTGTGTGGTCGCATTCTGAGCTCCCTTACGTTCCGTTTCGAGTCGGACCTTCGGAGTTCTCCTTGCGAGAGCTGGCGCGGTGGCTCGCGGTCTCAGTGTGGGTTCCATCGTCCGTGGTGTGGCTCGCTCTACAAGCGTGGAATAGCCGGAGAGCGCCGCGGTCACCTTCTCTCTCGGCGACCGCACCGCGGTTGGTAGCGTATCTAGTGGCAGTCGGTCTGTGGACGACCCTGGCGATGGTGTCGGCTGAGTACGCCCATGAAGACACTGTTGTTGCGGATGGGTTTAGTCAGGGCGCGTGGGAGCGACTTCGGCCCGGGATGGCGCGTGCCGAGGTATACCAATTGCTAGGGCCTCCTCTTCAAGGACATTGCCAGTTCGACACGATTCCCGAGTGTTGGGTTTCCAACTACAGTGCGGGTTACTTTGCCGCTGTCTGGTTTCAAGATGACCACGTCACAAAGATCCAACAGTGGTATTCGGACTGAGCCAGAGGCCTAACAAGCCGCTGCAGCCGACGGCGGCGCGGCTAGACTGAGGCAGGGCGATCGAATCGAGGGCGCCGCTCGCGGCTGAGCGGCCACGCGTTAGACGGACAGTAAGGGATCAGTCTTTCGCACGGCCATCAGTCGGGCACGCCCGGTCGGGTGTGGTGGCGTCGGCGCGGTGGCGCGCGCGGGCGGCCCGACCGGAGGCACCGAAGTCCCGGTCATCGGCAGGGTCGGTCGGGCAGGTCGCGGTGGGCGGTCGTGTCTAAGCGTGGCTCGCGCGTCACAGGGGGCTCGGAGGTGCTCGCGGTGAGCGCGGCGTGAGCCGCCTGCGATCGCCCGAACGACCAGCCGTCTAACACGCCGCTGCACCCGACGGCACCGGGGCGCGCGTGCGCGCGCCCCTCGCGCTCCGGTAGGATCGAGACTCCGCGCGGCCGCGGGTGAGCGGCCATGCGTTAGGCGGACAACCTCGAAACGGTCACATCGGTGATTCGATCAGCCCAAGCTCTCGGCATCGTGGCGCTCTGGCTGCTTGGCGCGGTGGCTTGCCGAGGCGAGTCACCGAAAATGCCTGGGTTGCCAGGCACCACGGTTGGGCCCGAAACGACGCGCTTGCTCGCGGCGTTGGCTGACGCAGGCTTCACTTTCAATGCAGCGGCATACCAGCCCGTGCCTGCCACGTACCTTCATGCGCCAGTGACGGCGTTGCAGCACGGCGACGAGTCACTCGCGGTGTGGGAGTACCCGACACCCGACGCCGCTTCCGATGACCGGCAGCGCGTGTCGACGAGCGGCATCGATGGCTGCTGCCTCGAGCTCGGCTCGGAAGCGCGATGGTTCCTGCACGGCCGACTGCTTGTGCTGTACCTCGGGGTCGATCCCGCGCTGCGAGCCGCCCTGCGCCGCTCTCTCGGTCAGACTGTCGTGGGGCCAGCCGCCTAACCAGCGCATGAACCCGACGGCGATCATCTTCTGTGGCATCATCCGGGCAATCGGGCGCCGCGGGTTATGCGCCAGTCGTTAGGTTGACTTGAGGCAGCTGTGGCCCCGATGAAGTACCGACGAATCGAAATTGAAGGCGAGGCACTGGTCGTCGCGTTCGACATGTGCTCGTCAACGACACTCATCGAAGAACTGACGCTCGCGGGCGCGCTCCGGCGATACGACCGACTAGTCACGGACGTGAAGGAGCACTTGGCCCAGGCCCAGGCAGATGTGCTGTTTGATCCCTACAAATTCAATGGAGATGGCTGGATTCTTCTCTTTCCCAGTGATACAGACGGAAGTCAGCTGTTCGATCTGCTACGTAAGCTCTGCATCTTCTACCAGGACGCGCTCGAAACACGCGTGCTGCGTCACCTGGCCGCTAGACCGAGCGTGACGGGCTTAACCTTTGGAATTGACAGCGGTCCGTTGCACGCCATGAAGATCTATGGCCAGCGCGAGTACGTTGGGCGAGCGATCAACGTGGCGTGTAGGCTACAGGGCGCCATCAAGGACAATGATTCGTCGCCGGCGTACAAAGCATTGGTGTCGAACTCGGTTTACAATGACTACCTTCGGGCATCGTCCAAGCTGGTCAAGGTGTACAAGGTCGAACGCCGACTGAGAAATATTCGCTCCGGCTCTGGGTTCGGCTGCAAGAAGATCGAGTTGTTGAACCTGAGAGCAACCTAACCAGCGGTTGCAGCCGACGGCGGTTGGACACTATGGGATCATGCGGGGCATCAACCGCCGCGGCTGAACCGCGATCGTTAGCCCGGCCGAAGTTGCGCCCTTGTATATACAGGCGTATACTGACTAGGTGCGCTTCGGGTGGGACGCGCGGAAGAGCGATCGGAACCTGCGCGAGCGTGGCTTCGACTTCGAGTTCGCGACGCAGGTGTTCGATGGACCCACATTGGAGCGCACCGATACGCGTCGAGACTACGGCGAACGTCGTGTTGTCGCCATTGGCGTAGCCGATGGCATCGTGTTGACCCTCGTGTACACCGACCGGGCCGAGGCCGGTGACCGGGTTCGTCGAATCATTTCGGCCAGAGTGAGCAGTCGCGGTGAGCGCCAAGCATACGAACAAGCGGTCTTCCGGGGTACCTAGCCGCGGTCGTGCCAATCTGGCGCGGCTTCGACGGGTTTCCGAGGTCACGATTCAGCGCACCTCGCCGCGCGACCTGCGCGGCCTGCCCGACGATTTCTGGGCCTCGGCGCAGGTCGTCGAGCCGGTCGCGAAGCAGCCGATTTCTCTCCGGGTCGATGCCGACGTGCTCGACTGGTTCAAGGCTCAAGGCCCCCGGTATCAGTCCCGTATCAACGCTGTGCTGCGGTCGTTCATGACGCAAAGCGCGGCATCTCGCCGGAAGGCGGGCTAACCTCCAAATGCAGCCGACGCGCCGCGTGACGCGTGGTGGCGCGCGGCTGATTTGGCGGCGTTAGACGGCGTATCGGCTACTTAGGAGTCGCTCGATGATCAAGCCGCTTCTCGCTGCTCTCCTCGTGGCGGGTTCCTCGTTCGCCGCCGCTTCCTCTCTCGAACAGCCGTCGCCGATGAGCCTGACCTCGGTCTATCGCGACCTGCCGTATGTGCGAGATGGAGGGCCGAGACAGCGGCTCGACCTCTACGTGCCGACCCCACCTGTGCCAAGGGTCTGGGGAAAGCCGCTGACAGCAGTGACTCGTCGCCTGCCACTCATCGTATGGATTCATGGCGGCGCGTGGATCATCGGGCGAAAGGAAGACACGGTGCCACTCGAGTGGCTCGCGCAAGGCTACGCGGTGGCCAGTATCGGCTACCGTCTCAGCGGTGATGCAATATTCCCGGCGCAGTTGCACGACGTGAAGGCGGCCATCCGCTGGATACGCGCGCATGCGGATCGCTATGCTCTCGACCCCACCCGGATTGTCGTGTGGGGCGAGTCGGCCGGAGGGCACTTGGCTGCCCTTCTTGGCACTACCGGTGAAGTGGCCTCGCTGGACGTCGGCGACCACCCGGATCAATCGAGCCGCGTCAATGCCGTCATCGATTTCTATGGCAACGTCGATCTCGTCGCAGACGCGACCGCGAATCCAGCCATCGGCACCGTCAAGTCACCGCACTCGCAGCTGCTTGGCGGGCCGGTGCTGGAACGTCGTGAGCTCGCGCACCAGGCAAACCCCGTAGCCTATGTTTCAAAGGATGATCCGCCGTTCCTGGTCGTGCATGGGGACGCGGATCGTAACGTTCCCCATGCCCAAAGTGTTCTGCTGGTCGATGCGCTTCGCGCAGCGGGCGTGCCGGTCACGTTCTACTCCGTTGTGGGCGGCGGGCATGGCGACTTTGCCGATCCGCGAGTGCGGCAGCACGTGACGGACTTTCTCGCCTCGATCATGCACTGACAGTTGCCTGCGTTCGTCCCCCAGGGCTTCGGTGCGAGCGCCGTCTAACATCTGCTTGCAGCCGGCGGCGGGCGGTGCGATCCTGAGCCGCCGCGGCTGAAGCAGCACGTTAGGCAGACCAACCGCGCCTTGCCGATCGTCAATACAACGTGCATACTTGACGAGTCGCATGACGGGACTCGCGTTCACGTGGGATCCAGCGACGGCTCGGGCGAACCTTCGGAAGCACGGCGTGTCGTTTGTCGAAGCCCGCTCGGTGTTCTACGACGACCGCGCGCGGTTGACCGACGACCCGGACCACTCCGAGGCTGAAGATCGCTTCATCCTCTTGGGGCTCAGCGACACCGCGCGTGTGCTCATCGTTGTGCACGCGTACCGCGAACGCGAAGGGCGGATTCGTATCATCTCAGCCCGCAAGGCCACGCCCCGGGAGCGCGCCGGCTACGATCGAGAGTCACGACCATGAGAAAAGAGTACGACTTCAGCAAGTCTCGTCCCAACCCGTACGCGGCTCGGCTCAAGCGGGCCGTCACCATTCGCCTCGACGAGCCCACGATCGCGTACTTCAAGGCTCTGGCCGAAGAGACCGGCATTGGCTATCAGACGCTGATCAATTCCTTCTTGCGCGACTGTGCCGCCTCGAAGCGACGCCCGACCGTTCGCTGGGCTCGATCAAAAGGGGCTGCCTAACCACCAAATGCAGCCGACGCGCCGCGTGTCGCGTGGCGGCGCGCGGCTGATTTGGGTCGTTAGGCAGACCATGACGAACGGTGTGCGCGCAATGGCGCTAGCGGCTGTGCTGCCACTGCTGGTGCCCTCCGTGGCCAGAGCCCAGTCCGGAGGCGTAGCGGGCGGCTATCTTGGCGTGTTCGGCGCGTGGGCGCGCGACGACGCGCAGCGACCCGCAGGCCGCAACTACGAACCAACCCGCGACGTGTGGTCGGCCCAAGGCGCGGTCGTCGTCGCGAGCCGGTTGGTGATTGGAGCACACGTGGCGAATCTTGGTACGGTCGTAGCTCCTGGCGGCACTCCTCGGTTTCAGGTCGAGGAACGCCAGGGGGAGCGTGCTGCATTCGGAACAATCGGAATCGTGTCGTCATGGCAGGGGCGGCACACAGCCCTGTTGTCGGTCGGCGCAGGCCCTCTGATGCAACGTCGTGAAGTGCGGGCTATCTTCTCAGGCGCGGTAACGACGAGGAACACCACGTCCGTGGCGTATCTGGCCCAGGCGCAGGTGCACGTCGGCGTGGCCGAGCACCTCGCCGTGGCCCCTACGCTGGGCATATGCCTCCTTCGGCGCTCGGATGACCCAGCAGGGCTGAGCCGTACCTCTGCATCTACGCGGCCATTCGGTGGTATCGGTGTCGTCTTCAGATGGTGAGGCAGGGCTGCCTAACACGCGCATGAACCCGGCGGCGGTCACCTGTTGTGGCATCATCCGGGCAGCGTGGCGCCGCGGCTTACGCGCCGGTCGTTAGCCGGACATGTCGCGGCAGGTTGCCAACGCGGAGGGTGAGGAGTAGCCTGTCAGCATGACGACGGTTGCAGAGATCTCGGGTGCGGTGAAACGCCTTCCGAAGCGAGAACTGGTCCGCTTCCGGAAGTGGTTCGCCGAGTACGATGCAACCGTCTGGGACCGGCAGCTCGCCGCTGACCTGCAGGAGGGCAGGCTTGATGGCCTGGTCCGCGAGGCCCATCGCGACCACCGAGCTGGACGCACGAAGCCCCTGTGAAGCACGTTGCCAGTGTTCGGTTCTGGCGGTGCTATCGCGCGCTGCCAGCGGAGGTTCGAGCGCTCGCAGATCGAAATTACTCGCTGCTGAAGACCAACCCGAAGCACCGGTCTCTACACTTCAAACAGATTGGAGCCCTCTGGTCTGTCCGAGTCGGCCTGCACTACCGGGCATTGGCGACCGCCGTGGCCGACGACCTGGTGTGGTTCTGGATCGGTTCGCATGCTGAGTACGATCGACTGCTCGAAGGCAAGCCGGCTAACAAGGCGTTGCAGCCGACGAGGCGCGCGGCCCTGGGGGCCAAGCCGAAGGGTCGAGGCCGCGCGCCTCGCGGCTGAACGCTAGTCGTTAGCCGGCAGACGCTTCGCACTGAATGACTTCGATGATCCAAAGGTCGATCGCTGTCGTCCTCCTGGCTGCCGGTCCGGTCGCTGCAGGCTTCTCTCCGGAACAGGCGTCGCCGATGAGACTGACGTCGGTCTACCGTGACCTGTCCTATGTCCGGGATGGCGGACCGAGACAGCGCCTTGATCTCTATGTTCCGACCCCACCTGTGCCCCGAGTATGGGAGAAGCCGCTCCCGGCGGGGACGGTGACCCGACGGTTCCCACTCGTCGTGTGGATTCATGGTGGCGCGTGGAGCATCGGCCGCAAAGAGGACACCGTTCCGCTCGACTGGCTCGCTCTCGGCTACGCAGTAGCCAGCGTCGATTACCGCGTGAGTGGTGACGCAGTCTTTCCCGCGCAACTGCACGACGTAAAAGGCCGCCGTTCGATGGCTGCGCGCCCACGCTGACCGCTACGCTGTCGATCCCGACAGGATTGTCGTGTGTGGCGAGTCTGCGGGTGGTCACCTGGCTGCTCTCCTCGGCACAACCGGGGGTGTTGCTGCGTTCGACCTCGGCGACAACCTCGATCGATCGAGCCGCGTCAACGCGGTCATCGATTTCTATGGCAACGTTGATCTCGCCGCCGACGCAGCCGCCAACCCGAACATCGGCACCGCCAAGTCACCGCATTCACTCTTGCTCGGCGGTCCGGTTCTGGAGCGCCGCGACCTCGCCAGGCAGGCGAGTCCGGTGACGTATGTCTCGAAGGACGATCCGCCGTTCCTCGTCGTGCATGGCGACGCGGATCGGTCGGTCCCGATGGCACAGAGTGTGCTGTTGGTTGACGCGCTTCGTGCGGCCGGCGTGCCGGTGAAGTTCTACTCTGTTGCTGGCGGAGGGCACGGCGACTTCGCCGATCCCGAAGTGCGACGGCTCGTCACGGACTTCCTGACCGAGATAGCGCGCTGACTGGTCATGTTCACACCTCAAGCCCCGAGATTGCGCCGGAATGCCGTCTAACATCGACTTGCAGCCGACGGCGGCTGGGGTGATCATGACCCGCCGCGGCCGAAGTCGACCGTCAGCTAGACGAACGCTGCTTGGGCCGCGATGAATCAAGGCACCTAAACCAGCGAAGAATGGCGCATCAAATGAAGCTCTCCACGTGGTGTTCAACCGTCGTCGTGACAGCCTTCGTTCTCGCTGGCGAGTCTGGGGTGGCCACCCTTCCAGCACCGGTCCGCGTCGATGCCGGGCTCGTGTTGGGTACTACTGGTAGCACCGCCAACATGCGCGTGTTCAAGGGCATTCCATTTGCCGCACCCCCGGTCGGTCCTTTGCGATGGCGGCCGCCGCAGCCCGTTCAGAGCTGGGCGGGCGTTCGCGCGGCGGATCAGTTCGGCGCACGGTGCATGCAGCCGAGCGCCGGGCCCGGCGGGCCCGCCGGGCGCGGCGGACGCGGTGGCGCGGCGACCACCGCTCTACCGATGAGCGAGGACTGCTTGTATCTCAACGTCTGGACCGAGGCCGCGTCGGCTTCGGAACGGCGGCCGGTGATCGTCTGGTCTCACGGTGGCGCGTTGACCATCGGAACCGGATCGTCACCCGATGGCGAAGCGTTGGCGCGAAAAGGCGCGGTCGTGGTGTCGTATGACTACCGCCTCGGCGCCTTCGGCTTTTTCTCGCACCCGGAGCTGACCAGAGAATCGGAGCACAACGCGTCAGGCAACTACGGTCTGATGGATCTGGTGGCCGTGCTGCGCTGGGTGCAGCGCAACATCGCCGCCTTTGGTGGCGACCCGAACCGGGTGACGCTGGTGGGCCAATCCGGTGGCGGACGCCTCACCCGCGCCGTCGTCGCATCGGCGCAAGGCAAGGGATTGATCCATCGTGCGATCTCGCAGAGCGCGCCGGTCCGGATCGATCGGATGTGGACGCGCGCCGAATCGGAGGCGGCCGGCCTCGCGGAAGCGGCGAAGGTCGGCGCCACAACATTGGCCGAGCTCCGCGCCAAGACGGCCGACGAAATTCAAGGCGCGATGCAGACGGGCCGGCTGGTCATCGACGGCTGGTACGTGACAGAAGACATCTCGATCACCCTTGCCGAGGGACGGCACAACCGCGTCGATCTTCTAATCGGCTCGAATCAGGACGAAGCCAACTTCGTGAGCCTGTACCCGGCATCGCCGTTCTTCGGCCTCGAGAAGACGACCGCGCAGCAGTTTACCGACGACGTGCGTCGCCGTTTCGGATCGAATGCGACAGCGTTCTTGGATCTCTACCCGGCAGGGTCGTCAGATGACGCCGCGCGAGCATCACTGCGTGAAGCCTTCCGCGACGAGGCCGCGTGGAACGCGCGCGAGTGGGCGCTGGCGCAGACAAGAGCCGGCGGAGGCAAGGCGTATCTTTACTACTTCGTGCACCGGCCCCCCGTAACGCCGGGCCGGCCGGATCGAGGCGCGCTACACGGCGCTGAGATCCCCTACGCCTTCAACAACCCTGCGGCGTCGTGGGTAGACGCCGATCGTGGGCTCGCCGACGCGATGTCCTCATACTGGGTGAACTTCGCGACACGTGGTGATCCCAATGGTGCCGGCCTCCCGCATTGGCCGGCATTTCAGGCGGCTGCGCGCGACCGGCTGATTGTGGGAGCCAAGATCGAGGCGGGGCCGGGCCTCGACGCTGTGCGCGTGGCATTGTTCAACGGCATTGCCATCCGGCGTTCTGCCGCACCGAGCGCGCGGTAGCCGGTACCTCTGCCTCCTATCCGTTGTCTTCTTGGACTGCGAGGCTGGCTAACATCCAAATGGAGCCGACGCGCCACGCAGTCCATGCCATCATGTCGCGTCGGCGCGCGGCTCATTTGGCGCGTTAGCCAGTCTGCGCGACAGCCCGTGCCGGCTCGACGCGACGTGTAGAATCGCCTCGTGATCTACGAATGGGACCGGCCAAAGCCGCTGCGAATCGGCGCAAGCACCGGGTCACGTTCGACGAGGCCACCTCGGTGTTTCGGGACGCCTTCGCGCTGACGTTCGACGATCCCGATCATTCGCTCGAAGAGCGGCGCTTCGTTACAATTGGGGTGTCAGCGCGTCAGCGGGTGCTGTTCGTGAGTCACGCCGACCATCGAGTCGATCGAATCCGCATCATCAGTGCGCGGCGAGCCACGCCAAGTGAAGCCCATGCCTACCAAGAATCGCGCCGCTAGCAACTCGAGCGACATGCGGGCGGAGTACGACCTGTCGAAGCTGACGGGCCGGGTCCAAGGCAAGCACCACACCGAGGCCACGGCCGGCGTGGCCATGGTGCTGCTCGAGTCCGACGTTGCAGAGGCGTTTCCTACCGGCCGGGCCGTGAATGAGGCCCTTCGGAACGTGTTGTTGGCGAAGCGCAAAGCCACGCTGGCCAAGAAGGCGTTACAGCCGACGAGCCGCGCGAAGAGCGGTTCCAAGGCGACCAGCCGGGCGCGCACGGCTCGCGGCTGAACGCCGTACCGTTGGACCGACCGCACCTCGGAAAGGACAACATCATGATGGCTTCTGCGGTGCCGCTCTTGCTGGTCATGGCCTCGATTGTAGCCCTCGGGGTAACAGGCAACTTGCTCGCGCTGTCACCCCTGGTCATTGCAGCTCAGGTCGTGGCTATCGGGCTAAGCATCTGGGCAAGACGCTCGTTTCAGAAGGGCACGTTTCGGGTGACGGCGACCCCAGGCGGAGACGCGATCATACGAAATGGTCCGTATCGCTTCGTACGGCATCCGATGTATGCCGCGGCCCTACTCTTCATCTGGGCTGCAGTCCTCAGTCATGTCTCAGTGTTCACCCTGGTGGTCGGCTTGACGGTGTCCGGAGTCGCGATCGCTCGAGTTGTCGTCGAAGAGAGGCTGCTGCGTGGCCGGTATTCCGATTACCAGGACTACGCTCGATCGACGAGCGCTCTGGTGCCGTATGTCTTCTGAATCACTCTGCGACAGGCGGCCCAACAAGCCGCTGCAGCCGACGAGCGGCGACGCTAGTGTTGGGCGACCGGAGAGTGTGAGCGCCGCTCGCGGCTGAGCGGCCAAGCGTTAGGCGGACGATGAGAGGGTCCTTCCTCAGTAGCGCGTTAGAACGAGAGGCGCGGTGGCTGATGATCGTAGGGGTGGTAATCCCGCTGCTCCTCGCGTTGCTGACGATTGTCGTTCCGGGACTGTGGCGCCTCTGGGGCTGACGGCATTCAATCGCGAGTCGGACCTGTGAGGATGCTAGGCTGGTCGAGTGAAGGTCCGCGACCTCATTGGGCTCATTGAGGCCGACGGCTGGGTCCTTGTCCGGACCAGGGGCAGCCACCGGCAGTTTCAGCATTCCTCGAAGCCGGGAACGGTTACGATCGCTGGGCAGCCAGGAACCGACGTCCCCGCTGGGACGCTGAATAGCGTGCTGAAGCAAGCAGGACTGAAGAAGTAGGAGCACGGGAATGCGATACCTTGTCGTTGTCGAAGAGGGTCCAACGTCATTTGGCGCGTACGTTCCCGATTTGCCCGGCTGTGTCGCGGCTGGCGAAACCCGAACGGAAGCGCTCGCGCTGATCCGAGACGCCATCGAGTTCCACATCGAGGGTCTCAAGCAGAGTGGCCAGCTGGTCCCTCGGCCATCGTCTACCGGCGAAGTCATCGACGTTCACGCCGCCTAACCCGCGCGTGACGCCGGCGGCGGCCACCGCCTGTGGCCTTTTCGAACGTCTGGCCGCCGCGGCTTACGCGCCGACCGTTGGCCGGAGTCGTTACTTCCGGTCCTTCCAGTATTCAGGTCGTCGTTTCGTGTGCGCAACGGCGACAACATAGAGATCGGCGGGCCGTTCGCGGTACACGATGTAGTAGGGAAAACGCTCGACGAGGACTTGGCGGTGGGGAGGTGGGCCCTCGACCTCGCGGCCTGCGCCGGGGAACTGCTGGAGGAGGGCGATCGCATCGACGACGGCATCGTAGAATTCACCGCCGAGGCCCCGGCCGCTTGCTCTCGTATCAGCGCACCGCCCCGGCGAATTCATGCGAGGCCGGGGCCGCGATGTAGACGGGCTTCACCGTCCGAGCATGTCCCTGCCGATGCGCTGCCGGACCACGTCCCACGATTCGAGCGGCATTCGGCCGGCCTCGATGGCTTCGATGCGATGTCCGATCTCAATGTCCCAGGCCTGCTGCGCGTCTCCTCGGGCCCGTCGAGGCTTGCGAGCAGTTCGGCGCGGGCTTCGTCGCTCAGGCGCAACGCATCGGCCAAGACAGCCGCGGCGGCTCTGGTCATGCTCCGATCCTACGCCTAGGCGCCCCGGCTAACAAGGCGTTGCAGCCGACGCCGTCCGGGCCGCGTGCGCGTCCCGGCCGGTTCCCGCGCTCGATGGTATCCTGCGCGAGCGCGGCCGCGGCCGCGGGTGAGCGGCCATGCGTTAGCCCGATGCTTGTCAGTCGATCATCTACGTATACGAAGTGGTGTCCCCGGATAGCACCGCCCACGGCTGATTGAAGCGTCGTTGATGATTGTCAACGCCATGAGGTCGTCGATGGTGACGCGCCGGGGCGCTTGGTCGCGCGTCAGAGCGTTGCGGTGGACGCCAGCGCCACGAACGCTCCCAGCGTCGTGCTCTCCGCAGCATTGCCTTCATGGATGCCCTGTCACGGCGATGGAATTGTTCGCGAACCTGCGTCATCATGCCCGCACGCTGGCTACGGCGGCGCTCCCGAGGCGCCGATGGCCTGGTCGAAGAGGTATCCCATGACTACCGTCGGACGAATCGAGAGCCTGTGGCGGTTTCCCGTGAAGAGCATGCGCGGTGAAGAGCTGCGGGAGGCCTTTGCGGGATTTGCCGGCGTGTACGGCGACCGCGTCTACGCCTTCCGCAGTTCCGCCGCGCCCAAGGGGTTTCCCTATCTGACAGCGCGCGAACAGGGACGCATGCTGCAGTGCCGCGCGACGTACAGGCACGGCGCGCGCATGTCCATGCCGCCGAATCTGACGGAGGCCGAGGCCATCGCACCCGGCGCCACCCCGTTGTATGCGGAGCCACCCGAACTGATGGTCGATGTGGCGACGCCGGGGGGCGAGGTGCTCTCGATCGACGACCCGCGACTGCTTGACGTGTTGAGCGAAGGCATGCGAGAGGATCTCGAGCTGTCGCTGCTGAGGTCCGATCGCGCGTTGACCGACTGTCGCCCGCTCTCGTTGTTCTCCATCCAGACGGGGCGGCAACTCAGCCAGGAAGTGGGCGCCGAGCTGGACAAGCGGCGGTTCCGCGCCAACGTGTACGTCGATCTCGCGAATGACGAGGGCTTCGGCGAGAACGCGTGGGTCGGTCGCCGGCTGCGAATCGGCGACAAGGCGGAAATCGTCGTGATGGACCGCGACCCCCGCTGCAAGATGATCACGCTGGATCCGGACACGGCGGAGCCCAACCCAGACGTCATTCGGTGCGTGGCGAAGGACCACGACGGAACGGCGGGCATCTACGCGGCGGTGCTGGTGGAGGGCACGATTCGACCGGGCGACGCCATCGCTTTGGTCGCCTAGCTAGTGTCGCGTCTCCGACGTTCGTGGAGGCGATCACGATTCAGCACTGGCTAACATCCGAATGCAGCCGACGCGCCGTATGTCGCGTTGCGGCCCGCGGCTGATTCGGCGTCGTCAGCCAGAGCGCGATCCCAGATCGCGGCGAAAGCTGGCACAATCGTCCGGTGAGCCCCACGGTCCTGCAGAGCGGTCCGTACCGCCTGTTCTTCTTCTCGAGCGACCGCGGCGAACCTGTGCACGTTCACGTGGCCCGCGAGCGCAAGGCGGCCAAGCTCTGGCTGGGCCCCGTGCGTGTCGAGTACAACCATGGGTATTCTGCCGCTGAGCTGCGCAAGGTCGAGGCGCTGGTCGCGCGGCATGAAGGCCAGATTCGAAAGGCATGGCATGAGTACTTCGGCAGCCGTTGAGCGGCCCACTGCGACGGATGTGCGGGTGACCCGCGACCTCCTCATCGTGGCGCTCCGCGATGGGCGGGTCGTCTCGGTCCCGCTCACCTGGTATCCCCGCCTGGCGGCAGGCACGCCACGGGAGCGCGCGGCGTGGCAACTGATCGGCCCGGGCATCGGCATTCACTGGCCGGCCCTCGACGAAGACGTCTCGGTGCAGGCCCTGCTCAACGGTCAAGGGTCGGCCGAGAGCGTGCGGTCATTGCGGCAGTGGCAGCGTTCGCGACAACGCCTGGCTCACCAAGCGTTGCAGCCGACGAGCCGCGCGCAGCGTCCAGGTCGATCGAAAGGTTCTACGCGCGCGGCTCGCGGCTGAACGCTAGTCGTTTGCCAGACCAGACACGAGCACACCATGCCCAGGCGAGCAGCGTTGCTCCTAGCCGTAGGTGCTTCATGGCTGTGGATCTGCGCGCCGAATTCGACGCCGAAGCGTAGACCCGGCGCGATGCGCCGACACGGCCTCGCCTTGACGGGATGCGTCGTTGTGCACGTGACGCATCGGCAGGGAGAAGGCCGTTCTGGCTGCTCGTTCAGGGGCTGGGCGAAGGATGACGACAAGAGGAGAGGGCGAGGCTGTGCCGACGTCCGGAGTCGCGACCAGGAGAAGCATGAGCACCGTATTCGTGAACATCGGCCTGAGCCTCGACGGCTACATGGCGCCGGAAGGCATGACCATGACCGATCCCGGGCACATGAACTGGGGCGAGAAATGGGCGGCGATGATGGCCTGGATCCTGAATCAGCGGTACTTCCGCGAGACCCTCACGTTAGGGCCAGGGGGAGACACCGGCCCGGTAAACGAGATGGTGCGCCACACTTTCGAGCGTACCGGCGCGCACATCATGGGCAAGCGCATGTTCGACCAGGGCGAGATCGCGTGGCCGGAAGAGGCACCGTTTCACACGCCGGTCTACGTACTCACCCATGAGAAGCGAGACCCGTGGATACGCCCCGGCGGCACGACCTTTTACTTCGTCCAGGACGGAGCCAAGCGCGCTCTGGAGTTGGCGAGGGAAGCCGCAGGCAGTCACGATGTCCGTATCTCGGGTGGCGCGGACGTGATCCAGCAGTACCTCAGTCTGGGCGTCGTCGACGAGTTGGAGATCGCCCTTGCCCCCGTGTTGTTCGGCGGCGGGCGACGCTTGTTCGAGAATCTGCACGGGGCCTTGCCGCAGTTCCGCATCGACCGAGTGCTCGACGGCCCTGCCGCCACACACCTGCGCTATGTGCGTCAGTGAGAGCGGCCTGACAACCGGGAGTCGCGCGGGCGTTCCTGTCCATTCCGTTGTTGGTCCTTCTCGGAGGCGACACGGTCTATGCCGTGCCACGGCCGCTCGTGACCTCGAGCCGCGTTGCCGGGTTCACGCTCAACCTCGTCGCCGGCGCCTGGGTCATGTGGCTCTATGCCGTGGTCGTCACTCGGAATGGAGCACATCGATGACACGCCCGTCCAGGTCGTTCGCGGCTTTCCTCGTGGCGGCCGTCTTCGCGACCGCCTGCGGCAGGCAGGCGCCACCTGCCTCGACGACCGACCGGCCGGCGACGACGCCCCCGTTCGATCTGTCGGCCCTGCGACGGACCATCCAGGACAAGAACGATCAGTTCACGCGAGCCCATGTCGCCGGCGACGTCGCGGCGATCGACGCGATGTTCACGCGCGACGCCAAGTCGTTCCCCCCAAGCGCCGAAGCGGCGATCGGCCCGGGGGCAATCCACGACCTGACAGTGGAGTACCTGAAGTCGGGCATCAAGGAGTTCCGCGAAGAAACGGTGGACGTCTACGGGAACGACGACCTGCTGATCGATCAAGGCGACTACGTCGTGGTGTATGGTCCCGACAGCGTCGTCGAGCGCGGGAAGTACCTGAACGTCTGGAAGCAGGAGGGCGGCATCTGGAAGATTCACGCGAACATGTGGAACACCAGCGCGGCGCCAGCCGCGGCGAAATGACCGTGGACGTGGCGGCCGGACAGGCCGACGTGACGATGACCAGCCCCGACTCCCGCGTGACGATCCACATGGCGGCCAGCCTCGACGGGTTCATCGCCCGCGCCGACGGGCGTGTGGACTGGATGGAGACGACGGACCGCTTCGAGGCCGGGCGGGCGATGACCCCCGAGTTCATCGCGCAGTTCCTCCAGACCATCGACTGCTACGTGATGGGCTCGCGCACGTACGAGACCGCGCTGGCCTTCGAGGCCAAGGGCCTCGGCTGGGCCTACGGCGACAAGCCGACGTTCGTCCTCACCCGTCGCGAACTGCCGCGCACGCGCGAGAGCGTGTCGTTCCACGCCGGCGACCTCGCGGCGTTCGTGAACGGGCACCTGCGGACCATCTACCGCTCAATCTGGGTGGTGGGCGGTCCGGCCGTGTGCGGCGAGTGTCTGCGGCTGGGCCTTGTCGACGAGGTGCGGTATTCGATCGTGCCGACGGTGATTGGCGACGGGATCCGCTTCTTCGACCGCCTCGACCGGGACGTCCCGCTGCACCTGGCCGAGGTCAACGCCTACATGAACGGCATGGTCGAACTGCGCTACGAGGTGCGCCGCGCATGACCGGCCTGCGGTCGACGGTATGGGTGGCCGTGTCGGCGGCGGCCCTGGCGGGCGTGGCAGCGACCGGCTACGGGTTCGAGCAGGCCGTCCCGCCCGCGCTTCGTTACCTGGGCCAGACGCCGCCGGGCGCCACGCCCGAGCGCTTCGCGCCCGGCATCGTCAGCACCGCCGCCATCGAGATCAACGCGGCGTTCCGACCGGACTTTCGCGAGTTCTTCTTCGCGCGTCAGGTCCACGGCGTGTTCACGCTGTGGCGCTCGGCCCTCAGCGGCGACACCTGGAGCGTCCCGGAGACGGTGTCGGTGTTTCCCGGCGGGGCCGCCGGCATGGCGGTCGACATGGCCTACGCGCCGGGCGGCCGCGAGCTCTACTTCCTCGGCCGCTTCGCGCCCGGCGTCGCACCGGACGAGGCGCCGCTCGACATCTGGATGACGCGGCGCGACGGCGTTCGATGGTCCACGGCCGAACCGGTCCCGGCCCCGGTCAGCACCGCCGCCGCAGAGTCGTATCCGACGGTGGTGGCCGACGGCAGCCTGTATTTCACGTCCGACCGCGCCGGCGGCGTCGGGGGCGCCGACATCTACCGCGCGCCCCGGTTGAGCGAAGGCCGGTTCGGCCCGCCAGTCAACATCGGCAGTCCGCCCAACTCGCGCGAGAGTGAAGGCGACACGTTCGTGTCGCCCGACGAGCGCTATCTCATCTTCTCGTCGTGGCGCGACGAGGGCGCCGGCCGCGGCGACCTCTATGTGTCGTTTCGAACCGCCGGCGCCACCTGGGGGCCGCCGGTCAGCCTGGGCGCCTCGATCAACACCTCCGACCACGAGTTCTGCCCGATCGTCACTCCCGATGGCCGGTATCTGTTCTTCTCACGGACCTACGGCGGCGGGAGCTGGGCGACCACCACCGACGCCGACGTGTTCTGGGTGGACATCGCTGTCATCGAACGTCTGAAGCGCTGAGCGCGAACCGCAGACAGCTGGTGGCTCGCCACGAGACCCACGTCCGCGCGCACCGAGGGTGGCCTTCGCGTAGGATGTCGGACGAGGAGAACGCCATGGATCACGCGGTCGCGATACGCCGGCTCTACGACCTGGTCAACAGCGGGGACATCGACGGGTTCGGGGGCCTGCTCGCCGACGATTTCGCCGAGCGCGAAGAGCTGCCCGGATTGCCGCCGACCAAGGCCGGGACGCTCGACTACTTCCGCCTGTTGCGGACGGCCTTTCCCGACCTGCGCATGGTGCCCGAGGACGTGATCGCCGCGGGCGACAAGGCGGTGGCGCGCGTGCGCGTCAGCGGCACGCATCAGGGGCCCTTCATGGGCATGGCCGCCACCGGCCGGCGCGTCAACGTGCAGATCGTCGACATCATCCGGTTCGGCGACGACGGGCTGGCCCGCGAGCACTGGGGCGTCGTCGACCAGCTGGCGATGATGCAGCAACTCGGCGCGATCCCGGCGGCGCCTCCGGCATAGCCCGGGCGCGGCCGACCGCCGCTACCTCGGCCATGAGGACCTGGCCGGCGCGGCGCCAGGCTTGCCGCCGACCATGCGCCTGGCCCGGGCCAGGACGTGGTGCCCGGCTGGCGCCTCAGCCTCGCGCGCAGCCGCTCCGCTGAAACCGATCGATGCCTAGAATAGACGCTGCTGTCGGCGGGCGCTCCGCCCGGGGACGGCGGCAGGAGGTCGCAATGAAGGGTATTGCTCTGTTCGTGATGGGTGTGATGGTGGGCGCGATGGCGCCGCTGGTGCAGGGACAGGCCGGCCGCACACCGCCGCCACCGCCGCCGGCCCTCGAGCCCGGGGCTTCGCAGGCCGACGTGGACACGGCGCTCGTCGCCGCTCCCAACAGCCAGCGCGACCAGGCCACCGTGGTGAAGTGGAAGAAGGACTTCACCTACGACACGCTGCGCAAGGGCACCAACCAGCTGGTCTGCTACGACCGCTCGGGCTTTCCGCAGCAGCAGCCGTTCTCGGTGCAGTGCACCAGCCTGGCCAACCTGCCGCGCGTGGCGCAGAACCTGAAGGCCGAGGCCTCGGGCGATCGCAAGGCGTCGGAGGCGATGCTGCAGGAGATGGAGAAGGCCGGCACGCGCATCAAGCCCGAGTACGGCTCGATGTGGCACAGCGTGGCCGGCAAGGACCGCGCCAGCGCCACGCGGCACCACCAGATGATCGCCGTGCCCGGCGCCACGACCCAGTCCACGGGCCTGCCCGAGAACGGCCGCCAGGGCGGTGCCTGGATCATGAACGCCGGCACGTCCACCGCGCACGTCATGATGCCCAGCTAGCCGGGCCGCGGCGCGATGGAGGCGCGACACGTCATCGGGGGGCGGCGCGGCACGCGCCGCCTGGCGACGGCGCGCCTGGCGGTGGCCGTGCTCGCCGGCGTCGTGGCCGGCTGCGCGGCCGACCGGCCAGCGCCGGTGGCCCCCAGTGCTCCGGCCGAGGACCGCCGGCCGGTCGTCGTCCAAGGCGCCATGCCGGTGGAGACCGAGCGCTTCATCGGCCGGCTCGCCGAGGTGCGCGCCGAGACCATCGGCAGCTGGACGTTCTGGCACGGCCGGCTCGACGGCTATCCGGTGATCGTCTCGCGGACGCAGAAAGGCATGGCCAGCGTCGCGGCGGCGACCACGCTCGCCGCCGAACGTTACCGGCCGGCGGCGATCGTCAACCAGGGCACCGCCGGTGGCCACGACCCGGCGCTGCAGGTGTACGACATCGTCGTCGGCCGCGCCGCGGTCAACCTCGGCGCCTTCAAGACCGCCTACCGCCGGCCGGGGCAGGGCAGCAACCCGCTCGAGTGGACGCCGCTCGATCTGCTGGCGTCGGCGGGAAGCGCGGCAGAGGATCCGAACGCGCGCACGATGCGGCGCTTCGCGGCCGACGGCGGCCTGCTGGCCGCGGCGGAGCGCGCCGCGCCGCTCTACCAGCGCGGCCGGGTGGTCACCGGCGTGATCGGCTCGGCCGACGTCTGGAACAGCGAGATCGATCGCATCGCCCACTTCCGCCGCCAGTTCGAGACTTCGGTCGAGGAGATGGAGACCGCGTCAGCGGCCCAGGTCGCCTCGGCCTTCCAGATTCCGTTCCTCGGTGTGCGCGTGCTCTCCAACAACATCACCAACGACGGCGCCTACGACGGCCGGACCGGCGACGCCTGCCAGGACTTCGTCTACGAGGTCGTCCGCGCCTACATCGGCGCCACCCTGGCGGCCGCCCGCCCGTGAGATGAGCGCAGGATGAGCGCGACGATCCACGACGCGGCCAGCCGCGGCGACGCCGCGACGGTGCGGCGGCTGCTCGCCGCCGAGCCCGGGCTGGCCCGGCAGCGCGACGCCGTCAACGGCTGGGATCCGCTGACGCACCTGTGTTTCGCCGAGGGTCTGCGCCGCGACCCGGCGCGGGCCGCGGCCTACCTCGACGCCGCCCGGGCGCTGCTCGACGTCGGCGCCAACGCCAACACCGGGTTCATGAAGGGCGCCGTCTTCGAGACGGTGCTCTACGGCGCGGCCGGCATCGCCCACGACGCGCCGCTGACGGCACTGCTCCTCGCCCACGGCGCCGACCCCAACGACGACGAGGTCACGTACCACACCCCGGAAACGCACGACAACGCCGCCCTGCGCGCCCTGCTCGCCTCGGATCGGCTCACCGCCGACAGCCTGGCGGCGATGCTGCTGCGCAAGTGCGACTGGCACGACGACGAGGGCGTGGCGTTGCTCCTCGAGCGGGGCGCCGATCCGAACCGGCCGACGCGCTGGGGCTACACCGCTCTGCACCAGGCGATCCGGCGCGACAACCGGATCGCGATCGTCGCCCGCCTGCTCGACGACGGCGCCGATCCGGCGATCGAGGCGCACGGCCGGTCGGGGATGGCGCGGGCGGCCTGGGACGGCCGCGCCGACGTGCTGCGGCTGTTCCTCGAGCGGGGGAGCCGGCTGGCGCTGCGCGGCGCCGAGCAGTTGATCGCCGCCTGCGCGCTCGACGACGCCGACCTGGTGCGCGGGTTCGCGCACGACCCCGCGCTGGTCACGGCGGTCCTCGACCGGCAGGCCGAGGTGCTCGGCGAGTTCGCCGGCATCGGCAACACCGCCGGGCTGGCCCATCTGCTGAATCTCGGCGCCGACATCGACGCCGCCAGCGCCGATGACGACGGCTACTGGCGCCTCGCCGCCGGCAGCACCGCCCTGCACGTCGCGGCCTGGCGTATGCGCCACGACACCGTGCGGTTTCTCATCGCCCGCGGCGCACCGGTGGACGGGCGCGACGCCGAGGGCCGCACCGCCCTGATGCTCGCGGTCCGCGCCTGCGTCGACTCCCACTGGCAGGGCGCCCGCTCCCCCGAGTCGGTGGCGGCCCTGCTGGCCGCCGGCGCGTCGGCCGACGGCGTGTCGCTGCCCACCGGGTACGGCGCGATCGACGAGCTGCTCGCCGCCGCGCGGTGAGCCGGGTCGCATAGAATCGCGCCGTCACGCCTGGCGGCGGCAGCCGTCGGGGGAGGAGGGTGCGATGCGTGCGGCCATGCTGATCGCGAGTGCCACCTTGGCGGCGGCCCCGGCGGCGGCCCAGCCGCCGGAGGTGGCCACCACCGTGGCCTTCACCGAGGGCCCGACCGTCGATCGCGACGGCGCCGTGTACTTCACCGAGATCATCACCCAGCGGATCATGCGGCTCGGCGCCGACGGGGTCCTCACCACGTTCCGCGAGCGCAGCAACGCCGCCAACGGGCTGCTGATCGACCCGCAGGGCCGGCTCATCGCCTGCGAAGGCGCGGCGTTCGAACGGCCCGGCGTGAAGGTCAGCGGCATCCCGCGCGTGACCCGCACCGACCTCCGGACCGGCCAGGTCGAGGTGCTCGCCGACGCCTACGAGGGCCAACCGCTGGTCGGGCCCAACGACGTGACCATCGACGGCCAGGGCCGCCTCTACTTCACCGAGCTGAACGGCGCCGCCGTGTACCGCATCGACGGGCCGGGGAAGATCGCCCGCATCCTCGCCGCGCCCGACGTCCAGCGGCCGAACGGGATCCAGATTTCGCCCGACGATCGCACCCTCTATCTGGTGGAGGCCAACGGCGCCACGGGCGGGGCGCGGTTGATCCGCCGCTACGACCTGCAGCCCGACGGCACCGTCCGCAACATGCGCGTGCACTACGACTTCTCTCCGGGCCGCAGCGCCGACGGCATGAGCATCGACCGCGACGGCAACCTCTACGCGGCGGCGGGGATGAACCAGCTGCGCGGCACCGCCGAGACGCTGGCCACGAAGACCGGGGTCTACGTCATCTCCCCGGCGGGGACCCTGGTGAAGTTCATCCCGATCGCCGAGGACTACATCACCAACACCGCCTTCGGCGGCCCCGACATGCGGACGCTCTACGTCACCGCCGGCAAGACCCTCTACAAGGTGCGGACCGACGTGCCGGGTCTGCCACGCTGAGCCGCACATGCCGTGGCTGTTCTCGTACGGCACGCTGCAGGAGCCGCGCGTGCAGCGCGACACGTTCGGCCGCCTCCTCGACGGCCGGCCCGACGTCCTGGCCGGCTTCGCTCGCGGCCAGGTGCCGATCGCCGAACCGGCGCAGCAGACGGCCAGCGGCCGCACCCACTACGACAACGTCGTGCCGACGGGCCGACCGACCGACCGTGTCGCCGGGCTGGCCCTCGACGTGACCGACGCCGAACTGCTCCAGGCCGACGAGTACGAGCGTGACGCCGACTACGGGCGCCAGGAGGTCACGCTCGAATCCGGCCGCCGCGCGTGGGTCTACCGGGCGCGTCACGCATCCTGAGATGCCCGGCACGCATGGCGCCGCCGCGGGCGCTAAGCTGGCGGCACCATGAGCTTCGACCTTCGCGACGCGATCGCCGTCCTCCAGCGCACGCCGGCCAGTCTCGATGCGCTGCTGCGCGGCCTCGACGACGGCTGGACCCGCGCCACCGAGGGCCCGGACACGTTCAGCCCGTTCGACGTCGTCGGCCATCTCATCGACGGCGAAGAGACCGACTGGATTCCGCGGGCCCGGATCGTGCTGGCCGGCGATCCCGCCGCGCCCTTTGCGCCCTACGACCGGTTCCGCCACGTCGCCCGCAACCGCGATCGCCCGCTGGCGGCGCTGCTCGACGAGTTCGCGGCGCTGCGGGCGGCCAGCCTGGCGACGCTCGATGGCTGGTCGCTCACCGCGGCGCACCTGGATCTCCAGGCGACCCATCCGCGGCTCGGGCGCGTCACGCTCCGCCAGCTGCTGGCGGCGTGGGTCGTGCACGACCTCGGCCACGTCGCCCAGGTGACGCGGGTGATGGCCAAGCGCTACCGCGACGACATCGGCCCGTGGGCGCGCTTCCTGCCGGTGGTCACCGATCGGCCGGCGCCGGCGTCGAACTGACGGGCGCGACCCGGGGCGACACCGCCCGTGCCACAATCCGGCGCATGAAAGCGTCTCGAGCGGTCGCGCGCACGGTGGACGACTACATCGCCGCCCAGCCCAAGGCGGTGCAGACGCGCCTGCGCGCCATCCGCCGGGCGGTCCGCAAGGCCGCACCCGGCGTCGAAGAGCGCATCAGCTACCAGATTCCGGCCTTCAAGCTCGACGGCCAGTATCTGATCTACGTCGCGGCGTTCAAGGCGCACCTGGGCGTGTATCCGGCGCCCACGGGCGACGCGACCTTCGCCGCCGCGGCGGCGAAGCACCGATCCGGCAAGGCCACGCTGCAGTTCCCGCACGACGAGCCATTGCCGCTCGATCTGCTCGACGCCGTGCTGCGGTTCCGCAAGCGCGAGTTGCTCGACCGGGCCACGGCCAAGGGCGCCAGGCGGCGATGATCCTCACGGCGCCCGAGCTGGAGGCGATCGCCGCCGGGGCGATGCCCTGTGCGTTTCGCCGCTGGCGGCGGCCGACCGTGAGGACCGGCGGCACGCTGCTCACGCCGATCGGCCGGCTCGACATCCGCGAGGTCGTGGCCGTCGAGGCCGAGGCGATCACCGACGCCGAGGCCCGGCGCGCCGGGCACGCCTCGCGCGCGGCCCTGATCGAGGCGCTGCGCCGCTGGCCCGACGGCACGCTCTACCGGATCACGTTCGGCGCGATCGGCGCGGACCCGCGGGTGGCCCTGCGCGCCGAGGCCCCCGACGCGCGCGAGGCGGCCGTCGTGCGGGCCACGCTCGCCCGGCTCGACGCCGCCGCGCCGGGCGGCGCGTGGACGCGGCGCACGCTCGAGGCGATCCGCGATCACCCCGGCCTTCGCGCCGCCGATCTGTGCCGGCGGGTGGGGCAGGAGCGGCTGCCGTTCAAGGCGAACGTCCGCAAGCTCAAGGCGCTCGGGCTCACCGAAAGCCTCGAGGTCGGCTACCGCCTGTCGCCGCGCGGCGCCGCGCTGCTGTCGGCCTGGGGCGACGACTGACGCGTAACCGGCGCGACCCCGCCGGCATCTCAGCGGGCGAGCCCGCGCTCGGGCCTCAACCGGCCGGGAGGAGACCGTCATGACGCTGCCCGCCTATGCCAACAATCAGCAAAGCTTTCCCGCGATGTACGAACGATTGCTCGTCGGGCCGCTGTTCCGGCCGTGGGCCGAGGACCTGATCGGCCGGCTGCAGCCCACGCCGGGCGAGCAGGTGCTCGACATCGCCTGTGGCACCGGCATCGTCGCCCGGCTGGCCCACGAGCGGGTGGGACCGAGCGGCCGTGTCGTCGGCGTGGACGTCAGTCCGGCGATGCTCGAGGTGGCGCGTGCGGTGGCGCCGGCGATCGCCTGGCGCGAGGGCAGCGCCCTCGACCTGCCACTGGCGACGGAGGAGCGGTTCGACGTCGTCACCTGCCAGCAGGGCCTGCAGTTCTTCCCGGACCGCGCCGCCGCGGCGGCCCAGATGCGCCGGGCCCTCGCCCCCGGCGGCCGGCTCGGCGTCGCCACGTGGCGCCCGGCCGGCGAGATCCCGATGTTCCACGCCCTGCAGGGCATCGCCGAGCGGCACCTCGGCCCGGTGGCCGACCAGCGCCACGCCTTCGGCGATGGCGAGGCGCTGGACGCCCTGCTGCGCGGGGCGGGTCTCGACGACGTACGCGTCGAGACGGTCACGCGGACCCTGCGCTTCGACGACGGGGCGACCTTCGTGCGGATGAACACGATGGCCCTGGTCGGCATGTCGGCGGCCGGCAAGACGATGGACGACGCGGCTCGCGCCGCCGTGGTCAACGCCATCGTCGCCGACAGTGCCGAGGTCCTGCGCGGGTTCGCCGACGGTTCCGCCGTCGTGTTCGCCATCAGCAGCAACGTCGCGACGGCGCGGGCGTAGAATGGGCGGTCTCGTCCGCTCCCCGAGGAGGGTTCCATGCTGATCGTCCGCGAAGTGTTCACCGCCAGGCCGGGCCAAGCCTCGAAGCTGGCGTCGATGATGAAGGCCGCCAACGCCGCGTATCCGGCGATGAAGGCACGGGTGCTCACCGACTACGCGGCCGCGTTCAACACCGTGGTGATGGAGGTCGAAGTGGCCGACATGGCCGAGTTCGACCGCCACATGCACGAGTACCGCACCAACGCCGCGCTGCGCGAGTCGCTGAAGGGCTACACCGACCTGTATCTGACCGGCCGGCGCGAAGTGTTCCAGGTCGTCTGACGGCGCGCGCGGCGCGGCGGGACGGCGGCGTACTACCCGAGCGTCGCGGGCTGGGCGGTGCGCGCCGCGAACACCCGCCAGGTCTGATCGTCGCCTTCGAGCGCCCGCGTGCCGCGATCTTCGAACGCCAGGCCGGCGCCGGCCACCAGGTCTTTCACGGTGCGCGAGACCAGCACCTCGCCCGCGGCGGCCTGGCCGGCCAGGGCCGACGCCATCGCCACCGCCGGGCCGTGCAGGGTGGCGCCATCGTCCACGCACTCGCCGGTGTGCAGTCCGCTCGACGCCGCCAGACCGTAACGGGAGGCGACGGCGGCGAGCGACACGGCACAGCGGATGGCCCGCGCCGGGCCGTCGAACGCGGCGGTCAACCCGTCGGCCGTCACACCGAGCCAGCGGCCGCGGAACCACTCGATCTCCCGCCGGGCGTGCGCCGCGAAGGCCTCGGCGGCCGCGGCGGCGCCCGGCAGCGGCGTCACCCGGGCGCTGAGGAGCGTCGCCAGGACGCGGTCGGCCGTCGCCTCGTGCGGCAGGCGGGCGAGGAACGGCTCGATGGCGTCGAGCAGCGCGTCCTGGTCGCCGACGAAGGGCAGATGGTCGTCGCCGGGAAACTCCAGGAACGTGGCGCCGGGGATCTGCGCCGCGACATAGCGGCCCTCTTCCACCTTCAGGCACCGGTCGTCGGTGCGATGCAGCACGAGCGTCGGGACGCGAATCGCCGGCAGCACGTGGCGGACGTCGATCTCGGCGTTCATCCGGGTGAGCGTCAGCGCCGCGCCCGGACTCGCGCCCATGCGCAGGTAGGTGCTCCACCACTCGCGGAACGCGGGGTCGTCGGCGCGGCTCGGTGCCCGCGCCTCGATGCCCACCGGGCCGCCCCAGCCGGTGCGGATGGCGTCGAGGAACCGTTCGCGTTCGGCGCGGGTCGGGCCCCACGGGTAGTCGGCGGCCCACAGCCGCTTGGCGTAGGTGCCGATCATCACCAGGGCGAGCGTGCGCGACGGATAGGTGGTCGCGAAGAGGCTGCAGAGCGGGCCGCCCTCGGAGACGCCCATCAGCGCGGCGCGCTCCGACCCGACGGCCTCCATCACCGCGCGCACGTCGTCCATGCGCTGTTCGAGCGTCGGCAGATCGCTGACCCGGTCCGACAGGCCGGTGCCGCGCTTGTCGAACAGGATGAGGCGCGAGAACGACGCCAGACGGGTCAGGAAGCTCGCGAACGACGGCTCGCGCCAGAAGTAGTCGAGGTGCGAGACCCAGCCCATCACGAAGACCAGGTCGATCGGGCCGTCGCCGAGCACCTGGTAGGCGATGCTCACGTCGCCGCTGCGGGCGTAGCGCGTCGGCGGCGGTGTCAGCTCGGCCGCTGGAACGGCGCCGAGTGCGCGGCCGCCCGGCGCGGCCGGCGGCGCCGGCTGCACCAACGGAGCGTCGGCGTGCGGCGACGTCGTCACGGTGACCGGCGCCACGAAGCGGTAGCCGCGGCGATGCGCGGTCTGGATGTACGCCGGGGTGAGCGGGTCGTCGCCCAGGGCCTTGCGGATCTCGCGGATGCAGACCTTGAGTGCGGCGTCGCCGACGAAGACGCCCGGCCACACCACGTCGAGGAACTCCTCCTTGGTCACCAGCCGGCCGGCGTGGGCGGCCAGCAGGTGCAGCACGCTGAAGGCCTTCGGCGTGAGCGCCACCGGCGTGCCGTCACGTTCGAGCGTCGCGTTGCGGACGTCGAGACGGAACGGCCCGAAGGTCAGGGTGGGAGCGTCGGTCATGCGGCCGCGGGGCCGCCCGACGTGCGCGGCCTCGGTCGGCAATCTACCTCATGTCGGCGACGGCGGTGTGTCGCGCGGCGCTCACTCGTCGGCCGCCGCGTGCCGCAGCCGATCGCTTTCGGCGCGCAGCAGCTCCACCAGCTCATCCGCGGAGTCGAAATGCGACGCCTGACCCGTCGCGGCATGGGTGAGCCGGCCGGCCAGCGTCCGGGGTGCGGCCGGCACGTCGCGCAGCTGCACGGTGAACACCCGGCTGAGCTCCGCCGGGTCGAAGGGGCGGGGGTCCTGCGAGCGATTCGAGGGGGAGGACATGAGGACGCGCCTATGCGCAGCGGCAGAGCGCGTCGAATCCGGTGCCCGGCAGGGAACCCCGTTCCGTGCCGGGCACCAGGGGAGTCGGGAGGCCGAAGACGGTCTCGAGCCGGAACAGCTGCAGCACGCGGCGCACCCGCGGCGCCGCCGCGGCGATGGTCACCGGCACGCCGTGGCGCGCCGCGCTCTGCCGCAGCCGCAGCAGCGCGCCGACGCCGCCGGCGTCGATGGCCGTCACGCCGGCCAGATCCACCACGACCCGCGCCGCGCCGCGCCAGTCGCGCGCCGTGTGCCACGCCGGGTGGCCGGCGCCGACGCCTGCCACCAGGCGGCCCGACGCCTTCAGCGCCGTCACGCCGGCCGAGTGCCGGCCCTCGACGCCGAACGCCGGCGCCGCCGAATCGATCCCCGTCTCCATGACTCCCGTGTCCTTCCTTGGATCGGGGACAGTCCCGGACTACGGGAGCGTCCCCCTGTTAGCGCTGTCGCCAGGCAGTCCGGCGACGAACCGCGCGATGTCTCCGGCCACCCGCGCCGGGTCCTCCCAGTGCATGGCGTGGCCATGGCCCTCGTAGTCGAGCACCGTCGCGCCCGGGATGCTCGCCGCCAGGCGATCGCGAGCGGCGCGATCGACGAACGCGTCCTTGTCGGCCCACAGGACGAGCGTCGGAACCGTGACCTGACGCCCTGCGGCCGCCACCTCGTTGTCGAGGAAGCCTCGAAAGGCCGCCTGCCACACCCGCGCCGGCACCTTGAGGCTCTCGGCGACGAAGGTGTCGAGCTGGCCGGCCGGAATCGGCCGGGCCAGCGTGCTCTCCTGGAACTCGCGCGCGAACGCCGGCGCCACCGGGTCGGTGAGATCGGCCAGCGCCTCGTCCCACATCGCCTGGATGCCAGCATGCCCCTTCAGCGACGCGAACGTGCCGATCAGCACCAGGCCGCGCGTGCGCGCCGGGTAGTCGAGCGCGAAGCGCTGCGCCACGAGTCCACCCATCGAGTGGCCGACGACGACCGCCTGCGCGATCCCCTTCGCCTCGAGGAGGGCGGCGAGGTCGGCGGCGAAGTCGCCGTAGGCGTAACCGCGGTCCGGCCGCGTCGAGTCGCCGTGTCCCCGCAGCGAGACCGCGATCGCGCGCACCGACGCCGGCATCAGCGGCAGCAGGTGCTCGAACGACCGCCACGAGTCGGTGACGCCGTGCAGGAAGACGACGGGCACGCCGTCGGCGGGCCCGCGCTCCACGTACTCCAGGGTGACGCCGGTGGCGAGGGTCAGCCTCGCCACCGTCACCGCCGTGGCCACCGCCAGGCTCATCGCGGCGCCCCGGCGGCCGCCGTTGCCATCGGCGCCCGCCCGAACCGCGATGCCGTCAGCGTGACGTCGGCGCGGGCCAGCGCGGCCTGGCGGCGGGCCTCGACGATCTCGGCCTGGCCGTCCTTCTTCTGCGCGCGCAGCGCCTGCACCAGCCCGGTCAGCGCCCAGCCGTTCTCGCGGTTGCGCTTGAGGTCCTCCCAGTAGACGGTCTCGGCCTCGCCCGGCCGCCCGGCCTCGAGCAGCACCGCGCCCAGGGCGTGACGCACCGGGAAGGCCCACTCGGACGGCTCGGTGTAGACCAGCGCGTCCTCGAGCCGCACCCCGCGCTCGAGGTGCGCCACGGCCTTGTCGAAGTCGCCCTTGGCTGCCGCGATCTCGCCGGCCAGCACCTCGGGCGCGATGCCGAGAATCGCCCGGCCCGTGTTCGGCGAGAACAGCGGGTTGTCGAGTGATGGGTGAGCGAGCAGCGGCTGCAGGGCGGCCAGCGCCCGCTCGGCTTCGACGGTCTTGCCCGTGGCGACCAGCGCCATGCCGCGCGCGAAGTGCCACGTGCCGGTGAGGAACACGTTGGTGTCGGGCGGCGCCGGTTCCTGGAGGATGTCGTCCCAGCGGCCGAACCGCACGTTGGCCCAGTAGGGCACCACGCGGAAGCCGGCCGTGAGCGGCATCTCGGCCAGCACCGTGTCGGGAATCTTCGCCGCCACCTTCTTCGCCGAGTCGATGGCGATGGCCGACTGCCCGTCGAAGGTCGCCGCGAACCACAGGAAGTGGATGTTGTGCGGGTAGTAGGCCATCGGATACAGGCCCTGCGCCCGGCACTGCGTGATGTAGTCCTCGTCGGCGAGGATGGCCAGCTGGTTGCTCTTCATCGCATCGGCGTAGCGGCCGACGCGCTGGTAGATGTGCGAGGCCATGTGCACCATGTGGCCGGCCGCCGGCATCAGCGGCATCAGCAGGTCGGCGGCCTTCTCGGCCCGCTCGGGCGTGGTCGTCGGCTCGAGCAGGTGGATGAGCATGTGCAGCGCGCCGGGGTGCTTCGGATTGCGGCGCAGCACGTCTTCGGTGAGGGCGACGATCTCGGTGGTGCCCTCGTGCGGCCGGCCGTCGGGCATCCAGTAGCCCCACGGGCGCAGGTCCATCATCGACTCAACGTAGAGCATGGCGATGTCGAGGTCGGCGGGGAACTGCTTGTGCACCTCGCGCATCGCGTCGGCGTAGGCCTTGTCGTTGGCGACGCGGTGGTCGGCGCTGCCCGAATAGCGCCTGGCGAGCGCGTCGATGAGCGCCCGCTCACGCGGCGCGGCCCGGCCCTTGAGCGACTGCGCCTTCTGAATCAGCTCGTAGGCGTGCGGCTCTTCGTTGGGCTCCATCACCGCGTTGATGTTCGGCCCGAGCACCAGCGCCTGGCCCCAGTAGGCGATCGCCAGGGTCGGATCGAGCCGCGCCGCCTCGCGGAACGCCCGCCGCGCCTCGGCGTGGTTGAAGGCGTAGGCGAGGTTGAGGCCCTGGTTGACGAAGCGCTGCGCGTCGGCGCGCTTCGTGCTCACCGGAAAGGTATGGGTGCCCAGGTTCTGCAGCCGTGGCGCCAGTTCGCCGTTGGGGCCTGGCTGGCTGGCCTGGGGGGCGACTTCGTAGTGCTTGTGGGTGGCGGCGGCCGGCTGGGTGCCCTGCGCCGCGGCCCAGGGACCACTCACCACGGAGACGACGCCGGCGACGAGTGCGATCCGCGGGATCTTCACGAACATGACCTGCCCTCCTGATACGTGCATCGAATGTCCGGGGACGACTGACTGTAGGCCGCCGCCCCCGGCCGATTCATGAGGAAATGGTTAGAAGCTGAGATGACTACGGTTCGGTGTTGGATACGACCGTCCAGCGGACGGCCGTGCGGCGCCGCGACCCGTCGGCGAACGCCGCTTCCACCTGCAGCACGTGCTCCCCGGCGCCGAGCAGGTTGCCCGGCAGCGGGCAGCGGAAGCTGTAGCCCGCGCCGCCGGTGAGGGTGCCGCCGCGGATGCAGCCGAGGAAGAACCCGGTCACGTCGGCGCCGTCGTAGAGGAACCGGCCCGACACGATGGGCGACGCCCACGGGGCCAGGGCGACCACCAGGTCGAAGCGGCCGGTGCGGAACAGCGTCGTCGAGCCCGGCGACAGGGTGAGCCCGGCGGTGGCCACCGGCTCGGCGTAGACGAAGTCGTCCATCGCCACCACGTCCACAGCGCCGGTCTCGTCGGCGCCGAGCGCGGTGTTGCCGCTCACGATCCGCACCCGGCCCACGACCTCGCCGGCATTGAACGACACCCCCAGGAACGACAGCGTCTCGTTGCCGGCGCCGGCCGGCACCGCGCGCTCGTAGAGCAGGGCGCCGTCGGGCGTGTAGAAGAGCAGCCGGGTGCCGGCGGCGGCATCCACGTCGGTGAACACCGCGCCGAAGCCGGTGACGCCGGCCGCGACATCGACGTTGCCGGGCACATGGAACACCACGTCGAGTTCGTTGCTGCCCAGGACCGCGAACAACCGCGGGCTGCTGAACGTGGTGAACAGCGCCGGATAGGTCGCGTTGGTCTCGCCGAACTCGGGCGACGGCAGCCCGCTCAGCGCGAAGCCGGTGCCGGTCGTCACGAACTTGGCGCCGCGGGCACTGAACCGCGTGCTCGGCACCGGGTCGAGGGCGAGCGGGGCGCCGGCGCCGCCGCCGTCCCAGTTGATCTCGCGCCGGCCGCCCGGCTGGGTGCCAGCGGCGTTGCCGTTGTTGGCGCCGCCGAGGTCGGCGCGGAACTGGTCCACCGCCGCCTGAATCGCCGCCGCGTTGGCGCCGGCTGCTTCGCGCACGACCGGGCCGGCCATCGCCGGGGCCGCGCTCAGTACTCCCGCCATCACACATACCGCCAGGGTCTTCATCACGTCGATCTCCAGTGCCACAGGGTCGTTGTCGAGTCCGTCCGGCGGAGCGACGTGATCGCGACCATCGCGACCGCCTCAGGGGAGCCCCCGGCCGGGAAGTGACGGCGCAACGGTAGGTCGCGCGGTCGCGGGCAGTCCTTCGCGTTGGGTATCCGAGCGGTGCAATTTTCGTAAGCGCCGAGCACACCGATTCCTCACCGGCCGCTCAGGACAGGCGCCGCCGCGGCTTCTACGCTTCCCACATGACGACTGCTGCCTTGCTGGCCGGGCGCGTGGGCCTGGCCGTGTTCGCCTCGACCCTGACCGTGACCGCCGCTGCCGCCGACACCCCGCCGTCGCACGGCCACGACGTGGCGGTCAACGACAACCGCCGCGCGGCCGGCACGCTGATCGACGGCACCTGGACGGTGGCGCTGCGCGCTGCCCGCGGCCGCTGGCGGCCGGCCGGCGCCGACGGGCCGACGCTGATCGTGGACGCCTTCGGCGAGCGGGACCAGCCGCTGAGCGTGCCGGCGCCGCTGTTGCGGGTCACCGAAGGCGCGACGCTGGACGTGACGGTGGCCAACGACCTGGCAGCGCCGCTGCGCGTGCACGGTCTGTGCGCGCGCGACGGCTCGCCATGTGCGCCGCTCGACGTGCCGCCGGGGGCGACGCGCCAGGTCCGCTTCGCGGCCGGGCGGGCCGGCACCTACCACTACTGGGCGACGGCGCTCGGCGCGCCGGTGCCGTTCCGCGAGCTGGCCGGCGCGTTCGTCGTCGATCCGCCGGGGGCCGATCCCACGGCCGACCGCGTGCTCGTCATCACGGAGTGGTCGAGTCTGAAGGCGGCCGACCTCCAGCGGGTCCTCGCGGCCGATGACATCGGCGAGGCGTTCGTCGCGCTGCAGCCCGGCGTGGCGTTCATGGTCAACGGCCTCGGCTGGCCGGCGACCGAGCGGCTCACCTATCGGCTCGGCGACCGGGTGCGATGGCGCGTGCTCAACCTCAGCTCGCAGCCGCACCCGATGCACCTGCACGGCTTCTACTTCGACGTCGAGCGGCTCGGCGACGGCCGCCGGGACGACGCACCCGGTCCGACCACGCCGCGCCGCGTGGTCACGCAGGTGTTGCCGCCGGCCGGCACGATGACCATGGCGTGGACGCCGGAGCGGCCGGGCCACTGGCTGTTCCACTGTCATCTGATGGCGCACGTGTCGCCGGACCGGCGCGTCCCGGGTGCCCCGGAGCGGCGCAGCGGCGACCACCACGAAGTGCACGACCACGGTGCCGATGCCTCCCTGGGCATGTCCGGGTTGATCGTCGGCGTGACCGTGCTCGGCGCGGGCGACGACGCCGCGCCGGTCGCGACACCACGGCCGGCCCGACGCCTGACGCTGCGGATGCACGCGGCCCCGCCCGACGTCGAGGGGCGGCCGATCGCCGGCTTCGCGCTGGAGGAGGACGGCAGCGCCGCGACGCCGCCGTCGTCGCCGGGGCCGACGCTGGTGCTGCGCCAGGGCGAGCCGGTGGAGATCACCCTCGACAACGCGCTCGGCGAGCCGACGGCCATCCATTGGCACGGCATCGAGCTCGAGAGCTACTACGACGGCGTGCACGGCTTCAGCGGCATCGGGCCGCGGCGCACGCCGATGATCTCGGCCGGCGAGCGCTTCGTCGTGCGCTTCACCCCGCCGCGGGCCGGCACCTTCATCTACCACACGCACCTGCACGACCACCGTCAGCTGTCGGCGGGGCTGTACGGCGCGATCGTCGTCGTCGCTCCTGGCGAGCACTACGACCCGGCGGCCGACCATGTCCTGGTCCTGGGCCGGAGCGGCCAGACCAGCGGCGCGCTGGCCATCCCGGACGGCTCGACGCCCGCGGTGTTGAACGGCCAGCGGGCGCCGCGGCTGATCTGGACCGCCGGCGCCCGCCATCGGGTCCGCCTGGTCAACATCTCGGCCGACGACCTGTTCGCGGTCGCGCTCACCGCGGCCGACGGGCCAGTGCGGTGGACGCCGGTGGCCAAGGACGGGGCGCCGCTGCCCGTCGAGGCCCGAACGCCGGTGGACGCCCGCCAGACCATCGCCGTCGGCGAGACCTACGACTACGAGATCACGCTGCCGCCGGGCCGGCGCCACCTGTGGCTGGAAGTGCGCACCCCGGCCGGGCAGTGGCAGCTGCAGGCCCACGTCGTCGTCCGATAGCGGCTGGTCGGCGCCCGATCTCGGGGGGGTGGCGGCCCGCGGCCGTCCCTCAGACGGTCCCACGCCGGCGGCGCCCGACCGGTGGCCCTCCGGTCCGCATCCTGTATATTGCAGCAAGCGCCATGCCGTCCCGTCTCGCTGCCGTCGTGCTCGCTCTCCTCGCCAGCGCCGCCTGCCGCACCGCTGCCGGAAGCGCCGGCACGCCCATCATCCAGCCCGGAGCACCCGGTCAGGCCAACACGGTGATCACCGCCGAGGCGGCCAGCGACCTCTCCAAGGTGCAGGCCACCCCCGCCGACGTGACGTTCATGCAGGGGATGATCGGCCACCACGCCCAGGCCCTCGAGATGACCGCGCTCATCGCCGACCGGACGTCGCGAGAGGAGATGAAGCTGCTCGGCCAGCGCATCTCGGTATCGCAGGCCGACGAGATCGAGATGATGCGCGCGTGGCTGCGCGCCCGCAACCAGGAGGTGCCGTCGGAGCACGCGCACCACACCCACGAGGGGATGATGCCCGGCATGCTGACGCCCGAGCAGATGGCCGAACTGGCCGCCGCCAAGGGCGAGGCGTTCGACCGGCTGTTCCTGCGCTACATGATCCAGCACCACGAGGGCGCGCTCACCATGGTGGACGAGCTCTTCAAGACGCCCGGCGCCGGGCAGGAAGGCGACATCAACGCCTTCGCCGCCGACGTCGATTCCGACCAGCGCATGGAGATCGACCGCATGCGCGCGCTGCTGGGCGTTCGATGATCCGCCGGCGCTCCGCCCGCCTCGACTCGCAAAGGACGCATTCGATGAGACCCGACGTCACCCCGGTTCGTGGTCCGCGCCGCGGCGCGCTCGTGGCATGGAGCCTGGCGGCAGTGGCCGCCGTCACCGTCGGGGCCCTGGCCGGCCGGGCGCAGGAGAAGGCCTCGACCACCGATCCGCGCGTCGGCCTCAAGGCCGGCCGCACCGACGCCGGCGTGGCGGCGAAGAACATGACGCTCATCTCGAGCCTGGCCAAGCCGGCCGGCTTCTTCGATCCGAAGAACCCGGCCGGCGACATCACGCCGCCCGAGACGCCGCCGGGCGCCGCACCGGCGGCCGCCGCCCCGACGCCGGCCCCCGCCGCCGCCCCGGCCGCCCCGGCCGTGCCGCCGGTCGGCCCGGGGGGATTCCTGGCCTTCGCCAACTCCGACCTCGCCTTCAAGGGCGTGAACGTCGTGATGGGCAACTTCCACGGCTTCAACACCTACAACGTGGAGGACGCCCGCCGGCCCAAGCTGGTCGCCTCGATCGCCTGCCCCGGCGGCCAGGGCGACGTCTCGATTTACGGCAACCTGCTGTTCATGTCGGTGGAACAGACGCGCGGCCGCGTCGACTGCGGCACCCAGGGCGTGGCCGCGGCGGTGAGCGCCGAGCGCTTCCGCGGCGTGCGCATCTTCGACATCACCGACCTCAAGAACCCGAAGCAGGTGGCCGCCGTGCAGACCTGCCGCGGCTCGCACACGCACACGCTGGTGCCGGCCAAGAACGACCCGAACCACATCTACGTCTACGGCTCGGGCACCGGCAACGTGCGATCGGGCGAGGAACTGGCGGGCTGCTCCGGCCTGAAGCCCGAAGAAGATCCGAATACCGCGCTCTTCAGCATCGACGTCATCAAGGTGCCGCTCAAGAACCCGGAGAAGGCGGCGATCGTCGCCCGGCCGCGCATCTTCGCCGACGCCACCACCGGGGCGATCGCCGGCCTGTGGCCCGGCGGCGACCACGGCCCCGGCACGCAGCGCACCAGCACGACCAACCAGTGCCACGACATCACGGTGATGCCCGAGGCCGGGCTGGCCGCCGGCGCCTGCTCCGGCAACGGCATCCTGATGGACATCTCGAACCCCGAGCAGCCGGTGCGGCTCGACCACGTGGCCGACAAGAACTTCGCTTACTGGCACTCGGCGACGTTCAACAACGACGGCACCAAGGTGATCTTCACCGACGAGTGGGGCGGCGGCACGCGGCCGCGCTGCCGGGCCACCGACTCGCTCACCTGGGGCGCCGACGCCATCTTCGACATCGTCGACAAGAAGCTGCAGTTCAAGAGCTACTACAAGATGCCGGCAGCGCAGAGCGACACCGAGAACTGCGTGGCGCACAACGGCTCGCTCATCCCGGTGCCTGGCCGCGACATCATGGTGCAGGGCTGGTATCAGGGCGGCATCTCGGTGTTCGACTTCACCGATTCGGCCAAGCCGGTCGAAATCGCCTACTTCGACCGCGGCCCGCTCGACGCGAAGAACCTCATCACCGGCGGCTACTGGTCGGCCTACTGGTACAACGGCCAGATCTACGCCTCGGAGATCGCCCGCGGCATCGACGTGTTCCGGCTGACGCCCAGCGAGTTCCTGAGCGAGAACGAGCTGGCGGCGGCCAACCTGGTGCGCTTCGAGGAATTCAACTCGCAGAACCAGCCGCGCGTCACCTGGCCGCCGAGTTTCGTCGTGGCCAAGGCGTATCTCGATCAGATGGAGCGCGGCAAGACCATCGATCCGGCGCGGGCGACGGCGCTGCGCGCGGCGCTCGACCGCGGCGACACGCGGGCCGGCCGGAGCGCCGCGAGCCTCGACGAGCTCGACAAGATGGCGGCGCAGCTCGAGACCGACGCGGCGGCGCCGGGGGCGAGAGACGCGGCGCGGCTGAAGGCGATGGCGGGGGCGATCAAGGCGCGGACGGCGCGGCTGCGCTAGGCCGGGACTCGGGGCTCGGGGCCCGGGAGGGACTCGGGTTGGCGGGAACCGGGAACGACTGGAGAACGATGATGCGGATGCGATTGGCGCTGGGCGGTGTGTTGGCGGTGGCGATGGGTATGGGGCTGGCGCAGGCGCAGCAGAAGCCGGCGCGGCCCGACGATCCGCGCATCGGCCTGAAGCCGGGGCACACCGATGCCGGCGTGGCGGCCTGGAACATGGAGCTGGTGTCGAACCTGCCCAAGCCGCCCGGGTTCTTCGACCCCAAGGCGCCGGCCGGATCGGTGACGCCGCCCGAGCGGCCGGAAGGCGCGCCGGCGCCGCCGCCGCCCGATCCGAACGCCCCGCCGCCGGTGGGCTCGGGGTTCACCAACTCCGACCTCGCCTTCAGGGGCGTCCACGCCGTGGTCGGCAACTACCACGGCTTCAACACCTACGACGTCGAGAATGCGCGGCGGCCCAAGCTGGTGGCGTCGATCGTCTGCCCGGGCGGCCAGGGCGACGTCTCGATCTACGGCAACCTGCTGTTCATGTCGGTGGAGCAGACGCGCGGCCGGCTCGACTGCGGCACCCAGGGCGTGCAGGCTCCGGTCTCGGCCGAGCGCTTCCGCGGCATCCGCATCTTCGACATCTCGAACCTCAAGAACCCCAAGCAGGTGGCGGCCATCCAGACGTGCCGCGGCTCGCATACGCACACGCTGGTGCCGGCCAAGAACGACCCCGACAACATCTATCTCTACGGCTCGGGCACCAGCACCGTCCGTTCGGGTGAGGAGCTGGCCGGCTGCTCGGGCCTCAAGCCCGAGGAGGATCCGAACACCGCGCTCTTCAGCATCGACGTCATCAAGGTGCCGCTGAAGAACCCGGAGAAGGCCGCCATCGTCAACCGGCCGCGCATCTTCGCCGACGCGACGACCGGCGCCATCGCCGGCCTGTGGCCCGGCGGCAACCACGGCGAAGGCACGCAGCGCACCAGCCAGACCAACCAGTGCCACGACATCACCGTGTACTCGGAGATCGGCCTGGCCGCCGGCGCCTGCTCGGGCAACGGCATCCTGATGGACATCTCGGATCCGATGAACCCGAAGCGCCTCGACTACGTGGCCGACAAGGGCTTCGCCTACTGGCACTCGGCGACCTTCAACAACGACGGCACCAAGGTGGTCTTCACCGACGAGTGGGGCGG
>JBFWNV010000006.1:0-229355 GCA_050250875.1 Vicinamibacterales bacterium
CCACGGTGTAGCCGGCGGCCGAGGCGCGGTCGCGCTGCTCGGCGCCGATCCACCCGGCCGGCAGGCCGAACGCCGGCTCGCGGGTCGCGACGCCGTCGACGACCGCGGCGGCGGTGCCGGGGTTGATGGCGAGCAGGCGATCGGCATAGAGCTCGCCGCGCGCCACCTCGACGCCCTTGACGAGAATCGTGTACTGACGCGGGCCGAGCTGCAGGTTGTCGGCGACGTGCACCGGCGGCACGACCACGCCGGTTTCGGTGGCGATCTGACGGCGCACCGCGCGGATGCGCGACAGCAGCGTGCCGCCCTGCTGTTCGTCGACGATCGAGACCAGGGCGTAGCCGACCTCGATGCCCAGCGGGTCGATCGGCACCGGACCGTCGAGCGCGTCGGGCGCCGCCGGCGCCGGGGCGGCCGCCGGCGGCGGCGAAGCGGCGGACCGGCGGGTTGCGTAGGCGGCGGCGCCGAGGATGGCCGCGACGGCGATGAAGGCCAGCTTCGGCAGGCCGGGAATGAGCGCCATCACGACCAGCGCGCCGGCCGCGGCGGCGAGCGGCCGCCAGCGCGCCAGCAGCTGTGCCGCCACCTCCTCGCCGAGGTGCGACTCGGCGGCGGCGCGCGTGGTGATCAGGCCGCCCGACATCGACACCAGCAGGGCCGGAATGGCCGTGACCAGGCCTTCGCCGATGGTCAGGATGGTGTAGGTCTCGGCGGCCGTCGCCAGATCGAGGCCGTGCTGGAAGACCCCGATCACCAGGCCGGCGGCGATGTTCACGCCGGTGATGAGCACCGCCGCCAGCGCGTCGCGCTGCGTGAAGCGGATGGCGCCGTCCATCGAGCCGTAGAAGTCGGCCTCGCGACGCACCCGCTCGCGGCGGAGGCGCGCCTCGGCGTCGTCGATGGCGCCGGCGTTCAGGTCGGCGTCGATGGCCATCTGCCGGCCGGGCATGGCGTCGAGGGTGAAGCGGGCCGTCACCTCCGAGATGCGGACCGCGCCGTGATTGATGACGATGAACTGGATGGCGATCAGGACCAGGAACACGACGACGCCGACGACGAAGTTGCCGCCGACGACGAACTGACCGAACGCCATGATCACGTGGCCGGCCGACTCGACGCCCTCGTGGCCGTGCATCAGGATGAGACGGGTGGCGGCGACATTCAACGCCAGGCGCAGCAGCGTCAGCAGCAGGAGCAGCGACGGAAAGACCGAGAACTCGACCGGCTGCCGGACGTAGACGACGGTGAGCAGCAGCACGACGGCCAGACCGATGTCGATCGACAGCAGCAGGTCGAGCAGCAACGGCGGCAGCGGCACCACCATGAGGAGCACGACCGCCAGCAGGGCCAGCGGCACCAGCAGATGGGTCGGGTTGCGGGTCGAAGCGGGAGTAGCCATGTCGGGTTCGCGGCGTCAGAGCATCAGCTGGCGGATGCGGACCAGGTAGGCGAGCACCTCGGCGACGGCGCCGAACAGCGCCGCCGGGATCGCGTCGCCGACCTCGGCGCCCTTGTAGAGCGCCTGGGCGAGCGGCACGTTCTCGACCGTCGGCACGCCGTGCTCGCGCGCCACCTGCTTGATGCGCTGCGCCAGCAGGTCCTTGCCCTTGGCGACGACCATCGGCGCCAGCATCTCGCCGCGGCGGTATTCGAGCGCCACCGCGTAGTGGGTCGGGTTGGTGATGACGACGGTGGCGCCGGGCACGGCGCCGAGCATCCGCTTGCGGACCATCTCGCGCTGCACGCGGCGCACCCGGGCCTTGATCTCGGGGTTGCCGTCGCTCGACTTGGCCTCGTCGCGCAGTTCCTGCTTGGTCATCTTGAGGTTGGCGTAGTAGCGCCACCACTGCCAGCCGACGTCGGCCCCGGCGAGGAGCAGCAGCGCGGTGCCGCCCTGCCACAGCAGCCGTCGCAGCCACGCCCAGCCCTCGATCGCGGCGCTCTCGGGCGCCATCCAGGCCAGGCGCGGGGTTTCGACGATCGCGTCCTTGCCGAGCGACCAGGCCAGGGCGCCGACCACCGTGCAGGCGGCGATCGCCTTCAGCAGGGTCATGCCCGACTGGATCGGCTTGATGCGTTGCCAGCCGCTGGCCGGGCTCAGTCGCGTGAAGTCGGGCGTCAGCCGCTCCGGCGCGAACACCCAGCCCGACTGGGCGACGTTGCCGGCCAGGCCGGCGGCCGCCGCCGTCAGCATCAGCGGCGCGACGAGCATCGCCAGCAGCACGCCGTCCGCCACCGCCATCGCGCCGAGCGCCTCGGGCGTCAGCGCCACGGCGGCGCGATCGGCCAGCGACGACAGGCTCTCCGACACGTGCGTCTGCAGCCGCACCATCGCCGCCGCCCCGCTGCGCACGAGCACGAAGGTCACCGCCAGCAACGACACCGCGGCCACCAGATCGGCGCTGCGCGGCACCTCGCCCCGCTTGCGGGCGTCGCGCAGCTTTTTCGCGGACGGTTTCTCGGTTTTCTCGCCGTGCTGCTCGTCGGCCATCAGCGGAAGGCCTCCGCGATGCGCAGCCCGAGCTGGCCGACGCCGCCGGCGGCGCGGGCGATGACGCCGGGCACGAGGCCGACGACCGCCGCCAGCGCGACGAGGCCGATCACGACGCGCAGCGGCGGCGCGATCGCCATCAGGTTGAGCGCCGGCGCCACCCGGGCCATCAGCGCCGTGGCCACCTCGACGATCAGCATCACGACGATGAGCGGCGCCGCCAGGCGGACGCCGAGCACGAAAACGATGCCGAGCATCTGCACGACCGCGCCGGCCAGCGACGGGCCGATGGCGCCGCCGCCGATCGGCAGCGCCGAGTACGAGTCGGCCAGCGCCCCGATCAGCGCGTGATGCGCGTTGATGGCCAGGCAGGTCAGCAGCGCCAGGTTGGCGTACAGACTGGCGGCCAGCGTGTTGCGGACGCCGCCCTGCGGGTCGACGACCGAGCCGTAGGACAGCATCAGCTGGCTGCCGGTGAGGTGGCCGCCGAGGGCCGCGCCGGCGATCACCGCCTGGGTCGCCAGCGCCAGCGCCAGGCCGATCACCAGCTCCCGGGCCAGCACGACGCCGAGCGCGACCGGCGTCGTCACCGCCGGCACCGCCGCGGTCGGCAGGACGAACAGCGCCAGCAGCACCGCCAGGCCGATTCGCACCGGCGCCGGCGCGTACTGCCCGCCGAAGACCGGCGCCGCCGCCACCAGCATGCCGGGGCGGGCGATGAGCAGGCCGAGGTGCGACAGCGTCGCCAGCTCGTTCATCGCACCAGCTCGGGCAGCCGCTGGATGAGGCCGCGCGAGAACCCGGCGACGACCCGCAGCATCCACGGGAAGGTCACCGCGAAGGCGATGAAGATCGCCGCCGCCCGCGGGATGAACGCCAGCACGTTGTCCTGGATCGACGTCACGGTCTGGAAGATGCTGACCAGCACGCCGGCGAGCAGGCCGGCCGCCAGCATCGGCAGGGTGACGATGACGGCGGTCTCGATGGCCTGGCGGACGATGCCGACGACGAGGGCTTCAGACATGGCGGGGCTCGGATTTCGGGGCGCGCGGCCCGGGGTTCACAGGAAGCTCTTGACGAGCGAGGCCACCAGCAGGTGCCAGCCGTCGATCAGCACGAACAGCAGCACCTTGAACGGCAGCGAGATCATCGCCGGCGGCAGCTGCAGCATGCCCATCGACAGCAGCGTCGTCGACACCACCAGGTCGATGAGCAGGAACGGCACGAACAGGAAGAAGCCCATCTGGAAGCCGGTCTTCAGCTCCGAGATGGCGAAGGCCGGGATGACGACGCGCATCGGCAGGTCGTCGGGGGTCGCCGGCTTCGGCAGCCGGCCCATCTCGACGAACAGCGCCAGGTCGGTTTCGCGGGTCTGCTTGAGCATGAACTCGCGCACCGGCGGCGCGCCGCGGCGCAGCGCCTCGGTGACGTCGATCTCGCCGGCCATCGCCGGCGCCAGCGCCAGGGCGTGGACCCGCTCCCCCACCGGCGCCATGATGAACATCGTCAGGAACAACGTCAGCCCGACCAGCATCTGGTTCGACGGCATCTCCTGCGTGCCCAGGGCCTGCCTCAAGAAATGGAAGACGATGGCGATTCTCGTGAAGGAGGTCATGATCACGAGGACCGCGGGCACGAACGTCAGCAGCGTCAGGAAGAGGACGATCTGCAGCGGCGCCGACACCGCGCCGACGCCGTTCACGGTGAGATCGAGCTGGTTCACGCCTGCACCCCCGGGTCGGCGGGCGCGCCGGTCTGCACCGACTCGGCCAGCACCTCGCTGAAGCCCTTGCCCAGCTCGGTGACGAGCGACACGTTGGTGGGCGACACGCCGAGCAGCAGCCGGCGCCCCTCGACGCTGACGATGACCAGCGACCGCCGCTCGCCGAGCGAGACCGCCGACTCCACGGCGACGGCCTGACCGGCCCGCCGGGTCGCGGCGGTCTTGCGCAGCGCCCAGGCGGCCAGGGCCAGCACGGCGAGCACGACCAGCGTCGCCGCCAGCGAGCGCAGTCCCAGCGTGCCGGCCCCGGTCGGGTCGGCGCCGGTCGTGCCCAGTTGCATCAGCAGGATCACGCCGTCACTCCCAGCCCACGCCGACCGGCGGCGCCAGCCGCGTCACGCGCAGCGCCGCGGTGTCGTCGATCACCGCCACTTCCCCGTCGCCGACGACCACGCCGTGGACCCGCACCTGGAGGTCGGCGCCGACCGGCTGATCGAGGCGGAGCACGCCGTCGGGCGCCAGGTGCAGGAACTCCCGGACGGTGATCCGGCCGGTGCCGACCACGAAGTCGACGGTGCACTGCACGTCGAACATCGCCGCCAGCGGCGCGGCAGGCTCAGAACTGGACGACGAAGTCGGAGAGGAGGACATCGATCACTTCGATCTCGTGCAACGCCTCGTGCACGCGTTCGGCGATCGCCTTGCGCAGCGCCGCCTTGCCCTCGAGGGTGACCAGCACGTCGGCCGTCTGCGTGGTCAGCAGCTCGAGGATGATGGCGCGCGCCTGCATGACGAGCACCGGAGTCTCGGCCATCTCGGTGGCCTGCAGCGCGTCGGCGACGACCAGCTGCACGGTGGTGCGGACGAACCGCGTGCCGCCCGGGTCGGCCAGGTTGGCGACGAACGGCTCGAACGACACCAGCCCGCGCGCGCTCGGCGGGATTTCCCTGGCCTCGACGGCGCGCTCGGCGGCGTGGCGGCCGTTCCACCAGTACATCCCGCCGCCGCCGACGGCCAGCAGCGCGATCGCCCCGCCGACCAGCGGCAGCTTGCTCTTCCCCTTCGCCGGCGCCTTGCCGGCCTCGGCGGCTACTCCCTCGGCAGCCACTGCCACGCCACCCCACCGCCCGCATAGGCGCCCTGGATCACGTCGATCGGTCCATAGCCGTCGCCGAAGTCGATCTTGTCGATGTCGGTCTGCACGGCGTTGATGCCTTCGGCCTTGAGCCGCTCGATCACCGCGGGAATGCTCTCGGGCTGCGGCGGATAGTCCTGGAAGATGCGCGCCGCGCGGTACTTCGAGGTCATCGCGTCGCGGATGCTCGGGTCGTCGACCTTGCGGGCGTCGAAGCCGGCCAGCGACGAGCGGTAGCTGCCGCGCGTCACGCCCGGGTCGCCGACCTTCGCCGCCGTCAGCCCGGCCGCGCCGCTGCCGCTCAGCAGGCCGGTGAGGAACGAGCCGAACTCGGTCGCCGTCAGCTTGCCGTCCTTGTCGCCGTCGTACCTGTCGAGCACCTTCGAGACCAGCTGGCTGATCACGTCGGTGCCGCTGCCGGCGGTCAGGGGATTGAGACTCATGCGGACGTCCTTTCGTGGGAATCGGAAAGCGGGAAGTCGAACGGCGTCGCCGGCTCGTGCGGCCGGCCGCGGCGGCGCCGCGACGTCTCGTCGTCGGCGGCGTCCTCCTGACGCTGGCGGCGGTCGGGGCTGGCGTCGGGGCGCGGCCGCTCGTCGGCGACGATCAGGCGATCGAGCCGCAGGCCCTGCTCGGCAAGACCATCGCGCAGCGACGCGCTGTGAGTCTCGATCCAGCGGCGGACCTCCGCCGTCTCGGCGTGGAGCGTCGCGGTGACTGCGCCCTGATCGACCTTGATGGTGACGGTGAGTTCACCCAGGTACTCGGGCCGCAGCTGCATCCGGGCCTCGCCCTGGCCGGCCTGCCACTGCAGGCGAATCGAGCGGACGATCTGAGTCGGCAGCGCCTGATCGAGCGTCGACGCACCAGCGGTCGCCGGGGCGTCGACGGCGACGGCCGCCGCCGCGCCGTCGCGGCCGAGGCCGCTCGGGCCCACCGGCAACACGACCGGCGCCGGGGCGTCGCCCGGCCACGGCTCGGCGCGCACGGGCTCGGCGGCGAAGACGTGTTCCCGCAGCCGTGCCGGCAGCGCCGTCACGTCGGTCACCGGCATCACCGGCGGCACGGCGCGGGCGCCAGATGCGGCCGGCCCCTCGGTGGACGTACTCAGCACCGGGGGCGTCACCGCTCCACTCCGCCGCGCCCGCGCGCCGGCCGCAGGCGCCGCCGAGGTCTCGCCCGAGATGGACGGCGGCGTGAGCACCGAAGCGTCGGCGGCCGCGGCCAGCGCCGCCGCGGCGGCGACTTCCGGGGCCACGGCACCTGACCGGGCCTGGTCGGCGCGGGCCGTGGGCCCGTGGCTGGGGTCGACATCGGACCGGGACACGGGCCGCGCGGCGTGGGTCACCGCGGGGGCGCCCTCCGGCGACGCCGATCGGCGGGCAGTGGTCGCCGGCACGGCGGGTGCGGCTGCGGACGCGCCGCTGACCGGCGCCGACGCCGCTTCCACGGCCACGAACGGCACCGACGCTTCCGCGTCGGGCGACGCCGGCGGCGGCACGCTGGTCGCCACGCCGCCAGCGGTCGCACGAGCCGCAGGGGTCGTGGCGCCGGCGGCGGGCGGCGGTCCGGCCGCGGCTGCGGGCGTGGTGGATGGAGCGGCAGGCACGCCGAGGACGGACCCCGCCGCGCCGGCCATCCGCGCGATCGTCGGCGCGGCGTCCTCGAGCGGCGGCGGTTCGTCGGCGGGCGATGCGCCTCGACGCGACGCGGCGGCGTAGATGTCGCCGGCGGGTACCGGCACGAGCGCCGTCAGATCGCCGCCGACGGGACGGTCCAGGAGAGTCGGCGCCTCGTCGATCGCGCCCGCGGCCGCGGGCGCGTCGTGCGGCACGGGCGCCGGCGGCCTGATGACCATGGGCACTCCCGGCAACGGCACCGCGATCGCGGCGGCGACCGCCGCGGCGTGGTCGACGTCGTCCGGTGGCGCCGCGGCCGCGGCGACCCCGTCGTCCTCGCCGGCGCGTCGCGCCCGTCCCCGGCCCGTGGAGGCGCCGGCCGACGCCGCCCCGATCAGCCACGCCACGACGTCGCCGAACGGCACCTCGCCGGGCGGCGCGCCGCCGCCCGGTGCCGGCACCGCGGCCGCCGCGGCCGGACCGAGTCCGGCGGCTCCCGCCGCCGGCGGCCCGAGTTGAATCCCGCCAATCACGCGTCAGCCCTAACGCTTGAGGTTGAGCGTTTCGACGAGCAGCTCGTCGGCGACCGTGATGCTGCGCGAGTTGGCCTGATAGCCGCGCTGCGCCAGGATCATCTGCGTGAACTCCTGGGCGATGTCGACGTTCGACTGCTCGAGCGCGGCGCCGAACACGGTGCCGCGGCCGCCGGTGTTGGCGGTGCCGATGTTGGGGATGCCCGACGCCTCGGTCTCGCCGAAGCGGTTCGATCCGAGCTTGTAGAGCCCCTGCGGGTTGTTGAAGGTGGCCATCGCCAGGGTGGCGATGATCACGGTGCGGCCGGCGCCGATGGTGGCAATCAGGTTGCCGTCGGGGTCGATGCTGATCGGGTTGATCGAGCCAGCGGCGTAGCCGTTCTGCGAGATCGAGGAGGTGGCCGAGGTGCCGGCGAAACCGGTGAGCGCGGCGGTGCCGTTGGCGTCGAAGAGGTCCCAGGTGAAGTTGGTCGCCGCGGCGCCGTTGGCCCACGCCGGGCTGGTGATGACGACATCGGCGGCCGGCGTCGTCAGGTTGCCGTTGGCGTCGAAGGCGATAGTGCCGGTGCCGATCGAGAACGGCGTCCCGGGCGTGCCGCCGGTCACCTCGGCGCCGGGCACGCTGATGTCGTAGCTCCAGCCGCCCGGACCGGTGTTGGTGTAGGTGATGGTGGCGACGTGCACGGCGCCGAGGGCGTCGTAGACCTGCACCGCGGCGGTGAACGTGTCGCCGACGGCCGCCGAGGCGTCGAGGTTGGTCACGGTGCCGAAGAGCGTGGTCGGGCCGGGCGCGCGCAGCACGCCGGGCGAGACCACGATGTCGCCGGGTTCACCGGTGGTGATGATCTCGCCGGTCAGCGGATCGATCGCCGTATAGCCCTGCACGGGCAGGCCGTCGCTGGTCACCAGCCGGCCGTCGTCGTCGAACGAGAAGTCGCCGGCGCGGGTGAACGAGCGGTCGTTGATGCCGTTGCCGACGACGAAGAAGCCGCGGCCCTGGATCGCGACGTGGGTCGAGACGCCGGTGCTCTCGACGCCGCCCTGCGTGAAGTTCGGCGTGATGGCGCCGGTCGTCACGCCGAGGCCGATCTGCATCGGGTTGGAGCTGGCCCCGGCGGCGTTCTGGCTCACCAGGTCCATGAACGAGACCGAGCTGGCCTTGAACGCGATGGTGTTGATGTTGGCCAGGTTGTTGCCGATGACGTTCAGCTTCTGCTGGTTGGCGAAGAGGCCCGAGAGGCTAGCCGAGAAACCCATATGTGTCCTTCCCTGTGCGGCGATGACGGCCGTCGTGCCGACGACTCCGCCGGTGACGGTTCAAACCAGGTGCCAGCGCGGCCATGATTGAAGCCGCGGCAGAACGAGCCGATTACGGCGATGTCCGCCGCCCCGGCCCGGCGCCGGCGGCCGGCCGGACGACGGCGGTGTCGGCGGGCCGGACGCGGGCGGCTAGCTCCCGGTCCCCGATCCGGTCGAGGCGCCGGCGGCTTCGCCGCTCACCAGCGCCACCAGTGACTCGAGCGTCTGGTTCATCCGCTGCAGCTGCTCGAGCTGGCTGAAGGTCGCCAGCTGGGCGAGGAACTCCCCGTCGGCCTGCGGCTGGGTCGGATCCTGGTGCTGGAGCTGGGTGACCAGCAGGTTGAGGAACGCGTTGCGGCCCAGCGCGTCGTCGGCGCTGGCCGGGTTCACCGCGTTACCGGCCGAGGCCGGCGTCGGGGTCGGGGTCACGCTCGAGATCGTCGCCACGGTCGGGTCCTCCGGCGTCGGCCCGCTGCGCGTGGTAACGCGCGCCGGCGACGCGGTCCATGTCGCGGGCGTGTTCGCGGTCGGCCTCGAGCCGGTATCGCCGCCAGGCGCGATCGCGCAGGCGTTCGAGCACCCGGCGCCGCTGCACGGCGTCACGCACCACGACCGACGCGCCCTCGACGATGGTCGCGGCCTTCGCCGCGGCCAGCCGCCGCTGGTCGACGTCGTGTCGAAGCCGACCAATCCAACTTCGGTGCCAGGCCAGCGTGTCGGCGGTGGCGCCCTCGGCCTGGACCCGGCCGAGCGTCCGGGCGGCGTCCATCACCGCGTCGCTGGCGCGGACCACCGCCTGATCGGCGCGTGCCTGCACGTCCTGGGCCCGGGCGAGCACGTCACGCGCGGTCGACTCCTCCTTGCGCCGCAGTTCGAGCAGCGCCGCCGGGCGGAACCGGAACGGACGCATCGCCGTCTACAGCGCCTGCAGCGCCGCCAGCGCGGCCGGGAACTCGACGCGCGTGTCGGCGGGCTGACAGAGGAAACGGGCGATGGCGTCGCGCCGCTCGAGGGCGGCGTCGATGCGCGGCGTCGTGCCCTTCACGTAGGCGCCGACGCTGATCAGATCCTCGCTGTCGCGCAGGGTCGCCAGCCACTCGCGCACCTGCCCGGCCCGGCGCCGATGCTCGACGTCGGTGACGTCGGGCATGGTGCGGCTGATGCTGCCGAGCACGTCGATCGCCGGGTAGTGGTTGCGAGCCGCCAGATCGCGCGACAGCACGATGTGGCCGTCGAGAATGCCGCGCACGGCGTCGGCGATCGGCTCGTTGACGTCGTCGCCGTCGACCAGCACCGAGTAGACCGCGGTGATGCTGCCCTTGCCGCGGACGTTGCCGGCCCGCTCGAGCAGCCCGGGCAGCAGGGCGAAGACCGAGGGCGGGTAGCCCTTGGCCGTCGGCGGCTCGCCGGCGGCGAGGCCGACCTCGCGCTGGGCCATCGCGAAGCGGGTCACCGAGTCCATCATCAGCAGCACGTGCTGGCCGCGGTCGCGGAAGTACTCGGCGATCGCGGTGGCGCCGTAGGCGGCGCGCATGCGCACCAGCGGCGGGCTGTCGGAGGTCGAGACGACGACCACCGCGCGCGCCAGGCCGTCGGGCCCGAGGTCGTGCTCGAGAAAGCTGCGCACCTCGCGGCCGCGCTCGCCGACCAGACCGAGGACGACGACGTCGGCGGCGGCGCCGCGGGCGATCATGCCGAGCAGGGTGCTCTTGCCGACGCCGCTGCCGCCGAACAGGCCGAGGCGCTGGCCCCGCCCGCAGGTGAGCAGCCCGTCGATGGCGCGCACGCCGGTGCCGAGCGGGGCGACGATCGGCTCGCGATCGAGCGGGTTCATCGCCGCCGGGCGCAGCGGCGCGCGATCGGTCGCGGCGAGCGGCCCGCCGCCGTCGATCGGCCGGCCGAGGCCGTCGATCACCCGGCCGAGCAGTCCCGCGCCGGCCGGCAGCGACAGCACGCCGCCCTTGAGGACGATGCGATCGCCGGGACGGATGCCGGCGGTGTCGCCGAGCGGCACCGAGACGAGGCGGCCGTCACGGAACCCGACGACCTCGACCGGCAGCGGCGCGCCGCCGTCCGCCCGCCGCAGTTCGCAGACGTCGCCGACACGGGCGCGCGGGCCGGCCGACTCGACGACCAGGCCGACGACGCGCGTGACGTGGCCGAAGGCCGGCGCGGCCTCGGCGGCACGGAGCCGCGTCAGGTACGGCGCCAGCGCCAGCTGGGCGTCAGGAGTGGCGGCCGGCATCGTCGATCACGGGCGCGAGGGCGGCGCCGGCCATCTCGTCGCCGAGCAGCGCCCGGGTCAGCTCGTCGAGCTGGGCGCCGATGCCGACGTCGATCGAGCCGACGTCGCTGCGCACGACGCACCCGCCGCGCCGCACCGCCGGGTCGGCGACGATCTCCACGGCGTGGCCGGCGGCGGTGAGCGACGCCGTGCTCCGGCCGACGACGGCGGCGTGGTCCTCCGGGTGCAGCCGGATGCTGGCCGTGGCCGATTCGGCCAGGCGGTCGAGCGCCACGCGGGCCATGGCGATGAGCAGGTCGTGGTCGATCGACGCCTCGCGCTGGATCACCTTGCGGGCGATGGCCAGCGCCAGCTCGACCACCTGGCGCTCGGTGCGATGGATGAGCTCGCTGCGCAGCGCCTGCAGTTCTTCGATGGTTTGCGCCAGCCGGCGCAGCATCGCATCGGCGCGCGCCACCGCCGCCTCGTTGCCGGCGCGTTCGCCCTGGGCGTAGCCCTTGGTGAACGCTTCGCGCTCGAGGGCGTCGAGGGTCTCGGCACTGGGCGGCGCGACCGGCGCGGCGATCGCCGGCGGGCCGGGCCACGCCTGCTCGGCCCGGCGGCCGGGCGTCCCGCCCCAGTCGAACGGCTCGACCGTCACCGCGCGGCCGATTCGCTTCGCTCTAGACGACATACGGCTCGCCGGCGTTGCCGGTGGTGATCACGCCCTCGTCCTCGAGCTTGCGGGCGATGGCCACGATCTCCTGCTGCGCCTTCTCCACCTCGCGCAGCCGCACCGCGCCCATCAGGTCCATCTCCTCCTTGAGCAGCTCGCCGGCGCGTTTCGACATGTTGGAGAAGAAGCGCTGCCGGATGGCTTCGCTGGCGCCCTTGAGGGCGATGGTCAGCGCCTTCTTGTCGGCGCGGTTGACCAGCTCGCGGATGCCGGTGTCCTCGACGCTGGCGAGGTCGTCGAACACGAACATCAGGTTGCGGATCTGCACCGCCAGGTCCTGCGACCGTTCTTCCACGGTCTCGAGAGCGCGCTGGCTGAGGCTGCGCTCCATCCGGTTGAACAGTTCGGCGACCGCCTTGACGCCGCCGTGCTGCTCGCGCGAGGCGCCGCCGAGCTGCTTGAGCCGCTGGTCGATGACGCTCGAGATCCGCGCGATCACCTCGGGCAGGATCTCGTCGATGCTGGCCATGCGCATCAGCACGTCGGCGCGCAGATCGTCGGGCAGCAGCGTCACCAGCTGGGCGGCGCTGGCGGCGTTCAGGTGGGCGAGAATGACGGCGATGGTCTGCGGGTGCTCGCCGAGGATGAACTTCGAGAGCTGCTGCGGGTTGGCCTTCTCGAGCGAGGCGAAGCCGGCGCTCACCGTCGACGAGGCGGTGACCCGGTCGAGGATGCGCCGCGCCGCGTCGGCGCCCATCGACTTCACCAGCAGCCGACGCGCGTGATCGACCCCGCCGTTGGCGATGTGGTCGGCGGCCGTCGTCATCTGGCTGAACTCGTCGAGCACGCCCTCGCCGACGTCGGTGGAGACCGTGTTGATCGACGCCACCTCGCGGGCCAGCGCCTCGATCTCGTGCTCCTGCAGGTGCTTGAAGACCTCGGCGGAACGGTCTTCGCCGAGGGCCATCATCAGGATGGCGGCCTTGCGGGCGCCGGACATCGGGCCGGCGGGCGGCGGCGTGGCGGTCACGGCTTACTTGTCCTCCTGGGCGATCCAGGCGCGCACCAGCTGCGCGACGTGTTCCGGTTTCTGTTCCGCCTGCTGCGACAGCCGCTTGGTCAGCGCCGGCAGCCGGCCCGGATCGCGACGGGCCGGCGCCTCGGCTTCGACCCGCGCCTGCATCTCGTGCTCGAGCTCGGCGACCGTGCGGGCGGACGCGCCCGCCGGCGCCGCCGGCACCAGGCCGGGGGTCATCGCCGTTCGGGCCAGCGGCCGCAGGATCGCCAGCAGGGCGACCAGGCCGAGGACGAACACCATCACCCAGCGCAGCAGGTCGCCCACCGACATGCCCAGCACCGACACCACGGTCGGCGACACCTGCCGCCACCACGGGGCGGGCGCCTCCGGTTCGAGCGCCTCGGGCGCCTCGTCGAACGCGATGTTCTCGACGGTGAGCTGATCGCCCCGTTCGGTGTCGAGGCCGACCGCCGCCGCGACCAGCCGCTGGATACGCTCGATCTCGGCGGTCTCGCGCGGCTTGCTGGTCGCGGCCGCGCCGTTCTCTCCCGGCACCCGCACGTTGTCGACCAGCACCGCCACCGACAGCCGGGCGACGCGTCCGCCCGGCGACGTGGTGTGGGTCGTGGTCCTGCTGATCTCGTAGTTGACCGTCTCGGTGGTGCGCCCGGACTGCGCCGTGGACGGCGCCACCGGCGCGGCGGCGGTCGCCGTGCTGGCCTCGGGCGGCGCATTGGCACGGGCCCCGGCCACGCCGCCGGCCAGCGCGCCGCCGCGGGCGGCGCTCGCCGCGGTCGAGGTGTCGCTCGAGGTCTGGCGGCTGCGGATCACCGATTCGGGATCCCAGCGCTCTTCGGTCTGTTCCTCGGAGGCGAAGGTGAGCGGCGCCGAGACGTTGACGCGGACGTGGCCGGCGCCGAGCACCGGCTCGAGCAGGGCCACCACCTTGGTGGACAGCTCGCGTTCGATCCGCTGCTGGCGTTCGATCGCGCCGCCGCCGGCGGCGCTGTCGGCGGCCTCTTCGGTGCGCGACAGCGGCCGGCCGAAGGTGTCGACGATCACCACCGACTCGGGCCGCAGCGACTCGACGCTGGCGGCGACCAGCCCGGCGATGCCGGCCACCGTCGCCGGCGCCAGCGGCCGCTGGTTGCGCAGGCGCAGCACCACCGAGGCCTTGGCCTGCTCGGCGGCGCCGGCGAACAGCGAGTCCTTGGCCAGGGCGATGTGCACGCGGGCGCTCTGCACCTCGCTGATCGTCGAGATGGTGCGGGCCAGCTCGCCTTCGAGGCCGCGGCGGTAGTTGACGTGCTCGAGGAACTCGGTGGTGCCGAACGACGTGCGATCGAAGATCTCGAAGCCGATGCGGCCCGAGGCCGGCAGGCCCTGCGACGCCAGGTCGAGACGCATCTCGTCGAGCCGGCTGTCCGGCACCAGCACCGAGCGGCCGCCCTGCTCGAGCTGATACGGGGTGTTCGCGGCCTTGAGCCGGGCGACGACCGCCGCCGCCGACTCGGGGTCGAGGTCGGTGTAGAGCACGGCGTAGGACGGCGCGCCCACCCAGTAGGCGGAGCCGACCACCACGCCGACGACGGCGACGAACGCCGCCGCGAGGGTGGCGATCTGACGGCCGGAGAGCGAGGTCCAGAGCCGGGAGACGTGGGCGACGAGGGACTCGGGGTTCACGAATCAGCCGCGATCAGATGGGCATGCGCATCAGATCCTGGTACGCCTGCACGAGTTTGTTGCGGACCTGGACGGTGAGCTGCATCGCCACCTCGGCGCGGTGCAGCGCCAGCATGGCGGTGTGGACGTCGCCGGTGCCGGCGACCATGTCGGCGACGGCGGCATTGGCCTCCCCCGCCGAGCCTTCCACCGACGAGAGCAGCGCGTCGAGCGAGGTCGCGAAGCCGGCGTCCCCGCCCGCCGCGGCGGTGCCGCCGCCGGTGCCGGGGCCGGCCGGAGTGACGGCGGTGGTGGCGGCAGCGGCGATCACGTGGTCGAGAGCCATGGCCGTCCTCGCACGCTAGCGACCCAGCTCCAGCGCGCGCTGGATGGTGTCGCGAATCAGGTTGATGGCGGTGAGATTGGCCTGGTAGGCGCGCGCGGCGCCGAGCATGTCGACCATCTCTTCGGGCACGTCGACGTTGGGCGTGGCCACGAATCCCTGCGCGTCGGCGTCGGGATGCGACGGCTCGTAACGGCGGCGCGGCGCCGCCTGGTCCTCGACGACTTCGGTCACCTGCACGCCGACGGCGTCGGCCTCGCCGAGCGCGGCGGCGAACCGATCGACCGGCGCGGCGCTGAGCACGACGTCGCGGCGGCGATACGGCTGGCCGTCGGCGCCGCGCGTCGACTCGGCGTTGGCGATGTTCGAGACGGCGACTTCGATGCGGGCGCGCTGCGCGTCGAGCGCGCTGGCGCTGGCGGCGATCGCGGCGGAGAGTCCTGACATCTATGCCTGCCTCCTACCGGCCTTCGTTGATCGCGTAGCGGACCAGCCGGAACTTCGCGGCCAGCGCCGTCTGGGCCTTGCTGAAGTCGCCGGCGGCGCGGGTCATCGCCAGCAGCTCGCGATCGAGCTGGACGTTGTTGCCGTCGCGCCGCGACGCCAGGCCGGCGGTCTCGTCGACCTCGGGGCCGTCGGCCGCCGCCGGCAGGTGCGACGCACTGGTGCGCCGCAAGCCGTCGAGCCGTGTCTCGAGCGCGTCGTCGAACGACACCTCGCGCGTCCGGTAGCCGGGCGTGTCGAGGTTCGCGAGGTTGCTGGCCGCGACCGTCTGACGCGCCACGGCCGCGTTCATCTGGCGCCCCAGCGCCGCGAGGATCGCGTGGTCGGTGATCTCAGGCACGATGCCGTGCCGGTGAGCAAGACCGATGCCCACCATTCAAGCCCGCGCCAAATGCGCCGATTCTCTCAGGCGCCCCGCACCGCCTGTCGAGCCGCCGACACGTCAGCGTCGGATCGTCGTCGGCCCGGCCGCCGCCGCGGCGTGCAGTTCGAGGCGGGCGACCGCAGCCTCGAGCCGGGCCAGGCGATCGGCGACGTCGGCGAGCGGCCCGTGGCAATGGTGTGCAGCCGGCGCCGCGCCGTGGTGCAGCAGCGAGCGGTTCTCGTGCTCGAGCGCCTGGCGATCGGCGATGCGCTGGAGGATCACGTCGAGCTGCCCGAGCGAGAACGGCTTGGTCAGATAGTCGTAGGCGCCGAGGCGGACGGCGGCGATCGCCGAGTCGAGCGAGGCATAGCCGGTGACGATCACCACGTAACAGGAGGCATTTGCTTGACGCGCGGCGCGCAGCACCGCCAATCCGTCGGCGCCCGGCAAGCTCAAATCCGTAACCACGACACCGAATCGTCCCTGGGATCGTTCGAGCGTCGCGATGGCCGCACGACCGTCGGTCGCCCCCGCAACCTGCAGGCCGCGCTTGAGGAAATAGGCCAAAATGACCTCTCTGACCGCTTCGTCGTCGTCGACGACCAGCACTTCCCCGGGCGAAAACAGTCGAAATGGCATAGTCGTTGCAGCGGTGTCGGTCGCTTGACGCTCTCACTGACACATCGGCAACCGGCCGCCGGAACTTCGATCGCATCGAACCAGCGGCGCTGACGCCTGCCCACTTCTTCCCGCCCGCCATGACCCAGAGTGCTTCCGCTACCGTTCTCGTCGTCGAAGATGAAGCCGAGCTGCGCGGCCTGATCGCCGAATCGCTCGAAGCCCAGGGCTTCGCGGTGGCGCAGGCCGACACCGCCGCCGACGCCCTCGCCCGCCTCGAGGGCTTCGCCTACGACGCGCTGGTCGTCGATCTCCGGCTGCCCGACGCCGACGGCATGGACGTGCTCGAGGCCGCGCTCGACCGCTATCCCGAGATTCGCGCCGTCGTCATGACCGGCTTCGGCGGCGTCGACGAGGCGGTGAGGGCCATCAAGCGCGGGGCCATCGACTTCCTCATCAAGCCGTTCCAGCTCGGCGGCCTCGGCCACATCCTGCAGGCCGGGATCACCGAGCGGACGCTGCGCCTCGAGAACGCGCAGCTGCGCGCCCAGCTGCGCGAGCGCTTCAGCTTCGACAGCGTGATCGGCAAGAGCGTGGCGATGCAGCACGTGTTCTCGACCCTCGAGCTGGTCTCGCCGATGACCAGCGGCGTGCTCATCCAGGGCGAGACCGGCACCGGCAAGGAGCTGATCGCCCGCACCATCCACCACAACAGCCCGCGCCGCGATCAGCCCTTCGTCGCCTTCAACTCGGCGGCGATTCCCGAAACCCTCGCCGAAGCGGAGCTGTTCGGCCATGTCAAGGGCGCCTTCACCGGCGCCGTCAACGCCCGCGTCGGCCGCTTCGAGCTGGCCCACAAGGGCACGCTGTTCATCGACGAAGTGGGCACGATGTCGCTGGCCCTGCAGGCCAAGCTGCTGCGCGCCCTGCAGGAGCGCGAGGTCGAGCGCGTCGGCGAGTCGCGCGCCTTCAAGTTCGACATCCGGGTCATCGCCGCCAGCAACACCGACCTGCGCAAGCTGGTCAAGGAGGGCGCCTTCCGCGAAGACCTCTACTACCGGCTGAACGTGGTGCCGATCACGCTGCCGCCGCTGCGCAACCGCCGCGAGGACATCCCGCTCATCGCCCAGCACTTCCTGCAGAAGTCGTGCGCGCACAACGGCCTGCCGCCGCGCACCCTGGGCCAGGCGACGCTGCGCCTGCTGATGGACTACGCGTGGCCGGGCAACATCCGCCAGCTCGAGAACGCCATCGAACATGCCGTGGCGATGAGCGGCGCCGGCCGCGAGATCCTGCCGGCGATGCTGCCCGAGGAGATCCGCCTGCCCGACGCGCCGGCGATGCTGACCCCGGTCTCGATCCCCGACGAGGGCCTCGACTTCACCTCGGTGATGACCCAGCTCGAGCGCGAACTGCTGCGCCGCGGCCTCGAGAAGACCGGCGGCAACAAGCGCCAGGCCGCCCGCCTGCTCAACTTGAGCCGTACGACGCTCATCGACAAGCTGAACCGGCTCGGCGGCGATGCCGCGGCGCCGTCAGCCGCGTAACGTCACCGTCGCCGTGGTGCCGCCGCCGGGTGCGGAGGCCAGCACCAGCGTGCCGCCGGCCCGTTCGACCAGGGCGCGCGACACCAGCAGGCCGATGCCCAGCGCCCCGGTCTCGCCCGCCGGGGGCGGCCACCGGCTCGACGCCTCGCCCGCCGCCGCCGAGAGGCCCGGCCCGTTGTCGTGCACGACGACGGCGACCAGGCCGGCGTCGCGGCGCACCGTCAGCGACAACGCGGCGTCGGCCCGGTCGGCCAGGGCCGCTTCGGCGTTGACGACGAGGTTCAGCAGCACTTGCGACAGCGCCCGGGCCGGGGCGAGCACCACCGCGTCGTCGCCGGCCACCCGCGCCGCGATGCGTCCCTTGCGGAGCGCGTACTGGCGCAGCTGCAGGATCCGGTCGCAAAGCGCCCGCAGCTCGATCCGTTCCGCCGCTCTGGCCGGCTCACGGGAGAAGCCGGTGAGCCGCTGCAAGGCCGCGGTGGCGCCCATCGCCTGCTGGACGATCGAGCCGCTGCGCCGCGCGACCGCGTCGGGACCGGGGTCGAGACCGAGCATTTCGGCGGCGCCGCTCATCACCTGCAGGGCGTTGCTGACGTCGTGGACCGTGGCCGCCACCATCCGCGTGACCAGGGCGTGGCGGTTGGCCCATTCGAGCCACTCGATCGGCGGGTCGAAGGCCTCGTCCCAGGGGCGGCTTCTCGGCGCGACGGACACGGGCGACACGTTACCTCAGCCGACGGCCTCCACGGGAGCCGGCGTCAATCCGTCGACGCTCGCGCCAGCGATTCAGAGCGCCGGCGTGGCCGCGACGGGTGCCGCCGCGGTCCGTTGCACACTTTATTTTCTCGTTGCACACGAAAACGTGTACTCTCCGGTGGCACCCGGGTTGCTCCTGCCGGGCAAGGCCGGCCACGAGGTCCCCCCTCCACGCCCGCCCGCGCGGCCGACGGCGCCTCTCGCGCATCCGTGCGGGAGGATGTGCGCCAGCGGCCGGAAGTCTCGAGGATCCACGGGATGCTGGACTGGTTCGCGCTCAACCTGAACAGCACGACCCTCGCGCTCACCGGCGCCGCGGCCGCCCTCGGCGCCGCGGCCGGCGCGAGCTGGCAGCGCCGGCACCGGCCGGCCATGGCACCGTCGGTGCCGCCCGCGCCCGACGGCGCCGCCGTCTCGCGGCTCGACGACCGGCTGCTCTACGCCCAGCGGATGGAAGTGATCGGCCGGCTCTCGGGCGGCGTCGCCCACGGCTTCAACAACCTGCTGACGGTCATGCAGGGCCATCTCGACGGCCTGGCTGGCGAACTGCCCCGCACGCCGTCGGCGCTGCGGCGGGTCGAGACGCTGCGCCGATCGGTGGCCGAGGCGACCCGGATCACCAGCGGCCTGCTCACCTTCGCCGGGCGCAACCCGGTCACGGCGAGTCTGGTCGACGTGAACGCCGTGCTCGACGACCTGGCCCCGATGCTCTCGGGACTGCTCGGCGACCACATCCAGTTGACCTGGGACCGTGCCGCGATGCCGGTCCCGGTGATGCTCGGCCAGCCGCAGCTCGCGCAGCTCGTCCTCAACCTCGCCCTCAACGCCCGCGACGCGATGCCCGACGGCGGCCGGCTCACGGTGTCGACCCGCCGGGTCGACACCGGCGACGCCGCGGCGATGCCCGGCCCCGGCACCTGGGTGGTCCTCACGCTGGCCGACAACGGCCACGGCATGGACGACGACGTCCAGCGGCACATGTTCGAGCCGTTCTTCACCACCAGGCCCGGTCAGGGTACCGGACTGGGGCTGTCGATCTGCCTCGGCATCGTCGAGCAGGCCGGTGGCCACATCGCCGCCGATTCCACGCCGGGACGCGGCACGACCATCGATCTCTACCTGCCGTGGGCGGGCGCCGACGCCGTCCCCAGCGTCCAGGCGCGCACCCTGCACCTGGCGGGCGGGCCACGGCCGGCGATCCTGCTGGTCGAAGACGAGCCCGACGTCCGCGACATCGTCGCCGAGATCCTGCGCCGTGCCGGCCACGTCGTCCACGCCGCCGACGGCCTGGCGGCCGTGCAGGCGCTGCTCGGCCGGGGCGACCTGTCGCTCGACCTGCTGCTCACCGACCTCGTGCTGCCCGCCGGCAGCGGCCTCGACGTGGCCACGCTGGTGCGGGCGCACCATCCCGGGGTGCCGGTCCTCTTCATGTCGGGCTATTCGGAAGCGGTGTTCTCGGGCGGGGAGCCGGTCGAACACCTGCTGCCCAAGCCGTTCGCGGCGCGGACGCTGCTCGCCAAGGTGGACGAACTGGTCGCTCCGCGGCAACGGGCCGCAGCGTCGTGAACCGCAAGGCGGCGATGTTCAAGCCGCCGGCCGGCCGGTCGATGTTCTCCCCGGGATCATGCCCGCCGACCGCATCCACGTGGCCCGTCAGCCCATCCTCGACGTCGAGCAGCAGGTGGCCGGCTACGAGCTGCTCTACCGTGCCGACGCGGCCGATCGTTCCTATGTCGGTGGCACGACCCAGGCGTCGGCGCGCGTCCTGAGCGACGCCCTCGTCGGCATGGGCCTCGAGACGCTCACCGACGGGCGGCGGGCCTTCCTGAATCTGTCCACCGAGGTGCTGCTCTCGGATGCCAGCAGCCTGCTCGAACCCCGGGCCGTGGTCCTCGAGGTGCTCGAAGACGTGGCGATCACGCCCGAGGTCATCGAGGTGTGCCGGTCGCTGCCCGAGCGCGGCTACCTCCTGGCCCTCGACGACTTCGTCCCCGGCTCCGCGGCCGAGGCCCTGCTGCCCTTTGCGCGCTTCGTCAAGCTCGACGTCCTCAGCCTGCCCCGCGACGTCGCCGCCGCGCACGCGCCGCGGCTCCTCGGACGCGGCCTGACGCTGCTGGCCGAGAAGGTCGAGACCCCCGAGATGCTGGCCGACGCGCGGGCGCTGGGCTGCACGCTGTTCCAGGGCTACTACTTCTGCCGCCCGCACACGCTGGCGATGCGGCCGTTGTCGGCGAGCCAGGTGACGCAGATGCGGCTGCTGGCGGCACTGCTCCAGCCGACGGCGTCCATCGTCCAGATCGAGGACCTGCTCAAGCACGACGCCTCGCTCACCTACCGGGTGCTGCGCTGCGTGAACTCGGCCGGCTTCGGCCTGCGCCGCGAGATCCACTCGATCCGCGAGGCGCTGCTGCTGGTCGGGCTCGATCAGGTGCGGAAGTGGACTTCGCTGTGGGCGCTGGCCGGGCTGAACCGCGGGCCGGCCGAACTGGCCACGATGACCATCCTGCGCGCACGGACCTGCGAGCTGGTCGGCGCCGCGCTTGGACTGCCCGACGGCGGGGCCGGCTATTTCCTGCTCGGCCTGTGTTCGCTGCTCGACGCCCTGCTGCAGCACCCGATGCCGCAGGTGCTCGCCGACCTGCCGCTCGACGCCGAGATTCGCGCCGCCCTGCTCGGCGAGCCGACGCCGGCTCGCCGCGTCCTCGACGCCGTGGTCCTGCACGAGCGCGGCGCGTTCGACGACGCCGCCGCGGTGGCGGCCGCGGCCGGCGTCGATGCCGGCATGCTGGCCGCCGCCGGTGCCGACGCGCTGGCGTGGGCGCACGGCGTGCAGAGCGTCGCCCGCGCGGCCTGACGTCGCCGGTCGCGTCGGTCGCCCCGTTGCACAGAATTTTTGCCGACTGCACACGAATCGGGGATCGCCGGTGCGATCATCTCGACGTGGGCGGCCGGCAGCGCCGCGCACGAAAGGGAAAGCGTGAGTGCCCAGTTCACGGGCCGGTGTGCCGCCACCCTCCCCTCGGCACGCCCGGTCCCACTGGTGAGGAACGAGGGGGACCGATCCGTCTGGCTCCGCGGGGCCGGGCGACGGCGCACGCCGGCGAGACCGCGCCGCGTTCGGGCGGGCGCGGGCCGATCGCCGTCGCCCGACGGGGTGCGGGCCACGGCATGAGATCGGTCGAACGCCTCGACGCGCCGGATTGGGTCGCGGCCGCCATCGCCCGGGCGGCTGGCCCGTCATCGCCCGAGTCGGCCGGCAGTCCGCCCCCCGATCCGGGCCTGTTCGACGCACTCGATGACGGCGTGGCGCTGGTCGACGCCGACGGCCGGATCGCCTGGACCAATGCCGCCTTCGGCCGCCTCTTCGGCGTGGCGCCGGCGGCCCTCCGCGCCCGACGCCTGCACGACCTGTTGCCCGCCCCCGGCGAGCCCCTGCCGGCCACGGCCGGCGGATCGGCCGACGGCGGCTGGATGACGGCGACGGCGCGTCACGCCGACGGCGCGCCGCTCGCGGTCGACATGCGCATCCGCCTCGTCGCGACCTGGCCGCGCCGGCAGGCGCTGGTCACCGTGCGCGACGCCGGCCCGCGGCAGCTCGTCGAACGGACCCTGCGCGCCAACTCCGATCTCGCCGAGCAGCTGCGCCGCTCGCAGAAGATCGGCGCCCTCGGCCGCCTGGCCGGCGGCGTCGCGCACGACTTCAACAACCTGCTGCAGGTGATCGGCGGCTACGCCGAGGCGCTCGGCGTCGACCGGCTCGATCGGGAGTCGCGACGGCGAGTCCTCGACAGCATCCAGAACGCCACCGACCGGGCGTCGTCGCTGACCCGGCAGCTGCTGGCGTTCGGCCGCCGTCAGGTGCTGGTGCCGCAGGTGCTCGACCTGAATGCCACCGTCCGATCGCTCGAGCACATGCTGCGCCGGGTGATCGGCGAGGACGTGACGCTGGCCAGCACGCTCGCCGCCGACCTGCAGCCGGTCAAGGTCGATGCCGGACAGATCGAGCAGGTGGTGCTCAACCTGGCCATCAACGCCCGCGACGCCATGCTCGACGGCGGCGCGCTGGAGATCACGACCGCCAACCGCGACGTGGACGGGCATTTCGCGCCGCCCGGCCTGCCGGTGACCGTGGCGCCCGGCGCCTGGGTGGAGCTGGTCGTCAAAGACACGGGGTGTGGCATGGACGCCGACACCGCGGCGCAGGCCTTCGAGCCGTTCTTCACGACCAAGGACGCCTCGCGCGGCAGCGGCCTCGGCCTGTCGATGGTCTACGGCATCGTCAAACAGAGCGGCGGCTACACCTGGATCGAATCGACCCCCGGGGTCGGCACCGCCGTGCACGTCCTGCTGCCCGCCGTCGACGCCGCGCTCGAGCCCGAACCGCTGGCGGCGCCGGCCGGGCCGGCCGAGGCGCCGGCCGTGAGCGGTACGGTACTGCTCGTCGAGGACGACCCCGAGGTCCGGGCCCTGTTCGCCACCTTCCTCTCCCACGCCGGCTACGACGTGCTGGAGGCCGCCGACGGCCGCGAGGCGCTCGAGGTGTTCGAGCGCCGGGCCGCCGCCGTCGACGTCGTCGTCACCGACGTGGTGATGCCCAACGTGAGCGGACCGGCGCTGGCCGGGGCGCTGCGGGCCCGGCGCCCCGACGTGAAGCTGTTGTACGTCTCGGGCTACAACGAGCAGGTCGACGCCGGCCCGGGCGGCGAGCCCGCCGCGGTGCACCTGCCCAAGCCGGTGACCCGCGCCGCGCTGCTGCGCCAGGTGGCCGCGCTGATCGGCCGGCCCGCCGGCCCCGCCCGGCATTCGGCCTGACGCCCGGGGCGACTGAAGGCGGCACGCTCCCCGCCGATTTCCCGGGGAGACACCCGTGGAGTTCAAGCGCTCCGCCGCCTGGCACGACGCCGACCTGGCGGCCCCCCCGCCGGTGACGGTCCGCATGCGCCGCCGCAACTGCGAACTGCCGCCGATGCCGACGGTGGCCACGACGCTGCTGACGCTGCTCGCCAGGGAGCACGTCGGCCTGGCCGAGGTGAGCGCGGCGATCGCCGTCGATCCGGCGGTGTCGGTCGAAGTGCTGCGGGCCGCCAACAGCGCCTACTACGGCATCCGCGGCGAGGTCACCAACCTGCAGCACGCCGCCACGCTGCTCGGCCTCGATCGCATCCGCGCCCTGGCGGCGACGATCGGCCTGCGCCGCTATCTGGGCACGACGCTCAAGGCTCCGGCCGTGCGGCGCAGCTGGCGGCACAACCTCGCCTGCGCGCTGGTCGCCGATCAGCTGGCCAAGCGCTGCGGCGGGCATCGCGCCGACGCCTACACCGCGGGACTGCTGCACGACCTCGGGCGCCTCGCGCTCATCGTCGCACACCCGACCGCGTATCCCGCCTTTCTCGACACCACCCGGGCCAGCGGTGCCGGGCTGCTGGCGGAGGAGCGCGAGATCTTCGGGATGGACCACTGCGAGGCCGGCCGCTGGCTCACCGAGCAGCTGCTGCTGCCGCGGACGTTCCAGGACGTCGCCCGCCACCATCACGTCGCCGCCGCGGTCGGGCCGACCGATCTGCTCGCGCGCATCGGGGTGGCCTGCCGCCTGGCCGACCATCTCGGCCACTGGGTGGTCGCTCCGGCGCCGCCGGCCGGCGACGACGACGCCGCCGTCCTCGACGGCCTGCTGCTGCCGCTGAGCGCCGCGCACCGGGCGTCGGTGGTCAGCGAGCTCGACGATCTGGCCGCCGAGGTCGCCCACGAGCTGGGCGCACTCGACGAACTGCTGACCGTCTGACGGCCACCCGGCGATCCGGCCGGCCCGGCTCAAGCCGCCGGCCGGCCCGCCGATTGTCCGGGATGGAGTGCGCCCCCCGTCCCGTGTGATCACCACCGGTCTGGATGCGGTCCCCCCTGGCCGGTCCGACCCGCCCGACGGCGCCGGCGCCGGGGGCGACCTGGCGGCCCGTCTCGAGCGGGCGCTGCAGGAGAACCGCGATCTCGTCGAGCAGCTGCGCCGCTCGCAGAAGATCGGCGCCCTCGGCCGCCTGGCCGGCGGCGTCGCCCACGACTTCAACAACCTGCTGCAGGTGATCGGCGGCTACGCCGAAGCGCTCGGCGCCGAGCGGGTGCCGCGCGCCGCGCGCCGGCGGCTGGCCCGGCGCATCCGCCGCACCACCGATCGCGCCGCGGCCCTGACCCGGCAGCTGCTCGCGTTCGGGCGGCGCCAGCTGCTGGTGCCCGAAGTGCTCGACCTCAACGTCACGGTGCTGTCGCTCGAGCGCATGCTGACCCGCGTGCTCGGCGAAGACATCCACCTGGCCAGCGATCTCGCCGCCGACCTCGGTCCCGTGAAGGTCGACCCCGGGCAGATCGAACAGGTGCTGCTCAATCTCGCCATCAACGCCCGCGACGCCATGCCCGACGGCGGCGCCCTGGCGATCGCCACCGCAGCCGAGACGTTCGCGGCGCCGTGGACGCATCCGGCGTTGCCCGTGCCGGTGCCGCCCGGCCGCTGGGTGCGGATCACCGTGCAGGACACCGGGTGCGGCATGGACGCCGACACCGCGGCGCAGGCCTTCGAGCCGTTCTTCACGACCAAGGACGCCTCGCGCGGCAGCGGCCTCGGCCTGTCGATGGTCTACGGCATCGTCAAACAGAGCGGCGGCTACACCTGGATCGAATCGACCCCCGGGGTCGGCACCGCCGTGCACGTCCTGCTGCCGGCGGTGGAGGGCGCGGCCGAGCCGCGCCGGCGCCGTCCCGCGGCACTGCAGCCGAACCCGCCGGAGCGGTGCGGCACGGTACTGCTCGTCGAAGACGACGCCGACGTCCGCTCGCTGTTCTCGGGCTTCCTCCGCCAGGCCGGCTACACGGTGATCGAAGCCGCCGACGGCCAGGACGCGCTCGAACGCTTCGACGCCTCCGCACCCCAGGTCGACCTCGTGGTCACCGACGTCGTCATGCCGCACATGAGTGGTCCGGCGCTGGCCGGCGCGCTGCGGGCCCGCCGGCCGGGGCTCAAGGTGCTCTACGTCTCGGGCTACGCCGACGAACTCGATCTCGAGCGCTCGTCGCAGCCGCGTCCGACCGTGCTGCACAAGCCGGTGACGCGCAGCACGCTCGTCCGCCGCGTCGCGGCGCTGCTCGAGCGGCCGGGCGCCGGCCCGACGGCCTGAGCGCGCGGCCTCAGCGCCAGGGCCAGCGGTAGCGCGGCGGCGGCGTCCCGGCGTCGAGGCGCCGCCAGATCGCGACGAGCGCCAGGGCCAGCGCCCATCCCGTCACCAGCGCCGCCAGCGACGTGGCGAGCGGCCGGCGCAGAACGACGGCGCCGAGGCCCTCGCCGGCCACGAACGCGATCGGGCCGCCGGCGGCGCCGAACAGCGCGGCGCTCCAGACCCGCGCCAGCACCGGGCGGAGACCGTAACGGAACGTGGTGCCGAAGTGCACCCACAGCAGCAGCAGCCAGGTCGGCGGCAGCACGGCCGGCGGCGCGCCGCCGAGCTGCGCGTAGGTGCCCAGGGCGATCTGCCCTGCCTCCATGGCCGCGCCAAGGCCCAGAGCGCCGGTCATCGCGCCGAGATCGCGGCGCCGATCGCCGCTGAGCACGACGTGCACGGCGACCAGGCCGGCGGCGACGGCGGCCCCGGCCGCGCCGCGTCCGTCAGCCGCTGCGAGCACGCACGCGAACCAGCCGGCCTGGTAGAGGGCGGCGTTGACCAGTCGCGTCGTCTCGGCCGACAGCGGCACGCCGGTTAGACGCCGGCGGGAGCAAGGGTGGTGGCGAAGATCTCGGTACCGGCGCGGTTGTGCAGGCTGGCGCGCAGCGCGCGCGTCCTGGCATCGACGACGAAGCGGCCGAAGAACTGCCAGCCCTCGCTGGGTGGTCGGTTCGGCTTCATCCCCGGCGGGATGCCGAGGAACCGCACCTCGGGGCCGAAGGTGGGGTCGAGCGGATTGGGTCCGAAGGTACCGGCGTGCAGCGGGCCGGCGACGAACTCCCAGAACGGCGTGAACTCGGTGAAGCGCGCCCGCGCCGGGTCGTAATGGTGCGCCGCGGCGTAGTGCACGTCGCCGGTGATCCAGACGACGTTGTCGATGCGCCGATTGCGCATGCCCCGCAGCAGCCGCGCGATCTCGTGTTCGCGGCCGAGCGGCGGGCCGGGGTCGCCGTTGGCGATGGCCTCGAAGCGGTCCGGGCCGTCGCCGACGACCAGGCCGATCGGCAGGCTGCTGGCCATGACCTTCCAGGTGGCGGTACTGGCCGCCAACGCCGCCTCGAGCCAGCGCATCTGGGCCTCGCCCAGGTGCGCCGTCGCGGCGCCCGCCTCCGCCTGCCGGTTGCCGCTGTTGGCGGCGCGGTAGCTGCGGTAATCGAGCAGGAACACCTCGACCGGCCCGTAGCGGACGCTGCGGTAGCGCTTCTCGGGATCACGGCCGTCGAGCGGCAGCGGCGTGTACTCGTAGTGCGCCTGCGCGGCCCGGGCCGCCAGCAGCGCCACCGAGGCCACGCCGTAGCGCGGATCGCCGTCCTGCCGTCGCTCGGGATACCAGTTGTCCCGCACCTCGTGGTCGTCCCACACCGTGAGCTGCGCCACCGACTGGTTGAAGCGCCGCATGTGCGCGTCGGTGAGGTTGTAGCGGTAGTTGCCGCGGAACTCGTCGACGGTTTCGGCCGGCTTGCTCTTGGCCGCACTCGGCAGACTGCGCCACGTGCCGCCGCCGTCGAGCGGCACGGCCAGGCCGACCGGCTGATCGGCGTAGATCGCGTCGCCGAGGTTGACGAAGAGATCCGGCGCGACGCCGAGCATGCTGACGTAGGTCTGGAAGCCGCCGTACGCCGGATCGAGGCCCCAGCCCTGCCCCACCGTGTCGGCCGAGAACACCAGCGACACGTCGCGACCTGCGCCGGCCGGCGCCGTCACGAGGCTGCCGACGACCGGCTCGCTCCATCGGCGCACGTCGGCGAGATCCTGGAAGCGCACCCGGTAGAACACGCGCTGGCCGCGCGGCAGATCCGCCAGCCACACGCGTGCCGTGTAGTCACTGCCGTCGAGGGCGTCGGGGCCGGGCACGGTCCGGGCGTCGGCGAACGCCTCGGTCGTCGCCCACTCCACCTGGAGCCGCGCCGCCCGATCCGCCCGCGCCCAGACCAGCCCGGTCGTCTCGTCGACGAGCGTCGACGCCACGCCGTCGGTCACCACCGGCCGCAGCCCCGGCGCCGCGACGATTCCCGGCGCCTGCGCGAAGGCCGGCTTGTTCGCCGCCAACGCACTGCCAAGGGCAAGCCGAAGGACGGCTTGGCGGCGCGTCAGTCGGCGGGACTCGGGGCTCGGGACTCGGGGCTCGGGCTGATCCATGCGTTGCTGTCCCGGTTGGCGGACGTCACGCGATTGCTGTCGCCGCCCTTGCGTTCGACGTCTGTGGCACTCCCGAGCCCCGGACCCCGAGCCCCGGGCCCCGCCTAGAACGAGTACTTGACGCCCAGCTGAATCACCCGGCCGTCCTCAGCCGTGGTGATCTGGCCGAAATTGACGGCGCCGAACGTCCCGTTGGGTTGGCCGAAGCGCGCCTGGTTCCAGATGTTGAACGCCTCGATGCGGGCCTGGATGCGGTGCCGACCGGCGAAATCGAAGTTCTTGAAGACCGACAGGTCGGTGCGCTGGAACCCGGGGCCGCGCACGGTGTTGCGTCCGACGTTGCCGAAGCGGGTGCCCGTCTCGCCCAGCGGCAACGCCACGAAGCAGCTGGTGTCGAAATACTGGCTGGTGGTCTTCGGGCCGTTGTTCGGATCGCAGGTGGTGTCCGGCCGATTGGTCATGTAGCGGATGTCGAGCACACCGCCCAGGCTGATCGGCACCGGGAAGCCGGTCTGCGCCTGGTAGATGCCGTTCAACTGCCAGCCGCCGGCGACGGCGCGCAGCGCCACCGGCTGATCGTCGAGCCGCGGCAGCTCGTAGCCGAAGCTCAGCACGAAGCGGTGCCGGGCGTCGAACAGCGCCGGGCCCTTCTCGGCGGCCAAGGCCCGCTCGAGGCTGGCCTCGTCGCCCTGCACCACCGGCAGCACCGGCCGCGGTTCGCCGCCGATGTTGACGCCGGAGACGTGATCCGTGGTCTTGCCGAGCGTGTAGGACGCCAGCAGGTTGAGGCCTCGCGTCGGCAGCAGCCGGACGCTGGTCTGCAGCGAGTCGTACCACGACTTGGCGGCCGAGAAGGTCGGACGCACCAGCGAGAAGGCCGGCATGATGCGCGCCCCGCGCGTCGTCTGACCCGGCGAGTAGACGCCCGGGTTGACCTCCATGAAGATCGGCAGGTTGTGGCCGCGCGAGCCGACGTAGGCGACTTCGGCGCCGATCCGCCCGGCGAACTGCCGCTGCACGCCGAGGTTGAAGTGATAGGCGTACGGCGACTTGAAGTCGTCGCCCCAGCCGATGACGGTCAGGTTGGCCGGGAACGGGTTGGGCGGGCCGGCGACGGCGGCCAGCGGATCGGCGAACGTGATCGGCGTCGGCGTGTTCAGCTCGATGAGCGGCGTGAACGGCGGCGACAGCACGCCGCTCTGGAAGAAGTCGCCCTGCCCGGCCAGCGCGTCGTAGAACACGCCGAACGCCCCGCGGACGCTGGTCGAGCCGTCGCCGAAGGGGTCCCACGCCGCCGACACGCGCGGCGCGAAGTTGTTCTTGTCGGTGGGCACGATGCCGCGGGGAATGCCCGTGTCCCCCGGATACACCAGCCCCCGCGGGGCGTTCGGGTAGACCGTGGACTGCTGGCCGGTGACGAACCCGGTGATCGCGTCGTTCTGGTCGATGAACGGCGTCGGCAACTCGTAGCGCAGCCCGAGATTCACCGTGAGATTGGGCGTGACCCGGAAGTCGTCCTGGACGTAGCCGGCGACGAGCCACCCGTAGCCGTCCTGGGTCACCTGCTGCGTCGTCGCCCGCGCCTGCGCCGGCAGGCCGAGCAGGAAGTCGGCGGCGGCGTTGCCGGTGAGGCCGCCGCTGAAGGTCAGGTCGCCGTTGGGCCGGTTGATGAAGGCGATGTTCATCGCCTCGCGGCGCACGTCCACCCCGAACTTCACCGAGTGCCGGCCGGCCACCCAGGTCACGTCGCTGGCCACCTGCCAGACGTGGTTGACGCGGTTGACGAACGGCTGTTGCGGATCGCCGAGCGCCGCGGTCCCGCCGCCGAAGAAGCCCTGGACGACGATCGACGGCAGGCCGGCGGCCAGCGGGTTGGTGTTGGCGAACCCGATGCCGTAGTCGCGCGGGTTGAGCCCGCTCGTCACCGCCGGGTTGGCGCTGATGCGGTTGATCGACGCCCGGGTCTGGCTGATGAGGTTCGACGCGATGACCCAGTTGTAGGACGCCATCGCGTCCTGCAGGGTGGCCAGCGCCTTCTGGTCCGACGGGGCGATGATCTTGGGCGTCGTCCGCTCGGTGTCCGCCCGCATGTAGCGCAGCAGCAGCGAGTGATTCTGCCTGAGCTGATAGTCGAGCCGGGCGCCGAACTGATCGCGCACGTCCTCCAGCGTCGGCGACACGATGTAGCGGTTGCCGGGCGAGTTCGGCAGCGGCACGAACTCGCTGAGCAGCCGCGCCGCCGCCGGGCTGATGCGGCTGGCCGGAATGGTGTTGTTCGGGAACGGCAGGCCGGTGAGCGGATCGCGAATCGTCGTCGCGCCGAAGTTGCCGGCGCGCTGCGCCTCGGACGGCACGACGACGTTGGTGGTGGTGCCGGCCTCGTTGCGGAAGCCCTCGTAGTAGCCGAAGCCGAACAGGCGGTTGCGCACCAGCGGCCCACCGACGGCGACGCCGAACTGATTCTGCTTGAGTTCGGGCTTGGGCTGGTTGCCGGGGGCGAAGAAGTTGCGCGCCTGCAGGGCGTCGTCGCGGTTGAACTCCCACGCCGCGCCGCTCAGGGTGTTGCTCCCCGATTTGGTGACGACGTTCACCACCGAGCCGGCGTTGCGGCCGTACTCGGCGCCGAACGCATGGGTGAGGATCTTGAACTCCTCGATGGCGTCGGGCGGCGGGCGGAGTACGAAGCCGGTGTTGAAGGTGTCGTTGTTGGTCGCGCCGTCCATCAGGAAGTTGTTCGACTGGTTGCGCATGCCGTTGACGTTGAAGCCGCCGGTGACGTTGCCGAAGCCGCCGGGGGTGGCGTCGCCGGCCTGGCCGCCCAGGCCGCTCGGCGGCGCGACCACGCCGGGGATGAGCGTTCCGAGCTGGGTGAAGTTGCGGCCGTTGAGCGGCAGGTCGACGACCTTCTGCTGATCGATGACGATGCCGTGGGTGGCGTTGGCGGTCTCCACCAGCGTCGCCTGGGCGACGACCGTCACCGTCTCGGTGACCTGGCCCACCTCCAGCTGGAACGCCACGCGCGCCGTCTCGGTGACCGTCACGCGGACGCCCTCCTGGAGCGCGACGCGGAAGCCGGCCAGTTCGGCCCGGACGTTGTAGAGCCCAGGCTGCAGCAGCGGCAGCGTATAGAGGCCGTCGTCGCCACTGACGGCGACGCGCACCGCGCCGGTCGCCGTGTTGGTCGCCTCCACGGTCACGCCGGGCAGCACCGCGCCGGAGGTGTCGGTGACGATGCCGTTGATCTGGCCGGTGGCCTGCGCGAACACCGGCCGCGGCACCAGCACGACGACGAGCGCGATGAGGGAGAGGAATCTGGCAAGGCGGGACATCACGGAACCTCCACGACGGGACAGGGTCCTCGCAAGTGAACCCGAGGCCCGCGCGAATGTCAACGACACGGCCATGACGGGCCACGGCGGCGCCGGCGCGCTACACTGGCCGACCGATGGCATCGTGGCGCGGCGTGGTGGCGGGGATGCTCGGCGCGTGCCTGTCGGCCGCGCCGCTCGCCGCCCAGTCGCTGACGGTCGGCTCGCCCGATGGCCGCCGCACGCTCACCGCGACGCGGGTCACCGGCCCGGTGCGCGTCGACGGCGTGCTCGACGAGGAGGTCTGGCGGGTCGGCCCGCCCGCCGACGGCTTCGTCCAGAGCGATCCGATCGAAGGCCAGCCGGCCACCGAGACCACCGACGTCCGCGTCGCCTACGACGACGACGCGCTCTACGTCGCTGCGGTGTGCCACGACTCCGATCCGGCCCACATCGTCGTCAACGACATCCACAAGGACTTCGCCGGCGCCGAGCAGGACGTCTTCGAGGTGCTGCTCGACACCTTCGCCGATCGCCGCAACGGCTTCGTCTTCGCCACCAACGCCGCCGGCGCCCGCGCCGACACCCAGATCGCCAACGAAGGCCGCGACGTCAACCCGAACTGGGACGCGGTGTGGTGGGTGGCGGGGCGGATCGGCCCCGACGGGTGGACCGCCGAGTTCCGCATCCCGTTCAAGACGCTGCGCTTCGCCCCCGGCGACGGCCACAGCTGGGGCATCAACTTCGCGCGCCGGATCCGCCGCAAGAACGAGGCGACCTACTGGTCGCCGGTGTCGCGGGCGTTCTCGATCGTCCGCGCCTCGTCGGCCGGCACCCTGGTCGGGCTGCCCGGCCTGGCCTCGGGCCGCAACGTCCGCGTCAAGCCGTTCGTGCTCGGCGGCGCCGTCCGGCCGCTCGGCGGCGACCGCTTCGCCGTGGACCGCAGTGCCGGCGTCGACGTGAAGGTCGGCGTCACGCCGTCGCTCACCCTCGACGCCACCGTCAACCCCGACTTCGCCCAGGCCGAGGCCGACGAGCAGCAGGTCAACCTCACCCAGTTCAGCCTGTTCTTCCCCGAGAAGCGCGAGTTCTTCCTCGAGAACTCCGGCGTCTTCTACTTCGGCGACATCCCGCGCAACCAGCGGCAGACCAGCCGCTTCCGCCCGCCCGAGGAAGACCTGCTGCTGTTCTTCAGCCGCCGCATCGGCCTGACCGACGACGGCGAGCAGGTGCCGCTCTACGGCGGCCTGCGTCTGAGCGGGCGCGCCGCCGGCTTCGGCGTCGGCGCCCTCAGCATGCAGAGCGAGGCGCACGGCGGGGCCCCGAGCCAGAACTACTCGGTGGCGCGACTGCGCCACGACGTGTTCGGGGCCTCGGACGTCGGCGCCATCGTGATGTCGCGCCAGGCCAGCGGGAACAGCGGCGACTTCAACCGCGTCGTCGGCGCCGACGCCAACTTCCGCGTGCTGAAGAGCCTCAACCTCAACGGCTTCGCCGCCCGATCGGACACGCCCGGCGAATCACGCGGCCAGAGCGCGGCCAAGGCGTCGATCGTGTGGGAGGACAGCCGGCTGCGCACCGGCTATTCGCTGATGACCATCGGCGAGGGCTTCCGCGCCGACATGGGCTTCGTCCGCCGCACCGGCGTGACCCGCCACTTCCTCGACTGGGCGTCGTTCCTGCGCCCGGCGGCGCTGCAGCGGCGCGGCATCCGCCAGCTCGAACCGCATGCCCGCTCGTGGTTCTACCTCGACCCGCGCGGCGACCTGGCGACCACCCAGGGCCACGTCGGCCTGCAGGTCACCTGGACCCGCGGCACCTACCTCGAGTACGCCTTCGAACCGCGCACCGAGGCGATCAGCCGGCCGTTCCGCGTCCGCAGCGACGTCGCCATCCCGATCGGCCGCTACGACTGGAACCAGCACCTGTGGGTGTTCCAGAGCGATCGCAGCCGGGCGCTGTCGATCGCAAGCCGCGTCACCCACGGCGGCTTCTGGAGCGGCACGCAGAAGAACGTCCAGACCAGCGTGCTCTACCGGCCCAACCACCGGCTCTTCGTCGACCTCGGCGTGCAGGTGACCGATCTCGATCTCGACCTGCCGAAGACCTCGTTCGTGACGACGCTGGTCAACTGGCGCACCGGCTACTCGTTCTCGACCAACATGTTCCTCGACGCCCTCGTGCAGTACCGCAGCGACGTCGAGCAGTTCTCGGCCAACCTGCGGTTCAACCTGATCCACCGGCCGCTCAGCGACTTCTTCGTCGTCTACAACGAGCAGCAGTACACCGACGGCGGCGCCATCGCGGCAGGCCGCGGGGTGGTGGTGAAGTACACGCACTTGTTCTCCTTCTAGGGGCTCGGGGCTCGGGGCTCGGGGCTCGGGGCTCGGGGCTCGGGGCTCGGGGCTCGGGGCTCGGGGCTCGGGGCTCGGGAAGAGCCCTCACGCAACTGACGCACGTTCGACAAGCTGGCAGCCTGACTATGTGACTGTCCGGGCCCGAGCCCCGAGACCCCAGCCCCGAGTCCCGGCTAGATCAATCGATCGCGGATCTCCGGCGGCGGGATCTCGCACGCGTTCGAGGGGCCGGCGAGGCGATGGCGCACGGCGGCGACCACCCGGTAGAGGGCGTCGCGCACCGGCAGCGGCACGGCCAGCAGCGCCCCGGCCAGCGACCAGGGCCCGGTCAACCGGCGCGCGATGCGCAGGACCGCGGTCGAGCGCCGGTGGACCTCGCCGTCCTCGATCAGGATCAGGCTGCGCGCCGCCTCACGGCTGGTGCCGAAGCGGGCGAGCAGCGCCGCCGCCGCCGGCGTCTGCGAGGCGCCGAAGCGGAAATAGCCGGCCGGATCGCGCGCGGCGATGAAGCGGACCGAGCGCTCGCAGAAGGCGCACGTGCCGTCGAAGAGCACGATGCCGTGCGCGTCGCTCGGCGGCTCCCCCACGACGCCTCCGGAGGTTACGGCAGAAAGGCGCGGACGCCGACGCGCACCGTGCGCGGCCAGCCGATCGAACGCACCGGCGTGCGGGCCACGTCGAAGTCGCTGTCGAACAGGTTCTCCACGGCGGCGAAGGCCTGCACCCCGCGCCAGACGTTGCGGCCGGCGAAGAAATCCACCACCGCGTACCGGCGCAGCTCGAGGGTGTTGAGGTCGTCGTCGTAGGCCATGTCCGACGCCCGCACCTGGAGGTTGAACGTCGCAAAGCGCGGGTCGGTCCACACCACGCCCGCCGCCGCTGACCACGCCGGCACCTGCGTCACCCGGTTGCCCTCGATCGCCGGCGTCGCCACCGAGCCGCGGAACTCGCTCGCGGTGAGCGTGAGCTGGCCGGTGAAGCTGAGCGTCGACGTGGCGCGGAGGTCGGCCTCGATTTCGGCCCCGAACGCCCTGATCTCGTCGGAGTTGGCGCGTTCGCGGGTGATCTGCGCCGGCGTGCTGCTCAAGGTGATGTTGGCGATGGCGCCGTCGAGCGTGTTGAAGAAGCCGGTGACTCTCGCCGAGGCACGGCCGTTCGACCCGAGCACCCCGGCCTCGACCCCCGTCAGCCGCTCGGGCTCCAGCCGCGGATTGGGATTGGTGACGACGTTGCCGACCCGGAAGCCGCGGTGCAGCTCGTTCAGCGTCGGGGTGCGGTAGGACCGCGACGCCGCGACGTGGACACCGACGCCGTCGCGCTGCCAGGCCAGCGACACCCGCGGGCTGAAGAAGGTCTCGGTGCGGTCGGCCACCGCCGGATCGATCGATGCCGTCTTCCAGCCGTCGACGCGCGCGCCGGCCGACAGCGTCCAGTCGTCGGCGAGGGCGAGGCGCGTGCGCACGAACCCGGCCGAGAGCAGTTCGTCGCCGCCGACGAGGAACGGGCCGCTCCGGACGTTGGTGGTCGAATAGCGGTACTCCTCCACCGTGGCCTCGGTGTCCTGCAACTCACCGCCGACGATGAAGGAATGCCGGCCGACCGCGCCCACCCACTGCGCCGACGCCTGCGTGAAATCGCTGGGCGTGGTCTGCTCGGTGGTCAGCCGTTCGCCGGCTCGCCCGGCGAGGATCGCCGAGAAGGTCTGGTAGTAGTCCTGGCTGCCCCGCGACACCGTCGCCTGCCAGGCGCCGCCGGCGACGACGCCGCCGCCGGTCAACGCCGCCTGCCGCCAGGTCGTGTCGTTCACCTGCACCGGGGTGCCGTTACCGCGCTCCTCGCGAAAGCCGGAGACGCGAAGGCTGGCGCGCGCCGACTCGCGCTGCCACCCCAGGGTGACCATACCGGTGCGGTAATCGCTGTCGGCGCGGGTGTCGACGACGCCGCGCTCGTCCTCGGCGACCACGTAGGCGCCGTCGGTGGTCACCGCCTCGCCGGACGCGAACAGCGACCACTGGCCGCGGCTGCCGCCGCCGTAGAGCGAGCCGCGGGCGGTGTTGAACGACCCGCCCTCGACGAAGGCGCGCAGACGCGGCGCGCCCGGCGTGAAGGTCAGCACCTGCACGACCCCGCCCAGGGCATCGGCGCCGTAGAGGTCGCCGGTCGTGCCGCGCAGCACCTCGACGCGGTCGATGGCCGCCTGCGGCACGCGGTTCCAATAGACCCAGCTGCCGAAGGGGTCGTTCAGGGGAACGCCGTCGGTGAGCACGAGCGTCCGGCTGGCCCCCGACCCCGAGACGCCGCGCAGCGTCACGCCCTGCGTCGTCGGGTTGGCGACGCGCGACGAGCTGCGGCGGAAGAGGCTGAAGCCCGGCGTGTACCGGAGCAGGTCGTCGATGGCGCCGGCGGCCGAGGTGAGCACCTCGGCCGAGGTCAGCACCGTGGTGCTGGCCGGCGTGGCCAGGCGCGCGTCGCCGCGCGTCGCCGTCACCGTGACCCGGTCGGTCAGCGCCGCCGGCACCAGCACGACCCGGGTCTCGCCGGCGCCCGGCGCCGCGACCTCCTGGGTGGCGAAACCCGGGGCGGACACGGTGACCGTCCCCGCCGCGGTCAGCTCCACCGCGCCGTCGGTCCCGGTCGTCAGCGGCGTCCCGCCGACGGCGACGGTCGCGCCGGGAATCGGCGCCCCCGACTGGTCGACGACGACGATGCGGGCCCCCTGCGCGGCCGCGACGGCCGCCGACAGGAGCACGACGATGGCGGCCACTCCGGCGCGCATCGCAGCAGGAACACGTGTGTTCATAGGAATTCGTCCGGTGCGCGAGCCGGCCTCGCGCGGTGCACTGACTTTACACCAGCCGTTCGCAGCGCCGCGGCCGGCGCTGCCCACGCCGGCACATCCCGGGGACCGGCGCGGCCGGGCAGGGTAGGATCGACAGCGATGGCGGTTGCTACCGACCCGTCCGACGCGGCGCCGTCGACCCGGCTGAATGTCGCCGAGGAGTTGTCGCTGCTCGAGGGGCCGCGGGCCCGGTGGCGGGAACTCGGGACGCTCATGCGGGCCGGCCGCGACTTCATCCGCGGCTTCCGCGCCCTCCACTTCGTCGGCCCGTGCGTCACCATCTTCGGGTCGGCGCGCTTCGCCGCCGATCATCCCAGCTATCAGACCGCGCGCGAGATCGGGGCCGGCATGGCCCGGCTGGGCTTCACGGTGATGACCGGCGGTGGTCCCGGGGTGATGGAAGGCGCCAACCGCGGCGCGCGCGAGGCCGGCGGCATCTCGGTGGGCTGCAACATCGAGCTGCCGTTCGAGCAGCAGCCGAACCCGTACCTCGATCGCTGGGTCACCTGCCGCTACTTCTTCGTCCGCAAGGTGCTGCTCTTCAAGTACTCCTACGCCTTCGTCGTCCTGCCGGGCGGACTGGGCACGCTCGACGAGCTGAGCGAAGCGCTCACCCTCATCCAGACCGGCAAGATCCGCCAGTTCCCCATCGTGCTGATGGACACGGACTACTGGGAGCCGTTCGTCGAGATGCTGCGGACGATGGTGCAGGCACGGACGATCTCGGCCGGCGACCTCGACCTGATGCTGGTCACCGACTCGGTGGACGCCGCGATGGCGCACATCGAACACTACGCCATCAGGCGTTTCGGCCTCACCACCGCGCGGCGGCCGTCGGCGTGGCGGTGGCTCGGCGAGAAGGCGCTGCGCGCCGCGCGTCCGGCGCGCTGACGGGCGCCGGCGTCAGACCGGCCAGACGGCGGCCATCACCGTGGCCGTGGCCGCCGAGAGCGTCATGCCCCAGGCCATGTCGACGACGGTCATCCGCAGCGTGTACCCGGCCAGCGTCGCGTAGTTGGTCAGGTCGTAGACGCCGTAGCCGACCAGGCCGAACAACCCGCCCCAGGCGGCGGCGTGCCAGAGCGGCCCGCCGGCCGCCCGCGGTACCGCGAACACCTGCAGTCCGGCGATGATCAGCGGGTACAAGACCAGCGCCGGCCCGAGACGGATGTCGAACGACTCCCCCGTCATCCGCGCCAGCCCGGCCAGTTCGCGTTTGTAGAACGCGTTGGCGACCACGCCGATCCACAGCAGATCCAGTGAAAGAAAAGTGACGAGACCGGCCAGGAAGGGTCGTAGGATGTCGGCCACACCGCTAGGACGCCGGCCGGACCGCCGGCGGTCCGCCAACCGGGGAGGCACCTCATGGGACTCATCGCGTCGTTGATCGTCGGCGGCATCATCGGCTGGCTGGCCAGCATCGTCATGAAGACCAATGCGCAGATGGGGATGATCGCCAACGTCGTGGTCGGCGTGGTCGGATCGTGGCTGGGCGGGATGATCGCCAACGCCCTCGGCCTGGCGGCGGTCGGATCGCTCGGCAGCTTCGTGGCCTCCCTGGTCGGCGCCGTCGTCCTCATCTGGCTGCTGCGCGCCCTCGGCCTCTTCAAGGGCTGAGCGGAGTCGCCGCACCTGCACGGGCCGGCACGCGCACCCGGCACACCGCAGGGGTAAGCTGAGGCATGCGTCTCGTGAAGCTGGCCGTGGCCAGCCTCAGCCCCACCGTGGGCGCCGTCCGCGGCAACGTCGCGTCGCTGGTCGCGGCGGCGCGCGCGATGGCCGCCGACGGCGTCACCCTCGGCGCGTTCCCGGAACAGGTCGTGGGTGGGTATCCCCCCGAGGACCTCGTGCAATGGCGCGCGTTTCTCGACGCCCAGCGGCTCGGCCTGGAGACTTTCGCCCGCGACACCGCCGACACCGCGACGGTGTACGTGCTGGGCCTCGCCGTGCCGGTCCAGGCCCAGCTCTTCAACGCCGCCGCGGTCGTCCATCGCGGGCAGATCCTCGGCTGCGTCCCCAAGGAGAAGCTTCCCACCTACAACGTCTTCTACGAGGCGCGGACGTTCTCCCGCGGCGGTCCGGGGCTGGCGCTCGACGCCGACGGCCTGCCGCTCGGCGACTACCTGTTCGCGTTCGACTTCGGCACCGTGGCGGTCGAGGTCTGCGAGGACGGGTGGGCGCCCGACGGCCCGATGCGCCGCCGCTGCCTGTCGGGTGCCGAGATCGTCGTCAACGTGTCGGCGTCGCCGTACCGCCTGGGGATCCAGGAGACCCGGCGCGAGATGCTGGCGACCCGGGCGGCCGACAACCAGACGGTGCTGGTCTACGCCAACGCCGTCGGCGCGCAGGACGGCCTGATCTACGACGGCGGCGGCTTCATCTTCCAGAACGGCCGGCTGGTGCGCGAAGCGGAGCGCTTCGTCGAGGGCACCGCGACGGCGGTGGTCGATCTCGACCGCACGCGGCGGCTGCGCATGGAACAGACCACCTGGCGTGCCGACTGCGAGGCGTTCGTGCTGGCCGGTCGCCCGGTGGCGGTGGTGCGAAGCCGCGGCGAGACCGCCGACGGCGCCCGGCTGGCCTATCCGGCGCCTCCCGGCGGCAGCTTCTTCCTGCCGGCGCCGTCGCCGCCGCCCATCGACGCGCGCGATGCCGCCCTCGACGAGCTGTTCGAGGCGCTGGCGCTCGGCGTGACCAGCTACTACACCAAGACCGGGGCGTTCCGGTCGCTCGGCCTGGCGCTCTCCGGCGGTCGCGACTCGATGCTGACGCTGCTGGTCGCGTGGCGGGCGGCGCAGCGCATCCTCGCCGCCGACGGCGGCGACGCGGCGCAGCCGGGGCGGCTCATCACCGCGTTCTACATGCCGACGCGCCACTCGCAGGACGCGACCCGCACCGCCGCGCACGAGCTGGCCGGCGCGCTGGGCGTCGCCCTCCACACCGTGCCGCTCGACGAGGCCTACGACCGCGAGGTCGAGGCGGCGCAGCAGATGCTCGGCGGGCAACCACCGGGGGCGATGACACGTCAGAACGTGCAGGCGCGGCTGCGCGGGCAGCGGATGTGGAACTGGGCCAACACCTCGGGGGCGTTGTTCCTCCAGACCGGCGACATGAGCGAGAAGGCGGTCGGCTACACCACGATCGGCGGCGACCTCGAGGGGGCGCTGTCGGTGATCGCCAACGTCCCGAAGACGGTGGTGGAAGCGCTGCTCGCCCGCCTCGACGTCCGGTTCGGCTTCGCCGGCATCGCCTCGACGCTGGCCACCCGGCCGGGGCCCGAGCTGGCCGACGCCCAGGAAGCCGAACAGGACCTGATGCCGTTCCCGGTGCTCGACGCCTGCCTGCATCTCTACGCCAGCGAGAAGATGTCGGCCGACGAGATGGCCCGGGCGCTGGTCAGCGTCTGCCCCGGATACGATCCGGCCCGCCTCGCCGCCGACGCCGCGCGCTTCGCCCGCCTGTTCACCCAGTCGATCTACAAGTGGGTGCAGTCGCCCCTCGCGCTGCACGTCGGCTCGCTCGATCTCGACCGCGAGCGGGCCCTGCAGATGCCGGTCGTCCAGCGCACGGAGTGGTGAGGTGACCAGCGGCCCGGCGCGGGTGTCGTGGGCGGCCCTGGCGGTGGCGGCGGCGCTCGTCGCGGCAGCCCCGGCGGGATCGGCCCGCCAGGCCCCGGCGCCCCCCCAGGTGCCGCCGCCGGGCGTGGAGATCCAGCCGCCGATCTTCCGCTCGGGCGTGAAGCTCGTCCTCGTGGACGTGTCGGTCACCGGCGACGACGACCAGCCGCTCGCCGACCTGACCGCCGCCGACTTCGAGCTGACCGAAGACGGCATTCCGCAGCGGGTCGAGCAGGCGACGCTGGTGCGCCTCGGCGGCGAGCCGCGCGGCGACGGCGAGTCGCTGGAGATCCGCTCGCAGGACCACGCCCTCGCCGAGGCCGGCCGCGACGACGTGCGGGTCTTCGCCGTCTTCATGGACGACTATCACCTCGGCCGCTATCCGCAGGAGATGATCCCGCTGCGCAAGGCGCTGACCGGGTTCTTCGACCGGATGGGCCCGCTCGATCTGGCGACGGTGATGAACCCGATCACGCCGCTCAGCGCGCTGAAGTGGACCCGCGACAAGGACGCGCTCGCCCGCGAGATTAGGAACTACGAGGGCCGGATCGACAACTTCATCGGCCGCAGCCCGATCGAGGAATCGCAGAACCTCACCCGCAACGTCTTCCGGATCCGCTCCCAGGTCGTCATCTCGGCGCTGCATGCGCTGGTGATGCACCTGGCCGGCCTGCGCGAAGGGCGCAAGACCCTGCTGGTGGTGACCCGGGGCATTCCGCTGATGTTCGACATCTCGCTCGAGCCGGAGTTCCAGGCGATGCTGCGGGAGGCCAATCGCGGCAACGTCGTCATCCACACGCTCGACCCGCGCGGCCTCGGACAAGGCGTCTTCCCGCACCAGACGCTGTACCGCCTGGCCGCCGAGACCGGCGGGCAGGCGATCGTCAACACCAACAACCTGACCGCCGGACTCGAGCGGGTGATTCGCGACGCCAGCCATCACTATCTCATCGGCTACACGCCGACACGCGAGCTGAACGACGGCAAGTTCCATCGCTTCGAGGTGAAGGTGAAGCGGCGCGGCGCCAAGGTGGTGGCCCGGAAGGGTTACTGGGCGCCGACGGCCGAGGAGCTGGCGCCGGCGCCCGTCGATCCCGTGGAGCCCGCGGTGTCCGGGGCGCTGACCCGGCTGCAGGCGCGGCAGGACGACCGCGTGGTGCACGTGACCACGGCCTTCGCCCCGGGCAGCGCCGAGGCGACGGCACTGCTCGCGCTGTGGAAGCCGGTGGCCGGCTTTCGCGATCGGCCCGAGCGTCTCCACGTCGAGGCCCGCGGGGCCGACGGTGCCGTGCTCGGCATCGGCGAAGGCGTGCTCACCGCCGACGGGACCGGCACCACGCGCGTCGAGGTGCCGGCCGGCGACGTCACCCTGCGCTTCACCGCCCACGGCGCCAGCGGCGAGGTGGTCGACCGCTGGGAATCGGCGCTGACGGTGCCCGACCTGAGCGGACGCACGCTGGCCATCGGCACGCCGGCGTTCGTCCGCGCCCGCACGACGGCGGCCTTTCAGGCGCTGCGCAAGGGCGGCGACGGCACGCCCAGCCCCGATCAGGCGTTCCGCACCACCGACCTGGTGGTGGTGCGCGCGGCGGTGGCCGCCGCGGAGGCGCCCGTGACGGTGACGGCCGAGGTACTGACCCGCCAGGGCAAGCCGCTGGCGACCTGGCCGGCCGCGGCGATCGGCGGCCAGCACCAGGTCGAGTTGCCGGTGCGGGCGCTGGCGCTCGGCGAGTACGTGCTGCGGTTCACCGCCACGCGCGGCGACGAATCGGCGGTGGCGACCGCCGGCTTCGCGATCGTCCGCTGAAGGTCCGCGATGCTGGTGCGGCTCGAGACGCTCGATCTGCCGGCCCTCGACGCCTATCGCGACCTCGCCCGGCCCGACCGTCTCGCGGCGCGCGGACTGTTCGTGGCCGAGGGCCGGCTCGTCGTCGAGCGGCTGGTCGGGCTGCCGCATCTCTCGCTGCAGTCGCTGCTGCTGACGCCGGCCGCACGGGCCGCCATGACGGAGGTGCTGGCCCGCCTGCCGTCCGAGGTGCCGGTCTACGTCGCCGACCAGCCGCTCATGAACGACGTGGCCGGCTTCAACATCCATCGCGGCTGCCTCGGGCTGGCCGCGCGGCCGGCGGCGCGGCCGTGGCCGCCGCCCGATCTCGCGCGGTGGCGTCGCGCGCTGGTGCTCGAAGGGGTCAACAACCCTGACAACGTCGGCGGCCTGTTCCGGGCCGCCGCGGCCCTGGGGGTGACGGCCGTCGTGCTCGGCCCGCACTGCGGCGACCCGCTGTACCGGAAGGCCATCCGCACGTCGATGGCCGCGACGCTGAGCCTGCCGTTCGTCACCGCGCCGCACTGGCCGAACGCCCTCGACGAGCTGCGGCGGGCCGGGTTGCCGGTCGTCGCGTGCACGCCGGCCGACTCGGCGCCGTCGCTCTACGACGTCGGCCTGCCGCCGCGCGCGGCGGTGCTGGTGGGCGCCGAAGGGGCCGGGCTGTCGGCCGCGGCGCTCGCCGCCGCCGACCTGCAGGTCCGCATCCCGATGCACGGCGGCCTCGACTCGCTCAACGTGACGACGGCCGCGGCGATCGTCCTGAGCGCGCTGGACCGGGGCTGACCTACTTCGCCGGGCGGATGCCGGCGGCGGCGTGGGCCTCGACCCACCGGCCGTTCAGCCGCACGACCCACGTGCCCGTCGGCTGGCCCGTACGCGGGTCGGTGCCCTCGACGCGGAACCCGACGTCGCCGCCCGTCAGGATGCGCTCGTCCGGCGCCGTCCGGGGGAGTTGCGCCAGCGCCGTGACGCCGCCGACGACCACCGCCACGATGACGACCAACAGACCCGACCGGCGGCGTGACCAACGCATGGCTCCTCCTGTCCCGGGTGCCCCCTGTCGCGGGTGACGCCCGTTGAGTCAGACGCCCTCGCCACCCCGGCGGCCGGCGCCCGTCCGACGCGACGGCCTCGTCACACCGGGCGACGGCCCTCGGCCCACGACACGGCGAACCACAGCGTCGCCGCCGGTTCGTGCCGCCAGTCGCGAAGCGCCCGCAGAGCGGCGTCGATGCTGGCGGCGTCGAGCAGCGCCGCGCCGGCGATCGTCGAGCCGGCGCCGGCGACGACGCCGACGAGGTTGTCGACGTAGAGCGCGAAGTTGGCGTCGCCGGCGCAACTGCCGAAGAACACGTAGCTGTTGCGGCACGGCGCCGCGCCGGCCTCCACGAGCAGCCCGAACAGGCGGCGGCCGATGTCCGGATCGTTGCCCAGGTGCATGTAGCTGCGACGGTAGGCGCGCCAGAGATCGCGGAAACCCGGCGGCTCGGGCCACAGCCGCAGCAGGTCGTGATCGTCGTCCTCGAGCACGATGCGGCCGCCGGGCCGCACCGCCCGCACCATGGCCTGGACCGCCGGGAGCGGGTCGCGGAGGTGTTCGAGCAGGAAACGGGCATGGGCCACGTCGAAGCTGCCCCACTCGTCGTCGCCGAGCGGCAGCGCCGAGGCGTCGCCCTGACGGAACTCGACGAGCGTCTGCTCGCCGGCGAGCGCGGCCTGTCGATCGGCCTCGACGATCTGTGCCTCGCTGCGCTCCACCGCGACGACGCGGACCCCGGCCGCGCGCCCCATCGCCCGGGCCAGCTGGCCGAGGCCGCTGCCGACGTCGAGAATGCGCTCGCCGCCGCGCAGGTCGAGTTCCCGCAGCGACCCGACGTTGAGCAGATCGTTCAGCAGCGACAGCCGCGCCTGCTCGTCGGGCGCCGTGCCGTGGAGGTAGCGCGACGCGTCGTCGTGGCTCACCGTGGGGCCCCTTCCGTCACCATCATGTCGTTCCGGGCGGTGCGGCGCCGATCAGCCCTCGTCGCCGGCCCAGCCCTGGGCGCGGGCCACCGCCTTCTTCCAGCCGCGGTAGCCGCGCTCGCGGACCTCGGCCGGCATCGACGGCGAGAACTCGCGATCGAGCGCCCAGTTGCGCCGCACGTCGTCGAGCCCGTCCCAATAGCCGACGGCCAGGCCGGCGAGATACGCCGCGCCCAGCGCCGTGGTCTCGGCCACCACCGGACGCCGTACCGGCACGCCCAGCTGGTCGGCCTGGAACTGCAGCAGCATCGCATTGGCGGCGGCGCCGCCATCGACCTTCAGGTGTGGCAGCGCCAGGCCGGCGTCGGCCTGCATCACTTCCAGCACGTCGCGCGTCTGGTAGGCCATGGCGTCCACCGCCGCCCGCGCGATGTGCTCGACGCGGCTGTCGCGGGTGAGACCGAGGATCGCGCCGCGCGCGTGCGGGTCCCAGTACGGCGCGCCGAGGCCGACGAACGCCGGCACCAGGTAGACGCCGCCGGCATCGGGCACCGCCCGCATCAGCCGCTCGACGTCGGCCGAGGTGCTGATCGCCCTGAGGCCGTCACGCAGCCACTGCACGGCGGCGCCGGCGATGAACACCGACCCTTCGAGCGCGTAGGTGGTGCGCCCGCCGAGCCGCCAGGCGATCGTCGTCAGCAGCCCCTTGGTCGAGGCCACCGGCCGCTCGCCGGTGTTGAGCAGCATGAAGCAGCCGGTGCCGTAGGTGTTCTTGGCCGTGCCCGGCTCGAAGCAGGCCTGGCCGAACAGCGCCGCCTGCTGGTCGCCGGCGGCGCCGGCGATGGCGATCTCGCCGCCGAGCAGGTCGGGCGCGGTCCGGCCGTAGACCTCGCTGCTCGACCGCACCTCCGGCAGCATCGCCCGCGGCACGTCGAACAGGGCCAGCAGCTCGTCGTCCCAGTCGCGGGCGTGGATGTCGTAGAGCAGGGTGCGGCTGGCGTTGCTCTCGTCGGTGACGTGGACCCGGCCGCCGGTCAGCCGCCAGACGAGAAAGGTGTCGATGGTGCCGAACAGGATCTCGCCGCGGGCGGCGCGCGCGCGCAGGCCGTCGGTGGTGTCGAGCAGGTGCTTCACCTTCGAGGCCGAGAAGTAGGCGTCGATCACCAGCCCGGTCTTGGCCCGCACCGCCGGCTCGTGGCCGGCGGCCTTGAGCCGATCGCAGAGCGGCGCGGTGACCCGGCTCTGCCAGACGATGGCGTTGGCCACCGGCCGGCCGCTGGCGCGCTCCCACAGCACGGTGGTCTCGCGCTGGTTGGTGACGCCAAGGGCGGCGACGTCGGCGGCGGCGGCGCCGGCCCGCGCCATCGCCTCGCGCGCGGTGTCGAGCTGCGTCCGCCAGATGTCCTCCGGGTCGTGCTCGACATGCCCGGGCGCCGGGAAGATCTGCCGGTACTCCTGCTGCGCACTGGCCACCACCCGGCCGCCGCGATCGAAGAGCATCGCCCGGCTCGACGTGGTGCCCTGGTCGAGGGCGAGGACGTAGCGACCGCTCATCGGGCGGCCTCGGGGCGGCGCAGCCGGGTGATGACCGCGTCGTAGACCGCCCCGCCGACGACCGCGCCGACGCACGGACCGACGATCGGCACCCACCACCAGCCGCCGCCGGCGCGAAACACCTCGCCGCCCCAGCCGGCCACGGCGGTGAAGAACCGCGGGCCGAGATCGCGCGCCGGGTTGATGGCGTAGCCGGCGTTGAAGCCGAACGCCACGCCGATGGCGACCACCAGCGCGCCGACCAGCAGCGGCCCCATCCAGCCGGGGACGCCGACGTTCTTCGTGTCGCCGATGGCGAAGACGCCGACCATCAGCAGCGCCGTGCCGACGATTTGATCGACGAGGCCGCCGCCGAGCGACAGATAGGCCTGCGGGTAGGTGGCGAAGATGCCGGCGGTGCCGCGATCGCCCAGCACCGCGCGGACGCCGCCGTCGAACGCCGTGAAGGCCTCGCGATAGGTGAGGTAGACCAGCGCGGCGCCGAGAAACGCGCCGACGACCTGCGCCGCCACGTAGGGCCCGACCTTGCCCCACGGCAGCCCGCGGTGCACCGCCAGCGCCAGCGTCACCGCCGGGTTGAGGTGCGCCCCCGACACGCCGCCAGCGACCAGCACGCCGAACACCACGGCGAGCCCCCAGCCGAGGTTGATGGCGAGGTAGGAGCCGTTGGCGCCGGCGCTGAGCACCGTCTGGGCGACGACGCCGACGCCGAAGGCGATGAGCACGGCCGTGCCGAGACACTCGGCGGCCACTTCTCGAAGCAGGTCACGCGACATGGTCGAAGCCCGCGGCATTATGGCAGCGCGCCGGGCCCGCCGGAAGTCCGGCGGCGGGCCGCCCCGCTACAATGCCGCGGGGCATGCTCAACGAGCTCGTGTTCGCGCTGCGCGCCTGGGCGGACGGCGCCGGCGCCATGGGCGTCTTCGTGGTGTCGCTGGTCGACTCGGTGGCGATTCCGCTGCCCAACGCCACCGACGCGCTGGTCCTGTATCTCACCGCCCTCAGGCCGCTGCGCTGGTGGTGGTACGCCGGCGCCGCGGTGGCCGGGGCCGTGCTGGGATCCCTGCCCCTCTACTGGATCGGGCGGCGCGGCGGGCAGGCGCTGCTCGATCGCCGCTTCGCCGGCCGGCGCACCGCCGCGGCCATCCGCTGGTATGCGCGCAGCGCGTTCGGGACGATTCTCGTCACGGCGTTCCTGCCGCCGCCGCTGCCGTTCAAGATCTTCGCGGTGCTGGCCGGATCGACCGCGCTGCCGACGTGGCGATTCGCCCTGGCCCTGGCGCTGGGCCGCGGGGCGCGGCACGTGGCCGAGGCACTGCTGGCCGCCGCGTACGGCGAGCGGGCGATCGCCGCCTTCGAGGCCAACGGCGCGGCGATCGCCGCGGTGGTGGCGGCGACGGCGCTGCTCGTCGCGGCACTCGTGTGGTGGCGGCGCCGCCGCGCCCGTCGGCGATAATCGGGACGATGCCGGCCGGCGTGGACATCTGGGCGGTGGCCGCCGCGGCCCTCGATCCCGCCGATGTGGCGCGGATGGCCGTGCTGCTCACGCCCGAGGAAGCCGCCCGCGGCCGGCGCTTCGTCCGGCCGCGCGACCGCGACGCGTTCGTCCTCACCCGCGCGCTGGTCCGCACCATGCTGTCGCGCTACGGGCCGACGGCACCGGCCGACTGGCGGTTCGTGACCAACGCGCACCAGTGTCCGTTCGTGGTCGACGGCCAGGCCGGCACCCCGCCGCTGCGCTTCAACGTGTCGCACACCGACGGCCTGGTCGTGCTCGCCGTCGTGCGCGGTCATCGGGTCGGCATCGACGTGGAGGCGGTGACTCGGCCGGTGCTCGAGGACGTGGCCGAACGGCACTTCGCGCCGGTCGAGGTGGCGGCGCTGCGCGCCCGGCCCGCCGCCGACCAGCCGCGCCTCTTCTTCGACTACTGGACGCTGAAGGAGGCCTACATCAAGGCGCGCGGTATGGGCCTGGCGATTCCCCTCGACCGTTTCGCCTTCACGCTGCGGGGCGACGGGCCGCCCGACATCAGCTTCGCCGCCGGCTTCGACGACCGGGCCGAACGCTGGCAGTTCTGGCAGGCGTGGCCGACGCCGCACCACCGGCTGGGGCTCGCCGTGGAGCGCGACGGCGCCGACCTGCCGATCACCCTGCGCCCGCTCGCCGTCGCCGATCTGCTGCCGTGACGACCGTCTGGGCGCTGAGCGATCTGCACGTCGGCTTCGACGTGAACCGCCGGGCGCTCGAGGCGCTGCGGCGCCGTCCCGACGACTGGCTGATCGTCGCCGGCGACACCGGCGATACCCTGGCGCAGCTCGAACTGGTGCTCGACGCCGACACCGCCCGCTTCGCTCGTGTGTTCTGGACGCCGGGCAACCACGACCTGTGGACGCCGCGGCAGTGGCCGGTGGCCCGCCGCGGCGACGCGCACTACCGGCGCCTGGTCGACGCCTGCCGGGCCCGCGGCGTCGCCACGCCCGAGGATCCCTTCGTGGTGTGGCCCGGGCCGACGCCCGTGACAATCGCGCCTTGCTTCACGCTCTACGACTACTCCTTCGCGCCGGACGGCCTCGGCGCCGAGGCCGCGGTCGCCTGGGCGGCCGAGACCGGCGTGCAGTGCGCCGACGAGGTGCTGCTCTCGCCGGCGCCGTACCGCACGCGGGCCGACTGGTGTGCGGCGCGTCTCGACTACACCGCCGCCAGGCTCGCCGCGGTGCCGGCCGGCCAGCGCATCGCGCTGGTCAACCACTACCCGCTCAGGCCCGACCTGGCCGTGCTGCCGCGGATTCCCCGCTTCACGATCTGGTGCGGCACGGCCCGCACCGCCGACTGGCACACACGCTATCCCGTGGACGTCGTCGTCTCGGGCCACCTGCACATGCGCAGCACGCGGTGGCGCGACGGCGTGCGCTTCGAAGAGGTGTCGCTCGGCTACCCCGCGCAGTGGCAGCAGGCGAAGGGCGCCGACGCGTACCTGCGGCAGATCCTGCCGGCGCCGGCGCCGAGCCACGCCGGCTGGGGCGACGACCGCACGGCGATCCGTCACCCGTAGATCGCCATCGCCGGCGAGCCGAACCCGCACCGAGTGCGATACTGACCCGTCCCCCCGCTCACGCCAGGAGCCCACGTGACCCGTTCTGTGCCTCGCTTCCTGCTCTACGCAATAGCCGGCGTCGCGGCCGCGACCTGGCCCGGCAGCGTCCGCCCCCTGGCGCAACCGGCGACCGACCCGGCGGTGATGGCACCCGCCGACCCCGACCGAGCGCGCGGGCTGGCCCTGCTACGGGCCCTCGCCGACGACCTCGACCACGTGCCGGGCGAGGTGCTGGTGAAGTTTCGCGCCGGCGTCGAGGCATCGGTCCAGGCCGCCGTGTTCGGCCTGGCGCCGGCGCCGGACAAAGGCCGGCGCGTCCGCTGGGTCGGCGAACTGGCGGTCGTCAGCATCGACAGCGTGGCACGGCCGATCGCCGTAGCGGCCCGCCTGGCCCGCGAACCCGAAGTCGAGTACGCCCAGCCGAACTACCTGGCGCGGATCCGGGCCACCCCGAACGACCCGGGGTTCTCGCTGCAGTGGAATCTGAACGCCATCGAGGCCTCCCGGGCCTGGGACATCAATGCGGGGGCTGCCGACGTGCTGGTCGCGGTGGTCGACAGCGGCGTCACCACGCAGACCCTCGCGCCGACCTACCGGCTCTGGAACGGTGCCCGGTTCGAGCTGGTGTCGATTCCCTACCGCGTCAACCCCGACCTCGATCCCGCGCGGATGCTGCCCGGCATCGAGACCTCGTCGATCCGGCTGTTCAATCCCGCGCTGGCGACGCAACCGGTGTTCGACAGCCAGGGCCACGGCACCCACGTCGCGGGCACGGTACTGCAGGCCACGAACAACACCCTCGGCTTCGCCGGGGTCGCCTACGCCGCGCGCCTGCTCCCGGTGAAGTCGTGCGTGTCGTTCTGGGACATCCAGTTCTACCTCGGCGCGCTCGGCGAGCCCGGCTTCGCCAACCCCGAGCTGGACGGCGCCTGCATCACCAGCGACGTCATCGCCGGCGTACGCGCCGCCGCCGACGCCGGCGCCAGAGTAATCAACCTCAGCCTCGGCGGCCCGGGGCCGTCCCCGGCCTACGCCGACGCGGTGCGCTACGCCGTCGAGCGCGGGGCGTTCGTCGCGATCGCCATGGGCAACGAGTACGAGGACGGCAACCCGACGAGCTACCCGGCAGCCTATGCCCCCGACATCGACGGCGCGATGTCGGTCGGCGCCGTCGGCCGCAGTCTGCGGCGTGCGTACTACTCGAACACCGGCGCGCATCTCGAGATCGCCGCTCCCGGCGGCGACGTGCGCGACGGCGGCCTGCAGGGCGTCGTCTACCAGACGGGGCTGTTCGAGCCCGACTTCGATCCCGGCAGCGGCTTCTTTCCGCGCTTCGATCGCTATGTCGACTCGCCCAAGCAGGGCACGTCGATGGCCGCGCCGCACGTGGCCGGGCTGGCCGCGCTGATCTACTCGCAGGGCATCACGTCGCCGGCGGCCATCGAGGCCGCGATCAAGCAGTTCGCCCGCGACCTCGGCAATCCCGGTCACGACCCCGAACACGGCGTCGGGGTGATCGACGCCCGAGCCACGCTGCGCGGGCTGGGGGTGGCGCGATGATCCGCCGGCTGCCGGTCGTCGTCCTCGTCGCCCTGCTGGCGGCGTCCACGTCGGCTGCGGCGCAGCAGGTGTTCGGCGCCGCCGGCCTGGTCAGCGCCGAGGCCCCGATCTACCTCCTGCCCGACGCGACGCGCACACCGCTGCGCATCTTGCCGCCCGGCCTGCCGCTGACCCTGCTCGACCGCAAGGGCGACTGGCTGCAGGCGACCTTCGAGGACCCGCAACTCGGCCGCCGCACCGGCTGGATCGAGTCGCGCTTCGTGCGGGTCCGCGACGCCGAGTCCCAGCCGACGCCGCCGCCGGCGCCGCCGCCGACGACCGCCACTCGTCCGCCCGTCGGCGCGCCGAGGCCGCCCGGGACCGGGGCCGGCGGGCAGACCCGCCCGGCGCCGCGGCGCCGCACCGCCGACGCGCGACCGGGCATCCGGCTGTTCGGCACGTTCGCGGCCGACGGGATGACCGCCAGCGAGAGCTTCGACGCGGTGACGGGATCGGCGACGGTGCGGTCCTACGGCGGCGGTGTCCAGTTCACCAACCTGTGGCGCGGGCTCTTCGTCGAGGGCGCGATCGAACGCAGCCGGATCGACGGCGAGCGCGTGTTCGTGTTCCGCGACGAGGTGTTCCCGCTCGGCATTCCGGTCGAGATCACGCAGACGCCGATCGACGCGGTCGTCGGCTGGCGGGCCGGGTTCGGCCGGCTGGTGCCGTACGTGGCCGGCGGCGCCACCTGGTTCCGCTACGAAGAGACGTCGGACTTCGCCGACGAGGACGAGGACGTGGACGAACGGAAGATCGGGTTCGTCGTCCGCGCCGGGTTGGAGGTCTCGGTGACCCGCTGGGTCCACCTGCGCGGCGACCTGCGCTACCGGCAGGTGAACGACGTGCTGGGCACGGCGGGCGCGTCGGCGGCGTTCGAGGAGGACCGGCTCGGCGGCTTCGGGGCGGCGGTGGCGGTGCTCATCGGCCGCTGAGCCCGCGGCTACAATGGCGCCATGCGCACGCTGCTGCTCGCCCTCGGTCTGACGATCGCGATCGCGAACGCGGCCGCCGCCCAGACGCCGGCCCGCTTCGCCCGTCCCGAACTGCTGGTCGATGCCCAGTGGCTGTCGACGCACCTGTTCGAGCCGAACATGCGGATCGTCGACCTGCGGCCGCGCGGCTACGAGGCCGGGCACATCCCCGGCGCCGTGTGGCTCGACAACAACGCCATCCGCGTCGCCAACCGACCCCCGACCTTCCTGCCGACGCCCGAGGAGTTCTCGGCGCTGATGCAGAAGCTCGGCATCTCGAACCAGACGCGGGTCGTCGCCTACGACGAGCGCGGCGGCATCTACGCGGCGCGGCTGTGGTGGATCCTGAACCACTACGGCCACGCCAACGTCGCGCTGCTCGACGGCGGCTGGGCCAAGTGGACGGCCGACAAGCTGGTGACGACCACCGCCAACGCCCTGCCGGTGGCCGGCGTCACCTTCACGGTGAAGCTCGGCACGGTCGGCGTCGCCACCGCCGACGACGTCAAGGCGGCCATCAACGACACGGCCGTCAAGCTCATCGATGCCCGGACCCAGAACGAGATCGACGGCAAGGACCTGCGCGGCATCAAGCGCGGCGGCTTCATCGAGTCGTCGATCCCCGTCTACTGGGAAGACACGCTGGTGCCTGGCACGCTCACCTTCAAATCGCCGGCCGAGATCGCCGCGCTGTGGCGCGGCAAGGGCGTGACCGCGACCGACCACGTGCTGGTCTACTGCCAGGTGGGCATGCGGGCCAGCCACGACCTGTTCACGCTGGCGCTGCTCGGCCACGATCTCACCAGGCTGCGCAACTACTACGGCGCCTGGGAAGAGTGGGGCAATCGGGACGACACGCCCATCAAGAGCAAGAACTAGGGGCTCGGGGCTCGGGGCTCGGGGCTCGAGGCTCGAGGCTCGGCCGGCGATGCTAGGCTAGACGGCATGAACGCGCCCACTCAGAGCGTGATCGCGCGGTTCCTCGGCAGTCTGGCCACGCCACGGCTGTTCCTGCTGGCGGCCACCCTGCTCGGGCTCGACCTGCTGATTCCCGACTTTCTCCCCTTCGTCGACGAAGCGCTGCTGGCCATCCTGACGCTGCTCTTCGCCCGGCGGAAGGCCCGCCCGTAGTATCGTCGTCATGCCCGGGAGGCATGTGATGCAGCACCGCCGTCGTTTCCTCGCCCCGCTCGTCGCGCTGGCCGTCGCCACGCTGACCCTCACCGTCCAGGCCGGCAACACCCCGGCGCGCGCCCGCCGGGGCATGGTGGTGTCGCAGAGCGACATCGCCTCCGAGGTGGGCTGGAAGGTGATGCGCGAGGGCGGCAACGCCATCGACGGCGCCGTCGCCACGGCGTTCGCGCTGGCCGTCACCCACCCCACCGCCGGCAACATCGGCGGCGGCGGCTTCATCGTCTACCGGGCCGCCGACGGCACGGCGACCACCTTCGACTTCCGCGAGATGGCCCCGGCCGGCTCGAGCCCGACGATGTGGATGAAGGACGGCAAGTACGACTTCAACATCCACCACAACAGCCACCGCTCGGTGGGTGTGCCGGGCACCGTGGCCGGCCTGCACCTGGCGTGGCAGAAGCTCGGCAGCAAGCCGTGGAAAGACCTGGTCACCCCGGCGGTGGCGCTGGCCCGCGACGGCTTCGAAATCAGCGACGGGCTGGCCCGCTCGCTGGCGCGGATGCTGGTCGAGCCCGACGACTTCAAGAAGTACCCGGCCTCGCTGGCGCAGTTCTCCAAGAACGGCACGCCCTACGAAGCCGGCGAGATCCTGAAGCAGCCCGATCTGGCCCGCACGCTGCAGCGCATCGCCGACCGCGGCCCGGCCGGCTTCTACGAGGGCGAGACGGCCGAGCTCCTCGAGAAGGAGATGAAGGCCAACAACGGCCTCATCACGCGCGAGGACCTGAAGAACTACCGCGCCAAGGAGCGCGCTCCGGTCAAGGGCACCTACCGCGGCTACGAAGTGATCGGCATGCCGCCGCCCAGCTCGGGCGGCATCGCCGTGATCCACATGCTCAACCTGCTCGAGGGCTACGACCTCAAGGCCAACGGCTACGGCTCGGCGCAGAACCTGCACCTGGTCGCCGAGTCGATGCGCCGCGCCTTCGCCGACCGCGCCCAGCACCTGGGCGATCCCGACTTCAACACCGCCATCCCAGTGGCGCAGCTGCTCTCGAAGGAGTACGCCGCGCAGGTGCGCAAGACCATCAACCCGAACAAGGCCTCGGTGTCGTCGCCGTCGTCGTTCTCGTGGCCGACCGAGTCGCAGGAGACGACGCATCTGTCGGTGGTCGACGAGAAGCGCAACGCCGTCTCGATGACCTACACGCTCGAGTACGGCTACGGCTCGCGCATCGTCGTCCCCGGCGCCGGGTTCCTGCTCAACAACGAGATGGGCGACTTCAACTCGGCCCCCGAGATGACCGACGAGCGCGGCAACATCGGCACCCGGCCCAACCTGGCGCTGCCCGGCAAGCGCATGCTGTCGAGCATGTCGCCGACCATCCTGGCCCGCGACGGCAAGCTGGCCATGGTCACCGGCTCGCCCGGCGGCCGCACCATCATCAACACCGTGCTGATGACGATCCTCAATGTCGTCGACTTCGGCATGAACGCCCAGGAGGCGGTGGACGCCGGCCGCATCCACCACCAGTGGCTGCCCGACCGCATCAACTACGAGCGCTACGGCTTCTCGGCCGACACCATCGCGAAGCTGAAGGCGATGGGGCACACCGTGAACGAGCAGGGCGGCCAGGGCGTCGCCGAGGTGATCGTCGTCGGCAGCGACGGCGTGCTCGAGGGCGGGCTCGACCGACGCGCGCCCGACGGCGGCGCGGCCGGCAAGTAGGCGAGCGTGGGCCGGTCCTGGGCCGCTCGGGCCCGGGGCCGGGAACGCCCGTCGATCACGCCGGCGGCTTCTTCACCATCGGCACGAACCGCACCGGCAGGCTGCGCTCGGTGACGACGCCGCGTTCGGTCTTGCGCAGGATGCGCAGCTCCTGGGCACCGTCGCGGGGGCCCACGGGCACGACCATCGTGCCGCCCACCGCCAGTTGATCGACGAGCGCCTGCGGCACCTGGTCGGGCGCGGCGGTCACGATGACCTTCGGAAACGGCGCGTGCTCGGGCCAGCCCTGGTAGCCGTCGCCGGCGCGGACGTGCACGTTGCGATAGCCCTGCGCCTCGAGCGTGCGCCGGGCCCGTTCGGCCAGTTCGGGCAGCAGCTCGATGGTGTAGACCTCGCGGGCGATCTCGCCGAGGATGGCCGCCTGATAGCCGGAGCCGGTGCCGATCTCCAGCACCACGTCCGACGGCGTGAGCGCCAGCGCCTCGGTCATGAACGCCACGATGTAGGGCTGCGAGATCGTCTGGCCGAACCCAATCGGCAACGGGCGGTTCTCGTAGGCCGCCGCCTGCTGGTCGGCCGGCACGAAGCGATGCCGGGGCACCGCGCGCAGCGCCGCCAGCACGCGGGCATCGGCGATGCCGCTCGCGCGCAGCTGCTCGACCAGGCGGGCGGCCTCGGCCTCACGCCCCGGCGCGGCCGCCGGCACCTGGCGCGCCGCGTCCCCGGACGCGGGACGGCACGCCGGCCACACCAGCAGGGCGACGGTCCAGACACGCAGCCACGACCCGGCAGTCATCGTTCCGTCCCGCTCGCGGCGCCGTTACGGCAGCTTCAGCGCCGCCTTGAGCTGCGCCGCCGTCAGCCCCTTCACGTAGACCGGCGTGCCGGCATCGAACTCTTTCGCCCGGGCGAGGCCGCCGACGACCACCGGGTCGAACCCGGCTTCTTCGACCAGCTGCACCGTCACCGCGATCGCCTCCTGGTCGTCGGAGGCGATCGGAATGCCGAGCTTCTCGCCGGCGCGGTGCGCCTCCTTGGTGACCTGCACGTAGCTGAGGGCGTTCAGCGCGCGCACCAGCCGCACGCCGGGCAGGTGCTCCTTCGACGCCACGCCGGTGCCGCGGGCCAGCGCGTCCTTCCCCACTTCGCCGTCGCGATCGACGCGTGGGTTGCCGACGTCGATGACGATCTTCCCCTTCAGCAGGTGCGCGTAGTCGCGTCCCACCTGCGGCAGCGCGCCGTAGGGCACGGCGATGAGCACGACGTCGCCGAACGTCGCCGCCTGGGCCGGCGTGCCGGCCAGCGTCGACGGGCCGCCTTGCGCCACGAGCGGTGCCAGCGCGTCGGGATTGCGCGACGAGAACACGATCTGGTGGCCCACCTTGGCCCAGAGCAAGCCGATCGCGCCGCCCTGGCGGCCCGAGCCGATGATGCCGATCTTGAGCGGCCTGGTCGTGCGCGTCTGCGCGGCCAGGCGCCGGGCGCCGAGGATCAGCGTGCCGCCTGCGACGATGAAGCCGCGGCGCGAGATGAGCGGGTCCTGCTGCTGCACGGGCGCCTCCTGGAGTGGGCGGCCGGAGTATACCAAGGGGCCCCGGTCAGGGCAGGGCGAGGGCGATGACGCGGGCGGGAATCCCCCGCTCCTGATCGCCGACCGTCATCGCGATGTACTGCCGGCCGTCGTGCCGGTAGGTCATCGGCGGCCCGGTCTGCACCGCGGGGATGGCCGTCTCCCACAGCGTCGCGCCGGTGGTCTTGTCGAGGGCGCGGAACATCGCCTGGCCGCCCCAGCCCTCGCCGGCGAAGAGCAGCGTCCTGGTCGCCAGCAGGCCGGCGCGCGAGCGGCTGCCGGTACGCGGCACGGCGACGCCCTTCAGCAACGGATGATCGCGAATCGCCGGCGGCGTGTCGCCGTTGGCCACCTGCCAGCTGAGGTCGCCGGTCGTGAGGTCGATGGCGGTGATTCGCCCGTACGGCGGCTTCACGATCGGCAACCCGTCCACGCTCGGCACGCCGCGCTGCTGCACGGCCACCCAGTCCATGTCCGACTCGCCGCTCTTCTCGAGCGCGACCAGCGACGGCTGCGTCGCCGAACTGACGTAGATGACGCCGCTGTCGGGATCGGCGGCGCCGTGCTCCCACTGCGCGCCGCCCTGCACACCCGGCAGCAGGATGGTGCCCCGGGTGCCGTCGGGTGCCGCGGCGAGCGACGGCGGCTGGTACATCGCGCCCAGCCGATAGCCCGTCACCGCCTCGAGGGCCTTCGCGCGGATCTCCGGGGTGAAGTCCACGAGGTCGTCCGGCGTGATGCCCTGGCGGTCGAAGGCCGGCGGCCTGCTCGGAAACGGCTGCGTCCTGGCGGCGCGCTCGCCCGGCACGTCGCTGGCCGGCACCGGCCGTTCGACGATCGGCCACAGCGGCGTGCCGGTGACCCGGTCGAACACGTAGGTGAACGCCTGCTTGGTCATCAGCGCCACCGCCTTCACCGTGCGGCCGCCCTGCCGCACGTCGATCAGCATCGGCGCGGTGGTGTTGTCGTAGTCCCAGATGTCGTGGTGGATCTGCTGAAAGTGCCAGATGCGCTTCCCGGTGCGCACGTCGAGGCACACCAGGCTCGACGAGTAGACGTTGTCGCCCAGGCGATGGCCGCCGTAGAGATCGCCGGTCGGCGCCTCGACCGGCAGGTAGACGTAGCCCAGCGCGTCATCGGCCGAGAACGGCGCCCAGACGCCGGCGTTGCCGGTGTACTTCCACGCCTCGCGCTCCCAGGTCTCGCGAAACGGCTCGCCGGCCTGCGGGATGGTGTTGAAGCGCCACAGCTCCCGGCCGGTACGGACGTCGAAGCCGCGCACGTAACCGGGCACGTTGGCCATCGTCCTGGGCCGGAAGCCGAGTTCGAGCGCCGGGCCGACCACGATCACCCCGTTCGAGATCACCACCGGCGAGCTGCTGCCGATCGGCGCCAGCGGATCGAAGTTGCCCCGGCCGAGATCGCGCTTCAGATCGACCATGCCGTCGGCGCCGAACGACGCCACCGGCCGGCCGGTCCGCGCGTCGAGCGAGACCAGGCGGAAGCCGGGGGTGACGACGACGATCCGCGCCTCGGTGCCGTCGGTCCAGTAGCTGACCCCGCGGCCCGAGTTGCGGCGCGGCGCCCTGGCCGTGCGTTCGCCCTCGTCGAGGGTCCACTGCCACCGCACGGCACCGCTGGCCGGATCGAGCGCGACGACGTCGCGATTCATGCCGGCCGTCATGTACAGCGTGCCGTCCACGTAGAGCGGCGCCGCCTCGTTCTTGAACTCCGGCTTGGGCCCGATCGGTCCGAGGTCGCGCTCCCAGGCGATGCGCAGGCGCGCGACGTTCTCGCGGGTGATCTGGTCGAGCGGCGAGTAGCGCAGGCTGCGGTTGTCGCCGTGGTAGGCGTGCCACTCCCCCGCCGGCACCGGTGTGGGCGCCTGCGCCCCGAGCGTGACGACCGACAGGACCAGCGTGACAGCGGCAGCGTGGCAGCGTGACATCGGTTCAGTTCTTCCCCGGGCCCCGGGCCCCCGGCCCCGGCTTCTCATTCCCGGACCCCGAGTCCCGAGCCCCGAGTCCCGGTTCTTCATTCGCGTAAGCGAACCCGAACCGCCCCTTCACACAGAGGTTGCCGCGCGTCGTGCCGTTGTCGAAGGGCGAGGTCACCTTGACGATCCGCTCGTCCTGGACGTGCGTCGTCAGGGTGCAGCCAACGCCGCAGTAGGGACAGATCGTGTCGGTGACCTGCTGGCGTTCCGGCGTCCACTGGCCGGCCTGCCGCAGCAGGAACTCCGGCTTGGCCATCAGCGCGCCGGTCGGGCACACGGCGATGCAGTTGCCGCAGTAGACGCAGGCCGACTCGGGCAGCGGCACGTCCTGCTCGGTGGAGATGTGGGCGTGGAAGCCGCGGCCGGCGACGGCGATGGCGAAGGTGAACTGGGCGTCGGTGCCGCAGGCCTCGACGCACTTGTAGCAGAGCACGCACTTCCCGTAGTCGCGGACGTAGAGGTCGTTGTCGTCCTTCACCGGCTGCGCCACCGTGGCCGCCGTGCTGCCGAACCGCGCCGGATCGGCCCCGTACTCGGCGAGCAGGGGCCGCAGATCGTCGGCCGTGGACAGATCGACCGACGAGCCGAGCAGCTCGAGGACGAGCCTGCGCGACGTGCGCACCCGCTCCGAGTTGGTGTGCACGGTCATGCCCGGCTCGGCCGCGCGCGAGCAGGCCGGGGCCAGCACGCGGGCGCCTTCGACCTCGACCACGCAGACGCGGCAGACGTTCACCGGCGTCAGCGTCTCCAGGTAGCAGAGCGTCGGCACCTCGGTGCCGGCGGCGCGACAGGCGTCGAGCAGCGTGCTGCCTGCCGGCACGCTGACGGCGCGGCCGTCGACGGTGAGCGTCACCGGCGCGGCGGCCGGCCGCGGCGGGGCCACGGGAACGGCCGACGGCGGCGGCGGCAGATGGAACCAGATGACCTGCTCGTCGCTCACGCCGTCCCTCCCCCGAACAGGTGCAGGCGCTGCACCGCCGACTCCACCGCCGACGACGCCGTCTGGCCGAGCCCGCAGATCGAGGCGTCGCGCATCGCCTGGCCGAGTTCGCTCAGCAGCCGCAGGCGCTCAGCGCTGGCCGGCGCCCCCGGTCCGGCGGCGCGCAGCGCCTCGAGCAGCTCGCGCTGCCGCACCGTGCCGACGCGGCACGGCACGCACTGGCCGCAGCTCTCGTCCGCGAAGAACTCGGCGATGCGGCCGAGCGTGCCGGGCAGGTCCACGGTGTCGTCGAAGGCCATCACCACGCCGGAGCCGAGCGTGAGGCCGGCCGCCCGCACGTCTTCGAACGTCAGCCGGACGTCGAGCGACTCGGGACCGACGAACACGCCGGCGGCCCCGCCGAGCAGCACGGCCTGCAGCGGCCGGCCGCCCGGCACGCCGCCGGCCGCCTCGATCACCTCGCGAAGCGTCCGCCCGAACGGGAACTCGTAGAGGCCGGGCCGGGTCACGTGTCCCGACAGGCAGAAGAGCCGCGTGCCGGTCGACATGCCGCTGCCGGAGGCCGCCCACGCCGCGCCGCCCTCCTGCACGATGTCCAGGACGTTGACCAGCGTCTCGACGTTGTTGACCACGGTGGGCTTGCCGAACAGGCCGACCTGGGCCGGAAACGGCGGCTTCGAGCGCGGCTCGCCGCGCCGGCCTTCCAGCGAGTTGAAGAGCGCCGTCTCCTCGCCGCAGATGTAGGCGCCGGCGCCGCGACGGACCTCGATGTCGAACCGGTGGCCCGATCCCGCCACGTCGTCGCCGAGCAGGCCCGCCGCGCGCGCCGCGGCCGCGGCGTGGCTGACCCGCGCCTCGGCGTCCGGGTACTCGCCGCGGATGTACAGGAAGCCGTGCTCGCTGCGCGTCGCCAGCCCGCAGATGGTCATCGCCTCGACGACGGCGAACGGGTCGCCGCACATCAGCACGCGATCCTTGAAGGTGCCGGGTTCGGATTCGTCGGCGTTGCAGACGACGTAGTGCGGACGTGCCGGTTCGACCGCGACCGCCTCCCATTTGCGGCCGGTCGGGAACGCCGCGCCGCCGCGGCCCATCAGCCGCGACGCCGCGACCTCGGCGATCACCTGCGACGGACCGAGGGCGATCGCGCGGGCCAGGGCCCGGTAGCCGCCGGCGGCCCGATACGCCTCGAGACTGGTGGGATCGACGACGCCGACGCGACCGAGCAGCCGCAGCGACGGATCCCCGGCCTGCGGCACGACCCGGCGCAGATCGGCCAGCGTCTCGCGGCTCGACGCCGTCTCGGCGCACGCCTGCGCTACCTGGGCGGCGCGCTGCACCGGCGCGACCACGGCGCGCGTCGGCGTCTCGCCCGCGCGCACGACCAGCGCCGCCGGACCGCGTTCGCACTGGCCGAGACAGGGACTGCGCAGCCAGGTGGCCCCCGGCGCCGTCGCCTCGCCTTCGGCGCCCATCGTCGCCGCCAGTTCGTCGCACAGGCGTTCGGCGCCGAGCGCCCGGCAGGCGATGTCGTCGCACACGTGGGCGACGACCGGCGGCCGCGGCGCGGTCGCGAACAGGTGGTAGAACGTCAGCACGCCCCACGCCTCGGCCGGCGGCACGATCAGGCGGCGGCAGATGTAATTGAGCGCGCCGCGACTCACCCAGCCGACGCGGTCCTGCACGGCGTGGAGGGCCGGCAGCAGCAGGTGGCGCTGCGCCACCGCCGCCACGCGTCCCCCGCGGGCGAGGCGGCCGTCGCGGGCGGCGTCGCGGGCCCCGCCGTCCCACCCGCCGCCTGGCGGACCGAGCAGCGCATCGACCGCGGCGCGCTCCGCCGCGGTGGCGTCGGGGCCGACGACGTGGATGTCCACCGGGCTACCCGGCCGCCTCGACCGGCTCGAGTCGGATCGCCGCGGCCTTGAACTCGGCCGTCCCCGACTTGGGATCGGCGGCGTCGATGGTCAGGTGATTGGTCGCCACATCGTCGGGGAAATGCAGCGTCATGAACGTGAGCCCGGGGCGCAGGGCCGGGTCGATGTGCACCGGCGCCACGACGGCCCCGCGCCTGGACCGCACCCGCACCGGCTGGCCCTCGTGGAACCCGAGCCGGGCGGCGTCCTCGGGCGACACGTCGATGGACTCGCCTCGCCGCACCGGCGACGCGTAGCCGCCGCTCTGGACGCCGGTGTTGTACTCCTCGAGCCGCCGTCCGGTCGTCAGCCGGAAGGGGTACTCGTCGTCCAGCGCCTCCACCGGCAGCTCGTGCTGCACGACGTGGAACGGCGCGCGCGGGCCGCGCACCGGCCGCTCCCACAGGCGGCTGTGCAGAAAGACTTCGCCCGGGTGCGACTCGTCGTAGCACGGCCACAGGAGGCCGTCCTCGGCTTCCAGGCGCGCGTAGCTCATCCCGGCGTGCACCGGCGACAGCGATCGCACCTCGTTCCAGACGCGTTCGGGATCGGCCGGGCCCCAGTCGGCGCCCATCGCCCGGGCCATCGCGAAGATGATGTCGAGGTCGTCGCGGCTCTCGCCGGCCGGCGCCTTGGTGCGCCGCACCCGCTGCACGCGACGTTCGCTCGAGGTCACGGTGCCCTCCGACTCGTAGGCGCCGGCCGCGGCCGGCAGCACCACATCGGCGATCGCCGCCGTGGCCGTGAACATCACGTCCTGCACGACCAGCACGTCGAGACTCTGCAGCAGGTGCTCGGCGTGCCGCTGGTTGGCTTCCGATTGCGCCGGGTTCTCGCCGATCACATAGAGCGCTTTGAGTTCGCCGCGCTCCATCGCGTCGAACATGCCGGTGAGATGCCAGCCCTTCTTCGCCGGCACGGTGACGCCCCACGCCCGATCGAACCGGGCCCGCACGGCGTCATTTTCGACGTGCTGGAATCCCGGGAATCGATCCGGCAACGCGCCCATGTCCCCGCCGCCCTGGACGTTGTTCTGGCCACGCAGCGGGTTGATGCCCGATCCCCAGCGCCCGACGTGCCCGGTGAGCAGCGCCAGGTTGATGAGCGACAGCACGTTGTCGACGGCGTTGTGGTGCTCGGTGATGCCCAGCGTCCAGCAGATCATCGCCGTCGGCGCGGTGGCGTAGGCATGCGCCATCTCGCGGATCACCGCCGCCGGCACGCCGGTGGCCGCCTCGCCGCGTTCGAGCGTCCACGGCAGCACCGACGCCTTGTAGGCGTCGAAGCCGCTGGTCGCCGCGGCGATGAACTCGCGGTGGGCCAGTCCGCTGACGATGATCTCGCGGGCCATCGTGTTCGAGAGCGCGATGTCGGTGCCGACGTCGAGCCCGGCCCAGACCTCCGCCCACTGCGCCGACGAGGTCCGCCGCGGGTCGATGGCGAAGAGCCGGGCCCCGCGCTCCACCCCGGTGAGGAGGTGGTGGAAGAAGATCGGATGGGTCTCGCGCGCGTTCGAGCCCCACAGCAGGATGCAGTCCGTCTCCTCGATCTCGCGATACGAGCTCGTCCCGCCGCCCATCCCGAAGACCGCCGCCAGACCGGCGACGCTGGGGGCGTGTCAAGTCCGGTTGCAGCTGTCGATGTTGTTCGACCCGATGACCGCGCGGGCGAACTTCTGCGCCGCGTAGTTCATTTCGTTGGTGCTCTTCGAGCAGCTGAAGAGCCCGAACGCCTGGGGGCCGTCGCGATCGATCACGGCGCGGAATCCCGCCGCGGCGCGGGCCAGGGCCTCGTCCCACGACGCGCGGCGCAGCGGACCGCCCCGCACGTCGCGCACCATCGGCGTGGCGACTCGTTGCATGCGTGCCATGCATGGAGAGTAGCACGCAGAAATGCCGAGGCTCGGGACTCGGGGCTGGGGACTCGGGGCTCGGGAGGCTACGCGTCGGGCTCCACCCATCGGTCCAGCGGAATCGACAGCAGCAGGTAGCGCCGCCTCAGCTGCACGACGTGCCCGGCCAGCTCCGCCGACGGGAACTCGCCGGCGCGGCAGCGATCGCGCAGGCGGCGGATCTCGTACCGGTACAGGTCGTTGACAGCGTCGCGCAACTGACGCGGGTCGGTATCGGGACGGGGGGCCAGCCCGTGCGTCGCCAGCGCGTCGAGAATCGCCTCGGCGTAGCGCGGCATCACGGGCACAGCCGGAGGAAGGCGCGCGCCTCGACGGCGAGCGGCCCGTCGGGCCGGTCGGCCTCGACGAGCGCCAGCGCCGCCCGGAACGGCGCGCAGGCGCCGGCCAGGTCGGTGCGTCGGGCCCGCGTGCGGGCCACGCCGCGCAGCCCGGCCGGCGAGCGGTCGCCGGCCCGGGTGAACGCGGCTTCGGCCAGCTCGTGATCGTCCACGGACAGCCAGAGCTCGCCTTCGGCGAGCGGCAGCGGCAGCGGCCACGCCCGCGCGTCGGGCGGCAGGCGGGGGGCGAGGCCGGCAGCGTGCTCGAGCCAGACCCGCATCTCGTCGCGTTCGTGCTGCGCCGCGGCCGCGGCGGCATGGACCACCGCCGCGGCGTATGCGGCCTCGAGGCCCGGCGCGCGGCCACCGGGTTCGAGGACCTCGAGCGCGGCCGTCACTCTGGACAGTGCGGCGTCGGTGCCGCCGTCGGCGGTGGCCCGGGCCGCCGCCTGCCAGGCATGCCAGCTCCACGACGCGACGGCCAGCGACGCACACGCCGGGTCGGCACCGAGGGCGGCGCGCAGACGTCGGGCCGCGGCGTCGCCGTCGGCGGCGGCGGCATCGGCGGCGGCGGCCGCCAGCGCGGCGCGTGACGCCTCGCTGCACGAGTCAGCGCTCTGCCGATCGGCCGCGGTCGTCGTCGCGGCGAGGATCGTGCTCACTCCCATCGCGGCGAGGTGCCGCCACACGTTTCTGGACATTCGATGACATCCGATGATCCGCTCTGGAGGCGCGGACGGCCGAGGTATCATGACCGTGATTTTGGAGGGAAACGCCCGATGAAGAACAGGTGCTCGTCCTCGTCGCACGGGCCGGCCCCGGCGCTCGTCGCCGCGATCGCCGTCGCCGCGTCGCTGGCGGTCGTCGGCGCCCAGCAGCCGCCGGCGGCGGGTGGACAGAAGCCGGCCGCGCCGGCGACGCCCGCCGGGACGCTGCCGCCGCCGACGCGCGCCATCGTGCCGGTGGCCGCCAGTTCGGTGGCCGCCAAGCCCGATCAGTGGGTGGGCGAGTACGTGGCGATGACCGGCATCGTCGACGCCAGTCTGGGTACGCTCGCCTTCACCGTCGATCAGGACAAGACCAAGAGCGGCAGCGACGTGCTGGTGCTGGCGCAGCGGCTGAGCGATCCGGTGGCGGTGAACACCTACGTGACGGTGATCGGGCTGCTGATGAAGTACGACCCGGCCGAGGTGGCGGCCAAGTCGAAGGCGCACGCCGGCGAGCTGCCCGCCGACACCGTGGCGAAGTACAAGGGCAAGCCCGTGGTGCTGGCCACCTCGGTCGTCAACGACCGGATGCTCGACCTGGCCCGCTTCATCGCGCCGCCGATGACGCCCGACGAAGAGGCGCTGCAGAAGGCCATGCGCGTGCTGCCCGCGCAGTCGGGCGAGATGCGCAAGGGCGCTGACGGCTCGAACGTCGAGATGGCCACCAAGAACATCGCCACCCTGGCCGCCGCCTTCGCCGAGGCCGAGGCGTTCATGAAGAAGCGCGGCAAGCTCGACGCCATGAAGTGGGCCGCCGACGCCCGCGCCAACGTGCTGGCCGTCGAGAAGGCCGCCAAAGGCGGACAGTGGGACGCCGCCAAGACCGCCGCGGCCGCGGTGGGCGGCTCCTGCGGCACCTGCCACACGCCGTACCGCGAGCGCCTCGAGGACGGCTCGTTCCGCTTCAAGGCCGGGGCGACGACGAAACCTGGGGTCTAGGTTCTGGGGGTGGGGACTGGGGCTCGACAGGACGAGAAGCCGGCCGGAAGACACTCTTCGCTTCGTCATCTTTCGCGACTGCTGCTACGGGCAAGCGCCAGCCCCCAGCCCACAGCCCCTCGTTCTTAGTCGAGCGGAATGAACGTCCCCGCATCCACCTCGCCGTTCCGTACCGAGTAGAGCGTCACGCCCGACGTTGCCGGCACCGTGCCGCTGCCGCCGCCGACGATCGCCGCCGCCTGTTCGAAGCGCGTCGCGACCGGCGAGCCGTAGCGGATGAGCTCGCGCAGGTGGATGTGACCGCCCAGCGCCAGCGGCCAGCGCGACGCCGGCAGCACGGCCAGCACCTCGCCGAGATTCGCGACGACGTGCCGGAACACGGTGCGGCCGCCGACGCGCAGCGTGGTCGGCGCGGCGCCCTCGTCGGTGTAGCCCTTCACCATCTCGGCGGCGCTGACGAACGGGATGTGGTTGAAGGTCACGACCGGCATGGCCGCCGGGATCGCGGCGAGGTCGGCCCTCAGCCAGGCCAGCTGCCGGCCGTCGACGTGTCCGTAGTACCAGAGGTCGGCCACGTCCACCGTGTCGAGGCCGACGAAATGGATCCCGCCCCGGGTGAACGAGTAGTAGTTCGGGCCGAGCCGGGCGCGGTACATCCCCTTGCCGTAGAGCGGATGCGCCGGGCTGACGAGCGACAGGTGCCGTTCGATGCCGAAGTTCTCGTGGTTCCCCGGGACGCTCCACACCGGCACCGGCCAGGCGGCGGTCTCGCGTCGATACAGGTCGTAGTAGCCGGCGGCCTCGTCTTCGCCGACGCGGATCGCGTCGCGCACCAGGTCGCCGGTCATCAGGACGAAGGCCGGGCGGCGTGCGCCGACGATGGCCCGCACCTTCGCCAGCCGCGGCAGGCTGCGCGCGTCGGCGTGCGGATCGGAGGCATGGAGGAACGTGAAGGTTGCCGCGTCCGCCTGGGAGGCCAGCGCGAAGTCGACGTCGGCCGCTGCCGGCTGCCAGAAGGCGCCGACGACCCGATGGCCGTCGGGCACCGACACGAACACGACACCGGTGCCGCGATCGGCCAGCCGGTAGCGCCCCTCCCCGTCGGTGATGGCCACGGCGTGCTGGTTCGACACCGCCACGCCGGCGAGTCCGGCTTCCCCACCGTCACGCCGGCCGTCGCCGTCGGCATCGAGGAAGACGACGCCCTCGACGCCTGGGCCCTGCGCTCGCAAGGCGTGCACCACGCTCGCCAGGAGTGCGGCCATGACCAGAAGACGAAGGGCCGAAGGGGCGGGCGTCGATGTCATGAGCGAGCGCATTGTAGGACGATCGGGGCTCGGGGCTCGGGGCGGGGAAAACGAACGCGGGCGCGAGGCCAATGCCCCGCGCCCGCGGCCTGACGATGTGATCGTGACTGTCCGATCCCGAGACCCGAGCCCCGAGCCCCGGGTGAGCGTCAGTACCGGTAATGGGCCGACTTGTACGGCCCTTCCACCGGCACGCCGATGTAGTCGGCCTGCTCCTTCGACAGCGTGGTCAGCTTGACGCCGAGCTTGGCCAGGTGCAGCCGCGCCACCATCTCGTCGAGCTTCTTGGGCAGGATGTAGACGCGCTTGGCGTCGTAGGTCGTGCCCGACAGCGTCGGCTTGCCGGTGGCGCTGAAGTGCAGGTCGAGCTGCGCCATCACCTGGTTGGTGAACGACGAGCTCATCACGAAGCTGGGGTGTCCGGTGGCGCAGCCCAGGTTGAGCAGCCGCCCTTCGGCCAGCACCAGCACGCTGTGCGCGTCGCGGCCGGCGGTCTTCGGGAACACCCACTCGTCGTACTGCGGCTTGATGCGCACCCGCTCGGCCCCCGACTTGGCCAGCCCCGCCATGTCGATCTCGTTGTCGAAGTGGCCGATGTTGCCGATGATCGCCTTGTCCTTCATCCGCTGCATGTGCTCGACGGTGAGGATGTTCTTGTTGCCGGTGGCGGTGATGAAGATGTCGGCGGTGGCGATGACGTCGTCGAGCGTCGTCACCTGGTAGCCTTCCATCGCCGCCTGCAACGCGCAGATCGGGTCGATCTCGGTGACGATCACCCGGCAGCCCTGGCCCTTGAGCGCCTGGGCGCAGCCCTTGCCGACGTCGCCGTAGCCGCACACCACCGCCACCTTGGCCGACAGCATCACGTCGCTGGCGCGGTTGAGGCCGTCGATGAGCGAGTGGCGGCAGCCGTAGAGGTTGTCGAACTTGCTCTTGGTCGCCGAGTCGTTGACGTTGATGGCCGGGAACAGCAGCGTGTTGGCCGCGGTCATCTCGTAGAGACGGTGCACGCCGGTGGTGGTCTCTTCGCTGACCCCCTTGATGCCGTCGGCCACTGTCGTCCACACGCCGGGCCGCGCCGCCAGCTCACGGCGCAGCGTGTCGAGGATGACGCCCCACTCCTCGGGCTCGGCGGCGGCGTCGAACGCCGGCACCGTGCCGGCGGCCTCGTACTCCCTGGCCTTGTGCACGAACAGCGTCGCGTCGCCGCCGTCGTCGACGATGAGCGACGGGCCGGAGCCGTCGGGCCACAGCAGCGCCTCGACCGTGCACCACCAGTACTCGGGCAGGGTCTCGCCCTTCCACGCGAACACCGGCGTGCCCTTCGGCGCCGCCGGCGTCCCGCCGGTCTCGGGCCGGCCGACGACCACGGCGGCGGCGGCGTGATCCTGCGTCGAGAAGATGTTGCAGCTCACCCAGCGCACGTCCGCCCCGAGCTCGGTCAGGGTCTCGATGAGCACCGCGGTCTGCACGGTCATGTGCAGCGAGCCCATGATCTTCGCGCCGGCGAGCGGCCGCTGGCCGCCGTACTGCGCGCGCAGCGCCATCAGGCCGGGCATCTCGTGCTCGGCGAGGCGGATCTCCTGGCGGCCGAACTCGGCCAGCGACAGGTCCTTCACCTTGAAAGGCTCGCGCCCGGCGGCACGAGCGGCGTCGAACGGGTGGGTCTGGGTTGCGGTCGCCATGATCGGTGGATGCTCCTTCTTCGGGTCGATGCGGAGGACGTGGTCAACGGGAACGGCGCGGCGCCTTGACCGGCGGGCGCGACACGGCGGCGGCAGCGCCGCGGGATTTCACGGCCACGGCGCGGAACAGCGCCGGGCCCTTGGCCGACGGCTCGACGGGCAGGGCCGCCAGCCGCAGGCCGGTGAAGCCGGCGGCGTCGAGCCACCGGCGGATCTGGGCCTCGCCGAAGCCGAGCCAGACGTGGCCCATCTGGGCCTGGTACTCGGTGCGGTCGTGCGGCAGCATGTCGACGATGAGCACGCGGCCGCCCGGCGCCACGACGCGGGCCGCTTCGGCCAGGGCGCGGGCGGGCTCGGGCAGGTGGTGCAGCACCAGCGCCAGCACCGCGACGTCGAGCTGACCGTCGTCGATCGGCAGCGCTTCCAGCGCGCCGCGCCGCACCTCGACGTCGGGCAGGTCGGCCAGGCGCGCCCGCGCCGCCTGAAGCATGTCGGCCGATCCGTCGACCGCGATCACCGTGCCGACGTGCGGGGCGAGCAGGGCGCTCAGCTGCCCGGTGCCGCAGCCGAGATCCCCGACGCGCAGCGACCCGTCGAGCAGCGCCAGCGCGGCCTGGGCGTGAAACGCCTGTCCGAAGAGATCGGCGCGCAGCTTGTCCCACTGCCCCGAGGCCTTCGAGAAGAACGCCTCGGAGGTGGAGCGCCGCTGGTCGAGCACCCCCTTCAACCGGCGATCGTCGTGCTCGGCGGCGGCGGTGGCGCTGACCTGCTCGCGGATGAGCGGCCAGAGCCGCGCCGCCGAGGCCTCGAGCGGATCGGCCAGGCCGTAGAACCGCGACGTGCCGTCGCGCCGCGACGTCACCCACCCGCCGTCGGCCAGGGTCTTGAGATGCCGGCTGACGGTGGACTGCGGCAGTTGCAGCACCGTGCACATCTCGCCCACCGTCAGCTCATGGCCTTCGACCAGGAGCAGCAGGCGGCAGCGCAGCGGGTCGGCCAGCGTCGCCATGTGCTCCAGCACGTGCGGCAGGGCCGGCGAGGGCAGCGCGAGGACGCGGGCGTGTTTCATCCGTAAATCCGGATGAGAGGATATATGCCTGGAGGCCCGACGTCAACCCCCCGGGGCGAACCTTCGCCGCCGCGGCGTCGTCTATACGCGTGACGCGTATACTCGTCGAGCAGCTATGGCCGACCAGCCCCGCTCCGACCGCTTCCTGCCGCTCGCTCCGGTGTGGTTCGAGATCCTGCTCGCGCTCGCCGCCGGCGACCAGCACGGCTACGCCATCATGCAGGAGGTCGCCCGGCGCAGCGACGGCGCGGTCGCGCTGCATCCCGGCTCGCTCTACCGCGCCCTCGCCCGCCTGCTCGAGGACGCCCTGATCGTCGAGCTCGAGGCCCGGCCCGCCGCCGGCGACGACGAGCGGCGCCGCTATTACCGCCTCACGCCACTGGGCCGGGCGGTGGCCCGCGCCGAAGCCGAGCGCCTGCGCGCGCTGCTGCGGGCCGCAGAGGCGCGCGCCCTGTTCGACCCGGGGCCGGCGCCGAAACGGAGCCGCGCATGAGCACGCCGCCACGCTGGCTCGTCGGTCTGTTGCTCGTCGCCTATCCGGCAGCGTTCCGCCGCCGCTTCGGCGACGAGTTGCGCGAGGACTTCGGCCGGGCGTGGCCGCCGTCCGGCCACCCCGGCGCCTGGACGCTGCGGTCCGCGCTGGTCGCGCGCACCGTCGCGCACGGCCTTGGCGAACGCGGCTCGGCGGTGGTTCGCTGGGCGACCTGGCGCAGCCATCGCCCTCATCTCTATGCCCCGGCCGGGCGACGCGCCGGAACGTGGGACGCGATTCTCAACGACCTGCGCGCGGCGATCCGCGCCCTGGCCGCGGCGCGCGGGTTCGCGGCGCTGGCGATACTCGCGCTCGCCCTCGGCATCGGCGCCAACGGCGCCATCTTCGCGGTCGTCAACGGCGTGCTGCTGAAGCCCCTGCCCTACCGCGACGCCGACCGGCTGGTGATGGTGTGGAGCGAGAACCCGCAGGCCGGCGGCGCCGCCACCCCGGTGTCGCCGGCCGATTTCGAAGACCTCCGCGCGATGAGCCGTTCGTTCGCCGGAATGGAGTACGCCCTGTCGTTCATCGTGCGCACGGCGGCGGTCGGGCACGGCGACGCCGGGCTGCTGCACGTGTCACGGGTCGGCGACGGCCTGCTCGACCTCCTGGGCGCGCCCGTACAGCTCGGCCGCCGCTTCGGCGCCGGCGAACGCGACGTCGCCGTGCTGAGCGATCACGCGTGGCGCGTGCGCTTCGCCGGCGACCCGACGATCGTCGGGCGGCGCCTCCGGCTGTATGGCAACGAGACGCTCGAGATCGTCGGCGTGGCGTCGCCCGGCTTCGCCTTTCCGTATCGCAGCATGCTGGGCGCGTCCGGGATCGCGACGCCCCCGATGGCCGACCTGTGGGTGCCGATGCCCCTCGACGCGCCGCGCTGGCGCGACGGTGCCGGGCAGCTGATTCGTGGCGCCCACGTGCTCGTGGCCATCGGCCGACTCGCGCCCGGCGTGTCCGCCCGTCAGGCCGATGCCGAGCTCGCGGCCCACGCCGCCACGCTGGCCGCGCGCCATCCCGACAGCAACCGCGGCTGGGGCGCGCACGTCGTCTCCCTCCATGAGCAGACCGTGGGCGAGGTGCGGTCGGCGCTGCTGATGCTGCTCGGCGGAGTCGGCGTGCTGCTGCTCATGGCGGTGGCGAACGTCACCAACCTGATGCTCGCGCGCAGCCTGGTCCGGCAGCGCGAGCTGGCGGTACGGGCCGCCCTGGGCGCGACCCGGACCCAGTTGGTTCGGCAGGTGCTGGCCGAGGCCCTGCTGCTGGCCGCCGCCGGCGCCGCTGTCTCGCTGCTGGCGGTGCGGTGGATCGTCGACGGGCTCGTGGCCCTGGCACCGCCGACGCTGCCGCGGATCGCCGACGTGGCTCCGGATGTGTCCGTGGTCGCTGCCAGCGCCGTGCTGGCCGTCGTCGCCGCCGGCCTCGTCGGTCTCGCGCCGATGCTGGCCGCCGCCCGTCCGGATGTGCGCGGCGTGCTGCAGGATGCCAGTCGAGGCGCCGCCGGGCCCACCTCGGCGGGCCGGCGACTGCGCACCGCGCTGGTGGCCGGTCAGGTCGCGCTCGCCGCGGTGCTGGCCGTCCAGGCCGGCCTGCTCACCCGCAGCCTGGCGACCGTGCTCACGGTGGACCCCGGCTTCCAATCCGACCACGTCCTCACGCTGCAGATGAGCGTGCCCGACCGGCTGGCCGGCGCGGAGGAGCGCCGGGTGTTCTATCGCGAGTTCTTCGCGGGGTTGCGCGCCCTGCCCGGCGTGGTGATGGCGGGCGGGACGACCCGGATGCCGCTGGCGAGCACCAACGACACGACGGCGGTGCGCGTCGAGGGACAACCCGACGAGGACGCGCGGCTGCACGTGGTCGGCTTTCGCCGCACCCTGCACGACTACTTCGCGGTGATGCGGATCCCGCTGCGACGCGGGCAGCTGTTCAGCGACGACGATCCGATCGGCGCAGCGACCGCGGCCGTGATCAACGAAACGCTGGCGGCGCAGCTGTTCGCGACCGAGGATCCGATCGGCCGCCGCCTGGCGCTGGGCGGCGACCCGGACAGCCCCTGGTTGACGGTCGTCGGCGTCGTCGCCGACGTCCGCCACGGAAGTCTCGAGCGACCCGCTCCGCCGGAGCTGTACACGAGCTATCTCTCCGGCCCGCCCGTCGCGCCGTACGTGGTCGTGCGCACGGCGACCGACCCGGCCACGATGGCGACCTCGGTGCGCCAGTTCGCGCAGCGACTCGATCCCGGGGTGACGGTGTCCGACGTGCGCACGATGGAGAGCGTCCGGCTCGCCTCGGTGACGGAGCGCCGATTCACCCTGGTGCTCGTCGCGGCCTTCGGCGCCGTCGCGTTGGCCCTTGCCGCCATGGGCGTGTACGGCGTGATCACCCTCGTGGTCGCCGAACGGACCGGCGAGCTGGGCCTGCGGCTGGCGCTGGGCGCCGTACCGGGCCACGTCGCCCGCCTCGTGGTCGGCGATGCCCTGCGAGTCACCGCCTGGGGTGGCGCCATCGGACTGGCCGTCGCCGCAGCGGTTGCTCGCGTGACGGCCGGACAGCTCTACGGTGTCGATCCGCTCGACCCCGTGACCTTCGTGGCCGTGCCGATCGCGATGCTGCTCGCCGCGGTGCTGGCGGCAGCGGCCCCGGCATGGCGGGCGATGCGTCTGGACCCGCGCCGTGCCCTCGGCGACCGCTGACAGGAGACCGCAGATGACTCGAATCGCCGTCCCGGCGCTGGCCGCGCTGTTGAGCGTCCCGTCGTCCATCGCGGCCGCGCCGCCCCCCACCGCCGACCTCCGCGTCACGCAGCGGGCGCTCGTCGTCCAGTGCGTCAACGGCGCCGCCGTGGGCGCGCGCGAGCGGCGGTGGCGCCTGCCGCCGGCGCCGGTCACGCTCGCCGTCACGATGCGCAACGACCCGCGGCCCGGGATCGTCGCCGCCGACGCCGGCACCGCCGTGATCGGCTTCACGCCGGTCGCCGGGCACCGCTACGAACTCGAGGTTCGCAGTGCGCCGACGCGCTTCGCGGTGCGCGTCTGGCCCAAGGGCGAATGGACGCCGGTGGTGCGCGACCGCACCACCGACACCATCGTCAGCGGGCCTCCCGAGTGGGCCGACGCCCGCCCCTGCGCGGCGCCGCGCTGATCACGACGCCCGCCGCCTCAGGCCAGCGCCGCCTCGAGTCTGCCGACCAGCCGGTCGAGGTGCGCCACCAGCGCGCGGATCGCCGTCGGCTCCGACAGATCCACGCCGGCGCGCGTGAGCAGCGTCATCGGGTGGTCGCTGCCGCCGGCCGCCAACAGCGCAAGGTAGCGCGCGACACCGTCGGCGCGCCGCACCGGATCGGCGCTGCCCACTTCCTGCATCAACGCCGCCGTCGAGGCCATGCACGTCGCGTACTGGTAGACGTAGTACGGCGACTGGTAGAAGTGCGGGATGCGCGCCCAGGTCCAGCCGAGGCGCTCGTCGCGGCTGATGGCGTCGCCCCAGTAGGCGTCGAGCAGGCCGTTGTAGAGCGTGGTCAGCGACTCGGCGGTGATCGGCTCGTCGCGCTCGACCATCCGGTGCGCCTCGAGTTCGAAGTCGGCGAACAGCACCTGGTTGTAGAACGTGCCGACGATGCCGTCGATGGCGTGCTGCAGCAGCACGATGCCTTCCTCGCGGCTGCCGACCCGCTCCAGCATCAGCTCGAGCAGCAGCTCTTCGTTGAGCGTCGACGGCACCTCGGCGACGAAGATCGTGTAGCCGGCATAGACGAACGGCTGGGCGGCGTGCGCCAGCAGCGTGTGCATCGAGTGGCCCATCTCGTGGGCCAGCGTGAAGACGGCGTCGAGCGTGTCGTTGTAGTTGAGCAGCATGTACGGGTGCGCGCCGTAGACCGGCGCCGAGTAGGCGCCGCTGCGCTTGCCCTGGTTCTCGTAGACGTCGATCCAGCGACGGTCGAACGCCTCCCGCACCCGCGCCTGGTACTCGGAGCCGAGCCGGGCCGTGGACTCGACGATCCACGCCCGTACGTCGTCGTAGCGGTACTGCACGTCGTGCTCGACCAGCGGCACGTAGGCGTCGGCCGCGGTGTATTCGGCGAGCCCGAGGGCGCGCTTGCGCAGCCGGTGATAGCGGCGGAACGGCTCGATCCCGGCCCTGGTCTCGGCGATGAGCGTGGTGACGACCGCCGGCGGGATGGCGTCGCCGAACAGCGCCGCGTCGAGCGTGGTGGCATAGCCGCGCGCCCGGGCCTGGAACCAGTCGCGGTGGAGCACACCGTTGTAGAGCGCCGCGTAGGTGTTGCGGGTGGCCCCGAACACGTCGTAGTGCGCGTCGAACGCGGCGCGGCGATCGGCCGCGACCCGGCTGGTGGCGAGGACCCGGCGGTACTGGCCGTAGGTGACCTGCACGTCGGCGCCGGTCGACAGGCGGATGGTCGGAAACCGCGCGTCGGCGGTCGTCAGCGACTCGTAGGCATCGCGCGGCGCCCCGCTCAGCCGCGACGCCAGCGACAGCAGCCGCTCGCCGTCGTGGTCGAGCACGTGCGCCTGCTTGCGGAACAGATCGTCCACGGCGAAGCGGTAGACGGCCAGCGCCGGATCGGCGGCCATCCAGCCGTGGATGGTCGCCGGCGGCACGGTCAGCAGTTCGGGGTTGAACCAGGAGGTGGCGTGCTCGAGCCGCGCGAACAGCAACTGCACGCGCTGCCGCCGGGCCGCCGAGGTGTTGTCGCGCTGATCCTGGTCGTGGGTCAGCGACGGGTAATACCAGACGCGGTAACTGAGCTGGCCGATGGCGTCGTGCGCCTGCAGCGCGTCGCGCAGCGCCGCGCCGCTCTGCCCCAACGTGCCGGCCAGCGCCTTGAACGCGCCGATCCGCTGCTCGAGATCGGCCATCGCCGCCTCCCAGGCCTCCCACGACGGGAAAATCGCCGAGAGATCCCAGGTGTAGGCGGGGTCGATGGCCGATCGCTCCGGCGTGAGAGTGGCGGGCGCTGAGGTCATGGCGACGATCTTACCCGCGGCACCGCCCGATGTCCGCGCGCCAGGCCGGTGCGCGGCGAGGCGACTCAGGCGCCGCCAATCCGAGTGTCGCCTGGGGTACTGACGCCGCCCGGCACGACGCCACCGTCGCCGGTGCCGTGACGCCGCCCTACTCGCGCGAGCGATCCGCCCCCGACGCCGCCGGCCGCCGGTCGCGCCACAGCGGCCACACTGCCGCGACGACGCCGCCGAGGCTGCCGTCCCGGCGCCGCCACGCGTGCAGCGCCGCGAGCAGCGTATGCTGGCCGCGCGTCACGCCGGAGCGCCGCCACACGCCGGCGGCGTACTTGTTGGCCTCGGCGAAGGTCGGATAGACGTGGATCGTGTCGAGCAGCTTCGACAAGCCGAGCCGGTGCGTCATCGCCAGCACGAACTCGGGCAGCATCTCGCCGGCGTGGGCGCCGACGATGGTCGCGCCGAGGATGCGGTCGCTGCCCGGCGCGGTGAGCACCTTGACCAGCCCGTGCGCCGAGCCGTCGGCGATGGCGCGGTCGAGGTCGTCGAGCGCGTAGGTCGTGACGACGTGCGGCACGCCCCGGGCGCGCGCCTGGTCTTCATTGAGGCCGACGCGGGCCACCTGCGGGTCGGTGAAGGTGACCCACGGCACCACCGAGTAGTCGACGCGGAACCGCCGCGCCCAGCCGAAGAGCGCGTTCATCACCGCGAACCGCGCGGTGTGCGCCGCCATGTGGGTGAACTGGTAGGGGCCGGCCACGTCGCCGCAGGCGACGACGTTCGGGTAGCGCGTCTCGAGCCACTCGTTGAGGGCGACCGCCCGGGCCGCCGTGGTGGCGATGCCGAGCGCCTCGAGCCCCAGGCCGTCGGTGACCGCCACGCGCCCCACCGCGCACAGGATCTCGTCGCAGGCGACGGCCTCGACGGCGCCGGCGCTGTCGACGACGACCCGCTTCTCGCCGTTCACCTGATCGACCCGCACGGCCGGCTGGCCGAGCCGCAGCGCGACGCCCTCGGCGGCGAGCCGCGTCTGCACCAGGGCCGCGCAGTCGGCGTCCTCGGCAGCGAGCAGCTGCGGCGCCGCCTCGACGATCGTCACCTGCGATCCGAGCCGGGCGAAGGCCTGCGCCAGCTCGCAGCCGATCGGCCCGCCGCCCAGCACGACCAGCCGGGACGGCAGTCGGTCGAGCGACCAGATCGTCGCGGACGTGAGCGCGCCAGCCTCGGCCAGCCCGGGAATCGGCGGCAGGATCGGACGCGCGCCGGCGGCGATCACGATGGCCCGGGTCGTCAGGGTGCGGGTGGCACCGTCGGCGTCGGTGATCTCGACCGCCCACGGCGAGACGAGGCGCCCGTGCCCGCGGGCGCACTCGACGCCCAGGGCGGTGTAGCGCGCCACCGAGTCGTGCGGCTCGATGGCGGTGATCACCTGGCGCACCCGCGCCATCACCGCCGCGAAGTCGATCGCCGGCGGGTCGGCGCGTACGCCGAAACTCGCCGCCCGGCGCACCTCGGCCGCTGCCGCGGCCGCCCGGATCAGCGTCTTCGACGGCACGCAGCCCGTGTACAGGCAATCGCCGCCCAGCCGCTCGCGCTCGACCAGCGTCACCGAGGCCTTGAGGGCGGCGGCCAGATACGCGGCGACGAGGCCGGCCGATCCGCCGCCGATCACGACGACGTTGCGGTCGAACCGTCGCGGCCGGGCGGCCGCCCACGGTGCGTAGACGCGGCGGCGGCGCAGTGACGCGGCCAGCCCGCGGCCGGCGAGCGGCGCCAGCCCGAGCAGGACGAACGAGAACAGCAGGCCCGGGGACACGACGTCAGCCGGCGTGTCGATCGCGGCCAGCCCGATGCCGGCATTGACGAACACCGCCGTGCCGAGCAGCATCCCCAGCTGGCTGACCCACGCAAACGTCCAGGTGCGGATCGGCGTGAGCGCCATCACGACGTTGACGACGAAGAACGGGAACAGCGGCACCAGCCGCAGGCTGAGCAGGTACCAGGCGCCGTCGGCGCGGACGCCGTCGTTCACCGCCCGCAGCCGCTCGCCGAACCGCGCCTGCACGGCGTCGCGGAGCACGAACCGCGCGGCCAGGAACGCCAGCGTCGCCCCCGCCGTCGACGCCACCGACACCAGTCCCAGCCCGAACCAGAAGCCGAAGATCGCGCCGCCGGCCAGGGTGAGCGCCGCCGCCCCGGGCAGCGACAGGGCGGTCACGGCGACGTAGACCGCGACGAAGGTCGCGGCGGCGCGGACCGGGTCGGCGGCGGCCGCCGCCCGCAGCGCGTCGCGCTGCCCCTTCAGCGCCTCGAGGCTCAGCCGCTCGTCGAGGTCGAAGGCGACGAAGACCGCGGCCAGCCCGGCGAGCGCGGCCACGAGCAGCAGGCGGCGGGAACGCATGGGCGGCTAGGTCGGCGTGGTGAGCTGCTCCAGCACGTCCACCACCGCGGCCAGGTGCGGCGCCGCCGACAGCGGCCGCGGCACCTGCGCCATGCGCTCCGCCAGCGCCGGCGGCAACGGCACCTCGCGCCCCAGCACCGGCGCCACGACGTCGCCGAACTTCGCCGGGTGCGCCGTGGACAACACGACCCGCGGCACTTCCGGACCGGCGAAGGCCGCCGCGGCCTTCGCCCCGACCCAGCCGACGGCCGTATGGGGATCGGCGAGGTAGCCGTGGGCGTCCATCTCGCGCATCGCCGCGCGAATCTCGTCGTCGGTCACCGCCAGGCCGACGACCGCCCGGCGCATCGCCTCGACGTCGCCGCCGAACAGCCACTGCAGCCGCTCGAAGTTGCTGGGATGGCCGACGTCCATCGCGTTGGCGAGCGTCGGCACCGCCGCGGCCGGCTCATAGCGCCCGGAGGCGAGGTAGCGCGGCAGCGGATCGTTGACGGTCGTGGCGGCGACGAAGCGGGCAATCGGCACGCCCCGCCGCGCCGCCAGCAGCCCGGCGGTGACGTTGCCCAGGTTGCCGCTCGGCACGACGACGACCGGCGGCGGCGCCGTGGCCGGCAGCTGCAGCACGGCCCAGGCGTAATAGGCCATCTGCGGCAGCAGCCGGCCGACGCTGATCGAGTTGGCCGAGGTCAGCCGATGGCGCGCGGCCAGCGCCGGTTCCGAAAAGGCCTCCTTGACCAGCCGCTGGCAATCGTCGAAGGTGCCCTCGACCGCCACTGCCGTCACGTTGCCGCCGAGCGTGGCGAACTGCGCCTCCTGCACCGCGCTCACCCGCCCGCGCGGATAGAGCACGACCACCCGCGTGCCGGCCACGCCGTGGAACGCGTGCGCCACCGCGCCGCCGGTGTCGCCCGACGTCGCCACCAGCACCGTCAGCGGTCCGTCACCCGCGGTTCCGGCCGTGGCGGCCAGCCACCGCGCCATCGTCCGGGCGCCGATGTCCTTGAAGGCGAGCGTCGGGCCGTGGAAGAGCTCCAGCGCCCAGGTTCCGGGCACGACCGGCACCAGCGGGATGGGAAACGACAGCGCCGACGCCATGAGCCGGCCCAGCGCCGGGCGATCGAACGCGTCGGCCACCAGCGGCGCGATGAGCGCGGTGGCCACCTCCGGCAGCGTGCGGCCGCGCAGTGCCGCCCACTCCTCCGGCGCCATCGCCGGGATGTCGACCGGGACGTAGAGCCCGCCATCGGGCGCGAGACCACGACGGAGCGCCTCGCCGAGCCCCACGGCCGGAGCCGCCCCTCGCGTGCTCACGAACATCAGCGTCCGGCCTCGACGGTGACCACGCGGGCGCCGCGGGTGCCCACCGGAGAGACCCACAGGTCAGCGCCGACCGACGGCGACTTGGCCCGCCAGGCCGCCGCCATCGCCTCGCCGGCCGCGGTGGCCTCGTCGAGCGTGCGGGCCAGCGCGAACATCGACGGCCCCGAGCCCGACAGGCTGCAGCCAAGCGCGCCGGCCGCGACGGCCGCCTGCTTGATGGCGTAGAACCCCGGCACCAGCGTGGCGCGTTTGGGTTCGGCGACGTGATCCTCGAGCGCCCGCGACAACAGCGCCAGGTCGCCCGAGTGCAGCGCCGACACCAGCGCGCCGACGTTCGCCCACTGGCGGACCGCCGCCGTGAGCGGCACCTGGTCACCGAGCAGCGCCCGCGCCGTGCCGGTGTGCACCTCCATCGAGGGGTGCAGCACCGCACACGCCAGTCCCGGCGGCACCGGCAGGCGGACGATATCAGGGGGATCGGCGCTCCGGGCGAGGACGAATCCGCCGTACAGCGCCGGCGCGACGTTGTCGGGATGGACCGCGCCGCAACCCGCCTGCTCGCCCGCCATGGCGCAGCGCAGCAGCAGGTCGAGCCCTGCCGGCCGGCCGAGCAGCTCGTTGACGGCGACGACGGCCGCCACGGCGCTGGCGCCGCTGCTGCCGACGCCGCTCGCCAGCGGCAGGCCCTTGTGGAGCACCAGGGAAATCCCCTGCCGGGTGCCGAGCGCCGCCAGCAGGGCGTTCGCGGCGGCGCTCGCGGTGTTGCGGGCGGCCTCGCGCGGCAGCCGGCCGCCATCGCCGCGGATCTCGGCGACGATCGCGCCCTCGACGTCGGCCAGGGCCGCCAGCACCACGTCGCCGGGTTGATCGAGGGCGAAGCCGAGCACGTCGAAGCCGGCCGCCACGTTCGAAACCGTGGCCGGCGCGAAGGCGGCGATCATCGCGCCACCTCCGCCGGCGCCGACTGGACCGGGATGGGCCGGCCATCGCTGCCGACCGCCACCAGCACGACCTCGGCCTCGGTTACCGTCTCGCGCTCGCCGTGGCCGGCGCCCCAGCGCTCGACCTCGACGCGCACGCCGACGGTCACCGACGTCCGGCCGACCCGCCGCGTCTCCGTGTAGAAGTTGACGATGTCGCCGACCAGCACCGGGGCATGGAATTCCACCTCGCGGATCGCCTTGGTGACGAAGCGGTGCGGCGCCGTCTTGCGTGCCTCCACCGCCGACGCCAGGTCGATGTGCGACAGGATCACGCCGCCGAAGATGGTGCCCAGGGCGTTGGTGTCCTTCGGCAGCAGGAGCACCTTGATGGCAGGAACGCGCTCGGTCATCGCCCGACGATCGTAGCGGAGTCGGGGCGGCGGCGCGAATCGTCACGCCGCCGCGACGGAATTCGTTTATTCTCTCAGTGCAGCAGATGAGCACGGTCACCAACGAGCGGCAGCGCCCGCAGAACGGCAGCGCCACGGCGCAGTGGACGGCGGCCGACGCCGCCGAGCTCTACGACGTGGCCCGCTGGGGCCAGGGCTACTTCTCGGTGAACGACGCCGGGCACATGCAGGTGCACCCGACGCGTGAAACCGGGCGGGCGGTGGACCTCAAGAAGCTGGTCGATCGGCTCGATCTGCGTGGCCTCAGCGCGCCGATCCTGATCCGCTTCCCCGACATCCTCCAGCACCGCCTCGGCGAGATCCACGCCGCGTTCCAGCACGCCATCGCCCAGAACCAGTACCAGGGCCGCTACGTCTGCGTCTACCCGATCAAGGTCAACCAGCAGCGCCAGGTGGTGCAGGAAGTGATGGAGTTCGGGCGCCAGTACGGCTTCGGCCTCGAGGCCGGCTCCAAGCCCGAGCTGATGGCGGTCGCGGCGGTGGCCAGCAACGACACGCCGATCGTCTGCAACGGCTTCAAGGACGCCGAGTTTATCGAGCTGGCGATGTGGGCGCACAAGATCGGCCGCAACATCACGCCGATCGTCGAGAAGTATACCGAGCTCGAGCTGATCCTGAAGTACGCCGAGAAGCTCGGGGTGCGGCCGCGGATCGGCATGCGTGTGAAGCTGGCGGCGCGCGGCATGGGCCGCTGGCAGTCGTCCGGCGGCTACCGGTCGAAGTTCGGCCTGACCGTCACCGAGATCCTGCGCGGACTCGAGCTGCTCAAGGCGCACGGCATGGAGGACTGCTTCAAGCTCCTCCACTTCCATCTCGGCAGCCAGATCACCCATATCCGCATCATCAAGAACGCGCTCAACGAGGCGGCCCGGGTCTACTGCGACCTCGCCAAGGCCGGAGCCGGCATCGAGTCCATCGACGTCGGCGGCGGCTTGGGCGTCGACTACGACGGCTCGCAGACCAACTTTGAGTCGAGCATGAACTACACCCTGCAGGAGTACGCGAACGACGTCGTGTACCACATCCAGCAGGTGTGCGACGAAGAGAAGGTGGCCCACCCGACCATCATCTCGGAGAGCGGCCGGGCGATCACCGCCTACCACTCGGTGCTCGTCTTCAACGTGCTCGGCACCAGCGGCTTCGGCGAAGAGACGGTGCCGACGACGACGCAGGACGACTTCGAACAGCCGGTGGTCGATCTCATCGAGACCCACCGCACCGTCAACGTGCGCAACGCGCTCGAGAGCTACCACGACGCCCAGCAGGCGCTCGACATGGCGATGAACCTGTTCAGCGGCGGCTACCTGCCGCTCGAGCAGCGCGCCCACGCCGAGAACCTCTACTTCGCGATCTGCGAGAAGATTCTCCGGCTGCTGCCGCAGATGGCCGAAGTGCCCGAAGAGCTGCAGAATCTCGAAGAGATGCTGTCGGACACCTACTTCTGCAACTTCTCGCTGTTCCAGTCGATTCCAGACAGCTGGGCGATCAAGCAGCTGTTCCCGGTGATGCCGCTCCACCGGCTGGGCGAGAAGCCGGCCAACCACGCGGTGATCGGCGACATCACCTGCGACTCGGACGGCAAGCTGGATCAGTTCATCGACCGCCGCGACGTCAAGAAGACGCTCAAGTTGCACCGCTACACCGGCGAGCCCTACTACCTGGGCGTGTTCCTGGTCGGCGCCTACCAGGAGATCCTCGGCGACCTGCACAACCTGCTCGGCGACACGCACGCCGTGCACGTCAGCCTGACCGAGAACGGCGACGACGGCGAGCCGGCCCGGGTCGACCACGTGATCAAGGGCGACACGGTGAGCGAAGTGCTGCGCTACGTGCAGTTCGATCCCGAGGAGCTGCTCGGCAGGCTGCGCCGCGACGTCGAGGCCGCGGTGCACGCCGGCCACCTGCAGGATCAGCAGGCCGGACGGCTGCTCAGGTTCTACGAGGACGGCCTGCAGGGGTACACGTACCTCGAAGACCCGTCGGCGGAATAGCGGAATAGCGGCTAGCGGCTAGCGGCTAGCGGCTAGCGAATCACGATGTCACGCTGCCGCGTCGCCCTCGTTCTCGCGATCCTCAGCGTCTCACCCGCGTCGGCCCAGGACCTCTCCGGCTACCTGACCGCTAGCCTGTTCGTGTCGCCGTGGAGCCCCCAAGACGTCTCGGGATCGCCCTCGCTGTCCTACGACAACGAGGGGCGGACCAACCGGTTCCTGCCCGGCGCCACCATCGAAGCTGGCGTTCACCTCGGGCCGCGAATCGGCGTCGGTGTCGAGGTGGCCCTGGCGCCGCGCCGCGCCATCGACCAGACGCATTTCTACTTCAACCCGTTCATGAAGGAGGCCCGCTACCGTGACACGACGATCTTCGTCGTCGCGCGCCTCAGGGTCGGGTCGGACCGGGCGGGCGTGGACCTCGTCGGCGGCGGCGGGCTCGTGCGTCAGAGTTCGCTCGAGCGGACGGCGCCGGGCCGATTCGGCGTGGACGGCTACACCTTCGGCGCCCTCGGGCCCGAAGTCGAGGTCAGCCGCTGGGGCCGGGGCGGCATGGGCGGCATCGACTTCTCGACCCAGGTGAGCCCACGCGTCAGCATCGGCCCACAGTTCCGCGTGGTGTATGCCGACCGCGGGGACATCGCCACGGTGCCCGAGTTCCAGTCCTTCGGCATCCCGAAGGTCACATACCGCATCGGCCTCGCGATTCGCGCGCAGTTCTGACGCACCGATTCGACGGTCGCAGGCGCCAGCGCGTTGCGCTCGGCGGGTCTGAAGACCCGCCCAACGTACCCTCGCCGTTCCACAGCGCCCCTGAAGTTCCGCCCTGCGTATATTGGCGAAGTCGTCCTCAGGCTGTGGCGCGTGACGGCCGCCCGGCCATCGGGCGCTCCGGCGGCGGCGACTCTGAGCCTCGCCGCGACGTCAGTTCGCCACTCGCACCGTGAGTCCGGGTGACAGGGCCAGGACGCGAATAGCGGGGGGCTGCTTGTACATGAGACAGGTCGGCGGAAGGTGCGAGTGGCCGGCGGGGCGAAGCGGAGCCGACGGCGGAGTGCCCGGTGGCCGGGCGCCCCGGACTGGCCCAACGTCAGTTCGAGCCCTTCCGGCAGGCCGAACCGAAGTGTGAGACGCAAGGGCCGCACCGAAGGTCGGCGGCTCTGAAGAGCCGCCCTCCGAAGGCACTCCGCGTGAGGCTAGGCTCGGGCAACCGGGCGACGCCGGCCGTCGAGCACGCGGCGCACGGCGCGGTCGAAGCGCTCCTGCAGGGGCTTCCGCGTCTCGGGCGGCACCGGGCCGAGCCTGAGCCACGCCGCCTGGGCGCTACGCAGCTCCTGATCGGCGGCGCGCTGGCGCGCCTCCTCGGCCTGACGCGCCGCCCCGGCGCCCATGGTGTTGGCGGCCAGCGCCTCGCGCCACTGCTTCGCCAGCAGCTCGGCCGGCGACAGCGACGCGGTCGAAGCCCGTTCGCCGCCGTCTGGCGGCGCCAGCGCCTCGACCTTGGCGCACAGCTTCTCCATGCGCCGGGCGGTCGCCGCCGGATCCAGGTCGCCGCCGGTGAAGGCCTCGGGCCAGCGGGTCACCAGCGTGAGCAGCGCGCCGTTGACGCGCTCGGCCAGCGGCGCCAGCACATGGCGCGGCAGCTCCGGTCCCTGCAGCCAGCGCGCCCGCGCCGCCTGCACCTTGTTGTAGAGGTCGTCGGGCATCGGCGCGCCGTCCGCCGGCACCAGCGCCTCGATCTCGGCCACGGCGGTGTCGCGATCGACGAACTTGGTCTGGATCGCCTCGGAGTCGCGGTTCTTGAACCGCTCGAAGAACAGGTCGCAGGCGGCGCGGAAACGCTCCCACACCTGGTCGCTCTTGCTCTTCTTCACCGGGCCGATGGTCTTCCATTCGACCTGCAGGGCCTTCAGGCGGGCCGCCGCCTGGTCCCAGTTGGTCGACCGCGCCAGCTGTTCGGCCTCGGCGATCAGCGCTTCCTTGCGGGACAGGTTCTCGCCCCAGTCCTGCTTGCGCTGCTTCATGTCGGCCTGGCGCCGCGTGAAGAAGCTGTCGCAGGCCTTGCGGAACCGCTCCCAGACCGCCTTCTCGCGGCCGCGGGTGACCGGGCCGATCGCCTTCCATTCGGCCTGCAGCGCCTTCATCGTCTCGGCGGTGCGCACCCAGTCGGTGGAGTCGGCCAGCGCTTCGGCCTTCTCGCACAGCGCTTCCTTCTTCTTCAGCGCCTCCTGCCGCTCGGCGGCCTGCTGGGCGAAGAAGTCCTTGCACTTCTCGTAGACCTGGCCCTGCGCCGCCTTGAAGCGGGTCCACAGCGCCTCGGCCTGCGAGCGCGGCGCCGCCGCCACCGGCTTCCACTTCTCCTGCAGGGCGCGCATCTCGGTGGCGGCCTTGTCGGGATCGGCGTCGGCGATCGGGATGAGGGCCTCCATCTTCGCGCACAGGTCTTCCTGCACCTGGACGTTGGCCCAGCGCTTCCATTCCTCGGCGTTGCGCAGTTCGTCCAACCGCGGCTGCACGGCGGCACGGACCGCCTGCAGGCGCACGGTGAGGTCCTCACGATCCTGCGGCGTCGGCAGCGGCCCCATCGTGCCGATGGCCAGCTTGACGTCCTTGATGATCTGGTCGGCGTCCTTCAGCGACAGCGACTCGGCGGCGACGCGGGTCTCGAGCGCCTGGACGACGCCCTGCAGTCGCTGCAGGTTCTCTTCCTGCCCCTTCTGCCGGGCCGCGCGCACGTCCTGTTCGCGGGCGTCGAAGGTGGCGCTGACGGCGGCGAAGCGCTCGGCGAGCGCCGGATCGACGTCACCCAGCCGGCCGATCGCCTGCCACTTGCGGCGCAAGGCCTGCCACTGCCCCCGCACGACGGCGTAGTCGGCGGCGACCAGGGCTTCGGCGTCGGCGACCACCGCCGGCGCCTGGGCGGCGAGTTCGCGGGCCTGCTCGCGCTGGGCGTGGCGGCGTTCGGCCGCGCGGGCGGCGTCGTCGAAGCGCCGCTGCACGTCGGCGGCCCAGGTCTCGGCCATCGGCGGCAGGCCTTCCCACTCGGCGCGCGCCGCGGCCAGTCCGTTCAATACGTCGTCGCCGGCCAGGGCCTCGATGCGCTCGCACAGCGCCAGGCGTCCGCCCTGCTCCTGCCGCACCGCCTCGGCGCGCCGCGCCTCCTCGGCCCGGCGGGCCTCGTCGGCGGCCACCGCCGTCCGCACGCGGTCCGACAGCGTCTCGAATTCCTCGACGATGGCCGGGCGGATGTCGGCGTCGGCGAGCAGTTCCACCCAGGCGACGCGCGCGGCGGCGTAGCCGTCACGCACGGCCCCGGCGTCGGTGGAGGCCGACAACGCCTCCATCTGCAGGACCAGGCCGCGGGCGGTCTCCTGGTCGGCGTCCTTGTAGTCGGGAGTCGCGGGCTCCGCCGGCGCGACCGGGGCGGTCTGGGCGGCGAGCAGCGCCTTGGCGCGCTTGGCGGCGGCCTTGGTCCGGGCCCGCTGGGCAATCGCGCCGAGTTGCTCGGCACCCGGGGCGACCAGGCGGTCGAGCGCCGCCACCGCGGCGTCGGCGTGCTCGCCGTTCACCGCGACGGCCTCCAGTTCGGCGGCATCGCTGAGCCGCTCGAGCGCCAGCAGCCGCGTCCCCGCGTCGTGAGCGTGACGGGCCACCCCGCCCAACGCCTTGGGGTCGGTGAGCAGCGCCACCGCGGCATGGCGGACGGCCTCGGCGGCCGACGACCGGGCGAGCCCGGCCAACTCGCGGCCGCGGCCCAGGCCGCCCAGCGCGGCGACCGCCCGCACCGCCGCATCGCCCGCCGTCGAGGCCAGCGTCACCAGGCGCTCGACCGCGGCGTCGCGCACGCCGGTATCGGCGTCGTTGCGGCTGACGGCCGCCAGCGTGTCGGGATCGGACAGTCGAACCACGGCGGCGCGGCGTACGCGCGCGTCCTGGTCGTCGGTGGCCACCTGGCTGAACACGTCGGCGGCGTCGTCCCCGAGGGCCTGGAGGGCCTCGAGACGGACGGCCGGGTCGCCGTGCTTCCATCTGGCTTGGGGTCGGAGCTTGTCGAGAATGCCCATGGGTTCGATCGGGCCGGACCGGCAGCAGGATCCGGGCGGAGCCCCCTAGTCTACTTCACGCCTTCGCCTCGTTCGTGACACCGGCGGGCCGGGCCGGCCGACCGGTCCGGCCGCCGGGACCGCGCTCCGCCATCGCGCCGGCTTGCCGGGGACGCCCGACTGACATATCATCACAGATAGATTCATGGATATAGAAGACGTCTCGACACGCTTCCGCATCCTGGGCGACCCGGCGCGGCTGCGGCTGCTGCGCGCCTTGAGCCTCGACCGCTTCAACGTCTCGGAGCTCACCGGGATCCTCGGCCTGGCGCAATCGGGCGTGTCGCGCCACCTCGGCCTGCTCAAGGACGCCGGTCTGGTCGTCGAGGAACGCGACGGCATCTACGCCTACTACCGCCTCGCCCGTCCGGCCGGCGGCGACGACCCGCTGTGGCGGTTGCTCGACGCCGAGTTCGCCCGCGCCGCCGCGACCACCGCCGCCCGCGCCGACGACGCCCGGATCCAGGAGGTGCGCCGGCTGCGGCGCGAGAACTTCGACGCCCACGCCGGCCCCGACACCCGCGACGGCCGCCAGCTCGTCCCCGGCCGCAGCTGGGCGGCGTGGTCGCGCGCCCTGGGCCACCTGCTGCCCGCCCTCGACGTCGCCGACGTCGGGTGCGGCGAGGGCTACCTCACCCTGGAGGCGGCGCGCTGGGCGCGCAAGGTGATTGGCATCGACCGCTCGGCGGCGGTGCTGGCGCGCGCCCGCCAGCTGGCCGATCGCCGCAAGGTCACCAACGTCAGCTGGAAGCGCGGCGACATCGAGAAGCTGCCGCTGCCCGATCAGTGCGTGGACGTCGTGCTGCTGTCGCAGACGCTGCATCACGCCGGGGAGCCGTCGCGCGTCCTGCGCGAGGCGGCCCGGGTGCTGCGCCCGGGCGGCCGGGTCCTCATCCTCGACCTTCGCTCGCACGACGAAGGGTGGGTGCGCGACAAGCTCGGCGATCGCTGGCAGGGCTTCGACGACGCCGCCATCGCCAGCTGGCTGACCGGCGCCGGGTTCGAACGCGTGCGCACCACCGTCGGCGCCCGCGGCGCCGGCGACCCGTTCGTCGTCATCGTCGCCAGTGCCGCGCTGCCCGAGGCCGGGCTGCGGCTCGCCGCGCCCCGCCGCACCGCCCGCACCTCCCAACCGACCCAGGACGCCCGATGACCTCGACGCCGCTCGCCGACCTCCTCGCCCGCCGCATCCTCGTCCTCGACGGCGCGATGGGCACCATGATCCAGCGCCGCAAGCTCGAGGAGCGCGACTTCCGCGGCACGCGGCTGGCCGATCATCCGCGCGACCTCAAGGGCAACAACGACCTCATCGCCCTGACCCGGCCCGACGTGCTGGCGGCGATCCACGAGGAGTACCTGGCCGCCGGCGCCGACATCATCGAGACCAACACGTTCTCGAGCACCTCGATCGCCCAGGCCGACTACGGCACCGAAGCGCTCGCCTACGAACTGAACCTGGAAGCGGCGCGGATCGCCCGCCGGGTCGCCGCGGCGTGGACCGCCCGCACCCCCGACCGCCCGCGCTTCGTCGCCGGCGCCCTCGGCCCGACCAACAAGTCGCTGTCGATCTCGCCCAAGGTCGACGACCCGGCGTTCCGGCCGGCCAGCTTCGACGACGTGAAGACGGCGTACCGCGAACAGGTCCGCGGGCTGCTCGACGGCGGCGTCGACGCGCTGCTGGTCGAGACAATCTTCGACACCCTCACCGCCAAGGCGGCGCTGGTCGCCATCGCCGAAGAGCAGGCGGCGCGCGGCACCGAGGTGCCGCTGATGATCTCGGTGACCATCACCGACAGGAGCGGCCGGACGCTGTCCGGTCAGACGCTCGACGCCTTCTACGCCTCGATCGAACACGCCCGGCCGTTCAGCGTCGGCATCAACTGCGCGCTGGGCGCCCGCGAGATGCGGCCGTACATGGCCGAACTCGCCCGCATCGCCGGCTGCTATCTGAGCTGCTATCCCAACGCCGGCCTGCCCAATGCCTTCGGCGAGTACGACCAGCTGCCCGACGAAACCGGCGAGCTGCTGGCCGAGTTCGGCCGCAGCGGTTTCCTGAACATCGTCGGCGGCTGCTGCGGCACGACGCCGGCGCACGTCGCCGCCGTGGCCCGCGCCGTCGCCGGGATCGCGCCGCGGCCCCTGCCGCCGCCCGGGGGACCCGACACCGGCTTCGGCCGGCTCACGCACTACTCCGGCCTCGAGACCGTGGTGCTGCGGCCCGACAGCACGTTCCAGATGATCGGCGAGCGCACCAACGTCACCGGCTCGAAGCGCTTCGAACGGCTGATCAAGGCCGGCGACTGGGCCGGCGCCGCCCAGGTGGCGCTCGACCAGGTACGCGGCGGCGCCAACATCCTCGACGTCAACATGGACGAGGGCATGCTCGACTCCGAGGCGTGCATGACCACGTTCCTCAACTACATCGCCACCGAGCCCGAGATCGCCCGGCTGCCGATCATGATCGACAGCTCGAAGTGGTCGGTGCTCGAGGCCGGCCTGAAGTGCGTGCAGGGCAAGGGCATCGTCAACTCCATCAGCCTGAAGGAGGGCGAAGCCGACTTCCTGCACAAGGCCCGCACCATCCGCCGCTACGGCGCGGCGATGGTGGTGATGGCCTTCGACGAGCAGGGCCAGGCCGACACCATCGCCCGCAAGGTGGCGATCTGCCAGCGCGCCTACCGGCTGCTCACCGAGCAGGCCGGCGTCGATCCGCTCGACATCGTCTTCGACCCCAACGTGCTGGCCATCGCCACCGGACTCGAGGAACACAACGCCTACGCCGTCAATTTCATCGAGGCGACGCGGCAGATCAAAGCGACCTGCCCCGGCGTCAAGGTCAGCGGCGGCATCAGCAACCTGTCGTTCTCGTTCCGCGGCAACGACGTGGTCCGCGAGGCGATCCATTCGGCGTTCCTGTTCCATGCCATCGACGCCGGCCTCGACATGGGCATCGTCAACGCCGGCCAGCTGGTGGTCTACCAGGACATTCCGGCCGAGCTGCTCACGCACGTCGAGGACATCATCTTCAACCGCCGTCCCGACGCCACCGAGCGGCTGGTCGGCTACGCCGAACAGGTGAAGGGCACCGGGGCGAAACGCGAGACGGATCTCGCCTGGCGCCAGGGCACGGTCGACGATCGGCTGGCCCACGCGCTGGTCCACGGCGTGGTCGACTTCATCGAGCAGGACACCGAAGAGGCCCGTCAGGCGCTCGGCCGGCCGCTGGCGGTGATCGAGGGCCCGCTCATGGACGGGATGAAGATCGTCGGCGAGCGCTTCGGCGCCGGGCAGATGTTCCTGCCGCAGGTGGTCAAGAGCGCGCGGGCGATGAAGCGCGCCGTGGCCTGGCTCGAGCCGTTCATGGAGGCCGAGAAAGCGGCCGGCGGCACCCGCCAGGCGGCCGGCAAGGTGCTGCTGGCGACCGTCAAGGGCGACGTCCACGACATCGGCAAGAACATCGTCGGGGTGGTGCTGGGCTGCAACGGCTACGAGGTGATCGACCTCGGCGTGATGGTGCCGTGCGACACCATCCTCAAGACCGCGGTCGACCGCCAGGTCGACGTGATCGGCCTGAGCGGCCTCATCACGCCGTCGCTCGACGAGATGGTCTACGTCGCCGGCCAGATGCAGGCGCGCGGGCCGCGGCTGCCGCTGCTCATCGGCGGGGCCACCACCAGCCGCCAGCACACGGCGGTGAAGGTGGCGCCCGCCTACGACGGGCCGGTCGTGCACGTCGCCGACGCGTCGCGGGTCGTCGACGTGATGGCCAGCCTGCTCAACCCGGCGGCGCTGGCGGAGTTCGCCGCGGCGACCCGACGGGACCAGGCCGACCTGCGCGACCGCCACGCCGCACGCCGGGATCGGCCGATCCTGGCGTACGCGCAGGCCCGGGCCAACCGGCTGCGCATCGATCTGTCGTCGCCGCCGCCGGTGCCGGCGTTCCTCGGCGCCCGCCGCGTCGAGGCGCCGCTGACCGATCTGGTGCCCTACATCGACTGGACCTTCTTCTTCTCGGCGTGGGAGCTGAAGGGGCGCTTTCCCGCCATCCTCGACCACCCCGAGCAGGGGGCGGCGGCGCGCGAGCTGTACGACCACGCCCGGGCGCTGCTCGACCAGATCGTCGGCCGTCAACAGCTGACGGCGCGGGGCGTCTACGGTTTCTGGCCGGCGGCCGCCGACGGCGACGACATCGTCGTCTACGAGGCGGGGCTCGGGCCTCGGGGCTCGGGGCTCGGGCCGGACGGGAGCGGACGGGGCCCGGAGCTCACCCGGTTCCCGATGCTGCGGCAGCAGGAAGTGATCGCCGACGACAAGCCGAACCGCTCGCTGGCCGACTTCGTCGCGCCGCTCGACAGCGGCGTCGCCGACTACGTCGGCGCCTTCGCGGTCACCGCCGGCATCGGCGCCGAGGCGCTGGCCCGCGGCTTCGAGGCGCAGCACGACGACTACCACGCGATCATGGCCAAGGCGCTGGCCGACCGCCTCGCCGAGGCGTTCGCCGAGTACCTGCACGCGCGGGCGCGCCGCGACTGGGGCTACGGCGCCGCCGAGACGCTCAGTCAGGACGACCTGCGCCGCGAGGCCTACCGCGGCATCCGCCCGGCGTTCGGCTACCCGGCCTGCCCCGACCACAGCGAGAAGCGGCGGCTGTTCGATCTGCTCGGCGCCGAGGGCATCGGCATGGCGCTCACCGAGTCGTTCGCGATGACGCCGGCGGCGAGCGTCAGCGGCCTCTACTTCTCGCACCCGCAGGCGAAGTACTTCGCCATCCAGCGCGTCGGCGCCGACCAGGTCGCCGACTACGCGCGGCGCAAGGGCATCAGTGTCGCCCAGGCCGAAACGTGGCTGCGCCCCGTGCTCGCCTACGAGACCGCGCCGGTGCCGGCCTGAGCCCTGCCGACCGTCACCGGCCGCGCCGCCAGCGGCCGGCCGTCAGTTGGCGCGCCGGCCGCAAGTCGGGTCGAAGGTGCCCGCGGTACACCGCCGGCGCGCGCGGGAAGCGTCCGTGGCCGCGGCAGACGGCCGCCATCGTCAGGGATGTGATCCGCGCATGCGTTGAATCCACGCCGTCGCACGGATAGAATCCTGACCATCCCGAGTTCGTTCCCTCGGGACGAGGTTGTTCGATGTCCGCTCCGCTCGCCGGTCTCCGTTCGTCCCGCACCACCCACCCGGTCGCCTTCCGACAGCAGCGCTCGTCGCGCCAGCCGAAGACGTAGCCCCGGCCGCCGCGCGGCCCCTCCCGTCCGTCCCGCGTCGCCAGTCCGTCCCGCCCCGAGGTGTCCATGAAGTCGTCGTGCGTGCTCGTCGTGTCGCTCCTCGTCTGCGCGTCGCCGGCGCCGGCGCAGACGCCGCACGTGCGACCGATGGACGCGGTGGCCCGGCTGGCGCTGGAGCGCGGCGTCGAGGAGTCGGCGCGGTTCCGGGCGCTGCTCGACGAGTTGGACGCGTCGAACGTCATCGTGCACGTGATGGGCGTGCGGTCGCTGCCCCTGGGCGTGGTCGGCACGATGCGCTTCGTCGGCTCGATCGGCGAGACCCGCTACATCCGCGTCCATATCGCCGCGACGTCGCCGCCGGCGCTGCGGGTCGCGACGCTGGCCCACGAGCTGGAGCACGCCTGCGAGGTGGCGCGCTCCCCGGCGACGACCCACGACGCCGTCCGCGATCTCTATCGCCGCATCGGCGCCGAGGTGCCGGGAGCGCGCGACGCCTACGAGACGGCGGCCGCCCAGCTCATCGGCGCCGAGGTGCTGGCCGAACTCCGTGGGCTGGGGCCCGCCGTCCGGACCGCCGAGCAGTGAGCGTCAGGCCCCGACCGGGGTGTCGGGAGGCAGGACCCGTGGTTCGACGGTGAGAAAGTAGGGCACGGCGAACGCGGCCAGCGCCGCCGCCGCCCCGTACGCCGCCTGGTAGCCGTGGTGCTGCACGATCCAGCCGATCGCCACCGACCCGGTGCCGATGCCGGTGTCGAACGCGGCCAGGATGCTGCCGAACGCGGCGCCGCGGCGGGCCGGATCGACGTGGCGCATGATGTGGCCGAGGAACAGCGGATAGGCCGACCCGAAGCCGGTGCCGAAGACCAGCGCCGAAACCACGAACACCGGGCGGCCGCCGCCGACCGCCAGCAGCGCGAAGCCGGCCATGACCAGCACCAGGCACGGCAGCAGCACCCGGCGGTGGCCGATGCGGTCGCCCAGCCGCGCCACGTAGGGGCGGGTGACGAGGATGGCGAGCGAGAACACCGTGAAGTAGAGCGCCCGCGGCGACACGCCCGACGCCTCGCTGTACATCGCCACGAAGCTGGTGATGCCGCCATAGCCGAACGCGTAGAGGAAGAGCGTGCCGGCGAGGGCGAGCACGCGCCACTCGATCAAGCCGCCCCACGACCACGGCCGGGCGGCGTGGGCGCCCGGCGCCGGATCGGGTGGCAGCAGCAGCCAGGCGACCAGGAACATCAGCAGGTTGAGCCCGGCCGCCTCGGCGCAGACCAGCGTCCAGCCGCCGTGCTCGAACACCCACAGCCCCAGCGTCGGTGCCATCGCAATCGCGAAAATCGTCGACATCCCCCAGTAGCTCAGGCCCTCGGCGCGACGCAGCGGCGGCACCAGATCGGTGACGTACGAGCTGGCGGCGACCAGCAGCCCGGACCAGAACAGGCCGTGCACCCCGACCAGGACCAGCATCGGGACGTAGGACGGCAGCACGGCGTAGATCGTCGAGAAGGCGGCAATCGCCAGGCTCGACGCCATCAGGACGCGGCGCTTGCCGACGCGGTCGGCGATGCTGCCGGTGATCGGCCCGCTCATCGCCGAGGCGTAGGTGAGGAAGCCGAGAAAGAGCCCCGCCGCCACCGCACTGCCGCCGAGCGCGCGGATCCGGAACGGCGCCGTGGGCAGCAGCTGGAACGCCGACAGGAAGACGATGAAGTTGAACCCGCACATGACGACGAAGCGCGGGGTGAACAGACGGTCGGGCGGGGCCATCGAGAAACGCCCAGTATATGCGCTCGGTGGCGCCGCGCCGATCAGCGCGCCATCAGCGCCGTGACCTCGATCTCGATGCGCATGCGCGGGTCGGCGAGCCCGGCGGCGATCATCGTCGCCGCCGGACGGACCTCGCCGAAGTGGCGGCGCAGGATCGGCCAGCAGCGCGGGAACTCGCCGCCGTCCGCCAGGATGTAGCGGACGCGCACGACGTCGGCCAGGCTCGCCCCGGCCTGGGCGAGCGCCGCCGCGATGTTGGCCAGGCACTGCTCGGTCTGCGCCTCGATGTCGGCCGCGATGGTCATCGTCGCGTAGTCGAAGCCGGTGGTGCCCGAGACGAAGACCCAGTCGCCCTGGACGACGGCGCGCGAGTAGCCGATGTCCTGTTCGAAGGTGGAGCCCGAGCTGATCAGACGTCGCGTCATCAGGTCATCTCCAGGACGATCTTGCCGATGTGGGCGCTCGACTCCATCAGCCGGTGCGCGTCGGCGGCGCGGGCCAGGGGAAAGGTCGCGTGGATCACCGGCCGCACCGTGCCGGCCGCCAGCAGCGGCCAGACGCGGGCTTCGAGGGCGGCGGCAATCGCCCCCTTCTCGGCCGGCGTCCGCGGCCGCAGCGTCGAGCCGGTGATGGTCAGCCGACGCCGCATCACCGCCATCAGGTCGATCTCGGCGACCGACGCCTTGAGGAAGGCGATCTGCACGAGCCGTCCCTCGACGGCGAGCAGCGACAGGTTGCGCGCGACGTAGTCGCCGCCGACCATGTCGAGGATCACGTCCACCCCGCGTCCCGCCGTGGCCGGCTGCAGCACGGCGACGAAGTCCTGCTCGCGGTAGTCGACGGCGATCTCGGCGCCGAGCGCCACACAGGCCGCGCACTTGGCCGCCGACCCCGCCGTCGTGAACACGCGCGCGCCGAACGCCTTCCCCAGCTGGATCGCGGTGGTGCCGATGCCGCTCGAGCCGCCGTGCACGAGCAGGCTCTCGCCCGCCTGCAGGCGGCCGCGCTCGAAGACGTTGGTCCAGACGGTGAAGAAGGTCTCGGGCAGCGCCGCCGCCTCGAGCGGCGTGAGCCCGTGGGGCACCGGCAGGCACTGCACGGCCGGTGCGGCGCAGTACTCGGCGTAGCCGCCGCCGGCCACCAGCGCGCAGACCACGTCGCCTTCACGCCAGCGCGCCGGCATCTCGTCGAGCGAGGGCCCGAGCGCGACGATGCGGCCGGCGATCTCGAGGCCCGGCAGGTCGGAGGCGCCGGGCGGCGGCGCGTACCCGCCCTTGCGCTGCAGCACGTCGGGCCGGTTGACCCCCGCCGCCGCCACCTCGATCAGCACCTCGCCGGCACCGGGCACCGGCCGCTCGCGTTCGACCAGGCGGAGGACGTCGGGCGGCCCCGGCCTGGCGATCTCGACCGCGCGCATGCCGGCCACCGCCTACTCGCGCAGGCCCGAGGGCAGCCGCGGCGACGACAACAGCTCCGCGAAGGCCGTCCAGCGGGCGGCCGGATCGATACCGGCCTTCCGCTCGACGTAGCCCTTCACCAGGTCTTCGCCGAGGTTGTAGTTGATGACGTAGCTGCGGTAGGCGTCGAAGAACTTCACCCGCTGCGCCGCCTGTGCCGGCGTGTTCATGGCGTAGCGCACCAGCCAGTCGGCGGCGCGGGTCGCGTCGAAGCGGCCGTCGAGATAGCCGCGCGCGGCCTCGTTGCCGGCGTAACTGAGGCGTCGGGTCAGCGCCAGCACGTCGTAATACTCGTCGACGCGGGCCGGGTCGAGGCCGGCCAGCGGAAACAGCGTCGTCCGCTCGAAGGCCCGCCGCTCGGCCTCGGTGAACGCCACCTGGATGCCGTAGTTGGCGGTGCCCTCGGCGATGAGCGACTGCGGCGAGAACAGCGGGTAGACCGAGAATTCGACCCAGCCGCGCTGCTTCACCAGGTGCTGTTCGAGCAGCGCGTTGTAGACATGGTGCCCCGGATAACCTTCGTGACAGGCCAGGTCGATCGCCCGATCGACGTACACCGGCAGGTCGGTGTTGACTTCGATCAGGCTGACGAAGCCGCCCTTGTACCAGTTGTAGGCGCTCCACGGCTTGTCCGTCACGTAGGCCACGGTGAAGCGCTCGCCGGGCGGCAGGGTGACGTGGGCCGCCGTGCGTCGCCGGCACTCGGCGATGGCCGCCTGGAACACGGCGTCGAGCCGGTCGGGCGGAATCACGAACGCCCGCCGGAACGCCTCGTAGCGCGGCGCCAGGTCGCCGTGGCCGCCGATCCGGGCGGCGACGGCGTCGACGACGGTCTGGAACGTGGCGTCGTCGTGGCGTGGCGCCACGGCGTCGTAGAGCTCGCGTGATTCCTCGTCGAACGAGAACTTCCGCCCCCGCAGCATGGCCACCCGGGCCCGCACGGCGTTGAGCTGGCGCGCCAGGTACTGGCGGCGCAGGACGCCGAGTCCGGCATCGGGGCCGGCGGCGATCGGGGGCAGCCGGCGCAGATCCACTTCGAGGACGGCGGCGCGCTTGTCGATCTCGAGCAGCGGCGCCCGCTCCGCCGCGGCGGCGGCTCGCCACTCCGGCGGGCCGTAGTAGGCGTCGACGAACGCCTCGTCGTGCTGGCCGAGCGCCAGCACCAGCTTCACGTAGCTCTCGGCCGCCGCGTCGTCGCTGGCGGCGGTGGGAATCGGTGCGCGCAAGCAGCCTCCCAGGGTGACGACGAGCGCCAGCGCGGCGAGTCCCGCTCTCATCCCTTCCCTCCCGCGTAGCGCGCGCGGATGGTCGGAATCAGGTACTCGGCGAACGCCCGCTCGAAATCGTAGGCCGGCGCGAAACCCCAGTCGCGCCGGGCCGCCGAGTCGTCCACGTCGACCGGCCACGAGTCGACGATGCCCTGGCGTTTCAGGTCGATGGTCCAGCCGAGCTCGGCCGCCGGGAACGCCTGCGTGACGCGGTCGTGAATCTGCTGCGCGGTCGGGCTGAACGCCCCCAGATTGTAGGCGGTGCGGGTCAGCGCCGTGCGCGGCGCCGCGGCGAGCGTCAACAGCGCCTCGACGCCGTCCGGCATCGCCATGAACGGGATCCGCGTGTCGGGACGCACGAAGCACGCGTACGGCTCGCCTTTGGCGGCGGCGTGGATCATCTCGGGGGCGTAGTCGGAGGTGCCGCCCGACGGCACGGTCAGCGCCGAGATCAGCCCGGGGAAGCGGACGCAGCGGAAGTCGACCCGGCCGGCCTGGGGCTCCGCCGACAGCTGCTTGTAGAAGCGCGCGTAATAGCGGCCGAGCTGCTCGCAATAGAGCTTGTTGCAGCCGTACATCGTGGACGGCGTGTTGAAGTCGTCCTCGCGGACCCGCCCGGCCGCCACCTTGGTCGCCAGGTCGGGCAGGCCGTAGGCGGCAATCGACGACGGATACACGAACACCACCGGGCGGCCGTGTGACTCGGCCTCGTGCTGCGAGAACTCCAGCAGGTGCAGCGTGCCTTCGACGTTCACCTGGTGGGCGGTGATCGGCGTGAACTCGGACCGCGTCGACAGCAGCGCCGCGAGGTGGAAGACGGTGTCGACCTCGTACTGCGACAGGATGCGTTCGAGCAGCGCCGTGTCGAGGATCGACCCGGTGAACTCGCGGGCGACGAGCGGGGCCAGGGTGGCGTCGAGGGGATTGACGTCGAGGGTGATGACCGAGGTGCGGCCCGAGTCGGTCAGCCGGCTGATCAGCCCGTGACCGATCTCGCCCCCGGCGCCGGTGATGAGGACGACGGGCTTGCGCATTCGCTCTCATTCTATGAGGCGCATCACCGAGCGGTTCGTCCGCCGAGGCGTCCGCCCCGTGCGGACGGCGCGTCAGGGACTCGACGATCCAAAATTGTGGAGCCATCCCTCGACCGGGACCCTTCGTTCTTGCAGCTCGACCATTCGACCGCCCCATGGTGCACCCGCATGGATGGGGCAAAGAAATGCGCTTGTGTACGACTTGTTACATGCGTAGGATTGGCCCCACCTCACCGGCCGGCCGGGTATGCCGTCCCGCCGCGAGGCCGCTCCCGCGAGGCGTCCGCGGGACCGGTGCGGCGCGCACCGGTCGGGAAGACCCGGGATTACGTCGTTTTTGCACGTCAGAAGGAGGAGTACGGCATGGTTCGCGTTTGCGCACTTGGCCTGAGCTTGCTCCTGGCCTCGTCCACCGCGTTTGCGCAGGTCTCTTCAACGACCGGCTCGATCAACGGCAAGGTGACCGACAGTTCGGGCGGCGTGCTGCCCGGCGTGACGATCACGGCCTCGAGCCCCAGTATGCAGGGCACCCGCACCGACGTCACGAACGAGTCCGGCGAGTATCGCTTCCCCGCAGTCCCCCCAGGAACGTACAAGCTCGTGTACGAGCTCGCCGGTTTCGGCACCGTCAACCGCGAGGGCGTCAACGTCGGCCTCGGGTTCACCGCCACGGTGAACATCGAGCTGGCCGTGGCCACCCTCCAGGAAACGGTGACGGTCAGCGGCGAGTCGCCAGTCGTCGACGTCTCGACCACGACCACTGCCTCGAACTTCGGGGAGGAGCGGCTCGCCGCCCTGCCCAACGCCCGCGACTTCTGGGCGGTGCTCGCCGCCGCGCCGGCCATCGTCGTGACCCGCATCGACGTCGGCGGCAGCGCCGCTGGCACCCAGACCGGCTACGCGGTGTACGACACCAAGGAAGACCAGCACCGGCCGATGGTCGAGGGCATCGTCAACACCGAGGGCACCAACGCCGCCGGCTTCTACTACGACTACGGCGCGATCGACGAGGTGGCGGTGCAGACCAAGGGCCACACCGCCGAGATGCCGTGGCCGGGCGTCTGGTCCAACTTCGTCTCCAAGTCGGGCGGCGCCGAGTTCCACGGCAAGTTCTACGCCGACTACCAGAACAAGTCGATCCAGCGCGAGAACATCGACCCGTCGTTCACGTTCCTCTGCCCCGGCGGCCGCTGCGGCAACCTGACGCCGCCCGACCTCAACCGGATGGAGCGCTACTACGACCTCAACGCCGACGTCGGCGGCTACGTGCCCGGTCTGAAGGACAAGCTGTGGTGGTACGGCTCGGCACGCGAGCAGGACATCCTCAGCCAGGTGCCGAACTTCCCGGTGAAGGCGTTCGAGACCCGGCTGCGCAACCTGACCGGCAAGCTCACCTACGCGCTGTCGCAGAACAACAAGCTCACGGCCTACGCGCAGGGCGGCCAGAAGCTGCAGCCCAACCGCATGGATCGGTTCCTGGTCGCCGCCACCGTCGCGCGTCACAGCACCGAGGACTCGACGTGGCGGCAGGAGTACTGGGGCCACACCTACAAGGCCGGTTACGAGTCGGTGCTCGGCGACAACTCGTTCTTCGAGATGCGCGGCGGCCAGTTCAAGTACGAGTGGCCGAACTTCCGCTACACCGAAGCCCCGGCCTACGAGGACATCGGCAACCAGATCGTCAGCGGCGGCAACCGCGACGGCTGGTTCAACATCCCGTCGCGCAACCAGATTGCCGGGTCGATCACCTACTACAAAGACGGGTGGGCCGGCAGCCACAACTTCAAGGTCGGCGGCGAATGGTTCCGCGAGACCTTCACCTACCTGCGCGGCGAGGGTGTGGACGGCGTGTTCCCGGGCGACGTGCTGCACGTGCTCAACAACGGCGTTCCGGCCGAGGTGCTGCTGTTCCAGACGCCGTCGAAGTCCGAGCAGGGGCTGCGCACCACCGGCTTCTACCTTCAGGACACCTGGCGGATGAGCTCGCGCCTGACGTTCAACATCGGTTTCCGCTTCGATCGCTACCGCAGCTTCCTGCCCGAACAGCAGGGCCCGAGCGGCGGGCGGTTCACCGCGGCATCGCCGACGCAGTACGCCGAAGTCAGCAACGTCAAGACGTTCAACCACCCGGTGCCGCGCATCGGCCTCATCTACGACGTCACCGGCCAGGGCCGCACCGTCATCAAGGCCAACTACGCCCAGTACTTCTGGAACCCCGGCACCGACATCTCGAACAACCTCAACCCGAACAGTCAGGACTACTACACCCGCCGCGTCTGGACCGACCGCGACGGCGACCTGCTCTACGATCCGGGCGAGGAAGGCAACATCAACGCGGCGTTCGGCGGCGTCGGCACGACCTCGCTCGATCCGAACCTCAAGAACACCAAGACCAGCGAGATCTCGGCATGGGCCGAGCACGAGCTGATCCCGGGTGTTGGCATCCAGGGCGGCTACGTCTTCCGCGAGATCGACGACTTCCGGGTGCGCGTCAACGTCAACCGGCCGATCAGCGCCTACAACGTGCCGATCACGCTGCGCGACCCGGGCCCCGACGGCATCTTCAACAACGGGGATGACGGCGCCAACTTCCAGGCCTTCGCGCTCAGCCAGGCGGCGCTGACCGCCCCGGTCGTCAACCAGCTCACCAACCTCGACGGCAAGGGCACGTATCACACCGTCGAGCTCGGCATCAACAAGCGGCAGACCGGCAAGTGGTCGCTGGCCGCCTCGATGTCGAAGCGGTGGAACCGCGACCACGCCACCACCTACTTCGGCCAGAACCTCCGCGCGGTGACGACGCCGTCGACGCCGAACGACCTCATCAACACCGACGACGGCCAGTTCCGGTTCAGCATGTGGACTGCCAAGGTGAACGGAACTTACGAGTTCCCCTTCCAGATCCGCGTCACCCCGGCCCTGCGCTTCCAGTCGGGCCAGCCCTACGGCCGTACCGTCCTGGCCACCAACGCCTACGGCGTCGGCGGCACGGGCGGCATCAACTACGGCTCGGCGCGCATCCTGCGCGAGAAGATCGGCACCCGCACGCAGGACGACATCGTGATCTTCGACCTGCGGGCGGAAAAGTACTTCACCCTGCCCAACAGCGATCGCATCGGCCTGTTCTTCGACGTCTACAACCTGGCCAACAGCGACGCCCAGCAGAACATCACCTGGAACTCGGGCAGCGCGTTCCAGCTGCCGAGCTCGATCGTCCCACCGACGATCGCGCGGTTCGGGTTCAAGTTCGACTGGTAGGAGCCAGCGCTCCTGAAGAGCAAGGGCCGGGGAGCCAGTTCCCCGGCCCTTTGTTTTTTCTGCGCTGGTGTAGGGACCAGGGACCAGGGATCAGGGATCAGGGATCAGGGATCAGGGCAGGCGCGAATCACGCTATCGCTTCACGACGCCATTCTTTCTATCAGCCGTGACAAGCGATCTTCCTGGTCCCCGGTCCCTGGTCCCCGGTCCCTGCGCGGCGGGTGGGCCGGCGAAGCCCGCTACCACCCCATCACGTAGCTGTCCCCCGTCGGACTCACCCCGCCCATCAGCACGCCGGTCTTCGGGTGCACGGCAATGGCCTTCACCGAGCCGACGCCGCGCACGTCGCGCAGGTCGAGTTTGTGGCCGAGCGCCGCCAGGCCCGCCTTCACGTGATCCGGCAGCATCGTCGGCGTCAGCAGCATGCCCTCGACGGCGTGGGGGTGATAGGAGTTGCGGAAGCTGTTGCTGATGACCGTGGGCTGCTCCAGCGCCTGCTGCACGGGCATGCCGAACTCGACGAAGTTGAGGAAGAACTGCAGCTGGGTCTGCGGCTGGGTGTCGGCGCCGGGCGTGCCGAAGGCGACCACCGGCAGGCCGTCCTTGAGAGCGAGGGCCGGGTTGATGGTCTGGCGGACGCGCTTGAGCGGCTGCAGCGAGTTGACGTCCTTCGGGTCGAGGTAGAAGTACTTCATCCGGTCGTTCATCATCACGCCGGTGCCCTCCGGGACCAGGCCGCTGCCGAACCCGCTGAGCAAGCTCGAGGTCAGCGACACCATGTTGCGGTCCTTGTCCACGACCGTCAGATACGTGGTGAGGTTGAGCACCGTGTCGGGGTCGTACGGGTTGACGTGTCCGGGCACGCGCCCGGCCGCGGCGTAGGCGATCGGCCGGCCGGCGGTGCCGGCCGCGCCGCCGCGGGGATCCCCGTAGGGCGCCTCGCCGACGATCGCGCGGTTCGGGTCGATGAGCGCCCGGCGCCTGGCGGCATAGTCTTTCGACAGCAGCTCGCGCATCGGGATGTTCGGCGTGAACGCCGGATCGGCGACGTACTGGTTGCGGTCGGCGAACGCCAGCTTGACCGCTTCGGTGACCACGTGCAGGTAGGCGGCGCTGTTGTGGCCCATGTAGCGCAGATTGAAGCCCTCGAGGATGTTGAGGGCCTGCAGCATCGTGTGGCCCTGCGAGTTGGGCGGGCACTCGTAGACCTCGTAGCCGCGGTAGGTGACGTGGATCGGCTCGGCCTCGAACGCCTTGTAGGCCGCCAGATCCTCCTCGCTGATGATGCCGCCGTGCGCCCGCATGCCGGCGACCAGCGCCCGCGCGACGGGACCGGTGTAGAAGCCGGCCGGGCCCTGCGCGGCGATCGTCCGCAGCGTCTTCGCCAGATCGGGGTTCTTGACGACGTCGCCCAGCGCCAGCGGCGCCCCGTCGCGAAACCAGATCTTCGTCGTCGACGGGAACTTGCCGAGCTTGCCCTTGCCGCCCTCGAGCTGGCGGGCGAGGTTCTCGGTGATCGGATAGCCCTGCTCGGCCACCTCGATGGCCGGGGCGAGGACCTCGGCGAGCGGCTTCGTGCCGTACTTCTCGAGCGCCAGCGCCGCCCCCGCGACCGCGCCGGGCACGGTGATCGACAGCCCGCCGTCGTCCGGCATTCCGCCGTGACTGTTGTAGTAGTCGATCGTGGCGGCCTTCGGCGCGTAGCCGGTGCCGTTGATGAACTTCACCTCTTTCGTCTTCGCGAGGTAGATCAACGCGAACATGTCGGCGCCCAGGCCGGTCATGCCCGGCTCCACCTGCCCCTGGATCGCCCAGGCGGCGACGGCGGCGTCGACGGCGTTGCCGCCGGCCTTGAGGACACGCATGCCGACCTCGGCGGCCAGCGGATGCCCCGCCGCCACCATGCCCTGGGTGCCCATCACCGTGGGCCGCCAGCTCGACTGCGCCTGCGGGGAGTGGATGACGAGCGCCGCGAGCGCGAGCGCCAGGACGAGCCGTCGGGTCATGCGGGCCTCCTCACGGTGCGGCGACCGGGCCGGTCGTCGAACCGCCGCCGAGCATGGAGAAACCCGCCTCCGTTGTCAAACCTGCCAAGGGGCCTGGCCCCTTTGGCATGAAAGCGGCGCCGGTTCCGTGCCAATGGGGCCAGGCCCCTTCGTTACAATTGCCGCGTGACCGACGACGAGCGGCAGGAAGTGCAGCGCATCATCGAGGCCCACGAGCGCACCGTGGCCATCTGCCGGGCGTGCGCCGAGACCACGCGCGATCTGGCGTGGGAGGTCACCCGCGGCGCCGTGCCCCCGGCCGACGCGCTGGCCCGGACGATCGTCGAGGCCGATCGCGTGCTCGCCGACCTCGGCCAAGTCGAACTGGTCATCGCGCGGATGAAGGCGTCGCTCTGGTAGACCGCCCGGTCAGGGCAGGCGCGGCGCCCCGTCGGGCGCCGGCACGTCGAACGCGTTCAGCGTGAAGGCGACCAGCGTGTAGTAGCCCACCAGCGCCACCAGCTCGACCAGCCGCGCCCGGCCCAGCGTCGCGTCGGCCGCCACGAAGGTGGCGTCGTCGAGCCGGCCGCCCTCCAGCAGCGCTGCCGTGACCGCGGCGACCACCCGCGCCTCGTCGTCCGCCACCGGCGGCGCCTGTCCGGCCGCGACGGCGGCGATGACCTCCGCGGTCAGCCCGGCCCGAGCCGCCTCGACGGCGTGCACGGCCCATTCGTAGTCGGCCGACCACCGCCGCGCCACCAGCAGGATCGCCAGTTCGCTCAGCCGCGCCCCGAGTGCGGTGTCATAGCGCAGAAAGGCGCCGAGCCGCTGGGCGCGGTCGGCCAGTCCGGGGCTGGCGAGCCAGACCTGCACATTGGCCGGCACCGTGCCCCGCCGGCCGGCCCGCGTCGCGTCGTGGACGCGGCCCTGCTCGGCGGTCATCGCCGCGCGGGCGAGCGGACGAAACCGCGGCGCCGTCATCCTCTGGTCCGTCGGCTCACGTCCGCAGATAGTCGGGCCGCCACTGCTTGACGGCCTGCTTGATGGCGTCTGGCGTCATCTGCTCGCGCACCGCCCGCGCCAGCAGATCGCCGAGTTCGTCGTCGGAGGCGAAGCGCAGCGCCACGACCTGCTTGGGCGACAGCTGCGCCAGCAGTTCGTCCTGGCCGGCCGGCAGCACCCGCGCCGCGCGCACCTGCATCTCCAGCTGGATGATGCGATCCTGCAGCGCGACGATGTACCAGCGGCTGATCGCCGTGAGCGGAAGCAGCGTCAACGCCACCAGCAGCAGCGCGGCATCGCGGGTGTTCCACCCGAACCACCACCCTCCGGCGGCGCAGACCAGCGCCGCCAACGCCAGCAGGGTGGCGACGTAGGTCGGCACGGGGTGATGCGCGTGATGCGCGTAGGACTGGCTGGTCACTTCAGTTTCCCTTCCACTTCCTCGTAGATCCTGGCGATCGCGATCGGCGCCTGCTGAGCGGCCAGGAACCACTCGCCGTAGGGGCCCCAGCTGGCCTGCGTGACGGCCGCATCGGCGCGAAGCCCCAACCCGTAAAGACGCCTGGTCTCGGCGATCACGGCGCGCAGCGCGCGCTGGAACTCGACGAGCTCTTCGCGCGACGCCTGCGGCTCCTCGATGAAGCCGTGCCCGGGGACGAAGCGGTCCACCGGCAGGGCCAGCGCCTTGTCGATCGTCGCGATCCATTCGGTGGGATAGGCCGAGCGCATCGCCGGGAACACGCGGTTCAGGTAGGCCTCGCTCATGAACAGCAGGCGTTCCCTGGGCAGCAGCACGTGGAGATCGCCGCCGGTGTGGGCGCGGCCGAGGAACAGCACCTGCACCTCGATGCCGCCGAGGTCGAGCGTCTGGCGGTCGCCGGTCATCGCCGCCGGCGGCACGATCACCGGCGGGCGGGGCTGGGGGGCGGGCTTGCCCGACGTGATCGCCTCGGCCGCGGCCTTCAGGTTGGCGCCCATCGCCGTCGCCGCGTCGCGCTCCATCTGCGCCCGCGAGGTCGGATGGACGATGTAGGTCAGGTCCTTCGGCAGCACCGAGTTGCCGGCCGTGTGATCCCCGTGGTCGGAGCCGACCACGTACCACTTCAGCGGCCTCGGCGTCAGCTTCGCGATATGGTCGAGCAGCGTCTGCGTGGCCTGCGGGCTCCCCTGCCCATCGGCGAGGAGCACGCCGTCACGGCCGACGACGACGAGACTGACCGTCGTGAACCCCGGCTGCCGGATCTCTTCGTAGCCGTAGACGTTCTCGGCCAGCCTGACCATCCGGGGGAAGTCGGACAGCTTGAAGCCGCGCTTCTCGGGAAACGCCGTCCGCGGCGGCTGGGCCGCCACCGTCGCCGTCAGCAGCGCGACCAGCGCGCCGACCGAGAGTGCCCTCATGCCATCCTCCCGGCGGCGTCCCTGCGGCACGCCGCCGCAGGGATGGTATCGCATGCGCCTCCCGAGGCCCGAGTCCCGAGCCCCGGAACCCGGCTCTATCGCCCGTCGATGAGATCGCCGAGCCCGCCCAGGATCGAGCCCTCCTCGCTGCGCCGTCCCGTCTGCGGCGCCGCCTTGTAGATGCGGTCGGCCAGACGGCTGAGCGGCAGCGACTGCAGCCACACCTTGCCGGGCCCGCGCAGCGTCGCGAAGAACAGCCCCTCGCCGCCGAACAGCGCCGTCTTCACCTTGCCGACGAACTGGATGTCGTAGGCCACGCTCGGCTGCAGCGCCACCAGGCACCCGGTGTCGACGCGCAGGGTCTCGCCGGCACCGAGTTCCACCGGGTGGATCGACCCGCCGGCGTGGACGAAGCACAGGCCGTCGCCCTCGAGCTTCTGCATGATGAAGCCCTCGCCGCCGAAGATGCCGACGCCGATCTTGCGCTGGAACGCGATGCCCACCGACACGCCGCGGGCGGCGCACAGGAACGAGTCCTTCTGGCAGATCAGCTGGCCGCCGATCGCCCGCAGGTCCATCGGGATGATCTTGCCGGCGTACGGCGCCGCGAACGCCACCCGCTGCTTGCCCTGCGCCTGGTTGGTGAACACGGTCATGAACAGGCTCTCGCCGGTGAGGATGCGCTTGCCGGCGCCGAGCAGCGCGTCGAGGACGCCGGCCGGCTGGGCCCGGCTGCCGTCGCCGAAGATGGTCTCGAGCTGCACGCCGTCACTCATGTACATCATCGATCCGGCCTCGGCGATGGCCGCTTCACCCGGATCGAGTTCGACTTCGACGAACTGCATCTCGTTGCCGTGGATCGTGAAGTCGATGTCGTGGGCCCGGCGCCCCGGGGCCGACGGCGGCAGCGGCACCACGCCAGCTGCCGGCGCGTCGACGAACGCGGCGAACACCGGCACGTCCTTCAGCGGCTGCCAGTTGGCCATGCCCGAGGTGAACACCAGCGTGTGCTTGTCGATGCTGCCGTTGCGGAGATTGGCGAGGATCTCTTCCTGGCTGACCGGCCCGACCTGGTGGCCGCCGATGGCCATGTACCACTGCTGTGCGCCCTGCATCGCTGCTCCTTGTCTGGTGGTGGCGGGCGCACGGTCCGGCCCGTGTGGGCCGACCGGCGCCGCGAAGAACGTGTCCCGCTAGGCCGGGGCCGACTCGTGCGACCCGTCGATGGCGGCGGCGGTCTGCGCCTCGAGCGCCGCGGCGGAGGCCGCGTCGAGGCCGAGCGCGTGGGCCAGCTGGGCCAGGTAGATGCGCTCGGCGCCGGTCACGGTGTCGTCGGCCCTGACGATGGTGAAAGCCAGCACGTAGAGGTCGCGCCGGGCGGCGTCGTCGGTCACGCCGGCGACGATCTCGGCGAGCGGCCGCGGCCGCGCCAGCTCGCCCTCGACGTGGGCGGCGATGCCGGCCTCGTCGGCATGCCGGCGAATCGCCTCGCGTTCGGCGTCGGCCAGGGCGCCGTCGGCGCGCGCCGCCGAGACGGCGAGCCGCACGACGCGGGCGACCTCCGGCGGCAGCACGAGCGGAGCGGCGCCGCCGGTCGGGTCCGGCGCCGCGCCGGGTGCCGGCGGCGGCGGCGCGGCCGGCGTCTGCGCTCTGAGGCTGTCGTACAGCCCCCACGCGACGCCGACGGCGGCCATCAGCGAACTCGCGGTGAGGAAGCCGCCGCCACGGCCGCCGAGGAAGGTGCTGGCGCGGCGCATGCGCTTGCGTCCCGAACGTCCCAGTGCGCCGCGCAGGAAGATGCCCAGGAGCTGGTCGCCGTCCAGTGCCGTACCTCCGCGTACAGAATACTGTGCGCCCGCGTGAAAGGTTCCGCCCCGATGGCGTTGTGCCGTCCGGGCGCGGGCGGTATCCTCGTCCCACCCAGGATGCCTGTGACCCGCTCGCGCCTGCCAGCCGCCGCGTTGGTCCTCGCCGTCGTGCTGCCGACCTCGGCCGCGGCGCAGGCGCCGGCCGTCGTCGGCCGCGTGAAGGTGTCCACCGGCACCACGGCCATCGTCCGCGGCGGCCAGGCGCTGCCGGCGCCGATCGGCGCCGAGGTGGCGGAGGCCGACCTGCTGCGGACCGGCGCCGACGGTCGCTTGGCCGTGATGCTGCGCGACGAGACCCGCCTCGCCCTCGGCCCGGGCAGCGAGGTGGCGGTCGCCAGCTTCGCCTTCGCGCCGTCCGACGGCCGGCTGGGCCTCACGCTGCGCCTGGCCCGCGGCGTCCTGTCGTACGTCTCGGGCCTGGTCGCCCGGCTGTCGCCGGCGTCGGTGTCGATCCAGACCCCGACGTCGGTCATCGGCGTGCGCGGCACCCACGCCCTGATCCGGGCCGGCGCGCGATGACCTTCGCGCGCCTCGTCCTCGTCTCGACGCTGGTGCTCACCGCGGCGGCCTGCGTCCGCCCGCGGCCGGCGGCACCCGGCGCTCGCGACGTCGTCGCGGTGGCACCCGATCCAGAGTCCGGGGACGTCGGCGTCGTCACGGTGCGGACCCCGGTCGGCGAAGTCACGCTCGACGCGCCCTACGAGTCCACCACCGTCACGCCCGGCCAGGCGCCCGGCGCGCCAGCCGTCCTGCCGGCCGACGAACGCCGGCGGCTCTTCGGCGACGTCGTGGCGTCGCTGCCGCCGCCGGCCCGCCGGTTCCTCCTCTACTTCGACACCGGCGCCGACACCTTGACACCGGCCTCGCAGGCCCTGGTGGCGGAGATCCTCACCACGGTCACCAACCGTCCGGCACCCGACGTCAGCGTCATCGGCCATACCGATACGACCGGTACCCCGGCCAGCAACGCCGACCTCGGGCTGCGGCGCGCGGCCCTCATCCGCGATCTGCTCGTCGGCGCCGGCCTCGACAGCCGCCTGGTGGAGGTGACGTCTCACGGCGAGAGCAACCCCGTGGTGGCGACGCCCGACAACACGGCCGAGGCGCGCAACCGGCGCGTCGAAGTCACCGTCCGGTAGCCGGGTCCGCGTGTCGATTCCCGTTCCGCGCCTGCTGCTGCCGCTCGGCCTCGCGCTGTTCCTCACCGGCCTGTTCGTCGGCGCCAGGCCGGGCCTGCTCGCCGACCTCGACCTGCGGGCGCACGACGCGTTCGTCCGCCAGACCCTCCGACCGGCGGCCGATCCGCGGGTCGCCATCGTGGTCGTGGACGAGGCCAGCCTCGCCGCGCACGGCCAGTGGCCGTGGCCGCGCGACGTGCTGGCCCGCCTGGTCGCCAGGCTCGCCGAGGCCGGCGCCTCGGCCATCGCGTTCGACATCCTCTTCTCGGAACCCGATCGGCTCGGCCAGCCGGCCGGGCCCGGCGCCGCCACCTCCACCGATGCCGCCTTCGCCGCGGCGATCGGCCGGGCGCCGGTCGCCGCCGGCTTCGCGCTGACCTTCGATCGCCGACTGCCGGGTGCCGGTCCGAGCACCTGCGCCCTCCATCCGCTGGAGCCGGTGCGCCTGGAACGGGAGGCGTCGCCGCTGCGTCTCTACACCGGCACCGGTGCCGTCTGCAGCGTCGAGCTCCTGGCGCGCGCCGCCGCGCGGTCGGGCGCCATCAACGCCTCTCCCGATGCCGACGGCGTCCTGCGTCGCCTGCCGGTCTTCGTCGCCCTCGACGGCCGCACGTATCCGGCGCTGGCGCTGGCGGCGGTGCAGCTCGCCCACCCCGGGCAGGTGGTCCTCGACGCCGCCGCCGACGGGACCCACCGGCTCCGCCTCGACGGCCGCGTGGTGCCCCTCGACGCGTCGGCGCAGGCGCTGCTCCGCTTCCGCGGCCCCGGCCGCACCTACCCGCACCTGTCGGCGGCCGAGGTGATCGCCGGCGGCATCGGCGATGAGCAGCTGAAGGGCCGGATCGTCTTCGTCGGCGCCACGGCGCTGGGCGTCCGCGACGTCGCTGCCACCGCCCTCGATCCCCGCTTCCCCGGGGTCGAGCTCCACGCCACGCTCGCCGACATCCTGCTCGGCGGCGCGGCCAGCGCGCCGCCGCCTTTCGCCGGCGCCGTCGATCTGCTGCTGGCCTACCTGGGCACGGCCGCCGGCGTCCTGCTCGTCTGGGGCCTCGGCTCCGCGTACGGGGCCGTCGGAACGGCGCTCGCCGGCGCCGGGACGTGGTTCGCGGCGCGGGCGCTCTACGCCGCCACCGGCACCATCGTCTCGCCGGTGGGAACGCTGCTGGCGCTGGGCGCCGGCGCCATCGTCACCGTGGCCACCCAGCTCGCCGCTGAGCGGCGGCGGGCCGACCTCGAACACCGGCGCCGCGACCAGGCGCAGAAGCTGATCGTCCAGACCCTGACGACGCTGACCGAGACCCGCGACGTCGACACCGGCCGCCACGCGCGGCGCACCCAGGAGTACGTGCGCCTGCTCGCCCGCAGCCTCGCCACCCACCCGGCCTACCGGCGCGCCCTGTCCGAGGAGCGTATCGACCTCATCGCCACGCTGGCGCCGCTGCACGACATCGGCAAGGTCGGCATCTCGGACGCCGTCCTCAACAAGCCCGGCCACCTCACCGAGGCCGAGTACACCGAGATGAAGCGCCACGCCACGCTCGGCCACGACAGCCTGCTCAAGGCCGAGCACCTCGCCGGCGTCCACGACAACGAGGTGCTGGCCCTGGCCAAGGAGATCGTCTACACCCACCACGAGCGCTGGGACGGCTCGGGCTATCCACGCGGACTGCGCGGCACCGCGATCCCGCTCGCCGGCCGCCTGGTGGCGGTGGTCGACACCTACGACGCGCTGGTCGAGGCGCGCGCCTACAAGGCGGCGCTGCCGCCCGATCGCGCCCGCGAGATCATCATGGCCAGCCGCGGCACGCATTTCGATCCCGACGTCGTCGACGCGTTCCTGCGCTGCTTCGAGGAACTGCGGCGGATCCGCCGCAGCGCGGTGATGACGCCGGTGCGGCCGGCGTGAACCGGCACGGCGGCGCCGACGCCGCGCCCGGCGACACGATCAGATCGCCGACGGGGCCGGCTTCACCGTCACCGGCCGGGCCGGCTCCGGCGTCCAGTCTTCGCCGGGGTTGATGAAGCGGTTGGTCTCGATCTTGTACTGCTTGTCGTAGAGGTAACGGTAGCGACCCTGCCGGGCCAGCAGCTCGTCGTGGGTGCCGCGCTCGACGATCTCGCCGGCCTCGAGCACCAGAATCTGATCGGCGCTGCGGATGGTCGAGAGCCGGTGGGCGATCACGAAGGTGGTGCGCCCCTGGCGCAGCCGCCGCAGCGCGTCCTGGATCATCTCCTCGCTCTCGCTGTCGAGCGACGAGGTCGCCTCGTCGAGAATCAGGATGCGCGGCTCGGCGAGCAGCGCCCGGGCGATCGACACCCGCTGCCGCTGCCCGCCCGACAGCTTGATGCCGCGCTCGCCGACCACGGTGTCGTAGCCCTGCGGGAAGCGGAGGATGAACTCCTCGCAGTGGGCCAGGCGGCAGGCCGCCTCGACCTGGGCACGCGTCGCCTGGGGGTTGGCGTAGGCGATGTTGTCGGCGATGGTGCCGTCGAACAGGAAGTTCTCCTGCAGCACCGACGCCACCTGGTGGCGGTACTCGCGCAGCTTCACGGTGGTGAGATCGTGTCCGTCGACCAGCACCCGCCCCGACAGCGGCCGGTTGAAGGCCATCACCAGGCTGATCAGGGTGCTCTTGCCCGAACCGCTCGAGCCGACCAGCGCGGTGGTCGACCCGGCGGCGGCGGTGAAGCTGACGTGCTTCAGCACCGGCTGGCCGGGGTGGTACTCGAACGAGACGTCGTCGAACGTCACGTCGCCGTGGATCGCCGGCATCGCGGCGTGATCGGCGTCGAGTTCGTCCTCGGTGTGCATGTCGAGGATCTCGCGGATCCGATCCAGACCGGCGAAGGCCTCGGTGATCTGCGTGCCGATCGAGGCGATCGACACCAGCGGCGCGGCCACCAGGCCGATGAAGAAGATGTACATGACGAAATCGCCGAGGGTCATGCGCCCGGCGAGGATGTCGTTGCCGCCGAGCCAGACCATCAGCACGCCGACGACGCCGATGACGACGGTGCTGCCGGCGGTGGTCGCCGAGACGCCGGTCATCGACTGCGCGATGTTGCGGAACAGCCGGTGCGCGCCCTGGGTGAAGACGATCTCCTCGCGCTTCTCGGCGGTGTAGCTCTTGACGACGCGGATGCCGCCGAGGGCCTCGGTGAGCCGGCCGGTGACCTCGGCGCTGATCTTGCCGCGCTCGCGGAACAGCGGCCGCAGCGTCTTGAAGGCATAGGCCATGCCGCCGCCGAACGCGCCGAGCACCACGACGGTGACCAGGGTGAGCCGCCAGTTGAGGTAGAGCAGCACGCCCAGCCCGATCGTCGCCGTCACCAGCCCGCCGACCAGCTGGACCAGGCCGGTGCCGACCAGGTTGCGCAGGCCGTCGGCGTCGGACATGATGCGCGACACCAGGATCCCGGTCTGGGTCGAGTCGAAGTAGCGTACCGGCAGCCGCATCACCTTGGCCTGGACGCGAATCCGCATGTCGGTGATGGCGCGCTGGGCGGCCACCCCGAGGATCTGCGACAGGCCGAACGAGCTCGCCGCCTGCACGATGGTGGCCGCGCCGCCGGCCAGCGCGATCGGCAGCAGCAGCTCGTGCCGCCCCCTGCCGATCACGTCGTCGATGACGTACTTCGCCGAGGCCGGCAGGACCAGCCCGGCGAGCCGGCTGACCAGCATCAGCCCCAGCCCCATCGCCAGCCGGCTGCGGTGGGCGTGGATGAGCAGCCGCGCCTCGCGCCAGGCGGCACTGGCCGTCACCTTGCGCTTCTCGCCGGGGCCGGCCGCGGCGACGGCCGCGGCCGGCGACGGCGTCGAGCGCTCGGCCCGGCGCGAGCTGGGCATCGACGACCGCATCAGCGCCATGGGGTGCCGCCAGTCAATTGAGCGCGTTGGGCATCGCCAACGTGAACGGGGCGATCTCGGCGTCGAAGGTCGTGCCCTCGGGCGTGGTCATGGTGTAGCGGCCCTGCATCGTGCCCACCGCCGTGGTCAGCGGGCAGTAGCTCGTGTACTCGAACGACGTCCCCGGGGCGAGCACCGGGGTCTCGCCGACCACGCCGGGCCCGCGTACTTCCTGCACGTCGCCGTCGGCGTTGGTGATCACCCAGTGCCGGCTGAGCAGCTGCGCTGTCTCCGCGCCTTCGTTCGAGATGCGGACGTGATACGCGAAGAAGTAGTGCTGCTCGCGCGGCGCGCTGCGCTCGGGGACGAAGACGCTGCGGACCTGGACGCGGATGCCTCGGGTGACGGTGTCGCTCACAATCGGATCGTCGCTATCGTACGTGGTTCGCGGCGGACCCGCAACCGGCCGCGGCGCCGCTCAATCGAGGTGACCGCGCTCGGCATCGCCCATCGTCACCCGCCCGTAGGGGAAGTACTCGGCCCAGCGCCGCGTCACCCGCTCGGCGACGTCGGGCGCGCCCGACACCTCGGCCGGATACCACGGCTTCATCCGCGCGTCGATCGCCACCGGCGGCGTGAAGACGACGTGATTGCGCTCGAGGCCGACCCGGGCGGCGTGGATGTCGGCGGCCGGTTCGAACCGCGTGAACGTGGTCCACAGGAAGTTGACGGCGCTGCGCGTCGCCCGCACCGCGTCGTCGGACACGACCAGCAGCGGCCAGCCGGCGAATGCCGGGTGGGCGGCCAGCCGCGCCGCCGCGTCGCGATCCGCGGCGAAGGGCCGGGCCGCCACCACCAGGCAGCCGCCGCAGAAGACGCGCACGTCGGTCACGTCGGGCGGCGGCGGCACGGCCGGCGCGAACACGCGTGGCAGGTCGCGCACCGGATCGCCCAGCCCCATCCACACGCCCTTCGAGCCGCGATTCACCGCCGGGCCGGTGTAGTCGAGCGTGTCCATCGACAGGTGGCCGAACACGTAGAGGTCGGTGCGCGGGTCGGAACGGGCCAGCACGTGCTCCAGCGTGGCACGGAAGTCGGTGACGTCCACCGCCCGATCGGTCAGGAGGAGGAATTTCTGCAGGGACAGCTGGCCCTCGCCGAGGATCCGGAAGGCGCTGGCCATCGCCTCGCGCGGATAGCGCTGCTTCACCACCGCCGCCGCCAGGGAGTGGTAGCCGGTCTCGCCGTACGACCACAGCCGCTCCACCGTCGGCATCACCAGCGGAAACAGCGGCGACAGCAGGTCCTGCAGCAGGTCGCCGATGTAGAAGTCCTCCTGACGCGGCTTGCCGACGACCGTCGCCGGGTAGATGGCGTCGCGGCGGTGGGCCACGGTGTGGACCCGGAACACCGGGTAGTCGTGGCGCAGCGAGTAGTAGCCGTAGTGGTCCCCGAACGGGCCCTCGGGCCGGCGTTCGTGCGGCCGCACCTCGCCCATCAGTGCGAACTCGCAGCCGGCGACCAGCGGGTGTGGATGGCCGAACGGTCCGGGCACCCGATCGATCCGCTGTCCGGCGATGAGCGAGGCCAGCAGCAGCTCGGGGACGTTCTCGGGCAGCGGCGCGATGGCCGACAGGATGAGCGCCGGCGGCCCGCCGATCATCACCGTCGCCGGCAGCGGCCGATGGGCCGCTTCGGCGACGGCATAGTGGAACCCGCCGCCCTTGCCGATCTGCCAGTGCATCCCGGTGGTGGCGGCGTCGTAGACGTGCAGGCGATACATCGCCAGGTTGTGGCCGTGGCCGCCGGGATGCTCGGTGTAGACGAGCGGCAGCGTCACGAAGGGGCCGCCGTCGTCGGGCCAGCAGGTCAGCGCCGGCAGCAGGTCGAGGCGCGGCTGGCGCGACACCACCTCGGTGACCGGACCGAGCCCGCGCCGTCGCAGGCCGATCCTCAGCAGATCGCCGGCGACGTCGCGCGCGGCCCAGAGCTTGGCCGGATCGGGCGGCAGCAGGGTCTGGGCCAGCTCGACCAGCCGTCGTACCAGGGCCAGCGGCCGCTCGCCGAAGGCCAGCTCGGCGCGGCGCCGGGTGCCGAACAGGTTGGTGACGACCGGGAACGCCTTGCCCGTCACGTTGGTGAACAGCAGCGCCGGCCCGTCGGCGGCAATCACCCGCCGGTGGATCTCGGCGACTTCGAGGTTCGCGTCCACCGGCGCGGTGACGGTGACCAGGTCGCCGTCGGCCCGCAGCCGGTCGAGAAACGTTCGCAGGTCCGGAAACACCGGTCAGGCGTTCTCCCTGGTCCCTGGTCCCCGGTCCCTGGTCCCTGTCATTCGGTCGGTCCCTGCCATACCTCGTCGGCGCTGCCCCCGTAGATGCCGGGCACCTTGCCGCCCATCGGCCGCAGATAGCCGGCCAGCTGGCCGCGGTGGTGCACGCCGTGGACCAGCGCGAAATTCAAGTAGACGATCGCCGGGTTCTTCATGCCGTGGAACTCGATGACGTCGGTGAACTTGTGGTCGGGCATCGCCAGCACCTGCTCGAGCGCCTTCGGGAACTCGTGCTTGTACCACTCGGCCAGCCTGGCCGGGGTCGGCGCCGCGGCCTTCAACCGGTTCTCGGCCTCCGGGTCGCCGGCGAACTTGCCGTGCAGAATCGAGGTGAGGAACCAGATGTCGGCACCGGCCAGGTGCACGGCCAGATCCCACGCCGACCGGCTCTTCGGATCGGGCTTCCACTCCTTGTTGGCCTCGGGGATCGCCGCGATCACCTTCGCGGTCGTCATCCACTCGTGCTGCAGCTGGGTGCCGATGACCTTGGCGGCCGCGCGCGCTTCCTGTGGTGTCATGCTGCCCTCCTGGCGTGCGTGCTCTTCCCGAGTCCCGAGTCCCGAGCCCCGAGCCCCGGCTTTCAGGTCCGCGTCAGCTTCCGGTACTTCAGGCGATGCGGCTGGTCGGCGGCGGCGCCGAGGCGGCGCTTCCGATCGGCCTCGTAGTCCTGGTAGTTGCCCTCGAACCAGGTGACCTGCGAGTCGCCTTCGAAGGCCAGGATGTGCGTGGCGATGCGGTCGAGGAACCAGCGGTCGTGGCTGATGACGACCACGCACCCCGGGAACTCGAGCAGCGCGTCCTCGAGCGCCCGCAGGGTGTCGACATCGAGGTCGTTGGTCGGCTCGTCGAGCAGCAGCAGGTTGCAGCCCTGGCGCAGCAGGCGGGCGAGGTGGACGCGGTTGCGCTCGCCGCCCGACAGCTGGCCGACCTTGCGCTGCTGGGTGGCGCCCTTGAAATTGAACCACGAGACGTAGGCCCGCGACGCCACCTTGCGCTTGCCGAGCTCGAGCTCCTCGTCGCCGCCGGTGATCACGTCGAACACGCTCTTGTCCGGATCGAGCGCGTCGCGGTTCTGGTCGACGTAGCCGATCTGCACCGTGTCGCCGAGCCGCAGCGTGCCGGCGTCGGGCTTCTCCTGCCCGGTGATGAGCCTGAAGGTCGTGGTCTTGCCGGCGCCGTTGGGGCCGATCACGCCGACGATGCCGCCGCGCGGCAGCGTGAACGTGAGGTCGTCGAACAGCAGGTTGTCGCCGTAGGCCTTCCGAACGCCGCGGGCCTCGACCACGATGTCGCCCAACCGCGGACCGGGCGGGATGTAGATCTCGACCTTGTCGAGCTTCTCGCCCGAGTCTTCGGCGAGCAGCTGCTCGTAGGCGTTGAGACGGGCCTTGCCCTTGGCCTGGCGGGCCCGCGGCGACATCCGGATCCAGTCGAGCTCGCGCTGCAGCGTGCGCTGGCGCTTGCTCTCGCTCTTTTCTTCCTGCGCCAGCCGGGCCTGCTTCTGCTCCAGCCAGCCGGTGTAGTTGCCCTGGTACGGGATGCCGTGGCCGCGGTCGAGTTCGAGGATCCACCCGGCGACGTTGTCGAGGAAGTAGCGGTCGTGGGTGACCGCGACGACCGTGCCCGGGTAGTCCTTCAGGAAGCGCTCGAGCCACGCCACCGATTCGGCGTCGAGGTGGTTGGTGGGCTCGTCGAGGAGCAACAGGTCGGGCGACTGCAGCAGCAGCCGGCACAGCGCCACGCGTCGCCGTTCGCCACCCGACAGCGTCGCGGGATTGGCGTCCGGCGGCGGCAGCCGCAGCGAGTCCATCGCCATCTCGAGCCGCGAATCGAGGTCCCAGGCGTTGGTCGCGTCGATCCGATCCTGGAGTTTCGCCTGCTCGTCGAGCAGCTTGTCCATCGCCTCGGGGGTCATCTCCTCCCCGAGCTTCATGTTGACGGCGTCGTAGCGGTCGAGCAGCGCCCGGATCTCCGCGACGCCCTCTTCGACGTTGCCGCGGACGTCCTTGGCCGGGTCGAGCACCGGCTCCTGCGGCAGGTAGCCGACGGTGACGCCCTCGCCCGGGAACGCCTCGCCGTTGAAGTGGGTGTCGAGCCCCGCCATGATCTTGAGCAGGGTCGACTTGCCGGCGCCGTTCAGGCCGAGCACGCCGATCTTGGCGCCGGGCAGGAACGACAGCCAGATGTCGCGCAGAACCTGGTGGTCGGGCTCGTGGATCTTGCCGAGCCCTTTCATGGTGTAGACGAACTGGGGCATATCGGATGGGGCTCGGGATCCGGGACTCGGGGCTCGGGGCTCGGGAGAACACTCTCCTTCAGCTCCGCCCGCGACAGCCGGGCCAACCGTGCAATTGTATCCGGTTCTTCCCGAACCCCGAGACCCCAGCCCCCGAGCCCCAGCTCTACTCGGGCCGGAGCGTCACCACCACGTAGCGCTCGAGCGGGAAGTACCTGGCGATGGTGTCGTGGAGCACCTTCACCGACAGCGACTCGGTGCGCTCGCCGCGCCTGGCGATCGAGGCGGCGTCCCAGCCGAGCATGTGCACGGTCTGCAGCGACCCGACCCAGTAAGGGTTCTGGCGCGCCGAGGTCTCGAGCTCGCGGCGCTCCATCTCCTGCACCTTCTGCACGTCCTCGGCGGTCGGTCCGGCGTCGCGCAGCCGCGTGACCTCGGCCAGCACCGCCTTCTGCAGGCCGTCGACCCGATCCGGGGCGCTGCCGAACGACACCGAGATGGTGCCGTAGCCGGACTGCGGGATGGTGTTGGCGTAGGAGACGTTGACCCCGTAGGTGCCACCGAGCTGCTCGCGCAAAAGATCGCGGAGCCGCATGCTGACCAGGGTGGCAGCGGCGCGCGCGCGGTGCATCTCCAGCTCGTTGAGGCCGGTGTCGGCGAAGAACGCCATCACCGTCTGGCTGGCCGGCTCCTTGCCCTTGGCCACTTCGGCCCGCTGGATCGTCGCCGGAAAGGTCAGCGCCATGTCGCGGTACTCGGTGCGGCGAGGGCCGGTCGACGGCAGCGACGCCAGCCACTGCTCCACCATCGGCACGACCTCGGCCTCGCTGAAGGCGCCGGCCAGGAAGAACGTGAAGTCGGCGGCGTTGCCGAACCGCTCGCGATGGATGCGGCGCATCACCTCGAGGTCGAGGCTGTCGACGATCGCCGGCGTCAGGCCACGCGCCGAGTAGTGGCCCGAGGTGGTCAGGTCGCGTACCTTCTCGCTGAAGACGTAGCGCGGGCTCTGCTGCTGGTTGGCCAACATCGCCGTGAAGCGCCGCTTCAGCAGGTCGAGCCCCTCGGCGGTGAGGCCGGGCGCCGTGAAGGTGAGGTGGGCGAGCTGCAGCGCCGTCTCGAGGTCCTTCGGCGTCGCCGATCCGGACACTCCGTGCGTGTAGCTGTCCATGTCGATCGAGGCCGAGGCGATCCGCCCGGCGGTGACCTTCTCGAGATCGATCGGCGTCAGGCCGCCCAGTCCGCCCATCTCGACCAGCGCCGGCAGCAGCGCCGCATCCGGATAGTCGGCTTCGCCGACCAGCGACGCGCCGCCGTAGGCGTAGGCGGTGAAGACGACCTGATCGGCCTTGAATTCGGTGGGCTTCAGCCACACCTCCATCCCGTTCGACAGCGTCAACACCGTCGTCCCGATCGCGGCTATCTCGCGCCGGCCGGTGACCCGGCCGCGGGCCGGCGGGTCGGTCACCAGCGCCCGGCCGGCCAGGGCGTCGGTCCATGCCGTGACCGGCGCCGCCAGCGCGGCGGCGAACGCGGTGCGCAGCGTGGATTCGGTCGGCGCCGTCGTCCCCGGCGTGGCCGGAGCCACGCCGAGCAGCACCCGGTTGTCGTCGCGGATGAGCTCCTGCAGCAGCGTCGAGACCTCCTCCGGGGTCACCGCCGGCACGAACCGCCGCGCCAGCTCGAACTCGTAGGCGATGCCGGGGGCCGGCTCGCCCTGCAGGAAGTGCCGCACCAGTTCGTTGGCGAGCGTCGGGCTCTCGGCCGTGTTCCGTTCGTTGTAGGCGCGCTCGTAGCCGGCGAGCAACGACTTCCGGGCCCGGTCCAGCTCGGGCGCGGCGACGCCGAACTGGTCGATGCGCCGGGCCTCGCGCACCACCGCCTCGAGCCCGGGGGCGATCCCGCCGGCGGCGACCTCGGCGCTCAGCTCGAAGATCGACAGTCGGCGGCCGATCGACGACACCCCGGCGCTGGCGGCCAGGAAGGGCGCCTTGGGATCGCGGGCCACCTCGGCGAGGCGTGCGTTCAGGATCTGCAGGCCGAGCGAACGGATCAGCGAGCGGCGATAGGCACCGACCGACCCTTCGGGTTCGGGCGCGTGCTTGAAGGCGGCCGTCACGTTCCAGCCCTGCGCCTCGTGGTCGACGACCATCGTCGCCTTGGTGTCGGCGTGCACCGGCACGGCCAGGTCCACGGTCGGCGCCGGGCCGCTCGGCGTCGGCAGATCGGCGAACCGCGCCCGCACCAGCCGCTCCGCCTCATCCACCGGCACGTCGCCGGCGACGACCACGGCCATGCGATCGGCGCGGTACCACGTGCGGTAGAAGTCGCGGACGCGCTCGGGCGGGAACGACTTCAGGGTCTCGGGCAGGCCGATCGGCAGCCGCTCGGCGTAGCGCGACCCGGCGAACAGCACCGGCAGCTGCTGATCCGTGATCCGCGAGCTGGCGCCGAGCCGGCCGCGCCACTCCTCCAGGACCACGCCGCGCTCCTTCTCGATCTCCTCGGTGGTCAGCGACGCGCCGCCCGCGAAGTCGCGCAGGGCGAGCAGCGCCTTGTCGACGTAGCCGTCGCGGTCGGTCGGCACGTCGAGCATGTAGATGGTCTCGTCGAACGACGTCGAGGCGTTGACGTGCGGCCCGAAGCGGGCGCCGATCGACTCGAGGAAGGCCACCAGCTCCCCGGGCTTGAAGTGGGTGCTGCCGTTGAAGGCCATGTGCTCGAGAAAGTGCGCCAGCCCGCGCTGATCGTCGGCCTCCTGCACGCTGCCGACATCGACGGCGAGCCGGAGGGACACACGCTTTGCCGGCCGGGCGTTCTGCCGGACGAAGTAGCGCAGCCCGTTCGGCAGCCGGCCGCTGCGGATCGTCGGCTCGAGCGGCAGCGTCTCGGCCAATGCCGCGGTCGCGGCCGCGGGGGCCGGCGGCGCCGGGGCCGCCACCTGGGCCCGGGGCCGATCCAGGATCGCGAGCGTGGCCAGTGCGACGAGGGCGAGGCGGAATCGTCGAGTCATCGTGGTCCTTAGGACGGCGGGACGGCCGTGGCAGTCGCCGCTCCGGCCTTCGTCATTATGGCGTGCTCGTGCCGCCCCGAGCCCCGAGCCCAGAGCCCCGAGCCCCGAGCCCCGAGCCCCGAGCCCCGATATGATGCTGAGGCCCATGCAGCTCCGGATCTCGCGCCTGTCGCCCACCGTCCCGTTCCCCAGCTACGCCACCCCTGGCGCCGCCGCCTTCGACCTGGCCGCGGCGGCCGATGTCGAGGTGCCGCCGCATGGCATCGCCCTCGTCCCGACGGGCCTCGTCGTCGAGGTGCCCGCCGGGCACTTCCTGGCCGTCTTCGCCCGCAGCAGCACGCCCCTGAAGCGCGGGCTGATGGTGGCCAACGGCGTCGGCGTCGTCGATTCGGACTACTGCGGCCCCGACGACGAGGTGAAGGTGCAGGTGATCAACGTCACCGACCAGCGCGTGCGCGTCGCCGCCGGCGACCGGCTCGCCCAGGCGATGGTGCTCGCCGCGCCGCGGCTCGAGCTCGCCGAACAGCCGCTCGGCGAGCGCGCCTCACGCGGCGGCTTCGGCAGCACCGGACGCTGAGACCGGCGGCCCGCCACGGCAAGCTCGGCCGTCGGTGACAATTCGGGGTGGATCCGCGGCCCCGCCGCGATCTAGAGTCCTGGGACAGTGCTGGTTGACGTGCACCGTGCGTTCGGTGCGCGGCCGCGCGGCACACGGCTCGTGGTGTTGTCGGATTTCGACGGCACGCTGGCCGAGTTCGACGTCGATCCGGCGGTGCCCCACATCCGCTCCGACGCCAGGGCCGCGCTGGTCGCGCTGTCATCGCTCTCGGATCTCTCCCTCGGCCTGGTCAGCGGGCGACGTGTCGCCGACCTGGTGCAGCGGGTGGCGCTTCCGCGGGAGGTCTACATGGCTGGTCTGCACGGCCTGGAAATCGCGGTGGCAGGCCGGTTCTGGCAGCACGACGCGGTGGCTGCCGCCTACGACGCCGTCGCCGGGCTGACCCGGGTCCTCGCCGCGGTGCTGGCCGACGTGCGCGATTGCCGCATCGAGGCCAAGGGCGCCTCGGTGGCGGTGCACGTCCGCGCCGTGCCGCGCACGGCGCGCCTCGAGGTCCTGGCCCGCGCCGACGCCGCCGCCGCGCCGTGGCTGCGGCCGGGCGCCCTGCGCCGCCTCGTCGGCGCCGACGTGCACGAGTACCTGCCCGCGGCGGGGTGGAACAAGGGCGACGCGGTGCGCTGGATCGCCCACGACGTCGAACGGCGCACCGGCCAGCCGCCGTGGGTCGCCTACTTCGGCGACGATCTGACCGACGAGGACGCCTTCCGCGCCGCCGACCTGTCGGTGTCGGTCGGCCGCCGCGCCTCGGGCGCACGGTATCGCCTCGAGGCGCCGTCCGACGTGGCGCTCGCCCTCGTCGATCTGGCGGTGAACACGGCGAGCGGAGGCGTGGCATGACCGGCGCCGCGCTGTCCACGAGCGTGGCCGCGCGGCTGGGCGACACCCGGCTGGTCGTGGTCGCCAACCGCGAGCCGTACATCCACTTGAAGGACGTCCGTACGCCCGGCCTCGTCGGCCGGCTGGTCGGCCGCAAGCCGCGCACCCGGCTCCGCTGGATGCAGCCGGCCAGCGGGCTGGTCACCGCGCTCGACCCGGTGATGCGGGCCTGCGGCGGCACCTGGGTGGCGCACGGCAGCGGCTCCGGCGATCGCGAGACCGCCGACGCCCGTGGCCGGGTCGGCGTTCCGCCCGACGACCCGTCGTACACCCTGCGCCGGGTCTGGCTGTCGCCGCGCGAAGAAGACGGTTACTACTACGGGCTGGCCAACGGCGCCCTGTGGCCGCTGTGCCACATCGCCTACGCCCGCCCGGTGTTCGACGATCGCGACTGGCGCGAGTACGTCGAAGTCAACCGCCGCTTCGCCGACACGGTGCTCGACGAGATCAGCAACAGCCGGGCGATCGTCTTCGTCCAGGACTACCACTTCGCGCTGCTGCCGCGGATGATCAAGGACGTCCGCCCCGACGCCGTGGTGTGCCAGTTCTGGCACATCCCGTGGCCCAACCCCGAGGCGTTCCGCATCTGCCCGTGGAAGGAGGCGATCCTCGACGGGCTGCTCGGCAACGACCTGATGGCGTTCCACATCCAGTACCACTGCAACAACTTCATCGAGACGGTCGATCGCGAGCTGGAGGCGCGCGTCGATCGCGAGCATTTCGCCGTGCACCGGCGCGGCCACCGCACCTTCGTCAAGCCGTTTCCGATCAGCATCGACCCGGCGTTGTGGGCGGCGGTGGCGCCGGGGCCCGACTGGGAACGCGACGTCGCCGCGACGCGGCGGCGGCTGCGCATCGGCGACGCCCGGCTGATCATGGGCGTGGACCGCCTCGACTACACCAAAGGCATTCCCGAGCGGCTGCTGGCCTTCGAACGGCTGCTCGAGCGCCACCCCGAGTGGATCGAGCGGGTGGTGTTCCTGCAGATCGGCGCGCCGACGCGCGACCAGCTCGGGCAGTACCAGGCCTTCAGCACCGAGGTGAAGGCCCGCGTCGAGCAGCTCAACCGCCGCTTCGGGACCCGGGCCTGGACACCGGTGGTCTACCGCCACCAGCACCACTCGCCGGCCGACATCGGCGCCTTCTACCGCGCCTCCGACCTGTGCGTCGTGTCGTCGCTGCACGACGGGATGAACCTGGTCGCCAAGGAGTTCATCGCCGCCCGCGGCGACGAGCAGGGCGTGCTGCTGCTGTCGGAATTCACCGGCGCCGCCCGCGCCCTGCCCGACGTCGTGCCGGTGAACCCGTTCGCCCCCGACGACTTCGCCGAAGCGATGCACGAGGGGTTGTCGATGCCGCCGGCCGAGCGGCGGCGGCGGATGCAGAACCTGCGCGCCGAGGTGCTGTCGCACACGGTGTTCGACTGGGCCGGCGATCTGCTGTCGGCGGCCGTCCGCCTCGCCAACGGCAGCCGATGAAGACGCCGGCGGTCACCGACCTCGCGCACGGCGCCATCGGCAACGGCCGCGTGCTGGCGCTCGTCAACCCCGACACCGGCATCGACTGGCTGTGCCTGCCGCGCTTCGACGGGCCGTCGGTGTTCGCGCGGCTCCTCGACGAGACCGCTGGCGGCACGTTCCGCTTCGACGCCGGGGCCGACGCCACCACCGCCATGACCTACGTGCGCAACTCCAACGTGCTCCGCACGGAGGTGGTCACCGCCGAGGGCCGCTGCGAAGTGCTCGACTTCGCACCGCGGATTCCCGCCGGCCTGACCATGGACGCACCGGTCGAGGTGCACCGGCTGATTCGCCCGCTCGGCGGCGCGCCGCGGCTGCGGGCGATCTTCGACCCGCGCCCCGACTACGCTCGCGTCACGCCGACGCTCGCACCGACACCCGGCGGCGTCGAGGTGCGCGGCGGCCCTGACCCGCTGTTCCTCCACACCAACCTGCCGGCGACGGTGCTGTGCGGCAGCCGCCCCTTCAAGGTCGACCGGCCGTATTTCTTCGCGCTCGGCCTCGGGCGACCGCCCGACGTCCACGACGTGCCGTCGATGGAACGGGCCCTCGAGCTGACCATCGCCGGCTGGGACGGCTGGTCGAAATCGTGCGCGCTGCCGACCTTCCGACCCGAGGTGGTGCTGCGCTCGGCGCTGTGCCTGAAGCTGCACCAGTACCGGGACACCGGTGCGATCATCGCCGCCGCCACCACCAGCATCCCGGAAGCGCTCGGCACCGAGCGCGCCTGGGACTACCGCTACTGCTGGCTCCGCGATTCGGCGTTCGTGGTCGAGGCGCTGCGCCGGCTGTCGCAGCTGCTCGAGGGCGAGCGGTTCGTCGAGTTCCTGCTCGACGTCGCCGACGCCGGCCCGCTGCAGCCGCTCTACGGCGTCGGCGGCGAGCGCGACCTGGTCGAGCAGACGCTCCCCCACCTGCGCGGCTTCGCCGGCGCCAGCCCGGTGCGCATCGGCAACGCCGCCTACGTCCAGACCCAGCACGACATCATGGGCGAGCTCATCCTCTGCCTCGACACCATGACCAGCGACCCGCGTGTCGCGCTCAACGAGCGCAAGGTGCTGCCGCTGGTCGAGCGCCTGGTCGCCGAGTCGATGGCGGCGTCGACCGAGGAGGACACCGGCCTGTGGGAGTACCGGACGATGCCCCGGCACTACACCTTCTCGAAGGTGCTGTGCTGGGTGGCGGCGTCGCGCGGCGCCGACATGGCCGAGCGCCAGGGCCGCGCCGATCTCGCCGGCCCGTGGCGGGCGTGGGCCGAGGCCGAGCGCGACCGCGTGCTGACCGCCGCCTACAACGACGAGCTCGGTTACTTCACCCAGGCGCTGCACGGCCGGTATCCCGACGCCTCGAACCTGCTGCTGCCGACGCTCGGCATCGTCGACGCCCACGACCCGCGGTTCGTCTCGACGGTGCGCGCCTACGAGCAGACCCTCGGCGCCAGCGGCCACATGCAGCGCTACCTGCACCCGGACGACTTCGGCGAAACGACCAGCGCGTTCACGATCTGCAGCTTCTGGTGGGCCGAGGCCCTGGCGATGGTCGGCCGCGTCGAAGAGGCGGTGCGGCTGTTCGATCGCCTGGTCGCGCACTCCAACCCGCTGGGCCTGTTCTCGGAGGACATCGACCCGGCGTCGGGGCGGCTGCTCGGCAACTTCCCCCAGGCCTACACCCACGTCGGTCTCATCCACGCGGCGATCACCATCGCCGAGGTGCTCGAAGCCCGCCACGGGCGCTTCCGCGCCTGGAACGCCTGGCCGGCGCCGCCCGCGGGCAGCCGCTTCGGACGACAATAGACGCCGGGCGCCCGCCGGGCGGCCGGTCAGATGCGCCGCATCCTGCACCTCGACATGGACGCGTTCTACGCGTCGGTGGAACAGCGCGACAACCGCGAGCTGCGCGGCAGGCCGGTGGTCGTCGGCGGCGCGCCCGACAAGCGCGGCGTGGTCGCCGCCGCCAGCTACGAAGCCCGCGCGTTCGGCGTCCGCTCGGCGATGCCGATGTCGCGTGCGGTCCGGCTCTGTCCGGCGCTGGTGATCGTCCGGCCCGACTTCCAGAAGTACCGTCAGGTCTCACAGCAGGTGTTCGCGCTCTACCGCGACGTGACGCCGCTGGTCGAGCCGCTGTCGCTCGACGAGGCCTACCTCGACGTCACCGACAACGCCTGGGGTGAAGCGCTGGGCGTCGCGGTGGCGCGCCGCCTCAAGCAGGCGATCCGGGACGCCACCGGCCTGACCGCCTCGGCCGGCGTCGCGCCCAACAAGTTCCTCGCCAAGATCGCCTCCGGCTGGCAGAAGCCCGATGGGCTCACCGTCATCGCGCCCGAACGGGTCGAGCGCTTCCTGCAGGGCCTGCCGGTGGACGCGCTGTGGGGCGTCGGACCGGTGACGGCGAAGAAGCTGCAGGCGCAGGGCATCACCCGGCTCGTCGACGTCCGCACCGCCGACATGGAAACGCTGCGCGGCCTGGTGGGGTCGCTCGCCGACTGGCTGAAGGATCTGGCCGAGGGCCGGGATTCGCGCCCCGTCGAACCCGACCGGCCGTCGAAGTCGGCCGGCTCGGAATGCACCTACGAACACGACCTGACGGCGCTCGACGAGATCCGCCGTGAGATCGCCGAGATGGCCGGCGACGCCGCACGCTGGCTCGAGCGGCGCGGGCTCTACGCGCGCACGATCACGATCAAGGTGCGCTACAGCGACTTCGAGACGGTCACCCGCAGCCACAGCGCCGACGCGACCCGCGACGAGGCGGCGCTGGTCGCCCGCGCCCAGGCCCTGCTCGACAAGACGGAGGCCGGCGTCCGGCCCGTGCGGCTGCTCGGCGCCAGCGTGCACAATCTGTCCGACACCGTGGCGCCGCCGCCGAGACCGTCGGACCGGCGCGGCCCGCGGCTCCCCTTCGACGACGAGGTCTCCTGATGACGGCGATTCGAGTTCCCCTGATCCTGGCGGCCCTCGCGGCCTCGTGGTCGCTCACGCTCGGCGCCCAGGCCCCGGCGCCGTTCCCCGCCGACGGCAACGTGACTGGCACGCACTGGAGCCGGCTCGTCAACGTGGCCGCCGCCGGCCGGGTGATCTTCGGGTCGTTCACGCCCGGCAAGTCGCCCGACGACGCCGTCGCCGCCGCGCGCAACCCGCTCCCGGACTTCTGGTTCTACGACATGGAGCACACCCCGTTCGACATGGAGACCTTCCGGACGTGGCTCCAGTTCACGCTCGACCCGGCGCTGTTGCGGCGGCCGGGTCCGCCGGTCGTCACGCCGGTGCTGGTGCGCATCCCGGCGAACGGGCGGGAGATGAACCAGTGGATGGCCAAGCAGATCCTCGACACCGGCGGGCTCGGCATCGTCACGCCGCACATCGAGACGGCGGCCCAGGCCCGCAACGTCGTCCAGGCGACCCGCTATCGCCAGCCCGAGGGCGCCGCCGACTTCGAGCCGGAGGGCCAGCGCGGCTCGGGTGCCGGCAACGCCGTCCGCGTCCTCGGCCTGCCGTTCGCCGAGTACATGCGCCGGGCGGACGTCTGGCCGCTCGATCCCGACGGCGAGATCTTCAACCTGCTGCTCATCGAGAACGGCGAGGGCGTGAAGAACATCGCCGAGATCGTCCGCGTGCGCGGCGTCAGCGCCGTCGCTGCCGCGCCGGGCGACCTCGGCGCCTACCACGCCGGCGACCGTGCCAGGGTCGAACGCGACATCCAGACCATCGTCGACGCCTGCCGGGCGGTGAAGATGATCTGCGGCATCACCGCCAGCGCCGCCGACGTCGAGCGCCGCCTCCAGCAGGGCTTCACGCTGCTCATCGGCGACGATGCGATGATCCGCGCCGGGCACAAGCTGGCGAAGCGCTAGAAGAGCCGGGAGCCGGGACCCGGGGCTCGGGGCTCGGGGCTCGGGGTCAAGGCTTCACGACCCTGACGCGTCTCAGCGTCACCTCCTGCACCGGCGTCTCGCCGTTGACCGGCACGGCATCGATGGCCTGCACCACCTCGATGCCCTGCTCGACCTTGCCGAACACCGTGTACTTGTCGTCGAGCATCGCCGCCGGTGCGGTGACGATGAAGAACGACGTGCTGGCGGTGTCGGGCTCGGCCAGCCGCGCCATCGACAGCGTGCCGAGCACGTGCTTCTGGTCGTTGAACTCGGCCTTCAGGTCGTGGACGTGCTTCTGCTGGGTCTCGCCGAGCGGCGTCTTGCGCGTCGGCAGATGGCCGGTCTGGATGACGAAGCCCTTCACCACGCGGTGGAACGTCATGTCGTCGTAGACGCCGAGTTCGGCCAGGCGGAGGAAGTTGCGGACGTGCTCCGGCGCCTTGTCGGGGGTGAACGACACCGTGATGTCGCCGAGCGAGGTCTCGAGCACGGCGCGATGTCGGGCCAGATCGGCGACCGTCTCGGTCGTGAACGGCGTCGGCCGCTCGGCCGGCTTGTCGCGGATCACGACCCCGGTGATCGCCACCGGCTCGACCGGCACGCCCGTCGCGTCGGCGGCGCCTTCCGAGATGCGCTGCGCGACCAGCAGTCCTTCGCTGACGCGGCCATAAACCGTGTGTCTGCCGTCGAGGCTCGGCTGGTCGACGATGCAGATGAAGAACTGGGTGCCGCCGCTGTCGGGCCGGCCGGGCACGATCACCGCCGAGACCGCGCCGCGCGTGTGCTTCTCGGTGAGACCTTCCTGGGCCAGCAGGTTGAGGCCGCCGGTGCCGGCCCTGGCGCGCGTCGCCGCGTCCCTGGTCAGCGGGTCGCCGCCCTGCACGATGCCCTGACGGACCACCCGGTGGAAGGTCGTGCCGGTGAAGCCGCCCTCCTGTGCGGTCTTGATGAACAGGCCGACGTGATTGGGAGCGTGCTCGGGCAGCAGGTCGATGACGATCTCGCCGAGCGCGGTCGTCACCACCGCCTGCTTGCCGCGCATCTCGTCGAGCGTCAGCGTGGTGCGAAACGGCTCCGGCCGCGCCGGCGCCGCCGCCGGCCGCGGCACGGGCGCCGGCCTGGCGCCAGGCGCCTGCGTCGCCGGCTGGGCCGCCGCGGCGACCGCTGCCGTCATCACGATCGTCGCCGCCGCAATCGCGTGCATCCCCGACCTCCGCGCCGATTGTAACGGGGCTGGGCCGTCCCGCGGCTCGTCCCCGGCAGTTGGCGGCGCCGCACAACTCCGCCCGGGCGTCAGACGTCAATGGACACGACGCGGTCGGGCGGTACTCGAGCCGACCGCCTTGTACCCCGCGGATGGTCGAGGGGCGGAGGGGATCCCCATGCTCCGCCTGCTGGTGATGTCGTGTCTGCTGGCCGCCTTCGGCGGCCAGACGCTGTCGGCGGCCGCGCCGGCGGTGCCGCGCGTGCGCGCCCAGAGCAACCGCGTCGCCGCCTGGATCGAACGCGGCCGGGCCGACTCGGCGACGTTTCGCGCGCTGCTGGATCGCCTCGAACACGGCGACGTGATCGTCTATCTCGAGATCGACCCGGGGATGCGCAAGGGCCTGGCGGCGTGTGTGACCTGGATGGCGGCGACGCCGTCGGCGCGCTTCGTGCGCGCCTCCCTCAGGCCGGACCTGCCGGCGCGGGAGGCCGTGGCGATGATCGCGCACGAACTGCAGCACGTCCTGGAGGTCGTCGAGCAACCCGACGTGCGCTCGGAGGAGGCGCTGGCGGCGCTCTACGCCCGCATCGGCCACTCGACCACGGCGGTGGCCGGGCGGTGGGACACGGTGGCGGCGCTGCGCACCGGCGACCGCGTCCGGCTCGAGCTGCTCGGCTGACCGGGCCCGTCAGCCGCGGTCGCGCATCCGGTAGAGCTGCCGGGCCGCCTTGGCGATCGTCTTCGCCTGCGCCCGCTGCTGGATGCGCTCGCGGGCGTCCTGGCGCGCGACCAGCGAGCTCGCTTCGTCCTGGAGCTTGTGGAAGTTCTCGAGGCGGGCCGGGTCGATCGTGCCGGCCTCGACGGCCGCCCGCACCGCGCACCGCGGCTCGGTGCGGTGCCGGCAGTCGGTGAAATGGCAGCCGGCGGCGAGGGCCTCGATGTCGTCGAAACTGGCGTCGGCAGTCTCGGCGGCCGCCCACAGCTGCAGCTCGCGCATGCCCGGAGTGTCGATGAGCAGACCGCCGCCGGGCAGCGGCACCAGCTGGCGGTGCCGCGTGGTGTGGCGGCCGCGCGAGTCAGAGGCGCGGACGTGCCCGGTGGCCAGCCGCTCCTCGCCGAGCAGCGCGTTGATCAGCGTGGACTTGCCGGACCCCGAACTGCCGAGCAGCGCGCCGGTCTGCCCGGGCCCGATGGCCGCCCGCAACCCGGCCAGACCACGGCCATCCCGCGCGCTGGTGACGTGCACCACGACGCCGGGCGCGACGGCGGCGAGCTCCGCCACCGCCGCCTCGACGTCGGCAACGAGGTCGGCCTTGCTCAGCACGACGTGCGGGACGGCGCCGCTCTCGCGCGCCAGCACGAGATAACGCTCCAGACGGCGCGGGTTGTAGTCGCGGTCGAGGCCCATCACCAGGAAGACGACGTCGATGTTGGCGGCGATCACCTGCCGCTCGGTGAGCTCACCGGCGGCCTTGCGCGAGAACTCGGTGCGGCGCGGCAGGACCGCCTCGATCGTCGCCGCCCGCTCGTCGGGGCGGGTGCGGATGGCCACCCAGTCGCCGACCGCCGCCAGCGCGTGGCGGCCGGCGGCGGCGTGCAGCAGCCGGCCGGCGTGCTGGGCCCGCACCTCGCCCGCCCCCGTGTACAGTCGGAACAGATGGTTGAACTCGATGGCGACGCGGGCCGGGCTCAGCCCCTCGGCGGCGTGCGGGGCGAAGGCCGCGGCCCAGGCCGCATCCCAGCCGAGGGCCGCGAGCCCCTCGATCGACGGCTCGGCCTCCTCGGGTGGCGTCGCTGGCGCGGACACGCTGGTAGTGTCGCCGCTCCCCGGCGCGCTGACAAGGGCCGGGCGGCGTGACGACGCGCGATCAGCTGTCGCTGTTCGACGAGGGTCCGGCACCGATCACGCCCGCGCCGGCCGTGGACGCGGCGCTCGATGCGCGCCGCCAGGCGGCCGCGGTGATCGCCGCGGCGCTGCCGCCCGAGATCGCCTTCGGCACCAGCTCGTGGGCCTTCCCGGGCTGGGCCGGGCTGGTCTATCCGGGCGGCCTGTCGGCGGCGCGTCTGGGCCGCGACGGCCTGCGGCACTACGCCAGGCATCCGCTGCTGCGCACGGTCGGCATCGACCGCAGCTACTACGCGCCGATCCCGCTCGACGACCTGCGCGCCTACGCCGACCAGCTGCCCGACGGCTTCCGCGCCTGCATCAAGGCGCCGGCGTCGGTGACCTCGCGGGTCGTCCCGGCCTTTGGCACGGCGCGTGGCGGGCCGGCGCCGCCGAATCCCGACTTCCTGTCGGTCGATCGGCTGATTGACGGCCTGCTGACGCCGCTCGCCGCCGGGTTTGCCGCGCACACCGGGCCGATCGTGATCGAATTCCCGCCCGGCCCGCGCGATCCCGCGTTTCCGCCGGCCCGCTTCATCGACGGCCTCGATCGCTTCCTCGAGGCGCTGCCGTCCGACTTCGACTACGCCGTCGAGATCCGCGACAAGGCGCTGCTGACCGCCGAGTACGCCGCGGTGCTGCGCCGCCAGGGCGTGGCGCACACCTACAACTACTGGAGCGCGATGCCGATGCCGGTCGCGCAGGCGGCGGTGGTCGGCGCGACCGCGCCGTTCGTGGTGGTGCGGCTGCTGCTGAAGCCGGGGACGTGGTACGAGGACCAGCGCGAGCGCTTCGCGCCGTTCGACCGGCTGGTCGCGCCCGACGAGCCGATGCGTGCCGAAGTCGTGGCGCTCACCGCCAGGGCCCTGAAGCGCGGCTGGAAGGTCTACGTGCTGGTCAACAACAAGGCCGAGGGCAGCTCGCCGCTGACCATCGAGGCACTGGCCGAACGCCTGGCCGCGCACTGGGCGGCCTCGCGCGGCGCACCGCCGGCCGAGCCTCCCGCCTGACCGCGCCTACTGGAAGACGTCGAACATCCGGCTGAACTTGATGACCAGGCTGCGGTCGGTGCGTTCCGGCCGCCGCGGCTCGAAGTCGTACAGACCGCGGGTGTCGTTGTAGACGATGAACAGGCCGGTGTTGGCCGCCTGCAGCCAGCCGAGGCGCAGGTTGACCGCCCAGACGTCGGCGCGGTCGTTGTACTGGATCAACGTCTGCGCGAAGATGCGCGGCGTGAACGAGTAGGAGATCCGGGTCCGCACCAGGTTGGTGACGAAGTCGCCCTGCGGCAGATCGACGTCGTTGCGCTGGTAGGACAGCTCGGCGGTGAGCGTCTGCCCGCCGCGGACGCGCAGCGTCGGGCTGATCGCCTTGCGGTGGCCGCTGAAGAAGCCGCCGAAGTTCGACTGCAGGCTGAGAGTGACCGGCCGCGCCTGGTTGGTCATCAGCACCGGCTGCACTTCGGCGTTCTTGTAGTCGCCGGCCGGCACGAAGATGCCGGGGTAGATCTCGAACGGCACGCGCACGCCCTCCTGGATCAGGTTGACGCCGCTGTGCATCTCGGTGCTGTCCTTCAGCACCCAGTGGTTGTCGATGTGGGCGTAGCCCGATTCCTGGAAGCCGTCGAAGCCCCAGAAGCTGCGCACCGTGACGTGCGGGCGCAGCTCCTGGAAGTAGCGCTTCGGCCGGAAGCGGGTCATGATCCGGACGTCGCCCTTGCGGTAGCCGTCGCGGGTCAGGAAGCCGACCTCGGGGTTGAAGTCCTTGCCGACCTGCTGGTAGCCGACGTCGACGTCGATCTTGCGCAGGTTGGTGCGCGAGCGCAGGTTGTAGGACAGCGTGTTGACGGCGGGGACGTCCTCGTTGACGCCGGGCGTGCGGGTGGCGGCCAGAAACCCGGAGACGACGGTGTTCTGGCGGATGCCGAGCCGGCCGTCGATGCCGAAGGTCTGGTTGTTGTCGCCGTCCCTGGCGAGATCGCCGACGCCGACGCGGTTGACGACGATGGCGCCGATCATCGAGCGGTTGGGCAGATCGCGGCTGATACGCGCCACCGCGAAGTTGTTGCTGGCGACGACGTTGTCGAGGTCGTTGGTCTGCATGTTGAGCAGCCCGACGTTGTAGCGGCCGGCCTTGCCCGACACCCGCGCGCCGGCGATGATCGGAATCGCTCCGCCGGAAGCGCTCAGACCGATGCGCCGGCTGAAGAACAAGTCGACTTCCCCGGGGTTGCCGACCGAGAAGAACCCGGCGTTCTCGAGGAAGAACGGCCGCTTCTCCGGAAAGAACAGGTTGAAGCGATCGAGGTTGACCTGCTGATCGTCCACTTCGACCTGGGCGAAGTCGGTGTTGATCGTCCCGTCGAGGGCCAGGCTCGGCGTGAGGTTGTACTTCAGATCGCCGCCGACCTCGCCCGAGGTCTCGGTGTCCACCGGCCGCACGCCCGACGCGATGGCGCTGCCGAGCACGAACGGCATCAGCTTGAAGTTGCGGACCGCCGGCGTGCGGATGCCGCTGAGCGACCCGGCCAGCGACACCCGGTAGAGGTTGAACTGCCGCGGGATCGGCGCCCAATAGGCGCGCTCGTTGTGGCGGCGGATGATACGCGCGAAGTTGACGCCCCAGGTCTGGCTCTCGCCGGCCGGGAAGCGCAGCGTCTTGAACGGGATGGCGAACTCGGCGGTCCAGCCGATGTCGCTGATCTTCGTGCGCACCTGCCAGGCGCCGTCCCAGTTCACGTTGAAGCCGCCGCCCGAGCCGTAGCCCTGCATGCCGCCACCCGACATGCCGCCGCCGCCCTGGCCTTCCAGCGTCGACTGGCCGTCGTACTCGACGCCGGCCGGGTTGGTGCCGAACACGAAGCCGTTCTGCCGATCGCGATAGGTGTCGAAGATGATGCGGAAGCTGTCGACGTCGTCGAGCGGCGCGTCGCGGCGCGAGTCGGACACGACGATGGCCCCCGGTTCGCGGTCGTACATCACGGCGCCGATGTACAGCGTGTCCTTGGTGAAGATGACGCGGACTTCGGTCTTCTCCGAGACCGGCGCGCCCTCCACCGGCAGCTCCTGCACGAAGCCCTCGATCGGCGTCGCGGCCGCCCAGGCCGGGTCGTTGAGCACATCGCCGTCGAGCGTCGGCCCTTCGACCACGGCCGAGGCCGTGGCGGTGGGGCGCGGCAGGTCGGCCACCGAGCCGGTCGTGGAGACGGGGGTCTGGGCGGCAGCGAAGAGCGGGAAGGACAGGATCGAGCCGGCTACCACGGCCACGGCCGCCGCAGCCACACGCGGAGCGTCACGCATCACAGTCGAACCTCGAACATAAGGGATGGGCGCCGACGCTGGCGCGCGGGTGAAAGCGGGTACTATAGCCGGCACCTTCGCCCGGCCATGTCACCGCTTGTCATGACCATCGACGACGCCGGCACGGCGCTGCCCGGCTTGGCGTATCGCGGCGACGGCTCCTCGTCACGCATCCTGTTCGTCTTCGCGCACGGCGCCGGCGCCGGCCAGGCCAGTCCGTTCATGCGTCGCTACGCCGAAAGACTGGCGGACGACGGCATCGACGTCGTGACCTTCGACTTCCCTTACATGGCGGCGAAACGGAAGCTTCCGGACCGGCCGCCCGTGCTGGAGCAGGCCTTCCGCGCCGCGGTACAGGCCGGCGTGGACGCGCGGCCCGGGGCCTACGACGCGGTGTTCGTCGGCGGCAAGTCGATGGGCGGACGGATGGCGACGCACCTGGCGGCGCAGCCCACGGCGTGGACGTGCCCGGTGCGCCTGGCCGGGGCCATCGCGCTGGGCTACCCGCTCAAGCCCCCCGGCCCGCGCGGCGGCGACCGCGTGTCGCACCTGCGCCAGCTCGCCGTGCCCACGCTCGTCGTGCAGGGCACGCGCGACACCTTCGGCGGCCCCGACGACGTCCGCGATGCCGTCGGCGAGCAGCCGCTGCTCCGCATCCATCCGGTGCCGACCGGCGACCACTCGATGAAGGTGCAGGCCTCGGCCGGACGCAAGCAGGCCGAGGTCGAGAACGAGATCATCGCCACGATGGCCGGGTGGATGCGCACCCACGCCGTCTAGTCGACCGCGGCCCGTACGTAGGGCAGACTTTCAGGTCTGCCGGGCACACACGCCCTTGGGTGGATCGTCAGGCGGCCGCCTGACTCGGCACGGGCACGTAGGGCAGACCTTCGGGTCTGCCGACGCCGCGTTCGCGTGGCGCCGCTGCGCCAGAACACCCTTCGGGGACTCCGGCGCCGCCTCGGCGTTTGACGACTGACGATTGCGTGGCCTGCTCCGGACGGCCCCGAGGCGCGGGCCGGCGCTCCGCCGCCGCGGTGACTCCCCAGGCAAATACCCGCCACGCTGCACGCCGGAGGAACTGGCACCTCCGTCCGTCAGGTGGAAGTGTCTACGTTAGTGAGCGAGGCTCAGCGTCGGCTGCATCTGGTGGTTAGCCCGCTTTGCGTTTTCTCTCGCTCTCTACGGCGCCGGGCACGGCCTCGATAACCGACCGAAGGAGGCGGTTCACCTTTGCCGACGAACCGAAGACGCGAGCCACGTCGGGGTCGAGCACGACGGCCACGGCCGGCGCGCCGCCGGTTGCGAACCGGTTCTTCCGGCTCTTGTTGTAGTCGAACTCGTACTTCGCGCGGAGGTCGCGGGCCGGTGCCTTTGCCTTACGTGTGCTCTTCATGACGCGAGGGCGCCGCGAGTACCCGATGATGATCTCACGACGCTCGTCGTTTGAATGGTCAGGATCGTCGAAGATCCTGGCCGCGGGGTCGGAGAACACGGTCAGCGCCTCGGCGAACGAGACGCCGTGCTTCTTGAGGTGGCTCCCGGCCTTGCATGGGGATCGTTCGTTCGCTTGTCGGGCTAACGTTGCCAAATCAGCCGCGCGCCGACAAGCGGCAGACGGCGCGTCGGCTGCATTTGGATGTCAGGCATCAGCAGCGATGAGCTTCGCAAGAAATCGACCCAGGTGTGGGTCGCTGCGCTCCAGGGGGGCCTCGGAGAACGCGAACCATCGGGCCTCATTGAATTCGTGCTGATCCCACCTCACCGGTGTGGTACGGCGGCCCTTGACCACATACCAGAGCGAGACGTCAGTGTGCCCGGCGGTGCGGCCGACCGTGGTGGTCACCGTGACCATGCGGGGTGGACCGATGTCTTCAACCGCCGCCGCCAAGCCGAGCTCCTCCCGCAGCTCGCGAACGACCGTCTCTCTGGGGTCTTCACCCGGTTCGACGTGGCCGCCCGTTGGAAGCCACCGGTTGGCATTCTTGTGGTCGACCAGCAGGATATGGCCGTCGTCAACCACTGCGAAGTACGACACCAGGTGTTTGGGAGGTGTCGCAGGCTTTGCGACGCGACAGAGGGCGGCCCCGGATTCGACCCAGGCAAGGGCGTCGTCGAGGTGGTTCTGTTCGACGGCATCGAACGCCGTGATGGCACCAAGCTCCGATCGCACTCGATGGCTCATCCTGTATGCCTGACAATCATTAGACTGGTCTGCATATCACCGCAGGACCTGCCGCGGCCGGTATTTTAGCGTGTCTCCAAATCCTGCGGGGACCGAGTAACTGCACGTGCTGCAGTAGGTTGCACGGTCCTGTGCGACGGGCGACCTCGTCGCAGGCTGGTTCTGTATTCCGGGAAGCATGGTCGGCCTATCACGCCGACGGCGGACGCGGCTCGGCTCCCGCGGCCGTCCGGAACAGGGCGCGCGGGCGTGAGACGTCGAACCCCGGGGCGGCGAGCGGCGAGACCGCGGGGCGTCCGTCGCGGCGAAACACTGAGCGCCGACGTTTCTGCCGGACAGGTAACGCCGTCGATCGCAGTCGCCGACCCTCCCGGCAGGGCGGCGCGAGGCGTGAGCCACGAGGGACGCACCGCCGGCTCGTCGCTCTCCCCCGCCTTACTTCAGCAGCACGGATTCGAAGAACGCCAGCGCGCGCGGGTCCTTCGACTGGCCCAGCCAGAACATCGCCTGCTTGCGGACGGCGGCGTTCGAATGGGCGCGGGCCACCTGGATCAGGCGCGGCACGCCCTCGTCGGGTGGCAACTGGCTCAGGGCGAAGACCGCGCGCTTCTTCACGTCGGTGTCGGGGTCGCGGGCCACGGCGTCGTCGATAGCGCCCGCGGCCTGGGCCCCGGCGCGCTGCGACAGCCAGAACAGCGCCTGGCCTCGCCCATGTGGGGTCGGGCCCGAGCGGGCCGCGTCAACGAGCGAGGTGAGCGCCGCTGGCGCGGCGTGCATCGACAGCGCCGCCAATGCTCCGTCCACGACCTTCCTTTCGGTACCGCGCGAGAGCGCTGCCAGCGAGCGCACGCTCTCGGCCGGCGGCACGCCGGTCAGCCAGGTCACCGGGCGGCCGGCGGCGTCGATGGCGCATCCGGGCGAGAACAGCCGCACCCGGTCGATGCGGTTGGCCTCGAGGCGGACGAACACGTAAGCCATCTCGGCCGGCTCGAGCCGCGCCGACGTCGCCGGCGGTTGCTGCCTGGTCCACTCGTTCCAGTCGCACATCCAGCGGTCGCCCGGCACGGTGGGGATCTCGAAGCCCAGCCAGCGCGCGTCGCCGCCGGCGCTTCGCGCCCGCTCGATCGCCTGGTCGAGCGAGCCGGTCAGCGCCTGCGTGGTGACGGGGCCGTTGCCGAGCCGGGCGGGCTGCCCGGCAACGCCGGCCGGGGCGGCGATGAGGCAGAGGACGAGAGCGGGGGTCGCGGCACGCATCGTCGCCCTCCTCACTTGCCCAGTATCTCCATCAGGTAGTCGGTGGCCACCTTCGACTTCATCAGCGAGAGCCTCTGCACCATCTCGCGCTTCATCCCGGTACTCGACTCCTTGCGGGCGAGCGCCACCAGCGACTCGGCGTTGCCCTGGACGAAGAGCGCGTTGATCACGGCGCGCTTCACGGCCGCGTCGCGGTCGCGCTCGTAGAGCGTGACCAGGGCCGTGCCGGTGCGTTGCGCACCCATCGTGCCCAGGTGCCGCACGGCCGCCAGGCGCAGCTCGGCGTTGGGCTCGCCGTTGGCCAGTTCGACCAGCCGGGTGCTGTCGCCGGCCACGAACAGCGCCTGCAGGATCTGCCGCTTGACGTCGAGATCGCTCTCCTTGGCGTAGAGCTGGCGCAGTTCCTCGCGCGCGCCCATCACCCCGAGCTGGCGGACGGCTTCCTGGCGCAGTTCGGCCGACGACTCGCCGGTGGCGGCGGTGACGACGCGAGCGCGGTCGCCGGCCACCATGTAGGCGCGCAGCACCTGCCGCTTGACGCTCACGTCGGTGGAGGCGGCGTAGATGTCCGCCAGCAGCTGGCGGTTGTCCTGCGTGGCGTTCACGCCCAGGTACTGGATGGCCTTGCGCTGCAGGTCGGGCTGCGTGGCGCCCTTGGCGATCTCGGCCAGCACCTGCCGCGCCTGCGCCGAGTTGCTCTGGGCCAATACGAACAGCGCCCGCTCCTTCAGCCGCGGCGACTGCGGCCCCTGCAGGAACTTCTGCAGCATCGGCACCGCCTGCGCCGGGTCGGTGTGCTGCAGCCCCTGGATGGCCAGCAGTTTCAGCTCTTCGTCAGCCTGCGCCTCGGGCCGCACCGGCTGGCCGACGCTGCGCCGCACCTCGATGTCGAGTGCCCTGGCGTCGCCGATCCAGCGGCTCTGGGGATGGGTCTTGGTCAGCTGGGCGAGGGTCTGCAGCGCGTCGGCCTGCTGGCCCAGCTTGCTCTGCGCGTAGGCGGTCCAGTACATCGCCGCGTCCACCCGGGCGGCATTGGCCTCGACGATGCGCGCGAAGCGTTCCAGGGCCCGCGTCCACTGCCCCTCGGCCAGCGCGTCCTGCGCGTTCTCGTACCAGTCGTCGACCCGCTCGCGCTGGTCGCGCGCCCGCTCACGCTCCCGCTCGGCGCGCTCGCGCTCGCGGTCACGCTGCGCCTCCTCGCGTTCGCGCTGCCGCTCGGCGGCGTTCTGGTCCACGCCGTCCTGCGCCGCTCGCGCCGGCCCCGCCATGCTCAGGATCACCAGGCCGCCGATGGCGGCGCGCGTGCTCCACTTCGTCAAGCCGTGCATCATCTCGCTCCTCGTTCGCCGTGGGTCTTGCCCGAGTCCCGTCACGACACCGGCGCCGGCATGCGCCGCGGCTGCGCCTCGCGCTGCCGCACGTCGGAGGTGATCACGCGCAGGCGGAACAGAATCCCCCGCGACTCGATCCGTGCCTTCACCATCTCCAGCTCGGCGGCGGTGTCGTCACCGCCGCCGTTGGCCACTTCCAGCAGCACCCGCTCCAGGTCGTCGAGCAGGCTCGCCATCACCTCGTCGCCGGCCGCGGTGGCCGACTGGCGAATCACCCGGTTGGTCGAGACCAGATCGGCGGCCCGGGCCCGTTCGGCCTCGAGAATGCCGGTCTGCGCCGGATCGGCGTTGACCAGCTCGGCCAGCACCATCTGCGTGCGATCGAAGTGGTCGCCGGCGGCGACCAGCAGGATGCGTTCGGACGTGTCCGCCGGCGTGGCGGCCGTCGCCGTCTGGTTCGCCGGTGCCGGCGTCGGCGCCACCCCCTGGCCGCCCGACCAGCGGCCGGCGAGGAACGCCACCGCGACCACCGCCATCGCCCCGGCCCCGGCCAGCATCCAGCGCGGCATCACCCACCACGGCGCGGCGTGACGCCCGGGCAACGCCGCCTGCACCCGCGCCCACATCACCCGCTCGAAGCCCGGCGGCGGCTCGGCGGGGGCGGCGGCATCCACCAGGCCGAGCGTCTCCACCAGCCGGGCGCGGCTGTCGCGGCAGCGCTGGCACGCCGCCAGGTGGTCGTCGGCGTCCACCTGCTCGGCGGCGGGCAGCTCCCGGTAGTAGGCCAGCACCAGATCCTCTTCGGACAGGTGCGGCGAGGTCGGCGTCGTGGTCATCGGGACACTCCGGCGAATGGCTCCAGCGCCACCCGCATCTTCTTCACCGCCCGGAACACGCTGTGCTTCGTGGCGTTGGTCTTCAGCCCCAGGGCGCGGCCGATCTCGTCGATCGACAGCCCCTCGACGTGGCGCAGGACGAACGCCGCCCGTTCCGAGGTCGTCAGCTGGGCCATGGCCGCGGCCACCCGGTCGGAGATCTGGCCGCTCTCGGCCAGCCGCTCCGGGCCGGCGTGCGGCTCGGCCTCCCAGGTGCCGGCGCTGCCGTCGGTCAGATCGCCCGGGTCCACGGCCAGCTCGCGGTGCCGCCGGCCGCGGATGAAGTCGATGGCGCAATTCACGGTGATGCGGTGGAGCCAGGTCCGCACCTCGGACCGGGCCTCGAACCGCGCCAGCTGCTTGTGGGCCTTGAGCCAGGCCTCCTGCACCACGTCCTCGGCGTCGGGCCCGTTGCCGGTCACCCGGTGGGCCACCGCGTAGAGGTAGCGGCTGTGCCGCTCGACCAGCGCCCGGAAGGCGTCGTCATGCCCCTGACGGGCCCGGTCGAGGTCCTGCCGATCCTCCGCTTCCATCTGCTGCTACTTGGACGGGGCGGCCTGCCGGCGGTTGGGGGCAGGCCGGAAACATCTGCCGCGTGGAGCCAGTCTAAGCCCGCCATGACCCTGCTCCCCGATGCCCGGCACGGCCTGCGCCTCCTCGGCCGGAGCCCCCTGTTCGCGGCCACGGCGGTGCTGTCCCTGGCCCTCGGGATCGCCGCCAGCGCCGCGGTCTACAGCGTGGCCGACGCCCTGTTGGCGCCGGCCCGCGGCATCCGGGACACCGGCCGGGTGGTGGACGTCGGCCGCGGCAACGACGGCAGCGGCTTCGACAACATGTCGTACCCCAGCTTCGACTACCTGCGGCGCCACACGACCACGTTCGCCGGGTTGGCCGCGGTGGAGTTCGGCGGGCGGCCGATGGGCCTCACCATCCGCGGGCACAGCGAACGCGTCTTCGGCAACCTCGTTTCGGCCAGCTTCTTCGACGTCCTCGGCACCCGCGCCGCGCTGGGCCGGTTCTTCCACGCCGACGAAGACGTCGTGCCCGGCCAGCGGCCGGTCGTCGTGCTCTCCCACCGCTTCTGGACCCGCCGCCTCGCCGCCGACCCGACGGTGCTGGAGCGGCCGCTACGGCTGAACAACCGCGAGTTCGCCGTCGTCGGCGTCGCCGAACCGGGCTTCGAGGGCGTGACGCTAGCCGGCACCGACCTGTGGGTGCCGATGGCGATGATCGCGGAAGCACGCGGGCTCGAGAACGCCAATCAGCTCACCGATGCCCGCGGCGTGTCGCACGTCGCCGTCGGCCGGCTGCGCGACGGCGTCAGCCGCACGCAGGCCGAGGCCGAACTCAACACGTTGATGGCGCAGTTCAAGGCCGCCACGCCCGAGGCCAATCCTCGACACACCGTGGCGGTGGTCGCGACCAGCCGCGTCCCGGGCCCGATGCGCACGCCGTTCCTGGTCTTCATCGGCGCGCTCTTCGCGCTCACGGGCGCACTGCTGGCCATCGCCTGCAGCAACGTCGCCGGCATGCTGCTGGCGCGCGCCTCGGCGCGGCGCCGCGAGATGGCGACGCGGCTCGCCATCGGCGCCAGCCGCAGCCGTCTCGTCGCGCAGCTGCTCACCGAAACCGCGTTGCTGTTCCTCGCCGCCGGGGCACTCGCCGTGCCGCTCACCCTGGCGGGCGTCCGCCTGCTGAACGCCGCCCTCCCGGCGTTGCCGATTGCACTCAACCTGACGATTGCCGTGAACGGACGCGTGGTGCTGTTCGCGCTGGGCGCGTCGCTGGTCACCGCGATGCTCTTCGGGCTGGCGCCGGCGCGCCACGCGCTCGGCGCCGATGTCGCGCCGCTGCTGCACGGCGCGGCGGCCACCGTCGACCGGCGGCGGATGTGGCTGCGCCACACGCTGGTCGTCGCCCAAGTCGCACTGGCGCTCATGCTGGTGACGACCGCCGGGCTGTTCGTCCGCACGCTGCGCGCCGCCGCCACCGTGGACCCGGGCTTCTCGACCGCACAGGTGATGCTCGCCAACGTGGACGTCTCGCTCCTGGGCTTCCGTGGCCCGGCAGCCTCGAGCCTGGTCGAACGCCTGACGGCGCGCCTGGCCGCACTTCCGGGTGTCGAGACGGTCGGAGCGGCTCGCATCGTCCCGCTGCAGGGCAGCGGGTTCGGCCTGGGACGCATCCGTGTGCCGGGCTACCGCGCGGCCGACGGCACCGACACGGTGGACGCCGACTGGAACGTCGTCACCCCGGAGTACTTCGCGGCGGTACGGATGCCGCTCGCAGCCGGCCGCGGGTTCAGCGCTGCCGATACCGGCAGTGTTCGCCCGGTCGCGATCGTCAACCAGCAGTTCGCGCGCGCCGTCTGGCCCGATCGCGAGGCCGTCGGCCAGCGGTTGCTGCATCGCCAGCGCGACGGCAGCGAGACGCCGATCGAGGTCGTCGGCGTCGCCGCCGACGCCCGCTACCGCTACATCAGCGACCGCCCGGAGCCGTTCCTGTTCGTGCCGATGGCGCAGCATCCGGTCGGCGACGTCACGTTCTTCGTGCGACATGGCGGTGCCGCCCCGACCGACGCAGCCGTGCGGACGGCCGTTGCCGCCGTCGAGCCCAGCCTGCCGGTGCTGTTCCTGATGACGTTCGACGAGATGGCCGCCATCGGCCTCACGCCGCAGCGGCTCACCGCGTGGATCGCCAGCAGCGTGGGCGTGGCCGGTTTCGGGCTGGCGGCGCTCGGGCTCTACGGGCTGATGGCGTTCCTGGTCGCCCAACGCACGCGCGAGATCGCCATCCGCATGGCACTGGGCGCCTCGGCCGCCGACGTCCAGCGCCGCACGCTGGCCGTCGCGGCCCGACTCGGCGTGGTGGGCGTTGCGGTGGGCCTGGGGCTGGCGGCCGGCGTCGGCCGGATGTTGCAAGCCCTCCTGATCGGCGTGGAGGTCGTCGACGCGCCGAGCTGGGCGACGGCGGGCGTGCTGGGCATCGCCGTGCTCGTCGCCGGCAGTTGGGGGCCGGCGCGGCGGGCGGCGACGACCGACCCGGCGCGTGCGCTGCGCCTCGAGTGAGGCACCCCGAGCTCCGGCGTTGCTCCTCCCTCACGAACAGACCTGGTTCGCTCGATCGTCGCGTCTTGGATCTCGGGCGCCCGCGCATCGGATTCTCGAGCTGCCGTGACCGCGCCGCCCGCTCAGGGCTTGGGGTCAGGCGAGTAACGGTCGCGCAGATCCACCGGCGCGCCGTGGCTGCGCACGCGCAAATTGATCATCTCGACGAAGACCGAGAAGGCCATCGCGAAGTAGATGTAGCCCTTCGGAATGTGCTGGCCGAGGCCCTCGCCCACCAGCGACATGCCGATGAGCAGCAGGAAGCTCAGCGCCAGCACCTTGACCGTGGGATGCCGCTGCACGAAGTCCGACACCGTGCCCGCCGACCACATCATGATGCCGACGGCGAGGATCACGGCGATGACCATCACCGTCAGCGAATCGGCCATGCCGACGGCCGTGATCACCGAGTCGAGCGAGAAGACGATGTCGACCAGCATGATCTGCAGGATCACGGCGCCGAACGACGGCGGCACCTTGGCCGAGCGCTGCCCCTCGATGCCCTCGAGCTTGTCGTGGATCTCGATGGTCGCCTTGGCGAGGAGGAACAGGCCGCCGCCGAGGAGGATGAGGTCGCGCCCCGAAATGCCGCGGCCGAGCACCGTGAACAGCGGCTCGGTGAGGCGGACGATCCAGGCCAGCGAGAACAGCAGCAGGATGCGCATCATCATCGCCGCCAGCAGCCCGAGACGCCGCGCCCGCGCCTGGTCCGTCGCCGGCAGCTTGCCGGCGAGGATGGAGATGAAGATCACGTTGTCGACGCCGAGCACGACTTCGAGCGCCGTCAGCGTCAACAGGGCGATCAGGTTGTCGGAGGTGAGCAGCGCATCCATGGCGGGTAATCAGGCGGGGATCGGCCGGCGCGGCTTGTGGGCGCAGGTGGCGGCGTTCACGCAGCCGTCGGCGAGACGCAGGCGGGCCACCGGGGTGCCGCCGGCGAGGTGGCGATCGACGATCTCGGCGACGTCGGCGGGCGTGACGCCGCCGTACCACACCGCGTCGGGATAGACGACCACCGTCGGGCCGTGCTCGCACTGATCGAGGCACCCGGCACGGTTGGCGCGGATCCGCCGGTTCAAGCCGCGGTCGGCGACGGCCTGCTTGAAGGCCTTGTGCAGGGCCTCGGCGCCGCTGGGATCGCAGCAGCCGCGCGGATGCCCGGTCTCGCGGCGGTTGGTGCACACGAACACGTGGCGTTCGAACGGCGGCACCGGCGGCTACGCGATCTCGGCCAGTTCGGGCCGATGCTGCAACGGGCCCCAGGTGTCGGGGTCCTGCCAGAGAAGGGTCCAGAAGTAGCGGGCGACGTCGGCTCTGGGATACGCGGCCACCAGCGCGTCGGCCGCGGTGGCCAGGTCGGCCTCGCTCGGCGCCTTCGGCGTGTCTTCCTCGATCAGGCCCTGGTCGTGCTTGATGCCGAGGGCGTCGAGGAAGGCCCCCATCATCGGCCGCTGGAATTCCAGGTGGTAGACGACCAGGAGTCGGGCGGCCAGCAGGTCGGACACCTGCGCGAGGCCGGCCAGGTACTTGCCGCGCTTCTCGACCGGCAGCGCCTGCACGCTGCGCGGCCGGAACTTGATCTGGCGGGCGATGAGCGCGATGGCCTCGGCCTGCTCGAGCGCGGCGTTCTCGTCGGTCCAGAACGCCTGGGCGGCGGCGGCGCGGGCATCGGCGGGCATGGCGCGCCACAGTCGGGCAGGGCGCATGGCCTCGGGCGTCGTCGGCATAGGCGTCCAAGGATATCAGTCCGCCGGAGACGGACCGAGGGCGGGGCGAGGTCGGCGCGGACCGGGAGCGGCGGGCTAGGCGGCCCAGGCCACGCGGCGCAGCAGCGCCACGTCGTCGAGCATCCGGCCGGCGCCCTTGACCACCGACGTGAGCGGATCTTCGGCCACCTGCACCGGCACCCCGGTCTCTTCGCGGAGCCGCTGATCGAGGCGGCGCAGCAGGGCACCGCCGCCGGTGAGCACCAGGCCCTGGTCGTAGATGTCGGCGGAGATCTCGGGCGGAATCGTCTCGAGCGCGCCCTTGACGGCGTTGACGATCGCCTTCAGCGGCTCGTTCAGCGCCTCGAGCACCTCGGTCTCGTTCACCACGACGATGCGCGGGCGGCCCTCGCGCATGCAGCGGCCGCGCACCTCCATCGAGTGCACCGGCTCGCCGTGGCAGGCGGTGCCGAGCTTGATCTTCACGTCCTCGGCGGTGCGCTCGCCGATGAGCAGGCCGTGCCGGCGGCGCATGAAGCTGATGATCGACTCGTCCATGTGATTGCCGGCGGTGCGGATGGCGCTGGTGTAGACCATCCCGCCGAGCGAGATCACGGCGATGTCGGTGGTGCCGCCGCCGATGTCGACGACCATGCTGCCGGTGGCTTCCGTGATCGGCAGGCCGGCGCCGATCGCCGCGGCCATCGGCTCGTCGACCAGGTGCACTTCGCTGGCCTTGGCACGGTAGGCGCTGTCGATGACCGCGCGCCGCTCGACCTGGGTGATGCCGGAGGGAATGCCGATGACCAGCCGGGTGCGCCGCCAGGTGACGCTGCCCTGGGCCTTGCGGATCAGGTGGCTGAGCAGCCGCTCGGCGGCCTCGAAGTCGGCGATCACGCCGTCGCGCAGCGGCCGAATCGTGGTGATGTTCGCGGGCGTTCGCCCCAACATCGCGTGAGCCGCATGGCCGACAGCTTCGGTCTTGTCGCTCTGCGTGTTGACGGCGACGATGGACGGCTCGTCGACGACGATCCCGCGACCCGGCGCGAACACGACCGTGTTCGCCGTGCCGAGGTCGACGGCGAAGTCGCGCGCACCGAACGGCAGGACGTTGAGCAGCATGACACTCCTGAGCTAGACGGGGCGAATCGTAGCCTGCCAGCTTGGCAAGCGGCGTGCCGCCGGTCACACATTCGCTCTTTTTCGCGCCGGTCTGTGCAACCATGTGTCGCCGTGATCAGCCCGGCCGGTTTCGAGTTAGGGCGGATGGCCGCTGACGACCCCACGAAGTCGTCGGCGAGGCCACAAACCTGTTACTGGGCGCGTCAAGGGCCTGACCGGATCGGGTAACAAATGGACCGGGTGTATCAATCGACGTCGCCGGGCGGGACGGGGATCGCTCGGCATCCGCCCGCGTTTTCAGGCACCATGCGGGCACACACGCAGGGGGGCCGATGAGCGCAGCGCAGGAGAGCTTCTTCGATCAGGTGACGCGGTATTTCAACGACGCCGCCCGATTCACGTCGTACCCCGAGGGCCTGCTGGCGCAGATTCGCTGCTGCAACAGCATCTATCGTTTCGACTTCCCGGTGCGGCGGGAGAGCGGCGGCATCGAGGTCATCCACGGCTGGCGCGTCGAGCACAGCCATCACAAGCTGCCGACCAAGGGCGGCATCCGCTACGCGCCCGACGTCCACGAGGAGGAGGTCATGGCGCTGGCGGCGCTCATGACCTACAAGTGCGCGATCGTCGACGTGCCCTACGGCGGCGCCAAGGGCGGCATCAAGATCGAGCCGAAGGACTACACCGTCGCCGAGCTGGAACGCATCACCCGCCGCTACACTCACGAGCTGGTGAAGAAGGGCTTCATCGGCCCCGGCATCGACGTGCCGGCGCCCGACTACGGCACCGGCGAGCGCGAGATGGCGTGGATCGTCGACACCTACGCGGCGATGCACCCCGGCCAGCTCGACGCGCTCGGCTGTGTCACCGGCAAGCCGCTCGCCCAGGGCGGCGTCAACGGCCGCCGCGAGGCGACCGGACGTGGCCTCTTCTTCGCCATCCGCGAGGCCTGCTCCCATGCCGACGACATGCAGGCGCTCGGTCTGACGCCCGGCCTCGAGGGCAAGCGGGTGGTCGTGCAGGGCCTCGGCAACGTCGGCTACCACGCCGCGAAGTTCTGCCGCGAGGCCGGCGCCCTCATCGTCGCCATCGCCGAGCGCGAAGGCGCCATCCTCAATCCGAAGGGGCTGCACGAAGACGAGGTGTTCCAGCACCGCAAGAACGGCGGCTCGATCCTCACCTTCCCGGGCGCCACGCCGCTGGCGAGCACGGCGGCGGCGCTCGAGCTCGAGTGCGACATCCTGATTCCGGCGGCGCTCGAGAACCAGTTCACCGCCGAGAACGCCCCGCGCATCAAGGCGAAGATCATCCTCGAGGGCGCCAACGGTCCGACCACGCCAGACGCCGATCCGATCTTCCGGCAGAAGGGGATCATGGTGATCCCCGACATCTTCGCCAACGCCGGCGGCGTCACCGTGTCGTACTTCGAGTGGGTGAAGAACCTCTCGCACGTGCGCTTCGGCCGCATGTCGAAACGGCACGAGGAGGCCAACGAGCGCCAGATGCTGCGCGCCATCGAGAAGGCCACCGGCACGACCTTCACCGAGTCGCAGCGCGCCGACCTGGTCAAGGGCCCCGACGAACTCGATCTCGTCAATTCCGGGCTCGAGGAGACGATGGTCAACGCCTACAACGGCCTGCGCGACACCCGCAAGGCCCACCCCGACGTCCCCGACCTGCGCACCGCGGCGTTCCTCACCGCCATCCACAAGGTGGCGAGGAGCTACATGGAACTCGGCATATTCCCGTAGGGGCTCGGGGCTCGGGGCTCGGGGCTCGGGGCTCGGGGCTCGGGGCTCGGGGCTCGGGGCTCGGGGCTCGGGGCTCGGGGCTCGGGGCTCGGGGCTCGGGGCTCGGGGCTCGGGAGAAAGCGAAACACGCTGCTACGGAATCGCATATTGGGCGTCAGTTCCGTCGGAGCCCCCGAGTCCCGAGTCCCGAGCCCCGATCACTTCAGGAAGCGCTCGAAGTAATCCGTGAGCTTCCTGAAGAAGTAGACGGCGTAGTGCTCCCGCGCCGACCAGGCGTGGGTCGCCGCGGGCGCGGTGGCCAGATCGACGTCCTTGCCGAGCAGGATCAGGCGCTCGACCAGCGCCATGGTCGTGCGGAACGGGACGACGTCGTCCATCAGGCCGTGGATGATGAGCAGGCGGTCCTGGAGCCGGTCGCCGAGGCCGAGCGCCGAGCCCTTCACGAATGCCTCGGGGTGCGCCGCCGGATCGCGGGTGATCGCGACGTCGTCGGGGCCGAAGGCCCGCGGATCGACCGCGGGCGCCGCCGCGACGCCGGCGGCGAACACGCCCGGACGTTTCAGCAGCGCGTGCAGCGTGAGCAGGCCGCCGTAGCTGCTGCCCCAGATGCCGATGCGCGACCCGTCCACGTACGGCAGCGCCTTCATCCCGTCAACGACCGCCTGCACGTCGTCGAGGTCGCCGCCGCCGTAGTCCATCAGGAACGCCTCGCGGAACGCCCGGCCGTAGCCGACGCTGCCGCGCACGTCCACCTGCACCACGATGTAGCCCTGCTGCACCATCCACTGCTGCAGCGTCCCGTTCAGCCCGCCCCAGCGGTTGCGGACGGTGTTCGAGTACATCGGCCCGAAGATCACCGGGTGCCGTTGCGACCGATCGAGCGCCGCCGGCTCGAGGATGCGGGCATGGACGTCGAACCCGTGCACAGTGTTGCGGAAGGTCTGGTAACGCGGACGCACCCAGGCACGTTCGGCGAAGGCAGCAGGCGGTGCGGTGACCTTGGCCGGTATCGCCCTCGGGCGCGCCTCGCCGACCAGGAGCTGCGGCGGCGTGACGTCGTCGGACCAGATCGACGCCAGCGACCGTCCATCCGGCGACACGACCGGCACGTGGACGCCCGGCGACACGGTGAGACGCGTCGGCGCGGCCTCGCCCTCGGTCCACCGGTAGACGTGACGGTCGTACGGCCCTTCGCCGGTGCCGGTGAAGAACACGGCCTTCGCACCGGGCACGACCTGCACCGTGGCGGGCCCGCGCTCGCCTGCCACGTCCCACGTGTCCGGGGTGATGGCCACCGGGGCCGGTGACGGCGCGTCGGGGTCGATGACGAACAGCTGGTCGTGCTCGGCCAGGTCGGCGACGACGAGGACCCGCCGTCCGTCGGGATGCCAGCGGGCGACGTAGGCGGGATAGATGCGCGTGTCTCGCCGGTCGTGCCAGACGAGCCGCAGCCGCGTCGGTCCCGCGTCGGCGACGTAGAGCCACCGTGCCGCACCGGTGTCGGACACGTGATCGACGAGCAGGCGCCCGGACGGCGACCACGAGAAGTCGCTGACGGCACGGCGGCCCGGCTCGGGAAGCCCGAGGTCGACGATCGCGCCCGACCGCACGTCGAGCACGTGCAGGGTTCGCCGTTCGTTCTCGTCGCCCGGATAGCCGCGGCGCAGGTCACTCACCACGGTCTCATCGCCGAGATACGACGGGAACGGCACCTTGCGGATGTGCCGCCGATCGACCGCGTGGAACGCGATGCGCCGGCCATCCGGCGACCACGCATACGGCGCCCATTCGGCGCCCCACACGCCGGTGCCGACCTCGCGATCGGCGCGGTTGTAGGTGCCGAGCGCCACGGCGGCGATCCCCGGCACGCCGAGCGTCGTCAGCCGCGTCGCCGTGGACGTGCCGCCCGGCTGGCGTGCCAGGGTCCAGAGATCGCCGTCGCGCAGGAACGCGATCGTCGTACCGTCGGGCGACAGCGACACGTCGCTCGCGCCGGGAAGCGTGCCAAGGTCGCGGACGCCGTCGCGCGCGGCGTCGACGTCGATCTCGACGAGCTGCCCGCCGCCGACCAACGCCAGGAGGTGGCGCGAAGAGGCCCACTGGATCTCGGTGGCGAACGCCCGGGCCCGCACCGACGCCGCGGCGGCCAGCGCCGCCGTGGACGTTCCCGACGGCAACACGCCCGTCCTGGTGGGGTCGAAGTCGCTGAGCCACCGCAGTCCGGAGCCGTCGGCGTTGACGATCCACACGTTCCGGCCCGGCCAGCCGCGGTCGTTCCACAGAAACGCCAGGCGGCGGCCGTCGGGCGACCAGACCGGCGAGGTCGGGGCGGTGCCGATGAGACTCGGCAGCGACGCCAGGCGCTCGATGGTCAGCGGAGCAACCGATGGGGATTGGGCCGCGCGCAGCGGCACCGCCGAGACCACGGCAGCCATCAGGACAACTCGACCGAACAGAACGCGCATAGATGGCGACCACTATAGCGGCGGCAGCCGGCGCCGGCCGCGGCTCGCGTACACTCCGCCCATGTCCGCCAGCCGGCTCCTGCTCGTCGTGCTCCTGGTCGTCCCCTTCCCCGCCGCCGCCGACCCGCTCGACGAGTTGTCGGCGGCCTTCTGGACGTGGCGCGCCGAGACCCAGCCGTCGAGCGGCGACGACATCCCGCGGATCGAGCGCCCGCACGGATGGCTGCCCGATTGGTCACCGGCGGCGGTCGCGGCGCGGCGCGCCGCGCTCGACGGTTTCGAGCGCCGGCACCGCGCCCTCGATCCGACGGGCTGGCCGGTGCCGCGGCAGGTGGACTACCGGTTGATCGGCTCGGCGCTGGCCCGCGTGCGCTGGGAACTCGACGGCGCCGCCGCCTGGCGGCGCGATCCGGCGTTCTACGTCCAGCAGGCGCTCGGCCCGGTGTTCGACGTGCTGCTGCCGCCTCCGCCGCTGTCACCGGCCCGCGCCGACCTGGTCATCGCCCGGTTGCACCAGGTCGCCACGACGCTGCGGCACGCGCGCGGCCATCTCGACGACGCCCGGGCGCCGTTCGCGCGGCTCGCGCTCGACACGCTGAAGGACATCGACCAGCGCCTGGCCACCGTCGCCCGCGAACTCGATGCGGCGGCACCGACACACGCCGGGCGTTTCACCGGCCCGGCAGCGACCGCGGCTGGCGCCCTGGTCGACTTCCGCACGTGGCTCGCGGGGCGTCTGCCGTCGCTCGCGAACGACACCGCCGTCGGCCGCGACACCTACCTGCGCTTTCTGCGCGAGGTCGCGCTGGTGCCGTTCACTCCCGAGGAGCTCACGGCGATGGGCCGCCAGGAGTGGGAGCGCGCCGTCGCCTTCGAGACCCTCGAGCAGGGGCGCAACCGGGTGCTGCCGCCGATGCCGATCTTCCCCGACCAGCAGACGCAGATCGTCGCCTCGGCCTTCCAGGAGCAGGCCATCCGCACGTTCCTCGAGCGCGAACAGCTGCTCACCGTGCCGGACTGGATGCGGCGCTACCTCAACCTGCCGCTGCCGGCGTATCTCGCGCCGCTCGCCTTCCTCGGCGTCACCGACGACCTGACCAGCGAGTCGCGCCTGACGGAGAACGGCGTCAGCTACATCCGCGTGCCGTCGGCGTCGCTCCCCTACTTCTACCTCTCGACGGCGCGCGACCCGCGGCCGATCATCGTGCACGAGGGCGTGCCCGGCCACTACATGCAGCTCGCCCTGTCGTGGGCGCACGAAAACCCGATCCGCCGCCGCTACTACGACTCGGGCGCCAACGAGGGCATCGGCTTCTACGCCGAGGAGATGATGCTGCAGGCCGGGCTGTGGGCCGAGAGCCCGCGCTCGCGCGAGATCGTCTACAACTTCGCGCGCCTTCGGGCGCTGCGCGTCGAGGTCGACGTGCGGCTCGCCACCGGCACCTTCACGATCGCCGAGGCCGCCGACTACCTCGAGAAGACCGTGCCGATGGATCACGAGACGGCGCTCGAGGAAGCCGCCAGCTTCGCCGCCGGACCCGGCCAAGCGATCACGTACCAGATCGGCAAGCTGCAGATCGTCTCGATGCTCGCCGACGCGCGGCGCGCCCGGGGCGACGGCTTCTCGCTGCGCGCCTTCCACGACGCGCTGTGGAAGAACGGCAACGTGCCGCTGTCACTGCTCAGGTGGGAGCTGCTCGGCGACCGGTCGGACGTCGATCGCCTCGCCACGCTGCGCTGAGGCTCCCGCCGTGCCCGACTGCCCGTACTGCCGGCTGGACGAACCCGATCAGCACGTCCGCTTCCGCGACGACCTGGTGCTCTACCTGGAGGATGAGCGCTTCCAGGGCGCGTTGACGCACTCGGGCGTGATCATCCCGGTGGCGCACCGCGAGACCGCCTTCGACCTGAACGCCGACGAGATCGCGGCCACGTTCCGGATGCTGCACCGGGTGAAGGCCTGGATGGACGGCGCCTTCGCGCCCGACGGATACAACGTCGGCTGGAACTGCTGGCCGGTCGGCGGTCAGTCGCTGATGCACGCGCACCTGCACGTGATCCCGCGCTTCCGCGCGGAGCCGCTCGCCGGCCAGGGCATCCGCTCGCTGCTCAAGTCCGACGCCAACCGGCGGTGACGCGCTCAGCGCCCGGCCGCGGCGAGCCGTTGCGGCTCGCCGGTCCAGGTGGACGGCGCCGCGGCGGACCTCGCCGGCGGCGGGGTCGAAGGTGCGGCCGTCGGTGAAGACGATGCGGGGCACACGCCGGTGGACGGCGCGTGCCCCACGGGTGTTCGCTACCGCTCGAGCTTGACCTTGGTCGCCTTCAGCAGGCGGCCGATCGACAGCCCTTGCAGCGCGCCGACCGCGGCGCGGGCCAGCGCCATCTGGCCCCGGAGCGCCGGCGCCTGGCGACTGACCCTGGCACTGAAGGCCACCAGGGTCGCCGCGGTGTCGGCGTCGAGCCGGGCCTTCAGCACGTCGACCGGCCCGTCCTTGGCGACCAGCGGCGCCAGCGCCTTGACCAGCAGCCGGAACGCCTCCTCGTCGGTGAAGAGCACGTGGCCGACGCGGGCGGCCTCGCGCTGGGCCATCGCCGCGAAGGCGCGGCCGAACGCGCCGCTCGTCGCCAGCGCCTCGCGGAAGCGCCGCAGCTGCCGCTCCTTGGCCCGCAGCAGCCCGCTGGCGTCGCGGCCGGCGGCGCCCTCGCTGCCGAAGATGGCGCGGATGATCGCCCGGGCGACGCACGTGCAGACGGTCTCGAGATCGAGCGCGCCGAACACCGCGTTGATGTCGTTGGCGATGGTGATGGGCGTGCCGGCGTTGTTGGTGCCGCCGGCGAACAGCAGGCCGACGACCGGGAACGTGCCGTTGACCTCGCCGCGCCGCTGGTTGAAGACCAGCGAGCCGGAGTCGCCCGCGGCCGAGAAGTTCGCGCCGTTGGTGGAGGTGATGATGAACGAGTTCTGCACCCGGCCGAGCCGCGTCAGGTTGCGATAGGTGATGAGGGTGGTCACGTTGATCGACGTGATCCGCCCGTTGGTGGTGAGACGCGTGGTGCGCCCACGCTTCTGCACGTCCATCCCGAGTGCCGGCGCCTGCAGCTCGTAGATCGCCGGCACGCCGAGCTGGCGCACCTCGTCGGTGCGGTCCACGGTGATGGTGCCGATCGCCGCGTCGACGACCGAGACGGCGGGGTTGGCGCCGGCGACGTTGGGCACCGTGTTCACCACGACGTGGCGCTTCAGCGCGCCGATGACGTCGCCCGGCAGCACGCCGCCGTCCAGCCGCCCGGGCTGGACGATTCGGCGCAGCGCCGGCATCGTGTCGAGGTTCGAGATCACGTGGTTGTTCGACAGCTGCACGATCGTGCTGTCGGTGTCGTCGCAGGCGAAGCCGCCGAGCGTGCCGGCCGACACCGTGGCCTCGGGGCCGATGCTGCAGCCGCCGGGCACCGGCCGGTAGCGGGTCGTGTCCTGCTGCGCCTCGGGGATGGGCAGCTCGATGACGTCGGTGGCAACCTCCCCGTCGGGCATCGAGAGCATCCTGGGCACCAGGGCCTCGGCCGCGAGCTGGTGCGGCGCGACCTTGCGGCGCACGAACACCTGGACGCAGACCTCCCTGGTCTGCCGGCCGCCCCGGAATCGGTAGCCGGTCGCCACGGCGACCACGTTGGGCTTGGCGGCGAGGGGTTCGGCGTGCGCATCCTGCGCCGCCAGGGTCCGGTTGACGAGATCAGGCTTCATGGGTCCTCCCTGGAGCGGTCTGGTGCCTGGGGACGCCGGTCATCGGCGCTGGGAGGAGACATCACGACCACGTCGAACGGCGTGGCCCCGAACACCCGGGCGGCGTCGCGGGTCACGCCGGCAAGGGCGCGACGATCGTGGACGAACACCTGGAGGCGCGGGCCGGAGCCGTCGGCCGCCATGCCGAGACCGCAGCCGGTCACCCCGGGGATCGCCAGCAGGTCGGCTTCGACCTGGCGCAGGCGCTGGACGAGGGGATCGGCGTTGGTTGGCATGCGGTTCCTGGGAACGGAAGCGACGTCGGCGCGGCCACCCCGTCATCGGACGGGCGGCGACGCGCCAAAAAACGAAGGCCGGGCCCCACCCGAGGGGGAGCCCGGCCAGTCGAACTCATGAGCCCGCGTACGCGGGCGGCGCGCGGCGCGCTACGGCAGCGCCATCGCGGTGTAGCCGCCGTTCACCGGAATGACGACGTACTGCTTGCCCTGGTGCAGGTACGTCATCAGGCCGTAGCCGCCGAGCCGAGGCGTCTCGACCGAGCCCACGCGCTTGCCGCTCCTCTTGTCGATGCCGAAGAGGTGCGGGCGGTTGTCGGCCGTCTGGCCGGTGGCCAGCAGCAGCGTCGAGGTGGCGGCCAGCGCCGGGTGGCCGCGGCGGCCCCAGTTGGTGTCGAGGTTGGCGACGCCCTTCAGGAGCGGATTGGCGCGGAAGTTGTCCTGGTCGCGCTGGGCCATGTCGCCGTGCGGTATCCGCCAGAGGTGTTCGCCGGTGTTCATGTCGATGGCGACGATCTTTCCGAACGGCCCCTTGAAGAGATCGGGGATGCCGAGCAGGGGATCGTTGGCCATCGGTGGCGCCGGCTTCAGGCCGGTGCGGATCGGCACCCAGTCGGCCAGCGTCTTGCCGGTCATCTTGGGGTTGTCGCGCTCGCTGGCCGGCTGCAGCAGCGTCGGCGAGCAGCCGTTGCTGCTGGCGACGAAGATGATGCCCGAGGCCGGGTCGGCTGCTGGGGGTCCGGTGATGTTGGCGCCGCCGCCGCCACCGGGACAGATGTTGGCCGGCCCGCGGCCTTCGGCGTTGCCGCGGTGCCGCGGCGGTTCGAACAGCACGGCCAGCAGGTCGAGCTTCTTCGCCCGTTCCAGGGCCAGCGCCTTCACCTCGGGCGTGTAGTCGATCAGGTCGGACTCCAGACGGCCCTGCTGGTCGAACGGCGCCGGGCGGGTCGGGAAGGGCTGCACCTTGGAGAGCTTCTCGCCAGGCACCTTCGACTGCGGCACCGGCCGCAGCTCCATCGGCCAGATCGGCTCGCCGGTGTGCCGGTTGAACGAGTAGACGAACGACTGCTTGGTGATCTGGAACAGGCCGGGAATGCGCCGGCCGCCGACGTTGACGTCGAGCAGCACCGGCGCCGTCGGCGTGTCGTAGTTCCAGATGTCGTGCTTGACCAGCTGCTGGTGCCAGACGCGCTTGCCGCTCTTCACGTCGAGCGCGATCACGCTGGTCGAGAACAGGTTGTCGCCGGGGCGGAACCCGCCGTAGTAGTCGATGGTCGCGCCGTTGGTCGGGATGTACACCAGGCCGCGTTCCGGATCCGCCGACATCGGCGCCCACGACGACACGTCGCCGGTCCACCGCCACGCGTCGTTCTCCCACGTCTCGTGGCCGAACTCGCCCGGCCGCGGAATCACATGGAACTTCCACATGAACTTCCCGGTCTTCACGTCGTAGGCCATGATGTCGCCGGGCACGTTCTCGACGCGGGTCTGGTTGTAGCCCTGCTCGGCCGAGTTGCCGACGATGAGGACGTCGTTGACGACGATCGGCGGCGACGAGGTGGTGATGTAGCCCAGTTCGAGCGGCAGGCCCTTGACCGGGTCGTACTTCTGCTCCGACTGGCGCCACGGGCCCCAGTCGGCGATCAGGTCCTTCAGCATGTCCACCGACCCCGACGTGCCGAAGCCCGGCACCGGCACCGACTCGCCCCAGCCCTCGATCGGCTTGCCGGTCTTGGCGTCGAGCGCGTGCAGGAAGAAGCCGGGCGTGGTCACGAGCACGATCGGTCGGCCGTTCAGGCGGTAGTAGGCCACGCCCTTGCCGTGGTTCGAGCGCATCGAGTAGTCGTGGCGCGGCGTGGTCGGCTCCTGGAACGTCCACAGCGTCTTGCCGGTGGCCGGGTCGAGCGACACCACGGTACGGCGCGGCCCCGACACCGTGATCAGCATGCCGTCGACGTAGATCGGCAGGCCGCGGGCGTTGATCTCGCCGATGTCGACGGCGGGCATGAGGTCGGCGCCGCGCCACTCCCAGGCCACTTTCAGCGTGTTGAAGTTCTGGGCGTTGATCTGGTCGAGGGCGGAGTACCGGGTCGAGGTGTAGCCACCTGTGATTCCCGGCCAATCCCCCTTCTGCTGGGCGCCGCCCGTGAGGCCGGCCACCGCCAGACCGATCGCCACCACCGCCCCGCCGATCACGGCGTGGGCCGTCCACTTACGAGGTTGTGCAGACGTCATGGGCACCTGAGCTCCCTGGAAACGGGCGACGGCCCGACCCGGCTGGCCGCCTCAGCCGGCCAAGGATGCGCGCGGCGCGACGATTTGTCAAACGGATGACTTCGATATGGAGCCGGACGCCGTACAGACGTCGGGCCGGGCGTCCTCTCGAACGCCCGGCCCGCGGATGGTGCCGGCCAGCGAGCGGGAAATCGGCCTACGGCAGCGCGACCGCCGTGTAGCCGCCGTTCACCGGGATGATCACGTACTGCTTGCCCTGGTGCAGGTAGGTCATCAGGCCGTAGCCGCCCAGCCGCGGCACCGCAATCGAGCCGACGCGCTTGCCGGTCTTCTTGTCGATGCCGAACAGCGCCGGCTGGTTGTCGGCGGTCTGGCCGGTGGCGAACAGCAGCGTCGAGGTGGCGGCCATCGCCGCCTGGCCGCGCCGGCCGACGTTGGTGTCGAAGGTGACGCCCTTCATCAGCGGCTGGTTGCGGAACGCTTCCTGGTCCCGCGTCGCCGTGTCGCCGTGCGGAATCATCCAGAGGTGCTCGCCGGTGTTCATGTCGATGGCGACGATGCGTCCGACCGGCCCCTTGAAGAGCGAGGGGAAGCCGCGCAGCGGGTCGTTCTCCATCGCCGGCGCCGGCGGCTTGCCGCCGCGGATCGGCACCCAGTCGGCCAGCGTCTTGCCGGTCATCTGCGGGTTGTCGCGTTCCTTGGCGGGCTGCAGCAGCGTCGGGGAGCAGCCGTCGTAGGAGGTGACGAAGATCACGCCGGCCACCGGATCGGCCGCCGGCGGGCCGGTGATGTTGGCGCCGCCGTTGCCGCCCGGGCAGATGTTGGCCGGGCCCTTGCCCTCGGCGTTGCCGCGGTGCCGCGGCGGCTCGAACAGCTCGGCGAGCAGGTCGCGTTCCTTCACGCGCTCGAGCGCCAGCCTCTTCACCTCGGGGGTGTAGTCGATGACATCCGACTCCTTGCGGCCCTGGAAGTCGTACGGCTTCGGCCTGGTCGGATGCGGCTGCACCTTGGAAAGCTTCTCGCCGGGCACCTTCGACTGCGGCGCCGGCCGCAGCTCGATCGGCCAGATCGGCTCGCCGGTGTGCCGATTGTAGGAGTAGACGTAGGACTGCTTGGTGATCTGGAAGAGGCCGGGGATGCGCCGGCCGCCGACGTTGACGTCGAGCAGGATCGGCGCGGTCGGCGTGTCGTAGTTCCAGATGTCGTGCTTGACCAGCTGCTGGTGCCAGACGCGCTTGCCGGTCTTCACGTCGAGCGCGATCACGCTCGTGCTGAACAGGTTGTCGCCCGGCCGGAACCCGCCGTAGTAGTCGATGGTCGCGCCGTTGGTCGGGATGTAGACCAGGCCGCGGGCCGGATCCGCCGACATCGGCGCCCAGGACGACACGTCGCCCGTCCACCGCCACGCGTCGTTCTCCCAGGTCTCGTGGCCGAACTCGCCCGGCCGGGGAATCACGTGGAACTTCCACATGAACTTCCCGGTCTTCACGTCGTAGGCGAGGATGTCGCCGGGCACGTTTTCGACGCGGGTCTGGTTGTAGCCCTGCTCGGCCGAGTTGCCGATGACCAGCACGTCGTTCACCACGATCGGCGGCGACGAGGTGGTGATGTAGCCCAGTTCGAGCGGCAGACCCTTGACCGGGTCGTACTTCTGCTCGGTCTCCTTCCAGGGTGCCCAGTCGGCGATCAGGTCCTTCAGCATGTCCACCGAGCCCGACTTGCCGAACCCCGGCACCGGCACGGCCTCGCCCCAGCCTTCGATGGGCTTCCCGGTCTTGGCGTCGAGCGCGTGGACGAAGAAGCCCGGCGTGGTCACGATCACCACGCCGCGGCCGTTCAGCCGGTGGTAGACGACGCCCTTGCCGTGGTTCGACCGCATCGAGTAGTCGTGCCGCGGCGTGGTCGGCTCCTGGAACGTCCACAGCGTCTTGCCGGTGGCCGGGTCGAGCGACACCACCGTGCGGCGCGGTCCCGACACCGTGATCAGCATGCCGTCGGCGTAGATGGGCAGGCCGCGCGCGTTGATCTCGCCGATTTCCACGCCGGGGGGCACGTCCTTGCCGTTCCACTCCCAGGCCACCTTGAGCGTGTTGAAGTTCTGGGCGTTGATCTGATCGAGGGGGGAGTACCGGGTCGAGGTGTAGCCACCCGTGATTCCCGGCCAATCCCCCTTCTGCTGGGCGCCGCCCGTGAGACCCGCCACCGCCAATCCGATCGCCACCACGGCCCCGCCGACGACGACGTGGGGCGTCCACCTACGAGGTTGTGCAGACGTCATGGGCACCTGTGCTCCTCGAAAACCGAACAAACAGCGGGTAAGGATCCTGCGACAGCCTGTCCGCTGTCAACCTGCCGCCCCGGGGAGCGGCCGGCCGGTTGCGCCGGCGAAGGCCGGTGGTATACAAGCTCAAGGCAGCCCGTCCCCGTGTCGAAGACGCCCGATCGGCGCTCGCCCCGCGCCACCGCCCGCGGCCCGGCCGCCCCCGCCTCCGTGCCGCCGGCCCCGCTCACCACGCTGGCGGTGCCCTTCGGCCTCACCGCTGCGTTGCTGGCGCTCACGGCGCTGCCCCGCGTCGCCGGCAATCCCGCCCTCACCCAGGCGTTCTGGATGGCCGGCGGCGCCCTGCTGCTCTGGCAGGCGGTGGTCGCGGTCACCGCGCGCGGCGCCGGCCTGCCGGGGTTCGTGCAGGTGCCGCCACGGCCGCAGCACTACATCCAGATGTGCTGCCACCTCGGCGTCTACGGCTACTGGGGCTACTACTGGGCGCCGGTCTACCCGTACGCGCCGCTGCTCGTCGGCCAGCTGTTCTTCGCCTACGCCTTCGACATGCTGCTGACGTGGAGCCGCCGCCAGCCGTACGGCCTCGGCTTCGGGCCGTTCCCGATCGTCCTCAGCACCAATCTGTTCCTCTGGTTCAAGGACGACTGGTTCGCGTTCCAGTTCCTGCTCATCGCCATCGGCTTCCTCGGCAAGGCCTTCGTGCGTTGGGAGCGCGACGGCAAGCGGGTGCACGTCTTCAACCCGTCGGCGTTCGCGCTGGCGCTGTTCTCGCTGATCCTGATCCTCACCGGCACGACCGACGTCACCTGGGCGCAGGAGATCAACACCACCTTCAGCCTCGGGCCGCGGATGTACACCGTGCTGTTCCTGATCGGCCTGGTGGTCATGTACTTCTTCGCCATCACGCCGGTGACGGCGATGGCGGCGGTCACGCTGTTCACGTTGAGCGGCCTCTACATGATGCTGACCGGCGTGCCGTACTTCGTGGATTCCGAGATCCCGACCGCGGTGTTCCTCGGCCTGCACCTGCTGGTCACCGACCCGTCGACGTCGCCCCGCACACCGTTCGGCCGCGCCGTCTTCGGCGTCCTCTACGGACTGGGCGTCTTCGGGCTGTACGCGCTGCTTACGGCGTTCGGCGCGCCGACCTTCTACGACAAGCTCCTGTGCGTGCCGCTGCTCAACCTGCTGGTGCCGGCCATCGACCGCGCGGTGGCCCGCCTCGGCGACGTCGGCCTGGTGCGATGGCTGGGCCTCGAGCCGCCGATCGGCCGCCACAACCTGGCGCACATGGGGGCGTGGATCGCCTTCTTCGTGCTGATGAGCGCCACCGGACGTACCGACGGCATGCATCCCGGCGACGCCCTGCCGTTCTGGCAGCAGGCCTGCGCCGAGGGTCGCGCCCAGGCGTGCACGAAGCTGCTGCGCATCGAGGCGTCGTACTGCCTCGACAACGCCGGGTGGGCCTGCAACGACCTCGGGCGTCATTACGTCGAGGGCCGGCTGGTGCCGGCCGACGCCGACCGCGCCGCGGCGTACTTCACACGGGCGTGCGAGGCGCGCTTCCAGGCCGGCTGCGTCAATCTCCTCGAGGGCGGGGAGCCCGTCGCCGCCGATCCGCGGCCCATCGACCTCCGGCTGCTGCTGCGCGAGGGCGGCCCCAATCTGCTCGACATGGCCGAGCCCGAGCTCTATGCCCGGGCGTGCCGGCACGGCTGGCAGTTCGCCTGCGGGAAGACGGTCGCGACGCGGTGATGGCGGCGCCCGCGATCCGCGCCGCCGTCGTCGCGGTCGGCCTGTCGGCCGCCGCCGTGCTGTCCACGGCGCAGTCGGTCGCCCCTGGCGCGCTGGCGCTGCCCGATGAGGCGCTCGCCGGCTTCGTCGAGGTGCCGGCCGGCACGGTCACGATGGGCTCGGGCACCGCCGACGCCTACGACAACGAGCGCTGGTCGGCGACGTCGGCGGAGGGCACGGTCACGCTCGGCCCGTTCCTCATCGGCCGCCGCGAGGTGACGACCCGGCAGTTCGCCGCGTTCGCCGCCGCGACGGGCTGGCGGGCCGAGCCGCGCGCCCTCGCCGGCCCCCCCGACCATCCGGTCACCTTCGTGTCGTGGACCGACGCCGTGGCGTATTGCCGGTGGCTCGACCGGCAGCTGCGCACCGCAACGACGACGCCGGCCGCACTCGCCGCTCGCCTCCGCGACGGCTGGCGCGTGACGCTGCCGACCGAGGCGCAGTGGGAGCGGGCGGCGCGCGGCGACGACCGCCGCCCCTACCCGTGGGGCGACACCGCGCGCCGCGACCGGGCCAACTTCGCGGGCACCGCGACGACGCCGGCCGGCCGCTTCCCCTGTCCGGAGTGCCCGTTCGGCCTGGAGGACATGAGCGGCAACGTGTGGGAGTGGACGCGCAGCCCGTACCAGCCCTATCCGTACGACGACGCCGACGACCGCCGCAGCCTCGACGCCGACGCCCTCTGGGTGATTCGCGGCGGGCACTTCGGCGATCCCGCCCGCCTGGTGCGGACCAGCGCGCGCGGCGCCGCCGAACCCGGCGCGCGCCGGCCGTTCATCGGCTTCCGGCTGGCCCTCGCCCCGGCGCCTCAGCCAGGGTCCTTTTAGAAGGCGGCGGCCGGCTCGCCGGAGCGAAATCCACCGCGCTGCCCCGCCGTGTGGCCCGGTCGCGGCGCCGGGCATCTCGTTCGCGGTCAACGACCCGGGCGGCTTGATCCGCCCCCTGCAGCTGCGCTTCATCTCGACGCGCTCGGGGCAGGCCATCCGGCGCTCGAGCGCTTGACATGCTATTTTTTTAGCACTAAGTTATTTTCATCGCATGGCCACCCCGCCCCCCCGCGCCCTCAGCCGCCGCGAACGCGAAGTGATGGACATCCTCTACCGCCGCGGGCGGGCGACCGCCGCCGAGGTCATGGTCGAGCTGAGCGGCGCGCCGTCGTACTCGACCGTCCGCACCCAGCTGCGCATCCTCGAACAGAAGGGCGCCGTGCGCCACGAGGAAGCCGGGCTGCGCTACGTCTACTTCCCGGCGCGGCCGCGCAGTACGGCGCGGCGATCGGCCCTGCGCCACCTGATCGACACCTTCTACGACGGATCGGCGGCCGACGTCGTCGGCGCGCTGCTCGGCGGCGACGCCGCCACGCTCTCGGACCACGAACTCGAACGGATTGCCGCGCTGGTGGCGAAGGCCAAACGGGAGGGACGACGATGACCGGGGCGCTGCTCTTCGACCTGGCCGCCGTGTCGGCGGTACTCGGCCTCGGCCTGGCCGGCGCCCGCATCGGCCGCCGCTCGGCGGCCGAGCGGCATGGCGTGCTGGCCGCCTGCGTGGTCTGCGCGCTGGCCGCACCGGGGCTGCGCCTCGCCGTGCCGGCGTCCTGGGCGGCGCGTCTCGACCTCCGCTCCGCGATCGCGACGGCGACGACACCCTCCGCGGCCCTCGAGCCCCTCGCCACGCCGCCGCTGACGCATTCGTCGGAGGTCGTCGGGACCGTCCGGCCGCGCGCCGCCGCGACCCCGCGTGGCGACAGGCCGTGGCGCCGCGGCGCGATCGGCGTCTGGCTCGCCGGTATGGCGCTGGCGCTCGGCCGGCTGCTCGCCGGCCTGTTCCGCCTGCGCCGGATCACGCGCCAGGCGGCGCCGATCGACGCCGGTCCGTGGCGCGAGGCCGCCGACACACTTTCCGTCGCGCTCGGCCTGCGCCGCCGGGTCGGGCTGGTCGTCACCGACCATCCGTCGCTGCTGGCGACCTGGGGCTGGCGGCGGCCGACCATCGCCCTGCCGCGTCAGGCGTTCGGCTGGCCGGTCGATCGAATCGACGCGGTACTGGCCCACGAACTCGCGCACGTCGGCCGCGGCGACTGGCTGCACCAGGTCGCCGGCGAGGTGTTGCGCGCGGTCTACTGGCCGCATCCGCTCGCCTGGCTGGTCCGCCGGCGGCTGCTCGACGAGAGCGAGCGTGCCAGCGACGACGCCGCGCTCGCGCTGGGACTCGAGAACACCGCATACGCCAGCCACCTCGTCGATCTCGCCCGTCAGCTCACCCCGCGCCGATCGCCTTGGCTGCCGGCCCCGGCCATGGCCCGGATCTCGTCTCTTGAAGGAAGGGTGCTCGCCATGCTCGATCCCACGACCCGTCGTCGTCCGCTGTCCCGGTCGGCACGCGCCCGCATCTTCGCCGCGGCGCTGGCGGCCACGCTGCCGTTCGCCCTGCTGGGTGCGGCAGCGCAGTTCCACGCGCTGCGCGGCAGTCTGCACGACCCGAGCGGCCGTGTCCTGCCCGGCGCGGCGGTGACGCTCACCGACACCGCCGCCGGCCGTTCCTACCAGGTGCGATCGGATGGCGACGGGCGGTTCGAGTTCGTCGGCCTGCCGCCGGCGACGTATCGCCTCGAGGTCAAGACGCCGGGCTTCCAGACCCACGGCGAAGACGTGACCATCTCGAGTGACGTGGAGCGCGCACTGCGGCTGCGCGTCGGCACGCTGCAGGAGACGATCACCGTGGTCGGCGACGGGCAGCCCGACGCGCCGCCGGATGCCGCAACCGTCGCCCGCCGTGAAGCGACGCGCCAGCGCGCCGGCGAACGTCAGCAGCGCGCCCTCGCCACCTGCGCCGCCGGGCCCCCGGTCGCCGTCGGCGGCAACATCCTGCCACCGATGAAGATCGTGCACGTCACGCCGCGCTACCCGGAACACCTGCGCCCGTCCGGCGCCGCCGGCGTGGTGACCATGCAGGCGGTGATCGACACCGCCGGCCAGGTCGGCGAGGTGCGGAACGTGCGCGGCCCGCATCCGGATTTCGAGGCCGCGGCGGTCGCCGCCGTGCGGGCCTGGGAGTTCACGCCGACGCTGCTCAACTGCGAGGCGATCGACGTCGAGATGGCGGTGACGGTGAACTTCTCCCCGGCGCCGTAGTGCCTGGCGCGAGGACACTGCACGCAGCCCGACGGCGGCTCACGCCGCCGACGGCCTAGGCGTCGTCGGCTTTCTTCGGCCGCATGTTGCTGGCCAACACCCGCTTGCGCAGCCGGATGTGCTTCGGCGTGATCTCGACCAGCTCGTCGTCGTTGATGAACTCGATCGCCTGCTCGAGGCCCATCAGCCGCGGCGGCACGATGCGGATCGCCTCGTCGGCGGTCGAGGCGCGCATGTTGGTCTGCTTCTTTTCCTTGGTGATGTTGACGTCGAGGTCGTTGGCGCGCGAGTTCTCGCCGACGATCATCCCTTCGTAAACCTCGGTGCCCGGCTCGATCATCATCACCGCGCGTTCCTGCAGGTTCGACATCGCGAAGGCGGTGGCGACGCCGGCGCGGTCGGCGACCATCGCGCCGGTGGTGCGGGCCGGGATCGGCCCGTGCCACGGCTCCCACTCGGCGAAGATGTGGTTCATGATGCCGGTCCCCTTGGTGTCGGTGAGGAACTGGGAACGGAAGCCGATCAGCCCGCGGGCGGGAATCCGGAACTCGAGGCGGACCCGGCCGCTGCCGTGGTTGATCATCCGGGTCATCACGCCCTTGCGGACGCCGACACCGGCGATCACCGCGCCCTGGAACTCCTCGGCGACGTCGACCACCAGTTCTTCGACCGGCTCCATCCGCTGACCCTTGATCTCACGGGTGACGATCTCGGGGCGCGACACCTGCAGCTCGAAGCCCTCGCGCCGCATCATCTCGATCAGGATGGCCAGCTGCAGTTCGCCACGACCGAGCACCTTCACCTGTTCGGGCGTGGCCGTGTTCTCGACGCGCAACGACACGTTGCCGAGCAGCTCTTTCTCCAGCCGGTCGCGCAGGTGGCGCGAGGTCACGAACTGACCGTCGCGCCCGGCCAGCGGCGACGTGTTGACGCCGAACACCATCGACACCGTCGGCTCGTCGACCGCGAGCGACTCGATCGGGTGCTGGTGCTCGGGATCGGCGATCGTCTCGGCGATGTTGATGTCCTCGATGCCGGCGAGGCAGACGATGTCGCCGGCCTCGGCTTCGCCGATCTCGACCCGCTTCAGCCCGTCGAAGGCGAACAGCTTGGTGACCCTGGTCAGCAGCGCCGGCCCGTCGACCTTGAGCACCGCAATCGGATCGCCGACCCTGACCCGGCCGCGGAAGATGCGGCCGATGGCGATGCGCCCCAGGTAGTCGCTCGAATCGAGGTTGGCGACCAGCATCTGCAGCGGCTGCTGCGGATCGCCGACCGGCGGCGGCACGTGGGCGAGGATGGCGTCGAACAGCGGCCGCAGGTCTTCGCCCGGCACCGCCAGGTCGGTCGTCGCCGTGCCGGCGCGCCCGCTGGTGTAGAGCACCGGGAACTCGATCTGCTCCTCGGTGGCGTCGAGGTCGATGAACAGGTCGTAGACCTCGTTCAGCACTTCCTGGGCGCGAGCGTCGGCGCGGTCGATCTTGTTGATGACCACGACCGGCGGCAGGCCGCGCTCGAACGCCTTCTTCAGCACGAAACGGGTCTGCGGCAGCGGCCCCTCGGCGGCATCCACCAGCAGCACCACGCCGTCGACCATCGACAGCACCCGTTCGACCTCGCCGCCGAAGTCGGCGTGGCCCGGCGTGTCGACGATGTTGATCAGCACGTCGCCGTAGTGCACGGCGGTGTTCTTGGCCAGGATGGTGATGCCGCGCTCGCGTTCGAGCTCGTTGCTGTCCATGGCCCGTTCGGCCACCCGCTCGTTGGCGCGGAACACGCCGCCTTGACGGAACATCGCGTCGACCAGCGTGGTCTTGCCGTGGTCGACGTGGGCGATGATGGCGACGTTGCGGCGGTGCGGGTTGACGACCGGCGCCGGGGCGGACTGGGCGGCCGATGAGGGCTGGGACATCTTCCCAGTATACGGCACTGAAAGCGGCCAGGGCCTGGCGGCTAGCGGCGAGCGGCTAGCGAACTGACCCCCTGTACATGGCGGCTGTACATGGCGGCGTGACAGCACGGCAGCGAGACGATCCGGGAGCCGGCCCTGGGCCCTGCTGCTATCCTGTACCCATGCCGCTCTTCGAATACCGCTGCCAGGATTGCGACCACGGCTTCGAGCTGCTGGTGCGCGAGTCGACCACGCTCGAGTGCCCGGCCTGCCACGGCGCCCGCCTGGAGAAGCAGCTCTCGGTGTTCGCGGTTGGCGCCGAGGGGCGCAGCGGCGGCCGGCTGCCGATGGCGAGCGGGCCGTGCGGCTCGTGCGGGCATCCCGACGGACCGGGCTCCTGCTCCGTGAACTGACCGGTGCACCTGCGGCCCGCGGGCTGGTAGCCTAGGCACCGTGAAACTGCTGCGCGGGCTCTGGCATGCCTTGGCGGTGCTCGGCCTGGTCACCCTCATTGGCGCGATCTGGTTCGCCCGACAAGGCGTCAGCGCGAAGCCGACGCCCGGCCCCGTCGAGACCTCGCTGTCGCGGGCGGCGCGGCACTACCTGATTCCGTCCGCGGCGCGGGCGCGTACCAGCCCTTCGCCCGGCACCGACGAGACGCTGCGCGCCGGGCTGGAACACTGGGCCGACCACTGCGCCAGCTGCCACGGCAACGACGGCTCCGGTCAGACGGCGCTCGGCCAGGGCCTGTATCCCAAGCCGCCCGACATGCGGCTGGCCGCCACGCAGTCGCTGAGCGACGGCGAGCTCTTCTACATCATCGAGGAGGGCGTGAAGATCACCGGCATGCCGGCCTGGGGGACGGGCACGCCCGAGGGCGAGGAGGCGTCGTGGCACCTCGTGCAGTTCATCCGCCGCCTGCCCACGCTCACCGAGGACGAGCTGGCCCGGATGGAAGAGCTGAACCCGCGCGGCCGGGCCGACTGGCTCGCCTTCGAGGAGGAACGCAAGTTCCTGTCTGGTACACTGGAGCTGCCCGAGGGGACGCCGCCGGCCCCGGGGCACCCGCACTGACCAAGGGAGATTTCCTGCATGACCCGCCGCAGCCTGCTCGCCGTTCTCGCCCTCGTGGGCGCATCCCTGACGCCGGCCTTCGCGCACGAAGGACACGACCACAAGCTGCTCGGCACGGTCACCGAGGTGACCGCCACCAACCTGACGGTGCGGGCGGTGAAGGACGGTGCCGTCTCGGTGATCGCGTTCGCGCCCACGACCAAGGTGACCCGCGGCCGCACCAAACTCGCGGTGAGCGACATCAAGGTCGGCGACCGCGTGGTCGTCAACATCGGCAGCGGCAAGGCGCCGCTCACGGCCAAGGCCGTCGAGCTCGGCGGCGCGCCCACCCGCACCCGTTGAGCACGGCACCGTCGCCCGGCGCGGCCGCGCTGCCCGCGTCGATCCTCTGCCCCGTCGACTTCTCGGCCCACGCCGAGCGGGCGCTGCGCCATGCCGTCGCGCTGGCCGCGGCGCGCGGCGGCCACCTCACGGTGGTCACGGTCACCGACCCGCTGCTCGAAGCCGCGGCGGCGGCGGCCGGCCGCGGCGCCACGGTGCACGACCAGGTCGAGGAAGCTCTGGTCGCGACGCTGGCCCGGCTGCCCGAGACCACGCCGCGTGTGACGCCGGCGATCGACACTGTGACCGGCGACGCCGCCACCGAGATCCTGAAGGCCGCGGCCCGCGCGTCGGCCGACCTCATCGTGATGGGCTCGCAGGGCCTGGGCGGCGCGAGCAAGCTGGTGTTCGGCTCGGTCGCGGACCACGTCGTCCGTGACTCGCCGATCCCCGTGCTGGTGGTGCCGGCCTACGAGCCCGAGCGGATCGATCTCGCCGCCCGCCCGCCGGCACTGCCCGTCGGCCACGTCGTGGCGGCGGTCGGCTTCGATCGCTACGACGCCGCGGTGATGGACGCGGCAGCCGCGTGGGCACAGGCCACCGGCGCCGGCCTCACGCTTTGCCACGTCTGCGTCGAAGCCCCGCTGCCGGTGTGGTGGCCGCTCACCGACATGCCGCTGCCGCCGGCGCTCGAGGAATCGACCGACGCCGCCCGCCAGCGGCTCGACACGCTGGCGCTGTCGCTGCCGATGCGTGCGGCGGTGGACGTGCGCCGCGGATCGGTGCCGCGCACCGTGGCCGCCATCGTGCGCGACACGTCGGCCGGCCTGCTGGTCGTGTCCCGCGGCGGCACCGCGCACCGCGTCGGCACCATCGCCTACCGGGTGATGCGCGAGGCCGACGTGCCGACGCTGGTCGTCGGCCAGGCCTAGCGCGCGCTGCGCTCCGCCAGTCGGCGTCATCGCCGCCCGCGAATCCGGGTTTTCGCCGTCGCTGAAGCTCCCGGGCCAGTCCTCCGCCCCACTGCCGCCGGGGGCGGGCCAGTTACGACGCCAGTTACCAAGGATCTGCGAATGAAACGGTCGCTCACGGCTGGTGTCGGCATCCTCATGGCGTGGATGGTGCTCGACTTGATCGCTCATCGCCTCTTCCTGGCGCCAATCTACGATGCGACGGCGAGCCTGTGGCGGCCGTTCGATCAGATGAACGTCGCACTCATCTACACGGTGACTGTTGTCTTGGTTGGTGTCTTCGTAGGGGCCTATTCGCTGCTCGTCAGTCCAAAGTCGTTGCGCGCGGGTCTGACGCTCGGGGCATTCGTGGGCCTGGCCTTGGGCATCTCGTCCGGGTTTGGCACGTTCGTTCATATGCCGATTCCACTTTCGCTGGCGTGGGGCTGGCTCATCGCCGGGTGGCTGAAGGGCCTCGTGGCCGGCAGTATCGTCGGTGCGGTGATCGTCGACTCCTCGCCACGGATCCAGATCCGAGCATCGATGAGCACAGACTCTGAGACACCGAATCAGCAGACCCTCGAGCGTGCGATCGCCTCGTGGAATCGCGGCGACTTGACGCAGTATCTTCGGCTCTACAGCGAGGACGTCGTGCTCCACGGTTACGCGGGCTTGGAGCCTGGACTCGCCAACGTGCGTCGCTTCTACGAAGCGTGGTGGGAAGCGTTTCCTGCGTCGCAACTGGTCCTCGAAGACGCGGTCGTCGCCGGCGACCGGGTGGCGTGCCGCTTTCAACTCACTGGCACTCACCTCGGCACCTTCCAGGGCGTTCCCTCATCCGGACGTTCCATCTCCGTCTCCGGCTTCACCATTCTTCGGTTCAGCGGTGGTGCGTGCGTCGAGCGCTGGAGCCTGATCGATTCCCTCGGCTTGCTCACGCAGATCGGGGCCCTCGGGGGCAGTTGACAGCCGTTGCAGCCGACGGCGGAGACGCAGGTCCCGGACGGTGGCGGGCGACGCGCCACCAGCGTCGCCGCGCGCAAGGACACCTTAGGCGGACTTCGGCGCCGCCTCGGCGCTTGACGACTGACAAATGGCGCGGCTGCGCCGGACGGCCGCGGCCCCCGGGCCAGTCCTCCGCCGTCGTGCACCCGACCACTCCCGCCCGGCTGCGGAACGAACTGTAATCCTGACGAGCGCTGCAGCGTTGCGCGGGTGCAGCCGGTGCCTTCTGCCGGTGCTACCATCTTCTGTCGAACGCACTTAGCGGAAGGACCGGCGACTGCGTCCTCCCGAATTAGGCTGACGGACTCCGCAGGATCGGGGTGGGGTTCGCGGTCCAATATTAGTTAGACCGACAACGTCTGAAGACTCTTTTTCAAGAGCTCACGCCCGGCCACCGGGGCATGACCATCGCGGCCGCCCCACGCTCGACTGGTCGAGCCAATCGTTGGCTTGGTCTCACGCGCGGGCGGTTGCGCGCTCCATCGTTCGGGGCGGGTCTCGTGGCTGGCGCCGAGCTCCCGTCGATCGTGTGGGCGTGTCGCGCGACGCGGCGACGCGGGCGTGGCCGGTCGCCGCTGGTGCCCGCACTCGCGCGGTCTAACACCCGCCTGAAGCCGACGGGCGACGCGTTGTGGCATCATCGCGACACTTGGGCGCCGCGGCTTAGGCGGCGTCGTTAGGCAGACTCCAGCAGTGATCGACGCAGCACTCTTCGACCTGATCAAGCGAAAGCACGGTGCTTACGGAAGCTGGGCGGTGTGGGCTCCGGCGACTTCCACTCCCAAGTCGAACATGGGTGACCTCACTGTTCTGGACGAAACTGCCAACCAGAACTTGCTCGAAACGCTCAACCCTGGTGTGGTCATGATTGGGCTCAACATCTCGCGGGGATTCCCGGACGAGCCTTTTCGAAATTTCCACGACCCTGGCCCGACGGCGAACGACTTCAAGATCCGGTACGCCTTTCACGACACGGTCTTCTGGGGTGCCTACATGACCGATGTCATCAAGGGCTTCGTCGAGCCTGTTTCGGGGAAGTTGCTCGGCTATCTACGAACGCATCCTCAGGTGGTCGTGGCGCACGTCGACGCGCTTCGTAAGGAACTGCTGGACCTTGGACATCCGAAACCCGTCATCTTGGCCTTTGGGCGCGGCGTGCACGGACTGCTTGCTGAGAACCTCCGGGCGGAAGACTTCTCGGCTTTGGTTCCCCTGACACACTACAGCCATCACATCTCAAAGGAGGACTATCGCCGTTCTGTTCATCAACAGCTCCTGGCCGCCGGACAGGCCACTGCCTAGCCTCCAAATGGAGCCGACGCGCCGGCTGTTCTACGTCATCCTGTCGCTGCGGCGCGGCTCATTTGGCGCGTTGGGCTGAAAAGAGTGCTCCCGCTGAACCAGCATGACGCCACTCGCAGCCGAGGGACGGGTTCTCGGAATCGACGTCGGGTACTCCCCGCGCAAGAAGACCAACTGTTTTTGCGCTATGGAGTGGACGCAAACAACTGTGACGTTCGCATTTGGCTCGGCGACCAGTGACCCCTGCGAGCGCGCCTCGGCACTTGCGAGCCTCCGCCTCGTTGGCAAGGTCCACGCGGTCGCGATCGATGGCCCGTTAACCAATGGACTTGGAATCGTGGACCACTATCGCGCGGCGGAGGCCCTGCTGTCTCGAGGCGGTCTGCAGAAGCGCGGAAAACCAGGGCAGACGAGCTCTCCGGTCGGCCGACAGCTTCACCGTCATGCAACCGCGTTGGCACACCTGGCACTCGAATCGACCGACGTCGTGCCAGCAACCCACGCCCAGCCAATTCACGCAAGCGCGGTTGTTGAGGCGTTTCCGAACATGTACCTTGGCGCGTTGGTTCCGGAACCCGAGTTGCCGGTTCTTCACAGAGACGCGTCGGACCGTTACTGGGAGATCCTGGCGGAGCGAACATCCCGCCTGGAGTCGTTGATCTACCGAGCGCTCCCAGGCAGAGTGCTTCGGAACGACTTGGTTACCATTCGCGACCATGAACACCGCGCCGGGGTCGTCTGCGCGCTGACTGCGCTGTCTGTGGCCGCGGGCGCATACGTCGCGGTCGGAGACGCCACGGACGGCGACATCGTTCTGCCGGCTCAATCGGAATGGGGTCCAGCAAGCTCAGGTCGTGGCTCGTGGCTTGAGCGAGAACTTCGGTCGAATCTGGAACTGGTGACGAAGGCGCGGCGATGCCACCCGAACCACCAGCGAGCGCGCATCTTGAACATGAATTAGCGGCCCAACCAGCGGATGCAGCCGACGGCGGCCCGGTGGATCACGATGCCTCCGCGGCTGGACCCCGGTCGTTAGCTGGACCACGGAGGATCAACCATCGAGCGGATTGCCTACGCCATTGAATGGGCGGTGCTGCTCCGGGTACGCATCCGACACTGGTGGAGGGCTCGCAAGAAGCACCGCGTCCGCGCCGAAGCGATTGCGACAACCAGGACCCTCAGAAGCGCTAAGAAGGTCAACGCTGGCGCGAGCCAAGCCGTGTTCAATGTGGGCCTCTACTTGTTGCTGCTCGACCAGGACGTTGCCGACTTCACCGACGACATGGTCAACGCCGTCGGTGTCCGCCGCCGGCGGTTCGTTGGCAAGCACGAGGCCGTGCTTCTGTTCGAAGCGGCCGAGGATCTTCCTCAACTCTTGGGCAAGACCTTTCGCGAGGCCGTCTGCCAGCTCGGCGCAAGCCCGGACCAAGTCCAGAGACTCAACGCTGCGTCATCTTCACTGCACCGGTTCTGGGACAACCACCGAGAGTTCCTTGGAAGCATCAGGCAGGCGCTGGCGGCTCATCGGGAGCAAACGGCTTGCAACCAACGGGACGCCTCCCTCGCCAAAGTAGACACATCCGCCTAACAGACAGAGGTATCGAATGCCCCGAACGGGTCCGGGGAAGATTCAGCGCTACAGCCTTGAGTTCACGCGCAAGGTCGTCGCGCTTCTGGGACAGGTCACGGGCCGAGGCGTTCGAGGCTCGTAGGACTGCTGCTCGGCCTCATGCCCCACGGGCGCCCCGACGGCGGAGGGCTCGCCCAGGGCGCGCGGCCGTCCGGAGCAGGCCGCACCGGCGTCAATCGTCAGACGCCGAGGCGGCGCCGGAGTCAGCCAAGGGTGTCGCGTCACAGCGGCGACCCGAAGTGACGGCCAGTCGGTGGCGTCGCCGGTCGCGAAGCCCTGTGGAGGGGCCGCTGGGCGGTGCGACAACGCGAGCACGCTGGGGGATCAGGCAGTGTCACGGACCTGCCGTCCAGCGGCCGCATCGCAGCGAGCGCAGCGTTGACCGGCCCCGGAACCGGGATTCGCGGGCGGCGACGACGCCGACTGGTGGTTCGGAATCGCCGCTATGGAAACTTCGCCAGCAGCGCCTCGGCCGACGGGAACCGCGGCGCGATGTCCACCGGCACGTCCTTGAGGCGGTCGAGCACGACCTTGGTGTCGGGCCGGATGACGCCCAGCGTGTCGAGCATCGTCTTCGCCGCCGCGTAGTTGCCCTCGGCCTGCAGCGTCATGATGTCGCGGGTCAGCGCCGTGACCGCATCCCGGATCTTGGCCGCTTCGACCGCGAAGGTGCCGTCGGCGTTCACGGTGACGGCGCCCTTGTCGAGCAGGTAGTTCAGCTGCACCGCCTGGCCGCGGCCGTGCGCCTCGGTGATGCCGAAACGGATCGAGCGGAACGCCGAGGCCAGGAACGTCGTGTACATCGTCCGCTCGAAGTCCTTGGCCAGCTGCCCCTTGTCGACCAGGAACTGCAGCGCGAACAGCCCGGCGATGTCGGCCTTGGCTTCCTCGATCGCGCTGTAGGTGTCCTTCAGCTCCTGACGCACGGTGGTGGCCCGGCCGCCGACCGTGATGTCGTGCGGGCCGAGGCCGTGCACCAGTTCGTGCATCAGGATGTGCGTGAAGAAGGCGTCGAACGCGACGTTGCCGCGATCGGCCGGGGCCAGCGCGATCTGCGCGATCGGCAGCAGCACCGTGTCGAACTTGGCCTGCTGGTTGTTCTTCAGCATCACCCGCTTGCTGCCCTTCTCGCGGATGACGCGCTCGTCGTTGGGCAGGTTGAACGCGGCGGTCTGCACGCCGCGGTTGCCGTCGCCGGCCGAGAACACGGTGTTGACGACGGCGATCGGCGCCAGCGCGCCGAGCTTCGGGTTGCGGTACTTCGCGTCGATCGGCAGGGTGTCCTCGATCGACTGCAGGGCATCGGCGAACTGCTTCAGCTTGGCCGACTCGGCGGCGTCCTTCACGGTGATGAAGGCCTCGAACGCCGCCTTGTAGTTGAACCACTCGTCCTCGTAGACCTCGTACGGCCCGATCGTCGGCTCGATCGACGCGTCGAGCTCCATCCACTTCACGTCGCTGTCGTAGTAGTCGTTGGTCAGGAACGCGGTGGCGCGCGTCTGCAGGAACGCCTTGAGCGTGGGCTGCGTGGTGAGATCGGCGGCCGCCTGCAGGTGCGAGGCGGCGAGCGCGAGTTCGCCCTGGTACTCGACGCTGTAGGGCACGGCGGTGAAGGTGCCACCGGCGCCGCGCCGGATGGTCGTGAAGAACCCGGTCGCCGCGGCCCGCGCCGGGCCGCTCAGCGTGCCGATCCAGGCCTCGACCTCGGCCTTCGACGCCGCCGCCGGATAGTAATTGGCGGCCGGCGGCTTCTGGCCGGCACCGGGCACGAACGCCTCGTTGTGGTCGAGCCGCGACCATGGCCCCTTGTTGATCAGGAAGTAGCCGAGACGGGCGCGGCCGAGCGGACTCTCGTCGCGCTGCAGGGCCAGCAGCATCGCCTCGTTACCCGCCCAGACCTGGCGCAGGAACAGCGCGTCCATCACCTGGGCGGCGCGGATCATGTGCGCCAGCGCCCGCTGCTCCGACTCGGGCAGTGCGGCGACATCGGCCGACAGTTCGGTCGGGGCGAATCGCGCCGCCTGCGCCTGCGAGGCCGCGACGGCCGGATCGGCGGGCGCCGGGGCTGCGGCCGGCGGTGTCGAGGTGGACGAGCCGGCACCGCAGGCCGACATGCCGAGCGCGAGAACCGAGGGAATCAGGGTGCGCATGATCAGGGACATCGGCCGGGGATCCTGGAAGACGGCGCGCCGACCCGCTCAGTGCACGCCGGAGCTGCCGAGCAGGTGCGCGGGGTCGGCGCCGAGGCGCTGGATCGCCGCGTCCCACATCTGGTCGGGAGCACTGTGGAAGATGAGGTCGGCCCCGACCGGAGCGACCAGCCACGCCGACTGGGTGAGCTCCTCGTCGAGCTGGCCCGGGGCCCAGCCCGCATAGCCCACCACCACCCGCATCCGCGGCTCCGGCGGCGACTGCAGGGCACGGCGCACCGCCGAGGCCGATGCCGTGAGGTAGATGCCGTCGGCCACCTCGGTGGCGTCGCCGTCGAGCGAGGCGTCGGAGGTGAGCACCCAGGCGCGCATCGGCTCGACCGGCCCGCCGGTGAACAGGTGGACGTCCTTGCGGATGGGGATCTCGGGTTCGGTCCGCACCACCTCGTGAGCGGGCTCGGCCATCGGACGATTGACGACCAGGCCGAACGCCCCCTCCTTGCCGTACTCGCACAGCAGGATCACCGTCCGCACGAAGTTCGGATCGGCCAGCTGCGGCATCGAAATCAGCATCATCGGAGCCACGACGGCGTCGTCGTTCATGGTTCCATCCTACCCCAGGGCCTCCGCGGCAAATCCGAGCGCGACGCGTGCTACCGCCGGCGCGCCCACGCCACGGCGTCGCGCACCGCCGGCGCCGCGGCACTGAAGGCGGCGTGGGCGACGCCGCCGCCCGGGCGGTCGAGTGCGGCGATCGCGGCCGAATCCGCGCTGGCGCCGACGGCGAGCGCAAGGTTGCGCCGCAGCTGCGCCATGGGCGCGTGGGTCAGGGCGCTGCCGGCCACGAAGTCGTGCAGCCGGTCGTCGGGGCGTCGCCACAGTTCCGCCGGGTCGGGCGCATCGCGCCCGGCCCGCGGCTGCCATGCGGGATCGGCCGTCACCGCCGGCGCCAGATTCCACGGACACACCGCCTGGCAGATGTCGCAGCCGAAGACGTGGCCGGCCACCGCCGGCTTGAGCGCATCGGGCACCGGCCCGGCGTGCTCGATGGTCCAGTAGCTGATGCAGCGCCGGGCGTCCACCTCGCGCGGCTCGACGATCGCGCCGGTCGGACAGGCGTCCAGACACAGCGTGCAGGCGCCGCACTGATCGGCGACCAGCGCGTCCGGCGGCAGCGGGAGCGTGGTGGCGATGCCCGCGAGCAGCAGCCAGGAGCCGAAGTCGCGGTCGATGAGCAGCGAGTGCTTGCCGATCCAGCCGAGCCCGGCGTAGGCGGCCAGCACGCGCTCCTGCACCCAGTGCTTGTCGACGAAGATCGCCGCGTCGAACGGCTGCTCGACCGCGCCGCGCATCCACGCCAGCAACGCCTCGAGGCGCGCTTGCAGCACGCGGTGATAGTCCTCGCCGCGGGCATAGCGCGCCACGTGCGCGACCGGTTCGGCTGCCGGGTCCGCCCCCGCGTAGTAGCTGGTGGCCGTCATGACGACCGAGCGCGCGCCGGGCAGGAACCGGGTGACGTCGGCGCGGATGTCCGCGGAGCGCTCGAGATAGCGCATCTCGCCGTGATTCCCGGCGGCGATCCAGTCGTGGATGCGCGCCAGCTCCGGCATCCCGGTGGCCGGCGCGATGCCGCACCGGTCGAAGCCCAGCACCGTCGCCTGTGCCTTGATCGCGGCCGGTGTCAGCATGTCATCTCGCCGGCGGCAGCGAGCCGACGCGGCGGGATCGCCCGCGGCGAATCCCTGTTCCGGGGCCGGTCAACGCTGCGCTCGCCGCGATGCGACCGCTGGACGGCAGGTCCGTGACACTGCCTGATGCCCCCAGCGTGCTCGCGTTGTCACACTTCCCAGCGGCCCCTCCACAGGGCTTCGCCGCGGGCGATCCCGCCGCGCCAGCGAGCCCCGCCGGCTACGAGGCGCGCGACACCAGCTGGCGCAGCACATACGGCAGGATCCCGCCGTGCCGATACGCCGTCAGCTCCTCGGGCGTGTCGATGCGGCACGCCGCCGTGAAGCGCGTCACCGTGCCGTCGTCGGCGGTGGCGACCACGGTGACCGTCCCGCGTGCCGTCAGCGCCGCGCCGGCGCCTTCGAGATCGTAGCGCTCGCGGCCGGTCAGGCCGAGCGACGCCGCCGACTGGCCGTCGGCGAACTGCAGCGGCAGCACCCCCATGTTGACGAGGTTGCTGCGGTGGATGCGCTCGTAGCTCTCGGCGACGACCGCTTTCACGCCGAGCAGCATCGTGCCCTTGGCCGCCCAGTCGCGCGACGAGCCCGACCCGTATTCCTTGCCGGCGATCACCATCAGCGGAACGCCTGCCGCCTGGTACTGCATCGCCGCGTCGTAGATCGGCATCACCTCGCCGCCGGGCAGGTGGGCGGTGACGCCGCCCTCGACGCCGGGCACGAGCTGGTTCTTGATGCGCACGTTGGCGAACGTGCCGCGCATCATCACCTCGTGGTTGCCGCGGCGGGCGCCGTAGGAGTTGAAGTCCTTCGGGCTGACGCCGTGCGCCTGCAGGTACCTGCCCGCCGGGCTGTCGGCCTTGATGTTGCCGGCCGGGGAGATGTGGTCGGTGGTGATGCTGTCGCCGAGCAGCGCCAGCACCCTGGCGCCGCGGATGTCGGCCGGCGGCGCCGGTGTCATCGACAGCCCCTCGAGGAACGGCGGCCGGCGGATGTAGGTGGAGTCGTCTTCCCACGCGAACCGGTCGCCGGTCGGCACCGGCAGCGCCCGCCAGCGGGCGTCGCCCTCGAACACGCTCGCATACTGCGAGGTGAAGGCCTGCTGGGTCACGCTCGACAGCATCGCCGTCTGGATCTCGTGCTCGGTCGGCCAGATGTCCTTCAGGTAGACCGGCTGGCCGTCCTTGCCGGTGCCCAGCGGCTCGGTCGTGACGTCGATGTTCATCGACCCAGCCAGCGCGTAGGCGACGACCAGCGGCGGCGACGCCAGGTAGTTGGCGCGCACGTCCTGCTGGATGCGGCCCTCGAAGTTGCGGTTGCCGCTGAGCACGCTGGCCACGACCAGACCGCGCTCGCGGATCTCGGCGGCGATCTCGTCGGGCAGCGGTCCGCTGTTGCCGATGCAGGTGGTGCAGCCGTAGCCGACCAGGTTGAAGCCGAGCGCGTCGAGGTACGGCTGCAGGCCCGACGTCCGCAGGTACTCGGTGACCACCTTGGAGCCGGGCGCCAGCGACGTCTTCACCCACGGCTTGCGGGTGAGCCCGCGCTCGGCCGCCTTCTTCGCCACCAGGCCGGCGCCGATCATGACGCTCGGGTTCGACGTGTTGGTGCAGCTGGTGATCGCCGCGATCACCACCGACCCGTGCTCCAGTTGCGTCGCCGTGGCCACCGCGGTGCCGCCGCCGGCGGCCACCTTGACGCCCTTCTTCAGGTCGTCGAGCGCGCCGGCAAAGGACGCCTTGGCGGCGCTGAGCGCGACGCGATCCTGTGGGCGACGCGGTCCGGCGAGACTTGGCACGACGGTCGCCAGGTCGAGCTCGAGGCGTTCGCTGTAGGTGGCGTCGGCTGTGGCGGCGGTGTGGAACAGCCCCTGCGCCTTGGCATAGGCCTCGACCAGCGCCACCTGGTCGGCGCTGCGGCCGGTGAGCCGCAGGTAGTCGAGCGTGAGCGCGTCCACGGGGAAGATCGCCACCGTGGCCCCGTACTCCGGGCACATGTTGCCGAGCGTCACGCGATCGGCGATGGTCAGGTGTTCCAGACCGGGGCCGTAGAACTCGACGAACTTCCCCACCACCTTGTGCTTGCGCAGCGCCTCGGTGATGGTGAGCACGAGGTCGGTAGCGGTCGCGCCCTCGGGCAGCCGGCCCGCCAGCCGGCAGCCGACCACCGGCGGAATCAGCATCGAGCTCGGCTGGCCGAGCATCGCCGCCTCGGCTTCGATGCCGCCGACGCCCCAGCCGACCACCCCCAGGCCGTTGACCATGGTGGTGTGGGAATCGGTGCCGAAGCACGTGTCCGGGAACGCCACGCCGTCTTCCACGCACACCACCCGCGCCAGGTACTCGATGTTCACCTGGTGGACGATGCCGGTCTCGGGCGGCACGACGCGGAAGTTGCGGAACGCGTCCTGGCCCCAGCGCAGGAACACGTAGCGTTCGCGGTTGCGGTGGTACTCGAGGTCGGCGTTCAGTTCGAGCGCGTTGGCGGTGCCGAAGTGATCGACCTGCACCGAGTGGTCGATGACCAGCTCGACCGGCTGCAGCGGGTTGACGCGGGCCGGATCGCCGCCGAGCGCGACGATGCCGTCGCGCATCGCCGCCAGATCGACGACGCACGGCACGCCGGTGAAGTCCTGCAGCAGCACCCGCGCCGGCATGAACGAGATCTCGCGGTCGGCGTTGGTCGCCGCCGGATCCCATCCGGCCAGGGCGCGGATGTCGTCGGCCTTGACGAACGCGCCGTCCTCGCGGCGCAGCAGGTTCTCGAGCAGGATGCGCAGCGAGAACGGCAGCCGGCCGACCGACGGAAACGCCCTGGCCAGGGCTGGCAGGCTGAAGTAGTCGAGGGTGCGGCCGCCGGCCGTCAGCGCCGAGCGGGTCTGGAAGGTGTTCTGGCTGGCCATGATCCGCCCGATCATACCTTGCGGGCGACCGCCGACGGGCACCGCGCGTCCACAACCGGACAGCCCGTGATCCCGTCTCAGGATCGGCCGGTCCAAATCCGCGACATTCCGCGCGCACGACTGGCACGACATTCGATTGGACAGCGGCATGCGCGACCTCGTCAGCGGCCTCCGGATGCTGCGCCGGTCCCCGGGACTGGCGGCAGCCGCGATCCTCTCGATCGGCCTCGGCATCGGCGCGACGACGGCCATTTTCAGCGTCGTCCGCCACGTGCTGCTGCGGCCCCTGCCCTACGCCGCGCCGGAGCGGTTGGCGGTGCTGTGGGAGACCTCGCCCGACGACCCCGACCGGTGGATCGCGCCGGCCAACTACCTCGACTGGCAGCGCGACACCGGCGCGGTGTTCGACGCGATGGCGGCGTACGACAGCTTCTCGGCGGCGGTCAGCGGGCCCGGCGAGCCGGAACGCCTGCGCGTGGCCTCGGCGTCGGGCTCGTTCTTCGCCGTGCTCGGCCAGCCCGTGCAGGAGGGCCGGGCGCTCATGCCCGACGACGACCGCCCCGGCGCGCCCTGCGTCGCCGTGTTGACCGACGCCCTGCGTCGCCGTCGTTTCGGCGCGACCCCCGTCCTCGGCTCCGCGATCGCCCTCGACGGCCGGCCGTGCGACATCGTCGGGGTGCTGCCCGCCGGCTTCAGCTTCCCGCTCCTGCCGCGCGCCGAGCTGTGGATCAACGGCGACCGCGGCATCCCGCGCAGCTTCCCGTTCCCGGGCGACATCACCACGGTGCGCGATTCGCATCTGCTCTACGCCATCGCCCGGCTGCGCGACGGGGTCGGTGTCGACACCGCCTCGGCGGCCCTGCAGACGGTGATGGATCGGCTCGCCGTCGAGCATCCCGACACCAACACCGCGTTGGGCGCCCGGGCCGTGCCGCTGCACGACGCCGTCGTCGGCGATGTCCGGCCCGTGCTCTGGCTGCTGCAGGCGACGGTCGGCGTGCTGCTGCTGGTGGCCTGCGCCAATGTCGCGCACCTGCTGCTCGGCCGGGCCACCGCCCGCCAGCAGGAGATTGCCGTGCGGACCGCGCTGGGGGCAGGTCGTGGGCGCCTGGTGCGCCAACTGCTCGTCGAGGCGCTGGCGATCGCGCTGCCGGGCGGCGTCCTCGGCGTGCTCGCCGCCGCGTGGGGCGTCGACCTGCTGGTGGCCGCGGCCCCGGAGGGCATTCCGCGTCTCGCCGAGATCGGGCTCGACCCGGCCGTGGTCGGCTTCGCCGCCGCGCTCACGCTGGTCACGACGGTGCTGTTCGGCCTGGCGCCGGCGCTCGGTCTGGCCGGTGCCGACGCGCACCCGCAGCTCGGCCCCGGCCAGCGCCTCGCCGGAAGGCCGGCGGCGCGGTGGGGGCACCGCGCCCTGGTGGTGGGGGAACTGGCGCTGGCGCAGGTGCTCGTGGTCGGCGCGCTGCTCCTCACAGCGAGCCTGATGGCCGCCACACGGGTCGATCTCGGCTTCGCCACCGACGGGCGGCTGGCCGCCGAGCTGACGCTGGCGCGCGATCGCTACCTGCGGCCGGCCGGCGGGGCCGACGACTCCACGATCGACGCGACGCCGAAACGCCAGTTCGTCGACGCGGTGCTGGGCCGCCTGCGGAGCACGCCTGGCGTGCGCGCCGCCGCCGCCGCGTTCACCGCGCCGCTCTCCGGGGCGCCCAATCGCGGCATTCGCATCGAGGGCGCGCCCGAGCCGGCGCGCGGCCAGGAGCCCGACGCCGACTTCCAGGTGGTCACCGGCGACTTCTTCCGCACGCTGGGCATCACGCTGCTCGAAGGCCGGGTGTTCAGCGACGCCGACGACGCGCGCGCGCAGCCGGTGGCGATCGTGAACGCGGCGTTCGCCCGCCGCCACTTCGCCGGGAAGTCGCCGCTCGGCCGGGTGGTTCGGTTCGGGGGCGATCGACGGCACGTGATCGTCGGGGTCGTCGCCGACACGCGCTATCGCAACGTCGAGCAGGCGCCGGATCCGACCTTCTACCTGCCGATCGGACAGAACGACGAGCGCTGGCCCTTCCTGGCGTTCGTCACCTGGGTCGACGGCGACGCCGCGGCGGCGGCGCCGCTCCTGCGCCAGGCGGTACGAGCCGCTGACCCGGCCCAGGCGATCTCGACGATCCGCAGCTTCGACGCCATCTTCGCCGGCGCGCTGGCGCCGCGGCGCTTCAACACCTGGCTGGTCGGCCTGTTCGGCGTCACCGCGATGGTGCTGGCCGCGCTCGGCGCCTACGGGGTGATGACCGCGGCGGTCGCCTCCCGCACGCGCGAGCTCGGCGTCCGGGCGGCACTCGGCGCGTCGGCCAGGCACCTGCGCCACCTGGTCCTCGGCGAGACGCTCGCACTCGCGGCGGTCGCCTGCATGGTCGGACTTGGGCTGGCGGCCGCCGGCAGCGGACTGGTGCGGGCACTCCTGTACGACGTCACCCCGCGCGAGCCTCGGCTGCTGGCGGTGGCGGCGGGCACGGTCGTCGTCGTCGCCATCGCCTCGGCGTGGCTGCCGGCACGGCGGGCGGCGCGCGTCAACCCGATCGACGCCCTGCGCGTGGACGGCTGACGCCGATCGCTCAGCAGCGCCGGGTCAGCACCCAGGCGGCGAGATCGAGCAGGTGATGCTCGACGAGCCCCGCCTCGGCGAGGCTGCGCTCGGCGCGGTCCACGGCGGCCGCCGCCAGCTCATAGGAGCGCGGCAGGCCGACCAGCGCCGGGTACGTCGGCTTGCCGGCGGCGGCGTCCTTTCCCGACGTCTTGCCGACCGCGACGGTCGGGGCCTCGACATCGAGGATGTCGTCGACGATCTGGAACGCCAGCCCGATCTCCGCGGCGAAGGCGCCAATCGCCTCCACCTGCGCGTCGGTGCCTCCGGCCAGGGTGGCGCCGGCGACGGCCGCCGCCCGGATGAGGCCGCCGGTCTTGCGGACGTGCATGTCGCGCAGGGCCGCCAGGTCCATCACCGTGCCGCCCCGCGCGCCCGGAGTGCACGCCAGGTCGATCGCCTGCCCGCCAGCCATTCCCGCAGCCCCGACCGCCTGCCCGATCTCGGCGATGACGCGCAGCCAGCGGGCACGTTCGTCGGCGGTCGTGGCCGCGGCGCCGGCCCGGGCCAGCACGGCGAACGCGTCGGCCAACAGGCCATCGCCGGCGAGGATCGCCAGCGCCTCGCCGTAGCGCACGTGCACCGTCGGCTGGCCGCGGCGCAGCGTGTCGTTGTCCATCGACGGCAGGTCGTCGCGGACCAGCGACTGGGCGTGCACGAACTCGATCGCGTGGGCGCTGGCCACCCTGGCCGGCATGGAGGGCGTGGCGTACCTGACCCACCGCTACCTCATGCACGGACCGCTCTGGTTCCTGCACCGATCGCATCACGTCCCGCACGACGGCGGCTTCGAATGGAACGACCTCTTCGGCGTCTTCTTCGCCGTGCCGTCGATCCTGCTGATCGACGCCGGGGTGCGTAACGGCTCGTGGATGCTGCCGGTGGGCGTCGGCATGACCGCCTACGGTGCCCTGTATGCGATCTTCCACGACGTGATCGTGCACCGGCGGATTCGCGTGCGCGGGGTGCCGCAGTGGCCGTACCTGCGCCGCATCGTCAAGGCGCACCTGGTCCACCACAAGACGCACGGCAAGGACGGCGCGACCTCGTTCGGGTTCCTCTACGCGCCACCGTCGGCGGCGGCCGGCGACGACGGCTCAGGCGCCTGACCCGGGCTTGCGCACCAGCGCCGGATCGACGCGGGTGCCGAACGGCGTCGCCCCGGCGAGCAGCGCGAAGTGCTGGTAGACGGCCGCCGACACCGCCCGCACGACCTCGCCGGGCTGGGCGTTGCCGTAGTTGACCATGATCGACACGGCGTAGGGCGCCCCCGGCAGCGCCACCAGCCCCCACGCGGTGGAGACCCCCTCGAGCCCGCCGGGCTTCCAGGCCACGCGCAGGCCGGCGGGAATCGGCTGCCGGAACTCGCCGCCCTTGGGTAGTTCGAGCAGCCGCCGCACCTCGGCGCACGACGCGGCGGTGAGCGGTAGGTCGCAGCGCGACAGCCGGACCATGAGATCGACGGCCTCGCGCGGCGTCGAGACGTTCTCGTCGCCGCGCCCGCTGGCCTCCGGCCGGATCATCTTGCGCCGCAGCTTCGTCTGCGCGAAGCCGAGCGACGCCATCGTGCGGTTGACGTGATCCATGCCGACCGCGTCGATCAGCATGTTGGTGGCGGTGTTGTCCGACTGGACGATCATCGGCACGGCGAGATCGTGCAGCGAGAACGCCGAGCCGCCGTCGGCGAAGTACTGCAGCAGGCTGCTGCCGCCGGTGCGATCGGCGGCGGTCAGGGTCTTCCGGTCGGTGAGCGCCAGTTCCCCGGCGTCGGCACGGCGGAAGAGCTCGATGAGCAGCGGGATCTTGATCGCGCTGCCCTGCGCGAAGACCAGCGTTTCGTTGACGCCCCAGCGCTCGCCGCTGGAGAGATCGACGACGCCGATGCCGACCACGCCCGTCGCCTCGGCGGCGAGGCGATCGAGCGTCGTCCGCAGCTTGGCCGAGAGCTGGACCCGTGCCGGCGGCGGCGCCGGCGGCGCCTGGGCGTGGACGACGGCGATGCCCGCCGCGGCCGCCAGGGCCACCGCGGCCAGCCAGTGGAACCGGGGCGCCGTCATCGCCCCTCCGGCATCGTCATCAGGCTGGCCAGCATCTCGATGCCCTCCCACAGGTTCTGCAGCCGCAGGTTCTCGTCCGGCCCGTGCTGGTTGTTGTCGAAGTTGACGATCGACACGCCGACCGTCGGCATCTTGTAGAGGTCGCTGAAGGTGCCGAACGGCAGGCCGCCACCCAGGGTCGGCAGCTGCACCGGCGGCACGCCCTTGAAGGTCAGCGCGCGCACGACCGCCTGGGCCTTCGGGTCGTCCATCGACACGCGCGACGCCGCCGAGCCGCGGCGGGGATCGACCCGGGCCAGCAGCCGGTGCTTGCGGCGCTCCTCGTCGGTGGGATCGCGGTCGATCACCACGTGGTAGCCCTGCGCCCGCACGTGCTCGATGATGCGGGCGTTCTGCGTCTCGGGCACGAGATCCTTCACCATCCGGACTTCGAGCCGCGCCGAGGCCGAGCCGGGAATCGCCGAGCGGCCGGGGATGCCGCTGACGCCGAGCCCGAGGATGCTGAGCGTCGGCTGGTTCAGCTTGGCCTCGAGCCGCTCGCCGGGGCGCTCGGGCACCGCCACCGCGAAGTCACGGGACAGGCGCTCCTCGACGCTCGGCGCCGCCGCCAGGGCCGCCCGCTCGGTGTCGGTCAGCGGCCGGACGTCGCGGTAGAAGTCCTTGATCAGCACCCGGCCGTCGTCGTCCTTCATGCTGGCCAGCAGCCTGGCCAGCCGCATCGACGGATCCGGCGCCCAGTTGCCGTAGTTGCCCGAGTGCAGATCGCCCTTGGCGCCGTACACCGTCAGCGTGACACCGGCGCCGCCGCGCACGCCGAAGTAGACCGTCGGCCGCCCGCTGGGGTGGCGGGGGCCGTCGAGCGTAATCGCCAGATCGGTCTTCAGGCTCGCGGTCCTGGCCGAAGCGAAGCGCCGGAAGTTGGCCGAGCCGGCCTCCTCTTCGCCGTCGAGCACGACGCGAAGGTTCCAGGTCGGCCCGCCGCCCGTCGCCTTCAGCGCGGCGACGGCGTTCAGCAGCGCGACGATCGGTCCCTTGTCGTCGGACGCCGAGCGGCCGTAGAGGCGCCACTCCGGATCGAAGCGCTGGCGTGCCGGGTCGGACGGCACGGCGCCGCCGTCACTCCACAGGCAGGGCGTGAACGGCTTGCAGCGCGTCCACTCCGACGCGTCGACCGGCTGGCCGTCGTAGTGGATGTAGAAGGTCAGCGTCCCCACGGCCGCCGGCACGTCGAGGCTGGCGAACACCACCGGCGACCCTGGCCCGCCCACCGTCTCGACGCTGAAGCCACGTCGCCTGAAGAGCCCCGCGAGGTGGTCGGCGTTGCGGCGCATGTCGGCGTCGTTGCCGGCGACATTGGGAATCGCGACCAGTGTCGTGAGTTCCTCGACGATGGCGCGCTCGTGGGCCGCCCGCCAGTCGGCGATGCCGGGAGGCTGGGCCGCGGCGGCCGCGGCGGTGACGGCAACGAGCGTGGTGGCGACGACGGCAGACGCTCGGGTCATGGTGCCGGCATCATACGGCGTCGGGGCGCCGGAACGGGCCTCAGTGCGTGTCGCCACGACCCGCCGCCGCTCTGGCCCGCAGGGCGGCCGGTGTCAGGCCGCGCTGCGCCAGGGCCAGGGCACCGTCCACCCCGAGGGCCAGCACCGCCGCCGGAATCGCCCCCGACAGCACCATCCGGGCGTCGGCCAGGGCGAGTCCCGCGACGATCGGATCGCCGAGCCCGCCGCCGCCCACGAACGCGGCCAGCGTGGCCGTGCCGACGTTGATCACCGCGGCGGTGCGGACGCCCGCCATGAGCACCGGCACCGCCAGCGGCACCCGCACGTAGCGGCGGATCTCGGCCGGCGTCATGCCGAGGGCGTGCGCCGCCTCGACGGCGGCGCGATCGGCTTCCCCCAGTCCGGTGACGGCGGCGCGAACGATGGGATAGAGCGAGTAGAGGAACAGCGCCGCCACCGCCGGGACGGCGCCGATGCCCAGTACGGGCAGCATGAACGCCAGCAGCGCGATGCCGGGCACGGTCTGCAGCAACCCGACGGCGCGGGTGACCGGTTCCGCCCAGCGGCCGCGGGCCACGGCGAGTCCGAGCGCGAGGCCGGCGACCACGGCCAGCAGGAGCGACAGGCCGGCCAGCCAGAGATGGCGCAGGCTCATCGCGGCGATGGCGCCGCGACGCGACCAGAGGTAGGCCGCCAACGATCGGTCGGCGCCGCCCGCACCGGGGCCGTCGCCCCCGCGGCCGGCGGGCCCGGCGGCGACGAGCCCGAGTTCGGCGAGGGCGTCACGGGCGACGACGGCGACGTCGTCGCGGTTCACCTCGATCCGGGCGTTGAGCCGGCGCATCCGCCGCACGTCGAACCGGCCGCTCAGCTCGCCGAGGGCGGCGACGGCCTGGGGCCGGCGTCGCGCGAGATCGCCACGCACCACCGCCGCGGCATCGTAGGGCGGAAAGAACCCGCGATCGTCCTCGAGCACGGTCAGCGGATAGCGATCGAGCAGGCCATCGGTCGAGTAGGCGTCGATGATGTCCACCGCGCCTTCGACCAGCGCCTGGTACTTCACCGCCGGGGCCAGCGCGCTGACCGACCGCGGCGCCAGCCCATAGGCCGTGCGCAGTCCCGGCAGGCCGTCGGGCAGGCCGATGAAGTCGGCGGTGAAGCCGGCCCGCAACTCGGCACTGTGGCGGGCGGCATCGCTGAGCGTGCGCAGGCCGAGGCGTTCGGCCATCTCGGTCCGCACCGACATCGCGTAGGTGTTCTCGAAGCCGAGCGGCGCCAGCCAGCGCACGTCGTACTGGCGGGCGAACTGGCGTGAGACCGTGTCGAATACCGCCGCCGGGTCGCGCTCGAGAGGCGCCTTGAGGATCACGAGCAATCCGCTTCCGGTGTATTCGGGGAACACGTCGATGGCCCCGGCGGTGAGCGCCGGGAAGACGATCTCGGTGCCGCCCAGGCCGAAGCGGCGCGTGACCGGCAGGCCGCGCGCTTCGAGGATCTGCGCGAAGATCTCGGCCAGCAGGTACGACTCGCCGAACGGCTTCGAGCCGACCACCACCGGCCGGGCGTCGGGCCCGGACGACGCCGGCGGCTGGGCAGCGAGCGGCACCGCGGCGAGCAGGCCGACGACCACCGCGCCGATCGCCGCGGCCACCCGCCGCATCAGGACGCCCGCTCCGCGCGCAGCCGCGCCCGGGTCAGCAGGTCGGCGACGTAGGGGGTCGCCGGTCGCGATGTCAGCACCTCGGGACGATCCACCTGCGCCAGCTGGCCCTGATGCATCACCGCGATGCGGTCGGCGAGCAGGGCGGCCTCGTGCAGGTCGTGGGTCACCAGCAGTGCGGCCACGCCGGCGGTGCGGCGGATGTCGAGGAACATCGCCTGCAGGTCGCTGCGGGTGATGGCGTCGAGCGCGCCGAACGGCTCGTCGAGGAGCAGGATGCGCGCGCCGGCGGCGAGCGCCCGCGCGAAGGCGACGCGCTGCCGCTGACCGCCCGACAGCTCGTGGGGCCAGCGGGTCGCGAACTGCCCGTCCCCCAGGCCGACCAGCGCCAGCGCGGCGGCGGCGTCGGTCGCCGGATCGGGACGGCCGAGCAGCCACGGCTGCAGCGCGGCGTTGCGGGCCACCGTCCAGTGCGGCAGCAGGCCGCCGTCCTGCGGCACGTAGCCGAGCGATCGCCGCACGGCGACGAGGTCGGCGCCGGCGAGGTCGTGACCGCTCACCCGCACCGTGCCGGCGTCGAGCGCCGTCAGGCCGTTGAACGCGCGGAGCAGCGTGGTCTTGCCCGACCCGCTCTCCCCCACCAGCGCGACGCACTCGCCCGGCGCGACCTCGATCGAGACGTCGTCCAGCGCCACGATCGGCCCGTAGCGCTTCGCCAGCCGCGACGCCGACAGCGCGGAGACGGCCATGCGCGGACTCAGAAGCCGACGAAGGCGCGCAGCGAGAACGCCGGCACGGACCGGATGCCGTCGCCGAACGCGATGCCGTCGCGCCGCACCACCCACCGGACGTCGGCGGTGACGCCGGCGTCGAGACCGCGGCCGCGGCCGCCGGCCAGCCATACCCGCGCGCCGGTCCCGGCGTGCGCGGTGGTGCCGGTCTCGACCAGGACGTCGTCGTCGTGGAGCTGGCGCAGATAGCCGCCCCCGGCCAGCAGGTACACCCGGGTCCGCGATCCGATGGCGCCCCAGCCCGGGTGATACAGCAGTGATCCGTCGACGACGTATTCCGCGACGTCCTCGCGGGCCGTGAACGTGCCGCTCGCCTCGGTGTCGCCGGTGATCGTGGTCGTCAAGGCCGGCCGGCGCAGGCTGCCGCGCACCTCGACGGCCCATGTCCTCGTCACGGCGACGGTCACGGTGCCCTCGACCGCCGGCGCCGCGTCGAGCCGCGACTCGGTGGTGAACAACGTGAAGGCGGGCGGGCTGGTGGTGCCGACGGCGCTGGCGCGGGTCTCGGCGCGGACGGTGCCGAGATCCTCGCCGCCGAGCCACGCCGCGCCGAGTCCGAGCACGAGCCGGCCCGGCCGCAGCGATGGCCTGGCGGCCTGGGCGTGGGCCGGCAGCGCGCCGGCCAGCCCGGCGAGCAGCGCGCCGGCGAGCACGGCGCGCCTCATCGCGGCTGCACCTCGACGACGACGCCGGTCGTGGCCCCGCCGGCCTGGACGACGACCAGCGTCCTGGCGAACGCGACCCCGAAACTGGTGTCGACCCGGGCCGGCGCGAAGAAGCTCTCGACGTCGGCGTCGTCGAGCGGCTCGACGCGCAGCACGTGCGGGCCCGGCGACAACCCGGCGATGGCGAACGACCCGTCGGCATTCAGGCTGTAGCCGGCGACGATCTCGCCGGTGTCGAGGTTGAAGGCGGCGACGTGCGCGCCGTAGACGCCCTGGCCGCCCTTGGTCACGCGGCCCTGCAGGCTGCCCTTCTCCGCCGGCGTCACGTCGTACAGATCGAGCACCCCGGCGATGTCGTCGGGCTGCAGCACCCGATCGGCAATCGCGCCCGACGGCATCGCGATCGGGAACATCACCGCGCCGCTGCTCAACACGCGGCGCCCGGCGCCGCTCACCTCGGTCTCGCCGATCGCCGAGTGGCCCAGGCCGAGCAGGTGACCGAGTTCGTGGAGAGCCACCGACTCCAGATCGACGCGCCCCGCCTCGCCGCCGGCGGCCGTGGACCACTGAAAGCGGGTGTTGAAGTAGACGTCCGACTCGAGCACGGCGCCGGTGGCGGCGTCGAGCAGGAACGTCGCCGCGCCGAGCACGCGCTCCTGATCGGGGCGGTCGAGGAACCCGATGGTCGATCGGCCGTCGCTCTCCAGGGGCTGGCTGCGGGTGAAGCCCTGGGCGCTGAAGCTCACCGGCAGGGCCGGCACGGCGTCCCAGGTGGCCGCCGCGCGCCCGACGGCGTCGGCGAACGCCTGCGCGCTCACGCCGCTGATGTCGCGTTCGGTGACGAAGTAGCGGATCGGCCCGGCCGCCCAGCGCACCGGCACGACCTGGCCGCCGACCTCGACGCCGAACTTCAGGTAGGCGCCGGCCGGGAGCGGGCTGGCGACGATGGCTGCCGTCAGCACGGTGACCACTACCGCGCGGCACGCCGCCGTCACGGCTGCTCCTTCACCGCACGGACGTCCGCGCCGAATGCCGCGAGCGGCTGGACGGCGCGGCCGGGCCCGCCGCGCACGACGCGGGTCGGCGCGTCCACGGCCCGGATCGGAGTCGGGATGACGACCAGGCCCCCGGAGCGGGGGTCGCGCGCGACCCGGTAGACGCCGAGCGACAACCCCACCGGAGTCGGCAGGGCGGGCGCCTGCCCGCGCAGAAACACCACCACCGCGTCACCGGGCGAGAACGCCGGCGCCCCGGCGACGACGAGGCGGCGGCCGCCGGCCTCGCCGCCGGGGACGCGAAACGTGGTGCTGTCGGTGACGGTGCCCTTGAAGTGTTCGAGCGCGTCCAGGGTGACCAGCGACTCGATCGTCCGCCGGTCGGCCGACCACCGGCCGGCCACCTCGACGACCCGGCCGTACACCACGACCTGCGACTCGCGCACCAGTTCGTCGAACGTCGCCGGCAGGACGGTCAGCGCACCGGCGCGCGGGGCCGTCGCCATCCAGACGAGGCCGAGGAGCAGCATGCGTACTCGCATGCTGTCGAGTCTATCCCGGGCGAGCGCGGCGAGCCCGCCGCGCCGAAGGCGCGAAGGCGGGCGCGTTCAGACGCGCCGCGCGTCGATGAGCTCGAGCACCGCGTCGGCGACGCGCCCGGACGAGCCCGGCGGGCCGAGCTTGGCGCGAGTCTCGGCCAGCCGGGCCCGCGTCCGCTCCCAGCGCCCGCGATCCGTGAACAAGGCGGTGGTCTCGGCCGCGACCGCGGCCGGCGTGCACGCGTCCTGGATGAGCTCGGGCACGATGCGCTCGCCGGCGACGAGATTGGCCATCGCGTAGGTGTCGATGGTCACCAGCGGCTTGCCGAGGCGGTAGGTCAGCGGCGACAGCTTGTAGACCACGACCATCGGCCGCTCGTGCAGCGCGGTCTCCGCCGTGGCGGTGCCCGACGCCGTGACGACCACATCGGCGGCGGCCAGCACGTCGGCGACGCGGCCGCGGACCAGCCGCGCCGGCGGGGTCGCGCCGGCCAGCGCCGCGAACTCGTGGTCGTCGTGCCCGGGCGCGCAGGCCACCACGGCCTGCAGGCCGGCGACGCTGGCGGCGACGATCGGCAGCGCCTCGGCCATCACCGGCACCAGCCGGGCAATCTCGTTGTGACGGCTGCCGGGCAGCAGGGCCAACGTCGGCCGCGCCGGGTCGAGTCCGATCGCCCGCCGCCGATCGGCTTGGCAGGCCGCCGAGGCGGCCGGGTCCGCCGGTGGTGCCGGCACCGCATCGACCAGCGGATGGCCGAGGAAGCGGACCGGAATCCCCGCCCGCTGGTAGAGCGGCTCCTCGAACGGGAAGATCGGCAGCGCCAGCGAGACGTGACGCTGCAGTGTCTTCATCCGCCCGGCCCGCCACGCCCACACCTGCGGGGTCACGTAGTAGACGATCGGCACGCCCATCCGCGCTACCGCGGCCATCAGGCGGAAGTTGAAATCCGGGTAGTCGACCACTACCAGCGCATCGGGCCGGGTGTCGCGCGCCGCCTGCACGAGCCGACGCAGCATCGCGAAGGTGGCCGGCAGCACCCGGATCGCTTCGGTGAGGCCGGTGACCGACAGGCCGGTGTAACGGCCGACGAGCCGCACGCCGGCGGCCTCCGAGCGCGGGCCGCCGAAGCCGAAGACGTCGATGCCCGGACGGCGGGCGCTGAGGGCCCGGGCGAGTTCGGCCGCGTACAGGTCGCCGGACGGCTCCCCGCACGACAGCATCACCCGGGCCATCGCGCGGCGTTACTGGGCGCCGGCGCGGCCCCGGCGTAGATCGGCCGCTGACAGGTCGAGCTCTTCGATCGGGATCCGCTCCACCGCGGTGAATCCGGCGCCGGCCAGCTGGTCGATGAACCGATCGGCGTCGCCGACCAGCACCACGGAGAGCTGGGCCGGCTTGAGCCACGCCTTGGCGACCCGCTGCACGTCGTCGGGCGTCACCGAGCGGACCCGCTCCGGATACGCCGGCAGTTCCTCGAGCGGCAGGTCGTAGAAGAGCTGGTTCAGCACGCGCGTGGCGATCGCGTCCGGCGACTCGATCGACAGCGGGAAGCTGCCGGCGAGGAAGTTCTGCGCGCCCTCGAGTTCGCCGTCGTAGACCCGCTCGCGCTGCAGCCGGAAGAACTCGTCGACCACCGTGCGCAGCGCCTCGGTCGTCGCCTCGGTGCGCGTGTCGGTCTCGGCGATGACGCCGCCGGCCATTTTGTAGGCGTCGAGGTCGGCCGACGCGCCGTAGGTGAGGCTCTTCTGCGTGCGCAGCACCTGCTGCAGGCGGTTGCCGCCTTCGCCGCCGAGGATCTTCACCACCTGGTCCATCACCAAGTGGTCGGCGTGCTTGCGCGGGATGGCCAGATGGCCGGCGCGAATCTCGGTCTGCACCGACCCCGGCTTGTCGATGACCACCACCCGCTTCACCGGCGGCGGCGGCTCCATCGGCGCGAAGGCCGGCACCTCGCCGCGCGCCCAGTCGCCGAACACGCGCTGCACCTGCGCGAAGGCGTCGTTGGCCGGCACCGCGCCGACGATGGCGATCAGGGCGTTGTTGGGGACGAACCACGCCTTGTGGAAGGCGACGAAGTCGTCGCGGGTCAATGCCGACAGCGACGTCGCCGTGCCGGACGAGGGCAGGCCGTAGGGGTGGAAGCCGAACACCAGCCGGTCGATCACCTGGCTGGCCACCGTGTCGGGATCGTCGGCGGCGACCTTCAGCGACGACAGCGCCTGGCCGCGCTGCCGGTCGATCTCGCCGGCGGCGAACGCCGGCCGGCGGACCACGTCGCCCATGAGGTCGAGCGCCTGGGCCAGCCCGTCCGACATGCTGACGGTGTTCACGAAGCTGAGGTCGGTGCCGGCGCCGGTGCCGAGCAGCCCGCCCATGAAGTCGATTTCCTCGGCGATCTGGGCGGCGGAACGCGTCGTCGTGCCCTGGTCGAGGAGCGCTGCCGTCAGCATCGCCAGGCCTTCCTTGCCCTTGGGATCCTGGGCGGCACCGGCGCGGATGAGCATGCGCGCGCTCACCACCGGCTGCTCGTCCTGGCTGACCAGCACCACCTGCAGGCCGTTGGGCAGGGTGCGAATCTCGTAGGGCGGGAACTTCACCGGCCTGGCGGCCAGCGGCCGCGGCGGCCGCTCCGACGGCCAGCGCAGCGCATCGGCGCGCTGCTGTCCGGCGGTCACCGCCACCGAGGCGACCGTCAGGGCGATGGCGACGAGGAGCGACGACTGCACCACGTGAAAGGCGCGGCGGCTCATGGGCGGGTCCCCGGGGCCTTCGGCCGCACGTGGAGCACCAGGCGCGACTCGGGCGTGAAATACGTCTTGGCCACGCGCTGCACGTCGGCCCGCGTCATGTTCTGGAAGATGGCGAACTCGCCGTCGGCGGTGGTGATGTCGGCGTGCAGCACCTCGGCGTGCGCGAGCACGCCGGCCTTCTGCTGCACCGTCTCCCGGCCGAGGATGTAATCGCGCGCGAACTGGTTCTTGGCCCGCTGCAGCTCGCGGTCGGTGATCCCCGTGGCCACCGCCTGGTCGAGTTCGGCGACCAGCGCCTTCTCCACCGCCTCGAGCGACTGGCCGGGGTTGACGATGGCGACGGCGAAGAACAGGTTGGGGTGTTCGATGAGGTTGGCGCCGCCGAACGCCGCCACCGCCAGCCGCTTCTCGTAGACGAGGCTGCGGTAGATGCGCGAGCTGTTGCCGTCGGAGAGCACCTTGGCGAGCACGTGCATCGGATAGGAATCCGGATGGCCGTCGTAGGTGATGTGCTGGGCGACGATCACCGCCGGCAGCGGCCACGCCTCCTCCAGGGTCACCCGCTTCTCCTTGACCGGCTTCGGCTCGGTGGCGATGTCGCGGGCCACCTTGCCGGCGCCGGGCGGAATCCGCCCGAAATAGCGGGTGACGAGATCGCGGGTCTCGGCGACGTCGAAGTCGCCGGCGATGACCACCGTGGCGTTGGCCGGGATGTAGTAGGTGTCGAAGAACTGCCGCACGTCCTGAATCGTCGCGGCGTCGAGGTCGGCCATGCTGCCGATGACCGGATTCTTGTACGGGTGGGTGGTGAAGGCGTGCTGATAGAGCAGCTCGTTCAGGTTGCCGAACGGCTGGTTGTCGACGCGCATCCGCCGTTCTTCCTTGACGACTTCCCGCTCGTTGACGAAGGTCTGCTCGTCGACGTTGAGCGAGCCGAGCCGGTCGGCCTCCATCCACAGCACCAGCGGCAGGTACTGGGACGGCACGGTGTTCCAGTACACCGTCGCGTCCTCGTTGGTGTAGGCATTGGCGCGGCCGCCTACCGAGGAGACGATCGACGTGTGCTGCTCACCCTCGACGTTCTTCGAGCCCTTGAACATCATGTGCTCGAAGAGGTGCGCGAAGCCGGTGCGCCCGGGCCGCTCGTTCTTCGACCCGACGTGGTACCAGATCTGGACGTGGGCGATCGGCGTCGAACGGTCCTCATGGAGGATCACCGTCAGGCCGTTGGGCAGCGTGAAGCGCTGGTACTGCAGCTTCGGCGGTGCGACCGCCGCACTGAGAGGCGTCCAGGCGACGGCCGCGGCCAGCGCGACGCCGGCGAGCGTCACCCCGAGCGCCCGGCGCCGCGTGGACGAGACGACGGGAGCGACGGCGAGGGAGTCGTGGGTCATGAACGGGATGACTCGATTATGGCACGGGGGGAGAATCGGTCCGGGCGGCGGCTTCGAGCGCGGCCAGGCGGCGCTCCAGGTCGATGAGCTGGCGGCGGTACTCGGGCAGCTTGCCGAAGATCACCGCCGCCTTGTTCCACTGCCGGTTGTCGATCGCCGGCAGCCCCGACACGAACATCCCGGCGGCAATCGAGTTGTTGATGCCGGTCTGCGCGGTGGCCTTCACGCCGTCGCCGACGGTGAGGTGGTTGGCCACCCCGACCTGGCCGGCGAAGATCACGTTGTCGCCGATCGCCGTGCTTCCGGCGATGCCGACCTGCGCGGCCAGCAGCGTGTTCAGCCCGACCGTCACACCGTGGGCGATCTGCACCAGGTTGTCGATCTTGGCGCCGGCGCGGATGCGCGTTTCCCCGACGGCCGGACGGTCGATGGTGGTGTTGGCGCCGATCTCGACGTCGTCCTCGATCACCACCGGACCGGTCTGCGGGATCTTCTCGTGCGTGCCGTCGGCGTGGTGCGCGAAGCCGAATCCGTCGGCGCCGATCACCGCGCCGTCCTGGACGACGACGCGGGCGCCGAGCCGGCAGGCCTCGCGGATCGACACGCGCGCATGGATGAGGCAATCCTCGCCGACGACGGCGTCGTCGCCGATCACGACGTGCGGGTGCACGACCGTGCGGGCGCCGATGCGGGCGCGGCGGCCGATGACCACGAGCGGCCCGATCGCCACGCCGGACGCGAGCTCGGCGTCGCGCGCCACCACGGCGGTCGGATGCACCCCGGGCGGCACGGTGCGCGGCGGCGCGAAGGCCTGGGCGGCGCGGGCGAAGGCGAGGTAGGGATTGGCGATCCGCAGCATCGCGCACGGCGCCGGGGGCGCCTCCGGGTCGAGGATCACCGCCGAGGCGCGCGTCGCGGCCAGCGCGGTCGCGTACTTGGGGTTGGCCAGGAAGGTGACGTCGCCGGGCCCGGCCTGCTCGATCCCGGCGACCCGGGTCACGTCGACGGCGCCGTCGCCCTCGAGCACGGCCCCGAGTCGCTCGGCGAGCTCACGCAGGGTCATACCTGGCTTGCAGACTATCACGCGGGCGGAAGCGCGAGCCGTTCGAAGAACGTGGCCAGGTGCTGCAGGCCGAGCCGGTGGGCCAAGTCGTGCACACGGTGGGCGCGCGCCGTCGGATCGAGCGGCAACACCGCCCGCAACTCGGAGAGCAGCGCGCTCGGCGCGACGGTCCAGCGGACGCGGCGGTGGCCGTGCTGGGCGCCGCGCCACGCCAGCAGGTGGCCGACGGTGGTGAACGTCAGGAAGTAGCCGACGACGTTCGGCCCCGGGATCAGCACCAGCGCCAGCGAGACGACCAGACCCAGGCCGTGGACGACGAACCAGCGCAGGTGCCGATCGGCGTCGCGTCTCAGGCCCCGCTTCATCACCTCGAGGGCGCGCTCGCCGGAGAGATCGTCGGGGGCCTCCAGCGTCACCTCGTCGGCGGTGCGCAGGTGCCACAGCAGCCGCTGCTCGGCGGCCCGCTCGACGATCCAGCGCATGGCCTTGCGCTGGGCGCGGGCCATCATCCCGGACGGCGGGCGCACCCCCGACTCGTGGCGGCGATGGCGTTCGGCCTCGGCCTCGCGCAGCATCTGCCGCAGGCGATGGCGCAGCCGTCCGAACCAGCCGGTCTCGGCCGGCGCCTCCTCGTCGTCCTCGTCGGGCGGCTCGAAGTACGGCTCGTACTCCTCGCCGCCGATCGGGATCAGGAACACGCGCATGTCGTCGTTGACGATGGCGGCGACGGCGAGGTTTCGGTCGCTACCGGCCGGGCGGGGCCGCCGGCCGCGGCACCCGCCGCGGACCGCGCGACAGCCGGGTCGGCACCGCCGGCCGGCCGGCCCGCTCCCAGGCGCCGGCGATGAACGCCGCCGTGGCCGCCGTCGCCTCGGCGACGCGCCGATCGACGATCGGCAGGGCGTCGCGCTTGAACGCCGCGAAGAACGCGTCGTCGTAATACTCGCGGCCGGCGGCCGCGGCCTTGTCGGCGGCGAGCACCGGGTCGGCCAGCCGGTAGCTGTCGAGAAGGATGCGGAACATCTCGCCGCGCGGGTCGGTCACCGGCGCCTGGGGCACCGGGGCCACGGTGAGCTCGGCCGTGTAGCGCTCGAACAACTCGCTCTCGAAGCGCGAGTGGGCGCCGGGCTGTCCGGTGAGCTGACCGTCGTAGTTCTTGACGGCATGCAGCGGCACGTGGCCGTCGGCCACGTAGTGGCACAGGACCGCGCTGTACAGGGCGATGTCGTCCAGCGTGTAGGGCGACGGCACGGGCCGCCTGAGCGACTCGAAGGCGCGCTGGAGCCGGCCGTAGAACTCGGCGGTCCGCCACGGCAGCAGGCCCTGTTCGTGTACCAGCGTGCGGCCGAACTTCTGGACCGCCTGGTCGTACTCGCGCGGCAACGCGTCGAACGGATAGGTTCCGTAGGCCTCGTGGTCCAGATCGATGAAGTGATTGGGCGGCTCTTCCTCCCAGCCGACGTTGCGCCACAGGTCGGGGTCGACGACCCGCTCGACGATGAAGGCGCGGCGGGCCTCGAAGAGCGGACGCAGTTCGGCCGGCAGCAGGCCGACCATGCGGTCGGCGATGTGCCGGTGAGCCGGGAAGCCCCAGGCCCCGACCCGTGTCGGCGCCGCCATGACCACCGCCACCAGGATCACGAATGGAAGCGCCGCGCGCATGCCGACCATTCTACCGGCCGGGAGCCGGCCCGGGCGGCATCGCCACCTCGGGCACCGGGACGAGCGTGCCCGACCAGCCGTCGGTGCCCATCGGCCCCGAATAGCGCGCATCGTTGAGCTGGACCCGCGGCGGCGACTGGGTGCGCTCGACCACGAAGAACGGGAAGCGCGACCAGGCGAGGTACTGCCGGCCGACGCGGCTGGCCGCCGCCTGCCGCGCCAGCGGATCGTCGGCGTGGGTCTCGACGCCGTAGCCGGCCGGGCGGAAACGCGGCGCCGGCGTGAAGTCGACGAAGCCCTTCTCGTAGCGATCGCCGAGATCGACCAGCACCTCCCGTTGCCACGGGATGCCGATCACGGGCGTGACCATGAACGGCGCGTCGGCGCGACCGGCGCGGGCCAGTCCGGCGCGCACGGCCTGCCGTGCCCACAGGCCGGAGCCGAACATCGCCGCGACATAGACCACGGCGAGGGCCAGCGCCGTGCGGGCGGCGCGGGTGCCGCCGTCGGGCCGGCGGCGGCCGAGCACGGCGGCGAGCGCGCCCGCCCCGAGAATCGCATAGAGCCAGGGATCGACGATGTAGAGTGCGTCGCCGTAGAACCAGCGGCCCGAGAACGGCATCAGCAGGCGAATGCCGAAGCTGTTCATGTAGTCGAGCAGCGGGTGCGACAAGGTGCCGAGCAGCGCCAGCGCGAACGTGTTCCCCGGCCTGACCGGTGGCGCGTCGGGCCGGCGGCGCCGGCGCACGAGACGGTCCCAGCCGACGACCAGGCCGGTGAGCGCGAGCGGCAGCACCGCCATGGCGATCGGGCCGTGCGTCCAGCCGCGCCGCCAGTACATCCACACGTCGGTCGTCGCCATCGTGATGACGTCGATGTCGGGGGCGTTGGCGGCCAGCACCAGCGTGGACAACGCCAGCGGCGTGCGCCGCCGGAGACCCGCCTGCCCCATCGCGAGGCCGGCGAGCGAGTGGCAGACCGGATCCATCCGCTCAGCTCACGACGGCGCGGCGAGGTCGCGCAGGTCCTTGCGCAGCACCTTGCCGACCGGCGACTTCGGCAAATCGGGCCGGAAGTGCACGACGCGGGGCACCTTGTAGGGGGTGAGCGACTTGCGGCAGTGCTCGCGCAGGTCGGCGTCGGTCAGGGCCGGATCCTTGCGGACGACGAACGCGCACACCGCCTCACCCGAAGTGTCATCGGGCACGCCGATCACGGCCACCTCAGCCACGCCCGGATGGGCGGCGAGCACCGCTTCGACTTCGTTCGGGTACACGTTGAAGCCGCTGACGAGGATCATGTCCTTCTTGCGATCGACGACGTAGAGATAGCCGTCGTCGTCGACCGTCGCGACGTCGCCGGTCGACAGCCAGCCCTGCCTGAGCACGCGCGCGGTCTCGTCGGGGCGTTGCCAGTAGCCCTGCATCACCTGCGGGCCGCGGACCAGCAGCTCGCCGGCCTGCCCCGGCGCGACGTCGTGCCCGTCGGCGTCGACCAGCCGCACGTCGGTGCCCGGCACCGGCACGCCGATCGACTCGCGCTTGTTGCGATGGAACGGCACCAGCGACACCACCGGCGAGGTCTCGGTGAGCCCGTAGCCCTGGTAGATCGGCGTCTTCGTCATCGCTTCCCATCGCTCCGCCACCGCCGGCACCAGGGCCATGCCGCCGGCCACCGTGCCCTTCAGCGTGAAGCCCTGATGGGTCTGGAACCACGGCTCGTGCATCAGTCCGGCGAACAGCGTGTTGACGCCGGTGAGCCAGGTGGCACCCTCGGCGGTGAGCGCCTGGGTCAGATTGGCGAGCGGCCGCGGACTGGGAATCAGGATGTTGCGGCCGCCGAACGCGTAGAAGACCATCAGGTTCGCGGTGAACGCGAAGATGTGGTAGAGCGGCAGCGCGGTGACGACGGTCTCCCGCCCCTCGCTGACGCCGGGCTTCCACACCTCGATGCACTGCGCGATGTTGGCCAGCAGGTTGCCTTCGGTGAGGACCGCGCCCTTGCTGACGCCGGTGGTGCCGCCGGTGTACTGCAGCGTCGCCACGCGGTCGGGGCCGGCGCCCTCGAGATAGACCGCGGGATCGGCGCCGGATCGCAGCCGCTGCCGGCCCTCGGCCAGCGCGGCGTCGAGGGTGACGTGCGCGAAGGTGATCGGCGGCACCTGCTTCTTGACGTAGCGCTGCACCGCGCGGACGACGGTGCGTGTCAGGAACGGCAGCAGGTCGGCGATGGTGACGACGATCACCGTGCGGATCGCCGTCTTCGGCACCACCTGCGCCACCTTCTCGGCGAACAGATCGATGACGACCAGCCCGGTGGCGCCGCTGTCGGCGAACTGGTGCTCCATTTCGGGCGCGGTGTAGAGCGGGTTGGTGTTGACGGTCACCAGTCCGGCCTTGAGCGCCCCGAAGGTCACGACGGGATAGGCCAGGCAGTTGGGCATCTGCACGGCCAGCCGGTCGCCGGCGGCGAAACCGGCCACGTCGCGCAGGTAGACGGCGAAGGCGTCCGAGAGCGCATCGACCTCGGCGAAGGTCAGATGTCCGGTCGTGCCGTTGGGCAGCAGCAGCGTGAACGCCCGATTGCCGGCGTAGCGCCGCGACGCGTCGCGCACCAGCGCGGCCACTGTCGGCCACGGCGGCGGGGCCAGATCCTGGGCCGTCTCGGGCGCGTAGAAGCGGGTCCAGGGGCGCGGCGGCTTGGCAGTCATGGCACCAAAACGGTCAGCGCATTGTAACGGCGGTGGCCGCGAAGGCCGAAAAACTGGCGGGGCGCGTGCGGCGGCACGCAGGCATCATCCTTGCACAACGGTTCCCACATGCGCGTTGCCGGCCCGATTCGTGTCGCAATCCTGGTCACGGCCGCCCTCTCTGGCGCGGCCTGCAGCAAGGGCTCGGAATCGCCCACCTCGCCGTCGCCCAATCCCGGCGGCACCAGCGGCGGCGCGAGCTACACCGCGCTGGGCGCGAGCGACACCACCGGATACGGGTCGAGCGTCGAGTGCTTCCCCTTCACCCCCTGTGCCGGTGGCACCGGCTGGGTGCAGATCCTCCAGCGCCGGCTCGAACAGAACGGCGGGGTGGCCTACCAGAATGTCGGCGTCCCCGGGTCGGTGTTGAGCCCGGCGATCGAGGACCTCAGCCGCAGGGTCGGCCGCGGCGTGTCGAACAACCTGCTGACCAACCAGACGCCCTTCGTGCGCACCGGCGACACCGTGGTCACGGTCTTCGCCGGCGGCAACGACGGCAACATCATCGCCGAGGCGGTGAAACAGCAGCAGGCGGGAGACGATCCCCGGGGCTTCATCGACCAGCAGGTGGCGCGCTGGGGCGACGACTACGCCAGCCTGGTCCGCGGCGTGAAGCAGAAAGCGCCGAACGCGCGCGTCGTGATCCTCAACCTCCCCAACCTCGCCGCGATGCCCTACGTCGCGCGCTTCACGACCTTCGAGAAGTCGATCCTGCAGCGCGTCGCCGTCGGACTGAGCGAGCGGGTCAACGCCCTCGCCGCCCCCAACGTCCACGTCGTCGACCTGCTGTGCGATGCCCGCGTCATCGAGCCGGCCAGCTTCTCGGCCGACGGCTTCCATCCGAGCGACCGCGGCTATGCGCTGATGGCCGAGCTGGCCTACCCGGCGCTGGTCAACCCGACGCACCCGGCGCCGGCGGCCGACTGCGGATTGAAGCGCCTCTTCCCCGCCTACTAGGGCACGGCCGCGCCTCACCCGCCACCGCTGGCGTGATCCGCCTCGAAATCGCCCCTCACTTCTGCAGGGCCGGACGCGAGTCGCCCGACCGATTGTAATTACAAATCTGTGATCGCATGAGTTGAGTGCAAGTTCAACACTGAATTCAACTCGTGAACCGTTTCCTGCTGAACAATATTGCCATTTGTCATCCATCGGATGCATAATCGGCGCGCTTTCAGTTTCACTTCGCACTGCACACATCTTCAGAGGAGCACACCGACTATGGGAGCCGTGACGTTCGGTGAAGCCATTGACCGCATTCGCGACTGGTCGATGCACGAGGGGCGTGCCGCCTTCAAGCCGGCGCAGGTGGGCGAGATCTACGGCTCGCTCGTCTTCAACGACTCGGTGCAGCAGGCCCGGTTGCCGAAGGCCGTCTACCAGGCGCTCCGCGACACGGTGACCAAGGGCCATCCGCTCGAGATGTCGACCGCCGACGCCGTGGCCTCGGCGCTGAAGGACTGGGCCGTGGAGCACGGCGCGTCGCACTACACGCACTGGTTCCAGCCGATGACCGGCATCACCGCCGAGAAGCACGACTCGTTCTACTCGCCGACCGGCGACGGCCGCTCGATGGCCGAGTTCAGCGGCAAGGAACTGGTGCGCGGCGAGCCCGATGCGTCGAGCTTCCCGTCGGGCGGCATGCGCAGCACCTTCGAAGCCCGCGGTTACACGGCCTGGGATCCGACCAGCCCGCCGTGGCTGCTGCAGAACGGCAACTCGGCCACCCTGGTGATCCCGACCGCGTTCGTCAGCTGGACCGGCGAGTCGCTCGACAAGAAGACGCCGCTGCTGCGCTCGATGGAAGCGTTGTCGGTGCAGGCCGTACGGGCGCTGAAGCTGTTCGGCGTGAACGCGACGCGCGTCACCGCGACGTGCGGCCCCGAGCAGGAGTACTTCCTGATCGACCGCACCTTCTACTTCAATCGCCCGGACCTCATCAACGCCGGGCGGACGCTGTTCGGCGCCCGCCCGCCGAAGGGGCAGGAGCTGGAGGATCAGTACTTCGGCGCCATTCCCGAGCGCGTGCTGGCGTTCATGGCCGAGGTCGAAACCGAACTCTACAAGGTCGGGGTGCCGATCAAGACCCGCCACAACGAGGTGGCGCCGTCGCAGTACGAACTGGCGCCGATCTTCGAGAGCATGAACGTCGCCACCGACCATCAGATGATGACGATGGAGACGCTCAAGCGCGTCGCGCCGAAGTACGGGTTGGCCTGCCTGACCCACGAGAAGCCGTTCGCCGGCGTCAACGGCTCGGGCAAGCACGTCAACTGGAGCATGGGCGACGACCTGGGGAACAACCTGCTGAACCCGGGCGCCACCCCGCACGACAACATGCAGTTCCTGTTCTTCTGCACGGCGGTGATCCGCGCCGTCGACAGGTTCCAGGGCCTGCTGCGGATGAGCATCGCCAGCGCCGGCAACGACCACCGGCTCGGCGCCAACGAGGCGCCGCCGGCGATCCTGTCGATCTTCCTCGGCGACATGCTCACCGACATCTTCGAGCAGGTCGAGAAGGGCGGCGCCAAGTCCACCAAGCACGGCGGCATGCTCGACATCGGGGTGTCGGTCCTGCCCAAGCTGCCGCGCGACGCCGGCGACCGCAACCGCACGTCGCCGTTCGCCTTCACCGGCAACAAGTTCGAGTTCCGCGCGGTGTCGTCGAACCAGAGCATCGCCTTCCCCGCCACCTGCCTCAACGTGGCGGTGGCCGAGTCGCTCGATTACATGAGCGGCGAACTCGAGGCGGCGCTGGCCAAGGGCCAGGGCCTCGAAGACGCCGTGGCAGCGCTGCTGAAGGCCACCGTCAGGAAGCACAAGCGGATCATCTTCAACGGCAACGGCTACTCGGCCGAGTGGCAGAAGGAGGCCGGCAAGCGCGGCCTGCTCAACCACCGCAACACCGTCGACGCGCTGCCCGAGATCGTCTCGAAGGAGGTCGTCGCGACGTTCGAGAAGTTCAAGGTGCTCAACGAACGCGAGCTGCACGCGCGCTACGAAGTGAACGTCGAGACCTACAACAAGACCATCAACGTCGAAGCCCAGCTGATGGTCCTGATGGCCAACCGCTACATCCTGCCGGCGGCGTTCGAGTACCAGCGCGCCGTCGCCGCCAGCGTCGCCGCGGTGCGGCAGGCCGGCGGCACCAGCCGCGAGGGCAAGAAGCTGCTGGCGAAGATCGTCAAGCTGGTCGATCAGTTCCGGGCGCAGACCGACGCGCTGGCGGTGCTGCTCGACCACGCGGCGCCGTCGGCCGAGAAGCACGCCAGATTCATGCGTGACAAAGTCGTGCCGGCGATGGTGCGGCTGCGCGAGCTGGGCGACGCGCTCGAAGTCGTGATGCCCCACGCCGACTGGCCGCTGCCGACGTATCGGGAGATGCTCTTCATCAAGTAACGGGCACAGCGGCTGGCGGCCAGCGGCTGGTTGAACACACTGCGGGCGGCGGGGAGACTCTCCTCGCCGCCCGAGTCGCGTTCAGGGCACGACGCGCAGCGACGTCACGGCGAGGCCGAGGCGCCGCTGGTCGCCCTCGCCGCGGTCCGCGGGTCTGACGGTCGGGGCGATTTCCAGCGCGAGTTCGTTGGTCCCCTCGACCCAGACGCCGGCGGGCACCTCCCAGCGATACTCGGCTGACGGGCCGGCGACCTCGCGCTCGCCCGCCGGCCAGCCGTTGACGAACAGGGCGACGCGCGCGCGTCCCGCCGCGGCCCGCGTCGTGAGCACCAGGCCGACGCGGCGGCCGGCCGCCGACGGCAGCAGCGTGACGGCCCGCTGGTCGGTCCAGCGGAAGGGGCCGGCGGCATCGCGTTCGACCAAGTGCCATCCGCTCCCGAAGTAGGCGTCGTCGTCGAGGGGCACCGTCGCCGCGATGTCCGCCGGCTGCCGCGGCAGCGGCGCCGCACACACCGTCGCCACGTCGGGTCGATCGGCCGGCGCCGTGAAGCGCGCGGCGACCAGCGGCGCCCGCTGGCCGAGCGTGACGGCAGCGGTCTGGCCGAGGTCGGGGCGGGCGGGCAGGTGAAGCCGCACGGCTGCGAGACGAGCGTCGGGCAGTTGCCCGTCGCCCGGCCACAGCACCGGCGGCAGCGCCGGCAGCGTCATCGGCAGGTCGCCGTATTCGCCGGCCGGCCGACCGTCGAGACGCCTCAGGCGCGGCGTCAGCGGCGGCGGGCCGACCACGACGATCTCGAGGGCGCCGGTGCCCGCCGGTACGTGAACGCCCAGCCGGCCCGTGTACTCGAGGCCCGGCAGTTCGCGCCACGGCGCGGCGAGCGGCACGCAGCGCAGGCGGCCGATCACCTCGCCGACGACGTACGGCACCGGCTGGTCGATCCGGGCGCTGTCTCGGAACCTGAAGCCCCACGTTTCCAGCGCCGCACGGGCCGAAGGTCCCGCCACGACGACGCGTCCGCGGTCGCGCGCCGCCTCGACCAGCGCGGGCACCGGGCGGACCCGCTGCCAGCCGACGCCGGCCCACGCCACGATGGCCGTGTCGAGGCGGGTGTCTTCGGTCACCAGCGTCGCGGGTCGTGTGCCGACGGCGGCCTGGAGCGTCTCGCCGAGCACGTGGGCGAAGCGTCGCGCCTCGTCTTCGTCGAGATGTCGCCGCGATGCCGAAAGGCCGCCGGCGACGAGCGTACCGCCGACCACGGCGACGACCCAGGCGCGGCGCCGCGGCGGCGCCTGCGCGGCCAACCAGGTCAGCCCGAGCGGCACCAGCGGCCACGTCGACCAATAAACCGCCCGCCAGATCTCGGCCCGCCAGCCCGGAAACCCCAACGCCGCCACGCCCGCGGCCGCGGCGCCCACCGCGACCGGTCCCGCGGCGGCCCGGCCGAGGCTGCCGAGCGCCACCACCGCCAGTGACAGGGGCAGGGCTGCCGCCGTCGTCGCCGGCCAGGCGTAGGGCGAGCGGCCACGCGGCTCGCCGGACGTGACGACGCTCCAGACGTCGGCGATCGAGACCGCCTCGTGCGCGACCGTCGCCGCGCGCGCCGCCCACAACGCCAGACCGGCCGCGCCGCCGACCAGCACGACCAGACCGACGAGGACGACGCGGGTGGCCGCCGACGCTCGAACGAGCGCCGCCGCGGCGGGGACGGCCGCGACGTTCGGCGGCCACGCCGCCACCGCCGCGCCGAGCAGCAGGCTGCCACGCCACGCCGTCCGACGTCCCGGCCCGGCCAGGACCAGCGCGGCCGCCCACAGCAACGCGGCGCCGATGGCCGGAGCCGCGCCGGCGGCGATCGCCGTGCGCAGGTCGGGGCGGCTCATCAGGGCCGCGATCGCCACCACCGTCGTCACGGCCGAGGCGCCGGCGCGGCGCGCCGCGACCCAGAACACGACCGTCAGCAGCGCCGCCAGCGCCGCGACCCACGCTGCCGGCGCGGCGCCAAACCACGGTGCGTGGGCGATCGGTTCCACCAGCACGATCGCGCGCGCCGCGCCCTCGTCATAGGTCGCGTGATCGCCAACCGGCACCAGCGGCGGCATGGCTGGTCCGGCGTTGACGGCGGCCAGCGCGGCCGCCACGACGGCGACCAGTGCAGCGGCAACCGTCGGGCCCGGGCGGCGGAGCATGGCGGCGGGTATTCTAGTGCCCGTCCGATGAGCGCCGACTCATCCATCAGCCCTCCTCCCGCTGACGCCGTCGTCGTCCCGACGGCATCACGTCGCCGGGAACTCGGGCTCTGTCTGGGGCTGGCGACGGCGGCGGCGGCGGCCCGCGGCCTGCTCTTCATGCAGCCGGGCGTGCGCTTCGATCCCGATCAGGCGATTGTCGGCCTGATGGCCAAGCACATCAGCGAGGGCGTCGCCTTCCCGGTGCACTTCTACGGGCAGAGTTACCTGCTGGCCCTCGAGGCCTATCTCGCCGCCCCGGTGATGTGGTGGCTCGGGCCGACCGAGGTGGCCCTCAAGCTGCCGGTGCTCCTCCTCAACGTCGCCATCGTCGGGCTGCTGGTCTCGATCGCCCACCGCGATCTGGGACTGCGGCCGAGCCTGGCCCTCGCCGGCGCCCTGCCGCTCGTCGTGCCGCCGCTGCTGGTCGGGACGCGGATCATGGAGGCGATGGGCGGCAACGTCGAGCCGCTCCTCTACACGCTGCTGCTCTGGCGCCTGCGGGAACGCCTCTGGGCGTTCGCCGCGGTGCTCGCCATCGGCGTCGTCCATCGCGAGCTGACGGTCTACGCCGGCGCCGCCCTGCTCGTGCTCGACGTCACGGCGTCACGGCGCGGCGCCCGTGCGATCGTCAGCCGCTGGGCGGTCGCCGCGGTGCTCGTCGTCGTCGCGGCGTCGGTGGTCGACGCCCTGCGGCCGTTCGCGGCGATGTACGGGCCCGGCTCGGTCGCGCGCGCGACGCGCGAGGACATCTCGGTGGCCGACGCCGTCGGCGCGCAGATCTGCATCGTGCCCTCGCGCTGGCCGTCGCGCGGCCGCCTCGTCCTCACCGAACACCTGCCGCTGCTCGTCGGCGGACTGCCCGGGCCGAACTGGCCGCTCGGCATCAACTCGGGCATGGGCAACGGCAATCCGGGACTGGGCCCGTGGGTCCTGGCGCTGACGATCGTCGCGCTCGCCGCCGGCGTGACGGCACGACGCCGCCGTCCGGCCGCCGCGCCCGCCGGCATCCCGGCGGCGGCCTTCGCCTGGTACCTGGTGCTCACCGGCGGCCTGTCGATCGCCGCCTACTGGCTGGTCGCCTGCTCGCAGGTCACCACCTTCTCCGCGCACTACGACCTGCTCGCCATCTACGTGCCGGTCGGCGCCCTGCTCGGCGGGCTCGGCCTGAAACGGCCGACGGTGCGCGCCGGCCTGGTCACCGCCACGCTGTTGTGGGCGGTGCTGTCGTTCGACGACTACCGGGCCCTGGCCGGCGAGGTGGCGGACGGACGCTGGCCGAATCCCCGAGGCGCGGCGGCGCGCGCGCTCGCCGCCGCGGGCGACCGCGCCCTGTGGGGCGAGTTCCGCCTCGCCTACGTCGTGACGTTCCTCGCCGCGGAGCGCGTCACCGTGGCATCGACCAGCTTCCACCGCGTCGACCGCTACGCCGAGCGGGCCCGGGCGGCGAACGCGCCGATCCTCACCTATGGGCCGTGCCGACCGGAGCAGCGCAGCGAAGCCGTGGCCCCGGGCATCGTGATCTGCGGGCCGTGACCCGAGGCCGGTATACTTGGAAGCGCCGCACCGCCTGCCGCGACGCCCGACGCCTCGATGACCCGACTGCACCTCGCCCTCTGCCTGCTGCCGCTCGTCACCGCGGGGTGCAGCGGCAACAACATCTGGAACACGCCGACGCCGCTCACGGTGCCCTTCTCGACGACCGACCTGCGCGTCGGCACGGGTGTGGACGCCCAGACCGGCCGGACCGTCACGGTGAACTACACCGGCTGGCTGTATTCGAGCACCGCCGCCGACAACAAGGGCGCGCAGTTCGACACCAGCCTCGGCCGCGGGCCGTTCGAGTTCACAATCGGCGCCAGCCAGGTGATTCGCGGCTGGGACCGCGGCGTACCGGGCATGCGCGTCGGCGGCCGGCGCAAGCTGGTGCTGCCGCCCGAGGACGCCTACGGCTCGGCCGGCAGCGGCAACACCATCCCGCCCAACGCCACGCTGGTCTTCGAAATCGACCTGCTGACGGTGCAGTAGCCGGCGTCTACGACGCCCCGCGCGGAATCGGCGGGTGCTCGCGCAGGCCGCGCCGGCTGACGCCGGCCAGTTCAAAGGTGTCGCCGCCGGCGCTGCGGTTGTACATCACCCAGGTCTGCACTCCGCCCCGTCCGGCCACCGCGATGCCGAGCGGATGCCGCCGCGGGATCCGCACGTACTCGTCGTAGCTGCCAAAGGCCACCGGGCGCGCGCCGAGCACGACCGGCGCGCCGCCCTCCTGCGGCAGCACCCAGGCCCCGACCACCGCGCCGCGCCAGTGCGGGTCGGGCGTGCGCGCGCTCAGATCGACGTACACCGCGCTGCCGTCGACACCGGCCGGGACGTACATCGACACCTCGGTGAGACGGTCGCCGGAGAGGGCGGCGGTGCGCAGCGCCAGCTCTTCGACCGCGTGACGGGCCCACCGCCACCGCTCCCCGCTGGCCGCGAAGACGCGCAGCGTCGAGACCGGCACGCCGTCGCTGGTCTCCAGTCCGACGATTGCCGGCGGGTCGGGCGCCGGCGGGCCGACCAGCTGCCGCGGCAGGTCGACCAGCCACCCGCGGCCGTCGAAGGTGGCAATCGGATGGCGACGCCCCGAGACGTCGACGGCGCGCACGGCGAACGACTCGGCCTGGGTCACGCGGAACCCGGGGTCGGGACCGACCGCGAGGCTGCCGACGGCGACCCACACCGCCACCGCGAGCCCCCACCACCAGCGACGCCGGGCGCGCCGGGCCATCGACGGCAGTGTAGCAAGAGCCGGGGCTCGGGGCTCGGGGCTCGGGCTATTTCGGAAAGCGGCCCAGCGCGACGAGCAACGCCAGCCGCGCCAGGCGGGCCCGGTCCTCGGCCTGCCGCACCGCGGTCTCGGCATCCCGCGATCGGCGCTGGGCATCCACCAGCTCGATGTTGGTCGTCGCCCCGGCCCGGAACGCCACGTCGGTGATGCGCAGCACCTCGGCGGCGTGCGTGGACGCGTCCTGCGCCCGCGCCAGCGCCCGCGCCTCGGCGTCGATCGACGCCCGCGCCGCCCGCACCGCCGATTGGATCTGCAGCTCGGCTTCGCGGCGATCGACTCGCGCCGCCGACAGGTCGACCTCACGCACCGCGCGCACCGCGCGCCGCCGGCCGCCGTCGAAGAGCGGAATCGACGCGGTGAGCGTGGCGTTCCAGGTCGCCGACGGCGCGAAGAGCCCGGCCGGCGTGATGTACTGCGGGTTGAACGCCGCGCGCACGGTCGGCACCCAGTCCTTCCAGCTGTCGGCGACGACGCGGCCGGCGAGATCGATGCGGGCGTCGAACAGGCGGATGTCGGTGCGATCGGTCAGCCACGCCGTGCCCGTCACCGCCGGCGTCTCGAGCGCCGGCTCGCCGGCGACGTCCACCGGTCCGCCGGCGGTCATCAACAGGCCGAGTGCCTCCTGGCCGAGCGCGACCGCGAGGCGGGCCCGTTCGACCAGTTCCTCGTTGACGGCCAGCTCCTGCGCCGCGCGCAGTTCGTTCAGCCGGCTGCCGACGCCACCTTCGCGCCGGGCGGTCGCGTAGTCGAGCTGGGCCTTCGCCGTGTCGCGCGCCCGTTCGTTCACCTCGACCTGGCGCCGGGCGCCGACGATGGCGAGATAGGCTTCGGCCGCGGCGATGCCGACCTGCCGCCGCACGTCCTCGACCTGCAGCCGCGCGACGTCGACCTGCCGCTCGGCCTGCGCGCGCGCCGCCCACTGCGCCATCGCCAGCACCGGCGCCGCCGCCGTGCCGGCGAACAGCACCTGCGTGCGCGGCTGGACGACGTTGCCGCTGAAGCCGCGCTCGTCGTCGAGCACGGTGGTGACGATCGACCCGTCGATCGACGGCCGGACGCCGGCGCGGGCCTGGGCCAGCAGCGCCTGCGCGGCCTGCACCGCGGTGCCGGCCCGCTCCACGGTGGGATTGGCGGCGATGGCCCGCTGCACGGCGTCGTCGAAGGTGACGGCGCCCGGCGCGGCCAGCTGCGCCTGGGCGCGCGCTGCCAGCGGCGCGCACGCGGCGAGCACGGCGACGACGAGGGCACGGCGACGCGGGCTACCCATGCGCCACCTCTCCTCGATGGTCGCGGGCGTGCAGTTCGTGCCGGGTCTTGCCCGGCACCAGCGTGCGGATGACGACATAGAGCACCGGGATGAACACGATCGACAGGAACGTCGAGGCCAGCATGCCGCCGGCGACGGTCGTACCGACCGAGTTGCGCGCGGCGGCGCCGGCGCCGGTCGCGTAGGCCAGCGGCAGCACGCCGAGGATGAAGGCGATCGACGTCATCAGAATCGGGCGAAGGCGGATGCGCGCCGCCTCGACCGCCGCGTCGACGATCGACCGGCCCTGATCGCGGAGCTGCTCGGCGAACTCGACGATGAGGATCGAGTTCTTCGCCGCCAGCCCGACCAGCAGCACCAGGCCGACCTGGCAGAACACGTCGTTGGCGAAGCCGCGCAGGAACTGCGCGCCGAGGCCGCCGAAGACGGCCAGCGGCACGCCGAGCAGGATGATCACCGGCAGGACCCAGCTCTCGTACTGGGCGGCGAGCACCAGGTACACCAGCAGCACGCTCAGCGCGAAGATGTACGTCGTCTGCGAGCCGGCGTTGATCTCCTCGAGCGACTGCCCGGCCCAGGTGAAGTCGAAGCCGGGCGGCAGCGCGGTCCGGGCCAGCGATTCCATCGCCTGCAGCGCCTCGCCCGAGCTCAGGCCCGGCGCCGCGACGCCGGTGATCTCGGCGGCGCGGAACAGGTTGAAGTGGCTGATCACCTGCGGCGAGGTGGTCTCGCTGACCCGCACCACCGTGTCGAGCGCCACCATCCGGCCGCCGTCGGCGCGGGCGTAGATCTGGCGGAGGTCTTCCGGGCGGGCGCGGAAGCGCTGGTCGGCCTGCACGAACACGCGGTAGGCGCGGCTGTTGAAGTCGAAGTCGTTGACGTACTGCGAGCCGAGGAACACCTGCAGCGCGTCGGTGACCTCGCGCAGCGGCAGACCGAGGGCCCGCGCCTTGTCGCGGTCGATGTCCACCACCAGCTGCGGGTCGTTGGCGCGGAAGCTGCTGAAGAGGCCGGTGACCCGGCCGCTCTGGTTGCCGGCGGCGGCCAGCGCCTCGGTCGCCGCGGCCAGGCCGGCGATGTCGCCACCGGTCTGGTCGAGCACCTCGAACTGGAACCCGCCGAAGATCGACAGCCCCTGGATCGCCGGCGGCGCAAACGGCACGACGATCGCGCCGGGGATGCCGAACATCGGCCCGCGGATGCGGTTGAGCACCGCGCCGAGCGACTGGTCGGGCCGGCGGCGTTCCTCGTACGGCTTGAGGCTGGTGAAGATCAGCCCGTTGTTCGGCGCCGCGCCGCTGAAGCTGAAGCCCATCACCGAGAACGCCGAGCCGACGTCCGGATCGGCGTAGAGGATCTTCTCCGCCTGCCGGGCGACGTCGTCGGTGTACTCGAGCGACGCGCCCGGCGGCGCCTGCACGATGGTGATGAAGTAGCCCTCGTCCTCGTCGGGCACGAACGAGGTCGGCACCACCTGCGAGACCCGCCAGGTGGCGGCGAGCCCGGCGACGAACAGCACCAGCACCGCCCACTTCCAGGCCAGCGCGCCGCGGACGACCCGCACGTAGGCGGCGGTGCCGGCGTCGATGGCGCGGTTGACCCAGGTGAAGAAGCGGCCGTGGCGGTGGCTCTCGCCGTCGAGCAGCAGCGCCGCCAGCGCCGGCGTCAGGGTGACCGCGTTGAACACCGACAGCACGACCGCGAAGGCGATGGTCAGCGAGAACTGCTGGTAGAGCCGACCAGTCGTGCCCGGAAAGAACGCCACCGGGACGAACACCGCGACCAGCACGATGCCGATGACGACGACCGCGCTCAGCACCTCCTGCATCGCGTCGACGGCGGCGCGATAGGCCGACTTGCCGTACTCGCGCATGTGCCGCTCGATGTTCTCGACGACGACGATCGCGTCGTCGACGACGATGCCGATCGCCAGCACGATGCCGAACAGCGTCAAGGTGTTGATCGAGAAACCGAACACCTTGACGAAGGCGAACGTGCCGATGAGCGACACCGGGATGGTCAGCGCCGGGATGATCGTGCTGCGCCAGTTCTGCAGGAACAGGAACATCACCAGCACGACCAGCAGCAGCGCCTCGCCGAGCGTCTTCAGCACCTCGACGATCGACTCGCGCACGACGGTGACGTTGTCGAAGGCCAGGCGCCATTCCAGCCCCGGCGGAAAGTTCTGTTCGAGCCGCTGCATCTCGGCCAGGACGCCGTCGTAGACTTCCAGCGCGTTGGCGGTGGGCAGCAGCTGGATGCCCATGCCCGAGGCCTCGAGGCCGAGGAAGCGCAGGTTGGCGGCGTAGTTCTCGGCGCCGAGTTCGACCCGGCCGACGTCGCTGACGCGCACCAGCGCGCCGGCGCGGCCGCCGCCGATCACCACGTCGGCGAACTGTGACGCTTCGGTGAGGCGGCCCTGGGCGCGGACGCTGAGGTTGAACATCTGGTCGGCGGCGGCCGGGGCGTCGCCGAGCGCCCCGGCGGCGACCTGCACGTTCTGCTCGCGCAGCGCGTTGACGACGTCGCTGGCGGTGAGACCGCGGGCCGCCAGCCGGCCGGGATCCAGCCACAACCGCATGGCGTAGCGGCGCTCGCCGAAGATGATCACGTCGCCGACGCCGGGCACGCGCTTGACCGCGTCGCGGACGTAGCGATCGAGGTAGTTGCTGATGAACTGGGCGTCGTAGCGGTTGTCGCGCGAGAAGAAGCCCAGCCCGCCGAGGAAGCCGGCGGTGTTCTTGATGACGGTGATGCCGTTGGTGCGGACGTCGGCCGGCATGCGGCCGAGCGCCTGGTTGACGCGGTTCTGGACGTCGATGGCGGCCAGATCCGGGTTGCGGTCGATGTCGAAGGTCACCGTGATCGTGCTGATCCCGCTGTTGGTGCTCGACGACTGGATGTAGGTCATGCCCTCGACGCCGTTGATGGCCTGTTCGAGCGGCGTGGTCACCGCCGACTCCACCGCCTGGGCGTTGGCGCCGGTGTAGGTCGCCGTCACCGTCACCGACGGCGGGGCCAGTTCGGGATAGCGGGCGATCGGCAGCGTCGGGATGGCGATCGCTCCGGCGATCACCACCACCAGCGCCAGGACGGTCGAGAGGATCGGCCGGCTGATGAAGACGTCCGTACGCATGCGGTCCGCCTCCCTACCGCGCGGCCGGCGCGCCGGCCGATACCGGGGCCTCCGCGGCCGCCGGCGCCACCGGCATGCCGTCGCCGATCTTCTGCACGCCCGATACGATCAGACGGTCGCCGACCGCCAGGCCCTTCTCGACCACGTAATCGTTGCCGGTCAGCGGCCCGAGTTCGATCGGGCGCTGCCGCGCCACAGTCGCCCCACCCTCGCCCGCCTCGGCGACGAAGGCGAAAAAGCGGCCGTTGACCCGCGTCACCGCCACCACCGGGACCGTCAGCCCGGGTGCCGAGCGCCAGACAATCCGCGCGCGCACGAACTGATCGGTGCGGAAATCGCCCGGCGCGGCCAGCGCCGCCTTCGCCAGCACCGTCTGCGTCTGGGGATCGACCGACGGCGCGACGAAGGTCACTTTCGTGGCCATGATCTCCTGGCCGCGATCGTCGACGATACGCATCGGCAGCCCCTCGGCGAGCGACGGCGCCTGCTGCACCGGCACCTGGACGTAGACCTCGAGCCCCTGGTTGTCGTCGAGGGTCGTGAGCACCGTCGACTGGGTCACCCGGTCGCCGACGCGGACCGGCACGTCGCCGACCACGCCCGCCACCGGCGCGACGACGCGGTGGTAACCCAGCTCGACGCGCTGCTCGCGAATCTGCGACTCGATGGCTTCCAGTTGCGCCTGGCCCGAACGAAGCGTGGCCGCGGCCTGATCGTATTCCTGCTGGCTCACCGCGCCGGCGTCGAGCAGCCCGCGCAGCCGCTCGGTCTGCTGCTTCCAGTAGACGAGATCGGCCTCACGGGCGCCGCGCTGCGCCTCCAGGTTGGCGACGGTGGCCTGCTGGCGTCCGGCGTCGATCTCCATCAGCAGGGCGCCGACCGCCACCCGATCGCCCGACCGCGCGGCGATGCGGGTGAGGAAGCCCTCGACCTGCGGCTGGATCGTCGTCGAGCGCCGCGACTTGACGGTGCCGATGTACTCGGTGACGGCCTCGACCGGTTTCTCGGCCAGCGTCACCGTCTCGACGCCCATCGCCGGCATGCCGCCCGGCGGTCCGCCCGGCCCGTCGGCCGGCGTGGAGCGGCCGCAGGCCGCGGCCAGGCAGGCGACGGCGACCGCGAGCGTGCGGTGGATGGATCGAATGGACGCAGACATTCCTACGACTCCTGGTGAGGGCACGGCCCGAGGCCGTGACGAGGTCGCGCGCGGCGCGGACTCGCTGGCGGGTAGACCGGCATTCTAATACGCACGACGCCGGCGACGCCGCCGTTCGTCCCTACGACGCGCCAGGCCCGACGGGCGTGACCGCGGTCGTGGTACGATTCGCGGGATATGTCCACGCCGCTCGGGCCCGACGAGGTCCACCGCATCGCCGCCCTGGCGCATCTGGCACTCACCGACGACGAGGTCGCCCTCTTCGGGCGTCAACTGGCCGACATCCTCGAGTACGTCCGACAGGTCCAGGCCGAGGACACCACCGGCGTCACACCGATGTCACACGTCATCGACGAGGTCCACGACGAGCGTGCCGATGAGCCGGCGGCCGGGCTGCCGCGGCCGGCGGCGCTGGCCAACGCCCCGGAAGCGGCGCCGGAGGCGGGGCTGTTCAAGGTGCCCCGAGTGGTCGGGTGATCGCGCCCGGCCCCCTGACCACGCTGCGCGACCGGATCGCGCGTGGCGAACAGTCGGCCGAGGACGCGGTCGGGGCCGCGCTCGGCGCGATCGCCGCCCGTGACGTCGCGCTGCAGGCATTCACCGCTGTGGCCAGCGGGGCGGCGCTCGACGCCGCCCGGGCCGTCGATGTCGCGCGCGGCCGTGGCGAGGCGCTCGGCCCGCTTGCCGGCGTGCCGATCGCGCTGAAGGACAACATCTGCACGCGCGGTCTGCCCACGACGGCATCGTCGAAGGTGCTGCGCGGCTTCGTGCCGCCCTACGACGCCACGGTGGTCAGCCGGCTGAGCGCGGCCGGCGCGATCGTCGTCGGCAAGACCAACTGCGACGAGTTCGCGATGGGCTCGTCGACCGAGAACTCCGCCTACGGACCGACCGCCAATCCCTGGGCACTCGACCGCACGCCCGGCGGATCGAGCGGCGGCTCGGCGGCCGCCGTGGCGAGCCGCATGGTGCCGGCGTCGCTCGGCTCCGACACCGGCGGATCGATCCGCCAGCCGGCGGCGTTCTGCGGCGTCGTCGGCGTCAAGCCCACCTACGGCCGCGTGTCGCGCTACGGCCTGCTCGCCTTCGCGTCGTCGCTCGATCAGATCGGCCCCTTCACGACCACCGTCGACGACGCGGCGCTCGTCCTCGACGTGATCGCCGGCGCCGACCCGCACGACGCCACCTGCGCGACCCGTCCGGTGCCCGGCTGGTCGTCGGCGCTCGCCGCCGCCGCCACCGGGCTGCGCATCGGCGTGCCGCGCCGGTTCATCGAGCACGGCGTCGACACCGCCGTCGCCGCCGCGTTCGACCAGGCGCTCGCCGTGTGGCGCGACGCCGGGGCGAACCTGGTGGACATCGAGCTGCCCCACGCGCCGCTCGCCATTCCCGTGTACTACCTGGTGGCGACGGCCGAGGCGAGTTCGAACCTCGCCCGCTACGACGGCGTCCGCTACGGACATCGGGCCCGCCTGGCGCCCACCGACGGGCTGCGCGAGATGTACGAGAAGACGCGCGACGAGGGGTTCGGCGCCGAAGTGAAGCGGCGCATCATGCTCGGGACCTTCGTGCTGAGCGCCGGCTATCACGACGCCTACTACGTGCAGGCCCAGCGGGTGCGCGCCAAAGTGCGCGACGACTACACGCGGGCGTTCACGTCGGTCGACGTCGTGGCGACGCCGACGACGCCGACCGCGGCGTTCCGCCTCGGCGAGAAGACGGCGGATCCGCTGCAGATGTACCTCGCCGACATCTTCACAGTGAGCGCCAACCTGGCCGGCGTGCCGGCGATCAGCCTGCCGTGCGGGTTCTCGCCGGACGGGTTGCCGATCGGGTGCCAGCTGACGGCGCCGCGCTGGCACGAGGCGACGCTGTTCACGGCCGGCGCGGCGCTGCAGGCGCAGACCGACTGGCATCGGCGGCTGCCGCCGGCGTAGCCGCCGCTCAGGCGGGCTGCGCGGGCCGGCGCATGAAGGCCCAGGCGATGCCGCCGAGCAACAGGAACGGCAGCAGCGGCAGCAGCAGGGCCGCGGCCGCGACGACGACGGCGATCAGGACGGCTCCCCCGGCGACCACGGCGACGACCGGCGCCAGGGCCAGCACCGCGACGCCGCCGATCAGGCCGGCCGCGAGTCCGATCACCAGCTTGACGGCGCCGAGCGCCAGCCGGATCGGCAGGAAGACCAGTTTCAGGACGAGCCAGATGAGACCGAGGACGCCGACGATTACGGCTCCGACGACCCCGAGTGCGGCGAGTGCGAACAGCGCGGCCATCGGCCCTCCAGCGAGCGGCGGTTCAGTGCCACCCGCTGCAAGGGACGACGGCGCGGGTTCAGCGGTTCCGCGGCGCGGGCGGCCGGCCTGCCCGACCGGCGCTCAGCGCTTCTCGGCGAGGACCGCGAACTCGGGCAGGTCCCACTCCACCAGCCGCTGGTTCACTTCTTCCATCGCCAGCCGTTCCGGCTTGGTGGCACGGGCCGCGCCGGCCTCGAGGCGCACCGTCGCGCCCTTGCGGAGCTGCTTGGCGCGGGCGGCGGCGACGTCGACGTAGAGGAAGCGGCTCTCGATCGGCCGGCCCTGAGGCCGTTCAACCGGGGCGCCGTCGGCGGCGGGCTCGGTCGGGATCTCGTGCTCTGACATAGCCTTCCAGCTTAACCAGGGAGGCCGCGGCGGCGCAAGGGGCAGGCTCAGACCTTGCCGGCCGCCGGTGCCAGGACGGCACCGACCACCCAGGCGGCGGCTCCGGTCACCAAGGCGCCGAGAATCGCGGCCAGCCACGAGCCGACCTCGAACCCGGGCACCATCGCCGCCGCCAACCCGAAGGCCGCGCCGTTGACCACCAGGTAGAACAGACCGAGCGTCAGGACGGTGATCGGCAACGTGAGGACGGTCATCACCGGACGGACCACCGCGTTGACGACGCCGAGCACCGCCGCGCCGATGGCGAGCGCCTGCCACGAGGCGACGCGCACGCCCGGGACGATGTTCGAGGCCACCCACAGCGCGATGGCCAGCACGATCCAGTGCAGCAGCAGACTCATCCGCCCATCCTGCCAGAAAAAACGATGGGCCGGGCGTCACATACGGACACCCGGCCCGATCCTTCCATCCCGAGCCCCGAGTCCCGAGTCCCGGCGGTTACGACGCGACGGCAACCGGCACGGAGCGGGGCTTGGACTCCTCCCGCATCGGCAGCCGGACAGTGAGCACGCCGTCCCGGTACTCCGCGGCGACCTTCGAGGCGTCGACCGCGCGCGGCAGCGAGAAGCGCCGCGTGAACTTGCCGTAGGGCCGCTCGACCCGGCGGTAGGCGTCGCGCGGGATGTCGTCGCCCGGCGTGCGCTCGCCGCTGATCGTCAGCGTGCCCTGCTCCACCGTGACGGCGATCGCCTCGCGCTTCATCTCGGGCAGTTCGGCCTTGATGACGAACTCGTTCTGCGCGGTCTCGTAGATGTCCACCGGCGGCACCCAGCCCTGGTTCAGCAGTTGCGGCGCGCCCGAAAGCACCCCGAACCCACGAAACGGATCGAATCGCACGATAGCCATTGCAGTCTCTCTCCTTCTGGCGTCGCGAACCGTTGTGTTCGCGTCTTGCCGAGCCCCGAGACCCGAGTCCCGGGCCCCGGCCCTACTTCGTCTCCGAGAACTCCGCGTCGACGACCTCGCCCTCGGCCGGCTTCGCGCCGCCGGCGGCGTCGTCGCCGCCGGGGCTGCTGCCGCCGGCGGCCTGCGTCGCCTTGTAGAGCGCCTCGGCCATCTGGTGCGAGGCCTTCTGCAGGTCGTTCGTGGCACTCGTGATGGCCGCCACGTCGTCTCCCTGCGTCGCCTTCTTGGCGGCGTCGAGCGCCGCCTGCACTTTCTCGGCCTCACCCGCCGGCAGTTTGTCCTTCGATTCAGTGAGGGTCTTCTCCACCGAGTAGGTCAGCGAATCGAGCTGGTTGCGGGCGTCGATCGACTCGCGCTTGGCCGTGTCCTCGCTGGCGTGGGCCTCGGCGTCCTTGACCATCCGCTCGACCTCGTCCTTGGCCAGGCCGCTCGAGCCGCTGATGGTGATCTTCTGCTCCTTGCCGGTGGCCTTGTCCTTGGCCGACACGTTGACGATGCCGTTGGCGTCGATGTCGAAGGTGACCTCGATCTGCGGCACGCCGCGCGGCGCCGGCGGCAGGCCGATGAGGTGGAACTTGCCGAGTGTGCGGTTGTCGCGCGCGAACTGGCGCTCACCCTGCAGCACGTGCACCTCGACGCTGGTCTGGCTGTCGGCCGCGGTCGAGAACGTCTCGCTCTTCCGCGTCGGGATGGTGGTGTTGCGGCTGATGAGCGTGGTCATCACGCCGCCGAGGGTCTCGATGCCGAGCGACAGCGGCGTCACGTCGAGCAGCAGCAGATCCTTGACGTCGCCGGCCAGCACACCGCCCTGCAGCGCCGCGCCGGCCGCCACCACCTCGTCTGGGTTGACGCCCTTGTGCGGCTCCTTGCCGAAGTACTCCTTGACCACCTGCTGCACGCGCGGCATGCGGGTGGAGCCGCCGACCAGCACCACCTCGTCGATGTCGCCGGGCTTCACGCCGGCATCGGCCAGCGCCTGCTTGACCGGGCCCATCGTGCGCTGCACGAGGTCCTCGACCAGCGATTCGAGCTTGGCCCGGGTCAGCTTGATCGTCAGGTGCTTCGGGCCGGTGGCGTCGCCGCTGATGAACGGCAGCGAGATCTCGGTTTCCATCGCCGACGACAGCTCGATCTTGGCCTTCTCGGCGGCCTCCTTCAGCCGCTGCAGGGCCATGCGGTCCTTCGACAGGTCGATGCCTTCGGCTTTCTTGAACTCGGCGACCAGCCAGTCGATGATGTTGTGGTCGAAGTCGTCGCCGCCCAGGTGGGTGTCGCCGTTGGTCGACTTCACTTCGACGACGCCGTCGCCGACCTCGAGCACCGAGATGTCGAACGTGCCGCCGCCCAGGTCGTAGACGGCGATCGTCTCGTCCTTCTTCTTCTCGAGGCCGTAAGCGAGGGCCGCGGCGGTCGGCTCGTTGACGATGCGCAGGACGTTGAGACCGGCGATGGTGCCGGCATCCTTGGTGGCCTGCCGCTGCGAGTCGTTGAAGTAGGCCGGCACGGTGATGACCGCGTCGGTCACCGGCTGGCCGAGGTGATCCTCGGCGGCCTTCTTGAGCTTGGCCAGGATCATCGCGGAAATTTCGGGCGGGGAATACTGCTTGCCGCGCACGTCGACCCAGGCATCGCCGTTGGCGGTCTGGACGACCTTGTAGGGGACGCGGCGCGCCTCGTCGGCGACCTCGCCGAACTTGCGGCCCATGAACCGCTTCACCGAGAACACGGTGTTCTCGGGGTTGGTCACGGCCTGGCGCTTGGCGACCTGGCCGACCAGCCGATCGCCGTCCTTGGCCACGGCGACCACCGAGGGCGTGGTGCGGGCACCTTCCTGATTGACCACCACGACGGCTTCGCCGTTCTCCATCACCGCCACCACCGAGTTGGTAGTGCCGAGGTCGATCCCAATCACTTTGCCCTTGGTCGCCATCTCGCTCTCCTGTTGTTCCTGCCGGTAAGACGAGCATAGCATGAGATTAGTTTCACGCAAGCATATTTTATTAGTGCATTACACTCATATTCTCCCCGGGCTGCCCGGCTGGTCAGGACCGGGGGGCAGAGTAAAATGGGCGCGGGTTCGAGCGAAAATGCCCACCTTCACACGCCTCCCCGTCTCGGCCAACGTCGGCGACGTCTCGGCCGACGTCCGCCGCCTGTTCGACGAGCTCGCCCGGCAGCGGCCCGACCGCCGCCATCAGATCACCGGCGAGTGCCTGCCGCTGCTCGACGTGTTCGAGACCCAGGACGCCCTCGACATCGTTCTCGACCTCCCCGGGGTGCCGGCCGCCCAGGTGCGCATCCTCGTCAAGGGCGGCGTCGTCATCGTCGCCGGCGAGAAGGACCGCCCCGAGCCGCGGCCGCACGGGCCGGCGAGCTTCCACCTCGTCGAGCGCGATTTCGGCCGCTTCGCCCGCGCCGTGCGCATCCACGTCGCCGTCGACGCCGCCCGCGCCACGGCGACGCTGCGCGACGGCGAACTGCGGATCGCGCTGCCCAAGATCGCCGAGCGGCGCGGCCGCGGCATCGCCGTGCCGATCACGGCGGAGCCCGGCGCGTGAGGCTGCTCTTCATCGGCGACATCGTCGGCCGGCCGGGGCGCGAGCTGGTGAAGGCCGGGGTTCCCGCGCTGGTCGCGCACCACGCCGTGGATCTCGTGATCGCCAACGGCGAGAACGCCGCCGCCGGCTTCGGCATCACCCGCGAGATCGGCGAGCAGCTGTTCGCCCTGGGGATCGACGTGCTGACCTCGGGCAACCACATCTGGGACAAGAAAGAGGTGCTCGACTACATCCCGCTGGAGCCGCGGCTGCTGCGTCCCGCCAACTACCCCGCCGGCACTCCCGGCCGCGGCGCGGTGCTCGTCACCGCCGCCAACGGCGTCCGCGTCGGCGTCGTCAACGTGATGGGCCGGGTGTTCCTGGCCAACATCGAGGACCCGTTCACCACCGCGGCGCGGGAAGTGGCACGGCTCAAGGACGAGGGCGCGCAGATCGTCTTCGTCGACGTCCACGCCGAGGTCACCTCGGAGAAGATCGCGATGGGCTGGTACCTCGATGGCCAGGCCACCGCCGTGGTCGGCACGCACACGCACGTGCAGACCGCCGACGCGCGCATCCTGCCCCAGGGCACGGCGTATCTCACCGACGTCGGCATGACCGGCCCGCACGACGGGGTGATCGGCGTCGACAAGGCGGCGGTGATCGGCAGGTTCCTCAACGCGCTGCCGACGCGTTTCGAGACCGCCACCGGCGATCCCCGCCTGCATGCGGTCGTCATCACCGCCGATCCGGCCACCGGCAAGGCCACGGCCATCGAGCGGATCAGCCTCAGCGCCGCCGAGATCGGCGCCCTGGCCGCGACGGCGGCGCGGACGGCGCCGTGAGCCCCGGCGGCCTGCCGTTCGACGAGCCCCCCACCGCGACCGGCGCGGCGGCGCGCCGCGTCGTCTCGGTGAGCGAACTGACGGCGGCGCTCCGCGACCTGGTCGAGGCGCGCTTCCACGAAATCTGGGTCGAGGGCGAGCTGTCGGGGGCGCGGGTGTGGAACACCGGCCACCTCTATTTCACGCTGAAGGACGCCCGTGCGCAGGTGAAGGGCGTGATGTTCCGCTCGTCGCTGCGGCTGCTCCGCTTCAAGCCCGAAGACGGCCTCCACGTCGTCGCCCGCGGCCGGTTGAGCGTCTACGATCCGCGCGGTGAGTACCAGCTGGTGTGCGAGCACATGGAGCCGCGCGGCCTCGGAGCGCGGCAGCTCGCCTACGAACAGCTGCGCGCGGCGCTGGCCGCCGAAGGGCTGTTCGACGAGGGCCGCAAGCGGCCGCTGCCGGCGCTGCCCCGCCGCATCGGCGTCGTCACTTCGATCGAGGGCGCGGCGCTGCGCGACATCATCCGCGTCCTCCACCGGCGCCACCCGAACGCCCGGCTCGTCGTCGCACCGGCCCGGGTGCAGGGCGAGGCGGCGTCGCGCGATCTCGCCCGCGCGCTGCGCCAGGTGACGCGGATCCCCGGCGTGGACGTCGTCATCGTCGGCCGTGGCGGCGGCTCGATCGAGGACCTGTGGGCCTTCAACGAGGAGCCGCTGGCCCGCGCCATCGCCGCCTCGCCGGTCCCGGTCATCGCCGCCGTCGGCCACGAGACCGACGTGACCATCGCCGACTTCGTCGCCGACCTGCGGGCGCCGACGCCGTCCGCCGCCGCCGAGCTGGTGGTGCGGCACAAGGACGAGTTCACGGCGCACCTCGACGCGCTGACGCGGCGCGCCGGCGCCGCGCTCGTCGGGCGCGTGCAGCGCCTGCAGTCGCACCTGCACCGCCTGCAGGCCCGCCCGGCGTTCGCCGGGCTGCCGGCGCGCGTCGCGTTCCGCCAGCGCCACGTCACCGAACTGGCCGCGGGCCTGCGGCGCCGCGCCGACCGCGCCGTCGCCGAGCGGCGACGTCGGGTGGAGACGCTGACGCGGGCGCTGACGGCGCACCACCCGCAGCAGCGCCTGGTGCGCGTGCGGACCGCGCTCGCCGTCCACGACCGCCGCCTCGCCGCCACGCTGGCCGGGCGCCGCCTCGGCTGGCAGACGCGGCTGCGCGAGGCCGCCGCCCATCTCCACGCCCTCAGCCCGCTGGCGGTCCTCGGCCGCGGCTATGCGATGTGCTGGACCGACGACCGGACGACGCTGATTCGCGCCGCCGCGGCGGTGGCCCCCGGTGACCGCGTCCGCGTCCGCCTGGCCAGCGGTGAACTGGCGTGCGACGTCCGCGGTGTCGACCCCACCGACGCCGGTCCGACGGCGTGACCTCGAGGAGCAGCGCGATGGATCCGACCATCAAGGATTTCGAGACCGCGATCGCCGAGCTGGAGGCCGTGGTCCGCAAGCTCGAAGACGGCGACCTCGCGCTGGAGACCTCGCTGGCCCTCTACGAACGCGGCGTGCAGCTGTCGCGCTACTGCCACGCCCGGCTCGACGAAGCCGATCGGCGGATCGAGGTCCTCAACGAGCGCGGCGAGCTGACCACCGCGCCGCCGGGGCTGGCCGACGTGGGCCAGGACGAGGATCGGTGATGACGCCGTTCGAGGCGTTCGCGGCAGCGAGCCGCGACGCGATCGAACAGGCACTGGACCGGGCCCTGCCACGGCCACCCGCCTGTCCCGCCGTGGTCGCCGATGCCATGCGCTACAGCGTGATGGCCGGCGGCAAGCGCCTGCGGCCGATTCTGGTGCTCGCCGCCGCCGACGCCGCCGCCGCGGTGCAGGGCACGCCGCCCGACGCGGCGCGGGCGCTGGCCCTGCCGGCGGCCTGCGCGCTCGAGATGATCCACACCTATTCGCTCATCCACGACGACCTGCCGGCGATGGACGACGACTCGCTGCGCCGCGGCCGGCCGACGCTGCACGTCGTCGCCGGCGACGGGATGGCGATCCTCGCCGGCGACGGCCTGCAGGCCGAGGCGTTCGCGCTGCTGGCGCGTGAGCCCGACAGCGCCGATCCGCTGGTGGTGGCGCGCAAGCTGCGGGTGCTGGCGCTGGTGGCGATCGCGGCCGGCCCGCTCGGCATGGTCGGGGGACAGGCCATCGACCTCGGCGCCGCCGGTCGCACCCCCGGCGCCGCGCCCGCGCTCGACGCCGCCGCGCTGGCCGACATGCACGCCCGCAAGACCGGCGCACTCATCCGCGCCGCCGCCGTCGCCGGCGCGATCATGGCCGGCGCCGAACCCGCCGTCGAACAGGCCATCGACGCCTGGGCCGCCGAGATCGGCCTGGCCTTCCAGATCGTCGACGACGTGCTCGACGTCGAGGGCGCGTCGGCCGAGCTCGGCAAGACGTCGGGCAAGGACGCAGTCGCCGGCAAGCCGACCTACCCTTCCTTCTACGGGCTGGCCCGATCGAAGACCCTGGCCGCCGACGCGGTGGCCCGCGCCGATGCCGCCCTCGCCGGCGCCGGCCTCACCGGCAGCCATCTGCCGGCGATCGCCCGCTGGATCGTCGAGCGGCGGTCGTGAGCGCCGCGCGCCACGGCCGGCCGCCGATCCGGGACCGCGGGCCGCGAGCATGAAACTCCGCCTCGACCAGCTGCTCGTCCGGCGCGGACTCGTCGAATCGCGGGAGCGCGCCCAGGCCCTCATCCTGGCCGGCCAGGTCGATCTCGACGGCCGTGGCGCGGTGAAGGCCGGGACGATGGTGTCGGAGCACGCCGACGTCCGGGTCCTCGGCCCCGATCATCCGTGGGCCAGCCGCGGCGGCGTGAAGCTGGCGCACGCGCTCGACACCTTCGGCATCGACGTCAGCGGCCGCCTGGCGCTCGACCTCGGCGCGTCGACCGGCGGGTTCACCGACGTGCTGATCGCGCGGGGCGCCGCGCGGGTGCTGGCTGTCGACGTCGGCCGCGGCCAGCTGCACTGGCGGCTGCGCACCGACCCGCGGGTGATCGTCGTCGAAGGCCTCAACGCCCGGCACCTGACCCGCGCCGACGTCGCCGCGCTGGGCGGGCCGCCGGGCATCGTCACCATCGATGTCTCGTTCATCTCGCTGGCGCTGATCCTGCCGCCGCTGGTGGCCATCGCGACGCCGGCCACCGATGTGGTCGCCCTGGTCAAGCCGCAGTTCGAGGCCGGCCGGCGCGAAGCCCCGCGCGGCATCGTGCGCGACCCGGCGGTGCACGCCCGCGTCGTCGCCGAGCTGACGGTGAAGGCCGCTGCGATAGGATGGACCCGCGTGGCGGTCACGCCGTCGCCCATCGTGGGCGGCAAGGGCAACCGTGAATTCCTGATGCACCTCCGCCTCAGCCCGCCGGCCTGACGCCGCACTACCCGCATGCGTATCGGCATCGTCACCAAGCACGACCTGGTCGCCGCCCGCGACACGCTGGCCGCGCTCGAGCGGTGGCTGCACGGGCGCGGCGTCGCGGCGGTCTGGGCCACCGAAGCGGCGGCGCTGCTGCCGGCGCCGCCGGCCGAGGTGCGCTCGCGCGAGACCCTGCTCGGCGACGACGTCGACCTGGTGGTCGTCCTCGGCGGCGACGGCACGCTGCTGGCGACGGCGGGACTGGTCGCGCGCAGCGGCCGCGACGTGCCGATCCTCGCCGTCAACTTCGGCAGCCTCGGCTTCCTCACCGAGATCACCCGGCCCGAACTGCAGGACGCGCTCGCCGGCGTCCTCGACGGCCGCTATACCCTGGACGAGCGGATGATGCTCGCCGCGCGGACCCGGCGCGCCGGCCACGCCGACGCCGAGACGACCGTCCTGAACGACGTCGTGTTCACCCGCACGGCGCTGTCGCGGATCATCGACCTGTCGGTGTGGGTCGGCGACCAGTTCGTCACCCGGGTCAAGGCCGACGGTCTCATCGTCGCCAGCCCCACCGGCTCCACCGCCTACAACCTGGCCGCCGGCGGGCCGATCGTGCACCCGGCGATGGCCGCGTTCGTCCTCACGCCGATCGCTCCGCACACGCTGAGCAACCGGCCGATCGTCGTGCCGGCCGAGCGTGACGTGCGGGTCGCGGTGAGCACCGACGACGGCGGCGCCGAGGTCTACGTGACCTTCGACGGCCAGACCGGGTTCCCGCTCGCGGCCGGCGACGTCGTGACCATCGGCCGGGCGCCGCGCACGGTGCGGCTGGTCCGGGCGACGACCCGCACCTACTTCGAGGTGCTGCGCCAGAAACTGAAGTGGGGCGAACGGTGATGAGCCGTGCCCTGCCCGCCGCTCGGACACTCGAGGAGCCCGCCGATGCCCACAGGTGACGATCTGATCGCGCTCGCCGCGCACATGGAATGGGCCGACGCGCAGACGTGGTCGACCGTACTGCAGTCGCGGGCGGCGCGCGACGACGAGCGGACGCGCGGCTGGCTGCACCACCTCCACACCGTCCAGCGCGCGTTCACGTCGATCTGGCGCGGCGAGGCGCCGCGGTTCGTCGACGCGGCGAGCTTCGACGGCCTGCCGGCGATGGCGACCTGGGGGCGGGCCGCACTGGCCGACCTGCGTGCCGCGCTCGACGCCGCCGACGCCGCGGCGATCGCCCGGCCCGTCGAACTGCCGTGGGCGGCGCGCTTCGCGCCCGCCGGCGGCACGCTGACCCACCCGACCCTGGGCGAGACCGCGCTGCACCTGGCACTGCACACCGCCCACCATCGCGGCCAGGTGCTGGCGCGGCTCCGCGAACTGGGCGCTGAGCCGCCGACGGTCGACTACATCGCCTGGATCTGGAAAGGACGGCCGGCGCCGCAATGGCCCAGGAACGTACTGACGCCCACATCCGATGATCGCGTGATCGATTGATCGATTGATCGATCTGGTGAGCGGTCGATCTGGCGATCTGCAGATCGATCGCTTCCGATCAAACGATCGACAGAACGTCAGATCGATCAACCGATCGATCGATCAATCGATCAACCGATTCATCGACCTCGCCGTTGGCGGAAGTACTTGACCTGCCACTCGAAGACGTTGCGGTTGTGCTCCCGCAGCGTCGCCGCGAAGACGTGACTGCCGTCGTTGCGGCTGACGAAGTAGAGATAGTCGACGGCGGCCGGGCGGACGACCGCCTCGAGGGCCAGGCGCCCGGGCGCCGCGATCGGACCCGGCGGCAGCCCGGGATAGCGGTAGGTGTTGTACGGCGAGTCGAAGGCGAGATCGGCGCGGGTGAGGTTGCCGTTCCACCGACCGGCGCGCTGCAGCGCGAAGATGACCGTCGGATCCGCCTGCATCGGCATCCGCAGGCGCAGCCGATTGCGGTAGACGGCGGCGACCAGCGGCCGCTCGTCGTCGCGCGCCGTCTCCTTCTCCACCAGCGCCGCCAGGGTCACCACCTGCCGCACCGTCAGCCCCTGCGCGGCCGCCTCGTCGCGCAGGGCCGGCGTCAGCGCGGCGCGAAACCCGCGCACCATCTGCGCCACCAGCGCCGGCGCCGGCGTGTGGCGCGGCAGGGGATACGTGTCGGGGAACAGGTAGCCCTCGAGGTCGGCGGCGTCGGGGTCGAGATCGGCGACGAGCGACGCCGCCGACGCCGCGGCGACGAAGGCGGCGCGCTCCCCCAGACCGCGCCCGGCGTAGACGTCGGCCATCTCGGCGATGGTGAGCCCCTCGCGAAAGGTGATCGGCTGGGTGAAGATCTGGCCGCGGGCGATCGTCTCGACGACCTCGACGGCGCTCCGGGCGGTGGTGAAACGATACTCGCCGGCCTTGAGGTCGCGGGCCCGGCCGGTGAGCCACAGCGCGACGCGGAACGTGGTGGCGTCGCGGACCACGCCGGCCGCGACCAGCCGCGCCGCGATGGCCGGCGGGCCGAGCCCGGCCGGGATGTCGACGAACTGCGCGTCGCCGCCGTAGCCGCGATACGGCGTCTCGGCCCGGGCCTTGGCCTGCCACGCGGCCAGGAAGGCGATGGCACCGGCGAGCACGCCGAGCACGGCCAGGCGGCGGATCCACTTACCCACGAGGTCGCGTGTCCAGATAGTCCTGCAGCACCACGGCGGCGGCGGCGGCATCGAGTCGCCGCTTGCGGGCCCGCCAGTCGCGTTCGCGGCGGGCGAGGCGCGACTCGGCTTCGACCGAGCTGAGGCGCTCGTCCTGCAGCACGACCGGCACGCCGCTGTCGCGAGCCACGGCCCGGGCGAACGCCTCGACGGCCGGCGTCTGCTCGGTGGCACTGCCGTCGAGCCGGCGCGGCCAGCCGACCACCACCGTGGCGAGCCCGTCGTCCTCGGCGGCCAGGCGGGCGATCTCCGCGCAGACCAGCCGCACCGCCTCGGGCTCGGACGGCGGCCGCTCGACGACCCGCCACGGCGTCGCCAGCGTGCCGGTCGCGTCGCTGAGGGCGAAGCCGAAGCGGCGCGCGCCGTAGTCGATGCCCAACGCTCTCACGGGGGGAGTATACGGAGCGCCGCTCACGCGGCGCGGCGCAGCAGTTCGAGCAGGGCCTCGCGCAGGTAGTAGGCGGCGATGGCCGCGGTCGCGACCAGACCCATGGTGCGGACGAACGCCGGGCGGGGACCGAGGGCCCGCTGGGTCACCCGCTGGAGCGGCTGCCAGGCGACGAAGAACAGGAGGTAGGTGACGGCCAGCCCGGCCGCCGGGCCGAGCCGGGGCATCAGGACCACCGGCAGCAGGGCGAGGAGGCACACCCCGCTGAGCCACATCCCCACCGACAACATGGCGAGTTCGCCACGCGTGATCGCGACGGGGCCGGCGGCGGGAACGGGCTCGGGCATGTGCAAAGTGTACCCCGCTCGTCCCGGCAAACCGGCGGGCGGGTCTTCCGCGCCGTCCCGGGCCGCGCTAGGCTAGGGAGGCGTGCGGGTCTCCCAGCTGCTTCGGGGCCGTCGAGGGCTGATTGCGGGCGTCGCCGCGCTCGCCGTCGCCGCGTCGGCCGGCGCCCAGCCGCCGGCATCGCGGCCGTCGGCGTCGCTCGATCCGGGCTCGAGCGCGCTGGTCCAGCGCGCCGCCGACCGCATCAAGGCGCTGCAACGGGAAGCGGATCAGCTCGCGCAGCAGTCGAAGACCACGCTGGCCGCCTTGCGGCAACTCGAGGTCACGCGGGCGTTGCGCGCCGAGGAACTGGCCGCGGTCAACACCCGGCTCGACGCCGTCAACGCCAGGGTCGCGGCGTCGACCGCACGCGTGCAGGCGCTCGAGGCCCAGCGCGTCGATCGCACGCCGGCGCTGGAGGAGCGGCTGCAGGCCCTCTACAAGCGCGGCCGGCACGGCTACGTGCGCCTGCTGCTCGACACCGCCGACGAGCGCGATGCGGCGCGGGCGACGCGCGGCGTGGTTTCGCTCGCCCGGGTCGAAGAGATCCGCATCGCCGAACACCGCCGGCTGCTGGCCGAGGAGGAGGCGGCGCGGACGCAGCTCGAATCCGAGCAGCGGCAGGTGGCACGGCTGCGCGCCGAGGCGGTCAACCTCGAGGCCGCCGCTGCCCGGGCCGTCGCCGAGCGGACGCGGATCCTCGACGACCTCGATCGCCGCCGCGAGCTGGCCGCGCAGTATGTCGGCGAACTCGAACAGGCGCGGCAGCGGTTGCAGGCGACGCTCGACGGAATCGACGGCGGAGCGCCGGTCGATCTGCCGCTGCGGCCCTTCCAGGGCGATCTGCCCTGGCCGCTGACCGGCCCGGTGCTGACGCGGTTCGGCCGCTCCACCACCGGTGCCTTCGGCACCTCGATCCAGCGCAACGGCATCGAGATCGGCGCCGCCGCCGGCACGCCGGTGCGGGCCGTGCACGGCGGAACGGTCGCCTACGCGGCGCCCTTCACCGGCTACGGCGTGATGGTCATCCTCGACCACGGCGATAACGCGTTCACCGTCTACGGACACCTGTCGGGTACGGCGCTGCGGCCCGGCGCCACGGTGGCGCGCGGCCAGCCGATCGGCACGACCGGCGCCACGCCGGCCGGCGAAGCCGCGGCCTACTTCGAGGTGCGCATCGACGGTCGTCCGGTCAATCCCGTACAATGGCTGCGCAGGGGCCCATGACGCCACGCACCCGCCTCGCCGTCCTGTTCGTGTCGCTGCCGGTGCTGGCCTTCGCGCTCGTCGGCGGCGTGCTCGGCCGCACGGCCTCGGCCCAAGGCGACAGCTACCGTCATCTGCGCATCTTCGACGACGTCGTGCGCCTCATCATCGACAACTACGTCGAGGAAGTGGACGTCGACAAGGTGATGCACGGCGCGATGCACGGGCTGGCCGACGGTCTCGACCCCGACAGCGCCTATCTCGACGCCGCGCAGGTCAGGTCGCTCACCCAGGGCGGCGGCGACACCGCCCACCCCGGTCTCGAACTGACGCGGCAGTACTACCTGCGGGTGGTCGCCGCCCGCGACGGCTCGCCGGCGGCGCGGGCCGGGCTTCGCCCCGGCGACTACGTGCGCTCGATCGACGGCCAGTCGACCCGCGACACCACCGTGTTCGAGGGCCTGCGCAAGCTGCGCGGCAAGGCGGGCACGAAGGTGAAGCTGGCGATCCTGCGCGGCAACGCCGCCGAGCCGCACGAAGTCGAACTGGTGCGCGAGGCGCCGGCCGCGGCCCCGGCGCGCGGCCGGGTGGCGGCGGCGGGAACCGGCCTGGTCCGCGTCGCCGAGTTCTCTCGGGCCACCGCCGGCGAGGTCCGCGCCGAGGTCGCCTCGCTCACCCGCGGCGGCGCCAGCCGGGTCGTGATCGACCTGCGCGGCACCGCGACCGGCGATCTCGACGCCGGCTTCGAGGTGGCGCGGCTCTTCGTGCCGACGGGCGTCCTCGGTTACCGCCAGACGCGCGGTCAGGAGAAGCAGGCGGTCAACACCGCCCCGGGCGACGGCGCCGTGACCGTGCCGCTGGCGCTGCTGGTCGACAACGGCACGTCGGGCGCCGCCGAGGTGTTCGCGGCGGCGCTGTCGGGCAACAAGCGCGCGACGATCGTCGGCGAGCGGAGCCAGGGTCGGGCCGGTCGCCAGAAGCTCGTGCCGCTGCCGGACGGCGCCGGGCTGATGCTGACCCATCTGCTCTACCTCGGTCCCGGCGGCGCGGCGCTGCAGGAGCGCGGGGTGTCGCCGGACGTCGCCGTCGACATCCCGACCGGGGATTTCGGCGTCGAGCCGGCCCCCGGCGACGCCGTGCTCGACAAGGCCATCGAGGCGTTGAGCGCGGCGAAGAAGGCGGCCTGATCCGCCGCCCCGCGGCCACGGCCGGGGCGGCCGCGCAAGTCCCACGGAATCCGCGTGTTATACTGCGTGTTCCCGCGAGGCCGGGCGACACGCACATAGGCGCGTAGCTCAGCTGGTTAGAGCGCCTGCTTGACACGCAGGAGGTCGGCAGTTCGAGTCTGCCCGTGCCTACCATCTCGCCCGGCGCGGATCCCCACGTCATGATCACGGTCACGCTCCCCGACGGCTCCAGCCGACAGGTGGCCGAGGGCGCCCCGGTGAGCGTCGTCGCCGCCGACATCTCGCCGCGCCTGGCCAAGGCGGCACTCGCCGCCGTGGTCGACGACCAGCTCGTCGATCTCACCTACCCGCTGACCCGAGACGCCCGGGTCCGCATCGTCACCGATCAGAGCCCCGAGGCGCTGCCGCTGGCCCGACACTCGACCGCGCACCTGATGGCGGCGGCGGTGACGGCGCTCTATCCCGGCGTGCAGTGCGGCATCGGACCGGCCATCGACGACGGCTACTTCTACGACTTCGTGGTGCCGGCGCCGTTCGTCCCCGAGGACCTGGAGCGCATCGAGGCCAAGATGCGCGAGCTGGCGGCGCAGGACCTGGTGTTCGAGCGCCAGCTGTGGGACCGCCAGGAGGCCATCGACTTCTTCTCCCGGCGCGGCGAGCCGCTGAAGGTGCAGCTCATCGAGGAGAAGACGGCCGGCCAGGCCCAGGTGTCGGTCTACACGATCAAGGACCGCGACACCTTCGTGGACTTCTGCGTCGGCCCGCACGTGCCGTCGACGGCGCGCCTCAAGGCCTTCAGACTGACGACGACGTCGAACGCCTACTGGAAGGGCGATGCGAAGAACCAGCCGATGCAGCGGCTGTACGGCACGGCGTTCCTGTCGCAGAAGGACCTCGACGCGCATCTGGCGCGGATCGAAGAGGCGAAGAAGCGCGATCACCGCCGGGTCGGGCGGGAACTCGGGCTCTTCACCTTCCACCAGTGGGCGCCCGGCGCGACCTTCTGGCTGGCCAAGGGCGCCACGCTCTACAACACGCTCGCCGACTACATGCGCGGCGTGCTGTTCCCCGCCGGCTACGTCGAGGTGAAGACGCCGATCGTCTTCAACAAGGGCCTGTGGGAGACCTCGGGCCACTGGTCGCACTACCGCGAGAACATGTTCCTGGTCGAGTCGCGCGACGGCGAGGAGATGGGCCTCAAGGCGATGAACTGCCCGGGCCACATGCTGGTCTTCGCCAGCGAGATGCGCAGCTACAAGGATCTGCCGCTGCGCTTCCACGAGCAGACGCCGCTGCACCGCAACGAAGCCTCGGGCGTGCTGTCCGGGCTGACGCGGGTGCGCCAGTTCTCGCAGGACGACGCCCACTGCTTCATCACCGACGAGCAGATCGGCGCCGAAGTCGAGGCGCTGATCCGCCTCGTGCAGCGCGTCTACGGCGACTTCGGGCTGGCGTACACGGCCAAGCTGTCGACGCGGCCGGAGAAGTTCCTCGGCGAGATCGCCACCTGGGATCTGGCCGAAGCCGGGCTGCGCCAGGCGCTCGAGCGGGCCGGCCAGCCCTACGAGCTCAACGCCGGCGACGGCGCCTTCTACGGTCCGAAGATCGATTTCGACATCACCGACGCGCTCGGCCGCAAGTGGCAGTGCGGCACGATTCAGCTCGACTACCAGCTGCCCCGGCAGTTCGACCTGAAGTACATCGGCGCCGACAACGCCGAGCACCGGCCGGTGGTCGTGCACCGGGCCATCTTCGGCAGCTTCGAGCGGTTCATCGCCATCCTGATCGAGCACTTCGCCGGGGCGTTTCCGCTGTGGATGGCTCCGGTGCAGGTGGCGGTCCTGCCCATCGCCGACCGCCACGGCGACTACGCCCGCGAGGTGCTGGCGGCGCTGCAGGGCGCCGGGCTGCGGGCGGTGCTCGACGACCGCCAGGAGAAGGTGAACTACAAGATCCGGGAGGCGCAGCTCCAGAAGGTGCCCTATATGCTGGTCGTCGGCGACCGCGAGGCCGCCGATCGGGCCGTCGCCGTGCGCAGCCGCGCCCGCGGCGACCTGGGGGCCACCCCCCTCGACCGCTTCCTGGCCGAGGCCCTTGCCGAGGTCGCCGAGAAGCGGCTATCCTAGGAATCTTTGCGCCTGGAGGCTGAGTATCGCATTCGACCGTAACCGTTCGGGTCGTCGTGACGACCGCGTCCGCACCAACGAGCGCATCCGGGTCCGCGAGATCCGGGTGATCGACGAAACCGGCCAGCAGCTGGGCATCATGCCGCCGCCTCAGGCGCTCACGATTGCCCGCTCCAAGGGCCTCGACCTCGTGGAGATCTCCCCCACCGCCGTGCCGCCGGTCTGCCGGATCATGGACTACGGGAAGTATCAGTACCAGGAAGCGAAGCGGACCCGCGAAGCGAAGAAGCACCAGAAGGTGATCGAGGTCAAGGAGATCAAGTTCCGTCCGAAGGTGGACGAACACGATTACCAGTTCAAGAAGAAGCACATCGAGCGCTTCCTCGAGGAAGGCGACAAGGTGAAGGCCACCGTGTTCTTCCGCGGACGCGAGATGGCGCACCCGGAGATCGGCCACCGCATCCTGCAGCGGCTCATCGAGGAACTGGCCGAGGTGGCCATACCCGAGACGATGCCCAGGCAGGAAGGCAACCAGATGCACACGATCCTGTCGCAGAAGCGCGGCAGCAAGCCGGCGGTGCGCGCGTCACGCGCGGCCGAGGGCGAAGAAGAGCTCGCAGGAAATTAGGAACCGTCATGCCGAAGATGAAGCTGAAGAGTCACCGGGGCGCCGCCAAGCGGTTCAAGAAGACCGGCACCGGCAAGTTCACCAGGGCGGCCGCGTTCAAGCGCCACCAGCTCACCAACAAGACCACGCAGATGAAGCGCCACGCGCGCGGCAACGTGCTGGTGGCCGACGCCGAGCAGGCCAAGCTGCGGCGGATGCTTCCTTACGATTAGTAACCTGTAGGGACCAGGGACCAGGGATCAGGGACCAGGGAAGAGCGTAGACAAGCGTTCTCCCTAGTCCCTGGTCCCCGGTCCCTGATCCCTTCGCGCGACGACCGACGGCCAGGGCATTTCCGTCGTCGCGCTCTAGGGTGTCCGCGTTCTCCGCGGACGAAATGAGCGCCCTCGTTCTCCCTGGCCGTTATCGGAGCCAGCTATGCCTCGCGTCAAGCGTGGCACGGTGCGCCGTGCCAAGCGGAAGAAGCTCGAGAAACTCACCAAGGGCTACTTCCAGAACAAGTCCAAGCTCTACAAGTTCATGAAGGAAGCGGCCGAGAAGGCGGGCGTCTACGCCTATGCCGGCCGCAAGCAGAAGAAGCGCGACTACCGCAGCCTGT
>JBFWNV010000007.1:0-200151 GCA_050250875.1 Vicinamibacterales bacterium
CAACGTCGTCCTCGACAAGAAGTTCGGCTCCCCCACCATCACCAAGGACGGCGTGACGGTGGCCAAGGAGATCGACCTCAAGGACCCGCTCGAGAACATGGGCGCGCAGATGGTCCGCGAGGTCGCCAGCAAGACCTCGGACACCGCCGGTGACGGCACCACCACGGCGACGGTGCTGGCCCAGGCGATCTACCGCGAGGGCGCCCGCAACGTCGTCGCCGGCGCCAACCCGATGGAACTGAAGCGCGGCATCGAGAAGGCGGTCGAGGCGATGACCGCCGAGATCCGCAAGATGGCCAAGCCGGTGAAGGGCAACATGATCGCCCAGGTCGGCACCATCTCGGCCAACAGCGACGAGACCATCGGCAAGATCATCGCCGAGGCCATGGAGAAGGTCGGCAAGGACGGCGTGATCACCGTCGAAGAGGCCAAGACCCTCGAGACCACGCTCGACGTGGTCGAGGGCATGCAGTTCGACCGCGGCTACCTCTCGCCCTACTTCGTCACCGATCCCGAGCGGATGGAAGTGGTGCTCGAGAACCCGGTCATCCTGATCCACGAGAAGAAGATCAGCTCGATGAAGGATCTGCTGCCGGTGCTGGAGCAGGTCGCCCGCCTCGGCCGTCCGCTGCTGATCATCGCCGAGGACATCGAGGGCGAGGCGCTGGCCACCCTGGTGGTGAACAAGCTGCGTGGCACGCTGCAGGCCGCCGCCGTCAAGGCGCCCGGCTTCGGCGACCGCCGCAAGGCCATGCTCGAGGACATCGCCATCCTCACCGGCGGCAACGCCATCACCGAGGATCTCGGCGTGAAGCTCGAGAACATCAAGCTCGAGGATCTCGGCAAGGCCAAGAAGGTCACCATCGACAAGGACAACACCACCATCGTCGAGGGCTCCGGGGTCTCGGCCAAGATCGAGGGTCGGGTCAAGCAGATCCGCGCCCAGATCGAGGAGACCTCCTCGGACTACGACCGGGAGAAGCTGCAGGAGCGGCTGGCCAAGCTGGTCGGCGGCGTCGCCGTCATCAAGGTCGGTGCGGCGACCGAGACCGAGATGAAGGAGAAGAAGGCGCGCGTCGAGGACGCCATGCACGCCACCAAGGCGGCCGTCGAGGAGGGCATCGTGCCCGGCGGCGGCGTCGCCCTGCTGCGCGCCAGCAAGGCGCTCGAGGGCCTCAAGCTCGACGGCGATCAGGGCGTCGGCGTGGCCATCATCAAGCGCGCCATCGAGGAGCCGTGCCGGTGGATCGCCACCAACGCCGGCCACGAGGGCTCGATCGTCGTCGCCAAGGTGAAGGACGGCAAGGGCGACGAGGGCTTCAACGCCGCCACCGACACCTACGAGGACCTGGTGAAGTCGGGCGTCATCGACCCGGCCAAGGTGGTGCGCAACGCGCTGCAGAACGCGTCGTCGATCGCCTCCCTGCTCCTCACCACCGAGGCCCTGGTCTCGGAGATCCCCGAGGAGAAGAAGGAAGCGCCGGCGATGCCCGGCGGCGGCATGGGCGGGATGTACTGACGATCGAAGCGGGACTCGGGACTCGGGACTCGGGACTCGGGACTCGGGTAGAAAGCGACGCGGCCCGGCAGGGAAACCTGCCGGGCCGTTTGTCGTGTACGTGTGACGCGGTGCGCAGCCGCTCTTCCCGGGACCCGAGCCCCGAGCCCCGGCCCTAAGGCACGAAGCGGACGCGGAACAGTCGTGGCCAGAGCTTGCCCGTGATGAGGAACGTATCGTCCTTCGGATCGTGGGCGATGCCGTTGAGGACGTCGGTGCCGAAGCGCTCGGCCGGCGGCAGCAGGTTGGCGGCGTCGATGACCGCCGTCACCTCGCCGCTCTTCGGATCGATGCGGACGATGCGGTCGGTCATCCAGACGTTGGCGTAGACGTGCCGGCCGACGCATTCGAGCTCGTTCAGCTGTTCGACCGCCTGTCCCTGCGAGCGGACCGTGATCTCGCGCTGCGTGCGGAAGGTCTGCGGCCCGCGGAACGTGAGCCGCGAACTGCCGTCGCTCATCACGATGTCCCGGCCGTCGTAACAGAGCCCCCAGCCCTCGCCCTCGTAGTCGAAGGTCGCCCCCCTCTTGAACGTGTCGCGGTCGTAGGTGAAGGCCTGGCCGTGCTTCCAGGTGAGCTGGAACAGCCGCGTGCCGACCAGGGCCAGGCCCTCGGCGAAGATCGGCGCCGGCACGTCGAGGCGGCGGACCACCCTGCCGGTGGCCACCTCGACTTCCCGCAGGCTGGAACGGCCCTCGAGTCCGGTGCTCTCGAACAGCCGCCCGCCGGCCAGGACCAGCCCCTGGGTGAACGCGCCCGGGTCGTGGGGATAGGTGGCGACCACCTGCACGCGCAGGCGCTGTGGCCCGAGCCGCTGCGCGGCCTCGGTCGCTTCCGCCGCGCCGCCAGCCGCCGCGGCCGGTGGCGCACTGCAGCCGGCCGCCGCAGCGCAGGCGCCGAGCACGGCCAGCACGGGACCCAGGATTCGACGCACGCGCGACCCTCCGACGGTGGCCAGTGGCGACGTCACCGCAGCGTGAAGGTGAGCTCGATGGTGATACGCACGGCAACCGGTTCGCCGAGCCGCATCCCCGGCGCGAAGCGCCACTGCCGCGCCGCCTTCACCGCTTCCTGATCGAGACCGAACGTGGAGTCGAGCGATCGCACCACCTCGACGCGGCCGACCGTGCCGTCGGGCATCACGACACAGCGCAGCCACACCACCCCCTGCACCTTGGCGCGCATCGCCTCGGCGGTATAGGCCGGCTTCACTTCCTTGAGGACCCGCGGCGGAGTCACGCCGTTGCCGATGTCGTACTCGCCGCCGCCGACACCAGCGGTGTTGCCCGAGCCGAGCCCGCGGCCGCTCCCCGATCCGGAGCCGCCGCCCTCGCCGGTGCCGCCGCCGCCACCGGTGCCGCTGCCGGCGCTCTGCGACGGGACGATCGTCTCTGGGGTGATGGCGCCCGGGGCCTCGACCGGCGCCGCGGCGGTCTGCACCGCCGGAATCAGCGTCTCCTGCGGCGGTTCCTCTTTCGGCGGCGTCTGCACCGGTTCGGGTTCGACCTCGACCGGCACGCTCACCTTCTCCTTGCCGGGAAGCTCGACCTTGCGCGGCGGCTCGGGCGTGTTGTCGCCGCCACCACCGCCGCCGCCGCCGGGACCCTCTTCGGCGAGCCAGACGATCTCTTCCGGCAGTTGATCGGGAATGATCTCGGCGATCTGCGGCCGCGGCATGAACCGCAGGACCAGGATCGCGACCACCACCATCGCGAGATGGGACACCACCGACGCCCCGAGGATGCCGCCGAGGTGCCGATCTTCGAAGTCGAACGACGGGTCGGCCGGCCGGTCGAGCAGCAGGTGGGTCTGGGCCCGCGACTGTCGCCGGGCGGGTGCGGCCGTGCGCTCGGAGTCGGACATGCGCGATCGGGCTCTGATGGACGTCGGCGCCAATCTCAATTCTGACCGACGCTTCTCCACCCTGACAAGGACAAAGCGGGCGGCCCCGGGGTTACCGGAAGCGGGCCCTGCTGTTTTGACGCCGGAGCGAGCCGCGCGGATGCTTTCAGCCAGCCCGGCGGGAGAGTGCTAGAATCCGGGCATGGCTACGAGTCTGTTCGCCCTCCTCGGCCCGCTCGGGCTGCCGGAGATGCTCATCATCCTGGCGATCGTCATCCTCATCTTCGGCGCCAACCGGCTGCCCGAGCTCGGCCGCGGCATCGGCGCCGGCATCCGCAATTTCAAGTCGGGCATCAAGGACGACGACAAGAAGGACTGAGCCCGGCCGCCGCTCGGAGCGCAACTCCGCGACTCAGAGCACCACCCGCACGTCCCCCGCCCGCCGCGTCACACGTTCCCTGTCCAGATACTCGAGCAGCGGTATCGCGAACTTCCGCGAGATGCCGTAGGCGTCTTTGAACGCCTTCACGTCCACCGTCGCCGCGCCGCCGGCCGCCGCCTGTTTGCGCCGGGCCATGTCGGCCTTCAGCGCCGCCAGCGCCTCCGGGTGGAACACGAGCGTGTCGAGGCGCACCAGCCGGCGCTGCTTCAGCGCCAGCTGCAGCACGCGTTCGACGGTGGCCGCCGGTCGGCCCAGCTCCCCGGCGAGTGCCATCACGCTGCCGTCGGGCGGGGTCAATCCCGCGTCGCGGAAGCGCGTCTCGAGCCGCGCCAGCACGTCGGCCTCCTCCGGGCTCAGATCCAGGCGGTGCCCGGCCAGTGCGATGGTGTCGCGCGCGACGATCCGCCCGGCCGCGGCGAGATCGGCGAACACCCGCGCGGCAATCGACGGCGCGACGGCCGCGAACCACCGCGTGCGCGCTTCTTCGAGCGGCAGGCCGGCGGCCAGCGGCTGCGCCCGGTGGAAGGCCTGCACGCCGGCCAGCAGCGCCGCGACCGGCGCCTCCAGGGCGGCGCGGGCGCAGACCCGATCGTCGGCGGCCAGCACGGTGCCCGCGTCGACGAGGGCGCCGATGGCACGGCGGACGTCGCCGGCCGCGACCCCGAGCCTGGGCACGAGCGACGCCACCGAGGTGCCGGCCACGCCGGCGTCGGCGATCATGCGCTCCGCCGCCGCACGCACGTCGCCGGCCAGGTCATCGCGCAGATGCAGGGCCGCCAGCCGGGAGACCGCGCGGGCCGCCCGCAACCCGAGGCGCGGCGGATCGGGATCGAGCACCACTCCCCCGCCAATCGTCACCAGCGGTGAGTAGTTGCGCAGGATGAATCGGTCGCGACGCGTCATCGCCGCCGGCCGCTCGAGTCGCAGCCGGACGTCGGCGCTGCCGCCGGCCGCGATCTCCGCCGCGGCGCCGGCGATCGACACCCGCGCCAGCACCTCCGCGGTGCCCTGATGCAGGCGCACCCGGGCGCCGTGCCTGAGCGGCGGCACCCCGGCGAGCAGCGTCACCGCCGCGTCGATCCGCCGGCTCGGCGCCAGTGACCGCGGCGGCGCCAGCACCGCCCCGCGCGGCACCGCGGCGACCTCGAGCCCGGCCAGGTTCACCGCGACGCGCTCGCCGGCCACCGCCTCGCGCCGCGGCTGCCCATGGACGTGCAGCCCGCGGATCATCGCCGTCGACGTCCCGGGCAGCACCGCCAGCGTGTCGTCGACACGCAGCGTGCCGGCGACGAGCGTTCCGGTCGCCACCGTGCCGAACCCGCGCATCGAGAACACACGGTCCACCGGCAGCCGGGCGCTGCCGCCGGCGTCACGACGCCCGGCGGTGCGCGCCAGCCCGGCCAGGACGCCACGCAATGCGTCGAGCCCCAGGCCGGTGACGGCCGAGACCGGCACGATCGGCGCGCCCTCGAGGAACGAGCCGGCGACCAGCTCGCGCACGTCGAGCGCGGCCAGGGCGATGGTCTCGGCGTCGGCCGCGTCGGCCTTGGTGAGCGCCACGGCCCCGCGCGGCACCCGCAGCAGCCGGCAGATGTCGAAGTGCTCGCGCGTCTGCGGCATCACGCCTTCGTCGGCGGCCACCACCAGCAGCACGGCGTCGACCCCGCCGGCTCCGGCCAGCATCGTCCGCACGAAGCGCTCGTGCCCCGGCACGTCGACGAACGACACGGTCACGCCTGGCACGACCTCGGTGTGGGCGAACCCGAGCTCGATGGTGATGCCGCGGGCTTTCTCTTCCTTCAGCCGGTCGGGATCGGTGCCGGTCAGCGCGGTCACCAACGTGCTCTTGCCGTGGTCGATGTGGCCGGCGGTGCCGACGACCAGCGTGCGCGCGGCGCTCATCGCCGGCGGCGCCCGGCCCGTTCGCGCCGGCCCGGGCGCTGCGCCTTGCGCCGCGCCGACCCGGGCCCCGGCCGCCCGGGACGCGGCGATGGCGCCGCCGTGGTGGTGCGCGGTCCGCGCGCCCGTTCGCTGCGCCTGACCGCGTCGAGCACCGCTTCGACGCCGAGCTCGACCTGACGGCGCTGCAGATCGACGCGTATCACCTGGACGCGCACCGCGTCGCCGAGCCGGTAGATCTTCTTCGTGCGCTCACCGAACAGCACCCGCGCCTGTTCGTCGAAGCGATAGAAGTCGTCGGCCAGGGTCGAGACGTGGACCAGGCCCTCGACGAAGTGCTCCACCAGCTCGACGAACAACCCGAACGCCGCCACGCCGGTGATGTAGCCGGTGAACACGTCACCGACCTTGTCCGCCATGAACCGCACCTTCTTCCACTGCAGCAGCTCGCGTTCGGCCTCCTGGGCCCGGCGCTCCATCGCCGACGTGTGCCGCGCCACCTCGGGCAGCGCGTCGTCGAGATCGTCGCGGCGCTCGGCCGACGCGCCGCCGTGGCGCAGCTCGCGCAGGACCCGGTGCACGATCAGATCCGGATAGCGGCGAATCGGCGACGTGAAGTGCGTGTAGGTGTGCGCCGCCAGGCCGAAGTGGCCGAGGTTGGCGGCATCGTAGCGGGCCTTCTGCATGGTGCGCAGCATCAGGAACGCGATCGGCCGCTCCTCCGGGGTGCCACGGATGCGGTCGACGAGGTGCTGGAAGTGGCGCGGGTGCACCGCGCCGGGCGGCGCCGCCAGGCTGTAGCCGAGCGACGACACGAAGGCCTCGAAATCGTCGACGCGCAGCGGATCGGGCGCCTCGTGCACGCGGTAGAGCGCCGGCATGCCGGCCCGCTCGAGGTGCGCCGCCACCGTTTCGTTGGCCAGCAGCATGAACTCCTCGATCAGGCGGTGGGCGATGTTGCGCTCCGAGGCGACGATGGCGGCGATCGCCCCCTCGTCGTCGAGGACCACCTCGGCCTCGGGCAGGTCGAAGTCGATCGAGCCGCGGCGGCGCCGGCGGTCGTTGAGGATCGCGAACAGCGCGTGCATCAGCTCGAATCGCGGCACCAGCGCCGCGTACTCGGCGCGCAGGGCCGGATCACGATCGGTGAGGATGGCGTTGACCGCCGTGTAGGTCATGCGGGCGCGGCTGTGGATCACGCCGTCGTGCAGTTCGTAGCGCACCACCTCGCCGCGGCCGTCGACCTCCATCAGGCACGACTGCACCAGGCGGTCGACGTGCGCATTCAGACTGCACACTCCGGTGGCCAGCTCGCTCGGGAACATGTGGATGGCGCGCTCGGGGAAGTACACCGAGGTGGCCCGGGCAAAGCCGTCGAGATCGAGGGCGCTGCCTTCGGGCACGTAGTAGGCGACGTCGGCGATGTGCACGCCGAGCCAGTAATGTCCGTTGGGCAGCCGCTCGATCGAGATCGCGTCGTCGAAGTCGCGGGCGTGCTCGCCGTCGATGGTGACGATGTCCCAGCCGCGGAAGTCGGTGCGGCCGGCGAGGTCGGCCGGCCCGACGGCGTGGTCGCGGGCGCGGGCCTGGGCCACCGCATCGGGGGCATGCTCCTCGGGAATGCCGTGCTTGCGCAGCACGATCGCGGTGTCGACGCCGGGGTCGTCGAGCCCGCCGAGCACCTCTACCACCCGGCCGGCGGCCGGACCGCCGCCGCCCGGCCAGCGCTCCACTTCGACCGTCACCATGTCGCCATCGGCGGCCGACAGCTGATCGTCGGGTCCGACCCGCACTTCGGTGTCGAGGCGGGCGTCGAACGGCACCACGACGGCGCCATGGCGGTCGCGCCGCAACTGACCGACGACCGCCGTGCTGCGGCGCTCGACGATCTCGACGATGCGTCCCTCGCGGCGGCCGTCGGGGCGCTGGCGCTCGATGCGGGCCACGACCCGGTCGCCGTGCAGGGCACCGGCCCGGCCGCCCTCGGGCACGAAGACGTCGGCCGCGCCGGCGGCGTCCGGCACCACGAACGCGAAACCGCCGGCGTGCCCCTGCAACCGGCCGCTGACCAGATCGACCTGGTCGGGCAGCGCGAATCGGCGTCCGCCGACGACGACGAGGGCGCCCTCGGCGACCAGGCGCTTCAGCTGGCGGCGGAAGGCTGCCCGCCCGGTCGCCGGCACGGCGAGCCGCTGGCCGAGGGCGCGCGCGGTCTCTGGTCCGCCGGCGTGGTGACGAATGGCGTCGAGCAGGTCGTGGTCGGTCACGGCATCGCGGCGGGTTCCGCCGCGCTCCAGCGTATCAAGGTGCCGCGACGAGCAGCACCTGCAGATCGCCGACGTTGGTGCCGGTCGGCCCGGGACTCAGCAGGTCACCGAGACGCGCGAAGAACGGATAGCTGTCGTTGCGCACCAGAACCACGGCCGGCGGCTCGAGGCCGGCCGCCGCGGCCCGGGTCAGCGTCGTCGAGTCGGCCAGCGCGCCGGCGGCGTCGGTCGGCCCGTCGATGCCGTCGGTCCCCGACGACGCCAGCACCGCCGGAGCGCCGGCGTCGGCCAGCAGCGCTGCGGCTGCCAGGGCGAACTCCTGGTTGCGCCCGCCCCGCCCGGCGCCGGCGACCGTCACCGTCGTCTCGCCGCTGCTGACGATTGCCAGCGGCCCGCCGCGGGCGGCCACCACCGGCGCGATCGCCCGCCACCACGACGCCGCCGCGGTCCGCGCCTCGCCGACGACCGCCGCCTCGACCACGGCCGCGTGATAGCCGCGGCGCCGCGCCTCGTCGGCCGCACCGCTCATCGCCTGGCGGCGACCGCCGATGACGTGCGCGCGGACCCGCCGCATCGACGCGTCGCCGGGCTTGGGCGTATCGGGCAGCGTGCCGGCGCACCCCGCGTCGATGCGGGCCACCACCGCCGGCCGGTGCCGTGACAGCCCGCCGAACGCGGCCAGCGCCGCGCGCGCGTCCTGCCAGGTCGTGCCATCGGGCACCGCCGGTCCGGAGCCGATCACGCTGAGGTCGTCGCCGACGACATCGGACAGGGCCAGCGTCACGACCTCGCCGGCACAGGCTGCGGCCAGCCGTCCGCCCTTGATCGCCGACAGGTGTTTGCGGACCGCGTTCAGTTCGGTAATCGCCGCACCCGCGGCCATCATCGTCCGCGCCGTCGCCTGTTTGTCGTCGAGCGTCAGCCCGGGCGCCGGCGCCGCCATCAACGCCGACGCGCCGCCCGACAGCAGCAGCACGAGGCACCCCTCCGGCCGGACGGCCGCGGCAAGGGCCACGGCCAGCCGCCCGCCGTCGGCACTGCCGGCGGTGGGAAACGGGTGTCCCCCGGTGACCCACGCGCCGTCGGCCCAGTCGGCAGGCGCCACCGGGCCGATCGCCAGCGCGTCCTGGATCGTGCCCGGCCAGGCCGCGCGGAAGGCCCGCTGCATCGCCGCGGCGGCCTTCCCGGCGGCGATGACGCTGACGGGGCCGGCCCGCTCGCGCAGGCTGGCGGCGACGCCGTCGAGCGCCGCCGGCACCAGGACGTGCGGAGAGACGGCAGCGACGCCCGCGGCGGTGATGGCCGCGGCGTCGGCGCGCAGGGGATCGAGGAGCGGGTTCAGTTGATCTGGCGGGGGTCGGTCCAGGCCGAGAGCCGGGTCACGACGTCGAACTCTTTGAGGAGCCGGGCGACGACGATCTCGGCGTCGTCACCGTGGGTGGGTCAGCGCGTCGATCTCGGCGATGATCCGGCACAGCGCCGTCTCGACCGACTGAATCGCGGGCTCGGAGAAGTACTCGCGCTGCGCCGCGAGACACTCGCGGTGCTTGACGAACTCTTCGCGATAGAAATCGATCAGGGAAACGGCCGGGGCAGGGGCGGGACTGGCGCTCAGGAAGTGCGGCATGCGGCCTCTGGTCCTGTGCATCAGATTCGACTGTCAGCAGTGTAAGGTCGGCGAGACGAGCGTGTCAACGGGCGGCGGAGCCCGGCTCGGGATCCCAGCGCCAGGTGGCCAGCAGCCCGGCCAGCGCGCCGACCCCCGCCCCCAGCAGCACGAGGCCGGCGGCATCCCAACCGGACAGCGGCCGCAGGGCATCGGGGCCGAGCGCGGCCACGGCCGGACCGAGCGCCCGTCCCACGACCCGCCCGAGCGATGCCAGCGCCCCCAGCGCGGCGATGGCGCCGAGACCGCCTTGAATCGCCCCCTCCATCACGAACGGTCCCCGGATGAACGACACCGGCGCGCCTACCAAGCCCATGATCGCGACCTCTTCGCGCCGCGCCTCGAACGACAGCCGCACCACCGCCACGACGGTCGTCGCGGCACCCAGGACGAGCGCGAGCGCCGAGGCCCACCCGGCGGTGCGCAGCGCGGCCAGCACCGCGAGCAGCCGGTCGATCCACCGCTGGTCGTAGCGCACGTCGACGACGCCGGCCTGCTTGGCCAGCGCCGCGGCCAGCGCCTGGGCGCCGTCGGCGGCGGCGACGTCGGTGCGCAGCCGCACGTCGAACGACGCCGGGAAGGGGTTGGTGTCGAGCGATCCGGTGATGTCGCCCAGTTCGGGGAAGTCGGCGCCGAAGCGCGCCAACGCTTCCTCCTTGGTCACGAACGTGACGCCCTCGACCGCCGGGTTCCGCTCGATCAGCTGGCGCGCCGCGGTGCGCTCGGCCTCGGTGACGACGTCGTCGAGATACACGGTCATTTCGGCCGCCGTCCGCCAGCCGTCGGCCACCCGGGCCACGTTGTCGGAGACGACGCGGAACGCGCCGAGCATCGTCAGGGCGACGGCGATCGTCGCCACCGACAGCAGCAGCGCCCACCGCCCTCGCTGCAGGCTCAGCCGGGCCTCGGACCAGGCATAGGCCAGGGCCCTCATGCCGCCGGTCCCCCCGGAACCCGACCCTGCTCCAGGTGCAGCACCCGCCGGCCGACATGGGCGATGAGCGCCCGATCGTGGGTCGCCACCAGCACCGTGGTCCCCCCGGCGTTGATCTCGCGGAACAGGTCCATGATCTCGAGCGACAGGTCCGGGTCGAGGTTGCCGGTCGGCTCGTCGGCGAGGACGAGCTGCGGGTCGTTGACCAGCGCCCGGGCGATGGCGATGCGCTGCTGCTCCCCGCCCGAGAGTTCCGGCGGATACGCCAGCGCGCGGTGCTGCAGCCCGACCCACTTGAGCACCTGGTAGGTGCGGCGGCGCTGCTGGTCCACCGGCACGCCGAGGACCCGCATCACGAAGGTCACGTTGTCGAAGACCGTCTTGGTGGGGATCAGCTTGAAGTCCTGGAAGACCACCCCGAGCGAGCGTCGATAGTCCTGGACCTCGCCGGCGGTCAGGCCGGTGAGGGCGCGGCCGGCCACGGTGAGCTGGCCATCGGTCGGCAGCTCCTGGCGCAGCAGCAGCCGGAGCAGCGTCGACTTGCCGGCGCCGCTCGGCCCGGTGAGGAACACGAACTCGCCCTTCGCCACCGTGAAGGACAGCTTGTCGAGGGCGACGACGTCGGTGCCGTAGACCTTGGTGACGTTCTGCAGCTCGATCACGACCCGCCCATAGTAGCAGCCCCGGCGCCGGCGCGGCGACGTGGCTGCACGGCTATGGATCAGCCGTCGAGGGCGCCGCGGAGCAGCTGACTGAGGCGGCGCGGATCGGCGTGTCCGCCCGACGCCTTCATCGCTTCGCCGACCAGGAACCCGAACGCCGCCTTCTTGCCGTTGCGATACTGCTGGACGGCGTCGGCATGGGCGACCAGGACGTCGGCGACGACCTTCGACAGCACGCCCTCGTCCGAGATCTGGGCCAGCCCCTGCTCGGCGACGAGGTCGGCCGCGGCGCGGCCGCTCTGCGCCATCTGCTCGAAGACCGTTTTGGCCACCGTCGTGCTGATCGTCCCGCCGTCGACCAGCCGAATCAGGCCGGCCAGCGCCTCGGGCGCCACGCCGACGGCGTCGAGGGCCACCCCCCGCGCCTTCACGGCGCGCAGCACCTCGCCCATCACCCAGTTGCTCGCCGCCTTGGCGTTGCCGCAGGCCCGGGCGGTCGTCTCGAAGTAGTCGGCCAGCGCCCGCTGCTCGGTGAGGACGCCGGCGTCGTAGTCGGGCAGGCCGTAGGCGGCGACGAACCGCGCCCGCCGCGCCGCCGGCAGTTCGGGCAGCGCCGCCGCGATGCGGGCGCGCCGCGCCGCCCACACCGTCAGCGGCGGCAGATCGGGCTCGGGGAAGTAGCGGTAGTCGTGCGCTTCCCCTTTGCTGCGCATCGAGAACGTCTTGCCGAGTGCCGCGTCGAAGAGCCGCGTCTCCTGCTCGACCCGGCCGCCGTGCTCGACGACGTCGATCTGGCGCGCGATCTCGTAGTCGATCGCCTTCTGCAGATAGCGGAACGAGTTGACGTTCTTGATCTCGGCCTTGGTCCCCAACGTCGGGCTGCCGACCGGACGCACCGAGACGTTGGCGTCGCAGCGAAGGCTCCCCTCCTCCATGTTGCCGTCGTTGACGCCGATCCACACCAGCAGGCGCCGCAGCGTCTCGAAGTAGGTCGCCGCCTCGGTCGCGGTCCGCAGGTCGGGCTCGCTGACGATCTCGATCAGCGGGACGCCGGCGCGGTTGTAGTCGACGTAGGTGCGGCGGTCGGAGTCGGCGAACCCTTCGTGGAGCGACTTGCCGGCGTCCTCCTCCATGTGGATGCGGGTCAGCGCGATCGGCCGAGGCCCGGCCCCGGCGTCGATGACGACCCGCCCGCCGGTGGCGAGCGGCTGCTCGTACTGGGAGATCTGATAGCCCTTCGGCAGGTCGGGATAGAAGTAGTTCTTGCGCGCGAAGATCGACGTCTCGTGGACGTCGCACTCGAGCGCGAGGGCGGCCGCCACCGCCAGATCGACGGCCCGGGCGTTGGTGACCGGCAGCGCCCCCGGCAGCCCGAGGCACACCGGACAGACATGGGCGTTGGGCGCCGCGCCGAATTCGGCCCGGCAGGCGCAGAAGATCTTGGTCGCGGTCGAGAGCTGGGCGTGCACCTCGAGGCCGATCACGGCCTCCCAGCCCGCCCCGCCGGCGGCGCGGCTCACACCCGCGGGCCGGCGGCGACGACCGCCGCGTCGACGTCGGCGGCGAAGGACCGGAAGTTCTCGACGAACATCGCCGCCAGACGGGCCGCCTGTTCGTCGTAGGCGACGCCGTCCTGCCACGTGCCGCGCGGATCGAGCACGGCCGGCGGCACCTCGGGACAGCTGGTCGGCATCTCGACGTTGAACACCGGGTGGCGGCGGTAGGCGACGCCGTCGAGGGCGCCCGAGAGCGCGGCGCGAATCATCGCCCGCGTATAGGCGATCTTCATCCGGCTGCCGACGCCGTGCGGGCCGCCGGTCCACCCGGTGTTGACCAGCCAGACGCGGGCCTGGTGGCGGGCGATCTTGTCGCCGAGCATACGGGCATACACGTTCGGATTGAGCGGCAGGAACGGCGCGCCGAAGCACGTGCTGAAGGTGGCGCTGGGCTCGGTGACGCCTTTCTCGGTGCCGGCCACCTTGGCGGTGTAGCCCGACAGGAAGTGGTACATCGCCCCTTCGGGGCTCAACCGCGCGATCGGCGGCAGAACGCCGAACGCGTCGGCGGTCAGCATCACGATATTGGCCGGGTGCCCCCCCTGTCCACCGGGTACGGCGTTGGCGATGAACTCGATCGGATACGCGGCGCGGGTGTTCTCGGTGTACGTCGCCGAGTCGAGGTCGAGCACGCGGGTGTCGGGGTCGAGCACGACGTTTTCGAGCACGGTGCCGAAGCGGCGCGTCGTCCCGTAGATCTGCGGTTCGGCTTCGGCCGAGAGCCGGATGGTCTTGGCGTAGCAGCCGCCCTCGAAGTTGAAGACGCCGCGGTCGCTCCAGCCGTGCTCGTCGTCGCCGATCAGACCGCGGTCGGGGTCGCTCGAGAGCGTCGTCTTGCCGGTGCCCGACAGGCCGAAGAACAGCGCCGTGTCGCCGGCGGCGCCGATGTTCGCCGAGCAGTGCATCGGCAGGACGCCCTTGAGCGGCAGCACGTAGTTCAGCACCGTGAAGATCGACTTCTTGTTCTCGCCGGCGTAGCTGGTGCCGGCGATGAGCACTTCACGAGCGGCCATGTTCAGCGCGATGACCACGTCGGAGCGCGAGCCGTGGCGGGCGGGGTCGGCCTGGAACGTCGGCGCGCACATCACCGTGAATTCGGGGACGTGGTCGCGCCGTTCGTCGTCGGTCGGGACGATGAAGAGGTTGCGGACGAACAGGCTGTGCCAGGCGAACTCACTGATCATCCGCACCGGCAGGCGGTAGAGCGGATCGGCGCCGGCGTGCAGGTCCTGCACGAAGAGCTCGCGCTGGCCGAGGTGCGCGACGACGTCGGCGCGCAGCGCGGCGTAGTGCTCGGCCCCCATCGGCCGGTTGATCTTGCCCCAGTGGATGTGGCCCTCGCTCGACGGCTCCTTGACCACGAACTTGTCGTTGGGCGACCGGCCGGTGTGCTGGCCGGTCCGGCAGACGAGCGGGCCATCGGCCGCGACCACGCCCTCGGCCCGGCGCAAGGCGTGCTCGTAGAGCACGGCCGGCCTCAGGTTCCAATGGACCGGCTGAGCCGTGACGATGCCGTGGGTCTCGAGGCCGGAAGGGCGGGTCGTGCTCGAAGTCATGCGTCTCCTCGCGTCGCGCCGCGGTGCCGCATGCGGCCGAATCGTGGGATCGTACCGAGCCGCCATTGGAGAAGTCAACAATCTCGACGGTCCCCCTGATACAATTCGGGGTAAACGCGGCCGGTTCCGCCGCGTATAACCAGATGTCAAGAACGCCATCGACCATCGAGCGCGCCGCCCAGAGCGGGGCTGAGACGTCGGCGATCGCTGCCGACGTCAAGCGTCTGCTCGACGCCGGCGCGCCGGAGGCGGCGGCGGAACGGTTCGGGGATCTGGTCAGCGTATGGCAGCGACGGGCGGTGCGCCTGGCGCTCCACTATCTGGGCAACCCCGCTGACGCCGACGACGCCGTGCAGGACGCGTTCGTGAAGTTGTACGGACACATGACCACCTACCGGGCCGATTCGCCGTTCGACGCGTGGTTCACGCGCATCCTGGTGAATGCCTGCCTCGACCGTGCCAAAGCGCGCACCCGGGCGCGCCGCTGGTTCCTCGCCCCGTCCGACGAGAGCGAATCGCCGTCCCCGATCGACACGGCGGTGGCCGCCGGGCCCTCGCCGGAACGCCGGCTTCTCGTCGACGACAAGTGGCGCGAGCTCCGGGCGGCCGTGCGAACGCTGCCGACCCGTCAACGCGACGTCTTCCTGCTCTGCCACCTCGACGAGCAGGCCCCTTCCGACGTGGCCGCCGCCCTGGGCATGAGCCCGGCCACCGTGCGCGTGCACCTCTTTCGCGCCCTGCGCAAGCTGCGCACGGCGCTCGGAGGCCCCCTGTGACCCGACGGCCCGACCCGCACCTCGACGACGCGACACTGCGGCTGCTGGCAGTCGATCCGGCGGCGCTCGACGGCCGCCAGGCCGCCCATCTGGCGGCGTGCGCGCGGTGCAACGCGGCGGCGGCTCACGCGCGTCGCGACGCCGCGACGCTGCGCGCCGAAGCCATCGCCGCGGCCGATGACGCCTTCTCGCCGGCGGCGCTCGATCGCCAGCGCCGCTCCATCCTCGCCCGGATCACCCGCGGCCAGCGCTCGGCCCGCGTGCTGGCCTTCCCGGCCCACGACGTCGCGGTCAGCCGCCGACGCGCCGACCGCCGCTGGCTCGCCGCGGCCGCGGCGGCCGGATTGGTGCTCGGCGCGCTGGCCGGCCAGCTGCCGCATCTCTGGCGCGGCCCGGCCGGCCAGGTGACGGCCGGGCTCGCCGCCTCCACGCCCGCCGCGGTCGTCACCGCGCGCGCCGACAGCCGGCCCTTCGACGACACCCTGCTGAGCGAGGTCGAAGCGGCGCTGGCCCCCGGCTCGCGGCCCGAACTGCGGGCCCTCGACGCCCTGACGCCCGTGCACTACGAGATCAGGTAGTGCCGTCGCTCGTCTTCAAGAAGGGCCTCGACCTCAAGCGTGAAGTCGCCGGCGAACTGGCCGAGAACTACCACAGCGCGCTGGTCGCCGCGATCAAGGCCAACGACTACCGCTACGCCTCCGGCCGCCTCACGCTCTATCTGGCCCGCGAATTCGGCTTCTGCTACGGCGTCGATCGCGCCGTCGACTACGCCTACCAGGCGCGGTTGAAGTTCCCCGCCCGCCGGGTGTTCCTGACCGGCGAGATCATCCACAACCCGCACGTGAACGACCGGCTGCGCGAACAGGGCATCCGCTTCCTCTCCGATCCGGGCGAATCGTGGTCGGCGCTCGGCGCCGACGACGTCGTGATTCTGCCGGCCTTCGGCGTCACCGTCGAGGAACTGGTCCGCCTCGACGGCATCGGCTGCACACTGGTCGACACCACCTGCGGATCGGTGCTGAACGTGTGGAAGAACGTCAGGCGCTACGCCCAGGACGGCTTCACGTCGGTGATCCACGGCAAGCACTGGCACGAAGAGACGCGGGCGACGGCCTCGCAGGCCGTTCAGGTGCCCGGCGGACACTATCTGGTCGTGCTCGACCACCTCGAGGCGACCGCGGTGTGCGACTTCATCGCCGGCCGTCCCGGAGCGCCGACTGCGGCGGCCCTGCTCGAGCGGTTCCGCGCCGCCGTTTCTCCCGGATTCGACCCCGACCGGCACCTCGAGCGCGTCGGCTGCGCCAACCAGACGACGATGCTCAGCAGCGAGTCGTTCGCCATCGGCGAGATGTTCCGCGCCGCGGTGCGCGCCCGCGACGGCGGCGACGACACCGGGCGCTTCCGGGCCTTCGACACCATCTGCAGCGCGACGCAGGACCGGCAGGACGCGGTCGAGCGGATGCTCGCCGACCATCAGCTCGATCTGATGCTCGTGATCGGCGGCTACAACAGCTCCAATACCTGTAACCTCGCCAGGATCTGCGCCGCGCGCGTGCCGACCTTCCACATCGCCGATCCCGACGGGCTGCTCTCGGCCGACGCCATCCGCCACCGCGACGTGACCACCCGGCTCGAGACGGTCACGACCGGCTGGCTGCCGCCGGCCGGCGAGGTGCGCATCGGCCTCACCTCGGGCGCGTCCACCCCCGATAACCTGGTCGAAGCCGCGGTCCGCGCCCTCGAGCGTTTCCTCGCCGCCTGAACAGCGGTAAACGCGGTTCGCGCCGCGGGCGTAACCCCACTGGTATGAGCAGCCAATTGTCAAGGTTTGTCGCCGCGGGTCTCCTCGTGGCGAGTTGCCTCGGCACCGGGGCCGCGGCGCAGGGCTTCAAGTGGTGGCAGGACGACCGCTTCAAGCGCGAACTGGCCCTGTCGAGCGAGCAGATCGACCGGCTCGAAGAGATCTACCAGTCGACCGGCCCGGCGATGCGCACGCAGAAGGCGACGCTCGACCGGCTGCAGGCCGACCTGTCGAAGGTCGTGGCCGACGGCACCGCCGACGAGGCGGCCGCCACCGACGTGATCAGCAAGGTCGAGGCGGCGCGCTCCGACCTCGGCCGCACGCGGGCGGTGATGCTCTACCGGATGCGCCGCATCCTCACCTCGGATCAACACGTCAAACTGCAGGTGCTGTTCGACGAGCGGGAGCGTGAACGACGCGGCCACGGCCGACCCCGCCCGCAGCGCTGACCACGCCTCCGACCTCCATGACCATGGCCCGACTGTTCCTGTCCCTGGTGCTCGTGTGCGGCACCGTCACCCTGGCGGCGGCGCAGGGCGCCGACCGCGAGTCGCTCGTCCGCGAGGCCGTCGCCCGCTTCGCGGCCGAGCGCGACCGTGCCGCCGTCACCCCCGTCGCCGACCGCGGCGGCATCGTCGTCGCCCAGGGGGCGCTGCGCGATCTGACGCTGAACGAGGCGGTGGAACTGGCCCTCGCCCAGAACCTCGACATCGCCGTCGAGCGCCTCAGCCCCCAGGCCGCCGACTTCCAGCTCGCCGGGCTGCGCAACCTCTACCGCCCGCTCGCCAGTTCCTCGCTCGGCCAGCGCAGCCAGGTCAACCCGCCGACCAACCAGCTGAACGGCGGCCAGCGCGTCACCAACGACACGACGACCTACAACTTCGGCGTCAGCCAGGAGCTGCCGTGGGGCGGCGGCAACGTCGCGCTGACCTTCAACAACACCCGCCTGTCGACATCGAACCTGTTCGCCAACTACAACCCGACCTTCACCTCGACCCTGACGGCGACCTTCGTCCAGCCGCTGCTGCGCGATTTCCGCATCGACAACAACCGGCAGCAGATCGCCATCGTACAGATCAACCGCGACATCGCCGAGGAGACGCTGCGCGCCACCATCGCCCAGACCGTCGCCAACGTCCGCAACGCCTATTGGGAGCTGGCCTACGCCCGGGCCGCCGTCGACGTCGCGCAGCGATCGCTCGATCTGGCGCAGAAGCTGGTCGAGGACAACCAGGCGCGCGTCGAGGTCGGCACGCTGGCGCCGATCGACGTCGTCCAGGCCGAGGCCGAAGCCGCCAACCGCCGGCAGACGGTCGCCCAGGCCGAGGCGACGCTGGCGACCGCGCAGTTGACGCTGAAGCGGTTGCTCGTGACCGGCACCAGCGACCCGCTGTGGACGCAGGAGCTCCGCGCCGTCGACCTGCCGCAGCTGGCCGCCCCGCCCCTCGACGTCGAGGCCGCGGTCCGCGCCGCGCTCGACCGGCGCACCGATTTGGCCACCGCGCGCAAGAATCTCGAGAGCAACGATGTGACGCTGCGGTTCTGGCAGAACCAGTCGCGGCCGGGACTCGACCTGCAGGTGAACTACGGCGCCCAGGGCATCGGCGGCACGCAGTTCATCCGTCAAGGCACCGGCCTCGGCAGCACCATCATCGGCGAGATCCCCGGCGGCTACACCGACGCGCTGAGCATCCTGCGCAGTCGCGACTTCCCGACCTGGAACGCCGCGCTGACCGTCAGCTATCCGATCGGCGGCAACAACGCCGACGGCCAGTACGCGCGCGCCCGCGTGCAGCGCACGCAGCAGTCGACCCGGCTGCGCGCCCTCGAGCTCCAGGTCGCCACCGAAGTGACCAACGCCGCCCTGCAGGTACAGGCCAACCTCCGCCGCGTCGACGCGGCGCGCGCCGCCCGGGCCCTGGCCGAACGCCAGCTGGAAGCCGAGCAGAGCAAGTTCGAGGTCGGCCTGTCGACCAACTTCTTCGTCGTCCAGTCGCAGCGCGACCTCGCCGACGCCCAGAACGTGGAACTGCGTGCGCTCACCGATCTGCAGCGGGCGCTGGTCACGTTCGAACGGGCGCAGGAAGCGCCGGCGGGCGGCGGCGGTACCAATGTCGGCACCACGGGCACGCAGAACACCGGCGGCGGCCAGAACACGGGCGCGCCGGGCGGGCAGGGCGGAGCCAATTAGTCAGTCGGGCGGAGCCGGCGACGGCCCAGTCCTGTCGAACGGACCAAGAGCTATGCGGAACAGAGTGTGGTGTGGCCTCGGAGTGCTGATGATCGCCGGCGCGTCCCTGCTGACCGGGGCCTGCTCGCGCGAGGCCTCCGAGGGTGCGGCGGCGGCGCAGCCCGGCGCAGGCGGCGGGGCCCCCGGGGGCGGCGGCGGCGGTCCGCGGCAGGGCGGCGGCGGGTTCGGCGGCGGCGCCTTCCGTCCGCCGATGGCGGTCGAGCTCGGCAAGCCGACCACCGGCGACATCTCGGCCGAGTTGAACGTGGTCGGCAACCTCATCGGCGCGGCAACCGTCGACGTCGTCCCCCGTACCGGCGGGCGGCTGGTCAGCGTCAACGTCAAGCTCGGCGACCGGGTCGGCCGCGGCCAGCTGCTCGCCAAGATCGAGGACCAGGAAATCACCGAACAGGTGAAGCAGGCGGAGGCGTCGTTCCAGGTCGCGCAAGCCACCATCCGCCAGCGCGAGGCCGACCTGAAGTTCGCCCAGGTCAACCTCGATCGCTCGAAGAGCCTGTTCGAGCGGCAGCTCCTGCCCCGCCAGTCGCTCGACGACGCCGAGGCGCGATCGGCGGCGGCCGTCGCCCAGCTCGACCTCGCCCGGGCCCAGTTCGCGCAAGCCCAGGCGCGGCTCGACGAGCTGCGCATCAACCTGGCCAACACCAGCATCACCTCCCCGGTCAACGGGTTCGTCGGCAAGCGCAACGTCGATCCCGGAGCGTGGGCCTCCAACGCCGCGCCGGTCGTCTCGGTGGTCGACATCAGCTCGGTGCGGCTGGTCGCCAACGTCGTCGAGAAGGACCTGCGGCTGGTCACCGTCGGCGATCCGGCGCGCGTCGAAGTCGACGCGTTCCCCGGCGAGAGCTTCGCCGGGCGCATCGCCCGGGTGGCGCCGGTGCTCGACCCGACGACCCGCACCGCCGAGATCGAGATCGAGGTACCCAACGCCGACTTCCGGCTGAAGCCGGGGATGTACGCGCGGATGAGCGTGACCATCGACAGCCGCACCGGCACGACGCTCGTGCCCAAGTCCGCCGTCGTCGACTACGACAGCAAGCGCGGCGTCTTCACGATGACCGCCGAGAACAAGGCCAAGTTCCTGCCGATCGAGACCGGGCTCGAAGACGCCGAGCGGGTCGAGGTCCGCGCCGGGATCACCACCGCCGACACGCTCGTGACCAGCGGCGCCTCGTCGCTGCGCGAGAACGACACCCTCGTCATCGCCGGTCAGGGCGGCCAGGGGGGCGGGCGCCGCAGTCCGGGCGCGGCGACCGGGTCGGCACCCGATCGCGGACAAGGCGGTACGGGCGGCACAGCCGCGGCGGCCGCGCCACGCAAACGCGCCGCGGCCCGGCCGGGACAATAGGCGCCGCCGCCGTGGAGACCACCGGCGGCCGCGGCCGCCGCGCTTTGGAGGACCGATGAGTATCCCGAGACTCGCCATCGCCCGCCCGGTGACGATGTTCATGCTGAGCTTCGTCGTCATGCTGCTCGGCGCCATCTCGCTGTCGCGGCTGCCGGTCGACCTGATGCCCGACATCAGCTTCCCGTCGATCACGGTCCGCGTCGTCTACACCGGTGTCGGACCGCTGGAGATGGAGGAACTGATCACCCGGCCGATCGAGCAGGCGGTCAGCGCCGTGGCCGGCCTCGATCAGATCAACTCGACCTCCTCCGAAGGCAACAGCACCGTCCGCCTCAACTTCACCTGGGGCACCGACCTGAACGAGGCCGCCGACGAGGTCCGCACCCGCATCGACCGCGTCCGCGGCCGCCTGCCCGAGGACGCCGACCCGCCGACCATCTTCAAGTTCGACTCGACGTCGTTCCCGATCATGGGGATCGGCGTCGAGGGCAACTACGACGCGGTGACGCTGCGAGAGCTGGCCCAGAACGACCTGTCGCCGCGCCTCGAGCGCGTCGCCGGCGTCGCCGCGGTCAGCGTCGACGGCGGCCTGCGCCGGCAGATTCGCGTCGACCTGTCGCGCGAGAAGATCACCGCCCTCAACCTGTCGGTCGACCGCGTCGTCAACATCCTGCGCACCGAGAACCAGAACATCCCGCTCGGCGAGGTCTTCGAGGCCGACCGCATGTTCCTGCTGCGCAGCCCCGGCCAGTTCACCGACATCGACGAGATCCGCAATCTCGCGGTGATGACCCAGAACGGCGTCCCGGTCTACATGCGCGACATCGCCGACGTCCGTGACACCACCGAGGACCGCCGCAACTTCACCCGCATCAACGGCACGCCCGGCATCCGCATGCGCGTCACCAAGCAGTCGGGGACCAACACGGTGCAGATCGCCGAGGGCGTCCGCGCCGAGATCGCCCGCATCAACCGCGAGGTGCCCGGTGTGACCCTGTCGGTACTCGACGACCAGTCGGTGTTCATCAACCGATCGATCGGCAGCGTCCGCGAGCACGCCCTGCTCGGCAGCCTGCTGGTCATCGCGGTGATCTTCGCCTTCCTGCGCGACTGGCGGGCGACGGTCATCATCTGCACGTCGATCCCGATCTCGGTGATCGGCACCTTCGCGCTGCTCTACTTCGGCGGCTACACGCTCAACACCCTGACCTTCGGCGGCCTGGCGCTCGGCATCGGCATGATCGTCGACGCCGCGATCGTCGTCCTCGAGAACACCCACCGCCACCTCGACATGGGCAAGGACCGGATGACGGCAGCCATCGACGGCGCCGAGGAAGTGTGGAGCGCCATCCTCGCCTCGACCTTGACCCACATCGCGGTGTTCGTGCCGATGCTCTTCCTCACCGGCGTGTCGAGCATCATGTTCGGCCAGCTCGCCGCGGTGGTGTCGTTTTCGCTGGCGATGTCGCTCTTCGTGGCCGTGACGATCGTCCCGGTGCTGTGCTCGCGTCTGCTGCGCCTGCCGACGCCGGCGGACGAGCGGCGCGGCCTCACCGCCGGCCTGTACCGTTTCACCGAGCGTCTGCTCGACGGCCTCGACCACGCCTACGCCCGCCTGCTGCACGTCTCGCTGCACCACCGGCCGACGGTGTTCGGCGTCGGCATCGCCGCCTTCGTCGCCGCGGTCGTCCTGCTGCCGCGGGTCGGCTTCGAGTTCCAGCCGACTACCGACGAAGCCGAAGTGACCGTCGACGCCGAGCTGGCGGTCGGCACCCGCCTCGAACTCACCGAGTCGGTGCTCATCCGCCTCGAGGACTCGATTCGCGAGGCGACGCCCGAGGCGACGATGCTGATCACGCAGGCCGGCGGCGGCGGGGGCGGCTTCGGCAACAGCTCCACCAACCGCGGCAACATCCAGGTGCGCCTGGTGCCCAAGGACGAGCGCACCCGGTCGAGCGAGCAGATCGCGATGGACCTGCGCCGCCGGCTGTCGGGCCTGCCCGGCGTGGTCATCCGCGCCCGCGCGTCCGGCGGCCAGCAGATGCGCGGCATGGGCGGCAACAACGACGGCAGCCGGCTCTCGGTCGAGGTGCGCGGCCACGACCTCGACGAGTCGGCGCGGCTGGCCCGCGACCTGAAGGCCCTGCTCGACACCACCCCCGGCATCGCCGACTCGCGCCTCGGCCGCGACGAGGGCCGGCCCGAGCTCGCCGTCCGCGTCGACCGCGACAAGGCGGCGATGCTGGGCATGACGGTGACGGGCGTCGCCGAGACCATCCGCACCAACGTCGCCGGCACCCAGGCGGCGATGTTCCGCGAGGCCGGCAACGAGTATCCGATCGTCGTCCGGCTGCGCGAAGAGGACCGCGAGGAGATCTCCTCGGTCGGCGACGTGCTGCTCAGCATTCCGGGCGGCCGGGTCCTGCCGGCCAAGAACGTGATGGTCGTCGACCGCGATACCGGGCCGACGCAGATCGACCGCAAGAACCAGGAGCGCATCCTGCGCGTCAACGCCGAAACCGAGGTCACGCTCAGCGAGGCGGTCGCCAACGTGCAGGCGCGCATTCCCGAGCTGCACGTGCCGCGCGACTTCGAGGTCGGCTTCGGCAACGAGGTGGAGGAGCAGGCGCGTTCGTTCCGCGAACTGCAGCTGGTGCTCATCCTCGCCATCGTGCTGGTCTACGCGGTGATGGCCTCGCAGTACGAGTCGCTGCGCGACCCGTTCATCATCATGTTCTCGATCCCGCTGGCGGCGATCGGCGTCGTCGGCATCCTGCTGCTGACCCGGACCCCCTTCAGCATGCAGGCCTACATCGGCGTGATCATGCTGGCCGGGATCGTCGTCAGCAACGCCATCCTGCTGGTCGACTACGCCAACACGCTGCGGCGCCGCGACCAGCTGCCGCTGCGCCAGGCCATCGAACAGGCCGGCCAGCACCGGCTGCGGCCGATCCTGATGACCAGCATCTGCACCACGCTCGGTCTGGTGCCGATGGCGCTGGGCATCGGCGAAGGGTCCGAGCTGCAGGCGCCGCTGGCGCGGGTGGTCATCGGCGGCCTAATCACCTCGACCCTCATCACGCTGGTGTTCGTGCCGGCGATGTATACCCTCTTCGAGGAGGGCATCGGCGGGCTGCTGCGGCGCTCGCACCCCGACGCACCGGCCGCCCACTGAGGCGGCGGCTACGGTTTGGACGGCCGGCCTTGGGGCACCCCGGCCGGCCGCTGCCGTCTCCACAGCGCGGCCAGGGACAGGCCGCTGCGCGGGTCGCGCCAGCGCGGTGCGAGTCGAGCCAGCGGGCCGAGCACGAACGGGCGGTCCGCGAACCGTGGATGCGGCACCCGCAGGCGCGGCGTGTCGATGACCCGGTCGCCGTAGAGGACGAGATCGAGGTCGAGCGTCCGCGCCGCGCGTGGCCCGGGCCGCACCCGTCCCCGCGCCGTCTCGAGACCCAGCAGGACGTCGAGCAGCGCCTCTGGCGCCAGGCTCGTGCGGCCGACGGCGACCGCGTTCAGGTAGTCGGGCTGGACGTCGGACACTTCGACCGGCGCGGTCTCCTCGAACGGCGACGCCTCCAGCCCTCGGATGACGGCGCGCAGCTGGAGCAGCGCCCACTGCAGGTGGGCGGCCCGGTCGCCGAGATTGCTGCCCAGGGCGATGGCGACGCGCGTGCCGCCGGCCGGCCGGCCGGCGGCCGGCATCGGCCTACTCCACCCAGCGCGTGCCGAGCACGACACCGCGGTGGTCGGCGCCGGGCAGCGACGTGCCGATGACGTCGGTGCGCCCCTCGGCGGCCTGCTCGAACAGCCGGCGGTGCTCCTGCACCTCGCCGAGGACGACCTCGAGCATCTTGCGGTGCCGGGCGTGCGAGATGCCTTTCACCCGCGGTGCCCACTTGTCGACGAACGCCGCGTTGGCGCGGGCGTCGGCGGCGGCGAGTTCGCGCAGCCCGGCCCGGGCCACGGCCGGGGCCGGTGGGTCGGCCGGCACGGTGCCGCCGACATCGAGGATCGCCCGGTGCAGCCAGTAGACGTGGGTCTCTTCGCGCGCGGCGATGTACTGGTAGGCGTTATTGATGTCGTAGTCGGCGACGTGCGTCGCCGACGCCACATGACGCTGCAGCAGCGCCAGCCGGTCGGTGTAACACTCGGCCAGCAACGGCGCCAGGTCGGAGGGGATCACGCCTTCTGCTTCTCCTTGCAGGTGATGCAGACCCGGGTCCACGGGATGGCGTTGAGCCGGGCCTCGGCAATCGGCTCGCCGCAGTCGCGGCAGACGCCGAACGTGCCCTTGTCGATCCGCACCAGCGCCTCGTCGATCGCCTGCAGGATCTTGGCGTCGGTCTGCTTGAGCTTGAGCGTGATGTGGACTTCGTTGTTGCCGCTGGCTTGGTCGGCCATGTCGCCCTGGCGGCCGTTGTTGTGCTCCATCGAGCTCTGGATGGGCTTCAATCCGGCGGCCCCGGCCAGCTCGGCGCGCTTCTTGAGCAGGACGTCCTTGTAGACGGCGACGTTCATCGGCCTCGCTCTCCAACACCCGGGGCAGCGCCCCAGGCGACATCCGATGATAGCACGCGACCCCGGCCGGACCGGCCAGCCGCACGGCTCGCCCACGATGCCCACCGAGCGCGGCATCATCGGCCCGACGCGCCGCACCGAGCGCGGCCGGTTGGCCGCGCGGCAACGCCTTCGGAGCGGCGCCTATTGGCCCCGCAGGGTCGCCAGGGGCTTCTTCTGCAGCACGTCCCAGCTCGCCGCCACGCCCACCGCCGACACGACCAGACCACTGACGACGACACCGATGGTCAGCAGCGCCGGCAGCGGCCGCCACGGCATCTCGAACGCGAACCGGCTGAGCGCCCAGGTCAGGCCGGCGGCGCCGGCGGCGCCGAGCACGCCGGCGAGCGCGCCGAGCACGCCGTACTCGAGCAGCAGCATCGTCGCGATCACCCGGCGCGTCGCCCCGAGGGTCTTGAGGATCGCCGCCTCGTAGACGCGGCGGAACTTGGTCATCGCCACCGCCCCGACCAGGATCAACAACCCGCTGGCGACGACCAGCGAGCCGACGACGGTGACGGCGAGGGTGACGTTGTCGACCACCGTCTTGAGCGCGGTGAGCATCTCGCGGCCATCGATTACCGAGACGTTCGGGTAGCCGGCGGCCAGCGCGCTCATCAGCCGCGCCCGCTCGGTCGGCGCCGCCGGACCGCGCACGAACGCAATGTGGCCGTGCGGGGCCCGATCGAGCAGCCCCGGCCGGAACACGAACATGAACCCGCCGGCGCGGCCATCGCGCCAGTCGACCCGGCGCACCGAGACGACACGCACCGATACCGTGCGGCCGACCACGTCGAAGCGCATCGTGTCGCCCACCTGGATGCCGAAGCGGTCGCGGATGCTCTCCTCGATCGACACTTCGCCGGCCTCGCCCGGTGACTCGGGCCAGGCGGCGCCGTCGACGATGGTCTCGTTGCGTTCGAGTCCCGCGCGGTAGGTCACGGTGTACTCGCGGGCCAGCGACCCACGGCCGCGGACGTCCTCGATGTCGTCGAGGGTCACGGCGCGGCCCTGCACCCCGACGACGCGAGCCCGCAGCACCGGCATCGACCGCACCGCCGGTGCGTCGGCGGGCCGCGCCGCCGCCAGCGCCGCGACCACGCCGTCGAGCTGGTCGCTCTGGATGTCGAGCAGGAACATGTCCGGGGCGTCGGCCGCCATGTCGACCGAGACTTCGCGAACGAGGTTCTCCTGCAGGGCGCGGACGCCGAGAATGAAGAAGGTGCCGAGCCCGACGGTGAGCAGCACCAGCTGCACCTGGCTGCCCGGCCGCGTCAGCTGCAGGGCGGCATGCCGGAGCGGGAACCAGCCGCTCGCGCCGAGCGGCCGCACCGCGGCGATCAGCGCGCGCCCGGCGCCGTAGAGCACCGCGGCGAGGACGACGAAACCGACGGCGACGATGGCGCCGATCCGCACCGACCCGGCCTGCCACATCGTGATCGCGACCAGGCTGCCGCCGACGGCGGCCATCACCGCCCAGCGGACCCAGTCGCGCGGGCGTCCCGACGTCTCCTCGCGCAGCAGGCGCGACGGCTTCACGTAGCGGACGTCGAGCAGCGGCACCAGCGCGAAGAGCAGCGAGACGAGCAGCCCGGTGGCCACGCCCTGGCCGATCGCCGACGGCGTCAGCGCGTAGTCGATGGTCAGCCCCTGGGTCATCGCCGGGCTTAGCCAGCGCGGGACGAGCGCCATCACCGCCGCGGCGATCACGACGCCGACGGCGCTGCCGAGGACGCCGAGGCTCAGCACCTGGGCGACGTAGATGGCCAGCACCTGCATCGACCGGGCGCCCAGGCACTTGAGCACGGCGATGCTGCGCAGCTTCTGCTGGACGAAGACGCGGGTCACGCTCGATACGCCGACCCCGCCGAGGATGACCACCACCAGGCCGACCAGCGACAGGTAGTTCTCGGCGCGGGCGAAGTCCTCGCCCATGTCGTCCTCGGTGGCGGTGTAGGGCCGGACCCGGACGAACGAGTTGGCCAGATCGGCGCGCAGCGTGCGGGTGAGCTCCGCCAGCCGCGCATCGGCCACCCGCACCAGGCGCTGATAGCTGGCCCGGCTGCCGAACGTCAGCAGGCCGGTGGCCTCGAGATCGGGCAACGCCACGATCACCCGCGGCCCGAGGCTGAAGGCACCGAGCCGGCGCCCCGGCTCGGCCTCGATCACGCCGCGGATGCGGAAGGCCCGCCCGCCGAGCGAGACCTCGTCGCCGACGGCCAGTCCGAGCTGCGCCAGCAGTTCGGGGCGCACCAGCGCGCCGAAGCCGCGCAGCTGCTCGTAGGCGTAGGTCTGGCCGCCCTCGAGTTGCAGCACGCCGTAGTACGGGAAGCCCGGGCTCACCGCCTTGAGTTCGACCATGCGCGCGGCGCCGCCCGCCGCGACGCTGGCCATCGTCGCCACTTCGACCGTGCGGGTGACCTCGGCGCCGGCCGCGGCGAGGGCGGCGTCGATCTTCGCGGTCAGCTCGGCGTCGATCGGCCGGTTGGTCGAGACGACCAGATCGGCGCCGAGCAGCGCCCGCGCCTCGCCGGCGAAGACCTGGCGCACGCTCTGGATCACCGAGCGCAGGGTCACGATCGAACCGACGCCGATCGAGATGCAGAGGAAGAAGAAGACCAGGCGCCGCCACGAGGCGCGCATCTCGCGCCCGGCCATGGCGACGACGAACCTCATGCGCCGGCGCCCACCAGCGCCGTGGTGGTGTCGGGCACCGGCCGCCCGTCGCGCAGCGTCAGCCGGGCGTCGGCGAGCGCGGCGATGTCGGCGTCGTGGGTGACCAGCACCAGCGTCACGTTGCGGCGGCGCCGCACGTCGAGCAGCAGATCGAGCACGTGCCGGCCGTTGGCACCGTCGAGGTTGCCGGTCGGCTCGTCGGCGAGGATGAGCGGCGGGTCGTTGGCCAGCGCCCTGGCGATCGCCACGCGCTGCTGCTCGCCGCCCGAGAGCTGCGACGGATAGTGATGACCCCGGTCCGACAGCCCCACCTCGTCGAGCAGCGCCGTCGCGCGGGCGCGGGCGTCGCGCCGGCCGACCAGCTCCATCGGCACCAGCACGTTCTCGAGCGCGGTGAGCGACGGCACCAGGTGGAAGAACTGGAACACGAAACCGATCCGCGCGCCGCGCAGCGTCGCCAGCGCGTCTTCGTCGAGCGTGGTGATGTCGGTGCCGCCGACGACGATGCTGCCGCTGGTCGGCGCGTCGAGGCCGGCCATCAGGCCGAGCAGCGTCGTCTTGCCGCTGCCCGAGGGGCCGACGATGGCGAGGAACTGGCCGTCAGGAACGGTCAGATCGAGAGGATGGAGGATGGTGAGCGGCCGCCCGCCGCTGTCCACGGTCTTCGAGACCCCGCGCAGCGTGATCATTCGGTGGCGGCCTTCTCGCGGGCGACGATGACCGGCTCCAAGGTCTGCCACACGAGATCGGCGACGCGGCGGGCCCCTTCCGGATTGGGATGGATGCCGTCGGCCTGGTTGAGCGCGGCTTCCCCGGCGACGCCGTCGAGCAGGAACGGCAGCAGCGTGATCCGGTGGCGGGCGGCCACCTCGGCATACACGGCGCGGAATCGCCGCGTGTAGTCCGGACCGGTGTTGGGCGGCGCCTCCATGCCGGCCAGGATCACCGCCGCGCCGGCCGCCTTGGCGCCGGCGACGATGGCGTCGAGGTTGCGGGCCAGTTCTTCCACCGGCAGCCCGCGCAGCCCGTCGTTCCCGCCGAGCGCGACGACGACGACCGCGGCACCGCCTTCGATCGCCCAGGCGAGCCGGCGCACGCCGCCGGCGGAGGTGTCGCCGGACACGCCGGCGTTGACCACCGTCCACCCCTGGCCACGCTGCTGCAGACGGCGCTCGATGAGGGCCGGATAGGTCTCGGCGGCGGCGAGCCCGAGCCCGGCGGTCAGGCTGTCGCCGAGAAACACGATCCGGCGCGTCGCGACGGCCGGGCTGGGTGGCGCCGGCGCGGCCGCCGGCGCCGCCGCCTCCGGTGCGGACACGCGCGACGCGTCGGCGGGGGCGCCGCACGCGGCGGCGACGAGCGGCACGAGCACCACCAGCGTCGCGAGCGGACGGCGAATCATCCTGCCATTATGACGGATCGCCGCCGCCGTCCGTTCGGCGGCGCGCGCCTATTCCACCCGCAGCAGCACGACCGTGGCGTTGTCGGTCGTCCGCCGCGCCAGCGCCTCGTCCACCAGCCGCGCCGCCGCCTGTTCCGGGCCCCCGACCACGGCCAGGCGGCCGATGGTGTCGTCGTCGACGACGTTGTGCAGGCCGTCGGTCGTCAGGACGAACACGTCGCCGGGGCGGGCGTCGTGCGACACCACCTCTGGCCTGGCGCCGTCCTTGGCGCCGACGATGCTGGTCAGCACGTGGCGCATCGGGTGCGCACGGGCCGCCGCTTCCCGCGCGCCATCACGGCCCAGCACCGTGGCCAGCCAGGTGTCGTCGTGGGTCAGCAGCGCGACGGCGCCGTCGCGAATCAGGTAGGCGCGGCTGTCGCCGATGCTGGCGATCGTCACCACGCCCGGCCCGATCGCCAGGGCCGTCACCGTCGTCCCCATCCCCGCCAGTTCGGGGTCGCGCTCGCCGGCTTCGACCACGCGGGCGTTGGCGGCGTGCATGGCGTGGGCGAGTTCGTTGGCGGCATCGTCGCGGGTCGCGTCGTGGCCGTAGGGCCAGGCGAAGCCGGCCCGGCGGCTGGCCGCCACCTGCTCCACCAGTGTCTCGAGGGCGAGATGCGAGGCCACCTCGCCGGCGCGATGCCCACCCATCCCGTCGGCGACGGCGTAGAGGCCGAGCGCCGCGTCGAGACACAGCGCATCCTCGTTCGCGGCCCGTACCGGCCCGGTGTCGGTGTGGCCGGCGGCGTGCACCCGCAGGCGCCCGCCGGCGCCCGGCCGGTCACGCTCGTCGATCACCAGGGGAGATTACAGGCGAAGCGCTCCGCCGACAACCCGGCGGCGACGGCGGCCGCGGAAAATCACTGGCGTATACTCGGAACCGGTGATCAGCGCGCCCCTGCAGCCGGTGCTGGCTCGCGCGTCGGCGCTGCTCGAGCGAGGGCGCGGGTCGGCCGCCGCCGAGCTCCTCGAGCCCCTGCTGCAGTCGCGCGGCCTGAAGCGACAGGACGAACTGGTCATCCGCGCCGCGCTGGCCGAAGCGTGGCTCATGCAGGGGGAACCCGATCGTGCTGCCGCGGTCCTCGGCCGGCCGCCCGATCAGATCCGCGATCCGATTCCCTCGGCGCTGCTGGCCACCTTGTGGCGGCTGCACGGCCGCATCGCCTACGCCCACGGCGAACAGTCGCGCGCCATCGCGCTGCACCAGCGGGCGCTGAAGCACGCCGAGGCCGCCCACGACTCGCGCGGCATCGGCCTGGCCCACTTCGAACTCGTCTACTGCTATCAGAAGGTCGGCGACCACGCCATCGTCCGGGAGCACCTGACCGAGGCGGCGGCGGCCCTGCACGCCGCCGGCGACCGCCGCCATCTCGCCCAGGTGCACTCGGTGTCGGGCGTCATGTTCGCGCAGCAGGGCCGCTACGACGATGCGACGGCGGCGCTGCGCAACGCCGAGCGGCTGGCCACGGCGCTCGGCGCCGACGACGTGCTGGCGCTCACCTGCATGAACCAGGCCGCGGTGGCCCAGCTGCGCCGTCGCTACGACCAGGCCATCGCGCTGGCCGAACGCGCCGTCGCCATTCAAGAGCACGTCGGCCAGCCGCATCGGCTGGCGGCGTCGCTGGCCACGCTCGGGCAGGTGTACGTCAAGCTGGGCCGGCTCGACCCCGCCGAAGAGGCGCTTCAGCGCGCGCTCACGATCGCCCCAGCCGTGCGCGGCCCCGAGATCGCCGGCGCCATCTACGACACGCTGGCGCAGATCGCCCTGATGCGCGGCGACTACGAGCGGGCCGCCGACGCCCTGACCCGCGCGGCCGACGCCTACGGCGCCTACGGCCGGCAGACCAGCAAGTGGTACGAGTGGTCGGTGCGCGTGATCCGCGCCCGACTGAGCGTCCGCCAGGGCCATCCCGAGGAGGCGCTGGCGCAGGCCGACGCGCTCGTCGCCGCCGAGGGCGCCCCGCCCGCCGAACGCCTCGACGCCGAGCTCATCGCCGCCGAGGCCCTGCTGCAGGCCGGGCGCACGACCGAGGCGGCGGCGCGCATCGCCGCAGTCGAGGACCGCATCGATCCGCGGACGACGCCGGGCGCGTGGGGAGAGTTCCTGCGCCTGCGCGGCCAGCTGCACGCCCGCGAGCAGCGGCCCAACGAGGCGTACCACGACATCGCGCAGAGCGCCAGCGTGTTCGACCTGGTCGGCGAGCGGTATCAGGCGGCGGTCAGCCAGTTCGCGCTGGGCCGCCTCGCCCAGGACGCCGGGGCCCGCTCGATCGCCGAGCGCCACTTCGGCGACGCCCGCGAGGTGTTTCGTGCGCTCGGCTCGGTGCGCGACCTCGCCGAGACCGAACGGGCGATGAGCGCCCCGACGACGCCCGGCAGCGGCATCTACCTCGGCTCGCCAGCCGACGCCGACGATGCGCTCGTTCAGCGGCTCGTCAACGCATCGGTGCTCCCCGACCTGCTGGCGCATGAACTGGCGATGGCGGTGCGCGAGGCGGTGCTCGCCGACGTCGCCGTCGTCGCCGTCACGCCGACCGGCGGCGAGGTGCGCATCGTCGCCTACGCCGGCGGCGACCCGGCCACGGCCCGTCGCGTCGTCACGCTGGGGCTCGAGGGCGGCGCCTACGGCGCCGTGCCGGTGGTCGTCCGCCCGCTCGGCCAGGACGGCGACGGCACCCGCCAGCTGATGGTCGCCTCGGCGCGGCCGTGGAGCGACATGGCGCTGCGCCGGCTGCGCATGATGGCGGCGGTCGCCTGCCAGGGCTTCGAACTCTGTGCGGCGCGGGAACGCGGCGGAAGCATCCCGGCGGCGGTGTCGGAACGGCGGCTGGAACCGCTGCTGGCCGGGTTCATCTGCGCCTCGCCATCGATGCAGCGCGTGGTCGAACAGGTGCAGCGCCTCCAGGGTAACGACCTGACCGTGCTCATCACCGGCGAGAGCGGCACCGGCAAGGAGCTGATCGCCCGCGCCATCCACGCCGGGTCGCTGCGCAGCGCCGCCACCTTTCTCCCCTACAACTGCACGACGACGACCCGGGAACTGGCCGACAGCCAGCTCTTCGGCCATCGCCGCGGCGCCTTCACCGGCGCCGTCACCGATCAGCCCGGCCTCATCCGCGCCGCCGCCGGTGGCACCCTCTTCCTCGACGAGGTCGGCGACCTGCCTTTCGACGTCCAGCCCAAGCTGCTGCGCTTCCTCGAGCAGAGCGAGATCCTGCCGGTCGGCGACACCCGTCCGCAGTCGGTCGACGTGCGCGTGCTCGCCGCCACCAACGCCGATCTCGAACAACGCGTCGCCGAGGGCAAGTTCCGCGAGGATCTGTACTACCGGCTGAGCGTGATTCGCATCCACATCCCGCCGCTGCGCCAGCGCCGTGACGAGATTCCCCATCTGGCGTCGTACTTCCTGCGCGAGTCGGCCGATCGCCTGGGCAAGCCGGACGTGCAATTGAGCGCCGAGGTGCTCAGCCTGTTCGCCTCGTACTGGTGGCCGGGCAACGTCCGGCAGCTGCGCAACGAGGTGCAGCGCGCCGTGGCGCTGGCCACCCCCGGCAGCACGGTCGTCCCGGACCAGCTCTCGCCCGACCTGACCGCCGAGGCCCCCCCGGAACCCGGGACCACCGGCGGCGTGGCCGCGCCGAAACTGCGGCCCGGCCAATCGCTGGCCGGCCTGGTGGACGAGCTCGAACGTGGCCTCATCGAGGAGACCCTGGCCAAGGCGGGCGGGAACATCGCCGAGAGCGCGCGGGTGCTCGGCCTGACCAGGCGCGGTCTGTATCTGAAGCTCAAACGCCTGGGGATCGAGACCGCCGCGGCCACGATCGACTGACTACGAAGTATCCAGCACGCAAGTGTACTGAATACAAAGTATCCTCAAAAGCCAGCCTCCTGACTCATTCAAGTGTACGTTACTTGTTGTTATTTGACTTTTGAGTCATTTCAATAAACATTGAGTCTGTATACACTGTGGCTCGGCGCGAATCTTGGAGAGAGGACTGGTGTTCCAGGACCTGCGATGCAGGTCGCACTCTCTTGGGGGTTCCAGTGGCCATCGCTCACCAGTCGCCCGCCGTCGTCGCCGCTCCTCGCGCCGCCACCCGTCAGCGGATCGCCATCCCGGCGAGGCTGACCTGGAAGGACGCCTCGGGGGCGGTGCGGTTCGCCTCGGTGACGACCCGGGACGTCAGCGACAGCGGCGCGTTCGTCGAGTGCGCGGCCCAGGCCCCGATTCCGCTCTTCAGGCTCGTCCATCTGCAACTCGAAGTCGCCGACCCGCTCGCCCCGGCACATCTGCACGGCAGCCGCACGCTCGCCGCCGTGTGGCGGGTCGAGTCGCCGAAGACCCGCCCCGGCGCCCCCTGCGGCTATGCCCTTCGGTTCCTGGTCGACCCGGCGCAGACCGCCGCGGCGGCCGCTCCGGCGTCGTACACCGGCCACGCGATGGCGGTCGCGAGCTAGCGGCGAGGGGCTGGCGGCGAGAAGAACCGACGCTCCCGAGGCGAGGCTCAGGCGCTGGCAACCTCTCGCTTGCGCCAGTAGCGGGCCAGCCCCTGCCACAACGACGCGAACGGGGCGGCCCACTCCGCGGTGGCGGCAGCCGGCTCGGGCATCCGGCGTCGCATATCCGCCCGCAGCCACTCGACCCATGCGGCGATCCGCGCGTCGTCGTCGCCAGGCTCGGCCAGAGACGTCCGGACCCGGTCGGCGTGCCGGGCCAGTGCCTCGCGGTAGAGCGCCAGATGCGTCTCCGGCGGCTCGCCTTCGGCGAAGTGCGTCAAGTACAGCCGCGACGGCCGCCACGCTTCGATGGCGCGCAGGCTGATTTCCCACGCGTCGAGATCGATGTCGGGCGGCGGGGTCGCCGGCAGCACGTAACCGGGACTGGTACGAATCCCGGCGGTGTCGCCGACGTACGCGGTGCCGTCACCGGTGTCGAGATAGCTGACGTGGTGCACGGCGTGTCCCGGTGTGTAGGCCACGGCGAAGCGGCGACCGTCGAGGGTCACGGTTTCGCCGCCGGCGAGCGCCCGCAGGCTCGCCGCCGGCACGGCGAGGAACTCGCCCCACAACTGGTCCATCGCCGCGCCGTAGAGGCGGGTCGCGCTCGCCAGCAGCTTCTCCGGGTTGGCCAGGTGGGTCGCGCCGCGTTCGTGCACGTAGATCGGCACGCCCGGCACCCGCCGGACGATCGTCCCGGCCGCGCCGGCGTGATCGAGATGGATGTGCGTCAACAGGACCGCCCGGACGTCGGCGAGCGTGTGGGACAGCGCGCCGAGGCCGCGCTCGAGCGCCGCCAGGCACGACGAGGGCCCCGGGTCGATCAGCACGACGCCGCCGCCGACGGGAACGACCGCCGTGGCGATCACGCCGGCGCGGCCCTGGAACTGCAAATCGATGGTGGTGGACATCCGCGTGGTTCTCCGTCTCGTGCCGCTACCCCGGCGGCGTCACCGCCTCGACGAGCGAGGCGGCCGATACGACCCACTCGCCGTCGCGCTCGACCAGCGTCAGCCGGACGTCGCGCAGTTCCCGCTCGGGGACCCCGCCGCGCTCGAAGGTCACCTCGACGACGGCCTCGACGGTGGCCGAGGTCCCCGCCTCGTCGACGCTGACGAGCGGATCGACGACCCGCACGCGCATCGCCTCGGCCGACGCGCGGACCCGCTGCCACACGCCCATCGCCGCGTCGCGCCCGGTGACCTCGGCGCCCCCGCCGGCGCGCACGACGACGGTCTCGGCGAGGTGGCGACGCAGCTGGCCCAGCGCCGCCACCTGCCCCAACGGGTCGGTCGGTCGAGCCGACAGCGTCTCGGCGGTCGCCGTCACCGCCGCCAGGACGCGCTCTTCGGCCGAGGTCGTCAGCCATGACCACCCGGCCCACGCCGCCACCCCGGCCGCCACGACGACCGCCGCCGTCCGCCACGTCACGCTCACCACACCACCGGCCCGATCAGGCGGCGCCCCGACACCGTGCCCATGGTGTGCTGCTCCATCGGCATGCCTCGATTGTCGCCGACGACGAAGTACTGGTCGGGGTCGAGCCTCGTCTCGGCCATCCCCCACGGACGGCGGAACTCGACGTAGGGCTCGGCGAGCGCGACGTCGTTGACGGTGACCGTGCCGTCGTCGATCCGTATGGTGTCGCCCGGCCCGGCGAGGATCCGCTTGATCAGCACCGCCTCGTCGCCGGCGAGCCGGACCGCGACGATCTCGCCACGGCGCGGCGCCCGAAGGCGGTACGAGACCTTGCTCACGATGAGCAGCTGGCCGTCGACGATGGTCGGCTGCATGCTCGGCCCCTGGCCGCGCACCGGCAGGATGCCCCAGGTGAGCAGCGCAGCCGCGCCGCCCACCAGCACCAGGGCGCGGACGAGCGTACGGGCCGGATGGCGGCCGACGACGATACGCGCCAGTCCCTCGGCCACGCCGCTACGTCGTCAGCCGCGCGCCGCATACCGATGCGCGAGCGCGGAGGCGCTCATCGGCCGGGCGCGGGCCCGAGAGGCCGGCGCCGGCCCCGGCGCGGCAGGAGACGACCGATCGCGACATGCGCGAAGTGTAGTGCACGACTGCCGCTGAGCCGAACGCCCGGGGGCGGGCACGGCCGCTGTCAGGGCCGACGGATCTGCACGACCAGTGGGCGCGTCAACGTGGTGGAAAGCGCCGTGCCGGCCGGCAGTTCCACCTCGTCGCCGCGAGTGGCCAGCACGACGCCGGTGCCGGCGGCGCCGCCGACCGTCCCGCCCACGACGGCGCCCTTCTTGCCGCCGGCAATCGCGCCGATCACCGCGCCGGCGCCGGCGCCGATGCCAATCTTGGCAGCATCCTCGCCCTTGGTGCCCTCGGCTTCGCGGGCGATGGCCGCGGTAGCGATCGCCTCCGACGTGCCGGCGACGGTGAGCGACGTGAAGCGCAGGGCGAGGCGGGCCCGCCCCTTGACCCGCCCCGAACGCTCGACCGCCGTCACGCTGCCGCTGACCTCGGCGCCCGCCGGCGCCACCTCGATGCCGTTGACGACGAGGGCGCGGCGCAGGGTGCCGCGTACGGTGTCCTCCACGGCGCTGGTGTTCGAGGCATGGGCCGTCGTCAACGTGACGGCCAGCGCGGTGCCCGACGGCACGGTGATCTCGAGGAAGCTCGGCGCGGGCAGCGCGGACCCGGGCGGCGCGGACGCGGGGGGCGCGGGGGCGGCGGCCGCATCCGCGGGCGCCGGGGCCGACGGTGACGGGGCCGACGGTGACGGGGCCGGCGCCGTGCCGGTCTCCTCTGCGGGCCGGACCGGCGTGGCCGAGGGCCGCCGCGCCGCCGCGGGCGCCGCCACGGCCGGGGTCGACGGCGCTGGCGACGCCGTCGGCGCCACCGCAGCCGGCGCCCCGGTGGACGGTTCGGCGGCGGCAGGCGGCGCGCCCGCCGGAGCGGTCGCTGTCGCGGCCGGAGACGCCGCCGGCGGCGACGAGGGCGCGGAACAGCCGGCGAGCACGACCACCCAGGCGGCGATCAACAGACGGCGCATGATTCCCCCTTTGACCGGACCGGCCGGGCAATACCCACCCGGGTCCGGCGATGCGCACCGCGCCGTCGGGGAGGGGACGCGCGGCCGGCGTTGGCCGGCGACGCGATCCACCGGCTCCTGGTAGCTTACGCCTGTTGGCACTCGCCCCGGCGCTCGCGTCAGCGATCGCGCGGCAGGCGGCCGGCCTCGCCGTCGCCGTGTGTCCCGCCGGTATGATGAGCCTCCCAGGAGTCCCCGATGCCTCGATTCGCCGCCGCGCTCGCGCTGGTGCTCGTCTCGGCCGCCTGTTCGCAGCCCGCCGCCCCGCCCACAGCCCCGCGTCCGCCGCTGGTGTCCGGGCTCGACGCCGCGACGTTCGACAGGACGGTGCGGCCGCAGGACGACCTGTTCCGATTCGTCAACGGCGGCTGGCTGGCGCGCACCGAGATCCCCGCCGACAAACCGGCCTACGGCGGCTTCTACGAGGCGTTCGACCGATCGCAGGAACAGCTGAAGGTGCTGGTGGAAGCGGCGGCCGCCGGCCAGCACCCGGCCGGGTCGGACAACCAGAAGATCGGCGACTTCTACACGGCGTTCATGGACGAGGCGCGGGTCGAACAACTCGGCCTCGGCCCGCTGGAGGCCGAGCTGAAGGCCATCCAGGCCCTCTCGACCAAGGCCGATCTCGCGCGCTACTTCGCCCGTCAGGCCAAGCTGAGCATCGGCGGCGCGCCGCTGGGCCCCGGCGTGGACGGCGACGCCAAGGAGCCCACCCGCAACACCCTCTACATCGGCCAGGGCGGCATCGGCCTGCCCGACCGCGACTACTACCTCAAGGACGACGCACGGCTGAAGGAGTACCGCGCGAAATACGTCGCCTACATCACGACGATTCTCGACGCCGCCAGGGTGCCGGGCCCGGCCACGGCGGCCGCCGACATCCTCGCCTTCGAAACACGGCTGGCCCGCGCCCACTGGACCAACGTCGAGAGCCGCGACGCGGTGAAGACCTACAATAAGGTCGCCGTCGCCGACCTGCCCGCCCAGTTCCCGGGCCTCGACTGGGCGGCATGGCTCGGCGAGATGGGCATCGCCTCGGCGCCGGCGGTCGTCGTCGCGCAGCCGAGCTTCGTGAAGGCGCTGGCCGGCACCGTGGCGTCGACGCCGGTCGAGCGGTGGAAGCCGTACCTCACCTTCCACCTCGTCGATCGGTTCGCGCCGTACCTGCACCGCGCGCTCGTCGAGGCCCGCTTCGACTTCCGCAACCGGACGCTGCAGGGCGTCGCCGAGCTGCAGCCGCGCTGGAGGCGCGCGCTCAACAACCTGGATCAAACCGTCGGCGAGCTGCTCGGCAAGGCCTATGTCGAGAAGCACTTCACGCCGGCGGCCAAGGCGCGCATGGACACGCTCATCGAGAACCTGCGCGCGGCCTACAAGGACGGCATCGACAGCCTCGAGTGGATGGGGCCGGAGACCAGAAAGGAGGCGCACGCCAAGCTGGCGGCGTTCCGCCCGAAGATCGGCTATCCGTCGAAGTGGCGCGACTACTCGAAGGTCGAGATCCGGCGCGACGACCTGCTGGGCAACATGATGCGGGCGCTCGAGGCCGACTCCCTCTTCGACCTCGCCAAGGTCGGCCAACCGGTCGATCCCGAAGAATGGGAGATGAACCCGCAGACGGTCAACGCCTACTACCATCCCGTGCGCAACGAGATTGTGTTCCCCGCCGCCATCCTGCAACCGCCGTTCTTCGACATGGCCGCCGACGACGCCGTCAACTACGGCGCCATCGGCGGCGTCATCGGCCACGAGATGGGCCACGGCTTCGACGACCAGGGCCGCCGCTTCGACGCCAAGGGCGTGCTGCGCGACTGGTGGACGGCCAAGGACGCGGAGGAGTTCATGCGCCGGGCCAAGGGCCTGGTCGCCCAGTACTCGGCCGTCGAGGTGCTGCCGGGCTTGAAGGTGAACGGCGAGCTGACGCTCGGCGAGAACATCGGCGACCTGACCGGACTGGTCATCGCCCATCGCGCCTACCAGAAGTCGCTGGGCGGCAGGCCAGCACCGGTGATGGACGGCCTGACCGGCGAGCAGCGCTTCTTCGCCGGCTGGGCGCAGGCGTGGCGCGCCAAGACGCGGGACGACTTCCTGCGCCAGCAGGTCCTGTCGGACCCGCACGCGCCGGACGTGCTGCGGGCGACCCGGCCGCTGCCCAACGTCGACGCGTTCTACACCGCCTTCGACGTCAAGCCCGGCGACCAGCTGTTCCTGCCGCCCGATCAGCGCGTGAGGATCTGGTGAGACGCTAGCGCGAGCCCTGGCCGAAGGTGTCGCAGGCGTCGATGGTGCCCTGGCTGAGGCCGCGGCGCAGCCACTCGACCCGCTGTTCGGCCGAGCCGTGGGTCCACGATTCGGGCGACACCCGCCCCTGGGCGCGCCGCTGCATCACGTCGTCGCCGATCGAGGCGGCGGCGCGCAGGCCCTCTTCGACGTCGCCGGCGTCGAGCAGGCTCTTCCGGTTGGCATGGTGCCCCCAGACGCCGGCGAAGCAGTCGGCCTGCAGTTCCTGCATCACCGACAGCCGGTTGCCATCCACTTCGCCGACGCGCTGGCGCATCTGCATCACCCGTTCGGAGACGCCGAGCAGTGTCTGGAGGTGGTGGCCGACCTCGTGCGCAATCACGTAGGCCTGGGCGAAGTCGCCAGGGGCGCCGAACTTCTGGTCGAGTTCGCGGAAGAACCCGAGGTCGATGTAGACCTTCTGATCCGCCGGGCAGTAGAACGGCCCGACCGCCGCCGAGTTGGTGCCGCACGCCGACTGGACGGCGTCGTTGAAGAGCACCAGCGTCGGCGGCTGGTAGCGCTCGCCGCCCTGCTGGAAGACCCGGCCCCAGGTGTCCTCGGTGTCGGCCAGTACGACCGCCGCGAACTCGGCCTGCGGGTCGTTGGCGGGCGCCCCGACCGGCCCTTCCTCCGCCGGCGCCGTCGCCCCGCCGCCGAGCCCGCCGGCCAACTGGAACAACGTGAGCGGGTTGACGCCGGTGATCCACGAGATCAGCAGCACGATCACGATGGTGCCGATGCCGCCGCCGGCGGCGCCGCCCGGCACGCGCATGCCGCGACGGTCTTCGACGTTGCTGCTGCGCCGCTGATCTTCCCACCGCATCGTCTGCCTCCAGGGGCCCGGGACCCGACTCGACCGGACCGGAACGGCCGTCGTGATCTTATGCCAGGGGACGGCGGCCCGGCGCCACCGCGAGCCGACGGGCGTCAGCGTGCCAGCCGTTTGAGCAGCTGAATCTGGCCGGCGTGGTAGAGGTCGTGGGCGGCGGCGCCGCGCGCCAGCGCCGCGTACGTGAACGGGCTTCCCGCGGCGCGCCGCGGCCAGCGCGCCGGCGGGAACGCGGCAATCACGGCGCGCAGCTGCCGATGCTCGTCGGCGAGCAGACGCAGGTCGGCGCGCCACTCCCGGGCCGTGCCCTCGATCGGCCGCGCCCAGAAGTTGCTGCCGGCGAGCGCGAACGACCCGCGTGGCTCACCGCTGAGCCGACGCCGCACCGCGTACTTCCAGTAGGCGGCGTGCACGACCAGCTCCCAGATGTTGTGACGCGCCGGCCCCGGCCGCCACGCCGCGGTGGCCGGGGTCAGCCCGCGCAAGGCGCCGCGCAGATTGGTGCCGTGCCACGAGCGATGGTCGTAGGCCTCATCGAGTAGAGCGAGAAGCACGTCGGTCATCGGCGTCGATGGTGCCGGGGGTGGGGGTCGAACCCACACGCTCCTTGCGGAACCCGGGATTTTAAGTCCCGTCGAATGGCACACCGTGAAACACACCGCATCGGCCACCTCTCAGAATTCCTAGACAATTCGTGTTACCGTGTTGCCGTCTGTTGCACCTAGTGCCGTTTGGCCGCTAGCCCACCGCTAGCCCAGACCGGCAGTCCCGGGGGCAGTCCCGGGGGCAGTTCGGGTAGTTCCCGGGGCAGTCCCGTGCCGCTAGCCCGCCGGGACTCGGAGGCCAGTATGCCGCGTGTCGCGCTCACCGATCGGTTCGTCGCCAGCGTCCGCACCACGTCGCGCGAGAACTACTTCGACACCAAGACGCGCGGCCTGGTGCTGCGCGTGACACCCTCGACGCGCACCTGGGCGTTCGTCTATCGCATGGCCGGCAAACCCTCGCAGTGGTTGGTGCTCGGCGCCTACGACCCGAACGGCCTGACGCTGGCGAAGGCGCGCGCGCTGGCCGGGACGCACCGGCACGCCGTCGACGTCGAGCAGCGCGACCCCGCCGCCGAGAAGCGCGCCGAGAAGGCGAAGGCGGCCGAACCACCGACGCCGCCGCCCGCCCCGCCGAAGGTGTTCACGTTCGCCGACATGGCCGCGCTGTACGAGAAGACCGCCGCGGCGAAGAAGCGCACCGCCCACGAGGACATGCAGAAGATCCGGCGCCACCTGCTCCCGGCCTGGGGCGATCGGCCGCTCGCCGACATCACCCGGAAGGACGTCCATGCGCTGCTCGATTCGCTGGTCGGCGCCGGCCTGACGATCGGCGTCAACCGCGTACAGGCCGTGATCTCTCGGCTGTTCACGATCGCGCTCGACCGCGGGCTCGTGGACGCCCATCCGGCCGCACGCATGGAGAAGCGCTTCGCCGAGCAGCCCGCCGATCGCGTGCTCACCGACGACGAGCTGCGCGCGTTGTGGGCCGGTCTCGACGCGCAGCCCGGGCCAGCGGCCGACGCCATCCGATTGCGCGCGCTCACCGGCCAGCGCGGCGGCGAAGTGGCTGGCTTGCAGTGGGCCGAAGTCGATCTCGACGCCCGGTTGTGGACGCTGCCCGGTGCCCGCACGAAGAACAAGCGCCCGCACGCCGTGCCGCTCAGTGCCTCGGTCGTGGCGATCCTCGAGCGGCGCCGCGGCGACGTGGCCGAGGACGAGCCGCGCGTGTTTCCCGGGCTGACGCTCCACGCGGACGCTCACCGCGCGCTGGCGGCGATTCACGGCGGCGCCTACGAGTGGAAGGATCTGCGGCGCACCGTGGCGACTCGGCTCGCCGGGCTCGGCTTCGATGAGACGACGATCGGCCGCGTGTTGAATCACGCCGCCGTGAGCGTGACCGCCAAGCACTACAACCGCCACGCCTACCAGATCGAGAAGGCCGCCGCGCTCGACGCCTGGGACGCCGAGTTGCAGCGCATCATCGCCGGCAAGCCGAAGCCGTCGAAGGTGCTCGCGCACCGCCCGAGGGGCCGGCGATGAGCGCCCGGCGGGCCCGGGCCCGGACGCTGACCGATGGCATCACGTCGATCACGGTGCCGGCGCCGCTCGACCTCGACGTCGCGGTCAAGGTCAACCTCGACGCGCTCCGCGCCTTTTGCCGCGCGCACCCGCTCGGCGCCGTGTTCAGACGCGCCGGCGATGCGACGGCACAATTCGACGCCGCGGTCGCGGAGTTGGAGACGTGGTGTCAGGCGCGCCGCCGCGGCGGACGGTCGCGCTACGGCTCACCGGCGTGGTATGCCGGCAAGATCCTGCCGCTGATCGCGGACGTTCGCACGTGGCTGGCGGCCATCCGGGGCCGCGGCGACGCGGCCAACGCCCGGGCTGCCGGCGTGGACGTCGTGGCACTGGCGAGCGCCCGGATCGTGATGGGTGCGCTGGCACTCGGGCAGTTCGCCACCGAGGCGCACGCCAAGCACGCATGGCCCGTGGTGCGGATCGGACGGGCGCGCCAGCGACAAGTGCAGACCTGGAGCGCCCGCGGCGCCGTGGTGCGCAAGGCCGCCGCCCTCCCGACCGCCCCGCTGCTGGCCGCCGTCGCTACCGTGCGGCGCGCACGGCCGGCGGCCACCGTGAGCGCGATCGCCCGAGTGGTGCGACAGCGGGCGCTGCTGGCCGCCACACCGGAGGCAGTGGAAAGGATTCTCGGCAGTCACGTGATCCCGAGCGAAGGCGCGCTCCGGAAGCGCATCGCGCGGCTCCCGCGAAAATAGTTGGACAGACCCCTCGGTCTGTCCAACGCGCATCGCGTCCACTTGGGGACGCCATGCGACACCGCTCCACGTCTCACACCGCCCCGCCACCCGACGCGCTGCCGGAACCGCTCGCGACGACGGCGCAGACCTGCGACCTGCTGCAGATCGATCGCTCGACCCTGTGGCGCAAGACCAAGACCGACCCGATCCTGCAGCGCGCCGTCGTGCGCCTGGGGCCGACCACCACGCGATACCGGCTGCCGATCATCGCCGAGTACCAGCGCGCCGGCATCGGCCAGCGCGCCGCCGAGCCCGCCGCCGCCGCCCGGGCGCGGCGCTCGCCGACGGAGGCCGCCTAACCCCGTACGTCCTAACCCCGTACGCGGCGACGCCCACCGGATCAGGGTGGGCGCCTTGCCGGCCGCGAGGGCGACATCCTCATGACCAGCGCATCGATCATACCCGACCCCTGTGACACCTGGGAGGCCTGGCAGCGCGCCGAGCATCACGACCTGGCCGGGCTCGACCCGGCCCGCGCGTGGGCCGAGCTGCAGCTACTCCGGCGCCACGTCGCTCTGCTGATCTGGCAGCGCACGCGACGACTGCCGATCGTGCGCACCACGCCAGCCGGCGAGCCGGTGAACGCCCGGCAGTGGGCCATCGAGCGGATCGCCCATCTTGAAAAGCTGGTCGCGGCGCACGGGCGCCGAGGGCGGGCGGCATGAGGCGCGACGATTCGCCGTTCCCGGGAGCGCTCGCCGACGATAGCCGCTTCCAGAAGCTCGGCGACGGGCACTACAGCCTGAGCGGCCCCGACCACCTGGGGACCGAACTCGAGGTACGGCATGTGCGCCGCGAGCGGCATCAACTGCACGGCGAGTTGACCGTGCGCGTCAGCTTGGCCGGCGTTCAGACGATCCACGGCGTGCTGCTGACCAGCACCGTGAACCTCTCGAACGTGCGGGATCGCGACGGCATCGCCCGGGCGCTGGCGGACCGCACGACGACAACCGAGGCGCTGCCCGATTGGCGGCGCCTGATCGACGACCTCGGCATCTACGTCACGCTCGCCGAGACCGAGGGGGATCCGGCGGTGCCGCTCACCGGCCAACGGTCGGCCGTCAAGACCGCCGGCCTTCACCGGGTGCTCGGGTTCTCGCTGCCCGACCGCCTGCCGGCGATCGTGTTCGGCGACGGCGACAGCCTCAAGACCATGACCCTCGACGCGATCGCCGTCGCCTTGGCACGACAGGGGATCGCGGTCGGGATCGTGGATGCCGAGATGAGCGCCGAGGTCCACCAAGACCGCGTCGCTCGACTGACCGGCGGCACATCGCCGGGCACGGTGGTCTATCTCGCGTGTAGCCGGCCGCTGCTCTACGACCTCGACCGCGTCACGGAGATGGTCCGCACGCATCGCCTCGGCTACGTGCTGTTCGACTCGGTCGGGTTCCTGGCGCACGACCGGCCGGAGAGTCCCGAGGCGGCGCTCGGCTACTTCCGGGCGGTGCGCAGTCTCGGGCCGATCGGCTCGTTGCACATCGCGCACCGCGCCAAGGCCGAGGACGGCGACCAGCGGCCGTTCGGCTCCGCGTTCTGGTTCAACTCGACGCGCGCCCTGTGGTTCGCCAAACGCGCGGAGTCGGTCTCAGGCGCCTCGGCGACCGAGGTAGGGTTCTACGTCCGGAAGTTCAACGTCGGCCCCTGGCCGGCCGCCCACGCGCTCCGGTTCACGTTCGGCGACGACCGCACCGACGTCGAGAAGGTCGAGCCGGCCGCGGTGGAGTCGCTGGCGACGGGGCTACACGTCAAGGACCGCGTCAAGGCGCTGCTCCGGTCCGGCCCCCGAGACCTCGACGCCATCGCGGCCGCCCTGCCTGACAAGGACGCGGCCACCGTCGAGCGAACGATCCGCCGCTACGCCGGCGCTACGGCCAAGTTCCAGATGTTCGTGAAGCTCGCCGATGGGCGGTTCGGCCTGGCCGAACGGAGGCGCGCATGAAACCCCTACCTACTCCGGACACCGTGTCCGGACACGTGTCCGGCTGTCCGGACACGGACACTCCTCCCCTTTAGGGGGAGTGTCCGCCGGACTGTCCGCCCCTCAATCGGTAGGAGACGACGAGATGCCTGAGCCCGCCCGCCGGCCGACCCTACCCTCGGTCGTCGCCGCCCTCCGTGCAGCCCGCCGGCGCAGTCCCCTGCTCAGCATCGAGCTCTACTGCCCCGCATCAGGTTGTGCCGTGCGCACGCTGACGCTCGACCTCAAGGACCACGACGCGACGCTCGTGCCCACGCTGCGCCGTCGCGCGCCGGCGTGCCCGGCCTGCGGCGCCGCGTTGATCGTGCACCACGTCCACACACAGGCCGAGGCCGAGCGCCACGCGCGCCGCGACGCCCGCGCCTCGGTGAACCTGCAGATGCGCGAGCGGGACGCCGGTCCCGATGCCGTGATGATCCTGCCCCTTGACGACTACGACGACGACCGCCTCCCGCCGACGCCGCCCGGGTGGTTCGGTGCTGAGGCCCGGCCGTGACCGCGATCGACATCCGCCCGCCACGTCGGACCGTGGGCCGCCCCGCCCTGACACGCCGGCTCCGCGGGCTGCTGCTGGCCGCGCACCGATTCGGCCGGCACCGCGCCACCACCGACGCCGATCGACGCTGGACGGCCCGGCTGCTCGACGCGCTCACCGTCGCACTCGAGACAGCCGACCGCGGCCCTGACCACGAGGCTCGGCGATGAGAGCGCGCCATCTTCGCCACCGGGCACGACTGGCCGCCGAGCGCCGCCAACCCGAGGCCGTCCAACCCGTCCGCTTCGACGTGCCGCCCGACCAGCCCGAGGCCGACGACGCCATCAGCGTGCGTCACTGCGCGGTGTGCTCGGCGCAGTTCGCCGTCTCACGCGGCCTGCTGCTGAGCGGCTGCCCGGTGCCGTCCACGTGCCCGCGCTGCCGACCGTCGCGCCGGGCCGCTGTTGCGACGGGGGCGACGTGGTGACACGGCTGCCGCGCCGCCGCCCCACCCCCCCTGGGGGCATAGGTTCTCCGCCAGAACGACCCGGTGCGGGTGGGGACGGCGCGAAACGAGGCCACTTAGTGGACGTTTTTCTGAGTCCGCAGTCCGCACCATGAGCGCATCACTTCGCCAACTCGCCCGCACGCTCGGCGTCACTGATCGGGCCGTTCGCCGCGGCCGTGATACCGGACGGCTGCCGCGCGAGTTGTTCGACCAGGCCGGCCGCTGTCGCGACGTCGAGGCCGCCGTGCTGGCTTGGGAGCAGAACCGCACCAAGCTCGCGCCGAACGGCGTTGGCGCCGCGGCGCGAGCGGTGCCGGAGCCAGACCGCGCGATCTGCGTTCCGCTCGCTGGGCCGATCGCCAAGCTGCCCGTCCGTCGACCCCAGCCGGACCTGCAGTGGCCGGCTGCAGCCTTCGCCGTGATCGCGGCGGGTGCCGACGTCGCCCTGGTCGCCGGCGCTGGCGTCGACGCGGCTGTCTTCCCGATGTCGCCGCAGACGGCCGCGTCGCTCGGCGCGGCGCTGATCCGGCACGCCGTCGCGGTCAACGACCGCGTGTTCCCACCGTCGTCGCCACCAACGTCACCACGCGCCCGGGCCGCGCGTGGGGCGTCGTCCACCGGCCCGAAGGAGTGATCCCGATATGGAGAGACTGACCGAATCCCAGCGCACCACGTTCATGGCGCGAGGCCGCGCGATCGGCTTCCCGCTGCTCGCCGCCGCCAGCGGCGCGATGTGCTTCGAGGGCGAGCAGGGATACGAGCGGCTGGTCGAGCCGACGCGCGCGCTGTACCCGGGCAGCGTCGCCGAGCTCGAAGCGGCGCTCACACGCGCCGAGGACGAGCACGCCGGCCGAATGCCGCCGTCGCCAGATCGGGCGGCCGACGCCGACGGGCCGGACGAGCTCGGCGACGGGTTGCGCGCCGAGCTGCAGCGCGACGCGCTGGAGCGCGCCGCCTACCGCCGCAGCCCCGAAGCGGTGCTCGACGCGCTGGAGCGCATCGAGGCGCTGCTGCGCGAGGGTGCGCGCTGATGAGCGTCACGAGGACGGGCCGGGCGCCGCGGTTGTGGGAGGCCGCGGCGCTCGCCGGCGTCTCCGGGTATCGCGGCGTCACGTCGGGGCTCAGCGTCGAGGACGCCGATCGCCTGTGGATCGCGTCCCTCGACGCCGATCCGGCCGCGCTCGGCCGCGTGGCTATCGGGATGCGCTGGCAGGCGAAGTACGGCTCGCGCCCACTCGCCGCCGACGACCTGCAGAACATCCGCGCGGTCGTCCGTGATGCGCGCGTCGCTCTGCGGCAGGCCGAAGCCGAGGTACTCGCGGCGACGGCGCGGCGCGATCGGCTGCGCGCGCTGCTCGGCGGTGCGGAGTGACCGACGACGTGATAGGCCGGGCCGCGTATGCGCGCTGGTGCGATTTACTCGGCCGGCCGTTCTCGCCGCACGCGCCGGCACCGGCGGATCGGGCCGCGGCGCTGCCCTCGTGGTGCGTCGCGCCGTTGATCGCGACCGAGGCGGCCCGCCAGCGGCTCCGCGATTGGTCCGCGCGTGCCGCCGGGGATGCTACGCCGGTGCTCGGCTCGACGGCCGATGTGATCGCGCGGCTGGTGGCGTTCGGCGACGCGACGCTGCTGGAGCCGCTGGCCGAGGCGATCGCGCGGATCCCAGCGCCGCCGGTGCAAGCGCTCGCCGTCCACGGCGCCGCTTACGTGCTGGCCGGGCGCCGCGTGCTCGGCTGGTGCGGCGGTGAGATTCGTACCGGGGCGCGCGTCGTGGTCCTGACGGCGACATCTACCGCGGCGCAGTTCGAGCGGCTGGCCCTACACGAGATCGCCCACCTCTGGCTGTTGCCCGCGTCCGAGGTGCCGGACCCCGGCGCCCTCTACGCGAGTGCGGTCACCGATGCCCCGCACGTTCCGCCCGAGTTGGCGGATTACATCGCCGAGGCTCGAGCGGCGGCGCGCCGCGACGAAGACGACGTAGAGCGGCTGCTGGCTGCGTGGGGCGTGGACCCCGTCAACGGGGCGCGGCCGTGGTGATCGACGTCCTGGCCGCCTGGCTCGGCGTGCGCGCGCTGATGGACCGCATGGACGCGTGGCGCCGCCGGGCCGCGGCGGCTGTGCCCTTGGTGCCGCGATTCTTCGCCGTGCGCGACGAGTGGAACGTGGCGCGGCCGCCGCGGCGCCGCACCTTCACCGGCTACTGGCAGGCCCGGCAGATCCAGAAGCGGCTGGTGATCGGTGCCGGGCCGCTGCCGTCCTACCGCCCGGAGGTGGAACACGATGGCTGAGGCCGTGTGCGTCGAGTGCTCGTACCCGTTCAGGTACGACGCGGAGTACTTCGCGTCGCGGGCGCTCCAGCCTCCCCGGAGGTGCAAGCGCTGCCGAGACGAGCGCCGCGCCACCCGCCCGCCGGCCGGTCCGCGCGAGACCGGGACGGTCGTCCAGATCATCGCGCACGCCGGCTACGGGTTCCTCGCGCCCGCCGCCGGCGGCGACGGCGACGTCTACCTGCATCGGGCCGATTGCGCGGTGTGGCCGCTGCCGCTGGGCGCCGTCGTCGAGTTCGAGCGGCGGCCCGACGAGCACGTGATCGGGCGCCGCCCGCGGGCGCGGTGTGTCGTGCTGCTGGCCGCCGCCGAGGCCGCGCCATGAACGGCGATCCCGCGCTCAAGTTTCGTTGCCCGGTGTGCGGGATCGCGACGCCGACGCGCGTGGTCAGCGTGTGCGGTCCGCGCCGCCGGCGCCAGTGTCTCGACTGTGAGAATCGCTTCTCCACGGTCGAGACGATCGTCGCGCATCAACGCGCCGAACCGAAGCACCGCCCGCGGCACGTGGCCAAGCGCAGAGGCCGCCCGCCCGCTGTTCTGCACCACGTCGCGGCGCGGCGGTCGGCATGACACCGCCGCCCGTCGCAGTTGGCTATGGTGGCCGCCCGGGCTCGGAGGAGACGCGCTCACGCCACTCGTTCAGCTCTCTGTCCCATTCTTCGGCGGGAACAGCGGCGTACTTGCGCGCGCGGTCGGCGAGGTGCTTGTCGATCCCGGCGTCGGCGAGGGTGGGCTTTTCTACTGGGTCCGATTGGGACCCAGTAGACCGATACGGCTGACCACCCGGCGCCAGTCCTACCGTCTCACGCTGCGCCTGCATGAGTTCACCGACGCGGCGCTCGGCACGGCCGGCCGGATTTGACGTGGGCGGGCTGGCGGGTGTAGCGTGCCGGGTTGAAAGCGGGACGCCGGCCGGCTGTGAACCGACCGACGCCCCTAACCCGTCAGCCGGTATCAGCGGCCGATCGGGCTGCGCCATTCTACCCGTTGGCGCATCCTGCCTGCCGCTGCCCACGTTCGATCGGAGGCAGCATGTCCCGCACGACCACCCGCACCACGAAGACCACCCGCCGCACGACCACCCCGGAGACCACCACGCCCCGGCTCATCACCACCGCGCCGCATCACCTCCCGCCGGCCCTGCCCCCGTCGCAGCTTGAGGTGCTCCGGTTCGCCGTGGACGGCGACGACCAGGTCCTCTCGATGCTGATGCCGTACGCCGACGCCGAGTTGCGCAACCTGTTCAACGGCGACGGGAACGGCCCCGTAGCCGGGTTCTCCGAGCGCGCCATCCACGCCAGCACGATCCGCGTGCTGCATCGCTCCCACGAGGCCGAGTACCGCGATGAGCCGGCGCTGGCGTCGTCGGCGTTCGCGCTGGGGTTCATGGTGGCCGCCCGTCTGTTCGGCGGTGTCCGATGAGCGCCCGGGCGAAGGCCGCGCGGACACCGGACCCGCTGTCCCGCGTCGCGCTGGTCGCGGCGCTGCTCGACCACGGCCACGGCTCGGTCGCCGAGTATCTGCCCTTGGCCGACGCCGCGCTGCCGGCGCTGCTGGCCGCGGACGGGCCGACCGGCGCGCCGCTCGACGAGTCGAGCATCGAGCGGGCCGTGGCCCGGCTGGCGGCGCAGCACTGCACCCGCTATACCGCCGACGCGAAGCGGTACGACACGTGGGCGCAGACCGCGACGTCGGACGTCACCGACCCGATCGACACGCTCACGATCGAGAACACACAAGCGGCCTTCGCGCTCGGGCTGGCCCTCGGCCTTCGACTCGGCGGTGCGCGATGATCCCGCGGTCGGACTGGACCCCGCCGGGCTGGTCGGTGCTGCTGGTGCTGCTGGTGGTCGTCAGCTTGACGCCGCGGGCGTGCGACCACGCGATGGCCCCAGTGCCGCTCCCTCCCCGCCCGGCAGCCGAGCCAGGCCATCGGGGTCTCGTCCTGACGCCGTCCGGGCTGGTGCTCACTGGGTGATTCATCCAGTGAGGGGCGAAGCGAACCTAGCGGGGCTCGATCGGCTGGACGCCGCGGCGACCTTCCCGCCCTGGCGCCTTGGCGTCCCGCAGGCCTGCATACCGTTCGTGGGCGGCGCAGCGATGACGGCCCGAGCGAAACGGGCGCCCCGCGCCCTGGCGGGCATCGGCGACGTGGAGGTGCTGGCCGGCCTGCTGTCGATGGCCGCTGAAGACGTGGCGCGGTTGCTGCCGCGGTGCGCGCTGGAACTGCCGACGTTGCTCGCCGAGGGCGTCGAGATCACCGCCCTGCACGCCGCGGCCGAGCGGCTGGCCTGCGCGGCCGACCGCGGCGCCTTCGACCGCGTCCAGACGTTGCTGTTGGATTTGCAGGTAGACGAGCTGGCGTACAGCGCCCTCAAGCACCACCATTGGGCGCTGAGCGAGGCCGGGTTCGGGCTCGGCCTTGTCGCCGGCCTGCGGCTCGGCGGGGGCCGGCGATGACCCGCACGACCCTCGCCCGGACCTCGAAAGCGGACGCCGCCGCCCTGCTCGTGGGCGCGCTCTCGCCCCGGGCGCGCTCGATCGCCCTGGCCTTCCTGTGGCGGTGCGTGCCCCGACGCCGCCGCGGCGAAGCCGCGCTCAAGCCGGCGCGACGGTACGCGCCGGCGGCCCTGCGCGGCCTGCCCCGGAGGATCCGGCGGTGATGACGGCGACTCTGTAGACGGGTTCCACCACCGAGACGAGCGGCGCGGCCCCCACGGCGCGCCGCTTGGCCTGTACGGGCCTACCCCTTGCCGACCGCTAGCCCACCGCTAGCCCGCGCCCGAATCGTTCCTGGGGCATCCTGGCGGCCCGGAGCGGCAATCCGCCGAATCACTGAGGAAAATGGTGCCGGGGGCGGGAATCGAACCCGCACGAACCTTGCGGTTCACAGGATTTTAAGTCCCGTGCGTCTGCCAGTTTCGCCACCCCGGCCCGAGCGCCTACGGTACTCGATCGGCTGGTCTCATTCGCGCCAGCGCGGCACGCGCTTCTCCATCCAGGCGCGAATGCCTTCCTCCGCGTAGGGATGCGCGAGCAGCTCCTCCAGATAGCGACGTTCGCCGGCGGCCAGGGCGCGCTCGACGTCCGGCCGCCACACCGCCCGGGCGGCCAGCGCCGCGTGAGACAGCGCCGCCGCCGATCGCGAAGCGAGATACCGCGCGAACCAGCCGAACGCCGCTTCGTGAAGCGTCGCGCCATCGGGCACCAGCGAAACCAGCCCGGCGTGATGCCAGTAGTGCGCAGGCAACGCGTCACCGCCGAGCACCGCCCGGCTGGCCCGGCTGGCGCCGACGCGAATCGGCAGCAGCGCCGCCGCCACCGGCGGAAACGCCGCCAGCTTGATCTCGGGAAGTCCGAACACGGCCTCGCCGGTGGCGATGATCGCGTCGCAGCAGAGCGCGAGTTCGAAGCCGCCGCCGAGGCACCGGCCGTCGACGAGCGCGGCGGTCGGCACCGGCAGATCGAGCACCACTCGCATCAGCGCGTGCATCGCCGGCAGCACCTCGCGCATCGACTCGGGCAGGTGTTCGGGAATGCTCGCGCCGTAGGAGAACTGGCCGCGCGTGCCCTCGACCGTCAGCCACTTCACGGCGGGGCGCGCGGCGGCGGCCGCGATCGCCTTGTGCAGCGCCCGGACCATGGCCAGGGACAGCAGATGCCCCGGTGGCGCGTCGAGGCGCACCCGCTGCCATGTGCCGCCGGCCTCGGCGGTGACGCGGACCAGCGGCGCGGTCATGGCGTGCCCGCCGTCCCTGTCGTCGCGCCAGGCATCGAGGCATCGAGCAGCGCGGCAAGTTGCCCGGGGTCGCTGGTCGGCCGCTCGCAGACGAAGCGGCGGCACACGTACGCCGCCGGCGCGCCGTAGGCGTCGAGCAGCGGCCCGAGCCACGGCAGCTCGGTCACCAGCGCCGCCCGACGCGACACGCTCACTGGCACGACGACCACGGCCGGCAGGAAGCGGCGGTCGACGGCGTGGCGCAGCGGCGCCGACGCCGCCGGATCGGCCGACGCCACGATGGCGACCTCGACCGGATCGAGCTGCGCGCTCGCCGCGGCGGCCAGCATGAACGGTGCGGCCCGCGGCTGGCGGCGCAGTTGGTCGCCCCAGGCGGCCAGCACGCCCTCGGCCTTCGCCCGGGCGCGGCCGTCGCCGGTGAGCCGGGCCAGCGTGAGCAGGTTCATCACCGCGACCGACGTCGCCGCCGGCTCGGCGCCGTCGTGCCCCTCGAGCTGGCGCAGCAGCACCGACGGGTCCTCGCCACTGGTCGCATACCAGCCGCGATCGCCAGGGGCGGCGAAGCCGGCGTCGAGCGCCGCATGGAGCCGGCGCGCCCAGCCCAGCCAGGCCGGATCGCCGTCGGCCTGGAAGAGCTCGAGCAGCCCCCAGGCCAGGCAGGCGTAGTCCTCGGCGAAGCCGTCGACGCCAGCCCGGCCAGCGGCGACGCGCCGCCACAGCCGGCCGCGCCCTTCATCCCACAGGTGCGTCCGGACGAACGCCGCACCGCGCTGCGCGGCAGCCAAGTGGCGGGCGCCGGTGGGCGCCTGTCCCTCTCCGAGCGCCCCCGGCACGCCGAGCACCCGGGCCGCGCGGGCGCAGGCCGCGATCATCACGCCGTTCCAGGCCGTCAGGACCTTCTCGTCGCGGAGCGGCCGCGGCCGACGGGCACGGACCTCGAACAACCGGGACCGGGCGCGTGCCAGCGCCTCGCCCACCGCCGCCGCGGCGAGACCGGTGTCGGCCGCCACGTCGGCGATCGTGCGCGCCGTGTAGAAGAGATTGGCCGTGCCGAACTCGCCCTGCGGGTCGAACGGCGCGTTGCCGCCGGGCTGCACGCCGAAGCGACGCTCCCAGACCGGCGCGTCGGGCCCGAGCACCCGCACGATCTCATCGCGCGTCCAGACGTAGAACGCGCCCTCGCGCGGCGGCGCATCCGCCGCCTCGGCCGCCGCGGCCGGCCGCGAGTCGGCGTCCTCGGCCGAATAGAAGGCGCCGTCGGGCGAGGTCAGATCACGCGCCACGTAGCGCAGCGTGTCCTCGGCCACCTGGGCGAAGAACGCATCGCCGCTGACCTGCCAGGCCTCGAGCAGCGCGAGCACCAGCTGGGCCTGATCGTAGAGCATCTTCTCGAAGTGCGGTACCCGCCACGCGCCGTCCACCGAATAGCGGTGGAAGCCGCCGCCGACGTGATCGCGCATCCCGCCCAGGGCCATCGCCCGCAGCGTGCCGAGCGCCATCGTGCGCGGCCGCTCGGCGCCGGCGCGCGCGTGCTCGCGCAGCAGGAACAGCAGTTCGCTCGGCCGCGGGAACTTCGGCCCGTCGCCGAAGCCGCCGCGCCGCTCGTCGAAGCTGTGGGCCCACACGCCCGCCGCCGCCTCGAGCACGTCGCCGTCCGGGGCCGCACCGCCGGGGTGCAGCCGGTCGTCGTCGCGCAGCCGGGCGATCATCCGCGCCGCCGACGCGGCGACGCCGGCCCGATCGTCACGCCAGGCGCGGGCGATCTCAGCGCAGACGTCGAGGAACGACGGCCGGCCCCACGCGGCCACCGGTGGATAGTAGGTGCCGCCGTAGAACGGCTCGAGGTCGGGCGTGAGCCACACGCTCATCGGCCAGCCGCCGGCACCGGTCGTCGCCTGCACGAACGCCATGTAGACCCGATCGACGTCGGGCCGTTCCTCGCGGTCGACCTTGACGCAGACGAACTCGCGATTGAGCACCTCGGCCGCGGCCGGGTCGGCGAACGACTCGTGCGCCATCACGTGGCACCAGTGGCAGGTGGCATAGCCGACCGAGAGGAAGATCGGCACGTCGCGGCGGCGCGCCGCGGCGAATGCCTCGTCGCCCCACGGGTACCAGTCCACCGGGTTGGCGGCGTGTTGCACGAGGTACGGGCTGGCCTCACCCGCCAGGCGGTTCATCGCCGGATCATAGTCGCTGCGCTACACTCCCCGAGGAGGCGACGACGGCATCGTGACGGATTCGGCCCCGCTCCGCGGGCAGCGTGTGGTGATTCTGGTCGAACAGGACTACGACCACGTGGACGTCGAGACGACCCGCACGGCGCTGGGGCAGGCCGGCGCCACGGTGCATCTCGTCGGGCCGATCCAGGGCCACGCCTACCGCAGCCGCGACGGCCGGTCGGTGGTCGCCGATCACGCCGCCAGCGCGGTACGCGCCGCCGACATCGACGCGGTGGTGATCCCCGGCGGCTTCGCCCCGGATCGCATCCGGCTGCGCCACGCCATGGTCGATCTGGTCCGCGACGCCGTGGCGGCCGGCAAGCCGGTGGCCGCCATCGATCACGGGCCGTCGGTGTTCATCAACGCCCGCGTCCTGGCCGGCCGCCAGCTCACCTGCTGGCCGTCGATTGCCGTCGACGCCAAGAACGCCGGCGCCCGCTACGTCGATCGCCCGGTGGTCGAGGACGGCAACGTCATCACGTCGCGCAAGTCCGACGACCTGCCGTTCTTCACCGACGCCCTCATCCGGCAGCTGATCGCACGCCGGGCGTGACGCCGCCGCCGGCCAGCGTCGGGTGCCCGGCGGCGGCGCGGCGCAGCCGCACGTAGGCCGCCGTCATCTCCACGCCGTAGAGCAGCAGCACCGCCGAGACGTAGATCCACAGCAGGAAGACGACGACCGCGGCGACCGATCCGTGCACGCTCCACCGCGCCGGGTTGGCCGCGAAGGCCGAGAACAGCGCGAAGGCCAGCCGCCACAACAACCCGGTCAGCACGGCCCCCGGCCAGACGTCGCGCAGGCGGATCCGCGTGTGCGGCACGAATCGGAAGATCAGGCCGACGCAGGCGATGAGCAGCACCGTGCCCAGGTACTGGGAGCCGACCCCGGCCAGCACGTCGAGCCACGCCGGGCGGTAGCCGAACGTGCCGAACCAGCGCGCCTCGACCACCCGCACCGCGCTGACGGCGACGATCGCCGCCAGGAACATCGTCCCGGCCGCCAGCATCATCACGAACGAGAACGCCCGGTGGCGCCAGAATCCGCGCTTGCGCTCGACGCCCCAGGCGTGGTTGACCGCCGAACTCATCGCGTTGAAGACCCCGAGCGACGCGTAGGCCAGCGCCAGGCCGCCGCCGATGCCGATGCCGATCCGTTCGGTGCGGAAGCTGTCGACCTGGCGGGTGATGAACTCGAACTGCTGCGGGAAGTACTGGAAGACGAAGCCGATGACCTGGTCGCGGGCGAGCGGATCGGCGGTGAGCGCGCCGATCACCGAGAACAGCAGCAGCAGGAACGGGAACAGCGACAGCAGCGCGTAGTAGGAGATCGAGGCGGCATGGGTCAGGCCGTCGCTGCGGTAGAACTCCCCCACGCCCCGCCAGGCGGCCAGCAGCACCAGCCGCATGCCGGCTACGCCTCGCCCATCGCCGCCACGTTGCGCCCCTTGCGGTCGCGCAGCACGATGCCGTGACGGCGCATCTTGTTGTAGAGCGTCGGCCGATAGAGGCCGAGGATCTGTGCGGCCTCCTGTTTGTTCCAGTTGGTGCGCTCGAGCGTCTGGATGATCGCCATCCGTTCGATCTCGGCGAGCGTGCGGTGCGGCGGAATGACGAAGTCGTCGTCGGCCGGCGCGGCCCGCAGCGACTCCGGCAGGTCGCCGGGCTGAATCTCGGCCGAGCGCGTCACCAGCACCGCCCGCTCCATCGCGTTCTCGAGCTCGCGCACGTTGCCCGGCCAGCGGTTGCGGATGAGCAGGTGGTAGGCCGCGGCGCTGACGCCGCGCACCGCTTTCTGATGGCGGCGGGCGAACTTCTCGACGAACCAGTCGGACAGCAGCGGGATGTCCTCGGGCCGCTCGCGCAGCGGCGGGACGCGCAGGACGATGGTGTTGATGCGGAAGTAAAGGTCCTCGCGCAGCCGGCCGTCGCGCAGCGCCGCGTCGATGTCGATGTTGGTGGCGCAGATCAGCCGGAAGTCCACCTTGACGAAACGGTCGCCGCCGATCGGCCGGTACTCCCGCTCCTGCAGCACGCGCAGCAGCTTGGTCTGCAGGTAGGCCGGCATCTCGCCGATCTCGTCGAGCATCAGCGCGCCGCCCTCGGCCAGTTCGAACAGGCCGACCTTGTCGGCGGCGGCCCCGGTGAAGGCCCCCTTCTTGTAGCCGAACAGCTCCGACTCGATCAGGTCCTTGGGGATCGCCGCGCAGTTGATTTTGATGAACGGTCCCTTGGCGCGCGGGCTGCGCTGGTGCAGGGCGTTGGCGATGAGCTCCTTGCCGGTGCCGTTCTCGCCCTGGATCAGCACGTTGGCGTTGCTCGGCGCCACCGCGTCGACCAGGTCGAACAGGTCGCGCATCACCTGGCTCTGGCCGATCACCGCGCCCATGCCGTCGGGGTCGCGCAGCTTGGCGCGCAGCTCCTCGTGGGTGACGCGCTCGTCGACCTGCCGGCCGGCCCGCTCGAGGATGCTGATCAGGCCGTCGGGGTCGAGCTGCGACTTCTCGACGAAGAAGAACGCCCCGGCCTGGCCGGCGTCGAGGGCCCGGGCGATGGTGCCCTGGCCGCTGATGACGATCACCTCGCTGCCCGGCGAACGCTCCTTCATCCGCCGCAACACGGCCAGGCCGTCGCCGTCGGGCAGCAGCAGGTCGAGCAGGACGATGTCGGGCCGCCATGCGTCGAAGATCGCCTCGCCGACCTTGCCGAGGCTGGCCGTCCGCACCTCGAACGGCGGGTCGACGGCGGCCTGCTCCACGACCATGCGGAGCCAGTCGACCGTCACCGGGTCGTCGTCGACGACCAGGACGCGGCGGCGGCGGAGTGGCGCGCGAGGCATGGGGAACCGATCCCATTATTCCCCAGGCGCCGGCGCCCACAGCGCGGCTGCCCCGGCGGCCGGCCGTCCACCAAGCCATCCGATATACTGCCGCCATGGCCGATCAGCCGCCGTTGCCGCCGATCACGCCCGTTCTGTCGGCCTTGAGCACCGCGCCCAGGCCGGCCGACGACGCCCGGACGGTCTGCGAGCGGTGTGGGGCCGAGATGTATCGGATGCACGCGGTCTGGCGCTGTCCGGCCTGCCGGTTCAAGACCGACTGCTGCGGCTGGTAGCCGGACGCCGCCGGAGCCGCGATGGACGTCCTCGAGTCCCAGGTCCGCACCAGCAGCGACGCCTTCGCCCGCAACCGGGATCGGATGGCGGCGCTGGTCGCCGACTACCGCGAGCGTCTGGCCCGCGTCCGCGAGGGCGGCGGCCCGAAGTACATCGAGCGGCACCGCGCCCAGGGCAAGCTCCCGGTGCGCGAACGGCTCGACCTGCTGCTCGATCCCGGCTCGCCGTTCCTCGAGCTGTCGCCGCTCGCGGCGTGGGATCTCTACGACAACGACGCGCCGGCGGCCGGGCTGGTCACCGGCATCGGCCGCGTCTCGGGCCGCGAGGTGCTGATCGTCGCCAACGACGCCACCGTGAAGGGCGGCACCTACTACCCGCTCACCGTCAAGAAGCACGTGCGGGCCCAGGAGGTGGCGCTGCAGAACGGCCTGCCATGCGTCTACCTGGTCGACTCGGGCGGCGCCTTCCTGCCGCTGCAGGCCGAGGTCTTCCCCGACCGCGACCACTTCGGCCGCATCTTCTTCAACCAGGCGCGGATGTCGGCCGCCGGCCTGGCGCAGATCGCGGTGGTCATGGGGTCGTGCACCGCCGGCGGCGCCTACGTGCCGGCGATGTCCGACCAGACGGTGATCGTCAAGGGCACCGGCACGATCTTCCTCGGCGGCCCGCCGCTGGTGAAGGCCGCCACCGGCGAGGACGTGACCGCCGAGGAACTGGGCGGCGCCGACGTCCACACCCGCGAGTCGGGCGTCGCCGACTACTTCGCCGAGGACGATCGGCACGCCCTGCACCTGGCCCGCACGATCGTCGCCACGCTGCACCGGGTGAAGCCGCCGGTCGCCGACCTGGCCGCCCCCGAGGATCCGGCCTACGACCCGCTGGAAATCTACGGCGTCATTCCCGCCGAGGTCCGCACCCCCTACGACGTCCGCGAGGTGATCGCCCGCGTCGTCGACGGATCGCGCTTCGACGAGTTCAAGGCGCGCTATGCCACGACGCTGGTCTGCGGCTTCGCCCGCCTCCACGGCCGGCTCATCGGCGTCGTCGCCAACAACGGCGTCCTGTTCTCGGAGTCGGCCCTCAAGGCCACCCACTTCATCGAACTCTGCAACCTGCGCGGCGTGCCGCTGGTCTTCCTCCAGAACATCACCGGCTTCATGGTCGGCCGCGCCTACGAACGCGGCGGCATCGCCAAGGACGGCGCCAAGATGGTGCATGCCGTGGCCAACTCGGTGGTGCCGAAGTTCACCGTGCTCATCGGCGGATCGTTCGGCGCCGGCAACTACGGGATGTGCGGACGCGCCTACGAACCGCGCTTCCTGTGGATGTGGCCCAACGCCCGGATCTCGGTGATGGGCGGCGAGCAGGCCGCCGGCGTACTCACCACCGTGAAGCGCGACCAGCTCGCCCGCGCCGGCCAGCCCTTTCCGGCCGAGGACGAAGCGGCGATCCGCGATCCCATCCTGGCCAAGTACGACGCCGAGGGCTCGCCCTACTACTCCACGGCCCGGCTCTGGGACGACGGCATCCTCGACCCCGCCGACACGCGGACGGCGCTCGCCCTCGGACTGTCGGCGGCGGCCAACGCCCCGATCCCGCCGCCGCGATACGGCGTCTTCCGGATGTAGCCGCGCGCCATGTACGAGTTCCTGACGATCCGCCGCGACGGGCCGGTCGAGTACCTGACGCTGAACCGGCCCGAGGTCCGCAACGCCTTCAACGACGCCGTCATCGCCGAACTGCAGCGCTGGGCCGACTCGGCGGCCGCCGACCCGGCGTTGCGCGTCGTCGTCCTCGGCGGCGCCGGACCGGTCTTCAGCGCCGGCGCCGACGCCGCGTGGATGGCCCGCATGGCCGGCTACTCGCGTGAGGAGAACGAGGCCGACGCGCGCCGGACGACGGCGATGCTGCGGGCCATCAATGCCCTGCCGGTCGGCGTGATCGGCCGTATCCACGGCGCCGCCCTCGGCGGCGGCGCCGGGCTGGCCGCCATCTGCGACATCGTCGTCGCCGAGGCACAGGCGGTGTTCGGGTTCACGGAAGCCAAGCTCGGCATCGTCCCGGCGATGATCTCGCCGTTCGTGCTGCCCAAGATCGGCGTATCGGCGGCGCGCCAGCTGTTCCTCACCGGTATGCGATTCGACGCCGCCACGGCCAAGGCGATCGGCCTGGTCCACGCCGTCGTGCCCGCCGAGGCGCTCGACGCCACCGTCCAGCAGTACGTCGCCGAGTTCCTGTCGGCGGCGCCCTCCGCCGTCGCCACCGCCAAGCGGCTGATTCCGCAGGTGGCCGGCCGGTCACCCGACGAGGCCGCCGAACTGACGGCGACCACGATCGCCGCCCAGCGGGCGTCGGCAGAGGGCCAGGAGGGACTGCGCGCGTTCCTCGACAAGCGGCCGCCGCACTGGCGGCCGCGATGAGCCGCGCATGAAACGCGTGCTCGTCGCCAACCGTGGCGAGATCGCGCTGCGCGTGATCCGCGCCTGCCGCGTCGCCCGACTCGAATCGGTGGCGGTCTACTCCGACGCCGATGCCGGTGCGCCGCACGTCATGGCCGCCGACTTCGCCGCCCGCCTCGGCCCGCCGCCGGCCGTCGACAGCTACCTGAACGTCCCGGCGCTGCTCGACGCCGCCCGCACCCACGGCGCCGACGCGGTGCATCCCGGCTACGGCTTCCTCTCCGAGCGGGCGCACTTCGCCCGCGCGGTCGAAGACGCCGGCCTGACCTTCATCGGCCCGCCGGCGAGCGCGATCGAGCGCCTCGGTTCGAAGACGGGCGCCCGCCGGATCATGGAGGCCGCCGGCGTGCCGGTGGTGCCCGGCGAAACCCCCGCCGACCAGAGCGACGCCGCGTTTGCGTCCGCCGCCGCTCGGATCGGCCTGCCGCTGCTGGTCAAGCCGGCAGCCGGCGGCGGTGGCATCGGCATGAAGGTGGTCCGCCGGGCCGACGAGCTGTCCGGCGCGCTGGCGCAGGCCCGCCGCGAGGCCACGGCGGCGTTCGGCAACGGCCAGCTCTATCTGGAGCGGCTGATCGAGCGGCCGCGCCACGTCGAGGTGCAGGTCTTCGGCGACCGGCACGGCACGCTGGTCCACCTGTTCGAGCGGGAGTGCTCGGCACAGCGCCGCCATCAGAAGGTGATCGAGGAGACCCCGTGTCCGGCCCTCACGCCGGCGCTGCGCGCGAGGATGGGCGCCGCCGCCGTCGCCGCGGCCGCCGCGGTCGGCTATCAGAACGCCGGCACGGTCGAGTTCCTGCTCGAGGGCGAGGGCGACGGGGCCGCGTTCTACTTCCTCGAGATCAACACCCGCCTGCAGGTCGAGCATCCCATCACCGAGTGCGTGGTCGGCGTCGATCTCGTGCAGGCCCAGCTCGCCGTCGCCGCCGGCGCCCCGCTCCCGTGGCGGCAGGACGAGCTCACGCAGCGCGGCCACGCCGTCGAGTGCCGCGTCTACGCCGAAGACCCGAGCCGGGGGTTCCTGCCCCAGGCCGGACCGCTGCTGCGCTACCGTGAGCCGGCCGGACCGGGCATCCGCATCGATGCCGGCGTCGTCGAGGGTGGCGACGTCCCGGTCTACTACGACCCGCTGCTGGCCAAGCTGATCGTCTGGGGGGCCTCGCGCGACGAAGCGCTGGCCAGGACGCGCGACGCCCTGGCGCGCTTCGAGATCCTCGGACTCGCCACCAACCTGCCGTTCCTCCAGGCGCTGGTCGCCGATCCAGCCTTCGTCACCGGCCGGCTCGACACCGGATTCATCGACCGGGAACTGTCGCGCCTCACCGCCGCCCGGCCACTGCCGGCCGCCCTGCTCGCGGCCGCCGCCTGGCACGCCGCCACGGCGCCAGCGGCGACCATCGGCGGCGCGGCGCGGCCGGCGCCGCACGATCCGTTCGACACGATTCGCGGGTGGCGCGGATGAGCCGACGCTATCTGATCAGCCACGGCGGCGCCGTCCACACCGTCGAGGTGCTCGGGGGCGGCGAAGTCAGGGTCGACGGCCTGGTCCTGCGCATCGACGGGCTGCCCGATGGCCGGTGCCTGGTCACCGATGCCGACGGACGGCGCAGCCTCGTCTCGCACACCGGCCCGCCGCACGCGCCGTGGCTGTTCGCCGCCGGCGCGACCTGGCGCGTCGAGGTCGCGCCGGAAGGGGCGCGCCCGCGCCCGGCCGGCCCGGCCAGCGCCGCGATGACCGCGCCGATGCCGGCGACCGTCGTGGCGATCGCCGCCGCGGCCGGCGCCGCCGTGGCCGCCGGCGATCCGGTCGTCGTGCTCGAGGCGATGAAGATGGAGCTGGTCGTGCGGGCCCCGCGCGACGGCGTGATCGCCGCCGTGCACTGCCGGGTCGGCGAGCTGGTACGGCCGGGCGCGCCGCTCGCGGAGCTGGCGCCGTGAGCGCGCCGGATCGGGCCGTGCGCCTCGTCGAGGTCGGTCCGCGCGACGGCCTGCAGAACGAGCCCGCGCCGATCGCCACCGCCGAGAAGATCCGCTTCGTCGACGCCCTCGCCGCCGCCGGACACCGGACCATCGAGGTCTCGGCGTTCGTGTCGCCCAGATGGGTGCCACAGATGGCCGACGCGGCCGACGTCTTCGCCGGCATCACGCGCCGGCCGGGCGTCCGCTACACGGCGCTGGTCCCGAATCTGGCCGGGCTGACGCGGGCGGTGGCGGCGGGAGTGGACGAGGTCGCGGTCTTCGCCGCGGCCAGCGAGCGCTTCAGCGCCGCCAACATCAATCAGTCGATCGCCGAGTCGCTCGCCCGCTACGCCGAGGTCGTCGCCGAGGCCGGGCGCCACGGGCTGCGCGTGCGCGGCTACGTCTCGTGCGCCTTCGGCTGCCCGTTCGAAGGCGCGGTCGAACCGGCCGCCGTCCGGCGGGTGACCGCGGCGCTGCTGGCGATGGGCGTCTACGAGGTGGCCGTCAGCGACACCATCGGCATCGCCCATCCCGGCCAGGTTCGCGCGCTGCTGGCGGCCCTCGCCGTCGACCTGCCGCCGGCACGGCTGGCGCTGCATTTCCACGACACCCGCGGCACGGCCCTGGCCAACGTGCTGGCGGCGCTCGACGCCGGCATCGCCACGTTCGACGCCGCCGCCGGCGGCCTCGGCGGCTGCCCGTACGCCCCCGGGGCCTCGGGCAACCTCGCCACCGAGGATCTGCTGTACATGCTCGACGGCCTGGGCGTCGCCACCGGGGTGTCGCTGCCGGCGGTGATGGCGGCCTCGGTCGCGCTGCAGCCGGCACTCGGCCATCCGCTGCGCTCGCGCTACGTCCAGGCGACGCTCGCCACGCGGGAGCGCGGCCGATGACCGCCGTCGACCGCCGGGCGTTCCTGACCGCGGCGCTGGCGGCGTCGGCCGGGGCGCTCGCCACCGAGGTCGCGGCCGCGCAGGCGCCGCCGACCCGCGGCCGGCCGCGGCCCGCGGAGTTCGTCTTCGCCCGCCTGCGCTACACCTCGGGCGACTGGGACTACAACCCGAAGGTCGCCGGCAACGTGCTCAACTCGCTGCTCGAGTACACGACGGTGCCGGTCTACCCGGAGGAGATCATCATCACCGCCGACTCGGCCGAACTCGACGCGTTCCCGTTCCTGTTCATGACCGGACACACGCTGGTGCGCTTCTCGAGCCGCGAACGCGAGGGCCTGCAGCGCTTCGTCGACCGCGGCGGGCTGCTGTTCTCGGACGACTGCAACCACGACGTGTCCGGACTGTACGCCGTGAGCTTCGAGCGCGAGATGCGCACCACGTTTCCCGGCCCGGCGACGCTGGCCCGCCTGCCGCGCCGGCACCCGCTCTACTCGGCGTTCTTCGCGTTTCCCGACGGCCCGCCGCAGACCTCGCACGAGCTGAACGGCTGGGGCGACGACCTGGTCCACGACTACCTGCGCGGCGTCGAGCACCGCGGCCGCCTGGGCGTCGTCTACTCGAACAAGGACTACGGCTGCGAGTGGGACTACGACTGGCGCAACAAGCGCTTTCGCCGCGAGGACAACACCACGTTCGCGGTGAACCTCGGCGTCTACGCCCTCACCGCCTGACCTCGGCCCGTCGTCAGGCGCTCTTCTCGTGAAGCACGACTTCGACCTCGCCGGGGTCGAGGCCGTCGGCCGGGTCCGGCGTCGTCCGCCCGGCCGTGGCGAAGACCAGCGCCGTACGGTAGCGCAACGGCGACAGCCGGTGTACCCAGCAACGGGCGACGACGCCTGGCGCCGCCAGCAGTTCGGCGGGCTCGACGCCGTCGACCGGCCGGGTGAGCCGCAGTTCGGTGCGGGTGCCCGGGCGCAGCCACTCCTCCTGTTCCACCAGCGCGCCGCCGCGCGAGACGTTGACGACACGCACGTGCACGCCGACGGTGAGCCGGGCGTCGGCATCGAGGCCCAGCACGTCGGCGCTGAGGCGGGGCTCGTGGCGGCGGTCGGAGACTGACTCGAAGGTGAGCGCCGCCGGCACGGGGCGCGCGGATGATCCGGACGAGGACATGCGCCGTGTCCAGTTGCACGGCGCATGCCAGCTCAGCCGGGCTCCGGCGCATGCCAGGGCGTGCAGATGTCCGCGCCGCGGCGACTTCCGGTCCCGCGCCGGGCTGACTTCCTGCGCTCAGCTGTAGGCGGCCCCGACCATCACGCGCCGGATGCGGAACCACGGCGAGCCGTGCGACGGATGGTTGATCTGCACCGGCTGGCCCTTGGCGTCGCCGGTGGTGCCGAACATCGCCCACGACTCCAGGCCGGAGATCGCGTCGAGGTTGTTCCAGAAGTCGGTGGTGATGGCGTTGTAGGTGACGTCGCTCACCATCCGCGTCTTCTTGCCGTCCTTGATCTCCCAGAAGGCGTCGCCGCCGAACTGGCCGTTGTAGCGCTGCTGGTCGATGGAATAGCTGCCGCGGCCGTCGATCAGCACGCCGTCCTTGGTGTCGGCGATGATCTGCTCGGGCGTCGGCGAGCCCGGCGGGCCGGCATCGAGGTGCACGTTCGGCATCCGCAGGAACGGGAAGTTCCGCCACGAGGTGGCGAAGGTGCAGCCGCGCGAGAAGTCCTGCTTCAGGTAGTGCGCGGTCTCGCGGTTGGTCTGCAGATCGACCAGCCGGCCCTCGCGCACCAGCGGCCACTGCTGGCTCTTCACGCCGTCGTCGTCGTAGCCGACGGTGCACATGCCGCCGGGCAGCGTGCGGTCGGCGGTGATGTTGAACAGCTTCGAGCCCACCGTCAGCCTGCCGACGTCGGGCAGCGAGATGAAGCTGGTACCGGCGTAGTTGGCCTCGTAACCGACGACCCGATCGAGCTCGGTCGGATGGGCGACGATCTCGTGGATCGTCAGCATCGCGTGCGACGGCGAGATGATCAGGTCCTTGAGCCCGACCTGCACCGGCGGCGCCGTGCAGTGCTCGGCCGCCTCGGCGCAGATGCGCTCGACGTTCTCCAGCATCTTGGCGTCGAGGATCACCTCGTAGCCGGCACTCTTCGGCGCCACCGAGAAGGTGCGCTGCTTGACCTTGCCGTTGCGGCGGGCGGTCACCGAGAAGCCCGGTGAGGCGCGGTGGATCTCCTGCTCGATGTAGCTGCCTTCCGAGGTGGCCAGGTACTTCCACTCGAAGTCGAAGGCCATCTGCGACTGGATGCGGATGACGTCGGGCTGCTTCAGGCCCAGCTCGTTGATCTGGAGCAGGAACGCGATCTTGTCGTCGAGCGACACGCTGTCGGCGACGGTCTTGACCGGCGTCGCCCAGTAGTCCTGGTAAGCCTCCACCGGCGCCAGCCGCACGTCGAACCGCTTGGCCATCGCACTGGCCTTGGCGACGTCGGTGGCGCGCGCGGCGACCTTCCGGATCTCGTCCTCGGTCACCAGCGGACTGCTCGCGAAGCCCCAGACGCCCGAGTGGATCACCCGCACGCCGAAGCCGGCGCTCTCCTCGCGGCCGGCCCCGCCGAACCCGAAGCTGTCGACGACCACCCGATCGCGCACCGCCACCGAGTCGGTGACGTTGCGGGTGAAGCGGATGTCGCAGTAGCTGCAGCCGAGGCGCTTCGCTTCGCCGAGGGCGACATCCGACAGGCCTTTGAAGCGCGACTCCATCACCCGGGCGCGCGGCGACTGCGCGACCAGCTCACCCACCAGGTCGCTGGCGTAGAGCGCGGCGCCGGTGGCGCTCAGGGTCTTCATGAAGGTGCGGCGGTTGTGCATGGCTCGTCTCTCGCGGCTCGGGTCGGGGATGGATCAGACCGCCGGGGACACCGACGTCATCGTGAAGTCTTCGATCTTCATCGCCGGCACCAGCGCCGTGCCGGGGTTGTCGTAGGCCTCGCCGGTGTGCATCGGGATCGACGGGCCGAGCATGGTGATGTTGTTGAAGCCGACCGCCGGCGACTCGTTCCAGCGGAAGTTCTGCGCGGGTCCGATGATCTCGCCGTTCTCGATCAGGAACAGGCCGTCGCGGGTCATCCCGGTGTTGAGCAGCGTCATCGGGTCCACCGGCCGGATATACCAGAAGAAGGTGATCAGCAGCCCGCGCTTGGTCGACTTGATCATCTCCTCGACGCTGGCCGTGCCGCCCTCCATGACCAGGCTCATGTTCGGCGTCGCGCCGGTCGGCGCCACCTTCTGGCGCTGCGCCCAGTAGCGGCTGTAGCTCAGGTTCTTGACCACGCCCTTCTCAATCCAGGTGACGCTCCTGGCCGCCAATCCGTCCTGGCCGACCGGGCTCTGGCGCAGAATCGGGTTGCCGATCTCGGTACGCAGCGTGACGTTGTCGCCGAACACCTTCTCGCCGACGCGGGTGGTGCCGCGCTCCTTGCCGCTCATGAAGCTGCGGCCCTCTTCGGCGGCGCGGGCATCGAGCGACCCGAGCATCAGCTGCAGGAAGCGCGCGGCCGGCCGCGGCTCCATGATCACGGTGTAGTTGCCAGGCTCGAGGGCCTTCGGCTGGCGCGACTTCAACGCCTTGTCGGCGGCCACCTCGGTGAGCGCCGCGGCGTCGATCTGCCGGCCGATGTCCTTGGCACCGGTCGTGCCGGCCCACCCCGACCCGGTCTGATCGGGGGTGCGGCAGGTCAGGATGAAGCTGGCGTCGGCGTAGCGGTGGTAGGCGAAGAGCCCCGCCGAGTTGGCGATCGCATCCGTCCAGTGGAACTTGGGGATGTAGCCGGCGCCGAGCACGCCCTTCTTCTCGCAGATCTCGATGCTCGTCTTGACCATGGCGGCGCGCTCGGCCGGACCGAAATCCACCGCCGACGGCAGCGCCCCGTCGACCTCGACGTAGCTCTGCGGCGGCGCCACCGGCAGCATCAGCTCCGGATTGTCGGGCTTGCGGCGGGCCAGCGCCTGCACCGCGTCGATCACCCGGCGCAGCGACGCGTCGTCGAACTGGTGCGTCGTCGCCGTCGCCGACTTCTGGCCGTAGTAGACCGTGATCTGCACTTCCTGGTCGTGCTCGATCAGATTGGCGGTGATGCTGGAGTTCGCAAAGCGCGTCGCCGACCGTTCGCCGCCCGAGAAGCGCACCTCCACGGCGTCGGCCTTGCACATGTTCAACACCCGGTCGGTGATCTGCTTGACGTCCTCGCGCGGATAGCTCATCGGTCGCCTTTCACGATCGGAATCGGACCCACCATCGTCCCGGCGGTGCGCCCGGGTGTCAAGGTCTCAGGGGCGGCCCTGACGGCGGCGCAGCCACCACTCGGTGCCGAGCGCGGCGACGAACGGGACGAACCACCACCACGCGCGCATCGGATGCCACGGCGTGGGGACCAGCGGCCGCGGCGTTCCGGCGAGGCGCGCGGCCACGTCGCGGGCGCCGTCGCTCGCCGCCGAGACCGACCCGCCGGTGACGGTCGCCAACGCGTCGAGCGCCGCCGGCCACGGCGGCGCCGGCGCCACCGACGGCGGATCGGGCATCGCGGTGTCCTCCACCAGCCCACCCGATGCCACGTGCACGACGCAGCCGGGCGACGCGGGACGAAGCTCGGCGACCCAGGTGCCGGGTATGGCGCCGGCGACCGCAGCCACGGGCTCGCGCCCGCCGCCGCACTCACGCACCACCGACACCGGGCTCCAGCGCCCCTCGGCGATCGCCCGCCGACTCGACACCTGCAGGCGTCCGCCGTCGCCGCCCGCCGTCCACGACACGCCGAGCGGCGGCGACGACGCCCGCGCCGCCCGGCCGACGACGCCGCGCCAGAACCCGTCGAAGCCGCCATCCTCTCGCCAGCGCCACGCATCGAGGGCCCCTGACACGACCAGGCGGCCCCGGCCCGTCCGCCGCTCGACGACCACCGCCTGCTGCCCCGGCGGCGCACCGCTCCACGTCGCGAGTACCGCGTCGCCGTCGCCGGCCGCGAAGCCGACCAGCTCCGCAGCCCGCAGTCCGTGCCCCAGCCCGACCGCCTCGAGTTCGTGGCGTCTGCCGATCACCGGGCCGGGCATGAGCACGGCCGCGGCGCCGGCCGGCGGCTCGTCGAGCACGACGATCACCGAGCCCCCGTCGCGGGCGTGGCGCTCGAGCCTGGCCGCCTGCGCCGACGACAGCGCACCGGCGCCGGTGACGACGACGGCTCGGGCCCGCTCGAAGTCGGCGTCGGTGAGGGTCCCGCCGGCGATTCCACGGCGGGCGAGCCGCGACGGCGCGAGCTGGCTGGCGGCGCGGACGACGAGACGCCGGTCGGCCTCCAGCGCCCGCCGGACGAACGTGCCGGTCCACGAGGGACGCAGCTCCCAGACGAGCACCTCGAGCGGTTCGGCCGCCGTCTCGGCAGGGACTGCCGCCGCCGCGCCCGTCCCGAGGCGCACGTCCAGACGGCGCGACTCGTCGTCACGCGGCCACCACGGCACCGACACCGCATCAATCGGCGCGGCGGTACGCCGGTGGGCGATGCGGCCCACTTCGACGCCGCGATCCTCGACGACGACGTCGATCGTCTCGCCGCCCCGGCCGCCGGCGATGGCCAGATCCGCGTGACGCATCTCCTGCGTCCGCCCCGGCGCGACGGCGGCGGCGATCACCACGGGCGCCTCGGGCGGCGGCACGCGCACGACGTGCACCGGCCGCTCTGGACGTCCGCCGATCGCCATCGTGCCGTCGGCGACGGCGACACACGCATCGACGCCAACGCACCACGGCGCGTCGGGCGCGGCGAGTTCGCGCGCGACGACGGCGTCGGCCGGCAGCCGCTCGATCAGCGCGGCAAGCCATCGCTCGCCGACCGACGACGGTGTGGCCGTGGCGACGCGGACGCCGACCCGCAGTGCCGCCGGCACGGGCCTCGTGACCTGTGGATCGAGCGTGGCGGCGACGGCGATGGCCACGGCGATCAGCCGGCACCAGCCGGTCACCGCGACCTCCGGCGACGCAGCGCATCGGCGACGCCGCCCGCGACCGGCGCCGCCGTCGTCGCTGCCGCTGGTGCGAGGCGGCGCGCGACCAGAGCGTGCAGCGCGCGCTGCGCCGCGTCGAGGGCGGCGCCGCGCGACTCGGGCGTGGCGGCGCGCACCAGGGCGTCGGCGGCGGCGCTCACCGCCGTGTCGGCGGGGTCGAGCGCCGACACCCGGGCGGCCACCGGCACGAGATCGGCGTCGGCCCCGGCGCGGGCACGGGCGAGCGCGCCGGCCGCGGCCTGCACCGCCTCCCAGTCTCGCACCGGGTCCGGCGGCGGCAGCGGCCACGACGCCGGCGGGCCGGGCGGCGGGATGCCCTGGAGGCGGCGCGCCGGGTCGAGCCGGGCGCGCTCGGCCACCGGGCGCAGCAGGAACCGGCGCCGATCGAACGCCTGGCGCAGCAGGCGCAGCGCCTCGCGTTCGGCGACGAGCGCGCCGGCCGTGTCGCCGCCGGTGAGCCGGGCCTCGGCCCGCGACATCGCCCGCGTCGCGCCGACCAGCGCCGCCTGCCCTTCGTTCTCGAGCCGGCCCTCGACGAGGTCGTGGGCGTGCGCCGCCTCTTCGACCTCGTCCTGCACCTCGCCACCCATCATGAAGACGAACTCGGCGCGCACCATCCGCTGCTCGATGGCCAGGCCCTGCGACTCCGCCAGCCGCTCCTCCGGCGGCAGCTGGCCGCGGCGGGCATGCAGCCGCTCGGTCTTGACGATCACCATCTGCTGGCTGATCGCCTGGCGCTCGTCGGGATCCACGTCCTCGCCACCGCCGCCGGCATCCGAGGCGGCCCGCGGCGCGCCGACCTCGACGATGAACGCGTCCGATTCGACCGGGGGCGCGTCGGGCCGGCCGTCGGCCGCCACACCGCGGTACACCACCACATCGCCGTCGTGCAGATCGAGCGTGGCGAGCGGCAGCACGGTCTCGGCCTGCCACGCGGTGTCGGTCCGTTCGGTCACCCGGACCGACAGCTCGCGGTCGGCGAACGTGAAGCTCTCGCCGCCACCGGACACGACCGTGACGCGCAGCGAGAGCGCGGCCAGCCCGAGGTCATCGCCCGCCTCGAGGCGCACCGGCAGATTGGCCACGGGCCGTGGCTGCCGTCGATCCCGCCCGGGCTCCACGATCCGCACCCGCGGCGGCGCGTCGTCACGCCGGCGCAGCCGCACCAGCCGCGACTCGCCGGCGGCGGCGACCAGCCAGGCGCCCTCGAACGCCGCCGGCAACTCCGCTGTGGCCACGCCGTCACTCGTCGCCGCCACGATCGGCGGTGCCCCGTCCCGACTGAGGGCGACCCGCGGCGCCGCGGTCGTCACGCGCAGTGCCACTTGGCTGCCGGCGAGCACCTCCAGGCCCGTCGGGTCGTCGTGTGCGGCCGGTGCGCGCCCCAGGTACGCCGGCGGCGTGACGATGACCGACACGGCCGCGATTCCCAGCGGCGCCTCGACGCTGCCACCCGGTCCCGAGACGTCCGTGGTGCCCCGTGGCGGTATCGGCACCACCGCACCGGCCAAGGCGAGCCCCCCGGACACGGCCAGTCGCAACCAGGCTCCCCGCGCCGAGGTGGGCGTCCGCGCCTCGATGCGCGACCACGCCGCCGCCGCGACCACCGGCAGCCAGGGGTGATCGGGTACACGGGCCAGCGCGTCGGCCGTCACCACGAGGTTGTCGGCTGGCTGGCCGCGCTCGAGCGCCGCGGCCGCCGCGGCAGGCGACCATCGCGCGGCGGCACGCCGCCCTCCGAACGCCGCCGCGGCGAGCACGGGAAGCAGCGCGACGACGAGCCGCATGGCCGTCCCGGCGCCCGCGAACCGCGCCGCGCCAATGCCTGCCATCAGGCCGACCGACGCGCCGCCCAACACCCAGCGCGCGACCTCGCCCCACCGGCGGGCGCGCACCTCGGCGGCGAGGCGCTGCTGCAGGAGCGCCGCGGCCCCGGCGATCACGCCGAGCCTCCGCCCGCGGCGTCGGCCGCGGCCGGCGGCGCCGCCGTCTCGAGTCGGCGGCGCAGCGCCATCTCGACGACAAGCAGCAAGGCGACGACCGCCCAGAGCCAGCGCCCGTCGCGCCCGGTCGCGAACCGCGCGGCGCCGCCGGGCACGGCGCCCGGCGGCCGCTCGAGCGCGGCCCGCTGCTCCGCCGTGAGACGCCGGGCCAGCCGCGGCAGGTCGCGCTCACCGGCGGCCACGCTCACGGCCGCCCCCAACACCGCGGCGGCGTGACGCGTCTCGACGGGCCGGGCGACGCGCAGCGCGATGGCGTCACCGCGTCGCGCCGCCAGCACATCGGGACCGACGCGGGTCCAGGGCGCCGTCTCGGCGGGCGTCGCCTCACCGTCGCCGAGCGCGACCGCCAGCGGCCAGAGCACGGCGCGATCGGCGGCATCGAGCGATGTCGTCGTCGGCCGCGGCGGCGGCGCCGTCGTCCACTCGAGTTCGAGGCTGCGCCAGGTGGACGGATCACGCAGGAACACGCCGTCGGCGACGACGCCCTCGAGAACGGCGTCGAGGTGATCCTGGTCGCTGTCTGGAGCGATCACCCGCACCGGCAGAGTCGGGAGCGGCTCGCCGAAGGCGGCAACGCTCGCCGCCTCGCCATCAGCGACCACGCGCCGCGCGCGCAGCCGGCCGTCGGCATCGCCCCCGAGCCACAGCCGCGGCACGTCGGCCGCGGCCTGGCCGTGGACGGCGCGAACCCGCACGCCGATCTCCGGCGGAACCCGGGCGAGCGCGGCGGCGCCGGGCGCACTGGCGTCGTCGCCGATGACCACCAGTTCCCGGCGCGCCGGGCCCTGGCGATCGAGCCAGGCGAGGGCGAGCGGAATCGCGCCGTCCACCGGATCGGCGCCGAAGACCTCGACCGCCGTCGTCTCGGCACGCTCGGCCGCGACCGCGGCCTCCACCGCCGACGGCGGCACGCCCCGATCGATCACGACGGCGCGCGCCGTCCGCGCCGCCCATGCCGCGCTCCGCTGCGGCGTGGTGACGAGCGGCCCGGCGGCCGCGGCCACCGCCGCGGCCACCGTGGCGAGGCGGACCAGCAGCAGCGATGGATGCCGCAGGTGCCGCCGGCGATGCACGCGCAGGCGTCCGGGATCGACCGGCCTGAGACTCGGCACGACGAGGCGCCGCACCGGCGTGCGCGCATACAGGTGTGCCGCCACCGGCACGACGAGGAGCAGCAGTCCGGCCAGCACCGCCGGCGTCAGCCAGTCGATCGTCATGCGCGCGACCGTCCGGAACGGGCCAACAGCCACCGCCGCAACTGCGGCGCGAGAGCCGTCGCCGTGTCGAGGCGGGTCGTATCGAGCCGCGCGCCGCGCAGCCGCGCGTCGAGCGCGGCCGCATGGGCCGCGGCCGCCGCGGCATAGGGCGCCGCCGCCACCGCGGCGTCGATGGCGACGACCGCGCCGGTCTCGGCGTCCTCGAGCTCGACGACTCCGGTCGCCGCCAGCTCACGATCGCCGGGCGCGCTGAGCGTCAGCACGGCCACGTCGTGGCCGCTCGCGGCGGCACGCGCCAGGCCCTCGGCGTAGATCGCGTCGTCCCAGCCGTCGGACAGCACCACGACCAGCGACGGCCGGCGCAGATGCGCGAGCGCGGTGTCGACCAGCCGCGCCGGCCCGACGGTGCCCGCCGCCACGAGACCGGCCAGTGCGTCGATCAGCACGTGGCCATGATGCGCCCCGCCCGCCGGCGGCAGCCACGTCACCGGCGTCGTCGCGGCGAACAGCCCGACCGTGTCGCCCTGATCGACGAGCAGCATGGCGAGCGCCGCCGCGGCGACCCGCGCGACGTCGAGCTTCGACGGCTCGCCGTGGCGATGGCCCGCCGCCATCGACCGGCTCGTGTCGACGACGAGCAGCGCCTGGGTGTGCGACGCGTCGACGCGCTCGCGCGAATAGAGCCGGTCGCCGCGCGCCGAGCGCTTCCAGTCCACCTGGGCGGCGTCGTCGCCCTGCCGATAGGGACGCAGCCCCCACACTTCGGGCCCGGCGCCGACCAGCGGGGCGGCGTGGCGGCCGTGCCGCAGTCCGGCGGCGACGACGCGCGCCGCCACCTCGAGATCACCGATGGCGGCGATCTCGCCACGACGCTGCAGGTCCGGCGTGGCCACCCTGACCCGTTCCCCGGGGATCAGCGCCCGAGCGGCACGTCGGCCACGACGTCCTGCACGACGCGCTCGGCGCTGATGCCCTCGGCGACGGCCTGGAAATTCACCAGCACCCGGTGGCGCAGGACCGGCGGCGCCACCGCCCGCACGTCCTCGAGCGCCACCGCCGGCCGGCCCTGGACCACGGCCCGCGCCTTGGCCGCGAGCACCAGCGCCTGGCCGGCCCGCGGCCCGGCGCCCCAGCGCACCCACCGCTCGACGCTCGCCGGCAACGGCGCGTCGCCGCCCGGCCGCGTCGCCCGGACCAGCCGCGTCGCGTAGTCGATGACATTGTCGGCGGCCGGCACCTCGCGCACCAGGCGCCGCGCCGCGAGCAATTCGGCGGCGCCGGCCACCGGCGTGATCACCGGTTCGTCGCGGCTCGTCGTCGTCGCCACGATCGCCCGCTCGTCGGCGGCCGTCGGGTAGCCCATCACGATCTCGAGCATGAATCGATCGAGCTGCGCTTCGGGCAGCGGATAGGTGCCCTCCTGCTCGATCGGATTCTCGGTGGCGAGGACGAACAGCGGCAGGTCGAGCGCGTGGCGGACACCGGCGATCGTCACCTGCGCCTCCTGCATCGCCTCGAGCAAGGCCGCCTGCGTGCGCGGCGGGGTGCGGTTGATCTCGTCGGCCAGGATCACCTGCGCGAAGATCGGGCCGCGGACGAAGCGGATCTCGCGGTGGCCGGTGGCGCGATCCTCCTCGATCACCTCGGTGCCGAGCACGTCGGCCGGCATCAGGTCGGGCGTGAACTGGATGCGGCTGAAGCGCAGGGCCAGGGCCTGCGCGAGCGTCTTCACGAGCAGGGTCTTGGCCAGACCGGGCACACCGCGCAGCAGCCCGTGGCCCCCGGCGAGCAGCGTGAGCAGGACCTGCTCGACGACCTCCTGCTGGCCGATGATCACCTGACGGACGGCGGCGTCCACGCGCTGCACCAGCGCCTGTGCGCCGGCGATGGTCATCGGCGGCGCCCCGGCCGCCGTCTCTTCCGTCGTGCTCACGATCCCGAGAACCGTATCACGAGCCACCCGGCGCAGGCGGCACGGGGCGGGCGTCGGGACCGACGCCCGTTCCCCTGCCCCTACCGGTCGGCGAGCGCGATCGCCGGATCCGTCGTCGCGGCCCGCCGCGCCGGCAGCACGCAGGCGATGAGCGCCACCACGCCGAGCACGAGGGCGACGGCGGCGATCACCCGCGGGTCCATCGCGTCCACCTGATAGAGCTGGCCCTGCATGGTGCGGCGCAGCAGCCACGCCCCGGCCAGTCCCAGCGCCGCGCCGGTCCCGACGACCAGCGCGCCCTCGCGCAGCACCATCTGGAAGATCCCCGGGGCGCTGGCCCCGAGCGCCATACGGATGCCGATCTCCCGCGAGCGCTGCGCCACCTGGTAGGCCAGTACGCCGTAGAGGCCGATGGCGGCGAGCAGCAGCGCCACGCCGGCGAACGACACGGCGAGAATCATCGGCGTGCGCCGGTCGGTGAGCGCGCCGTCGAGGCGGTCGCGCATCGTCTTGACGTCGTAGAGCGGCACCGCCGGATCGAACTGCCGCACCGCGGCGCGAATCGCGCCGGTGATCGCCTCGGGCGACTGCGGCGTCCGCACGACGACGGCGACGCCGCGGTCGACCCGCTGCGCCAGCGGCAGGTAGTAGGCGCCGAACAGCCCCGAGTTGCCACCCTCGGCGAGCGCGCGCAGCCGCACGTTGCGCACCACCCCGACCACGGTCAGCCACGCCTCGTCGGCCGGCGGCTTGAACATGTCGTTGGCGTTCTCGGGGAAGTACATGCGCCGGCCGATCGGATCGCCGTCGGGCCAGAAGCGGCGGGCCAGCTGCTCGTCGACGACGATCACCTTCGGCGCGCCCTCGGTGTCGGTGGGCGTGAACGCCCGGCCGCGCACCAGCGTCAGGCCGAGGGCCTCGGGCAGCCCGTCGGTGATGGCGATCATCGACGGCGAGATGAGCGACTCGCCCTCGGCCATCCGATAGCCTTCGGCGAGGATCACGCTGTCGCTGTAGTCGCCGCTGAACGGCAACGAACTGGTGAGCCCGGCCGCCGTGACGCCCGGGGTGGCCCGCACCGCGGTCAGCAGCCGGTCGTAGGCGCTGCGCAGCGCCGCGTCGTCGCGGTAGCGCGCCGCCGGCAGCGAGATGCGGCCGGTGAACACCCCCGCGGCGCGGAATCCCGGGTCGATCGCCAGCACCCGGTCGAAACTGGCCAGCAGCAGGCCGGCGCCGACCAGGAGGACCAGCGCGAACGCCACCTGCCCGGCCACCAGCGCCCGGCGCAGCGCGATCGTGCGGTGCGAGGCGGTGCCCGAACGGCCCTCCTCGCGGATGGCACCGGCGACGTCGACATGGCGCAGCCGCAGCACCGGCAGGAGCGCCACCAGGCCGCCGACCACGGCCACCAGCGCGACGGTGTAGCCGGCCACGGCGCCGTCGAGGGCGATCTCGGCCCCGCGCGGCAGGGTGTCGAGCCCGAGCAGCGGCGCCGCGCCGAGTGCCCACCACCCGAGCAGCAGGCCGACGGCGCCGCCCGCGGCGGTGAGGACGAGCGACTCGGTGAGGATCTGGCGGGTCAGCGATCCCAGCGTGGCGCCGAGCGCCAGGCGCGTGACCAGCTCGCGCATCTGCGACGTCGCCCGCACCGACACCAGGTTGGCGACGTTCAGCGCGCCGATGAGCAGCACGAACGCCGCGAAGGCCCACAGCAGCCACAGCGTGGCCCGCGACTCGGCGACCATGTCGTCGTGGGCGTCGACGACGACGGTGTGGAAGCCGGCGTTGATCAGGATTTCCTTCAGATTCGGGAACCGATCGAGGTTGCGGGCGTTCAGGGCATCGACCTGGCGCTGCCCCTCGGCGATGGTCGCGCCCGGCGCCAGCCGGCCCAGCATCTGCCAGCTGTTGTTGTGGCGGCGGTCATCGGCCCGGTCCTCGGGTGCGAACGCCGCCGGCGTCCACAGCTGGACGGCGCTGGCGATGAAGCGGAAGTCGCGGGGCATCACGCCGACCACGGTGAACGGCACGCCGTTGACGCGCAGGCTCCGGCCGATGGCGCCGTCCTCGCCGTTGAACAGCCGCTGCCAGAGGCCGTAACTGAGGATGACCTTCTCGTGCTGGCCGACCTCGCCGTCGGCGTCGGTGAAGACACGGCCACGCCATGGCTGGGCGCGCAGGACGCGGAAGAAGCTGGGCGTGACCTGGGTGCTGTTGACCCGCTCGGCGTCGGCGCCGCCGTCGCCGCCGATGGTCGAGCCGATCGCGCGGAACAGCGCCAGCTCCTCGAAGGCCGTGGTCTCGCGCCGCCGGTCGTCGTAGTCGGGTACGCCGTTGTCGCCCTTGAGCGCGCCGGCCCCGGGATACGAGTTGTAGAAGCGGACGAGACGGTCGGGGTCGGGGAACGGCAGCGGCCTGAGGATGACCGCCTGCACCACGGCGAAGATCGCCGCGTTCGCGGCCAGGCACAGCGCCAGGGTGGCGACCGTGGTCGCGGTGAAGCCGCGGTCGCGCAGCAGCGACCGCAGGGCGTGCCGGAGGTCTCGACTCAGCTGGTCCATGCCTCTCCCTCGCGATACGAGACGGCCCGGCCCGGCTCGGTGTTCCGCCCTGTGACATCATCCCCCGGCCATGGCCGAGGTCGATCCCCCCGCCGCCCGAGCCGTCGCCCGGGTGCGCCGACGGCTGATTCCGTTCCTGTTCCTGCTCTACGTCGTCGCCTACCTCGACCGTGTGAACGTCGGGTTCGCCGCGCTCGACATGAACCGCGACCTCGGCTTTTCGGCCGCGGTCTACGGGCTCGGCTCGGGCATCTTCTTCGTCTCGTACACCCTGCTGGAGGTGCCGAGCAACCTCATGCTCGCCCGCGTCGGCGCCGGCCTGTGGATCGCCCGCATCATGCTCACCTGGGGCCTGGTGTCGGCGGCCATGGCCTTCGTGCAGGACGCCGTGACGTTCTACGTGCTGCGGTTCCTGCTCGGCGCCGCCGAGGCCGGCTTCTTCCCCGGCATCATCTACTACCTCACGCAGTGGTTCCCGGCCCGGGAGCGGGCGCGGGCGGTGGCCCTCTTCATGACCGGGACGGCGATCGCCGGCGTCATCGGCGGGCCGCTGTCGAGCGCGCTGCTGCTGCTCGATGGCACCTGGGGCCTGCGCGGCTGGCAGTGGCTGTTCGTCGTCGAAGCCATCCCGGCGATTGCCCTGGCGCCGGTCGTCTGGCGCCGCCTCGAGCGGGGCCCGGATCAGGCGACGTGGCTCCCGGACGACGAACGCCGGTGGCTGGCGACCGCGCTGGCGGCCGAGCGGGCCGCGGCGCCGGCCGGCCACGCCGACCTGCGCGCGGCCTTCGCCAGCGGCCGCCTGTGGGCGCTGGCCGCGATCTACTTCACGGTGGTCCTGGCCATCTACGGGGTGAGCTTCTGGCTGCCGCAGATGCTGCAGGCCCTGGGCGGCACCTCGTCGGCGGTCGTGGCGCTGGTGTCGGCGATTCCGTACGTGGCGGCGGCCCTGGCCATGGTCGCCGTCGGCGCGCGGTCGGATCGCACGGGGGAGCGGCGCTGGCACGTCGCCGGCTCGGCCCTGGCCGGCGCGCTGGGCTTCGTGCTGGCGGCGCTCGCCCCGGGGTCGTTCGTGCTGTCGCTCGCGGCGTTGTCGCTCGCCGCCATGGGCGTGTGGGGCGCGCTGGGGCCGTTCTGGGCGCTGCCGACGGCGTTTCTCACCGGCCGCGCCGCCGCCGGCGGCGTCGCGCTGGTCAACTCGGTGGCCAACATCGGCGGCTTCGTCGGGCCCACCGTGATGGGCTACATGCGCGACCTCACCGGCAGCTTCTCGGCGGGCCTGTGGCTGCTCGCTGGCGCCCTGGCCGCCGGCGCGGCGATCGCGCTGGCGCTGCGTCCGGACGGCAGATAGTCGTTGAAACATCTATCGCCCTGCCGGCATCATAGCCACGAGCCCGCCGTACGGGCCGGGAGGTCCGAAGCGATGTCGATCCGAGCCGTCAAGCGCCATCTCACGTCCACGCCGACCATGGAAGGGGCCGGGGTGTCCCTGCGCCGCGCGTTCGGCTTCGGCGAGACCGCGGACTTCGATCCGTTCCTGCTGCTCGACGACTTCCGCAACGACGTGCCCGCCGACTACCTGAAAGGCTTTCCGTGGCATCCGCACCGCGGCATCGAGACCATCACCTACGTGCTGGCCGGCACCGTCGACCACGCCGACAGCCTCGGCAACGCCGGCTCGATCGGCGCCGGCGACGTGCAGTGGATGACCGCCGGCCGCGGCATCGTCCACCAGGAGATGCCGCACGGCGACCCGCAGGGCCGCATGCACGGCTTCCAGCTCTGGGCCAACCTGCCGGCCGCGCAGAAGATGACCGCGCCGCGCTACCAGGAGGTGAAGGCCGCCGACGTCAGCGAGGTGACCGACGACGACGGCACCCGCGCCCGCATCATCTCGGGTGAGTTCTGGGGCCGGCGCGGCCCGGTCGAAGGCATCGCCGCCTCGCCGCAGTACGTGGACGTGTGGGTGCCGCCGGGCGTGGAGCGGGCGATTCCCGTGGAGCGCTCCCGCAACGTGTTCGCCTACGTGTTCGAGGGCAGCGGCGCGTTCAAGGACGCGTCGGCGCCGCGCCCGGTGGCGACCGACCAGGTGACCGCCGGCGGCCTGCTCGACGACGACTCGGCCAGCTACGCCACCGATGTCGCCAACCGCTCACTGGTGGTGTTCGACAGCGGCGACGAGATCCGCCTCCGCGCCGGCGACGAGGGCCTGCGCTTCCTGCTCGTATCCGGCGCGCCCATCCGCGAGCCGATTGCCTGGTACGGCCCGGTGGTGATGAACACCCAGGACGAGATCCGGCAGGCGTTCGCCCAGCTGCGCGCCGGCACCTTCCTCGACGTCCGCTAGGTCGTCCTCGGGACGATCTCGGCGAGCGCCGCGCCGAGGTCGTCCACGAGCATGTCGATCTCGGCGGCGTGGCTGCGGAAGCTGAGCACGCAGACCCGGCCCACATACCGGCCACGCGCCACCGCCCCGGTCACCATCACCCGGCCGCGCGCGGTCACGCCGGCCATCAGCGCCCGCGTCGCCGCATCCTCATCGGCCCGCGTCGCCCCCGGCCAGCTGACGTGGAACGCGAACAGCGACAACTCGGGCGGAGCGTCGACGACGACATGCGGCATGGCGGCGATCCGCGCGAACGCATCGAGCGTCAACCGCCGCTTCTCGGCGATCTCGGCGCGGAACGCCGCGGCGCCGAACAGCTTCACGCACAGCCACACCCGCAGCCCCGGGAAGCCGCGCGACAGATCCGGCCCGTGCTGGCTCGGGTCGTAGAAGTCGTCGGGATGCGGCACCGCCGGCAGGTAGTCGGCGGTGGCCTCGTGGGCCGCGCGCAAAGCCGCGCCGTCGCGCACCAGCAGCGCGCCGGTGCCATACGGCAGGAACATCCCCTTGTGCGGGTCGAGGGTGAGCGAGTCGGCGCGCGACAGGCCGCGCAGCGTGTGGCGCAGCGTGGGGTCGAGCCGGAAGAACGCGCCGTAGGCGCCGTCCACGTGGTGCCACAGGCCCTCGGCGGCGCACAGATCGGCGACCGCATCGAGGGGATCGACGGCGCCGGTATTGGTGGTGCCGGCGCTCGACACCACCGCGAAGGGCGTGAGGCCGGCGGCGCGGTCGGCGGCGATGGCCGCGGCCAGCTCGTCGACCGGCAGGCGGTAGTGCGCATCGCACGGAAGACCGCGCACGCGATCGGGCATGACGCCGGCGATCTTGGCCGCCTTGATCACGCAGTGATGCGCCTGGTCCGAGGTGTAGAGCACGCCGCGGCGGATGTCGACGCCGAGATGCCGCTCGCGCGCGCACAGCAGCGCGTTGAACGTGGCCATCGAGCCGCCGGTCGTGAACAGGCCGCGGGTCGTGGCCGGAAACCCCATCCAGTCGCGCAGCCAGTCGAGCGCGTTGGCCTCGAGCTGCACCAGCGCCGGTGACGCCATCCACACGCCGGTGTAGCGGTTCACGCAGTTGGCGACGAAGTCGGCCAGCGCCGCCGGATACAGCCCACCGCCGGGAATGAACGCGAGATAGCCGCCCGAGGCGGCGTTGAAGGTCGGCGGCACGCAGCGGTCGAACACCAGGTCGAGCAACGGCGCGAGCGCACTGCCCTCTTCGGGTGCCGGCTCGCGCAGCGTCCGGCAGAGGTCGCGGGCGCCCTCCACGTCGCCGCGGATCGGCTGACGCGGCAGGCTGGCGATGTGTTCGATGGACCGCGCGACCACGGCGTCGGCCATGGCGCGCATCTCGGCGGCGGAGTACTCGAGCGACACGCCGCTAGCGTACAGGAGGCGCGACGATCACGGGACGGCGGGATCGGGCAGGCCGCTCTCCAGGCGGCGGCGCAGGTCCTGCACCACCAGCGGCGCCTGGCGGCCGAGCCGCCGTTCCATCGTCGATCGCGCCAGCCCGCCGAAGAAGCCGCCGAGGATGTCGAGCTCCGTCCGGTTCAGATAGACGAGATACGCCGGGCGCCCGCCCTCGCCGCCGAGCAGCATCGTGAGACCAAGGCTGGCGTTGGTGTAATGCGTGGCCAGCAGCTGCTTGCCGGCCACGACCACGGCCGGGCGATCGGCGCCGGGCGGGGGACGATGGATGCCGACGTGGGTGACGCTGACCACCGGCTTGCCGCTGCCGTACGACTCCTTCGACCAGTAGAAGAACGCGTCGTCGAGCGCCGGCCCCGGCGGCCACGTCCGCAGCCACTGGACCAGCGCCGGCACCCGGCCCAGGTACGGCGAGCGATCGACGAGGGCCGAGAACGCGTCGGCGATGCGACGCGGCTCGCCGTCGGCGGGGGCATCGAGCGCGCCCAGTCCGCCGGCGCGGTAGACCCGCAGGCGCTCGAGCACGAGGCGCCGGAACGCGGCGTGCACGGCGGCATGGCGTTCGGCGGCCGGCAGCGAACGGAGCGGCGCGAAGGCCGACATCTCCGCGGCGGTGAGCTTGAGGGCGCAGCCACCGGGCCGGCATTGAGTGATGGCGGCGACGTCCTCGGTGTCGAGCGTCAGGGCGTCGAGATCGGAGGGCACCGGCGGATCCGAGAACCGGCCGATGGCGAGGACGAAGCGGCCGCGCCGGAAGCGGTCGATGGCCTGCGTCCAGACGACGAGACGGTCCGGCACCGCCCTCACCCTGGCGACCACGACGACGGCCGCCTGGCGGTCCGAGGTGGGCAACGGCTTCGCAATCACCTCGCCGCCGTCCAGACGCTCGCGTTCGGCCGGGGAGAACCGGACCCAGGGCGCGAGGAACGCGAACGGATCGCCGTCCGGGGCCTGCCAGGCACCCGGCGTGCCGCCGCCAATCACCGCCGCCGCGGCCACCCACCCCGCGACCGCGCTGACCCGCCGCTGCGCCGTGCCCACTGGAGCCATTCTGCACGGAGCCGCCGCAATCTGCGCCAGACCGCCGGTCTCGAGGGCCCGCCACGGCGCCCCCTCCCGCTCTGCCACGGTCCGCCCTCCCGGTCGAGCCCGCCTTCCTCGTAGACTACCGGCCGGTGGCTACCTACCACGACATCGAACGTCTCGAGGCCGAGTTGATGGCCGATCCGTCGTCGGTCGATCGGCGCGAGCGCCTGCTGTTCGCCTACGCCGAGGACGACCGGACGCTCTCTGATCCGCGACGCTTCGCCCACATCCGCTGGTTCATCCGCCACCATCCCGCGCACCGCGTCACCGCCTCGCCCCTCGCCCATCCCGATCCGCGGCGCCACCCCGAAGCCTACCGGGCCGTGGTCGACGCCTGGCGTGAGGCGCTGGCGGCGCACCCCGACGACCTTGCCGTGGCGCGGGCGGCGGCCCTGCTCATCGCGCTCGACCGCCCCGAGGACGGCCGGACGCTGCTGCGGCGCGTGCTCGACGGCGCACCAGACGCCGCCGAGGTCTGGATCGACCTCGGACGAATCTGCGAGGATCCGGGCGAGCGGGTCGCCGCCTTCCAGCGAGCCCGCTCGCTCGGCAGCCGCGCGCCCAACCTGCTGGTCTGGACGGCTCAGGCGGCCGTGCTCGCCGGGGATCTCGACGCAGCCGACGCGCTGTGCGGCGAACTGGAGGCGCTCGTCGACGAGTCGCGCCGGGCCTGTGGCAGCGCCCTCGACTGGCCCGAAACCGGCCGCGCGCTGTGGGCCCGCGCCCGCGAACGCACCGGCGACGACGACGCGGCGCTCGAACTCGTGCAGGCGATCTCGGACCACGCCTATCGCCGGCATTGGCTCCACACGGTGCACGGCCTGATCGCCGCCGAACTCGGCGATGCTCGCGCCGCCGTCGCCCATCTCCATGCGGCGGCGACCGTAAACCCCGACTTCCGGCTGCGCGCTGCCGGTCCGAGTCTCGATCTGGCACGGCGGCTCTACGACCTGGGCCACGCCAGCGACGTGGTCGAATACCTGCGCACCTGGGAGCGGCAGTGGGACGACGAGCGCATCCACCTCTGGCTCGCCCAGGCCCAGCGCGGCGATCGGCCCGGCGGGCCGTGAGCCCGGTTTCGGCGCCGACGGCGCGGATGTGCGAGCCTGGGGCGTGCCCAGGACCAGCGCGGGCCTGCTGCTCTACCGCGTGCGCGCCGCCGGACTCGAGGTGCTGCTCGTCCACCCAGGCGGACCGTTCTGGGCGGCGAAGGACGCCGGCGCATGGTCGATCCCCAAGGGCGAGGTCGGCGCGGACGAAGGCCCCCTGCAGGCGGCCATCCGCGAGGTGCGCGAGGAACTCGGGATCGAGCTGACCGGCCCATTCGAGCCGCTCACGCCGGTGCGGCAGGCCGGCGGCAAACTCGTCCACGCCTGGGCGATCGCGGCCGAGGTCGATCCGGCGGCGATCGTCAGCGACACGGTGGAGTTGGAGTGGCCGCCGCGCTCCGGCCGTCGCCAGACGTTCCCGGAGGTGGACCGCGTCGAGTGGTTTTCCCTCGACGAGGCCCGTCGTCGCATTCTCTCGGGACAACGGCCGCTCATCGACGAGCTGGTGGCGCGTCGAACATACCGACCGATCGGGTAATATCCAGACGATGCCCGGTGCCGAGCCGAGGCGGCGCGCGTCGCGACCGCCCATCCCGCCTGCACGCCCCCACCGTTCCCGGGCCGAGTTCACACCCGTCAAGACCGGTCCCGACACCGCCGAAGTGCCGGGCACCTACCGCGGTGTGGACTACCGGCTCGAGGTCTCGCGCACGGGACCGCTGTCGCCGTTCCTGTGGGCGGCCCGTCTGCTCGCCGTCGGTCCCGCCGTGCTGGTGTCGAGCGCCCTCCTGCTGCAGACCACGTTCTGGGGCGAGGATCCGCGCGAGGCCGTCAACCGCGCGCGCGAAGCGGTGCAGGAATGGATCGACGAGACGAAAGCGGTCGAGGACGAGACCGGGAAGCGCGGGAAGCGCCGTCGAGCCAACGCCTGACGCTGAGCGCCCACGGAACGCTCGGACATGCGGGACATGGTCTCCACCTTTCGGAACGTGTCCACGAAACCGGATCAAGCCCACAGTGCCCGATCGGCCCCTGGCTGAAATCTGTTGGATTCTCACGGCCCATTGACAGCCCCGGGGCGAAACCCGGCACGATCGCCCGCATGGAGAACGAGCAGCGCTGGCGCTCACGGGATCGCTGGTGGCGGCGCCAGTCACAGGTCAATCTCGCGATTGCGCTGCTGATCCTGGCCTTCATGGCCTGGAAGGCGGCATTCCCGTAAGCGCAGACACCCGCGATCTGTCCTGGCTCGGCGGCGCCGCCCCGGCGCCTCCCACCTACCCCGAGTTCGTCGTCTGGCGCGTCGAGAAGGACACCCGCCCCTGACGCTCGACGCCAGCGCCGACGACACGCTGCGCCTCCAGGTGCTGGCGCTCGTGGCCCCGCGGCCCAAAGCGAATCCAGTGCTGCCCCTCCCACCAGGCTGGCCGGCCCGAGCTTCAGTGCGCCACGGTGTTTCTGCGCGAGGGCAAGCGCCAGTACTGCAGCGAGACGTGTCAGGCCCGCATGAATCAAGCGAAGGGCGCCCCGGTGAGCGCCAAGATCGGCCGGCTGCGCGTCGAGGAGCGGCCAGCGACGTGATCCACGACTACAAGGCTAGCGGCACGCGGTCGCTCGATGTGGTGGAGTGCCGCATCCACAAGTACCTCATGCCATTCTTCGGTGGCCGGCGCATGGCGTCGATCACGACGGCGGATGTCCGCGCATACGTCGCCGAGCGGCGGGCGGCCACCGAGGTCGAGAGCAAGGGCTGCACGCGGAAGCGGAAAGACGGCACCGACATCACGATCCTCGAACGGCGGCGCGAATCAGCCGGCGCCTTCTTCGAGCCGGACGAGTACGCGAGCGTGGCGGCTGGACGCAGGCACCACCAAGAACGCGACGGCCGGGTCTTCCCCTTGACCGATGACCTGCGACGGCTTCTGGAGACGAGCACGCGGCCCAGGGCGAGCTACGGAAGGCCGGCCACGTCATCCCGTGGGTCTTCTGGCGGATAGTGGCGAACGGCCGCAGAGGACCGAAGGCGCCGCGTCGGATCACGTCGTTCGGCAAGGGGTGGAAGGCGGCGTGCCGTGCGGCCGGCTGCCCCGGCCGGATCCCGCACGACCTGCGACGGACGGCCGTCCGCAACATGGCGCGCCGCGGCGTCCCTGAACGGGTCGCCATCACCGGCCACAAGACCGCCTCAGTCTTCCAGCGCTACAACATCTTGAGCGACGGCGACCTGCGGACGGCTGCGCACCAGCTTTCCGGGCTGACCGGGACAGAAAAGGGACAGTCCGCCCGATCACGGCTCATGGCCGCAGGCGAAACTCGCTGATTGATTAGGAAAGGTTGGAGGCGCCGCCCGGATTTGAACCGGGGATGGAGGTTTTGCAGGACGACAGCGCCACGTGAATCGGCGCTCGAATTCCCAGAGGAATCTGACGAAGTGGACCCGTCCGAGTGGTCCGCGAAGGCCCAACCCGGACGGAACCCGGACGGTTTTTCTAAGCGGTGCTGCTCCGCCCCTTCGCCGGCATCACATCGCCCCGCGCTTCGTCGAGCCGCCGGGCAGCGTCGGCGAGGTCGGTCTCCGCGCCAACGTGGTAGCGGTCGAACACCGACCGGGTCTTATGCCCCGTCAGCATCATCGCCACCCGCTCCGGAATGCCCTTCTGGACGAAGTTCCGCACGGCTGTCCGGCGGAGGTCGTGCGGGATGCGACCAGGGCATGCGGCCTTGCGGGTAGCCGTCCGCCACGCCTTGAGGAACGTCACGATCCGCCGGGGCTCGATCTTCGCCGACTCGCCCCGACCCACCTTCACCAGCCGCACGAAGACCCACGGCAAGATCTGCCCGGACTTCTTCCGCGCCTCGTGCTCGGCGTGCCGCGCTTCGAGGAGCGTCCGGAGCCGAGCCGTCATCTTGATGACGCGGCCTTCCCGGTTCTTGGTCGTGCCGGGATCGAGCCGGACCTCGCCCGCGGTGAAGTTCACGTGCCGCCACTCCAACGGCAAGACCTCGGAGTCGATGCGCCAGCCGGTCTCGTGCGCGAACTCGATCACCGGCCGGATGTCGGCCGGTAGATGCGCCAGCACCGCCGCCAGCTGGGCGTCCTCGAAGAACCCTTGCCGGACGTTGTCCTCGTCGAGCATCGGAATATGGGGCGTGGCGTGGAGCCGCCCGTCCTTCACCAGGAGCGAGAACATCTGCTTCAGGAGGGCAAGCTCGCGGTTGATTTCGCCGTTCGACGGCCCGGCCGTTGCATAGCGCTTCTCGGGCACCCGGTGGACCTTGCCGTTGGGCGCACGCAGGTCGTATGCCGCCTTGACGACCTCGGTCTGCGCCTTGCGATGGGCGATGTAGTCACGGACGTCACCGGGTCCGATGTCAGTCATCAGCCGCCCCTCGAAGAACGGAGTCAGGTGCTTGGCCGTGCGCCGCCGGACCTCCTTGGTCGAGCGCTTGCCGTTGACGTCGTAGTAGGTGACGAGGTTGTCCCGCGCCTCCTCGAACCGGATGCGGCCGATGATGGGCTTCTCGCCGTTGGCGACCTTCCCCACCGCTTGCCCGAGCAGGCGCAGTGCAACCGTCTTCTTCTTCGAACCGGACGACATCCGGAACTGCTTGCCGTTCCGCCAGAAGCTGTACCGCCACGTCTTCGAGTTTCGGACCTCGATCCGGTGCCCGGCGCCCGCGCACGCCTCGCGCTGCGCTTTGGTCACTCGGCGTTTGCACGACAGGCACCACGTCTCCTTGTCCCGATACACGGTTCCGCGCGTCATCGCCTTGTCCTCCTTCGAGTCACCATCTCGCTGTCATAGTTCGCCCGCACCTTGCACTTGTCCGAGCAATATTCCCGTCGCCCGGTCTTGATGAAGAACCGGCCGCACCGCCCCTCGTTCCCTGCCCGTCGTGCTGGGCAGCGCATCAGCTTGAGCGCGCCCGGCCCGCGTAGCACTTCCATCACGAGATACGGGACCAAGTCCGTGAGCGCCCCATCCACACACCACCCGTACGCTCCCGGTGCTTCGTAGGCGCGGCGCTCAGCCCGGCCCATCGCCTTGGCCTTCTTCCAGGTGCGCCCGGCGCTCCGGACGCGGAAGCGCAGCGACGACACCGGCACCTCGAAGTCCTCGATTCGCGAATCCCAGCGGTCCATCGGTGGGAACCCGGCGCGCAGCAGTTCGACGACGATGCCGTGGAGTGCTGACATCGCGTCGTCCTCAACCGGGTCGGTGAAGGTGGGGAGCCGGGTGGCGGAGATGAAGTCCGGCGTTGGTTCTACATCCACGGCCACCGCTTCGAGATAGCCCGCCTCCGCCGAACCATCGAACGACCGGACGAAGGCGAGAAGGAGACGCCGATCTTGGGTGTGATCGGGCGGCTCGAATGGGCGGATGTCATCGTTGATCCAGTCGAGGATCAACCGCAATCTATCGATCGGTGATTGCTTACGATGAGAAGCCATTAAACGTAAGTAAACCCCGGTTTCGAGAATGTATACCGGCGGCACCGAAACTACAGGGGTTTTTCTGCCCTTACGATAGGCGTCGTCTTTCGTCGCCTAACGCTCCGCCGCGCCGGGCAGGCTCCCGTTTTACGCTCGGTAGCGTTATGGAATTGCAGAACGACACCCGGCGGTTTCCCGAGTTCCTCGGGCTCAAGCTTCCTGCCGGGTATCTCGCCGCACTCCGCCGCGCTGCTGAAGAGGACGACCGAACCGTCAGCGCCTACCTGCGCCGCCTCATCCGGCAGACCGTCAAGCCCGACGCGAAGGTCTAGCCGTGCCGCCCGTCGCTGACACCGTCGCCGCCGCGCCCACGCTCTGCGTGGACGTCAAGCGTGCGGCCGAGATCCTCTCGGTCTCGGAGTGGACGGTGCGCGCGTGGCTGGCGGGCGGCCAGATCCCGGTGATCCGCTTCCCGAGCGTCGATGGCGCCGGGGTCAACCGCCGGATTCTTGTCCGCGTTGCCGACCTCGAAGCCTTCGTCGCCCGGCACGTGGAGCGCTCGTGACGACCGCCACGGCCATCGTCGAGCGATTTGTCGGCCGTTACGGACGGCCGATAGTCGAGCCCGCCGACGAGGCGCCTCCGCTCTATCGGGTTCACTACTCCGCAGCATCGCGCGAGGACGGTGTCATCTATCTCGGCGCCGATGACCTCCGCCGGTGGGTCTGGGTGACGTTCAAGGTGGTCCCGTCCGGGTCGGTGCTCCGCAACGCGCTGTCAACTCTCCACGCGCTGGCGGAGCCGCGGACGGCGGCGCAACTCGCCGAAGAGCGACAGATGGAGCCGAGCCCTAAGAAGGCGAAGCGGCCGAGGTCACGGTGATTGCCAACCGCAAGCCAGAACTCATCTACTGCGACCGATGCCACGCCTCCGAGCCGATGCACCCGGCCCGTAACGGCTACGCCTGCGGTCGTCTCGCCGGAGACGGCTCGACCTGCACCGGCAAGCTCTGGATCTGGCGGGTCTACCGCGAGAAGACCCGCCCGCCGGGTCTGGCCGAGGTCATTCCGTTTCCTCCCTTGACGGCGGTGCGGCGTGGCTAGCCCGGTCTCGCTCAAGAAGACCGTTCGTGTCGCCGTCGCGCCCGCCGGCGTGCCGGTGTCGCTCCGCGAGCAGGATCGGTGGCTCCTCTGGAAGATGGACAGCGGCGGACACAAGGTGCCGTTCGCGTGCAGCCGGCTTGACCGCCGCTGCGATGCGAACAACCCGGCCAATTGGAGCCCGTTCGCACTCGCCGACTCGACGCGCGCCGACGGCATCGGCTATGCGCTTGGTCCTCTGCCTGACGGCCAGACCATCAGCGGAATCGACCTCGACGACTGCCGCGATCCGCAAACCGGGGTCATCGAGCCGTGGGCGCTAAACATCGTCGTCCGGGTCAACAGCTACACCGAGGTAAGCCCGACCGGCACCGGCCTCAAGATCTTCGTCTTCGGCGCCATCGCCGAAGATGCCTCACAGGGCAAGATCGGCCGCGTCGAGATCTACTCACGGAGCCGCTATTTCACCGTCACCGGCCAGCACCTTGAGTCAACGCCTACGACGGTCGAGCACCGGGAGACTGCACTCCGAGATCTGCACAGCCAGGTCTGGAGCGGCGATCCGCTGGCGCTGGCCGCGCTCTTCGGCCTAGAGCCGCGGGAGAAGAGCGACGAGTGGGTGAACATCTGGTGCCCGTGGCAGGACTCGCATTCGAGCCAGACCGAGCACCGCGAATCCGCGCTCCGCCGAGACGCGAAGGGCAACATCACCGGGTTCGAGTGCTTCCACGCCTCCTGTAGCGAGCGCACCATCGGCGATGTCTTCAAGTTCCTCGGCTACAAGACCTCGAAGGTCAAGCGGCAGCAGGAGCAGGACGACGAGATCGAAGCCGCCGTCGCCGACATCAACCAAACCAACGCGGTGGTCTGGACCGAAGGTGGCAGCATCCTCGTTCTGACCGAGGAGTTCGACCGCCACGACAAGCGGCATTGGATCCGGTTCTCGACGCCACCGGCGATGTCGATTGTCTACCCCCAGCCCTACCCGCTGGGCCGGCGGATGGTGCCACTAGGCGACGTCTGGCTACGGCATCCCAGCCGCCGGTTCTACCGGGGCATCACCCTCGACCCGACCGCGCCCGGCCACCGCGACGACCTCTACAACCTCTGGCGCGGATTCAGCGTCGAGCCGCAGAAGGGCGAGTGGCCGCTCTTCCGTCAGCACATCAGTCACCTCGTCAAGCACAACGAGGACCACGCCCGCTACGTGCTCGCGTGGATGGCGGAAACGGTCAAGAACCCGGCCGACCCCATCGGCATCGCGCTCACCTTCCGCGGCAAGCCGGGCACCGGCAAGGGCATCTTCTGCCGGTGGTTCGGGTCGCTGTTCGGATCGCACTTCATCCACCTTGCCTCCGAGGAGACGCTCCTCGGCCGCTTCAACGGCCACCTACACAACGCCGTCGTCGTCTTCGCCGACGAAGCCGTATGGGCCGGCGGCAAGCAGGGACTCGGCGCGCTCAAGCGAATGATTACCGAGCCCACAGTCAACATCGAGCGCAAGCACGTCGATACCGTCACCGTCCCCAACCACATCCACATGCTCATCGCCTCGAATGAGGCGTGGGTGGTGCCGGCCGATTGGGATGACCGCCGCTTCGCGGTGTTCGGCACCGACCCGGATCGCAAGGCGCAGATCGAGAAGGACGACAGCGCGCTCTACAAGGCGCTGCGCGCCGAGATGTTCGACCGAGGCGGGCTCGCGGCGATGCTTTATGACCTCCTCGAATTGAAATCCACCGTCAACCTCCGCCAGATCCCGGAGACCGACGACCGCAAGGAGCAAGCGGTGCTGACGGCCCGGTTCGATGAGCGCTGGTGGTTCGAGAAGTTGCAGGACGGCTACTTCACCTACGCCACTTCCGACGCCGAGGGGCGTTCCGAGATCTACGAGCAGTGGCCGCGGGCGCTGGCCAAGGATGTCGTCCACGAAAGCTTCTTGACGTTCCTCGACAAGCACCGGGCGCCGATCCGAGGGCTGCGGGCCACGCAAACCGAGCTTGGCGCCTTCCTGAAGAAGCGATGCGGGCTCCTGGATGACCGCCGCCGCGAGGGCGACTCACTAGTGCGGGAGTGGGTGTTCCCGTCGCTGGCTGAGTGCCGGGCGCGGTGGGCGAAGGAGTCCGGGTGGACGACGTTCGAGTGGGGTGAGTATGAGCCCTAGCCTGACCGATCCGACCTGGCCGGTGAGGTCGGATCGCCGTAAGACGTTGACCGGGTGGAGCCTACCTGACCGATCTGACCGATCCGACCTAGTCGAGAAAGGTAGGGAAACGGGAATCGCCCCGGTCAGCCGCCGCGCCGCGGAGGATTTCCCGCCCCCGGTAAAGTTGCCACCCGAACCCCAGATCGGTCGGATCGGTCGGATCGCCCCAATCGGCTCAACGACTTCCGCAGATCCGACCTCCCTACCCCGGTCGGATCGGGCTCGGAAGGTCGGATCGCCCCCGGCGACACCAGACGGCAGGCCTACGCGGCTCAGCACCAGACACCCCGAACCGTTTCGGCCTGGGCGCGGAGGTTCGGGAAACCTCCACCCCTGGGCGACCGCACGTTTTCCCAAGGAATCTCAATGGATTCTGACCTGACCCGGACGCAACCCGGACTCAGCGATCCGCCATCCGCGGAACCCGAAGCGCTACCGCGCGAGCCCAACGGCCGCTTTCGCGCTGGCCACCCCGGCCCGAACCTGCGCCACGGTCTCCGCAGCCAACTCGCGATGAACGGCAAGCTCATCGAGGCCAGTGAGAAGCTCGTAGCGCAGCGAGACGCCTACCAGCGCGGCGACCGCGAAGCGCTCAAGCAGACTATCGCCAACAGCCTCTCGGCGACGGACTACTTGCTCGGTGGTCTCGGTCCGCGCATCGCGCTCGAAGGTCCGATCTCGGCGAAGGGCAGGATGCGCGCCGCGGTGTCGGTGTTCATCCGCCTCTCCGAGCACAAGCTCCGCCTCGCGCAGGTGCTCCTGTCGCTCGAACCCTCAAAGCCGGACGCACCACCCGCCGACTACAGCCACCTCACCGACGAGGAACTCGACGCGGTCAACGCCATCCTTGCCGCTGCTCGCGCTCGCGCCTCCGCGGCACCGGTCGAGGAGCCGCCTACGCCGACCACCCGGCTCCGCATCGAGGTGCCCGCGAATGACTGACCCGGACTACAGCGCCGAAGACCATCTCGAAGCGCTCCGCACCCGCGGCATCGTCGTGACCCTCGACGGCTCGACCCTCGACGCCTCCGGCCCGCTTACCGCTACCGACGACGAAGACATCCGCCGCTACGCCGTCCCACTCGCCGACGCGCTCCGCGCCCGTCTCCGGCCGGAGCCGCCCGCCCCCCAGCCCGAACCCCAGCCGCCCGCGCCGCCCTCGCCTACGGTGCGCTTCCGCGGCCGGGCGGTCACTCTCGCCGACGTCCGGCGCTGTCTCACCGACTCCGGCGACCTCGACGCCTACATCGCGGGCGAGATCTCGGAGCCCGACGCCTACCAACGAACGCGCACGTGGCTCAAGAACCGCCACGACATGGCGGACTACTTCTTCACAAAGGACTAACCATGTTCCGCATCCTCACCAATCCCTCGAATCCCTCGGTGCTTCGCTCGAACGGCTCCGTGTGCTGCTCGGGCAACCCGGCCACCTGGTGCCCGGACTGCCGCACCGCTGCCCCCGCCATCGTGTTCCCTCGCCGCTCTCCGCGCGTGGCCGTCACGGCCAGCCGGCGCCCGGACCCGGCCCCGAGCATCGCCTCGATGCTCGCCGACCCGGCTCCGACCACCGCCACCCGGCGCGGCAACGGCCCGGACCCGGCTCCCTCCATCGCCAGCTTCCTCGGAGGTCGGTCGTGAACATCGAGCAGATGGAACGCGAGATTGCCGCCGAGAAGGCGCGCACACACAACGCCGCCGTCGCCGCCAACAACGCCGAGGTCGCTCGACGGGCCGGTGAGGTCATCGGCCAGCGCCGCTCCGGCAAGCGCGCGAAGCTCGACGCGTGGATCGCGGCGCTCGAAGCGCTCAAGGCGTCGAGCCTCGCGCGGATGGCGGTCATCGCCGCGGAGATCGACGCACCGGTGCCCGACGTCGTCGGTGACGACGAGGACGGCACCCGGCGCTACAACGCGGCCAGCGCCCACCGCCACCGCCGCGCCCAGTTCCGCGAGGAACTCGCGATCCTCCGCGAGCGGCTCGCGGCCATCGAGAAGGGCGGCATTGGCGAGACGGACATTCCCGATCTCCTCGGTGTCCGGGCGCAGCCGTTGGTGGCGGCTGCGTATCCCGGACTCGTGTCGCTTCCGCAGGCGCGCAAGATGCTTGCGGCTCTTTCGGAGTAGCGAGGGGCATTCTCCGCGCCACGGGCCGTGGCGTTCAACTCGGTTGTTCGGGCTCCTCGCACCCCAGCGACTCCGCCGACACCGAGACGGCCCACCTTTGACGACCCACGGCTAGCCCGCGGGTGCGCGGGAATCCTCACACGCCGATTGGAGAGTGCGGCGTGGCAACAACGGGAGTCGTGCCCGCCATAACGTCCGACCGCGACTCTCGACACGCTCTCTGGGAGTGCCCGGCCCCAGCGTCATTGCCGCCGAATCCGATGTCGGCGGCAAACCGGGCACTTCGCCGCCTGCCTGTCTAACTGGGGCGGGCAGGCGGCACTTTTACCTCTATGACCTCTCTGTATGCTCTCGTCGATCCGCTCGAACCGTCGCGGGTCCGTTACATCGGGATCTCGAAACAGCCTTACGACCGGCTCTGCGAACATCTCGACGAAGCCGTGGCGCGCAAGACCCTCTCGCACAAAGCGAATTGGATCTGGTCGCTGCTCGTCGTGAACCGCGGACCGAAGCTCCGTGTTCTCGCGGAACTCGAAGACGACGACGCGTGCGGCGTCGAGCAGCGCGCCATCGCCTCGTATCGAGCCACCGGGCATCCGCTGACGAACGGAACTGAGGGAGGCGAACGCACCACGCCCACGGCGGAGACGCGAGCGAAGATGTCGGCAAAGGCTCGCGCACGGTGGACTCAGGATCCGGAGTTTCGAGCGCGGGTCTCGACAGGCGCCCGCACCCGATGGACTGACCCGGACTATCAAGCCAAGATGTCGGCAGAAGCTCGAAAGCAATGGACTGACGAGGACTATCGAGCGGCGATGTTGGCAAAAGCCCGCACCCGAGGGACCGACCCGGAGTTTCGAGCGAAGATGGCGGCAGAGGCTCGCAAGCAGTGGACCGACCCGGAGTATCGAGCCAAGAAGACGGAGGAGACTCGCGCGCAAGCTCGCGCACGGTGGACCGACCCGGAGTATCGCGCGACGAAGTCGGCGGAATCCCGCGAACGATGGACCGATCCAGAGCTTCGAGCAATGATGTCGGCCAAGGCTCGTAGGCAGTGGGCGGATCCAGAGTTTCGAGTGAAGAGGATCGACGAGACCCGCGCTCGGTCTCGCGCACTATGGGCCGACCCAGCGCACCGGGCAAAGATGTCAGAAATGTCTCGCAAGCTGTGGACCGATCCGGAGTATCGGGCACGGATGCTCCGGCGTCGGCAGGCCAAGGGTTGATAGACTTGGCGCGTTGGCGACAACGGACGTCAAGCGCTCGACGGCTCGATTCCTCTACAAGTATCGGTCGTGCGCCGATCTGCGGCGCCTCGAATCGATCCTGCTCCGCCACGAGCTTTACTTCTCCGCCCCGGAGCACTTCGACGACGACAAGGAAGCAAAGCCGCGGATCATCGCCTCCTCGGTCTTCGACTACACCGTGTTCCTCTTCAACGTCTGGATGCGGAACCACCCCGGCCTAGAACCCGAGGACTATGCGCGAGAGTTCTTCATAATCCGCTATGGGATGACGCTCGTGCCGCCGGTCGAGGGGTTGGAAACGATCTCCGATGGGCTTCATCTGTCGTTCAACGACTATCGCATCCTCTCGCTCTCGACTGCGCCGGACAACGAGGACTGCTGGCGGCGCTACGGCGATGAGCACCGCGGCATCTGCCTCGAATTCGAGAACCGCGGTCCGCTGTTTGGGCGTGCGTTTGACGTCGTCTACGGCGACCAAGTCAAGATCGACGTCACCGACCCGGAGCAGGTCAACATTACCTTCCTGTACCGGAAGACGCTCGCGTGGCGCGAGCAGCGGGAAGCTCGCGTCGTACAGTTCCCTCGCGGCGGGCCGCACGTCGATACGTTCGAGCCCCGGCTCCTCCGGCGGGTGATTCTCGGCCGAGACATTTCCGCCGAGACCCGCGCCGCCGTTCTGGAGATCGTCAGTCGGCGCGAGATCCCGGTGGAAGTCGCAGAGTCCTGCACTTCGTTGCCCGCCTTGGCCTAGATTTCCCCTCGCAGCGCTTGGGAGCGCTTCGGTCAAAGCCGACAGAACGTGTATGGCCCGAGATCTCAAGTACTGGCTCCGCTGGCTGGCCGTCTTGCCCGGCGGGCTCCTCGGCGGTTTGCTCCTGCTGTTCCCGCTTCGTCTCGCGCTAGTGAACAGCCTTCGTGGGTTCGTGGATCCCTACCCCGAGATGCCGGAGCGGCTTCTGTCACCATTCGTGATAGCGACCGGCTTCGTTTGGTTGGGCGCACGCATCGCGCCGACTCGGAAATCTGAAACCGCGGTTGCGCTTTTCGGGCTCTGGCTCTTCGCGGCCGGGGCGTTCGTGGCGCTTGCGCTCTCGAATGCACAGGTCGGAGGTCGCGGCTTCTCGATGAACGGTGGCGCGCCGCTCTTCGCAGTTGCGGGGGCGGTCGTCGGACTCCTCGTGGCTCGACGCGAGGCAAGCGCGGTCTAGATCCCGCCCTCGCCCGCACACGCCTCGGCCCCGCTCACGCCTCGGCCTGGGCCGAGACTTGGCCTCCGGTCCCGATGCGCCTACGGCGAACGTCGCAGCCCGCCGCCTCGGTCCTACACTATCCGCCTCGGTCCGAAGCGCCGCACCTTCACCCGGACGGAACCCGGACGGTCTCGATACAAACCGACCTAAACCGGTCCACCTCGGTCCGAGGTGTCCGGTTGAAAACGTTCGAGAACTTGAAGAGATTGGAGGCGCCGCCCGGATTTGAACCGGGGATGGAGGTTTTGCAGACCTCTGCCTTACCACTTGGCTACGGCGCCGAATTCGTGAGGGGCTGGGGAGCGTCGGGTCGGGGCTAGTCTCTCACGGGCTGAGCGTCAGGACCTCGACCAGTCCGCCGTCGCGCCGGCCAGCCGGAGTGCTCGGGCGAATCGAACCGGTCCGCCTTCGCGCCTGCGGCGCTTCGGCGCGACACCTTTCGCCTGGATCGAACGCGAAAGTTGGAGCGGGAAACGGGATTCGAACCCGCGACTTCGACCTTGGCAAGGTCGCACTCTACCACTGAGTTATTCCCGCCCTCTGGACGTCCGCCAAGTGTAACAAACGGCCCAAGATCGGGCAAGACGGTGGCCCGTCTGCGGCCCGCGCGGCTACCCGCGCAAGACCCGGGCAGCGTCCTCGGGGGCGACGGGGTTCAGGGCGGTGCCACTGCCCAGGTCGAACCCCGACGCCCGCAGCACGCGCGGCACGATTTCGAGGTGCCAATGGTAGGCGTCGTCGGCCGGCTCGCTGTAGGGCGCCGAGTGCAGCACCACGTTCAGGGCCGGCGTCTCGAGCCGCTTCGCCATCCGTTGCACCACCCCCTGGACGGCGGCGGCCACGGCTGCCAGCAGCGTATCGGGGGCCTGCTCGAAGCGGGCGTGGTGGGCCCTGGGCAGCACCCAGGTCTCGAACGGCCAGCGCGGGGCGTAGGGACACAGCGCCACGACGTCGCCGGTCGCCGCCACCACCCGGGAGGCCGCCGCCGCCTCCTGGCTCATGACGGCGCAGAACACGCAGCGCCCGTAGGCGGCGAAGTGGCGATGCGCACCCGCCAGTTCTTCGGCCAGCGCCGGCGGCACGATCGGCATGGCGACCACCTGCGAGTGGGGATGCGCCAGCCGCGCCCCGGCCTTGACGCCTTCGTTCTTGAAGACCAGCGCCGCCCGCATCCGGGTGTCGCGCTTGAGGTCGGCCACGCGGTCGCGCCACGCGGTGAGCACGCGCGTCAGATCGCCGGCCGGCATCGACGCCCAGGTGGCGTCGTGACGCGGCGTCTCGATCACCACCTCGTGCGCCCCCAGTCCGTGCATGCACTCGGCCAGGCCCTCGCGCCGGTGGTCGAGCGTGCCCTCGACGCGCAGCGCCGGCACCCGGTTCGGCACCACCCGCAACCGCCAGCCCGGACCGTCAGCGGCGCCACCCGCCCGCACGGCCTGAATCTCCCGGCCGGCGACCGCCTCTTCTCCCTCGCACAGCGGACAGTAGGCGTCGTCGATCGGGATGACCGGATCGAGGTCGAAGTCGCGGCGGCGCAGCGGCTCGTCGGCGGCGATCACCACCCAGCGGCCCGTAATCGGATCGGCGCGCCACTCCGACATGTCAGTGCTCCTGCCCCGCTACCAGCCGGGACGGAAGGCGTCGACGATCACCTCGACCGTCGGCCGGCCGTCGGCGAGCATGATGGCGACGACGTCGAAGCGCGCCGGCGCCCGTTCGAGCCGGTGGCGGGCCAGGTAGTCGGCCGCCATCACCGCCAGCCGTCGCTGTTTCTCCGCCGTCACCGCCGCCGCCGGATCGCCGAACCTGCCATCCCGCCGGGTCTTCACTTCCACGAACACGATGCACGCGCCCTGCCGCGCCACCACGTCGATTTCGCCGATCCGCGTGCGATAGCGGCGTGACAGGATGCGATAGCCGCGCGCCTCGAGGGCCCGGCACGCCGTGTCTTCCCCGTCGAGCCCCAGGGCCTGCCGCGCGAAGGTCACGCCGGCAGCGCTGCAAACCGCGATCCCGGGTCAGGCCCGTCCGCCCACGGCCGTCAGACACTCGTCGAAGATGCGGATCGCGGTATCGGCCTGCGCCCTGGTCAGCACCAGCGGCGGCGAGAACCGTACGGCGTTGCGGCCGGCGCCGAGGATGAGCATGCCGCGCCGGAAGGCCTCGTTGACCACGTCGTTGCGTTCGGTCGTGGCGCGCTCCTTGGTCACCCGGTCGCGCACCAGCTCGACCCCGACCATCAGGCCCTTGCCACGCACGTCGCCGATGAGCGGGTGCTTGTCCATCAGCGCGCGCAGCCCCTGCTGCAGGTGATCGCCGACCTCGGCGGCGTTCTTCACCAGCGCGTCGCGCAGCAGCCCGATGGTGGCGATGGCCGCGGCGCACGATACCGGGTTGCCGCCGAAGGTGCTGGCGTGCGCGCCCGGCGGCCAGGCCATCACGTCGGCCCTGGCCACGGTGACGCCGAGCGGCAGGCCCGAGGCGATGCCCTTGGCCGCGGTCACGACGTCGGGCTGCACGCCGAAGTGCTCGATCGCCCACATCCGGCCGGTCCGGCCCATCCCCGACTGCACCTCGTCGACCATCAGCAGCATGCCGTGCTTCGCGGTGAGCGCGCGCAGCCGCTCGTGGAAGGCCCTGGCCGGCACCACGTAGCCGCCTTCGCCCTGGATCGGCTCGACCAGCACGGCGGCCACGTCGTCGGGCGAGATGAGGTGCACGAGCACCTGCTCCTCGAGGAACTCCAGGCACTCGGCGCCGCAGCGATCGGGCGTGAGGCCGACCGGGCAGCGGTAACAGGTGGCGTACGGGGCATGGAACGTGCCCGGCGCCATCGGCCCGAAGCCGCGGCGCTGGATGGCCCGGCTCGAGGTGAGCGACAGCGAGCCCAGCGTACGGCCGTGGAAGCTGCCCAGAAAACCCAGGATGCCGAAGCGCTTCGTGTGGTAACGGGCCAGCTTGATCGCCGCCTCGTTGGCCTCGGTGCCCGAGTTGGCGAAGAAGGTGCGCACCGGCGCCGGCATCGGCGCCGTGGCGGCCAGGTCCTCACCGAGCCGCACCTGCGGCTCGTAGTAGAAGTCGGTGCCCGACATGTGCAGGAACTTCTGCGCCTGATCGACGATCGCCGCCACCACCGTCGGGTGGGCGTGGCCGGTGGAGTTCACGGCGATGCCGGCGGCGCAGTCGAGGAACACGTTGCCGTCCACGTCCTCGACGGTGGCGCCCTCGCCTCTGGCGATGACGAACGGATAGTCGCGGGTGTAGGACGGCGACACCACCTGGCCGTCGCGCTCGATGAGCGCCTTGGCCTTCGGGCCGGGTAACGCGGTCTTCAGAACCGGGGCGTCCATCGCATCTCCTGGTCGGGGTTACTTGCGCTTCCAGCGGGTGCCCTGCGGCCCGTCCTCGACGAGCACGCCGAGCGCCGCCAGCTCTTCGCGGATGCGATCGGAGGCGGCGAAGTCGCGGCGGCGCCGCGCCTCCTGCCGCTCGGCCATCCGCCGTTCGATTTCGGCCTCCGACACCTCGGAGGCGGCGTCCTCGCGGGCCCGCAGCGACACCACGCCGATCACGTCGTCGAAGTGGCGGAACGCCGCCCGCACCACCGGCACGTCGGCGGCGCCCAGCGTGCCGGCGTCGATGGCCGAGTTCATCGCCCGCAGCAGGTCGAACATCACGCCCAGCGCCCCGGCGGTGTTGAGGTCGTCGCGCATCGCGGCGTCGAACGCCTCGCGGCCCTGGGCGACGCGCGTCGCCACGTCGGCGCTGGCGGCCCCGGCCGGGTCTCTGCCCACGAGATCGAGACGGCCGAGGAAGTCGGTGAGCCGGCGCAGCGCCTCCTCGGCCTGCGTCATCCCCGACCAGGTGAAGTTGAGCCGCGTGTGGTAGTGCGCCGACAGCAGCAGGTAGCGCAGCGTCGAGGCGCGGAAGCCCTTGGCGGTGACGTCGGAGATCGTGAAGACGTTGCCGAGCGACTTCGACATCTTCTGGTTCTCGACCAGCAGGTGCTCGAAGTGCACCCACACCCGGGCGAACGGCCGGCCGGTGGCGCACTCGCTCTGCGCGATCTCGTTCTCGTGGTGCGGGAACACCAGGTCGATGCCGCCGGCGTGGATGTCGATCGGCGGCTCGCCCAGCAGGCGCAGCGCCATCGCCGAGCACTCGATGTGCCAGCCGGGCCGGCCCGGCCCGACCCCGGCGTCCCAGGTCGGCTCGCCCGTCTTGGTCGCCTTCCACAGCACGAAGTCGCGGGCGTCTTCCTTTTCGTAGCTGTCGCTGTCGACGCGCGCGCCGGGTTGGATGCCGGCGTGATCGAGCCGCGCCAGCCGCCCGTACTCCGGCATCGTCGAAATCTTGAAGTAGATCGAGCCGTCGCTGCGGTAGGTGTGCCCCTTCCGCTCGAGGCTGGCGATCATGTCGGCCATCGCCTGGATGTTGGCCGGGTCGGTGGCGCGCGGGTTCTCCTCCGACGGCTCCAGGCCGAGGGCGGCGCAGTCGTCGTGGAAGGCCTTGATGTAGCGCTCGGTGTACTCGGCCAGCGGCACGCCCTCGCGCTCGGCGCCGGCGATGGTCTTGTCGTCGACGTCGGTGAAGTTCACCACCTGCCGCACCGGGAAGCCGGCCACGTACTTGAGAGTGCGGCGCAGCACGTCGAGGCCGATGAAGGTGCGGAAGTTGCCGATGTGGCCGCGGGCGTAGACGGTCAGGCCGCAGGCGTAGAGCCGCACCGGCTGGCCCGGCGCCGGGGCGAAGTCTTCCTTCTGGCGCGAGAGCGTGTTGTAGAGACGCATCGACCGACCCGCGGGCTCAGGCCATCGCCTGGCGGATGTGACAGACCAGGTGGGCGCCCTCGGGCCGCCAGTCCACCGACAGCCCCGGTCCGCGCGACAGGTGCGTGGCGGCCAGCGTCGGCGCATGCGGGCAGGTGATGAAGACGTCGAGGGTGTCGGGCGTGCGCGCGAAGCGGAAGTCGATCGGGCTGCCCGAATCGCGGGTGGCGGCGATGGCCGCCTCGGCGGCGGTCACCACCTCGTCGGCCACCGTCGCCGCCACCGACTTGCCGCCGGCGTAGGTGGCGACGTGCGAGGCCAGGTCCCGCACCGCGCCCAGCATCGCCCGGCCGCCGGCCACCTGCATCGTGAACTCGAAGGACGTGCGCGTCATCGTCATACCGAGATGTTGTCGAAGAGCCGCCGGGCGCGGCGGATGTCGGCGTCGATCTGCTCCTTCAGCGCGTCGACGTCGGGGAAGCGGCGCTCGTCGCGCAGCCGCTGGACGAAGCTGAGCGAGACCGCCGCGCCGTAGAGGTCGGCGGACAGCCCCAGCACGTGGGTCTCGACCGTGACCGCCCCGGCGGTCTCGAAGGTCGGCCGCACGCCGACGTTCGTGATCGACGGCCAGCGGGTGCCGGCAATCTCGATGGCGGTGGCGTAGACGCCGGTGGGAGGCACCAGCTCATTCTCGGTCGAAAGGTTGGCGGTGGGAAACCCCAATTCCCGGCCGCGGCGCGCCCCGGCCACCACCACCCCGCCAATGGCATAGTGATGCCCGAGCAGTGCGCCCGCTTCGTCCACCCGGCCCTCGCTGACCAGGCGGCGGATCCGGGTGCTCGACACCACGAACTCCTTGTAGCGGACCGGGTCGATCTTCTCGGCCCGGAAGCCGTACTGCTGGCCGAGCGCGCGGAGCACCGAGAAGTTGCCGGCCCGCTCGCGACCGAACAGGAAGTCGGCGCCCACCCACACCTCGGCGACGCGCAGCCAGTCGACCAGCACGGCCCTTACGAACGCCTCGGGCGACCACTGCGACAGCTCGTGGGTGAAGCGCACCACCGCCGTGCCCTGCACACCGGCGCGCTCCAGCGCCCGCAGCTTCTGCGGCATCGTCATCAGCAGCGGCGGCGCCTTGTCGGGACGCACCACCCGCGGCGGATGCGGATCGAAGGTCAGGACGACGGCGGTGGCGCCGCGCTCGTTGGCGCCGCGGCGGATCCGCTCGACGATCTTCTGGTGGCCGCGGTGCAGCCCGTCGAAGTTGCCCAGTGCCAGCACCGGGCTCATCCAGCGGACCGGCCGCGGATCGTCGGGAAAATAGACCACCTCCATCACGCCGCCCCGCCGGCCGCGGACGTCCCGGCGACGTCCACGGCCACGTCCACCACCTGTCCATCATGCGCCAGCGCCATGCCGGGCGGCAGGCCGGCGCAGGTGTCGGCATGCGGCAGGTCGTGGCAGATGTGGGTGAACAGGGTCTGCGCGGCGCCGATCCGCGTCGCCGCCGCCGTCGCCTCGGCGAGCGTGAAGTGGGTCGGGTGGGGCCGATGGCGCAGGGCGTCGATGACCAGCACGTCGAGTCCCTGCAGCAGCTCGAACGACGGCTCGGGAATCGCGTTGCAGTCGGTCAGGTAGGCGAACCGTCCGAACCGGAACCCGAGAATCGGCAGCCGGCCGTGCAGCAGCGGCACCGGCACCACCGCGACGCCGGCCACCGTGAACGGCCCGGCGATCTCGCGCAGGTCGAGCTGCGGCACGCCGCCGCCGGCCTGCACCGGGGGGGTGAACGCGTACGCGAACACCCGGCGCAGCTCCGCCGCGGTGCGGGCGTCGGCGTACATCGGCATCGGCGCCTGCATCAGCACGTTGAAGCGGCGCAGCTCGTCGAGGCCCATCACGTGATCGGCGTGGCTGTGGGTGTAGAGCACCGCGTCGACCCGCGTCAGGCCGTACGTGAGCGCCTGTTGCCGCAGGTCGGTGGCGGTGTCGACGAGCAGGGCCGGCCCGCCGTCGACCGCCAGGTAGATCGACGGCCGCAGCCGGCGGTCGCGTGGATCGCTCGAGCGGCACACGGCGCAGGAGCAGCCGATCATCGGCACCCCGTGCGACGTGCCGGTGCCGAGGAACGTGACGCGCGCCGGCCGCATCGCGGGTTCCACGCCGATCAGGCGCCGGTGCCCTTCACGGCGAGGAAGCGCATGCGCAGCTCGTAGAGGATCTGCTCGAGGAACTGCCGCTCCTCCGTGGTGAGGTTCCCCTTGGTCTTCTGTTCGAGCAGCGCCAGGACGTCGATGACGTGCGACGCCTGCTCGAGGTTCGGCGCGCGCTTCGTTCCCGTCGTCGGATCGGCGGCGTCGCCGAAATGCACGGCGGCACTGCTGGCCAGGGAGTAGAGGAAGGCGACGAAACTGACGCGGGCGTCCGCGGAGGGCGAGGACGTATCGGTCACGGCGAATCTCGAATGGTAGCATGGCCGTCATGAGCGAAGCCGCGGGCGCCGCGTTCGACGAACTGGTGGGCATCATGCGCGCCTTGCGCGCCCCGGGCGGCTGCCCGTGGGACCGCGAGCAGACGCTGCAGTCGCTGCGCCCGTTCGTGCTCGAGGAGACCTACGAGCTGCTCGACGCCCTCGATCGCGAGGATCTCGACGGGCTGCGCGAGGAGCTCGGCGACTTCCTCTACGAGGCGGTGTTCCTGGCGCAGATCGCCGAGGAGGCCGGGCACTTCTCGATCGCCGACGCCGTCGGCGGCATCGCCCGCAAGCTGGTCCGGCGCCACCCGCACGTCTTCACCCCCGAGGGGCGGCCGCTGGCCGCGGCCGACGCCATCACCACCGGCGAGGTGCGGCGCCGCTGGGAGGATCTCAAGGCCGACGAACGCAAGGCGACCGGTCGATCCGGAACGTCGGCGCTCGACGGCGTGCCGGCGACGCTGCCGGCGCTGCTCCGCGCCTATGAGCTCACCGCCCGGGCCGCCGCGGTCGGCTTCGACTGGGTCCGTCCCGACGACGTGCTCGACAAGATCGACGAGGAAGTCCGCGAGGTGCGGGCCGCCGCCGCCAGCGGCTCGCCGCGCGCGCTCGAGGACGAAATCGGCGACCTGCTCTTCGCCGTCGCCAACTACGCTCGCAAGCTCGGTGTCGAGCCCGAAGCGGCGCTGCGCGGCGCCGCCGCCAAGTTCCAGGCGCGTTTCACCCGCATGGAGCAGCTGGCGCGGCACGACGGCACCAGCCTGAAGGCGCTGGCGCTCGACGCGCAGAACGCGCTGTGGGACCGGGTCAAGGTCGAGGCCGGGTCGCCGCCGGCCAGCGACGAGCCCGTCCGCTGATCGCCGCCACCGTCAGGGTGCGGCCATCGGTGGCGACCGTCACCGCGCCGTCGCGATCGGTGCGCCACACGTCGGCACGGGCCGCCGTGAGCCGGGCCAGCGTCGCCGCGGCGGGATGGCCGAATGGATCGTCGAGCCCGGCGCTGATCAGCGCGATCGCCGGACGCGTCGCGTCGAGAAGCGGCAGCGTCGTCGCGCCGGCGCTGCCGTGGTGCGCGACCTTCAGCACCGTCATCGCCGCCGGCGTCTCCGCCGTGGCCCGGGTCAGCTCGGCGACGAACTCCGCTTCCACGGCGGCACCGCTGTCGCCGGTGAGCAGGATCCGGACCGCACCGAACGTCACGGCCATGACCACCGAGTCGTCGTTGCGCACGCGCTGCCGCTCCCAGTCGGGGGGCGGCGGGTGCAGCACGGCGAGGTCCACGGCGCCGAACCCCTGGCGGTCGCCGCGCTGCAGCACCCGCCAGGCGGCACCGGTGGCCGCGGCGGCGCGCCGCAGGTCGGCCGTGGCCGCGTCGCCGGCCACCGGCACCCCGGTCCAGACCTCGCCCGGGGCGAACTCCTCGACGATGGCCACCGCACCACCGATGTGGTCGGCGTCGGCGTGGGTCACGACGACGTAATCGAGCCGCCGGATGCCGTGCGCGCGCAGGGCCGGGCCGACCACGCGGGCGCCGACGTCGAAGCGCGAGCCGGCGGGACGGCCGCCGGCGTCGACGAGCATCGTCCGCCCGTTCGGGAAACGCAGCAACGTGGCGTCGCCCTGCCCGACGTCGAGCATCACGACCTCGAGGGTCGGCCGCCGCCGGACGACCAGGCTGAGCGGCGCGGCCGCGACCCACAGGGCCACCGCGGCGAAGACGGCCAACGCCCACGGCCGCAGCCGCGCCAGCGCCGGCCCGCGGCCGGGCCCACGGGCCCAGACCCAGGTCGCCAGCGCCGCGTAGTAGACGGCAATCGCCAGCGCCGACGGCGCCGGCACCCGCCAGTGCAGCAGCGGCAGCAGGTCGGCAACGCGCGACGATTCCACCACCAGCCACGACCCGGCGCGCAGCAGGGCCCCGGCCGGCCCCAGCGCGAGTGGCAGCACGAGATCGGCGGCCACCGCCGCCATCGCCGCCAGCTGGGCGATCGCCATGCCCGGGATCGCCACCGCGCTGAGCACGACCCCAGCCACCGTCACCTGCTCGAACGCCGCGGCGACGATCGGCAGCAGTGCGAGTTCCGCCCAGACCGACGTCCACAGCAGCGCCCGGCCGAGACGCTGCCAGGCGGGCGCCGCCGGAGCAGCATCGCCGAGCCCGACGATCAGCGCGCCGGTGGCCAGCACCGTCAGCCAGAACCCGGTATCGACGGCCAGCAGCGGATCGGCGACGAGCAGCGCCGCCGCGGTGAGGGCGAGCACGTTGACGGCTTCGCCGCGCTGGTCCAGCGACCGCGCCACCAGCCCGACCACGCCCATGCCGGTGGCCCGCAGCACCGACGCGCCGCCGCCGACGACGAACGCATACCCGACCAGCAGTCCGGCGGTGACGGCGAGCGCGGCGCGCCCGCCGCCGATCACCCGCCAGCACACCCAGAATGCCAGGGCGCTCAGCAGCGCGATGTTGCCGCCGGAGATGGCGATGACGTGGAACGTCCCGGCCCGCTGGAGGCGCGCGGTGAGCTCCGGATCGAGACCGGCCCGGTCGCCGACCAGCACGGCGGTGCCGATCGCCGCGGCCTGCGCATCCGGGGCCGCTGCCGCCGCGATCGCGCGCCGGGCCCGGGCCCGCGCCGCCGCGGCCCACTCCTCGGCCCGGGTGCCGGGCGCGACGGGGTCGACGAGCAGCCCGCTCTTGACGCTGCCGGTCAGCGCCAGGCGGCGGCGGACCAGGTCGTGCGCCGGGTCGGGCGCGCCGAGGTTGCGGGCCTTCGCGGGCCGCCGCACCGTCGCCGTCACCGCCAGCGTGCGGCCGGCCCGCCACTCGCCGATTCGCGCCGCCGCCGCGGCGCCGCTCACCGCCAGCAGCACCGGTCCCTCCGCGGGTCGGGGACAGGCGCACGGTCCCGTGGCCATCTGCGACACGGCCATGCGGAGCAGCACCACCGGCCCATCCGCCGCGGCATCGGCGGTCAGCCGGCCGGTGAGCTGCACCGCGGGCCGCGGGCCGCGGGGCTCGTCACCAAGCAGGCCGGCGGCGTCGAGCATCGCGACCAGCGGCGGCGTGGCCGCGGCTGCAAACGCCTGTCCGCCGCGGGCCACCGCCAGCGACGACGCGGCCGCGCACGCCGTCACCAGCACCGCCGCGGGTCGGCCACGGCGCGCGGCCACCACTGACAGCCCGGCCAGGAGCAGCCCGGCGGCGGCGGCCGCCGCCGCCAGGTCGGGGAACCACACGCCGGCCAGCGCGCCAGCCGCCAGCGCCGCGCCGATCAGAGTCGGGAGCAGGGGCACGCCGTGCGGCGTGCAAGGAACGGGCTCGAAGCGTCAGGCCGCGGCGATCGGCGGGAAGCCACGGCCGCCTCGACCGCCGGCCCGGCGGGCGCGCGGATTCTGCCGCCCGCGCCGCCGGCCGCGGTGGCGACTTCTGTGATCGCCCGGACGCGCTAGCGGGTCACCGGCGCGGCCGCCAGGTAGTACTCCTGCAGCGACCGCACGTCGAGCTCCCGCGCCTTCAGCGCCTTCACCGCTTCGGCCGCCGCCGCCCCGCCGGTCATGGTCGTGATGCACGGGATGCCGGCCATCATCGCCGCCCGCCGTACCGCCTTGTCGTCGAAGAACGACTCGAGGCCGAGCGGCGTGTTGACGACCATGTGGATGCGGCGGTTGACGATCTCGTCGGCGAGGTTCGGCCGGCCCTCGTTGACCTTGAAGACCACGCCGCACTCGACGCCGTGCGCCCGCAGGTACACCGCCGTGCCGCGCGTCGCCACCAGCGAGAAGCCGGCCTCGGCGAGCGTCCGGGCAATCGGCAGCACCTCGACCTTGTCGGCGTTGTTCACGCTGAGGCAGACGGTGCCCTGCTCCGGCAGCCGCTGCCCCGCCCCGAGCATGGCCTTCACGAAGGCGTGCCCGAAGTCGTCGGCGCCGCCCATCACCTCGCCGGTCGACTTCATCTCGGGCCCGAGGATCGAGTCGACGCCGGGGAAGCGGATGAACGGGAACACCGGGCTCTTCACGAACACGCCGGCCGGCACGAGATCCTCGGCGAGGCCGAGATCGGCGAGCGTCTTGCCGGTCATCAGCCGCGCCGCCACCTGCGCCAGCGGCACCCCGGTGGCCTTGGCGAGGTAGGGGATCGTCCGCGATGCCCGCGGGTTCACCTCCAGGACGAAGATCTCGTCGTCCTTGAGCGCGTACTGCACGTTCATCAGCCCGACCACCTTGAGCGCCTTGGCGATGCGGCGGGTGTAGTCGCGCAGCGTCGTCAGGTGACGCTCGGAGAGGCCGGTCGGCGGCACCACGCACGAGCTGTCGCCCGAGTGGATGCCGGCCTCCTCGATGTGCTCCATGATGCCGCCGATGACGACGGCGCCGGTGGCGTCGGCGACGCAGTCGACGTCGAGCTCCTTGGCGTGCTCCAGGAAGCGGTCGATCAGGATCGGGCGGTCGTTCGACACGTCGACCGCCGACGCCATGTAGCGATCGAGCGAGGCCATGTCGTAGACGATGGCCATGGCCCGTCCGCCGAGCACGTACGACGGCCGCACCACCACCGGGAAGCCGATGGCGCCGGCCGCCTCGCGGGCCTCCTGGCGCGACACCGCGGTGCCGCTGGCCGGCTGCGGAATGCCCAGATCCCACAGCAGCTGCGAGAAGCGCTTGCGGTCCTCGGCCAGGTCGATCGAGTCGGGCGAGGTGCCGACGATGGTCACGCCGGCGTCCTGCAGCGGCAGCGCCAGCTTGAGCGGGGTCTGGCCGCCGAACTGCACGACCACCGAGACGTCGCTGTTGCCGTCGCGCTCGCGCTCGATCACCGCCATCACGTCCTCGAACGTGAGCGGCTCGAAGTAGAGCCGATCGGCGGTGTCGTAGTCGGTGGAGACGGTCTCGGGGTTGCAGTTGATCATCACCGTCTCGAAGCCGTCCTTGCGGAAGCCGAACACGGCGTGGCAGCAGCAGTAGTCGAACTCGATGCCCTGGCCGATGCGGTTGGGGCCGCTGCCCAGGATGATCACCTTGCGCGCGGCGGTCGGCTCGGCCTCGCAGTCCTGCTCGAACGTGCTGTACATGTACGGCGTGAACGACTCGAACTCGGCCGCGCAGGTGTCGATGCGCTTGTAGACGGCGCGCAGGCCGCGCTCGGCGCGCTTCTCGCGCACCGCCGACTCGTCCACCTGCAGCACGTGGGCCAGTTCGCCGTCGCCGAAGCCGGCCCGCTTCAGCGTGCGCAGCAGATCGGGCGACATGTCGCGCAGCCCGACCAGTTCGGCGGTGCGACGCAGCTCCACCAGGTCGGCGAACTGCTGCAGGAACCACGGGTCGATCTTCGTCAGCTCGTGGAGGCGCTCGGTGCTCCAGCCGCGCTCCAGCGCCTCGAACAGCGCCCACATCCGCCGGTCGGTCGGCACCGAGAGGCGACGGCGCAGCGACGCGTCGAGCTCCTCGGCCGTGGCGGCGTCGGGACGGGCGCCGGCGGCCGGCGCCTGGCCGAAGAGGCGGCCCTCTTTGCCCAGTTCCAGCGAGCGTACGCCCTTGAGGAACGCTTCCTTGAACGTGCGGCCGATGGCCATCGCCTCGCCCACCGACTTCATCTGGGTGGTGAGCGTGCGGTCGGCCTGGGGAAACTTCTCGAAGTTCCAGCGCGGGATCTTGACCACCACGTAGTCGATGGTCGGCTCGAACGACGCCGGCGTCAGCCGCGTGATGTCGTTCGGGATCTCGTCGAGATGGTAGCCCAGCGCCAGCTTGGCGGCGATCTTGGCGATCGGGAAGCCGGTGGCCTTCGAGGCCAGCGCCGAGCTGCGCGAGACGCGCGGGTTCATCTCGACGACGACCATGCGGCCGTCGGCGGGATTGACCGCGAACTGGATGTTCGAGCCGCCGGTTTCGACACCGACGCGACGGATGATGCGGCGGCCGGCGTCGCGCATCCGCTGGTATTCCTTGTCGGTCAGGGTCTGCGCCGGCGCGACGGTGATCGAGTCGCCGGTGTGCACGCCCATCGGGTCGATGTTCTCGATCGAGCAGATGACCACGAAGTTGTCGGCGACGTCGCGCATCACCTCCAGCTCGTATTCCTTCCAGCCGATCACCGATTCCTCGATCAGCACCTCGTGCACCGGGCTCATGTCGAGGCCGCGGCCGCAGATCTCCTTGAACTCCTCGACGTTGTAGGCGATGCCGCCGCCGACGCCACCCATCGTGAACGACGGGCGGATGATGGCCGGGAACCCGGTGGTCTCCACCGCTTCGAGGGCCTCGGCCATGGTCTTGACGACGGCGCTGCGCGGCACGTCGAGACCCAGCTCGATCATGGCGTCGTGGAACAGCTGGCGGTCCTCGGCCACCTTGATGGCCTCGATCGACGCGCCGATCAGCTTGACGCCGTACGTGGCGAGGACGCCGGCCTCGTGGAGGCCGACGGCGAGGTTGAGCGCGGTCTGGCCGCCGACCGTCGGCAGCACCGCGTCGGGCTTCTCCTTGGCGATGATGCGCTCGACGACGTCGACGGTGAGCGGCTCGACGTAGGTGCGGTCGGCCAGTTCGGGGTCGGTCATGATCGTCGCCGGGTTGCTGTTGACGAGGACCACCTCCAGCCCTTCGGACTTCAGGGCCTTGACCGCCTGGGTGCCGGAGTAGTCGAACTCGCAGGCCTGACCGATGACGATCGGGCCGGAGCCGATGACGAGGATGCGGGAGAGGTCGGTACGGCGCGGCATGAGGGCTACTGGCGCTCCATGAGATCCACGAACTGCCGGAACAGGTAGTCGGCGTCGTGCGGTCCCGGCGAGGCCTCGGGATGGTACTGCACCGAGAACCACGGCCGGGTGACGTGGCGCAGCCCCTCGACGGTGCCGTCGTAGAGGTTGCGGTGCGTCACCTCGACACCCTCGGGAATCGACTCGGGATCGACGGCGAAGCCGTGGTTCTGCGAGGTGATCTCCACCTGGCCGGACTCCAGCCGCTTGACCGGGTGGTTGGCGCCGCGATGGCCGAACTTCAGCTTGTAGGTCCGGGCGCCGAGGCCGAGCGCCAGCAGCTGATGGCCGAGACAGATGCCGAACACCGGCGCGCCGGCGGCGATCACCGCCTTCACGTTCTCGATCCCGTAGCCGACCGCCGCCGGGTCGCCGGGGCCGTTGCTGAGGAACACCCCGTCGGGTCGCCACGCCAGCACCTCGGCAGCCGGCGCCGAAGCCGGGAACACCCGCACTTCGCAGTTGTGCGCGGCCAGCCGGCGCAGGATGTTGGTCTTGATGCCGTAGTCGTAGGCGGCGACGCGGAGCGGGCGCGCGGCCCGTCGCTCCGGCGCGACGGCGAAGCTGGCCTGCGTCACCGTGTCGGCGAGTGACTGGGTGAAGTCGTAGGCGACCGCACAGGTGACGTCCTTCACGAGGTCGGCGCCTTCCATCTGCGGCACCGCCCGGGCCTTCTCCACCAGCGCCTGCGGATCCTGCGGCCCGGTGGCGATCACCCCGCGCATCACCCCGGCCGAGCGGAGCTTCCTGGTGAGCGCGCGAGTGTCGATGTCGGCGATGGCGACGATGCCGTGGGCGGCGAGGTAGTCCTTCAGGGTGCCCTGGGCCCGCCAGTTGCTGGCCATCGGCGACTGGTCGCGGACGATGAAGCCGGCCACCTGCGGCCGATTCGACTCGACGTCGGTCGTGGCGACGCCGTAGTTGCCGATCTGCGGCGACGTCATGGTGACGATCTGCCCGGCATAGGAGGGGTCGGTGAGCACCTCCTGATAGCCGGTCATGCTCGTGTTGAACACGACCTCCCCACTCGTCTCGCCGGGTGCGCCGGCGGCCACCCCTTGGTACCAGGTGCCGTCTTCGAGCGCCAGAATCGCGGTCATCGTTGCTGAGGCCTTTCCGTCGTGAGGGACACGGCGACGCGAGCCCGGGCGCCGGGCTCCACGCGGGTCGTGGTGGTGATGGGCAGGTACCCCGGAAGTTCGATGCGGATGGCGTGCGGACCCGGAGCCACGCCGGGCAGCGTGAGCGGGGTGCGACCGGCGTCGCGGCCGTCGACGACGACGCGCGCCCCGGGCGGGCGCGACTCGACGACCAGTGTGCCCGGCGTGCTCGAACCGGGCCTCGCCGCCGGCGCGGCGGCGGCCTCGCGCACCAGGGTGACCTCGAGCGCCCGCGACGGCCGGCCGGCATCGAGCGTCACGCGCTGCTCCGCGGCGGTGAACCCGGCCCGCGCCACCCGCACGACGTACCCGCCGAGCGGCAGGTCACGCACCGCCAGCGGCGTGACGCCGCGGCGCTGCCCGTTCACGTGCACCTCGGCCCCGGTCGGGCTGGAGCGCACCAGCAGCCGTCCGGGGGGCGCCGCGGGCGGCGTGCTTTTGGGCGGCGCGCTTCTGACCGGCACCGTCGCCGCTGACGGGCGAACCGGAGCGGCCGGCGGCACCGACGGTGTCTTCGCGGCCGGCCGCGCGGCGACCGCGGCTGCCGGAGCCGCCGCAGGTGGGGCCGAAGTCGGCCCTTCCGAGGGCGCGGCAGTCGCCGCGGCCGCGGCGGTGCCCGGAGAGGCGACCGCAGCCGTCGCGGCCGGTGACGGCGCCGGCGTGCCCCAGCGCACCAGCGCCATGCCGCCGCCAATCGCGATCGCCGACGCGACCACCAGGACGACGGCCCAGGCTGCGGGACCCGACGGCAAGGCCGCCTCGGCGTCCTCCCCGGAATCGGGCCGCGGCGGCCACGCGGTCGACCGCGGAGGCGCGTCCGATCGCAACGCGGATGGCACCGGCTGGTCGGCGTCGAGACGAACGGGCGCCGGTGCGGTCAGGGGCAGGTCCGCCACCTCGTCGCGGTCGGCGGCGACGTCCCGGGCGGCGAGTACATCGGCCATCGGATGGCCGCCGGCGTCGCCTTCGGTCGCGGCCAGCGGCTCCCCGAGCGACAGGTCGATGGACAGCCGCGACACCTCGTCCGGTTGATCGAGGGAGATGTCCGGAGCCGGCGGCGTGGCCGCGCCGGTGCTCGGCACAGGGCCGGCCGGCGCGGTGTCGATCGTGAGGGCGGCGTCCTCCGGGGTGGCGAGGGTGAGCGCCGGCGGAGCGTCCCCGGCACCGGCGGCGGTCGCCTCCGGCGCGGGTCCGCCGGGCCCGTCCTCGAGGAAGTCGAAGGCGAGACTCGGCGCCGCGGCGGGCGCCGCGCGCCTCTTTTGCGTTCGCGCTCGCGGCGCCAGCGCATCGGCGACCTCGGCCAGCGCGTCCACGAACGCGGTTGCGGTCGGGTAGCGGTCTCCGGCCGCCTCGTCCAGGGCCCGGCAGAAGACGGCGGCGACGGCCTCGGTCCCGGCCGCGCTGGTCGCCGGCAGGTGAAAGCCCTCGGCCCCCGGGCCGGCAATCCGCCGGCCGCTCAGCCACTCGTGGGCGACGGCGGCCAGCGCAAACTGGTCACCGGCCGGACTGGTGCCGTGTCCCTGCGCGATTTCCGGTGCCGCGTACGGACGGCGGACCGGCGGGCGCACGCCGACGCGCTCGAGGATCGAGGCGATGCCGATGCCGGTCAGCACGGTGTGTTCCGGCGACACGATGATGTCGCGCAGGTGGAGGCCGCCGTGGGTGACGCCGACCGCGGCGGCGCTGTCGAGGGCATCGGCCAGCACGCGCAGGCGCGGCAGCGCGTCAACGATGTTGGCGGGGCCGTACTCGCGCAGGGCGACGTCGAGCGAGTCGCCGTCGACGAACGCCGAGACGACGAACGGCTCGGCCTCGTGGACGCCACTGTCGAGCATCGGGCACAGCGCCGGGTGCGACGGCAGCCGCTCGCGGGCCGCGGCCAGCGCGGTGGCGACGATCGCCACCCGCTCCGGCGGCAGGCCGACCCGCAACACCTTGATCACCACCGGGCGCGACGCCGGGTCCTCCCCACGAAACACCGGGCCCATGCTGCCGGCACCGATCTGGTGCAGGACGCGGACACGCCCGTACATCGTACGTGGCCCGTCGAACAGGAGGCTGTCGTCGGTCAGTGGTGTGAGCTCCTCGCCGTGGTGCTGCGCGGACGTTCGGGGTCCGCACATGGTAGCACGCAGCGGCACGCGACTTGCCGGCTCCGGCCGTCCGGTTGACACCCCGCGAGGGCTCTGCGACAGTAGCCGCTCGGTGTCCTTGCCTTCCGCACCAGCCTCAGCCGCGGGCGCCCTCGCGATCGACATTCGCCAGCTGCCGTGGATGCGCCGCCTCGCGACGGACTACGCATTCGCTTTCGATCAGCTCGCGCCGTTCTACGCTGGGGATCCGCGCCGCCCCGAGGCCTGGGCGGCGGTCATCGACCGGGCCCACGCGCTGCCGCGCGCCACCCCGGCGCTGGCCGAGATGCTGCGGGCGCAGCTGCTGCGCCGTGGCGCGCCGGCGGCGGCGCTCGAGGCGGCAGCGGCATTCGAGCGCCCGACGAGCGTCGCGGTCGTCACCGGGCAGCAGGCCGGCCTCTTCGGCGGGCCCCTGTACACGCTCCACAAGGCGGTGACCGCCATCAAGCTGGCGCGGCAGGTGACAGCGGCGCACGGCGTGGCCGCGGTGCCGGTCTTCTGGATCGACAGCGAAGATCACGATTGGGAGGAAGTGCGGCGCTGCACGGTGCTCGACGACGAGCAGACCCCGCACACCATCACCGCCGCCGACGTCGACGGCGCCGGCGAGCGGCCGATCGCGCGGCTCACGCTCGACGGCCAGGTCGCGCAGGCCATCGAAGCGCTCGCCGCCGTGTTGCCGGCCACCGAGTTCACCGCCGAGCTGGTCGAGCGGCTGCGCGCCGCCTATGCGCCGGGGCGCGGCATGTCCGAGGCGTTCGGCGCGGTGCTCGACCACGTGCTCGGACCGTACGGCCTGGTCGTCCACGACGCCGCCGATCCCGCCGCCAAACCGTTCGCTCGCGACCTGTTCGTCCGCGCCCTCGCCGACCCGGGACGTACCGGCGCGCTGGCCGCCGTCGCCGGCCAGGCGCTGGAGGCACGCGGCTACCACGCCCAGGTGACGGCGAGCGACTCGTCGGCGCCGCTGTTCCTGCTCGACGGCACGCGCCAGGCCATCCGCTATCGCGGCACGACCGCGGTTGTCGGCGATCGCGAGATGCCGCTGGCCGAGCTGGCGGCCCTCGCCCGGTCGGCGCCGGAACGCTTCAGCCCCAACGTGCTGCTGCGGCCGCTGGTCCAGGACACGCTCTTCCCGACGGTGTGTTACGTGGGCGGGCCGAGCGAGCTGGCGTACCTCGGTCAGCTCCGCGAGGTCTACGCCCACTTCGCGGTGCCGATGCCGCTCGTCGCCCCGCGCGCGTCGGCCACGGTCGTCGACTCGGCCGCTCTCCGCTTCCTCGGCAAGCACGACATTCCCCTGCCCCACTTCCAGCGCCAGGACGAACTCACGCTCAACCAGCTGCTCGAGAGCCAGCTGCCGAAGGCCGTCGAGACCAGCTTCGCCGAGGCCGGCGCGGCGCTGGCCGAGCGCCTCGAGGCGGTGACGGCGGCGGCGCGGACCGTCGACGCCACGCTCGAGGGCGCCGCCCGGTCGACGCTCGGCAAGATGCAGCACGACCTGCAATCCCTCCACGGCAAGGTCGTGTCGGCCGCGAAGAAGAAGGACGAGACGCTGCGCCGGCAGTTCACGCGCACCCGGACGCAGCTGTTTCCGAACGGCCAGCCGCAGGAGCGCGAGCTCGGCCTGGTCTGGCTCCTGAACCGCTACGGCCCGGCCACCGTCGATCGACTGGTCGAGGTGCTGCCGGTGGACGCCGGGCATCACTGGGTGCTGACGATCTGAGAACCGGGACTCGGGGCTCGGGGCTCGGGACTCGGGAAGGCAGCGGCGACCGGGGGTAGGATTGGCCGTGGCTTCCCGCGCCGGATGGACGTGGTTCCCGCGACGGCGGTGGACCCGCGTGCTGCTGGCGATCGTCGCGGTGCCGATCTTCGCTGCCGCCGGCGTCGCCGGCTACTACTACGGGCGGCTGTCACTGGTCGTCGAGGCGCGGCTGGCCGGCGAGCGGGTGCGCGTCATCCCGCGCGTCTACGGCCGTCCGCTCACGCTGCGCGTCGGCCTCACGCTGAGCGACGCCGACGTCGTGCAGCGGCTCAACGATCTCGGCTACGCCGAGCGGACGCAGGCCACCGGGCCCGGCGAGTTCGCCCTGGCGCCCGGGGCCGTCACCTTCGTGCCGCGCAGCGGCGAGTTCGCCGGCCGCCGGCTGCGCGCCGAGTGGGCGGCGCCGCCGGCGCTGCCCCAGGGCCAGGCCGCGCGCCGGCCACCGCGGCCGCCCCGCATCGAACGGCTGTTCGCCGGCGACGACCGCGTCCCGCAGGTGTCGCTCGATCCGCCGCTGCTGAGCGCGCTGGTGACGACGTCGCGGGAGCGCCGGCGCCGCGTCCCTCTGTCGGCGATCCCGGCACACGTGCAGCAGGCCGTGCTCGCCATCGAGGATCGGCGCTTCTACCGGCATCCCGGCATCGACCCGATCCGCATCGTCGGCGCGCTGATGACCAACCTGCGCGGCACGCGCTCGTACCTGGTCGGCGCCAGCACCATCACGCAGCAGCTGGCCCGCAACTTCTTCCTCACCGACCAGATGGCCGAGGAGGCGCAGTCCGGCCAGCGTTCGATCCGCCGCAAGCTGCTCGAGCAGTTCATGGCGGTGGTGCTGGAGGCCCAGGCGACCAAGGAGGAGATCCTCGAGCTGTATCTCAACGAGGTGTACCTCGGCCACCGCGGGTCGTTCGCCCTGCACGGCGTGGCGACGGCGGCTCGCACGTTCTACGCCAAGGACCTCGCCAACCTGACCCTCGCCGAGGGCGCGCTGATCGCCGGGGTGATCCAGTCGCCCGGCAACCACTCGCCGTTCGCCGACCCCGCCCGCGCCAAGGAGCGGCGCGACGTGGTGCTGCGGGCGATGGCCGACGCCGGCTTCATCACCGCAGACAGCGCCGACCGCGCCGTGCACGACCCGGTGCAGGTGGCGGCCCGCGCCCTCGACTTCGAAGCGCCGTACTTCATCGACTACGTCGGCCAGCGGCTCGACGAGGAGCAACCGGGACTGGCCGGCCGCAGTGCGCCGCTCGAAGTCTTCACCACGCTCGACCTGAACCTGCAGCGCGCCGCACAGGACGCCGTCCGCAGCGGCCTGGCCACCGTGGACGAGACCCTGGCGCGGCGGCGGCGCCGTGTCCGTCCGCAGGCCGCGCTGGTGGCGATCGACCCGCGCACCGGCGAGGTGCTGGCCCTGGTCGGCGGCCGCTCCTACAACCAGTCGCAGTTCAACCGCGCCACCAGCGCCCGGCGGCAGCCGGGGTCGGTGTTCAAGCCGTTCGTCTACCTGGCCGCGTTCGACCAGGCCGTCAAGGCGCAGCGGCTCGACGTCACGCCGGCGATGCTCCTCAACGACGAGCCGACGACCTGGCCGCTGCCCGAAGGCGACTGGTCGCCGAGCAATTACGACGACGAGTACGACGGGATGATCACGCTGCGCCGGGCGCTGGCGCTGTCGCGCAACATCGCCACCATCAAGCTGGCCGAGCAGACCGGCTTCGACACCGTGGCGGCGCTCTGGAAGCGCACCGGCATCGGCAAGACGGCCCTGCGCGGCTACCCGTCGATCGCCCTCGGTGTCTTCGAACTGACGCCGCTGGAGGTCGCCGAGGCGTTCACGGTGTTCGCGACGCTCGGCCGCCAGGTGCCGCTGACCGCCCTGACCGCGATCGTCAGCGGCGAAGAGCGGATCGTCCCCCAGCCGGCCGCGCCGCGCAGCATCGCCGATCCGGCCACCACGTATCTCGTCACCAACATGATGCGCAGCGTGCTCAGCGAGGGCACGGCGGCGGCGGCCCGCGCCGCCGGTTTCGCGCTCGACGCCGCCGGCAAGACCGGCACCACCAACGACCTGCGCGACGCCTGGTTCGTCGGCTTCACCCCCGAGCTGCTGGCCGTCGTCTGGGTCGGGCTCGACGACAACCAGATCCTCGGGCTGTCGGGCGCGCAATCGGCGCTGCCGATCTGGACGGCGTTCATGCAGCGGGCCACCGCCGGCCGCGGCAACGTGCCCTTCCCGGTTCCGCCCGGGGTGACGCACGTCGAGATCGATCGCGACACCGGCAAGCTCGCGCTGCCGGCCTGCCCGCGCACCACCAGCGAGGCCTTCCTGGCCGGGACCGAGCCCGCCGCCTGGTGCGAACTGCACCAGTTTCAGTGATAATCGAAGCAGTGTCCCGGGTCACCACAGTATGAACCAGGAAGTGTTCGCCGCCCTCGGCGAAGCGCTGGCGCGCGCCGAAGACGTCGCGCTGGTCACCATCGTCGCCACCAACGGCTCGACGCCGCAGCGCGTCGGCGCCAAGATGCTCGTCTACGCCGACGGCCGCACCGTCGGCACGATCGGCGGCGGCTGCTACGAGAACGACGCCTTCTGGAAGGCCCGGGAGTCGCTGACCTCGCGCCGGGCGGCCCGCGTGAAGTACGAGCTCGACGACGACTTCGCCCAGGAGAACGGCCTGGTCTGCGGCGGGCAGATGGAAGTGTTCATCGAGCCGATCGAGCCGGCACCCGCCGTCTACGTCATCGGCGCCGGCCACGTCGGCTACTACCTGGCGAAGTTCGCCCACGAGGCCGGCTTCCTGATCCACGTCGTCGACGACCGGGAGGCGTTCGCCAACAAGGAACGCTTCCCGACCGCCACCGAGGTGGTGGTCGAAGACGTGCCGTCGTGGCTCGCCGGCGCGACGCTGCCGCCGTCGAGCTACGTCGTCATCGTCACCCGCGGCCACCGCCACGACCTCGACGCCCTCCGCGCCGTCGTCGGCCGCGACCTGCGTTACGTCGGGCTGATCGGCAGCCGCGCCAAGGTCGCCCGCGTCTACGACGCGCTGATCGAGGACGGCGTCGATCCGGAGCACTTCACCCGTGTCCACGCCCCGATTGGCCTCGATCTGGGTGCGGTCACGCCACAGGAGATCGCCATCAGCATCCTGGCCGAGCTGATCGCCGTACGCCGCGGCCGAGCGGCCGACCCGGCGGTGGCGTCGGCGTCGCTGAAGTGGATGCCGAAGCTCGCGCGGTCGTCCGCCGGACGCTGATCGGCGGGCCGACCGGCCGCCCATGGCCTCGCTGAAGATCACCGGTGGCACCCTGCTGCCGATGACCGACGCGCTCGCCGTCGTCGCCGGCGACGTCTCGATCGTCGACGGACGGATCGCCGCCGTCGGCGCCGTCGACCCGGCGGTGCGCCACGACCGGGTGATCGACGTGGCTGGCGCCCTCGTCCTCCCCGGCTTCATCCAGACGCACGTCCACCTCTGCCAGACCCTGTTCCGCGGCCTCGGCGACGACCTGCCGCTCCTCGCCTGGCTGCGCCGGCGGGTGTGGCCGCTCGAGGCCGCGCACGACCCGCGTTCGCTGGCGGCGTCGGCGCAGCTGGCCGCGGCCGAGCTGCTGCTCGGCGGCACGACCACCGTGCTGACGATGGAGACGGTGCACGACACCGACGCCGTGTTCGACGCGCTCGTCCCCACCGGCCTCCGCGCCGTCGTCGGCAAGTGCCTGATGGACGCCGCCGAGGGCGCCCCGCCGCGGCTGCACGAGGCCGCGGCGCGCGGTCTTGCCGAGGCGGCCGCGCTCGGCCGGCGCTGGCGCGGCGCGGCCGACGGCCGGCTGCACGCCGCGCTGGCGCCGCGTTTCGCGGTCTCGTGCTCGGACGAGCTCCTGCACGGCGTCGCCGGCGTCGCCGCCGAGACCGGCCTGCTGGTGCACAGCCATGCGTCGGAACAACGCGACGAGGTGGCCGCCGTCCGCGCCCGCACCGGCCTGGGCAACATCGAGTACCTGGGCCACGTCGGGCTGACGGGACCGCGGCTGTGTCTGGCGCACTGCGTCTGGGTGGACGACGCCGACCTCGACCGCCTCGCCGGCGCCGACGTCAAGGTGCTCCACTGTCCCGGTTCGAACCTCAAGCTCGGCTCGGGACTCGCTCCGGTCGCCGAACTGCGCCACCGCGGGGTGTCGGTCTCTCTCGGGGCCGACGGCGCCGCCTGCAACAACCGGCTCGACATGTTCGGCGAGATGCGGCTGGCGGCGACGCTGCAGTCGGTCCGGCTCGGTCCCGGGGCGCTGACCGCGCGCGACGCCGTCTGGATGGCGACCCGCGAGGGCGCCCGGGCCCTCGGCCGCGCGGACGAGCTGGGCCAGCTGGCGCCCGGGTTCCTCGCCGATCTCGTGGTGCTCAGTCCAGACGCGCCGCATCTGCAACCGCCGCACGACCCCTACAGCGCGGTCGTCTACGCCGCCCAGCCGTCCGACGTGATGCTGACGGTGGTCGGCGGCCGGATCGTGGCCGAGCGCGGCGCCCTGGCGGCGCTGGACCTCGAGGCGGTGAGGTCGGCCGCCGCCGAGGCCCGCCGGGCCCTGGTCGATCGCAGCGGAATCTGACCGGAATCCGGCCTTCGGCCGGCATCTGCTATACTGCCTTCTAGCACTCACAGGCGACGAGTGCTAACGACGATCATGGCGTCCGCGGCCCTCTCCGACCGCACCCGCCGGGTTCTGGCCAGCCTGGTGCGGGACTACATCGACACCGGTGAGCCCGTGGCCTCGGCCACGCTCAGCCGGCGTGCCGGCCTCGGTGTATCGCCGGCGACGATCCGGAACGTCCTGGCCCAGCTCGAGGACATGGGCTACGTCAGCCAGCCGCACACCTCGGCCGGACGCGTGCCCACCGACCTCGGCTACCGCTACTACGTCAACATGCTGCTCGATGCCCGGCGGGCGACCCGCGACCAGTCGAGTGTCGAGGCGCGGATGCGCGAGCAGGCCGGCGACGCCCCTTTGTTCGACCAGGTGCTGTCGACCGCCTCGCACGTCCTCTTCGAGGTCTCGCATCACGTCGGCTTCGCCATCGCACCGGCGGACGACCACGCCGTGTTCCAGCGCATCGACTTCGTGCCGCTGTCGCAGGCCCGCGTCCTGGTGGTGATGGTGTCGCAGGGCGACCACGTCACGCAGAAGGTCGTCGACGTCGGCGAGGCGATCGCCCCGAGCGCGCTCACGCAGGCCGCCAACTACCTCAACAGCGAGTTCGCCGGCCGCCCACTCGCCGAGGTTCGCGCCGCCGTGCTCGGCCGGCTCGAGGAAGATCGCTCGCTCTACGATCAGCTGCTCGCGGTGGCCTTGCGCCTGGCCCGGACCACGCTCGAGGGCATCGGCAGTACGGCGACCGTGTTCATCGACGGGGCGTCGACGCTCGCCGACGGCACCGACGACATCCAGCCGGTGTCGCTGGCGACGCTGCGCAAGCTGCTCCGCATGGTCGAGGAGAAACAGCGGCTGGTGAAGCTGCTCGACGCCTACCTCGACGGGCCCGGGCTGGCCGTGGTGATCGGCGCCGAACACCCCGATCCGGATCTCCACGCCTGCAGCGTCGTGGTGGCCTCCTATCACGACGGCGCGCGGCGCGGCGCCGTCGGCATCATCGGCCCGACCCGGATGCAGTATTCGCGTGCCATCAACGTCGTCGACGGGGCGGCCGCGGCCGTCGTCCGGCTCCTCCGCGACGACAACTGACCGGCGGCCATCGCCGGCGACCTGACCATGAGCGACGTACCGATGTCCGACGACCTTGCCGGCGCCGCCGCGCCGGCCCACCCGCCCGGCGACCCCGTGCCGCCCGCCGACGAGACGGCGCGTGAGCGCGACGAACTGCGCGACCGCCTGCTGCGCAAGAGCGCCGAGTTCGACAATTTCCGGAAGCGCGTCGAGCGCGAGCGGCGCGAGTTCGCCGAGTGGGCCGCCGCCGACCTCGTCGGCGAGCTGCTCGCGGTGGTCGACGACTTCGAGCGCGCGCTCGCCGTCGAGGCGCCGCCCGAAGCGCAGGCGTATCGCGCGGGCGTGGAACTCATCCACCGCCAGCTGCTCGATCTGCTCAAGAAACGCGGTGTGACGCCGGTCGACACCGTCGGCACGACGTTCGATCCGCACCTGCACCAGGCGGTCGCCTACGACGAGAGCCCCGGCGTGCCGGACGGCCAGGTGATCGGCGAACTGCGCCGCGGCTACCGGCTGGGCGAGCGGCTGCTGCGCCCGGCGCTGGTGCGGGTGGCCAAGGCGTCGTGAGCACGCGCGACTACTACGAGGTGCTCGGCGTCGCCCGCGACGCCAGCGACGCCGACATCAAGAAGGCGTACCGCAAGCTCGCGCTGGAGCACCACCCCGACCGCAACGCCGGAGATACCGCCGCCGAGGAGAAGTTCAAGGAGGCGGCCGAGGCCTACGCGGTGCTCGCCGATCCCGACAAGCGGGCGCGCTACGATCGCTTCGGGCACGCCGGCGTCGGCGGCGGCGCGCAGGGCTTCGACCCCACCGTCTTCACCGGGTTCGAGGACATCCTCGGCGGCCTCGGCGACATCTTCGGGTTCGGCGACGTCTTCGGCGGCGGCCGGCGGCGCGGCGGACCGCAGCGTGGCGCCGACCTGCGCTACGACCTCGAGATCAGCTTCGCCCAGTCGGCGCACGGACTGGAGCAGACCATCCAGATCCCGCGCCACGAGACCTGCGCCACCTGCAGCGGCAGCGGCGCGGCGCCGGGGACGTCGCCGACGACGTGCGGCCAGTGCCGCGGCAGCGGCCAGATCCGCTTCCAGCAGGGCTTCTTCACGATGGCCCGAACCTGCGGCGCCTGCCGCGGCTCCGGCAAGGTGGTCGCCACGCCGTGCGCCGACTGCCGCGGCGAAGGCCAGATCGAGCGCCAACGCAAGCTGGCGGTGAAGATCCCGGCCGGCATCGCCTCGGGCCAGCGGCTGCGGCTGCAGGGCGAGGGCGAGGCCGGCGCCCGCGGCGGCCCGCCGGGCGATCTCTACGTCGTGATTTTCGTCCAGGAGGACGAGCGGTTCACACGCGACGGCAACGACCTGCATCACCTGGCCGACGTGCCCTTCCCCATCCTGGCGCTGGGCGGCGAGATCGTCGTGCCCGGCATCGACGGCACGCATCCGGTCAAGCTGCCCGAGGGCACCGCCACCGGCGCGACCTTCCGCGTACGCGGCAAGGGCATGCCCGACGTCTCGGGCCGCGGCAAGGGCGATCTGCTCGTCACCGTGCGCGGTACGACCCCGACGCGGTTGACCCGCGACCAGCGGCGTCTGCTCGAGGAGTTGGCGGCGACGATGGGCCAGCCGGCGCCGGTCGAGGACGACAAGGGCATCTTCGGCAAGGTCAAGGACATCTTTGGCTGACCGCGGCCACTGGCCGGCGCTGGTGGTGCGGGCAGGCGCCATCGACGAGAGCGGCGAACTGGAGGGCCTGGTGGCGCTGGCCCTCGACGAGTGCCAGCCCCTGGCCATCGAAGACCTGACGCCGATGCCGCTGCCGCCCGGCGGGCTATGGGACCCGACCGCGCCGCCGCCGGCCCCGCCGCCGGCCCCGCTGGCCTGGCGGCTCTGTTTCAAGGACGACGCCGATCGCGCCCGCGCCGCCACGGCGATCGCGGCGCTCGATCGCGGCCTGGCCGTCGAGTCCGTCGATCTGCCCGACGACGACTGGGTCGCCCGCAGCCAGCGGGCGCTGACCGCCGTGACCGCCGGACCCTTCGTCGTCGCGCCGCCGTGGGATGTGCCAGTGCCGCCGCCGGCCGGGCTGATCGTGATCGAACCGTCGATGGGTTTCGGCACCGGACACCACGCGACGACGCGGTTGTGCCTGCGCGCCCTCGGGGCGATCGACGCCCGCGGCCGGCGCGTGCTCGACATCGGCACCGGCTCCGGCGTGCTGGCGCTGGCGGCGTCGCTGGCCGGCGCCGCCGCCGTCACCGGCATCGACATCGACGACGACGCGATCGCCGCCGCCCGGCGCAGTGCGGCACTCAACCCGCGCATCGCGCCGGTGTCGCTGGCCGTCGCCGACATCGCCGCCGACGGCCCGCCGGTCGATCTCGTGCTCGCCAACCTCACCGGCGCGATGCTGCGCCGCAACGCCGGTCACCTCGCGCGCCGCGTCGCCCCCGGGGGACGTCTCATCGTGAGCGGGTTCACGGACGACGAACGGGCCGGGGTCGAGGCCGCGCTCACCGCCTTCGCCGTCGAGGCGCGGCTCGACGAAGATGGCTGGTGCGCGACCACGTTGCGCCGGCGCTGACCGCCCGCGCTGGCCGGCTGCCGCGCCGGCGTCACCACCTGCAGATCGTCAGATCGATCACCGGATCAGCCGATCCCCGGATCACCCGGTCACCCGACCCATCGATCATCCGATCGCCTAGTCTCCAACCGGCCGCTGCTGCCCCTTCTGCCGCCGCTGGTTCCAGCTCTCGACCAGCCGGCGCAGCTCTGTGATCGGCTCGGGGTTGTCGTCGACCTGCAGCCGCATGACGACGTCGTTGTTGAGCCACACGCCCTGGCCCTTGCCGACGATCAGGATCGCCGCCGACTGCATGCCGCGGGTGTCGCCGCCGGCGGCCTGCCCGGCCTCCAGCGCGGCGGTGAGGCGCTGCGACAGGTGGCCGCCGGTCGATTCGAACGCCGCGATCATCCCGGCGACGACCGCCTCGCCGGCCAGGATGTTGCCCTGCGCCGTCGCGTACCGACCCTGCTTGTGGCCGGCCCACGCGCTGGCCTTGGGCCCGGTGAAGACCGCGGTGTTGCCGGCGGCGTCGATCACCGCGAACTGCCGGCCCTGCTTGGTCCAGCGCTCCGGCTGGGGGTCGCGATCGCTGGCCCAGATCGCGTCGATGATCGCCGCCGGGGACAGCCCGGCGCGCAGCAGCGCGATCGCCTTCGGGCCGTAGCCGACGTCGACGATCGCCTGCGTGGCGGCGGCGCCGACGCCGGCTTCGGCCCACAGCACGCCGTTGCCGACCGAGAACACCCGCGACTGGACGGCGCCGCCGACCTCGCCGGTGGCGGGATCGAACCCGAGAATCGAGAAGGTGGCCACGGGATCCGGCCCGCTCGCCGTTGCCGTCGCCGCCAGCGGCGGGCACGCCAGCCCGGCCGCCACACCCACGACACTTATCCACCACGTCACGTCACGCGCCGTCATCGCCCCTCTCCCTTCGCCGTCATGCGTCGTTCCACACGGCCTGACAGGCGGCCAGCGCCACCAGCGCCATCGCCGCCGCTCGCACGGTGCGCAGGCCGAGCCGCACCAGCGTCCAGCCGGCGGCCTGCGACGCCGCGATCTCCTCGGCGGTCCAGCCGCCCTCGGGGCCGATCGCCAGCGTGACCGCCGCCGGGCGCGGCAGCGCCGCGGCCGCCATCGCCTCGCCGCCGACGCCGGGCTCGACGAGCAGCAGGCGCAGTTCGCCCGCCGCCGTGGCCAGCACCTCGTCGAAGCCCACCGGCGGATCGATCACCGGGACGACGGCGCGGCCGCACTGCCGCGCCGACGCCACCGCCACGCGCTGCCAGCGCGGCTGCCGGGCCCCGCGGGCCACCGTCGCCAGGCGCACCCCGGATCGCGTCGCCACGAACGGCCGCAGGCGCACCGCCCCCATCATCACCGCGTCGCGCACGACATCGTCGGTGGCATCGCCCTTGAGCACCGCCGGCGCCACCGTGTAGCGGACGTGCGGCTCGGGCGCCGGCGCCACGTCGGCGCCGAGACGCACCTCGGCGCGGTCGCCGCCGAGCGACGTGAGCGTCGCCGTCCACTCGTGCCCGCGGCCGTCGAAGACGCGCAGCGCGCCGCCGGGACGCAGCCGCAGCACCCGTCCCACGTAGCTCGCCTCGTCGGCACCGAGGACCACCAGCTGGCCGACGGCGGCGGCGTCGGAAGCGAGCACGCGGGCGATCACCCGCGGATTATACGTGCCGGGGCCGGCGGCGCCGCGGCGTCGCCGGGCGCGAAGGTTCTATACTGCGGACGGATGTTCTTTCGCGACCAGGTGGTCGGCAAGTACAAGATCCTCGCACCGCTCGGCAGCGGTGGCTTCGGCACGGTGTTCCTGGCCGAAGACACCTGGATCGACAAGAAGGTCGCGTTGAAGGTGCCGCACCGCCAGACGCTCGACTTCGGCGAGCTGCTGCGCGAGCCGCGCCTGCTGGCCACGCTGAGCCATCCCAACATCGTCACCGTGCTCACCGCCGAGCGGATCGGCGACGTGTTCTTCATCGTGATGGAGTACGTCGCCGGCGAGACGCTGGAGGCGATTTCGGACCGCGAAGGCGCCCTGGACCTGCCACGCGCGCTCGACTTCGCCTGCCAGATCTGCAATGCCGTCGACCACGCCCACGGCCAGGGCGTCATCCATCGCGACCTGCGGCCCGGCAACGTCCTGGTGACCGAGACCGGCGTCGCCAAGGTCGCCGACTTCGGCACCTCGCGCTTCCTCGAAATCGCCGCGCATGGCACCACCGTGATCGGCAGCCCGCCCTACATGGCCCCCGAGCAGTTCCATGGCAAGGCGGTATTCGCCTCCGATGTCTATTCGCTCGGCGTCACGATGTACCAGCTGCTCACCGGCCGGCTGCCCTACGAGGCGCCGTCACCCGCCGACCTCGACAAGCTGGAGCGCGGCGAGCTGACCACGCCGCCGCGGCTCTACAACCCGAAGATCCCCAAGGCGATCAGCGACATCGTCCTGAAGGCGATGGCCCCCGACATCACCCAGCGGTATCCGCGCGCCCACGACCTGCTCGACGCCATCCTCGCCGCCCGGCCCCACGCCGGCGGCCGGCGTCCCTGGCCGGCGGCCGCCGCCACCGGCGCCGATCGCGAGCCGGCACGCAAGGACATCCGGGAGCGCCTCAAGGCCCGCGAGGCGCCGGCTGCACGGTTTTGCTGGCACTGCGGCAAGCCGCTGCACGCCCGCACCGGCACCTGCCCGTTCTGCGGCGAGGCCCAATAGCCCGCCCCTGCAGCCCGGCCGGCGCCCCGCCGATAGGACTTCCGAGCGGCCCGAGGTGCGTCCGGGCCGGCCCGACGCTATGGACATCAACCAGCTGCTCAAGCATGCCATCGAGGAAGGCGCCTCGGACGTCCACCTCAAGGTCGGCAACTACCCGGTGGTGCGGGTGAACGGCCAGTTGCGGCCGCTGACCGAGGAGATCAAGCTCGACCATGAAGCCCTGGTCGACATGGCCGCGACGATCATGTCGGCCAATCAGCGCCAGCGGTTCAAAGACGCCCAGGAGCTCGATCTGGCCTACAGCGTCGCCGGACTGGGCCGCTTCCGCTGCAACGTCTTCCAGCAGCGCGGCACGATCGGCATCGTCCTGCGCGTCATCCCCCAGGGCGTCCGCCGCTTCGAGGAGCTCGATCTGCCGCCGGTGCTGCGCAGCATCGCCGAAGAGCAGCGTGGCCTGGTCCTGGTCACCGGCACCACCGGCAGCGGCAAGAGCACGACGCTGGCGGCGATGGTCGACTACATCAACCAGACCCGCGACGCGCACATCATCACCATCGAGGACCCGATCGAGTACCTGCATCGCGATCACAAGTCGATCCTCAACCAGCGCGAAATCGGCAGCGACACCCGGTCGTTCGCCCACGCCCTGCGCAGCGCCCTGCGCCAGGACCCCGACGTCATCCTGGTCGGCGAAATGCGCGACATGGAGACGATCGAGACGGCGCTGCACGCCGCCGAGACCGGCCACCTGGTGTTCTCGACGCTGCACACCCTCGACGCCACCGAGACCATCAACCGCGTGATCTCGGTGTTTCCACCGCACCAGCAGAAACAGGTGCGCCTGCAGCTGGCCTCGGTGCTGAAGGCCGCCGTGGCCCAACGGCTGATTCCCCGCGCCGACCTCACCGCCCGCGTGCCCGCCGTGGAGGTGCTCATCGCCACGCCGTTCGTCCGCGACTGCATCGTCGACAAGGAGAAGACGCACCTCATCAAGGGCGCCATCGCCGCCGGCACGTCGCAGTACGGGATGCAGACCTTCGACCAGTCGATCTTCAGCCTCTACACGCAGAAGCTCGTCACCTACGAAGAGGCGCTGCGCTGGGCCTCGAACGTCGACGAGTTCAAGCTGAAAATCCAGGGCATCTCGACCACCGCCGACATGTCGCGCGATCAGATGGCCAGCACGGTGCTCGGCCGGAAGCCGGCACCGGTCAAGGAGGCCGCCGTCGGTGCGCCGGAGATCACGCGCTTCGGCGGCTGACCGGACGCCCGGCCGCGCCGCCCCGCCAGCCGACCCGTACACCCTCGCGCTGCAGTGGCTGTCGCTGCGCGAGCTGTCGGCGCGCCAGCTGCGTCAACGGCTCGCCCGCCGCGACGTGGCCGGCGAGGCCATCGACGACGTGCTCGCCCGTCTGCGCGCCAGCGGCATCCTCGACGAATCGCGGATGGCCCGCGCCGCCGCCCGGCTCGAGACGGCGATCCGCGGCCGCGGCCCGGCCCGGGCCCGCCAGAAGCTGAAGGCGCTGGGCCTCGCCGACGCCGACGTCGATCAGGCCCTCACCGCCGCGCTCGGCGAGGTCGACGTCGCGACGCTGCTCGACCGCGCCCTCGACAAGCGCCTCCGCCGCGAACGCGGCGACCTGGGCGACCCCGCCACCGTGCGCCGGGTCGTCGGCGCGCTGGTGCGTCAGGGCTTCGCGCCGGGCGCCGTCCTCGCCCGCCTGCGCAAGCGCGGCGCTGACGTCGAGGACGACTCCTAGGGGCTGGGGACTGGGGGCTGGGGACTGGGGCTTGCCTGCATGAAGCTCCACCGGGGCGCCGCCGGCAGAAGCGCACTTGACCCGCCCTAGTCCCTAGCCCCCAGCCCCTAGTTGTGAATGCTAGATAGGTTGTTCATTCGGGAGATCTCTGGAAACAATGGCGGTTACCACACCGGACCAGCGTTTCTGGAGGGACTCCCGAATGAGACTTCATCCTAATGCGAAGACGACGCCGAAGATGCGGCAGCTCCTGGTACGGCGGGTGACGCAGCAGGGCTGGACCCAGGCCGATGCGGCGGACGCGGCCGAGGTCAGTGTCCGCACGGTGGCGAAGTGGGTGCAGCGGGGGCGTCGCGGGGATCAGTCGTTCGAGGACCGGTCATCGCGGCCGCATCGCCAGCCGCGGGCGGTCGCGCCGCCGCAGGTGGCCGCGATTGTGGCGTGTCGGCAGACCCGGGCGAGCGCGTGGGAGATCAGTGCCCGCGTGGGGGTGCCGCGCTCCACCGTGACGCGGGTGCTGCAGCGGGCCGGCTTGAACCGCGTGAGCCGTCTCACGCCGCCGCCGGTGATCCAGCGCTATGAATGGCCGCACGCTGGCGACCTCTTGCATCTCGATATCAAGCCGTTGGGCCGCATTCGCGGCGTGGGCCATCGCATCCATGGCAACCTGGCGGTGCGGGCGCGCGGCGCGGGCTACGAGTACGCCCACGTGGCGATCGATGACGCCACCCGCGTGGCCTACGTTGAAGTCCGACACTCGCAGCGGCGGCGGGCGTGTGCCGCGTTTCTGACGAACGCGCGCCGGTGGTTTCGCCGGCGCGGGGTGACGGTGCGCCGCGTCCTCACCGACAATGGCGCCGGCTACAAGTCCCGTCGGGTGGCGGGGGTCTGTCGCACGTGGCAGATCCGCCACCGCTTCACCCGCCCGTACACACCCCGCACCAACGGCAAGGCCGAACGCTTCATCCAAACCCTGCTGCGGGAATGGGCCTACCGGCGACCGTATCTCAGCTCTCGGGCACGGACCGCGGCCCTCGACCCGTATCTCCGCTTCTACAACCACCGCCGACCCCATTCGAGCTTGGGCCGGCGATCCCCGTGGACCCGCTTGCAAGAGGCTGTCGCGTGAACAACCTCTTTGACATTCACACCTAGTAACATGTCCCTGATGCACCCCAACGCCATTCGCGCGTCCTTCCTCCACTACTTCGCGGCCCACGGCCACCGCACCGTGGCCAGCTCGCCGCTGGTGCCGCACGACGACCCGACGCTGCTGTTCACCAACGCCGGGATGAACCAGTTCAAGGACGTGTTCCTGGGCCGCGAGACGCGCGAATATTCCCGCGCCTCCACCGCCCAGAAGTGCATGCGCGTCAGCGGCAAGCACAACGACCTCGAGAACGTCGGGCCGTCGGTGCGTCACCACACCTTCTTCGAGATGCTCGGCAACTTCTCCTTCGGCGACTACTTCAAGGAGGACGCCATCGCCCTGGCCTGGCGCCTGCTCACCGACGAGTGGGGGCTCGACCCGGCCCGTCTGCGGGTGACCATCTTCAAGGGCGACGCCGCGGTGCCGCGCGACGAGGAGGCCTACCGGCGCTGGCGCGACTTCGTCCCGGCCGACCGGATCGGCGAGCTCGGCGCCGACGACAACTTCTGGGCGATGGGCGAGACCGGGCCGTGCGGCCGCTGCTCGGAGATCTACGTCGACCGCGGTCCGTCGGTGGCGGGTAGCGGCGACTTCATGACCGACCTCGCCGCCGGCAGCGAGCGGTTCGTCGAGATCTGGAACAACGTCTTCATGGAGTTCGACCGCGCCGCCGACGGCGCGCTGACCCCGCTGCCGGCGAGGTCGATCGACACCGGCATGGGCCTGGAGCGGATCACGGCCGTGCTGCAGGGCACGACCTCGAACTACGACACGCCGCTCTTCACGCCGCTGCTCGACGCCATCGGCGGGCTCGCCGGCCGCCGCCACGGCGGCACCATGGAACCGGCCGACGTGTCGATGCGGGTCGTCGCCGACCACATACGCGCGATGACGTTTCTCATCGCCGACGGCGTCGTGCCCTCCAACGAGTGGCGCGGCTACGTGCTGCGCAAGATCATGCGCCGGGCCATGCGCCACGGCCGCCGCCTCGGGCTCGAGCAGGCGTTCCTGCACCGCCTGGTCGACGTGCTCGTCGCCGAGATGGGGGCGGCGTATCCCGAGCTGGTCGCCGGGCGGGATGCCGTCGTGCAGATGATCCGCAGCGAAGAAGAACGTTTCGACGCCGTGCTCACCGGCGGCCTGCCGCGGCTCGAGGAGGTGCTGGCCCAGGCGGCCCGCAGCGGCGGCGTCGTCGCCGGTGACGAGGCGTTCAAGCTCTACGACACCTACGGCCTGCCCCGGGACTTCATCGAGGACCTCACCGCCGCCCAGCAGCTGCGGTTCGACGCCGCCGGATTCGACGCGGCGATGGGCCGCCAGCGCGAGCAGGCGCGGGCGAAGAGCACGTTCGACGGCGGCCGCAGGGCCGCCCTCGGCGACGAGGCCCGCACCGCCCTGGCCGAGGTTGCCGAGACGTTCGTCGGCTACGAGCGGCTCGATGCGGCGCCGACGCCGATCGTCGCGCTGCTCGACGAGGGGATGCACCTGGTCGATACCCTGCCGGCCGGCGCCGCCGGGTTCGTGGTCCTGCGCGAGACGCCGTTCTATCTCGAGGCCGGCGGGCAGGTCTCGGACACCGGCACGCTCGTCGACCAGGACGGCCGGGCGACGCCGGTCGTCGACGTCGTCCGCCTTGGCCCGGGTCTGCCCCGCGCCCACCGAATCGGCGCGGCCGGCGGCGCGATCGCCGTCGGCCAGCCGGTCACTCCGCACGTCGACGGCGCCAGGCGCGCCGCCATCCGCCGCCACCACACCGCGACGCACCTGCTGCACGCGGCGCTGCGCGAGACGCTCGGCGGCCACGTCCGCCAGGCCGGGTCGCTGGTCGCGCCCGATCGGCTGCGGTTCGACTTCGTGCACACGGCGGCGGTCTCCCGCCAGGAGCGCGACCGCATCGAGCGCCTGGTCAACGCGAAGGTACTCGCCAACGAGCCGGTCCGCACCGCCGTCAAGGACACCCAGCAGGCCATCGCCGACGGCGCCACCGCGCTCTTCGGCGAGAAGTACGGCGACCGCGTACGCGTCGTCGCCGTCGGCGACGGCCGCTTCAGCACCGAGCTGTGCGGCGGCACGCACGTCGCCGCGACCGGCGACATCGGCCTGCTCGTCGTCACCGAGGAGTCGGGCGTCGCCGCCGGGGTGCGCCGCATCGAAGCGCTCACCGGCGACGCCGCGCTCGCCTACGTGCGGACGGCCCTCGACGACCTGCACCGCGCCGCGGCCGCCGCCAACGCCGCACCGGCCGAGCTGGCGGCGCGAATCGAGGCCCAGGCCCACGCGCTGACCCGGGCTCAGCGCGAGATCCGCGAGCTGAAGACGAAGCTGGCTATGGGCGGCGGCGCCACCGGGACGGCGGACGCCGGCGACGAGTCCACGGTCGGGGCCTTCCGCGTCGTCGTCCGCCGCGTCGACGGCCTCGATCGCGAGGGCCTGCGGGCGCTCGCCGACGCCGCCAAGTCGAAGCTGGGCGACGGCGTGGTCTTCCTGGCCGGCGAGACCGGCGACGGCAGGGTCGGCATGGTGGCGGCGGCGACGCCCGGAGCCGCCAGGAAGGCGCCGGCCGGCAGCCTGGTGAAGCAGCTGGCGCCGCTGGTCGGCGGTGGCGGCGGCGGGCGCCCCGACTTCGCCGAGGCCGGCGGCAAGGATCCGGCGAAGATCGCGGAACTGCTCGCCGCGGCACGTCCGCTCATCGAAAAGCTGCTGCACGCCTAAAGCCGCCGGCGCGCCGCGCCGACACCCTCGTGGGGTAGTCTGAGTACGCCACCGGACTCCCCCCACAGGTGTCCGCGTGACCGTCCGCCTCGTCCTCGCCCTGCTGCTCGTCGGCGGCCCGGCGGCTCTGCCGGCCGCGGCGCAGATCTACGCCTGGCGCGATGCCTCCGGGCAGATGATCCTGTCCGACAAGCCGCGCCCCGACAGCGGCGAGGTCCGGACCTTCACGGTGCCGAAGGCCAACCACGGCATCCGCGTCACCCGCCCGCCCGACGCCCGCTCCGAGCGGTTCGACGCGGCCATCGACGAGCACGCCAAGGCGCACGGTGTCGATCCGGATCTGGTCCGGGCGGTGATCCAGGCGGAGTCGGCCTTCAACCCCGTCGCCGTGTCGCCCAAGGGCGCGATGGGACTCATGCAGCTGATGCCGGCGACGGCGGTCGAGCTCGGCGTCGGCAATCCGTTCGATCCGCACGAGAACATCCGCGGCGGTGTCCAGTACCTCAAGCAGCTCCTCGCCCGCTACGATCAGAAGGTGGAGCTGGCGCTGGCCGCCTACAACGCCGGGCCCGGCGCGGTCGACAAGTACGGGCAGCAGGTGCCGCCGTATCGCGAGACCCGCGACTACGTGAAGAAGATCACGAAGCACAGCACCCCGGCCAAGCCGCCGACCCGCATCTACAAATGGGTCGAGGTGGTCGATGGCCGCGAGGTCATCCGCTACTCCGACCGCCCCCGCGTCGCCCCGCGTACCGACGCCGTCGCGCCCGGGAAGTCCTAGCCAGGCTGCGCCCAGACCTGAGAGCCGTTTGGCTCCGCCTCGCCAGGCGCAGCGTTTGTGGGCCCGCCCTTCGGGCGGGCGGGAAGACTCGACTCACCTGGTCCAGAGTCATGAGTCGCGTTTTCGGGCGCGGTGTGGCCCCTCAGGCTGTGATATCCTCAGGGTTTTGGCAGGATCGGCAACCAGAGGACAGTACCCGTGGCGAAGCGAAACCCCTCGGCCCTGAAGGCCCACCGTCAGAACGTCAAGCGCCGTGAGCACAACCGCGAGCTCCGCTCCAAGCTGCGCACCGGCCTGAAGGCGATCCGCGCCGCGCTCGACAGCGGCAAGGTCGAGGATGCCAAGGCGTTGCTCGGCAAGACGGCGTCGCTGGTCGATCGGATGGCCGGCAAGGGCATCATCCACCGCAACACCGCCGGCCGCTACAAGTCGCGGCTGACCGCGCGTCTCAAGGCCAAGACCGCCTGATCGACCGCTAGCGGCCGATCGTCGGCCGCGGCAGGACGTTCCCGCACAACTCGACGACGAGCCGATCCAGCACGTGCCGCGGCTCGCCCCGCGACGACTTCAGCGCCAGATCCGCGTCGAGCACCGCCGCCAGCGCCCGTCGGGCCCTGGCGTCGGGCCGCAGCTGGCCGGCCGCGGTGCGCACCAGCCCGAGAATCATCGGCGCCGGACTGCCGCTCTCCAGCAGCGCCTCGACCTCGCGCAGCGCGCCCGCCGCGTCCCCCCGCTTCAGCACGTCGATGAGCGCGAAGATCCCTGACGGCTCGTCGATCGGCGTCACCACGTCGCGCACGTGCGCCACGGTGATGGTCGACTCCCCCGCTGCATACAGCACCAGTTTGTCGATCTCGGCGCGGATCCTCGGCAGGTTCAGGGTCGGCTCGTCGCGCGGGCCCTTCGGCGCGTTGTAGCCGACGGCCTCGACCAGCGCCCGGACCGCCGCCGGCTCGATGCGCATCTCGTCGCGGTCGAGGCGGGCGCGGAGCCAGCGGGCCAGGTCGTCGGCGGTCTTCAGGTCGCCGCAGTTCACCACCACCGCCGTCGCCAGCAGCAGCTTCGTGACGCGGCGGCCGCGGTCCAGGCCCGCCGTGTCGAGCACCAGCGTCGTCGTCGGCTCGGGACGCTCGAGGTAGGCCTCGAACTCCTCGGCCGCTGTCGTCGTGCGCGACCGCTTCTTCGCCGCCGGCTCGGCGGCCTCGTCGTCCCTGGCCCGCCTGGGCGTGAGCAGCGCCTCGGCATCGTGGACGACCACCAGCCGCCGCGGGGCCATCATCGGCAGCGTCCGCGCCGCCGCCAGGACGTCGGCGAACAGCCTGTCGCGGTCGGCGGCCGTCGTGGCGTCGCGGGCGAAGAAGGTGGCGACGTTGAAGGCGTGCAGCCCCTCGTCGACCAGCGTCAGGAACGCCTGCGTGATCTCCTGCCGCGACGGCACGTCCTCGCTCTCGACCACGTACACCGGTGCGGTTTCGCCGGCGGCGATCTGGGCCCGCACCTGGGCTGGCGTCATGACCGGCACGGGCCGCTCAGAACGCCTCGAGAATCGCGCTGACGACCGAGCGCGCGAAATCCGAGCTCAGGCGATCGACGGCGGCGCGCTCCTGGTCGATGAATCCGGCGGCACCGGCGGCGAAGCTGGCCGAGCTGGCCAGCTCGTATTCGTCGCTGAAGTTCAGCGCCGGGTTCTCCCACAGCACCTTCTGCTGGCGCACGTCGGCGAGCGACACGCTGACCGTGATGGTGAAGCGGTAACGCGACGCCTGCTGGCTCTGGTTGAAGCCGACCGGCGCGGCGGCGACGCCGGTGACGTCGCCGCGGACGACGGCGTCGACGCCGCTGTCGGTGGGCTGGACCTGGTAGCGGCCGCGACTCTGGAACTCGACCCTGACCTTCTCGGTGAGCACCTGCTCGAGCGGCGAATAGGGCGTGCGGTTGCCGAACATCGGCACGCCGATGACGCGCATGTAGTCGGGCAGGAACGAGCCGCGCCCGGCGAGAGAGTATCCGCAACCGGCGAGGGCGAGCGAGAGTCCAGCGAGCGGGGTGAGGCGCAGGAGATCGCGCCGCGCCAGCGGCGTCCCTGATCCCCGGTCCCTGGTCCCTGGTCCCTGCCCCATCATCTCACCACCACCGACACCAGGCGGCCGCGCGCCACGACCACCTTCTTGACGGACTTTCCGGCCAGGTAGGGCTGGATCGCCGGGTCGGCGAGCGCCAGCCGCTCGAGGTCGGCTTCCGCCGCGTCCGGATCGACGCTCAGCCGTCCGCGCACCTTGCCGTTCACCTGCACCGGCACGACGATCTGCTCGGCCCGCGCCGCCGCCTCGTCGACGGCCGGCCAGCGGGCCGCCGCCAACCCGCCATCGTGGCCGTAGATCTCCCACAGCTCCTCGGCGGTGTGGGGCGCGTACGGCGACACCAGCACGATCAGGGTCTCGATCGCCTCGCGCGCCGCCGCCGCGGCCTGCGCGGTCGGCTGCTCGCGCTGCCCCTCGGTGAACAGATACAGGTCGTTGACCAGCTCCATCATCGCCGAGACCGCGGTGTTCATCTGCTGGCGGACGTCGATGTCGACCGTCACCCGGCGGATGGTCTCGTGGGTCTTCCGGCGCAGCGCCTTCTCGCTGCCGGCGAGAGTGGCCGGCGAGAGCGGCGGCGCCGCCGCCGCGGCCTCGCGCCAGTGCTGGGCGATGCGCCAGACCCGGGCCAGCCAGCGGAAGCTGCCGTCGAGTCCGGCGTCGGACCACTCGACTTCCTTCTCCGGCGGCGCAACGAACATCACGTAGAGGCGCAACGCGTCGGCGCCGACCTTCTGCAGCATGGTGTCGGGGTCGACGACGTTGCCCTTCGACTTCGACATCACGTGGCCGTCTTTCAGCACCATGCCCTGGGTGAGCAGATGGGTGAACGGCTCGCTGTGATCGATCATCCCGAGGTCGCGGAAGACGCGGGCGAAGAATCGCGAATAAATCAGGTGCAGGATGGCGTGCTCGACGCCGCCCGAGTAGAAGTCGACCGGGCACCAGTACCTCACCTTGGCCGGGTCGAACGGCGCGCGGGGGTTGGTGGCGTCGGCGAAGCGGTAGAAATACCACGACGAATCGACGAACGTGTCCATCGTGTCGGTCTCACGTCGCGCCGGTCCGCCGCAGCGTGGGCACGTCACGTTCACGAACTCGGGGACGTGGGCCAGCGGCGAGTCGCCGCGGCCGGTGAACTCGGCGACCTTCGGCAGCACCACCGGCAGCTGGTCGTCGGGCACCGGCACGACGCCGTCCACCGGGCAGTGGACCATCGGGATCGGCGTGCCCCAGTAGCGCTGACGCGAGATGCCCCAGTCCTTGAGCCGGTACTGCACCGATCCACTGCCGACGCCGCGCCCTTCGGCATCGGCGGTCATGCGGCGCCGCGCCTCGGCCGAGGTCAGGCCGTCGTAGGGGCCCGAGTTGACGACCACGCCCTCATCGGGGCGGGCCTCGGTCATCGCCGCGGCGTCGGGCACCTGGCCGTCGGCGGCGCGGATGACCGGGCGCACCTCGAGCCCGTACTTGCGGGCGAACTCGAAATCCCGCTGGTCGCCGTACGGCACCCCCATCACCGCGCCGGTGCCGTACTCGCCGAGCACGAAGTTGGCGACCCAGATCGGCACCCGTTGGCCGGAGAACGGGTTCACGGCGTACGCCCCCGTGAACACGCCTTCCTTCCCCGCTTCGCCCGACATCCGCGCGGTGCGGTCCTGGCCGCGGTAGCGCTGGGCCTCGGCGAGCACGTGATCACGATCCGGCCCCGTCGCCAGACGCCCGGCCAGGGGATGCTCGGGCGCCAGGGTCAGGAACGTCGCCCCGTAGATCGTGTCGAGACGCGTCGTGAACACCTCGACGCCGTCGGCCTCGCCGTCGATCGCGAACCGGACCCGCGCGCCCTCGGAGCGGCCGATCCAGTTGCGCTGCATCGTCAGCACCTTCTCCGGCCAGGCCTCGAGGCCGTCGATGGCCTGCAGCAGGTCCTCGGCGTAGGCGGTGATCCGGAAGAACCACTGCTCCAGGTCCTTCTCCACCACCGGGCTGCCACAGCGCCAGCAGGCGCCGTCGATCACCTGCTCGTTGGCGAGCACCGTTTCGTCCTTGGGGCACCAGTTGACCGTCGACCGCCGCCGGTAGGCCAGACCGCGCTCGAACATGCGCACGAACAGCCACTGGTTCCAGTGGTAGTAGTCGGGCAGACAGGTCGCCAGCTCGCGCTCCCAGGCATAGCTGATGCCCAGGCGCTGCAACTGCCCCTTCATATGGGCGATGTTGCCGAGGGTCGACGTCTCGGGATGGATACCGCTCTTGATCGCCGCGTTCTCGGCCGGCAGGCCGAAGGCGTCCCAGCCGAACGGATGCAGCACGTTGAAGCCCTGCAGCCGCTTCAGCCGGGCGACGACGTCGCCGATGATGTAGTTGCGGACGTGGCCGACGTGCGCGTGTCCCGACGGATACGCGAACATCTCCAGGCAGTAGAACTTCGGCCTGGCGGGATCCTCGGTGACCTCGAAGGCCCTGGCGTCGCGCCAGCGGGCCTGCCACTTCTGATCGAGCGCTTGCGGATGGTAGTCGGACACGGGGATCTCGGACGCGGCGGCGGCGCCGCGGGCATCGGGAAATTCTAGCAGGTCGGTCAGAGCCCCCAGTGGCCGCGCAGCGCCGCCCGGGCGGCCGCCGCGGCGGCGCGGCCCCGCCTGCGATCGCCGGCGGGCGGCACATCCGCCGCGTCGGCGCCGGCCGCACAGGCCTCGATGGTCGCGTGCAACGACGTCTCGAGGCCGTCGCGATCGTAGCCCCCTTCGGTGGCGAACACGATGCGCCCGCCGGCGTGGCGCCCGGCGACGCCCACGAGCAGCCGGGTCAAGGTGGCGAAACCGCCCGGCGTCATGCGCAGCGCCGCCAGCGGGTCGTCCTGGTGCGCGTCGAAGCCCGCCGACACCAGCACCAGCTCCGGCGCGAACTCGTTCAGCACCGGCACCGCGATCCGGCGATACGCCTCGTCGAGATCGGCATCGCCCGCACCGGCCTCGAGCGGCAGGTTGACCGTGAAGCCACGGCCGGCCGCCCGGCCGATCTCGGTCGCCGCGCCGGTCCCCGGATAGTACGGATACTGGTGACTCGACACGAACAGCACCGTCGGATCGGCGTAGAACGCCGCCTGGGTGCCGTTGCCGTGGTGGACGTCGAAATCGACGATCGCGACCCTGGCCAGCCCCGCGGCACGGGCGTGGGCCGCCGCGATCGCGACGCCGTTGAAGAGGCAGAATCCCATCGCCCGGTCGGCCTCGGCATGATGACCGGGTGGCCGCACGCAGGCGATGGCCGGACCGTCCGACGGCTTCGCCAGCACCCGATCGACCGCCGCCACCACGGCGCCGGCGGCGAGCGCGGCCACCGCGTACGACTCGGGACTGGTGCTGGTGTCGGGATCGAGACGAACGGCCCGGCCGGCGGTCTGGCGGATGGCCGCGACGTACGCCGGCGTGTGCACCCGCACCAGATCGGCCTCATCGACCGGAGGCGGCTCGACCAGCTGCGCGCCGCGCCCCGCCCAGCGCTCGGCGACCCGCCGCAGGATCTCGGCGCGCTCCGGCCGTTCCGGGTGTCCCGGCGGGGTCAGGTGATCAGCGAACCGCTCGCTGCTGAAGATGATCATCGGGACTCCCCGCCGCTCGCCAGCGCCTGTCGGCACATCGCTTCGGCTTCGCGCAGCCTGACCTCGACCTCGACCCGGGCGGCTTCGAGTGCCGCGGCATCGGCATCGGCGGCCACCCGCAGGACCGGAGCGATCCCCAGCACCAGCCGGCTGAAGGGCTTGGGAATCTGCGTGCGATCCCAGCTGCCGATGGTCCACGCCCGATCGGCTTCCGAGTGCATGCAGACCACGGGATGGCCGGTGGCCTTCGCCAGCCAGACCACGCCCGGCTGGGCCACGCCACGCGGGCCGCGCGGGCCGTCGACGGTGAACCCGGCCGGGGCGCCGCGCAGGGCGCGGAGCAGCTGGCGCAGCGCCCTGGCGCCGCCGCGCGTGCTCGAGCCTCGGGCGACGCCGAAGCCGAAGCGCTGGATGATCCGCGCAATCCACTCGCCGTCGAAGTTCTCACTCGTCACCACGACCAGGCCGCGGTCACGCCAGCACCACATGCATCCCAGGATGCGGCCATGCCAGATCGCGTAGATGCACCGGTCGGGCCCGTCGCCGACCGCCGCGGCCAGGCGCGCCCCGCCCACGATCTCGACCCGCCACGTCGAGGCCAGCAGCCGCAGGAGCGGCGCCCCGATGCCGGCGATGAGCGCCACCTGCGCACGCTTTCGCCACGAGAGCCGCCGCTCGGCCGTGGGCAGCGCGCCGGGGACAGCCTCGTGTCTCACATGCCGTCGTACTGCGGACCGTCGCCGCCTTCGGGCGCCACCCAGGTGATGACGCCGTAGGGATCCATGATGTCGCACGTCTTGCAGTGGACGCAGTTCGACGCGTTCAGCTGCAGGCGACGGCCGCCGCGGCCGTCGTCGACCATCTCGTAGACGTTGGCGGGACAGAATCGCACACACGGATGGCCGAACTCGGGCCCGCAGATCGAATGGCACACGTCGGTCTGGACGAGCAGGTGCGCGGGCTGGTTCTCTTCGTGGTGTGTCCCGGAGAAATGAGTGCTGGTCGCCTTGTCGAACGTCAGCCGCCGGTCGGGCGCGACCGCATTCGAGCCGCCGATGACGTCGCGCTTGTGCAGTCCGTAGTAGGCGTCGAGCGTCGCCATCCGCGTGTGGCCGGCATGGCCGCGCAGATCGCCCGGCCACCAGCCGTTGGTGAGCATCGCCAGGCCGGCGAAGGCCGACCCGACGTAGGTGCCGCCCGAAAAGGCCTGGTGCACGTTGCGCACGGGGTAGAGCTCGGCGCGGATCGCGCTGGCGTCGACCGCCGCCTTGTAGCGCGCCAGCCGCGCCCGCGAGGTGTCGCCGGCCCGCACCGCTTCGAAGGCCGTCTCGGCGGCCAGCATGCCGCTGCGCATCGCCAGGTGGATGCCCTTCAGCCGCATCGAGTTGACGAAGTTGGCGGCGTCGCCGGCGATGAGCGCGCCGTCGGCGTAGAGTGTCGGCTGGGTGTTCCACCCGCCTTCGGGCAACGCCTTGGCGCCGAAGCGCACCAGCTGCCCGCCGTCGAGCAGCGCCGCCACGAACGGGTGCAGCTTGAAGCGCTGCAGCGCCGCATGCGGGTCGAACAGCGGATCGACGTAGTCGAGCCCGACGACGAAGCCGAGCGACACGCGGCCCTCGGGCAGCCCGTAGATCCAGCTGCCGCCGAACTCCTCCTGGCGCAGCGGATAGCCGAGCGTGTGGATGACGGTGCCGGGGGCCAGCCGTCCGGCCGGCACGTCCCACAGCTCCTTCAAGCCGATCGCGAACTGGGCCGGCTGGGCGCTGCCGAGCGGCAGCCTGCGCAGCAGTTGCTTGGTCAGGTGGCCGCGGACGCCGTCGGCGAAGATGGTCACCTGGGCGCGGATGTCGGCGCCCGGCTCGACGGCGCCGCGCGGGGTGCCGTGCCGGCCGAGTCCGCGATCGCCGGTCCGCACGCCGACCACGCGGTCGCCGTCGAACAGCACCGACTGCGCCGCGAAACCCATGAAGAGGTCGGTGCCCGCCGCTTCGACCTGTCCCGCCAGCCATTTCACGAAGTGGCTGAGCGAGATGACGTAGTTGCCGTGGTTGCGGAACGGCGGCGGCGTGACCGGCAGCCGCCACTGCCCGTCCGGGTTCAGCAGGTAGACGCTGTCGGCGGTGACCTCGCAGGCCAGCGGCGCGCCCCTGGCGGCGAAGTCGGGGATGAGCTCGGCGAGCGTCGATGGGTCGAGCAACGCCCCCGACAGCGAGTGCGCGCCAGGCTCGCGGGCCTTGTCGACGACCGCCACGGCGAGCGGCTCGCCGCCCCGCCCGGCCTGCAGCTGGGCCAGCCGGAGCGCCGCCGACAGCCCGGCCGGGCCGGCGCCGACGACCAGCACGTCCACGTCGAGGGTTTCGCGTTCCATGCGGTCGGGGCGTCCGGCGCGCTAGCGCGGGCCCAGCGCGGCGATGAGCGCCGGCGCGATCTCGAACAGGTCGCCCTGGATGCCGTAATCGGCGACCTCGAAGATCGGCGCGTCGGCGTCCTTGTTGACGGCGACAATGGTCCGCGACCCCTTCATGCCGACCAGGTGCTGGATGGCGCCCGAGATGCCGACGGCCACGTAGAGCTTCGGCGCCACGGTCTGGCCGGAGCTGCCGATCTGCCGTTCCATCGGCAGCCAGCCGTTGTCGCAGATCGGCCGCGACGCCGCCAGTTCGGCCCCGAACGCGGCGGCGAGCTGTTCGGCCATGGCCAGGTGCTCCTGGGCCTTGATGCCGCGCCCGATGGCGACGATGCGCTCCGCCTGGGCGAGGTCGACGGCCGCCTTGGCCTCCTGAAACGGCGGCTCGGCGGTCTGACGAAGCGCCGCCGGGTCGATGGTGACCGCCTTGACCGTGACCGGCGCGCCGCCGCCGCGCGCGGCGGCGTCGCCACGGAATGCGCCGATCTGGAACGACACCAAGTGCGGCGCCGGCCCGTCGGCGGCCATGTCGGCCACCAGCTTGCCCTGGAACATCGGGCGCGCGAAGAGCGGGGTGCTGTCGGCGGCGCGGCTGATGCCGACGACGTCGGTGACCAGCACGCGGTCGAGACGGGCCGCCAGCGTCGCGGCGAAGTCGCGCGTCTGGTAGGTGTGCGCGAAACACACGTGGCTGGGCCCCAGCTCGGCGACGACCGCGGCGACGGCAGCGACGTAGGCGTCGGGCGTGTAGGTGGCGAGGGCAGCGTGGCCGACGGCCCACACCGCGGCGACGTCGGCGGCGGCCAGTTCGGCGGCGGCGCCGTCGACGGCGGCACCGGGCACCGCCACCGTGATGGGCTCCTGCCCGGCGCTCAGCGCCTGGGCCGCGGCGATGGCCTCCCAGCTGGCCCGGTTGAGCCGCCCGTTCTTCTGCTCGGCGATGACGAGTATCACAGCACCCTCGCCTCCTCCCGCAGTCGGCGGACCAGCTCGCGGGCGGCCTCCGCCGGCGGTCCGCCGATCATCGCCGTCTGCTTCGACTTCTGCGGCAGGGCCAGGCCGACGATGCGCTGGCGCGAGGTGACCGGCGCGGCCGGCGCGACCACGCGAATCTCCTTCTTCTTGGCGGCCATGATGCCCTTCAGCGTCGCGTAGCGCAGCTGGTTGATGCCGCTCTGGATGGTGAGCAGCGCCGGCAGCGGCATCGACACGTACTGGAACCAGCCGCCCTCGAGTTCGCGCTTGGCGCGCAGCGTGCCGCCGTTGACCTGCACCTCCATGATGATGGTCGAGTGCGGCATCCCCAGCCGCTCGGCCAGGACCGGGCCGAATTGGGCGTGGCCCTGGTCGTCGGACTGCAGCCCGGTCAGCACGACGTCGAAGCGTTCGTCGCGCACCGCGTCGGCCACCGCCGCGGCCGACGCCGCGGCGTCGGCCCGGCCGAACGCCTCGTCCTGCACGTGAATGGCGCGGTCGGCGCCGCGGGCCAGTGCCTCGCGAATCACCTGCTGCACCCGGGCCGGACCGGCCGACACCACCACCACCTCACCGCCGCCCTGCCGCTCCTTCAGCCGCAGGCCCTCTTCGAGGGCGTAGGCGTCGGGCTCGTTCATCTCGAACGAGATGTCCTGGTCGCGCACCCAGGTCCGATCGTCGGTGAGCCGGGGCTGCCATTCACGGGTGGGCACCTGCTTGACGCAGACCGCAATCTTCATCTGAACATCCTATCAAGTCGCCGGGCCGGCGCACGCCGCCGCGACGTCAGCCGTCGTGCCGTTTGAAAAGCAGCGCGCCGTTGGTGCCGCCGAACCCGAACGAGTTCGACAGGGCGTAGCGGATCGCCGCCGGCCGCGCGGTGTTGGGCACGTAGTCGAGGTCGCACGCCGGGTCCGGCGTCTCGAGGTTGATGGTCGGGGGCATGATCTGGTGGCGCAGCGCCAGCGCGCTGATGCCGGCCTCGAGCCCCCCGGCGGCGCCGAGCAGGTGGCCGGTCATCGACTTGGTCGACGAGACGGCCAGCCGATGGGCATGGTCCCCGAACACCCCCTTCACCGCCAGGGTCTCGGTGGGGTCGTTGATCGGGGTCGACGTGCCGTGGGCGTTGACGTAGTCGACGACGTCCGGGGCCACGCCCGCCGAGGCCAGCGCCGCCCGCATCACCCGCACGGCGCCGTCGCCGTCCTCGGGCTGCCCGGTCATGTGGTAGGCGTCGCCCGACATGCCGTAGCCGACCAGCTCGCAGTAGACGGTCGCGCCGCGGGCCACGGCGTGCTCCCGCTCCTCGAGAATCAGGATGCCGGCGCCCTCGCCGAGCACGAAGCCGTCGCGGTCCTTGTCGAACGGCCGGCTCGCCCGCGCCGGATCGTCGTTGCGCGCCGACAGCGCCCGCATCGCCGCGAAGCCGCCGACGCCCATCGCGCACACCGCGGCTTCCGAGCCGCCGGCGATCATGACGTCGGCGGCGTCGCGCCTGATGATCTCGTAGGCGTCGCCGACGGCGTGCGCCGAGGCGGTGCAGGCGGTGCAGGTGGCCGAGTTCGGCCCCTTGGCCCCGAAGCGGATCGACACCTGGCCCGACGCCAGGTTGATGATCGCCGACGGGATGAAGAACGGCGAGATGCGCCGCGGCCCGCCTTCGAGAAAGGCGCGGTGCTCGCGTTCGATGGTGGTGAAGCCGCCGATGCCGGAGGCGATGAACACGCCGACCCGATCGGCCCGCTCCGGCGCCACCACCAGCCGCGCATCGTCGATCGCGAACTGCGACGCGGCGATCGCGTACTGGATGAAGAGGTCCATCTTCTTGACGTCCTTCTTCTCGATGAAGGCCGTCGGTTCGAAGCCCTTCACCTCCGCCGCGAATCGCGTCGAGAAGCCGGTGGCGTCGAACTTGGTGATGGGGCCGGCCCCCGACACCCCGGCAAGGAGTCCCTGCCAGGTGGCGTCGGTGCCGATGCCGAGCGAGGTCACCAGCCCGACGCCGGTGACGACTACGCGCCTGCTCAACGTGCCGCTCCTACTTCTTGCCCTTGGCGTTCTTCTCGATGTACTCGACGGCGTCCTTGACCCGCGTGATCTTCTCGGCGTCCTCGTCGGGAATCTCGATCTCGAACTCCTCTTCGAACGCCATCACGAGCTCCACGGTGTCGAGCGAATCCGCGCCGAGATCGTCGACGAACGACGCATCCGAGGTCACTTCCTCTTCGTCCACGCCGAGCTGTTCGACGATGATGCTCTTCACCTTGTCCGCTACGGCCATCTGGCCCTCCTACGTGTACATCCCGCCGTTGACTGCGAGAATCTGCCCAGTAATATACGCCGCCTCGTCGGAGGCGAGGAAACACACCGCCGACGCCACGTCGGCGGCCGTGCCCAGCCGGCCGAGCGGCACCTGCGCGATCCACTGCGCCTGTGTCGCTTCGGGCAGGGCCCGTGTCATGTCGGTTTCGATGAATCCCGGCGCCACCACGTTCACGGTGACGTGGCGCGATCCGACCTCGCGCGCCAGCGACTTGCAGAACCCGATCAGGCCGGCCTTCGACGCCGCGTAGTTGGCCTGCCCGGCGTTGCCCGTCTGGCCGACCACCGAGCTGATGGCGACGATGCGGCCGCGGCGCTGCTTGAGCATCGGCTTGAGCGCCGCCTGGCACAGCGAGAAGGCCGAGGTGAGGTTGGTGGCGATCACCTCGTCCCACTCGGCGCGCTTCATGCGCAGCATGAGCTGGTCGCGGGTGATGCCGGCATTGAGCACCAGCACGTCGAGCCGGCCGTGGCGGGCGGCGACGTCGGCGACCGCCGCGGCCGCGGCGGCGCCGTCGGTCACGTCGAGCGCGAGCGCCTCGGCGCGGCCGCCGGCGGCGAGGATCTCGTCGGCGACCGGCCGGGCATTGGCGCCGCGCGCCGCGGCCGCCACCAGCGCGCCGCGCCCGGCCAGCGCCAGCGCGATGCCGCGGCCGATGCCGCGTGAAGCGCCGGTGACCAGCGCCACCTGTCCGTCGAAACCGTTCATGAGTGCTCGCTCGGGCGCGGGCCGTCGGCGGTGACGACCGCTTCGACCGCCGCCAGGCCCGCCGGCTGGTCGAGATTGACGATGGCGGCCTGGCGGGCCACCTTCCTGATGAGTCCGCTCAGCACCGTGCCCGGCCCCACCTCAACATAGGCGGTCACCCCGTCGGAGACAAGACGGCGCACCGATGCCTCCCAGCGGACCGGCGCCGACACCTGACGGATCAGCGCGGCGATCGCCGCGTCGGCATCGCGTTTCGGCTCGGCGTCGACGTTGGCGACGACCGGCACGCGCGGGTCGCGGACGGCGAGCGCCCGCAGTTCCGGCGCCAGCCGCTCCTCGGCGGGGCGCATCAGCGCGCAGTGGAACGGCGCGCTCACCTGCAGCGGGATCACCCGCTTGGCCCCGCGGGCCTTGGCCCGCTCGGCGGCGCGCTGGACCGCCGCGGCGTGGCCGGCGATCACCACCTGCCCCGGCGCGTTCAGATTCGCCGGGCTCACGACCTCGCCGTCAGCCGCCTCGTCGCAGGCCGCCTGCACCGCCGCCTCGTCCAGGCCGAGCACCGCCGCCATCGCGCCGGCGCCGACCGGCACGGCCTCCTGCATGTAGCGGCCGCGATGACGCACCGTTCGCACCGCGTCGGCGAACGAGAACGTGCCGGCGGCGACGTGGGCCGAGTACTCGCCGAGGCTGTGCCCGGCGACGACGTCGGGGCGCAGGCCGCGCTCGTCGAGCAGCCGGCAGGCGGCGACGCTGACGGCCAGGATCGCCGGCTGGGTGTTCTCGGTGAGGGTGAGCTGCTCGGCCGGGCCGTCGAAGATCACGTCGCTCAGCGCGAAGCCCAGCGCCGCGTCGGCTTCGTCGAAGGTGGCCCGGCACACCGGGAAGGTCTCGGCCAGGCCGCGGCCCATGCCGACGACCTGCGCGCCCTGGCCGGGGAAGACGAAGGCGATCATCGCGGCGACACCATCGCCGCCGCGAGCCCCTGCTCGAGCTGCCCCACGACCCCGTCGGCGACGAACCGCGACGCCGAGACGACCGCGTTGCGAATCGCCTTCGCCGACGACCGGCCATGACAGACCAGCACGAGCCCGGCGGCGCCGAGCAGCGGCGCGCCGCCGTACTCCGAGTAGTCGACGCGTTTGCGGAAGCGACGGAACGCCCGACGCGACAGCAGGTAGCCGACCTGACTGGAAAACGTGCTCGACAGCTCTTCGCCCAACTGCTCTTCCACCATCTCCACCAGGCCTTCGCTGAGCTTGAGCACGACGTTGCCGGTGAAGCCGTCGCACACGATCACGTCGGCCCGGCCGGCGAAGACGTCGCGCGCCTCGACGTTGCCGACGAAGGTCAGCGGGGCCGCCTTGAGCAGCCGGTAGGCGTCGCGGGTCAGCTCGTTGCCCTTGCCCTCTTCCTCGCCGATCGACAGCAGGCCGACCCGCGGCGCCGCCACCCCGAGCAGGGTGCGGGCGTAGACCGCCCCCATCACGCCGAACTGCAGCAGGTGCGTCGGCTTGCACTCCACCGTCGCGCCGGCATCGACCAGCACCGCCATGCCGCCGCGGGTCGGAATCGCCGGCGCCAGCGCCGGACGATCGACGCCCTTCAGCATGCCGAAGGTCGCGTGCGCGGCGACCACCGACGCGCCGGTGTGGCCGGCGCTGACCACGGCGGCCGCGCCACCGTCGCGCACCAGCTCGGTGGCGACGCGGATCGACGCGCGCGGCTTGCCGCGCAGAACCAGCGCGGCCTTCTCGTCCATCGCGATGACGTCGGGCGCGTCCACGACCTCGACGTCGAGCGCGGCGGTGTCGCCGTGTCGCGCCAGTTCGCCGGCGATGGCCTCTCGCCGCCCCACCAGGGTGACCGCGACCCCGGAATGGCGCGCGGCCGCCAACGCCCCCTCGACGATCGGACCGGGCGCCTGATCGCCGCCCATGGCGTCGACGGCGATGCGGGCGTGGGCGACACGGCTCACGCCGCGGCCCTCGACCGGGCCCGGGTCAGGCGAGCACGGGCCAGCGCCCTACTCCTCGTCGACGGCGCGAACCTGTCGCTCGTTGTAGAAGCCGCAGTAGGCGCACACCCGGTGCGGCGCCTTCGGCTCGCCGCACTGCGGACAGGCCCCGGCGGTGGTGGCGGGCAGCGCGTCGTGGGTGCGGCGCTTGCGGCCGCGGGTCTTGGAGTGTCGGCGTTTCGGATTAGGCATCGTCGTTGGTCCGCGGAGACACGAGCGCCTGCAGGGCGGCGAGCCGGGGATCGACCCACCTGGTCTCGCAGCTGCAGCGTTCGTAGTTGAGGTTCGTGCCGCAGTTCGGGCACAGGCCCTGGCAGTCGGGCCGGCACAACGGCTTCATCGGCAGGGCCAGGTAGCACTGCTCGCGCACGAGCTCGCCCAGGTCGATCTGCTCGTCGCGGTAGAAGGTCGTGGACGGGTCGCGATCGGCATCCTCGTCGCGGTCGCCAGCCAGCGCCTGCGGGAGGTAGCGGTAGTCGAACGCGCCGTCGACCGGCACCGCGAAGGGCTCGAGACAGCGGCTGCACGGCACCTCGAGCCGGGTGGAGAGCGACCCGACGAGACGGTAGCGGTCCTTGTCCTTGTGCAGGACGGCGCTGAGCCTGGCCGGCGACACCACCCGGAAGCCGTCGTCGCCGGTCAGGACGTCGGGCGCGATGTCGCGTTCGACGGACGTCTCCGGCTGGCGGATGGCGGTGAGGTCGAGAATCATGGCTGGGAGCCTGGCCCGGCGCGCCTCGCGGCCACCGGAACGACCAGCCAGTATATCACGTGGCCCCCGTCCGTTCGCCAGCCGCATCTCGCAGACTGGCAAGGGGTTTCCGTACCTGGGCGGCCCGCTCTCAGGGGCCCGGGTGGGAGCGCTCGGAGACCGGCCACGGCCCCACCCAGGGCTTGGGGATGAAGAGCTGCTCGAACAACCCGACGGCGTAGCGATCGGTCATCCCGGCGATGAAGTCCTGCGTCGCCACGTCGAGCCCGTCGGCCTCGATGGTGCGCCGATCCAGGAACTCCTCGGGCTGCTGCTGGACCCGTTCCCACAGCCCGCCGAGAATGCCCTGCGCCTTGGCGAACTCGGCCATCGCCACGTCGTTCTCGTAGACGGCGTCGAACAGGAAGTCGCGCAGCGCCAGCGTCGCCTCGAGCATCGCCTGGCTCATGCGGATTTCGGTGGTGCCACCGGCGAGCGTCTGCTCGACCACGTCGGTGACCATCCGGCCGATGCGCTCCGAGGCCGACCGGCCGAGCACGGCGAGGGCCTGCGCCGGCAGCCCGTCTTCGCGCAGGATGCCGGCCCGTACGGCGTCGTCGACGTCGTGGTTCACGTAGGCGACGATATCGGCCACCCGGGCGACCTGTCCCTCGACCGTCGACGCCCGGTGCTCGGGCGGCGCCCCGACCGGCAAGCCGTGCTTGCCCTTCGAGTGCCGGGCGATCCCGTCGCGCACCTCCCAGGTGAGGTTCAGCCCCTGCCGGTCCCGCTCGAGCACGTCGACGATGCGCAGGCTCTGCTCGTAGTGGTTGAAGCCGTTGGGAGACAGCGTCTGCAGCACCCGCTCGCCGGCGTGGCCGAACGGCGTGTGGCCGAGGTCGTGGCCGAGCGCGATCGCCTCGGTCAGCTCCTCGTGGAGGCGCAGCACCTTGGCGATGGTGCGGGCGATCTGCGAGACCTCGAGCGTGTGGGTCAGACGCGTGCGGTAGTGATCGCCGGCCGGCGAGAAGAACACCTGCGTCTTGTGCTTGAGCCGCCGGAACGCCTTGGTGTGGATGATGCGGTCGCGATCGCGCTGGAACGCCGGCCGGATCGGGTCTTCGGCCTCGGCACGCAAGCGGCCCCGGGTGGCGGCGCTGCGCGCCGCCGGCGCGGCCAGGGTGGCGTCTTCGCGCTGTTCGAGCTGGTGGCGAATCGTCATCGATGAGGCGCCGGCGGCGCCGCCTCCATGGTAACAGCCGGACCGCTCAGCGCAGCGCGCCGAGCAGGCTGGTGCCGTGCGCCAGCGGCGCCACGCCGAACCAGGCGGCGAGCGTCTGGCCGACGTCGGCGAACGTCGGCCGGGTGCCCAGCGGAACGCCCGGACGCACTCCCGGGCCGAGCATCAGCAGCGGCACGTACTCGCGGGAGTGATCGGTGCTCGGCGTCGCCGGGTCGTTGCCGTGGTCGGCGGTCACGACCAGCAGGTCGCCGTCGCGCAGGCGCCCGACGACCGCAGCGAGCCGGGCGTCGAACGCCTCCAGGTTGGCGGCGAACCCGGCGACGTCGTTGCGATGGCCGAACCTGGTGTCGAAGTCGACGAGGTTGACGAAGATCAGGCCGCCGGCGCCACCGTCGAGCAGCGCCTCGACGCGGTCCATGCCGTCGGCGTCGCTCGCCGTCGGATACGAGACGTCGATGCCGCGTCCGGCGAAGAGGTCGGCCACCTTCCCCACCGACGTCACCGGCACCCCGGCGGCGGCCAGCCCGTCGAGCAGGGTCGGCCGCGGTGGCGGCATGGCGAAGTCGTGGCGATTGGCGGTGCGCACGTAGGCGCCGGGCGCGCCGATGAACGGCCGGGCGATCACCCGGCCGATCCCGGCGCCCTCGACCGCCAGTTCGTAGGCGATGCGGCACCAGTCGTAGAGCTGCGCCACCGGCACCACCGACTCGTGCGCGGCGATCTGGAAGACGCTGTCGGCCGACGTGTAGACGATCGGCTGGCCGGATCGCTGATGGGCGGCGCCCAGCTGGTCGATGATGGCAGTGCCGGACGCCACCACGTTGCCCAGCACCGGCCGGCCGATCCGCGCCGAGAAGGCGGCGACCAGCGGCGCCGGGAATCCGTGCGGAAACGTCGGAAAGGGGCGATCGAGCACCAGCCCCATCAGCTCCCAATGCCCGGTGACCGAATCCTTGCCGGGTGACCGCTCCGCCATGCGGCCCCACGCCGCGCGTGGCGGGTCCGCGGCCGCGACGCCCGGCAGACGGGCGGCCAGCGGCAGGCCCAGCGCGGCCAGCGTCGGCAGCGTCAGCGGCCGCGACGCCGCGACGTGGCCGAGCGTGTCGCTGCCCTCGTCGCCGTACGCAGCGGCATCCGGCAACGCGCCGGCCCCGACGCCGTCGAGGACGATCACGATCGCGCGCGGCGTCATGGCGCGGCGCGCGCCCTCACGGATGGTGCGAGGAGAAGTAGTTGGGCACGCTGCGCGGCACGCGCAGCGTCGCGATGGCGTGCTTGAACACGAGGTGATCGAGGCCCTGGTGCTCGAGGATCACCGCGAAGCGATCGAAGTTCTTGATCCGGGCTTCGAACTCGCGGCCGTCGAGCAGGTGCACGGTGACGGCCAGCTTCTCCCGGCGGGCGTAGTTGAGGAAGACGTCCTGGATGTTCGGTGCGCTCGATTTACCTTCGGCCATCGCCAGCGTCGCTCCTCTGTTGCAATCCCCGCGCTCCCAGGTAGTCGAGGACGCGCGCCGCGGCGGGCGCCGTCTCACCGGGACCGTCAAACCACATCAGAGTAGGCTCTTTGCGGAACCAGATCAACTGCCGCCGCGCGTAGCGGCGGTTCTCCTGCACGATGAGCGCGCGGGTCTCGGCGAGGCCACGCACGCCGTCGAGGTACTCGATCATCTGGCGGTAGACGAGGCCGCCGAACGGCCGGGCGGTGCGCGGCACGCCGCCGGCGAGCAGCCCGCGCACCTCGGCCTCGAGTCCGGCGGCGAACTGCGCCTCGACCCGGCGGGCCAGACGCTCGGCGAGCACGGCCGGCGGCAGCCGCAGGCCGACCGCGATCACGTCGAACTCGGGCAGCGGCGCCCGGGTCGCCGCGAAGTGCGCGGTGAGCGGCCGGCCGGTCAGGCAGTAGACCTCGAGCGCCCGTACCATGCGCTTGCGGTCCCCCGGCAGGATCCGCGCCGCCGACGCCGGATCGACACGGGCGAGCCAGCGGTGCAGCGCGAGGTCGCCGCGGCGCGTCGCGACCCGCTCGAGCCGTGCCCGCAGCGCGTCGTCGGCGGCTGGCCCGGGAAACAGGCCGCGTGTCAGGGCGCGGAAGTAGAAGCCCGTGCCGCCGGCGAGCACCGGCAACCTGCCGCGGGCATGGATGGCGCGAATGGCCGCCGCCGCGTCGGCGGCGTAGCGCGCCGCGGTGTAGACCTCGGTCGGGTCGGCGACGTCGACGAGATGATGCGGGATGCCCTGCTGTTCGGCCGGCGGCACCTTGTCGGTGCCGATGTCGAAGCCGCGGTACACCGCCGTCGAGTCGCACGCCACGACCTCGCCGCCGAACCGCTGCGCGACGGCCAGCGCCACCGCCGACTTGCCGGTCGCGGTCGGACCGAGCACCGCCACCAGGACCGGACGCGGCGTCAGCATGCCAGCTGCCTCAAAACCAGCCCCGCCAGCAGCGCCACGAGGGCGAGCAGGCCGGCCTGCTGCGCCGGCGTCGGTGACACGCTCACTCCGGCGTCGGCGACTCGTTGAAGAAGAACGTCACCGTGAAGAACGCCCGGTCGGCGGGATACTCGGGCGGCAGCGGCTGGGTCGGGTTCGACGCGATGATCGCGTTGTAGGCGGAGCGGTTGAACGAGTCGACATCCGACGGCCGCACGATGTTCACGTCGGTGATCGCGCCGTCCTTGTGGACGTTGAACTGCAGGATGACGCGGCCGCGCATCGCGTAGGCGGCGTTGGGCACGAACCAGTTGCGCTTGACCTGGGCGACGAAGCGGCGGATCCACGGGCCGAACTCCACGCCCTTGGTGTCGAACTGGATCGCCGGGCCGAACTCGTTGACGCCGCCTTGCGGGTTGTTGAACGACTCGCGCTGCACGTATTTCTGCAGGTCGCGCAGCGCCTCGCCGAGCCGCCCGCCGGCCGGCTGCGCCGGCGCCGCTTCGCGCGGCACCGGGGCGGCATCGGGCGTCTCGGGGAGCGGCGTGCGCTCGTCGGCGGTGACCGCCGGGGGGGCCGGCTCGGGCTCGGGCCCCTTCCCCATCGGTCGCTCTTCGGGAGCGGCTTCGACCCGTTCGGCGGTGTCGCCGCGGGCGAACGGCAGCGGGTTCTCGGGGCGCTCGGCGAGTTCCGGCGCGCTGGCGACGCGGTCCATGTCCGAGATCTCGGCCTCCTGCGGCGGCGCGGGCGCCGGGACGTCGCGCAGCGGCTCGACGACCACGAAGCGGGGAGCGTCGTCGGGGCGCGGCCGCTCGAGTTCGGCGGCGGCAGCCGCCGCTCGTTCTTCCGCCGCCCGCTCGAACCAGGGGATCTGCGGCGCCAGCAGCAGCAGCACGACGACGGCGACATGCACGACGACCGAGAGCACGATCCCCTCGCGGCGGGAGATCGCGCTGCCTACCGCCTCGACCGACTCGTAGCGGTCGTAGAAGTCGAAGTACATGAAGCAGTTGCCTGAATTATACCCGTCGGTTCGGGCGGGCTTCCTGCTTCAGGGCTCCCGATCGGGCCGGCGTGCGTTGTACAGATAGACGACGCCCAGCGTCAACGGCTTGGCCGTGGCGGCCGTCAGCCCCGCCGCGGTGAGCAGGTCGACGAACTCCTGCCCCCAGGGAAAGGCCCCCACCGACGCCGGCAGATACGAATACGCTCCGCCGTGGCGCGACACCAGCCGGCCGACCCGCGGCAGGACCGTCAGGAAATACCACCCGTAGACGTGCCGAAGTCCCGGAACGGCCGGCAGACCGAACTCCAGGATGGCCACCCGGCCGCCGGGCTTGAGCACCCGGACGATCTCGCGGCAGGCGGCCTCGGTCACCTGCACGTTGCGGATGCCGAAGGCGATGGTCAGCGCGTCCACCGACTGGTCGGCCACCGGGAGCGCGGTGGCATCACCGCGGATCAGCTGGACCCTCGGCGCCAGTCCGGCGGCACCGACCTTCTCGCGGCCGTGCGCGAGCATCGCGCCGGCGAAGTCGACGCCGACCACGCGCGCCGCCCCGGGGACGGCGCTGGCCGCGCCGATGGCGACGTCGGCCGTACCGGTACACACGTCGAGCAGCCGCTCGCCGCCGGTCAGTGCCAGCGAGCGGATCGCCCGCCGACGCCAGTAGCGATCGAGTCCGGCCGACAGCACGGTGTTGAGCAGGTCGTAGCGCGCGGCGATGGCGTCGAACATGCCGGCAATCCGCGACGGCGCCTTGTCGAGCGACACGCCGCCCGCCGCGGCCTTGGACCGTTCAGTCGACATACAGCGAGGTCGCGGTCGTGACGAAGTAGAGGATCCCGACGTAGCCGTTGAGATCGAAGGCCGCCGCCGCTCCCGACAGATCGTCGGACGTGACCAGCGACTGCTCGTAGGCGAGCAACGCTGCGACCAGCGCCACGCCGGCGAGGTAGATCGGCCCGAGCGGCGCCACCAGCGGCAGGCTGGCCATCACGATCACCGTGGCGACGTGGAGCGCCCTGGAGATCGTCAAGGCTCCGGCGATGCCGAAGCGCACCGGAATCGACTTGAGGCCCTGCGCGCGGTCGACCGCGGCATCCTGGCAGGCGTAGATGATGTCGAAGCCGGCGACCCAGAGACCGATGGCGAGCCCGAGCAGCCACGGCGTCCAGCCGCCGCGGCCGCCGGCGGCCAGCCAGCCGCCGACCGGGGCGACCGCCATGGCGAGGCCGAGGAACGCCTGCGTGTAGTAGGTGTGGCGCTTGGCCAGGGAGTACCAGAACACGATGGCCAGCGCCACCGGCGACAGCCAGCCGCAGAGCGCGCTGATCTGAAACGCAGCGGCGACGAAGACCGCCGCCCACGCGGCGACGAAGGCCGCGGCCGCCCGGCGGGTCATGGCGCCGCGCGGTAATTCCCGGTTGGCGGTACGCGGGTTGGCGGCGTCGAAGCGGGCGTCGACCAGCCGGTTGAAGCCCATGGCGGCGCTCCGTGCCGCCACCATGCAGACCAGAATCCAGCCGAGCGTCAGCCATTCGAACGGCCGATCCCAGGCCGCCAGGAGGGCGCCAGTGAGCGCGAACGGCAGGGCGAACACCGTGTGGCTGATGCGCACGAACGACAGATAGGTGGCGAGCGAGGCCATCAGGGCACCATCGCCGCCGGCACCGGCGTGAGGACCCGGATGCGCTCCGCGGCAACGCCGTGGACCAGGGCTTCCTCCGGGTCGGTCGTTCCTGGCGGCAGCGTCACGGCGACGAGGCGCGCCTCGCGTCCGGGCGCCAGGGCGCCGAACCGCTCGCCGAGCTGCAGGCCATCGGCGCCGCCCTGCGTCGCGATGGCGAGCAGGCGGCGGGCGGGCACCTCGGGAACGAGCGCGCGCAGGGCGGCAAGCTCGCCGAACAGGTTCAGATCCGGCGCGCTCGCCAGGCTGTCGGTGCCGAGGGCGAGCCGGACACCCGCGGCGAGGAACCGGGCGATCGGCGGCGCCCCGACGCCCACCCAGGCGTTGCTGCGCGGGCAGGTCACCAGCGTCACGCCAGCCGCCGCCAGGCGCGCCAGCTCGGCGTCGGTGAGCTGTACGCCGTGGACGGCGAGCACTCCCGGCTCGAGCACGCCGAGATCGCACAGGTAGTCGGCCGGGCCGCATCCGGGCGGCGTCCACCCGTCGCGCCAGGCGCCGAGCGCGTGCAGGCGATCCCGCCACGGCCCCTGCCCGGTCCGCAGCAGCATCACCTCTTCGGGCGACTCGCCGACGTGCACCGACGAGATCGGCCGGTCGAGACGACGCACCTCGTCACGAATCGCGGTGAAGAGCTCCGCCGACACCGAAAACGGCGCGTGCGCCGCCGGCACCACGCGCACGTCGCCGCCGCTGCCGGCGGCCGCGCGCGCCGCCGCGGCCGCCGCGGCCGTCCGGCCGTCGGCATCGCGAAACCCGACGATCTCGTGGAAGACGACGGCCGCGACACCCTGCTCGCGCAGCACCGCTGGTGAGACGAGCGCGTTGGACACGTCGCCGATCGCCACGGTACCCGTCGCCCGGGCGGCGCTCAACGCATCGCGCATCGCGGCCATCGTGCGCTCGTCGTCCGCGGTCTCGAGCCGGGCGCGGCGCGCCATCAACCGCCCGACCCAGGTCAGGAAGTCGGCGGCCGGCGGCACCAGGCCGCGCAGCCACGAGAGTTCCAGGTGCGTGTGGGCATTGACCAGGCCGGGCAGCAGCGCGACCTCGCCGAGGTCGTCGACCCGGCCGGCCGGCGGGGCCTCGCGACCCCGGCCCACCGCGGCGATGCGCCCGCCCTCGACCAGCACCCAGCCGTCGGCGAGCGGCGGCGCCGCCACGGGGCAGACCCACGCGGCTCGAACGAGCAGCGACGTCATGCCGTGGTGGGCGCGGTCACGCGACCGGTGACGGCGGCGGGCCGGCCGCGCGCTGGCGCTTGCCGGCGGCGCTGCGCGCCGGATAGTTGGCCAGTTCGGCCGGCACCGAGGTATCGCCGGCGGCGCGCGCCGTGGCCAGCTCCAGCTGCCGCGGCACCGCCCGCTCGCGGAATACCGGAGTGCCCAGCCGCTCGTAATGCATGGTGCGGCGCGACGCCGTGAAGCCGGCGTCCTCGATGTTGCGGACGATCTCGAGCTCGTCCATGCAATAGGCGGCGCCGGCCGCCCGCACCACGTTCTCCTCGATCATCACGCTGCCCATGTCGTTGGCGCCGAACGCCAGGCTCAACTGCCCGACCTTGCCGCCCTGCGTCACCCACGACGCCTGCAGGTTGTCGACGTTGTCGAGCACCAGCCGGGCGATCGCCAGCGTCCGCAGGTAGTCGATGCCGGTCGCCTCGGTGCCGCCGCGTTCGGTGTGCTCCGGCTGGTAGCTCCAGGTGATGAACGCCGTGAAGCCGCCGGTGTCGTCCTGCAGCGCGCGCAGCCGCAGCAGGTGCTCCAGCCGCTCCGCGTCGGTTTCGACCGTGCCGTACATCATCGTCGCCGTGGTCCGCAGTCCGGCCAGATGCGCCTCGCGCATCACGCCGAGCCACTCGTCCGCCGACGCCTTGCTGTAGCAGTTGAGCAGCTTGCGGACGCGGTCGACGAGGATCTCGGCTCCGCCGCCGGGAATGCTGTCGAGCCCGGCGGCGATCAGGCGCCGGATCACCTCCGCCACCGGCAGCTTCGCGGTGCGCGAGATGTGCAGGACCTCGGGTGGCGACAGCGCGTGCAGCTTGAAATCCGGATGGCGCGCCTTGACGCCGCGGAACAGGTCCTCGTACCAGGCGATCGGCAGGTCGGGATTGTGCCCGCCCTGCAGCAGCAGCTGATTGCCGCCGAGTGCCAGCGTCTCGTCGATCTTGCGGTGGATCTCGTCGAAGCCGAGCACGTAGCCTTCGGCATGGCCGACGGTGCGGTAGAACGCGCAGAAGTTGCAGCGCGCGACGCAGACGTTCGTGTAGTTGACGTTGCGGTCGATGATGTAGGTCACGACGCCGTCGGGGTGCTTGCGCTGGCGCACGGCGTCGGCCATGCGGCCCAGCCACAGCGTCGGGGCGTGGCGGTAGAGGTGCAGCGCCTCGTCGCCCGACAGCCGGCCGCCGTCGAGGATCCGGGCGCCGAGGGCGTCCAGGCTCGGGGTCATGCGTAGAACCTGAGCGGGCGCGGGGTGTGCCCCACCGCCGCGGCCAGCTCGAAGAAGCGCTCCATGCCGGCGCGATCGCGGTCGCCGAACGTGTAGGTGAGGTTATCACGCAGATACGCGGCGAGCGCCGCGGCCAGCGCCGGATCGCCGGCGGCGGCCTCGGCGGCGATGGCGGCGCGGGCGGCCAGCCCGCAATCGCGGGCCGCGGCCAGCGCGTCGAGGTGCAGCGGCGACAGGACGCCCGGGCGGCCGGTCCAGGCGGCGTACACGAACGGGAGACCGGTCAGCGTGCGCCAGGCCGCGCCGAGGTCGATCTTCTCCACCCCCGCCGCCGCCGGGTCGATCCGCAGCGCCGGATCGCCGATGACCAGCGCGGCGTCGGCGTCGGCGAGCATCGCCGGCAGGTCCGGCGCCGCCGGCGTGAACACCGGGGCCACCTCCCACAGCCGCGCGCACAGGATGCGGCACAGCGTCGCCGAGGTCCGCGAGCTGGTGTCGAGGGCCAGCCGCCGCACGCGCTCGATCGGTACCGTCGTGAAGACCGCCACCGACAGGATCGGCCCGTCCGAGCCGATCGCCATACCGGGCACGAGCCGGTAGTCGCCGGCCAGGTATTCGATCGCCGGGATCAGGCCGAGATCGACCTCTCCGGCATGGAGGCGTGCCGCGCAGGCCGACGGCAGATCGTGGTCGAGGGCGAACAGATCGGCCCGGTGGTCGAGCCCGTGGATCAGCGGCCGCGCATTCAGGAACGACACCGCGCTGACGCGGACGACGGCGCTCATCGCCCGCGGACGGCCCAGCGGCCGTCGCGCTCGACGGCGGAGAGGCCGGCAGCGGCGATGTTGCGCCGAACGTCCTCGGCGGCGGCCCGCCGCGGGCCGAGTGCGGGCTCGTCGACCGCCGACACGGCGTCGAGATCGTCGGCGCCGACCCCGAGGGCGACCTGGGCAAGCTTCGGGCCGTAGCGTGCCCAGTCGACCTGCACGCTGGGCACGGCGCCGACCAGCAGCCGGGCCAGCGCGACGGTGCGCACGTCGTCGAACCCGGTGGTGGGTGCGGTCCGGTCGAGCTGGCGTGGCAGCGGGGCCACCGCCCTGATCCTGCCGGCGGCGTCGGCGAGCCGTCGCGTCTCGACCAGCCAGGCCAGGCGGTCGGCGGGCGCCTGCTCCAGCCCGACGACGTCGACCGCGAGGCCCGCCGCGCGCGCCTCCGCCACCGCGTCGGCCGCCCCGGCCCCGGGCGCGACAAACGCGATGCCGTCGAGGCCCGCAGCGGCGACCGCAGCGAACGCGCCGGCGCCGAGGGCGGCGAGGTCGGCCAGCCAGAAACCGCGGACCGGGCGGTCGCCGGCCAGTGTCCGGGCTCGCCGGACCGCGTCGACGGCGGCGGCGAGCGTCGCCGGACGCCCGCCGATCCGCACTTCGGCGGCGGCATACGGCACCGCTCCCCGACTGGCCACGTCGTCCACTGTCACCTCGTGGACGCGCACGAACGTCGCCGTGCCACCGTGGCGGGCGCGGCGCGCGTCGTCGGCCAGCGCGCCGAGCGTCAGCACGTCGGTCGTCGCCGCCAGCGCCGCCGCCGCGGCGGCGGGCGGCGGTGCGCCGTCCGCCAGAGCGCCGGTCACCGCCTCGATGTGCGCCGCCAGCGCGTCGCTACTGCCCATGCTGCATCCGCTCCACGATCACCGCCGCCAGCCGCAACGCCTCGCGGCCGGCTTCGCCGGTGACCTCCGGCGGCCGCTGGTCGCGGACGGCGGTGACGAAGTCCTCGAGTTCGCGGCGCAGCGGCTCGTCCTTGGTCACCTCGACCTTGCCGCCGAGAATCGACGGCCGCGGGTTGCCGGCCTCGGGCGGGCCGAGCGTCCAGTGCTCGACTTCCTGCACCGCATAGTCGACCGACAGGTAGGCCTTCGGCTGGAAGAAACGGATCTTGCGGGTCCGATCGCGGCTGATGCGGCTGGCCGTGAGGTTGGCGATGCAGCCGCCGGCGAAGCGCAGGCGGACGTTGGCGATGTCGATCCGCGGCGTCAGTACCGGCACGCCGACGGCCTCGACGCTCACCGTCGGCTCGCCGACGATCGACAGCACGATGTCGAGGTCGTGGATCATGAGGTCGAAGACGACGTCGATGTCGAGGCTGCGCTCCGGGAAGGTGCCCAGGCGGTGCGCCTCGATGAAGCGCGGCCCGTGCAGCAGCGTCCGGGCGGCGGCCACCGCCGGGTTGAAGCGCTCGGTGTGCCCGACGGCCAGCGTGACGCCGCGCGCCGCTGCCGCGTCGACCAGCCGATCCGCCTCCTTGACCGTGCGGGCCAGCGGCTTCTCGACCAGCACGTGCACGCCGCGGTCGATGAACCCGAGGGCGACGTCGAGGTGCGACTCGGTCGGCACTGCCACCGTCACCGCATCAACGGCGCCGTCGAGGGCGCGCGGGTCGGTGTAGGCGGTGGTGTTGGCCGCCGCAGCGATCTCCTGCGCGCGGGCCTCGTTCTGGTCGACCACGCCGACCAGCGTGACGCCCGGCATCGTCGCCAGCAGACGCGCATGATGGCGGCCGAGATGGCCGACCCCGACGACTCCTACTCGCAGCCCCACACTCATGCCCGTCCTCCTGCGGCCCGGCCGACGATGGCAATCCCGGCATCGTCGGCGGCCCTGATCATCTCGGTCTTGTCGAACATCAGCGCCCGGCCGGCGTCGAGCGACAGCAGCGCCGCGCCGGCCTGGGCCATCACCTGCACGGTCGGAACGCCGACGACCGGCACGTCGAACCGCATGTCCTGCTTCGGCTTGGCGACTTTGACGACGATCACCCCCGGTCCGGCGAGGTCCGCGGCACGGCCGATGACGGCGTCGGTCCCCTCCATCGCCTCGACGGCGACGACCGCCGCATGTTTGACGGCGACGGTCTGGCCGATGTCGAGGCCGGCGATGGCGTCGGCCATCCGGTAGCCGAAGGCCAGCGATTCCTGCTCCGCCGCGGTCGGCGCCCGCCGCGTCATCACGCCGGGGCTCGCCAGCAGCGGCTGGAGCAGCGTCGTCGAGTCGACCAGTTCGATGCCGCGGTCGCGCATCACGTCAGCGACGGCGCCGATGAGCGCGTCGGTGTTCTTCGCCCGCAGGCGGCTCAGCACGGTCATGAACGTGAGGTCCGGCATCACGCCGAAGATCTTGGTGTGCTTGACCTGCCCGGCCATGACCGCATGGGTCACGCCGGCATCGCGCAGCACGTCGAGGCAGCGGCCGAGATGGCCGAGCGGCACGCGGTGGACCGGCACCGGCGTCGGGCCGCCCGCCGCCGCCGCTTCGAGATCGGCGTCGGCCTCTTCCTTGACGGCCACGACCGTCACCTCGTGGCCGAGGCTGCGCGCGGCGTCGAGCACCAGGAACGGAAAGCGGCCGTTGCCGGCAATCAGCCCGAGCCTCACGCTTCGTCCTCGGCGTCGCCGCCGTCGCCGCGCCTGGTCGGCCGCTTCAGGGTCACGCCGCGCGCCGAGCCGCGGACGAACTGCACCAGGTACGCGACCTCCGGACCGGCGATGGCCGGATCGGCCTCGATCAGGTCGAGGGCCTTCGACGGCGTGAGCTTCGAGGTCAACAGGTAGCGATAGGCGCGCTTCAGCCGGCGCACGGTGTCGGGTGTGAAGCCGCGACGGACCAGCCCGACGGTGTTCAGGCCGTAGACCCGGGCGCGGTTGCCGACGGTCTTGGCGAACGGCAGCGCGTCCTTGGTCACGACCGAGTAACCACCGATGAAGGCGTGCCGGCCGACGCGGCAGAACTGGTGGACCCCGGAGTAGGCGCTGATCTGCGCGGCGTCCTCGACGGTGACGTGGCCGCCCAGCGTGGCGCCGGGCCCGAAGATCGTGTCGCTGCCGATCCGGCAGTCGTGCGCGATATGCGCGTAGGCCATGATCAGGTTGCGATCGCCGATCACGGTGACGCCGCCGCCGCCGACCGTGCCGCGATGAATCGTCACGCACTCGCGGATCACGTTGCGCTGCCCGATCGTCACCGTGGTGCGTTCGCCGCGGTACTTGAGGTCCTGCGGCTGGAGACCGACCGAGGCGAACGGATAGATCTGGGTGCCGTCGCCGATCGTGGTGTCGCCCTCGACGACGGCCGAGGCGCCGACCACCACCCGGCGCCCGAGCACGACGTGCGGTCCGACGACGGCGTGCGGCCCGACCACCGTTCCGGCGCCGATCACCGCATCGGGATGCACCGACGCCGTCCGGTCGATCAGCGGCTCGTCGGTGACCACCGCCAGGGTGAGCGTGGCCTCGACGACCACCGCGCCGTCGACGTCGGCGCTGGCCCGCACGCGGGCAATCGGCCCGCGGCAGCGGCCGAGACGGACGTCGAGGCCGAGGCGATCGCCGGGCACCACCTGGCGCCTGAACTTGACGTCGCCGGCCCGGCGCAGCTCGACCCGGGCCGCGGCCGGGGTGTCCGGGCGGCCGAGCAGCAGCAGCGTCGCGGCCTGCACCAGCGCCTCCAGCATCAGCACACCGGGCAGCAGCGGTACGCCCGGGAAATGCCCCTGGACGAAGTCCTCGCCGACGGTGACGGTCTTGTGGGCGCGAAGGCGGGTCGGATCGCCCGGCGACACCGCGTCCACGAGCACGGCCGGAAACCGGTGCCGCTGGCGCTCGAGGAGGGGGGCGATGTGCACGCGTCGGGGACTCGGAACGGTGACGGCGGGCGGCGGCCGGTCGGCCGCCGCCCGCCCGTGCGAGGCGGGTGACGGCCTACTGGCCGGGTGGCTTCGGCGCCGCCGCCGGCGCCGCCGGCTTGACCGCGGCGTCGAACTTCTTGACCACGTCGGCGGTGATGTCGAGGGCGGCGTCGGCCCAGACCAGGCCGGAGTCGGGCCCGTTGAAGATGTAGTGCAGGCCGCGTTCCTTGCCGACCGCCTCGATGATCGGGGCGATGCGGCGCTGGAACTCCTCCTGCAGCTGCTGCTGCAGTTCCTGGACTTCCTGCTGCGCGTCCTGGGTCGCCCGCTGCAGGTCGACCTGCGCCCGCTCGACCTGCTTGCCGAGGTCGGCCCGGGCCGACTCGCTCATCACCGCGCCGCTCTTGTCGAGCTTCTCCTGGAGGCCCTGCAGCGCCTTCTGCCGCTCGTTCAACTCGGCGACCTTCTTCTGCTGCAGCGCCTGCACCTTGGCGCTGGCCTGCTTGCCGTCGTTCGACTCGGCGACGACCCGCTGCAGCACCACGAAGGCGATCTTGGCGCCCTCCGGGAACGGCAACACCGGAGCCGGCGCCGGGGCGGCGGCCTGCGGCGCAGCCGGCGCCGGGGCGGCCGGCTTGGCGGTCGCCGGGGCCGGGGCGGCCGGCGTCTGCCCGAACGAGGTGGCGCCCGTCACCACGACGAGGCCAACGGCCAGAACCATACGTCTCATTGCTGACATCCCTTTCGGCTGTGCCGAGAACCTTGCCATTTTACTGTACTACGCCGGGGCAGGTAAGATCGGACAGTTGGGCCGCCCGGCCCCCGAGGACCTGATGCGCCGAGTGACGCTCGCCTGCACGCTGCTGCTTTCCCTGCTGGTCGCCGGTTGCGGCGACGACGACAACGATACGACCACGACGACGCCGACCACCCCCTCGGATACCGTCACCGACACCTTCAGCGGCACCCTGACCCGCAACGGCGGGACGTCGCACTCGTTCCCGGTCATCTCCGCCGCCGGCGGCGACGTGACCGCCACCCTGAAGTCCATCTCGCCCGACGCCACCACGGTGGTCGGCATGGCGCTCGGCACCTGGAACGGCACCTCGTGCCAGGCGGTCATCGCCAACGACCGGGCGATCGTGTCGGCGTCGATTCTCGGCCGCGCCACGTCGATCGGCACGCTCTGCCTGCGCATCTACGACATCGGCACCATCGTCGACCCGCAGGACTACGAAGTCGAAGTCGTCCATCCCTGACGGCGCTCGCCGGCGGCCGGCCAGCCGGATCGCCGACGCCGACGCCCGCCCCAAGGGCGGGCCACACCACGCTGCGACCAGCGCGGCGGCGCCGAACCGAGAGCCCCGATTCGTCCACGCTGGTCGCTCCGAGGCTCCGCCTCGCTGGTCCTCTAGAAGGTCGATCCGACCGCGAACCGGAACGTGAACCTGCGGGCCGGCTGCAGCTGGTTGGTGAAGACGCCGCCGCGCTGCGGGTTGTAGGAGAAGATCAGCCGGAACGGCACGTTCAGCACCGGCATGAAGAAGCGGATCTCGGCGCCCGTCGAGGTCTTGAAGGCCGCCTGTCTGCCGATCGACCGCGTCGTCGTCCCCGGCGCGTCCGGGTCGACCAGGCCGGTGAACGACAGCGGATCGTAGAGCAGCGGCAGCGGCGGCGGCACGATCTCCAGGATGTCTTCCTTCCAGCCGAACCCGTCGCCGATGTCGCGCACCTGGCCGGCGTCGTAGAACAGCACCAGCCGCACCGGGCCGGCGATCTGGGTGATGAACTCGCCGTTGAACAGCAGGCTCTTGTTGCCGCCGAGCACCAGCCGGGTGGTGATGTCGCGCGGCCCGATGCTGCGGATGTCGTAGCCGCGGACGCTGTACTCGCCGCCGAGGAACAGCTTCTCGAAGATCGGCAGCTGCTTGGTGTCGCCGTAGGGGCGGATGTACTGCACCTGGGCGCGGCTGCCGATCGACATCCGCGGCGTCAGCCGGAAGAAGCCGACCGCTTCCAGGGTCGGCTTGACGAAGAAGGTGTCGCCGCCCGGGCCGGCGTACTCGAACGAGGCGGTGAGCCGCCGGCCGGTCGACGGGAAGATCGGGTTGTCGACGGTGTTGAACGAGAAGCTCGGCGCGATCTTGCTGATGGTCCGGCTGCCGCCCTGGCCGATCAGCAGCGAGTCGTAGAGAAACGGGTTCTGCGCCAGCAGCGTCGGGTTGGTGAAGGCGTCGTTCAGATCGAGGACCTTCACCTGCTCGAAGCTGTAGTTGACGAACAGCCGCGAGAAGTCGGCGACCGGGAACCCGAACAGCAGGTTGCCACCGGTCGACTGCTGCGTGAACTGGTTGATGTAGTTTAGCTGCCGCCGGTAAACGTCGATGCCGCCGGTGATGTTGCGGTCGAACAGGAACGGCTCGGTGAAGGCGACCTGGTAGTTCTGCGCCCGCGAGCCGCCCTGCAGCGACACCGTCAGGCTCTCGCCGCGGCCGAGGAAATTGGCGGTCTGGAACGACAGCTGGCCGAAGAAGCCCTCGAACTGCGAGACGCCGGCGCCGAAGGTCAGCTGGTTGCGGTTCTGCTCCTCGAGCTTGAGCGTGACGTCGACCTTGTTCTTCTCGTTGGGCGTCTTCTTGACGTCGATGCCCTGGCCCTCTTCCAGGCTCTTGAAGTAGCCGACCTGGTTGAGGCGGCGCACGCTGTACTTGAGCGCCTCGGTGTTGAAGATGTTGCCCTCGACCAGGCGCATCTCGCGGCGGACCACGGTGTCGCGGGTGGTGGTGTTGCCGATGAAGGTGATGCGGTTGACGAAGTACTGCTCGCCCTCCTGCATCTGCATCACGACGTCGACGGTCGGCTCGACCGGGCCGGCCAGCGGCGCGGCGGCGGCTGGCTGCGGCTTGAGATCGGGATAGCCGGTGAACTCGAAGTAGCCGACGCCGCCGTAGACCTCCTGGGCCTTGCGCAGCCCGTCGCGGACCCGTTTCTCGCTGTACCAGTCCCCCGATTTCATCTTGAACAGCGACCGCAGGCCCTCGGACTTCACCACGGTGTTGCCGTTGAAATCGAACTGCCCGACACGGTAGCGCGGGCCTTCGGTGACCGGAACCCGCACCTGGATCCAGCGGGTCTTGCCGTCGCCCGTGTCCTGCAGGGTCTTCAGTTCGGGCGTGCCGACCCGCGCTTCGACGTAGCCCTTGTTGCGATAGTGCGCCACCACCGCATCGGCGTCCTCCTCGAACTTGGCCTCCTTGTAGGTGCCGCCGCCGGTGAGCCACGAGAAAGCGCCGTGCTGCTTGGTCTCCTTCATCTTGCGGCGCAGGGTGCCGTCGCCGAGCGCGGTATTGCCGACGAAGTCGATCTCGCGGATGCGGACCTTCGGGCCCTCCTGTACGTCGAAGGTCACCTTGACCAGTTTCGGGCCGCCCGGCAGGGTCTCGACGTTGGAGGTGATCTCGGCGAACTGATAGCCCTTCTCGGCCATCATGTCGGCGATGATGCCCTTGACGCGGCGCACCGCGCCCTCGTCGAGGAACGAGTCGAGCCGCAGGGCGACCCCGACCTCCTTCATCTTCTCGTCGATCTTGGTGCGCTCGACCTTGCTGGAGCCGGTGTAGTCGACGATCTTGACCCGCGGCCGCTCCTCCATGTTGAAGACGACGCGCTTGCCGACGACACCGTTGTCGTACGGCTCGTCGAGCACCTCGACCCACAGGTTGTCGAGGAAGTTGGTGCCCCAGAGGCGGCGGAAATCGTCGCGCAGCCGGGCCTCGGCGGCCTCGTCGTAGGGCACCCAGACGCCGTCGCTGCTGCGGCTCGGCTGGGTCTGGATGTAGTAGAGGTAGGTCTGGGGGTCGATGAGTGACTCGTCGACCGGGTGGAACCGCAGCTGGATGAACCGGATGACCGGGCTCGACCCGGCCGGCGGCATCCTGACCGCCGGCTGCGCAGCGGGGGCCGGCGGGGCGGCCTGACCGGCCCACGCCGGCGGGGCGCCCACGGCCACGGCGGCCAGCACGACGAGCAGTAGCCTTCGCATCAGTCTCACGTCGGCGGCGCCACGCCGCGCTGCCGGATCTCCCGGCGGGCGCAACGCACGGGACCCGAGCCCGCCGATCCTACCGGATTCAGACGTCGCTGGAAAGCGGCCGGCCGGCCCCGACCGGCTCGCCCGGGTCACCGGCGGCCCGATACGCCAGGGCGCCGTTGTCCAGATAGACCTCGATCTCGCCGTCACGCAGCCGGCCGCGGATCAGCTCCTCGGCCAGCGGGTCCTCGACGTGGCGCTGGATGGCGCGGCGCAGCGGCCGGGCCCCGTACGAGCGGTCCTTGCAGGTCACCTCGATGATCCAGTCCATCGCCTCGGCGGTCAGCCGCACCGACATCCGACGGTCGGCCAGGTTGACGTTGAGCTGCGACACCAGCAGCCCGAGAATCCGCCGCAGGTCGTCGTCGCTCAGGGCGTCGAAGACGATCAGCTCGTCGATGCGGTTGATGAACTCGGGGTTGAAGGTGCGCTTGACCTCGCCGAGCACCATCTCGCTGATGCTCTTCTGCTGGTCGGTGCCGTCGGCCTGGAAGCCCAGGGTCGCCCGCTTCTGGATGAACCGCGCCCCGATGTTCGAGGTCATGATCAGGATCGCGTTCTTGAAGTTCACGCGGTTGCCGAGGCCGTCGGTGAGGTGGCCGTCCTCGAATACCTGCAGCAGGATGTTGAAGATGTCGGGATGGGCCTTCTCGATTTCATCGAGCAGCACCACCGAGTAGGGCGTGCGCTTCACGCGCTCGGTGAGCTGCCCGCCTTCTTCGTGGCCGACGTAGCCGGGCGGCGAGCCGATCAGCTTCGACACCGAGTGCTTCTCCATGTACTCGGACATGTCGAAACGGATGAGCGCCGATTCGCTGCCGAACAGGAACTGCGCCAGCGCCCGCGCCAGCTCGGTTTTGCCGACGCCGGTCGGCCCCAGGAACATGAAGCTGCCGACCGGGCGGGTCGGCGCCTTGAGGCCGGCGCGCGACCGGCGGATCGCCCGCGACAGCGCCGAGATCGCCTTCTCCTGGCTGACCACCCGGCGGTGCAGTTCGTCCTCCATCCGCAGCAGTTTGTCGCTCTCGTCCTGGTTGATCGACGACAGCGGCACGCCGGTCCACTTCGACACGACGTCGTCGATCTCGGCGCGCCCGACCACCACCCGGCGAGCGTTGGAGCGCACGTCGAATTTCTCGCGGACGAACTGCAGGTTCTCGCGCGCCGCCGCCTCCTGGTCGCGGTAGTACTGCGCCCGGTCGAAGTCCTTGGCTGACGCCGCCTGCTCCATCTGCTCGACGGCGACGCGGATGCTCTTGTTGATCTCGCCGAATTCCTCGCTGTAGCCGGCTTCGCGCAGCTTGGCGCGGGCGCCGGCCTCGTCGAGCAGGTCGATGGCCTTGTCGGGCAGGAAGCGGTCGGTGACGTAACGGCTGCTCTGGTAGACCGCGGCCTCGATGGCGTCCTGCGAGTACTCGACGTGATGGAACTGCTCGTAGCGGTCCTTCACGCCCATCAGGATGGTGATGGTCTCCTGCTCGCCCGGCGGCTCGACCTTGATCGCCTGGAAGCGCCGCTCCAGGGAGCGATCCTTCTCGATGTACTTGCGGTACTCGGCCGGCGTGGTCGCGCCGATGCAGCGGATTTCGCCGCGCGACAGCGCCGGCTTGAGGATGTTGGCGGCGTCGAGCGAGCCCTCGGCCGACCCCGCCCCCACCAGCGTGTGCAGCTCGTCGATGAAGACGATGATGTTGGGGTTGTCGGTCAGCTCCTTCATGATCGCCTTGAGGCGCTCTTCGAACTGGCCGCGGTACTTGGTGCCGGCGACGATGAGCGAGATGTCGAGCGCCAGCAGACGCTTGTCGGCGAGGAAGTGCGGTACGTCGCCGCAGACGATCTTCTGGGCCAGGCCCTCGACGATGGCGGTCTTGCCGACGCCGGGCTCGCCGATGAGGACGGCGTTGTTCTTGGTGCGGCGGCACAGCACCTGCTGCACCCGCTCCAGCTCGTAGTCGCGGCCGACCAGCGGGTCGAGCTGGTTCTTGAGCGCCACGTCGGTGAGGTCGCGGCTGAACTCGGCCAGCAGCGGCGTCTCCTTCACGCGGGTCAGGGTGGTCTTCTCGTTGAGCAGCTGGACGATGTCCTCGCGCACCGCGTGCAGCCGCATCCCCTTTTCCATCAGGATGCTGGCGGCCACCGACCGCTCCTCGCGGAGCAGGCCGAGCAGCAGGTGCTCGGTGCCGATGTAGTTGTGCAGGAGCCGGTCGGCCTCCTCGGCCGCGTATTGCAGCACCCGCTTGGTCTCGCCGCTGAACGGGATCTCGACCGAGGTCGAGACCTTTTCGCGAAAGACCGTGCGGCCCTCGATGTCCTTGCGGATGCCGTCGAGCGAGAGGTGCGACCGCTGGAAGATGCGGCTGGTCAGACCCTTGCCTTCCCGAATCAGGCCGAGCAGCAGGTGCTCGGTCTCGATCGAGATGCTGCCGAGCTGACTGGCCTCGTAACGGGCGAAGAACAACACCCGCCGTGCTCTTTCGGTGTACCGCTCGAACATCCGGCCGCCTTCGCGAGAGGAGATGAAGAGTTCCGGCGCTCTCTCCCGGTCATTATACGGGATTCCGGCCGGCCGTCGCAGCCTCGGGTCCGGCTAAGTGACGCTCGCGGCTGGACTTCGCGGATTTGGATCGGGCCGGGCCGGCCCGGGTACAATCGCCCCGGAGGTGCACGGCGTGGCAGAGACGGTCGGGTTCATCGGGCTGGGCGCGATGGGAAAGCCCATGGCGCTCAACCTTCGCAAGCACGGCGTGCCGGTGGTCGTCCACAACCGCAGCCAGGCCGCCGAACGGGTGCTGATCGAGGCCGGCGCCAGCGTGGCGTCCTCGCCGGCGGCGGTGGCCGCGGCGTGCGGGGTCATCGTCACGATGCTGCCCGACGCACCGGACGTCGAGGCGGTGCTGGCGGGGCCGCAGGGGGTGTGGTCGGCGCTCCAGCCCGGCGCCGTGATCGTCGACTCCAGCACCATCGCGCCCGCGGCGGCGATGCGGTTCGCCGCCGAGACCGCCGCCCGCGGCGGCGCCTATCTCGACGCGCCGGTCAGCGGCGGTGAGATCGGCGCGATCGACGGCACGCTCACGTTCATGATCGGCGGCGACACCGCGTCGCTGGCCCGGGTGCAGCCGCTGCTCGCGCACATGGGGAAGGCCGAGCGCATCGTCCACGTCGGGCCGTCGGGCGCCGGGCAGATCTGCAAGGCCTGCAACCAGCTGGTCATCGGCGGCACCATGCTGGCGGTCGCCGAGGCGATCGCGCTGGCCCGCAAGGCCGGCGTGGACGGCGCCAAGGTGCGGCAGGCGTTGCTCGGCGGGTTCGCCGCCAGCCGGGTCCTCGAGGTGCACGGCGAGCGTATGCTCACCGGCAACTACGTCCCGGGATTCAAGGCCCGGCTCTACAAGAAGGACCTGCGGGTCGTGCAGGAGACCATGGCCGGGCACGGGGTGCCGGCGCTGGCGACGGCGCTGGTGCAGCAGCTGGTCCACGCCCAGCTCGCCGCCGGCGGCGGCGACGACGACTACTCCGGTGTCGCCAAGGTGGTGTTCGGCCTCGCCGGCCTCGACTGAGGCCGGCCCGTTCGCGGAGCTCTCCGATGCCTGTCGCGTCCGTTCCCACCGCCGCCGCCGTCCTGGAACGGCTCGGCCTCGCCGCCGTCAACCCCGCCGTCTCCACCGGCCCTGGAGACTGGCACCTGGCGGCGTCGGCGGCCCTCCACGGCTCCGACGATCCGTCGACCGGCCAGCTCCTGGCGCAGGTGCAGCTCGCCACCGATGCCGACTACGAGCGCGCCGTGGCGGCGGCCCGCGCCGCCTTCACGACGTGGCGCGCCGTCCCGGCGCCGAAACGCGGCGAACTCGTCCGCGACCTCGGCCAGGCGCTGCGCGACGCCAAGGAGCCGCTCGGCGACCTCGTGACCCTCGAGATGGGCAAGATCCGCGCCGAAGGGCACGGCGAAGTGCAGGAGATGATCGACATCTGCGACTTCGCCACCGGCCTGTCGCGGCAGCTCTACGGCCTGACCATCGCCTCGGAGCGGCCCGGGCACCGGATGATGGAACAGTGGCATCCGCTCGGGCCGATCGGCGTCATCACCGCGTTCAACTTCCCCGTTGCCGTCTGGTCGTGGAACGCCGCCATCGCCGCCGTCTGCGGCGACACGGTGGTGTGGAAGCCGGCCGAGCCGGCGCCCCTGGCGGCGCTGGCCGTGCAGCGCATCGCCAACCAGGTGATGGCCGACCACGGCGTCAGCGGCGTGTTCACGCTCGTGGTCGGCACCGGGCGCACCGTCGGCGAGCGAATGCTCGCCGACGAACGGCTGCCGCTCATCTCCTTCACCGGCTCGACCGCCGTCGGCCGCCGCGTCGCCGAGGTGGTGGCCCGGCGGTTCGGCCGCTCGCTGCTGGAACTCGGCGGCAACAACGCCATCGTCGTCGCCGCCGACGCCGACCTCGACATGGCGGTGCGGGCGATCCTGTTCGGCGCGGTCGGCACCGCCGGACAGCGCTGCACGTCGACGCGCCGGCTGATCGTGCACGAGAGCGTCGTCGATCGGCTGGCCGAGCGGCTGGTCGCCGCCTACCGCCAGGTGCCCATCGGCGCGCCGCTCGCCGCCGGCACCCTGATGGGACCGCTCGTCAACGCCGCCGCGGTCGAGGCGATGCAGACCGCGCTGGCCCAGGCCGTCGCCGAGGGCGGCCAGGTCCTCGTCGGCGGCGGCCGGCGCCCCGACATCGGGCCGCACCACGTCGACCCGGCGATCGTCCGCATGCCGGCGCAGACCCCCGTGGTCACCCGCGAGACCTTCGCGCCGGTCCTCTACCTGCTCACCTACCGGACCTTCGACGAGGCGGTGGCGCTGCACAACGGCGTGCCCCAGGGCCTGTCATCGGCGATCTTCACCGAGAGCGTCCGCACCGCCGAGGCGTTCCTGTCGGCGCAGGGCTCCGACTGCGGCATCGCCAACGTCAACATCGGCACCTCCGGCGCCGAGATCGGCGGCGCCTTCGGTGGCGAGAAGGAGACCGGGGGCGGCCGCGAGTCGGGGTCCGACGCCTGGAAGGCCTACATGCGACGACAGACCAACACGATCAACTGGTCGTCGTCGCTGCCGCTGGCGCAGGGCATCCGGTTCGGCGACTGAACCGGCGGCGGCGACGGCGAACCGCACTGGACGCCCTCAGCGGCGCCGACGACGTCACGCCGGCGTGAGCCGGCCGCCTTCGAGCCGGAGCACCCGGTCGCACTGCTCGGCCAGCCGCGGGTTGTGGGTGGCGATCACCGCCGTGAGGTTGAACTCGGCGTGCATGTCGCGCAGCAACCGGTGCAGCGCGTCGGCGGTCGCTTCGTCGAGGTCGCCGGTCGGCTCGTCGGCCAGCAGCAGCGACGGATGCTGCACCAGCGCGCGCGCCACCGCCACCCGCTGCTGCTCGCCGCCGGAGAGCATGCCCGGACGGTGCCCGAGCCGTTCTGCCAGCCCGACCCGGCCGAGCAGCGCTGCGGCGCGGGGCCGCACCTCGGCCGCCGGCAGCCGGGCGATGCGCAACGGCATCTCGACGTTCTCCACCGCCGTGAACTCGGGCAGCAGGTGGTGGAACTGGAACACGAAGCCGACATGCCGGTTGCGGAACGCGACCAGGGCGTCGTCGCCGATGTGCGTGACATCGACGTCGCCGAGGCGCACCTCGCCGCGGTCGGGCCGGTCGAGACCGCCCAGCACGTGCAGGAGCGTGCTCTTGCCGACCCCGGATGCGCCGACGATCGCGACCATCTCGCCGCGCCCCACCGTGAACTCGAGATCGCGCAGGATGTGCAGCCGCTGTCCGGCGACCGGGTAGGACTTGTGGAGGCCGCGAGCGACCAGGAACGGCTCACTCATGGCGCAGCGCCTCCGCCGGATCGAGGCGCGCCGCCTGACGCGACGGATAGATCGTCGCGACGAAGCAGATGACCACCGCCGCCACCACCACCAGGACGACGTCGCGCGGCACGACGGTGAACGGCAGGTGCGACAACTGGTAGACGTCGGCCGGGATGCGGATCAGGCGGTACCGATCGAGGACGGTGGCCACGGCGATGCCGGCCGCCGCGCCGGCGACGGTGCCGACCAGGCCGATCACCAGCCCCTGCAGCATGAAGATGCGACGGATGCTGCGCGCCGACGCGCCCATCGTCTTCAGGATGGCGATGTCACGGCTCTTCTCCATCACCAGCAGGATGAGCGAGGCGACGATGTTCAGCGCGGCGACCATCACGATGAGCCCGATGGCGATCGAGATCGCCACCTTCTCGAGCCACAACGCCGAGAACAGCGACCGGTTGAGGTCGGCCCAGTCCTGGGCGAGGTACTCGGCGTCGGGCAGCCGGGTCACCGCGTCGGCGATGGCCGGCGCTTCGTAGATGTCGCGCACCCGCAGCTCGATGTGGTCGGGCTCGGTCTTGCCGGCGAGCCGACCGGCGGTCTCGAGGGTGACGTAGCCGAAGGCCTGGTCGAACTCGAACAGGCCGAGCTGGAAGATGCCGACGACCTTCAGGCGGCGCTGGCGCGGCATCGCCCCCATCGGCGTCAACGTGGCGTTGGGCGTCAGCACCGACACGGTGTCGCCGACGAAGGCGCCGAGCTGGCCGGCCAGCTCGTGTCCGATCAGGATGCCGGGCAGCTCGTCGTCGCCGGGGGCGGCGAGATCGTCGAACCGGCCGCTGGTGAGCGCGCCGGCGATGTCGGTGACGCGGGCCTCGAGCGCCGGGTCGACGCCTTTGATGGTGATGAACGCCTGCTGGTCGCCCTTGCTGACCAGGGCCTTGCCCATGAGAGCCGGCGCCGCGCCGAGGACGTCCGGCACCTGCTGCAGCCGGCGGATCTCGGCGTGGTAGTCGGCCAGCCCGCCGGTCTTGAAGACGTAGACGTGGGCCTGCGATCCGAGCATGCGGTCGCGCACCCCCTGCTGCAGTCCGGTCATCAGCGCCAGGGCGATGACCAGCGCCATCACACCCACCGTCACGCCGAGCATCGAGACCAGCGAGATCACCGAGATGAACGCCTGCTTGCGCTTCGCGAACAGGTAGCGCAGCGCGACGTACAGCTCGTAAGGCACGGCGTCAGTCTCGCGGCCGCATCTGCGGGAACAGGATGACGTCGCGGATCGACGGGCTGTCGGTGAGCAGCATCACCAGCCGGTCGATGCCGATCCCTTCGCCGCCGGTCGGGGGCAGGCCGTACTCGAGGGCGCGGATGTAGTCCTCGTCCATGGCATGGGCCTCGTCGTCGCCGGTGGCACGTTCGGCCAGCTGGGCGTCGAAGCGGCGCCGCTGTTCGTCGGGGTCGGTCAGTTCGCTGAATGCATTGGCGACCTCGAAGCCGCCGATGTAGAGCTCGAAGCGCTCGACGGTGTCGGGATCGTCGGCGCGCTGCTTGGAGAGCGGCGACACCTCGGTCGGAAAGTCGTGGACGAAGGTGGGCTGCACCAGGTCGGCCTCCCACAGCCGTTCGAACAGCGCGGTGGCGATCTTGCCGGCGCCGGCCGACGGCGCCACCTCGAGGTGCAGCGCCCGGGCCACCGCCGCGGCCCGCTCGCGGTCGCGCAGGTCGTCGGTCGTCACCGGGCGGCCGAGCCTGGCGGTCGCCGCCTCGGCGGCGGCGTGACGCAGCGACAGCCGGCGGAAGGGCGCCGCGAACGAGATCCGCTGACCGCTGAAGGTCACCTCGACGCCGCCGGTCACCTGCCGGGCGACCGTGCCGAGCAGCTCCTCGGTGAACGTCATGAGCGCCTGATAGTCCACGTAGGCCCAGTAGAACTCGAGCATCGTGAACTCGGGGTTGTGCTGCGTCGAGATCCCCTCGTTGCGGAAGTTGCGGTTGATCTCGAACACCCGGTCGATGCCGCCGACGACCAGGCGCTTGAGATACAGCTCCGGCGCGATGCGCAGGTAGAGCTGGATGTCGAGGGCGTTGTGGTGGGTGACGAAGGGCCGGGCCAGCGCGCCGCCGGCGATCGGCTGCATCATCGGCGTCTCGACTTCGAGGAACCCGCGCGCGGTCAGGAACTCGCGCACCGCCGCCACCGTGCGGCTGCGCGCCTCGAAGGTCCGCCGCACGTCGGGGTTCACCGCCAGGTCCAGATAGCGCTGGCGGTAGCGGGTCTCGACGTCGCTCAGCCCGTGCCACTTCTCGGGCAGCGGCAGGTAGCACTTGGCCAGGAACGTCAGACTCGACGCCCAGACCGACAGTTCGTCGGTCTTGGTGCGGAAGAGGTGGCCGCTGACGCCGAGGTGGTCGCCCAGATCGAGCAGGCGCGACAGCGCGAAGTCGCGTTCCGACAGCGCGTCCTTGCGCACGTAGACCTGGAGGCGCGCGCGCCCGTCGGACAGCACCAGGAAGCTGGCCTTGCCGAAGCTGCGCACGCCGAGGATCCGCCCGGCGACGACGGTCTCGACGCGGGTCGCCTCGAGGTCGGCCGCCGACGTCGCGGTGTAGCCGTCGACCAGCGCGCTGACGCTGTGCGTCGCCGCGAAGCGATGGGGATGGACGTCGATGCCCAGGGCGGCGATCGCGGCCAGGTTGGCGCGGCGCTGTCCGGACTGTTCCGCTTCGTTGGACATGAGCGATCTGGAGCGGTGGCTCGGCTAGTCGATGATACGGCCGTCGGCACGCAGCTGACGGAAGGCGGCGTCGAGGACGCCGTTGACGAAGCGCACCGACGCCTCGCCGCTGTACTCGCGGGCGAGGTCGAGTGCCTCGCTCAGCACGACCCGCGGCGGGGTGCCGGGTTCGGTCAGCCACTCGTGGATGGCCAGCCGCAGCACCAGGTGATCGACCACCGCGAGGCGGTCGAGACGCCAGTTGGTCGACAGCGGTTCGATGATCGCGTCGAGCGCCGCCCGCTGCTCCCAGGCCCCGGCGGCGAGGCGCAGCGCGAAGGCCTGCTCGTCGGCATCGAGCCCGAGGCCGTCGTCCTCGCCGGCCGTGGCGGTCAAGGCCACGGCGGTCGCCGCATCGAGGTGGCCGACGACGATCTGGTACGAGGCGCGGAGGGCCGCCTCGCGGGCCCGGTGCCGGCTGTCCCAGCGCCCGCGCGGCTCGGCCGCGGCGCTCACGGCGCGGCCTCGACGGCGCGGAACAGCGTCGCCATCTCGATCGCCGCCCGGGCCGCCTCGCGTCCCTTGTTGGCCGGCCCGGCGGCGGCCCGCTCCACCGCCTGCTCGACCGAGTCGGTGGTGAGCACGCCGAAGGCCATCGGCACGCCGGTCGCCGCCGCGGCGGCCCCGATGCCGTGCGCCGCCGTCGACGCGATGTACTCGAAGTGCGGCGTGCCGCCGCGGATCACGCAGCCGAGGCAGACCACCGCCGCCGGCCGGCGCGCCGTCGCGACGTGGCGTGCCGCCGCGGCCAGCTCGAACGCGCCGGGCACCCAGACCACGTCGATGTCGGCGTCGGCGACCCCGGCCTCGGCCAGGGCGTCGCGGGCGCCGGCGAGCAGCCGGGCCGTGATGAAGTCGTTCCAGCGGGCGACGACGATCGCGAACCGCATGCCCGGCGCGTGCTGGCGTCCCTCGAAGGTCGGCACGAGGCCTACTGCCCCTTCCAGGTCGCCGGACGCTTCTCGAGGAACGCGCGCGTGCCCTCGCGCATGTCGTCGGTCGAGGCGACGAGGCCGAACAGCGTCGCTTCCAGGTGCTGGGCCTCGGCCAGCGGCATCTCGGCGCCGTGGTGCACCGCCTCGAGGATGTAGCGCACGGCGATCGGCGCCTTGGCGGCGAGCGCGGCCGCCAGCCGGCGCGCCTCGGACATCAGCTCGGCGGCCGGCACGACGCGGTTGACGAGGCCGATCTCGTGGGCGCGGGACGCCGGAATCATGTCGCCGGTCAGCAGCAGCTCGAGCGCCCGGCCGCGTCCGACGAGCCGGGGCAGCCGCTGCGAACCGGCGTAGCCGGGGGTGAGCCCGAGGTTCACTTCGGGCTGGCCGAACCGCGCCGTATCGGCGGCGATGCGCAGCGTGCACGCCATCGCCAGCTCGCAGCCGCCGCCGAGCGCGAACCCGTTCACGGCGGCGATCACCGGCTTGCCCAGGGTCTCGATGCGATCGAACACCCGCTGGCCGGCGGCGGCGTGCTCCTTGCCCTGCGCGGGCGTCTGCACCGCCAGCTCGTTGATGTCGGCACCGGCGACGAACGACTTCTCGCCGGCGCCGGTGAGGATGATCGCGCGGATCGCCCCGTCGTTGCCCAGGGTGTCGATGGCGTGGCCCAGCTCGGCCAGCGTCTGCACGCTGAGCGCGTTCAGCACCTTCGGGCGGGACAGCGTGACGACGGCGACGGCGCCGTCACGCTCCACCTGCAGCATCTCGTAGGTCATGGTCGTCAGCCGACGCGCGAGCGGAGAAGTATACCGGACAGCCACGCGGCGGCGATGGCGGCGGCGGCGCCGAGTGCGTCGGCGCGCAGGTCGAGCAGGTCCTGCGATCGGCCCGGCACGAAGCTCTGGTGGTACTCGTCGCTCGCGCCGTAGGCGGTGGCGATCGCCCACGCCGCCACGGCCGATCCGGCACCGAGACCGGTCAGGCTCGCACCGCTGGTCGCCCGCAGCGTGACCAGCCCGAGGCCGGCGTAGCCGGTGAAGTGCTGGGTCTTGTCGTCGATGCCGGGCGGCGATGGCGGCTCAGGCATCGCGGACAGGACGAAGATGACGGCCATGTAGAGGACCACCGGTCCCCAGAGCCAGACAGCGCGGCGCGACCGCCCGGACACGGCCGGGTCAGAGCGGGAGCGGGTACATCAGCCAGCCGAGCACGAGACCGGCGGCGACGAACCCTCCGAAGACGCGGGCGCCGAACGTCACCTGCTGGCGAGGCTCGTCGTGGGCGATGACCGCGAACACCACCGCGACGTGGAACGCGAACAGGACCAGCAGCCCGAAGTGACTGGTCGTCGTCATCACTTGCGCCCCATCGCGACGTCGTAGGCGTCGAGGGCGACCAGGCAGTTCAGCAGGCCGCTGACGATCAGAAAGGCGTTGCCGTACTCGTACGATGCGGCGGTGACGACGCCCTCGCCGGCGCCGAGCCAGCCGGCCGTCAGGGCCGGCAGGCCCATGCCGCGGGTGGCCAGCGCCGCCAGGACCACGAGCGGCTCCCCGGGGGCGAACGGGAACAGCCGGCCCGACAGCCAGAGGCCGGCCGCGAACATCGCGGTGAGGCTGACGAGGAAGATCAGGCCCTTCTGACGCCGGCCCAGCAGAAGGTGCCCGGCCCCGGGCAGGGCCCACGCGACGGCTGAGACGGCCAGCGGCGGGATGGACTGGGCCCGGTCGGCCGTCGAAGCTCTCACACCGTTCAGTCTACCAGTCCCACTCGGTGGAACCTCGCTGCCGATGGTGTCGTCAAACGCCATTAGGTTACTGAACAGTGTTCAGCTAGGCTGGGAAGATGGGCATCAAGGAACGACAGGACCGGGAGCGGCTGGCCGTCCGGGAAAGCATTCTCTCGGCCGCTCGCGACCTGTTCGTGGCCGAGGGCTACGGGCAGGTCTCCATCCGCAAAATCGCCGAGCGGATCGAGTACAGCCCGGCGGCCATCTACAGCTATTTCCCCAGCAAGGACGACATCTTCTTCGCGCTGGCCGAGGAAGGGTTCCAGCGCCTCGACCAGGCGATCGAGGCGGTCGCCCCGGCCCCCGACCCGATGGACGACCTGCGCCAGCGATGGTGGACCTTCTACCAGTTCTCGAAGGACCAGCGGGAGTTCTTCCACCTGATGTTCGTCGACCGCACGGTGCCGGCCATCACCGAGCAGTGGCAGGGATTCACCCTGCTCCAGCAGCTGCTCGACCGGGTGGCGGCGCGGATTCAGCGGCTGGTCGATCTGGGCCGCTTCCCCGCCACGCTCGATCCGATGGTGGCGCTGCACGTCCTCTGGGCTGCCCTCACCGGCCCGGCGGTGCTCGGCTGCACCTGCCGGCTCGCCCCCGACGAGGACCCGGACGCCCTGGCTCGAGACGTCCTCGAAACCACCATCGCCGGCCTCGCCGCCGGCATCCCCCTCACGTTCGTCCCCTGCCACCCGCCGGCTCACGCTGCGGTACCGGCAGCCGTTCCCCGTGGAGTCAGCGCGCATGAAGGCCAGTAACCCGCTCCCCCAGCTGTTCCTCGCCGCGTCGGCGGTCGCGGTTTCGCTCGCCCTGACCGCCTGCGGCAGCGGCGCCAGTCCGGAGGCGGCCGCCCAGGCGGCGCCGGCACCGGCCGCGGTCGATGTCGCGGCGGTGCGGGCCGCGACGGGCACGATCGAGTCGTCGCTCGAGCTGTCCGGCAACCTCGTGCCGCAGGCCCGCGTCGGCCTCAAGCCGCGCGTGCCCGGCGCCATCGAGCGGGTCCTCGTCGGCATCGGCCAGACGGTGCGCGAGGGCCAGCCGGTGGCGACCATCGACCGGCGCGAGATCGATGCCCAGGCCGACGCCATGGCCGCCAGCGTCAACGTCGCCAAGGCCGGGCTGGAGAGCGTCGAGGCCGCCCTCGCCAACGCGGTCCTGGAACTGGACCGGTCGCGCAACCTGTTCGACAAGGGGGCGCTGCCGCGGCAGCGGCTCGATGCCGCCGAAACGGCGCACAAGGCCGCGGTGGCCCAGCGCGAGTTGGCGCGCGCCAGCCTGGCCCAGGCCGACGCGGCGCTGCGCCGGGCCCGCGAGGTGCAGCGCGACACGACGCTGGTGTCGCCGGTGGCCGGCCACGTCGTCGAGCGCAACTACGACCCGGGCGCCATCCCCGGCGACGAGCCGGTGATCGTCGTCGCCGACCTGCGCGTGCTGAAGCTCGAGGCCGGGGTGTCGGAACTCGAAGCCGGTCGGCTGCGCGTCGGCATGCCGGCCGAGGTGGTAGTCCAGGCCCGGCCCGGTGACACCTATCGCGGCGAACTGGCTGCCATCGCGCCCGAGGTCAACGAGCGCAACCGCCACTTCCGCGTCGAGATCCGCGTTCCCAATGCCGACGCCGCGCTGCTGTCGGGCATGTACGCCACCGCCCGCATCGTCACCGCATCGGCGAGCGACGGCGTCATCGTGCCGCGCGAGGCGGTGACGACCCGCGGTGGCGCGCGCGTGGTGCTGAAGGTGGACGGCGACAGCGTACAGGCGGCGCCGGTGAAGGAAGGCCTCACCGACGGCTCGCGCGTGCAGATCGTCTCGGGCCTGTCGGCCGGCGACACCGTGGTCGCCGACGCGAGGCGGCAGCTCGCCGACGGCGCCAGGGTGCGGGCGACGGTGAACTAGGGACTGGGGGCTGGGGGCTGGCGCGTGCCGGACGCCCGACGCCCGAACAACGGCTGAAACGGCACGAGCGGACGCAGCGGACACACGTCATGTGGATTTCGGATACGTCAATCAAGCGGCCGGTCTTCGCCTCGATGGTCATCCTGAGCTTCATGGTGCTCGGGGTGGTGTCGATGGGCCGGCTCGGCATCGATCTCTTCCCCGAGGTCAACCTCCCCTTCATCAACATCGGCGTGGTATTCCCCGGCGCCGCCCCCGAGGAGGTGGAGTCGCTGGTCACCCAGAAGGTCGAGGACGCCGTCGCCGGCATCAACGGCGTCAAGCGGGTCATCTCGACCTCGACCGAGGGCTTCTCCAGGGTCGGCGTCGAGCTGCGCCTCGAAGTGGATCCGCAGGCCGCCGCCGCCGAGGTGCGTGAGAAGGTCGCGGCGATCCGCGACACGCTGCCGCCCGACATCGAGGATCCGACCATCCAGCGCTTCGACGTCGCGGCGCTGCCGGTGATGGTCTACGCGGTCGGCTCGACGCAGCCGTCCGACCGGGTCCGCCGCCAGGTCGACGAAGAGCTCAAGCCGTTGCTCGAGCAGATCGACGGCGTCGCCGCCGTCGAGATCAACGGCGGCCAGATCCGCGAGATCCAGGTCAACCTCGACCCGCGGCGGCTCGAGGCTCTCGGCATGCCGATCACCGAAGTGGCCCAGAAGCTGGCCGCCGAGAACCTCGATCTGCCCGGCGGTAACGTCGAGCGCGACGGCCGCAGCGTCACCCTGCGGACCAAGGGCGAGTTCAGCGGCGCCGACGAGGTCGCCAACGTCATTCTCCGTTCGGAGGGCGGTTCGACGGTCCGCATCCGCGACGTCGGTACCGTCGTCGACGGGTTCGAGGACCGCGTGACGACCACCCGGCTCAACGGCGCCGACGCGGTGTCGTTCTCGGTGCGCAAGCAGTCGGGCGCCAACACCGTCGAGATCACCGATCGCGTCGAGGCGGTGCTGGCCCGGGTCGCCCCGTCGTTCCCCGACCTCGAGATCCGCCCCGTCCACAACGACGCCGACTTCATCAAGGAGAACGTCCGCGACGTCCGCAGCCACATCCTGTTCGGCGGGATCATGGCCGTGCTGGTCATCTTCCTGTTCATGCGCGACTGGCGCTCGACGCTGATCACCGCGCTGGCGCTGCCGACGTCGGTGGTGGCGACGTTTTTCTTCATGTACATCGCCGGCTTCACCTTCAACATGATGTCGCTGATGGCGCTGTCGCTGGTCATCGGCATCCTCATAGACGACGCCGTGGTGGTGCGCGAGAACATCTTCCGCCACATGGAGATGGGCAAGGACCCGATGAAGGCGGCGCGTGACGGCACCGCCGAGATCGGCCTGGCGGTCATGGCCACCACCTTCACGATCCTGGCGGTGTTCCTGCCGGTCGGCTTCATGACCGGCATCGTCGGCCAGTTCTTCAAGCAGTTCGCGCTGACCATCGCCTTCGCGGTGGCGATGTCGCTGCTGGTGGCCTTCACGCTCGACCCGATGCTGTCGTCGCGCTTCGTGCGCTTCATTCCCCCGGAGGAACGGCGCGCCACGCGGATCGGCCGCTTCCTCGAGCGTTGGGGCGAGTTCTACGACCGGATCGACCAGCGCTACCACCGCCTGCTCGGCTGGGCGGTCGAGCATCCGTGGTCGGTGATCGCGGTGGCCCTGGCGGTGTTCGTCGCCAGCCTCGGCACCCTGGGCGTCATCGGCACCGAGTTCGTCCCGGCCGAGGACCGCGGCCAGATGGAGGTGCTGGTCGAGCTGCCGCCGGGCACGTCGTTCGAGCAGAGCGAGGCGGCGGTGGCCAACGTCGAGACCATCGTCCGCGCCATGCCCGAGGTGCGGCAGGTCTTCTCGACCGTCGGCGTCAACGGCGATCCGCTGAAAGCCCGCCTCCAGGTCAAGCTGACCAACAAGCTGTCCCGCGAGCGCGGCCTGCTGGCGATCAAGGCCGACGCCCGCCAGAAGCTGGCCGCGGTGCCGATGCTGAAGGCGACGGTCACCGATCCCGAGTTCATGCAGGGCGCGCCGAGCGAGGCACCGGTCAACATCTTCGTGCGCGGCGACGACATGGCGGCGTTGACCCGCCTGTCCGACGAGATCGTCGCCAAGGCCCGCCAGGTCCCGGGCACCGCCGACGTCGACAGCACGCTCGAGAGCGGTCAGCCCGAGATGGTCGCGCACGTCAACCGGTCGCTGGCCGCCGATCTCGGCTTCGAGGTGGCGACGGTGGCAGCGCAGCTGCGCGGCATGGTCGAGGGCGTAGTGCCGACCAAGCTCCGCGACGGCGAGGAGGAGCACGACATCCGCGTCCGCCTGGCGCCGGAGTTCCGCAACGACTTCGCCGCCATCGCCCGCACGCCGCTCTACTCACCGCGCGGCGCCGCGGTGCGCACCGGCGACATCGTACGGATGGAACCCGGCGTCGGCCCGGCCAACATCGAACGCGAACAGCGCCGCCGTCAGGCCAAGGTCGCCATCGAGCTCGAGGATCGGCCGCTCGGCGACGTCACCCGCGACCTCGAGGCGATGATGGCGACGGTGCAGCTGCCGCCCAACTTCGAGTGGGGCTTCGCCGGTGACGTCGAGATGATGCAGGAGTCGGCGGCGGCGATGGGGCTGGCGATGATCCTGGCCATCGCCTTCATCTACATCGTGCTCGCCTCGCAGTTCGAGTCGTTCACCGAGCCGCTGCTGATCATGCTGTCGCTGCCGCTGGCGGTGGTCGGCGCCCTGCTGGCGCTGCTCGTCACCGGCAACAACATCGGCATGCCGGCGATGATCGGCGTGGTGATGCTGATGGGGCTGGTGACCAAGAACGCGATCCTGCTCGTCGACCTGACCAACCACTATCACCGCGACGAAGGCCTGCCGATCAAGGAGGCGATCCTGAAGGCCGGCCCGATCCGCCTGCGGCCGATCCTGATGACGACGTTCGCGATGATCCTCGGCATGATGCCGTCGGCCACCGCCAGCGGCGACGGCGCCGAGTTCCGCGCGCCGATCTCGATTGCGACGATCGGCGGGCTCATCACCTCGACGGCCCTGACCCTGGTCGTCGTCCCGGTGGCCTACCTGCTGCTGGCCCGGCTGCTGGCGCGGCTGGCCGAGTGGCGGCGGGTGTCGCCGGCGCGCTTCCAGCAGGCAGCCCGCATCGCCGGCGCCCTGGTGCTGCTGGTGCTGGCCGGCTGGATCTGGGGCGGTACGTCGGCCTTCGGGCAGCCGCTGCCGGCGCCGGCCGGCCGCGGCGGCGCCGCCGCGCCGCTGACCCTCACCTTCGACGAGGCGCTGCAGCGGGCGATGACCGCCAACGAGTCGCTCAAGGTGGTCGAACAGACCGTCCAGGCCAGCGAAGCCCGGGTCGCCGAGGCGCAGGCGGCGTTCCTGCCCAGCGCGGCGGTCAACTATCAGTACCAGCCCTATCAGAAGTTCCCGCAGATCCGCATTCCGGCCGGCGTCTTCGGTCCCGAAGAGCAGGTGTTCGAGGCGGCGTTCGCCCGGCAGAACACCGTCAATCTCGAGATGTCGCAGCCGCTCTACACCGGCGGACGGCTGACCCGGGCGCGCAGCCTGCAGCGGGCCGCGCTCACCGAGTCGGAACTGGGACTCGACCGCGCCCGCCAGCAGCTGCAGCTGCGCGTCGTCGAGAGCTTCTACGCCGCCCTCACCAACGAGCAGAGCCTGAAGGTCGCCGACGAGGGCATCCAGCTGGCGACCCGGCAGCTCGAGCTGGCCCGGGCGCGCTTCGAGGCCGGATCGGTGGCCCGCCTCGACGTTCTGCGCGCGGAGGTCGATCTCGCCAACGCCCGGGCCCGCCGGATCCAGTTCCAGGCCGCGCTCGACCAGGCCTACCAGGGGCTGCGCACCGTGCTGGCGCTGCCGCAGTCGCAGCCGCTGGTGCTGCGCGGGTCGCTCGACGAAGTGCCGGTGCCCGATTCGCGCGACGCCCTGGCGACCGCCCTGCCCAACCGGCCCGACCTGCGGGCGTTCGCCTCGCGCCGCGAGATGGCCGAGCATTCGGTGGCGCTGGCCAACGCCGAGTGGAAGCCGACGCTGTCCTTCACCGGCAACGTCGCCTACCAGGACGACGACGCGGCCAACCTGCTCGGCAGCGACAACCAGAACTACCAGTTCGGCATCGCCATCCGCGTGCCGCTGCTCGCCGCCCCGGGCGCCGCCGCCCGTCGCGGCGTCGCCCGCGCCCAGATGCGCCAGGCCGAACACGGCCTGAGTGCGGCGCTCGACGCCGGCCGCCTCGAACTCGAGACCGCCTGGACCGAGCTGCAGGCGACCAGCGAAGTGGTCGCCACCCAGCAGAAGGCCCTGGAGCTGGCCCGCGAGAGCGTCGCCATCGCCCAGGTGTCCTACGAGAACGGCGTCATCACGTCGGCGGAACTCAACGACGCCCAGGTCGCGCTGCTCAACACCGACTTCCTGCTGCAGCAGGCCAAGTACGCCCGCATCCTCGCCGCCGCGCGGGCGCGCTTCGCGGCCGGGACGTAGGCGCCCGGCGACATCAGGTGATCGATTGATGTGGTGAGGTGGCGATCTGATCTGTCGAGCTGCTGATCAGTCGACGTTCCTGACGATCGGCAGCGCGGGGCGGCTCAGCTCATTTCAGCGGCCCGTAGTGGCGCTCGTAGCGGGCGACGAACTCCGGCCAGGTGTAGGCGTGACTCTGGCCGCCCAGGTGCTCCAGCGCCCACGTCGCGGCGACGCTGCCCATCTGCGCGGCCACGGCCAACGGCCGGTCCTGCGCCAGGCCCTTCATCAGCCCGCCGCGGAACGCGTCGCCGACGCCGGTCGGATCGACGATCCGGTCGGGCGGCACCGCCTCGACGTCGGTGCGCCCGTTCAGCGTCATCACCGCGCTGCCGTGCTCGCCGCGGGTGACGATGAGGGCGCCGGCCCGGGCGAGCACGTCGGCCTCGCCCAGACCGGTCTTCTGGCGGATCAGCTCGAACTCGTAGTCGTTGCAGATGACGATCGCCGCGCCGTCGATTCCGTCGGCGAGCTGGCTGCCGTCCATCCGCGCGCATTGCTGGCCCGGATCCCAGATGTAGCGCAGCCCCATCGTGCTGCACTCCTCCGCGTACTGGACCATCGCCCCCGGATCGTTGGGCGAGATGATCGCCAGCGAATCGGCGGCGTCGTCGAGCGTACGGAACGACAGTTCGCCGGCGTTGGCCATCGCCCCGGTGTAGAACGACGCGATCTGGTTGTTGGCGTCGTCGGTGCTGCAGAAGAAAGAAGCCGTGAACTTGTCGCCGACGACCTTGACCAGTGACACGTCGACGCCGGCGGCACTCAGCCACGCGCCGTAGTCGGCGAAGTCCTGCCCGGCGGTGGCCATGAGCAGCGGCCGCTCGCCGAGCAGCGCCAGCGTGTAGGCGATGTTGGGGGCGCAGCCGCCGCGCCGCTTGTCCATCGTGTCGACCAGGAAGCTCAGGCTCACCCGCTGCATGTGCTCGGGCAGCAGGTGCTCGGTGAACTTGCCGGGGAACGACATCAGGTAGTCGAAGGCGATGGAACCGGTGACGATCAGCTTCATGTCGGGTCTCGGGGTCGGGGCTCGGGCTCGCCAGCGGCTACTCGGCGGGCAGGTACTTGCCGACGATCGGGGCCAGCTCGCGCTTCAGCTGGTCGGGCACGGCGTCGGGACGGGTGATGATCGCGGTGGCCAGTGCCTGGCCGCACCCGCAGGGTCGCTCCGCCCCCAGTCGCTCGACGGTGCCGGCGATCACCTGCTGGGCGGTGCGGGCGTTCTGCATCAAGGTGGCGATAACCATCTCGACCGTCACGGCGTCGTGGTCGGGATGCCAGCAGTCGTAGTCGGTCACCAGGGCCATCGTCGCGTAGCAGATCTCGGCCTCGCGGGCCAGCTTGGCCTCCTGCAGGTTGGTCATGCCGATGATGTCCATGCCCCACGAGCGATAGAGCCGCGACTCGGCCAGCGTCGAGAACTGCGGCCCTTCCATGCACACGTAGGTGCCGCCGCGGTGCACGGTGGCGCCGGCGGCGTCGGCGGCATCGGCCATCAGGGCGCGCAGCCGATCGCAGACCGGGTGGGCGAAGGCGATGTGCGCGACCAGACCGCGGCCGAAGAACGTGCTGACGCGGCCGCGGGTGCGGTCGAGGAACTGGTCGGGGAACACGAGGTGCAGCGGCGCGTACTGCTCCTTGAGGCTGCCGACCGCGCTGGCCGACAGCAGATGGGTGACGCCGAGCTGCTTGAAGCCGAAGATGTTGGCGCGGAAATTCAACTCCGACGGCATCAGCCGATGGCCGGCGCCGTGGCGGGCCAGAAACGCCACCCGCCGGCCGCGCAGCGTGCCGATCACGTACGGCCCCGACGGGGCGCCGAACGGCGTCGCGAGGTGCCGCTCCTCGCGGTTGGTCACCTCCGCCATGTCGTAGAGCCCACTTCCCCCGATGATGCCGATCTCGATCATGCCGCTCCCCTCGGGACTCGGGACTCGGGGCTCGGGTGGCCGACGTCACGCTGGCAACCCCGCGCAAATGCCCGGTACCCGGTCCCCCGATGACGCCATTCCGACGCCTGGTGGGTCCCGAGCCCCTGGCCCGAGACCCGAGCCCCTTCTAAATCACCCGTTCCACCGTCCGCTTCCCGCCGGTCTCGCGCAGGATGCCCGCCGCCATCGACGGGTCGTGCTCGAAGAAGATCAAATACTCCCGGTCGATCGCTTCGCGCGCGAAGGCGCGCTTGAACCCCAGCGTGTCCACCGGATAGAGGTCGTAGCCCATCACCCACGGGTCGGGGACGTGCACGGCCGTCGGGTACATGTCGGCGGTGAACACCGCGGTTCGCCCGCCCGAGGCGATCATCACCACCTGATGGTGCATGGTGTGTCCGCCCGAACGGCGCAGGGTGACGCCGGGCACGATCTCGGCCCCGTCGTCGACGAGCGTCAGCACGCCGGCCTCCTGCAGCGGCAGGAAGTTCTCCGTGAGGTAGCTGGCGCGGTTGCGTTCGTGCGGATGGGTCGCGTCGTGCCACTCGCCGCCGTGCGCGACGTAGCGCGCCCTGGGAAAGCGCGGCCCGATGGTGCCGTCGGCCCGCCGCTCGGTGAACCCGCCGATGTGATCGAAGTGGAGGTGGCTGGCCAGGACGATGTCGATGTCCTCCACGCCCAGGCCGGCTTCGGCCAGCGAATGCGCGAGGTGGTACGAGCGGTCGAGTCCGTAGATCGCCGCGCTCTTCGCGTCCATCTTGTCGCCGCACCCGGCGTCGATGAGCAGCGTCTGCTCGCCGCGGACGACCAGCGGCCGTAGCCCGAGCGGGATCCGGTGCCGGTCGTCGGGGGGCAGGCGCTGCTCCCAGAGCGTGCGTGGCACGACGCCGAACATCGCGCCGCCGTCGAGCGCGAAGAAGCCGTCCGACAGGGACACGAGTTCGAGATCGCCGAGGGTGTGACGCACCGGCGTACGGAACAGCGGCACGGCCGCCGGCTGGCCGGCGCGGACGCCGACGGCCGGCTGCTTCAACTCGACCAGGACCCCCTGCGCCGCCGACGGGTGCAGGAACGCCACCAGGGCGCCCTCGGCCCCCGGGCGCGGCGTCTCGTCGATGAGGCGCACCCCGGCGCGGCGCAGCTCGGCCAGCGCGGCGACGATGTCGTCGACGGCGAGCGCCACGTGGTGGAGCCCCGGGCCGCGCTTGTCGAGGAAGCGCGCGATCGGCGACGACGGCGCGGTGCTCTCCAGCAATTCGAGCAGCGCCGTGCCGGTCGGCAGGAAATGGGCCCGCACCTGCTGCGATGCCACCGCTTCGCTGTGGACCACGGCGAGGCCGAGCACGTCGCGGTACCAGGCCAGTGCCGCCGATGCGTCGGCGACGGCGATGCCGATGTGATCGAGGCGCACCTTCATGGCCGGCTGACCTCCTTCAGGGCTCGACCGAGCACGTCGGCGGCGGCCGCGTAGGGATCGAGTTGACGGCGGGCGATGCGCTCGACCAGCGCGGCGAACTCGCCCGGGTCGAGCACGGTGCCTTCGACATGGGCCAGGAACCGCTGCGCCAGCAGTTCGCGGAGCCGGTACTCGTGCCGGGTGGCGCGCCGACGCGACCGCTCCGGCGCCGTATGCGCGAGGAAGCCGCGGATCGCCGCCCACAGCTCCGGCACGCCGCGACCGGTGGTGGCCTCGGTCTTGACGATGGGCGGCCGCCACGCCCCCTCGGGATACGTCTGCAGCGCCAGATTGGACTCGATCGATGTCACCATGCGGTCGGCGCCGTCACGATCGGCCTTGTTGACGACGTAGACGTCGGCGATCTCCATGATCCCGGCCTTGAGCGCCTGCACGTCGTCGCCGGTGCCAGGCACCAGCACGACCACCGACACGTCGGCGGACCGGACGATGTCCACCTCGTCCTGGCCGACACCGACCGTCTCGACGATGACCACCGACTTCCCCGCGGCGTCGAGCACCAGGACCGCGTCGGAGGTCGTCCTGGCCAGGCCGCCGAGATGACCGCGGGTGGCCATGCTGCGGATGAAGACGCCGGGGTCGGCGGCGTGGGACTGCATGCGCAGCCGATCGCCGAGGATCGACCCGCCGGTGAACGGACTGGTCGGGTCGACGGCGATCACGCCGACGGTCTCGCCGGCGGCCCGGGCGTCGGTGACCAGACGATCGACCAGGGTGCTCTTGCCGGCGCCCGGCGGGCCGGTGATGCCGACAACGGTGGCGCGGCCGGTGTGGGCGAACAGGGCGCCGATGAGCGCCGCGGCGGCCGGGTGATCGTCTTCGATCAGCGAAATGGCCCGGGCGATGGCCCGGGGGTCGCCGGCCAGCACGCGGGCGGCGAGAGGCGGCGCGGTGGTCACGCCGCGGCCAGCAGCTGCCGGGCGATGACGAGGCGCTGGATCTCGCTGGTCCCCTCGCCGATCGTCGTCAGCTTGACGTCGCGGAAGTACTTCTCCGCCGGGTAGTCCTTCACGAAGCCGTAGCCGCCGTGGATCTGCACCGCATCCTCGGCGGCGCGCACGGCGACCTCGCTCGAGAAGAGCTTCGCCATCGACGACTCGAGGGTCATCCGCCGGGCCTGATCCTTGAGCCAGGCGGCGCGGTGCGTGAGCTGCCGCGCCGCGGCGATTCGGGTCGCGTGCCCGGCGAGGCGCGATCGCAGCGACGGGAACCGGCCGATCGGCGTGCCGAACTGGTGGCGCTCGAAGGCGTATCGCCGGGCACAGGCGTAGGCGCCCTGCGCCAGGCCGACGGCGAGGGCGGCGATGCCGATACGGCCGGCGTCGAGCACCTGCAGGGTCTGGATGAAGCCCTGGCCCTCCTCGCCGATCAGCTGGCCGGCCGGAACGCGGCACTGCTCGAGGAGGACCTCGGCGGTCTCGCTGGCGCGCATGCCCAGCTTGTCTTCCTTCCTGCCGGCGCGCAGCCCCGGCGTGCCCCGTTCGATCACGAACGCCGAGATGCCCTTGGCGCCGCGGCTGCGGTCGGTCACCGCCATCACGACCAGGGTGTCTGCCGACGCCCCGTGGGTGATGAAGCTCTTGGCGCCGTCCAGCACCCAGCCGTCGCCGTCGCGCACGGCGGTCGTCCGCATCGCCGCCGCGTCGCTGCCCGAGCCGGCCTCGGTCAGCCCCCACGCCGCCAGCGCGCGCCCCTGGGCCAGTGGGACGACGTAGCGCTGCTTCTGCGCCTCCGAGCCGAACATCGCCAGGTGCGCGGTGCCGAGTCCGTTGTGCGCCGCCACCGACAGCGCGATCGACGGATCGACGCGGGCCAGCTCCTCCAGGGCGAGACAGTAGTCGAGCGCCGACATGCCCGCGCCGCCGTAGGCCTCGGGGACCTGGATGCCCATCAGCCCGAGCCCGGCCAGTTTCGGCAGCAACTCGTGCGGAAAGTGCTGCGCGTCGTCCCAGGCGCGGACGTTGGGACCGAGCTCACGCTCGGCGAATTCGCGCACGCTGCGGGCGAGCAGCGTCTGTTCGTCGGTGAGGGTGGCGTCGAGCACGTGGCGCGTCCAGGCTGGCGGCGGCTGGAGGTGGCGCCGAATCGCCGGCCGCCGGCGCCGATCATATCATCGGGATCCGGAGGCGCGGACGATGCGGAGATGGGTACGCGGGGTCGTGGCCGGAGTCGCCGTGACGATGCTGCCGGCCAACGCCGACGCCGACGTGACGGCCTTTCTCGGCGTGTCCCCGACGCCCGAATCGCGGCTGGCGCGCGGCGTGGCCGCCGGCGGCGGGCTGGTCGTGGTCGGGTTCGAGGTGGAAGTCGCGCGGCTCGACGAAGATACCGCCGCGGGTCGTCCCGGGCTGACGACCGGTATGGCAAGCGTGATGGTGCAGACCCCGCTCGAGGTGTCGCGCGTCCAGTTCTACGGGGCCGGCGGGCTTGGGATGTACCGCGAGCGCCTGGCCGACGACACCGAAACGGCGCTGGCCACGAGCCTCGGCGGCGGGCTGAAGATCCGCGTCGCCGGTCCGTTGAAGCTGCGCCTGGATTACCGGCTGTTCCGCCTGCGCGGCGACCCGCGCCACGACGTCTATCATCGCGTCTACGCTGGCGCCACGCTGGGCTTCTGACCGACGGGCGCGCCTCGGCGCCGGCGCCGTTCAGGGCTTCGGCTTGACGACCGGCGCGAGCGAGAGGTCGGCGAGCAGCGCCAGCGACAACCGCGTCGTCGCGCCGGCGAAGGCGTCGCGGTACTTCACGAGCAGCTCGGCCGGCAGGTCGCGGACGAGCCGGCCCAGCACCACCGATGGCCGGTAGTCGGTGTCGGCGACCGGCGCCGCGATCAGGTGCACGTAGAGCGCATTGCCCTTGGCGTCGGTGTCGGCGGCCCTGTAGACCCGCCAGCCCTCGCCGATGCGGCGCGCGGCCGGCTCGGCCGCGGCCAGCGCCTCGTGCAGCGCGCGGATCATCGCCTCGTAGTCGCCGGTGCGATCGGGCTTGACGGCGACGAGCACGATGCCCGACGTGTCGACGGGAAAGACGAGCTTGGCGGGATCGACGTCGGTTGCGGCTGGAGCCGCCGCCGGCGCGGGGGCCTGAGGAGTACCGGCGGGCGGAGGTTGAAGCGTGCTGCCGGCGCTCTGCACGAACGCCAGCAGCACGAGGAGGGAAACGGACACGGGACGAGGTCCCGATGCGTCGCGTCTACTGGCCCATCGCCATGAACTTGGTGAGCGGCGTGATGCCCCGGCCGGCGAACGAATTCTTGTACAGCTCGAAGAGCGCCTGTACCTCGGTCGGGAAGACCTCGGCGATCAGTCGGCTGATGTCGTACTCCGCCCCCTTGACCACCGGGTTGATGACCATGATGTAGGCGACGTTACCCTGGACGGCCTGGCTGGTCTTGTAGATGTTCCACCCCGCGGCCTGCTCCTTGCGCTGCGGGTTCTCGCTCTTCGAGAGCGCTTCTTTGAGCTTGGTGAGCACCTGCTCGAAGTCGGCGGTCTTGTCCGGCTTGATGAGCACCGTAATCGTGGTCGCGTCGCCGTCCAATGCCAGGACCGGAGCCGCCGGTGCGTCCTGCGCGTATGCCGAGCCGCTGATGGTGAGCACCGCGGCCAGCGCCAACCCCGTCACGAACGACCGGCGCCCGGCCGGAGACATCCCGAAACCTCGAAGCATTGACCAGCCTCCTTGCTGCGAAAGACCGCTACTCTACCCGATTCTCCCGGTCGAGGAAAACCGTCATGGCCTCATTAGCCACCAGCATGCCCTGGCGGGTCAAGCGAATCCTCCGGCCGGGCTCGTGCTCGAGGTGGCCGGCACGCTCGAATGGACGCAGTCGCGCGCCGTAGCGTGCCCAGACATCGACGCCATACCGCCGTCGCATCCGGTCGAGGTCGATGCCCTCGGTCAGGCGCAGCGCCATGAAGAGCGCCTCCTCGAGACGCGCCGCCGGGCCGCGCGGGATCCACTCGGCCACGGTCGACGCGCCGTCGCGCACGCGGGCGATGTACTCGCCCGTGCCGGCGACCTGCCGCCAGCGCCGACCGCCGCGCGCCCCGTGCGCGCCGCTGCCGAAGGCCAGCCAGTCGCCGTCGCGCCAGTAGGTCAGGTTGTGGCGGCTCTCACGGCCCGGCCGGCTCACGTTCGAGATTTCGTACTGCCGATAGCCGGCGGCGTCGAGCGCGGCCATCGCCTCCAGGTACATGTCCGCCGCGTCGTCGTCGGGAGCCACCGACCAGCCGGCGCGCGCCATCTCGTCGCGCAGCGGCGCGTTGGGATAGATCTCCAGCAGGTAGAGCGACGCGTGCTCGGGATTGATGGCGATCAGACGGTCGACCGACTCGCGGGCGTGCGCCGGCGTCTGGCCCGGCAGCCAGAGCATCAGATCGAGACTGACGTTGTCGAACCCGGCGCGACGGGCCAGCGCCACCGCCTCGGCGGGACGCTCCGGCCCGTGCAGGCGGCCGAGCCTGGCCAGTTCGTCGCCGCGGAACGATTGGGCGCCGAAGCTCAGCCGGTTCACGCCCGCAGCCAGGTAACCGGCCAGCGATTCGTCCGACACGCTCTCGGGGTTGCACTCGAGGGTGATCTCGGCGTCGGCGGCCACGACGAAGCTGTCGCGGCAGGCCGTCAGCACCGTGTCGAGCTCGGCCGGCGTCAGCAGTGACGGCGTGCCGCCGCCGACGTAGATGGTGTCGATGGCGAGCGGCTCGGCATGGCGGCGCAGGTCGGTCGTCAGCGCCTCGACGTAGCGCGCCTTGACGGCCTCGTCGAGCAACCCGCGCGTGAAGTTGCAGTAGGCGCAGATCGCCTGGCAGAACGGCACGTGGAGATAGAGCCCGGCCACCCCTGTGCCGCGGATCAGCGCGATCCGCCCTTGCCTCCGGCCCAGTTCACGTCGGCCGCCGGCCGCGGCGCCCTGAGCGAGGCGCGGGCCATGCCACGCGGCTTGTCCGGGACCCCCGGCCGCCGCGGCGGCTCGGCGTCGGGCGACTCGCGATGGTAGCGGGCCAGATCGGCCGGCGTCGGGTTGACGCCGACCTGCCGGGTGTCATATCCGTCCATCTCCACCCACTCGCACATCTCGAACAGGCGCGACCGCGTGCGGGCGCCAATGCGGACGATGAGCGAGTTGACGTCGTCGCTCGGCGTGTCGGCGAGGTTGGTGGTGAAGATCGTCGGCCGACGCTCGCTGTAGCGGGTGTTGACGACCAGGCCGAGCGTCTCCTGCACCCACTCGGAGGTCTTCTCGGCGCCGAGATCGTCGAGCACCAGCAGATCGGCATCGAGCACCGGCCGCAGTACCTCCATCTCGGTGGCCTCGCCGCCGGCGTAGGTGTCGCGCACCAGCTTCAGCAGTTCGCGGGTCTCGTAGAAGTAGCCGCGCGCGCCCTTGAGGCGAATGGCGTCCCTGAGGATCGCCACGGCGAGGTGGGTCTTGCCGACGCCGTGACGGCCGTGGAACAGCAGCCCCTTGTTGGGCACCGGGAACGTGTCGAGGAAGGCGCGGGCGCAACGCAGCGCCTCACGCAGCGAATCGGTGTTCGGCTCGAAGTTGGTCAGCTCGCAGTGGGCGTAGCCGCGCGGAATCCGCGCCTGCGCCAGCTGCTGCCCGGCCATCGCCGCGCGCCAGCAGTCGCAGCGGCGAGCGCGATCGACGCCGTCGACGTGCTCGATCACCCAGAAGCTGTCGTGACACGCGTCGCACGCCATCGCGACGCGATTGTACCACCGCGCCGGGCCACGGCGGCGCTCAGCGGCCGCGGCGTGGCGCTGCGGCGGCGTCGGCCGCCGGCTCGTCACGCGCGACCCTGACGAGATCGGTCGGCGACGACTTGACCAGCGCGGTCTGCAGCCGCTGCTCCCAGTCGCCGAGGCCCTTGGCGAGTTCGTGCTTGACGTACTCCATGAACTCGTTGACCTCGCCCTGCATGCGCTCCATCTTGCGCCGCATGTTGAGGATGATCTCGACCCCGGCCAGGTTGACGCCGAGGTCGCGGGTCAGCGACAGAATCGTCTCGAGTTGCGCCAGATCGTCGTCGGAGTAGAGCCGCGTGTTGCCCTCGGTGCGCGACGGCCGCAGCAGCCCTTCGCGCTCGTAGAGCCGCAGCGTCTGCGGGTGGATGTTGTACTTCTGCGCGACGACGCTGATCATGTAGAACGACTTGCCGCTCGGTCGTCTGGCCATCACGCCCCGCCTTCGGCCGGGAAGCGGCCGTCGCGCACGCTGTCGACCTGGGCACGGCCGAACTCGCGCAGCAGTTCCTTGGCCCGTTCGTCGAGCACCCGTGGCAGCATCAGCCGCACTTCGGCGACGACGTCGCCGCGGCGCCCGTCGCGCGGCGACGGCACGCCGCGTTCGCGCAGCCGGAAGCGCTGACCCGACTGCGTCCCCGGCGGGATGCGCAGGCGCACGATCGTTCCGTCGAGGAGGCGGAGAGGAATGCGGGCGCCGAGCGCCGCCTCGTGCAACGCCAGCGGCACGTCGAGGTGCAGATCGTTGCCCTCGCGCCGGAACAGCGGGTGCGCGGCGATCGCCACGGCGACGTGAAGGTCGCCCGGCGGCCCGCCGGCGGGGCCGGCGTGGCCGAGCCCCGGCAGTCGGATGACGGCGCCGTCGGCGACGCCGGCCGGGATGTCGATGGTCAGCGGTTCGGAGCGCGGCCCGGTGCCGCGGCCGTCGCACGCGACGCAGCGCGCCGAAGGCCGCCGGCCCGTTCCGCCACAGGCGCCGCAGGCGGTCGTGAACACCATGTGCCCGCGCACCGCCTGCACCTGGCCGCCCCCCTCGCAGGCCACGCACGCCGCCCCTGGTCCCCGGCTGGCGCCGGAGCCGGCGCAGATCGCGCACGGCACGTCGCGGCTCCACGTCAGCGTGTGTCGGCTGGGCTGCAGGATGTCGGTGAGCGGGATCGTGATCGTCGTGTGGATGTCGGCACCGCGAGCCGGCCGGCCGGCCGTCGTCGACGGCGGGACGAACATGCCGCCGAACAGATCGCCGAACGTCGTGGTGCGCTCAGCATGGACCCGCGGTGAGAAGTCGAAGCCGGCGAAGCCGGCCGCGGGCGGCGCCGATGACGGCGGCTCGCCGCGGTCGTAGCGGCGGCGGCGTTCGGGATCGACCAGCGTCTCGTAGGCCGAAAGGATGTCGCGAAAGCGGTTCGCGGCTTCGCGGTCGCCCGGGTTGATGTCGGGATGGAATCGCCGGGCGAGACGCTTGTACGCGCGCCGGATGTCGGCGGCGGTCGCCTCACGTCTGACCCCGAGCACGATGTAGAGGTCCATGATCGGAAGCTGCGGGCAGGCGCCCAATCACCAGTATGAAATCTGAGTGCTCTCTTGTCAACTTTCTGTGCCTGAGGAGACTTTCCCACCACCTCACAGCGCGCCGGGCCGGCGCTATACTGACCTCGCCAGCCTGACGTCGGCACTCCGGAGTGCCGGTGCCATACACCCTGCCGGAACGGAGCATTCGACGTGCGCACGTGGCTCAGCCTCGCGGCCGTGGCGCCATTCATCGCCTGGAGTGCGTCGCCTGTGCTCGCCCAAGGCGATCCCGCGCCGGCGGCGCGGCTGCCGCCGGCGATCACGTTGACCTACGCGGATGGTCGCGTCGAGATTGCCCGCGACTCCGGCGTCGCCGCTGCCCAGGTCCCCGACCTGCTCGACGAAGACGACCGTCTGCTGACCAACGACGGACGCGCCGAGCTGGCGCTCGAAGACGGCAGCCTCGTACACGTCGATGCCGGCGCCGATGCCCGCGTCGAACGCGGCGGCCTGCGCCTGGTTCGCGGCCGCATGACGATCCACACCGCGGCGGGCGACCCGATCGACGTCCTGACGCCGGCCGGCGCGGTGCGCCTGGAGCCGGCAGGTCTCTACGAAATCACCGCGCGCGACCTCGATGGCGATACGACCGTCGCGGCGGTGCGCGGCCGCGCTACGCTGACGCTGGCCACCGCCGACGTGCCGATCGCGGCCGACGACGAGGTGGCCGTGGATCCGCGGCACCCCGAGCCGCGCTGGAGCCGGTACGGCGACCGGCGAGACGCGTTCACCGACTGGGCGTCCCGCCGCGTCGAGGACATGCACCTGGCGCAGCGGGGTCAGCCCCTGCCGGTCGAGCTCGCCGCCTATGCGCCGGCGTTCGCCACCTATGGTCGGTGGGACACGCTGCCGGGGTACGGGGCCGCCTGGTTCCCCACCGCAGGTCCGGGCTGGCGTCCATATGCCAACGGATCGTGGCGCTACACGCGGTACGGCTGGACCTGGATCGACACCGACCCGTGGGGGTGGCCCGTGCACCACTACGGCCGCTGGGGCCGGCATCCCTCGCGCGGGTGGTACTGGATGCCTCGTCGCGGATGGGGACCGGCGTGGGTAGGCTGGGCGGTCGAGGCCAACTACGTCGGCTGGGCGCCGCTCGGCTGGAACTCACGGCCGGTCGTCGACTTCGTCGCCGGCGCACGCCTCGGTCCGCTCGATCTGTGGGCCGGCAGCTGGTCGGTGGTGCCCAGGGGATACTTCGGCAGCCGCGGTCCGCTCGGCCGGTACTACACCGACCTGCGCTACCTGCCCGGGCCGGTGCTCGGTGGCTTCGTCGCGCAGCGGCAGGCGCCGCGCGGCCCGTGGGGGTCGGATCGGCGACTCGCCCCGGCGCCAGGGTACGGGCGGCCGGCCCCGGCAGGTCGCGTGCCGGGCGGATTCGATCGACGTCCCGGGGGACGTGGCCCGGCCGGGTCCGCCGTGCCGCGGGCCACGCCCCGTTCGCGCGGGCTCGACGCGCCACGGCCGGCCGATGGACCGCCGCGCGAGGCCGCGGAGCGCGACCCGCGTACGTGGGATGGCCGCAGCGGCGCCCGGCCGGCGGATCGCGACGGGTCGCGCCGGCCTGCGGAGGCGCGAGCGCGCCAGGGGGACGGCGATGAGCGCACGCGCGCCGTCGTGCCGCCCGCCTCCACCGGCGAACGGAGCTACGGCCGCCCGGCGCCGGCCACCGGTCGGGCATGGGGTCGCCCCGACGGCGAGACGCCCCGTCCTGGCGCCGTCGACCGCGGGCGAAGCGGTGAGCGACGCGGCGGCGGCCCGGCCCGCGGCGCCGACGGTGGGCGCGGCGCCGGCGGCGCACGTCAGCCCTCGGGCGCCTCGGGCGCATCGGGTGGCAACGGCGGCAGTCGGCGGCGGCCGCGATAGCGACCGCGTCGCAGCCGATGGCACAATAGCGGCGAGTCCGCCGATGGCCGCATTGCCGAGGTTCGCGAAACACGCCGGGTTGGTCGCCCTGTTCGTCCTCGCGGCGCTGCTCGGCACCGCCAGCGGCGTGCTGTTCGCCTACTCGGACGACCTGCCGGCCATTTCCGCGCTCGACGACTACGAGCCCGACACGATCACCCGCGTTCTCGGCAAAAACGACACGGTCGTCGGCGAGTTCGCCGTCGAGCGGCGCGTCGTGCTGCGCTACGAGGACATTCCCGAACAGATGCGGCAGGCGGTGCTGGCCGCCGAGGATTCCGGCTTCTTCCAGCACTTCGGCCTGAGCATCACCGGGCTGGTCCGCGCCGTCGCCACCAACCTCATCGAGATGCGCAAAGCCGGCGGCGCCAGCACGCTCACCCAGCAGTTGGCCCGCAAGCTGTTCCTGACCGACGAGAAGACGTGGGAGCGCAAGGTCAAGGAGCTGCTGCTCGCCATCCAGATCGAGAAGCGCTACACCAAGCAGGAGATCTTCACTCTTTACTGCAACCAGATGTATTTCGGCCACGGCGCCTATGGCGTCGAGGCCGCCGCCCAGCTCTACTTCGGCAAGTCGGTCCAGGATCTCGCCGTCGAGGAGGCGGCGATGATCGCCGGGATTCTCCAGGGCAACGCCCGCCAGAGCCCGTACGTCAACCCGGCCGCGGCGATGCGGCGCCGCAACTACACCCTCGATCGGATGGCCGACGAAGGGTTCCTGACGACCGCGGCCGCCGCCGAGGCCAAGGCGCGACCGATCGTCACCCGCGGCGATCCGGCGCGCGAGGCCTCCTTCGCCCCCTATTACCTCGAAGAAGTGCGGAAGCACCTCGAGAACCGCTACGGCGCGCAGCAGCTCTACGAGAGCGGTCTCACCGTGCGGACGCCGCTCGACGCCCGCCTCCAGCGCATCGCCGGCCATGCCCTCGACGTCGGGCTGCGTCGCGTCGACAAACGGCGCACCGGCTTTCGGCGCGCGCAGGTCAACGTCCGCCAGGGCGCCACGCCGCTCGCGGCCTACCGGCACGAGCGCTGGCAGCGGCCGATGGTCGCCGGCGACATCGTGCCGGCGCTGGTCGAGCGGGTCGACGCCGCCGACGCCGCCCCCGGCCACGCGGCGCTGCGCATCGGTTCGCTGCGCGCCGAACTCACCCGCGACAGCTTCCAGTGGACCCGGCGCCGCCACGCGGCGCAGGTGGCCAGCATCGGCGATCTGGTCGACGTCGAGCTGCTGACCGTGGATCAGACGGCCGGCACGGCGACGGTGCGGCTCGAGCAGACGCCGGTGCTCGAGGGCGCCGTCGTCGCGATCGAGAACCGTACCGGCCACGTGCTGGCGATGGTCGGCGGCTACAGCTTCAGCCGCAGCAAATTCAACCGCGTGACGCAGGCGATGCGACAGATCGGCTCGACCTTCAAGCCGCTGCTCTACACGGCGGCGATCGATCGCGGCCTGACCCCGGCGACGCTGCTGGTCGACGAACCGACCAGCTTCGACGCCGGCGCCGGCCAGCCGCCGTACGCCCCGCGCAACTACGACGGCAAGTTCGACGGCCCGATGACCCTGCGCACCGCCCTGGAACGCTCCCGCAACATCCCGGCGGTCAAGGTGATGGAGATGCTCGGCCCCGGGCAGGTGGTGCCGTACGCCGCCCGTTTCGGCCTGCCCGGATCGCTGCCGCCGTTCCTGTCGTCGGCGCTCGGCGCCGGCGAGTCGACGCTGCTGGCGATCACGTCCGCCTATTCCGTCTTCCCCAACCACGGCGTGCGGATGGAGCCGGTCCAGGTGCTCTCGGTCGCCGACCGGGAGGGCGTTCTGCTCGAGGAACACGTGCCGGTGCCGCGCGACGCCATCCGCGCCGACACCGCCTACGTGATGACCTCGATGCTGCGCGGCGTCGTGCAGCGCGGCACCGCCGCGTCGGCGGCGTCGCTCGACTGGCCCCTCGCCGGCAAGACCGGCACCGTGAACGACTACACCGACGCGTGGTTCGTCGGCTTCGATCCCGACATCACCCTCGGCGTCTGGCTCGGCTACGACGAGAAGAAGCCGATCGGCAACGGCGAGACCGGCACCACCGCGGCGCTGCCGATCTGGATCGAGATCATGAAGACCTGGCTCGACGGCCGCGACCGGGCGACGGCGCCGACCTTCGAGGCGCCCGGCAACATCGTCTTCGTCGCCGTCGATCGCGCCACCGGCCAGCCGGTCGGCCCCGACACGACCGCGGCGATCACCGAGGCGTTCATCGCGGGCACGCAGCCGACGGCGCTGCCGGGCACGACCGACGAGCCGCAGTAAGGCGATCCGCTATGGCTGTCGGGCGGTCAGCCTGACCCTGACCGGTGGGGACTGATACGTCACCATTCGGCGTATCACCCAGACCGCGTCACCGGACACGACCAGTGTCGCTCGGGTGCCATAGTCCCGGTCCCACTCCTGGAAGTGGGGGTCCTCGGCGAGCGTGATGTCGTCGTCGGCCGTGGATTCGACCACGATGGGGCGGCCGCCCGCCGCGACGGCGACCTCGCGGCACCACAGCCAGCCCTCAGGCCCGCAGCTGTCGTAGCCCTGTTCGGCAAAGACCTTCAGCTCCACCGGTTCACCCGGCCGCAGGGTGAGCTGGCGATACACCCGCAGGGCGACGTCGCCAGTGAAGTCGAACTGTTGCCCTCGATAGGTCGCCGTCTTGTGGCCGAGGCGTTCGATGCGGACCCAGAAGGCGGGCCACGTCACGGCAGTGAGGTTGAACCGGCCATCCCCGGTGGTCGTCACGGCGGTGAGCTCACGATCGACGCCGTCGAAATGCCACAGCGCCACCCGGGCTCCGCCAATCGGCGCGTCGCTGTCGAAGTCGAGGACCCGGCCCCAGATGATGCGCTGCACCGGCGGTGGAGCGCCCATCGGTGGCCCGGTCGGCGGCGGTGCGGTCGGCGGTGGGGGCGCCGCGGGCTCGCTCGCGACGGCTCCCGCGCTCGACGGACCGGTGACGCCTGTCCCTTCCCGGTCGCAGCCAACGCCGCCGGCCATCGTCACGACAACCGCAACCGCCCCCCACACCTGCCTCACCCGCCGCATGGCCGCCCCCTTGGGAGCCAGCCCACACGGCCCCCTCCTGGCTAAACGCTGCGAAGGAGGCGATCGGACCGGACGGCCGCGGGCGGGGGCGAATCAGGCGTCGTCGTCGGCCGCCGAGGCCTGGCCCAGCGTGCCGGCGGCTTTGCGCATCAGGTAGGTCTTGATGAAGCCGTCGAGGTCGCCGTCGAGGACGCGGTGGGGGTCACCTACCTCCATCTTCGTGCGGTGGTCCTTGACCATCTGGTACGGCTGCAGGACGTAGCTGCGGATCTGGCTGCCGAAGGCGATGTCCTTCTTGGCGCCGCCGATCTGCTCGAGCTTCGCCTGCTGCTCTTTCTGCTTCAGATCGAACAGGCGCGCCCGCAGCACCTTCATGGCCACGTCGCGGTTCTTGTGCTGGGACCGCTCGTTCTGGCACGACACGACGATACCGGTCGGCAGGTGGGTGATGCGCACCGCCGAGTCGGTGACGTTGACGTGCTGGCCGCCGGCGCCGCTCGACCGGTAGGTGTCGATGCGCAGGTCCTTCTCGGGGATCTCGATGTCGATGTCGTCGTCGATCTGCGGCCAGACGTAGACCGACGCGAACGCCGTGTGGCGGCGGGCCTGCTGGTCGAACGGCGAGATCCGCACCAGACGGTGCACGCCGGCCTCGGCCGACAGCAGGCCGAACGCGTAGTCGCCCTCGACGAGCAGCGTCGCGCTCTTGAGCCCGGCCTCCTCGCCGGGCTGGTAGTCGATGAGCTCGCGGCGCAGGCCGCGCTTCTCTGCCCACTTCAGGTACATGCGCAGCAGCATCTCGGCCCAGTCCTGCGAGTCGACGCCGCCGGCCCCGGGATGGATCGTCACGATCGCGTTGCCCTGATCGTGCGCGCCCGAGAGCATCTTCTTGGTCTCGGCCGCCTCGACCTGGGTCTCGAGGTCGTCGAGGCCGCGCTGCAGGTCGGCGACGACGTCCTCGCCGGCGCCGGCCCATTCGAGCAGCACGCCGAGGTCGCCGACCCGCCGGCCGAGCGAGTCGCGCAGTTCGGCGTCCTCGCTCAGGCGGCGCTGGCGCTGCAGGGCCTTCTGGGCCTCCTGCTGGTTGTTCCAGAAATCGGGCGCGGCGATCCGCGCCTCGAGCGTGGCGATTTCGGTGGCGTCGGTGGCACGGTCAAAGATAGCTCCGCAGGTCGTTGGCCCGCTTGACCACGTCCCCGGCACGCCGAATGAGCTCGTCCTGTCCCAGCGCCACGTCGCCTCACTCCCTACCGTCGCCGCGCCCGCCACTCGGCGCCCAGCCACACCACGGTGAGCCCGGCGACGCCGAGGGCGATCTGGGCGACGAGATCCCCGATTGTCGCATACAGCGTCCGGCCGGTCAGCGTCCGCACGTCGGTGACGACGACCGCCTCTTCGAAGACGCGGGTGGCGCCGATCACCCGCCCGTACGGATCGACGACGCCGCTGATGCCGGTGTTGGCGGCGCGGGCCAGATACCGGCCCTGCTCCACCGCGCGTAGCGACGCCAGGGCGAAGTGCTGATACGGCGCCGACGAGTCGCCGTACCAGGCATCGTTGGTGATCGTGGTGAGCAGCTCGGCGCCCTGCCGCACCGCCTCGCGGGCCAGGTGCGGATAGACGATCTCGTAGCAGATCGCCGTGCTGGCCATGTGACCGGCCATCGGCAGCATCGTCACCCGCTCGCCCGGCGAGAAGTCCGACACGCCCTCGACCAGCGGCGACACGAAGAACAGCAGGGAGCGCAGCGGGACGAACTCGCCGAACGGCACCAGCTGCATCTTGCGGTAGACCGCGGCGACGGTGCCGTCGGGGGCGAGCATGAACGCCGAGTTGTAGTAACGCGCCGGCTGGCCGCGCTCGACTTCATCGGTGCCGAACAGCAGCGGCGTCCCGGTGTCGCGCACCAGCGTCCGCACCGCGGCGGCGCGTCCGGGGGCTTCGTTGAAGTAGTACGGCGTCGCCGACTCCGGCCACAGCACCACGGCGGCACCGGCGGCCGCGGCTTGGCGGGTCAGGCGGTCGTAGCGCCGCTCGATCTCGGGCGCCATCCGCTCGTCCCACTTCTCTTCCTGGCGGATGTTGGCCTGGATCAGGCCGATGGTGAGCGGCTCACCGGCGCGGGTCAGCGCGCTGTCGGCGAGGCGCAATCCGCCCCAGATCGACACGGCGAGCAGCAGCGCCGCCGCCGCCAGTCCGGCCCGCAGGCGCTGGCGCGCCGTCCCGGTGATCGCGACCAGGACCAGCGTGCTGTGCGCGACGAGATAGAGGGAGAGTCCGTAGACCCCGGCGAGGCTGGCCAGCTGCGCCACCGGCAGCACCGAGGCCATGCTGCTGCCGAGCGGCACCCACGGGAACCCGCCCAGCACATGCCCGCGCGCGAACTCGCCGGCCACCCACAGCCACGGGGCCAGCCACAGGCCCCGCGCCCCGGCGACAGCGACGGCGCGGCCGAGCAGCGCCGCGGCGGCGGCGAGATACAGCGTCATGTACGCCGCGAGCGCCAGGGCACACAGCAGCGCCACCGCCTGGGGCAGGCCGCCGAAGGTCGAAACCACCGCGCCGGTCCAGTAGACGGTCCCGCCGAAATAGATGATGCCGGTCATCACGCCGAGGGCGAACCCGCGGCGAAGCGAGGTGCCGGGGAACACCCCGGCGCGGCCGCGCCAGCCGCTCACCGCGACGAGCAGCGGCACCGCCGCCACCAGCGCGACCGCGGCGTGGCCGTAGCGCGGAAACGACAGCGCCAGCAGCGTGCCAGAGAGGACGGCTAGCGCGTAATCCAGGGCTTGAACTGCTCTTCGCGCTCGAGTCGCGCGGCGACGCGCTCGGCCTCGGCGCGCTGCTGGAACTTGCCGACGCGGACGCGGAACATCGCCGGCTGCCCGGCCTGCGGGGTGACGAGGAAGACGCTGTAGCCCTTGGCGAGCAGCCGCTTCGCCAGCGTCTCGGCTTCATCACGGGCATTGAACGCGGCCACCTGGATCGCGTAGCCACCCCCCTTCGGCTCGGTGGGAATGCCGGCGGCCGGACGGGCGGCGGCCGCTGGTGGCGCGGCCGCGGTCGGAGCACTGGCGGTCTTCTCGGCCGGGGTGGCCGCCCGCACCGGCGGCGCCGTCGCTGGCGGCGCCGTCGCCGCATTGGCGGGCGGGTCCTGCCGTGCCACCAGCTTCTCCGGCGGCGGCTCGTTGTTCTCGAGCCGCTTGGGGAACGTGACGTCGGCGCGCGGGGTCGGCTGATCGATGGCC
>JBFWNV010000008.1:0-155138 GCA_050250875.1 Vicinamibacterales bacterium
CACCAAGGGCTACTTCCAGAACAAGTCCAAGCTCTACAAGTTCATGAAGGAAGCGGCCGAGAAGGCGGGCGTCTACGCCTATGCCGGCCGCAAGCAGAAGAAGCGCGACTACCGCAGCCTGTGGGTGGTGCGCATCAACGCCGCCGCGCGCGAGCACGGCCTCTCCTACAGCGTCTTCATGAAGGGCATCAAGGCCGCCGGCATCGCGCTCGACCGCAAGAGCCTGGCCGAGCTCGCCGCCCGCGACGCCGCCGCGTTCGCCGCCATCGCCGCCAAGGCCAAGGCGGCCGCTGGAGTTGCCTGACGGCCGCGGGGCTGGGGACTAGGGGCTGGGGACTGGGGCTCGTGAAGAGCACCGGGTCCAGCCAGGTCGATCCGAGAGCGCGAACGAGCTCTGCTCGTTCGCGCCAGCGCCAGCCCCCAGCACCCAGCCCCCAGCCCCCATGTCTTCACTCGACGAACTGACCCGCCTGGTGGCCGACCACGAGGCCGAGTTCGCCCGTGCGCTCGCGGCGGTCGATGCGGCGCCGGTGGCGGCGCGCGCGGCCGCGCTCGAGGCGCTGACGATCGCCTGGACCGGACGCAAGTCCGGCCGCCTGGCCGATCTGATGGCCCAGCTGCCGTCGTTGCCGCCGGCCGACCGGCGGGCGTTCGGCCAGCTGGTCAACGCCTTGAAGTCGCGCGTCGAGCAGGCCCTCACCGAGCGCGAGCTGGCCGCCGCCGCGGCGCGCCGTCCGGCCGGCGCCGTCGACGTCACCCTGCCCGGCCGCGCGCCGGCGATCGGCCATCGCCATCCGCTCAGCCTCGTCCGCGAGGAAGTGCAGGCGATCTTCACGCGGCTCGGCTATCAGGTGCTCGAAGGGCCGGAGATCGAGGACGACTGGCACAACTTCGAGGCGCTGAACATGCCGGAGGAGCATCCGGCGCGCGACATGCAGGACACGCTCTACCTGGCGACGCCGTTGACGCCCCCGCCGGCGCTGGCCACGCCCGCGTCGGCGGCTTCGGCACGCCCCACGCGACGCCCCGGCGTGCCTCAGCCCCTGACGCTGCTCCGCACGCACACGTCGGCGATGCAGATTCGCCACATGGAGCGACACGATCCGCCGGTCCGCCTGGTGGCGATCGGTCCGGTCTACCGCCGCGACAACCTCGACCTCACCCACACGCCGATGTTCCACCAGTGCGAGGGCCTGGTGGTCGGCCCGGGCATCACGCTCGCTCACCTCAAGGGCACGTTGCTGGCGATGGCCGAAGCGCTGTTCGGCGCCGGCACGCCGGTGCGCTTCCGGCCCAGCTTCTTCCCGTACACCGAACCGAGCGCCGAAGTGGACGTCGGCTGCATCCGCTGCGGCGGCGTCGGCTGCGCGGTGTGCAAGCACACCGGCTGGCTCGAGATCCTCGGCAGCGGGATGGTCCACCCGGCGGTGTTCGAGGCGGTCGGCTACGACCCGGCGGCGGTCACCGGCTTCGCCTTCGGCATGGGCATCGAGCGCGTCGCCATGCTCAAGTGGGACGTCGGCGACATCCGGCTGTTCTACGAGAACGATCTGCGGTTCCTGTCCCAGTTCGGCAGCTCGCAATGAAGGTCCTCTACTCCTGGCTGCGTGACTTCGTCGACGTCCCCGACGGCCCGACCGAGCTCGGCCGGCGGCTGTCGCTGCGCGGCCTGGCGCTCGAGGGGATCGAGCCGGCGCCGCCTGGCGACGCGCCGCCGGGCGCCGCGGGCGTGGCCGACGACGCGATTCTCGACTTCGATGTCACCGCCAACCGGCCCGACTGCCTGTCGATCGTCGGCATCGCCCGCGAGGTGGCGACGGTCTACGGCCTGCCGCTGCGCCTGCCCTCGCCCACCGCCGCCGGCCATCTGCGCACGGCCGCGCTCCGCGCCGTCGAGCGCGACGCGTTCTCGGTGCGGATCGACGCCCCCGACCTGTGCCCGCGCTACGTCGGCGCCGCCGCCGAGGTGCGGGTCGGCGCCTCGCCGCAGTGGCTCCAGCGCCGCCTGCTCGCCCAGGGGGTGCGCCCGATCAGCAACGTCGTCGACGTCACCAACTACGTGCTGCTCGAACTCGGCCAGCCGATGCACGCCTTCGACCACGCCCGTCTGGCCGACGCGGCGATCGTCGTCCGCCGCGCCGCCGCCGGCGAGCCGCTGACGACGCTCGACGGCAAGGCCCGCACGCTCAGCGCCGACATGCTGGTCATCGCCGACGCCGCGCGGGCGACCGGCATCGGCGGGGTAATGGGCGGCGCCGACTCCGAGGTCCGAGCCGCCACGACGCGCGTGGTGTTCGAGAGCGCGTGGTTCAATCCGCGAGCGGTGCGGGCCACGGCCAAACGCCTCGGGCTGCGCACCGAGGCCTCGATGCGCTTCGAGCGCGGTGCCGATCCGACCGTCCAGGCGGCGGCGATGGCGCGCGCCTGCGCGCTGCTCGAACTGCTCGGCGCCGGCCGGGCCGCCGGCACGCTGATCGACGCCACCTCGCACCCGCACGTCCCGCGCGTCATCGCCCTGACCCACGCGCACGTCGAGGGCCTGCTCGGAATGCCGGTGCCGCCCGACGCGGTCGCGCGCATCCTGCACGCGCTCGGGTTCGCGACGGCCGCGGCCGGTCCCGCGGCCTGGCACGTCACCGTGCCCGGATGGCGTCCCGACGTGGCCCGCCCCGAGGACCTCATCGAAGAGGTCGGCCGCCATCACGGCTTCGAACACCTGCCGGCCACCTTCCCCCCGGTGCACCAGGCGCCGGCGAGCTCCGATTCCCGCATCGCCCGCGACGCCCGCGTGCGCCTCACGCTGCTGGCGAGCGGGTTCTCGGAGGCGATCAGCTTCGCGTTCATCGACGCGGCGGCGGCGGCGCCGTTCACCGGCGGCACGCCGCCGGTGCGGCTGGCCAACCCGCTGTCGGAGACCTTCGCGGTGATGCGGCCGAGCCTGCTGCCGGGGCTGGTGGCCGCCATCGGCCACAACCGCCGGCACGAACAGCGCGATGTCCGCCTGTTCGAGATCGCGACCGCGTTCGCAGCCGACGGCGAGCACCGGGCGCTCGGCGCGGCGTGGACCGGCGCCGCCGCCGGCGACCATTGGAGCGGCCATCGACGCGACGTCGACTTCTTCGACCTCGCCGGCGTCGTCGGCGCCGTCTGCGCCGGCGCCGGCGTGGCCGCGACGCTCGAACCGGTCGAAACGGCGTGGCTGGTGCCGGGCCGGGCGGCGCGCATCGTCGGCGGCGGTGACAGCCTCGGCACCGTCGGCCTGCTCGCCGCGTCGCTTGCCGACGCCCACGGCATACCACGTGGTGATGAGGTGTACGTCGCCGAGATCGACCTCGACCGGCTCACCGCGGTGGCGCCCCGGGCGGCGACCCGGGTCGAGCCGCTGCCGCGCTTCCCCTCGGTCGTGCGCGACGTCGCGTTGCTCGTCGCCGACACCTTGTCTGCCGCCACCGTTCGTGACACGATGCGGGCGGCCGCACCGCCGACGCTGGTCGGCGTGCGCGAGTTCGATCGATATCAGGGCCAGGGCACGCCGCCGGGCACGGTCAGCGTCGCGCTGCGCTTCACCTTCCGGGCGGCGGATCGCACGCTGACCGACGACGAGGTGGCGGCGGCCCTGCAGCGGATGATCGCCGCGGCGACGGTGACGCTCGGCGCGCAGCAGCGCTAGGCGGCGGAAGGACGGGAGATGGCGAAGACGACGGCGGTGGGCGTGGAGCCGTTCGACCGGCTCGAGGAGAAGGTCAAGCTGCTCGTGAGCACGATCGGCCGGCTCAAGGGCGAGCAGGCACGCCTCGCCGACGAGAACGCCCGGCTGCAGCGTGAACTGACCGGCCTGCAGGAACGCGTCCAGCAGGCCGAGCACGCCGGCAGCGAAGTCACGACGCTGCGCGAGGAACGCGAGCTCATCCGCGCCCGGGTCGGCGACATGCTGGCCGAGCTCGACGCCCTGAACCTCTGATCGTCTCGACCATTTCATGGCCGACCCGCGCGTCGTCCACGTCGAGGTGAACGGACAACGGTATCCGATCCGGAGCGCCCTCGATCCCGCCTACGTCCAGGAGCTGGCGGCCTACGTCGACCGCAAGATGCGGGTGGCGTTCGACTCGGCGCCGTCGAGCGACGCCCTCGGCCTGGCCATCCTGGCGGCACTGAACATCGCCGACGAGTACTTCCGCGCCCGGGACTCGCAGCAGCAGGTGGACGGCAGCGTCGCCGCCCGCGCCGGCGAGCTGGAACGGATGCTCGATCGGGCCCTGGCGCTGGTTGCCGCCCCGGCCGACGACTAGTCCCGGCCGGTGTCTCGGCGTGTCACCGATCGCAGCGAATCCGTTACTATTGAAGCCCGGCCGTAACGGCCTTCGGCGACGGGGCGGATCGGTCCCCAAGGAGCGCGCGATGACCAGGCGACGACCTCTCGGATGGGTGTGGGCAGGCGCGGCGGCACTCTGGTTCGGCGCCGGAGCATGGGCACCCCCCGCGGCGGCCACCGTCGAACAGGCGGCGCCCCCGGCCGAGGTCACCTACAGCCGGCACATCGCGCCAATCCTCCAGCGCAGCTGCGAGAACTGCCACCGCACCGGCGGCGTGGCGCCGATGGCGCTGCAGACCTACGAGCAGGTGCGGCCGTGGGCGCGCAGCATCAAGGCCCGCACCGGCATCGGGCCACGGGCCGGCGTGATGCCGCCCTGGTACGTCGAGAAGGACCTCGGCATCCAGCACTTCAAGAACGACCCGTCGCTCAGCGACGAAGAAGTCGCGCTGATCGCGCGGTGGGCCGACGGCGGGGCGCCGCGCGGCAATCCCGCCGACCTGCCGGTCGCGCGCGTGTGGAACGACAGCACGGCGTGGTCGATCGGCACGCCCGACCTGGTCGTGAAGACCTCCGAGATCGTCGTCAAGGGCACGGCACCCGACTGGTGGGGTGAGATTCCCAGCGTGCCGACCGGACTCACCGAGGATCGCTACGTCTCGGCGGTCGAGGTGCGTGAGGTCAACGACGTCGACGCCGGCGGCACCGGCCGCGAGACCGTCGGCGGCCGCTACGTCTTCCACCACATGATCTGGCAGACCAAGGTGCTCGACGCCCAGCCCGAGGCGCCGAACCCGGCCGATCCGTTCAACCTCGCCGTGCTGTTCGGCCAGACGCCCGGCACCACCACCTGGCCGGTGCACGAGGTCGGCCGCGAGCCCGACTTCTTCGATCCGAAGTCGGCGCGGCTGCTCAAGGCCGGCTCGTCGATCGTCTCCGACTCGGTGCACCTGCACTCGAACGGCCGCGACACCAAGGCCCACCTCGAGATCGGCTTCAAGTTCATGCCCGTGGGGTACAAGCCCGAGTACCGCACGTCCAACATCAGTCTCGGCAACGGCGTCGACATCGACATCAAGGGCATGGACGCCAACCAGCAGCTGCACGCCTACGCGGTGCTGACCGAGCACACCAAGATCCTGTCGTTCGAGCCGCACCTGCACGCGCCGGGCGCGCGGATGTGCCTCGAGGCCTCGTGGGGCTACACCGTCGAGACCATCAACTGCGTCGGCTACGACCACAACTGGGTGCGTGGCTACGACTACGACGACGACCACGCGCCGCTGCTGCCCAGGGGCACGGTGCTGCACATCGTCGGCTACATGAACAACTCGCCGACCAACAAGAACGTGCCCGACCCGCGCAACTGGCAGGGCTCGGGCAACCGCTCGGTGGCCAACATGTTCATCGACCTGGGCAACCGGGTCTCGCTCACCGACGAGCAGTTCCTGGCCGAGATGAAGGCGCGCAAGGAGAAGCTCAAGCTGTCGCGCGGCGACGTGATGATCGGCTGCCCGCTGTGCAACCTCGATCTGCCCGACAAGATGCCGACGGCGGCGCCGGCGGCGACCACCCGGACGCAGCAGCAGTAGCTCGCCGGAGGAGTGGCTCGATGATCCGCCGAATGCTCGGAGTCGTGGTGGGCGTGATGCTGGGCGCGGCCGGATCGGCCGGAGCCCAGAACCTCACCTACGCGAAAGGGCAGAACGTCTCCCCCGCCTACGAAGGCTGGGAAGAAGACTCGGCCGGCCGCAAGTTCTTCCTGTTCGGCTACATGAACCGCAACTGGCAGGAGGAGCTCGACGTGCCGATCGGGCCCGACAACCGCTTCACGGCCGGCAATCCCGATCAGGGGCAGCCCACGCACTTCCTGCCGCGGCGCAACCGCTTCATCTTCCGCGTCCCGGTGCCGCCGGGCTTCACGGAGAAGGACGAGCTCGTCTGGAGCCTGACCACTCGGGGCAAGACCGAGTTCGCCTACGCCAGCCTGCGCATCGACTACAAGGTCGACGACGTGGTGAAGGCGTCGGAGACCGGAGCGCTCGGCGCCGGCAGCAGCAGCCCCGAGGTCCGTGCGAACACGCCGCCCGTCCTGGAGGTGCAGGGGCCGCGGCGGATCGAGGTGAAGGTCGGCGAGGCGGTGCCGCTGGCCGCCACCGTGCGCGACGACGGCCTGCCCAAGTCGCGCGCGATCGGCGCCGGCGCGGCCGTCGAGAACGAGGGATCGTCGGCGACCCTGTCGTCCAACGCGGCGCAGGTCAGCCCGCAGATCGCCGCGCTGCGCGCCCGCCGCCTCGTCCTGCCGCCGGCCCGGGTCACGGTCGGCAAGAACGTCGGCTTGTGGGTGGGCTGGCACGTCTATCGCGGCGCCGGCACCGTCAAGTTCGAGCACGACCAGATCGCCACGTGGGAAGACACGCGCACCGGCGGCAACTCCCCGTGGGCGCCCCACTGGACGGCGCCACCGCTGCCCGCCGACGGCAAGGTCGGCACGACGGCGTGGTTCTACACGCCCGGCGAGTACGTGCTGCGCGCCCGCGCCGACGACGGCGCGCTCACCGCCGATCAGCAGGTGATCGTCGTCGTCAGGCCGTAGCGAGGCGAGGCCCGCCCTTCTGGCCGGCGTGCGAGGCTGCGCCCTCGCTCCGGCGCAGTCTCGCCTGGCCGGCCCTTCGGGCGGGCGGCGACGTGCGAGCGGCTTGACCGGCGGCGCACCAGCGCCTAAGATCCAGGACGTTCCTGCCGTGCTCGTGATGGACCTTGGAGGCTTGTCTGAGCCAATGTTCATCCCAAGCGAGTCGCGTCCGCCTCGTGGTGTGCATGCCTCCGTCGTGAGGAAGCCTGAAGCGAGGCGTTGTCAGCGGCTCCACCTGCTAACGCAGGTTCAGCAATCCTCCCCACACGGCACAGGCGGGGCACCTTGCCACACGCTCCGGCGCCATGCGGCGCCGGGCCGGGCTTTCACGTGACCGTCGGCGACCACGAAGAGTTCGACCTCGTCGCCTGGATCCGACGGCGCGTCCCGCCGCCCGGTCCCGAGGTGGTCATCGGCATCGGCGACGACGCCGCGGTGCTGCGTCCGCCGCGCGGCGAGCTGCTGGTCGTGACCACCGACACCCTCGTCGACGGCGTACACGTCGAGCGGGCGCTCTGCCCGCCCGAGACGATCGGCCGCCGGGCCGTGGCCGTCAACCTGAGCGATCTCGCCGCGATGGGCGCGCGTCCGCAGTGGCTGCTGCTGTCGCTGGCCGTGCCGCCGTCGCTGCCCCTGGCGCACTTCGAAGCACTGGTCGACGGCGCGATCGCGGCAGCGACCGCGGCCGGGGCCGCCCTCGTCGGCGGCAACCTGACCCGCACTCCGGGCCCGCTCACCGTCGACGTCACCGCGGCCGGCCGGGTGCATCCGCGCCGGCTGCTGCGCCGCGACACCGCCCGCCCGGGCGACGTGCTGTGGGTCACCGGCGCGCTCGGCGGCGCCGCCGCCGGTCTGGCGATGCTGCGCGCCGGTGCCGCCGCCACCGGCCCCAGCGTCGATCGGTATCTGACGCCGGTTGCGCGGCTGCGCGAGGGCGCGGCGCTGGCCGGGGCCCGGGCCGCCCGGGCGGCCCTCGACGTGAGCGACGGACTGGCGTCGTCGCTGCGCCAGCTGGCCGCCGCGTCGAACGTCGGCGTGCGCATCGACGCCGAGCGCGTCCCGCTCGTCGCCGACGCCCGGTCGTGGTTCGAACGGGCCGGCGTCGATCCGCTGGTGGCGGCGCTGGCGGCGAGCGACGACTACGAACTGCTGATCGCCTCACCGCCGCGCAGCGACGGCCGGATTCGCGCCGCCCGCCGCCGCTTCGCCACGCCGCTGACCGCGATCGGCGTGGTGACGAAGAGCCGCGAGTGCGTGCTGGTCCGCGACGGCGTCGCCCACCCGCTGCCGCATGGCTTCGCCCACTTCGCCGGCCGGCCGGGCTGACCGCCGATGATCCGCACGCTGACCCGGCGCACGGTGGCGGTGGCGGCGGCGGTGCTGCTCGTGCTGTTCGTCTTCGTGAAGACGACCTGGGACTCGACGCAGGAAGACGTCGTCGACGCCGCCGGCCGGCCGCGGCTCGGCACCGCGCTGCGCTTCGAGGCCACCGCCTACTGCCGGGGCACGACGACCGCGGCAGGCGCCGCCGTGCGCACCGGCATGGCGGCCGCCGATCCGGCGCTGCTGCCGCTCGGCAGCGTCATCCGGGTCGAGACGCCGATCGACGCGCACGACGGCATCTGGACGGTGATGGACACCGGACCCGAGGTGAAGGGCCGCGAGCTCGATCTCTACATGTGGAGCTGCACCGAGGCGCTGGCCTTCGGCCGCCGCTCGGTGCAGGTCACCATCCTGCGCCTCGGCTGGGACCCGCAGCAGAGCGCACCGGGCCCGATCGACCAGCTGTTCCGCCGACGCGAGCAGAGACGTCCGGTGACACCACCGGCCGAGGCGCCGCCGGCGGCGCCTGCCGCCCCGCCACCAGCCTGATCGGCGAGCGGATGTCAGGTCCGCATGGGTGCGTGCACCGCTGCGCATCCGACGCGCCGGACCACGGCAAATCCCGGCGATAGGTCACATCTCTTTTGTTACTATCGGGGGCCTATGCACGCGCTGTACATCGTTCTGCCGGCCCTCTGCATCCTGGCCATCGCCTACCGGTACTACAGCGCGTTCATCGCGACGCGGCTCTGGATGCTGGACGACAGCCGCCAGACCCCGGCGCACGCCAAGTACGACGGCGCCAACTTCTACCCGACGTCCCGCTGGGTGCTCTTCGGCCACCATTTCGCCGCCATCACCGGCGCCGGACCGCTCGTCGGCCCGATGCTGGCCGCGCAGTACGGCTGGGCGCCCGGGTTCATCTGGCTGGTCGCGGGCGTGTGCCTGGCCGGCGCCGTCCACGACGGAATGGTGCTCTGGGCCTCGACACGTCGCGGCGGCAAGTCGATGGCCGACTTGATCAAGGTCGAGATCGGCCCGGTCGCCGGGTTCGCCGGCATCTTCGCGGTTCTCTTCACGCTGACGGTCGCGCTGGCCGGGCTCGGCATCGCCGTCGTCAACGCCCTGGCCGACAGTGCGTGGGGCACGTTCACCATCGCCGCGACCATTCCCATCGGCATCTTCATGGGCCTGTGGATGTTCGTGTGGCGCAAGGGCCGCATCGCCGAGGCCACCGTGATCGGCATCATCGCGATGCTGCTGGCCGTGGGCGGCGGCGAGCCCCTGAACCATCCCGACTCGACGCTGGGCGGCTGGTTCCACCTGTCGCGGCCGCAGATCGCCATCGCGCTCGTGGTCTACGGCTTCATCGCCTCGGTCATGCCGGTGTGGCTGCTGCTCGCCCCGCGCGGCTACCTGAGCTCGTTCATGAAGATCGGCACCATTCTGCTGCTGGCCTTCGGCGTGATGGTCGTCAACCCCGAGCTGAAGATGCCGGCCCTCACCGAGTTCACGGGCGGCGGGCCGGTCATCCCCGGCCCGCTGTTCCCGTTCTGCTTCGTCACCATCGCCTGCGGCGCCATCTCGGGCTTCCACGCCCTCATCAGCTCGGGCACGACCTCGAAGATGATCGACAAGGAGACCGACATCCGGCCGATCGGCTACGGCGCGATGCTGGTCGAAGGCCTGGTCGGGATCATGGCGCTCGTCGCCGCCACGGCGATGCCCCCCGCGGACTACTTCGCCATCAACGTCGCCCCGGCGGCCTACACGCAGCTGACGTTCGAAGGCCAGCCGATGCAGCACGACCTGGCGCCGATCGAAGCGGCCGTCGGCGAGAAGGTCGAGGGGCGTACCGGCGGAGCGGTCTCGCTCGCGGTCGGCATGGCGATGATCTTCAGCGCCCTGCCCGGGATGTCGAGCCTGCTCGCCTACTGGTACCACTTCGCGATCATGTTCGAGGCGCTCTTCATCCTGACGACCATCGACTCGGGAACACGTGTCGGGCGCTTCCTCATCCAGGAGGCGCTCGGCAAGATCTACGCGCCGTTTGCGAGGACCGACTGGATGCCGGGCGCCTATCTCGCCACCGCGCTGATGGTCAGTGGCTGGGGCTACTTCGTCTACACGGGGCAGATCGGCACCATCTGGCCGATGTTCGGCGTGGCCAATCAGCTGCTGGGCTGCGTCGCGCTCGGCGTCGCGACGACGATCCTCATCAGCCAGGGCAAGGTGCGCTACACCTGGGTGACGCTGGTGCCGTTCGTGTTCCTGGCCGTCAACACGTTCTACGGCGGCTTCCTGAACGTCCGCGACAACTACTGGCCGCGGACGACGAGCGACGTGCCGTCGGTCGTCACCGAAGGCTACGTGCTGTCGATCTGCACGGTACTGATGATGATCCTGGCGGTGGTGATCCTCGGCGCCGCCTTCGCCAAGTGGGCCAGCGTGCTGTCGAACGGCCGCGAGCCCGTGCCGGCCGAGGGTTAGCCGGGAGAATCACCGATTCAGGCCTGAAATCGGCTCAACCGGCCCCCTGTAGTCCCCTCCCCCAGGGGCCGATACTTCCCATAGCGACGCTCGGCGGCGCCTCCCCAACGGCGCCGGGCCCTCGTGTGTGTTGCCAGCGCCCAGGGGTCCCATGTCCATGCGAATCTCCGTCTTCGGTTCCGCCGTCCTCGCCCTGCTCGTCGCCGTGCCGGCCTCGGCCCAGATCGGCCGAGGCAGCGACGTCGGCGGCGAGGAGTACCACGTCGAGTTCTCGTTCAACTTCTGGAATCCGACGCCCGAGCCGATCGTCAACAGCGAGGCGCTGGGCATCCTCGGCACCGACGTCAACCTGGTCGAGGACCTCGGCATCGAGAAGAAGGTCCTGAAGGACATGCGGCTGGTCTTGCGGCCGGCGACCAAGCACCGCTTCCGCATCCAGTACCTGCCGATGAACTACGACGCCGACAGCACCGTGCGCCGCGAGTTCATCTTCAACGGGCTGCGCTACCCGGTCGGCCTGCCGGTGCAGACCACGGCGCAGTTCAAGACCTGGCGCTTCGGCTACGAGTACGACTTCCTCTACCGCGAGCGCGGCTTCCTGGGCGTGATCTTCGACGCCAAGGTCACCGACGTCAACGTCGGCCTGCTCAGCCCGATCGGCGACGAGTTCACCAAGGCGCTGGCGCCGATCCCGACCATCGGCGCAGTCGGCCGGGTCTACGCCGCCGCCAACGTCGCGCTGAACGGCGAGGTCAGCTACTTCCGCATTCCCGACAGCGCCTCGGACGAGTACAAGGGCCGCTACATCGACTTCGACGTCAACGCCACGTTCAACCCGCACCCGAACTTCGGCGTCCAGGCCGGCTACAAGTCGATCGACGTCTTCTACCAGGCCAAGAACGACACCGGCACGCTCACGTTCAAGGGCCTGTACTTCGGCGCCACCGCCCGCTTCTAGTCGACGCCGCCGCTGGCCTCACCCCAGGTCAGTTGGCGTCGACGGGGCTTGCCCGGACCAGGAGGCCCGCCGAAGCGTCGCCGGCGGCGCGAAGGGGAGGCGGCGCTGCGGCGGGATCGGTCATCGCCGTTTGCGCGCCAGGGCCATCACGGTGCTGCCGAATGGCAGGTTGGCGACGCGCAGCACCGCCGCCTCGACGGCCAGCGCCGCCGAGAGCGCGGCGTTGACCGGGGCCGCCGGCACCGTCATGTCACCCTCGCTCGGCGCGGCGACGCCGCCGCCGCGCCAGCGCTGCCAACCGCGCACCACCGCCAGGATCGGGAAGAGCGTCGCGTGGGTGTAAGAGATGCGCTCGACCTCGAACCCGGCCTGGCGAAGCAGCGCCGAGAGGCTGCCGGTCGTGTAGCGGCGCACCTCCCGGCTGAACGTGCCGTGGCCGCCGCGCAGGCTCTCGAAGGCCGCGACCGTCACGAGCAGCGCGCCGCCGGGCCGCAGCACCCGCACCATTTCCCGCGCCGCCGCCACCTCCACGTCGTCGGGGAGCCCATAGAGCACATCGAACGAAGTCACCACGTCGAAACTCGCGTCGGGGAACGGAATCGCGCCGATGCTGGCCTGGGCGATGCGCGTGGCGCCATGTGATTTGGCGAAATGCAGGCCGCGCGCCGTGAGATCGAAGCCGAAGGCGTCGCCGTGCCCGGCCAGCAGCGCGAGGTTGGCGCCGGTACCGCAGCCGCAGTCCAGGAGGCGAAGGCCGGAGCGGCCGCCGGCCGCCTCGGCCAGCCACGGCGTGACGAAGCGGCGAAACCCTCGAAACCAGAAGTGCGTGCGTTCGGCGCGGTAGGTGAGCTCGAGCAGGCGATCCATGCGGCCCGGGCCACGCCCCGGCGGCGGAGCGGGCGTGGCGGCGTCATGGTACCATACGGCCCGCATGCGCCATCGGGGGCTGACGGAAGCCGCCGCCGTCATCGCCGGGGCGCTCGTCCTCACCGCCGCCCTCACCTGGCCGCTCGTCCCCAAGATCGATCGGGTCGGCCGCGTGAACACCGACGACGGCAAACTGAGCATCTGGAACGTCGCCTGGGTGGCCGACGCGCTCATCGTCGCTCCGCGCTCGCTCTACGACGCCAACATCTTCTATCCGGCGCGGCACGCGCTCGCCTTCTCCGAGGCCAACATCGGCGCCGGGCTGCTCGCGGTGCCGGCGTGGGGACTCACCGGCAACCCCTACCTCGCGCACAACACGGTGGTCGTCATCGCCTTCGTCCTGGCGGTCGCCGGCGCCTACTACCTCGTGCGCTACCTGTCGGCCAGCCGGGAGGCGGCGGCCGTGGCCGGCGTGCTCTTCGGGTTCTGTCCGTACATCTTCGCGCGCACCGCGCACATCCAGCTGCTGATGTCTGCGGGGCTGCCGTTTGCGATGCTGGCGTTCCACCGGCTGGTCGATCGGTTGACGGTGGCGCGGGCCCTCGCGCTCGGCGTCGTGCTGTTCGGGCAGGCGTTGTCCTGTGCCTACTACGGCATCTTCGCAGGGCTGATGGTCGGCCTGGGCACGTTGTGGTTCGCCGTCAGCCGCGGGCTGTGGCGGTCGGTACGTTACTGGAGCCTCATCGGCCTCGCCGCCGCGGTGTCGCTCGGCCTGACCGCGCCGTTCTTCCTGCCCTATCTCGGCGTCCAGGAACAGGGCTTCGGCCGGACGCTCGACGACGCCCGGATGTACAGCGCCAACGGCGGCGCGTGGCTGGCCTCGTCGGCATGGGCACACCGCTGGTGGCTCGACCGGATCGAGGGCTTCAACGAGGTGCTGTTTCCGGGGGCCATGGCGCTGGCCGGCGGACTCGCCGGGCTCTGGCTGGTGGCGCGGCGCCCGCCCGATTCGGCCGCGCCGAACGTGCGCCGCGACGTCGCGGGATTCTACGCGGCGCTCGGCGTTCTGGCGTTCTGGGCCTCGTTCGGGCCCGATGCCGGTCTGTATCGGCTGCTGTTCGAGACCGTGCCGGTCTTCTCGCTGCTGCGGGCGCCGGCGCGCATGGGGCTCATCACCACCCTGGCGCTCGTCGTGCTGGGAAGCGCGGCGTTCGGCCCGTGGCTGCGCGCGCGGCCACGGCCGGCGGCGTGGACGGCGGCGCTGCTCGTGCTGGCGGCGCTCGAGCTGAACACGGCGCCGCTCACCGCCCTGCGTGACGCTCCGCCGGTGCCGCAGGCGTATCGGATGCTCGCCCGCCTGCCTCGCGGACCGGTCGCCGAGTTCCCCTATTTCTCGCTGCGCCATGACTACCCGCGGCACGCCGAGTACATGCTCGGCTCCACTTACCATTGGCAACCGCTCGTGAACGGCTACAGCGACTTCATCCCGCCGCGGTTCCGTGACACCGCGGTGGCGATGAGCTACTTTCCGACGCGGGCGTCGTTCCGGATCCTCAGCGAGATCGGCGCCCGCTACGTGGTGTTCCACCTGAACGGCTACAACCGCCCGAACCGCGCCGACCTCCTCGAAGGGCTCGAGCGCTACCGGCAGTTCCTTCGGCCGTTGGTGCAGCAGGACGACGTGTGGCTCTACGAGATCGTCGACTGGCCCAACTAGCGTTCTTCGCCGCGCTGGCGGTGGTGCACACCTGGCCGCTGGCTGCCGGGCTCACGTCGTGGTCGCGGCTCGACAACGCCGACACGGCGCTGAACGCGTGGATCCTCGCCTGGGTGGCGCACCAGCTGCCGATCGACCCGCGGCACCTGTTCGACGCCAACATCTTCTACCCCGAGCCGCGCACGCTGGCGTTCTCCGAGCACATGATCGTGCAGGGCGTGATCGGACTGCCGCTGTTCGCCCTCGGCTGGTCGGCGGTGACGGTCTACAACGTGCTGGTGCTCGTCGGCTTCGCGTTGAGCGGGTTGGCGATGGCCGTCGTGGTCGAGCGCTGGACCGGTTCCCGCCGCGCCGGGCTGGTGGCCGGGCTCGCCTACGCCTTCAACGCCCACACGATGGTGCGCTTCGGCCACATGCAGGCCCTGCACGTGCAGTTCCTGCCGCTGGCCCTGGCGGCGATCCACGACCTGCTCGATCGGCCGGAGTGGACGGCGGCGGCGCGGCTGGCACTCTGGTGCGCGCTTCAGGCCCTGACCTCCAATTACCTGCTGGTGATGACCGCGCTGGCGATGGTCGTGTCGGCGGCGGCGGCGCCGGCGGCATGGCGCGGCGCGGGAGGCCGGCAGCGGGCCGGCCAGGTCGTCGTGGCAGCGGCCGCCTGCGGACTCGTGCTGCTGCCGTTCCTGTGGCCGTACTACCAGGCCAACCGCACCCAGGGGCTGGTCCGTTCGTTCGACGAGGTCGCGTTCTACTCCGGCCAGTGGCGCGACTACCTGGCCACCGGCGGGCGGCTCCACTACGCGGCATGGAGTCACCGCTTCTTCACCCATGCGACGCCGCTCTTCCCGGGGATCACGGTGCTGCTGCTCGCCGGTGCCGCACTCGCCGCGCCGGCGACGTGGCGTGCGCATCGCACCCGGGCGATGATCGCGCTCGCGGTCGTCGCCGTGGTCCTGTCGTTCGGCGCGGCGGTGCCGGGGTATCGGTGGCTCTACGATCACGTCGCGCTGCTGCAGGGCATCCGCGCGGTCGCGCGCTTCGGCTGGCTCTGGCTGCTGGCGCTGGCGGTGCTGGCCGGCGTCGGGCTGGCGCGCCTGGAACGCCGCTGGCCCGATCGTGCCGGACTCGTGGCGGCGGCCGCCGCTGCCCTCGTCACGGTGGAGGCCGCTCGCCTGCCGGTCGGCTACACCCGCTTCGACGGCCTTCCCGCGATCTACCGCCACGTCGCGGCGCTGCCGCCGGCGGTGATCGCCGAGTTCCCGTTCCCCGACCCGGCGGTGATCCAGGACAACGGCCCGTACGTCATCGCCTCGACGACGCACTTCCAGCCGATGCTGAACGGCTACAGCGGCTTCACGCCGGCGAGCTACTTCATCCACGCCGCCGTCGCCCGCCGGTTTCCCTCGGCCGAGTCGGTGCGGGAGTTCGGCTACCTCGGCGTCACCCACCTGGTCGTGCACGCCGCGCGCCTCGGCGACGGCGTGGTGGCGCAGCTCGAAGCCACCGGCGCGGTGCGCCTGGTGGCCCGCGAAGGCGACGACCGGCTCTACGCGCTCACGGCGGCGGCACCATGACCGTGCGGGCGCAGCTGGCGGCCCTTGCCGCCGCCGTCACGCTCGCGGTCGTCCACACCTGGCCGCTGGCCGGCGACGTGGCCGGACAGTCGCGGCTCGACAACGCCGACACCGCGCTGAATGCCTGGGCCGTCACCTGGGTGGCCGACACGCTGCCCCGCGATCCGCTCCGGGTCTTCGACGCGCCGATCTTCCACCCCGAACGGCGCACGCTCGCCTACTCCGAACACCTCCTCGCCCAGGGCGCGCTGGCCATCCCGCTGCGCGCCGCCGGCCTGACGCCGATCGCCATCTACAACCTGCTGGTCCTCGCCGGGTTCACGCTGAGCACCTGGGCGATGTGGCGCCTGGTGGCCGGCTGGACCGGCGACTGGACGGCCGGACTCGTCGCCGGCGCGGCCTTCGCATTCAACGCGCACCTGCTGACGCGGTTCGCCCACCTGCAGGCTCTGCACGGCGAGTTCGTGCCGGTCGTGCTGCTCGCGCTCGATCGGCTGGCAACCGCGCCGCGCCGCCGCGACGCGCTGCTGCTCGGCGCCGGGATCGTCCTGGTCGGGCTGACGTCGATCTACCTGCTGGTCTTCGTCGGCGCGGCTGTCGTCGTCGGCCTGGCCGCGCGCGCCGCGGAATGGCGGTCGCGCGCGGCGCGCACGCTCGGCCTGGCGATGTTCGCGCTGACCGCCGCCGGGTTCGTGCTGCTGCCCGTGCTGTGGCCGTACTACGCCGTCAACCGCGACCTCGGCCTCGAGCGCAGCCTGGCCGACGCCGCGCAGTTCAGCGCGACGTGGCGCGACTACCTGAGTACCGGCGGACGCCTTCACCATGCGCTGTGGAGCGACCGGTTCTTCGCCGGTCACGACGCGCTCTTCCCCGGCGTGACGGTGCTCGTCCTCGCCGCCATCGCCCTCGGCGCGGGGCCCGGCGATCGCGGCCGCCGGCGCATGCTCGGCGCCATCGCCCTGGCCGGCGTGGTGCTCTCGCTCGGTCCGGCGCTGCCCCTGTACGGCTGGCTCTACGATCTGCTGCCGCCGCTCAGAGCGACGCGCGTGGCCTCGCGCTGGGGGATCCTGTGGCTCACGGCCCTGGCCGCGCTGGCCGGACTGGGCACGGCGGCGCTGCGCGCCCGCTGGCCGGCCCGGTCGGCGCTGGTCGGCGTCGCCGCTCTGCTGTTGGTGACCCTCGAGGCGCTGCGGGCGCCGATGGCCTTCACGCCGACGCCGCCGGTGCCGCCGATCTACGGGCGGCTGGCGGCGCTGCCACACGCCGTGCTGCTGGAGTTTCCGCTCTTCCCCCCGCCGCATTTCAATCTCAACGCGCCGTACCTGATCGGCCAGACGGTGCACGGGCAGCGGATCGTCGCCGGCTACAGCGGCTTCGCCCCGCCGGCCTTCGCGGCGCGCGCCGCGGCGCTCGGCACGTTCCCGGGCGCGGCCGCGCGGGCGATGATCCGCGAGCTGGGCGTCACGCACGTCGTCCTGCACCTGACACCGCTCGTCGCCGGCTTCGGCCAGGCCGCGGTGGACGCGATCGACGAGGTGCCGTGGCTGGAGCGCGTCGTCGCCGACGGCGAGGCGCGCGTCTATCGGGTGATCGATCGCTGAAGCGCCGACGGACTACACCGACGGCCGCCGCCGCTTGGGCGCCGGGCGGCGGGCCGGCGCGGGCGACGCCGGAGGAATCACCAGCGGCTTCACCGTCGCGCCCGGCGTGTTGAGCGGCGTCAGCACGCCGCCGCCGTAGAGCCGCCGGTAGTCTTCGGCGGTGCCGAGGATGCGCTTCACGTAGTTCTGCGTCTCGGGGAACGGGATGTCGTCCACCCACTCGTCCTCGGGCAGGCCGGGGCGTTCGCCCTTCCAGCGCACGACCCGATGCTCGCCGGCGTTGTAGGCGGCGAGGGCGTACGGCGCGCCGCCGAACTGCTTCATGAGGTCGGCGAGGTACTGGGTGCCGATCGCGGCGTTCACGGCCGGATCGGTCAGCCGGCCGGTGCTGAACGGCCGGATGCCCATCCGGCGCGCGAACCCGCGCCCGGTGGACGGCATGATCTGCATCAGCCCGATCGCTCCGGCCGACGAGCGGATGGCGGCATCGAAGGTGGACTCCTGCGCCGCCAGCGCGGCGACGAGGTACTGGTCGAGGCCGTGCTTCGCGGCCCCGGCTTCGAGCAGCGGCCAGTAGTCGAGCGGGTACAGCACGCGCATCACGTCGGCGGGCAGCGACTCGCCGCCGGCCGCGAGGTACTGCGGATAGGCCCGCTTCATCGCGTTGATGCCGAGGCGCAGCCGACCGGCGCGGTGCTGTGCCACCGCCGTCGTCGCGACCAGCCCCGGCGCGTCGCCCCAGACGCGGCGGGCGTACTGCAGTTCGGCGATCGCCAGGTCGTGCAGGCCCAGCGCGAGCAGCAGGGCGATCTGCGGCTGGGTCGGCGGCGTCGGCGCGCGCAGCGCCGGGCTCTCGGTGATCGACGGCGTGACCGACGGCCGGCCCAGACGCCTCAACGCGAGGCGGCCGTAGTAGCTGTTCTGATAATCGGTCGCGGCCAGGGTGTAGCGCGCGGTTGCGCCGGCGGTGTCGTCGAGGCGTTCCTTGGCGCGCGCGCTCCAGTAGAGCCACGACGGCCGATAGTCCGATCGCGGGAAGTGCGCGGCGCCGGTCTCGAAGAAGCGCACCGCCTCGGCCAGCGCGCCCTGGCGATACGCCCACCACCCGGCCTTCCAGGCCGCGCGCTCGGCGAAACGGCCGCCCGGAAACGCGGCGACCATCTCGCCGAAGACGGCCGCCGCGCCGGCGTCGTCGTCGCCGCGGATGAACGAGGTGGCCAGCGCATTGAGGCCCTCTTCGGCGTACGGACTCGACGGGAACGCCGCGGCCAGATCGCGGACACCCCGCTCGAAGGCATCCATCTGGCCCTGGCCACGGGCGGCCAGCGCGAGGTGCAGACGGGCTTCGGCCTGATCCGGCCCCTCGGCGGCGAGCGGCCGCAGCCGCTCGACGGCAGTGCGGTACTGCTTGAGCTGCACGTCGGCGGCCGCCGCACGCAGCGCCGCGGCGGCGCGGGCGTCGCCCGACGTCAAGTCGTACACCCGTCCGTAGGCCGTGCGGGCCAGCGCCCAGCGGCGCGCCGCGTAGAGCGCGTCGGCGCGCGCCCGCTCGCGGGCGAGCCGCCCCTCGAAGTCGCCGTCGAGAGCGCCGAGGCGCGCCAGCACGTCGCCCGACGCGTCGGCGTCGGCAGACAGCGGGTAGTCGAAGTAGACCCGACGATGGGCCGCGATCGACGCGGCAACGTCACCGCCGCGTTCGAGCGCCACACCCAGCTTGTGGGCGAGCGCCGCCGGGTCGGTCGGGCGGGCCGCGAGCGCCTGGGTGTAGGCGGCCGCCGCGGCGCCGTAGCGGCCCTGCCGTTCGTGGGTCTCGGCGAGCCGGACGTGGGCGTCGTTGCCGATGGCGCTGGGCGCGCCGGCCGCGACGGCGCCGAAGGCCGCTTCGGCGGTTTCCAGGTCGTCCTGGCCGAGCGCGGCGAGCCCGCGGTAGTAGCGCACGTGGTCGGCCAGCGGGGTCTTGTCGAGCGCCGCCGACTGCAGCAGCGGCGCGACCGAGCGCGCGTCGCCGCTGCCGTCGATCACGCCGACGGCGCGGGCGAAGTCGCGGAGCGCGGGCGTGACGGCCGTTCCGGCCGCGGGCGACAGCCAGTAGCCGGTCACGTCGGCGGGAATGGGATCGTGCGCCGTCGGCCGCAGTCCGACGCCGCCGGCGGCGGGTTGTTGCCCGTGCGGGCGGTCGGCACCGCCCAGGACGACCGCGATCGCCACGACGCCGGCCAGGCCCGCGACGCGGCCCGGACGGCGCCCGTGGATCGATCGGGCCGCCGGCGTCATGCCGGCGTGCTCACCCTCACCGACGAGGTCCGCGCCTGCGCGGCGCGCTGCACGGTGAGCGCTTCGAGGCAGCGCCCGGCATGACGGACCAGCACCTCGATGGCGGCGTGCGCCGGGGCGGCGTCGGTGGCCGTCCCGGGGCTGTCGGCATAGATCACGGCGACGGCGCGGGCGCCGACCAGCAGCGGCACGGCGACACCGGTGCGGCCGGCCTCGGCGGCGACGAACGCCGGGGCGTTCGAGGCCGGCCCGCTGCCGGTGACGACCGGCCGGGCCGTGGCCACGGCGCGGGCCAGCGCGTCGGTCTCGCCGGCCGACGACTCGAGGCTGCGCGGCTGGCTGTCGAGTTCGCCGAAGCCGCTGGTGCGCCAGCCGAGCAGTCGATCGCCCTTCACCACGAGCATCGCGGCGCGGCCGGATTCGGCGGCGGCGGCGGCGGTGAGCGCGTCGAGCACTTCGCTGAGCGACGCCGCGTCGTCGAGCGCCTTCACGCCGTCGAGCATCCGACGCGTGCTCCCGGTCAGGGCGTCGACCGCCTGATGACGGGCGCGGTCGGCATCGCGGACGGCGGCGGCGTGAGCCTCGGCCTGCTGCTGCAGCCGTTCGAGCTCGATCTGCTGACGCTCGGCATCGGCGCGCGCGGCCACCAGGGCGTTCTCGGCATCGTGCCGGGCGGCGGCCAGCGCCGTCTCGGCGGCGGTGCTGGCTTCGTGGAGAGCCGCCTCCTGCCGGGCGAGGAGCGCCGACCGCTCGGCCTCGAACGCCTGGCCGAGTTCGGCCTCGACCGCCCGGCGGGCCTCGGCGACGGCGGCCTCGCGGTCGCGGGCGGCGGCCTCGTGGGCCGTGGCGAGCGTGGCCTCGAGTTCGGCGTCGAGGCGGACACGAGCCTCTTCGATGGCGGCGGCGAACGACTGGCGGATGCGATCTTCCAGCGACATGGCAGGTCCCGATGTCAGGGGCGAAGTTGCGACGCGTACGCGGCTGGGAAGTGCGCGTTCCGCCGGCCACGAGCCCCTGAACGCCGGCGAGCGTCCGTCCACTGCATGTATCGGGAGGACGCCCTGTCCGCATTATCGGGACGGGCCGCCCCAGCGTCAAGAAATCGCGGGCAATTCTGCGTCGAGCTCGGCCGTGCGGCGACGTGCAGGAGCGGGGTGCTACTATGGAGATGCGATTGGCGCGGCCGTGGAGCTGTCCGGTGCGCCGCGCATCACCTTGGGGGCGACTTGGCTTCGACGGGGGTGCAGAATCGCGGGATGCATGCCGAGCCCCATTGACTCGTTAAACCGATGGACCATCCGTTAACTGCGGATACTCAGTACGCTCTCGCAGCCTAAACCGCTGTGAGCGTCTGCCCCGGCCTCGCCAGGTGGCCGGGGGTCAGACGCCATCAAACTGGCTGGCTCTCGCGTGGCGCCACGGCGCGCGGGGGTGAGATCTACCGGGGCTGGTGCCTGACGGTACTTCGCCGCTTCCACACGGCGGGCACGAGAACCCAGAAGCGGACACGCATGTAGAGTCCTGCGAGGACGAACTCTCGGACGCGGGTTCAACTCCCGCCGCCTCCACCACTCCTCACTTCGTTCGTCGCGGTGTTCGGCGGCGGTCGTTTAGTGACAGCCGGCGGCGCCGCGCTCGGCGCCGCCAGGCAGCACAACTCCCCGCGCTCCGCGCCACGCCACTCATCGCTTCGCTCCGCCGGGGTTCGGCGGCGGTCGTTCAGTGACAGCCGGCGGTGCCTCCCGGCGCCGCCAGGCAGCACAACTCCCGCCGCCTCGTCTTCGCCTCGCCTTCGCTTCGCTCGGCTCGGGTGCACTGCCCAGCGCGAACCATCACCTTCGCTGCGCTCCGTCGGAGTTTGACGACGGTCGTTTCGTGACAGTCGGCCTCCTCAGCTCACCCGCCCGGCCAGCACCTTCCATCATCGTCGCCGCGGTTCAGCCGGAGTTCGGCGCGCGCCAGCAGCGTTCAGGGCACCGTGATCGCGAGTTCGTTCGACGCCGGCCCCGTTCCGGTGTAGTTAGTGGCGCGCACGCGTGCGTAATAGCGCCCCGGCGGGACGCCCGGGATGTCGAGGCGCGTCGTCAATCCCAGCCGCAGCGTACCGATGTCGCTCAGGCCAGGACCGGTGCCCGCTTCGAGCACGTAGCCGCTGGCGGCCGGAGACTGCACGGGCAGGGTCCAGGTGAGGTGCACGCACCCGCCGCAGGACGTGACGGCGCTCAAGGCGGCCGGCGCCATCGGCGGAAACGCCACGCCCACGCCGCCAACCGAGGCCGACACCTGCGCGATCACGGCGTCGGCGCCGACGTCCAGCAGCTGCAGGCCGGGCCCGCCGGCGACAATCGCCACGTCGCCCTCCGGGCTGAAGTGCATGGCTGCGGTGTCGGGGACCGCTGCGAGCGTGCGGCGCTGCAGCGTCTCGAACCGGATCAGCTCGGTGCGCGCCACTCGCGTCGAGAAGTCCGTCCACCCGCAGTGCACGGCGGCGACATCGCGCGCTGCAGTGACGCCGACCACGCTGCATCCGCCGACGGCAAGGCCGGTCGGGAACGGCGAATCGACGAACACGGCTGTCACCTGGTTGGCCACCGTGTCGACGAGCTCGACCGCCGACGCGTTGGCCGACGTCGCCCGTGCGAGGAGCACCCGTGACCCGTCGTGGTTGGAGGCGCTGCCGGAGACCAGCCCCGGTCCCATCGTGGCCTCACGGAGGAGCACGCCGGTGGCGGCGTTCAGCACGATCAGACGGTTGGGTGAGAAGCCCCCACATCTCACGACGAGCTGCGATCCGTCAATGGTGATGTCGACCTGCACGACGCTCCCCGGGCTGCACGCCGGGAAGACCCGTAGGCCTCCCGGGTCGAGCCGCCCGACATCTGTCCCCTGGGTCGCCGCCAGGGTCGTGCCGAACACCGCCAATTCGCGAGGGTGGGCGATCATGACGTCTACCAGGCCGGGCGGCATGGGCAGCGTCACTCCGGTCGCGGTGTCGTAAATCTCGCGAATCGGGGACGAGGAACTCGGCTGGCGTGTGAGCAGGGCGTAGCGGCCGTCTGCCGTGAAGAAGCCCCCGCCGGTGCCATTCCTCTTCCACTCCGTCCGGCCACTGCTCAGGTTGTGGACCCAGACGGCGTTCGGGGAGCGCGGTGGGTCCGGGGATCCGGTCCCGTACACCGTGAGGGCCAGGCGCTGTGCCGCCACCGAGACCGTCGCGGCGATGCAGGAAGCGACGAGCGCGAACGCGGCGAGGATGCGGCGGCGCGGCGCCACCGAAGCGGGTGCGTCTTCCTGCCATGGGTTCTTCATGGCGGGCCCTCCACAGCCGGCCGACGACGATTGCCCGCCCTCAGTCGATCAGCGCCTGCGCGACGAGGTTCTTCACGAGCTGCCGGTAGTGCCGGCGCACCGGCCCCGGCGTCCGGGCCAGGAACACGACCGCCATCTCTTCTTGCGGGTCCACCCAGAACATCGTGCCCTGCGCGCCGCTCCACATGAACTCGCCCGCCGTGCCGGGTACCCCGGCAACGCCGGGCTGGGTGCGCACGGCGACGCCGAGGCCAAAGCCGAAGCCGTCCATGTGCTCCACGGCGAACTCGTGCAGCCGCGAACGATCGACGCCGGCGCCCAGCTGGTCGGCGGTCATGTACTCCACCGTCTTGCGGCCGAGCACGCGCGTGCCGTCGAGCGCGCCCTTGTTCAACAGCATCAGCGCGAAGCGCAGGTAGTCCATCGCCGTCCCCGACGCGCAGCCGCCGCCGCAGTCGAACTTCGCGCCCTGGTCCACCGGCCGGTCGGGAATCGGCTGCCCGGTGTCGGGATCGGTGGCGAACGCCTTCGCGAAGCGCGACGCCTTCGTGGCCGGCTGCACGAACGCCGTGTCCACCATGCCGAGCGGCCCGAACACCCGCTCCTGCAGGACGGCGCCGAGCCGCTGCCTGGTCACCGCCTCCACGGCGAGTCCGGCGATGTCGAGGCCGTAGCTGTATTCCCACGCGGTGCCAGGGTGGTAGAAGAGCGGCAGGCCGGCCAGCGCCGCGAGGAACTCGTCTCCGGTCTGTGCCATGCCGCCCCTGACCCGCTGTTCGTACAGGCGGTGCAACGGGGAATCGCCGCGGTTGCCGTAGCTCACCCCGGCGGTGTGGCGCAACAGGTCCTGCAGCGTCGGCTGGCGCCGCGCCGGCTCGACGCCGTTGGCGGTCTGCACCTTCAGCGCTGAGAGCGCCGGCAGGATGCGGCCGATGGGATCGTTGAGCATCAGCGCGCCTTCTTCGGCCAGCATCAGCGTGGCGACGGCCGCGAACGGCTTGGTCATCGAGGCCAGAGGAAAGATCGCGTCTTTCGGCATCGCCACCTTCGCGCCCGGATCGCGGTAGCCGAACGCCTCGTGGTAGGCCAGTTTGCCGCGCCGGGCCACGGCGACGACCGCCCCGGGCAGCCGGCCCCGGTCGACGTCGGCGCGGATCGCCCGCGCCAGGCGCTCGAGCCGCTGGCTCGACAGGCCGACACTGTCGGGAGCCGCGATCGGCAGCTGATCGGCCGACAGCGGGACGTCCAGGAACGCAGCCACCAGTCCGGCAGCGAGGAGACACGCACGCATCCGGCACCTCCAGCCGCCCGGTACGGCCCACCGCGGCCGTGAGCACGGGCGGCGCGTAGTGTATGCCGACTCGGCGCCGCCGGGCGCGATGCCCTCCGGCTGGCGGTTATGCTTCAACCGCTCCGGGCCACTAGTGGCAGACTATGGGGACCAACCCACCGTGATCATCGCCGGCCTGACCCCCGTGACTCCCGCCGGCGCTGTCGCGCTCGGCACCGACCGGCAGCTCGTCGCCGCCTGCCCGCACGAACGGGTCACCCGGGTACGCGGCCGGGCCGCGCGCCAGGGCTGGCCGGAAGAGACGCTCGACCTGCTGCTGGCGCGGCGCTCGGCGACCCGGCGCGACGTCCATCGATTCGTCGCCGTCGAGGCCCCATCGGGCGCGCCCGCGGCCCCTCTGCCGGCCGGGACCGAGACGCTCGATCACCATCGCGCGCACGCGTGCGCCGCCTACCTGACGTCGCCGTTCGCCGCGGCTGCCGTCGTCGTGTGCGACGACGCGCCGCCCGGCCTGACGGTGTGGGTGGGAGAGGGGCCGACCCTGCGGCAGATCGAGTGGCCGTGGCACGGCATGGGCTTCGCCGAGGCCCATGCCTGGATCGCGGAGGCCGTCGGACTGCCGGCCGCCGGCGCCGGCCAGCGGCTCGAAGCGCTCGCGCGCCTGGCGCCCGACACCGGCGCCGGCTGGGCCGGGCAGGTGCTCGACCGCCGCGCCGACGGGCTGGTCATCGCGCCGAACTGGCGCGCCACGGTCGACGACGCGCTCGGTCCGCAGGCGCAGCTCGGCGACCCCGCCAGCGCGGCGGCGGCGGCGGCCCTGCAGGCCCGCCTCGGCGATCTCTTCGTCGCCCTGCTGCGCCAGGTCAGCGAGCGCACCGGCCAACCCCACGTGTGTCTGGGCGGCACGCTCTTCGGCCACTCGCCGATGACGACCCGGGCCCGCCTCAGCGGCGCTTTCGCCGAGGTGTTCGTGCCGGCCGATCCCGGCGACACCGGCCTGGCCGTCGGTGCCGTGCTGCACGCCCTGGGCCAGGCGCCGGCGCCGGTGCCGGCGTTCCTCGGCCCGGCCTACGGCGCCGAGGAGTCGAAGGCCGTCCTCGACAACTGCAAGCTGACCTACACCTGGGAGTCCGACGAGCGGGCGATCCAGCAGGCGGTCGGGGCGCTGATGGCCGGGCGGCTGGTCGGCTGGTTCGACGGGCCGATGGAATGGGGCCCGCGGGCGCTCGGCGCGCGCAGCATCCTGGCCAACCCGTTTGCCCCGTACGTGCTCGAGAACCTCAACCGATTCCTCAAGCATCGCGAGCCGTGGCGCGGCTACGCGCTGAGCGGCCTCGCCGACGCGGTCGCCGCCCACCTCGACGGCCCGGCCCGCGCCGATCACATGGAGTGCGACTACCGGCCGAAGGACCGCGGGCGCTTCGCGCACGTGCTGCCGACCCCGGCGGCCGCGGTCCGCGTGCAGACCGTCGGGCCCAACGCGCCGCCACGCTTCCACCGCCTGCTCGAGGCGTTCGGCGAGGCCAGCGGCCTGCCGTTCCTGGTCAACACCTCCTTCAACGGCTTCCACGAGCCGATCGTCTGCAGCCCGCGCGACGCGGTCCGCGTTTACTACGGCTCGGGTCTCGACCTGCTCGTGATCGAGCAGTTCGTGCTGCAGAAATGAGCGGCGCCGGCGACACGGCGGTCGCCGCCGGCCCCCAGTGGCACGCGCTGTGGACCCGCTCACGCCACGAGAAGCGTGTCCGTGAGCAGCTCGAGCAGAAGGCGATCGAGGTGTTCCTGCCGACGATCTCCCGCTGGAGCCGCTGGAAAGACCGCAAGAAGCAGATCGAGTGGCCGCTCTTCCCCGGGTACTGCTTCGCACGCTTCGCGCCGGCGGCGCGCCACGCCGTGCTCACCTGTGACGGCGTCGTCCACATCGTCGGCACCGGCGGCGTGCCGTCGCCGATCCCGCCCGAGGAGATCGACAGCCTGCGACGGCTGGTCGAGAGCGAGCTGGCCTACGATCCGTGCCCCCTCGTGAAGATCGGCGAGACGGTGAGGGTCGTCTCCGGCCCGCTCAAGGGCGTCGTCGGCCGGCTGCAGAAGAAAGGGGCCCGGGCCCGCCTGCAGCTCTCGGTCGAGCTGGTCGGTCAGGCGGTCAGCGTCGAAATCGACGCCGCCGACGCCCGCCCGCTGTGAGCCGACACTCAGGCGTTGACCTGAGTGTCGGCGCTGCCCTATAGTCAGGCACATGCCTAACCGATCGGCGGCGCTCAGCGACGTCTTCCGCGGGCTCGCCGACCCGACCCGCCGCGCGGTGATCGAGCGGCTCGGCCACGGACCGCTGGCGGTCAGCGCACTGGCCCGGCCGTTCAAGATGGCCCTGCCGTCGTTCGCGCAGCACCTGCAGGTCCTCGAGAACTGCGGGCTGGTCGCCTCGCGCAAGGTCGGCCGGGTGCGCACCTACCGGCTGGTGCCGCGCCGGCTCGACCTCGCCGCCGACTGGCTGGCCACGCAGCGGGCTTTCTGGAACCGCCGCCTCGACCAGCTCGACGCCACCCTGGCCACGATGAAGGAGGCCCGATGACCCGTCCGCCGCTGCGCGCCGTCGATCCCACCCTCGATCTCGTCCTGGAGCGCGTCGTCGACGTGCCGCCGGCGCTGGTCTGGAAGGCGTGGACCACCCCCGAGATCCTGACCCGCTGGTTCACGCCGGCGCCGTGGTCCACCGCCGAGTGCCAGATCGACCTGACGCCGGGCGGTCTCTTCCGCACGGTGATGCGCTCGCCCGAGGGCGAGCTCTTCCCCAACGCCGGCTGCTTCCTGGAGATCGTCCCGAACGAGCGCCTGATCTGGACCACCTTGATGGGCGCCGGCTTCCGGCCGGCCGTCGGCGCCGTGCCGGACAACAACGCGCTGGCCTTCACCGCGGTGATCGCGATGGCCGCCGAAGGCGCCGGCACCAGGTACACCGCCCACGTCATGCACGCCGACCCGGAGACCTGCCGCCGCCACGGCGAGATGGGCTTCGCCGACGGGTGGGGGGCGGCGCTCGATCAGCTGGTCGCCGTCGCCAGGACCCTGTAGCGCCTGACACCCGCGCGGGCAGGGGTAATATACCGGGGCCGCGGCCGGCGCGGCGCCCGACACCGATGTCCGCACCCCGCGGGGACACCTCGATCCCGACCGGCGACGCCGCGCCCCCCATCTCGCCGCTCGCCCACATCCCTCTCTTTTCCCGCCTCGACGACGCCGGCCAGCAAGCCCTGATGGCCCTGCTCACCCGTCGCGAGGTCGCCGCCAACGAGCCGGTCGTCTGGATCGGCGACCGCAGCGACACCCTGTACGTCGTCGAACGCGGCCAGGTCGCCGTGACCGCGCCCGACGTGCGCGGCGAACACGTGCTGCTCAACACCCTGGGGCCCGGTGGCCTGTTCGGCGAACTCAGCCTGCTCGACGGCGGCCCGCGCAGCGCCACCGTTCGCGCCGTCACCGACTGCTCGCTGTTCGAACTGCAGCGCGACGCCTTCCACGACTTCCTGCGCGATCGGCCCGACGTCGCCATCGAGCTGCTGCAGGTCGTCGCCGCCCGGCTGCGGGCCAGCACCGCCGCGATCCGCGGCCTGAGCAACCCGAACGCGGTGATCGCCGAGGCCAGCACGCGCTGGCAGCGGATCAGCGACCGGGTGGCGGCCATCGCCGCCAGCTACGTCTTCACCGTGACGCACATCGTCTGGTTCGGCGGCTGGATCCTCGTCAACACCCTCGCCGCGTCCGGCTGGCTGCCGGCCCGCCTGGGCTTCGACCCGTATCCGTTCGGGCTGCTCACGCTCATCGTCAGCCTCGAGGCGATCTTCCTGTCGATCTTCGTGCTGGTGAGCCAGAACCGACAGTCGGAACGGGATCGCATCCGCACCGATCTCGACTACCAGGTGAACGTCAAGGCGCACGTCGAGATCCTGGGGATTGCCGGACGGCTCGACCGGCTCGAGCACGCACTGGCGGGCCGGCCCGGCCGGCGCCACCGACGGCGGCACCGCGCGTGACCTCGCCGCTGCGCCGCTCGGACGTGGCGGCCGTGCTGACGTGCGGGCGCGAGCGCATCGTGGAGGGCCACGCACCCTGAACGCGATCGAGGCTCCACCCGACCCGCGACATCCGGCGTCGGCGGCGCCGCCGCTCACCGCCGTGCTGCAGTCGGCCCCGCCGTGGCTGTGGGCGGCGGGACTGGCGCTGGTGGCGTTCACGGCCGCCGTCCTCGCCGAGGCGGTCAACGAGGTCGCGCGCCTGTCGGCGAGCGCCCTGCGGCTGGTGATCGAGGGCGCCGCGTTCCTGTGGGCGGCGGGCCGGCTCGACCTGCCGGTGCGGTTCCGTCAGGCGCTGCTCATCACCGGCTGGACGTCGCTGCTCACCGCCGTCACCTACCTGCTGATGCTGCCGCCCGAACTGGGCGGACCGCACCTCATCTCCGACCTGCTCGACGCGCTCTTCACGGTCGGCTCGTACGTCGGCACGGTCGCCGCCCTGCTCGTCTATCCGCGGGCGGCCGCACACAGCCGCGAGCGCACCAGTCTCGTCATCGACCTGGTGATCACGGCCGGCGGCCTCGGCTTCATGAGCTGGGCGCTGGTGACGGTGCCGAGCGCGGCACGCACCGGCGGGCTGCAGGCCTTCGCGTGGGTGATCATCTTCGGCGTCGCCCAGCTCAGTCTGGTCGCGGTGCTGAACCTGGTCGTCGTGCGCGGCGTGGTGATTCCCTCCCGTCGCGCCTTCTGGTGGTTCGTCGCCGGCCAGGCCGCCTACCTGCCGGTGCTGGTGCTGACGCAGTTCGAAGAGGCCGGCTACATCGACACCCGGTGGAGTTCGGTGGCCTACTTCCTCGGGGTGCTGCCGACCCTGGTGGCGGCGGCGTGCATCCGCAGCGACGCGATGACGACCGCCGACGCCGGAACCCGGCCGGCGTGGATCGCCGATTTCAACCCGCTGCCGCTCGTCACCCCGCTGGCCGTCGGCGCCGGCCTGCTGTTCGCGCTGGTCGTCGGTCCGTCGTCGGCGACCCTGCCGCTGGCGGCGACGCTGATGGTGGTGTCGTTGCTGCTGGCGTTGCGGCTGCTGCTGTCGGCGCGCGGCGCGGCGGCCCTGGCCCGGGCCGAAGCCGAGGCGGAGCGGCGGCGCCAGCGCGACAAGATGCAGGCCGTCGCCCGACTGGCCGGCGGCGTGGCCCACGAGTTCAACAACCTGATGACCCGCGTGATGGGGCACGCCGACCTCGGCGAGGACATGCTCGCGCCCGGCGCCGATGCCCGTCTCGAGTTCCAGCGGATCCGCGCCGCCGCCGAACGGGCCGCGGCGTTGACCTCGCAGCTGCTGGCGTTCAGCGGCCGGCAGCGCGCCAGGCTCGATCGCCTCGACCTGGCGGCGTGGATCCGCGCCGGCTTCCCGGCGGTGGTCAGCGGGCTGCCCCCGGGAGTCGACGCCGAGCTGCAGGTCCGCCAGGCGCCCGTCTACGCGTGGGCCGACGGCTCGCAGCTGGCCATCGCCCTCGCCCAGGTGGCCGCCAACGCCGCCGAGGCGATGCCCGGCGGCGGCCGGCTGGCCGTCGAACTCGCCAGCCACGACCTCGACCACGTGCTGGCGACCCCGCTCCTGCGCGTGCCGGCCGGGCGCTATGCCGTGGTGCACGTCCGCGACACCGGCCGCGGCATCCCGCCGGAGCACCTCGCCGCAATCTGCGAGCCGTTCTTCTCGACCAAAGCGCCGCACCTCGCCGCCGGCCTCGGCCTGGCCTCGGTCTACGGCATCGTCGCCGCGCACGGCGGCGGGCTCGCGGTGGACAGCGAGGTCGGCGCCGGCACCACCGTGAGCATCTACCTGCCGCGCGCGTGAGCCCGGTTCGATAGAATGCCGCGCATGGCCGATGCGGGCATCTCGCTCTCGGGCGTCGTGACGCGGATCACGCTGGCGGTGGTGCTGGTCGTCGTCACCTTCAACCCGAGCGGCACGTCGCTCGTGCACTGGCTGGCGACGCCGCCGGTGGCGGTGACGCCCGGCAAGGCGGTGGCCGCCCTGCTGCTCGCCATCGGCTGGATGCTCTGCGTGCGCACCGCGTTCAACGCGCTCGGCAGGTGGGGACTGCTGCTCGGCGTCGGCTTCTTCGCGACCCTGGTGTGGCTGCTGATCGATCGCCAATGGGTGAGCATGGGCGGCTCTGCGATCGTCTGGGTCGTCGAGCTCGTCGTCGGCATCCTGCTCGGGATCGGCCTGTCGTGGTCGCTGCTCAAGGCCAAAGCGACCGGACAGATCGAGACGGTGTGAACCGGCGCGGTCAGCGGCCGGCGAGCGGCCGGGCCGCGGCGAGGAAGCGGTCGATGTCCTCGGTGGTGTTGTAGAGCGCCGGCGACACCCGCACCATCCGGCCGCCGTCGCGCACGGTCACGTCGATGCCGGCAGCGGCGAAGTGCCGGGTGGCATCGCGAGCCGGATCGACCGTCCACGAGACGATCGACGATCGGTTGCCGGCCGGCGTCAGCACCGGCACGCCGAGCGCGCGCAGCCCCTGATTCAGCCGGTCGGCGAGCGCCACGGTGTGGGTCTCGATGGCACCGACGCCGACCTTCTCCAGGAAGCCGAGAGCGGCGCCGAGCTGGTAGATCGGACCGAAGGCCGGCGTCGCGTAGTCGAAGCGTTTGGCGCCGGCGTGCAGCTCGTAGCGGTGGTCGCCGAGTTCGCGGGCGACGTGGAGCGCGCCGTGGCGATCGAGCGGGATGCGATCGAGCAGCGCCTTGCGGATGTAGAACGGCGCCACGCCGAAGCTGCCGAGCAGCCACTTGTAGGTGCCGGCGGTCATGAAGTCGACGCCGGCCGCGACGACGTCCACCGGGAACATGCCCACCGCCTGCACCCCGTCGGCGTAGAGGAACGCCCCGTGCGCGTGCGCCAGATCGGCGAGCGGACCGAGGTCGTGGCGGAAGCCGTTCTGATGCGAGACCCAGGCCACCGAGATCAGCCGGGTGCGCCGGTCCACGGCCCGGGCCATCGCCTCGGCCGTGACCGCCCCGGCCGCCGCCGGCACGATGCGCAGCGTGATGCCGCGGGTGCGCTCCAGATCGCGGTAGAGCACGAAGCTGGTGTTGTAGTGCAGCTCGTCGACGACCACGTTGTCGCCGGCGGTGAGGCCGAGGCCACGGGCGACGATGTTCTCGCCCTCGCTGGTCGAATAAAGAAAGGCGATCTCCTCCGGGGTCGCGCCAATCAGCCGCGCGTACGCCGCCCGCACGCCGTCGGCGGCCCGCTGCATCTCGCCGAGCGCGATGGGCTGTTCGGCCTTGGCGTCGTCGAAGGCCCGCCCCGCCGCCGCCACGGCGCGGGGCACCGGCGCGATGTAGGCGGCGTTCAGGTAGACGCGCCGGGTGGCGACCGGGAACTCGTGGCGGACGTTCAGCGGATCGGCGGACTGCATGGCAGCGGATCGCATGGCCGTTGCGGCGCCGACGGCGGTGAGGAAGGCGCGGCGTGACGGCATCGCGGGATTATCCACGAGCCGGCGGCCGCGCCGCCAGCCGGCGCTTCAGCGTCGGCGGCGACAGATCGAGCAGCCGCGCCGCATGGCCCAGCGGCGACGGGACCTCGGCGAGGACGACCTCGAGCAGCAGCGCGTCCACGCGATCGACCAGACGCGTCTCGCCGGCCGGGACGCGGCTCACCACCGTCGCGAGGGCGTCGGCAACCGCCGTCCACGAGCCCGGACGCGGCGTGATCGCCCGGTCGGCCTGGGCCTGCGCCAGCTGGCGGGCGTAGGTCGTGAGCGGCAGGCCGAGACGGTCGGCGGCCCGGCTGCGCGTGCCGCCGGCGGCCTCGTGCGCCGCCAGGACCAGGTCGGCGGCCAGCCACCGGCCCAGCGGCAGGCTCGCCCGCGGCCGAGCCGACACCGTGGCGCGCACGGCACCGGCGAGGGCGTCCCGCAGCGCTTCCCAGGCGCTGGCGGCGGCGGACGCCGGCGCCGCCGGCGGTGCGTCCGCCGGCACCGGCGTGGACGGCGGGTCGCCCGCCGGCGCCACCGCCGGGAGACCGAGGTCCACGGCCTCGAGCCGCTCCCCTTCGCTGAGCACCACCGCCTGCAGGATCACGTTCTGCAGCTCGCGGACGTTGCCGGGCCACGGGTGGGCGACGACGCGGGCCTCGGCGTCGGCCGAGAAGCCGACGATCGGCTTGCGCTGTTCGGCGGCGAACGCCCGGGCGAAGTGCTCGGCGAGCAGCTGCACGTCTTCGGGCCGCTCGCGCAGCGGCGGGATGTGCAGCCGCACCACGTTCAGCCGGTAGAACAGGTCCTCGCGGAAGCGCCCGGCCCGCACCTCGTCCTCGAGGCGGCGGTTGGTGGCGGCGACGATGCGCACGTCCACGGTGCGGGGCCGGGTGCCGCCGACCATCGAGATGGTCTTCTCCTGCACGAAGCGCAGCAGGCGCGACTGCACGTCCAGCGGCAGCTCGCCGATCTCGTCGAGGAACACGGTGCCGCCGTCGGCCTGCGCCAGCCGCCCCAGCGAGCGCTGCTGCGCGCCGGTGAACGCGCCGCGCTCGTGGCCGAACAGCTCCGAGTCGATGAGCGTCGCCGGAATGGCCCCGCAGTCCACGATCACGAACGGCCGCGCGCGGCGCGCGCTCAGCTGGTGCACGGTCTGGGCGAGCCGCTCCTTGCCGGTGCCGCTCTCGCCGGTGATGAGCACCGTCGTGTCGGTGGCGGCGACACGGCGGGCCCGGCCGAGCAGCTCGTGCATCGCCGGGGACTGGAAGACGAACTGGCTCTGCTGCAGCGCCGAGCGCAGGTCCTGGACTTCGGCCTGGAGCCGGCGCCGCTCGTGCTCGGCCTGCACGCGGTGGAGGTCGGCGAGGTGCTCGCGGTCCAGCGCCACGGCGAGCTGCGCGGCGACGCCGGTCAGCACCGGCAGGTCGCTCTTGTCGAGGTCCAGCGTCTCGGGCGCACCGGCCAGCGACAGCGTGCCGAGCACGCGCCCGCCGGTCACCAGCGGCACGGCGATGCCGAGCAGCGGCGCGGCCGCCGGGGCGTGGCCGGCCACCGGCCCCTGGCGCACCGCCCCGCTGGCGACGGCCTCGGCCATCAGCGCCCGCTCGGCCTCGGTCACGTCGGCCGCGTGCAGCGGCACGACCTCGCCGCCGTGCTGGCGCTGCCCCACCAGGAGCCGCGGGCCGGCGTCGTCGCTGACGAACAGGCCGACGCGATCGGGCCGCAGCAGCGTGCGCAGCCTTTCGACGACGCGCTGGGCCAGTTCGGTGCTGCCGCGCGCCGCCGAGAGCACCTGCAGCACGTCCCACAGCAGGCCCATGTTGCGGTAGTCCTTGTCGGTGCGGCCGGTGAAGATCCCGAAGAGGCGATCGGTGGCCGGCGCCTCGGCGCTGGTCGCGGCGTCGTGCCAGGCCATCACCTGGTCGCCGCCCTGCTCGCGCGCCGCCGCCAGTGCCTCGTTGGCCCGACGCAACAGGTCGAGGGGGTCGAGGGCGTCGACCTGGCCGGCGTCACAGGCGACGACGCCGACCGCGCAGCGCAGGTGGACGGCGTCGTTCAGGAACGCGCGGCCGGCGAGGTGGCTGCGCACCCGCTCGGCCACCAGCATCGCGGCGGCGGCGCCGACATTGCCGAGCGGCAGCGCGAAGATCGCCCCGCCGTAGCGCATGAGCACGTCGGAGCGGCGCAGCAACGCCTGCAGCGACTGGACGATCTCGCGGACCACGGCGTCGCCGGCGCGGCGGCCGTGCTGGGCGTTGACCCAGTCGAGGCCGATCGGATTGACCAGCACGAGCGAGCACGGCAGCCGGCGCCGGCGGGCCCGGTGGAGGTCGAGTCGCAGGGCGCCGTGCAGCTCGTTGCGCCCCGGCAGCCCGGTTAGTGGATCGGTCAGCAGGCCGTAGAGGCTGACCACGGTGGAGGCCAGCGAGTGGGCGAGCTGCACCGTGGCCGGGTGCGCCCGCGCGCCGTCGTCCGCCCCGGCCGGCGGGAAGCGCAGTCCCACCCAGCCCGCCGTCGAGCCCAGACCGCGTCCGTCGGATTGACGGCGTCGCGGGGCGGCGGCCCCCGGTGGGACCGCACCGGCCCAGAGGCTGGTCAGTAGCGGCACCGGAATGAGCAGCCCGTGATCCTCGCGGCTGACGACGATGCCGTCGGCGGAGGCCGGCGTGCCATTCCAGCCGCCGGTTTCGGCAACCTCCGCCGAGAACGCCTCGGCCTGCTCCTGGGTCGCGAGTTCAGGCAGCGGCGAAGCCGAGCCGACGTGCAGGAGCAGCGCGCGCGAGGCCGGCTCCCACGGTGTCGGCAAATACACCGACGCGGCGCTCGCCCGGGCCTGTTCGGCCACGCGCTGCAACTGCTCGGTCAGCTTCTGCGGGGCGAGCATATGGACGCCTCTCACTCGAAATATCGGCCTTGAGATACCCGAAATTTAGGGGTGACGGCGATGAGGCGACCACTATTTCAGTTGGCAAAGTTGGCAAATTGTGAGTCGGCGGTCCGATCTGCACACCAGGTTGGACCGGGAGACCATTGTCAAGTCTCATCTAGTCAACGAGTTAACTGACTACGACCGGGACCGGTGAGGCGCAGAAACCGGCTGGCAGGCCGATTGCCTTCCTGAACGACGAGCTCCCCCCGCTCGAGTCACATGACACCAGCCGGTCCAACAACAGACGCCGCGCCGAACCGGGTGCTCTCCCGGTTCGTGGCCGCCGTCACCGTGGTGGGGCTCTTCGTCATCACCCAGTCGGTGGCGCAACTGGGCGAGGTGCCGCGGATGCCCGAGTGGCTGCTGCTCGGCATCCTCGCCGTGGCCTGCGGCTCCTTCGTGCTGAGCGTCCCAGGCGTGCCCGTCCACGCCTCCATCTCCGACACGTTCCTGTTCACGTCGGTGATGCTGTTCGGCCCGGCGCCGGCCACCGCGGCAATCGCGATCGACGGCTTCCTGCTGTCGTGGCGGCGCGGCCACCCGACCGAGCGCATCCTCTTCAACACCGCCAACCCGGCCCTCGGGCTGTGGGTCGGCGCCCAGACGTTCATGCTGCTGGTGCAGCGCGGGCCGGGCGGCGCCCCGCTGACCAGCGTGGAGGCGGTGGCCCTGCCGTTGGCGGCGATGGCCGGCCTGCACTTCCTCGTCAACTCGGGCTTGACGGCGATCGCCGCCGCGCTCGAACGCGGCGTCTCGCCGCTCGAGGTGTGGCGGCGCCACTTCGCGGTGTTCTCGCTGAGCCACGCCGCCTCGGCATCGGCCGGCCTCTTCCTGCTCGTGCTCGCCCAGCGGCTCGGCGTCGTCGCCCTCGCGGCGGTGATGCCGATGGTGGCCATCGTCTACCTCGGCCTGCGGTCGCGCTTCGGCCGGCTCGCCGACGCCGAGCGCCACGTCCGCCAGGTCGATCGGCTCTACATGTCGACCATCCAGGCACTGTCGACGGCGATCGAGGCCAAGGACGGCGTGACCAGCAGCCACATCCGCCGCGTGCAGACCTACTCGCTGGCCCTGGCCCGTGCCCTCGGCGTCAACGAGCCGGATGCCCTCAAGGCGATCGAGGCTGCATCGCTGCTGCACGACACCGGCAAGCTGGCGGTGCCCGAGCACATCCTCAACAAGCCCGGCAAGCTCACGCCGGCGGAATTCGAGGCGATGAAGCTGCACGTCGACGTCGGCGCCGACATCCTGTCGTCGATCGACTTCCCGTACCCGGTGGTGCCGATCGTCCGCGCCCATCACGAGAACTGGGACGGCAGCGGCTACCCGCGCGGCCTGCAGGGCGACGACATCCCGATCGGCGCCCGCATCCTGTCGGTGGTCGACTGCTACGACGCGCTCACCTCCGACCGGCCGTACCGCCCGGCGATGACGACGACCCAGGCACTGGCGATCGTGATGGAGCGCCGCGGCTCGATGTACGACCCGCGGGTGGTCGACGCCTTCATCGAGCTGCTGCCGTCGCTGCGGGCCGAGGGCGTGGCCGAGCCGGAACTGCAGCGCGCCGTCACCCGCATCCGCGACGCCGCGGTCACCGAGCCGGCGCCGATGCCGGCCGCGGGCCTCGACACCCACCCGATGTCCGCCGTGTCGGTGGTCGACAGCCTGGCCCGGGTGGTCGGCGGCGCGCCGCGGGTGGCGGATCTCGCCCGCCTGATCGTGCCGGAGCTGCGGCTGCACTCGCCCGGCGCCGAGTTCATCGTCTACCTGGCCTCCGCCACCGGGCAGCGGATCGTCGCCCGCGCCACCAGCGGCGCGCCGGTCCACGGCGCGCACGACATGTCGATCGTCGTCGGCGAACGGATCAGCGGCTGGGTGGCGGCCAACCGCCAGCAGGTGGTCAACTCCGACGCGCGGCTCGACCTCGGACCACTGGCGCAGTCGGCGGCCCTGCAGTACTGCGTGGCGACCCCGCTGGTCGACGGCGACCGGGTCGTCGGCGTGCTCACCGGCTACGCGACGGCGCCGTTCAGCGACGACGCCGCCCGCCAGCTCGCGACGCTGGCGCCGCGGCTGGCGCCGGTGCTGGCGATGGCCGCCGACGCCGAAGACGCCGCGCCGCGGCCGTCGCGCCCGGCGCTGCGCGCCGGCCGCGCCGACCTGCGGGTCGCGGTCAGCAACTGACGCCGGCCAGGGCGCGCTACCGGCCGGCGCCGGCCGACGCCCGCACCTCGGCGAGCACCGCGACGATCGACTCGCGCACGACGTCCACCAGGTGATCGATGTCGGCGTCGCTGGTGACGAGCGGCGGCGCGATGCAGATGCAGTCGAGCACCACCCGGGTGTAGAGCCCGCGCGCGAGCATCGCGTCGGTGAGCCTGGCGGTCACACCGAGTTCGGGCGCGTGCAGCTGCTTCGTGGTCTTGTCGGCCACGACCTCGACGGCGGCCATCAGCCCGAGTCCGCGGACGTGGCCGACGCCGTCCATCGACTCCAGCTCGCGCAGGCGCGACAGCAGCCGCTCCCCGGCCGCCTGGGCGCGCGCCACCAGGCCCTCGCGCTCGAAGACGTCGAGATTGGCGAGCGCCACGGCACAGCAGGTCGGGTGGCCCGAGTAGGTGAAGGCGTGCATCCAGCGCTTGTTCGCCGGCACGCCGTTCATCACGTCGCGCACCTTGTCCGACACACCGATGCCGCCGAGCGGGACGTAGCCGCTGGTGATGCCCTTGGCGAACTGCATGATGTCGGGCTCGACGCCGTAATGCTCCAGGCCGAACCAGCGGCCGGTGCGGCCGAAGCCGGTGATCACGTCGTCGGCGATGAGCAGCACCTCGTAGCGGTCGCAGATCTCCCGGATGCGCCGGAAGTAGTCGGGCGGCGGCACGATCACGCCGCCGGCGCCCTGGACGGGCTCGGCGATGAAGGCCGACACCGTGTCGGGGCCCTCGCGCAGGATCGCCTCCTCGAGCTTGTTGGCCATGGCGACGCCGAGGCTCACCGACGGGTCGGCGTTGACGAAGCGGTAGGGGTCGGGGGCGTCGATGTGCGAGAAGCCGGGCACGCGCGGCTCGAACATCGGCCAGAACACCGGCAGCCCGGTGGCGCTCATCGCCGCCAGCGTCAGCCCGTGGTAGGCGCGGTGGCGCGAGATCACCTTGGTCTTCTCCGGCTTACCGAGCGCCTTCCAGTAGAACCGCGCCGTCTTGAACGACGTCTCGGTCGACTCGGCGCCGCCGCTGGTGAAGAAGAACGTGTTGATCGACGGGTAGGCGATGGCGCTGAGCCGCTCGGCCAGGGCGATGGCCGGTTCGTTGGTGCCGCCGGCGTAGGCCGAGTGGAACGCCAGCGTGGCCATCTGGCGCTGCGCGGCGTCGGCCAGCTCGCGCCGGCCGTGGCCGATGTTGACGTTCCACAGCCCCGACAGGCCGTCGAGGTAGCGGCGGCCCGTGGAGTCGGTGATCCACGCGCCCTCGCCCTTCACCCAGAGCCTGGTGGCGGCGTGGGCGGACGGGTGATGGAGAGGATGGAGGAGGTGGGCCTGATCGGTGGCGAGGGTCGTGGACATGGCGGGTCGAGTTTACCAGCCTCGTCGCGCCGGCGGCGCGGGCGGCCGCCGGCCCTGGGCGGACGGCCGCCCGACCCGCGGTCCTGACCGCTCGACGCCCCGACGCCGTCGCGACGCGGCTGCCCGCCGTCTCCTCCGTCATGGTGAACCTGGAGCCGCTCCTCCGCGCCCCCCTGGCCGTGCAGCTGCACGTCGTGACCGTGGTGCCGGCGTTCGTGCTGGGCACGTGGCTGCTCGTCGCCAGCCCGAAGGGCTCGTCGCGCCACCGCCTGGTCGGCAGGCTCTACCTGGGCCTGATGGGCGTCACCGCCGCCGCCGCGCTGTGCATCCGGTCGTTCAGCGACGCCAGCCTCGCCGTCGGCCCATTGCGCCTGGGCTGGATTCACCTGTTCGTGCCGCTCACGATGCACGGCATCTACGGCGCCCTCGTGACCATCCGCGCCGGCGACGTCCGCGGGCACCGGTCGGCGATGCGGGGGCTGTACTTCGGCGGCCTGATCGTCGCCGGCCTGCTCGCCTTCACGCCCGGCCGGGTGATGCACCGGATGTTCTTCGGCTGACGACGTGGTCAGCCCGCCGCCGGGACGCTGAGTGAGAAGCGGCAGCCGCCCCGGTCGGTCGCGGCCACCTCGAGCGCGCCGCCGTGGGCCTCGGCGATTCGGCGCGCCGCCGCCAGCTGCAACGCCGCCGTCGCGCCGGCCGGATGCGCCGCCCACGTCGGGTCGAAGATCCGCGCATACGCGGCGACCGGCACCCGCACCGCCGACTGGCTGATTTCCACCGTGCGGTTGGCAGTGTCGACCCGCGGCGCCAGTGTGATGGTGATGCGCGCGGTATCGCCGCGATCCTCGACCAGGGCCCGCACGGCCGCCAGCACCCCGCCGACCGCCGTGGTGAGGAGCCGCTCGTCGCCGAACACGGGCGCGGCCGCCGGCGGCATCGTCACCGTCGGCGCCCCGCCGGCGAGGCGGTACTCCGGTGCAAAGGCGTCGTCGACGGCCCGGCACACCGCCACCAGGTCCACTTCGTCGAGTGAGGGCAGGGGATCGGTCCGCAGCACGGCGGCCGCATCCGCGGCGAGGCGCGCCCGGGCGGTCTCGGCCCGCGCCAGATCGATGGCGACGCGGTCGCGCAGGGGCCGGCCGCGTAAGGCGAGCTGCGCCAGCGAGGCGTCGATCGACTCCAGCGACGCCTGCAGCGACGCGATCACGCCGGTGAGACCGTCGCCCGGGCCGACGGCGACCGCCGCCGGCTCGGCCACCGGCGCCGCGGGCAGCGGCAACGGCTCCGCCGCCGGCGCGGCGGACGCAGGCGGCGCGACCAGCGCCTCGACGTAGTGCGGCTCGTGCCGCATGCGGTAGGACGGCGGCAGGCCTTCGCGTACGGGCCGCGGCGCCGACTCGACCGGATCGTCGTCGCGATCCTGATCGTCGGTGTCGGCGTCGTCGTCGAGATCGTCGTCGCGTCGCACGCTGGCGGCCTTCAACGGCACGTCCGTGCCACGAGACGCACGGGCATACGGCGGCAGATACGAGGGAGCATCGGACACGGGCGGGCCTCGCGAACGCTGGGTTCGCCTAGTCTACCGCACCCACCGCACCAGCCGGAATCACTCTTTCGCGATCGCGGCGCGGATCGCGCGGCCGGGACGCGCCGCCGTCACCGTGCCGCCATCGACCACGACCTGCCCGCCGACGAGCACGAACGGAATGCCGGTCGAGGGAATCGTCGCATCCTCGTAGGTCGCGCGGTCGATCACCGTCGCCGGATCGAAGATGGTCAGGTCGGCGTCGGCGCCGACCTTCACGCGGCCCTTGGCGGCCATGGCCGGCACGCGGCGCTCGAGGCGGCGCGCCGGCTCGAGCGTCATGCGGCGCAGCGCGTCCATCAGCGCCACGGCGCGTTCCTCGCGGACATAGCGGCCGAGCACCTTGGCGAACGTGCCCGAGGTCCGTGGATGACCGCGACCGCGCTCGATGAAGCCGTCGCTGGCGATCATCGCCAGCGGGCTGGCGATCGCGGCGCGCGTCTGCGCCTCGGTGCGACCGTGGATGATGACGGTGCCGCCGGTCTGACGGGCCTTCGCGAAGGTGGCTCGGGTCAGCCGCTCGCCGCTCGACACCAGCTGGTGCAGGCCGAACCGCTCGTCGGGCCAGCTCTGCCAGTCGTCGAAGAGCGCCGACTGGACTTCGGTCATGCCGGCGCCGTAGGGATACGCTTCGGTCGTGACGTCCTGGCCGGCGGCGCGGGCCGCCTGGATCTCGCGCAGGAACTCGTCGATCTGGTCCCCCGCCGACGAGTTGACGTGCACGACGTGCAGCGCGGCGCCGGCGCGTTTCGCCGCGGCGATGGTCTCGCGCAGCCCGGTGATGTCGCCGCGCATGTGGATGTGCGCCGAGGCGCCGCCCCGGCCGGCCACGGCGAACATCCGCTCGATCTCGGCCATCGGCGCGCCGGGGGTGTAGGCGCTGCCGAGTCCGACCGCCACCGCGCCCTGGGCCAGCCCGGTGCGCAGGATGGCCTCCATCTCGGCCACCTGGGCGTCGGTCGCGGTTCCGCTGCCGCCGACGCCGGCCGGCAGCAGGCCCTGCCCCGGATCGCCGAGCACCTTCATGCGGGCCGGGATGTGACCCGCCGAGACGCCGTAGTTGACGATCTGGCCGCCGGCGCGGGCGCCGTACCACGCCGCCACGTCGCCGGTGCCGACCTCGAGCTCGAACGCCGAGGTGACGCCGTCGCGCACCATCATCCGGTAGCTCTCCTCCTGCTGGCCGTGCTCGTGGAGGTCGATGAACCCGGGTGCGACGACGTGGCCGGTGGCGTCGATCACGCGCGGGGCGCCGAGCGGCGTCGCCGACACCGCCGCGATCGTCCCGCCGCGGATGCCGAGGTGGCGGATCGCGTCGAGCCCCGAGTCCGGATCCATCACCCGGCCGTTGGCGACGACGAGGTCGTACGGCGCTTCCGCCGGCGGCGGCGCGGTGCATCCGGCCACGAGCTGCGCCACCACGACGGCAACGGCACAGCGTGACAGCGTGACGACGTGAGGGTGCATCGTGTACTCCGCCTCCCTGGTCCCGGATCCCCGGTCCCTGGTCCCTGCTATCTCGCCCTCGCCAGCTCGAGCACGACGTCGGTCTGGAACCGCACGAAGCGGTGGAGCTCGTCGACCCGGATGCGCTCCTGGTCGCTGTGCGCGCCGAACCCCTTCTGTCCGTCCTCGGAGTCGATCGCCGGGCCGATGCCGTAGCACTGGATGCCCTTCGAGCGGATCTGCGCCATGTCGGTGGCGCCGGTGCCCATCGTCGGCAGCGTCGCGGTGTCGTAGTGCCTGCGGATCTGCGCCTCGATCACCTGGAACGCCTCGGTGTTCAGGCGCGAGCCGCCAGCCGGCCGGTAGCGATCGCGGAACCAGCGCACCTCGACCTTCGGATCGTTGACCACCTTGCGCACCTGCTCGAGGAACTTCTCCTGGTCCTCGTCGGGATGGAGGCGCACGTCGATGGTCGCCTTGGCCTCCGACGGGATGACGTTGTAGCGGAAGCCGGTGGTCATGATCGTCGGCACCAGCGAGGTGTGGGTCATCGACCAGTGCTGCGGCTCGTTGACCAGCATCCAGTCTTCGACCGGGCCGTGCACCTTCGGATCGGGATTGAGCAGGTCGCGGTAACGCTGCGCCGTCGCCGGATCGGCGGTGGTCGCCAGCTGCTTGAAGTACGACGCGGTGGTCTCGTTGAGCCGCAGCGGCGGCTTCCACTGGCCGATACGGCCGACGGCGGCCGCCACCGCCAGCACCGCGCTGTTCTGGTTCGGCACCGATCCGTGACCGGCGGGACCGGTGACGATGAGCTCGATCGGCCGCGGTTCCTTCTCGGTCGTGCCGATGTTGGCCTGCTTCACCTTGCCGCCCTGCCGCACGACGCCGCCGCCCTCGGCTAGGCAGAACTCCGCGTCGATGGCGTCGAGGTGGGTGTCGATCATGAACTGCGCGCCGACATCCGGCGCGCCCTCCTCGCCCGACTCGGCGAGCAGGATCACGTCGCGGTCGAGGGCGGTCTTGTTGCGGTGCAGCTGCAGGATGAGCATCAGCCCGGCGACGAGGTTGTCCTTGTCGTCGACCGTGCCCCGTCCGTAGACGTAGCCGCCGTCGAGGGTGGCGCCGAACGGCGGGAACGTCCACTTCTTCGCGTCGACGGTGACGACGTCGGTGTGGCCGAGGACGAGGATCGGCCGCTTCTTCCCGGTGCCCTTGATCCGCGTCACCAGGTTCGGCCGCTGCGGGTCCTTGGCGAACACCTGGTACGGGAGGCCTTCGGCGTCGAGCACCTTCTTCAGGTACTCGACGGCCCGGATCTCGTTGCCGGGCGGGCTGCTGGTATCGGCCTGGACCAGCGCCTGGAAGTGCCTCAAGGTCTCGGCCTCGAACGCCGAGGAGCCCGACTGTCCGGACGTGAGGGCGGTCGCGGCCGTCACGGCAGCCAGCGTGGTGAGCCAGCGCGTCGTCATGGCGCCCATAGTACACGGCGGGGCGCACTGCTATCATCCGCGCCATGATCCGTCGTGTCGCCCTCGCCGTGCTGACCGCCGCCCTGCCGCCTGGGCTCGCGCTCGCCCAGCCGGCCGCGCCGCCGCAGACCCAGGAGGACGACTACACGCGCTACGAGCTGCTCGCTCCCGGCACGGGACAGTTCCGCATCCTCTACGAGGTGACGGCCACCCGGGCCGGCGCGCCGTTCTTCTTCAACGCCATCCGCAAGGGTTCGGTGGCCACCGACGAGCGCGTCACCGACGCCGCCACCGGCCAGCCGCTCACATGGGAGGTGGTCAGTGGCGCGCAGGCGCGGGCCGAGGGACACCCGCTCGCCGACCTCGACACCGAATGGATCAAGGTGACGCTGGCCCGCCCGGTACCGGTCGGCGGCGAAGCCCGCGTCGTCATCGACAAGACCTACAAGGACGACAAGAGCTACTTCCGCCGGGGCGACCTCCTCGTCTTCGACCGGCCCCTCGGCATCCGCCGCAACGCCGTCGTGCTGCCGGCCGGCTACCGGCTGGTCAGCTGCAACGTGCCGTCGCAGGTGCTGGCGACGCCGGACGGGCGGGTGATGATCGCCTTCATGCATCCCGGACCGGCGGCCGCGCCGCTGGTGATGACGGCCGCGCCGGGGCTGGCGCCCTTCAGGCCGGCGTGGCCGACGCGGGCCCGTGGAGCATCGTGGACGGCGGCCGCGTCACCGGCCGATCCGCTCGCCGATCGCGCCCATCAGGACCGCGAGGCGATCTATCGCCTGCAGGCCCCGGCGTCCGGCACCTGGGAGCTCGAGCACGACTTCACCGAGGCACGTGCCGGCGCGCGGCACCATCTCGAGGTGCTCGGCGGTGGCGGCAGCGGCGTGCCCGTCGTCCGCAACCTCGACACCGGTGAGACGTTGACGACCGAGGTGGTCGCCGGCGCCGAGCTCGCAGCGCGGGCGATCGACGTCGGCCGGTCGGTGGGCGACCGCGAGCCGGTGATGCTGACCGCGTTTCCCCAGGTCACCGCCGGGCGCTCGGTGCGGCTGCGCGTGCGCCGCACCGTCACCGACCGCACAGCTTATGGGCTCGACGGCGACGAGCTGCTGTTCGAGCAGACGGCCGATCGGCCGCGCCAGACGGTGCTCTTACCCGCCGGCTGGACCGTCGTCGCCAGCGCCGTCCCGGTCGTCGTCGACGAAACCGCTGACGGCCGCCAGCGCCTGGTCTACGAGAACCCGCGGCCCGATGCACTGCGCCTGCTGATCCGCGCGCGCCGGCGCTGAGCGCGGGGACCGGGCGTGGGCGCGCCGCCGCGTCGCGCTACCGGCCGCCGCCCCAGGGACGCGCCGAGCGGATGCGATTGCGCATGCCCAGCACGTCGAGATGGGCGACGTTGCCGTTCACCACCAGGCACCGGCCGCGGAAGCCGGTGGTCGCAGATCTGCCAGGTGCCGCTGAGGCGCAGGCTGTCGGCGCGTCCGCCCGACGATCCGGGCGACGACGCCGCCGTCTCGAAGGCGCGCGAGGTGCCGCGGAAGTTCGAGCGGTCGAACAGCTCGAGTCGGCCGCCGCTGGCGACACCCTCCCTGAGGATTACGCTCAGTCTACTGAGACGCCGGGAACTGCGGCGAGGGTTCCTGCACGCGATCGCGCCACCAGCGTTCGAACCGCGGTGTCAGCCACAGCACCCAGGGCACGAGCAGCGCTCCGGCGAGGAGATCGACGACCCAGTGATGGCGCAGATACACGGTCGACACCAGCAGGCCGACGACGAACACCAGCAGGATTGGCACGTACGCTCGGCAGTGACGCCAGGCATAGGTCAAGCTCAACAGGCTGACCGCGGCATGGAGACTGGGAAACGCGGCCCGGGCGGCCTGATTGGGCATCATCTCGATCAGGGCCTGCTGGAAGTCGGCGATGGGCCCGCCGCGCAGCGTCACCGAGAACATGCCGAGTGACTCCAGGTACAGGCGAGGCGGCGCCGCCGGGAACAGGACGTAGAGCACGTATCCCGTGTAGAAGCACAGGATCGTGCCGAGCAGGACGTGGCGGGCCTCGGCGCGCTTGCCGGTGAACCACAGCAGCAGCACGACCGAGGGAGAGACGAGGTAGAAGTTGGCGTAGAAGAGCGTGAAGAACTCGGTGCGGGCGGGCGTGATGTAGCGCTCGGCCCACACCACCGGCTGGCCGCCGAACAGCCACTCCTCCGCCGCCGTCAGGTGCTGGTGGATGTCGTGGGGATTCACGAACCGCACGGTGTCGTGGAGGTTCGTGTAGACGGCGATGCACATCGCAAACGGCAGGATGGTGCGGAAGAACTGCGCCACGCCGTGGCCGCGCGACCCTGGCGAGGCGCGCCGCCGCCAGCGTTCGATCCAGATCACTACGGCGGCCAGCACCACCACGCCGGCCAGCCGCGCCAGGCCGCCCTCGATTCGCCGCGAGCTGACGCCGCGTGACGCCAGGTCGACGTTGGCGTAGACGGTGACGATGGCCGAGGCGACGAAGCCGAGGACCAGAAGGCCCTCCTCGGGTTGGAGCCGGCGCAGCCACCGCATTCGCGATCAGAGTACCACCGGCGCCGCGCCCGGCCCGGGAGCCGGGGACCGGCGCCGCCGGTCAGCGGTCGGAGAGCGGACGCTCGGACTGGCCGAACCGCCGCTGCCCCTTGCGGTGCGGCCGCGGGCCGGGCCGGCCGAAGCGTCCGGTCCGGTGTGGGGCCGGACTGCGGCCCTCGGCCTGGCGACGGCCGAAGCCGTCGACCCGCGCCGGGGCCTCGTCGCGCCCGCGCGCCGTGCGCACGCCGGCGACCGACGCCGCGAACTCCGGCAGCGTGCCGCGTTCGATCGGCGACGGCAGCAGGCGCTGGATGTCCTTCAGCAGCCCGCGCTCGGCGTGGGTCGCCAGCGAAATGGCCTCGCCGGCCTGTCCGGCGCGGCCGGTGCGGCCGACGCGGTGCACGTAGTCCTGGGGGACCAGCGGCAGGTCGTAGTTGACGACGAGCGGCAGGCGCTCGATGTCGAGCCCGCGGGCGGCGACGTCGGTGGCGACCAGCACCGACACGCGGCCGGTCTTGAAGTCGCCCAGGGCCCGCTTGCGCGCCCCCTGCGTCTTGTCGCCGTGGATGACCGCGGTGCGCAGGCCGGCGCCCTCGAGGTGCCGGCCGACGCGATCGGAACCGTGCTTGGTGCGGCAGAACACCAGCGTCTGGCGCGCCGGCGCCGCCGCCAGCACGTGAGTGAGCAGATCCTTCTTCTGCTCCTGCGCCACCGCGTAGACGCGGTGGACGACCGTCGCCGCGACGACGTGCTCCGGCGCGACGTCGACCCGGACGGGATCGCGCATGAACGTCGCCGAGATGTCGACGATGCCGCTCGACAGCGTCGCCGACAGCATCAGCGTCTGCCGTCCCGCCGGCACGGTGGTCATGATCTGCTTGAGCGGCGGCAGGAAGCCCATGTCGAGCATGCGGTCGGCCTCGTCGAGGACCACGATCTCGATCGCCGACAGGTCGATCGTCCGCCGATCGAGGTGGTCGATGAGGCGCCCGGGCGTCGCCACCACGATGTCGACGCCGCGGCGCAACCCGCGCACCTGCGGCATCAGCGCTTCGCCGCCGACCAGCGCCAGGCCACGCAGGCGGGTGCCCTGGGCCAGCGTTCTGAGGGCGTCGTGCACCTGCAGGGCCAGCTCGCGCGTCGGCACCAGCACCAGGCCGCGCGGCCGCGGCGACGCGCCGACCACCGTCTGCAGGCGGTCGATCATCGGCAGCCCGAACGCGGCGGTCTTGCCGGTGCCGGTCTGGGCGCGGGCGAGCACGTCGCGGCCGGCCAGCGCCGGCGGAATGGTGGCCGCCTGCACCGGCGTGGGCGTGGTGTAGCCCAGGCGGGCGAGCGGACTGGTGACACGGGGCGACAGCCCCAGGGACGCAAACGGCATGACACGACTCTCCTGCTACTGCCTGGAGCGTCGTTGGCCGCCCGAGGTCTGATGAACGTGGAACCCTACGCGCTCGGCCGTCCCGATGACGGCGTCGGCGTCCGAACGACGACTCCCGTGGCCACTTCCTGCCGCGCGGTGGTGGTGTGACGGTGTTCGACGGTCACCCGCGGGCGGCACCCCTTGATGAGCTGTTCGGTCCGCAGGGCACAGACCACCACGAACTCGAACGCGGACATGTGGTCCGGACGCTCTATCACGTCACGCTCCGCCGCCGGGCAGACGGCCCGGCCCGAGGTCGCCGACGGGCGACGCTGGTCAACGGCTCGAGACTTTGGGGTGAGTGCGGGACCCGATCGGCGCCCGCGCAAAGAAGCGAGGCCCTCAGTATACCGCATCCCGGCCGGCGGCGGTGCCGGCACGCCCTGGTCCGCGACACCCTGGCGTATGCTGTTGGCGCCGGGCGGGTGCTGCCGTTCCCGCGACCGGCGAAGGAGAACGGCGCGTGGCACGGTGGACTCGACTGGTCGGCTCGTGGGCGGCGCTGGTGGTGGCCCTCGGCGCGGCGGCCCTGGCGGCCGACCGCATCTTCACCAATCCGAAGGTGGAACCCCACCTCCGGTCGCTCTTTCCCAAGGCCGCGGCGTTCTCGAAGCTCGAGGGGACGCCCCTGCACTTCAAGGCCTACGCCGCCGACCCCAGGACGACCCCGATCGCCCCGCTGCTCGGCTATGCGTTCTGGACCACCGACCTGGTGCCCAACGAGTACGGCTACCACGGCCCGATCCACATCCTGGTCGGCATGGACCTCACCGGGATCCTGACCGGCGTGATCGTCGACTACGACTCGGAGCCCTACGGCTACTTCTCGGTGCAGCCGCCCGAGTTCGCCGCGCAGTTCACCGGCAAGAGCGTGCGCGCGCCGTTCCGCGTCGGCGGTGACGTGGCGGCGGTGTCGCGCGCCACCATCACCATCTCGAGCGCCGCCCGCGCCATCCGCGACAGCTCGCGGGCGATGGCCAAGAGCTTCCTGAATCCGGCCAACCTCAAGCCGTGATCCAGCCCGACGATCCGTGGGGCTTCGAGGAGGAGCCGGTCGAGACGTGGACCGACCTCGTCGCGGCCCAGGCCGTCGATCTGGTGCCGCTGGCGGCGTTCCTGCTGCTGGCCTATGTCAGCTTCCACCGCAAGAGCATGCGATGGAAGTACGTGACGCTGGCGGTGTCGGTGGCCTACATGGGGTTCTACAAGAGCAACCTCCTGTCGATCACCGACATCTTCCGCGTCGTCGACTGGAGCTTCCCGCCGCTCAGGCACAACCTCGCCTGGTACCTCTTCGCCGGGTTCACGCTGGTCTCGACGGTGCTGTGGGGCCGCTTCTACTGCGGCCGCGTCTGCGCCTATGGCGCCTTCACGCAGCTGATGGACGCGGTGCTGCCCAGGGGCTGGCGCGTGGACGTGCCCCCGGGCCTCGAGGCCCGGGCCGGGTGGATCAAGTTCGGGCTGCTGGTCGGCGTCCTCGGCTACTACGCGATGACGCACGACACGATGGTCTACCGTTACGTCGAGCCGTTCTGGATGTTCGGCCGCTCCGAGACCTCGCCGCTGCTCTGGATCGGTCTCGGCGTGCTGCTGGTGGCGACGGTCTTCGTCCGCAACCTCTACTGCCGGTTCCTGTGCCCGCTCGGCGCGTCGATCGGCGTGGTGTCGCTGGCCGCCGTGTTCCGCATCAAGCGCTGGTCGGAGTGCTCGACGTGCCGCATCTGCGAGAAGGCGTGCGAGTGGGGCGCCATCCAGGGGCCGCGCATCCTGCAGACCGAATGCGTGCGCTGCGACGACTGCGAACGGCTCTACGCCGACACCGCCAAGTGCCCGCATTGGCGGATCCTGGACTACCGGAAGCGTAAGGGCGGGACGATTCCCCTTACGCCCGTCCGGGGCTAGGGGCTCGGGGCTCGGGGCCGGACAGCCACCCTGCCGGATGAACCGCTGCCAGGCGCGACAGGCGTAAGTTCCGTCTTGCGGTTCTCCCGAGTCCCGAGGCCCGAGCCCCGAGCCCCGCCCTATTCCGTGGGCGGTCGCTCGACGGTCAGGCGACCGCGCAGGCCCGACGACACCAGCACCCGGTTATCGGCCGTCACGATCACCGCCTCGACGTCGGGCAGGCGCTCGACCAGCGCCATGCCCCGCTCCGGCCCGAGGATGAACACGCCGGTCGAGAGTCCGTCGGCCACGGTGGCCTGCCTCGCCACGATGGTCACGCTGCGGCAGCCGCGCGCCGGCTGCCCTACCGCCGGATCGATCAGATGGTGGTAGCGCACGCCGTCCTGCTCGAAGAACCGCTCGTAGTCGCCCGAGGTGCTGAACGTGGCGTCGGTCACCTCGAGACTGGCGAAGACCGTCTCGGCGGGACCACGCGGATCCTGGATGCCGAGGCGCCACGGCGCCTCGCCGTTCCGCCCGCCCACGTAGAGGTCGCCGCCCGACTGGACGAGGAAGTCGCCGAACCCGGCGGCGCGCAGCAGGGCCACGGCCCGATCCACCGCGTAGCCCTTGCCGATGCCGCCCAGGTGCACGCGCATGCCCGGCCGGGCGATGAACGCCGTGCCGGGCCCGGCGTCGACCCGCACCTGGCGGTAGTCCACCAGCGGCAGGCGGGCGGCGATCTCGGCGGCCGTCGGCACGCGGTCGTCCTGATCGTGGTCGAAACGCCACGCGTCGGCCAGCGCCCCGAACGTGACGTCGAAGGCGCCGCCGGTCCAGTCGCTCACCTGCCGCGCCGCGTCGAGCACGCGCCGCGTGTCTTCGTGGACGGCGACCGCCTCGCGCCCGGCGGCGGCGTTCAGGCGGAGCACGTCGCTGCCCGCGCGCCAGACGCTCAACAGCGCGTCGAGACGCTCGAACTCCGCGAACACGCGCGCGACCGCGGCCCGGGCTGCCGGTTCGTCGGCGGTCCAGACGGTGACCCGCAGCCGCGATCCCATCGCCAACCGCTCTTCGGTCACCGGGTGCCGGGGCCGCCCGGCGCCGGAACGGCACGCCGGCAGCGCCAGGCAGACGCCGGTCAGGACGACACAGGCCGCGACGAAACGCATGTCCTGGTCCTATGCTAGTCGGGCCATGCGCAGCCTGCGTTCCGTCGTCCTCGCCGCGGTCGCGGCGCTCGCCGTCGCCGCTCCCGCCGCGGCCGGCGTCCTCCGCCTCGAAGTCCTCCGCCGCGAGGTGGTGCTGCAGGGCCAGGCCTTCGGTGCCGCCGGCGCCTACGAGAAGCTGGTCGGACGCGTCCACTTCGCGCTCGATCCCCGGCTGCCGCAGAACCAGGGCATCGTCGACCTCGACTTGGCGCCGAAGAACGCGGCGGGCCTCGTGGAGTTCTCCGCCGATTTCTACCTGCTGAAGCCGGTGGATTCCGGGCGCGGCAACGGCCGCCTGTTCTACGAGGCGGGCAACCGCGGCAGCAAGCGCATCCTGCCGGTCTTCCAGGGCGCCGCCGACTCCCCCGACCCGACCACGGCCGCCGAGTTCGGCAACGGGGCGCTGATGCGCCAGGGCTTCACGTTGCTGTGGATGGGATGGCAGTGGGACGTCCCGGCCGGCCGGATGCGCATGGCCATCCCGATTGCCACCGACGGCGGCCGGCCGATCACCGGCCTGGTGCGCGGCAACTTCATCCCCGGCGCCAACGCCACCGTGGCCGCGATCGCCGACCGGAACCACGAGGCGTACCCGGTCGTGGATCCCGATGGCGCGGAGAACGTGCTGTACGTGCGGACGCTGCCGGCCGACCCGCCGCAGGTCGTGCCGCGGGCGCGCTGGCGGTTCGCCGGCCCCGGCACCATCACGCTCGACGGCGGGTTCGAGGCCGGCCGCATCTACGACGTGGTCTATCGGGCGCGCGATCCGCGCGTCGTCGGCGTCGGGCTGGCCGGCACCCGCGATCTCGTCAGCTTCTTCAAGCACGCCTCGGCCGCCGACGGCAATCCGATGCCGGGGCTGCGCCAGGCGGTCGCCTGGGGCGTCTCGCAGACCGGCCGTTTCCTGCGCCACCTGGTCTACGAGGGGTTCAACGAGGACGAGCGCGGCCGGATCGTGTTCGACGGCGTGTTCGATCAGGTGGGCGGCGCCGGGCGCGGCTCGTTCAACCACCGCTTCGGCCAGCAGTCGCGCGACCAGTTGCAGCACTTCAACATCCAGTACCCGGTGGACATGTTTCCGTTCACCGACGAGGAGCAGACCGATCCGGTGACGGGCACGACCGACGGCCTGCTGGTGCGGGCCCGCCGCTCGAACACGGTGCCGAAGTTCGTGCACCTGCTGACCGACTCCGAGTACTTCAACCGCGCCGGCTCGCTGGTGCACACCGACGTCACCGGCACGCGCGACGTCGCCCCTCCGGCGACCAGCCGCATCTACATGGTGGCGTCGGCGCCGCACATCGTCGGCGCGTTTCCGCCGGCACCGTTCGGCGACAAGGACTTCGTCGGGCAGGCGGCGATGAATCCGCTGGTCTACACGCCGGTGATTCGCGCGGTCTTCCGCGCCCTCGACGCCTGGGTGGCCGACGGCGTCGAGCCGCCGCCGAGCCGGCATCCGCGGCTGGCCGACGGCACGCTCGCGCGCCCGGGAGCCGCCGGCTGGCCCGGCGTGCCGGGAGTCGCGCATCCGGCGGCGCCGATGACGACCTCCCGGCTCGACTTCGGCCCCGACTGGGCGAAGGGCATCGTCACCCGGGAGCCGCCGGGCCTCGGCGCGCCCTTCGTCAGCCTGGTGCCGGCCGTCGACGACGCCGGCAACGATCGCGGCGGCATCCGCCTGCCGCAGATCGCGGTGCCGCTGGCGACCCACACCGGCTGGAACTACCGCCGGCCCGAGATTGGCGCGGCCGATCGCCTGGCCAGCGAGATCGGATCGTACCTGCCGCTGCCGCGCACGGCCGCCGACCGCCAGCGAAGCGGCGACGGCCGGCGCGCGATCGCCGAGCGCTACGCCAGCCGCGAGGACTACCTGGGCCGCATCGCCCTGGCTGCCCTCGAGCTGGTCACCGACCGCTTCCTGCTGCCCGAAGACGTCCCCGACGAGCTCGCCCGCGCGGCCCGGCACTGGGATTGGGCGACAGCGCGCGCGGCGGCAAAGGACTGAGCGCGCCTCGCCGGGGCTCGGGGCTCGGGGCTCGGGGCTCGGGAAATAATCAATCACCACGCGGACGCCCAGCGTCCTTGCCAGCGTCAGATCTCGACACCGTGCTGTCCGGGCCCCGAGACCCGAGCCCCGGGCCCCAGCCCTTTAGAGCATGAACCCCACGTCCGTCGTCGTGAAGTTCCCCAGATTCGGGAAGGTCGCGGCGAGTTCGGCCGGCGAAGCGCCGAACCACTTGCCCAGCGTCGCGCCGAACTGCGAGGTGGCGATCTGCGGGATCCACACGCCGCGGGTGTTGGCGTCGTCGGGACCGCCGAGGGCGAACTCGGGCATGCGGCCATAGACGCCGGGACGGACGGCGCCGCCGACCACGAACTGGTGGCCGCCCCACGCGTGGTCGGTGCCGGTGCCGTTGGGCTGCATCGTGCGGCCGAACTCCGACTGGGTGAAGGCGGTGACGCTGTTGGGCAGGCCGATCTCCTGCGTCGCCCGGTAGAACGCCATCAGGGCGCCGCCGAGCTGCTGCAGCAGCGACTGGTGGTTGAAGTCCTGCGAGGTGTGGGTGTCGAAGCCGCCCATCGAGCAGAAGAACACCTGGCGGCCGGGCCCGACCTGCGAGCGCAGCTTGATCAGCCGGGCCACCTCGCGCAACTGGTTGCCCAGGCCCGTGCCCGGGAAGACGGTGTTGATCTGCGAGGCGGCGCTGGTGCCCTGGAGCGTCTGCGCCAGCTGCAGGCCGTCGGCGAACGCCGAATTGGTGGCGGCGCGCAGCGGGTGGCCGCCGTCCATGGCGAGCATCGCCGCCACCGCCTGCTGCCGGGCCGTGGCGGCCGAGCTCGGGTAGATGTTCATGCCCGAGAGGTTCAGGCTGGCCCCCGGTGGAATCACGTTGGGAGCGTTGCCGCTGCTCTGCAGGAACGTGGCCGCCGACGACACCGAGATGGCGCCCAGGGTGTCGTTGACGCCGAAGACGTCGAGCAGCCGCCCGCCCCAGCCGCCGCCGATCGTGTTCGAGGTGGCGGTCTGCGCCTGCAGCGTCTGATCCGAATGCGAGAACAGGTTGCTCGGCGCCGTCACGCCCGACTGGTACTGGGCCCGCGTCAGCGGCCGCTCGAGCGCGCCGGTGTTGAGCACGACGGCGACCTTGCCTTCGGCGAACGCCGGGGCGAGATCGACCAGGCCGATGTGCAGCGCGTACGGCGTGCTGTACATCGTCGGGGTGAGACGCGCCGGCGCCAGCGTGAGACCGGCGCGCAGCGACTGGTATTGCGCATAGGTGGCGTCGGTGGGCACGACCGTGTTGTTGCAGTCGTTGCCGCCGAACATGTAGATGCACACCAGCGCCTTGTAGTCGGTGACCGGCGCGGCATAGGCGTTGGAGACGAAGAAGTTGCGGGTGGGCCCGAAGCCCATGCCGGTGAGGCCGAGCGTGGCCAGACGGGCGCTCAGCTTGAGGAAGTTGCGACGGGCAGGCGTATGCGTATGCATGGCGGTTCTCGAAGCGGACCTAGGGAATCACGACGGTCTGGATGGGCGTCGAGGGCCCGGGACCGCAGGCATTGATGGCGCGGATGCTCAGGTTGTAGGTCCCCGGAGGGGCCGCGGCCGCAAAGCCGTTGCCGGCCACCGGGAAGACGCCGTTGATCGAGCCGGTGACCGTGAGGTGGTACCCCTGGGCCGGCGTACCGCCCTGCGGCGCCTCCCAGGAGACGACCACCTGGTTGCCGGACTTGGTCGCGAAGTAGTTCGACGGCACCCGCGGCGCCGTGCAGTTGGTGCTGGGCGCCGTGACCGTCACCGAACTGGACTGGTTGCTGGCGCCGGCCGCGTTGAGCGCCCGCAGCCGCAGCGTGAAGGTGCCGCGAGGCATCGCCGGCACCGAGAACGTCTCGGTGAGCGGCAGGGGTATGGACGTGGTGAAGCCGCCGGTGACGTCCATCTGCAGATGCGTCGGCGCCCCGCCGGCGTAGGTGTTCTTCCAGGCCAGCCACATCGACGACGACTTGACCGCACCCTGGAAGTTGGTCGGCGGCGACGGGCGCTGCGGGTAGTTCACGTAGACGCGGATCTCGTTCGACGGCAGGCTCATCTGCGCGCCGCGGAGGGCCCGGAGCCGGATGTAGAACGATCCGCTCGGCGCCGCGAACGAGAACGTCGGCGCCGGACTGCCCGTGGGCAGGGTCGCGAAGGGCTGGCCGGGAGCGACGCCGCCCTCGAGCACGTAGCTGGTCGGGGCCGGGCCGAGCGCCGGTGGATTCCAGCGCAGGGTCAGCCGGTTGCCGCCGATGTAGGCCGCGGTCAACCCGGTGGGCGACTGCACGGTGGTGGGAATGACGCCGCCGGCGCTGAAGCCGCCGCCGTAGACCGTGTACTCGCTCGAGATCGCCGCCAGATAGAGCGCCCCGACGGCCCGCTGGTTCGTATCGGAGGCCGGGACCGCGGCCGTCGCGTCGATGAGGATCTGTCGCAACTGGCTCGACATCCGGCCCATCATCAGCCGCTGGTTGACCATGTCGACGAGTTCCGCGGGGCTGCCGGCGGCGGCCTGGAACGGCGCCCGGTCGACGAAGTAGGCCGATCCGAACTGGCCGGTGATGATGCCGTAGATGAAGTTGGCCCGCTGGATCGCCAGCGCCGGCGGATAGAGCTGGAACTCGGGGCCGAAGAAGGTGTTCTGCCCCGGGATCATCGCTTCCGGCTGATAGAAGCTGAAGACGGTGGCCGGCGTCAGCACGCGCTGGCTCAGGTTCGAGAACACGTACTGGAAGCTGTTGGGATCGCTGATCGTCGCGCCGAGCGCCCGGCCGAATCCGATGACATGGAGCAGCGGATCCTTGAGCCGGCCGTGCTCGACCAGGGCGGGGTTGAGCGCCTCGGGGTCGAGCAGGACGGCGCGGACCACCGCCGCCATGTCGCCGCGCACGCCGGCGCCGTTGTTGATGAAGGCGTTCGACACCCGCGTGACGTAGGCCGGGCTCGGGTTGGAGGTCACCAGCGATCGGATCAGCCGCACGGCGATGAACGGCGGCACGTTCTGGTGCACGAAGATGTTGTCGAGCACCCACTCGAGGTCCTGCGGCGCGGTCAGCCCGGCCGGCGTGACGACGCCGTTCAGCAGGGTCTTGGGATCGGTGTCGTGACGGCTCGCACTCGACGTCGGCACCAGCTCGCCGACGAAGTACTCGGGGTTGTTGTTACCCGACGTCGCGCCGGGCTGCGGCGGATAGGTCCAGCCGGTGAGCGCGCGGGCGAAGTTGCCGATCGTCGCCTGGGAGTAGGCCGGAATCGGCTGGCCGCTGCCGTCGAGGCGCTGGCTGCCGTCGTTGTTCAGTTCCCACGTGCCGATCGAGAAGAGCTGCAGCAGCTCGCGGGCGTAGTTCTCGTTGGGCGAGGTGGTGGCGGTAGCCTTGCGGTTGTAGACGTTGTCGAGGTACTTGCCCATGGTCGGGCTGAGCGACACCTCGCGCAGCAGCGTGCGGAAGTTGCCGAAGGCGTTGCGGGAGAGCAGCCGCACCCACGACGTCAGCTCGTTTCCGTTGCCCACCTTGTTGGCCGAGACCACGATGGTCTGGCTGAGCGCGAACATCACGCGCTGGCGCAGCTGGTCGGAGCCGGTCGCCATGTTCAGGTAGACCTGCGCCCGCACCGCGTCGCCGTTCAGGCCGTCGGGCAGCGGGCTCTCGGGCAGCGCCATCTGTTCGGCGATCCACGCCGACGGCCCGATGCCCTGCACGTGATTCACATCGAGGGCGGTGGGACCGAATGACGCCTGCTCGAGGAAGTGCACGGCGGTCGTCGCATCGACCCCCTGCGCGTGGCCAGTCCGCGCACCCGTGTACGAGAACATGACGAAGACTGTCAGAAGTGCAATGCAGACGCGGGGCCCGCGACGGCGGGTCGTGTGTGCGGACCTGGCGGAATCAGGCCGTACTCGTGGCACGTTCATGCGTCCATCCTCGAAGAAGGTCGGCCCCGGGGTGCCGTGGCGTCAACCAGCTAGGCAGGATGTGTGCCAGGAAGGGCGGGGCTCGGGACTCCGGGCTCGGGGCTCGGGAATGTCAGAATTGTCAGCGAGCCGCGGCACACGCCGCGCATCACTTCGGCGGCGTCGGGAGGTAGTACTGCTGGTACATTCCGCGGCGAAACAGCCAGCCGCCGAGCGGTCCGAGCCAGCCGAGCACGTGGTACATCACCCCGAGGTCCATCAGCTCGATCAGATTGCCGTCGAAATCTCGTACGAAGAAGAACGAGTGGCCGCGCGGCGAGCGTTCCGGCCGGCTGACGATCTCGACGCCCTTGGCCTGCAAATGGTCATGCCATTTCTGTAAGTTGCGCACGTTGAACGAGAAGTGCGTGAGGCCGACGCGGTGCCACGGAATGGCAGCCGGGGGCAGGTTCGGCTCGAACGCGAAGATCTCGAGGACACCGCCGCCCGGCACGCGGATCCAGCCGATCCTGCAACGCGGCGCCGGCGCCTCGACGCCGAAGAACGTCCGCACCCGCTCGGGCGGCGTGTCGGCGACGCCGACCAGCGGGCAGCCGAACATCTCCCAGTAGAACCGGACGGCCGTGTTGAAGTCCGAGACGGTCAGGCCGACGTGGCTGAAGCTGCGGGCGCGCATCCGTGGATGGTAGCCCAGGGGGCGGCCGCGGTCGCCTCAGCGCGTAGCCGGGCGAGGCCAGGACGACGTGGTCGGCCGGCCTCACGCCTGGGCCGCGGTCGGCTCGGTCCTCTGACGCAGGTCGGTGACGCGGATATGATCGGCGACGCGCAGGGCCTGGGCGACGATCGTCAGCCCCGGGTTGACCGCCGCCGACGACGGGAAGAACGAGGCGTCGACGGCGAACAGGTTCTCGACGTCGTGGCTGCGGCAGAACGGATCCAGCACCGAGGCGCGCGGGTCGGTGCCGAAGCACAGCGTGCCGCACTGGTGGGTGGTGTTCTTGCTCAGGTGTGAGTGGCTCATCACCTTCCAGAAGCCGAGGCGCTTGAGCAGCCGCGCCATCTCGGCGACCAGCCGACGGTGCGGCCCGACGTTGTTCGGGCGATAGTGCAGCCGCACCCGGCCCTGGCCGTCGACCACCACACGGTTCTCCGGATCGGGCAGGTCCTCGGACATCGCCAGCCAGTCGACGCCGCGCGCCACCCAGGCGTCGTAGGCCATCAGCGGAATGCGCGGGATGATCGTGTCGCCCACCACCTTGGCCATGATGCCGTGGGTGCGGCCCTGCGACTGGACGTGGCCGAGCGGATACGGCGTGCCCGGACCGGCGAAGTAGTAGTCGTTGATCGCCACCGTCTTCTGGAACACCGTCTCGTTCCTGGCGAACGGGTGGAAGCCCTGCATCATCGTGGCGAGGTGGGCCATGTAGCGGCGCCCGACCAGTCCCGACGAGTTGCCGAGACCCGCTGGATGGCGGTCGCTCGCCGACCGCAGCAGCAGCGCCGCCGAGTGCACCGCGCCGCACGCCACCACGACCAGCCCGGCCTCCACCTGCTCGACGCGCCCGGCGCGTTCGAACTCGACCGCGGTCACCCGCCGGCCCGACGGGTCGGTGACGAGCCGCCGCGCCCGGGCTCCGGTCCACAGCGTGACGTCGCCACCGGCGAGCGCCGGCCGCACGCAGCAGACTTCGGCGTCGCTCTTGGCGTGCTGGCGGCAGGGGAACGAATTGCAGGTGTTGCAGAGATGACAGCCGTCCTCCTCCCCCGGCCGCAGCAGCCCCAGCGGCAGCGACGACGGGTGCAGGCCTTCACCGCGCAGCTGCTCGACGATGGCGGCGATCCGGGGGGCGTGCGGCACCGCCGGATGGGGATACGGGCCGCGGGGCGGCTCGGTGGGATCGTCGCCGATGGCACCGCGCACCGCGAACAGCGCCTCGGCGCGGTCGTAGTACGGGGCCAGCGTTTCGTAGTCGATCGGCCAGGCTGGCGAGACGCCGTCCTGGTGCTGCAGGGCGCCGAAGTCCTCGCGGCGCAGGCGGTAGAGCACGCTGCCCCAGAACTTGGTGTTGCCGCCGACGCAGTAATGCGTGTACGGCAGGAACTCGGCGCCGGACGCGTCGAGCCAGCGTTCGTCGGCCCGGTAGCGCAGGTCGCGCCACACCGCCGCCGGGTCCCAGTTCTCGGCCTCTTTGGGCACGTAGTCGCCGCGCTCGAGCACGAGGACGCGGCCCCCCGACGGCGCCAGGGCCCGGGCCATGGTGCCGCCGCCGGCCCCCGAGCCGACGATCACCACGTCGAAGCGATCGGGACGGGCGGCGCTCACGGCGCCGTCCCCGCGTCGGCGACCGGCGCGGCGACCGAGGCGTAGATCTGGTCCATCAGCCGCTGGTCCTCGATCGCCCGTTCCAGGCTCATCTCGGGCGGGCGCCCGCTGGCCGCCGACGCCGCGAAGTCACGGTACATGGCGCGATAGCCACGGATGTCGCGGAAACCCGGGAACTGCAGCGACGGCCAGCCCTTGCCGCGGGCCAGGACGAAGACCCCGTTCGACTCGAACGTGATGACGCCCTCGCGCCCGAACAGCTTCGAGAGCCGCAGGCCTTTGAAGAGCGACGGCACCTCGCGCGAGTAGTACAGCGCGCCAACCGCATCGTTGTCGTAGCGGAAGGCGACCATCATGCTCTTGGCCCGCCGGTCCGGCCCGCGGCGCGACACCGATGGCCGGAAGCCGTGGGCCGTGACGATGCGCGGCCCCAGGCTGCCGGCCACGTGCAGCCAGTGGATGCCCTCCTCGAAGAAGGCGTCGCCGCCGGCCATCGCCTCGTCGTTGCGCCAGTCGTCGGCCGACTTCAGTCGATGGGCGATGGTGGTGAAGTGGGCGAAGACCATCTCGCCGATGCGGCCGCCGGCGACGAGCTGACGGAGGTGCACCGCCAGCGGCTTGTAGTGGTCGTTCTCGCCGACGAGCACGATCCGACCGGCCCGGTCGCGCGCGGCCACGACGTCGTGGTAGTCGGCCAGGGTCGGGAACGCCGGCTTCTCGACCAGCACGTGCTTGCCGGCGGCGAGTGCCTCGAGCGCCAGCGCCTTGTGGAACGCCGGCGGCACGGCGACGACGACGGCGTCGATGGCCGGATCGGCCAGCGCCTCGGCGTAACTGCCGTAGGCGCGCATGCCACCGAACTCGCGGGCGAACCGCTCGGCCCGGGCCAGGTCGCGACTCGCGTAGCTCACCCGCGCCACGTCGCCCAACGCGCGCAGGTGCGCGCTGTGCACGCGGGTGATGAATCCACAGCCCAGAAAGGCCAGGCGGAGGGGTGAGGGCATGCGCGGGCGGCGCCGGCCGGAACGTGGCGCGTCACCGGAAAGTATACCGGCCCGCGGCCTGGTGACGGGCCGGCCGAAGGCTTGCGGCGCCCGGCGCCGCTCTATATGCTCTGGCCTTTCGGGAGGACGCCCATGGAGCGCAAGACGGTCGCCGATTTCGATCCCCAGGTCCTGATCCTCTTCGACGCCTACGTGCACGGGGCGCTCGACCGCCGCGGCTTCCTCGACAAGGCCGCCAAGTACGCCGTCGGCGGCGTCACCGCCTCGATGCTGCTCGACCAGCTGAACCCGAAGTTCGCCGAGGCCCAGCAGGTGGCCAAGAACGACCCGCGCCTGAAGGCCGAGTACGTCGAGTACGCGTCGCCGCAGGGCTATGGGAAGGTCAAGGGGTATCTCGCCCGCCCGGCCAAAGCGGTCGGCAAGTTGCCCGGCGTCCTGGTCATCCACGAGAACCGCGGCCTGAATCCACACATCGAGGACATCGCCAGGCGCCTCGCGCTCGACAACTTCCTGGCGTTCGCCCCCGACGCCCTGACGCCGCTCGGCGGCTACCCGGCGGGAGGCGAGGACGAGGCGCGAAACCTGTTCCAGAAGCTCGAACAGCCCAAGACGCGTGAGGACATGGTGGCCGCGGCCGGGTACCTCCGCACGCATGCCGAGTGCACGGGACGGATCGGCGCGGTGGGCTTCTGCTACGGCGGCGGCGTCTGCAACTTCCTGGCGACCCGCGTGCCCGAGCTGCTGGTCGCGGTGCCCTTCTACGGCGGCCCGCCGGCGGCCGAGGACGTGCCCAAAATCAAGGCGCGGATGCTCATCCACTACGCCGGCACCGACGAGCGCATCAACGCCGCGTGGCCGGCCTACGAGAAGGCGCTGAAGGACGCCGGCGTCAAGTACGAGATGCACATGTATCCGGGGACGCAGCACGGCTTCAACAACGACACGACGCCGCGCTACGACAAAGCCGCGGCGGCCGAGGCGTGGAAGCGCACCCTGGCCATCTTCAACGCGACGCTGCGCAGCTAGCGTGAGGCGGCCCTTTCGCGCCGGCGGCGGGCGGCTGGCCCTCGCCGCCACACTCGCCGTCGCGGCCGGCCTCACCGTGACGGCGACCGGCAGCCACACGTCGCCGGCCGCGGCCCCTGGACAGCGGACGCTGGCGGTCACGATCGACGACCTGCCGTTCGTGGATCCGGGCGGCCGGCACGCCCTGGCCGACGCCGAGGCGGCGACCACCGCGATGCTCGACGCGTTGCGGGCGGCCGGCGCCGCGGCGGTGGCCTTCGTCAACGAAGACAAGCTCGACGCCCCGGGCGGCCGCGACGCCCGCGTGGCGCTGCTGCGCCGGTGGGTCGCCGCCGGGCACCTGCTCGGCAACCACACCAGGTCGCACCCCGACCTCAACACCCTCAGCGCCGCGGCGTTCCTCGCCGACGTCGATCGCGGCGCCGAGGTGTGGCCCGGGTTGCAGTCGCCGACCGCGCCGCGTTTGTTCCGCCATCCGATGACCCACACGGGCGACACCGCCGGCAAGCGTTCCGAAGTGCTGGCCGGGCTGGCCCGGCGCGGCTACACCGTGGCGCCGCACACCATCGAGAACGCCGACTACGTCTTCAACGTCGGCTACGTGCGCGCGCGGCGGCAGGGCGACACGGCCCTGCGGGCGCGCATCGTCGCCGCCTACCTGGCCCACACGGCGGCGGTGACGGCCTTCGCCGAACGGAAAGCCGCCGAGCTCTTCGGCCGCGACGACGTGCCGCAGACGCTGCTGATTCACGCCAACGCGCTGCAGGCCGAGGCGCTGCCGGCGCTGCTCGCCGCCGTGGCCGGGCGCGGCTACCGGTTCGTGCCGCTCGCCGACGCGATGCGCGATCCGGCCTACCACTCGCCCGACACGCTGGTCAGCCGCTTCGGCCCGTCCTGGCTGTTCCGCTGGTCGCGCAGCCTCGGCCGGCCGATCAGCTTCAGCGGCGACCCCGAGCCGCCGGCGTGGATCACCGACCTGGCCGCCCAGAGGGCGACCCCTTCAGGAGCCGTACCGCGATGAGCCGTCTCAACCACCTCGGCCAGCCGATCGGCGATGCCCTCGACGACTGGCAGCCGCCGCCCCGCCCGGCCCGCCGCGTGCTGGAGGGCCACTGGGCGCGGCTCGCGCCGCTGGATCCCGACGCGCACGGCCGTGCCCTGTTCGAGGCCAACGCGCTCGACACCGAGGGACGCAACTGGACCTACCTGCCAATCGGCCCGTTCGCGTCGTTCGCCGACTACGACGCCTGGCTCCGTCGCATGGCGCCCGGCGACGACCCGCTGTTCTTCACCTTGATCGACCGCGCCGGCGATCGTCCGGTGGGCGTGGCCAGCTACCTGCGCATCGACCCGCCGGCCGGCTCGATCGAGGTCGGCCACATCAACTTCTCGCCGCTGGCGCAGCGGACGCGCGCGGCGACCGAGGCGATGTACCTGATGATGCGCGAGGCCTTCGCGCTCGGCTACCGGCGCTACGAGTGGAAGTGCGATGCGCTGAACGCGCCGTCGCGCGCCGCCGCCGGGCGGCTCGGGTTCACTTTCGAAGGCATCTTCCGGCAGGCGACGATCTACAAGCAGCGCAGCCGCGACACCGCCTGGTACTCGATTCTCGACCGCGAGTTCCCGGCGCTCGATCGCGCGTTCGCGGCGTGGACCTCGCCGCAGAACTTCGCGGCCGACGGCCGGCAGCGCCGGCGGCTCGCCGAGCTGATCGCCGAGTCGCGCACGAGCTGAGCGGCGCGCGCGCCAGCTTGTCACGAAGTGTCACGCCGGGCGCCCGACCCGGGCCGCTATCCTAGTGCGCGATGCAGTGGCAGTGTCTTTCTCGATGGATGGCGGCCGCGGCGGCCGCGGCCGGGCTGGCCGGCGACGCCGCGGCGCAGACCGCGGCGCAGTTGGAGGTGATGAACTCGGGCCGGCGCACGATCACGGCCGAGCGGATGCGTGACGACGAGCGGATCGTGCTCGACGGCATCCTCGACGAACCGGTGTGGGGGCGGGCGCAGCACGGCGGCGAGTTCATCATGCAGGACCCGGTGCTCGGCGGCATCCCGACCGAGCGCACCGAAGTGCGCATCGTCTTCAACCGCGACCATCTCTACATCGGCGCGACGCTCTACGACTCGGAGCCCGACAAGCTGAAGGGCAACACCAGCAAGCGCGACGAGTTCCTGAGCGCCGACGACCGGTTCATGTGGACGATGGACACCTTCCTGAACCAGCAGACCGGGTACTTCTTCGAGATGAACCCGTCGGGGCTGATGGCCGACGCCCTCAAGGGCCCGAGCGGCAGCAACGCCCGGGAGTGGGACGGCATCTGGAACGCCAAGGTCCGCCAGAGCGAGATCGGCTGGGTGCTGGAGATCGACCTGCCCTTCCGCAGCCTCGCCTTCGACCCCAACGCGCCGGCGTGGGGCATCAACTTCCAGCGCACCGTGCGCCGCAAACAGGAAGAGCTGCTGTGGACCGGGCACCAGCGCAACCAGGGCCTGCAGCGCATGGCCAACGCCGGCCTCCTGCTCGGGCTCGAGGACGTCAGCCACGGCCGCGGCCTGGAACTGCGCCCCTACGCCTCGGGCTTCACCTTCGACGCGCCGGGCCGCACGCCGCCAGGCGCCCGCGAGACGTCGGGCGACATCGGCATCGACATGGCCTACAACCTCACGCCCAGCCTGCGCGGCGTGGCCACGATCAACACCGACTTCGCCGAGACCGAGGTCGATCAGCGGCTGGTCAACCTCACCCGCTTTCCGCTGTTCCTGCCCGAGCGGCGCACCTTCTTCCTCGACGGCGCCACCTTCTTCGATCTGCCGTTCAACGCTTTCTTCTCGCGACGCGTCGGCCTGGTCGACGGCCAGCCGCAGCCGATTATCGGCGGCGGCAAACTGAACGGCCAGGCCGGCAGGAACGACCTCGGCGCGTTGTACGTCCGCACCGCCGAAGAGGACCGGGCGCAGGGCGAGAGCTTCCTGGTCGGCCGCTGGCGCCGCCGCGTGCTGCAGCAGTCCTACTTCGGGGCGTTCTACACCGGCCGGACGACGCACGACAGCGGTGCCCCACCGACCCGCACGACCTTCGGCGCCGACTTCCGGCTGGCCACCGCGACGTTCCTCGGCAACAAGAACCTGGCGGTGTCGGGCTACTGGATCGGCATGTCGGCCGACCCCGCGGCCGCCCGCGACGGCGGTCCCGGCGATCGCGACACGCTGAGCGGCAAGGTCGAGTACCTGAACGACATCTGGGAGGCGACCGGCGAGTACCAGGACGTCGGCGCGCTCTACAACCCGGCGGTCGGCTTCACGCCACGGCGCGAGTACCGCCTCTACAACCCCGAACTCATCTGGAGTCCGCGGCCGAAGACCCGGCATCCCTACATCCGCCGTTTCCGGTTCGGGCTGAACCCCACCGTCTACACCGACCTCCAGAACCGCAAGCAGTCGGTCGAGGTGAGGATGCAGCCGTTCCGGCTCGAACTGCACAGCGGCGACAACGCCGAGGTGACGGTGTCGCCCGCGTACGAGCGGCTCGATCAGCCGTTCGAGATCGCCCCCGGAGTCGTCCTCCCCGGCGGCTCCGACTACCGGTTTCGCCGCTACCGCGTCGCCGTCAACACCGCCAACCAGCGTGTCGTCGCCCTGCGGCCCGAGGTCACCTGGGGGTCGTTCTTCTCCGGGCAGCGCAACGAATACGTGCTCGGGCTCGACGTCAGGCCGCGGCCCGGCGTCCGCATCAATACCACCTACGAGTACAACCGGGTGTCGCTGCCCGAGGGGCGCTTCGACACGCGGCTGCTGCGCGTCGTCGCCGACACGCAGTTCAGCCCGTTCATGTACCTGGTCAACAACGTGCAGTACGACTCGGTCAGCCGTGTGCTCGGCTGGCAGGCCCGCTATCGCTGGATCGTCCGCCCCGGCAACGACGTGTTCTTCGTCTACACCCACAACTGGGTGGAAGACCGCTTCGACCCCGACGCGCGCTTCCAGACCCTCGACCGGCGCGGCGCGGCGAAGGTGGTCTACACGCGGAGGTTCTGACCAGCGACCAGCGGCTGGCGGCTAGCGGCTCACGCTCCCACGGCGTCACGCCCGGTGCTAGCGCGCCGACGACGACTGCCGCGCCCTGGCCCTCACCGCCGCCAGGCCCTTCACCGACGGGGTGCGGTTCGGCGTCCGCAGCAGCGACTGCTCGAAGGCCGCGGCCGCTTCCCTGTCGCGTCCCGCGTCGGCCAGCAGCTCGCCGTACAGCTCGAGCGCCGGCTTGATCGGATCGGGCGGACCGGACGGCGCTTCCGTCGTCAGTTCGACGTCGGCCGCCTCCTTGGCCAGGGCGATCGCCTGGTCCTTCTGGCCCTGCGCGGCGCGGATGACCGCCGCAAGTTCCTTTTCGCGGATGGTGTGGGCCTTCACCGCGTAGGCGTTCGAACCGGCCGCCGCCCGCTCGCGGAGGCCGCGCAGCTGCGCCAGCGCCGCGTCGGCGGTGGCGATGTCGCCCAGCTTGGCGGCGCTGACGCCGACGATGTAGATCCAGGTGGCCGAGCCCTGCGACGGGCCCATGTTCATGCCGGGCATGTTGGCATGCTCGCCGCCGGCCGCCGCCGGCGCCGGCAGCTCGAGCTTCTCCCATTGCCCCGATTCCTGGATGTGGCGCGCCCGCATGCCCAGGTAGCCGTCGCGGATCCCGGCGCTGGTCGGGTTGCGATCGGCGGCCTGCCGGGCCAGCTCCACGTTCTTCTTCGACTCGGCGAAGTCGCCGAGCATCTGGTTGGCATAGGCGAGCCAGCCGAGCGTGTGGAAGTCTTCGCGGCCCTCGGCGAGCTTCAGCTTGGCGTTGGTGTCCACCGCCGCCTTGTAGGCGACGATGTTCGACTGCTTGACCCGCTCCCACATCCCGCGCTGCACGTAGATGTGCGAGGGCATGTGGAGGGCGTGCGCGGCCGACGGCGCGATCTGGGCGTAGGCGTTGGCGGCATCCAGGGCCAGCGGGGCGTGGTCGGGGTCGTCGAAGGCGTGGATGATGAAGTGGGCCGCGCCGGGATGCTTGGGATTGGCGGCGAAGATCTTCTGGCCGATCGACGCGGCCAGCGCCTGGCGGCGATAGCCGGTGTCGCCGGGACGCACCGTGCCGAGGAGCGACAGCGCGTAGAACGTGCCGATCTCGTGATCGTCCGGATACTGCGCGTACAGCGCCGCCATGGCGCTCGAGTAGGCCAGGTCGCGGGCCAGCTTGTCGCCCGGGCCGAAGTAGAGCACCTGCTGCGCCTCGAGGAACGCCTTCTCCTTGGGCAGCTTCGCCTTGGCCAAGCGCGCCTCGTGGGTCGGCGCCAGCTTCTCGAGGGCGGCCTTCGCCTTGGCGATGTCCTGCTGCGCCCACAGCGGGTGGTTGTGGCTCATCGCCTCGCCCCAGTAGGCCATGGCGAAGTTCGGGTCGGCCTTCTGCGCCTGCTGGAACGCCACGGCCGCCTCGTCGAACTCGAAGTTGTGCAAGGCCATGACGCCGGTCAGAAACGCCGGCTGCGCCGCCGCCGCCCCCGACGTCGGGAACGTGATCGACCCGAACTGCTGGCCGGCCAGCGACGCCGAGAAGGCCGCCACCGCCGAAAGCATCACCGCCGCCACCGTACGCCCACGACCCATGGTCAACTCCTGTTGCAGAACCGCGGGACCGTGCGGTCCCGCGCCGTCAGCCTGACAGCTTACACCCGCGCGCCCGGGCCGGCCGGCGGTTACACTAGCCCCTCATCCGGGAGGACCCTCCGATGCAGCTGCGCACTCCTGTTCTGGCGTCGGCGTTCGCCGTCGCCATCGGCGGCACCGTCATCCTCGGCCAGCAGCAGGCGGCCGAAGCCCCGGCCTCGGCGCGTCCCGCCATGACCCGTCCGGCGGTGGCCGGACGCCACGGGCTGGTCACCTCGGGACACCCCATCGCGTCGGCAGCCGGACTGCAGGTCCTCATCAAGGGCGGCAATGCCTTCGATGCCGTGGCCGCCGTCGGCGCCATGGCCGGGCTGGGCGAGCCCGAGATGAACGGCATCGGCGGCAACGGCTTCATGACCGTCTTCCACAAGGCCACCAACACCGTGTGGTCGGTGTCGATGGCCGGCGCCGCGCCCAAGGCGGTGGTGCCCGCCGAGATGACACCCGAGACGCTGAACGCCGGCATGAAGGCCGGCATCGTGCCCGGCAACCTCGGCGGCTACCTGTCGGCCCTCGAGCGCTACGGCACGATGTCGCTCGCCGAGGTGTTCGCGCCGGCGATCGAGACCGCCGAGCTGGGCTATCCGATCGACCCGATGCTGGCGGCCTCGATCGCCCGCGGCCAGAAGAACCTCGCCCGCTACCCCACGACGGCGAAGATCTTCCTGCCCGGCGGCCGTCCGCTCGCGGCCGGCGACCTGCTGAAGAACCCCGACTACGCCGCCACGCTGCGCAAGCTGGTCGAGGCCGAGCAGCAGGCCCTGAAGAAAGGGGCGTCGCGCGCCGAGGCGATCCGCGCCGCCGTCGACCGCTTCTACCGCGGCGACATCGCCCAGGAGTTCGACCGCTTCTTCCGCGAGAACGGCGGCGTGCTGCGCGCGTCGGATCTGGCCGCCTACCGGCCCGAGTGGACGCCGCCGCTGCACACGACCTATCGCGGCTACGACGTCTACAGCAACCCGGCCACCTCGCGCGGCGGCTTCGAGGTGCTGATGGGCGCCAACCTGATCGAGCCGGTGGACATGAAGGCCGCCGGGCCGAACTCGCCGGCGGCGCTGCACGCGATCATCGAGGCGATCAAGATCTCGAAGGCCGACATCTACAAGTACGTCGCCGACCCGGCGTTCGTCACCGTGCCGACGGCCGGCCTGCTGTCGAAGCCGTTCGCCGCCGCGCGCCGGGCGCTGTTCGATCCGGCGCGCGCCATCGCCTACCCGCCGGCGGGCACGCCCGAGGGCAGCCCGTCGCCGTCGCCGCGCGCGGCTGGACCGGCGTTCGACGATCGCTACGACGGCGAGCTGCACACCACCTCGTTCTCGATCGCCGACCGCTTCGGCAACGCCGTCGGCGTGACGCCGACCCTCGGCGGGCTGTTCGGCAACAACGTCGTCGTCGGCTCGACCGGGCTGCTGCTGAACAACGGGATGCGCCTCGGTTCGACCTCGCCCTACCCCACCGACGCCAACTACGTCGGTCCCGGCAAGATCCCGATCCTCAACAACTCGCCGATCGTCGTCCTGAAGGACGGCAGGCTGGCCTACGTGTTCGGCACACCCGGCGGCGAGACCATCGGCCAGACCGAGTTCCAGGTGCTGGTCAACCTGCTCGACTTCGCCCTGCCCGTGCAGCAGGCGATCGAGGCGCCACGGCTGGCGCTGAACGCCGAACCCAACTTCTACAAGCCGGGCGCCGCCATCACCGTGCAGATCGAGGGCCGGGTGCCGGCGGCGACCATCGAGGCGCTGAAGGCGATGGGCCACACCGTGCGCGTGCTGCCCGGCTGGGGCAGCCTCGGCCACATGCAGGTCATCGGCGTCGACCCGCGGACCGGCGCGATGACCGCCGGGGCCGACCCGCGCCGCACCGGCTACGCGATGGGCTACTGACGACTCCGTCGCTGTCTGAGCAGGCAGATGCCCGCCCGCCGCCTGTATCAGCGCCTCGGCCGATCGATTGCCGGCTGGAGCGACCCGATCAGCCGCGATCTCGGCCGATCGGGCGACCTGTTCGTCGCCCGGTTCCGCCTCGGGCTGCTCCTGCTGCTCACGCTGGTGCCGCTCTCGACCTCGCTGGCCAACCCCGGACAGGTCGAGAACTGGCTCGGCCTCGCCTCGATCGGCGTGGCCCTCGGGTTCGCGGTGTGGTTCGAACGGCTGGCGGCCCGTGACGTGCCACCGTGGTGGCTGGGCTTCGCCACCAGCCAGTTCGACGTCGCGGTGATCTCGCTCGGCTTCGTCAGCTTCATCCTCGCCGGCCGGCCGATCGTCGCGTCGAACAGCCTGGTCCACTACACGATGTACTTCGTGGCGCTGGCCGGCACCGGCCTCCGCTACGACCCGCGGGTGTGCCTGGCAGCGGGCGCCGCGGCGCTGGTGCAGTACGGGGCGATCATCAGCTGGGTCGGGCTGAACGAGCCGGCGGCGTGGACGGTGGAGCCGATCTACGGAACGTTCCAGTGGGACTCACAGGTGAGCCGCCTGCAGCTGATCGCCGTCGCCACCATCATCCATGCCGCCGTGGTGGTGCGGTCGCGCACCTTCTGGCTCGACTCGATGCGCGACGCCCTCACCGGTCTGTTCAACCGCGGCTTCTTCGACGAGAGTCTCGCCCGTCTGGTCCACGGCCAGGCCGATGGCGCGCGGCCGTTCACGCTGGCGCTGATCGACCTCGACGACTTCAAGGCGGTCAACGATCGCCATGGGCATCAAGCCGGCGACGAGGCGCTGCGCTACGCCGCCGACCGGCTGCGCGAGGCGTTCCGCGAGGACGACATCATCGCCCGCTACGGCGGCGAGGAGTTCGCTGTCCTGGTCCAGGCCGACCGCGGCGCGGCGGTGGCCCGGCTCGAGGCGTGGCGCCTCGCCCTGAACGCCGACTCGCGCAGCCCCCGCCTGTCGGCCAGCGTCGGCATCGCCAGCCTGCCGGAAGACGGCCGCGACGCCGCCGCCCTCGTCGACGTGGCCGATCGCCGGCTCTATGCCGCGAAAGACGCCGGACGCAACCGGCTCATCGCCGAGGGATACGCCGCGTGACCCGCCGGCTCCGCCCCGGCCGAGCCGCTGCATTCGCCGGCGTGGCGCTGCTGCTCGCCGCACTCGCCGCCGCCGAACGGATCGCGGCGCGGGCCGCGGCCCAGACCGCCGCCCCGCCGCGCTTCGCCGTCGATCCCGCGTGGCCGGCGCTGCCGCCGCAGTGGACACTGGGCCAGGTCACCGGCGTCGCCGTGGACGACCGCGATCACGTCTGGGTGCTGCACCGACCATGGTCGCTCACCGATGACGAGAAGGCGCAGAACCCGGAGGCGGCCTGCTGCACCGCGGCGCCCCCCGTGCTCGAGTTCGACGCCAGCGGTCGGTACATCAACGGCTGGGGCGGCGCCGGCGCCGGCTACGAGTGGCCGGAGGACGAACACGCCATCCACGTCGATCACAAGCGCAACGTCTGGATCACCTCGGCCGGCGGGCCGCGCCTGTCCGGCGGCCGGGAGAACCAGATCCTGAAGTTCACCAGCGACGGCCGGTTCCTGCTGCAGATCGGCCGGCGTGGCCAGAGCCGCGGCTCGCTCGACACCGCCAACGTCAACAACGCCGCGGATGTCCACGTCGACCCGGCCACCAACGAGCTCTACGTCGCCGACGGCTACGTCAATCGCCGGGTCATCGTCTACGACGCCGACAGCGGCGCGTTCAAGCGGATGTGGGGCGCCTACGGCCGGCCGCCCGACGACGCGGCGCCGAAGGCGGTGACCTACGACGGCCCGCCGCCGGCGCAGTTCAACCTGGTCCACGGTATCCGGGTGTCGCGCGACGGCAAGGTCTACGTCGCCGACCGCCGCAACAACCGGATGCAAGTGTTCACGACGGCCGGCGCGTTCGAGCGGGAGATCTTCGTCGAGCGGCGGACGAAGCTGCTCGGCACGGCGTTCTCGGTCGCCTTCTCAGCGGACCGCGACCAGCGCTGGCTGTACCTGGCCGACGCCGGCAACGGCAAGGTGCACGTCTACGATCGCACGTCGCTCACCGAAGCCGCCGCCATCGGCCGCATCGGGCGCTACGCCGGGCAGTTCGTGTTCCTCCACGCACTGGCCGTCGACTCGCGGGGCGATCTCTACGCCGCCGAGGTCGGCACCGGGCGGCGGGTGCAGAAGTTCGTGGTCGCCCGTTGACCGCGCGGCGACCGGACGCTCACGGCCGCGGCGACAGGTCGCACGGGGCGACGCCGCGGCGCCACGACGTCAAGGCGTGCGGGTTCGACCAGCGGCCAGAACTCGCTCTGGGCGCGGCCGCTCAGTGATGCCGCTCCGACGATCGCCGCGGCGATCGCCCACGTTCGTGCGTCGCACCTGGTGCCGCGCATGACCACGCCTCCTGCTGGTGGACCGGTCCGGGCGGATTCCGCGCAGTCCAGCCCTGCGCCGCGGCCTAGCGGCCGGCGGCGGCGCGGCCGGCGCGGATCACCGCGTCGGTGTCGTTGCCCGTCGCCAGCAGCCCCAGGAACCCTTCTTTCACGCGCTGCGCGACGTCGCCGGCGCTGGCGGTGAGCATATTGACGAGCTTGACCCGCTTCGTCTCCGCGAGCAGCGCCTGGTTGCCGGCCTCGGCGGCCTTGCGGTCACCCTTCAGCGCCTGGGTCAGGCTGCCGATGCCGCAGGCCAGCACGCTGTAACCGCCGATGTCGGCGATCTGCTGGGCCGCCTCGATGGCGCCTGGATCCTCGAGCATCATCATCGCGATCACGGTGCCGTTGGGATTGGCCGCCGACCAGACGTCGGCGCGGGCGTCGGCGAACAGGCTGACCACCTGGCGGCCCTGATCGAGGTTCTCGACGTGCGGCACGGTGACGCCGTCGGCCCCCATCGCCAGGATCTCCTTGATGCGCTGGCCGGTCACGAGCGGCCCGGCGTCGGCGAGCGAGGGAATCCGCACGAGCAGCGTCTTGCGGCCCGGGGTGCCGCGCTTGCCCAGGCCCTCGCTGACCGCCATGACGGCGTTGCGGTCGTAGGCACCTTCGAGATTGAGGAACACGAAGTCGATGAGCGGATTGGCCTGGAGCTTCGCCGCCCCGGCCGCGGTGTACACCGCCGGGCCACGATTGGGCCCGCGCGGCGCGGTGTTCTCGTCGGGCACGAACACGCCGAAGGCGGTCTTGCCGCCGGCCCACAGATCGAGCACGCCCGGCCGCACGCTCTGCGCCGCCGCCGGCCCCGCCAGGAGCACCACCGCCGCGGCCGCCAGGCCTGCCGGACACCGAATCGACATCCACCGCCCTCCGATCACCCGTCGATTCTACGCGGACCGCCGCGTGCCGTGGCCGGACGGCGCTGCGACGACGCCGGCGCGCTGAGGGGAGCCGCCGCTGGGGGCGTCGTGGACGATGGCACCGGACGGGGCCGACGCGAGCATACGGCCGGCGGGCGCCAGCTCATCCTGGGAACTGGATGGCGGCCTGGTCGCCGTCGGCGGGCCGGCGGGAGCCATCCCGAGGGGCACGCTATGATGGACGACGCAGTGCGCCGTCTCGTCGCGTTCGCCCTCGCAGCCGGCACGGCGGTCATCCTGGGGGCCGGTTCCATGGCCCAGGGGCAGGCACCGGCGCCGATCACGGTGCTGACCGCCCAGAGCCGCCGTCCGCTCCCGGTCACTACGATCAACGGCGGCGACTACCTCGCCCTCGACGACGTCGCGGCGGCGTTCGGGCTGACCACCCGCGACGACCGGGTCACCGGCGCCGCCACGCTCACGAGCGGGGCGCGCTCGGCGGTGCTGACACCCGAACGCACCGTCGTCTCGGTGCAGGGTCGGCTGGTGTCACTGGCGGCGCCGCCGCTCCGCCAGGACGGCCGCCTGTTCGTCACCCCCGAGTTCGTGACCCGCGCCATCGCGCTGCTGCTCGAGCAGCGCATCGAGTTCCGCCGCTCCGGCCGGCTGCTGGTGCTGGGCGAGTTGAGGGTCCCGCGCGTGCTGGTGCGCGGTGAGTTCGCGGCAGCGTCGGCGCAGGTCGTGTTCGATATCTCGCCGGCCACCGATGCCACGGTCACCGCCGGGGCCGGACAGCTCGCGGTCACCTTCTCGGCCGATGCCCTCGACGCCGTGTTGCCGGCGGTGCCGGCGCAGGGCTTCCTGCAGGCGATCCGCGGCGGCGACACGGCGGCGACACTCGTGCTGGTGACCGGGCCGCGCTTTGCGACGCACCGCGCGACCACGCAGGCCATCGACGCCGGCACGACCCGGCTCGTCGTCGACCTGCTGCCGGCCGGAGCCGAGAGCGCGCCGGCACCGCCGCCCCCGCCGGCGCCGGCGCCAGCACCGGCGCCGGGCGCGACGCCAACCCCGCCGGTGCTCACCCCCGGGGCCACGCTGCCGGCGCTGGGCGACCCGCGCGACTCGACCGGCGTCCGCATCGTCGTCCTCGACCCCGGCCACGGCGGCGACGCCAACGGCACCGAGGGCCCCAGCGGCACGCTGGAGAAGGCGATCACCCTGGCGGTGAGCCGCAAGGTCAAGGCGCTGATCGAAGGCCGGCTCGGGCTGCGCGTGGTCATGACCCGCGACGACGACCGCACGCTCGATCAGGATCAGCGGGCCGCCATCGCCAACAACAACCACGCCGACCTCTTCGTCAGCATCCACGCCAACGCCGCCGTCCGGCCAGCGGTGCGGGGGGCCGAGGTCTACTACCTGAGCGTCGATCGCGCCGACCTCGAAGCGCGGCGGCGGGCCGAGGCGCCGGCTGCCGCCCTGCCGCAGCTGGGCGGCGGCATGCGGGCGATCGAGCTGATCCTCTGGGAGGCGGCCCAGGCCCGGCACCTCGAGCAGTCGGCGCGGCTGGCCACCATCGTCGAGGCGACGATGCGCGCCCGCGTCGAGATGAGTCCGCGGCCGCTGCAGCAGGCGCCGTTCCGCGTCCTGGTCGGCGCCAACATGCCGGCGGTGCTCGTCGAGATCGGCTACCTCTCCAATCCTGACGAGGAGAAGGCGTTGTCGTCGGGCGCGCACCAGGACCGGGTCGCCGGCGCCATCTTCGACGCGATCAGCCGCTTCCGCGACGAGATCGAGCGGCCGGCGCAATGAGCGGCCGGCGTCTCGCGGTGGGCGCCGTGGTCGCGGCGGTGGCGGTGGCGCTCGGCTGGACGATGTTCTCGGCGCTCGGCCGCGGCCTCGCCGCGCCGACACCCGACGCCGAGCCGATCGCCACCGCGCCGGTGGCGCCGTCGTCGACCGGCCCGCAGATCGCCGCCACGTTGTACTTCGCGTCGGAAGACGGCGCCAGCCTGGTCGGCGTGTCCCAGGACGTGCCGCTCGGCGACACCCCGGTCGCGCAGGCGCGGGCGCTCGTCGAGGCGCAGCTGGCCGCCGAGCCGCCGGCGCCGCTGTCGCGCGCCGTGCCGGCCGGCGTCACGCTGCGCGGCGTCTTCCTGCCCGGCGGCGACGACGCCTACGTCGATCTCGACGCCGCCGTGCGCACCGCGGTGCCCGGCGGCTCGCACAACGAGCTGATGGCCGTCTACGCGATCGTCTCGGTGCTCACTACCAACCTGTCGCCGGTGGCGCGCGTGCAGATCCTGGTCGACGGCCGCGAGGTCGACACGCTGACCGGTCATGTGGACTTGCGCGAGCCGTTACGAAAGAATGAAGGGCTGATCCGCACCCCATGACCCGACAGTTCGATCGCGCGCCCGGAGATCTTCGTCCCGTCACCATCACGCCGCACTATCTCGCCCACGCCGAAGGCTCGGTGCTGATCGAGGTCGGCCACACCAAGGTGATCTGCGCCGCCTCGGTCGAGGACCGCGTGCCGCCGTTCCTGCGCGGCACCGGCAAGGGCTGGGTGACCGCCGAATACGGCATGCTGCCGCGGGCGACCAACACGCGGACGACCCGCGAGGCGTCGCAAGGCAAGGTCGGTGGCCGGACGATGGAGATCCAGCGGCTGATCGGCCGCTCGATGCGGTCGGTGGTGCGGCTGGAGCGGCTCGGCGAACGCACGCTGTGGCTCGACTGCGACGTGATCCAGGCCGACGGCGGCACCCGAACCGCCTCGATCACCGGCGCGTTCGTCGCCATGGTGCTGGCCTTCGGCAAGCTGCGCGACGCCGACCAGCTCACGGCGATTCCGGTCAACGACTACGTCGCCGCCACCAGCGTCGGCATCGTCGCCGGCATGCCGCTGCTCGACCTCGCCTACGAGGAGGACTCGAAGGCCGACGTCGACATGAACGTCGTCAAGACCGGCGACGGCCGCTTCGTCGAGGTGCAGGGCACGGCGGAGAGCGAGCCGTTCGACCAGCCGGCGCTCGACGGCCTGCTGACGCTGGCCAGCCAGGGCATCGAGCGGCTGGTCGGCCACCAGCGGGCGATCGTCGGCGGCATCCTCGGCCGCTGAGCCGGCCTGGCGATGCGGTCGATCGTGCTCGCGACCTCGAACCGCGACAAGGTGCGCGAAATCCGCTACCTGCTGCGCGATCAGCCGGTCGACCTGCGCACGCTCGCCGATGTGCCGCCGCTCCCGGAGCCGGACGAGGCCGGCGACACCTTCGAGGCCAACGCCCGGCTGAAGGCCCTGGCCTACGCCGGCGCGATTTCGGGGCTGGTCGTGGCGGAGGACTCGGGGCTCGAGATCGACGCCTTGGGCGGCGCCCCCGGGGTCCGCTCGGCGCGGTTCCTGTCGCCCACCGCCAGTTATCCCGAGCGGTTCGCGGCGATCTTCGCGCAGATGGCCGACGTGCCGGAGGCGCGGCGCACGGCGCGGTTCGTGTGCGCGGTCGCCGTGGCCGAAGGGGACCGGCTGCGCTTCGAGACCCGCGGCGCGGTCGAAGGCCTGATCACGCGGGCGCCGGCCGGCGGCGGCGGCTTCGGCTACGACCCGATCTTCTTCAGCCCCGAGCTCGGCTGTACCCTGGCCGAAGCCGGCGACGCCAAGGCCGCGGTGAGCCACCGCGGCCGGGCGTTCGCGGCGCTGGCCCGCTGGCTCGCCGACCTGAAGTAATCTCCAGCAGGTCCTGTCTCCCATGCTCCAGGAAGAACGCTCCGAACGCAGCCGGACGGCGATTCTCGACGCCGCCCTCGACCTCTTCTCCCATCGCGGCTACGGCGCCACCAGCATGCGCGACATCGCCGGCAAGGCCGGCGTGTCCACGGGCAGCGTCTACCATCACTTCCGCGACAAGGAGTCGATCTTCCAGGCGCTGCTCGAGCGCTTCCAGGCGATCACGCAGCGCCCCGACTTCCCCATCAACGTGGTCCTCGAGGAGGGCCGGTTCCTCGACGACTTCGCCGTCCTGGCCGATGCGGCGCAGGAGGTGCTGCGGACCTGGCGGCCGCACGTGGCGCTGTTCTACGTCGACGCCGTCGAGTTCGACGGCCGGCACATCCAGCGCTTCTACTCCGAGCTGGCGACGCGGTTCGAGCGCTTCGCCGAGGCCAACCGCGAACGGCTGCAGCTCGACGCGCGGATGCGCGACGGCGTGCCGGTCAGCGTGGCGCTGCTGTTCGCCGTGCGCATCTTCATCTACTACTTCTCGGTCGAGCTGATCTGGGGCGTCGATCGGCAGTTCGGGCCGACGACGCCGGCGGCCGTCCGGATCATGTCCGACATCCTGCAGCACGGCATGCTGCGGCCGGCGGCGCCGCGCTGAGCCGGCGCGTCAGTCCGGCGGCGTCAGGCCGAGCCGACGCATCTCGTGCTCGACCAGGTGGCGCAACCCGTCGCCGAGCGGCCGCGGCGCGAAGCCCAGCTCGCGCCGCGCCTTGTCGTCGGCGCCCAGGTAGGTGGCGCCGCCGAGCACGGCCAGCGTTTCCGACGACAGGGCGGCGGGCAGCGGCAGCAGCGCCTCGACGGCGCCGGCCAGGTGCGCCGCGCCGCGCAGCAGCGCCGGCGGCACCGCGGCCAGCGGCGCCGGCCGGCCGCTGTGGCGCGCGGCCAGTGTCACCGCTTCGTACAGCGTGTGCGGCGGCCCGGCGATGAAGTAGCTCTGGCCGGGCCGGCCCCGCTCCATCGCCTCGACGTGGGCCCGGGCGATGTCCTCGATGTGCCCCCAGCAGAACGCCGTGCGCGCCGGCACGAGCGGCAGCCGCCGCCGCAGATGGGCGACGAACACCGCGCGAAGCGCACTGGTGTCGCCCGGCCCGTAGACCGCGCCTGGCTGCACGATGACCAGCGGCAGGCCGGCGGCGATCATCGGCAGCGCCACCTCGTAGTGCGCCTGCCACTTGGTGCGCTCGTAGACGGTGAGGTGCGGACCGGCATGGCGGTAGGTCTCGTCGACGACGGCCCCCCGGGTGTCGGAGTTGACGGCCAGGGTGCTGGTGTAGACGCCCTTGCGGATGCCGAGATCGCGCATCGCGGTCAGCACGTGCCGGGTGCCGCCGACGTTGACGGACTCGGCCACCGCGGCGGCGCGTGGCTGCCCGGTCTTGTACCAGCCGGCGATGTGGAACACGCCGTCGGCGCCGCGCATCGGCGTCCGCAGCGACGCCGGCGCGGTGATGTCGCCGGCGTGCACGTCGGCACCGAGCCGGGCGAGCAGGGTCGCCTGGGCCGGATCGCGGACCAGCACGGCCACCGAATGCCCCCGCGACAGGAGCTGCTTGGCCACCTCGGCGCCGACGAAGCCGGTCGCGCCGGTTACGAAGTAGCGAGGCACCGCGCTCGAGGATAGCGCAGCGGCGAGACCGCGGCCGGCGACGCACTGGCTCCGAGCACGCGCCACGCGCTCAGGGTGAGCCGGTGCGTGCGGGCGAGGCGGGCCGCCACGGCGGCGAGGTGCGCCTGGGTGCACGGGCCGAGCCGGGCCCAGGCCACCGACTCCCGCTCGACGTCGGCGCGCACCCGCCCGACCTCGAGGCCGTTCCCGCCGAGCAGGTCGCACAGGAATGCCGGGTGCGGCGCCTGGTGCGGCAGGCCGAGCCGCACCAGCCACGGCGGCGTCCACGGCGGCGCCGGCCGGTCGCGATCGACCGGCGAGTCGGCGGCGGCGGCGGTGGGTCCGGCCGAGTCCTCGCCGGGTGCGTCCGGCGCAGCCGCGCCGCGCGGCCACACGTGCACGACCCGGTGGCCATCCGCGGTGGTCACGGCCACGCACTGGTGGCCGGCGGGCGCCGCCGACAGCACGTGGTCGCGGGGCACGAACGCCGGGCCGGTCCAGACGCGGATCTCCCGGCCCTGCGCCATCATCGTCCCGGCGACGTGCAGGCGCCCGCCCAAGGCGGCCGCCATGCGGTGGTCGGCCGGCTGCACGGCCGCCGCCGACGCGCCCTCGCTCGACCAGGCCGCGCCCGTGGTGATGCCGAGGGCCCGGGCCAGGGTGCGCAGCTGATCGAGGGCGTCGTCGACCGCGTAGCCCTCGGGGTAGGTGACTTCGATGGTCGTGACGTGCGTGGTGGCAGCGGTCGGGCGGGGCGCTGGGCAGGCGGCAGTCGGCATCGGACGGTCTCCTTGGTGACACGCGACGAGGAGCACTCGACGGACCGTCGATCCGCGATCGGCAGCCGGGCCGGTTATCTCTCCCCCGCGGGGGCAGGTGAGCACCACGACGCATCGGCGTCAGGTTGCTGTGGCGTCGTCGGGCCTGGTCCCTCGACCACTCTCGATAAACGAGCCCCGCCACGAACTCGAGGTGTAATCACTGTATGTGGATGTGATGATTCATGTCAAGCCCGCCATGGATTCGGGCTCGGGACTCGGGACTCGGGTCGGACGGCGCAGATGCGCCGGGACAGTCCGGGCGCGGAGCGGTAAGATTGACGCGTCGGGGCGTAGCTCAGCCTGGTAGAGCGCTCGCTTTGGGAGCGAGAAGTCGCTGGTTCGAATCCAGTCGCCCCGACCATCCGCCGCGACCCGTCGCGGCGATGGCCGGCGCGACGGCCTCAGGCACATCGCGACGATCGGGCCCGTCGCGCCACCTACTTCTGCCAGCCGATCGCCGCCAGTGCCTGGGCGGCGCCGTCGCTGATCCGCCCGCTGACCCGCACGTGCAGCGCGCGGGCGCCCAGTTCGGCCTTCGCCCGCTCGCCGAGCTGGCGAAACTCCGCCACCACCGCGTCCGATCGGCGCAGCCAGTCGAACGGCAGCAACGCCACCGCCTGTCCCGCCGCCATCCCGGCGACGATCGCCCGCGAGTCGGTGAGCATCGACGCCACCGGCGAACCGGCGTGGAAACGCTGCAGCATCTCGGCGCTCTCGACGAAGTACAACGCCTCGCGCTCGTCCTCGGCCTCGGCCGCCGTCTCGAGAAAATCGCCGGCGCCGGGCACCCGCACGGCATGGAGCGCGCCGACGAGGCGGGTCTGCATGGTGAGCGTGTAGGTGAAGTTGCGGAAGAAGGCCGCGAAGCCGTCGGCGCTGGCGCCGATCTCGCGGGCCCGCGCCTCGTTGTACTTGCGCAGCTCCTCGGGATCGCGGCCCCACACCAGGTCGCCGACGTCGGCGGTGGTGGCGACCAGCGGCGGAATCGGCACGACGATGGTCGCGGCGATGCTGCCGGCCGCGTCGATGGCGGCCACCTCCTCGAGCGCCGCCTTCAGCGTGGGGTTGGTGGTATAGGGATCGGCGCCGATGCGGCGCGCCCACTCCCGACGGGCGCGGTTGACGCCGAGCAGGCTCTTGGCGGCCGAGCCGGCGGCATCGCCGGCCTTCTCGCCCACCGACCCGCCGCGGCCGCCGCCGTCGTCGCTGGTCGCCTTCTGCACGACGCGTTTGGTGCGCCGGCCCAGGTTGACGCCGAACCGCTTCACGCCGGCGCCGAGGCCCTTCGCCGTTGCGACCGGATCGCTCACCGCGTTGACCACGCCGGTGCCGACCTTGACCAGCGACGTGCCGGCGGCCCGGGCGAACACGCCGGCCTTGTTCACCTCGTCGAGCGCGGCCAGCGCCGCGATCTCCTCGCGCCGCCGGGTGACCTGCGATCGCCCTTCGGCTTCGAAGACGCCGTAGGGTGAGCGGACGGTGAACACGTGGTACGGCCCCGGGGTGTCGACGCGGTCGTCGACGGTGTGGTGGGGGCCCTTGAGCTCGGCGGCGGTCAGCAGGGCCGCGGCGGTGAACACCGGATCGGGCTCGGCCGCCACCTGTGCCCACGGGCCGCCGGGAGCGGCGCACAGGGCGATCGCAACGAGCAGAGCGGCCGGGGCGGGCGTCGGGACGAGGCGCATGCTCCGCAACGATACCTCGGGGTAGGATGCCGCGCATGCCTCACCTGCCCCGGTCGTTGCTGAGCGCCGTCGCCGCCCTGGCCGCGGTCGTCCCCGCGTTCGCGCAAGGGCCTGGCGGTTCGGACCGCGAAACCCTGCTCGCCTTGAATCTCGACTACGTGCGCTCGGTCCAGGCCGGCGACGTCCAGCGCTTCCGCGCGATCCTCGCCGACGACTTCCGCGCCTCGATGCCCGACGGCACGCTGCTCGACAAGGCGGCGTTCCTGGCCCAGACGGCCCGGCCGGTGACCATCACGGGGCTGGCCTGTCACGACGTGGAACTGCGGATCCTCGGCGACGTCGCCATCGTGCACGCGCGGACGACCTACACCACCGCGGATGGCCGGCCCGCAACCGGCCGCTACACCGACGTCTGGGCCCGTCGTCAGGGCACGTGGCTGGCGGTGGCGGCGCACGTCACGCGGACGCCGTGAGCGGCGGCCGCGCGCGGACGAGCAGTCGCGCGGCGGCGACGGCGCAGGCCGCGCCGAGGGCGGCCCAGAGGCAGGCCGGCGCGACGTCCACCGCCGCGCCGGCGCGAGCCGCTGCCAAGGTCTCGAGGCGACGACCAGCCACAGGTCGAGCGCGGCGATGACGGGCGTCGGATGTGCGACCGCCCGCACGATGGCCGGCACGTCGCCGATCACGGCGAACGCCACCAGCATCGCGACATGGGCGCCGCCCAGACCGGCAGCGAGGGCCGCCAGGAACGACGCGATGCCGGGGCGAGCGGCGCAGTCGGGGCGTCCGCCGGTACACGTCGCTGGCGGCGCCGTAGTTGCGTGCGCCCTGAACGAGTAGCCGTGCTGCACGACCAGCACGGTGTGCGCGGTCTTCTCGGTGCCGGTCGGGTACAGGGTGCGCGACCTCCGTGCGGCGGAGGATGGCAGAGCGTCGTGCCCGCCACTACCATGGAGTGATGCAGAACGTCCTCGTCGCGGTCGACGGCTCGCCCTGCGCCCAGCGCGCCGTCGCCTGGGTCGGCCGAACGCTCGGCCGCCAGTCCGGCGTACAGGTGCACCTCCTCAACGTCCAGCCCGCGATCGCCACCTGGGAGGTGACCAGCCACCCCGGCTCCAGCGAGGCCGCCCGGTGGCAGGCGGCGGCGTCGGTGGCCGTGCTCGAGCCGGCGGCGACGACGCTGCGCACCGCCGGGGCGGCCGTGTCCACCCACGCCCGCGTCGGGGAGGTCGCCACGACCATCGCCGACGTGTCCCGTGACCTCCGCTGCGACGCCATCGTCATGGGCACGCGCGGACTCGGCGCCGTCAGGAGCCTGCTGCTCGGTTCGACGGCCACCAAGGTCATCCAGCTGGCCGACGTGCCGGTCACGCTGGTCAAGTAGGCACGGTCGCCGATGGCGTACGATGGGTGGCCATCGACCGGAGCTGCCCTGCCATGCTGTCGATTCGCCCCGCCACCCACGCCGACCTCGACGTCCTCGTCGCCGGCAACGCCGACATGGCCGCCGAAACCGAGCAGCTCCAGCTCGACCTCCCCACGCTGCGCCGCGGCGTGACCGCGGTGCTCGACGGGGCCGCCGCCGGCCGCTACTGGGTGGCGGAGCACGACGGACGCGTCGTCGGCCAGCTGCTGGTCACCTACGAGTGGAGCGACTGGCGCAACCGGCAGGTGTGGTGGATCCAGTCGGTGCACGTCGCCCGCGACGCCCGCCGCCTCGGCGTCTTCCGCGCGCTCTACGCCTTCATCCGCGCCGCCGCCGAGCGCGAGGGCGCCGGCGGCCTGCGCCTCTACGTCGATGAGTCGAACACGCGCGCCCAGGCGGTGTACGCCGCCCTCGGCATGCACGGCGGCCACTACCGCGTGTTCGAGGACATGTTCGCGGAACCGGCGCGCCGGGGGTGACGTGAGGCGCCTGCTGCCGGTCTGGCCGCTCGTGGCGGTCGGCGCCCTCGCCGGCAGCTGCCGCCCGTCGGCGCCACTGCCGCCGCGAAGCGTGCTGCTCGTCACCATCGACACGTGGCGCGCCGATCGGCTTGGCCGCGGCGTCTCGCCCGCCCTCGACGCGCTGGCCGCGACGGCCCTTCGCTTCACCAACGCCCGCACGACGGTGCCGCTGACCCTGCCGGCCCACACCTCGATCCTGACCGGCCTGCTGCCGACCGCGCACGGCGTGCACGACAACGGCGTGGTCCTCGCCGATGCCGTGCCGACGCTGGCGACGGCGCTCGGCGGCGCCGGCTATCGGACCGCGGCGTTCGTCGGCGCCTACGTCCTCGACCGCCGCTTCGGGCTGGCCCGCGGCTTCGACGTCTACGACGACCGCATCGACCGCGACACGGCGGCCGACGCCCGGCTCGAAGCCGAACGGCCGGCGGCCGCGGTGGTCGATGCCGCGCTGGCATGGCTCGACGCCGGCGGCACCGGCCCGTTCTTCCTGTGGGTGCATCTCTACGACCCGCACGCGCCGTACGCGCCACCGCCCGGGGCGGCGCTGCCACCCGGGGCGAACGGCTACGACGCCGAGATCGCCTACGCCGACACGCAGGTCGCCCGACTGTTGACCCGCCTCGAGACGGGCGGGCGGCGCGGCTCGATCATCGTCGCGGTCGCTGGCGACCACGGCGAGGGGCTCGGCGACCACGGCGAACGCACGCACGGGATGCTGGCCTTCGACACGACACTGCGAGTGCCGCTGGTGCTGTCGATTCCCGGCGAACCGGCGCGGGCGATCGACATGCCGGTGTCGCTGGCCGACCTGGCGCCGACGCTGCTGCGTCTGACCGGCACGGCGGCGATCCTGTCGCCCGCCGCGACCGGCCGCGATCTGCTGCTCCCGTCGACGACCAGCGACGTCTACGCCGAAACCGAGTACCCGAAGGTCGCCGGCTGGCATCCGCTGCAGGTGTTGACCGACGGGCGGTGGAAGCTGATCCAGGCCGCGACTCCGGCACTGTTCGACGTCGCGGCCGACCCGGCCGAGACCACCGACCTCGCACCCGCACAGCGCCAAAGGGTCGCGGCGATGATCGCGCGCCTGCGCGCCGTGCAGGCCACCGCGACCGCGCCCGCGGGCCGCGCGCCCGATGCCGACGCGCGCCTGCGCGCCCTCGGCTACGTGAGCAGCGCCGCGACCGCGGCCTCGTCGGGCGAGGCGGCGGCCGACCCGGCGACCCTCGTCGCCGAGTGGTCCGCGTTCGAACTGGCGCTCGGGCAGCTCGGCAGCGGCGAGGCGACGGCGGCCGTTCCGGCCCTTCGCAGCCTGAGCCAGCGGTTCCCGGCGGCCCCGGTGTTCCAGTCCACCTACGCGCGGGCGCTCCAGGAGACCGGCCAGGCGGCGCAGGCCGTCGCCGTGCTGCGCGCCGCGGTCGGCCGCGGCGCCACCGCGACGCTCCTCCACGATCTGGCGGTGGCGGCCCGGCTGGCCGGTGACGACGGCGAGGCCCGGCGCGCCGAGGAGGCGGCTCTGGCCCTCGACCCGGCGTCGCCTGCGGCGTTGAACGGCCTCGGATTGCTGCACGTCGACGCCGGCCGCGCCGCCGACGCCGCCGCCGCGTTCGCGCGGGCCGCGGATCTCGATCCCTCGAACGCCTCCACGTGGGCCAATCTCGGCAACGCCCGGCGGGTCCTCGGCGATCTGGCCGGCGCCGAAGCCGCCTATCGGCGCGGCGTCGCCGCCCAGCCCCGGCACGCCGACGCGGCCAACGGCCTCGGCGTCGTGCTGGTCGAGGCGGGACGCCCGGCCGACGCGGTGCCGTGGCTCGAGCAGGCGCTCGACGCCGCCCCCGACTTCCACGAGGCGCGGCTCAATCTGGGCATCGCGCTGCAGCAGAGCGGCGATCGGCAACGCGCCGCCGCGATGTACCGCGAGGTGCTGGCGCGTGCTCCCGCCGGGTTCGCCCGCGAGCGCCGCGCCGCCGCCGACCTGCTGGCTGCGCTGCGCTGATCGGTCGCCGTACAGACCGCGGGCGGGCCCGAAGACCCGCCCGCAGCCGTGATGTCGGTCGTGAGCCCGGAACCGAGCCCCGCGCCCCGGCGTTCTAGAACGAGAACCGGAACCCGATCTGCGCCAGGCGCTGCTCGCCCTGCTGGAAGTCGCCGGCAAAGGCGTTCGGCTGCATGAACGCCGTGCTGGTCTGGTTCTGCGTCACCGCGAAAGCCGGATTCTTGGCGTTGAAGAGGTTGAACGCTTCGCCGATCGCCGTGATGCGCGCCGACCCCTTGATCCTGATGTCGTAGGACAGGCGCAGGTTCGCCTGCGTCCGCCACGCGCCCCGGCTGCAGTTCCAGGTCTCGCACTCGCCGATGTCCTTCGGCGCCTTGCCGACCCCGGCGTATTGGAAGGCGCGCACGGTCAGGTCGTTGTTCTCGCGGTTGGCGTTGGTGTCCACCCCGGTGATGCTGGCCACCGGCAGCCGCGAGCGGTAGAAGAACGTCGGCGCCACGGTGAGGCCGCGGAACATCCACACCGCCGCGAGCGAGCCCTGATGGCGCGCGTCGGTGCGGGACGTCGGCCCGTAGACGCGGTCGTCGTCGTAGAGCAGCCAGGCGTCCTGCAGGTTGTTGGCGTTCAGCTCGTCGGCCGCGGTGCCGATCTCGCTCTTCGCGCTGGCCAGCGTGTAGGTGGCGGTGAGGTCGAGGTTGTTGGTCATGCGGCGCTTGAAGCCGGTGATGAGCGCGGTGTACTTGCTCTCGCCGCGGCTGATTGCCGGCCGCGTGCCGATGGCGGCGGGCTGCACGTTCAGGAACGCCAGCTGACGGGTGCCGCTGGCGCCGCCGCCGACCGGGCCGGTGTTGATGCGCGGCCGGGTGTTGAGATCACGGCCGTCGGCCCGCACGCCATCCACCGTGATGACCATCGACTCGGTGAGCTGGAACGAGTAGCCCAGCGACGCCTGACGCGTATAGGGCATCTGCAGCCGCGGATCGGTGAACTGGCCGAACAGCGGGAAGCCGCCGCCGGCCTGGTTCTGGCTCAGGATGTTGGTGAGCGGCTGGCCGACCCGGTAGAACGAGCCGTCCGGATTGCGGATGCCGGTCTGGTTGTCGATCGACACGACCGCACCAAAGCCCTTGCCGCTGGCGTCACTGGCCGCGAACAGCGCGTTCGAGTTGGTGTAGGCCATGTCCATGTAGATGCCCCAGCCGCCGCGCAGCACGTCCCGGCCGTCGCGCAGGCTGTAGGCGAAGCCGAGCCGCGGCTGCCAGTTGTTGGTGTCGTCCTTGGGATCCTGGCCGAAGTTCTCCAGGCCCTTGATCCCGGCCAGCAGTCCGGCCCGCCCGGCGTTCTGCATGATCACGAAGTTGGGGTTCTTCGACTGGTCGAACTGGTAGCCCTTGATGAGGTCGTAGCGCAGCCCGAGGTTGAGGGTCAGCCGGTCGGTGACCGCCCAGTCGTCCTGCACGTAGCCGGCGTACTGCTTCAGCGGGATGTTCGCCGACGCGTCGCCGTCGTTGAGCGTGATGGTCGAGATCGGCCCGTTGACGTCGTCGGTCAGATGGGTGTGCTGGACGACGCCCTTGCCCGAGTTGAAGGTGATGAACAGCCGCGGCTCGTTGATGAAGTTGACGCCGACCTTGAAGTCGTGGCCGATGCCGCCCATGCCGGTGACGTGCCACGAGAAGTCGTCGCGGAACTGCCACTTCTTCTGCTCGGTGGTCTGCGGGGTGTTCGGGCTCTGGCCGATCGCCACCTGGTTGGGGAACAGCTCGTAGGGATCCTGGCTGTTGGCCGAGATGTTGTTGCTGAAGTCGGCGTACTGGAAGATGAACTCGTTCAGCATGCCGCCGAGCACCCAGTTGTGGTTGGCGTTGATCTAGTTGAACTCGTTCTTGCTCTTGCCCCAGCCGTTGACCGGCTTCAGCGAGGTGGCGCCGTAGGGTTGTGAGTTCTGGTTGCGGCCGTAGCGCACCGACAGGAACTGGGTCGGGGTGGCGTTGGCCGTCACCTTCACGTTGACCAGCGTCTCGCGGTAGGGCGTGTCGAAGGTGCCGTCGAGGCTTGGGAACAGGCCCTTGGTGTTGACCACCTGCTTGGTGTCCTGCTGGGTGCGCTCGGCGGCGCCGAAGTAGTGGATCTTGTCCTTGACGATCGGGCCGCCGAAGCTGCCGCCGAACTGGTTGCGCCGGTAGTCCTGCTTGTCGGCGCCGCCGTTCTTCTCGGTGGTGGTGATCGAGTTCATCGACTTGTCGCGGAACAGCTCGAAGAAGCTGCCGCGGTAGGAGTTGGTGCCGCTCTTGGTGACGATGTTCATCACCCCGCCGTTGCTGCGGCCGTTCTCGGCCTTGGCCCGCGAGGTGACGAAGTTGAACTCCTGGATGGCCTCGAGCGGGAACAGCTGCAGCAGGCCGCCGACGGTGTCGTCGTTGTTGTCGCCGCCGTCGATCTGGTAATTGACGTTGCGGCCGTTGCCGCCGTTGATCTGCGGCGAGTACTGCGTGCTCTTGGTCGGGTCGGAGTGGTTGCCGAGGCCGACGCCCGGCAGGGTGGCGGCGAGGTTGGCGAACTGGCGGCCGTTGAGCGGGATGCTCTCGATGCGGCCGATGTCGACGACGCCGCCGACCGACGACACCGTGGCCTCGATGAGCGGCGTCTGGCCGGTGACGGTGATGGTCTCGGAGACCGCGGCGACGGTGAGCGAGACGTCGATGGTCAGCGTCTGGCCGACGCTGACGACGACGCCGCGCTGTTCCACCGAGGTGAAGCCGGACAGCTCGACGACCAGGTCGTAGCGGCCGACGTTCAGGGCGCTCAGCCGGTAACTGCCTTCGCCGTCGCTGACGGCCGAGCGGGTGAAGCCGGTGGCCGGGTTGGTCACCGTCACGCTGGCGCCCGGGATGGCCGCCCCTTGCGCGTCGAGCACCCGTCCGTTGATGGTGCCGGTGGTCTGCTGGGCGGCGGCCGGCGCGACGGTGAGCAGCACGCCCGCCAGCACCGCCAAGATGCGTTGCGTCATAGACTCGTCTCTCCTCGAGAAAGACCTTCAGGACCGTTTGAATACCGAACGATCGGCTGAGAGCAATCGCCACACCAGAGCTGCCGCCGCTGCACTGATTCTGTAACTCATTCAAGAAACGAACGTTAGCGTAAGGCAGAGGTGGATCCCAGGGACGAATGCCTGGGATTAACCCTCGGAATCCAAGCGTTTGGCCCAGACCAGGGCCAAAGTCTTGGATTCACGTGATGAAGCCGCTCGCGGCGAGTGTCAACGGCCGGTGTCGGTCCCTCACTTGAGGGCATCGACCAGCCGTGCGACCTCGGCGCGCTGCGGCGCCGCCGGGTCGAGGCGCGTGAGCAGGGTCCGGGCCTCGGTCGCGGCCGCCGCCCGCTGCCCGTCGCGCGCCAGCGCGATGGCCAGCCCGAAGCGCGCCTGGTGGAAGTCGGGGTCGAGTTCTACGGCGCGCGCCAGCCACGGCACGGCCTCGCCGGCCCGTCCGCCGTCAGACAGCAACAACCCGCGATTGGCCAGCACGACGGGATTGCCGGGCTCCACCGCATCGGCCCTGCCGAGCACCTCGAGCGCCTCGCCAACGCGGCCGCGGCCGGCCAGACAGCCCGCCAGTCCGAGGTGCGCATCGGCGGTTGGCATCCCGGCGGCGATCGCGTCGGCGAATCGCCCTTCGGCCTCACCGCACCGGCCGGTGGCCGCCAGCACCACGCCGAGCCTGAGCAGGGCCTGCGGATTGCCGGCGTCGTCGGCCAGGATCGCGCGCAGGGCCGGCTCGAGCGCTTGCCCGGTCACCTCGCCCGAGGTCACCGCGGCGAGCCGCGCCGCGACCTCCCGCCGGTCCTTCGGGTCGGCGCGAGTCACAGCCGCTCCGGCTGAACGCGCCGACACGTAGCCGAGGGACTGGAGCCGTCGTGCGGTCTCGCCCGCCACCGGCATCGCCGTCGGTTCGTCGCCGGAGATCGCGGCGACAGTCGCCGCCAGGCGGCGTGCCACGTCGGGCACCTCGGCCCGCCGGTCGCGGGTCTCACCGGCGTCAGCCGCCACGTCGTAGAGCTCGGGCCGCGGGGCGGCGATGTACTTCCACGTCCCGTCGCGCAGGCTGCGCAGCGGGCTCCAGCCGAAGTCGAGCAGCGGCGCGAACGACTCGGCGTAGAGCGATCGGGCGGCGAGCGGTGCGCCGGCCATCGCCGCCGACAGATCGACGCCGTCGGCGGCCGGCGCCGGCACGGCGAGGCGCGCGAGCGCGGTCGGCATCAGGTCGATCAGGCTGACCGGCGCGGCGACGACCGCCGCCACCGGCACGCCCGGGCCGGCGACGACCAGCGGCACGCGCAGGGTGGTGTCGTAGACGAACAGGCTGTGGCCGATCTCGCCGTGCTCACCAAACGCCTCGCCGTGATCGGCGGCGACCACCACCAGGGTGTCGGGGCGGCGCGCGCCGAGGCCGTCGAGCAGCCGGCCGAGCTGCCGATCTGCCTCGGCGATCTCGGCGTCGTAGCGCTCCCCGACCGGGGCCCGATCGGCGGCATCCCCATAGGGTGCGTGCGGTTCGAACAGGTGGACCCAGAGGAAGGTCCGGCCACGCTGCGCCTGCCACCACGCCAGCGCCTCGTCCACGACGCGCCGGCCCGGCCGCTCGTTGGCCGGCCGCCCGTCGGCGCCGCGCGGCAGCCGGTCGCCGTAGACGTCGAAGCCCGGGGTCAGGCCGAAGCGGCGATCGAGGGGAAACGCGGCGACGAACGCGCCGGTGGCGAACCCGGCGGCGTCGAGCACCGTGGCCAGCGTCGGCACCGCCGCCATCACCATGCCGTTGTGGCGGGCGCCGTGCCCTGGCGGCCGGCGGCCGGTGAGGATCGACGCGTGCGCCGGCAGCGTCAGCGGCGCGACGGTGAACGCCGCGTCGAAACGGACCCCGGCGCCGGCGAGGCCGTCGAGGCGCGGCGTGCGGGCGGGGCCGTAGCCGTAGGCGCCGACGCGGTCGGCGCGCAAGGTGTCGATGGTGACGAGCACGAGGTGCCGCGCCGCCGGCGGCGCCGGCGCGCGGCAGCCGACGGCCAGCGCCGCCAGGAGCGCGACCCGCCACAGCCCCGGCAACGCCGGCTCACGCCGCCTCGGTCCCGGACCCTCGCCTCTCACCGGGTCATTGTCGCACCGGCGGCGAGGTCACCCGATCGGCAGCCAGAACGACGTCTTGATGACGAAGAAATTGGTACCCGGCGCGGTCAGCGACCGGAACATGTCGCGCGGGCCGATGTGCTCGCCGGTCACCTCGCTGCCGGCGCGGCTCTGCTGCCACACGACGTAGAGCGTGCTGCCCGGCCGCCACTCCCAGCGCAGCACGACGTTGCTGCGGAACGACAGCGTGTTGAAGTCGCGGTTGCGCAGCGTGAACGTGGATCCATCGGCCGTCACCGTCTGGCTGCCGTCGGGGTTCAGCGCCAGCGCGGTGCCGCCCGTGCCGTAGCGCAGCCGCTGGCGGCTGCGCGGCGCCAGCAGCTCGCCGTAGTCGTAGTAGCGTCCCGAGGCCGCGAACGGCTCGGCGTAGACGTCGAGGTTGACGTCGGGCTTCACCGTGAAGCCGAGACGGAAAGCGGTGGCCAGCGTGGTGCGGTCGATGAAGGCGAACACGTACCGTGAGCCGTAGGTCTCGGCGCGACCGCCGGCGAGCGTGCTCACGTACTGCTGGGGCTCGGTGGTCCGGTCGTAGTACGGATCGGCCGACACCTGCCACCGCGGCCCCGGGCGCACCGACAGCGAGCCGCTGACGCGGTCGTTGACGTAGCCGTCGGCGTTGCGGCTGGAGGTGAGGGCGCCGCTCCACCGGGTCTGCGCCCCGGTCCGGTTGCCGAGGTTCACCACCGTCGTGTAGCCGGGCCCGCGGCCCATCAGCGGCCCGCCGCGGGTCAGCGACACGCTGGTCTGCGGCAGGTCACGGCGCACCGCGATCGACGACGTCCAGAAGTTGGCCCAGGTCACCGTGGCGGTGCCGCGGACGTAGCCGGCCTGCACCAGCCGGCGCAGCGTCGTGTCGCTGTTGGCGTCGAAGCGCAGCTCGTAGTTGCGCAGCACGCGCCCCGGCTGGGTCTCGCGGTAGCGGACGCTGGCGTTGCTCAGCCAGCCGTCGGCGCCGTTGAGGATCGCCGAGTCGTTGGTTTCGAAGTTCTCGGAGTCGATCTTGGTGTTGGCCCCCCACAGCCAGTGCCGGCCGCTGACCCGATCGACGTTGGCCTGGATGGACCAGCCGCCGAGCGACGTCAGCGTCGGATCGAGCGGCGAGTAGGTGCGGTCGGGCCGTTGCGCGAAGTGCGCGCTCGAGCGCTGCACGCGTTCCATCGCCGCCGCCGTGCCGTTGACCAGCGACCCGCCACCGGCCAGCCGTATCTCGTACTCGCCGCCCTTGAAGCGCAGCAGCGTGTTGCCGGCCAGCGCGAGCGCGTTCTTCGGCTGCAGGTCGGCCAGCGCGCTGCCGGGTGCCGCCGCCCGGTGCACCAGGCTGGCGAGCACGCCGGCGGTCGAGCCGAGGCGGCCGAACTCCTGCAGCACGCGGCCCACCGCGTAGTAGGCGCGCGGCGCCACGTCCACCGACCGCTGCTCGAGCGTCGTCGCCGACGCCACCTCCGCGGTCTCCTCGGCGGTCACCGCCGTCAGGAAGCCGATCGAGGTCTTCGAGGGCAGGCGGCCGGTGAGCTTTGCGGCGGTGAGGATCGTCGTGTTGGTCGGGTAGTCGACGTAGTCGCCGGTGGCCGGCCCCACCGGGCGGGCGCCGATCCGCCGCGAGTAGTAGAAGTTCGGGTGGCCGATGTTGAAGAGCGGCGCGCCTTCGAGGAAGAACGGCCGCCGCTCGGGGAACCGGGTCTCGAAGGCGGTGAGGTTCACTTCGGCCGGATCGGCCTCGACCTGGCCGAAGTCGGGGTTGATGGTCGCCTCGAGCGTCAGGTTCGGTCCCAGCCCCATCTTGACGTCGGCCCCGACCCGCCCGGCGAGGTTGGCGCCGCCGGTGAACGGATTGCCGGCGGTGGTGCCCGGATACAACGTCGACGCCGTGGCCACGTACGGCGACACCTCGAGCCGCCGGTTCGCGGCGACCTCGGCGACGCCGCGCAGGTCGCCGAACCACGACGACCAGCCGCGCACGGTGCGCGGGATCAGCACCCAGGTGTCCTGCTCGTTGAGGCTGGGACGGAACCGCTGGATGTTGAGCCCCCAGGTGAGGTCGCTCCCCGGGTTGAAGCGCAGCTGCGCGAACGGAATCCAGATCTCGGCGGTCCAGCCGTCGGCGTCCTGGCGGGTCGCGGCGTCCCACACCAGGTCGTAGGTGAGGTCGAAGGTCTCCTCGGTGTCGGTGGCGTGGAAGCGATCGATGCGCACGCCGGAGGCCGACACGCCGAACACCACCGAGGTGCGCCGGTCCTGGAAGGTGTCGAACGCCACCAGGATGTGCTCGGCCTGGGTGACGTTGTCGCGCCGGCCGAGCGGCGCCTGCACCTCGCGGCTGTTCACCGCGAACATGCGGGCGCCGATGTAGAAGGCGCGGTCGTCGTAGGCGAAACGCACCTCCATGGCGTCGGTCGGGGTGCCGCCTTCGATCGGCTCCTTCATCACGAAGTCGGTCACCGGCTCGGCCAGCCGCCAGGCCTCGTCGGCGATGCCGCCGTCCACGGTGATGCCGCCGTTGGGAACCCGGGTCGCCGCCGCGCGCTTGACCGGCCGCGCCTGGGGCATGGCGGCCGGCTGGCCCAGGGCCCTGACGGGGAGCGGCAGGACGAACAGCAGGGCGAGAACGGCGACGCGCATCGTCGGTAGGGCTCGAAAACGCCGGCGGGCGGCCGATGATACCCCGTTCCGCATCTGGTACGATGGCCCGTTGCCCATGGCGCTCACCGCCACGCTGTACCAGTTCACCGTCGATCTGTCGCTGGTCGACCGCGGCCGCTACGAGACGCTCGACCTCCGCGTGGCGCGGCATCCGTCGGAATCCGCCGAGTACATGCTCGCCCGCGTCCTGGCCTACTGCCTGGAGTACCAGGACGGCATCGCGTTCACCGACGGCGTGTCGTCGGGCGACGAGCCGGCCGTGGTGGTCCGCGACCTCACCGGACGCCTGACGGCATGGATCGAAATCGGCCTGCCCTCCGCCGAGCGGTTGCACCGCGGGCACAAGCTGGCCGGTCGGGCCGCCGTCTACACCCACCGCGACGTCCGCCAGTGGCTGGGCCAGATGCGCGGCGCCCGCATCCACCGCGCCGACGCCATCCCGGTGGTCGCCTTCGACCCGGCGGTGATGGAGCAGGCCGCCGCCGGCCTCCAGCGCCGCGCCGCCCTGACGGTATCGGTGATGGACGGCCAGCTGTTTCTCGCCATCGGCGACCGCCAGTGGACCCTGGGGCTGAAGACCCATGCCATCGACTGACCGACGTCACCAGATGCCTTCGCGTCTGTCACGGTGACAAGCGTGCTACCGTAAGCGCCGCCTGGCGCGCCACCCCGGGCGGCTTGGTCATGCTGCACGCCTTGCGCGCGTTCCTGCTCTGCCTCATGACGGCCATGACGGCGGCCTGTTCCTCGAACATCCTCGACGACGACACGCTGACGGCGCCGAGCCCGCCGACTGGCGCGCCGGCGCCGGGCCCGCCTGCCCCCGGCACCGTGGTCACCGTGACCGCATCCGGCGTGACCCCGCCGGTGCTCACCGTGCCGGTCGGATCGCGGGTGACCTTCGTGAACGCCGATTCGCGGCCGCACGACTTCGCCGGCGGCCCGGATCCCACCCGCCCGCAGTGCCCGGAAATCGACGTCGCCGGATTCGTCGCCGCCGGTCAGAGCCGGCAGACCGGCGTGTTCACGACCGCGCAGACTTGCGAGTACCACGACCACGCGGCGATCGGCGTGGCGGCGTTCCAGGGCCGCATCGTCGTGCAGTAACGGGTCGCCCGGTCAGTCGAGAATCGTCTGGTAGACGAGGTTGCGCGAGAAGCCGTGGATCTGGGTGACGCCGAGGAGCGAGCGGCCGGAGTGCTGGATCATGCCGACGAACGCGAAGTCCCTGGCGGGATCGATCCAGAACCAGGTGCCGCCGATGCCCCACCAGTTGGCCGAGCCGTCGGAGTAGGGCTCGCCGGCCGCCGCCGCGTCCATCACCACCTGCGGCCCCAGGCCCCAGCCGGTGCCGCCGCGCACCGTCTTCAGCGGCTCGGCCTGCAGATGGTTGGTGCGCCACATCGCCACGGTGCGCGGCGCCAGAATCCGCGCCCCGCCCAGTTCGCCGCCGCTGAGGATCATCTCGCAGAAGCGCGCGTAGTCGGCCGCGGTCGAGAACAGGCCATGGCCGCCGAACGCCGCCACCGGCGGCACGGTGGGATCGCCGCGGCTGTCGTCGGGGGGCGTGAGCTTGCCGGCGGCGTCCTCGCCGTGCACCAGCGCCAGGCGCGGCAGCTTCTCCCTGGGCACGTAGAAGGCGGTGTCGGTCATCTTCAGCGGCTCGAAGAGGCGCGTGCGCAGGAAGTCGGCGAACGACTGGCCCGACAGCTTCTCGACCAGGTAGCCCTGGACGTCCACCGCGGCGCTGTAGGACCACCGCGTGCCGGGCTGGGCGACCAGCGGCAGCGCGGCGATGCCGTCGATCATCGACTGCAGGGGCTTGCGTGGGTCGAGGATCCCGGCCTTGAGGTACAGCTTGTCCACGGCGTGGCCGCCGACCAGGCCGTAGGCCAGGCCGGCCGAGTGCGTCATCAGCTCGCGCATGGTCATCGAGCGCCGGGCCGGTTCGACCTTGGGGGTGCCGTCGGGGTTCTCGCCGACCCAGACCGACAGCTTCGCGAACTCGGGGATGAAGCGCGACACCGGATCGTCGAGCCGCCACTTCCCTTCCTCGTAGAGCATCAGCATCGCCACGCCGGTGACCGGCTTGGTCATCGAGTAGATGCGGAAGATGCTGTCGCGCGTCATCGGCGCGCCGGTGCGGATGTCCTTCACGCCGTGGACCCCGACGTGCACGGTCTTGCCGTGGCGGGTCAGCAGCGTGACCGCGCCGGCCAGCCGGCCCTCGGTGACCAGCCCCTTGATGCCGGCATCGAGCCGCTTCAGCCGCTCGGTCGAGACGCCGACCGACTCCGGCGCGGCCACCGCCAGGTCCCGTCCTGGCCGCGCCTGCACGGTGGCGCGCGGCGCGGCCAGCGCCACGGCGGCGGCGAACGCCAGCACCAACGTCACCCGGGGTCGAACAGCTGCGGTCATCACATTCTCCCGGCGGGCGCGGCGGCCCGCGTCACTGCGCGGCGATGTTCGGCCGCCCCCGGCGGAGCACGTATTTCTGGATCTTGCCGGTCGCGGTCTTGGGCAGCTCGGCGACCGGCGTGAAGCTGTGCGGCACCTTGAAATGCGCCAGGTGCTCGCGGCAGAACGTCCTGAGCGCGTCCGGCACGGGGGCGGCCCCGGCCCGATAGACGACGAAGGCGTGCGGCGCCTCGCCCCACCGGGCGTCGGGCATGCCGACCACCGCCACCTCCTGCACGGCGGCGTGGCGCAGCAGCGTCGCCTCGACCTCCACCGACGAGATGTTCTCGCCGCCGCTGATGATCACGTCCTTCAGCCGATCGCGGATCTCGATGTAGCCGTCGGGATGGACCACCGCGGCGTCGCCGGAATGGAACCACCCGTCGCCCATGACCTTCGCGGTGGCCTCGGGATCCTCGTAGTAGCCGCGCATCACGACGTTGCCGCGGACGACGATCTCGCCCTGGGTCTCGCCGTCGCGGGGCACCTCGTTGCCGGTGGCATCGACGACCCGGACTTCGCCGCCGGTGAGCTGCTCCACGCCCTGGCGGGCCTTCTGGCGGGCCCGCGCCTCGGCGGGCAGGGCGCGATGCTCGGGCAGGTCTTCGCAGAAGGTCATGAGCGGCGACGTCTCGGTGAGGCCGTAGAGCTGCGCCACCGTCCACCCCAGCCCCTCCTCCACGCGCTGGATGGTCGCCGCCGCCGGCGGCGCGCCGGCGGTCAGGACGCGCACGCCGCGGGGCACGCCGGCCTTCAGCGTGTCGGGCGCGTTGGCCAGGCCGATGAGCACCGTCGGCGCCGCGCAGAGAAACGTCACCCCCTCGTCGCGAACCAGCCGGAACACCTCGGCCGCATCGACCTTCGGCAGGCACACGTGACACGCCCCGACCGCCGTGACGATCCAGGTGAACGTCCAGCCGTTGGCGTGGAACATCGGCAGCGTCCAGAGATAGCGGTCGGCCGCGGTCATCGGCATGTGGACGAGCATGCCGACGGCGTTCACCCAGGCGTTGCGGTGGGTGATCATCACGCCCTTGGGCCGCGACGTGGTGCCGCTGGTGTAGTTGATGGTCAGCAGATCGCGCTCGTCGACCGGCGGCCGCACCGGATCGGGCGGGGCCGCCGCGACCAGCCCTTCGTAGTCGAGCCAGCCGGTAGGCTGGCCGGTGAGCGCGACGAAGTGCCGCACGCCGGCGAGGGCCGGACGGATCCGATCCACGGCCTCCAGGTAGTCGGCGTCGGCGCACACGACCGTGGCCCCGCTGTGCGCAATCAGGTACGCGAACTCCTCGGGGGCGAGCCGGAAGTTGATCGGCACCAGCACGGCGCCGATCTGCGGCACGGCGTAGAACGACTCGAGCTGCGCCGGCGTGTTCGGCGAGATGTAGGCGACCCGGTCGCCCGGCTGGACGCCGAGGGCCTGCAGCGCCGAGCTCCAGCGGTCGCAGCGCTCGAAGAACGCCGCGTAGGTGCGGCGCACCGGGCCATGGACGACCGCCTCCCGTCCGGCATAGAGCCGCCGGGCGCGGCGCATGAACTCGAGCGGGCTGAGCGGTGTCTCCATCCCTGGCGCGACAGCGCGCCGCGCATTCTATCAGCGCGTCGAATCGCCGGCGCCGCCACCTCAGCCGCTTGACAGCGATCCGGGCCGATGCCACGATCCAGGCGTCGCGGAGGTCACAGGTGCGCAGCGCTACCGTTCGGCTCTGGATCACCGCGCTCGTCGCCGCCACCGCCGGGGCCACGCTGGCGCTCGTCGCCCGGCCCGTGGGCAGCCAGGCCCAGGCCCCCTCGCCGGCCATCCCGCGCACCGCCGACGGCAAGCCGGATCTGAACGGCCTCTGGCAGGCGCTCACCACCGCCAACTGGGACATCGAGGCGCACACCGCCCGGGCCGCCCTGGCCATGCGTCCCGGTCCGGTCGTGCCGGTGCCGGCCAAGGAAGTGGTGGCGCTGGGCGCGGTCGGCGCGGTGCCGTCCGGGGTCGGCATCGTGGTCGGCGGCGAGGTGCCGTACCTGCCCGAGGCGCGCAAGAAGAAGGACGAGAACCTGGCCCAGTGGCTCAGCCGCGACCCCGAGATCAAGTGCTACCTGCCGGGCGTGCCGCGCGCCACCTACATGCCGTTCCCCTTCCAGATCTTCCAGAGCCAGTCGGCGTTCTTCATCGCCTACGAGTACGCCGGCGCGGTGCGCAACGTCTACCTCACCGACCCGGGACCGCCGCAGGTGGACAGCTGGATGGGCCAGTCGGTCGGCCGGTGGGAGGGCGACACGTTCGTCGTCACCGCCAACGGCTTCAACGACCAGAGCTGGTTCGACCGCTCGGGCAACCATCACAGCGCCGCGCTGACCGTGGTCGAGCGCTACACGATGACCGGGCCGAACCACATCCAGTACGAAGCGACGATCACCGATCCCGACACCTTCTCGCGGCCGTGGTCGATCGCCCTGCCCCTGTACCGTCACGTCAACCCCAACGCCCGGCTCGGCCAGTTCAAGTGCGTCGAGTTCGTCGAGGAGCTGATGTACGGGCACCTGCGCAAGACGCCGCTGCCCTAGCGCCAAGGACCCGACGATGCGACCTCTCCATCTCGCACTCGGCGCGCTCGCGGGGCTGGCGCTCGCCGTCGGGCTGGTGCCGGTGGCGGCGCAGGCGCCGGCCGGCGGCGCCGCCCCCTGGACGATGCCGCGCACGCCCGAGGGCACGCCCGACCTGCAGGGCAACTGGACCAACGCCACGATCACGCCGCTCGAGCGGCCGCCCGGCCAGCCGGCGGCGCTCTCGGCCGAGGCCGTCGCCCGGATGGAGAAGGGCGTCCAGGACCGCATCGAGCGGCTGGCCAAGCCGAGCGATCCGAACCGCCCGGCGCCGCCGCAGGGCGGCGACGGATCGACCGGCGCGGCCGGCAACGTCGGCGGCTACAACAACTTCTGGATCGACGCCGGCGAGCGCGTCGCCGTCGTCAACGGCGAATACCGCACCTCGCTCATCGTCGATCCGCCCGACGGCCGCGTCCCGCCGATGACCGACGCCGCGCTGGCCCGGGCCGCCGAGCGCAACAAGCGGGCGACGCAGTTCGGCCAGTACGACAACCCCGAGAACCGGCCGCTCGCCGAGCGCTGCATCGCCTCGTTCGGCTCCAACGCCGGACCGCCGATGCTGCCTAACTACTTCTACAACAACAACTACACGATCGTGCAGACGCGCGACCACGTGATGATCATGACCGAGATGGTGCACGACGCGCGGGTCATCCGCCTCGGCAAGGACCTGCCGCGGCTGCCGGCGCACGTGCGGCCGTGGTGGGGCGACTCGATCGGCTGGTGGGAGGGCGACACGCTGGTCGTCGAAACCACCAACTTCCACCCGTCGCAGGTGTTCCGCGGCGCCTCCGACACGCTGAAGGTCACCGAGCGCATCACCCGCGTCGATGCCGACAGCCTGCTCTACAAGTTCACGATCGACGACCCGCAGGTGTTCTCGCGGCCGTGGAGCGGCGAGGTGCCGTTCGAGAAGCTCGACGAGCTGATCTACGAGTACGCCTGCCACGAGGGCAACTACGCCCTCATGAACGTGCTCAGCGGCGAGCGCGCCCAGGAGAAGGCGCGCGCCGCCAGGCCGCCGTCACGCCAGCAGTAGGAGACGACACGATGCGCACGATGCTCCTGGGGATCACCGCGGCGGCCGCCGTGGCCGCGACGGTCCCGGTGGCCGGTCACCACGCCTTCGGCGCCGAGTTCGACCCCAACGCGCCGATCCGTCTGCAAGGCAAGGTGGTGAAGCTCGAGTGGGTCAATCCGCACGCCTGGATCCACATCGAGGTGGTCCGCGACGGCAAGCCGGAGGTGTGGATGGTCGAGGGCGGCACGCCCAACACCCTGCTGCGCCGCGGCCTGACCCGCGACTCGCTGAAGATCGGCACCGAGCTCATCGTCGACGGCTACCAGACCAAGGATCACTCGCTGAAGCGCGCCAACGGCCGCGACGTGACCTTCACCGACGGCCGCAAGATGTTCATGGGGTCGTCGGGCACCGGCGCGCCACGCGACGGCCGCGACCCGACCGAAGGCGGCGCGCCGCCGAAGAAGCCGGGCGGGCGCTGACCGGCGGGCGATCGTGGGCGATAGAATCGCCCCGATGACCACCCGCCGCCGCGCCGTCCTGCCATTGTTCGTGTGCCTGGCCGGGCTCGCCGCGCAGTGCGGCGAGCCGGCCGCGCCGCCCGCCCCCCCTCCGCCGCCGTTCGCCGCCTTCGTCGACCATTTCCTCGACGAGTTCGCGCGGATGAATCCGTCGATCGCCGCCGGCAACGGCCTGCACCAGTACGACGCCACGCTCGAGGACTTCAGCGCCGCGGGAATCCAGGCGCAGATCGCCACCTGGCGCCGGCTGCAGACCACCCTCCGGACGATTCCGATCGACAACCTGACGGCCGACGAGCGGGTCGATCACCGCATCATCGGCGGTCTCGTCGACGGCTGGCTGCTCGACCTCGACACCGTCAGGAGCTGGCGGAAGAACCTGATGGTCTACGCCTCGGCGGTGTCGTCGGGCGTCCACAACCTGATGACGATGGAGTCGTCGCCGGCCGACGATCGGGCACGGCGGATCATCGCCAAGGTGCGCGGGGTGCCGGCGCTGCTGGCGGCGGCCGAGGCCAACCTCGCCGACCCGCCGCGCGTCATGGCCGAGCGCGGCGTGCGGATGTTCCGCGGCGCCGCGGGGATGCTCCGCCACGACGTAGCGCTGGCGTTCGCCGGGCTGTCCGACCAGACCCTGAAGGCCGATCTGGCGACGGCCACGGCCGACGCCGCAGCCGCCATCGAGGCCTTCGCCGACCGGTTCGAGCGGGAGCGCCTGCCGACGGCGGCCGGAGCCTACGCGGTGGGCCGCGAGACCCTCGAGGCCCGCTACCGGGCCGAGGAGCTGATCGACCTGCCGGCGCCGCAGCTGCTGGCCATCGGCGAGCGGGAGCTCGAGTCGGCCGAGCGGGCGTTCATCGCCGCCGCCGCCGCGATCGATCCCCGGCGGCACGCCCTCGGGGTCTGGGAGCAGATCCTGCGGGACCACCCGACCCGCGGCGCCCTGGTGCCCGCCGCGCAGAAGGCCGTCGACGCGCTGCAGGCGTTCGTCACCGGCCAGGGACTGGTCGCGCTGCCCTCCAGCGAGCCGGTCGTGGTCGCGGCGGCGCCGCCGTACGACCTCGGCCTGGCATCGATGCACTCGTCGCCGCCGCTCGAAGCCGCGCCGGTGAAGAGCTACTTCTACATCACCGACGCGCAGGCCGAATGGGACGCCGCCCGCCAGGACGCCTGGCTGCAGAAGTTCAACATCCCGACCCTCACCGTGATCGCCGCGCACGAGGTGATGCCCGGCCACTACGTGCACAGCCTGTTCATGCGGCGGACGCCGGGCAAGGTGCGGCGCATCTGGATCGGCCTGAATCCGTTTCCGCAACCCTCGTCCGGCCAGGACGGCTGGGCGCACTACGCCGAGCAGATGGTGCTCGACGAAGGCTTCATGGCCGACGACCCGCGCTACCGGATGGCGCAGCTGAGCGAGGCGATGACGCGGATCTGCCGGCTGATCGCCGGCATCCAGCTGCACACCGGGGCCTGGACCGTGGACGAGGCGGCGAAGCTGTTCGAGCTGCGGGCCCACCTGCCGCCGCCGGCGGCGCGCCAGGAGGCCGAGCGCGGCACCTACGACCCCACCTACGGCGGCTACTTCCTCGGCAAGCTGCAGGCCCTGAAGCTGCGCGACGACGTCAGGGCGAAGGAAGGCGCGGCGTTCGACCTGCGGCGGTTCCACGAGCGGGTGATGACCAACGGCATCGCGCCGTGGTGGGCGCATCGCCAGCTGCTGCTGCCGGGAGACTCATCGCCGCTGCTCCGATAGACGGCTCTTCAATCTCGTGATCGGTTGATCGGGTGATCGGTTGATCGGATGCTCGCATCTGTTGATCTGGCGATCTCGCCCTCACGCCCTTCGGGCAGATGCGTCAGATCACCCTATCACGCGATCAACAGATCAGCAGATGGATCACACGATCACCCGCTCAATCGATCACCCGATGTGCCATCGCGGACCGGACTGCCGCGCTGTCATGAGAAACCGATCCACCGCCCGGCGGCGGCGACCACGAACCACAGCAGCAGCGACACCGCCCCGGTGAGCCGTTCGGTGGCCCGGCTCACGCCGTCGACGCCGATCACCCGCTGCCGCACCGCGAAGGTGAAGGCGAGGGCGATCGGGAAGGTGGTGATCTTCACCCAGAACGACTGGTTGTAGTAGCACTTCACCGCTTCCGACAGGAACAGCAGCACGCCGGTGACGGCCAGCGTCGTCACCGCGGCGACGAGCCATGGCCGGGCATGACGGGCCAGGGTGGCCACCGGCGTCGCGGTCAGCCCGGCGCCGAGCAGCCGCAGGTCGACGACCAGCAGCGCGCCGCCGAGCAGGCACAGGCCGAGCAGATGGGTGGCCTCGATGACGGGAAACAGCCAGACCGACTCGCGGACGATGAGCCCCGGTCCGGTCGACTCGAACCACTCGAAGAGCGGCAGCAGGCTCACGCGGGATTACTCGGCCGGGGGCACGACGCAGCCCGCCGCCCAGTTGACGAACGCCGACTGGGGCTGGAGGTCGCAGTCGAACCAGTTGTAGGCCATCATCCGGCCGGCCACGACGACGCCGGCCCAGGCGGCCAGTGACACCACGGCCGCGGTCCGGGCGGCACGGGGCGGCACGCCGGCCAGATCCCAGGCGTCGATCCGGCGGTGAATCCGCGAGTGGAACAGCCACACGTTGAGCCCGGCGACGACCAGCAGGATCACCTTCACGCGGAAGAACAGGTTCTGGTAGTTGCGGACCGGTGTGGCGTAGAAGAGCAGCGACCCGGTGAGGGTCATCAGCGCGAACGACGCCCGCGTCCACGGCAACAGCCGGGCGGTGAAGGCCGACGCCGCCACGCCCGCGAACGCCACGCCGAGCAGGCGCAGGTCGAGCATGGCCGCGGTGCCGACGAACACGGCGAGCGTGAGCACGTGGGTCGACTCGATGAGCGGCCACACGTAGAGGGACTCGCGCAACGCGATGCTGGACGGGAACTCGGCCAGCCACTGCATGAGGGGCAGCAACGACACGCGGAAGAGTATATGCTCGACCCATGCGAACGGCCGGGCTGGCTCTGCTCTGCGCCGCGCTCCTCGGGGCCGGCGCCATCGCCCAGGCGCCCGCTCCGTCCCCGGCCGCGCCCCGCAAGGCGACCCGTCCGGCGGCGCAGCCGCGGGTGGTCGGCACCATGAGCGAGCTGATGGTGCACCTGATCCGGCCGACCTCGGATGCGGTCTTCTACATCACCAGCCGCACCCCGGCCAGCGAAGCGGACTGGACCGCCCTGCAGGCGCAGACGCTGACCCTGGCGGAGGCGGGCAACCTGCTGATGCTGCCGGCGCACGCCCGCGGCCGGGCGCAGTGGCTCGACGACGCCCGCCTGATGCTCGACGCCGGCCGGAAGGCGTTCGCGGCCGCCAAGGCCAGGGACGTCGTGGCCCTCGAGGCGCTCAACGACGAGTTGTACCAGTCGTGCGTCACCTGCCACGAGCACTTCCGGCCCGGCTACGGCAAGCGGCCCGGACGCTGACCCGGCGGGCCGCTCAGTCCTGCGCGTTGGGCCTGCCGAGATCGACGGCGTACTTCGCGTGACAGGCCGTGCAGGTGTCGTAGACCTCGGCGCCGACGTCGAACACCGCCTGCGGGTCGTGCGACTCGGCGGCGCGAATCGCCTTCTCACCCACGTCGACCATCGCCTTCGACAGCTGCATCCATTCGCCGCCGTCCCTCGGCCGGGCGCCGATCATCAGCAGGTTGCCCGACTCGGCGATCGTGTAGGCGCTGTTGACCAGCGCATCCCACTCGCCCTGGGTCTCGGGCTTGAACTCGGTCACGCCGGACTGGTCGATGATCGTGCCGACGCCGTCCCAGTAGACGTCGGCGGCGGGCTCGACGACGAACTGCATCAGCTGCTTGACGTCGGCCACCGGCCGGATCGGCGGCGGCGCCGCGCCGCGGCAGGCGGACACGCTGACCAGCAGAACCGCGACGGCGAGGGGGCGACGCATGGGGCGGATCTTACCCGCAACCTCCCCGCGTATGATCGCGCCGATGTCCCGGCCGGCCCGCTGCCTCGGCGCCGCGATCGTCGTGGCGATCGGACTGGCCGGCGCCGGCCCCCGGCTCGCCGCCCACGACCTCGAGCGGACGACGGTGCACCTGACGCTGGCGGCCGACGGCACGTTCACGCTGCGCCTCGCCCACGATCCCGCCTGGCTGGTGCTCCGCCTGGAGCGCTTCGCCGGGGCCCCCGGCACCGCCGCGCCCGAGGATGCCGCCGCCCGCGATGCCCAGCTCCGCACCTGGGCGCCGCTGATGATCGACCGGGTCGTGCTGTGGGTGGACGGCCGGGAGGTGCGGCCCGAGCGCGCCGAGTACGCGCCGCCCCCGGCCGCGGTGCCGGACGGCCAGTACGCCCTCGCGGCCTACACGCTCTACGGCCGGATGCCGGCCGGCGCCCGCAGCCTGCGCTGGTACTACGGACTGGTCGTCGATCCGTATCCGCTCACCGTGACCCTCGCCGACGGCAGCGAGACCACCGAATGGGTGCAGGGCGATGCCTGGAGCACGGCGCTGCCGCTCGGCGGGCCGTTCACCGCGCCGTCGCGATGGACCCGGCTGGGGCAGTACCTGGCGCTCGGCTACGTCCACATCCTGCCGCGCGGACTCGACCACATCCTGTTCGTCCTCGGCCTGTTCCTGCTGCAGGCCCGGCTCCGCCCCGTACTCGTGCAGGTCACGACGTTCACGGTCGCGCACTCGCTGACCCTGGCCCTGTCGCTCTACGGAGTAGTGACCTTGCCGGCGCGCGTGGTCGAGCCGCTCATCGCCCTGTCGATCGTCTATGTCGCGGTCGAGAACCTGCGCACCCGCGCGCTCACCCCCTGGCGAGTCGCCCTGGTCTTCGCGTTCGGGCTGCTCCACGGCCTCGGGTTCGCCGGTGTGCTCACCGGCCTCGGTCTCGATCGCGGCGACTTCGCCGTCGCCCTCCTCGGCTTCAATCTCGGCGTCGAGGCCGGCCAGCTCTCGGTCATCGCGGCGGCGGCGCTGCTGGTCGGCTGGGCGCGGGAGCGCCCCTGGTACCACCCCCGCGTGGTGGTCCCGACCTCGCTGGCGATCGCCGCCGTCGGCGCCTGGTGGACGGTCGCGCGGGTCTTCGGCGCCTGAACGGCCCGGCGCCAAGGTTCGTCCCTGCCGGCGGGGCGCCGGTCACTTCGGCCGCCGGCGCGGCCGGGCTGGCCCCTAGAATCCGGTGTGCCCACAGGAGGGCCGCCATGAGACCGATCCTCGCCTCCGTCGCCATCGTCCTCGCCGTCGCCCCGTTCGCGGCAGCGCAGCAGAACCCGCCGCCCACCTACGACCAGGTCGTCGTCCGCTCGTGGAAGGCCACGCACGACAAGATCCTGGCGATGGCCAGGGACACCCAGTACCCGGACGACAAGCTGCAGTGGAAGCCGCACGCCGACACCCGCACGGTGATGCAGGAACTGCGGCACGTCACGCTGGGCCTGCGCGCCACCTCCGCGATGGCACGCGGCGAGAAGTTCGACTTCGAGGCGCAGGAGAAGGCCGACGAGGCCAAGCCGAAGACGCGCGCGTCGGTGGTCAGCGAAATGGAGGCGTCGATCGCCGAGTCGTACCCGCTGGTCGAGAAGGGCCCGCGGCCGCAGCTGATCGGCTGGCTCGAGCACCAGGGCGAGCACTACGGCAAGCTGGTGACGGCCTACCGCGTCAACGGGGTGGTGCCGCCCATCAGTCGAAAGAAGTGAAGGGACCAGGGACCGGGGACCAGGGATCAGGGACCTGACACAGCGGCACGACAACTCGAAGAGAAGCTGAGGTCGGCGCGATCAGCGCCGACGCCATCTTCCCTGGTCCCTGGTCCCTACCGCGAAGTCCCCGAGGGCACGAACTTCTGCAGCCGCTGGCCGTAGGTGTCGGCGGCGTAGACGGCGCCCTTCGAGTCGACGACCACGCCGTGCACCCAGTCGAACTGCCCCGGGCCGAGGCCCTGGGATCCCCAGGTCGCCAGGATCCGGCCGTCGGCCAGCGAGAACTTGTGCATGCGTTCGAGCAGGTGATCGGCGATGTAGCCGACGCCCTCGGTGCCGCGGCGCGAGATGGCCACGTCCCACGGGTTCCACTCGTTCTTGATCTCGCGCTTGTAGTTGAGGTCCTTGTCGAACACCTGCAGCCGCTTGTTCTCGCGGTCGATGATGTAGAGGTTCTCCTCGGCGTCGACCGCGAGCTTGTGCGGCAGCACCCACTCGCCGGGGCCGGTGCCCTTGTCGGCCGGCCCGCCGGCGCCCTTGCCGACCTGCTTCAGGAACTTGCCGGTCTTGTCGTAGAGGATGACGCGGTTGTTGCCATAGCCGTCGGTGACGACGATGTTGCCGCTCTTGAGCACGGCCAGGCCCGACGGCAGGTCGAGGTGGTTCGGGCTGTTGCCCTTCTCCATCGTCGTGCCGAGCTGGAGCAGGAACTTGTCGAGGCCGGGCGACAGCTTGACGATGCGGTGCGCGTCGCGTTCGATGACGTAGACGTTGCCGTCCCAGTCGACCGCGCCGGAGTGCTCCCAGTCGGGGTTGATCTTCTTGCCGTTGATCTCCTGGTCGGCCCCGGCCAGCAGCAGCTTGCCAGCGGCGTCGAACACCATCACCGGCTTGGGACCGCGGTTGAAGACGTAGATGCGGTCCTGCCGGTCGATCGCCAGGCCGGAGATGCCGGGCTGGTTGGTGGGCGGCCCGCCGCCACCGGGCATCGCGCCGCGGGCCCGGCGGGCAGCCGCCAGCGCCTCGCGCTCGGCCGGCGGCGGGGGCGCCTGGCGCAGCCCGAACCACATGCCCTGCGGCAGCGTCGGCCAGTTGGGCACCAGCGTGTAGCCGCCGTCACCCTGGGCGTCCACGCCCGGCATCGTCACCACCGACAACCCTGCCGCCACCATCAGGCCGATCACCGTCCGTCGCATCCCGTGCCTCCGCGACGGCAGTTGTATACGGCTCCCGGGACCGCGTCAACCGAAGACTCCCGGGCACGGCGGCCCGCGACCGCGCTACACTCCGCGCCATGTCCAGTGCACGTCCCGCCCACCTCGCCGTGGGTCCGCTGCAGATTCGCGCCGGTGTCTCCGCCGGTTACAGCGACGTCCTGACCCCGGCGGCGCTCGCCGCCATCGAGGCGCTGGCGCCGTTCGACCGCCGTCGGGCCGAGTTGATGCGGTCGCGGACGGCGCGGCGGGCCGCCCGGGCCGCCGCGCGCACGCCCATCGGCTTCCTCGATCCGGCCGCGACCATCGCCGGATCGACGGTGACGGTGGCCGACGCCCGCGCCGGCCGGTTCGACGGCGCCGAGATCCCCGCCGATCTCGACCGCCAATGGATCCAGGGCACCGGCCCGGCGGCGCGCCCTGGCGCCGCGGTGGAGGTCAGCCTGCGCAACGTCGCCTACGCGCTGCTGTCGGGCGCCGACGGCTGGATGTTCGACGGCGAGGACGCGCTCGGCCAGGTCTCGACGATGTCGCTCGACAACCAGCGCAACCTGGCGCTGGCGCTGGCCCGCACCCCGGTCTTCCTCGACGTCGCCGCGCGGGTGGCGACCGAGATGAACGCGTGGGCCCGCGGCGCCCTCGGCCGCGACATCGTCGCCGACTGGGCGGCGCAGCTCGATCACACCGTGCCGATCTTCCGCGCCCGCGGGCTGCACCTCGACGACCGCCACGTGCGCTGGGCCGACGGCACCGGGTTCTCGGCGTCGATCGTCGACGCGGCGATCTACGTCGCCAACAACCTCGAGAGCCTGGCCGCCCTGTCGCGCCCGGTGGTCCTCTACCTGCCGAAGATCCAGACGGCGGAGGAAGCGGCGCTGTGGCACGACCTGCTGACGGCGCTGGAACGCCAGGTCGGCGCCACCGAAGGCGCCATCAAGGTCTACGTGCTGGTCGAACAGCTCGAGGCCAGCTACCAGCTCATGGAGATCCGCGCCGTGCTCGGCCGGCACTTCGTCGGCTTCAACACCGGCCGCTGGGACTACATCAACAGCGTGTCGGATGCGATGGCCTGGGAGGCGACGTTCCAGAACCCGAATATCGACGCGATCACGATGACCTACGCCTACATGGCGGCCTACGAGGACCGCGTGCGGCGCGCCGTCAACACCCCCGACCGCAACGGCCGCACCGCGCTGTGGCAGGGCGGCATGGAGCCGAACATCCCGGTCGGCTCTCCGGCCGGGGTGCAGGCCGGCATGGCCCGCGCCGTGGCCGGCGCCGAGCGCGAGCAGGCCGCCGGCGCCAGCGGCAAATGGGTGGCGCACTGGAAGATGGTGCACATCGTGCGGCCGGTGTGGGAGCGGCACGGCGCCGCCAACCAGCGCGGCCGGGCGTTTCCGCCGCTCACCTACACCGCGGCGGACGCCGCCGCGCTGCGCGAACTGGCGCCGGCGCCGCGCACGGTCCGCGGCGCCCGCGATCTCATCAGCGTCGCCGTCCAGTACGGCAACGCCTTCGGCCAGGGCCTGCAGGCCGCGGCGCTCAAGCCGGCCGACTTCTTCGGCAACGACGACGTGCTCTACCTGATGGAGGACATGGCCACCGGCGAAATCCGCGTCAGCATCCTCTGGGAATGGCTGCACAAGCAGGCCCCGTTCACCGAGGACGACGCCGCGACCGGCGTCAAGGCCGGCGACACACTGACGCCGGCGCTGTTCACGCGCCTCCTCGACGAGGAGTACGCCAAACTGGTCGCCGCCGGCAACCGCGACGTGCACGACGACTCCAAGGCGACCACCCTGCCGATCGCCCGCGACATCGTCGCCACGCTGGTCACGACGCCGCTCAAGGCGCCGTGGTACATCGACCTGCTCAACCTCACGCTCGACAACCACGACCGCGCCGAGTGCGCCCGCCGCGTCCAGGCGTACATGACCGCGTTCGCCGCCGACGGCACCCGCCTCACCGGCAACGTCGAGTTCGATCGCGCGCCGAGCGGAGGCCGCGGGGCGTGAGCGCGGCGGGGGCCGCTGACGGGCCCGGCGGCGGGCCGGCCCTGCCGCTGCACTACAACGTCGCGGCGGCGCTGCTCGAGCGACGGCTGGCCGCCGGCGACGGCGGGCGTCCCGCCGTGATCTGTCCCGATCGCGCCTGGAGCTACGACGCCGTGGCGGCGCTGACGGCGCAGACCGCGCACGCCCTGGCGCGGCTGGGCGCCGGCCGCGAGGACCGGGTGCTCATCGCCCTGCCCGACTCGGCGGAGTACGTCGCCGCGTTTCTCGGCGCCATCGCCCTCGGCGCCGTCGCCGTCCCGTGCAACACGTTCCTCGGCCCCGCCGACTACGGCTACTTCCTGGCCGAGAGCCGGGCCACGGTGATGGTCACCACCGAGGCGATGCGCCAGGCGCTGGCGCCGGTGCTGGCAGCGGCCTCCTGGCTGCGCGTGGTGCTGGTCGTCGACGCCGCGGACGACCACGACGACGAAGCGCCGCGGGTGCGGTCGTGGGCGCGCTGGGTCGGCGCGGCGCCGCCGGCGTTCGCGCCCGCCGAGACCCATCGCGACGCCCCGGCCTTCTGGCTGTGGACCTCGGGCAGCACCGGCCTGCCGAAGGCCGCCGTGCACCTGCACCAGGACTGGCCGTGGTGCTGCGAGGGCTTCGCCGTCGGCGTGCTCGGCCTGTCGCGCGACGACCGGCTGTTCTCGGCGGCGAAGCTGTTCCACGCCTACGGCCTCGGCAACGCGCTCGCCTTCCCGTTCTGGGTCGGCGCGCCGGTGGTGCTGCTGCCCGGGCGAGCGACGGCCGATGCCGTGTTCGGCGTGTTCGCCGCGCACGCCCCGACGGTGTTCTTCGGCGTGCCGACGCTCTATGCCGCCATTCTGCAGCGGGCGGCGCAGGATCCGGCGCTCGGCGACGGCGCCCTGCGGCTGGCGGTGTCGGCCGGCGAGCCGCTGCCACCGGACCTCTATCGCCGGTGGCGCCGTCACTTCGGCGTCGAGCTGCTCGACGCGCCCGGATCGACCGAGGTGCTCCACTGCTACCTGTCGCCGCGCCGGGGCCGCGTCACGCCCGGCAGCGTCGGCGAGCCGGTGCCCGGCTATGCCATGCGGATCGTCGACGAACACGGCCACGACGTGCCCGACGGCGTCGAGGGCGAGCTGTGGGTCCACGGCCGCAGCACGGCGATCGCCTACTGGCAGCGGCGCGAGCAGACCACCGCGAAGATGCACGGGCCGTGGTTCGCGTCGGGGGATCGCTATCGCCGCGACGCCGAGGGCCGCTACTGGCACATCGGCCGCACCGACGACATGTTCAAGGTGGCCGGCGAATGGTGTTCGGCCACCGAGGTCGAGGCGGCGCTGGCCGCGCACGACGCCGTGGTCGAGTGCGCCGTGGTGCCGCAGCCCGACGGCGACGGCGTGCTCAAGCCGCGGGCGGTGGTGGTGCTGGCGGCGTCAGCCGAAGCCAGTGACGGGCTGGCCGACGAGCTGCGGACGTTCGTCCGCCGCCGGCTCGCCCACTACAAGTGCCCGCGGACGATCGACTTCGTCGCCGAGCTGCCGAAGACGGCGACGGGGAAGATCCAGCGGTTCAAGCTGAGAGAGTAGGGACCCAGGGAACAGGGAACAGGGACCAGGAAGAACGCTTGTCACGGCCGCGTTCCGCGCCGTGTGCTCGGCCGGCGTCAGCCGGCACTCTCCCTGGTCCCCGGTCCCTGGTCCCTAACAAGAAACACACTTGTGGTTGTTCTTCGCCCCGAGCGACGCCAGGAACGCGATCGTCTCGGGGAACGGCTGCACGCGCTGCACCGGGCCGTTGGCGAGATCGATGGTCGTCTGCCCGGCGCGGTTCACGCCGGTGACGCTGGCGCCCTTGCTCACGAGATACCGGATCATCTCGGTGTCGCCGCGCGACGCGGCGTGGTGCACGGCGGAGTTGCCCTCGTAGTCGAGCGCGTTCACGTCGGCGCCGAGTTCCTCGACCAGGTAGCGCACCGCCGCCATCATCCCGCCCGGCGCGGTGACGTGCGAGTTGCCGGCGAAGCCCTTGCCGTAGCCGACACCGGCGGCCGCCAGCAGCGGTGGCACGCCGGGACCGCCGACCGGGATCGGCGGCAGCGCCGAGACGTCGCGGAGTTCGCCGACGCCGTCGAGCCCGCGGGTGCGCTCGGCCGGCCGCACCGACGGGATGGCCGGATCGGCGCCACGGGCGACCAGCAGGCGCATCGCCGCCACATCGCTGGCGTAGGCGGCCCGCCAGAACGGCGTCGCCCCGACTTCGTCCACGCCCGACTGGTCGAAGTTGTACCCCGAGTACCACACCTTGCGGCCGAGCCGCGCGTTCGGATCGGCGCCGGCGTCGAGCAGCCGCGTCATCAGCGTCAGATACGACGTCTGCTGCTGCAGATAGGCGCGCGGCTGCGGATAGGCGGCCTTCGGCGCCCACTGCACGTTCAGCACGGCGTAGAGCGGCGCGGCGCCGCCACTGCTGGCCAGATTCGGATCGGCGCCGCGCTCGAGGAAATACGCCGCCAGATCGAAATGGCCGTTCAACGCGGCGATGAGCAGCGGCGTCGTGCGGTCGCCGGGACTCGCCAGGTTCACGTCGGCGCCGGCCTCGACCAGCGCCCGCGCCGCCGCCGCGGCGCCCTGGCGCGCGGCGAAGTGCAGCGCCGACAGCCCGCCCTGGGTGCCGATCAGCTCGTTGTAGCGGAACGGCCGCGTCGCGCCGGCGACCCCGGCCGGCGCCGCCGGCCGGCGCGGCGCGGCGGCCCTCTGGCTCCCCGGCGGCTCGGGCGGGCGACCGTCGCCTTCGCCGGGATCGGTCAGGGCCGCCAGGTCCACGACCTTCGACGTCGCGTCCGCCTTCGCCCCGCGCGCCACCAGCGTGCGGACCACGTCGGCGCGATCGAAGGCCGCCGCGAACATCAGCGCCGACTGGCCGTGCGCCGACTCGACGGCGTTGGGGTCGGCCCCGGCGTCGAGCAGCGCCACCGCCGCCTCGACCTCGCCCGCCTGGGCGGCCAGCATCAGCGCCGTCGCCCCGGTGGAGGTCGGCGTCGACGGCTCGGCGCCGCGTTCCAGCAGCGCCTTCACCACCGCCGCCGCGCCGTTCTGGCTGGCGACGTGGAGCGGCGTGTAGCGGCCCAACCGGCTGGTCGCCCGCACGTTGGCGCCGGCCACGAGCAGCACCGCGGTGAGCTCGGCGTCGCCGTGCGTGGCCGCCCAGTGCAGCGCGGTCATACCGTCGCCCTGCGCGGCGTTCACGTCGCTGCCGTCCTTGAGCAGCGCCCGCACCGCGGCGACATCGCGGCGCATGGCGGCGTCGGCCACCGGCGCCGGGGCCGCGGCGTGAAGCCAGGTGCCGGCGGCCAACGCCACGGCGACGATCGCGGAAACCGTTCGGCGCCGCATCTCCCCTCCTACCCCGCCGCCGTGGCGTCAGCGGCGCGGTTGAGCTCGAGCGCGCCGGTGCTGTCGCCGAAGCCGGCGGCCTCCACGTCGAGGACGTGCAGCATCGACAGCATCGCGTTGGCCATCGGCGTGCCGTCGGCCGCCTTGACGTGCAGGTTGCCCTTCAGCCGCCCGCCGGCATGCCCGGCCAGGAACAGCGGGCAGCGCTTGTGGTTGTGCATGTTGGAGTTGCCCATCGCCGAGCCGTAGACCACCAGGCTGTGATCGAGCAGCGTGCCGTCGCCGTCGGGCGTCCGCTTCAGCCGGTCGAGCAGGTACGGAATCAGGCTGACGTGGTAGGCGTTGATCTTCTGGAAGTCTCTGATGCGGTCCTCGCGCTCCTGGTGGTGCGACGAGGTGTGGAACGCGGTGCTCGAGCCGCTCGGCCCGAACACCCGGTTCGACACGTCGCGGCTCAGCTTGAAAGCGAACACCCGCGTGATGTCCGAGGCGAACGCCACCGCCTGCAGGTCGAACATCAGTTTGACGTGGTCTTCCCACGAGTCGGGCACGCCAACCGGCGCCCCCGGCAGCTCGCGCACCTCGCCGCTCGAGTTCTGCGCCTCGACCTTCTGGATGCGCCGCTCGATCTCGCGCACGTCGTCGAGGTAGTCGTTCAGCCGGGCGCGGTCGGCGCGGCCGAGCCGGCCCTGCAGCTCGCCCACCGACTCGGCGACGAAGTCGAGGATGCTCTTGTCGGCGCGGCGCCGGGCCCGCCGGGCCTCGGGCGTCGTGCCCAGGCCGAAGAGCTGATCGAACACCGCCCGCGGGTCGCGGATCATCGGCAGCGGCTCGGTCGGCGACGCCCAGCTGATCGTGTCGGTGTAGACGCAGGAGTAGTTGTACGAGCAGCCGCCGGCCTGATCGACGTTCTCGATGCACAGCTGCATCGACGGGATCGGCGTGTCCTGGCCGTGGCGGGCGGCGACGATCTGGTCGAGCGAGGTGCCGGCGTAGACGTCGGACCCCTGCGTCTGCTTCGGCTTGGCCTGGGTGAGGAACACCGCCGCCGAGCGGAAGTGGTCGGCGCCGATCTCGGGGGCGGTGAACGCCTCGGCGTTGCGGCAGTCGGTGTTGCTGACGATCGTCAGGGCGTCGCGGTACGGCTCGAGCGCGGCCATCGCCGTCGGCGTGAGGTCGAACGCCGATCCGGCCGCCGCCGGCGCCCACATGTGCATCCGGGCACCGTAGGTGGTGCTGCCGGCGGCGCCGTGCACCATCTCGATGGCGAGGAGCCGCACCTTGGGCGACACCGCCTGGGCGCGCAGCACCCCGGCCGGCGTCATCGCGTCGAGCAGCGGCAGCGCGATCGTCGCGCCCAGCCCCTTGAGCGCCGTCCGCCGCGACAGGTGCTTCTTGGTAATCAGGTTCATCGTGTCTCCGCACTGGCGAGCCCCAGCCCCCAGCCCCTAGTCCCCAGCCCCTATCGCTGCTGCCCCACGTCTGTCGTCACCGCAGCAGCGGGTCTGACCACGCTCTTCTGAAACTGGTCGGTGGCCACCACGCCGCGCACGAACGCCGACATCCGGTAGCCGCGCGCCGCCGCCTGGCGGATCACCTGCCGCACCGCCGGCATGTCGGCCGGCTCGACGCGCCGGCCGAGCGCGTAGGTCATCAGGTGCTCGGTGAAGCTGAGCAGGAACGCGTCCTGGTGCTCGAGCAGCGCCGCGCGCAGGCCGGCGGCGCCGTCCATCCGCGTGCCGTCGTACAGGTCGCCCACCGCGTCGACCGGCACCTCGTTGTCCTTGATGCGATGGCGCCCGGTGGCGTCGAAATGCTCCAGGGCGAGGCCCAGCGGATCGATCACCTTGTGGCACGAGGTGCACGCCGGGTTCTTGCGGTGCTCCTCCATGCGCTCGCGCACCGACAGCAGCTTGCCGCCGCTGGCGCCCTTGGTCTCCTCGAGCGCCGGCACGTTCGGCGGCGGCGGCGGCGGCGGCGAGCCGAGCAGCACCTCCATGATCCACTTGCCGCGCTGCACCGGCGAGGTGCGGTCGGCGAGCGAGGTGAGCGTGAGGATGCTGCCGTGGCCGAGCAGGCCGCGCCGCGACTCCGGCAGGGTGACCCGCCGGAACTGCGGGCCGCTCACGCCGGGGATGCCGTAGTGCCGGGCGACGCGATCGTTGACGTAGGAATAGTCGGCGGTCAGCAGGTCGAGCACGCTGCGGTCGTCGCGGACCAGACTGGCGACGAAGAGCTCGGTCTCCTTCTGCAGCGCCTGCGCCAGCGTGCGGTCGTAATACGGATAGAGGATGGGGTCGGGCGAGACCTCGTCGAGATCCTGCAGCCGCAGCCACTGCGACGCGAAACGGGTCGCCAGCGACGCGGCCCGGGCGTCGGTCAGCAGCCGCGCCGCCTGGGCGTCGAGCGCCGCCGGGGTGAGCCGGCCCTGCGCCGCCAGGTCGAGCAGGGCGGGATCGGGCCCGGCGCCCCAGATGAAGAACGACAGGCGCGACGCCAGTTCGACGTCGGCCAGCCGGTACGGCCGGCCGGGACGGGCCGTCGCCGGCGTGTCCTCGAGGCGGAAGAGGAACTGCGGACTGGCGAGGATCGCCTCCACCGCCTTGCCGATGCCGGCCTCGAAGTTGCCGTCGCGACGGCCCGCCTCGTAGAAGCGCAGCAGCCGCGCCGTTTCGGCCGCGGTCGGCGGACGGCGGAAGGCGCCGCTGGCCAGGCCGGCGACGATCGCGGTGGCGCAACGCGCCTCGTCGGCCGGCTCGGTCGGCCGGCACGTGAACACCCGTCGCCGGCTCGCCGTGTCGGACACGCCGGTGACGCGGTGCGGGCCGACCACGGCCAGGTTGCGCAGGTGCGGCAGCGTGGTGATGCCGACGGCGATGCCGATCTCGGTGTCGGCCAGCGTGTGTTCGATCGGCGCGACCAGGTCGTTGACCGGGCCCTCGAAGCGCTGCAGGAAGGCCGCGGTGAGGCGGTGCGGTCCGGCGGTGACGTGGTGCGGCGCCGTCCGCAGCGACAGCCCGGTGGTCGACTCGTTCATCCGCGGGTTGATGTCGAGCAGGGCGACGCGCTCGCCGTCGATCGACACCTCGATCTGCTCGCCGGGCGCGGTGTTGCCGAACAGGATGCCGAGCGGTTCGGCGAAGAAGTCGAGTCGGAACGTGTAGTCGCCGTCGGCCGGGAAGGTGTGCTGCACCGAGATCCCGCCGCGGGTGCCGAGCGGCGCGCCGTCGGCCCGGGCGGTCTGCGACGCCGTCTTCGGCAGGCTGTAGGTGGCCTCGCTGGCCGAGCTGTCGGGATCGCCGAGCGCCAGCGCCGTCACCCGGCTGGCGGCGCGCAGATACCCTTCGAGCAACGTCGGCGAGAAGGTCTGCGCGTCGGCGACGTTGTCGAAGCCGTGGCTGATGGTGTCGGGCGGCAGCAGCGCCGAGACGTCGACCTCGACGTCGAGCAGGTCGCGCACCGCGCGGGCGTACTCGGCGCGGTTCAGCCGCTGGAAGGGGCGCCAGCCGGGGTCGGGATGGGCCGCCGCGAACTCATCGAGCCGTGCCTCGAGCGCGTGCATCAGCCCGTCGAGTTCGCCGGCCGGCGGCCGCTTCGCGCCGGCGGGCGGCATCATGCCGGCGCGCAGCTTGCGGACGATCTTCTCGGCGGTGGCCAGTGACTCGTGGGCGAGCATGGCGTTGAAGCCGGCCAGCGACAACCCGCCGGCCTTGGCCCGCTCGCTGTGGCAGGTCGCGCAGTAGGTGGCGACCAGTTCCGACTGCGCTGCCGGCGTCATCGCCGGCGAGGCCTCCGGGCGGGCGACCGCACGACGCGGGACAGACCGGACCGGCGCCGGTGTGGTGGCCGTCGTCGCCGGCGCCGCGGCTTGGCGGGGTTCACGCGCCGACGCGGCGGCGCCGACGAGGCCCACCCCGCCGACGATGGCCATGCCGATGCCGAGCCTCGTCATCGCGCCGCGTCGCATGCCCCGTCTCCGTCCGCCGTCGCGTGGCGGTGTGTCCGACCCGGGCCCCGAGACCCGAGCCCCGGCTAGATCGCCGCCGTCGTCTCCGGCGCGCTGTTGAGATCCATCGCCCCGGTGCTGTCGCCGAAGGTGCGCATCTCCTCGAGGCCGAGCAGGTGCAGCATGCTCAGCATCACGTTGGCCATCGGCGTCGCGTCCGCGGCCTTGATGTGCAGCCCGCCCTTCAGTTGCCCGCCGGCGTGCCCGGCCAGGAACAGCGGGCAGCGCTTGTGGTTGTGCACGTTCGAGTTGCCCATCGGCGACCCGTAGAGCACCAGCGTGTTGTCGAGCAGGCTGCGCTCGCCGTCGGGCGTGTTCTTCAGCTTCTCGAGGAAATACGGCAGCATGCTGATGTGATAGGTGTTGATCTTCTGGAACTCGCGGATGCGATCCTCGCGGTCCTGGTGGTGCGACGCCGAGTGGAACGCCGTCTTGACGCCGCTGTCGGCGAACACACGGTTGCTGGCGTCGCGGCCGAGCTTGAACGAGAACACCCGGGTGATGTCGCTGGCGAAGGCGATCGCCTGCAGATCGAACATCAGCTTGATGTGCGCTTCGAACGAGTCGGGCACGCCGATGGGGGCGCCGGGCAGTTCGCGCTGCTCGCCGCTGCGGTTGAACGCCTCGGTGGTCTGGATGCGGCGCTCGATCTCGCGCACGTCGTCGAGATAGTCGGCGAGGCGCGCCTGGTCGGCGGCGCCGAGCTGGCGCTTCAGCCGTGAGACGTCGGCGGTGATCCAGTCGAGGATGCTCTTGTCCTCGGCCCGTCGTTCGGCGCGCGCCGACGGCGTCGCGCCGACGCCGAACAGCTGATCGAAGGCCACCCGCGGATCGCGGATCATCGGCATCGGGTCACCCGGCGACGACCAGCTGATGGTATCGGTGTAGACGCAGGAGTAGCCGTAGGAACAGCCGCCGGCGGCATCGACGTTCTCGATGCACAGCTGCATCGACGGAATCGGCGTCTCCTGGCCGTAGCGCCGGGCGTAGAGCTGATCGAGCGAGGTGCCGACGTGCACGTCCGAGCTCTGGGTCTGCTTCGGGTGCATCTGGGTCAGGAACACCGCGCTCGAGCGGAAGTGGTCGCCGCCGATCTCGGGCAGCTCGAACGCCTCGGCGTTGCGCACGTCGGTGTTGCTGACGATGGTCAGGTGCTCGCGCAGCCCGTTGAGCGGCATCAGGCTGGTCGGCGACAGGTCGAAGTTCCGCCCGGTCGCCGCCGGCGACCACATGTGCTTCTGCAGCCCGATGGCCGTCGCGCCGGCCGAGCCGTGCACCATCTCGATGCAGGCCAGCCGCAGCTTGCCGGCCGCGGTCCTGGCCAGCGCGGTGCGCGCCGGCACCATCGCCTCGAGGAACGGCAGCGCCACCGTGACGCCGATGCCCTTGAGCGCCGTGCGCCGCGACAAGTGCTTCTGTGTGATGAACATCGCTGTGAATCCTACCGTGTCTCGGGGCCAGGCCCCCGGCAACTCATACTGGGGCCAGTCCCCGTACCTGGCCTGTCCCCACGATCGTCAATGCCGCCCGTCCGCCGTCGTCGTCGGCACCGCCTCCGGCGGCGCCGGGCGGCTCATCTGGAACGCCCGGCTGGCCACCACGCCCTGCACGAAGGCCGCCACCTTGTAGTCGCGGCCGGCCGCGTCCTGGATGATGCGGCGGATCGCCGGCATGTCGAACGCCTCGACCCGCCGGCCGGTGGCGTAGGTCATCAGCGCCTCGGTGAAGCTGAGCAGCACGGCGTCCTTGTGTGCCTTGAGCGCCTGGCGCAGGGCCACCGGGCCGTCGAGCTTCATGCCGTCGTAGAGCACGCCGACCGGATCGACGGCCACCTCGTTGTCCTTGATCCGCCACGCCCCGGTGACGTCGAAGTTCTCCAGCGCCAGGCCGAGCGGGTCGATCACCTTGTGGCACGACATGCAGGCCGGATTGGCGCGGTGCTGCTCCATCCGCTCGCGCACCGACAGCGTGCGGCCGCTCTTGACGTCCTTGACCTCGTCGAGCGCCGGCACGTTGGGCGGCGGCGGCGGCGGCGGCGAGCCGAGCAGCACCTCCATGATCCACTTGCCGCGCAGCACCGGCGAGGTGCGGTCGGCGATCGAGGTGAGCGCCAGGATGCTGCCGTGGCCGAGGATGCCGCGGCGGTTCGGATCGGTGACGGCGACGCGGCGGAACTGGCTGCCGGTGACGTTGGCGAGGCCGTAGTGGATCGCCACCCGCTCGTTGACGAAGGTGTAGTCGGCGTCGAGCAGGTCGAGCACGCTGCGATCGTCGCGGATCAGGCTGTCGAGGAACAGCTCGGTCTCGCGGCGCAGGCCCGCCGCCAGGGTGTCGTCGTAGTGCGGATACTGCAGGTAGTCGGGGATGATCTTGTCGAGGTCCTGCAGCCGCAGCCACTGGGCACCGAAGCGGGTCGCCAGGGCTTCGGAGCGCGGGTCGGCGAGCATCCGCGCCACCTGCTTCGACAGCCCCGCCGGCGTCCGCAGGCCGCCCTGGGCGGCCAGCGCCACCAGCTCGGCGTCGGGCACCGTGCCCCACAGGAAGAACGACAGCCGCGACGCCAGGTCCTGGTCGTTCAGCCGGTAGGCCTGCCCGGCGCGCACCGCCGCCGGCGCTTCCTCGAGCCGGAAGGCGAAGCGCGGGCTGGCCAGGATGGCCTGCAGCGCGTAGCGGATGGCGTGTTCGAAGTCGCCGCGGCCGCGTCCCTGCTCGTAGAAGTCCATCAGCGCGTCGAGCTCGGCGGCGCCCACCGGACCGCGGAAGGCGCGCGCCGCCAGCGAGCGGACGATCTGGGCGGCGCAGGCCGGCTCCTCGGCCGCCGTGGTCGGCCGGCAGCTGAAGATCAGCCGGCGGCTCACCGTGTCGGACACGCCGGTGACGCTGAACGGCCCGTGCACGCTCATGTCGCGCAGGTGCGGCAGCAGCGTCACGCCGAAGCTCATGCTGACGTCGGCCAGGGTGTTCTCCACCGGGATCAGCAGGTCGTTGGGCGGCGCTTCGAAGCGCTGCACGAACGCCGCCGAGACCCGGTGCGGGCCGGCCTTGACGTAGACGCGGGCGGTGCGCGGATCGAGGCTGTTGGCCGGATCCGACTCGCTCATCCGATCGTTCAGCGCGATCACCGCCACGCGCTCGCCGTCGATCGAGACGTCGATCTCCTCCTGCAGCTCCATGACGCTCATGGTCGTGCGGCCGTAGAGGCCGCCGAGCGGCTCGTTGTGGAGGTTGACGCCGATCACGTACTCGCCGTCGGCCGGGAAGATGTGGGTGACCGAGATGCCGCCGCGGGTGCCGACCGGCGCGCCCTCGACGTGCCGCATCTGCGACATCGTGCGGCCGACCTTGTAGGTCACCACCGCCGGCGTCGCGTCGCGGTCGCCGACCGCGAGACGGCTGATCTGGCTGGCCGCCCGCAGGTAGCCCTCGAGCAGCGTCGGCGACAGCCCCTGCACGTCGGCGACGTTGTCGAAGCCGTGGCTCATCGTGTCGGCCGGCAGGAACGCGGCGACGTCGACGTCGAGGCCGAGCAGGTCCTTCACCGCGCGGGCGTACTCGGCGCGGTTCAGGCGCTGGAACGGCCGCCACCCGGGGTTGGGATTGGCGGCGGCGTGCTCGTCCATCCGCGCCTCGAGCGACGTGGTGAGCGCGGCGATGGTCGCGCCGTCGGGCCGCTTGGCGCCGGCCGGCGGCATCATGCCGGCGCGCAGCTTGCGAATCATCTTCTCGACCAGCTCGGGCTGCTCGGCCGCGTGCATCGCGCTGAAGCCGGCCAGCGACAGCCCGCCGGCCTTGGCGCGATCGCTGTGGCAGGTGGCGCAGTAGGTGGTGACCAGCTCGGTCTGCATCGCCGCCGACAGCGCGTCCGGCGCGGCGTGCGACCCGACCGGCGCCGGCGGCCGTGGACGCGCCGCCGCGCCCGGCGGCGCCGTGGGCGCGGCCGGACGCGCCGGGACGGCGGACCGCGGCTGGGACGCCTGGCCGGCCGGCCCGGCCGCGAGCCCGATGCCGACGGCCGCCACCGCGACCGCCGTCACGGCCAGCCCGGCCCACCGCGAAGATTGCGGTGCCGCCCTCAGCACGACACGCACTTGTGGTGGTTGGTGGCGCCGAGCTTCTCGAGCAGTTTCAGCGCCTCCGGGTAGGGCTGGGTGCGCTGCACCGGGCCGTTGGCCATGTCGGCCGTGCTCTGCCCTTCGCGGTTGATCCGGGTGACGTCGGCGCCCTTCGACACCAGGTACTCGATCATCGCGACGTCGCCACGCGCCGCCGCCTGGTGCAGCGCGGTGTTGCCCTCGTGGTCGGCGGCGTTGACGTCGGCGCCGAGCTCTTCGACCAGGTACTTCACCGCGGCCAGCATGCCGGTCGGCGCGTAGCGGTGCGAGTTGGCGGCGAACCCCTCGCCGTAGCCGACGCCGGCGGCGGCCTGCAGCGGCGTCACGCCCGGGCCGCCCACCGGCAGCGGCGGCAGCCCCGAGGTGTCGCCGCCGGCGCGCACGCCGGCGTCGCCGACGCGCGGCCGCCCGGCCGGCTTGGTGGTCGGGAGGTTCGGGTCGGCGCCGCGGGCGACCAGCAGCTTCATCGCCTCGATGTCGGCGGCATAGGCCGCCCGCCAGAACGGCGTGGCGCCGATCTCGTCCACGCCCGACAGGTCGAAGTTGTAGCCCGAGTACCAGACCTTGTAGCGCAGCCGCGCGTTGACGTCGGCGCCGCGATCGAGCAGCGCGGTCAGCATCTGCATGTAGGTGGTCTTCTGCTGCAGATACGAGCGGGGCTGCGGATACAGCGCCTTGGGCGCCCACTGCACGTTCAGGACCGCATAGAGCGGCGCGGCGCCGTTGTCGGCGGCCTGGTTCGGATTGGCGCCCGTGTCGAGCAGGTGCATCGCCAGATCGAAGTGGCCGTTGGCCAGCGCGATGAGCAGCGGGCTGCTCTTGTCGCCCGCGCTCACCTGGTTGACGTCGGCGCCGGCGGCGAGCAGCACGTCGACGGCCTCGCGCGATCCCTGGCGCACCGCGAACAGCAGCGGCGTCAGACCGCCCTGCCAGCCGACCAGCTCGTTGTAGCGGAATTGCCGCTCGACCCCGGCCGCGCCCTGCTGCGGACCACGGCGGCCGCCACCGCCGGCGGGCGCCGCGGGTGCGGCCTGATTGGCCGGGCGAGCCGCGGCGTTGGGCTCGGGCGTCGCCGGTCGCGCGCCGCCCTGGGCCGGCGGCGTCGGCGGCTGCTGCTGCCGGAAGAACTCCTCTTCGGGCGAGGTCAGCGCCGACAGGTTGACCACCTTGGTGGTCGCCTTGACGTCGGCACCGGCGGCGATGAGCGCCCGCATCACGTCGACGCGGCTGTAGGCGGCGGCAAACATCAGCGCCGTCTGCTGCATCGACTGCTCCCGGGCATCCACCTCGGCGCCGGCGGCGAGGAGCGCCTTGACGGCGTCCACCGAGCCCGACGCCGCCGCCAGCATCAGCGGCGTCGTTCCCGTCGTCGTCGCCGCCGTGGCGTCGGCGCCGGCCTTGAGCAGCACGTCGACCACGCCGGCGTTGCCGGTGCGCGCGGCGATGACCAGCGGCGTGTTGGCGCCGAGCCGCGTCGTCGCCTTGACGTTGGCGCCGGCGTAGACCAGCATCTGCGCCAGCTCGGCGTCGTTCTTCATCGCCGCCCAGTGCAGCGCGGTCATGCCGTCGCCCTGCGCGGCATTGACGTCGCGGCCCTGCTGCAGCAGCGCCCGCACCGCGGCGCGATCGCCCTGCATCGCCGCGTCGGCGACCGCCGGCGGCGACTGCGCCGCCAGCGCCGAGGCCAGCACCAGGGCGCCCAGCGCGCCCACCATCGTCCCGACTCGCTGTCGCATCGCGCCTGTCTCCGTGTCGGCTGGAACGCTAGAGGGCCGCCGTCGCCTCGGGCGCGGCGTTGAGGTCCATGGCGCCGGTGCTGTCGCCGAACCCTGTCATGTCGGTGAGGCCGAGCAGGTGCATCGCCCCCAGCATCGGGTTGGCCATCGGCGTGCCGTCGCCGGCCTTGATGTGCAGGCCGCCCTTCAGCTGCCCGCCGGCGTGGCCGGCGAAGAACAGCGGACAGCGCTTGTGGTTGTGGACGTTCGAGTTGCCCATCGGCGACCCGTACATCACCAGCGTGTGGTCGAGCAGCGACCCGTCGCCGTCGGGCGTGTTCTTCAGCTTGTCGAGGAAGTACGGCAGCTGGGCGACGTGGTAGGTGTTGATCTTCTGGAACTCGCGGATGCGATCCTCGCGGTCCTGGTGGTGCGACGCCGGGTGGAAGCCGGCGGTGCTGCCGCTCTCGGGGTAGGCGCGGCTCGAGCCGTCGCGGCCCATCTTGAACGAGAACACGCGGGTGATGTCGCTGGCGAACGCCACCGCCTGCAGGTCGAACATCAGCTTGACGTGCTCGGCGAAGCTGTCGGGCACGCCGACCGGCGCGCCGGGCAGCGCCCGCGGCTCGCCGCTGGCGTTGGCCTCCTCCACCTTCTGGATCCGCCGCTCGATCTCGCGGACGTCGTCGAGGTATTCGCCGAGCCGGGCCTGGTCGGCCGGGCCGAGCGACCCGCGCAGCCTGGCGACCTCGGCGGTGATGAAGTCGAGGATGCTCTTGTCGCGCTGGCGCCGGGCGATGCGTTCCTCGGCGGTCGCGCCGACGCCGAACAGCAGGTCGAAGGCGGCCCGCGGGTCGCGGATCATCGGCAGCGGCTCGGTCGGCGACGCCCAGCTGATGGTGTCGGTGTAGACGCACGAGTAGCCGTAGGCGCAGCCGCCCGCCTGGTCGATGCTCTCGATGCACAGCTGCATCGACGGGATCGGCGTCTCGTGGCCGACCTTCTTCGCGTAGTACTGGTCGAGCGAGGTGCCCGACAGCACGTCGGAGCCCTGGGTCTGCTTGGGATGGCTCTGCGTGAGGTAGACCGCGCTCGAGCGGAAGTGGTCGCCGCCGATCTCGGGCAGCTCGAACGCCTCGGCGTTGCGGACGTCGGTGTTGCTGACGATGGTCAGGTGCTGCTTGAAGCCGTTCAGCGGCATCAGGCTGGTCGGCGAGAGGTCGAAGTCCCGCCCGGTCGCCGCCGGCGACCACATGTGCTTCTGCAGGCCGATCACGGTGGCGCCGGCCGAGCCGTGCACCATCTCGATGGCGGCGAGGCGAATCTTCGTCGCCGCCGTCTTCGCCAGCGCGGTGCGCGCCGGCACCATCGCTTCGAGGAACGGCAGCGCCACGGTGACGCCGAGGCCCTTCAGCGCCGTGCGGCGCGACAGATGCTTCCTGGTGATGATCATCGGTTTCGCTCTTTCCCTGGTCCCTGGTCCCTGGTCCCCGGTCCCTGCTCGTTGGCCGTCGTCGCGTCCGTGGGCTCGACCTTGTTCATTCTGAACGCCGGCGTGTTGACCACGCCGAGCACGAAGGCCGAGAGCTTCAGGTCGTCGGCCGAGGCGTCGCGGATCACCTTGCGCACCGCCGCCATGTCGAACGGCTCGACCCGCCGGCCGAGCGCGTAGGTCATCAGGTGCTCGGTGAAGCTGAGCAGGAAGGCGTCCTTGTGGGCCAGCAGCGCCTCGCGCAGGCCGGCCGGGCCGTTCATCTTCATGCCGTCGTAGAGTTCGCCGCTGGCGTCCACCGCGACGTCGCCGTCCTTGATCCGCCACTTGCCGGTGACGTCGAAGTTCTCGAGCGCCAGCCCCAGCGGGTCGATCACCTTGTGGCACGACGTGCAGGCCGGGTTCTTGCGGTGCTCCTCCATCCGCTCGCGCACCGACAGCACGCGGCCGCCGCGGGCGCCGCCGGTTTCCTCCAGCAGCGGCACGTTGGGCGGCGGCGGCGGCGGCGGCGAACCGAGCAGCACCTCCATCACCCATTTGCCGCGCTGCACCGGCGAGGTGCGGTCGGCCACCGAGGTGAGCAGCAGCACGCTGCCGTGGCCGAGGATGCCGCGCCGCTCGTCGGGCACGGCGACGCGGCGGAACTCCGGGCCCATGACGTTCGGGATGCCGTAGTGCCGGGCGATGCGCTCGTTGGCGAAGGTGTAGTCGGCGCGCAGCAGGTCGAGAACGCTGCGGTCGTCGCCGACCAGGCTGGCGAAGAACAGCTCGGTCTCGCGCACGAGATTGGCGGCCAGGGTGTGGTCCCAGTACGGAAACAGCAGCGCGTCGGGACGGATCTTCTCGACGTCCTGCAGGCGCAGCCACTGGTGCGCGAAGCGGGTGGCGAGCGCCTCCGCCTTCGGGTCGGCGAGCATCCGCCGCACCTGCGTCTCGAGGCCGGCCGCGCGCTTCAGTCCGCCGGCCGACGCGACCCGCACCAGTTCGGCGTCGGGCACGGTGCCCCACAGGAAGAACGACAGCCGCGACGCCAGGTCGAGATCGCCGACCGGGTAGGCGTCGCCGACCCGCGCCGAGGCCGGCGGCTGCTCGAGGCGGAACACGAACCGCGGACTGGCCAGCAGCGCTTCGAGCGCGGCGCGGATGCCGGCCTCGAAGTCGGCGTCCTTGCGACCGCGGGCGTAGAACGCCAGCAGCGTCTTGACGTCGGCGTCGCTGGCCGGCTCGCGATAGGCCTGGGTGGCCAGGCGGCGCAGGATCTCGGAGGCGCAGGCCGTCTCCTCGGCCACCGCGGTCGGCCGGCACGAGAACACCGCCCGGCGGCTGACCGTCTCGGACACGCCGGTGACGTTGAACGGACCGCTGATCGCGAAGTCGCGCACGTGCGGCAGGGTCGTGATGCCGAAGCCGCTGCCGATCTGCGAGTCGGCCAGCGTGTAGTCCTGCGGCGCCAGGATGTCGTCGACCGGCGCCTCGAACTGGCGCAGGAAGGCCGCGGCGACGCGGTGCGGCCCGGCGGTGACGTGCACCCGCGGCGACTGCAGGTTCATGCCGTTGGGGTCCTGCTCGCTCATCGTGTGGTCGATGTCGAGCACGGCGACGCGGGCGCCGTCGATCGAAATCTCGAGCTTCTCGCCGCGGACGATGCTGCCGTAGAGCTGTCCGGTGGGAATCGAGTGCAGCATCGCGCGGAAGCTGTAGTCGCCGTCGGCCGGGAACACGTGGACCAGCGAGACGCCGCCGCGGGTGCCGATCGGCGTGCCCGCGATGTGCTCCATCTGCGACTGCGTGCGCGGCACCTTGTAGGTGGCCTCGGTGGGCGCCGAGGTCGGATCGCCCAGCGCCAGCGTGGTGATGCGCCCGGCGGCGCGCAGATAGCCTTCCATCAGCGTCGGCGAGAACGTCTGCGCGTCGGCGACGTTGTCGAAGCCATGGCTGATGGTGTCGGGCGGCAGGAAGGTCGTGACGTCGACGTCGATGGCGAGCAGCGCCTTGACCGCGGCGGCGTACTCGGCGCGGTTCAGGCGCTGGAACGGCCGGTAGCCCGGGTTCGGGTGGACGGCGGCCGTCTCGTCCATCCGGCCTTCGAGGGCCGTGGTGAGCGCGGCGATCGTCGCGGCGTCGGGGCGCTTGGCGCCGGCCGGCGGCATCATGCCGGCGCGCAGCTTGCGGATCATCTTCTCGACCAGCGCCGGCTGCTCCTGGGCGCGCATCGCGTTGAAGCCGGCGAGCGACAGGCCGCCGGCCTTGGCCCGCTCGCTGTGGCAGGTGGCGCAGTAGGTGGTGACCAGTTCGGTCTGTGCCGAGGCGGTGAGCGCCGCCTCGTGCGACGCGGCCGGCGGGGTCGCGCGGCGGGTCGTGGGTGCGGGGGGCGGCGTCGCGACGGTCGCCGGCGCCTGGGCGCGTGGTCCCGCAGGACGGGCCGGCGCCTGCCCATCGGCCGCGAGGCGGATCCAGGCCGTCGCGACCAGCGCGGTGATGGCGACGGCGAACGCGAACGTCTTCATGCCCGGCCCCGGAGTCGCAGTGGGATGTGCCCCTAAGTGTCTGATTCCAGACACCAACCTCCTGTTGAGTATACGGCCGTTCCCATGCGGTTTTCGGGCCGTTCGACGCACTTTCTGGTATTGCCCTGTCAGCGCTTGTAATCGCCTCCGTCACGACGACGACCGTGGCGTATCCTGCCACCTGGACAGAACGTCCTACCCTCGGAGCGAGATGCCGATGAACCTGTCGAAGCTGTTCGGCGCCCACGGCGAGGAGCTCAAGGCCTTCCCCGACCCGGCGCGAGACGTCGATCCTGCACGCAGCCAGGCCACCACCGCGGTCCTGGCCGGCGGGTGTTTCTGGTGCACCGAGGCGGTGTTCCTGCCCCTCGCCGGCGTCACCGGCGTGACTTCCGGCTACATCGGCGGCAGCGCCGCCACCGCCAATTACCACGCCGTGTGCTCGGGGACGACCGGGCACGCCGAAGCCATCGAGATCCGCTTCGATCCGGCGGTCATCAGCTACGGCCAGTTGCTGAAGGTGTTCTTCGCGGTGGCGCACGACCCGACCCAGCTCAACCGTCAGGGCGGCGACCGCGGGACCCAGTACCGGTCGGCCATCTTCCCCGCCGACGACGAGCAGCGTGTGGTGGCGGCGGCCTTTATCGCGCAACTCACTGATGCGGAAGCCTTTGCCGATCCAATCGTGACCACGATCGAACCCCTGGGAACGTTCTACCCTGCCGAGGGCTACCACCAGAACTACGCCGCGCTGAATCCGGCGCAGCCCTACGTGGCGGCCGTGGCGCTTCCCAAGGTGGCCAAGCTGGAGTCGGCCTTTCCTGAAAAGCTCAAGGGCCGCTGACTCGGGGCTCGGGGCTCGGGGCTCGGGAGACGACGACCCCGCTGAACCAACCCAAGCCGACCAGGCGCCGCTCGACCCGCGGCGGGGACCGCTCGCGGCCGGCGGGTGAACTGCCGAGCCGGGCCGTCGTCTTCTGCTGCAGGAGGTCGGACAAAGGTGGTCAACACCCTGCGGTCGGCGAAGTTCCTGGTGAAGGCGCCGTTCATCCTGGCGTTCCTCGTCGTCATCAACCTGATGACCTCTCCCGGGCACTGGTGGGTGCAGTGGCCGGCCCTCGGTCTCGGGATCGCCTGGGTGATCAGCCTGGCGCGGGTCGCGCGGGCCGTGGTCCTCGCCGGCGGCCTGGCCGCCCTCGCCGCCGTCCTGATGCGCCGGCGTTGACCCGCACGCTCACGGCACGGCGATCGGCAGCGCCGCGCCGTAGAGCATCGTCCGGTCGTCGTCGCGCGCCGCCCAGGTCAGCAGCGTGGCGAGGTCCCTGGCGACCACGCCCTCGTGCACCGGCCGGCCGTTGACGGTCACGACCACCGGGGCGCTGAAGTCGACGACGTCGGGCGACAGCAGCAGGGTGAAGCGCGCCACCCCGCGGGTCCGCGCCTCGAAGGTGTTGCCGCGGCGCACGACGTCGACCCGGCCCGAGGGCCCGCGCCGCGCGAACAGCCGCCGCGCCGGCCCGCGCGGGGCCTCGGGCGGGAAGGCGCCCTTCAGCGTGAGCCGCTCGGCGCCACGTTCGACCACGAACACGATCGCCGGGCCGCTGTTGCGTTCGAACGCGGCGAGGATGTCGGCCAGCGCGGCGATCGGCCGGCCGTCGATCTCGAGGATGCGGTCGCCTTCGGCGAGGCCCATCTTCGCGGCGTCGCTCTCGGGCACCACCTGCACGACGCGGGTGCCCTGCTCCCGGCGCGAGTCGCCGCGCAGCCCGAAGTCGGGGTCGTAGCGCTCGCGGAAGGTGTTGGCGTCGGCCAGCGCGCTGTCGCTGGCGCGGTCGCCCAGCTCGTCGATCACCAGCCACTGGATGCGGTGGTAGCGGTCGGTGCGCTCGGTGGTCCACGACAGCAGCGGCGGATGCGCCGGCCGCGGGTGGTCGCGCACGAACGCCTCGAACGCCGGCCGTTCGCTCTCCCACCACGAGGTGTCGTGGCCACCGGTGGGCTGCGGATGGAAGGTGAGCGAGACGCCGGCCTGGACCAGCGTCTCGAGGTACGGCGCGACGCGCATCGCGGGATACAGCGGGTCGCGCACGCCGTTGACGACGAAGAACGGCTTGTTGACCAGGTTCGACACGAAGAGATCGCCGTCGGCGCCGGTGGACGGATTGGCCAGCACGGCGAGGTGCCCGATGAGCGGCAGCACCGCCGACCACGGCGTCGCCTCGCGCATAGCCAGGAAGTAGGCGCCGGTGGCGCCGTCGGAGGTGCCGGTCAGGTAGATGCGCGACTCGTCGACGTTGTACTGGCGCTTCACGCGATCGACCAGGCCGAGCACGTTCTCCACCTGCGGGCCGTGCCACCACGCGACCTCGCCCCACGCGAACGGGTGGATGACGATCTGCGGTTCGCCCGGCAACCGGTTCGGACGCCGGCGTCGGCCCTCCTCCGGCCTGGGCCGATCGACGCCGCCGTGCAGCTGCACTCGCACCGGCCATTTCCGCGCCGGGTCGTAGCTCTCGGGCACCTCGACGTAGTTGTCGAAGGCGACGCCGCCCGGGCCGCTGGCGCGCAGCGACCGTTCACCGGTCGGCGCCGCGCCGTAGGGGCGCCCGGCCTTCAGCCGCGTCCACGCCGCGTCGAAGGTGACCCCGGCGGCGCGCAGCCGGTCGGCCGCGCGGGTCGCGTCGGCCGGCGAGCCGGCCTGCCAGTAGGCGTGCCACAGCGGGTCGGTGGCCGACGGCTGCGCCGCGGAGCGCGGCGACAGCCCCGGCACGCCCGCCAGCAGCGCCACCACCGCCGCGCACCATCGCACCCGGACCACCCACACCTGGGCCATCGACCACTCCCCGGCCGGCGCGGATGGCAACGGCCGAACGGGCGTATTCTGACGTGCCGGCCCCGCGGCGCCAAGCGGGCGGCGCGGCCCGCTCCGCATCGTGCCCCACTCCCCTCGCCGGCCCGCCTGGCGGCCGTTCATGCTCGCACTCGCCGCGCTCGTGGCGGCCTGGGCCGTGGTCGTCGCCGCCAGCGGCGGCGTCTCCATCCTCGCCGGCGGCCTCCGCCTCTCGTCGCGCAACGCCTGGCGTCCGGCGGGGCTGGCCGTCGTCCTCGCCGCCGCCGCACTCTGGCGCACGACGGCGGCCGATCGACGGACGCTCCTCGCCCTGGCCGCCGCCGCGGTCGAGCGGCGGGCGCGTCACGCCGCCGTGGCGCTCGCCATCGCCACCGCAAGCATCGCGGCCGTCTACGGGACGCACGTCGCCGGCGCCGCCGACGCCAGCGGCTACGTCAGCCAATCGCGGCTCTGGGCCGGCGGCCGGCTCACGCGGCCCGCCCCGGTCGTGAGCGACGCGCCGTGGCCGGAGCGCGGCCGCCTCGTGGCGCCGCTCGGCTACCGGCCGACGACCCGGCCCGATGAGCTCGGCCCGACTTACGCGCCCGGGCTGCCCTGGCTGATGGCGCTCGGCTCGGCGGTGGCCGGAGAACCCGGTCCGTACCTGTGGACCCCGCTCGCGGTCGGACTGCTCGTCGCCGGCACCTACGCGTTCGCCGCGTTCGAGGCCCCGGGCACGGTGGCGCTCGCCGCGGCGCTGCTCGTCGCCGGCAGCCTGCCCGTGCTCTTCGAGGCGATGCAGACGATGAGCGACCTGCCCGTGGCCGCGCTGTGGATCTGGGCGCTGGTGGGGCTGCGTACGGGCGGCCGGGCGGCCACCATCGGCTTCGGGGGCCTCGCGGCACTGGCGCTGGCGGTCCGGCCCAACCTCGTGCTCGGCGCCGCGGCGGTCTGGGTGGCGGCGTTCCTCGCCGACGAGGGGCCGATCGGCGCGCGCGCACGCCGCGCGGTCGTTCGCGCCATCCCGCTGGCCGCCGTCGCCATCGGCATCGCCGCGCTGAACACCCGGCTGTGGGGCTCGCCCTTCGCCTCGGGATACGGGGCGGCCGCCGAGATCTTCAGCACGGCCACGATGGGGCCGAATCTCGTCACCCTGTGGGCGTGGACCGTCGAGACCCGGGGCTACTGGACTGCCCTCGGCCTGGTCGCGCTCGTCGTCGTCGCGGCAGCACCGGGTGGCCGGCGCTGGTGGCCGGCGGTGGGCCTCGTCGCCGGCGTCTTCGCCAGCTACCTCCCGTACGCCCGCTTCGCCGAGTGGTGGTACCTCCGCTTCTACCTGCCCCTCTGGCCGGTGGCGGCCGCCGCCGGTGCCCTGGTCGCGTGGCGCCTGCTGGCGCGGTGGTCGGATGCCGGCGGCCGGCTCGCGCTCGCCGCCGCCGCCGTCGCCATGGCCGTCGCCGGCGTGGCCGACGCCGACCGGCGCGGCGTCTTCGATCTGTGGCGCGGCGAACAACGCTACGCCGCGGTCGGGCACTGGGTGGCGGATCACGCGCCGCCGGACGCGGTCGTGCTGGCGGTGCAGCACAGCGGGTCGCTCGCCTACTACACCGACCGTACGGTCGTCCGCTTCGACGAGGTGCCGGGCGACGGCCTCGACGCCCTGTGCACGCGGCTCGTCGGGTCGGGCCGCGCCGTGTGGCTCGTGGTCGAGGACTGGGAAGAGCCGGTCGTGCGCGCGCGCTTCGCGGCGACGCGCCGCGGCCGGCTCGAGTGGGCGCCGATCGCCGAGGCCCGCGTCGGGACGTCGCGGGTGCGAGTCTACGATCTGGCCGCCACGACTCGGGCCACCGGCCCCACGTTCATCACGGTGACCTCCGGCGGGCCGTGGCCGTGGCTGCGGCGTGCGCCCGCGCCGGCGCAGTAAGATCGCCGCCGTGATCCTCTCTCCGCGCCGGCGCGCCGCGGCAGTGGTCGGCGCCGCCAGCCTCGTCGTCGGCGCATCGGCGTGGGCATCGCGGGCCGTCCTGGACGAGGTCATCGCCACCGGCGCGCGCCAGCGCGTCGCGTTCGTGCCGGGCTGGCAACCCCTGCTGGCGTTCACGCTGGTCGCGCTGCTGGTGGCCGCCGGTGTCGCTCGGGCGGTGGCGCGGCGCAGCGGACCGGGGACGATCGCCGATCTGGCCTTGCCGCTCTTCGGTCTGCTGCTGCTGGTGGTGCCCTACCTGCCGGGCCTGCCCGACTGGTGGCCGGCGCTGCAGGTGCTGGCCGGACCGGCGAAGTGGGTCGTGTGGACGGCGGTGCTCGGCCAGCTGCTGTGGGCCGCCGCGCCGCTGGCGCCGGGGCTGGCCCGGTGGGCGACGTCACGCCGGCTGGGCGGGCTGACCGTGGCGGTCGCCCTGGCCACGGCGGCGGCGGCGGGCGCGGGCGCCGCGCGCCTCACGCACACGGTGCTCTTCCCGTCCGGCGACGAGCCGCACTATCTCGTCATCGCGCAGAGCCTGTGGCGCGACGGCGATCTCAAGATCGAGAACAACCACACGCGCGGCGACTACCAGGAATACTTCGGGCGCCAGCTCGACCCGCACTACCTGACGCGCGGCCGCGATGGCGAGATCTACTCGATCCACCCGGTGGGGATGCCGATCGCCATCACGCCGGTGTTCGCGCTCGGCGGCTACACCCTCACCGTGGCGGTCTTCATCCTGATGGGCGCGGTGGCGGCGGCCGTCACCTGGCGCTGGGTCGCGGACCTGACGGGCGCCCACGGGCCGGCGACGCTGGCGTGGGCGGCCATCGCGTTGTCGGCGCCGTTCCTGATCAACACGTTCACGATCTATCCCGAGGTGCCGGCGGCGCTGGTGATGGCGGCGGCGATGCCCCTGGTGGTCCGCCCGCACCCGGGCGGCGCGGCGTGGCACCCCTGGGCGGTGGGCACGCTGGCGGCGCTGCTGCCCTGGCTGAGCACGAAGTACGCCCCGATGTCGGCGGCGCTGGTCGCCGTGGCCGTCGCCCGGCGATGGTGGCCGCTGCATCGCGGCGCGGCGCGCGCGCCGTGGGTCGGCGGCGCGGTGCCGATCGTCGTGCCCTACGGCATCGGCCTGGCGGCGTGGTTCGCGTTCTTCTACGCCTACTGGGGCACGCCGCTGCCCCAGGCGCCGTACGGGGCGATGGTGCAGACGTCGCTTCGCTACACCGTCTTCGGCGTGCCCGGCCTGCTCTTCGATCAGGAATACGGGCTGCTCGCGTACGCCCCGGCCTACGTCCTGGCCGGGTTCGGGCTGTGGACGATGGTGCGTCGCCCCGGCCCGCTGCGCCGCGTCGGGCTCGAAGTCGGACTGCTGTTCGCCGCGCTGATCGTCACGGTCGGTGCCTTCCGCATCTGGTGGGGCGGCTCGGCGGCGCCGGCGCGGCCGCTGATGTCGGGCCTGCTGCTCCTGATGCTGCCGATGGCCGTGCAGATTGGATCGGCGGCGCCGGGGTCGGCGCGGCGCGCCGGTCAGCACCTGCTGGTCTGGGTCGGCGTGGCTCTCGCGGTGCTGCTCGTCGTCGCCGAGGACGGGCTGCTGCTGGCCAACGGCCGCGACGGCACGTCGGCCCTGCTCGAATGGCTGTCGCCGCGCTGGCCGCTGTGGCGCCTGGCGCCGACCTTCATCGGGCACGAGGCCGGCACGGCGCTGCTGCAGAGCCTGCCGTGGCTGACGGCGGTGGCGGCCGCCTCCTGGGCGCTGACGCGCCGGCCGCAGGCGACGCGCGGCGCCGCCTCGCTCGCCGCCATCCTGGCCGCCGTGGGCGGTGCGGCGCTCGCGGTGACGCTCATGGCGGCGCTGCCGGCGCCGCAGCCGCCGCTGCCCGACGTCGATCTGCGGGCGCGGGCGCGGCTGCCGGCGCTCGACGCCTTCGATCACGTGACCCGGCCGTTCGCCGTCCGGTACCGGCCGCTGGCGCTCGACGCGTCGACCGCGATCGAATCGACCCTCACCGTCGGCGTCACGCCCGGTCTGCGGCGGCAGCCACAGCCGGTGCGCGTGCTGCACAACGGCCGCTTCTCGCTGCCGGCGGGCAACTATCGGGTGGTCGTCCAGTGGGCAGCACGCGATCCGCTTCCGGCCGGGGCCGGGGCGACCATCGCGCTGCAGGTCGGGCGCATCGGCGCGCCCCTCACGGCATGGACGGTGGATCCGCAGTCGGGCGGCACCTGGAGCGAGACCTTCTGGCTGCCGGTGGCCGCCGGGTTCGTCGGCTTCCGCGGCACCGCCGTGGTGGAACGCTCGATCGACGAGCTGCGCGTCGAGGCGCTCGACGTCGTCGACCAGAGCGCTCGGGGGGCCACCCCGCCGGTCCTCGCCGCGGCCGCCTACGGCGCGGTGATCGTGCTGTTCCACGACGAGGCGATGTACCCCGAGCGCACGGGCTTCTGGACCACCGGCGAGCGGCGGGCCAGGGTGACCGTCGCCTGCCCCGGCGGGTGTACGCAGGGCGTGACGTTGCGCGTGCACAGCGGGAAGCGCCCCAATCATCTGCGGCTGTCGTCACATGGCTGGCGCCACGAGGCGGATCTGCGCGGCGAAGAGGCGGTGACGATCCCGGTGCCGCCGGCCGAGGGCGGCGTCATCGAACTCGACACCGACACGACGACCGGCTTCGTCCCCATCGACGTGGACCCGACGGTCCGCGACCGCCGCTATCTCGGCGTCTGGATCGAGGTCGAGGCCACCAGCAGCGAGGAGTCACGGTGATGGCGATTGCGGATCTGCGGCGGGACTATCGGGCGCGGGCGTTGTCGGAGCAGGAGGCGCACGCCGATCCGATCGAGCAGTTCCGCCAGTGGCTCGACGAAGCGGTGCGCGCGGAGCTGCTCGACGCCACGGCGATGACGCTGGCGACGGTGGGGGCCGACGGCCGACCCGACGCGCGCGTCGTCCTGCTCAAGGACGTCACCGCCGACGGCTTCACGTTCTTCACCAACTACGAGAGCGCCAAGGCGGCGCAGCTGGCGGCGCATCCGCACGCGGCGCTGGTGTTCTTCTGGGCCGATCTGGAGCGTCAGGTCCGGGTCACGGGCACGGTGAGGCGGGCGGCGGCCGAGGCCGCCGACAGCTACTTCGCGTCGCGGCCGCTCGACAGCCAGATCGGCGCGTGGGCGTCGCCGCAAAGCCGCGTCATCGCCGGCCGCGAGGTGCTCGAGGCCGCCGTCGCCGACGCGTCCGCACGCTACGCCGGCGGCGCGGTGCCGCGCCCCGCGCACTGGGGCGGCTACCTGGTCACGCCCGACGCGATGGAGTTCTGGCAGGGCCGGCCGAACCGACTGCACGACCGCCTGCGCTATCGCCGCGCCGGCGCCGGCTGGACGCTGGAGCGGCTGGCGCCCTAATTGGGGCCTGGCCCCGATGGCACGAAATTCGCGCGGCTGATGGCCGAGCGAGCGTCACGAGTACGCGGTTCCTGCGCCTCTGGCACGGCATCGGCGCAACATTCGCGCCATCGGGGCCAGGCCCCTACCAGTGGATTGTTCCCTCGCCGACGCGGACGGCGGCGCCGCCGACACTGACCCGCGTCACCTCTCGCGTCGGCGTCGCCGCCACGCGAATCCGCAGGCGACTCGGCCGGCCCATCTTCACGCCCTGCGCCGACACGATATCTCCGCCCCTGGCGGTCGCGACGACGCCGTGCCGCACCAGGTAGCCGCCAAGCGGTCCGCCGGCGCTGCCAGTGGCGGGGTCTTCGACCACGCCGGCGTCGGGCGCGAACATCCGGCAGTAGACCGTCGCGCCATCGTCACCGCCCTCGGCGCTGAACACGAACACCCCGACGTGCCCGCCGGGGAAGGCGCTGCGTATCCGGCGCATCGCCCCGATATCGGGCTCGCAGGCATCGACCGCCGCGCGGGTCGCCAGCGGCACGTAGACGAACGCGTTGCCGCACGATCCCTCTTCGACCGGCCAGCCGGTGCGCTCCCACGCCGGTCGATCGGCGTTGATCGCCGCCAGCACCTCGTCCACCGGCGAGACCGGCGGGCGGAACGCCGGCTGCCCCTGGTCCATCCACGCGGTCTCGAGCCGGTCGCCGTTCCACTCGAGCGTCACCGCGGTGGGCCCGATGTTGAGCCCGAACACCCACTGCATCCGGCCCGGCGCGATGTCGCCGCGATCGGCCAGCGCGAACGTGGTGCCGACGGTGGGATGCCCGGCCATCGGCATCTCGCGTGCCGGCGTGAAGATGCGCATCCGGATGTCGGTGTCGGAACGCTCGGCCGGCAGCAGGAACGTGCTCTCGGCGAAGTTCATCTCGTGGGTGAGCCGCTGCATGTCCTCGGCGCCGATGCCGCGGGCGTCCTCGAACACGGCGAGCTGGTTGCCTTCGAACGGGCGCGACGTGAAGACGTCGTAGTGGAGGTAGCGCAGAGTCGGCATGCCGGATCGTAGATCACGATAAGATCCCGCGCGCATGCGCGCCGCCCCGGCCGTCCTCGCGTGGCTGCTCGCGCTCGCCGCCGCGGCGCCGATCGCCCACGCACAGGATCCGCCGCCGCCGCTCACGATCATCGCGCCCGCGGCGCCCGGCGGCGGGTGGGATCAGACGGCCCGGGCGATGCAGCGCGCCCTGCTCGCCACCGAGCCGGGGGCGATCGTGCAGGTGGAGAACGTGCCGGGCGCCGCCGGCACCATCGGCTTGGCGCGCTTCGTCTCGGCCGAGCGCGGCCGGCCGGAAGCGCTGCTCGTCACCGGCCTGGTGATGGTCGGCGCGATCGCCACCACCGGGTCGGCGGTGTCGCTGGCCGACGCCACGCCGATCGCCCGGCTCACCGGCGAGCACGAGGTGATCGTCGTGCCGGCGGCATCACCGCACCGCACCTTGCGCGATCTGCTCGACGCCCTCGTCGCCGCGCCGGCCGCGGTGTCGTGGGGCGGCGGCTCGGCCGGCGGCACCGACGACCTGCTGGTGCGCCTCATCGCCGAAGCGGTGCAGGTAGCGCCTGCGGCGGCCAACTACGTGGCGTTCTCGGGCGGCGGCGAAGCGCTCGCCGCGGTGCTGGGCGGCCAGGTGACCGCCGGCGTCAGTGGCTACGGCGAGTTCGCCGGCGCCATCACCGCCGGCCAGCTGCGCGTGCTCGCCACCTCGTCGCCGGTGCGGGATCCGCTCGTCGACGCGCCGACGCTGCGCGAGACCGGCCTCGATCTTGAACTCGCCAACTGGCGCGCCGTGGTGGCCCCGCCCGGCATCAGCGCCGCCGAACGCGAGGCGATGACCGGGCGCGTCCGCCGCATGGCGGCGAGCCCAGCGTGGCGCGACACGTTGCAGCGCACCGGCTGGACCGACGCCTACCTCGACGGCCCGGCGTTCGCGCAGTTCCTGCTCGCCGAGCAGGCCCGCGTCGAGGCGACGCTCGGCCGACTGCGGCAGCAGACGGCCCCGGCGCGCGCGGCGCGCTGGCAGCCGAGCTCGCGCACCGCCTCGACGCTGGCGCTGGCGGCGTGCGGCCTCTTCGGCCTCGCGCTGCTCTGGCAGCGCCTGCGCGCGACGCCGGTGGCCCACGCCGCACCGCGCCGCGGGCGCTCCCCGGCGGCGTGGCTCGCCGCGGCCATCGCCGCGCAGGCGCTGACCTTGCCACTGATCGGCTTCGTGCCGACCGCGGCGGTGCTCTTCGCCGTCACCAGCCGGGCCCTCGGCAGCCCGCGGTGGTGGCGCGATCTGGCCATCGGCGCGGCCATGAGCACGGTCCTCGCCGTGCTCTTCGCCTGGGGGCTGGACGTGCCGCTGCCGCGCGGCGGGGCGTGGCGATGAACGCCCTGGGGTCGCTGTGGGAGGGCTTTCAGCTCGCACTGACGCCGGCGCATCTCGGCTGGGGGCTGGTCGGCGTCACGCTCGGCACCGCGGTGGGGGTCCTGCCGGGCATCGGCCCGGCGCTCACCGTGGCGCTGCTGCTGCCCGCCACCTACGGACTCGACCCGACCGCGGCGTTCATCATGTTCGCCGGCATCTACTACGGCGGGATGTACGGCGGCTCCACCACCTCGATCCTGCTCAACACGCCGGGCGAGAGCGCGACCATCGTCACCGCCATCGAGGGCCATCGCATGGCGCAGTCGGGCCGCGCCGGCGCCGCGCTGGCCACCGCCGCGCTCGGCAGCTTCGTGGCCGGCACGCTCGGCACGCTGGCGCTCACGCTGAGCGCCCCGACGCTGGCCCGGCTGGCCCTGGCCTTCGGGCCGGCCGACTACTTCGCGCTCATCGTCGTGGCCTTCGCCGCCACGGCGACGCTGCTCGGACGATCGCGCACGGCGGGGCTGCTCAGCCTGGCGGTCGGCGTCACGCTCGGCCTGGTGGGCATCGACCGGCTGAGCGGCGACGCCCGCCTCACCTTCGGCGTGCCGTACCTGCTCGACGGCCTCGACCCGACGATCGTCGCCATCGGCCTGTTCGCCGTCGGCGAGACCCTGGCCATGGCGGCGGAGCCGCACGGCGAGAGCCGCGTCCTGCCGCTCGAGCGGACCCGGTGGATGTCGCGCCAGGACTGGGCGCGCTCGTGGAAGCCGTGGCTGCGCGGCACGGCGATCGGCTTCCCGCTGGGCGCGCTGCCGGCCGGCGGCGCGGAACTGCCGACGCTGCTGTCCTATGCCGTGGAGAAGCGGCTGTCGCGCCGTCCCGAGGAGTTCGGGCACGGCGCCATCGAGGGCGTCGCCGGACCGGAAGCCGCCAACAACGCCTCGGCGGCCGGCACGCTGGTGCCACTGCTCACGCTGGGCCTGCCGGCCTCGGCGACGGCGGCGGTGCTGCTCGCCGCCTTCCAGCAGTTCGGACTGCAGGCCGGCCCGCTGCTGTTCCAGAACGAACCGCGCTTCGTCTGGACGCTGCTGGCCAGCCTCTACGTCGGCAATGTGCTGCTGCTCGTGCTCAACCTGCCGCTCATCCGGCTCTGGGTGCAGCTGCTGCGCATCCCGGCGCCGCTGCTCTACGCCGGCATCCTCGTCGTCGCCACGGTCGGCGCCTGGAGCGTGCACCGCTCGATGGGCGACGTGCTGGCCCTGGCCGCCATCGGCGCCCTCGCCTTTCTGCTGCGGCGGGCCGACTGCCCGCTGGCCCCGGTGATGATCGGCGTGATGCTCGGGCCGGCCGCCGACCTGCACCTGCGGCGGGCGCTGGCCATCGCCGACGGCGACTTGACGGTGCTGGTGACGCGGCCGTTCTCGGCGGGGCTGCTGGCCACCGCGGCGCTGGTCCTGCTCGGTCCTGCACTGACGAGCGCCTGGCGACGGCGAAACGGCGGCGCTGATGCTCCGCCCTCCGGCCGCTAGACCGCAGGGCGGCTCTTCGGAGCCGCCGTCCCCGAACCCCGCTGCCGCGCGCCGGCGTCCTACGTTCCGGCTAGACTGAACCCGATGGCGTCGGCTCCCCCACTCGTCGTGGCGCTCACCGGCGCCACCGGCATGATCTACGGCGTGCGCCTGCTCGAGCTGCTGCGCGCCGCCGGCGTGCCGTCGCACCTCGTGATGAGCAAGTGGGCGATCCAGACCCTGCTCCACGAGACCGCCTGGTCGGTCGAGGCCGTCAAGCGGCTGGCCACCGAGGTGCACAGCGTCGAGGACTACGGCGCGGCGATCTCGAGCGGGTCGTTCGTCACCCGCGGCATGGTCGTGGTGCCGTGCTCTATGCGCACGCTGGCGTCGATTTCCACCGGCAGCGGCACGAATCTCATCCACCGCGCCGCCGACGTCGTGCTCAAGGAACGTCGCAAGCTGGTGCTGGTGCCGCGCGAGGCGCCGCTCAGCGACATCCATCTCGAGCACATGCTGCGGCTGTCGCGGATGGGCGCGGTGGTGTTCCCGCCGGTACCGGCGTTCTACCAGCGGCCCGCGTCGATCGAGGAGCTGGTGGACCACACGGTGATGCGCATCCTCGACCAGTTCGAGCTGCACCTCGACGCCGCCGGCCGCTGGGATGGCCGGATGCACAAGGCCGCCAGCCAGGGCTGACCGCCCTTGCGGCGCTGCGGTAGCATGCGTTCATGCGCACGCGAACCGCAGTCGCCCCCGTTCTCCTCGTCCTCGCCGCCGCCTGCTCGTCGCCCTCCGAGGCCCCGGCGCCCGCGGCCACGCCGGCGCCGGCCGCGGCGGCCGAGAAGAAGTACCTGCTCGAACGGGTCGACGACGCCGCCGTCGTGCAGCTCTACGCCGACGGCTTCGCCGAGCTGCCGCTGAACGACAAGCGGCTCATCTACCACCTGACCCAGGCGGCCATCGCCGGCCGCGACATCTACTGGGACCAGCGCTACCGGCACAACCTCGAGATGCGCGCCGTGCTGGAACAGATCGTGTCGCACCCGGCCGGCATCGACGCGGCGACGCTGGCCGAGATCCAGCGCTACGCCAAGCTCTTCTGGATCAACACCGGCCCCTACAACAACCTCACCGCCCGCAAGTTCGTGCTGACCTGCACGCCCGAGGCGTTCGCGGCGGCGGCGGCGCAGGCGGCAAAGAACGGCGCGACGTTCACGCTCCCGGCCGGCGAGACGCTCGAGGCGATGCTGACCCGGATGCGGCCGCTGTTCTTCGATGCCACCGTCGATCCGATGGTCACGCAGAAGACGCCGGAACGCGGCCGGGACATCCTGCAGGCCAGCGCCAACAACCTGTACTCCGGCGTGTCGATGGCCGACCTGAAGGGCTTCACCGAGCGCTACGGCCTCAACTCGCGGCTCGTCAAGCAGAACGGCCGGCTGGTCGAGGAGGTCTACAAGGTGGGCGGCCGCTACGACAAGGAGATCCGCGCCGTCGTCGGCCACCTCGAGGCCGCGCAGGCTTTCGCGACGCCGACCATGAAGGAGGCGCTGGCGAAGCTCGTGCAGTGGTATCGCACCGGCGAGGACGCCGACCGCCGGGCCTTCGACATCGCCTGGGTCGCCGACAAGGACTCGCCGGTCGACACCATCAACGGGTTCATCGAGGTCTACATGGATCCGCGCGGCGTCAAGGGTTCGTGGGAGGCCCTCGTCTACTACGTCAACCGCCACAAGACCGGCGACCTCGAGAAGCTGGCCACCAGCGCCCAGTGGTTCGAAGATCACATGCCGTTCGCCGCCGAGTTCAAGAAGCCCGACGTCAAGGGGATCACCGCCAAGGCCATCGACGTGGTGATCGAGACCGGCGAATCCGGGCCGGTGACGCCGATCGGCATCAACCTGCCCAACGACCAGTCGGTGCGCGAGCAATACGGCAGCAAGTCGGTGTCGCTGTCGAACGTCACCGAGGCCTACGACCGCTCGACCGTGCCCGAGTTCCGCAAGGAGTTCGCCTGGGCGCCCGAAGAGGTCGAACGGGCCGGCCGGTGGAGTGCCTTCGCCGGCGAGCTGCACACCAACATGCACGAGGTGATCGGCCACGCCTCCGGGCGCATGAGCGCGAAGGTGACCGGCACCCCGGCGTCGGTGCTGAAGGAGTTCTACTCGGCCCTCGAGGAGGGCCGCGCCGACTTGATCGGCCTGTACTTCCTGCCCGATCCCAAGCTGGTCGAGCTGGGCATCATGACCGCCGCCGACCAGCCCGAGATCGTCCAGACCGAGTACGAGGCCTACACCAAGAACGCCCTCGTGCAGCTGCGGCGGGTCCGCCAGGGCACGCAGATCGAAGAAGACCACATGCGCAACCGCCAGATGATCGTGCGGTGGCTGATGGCCAACACCAAAGCCATCGACGTCCGCCAGCGCGACGGCAAGACCTTCTACGTCATGGTCGATGCCAAGGCGTTCCGCGAGGGCGTGGGCCGGCTGCTCGCCGAGGTGCAGCGCATCAAGAGCACCGGCGACTACGCCGCCGCCAAGGCGCTGTTCGAGGCGCATGGCATCCATTTCGACGCGGCGCTGCGCGATCAGGTGGTGGCGCGCGTCGACCGGCTGCACCTGCCGTCGTACTCCGGCTTCGTGATGCCGAAGCTCACCGCCGTCACCGACGCCGGCGGGGCGATCACCGACGTGACGATCACGTACCCGATGGACCTGACGGCGCAGATGCTGGAGTACTCGGCGGCCGCGGCGGCCTTGCGCTGAGCCGGCGGCGTACAGGATTGCGACGCCGCCGGGCAGGAACTGCCCGGCCTCGTCACCTACCGGTGGGGCCGGGCGCGTGGGATCCGGGCCACGACGCACCGTTTCGTGCAGTGGCGCCGTTCTTGCTCCGCCTGGAGCCGGTGATCGGCCGCCCTCGACGGATCGTGCTTCGATCACTGGCGGGAGTGCTGCTGTGCGCCATCATCGTGGCGCACAGTCCCGTCACGCCCCGCGCCGCCTCACCCGACTCCGCGCCGCCGCTGCCGCCCCCCGCCGGCCAGATCCTGCACGTCGCGACCGAGGCGGCCCTGCAATCGGCCATCGCCGCCGCGCCCTCGGGGGCGACGATCGTGATCGCCCCCGGCACCTACGTGCTGTCGAGCACGCTCTACCTGAATCGGGCGGTCTCGGACCTGACGATTCGCGGCGCGACCGACAACCGGAACGACGTCGTGCTGGCCGGGCCAGGCATGGCCAACGCCGGCTTCGGCGCGGTGCCGCACGGGATCTGGACCGGGGGCGGCGTCGTCCGTCTCACGGTGGCGAACCTCACGATTCGCGACGTCTACCATCACCCGTTGATCTTCAACGCCGGCACTGAACAGCCGCGCGTCTACAACGTGCGGCTGCTCGATGCCGGCGAGCAGTTCCTGAAGGCCAATCCCGACGGCAGCGGCGGCGGAGTCGACGGCGGCGTCGTCGAGTACTCGGTCATCGAGTACTCGTCGCAGGCGCGCAGTCCCTACACCAACGGGGTCGACGTGCACGGCGGGCAGGACTGGGTCATCCGGCACAACCTGTTCCGCCGCATCCGCGCCGCCGGGGGGCTGGCCGGCCCCGCCGTGCTCATGTGGAATCACTCGCAGCGCACCATCGTCGACGGCAACACCTTCGTCGACTGCCACCGCGAGATCAGCCTCGGCCTGATCGCCAGGACGCCCGATGACCACGTCGGCGGCGTCGTCCGGAACAACATGATCGTGCGGGCGCCCGGGGCCGGCGGCGACGTCGGGATCGCCGTCTTCGACTCGCCGGGGACGCGCGTCGTCCACAACAGCGTCTGGCTGAGCGGCGCCTACTCCAACGCCATCGAGTACCGGTTCGCCGACACGGCCGGCGTCAGCGTCGTCAACAATCTCGCCGATCGTCCGGCCCTGAGCCGTGACGGCGCCACCGCCACTCTGGCCGGCAACGTCTGGACGGCGACGGCAGACCTGTTCGTCAACGTCTCAGCCGCCGACCTCCATCTGGCCGCCGGCGCGAGCGCCGCGATCGATCACGGCGTGGCCGCGCCCGACACCACGACCGACTGGGACCGGCAGGCGCGGCCGAACGGCGGTGCGCCCGACGTCGGCGCCGACGAGCAGGAAGCCACCGGCGCTCCGGGGGCGCCGGTGGAGACCTGCGGCGACGGCATCGACAACGACGGCGACGGGCTGATCGACGAGGGCTGCGCGCCGGGGCCGCTCTCTGCGCCGGGCCGGCCGATGCGCCTGGTCGGCCGGGTCGACGGGGCGACGGTGGGACTGCGCTGGGATCCGCCCATCACCGGTGGCGCCGCGACCGGCTACGTGGTCGAGGCGGGCCTGTCGCCCGGGGCGACACTGCTCACCGTGCCGCTCGGTCCGGCGCCCGCGGTGGCGTTCCCGGGCGTGGGCGCGGGCACCTATTTCGTCAGGGTGCGGGCGGCCAATGCGGCTGGTGCCGGCCCGGTCAGCGACGAGATCGCCGTCTCCCCGGGATGCCCCAGACCGCCCGCCCCCCCGACCGGGCTCAGCGCCAGCGTCGCCGGCGCTGCTCTGGCCGTGTCCTGGCGCGACGCGACGGGCTGTGCCGGCACGCGCTATCGGCTGCTCGTCGGCAGCGTCCCCGGCGGCTCGAACCTGGCCACGTTGGCCGTCGGGGCGCCGATGTTCGCCGCCACCGCGCCGCCCGGACGCTATTACCTGCGGGTCGTCACCGACTGGTCGGGAGGAACGACTGCCCCGTCGAACGAAGTGACGGTCGACGTGGGGAGCGGGTGTCCGCCGCCAGCGGTGCCGGTGACGCTCAGCGGGAGCGAGCTGGCCCGCCGCCTCGATCTGCGATGGACGCCGAGCAGCGCAGCGGCCGCCGAAGCGGTCGATGCCGTGACGCCGATCGGCTATCGACTCGAAGCCGGCCGCTCAGCTGGCGCCACCGACGTCGGCATCCTGCCGATCGGCCGCGTCACCGGGCTGGCCGCCGCGGTCGGGCCCGGCACCTATCACGTGCGAGTCCGCGCCGTGAGCGCCTGCGGCGCCGGCACGGCCTCCAACGAGGTGACGCTGGTCGTCCTGTGACCGCGCCGGCCGGCGATCGGACTGGCGGTCGGGCGGCAGCCGATGCGATCATGACGCGGCGATGACCCTCCGCGCCTACCGCGCCGGACAGTCGGTCGAAGACCACTGCCGCGCCTGCCACGAAGACCGTATCCACACCATCGTCGTCGTCGGCGGCGACGCCCAGCCGCTGCGCGTCAGCTGCGACTTCTGCGGCAGCGAACACAACTACCGCGGCGGGCCGCGCACCTCGACGTCGTCTGCCGCGGCCGCGCCGGCGCGGGCATCGGCACCTGGCCTACGCACCGCCCCGCCGGGCACCGCGCCGGCGCCGCCGCTCGTCTCCGATCGCGAACTCGTGGAGCCTCCGATGGCCGACCCCACCGCCCCCGCCGACCTCGAACGCCTGCTGCGCCGCGTCATCCGCGAGGAGTCGGGCCTGACCGCCGTGGCGCCAGCCGAGAAGTGGCGTGGCGGCGACCTGGTGCTGCGGCCCGGCAAGCCTGGCGTGCAGGAGAAGAGCTGGCCGATCGACACCTTCTTCCACAAGGTCGTGATGCTCAGGAACCGCTTGCGGACGCTCGAGCAGCAGGTCAACGCCTCCGATCTGCCCGACGATCAGAAGCTGAAGCTGCAGAGTTACATCACCGGCTGCTACGGCTCGTTGACCAGCTTCAACGTGCTGTTCGCCGACGAGGACGACCGGTTCGTCGGCAGCGCGTCGAGCGACTGAACACGGCGCGGCGGCTCTGAAGAGCCGCCCTGCGTGCTCGGGGCAGGGCTTCAGCCCTGCCGGTCGAACCGCACGATCTTCGCCGTCGTCACCACCTGCCCGGTGTGCCGCGAGGCATGCTCGGCGGCGTGGAACAGCAACCCCAGGACGGTGGACGGCAGCTTCGCCCGGCCGACCTCGCGGGCGTCGCCGAGCGACGCCTCAGGTGTCGCCCGCAGCTGTGCCAGTGCCGCGTCCACGGCCGCCCGCCAGGCGGCCACCAGCTGCGCGGCGGTCGGGCGCGGCTCGCCGGGTGCCGCCTCGGCGGCCAGCGCCGCCCGCTGCGCCGCGTCGAGTGACGCGCCGCGCGCGTAGGTGAGCAGCCGATCGGTGCTGCCGACCAGGTGGCGCAGGTGAAATCCGACCGGCGCGGCACCACCGGGCGAAGCCCACAGTTCCTCGACCGTGAGCCCCGACGCGGCCCGCTCGCAGTCCTCGAGCGCCATCACGAGGGCATGGGCGGCCGGCTGCAGCACGGCCGGCACGCCGGCGATCGGTCCACGGAGCCAGGGCTCGGGCAGCGGCGACGACATCCGCCGATCCTACCCGGGTCGCGGGCGCCTCAGTCGGCGGCCAGGGCGGTCGCCGGATCCACGCGCGACGCGCGGTGGGCCGGCAGGAACCCGGCGGCCAGGGCCGTCGCCGCGAGCACGGCCACGGCGGCAGTCACGGCCAGTGGATCCCACGGCGCCACCTCGTAGAGGATCGACGACAGCGTCCGGGCCACCGCCAGCCCGGCCGCCAGTCCCACCGCGAGTCCGGCGCCGGCGATGACCGCCGCCTCCCGCAGCACGAGGCCCATGACCTCGCCCCGGCTGGCGCCGAGCGCGAGCCGCGTGCCCAGCTCGCGGGTGCGCCGCTCCACGCCGTAGGAGAGCACGCCGTAGATGCCGACCGCAGCGAGTGCCAGCGCGATGAGCGCGAAGCCGCCGAGGAGCCGCATGGCCAGGCGCGACACGGCGGCCGATCCGGCGGCGATGTCGGGCATGCTGCGCACCTCGGCGATGAGCCCCTGCGGCTCGGTCTGCCGCAGCGCCGTGCGGATCGCCGGCAGCGCGGCCAGCGGATCGCCGGCGGTGCGGATGAACAGCGTGATGCCGTTGCCGCTCTGGCGCTCGAACGGGAAGTACAGATCCGCGCGCGGCGTGTCGGTGAGCGCGGCGCGGCGGATGTCGCCGACCCGGCCGACGATCTCGGCAGTGGCGTCGCCGAGCACGAGGCGGCGGCCCACCGGATCCTCGCCGGCGAAGAACTGCGCGGCCAGCGCGTCGCTGACGATCACCACCGGCGGGCTGTCGGGTGTATCGCGGGCGTCGAACAGGCGGCCGGCCTTGAGCGGGATCCGCAGCGCCTCGAAGTAGCCGGCCGAGGCGAGCTGCCATCCCACCTCCGGCGGCCGCTGGCCCGCGGCGAGGGGCTGCTCGGGCCGCACGAGCGGCGCCGTCCAGTTGTTGCCGGTGAGCGGCGTCACCGCGGCACCGCCGACCACCTCGACGCCCGGCAGCGCCCGAAGCGCGTCGAACACGCGCGCGTACGCCGCCGACCGCGCCGGCGCTTCGCGGTAGCGGCCGGCCGGCAGGCCGAACTGCACGGTGAGGACGTTGCCGGCGCTGAACCCGGGATCGACGGCGACCAGCTTGGCGAAGGAGCGCAGCGTGAGACCCGCGCCGATGAGCAGCACGACGGCGAGCGCGATCTCGGCCGCGGCGAGCGTGGCCGCGGCGCGGCGCGCGGCGCCGCTCATCGTCGTGCGGCGCTGGCCGCCGAGGGCGCCGGGCCCGTGCGGGCCGAGCACCCCGATGCAGGCCACGCCACTGAAGACCAGCGCCGAAGCGAACGTCGCCGCCAGCGAGAAGCCGAGCACCCACGGATTCAGCCCGACCGCATCGAGGCCCGGCACGTCGGTGCCGGGCGGCAGCATGGCGGCCAGCGCCGGCGCGACTCGCCAGGCCACCAGGACGCCCACCGCCCCGCCGGCCACCGCGAGCACCAGCCCTTCGGTGAGCGTCTGGGCGACGAGCCGGCCGCGGCCGGCGCCCACCGCGAGCCGCGTCGCCAGTTCGGGCTGGCGGGCCAGCGACCGCGCCAGCAGCAGGTTGCCGACATTGGCGCAGGCGATGAGCAGCACGAAGCCCACCGCCGCCAGCAGCAGCACGAGCGCCCGGCGGGTGTCGCCGACGAGCCCGTCGCGCAGCGACTGCGTGAAGTACTGCGAGCCGAGGTTCTGCTGCGGATGTTCACGCTCGAGCGCGGCGGCGAGCGCGGCGATCTCGGTCTCGGCGCGCGCCGGCGTCACGCCAGGAGCGAGCCGGCCGAGTCCGTAGATCCAGCCCGACCGCCGCTCGCTCGGCGCGGCGGCGGGCACGCGCGCCGGCACGATCACGTCGGTGGGCGATCCCGGCGGGAAGTGGAACCCGGGCGGCGCCACCCCGACCACCTGGCAACGGGTGGTGCCGATCTGGATCGATCGCGTGAGGATCGCCGGATCGGAACCCAGTTCGGTCTGCCACAGCGCGTGGCTGACGATGACCACCGGTGGCGCCTCCTCGCGCTCGTCCTCGGCCGAGAACGGACGCCCCATCGCCGGCCGCAGCCCCAGCAGGTCGAATGCGTTGGCCGTCAGGCTCACGCCCTCGACGCGCACGGCCTCACGTTCGCCGGCGAGCGCCGCCTGGAACCCGTAATAGCCGGCCATGGCCGAGAACACCTGCTGGCGGGCGCGCAGGTCCACGAAATCGCCGATCGCGATGTCGGGTTTGGTGAGCCCGGTGCGGGCATCGCGGTGCTTGACCAGCACCAGCGCCTCGGCGTCCGGGTACGGCAGCGGCCGCAGCAGCACCGCCTCGACCACGGCGAAGAGCGCGGTGTTGGCGCCGACGCCGAGCGCGAGCGTGAGCACGGCCGCGGCGGCGAAGCCGGGCTCGCGACGGAGCAGGCGGAGCGCGTGACGCAGATCGAGCATGAACATGGCCGGCAGGTCCCTTCGGGCGGCAGACGGTTGACGGTGCGGCAGGCGTGGCGGCGGGTTGACGACGGCCAGGCGCAGGCACTCGAGCCAGAGCCCGACCATGGCCGCGTGATGGCGCAGGCGACCCAGCCGTGGGCCGACGGCACCGCCGGCCAGGCGCCGCTCGACCGCCCACGAGTACTCGAGGTCGGCCAGCGCCGGCTCGAAGGCGTCGCGCCGGATCGCCTCGGGCAGCCAGCGCGCCAGCCGCCGGGCCAGCGCGCTACGCATCGGACCACCGCATCCGCGGCGCCGTGCGCGCCACCTCGTCGTAGAAGCGGTGGGCCTCGGCCCACTGCCGGCCGCCCTCGCGGGTCAGGCGATAGCGCCGCTCGGTGACCGCCTGGTCGCCCACCGCCACCTGTTCGTACCAGCCCTCGACCAGTCCAGCCCGTTCCATCCGCGCCATCAGCTGGTAGAAGGCCGGGCCGGTGCGCCGCACGCCGTAACTCGCCAGCGCCTGCCGCAGCACGCGGCCCGGCTGGTCGTCGGCCTGCAGGACGCCGAGCACGAGGTATTGCAGGTGCGTGAGCGAGGGCAGCGCGCGCTTCGACATAATGCGATATTACCTACGATCGCGTTAGACGGAAGGTTCCCGTGGCGGTTGGCTTCACGGGACGACCGGGACGAACCGTGGGACGACTGCCGCTACAATGCCCGCCCCGGGGGACCCTCATGACGCGTCGCGCCTTCGTCTCGACCGTACTCCTCGTCGTCGCCTTGGCCACGACCACGCCGACTCAGCGCCTCCCCACCGGCTTCGTCGATCCGGCGCCGATTCTGGCCGCCGCGGCCGCCGAGGTCGGCGAGGGCACGCTCACCTGCGTGACCTTCTCGGGCACCGGCTACGGCGGCGCCGTCGGCCAGACCGTGGAAAACGCGGTGAACATCGACTGGCCGCGCATCGACCGGCTGGCCAACTACACCCGCACCATCGACTGGGCGGCCGAAACCAGCATCGAGACCTTCGACCGCGAGCCCGGCCTCAATCCCGCGTCGTGGAAGTACGGCAGCGGCTGGCAGGGCGGCACGCCGACGCAGAACGCGCGACGGCAGACCTTCGTCGTGCGCGGCGACAAAGCCTGGCACATGGACGGCGACGGCCCGCCGGTGGCGGTGCCGCCCGATCTGGCGGAGCTCTACCGCCTCGACCTGTGGCTCAACCCGCACGGCTTTCTAAAGGCGGCACGGATGCCCGGCGCCAACCCGATTGCCTTCTGGCGCTGGGAACAGATCGAGAAGGGCCGCGACGGCAACGTGGTGGCACCCGAGCGCGTCCACGTCGTGGCGATCACGATGTTCGGCAAGTACCGCGTCGATGCCACCGTCAACTCGCGGAACCAGATTCAGCGCCTCAAGACCACCATCGCCAACCCGACGCTCGGCGACTTCAACATCGAGCACGAGTCCACCAACCAGATCGACGTCGGCGGCGCCAAGTGGCCCACCGAGTGGCACTCGCACCACGGCTGGGACGACAACTGGCAGTTCTACCGCCAGAGTACCGGCCACAACGGCTACGGCGGCTCGTTCAAGGACGTGCGCGCCAACCAGTGCCAGGCCCCGCCCGCGGTGCCGCCGGCCGTGGCGTCCGCCACGTTCCCGGCGACGCCGCCGGTCGAGGTCGAGAAGATGGCGGCGGGCGTATATCGCCTCGGCGGCGGCCCGGCCGCCAGCTACCTCGTCGAGTTCGACACGTTCGTGGCGGTGTTCGAAGCGCCCGGCGACGAGGCGCGCAGCCTGGCGGTGATCGAGGCGGTGACGACGCTGGCCCCGGGCAAGCCGATCCGCTGGCTCATCAGCTCACATCCCCACTTCGACCACATCGGCGGCCTGCGCACCTACCTGCACATCGGCGCGACCATCGTCGCCCACATGATCAACATCCCGTTCCTCAACCGCGACGTCCTCAACTACGAACCGCGCACGATGGCGCCCGACATCGTGTCGCGCTGGCCGCCCACCGAGGTGGCCGAGGGCTACAACTACGAGGCGGTGCAGGAGCGCTACGTCATCACCGACGATCGCCGCAACCTGCACGTCTACTACGTGCAGCCGCTGCAGCACGTGGCCGGGATGCTGATGGCCTACCTGCCGGCCGAGCGGATCGCCTTCGAGGCGGATCTCTTCGACACCCACGAGCCGCCGCGGCGGGCGCAGCTGCCGGCGATGCGCAGCCTGCGGACCCAGGTGCAGCGCATGGGCCTGCGGGTGGACACGGTGGCGCCGGTGCACGGCCGGCCGGTGCCGTGGGGCACGTTCGAGGCGGCGGTGAAGGGATTGGAGGCGAAGCGCTGAGGCGCGCTGCCGGCGCGCCCGGCAGGGACCGGGACGCCATCGACGAGTCCCGGTTCCGGGGCCCGGACAACGCTGCGCTCGCCGCGATGCGACCGCTGGACGGCAGCTCCGTGAGACTGCCTGGTCCCCACAGCGTGCTCACGTTGTCGGCCTTCAGGGCGGTCCCCTCCACAGGGCCTCGCCGTTGGCATCCCGGCCCCCACCGGGCGAGCCGGCGCGTCGGGCTGCTACGATGGCGGAACGCGCCCGTAGCTCAGCTGGATAGAGCACCGGCCTTCTAAGCCGGGGGTCGCAGGTTCGAGCCCTGCCGGGCGCGCCACCGTCCAGCGACCTCGTACGCTGCCCGCTCAGAAGCATCCGGCCGGCGGCACGTAGAGCACCTCGACCGCGTAGCCCAGCTCGAACGGGCCGCCGTCACCGACGGGAATGCGATCGGTTTCCCACTCCAGATGCGACGCGGTTGGCATCGGCGGGGCCGGCTCCAGCACCGCCCCATCCGGACGCCACACCGTGATCGTGCCGCCGTCGCACCGCGTCAGCCCATAGCCGCCCTCGTGCACCAGCCGGTGATGCCGCCGACACAGCAGCACCAGATTCTCGAGGCTGGTAATGCCGCCATCAATCCAATGCTCCACATGGTGCGCGTCGCAGATCCGCGACGTGCAGCCCGGGAACTGGCAGTGTTGATCGCGAGCCTGGAGCGCCCGGCGGATCGTCGGCGGCACCGAGCGAGACTTGCGGCCGATGTCGAGGACGGCGCCGCCCTCGCCGACACGCATCGGCACCACCGCGGCATCGCAGCACAGCCGCCGCGACGTCTCCGCGGAGACGTCCACCAGGCCCTGGTCCATTTCGACGGCGGCGGCCCCACCTTCCCCGGCCGCCACAGCCTCGTGCCCGACGCGCAGGATCACCTGATACCGGTCGGCGGTCGTCCCGCGCGTCAGGTCCGAGGCGAGCGCCGCTTCGGCCGGCAGCGCCAGCGCATCGGCCCGGCGCTGTGACGGCGTGATTTCATCCGCCACGCACTCGTCCTTCGGCCCGGCCCGCTGCTCCTCCCAGAGACGGTCGACCGCGGCCTGGAGCGCACGCTGGACCACGGCACCCTCCTCAGGCGCCAGGCGCGCGCGGACCACCAGCATCCCGTCGTCGTCCACCCACGTGGACAGCTCCCGCTGCTCATGGCGCAACGCCAGGGACGGCGCCGCCGTCGCCCGGTCCACGCGCCGCCACGCGCCGACGAACCGCTCCACCTGCGCAGCGCTGGCAGACTGGGCGAAGTCGAGCAGCGACGCCTCGGTGTCGGGTCGGGCCACCCGGGTCAGCGCCCGCACCTTGGCGTAGGAGATCGCGCCGCGCGCCATCACCGCGCTGACCAGCGGCAGGTCAGCCAGCGCCCGGGCCACGCGCAGCTTTTCGCGGGCAGCGCCGAGAGAGATCCCCGTCCGCCAGTGCAGCCAGTGGGCGCTGGTCGCGAACTCGCCGTGCCAGCCAGTGGTGGCGTCGAACTGACGCAGCAGCACCAGCAGCTCATAGGTGGCGGCATGCAGCTGCGCGGCCAGGGCGGCGATGCGCTCGCCGAGCGCCGTGCTCGACTCGGCCGGCAACGGCATCGGGACGGCCGCTGGTGCGGGTGCGGACGGGACGAGGGCGGTCGTGGTCATGCGCCCATCCTCGCATCGCAGAATCTGCCGCGTGACGTTGGCGTCTGCGAGGCGATCCGGGCTCAGGAGATCAAGCGCGCCGGGCGGCGGGTAGTTCGCCCAGCAGCGCGCATCGTCAGCAGCGGAGCGGCCTCATGCCGTGGGAGTCGAGACTCTTCGCGGGTCGCGCTTGGAAACCCGTCAAGCACAATCGACATTGGCCGGCCGATATTTTCGCGCGCAGGACCGCGCGCCGCGTCTCCGCCAAGACGCGGCCTGCCCCTCCGGCCGCATCTCCGCGTGAGCACCCGCGAGCCAGCGTCTCGCCCGTGCTGTCAGTGCCAGCCGCGCCGCCTGACCAGCGCCGCCATCGTCGCGCCCAGCCCGAAGACCAGCGCTGCCAGTTCGATGCGCAGGCCATTGGCGAGCAGGAACGCCGATCGGGCCACGGCGTTCGCCGGCGGATGCGTGGCCAGCAGGTCGGCGTGCTGGTGCGCACTGGGCGAGAGAATGACCGTGAACAGCAGCAGGAACAGTGCGAGCACCGCGGCGACGACGTAGTCGCCCGGGTGCAGCCAGCCGCGACGGGCCAGCACGAGCACGACGGCGACGCCGGCGATGGCCAGCAGGATAGTCATGTCCGCCTCCTTCGAGCGCGGCCGGCCATCGGGCGCGAGGTCCAAGGCCGCCGCTCCGTGCCCCCAGCCTACACCCGACGCCGTCAGGCCGGCGGCCCGGCGGGAATCGCTCCCAGCTGCTGCATCATCGTCAGCTGGTCCAGGATCCCCCAGTGCTCGCGCACGCGCCCGTCGTCACCGAAGCGCATGATGTCGACGACCTGCACGTCGATCGGCCGGCCGGTGGCCGGCATGCCCATGAACGCCCCCTTGTGGGTGCCGGTCACCCGCACCCGCGCCACCACCTTGTCGCCGCCCGCGATTACGTCTTCGGGCATCATGCGCAGATCGGGGAAGGCCGCCAGGTACATCCGGAAGAACGTCGTGACGCCGTCCCTCGTCGGCGCGAGCCCGGGCAGTTCCTCGTGGTCCACGAAGTCGTCGGCGAGCAGGGCGCCAAACCCGTCGATGTCCCCCGCGTTGATCAGATCGTAGATACGTCGCATCGTCGCCGCGTGACTCATTCGCTCCCCTCCCGGAAGGGGGAGATGGTAGCCGATTCCCGAGCCTGGGCCGAAGGCGACGTGCGTCAGAACTGGCGGCCGAGGGCCTGCGCCCTCTCGAGGTAGCCCTGCCACGTGGCGTCGTCGGCGCCGTGCATGGCGTAGAAGAACGCGTGCTCGACCTGCCGGATGCCGGGATAGGTCAGCGTGAACTCGTCGATCACCGTGCGCATCGCGTCGCGCAGGCCGAAGTCGTAGCCGCGACGGTCGATGATCGAAGCCAATCCCGTAGCGCTCCACGATCTCGTCCGTTTGGCCCTCCGTCGCTCGGTCCCATTTCAGACATTCACCGCTGCCCACCGGGCCCGGCCTGCTACGGCACCACCACCGTCTGCGGCGGCGTGGCAGCGCTCGCGCCGCACGGATTGGCCGCCACGACCCTGAAGGTGTACGACCCGGGCCCCACCGTGCCGCTCAGGCCGCGCCCGGTCGTCGCGAATCCACCGACGAACGACCCCGTGACCTGCAGCAGGTAGCCGGTGGGCGCCGGACCGAAGCTCGCGGGAGCCCAGGCGACGAAGACGGTGCGGCCCACCCGGTAGGCGATGGTGTCGGCGGGAAGCCCTGGCGCGCCAGAGCACGGGCCCGGGAAGCTGAGCGTGATGGGATTGGATGCGGGGCTGATGCCCGCGGCGTTCTGCGCCCGCACCGACAGCGTGTAAGTGCCGCCCGGCACACCGGCGAAACTGAAATGGTCGGCCAGGCCCAACGGCAACGAGGCCACGATGGTCCCGCTCACGTCGAGCGCGACCGACGTCGGTGCACCGCCGGCATAGGTGTTGGTCCACGCCAGCGCCAGCGTCGAACCGTTCACCAGCCCGAGCAGGTTCGCCGGGGCCGACGGGGCCACCGGCGTGTTGACGTGAATGCGGATCTCGTTCGACGCCCCGCTTCGCGCCCAGGCGGTCAGCGCGTGCACGCGCACGTAGAACGACCCGGGCGGAGCCGCGAAGGTGAACGTGGAGGCCGCCGACCCGGTCGGGATGCTCGCCAGCACCTGGCCGGGCTGCACGCCGCCTTCGAGCACGAAGCCCGTGGGCACCGGCCCGGCGGGCGGAATCGTCCAGCGCAAGGTCACGAGACTTCCCGCCACCGACGAGGCGACCAGTCCGGTGGGGGCCACCGGCGCCGCCGCGCCCTGGGACACCGTGAACTGCTGATCCCAGATCGAGATCGAGCCCGTGCGCGGGGGCCCGTCATTGGCGGCCGCGCTGTAGTTCACCGTGCCGCTTCCCGTCCCGCTCGCCCCGCCCGTGACGGTCAGCCACGCCGGATCGTTCGAGGTGGCCGTCCAGGCGCAGGTCGCCGGCATCGTCACCTGCAGGCTGTCCGTCGCGCCGCCAGCCGGCGCGGCCGCCGACGCGGGCGCCAGCGCGACGGTGCACGCAGGGTCGATGCGGTCGCGCACGAACACGTCCCATCGGCCGTTGGTGTCGCCCGCCACCAGGTTGCTGGCCCCGGACTCGAAGGCCACGAAGCGGCCGTCGTCACTGATCGAGCCGGAGTAGGTGGCGCCATTCGCCTGGACACCCCCTGCCCCCAGGCTCACCCGCGTCCTCGTGCCCGCCTGCTGGTCGTAGACGAACACGTCGTTCACGCCATTGGTGTCGCCCGTCACGAGATCGCGGATGCTCGACGTGAACGCCACCCAGCGCCCATCGGCGCTGATCGCCGAGACGTTACTCTCGCCAACCGGCCACGTGCCTGGGACAAAACCCGCAGACGCCCACGTCCCTGTCTGCTGGTCGTAGACGCCCGCACCCACGCCCACCCAGCGGCCATCGGCGCTGATCACCGGGAAGCCGAACCCGAGGCGCGTCGTGGTCCCAGTCTGGCGGTCGTGCACGAACGCGTTGTAGTCGTCCCAATCGTTCGGCACCAGATTGCTGGAGTTGGAGAAGAACGCGACCCAGCGGCCATCGCCGCTGATCACGGAGAAGCGGCTGTCGCCGTTGCTCTGCTCGCCGCCGACCCCCACGCTTGCCCGCGTGGTCGTCCCGGTCTGCCGGTCGTGGACGAACACGTCGCCCTGGCCGTTCGTATCGCCCGCTACGAGATTGGTGGCAGAGGACTCGAATACCACCCAGCGGCCGTCGGCGCTGATCGTGGCGAGCGAACCGCCACGGTCGGCTTGGGCGCCCCCCGGTCCCACGCTCGCCCGCGTCGTCGTCCCCGTCTGCCGGTCGTGCACGAAGACGTCTGGCCAGCCGTTGGTGTCGCCCGCCACCAGATTGGCTGCCCCGGAAACGAAGGCCACCCAGCGCCCATCGGCGCTGATCGTCGGACCGCTCCCACTCGCCTGCGCGCCACCGAGGCCCACGCTGACCCGCGTCGTGGTCGCCGTCTGCAGGTCGCGAACGAACACGTCCGCCGAGTCGCTGGTGTCACCCACGACCAGATTGCCGTCCCGCGACTCGAACGCGACCCAGCGGCCATCGCCGCTGATCGCCGGCCCGCGACCGGCGATGAACGGGGCTCCCCTCCCGTCACCCCCGGTTTGGGCGCCGCCGGGCCCCACGTTCACACGCATGGTCACCGGCTGGGCGCCGGCGAACCCGGGCACGAACAGTGCAACCGCCGCTGCGGCACATCGACACGCCAGCCACCTCGATGACCACATGCATCCAACTGAGCGATTCGCGTGCCAGAGGCACACCGGCGATTGGCGGTCATTCGGTCGTTGGCGGCGAGGCTGACGCGGGGACGACTCCGCGGGCACAGGGGTTCCCGGGCGCGTGGGAGGCTGGCGCCTGGCCTACCGAACGGTCATGCGCCCGCCGCCGTAGAGCACCTGCCCCGGCGTCGCTCCGGTGTGGCGGCCGTGGTCCATCACCACCACGCCGTTCACCAGCACGTAGTCGATGCCGGCCGGCGACTCGCGCGGCGCATCGTAGGTGGCGCGGTCGTCGAGCGCGGCCAGGTCGAAGACGACCACATCCGCCCACAGGCCCTCGCGCAGGGCACCCCGCCCCTCGAGCCGCATGCGGGTCGCCGGCCACGAGGTCATCTTGCGGACCGCCGCTTCGAGGGTGAGCACGCCGCGATCGCGCACGTAGCGGGCGATCACCCGCGGGAAGTTGCCGTAGGCGCGCGGGTGCGTGAGGCCGGTCGGGTCTTCTCCACCCTCGGCCAGCGACGCGCCGGCATCGCTGCCGATGCTCGTCCACGGGAAGCCGAGCGCGGTCTCGACATCGGGCTCGCTCATCATGTGGTAGATGGCCATCACGCGGCCGTCGCCCTCGGCCACCAGATCCATCGCCGCGTCGGCGGGATCCCTCCCCCACTCGCGGCCGATGTCGGCCAGCGACTTGCCGACGAAGCGCGCGTTGGCGGCATTTCTGGCGTTGGCGAGCACGACGCCCTGCCAGCCGCCGGCCGCCTCGACCAGGTTCGACCAGCCGGGCAGGCCGCTCGCCATCTCGCGCTTCAGCCGCTCGCGGATCTCGGGCGCGGCCAGCCGCGCCTTCATCGCCGCCACGCCGCCTTCCTGCGCCCAGGTGGGAATCGAGGCCTCGAGGCCGGTGCCGCCGGCGGTGTAGACGTACATGTCGGCGGCCACGTCCACGCCGCGGGCCCGTGCCGCGTCGATCGTGCGACCGGCCTCGCGCATCAGCGTGCCCCAGCCGGGCTGGTGCGCCGCCTTGAGATGGAAGATCTCTACCGGCAGACCACCCTGCTCGCCGATAGTGATCGCCTCCTCGATGGCGGCGATGAGCGCCTTCCCCTCGTCGCGCATGTGCGTGGCGTAGATGCCGCCGTGCGCCGCGGCCACTTTGGCCACCTCGACCAACTCGGCCGTTGACGCGTAGCTCCCTGGCGGATAGATGAGGGCCGTACTCATGCCCATGGCGCCGCCGCGCATCGCCGTGGCCATCAGCTCCTTGATCCGCTCGAGTTCCTCGACCGTCGGGGCGCGGGCGGTGTTGCCGATCACGGCGGTGCGGGCTTGCGCCGCGCTGTAGTAGCTGCCGAAGTTGAGGCTGATGCCGGTGTGTTCGAGACCGGCGAAGTACTCCGCCACCTGGGCGGCCGGCACCGGCGTGCCGCCCTCGCCGCCAATCGCCGAGGTGACGCCCATCCGCAGCTTGTTGGCGGCCAGGCCGTTCTTCGGCAGCACGCCGCCCGACTGGTCCATCATGTCGATCCACCCGGGCGACACGTAACGACCTCGGGCGTCGATTTCGGTGCGGCCGGCGCCCGACACGCGGCCGATGCGGGCGATGCGGCCGTCGCGGATGGCGACGTCGGCCAGGATCCACGGGTTGCCCATGCCGTCGAGCACGCGGCCGCCGCGAATCACGATGTCGTAGTCGGCGATCTGCCCTTGCGCGGTGACGAGCGCCAGCGGCGCCAGAAGGAGCAGGACGATCGCGCGCATCACGGGCCGGCGGCCGGACATCGTGCCGGCATGATAGCGCGCTGGTCAGCCGGCCATGGACGACGTACGCTGATCAGCGTGACACCCCGGCTGTCCGGCGACGAACTGCGCCGCTACCTCGCCCGCGTCGGCCACGACGGCTCCGCCGCGCCGACCCTGGCGACGCTGCGCGCGCTGCACCGCGCCCACCTGCTGACCATTCCCTACGAGAACCTCGACATCCATTTCGGGATGCCGCTGACGCTCGATCCCGAAGCCGCCTTCAGCAAGCTCGTCGACGATCGGCGCGGCGGCTGGTGCTTCGAGATGAACGGCCTGTTCGGCCGCGTGCTCGAGACGCTCGGCTTCCAGGTGCGCTATCTGTCGGGCGCGGTCGGCCGCGCCAGGCGCGGCTGGCGCGCCCAGGGCAACCATCTCGTGCTGCTGGTCACGCTCGATCGGCCGTGGCTCGCCGATGTCGGGTTCGGCGACGGCTTCCTGACGCCGCTGCCGCTCGAGCCGGGCAGCTACCGGCAGGACTTCCTGCAGTACCGCGTGTCGCGAGACGGCCCGCGCTGGCGGGTGGACAACCACCCCTACGGCGGCGCCGACGGCTTCGACTTCACCCTCACCGCCCGCACCGTCGACGCCTTCGCCGCGCAGTGCCACGAGCTGCAGACCGCGCCCGACTCGAGCTTCGTCCAGTCCACGGTGTGCGAGCGCTTCGAGCCGCACGGGCTCGTCATGCTGCGCGGCGCGTCGCTGCGCGAGGTGACCGCCGCCGGCGTCACCACCCGGGTGCTGGGCGACGCCGGCGAGTACGTGGCGGTGCTGCGCGAACGCTTCGGCCTCGACCTGCCCGACGCCGCCGACCTTTGGCCCGCGGTGTGGCGGCGCCACCTGGCGTGGCAGGAGGAACAGGCGGCAGACCGTACGTAGCATCTGTCTTGGCTGTCAAGCGGGTTGCCAGGGCCGGTGGGCTTTGACCATGGCATTGAGGATGGTGAGGAGCTTGCGCATCGCGGCGACGACGGCGACCTTGGGCGGCTTGCCAGCGGCG
>JBFWNV010000009.1:0-148267 GCA_050250875.1 Vicinamibacterales bacterium
TCAAGGGCGTCGAGGTGGCGCGCGGCGAGCTCTATGCCGATCGCCTGCTCGCCATCAACCCCGGCACCGCCGCCGCGGTCGTCGACGGCGTCGCGACCCGCGAGCCGGCGTTCGGCCTGCCGGCCGTGTGGATCGGCGCCGAGCAGCGCGACCGCGCCTCGGCCGCCGGCTACACCGTGGTCGATCCGACGACCGCGCTGTCGACGCACGTGTCCGAGACGATCCGCGTCTTCCTCCCGGATCTGCTCAGCCGCCAGCAGACCAAGGAGCTGGTCGACCGCGTCGCGCAGACCTCGCCCAAGCTGGTCGAGGAGCTGGTGCCGAAGATCGCCTCGATCGGCGACATCCAGCGGGTACTGCGCCAGCTGCTGCGCGAGCGGGTCTCGATCCGCGATCTGACGACGATCCTGGAGGCGGTGGCCGATGCCGCCCCCGGCGCGAAGGACGCCGACGCCGTCGCCGAGGCGGTGCGCCAGGCGATGGGCCGGACCATCTGCCGCGCCTACCAGACCGAGAAGGACGAGCTGCCCGCGATCGCGCTCTCGCCGGAGCTCGAGGAGCGGCTGGCGTCCTCGATCGTCAAGACCGAACACGGCGCGGTGCTGGCCATCGACCCGTCGCTGGCGCAGCGGCTGGCCAGCCGCATCGCCGAGATCTTCGCCGGCGCGGTGGCACAACCTGTGCTCTTGTGCACCCCGACGCTGCGGCCGCACATCTGGCGCCTGTTCGCCCGGGTGCTGCCGCACCTGGGCGTGCTCTCGCACAGCGAGGTGCCGCCGCAGGTGCACGTGGCGTCGATTGCGACGCTGGACTGAGATGCAGGTCAAACACTACCGTCAACCCTCGGTACGCGAGGCATTTCGGGCGATCCGCGCCGATCTCGGCCCCGACGCGCTGGTGTTGTCGAGCGCGTATGTCAGCGCCCGCGGGTGGCGCGGCTGGATCGGCATGCGCGAGGTGCTGGTGACGGCCCAGGCCCCGGAGCGGGTGGTCGACGACGCCGACGGCCGGCCCGTCGACGATGGGCGTCGGCCGGCCGACACCTCCCGCCCGGCCGCGGCGCCGGGGACCAGCGTGGTCGCGGCCCGTCTGGTCGCCGCGGGAATCGACCCGGTCCTGGCCGACGCGGTCGCCGCCGGGATCCCGAGGCGCGAACAGCGGGGGCTGTCGGCGGCCGGCGTCCGCCGTGCCCTCGAGGCGCATCTGGCGCCGATCGCCGGCGCCGACGACACCTATGCCCCGGTCGAGGTGTTCATCGGGCCCCCGGGCGTGGGCAAGACGACCACCATCGCCAAGATCGCCGCCCAGGAGCGCGTCCGCCGCGGCCGCTCCCTCGGCATGGTCGCCGCCGACGCCTTCCGCGCCGGCGCCGTCGAGCAGCTGCGCACCTTCGCCGCCATCATCGGCGCGCCGTTCCGCGCCGCGCGCACCGCCGAGGAGATCGGCCGGGCCATCGACACCGCGCGGCACACGCTGCTCGTCGACACCGCCGGGCGGTCGCCCGCCGACGGCGACGTGCGCGATCTGCGCCGGCTGCTCGGCCGGCGCGACGACGTGCGGACCCATCTGGTGCTGCCCGGCGACACCAGCGTGCGATCGGCGCGGCGCATCTTCCAGACCTTCGCCGACGCCCGGCCGGATCGCGTGGTGCTGTCGAAGATGGACGAAGCGGAATCGCCGTCGTCACTGGTGCTGTGGCTGATGGAGCGCGGCATTCCGGTGTCCTACGTCACCGACGGCCAGCGGGTGCCCGAGGACCTCGTGCCGGCGACGCCGGCGGCGCTGGCGACGGCGCTGCTGGGCGACACGCGGGCGCTCGCGCCCGCCGGGAGCCTGTCGTGATGGCCGCGCATCCGCGAGTGCGCCACGCCGCGCCCGAGCCGATCGCCGACGTCTCGAGCCGCGACGAGCTGGTGATGGCGCACGTCGGCCTGGTGAAGGTCATGGCGAGCCGGCTGGCGCACCGGCTGCCGCCGCAGGTCGAGGTCGCCGAGCTCATCAGCGTCGGCGTGCTCGGTCTCATCGACGCCGCCGGCCGCTTCAAGCCGTCGCTCGGCGTGCCCTTCAGCGCGTTCGCCCGGCGGCGCATCCACGGCGCGATGCTCGATTCGCTGCGCGGGCTCGACTGGGCGCCGCGCGCCGTCCGCAAGCTGCGCCGCGACGTCGACGGCGCGATCGCCGCCCGACGGCGCGTCCTCGGCCGCGAGCCCGAGGCCGGCGAGATCGCCGCCGAGCTCGGCGTCGCCGAGGCGGAGTACGACCGCATGCTCGACCAGCTGCGCAGCGCCGAGCTGGCGACCATCCGCCAGCACAACGCCGGCGACGGCCGCGCCTCGCTCGAAATCGAGATCGACAGCGCCGAGTGGCCCAGCGCGACGCTCGAGCGGCAGGAACTGCGCGAGCTGCTGGCCGCGGCGGTGGCCGACCTGCCGGAACGCGAGCGGCACATCCTGGCGCTCTACTACGAGGAAGAGCTGACCCTCGCCGAGATCGGCGAGGTGATCGGCGTCGGCGAGTCACGGGTGTCGCAGCTGCGCACCCAGGCGATCGCCCGGCTGCGCGCCGCGCTCGGCGCCGCCCTGGCCAGAAAGGACGCGAACTGACCATGGCCACCATCCTGCCGCCCGCCGGGCTGGACGCGCTCGGTCCGCCGAGCGCGCCGGTGCCGTACGTCCGCTACAACTTCCGCCGGCCCGACCGTGTCTCCAAGGAGCAGATCCGCGCCCTGCAGTTCCTGCACGAGCGCTTCGCGCGGCACGTCTCGACGTCGCTGGCCGCCTACCTGCGCGCCTCGACCGAGCTGTCGCTGGTGTCGGTGGAGCAGTTCACCTACGGCGAGTTCCTGCTGGCGCTGCCCGACCCGACCGCCTACTACGCGGTGTCACTGGCGCCGCTCGACGCCCTGGCCGGCCTCGAGATCAACCCGGCGCTCGCCTTCGCGATGATCGACCGCATGCTCGGCGGCGAGGGCCAGCCGGTGGCGGTCGAGCGCGCGCTCACCGACATCGAGCAGAACGTCATCGACTCGGTCGTGAAGGTGCTGCTCGACTCGCTGGCCGAGACGTGGCGGCCGCTGGCCGGCCTGCGCCTCGACATCCGCGCCCGCGAGACCCGCCCGCAGATGCTGCAGGTGGCGTCGCCCAACGACACGGTCGTGATGCTGGTGTTCGACATGCGCGTCGGCGACGCCCGCGGCGCCGTGCACCTGTGCCTGCCGGCCGAGCTGGTCGAGCGCAGCGACACCGCGGCGGCGGCCGGCTGGAACCGGCCGCGGCAGGAGCCGACCGGCCGCGAGCGGACCTGGCTGATCGAGAACCTCGGCCGCGTGCCGATGCCGGTCAGCGCCGTGCTCGACGCCCGGTGCCGCGCCGGCGACATCACCACCCTCGCCGTCGGCGACGTGCTGTCACTCGACGTGCCGGCCGAGACGCCAATCGAGCTGCGCGTCGGCGAGACCCTGAAGTTCCGCGCCCGCCTGGCCGAGCTGGCCGGCCGCGTGCGCGCCCGGATCGAGCACCGCTGCGACGGGGCCGGCGAGGCGGAGGCTGACGCGTGATGGCCGATCGACTGACCCCTGAGGCGGTCCGCGCCGCGCTGGTCGCCGAGCTCGGTGCCGCGCTCGAGGCCGGGCTGAACGTGCCGGTCACCCTGGCCACCGCCGCGGCCGCCGGTGGCGCCGGCTGGCTCGTAACCGTGCGCGTCGACGGGGCCCTGACCGGTGAGCTCACCGCCTGGATCGACGCGGCGGGCGCCGGGCGGGCGGCGCGCCGGCTGATGAACATCGACGACGAACCGGAGCCGTCGGTCGTCGCCGAGATGCTCAAGGAGATGTGGAGCCACGCGGCGCGAATGGCCGTGTCGCGCTGGCCCGAGGGCACGCTGCAGGCCACCGTCGAGGCCCCGGCGGCCGGCGAAGCCCCGGCCGATGCCGCGGCGGGGTGGACCGTCGCCGCCGGCGACACCGCGCTGGCGGTCGTGAGCGTGCGCGGCACGCTGCACCATGCGGCCAGCGCCACCGGACCGCGGGTCGAGAGCGACGTCGCCGGCAACCTCGCCGTGCTGATGGACATCGATCTGCCGCTGGTGGTGCGCTTCGCGCGCACCGAACTGACGCTCAAGGCGCTCACCGCCCTCGGGCCGGGGTCGATGCTCGACATGGGGCGGGCCCCCGAGGACCCGGTACAGGTACTGGTCGGCGGCCAGGTCGTCGCCGAAGGGGACGTCGTCGTGGTCGCCGGCAATTACGGGGTGCGCGTGACGAGCGTGCTCGGCCCGGTGGATCGCCTGAGGGCGCTGGAGGGAACGCGGTGACGCACGAGATGACGATCGCCCTGGCCGGGGCGGGCGGCCTGCAGATCCTGCTGATGGTGCAGCTCTGGCGCACCACCCGGGCGGCGGCCCGCGGCGGCCGCCGCATCGAGCAGCTGACCTCGGCGCTCGAGCTGCTGACCGACACGACCGAGTCGGGGTTCGTGAACGTCGCGAGCGAGTTGACGCGGGTCGGCGCGCGGCCGATGACGCCGTCGGCCGGCCGTCGGGCGGTCACCGAGCGCATCGTCACGGCGATGCGCGACGGCCGGACGCTGGCTGACGTCGCCGCCGACGAAGGGCTGTCGGAGAGCGAGGTGCGGCTGCACCTCGGCCTCGACACCGCCACGACGGCGGGGTCCCGGCGCGGCGCCGCGGCGGCACTGGTCACGGCACCGCCGGCCGACAGCGACACCGGCGTGCTCGACGACCTCGAGCGCTGGATGTCCACCCTGGGCACCGGCCGTCCGGCGTCCGGAGCTTCCCGCCATGCCGCAGTGCGCGTCTGAGTCGTGCGGCCGGCGCCGCCGCTGGTGGCAGGGCGCGTCGGTCGGGGTGACCCTCGACGGCGCGTGGCTGTGCTCCCGGGAGTGCGTCGAGGGGTCGGTGCGGGCGCGTCTCGGCGAGCCGCGTCCGGGGCCGACCGCTGCCCCGGGCGGCCGGCCGCCGCTGCGGCTGGGAGCGCTGCTGCGGCATCAGCGGGCCTGCCGGCCCGACCAGATCGATGCGGCGCTGGCCGCCCAGGGCGAGAGCCATCTGCGCCTCGGCGAGCAGTTGCGGGCGATGGGCGCGGTGCAGGGACCGGCCGTGCTGCGGGCGCTCGCCGCCCAGGCCGGCGTGAGCTATCTCGCGGCGATCGACGTGGAGCGCGTCCATGACGCGCCGGGCGGGTTGCCGCTGGATGTCGTGCTGGCGCTGGGCGTGTTGCCGCTGGGGCCGGCCGACGGCACCCGCATGCGCGTCGCGTTTCCGGCGCCGGTGCCGCGCCCGGCGCTGACCGCGCTGCGCACCCAGACCGGCTGGACGCCGGAACCCTACCTGGTCGGCGACGACGACTGGCTGGAACTGCTGCGCCACTACGGCGCCGGGCTCGAGGCCCGGGGGCGGCGCGTGGATCCGCCGGTCGCCGATGCCGACGACGCCGTCCTGCGGCTCACCGAGGCCGTGCTGGCGGCGGGCCGCGCCGATCTGCGCGACGCGCGGTGGGGCGGCTACGTGTGGCTGCGGGTCGTGGGCGGCCCCGCGCCCGTCGACGTGGTGTTCGGCCACGGCGGCGACGAACTTGAGGCTCCGAAGGAGGAGACATGGCCGGTGGCCACTACGTCGCTCTGAGCGGCATGCGTACGCGGCTCGACGAGCTCGATCGGCTGGCGTCCGACCTCGCCAACGTCGGCACCGCCGGTTACAAGGCCGAGCGCACCGGGATCCGCGACGCCCGCCGCCCGGTGTTCGACGCCGCGCTGGAGACGGCCATCGACGCCACCACCGGCGGGCGCCGCCTCGACAGCCGGCCCGGCGCGATCGAGAAGACCGGCCGCGATCTCGATCTGGCGATCGAGGGCCGCGGCTTTCTCGTCGTCGACACGCCGGCCGGGCCGCGCTACACCCGCAACGGGCACCTGACCCGCCAGCCGGACGGCAGTCTGATCACCGCCGACGGCGCCGTGGTCCGCGGTGTCGACGGGTCGCTGACGGTGGGGGAGGGGCGCCTGCGCATCGACCCCGACGGCACGGTCAGCGCCGGTGACGTCGTCGCCGGCCGGCTCGCCGTCGTCGACTTCGCCGAGCCGGGCGGGCTGGTCCGCGAGAGTGGCGCGCTGCTGCGCGCCGACGAGGCCACGCCGACGCCGGTGGAACTGCCGGTGGTGCGCACCGGCGCCCTCGAGGCCTCGAACGTCTCGGTGGTCGACCGCGTCGCCGAACTGACCAATGTCAGCCGCAGCTTCCAGGCCCTGCAGAAGGCCGTCGCCGTGCTGATGAACGACGTCGACGGCCGTGCCGTCGAGTCCCTGAGCCGCCGTTAGGAAGAGCCGAAGGAGCCGCCCGATGATCCGCGCCCTCTACACCGCCGCCAGCGGCATGAACGCCCAGCAGACCAATATCGACAACGTCGCCCACAACCTGGCCAACGTCAACACCGCCGGGTTCAAGCGCACGCACGTCGAGTTCGAGGACCTGTTCTACCAGCACACGCGGGTGCCGGGATCGTCGACCAGCCAGGGCGATTCGCCCACCGGACTGGAGATCGGGCTCGGCACGCGGGCGGTGGCGACGTCGCGCGACTTCACCAGCGGCAGCTTCCGCGCCACCCACAGCCCGCTCGACGTCGCCATCGAGGGCGACGGCTTCTTCCAGGTGACGATGCCCGACGGCACCACCGCCTACACGCGCGCCGGCAACCTGCACCGCAACGCGCAGGGACAGGTGGTGACCAACGAGGGCTTCCAGCTCGAGCCGGCGATCGTCATCCCCGAGAACGCCACCACCGTCACCATCGCCCGCGACGGCACGGTGTCGGCGACGGTGCCGGGCCAGGGCGCGGCGCAGCAGCTCGGCACGATCGAGCTGGCGACGTTCCAGAACCCGTCGGGGCTCACGCCGATGGGCGGCAACCTGTTCCAGGTGACCGCGGCGTCGGGCGACGCCCAGGTCGGGGCCGCCGGGACGGAGCAGCGCGGCACGCTCGTGCAGGGCTTCCTCGAGGACTCGAACGTCAGCGTGGTCGAGGAGATGGTCAACATGATTCTCGGCCAGCGCGCCTACGAGGCCAGCTCGAAGGTGATCAAGGCCGCCGACGAGATGCTGGCGCAGGTCAACAACCTGGTGCGGTGATGGTGCTGGCGACGCTCCTCACCGTGGCGCTGGCCGCGCCGCCGGCGATCGCGCCGGTCAGCCTCGACGAGGCGTCGGTGGTGGCGATCACCGCCGCCGTCCGGCAGCGGCTCGGCGATTCGGCCGAGGTGTCGATTGCGGCGACGAGCCGGCTCGACGCGCCGGCCGTGCCGCCCGCCGACGCCGTGCTCGACCCCACGGCGGCACCGGGCCGACCGTCGCGCGTCGTGTTCCGGGCCGTCGATCCGCGCACCGGGGCCCTCGTCCCGGTCGGCGGCGCCACCGTGGTCCTGGACATCGCCGTCGACCACCTGCACGTCGCGCGCGCGGTGCGCCGCGGCGCCACCGTCGGCGCCGCCGACCTCGCCCCGGCCCGCCATCCCATGGCGCGGGGGCCGCTGCGCCCCTATCCGCTGCCCGAGGACGTGGTTGACGGCCGGGCCACGCGCGACCTCGCCGCCGGCGCCTGTCTGACCGCCGGCGTCGTCGCCCCGCAGCCGGCCGTGCGCCCGGGCGACCCGGTGACCGGCGTGCTCCGAGTCGACGCCGTCGAGGCGCGCGCCGAACTCGTCGCCGTCGACAGCGGTCGCATCGGCGCCCGCATCCGCGTGATGAACGCCGACAGCCGCCGCACGTTCCGGGCGCGGATCATCTCGCGCACCCTCGTGGAGATCGAACCATGACCGCCGTCCGTTCGCGTGCCGTCCGTCTGCTCGCCCTCGTCGGCGTCGTGGCCAGCCCGGCGATCGTCGCCGCGCAGGATCCGCCGCCCGACACCCAGGACAAGGCGATGGCCCGCCATCTCGAGGCGGCGCGGGCGCCGGCGGCGACGCCGGACCCGGCGCTGTGGATGCACAACCTCGCGCTCGATCTGCGGGCCCGCCGGGTCAACGACCTGGTGACGGTGCGGGTCGAGGAGGCCATCGCCGCCTCGGGCACGGCCGACTCGTCGCTGGCCAAGTCGAGCTCGGCGGCGGTCGCCGTGCCGAGCCTGTTCGGCCTCGAGACCAAGCTGCCGTCGGCGGTGAATCCCGGCAACCTGGCCAGCAGCCAGAGCGACACCGGCTTCACCGGCGGCGGCTCGACGACGCGCACCAGTGTCCTGACTGCCACGCTGAGCGCGCGCGTTGCCACCGTGCTGCCCAACGGCGATCTGGTGCTCGAAGGCGTGCGCGAGATCGAGATCAACGGCGAGCGGCAGGTGGTCGTACTGAGCGGCATCGCCCGCGTCGTCGACATCGGCCCCGGCAACGTCGTCAGCTCGATGCAGCTCGGCCAGCTGCGGATTCGCTACTTCGGCAAGGGACTGACGCGCAACAGCCTGTCGCCCGGCTGGCTGATCCGCGTGCTCAACAAGATCTTCTGACCATGACCCGCTACCGCTCGCTCGCCGCCGTCCTCGCCGCCCTGCTCGTGCTGCCGGCCCCGGCCGCCGCCGACACCACCACGCGTCTCAAGGACGTCGCCTCGCTGCAGGGGCCGGAGACGATTCCGCTCATCGGCTACGGGCTGATCGTCGGCCTCAACAAGACCGGCGACCGCCGCCAGACGATCTTCTCGACCCAGTCGCTGGCCAACATGCTCCAGCAGTTCGGGCTGTCGGTGGACGCGGCGGCGGTGCGCGTCGAGAACATCGCCGCGGTGCTGGTCACCGCGAACCTGCCGGCCTACGCCCGGCCGGGTGTCCGGCTCGACGTGACCGCCTCGTCGATCGGCGACGCCCGCAGCCTGCAGGGCGGCACGCTGCTGGCGACGTCGCTGCGCGGGCCCACCGGCACCATCCACGCCCTGGCCCAGGGGCCGCTGTCGATTGGCGGCTTCGGGGGCGGCGCCGGCGGCAATTCCGTCCAGGTCAACCATCTGACCGTCGGCCGGGTCCCGGCCGGGGCGCTGGTGCAGGCCGGCAGCGGCGTGACCCTGCCGCCGGCGGAGATCGTCTCGCTGGCGCTGCACGATCCCGATTTCGCCAACGCCTCCCGCATCGCCCAGGTGATCAACGCCGAGCTGGGTGCCGATCGCGCCCGCGTCGTCGATCCGGGGACCGTCGCGGTGCAGGTGCCGCCGGCCTACCGGACCGCCTTGCCCGACCTGATGGCGCGGCTGGAGCTGCTACCGGTCATCTCGGACACGCCGGCCCGCGTCGTCATCAACGAACGCTCCGGCACGATCGTCGTCGGCGCCAACGTGCGAATCGCCGCCGCCGCCGTCGCCCACGGCAACCTGTCGGTGCGCATCAGCACGCGCTTCGAAGTGTCGCAGCCGCCGCCGCTGGCGCGTGGCGGCGAGACCGTGGTCGTCCCCAACACGCAGGTGGACGTCCGCGAGGGCACCGCCCGGCTGATCGAGCTCGAGGAGGGCACGACCCTGGACGCGGTCGTGCGCGCCCTCAACACGCTCGGCGCGACGCCGCGCGACATCATCGCCATCATGCAGGCCCTCAAGGCCGCCGGCGCGCTGCGCGCCGAGATCGTGATCCTGTAGGTCGAGCCATGCCGATTCCCTTCGATCCCTCCGCTCGCATCGACCAGTCGCCGATCGCCGGCGACGCCCGTGCCGCCGCCGGCACCCCGGAACGGCTGCAGGTCGCCGCGCTCGTCCAGCAGTTCGAGGGCATGCTGCTCACCGAGATGCTGCGGGAACTGCGAATGGGCGACGAGCAGGACGACGAGACGTTCGGGCTCGGCGGCGCGACGATGGCCGACACGATGCGCGGCGAGTTCGCGATGGCGCTCGGCCGCAACGGCGGGCTCGGGCTCGGCGAGGTGCTGGCCGAGGCGTTCGCCCGGCAGCAGGGCGTGGCGACCGTGGACGACACCACGCCGGTCGTCCCGGTCGTGCCTGGCATCGCGGTCGCGCCAGCGGCGGCGGTCGTGCCGTCGCTGCCCGCCGCGGCCACCGCGGCGCGCGAGTCGGCTGCCGTCACCTCGCCCTTCGGGTGGCGGGCGGATCCCTTCAGCGGGCAGGCCCGGTTCCACCACGGCACCGACCTGCGGCTGGCCTACGGCACCCCGGTCGCCGCCCTGGCCGCCGGCACGGTCACCTTCGCCGGCGAGCGGGGCGGCTACGGCACCACCGTGGTCGTCGATCACGGCGACGGCCGCGAGACCCTGTTCGCGCACCTGTCGTCGCTCGACGTCGCGGTCGGCGATCGGGTCGCGGCGGGGCAGACCATCGCCCGGTCGGGCAACAGCGGCCGATCGACGGCAGCGCACCTCCACGTCGAGGTCCGCGAGGCCGGCCGGCCGGTCGATCCGCGGACGGTGGATCTGGCCGTGCACGAATCTGTCGAGAACGGCTCGTGGTAGCGGAGACTAATGGAACGGCGGTTCCTGCCGATTCCACCCATGAGTCGCCAGGGAACCCCCTGGGAGGGCAGTGATGAAGATCGACCAGAACCGAGGCGGGCTCGACCACGTCGGCGGCGCCAAGGCCGAGGCCGTGCGCGACGAGCGGACGGCGGCGGCAGAGAAGGCCGCCCGCGGCGAACCGTCGGGCACCGACCGCGTCCAGGTCTCGACGGCCAGCCAGCTGGCGGCGACCGCCGCCCAGGCGGCGGCCGAGGCGTCCGAGGTGCGGGCCGACGCCGTGGCACGGGCCAGGGCCCGGCTGGCGTCGGGCGAGCTGGGGGACCCCGGACGCATCGCCGACGCGCTCATCGACACGGCGATCGACAAGGGCTGACAGGGACCGTCGTGAGTGCGACCGACCCGACCGTGCTCGACCAGGCCCGCGGCCTCCGCCAGGCCCTCGACGGCTTGTCGGCGGCCCTCGCCTCTGGCGATGCCGACGAGGTGCTGCGGGCCGAGGCGCCGCTCGCCGACGCCGTGGCCGTCTGCGCGCGCCCGGCGGCCGCCCTGGGTGACGCCGATGCGGTACGCGCCGAGTTGAGCCTGGCCAGCCGTCTGCTCGGGCGGTGCCGGGCCTCGGGCATGGCCCTGGCGGCGGTGCTCGAAGCCACGCTGAGCGTGCTCGGCCGCGACGGCAGCTACGATCGCCACGGCGAACGGCTGGTCAACGGCTCGATTCGCCGCCACGACCTGCAGGCCAGAGGATAGCGGCGATGGCGGGACTCTTCGGCAGTCTGCAGATGGCGGCCCGCTCGCTGGCCGCGCAGCAGACCGGGCTCGACCTCACCGGCCAGAACATCGCCAACCTCAACACCCCCGGATACGCACGCCGGCGCCTCGAGCTGGCCGAAGTGGTCTACGGCGCCAGGGGCGTGGAGGTGCTGGGGACCCCGGCCATGCGCGACGCCGTGCTCGATGCCCGCGTCCGCCTGGCGGTGCCCGACGAGGCGCGCGAGGGCGCCATCGCCGGGACACTGGCCGTCGTCGAGACGGCAATCGGTGCCCCGGGTGAGGGGCTGGACGCCCGCTTCACCGCCTTCTTCGACGCCTGGGCCGCGCTCTCGCTCGACCCGACCTCGGCGGTCGCCCGCGACGCCGTCGTCCAGCAGGGACGGGCGCTCAGCCTCGCCTTCCACGACGTTCACGCCCAGCTCACCGAGTCGCGAGCCATGGCCGATCGCGGCATCCGGCAGGGCGCCGCCGACGTGAACGCGCTCAGCGCCGAGATCGCCGACCTGAATCGCGCCATCGCCGCCGCCGGCGGCATCGACGTCGAGGCGCTCAAGAGCCGCCAGCAGATTGCCGTCGAAGCGCTCGCCGCGCTCACCGCTGTGGCCGTGCTCCCGCGCAGCGACGGCGGCGTCGACGTGACCATTCCGTCGGGACGGGCGCTGGTCATCGGCGACGCGGCCTATGCCGTGGCGGTGGGCAACGGGCCGGACGGCATGGCGACCCTGTCGCTGGGCGGCTACGACATCACCGCCGAGATCGACAACGGCCGCCTCGGCGGCCTGCTGCAGGCCAGGGACACGATGGTGCCGGGCTATCTCGAGCAGCTCGACACGATGGCGTTCACGGTGGCGCAGCAGGTCAACACCGTGCATCAGAGCGGCTTCGACGCCGCCGGCGCCGCCGGCGGGCCCTTCTTCGCGCCGCTGGCCACCGCGACCGGCGCCGCGGCGGCGATTGCCGTCTCGGCGGCGGTGTCGGCCGATCCGGGGCTCGTCGCCGCCTCGGCCACCGGTGCGCCCGGCGACAACCAGACCGCGCGCGCGATGGCGGCGCTGCGTGACGCCGGCGTCCTCGCCGGCGGCACCGCGACCTTCGCCGAAGCGTGGGGCCGGCTGGCCTACACCGTGGGCACCGACGCCTCGACGGCGCAGGTCCAGCTCGAGGCGCGCGCCGCCGTGCGCGGCGAGGTCGAGCGTCTGCGCGACCAGGTGTCGGGCGTGTCGCTCGACGAGGAGGCCGCCAACCTCATCAAGTACCAGCGCGCCTACGAGGCCAACGCCAAGTTCTTCGCCACCATCGACTCGGTGCTCGAGACGTTGATGAGCCTGGCCGGAGCCCGCTGATGAGAGTCACGTTCCGATCGCTGCACCAGGGCGTGGAGTACGTCACCAGCACCGCCGCCGACCTGGCGCGGGCCCGCCAGCAGGTCGAAAGCGGCAAGCGGCTGCACCTGCCCGGCGACGACCCGGCGGCGATGCTGCGCGCGGTCGAGGGGCGGGCCGAGATCGGCAGCCTGGATTCCTACAACCGCACCGCCGATACCGTGACGGCGCGGCTGGCGCTGTTCGACAGCGTGCTGACGACGGTGATCGACCGGCTGACCGCCGCCACGGTCGCCGCCACCGCGGCCCGCGGCTCGACGACGACCGCCGAGTCGCGCGAGGCGCTGGCGCTGCAGCTGGAGGGCCTGCGCGACGATCTGGTCGGCGACGTCAACACGGCGTTCCGCGGCGTGTACCTCTTCAGCGGCAGCCAGGTCGACACGGCGGCGTACGCCCGGGTGGCCGGCGCGTGGACGTATCAGGGCAACGCCAGCGGCGTGACCGCCGATCTGGGCCAGGGCCGGAGCGCCGCGATCACGCTGGACGGGCAGGCAATCGTGCAGGGCGGCGACGCCACCGATCTCTTCACCGAACTCGACGCGCTCGTCGGCGCCGTCCGCGCCGGTGACAACGCGGCGATCGGCACCGGCATCGACGCGCTGAACCGGGCGTTCACCCGGGCCACGCGCGCACAGAGCGGAGTCGGAGCCGATCAACAGGGCATCGCCGGCCGTCAGCTGCAGATCACGCAGTCGCGGCTGGCGGCGGTGACCCGGGTCGCCCAGGACGAGGACGCCGACCTGGCGCAGGCGATCAGCGCGCTCAGCCGCGCCGAGACCGCCTATCGCGCCGCGCTCGGCGCCGTGGCGACGGCATCGCGCCAGTCGCTGATGGACTACCTCCAGTAGACACCGGCCATGCCATCGCCCGCCGCCATGCCCGCTCTGGAGATCGCCACGCCGTTCGGGGCGTTCTCGGCCGACGCCGCCGGCGTCGTCACCTTCGCCGCCGGATTGCCCGGCTTCGAGCGCTGCCGCCGGTTCGTGCTGGTGTCGGCGCCGGCGCTGGGACCCTTCACCTGTCTCCACGGCCTCGACGCGCCGCACCCCTCGTTCCTGACGATCGACCCGCGGCGGGTGGTGGCCGGTTACGCCCCGCCATTGACCGCGGCCGACCGTCGCCGGCTCGGGGCCGCCGCCGACGACAGCCCGTTGTTGTGGCTGTCGGTCGTCCGTCTCGAGGGCGACGGCGCGACGGCGAACCTGCGCGCGCCGATCGTCGTCAATCCGGCGCGGCTTCTCGGCGTGCAGGTGCTCGAGGCCGACAGCCCGTTCGCCGCCGACCACCGCCTGGAGTAGCCGCCGTGCTGGTCGTGACTCGACGGCGCGACGAAGCGATCGTCATCGGCGACGGCGTCGAGGTACGGGTGCTGCGCGTCGGCAAGGACGGCGTGCGCCTCGGCGTGACCGCGCCGGCCGACGTGCCGGTGCATCGCCGCGAGGTCTACGACGCCGTCGTCGCCGCCAACCGCTCGGCGGCCGGTGCCGGGGCCGACGCGCTCGAGCGCGTCGCCGCCCGCCTGCGTCTGGAGCCGCCGCGTGCCCGCCCGGACTGACACCGCGATCTGGACCGAGCCGTGGCGACACGCCAGTGCCGGCGAGATGGCGCGGCTCTACCGCGCCGAGCACGCCCGGCAGGCGGCGGCGCTCGACTGGGACACCAGTCCGACCTGGACCGCGCTCGAGCAGGCGCGATCGGCGGGGACCGTCGCCGGGCTCGTCGCCCGCGATGACACCGGCGCGATCGCCGGCTGGACGTTCTTCGTCCTGCGCGAGGGCGAGCTGCAGGTGGGGGCGTTCACGGCCACGCCCGAGGCGTGTGAGCCGCTGCTGGCCGACCTGCTCCACACCCCCGAGGCCCGCGCCGCCGGCCGGGTGCGCGTGTTCGGCGCGACCAACGCGCCCGGCCTGGCCGACGCGCTGACGTCACGCGGCTTCGCGGTCGGCGCCTACCACTATCTGACGGCGGCGTTACCCGGCACGGCGCGCGCGGACGGCGCCGCGCCGTGGCGCCCCGCCGACCTCCTGCCGGCCGCGGCGCTGATGCGCGACGCGTACGCGGCGCCGGATCCGCTGCGGCCGTTCGGCGGCGCGGGCCGCCTCGACGACTGGACGGCCTACGTGCTCGGGCTCACGACCACGGCCGGGTGCGGCGTCTTCGCACCGGAATTGAGTGTCGTCCACCGGACGGCGGACGGCGCGATCGACGCCGTGGCCGTGGTGACGCGGCTGGGGCCGGCGGTGGCCCATCTCGCGCAGCTCGCCGTGGCGCCGTCGCGCCACGGCCGCGGCATCGGCGGCCGGCTGCTCGACCAGGCGATGCATCGCGCCGCCGCGGCCGGTCTCACGGCGATGACCCTGCTGGTCGCGGCCGACAATACCGTGGCCCGGCGCCTGTACGCGGCGCGCGGCTTCCGCTATGCGGCGTCGTTCCTGTCGGCGGTGACGGCGACGGTTCCGGCGGCCGCGGTGGCGTCGCCGCCGGCGCTGGCCACGCGCGCGTGACCGGTCAGCCGCGGCGATCGACCAGCGCCGCGTGCTCCACCGGCGGCGTGAGCACCCGGCGGTAGGCGGCGAGCGTCGACTCGCCGCGTTCCAGGCTGGCCACGGCGGCCCGCCGGGCCAGCTCGGCGTCGGCGAGCGCCTGCATCGATTCCTCGTCGGTGGCGAGGATCCGCGCGACGAGGTCGGCGGCGGTCTGACGCAGGCCGAGCACCTCGCCGTAGGACGGCAGGGCGGCGACCGACAGCCGGACGCGGGCGATCGTCGCCCGCACGTCGCGCATCTCCTGCTCGAGCGTCACCAGCGCCCGGGTCAGCCGTTCTCGTTCGTCGCTCTCGACCTTGAGCTGTTCGAAGTCGCGGCGCGCCGTGACACCGCGCTGCCGGCCGGCCACCGCGTCGAGCTGGCGCAGCAGCGCGATCTCGGCCTCGAGACCGGCGCGATACTGCTCCAGGGCGTCGGCCAGCTCGCGATCGATCACGCGGCGCCTCGGATCGGGTCGGGACGGCCGGCGCCGGGCTGGGCGGCGACCGTGGCCCAGGCGTCACGCAGCCCGGCGAACACCCGGATGGCGTCGTCGAGCGGCGCGACGGCGTTGTCGGCGGCGGCCGCCAGCAGGCGGCCGTTGACGTAGGCGTACAGATCGTCGAGGGTCGCCGCGACGGCGCCGCCTTCGGCCATGTTCAACGTGCTCTGCAGCTCGTTGACGATCGCCAGCACCTTGGCGAGAGCATCGCGCCGGGCGGCGATGTCGCGGCGCTCGATGGCGGCGCGGGCGGCGTGCATCGACGCCAGGGCCCCGTCGTAGAGCATCACGACGAGCTCGAGCGGCGAGCTGGCCTGCACCTGGGTACGCATGTAGTGGGAGAGGCCGCGGTGGGGAGTCATCGAGGGTCTCGTCGTCGTCGGGTGACGGTTACAGCTGGGCACCGAACTGCGCCAGCGAGCTGCTCTGGCTCTTGAGCATCGACATCGCCTGGTCGGCGGCGATGAACTCGCGCTGCAGGGCGGCGCGACGCAGCGCCAGGCGTTCCTGCATGGCCGCGATCTGGTCGCTGAAGCGCGACGCCTGTTCGGTGAGCTGCTTGCGCGCGCCGGGCAGCAGTCCATCGGCCTGGGTGTAGCCGGCCAGCAGGTCGTCGAGGCCGGCGAACACGCCCGGCGTCACGTCGTCGCCGGTGAACAGCGTGGCGAGCGTGGCGGTGCCGGCGGCGATCGCTTCGCCGAGCTGCGTCTCGTCGAGCTCCAGCGTGCCGGTCCGGGTGAGCTGGATGCCGGCCTGGCTCAGCGCCGTGAGGGCGCCGCCAGTCGCATACTCCTGGGACAGGGCGCCGCGCAGCTGGGCGCGCAGCTGACGGAGCAGCGGATCGCGACCGATGCTCGACTCTTCGCCGCGGCCGGCCGCGGCCGACTGATCGGTGGCGAACTTGACCAGGTCGTTGTAGGCAGTGATGAACGTCTGGACGCGCTCCTTCAGGGCGGCGTTGTCCGTTGTCACGTCGACGGCGATGGTGCTGGCCGGGTCCTGGCGGAACAGCGTCAACGACACCCCGGGGATCGCGGCGTCGACCGTGTTGCTGGCGCTGGTCACCGGGATGTTGTTCACGGTGAACGCCGCGTCCGCGGCGTCGACGGCGTTGGCGCCGAAGCTGATGCCGGTCCCGCCGGTGAGGTTGTTGGTGATCGTGAAGGCGTTGGCCGCGCCGGTGTCGCGGGCGGTGAGCACCAGGCGATAGCTCGACGGACCGGTCTGGACGACGGTGGCGCGCGCCGGCGGGTCGCTCGACTGGTTGATGGCGTCGGCGAGCTGCTGCAGGGTGGCGGAAGCGGCCAGGGTGACGGTGACGTCGCCGATGGTGATGGTCCCGCCGGAGGCGACGATGGTCGTGTCGGCGTCGGGAGCCGTCGTCGTCGAGGCGGTCACCTGGGCACGGGCCAGCTGGGTGACGACGACGTCGTAGCGGCCGGGCTGCGCGGCCGCGCCGGCCGAGACCGACACGGCCTCGGGATCGTTGCTGACGGCGGCGAAGCCGGCGAACGATTCGCCGGTCAGCTTGGCCGCCGCCTGCTGCAGGGCGACGACGCGGGACGTGAGCTGGTCGAAACCGGTGGCGCGGGCCTGGAGGGCGGTCTGACGGGTCTGCAGCGCAGTGAGCGGCTGGCTCTCCTGCGTCATGATGCTGTTCAGGATCAGCGTGAAGTCGATGCTGTTGAACCCGCTGAACGTGATCGGGGATCCCACTGGTGCTCCTTTGGCCGGTGCCGTCGTGGCCCGGCCCCCGTCTGCGGTGCGAAACCGCGGCCATGTGCTTTTGCGCGCTGGGGGTGGGGGCGCGGGCGGGGTGTCGGGGGGGGGGGGTCCGCCCGCCGCGCCGGTCCGGGGGTGGCGTTAGCGGAGCAGGCCGAGGACGGCCGAGCCCTGCTGGTTGGCCTGCGCCAGGGCGGCCAGACCGCTCTGGGTGAGGATGTTGTAGCGCGTCAGGTTGGTCGACTCCTCGGCCATGTTGGCGTCGCGGATGCGGCTCTCGGCGGCCTTGGTGTTGACGATCTGGTACTGCGCCAGGTTGATGGCGTACTGCAGGCGGTTCTGGAGCGAACCGATGGTGCCCACCGCCTCACCGACCGCGCCGACGGCGGTGGTGATCGCGGTCAGCGCGGCGGCCGCGCCGGCGGCGGTCGCGACGGCCGTGCCGGCGACGGTCAGGGTCGTCGTGTCGGCGGCGCCGATCGTGCCGCCCACGGTGCCGTCGGCGCCGTCGTTGCTGACGAACACCGAGAAGCCCTGGGCCGCGCCCAGCTCGGCGACGTTCACCTCGCGGGTGATTTCCGACAGGATCGCCTGGTACTCGGCGTCCAGCGTCGCGCGGTTGCCGGTGAAGCCGGCCGACGCCGACTGCGTGGCCAGCGTCGCCATGCGGTCGAGCAGGTTCGAGATGTTGTCGAGCGCGCCGTTCTTGATCTGCAGCGTCGAGAGCCCGTCGTTCGCGTTGCGGATGCCCTGGTTCAGCACCGCCTGCTCGGAGCGGTAGGCGTTGGCGACGGCGAGGCCCGCCGCGTCGTCACCGGCCATGTTGATGCGCAGACCGCTCGACAGCCGAGTGATCGCCTTCTGCAGGCCGATGTTGGTGGTGTTCAGGTTCGCCTGGGCGTTCTGGGCCGAGACGTTGCTGACGACTGAAAACGAAGCCATTCGTACTCTCCTCCTTGAAGCGACGACCGGCGTCCTTGCCGGTCCCGCGCGGGAGGTTGCGGCCCCCCACGACTCCGACAGGTAATCGGGCACCCCTCGGCCTTCTTGAATCGCCTCCGCCCGGCTGGCACGGTTTCGGCTCCTGACCGGGGTCGGAAGGACGACCGATGACCGAATGCCTGGTGAACGACGCCCCGGTGGCGGTGGATTTCCGGCCGGAAACGTGGGGAGAACTGCTCGCCCAGCTCGACCGCGCGCTCGGCCGTGACCGCCGGGTGGTGACGGCGGTGCGATTCGACGGTGTCGACGAACCGTCATTTCGCGGCCCGGCACAGAGCCGCCGGGCGCTGGCCCCGGTGACCCGCATCGACATCGAGGCCGTCGAGGCGTCACGCCTGCTCGCCGAGGCGCTGGCGGCGGCGGGGGAGAGCCTGCCGGCGTTGGCCGAGGGGGCCCGGGCGACCGCGGCCGCCTACCGCGCCGGCGCGGCCGACGCGCACCAGCAGCTCACCGCGCTGGTCGCCGCCGTCCACTCCCTGGTGGCCCTGACGACCGCCGCCGCGAACGCGGCGCGGGCCGCCCAGGGCGCGGCGGCGCCGGCCGACGCCGCCGTCGCCCTGCACTGTCGCGGCGTCGAGTCGGCGCTGACGGCGCTCATCGACCGGCATGGCGCCGCCGATTGGGGCGGCCTCGCCGACACCCTCGACGGCGCGCTGGCCACGGCCGTGCTCGACTGGCGCCGGGTGCTGCAGGCCATCGAGGAGGCGGCATGAGCGTGCTCTGCACCCATCCCGCCGTGGGGTGCGCGTCGATCCTCTACGCCGCCACCGGCCGTCGTCTGTGGTATCGCTGCGATCCCGAGACGCATCACGTCGTCGTGACCGACGATGCCGGCACCGCGGTGCGGGCGTTCGGCGGTCGGGGGCGCGGACCGGGTCGGCTCGACACCCCGCTCGACGTGACCTTCGTGCAGCCGCAGTTCGCCGGCGAGCATCTGCCCGCCGGCCATGCCGACGGGATCTGGGTGGCGGTGGCCGACTACGGCAACCGGCGCGTGCAGGTCTTCGAACTCGACGGCGCGGTGGTCGGCGAGATCGTCCTCGACGGCGCCGGCGACGCGCCGTGGCCGCCGGCGGCGCTGGCGTGGCGGGCGCCGGTGCTGGAAGTCGAAGGTCTCGAGGGCGCGCGGACCCGCGTGCACCTGAGCGGGGCCCTGCTGGCCGCCACGTCGGCCCGCGGCGAGCGCCGGCGCCGGCCCGAGCCGTTCGGGGTGGAGGCGCGCCACTGATGGCTGTCGACACGATGCCGGCCGCCGGCTTCGCGCCGCCGTGCCACGGTCAGGCCGAGATCGACGAGGTGGTCGCCACCCTGCAGTCGGGTTGGCTGTCGACCGGACCGCGCGTGCGCCGCTTCGAAGCCGCCTTCGCCGACTACGTCGGCGCTCGTCACGCCGTCGCCGTCAACTCGTGCACGGCCGCGCTGCATCTGGCGCTGCTGGCGCTCGACGTCGGCGTCGGTGACGAGGTGATCACCAGCCCGATGACGTTCTGCGCCACCGCCAACGTCGTCGTGCACACCGGCGCGACGCCGCGCTTCGCCGACATCGATCCCGAGACGTGGAACCTCACGCCGGCCGCCGCCGCGGCCGCGCTGACCCCGTACACACGGGTGCTGCTGCCGGTGCACTACGCCGGGCGCGCCGCCGATCTCGCCGGCTTCCGGGCCCTGGCCGCCGCGCACGGGGCCGCCGTGGTCGATGACGCGGCGCACGCCGTCGAGGCGGTGACGGCCGGGGCCAAGGTGGGCGCCGCCGCTGACATCACGTGTTTCAGCTTCTACGCGACCACGAACCTCACGACCCGTGAGGGCGGGATGATCACCACCGGGTCGGAGGCGTGGGCCGACTTCATCCGCACCGCCTCGCGGCACGGCATCAGCAAGGACGGCTGGGCCCGCTACGGCCCGCAGGCCACCGCGCACGACGACGTCCTGCTGCCGGGCTACGAGTACAACATGATGGACGTGCAGGCCGCCATCGGCCTGCACCAGCTCGCCGGGCTGCCGGCGCGCCTGGCCCGCCGCGACGCGGTGTGGCGCACCTACGACGCGCTGCTCGCCGATCTGCCGCTGACGCGGCCGGCGCCGGTGGCGCCGGGCGACGTCCACGCCCGCCATCTCTACACTGTACTGGTCGAGGCCGACTCGGGCTGGACCCGTGATGCGCTGGCCGCCCACCTGGCCGCGCAGGGCATCGCCACCAGCGTGCACTTCCGCGCCCTGCACCGCCAGCCGTACTACCAGCAGCGTTTCGGGTTGCGCCGCGGCATGTTCCCGGTGGCCGAGCGGGTGTCCGACGCCGTGTTGTCGCTGCCGCTCCATGCCGGGATGAGCGAGGCCCAGGCCGAGACGGTCGCCCAAGCGATTCGGCGGGCGATTCTGGGACGGGCGCGGTGATGCCGATTACCCCCGGGATGACCGTCCTCTTTCGCGTCGCGGCGGGGCCGCGCGTGGGTTTCGGACACCTGGTCCGGTGCCGGTCGCTGGCGCGGGCGCTCGGCGTCGCGCCGCGGGTGGTCATCCGCGGCAACGCGACGACCCGCCGCCGCGCCGCGTCCCTCGGGTGGCAGGTGGTCGCGGGCCAGGCGTCACGGCTCGCCGTCGATCGGCCGGCCCTCCTCGTCATCGACGATCCGTCGGCTGCCGCGGCCGCGGTGTGGCTGCGGGCCGCCAGGCGGCTGGCGATTCCGGTGGCGTCGCTGCACGACGTCGGGCTGGCGCCGGTGGCCTCGCAGCTCTCGATCGACGGCAGTGCCGGTCGTACGGCGGCCTGTGGGACCATCGCCGCCCTGCGCGGTCCGCGCTTCGCCGTGCTGGATCCGGCGGTGGCGGCGGTGCGGCGACGGCGCGGGCGCACCGCGTCGGCGCCCTCGGTCCTGGTCGCCCTTGGCGGCGGCAGTCACGCCCGGCGCGGCATCACCGCGCTGGTCCGGGCGCTGACGGCGGCGGCGCCAGGGCTCGAGGTCAGGGTGGCCGCCGGGTTCACCGCCACGTCGAGGCATCGGCTGCCGGCCGGCCGATTCGTCTTCGCGCCGGCCGGACTGGCCACCGAACTGGCGCGCGCCACGGTGGCGGTCGTCGGCGGTGGAGTCACCGCCTACGAGGCGTGCGCGCTCGGCGTGCCGGCCGTCGTCACCGCCGTCGTGCCCGCCCAGCAGCCGACCGTCGCCGCGCTGGCACGTGCCGGCGCGGTCGTCGCCGGTGGGCGCTTCCGTTCCGCCGGCGACGCCCGCCGTCTCGCCGGGGCGATCGTCCGGCTGCTCGACGACGAGGCCCGGCGGCGGGCGCTGGCCCGGCGGGGCCGTCGCCTCGTCGATGGCCGCGGCGCCCTGCGCGTCGCCGCGGCGCTGCGGAGGATGGCCCATGCGGCCTGAGCCGCGCGCGCTGCTCTTCGATCTCGACGACACGCTGCACCCGCGGCGGCGCTTCGTGCTGAGCGGCCTGCGCGCCGTCGCCACGCACGTCGCCGTCACGTCCGGCGTGCCACTGGCGACGGTGACCGCCATCCTCGCCAGGGCGGTGCGCCGTCAACCCGGTCGCGAACTGCAGGCCCTGATCGCCGCGCTGGATCTGCCGACCGACCACGTCGCCGCGCTGGTCGAGGTCGTGCGCGCGCACGCCCCGGCGATTCGCCTCGACCGGGCCACCCGGGGCGTGCTCCAGCGGCTGCGCGGGGCGTGGCGGCTCGGCGTCGTCACCAACGGCGTGGCCGAGGTGCAGCAGCGCAAGGTCGCGGCTCTCGGGCTGGGCGCGCTGGTCGACACGGTGATCTACGCCACGGCCGGCGGCCGGCCGGGGAAACCGGCGGCGGCCCCCTTCCTCGAGGCGTGCGCCCGGCTCGCCGTGCCGCCGTCGCGCGCCGTCTTCGTCGGCGACGACATGACGGTCGACATCGAAGGGGCCGCGGCGGTGGGGATGAAGACCGTCTGGCTGGCGCCGCGCCACCGGCGCGGCGCCGGCGGCCCGCATGCCGACATCACCGTGCACACGATCGCCGACGTGCCGGCGGCGGCCCGCCGCCTGCTGCCGTCGTGGTGGAGTCCCTATGCAGCCTGACGTCGAGATGCGGCTCGGTCCGCACGTCGCCGGCCCCGGCCATCCGCTGTTCGTGATCGCCGAGCTCGGGCTCAACCACGGCGGATCGGTCGACCGCGCGCTCGACCTGGTCGATGCCGCCGCCGCGGCGGGCGCCTCGGCGATCAAGCTGCAGACGCTCACCGCCGCCGCCCTGGTGGCGCCCGGGGCGCCGGCGCCGGCGCACGTCGCCGCGGCCTCGATGGTCGACTTCTTCCGCCGCTTCGAACTCGACGAGGCGGCGCACGCACGCATCGCCGCACGGGCCCGGACGCGGGGCCTGGCGGTGCTGGCGACGCCGCTGTCCGAGGCCGCGGTCCCGATGCTCGAGCGCATCGGCGTCGACGGCTACAAGATCGCCAGCGGCGACATCACCTGGGAGGCGCTGATCACGAAGGCGGCCGCGACGCGGAAGCCCGTGATCGTCTCGACCGGCATGGCGACGCTGGGCGACGCGCAGCGGGCGCTGGTGTGGGCGCTCCGCGCCGGCGCGCCCTCGGTCGCCCTCCTGCACTGCGTCTCGGCCTATCCGGTGCCGCGGGGCCACGAGAACCTCCGGGCCATCGCCACGCTCGGCATGGCCTGCCAGGCCGTCGTCGGGCTCTCGGACCACGGCGCCGACACCTTCGCCGTGCCGGTGGCCGTGGCGATGGGCGCCGCGATCTACGAGCGGCACCTCATCCTCTCGGCCGACGACGACGCCGTCGACGCCGACGTGTCGAGCACGCCGGCCGAATTCGCCGACGTCGTCCGCGGCGCCGCTCGTGCCGCCGACGCGCTGGGGACCGGCGCGGTCGTGTGCCTGCCCGTGGAACGCGCCAACCTCGAGGCCAGCCGCCGCGGCCTCTACGCCCGCCGGCCGCTCGCGCCGGGCGACGTGGTCGCCGCCGACGACATCATCGCCCTGCGTCCGGTCGCCGGCCTCGGCGCCGATCGGCAGCGCGACCTCATCGGCGCGCGGCTCACCCGGGCGGTGGCGGCCGGGGCGCCGTTCGTCGCCGCCGATCTCCCTCACCTCAAGGGCACCGAGCATGTCGCTTAACGTCCTCGTCACCGCCGGTTCGCGGCGGGTGCCGCTGGTGCGCGCCTTCCAGCGCGCAGTCGCCCAGCACCGCGGCGGCAACGTCGTCGTCACCGACGTCAACCCGCTGTCTCCGGCCGTGTACGCTGCCAACCGCGCCTTCCACGTGCCGCTGGCGACCGCGCCCGACTACATCGACACGATCCTGGCGATCGCCGTTGGCGAGCAGGTGTCGCTGGTGGTTCCGACCATCGACGACGAACTGGTGCTGTTCGGCCGGGCGATGGAGCGGTTCGCGGCCAGGGGCATCCACGTCGCGGTGTCGCCGGCACCGACCTCGGTGCTGTGCGAGGACAAGCACGCCACCTGCCGCTACCTGCTCGATCGCGGCATCGCCGCCGCGCCGTCGTGGCTGCCGGCCGAGCTGCCGGCCCGCCTCGCGTTCCCGCTCTTCATCAAGCCGCGGCGCGGGCGGGGCAGTGTCGGGGCGTTCGCGGTGCGGTCGCCGCGCGAACTCGACTTCTTCCTCGACTACGTCGCCGATCCGGTGGTGCAGGCCTACCTCGATGGCCCCGAGTTCACCATCGACATGCTGTGCGACTTCGCCGGCCAGCCGCTCAGCATCGTGCCGCGCCGCCGTGAGGTGATCCGCGCCGGCGTCACCGATCGGGGCCGCACCGTGAACGATCCGGCCCTCATCCGCGTGGCGCAGGAGTGCGCCGAGGTGCTGCAGTTCGCCGGCGCCGTGAACATCCAGTGCCGGCTGGTCGATGGCCGCCCGGTGGTGTTCGAGATCAACCCGCGGTTCTCCGGCGGCATTCCCCTGACCATCCACGCCGGCGCCGATCTGCCGCGCATGCTCGTCGACCTCGCCGCCGGCCGCCGCGTGCCGCCGGCCATCGGCCGGTTCCGCGACGACGTCTGGATGTCGAGCTACGAGGCCTCGATTTTCGTCGAAGGCGCGCGGATCGCCCTGCCGGGCTACGTCCCCTCGCCGGTCGAGGAGGTGGCATGAGCGGCGGGGTGGCGATCGTGCTGCAGGCCCGCATGGGATCGTCCCGTCTGCCGGGCAAGTCGCTGGCGCCGGTCGGGGGCCGCTCGCTGCTCGCCCGCGCCGTCGAGCGGCTGCAGGCGCGGTCGGGCGTGCCGGTGGTGATCGCGACGACGACCCTGCCGGCCGACGACCTCATCTGCGACGACGCCCGGACGCTCGGCGTCGACGTGGTGCGCGGACCGGCCGACGACGTGCTGGCGCGGTATGCCGTGGCCGTCTCGGCGCTCGGTCTGCACGCGGTCGTCCGCGCCACCGCCGACAACCCGGCCGTCGACCTCGACGCGCCGCGGCGGACGCTCGACATGCTGCTGCGCTCCGGCGCCGACTACGTCGTCGATCGCGGGCTGCCCGTCGGTGCGACCGTCGAGGCGATTGCGGCGCCGGCGCTGGTCCGGGCCGCCGGTCTGGCGGCGACGGCCTACGACCGCGAGCACGTCACCCCGTACATCCGCCGCGACCCGCGGGCCCGGGCGCTCGACCTGCTGGCGCCGTTGTCGCTGCGCCGACCCGATCTCCGCTTCACCGTCGACACCGCCGACGACCTGACGGCGATGCGACGCCTGTACGCCGAGGTGGGGCCGGCCGAGATGCCGGCGCCGCTCGAGTCGTTCATCCTCGCCGCCGACCGGCTCCACGCCCGGCCGATGGCGGCCCACCTCGGAGTCGATGCGCGATGAGCACCACATCCCGCCGCGCGCGCGGCGTGCTGTTCCTGTTGAGCCTGCCGCTGATGGCCGGCCTGGTGGTGGCGGCCCAGCTGCTCGAGGGCGGCCGGCTCGGCCTGCTGCTCCAGCCGGCGGCGGCGCTCGTCGTCTTCGGCGGCACGCTGGCGGCCGTCGCCTTCAGCTTCCCGCCGTCGCTGCTGCGCCGCACCTGGAAGGCGCTGCGGCGGGCGTTCGGGGCGCCGCCCGAGTCGGAGGAAGCCCTGCTCGTCCGGATGGGCGAGTACGCCACCCGGGCTCGCGCTCGCGGCGCGCTGTCGCTCGAGTCCGAGGTCGAGGGCACCGGCGATCCGTTCCTGAGCCGGGCCATCTCGCTGGTCGTCGACGGCACGTCGCCGGCGGACGTGCGGCACACCCTCAAGGCGTTCAGTCAGGCGCGCGAGGAAGCCGATGCCGAGTGTGCGCACGTGCTGGAGGCCGCGGCCGGCTACGCGCCGACGCTGGGCATCCTCGGTGCCGTGCTCGGCCTGATGCAGGCGATGGAGCACCTGGCCGCGCCGGCCGAGGTCGGCCCGGCCATCGCCGTGGCCTTCGTCGCCACGATCTACGGCGTCGGATCGGCCAATCTGATCTTCCTGCCGCTGGCGACCCGTCTGCGCGGCATGAGCCGGGCGGCGGCGATCAGCCGCGACATCGTGATCGAAGGCGCCGTGGCCATTCAGCAGGGGCTGCATCCGCGCCTGGTCGATGGCCACCTGCGCAGCCTGCTCTCGGCCTGGCATCCGGTGCCGGCGCGTCGCCCCGCCGCCGTGGTGAAGCACTGATGACGCCCCGGCCGTCCGTGTCCCGCGATCGGTGGCTCGTCTCGTACGCCGACTTCATGACGCTGTTGTGCGCGTTCTTCACCACGCTGTACGCGTCGTCGCTGGTGTCGGCCGCCAAGGTGGCGCCGGTGCCGACGCCGGTCGTGGAACAGCCGCCGGCGCTGGTCGTGCCGGCCGCGCCGCGCGTCGATCCGCTGGCCGCGCTGCGCGCCCGGCTCACCGCCGCGCTCGACGACGAGATCGTGGCCGGCCGCCTGCAGCTCGTCGACGATCGCCGCGGGCTGGTCGTCGAAGTGCCGGAGGCGGCGGCGTTCGCGCCCGGCCAGGCGACCCTGACGCCGACCGCGCGGGCGATGATGCGCCGCGTCGGCGCCGCGATCGCCGATCTGCCGCACGCCGTGCGCGTCGAGGGCCACACCGACGACGCGCCGATCAGCACCGCCCGCTTCGCCTCGAACTGGGAGCTGTCGACGGCCCGGGCCACCGACGTCGTGGCGCTGTTCGTCGCCGAGTCGGGCATCGCCGCGGTGCGGCTGTCGGCCGCCGGCTACGGCGAGCATCGGCCGCGCGCGGCGAACGACACCGCCGCCGGGCGCCTGCGCAACCGGCGGGTCGACATCGTGATCCTGAATCCGGCGACCGCGGCGAGCGAAGAGCCGGCCGGCGGGGAGGCGGCGCGATGAGCGTCCCGTTCACGGCCGCCGAGCTGCAGACGCTGCTGGGCCGGCCGGTGCGCCAGGTGCTGACCGCCGTCGATCGGCGGGCCTTCCGCGACCGCCGCGTGCTCATCACCGGGGCCGGCGGCTCGGTGGGGTCGGCGCTGGCCCGCGAGATCGCCGCCTGCCGGCCCGCGGCCCTGACGCTGGTCGATCACTCGGAGCATCACCTGTTCGAGATCGGCCGGGCCCTGGAGGCCGCCGCACCCGGCGTCGCTGTGGAACTGCAGCTGGCCGACATCACTCGACCGGCGCTCGTGCAGCGGGTCTGGCGGGCCGCCGCCCCCGAGGTCGTGTTCCATGCCGCCGCCTACAAGCACGTCGCGATGCTCGAACGTGACGTGTGCGCCGCCGTCGCCGCGAACGTGCTCGGCACGGCGCAGGTGGCCTGGGCGACGCGGGCGGCCGCGGCGCGGCTGGTGCTCGTGTCGTCCGACAAGGCCGCCGACCCCCGCTCGGTGATGGGCGCCACCAAGCGCCTCGCCGAGCTCGTCGTGCTGGCCGCCGCCGCCGACCGCTTCCGGCCGATCGTCGTGCGATTCGGGAACGTGCTCGGCAGCAGCGGCAGCCTGCTGACCATCCTGCGGGACCGCATCCGCCAGGGTCAGCCACTGCCGATCACCGACCCGCTGGCGACCCGCTACTTCATGACCGCGGGCGAGGCCGTGTCGCTGGTCATGAAGGCCGACCTGCTGGCCCGGCGGCCGGAGATCTACTGGCTCGACATGGGCGCCCCGGTGACCATCGGCGACGTGGCGGCGCGGCTGCTCGCGCTCGAAGCGCGCGCCGGGTACCCGCCGGTGCCGATGCAGATCATCGGCCTGCGGCCTGGCGAGAAGCAGCGCGAGGAGCTGACCGCGCAGGGGCTGCGCCTGATGGCCACCTCGCACCGCCGTCTCTGGGTGGCGCGGCAGCGCGCCGCCGATCTCGGTGCGGTGCGCCGGGTGATCGATCGCCTGCGGCCGGCCGTGGAGGAGGGCGACGCGCGGCTCGTGCTCGACCTGCTGGTCGCCGCGGTGCCCGGCTACGTACCCAGTGACGCCGCCGGCCTCGCCGCCACCCGGCAGAGCACCTCGATCCGGAGCGCGGCGCTGTCGCAATCAGCCTAGGCGAGCGGAGTCTGTCGTGCGGATTCTCCATCTGACCTCGTTCGTGCAGGGCGGCGCCGGCCAGGCCCTGACCGAGCTGGCCCTGGGCCAGCGTCGCGCCGGGCACGCCGTGTCGATCGTCACCTCCAGCACGGCCGCGCCCTCCGGCGCCAATGTTCCGGAACTGCTGGCGCGCCTGGCGCTGGGCGGTGTCGAGGTCCATCTCGTCGACTCGCTGGCGGCCCGCCAGACCGGGCCGAATGCCGACGTGGTGCAGTTCATCCACGACCAGCTCGGCACGGCGGCGTCGTTCGACGTGCTGCACACCCACGGCACGGTGCCGAGCGTGATCGCCATCGCCGCGAGCCGCAAGGTGACGTCGCGGGTGCCGATCCTGCAGACGACCCACGAGTGGCGGGTCGGACGCGCCCACGCCGCGCCGCGCAGCTACGACCTCGAGGTGATGAACCTGGTCGATCGGGCGGTCGTCCCGACCTGGTCGGTGGCCGACCACTTCGCCGCGCACGGCGTCGTGCGGCGGCAGCTGGCGGTGGTGCCCTACGGGGTGCGGACGGAACCGCCGACCGCCCCGGGCGATGCCCTGCAGGGCGACATGCACGACTGGCGGGCGGCCGGCGGCGCCGTGCTCTGCTACGTCGGCGCCCCGGGTTCGACCCACGACGAGCGTCTGCTGAGCCAGGCCCTGCCGTTCATCGATCCCGGCCTGAAGCTGCTGTGCGTGCTGTTCGGTCCCTCGTCGGTGCCGGCGGGGATGCTCGAGACCGACGCGGTGCGGGTGATCGCGGCCGGGGCCGGCCGGCCCGTTCGCCAGTATCTGCACGACGCCGACTTCCTCGTCCTGCCCTCGGGCGACGGCGATCAGCCGCTGGCCGTGCTCGAAGCGTTCTGCGATCAGGTGCCGGTGGTCGCCAGCCGCGTGCCGGAACTCACCGAGTTCATCGACGAGGGACAGACCGGGTGGCTGTTCGACCCCGCCGATCCCAAGGCGCTCGCCGAGACGCTCGCCACCGCCCGCCGGGCGGCACCTCACGCCGTGCGGTCGCTGTGCCAGCGGGCGAGGGTGCTCTACCAGTCGGAGTTCACGGTCGATCGGATGGTGAGCGGCTACATGCGGGAGTACGCCCGGCTGGCGTGAGCGTGAGGGCTGTCGGGATTCCGACGCTCGGGCGCAGCGGGCGCCGGCCGGCTGGCGCTCCGACCGGTTCGCACGAGGAAACCGGGCAATTCGCCGGACCTCCGGCCCGGCACGCGGGTTGCTCCGTGGCGCCCCATGACCGCTCGCCTCCTCCCGCTGCCGGCGCTGCCGGCCGACCGTCAGCTTGGCCCGCACGCCGTGCCGGCGGGCGCGACGATGTCCGTCGCGCTCTTCAACGATCCGGCCGACCGCGGCGACATCGCCAGCCAGGCGGTCTCGCAGGGCGTTCGGCGCCTTCTGCGCCGGCGTGGCGCGGTCGTGCGTTCGGCGGCGTATCGCGGTGACTGGCAGTCGCTGAGCGTCGAGGCCACCGGCCTGGTCGTGCCGGCGCCGATGCAGGCCGAGCTGCGCGACCTGTTCCAGGAGGTGGATGCGGTGGTCGTCGCCGCCGGACGATCGCTGTGCGGCGGCCGCGGCCGGCACCTGCTCGCGGTGCTCGCCGCGGCGCAGCGCGCCGGGCTGCCGACGTTCCTCGTCAACACCATCCTCGACCGTATGCCCGAGGGCGACGGCCGCACCGTGCTCGCCGCGTTGAGCGACTGCACCGTGCCCGACGCCGCCACCGGGCGCCTGCTGCGGGCCCACGGCATCGCGCACCGGGAGGTGCCCGATGCGATCTTCGCCGCCGAGTTCCTCGAGACGCCGACGCACGACCTGCGCGACCATCTCGTGCTGTTCGACCTCGATCCGCTGGCGCTGGCGCTGGCGAGTGCCGAGGTGCGCGCGCTGCGCGCCGCCTGGGGCGGCCCGATCCGCGAGTACACCGACGCCGAGCCGATGCGGGCGCTCGAGTGGCGCCACACGATCGCCAACCTGCGGACCGCTGCGGCGGTGGTCTGCGGCAGCCACCATGCCGCCTGCCTGGCCATGGCCGCCGGCGTGCCGTTCGTCCGGCTCGACGCCGCCGAGCTGCCCCAGGTCGACGGGCACGGCCGTCCCGATCAGTACCCGGCGGCCGCCGCCGATCCGTCACGCCCGCTCGTTGAGCGGGTCGCCGCCGCGCGCGCCGAGGTCGAGTGGTTCTCGGCGATGGGTGCGGCGTGCGAGTACCTGCTGCCGCTCTCCACGTTCGCGTCCCTGGTGCCCGGCCTGGCACCGGTGGTCCGTCCCGTCCGCGCCGGCGGGACGAACGACGACGCGATCGACGCGGTGCGCCGGACGACGCCGGTGGGCGGCAGCGTGCTGCACGCCGGTGCCGGAACGGGGCGTCTCGTCGAGGCCCTGGCCGCGTCCGGCTACCGCGCCTGGGGCACCGATGCGGCGTGGCGGCTCGCGCATCCCGACCGCCAGCGCTACTCGATCGGCACGCCGTGGGCCCTGCCGTTCGCCGACCACGTCTTCTCGACGGTCGTCATCTCCGCCGGCTGGCTGGATCATCTCGAACTCGACGACCTCGACGCCGCGCTCGCCGAGGTGGCCAGAGTGGCGCGCGAGACGGTCGTCCTCGAGGTGTCGGGCCGGGCGCTGCGCGCCCGCCGTGCCGTCGACGGCGAGCGGCGTGAGACGTGGTGGGAGGAGCGGCTCGACCTGCACGGCTTCCGGGCGCCGCTCGCCAGCGGACCGATTGCCCTCGGGCCGCGGACGCTGCTGGTGATGCAGGCCTCGACGGCGGTGTGCGGCGGCTGCGGCCGGGCGGCCGCCCGCCCGCCGCGCCGCCACGACGACCAGCCGTCGGCCGCCGTCGTGGGTCTGGTCGCGGCGCGGGGCTCGGCGACGCGGCGCTGAGGGGCGGGGGCGGCGTCGGCGGCTCGGCGCGGCGTCGGCCGGCCGACAGGGCGGGCCGCGCCGGCGCGCGGTTCGGCGCGGATTTGCCGCCTCGGGCGGGGCGCGGCGGCGGCATCGCCGTTGCACTGCGTTCCGCGTGCACGAGCTCGACCCACTGACCGGGCTGCCGAATCGGCTCGGCCTGTCCTCACGTCTCGACCATGCCATCGCGGTGGCCCGGCGCGAGGGCGGGTCAGCGGCCGTGCTCTTCATCGACATCGACGGCCTCAAGGCGGTCAACGACGGACACGGACACGCCGCCGGCGACGCCGTGCTGCGCGAGATCGCCGCCCGCCTCCGCGCCCGCCTGCGCGATACCGACACCGTGGCCCGGCTTGGCGGCGACGAGTTCGTCGTCGTGGCCGAGCGGATGGGCGACGCGCGGCAGGCCTCCATGCTGGCCCGGAAGCTCCTCGGCGTCATTGCCGACCCGATCGCGGTCGGCGACGAGACGCTCGGCGTCACGGCCAGCATCGGCATCAGTCTGTGTCCGGAAGACGGCCAGCAGGGCGACGCGTTGATCGCCGCCGCCGACGCGGCGATGTACGAGGCCAAGCGCGGCGGCAAGGACGCGTTCCGCTACTTCTCGCGACGCATGCACGAGGCGGCGCGCGCGCGCCTGGCGCTCGAGGACGCGTTGCGGAGCGGCCTCGACCGCGGCGAACTCGAATGTCAGTACCAGCCCGAGTGGGACGTCGCCCTCGACCGCCTGTCGGGGTGCGTCGCGCAGTTGCGCTGGCGTCGGCCGGGCCTGGGCGTCACGCTCCCCGAGGACGTCCTCGCGATCGCCGACCAGGGCCAGCTGAGTGCGCCGGTGGCGCGCTGGATGGTGGCGAGAGTCTGCACCGACGCTGCCCGGCTGCGGGCCGCCGGCGCGGCGGTGCCGCTCGGCCTGCGGCTCACGGCGCGGCAGGTCGGCAATCGCGGACTGGCCGGCGACCTGAGTCGTGAACTCGGCCGTCACGGGCTTCCTGGCGGCGCCGTTCGTGTCGAGATCGCCGACGGCGGCGCGGCGCTGCCGACGCGCGACATGTCGGCGTCGTTGCGCGAGCTGCACGCGCTCGGCGTGCCGGTCGCCCTCGCCGGCTTCGGCGCAGGGGTGTCGGCCATCGGCAGCCTGACGGCCGGGCCGGTCACGGCGGTGATCCTCGCGCCGGCACTCGTGACGGCCGCGGCGGACGATCGGAGGCTGCGGCTGTCGAGGCGATCGTGGCGATGAGCCGACCGCTCGGCGTCGGGGTGATTGTCGACGGCGTGGACGAGGCCGGCGCTGCCCGGCGTCTGGCGGCGATCGGGGTTCACGTGATGCGCGGTGAGTGTCTGGCCCCGACCGCACCGTTGCCCGAGGTCGTCGCGGCGCATGCCGATCGGGCGGTTCCGTGTGTACGCCTCGACGGGTTGGCAGGCCGGGTGTGGACGGGGCGCGGGTGGCGGGCGCGCGCTGTCTTGGACCGGGGAGTGGACGGCACGTCCGGAGACAGAATGCGTCGGACGTCCTACTCATCCGCCGCGTGACGAGCGAACGCCGGCGCGACAGTCCAGACCATGGGCGAAAGGCGGGGGCCTGTTTACGGCGCGAAGGCGACGCCGTCCGCGTTCTACGGCGGATTCGGCCGGACACAGGTCGGAGCCGCGGTCCGTGCTGAGACGAGTGAATGATCCCGCTGGCGGACGCCGTTGACACCGAGGAGGCGATGCGGCGCTATGTGGCCGCACTCGACCCTGGTCCCAGCGCGCCAGCTGTCGTCGCGGTGATCGGGGCGGGCTCCGGGGCATTGCCCGCCGCCGTGCACGCCCGTTGGCCGGATGCGGCCGTCGTGATTCTGGAGCCGGTGCCTGAACCGGCGCGCGCAGCCCCTCCGCAGATGCGGGAACTCGTCGAGTCCGGCCGCCTGATCACGAGCATGGCGGTCGGCAGCGACGCCGCGAGCCAGTTGTGGCGCGCGTTCGACCGCTGGGGCACCAGCCCGCACGTGGTCGTCAACCCGGTGCTCGTCCGGACGATTCCGACCGCGATGAAGTCGGCGGCACGGATCCTCGGGCGCGCGGTTGCCGCAGCGCGCATGAATGCCGACGCGCGCGCTTCGCAGGCCGGGCCATACCTGCTGAACACGCTTCGCAACCTCGGTCACATCGAGCGCGGGTCCGACGTGGCGTGTCTGCGCAACCGATTCCTCGACATGCCGGCGGTCGTCGTCGGGGCCGGGCCATCCCTGGACACGCAGATCGAGAGCCTCCGGCTGATCCAGTCGCGCGCATTGCTGATCGCCACCGACACCGCGTGGCGGCCACTGGCCATTGCCGGGATCGAGCCGCATCTCGTCGTCGCGCTCGACCCGACCGCCGCCAATGGCCAGCACCTGCGCGATGTCCCGGCGGCGGCGCTGCCGTGGATCGTCGCCGAAGGAAGCGTCGATCCAGACGCCCTGGCGACGTTGACGGGCCGGGTCGCAATCTTCAGGGTCGCTCGCCATCACCCGTGGCCGTGGCTGCAGGCGTCGGGACTCGATCGCGGTCTCCTGCGGGCATGGGGGTCGGTGTTGACCTCGAGCCTGGACCTCGCCCTGATGTGCGGGTGTCATCCGGTGGCGCTCGTCGGAGCCGACCTGGCGTTCACCGGCGGCCGCCCATACTGCCGCGGCACGACGCACGAGGAGATGTGGGCCACCCACCTCGGTGGCGGCGCCACGCTTCATCAGGTGTGGGCGGATGTTCTCGCCGCCCGTGCACAGACCGAACTGCCGGACGTCACCGGAACGACCGTGGCCACCGCACCTCACCTCGTCGAGTTCAGGGACTGGATCGTCGCCCGCGCCGGCGACGTGGGCCCAGGGCGCATTGTCAACGCCTCGGGCGCCGGGATCCTGCATGGCCCCAATGTCGGACAGGCGGCGCTCCATGACCTGCTGGCCGCCAGCCCCGAGCATGCGGCCGCGATGCGCGAGACATTGGACGGGGTACTGAAGCCAATGCCGGACGAGGGCATCGCTGCCAGGAGGCGCAGCGCGATGTGGCGTGCCGCGGAGTCGGACCGAAGCGCCTGGAAAGCGTTCGCCGGACCAGCGGTGACCGACGAGGCCATCGAGGCTGCACTGAGCGCCGGGTTGACCGACGCCGCCTCCGCCGGCTCGGCGGCGGAGCAAGCCCGGCGCCGGGTGCGTCAGCGCTGGTGGCCCGCCGACCGAATCGTCGCGGCTCGGGCCCTGCTGACGGGCGAGCCGTTCCCCCCCGAGGTCTGCCGTCCGGCCAGCCGGTCCCGAGGCCACGACGACCTTGCTGACCGGGCGCTGCGGATTGTCGACGAACTGCTCGCGAGGTCCTGGCTGGTGGCGCCGGTCGAGGAGCAGGGCTTCATGATGGCCGACGCGCCGTTGTCCTGCCGGTTCGCTTGGGCGCTGTCGGTCAAAGGGCTGGTGGGCGAGCTCGAGGAAGTCATCCTCGACGTCGAATGCGAGCAGTTCGGCGCGGGCGGCGTCGCTGACGCGGCCTATTGGCGAGGAGCCGTCGCGTCGACGCCGGGCGACGAGGCGCCAGGGGGCGGAGCGCACCCGCCCAGCGAGACGGCCGCTCGGGCGGCACTCGAACTCGAGCGTGTCGCCGTTCGTTTGTGGACGGCCGCTCCGGCCTTGTCGCGGCGCGGACGGCGAATCCTCGGTGCTGCGCGGCGCGGCCTGGCTCACCCATCCATGCTGCGTTCCGTCGCGACCGTCGTCGACATCGACGGTACTCGCACCACGGTTCCGCTCGTGCCCGACGCCTTCGCGAGAGCCGTCACCGGGACCGTCGTGCTCGATGGCGTCGACGACCCCGAACCTCGCCAAGCGTTCCTACGGAACGTGGCACTGGCGGTCGAGCCGCGCGTCTTGACCGAGGCCGGTTGTCCGACCGGCTGGTCGGTGTGCGGCGACGTCATGGCCCGGGCCGTCTTCACGCCGGCGACGGGCGCCTCGGCCAGTCTGCTGGTCGACGAAGCCGGTCGGATCGAGACGGGGGCGAGCTGGCCAGCGCATATCACCGGCGAGATCCCGTGGGGTGACGAAGGCGGCGCGATCGCGTGGAACGCCGTGGACTGGTCGTGGTCCTGGCGCCCGCGACCCGGCGCAGCGACCGTGTCCGGCCGGTTTCCGGTCCGGCCCGTGCACATCGCGGTGGGAGAGCGGGGCGCAGTCGTGTTGACCGATCCCGATGGGGGGGTGTGGCGATGGACGCCAGGGAGTCCGGCAATCCGCTTGTGCGAGCTCCCGCTGTCAGGCATTCCGAGGTTCGAAGGCAACCGGCTCCTGGTGGGTCCCACCGTCCGCGATCGGCAGGGCCGGGTCGTTCGACGGCAGCTGCGGCACGAGTGGGAGGTCGACGTGGCATCGGGCCGATGGACGAGCATCGCCGCCGGCAAGGCCGGCCAAGGAGCGAAGGCGGCCAGCAGCCTCGACCTCACCGCGACCACGCATCCATTCGGCGACGCAGTGCGCCTGCAGTCCCGGTCGGGAGCGTCATGGTGGCTGGCCTGCCATGCCCCGCTCGGGGTCGCCTGGACCGGCCGGTCGCTGCTCGTGACGACCGGGATGGGGGACCTGCTGTTGTTTCCGCGGCTCCTCGACCGTCTGTTGTCCTCCGAGCCTGGCCCGGACCTTGCCCGCTAGTGCAGGCGTCTCTCGCCGGCGTCGCAGTTCCACGCGAACCCGTGCAGGGATGCCACCCGGCGTTCACGCGGCCGACCACGGCGGTCGGCATGCCGACACGCGCCAAGGAGATGCGCGGTCCTGTGTTCACGTCGTTCCTGATTCCGTCGGTGTTCGAAGGCGTGACGGCGCGCCATCTGTGCGTCTTCTACAAGCAACTCGAAGCGTTCGGACGTGATCGGATCGGATTCATAGGGGAGCGTGCCTACTTCCAGGCACCGCATCTGTTCGAGCGCCAGGGGCGTCCTGAATGGCTGCCGAGCTGGCGCGCGACTTACGGGTACACGCCGCCCGCCGACCTGCACGGTGTTCACACCCGGGCACTGCCGGATGGCGTACTGGATGCGCGGCTGCGCCGTGTCCGCTCGAGCTGGCGACTGTATCGCCTCCTGGCGCGTCGCCCGCTGCCGGAGCTGGTGTCGGCTGTGGGTGAGGCCCTCGACGCTCTGGGCCACGTCGAACGCATCGACGCCGTTCTGCAATTTGCCAACAACCCGAGCGTCTGCCGCGCCGCCATGACGCGGGGCCTGCCGGTCGTGCACAACGAATTCGGGCCGCTGCGCCCGCCGCAGTACGTCATGACCGCCTACTGGGACCGCAGGGGCGTGAGTCTCGGCTCTGATGCGGCGCGACGCTACGCGCGGTTTCGACGCCAGACGGTCGACGACCGCGTGCCGGTGCTTCATCGTGACGAGATCCTGTATGTGCTGCGACGTGACGCGTCTGTCGAGTCACTGACCGACGTGCCGGCGACTTACCGACTCGGCATCGCCCTGCAGGGGGAAGACAACGCACAGGTCCAGGGCATCGGAGCACTGGACCTGATCTCGATGGCCCGTCAGCACTTTCGCGCCGAAGAGATCTGCATCCGGTATCACCCGGGCTCACTGGCCCGCTACCCGGACAGTCTGGGCATCCCGGATACCTCGTCGACGCCGACCGGGTTCATCAGCCGGTGCGACGCGGTGCTCACGGTGAGTTCGGGGACAGCCCTCGAAGCGATGCTGCTGGGGCGGCGGGCGATCGTCGTCGGCGACAGTCCGCTGGCGGTGGCGGCCCAACGGGACGTCGCCCAAGACGCTGGGGCGGGCCGAGACGACCATCTCTGCGCACTGAACTTCCTGGTCTTCGGCTATCTCGTGCCCGGCGAGTTGATGTTCGATGCCGAGTACGTGCGCTGGCGACTGTCCGAGCCATCGGAGCCGGCGATCTATCGGCACCATTTGCGGTGGTACCGGGACCGCCTCCGCGACGCACCAGTCGGCACCAGGGCGACGTCGGGACTGCGCGCCGCCGCCCTGTTGGCCGCCGCGGCCGGCCCGGGCGGGAGCTCGCCGCTGGCCTTGTTCGGGGCGGGCGGCGCGACCGCGGAGCTGGTCGCCCGGCTCGCCGCCGACGGGCGGCGGGTCGTGGCGATCTTCGACAACGATCCCGCCAAGTGGGGGAGCAGGATCGGCGACTTGCCGATCACGGTGCCCGGCGTGATTGCCGACGCCACCGTCGCGGTGGCGTCGACGACGCACGCCGACGCCATGGTCCGCCAACTGCGCGGGCTCGGCTACGACCACGATCGGATCGTGAGCCTGCAATGACGTCGGCGCCGCCTGTGACCGCCGTATTGGTGGTGTACCCGTTCTGCCTCGATCATGTCGGGCACGGGAACATCCAGCGCATTCTGGCGATCGCCAACGACCTGGCCTCGCACGGGATCGCCGTCGACCTCGTCTATCAGCGCAGCGCGCAGGTCGCACCGGTCGAAGGGCAGTACGCGGCGTTTCGCCGGGTCATCGCCGTGGAGGCCGGGGCCGTCTCGAGCGACGACGACGCCTGCGCCGGACGCCTCGAGCAGTTCTATGCCGGGTTCGAGCCGCCGCCCAGACACCTGCGCCCATCGGCTGCGCTGACCGCTCTCGTCAGGGCGCTTCTCGACAGCGAGTCCTATGCGGCGGTGATGGCCACCTATGCGTTCACGGCGCCGATCTTCCGCGATCTGCGCCGGCGCGTTCTGACCATCTGCGACGTGCAGGACATCCTGCACGCGCACGCGCAGGCGTGTCTCGACGCCACCGGCCAGGCCAGTGCGTTCGCCCTGCCCGCCGCCACCGAGGCCTATCTGTGGCGTCAGTGGGACGTGGTCGTCGCCATCACGCCCGAAGACGGGGCCCGCATCCGGCCAGCCTTGCTCCCGCATCAGCACCTCGTCGTGTCCCGCCACGCCGCGCCGTGTTCGGTGTCGCCGTCCCCGGGCGCTGACGACATCGCCTTGTATGCCGGCAGCGACAACCAGTCGAACGTCCGTGGCGTGCGCTGGCTGCTCGAAGAGGTCTGGCCGAGCGTGCACTCGCGGCGTCCGGCGGCCCGACTGCGTATCGCCGGCCTGATTTGCCGCGCCATTCCGGAGCCCCTGCGTTCGACACCCGGCGTCGACCTGTTGGGGTTCGTGCCAGACCTGAGCGAGGCGTTGTCGACCGCCGGGGTCCTGGTGGCGCCTTACTTGTACGGCTCCGGGCTGAAGATCAAGGTCGTCGAGGCCGCCTGTGCCGGCAAGGCCGTGGTCACGACACGGGCCGGCGTGGTCGGGTCCGGCCTCAGTCCCGGTCGGGCACTGGCCGTGGCCGACGATCCTCTCGCCTTCGCCGACGCGATCGTGGGCTGGCTCGGCGACCGGACCGCGCGCGTGAGGGTCGGCGAGCGTGCATTGGCCGAGGCGCACGCCCTGTACTCTGCCGACGCCTGCTACGCACCGATCAGGCTGGCCCTCGACATCTTCCGCCGCGACGGGCTGTCGCCTCCCGGCCACCCGATCGCTCCGGCCAGCGTCGCCCGGGTGAAACGGGTGATCGGCCTCGTCGGCCCGACCAGCGTGGTGGTGTGGGGAAACGGTTCGCACACCCGGGCTCTGGTCGGGGCGCTGGCCGAGGCTGGCGTGCGGATCGACGGGATCGTCGACGGCCGCGCCACGTCAGCCGGGAGCAGCGCCGAAGGGCTGCCGGTGTACCCCGGCCAGGCGTTCGAACCAGGAACCGACACGCTGGTCGTTCTGTCTTCGGAGACCTTCGAACGCGAGATGTGGCAGGACCTCGAAGGGTCCCGCCGAGCCGGCGCGCTGGTGATGGGTCTCGCCGAGCCTCGCCTGATCAGCGAAGCGATTCTGAAGCGGCTGCCGGCGATGGCGCGTGCGGCGTTCGAGTCGCGCCCACCTGAGTCGCCGCATGACGTGCCGACCCTCGTTCTGTGGGATTCGCTGCCCGACGATCGGCGCTGGTGGCGCGTCAGTGTCCTGCAGCAGCTGGCTGCGGCATACCGCGAGCGCGGCGGGCAGCCGATCGTCGTGACATCCTCCCGCGTCGCGGACGGATTCTCTGCCGCAGGCGCCGGGGCCGCCGTTCGCGTACTGCCGGTGATCGAGCTGTCGGGCGAGCGAGTCGAGGCCCAGGCCGTGGATGGCCGGCTGCCCTCGCTGGTCCGCGCTGCCGAGGTGCTGACGCCGCCGATGCTCCGAGCGCTGTCACACGTCCAGCTGCGCTCCGGTGATCTCATGGTCGTCATCGAGCCGACGCTGTCGGAGTGTCTGGCGCTGGGGCGGGCACTCGACGAACTGCCGAACCAGATGAGGCCGTCGCTGGCGGTCTGGGTCCCGTCCTCGTGCCTGGTGGCGGGTCCGGAGGCCAGGGAGGTCGAGCCCTGGTGGCGTCTGGCGATTGAGGTGCTGGCGGCACGGGTCGGCGGCCGCCTCGCGCTCGTCACTCCCGATGCCGACGATGCCGAAAGGCTCACGGTGACCTGGCAGCGCGCTGTCACGCCTGTTGGTCATCCAATGCCGCCGCGGCGGGCCAGTCAGGTCGGACCCGTGGCCCGGGTGCTGTGCGTCGGTCACCCGTCGTGGCCACCGGTGCAGCCGCTCCTGGAGGCGCTCAGCCATGCGAGAACCTCCCGGCGCCTCGATGTCTGCGTGGCATGGCGATCGGAGCAGGGCGATGGCCGTCCAGGCGGGCTTGAAAACCGGGCGCCCGAGCTGGCCGCGGAACTCGACGTCCGTCTGCTCGATCGGGCCTCCGCCGACGGGATGGAGGCTGCACTGGCCGAGGCTGACCTCCTCGTGCTGCTCGATGACGAGGAGCGACAGTGGACGGCTCCACTGCGGGCCCGCGCCGAGGCGCTCGGTCTGCCCGTCGTCGCGCCAGCTGCTGCCATCGACCTGGAGGCCTGCCTCGATGGTCTGCGGCGGCGACCGACGCTGGCGACTGCCGGTGGGGATACCGCCGGTGCTGATGCTGTTCTCGAGACCCTGTGCGCCGCGGCCCGGTGGAATGGCGGCGTTGATCACCTGTTCATGCCACGGACAACTGTCTCTTCTCGATTCGCGATGGAGATGCACCCATGACTGCTGTGTTCGACCTTCTCGCCGCCCTGGCGGCACTGCCCGCTGACTGGCACGGTGCCGGTTGTCTCGAGATGCCGAACCTCGAAGCCCTGGCCCGGCATGCGGCGGCGCGCCGGATCCATCGGTCGGTCGAAACCGGCGCCGGGAAGAGCACGCTTCTACTGTCGCATTTGAGCGAACGACATCTGGTATTCGCCCTTGATGCCGGTGACAGCCTGACCAGAGCGGCCGGGAGTCGCCTGTTGCGTCGGGACCGGGTGCAGTTCATCGATGGGCCGTCGCAGTTGACGCTGATGCGGCATCAGTTCACCGAGCCGCTGCAGCTGGCGTTCATCGACGGTCCGCACGGCTTCCCGTTCCCGAACCTCGAATACTGGAAGATCTACCCACACCTCGAGCAGGGCGCCCTGCTCGTCGTTGACGACATCCATATCCCGACCATTCGCCAGCTGTTCGACTTCCTGCGCGAAGACGAGATGTTCACGTTGCTCGAGACGGTCGGGAAGACAGCGTTCTTCGAAAGAACGGCGGCCCCGACGTTCTCTCCGGTCGAAGACGGTTGGTGGCTTCAGCAGTACAACACCCGGCGATTTCCGGTGCCCTACGATGACGTTGGCGCCTGTGGCACGGAGTGGCGCCAGCCGCTCGGCACCGGACAACGGGAATCCGACCCGGCGGCGTACCGCGACCGCCTGCTGCCGCTGATCGAGCGCTGGGTCCGCGAACGGCGTCGCATCGCCATCTTCGGAATCGGGGGCCATACCGAGCAGCTCTTTGCCTTCGTCCCCGAACTGGCCCGGCTCGACCTCGTGGCGTACCTCGACAGCGACCCGGCGAGGCGCGGTACCCAGTACCGAGGCGTCGAGGTGCGGCAGCCGGAATGGGCCGCCGGCGGCGCCGACGTCGTGCTGTGCTCGTCCTACGCCAATGAGCTGACGCAACTGGCATTGCTCGACCAGGTCGCGGTGAAGGCCGTGCTGTCTCATCCCGTGGGGGCCGCGGCGACGACCGAGTCGTCGCGTAGTCAGGCGGCCTGACGGCCGAAACGCTCATGGGCGAAGTCCTGAAGACGCTGGCAGCCGCGACGCTGCAGCCGCGCGACGAGCACAACAAGCGCCTGTTCGTCGATTTGTCCGAGTCGGTACACATCCACTATCGCGAACACCGGTGGGTGTTCGGCGTGGCGGAGTTCCGACACTTTGCGACGGTGATCGCCGAGGCGGCCTCGTCGCTCGAGGCCGCGGTGTCAGCCGGGTATCGCTCCAGGAGCGACGACGAATGCCGACGGAACGTGCAGGTGCCGACCGAAGTCATTGCCGGCTCGCAGGTGGACGCACTGCCGCTGCCGCAGCCGGCGCAATCGAAGTACTTCGACGATCGACTGGTGATCGAGCAGCAGACGCCATCGGTGAAGGACAAGTTCCACGTGCACTACCGCGACCTGCGGCTCGTCTTCAACAACGACCGTACGTTCCTCGAGGTGTGCGACGCGTTCACCAGAGCGGCGGCGACATACCGAGCGGACCTGGCGCTCGCGGATGTGCGCCCGCGGTGGACACGGGAGCAGGTCGGTCCCCTCGACCACGTCGACGTGGGTGTGCCGATCCTGCTCGACCAGAGCGGCGTCATCATCGACGGCCACCATCGCTACTATGCGGCACGCGCCCGGGGAGCAGAGCGAATTCAGGCTCTCCGGTTGGCGATGTCGTTCGACGAATCGCTGCCGTTGCGGCAGTTTGAGCTGGCGCTGAAGGAGACACGCCAGTGGGGAATGCTCGCGCTGTACAAGCGAGTACTTGCGCAGGCGTGCGGGGCGTCGTGCTGCGACGCATGCCTGCCGGACGAGAGGCTTCAGGCGTCGCGATAGAGCCGCTCGAAGGCCGCCATCATCCTGGTCCAGTCGTAGCGCCGCTCGACCATCCGCCGCGCCCGCCGGGCCACGGTCCGTGACCCGGCGGCGTCGTCGAGGACGCGGCACATGGCCGCGGCGGTGGCGGCGGGCGACCGGCCCGGGATCGCCCAGCCCGTGCCGCCGTCGAGGAGGAAGTCCTCGATGCCCCTGACGATCCGGGCCGCGACGGGCACGCCGATCGCCATCGCTTCCAGCACCGCCAGTCCTTGCCCTTCGTCGGCGGAGAGCGACACGAACAGATCCCAGGTGCGCAGGATGGCCGGCACGTCGGACACCCGGCCGCGCAGGCGCACCGCGTCGCGGACCCCACGCACGCGAATCGCGTCGCGCACGGCGGCGGCATAGGCGCGGTCGGCCACGGGTCCGACGAGCTCCAGCCGGGCGTGGGGCCAGGTGCGGCGCACGCGGGCGAACGCCTCGACCAGTTCGAGCTGGCCCTTGCGCGGTTCGAGGCGGCCGACGAATCCGATCACCGGGCTCGAGGCGTCGACCGGCGGCGGTCCGCCGCCCCGCCACGGCAGCGTGTCCAGTGGGAGTCCCCACGGCAGGTAAACGAGCCGCGCCGCGGGCACACCGAGGGCGCGCAGCGCCCGATGGTAGGCGTGCGCCGAACAGACGGCGACGTCGGCCTGGGCGAATGCCCAGGCGTCGTGACGATCCATCCAGGCGGGGCGGCCGACACCCCAGCTGTACATCTGGCCGATCACCCGCGGGCGCACCCCGGACAGCGTGCGGGCGATGACCGCCAGCGCGGTCGGTACTCCGGCGTGGGCATGGACCACCGCCGGACGCAGCGTGTCGAACATCGCCGCCAGTCTCGCGGCGCTGTCCCAGTAGACCTCGGGCGCGCGCTGGAAGGTGTCGAGGGTGACGTGGCGGACCCCGGCGCGGCGGAGCCGCGTGCGATAGGCGGGCCAGTCGCCGGCGGGCGCGCCGCCGCCGGTCGTCGCAATGGCCACCGGCCGGCGCCGCTGCTGGTGCTCACAGAGGCGCGTGATGACACTGCCGGCGCCGCTCCACAGATGCGGGGCGATGTGGAGGATGGGCGCAGACATCGGCCGGACGCCCGAATTATAGGGCGGCGCGCCGGCGGCCCTCGGCGGCGGCATCCGAGCGCTGGTGACGGCCCGCCGACACGTCAAGCTTCCGCAGCCCGCGCCGATTGCCCAGTCAGCCCATGAACGTCCGTCACGCCCCGCCGGACCCCGGCCGCTGCCGCGCGGCCCGTCCCGTCCCCGTCGCCGTCCGCGCCCCCGGGAGCCAGCCGTGCTGGTAATCGTCGGCGCCCTCGTCGTCATCGGTTCGGTCGTCGGCGGCTATCTGATGCACGGCGGCAAGCTGCTGCTCCTCAGCCAGCCGGCCGAGTTCGTCATCATCGGCGGCGCCGCCATCGGCAGCATGATCATCAGCACGCCGATCAGCGTGCTGAAGAGCCTGGTCGGACAACTCCTCGGGCTGTTCAAACCGCCGCTGACGCGGGCCGACTACGCCGATCTGCTGGCGATGCTCTACCAGCTGTTCCGGATGTCGCAGCAGACCGGCATCATGGCGCTCGAGTCGCACTTCGAGAAGCCGCACGAGAGCCCGGTGCTCGCCAAGTACCCGAAGTTCCTGGCCCGGCACCACTCGCTGCATTTCCTGAGCGACTCGATCAAAGTGATCATCGTCGGCGGCATGGCGCCGCACGACCTCGAGGCGCTGATGGACGAGGACATCTACGTCCATCACACCGAGGCGCGGGCGCCGTCGGCGGCGCTGGCCAAGGTCAGCGACGCGTTCCCCGGCCTGGGCATCGTCGCCGCCGTGCTCGGCGTCGTCATCACCATGCAGGCCATCGACGGGCCGCCGTCGGAGATCGGCCACAAGGTCGGCGCGGCGCTGGTCGGCACCTTCCTCGGGATCCTGCTGTCGTACGGCTTCGCCGGTCCGCTGGCCGCCAGTCTGGAGACCCGCGTCGACGAGGACGGCCACTACGAGAAGTGCATCAAGGCCGGCGTGCTCGCCACCTTCAAGGGTCTGCCGCCGGCCATCGCCATCGAGTTCGCGCGCCGCGTGCTGCCGCACGAGGTGCGTCCCTCGTTCGAAGACACCGAAAAGCTGTGCCGCGCCACCACGCGGCCCGACGCCGCCGCGGCGTAACCCGTCATGAAACCCCACGCGCCGATCATCATCGTCAAGAAGCACCGCGGCGGCCACGGCGGCCACCACGGCGGTGCATGGAAGGTCGCCTACGCCGATTTCGTCACCGCGATGATGGCGTTCTTCCTGGTGATGTGGCTGATCGGCGCCAGCCCCGACGTCAAGAAGTCGATCGCCGGCTACTTCCGTGACCCCGGGGTCTTCGACTTCGAGCATTCCACGCAGATGATGCCGAGCGGAATGCACGGCGTCGACGCCGGCCGCGCCGCCGAGGAGCTGGCGATGCCCGATCCGGCGGCGCTGCGGGTCGAGCAGAAGGTGCTGCGCGCCGCCGCCGAGAACATCCGCGAAGGTCTGGCGCGTGTCGGCGGCCTGGCCGAACTGCGCGATCAGATCGAGATGACGGTCACCGCCGAGGGGCTGCGCATCGAGCTGGTGGAGCGCGAGGGCTCGAGCTTCTTCGCCAGCGGCAGCGCGGCGCTGCGCGGCGAAAGCGTGCGCATCCTCGACGTCATCGGCCGCGAACTGGGCACGATGCAGAACGACGTCGTGGTCGAAGGGCACACCGACAGCCTGCCCTACAGCGGCCAGCAGTACTCGAACTGGGAGCTGTCGGCCGACCGCGCCAACGCCGCCCGGCGGGTGATGGAGGCATCGGGGCTGGCGGCCGGGCAGGTGCAGAGCGTGCGCGGCTACGCCGCCACCCAGCTGCGTCTCGAGGATCCGCGCGACCCGCGCAACCGCCGCGTGTCGATCGTCGTGCGCAGCGAGAGTCAGAAGGGCCTGGAGCAGGCGCTGCGCAGCGGCGTCGAGCGCACCGAGGCCGAGGCGGCGGCGGGCCTGCCACCGTCGGCGGAGGCCGCCAGCGCACCGCCGGCGGGCGTGGCGGCAGCCCCGCCCCCACCTCAGCATTGAAGCGGGCGCCGAAGATGCCGATTCCCTCCACGACGGTGCAGCGACCAGTGTCGACGCGCGACGAAGCGGGCCAACTTGCCCACGAACTGAACAACCTGCTGGCGGTGATCGGCGGCCACGCCGACGCTCTCGAGCCGGCGCTGCCGGCCGCCGGCGACGATCACGACTCGATCGTGGCGATCCAGCGGGCCGTGATGGCCGGGGCGAAGCTGGCCGAGCGAATGCGCCGCCTCGGCGGCACCGTGCCGGCGCCGGCGCGCGGCGTCGACGTCCTGCCGGCGTTCGAACGGGCCTCCCAGGAGGCCGCGCGTCGCTTCGGCCACCGGATCACGGTCGTGACCCACACCGCACCGGCGCTCTGGTCGACGTCGGTGGCGTCGTCGCTGGTCGAACCGGTGCTGTGGCAGCTGCTGACCGAGGCCGTGGACGTGATGCCCCACGGCGGAACCCTGACCCTGCGCTGCATGAACGTCGAGTTCGGCGCCGCCCGCGGGGCGGCCCGGCGCGAGCGGTTCGTCCGGGTCGAGTTGAGCGGACCCACCTTGTTCGCCGGCGGCGGATCGGCTTCGGCCGTCGAATCCCCGGCCGCCGACGCTGTCGCGCCGCTCGACGCCCTGGCGCTGGCCGGCGGTCGCATCAGCCGCGAGAGCGACGGCGCGACGATGGCCACCTGGGCCGTCCTGCTGCCCTCCGACGGCGTCGAGCCGCTCGGCGCACCGGCCGCGGCGAGCCGCGGCGCCAGCATCCTGGTCGTCGATGCCGACGTGGCGCGCCGCAGCCTGATGCAGGCGCTGCTGCAGCGCCAGGGCTTCGTCGCCCACGTCGCCGCCTCGGTCGACGACGCGGCGCGCGCCCTCGACGACTCGCCCGTCGACCTGATGGTGGCCGACGCCGCGCTGCGCGGCCTCAGCGGCGATGCCGCCACGCTGGCCCGCTCGCACGCCGTCAAGGTGCTGCCGATCGAGACCCGGAGCGGCGGTACCGGCGCGGCGCCGGCGCTGCAGGCGCCATTCACCGCCCAGCAGCTGCTGGCCGGCGTCGAGTCGGCCCTCGGCATGGACGGGGCGCCGGCGTCGCCGCGGGTGCTCGCGTACCGCGAGGCGTGTCACTCGGAGGAGATCGCGTGATCGACGCCGGGCCGGGCGTGTGCCCGGCCGGCGACGACGGCAGGGGAGCGGCATGGCGAAGAACACGGTGATCACGCTCGACATCCGGCGGCGTGCCCGCGAGGCCGACCTCGCGGCGATCGACGGCCTGCTCGACGGCATGATGGCGCTGCTGCGCGATCTGCTGCTGGCCGACGACGACGTGGTCCGCGGCCCGCTGGCCGAGCGGATCGAAACGTGCCGCAGCGCGCTGGCCGGCGGCGTGCCACCCACCGACCTGAGCGAGCTGAGCGCCGCCTGTCTGGCCGAGGGCCGCGAGGTGGTGGCCGCCGCGGCCCAGCAACGGGCCCAGCGCCTGCAGGACTCGATGGCGCTGGTGGCGGCGCTGCGCGAGGTGATGGCGACCATCGGGTCCGAGATGTCGTCGATGCACACCAGCATCTCGCAGAGCACCGAACGCTTCGAGGCGATCGGCCTGCTGTCGAACCCTCAGCAGATCAAGGCCCGGCTGGTCGCCGAAGTGCTCACCCTGAAGCAGATCGCCGTGAAACGGCGCCGCGTGTGGGAGGAGACGGCCAGGACGCTGACCCAGCGCGTCGAAACGCTCGAGCACGACCTGTCGCACGTCCGTTCCCAGGCGAGCACCGACCCGCTGACGGGCGTGGCCAACCGCCGGGGCTTCGACCAGACCTGCGACCGCTGGGTCCGAACATCGCGATCGCAGTTCGTGATGGCGATCCTCGACGTCGACGACTTCAAGTCGGTCAACGACACCCGCGGCCACGGCGCCGGCGACGAACTGCTGAAGCTGGTGGCGCGCCAGCTGGCCAGCTCGTTCCGCGAGAGCGACATCGTCGCGCGCGTCGGCGGCGACGAGTTCGCGGTGCTGGCCGCCGACCTCACCCTGGCCCAGGCCGAGCGGCGCATCGCCGGGGTGCTGTCGCAGATCGCCAGCGGCCTGCCCGGTCCCGACGGCATCGTGCACCAGGCGACGCTCAGCTGCGGGGTCGCCGAGTTCTCGGCCGGCGACACTCCGGCCAGCCTCTACGAACGCGCCGACGAGGCCCAGTACACGGCCAAGAAGCAGGGCAAGAACCGGGTGGTCGCCAAGGCCCGGCCGCTCATGCGCGACCTGTCGAAGCGGTAGGGCGGTGCAGGACCTTTTCCACGCCCGGCGGGTGCTGGTGGTCGACGACTCACCGGCATTCGCGTCGGCTCTGGCCCGGCTACTGTCGGCCGAAGGGTTCGGCGTCGAGGTCGTGCACGACAGCGCGGCGGCGTTCGACGCCGTCGCCCGCCACGACCCCGACGTCGTCCTGCTCGACGTCGAGATTCCGGGACAGAGCGGCTTCGAGGTCTGCCGCAGCCTCAAGCAGAACGCCATCACCCGCCTCACGCCGGTGGTCCTGCTCACCGGGCTGAGCGGGCGCGAGCACCGGCTCGCCGGCATCGAGGCCGGCGCCGACGACTTCCTCACCAAGCCGATCGACTCGAGCGAGCTGACCGCACGGGTCCGCTCGCTGTCGCGTCTGAAGCGCTACACCGACGAACTGGAGTCGGCCGAATCGGTGATCGTCAGCCTGGCGCTCACCGTCGAGGCCCGCGACGCCTACACCGAGGGCCACTGCGATCGGCTGTCGACCTACGCGGTCGAGCTCGGCCGGGCGATCGGCCTTTCGGAAGACGAACTGGCGGCGCTGCGCCGCGGTGGCATCCTGCACGACGTCGGCAAGATCGGCATTCCCGACGCGGTGCTGCTCAAGCCCGGTCGGCTCACCCGCGAGGAGTACGAGCTGGTGAAGCAGCACACCGTGATCGGCGAGCGGCTGTGCGCCGGGTTGCGCTCGCTGTCGGCGGTGCGGCCGATCATCCGGCAGCACCACGAACGTCTGAACGGCTCGGGGTATCCCGACGGGCTGCGCGGCGATCGGATCTCGGTGCTGGCCCAGATCATCGGCGTGGTCGACGCCTTCGACGCGATGACCACCGACCGGCCGTATCGCTCGGCGCTTGGACTCGACCGCGCCATCGACGAACTGCGCCGCGACGTCAGCCGCGGCGCGATGAGCGCCGATCTGGTGACCCCGTTCGTCGAACTGGTCTCGGCATCGGCGTCGGGCTGGCAGACGCCGGCGACCGGGTTGGAGGCCTGGCGCCGACTGACGGTGATGGTGCCGGCGGCGAGCCGTTCCGTCGCGCCGCGCTAGGCGGCGTCACCGCCCGCCGGGGGGCAGGGTGATGATCCAGGTCTCGAGCCCCTCCTCGGCGACGAGACGCGCGGCGCTCGCCTCGGCGTCGGCGCGGTCGCGGAAGGGGCCGACCCGGACGCGGAACATCGGTTGCGCCGCCGTTCTGACCGGCTGAACGTAGGCGTTGAAGCCCTTTCCGGTGAGCGTTCCGGCCAAGGCGTCGGCCTCGGAGCGCACCGGCACGGCCTTGACCTGGATGGTGTAAGCCGCCGATCGCGGCGCCGGCCCGGGAGGCGGGGTGGCCGCCGGGGCGGAGGGCGCGGTGGCGGGCTGCGTCGCGACGGGCTCGGCCGCCGTGCTGGTGTCGGGGCGCGCCGGCGCAGAAGTCCTCGGCGGTTCGGCCGCGGGCGGCGTCGCCGAGCCCGGTGATGCGCCGACGGGCTCGGGCGCGGCTGCGGGGTCCGAACGGGCGGACGCCACGGGGGGCGGTTCGAGCGCTGCCGGTGCGGTTGGCGGCGTAGCGACGGACGCCGGCGCGGCGGAAGGCGTGGAGCTCGCCGGCGGCAGGGGCGTCGCGACGGGCGCGTCGGCCGCCGTCCGGGGTGAGCGGCCTGACGGAGGCAGCGGGCCTGGAGCAGGCTCAGCCGCCGGCGCGCCGCTGTCGGCGCCGACGGCGCCAATCCGCCCGCTCAGGGTAGTGGTGAACGGCAGCAGGATGACCGTCGTGGCGGCCAGAAGCACCAGCGTGAGGGCGGCGGGGCCGATTCTGACCGTTCGTGCTCTGGAGAGTTCCCGCAGCCGGAGACCCGGCAGAGGCGCTGGCATGGCGATACGTGTCCTGGATCTATATCACCACGCGTCACGCGGCGGATCGGCTCACCGTGGGCCCGACGGCGCCGTCAGGCCGCGATCAGGCCCGACAGTGCGTCGCGGAACTCCGCCGGATCGACGACATAGGCGGCTCCCCGGCGCTCGCAGAACAGATGGCGGTAGCGGTGGCCGAGCGAATGCGCGAGTCCGAAGTACACGGCGCCGGCGAACGGCTCAGCGGAGGTGATCTCGAGGATTCGCGCGTGGTGCGCGAAGATCATGTTGGTGAGCGCGGCTCCCCGCGATCCGACGATGATCGTCGCGGCGGCGAACAGCCGGACCTGCTCGTCGAATGACAAGGCCTCCGGCTGAACGATCTCGAAGCCGAACTCCTGCAGGCTGTCCGTCAGCTCGTCCTCATTGAGGATCTGCCGGTGCCGCGTCGCGGCCCGCGAGATGTACAGGCGCCGCCCGGCCGACGGCGGCTCGCCGCATGCCCGCGATACGACGCAGCGGCGGACATAGGCCAGCGCATCGGGCGGCACCATACCGACCAGCGGCTCGGTGATGAAGGACGGCAGCACCAGCCGCTCGACCCGCACCCAGTCGTCGGCGACCTCGCCGACGGCGGCGCCGGCCGGCAGACACGCCTCCAGCGAGCGGCGCTGATACGGGCGCAGCGTCGGTGGCACCGCCACAGTCAAGGGCGGTCGCTCGGGCCATCGCTGCAGCACGTAGAGGCGCAGCACGCAGTCGTGGATCCAGTGGTAGTAGTTGTCGTACGGCCGGCACATCACCGTCGCCCAGGTGCCGGCGAGCGGGTGCACGGCGCCGAGATCGAGACCGGCCGCGGCAGCGATGTGGCGCTCGACCTTCTTGACCGAGTCGGCAATCACGGCGCCGTCGACGGTGCAGGCCAGACCCGACGGAACGTGGAGATAAGCAGGCGCGAACGTCGCGACCGACGCGCCCTTGAGGTCGAGGCGGCCGCGCACGAAGTCGTAGGTGCGGTCGACGAAGGCCCGGCCGGGACCATCGCCAAACGTCACCGACCATGGGGCGATAACCGGGACGGCGCCGACGAAGCCGGTGAGCGTGGCGCCGTCGGCGTCGATCTGCGCTACCCGCGTGAACGGCGTCCCGCGGATGAGCAGCGGCCAGAGGAGCCGACGCAGGCGCTTGTGGAGCGCGGCGACGCGATGCAGCGGTCCAGGGCCCACGCGCACCCCGAGCCGCTGCAGCCGGTCGACCGCCCGCATCGCCGGCGCGACGAGACGCAACAGCACCTGCGACGAGCGCATCACGGCTGCCGGCGCCGCCTCCCGCAGGCCGGCGCGACAACCGGCCGGTTCACAACAGCGCGAGGAGCATCGAGGCGATGCATCGCAGCTGGATGGAGCACACGTTCGAAATGCCCAGCAGGCACTTGAGCTCGCTGAGCGTGACCCAGCGGTAGTCCTCGCCGACGTCGACCGCTTCGTCGACCAGGACGAGCTCGAAGTCGCTTTCGTCGCGGAAGAACCGCCCGCCCTCGTCCGATTCCAGGGTGTGCGCCAGCGTGGTCGGCTGGCAGGCCTGCAGTCCTTCCAGCGCCGCGCTGTCGGACGCCGGTGCCGATCCGCCCGGGGACGCGACGTAGGTCGGGTACATCGCCGCGCCGGTCGAGAGTCCGGGCTCGCCACGCCCATGCACCAGCGCCTGGAGGGCGCCATCGACCACCGCGAGCGCGAGCACGACGCGGCCGCGGGTCCGGCTGTTCAGCAGCGGCTGGGTCCACCGCGGCACTTCGCGGGTTGGCGCCTCGATGCGGAAGAACTGCACGTCGAAGCCCTGCGCCGCGGGCTCGAGCTCGAACAGCCCGTATTCGTTCAAATCCCAGTGGTCGAGCTCGGTCAGCGGCACCAGCCGTACGGGAGGGCGCGGCCGCCCGACCTGCGCCAGCGCTCCGCCGATGATCGCCGGCCGCGGCCGGCGGGCGAGACTGGTGTGGGCGGCCCGCCCCACGTCGTCGAGGTCGTCGCGGCTCGGCCACTGGCTCCACGGCATCACCGCCAGCATCGAGCGCAGGTCGGTGTTCATCAGGGCCCCTTCCAGGACGGCCTTCTTGAGCAGCGAGGCGGGCACCCACAGGAATCCGGGCTCGACCGGCAGGCTCCCAATCGCCTCGACGCAGACCAGGCGCTTGTTCTTCAACAGGTAGCGGCTGCCCAGATCGAGTTCGGTCCAGTCACCGACCGGCGCCACGCCGGTGCGGGCATGCTGGAAGCATTCCAGATACGGCGTTGGCCGGCCGCCGTGCACACGGAGGTAGTTCGCTGGGGTCGACTGGACGGTCGGCCCGTACTGGGCGACGCCGAGGTTCCCGGGTTCGACACGGGCCTGGAGCAGGACGAAGAGTTCGTCGTCGCGGGAGGCCACGACGAGGCCGTTGAACGCCGACTGCGGCTGGTAGAGCAGAACGAGCGGCCGGCCCTCGTCGTCGCCCCGGGGCGTCACCCCGACGACACTGAAGAAGCCGCCGGATACATGTGAGATGGCCCCGTCGGTGAGCCGCCAGGCGGTAGCGTCCCGCATCGCGATCGGCTCGCAGACGAACCCGTCGCTGCCGCTGGAGAGCACCTGCCGCATGTCGTCGACCGACGAGGCCCGGACGAGATGGCCGGCAGGGCTGAGGGGAGGATGGCTGGTGGGCACGTTGTGATTCTCGAACGACCTCGTCGATGCGGCGCCGCGCCTCTCGCCCGGTGGCGGCTACAGTTCTTCCGGGTGGCGCCGATACCTCCTACCAGGAGTTGCCGCCCCGGTGCTGCCGACGAGTACTCAACGCCCATCCGCGGCCGACGGCCCGCGGCCGAGCGCCCGGCGCCTGGATGATTTGGCCAGCGCCCATCTCGTCGAGCTTACGATACTCGCCGCGCTCGTGTTTGCACAATACGTGCTCGGCTGGGCCTGATCTACCCGACGGCCGGGCGCACCACCGGCCGGTCGACGTCGACGGTGCCGGCCTCGTCCGCCGCCAGACGCGCCTCCGGCAGCACCTGGTTGAGGTACACCCGCAGCCCGCGCTCATCGTCGCTGAGGGCGAGCAGCGTCAGTTCGTCGATGACCTGGTCCAGCAGGTCGTCCGGGTAGGGCGCGAGCTTGCCGATGTAGATCTTCGGGTGCCGGGTGCGCGAGATGTGCTCGCCGGTCACCGCGAGTTCCTCGAAGAGCTTTTCGCCCGGCCGCAGCCCGGAAAAGACGATTTCGATGTCGGTGAAGGGCTTGAAGCCGGAGAGCCGGATCGTCTCCTTCGCCAGGTCGAGGATGCGGACCGGCTCGCCCATGTCGAGGATGAAGATCTCGCCGCCTACGCCGATCGCCGCCGCCTGCAGCACGAGCTGTGCGGCTTCGGGGATGGTCATGAAGTAGCGCACCATGTCCGGCGAGGTCACGACGACCGGTCCGCCCTTGCGAATCTGCTCCTGGAAGATCGGGATGACCGACCCGGCCGATCCGATCACGTTGCCGAACCGCACGGCGACGTAGCGGGTGTCGTACGAACGATTGAGGCTCTGCACGACCAGCTCGGTGATCCGCTTCGAGGCGCCCATCACCGAGGTGGGCCGGACCGCTTTGTCGGTGGAGATGAGCACGAACACCTCGACCTCGTACTCCCCGGCCAGACGCGCCAGCGTCCGGGTCGCCAGCACGTTGTTGGTGATCGCCTCCGCCGGGTTGTGCTCGAGCATCGGCACGTGCTTGTGAGCCGCCGCGTGCAGCACGAACGCCGGACGGTACTGCTCGAACACGGCCCGCATCCTCGACTCGACGGCGATGTCGGCGAGTACCGGCCGGCACTCGATGTCGGGCAGCAGTTCGCGCATCTCGCGCTCGATGTTGAAGAGCGCGAACTCCGATCGCTCGACCAGCAGCACCCGCCACGGCGCGAACCGCGCGACCTGGCGCACCAGCTCGGAGCCGATCGATCCGCCGGCGCCGGTGACCATGACGGTGCGCCCGCTGATGAGTCGGGCCATGTCCGACACGTCGAGATCCACCGGCGCGCGGCCGAGCAGGTCCTCCACCTGAACGTCACGGATTCGACTGACCTGCAGGCGGCCGTCCAGGATCTCCGACATCGACGGCGCGATCCGCACCTTGACGGGAATCGCGTCGCAGATGTCGCGGATGCGCTGGAACTGGGCGCGCGACAGCGTCTCGATGGTGACGACGACGTGGTCGATGCCCTCGCTGCCGACCAGGGTCGGCAGGTCCTGGGTCGTCCCGACGACCCGGATGCCCTGGATCACGGTGCCGCGCTTGTTGGGATCGTCGTCGACGAAGCCGCGGACCTCGAGCGCCGACTTGGGATTGCTCTGGATCTCGCGGGCCGCCATCATGCCGCTGCGGCCCGCGCCGATGAGGAGCACAGGGCTGCGCACCGGAGCCTCGCCGTCGGCGGCGCCGCTCGCCTGGCGCCGGTGCCACTCGTACAGGAACCGGCGCAGAATCCGAACCGCGAGCAGGCCGCCGAACGCCAACCCCGTGTCGAGGACGATTACCGACATCGGGACTCGCCACGCCGCCCATGAGTCGGGCAGCCCGACCCGGGCCGCGAACAGGACGGCGGCGGTGCTGAGCGCCGCCCCCAGGAAGGCGCGCAGGTCGGCCATGCCGACGTAGCGCCAGATGAACGCCTGGATGCCGAACAGGCCGAGCGTCACGACCTGCAGCAGGACCACATACGGCAGCTGCAGCCGGAGCTGGTCGGCGTCGACGGGCGGGATCTCGAAGTCGAACCGCAGCAGGTAGGCCAGCTGGAACGCCAGGGCGCAGACCAGCAGATCCACGAGACGCTGCGCGGCGCGCGTGACGCGTTGCCGCAGCGAGACCTTTGTCTCGTGATTCCGTGTGTCGGTAGCTGCCGTCATGGCGAAGTCCAACCGGGCGCAGGCCGCGTCACCGTCCCAGCGGGCAGTGGCGCGACGACAGCGTCATCGCTGGCGTCCGGACCGGGGGCAGGTCAGGAATCGCCATTATGCGCAGGTACGTCTCCTGTCGTGCAAGCTTTCTCGTCGACCCGGTGCGCCGTGAGACGGACCGACCCGCCGCCTTCACGCGTGTCGCCAGCCAGGCCGCTGCCGGCCGGGTCCCCGCCGTGGCAGGGGAACCACGAACCGTGCCACGTCGCGGGCGTCGGCCGCGCGGCTCCACGCCTCGTTCAGCGACGACGCGGCACTCCGACCCTCACCGCGCGGCCGCGGCCGGCGGCGGCCCCCCGCCGGCCGAAGGCGCCCCGGCGTGTCCGCGCTGAATCAGGGCCAGGCTGATCCATTGCCAGACGTAGAAGCTGTTGTCGCTGCCGCCGTCGAGGAATCGCGCCCACTCGGTCCGTACCGCCGCGGCGTCGAGCCACGACGCGGCCGGACCAGACAGGGCCGTCTCGATGAGATCGGCTGCCCACGTGCGCAGCGGCCCGCGCAGCCACTCGCGCTGGGGGGTCTGCAGCGGTCGCTTGGGGGCCTCGACGATGCCGCCGGGTAGCAGGTCGGCGGCGATCCGGCGCAGCAGCCACTTGCCCGTGCCCTCCGCAATCTTCCGCGACGAAGGCTGGCGCATCGCCAGTTCGAACGCCCGGTGGTCGAGAAACGGCTCGCGCAATTCCGTGGACGCCCGCATCGAGATCCGGTCGTTGAAGCGCAGCGCGCGGGGGATCTTGGCGCAGGTGTCGCGGTACTGCAGGTTTCTCAAACGGTCGCTGAAGGGGGCCGCCACCGGGTGGGGACGGGCGAGTGCCCGGAACTCGCCGGTCAGGCAGTGGGGCCGCACCGGCGAGTCGCTGGCGCCCTGGAGCGCCATCGTCGCCGCGGCCGGTGCCGCCGAGCGGTAGTAGTCATAGCCGGCCCACTGTTCGTCCATGCCCTGGCCGTCGAGCAGCACGATCGTCCCGGTGGCGCGAGCACGCTCGAACACGCGTGCGTAGGCCAGCGTCGGCAGGCCGCCGAACGGCTCGTCCTCCGCGGCCTGGACCTGCTCGGCGAGTGGCGGCACGTCGTCGGCCGCCAACGTGCACACGTTGAGCGGATGCCGGGTGCGATCCAGCATCTGGACGACCCACGGCGTCTCGTCGTAGGCGGTGTCGCCGGTTGCGAACGTGAACGCCTGGACGCGGCTGTCCGGGCCATGGAGCTCACGGACCAGCGCGAGCAGGATCGAGGAATCGAGTCCACCCGACAGGTTGATCCCGACCGGGACGTCGGCGCGGAAGCGCAGCCGCACGCTGTCGCGCAGCAGCGCCAGGTACTCGTCGGCCACGTCCGCCTCGGGGCGATCGTCGAATGGCTCACCGACGGCCGCCGCCAGGTCGTACCACCGCCACGTCGTCAGTTCACCGCGGCGCCATCGCAGCGCATGGCCAGGCGGCAGCGAGTGCACGCCCTGCCAGAACGTGCTCGCCGACGTGTCGAGGTGGCCGAGCGCGAGGTAGGTGGCCCAGGTGGCGACGTCGGCGATCGGGGCGATGCCGCCGGCGTGCAGCGCCTTGATCTCGCTGGCGACGCGGAGCCGCGCCGCCGCGTCCACGGCGTAGTAGAACGGCTTGACGCCGAACCGATCGCGGGCACCGAACAGCGACTGCTCGCGCTCGTCCCAGATGGCGAACGCGAACATGCCGATCAGACGGCCGAGGCAGTCCGCTCCCCATCGCTCGTACGCGGCCAGCAGCACTTCGCTGTCGGAGCGGCTCCGGAACGGGTATCCGGATAGCGCCTCACGCAACTCGAGGTAGTTGTAAATCTCGCCGTTGAACGTCAGCCACAGCCGGCCGTCGGCCGACGACATCGGCTGGGCGCCGGCGGCTGACAGGTCGATGATGCTCAGGCGGTTGTGACCGAGCCCGGCCAGCCGCGACGGCGAGGCGAAATGCCCGGTGCCGTCCGGACCGCGATGATGCTGGCTCCGCACCATCGCGTCGAGGTCCGCCGCTTCCCAGCCCGCGCCGACGATCGCCGCAATCCCGCACATCGGTGTGTCTCCTGCGCCGTCTTCCGACCATCTGATCGCCGGCGAGGCCGCCTGCTCGGGCGCCGCCGTTGCGCGTCGTGCCATTGCAGTCGGCAGCCATTCTCACCACGACTCGCGGCTGCCTAGTCTGGCACATCCTTGGACCCACTACGCGTGCTGACATTCGCCTGATATTCGCATTGAGCCGTCAAATTCGTGGCGAAGGCCTCCCACCCGGAGACGACAAGAACCGTATCGATCGAATGCGAATCCGTCGAATCGGCTCGGGCCGAATCGTCGTCCCCCGACTCTGAATTCGAAATCGTCTCGCAATTACGGAATAGCGTGCGGGGCACGAATATTGCCCCTCCCTGATGGGCGTCTCCCCGCCCGCGCTGGTTCAAAACGATCACGAAACGGTAATCGGGCTGGTGCGCCCATCAGGGATAGCGCAGGCCGGGAGCACGATGATGGTTCCAGGTTTCTTGTCGCCGGCCGGACGTTCCGTCGGCTCCGTTCACTCGCCGCGTGCAGCGGTCAGGCCATCGCGGTGGTTCGGCTGCTGGGGCGCGGCGATCGTGTCGCTCGGTCTGGCCGCGACGGCCGACGCCGCCACCTACTACGTCTCGCCCTCCGGTCTGCCGTCCAATGACGGCAGCCTCGCCCGTCCACTCGACCTGCCGACGGCGCTGTCGAGCCAGGGGCCGGTGCGCCCCGGCGATACGGTCTGGCTGCGCGGCGGCGTGTACCGCCGGACTGCACAACCGGATGCCAACGGCGATCTCGCCGTGTTCGTGAGCACGATCAACGGCACCGCGGCGGCGCCGATCGTCGTGCGCCAGTACCCCGGTGAGCGCGCCACCCTCGACGGCAACCTGTCGCCGTCGTCGCCGGTGCTGATGGTGATGGGGTCCTACACGTGGTACTGGGGCTTTGAGGTCACCAACTCGAATCCGAATCGATCCTCGACCCGCGGCGACGGCATCGATACCTACGGACACCACAACCGCCTGATCAACCTGGTCATCCACGACACCGGCAACGGCATCGGCTTCTGGTCGACGGGGCAGGCCGACGACTCCGAGATTCATGGCTCCCTCGTCTCGCACGTCGGCTGGGAGGCCAGCGACCGAGGACACGGGCACTCGATCTACGTCCAGAACGTCTACGGCGTCAAACGGATCACCGACAACATCCTCTTCGAGAGCTTCAGCTTCGGACTGCACGCCTACACGCAGAACGGTCGCATCGACAACCTGACGGTGACCGGCAACATCGCGTTCAACCACGGCAACCTGTCGCCGGGTAGTGGTGCGAAGGCCAACATCCTGTTCGCTGGCGGCCAGGTGGCGCAGAACCCCAACGTCAGCGGCAACTTTGCCTACTACCCGGCAGGCAGCGACGGCCGGGGCTTGGACGTCTCGCTCTGCAACAACGGCCGGCTGCAGAACAACTACCTCGCCGGCGGCACGCCGCTCCGCCTCGGCGCCTGCAGCAACACCGTGATTTCCGGCAACACCATGTACGGACCGGTAGCCGCGTCGACGACGGCGGCGTATCCCGCCAACGTCTACGGCACTACTCCGTCGGGCACCTTCGTCGGCGTCCGGCCGAACGCCTACGAGCCAGGCCGCGCCAACGTCGTCATCTACAACTGGGCCCGCCTGCCGGCCGTCACCGTCAATCTGGCGGCCGCGGGACTGGCGATCGGCGATCGCTATGAGATTCGCGATGCCCAGAACTACTACGGACCCGCGGTGTTCTCCGGTGTCTACTCCGGGCAGGCGGTGTTTCCGATGACCGGCCTGACGGCGGCGCCCGTGCTCGGGAGCGTGGCGATCCAGCCCGGACACACCAGCGCCGAGTTCGGCGCGTTCGTGGTCCAGCGCGTCGACGCCGCGCCGACGCGGCCCCTCGCCGCGTTCTCGGCGACACCGGCGACCATCGATTCCGGTGGTTCGACGACGCTGGCGTGGACGACCTCCGGCGCGTCGAGCGTGTCGATCGACCAGGGCATCGGCGCCGTGGCGGCGACCGGCTCGCGGGTCGTGGCGCCCACGGTGACCACGACGTACACGCTCACGGCGACCAATGCGGCCGGCGCGACCACGAGCCAGGCGGTCGTCACCGTGCGCGTCCCGGCGCCGCAGAATCGGCCTCCGACGGTGTCGGTGACGGCGCCGAGCGGCGGCAGCGTGGCCGTCCAGGGGGTACCGGTGGCGGTGCGGGCCACGGCAGCCGATCAGGACGGCAGCGTGACGCGCGTCGACTTCTTCGCCGGCGGGCAGGCGATCGGATCGGATACGACGAGCCCCTATGAAGTCAGCTGGACGCCCGGCGCGCCCGGTCCGTACAGCGTGACGGCGGTGGCGACCGACAACCAGAACGCCACCACCACTTCGAGCGCGGTGGCGGTGTCGGTGACGGCGGCCCCCGCGCCTGGCGGGCGCACCAACGTGGCGCTGGCCGCCAATGGCGCGACGGCGACGGCGTCGTCGACCTACACGGTCGACTACGCGCCCGGTGCGGCCATCGACGGGCGCCGTTCAGGAGCGACGCGCGGCCGGCTCGGCACCTGGGAGGACGCCAGCGGTGGGGTGCCCGACTGGTTCCAGGTGGCGTTTGCGGCGCCGGCCACGATCGACCAGGTCGACGTGTTCTCGATGCAGGAGCGCCATGCGTCGCCGGTCGAGCCGACACCGACGCTGACCAGCTACCTGGCGGTCGCCGATTTCGCGGTCCAATACTGGAACGGCACGACGTGGGTCGGGGTGCCGGGCGGGCAGGTGATCGGCAACACGCTGGTGTGGCGGCAGGTGCGTTTCGCGCCGGTGACGACCACGGCGATTCGTCTCGTGATCACCAAGGTCGCCGGCGGCATCTCCCGCCTCGCCGAAGTCGAAGCCTGGACGGGCGGCGCCGTTGGCACACCACCACCGGCCAACGTCAAGCCGACGGTGTCGGTGACGGCGCCGAGCGGCGGCAGCGTGGTCGTCCAGGGGGTACCGGTGGCGGTGCGGGCCACGGCAGCCGATCAGGACGGCAGCGTGACGCGCGTCGACTTCTTCGCCGGCGGGCAGGCGATCGGATCGGATACGACGAGCCCCTATGAAGTCAGCTGGACGCCCGGCGCGCCCGGTCCGTACAGCGTGACGGCGGTGGCGACCGACAACCAGAACGCCACCACCACTTCGAGCGCGGTGGCGGTGTCGGTGACGGCGGCCCCCGCGCCTGGCGGGCGCACCAACGTGGCGCTGGCCGCCAATGGCGCGACGGCGACGGCGTCGTCGACCTACACGGTCGACTACGCGCCCGGTGCGGCCATCGACGGGCGCCGTTCAGGAGCGACGCGCGGCCGGCTCGGCACCTGGGAGGACGCCAGCGGTGGGGTGCCCGACTGGTTCCAGGTGGCGTTTGCGGCGCCGGCCACGATCGACCAGGTCGACGTGTTCTCGATGCAGGAGCGCCATGCGTCGCCGGTCGAGCCGACACCGACGCTGACCAGCTACCTGGCGGTCGCCGATTTCGCGGTCCAATACTGGAACGGCACGACGTGGGTCGGGGTGCCGGGCGGGCAGGTGATCGGCAACACGCTGGTGTGGCGGCAGGTGCGTTTCGCGCCGGTGACGACCACGGCGATTCGTCTCGTGATCACCAAGGTCGCCGGCGGCATCTCCCGCCTCGCCGAAATCGAAGCCTGGGGGACGGCGGGCCGATAGCGGCGAGGTTGGCAGAATGCCGCGCGCCGCGGCATCATCTGTGGCACAGTGAATTCTGAACCGCAGATACAGGCATACCTGGAGTCGCTGGGCGTACGGGGCCCGGCCGGGCAGTTCATCGGCCGGGTGAGCAACTTCTATCACGAGGCCGAATCCGCGTATTACGACCAGATCCATCCCGAGCTGCACGACGCGCTCGCGGTCTGGCGGGCCTCCCTGACGACGATCACGCCGGAACTGCCCGATCGCATCGAGGTGCTGGACGTCGGTGCCGGTACCGGCTTTGCGACCGCGGCGGTCGTCGGCGCGCTCGCGCCGCGCATCGCGCGAGTGGTGTGCCTCGACCCCAGCCGGGCGATGCTGGAGCAGGCCCGTCGGCGCCTGGCCGGGGTGACGCCCGCTCCCGTGTTCGTGGTCGGCGATATCGGCTGCCTCGATGACTCCGCGCCCCGGTTCGACCTGATTGTCACCAACTCGGTGCTGCACCATCTGCCCGACATCCAAACCTTCCTCGGCAGCATCAGACGGCTGCTTCGGCCGCGCGGCTTCTACGTGGCCGGGCACGAGCCTTCGCGAGACTTCTTCGAGTGTCCGGCGGTTCATCGCTGGACGTCGGTGTACCGGCAGTGGCGCCGGGTGCGGCGGCTGGGCAGCCCGGCGTACTGGCGGCGGCGGTCCGCGCGAGGTGCCTCGACCGACCTGGAGGCGGCGACCAATGCCGCCCTGGTCCGAGTCGGATTGATCGACCGGCCGCTGCCGCCCGGAGTGGTTCGGCAGATGATCGACATCCACGTGCCGGGGGCGCCCGGGTTCGGCCTTGGGCTGGGCCTCGGGCTGCCGGGGTTGAGCCGCGACGACATCCTGTCGGGTGAACTCCGCGGCTTCCAGTGCCGGGTCTCGACCAGCTACTCGCACATCAAGGACTCGCGGGCACGCATGGGACCGGTGTGGCGCGTCATCGACCGCTGGCTGGCCCGACGCTATCCGATGTCCGGCTCGAACTTCCTCATCGCCGCGCAGCAGCCGGCGGAGGCGGCCCAGACGGAGCGACGCGGCCGCTAGTGGCCCGGCCGGCGCCGCGGCCGCCGATCACGACGGCGATCCGGCGTCGGCGCCGTCCGTGCCCCCGGCGCTGAGCTGTGCCATCGAGGCCTGGCGGTCGGGGTCGTCGTCCATGCCATCGTAACGGATGAAGTCGAAGCTCCCCCTGTAAGAGGCGATCGTCGCCGGATTGCCGACCATGACGGCCCGTGGCGGCACTGACCTGGTGACCACGGCGCCGGCGCCGATGACCGCATCGTCGCCGATGCTGATCCGCCCGACGACGACGGCGTTGGCCGCGATGTACACCCGGTTGCCGATCGAGGGATGGCCGCCGCGGTCGCCGCGGCCGCCGAACCCGAGGGTCACCCCCTGGGACAGGTTGCAGTTGGCGCCGAGGCGGGTCGACGGGCTGACGATCACATGACCGAAGTGGCCGATGTACAGCCCTTCGGCGATCTCGCCCTCCGGCGCCAGAGAGATGCCGGTGAGGACCTCCATGACCTTGCGGCTGATTTGACACAGGAACCGCACGACGGGCCGCAGCCCCGGCGGTATCGGCGCGAAGTACAGACGATGGCTGATGCGGTAGACGGTCGTCGCCCAGAAGCCCTGTGCGAACAGGACGACGCGCGCCGGGCGCCCCGCGCCGGTCGCGAGATAGCGTCGGAGATCCGACCGGATCAGCTGCCAGACCGTCATGCCGTCGCCGCGTGGTGCTCGCGCGCGATCGCCCGCAGGGCGTCGAGCGTGTGGCGGGCCGACTGTCCCAGCGGCCGGCCGATCTGCAGCTCGGTGAGTCGGCGGCGACCGTCGCGGTCCAGCGCCGGGTTCTCGAGGTAGGCGTTGACGTGCGCGGCGAGCTCCTGCGGCGAGCGGGCGAAGCGGGCGGCGCCGAGCTCGACCACTGGCCGGTAGTGTTCGTATCGGTAGTAGAGCTCCCAGACCGGCGTGCCCAGCACCGGCGGGCTCGCCACGTCGAACGCGACGTTCACGACCGGCTTGTCATGCAGCGCGAAGTCGAGGGTCATCGTCGACGCCATGTTGACGTTGAGGTCGGCATGGTGAGTGAGGTTGGCGAGCAGCTGGACGTCCTCCGCCAGTGGCAGGCTGGCCAGCCAGCTGCCGGGGTCGGCGTGGAACCAGGCGGGCGGCGACCAGATCAGCTCGGGGTGGTCGCGCCGCACCGGGTCATAGCGCGCCCCGTCGTCTGGCGGCGCCGGGCGGAGCACCACCTGTGGATTGTCGCGAATCGCGCCGCTCCGAATCAGCTCCAGCAGGATTCTGACGTGCGCCGGATCCTCCGGTGTCGTGCCCCGGTCACCGCCGGAGTAGCAGAGGAGCGGCCGACCGGGGTCGGCGTTGAGCCGGCGAAAGCATTCCGTCCTCGACCACAGCAGGGTCTGGTCGGCGTAGGGGTCGAACTGCGGAGTGCCGACGATACGCACGCGGTCGGCGGTCACATCCTCGTAATAGGTCAGCAGCTCCTGCTGCATGTGCCGGCTCCACACGACGTAGTAGTCGAACGGCGCCGCCACCCGGCCTTTGCTGGTGAGGTTGTCCCAGCTGAACACGAAGCTGACCGTCGGGATACCGAGCCGGCGACCGGCAATCACCAGCGGCAGGATGGCGCCGGCCCGCTGGTTGGAGCAGAAGACCACCGACGGGGCGAGATCGCGCAGCAGCCGCTCGTAGCTGGCCACCTCGGGCTGGCGCTCGGCCACCGTTTCGTAGCTGCGGCGGAGCGTCTGTACGCCGCGCGACGATCCGGCCACCCACCCCAGGGTGCGTGAGGCGCGGTGGATGGCCCGAGTTCGCCACGAGCCGCGGAGCGGCTCGTCCCGGATGCGGCGCATCGCATAGGTGTCGGCCCAGTAGGTGTGGGCGTAGGACAGCGCGTAGCGCAGACCGAAGGTCATCAGCGCCTCCCGATAGGGCAGCAGCGGCCGCCAGGTGACGGCGCCGGGCCGACGCTCGGCCTGTGTCCGGTAGCCGTCGAGCAGTGCGTCCGGAATGCCGTGAAGTATCGTCGCGTGTTCGGACGCCGCCAGTTCGTGCAGGAAGCGGCCGAGGACGAAGTTGCGGACGCCGACGCCATCGGGAACGGCGAGAAGCAGATGCATGGTGGCCAGTGAACTCCCCTTGACGCGGCCGGGACTCTAGCCCCCGTAAACGATATCGGCGTCGGAATCCATCGCATGCAGCGAGAGCACGTGCTGTTCGAGACAGCGGCCGGTCTCGCCGGTCGCGTGGTACGAGACGCGGACCGGCAGCCTCGCCGGGAACAGACGACCGAACTGCCGCACCAGCGCCGGATGGCTGCAGACGGCCCAGATCAGATCGATGTCGTGATCGAGCGCCCACACGACCAGACGCGCCAACACGTTGTGGGTGGCGTCCGGGCTTGCGTTCTCGCTGGCATAGAGCACGTGTGCCCGGCGGAGACCACCTTCGGCGAAGACGCGCAGGATCAGGTGCGCGTCGCCATCGGCGGCGTGGACGTACTCGCTCGCCACCGGGCTGTCGACGAGTCGCCAGTGCAGCCAGTCGCGGTCGCGGATGAGACCGGTCGGGCCGGGGTCGTCGAAGATCGCCGTCAGGTCGCCGACCTCGCCCAGCGGCCGGACCTCCAGCGGGCGGCGGTGCCTGGCGCGCGCCCGCAGCAGCGCGCGGTAGATCGGCTGGCCCAGGCCCGCGGCGGCCGCGAGTCGTGGGTCAATCCCACGGTAGCGCAGCACGTTGGTGAGGTTGATCGGCAGCGCGAAACGGTAGCAGCCGACCTGCTGCCGCCAGCCGTACTTCTCGAGCACGCCGATCGAGCGATCGTTGGGCTGGCCGAGTTGGATGTCGCAGCGGTCCATCCACGCCCGGGTCAGGACCTGTCCGATCCCCTGGCGCTGCAGGTCGGGCGCCACGATGAAGTCGATGAACCAGGTGGCCGCCCGCACCACGCCGGCGACGCGCAGGTGTACGGGAATGCCTGCGGCCTGTCCGGCGATGCGGCCGTCGGGCAGGATGGCCATGACCGGTGTGATCGGCGACTCGCTGCCGACCCGGTAGCGCCACTCGAACCGGTCGACGAATGCAGCGCGCCGCTGCGGGTAGACCTGCCGGTAGAACGCCTGCACGCGCTCTCGCGGCAGGGCCGTGATCGAAACGGTCTGGATGTCCAAGGTGCTATCGTGGCCCGAGCGCGGTCATGACCTTGAGCCGGGCGATGTCGCGGCGGTCGCGATCGTAGAGCGGAATTCGCGGCAGCGCATTCAAGGGGCTGCCACGCAGCCGGCCGCGCGACAACGTGACCGCCGAGGTGTAGGTCTCGGAGACGATGGCCGGCGCGAGCGTGCCAATCGACGCCGGCGCCCCGTAGGGGTAGCAGAAATGGTTCACCGGGCGTCCGGTGCGGGCGCGGATCGCGGCCTGGCTCGTCGTCAGCTCCCGGCGCAGCTCGTCGGCGGCCAGACAGACGACCGCCTGATGGGACACCCCGTGGCTCTGGAACGAGATGCCGTCCTGTTGCGACAGGGCCTCGACCTGCGACCAGCTCATCGGTGGCATCACGCGGTAGATGGCCTCGGGGGTGAGGAAGCCGCCGGCGATGGCCGCGTCGGCAATGGCCTCGACCTCGGGCTTGTACTCGTCCTCGCGGTGGCGATACATGCGGTGGATCAGGTCGGTGAAGTACGCCTGGCGCTGGTCGGCGGTGCGCAGGTCGATGCGACGGCCGCGGATTTCCACGACCACCGGCGGCGATCCGGCCTGAAGGTTCTGGATCACGAGGAACGGCAGCGTGTGCTCGTCGAGGAAGCGGGTCGGCAGATAGAACGTCATCGGCCAGCCCTTGTCGCGGGCCGCCGCACAGTAGTCGATGACGGTGTCGCGAAACCCGTCATCCACGGTGATGGCGAACAACCCGGCCGTCGAGCGGTTGGCGGCAACACGCTCCACCAAGTCGTCGAGCGGCACCACCTGATCGGGGTGCAGCGCGTCGACGAGCTCGACCATCGTCTGCCACGGGGCGCTGTGAAAGGCCAGCAGGTAGCCGCCGCGCAGCCGTCCGCCGAGGCCGCGCAGCAGCCGGCCGATGCCCGAGTGGTGCAGTCCCGCGGAAATCGACTCGGTGACGTGACGCAGTACGGGCACCGCGGCTCGGTCCGTGGCGACCGGAGGGGCGGAAGTCGTGCGCTGCAGGGGCATGGGAACACCGATCGATGCGCGGGCGCCGTCACACGTCCCGGCGATGGACCCGGCGGCATCGTCCGGCGCGCGTGATCCTACCACCGGCGGCCGAGCCGCCGCGCCGCGAGGCGCGGCATCAAGACGGTTTCTGGAAGACGAGAATGCTGGTCGACTTGGGCGCCAGCATCGGCGCGACCCGCGCCCGCCCAGCCAGCCGACGTGCCACCTGTCCGGCCCACCGGCGTGTGGTGGCGAGATCGGCGTTGGCGGTCCTGTAGAGTCGGCTGCGGGCCGCTGGCGGCAGTGCCGAGCACAGGCCCTTGACCGCGTGCTTGAACGGTACCCGGCGGACCACGTCGTGCTTGCCGAGCAGCACGAGGCCGGCGGCGGCGCCCGCCGCGCGCCACTCGAACAGCCGATACTCGTGCTCGCCGTTCTCGCGCCGCGTGAGCACCAGGTCGGACGGATAGCAGTTGGCCAGCAGGTAATCGCGGCTGTAGACCTTGGCGAGCATCCGCTCGACGTCGTCGTCGGACACCGAGTCGTCGTGACAGCGGTCGAAACAGAGCAGCAGGCCGCCCGGCTTGAGGACGCGTGCGCACTCGGACATGGTCACCGCCAGATCGTCGGAGTGATGCAGCGAGTCGTTTTCGATCGCGAAGTCGAGCGAGGCGTCGGGAATCCGCAGATCGTCGAACGACCCGGTGATCGGCACGACCTTGTGTGCCGACCGTCCGAGCACGTGGGCGGCGATCCGCGGGATCAGCAACTCGGTGATCCGCTCACAGACTTCCACGGCCAGGACCGCCTCGACGTCCGAGCGCTTCGCCACCACCGCGGCCAGGACGCCGCAGCCCGCGCCAAGTTCGATGCCGCGTCCACGCAGACGGTGAGGCAGGAAGTGACGCTCGGCCAGGCGCACCAGCGTCCGCATCTGAGCGGGCGTCAGGTAGACGTAGCGCAATGCGATGTCGTACGCCGATTCGGCGGCGAGATGTTCGGCGAAGCGGTCCCGCAGCGTGACGGCCGGGGCCGCGCGCAGGGTGTCGCTCACGGGCCACTGCAGGGGCCGGCCGGTCACCGCGTAGTCACGCTGCAGGGTGGCGAGCCACCCGTCGTCCGAGGTGTGCGCAATGGTGGTGCGCTCACCCCGCGCCGGGTTCATGGACCATGCCGCAGGTGACCCTACCGTACGCTCGACTCCAACCGCCATAGGTTATGGTCGAACGAAACGACGCCGCCGTCAACGTGCGGCACCGAGGGTGCTGGACGTTGTGGCGAACGGCCTGAAGCCGCGTGCACGGCAGCGCCGGTACCGGCGAACACGGGCAACAGTGCGGTCTCGTGGCGGCCTCGCTCGGCGCGTTGCGTGCGGCGCGACGGGCGACCGGCGCCGGGACTCCGGCGGCGCGACGTTGATGGGCCCACAGGGCTGGTGTACGCTGAGCGGCGCAGGGGCGCGCTCACGACCGTGGTCGAAGCCGTTCCGACGACAGGAGGTTCGTAATCGGCGTCAGCCAGACATCTCGCCCCGTGCCGGTCGGGCTCCACGCCGAGTCGGACGCGGCTCCGGGGCGACCCGAGTGCGCCGTGCCGACGGCCGGGGCCGCCGCCACGGTGAGTGGACGACGACACGTCCTGCACGTCGTCGACACCCTCGATGCGGGCGGCAAGGAACGCGTCGCGGTCAACCTCGTCAACGCGCTGCCTCGGGAACGTTTCCGGCTGAGCCTGTGCACGACGCGGCGGGACGGCTCGCTGTCGGCCCTCGTGGCCGACGACGTCACCCGGCTTCGCCTGGAACGGAGGTGGCGGTTCGATCTGGCCGCGGTCCTCCGCACCATCGCCTTCGTGCGCCGGAGCGGCGTCGAACTGCTGCACGCCCACGGCAGTTCGTTGTTCCATTGCCGGCTGGTCGCCGCCGCCCCCCCGTACCCTGCGGTGCTGTGGCACGACCACTACGGCCGCGAAACCGCCGAGCGGCCGGTGTGGATGTACCGGGCGGCGACGGCCGGGTGCGCCGGCGTGATCGCGGTCAACAGCAGGCTCGCCGACTGGGCGCGCAGCGCGCTCCACGTGCGGGCCGATCGCGTCTGGTACGTCCCGAACTTCGTGGTGAGCGCCGCCGGTGCCGAACGGGCGGCCGCGCCGCCGCTGCCAGGCACGCCGGACACCCGCATCGTCTGCGTGGCGCACCTCCGGCCGCAGAAGGATCACCTGACGCTCATCGCCGCCATGGCGCAGGTGGCCGCGGCGATGCCGGAGGCCCACCTGGTGCTGGTCGGTGAACTCGTCGACGTCGCCTACGTCGCGGCGGTCAGGCGCGAGATCGCCGCACGACGGCTCGACGGCCACGTGAGCATCCTGGGGCTGCGCCAGGAGGTGCCGGCCATCCTGCGGGCGTCGGCCGTCGGTGTGCTCAGTTCGGCGTCCGAAGGGCTGCCGCTGGCGCTCATCGAGTACGGCAAAGCCGGCCTGGCAGCCGTCGCCACCGATGTCGGTGAGTGTCGCGCGGTGCTCGACGACGGCCGGGCCGGGGTCCTGGTTCCGCCGGGAAACGCGACCGCGCTGGGCACGGCGCTGCTGTCGGTGCTCAGGTCCGGCGACCTCCGCCGCACCCTGAGCGACCGGCTGGCGACCCACATCGACGCCAACTTCAGCGAGTCGCAGGGCATCCGTCGCATGTGCGAGATCTACGACCTCGTGCTCGGCCACCGATGAACGCGATGGAGCCGCCGACGACCCGCGCCGAGGCCGACGAGTACCGCTCGGGCGCCTACTTCCGCGAGCCGGATCGGCACTCCGCGGACGCCGAGTACAAGGCCCGCATGTTCGTCAGCCTGCTGCGGCGGAATCCCGGCTGTGCCGATATCCGCACGGTGGCCGACGTCGGCTGCGGGTCCGGGGCGGCGACGATTGCCGTCGTCGCCGGTATGGACGAACTCGGCTTCGAGGTTGCGGAGGCGGTCGGCTACGATATCTCGCCACACGTCGCGTCGCTGCGCCACCCGCGCGTCCGTTTCGTGCACGAGGACTTCGTCGCGAGCGGGCGCGGTTACGACCTGGTGACCCTCTTCGACGTGGTGGAGCACGTACCCGACCCGATCGAGTTCTTGCGGCTGCTGTCGCAACGCACCAGGTTCGTCGGGCTGCACCTACCGCTCGACGACTCGCTGAACTGCGCCGCTCGGGACCTGTTCAGATCGAGCTTGAAGGATCCGGGTCACCTCCTCGCGCTCGACACGGCATCGGCGCTGAATCTGCTGGCCTTCGCCGGCCTGCGGGTCGTGGACTACGAGTACGTCCTCGGCTTCCGGGCGCCGAGCGCCGCCGTCACCGTGCGATCGGCCAGCATCTACCCGCTGCGGGCCGTGCTGGCGGCCGTGTCGCCCTGGCTGCTCGCCAAGACCCTCGGCGGCGTCAGTCTGATGGTGCTCTGTCGGACCGCACCGCCGCCCGGGGGGCGGCGCTGACGCTGCGCCGGGCGGACGATTCGCCCGGGGCGGCAGCGCCCGGTTCAGCCGGCGAGGTCGGGCCGGGGCAGGGGCACCGCGGGGCCGGCGACGGTCCTGAGCAGCTGCTCCCAGCGCGGCAGCAGCAGCGACCAGTCACGGCCGAGCGCGTTCTGCCGTCCGTGCGCCGACAGGCGGGTGGCGAGGGCCGGCGTGGTCAGCAGTCGTTGGATCGCCGCCGCCATCGCGGTGACGTCGTCGGCCGGCACCAGCAGGGCGTCGTGCTCGTGCTGAAGCAGGAAGGGAATGCCGCCGACCGACGTGCTGACGACGCACAGGCCGGAGGCCAGCGCCTCGACGACGGTGACCGGCGTGTTGTCGACGTTGGTCGTGTTGAGGAAGATATCGTGCGCGCTGAACACGTCGGGGAGATCCCACTTCGGCACCGGCCCGGCGAAGTCGACGCAGTCGCTCACGCCGAGCGTCCGCGCCAGCTGCACCGTGTGTTCATAGGAACCGTCGCCGCGGTCCGGTCCGACCATGACGAGCCGCACCTCGGGAACCACGCCGCGCAGATGCGCGACCACCCGCACCGCCATCGCCGGGTTGTAGATCGCGTGGAACGCCCGCACCCAGAGCAGGCGCGGACGCACCTGAGGACGCAGGCGATGGTGGTAGGACGCGGTGGCGATCGGATTGGGGTGGACGACGAGGTCCGGACGGTACTTCGCCATCGCGGTTGCGAGGTACCCCGACGGGGTGGTGACCGCCGCGGCCGATGCCAGCAGCCGCGTCACGCGTCGCGGCCGGTCGGCCGAGAATTCCGGCAGCGCCCCGCCGTGCAGCGTCAGCACGTAGGGACGGCCGACACGCCGCAGCAGCCAGCAGGCGGCCTCCGCCCAGATGAACGATGGGCCGCTGTAGACGTCCACCTGAGCGACGGCATACCGGCCGCGCTGGCGCCAGATCGCCGCCAGCATGTCGGCGAGGCGGAGCAGCCGGCGCCGCTGGCGTGACGTGGTCAGCACCCGCCAGCCGGCGGCGGCGAGATGGCTGGCGAGCTCCTCGCACACACCGAACGTGCCGGTCGTCGCGTGCAGGAAGTTGCCGACGATCATCACCGAATCGACGGCGCGGCCGGCGGGCGCCGGCGGCAGGGCGGCGGAGCGCGAGGACGTCACTGTTGCCGGCAGGGCGAATCGCGACGCGGGCGGTCGGCCTCAGCGCCGATGGCGCCGCGACAGGGTGCGGATGACGTCGATCACGTGATCGACGTCGGCATCGCTCATCGTCGAGTAGAGCGGGATCGAGACGAGCCGCTCGAACTGGGCGGTCGCGACCGGAAAGTCCGCTGTGTCGCAGGCCAGGCGCTGCTGGTAGTAGGGGTGGGCGTGCAGTGGCCGCCAGTGCACCGAGCAGCCGACGCCGGCGGCGCGGAGTTCGTCGATGAACCGGTTTCGATCGATCGCCAGCTGGTCGAGGTGGAGTCGCAGCGGGAACAGGTGCCAGGCGTGGAGGCGGTTGCTGTCGGTCGGCGGCAGTTCGATCGCCGAGAGATCGGCGAGCGCCTCGAGGTAGGCGTGGGCCCGGGCCTCCCGGGCTCGACGCATCGGTTCGGCGCGCCGGAGTTGATGGATGCCGATCGCGGCGGCGATGTCGGTCAGGTTGTACTTGTACCCGGCGGCGACGATCCGGTAGTCCCAGCTCGCGCCGCCCGAATAGCGATCCCAGGCGTCGCGGGTGAGACCGTGCAGGGACATGAGGCGCATGCGTTCGGCGAGAGCGGGGTCGGCGGTCGTCGCCATGCCGCCCTCGCCGGTGGTGATGGTCTTGTTGGCGTAGAACGAGAACGCGGTAACCGTACCGGTACCGCCGCCGCAGTACTCCCAGGGAGCGTCGGCGTCGGGCCGCCACGCGGCAGGCAACGCGTGCGCGGCGTCCTCGACCACCCACAGCCCGTGGCGATGCGCCAGGGCGCGCACCGCGCCGACGTCCATCATGAGGCCGCCGACGTGCACCGGCATGATGCCGACGAGCGACGACGGACGGGGCCCACGGTCCGCACCGGTCGAAGCGGCCCAGCGCTCGATGGCCCGCTCGGCCGCCTCGAGATCCATGTTCAGCGTGCGCGGGTCGCAGTCGACCAGCACCGGAAGGGCGCCCAGATAGTGGAGGACTTCGGCGGTCGCGGCGAAGGTCATGGTCGGGACCAGCACCCCTTGTCCTGGCTGCAGCCCGAGGGCTTCGATTGCCAGGTGCAGGGCGGCGGTGGCCGAATTCACGGCGAGCGCGTGGGCCGCGCCGACGGTCTCGGCGAACTCCCGCTCGAACTGCCTGACCCGAGGGCCGGTGGTCAGCCACCCGGATTTCAGGACCGCCACGACCTCGTCGGTCTCTGCGGCACCGAGATCCGGCTTGAAGAACGGCACTTCGCGCCTGGTCGTCACCGTGCTCTCAGCTGCCGTGCCCGCTGTCTGTCGCTCAGCCATGGTGCGCTCCACTCTGCTCCGTCACGTCGTGTCGAGGCCGCCCCGGCGCGTGGTGGGCGCCCGGCCAGCCGGGCCGTCGGGCCCTCGTCCTCATCCGCCAGTTCAGCCGCCGGCGGCGTCCTCGGCTGGTGGCCCCGGGGGCGGCGCGCCCTCGCCATCCAGATAGTCGATCAGGCGGGCGGCCAGGTACAGCTCGGTCCGGGCCAGCGACTCGTGGGTGTAGCCGCCGATATGCGGCGTGAGAATCAGGTCGTCGTGGGCCGCGGCGTAGCGGACCAGCGGATGGGTCGCCAGTGCGGGCGGCGGCTCACCCGTGAGCACGTCGAGGGCGGCGCCGCCGAGGCGGCCGCTCTCGAGGGCGGCCAGCAGCGCGTCCTCGTCGACCACCTCGCCGCGCGAGGTGTTGATGAACCACGCGCCCGGCCTCATCGCCGCGAATTCGCGGCGACCGATCAGTCGGCGGGTGTCGGGGTTCAAATCGACGTGCACCGAGACGAGGTCGGACCGGGCGAGCAGCTCGTCGAGTGGCACGAGGGTGACGCCCTCGGCCGGCTCGCCAACCGGGTCCGTGGCCAGCACCTGCATCCCGAGCGCCTGCAGGTAGGTCGCCACGATCCGTCCCAGGCGCCCCAATCCGACGATGCCGGCCGACTTCTCGAACAGGTCGTGTCCCTTGAAGCCGTAACGGTTCCAGCCGCCGCCGTTCACGTGGGCCGCCGCCGCCGGCAGGCGACGCACCAGGGCGAGGATGAGGCCGAGCGTCAGTTCGGCGGTGGCACGGACCGTCTTCAGGAACTCGGCTTCGCCGCGCAGCGAGAAGATCGAGATGCCGCGCCGGTGCGCGGCGTCAAGGTCGATATGGTTGAGCCCCGTCGTGTTGGTGACGAGAGCGCGCAGGCGGGTCGCGGCCCGCAGCACCTCGTCATCGATGCGGTGCCGCAGTCGCACCCAGAGCACATCGGCCTGCGGCGCCGCTGCCAGCAGCCCGTCGCGATCGAGGTTCGCCGCCACGACGTGCGCGCGGGCGCTGAGGCGTTCCAGTGCCTGGGGGGCGAAACCCTCGGACTCGGCGATGAGAATCGTCACCGCACGGGCGGAGGGCCGACCGCTGGCAGAGTCGGATTGCCTGCTGTCTGACATCATCGGCGATGGCCGTGGCGCCGGTAGAACGACACGTTGCGGGTGAGGCACGCCGGCACCCCGAACTCGGCGACGGCCCGCTGTCGTCCCCGCTGGCCCATGCGGGCGGCGCCGTCGTCGTTGCCCAGGACCCGGCAGATGCGGTCGGCGATGTCGGCCGGACTGGCCGGGTCGACCAGGAAGCCGCAGTCGCCGTCCGCGCCGAGCACCTCGGGCCCGGGTCCGCGGCACGACGCGACCACCGGCCGCCCGCAGGCCATCGCTTCCAGGAGCACGAGACCCTGCGTCTCCATGTACGAGGGGAAAACGCAGACGTTGGCCGCCGCCATCAGCCGGCTCACCTCGGTCCGCGGCCGCGGGCCGAGAAACCGGATGCGGGAGCGCAGCGCCGGGCCGAGCGAGCCCTCGATGCGTTCGCGGAGCGACCCGCCGTGTGGCGCCGGGATGTCACGGCCGACGAGCGACAGTGTGGCGTCGGGGTGGTGCTGCAGGACCAGCTGCATGCCGTCGCAGAGTTCACGGACTCCTTTCTTCTCCGTGATCGCGCCGACGAAGAGCACCGACCCGGCGACCACCGACGCCGGGTCAGGCGAGAATGCGTCGGTATCTACCGGGTTGCTGAGTACCTCAATCGAGCGACGTCCCAGCCGCATCGCCCGTCGGGTGACGTCGGCCGCGAACCGGCTGACGGCGCACAGGGCGCCGGCGCGCCGGATCGCCACCTGTTCCAGGAGCAGGCGGCTGTACCGCCTCGGTTGCGGCAGCGTCGCACACCAGAAATGATGCCCGCCGTGCAGCCGGACCACCGTCGCCGACCGCCCGGGCAGGCAGCCGGCTTCCGCCTCGGCCGCCTCGGCGACGTCGATTTCCCCGGCGGCCAACGCCCGCCGCAGGCGCGATTGCATGGTCCTCAACGACGCCCATGGACGGTCGCGTCGCACCATCTCCAGGCGGACGCCAGCGTCGTCCGACGTCGCGTCGTGATCGCCGAAGCCGTACACCGTCGCGCGATGGCCGGCATCGACCAGCGCGCGGGCAAGCGTGTGGACGAATGATCCGATGCCGCCATGCTGGGGCATGAACGCCGGGTACTCCGAGCAGACGAAGCCGACGCTCAGCGGTACGATCGCGCCGGGCCGGGCCGCGGCCGGCGTGGAGACCTCGAGCGTCACGGGTCGAAGACCTGGGACGCGCCTGGACCCTGGAGCAGCAGCCGCCGGCGCAGCCTGGAGTAGTTCCGCATGCCGAGCACCGCGCGCGGCATCTGCAGCAGTGACCAGCGCACGCGCTCGCGTCTCACCTCGAACCGGCAGAACCGGTCGAGGTCCGCCGCGCCGGTCGACGCTCTGACGGCGAGGCGGCGCAAGTCGAATCGCGGCGTCGCCGCCCCGTTGACACCCGGTCGGGAATTGGCCAGCGAGGACAGACCGGCCTCGCCGGCCGCGGCGGCGACCGCTGGCGTGAAGTCGCCACCCGGAATCGACCCGTGCACGACCGGCCGGCCAAGGAGGGACTCGAGGTAGTCGCGGCAGTCGCGGAACTCGGCGACGATCTGCGCCGGCGAGCACGACGACAGCATCCGGTGCGTCACGCCGTGTACCCCGATCTCCATGCCGGCGGCGTCGGCGGCCCGCAGGGTCGCGCGTCCGCAGAAGTTGGCCCGATCGACGAAGTCCCGGGTGACGTAGAACGTGGCCCGCCAGCCGTACTCGGCCAGCATCGGCACGGCGATCTCGAACCCTCCGATCCAGCCGTCATCGAAGGTGAGGACGACGCTGTCGCCGCCGGCGGCCCGATTGGCGAGGAAATCGCCGACCGTGACGACCCGGTGCCCGGCCCGTCCGATCGCTGCCAGGTGCGTGGCGAACGCCGCCCTGGAGACGTGATAGGCGGACGCACTGGCCGGGACGCCGACCCGCGGCGCCTCGCCGTAGACGTCGTGATACATGAGCCACAGCGACCTCACGAGACGACCCTCGCCGTCGGCGGCTGTGCGGCGCCCGCAGTGCGTCCGCCCCGCCGCACCAGTCCGACCAGAAAGCCCAAGCCGTAGCTGAGGTGGAGGATCGCGAATGCGAGCGGGAGCAGCCACGGGCGCCCGCATCCGGTCCGCCGGGCGGTCACGAGCGACGCCACCGCGGCCGCCGCGCCGTAGAGTGACAGCACGATCAGCCAGGCCTTGAACAGCGCCGGACCGGTCAGGTAGAGCAGCGGGCCGGTGGCCAGGAATGCGACGAACGCCGGCGGCGCGAACTGCCGTGGGCTCATCTGCTGCGGATGCTTCTGCATGACCCGCACCTTGAAGAACCCATACTGGAAGTACTGTCGCCACAGCGAGCGGAACGAGACCCGGCTGTAGTAGTCGGAGCGGACGTCGGCGGCGAGCAGCAGCCGGGCGCCGAGCTTGCGCAGGCGGTAGTTGTACTCGTCGTCCTGGTTGCGGACCAGCGTCTCGTCATACGGACCGGCGAGGTCGATGGCCCGGCGGGTGTAGGCCGGAAAGGGGATGGTATCGGCCAGCATCGTCGTCCCGGTCATCGTGCGGAACGCCGATCCGCCGACCCCGAACCGCGCGCTCATCGCAGCGGCGATGACCCGGCCCACCGCCGTCGTCGCTCGCGTCGTAATCGAGCCGCCGACGCCGTCGACATCGTCGTGGCGGATGTGCTCGACGCAACGCGACACGTAATCCGGGGCGATGCGGCAGTGGCCGTCGACGCGGACGATGATCTCGCCGGCGGCGACGCGGAGGGCGGCGTTGAGGCCGGTGGCGACGATGCGTCCGGGATTGTCGACCACGTGCACCGGCCGATCGGGGTGGCGGGCCGCCAGTTCGGCGGCGATGGCCCGCGTGTCGTCGGTCGACATGCCGTCGGCAACGAGCACCTCCATCCGGTGCCGCGGGTAGTCCTGCGCCAGCACTGCGCCGAGACTTTCGGCGAGGAAGTCGCCTTCGTTGCGCACCGGCATGATCACCGAGACGAACGGCACGGCATCGGGCGGCAGGACGACCTGCCCTGGCCAGCGGTGCGAGGTCGTGGCCGTCATCGCCCGCCGCCGGCGACCGTCTGCGGCACGTGGGCATCCGCCGGCAGCCGGCAGATCACCGCCCGGAACTTGCCGGAGGCGCCCCGGGCGATCTCGCTGACCCGCTCGACGCTGACCTGAACGTCGCCGACCCGGTCGCGCAGGCGCTCGGCGAGCACGCGTTCCACGTCGGGCGAGTAGCCAGGTTCGGGCACGCAGAGAATGCGGAACGCGTCCAGTTGCTCCTGGATGATCTGCGCTTCGCGAAGCGGCAGGTCGTCCTTGAAGACGGGGTCGAGACGGCCGACACGACGTCCGTCCCTGGTGATCACTGAGTCGTCGATTCGCCCGTCGATGCCGGCCAGGCGCGGCAACGTCCGTCCGCACGGGCACGGCGTCGCGTCGCCGCGGGTCGCGCGGTCGCCGGTGCGGTAGCGGATGAGCGGCATGTCGGCGTTCAGCAGACCGGTAGCGACGAGATCGCCCGGCCGGTCCGGCGCCGCGTCGCCGTCCTGGTCGAGCAGTTCGACCAGCCCGGCCTCGGGCCACAGGTGCAGGCGGCCGTGCTCGCACTCGCTCAGGGCGGCCACCGCTTCCGCCATGCCATACGTCTCGCGAACCGGGCAGCCGAACACCGCGGCGATCGACTGACGCTGGTGGTCGTAGAGCGGCTCGGCGTTGGTGATGGCGACCGCCATGTGGCCGCCGGGGAGCCCCAGACGCTGCGCTTCACGCGCCAGCGCGTGGAGCGATGAGGTATAGCCGAACAGATAGCGGATCCGGTAGCGGCGCAGCGCGTCCAGGTAGTCCGGTGTGGTCCTGGCGGACAGGTGGTAGGACGACATGTACAGCTGCCGCAACGGCAGGTTCCACACCCAGAACGGCGGTGTCGTGGCGCCCACCGGCGTCACCAGCTGCCCGCCGAGAATCGCCCACCGGTCGCGCCTCGACACCCCGTACCACGAGCGCCAGCGGGCCTCGGCGAGCGCGTACCACGTCCGCAGTGTCTCCCGGCTCAGCCAGAGGGTCAGCGGCTTGCCTGTCGATCCGCTGGTGTGATCGGTGAACATCCGGCGCGGGTTGCAGTCGTCGGCGACGAACGCGTGGGGCTGGCGACGGACGACATCCTTCTCGAGCACCGGCCAGTTCGCCAGGACGTCGACCGGGGCGCGATCGCCGCGGCGGCGGCGCTCTTCCCACTGGGCCCGGTAGTAGGGCACGCGGGTCGCCGCGCGGTGCAGGACGAATGCCAGCCGCTCCTGCTGGTAGGCCTCGAGCCGCGCCGCCGGCCAGCGGTCGCGTGCGAGCGCCTCGGCGGCGATGCGCTCGCTGCTGGCGCCGTAGCGCGAGGTCCTGAGGTAGAGTCCCCGCGCGCTCGCGGCCAGCGAGCGAACCGGCGGCGGCAGGCGATGGTAAAGCTTCAGCGCGGTCTCGCTCATCTCACAGCGCTCCGGGCGGCACCATCACGGTCGCCACCCGGGCAGTCGGCGACGTCGCCTCGGACCCCTGAGACGGCCCCTTGCACGACCCCCACCAACCGCGCCTCGTCCGGCGTCGCGCCGCGCCGCGGCCGCATCATCGCGCCACCCCGTCGCCAACTGCGGTGGCGTCGGGCCGGAGAGTCGCCAAGGCGCTCGGCCAGCGGCCATCGGCGTCGGCGGTCCGGCTCCACGGCGCGTGCCCCCTGGCGTCGCCGCCCGGCAGGACGACCGCCGCGCCAAACTCGGGAGGCAGCACGCCGGCACCGTCGTCCCAGCGCCCGCCGCATCCTGTGGACGGGCACGACGACGATGAACGCCTCGGCGGTGCCGGCGAGATCGCTCCGGAAATTGCCACGATACGTGCCGCCCAGTACCCACAGGACGTCGATCGGACGCACGGGACCTCGCGCCGACAGGGCCGTGGCGAGGTCGAGCGGCAGCGTGGCTGAGCCACTGTTGCCGGCCCGGCCCGGAGCGGCGAAGTAGGCGCGGCCCGGCGTGGACGCAGGCCGCGCCGCGATCCGGTCCGAGGGCGGCACGGCATCGCCGTGTCGGCCGGGCGCCCCCGCCGGCGCGACGCCGACGACGCGAACGAGGAGGACGAGCACCGCCGCGGCCAGGGCGAGATGAAGCGAGCCCGTGCGCAGCGGCGACGCCGGTGGGGTGCCGTGGACAGTGGTCACAACACGACCCGCGGGGCGACTCCGCCCGAGAACGGCGCCGTGGCGGTGGTCATGCAGGTGATTCGCGCGGGCCGACCAGCACCCGGCGCGGGGCGGCCACCCGAGCCGGCGCCACCAGGTCGGCCGGGCGCCGGGCGTGAGCGGCCAGCACGCAGCAGCTCAACCCGAACATGAACGACGGAGCCACCGTCCGCATCGCCGAGTTGAGCATGTACAACACGCTCCAGGTCAGCGCGGCGGCGACCAGGGCCTTCTCCCGTGGCGAGGGGGCTCGGACCGCGTTGACGACGCCGATGACGACGAGGAGGGCCATCGCCAGTGCGCCGAAGAATCCGTGTTCGGCGAGCATGCGCGTGAACTCGGTGTGGGCGACGACGCCGCCGGAGTGGTAGCGCTGCGACATGCCTGGGCCGACGCCGAGCACGGGATTCCGCATCCAGATGTCGATGTCCTGCCAGCCCAGCTGATCGCGATGGGACAGGCCGGTTTCGCTGTACCGGACCGCCAGATTCCCACCGGTGAACTCGACCAACGCGGGCCAGATGACGAACATCGCGAGGCCGACGACCAGTGGCACCACCAGCACCGCCTTGCGGCGGGCGTCGCGATCGAGCGTGAGCAGGCCAATCGCGACCGCCGCCGAAGCGGCCGCTCCGAGCATGCCGCCCCGCGAGAAGGTCAGAGCGCAGTGGGCGCCCAGCCAGAGCATCAGGATGAACAGCACCATCCGGGCCTGCCAGCGGACGCTGCGCTCGAGCTGGCACCAGAAGCAGGCGAGGGCGCCGAGGCCGAGGGCGAGTGACACCTGGTTCGGTCCGAACCCGCCACTGGTCTGCGGGTTCGACTCGAACGAGAACTCGAGACGGTCGGCGGTGACGATGTTGTAGAGCACGATGGCGCCAATGGCGACGATCGGCGCGAGCAGCGACATGAAGACGCGAACGACCTGATGGGGGGCGAGTGTGAGCCGCCAGAAGAACGCCGCGCTCATCGCCAGCGAGAACGGTCCCGACAGGTTGAAGCTGAGCATGCCGCGAAGCAGGGCGGGGTCGGCCTCGCTGGCGGTGACCGCGACGGACGGGAGGAGCAGCGAAAAACACAGCACCGGCGCCACCAGGCTGGTCAGGCCGAAGCGACTGAGCAGCGCCGCGGCGTAGATCAGGACCAGGCCGAACTTCGCCGTCTCCCACGGCAAGGCGTCGGTCACCATGCGCCAGAAGACCTCGGCCCCGGCGACGTAGGCCGCCACGCACGCCACGCGGTCCGGACGGCTCGGGTTCAATGCCCACCATCCGCCGATGGCGAGGCACAAGACCCCGTGCACCCACACCGTGATCGACTCGGCGTGCATCCACAGGCCGAGCGGTGCGTGCAGGGCCACGAAGCACAGCCACCATGCCTGCTCTTTGCCGGTCAGCAGCGGCGAGTCGGCCGGCGGCGGCGCCGCCGGGGCGCCGGCGGGGGCGGCGGAGGGGTCGGATGAGCGTGCGGTGAACACGGAAGTGTGCGCGGTCAGAGACCGACCAGGCCCCTGAGCCTGGCGAACAGCGAAGATGTCGTCGACGGAACGTCTGGCTGACTGGTGAGGAGGAACACCGCGAATTCCGGGGCCGTGTGCGGCGGGGTCGGCTCCCAGCCGATGACCGACGCCGGGCTCAGTCCGCCGAGCGGGATGGCCACCGTGCCCCCTGAGTACGTACCGGTGAGCACCGGCGCGGCGGCGAGGTTCCTGACGTCGCGCAGTTCGAAGGCGGCGCCGACCGGCAGGCCGGCCGGGGCAAGGTCGACTCGGACCGTCGCGGTGTGTTCCCAGTTGTAGACGATGACGTGCGCCCGCCCCGGCGCATAGCGGTTGGGACGGACGAAGCTCCGGGTGACGGCTGGCGGATCGCCGAACTCGTTGCCAGGATACTGCTCGATGAGCTCGGGCCGCGTCACGATGGTCTGCCCGGCGATGCCGCGCGTCGCCCCGATGAAGGCGTTGCGCTGCAGCCCACCGGCGCAGTTCACCAACTGGAGGGCGTAGCCGCCGCGCAGCACGGCGGAGTAATTGTCGGTCGTCAATGGCTCTTCGCACCCCGCCGAGTAGCCGAGGTTGATCCCGCCACCGGGGTTGTCGTAGACGAAGTTGCTCTTGAGGACCGGTCGTCTGGCGACGCGGAGCCCGCCGAGCAGGATGCTGTAGTCGCCGCCGCCGGCGATGCCGTTGCCCGCGGCGACGTTGCCCTCGAGCTGGAAGTCGTCGAGGAACCCGCCCTCGGACGCATAGGCCCGTATGCCGCTGCCGAACTGACTGAGGACGACGTTGTCGGTGATGCGGCGGACGCCCGTCTTGTTCTGTCCGGAGATGCCGTGTCCGGCGGCGCCGTCGGTGCGCATGACGCCGTTGTAGTAGACGATGTTGCCGTAGGCTTCGGCGTTGGCGGCCTCGCTGCCCATCCGGATGCCGTTGCCGAGGTCGTGGACCACCAGGTTGATCAGCTTGACGTCCGGCGCACGCACGTCGATGCCGTCGGCCCGGGCCGCCGGTGTGCCGGTGCGCCGCGGGTCGGAGTTGGTCACCTCGAAGTCGCGGTAGACGGTCCAGCCTCCAAGGATGGTCAGCGTCGTCCCTTCGACCTGTGCCCCATCGATCACCGCGTGTTCGCCGGGAAACGAGCGGACTGTGATCGGGGCCTGCTCGGTGCCGGCGATGGCGCTGGTCACGGCCGAGACCTTGTAGGTTCCGCCGCGCAGCCACACGGTGCCGCCCGGCTTGATCGCGCTGGTCGGCGCCAGCGCCGACTTGAGATCGTAGGGGTTCTCCTTGGTCCCATCGCCCCCGCTCCAGCCGCCGGGTGCCGCGTAGACGGCCGTGCCAGGCTCGTCGGGTGCGGCCACCGGCTCTCGCCCCTCACAGCCGAGCGACACCACCAGCAGACCGACGGCCGCGCACCGCCGCAGCCGGCGGCCACCGCCGGCCGGCGGCGCGGTCTGGCCGGCGGTGGTCGGTGGCTGCGCCGCCGGCCGCCAGCCGGGGACCCGTGCTCGCCTCGACATTGCGCTCATCGTCTCGGATCCCTCAGTTTGACCGTGCATGAACTCGGGGCGGCCCAGGTCCCTGTGACGCCCGCCATCACTCTTCCTGGCGGATCTGCGCCGGTGCGCCGGCGACCGCAGACGCCAGCGCAGGCACGTTCCACCGGTCGGCCAGCAGTTCCGCCAGCGCCGATCGCAGCCCCTCGAGCGAATACTGCCGGGCCCACGCCGAGGCGGCGCGCATCGTCGCCTGACGGCTGTCCGGCGCCGCCGCGGCATCGCGCAGTGCGCCGGCAATCTCGGCCGGCGAGCCGCTCGGCAACAGAACGCCGCGGCCCGCGAGCATCCGTGGGACCTGCCCGTGGGCCACGGCGATGCAGAGCAGGCCATGACACATCCCCTCGGCGACGACCTTGGGCCACCCTTCCGAATGCTGCGACGGGAGCACCAGCGCGTGAGCCCACTCGAACCAGCGCAGCGATTCGTCGTAGGGCAGCGCGCCGACGAACCGCACCACGCCTCGCGCCTCGAGGTCGGCGGCCCGGGCGCGGAGGGCCGCGCCTTCGGGCCCATGGCCGACGATTGCCACCTCGATCGGCAGCCCTTCGGCGACCAGGATCTTGACGGCATCGATCAGCGCGTCGACCCGCTTGCGGGGCTCGAGCATGCCCGAGTACAGCACGCGCAAGGGTCGGCCGATGCGCTTCGTCTCGGCGACGCGGACCGCGCGCTCGACCTGTGCAGCCGTCATCATCGAGGTGAAGAAGGGCACGACGTGCGGCGGCTGGTCGGGCCAGTCGCCGTAGACGGTCACTGGGCCGCGCCACCAGCCCGAGCCGAGCAGCAGCCGCTGCACTCGCGTCGCGATCCGCTCGGTGTCGTGCTCGTTCCACTGGCCGGCGTACTTCGCCACCAGATAGCGCGAGAACAACGGTGCGAGCACCGCGCCGATCAGACCGAGGTTGCCCGGGCACCGCACGTGAATCGCGTCGGCCGTCCGCATCGCCCGCACCAGTCCGATGATCCAGGCGGGAACGGCCGGCACCAGACCGAGCTTCGCACGCAGCGTCTCGCCGCCGGCGAGGCGCTGCGGCCACACCGAGATGTTGGTGCGCGTGAAGGCCAGGCAATCGCCGGGAAGCGGGCCGTGCCGCAGCGGCGCGGCGATGACGACGGAGTCGAACAGGTCCGCCCAGATGTCGATCTCGCGGGCGTACGGCCCATAGGCGCCCAGCTGGTCTCCGTGCCGATAGTGATGCACGTGCGACACGACCAGCAGGCGGCGCGGCACCGCTCCGGCCGGCGTCGCCGGCGCCGACGCTGTCGTAAACGACATCGCCCCCTCGCCGCGCCGGCCGGTCACTGTCTGCTGATCGCCCATGTCACCCCCGGGTGCAGCAGCGCCGTGTCGGCGACGCCCGACGCCCCGACGACGTCGATCGTCGCCTTGTCGGTGACGTGGCGGCTCGACTCGTAGGCGCCGGCGATCTGCACCTTGAACCAGAGCGCGTAGAGGCCGGGGCTCAGCCACAGGGGTGGGAACCGCGCCCGGATCGCATAGGTGCCCGCGGTCACCCCGGCGAGCCCGAGATCGGTGCTACTCTCGCGGATGATGAAGACCTCTCGGCCGAACATGTCGACCAGGTGGCAGTTGAGAGTGAAGCCGCTGGTCGCCTCGCCCAGGGTCAGCGTCGTGGCCGCCTCGAACTCCTTCGACTGCGAGATCGTCTCGGCGCCGTCGCAGTCGATGGTGACGCGGCCGAAACCGACGCTGCGGTCGTCTCCAGGAGGGACCGCCTCGGACTCGAGCGATCCGATCAGCCGGTAATACGCCGCCATCGCCTCGCCGATGTCGCCGGTCGCGCGGACCTGGCCCCGCTCGAGGACGATGCCCTTGGTGCACATCGACCGAATTGCCCCCATGTTGTGGCTGACGAACAGCACCGTGCGGCCCTCCTTGGCGACGGTGCCCAGCTTGCCAAGGCATTTCTTCTGGAACGTCGCATCACCGACGGCGAGCACCTCGTCGACCAGCAGAATCTCCGGCTCGAGATGCGCCGCCACGGCGAACGCCAGGCGAAGGTACATGCCGCTCGAGTAGCGCTTCACCGGCGTGTCGATGAACTGTTCGACCTCGGCGAACGCGACGATCTCGTCAAACTTGCGGTCGATCTCGGCCTTGCGCATGCCGAGGATGGCGCCGTTCAGAAAGATGTTCTCGCGGCCGGTCAGCTCGTTGTGGAAGCCGGTTCCGACCTCGAGCAGCGAACCGACGCGTCCGTGCACCTCGGCGAACCCGCGGGTGGGCTCGGTGATCCTCGACAGCAGCTTGAGCAGCGTGCTCTTGCCGGCGCCGTTGCGGCCGATGATGCCGACGACGTCGCCGCGCTCGATCTCGAACGAGGCATCGTTCAGCGCCCAGACGAGCGGCGGCTGCCGTCGTGTCCGGTCGGCCGAACCGGGGCGGAACGCCGCCCGCACGGCGCGGAGCGGCGCCTTGCTCATCGATGAGATGCTGTCGCGCAGCGTGCGGTAGCGTTCGCGCTGGGCGCCGATGACGTACTGCTTCGACAGTCCTTCTGCTCTGAGGGCAATCGCCATATCGTTCAATACGTCAGTCGTTTCTCGATCCGCAGGTCGATCTCGGTCAGGCGGTCGGCGATGCGTGGTCCGGCCTTGCCGTCGCCGTACAGCGCGCTCGTCGCGCAACGGCCGTTCTGGAGCTGTCGGTCGACGGCCGCGGCGATCTGTCCGCGGTCGTAGTCGACGTCGACGACGTTGTGGCCGCGATCGCGGCCGGCCTGTCTGGTGCCGATGTTGACGACCGGCACGCCGAGAAACGAGCATTCGCGGATGCCGACGCTGGAGTTGCCGACGAGACAGCGGCTGTGGTGCAGCAGTTTCAGAAAGTCCAGCGGCGCCATGTTCTTGAAGAAATGGATGCGGCGCGGCTCGCGCGCCTCGCGGAACGTGCGGATTCCGCTCGAGGTGCCGTCCGCTCCGGCGTCGACGTTCGGCCAGAACCACAGCGCCGGCACCTCCAGGGCGTCGATGACCTGCAGCGTCTCGGTGACGTGGTGCCGGGCAAGCTCGTACTCCGTCGTCACCGGGTGCTGCATGACGACGACGTAGCCGTTCGACAAGTCGAACACCGGGCCGACGCCGCCGTAGCGCGCGAAGATGTCGAAATCGAGGCGCGGGTCGGCGAGCATCTCGGCCGCGAGGTCGATCGACGGACAGCCGGTCACGAACACCGACGACGGCTCTTCGCCCATCCGGACGACGCGCTCGGCCGCCTTGTCGGTGGACACCAGATGCACATCGGCCAGCTTCGTCACCGCGTGTCTGACCTTCTCGTCAATCGACCCGGTGATCTCGCCGCCTTGGATATGCGCCACGGGAATGTTCATGTAGGCGGCGGCGACCGCCGTCGACAAGGTCTCGTAACGGTCAGCGACCGTGACCACGACATCGGGCCGGAGATTGTCGAACACCGTCGCCAGTTCTAGCAGGCCGATGCCGGTGGTCTTGGCCATCGCGGTCGGCGTCTGTCCCTCGAGCACGCTGTAGACGCGGGCGGCGATGTCGAAGCCGTCGCGCTGCATGTAGTCGACGGCGCTGCCGTAGCGATCGAGCAGTGCCGACGCGGCGACGACGAGTTGCAGCTCGAGCGCGGGGTTGTCGCGGATGGCCGCCAGGGCGGTCTTGACCCGCGAATAGCTCGGCCGGGCGGTGACGACGACGCAGACCTTGCGGCGGCTCATCGGCGGGGCTCGAGGTCGCTGGTCTGAAGGATCGTGTCGGCCTCCAGCCGGTGCCGCAGCACCGAGCCGACCACCGTGCCGAGCTGTGCCGCGGGAATGCCGGTGCCGGGCTTCTTGACCGTCAGGTCCTCGAGGCGAAGGACCGCGCCTGCCTCGAGCGCGGTCTTGAGGACGACGCTCTTCGTGAAGAGGCGGCGCACCGGGTCGAGGGCGGCGGCGACGGTGTCCTTGTCGACCGGGCTGGCCATCGCCTGCCGGATGAAGCGGACGCCGTCGGCGAGTTGACGAAGCTCGGCGGTGGTCACCGACGCGGCGACGTCCGGTCCGAACATCTCGCGGCTGAGTGTCACGTGAACCTCGATGACGTCGGCGCCAAGCGTGGCGGCGGCGAGGCCGGGGAAGATGGTGCCGGAATGGTCGGAGAGGCCGACCGGGCAGCGATAGCGGCTGCGGAAGGCCGGCAGCAGATTGAGGCCGACGTTTTCGGGCCCACATGGGTACTCGGTCGTGCACTGCAGGACCGTGAGCGGGCACCCGTGAGCCGTGACGTGCCGGACGGCCTCGTCGACCTCCGCCAGGGGGCTCATGCCCGTGGACAGCAGGACCGGCAGACCGGTGGAGGCAACGCGATCGAGCAGCGGACGATTGCTGAGTTCGCCGGAGGCGACCTTCCAGGCGGCGACGCCGACCCGCCGCAGCAGTTCGAAGGCCTCGTCGGAGAAGGGCGAGCTCAGGAAGAACAGCCCGCGCTCGTCGGCATGGCGCCTCAGCCCCAGCCACTGCGACTCGGAGAACTCCATGCGACGCCAGTAGGCACGGCGATCGGCATCCTGGCGGCTGAACGGTGTGCGCCAGCCCTCTTGGGCCGTGCTCTCGGCAGCGGCGACGTGAGTCTGGAACTTCACCGCGTCGGCTCCGGCCGCCGCGATCGCGTCGATGAAGGCATGGGCCAGGCCGAGACTGCCGTCATGGGCCTGGGCGACCTCGCCGATGAGCAGCGTCCGGGGGGCGGCGCCGGCGGCGCCGCCGAGGGCGACGAACACGTCAGACGATGTCGGCAAACGCCTTCTCCATGCGCCGGAAGTAGTACGCGCCGCCGAGCAGCATGAGCAACGCGGCGAACGCCGACAGCGCGATCATGCCGCCCGGCGCTGTATCGGTGCCGAGCAGAGCCCAGCGCACGCCTTCGACGACGCCCGCCATCGGATTCAGTCCGTAGACGGTTCGCCAGGGCTCCTCCAGCAGACTGCTCGGATAAGCGATCGGCGTCGCAAACAGCCAGAACTGGGTGATGAACGGCACGACGTAGCGCACGTCGCGGAAGCGGACGTTGAGCGCTGAGAGCCACAGGCCGACCCCGAGCGCCGTGGCGATTGCCAGCAGCAGCAGTCCGGGCAGCCACACGACATTGACGGTCGGCGCGATGCCATAGAACGCCATCATGCCCAGCAGGATGAGGAAGGCGAGAAGGAAGTCGACGGCGCCGCCGAGAACGCTGGCCGCTGGAATCAACAAGCGAGGAAAGTAGACCTTCTGGATCAGATTGGCGCTGCCGACCAGACTGTTCGACGACTGGCTCAGTCCATTGGCGAAGAACGTCCAGGGCACCAGCGCTGCGAAGCTGAACAGCGGATAGGGGATGCCGTCCGACGGAATGGCCGACAGCCGGCCGAAGACCACGCTGAAGACCGCCATCGTCATCACCGGCTGGATGATGGCCCAGCTGGCGCCCAGGGCGGTCTGCTTGTAGCGGACGACCACATCCCGCCAAGTCAGAAAATAGGCCAGTTCACGATAGCGCCAGACCTCGGCGAGGTCCAGTGACACCCAGCCGGAGGAACGCTCGATGCGCGTGATCGGCAGCGGCTGTTCTTCGTGCTCGGCGAGTGCGGTCGGTGGTGCGGTCTGTTCGGTGACGGGCATGATCAGGTGTGCGGAATCGGGAACGGGCGCCGGCGGATGCCGGCGGCTCAGCGGGGCTGCAGGCGGCGGGGCGCCGGGCCCCGCCGGCATCAGTCGAAGGCCGCTTCCTTCGCCGCGGCGGCCGCGGCCTTGGACATCGGCGCCGTGTAGTAGTCGCCGTATTTCTTGGAGTAATGGTCGCCGTAGTAGAACGCGTTGCGCTTGAAGTTCACCCCGTTCAGGACCGCGCCGACGAAGCGGGCGTTGGCGCCGTCGAGAAGATTGAGCGCGTTGGCCGCCGCGGGCGCCTTGGTCTTGTCTGCGGCGACGACGAACAGCACGCCGGCCGTGACGTGGGCGAGCAGCGGGGCGTCGGTCACCGCCATCACCGGCGGCGAGTCGACGATGACCCAGTCGAACGCATCGGGCAGCGCGGTGATGAACCCCCGACACTGCTCGGAGCTGAGCAGGTCGGAAGGATTGGCCGGCGTCGCTCCGGCCGGGACCAGCCACAGGTTCGGCACCGAGGTGCCGACCGCGCACTGTGCCCCGGTCCACCCGCTGCCGAGTGCCTCGGACAGGCCCGGTCCCTGGGACTGGCCGAAGACCGCGTGCACGCGAGGCTTGCGCATGTCGGCGTCGACGATGAGCACGCGCCGGCCGGTCTGGGCCAGCGAGATGGCGAGATTGCAGGCGACCGTGGTCTTCCCCTCGCCCGGTCCGGTGCTCGTCACCAGAATCGTGCGGACGGCCTCGTCAGCCGACGAGAACAGCACGTTGGTGCGCACCGCGCGGAATGCTTCCTGGAAGACCGCGGGGAGACGACGGTCGGACAGCAGAGGCGACGCGTGGGCGCGGCGTCCGGTCAGCCTCGGCACCAGGCCCAGGCAGGGCAGACCGAGCGCGCTCTTGACCTCCTCGGGGGTCGTCAGCGCCCGATCCATGTAATCGCGGAAGAACGCCACGGCCAGGGCCAGCAGCGAGCCGCCGAAGAGCGCCATCAGCAGGTTGCGACGGACGTTCGGGCTCACGGCAGACTGCGGCACCGACGCGCGGTCGACGACGCGGATGTTGGAGGCGACGAGCCCGGTCGTGACGCCCGTCTCTTTGGCCCGCTGCAGCAGGGTGGAGAAGATCTCCTGATCGGTGGCGGCCGCGCGGGCGAGATCTTCGAATTCCGCCCGTCGGCCGGCCGAGGCCATCGACTCGCGCCGCTGGGCCTCGACGGCCTGGACCAGCCGCTGTTCCTGCTCCAGGGCGGCCTCGTAGTCGGTCTGGACCCGCTCGACGGCGGTGTCCAGTTCGGCCTTCAGCCGGGCCGCGGTGGCTTCGATGGCGACGCGCAGCTTGGCGCGATCGGGATGTCGGTCGCCGAACCGCGGCGCCAGCTGCAGGTCCTGCTGTCTCAGCTCGTCGAGTTCGCGCCTGAGTCCCTGCACCGCGACGTTGGCCTGCACGAACTGCAGGCTCTCGAGGCCGGCCTGATCGCTCTGCAGGGCCCGGACCTGCGTATGGAGCGTTTCCTTCTGGATGCGATCGGTGCGCGCGGCCATGAGGCTGGCATTGAGACTCTCGAGCCGCCGCAGCCCGAGGTCGGCGCCTTCGGTCGACGCGTCGGGCCGTTGCTCGCGATAGCGCTGCAGGGTCGTCTGGCTGGCCTGCAACTGCTTGCGGTGCTCATCGAGCTGGCCGGCCAGCCAGTCGGCGGCCTCCTTGGCGATCGTGGACTTGAACTCACGGTTCTGATCGACATAGGCGTCGGTCAGCGCGTTGGCGACGGCGGCCGCCAGCTTCGGGTCGGGGGCCCGGAACGAGACGTCGACGAGGCGGCTGGCGCCGGCCTGACTCACGGTCAGGCGGCGGAGCAGGTGGTCGATCGCCGTGGCGTGTTCGGGTGTCTCCTTGTAGCCGAGGGCCTCGTCGGGATCGGGCCCTTCGGGCTGCTCCAGGCCGCCGCGCACGTAGTTCGGGGACTTGGAGATCTTGGCCGGCAGCGCCGCCACCCACTCGACGACGGCGTTCCACCGCGCCTCGAGCGCCGACGGCGGCTCGACCTCGCCGCCGCCGAACGCCGGGTGCTGCCACAGCTGGAGCGCCTCCAAGGTGCGCCTGGCCAGTGTCCGGCTCTCGAGGATTCGCCGTTGGGTCTCCTGGTACTGCTGCGATTCGTTGGTCGGATCCGATTGCTCGTCGGTCTCGAAGACGACCACCTTCGGGCGCTCGACTTCGATCATCAGCTGCGCCCGCGCTTCGTAGAGCGGTTCGGTGCGCGCCGTGACGACGGCGACGACGCCGACGACGAGGGCCAGCGTCGTCAGGGCGATCCACCGCCGCTTCGAGAGGACGCGCAGGTAGTGCAGCAGGTGAGGGGACGCAGGCGGCGGCGCCGTCGTGCGCGTCATGGCTGTTCCTCCAGCGGGCGGCTCGGAACCGGCATCAGTAGAACCGCTGCGGGACGACAATCGTGTCGCCGGGCAGGACCTCGTCGGTCAGCTTCACCTTGAATTCCTTCTTCTTGCCGTCGACGATCCTCACGATGCGCACCCGGTTCATGGCGCCGCGCTCGGTGATGCCGCCGGCCAGGGACAGCGCCTGCATGACGGTCGTGCCGCGCCGGGCGACGTACTGCCCCGGATTCCTGACATGGCCGAAGACGAAGAAGTTCTCGGCCCGCGGCACGAAGATCGTGTCGCCGTTCTGCAGGGCGACGTTCTTCGTGAGATCGCCGCGCTGCAGGCTGGCCAGATCGACGCGGATCATCTCGGCGTCGGCGGCCTCGGTCGGCAAGACTGCGTGCGCGCGGGGACCGGCGTCGGCCGGACGGACGATCACCACTTCGCTGGCGGCCTCGGCGGTCGGCGAGCCGGCCTGCGCCAGCGCTTCGATGAGCGTCGTCTCGCCGCGGAGGGGGTAGCTGCCGGCCGAGCGGACCTCGCCGATGATGAAGACGCGCTGGCTGACGTACGCGTCCACGACGATCGTGACCTGCGGTTCCGTGAAGATGCGCTCGTCGCGCAGCCGCCTGGTCATCTCGGCCTCGACGTCGTCGGCGGTGCGTCCGGTGGCCTGGAACTTGCCGACGATCGGGAAGGTGAAACCGCCGTCAGGTTCGATCGTGAACTTGCCGGACAGGTCGAGCTGATCCCAGACGGTGATGGCCAGGACGTCGCCCGGGCCGAGGACGTAGTCGCGTCCCTGCGCGGCCGCGGGCGAGCCGGCGCCGAGCACGAGCGCGGCGAGCGCGCCGAGGCCGAGCGCCGCCGCGAGCCGGCTCGGGCCGGGCGGGGGCGGCGCCGGGCGGTTGGTGATGCTGGAGCTCATCGGTAGTCCGTCCTCAGTTCAAGGCGTAACTGATCGAGCCCAGGATACGCAAGTTGTCGTACCGGCCGAGCGGCAGTACCGACTGCCGGTTGATCGACTCGGCGCGCACGCCCAGCCGCAGTCCCTGCGTGAAGTAGAAGCCGATGCCGCCGCCGAAGGTGTCGATCGTGTCGGCCCGGTCGACGACCGCGCCACCGTCGATGGGCAGCTGGAACTGGCCGAAATCGAGGCGCTGCCGCCGCGCGCTGGCCGTGACGTCCCAGCGTTCGGTGACCCGATGCGTGATCGTTCCGGTGAAGGCGGTCTGCAGGGAATAGGACGAGCCCATGTCGATGGTCGGCATCACGTCGCGGCTCACCGCCAGGTGGAGCCGCGTCAGGCCGAGAAATACGTAGCCGACGTCGATGTTGGCCACCACGCCGGTGAACGCTCTCAGTGCGTCGTTCTTCGGCGTGAACGACATCCAGCCGACGGCGACGCCGCCGGTGACCACGGCGTCGGCGGCGAAGGTGAGTCCGGGGACGATGCGCAGGCTGTCGCTGTCCTGCCGCGGGCTGAAGCGGAACCGCTCCTCGCGGCTGGATACCGTGACGGACAGGGTCGTCGGCGGGGTCAAGGCGTAGCGAAGCGTCCCCTGGTAGCCGCGCGTCCGGCGGTCGAGCGCGGTCTGGAGACTGCTGCCCGCGAAGGTCGCATCATCGTCGAATCGGATGCGATTGTCGGAGACGGCGAGGTCGAGGTGCGTGCTGTCGCTGAGCCGGACGTCGAGTCCGGCCGTCAGCGGCTCACTGCGGTTCACCGCCCGAGTGTCGATCCGGCCGTCGGTGCGATCGTTGGTCCTGATGAAGGACGCCTCGGCATACGGCGTCACCCAGAACAGATCGAGTGCGGCCCGGAGGCGGCTGTTGGTGTTGACGGCGCGCTCGGTGGCGTACCGCTTGAAGTAGACCAGGTTGAACTGCTGGCGCCCGTCGAGCCGCAGCCGCCCGAAACGCAGCCACACGTCGACCGCCGGCTGGACCACGGCGGTGAAGTCATCGCGAGGATTCTCGCTTTCGTTGAACACGTTGGAGTCGAGGCCGAAGGTCGGGATCGACAGATCCGGCGTGAACGACAGGGCTCCCACCCGAACCATGGCGGTTTCCGCCGGGTCGGCGGTCTGGGCGCCGGCCGTCGCCGCCGCCACAGCGAAGTACGCGGTGGCGAGCAGGCGTCGAATCGTCTCGGCGCGGCCGGGCATCGCGTCAGTGCCTCCCGGCCGCCAGGCACACAGTCGACAGGCGCGCGGAAGCGTCGGCGTGCCGGCGGCAGAGGCCGATGATTCGCTCCGACTGGGCCGCGGTCCGGAATCGGCTGACCGGCAGTTGTACGAGCCGCTGCGCCAGCCGCAGCGAGACCGGGGTCGATTGCGCGTCGGCGCGCCAGGTGGCGGCGCCGAACGCCGAGACCCCGATGGCATTGCGCCACATGGCGCTGGCCTTGACGCCGTGACCGACCAGATCGGCCTTCAGCGCGTCCGCGTCGGCGCCGGCCGGCGGGTCGACCGAGACCGACGTGCAGATGTGGTCGCCGCCGCCGTCGGCCTGGAACGTGAACCCCAGCGGCTCGAGCGCCTCGCGCAGGACGCGGGCACATTCCCGTTTCCGGGCCAGCGCGTCGCCGTAGCGGGGCAGGAATGCCCGCAGCATCAGGCGGCCGACGGCGTCGAACTCGCGGACCGGCAGCGGTGCGTAGTTGCCGACCTCGCGGGGATAGACCGGAGAATCGGCGAGCAGCGCGTAGGCGGCGTGTTCGATCATGCTCGACAGCGGATACTTGATTAGCGTCGCGGCGTGGAGCAGTCCGTCGACGCCGAGATGGGCCGCGGCCGGCGGCGGCAGCGGGGTCGCCGCCAGGGCCAGGCCGCCGGCGCGCACGGGCAGGCACTTCGGCAGGCTGAACATCGCATAGTGGCCGTCGGACCCGACGAGGCGGCCGGCGCGGCTGGCGCCCAGCGCCCGGGCGCAGTCCTCGATCAGCAGCAGCCCGTGGGCGTCGCAGAACTCCCGGTAGCGGCGGCCGTCGGCCGGCAGGCCGAACGTGTGCTCGATGAGCAGCGCGCGCGCCCCGTCGAGGTGGGCGGGCGTGACGGTCCCGAGATCGAGGTGGTAGGTCTCGACATCGACGTCGGCGAAGACCGGTGTGATTCCATACTTCTGGAAGACGCCCACGAAGTCGTCGGGAAAGAAGGCCGGCATGATGATCCGGCTGCCGGCCAGGCCGGCGGCGACGACGATCTGCTCGAATGCGGCCTTGCCTTGGCTGGCGAACTGGACGTGCCGGCCGTGCAGCGGGACGTACGGCTGGAGCAGCGTCTCGACCGGCGTTCCGGCTGTCGCCATGAGCCCGCCGAGCAACTCGGAGATGCGGATTCGCTCACGGGTCGTGATCATCGCAGCCCGGCCGACAGGCGCTGCACCGCGCCGAGCAGCGCCTGACGGGCCCGGAATCCCTGGATGACCGAGCGGCGAACCAATCCGAACACCGGGCTGAGGACCAGGTGTCCGGCGGGCAGGGACACCAGCGTGCCGCCCAGTTTCTCCTTGTACTCACCGCCGCCGCAGGCGTCGTAGCATCGCAGTCCCCGCGTACGCGCCGACTGCATCGCGCGCCACTGGATGAGATCGTTGGCGCCGAACGGATAGGCCGACGTGTAGGACGCCCCGGCCCAGAAATAGGCGGCGCGGTGGTCGAACAGCAGGATGACCGACGCCAGCCGCTGCCCCTCGTGCATCGCCGTCAACGCCTGGAGACGCCCGGCCGCGCCGAGAATCCTGGTCACGACCTCGATGCGGCGCAGATCGTAGGTCGGGGCCTTGCCCTGACGGTTGAACACCGAGCGCAGCATGTCGAAGAACTCCGCGGCGAAGGTCGGTGCCGTGTCCTCGACGACAGTCACGCCCTGCTTCTCGGCCTTGCGGACCTTGTTGCGCATCGCCGGCTTGAGGTGCTGCCACACGGCGGCCTCGTCGCCGCTCAGATCGACGCGGTAGGTTCGCGTGGGCTGGAGTCGGAATCCGCCGGCGGTGAGGCTGGGGCCGTCGAAGTACTCCCCGCCGACCTCCACGAGGCCGATCCGCGCCTCGACGGCCCAGCGTCGCACCGCCTGCAGGAACTCACCGGCGGGCGGCGCCGTACGGAACAGCGGGTACATGTAGTCAGTGCCGGTGCCAGGCAGCGGTGCGCCGAACACGCTCATGCCGAACTTCTTCACCAGGTAACCGCACCAATGGCCGCACACCTCGCCGTCGCGCAGGACCTGGAATCGCACGACCCGTCCGGGCAGCGCCTCGTCCAGTGCGTCGTGCCAGACCGACGAATGGAAGACCGTGGCGTTCTCGTATGGCCGGATCGCGTCGTCCCATCGGTGGGCGGGGCAGTCAGGCCACTCACTGAGGATCAATCCTGATGGAGGCACGGGGCAGCGGCTCCGTCAGACCAGGCGGTGATGTTGGACCAGCGCCTCGGCGATGATCCAATCGGTTGGTTCGTCGATGTTGCAGGCGCGGTCCCTCGGCATCAACCACGCCCGGCAGTCGCGCCCCTTCAGAGAACGGTGGTTGACCAGCACGTCGCGTCGCGTGACGTAGACCGACCCGTCGCGCAGGTAGAGACGCGGCAGATCCTGGCGGCGTTGTCCCTCGCTGGCTTCGGCGAACGGGGGATCGACGGCGCGTCCATCGGCGTCGATGTATTTCATCCGGGCGGGGTGGGCGTCGCCGACCTCGACGAAGGAAATCACCGAGTCGGCGCCGGTCTGCTCCAGCAGTTCGATGGCGCCGTCGATGTCCTCCGGGCGGCGAAGCGGGTTGGTCGGCTGCAGGATGAAGACGGCGTCGAAGCGGTCGCCACGCCGCTCGAGTTCGCACACGGCGTGCTCGATTACTGCGACGGCCGGCGTGTCGTCGCGCGCGAGGTCGCTCGGCCGCATGAACGGGACGTCGAGCCCGAACTGTCGACCGACAGCGGCAATTTCTTCGTCCTCGGTGGATAGGATCACCCGGCTCAACCGTCTCGCGTTCAAGGCGGCGATGGCCGTGTAGGCCAGCAACGGCTTGCCGGCCAGCAACGCGATGTTCTTCCGCGGGATGCCCTTCGAACCGCCGCGCGCGAGCGCCACACCCAGGACCCGCAAGCTCACGCTGGTTGGCCCATCATCGGGGGTTCGACAAGGCGAGGACGCGCCGTCCAGCCGGTCTCGACGTCGTCGATCCGGCGCGAACAAGCTTCCGCCCTCTCAGTCACATGACTGGCCACGAACTGTCCATCATATGCCGGTGCCGTGACGATCAGGCATCGCACCGCCAGCGTCCGCATTCGGCCGCCGCCTCGATGACATCGAGACCCGAGGGACCGGCGTCCTGAACGCCGAATGCTGCAAGGAACCTGCCGGTGATGCGGCGTTGCGCATGGAGCGGTCCTGGCCTCAATCAGCGGGAGAGGGGGCGGCCACTCAAGACAAATGTCTGCATGGGGGCCGACTTTCTTACGGCAGTCGTCGGGCCGATGCCAAACGCCCCAACGTCGCTGCGACAGCCGATCACCCGGTGAATCACCTTAGCGAGCGACAGGCGCCTGTCTGTCTGCGCTGGGATCGCAGGCGCAAGCGGACGGGTGGTTGCGTCGCCTGCCCGGCCGCGGCGTCGGACGCCGTGCAGGACATTGGACCGTCCTGGACTATCCTCGAAGCAGGTTCCTCGCCCTCCATGATGTCGCTCCGCACGGTTCGTCGCGAGTTGAGGTGGTGGCGATGAGCGGTCAACGCGAAGGTGTGCTGGGCTTGTCGCACGTGCGCGTGATGCGATCGGACGTGCCGACCCGCTTCATCCGCGACGAGGCCGATGGCTTCGGCGAACGCCTGGTGATGTTCGACGAGGCGGGCGCGCCGGCCTGGGAAGCGCTGCGGCTGCGCGAGGAGTTCGCCGCCTCGCCGGACGTGACCGCGGCACTGGAGCAGCGACTCCGGCAACTGGCCGACTTGAGCCATCCAGCGCTCCCGGCGAATCGGCTCCTCGACGACCCCGAACGCGCTGGCGGCCTGCTGCTGGTGTCGCCGTACATCCGCGGCCGGCGCCTGTCGAAGCTCGACCGTCCGCGCAGTGCGGCATTCGCGTTGACGGTCATCCGGGATGCGGTCGCACCGCTGGCCGCCCTGCAGCGCCATGGGGAGGCGATTGCGCACGGCTCGCTCAATCTCCAGCGGATTCTGGTGACGACCGACGGTCGTATCGTCCTCCGCGACCACGTCCTGGGAGCCGTGCTGGACGTCCTGGAACTGCCAGCCTCGCGCCTGTGGTCCGAACTGGGCGTCCTCGGTGCGGGCTCGACGCCGGTGAGCCGCCGCCAGCAGGACGTCGTGCATCTTGCGCTCGTCGGGCTGTCCTGCCTGGTGGGCCGTCCGATTGGAGCCGAGGATTATCCGAGCCGCCTGGGCACCCTCATCGAGCAGCACGTGCTGCTGCCCGCACTGCGCGATTGGCTCCACGACGCACTGACCGGCGCGTTCCCGATGGCCAGCGCGGCCGAGGACGCCTTGCTTCAGACGTTCCCGGGCAGCCTGCCGGGCGAGGTCGAAGTGCGGGCGTCGATGGCCGTGTTCGGCCGCAAGGGCGATCCGGTGACGTCGCCGCTGCCCGACGCGCCCGGCCTTCGGCACCTGCTGCGCGACGAGTCTGGCAGCGCGTTCGTGGCTGGCCGCGGCGGCGGAGCGCCCTGATCGGTGTCCGCCGCCGTGATCGGGCCGGGCGACACGATGACGTCGGCGTCCGTGGGACGGCTGAGACGGTCCTTCATCGCGGGTGTGAGCCGGGGCGATGGGGAGAACGCCCGCGGGCGATTGTCGGCCGGCCGCGCATACGCTACGATGCGGCGAGTTCCGCGCCGGCTGATGACGTCATTGCTCCCGCGTCGATGTTCCGACCGGACGCGCCCGGCCCCGTGGCGCGGCATGGCGGCGCTGTTGGCGGCTTCGCTCGGCATCGCCTGCCACACGACTTCGGCTCTCGAGGAGGCGGTGGCACCCGCAACCGTGATCTATGCGGCACCCGATGGCCGGCCAGATGGCGATGGCAGTACCGAACGGCCCCTCGACCTGGCCACGGCCCTCTCGGCAACGTCGGCCATCCCGCCGGGCGCAACGCTGTGGCTCCGCGGCGGCACCTACAACGTCGCCGACCTGACCAGCACGCTCTCCGGAACGGCCGGCGCCCCCATCACGGTGCAATCGGTGCCTGGCGAGCACGCCATCCTCGACGGCGCGACGGCGATCAACACCGTCCTGACGGTGCAGGGCGCCTGGACCGTGTTTCGCGACTTCGAGGTGACGAGTTCTGATCTGTCGCGGAAGGGAAGCCAGCGCACGCGGGCAGCCGGCGTCGACGTCCATGGCGCCAACGTCAAGCTCGTGAACCTGGTCGTGCACGATCTGGCGAACGGGGTGGGGCTGTGGAGCGACGCCGTCGATACGGAGGTCTACGGCAACATCATCTACTACAACGGGTGGATTGGGCCCGATCGCCCCCACGGGCACGGCATCTACACACAGAACAAGACCGGCGTGCGGCGGGTCACCGACAACATCGTCTTCGCCCAGTTCGGCATGGGCATCCACGCCTATGCCTCTGAGCAGGGGTACCTCGACGACATGCACTTCGAGGGCAACGTCGTCGCCAACAACGGCATTCCCAACGGGGATTTCAACATCCTGGTGGGCGGCCACCGTCTCGCCCAGCGACCTGTCCTGCGGTCGAACTTCACCTACGACAACCCCGGCGCGGGCAATCACGTCGGCTTTGCGGCGGGCTGCGTCGACGTCGAGCTCCGCGACAACTACTTCGCGATGGTGAGCGGCGGCTATGCGGTGCAGCTGGTCGACTGCAGCGGGGTCGTCGAGGGCAACGTCATCGTTGGTGGCACTCGGGGGGTGACTGCCGGCCGCATCGTGCCTCATTCCGAGCTGGCCGCGCTGCATCCGGCCAACGAGTTCGTCCCAGAGCGTCCCAGCGCTACCCGGACCTTCGTACGTCCGAACCGGTACGATCAGGGGCGCGCCCACGTCATCGTCTACAACTGGGAGCGTTTGCCGGCGGTGCAGGTCGACCTGACGGCGGCCGCCGTGCCGGTTGGTGGCGCCTACCAGATTCGCGACGTTAGGAACCTCAGCGGCGCTCCGCTCGTCTCGGGCCGCTACGCTGGCGGGACGGTGACCCTCCCGCTCGAAGGGCTGATCGCCGCGCCGATCGTCGGTTGGCAGCCGACCCCGCCGCACACCGCGCCGGAGTTCGGCGTGTTTCTGGTGACGAGCCGTCCTGCTCCGCGCTCGCGGATCGGCACGATGGTCTCGCGCATGATGGCGGCCTTCGGGCTGTGAGGTGCGAACGGCCCGTGGTCCCCATCCGGGGCAGAGATGACCGACGGGGTGACGCCGAACCGCTATCGGATCTGGCCCGCATGTTGCAAAATGACACTGCAGGGGAGTGGGGTGTGTCGGCCAAGCGGGTTTTCGATGTCGTCGCGGCAGCTGCCGGGCTGCTGCTGATCGCCCCGTTGCTGGCGGTCGTTCCGCTGCTCATCCGCCTCGATTCGGCCGGGCCGGTGATCTTCCGCCAGACCCGTATCGGCCGCGGGTTCAGGCCGTTCACGATCTACAAGTTCCGCACGATGACGGCGGCGGGCCGGCCCGCCGGACCGATTACCGTGTCGGGCGACCCGCGCATCACGCGCGTCGGCCGGTGGCTGCGGGCCAGCAAAATCGACGAGTTGCCGCAGTTGTTCAACGTGCTGCTCGGCGACATGAGCCTGGTCGGACCACGGCCTGAAGTACCCGAGTACGTGGATATCTTCCGCGATCGGTATGCGCGCCTGCTGCAGGTTCGCCCGGGCATCACCGACCCGGCGTCGCTGCGTTACCGGAACGAATCGGCGCTGCTGGCTGGCGCGGCCGACCCTGAAGTGGAGTACCGGCAGCGCATCCTGCCCGACAAGCTCAGACTGTCGATTGAGTATGCGGAGCGCGCGACGCTCAAGACCGACATCGCGCTCATCTTCCAGACTTTGTTCGGTCGGCACGCAGAAGACTGAGCGGCTGGCTCGGCCCGCCCGGCGCCGACGCCCTGACTAGACACCGGGTGGGCGGGGCATCGCCATCCGGCCACCGTCACCGCCGCTCATGCCGCCGCCCGAGTAGCCGCCCGACGACACGCCGCTCGAGCCGCCGCTGTTCGAGCTGGAGGTGCCGCCGTTGCCGCCGTTCCAGGCGCCGCCGCTGCCGGCGTTGGTCGCGTCGACCGGCGTGACCTGGGTGTAGCCCCGCCCGTTGACGACGCGCCCCTCGGCCTGCGGCGCCGGGCCGCCGCCGCCCGCGGGATTGACCGGGCCGTTGGCGACCCACCACGACGAGTTGTAGTAGCCGTTCCAATAGCCGGGGCCGTAGCCCAGCAGGTACGGGCTCATCATGCCGCAGTTGCCGAAGTAGCCGGCCGCCGCCCAGCCATACGGTGAATAGCAGCCGTACATCGCCGCGGCGCCGACGATCGGCGCGAAGAACGGATCGAAGGCGCCGCCGGCGTACCCGCCGCTATCCGCCGAGCCGCCGCCGGAGCGGACGACGAAGTGGTTCGGATAGGTGAGGCCGACCATCAGGTCGATGACCCGTTCGTCGACCCGGGCGTCGGCCAGCGCGACCAGGGTGCGCTTGTTGAGATCGAACGCCGTCGTGCCTTCGCCGATCGCCGCCTGCACGCCATCGGCCGGCAGCGCCGCGCTGAGCTCCAGGACGTCGTTCACGGTCCACGGCATCTCGGCGAAATCGAACGCCGGCTGCGCAACGGCACTGCCGGCGGCCTGACGCTGCCGCGGCGCGGGGCGGTAGCGCTGCACCCGCACGCTGGTGTCGGCGCCCTGCTGAACGGTCTGGACGTCGACCCAGACCGGGCCGTTCCGCATGAAAGCCACGCTGGCCAGGGTCCGCGGCGCCTCGCTGCCACAGGCGACGGTCGCCGTGCGGTACAGCCGCCGCCCGTTCGCCGACCAGCGGTGACGTTCCGTGCCGCGACAGTCGTCCACGGCCACGGCGTAGTCGCGATCGTCGGCGATGCGCGACTCGCGCGAGATCTCCTGAACGCCCACCGAGGTGACGATCGAGACGCCGCCGTCGGGCGTGGCGGTGACGCAGGTGCGGGCGCCGGTGCCGGCGCGATCGTCGTCGGCCACCCAGCCGCCGAGCCAGGGCTGCCAGCGGGCGTCGGCGGGGGCCGGTGGCGGGGCGGCCGTCTGCCCGGCGGCGAGAGCGACGGCGAGGAGAAGCGACGTGGTCATGGCGATCCGTCCGTTCCTAGAAGACGACCTGCAGGCCACCCGACAGGCGCAGTCCGCCGAGCGCCAGGGGCTCGAAGTCCACGAAGTCCTGGCCGAGCGTGGCCGAACTCCACGTGTAGCGCGCTTCGGAGGTGAGGTAGATCCGGCGCCAGACCCGCAGATCGGCGCCGCCCAGGGCATGCACCGTCGGCGCCCAGCCGTTGGCGCCGAAATCGTCGTTGAAGACGCGCAGGGTGCGGAAGTCGACGAACGACCCGTACTGCTGGAAGGTGTACTTCACGGCGCCGGCCCCGGCGCCGACGTAGGGTGTGAACGCGCGCGGCACCCAGGCGAAGCGGCTGATGCGTCGCCCGCGCGGCAGCAGCGCCATGCGCAGCGTGCCCGAGATCACCCATTCCTCGCGGCGCGTGGTCTGGGTAATGGGCACGCCGCCGGTGTCGACGAAATCGCGATACTCGGACGCGGTGGTGGAGTTGGCCTGTTCGAGGGTGGCGATGACGTCGAACCTTGAGCCGAACGAGATGCCGAAGTCGCCGGCCAGCGACGACGCGTTGAACGACTTCTTGTCGACGGTGAGCTGGTTGCTGACGAAGTCGTACAGGTCGCTGCCGGTGTTGGCGAACAGCCATCCGCCGCGGACGGCGAGCAGCCCTTTCGGCCGTCCGAGCAGGAACTCCGAGGGGTAACCGATCGGCGGCGGCGTGGTGGACTGCTGCGTGTGGTCCTGGGCCAGGCCCGGTGCGGGCAGCCAGAGGAGCGAGGCGATGAGCAGCGCGACGCGGCGCAGTCGCATGACGACCTCCGGAGCACGCCGACGGCTGGGATGGCCGCGCGGCCCGTGCCCGTCAGACTAGCACGACGAACCGCGGCCTTACTGGCCGACGACGTCCTTCGCGGCCTTGCGCACCCGTGCCCAACGACGGCGGGCGGCGGCGGCCATCTTCTTCCTCGTCGCCGGCGACAGCTCGCGGCGGACGGCCTTGCCGGCCCGCTTCAGTGCGCCCTTGGCGCGCCGCTTGGCCTTGGCGGTGCCGCCGAACTGCTTCATGACGCTCCTGCGCACGCCCTCGATCTGCTTTTCGACCTCGGCGAGCTGGTGCTGAAGCGCCGACTTCCTGTTGAGCAGTTCACCCATCGACTTACCGATGAATACGGCGATCTGGTCCGCCACGCTGCTGTCGCCCTTCTTACTCATCCCTGACTCCCTGCGGGGAACAGCTCGCCACGACGCTGGGCGAGCTCGGCACCGGGTCTCTTTCGGTTCGGGGGGGAACCGGTGCCGCCCCGGTGACATTATTCAGGAAATGCCCGCAGGCGCACAGGGAATTACTCTGCGGGGAGCGTCGAGAGCGTGTCAATTACTGACGGACTCGACCGCGGGTGGTGTGCCTGGTCGGGCGTCCACCGCGGGCCGAGCCAGGAAGGGGGCGCACGCGACGGGGAGGACTGGAGCCGGCGGTCGGACTTGAACCGACGACCTGCTGATTACGAATCAGCTGCTCTACCAACTGAGCTACGCCGGCCGGCGTGACGCGTGCCGGGCGCTGGACGCCAAGCACAGACCCTCCACTCTAGCACGAACGCCCTGCCAACCCTGGGCGCGCCAGGGCCGTCCAAGCGCTGCCGACGTGGGCCACACCGCGTGTCGCGGACGCCCGGACGCGGCCCGGAGCCGCCGTGCTCGACGCCCTTCGCGCCGCCGTCCGCCAGGTTCGCCACCATCCGCGCTTCGCGCTCGTCACGATGCTGGTGCTGGGGCTCGGCACCGGGGCCGCGGCGACGGTCTTCACCGTCGTCGACGCCGTGGTGCTGCGGCCGCTGCCGTATCGCGACCCCGACCGGCTGGTCACCATCTGGGACACCAACGTCGAGAAGGCCGCCACCCACGACCCTATCTCGCCGGTGAACTTCATGGACGTGCGGGCGCTGCCGGTGTTCGTCGACGCGGCGGCGTGGTGGCGCCCCGGCATCAACCTCACCGATCCCGGCCTCGACCCGGCGCGTGTCGCCACCATCGAGGTGAGTGGCAACCTGTTCGAACTGCTCGGCGTCGGGCCGCAGGTCGGTGCCGGCTTCCCGGCGGGCGGTCCGCTGTTCGCGCCCGGCGAGCTGGTCGCCGTCATCAGCGATCGGCTGTGGCGCACGCGCTACGGCGCCGACCCCGGTGTGGTCGGCAGGCCGCTGCTGTTCAACGACGAGCCGTACACCATCGTCGGCGTGATGCCGCCCGGCTTCCACTACCCCGACGACGTCGACGTCTGGCAGCGGCTGCGCTGGGACATGACGCAGCACAGCCGCGCCGCGCACTTCATGGAGGCGGTGGCGCGGATGGCGCCCGGGGTCGACCTGGCCGAGGCCCAGGCGGCCGCCGACGCGCTCACCGCGCGGTTCCAGACCGAGTTCGTCGAGACCAATCGCGGCTGGGGCACCCGGCTGGTGCCGCAGCTCGACGAGACGCTCGGCTACTACCGCCCGGCGCTGTCGGTGCTGCTCGGCGCCGTGGCGGTGCTGCTCACCATCGCCTGCCTCAACGTGGCGTCGCTGCTGCTGACGCGCGCCCTGTCCCGCGAGCGTGAGGTGGCGGTCAGAGTCGCGCTGGGCGCGACGCCGCGTCAGCTGGTGCTCCAGCTCATGGCCGAGGGCCTGGTGCTGGCCGCCGGCGGGGCGGTGGTCGGCCTGGCCCTGACCGCCGCGGGGTTGCCGCTGTTGCGCGCCTACACGCCGGTCTCGCTGCCGCGGCTCGGCGAGGCCGCCGTCGACGTCCGCACGCTCGGCGTGGCGTTGGCCGTCATCGTCGCTGCCACCGCCTTCTTCGCGCTGGTACCGGCGTTGGCGTCGCTGCAGCGGCAGCTGACCAGCGAGCTGAAGACCGGCGAGCGGGGCAGCTCGCGTGGCGCCCGGCGCGTGTACTCGGTGCTGGTCGGGGCCGAACTGGCGCTGGCGTGCGGACTGCTCGTCGGCTCGGCACTGCTCGTCCGCACGGTGCAGCGGATGACCGAGACGTCGACCGGCGTGGACGCCGGTGACGTCGCCACGACCACGATCCAGGTGCGGCCGGCGGCCGGTCCCCGCGAGACGTTCATCGCGCGCTGGGCGGCCATGGCGGGGCAGCAGGCCGCCCTCCTCGACGCCGTGCGCAGCGAGCCGGGTGTGCAGGCCGCCGGGGCCGCCAACTTCCTGCCATTCGAGGTCGGCTGGCGCAATCCGTTCCTGATCGTCGGCGAGCCGCCACCGCCGCGCCTGGAGGAGGCGCCGCAGGCGCAGTTCCACAGCGTGAGCGACGGCTACTTCCCGGCCATGGGCGCGCGGCTGGTGCGCGGGCGCGACTTCGCCGCGTTCGACGGGCCGGCGGCTCCAGGGGCGGTCGTCGTCAACGAGACGTTCGCGCGCCGCTACCTGGCATCGCGCGAGCCGGTGGGCACGTCGCTCACGGTGCTCTCGAGCGCCGTGGGCCCACTCGGTGTCAACCTCAAGTGGGTCGCCGGACAGCACGGCGTGCCCTTCGAGATCGTCGGCGTCGTCGCCGACATCCGCAACGTCGCCCTGGGCCAGGAGGTCGAGCCGGCGATCTACTTCACGACCCGGCAGTTCCCGTTCTCGGAGGTGGTGATCGCGGTGCGCGCCGCCGACGCCGGCGCCGGTGCCGCGGCCGTCCGCAACGCGCTGCGCACGGTCGCCCCGGCGATCCCGATGTCCGAGCCGAAGACGTGGGGCAGCCGCCTGGCCGAGCGCACGGCCGAGGCGCGGGTGCTGCGCAGCGTGCTGCTGCTGTTCGGCGGCCTGGCGGCGCTGCTCGCGGCGGTGGGCGTCTACGGCCTGTTCTCATGGGCCGTGCAGATGCGGACGCGCGAACTGGCGATTCGCCTCGCTCTCGGGGCCACGGCGGCCACCGTCGGCGGTTTGGTCGTGCGCCACGGCGCCGGCCTGGTCGTGGCCGGCCTCGCCGGCGGCCTGGCCGCGATCCAGCTGCTCGACGGCCTGCTGTCGCGCGTGCTCTACGGCGTGTCGGCGCGCGACGCGCTCGCCACCGGCGTGGCCTGCGCCGTGCTCGTCGTGGCGGCGCTCGTGGCCACGCTGCCGCCGGCGCTGCGGGCGATGCGGGTCAATCCGGTCGAGGGATTGAGGGTGGAGTAGATAGCGGAATCGGTTGATCGCGTATCGGTTGATCGGTCGATCGATCGGGCGACCTCACGATCTCTGATCGGCTGATCGGGGCTGATCGATCCTGCGACCGGGTGATCCGGTGGTCTGCTGAGCCGCGGGTTCGACGGTTCGTTGCCGGGCGACGGGCGCAGCCGCCGATGCTCCCGGCGTCGAGCGCCCTCGATCGGTCGATGCTCCCGTTCATCAGATCACCAGATCATTCGATCGGCAGATCGATCGACCGATCACCAGATCAACCGATCACCAGATGTGGGTGTCAGCCATCTGTCTATGTCGCCGACACCTCGACGTCCGAATCGCGCCGCCGGCGCTGCGTGACCGGCTGTGCGCCGGCCCACCACGCCGTGCCGGCGGCGGTGGCGTCGGTGCGCTGCAGCAGAGCCAGCATCTCGTCGGCGGTGATCGGCCGCGAGAACAGGAAGCCCTGGGCCATCGGGCAGCCGAGCGCCTTGAGGGTGTCGAGCTCGGTCGGCGTTTCCACGCCCTCGGCGACGACGTCGATCCCGAGGATGGCCGCCAGCTCCACGGCGTACTGCACGATGGCGGTGCTGCCGGCCTGCTGCTGGTTGCCGCCGATGTAGGCGCGGTCGATCTTCAACGTGTGCACGCCGAGGCCGCGGATGTGTTCGGTGGTGGCCAGGCCGAGACCGAAGTCGTCGAGGGCCACCTTGAACTCGGCGTCGCGCAGCGCGCGGCTCACCTCGACGGCCCGGTCGTAATGCGAGATCGCCTCCATTTCGGCGATCTCGACCTCGACGTCGCCGTGGTCGAGGCCGGCCGCGGCGGTCGCGGCGTGGAGCCGGGCGAGGAGATCGGGCTCGAGGAACTGGCGGGCGAGGAGATTGACCGACACGCGGACGCCGTGGGCCGGGGCGTGGGCGTCGCGCCACGCGGCCAGCGCCGCGCACGCCGCCGTGACCCCCTCCCAGCCCACCGGCACGATGGTGCCGGTCTGCTCGAGCAGCGGCACGAAGATGTTCGGCCGCAGCAGGCCGCGCGACGGATGACGCCAGCGGACCAGGGCCTCGGCGCGCACGATCGAACCGTCGTGCAGGTCGATTACCGGCTGATACCACCACTCGAACTGATGGCCGGTGATGGCCGGCGACAGGTCGGCGGCGAACTCCATGAACTCGGTCAGGCCGGCCCGCGCCGAGTCGTCGAACAGCTGTGTCTCCGAGGGGCCGCGGGTCTTGGCCCGGACCAGCGCCGAGTAGGCGTCGCGCAGCATGTCGTCGGCGGAATCGTGGGCGCCGCTGTTGCCCGAGATGCCGATGCTGACCGAGGTGAAGAGCCGTTGGCCGGCCACCGGAAACGGCGCCGCCATGGCGTCGTGGATGCGGGTGGCGACCCGCACGGCGTCGCGCACCTCGGTGAGGTTCGAGAGCACGACCGCGCACTCGTCGCCGCCGAGCGGCGGCAGGGCGCCGTCGGGCGCCGGTGCCTCGCGCTCGCGGCTGGCGCCGAGGCGCGCCACCAGGTCGCCTTCACGCAGGCAGCGCGCGACGCGGCGCAACGCCTCGCGCAGCAGCGTGTCGGCGGTGTCGTGCCCGAGCAGCTCGTTCATCGCCCCGAAGCGGTCGAGGTCGACGAGCAGCAGCGCGAAACGGGCGGCCGGATCGCGGCGCGCCGCCTGGATCAGCCGGGCGACATGGGCGCGCAGCGCCGTCGCACCGGGCAGGCCGGCCAGCGGGTCCCTGGCATTGCGCTCGCTGACGTCGGCCAGCGTGCCGGCGAGCACCGTCGGCCGGCCGGCGGCGTCGCGGGCGACGACCGCCCGCGCCACCACCCATTTGAAGCCGCCGCTGCGGGTGCGGACGCGGTGCTCGGCGACGAACTCGTCGCTGCCGCCCCCGACGTGACGGTCGAGGGCCGACATCAGCGCCGCGACGTCGTCGGGGTGCACGCGGCCGAGCCACGAGTGCAGCGAACGCACGTCGTCGGCCGGCGGTTCGCCCATGATGGCGTGCCAGCCGGCGGAATAGGCGACGCGGTCGGAATCCACGCGCCAGCTCCAGGTGGCCGCGGGGGTCACCGGGGCCATGCCGTCTTGGCCGCCGTCGCTGGGCATCCGCTGTGTCGCCGGCACCGGGCCTCGGCCCAGGGTGCCGCCTCGTCCCCCGGATGGTAGCGCCGCCGCGCTCCGGGGCCAAGCGCGCCGGCACCGGCGGGCCGGCCCTGACCGGCGGCGACGCGCCGCGGACCTACAGGCTCTGTGCGGGCAGCAGGCTCTCGACGGCGGCCACGAGGTGATCGACGTCGAGCGGTTTGGCCTCGAAGCCGTCGCAGCCGACGCGCATCGCGAGATTCCGGCGGTCGGTCTGAGTGTTCTCCGACAGGGCCACGACCAGGATGTGGCGGGTCACCGGGTCGGCCTTGAGCCGTCGGGTGGACTCCCAGCCATCGAGCGTTGGCCGGTCCATGTCCATCAGAATCACGTCGGGACGCTCGTCGCGGGCCAGCTGAAGCGCCATCCGGCCGCTGTCGGCGACCTGGGCGCGGAAGCCCCGCTGCTGGAGCCGCTGCAGCACCTGCTGTTGCTGGGCATCCGGCTCGTTCACGACGATGACGGTGCCCCGGTTGCCGACGCTGAAACGCTGGCTGTTCATGGCCACGACTGCACGACGGGCTTTACAGGAACCGTGCCATGCCGGGAGCGGGCCACATTGCACGATATCCGCCCGGCCTTCCGCACCTTGCGCGGGCCATCCGGCCGTCACGGCGGTGACGGGAAGTGGCCGCCTGCCACTTTTCTGACGTGGCCGTGCCGCCGCCGGGCACCGGTTTGCCGGCCTGCGCTACCATGGGGAGTTTGGAGCCAGCGCCGCGGGCCGTCCCGGGCGCGCCCGGTCCTCCGCCATGCCAGCCACCGTGTCGCCGGCGCCGGCCGTCCTGGTCATCAAGGGCGCCCGGACGCACAACCTGAAGAACGTCGACCTGACCCTGCCCGCCGAGGCCCTGGTGGTCGTCACCGGCGTCAGCGGTTCGGGCAAGTCCTCGCTCGCGTTCGACACCATCTACGCCGAGGGGCAGCGCCGCTACGTCGAGTCGCTGTCGGCGTACGCCCGGCAGTTCCTCGAACGGATGGAGAAGCCCGACGTCGATCGCATCGAAGGCATCGCGCCGTCGATCGCCATCCGGCAGAAGAACAGCGTGCGCAACCCGCGCTCGACCGTCGGCACCGTCACCGAAATCCACGACTACATGCGGCTGCTGTTCGCCCGGGTCGGCCGCACCCATTGCCGCACCTGCGGCGTCGAGGTCGTGCGCGAGACGGCCGAGGTGGTCGCCAACCGGCTGCTCGCCCTGTCGCCCGGCGCCCGGCTGCTGATCGGCTTCGACATGCCGGTGCTCGCGGCGCCGGTGGCGGCGGGCGGCGGCGACGAGGACGCCGACGAGGACGATCGGGCCGACGAGGGGAGCGGCGAGCCGCTGCCGCTCAAGACCGCGCTGTCGCCCGGCGCCGCGGCGGTGGACGCGCTGCACCGCAAGGGCTTCGGCCGGCTGCTCGTCGACGGCGTGGCGCGTGCATTCGAGGATCTGGCCCCGGCCGACGTCGAGGGGCGGCCGTCGCTGGCGGTCGTCGTCGACCGGATCAAGGTCGAGGCCGAGGCCCGGTCGCGCATCACCGACGCGGTCGAGATCGCCTACCAGGAAGGGGGCGGCGCGGCGTGGGTGATCCAGCTCGGCGAGGGCGGCGGACCCGACGTGCGCAACGTCTTCAGCGAGCGCTTCGAGTGCCGGACCTGCGGCCTGACCTACGAGGACCCGCAGCCGCGGCTGTTCTCCTTCAACAATCCGTTCGGCGCCTGTCCGACCTGCCACGGTTTCGGCAACATCATCGAGCTCGATCTCGACCTCGTCGTGCCCGATCCGGCGAAGTCGCTCGCCCAGGGCGCCATCGAGCCGTGGACCAAGCCGCACTACCGCACCTACCTCGGCGACCTCAAGAAGATGGCCAAGGCGCGCGGCGTGCCGCTCGACGTGCCGTGGCAGGACCTCACCGACGAGCAGCGGCGCCTGGTGGTGCACGGCGACGGCGACTTCGCGGGCGTGCGCGGCTTCTTCGACTGGCTGGAGCGCAAGAAGTACAAGGTGCACGTCCGCGTGTTCCTGAGCCGCTATCGCGGCTACCAGACCTGCCCCGATTGTCAGGGCACGCGGCTGCGGCGCGAGGCGCGGGCGGTGCGGGTGGGCGACCGGACCATCGATCAGGTGTCGGCGTTGACCACCCGGCAGGCCCAGGAGTTCTTCGCCACTCTCGATCTGGCGCCGCAGGAGGCGGCGATCGCCGACAAGGTGCTCAAGGAGATCCGCCGCCGGCTCGGCTTCCTGAGCGACGTCGGGCTGGAGTACCTGACGCTCGACCGGCTGTCGTCGACGTTGTCGGGCGGCGAGGCGCAGCGCATCAATCTCGCCACTTCGCTCGGCGCCTCGCTGGTCGGCACGCTCTACGTGCTCGACGAGCCGTCGATCGGCCTGCACCCGCGCGACAACCTCCGTCTCATCGCCATCCTGCGCCAGCTGCGCGACCAGGGCAACACCGTGATCGTCGTCGAGCACGACGCCGACATGATCGCGGTGGCCGATCACGTGGTCGACATGGGGCTCGGCGCCGGCGAACACGGCGGCCGGGTGATCTATTCCGGACCGCTGGCCGGGCTCATCGAGGACGCGCGATCCCTGACCGCGAAGTACCTGCGCGGCGAGCTGCAGATCCCGGTGCCGGTGCAGCGCCGCAAGGGCACGCCGCAGCGGCTGCGGCTGGTCGGCGCCCGCGAGCACAACCTGAAAGACGTCGACATCGAGGTGCCGCTCAACACCCTGACGGTGATCACCGGGGTGAGCGGCTCCGGCAAGTCGACGCTGGTCCACGACGTGCTGTACGCCGCGCTCAAACGCGGCAAGGGCGACTGGGATCGCAAGGTCGGCTTCCACCGCCGACTCGAGGGCGCCGAGTTCCTCACCGACGTGGTGCTGGTCGATCAGACGCCGATCGGCCGGACGCCGCGCTCGAATCCGGTCACCTATCTGAAGGCCTTCGATCCGATCCGCGAGCTGCTCGCCGCCACCAAGGACGCCCGCGCCCGCGGGCTGACCGCCAGCCACTTCTCCTTCAACGTGCCGGGCGGCCGCTGCGAGGCCTGCCAGGGCGAGGGCGAAGTCAAGGTCGAGATGCAGTTCCTCGCCGACGTCTACGTGCCGTGTGAGCACTGCGACGGCAAGCGCTTCAAGCCCCACGTGCTCGACGTGCGCTACAAGGGCAGGAACGTCACCCAGATCCTCGACCTGACGGTGCGCGAGGCGCTGCAGTTCTTCGGCGGTTCGGTCAAGGTGCTGCGCCGCCTCCAGGTGCTCGACGAGATCGGCCTCGGCTACCTGCGGCTCGGCCAGCCGGCGACGACGCTGTCCGGCGGGGAAGCGCAGCGCGTCAAGATCGCCGCGCACCTGGCCTCGCACGGCGGGGAGCGGCTGCTCTACATCCTCGACGAGCCGACCACCGGCCTGCATTTCGACGATATCGCCAAGCTGCTGACGGCGTTCCGCAAGCTGCTCGAGGCCGGCAGCACGCTGGTGGTGATCGAGCACAACCTCGACGTCATCAAGACCGCCGACTGGATCATCGACCTCGGCCCCGAGGGCGGCGAGGCCGGCGGCCGCCTGGTGGCGATGGGCACGCCCGAACAGGTGGCGCACGTCGCCGAGTCGCACACCGCCCGGTATCTGAAGGCGGCGTTGCAGCCCGGCGGCGCGTCGTGACCCGGGGTGGCGGCGCGGCGCGACGCCGCGGCCGCGTCCTGCCCGTCGCCTTCTACGCCCGGCCGACGCTGGAGGTCGCCCGCGATCTGGTCGGCAAGGTGCTGGTGCACCGCGCCGCCGACGGCGTCGCCGCCGGGCGCATCGTCGAGACCGAGGCCTACATCGGCGAGAGCGATCCCGCCTGCCATGCCTACAAGGGCCGCACGCCGCGCAATGCGCCGCTCTACGGGCCGCCGGGGCTCGCCTACGTCTACGTCAGCTACGGCCTGCACCACCTGCTGAACGCCGTCACCGAAGGCGACGGGTTCCCGTCGGCGGTGCTGATCCGCGCCGTCGAGCCGCTCGACGGCGTGGCCCGCATGCGGGTGCGGCGCGCCGCGGCGAGTGGTCGTCCGGCGCCGACCCGCGACCACGACCTGTGTCGCGGGCCCGGCAACCTCACGGTGGCGATGGGCATCGCGACCCCGACGCACAACATGCGGATGCTCACCGACGGTCCGCTGACCATCGAGGACGACGGCGCGACGCCGGACGTGGTGTGGACGCCGCGGATCGGCGTCACCCTGGGCGCCGACCGGCTGTGGCGGTGTGCCGCGCCGGCCAGCCGGGCGGTGTCGGGCGTGCGGGCGTGGCTGACCGCGGGCGCGCGCCGGCCGAGCCGGCATTCGCGGTAGCGGCGGTCCTCAGCGACCGCGGGCGCCGCGGGCTTCCTGCTGCACGGTGACGCGCAGGGTCTGCCGCACGGCGTCGCGCAGCACCTCGAGGCTCATCGTGCTGCCGATCGCGCTGTCGGCGATCTCGCGCATGAAGCGCGCCGCGTCGGTCACCGGTCGGCCGTTCACCGCCAGGATGACGTCGCCCGGGCGCAGGCCGGCCTGGTAGGCCGCCCCGCGGGCCATGCGCATCACGACCAGCCCCTCGGTGGTCGGCGCCCGCAGTTCGTCGGCGAGCCGCGACGTGAGCGGCGACACTTCGAGGTAGCCGATCGAACCGCGGCGGACGACGCCGTACTTCGTCAGGTCGTCGACGACCCGGCGGGCCAGGTTGCTGGGCACCGCGAAGCCGATGCCCTGGTAGCCGCCGCTCTGCGAATAGATGGCGGTGTTGATGCCGATGAGCTCGCCGCGGGCATTGACCAGCGCGCCGCCCGAGTTGCCGGGGTTGATCGCGGCGTCGGTCTGGATGAAGTCCTCGTAGGCGACGATGCCGACGTTGGCCCGGCCGAGCGCGCTGACGATGCCGAGGGTCACGGTCTGATTGAGCTGGAACGGGTTGCCGATCGCCAGGACCCATTCGGCGACCTTCAGTTTCGACGAGTCGCCCCACGGGATCGTCGCCAGGCCGCGCGCCTCGACCTTGAGCAGCGCCAGGTCGGTGGCGGGGTCGACGCCGATCACCTTGGCGCGCAGCTCCCGCTTGTCGCCGAGGCCGACGGTGACCTCGACCTCGCCCTCGCCGACGACGTGGCTGTTGGTCAGGACGTAGCCGTCGCTGCTGATGACGACCCCGGAGCCGAGGCTCGACTCATAGCGATCGCGGCTGCCGAACACTTCGCCCGGATCGCCGAAGAAGTACTGGAAGAACGGATCGTTGGCGAACGGCGACGTCGGCCGGCGGACGCGCTGCAGCGACGCGATGTTGGTGACGGCGCCGAGCGTCTGCTCGGCGACCCGGGTGAAGTCGGGCCCGGTGGCGACGGGGGCCGCGGCGTCGGCGCGGGGCGGGCGGACCGGCGCCGGCGCCGCCTGGTCGACGGCCTCGACGTCGCTCGACGCGCGCATCCGGCCCGAGATCACCAGGCCGGCGGCCACGCCGGCCATGACGAGGACGAGCGCCAGGGACCACCGCCGCATGCCGGGGCCTCAGCCGACGTCGACGCGGCGCGGGCCCGGCGCGGCGCTCTTCGGCACGACGATCGTCAGCACCCCGTCCTTCAGCTCGGCGGAAATCCGCTCGGGCAGGATGGTGTGCGGCAGCCGGAACGACCGGCTGAACTCGCCGTGGCCGCGCTCCACCTGGTGGTATTGCTCGCAGGCGACGCGGGCGTCGCGGCGGCCGTGCAGCGTGAGCTGACCGTCGTGGACGTCGATGCGGATCTGCTGGCGCGCCACGCCGGGCAGCTCGGCGGTGACGATGAAGGCGTCGGCGGTCTCGCACAGGTCCGCCGCCGGCACCCAGCCTTGGGGTGACGGCGCCGGCAGGCGCTCCATCTTCAGCTGGATCGCGAGCAGGTCCCGGACCGGATCCCAGCGGGCGAAAGCCACGACGCCGATGGTAGCACGGGGGGCCTCCGCCGCCCGGCCACGCGCCCGGCCGGCCGGCGGCCGGCCGGGGGGCGGCGGACCGGGGCCGCGTGCTAGGATCGAAAGGTTCTGGACTTCTCCGAGGCAGATTCATGGCAAATACCCTGGCCGCCACGCGGCTGAAGCGCGGCATGATCATCATCCAGTCGGGCGACCTGCTCCGCATTCTCGACCTGGAGCACAAGACACCCGGCAACCTGCGCGGATTCGTCCGGGTCAAGACCCGCAACCTGCGCAACAACACCACCTCGGAGCAGCGGCTGCGCTCGGAAGACGTCGTCGAGCGCGCCGTGCTCGACGAGAAGCACATGCAGTACCTCTACAGCGACGCCGACGGGCACCACTTCATGGACACCGAGACCTACGAGCAGACGCACCTGTCGGCCGAGGCGCTGGGCGACTCGGTGGGCTATCTGAAGCCCGAGATGACCATCAGCGTGGAGTTCCACGGCGTCGAGCCGGTCGGCATCGAGCTGCCGCAGACGGTCGATCTGAAGGTGACCGAGACGGTGCCGGCCATCAAGGGGGCCACCGCCACCAACCAGCTCAAGCCGGCGACGACCGAGACCGGGCTGGTCGTGCAGGTGCCGCCGTTCATCGGCGAGGGCGACGTCATCCGCGTCAACACCGAGACCGGCGAGTACCAGTCGCGGGCCTGAGGCCGGGACGCCCATGGACGTCGTTCGCGCCGCCAACTCCGGCTGGATCGAGGTCATCGTCGGCAGCATGTTCAGCGGCAAGAGCGAAGAGCTCATCCGCCGCATCCGCCGGGCGCAGATCGCCCGCCAGCGCGTGCAGATCTTCAAGCCCGCGGTCGACACCCGCTACGCCGACGACGCCATCGTCTCGCACGGCGAACTGCGGCTCTCGGCCGAGCCGGCCGGTTCGTCGGCCGATCTGCTGGCCAGGGTGCGGCCCGACACCGAGGTGGTCGGCGTCGACGAGGGCCAGTTCTTCGACGCCGCGCTGCCGGCGGCCTGCATCGAGCTGGCCGGCCGCGGCCTGCGGGTGATCGTCGCCGGGCTCGACCAGGACTACCTCGGCCGGCCGTTCGAGCCGATGCCGCACCTGCTGGCGGTCGCCGAGTTCATCACCAAGACACGCGCGATCTGCGTGGTCTGCGGCAATCCCGCCAATCACACGCAGCGGCTCGTGCACAGCGCCGACCGCGTGCTGCTCGGCGCCCACGGCACCTACGAGGCGCGTTGCCGGCGCTGCTTCGACCCGCTGCTGTCGCGCCAGGAACCCGCCGAACAGTCGGCCAGCGATTGACGCCCGCGAAGGGCGGATCGCAGAATCGAGGCGTGCCGGTCGTCGAGCTGCTCCCCAGGGTGCTCTTCGTGCTCGGCCTGGGCTTCCTCGTCGCCAACGTGCGGGCGGCCCGGGACCTGTGGCGCTGGGCACGCCGGCGGTCGGCGGCCCTGATCGTCTGGACGGCGCCCAGGCCGCCCTTCTACGCCATGAGCCTGTCCATCGGGGCGGCGATGGGCCTGCTGCTGCTGTCGGCCCTGTTCGTGCCCCGGCCGTTGCCGGCGGTGTTCGGCGAGCTGATGATGTTCGTCTACTACGGCGGGGCGGTGCCGCTGAGCTCGCGCATCATGCACGGGCTCTACGCCGACGGGATCTGGGCCGACGCCGGCTTCCTGCCGTACGCCCAGATCGGCGGACTCACCTGGCAGGATCGCGGCGATGCCTCGACGCTGATCGTGGTGTCGCGGCTCACCACCCTGGCCCGCCGGCTGCCGGTGCCAGGGCAGCGCCTCGGCGAGGTGCGGCGGGTGCTGCGGCAGAAGATCGCCGAGCACGCCATCGATTTCGAGGGCGGCCCGGGGCTGCACCTCGAGGGCCACGACGCGAGGGAAGACGTGTAAGTGCCGGGGCTCGGGATTCGGGACCCGGTTTCGAGGGAACCACCGTCGATGTCGCCGGCCGTCCGAGGCTGGAGCTGCCCAATGCCGGAACTCCCAGCCCGAGCCCCGAGCCCCACGTTCCAGCCCGCTTCCGGCCTAATGCCGGCGGGCAACGAGTCCGATATCTCTGGAGCATCCCATCATGGCCGCACGTCCCACGTGGAAGGGTTTTCTGAAGGTCAGCCTGGTCACGATTCCGGTGCGGGTCTACCCGGCCACCGAGTCGAGCGCCACCATCGCGTTCAACCAGCTGCACGAGGAGTGCCAGACGCGGATCCAGCAGAAGAAGTGGTGCCCGTCGTGCGAGCGCGAGGTGACCAGCGCCGAGGTCGTCAAGGGCTACGAATTCGAAAAAGGCAAATGGGTGGTGGTGCCCGACGAGGACATCGCCAAGGTCAAGACCGAGTCCACCAAGGTCATCAACCTGCTGCAGTTCGCCAGCGACGACGAGATCGACCCGATGTACGTCGACAAGGCCTATTACCTGGCACCCGAGGGGCCGACCGCGGCTGACGCCTACGCGGTGATGCGCGACGGAATGGTGGGGAAGGCCGGCATCGGCAAGGTCGCCATTCACGGCCGCGAATACCTGGTGGCGGTGAAACCGCACAAGCAGGGGCTGGTGATGTACACCCTGCACCACGCCGCCGAGATCCGCACCATCGACCAGATCGACGAGCTGCGCGAGGTGCGCGGCAAGGTCACGCCGGCCGAGGCCAAGCTCGCCCAGCAGGTGATCGACAGCTACCAGGGGCCGCTCGATCTGGCCAGCTACACCGACGAGTACCAAAGCGGGCTGCGCGCGATCATCGACGCCAAGATCGCCGGCGAGGAAGTGGTGGCGCCGAAGGAAGAGGCGGCGCCCAAGGTCATCGACCTGATGGAAGCCCTGCGCCGCAGCCTCGACCAGGTCAGCGCCGGGCGCAAGCCCACGGCCAAGGTGGCCGAGACGCCAGCCGCGAAGAAGGCCGCCGCCAAGGGCGCCAAGGTGCTGCCGGCCAAGCCGGCGGCGAAGAAGCGCAAAGCCTCATGAGCGAGCAGCGCAAGATCGTCTGGTCGTAGCGCCGCCCGTCGCGCGCAGGGGACGCCGCCCCTCGGCCGCCGCGCGGTTCAGCGCAGGACGTAGCCGAGCAGGCCGAGGCCGGAGGCGGTCGGGTCGTGCAGCCAGTCGGGCGGGGTGAGCCACACGAAGGCGAGGATGGCGATCACCCAGATGTCGTAGGGCACGGTGGCCCGCTCGTCGCGCCAGAAGAAGAAGCGCCAGAACACGCCGAGCGGCCCGCTCGTCGACGGCATCGGCAGCCGGTTCAATTCCAGGTAGGTGTAGTAGATCCGGTTGGCCACGGTGACCACGGCCAGGGTGAGGATCACCCACAGCACGCCGGCCATCCGGTCGGTGAACGCGCCGATCATGAAAAGCACGATGCGTTCCGGCCGCTCCATGAAGCCGACCTTGCATTTCTCGATCAGCGACTCGGCGCGGGCTCGCGCGTAGCTGGTCATGATCGAGAAGATGAGCGCGGCGGTGGCGACCAGCACGTAGCCCTCGCGGCCGAGCGAGGAGTAGAGCCAGATGAGGCCGGTGAACAGCGCCAGATCCGAGAAGCGGTCGAGCGTGGAGTCCCAGAAGGCGCCGAACTGCGACTGTTTGCCGGTGATGTGGGCGACCTTGCCGTCGATGAAATCGAAGATGTTGGCGCCGATCATGATGACGCCGGCGAGCACGAACCGATCGACCGCCAGCGCCCACGCCGCCCACACGTTGACGAGCACACCGACGAGCGTCAGGACGTTGGGGTGGATGCCCAGCGCCACGCTGGCGTTGATGATCAGCCGCAGCGGGAACATGCACGCCGCGCCGATGAAGCCGGTGAAGGTCATTCGCTACAATGATCGGGCGGGAATACGCGGAAATCCGGCTCTAGCGTAGCATGGCCATCCAGGATCTCAAGGAACAGATCGCCCGCCTCCCCGAGCAGCCCGGCGTGTATCTGTACGGGAACCGCGACGGCCAGACCATCTACGTCGGCAAGGCGCGGGCCCTGCGCGACCGGGTGCGCAGCTACCTCGGCGCCTACGGCGCCAACCCGAAGACCGACGCCCTGCTCGACGAGGTGACCAGCCTGGAGGTGATCGTCACCGACTCGGTGGTCGAAGCCCTCGCGCTCGAGAACAACCTGATCAAGCGGCGGTCGCCCAAGTACAACATCCTGCTGCGCGACGACAAGAACTACCCCTACCTGCGCCTCACGCTGAGCGAGGCGTTTCCGCGGCTGCTCGTCGCCCGCCAGGTCGCCAGGGACGGTGATCTCTACGCCGGGCCCTTCCTGCCGGCGACGCTGGCCCGTCGGACCATGTCGCTCAGCCACAAGCTGTTCGGGCTGCGCTCGTGCAGCGAGGTGATCACCGGGCGGCGGCCGCGGCCGTGCCTGGAGTACGACATCAAGCGGTGCCTCGCGCCGTGCGTCGCCGGCCTGTGCTCGCCGGAGCGCTACGCGCAGGCGGTGCACGACGTCCACTTCCTGCTCGAAGGCCGCAACGACGAACTGGCCGGTGAGCTCGACGCGCGAATGCGCGCCGCCGCCGCCGCCGAGCGGTTCGAGGAGGCGGCGCAGCACCGCGACGCGATGCGCGTGGTGCAGGCGCTGGGCGCGCGGCAGCAGAAGATGGCGACCGCCGAACTGGGGGACCGCGACGTCTTCGGCGTCGCGGTCGGCGAGCGAGGGGCGGTGATCCAGGTCTTCCAGGTGCGGCGCGGCCGGGTGGTGGAACGGGTGGCGCTGTTCAGTCACGCGCCCGAAGTGGCCGGCGGTGTCGAGACGGTGATCGCCGCGGCGCTGCAGCAGTTCTACGAAGAGCAGGTGCCGCCGCGCGACGTCTACGTGCCGGCGACGTTCGACGACGCCGACGTGATGGAGGAGTGGTTGTCGGCGCGCGCCGAGCGCAAGGTGCGGATCGTCGTGCCGCAGCGCGGCGATCGCCGCCGGCTGGTCGACCTGGCGACCCGCAACGCCGAGCTCGCCTATCGTTCGCGTCACGAACACGGCGGCCTGGCCCAGCAGGCGGCGCTCGAGCAGCTGCAACAGGCGCTGCACCTGCCGGCCCTGCCGCGGCGGATCGAATGCGTCGACATCTCGACGCTGCAGGGCAGCGAGACCGTCGCGTCGCTGGTCGTGTGCGAGGACGGCCGGATGGCGAAGGGGGAGTACCGGAAGTACCGGGTCTCGGGGCTCGGGGCGCGGGGCGCGGGAAGTGCAGCTGCCCCGGAGTCCGAAGCGGTCGATCCTCGCAGTCCCAACCCCGAGCCCCGAGGCCCGAGTCCCGCGCCCCGGCCTTTGGAGCCCCGAGCCCCGAGCCCCGAGCCCCGGTTCTTGAACGATTTCGCCGCCATGGAGCAGGTCGTCCGCCGCCGCTACGCCGCTGTGGTCGAGGCGGGCGGGCCGTTCCCCGACCTGCTGGTGATCGACGGCGGCAAGGGCCAGCTGGCGGCCGCCTACACCGCCCTGGAGCGCGTCGGGCTGTCGAACCTGGTGGCGGTGGGGCTGGCCAAGAAGGAGGAACTCGTCTTCACTCGCGACCACGATCAGCCGATCGCGCTCGACCGGACCGGGCCGGCCCTGCACCTGCTGCAGCAGATCCGCGACGAGGCGCATCGCTTCGCGGTGACGTTCCATCGCACGTCGCGCCGCCGGCGCGACTTCAGCTCCGAACTCGACGCCATCCCCGGCGTCGGCGCGCGCCGGCGCAACCAGCTGCTGCGCCGCTTCGGCAGCGTCGCCGGCGTGCGCCGGGCCACGCGCGAAGACCTGGTGCCGCTGGTCGGGGCGCGCTGCGCCGACGCGGTCCTGGCGCATTTCGCCCGCGCCGCCACCGCCGTCTGACCCCCGGCCGGCGGGCGGCCCGCGCGGCCCTGTGGTACTCTGGTGCGCTTTGGCGGACCTGGATCTCCTGCAGATCGGACTCTCGCTCGCCGTGCTCCTCGGTTCGTTGACGGTGCACGAAGCGGCGCACGCGTGGGCGGCGGATCAGCTCGGCGACCCGACCGCGCGCCTGCTCGGCCGGCTCACCCTGAACCCGGTGGCGCACGTCGACCCGATCGGCACGCTGCTGTTCCCGCTGCTCGCGGCGATGACCGGCCTGCCGCTCATCGGCTGGGCCAGGCCGGTGCCGGTGGACGGCCGCAACCTGCGGGCGCCGCGCCGCGACTTCGCCCTGGTGGCGGCGGCCGGCCCGGCCAGCAACCTCGTGATGGCGGTCGTCGGCGCGCTCTGGCTGCAGGCGGCGCCCGAGACGATGACTGGCGGCCCGCTCGGCTACGCTCTGCTGCTCGTGGTGCTCGTCAACGTCCTGCTGGCGGTGTTCAACATGCTGCCGATTCCGCCGCTCGACGGTGGCAACGTCCTCATCGGCGTGCTGCCGCCGGCCGCGGCGCACGCCGTCGAGCGGCTGCGGCCGTACGGCATCTTCGTCCTCTACGCTCTCATGTTCTCGGGCGTCTTCCGCGCCATCGTCGGCCCGGTGCAGGAGCGCCTGCTCGGTTGGCTGCTGTGATCAGGCAACGCGTGGTGTCGGGCATGCGCCCGACCGGCAAACTGCACCTCGGGCATCTCGTCGGCGCCCTCGACAACTGGGTCGCGCTGCAGCGCGACTACGACTGCTTCTACTTCGTCGCCGACTGGCACGCCCTGACCAGCCATTTCAGCGACACCTCCGAGCTGACGGCGAACGCCGCCGACAACCTGGCCGACTGGATCGGCGCCGGCATCGACCCCGAGCGCAGCACGATCTTCGTGCAGTCGATGGTCCCGGAACACGCCGAGCTCTACCTGTTGCTGCAGATGGTCACGCCGGTGCCGTGGCTGGAGCGGGTGCCGACCTACAAGGAGATCGCCGAACAGCTCGTCGATCGCGACCTCAGCAGCATCGGCTTTCTCGGCTACCCGCTGCTGCAGACCGCCGACGTCACGATCTACGATGCCAACGTCGTGCCGGTGGGGGAAGACCAGGTGCCGCACCTCGAGCTGTCGCGCGAGGTGGTGCGGCGCTTCAACCACATCTTCGCCGAGGTGCTGGTCGAGCCGCAGGCGATGCTGACGCCGACGCCGCGGCTGCCCGGGCTCGACAACCGCAAGATGAGCAAGAGCTACGGCAACACCATCGACCTGTCGGACGACGCCGCGACGGTGGTGAAGAAGGTGCGGCAGATGTACACCGATCCCAAGCGGGTGCGGGCCGACATCCCCGGCACCGTCGAGGGCAACCCGGTGTTCGTCTACCACGACGCCTTCAACCGCGATCGCGACGAGGTCGAGGACCTGAAGAGCCGCTACGCCGCCGGCAAGGTCGGTGACGTCGAGGTGAAGACCAAGCTCGCCGCCGCCATCAACCTGGTGCTCGAGCCGATTCGCGAGCGCCGCGCCGCGGCGCTGGCCCGCCCCGGCTATCTGCGCGAGCTGATGGTCGAGGGCTCGCGCCGGGCCCGCGTCGTCGCCGTCGAGACGATGGAACGGGTGCGGGCGGCGGTGAAGCTGCGCTACTAGACGCGCCGGAACCATGAGCGATTCGCCGGATCAGGGACGCGGGAAGTCGGCCGCCGAGGGCTTCGAGTCGCAGCTCGAGCTGTTTCCGCTGCACCTCGAGACCTTCGACGGGCCGCTCGACCTGCTGCTGCACCTCATCAAGAAGAACGAGGTGAACGTCTACGACATTCCGATTGCGCTCATCACCGAGCAGTACCTCGACTACCTGAACCTGATGCAGGAGCTCAACCTCGACGTCGCCAGCGAGTTCCTGGTCACGGCGGCGACACTCATCCACATCAAGAGCCGGCAGCTGCTGCCGCGGCCCGAATCGGCGGCCGCCGTCGACGACGAGGAGATCGACCCGCGCGACGCCCTGGTGCGCCGGCTGGTCGAGCATCAGCGGTTCAAGGCCGCCGCCGAGCTGCTCCACGAGCGCGAGACGCTGCGCAACGCGCAGTGGACGCGGCCCGACGCGCGCATCGCCGCCATCGCCGGCGAGCCGGTCGAGCCCGAGCTGGACGTCGACCTGTTCGGCCTGCTGGCGGCGTTTCGCCGCGTGCTCGAACGGGCCAAGGACCGGCCGCCGGTGCTGCTGCCGCCGGAGCAGATCTCGATCGAGACCCGCATCGACCAGCTGCTCGAGCGGCTGTCCGAGAGCGAGGCGTGCGGGTTCGACGATCTGTTCGACGACGTCGCCAGCCGCGGCGATCTCATCGTCACCTTCCTGGCCATCCTCGAGATGATCCGCCTGAAGCTGGTGCGGGTGTTCCAGCAGGGCGGCGGCGCCATCCGCATCTACAAGCGGGCCCGGCCGAAGGACGCACCGCATCCGATCCACGACCCCGAGGACGAATACAAGGCGCACCACCCGCCGGCCGCGGCCCCGGAGGCTGCGCCGGCCGCGACCGGGCCCGCGCCCGAGGACGAACCGTCATGAGCGAAGACATGCACGAGCCGGAGGGCGGGGCGCCGGCCGACCAGGCGGCGTCCGAGGCCGCCGCCGAGCGGCCGCGCCTCGATCAGGGCCAGCTGAAGGCGATCGTCGAGGCGCTGGTGTTCGCCTCGCCCGAGCCGCTCACGGCCAGGATGCTCTTCAAGTTGCTCGCCGACGAGCCGAAGGACGACGTGCAGGCGGCGCTCGATGCCCTCGCCGCCGACTACGAGCGGCCCGGCGGGCTGCACCTCGCACAGATCGCCGGCGGCTATCAGATCACGACGCGGCCCGAACTGCACGACTGGGTGCGGCGGCTGTTCCACGAGCGCAACGCCTCGAAGCTGTCGGTGGCGGCGCTCGAGACGCTGTCGGTGGTGGCCTACCGCCAGCCGGTGACCGCCGCCGAGGCCAACGAGATCCGCGGCGTCAACACCTCGGGCGTGCTGTCGACGCTGCTCGAGCGGCATCTCATCAAGATCGTCGGTCGCAAGAACGTCGTCGGCCGGCCGTTCCTCTACGGCACGACGAAGGAGTTCCTGATTCGCTTCGGGCTGAAGGACCTCAACGACCTGCCCAAGATCGAGGACATGGCCCAGGCACTGGGATTCGACCCGCCGACGGTGCTCACCGAGAGGCCGGTCACCGACGAGATGCTGCCGCTCGAGGAGGGCGACGAGGGGTTCGGCGTCTCGCCGGGGGCCGAGGACCAGTAGGTCAGGCCCGGCGCAGCGCCGCCAGCTCGGCCGCCGTGAGGTCGCGCCACGCGCCGACGGCCAGGCCGCGCAGCGACAGCGGGCCCATCCGGACGCGTTGCAGTGCGCGCACCGGGTGGCCGATGCGCGCGCACATCTCCCGGACCTGGCGGTTGCGGCCCTCGTACAGCGTCAGGACGAGCTTGGTGGTCTGCTCGCGGCCCTTTCCGATCGTCGGCCCGCGGCGGACCTCGGCTTCGGACGTGCGGCGGCCGTCGAGGTAGACGCCGCGCCGCAGTTCGTCGATCGCCGCGTCATCGGGAACGCCGGCGACGATCGCCTCGTAGACCCGCGGCACCTCATGGCGGGGATGGGTGAGCCGGGCCGCCAGCTCGCCGTCGCTGGTCAGCAGCAGCAGGCCCTCGGTGTCGTAGTCGAGCCGGCCGACCGGATAGACGTAGTCGCGCACGCCGCCGAGCAGGTCGAGCACCGTGCGCCGTCCCTCGGGGTCGCGGCGCGTGGTGACGTAGCCGCGCGGCTTGTTCAGCAGGATGTAGCGGGCCCGCTGCGCGGCGCCGATCCGCCGGCCGTCGACCATGATCTCGTCGCGTCCGGGGACGGCCTTGACGCCCGGCGTGGTCACGACGGCGCCGTTGACGGTCACGCGGCCCTCGGCGATGAGGATCTCGGCGGTGCGCCGCGACGCCACGCCGGCCATCGACAGGAGCTTCTGCAGGCGGACGGCGCCGTCCGGTTCGCTGTCGGCCGGCCGCCGTGATGGCGAGGTCGGCGCGAATCCGCCGCGCGCCGGCGTGCGCGTCGGGCGCGACGGCCGGCGCGTGACGGATACGCGGCGGCGGGATGGAGAGGAGGGGCGGCGTTGCATGCGGGGCTCGGGGCTCGGGTCTCGGATTGAGATCACGCTATCACGCGGACAACCGCAGCTGCCGCATCCGCAGTACGCGGCTCCATTCGGTTCGTGCCCGTGCCCCGAGCCCCGAGCCCCGAGCCCCGAGCCCCGGCTGTCAGTACCGCATCACGTCGCGCCAGAACGACGTCAGCTCCCAGACGTCGTGCGCGGCCGCCGAGCGATCGACCTCGGCGTGGGTGATGAGGCCGCTCAGCAGGGCCCGCACCGGGGTCTTGCCGTGGAGATAGCGGGCGAGCAGCACCGACTCCACCGTCGGGATCACGGTGTCATCGGCGCCGTGGAGCAGGAACACCGGTGCCGCCGGCGGCGCCGCCCGTTCCGGCGACAGCGAGGCATTGGACGGATGGTCGTCGAGTCGATCGACGATGGGGAACAGCAGCGGGCCGAGCTTGCCGACCGCGCGGTCGTTGACGTGTGTCATCAGCGTGCGTGCCGGCTCCTCGAGCGTGGCGGCGTAGGCGCGGGCGCGGGCGAACTCGGCCTCGGCCAGCTTCTGATCGACCAGCGTCAGCGACGACGCGCGCAGGTAGATGCCGATGCCGTCCCGCAGGGGCTGCACCTGTGCCGCCGGCACGACGCGATCCGCGAACGTCAGCAGCACGACGGTGACGCCGTAGTCGTGCGGCGGGTGCACGGCGATGTGCTCGGCGCCGGTGATGTCGGCGGCGGCCGGCCCGGGATCGGCGGCCGGCGCCCTGCCCGACGTCAGGTAGCGCATCACGCGGATGAGGTCGCCGTGCCCGCCGAACGACAGCACGAAGGCGACCTTGTCGCGCAGTCCGGGGCGTCCGGCGGCCACGGCGGCCAGGCCGCCGGAGAAACTGATGCCGACCATGCCGACCTTGCCGTCGGGCGCGAGATCGGGACGGGCGGCGATCCATGCCGCGGCGTCTTCGAGGACGTCGGTGTTCTCGGGCGTGATGCGGAACTGTCGCAGATCCGGCGGGGCCACGGTGACCACCGCGTAGCCGGTGGCGGCCAGATCCTGCGCCATGCCGACCAGGCGGGTCTCGTCGATGCCGTCCATGTGGACCCCGGGGGCCAGCAGCAGGGCACGCGAGAACGCGGCGGGGCGATAGAGGCGCGCCGGTACCGCGCCGTGCCGCGTCGCGATCGGCGGCAGGTCGACCCGGGTGATCGCGTGCGCCCGCCACGACGCCAGCCGGGCCGGCGTGCCGTCGGTCAGGTCCGCGGCGCGGACGATGAAGGCCGCGGCGTCGACATATGGCCGCGCCACCAGGACCAGCGCGGCGCCCAGCGCCGCGAGCACGAGCGAGACGCGCCGGACGTTCACGGATGCACCGGACCCGCATGGTACACTGAGCGGTCGTGAAGCGCCTGATCGTCGCGGTCGACGGGCCCTCGGGCGCCGGCAAGGGAACGGTGGCACGGGCGACGGCGCGAGCGCTCGCCTACGCGCATGTCGACACCGGCGCGATGTATCGCGCGGTGGCCTGGCTGGCCGTGCAGCGCGACGGGCGGATCGACGCCGGCGGCAGCGCCGCCGGGATCGCCCGCGACGCCGCGATCGACGTGACCGACGGCGCCGTTCGCATCGACGGCCACGACGTGACCGCCGCCATCCGCACGCCGGAGATCGACATGGCCGCGGCAGCGGTGGCGCGTCTCGCCGACGTCCGCGCCGCGCTGGTCGAACGCCAGCGCGCGCTGGGCCGCGACGGCGGGGTCGTCATGGAGGGCCGCGACATCGGCACCGTGGTCTTTCCCACGGCCGACGTGAAGGTCTACCTCGACGCCTCGCCCGCGGAACGGGCGCGGCGCCGCGCCGCCGATCCGGCGCACTCCGGCGGCGGTTCGAGCGACGTGGCGCACGTCGCCGAGGGCATGGCGGCGCGCGACAAGAGCGACTCGACCCGCAGCGTGGCCCCGCTGGTCAAGGCGGCCGATGCCGTCTACATCGACACCACGGGGCTCGCCATCGAGGACGTGGTCGCGCGGGTGCTGGCGCTGGTGCGAGACAAGGCCGGGGCTCGGGGCTCGGGCCTCGGGGCTCGGGACTGACGCTCGCGGCACCGTCGAACGGGCCCGGCTAACAGCTCCAGCGCACGTGAAGAGCGCCGGCGCTGCGACGCAGCAGCCGGCGCTTCGTCTTCCCGAGCCCCCGAACCCGAGCCCCGAGTCCCGGTTCTCAGCGCTCGTCGAAATCGTCGGACGACGCCGGATCCAGTTCCCAGCGGTCGCGGTCGCGGCTGGCGATCTCGTCGCCGCCCTGCAGTTCCTCGTCGTCGTCGTACTCGACGCCCAGGGCGCGGCCGATCTCGTCGACCACGTCCTGATCCGGCGTCGGGTTGTCGCCGCCCGGGGCCTCGTCGCCAATCGACTCGGCGGCCGCCCAGTCGGCGTCGACGTCACCGGCGGTGATGACCGGACCGGAGCCGGTGTGCGCGGCGAGCTTGACGCGCAGTTCGTCGGCCCCCGATTTGGCGGCACTGGCGTGGCTCGGGGTCAGGCTCGACGGCGGCATCGGCACCGGGGTCGCGTCGCCGACGGTGCGCCGCTCTCGATCCAGCGCCGGCGCCTTGCGCACCGCTGCCTTGGCGACCGGCGACGCCGCGGCCCTGGCCTTCACGCCGGCCGGCTTCTTCGCCGAGCCCTTCGCGGCCGCTGTCTTCGGAGCCGACGGCTTCGCTGCCGCCTTCCTGACCGGCGCCTTCCTGACCGGCGCCTTCCTGGCCGGGGCCTTCCTGGCCACCGCCTTTCGCGCCGCCCCCTTCGTGGCGGGGGCCTTCATGGCCGTCCGGCTGGCGGCGGCTTTCGGCGCCGCCTTCCGCTTCGCGACCGACTTCTTCACAGCCGGTTTGGCCTTCTTCGCGGCCGGTTTGGCCGCGACCTTCCGGGCCGGCGCGGCCTTCCTGACCGGGCGCGCCTTGCGGGCGGCCCGAGCGGCCGGGCGGCGCGTCTTCGCGGCCTTGCCGGCGCGGGCCGTGGTGCGTTGCTTCGACTTCCGAGCGGTCTTTGCCATGGCGCGTCCTCTGTGGATTCTTGACACTACACCATAACTAACGTAAATTCTGTTGGTTACGCCGACGGGAACCCAGGGTTCCTCCGGCGGACAGTCGCGGGGCGCCGGCCCCCGCTCACCCCGACCGGCAAATTTGAACGTCAGGAGGACGCGCACGTCAATGGCAACGCACGAAGAGCAGGCAGTGGAGCCACAGGGCGCGTCGGCCCCGGGAGCTTCCCAGTCCGCGGGCCGGCACACGCTCAAGGCCACCCCGCAGACCCGGGGTGGCTTCGACGAGGAGATGGACCCGGCGGAGTTTTCCCGCCTCTTGGACCTGTACGACAACAGCTTCCGCAACATCGCGGAGGGCGAGGTGGTCAAGGGCACCGTGCTCAAGGTCACCGACAACGAAGTCGTCGTCGACGTCGGCTACAAGTCCGAGGGCATCATCTCGGTCAACGAGTTCCTCGACGAGAACGGCGCCGTGATGGTGCAGCCCGGCGACGTCGTCGACGTGCTGCTCGAGCGCACCGAAGACCGTGACGGCCACATCGTCCTCTCTCGGGAAAAAGCCGAGAAGATGAAGATCTGGGACGAGGTGGAGAAGGCCTTCGCCGATCGCAAGGTGGTCATCGGCCGCGTCATCGAGCGCATCAAGGGCGGACTCGCCGTCGACATCGGCGTGCGCGCGTTCCTCCCCGGTAGCCAGATCGACGTGCGCCCGGTGCGCAACCTGGACGCGCTGCGCGGCCAGGAACTGCGCATGCGCGTCATCAAGGTCAACAAGAAGCGCGGCAACATCGTGCTCTCGCGCAAGGTCCTCCTCGAGGAGGAGAACGCCGAGAAGAAGAAGCACACGCTCGAGACGCTGGCCGAGGGCAAGGTGCTCACCGGCGTGGTCAAGAACATCACTGACTACGGCGCGTTCATCGACCTCGGTGGCATCGACGGCCTGCTGCACATCACCGACATGTCGTGGGGCCGCGTCGGCCACCCGTCCGAGGTGCTCAAGGTCAACGAGAACATCGAGGTCGTGGTGCTCAAGTACGACCAGGCGACCGAGCGCGTCTCGCTCGGGCACAAGCAGCTGGTCGCCGACCCGTGGACCACGGTGATGGATCGCTACCCGGCCGGCGCCCGCGTCAGCGGCAAGGCGGTGAGCCTGACCGACTACGGCGCCTTCATCGAGCTCGAGCCGGGCGTCGAGGGCCTGATCCACGTCAGCGAGATGTCGTGGAGCAAGCGTGTCAAGCACCCGTCGAAGATCCTCAACGTCGGCGACAACGTCGAGGCGATGGTGCTCGGCGTCGATCCGTCGGCGCGGCGCATCTCGCTCGGCCTCAAGCAGGTCGAGAGCAACCCCTGGCACGAGCTGGTGGAGAAGTACCCGGTCGGCACCAAGATCAAGGGCAAGGTGCGCAACCTCACCGAGTTCGGCGCCTTCGTCGAGGTCGAGGATGACATCGACGGCCTGATCCACATCTCCGACATGTCGTGGAGCAAGCGGATCAAGCACCCGAGCGAAGTGCTGAAGAAGGGCGACACGGTCGAGGCGATGGTGCTCAGCATCGACGCCGAGAACCAGCGGCTGTCGCTCGGCCTGAAGCAGCTGGCGACCGACATCTGGGAGGACTTCTTCTCCCGGCACAAGGTCGGCCAGAACATCGAGGGCCGGGTGGTGCGCATGACCAATTTCGGCGCCTTCGTCGAGCTCGACGAGGGCATCGAGGGCCTGATCCACGTCAGCGAGTTCGACGACTCGCAGGGCGGCGAGAAGGTCGACCTGCAGGTCGGCCAGAGCTACCCGATGAAGATCATCAAGCTCAGCCCGTCGGAGCGGAAGATCGGCCTCAGCATCCGCGCGCTGAAGTCGGACGAGTACCGCAGCGACTGGGAGAGCTACTCGGCATCGCAGGGCGACGGCTCGGCGACGCTCGGCGATCACTTCAGGAGCAAGTAACGGATCCGGGGCTCGGGTCTCGGGACTGGAGAACAGGGTCTCGGGCCTCGAGGCTCGGGAAGAACGACAGCAGAGCAACCGCGTGGGACGCACCGGCCACCGGCCGGTGCGGTCCCGAGTCCCGAGCCCGGGACCCGAGCCCCGCCCTATGACCAAGGCCGAACTCGTCGAGGAAGTGTCGAGGGTCTCCGACCTCACCAAGAAGCACTCGGAGGTCATCGTCGACACGGTGTTCCAGAGCATCATCGATGCGCTGCACCGCGGCGAGAAGATCGAGTTGCGCGGCTTCGGCAGCTTCCGGCTGCGCAAGCGCGAGCCGCGCAAGGGCCGCAACCCCAAGACCGGCGACAAGGTGGACGTGCCGCCCAAGCGCGTGCCCTACTTCAAGCCGGGCAAGGAACTGAAGGACCTCATCAACCGCGGCGACGGGGAGACCGACGACACGCCCGACCCCTCGGGCGCGGTGTCGCCGCAGCACTGACGGGCGGCCGGTGGAACGGCTCTGGTCGCCTTGGCGGCATGCCTACGTGACGCGCGCCAGTGAGCCCGAGGGCTGCGTGTTCTGTGCCGCGCCGGCCAGCGACGACGGCCGCGCGCTGGTCGTCCACGACGGCGCCACCTGCTTCGTCATCCTCAACCTGTTCCCCTACAACGGCGGCCATCTGATGGTCGTGCCGCGACGCCACGTCGCCACGCTCGGCGCGCTGGCCGACGACGAGCTCGTCGAGATGGCGCGGACGGCGCGGCTGGCCGAGGCGGCGCTGACCGAGGCGTTCCAGCCCCAGGGCATGAACGTCGGCTTGAACCTCGGCCGGCCGGCCGGGGCCGGCATCGCCGATCACCTGCACGTGCACCTGGTGCCGCGCTGGAACGGCGACACCAACTTCATGCCGGTGGTCGGCAACGTCCGCGTCCTGCCGGAGGACCTGTTCACCACCGCCGGACGGCTGCGGCCGATCTTCGCGCGGCTCGCCGCCGCGTCGCCGCACGGCACCCGATGACCTTCGACCTCGACCACGCGACCCGTCAGGCGCGCGACCGCGCCCGGGACGTCGCCGCCGCCGCGCGCCCCCACGCCGCCGCCATCGACGCCACCGGCGTGGTGCCCGACGCGGTGCGGCGGCAGGCCCGCGAGAGCCTGGCGTCGCCAGCCGACCGTCTCGCCTGGGCCGTCGCCCTCGAAGAACTGGCCGCCGTGTCCGGCGGCCTGGCCGTCGACGCCGCCTGGCCGGCCGTGGCGACGGGGGCGCCCGAACCCTGGGCAGGGTTGCGAGGGGCGGCGACGCCGCCGGCGACGGTGGCCGCGGCCGGAGCGGCCGGCGTGCTCGGGGTGGCCGCGGTGCTGGTCGGCCTGGGCCGCGCCGCCCTCGAGACGGCGCTCGTCCGACTGCGGGCCCTCCGTGCGGCCGGCGGCACGCCGGAGTTCGAGCACTGGGGCATCGCCGACGCGGCCACGGAACTCGATGCGGCCAGGCTGCTGGTGTGGCAGGCCGCCGCCGCACTCGATGGCACCAGCGCGGCGATGGCGCGTCTGCAGGCCCGCGTGGCCGCGGACGCCGCCGTGGCCATCGCCCGCCGGGTCGCCGGAGCCGACGGCGCGGCGGCTGGCGGCGAACTCGATCGCCTGAGCCGCGACGTCGTCACCGCGTCGCTCGTGTTCGGCGGCGCCGAGGCCGACGAGGCGGCGGTGGCGAGCGGGGTGCTGCCGGGCTGAGCCGGCTGGCTACGCCGTTACGGTGTAGCCCAGCGCGCGGATCTTGCCGGCGATGTCGGCGGCAGCGATGACCGCCGGGTCGAAGCTGACCTGCACGAGGTTGTCGCGGTGCGAGGCCGTGACCGCGGCCACGCCGGGCAGCAGCCCGACGGCGCGCTTCACGGCGTTCTCGCAGCCGCCGCAGGTCATGCCGGTGACCGCCAGCGTCACCTCGGTGGTCATCCGCGGCCTCCCTGGGTGAGGCAGTGCTTGGCGATGGTGGCCAGCTGCATGTTCGACGTGCCCTCGTAGATTTGCCCGATCTTGGCGTCGCGGTACAGCTTCTCGACCGGATAGTCCTTGACGAAGCCGTTGCCGCCGAACAGGTTGATGGCCCGCGAGGCGACGCGCTCGGCGACCTCGGAGGTGACCAGCTTGCAGATTGCCGCCTCCTGCAGGAACGGCTGGCCGGCGTCACGCAGCCGCGCGGCGTTGTAGGTCAGCACGCGGGCGATCTCGACGTCGCAGGCCATGCGCGCGATCTCGAACTGCACGCCCTGGAAGTCGGCGACCGGCTTGCCGAACTGGCTTCGCTCTTTGACGTAGGCGACGGCATGGTCGAACGCGCCCTGAGCCAGTCCCAGCATCTGGGCGCCGATGCCGACGCGGCCCTCGTTCAGCGTCTCGATCGCCACCTTGTAACCCTTGCCGACCTCGCCGAGCACGTTGGCCTTGGGGACGCGGCAGTCGTCGAACAGCAGCTCGCAGGTGCTGCTGGCGCGGATGCCGAGCTTGTCCTCCTTCTTGCCCACCGTGAAGCCCGGAGTACCGCGATCGACCATGAACGCGGTGATGCCCTTGTAGCCGGCCTCGGGGTCGACGGTGGCGAAGACGACGAACGCATCGGCCTCGACGGCGTTGGTGATCCACAGCTTGCGCCCCGACAGGGCGAAGGCGTCGCCGTCGTCGACGGCGCGAGTGGTCAGCGCGAAGGCGTCCGACCCCGACCCCGCCTCCGAGAGGGCGAACGCGCCGATCGTGCCGCCGGCCAGCGCCGTGAGATAGCGTTGCTTGAGCTCGGCGTGGCCCCAGCGCGAGACGGCGTTGACGACCAGCGTGTTCTGGACGTCGACCAGCACCCCGACCGCCGGATCGACGCGGGACAGCGCCTCGACGGCGAGCACGGAGTGGAACAGCGTGCCGCCGGCGCCGCCGTACTGCTCGGGAATCTCGATGCCCATGATGCCGAGCGCGAACAGCTTGGGCAGCAGCGCGCGGTCGATCGCGCCGTGTTCGTCCATCTGGCGCACCAGGGGACGCAGCTCCTGGTGCGCGAAGGCGTAGACGTTGTCGGCGAACAGCTGCTCGTCCTCGGACAGCCGGGTCAGAGCCGGAGGGGCGGTGAGGGTCGAATCGGACACGGGCAAACCTCAGGCACGGGCACCGCACAGGCGGTCGCTGGAGCCGCAGCCGACCATTGCGGGCGGGACCCCGATGGTATCATCGGGACAGCGCGCCAGCCAGTTACCCCGAGGTAGTCCGCTCATGCCCTCGCTCCGGAGACGTGCCGCCCTGCTGTTCGTCGTGCTGCTCGTCGGCGCCGGCGGCCGGAGCGGCTTGGCCCGTGGGGGCGGCGACGCCCAGACGCAGACGCCCGCTCCCGCCCAGCCGGCCCAGGCACCAGCGCCGGCGGCACCGCCCGCCCCGGCGCCGCAGCCGCCGGAGCAGCCGATCTTCCGGGCCGGCATCAACTTCGTGCGCGTCGACGTCATCGTCACCGATCGCAACGGCCTGCCGGTGGCCGATCTCACGGCCGCGGATTTCGAGCTGGCCGAGGACGGCAAGGCGCAGACCGTCGAGACCTTCCGTCTGGTGAAGATCGACAGCGTCGCGCCGGTCGAGACGGCCTCGCGGCTGACGACGCGTGCCGACGAGGAGACCGCCGCGCAGGACGAGGACGCCCGGATCGTCGTGTTCTTCCTCGACGACTACCACGTGCGGCTCGGCAACAGCATGGCCGCCCGCAAGCACCTCGTCGAGTTCGTGAACACGCAGCTGGGCCCCAGGGACCTCGTGGCCGTGATGTATCCGCTGAGCCCGCTCGACAGCGTCACCCTGACCCGCGATCACGCCCAGGTGATGCGCGCGCTCGAGCGCTTCCAGGGGCGCAAGTTCGACTACACCCCGCGCAACGCCCTGGAGGATCGCTACGCCAACTATCCGACCGAGACGGTCGAGCGGATCCGCCGCCAGGTGTCGCTGTCGGCGCTGCAGGGGCTGGCGGTGAAGCTGGGCGCCCTGCGCGAGGGCCGCAAGGCCGTGCTGCTCGTCAGCGAAGGCTACGTGGCGATGCTGCCGCCGCAGATGCGCGGGCCGATCGCGACGATGCCCGGCATCGGCAACCCGCAGCGCAACAACCCGTTCGCCGGCGACAACAACTTCAACGAGGATCGGTCCCGCTTCATCGGCGAGCTCGACGTCCAGACCGAGCTGCAGCAGGTGTTCGACGCCGCGAACCGTTCGAACACCGCCATCTACGCCGTCGACCCGCGCGGGCTGTCGACCGGCGAATTCGACATCCAGGACAACATCAGCATGCGCAGCAGCCAGGAGTCGCTGCGCCAGACGCAGAACACCCTGCGCACGCTGGCTGACGAAACCGACGGCCGGGCGATCATCAACCGCAACGATCTGGCCCGCGGCATGCAGCAGCTGGTCCGCGACTCGAGCGCCTATTACCTGCTCGGCTACAACTCGACGCAGTCGCCGAGCGACGGCAAGTTCCACGAGATCCGGGTCCGGGTGAAGCGGCCGGGTCTCCAGGTGCGGGCCCGCAAGGGCTACTGGGCACTGACCGCGACCGAGACGCTGCGCGCGACCGCGCCGCCGAAGCCGGGGCCGCCGCCGGCGGTGGCGAAGTCGCTGGCCGGCATCGCCGGCGGCTACGAGCGGCGCCTGGTCCGCACCTGGATCGGCACGGCGCCCGGCGACAGCGGCAGGACCCGGGTCACGTTCGTCTGGGAAGCGATTCCACCGCCGCCGGGCAGCGGACGCACGCCGGTGGGACGCGTGCTGTTGACCGCCCTCGACGGCAGCGGGGCGGAGGTGTTTCGCGGCACCGTCGGTGAGCCGCCGGCCGAGGGTCCGCTGCGCGGTGGAACGACGCTCGACGTGCCGCCGGGGAAGCTCTCGCTGCGTCTGGCGATCGAGGGCAAGCCGGACGAGGTGCTCGACACCGACGACCGGTCGGTGGAGGTCCCCGATTTCACCGAACCGAAGGCCCGGCTGGTGACGCCGCGCGTCTACGTCGCCCGCAGCGCCCGCGAGTTCCAGGCGATCAGGGGCGACCCGGCGGCGCCGCCGGCGGCGACGCGGGAGTTCCGCCGCACCGAGCGGCTGTTCCTCCGTCTCGACGCCGTGGCGCCGGGCGGCGGCGACAGCCTCACCTACACCGCGCGCCTGCTCAACCGCCAGGGCGACCGGATGACCGACCTGCCGGTGACGACGCCGGCCGACGGGGGCAGCCGGACCGTCGACTTCCCGCTCTCGAGCCTGCCGGCCGGCGAGTTCCTGATCGAGATCGGCGCCAAAAGCGCAGACGGGGCCGAGGCCACGGAGCTCGTGGCCTTCCGGATGGTCGGGTGAGGCCGGGGCTCGGGACTCGGGTCTCGAGCCAGAACGACACGGGCGCGGCGATTCGCCGGGCCCGAGCCATTCCGCGTCAATCGTGCCCGTGGGATCCGCTCTTTCAGAACCCCGAGCCCCGAGCCCAGAGATCTACGCGTACATGCCGCGCATGCGCGTCACGGTCGCGACGCGATTGATCGCGACGATGTAGGCCGCCGTCCGCATGTCCACGTCGTACCGCTTGGCGGTGGCGAGGACGGCATCGAACGCCTGGCACATCTTGACCTCGAGGCGCTCGTTCACTTCCTTCTCCGACCAGAAGTAGCCGTGGCGGTCCTGCACCCACTCGAAGTACGACGTGGTCACGCCGCCGGCGTTGGCGAGGATGTCGGGGACGACGAAGACGCCGCGCCTGTGCAGTGCCTGGTGCGCGTCGGGCGTGGTCGGGCCGTTGGCGCCCTCGATCACCATCCTGGCCTTGATCGATGCGGCGTTGTCGGCGGTGATCTGGTTCTCGAGGGCCGCCGGCACCAGGATGTCGACGTCGAGGCCGAAGAGCTGATCGTTGCTGATCGGCTCCGAACCAGGGAAGCCGGCCACGGTCTTGTTCCCGGCGACCCATTTCAGGAGGGCCGGCATGTCGAGGCCCTTGGGGTTGTAGACGCCGCCCTTCCAGTCGGTGGCGGCGAGAATCCGGGCGCCGTGCTCGTGCATCAGCTGGGCGCCGATCGAGCCGACGTTCCCGAAGCCCTGCACCGCGACGGTCGCCCCCTTGAGCTCGAAGCCGAGATGCCGGGCCGATTCGCGGGCGATGATCATCACGCCGCGTCCGGTGGCTTCCCGGCGGCCCAGCGAGCCGCCCATCTCGACCGGCTTGCCGGTCACGACCGCCGTGGCGGTGTGGCCGACGTGCATCGAGTAGGTGTCCATGAACCACGCCATGATCTGCGCGTCGGTGTTGACGTCGGGCGCCGGGACGTCCTTCTCGGGCCCGATGGCGTCGATGATCTCGGCGGTGTAGCGACGGGTGAGCGCTTCGAGTTCGCGCTTGGACATCCGGCTGGGGTCGCAGATCACGCCGCCTTTGCCGCCGCCGAAGGGCACCTGCGCGACCGCGCACTTCCACGTCATCCACGCCGCCAGCGCCGTCACTTCGTCGAGGGTGACGCCGGGATGGAAGCGGATGCCGCCCTTGGCCGGACCGAGCGTGATGTTGTACTGCACCCGGTAGCCGGTGAAGACCTCGATCTGGCCGTTGTCGCGCTGGATCGGACACGACACGGTGATCTGCCGCTTGGGGTGGGTGAGGATCTGCCAGATGCCCGGGTCGAGGTCCAGGAGCCGCGCCGCGCCTTCGAACTCCTGAAGCATCGCGCCGAAGATGCTGCCGTGTGTCGCCATACGATGTCGTCCTCAGCTGCGGGCAGCGACCCTGAACGGCCTCGCGCCCCGTGAACAAACGATCCACCCTAGCCCGGCCGCGGCCGGGATGTCAATTCAGAATCCATTCAATCTGCCGATCGGATGAGACCGGCCCGACCCCCGCGTGGCACGCACGCTCGCCGGTCGGTGTCCCGACCGTCTCCGCCCCTATACTGGAACGCGATGGCCACCGTCGTACCAGGCGCCAGCGGCAGCCGCGCCCGCTGGGAGCGCGAGGTGCTCGAGCCGGCGCTGCGCCGGGCCCCCGAGCGGCGCGGCCCCTTCACCACCATCTCGGGCCGGCCGGTCGAACGCCTTTACACCGCCGAGGACGTCGAGGGGATCGACTACGCGCGGGACGTCGGCAATCCCGGCGAGTTCCCCTACGTGCGCGGCATCCATCCGAGCGGCTACCGCGGCAAGCTGTGGACGATGCGGCAGTTCGCCGGCTTCGGCACGCCGGAGGAGACCAACGCCCGCTACCAGGAGCTGATCGCCGCCGGCGGCACCGGTCTGAGCGTGGCCTTCGACCTGCCGACGCTGATGGGCCGCGACCCCGATCACCCGCTGTCGCTGGGTGAAGTGGGGAAGTGCGGCGTGAACATCACCTCGCTCGCCGACATGGAGCGGCTCTTCGCCGGCATCGCCCTCGGCGACATCACGACGTCGATGACCATCAACTCGCCGGCGCCGATGATCTTCGCGATGTACCTGGCGGTGGCGGCGCAGCAGGGCGCCGACTTGAAGGCGATCTCGGGCACCATCCAGAACGACATCCTGAAGGAGTTCATCGCCCAGAAGGAGTACATCTTTCCGCCGCGGCCATCGATGCGGCTGATTACCGACGTCTTCGCCTTCTGCGCCCGCGAGGTGCCGCGGTGGAACACCATCTCGGTCAGCGGCTACCACATCCGCGAGGCCGGGAGCACCGCCGTGCAGGAACTGGCCTTCACGCTGCGCGACGGGATCGAGTACGTGCAGTACGGCGTCGACGCCGGGCTCGACGTCGACACCTTCGTGCCGCGCATGTCGTTCTTCTTCAACTCGCACAGCGACTTCTTCGAGGAGATCGCCAAGTTCCGCGCCGCGCGCAAGCTGTGGGCCGAGGCGATGCGCAACCGCTTCGGCGCCAGGGATCCGCGCTCGTGGCAGCTGCGCTTCCACACCCAGACCGCCGGCGTGTCGCTGACCGCGCAGCAGCCGTACAACAACGTCGTCCGCACCGCCCTCCAGGCCCTGGCCGCCGTGCTCGGCGGCACCAACTCGCTGCACACCAACTCGCTCGACGAGGCGCTGGCGCTGCCGACCAGGGAGGCGGTGACGATCGCCCTGCGGACGCAGCAGGTGCTGGCGCACGAGAGCGGCGTCGCCAACGTCGTCGATCCGCTGGGCGGGTCGTACCTGGTCGAGGCGCTGACCCGTGAGATGGAGCAGGGCGCGCTGGCCTACTGGGACACCATCGACCGGATGGGCGGCATGGTCGAGGCGATCGAGCTCGGCTATCCGCAGAAGGAGATCGCCGAGGCCTCGTACCAGTTCCAGCAGGCGGTCGAGCGCAAGGACAAGGTGATCGTCGGGGTCAACGACTTCGTCCAGGAGCACGAACCGCCGATCGAGATTCTCTACATCGACGACGCCGCGGCCGCGACGCAGCTGGCCCGGCTGGAACAGCTCAAACACTCCCGGGACAACGGCGCGGTGGCGCGTACCCTGGACGCGTTGAAGATGGCCGCCCGCGGTACGGCGAACACGATGCCGCCGCTGCTCGACTGCGTGCGCGCCTACGCCACGGTCGGCGAGATGTGCGACGCCCTGCGCGACGTCTGGGGGGAGTGGGAAGAGACACCGGTGATCTAGGCGGGGCTCGGGGCTCGGGCCCCGGGGCTCGGGAACTACGGACGCGGCTGCGCCGCGAACAGAACGACAGCACGGCCGATGGCCGTGACCGTCCCGGGGCCCCGAGACCCGAGACCCAGGAACCGATGGATCGCAAGATACGAGTCGTCATCGCCAAGCCCGGGCTCGACGGGCACGACCGCGGGGCCAAGGTGATCGCCCGGGCCCTGCGCGACGCCGGCATGGAAGTGGTCTACACCGGGCTGCGGCAGACGCCCGAACAGATCGTCAGCGCGGCGCTTCAGGAAGACGCCGACGTGATCGGGCTGTCGATTCTGTCAGGCGCGCACATGCACATCTGTCCGCGCGTGGTCGAACTGCTGCGCGAGGCCGGGCTCGGCGACGTGCAGGTCGTGGTCGGCGGCATCATTCCCGACCAGGATCTCCCGAAACTGCACGCGCTCGGCATCACCGGTGTGTTCATTCCGGGCACGCCGATGCAGGCGATCGTCGACTTCATCACCACGCACGCCCGCAGCCGCGCCGACGCCTGACGGCGCGGACCTTGCAGCGACAGGGCGCCGAGGTATCGAGCCCATGAGCGTCGCCACTCCCCGTGTCCTCGTCGTCTCGGAGAGCCGGATCACCCGGCGCGTCGTCGAGATGACCTTCGCGGATCAGCCGCTGCAGCTGGCGGTGTTCGCCGACGGCGCGGCCGCGCTGGACGACTGTCAGGCGCGGCCGCCGGCGGTGCTGATCGCCGACATCGCCATGCAGGCGCCCGACGGCTACGCCCTGGCGGCGAGGCTGCGCGAGCAGCCGGCCGGGCAGAAGGCCTGCGTGATCCTGCTCGCCGGCCAGGCCGACGTCGTCGACGATGCGGCCGTGGCGGCGGTGCGGGCGTCGAGCGTGCTGCGCAAGCCGCTCGACTCGCACCAGCTCATCGACGCCGTGCGGCTGGCGCTTCGCGCCGGACCGCCGGCCGGCGTGCCCGAGCCGGTGCCGCAGCCGGTCTCGGTGGCGGTCGGCGCCGGGGCGGCGGTGGCCGTGGCCGAACGCGAACCGGATCCGGCGCCGCGGCTCGCGGGGCCCGACGTGCCCGCCGCGACCGTCGACGCGCGAGCGGCGACCGCCGACGTGGCGCTGCTGCTCGGTCGCGAGTCGGCGCTCGACGGCGACCAGGCGATCGGCGCCTGGGCGCAGGACGCCGCGGGCGGGCGGCCCGACGACGGACTGGCCGACACCTTCCACGCCATGCTCGAGGTCGAACGGGCGCCGCGGCCGGTGGCAACGGCCACGGCGGCGGCCGGCGCGCTCGACGACGCCGAGGTCGATCGCATCGCGCTGCGAGAGCGGGTCGCGGCCGCGCTGGCCGATCGGGCCGCGGCCGACGCGTCCGCGGCGGCGCGGCAGGCCGCCGAACGGCTGGCGCCCGAGCTGGTGGCGGCGGCCGCCGCCGAGGCCGTGCGCGCGATCGCGCCGTCGCTGGTCAGCGAGATCGCGCACGCCGCGGTGCGCGAAGAGATCGCCAGGTTGCGCGCGCCGCGCGGCGCCTGAGCGCCGCCGGTCGGTTGCGTGGGCCGGGGCGACCCGGTACGATTGGGGATTCGGCGCGCGGTTCCGTGCGCCGCCTGCGTCGCCCATGAACACACCGACACCCCCGACCGTTCCCGAGCAACCGGCGCTGGAGGGCCTCGAGGCCCGATTCACTGAGCGCTGGCAGCGCGACGGCACCTACGCGTTCGACCGCACCCGCCGGCGCGACGAGGTCTACGCCATCGACACCCCGCCACCGACGGTGAGCGGATCGTTGCACGTCGGGCATGTCTTCTCGTACACGCACACCGACATCATCGCCCGCTACCAGCGCATGCGCGGCAAGGCGGTGTTCTATCCGATGGGGTGGGACGACAACGGGCTGCCGACCGAGCGCCGGGTCCAGAACTACTACGGCGTGCGCTGCGACCCGTCGTTGCCGTTCGACCCGGGCTTCACGCCGCCGGCCGAGCCGGCGAAGCCGCCGATCGCCGTGTCGCGGCCGAATTTCATCGCGCTCTGCGTCCAGCTGACCCAGGAAGACGAGAAGGCGTTCGAACACCTCTGGCGTACGCTCGGCCTGTCGATCGACTGGTCGATGACCTACGCGACCATCGCGCCGGCCGCCCAGCGCGTGTCGCAGCAGATGTTCCTGCGCCTGCTCGGCCGCGGCCAGGCCTATCAGCTCGAAGCCCCGACGCTGTGGGACGTCGACTTCAAGACCGCGGTCGCCCAGGCCGAACTCGAGGACCGGGAGATGCCGGGCGCCTACCACCGGCTCCGCTTCGCCCTGGCCGACGGCGCCGGGGCGGTCGAGATCGACACGACGCGGCCGGAACTGCTGCCGGCCTGTGTCGCGCTGGTCGCCCATCCCGACGACGTCCGCTACCAGCCGCTGTTCGGCCGCCACGTCGTCACGCCGCTGTTCGCGGCCCGCGTCCCGGTCGTCGCGCACCCGCTCGCCGATCCAGAGAAGGGCAGCGGCATCGCGATGATCTGCACCTTCGGCGACCTCACCGACGTCACGTGGTGGCGCGAACTGAAGCTGCCGGTGCGCGCGGTGATCCAGACCAACGGCACGCTCGGCGCGATGCCGTGGGGCGCGCCGGGCTGGGACTCCCTCGATCCGGCGGCGGCGCAGCGCGCCGCCGACCAGCTCACCGGCCTGTCGGCGAAGAAGGCCCAGGCGAAGATCGTCGAACTGCTGACCGCGTCGGGCGACCTGCTGGGGCCGCCGCGGCCGATCACCCACCACGTGAAGTTTTTCGAGAAGGGCGACCGCCCGCTCGAGATCGTCACCAGCCGGCAGTGGTTCATCAGGACGATCGAGTTCCGCGACGACCTCGTCGCCCGCGGCCGCGAGCTGCAGTGGCACCCCGAGTACATGCGGGCGCGGTTCGAGAACTGGGTCCACGGGCTGAACGGCGACTGGTGCATCAGCCGCCAGCGCTTCTTCGGGGTGCCGTTCCCGGTGTGGTACCGCGTGCGGCCCGACGGCAGCGTCGACTACGACGCCCGGCTGCTGCCCGACGAGGCGCGGCTGCCGGTCGATCCGTCCACCGACGTGCCCGACGGCTTCACCGCCGCCGATCGCGGCCGGCCGGGCGGCTTCGTCGGCGATCCCGACGTGATGGACACGTGGGCGACCTCGTCGGTGACGCCGCAGCTGGTCACCGGCTGGTCGCGCGACGAGGATCTGTTCGCACGGACCTTCCCGATGGACCTCCGCCCGCAGGCCCACGACATCATCCGCACCTGGCTCTTCTCCTCGGTGCTGCGTGCCCACCTCGAAAACGGCTCGCTGCCGTGGCGGCACGCCGCCATCTCGGGCTGGGTGCTCGACCCCGACCGCAAGAAGATGTCGAAGTCGAAAGGCAACGTCGTCACGCCGCTCGGGCTGCTGCAGGAGTACGGCTCCGACGGCGTGCGCTACTGGGCGGCGCGCGGCGGTCCCGGTGTCGACACGGCCTTCGACGTCGGCCAGATGAAGATCGGGCGCCGCCTGGCCATCAAGCTGCTCAACGCCGCGAAGTTCGTGCTCGGCCGCGAGGCCGTCGCCGGCCCGGTGACCCATCCGCTCGATCGGGCGCTGCTCAGGGCGCTGGCGGCCCTGGTCGAGGAAGCGACCGCGGCGCTCGACGGCTACGAGTACACGCGGGCGCTGGATCGCACCGAGTCGTTCTTCTGGTCGTTCTGCGACGACTATCTGGAACTGGTGAAGTCGCGCCGCTACGGCGATCAGGGCGCGGCGGGCGCCGGGTCGGCGAACGCCGCGATGCAGGCGACGCTGGCGACGCTGCTGCGGCTGCTGGCGCCCTACCTGCCGTTCGTGACCGACGAAGCGTGGTCGTGGTGGCAGCGTGGCTCGGTGCACCGGGCGGCGTGGCCGGACGCGGCGGCGCTCACCGCGATGGCGGCCGGGCCCGACGAGGTGGACGGCGTGCTCGACACCGCCGTCGAGGTGCTCACCGCCGTCCGCCGTGCCAAGTCGGAGGCCAAGGTAGGGATGAAGGCGGTGGTCGCCCGCGCCGAGGTCCGAGACACGCCGTTGCGCCTCGCCGCGCTCGACCGCGTGCGTGCGGATGTGAGCGCGGCCGGCAATATCCAGACGCTGCAGCTGACGCCCGCCGACGCGCTGGCGGTCGAGGTCACCTTCGCGCCGCCGGCCACGCCAGGGACGCCGGCATGACGGCACCGGCCACCCCGTCGGCGGAGCTGGTCCGCGACCTGGTGGCGCGGGCGCTGGCCGAGGACATCGGCCGTGGCGATGCGACCTGCGCCGCGACCATCGATCCCGACGTCCGCGCCCGCGGGGTGATCGTCGCCAAGGCGCCGCTGGTGGTCGCCGGGCTCGGCGTGGCGGAGGCCGCCTTCCGGCATCTCGACGCCGGCGCGGTCTTCGCGGTGCGCTGGGGGGACGGCAGCCGCTGCGAGGCGGGCGAGACGGTGGCGGAGGTGACCGGGCGGGCGCGGGCGTTGCTCACCGCCGAGCGCACGGCGCTCAACTTCCTGCAGCGACTGTCGGGGATCGCGACCCTCACCGGCCGCTACGTCGACGCCGCGGCCGGCCGCATCGTCGTGCTCGATACCCGCAAGACGACGCCGACCCTGCGGGCGCTGGAGAAGTACGCCGTACGCTGCGGCGGCGGCACCAACCATCGCGCCGGCCTCGACGACGCCATCCTGATCAAGGACAACCACAAACGCCTGGCCGGTGGCGTCGGCCCGGCGGTGCGTCGGGCCCTGGCGGCGGCGGCCGGGCTGTCGGTCGAGGTCGAAGTGGAGACGCTCGAGGAACTCGACGAAGCGCTCGCGGCCGGCGCACCGGCCATCCTGCTCGACAACTTCACGACCTTCGACATCCGCCGGGCGGTCGAGCGCACCGCCGGCCGGGCGCGCCTCGAGATCTCGGGTGGCGTGACGCTGGAGCGGGTGCCCGAGTTGGCGACCACCGGCGCCGACGTCGTCTCGGTCGGCGCGCTCACGCATTCGGCGCCGGCCGTGGATCTGAGCTTCGAGGTCGCGCCGCTGGCGTGACATCCGCCCGATGATCCGGTCCGAGCCGCTGCCCGCCGGGTTCGCCGAGGCGCTGGCGGCTGCCCGCCCGCGGTTCGGGTCGCACGTCAGCACCGTGGACTACGCCGCGTCGGTGTCATCGACGATGGAGTGGGCCGCGGCCAGGGCCGTGGCCGGAGCACCGCACGGCCTCGTGGTCATCGCCGGCCACCAGTCGGCCGGACGCGGCCGTCGCGGCCATCGCTGGTCGTCGCCAGCCCACGCCGGGCTCTATCTGTCGGTCGTCGCCCGACCGCCGGTCGCGCCGATCGCCGACGGCTCGCCGAGTCTGTTCGGGCTGCTCACGCTGGCCGCCGGCGTCGCGGTGGCCGAGGGAATCGGCCAGGCGACCGGCCTCGAGGCATCACTGAAATGGCCCAACGACCTTTTCTACGGCCACAAGCTCGCCGGCGTGCTGGCCGAGGGCCACGCCGTGGGCCGGCCGGACCAGTTCGTCGTCATCGGCATCGGGATCAACGTGCGCGACGTGAAGTACCTGCCCGACAGCGAGGGCCGCACCTCGTCGCTCGAGCGTGAACTCGGCGGCGTTCCGCCTGCCGGTGCGCTGGCCGCCGAGGTGCTGGCCGCCTGGGCGGCGCGCTACCAGGACCTGCTCGACGGCCGATTCAGCCGTGTCGTCGATCGCTGGCGGGTGCGGGCGTCGGGTCTCATCGGCCGTCCGGTGCTGTGGCACGACGGCGCGGGCGAGCACGAGGGTACGACCACCGGCATCGACGGCACCGGGGCGCTGCTGGTCGACACCGGCGAACGCGTGGTACGGATCACGACCGGTCCGGTGCAGTGGCAGTGAGCCCCGGCGGACCGCACGGCCCGATCGACGGGCACGCCTACTGTCGCGCCGTCGAAGCGCACCTGTGCCGTCAGAACGGCGGACACCTGATCCGCATCGTCGGTCCGGCGTTCGATCTGGTGACCGGCTGGGCGATGACCGGGATTCCGCTGGCGGTGGCCTGCGCCGGCATCGATCGGGCGGTGGCCCGCGCGGCGCGGCGACCGGGCCGGCACCGCCCGATGCGGGTCGAGTTCTGCGCTGCCGACGTCCTCGACGCCTACGACGAGTGGGCGCGCGCGGTGAGTTCCGCCGGGATTCCGACCGCGCGCGCCGCCGCGCCACCGGCCGCCCATCGCAAGCCGACGCTCGGGCAGCACATCGACCGTGTCGTCACCCAGTTGACGACGCTGCGGGGCAGCGGCCGCGTGCCCGCGGCGATGGACGGGGCGCTGGCGGCGGCGATCGCCGCGCTCGACGTCCGGCGCGCCGCGGCGGCGACAGCCCGCGGGCCGGCGCGCGAGACGCTCATCGCCGAGCTGGCGGCGATCGAGGCCGGCCTGACCGCCGCCGCGCTCGACGCCGTCGACGCCGCCGCCCGCGCCGAGGCCAGGCGCGACGCCGAAGCGGAGATCGCCGCGTATCGGGCGCGTCTGGCGCCGGCGCAGTGGGACGCCGCCGCAGCGACGGCAACGGCGCGGCTGGTGCGTCTGCGCCTCGGGTTGCCGCAGGTGGCCTTCGAATGACGCTCCGGCCGGGGGCGCTCGTCCGTCTCGACGTCGAGCGGCCGGTGGTCGGCGGCCGCATGATCGCGCGCGAGGGCGGCCGCGTCGTCCTGGTGCGCGGCGCGATTCCGGGCGAACGCGTCGAGGCGCGGATCGAGCGGGTGCAGCGGCAGGTGGCCTGGGCCGATACCGTGCGGGTCCTCACCGCGTCTCCCGATCGCGTCGAAGTTCCGGCCGGTCTGACCTGCGGCGGCCAGCTGCTGGCCCACGTCAGCGCGGCGCGCCAGCGGACGCTCAAGGGCGAGATTCTGGCCGATGCGCTGCGCCGGATCGGCAAGATCGCCGTCGACGGACCGATCGAGGTGCTGAGCGGCCCGGCCGACGGCTATCGCACCCGGGCCCGCCTGCACCTTCGTGGCGGCGCGGCCGGGTTCTTCGACGAGGGCACCCACCGGCTCTGCGACATCGCGCCGGCGCGTCAGCTGTCGGCGGCGAGCGCGGACGTCGTGCAGCGGCTGGTCGAGGCGGTGGCGGCGGCGGTGCCAGGTCTGGACGCCGAGATCGAGTGGGCCGAGGACGCCGCCGGCACGGTGCGGGTGGCTCACCTCATCGTGAGCCGCGGCCGGGACGCGGCGGCGCTGGCGGGGCTGGCGCCGATTGGCGGACTGGACGGCTGCAGCGCCGTCGCCGCCGACGACCCCAAGGCGCCACGGCAGCGGCTGTGGGGCGACCTGCGTGTCGTCGATCGGGTGCGCGTCGGCGCCGCCGAGGTGTCGATCGCCCACGACGCCCGCGCTTTCTTCCAGGGCAATCGCTACCTGCTCCAGCCGCTCGTCGACGAGGTGCTGATCGGCATCGCCGGCCCGGTGCTGGACCTGTATGCCGGCGCCGGGATGTTCGCCCTCAGCGCCGCGACGGCCGGTCACGCGGTCACCGCCGTCGAGGGCGATCCGGTCGCTGCCGCCGACCTCGCCGACAACGCCGCGCGCGTGCCGGGCGTGACCGCCGTCCACGCGGCGGTGGAAGCGCACCTGGCGGGCCCACGACACGACGTCGGCACCGTCGTGGTCGATCCACCGCGCACCGGGCTGTCGCCCGCGGCGCTCGCCGGCGTGCTCGACTGGCGGCCGCAGCGCCTGGTCTACGTGTCGTGCGATCCGGCGACGCTGGCCCGTGATCTGCACGGCTGCCTGGCGGTGGGGTACCGGCTCGACGGCGTGCGCGGCGTCGACCTTTTTCCGCGCACCGGCCACGTCGAAGCCGTGGTCAGGCTGGCGCGCTGACGCCGCGCGGCGCGCGCGCGGCCTCGACGAACCCTTCGAACAACGGCCGGAACTCGCCGGTGCGCCAGAAGTTCTCCGGGTGCCACTGGACGCCGAGACAGAAGCGGGCGGCCGGACGTTCCAGCGCTTCGATCACGCCGTCGGGCGCGGTGGCGGTGACCTCGAGCCCGCCGCCGAGGTGCCGCACCGCCTGATGGTGGCGGCTGTTCACCTGGCAGCTCTCGCCGTCCTCGAGTTCGTCCTGCATCAGGGCGGCGAGGCGTGAGGTCGGGGCGATCCACACCTCGTGGGCCAGCGCATACCGCGGCTCGGCCACGGCGTGGTGCAGGGCGCCGTTCACTTCGGTCGGAATGTCCTGGACCAGATCGCCGCCACAGGCGACGTTGAGCACCTGCATGCCCCGGCAGATCGCCAGCAGCGGCAGGTCGGCGGCGATTGCCGCCTTGACGAGGGCGATCTCGTAGGCGTCCCGTCCGGGCTCGGCGGCGACGAAGGAGGCATGGGCCGTGGCTCCGTACAGCGCCGGATCGACGTCGCCGCCGCCGGTCAGCAGCAGGCCGTCGACGCGCCCGACGACGCCCTCGGGAGCGTCGTCCGTCGTCAGTTCGACCACGACGGCGCCGGCGCGGCGGATCGACTCGACGTAGTCGGTCATCTGACGGCAGGGCGCGATCGCGATGGTGGGCATGGCCCGAGTGTCCTACATCCGGGCCGGCGCGTCGATGCCCATCACGGCGAGGGCGGCGGTGAGCTGCCGGCGGACGTAGACGATCGCCGCGGCCCGCCACAAGCGCACGTCCTGGCGTTCCTCGGCCAGGATCGGCGCGGCATGGTAGAGGGCGTTGAAGGCCTGCGCCAGGCCGAACGCGAACTTGGCGAGGACGGCGAGCTCGAGCGTGCGGATCGCCGTCTCGGTCACCTCGTCGAGGCGCGCCGCCTCGAGCACGAGGCTCCACAGCTGGTCGGCGTGCTCGTCGTCGGTGAGCGCGCGTGGCGGCTCGGCCGCCAGGGCGGCGATGACGTCGCCCTCGTCGAGCCGGTCGCGGTCCCGCAGCTTCTGGAGGATGTTGCGCGCCCGCACCACGGCGTACTGGAGGTACGGGCCACTCTCGCCTTCGAAGCTGAGGGCTTCGTCGATGTCGAAGGCGATCACCTTGGTGCGCGAGTACTTGACCATGAAGTAGCGCACGGCGGCGACGCCGATCTGCTCGGCGGTACGCCGGGCGTCGGCGGTGGTGAGCTCGGGGTTGCGGCGGGTCACCTCGCCGGCGGCGTTGTCGATCAGCCGGTCGAGCAGGTCGTCGGCCTTGACGCCGGTGCCCTTGCGGCCCGAGACCTCGACGAACGGGCGGCGGGCCTCGTCGGAGTCGGGGGGCGGCGCGAATCCGAACGTGCGCGCCGTGGCGTGGGACAGCGCCACCATCTCGTAGGCGTAGTGCGTGTGGCGGGCGGCTTCGTCGGGATGGCCGGCGGCGGCGAGGGCCTGCTTGAGCAGCTGCTGCAGGTAGGCCTGGCGGACGTCGATGACGTTGTAGGTGGCGTCGGCGGCGCCGAACGCCGGATGCGGCGTCTCGGCGATCGCTTCGTCGCTGGTGGTCGCCCACAGCGGCCGCCCGTCGGGCCGCCGTGCGAACGTGCGGTAGTGGAAGTCGTGGCCGAGCAGGCCGAGCTTCCAGAACTGGTAGGCCATGTCCTTGCCGACGTAGGTGACCGTGCCGTTCGACCGCACGATGACCTTCTCGCGCTGTTCGGTGTCGTCGCCGCCGGCCGCGCCGGGCTCGCCGGCCGGCGACTCGGCGGCCGGCCCGTCGGCGGCCGGGTCGTCGATCCGCATCACCCAGCACCCGGCCAGCTTGCCGTCGGTCTGCAGGAACACCGCGCCGGAGGCCTTCAGCCGCTCGAAGGCCCGGGCCCAGAAACGCATCCGCAGGATGTCGCCCTCCCAGGTCAGCAGGTCGTAGTCGATGCCGAGGCGGGCCATCGTGACCAGGTGGGTGCGGACAATGCGGTCGGCGATGAAGGCGCCGATCGCCGCCGTCGGATCCTCGCCGTGCTCGATCTCGTGGAGCGTCGCGGCGCGGATTGCCAGCCGCGCTCGATCGGCCTCGTACCACTCCGTCACCCGGGCGTAGAGGTCCCAGCAGTAGTGGTCGAAGCGGGTGGTGTCGGCGAGGCGGCGCACGCCGTCGAGATCGAGGCCCTCGAGGTGGCGGACACCGACGACGACGTCAGCCACCTGCACGCCGGTGTCGTCGATGTAGTTCTGCACCTCGACCTGGCGGCCGTGCAGGCGGAGCGCGCGCACCAGGGTATCGCCGAGACAGGCGTTGCGCAGATGGCCGATATGGGCGGCCTTGTTCGGGTTGATCGCCGTGTGCTCGACGATCGTCTTGCCGGCGGGCGGCGCGGGCGGGGGCACGCGATGCTCGAGCCGGGCGCGCAGGAACGCGCCGCGGTCGAGGAACACGTTCAGGTAGCCGTTCGGCGCGGCGTCGACTCGGGCCACGCCGTCGATGCTGCCGAGGGCGCGGGCGAGTTCCTGCGCGATGGCGCGCGGTGCCTTGCGCAGCGAGCGGGCAAGATGGAACGCCACCGGCGACCCGATGTCGCCGAGCGCGCGCGACGGCGGGGTTTCGAGCGGGACGTCCGCGGTCGCGGCGTCGGGGCCGAACGCGGAGTGGAGGGCGGCGCGGATCGCGGTCCGGAGCCGGTCGTGCAGCGACAGCATCATGGTGGGTGAGGGGCGGCGGTCGCGGGGGCAACCCGGCCGGCCGTTCAGATCCTACCTTTCGGCCCGCACCGCCGTCGATGACATCGGCGGGGCCCGCCGCGGCCCGCGTGGACAGCCGCGCGCGCCGTGCGATAGGCTCTCGTCACTCGCGCGACGCCGCGGGCCCGCCGAGTTGCCGGGCCCGCGCGTAGTCGGCCGGTGTGTTCACGTTGCAGAGCAGCGTTCCGTCAGGATCCAGCGGCGCCAGCGCGGCGTCGTCCAGCACCACGACGTCGAGCGCGGCGACGGCCGCGACCACGCGCCGCTCGCCGGCGTCGAGCTGCCGGCGAAGACGCGGCGCCACGCGCCGCCGGTACGCGGCCGCCAGCGGATGCCAGCCCTCGGCGGCGGTCCGCGGTATCACCGCATCGTGGTCGCCGATTCGGGCCAGCAGCACTTCGATGAACCCCGCCGTGAGGAACGGCATGTCGCCGGCCACCACGACGACCACGTCGGTGTCGGCGGCGTCGAGCGCGGTCCACAGGGCGCCGAGCGCGCCGCCGTCGGCGACGCGATCGGCGACGACGGGGAGCCCCGTCGGGGCGAGGCCGGCGGCCGCCGGCGCGATCAGCGCCGGTTCGGCCCCGAGTGCGGCGAACGTCGCGCGCTGGCGCGCGAGGATCGTCGCCCCGCCGACGTCGAGCAGCGGCTTGGCCTGGCCATCGAGCCGGCGGGCCTTGCCACCGGCGAGAATCGCCGCCGACCAGGTGAGCATCGTGCCCCGTACGGTACCAGAATGACGGGTCGGGCCGGTCGCAGCGAAGATGGCATCGGCCGCCTCCTGGTGGCGAGCCTGCATCAGGCGATCAGCGATGCGATGCCGCAGCGGCTGGAGTACTACGAGCACTGGCTCGGGCCGATGGGACTCAAGGACGGGCGGAGCGGCCTCGCGCCGCTCGGTGCGGTGCTCAGCTTCCTGCGCCAGGAGGGCCGGCCGGTGTACGACGACGTGATGACGCGCGCCGGCCACGCCTCGGCCGAGTGGCACCTGTCCGAGGACGCCGTCGGCGTGCGCCTGGCCCGTGCCCTGCCGACCGCGCTCCGTCGGCGGCTGGCCCTGGGCCGCAGCCGCCGGCTCGTGCGGGCCGCGTTCGAGCCCGCCAGCGCGCGGGTGGCGGTGCGGCAGGGCCGCGGGCAGATGGACCTCGACGGGTCGATCTTCTGCGCCGTACGTGAACCGTGGCCGTGGCCGACCTGCACGTACTTCGCGGCGGTGGTCGAGCGGCACCTGGCCCTCTGCGGCGCGTCCGCCCGCGTGGCGATCACGCAGTGTCGCGCCACCGGCGCCGGGTGCTGCCGGTTCGACGTCGACTTCACCGCGCCGCCGCCGGTCGACGAGGTGCAGGCATGAGTCCGCCGGCGGTGCGACACTGGGTCGTCCAGGCGACGCAGGTCGTCGGCGTCGTGGCGCTGGCCGCCGCCGGGGCGCCGGCGCAGGCGCCGCCGCCGATTACGTTGGTCGTGCCGTTCGCGCTGGAGAAGTTCGAGCCGCGGGTCGCGTGGCTGGGCGAGGCTGCGGCCATCGGGCTGACCGCGGCGCTCGCCGAGCGCGGCGTCGACGCGGTCGACCGCGACGAGCGCCTCGAGGTCTTCGAGCGCCTGCAATTGCCGCCGGCGGCGACGCTGACGCGGGCGACGATCATCAAGGTGGCTGAACTGGTCGGCGCCTCACAGGTGATCCTGGGCCGGGTCGGCGCGACCGGCAGCGACGTGACCATCGACGCGCAGGTGCTGCACGTCGACACCGCCCGCCTCGATCCGCCGCTGCACCACGTGGCGCCGGTGAGCGGACTCCTGCAGGCCTACCGGGACGTCGCCGCGCGGGCGGCGCCGGGCACGCCGCCGCCGCCGTCCGGAGCACCGGCACTGGCGCCGTCGGTGCCCGCCTTCGAGCTGTACGTGCGCGGGCTGACGGCGGGCAGCGAAGAGGGCCAGGAACGGTATCTCGCCCAGGCGATTGAGGCAGCCCCCGGGTACGTCGCGGCCCGGCTGGCGCTGTGGGGCGTGCAGACGGCACGTGGCGCCCACGACCAGGCCGTGGCCACCTTGAGCGCCGTGCCATCCGGCGGGCCGCTCGCGACCGCCGTCGGGATTCGTCGCGCCACGTCGCTCCTGCAGCTGCGGCGCTACGACGACGCCTTCGCGGCGCTCAAGGCCCAGGCCGACGACGCCCGCTCGCCGGTCGTCGCCAATCTGCTCGGCGTGGTACAGCTGCGGCGGGTCGCCACGGCGCAGACCGGCCGGGCGACCTACTACTTCCACCAGGCGGCCGAACTCGATCCGGCAGACGCCGATTACTGCTTCAACCTGGGCTACGCCTACTGGCAGGAGAAGGACGCGATGGCCGCGGCCTACTGGCTGCGCGAAGCGGTGCGCCGGGACCCCGCCGACGGCGACGCCCACTACGTGCTCGCCGCCGCGCTCGCCGCCAGCGGGGCGGGTGCCGAGGCCGACCGGGAGCGGGAGCTGGCGCGTCGGCTGTCGGAGCGGTGGGAGGCGGTCGCCGCCGGCGATGCCGTGCCGCGCGGCCTCGAGCGTGTCAAGGAGCGGACCTCGCCGGCGCGAACGCGCGTGGACACGCGTCTGCTGGCGGGGGCCCAGCGCGACCAGCGTGAGGCGGCGGCGTTCCACGTCGAGACGGCGCGCCGCGCGTTCGACCAGGGCCGCGACCCCGAGACGATCCGCGAAGCGCAGCGTGCCGTCTACCTGTCGCCGTACGATCCGTCCGCCCATCTGCTGCTCGGCCGGGCGCTCGCCCGCAGCGGACTGCTGCAGGAGGCGGTCGACGCGTTGAAGATCGCCATCTGGAGTGCCGAGACGGCGGCCGCGCACGTCGCGCTGGGCGACGTGCTGCTGCGCCTCCGCGACGTCGACGGCGCCGGGCGCGCCGCTGATCGCGCCCTGGTGCTCGAGCCCGACAACGCCGACGCGGTCGCCCTTGCCGCGCGCGTGCGGGCCGCCAGGGCCGGCGGCGCGTGATACGATCGGCTCGGCCGAGGATGCGCCGGGTGCGCTGCGCATGACCACCGCTGACGAAGGCGTTCGTGAGATCCAGCTGAGCGGAAAGCAGCTGGTGTTCCTGTTCATGGCCGTCACCGTGGTGTCGGTCGTGATCTTCCTGTGCGGCGTCCTGGTGGGCCGCGGGGTCCAGTCCCGTACGGCGTACCTCGACACCGAGGTGATTGGCGAAAGCCCCGTCGATGCCGGCGCCGGCGCCGCCACTACCGAACCGCCGGCCATCGATCAGCCGACCCCGCGCGCCGACGTCACGTTCCCCAAGCGGCTCGAGAACAACGAGCCGCCGCCGGAGAAGCTGGTGGCACGGCAGGACCCGCCCGCCAAAGCGGCGACGGCGCCGCCAGCGACGGCGCCGCCGGTGCGGGCGGCCACCCCGGCCGAGAAGACCGCCAGAGCTCCGACCGCGGCCGCGCCA
>JBFWNV010000010.1:0-131319 GCA_050250875.1 Vicinamibacterales bacterium
AAGCCGGTGACCTGATAGCCCCACGAGCCGGTGATGGGATGCTCCATCACCGGCAGCAGCTCGACGTGGGTGAAGCCGAGCTCGGCCACGTACGGCACGTGCGTGTCGGCCAGCTCGCGGTTGGTCTGGGGGCGCGCGCCGTCGGCGCCGCGGCGCCACGACCCGAGGTGCACCTCGTACACCGACACCGGGCCGGCCAGGGCCGCCGGCGTCGCGTCGCGGCGCGCCAGCCAGTCGGCGTCGCCCCAGGTGTAGCCGTCGCGCCACACGATCGACGCGGTGTCGGGCGGCGGCTCGGCCCGTCGCGCGAACGGGTCGGCCTTGAGTCCGCCGCGGCCGCGGGCGTCGAGGATGTCGAACTTGTAGCGTGGTCCCGGGCCGACGCCGGGCACGAAGATCTCCCAGACCCCGGCGCCGGCGAGGAAGCGCATCGGGTGGACGCGCGCATCCCAGCCGTTGAAGTCGCCGACCACGCTGACCCGCGCGGCGTTGGGCGCCCAGACGGCGAAGTGCACGCCGTCGGCGTCGCCGACGTGCCGCAGCTGCGCCCCCAGCACCTCGTAGGCGCGCTGATGCGTGCCCTCGCGCCACAGGTGGCCGTCCAGGGCGCCGAAGAGCGACCCGTAGCGGTACGGGTCGTCGACGAGGACGTCACCGCCGCTGGTGGTCACGCGCAGGCGGTAGTCGAAGCCGTCGAACGGCGTGTCGAGGCGGACCTCGAAGACGCCGGAGTCGCCGCGGCGCTCCATGGCCACGGCGACGCCGCGCCGCACGTCGACGACGGCGACCGCGCCGGCGTCGGGACGCACGGTGCGCACGATCACGCCGGCCCCGTCGGCGTGCGGGCCGAGCACCGCGAACGGATCGCGGTGGCGCGCGGCGGCGAGCGCCTGCAGGTCGGCGGCTGAGAAGGCGGTGGGATCGGGCATCGACGGCGCGACCGCATCTTATCGTGCCGGGCGCCGGCATCCGGCACCGGACACGTTATGATCGAGGGATGATCCCAGGACTCTACGCGCGCTTCGCCACCAGCGAAGGCCCCTTCACCGTGCGGCTGTTCGAACAGCAGACGCCGAAGACCGTCGCCAACTTCGTCGCCCTCGCCCAGGGCACCCGGGAATGGACCGATCCGGCGACCCGGGCCAAGGTGACCCGGCCGTTCTACGACGGCCTGATCTTCCACCGCGTGATCGCCGACTTCATGATCCAGGGCGGCTGCCCGATGGGCAACGGCATGGGCGGCCCGGGCTATCAGTTCGAGGACGAGTTCGCCCCCGGCCTGAAGCACGACAAGCCCGGCATCCTCTCGATGGCCAACGCCGGCCCCAACACCAACGGCAGCCAGTTCTTCATCACGCTGGTGCCGACGCCGTGGCTCGACAACCGCCACTCGGTCTTCGGCGAGATCGCCGAGGGCATGGACGTGATCGCGAAGATCGGCGCGACCGCCACCGGCCGTCAGGACCGGCCGGTGAAGGACATCCGCATCGAGTCGGTCACGATCGAGCGCGTGTAGAGGCGGGGCGCGACCGGGGAACGGCGGCCTGCCGGCACCTCATCACCACCGAGGCCGCCGCGGCGACCACGGCGAGCAGGGCCATCGAGGTGAAGGCCGGCCCGTCGGACATGGCGACGGTCAGCGGCGGGGCGAACGCGAACAGGGTCGGCAGGGTGGCCATCGGCAGGACTCCTCGCACAGCGCAACTGCCGGGGAGAGCGCCACCGGGCCGCGACGTCCCTCATGGCGGCGTGCCAGGCGCGTACGCAACACGAGGGCGGCCGGAGCCGCCCTCGTGTGCGTACGAACCGTGCAGCCGCGTGCTACATGCTCGAGGTCTTGTTCAGCGCGCTGGCCAGGTTGTTGAGCGCCAGTTCCAGCGTGCGGCGCGACGTGCCGACGTTCATGCGCATGTGGTGGTCGCTGCCCGATCCGTAGCTGTGCCCGGCGTTCAGATGCACGCGCGCGTTCTTCACCAGGTGGCGCTCGAGCATCTGTTCCTTGGTCAGCGCCGGCTGACCGGCCGGTTTGGTGCGGTTGTAGTCGGCGGCCATCTTCGCCGTGCCGATGCGCTCGGCGTACTCGGTGAAGTCGAGCCACATCAGGTAGGTGCCCTGCGGCTTGTGGGTCTTGACGCCCGGCAGCTTGCTGTTGACGAAGTCGGCGGCGAAGCTGGTGTTGCCGTCGATGTACTCGACCAGCTGGTTCAGCCACTCCTCGCCCTCCGGGCTGTAGGCGCCCATGTTGGCGATGTAGCCCAGCGTGTTGAGGTCGGCGCGGTGCTGGACCTTGATCCGGTCGAGGTAGTCCTTGTTGGTCGAAAAGAACCACGCCAGCTTGTGGGCGGCGAGGCCGAACGACTTGCTGGCCGCCTTGAAGGTGATGCTGTTGTCGACGATGGCCTTGTTGGGCAGGCTGGCGAACGGCGTGTACTTCTGGCCCTTGGCGACGAAGTCGCAGTGGATCTCGTCGGCCAGCACCACGACGCGGTGCTTGAGGCAGATCTCGCCGATGCGCAGCAGGTCGGCCTGGCTCCAGCAGTTGCCGGTCGGATTCTGCGGGTTGCACAGGATGAACGAGTTGGTGTCGACGCTGATCTGCTTCTCGAAGGCGTCGAAGTCCATCGCGAAGGTGCCGTCGGCGTTGCGCTTGAGCAGCACGTCTTCCTTCTCGGTCCAGCTGGCCGTCAGGTCGCCGTAGAAGCCGTTGTAGGTCGGCGTCTGCAGCAGCACCTTGGTGCCCTTGGGCGAGAACGCCCGCAGCGTGGCGATGAGTCCCGGGTGCACGCCCGCGGTGACGATGAACTGGGACGGCTCGATGGTCACGCCGTAGCGGCGCTTGTTCCAGCTCGACACCTTCTGGAAGACGTCCTCCTGCATCGCGACGCCGTCGATATAGCCCCAGTTCTCGTGTTCGAGGCGGGCCTTGAGGGCCCGGGTGATCGACGGCGCGGCGCGGAAGTCGATGTCGGCGATGCCCATGCCGACCTGGACGGCGTCCTTGCCGAAGACGCGGATCTGCTGGTCGTACTTGACCGACATCGTGCCGAACCGGTTGTACGGCGTGTCGAAGTCGTACTTGCCGCCCATGCCCTGGGCGGCCGCTCCGGCGGCCGCCGCCGCGGCGACCGACGGCGCCCCGCCGCCGACCGCGCCGAGCAACGCCGTCATCCCGGCGTTCTGAAGAAACGTCCTGCGCCCGAGCCCGTGGTGCTTCGACATGTGTATCTCCGGACGACTGGCCGGGGGCGGCCGACATGGCCGGTCCGGCGAATGTTGCCGTGAATACTAAACCACTTGGCGCATGGATGCGTGCTGTTTTCTGGCTGGCCCCCGGCGGGCAGGCTTGGGCGGTTCCGTGCAGGGCGAGGCGGCCGTGACCGGCCCGGCCGGGCGGCGGGCGGGGCGCGCGGCCGTCAGCGCTTCGGCATCTGGCCCCAGCGACCGCGCAGGAAATCGGCGGCGCCCCACCAGATCGCGTTGCGGGCGGCCCGCCGGTCGCGCCATCTGGGCCGGAGGGTGTAGGCGACCAGCGTCCGCGCCAGGCCGGCCCACGTCCGCAGCCACGTCGCCGGCCCGGCGCCGTGCGTGGACATCAGCAGCAGGTGATTGCGGGTGTTGTAATAGGCGACGCCGGGCCCGGGACGATAGTGACGCGTCACGCCCTTGTGCCAGATCCTGGCGGCCGGCGCGTGGACGATGCGCCAGCCGGCCCGCGCCGCGCGCACGCACCACTCGGTCTCTTCCCAGTAGTAGAAGAAACGCTCGTCGAGCGGCCCGACCTGTTCGATCACCTGGCGGCGCACGAGAATCGCGCACCCGGAGATCCACTCGACGTCGCGCGGCACCGGGAACTGTCCGCTGTCGTCCTCGTTCTGGCCGGCGTGCCAGGCGCGCCAGCGCGCGTCGAGCCGGCCGCCCGCCGACTGGATCACCGTCGGCTCGTCGTGGTGATACACCATCGGCCCGACGACGCCCACCGCGGGATCCGCGGCGGCACGGATCAGCTCGGAGAAGCACGCCGGGTCGAGCACCGTGTCCTCGTTGAGCACCAGCACCCAGTCGGCGCCCATCTCGAGCGCGGCGGCGATGCCGACGTTGTTGTTGCCGGCGTAGCCGCGGTTGTCGGTGAGCGGCAGGATCCGGACGTCGGGGTGGGCGGCGCGAATCGCCTCGTTCGAGCCATCGGTCGAGGCGTTGTCCAGCACCATCACGGCGCGGTTCGGGTAGTCGAGCCGCGCCAGCGAGTCGAGACAGGCCAGCGTGTCATCGCGGCGGTTCGTGTTGAGCACGACCGCGACGATCAGAGGCGACGTCACCGGCGCCCTCAGCGGGTCAGCCCGCGAGCCGCCAGCTCCGCCGACGCGGTGTCGACCCGATCGACGGCGGTCTGCGTCCGCAGCCAGGCGATCAGCTCTTCCATGCCGGCCTCGAAGGTGACCGTCGGCGCGAAGCCGAGCAGCCGCCGCGCCTTGCCGATGTCGGCGTAGCAGAACCGGATGTCGCCGGCGCGAAACTGCTGGTTGACGTGCGGGGCGACGTCGACGCCGAGCTGCCGGATCAGCGTCTCGGCGACCTCGAGGACGCTGATGCAGCGGCCGGTGCCGAGGTTGACCGGCTCGTAGTCGGCGGCGTCGGAGGTCAGCGGCAGCAGCAGCCCCTGGACGATGTCCCTGACGTTGATGAAGTCGCGGCCCTGGCGGCCGTCCTCGAAGATCACCGGCGCCTTGCCGTTGAGCAGCCGGCCGCTGAAGATGGCGGCGACGCCGGTATAGGGGTTCGACAGCGCTTGGCGCGGACCGTAGACGTTGAAGAAACGGAAGGCGACCGTCGGAATGCCGTAGGCGCGGCCCACCGACAGGCACATCTCTTCCTGGTCGCGCTTCGACACCGCGTAGATCGAGGTCGGCCGCAGCGGCTTCTCCTCGTCGGTCGGCAGCGGGGTCAACCGATCGAGGTGGGGCTCGAAGCGGTCCCAGTCGCGCTGCTGCAGCGTGCGATCGGTGCGCAGCATCGGATAGACGACGTCGCCGGCGCCGGTCCGGTAGGCGCCCTCGCCGTAGATCGACATCGACGAGGCGACGATGAGCTTCGCCGGGCGGTGGCGGCCGCGCGCGAAGACCTCGAGCAGGTGCGCGGTGCCCATCGTGTTGGCGTCCATGTAGCGGGTGATCTCGTACATGGACTGGCCGACGCCGACCTCGGCGGCCAGGTGGTAGACGACTTCGCAGCCGGCGAGCGCCTCCTCCCAGACCCGGGGATCGCGGACGTCGCCGCGGCGGGCGTCGACCGTCGGCGGCACCCAGGCCGGCCACACGGCGTTCTCGCCGTGGACCTGCGGCACCAGGGCGTCGAGGATGCGCACGTCGTGGCCGCGGGCAATCAATGCATCGACGAGATGCGATCCGATGAACCCTGCTCCACCCGTGACCAGAACCTGCATGCGCGCTCGTCCTCCCGTTGACGTGACCTTCAAGAGTAAATCATCGCGGCGCGAAGCTCCACGGCGGTGCCCCAGACGCGGCGATTCCGCTGGACGTCCCGTGACATTTGGTGCAGCGTGACGGCGGGATAGAGTTGACGCGATGTCCACCGAATGGGATGCGCGGGCGTATCACGCGGTCGCGGCGCCGCAAACCAGCTGGGGCGAGGCCGTGCTCGCCCGGCTGGAGCTCGACGGCGGCGAACGGGTGATCGACGCCGGCTGCGGGTCGGGACGGCTGACCGCGGCGCTGCTCGACCGGCTGCCGCGCGGCCGCGTGCTCGCCCTCGATCGTTCGCGCAACATGCTCGAAGTGGCGCGCACCAACCTGCGGCCGGTCTACGGCCGCCGCGTGACGTTCGTCCGGGCGGCGCTGCCGGACGTGCCGGTTGCCGGGTAGGCCGACGTGGTGTTCAGCACGGCCACCTTCCACTGGATCGCGGATCACCCGGCGTTGTTCGCCAACCTGCGCATCGCCCTCCGGCCGGGCGGCCGCCTCCACGCCCAGTGCGGGGGCGGGCCGAACCTGGCGCACGCGCGGGCGCTGGCCGCCGACGTCATGGCCCGGCCGCGATTCGCGCCGTGGTTCGCCGGGTGGGCGGGGCCGTGGGAATACGCGACGGCCGAGGAGACCGCGACGCGGCTGGACCGCGCCGGCTTCGTGGACGTCGCCACCGAGGTGGTGGCGGCGCCGACCACGCTGGCGACCGACGCCGACTACCGGGCGTTCGTGACGACCGTCATCTATCACCCGCATCTGGCCCGGCTGCCCGACGCGCTGCGCGGGCCGTTCATCGACGAGGTCACGGCGCTGGCGGCGGCCGAGACGCCGGCGTTCACCCTGGACTACTGGCGGCTCAACATGACCGCGCGCCGGCCGGACTGACGGCGATCAGCGCCGCGTCACCAGCCGCCAGAACTGGCGTTCCTCCACCACGGTGATCGCCAGGCCCTTCTCGCGCAGGCGTTTGATCTCCATCAGCTTGATGCCGCCGGCATCGCCGGCGGCCTGCCGCGGGTTGGGAGCACCGCGGACGACCACCGACGTCTTCGCCGACGGCGCCCCGTGGACGATCGCCCCGGCCCGCGTCGCCGCCTTCGCCGCCTCGGCGCGCGGCCGCGACAGGATGCCGGTGAACGCCAGGTGCACGCCCTTCAGCGAGCGCACGCGGCCCTTCGGCAGGGCCGCCGGCCGCGCGCGCAGCGCGGCGATGAGCTCGTCGGCGCTCTCGTAGCGCTTCCGCCGCTCGCCGATGCAGCGGTAGATGATCTCCTTGAGCGGGTCGCCGCACGCGAGCGTGCGGACGTCGGACGGCCGAACCCGCGTCCGGGCATCGCCCTTCACCAGCATGGCGAGCAGCTGCCCCACCTGGTAGACGTCGTCGCGGGCCTGCCACTTCGGCACCAGCCCGGCGATCACCTCGCTGGGAGCGGTGAGCGCGTTCATCGTCCGCGCCGTGATGCCGCGGTGGTCGCTCTGCTGGCGGACGATGCCGAAGTCGCCGAGCTTGAGCCTCGGTCCGTCGCAGACGAACACGTTGAGCGGGGTGAGGTCGCGGTGCAGCAGCTGTCCGCGGTGCAGCTTGCCGAGCACCTCGAGCACGCCGGCGATCTCGCGGCGGGCCCCGGCATCGCTCCACGGACGCGCGGCGCGGGCCAGGTAGGTGCTGAGATCGCCGAGCGCCGCGTACTCGATCGCCAGGGCGTAGAGCATCCGCCCGTCGGCGTGCCGCAGCGGGAACGCATCGAACACCTGAATCGCGCGCGGGTGCCCGGCCAGCAGCTGCCCGAAATAGGCCTCGCGCAGCCAGCCGTCCTGGCGCGCGCTGAGCTTGACGCACAGCTCGGCCGGCAGGCCGCGGACCCGCCCGGCCGGGCGGGCCAGATAGACCTGGCCGAAGCCCCCCTCGCCGACGAACCGCCCGATGCGGTAGGCGTGGCCGGTCTCTGGACTGGTGATCAACTCGCCAGGGCCGGCCAGCTGCGGGCCGCGCCTGGCGGGACCCGAGCGCGTCCGGGTGGGAGCGGAGGAGACGCCAAACTGCGCAGAGCTGGCCACGGGACGCTGCACGGCCCTTCAAGTCTATCGGCGCCGATGCAGACGGCAACCCGGCCGGCCGATAGTCCGGGCATCCGTCCCCCAGGGAGCCTCCGCATGCCCGTCACCGCCCGTTCCCTCGTCGCGTTCGTCGCCGCCGTCGTGCTGGTGGCGCCGGTGCGGGTCGGCGCTTGGCAGCCCGCTCCGGACGACGGCCGCCTCACCGGCCGGGTGACCGACGGCTCTGGTGCGGCGCTGCCCGGGGTCACGGTGACGATCCGTCCGGCCGCCGGCGCGCCGACGGTGCTCGTGACCGACGGGGTCGGCCAGTTCACCTCGCCCGGCCTGCCGGCCGGGATTTACTCGGTGACCTTCGAACTCACGGCCTTCGAAACCGAGACGCGGCCGGCCGTAGAGCTGCGCCCTGGCGAGCTGTTCATCCTCGACCAGCAGCTCGGCCTGGCGACGCTGCTCGAAACCGTGCAGGTGATCGCCGACGCGCCGCCGCCACCGCCCCCACCGCCGCCGCCACCGCCGCCGCCCGCCCCGGAGCCGCCGGTGGTGCTGGCCGCACCGAAGAAGCCGGAGCCGGTGCCGGTGCCGGCCGAAGTGCTGGCCTCGGTGTGTGGCCCCGGGCGCCCGGTGGACAACAGCCTGTCGATCGGCACCCTGCTGGCGCATCGCGACGAGCCGGGCCGGCGGCTCTACGGCCGCGGTGACGTGCTGGTCCTCGACGCGGGAACCGACATCGGCCTGGAGCCGGGACAGAACCTCGTGGTGCGCCGCCGCTTCCTGGCCGGCGATCGGAACAAGAAGGCGTCGCAGCTCCTGTCGGGCGAGCAGACCGCGGGCCTCATCCAGGTGGTCGAGACCGCCGACACGACCTCGGTCGCCGTCGTCGTCTACGCGTGCGGCGAGCTCTTCGCCGGCGACACGGTGGAGCCGTTCGACGCCCTGCCGATGTGGACGGCGCAGGGCCTGCGCTCGCCGCAGTACGAGGACCCGGCGCACGTCATCCTCGGTGAGCACGGCCAGACGCTGGGCGCGCCGCGCCAGCTGATGGTCATCGACCGCGGCGCGGCGCAGGGCGCCGCCCGCGGCCAGCGCCTGACCATCTTCCGCCGCTCGCTCGGCGAGCGCGGCCCGGTCATCCAGATCGCCGACGCGATCATCATCGCCGTGCGCCCCGAGTCGGCGACCATCCGCATCGAGCGGGCCAGCGACGCCGTGACGGTGGGGGATCTGGTGGCGCTACACCGATAGAACGGGGCTCGGGGCTCGGGACTCGGGCACGGACAGTCACGCCGTCACGCCCCACGTGGAGATCCGCGTCGGTTTCGTCGGACGTTCTTCCCGAGCCCCGAGTCCCGCACCCCGAGCCCCGAGCCCCGAGCCCCGAACGCATCTCTAATCTACCAATGTAGATTCGTTGCTTTGTGATATACGTTCGGTGTGCGTATGTCGGAAGCCGTCCTCACGCCGGTCGTGCCGCGCCGTCTCGACGTCCGCCGGCCGTCGATCACCATCGACGGCCACACCCTCAGCGACGTCGCGCTCGGCGGCTGGGCCTACGGCCCCGAGCTCGGGACGGCGCCGGTGGTGGTGGTCGTCGGCGGCATCACCGCCTCGCCGTTTCCGCTCGGCGACGGCAAGGGCGAAGCGCAGGGCGGCAGCGAGCCGTGGTGGCCGGCGATGTTCGGCCCCGATCTGATCGACCCGGCGCGGATGACGGTGCTCTGTCCCTGCTGGCCCGGCAACGGATCGACCTGGCGGGGGTTCGACGACCCTGGCCCCCCGCCGGCCATCTCGGTGCTCGGTCTCGCCGACCTGGTGGCCGCGTGGCTCGACGGCTGCGGCTGCACGACGCCGGTGACGTTCGTCGGCGCCAGCCTGGGCGGCATGGTCGGCGTCGCCTTCGCGGTGCGGCACCCGGAGCGCTGCGGGCGGCTCATCGCCATCTCGGCGGGGCTGCGTCCCGACGGCTGGGGCACCGCCACGCGGCACCTGCAGCGCGAACTCGTGCGTGACGCCATCCGCAACGGCGACGTCGCCACCGGCATGAGCCGGGCCCGTCAGCTGGGCATGCTGACCTACCGCGGCCGCGACGAGCTCGACACCCGCTTCGGCAAGTTCGAACCGGGTCAGGAACGGCCGCCGGTCGCCGAGTACCTCGAACATCACGGGCGGCGCTTCGCCGAACGCTTTCCGGTCAAGACGTTCCTGCTGCTCAGTGAGTCGATCGACCGCGGCGCCATCGGCGCCGACGCGGCGTCGCGCCGGGCCCTGCTCGAGCGCGTCACCGCCGACACCATCGTCGTCGGCGTGCCCGGCGACATGCTGTTCCCGTGGGCGCTGCAGGTCGAGCTGCACCGCGAGCTGCAGGCGGCCGGCGCGCAGTCGTCGCTGTGGACGCTCGACTCGCTCTACGGCCACGACGCGTTCCTCGCCGACCAGGATCGGCTGGCCGAGCTGCTGCGCGGCGCCCGCGCGTTCGGCGGCGCCCCGACGGTGGGCGCGCGGCCGCGCTTCGAGGGCGTCGGCGTCGAGCCGGTGCGCGAACTGCGCATCGGCATGGTCGGCTGCGGCACGGTCGGCCGCGGCCTGCTCGAGATGATCGAGCGCCAGCACGGCGCGGTGGCCGATCGCTACGGGGTCCGCTTCCGGGTGACGCGGATCGCGGTGCGGGACCTCGGCAAGGATCGCGGTCCACTCGCCGCCGGCATTCCGCTCACCGATCGTCCGCTCGAGCTGGTCAGCGACCCGGCCGTGGACGTCGTCGTCGAGGTGGCCGGCGGCACGGCGATGGAACCGATCCTGACGGCGGCGCTCGCCGCCGGCAAGCCGGTGGTCACCGCCAACAAGGCGCTGCTCGCCTCGAAGCTGGCCGATCTGGGCGTGCTGGCGCAGCGCACGGCCACGCCGCTCTACTGCGAGGCCGCCGCCGCCGCCGCGCTGCCGATCATCCGTCACCTCAGCCACCGCGCCGACGAGATCGACAGCCTCGCCGGGATCCTGAACGGCACCTGCAACTTCGTGATGACCCGGCTGGAGCAGGCCGAGCTGACGCTCGACGAGGCGGTGGCCGAGGCGCAGGCGCTGGGCTTCGCCGAAGCCGATCCGTCGGCCGATCTCGACGGCTCGGACGCCGCCGCGAAGCTCTCCATCCTCGCCTACCGCGCGTTCGGCGCCTGGGTGCGGCCCGACGGGTTCCTCGTGCGCGGCATCGGCGAGGTGGGACCGGCCGACAGCGACCTCGCCGAGGCGATGGGCTGCCGCATCCGCCTCATCGCCCGCGCCGCGCGCGTCGACGGCGCGCTCGACATGGCGGTCGAGCCCCTGCTGCTCCCGTCGTGGCACCTGCTCGCCTCGGTCGAGGAGGAGTACAACGCCGTCTACCTGCGCTGCGCGTCGTCCGGCGACCTGAGCCTCTTCGGCAAGGGCGCCGGGGCGCTGCCCACGGCCACGGCGGTGCTCGGCGACCTCATCGACCTCGCCCAGGACAACTCGGTGCGCTGGCCGGTGCCCCAGGCGCTGCCCGTGGCGGCGCCCGGCGGCACGCTGCGCCCGGCGGCGCGACGCCATTACCTGCGCGTCACCGGCGATGCCCACCCCGGACTCGAGCGGCGCATCGAGAGCCTGGTGCGGCGCGCCGGCCTCACGGTGCAGAACCGCGCCGCGCGCAACGAACCCGAACGCGTCCACCTCGCCTTCATGCTGTCGCCGAGTCAGGACGAAGCCGTGGCGACGGTGCGCGACGCCGTCGCCCGCCTGGCGCGCGTCGACGCGTGCCTGAGTCTCGGGGTGCTGGAGTGAGCCGCCTCGACGCCTGGCTCGACCCGGCACGGTGCCCGGCCGAGCGGCCGCCGTTCGAGGCGATGGCCGCCGAGACGCGCCAGCTCCACGAAGGGCTCGACGCGCATGCGCGGCGGAGCGGTCGGCCGTACCTGCACCCGGAGGAGCCGACCGTGCAGCTCGATCTCTACGGGTCGGCACGGACCATCGCCTGGCAGGAGGGCAAGGCGGCGTTCCTCTTCGCCGCCGAAGGGGCGTGGTCGGATCTGCCGCACCTCTACGCCCGCTACGGCACCACGGCCACCGCCGCGCTCATCGCCAGGCTGAAGACCCTCGAAGCCGCCGGCGCCGTGCTGGTGTGCGACTCGGGCATGCAGGCCACCGCGCTGGTCTTCGACGTGCTGATGACGCCGGGCGCGCACGCCGTGCTCATGCGGCAGGTCTACAACAAGACGAAGACGTATCTGACGTGGCTCGCCGATCGCGTCGGCGGCGCGGTGACGATCGTCGACGACGGCGATCACGCGGCGCTGGCGGCGGCGATCCGGCCCGGGACGCGGTTCGTGTTCGCCGAGACCTTCACCAACCCGCTGGTCCGGGCCCAGGATCTCGACGCGCTGCGCCGGGTCGTCACCGCGGCACGGGCGACGGCGCCCGAACTGCGCCTGATCGTCGATTCGACCATCGCCACGCCGTGGGCGTTCCGCCGGCCGCTGCTCGACCAGGGCGTGGACGTCGTGCTGGCCAGCGGCACCAAGGCGCTGGGCGGCACCGACCGCGATCTGTGGGGCTACATCGCCACCCGCGACACGACGCTGGCCAACGGCGTGATGGACCTGATGGCGATGCGCGGCGGCATCCTCGACTGGCGGCGGGCCGAGGCGATCGTCGCCGGCCTCGACGACGCCGAGCGGCTCCACGCGCGGCGGTCGGCGACGGCGGCGCGGGTCGCCGCGTTCCTGGCGGCGCACCCCAAGGTCGCGGAGGTCTTCCATCCGTCGCTGCCGACGCATCCGGACGCCGCCGCCATCGCCGCGCAGTACGTCCGGCACGGCTCGCTGCTGTCGTTCCGCGTGCGCGGGGCCGACGAGGCCGCCACCCGTCACGTCGCCGACGTCCTGGCGACGACGACGATCGTCCGCTACGCGCTGTCGTTCGACGGCCTGGCGACCAAGGTGAACCACCACCAGACCGTGTCGGAGTACTTCACGCCGGCGCCGGATCTGCGGCGCAGCGGCTTCGACCGGCTGATCCGCCTGGCGGTGGGCATCGAGGACGCCGACGACCTCATCGCCGCGCTCAACTGGACGCTGCACCATGCCGCCGAGGTGTCGGCGGCCGACGTGGAACGGTGGCAGGCGGCGCGCCAGGCGGCGTTGGCGCCGGCCGGTCCGGAACTGGCCCACGGGCAGCGCTGACGCCCGCCCCGGCCGCCGTCACACCCGCAGCAGGTTCGGGCGGAGCCGCTGGTAGCCCTGCTCCGCCGCCCACAGGTCGAGCGGCAGACTGCCGAGATCGTCGACCAGCGGATCGGCGTGGCCGTCGACCGACAGGTCGATGGCCTTGATGTAGCTGCGGCAGGTGTCGCACGCGTCGACCCGCACCGCCGGCAGTCCGCCGTCGCGGAACACCGGCAGCGCCTCGACCCGCGACTCGCCGCACGCCGGACACACGACGCGTGGCACGCCCCACTCCGAGGCACAGAGGCCGCAGACCAGCGACCGGCCGGCGCCGTGGCCGCGCTCGCGCAGCACACCGGCCACGGCCCGCCCGCCGCAGCGCGGGCAGCGCCGGGCGTCGGCCCCGGCGACCGCAGCAGCGTCGGCCGCCGCGGCCCACAGCTCGGCCAGCGGCTGCAGCAGTGCCTCGGCCACGAAGGTGGCCGCCGGCCCGGCGGCCACCGGCGCACCGGTTGGCGCCTCGGCCACCTCGGCGCACACGCGCTGCCACCTGCCGGACGGGAACGCCAGCAGCGGCGTCAGCGCCGCGGCGACCTCGGCCGGTGCGTCGGCGATCAGCCGGCCGAGGAAGGGCGCGACCAGGGCGGCCGGGGCGACGCGATCGACGGCCGCGGCGAACGTGCCGTCACGACCCGCGGACTCCAGCGCCCGCGAAGCGCCGGTCAACAGATCGGACTGCGCGGCGGCGACCGCGGCGTAGAACGTGAGTACCTCCGCGCAGGCCGGGCGCTCTGCCGCCAGCCGCCGCGCCCGCGCCGCCCGGGCCGCGAAGCGGGCGCGGACGTCGAGGTCAGCGCTCACGCGGCGGCGCGTCGCCGGCCGACTGCTCGTCGAACCAGCCGCGATGGTGATGCCGGGCCCAGGCGTCGCTGACATCGCCGCGCAGGATGGCGTGGAGCCCGCCGGGCACCACGACCAGGCCCATGTAGAGGTGGACGATGAAGCCGGCGATGGTGACGAGCGCCGTGACCGCGTGGACCAGCACGGCCGCTTCGAGCAGCCACCGCGATGAGCGCGGCACCGCTTGCGGCACCCACAGCACCAGGCCTGACACCAGCAGACCGACGGCACCGAGGGTCATCACCCAGAAGAGCTGCTTCTGTCCGAAGTTGAAGCGGCCGGCGGCCGGGACGCGCGCGTCGTCGTGGCTGACGTAGGCCCGGAGGGCCCGCCGCCAGGCCCGATCGGCGTCGGTGGTCCGCATGTCGCGCTGCCACAGCACGAACATCCGCGCGACGACGGCGGCGAAGACGAGCCCGACCCACGGGTGCACCGCCCGCGACAGGTAGCCGCCGCCGAGGACCACCGCGATCCAGTAGAGCCCGGGGGTCCAGAACGCCAGCCCGGTCAGCAGCAGATAGACGTACGACACCGCCGCGGCGGAGTGGACGATCCGCTCGCCGAGCGAGTAGCGCACGAGCCGGCGACCGGCGACGCTCATGCGGTGCCTCGGGGCGCGTCGCGATCGACGTCCGGCTTGCGGCCGAAGCGCAGGTAGTGCAGGGCCGCCACGACGAGGCCGCCGAGGATGGCGGCGTTGCCGGTCCACTTCAGCGCGCCCTTCCAGACCCGGACCGCGGCGGGCACCGACGGATCGCGCGGCAATCCGTAGATCTCCGGCCGGCTGCCGAACGCCAGCACGGTGACGACGCCGGTGCCGCCGACCCCCGGCGGATCGTAGACGGCGGCGTCGGCGAAGCCGTCTTCCTTCAGGCGCGCGACGCGCTGGCCGGCCACCTCGAGCATCGCGTCCTTGGTGCCGAACTGGAGGCAGCTGGTCGGGCACGCCTTGACGCACGCCGGCTGCAGGCCCTCGGCCACGCGGTCGACGCACAGCGTGCACTTGTAGACGCGGCGGGTGTCGGCGGCGAACTTGGGGACGTTGAAGGGGCAGCCGGTGATGCAGTAGCCGCAGCCGATGCACTGGTCCTGCTGGAAGTCGACGATGCCGTTGGCGTACTGCACGATGGCGCCGGGCGCCGGGCAGGCGATGAGGCACCCCGGTTCGGCGCAGTGCATGCACTGGTCCTTGCGCATCAGCCAGTGGAAGCCGCGCTCGCTGTCGTGTTCGGTGAACTTGATCAGGTTCCAGAAGCGCGCCGTGGTCTCCGGCAGCGTCTGGTAGGTTCCGCCCTGCGCCGTCGCCTCGGGCGCCAGGTCGTTCCACTCCTGGCAGGCTACCTCGCAGGCCTTGCAGCCGATGCACGACGAGGTGTCGACCAGCTTGACCACGGTGGGCGCGGTGCGCACCCCGGGGGCCGGCGGGGTGGTGGCCGAGACGCGGACGACGTCGAGCGCGCTCACGTCGTCACCTTGTCGAGCCGCACCAGGAAGCCCTTGTACTCGGGCGCGTGCGAGTTGGGATCGACGATCGTCGGCGTGACCAGGTTGGCCAGCGACCCGCGCTGCTCGCCGCGACCGAGGAACCCCCAGTGGATCGGGAAGCCGATCTGCCAGGTGGGCTTGCCGGCCACCAGCAACGGCCGGATCCGCCGGGTCACCATCGCCTTGCCCTCGATCGACCCGCGCGCCGAGGTCACCCGTACCCGGTCGCCGCTGGCGATGCCCTGCTCGGCCGCCAGCCCTTCGGGGATCTCCACGAAGAACTCCGGCTGCAGCTGCACGGTGTACGGGTTGTGCTTGGTCCAGTAGTGGAAGTGCTCGGTGAGGCGATACGTGGTGCAGACGATCGGGTACTCCGCCGCCGTGCCGAGCACGTCGAACGGCGTGGCGAAGCGGTGGATCGCCGGGTTGCTGCTCTGCGCCGGGTGCAGCGGGTTGGCGACCGGCGACTCGGCCGGTTCGTAGTGCTCCGACCACGGCCCGTCCACGAACTGGCCGGGCACGAACAGCCGCGCGGCGCCCTCGGGAAGCATGAGGAACGCTCCGACCTCGGCGTCGGGCCGACTGTCGACGGCGAAGTCCGGCACGTCGCCGACCCAGCGTTGGCCGTTCCACGCAATCGATGGCCGCGAGGCGTCCCACGGCCGCCCGCCCGCGTCGGCCGAGCAGCGGTTGTAGAGGATGCGGCGGTTGGCCGGCCAGCTGAACGCCCATTCGCCGTGCCGGCCGAGGCCGCTCGGATCGGCGAACGCGCGCCGCTGCGTCAGGTTCCCGGCCTGCGTGTACATCCCGATGTAGAGCCAGTTGCCGCTGAGCGTGGTGCCATCGGCGCGGGTGTCGGTGGCCCGGGCCAGCTGCTCGCCGGCGCGCACGACCACCGCCTCCGAGCCGTCGCGCACGTCGTCGATCGCCCAGCCGTTCAGCTCGCGCGCCACCTCGTCGAGCGCCGGGCTGAGCGGATTCGAGTACCACCAGTTGAGCGCCCGCACCGGCGCCGGCGCGGTGCCGCCTTCCTGCTCGTAGAGCGCGCGCACCGCCAGGAAGATGCGGGCGATGATCTCCTGGTCGGCCTTGGCCTCGCCGGGGGGATCGACCGCCTTCCACTTCCACTGGATCCAGCGCGCCGAGTTGACGAACGAGCCGTCCTTCTCGGCGAAGTTGGCCGCCGGCAGCATGAACACTTCGGTGCCGACCTGGTCGGGCGTGGCGTCGTTCAACGCCTGGATGTCGTCGCGCCAGAAGGCCGCGGTCTCGTGCTCGAAGTTCTCGGCCACCACCAGCCATTTGAGCTTCGACAGCGCCGCCACCGCCTTGCGCGAGTGCGGGCCGTTGCTGACCGGGTTCATGCCGAAGGCGAACAGGCCCTCGACGTCGCCGCCGTACATCCGATCGAAGAGGTAGGCCCAGCTCCAGTTCTCGTAGCCGCCGCCCGGGCCCTGCGGCAACCGCGGATGCAGCCCGTAGGCGAAGTCGGTGTCACGCGTCGCCGCGGCGCCGTAGAACGCCTTCAGCTGGCTCACCACGAACCGGTCGGTGTTGGCCCAGAAGTTGGTGGCCGTCGGCCGCAGGGCCCTGGGGGTCACCGCCGTGACGAAGGCGTCGAGGGTGGCGTGGTCGGCCTTCGGGATCGGAATGTAGCCGGGCAGGTTGTGGTACGCCATCCCGCAGTCGGTGCCGCCCTGGATGTTGGCGTGGCCGCGCAGCGCGTTGAGGCCGCCGCCGGCGCGCCCGATGTTGCCGAGCAGCAGCTGCAGCATCGCCGCGGCGTGGATGAGCTGCACCGAGTGGCTGTGGTGCGTCCAGCCGAGAGCGTAGAGGATCGTCCCGACCTTGTCGGGGCGCCCGGTCGAGGTGATGAGGTCGGCCGCCTGCAGGAACGCCTCCGGCGTGCAGCCGCAGATCTCGGCGACCTTCTCCGGGGTGTAGCGGGCGTAGAACGCCTTCATCACCTGGAACACCGACCGCGGGTGCTGCAGCGTCGGGTCGACCCTGGCGAAGCCGCGCTCGTCGAGGTCGTAGGCCCAACTCGAGGTGTCGGCGTAGGCCTGCCGCTCGCCGTCCCAGCCCGAGAAGAGGCCCGACGCCTCGTCGAAGGCGTAGCCCTCCTTCACCAGGAACGAGGCGTTGGTGAAGAGCCGCACGTACTCGGCGTGATGCCGCTCACGCGACAGCGTGTGGTGCAGCAGTCCGCCGAGGAACGCGATGTCGGTGCCGGCGCGGATCGGCACGTAGGCGTCGGCGACCGCCGACGTGCGGTTGAAGCGCGGGTCGACCGAGACCAGCACCGCCCGGCGGGTCCGCTTCGCCTCCATCACGAACCGGAAGCCGACCGGGTGGTTCTCGGCGGGATTGCCGCCCATGGCCAGGATGACATCGGCGTTCCGGATGTCGGTCCAGCCGTTGGTCATCGCTCCCCGTCCGAACGTGGCGGCCAGACTGGCCACCGTGGGGCCGTGTCATATGCGGGCCTGCTGCTCGATCGGGATCACCCCGAGCCCGGCGCGGAACGCCTTGACGAGCAGGTAGTTCACCTCGTTGGTGTCGGTGCAGCCGCCGATCACGCCGAGCGCGGTGAGGGCGTTGACGGCGCGGCCGCTGGCATCGCGTTCGACCAGGTGCCGATCCCGCGTGTCCTTCACCAAACGGGCGATCCGCTCGATCGCCCAGTCCCAGCTCTTCTCCTCCCACTGGCGCGCGCCGGGCGCGCGGTACTTCACGGTGGTGAGCCGGCGGTCGTTGACGATGTTCTGTTTCAGGGTGATGCCCTTGGGACAGAGCGTGCCCTGGTTGATCGGATGGTCGGGGTCGCCCTCGACGTGCACGACGGCCGGACGGACGTTGCGCGACCGGTCGCCGAGCGTATGGAGGATCACCCCGCAGCTGACCGAGCAGTACGGGCAGGTGGAGCGCGTCTCGGTGGTGCGGGCGATCTTGAGGGCGCGCACCTGGGCCCGGGCCGGCCCGAGGTCGAAGCCCAGCACCGAAACCGCCGCGCCACCCAGGGTGGACGCCTTGAGGAACTGCCGCCGGCCGGGATCCATCGCCGCTCTCGCGTCCGGCGCATCCTAACACGCCGCCGCCATCGCCGCTGGCGCCGCCCCGGCGGCCGGTCCCGGGCCGCTGGCGTTTCCGATATAGATCATCTATATTGGCGGCCCGACGATGAGCCGGCCGCGCGATCTGGTCAAGGGCACGCTGGCGCTGCTGATCCTGCGCACGCTCGAGCTCGAGCCGCGCCACGGCGTGGCGATCGCCGATCGCATCGCGCAGATCACCCGCGGCACCTTCCAGGTGAAGGCGGGCTCGCTGTTTCCGGCGCTGCACCGCCTCGAGCAGGACGGGGCCATCGCCGGCGAATGGACGACCTCCGAGGGCGGCCGGCGCACCAAGGCGTACCGCCTCACGGCGGCCGGACGGCGTTTGCTGGCGGCCGAGAAGAAGGACTGGGCGCGCGTGGTCGAGGCGGTCGCGCTCGTGCTCGAAACGGACTGACGCGATGCGGCTCGCGACGCGGCTGCGGGCGTTGTGGCGGACGCTGGCGGGCGGCCGGACGCCGGCCGCGGAGCTCGACGACGAGCTGGCCGGCTACGTGGACGCGCTGGTCGCCCGCCGCGTCGCGGCGGGCGCGGCGCCAGCCGAGGCGCGGCGCGCGGTGCTGGCCGCCATCGGCGGCGTCGAAACGGTGAAGGAGCAGGTGCGGGAGGTGCGCATGGGCCGGCTGATCGACGAGACGCTGCGCGACGTCGCCTATACGTGGCGCGGCCTGCGCAAGGCGCCGGGGTTCACCGTGGCCGCGCTGGCCACGCTCGCCCTCGGCGTGGCGGTCACCACCGCGATCTTCAGCGTCGCGCACGCGCTGCTGGTCGAGCCGCTGCCGTTTCGCGATCCGGACCGGCTGGTGTTCGTCTGGGCCGACCAGACCGCCGAAGGCTATCCGCGCGCGCCGCTCTCCGGCCCCGAACTGCAGGACCTCGACGAGCGGGGCGGACTCTTCGACGGCTTCGGGGCGATCTGGGCGACGACCGCCGCGCTCACCGGCGAGAACGATCCGGAGCAGCTGCGCGTCGGCTTCGTGACCACCGACTACTTCTCGCTGCTCGGCGCCGAGGCGGCGCTCGGCCGCACCTTCCAGGCCGGCGACGACAGCGCTGGACCGCCGACCTCGATCCTGCTGAGCGGCGCCGTCTGGCAGCGGCGCTACGGCAGCGACCCGGCGATCGTCGGCCGGCGGATCGAGCTCAACGGGCAGCCGGCCACCGTCGTCGGCGTGCTGCCGGTCGGCTTCCGGCTGATGATGCCGCCGGATGCCGCCGTGCCCGACGATCTCGAGGCGTTCGTGCCGCTCAACCGGCGCTTTCCGGAGGGCCCACGCGGCCAGCGCTACCTGCGTGTGATCGGGCGGATGCGCCCGGCGTGGCCGTCGCCGACGCGCAGGCCGACATCGCCCGCGTCGGCCGCGAGATCTCGGCGGCGCACGCCTTCTACGGCGCCGCCGGCCGCCAGTTCGAGACCGTGCCGCTGCACCTCGACGCGACGCGCGACGTGCGTCGTCCGCTGGTCGCCCTGTCGGTCGGCGTGGCGATCCTGCTGCTCATCGCCTGCGTGAACGTCGGCAGCCTGCTGGTGGCGCGCGCGGCGGCACGCGCGCGCGAGACCGCCGTGAAGACCGCGCTCGGCGCCGGCCTGGGCCGCCTGGTGCGGCAGCACGTCGTCGAGTCGCTGCTGCTCGGGCTGCTCGGCGCATCGCTCGGCCTGGCGCTGGGCCGGTGGGGGCTGACGGCGCTGCTCGCTGCCACGCCCGCGACCCTCGGCCGGCTGCGCCTGGCCGAACTGGACGGCGCGGTGGCCGCCGTGTGCGTGGTGACGGTGCTGGTGTGGACGACCCTGCTCGCCGCGGCGCCGGTGGCGGAGGCGCGGCGCGTCGGCGTCGCCGGGGCGCTGCAGCACGACGGCCGTCGCATCGGCGGCGGACGCCATCGCCTGCGGGCGGCGCTCACCGTCGCGCAGGTGGCGATGAGCGTCGTGCTGGTGGTCGGCGCGCTGCTGCTCGTCCGCACGGCCCAGCACGTGCAGCAGGTCGATCCGGGCTTCCGGTCGGACGGGCTGCTGTCGTTCCGGGTCGCGCTGCCGGGGTCGCGCTATCCGAACCAGGACGCGTTCAACGCGTTCTCACGCCGGCTCCAGGACGGCCTGGCGACGCTGCCGGGCGCGACGGCGGCCGCGGCGATGAGTCACGCGCCGTACGACCACGTGCCTAACTGGGGCGGCCCGTACGTGGCGACCGAGGGCGCCGACCCTTCGACGGCGCCGCAGGCCGATTACCGTGCCGTCACGCCGGCGCTGATGGAGCTGCTCGGCGTCACGCTGGTCGAGGGGCGCACCTTCACCGAGACAGACGACCACCACGGCGCGCCGGTGGCCATCGTGGACCAGCGCCTCGCGGCCCGCACGTGGCCGGGCCAGTCGGCGGTCGGGCGGCGTCTGGCCGTCGATCCGGCGGTGACCGGGACGCCGTCCACGTGGGTCACCGTCGTCGGCGTGGTGCGCCACCTGCGTCACCGCAGTCCCGTCGAGGAGGTGCGCGAGCAGGTCTACTTCCCGGAACGGCAGGTGCCGCGCAATCCGGCCGTCTACGTCGTCGGCGCCAGCGGCGACCCGGCGGCGCTGGTGGCGCCGGTGCGCGACCTGGTGCGCCGGCTCGACGCGGCGCTGCCGATCTACGACGTGCGGCCGCTCGCGGCCTACGTCGCCGAAGCCCGGGCGCTCGGCCGGTTCACCGCGGTGCTCGCCGTGCTGTTCGCGGTGGCGGCGCTGACGCTGACCTGCGTCGGCATCTACGGGGGGGTCGCCTATTCGGTCACCGAGCGCCACCGCGAGTTCGGCATCCGCCTGGCACTCGGGGCCGGCGCGTCGCAGGTGGTCGGGCTGGTGCTGCGCGAAGGCACGGCAATGGCGCTGGCCGGGCTGCTCACCGGCCTTGCCGGTGCCGCGGCCGGCGCGTGGTGGCTGCGGAGCCAGCTCTACGGCGTCGCGCCGTGGGATCCGGTGAGCCTCGGCGCCACGCTGCCGATCCTGCTGGCCGCGGCGCTCGCGGCCTGCGTGGTGCCGGCCCTGCGCGCGGTGCGCACCGATCCGGCGGAGGCGCTGAGGGGGGACTGAACAACCGGGGCTCGGGGCTCGGGGCTCGGACAGTCACGCCGTCACCCGGCTCGGGAAGGACTGCGTCAGTTCCGTTGGAGGTTCTTCCCGAGCCCCGGCTCTTTAGCCCCGAGCCCCGAGCGCCGACACTTGGACGCGGGCGGTCTTCACCGAGCCGTCGCGCCACGCGACGATCACCGCGTCGCCGGCGCGGGCGATCATCGGGATGCCTGTGCCACGGCCGCTGGCGGCGCTGGCCACGGTGAGCGGCGCCGACGAAGCGCCGTCGCCGACGACCCGCAGCCGAATCTCGCCCACGCCGTCGCCGGTGCGCTCGAGCCAACTGACCAGCGCCCTCCCGTCGTCGAGCAGCAGCGCGTCGGCCCAGCCGACCGGGCGGCCCGCGTCGACGCGCACAGGGGCCGTGAAGCTGGCGCCGGCATCCGTCGAGAACGCCACGTTCACCGTCGGCGTGTCGCCGGCGGCAGTGAACCACGCCACCGCCACTCGATCGCCGGCCGCGGCCACGGCCGGGCCGTTGGTCGGACAGCCGCCGATGCGCCAGCCGTCACGGTGCACCGGGGCCGGCACGGTCCACTTGCCGTCGACGAACCGCACGATCGAGATGTCGCGGATGTCGCCGGCGTCGTGGTCGCGATACACGGCGATCGGGCCCGCCGACGTCTCGGCCATGTCGGTGCTGCAGCACGAGCAGGCATCGCCGTCGACGATCTGCCGCGATACCAGGGTCCCGGCGGCGTCGAACCGGGCGATGCCGACGGTCTTGATGTGATCGTGGGGCGTGCTGCTGCCGTCGTCGGGCGACAACGGCGTGAGGTACACCGCGTCGACGCCGGCGGCCCGCGGCAGGAACGTGAGGAAACCCGAGTAGTCCTTGACGTTCCGGGTGCCCTCCTCGAACGCCGTCCGCCAGGTGCGGCCGGCGTCGCGCGACGTCGCGGCGCGAATCGCGTAGCCGTAGCCGCCCTCGCCGCTGCCGGTGTTGACGAGCCAGTGCGCGTAGAGGGTGCCGTCGGCCGCCGCCGTCACCGACGGGTGGTCGGCCCAGTTCACGAACCAGTTGTTGGCGCGCGCGATCTCGACCGGGGCGCTCCACGCGCGGCCGTCCAGGCGCGAAAAGCGCAGCGCGTGCGCGCCGCCGCCGGCCGGCTCGAGCCACGAGAGGTAGGTGCGGCCATCGCGCCCGGTGGTGAGCGAGTACATGCCGCTGCCGTCGCCGGCAGGCGTCGCCAGCGGTTCCACCGGGCCGGCGGCCGGCACGCCGGCTACGGCGACGAGCCCGAGCAGGAGCAGTGACGCGCGCATGGCGCCATTGTGCCGCAAGTCAACGACCTGGGGCATCGTGTCCGACCCGCGGGGCCCGCGACGTCAGCCGGCCGCGCTGATGAGGTCGCGGCGTTCGGTGTCGGTCAGCGGCCTGGCGGCCCCGGCGGCGGCGTTCTCGGCCATGTAGACCGGGTTGCCGGTGCCCGGAATCACGCAGGTGACGGCCGGATGTCCGAGCACGAACCTGAGGGCCAGCTGCGCCCAGCTCACGGCGCCCGCATCGGCGGCCCAGCCGGGCAGCGGCCGGCCACGCAGCCGGCGCAGCAGGCCGCCGCCGCCGAACGGCATGTTGACGATCACCGCCACGCCGCGGTCGCGCGCCAGCGGCAGCACCCGCGCCTCGGCGGCGCGGTCGTCGAGCGCGTAGTTGATTTGCAGGAAGTCGAGCGGCTCGACCTTCAGCACCGCCTCGACCTGCGGATACGACGAGGCCGTGTAGTGCGTGATGCCGACGTAGCGGATCCGGCCCTGCTGCTTCCACGCCCGCAGCGTCGTCAGGTGCGTACGCCAGTCGAGCAGGTTGTGCACCTGCAGCAGATCGATACGCGTCGTGCGCAGCAGCCGGAACGACTGCTCCATCTGGGCGATGCCGGCGTCGCGCCCGCTGGTCCACACCTTGGTGGCGAGGAACGCCGGCGGCCGGGTCGCCCGGGCGGCGAGCAGCTCCCCGGTGGTCTGCTCGGCGCGGCGATACATCGGCGAGCTGTCGATCACGGTGCCGCCGGCGGCGAACAGCGCATCGAGCACGCCAGGCAGCCGCTGGTAGTCGGCGCTGCCGGGAGCGACGTCGAAATTGAGCCAGGTGCCGACGCCGACGACGGGCAGGGCCTCGCCGCTCGACGGGATCGGTCGGGTGTGCATGCGGGTGGACACGATGGGCTGGGCAGCGACGTCGAGGGCGCCCGGTGGCCACAGCGCCGCCCCGGCGGCGGCTCCGGCGCGACGAAGGAAATGGCGGCGGGAGCTGACTGGCGGCATCGCGGCGTCTGCTGTCAGCCTAGCAGCCCGGGAGCGGCGTGGCCGAACCGAGACCGGCCGGGCTGGCGTATCGTGGGGACGGCCCTCGTGATGAACCCGCCGCCGTCCTTCGGCATCGTTCCCCCCGGATTCCGCCTGCCGGACGCCACGCACGTCGGCGCCATGCGGCTGCAGGTCGGCGATCTCACCCGGTCGCTCGAGTACTACACCGACGTCCTCGGACTGCGCGCCGTCCGCGCCACCGATGCGGCGGCGTGGCTCGCGCCGGCGGGCAGCGATCGGGTGCTGGTCGAGCTGCAGGCTCGCCCCGGCGCCCGGCCGGTGCCGCGCCAGGGCCGGCTCGGGTTGTTCCACTTCGCGATTCGCGTGCCCGACCGCCCGACCCTCGGCCGCTTCGTGCGGCACCTCGCCGACCGCGGCGTGTACGCCGGCAGCGCCGACCACGCCGTCAGCGAAGCCCTCTACCTGACCGACCCCGACGGCCTCGGCATCGAGGTCTACGCCGACCGCCCGCGCGACGCCTGGCGTCTGGCCGGGCGTGAGCTCTACATGACCACCGAGGCGCTGGATCTGCGCGACCTGGTGCGCGCCGCCGGCGACACGGCGTGGACGGGACTGCCGGCCGGGACGACGATGGGCCACGTGCATCTGCACGTCGGCGACCTGGCCGCCGGCGCGGCGTTCTACCACCTCGCGCTCGGCTTCGATCAAGTGGTGTGGAGCTATCCGGGGGCGCTCTTCCTGTCGGCCGGCGGCTATCACCACCACCTGGGCACCAATACCTGGGCCGCCGGGGCGCCCCCGGCCGAGGAACACGAGGCCCGCCTGCTCGACTGGGCCCTGGTGCTTCCGGACGCGGCATCACGTGACGCCGCGGCGGCCAGCCTGCAGGCCGCGGGCTACGCCACCACCGGCGACGGCCACGACGTCATTGCCCGCGATCCCTGGGGCACGGCGGTGCGTCTGCAGGCCCCGCAGACGTAATCGGGACTGTCACGATGACATCTTCAGCCAGCGCAGAGACTGCGACCCTGGCAGCAATCGCGCGGCGTTGAGGTGTCTCCGTGACAGTCCCGGTTACATCGCGTCGTGGAAGATGACCCCGAGCGTGTGCCGCTGGCCCCGATGCAGCCGGCTGACACCATGACGCATCGTGACGCGATAGGGCCCGCGGGCGCCGGTCACCGGCCGGTGGCTGACCGCGAATATCACCGCATCGCCCTGGCCGAGCGGCACGACGTGCACCCGTGACTGCTGGCGCGGCCGCTGCTCGGTGAGCACGAACTCGCCGCCGTCGAAATCGACCCCGGGCCGCGACAGCAGCACGGCGAGCTGCAGCGGGAACACGTGGTCGCCGTAGAGGTCCTGGTGCAGCGCGTTGAAGTCGCCCTCACCGTACTGCAGCAGCAGCGGCGTCGGCCTGACCTGGCCGGCGGCATGGCAGCGCGCCAGGAAGGCGTCGTGGTCGGGGGGAAACGACGCGTCGCGACCGAGCTGGGCGTGCCAGCGGTTGGCGATCGGGGCCAGACGCGCGTAAGCGTCGGCCCGCAGCGCGGCGATCGGCTCGGGCAACGGATAGGCGAAGTACTTGTACTCGCCCCGGCCGAAGCCGTGCCGCGCCATCACGACGTGGCTGCGGAACGGGCCGGCCTCGTCGTAGCGCGCGGCCACCGCCCGGCAGGTGTCCGCGCTCAGCACGCGGCGGCAGACGGCCCAGCCGCAGGCGTCGAGATCGGCGTCGATGGTGGACCAGACGGCAGCGTCGAACGAGTGGCCGGCAATGGGCGGCGCCGTGGCGGCAACGGTCATGCGTCCACGATGTCACGGCCCGACGCCTGGCGCACTCCGCGGCATGCGGTCGAAGTCGCCGTACGCGTCGGGCGACCGGCCCTCGGAGCCGGACTCAGTGTTCGTACGGGACGTCGATCAGCCGATCGCCCGTCCGCATGTCCTCGTCGACCACGTGGAGCAGCGCCTTGGCGATCGGCCCCGGCCGGCCGTCGCCGATCGGCTGACCGTCCCACGCGACGATCGGCGCGACCCGCACCGAACTGCCGATGAGCAGCATCTCGCGGGCGGCCCTGGCGTCGGCGACCGGGATGTCGCACACCTCGACGCCCTTCAGCACGCCGCGGCCGACAAGGCCGCGCGCCAGCTCCAGCATCCGCAGCGCCGTGCAGCCCGACAGGATGTGGTCGAACTTCGGGTGGCGCAGCACGCCGTCGGCCATCACGAAGGCGACGTTCATGTTCGAGCTCTCGCCGACGTGGCCGTTGGCGTCGATGAACACGCCGTTGTCCATGCCCGCCGCCTTCGCTTCCATCTGCATCAGGACGTTGGGCAGGTAGTTGGTCGTCTTGGTGATCGCGTACAGGGGCGGCTTGATCGGATAGGTGGTGGTCATCACCTTGAGGCCGTCGGTGTACCAGCGGTCGGGATAGGCCAGCCCCGGGAAGATCATCACGAAGAAGCCCGGAGCGGCGCCGGCCGCGGGGCTCAGCTCGAGGCTGCCCGGGCCCGACGACAGCCAGTAGCGGATGGCGCCGTCGCGCCGTCCGCTGACCGCGGTGGTGCGGATGATGATCTCGCGCATCTCCTCGCGCGTGCCCGGCAGGGTCAGCTTCGAGCGCTCGGCCGAGCGGGTGAACCGATCGAGATGCGCCTCGAGGTCGTAGATCTTCCCGCCGACCAGGCCGGCGGTGTCGAAGATGCCGTGGCCGCGGTGCACCATGTGGTCGTCGAACGGAATGACCATCAGCGCCGGATCGGTCACGATGCCGCCGAGCTGGCTGGAATAGAAAGCCGAGTACTTCACCGGCTGACGCTCGCGGAGGGCGCGCAGCTGGGCGAGCACCTGGGCGTCGGACAGCACATGGAGACTGGTCGTCGAGGCGGACATGGCGGCCACTCTAACAAATCCCCTGGCGCCCGTGGGATCCTCGGGGGCGGCCGGTCGTGCCGCCTTCGCCGCGGTCGCCGGGCGAGGGCAGAGCTTCAGCTCTGCCAAGAGGCGGCTGAAGAGCCGCCCTACGTCGTTCTCATCCGGGACACCGCGCAATTGGGCCTGGCGGCGGCGTGGGTGGCCGCCCGCGCAGGACAGGGCGGTCCGCGCCGCTGAGCCGCCCGTCGGAACGAATCGTGCACTATTGGCCACATGCGGCTGGGCTTCGTTCTGCTCCTCGTCCTCCACGGCCTCATCCATCTGCTCGGCGTCGCCAAAGCCTTCGGCCTGGCCGCGCTGCCGCAACTGACCCGGCCGATCCCGCCGGCCCGGGGCCTGCTGTGGCTGGCGGCGGCGCTGGCATGCCTCGGCGCGGCAGCGGCGGTGTACGCGGCGCCGCGGTGGTGGTGGGCGGTTGGACTGGCGGCGGTGGCGCTCTCGACCGTCGCCATCGCCGGCTCGTGGATCGATGCGCGGGCCGGCGCCGTCGTGAACGTGATCGTGGCCGCGGTGGCGGTGGTGGCGATGGCGATCGACGGCCCCTGGGGCTACCGGGCCGAGTACGAGCGCGACACCCAGGCCGTGCTCGCCCGGCCGCGCCAGACACTGCCGTTGACCGATGCCGACCTGGCCCCACTGCCGCCGCCGGTGCAGCGCTACCTGCGCGTGAGCGGGGCCGTCGGCCAGCCGCGCGTGTGGAGCATGCGGGCGCGGATGCGCGGCCGCATCCGCGGCGCCGCCGACGCGCGGTGGATGCCGCTGCGCGCCGAGCAGGTCAACGTCTTCGACCAGCCGGCGCGACTGTTCTACATGACGGCGACGATGTTCGGCGTGCCGGCCGACGGCTACCACCGCTTCGCCGACGGCGCGGCGACGATGCGGGTCAAGGCCGCCGGTCTCGTGCCGGTCCAGCGCTCGGCCGGGGCCGAGATGACCCAGGCCGAAACCGTCACGCTCTTCAACGACATGTGCGTGATGGCCCCGGCGACCCTGATCGATCCGGCGATCCGCTGGGAGGCGGTGGACGACCGCCGCGCCCGGGCCACGTTCGCGCACGCCGGCCACACCATCCGGGCCGAACTGGATTTCAACGACGCCGGCGAACTGGTGGACTTCCGGTCCGACGACCGCCGGCGGTCAGAGGGCGACGGCCGCACGATGACCGCGGTGCGCTGGTCGACGCCGCTTCGCGACTATCGCCAGTTCGGCGCCGCGCGTCTGATGGGCCGCGGGGAAGCACGCTGGCACGACCCGGCCGGCGAGTTCGCGTATATCGAGTTCGAGATGGAGGACGTGCGCTACAACGTGCCGTGACCGACCCGCATCCGGCGCGGCATCCGGCGCCACCGGGCCCAGACCCCGGCCCGGGCGCGGGCAGCCGTGCCCGCTTGACAGGCGCGGCCCGCGGTGGCCACGCTGGGCCGTGCCCGCCGCCGCTTCCTCGATCGACCGCGACGCCGTCGCGGCCACCGCCACCCGCATCCGTCCGTACGTGCGCCGGACACCCACCGTCGAGATCGACGTCCCGCTCACCGCCGGCGGCGCGGTGCCGGCCGTGCTCAAACTCGAACACCTGCAGCACGCCGGCTCGTTCAAGACGCGCGGCGCGTTCGCCAACCTGCTGCTGCGCGACGTGCCGGCTGCCGGCGTCGTCGCCGCGTCGGGCGGCAACCACGGTGCCGCCGTCGCCTATGCCGCGCAGCGCCTCGGGGTGCCCGCACGGATCTACGTGCCGACCGTCTCGTCACCGGCCAAGATCGCGCGCATCCGCGGCTACGGCGCCGATCTCGTCGTCGAGGGCGAGCGATACGCCGATGCGCTCGCCGCCAGCCAGGCCTGGCAGGCCGGCTCCGGCGCCTTGCCGGTACACGCCTTCGATCAGCGCGAGACGCTGCTCGGCGCCGCCTCGGTGGGCATGGAACTGCTCGACCAGGCGCCGGACGTCACGACGGTACTCGTGGCCGTCGGCGGCGGTGGGCTCATCGGCGGCATCGCCGCGTGGTGCGCCGGTCGAGTCAGAGTCGTCGGCGTGGAGCCGGTCGGCGCACCGACGCTCACCGCCGCCCTCGCTGCGGGGCGCCCCGTCGACGCCCCGGCCGGCAGCGTGGCCGCCGACTCGCTGGCGCCACGACAGGTCGGCGCGCTGATGTTCCCGATCGCGCAGGCGCACGTCGCCGAGGTGGTGCTGATCACCGACGCCGACATCCGCCGGGCGCAGGCCACGTTGTGGGAGGCGTTCCGGCTGGTCGTCGAACCCGGGGGCTCGGCGGCGTTCGCGGCGCTGGCGTCGGGGGCGTACGTGCCCGCACCTGGCGAACGCGTCGCCGTCGTCGTGAGCGGCGCCAACACGGTGCTCGAGGGCTGGCCTCCGGCATGAACAGGAGACCGACGTGATGCGGAGGGTGCCGGCGGCGCGCGACCGGGTCCGCGCGTTCTGCGAGGCCAACGGGCTGCGGCTGCCCATCCTGCTGGCACCGATGGCGGGCGCGTGCCCCGTCGCGCTGTCGGTGGCCGTCGCCCGCGCCGGCGGCATGGGCGCAATGGGGGCGCTGGTGCATCCGCCCGACGAGATCCGCCGCTGGGTCGAGGACTTCCGCGCCAGCGGCGAGGCGGCGGTGCAGCTCAACACGTGGATTCCCGATCCGCCGCCCGTTCGCGATGCCGGTGCCGAAGCGCGCCTGCGCGCGTTCCTCGGCGGCTGGGGCCCGGCGGTGGCGGCCGCCGCAGGAGACGCCGTGCCGCCCGACTTCGCGGCGCAGTGCGACGCGTTCGTCGAACTGGCGCCGCCGGCGGTGTCGTCGATCATGGGGCTCTTCCCCGCCGATGTCGTGGCCCGGCTGAAGGCGCGGCGCATCCGCTGGTTCGCCACGGCGACGACGCTGGACGAGGCGCTGGCGGCGGAAGCGGCCGGGGCCGACGCGGTGATTGCGCAGGGCATCGAGGCGGGCGGCCATCGCGGCGTGTTCGACGCGGCGCGGGCCGAGCGTCAAGCCATCGGCCTGATCGCGCTGGTGCCCCGTCTGGCCGATCGGCTCACCGTGCCGATCATCGCCGCCGGCGGCATCGCCGACGGGCGCGGCGTGGCCGCTGCGCTCACGTTGGGCGCATCCGCGGTGGCGATCGGCACGGCGTTCCTGCGCTGCCCCGACGCCGGCGTGGCGCCGGCCTGGGCCGCGGCGCTCAGAGACCTCGCTCCCGAGGACACGACGCTCACGCGGGCCTTCACGGGCCGGCTCGCACGCGCGGTGGACACCGACTACACGCGGGCCGCGCGCGCGCCGGATGCGCCGCCGCCAGCGCCGTATCCGGTCCAGCGCGGACTGGCGCGTGCGATGACGACGGCGGCGGCGGCCCGCGGGGATGCGCGCGCGATGCAGATGTGGGCTGGCCAGGCGGCGGCGCTGGGTCGGGGCGAGCCGGCCGGCGAGGTGGTGCGGAGAATCTGGGAGGAGGCCCACGGCCTCCTCCCCCGATAGGGGTCAGACCCCATTCTGGCCGGGCCCAGAATAGGGGTCAGACCCCTATCTGGGCGCGAACAGACTTGTGGCAGTTCCTGCGATCAGGCGCGGTCGCGGCTCAGCGCGACGAAGACGCTCTCGCCCTGTCGCGCCACCAGCACGAGCGCCGGCCGCCCGCCCGACGCGTCGAGTGCCGACCTGAGGGCCGCCACGCTGTCGACGGTTCTGCCGTTCACGCGGATGATGACGTCGCCGGGGCGCAGACCAGCCGCGGCCGCCGCCCCGTCGGGATCGACCTCCATCACCGCGATGCCGTCAGCACGCTCGACGCGCAACTCGCGCGCCAGCTCTGGCGTCACCGGGGTGACCGTCATGCCGACGGCCGGGTCCTCGCGCTCCTCGCCGGCGCGCGGGGCCGGCCGCGCGCTGCGCTCGGCCTCCCGCTCGACGACGCGCGCGGTCAGCTCGCGCCGCTGCCCCTCGCGCATCACGACAATCGTGGTCTCGCTGCCGGGCCGCAGGCTGGCGACGGAGTTGCGCAAGGCGTTGGCGTCGGCGACGGGCTTGCCGTCGATCGTCGTGATGACATCGCCTTGCCGCACCCCGGCCTTCGCCGCCGGGCTGCCATCCTCGACGCGGCTCACTAGCGCGCCGTGAGCATCGGGCAGGCCGAGACTCGTCGCCAGGTCGGGCGTGAGCGGCTGCGCGATGACACCGAGCTTGGCGCGGCGTACCACGCCGTCACGAATCAGTTGATCGGCCACCGCCTGCGCCATCGCCGAGGGGATGGCGAAGCCGAGGCCGATGTTGCCGCCCGACGGCGACACGATCTGCGCGTTGATGCCGACCAGGCGGCCCTGGGTGTCGACCAGCGCGCCGCCGGAATTGCCCTGGTTGATCGGCGCATCGGTCTGCAGGAAGTCTTCGTAGCTGCCGTCGCCGACGCCGGTGGCGCGGCCCTTGGCGCTGACGATGCCCATGGTCACGGTCTGGCCGACGCCGAGCGGGTTGCCGAACGCCAGCACCACGTCGCCGACCTTCACCGCGTTCGAGTCGCCGTAGCCCACCGTCGGCAGACCGCGCGCGTCGATGCGGACGACGGCGAGATCGCTGGCCGGGTCGCTGCCGACCAGCGTGCCGGGAAACGACCGGCCGTCGGCCAGTTCCACCTGGATGCGATCGGCCCCGGCGACGACGTGGTGATTGGTCAGCAGGTAGCCGTCCTCGCGGACGAACACGCCCGAACCGAGCCCGCCCTCACGGCGCGGGCGCAGGTTCTCGCCGAAGTCCTGGCCGAAGAACTCGCGCAGCGGCGCCGGCAGCGCGGTCCGCGAACCCTCGACGCGCCGCTGCACGCGCAGGGTCACGACGGCCGGCGCCACGCGATCGACGACGGCGCTGTAGGACGGCGCGGTCACGGGCAGCGCGACCAGATCGGCACGCGGCGACGCCGCGGCCGGAGTCGCCGGCCCGGCGGCGGTGATGGTGGCGCGGCCGCCGACGAACGCGGTGCCGAGCGCCAGACTCAGCAGGCCGGCCGCCGCCAGCCTGGAGACGGAAGATGCGGTCATGGACGTCATGCCTCCTGGACATTCGCCCCCGCGCGGGGGCACATCTGAATAGACGCAGCGCCCCCTGGCATCGGCCTGTCGCGCGGATTACACCTGTGACAGGCGGCGCCCGCGGGAGCGGTCCGGCCCTCCGGCGGCGGGCGCGGCCGGCAGGGTGACGGTGAAGGTGCTGCCCTCGCCGACCACCGAGGCCACGTCCACCCGCCCGCCGTGCGCCTCGACGACCGCCTTGACGAGCGACAGGCCGAGGCCGAGGCCGCGCGCCGACCGGCTGGCGTCGCCGCGGTAGAGACGATCGAACACCAGCGGCAGATCCGACGCCGGGATGCCGACGCCGGTGTCGCGGACGCGAATCGCCACGCCGTCGCCGTTCGACGCCGCGGCGACGTCGACGCGGCCACCCGCCGGCGTGTACTTCACGGCGTTCTCGATCAGATTGGCGAGCACCTGGCGCAGCCGCGTGTGATCGGCGACCACCCGAAGTCCGGGCGGCACGGCGGCCGCCAGCGCCAGGCCGCGGTCCTCGGCGTCATCCGCATAGAGCGCGATCGCCTCGTCGACCACGGCACCCACGTCGGTCGGGGCCAGGGTGAGCCGCATCGTGCCGGTCTCGGCTTCGGAGATGTCCATCAGCGCGGTCAGCGTCGCGCCGAGCCGGTCGGCTTCCTCGAGCGCCTGGCCGAGCCCGTCGCGCACCGCCGCCTGGTCGCCGCTCGTCAGCGCCGTCTCGGCGACGTTGCGGAAGCGCGTCAGCGGCGTCCGCAGGTCGTGGGCGACGTTGTCGAGGGCGCCGCGCATCCCGCCGACCAGCCCCTGGATCTGCGCCAGCATCGCGTTGATGCGGGCGCCGAGCTGATCGAGCGGATCGGCGGTGCCGCGCACCTCGACCCGGGCGTCGTAGCGGCGGGTCTCGAGAATCTGCCGCGTCGTGGCGTCGAGCGCGCGGACCGGCGCCAGGCCGACGTAGGCGATCAGCACGCCGCCGGCGACGGCGATGAGCGCCAGCAGCAGGCCCACCTGCAGTGCCCGGGCGCGGAAGTGCGCCAGCAGCTCGTCGCGCACGTGTGAGGTGCGGCCGACCTGCACGCGCACGCCGTAAGGCAGCTCGGCGGTGCCGATCTCGAGCGAGCTGCCGTCGATCGGGCTCGACTGCAGCATCCACGGCGAGCCGCGCCGCAGCGCCTCGACACTGGCGAGATCGACGGCCCGCCAGTCGGGCGGCTGCGAGGTGTAGATGACTTCGGCGCGGCCCGAGACGACGCGCACCAGCAGGCGCTCGTGCCGGCCCTCGCTGGCGTCGGCCTGGACCAGCCGCTGCAGGCCGCCGAGTCCGGCACGCTGGTACTCGAGGGCGTAGCGCGACAGCATCGAGGCGAGCACGTCGTGGTCCTGCGCCGCCAGGGCGCGCCCGAGCAGCGCGTAGGTGAAGACGAGCAGCGCCGTCGCGCTCACCGCGAAGAGCGCGGCGTACCACAGCCCCAGCCGCAGCGGCAGCGCGTGCCGCAGCGCGTCACTCCACCTTGAGGACATAGCCGACGCCGCGCACCGTGTGCAGCAGCTTGGGATCGAAGCTGCGATCGATCTTGTCGCGCAGGCGGTGCACCAGCACATCCACGGCGTTGGTGCCGGTGTCGAAGCTGTAGTCCCAGACGTGCGAGATGATCATCGCCTTCGACACCACCCGCCCCGGCTGCCGCATCAGGAACTCCAGCAGGGCGTACTCGCGCGGCCTGAGTTCGATGGGCACGCCGTGCCGCTCGACCCGCCGCGTCAGCCGGTCGAGATGGAGGTCGGCGACGGTGAGGGCGGTGGGCTCGGCGGACACCGGCCCACGCCGGGTGATGGCCTGCAGCCGCGCCAGCAGCTCGGCGAACGCGAACGGCTTGACCAGGTAGTCGTCGCCGCCTGACTGCAGGCCCTTGACGCGGTCGTCCACGGTATGGCGGGCGCTCAGGAACAGCACCGGCGTGGCGATGCCGGCCCGGCGCAGCGCCGTCACCAGGCTCAAGCCGTCGAGCCGCGGCAGCATGACATCGACCACGGCGGCATCGTACGGCGCCTGCTGCGCGCGCTCGAGGCCGACGACGCCGTCGGCAGCGACGTCCACGGCATGGCCCTCCTGCCGGAGCCCCGCCGCGACGAACTCGGCGATGCTGCGATCGTCCTCCACCACCAGCACGCGCACGCCGCCATCGTCCCGTGAGCGGCGGAAGGCCGTCAAGACAGCACCGTGGCGCGCCGCCGCGCCGTCAGGTGCGGCGCGCGATCCGGCCGTTGACGCGGATCCAGCGCACGGCGCCGCCGCCGTCGCGGACGAACTCGAACGGCATGCCGGTGTAGGCGCCGCTGACCGCGTACGCCACGTCGGGCCCGTAGAAGACCACCGCGGCCTCCGGCTGGCCGCCGCCGGTGGCGACGACCAGCCGCGACCCGTCGCGCCGCACCACCACCTCGCCGACCGGCGGCCGCGCGTACTGGCCGACGTACTCGGCCAGCGGCGGCTGCGTCGCCAGCGGCATGCTGTGCAGGCTCATCGCCTCGTTGACGCCGCGGTGGCCGATCCGTTGTCCGGGCGCGAGCGTGGCGTCGGCGTACCGCTTCAGCACCGCGTGCTCGACGTCCTGCACGAGGCGCCAGCCTTCGACGTGGTTGGTAAGCACCGCGAAGGCCAGGCCGTGCGCCGGCACGAGCTGCACCAGCAGGCAGTGGCCGTTCAGCGTGCCGCCGTGGGCCAGCGTCGTCGTCCCGCCGAGCCGGCGGACGTGCCAGCCGATCCCCATCTCGTCGTCGGTGCCGTGCTTCGGCACCTGCCCGCGCTGCATCTGGGCCAGGCGCGGCCGCTGCAGGTACTGGCTGCCGTCGCCGGCGCGGCCATCGCCGAGGTGGAAACGCGCGTAGCGCATCAGGTCGCTCAGCGAGGTGACCACTCCGCCGGCCGTGGTGCTCGACGTCGTCTGGAACGGCCGAATCACCTCGGTGCGGCCGTCGAGCTCGCGGTGGCCGAGCGTCACGGGATGGGTGAGCACGTCGGTCAGGCGGGTGAAGGTGCTGGTGAGGCCGAGCGGCGCGAACACCAGCTCGCGGAGCGCGTCGTGGATGCCCCGGCCGGTCAGCGTTTCGATCAGCCGGCCCGACAAGGCGAAGCCGGCGTTGTTGTAGCTCCACGTCTCGCCGGGCGCGGCCAGTTGCGGCAGGGTCGGCATGATCGACGACACGAAGTGGGCGAGCGCCTCGGCGCCGCGGTCCTCGGTGGTCAACTGGCCTTCCCAGCCGGGCGTGTGGGTCAGCAGGTGCCACGGCGTGACCTGCGCGGTGGCCGCCTGGTCGCGCACCCGGAACCCCGGCAGCACCTCGTGCACCGGGGAATGGAGCTCGAGCGTCCCCTGCTCGACGAGCTTCATCACCGCCGTCGCGGTCATCGTCTTCGAGATCGACGCGATGGTGAAGAGCGTGTCGGCGGTGATCGGCCGCGGATCGTCGACGCTGGTCACCCCGAACCCGCGCAGGTGCAGCTGGTCGGCGTGCCACACGCCGAGGGCGACACCCGGCACGTGATAGCGCGTCATCGCATCGCGGACCACCGCCGCGATCGCCTGGAAGCGATCGTCGGTGAGCGGGGCGGCCGGCGACGGTTGGGCGCGGGGGGAGACGAGGGCGGCAGCCCCGGACAGCTGGAGGAACTCCCGGCGATTCATGCGCGGGCAGTGTACGTCGTTCCTGTTATCGTGCCGCGCATGGCCCCCATTCCTCGCCCCGCGCCCGCCATCGGCCCGCGGGTCATCGCCGCAGTGCTGTGCGCGCTGTCGGCCGGCGCCCCGGCCACCGCGCAGCCGCCGGCCGACGCCGACGCGATCCGCGCCGCCCGCGCCGCCTCGAACCGCGCCATCGCCGCCCACGACGTCGCCGGCATCGCCGGACACTGGCTCCCCGACGTGCACATCGTCACCTCGACCAGCGCCCAGGGGTCCGGCCGCGAGGCCAATGGCGAGCGCATGGCGCAGCAGTTCGCGCGCCGGCCCGACACCGTCTACGTCCGCACGCCCGCTCGCGTGGACGTAATGGGCGCTTGGGCGGTGGCGTCGGAATCGGGCACGTGGACCGGCCGCTGGACCGAGCCCGACGGCGTCGTCGAGATCGCCGGCACCTACCTGGCCCAGTGGCGCAAGGTGGACGGCGCGTGGCGGATCCAGGCGGAGCTGTTCGTGCCGACGACGTGCCGCGGCGCGCGCTACTGCGCGGCCCGGCCGTGATCGGCGCCGCCCGTCACTGCCAGCTGCCGTACATCGGGTTCGGCACGACGAAGTAGCGGACCCCGAACTCGGCGAAGACGGCCGCCGGACCCTTGGCCAGCGCCTGGCTGAGCTTCGGGAAGTCCTGGATGTTGTCGCCGACGAAGGCGACGACTTCGAGGGGCGTCGCCCCGGCCGGCGTCTTCCCGGCGGCCACCGCCTCGAAGCGTGGATTCTTGTCGGAGGGCGAGCCGTCGGGACGGCAGAGCATCGCGTCGTAGACGAGCTGGTGCGCGATGAACACGGCGGCGGTGTCGTCGCACTCCGACTGGAGGCGATTGGTGACGATGGCGACCCGGCCGCCGAGCGCGCGGACGCGGGCCAGGAATTCGCCGGCGCCGGGCAGCGGCGTCGCCTCGCGGCGCTTCACCCAGGCGTTCCAGCTCTCCGCCGAGAATCCGGCGCCGATCGCCGCCCGTTCGCGCTGATAGGCGGCGTTGTTGATCACGGTCTCGTCGGCGTCGAGGATCACCGCCCAGGTGCCGGCGGCGCGGCCCGCCGCGACGCGCTCGACGTGCGCGGCGGCCAGCCGATAGGTCTGGTGGAACGCCGCCTGGAATTCGGCCGACTGCTGCACCCAGCGGATGCTGTCGGGCACCGCCGCCGGCGCGGGCGTTGCCGCGACCGGCGGACGGGTCGGGGCCGGCGCGGGTGCGGTGCGGGTCGCGCACGCGGCAGAGAGGGCGACGACGAACACGGTCGAGAGGCGACGCATCCCCGAATGATACGCGCGCCAGTTTGGCCCGTTCCTGCGCTGTCGCGCGCCCACGTTGCGTCGGCGCCGCTCCGCGCATACAGTGCCGGGATGGCGGTCCCCGACCTCAAGCAGGTCACCCGCGAGATCCTGCAGGGCTTCTGGAAGGTCCATATCCTGCATCACGCCGCCGCGCATCCCGTCGTCGGCCAGTGGATGCTCGCCGAGCTGCGCCGTCACGGCTACGAGATCAGCCCGGGCACGCTGTATCCGCTGCTCAAGCGCATGGAGCACAATGGCTGGCTGCGCTGCGCGGTCGAAAAAGGCGCCGGGCCGCGCGCCCCGCGCTACTACACGCTGACACCCCTCGGCCGCGCCGTGCTGGCCATCGTCAGCGACAAGGTCGGCGAGCTGCGCCACGAAACGCACGAGGGCCCGAAGGGCCGCGGCAAGGCGCTGATCCCGACGCGCGCCCGCGCCGGCGGCGCGCGCCGCGCCTCCTGATCGGCGTTTGGGCCGGTAGTCGGTTTTCGACTACAGTAGCCGACCAGATGGATCCGGCCATTCGCCGGTCGGTCGTCGTCGCGGTCGCCCTCACGGTCGCCGTCGGCACGACGACGCTGACCGCCCAGACCCTGCCCCAGCCTCTGACGCTCGATGCCGCCCTCGAGCATGCCGCGGCGAACTATCCGGCGCTGCGCGCCGCCCTCGAGGTCGTCGCCGCGTCCGAGGCCACCGTCGATGCCGCCAGGACGCAGTACCTGCCCCGTCTCGACGGGCTGTGGCAGGTCAACCGCGCCACGGTCAACAACGTCACCGGACTGCTCTTCCCGCAGTCGGTCGTGCCGTCGATCTCCGGTCCGCCGTTCGCGGCCACCAGCGGGCAGAGCGTGTGGGGAAGCGCGATCGGGGCGCTGCTGTCGTGGGAACCCGTCGACCTCGGCCAGCGGCGCACGGCGGTGCGCGAGGCCGAGGCGGCCGTGGCCCGCGCCCGCGCCGGCCAGACCCTGACCCGGCTCGAGGTCCAGCACGCGGTCGGCACCGCCTACCTGGCCGTCGTCGCCGCCGAGCGGATCCTCGCCGCCGCCGACGCCGATGTCGACCGTCGAACGGTGGTGGCCAGGACGGCCCGTTCGCTGGCCGATGCCGAGCTTCGACCGGGCGCCGACGCGTCGCGCGCCGAGGCGGAACTGGCCGCGGCGACGACCCGCGCCGTCCGCGGCCGCCTGCAGGTTGCGATCGCCCGCGCTGCCCTGGCCCGGCTGCTCGGCACCGACACGCTGCCGGCCCTCGACACGAGCCGGATCCTCGCCGTCGTGCCACCCGCGCCCCCCGCCGCGACCGCGCCCACGGCGCATCCCCTGGCCGTCGCCCGCCAGGCCGCCGTGGACGAGGCGCGCACCCGTGACGACGTGCTGGCCACCAGCTGGCGGCCGCGGGTCTACCTCCAGTCGAGCGTCTTCGCCCGCGGCACCGGCGCCAACGAGGACGGGCGGCTCGAGGGCGGCGCCGATGGACTCGGGTTCGAGCGGGCCAACTGGGCGATCGGCTTCCAGGTGGTGCTGCCCAATCTGTTCGACCGGGCCGCGGTTCGCGCCCGGCGGAGCGCCGCCGGCGCGATGGCGCGCGCCGAGGCCGCGCGCTACGACGAGAGCCTGCTGGCCATCGCCGCCGACCGCCAGGTGGCGGCGGCCGCGGTCGCCGCCGCTCGCGAGGTCGCCGCTCAGACACCGGTGCAGCTCGCCGCCGCCCGGCTCAGCGAAACCCAGGCCCGCGCCCGCTACGACGCCGGTCTGGCGCCGCTCACCGACGTCGCCGACGCGCAGCAGCTGCTCGCCGCCGCGGAGGCCGAGCACGCCCAGGCGCAGATCGACGGCTGGCGGGCGCTGCTGGCCCAGGCGGTCGCCGCCGGCGACGTCGCCCCGCTCGTCGCCCTTCTCCGGAGCACGCCCTGACCATGGGTCTGATTCGCGCCGCGCTGCGGCGGCCGCTCACCGTGCTGGTCGCCATCGTCGCCGTGGCGCTCACGGCCGGCTTCGCCGTGAGCCGGATGCGCGCCGACATCTTCCCCGACCTCGACCTGCCGGTGATCTACGTGGCCCAGCCGTACGGCGGCATGAGCCCGGCGCAGATGGAAGGGTTCATCACCTACTACTACGAGTACCACTTCCTCTACGTGAACGGGATCGAGAGCGTCGAGTCGAAGTCGATCCAGAACACGGCGCTGCTCAAGCTGACCTTCCATCCCGGCACCGACATGTCGGAGGCGCTGGCGCAGACGATCGGCTACGTCAACCGGGCGCGGGCGTTCATGCCCCCGGGCACCGTCGGGCCGTTCATCATGCGCTTCGACGCCGGCACGGTGCCGGTCGGCTACCTGGTCTTCCGCAGCGAGACGCGCAGCCTCGGCGAAATTCAGGACCTGGCGCTCAACCGCGTGCGGCCGCAGTTCGCCACCCTGCCCGGCCTCACCTCGCCGCCGCCGTTCGGCGGCAGCCAGCGCACGATCGTGATTCGCGTCGATCCGGATCGGCTGCGCGCCCACGGCATGTCGCCCGACGAGGTCATCGACGCGGTGACCTCCGGCAACGTCATCATGCCGTCGGGCAGCGTCAACATCGGCGACGAGACGCGCATCTCGCCGGTCAACACCGTCGTCACCGCCATCGACGAGTTGCTCGACCTGCCGATCCGCACCGGCGCCGGTCCGCCGGTGGCGATCCGTGACGTCGGATCGGTGGCCGACAGCACCGACATCCCCAGCGCCTACGCTTTGGTCAACGGCCGCCGCGCCGTCTACATCCCGGTCACCAAGCGGCCCGATGCCTCGACGCTCAGCGTCGTCGCAGAAGTCAAGGCCAACCTGGCGCGCTTCCAGGCGCTGGTGCCCGACGACATCGCCGTGTCCTACGAACTGGACCAGTCCACCAACGTCTCGTCGGCGCTCACCACCGTGGTGGTGGAGGCGCTGCTCGGCGCGCTGCTGACCGGCCTGATGGTGCTGCTGTTCCTGCGCGACGGCCGCAGCGCGGTGATCGTCGTCCTGACCATCCCGTTCGCGCTGCTCTCGGCGGTAGTCGCGCTCTGGGGCGCGGGCCAGACGATCAACATCATGACCCTCGGCGGTCTGGCCCTGGCCGTCGGCATCCTGGTGGACGAGGCCACGGTGGCGATCGAGAACATCCACACCCACCTGGCCCGCGGCACGGCCACGGCGCGGGCGGTGCTCGACGCCAGCGGCGAGGTCGTGGTGCCGCGGCTGCTGGCGATGTTCTCGGTCGTCGCCGTGTTCGTGCCGTCGTTCTTCATGACCGGCGTCTCGCGATCGCTGTTCGTGCCGCTGTCGCTGGCGGTCGGGTTCGCGATGATCGCGTCGTTCCTGCTGTCGAGCACGCTGGTACCGGTGCTGTCGGTATGGTGGCTGCGCGGCGCCACCGGCCACGGTGAGGGGCGCACCGACTGGGTCGATCGGCTGCGGGATCGGCTGGCCGCGCTGCTCACGCGGCTGGCCCCGGCGCGCGTGCCGCTGGTGGCCGTCTACCTCGTGGTGGCCCTGGGCATCGCCGCCGCCCTCGGCTCGACGCTCGGGCGCGAGATCTTCCCGGCCAGCGGCGTGAAGGCGTTCCAGCTGCGGTTCCGCGCCCCGGCCGGCACCAAGTTCGAAGTGACCGAACGGCTGGCCGGCGCGGTGCTGGACGTCATCCGCCGCGAGGCCGGCGGGCACGTCGCCATCACGCTGGGCTACGTCGGCGTGCAGCCGACGTCCTATCCCATCAACAACATCTTCTTGTGGACCGCCGGATCGCACGAAGGCGTGCTGCAGGTGGCGCTGTCGCCCGACGCCCCCGGCACCCTGGAGTCGCTGCAGGCGTCGCTGCGCCGGGCCTTCGCCGCCGAGTTCCCCGACGCCCGCTTCTCGTTCGAACCCGGCGACATCGTCAGCCGGATCATGAACTTCGGCGCGCCGACGCCGATCGAGCTGGCCATCGCCGGCCCCGACTTCGCCGCCAGCCGGGCATTCGCGGCCAGGGTCTTCGATCGGCTGCGCGGCATCGCCTCGCTGCAGGACCTCCAATACGGCCAGGCGCTCGAGTACCCGGCGATCCAGGTCAACGTCAACCGCCAGCTCGCCGGCCAGCTCGGGCTCACCGTGGACGACGTCGGCCGCTCGTTCGCCGCCGCCACCTCGTCGAGCCGGTTCGTGGCGCCGAGCTACTGGGCCGATCCGCGTACCGGCATCGCCTTCCAGGTGCAGGTGCAGGTGCCGCAGCCGCGGATGACGACGCTCGAGGACCTGCGGGTGGTGCCGGTCACCGCCGGCGGCGCGCCGACCACGCTCGGCGATCTCGCCCGCATCGAGCCGGCGACCATCGTCGGCGAGTACGACCGGCTCAACGGCCAGCGCATGGTGACGATCACCGCCAACATCGCCGGCGCCGACCTGGGCCGCACGGCCGCCGACGTGCAGGCGGCCGTCCGCGCCGCTGGCGATCCGCCGCGTGGCGCCGCCGTGCTGGTCCGCGGGCAGATGGCTGCGCTCGGCGAGACGCTCGGCAACGTCACCGCCGGGCTCGCCGTGGCGGTCGTCGTGATCTTCCTGCTGCTCGCCGCCAACTTCCAGTCGCTGCGCCTCGCCGTGGCGGTGCTGTCCACCGTGCCGGCGGTGCTGGCCGGCGTGGCCGTGCTGCTGCGCCTGACCGGCACCACGCTCAACGTGCAGTCGTTCATGGGGGCGATCATGGCGGTGGGCGTCGCGGTCGCCAACGCCATCCTGCTCGTGACCTTCGCCGAGCAGCGGCGCCGCGCCGGGGTGGCGCCCGTGGCCGCCGCCATCGACGCCGCCCGGGCCCGGCTGCGTCCGGTGCTGATGACCAGCGCGGCGATGATCGCCGGCATGGTGCCGATGGCGCTGGCCTTCGGCGAAGGCGCGCAGGCCACGGCGCCGCTCGGCCGCGCCGTGATCGGCGGCCTGGCCGCCGCCACGGTGGCCACGCTGGTCGTGCTGCCGTCGGTCTATGCGTTGACCCAGCACGGCGCGGCGACGGCATCGCCGTCGCTCGACCCCGACGATCCGGCCAGCCCCCATCACACGCAGGTGGCGTAGTCCCATGACCGTGCTCTCACAGCCTTTCATCCGTTCGTGGCGTCGGCGTCTGGCGTTGGTGCCGATCGCGGCGTTGACCGCTGGCTGCGGCGGCGGCACGGCCAACGCCCCGGCGACGCCCGCGGCCACCGCGGCGGCGGCCACCGAACCCCGCGCCATCGACGTCGTCGCCGTCGTGCAGCAGCCGCTCGAAGTGGACCTCACGCTCGCCGGCGAGCTGACCGCCTACCAGGCGGTGGCGGTGCACGCGCGCGTCGAGGCCTTCGTCAAGACGGTGCACGTCGATCGCGGGTCGCGGGTGGGCGCCGGCGCCCTGCTGGTCACGCTCGATGCGCCCGATCTGGTCGCCCGGCGGGCCGAAGCGCAGGCGCGGGTCGCGTCGGCCGAAGCCGAACTGGCATCGCGCCGCGCCCGGGCGTCGGCCGACGCCAGCACGTTCGCAAGGCTGAAGGCCGCGGCGTCCACGCCCGGTGTGGTCGCCGGCAACGACCTGGCGATCGCCGAGAAGGCCATGGACGCCAGCGCCAGCGAGGTCGCCGCCGGCGAGCAGGGCGTCGAGGGCGCGCGCCAGGCGCTGGCCGCCGTCCGCGAACTCGAGGCGTACCTGCGGGTGACGGCGCCGTTCGACGGCGTGATCACCGAGCGCCTCGTGCATCCCGGCGCGCTGGTCGGCCCTGGCGAGTCGGCGCCGATGCTGCGGCTGGTCGATGCGCGGCGGCTGCGCCTCGTGGTCCCGGTGCCCGAAGCCTACGCCGCCGGAGTGAAGCCCGGGGCTGCGATCCCCTTCTCGGTGGCCGGCTATCCGGGGCAGCCGTTCACCGGCACGGTGGCGCGCCTCGCCGGCGCCGTGGACGTCGCGACGCGCACCATGCCGGTCGAGCTCGACGTCGCCAACGGCGACGGCCGGCTCGCGCCGGGCACCTTCTGCCAGGTGCGCTGGCCGGTGCGCCGCACCGCGCCGTCGCTCTTCGTGCCCGCGGGCAGCGTGGCGTCGACCACCGACCGCACCTTCGTCATCCGCGTGAAGAACGACACGGCCGAGTGGGTGCCGGTGCGCACCGGCCTCTCTGCCGGGCCGCTGCTGGAGGTGTTCGGCGCGCTGGCGCCGGGCGACGACGTCGCGGTCCGCGGCACCGACGAGATCAAGTCCGGCGATCCCGTACGCCCGCGCCGTCCCGCGCCGAAGGCCTAGAGCGGAGGGGCTTCGTCGCGCGCGTAGGGCAGAGCTTCAGCTCTGCCTCCGGTAGGTATACTCGGCCGGCGGCGCCCCAACCGCCATGGCTGAGACTTCCCGATTGGCGCTGCCCCGCTCGGTCTGGATGCTGGGCCTCGTGTCGCTCCTGATGGACACCTCCTCGGAGCTGACGCACAGCCTGCTGCCGCTGTTCATGACCACCATGCTCGGTGCCGGCGTGATCGCCGTCGGCATCGTCGAGGGTGTGGCCGAAGCCACCGCGGCGGTCGTCAAGGTGGCGTCTGGCGCACTGAGCGACCGCTGGCGCCGACGCAAGCCGCTCGTCGTCGTCGGCTACGGGCTCGCGGCGTTGTCGAAACCGGCGTTTCCGCTGGCCACCTCGGTCGGAGCGGTCTTCGCCGCCCGGTTCGCCGATCGCCTCGGCAAGGGCATCCGCGGCGCGCCGCGCGACGCGCTGGTGGCCGACGTCACCCCGGAGCCCCTGCGCGGTGCGGCCTACGGACTCCGACAGGCGCTCGACTCGGTGGGCGCGGTGCTCGGACCGGCGCTGGCCGTGCTGCTGATGGGGTGGCTGGCGGGCGATGTGCGCCTGGTGCTGTGGTGGGCGGCGGTGCCGGCGCTGCTGGCCGTCGTGTTGCTGGTGGTCGGGCTCGAGGAGCCCTCCGCGCCCACCCGCCGCGAGCCGGCGCACCGGCCGCGGCTGGCCGGCATGGCCGCCCTGCCGGGAGGTTTCTGGCGGGTGGTCGGGATCGCCGTGCTGTTCACGCTGGCCAGGTTCAGCGAGGCCTTCCTAGTGCTTCGCGCCGACAGCGTCGGGCTGCCTGCCACACAGGTACCGCTGGTGATGGTCACGATGAGCGCCGTTTTCGCGGCCGGCGCCTACCCGGCCGGCGTCGCGGCCGACCGGATCGGCGGCCGCGGCCTGTTGCTGGGCGGTCTGGCCGTGCTCGCGCTGGCCGACCTGGCGCTGGCCCGGGCGACGACGCCGACGCTCGTGCTGGTCGGCGCGGCGGGGTGGGGCCTGCACCTGGCCTTGACCCAGGGCCTCTTCTCGGCGCTCGTCGCTGCCGCCGGGCCTCCGGCCCTGCGGGCGACGGCGTTCGGCGTCTACGGTCTGGCCACCGGCGCCGCGCTGCTGGCCGCCAGTGTACTGGCCGGAGCCTTGTGGCACCTGGCCGGTCCCGCGATGACGTTCTACGTCGGGGCCGGCTTCGCGGTCGTGACCATGTTCGGCGCGATCGCACTCGGCGACGAGTCGATGGGTCGTAGGCTGTCCTGACCGGTGGCCGATGAGTGCGGGCCGGAGGACGCTTCCCTGCCGCGGAACGCGAGATCCCGCGATGTCCCGCCGTGCCGGAACTGGCATCGTCGTTGCTTCGCCGGGGTGCGCGCCTGTCTCGGAGCTTCCGGTGATTCCACGCGTCCGAGCCACATCCCTCATCCTGGCGGCCGTCGTCTGCGCCGCCCTCGTCACCCTCTTCCCCGCCGATGCCAGCGCCCAGCGCCGCGGCCGCCCCGGCTGGGGCCGCGGTGCCGTCGTCGTGGCGGCGCCGGTGTTCTACGGCTATGGCTACCACGACCCCTTCTGGTGGGGTCCCGGCTGGGGACCCGGCTGGGGCCATCCCGGCTGGTTCGGTCCCTGGGGCACGCCCTTCGGCGCGTTCGGCTCGGCGCGGCTGCAGGTGACCCCGCGCCAGGCGGAGGTGTACGTCGACGGCTATCTGGCCGGCCTCGTCGACGACTTCGACGGCGTGTTCCAGCGCCTGCAGGTCCCCCCGGGCGAGCACGAGCTGACCATCTATCTCGAGGGCTACCGCACCTTCACGCAGAAGCTGCTCTTCCGGCCCGGGGCGACCATCGACATCAAGCAGCCGCTGGTGCCGCTCGCGCCCGGCGAATCCACCGGCCCGCGGCCGCAGGCGACGGCGCCGCCGGCCGGCTCGCCGGCCGGAGTTCCGCCACCGTACGGCGGACCGCCACCGATCGGCCCCGACCGGGCGGCGGCCTTCGGCACACTGGCCATCCGCGTGCAGCCAGCCGAGGCGACGCTCCTGGTGGACGGCGAGGAATGGTCGGCGCCGGGGGGCGGCGAGCGGTTGCTCATCGAACTGGCCGAGGGCACGCACGACATCGAAGTGCGGCTCGACGGCGCGGCGCCGTATCGGCGCACCGTCGAGGTGCGGGCCGGACGCACGACGACGCTCAACGTCAGCGTGCCGCGCTGACCTGGATCGCCGGTCGCGCCGCCCCGTAGCCCGCCAGGTACTTCATCCCGGTGTCGCACGCCACGGTCACCACCGTGTCGTGCGGCCCCAGATCGCCGGCGACTCGCAGGGCGGCCACCACGTTGGCGCCGGTGGAGGTGCCGGCGAAGAGGCCCTCCTCGCGCGCCAGCCGCTGTGTCATGGCACGGGCGTCCGTGGTCGAGACCCGCTCGATGCGCGACGCCAGGCCCGGCTGCCACAGCGGCACGACGAAGCCGGCGCCGACGCCGTCGATCGTATGGGCGCCGGGCGCGCCGCCCGACAGCACCGCCGACTCGTCGGGCTCCACCGCGACCACGGCCGTGGCCGCGCCGCGCCGGCGCAGCCCCTCGGCCGTGCCGCGCAGCGAACCCGCGGTGCCGACCGCCTGCACCACCGCGGCCACCGGACCGTCGACCGCGTCGAGCACTTCCTCAGCGAACGCGTCGTAGGCCGTCAACTGGTCGGCGTTGCGCAGTTGATCGGTCCAGTAGGCGCCGGTCTCGGCGGCAATCGCCCGGGCCGCCTCCACCATCGCACGGGTCAGTTCGGCCGTCATCCGCCCGCCGTCGCTCGGCACGATCGTCAGCCTCGCGCCAAGCAGCGCCATGTGATCGAGCTTCTCGCGGGCAAAGGCGTCGGAGGTGACGACGTGCAGCGGATGGCCGAGCGCGGCGCAGACGAAGGCCAGCGACACGCCGGTGCTGCCGCCGGTGTACTCGACAGCGGGCCCACCCGGCGCCAGTCGGCCGTCGGCCAGCGCCCGCGCGATCATCGCCCGGGCCATCCGGTCCTTGATGCTGCCAGTCGGGTTCTCGCTCTCCAGTTTCACGAGCACGCGCGGGCCGCCGGCCGGCGCCACGCGGCGCAGGCGGACGAGCGAGGTGCCGCCGATGCAGTCGAGAAGGTCGGCGGGCCCGCGACGTGGCATGGCCCCACGCTATCCGGGGGCCGCCGCCCCGCCGAGAGCCATCCGCGCCAGATTCGTCGTCGCGGTTGCCAGGGCCGCGCCCGGCCGCCGTCGTGCATCCTGCCGGGACATGCGTACCACGCGTTCGACTCACGGGCGAGATGAATTTGGATGCGCTCGCCCCGGCGCGCGCGCTACCATGAGCGGTCGTGCCCCACCTGAGCGCGCTCGCGCCGTCGGAACTCGCCGCCGTCCACGCCGACATCCAGCGCCGCTACGAGGCGTTCGCCGGCCGCGGTCTCTCGCTCGATCTCACCCGCGGCAAGCCGTCGAGCGCGCAGCTCGACCTGTCGAACGGCCTGCTCGATCTGCCCGGCGCCGCCGACCACGCCGCCGCCGACGGCAGCGACGTCCGGAACTACGGCGGCCTGCAAGGCCTGCCCGAGCTGCGGGCCCTGCTCGCGCCGCTCTTCGCGGCCCCGCCGGCCCAGATCGTGCTCGGCGACAACTCGAGCCTGGCGCTGATGCACGACGCCGTCGCGTTCGCGCTCCTCAAGGGCACGGTCGGCAGCCCGCGGCCGTGGAGCCAGGAGCCGCGGGTGGCGTTCCTGTGTCCGGTACCGGGCTACGACCGGCACTTCGCCATCTGCCAGGACCTCGGCATCGAGCTCATCGCCGTGCCGCTCACCGACGCCGGCCCCGACATGGAGGTCGTCGAGCGGCTGGTGGCCGGCGACGCCGCCATCAAGGGCATGTGGTGCGTGCCGAAGTACAGCAACCCGACCGGCACCGTCTACAGCGACGCGGTCGTGGAGCGGCTGGCGGCGATGCCGGCGGCCGCGCCCGACTTCCGCCTGTTCTGGGACAACGCCTACGCCGTGCACCACCTCACCAGCGAGCGGGTCGAGATCGCCAACGTGCTGGAGGCCTGCGCCCGCCACGGCCACGCCGACCGCGCGTTCGTGTTCGGCTCGACGTCGAAGATCACGCTGGCCGGATCGGGCGTGGCGCTCTTCGCCGGCTCGCCCGGCAACGTCGCCTGGTACCTGGCGCGGATGGGCAGGCGGACCATCGGCGGCGACAAGGTGAACCAGCTCCGCCACGTCCGCTACCTGAAGGACACCGCCGGGCTGCTGGCGCTGATGGATCGCCACCGCGCCATCGTCGCCCCGAAGTTCGCCGCCGTCCTCGCCGCGTTCGACCGCGATCTGGCCGGCACGGGCGTGGCGTCGTGGGCGGCGCCCAAGGGTGGCTACTTCATCAGCCTCGACGTGATGGACGGCTGCGCGAAGGAGACGGTGCGCCTGGCCAAGGCCGCCGGGGTCGAGCTGACGCCGGCCGGATCGACGTGGCCGCTCGGCCACGATCCGCGCGATCGCAACATCAGGGTCGCGCCCACCTTCCCCGATCTGGGCACGGTGACGGCGGCGGCCGAAGGCATGGTGCTCAGCGTGCTGCTGGCGGCGACGACGGCGCTGCAGCAACGCTCGACGGCGGCTTGAGCGCCTTGACCAGCACCTTCGATCGCCGGCCGCTCTGCTCGTAGCGCTCGCGCCGCGCCGGCGGCAGGTCGTCGGGCCTGCCCTCGACGAACCCGCCCTTCGACTGGAAGTAGCTGAACGCCTGGGTCGACAGTACGAGCAGCGACCCGAGGCCGAGATCGCGGGCCCGCTTCTCGACGAACTGGATGAGCTTGCGGCCGATGCCCTGGTTCTCGTGCGACGCGCTGACGTAGAGGCAGGCCAGCTCGCCGGCGTTCTGCTCGGGATAGACGTGCAGGGCGACGCAGGCGACCGGGTTCCTGTCCACCTCGAAGATGTAGTAGTCGGCCAGGTCGCGTTCGATGGTCGCGCGGGTGCGGCGCACCAGCTCGTCGGCCTCGACCGCCTGACGCGTGAGCATCTGGATGGCGCGGACGTCCTTCTTCTGCGCCGGGCGGATCTGCTCGTACTCGTTGACGTGGATGAGCGTGCCGAGGCCGAGGTTCGAGAACACCTCGCCGAGCAGCCCCTCGTCGAGCGTGCCGTTGATGACGTGGACGCGCGGCACCCCGGCCTGGCACGCCGCCGCCGCGTACGACGCCTTCGACAGCTGGCCGGGCGCGAAGCCCTCGGGCGCGTCGCGGATGAGGTCGCGCAGCTCGTCGGGCAGCATCTGGCGGATCAGCGCGCCGCGGTGGAGCAGGCCGTCCTGCGCGGTGACGAACATCAGCTTGATGGCCTTGAGCTGTTCGGCGACGGCGACGGCGACGCGGTCGGAGTTGAGGCGGTAGGTGCGGCCCTCGCCGTCGAAGCCGAGCGGCGGCACCACCGGCACCACGCCCTGCGCGATCAGCGCCTCGAGGAAATCGACGTCGATGCGCTCGACCTTGCCGGTCCACTGGTGATCGACACCCTGCAGGATGCCGACCGGATAGGCGGTGACGACGTTGGCGCAGGCGGCGCGCAGGTCGTTGGCCGACAGCCCTTCGAGCAGCTCGTGGGTGACGCGGGTGGCGGCGGTGATCGCCAGGTCGAGCGTGGCCGCATCGGTCACGCCGGCGCCGTCGAAGTCGGAAGCGGTCACACCGCGCGCGGCGGCCAGCGCCTCGATCTGCCGGCCGGCGCCGTGCACGAGCACGACGCGGATGTTGACCGAGCGCAGCAGCGCGACGTCGAGCAGCAGCGTCGCGAAGTTGTCGTCGGCGACCACCGCGCCGTCGACGGCGAGGACGAAGGTCTTGTCGCGGAACTGGAGGACGTACTGGAGGATGCCGCGGAGTTCGGCCAGCTTCATGGGCACTTCCCGGATGGTACGTGAAACGGGGCTGCCCGTGGGCAGCCCCGTTGGTGTCGTGCCTCGGCGCCCCGGCAGGAGCGCGGTCGGGACCGCGGCGTCAGCCGCGGGCGGCCATGGTCGTGACCGCCGCCTTCTTCGGGAGGATCTCCTTGAAGGCCTTCATGAAGCGGTCCATCTCCTCGGGCAGCCCGACTGAGACGCGCAGATGGTTCAGCATCGGCGGGAACGGCCGGCCGACCAGCACGCCCTTGGCGCGGAACTCCTGGATCACCGGCTGCACGGTGCGGCCCTCGAGGCTGACCATGAAGAAATTGGTCTGCGACGGGATCACCGGGTAGCCGTAGGCCTCGAGCTCGCGGGTGGTCTTGTTGCGGGTAGCGAGGATCTTGGTCTTCACGTCGGCCTGGGCCGCGGTGTCCTTGATCGAGGTGGCGGCGCCCCACTTGGCCAGCACGTTGACGCTGTTCGACGCGTAGACGCGCAGCTGCTTGATGATGTCGGGCGTCGAAATGGCGTAGCCGACGCGCATCGCCGCCAGGGCGGCGATCTTCGAGAACGTACGGGCGACGATCACCGGCCGGCCCTCGATGACATAGGGGATGGCGGTGCCGTAGGCCGGGTCGTCCACGAAGTGATGGTAGGCCTCGTCGATGAGGATCGGCATCGTCTTCGGGATGCCCTCGACCACCTGGCGCACCTCGGCGGCCGACACCACCACGCCGGTCGGGTTGTTCGGGTTGCACAGGTAGAAGAACCCGACCTGCGCCGCGTTCCTGTTGGCCGCCTCGATCATCGCCGGCATGTCCTGCCGGTAGTCCTTCAGCAGCGGGATCTTGATGCCCTCGGCCTTGATGTTGCTGGCGTGCTGATAGACGGTGCCGTAGGTGGGCTCGGCGCCGACCACCTTCTTGCCACCCTGCAGGAAGGTGGTTCCGACCACCGACAGCACCTCGCCGGAGCCGGCCGTGAGCAGGACGTTCTCGGGCTTCACGCCGTGGTGGTCGGCGATCACCTGGACAACGTTGCCGTCCGGGTAGCCATAGCGGTTGGCGTACTTCCACGCCGAGTTCATCGCCTTCATGACCGACTCGGGCGGGCCGTAGTTGTTCTCGTTGCTGGCCAGCTTGGCGAAGGCGTCGTACTCCGCGTCGCTGCCGGAGAACTGCTGGGTGGTGGCCTGCGCGAAGAGCGCCGGCGCCGGGCGCAGCCCCAGGGCGCCCACGGTAGCGGCGACCCCTCCAAAGAACCGACGGCGAGAAAGCGGATGCCTGACGTCCATCAATATCCTCCCGGTGGAAAACGGCCAGTCGGACAAGGTTACCCGATCTTCCCGCCGGCCCCCAAGAGGATCGAATGAGCCGTGGACGGCCCATGCTTCCGGGTTATCGCATGCAGAATCAGACACCGTGAACACGCTGTCGCTGCCCCTGGCCGCCCGGGCCCTCCTCGTCGCCGCAGTGGTCGCCCTGGCCGCCGACGGCCTGCTGGCGCTGATGACGGGCCTGGCCGACGTCGCCGACCGGGCCGCCCGCCCACCCTGGTGGGTGGCGGCGCACGTGGTCGAACGGAGCCGATGGGTGGTCGTCGCGCTGCTGTTGCTGGCGATCGGCCGCCGCGGCGCCCAGGCCGCGCCGCCTGCCGATTCGCCCGCGGTCTGGCGCCTCGTCGGCGGCATCGTCATCGCCGCGCCGCTGGTCTGGACCCTGGCGACGTTTATCGTCCAGGCCGGGCTCTTCACCGTGGCCGGACGCTGGGACGTGGACGGGCGGATGTTCCTGGCGGCCGGATTCTACCGGCAGGCGTTCGTGGACTACGTGCCGTGGCTGCTGGGCGGCGCCACGGTGCGGGCGGTCGCCCGGCACCTGCGGTGACGCGTACAGCAAAACGCGCTACCGTGGATCCCTCGCCGTGACCGCCGCACCCGACGACGCGCTGGAGCGCCTGGACGTTCGCATCCGCACCCTGCTGCCGGAGGACTATCAGGCCAGCTACCAGGACCTGCAGCCGGTGCCGATGCGCTCGGCCGGTCTCGTCTACGGCGACGACCGCCGGGTGGCGTGGGATCGGATCTGGGGCAGCTTCTGCGACCTGGCGATGGCCGGCGGGCCGCCGCACAAGGGCCGGCTGCTCGCGCCCGGCGCGCCCGACGAGATCGCGGCGCACCCGGAGCGCTACGACGAGGTGGTCGAGGAGATCTGCCGCGGCGTGTGGCTGGCGGCGGCGCTCGAAGCGCGGCCCTCGCCGGATCCGGGCTGGGTGCGGGTCCGCTGCTTCGGCGAGCCGATGGCCGGCTGGCTGCTGCGCGCCATCACGATGGAGAACGTCGCCGTACGCGGCGAGCGGGCCACGCTCGACCTGCCGGCATCGCCGGCCTTCCGTCTCGAACGGGAGATCAAGAACGTCGTCACGGTGATCGCCAAGACCACGCACTACTGGATGGGCCACATGCCGCAGAGCCAGCAGCGGGCGATCGCGGCGCTCTTCGCCGAACTGGCCGCGACGACGCCGCTGCTCCGCCCGTCGGGCGGTCCCGCCGACGAACCGCTGGCCGGCACCATCGCCGCGGCGATCCTCGACCGCACCGGCCTGGCGCGTGCCGAACACGACGCCCCCGGCTGGCTCGGCCTGGCTTGCGCCAGCGTCGGCGACGCGATCTGGCGGATGCGCGCGCTCGTCGCCAGCAACGTGCTGGCGCGGCGCGAGGGGACGACGCTGCTGGTGCCGATCGATCCCGTCGCCGATCCCGACGGCACGCGCGTCGTCGCCGCCGTGGCCGACGTACACGAACTCGCCGCAGTCGCCGCTGGCGCGTCCCGCCGACACGAGCAGGGATAGCGTCAGCGCCGCCGCGAGTTCTCCGCGACCACGGCCGGCTCGCGCGCGCGCAGCGCCGCCAGTTCGTCCACGGTGAACATCGGCGGCACGGGATCGGCGGGGCGATCCAGCACCTCGCCAGGGGCCACGTCGTCGATGACCCGCAGCGGCAGGAACGCGGAGGCCGCGAACAGCCCGTCGGCGATCAGCGTCCGGCGGGCCCGCGCGCTCACCGCGAGTTGACGGAAGCGCAGCATCTTGCCGGCGCGGTTCGGGCCGTCTTCACCCCATGGCAGATAGGCGGCATCACCGGGCGGCACGGCGCCGGCCCAGTAGCGCGGCACGGTGACGAATTGCAGGCCGTCGAGTCCCGAGGTGTACGACACCGGCGGCGGACACAGCGTCAGCAGCCGCGCGAGCGGCGGCTCGAGCGCGGCCTCGGGCCGCAGCCAGCGCTGGTGGAACGTCGACTGCCCGACGTCGAGGGCCGACGACCGGCGATCGGGACGCCCCGCCACGTCGCGCCGCCACGTCGCGCGGGCGAACCACGGATGGTCGAGGCCGCGGCCCAGGCTGCGGTCGGGCAAGGCGACGAACCACGGCGGGCCGGCCTTGCGGCCGCGCGACGCGCAGGCCAGGAAGCCGGCACCGGTCAGGCCGTGCCGCCGCCACGACTCGACGAACGCCGACGAGACGAACGTGTGGTTCAGGGCGTGCACGGCCGGAAGCGTCCCGACCTTGGCGCCGGGATAGTCGTCCCACAGCGAGAAGTCATCGACCGTACGGGTCGCGACGAGCGACCAGGCGGCGTCGGCCCGCTCGGCGTCGGTAATCACCTCGGTCAGAGTGGCCGCCCCCACGAACGCGCGGCCGGCCAACCGTTCCTCGATGAGCCGCTCGACGACGGCATCGCCCTTGGTCGTGCCGGGCGTGGTCGTCACCCAGGCGACGCTGCGCGCCTTCAAACCGAGCTCGCGGTACAGCCGGGCTCGCAGGGCCTGCGACGACGCCGAGAGCATCGACGGCGCGCCGTCGGGCCCAGGCGGGGCGTCGACGCGCAGCAACAGCGAGAATCGGCTCACGGCTGACACCGCCTGGCGACCGCTCTGAGCGGCAGTACGAGCGCGCAGGCCAGCAGCACGTAGTCGGCGGTCACGGCGAGCACGATCGCCGCCGAGCCGCCGATGAGAGTCCAGACGAACGGCACGATCAGCGCGGCGATCGGCGGCCGCGCAACCGTCACCAGCAGGCCAACCGTGAAGATGCCGGTCGGGCACGGCACGCCGAAGGTCGGCGACGCCGGGTAGGCGTGGCTCCACGCGCTCACGAACGGATACAGGAGCGCGTACGCGGCCAGGCTGAGCCCCAGCACTTGGCCGGCGCCGCCAGCGGCGCCGAAGTGCAGGCGTTGACGGACCAGCCCGAACCAGCCGAGCGCCATCGCCTGGAGCACGAACAGCGCGGCGAAGCCCCAGGCCGCCGGGTTGATGGCGGTGAAGTAGCCGGCGTGGTAGACGAGCCCGCCCCACAGCCAGAGGCCGGCCAGCACCGCGGCGGCCACGCGGTCGGTTGCCGGGCCGGGGCGCCAGACCACCGCCGCCAGCGTCAGCGCGGCCGCGGTCCACCACGCCACCACGAGCGGTAGGTGCGCAGTGTTGTAGCGCGCGAACACCTCGAAGAACGCGTCGGCGGTGAAGGGCAGCGACACGGGCGGCGGCCAGTGTGCCATCGCGGCGCCGCCGGCGCCAATTTTGACAACGTTCTATGGTTTCTATATATGTAACTATCGTTACATTCACAATTGAGCGTCCCGATGCGGCGGTGAGCCGCCCGGCGGCGCGGAGGACGGCCATGCAGTGCACCCGGCGCGCGTTTCTCGACCTCCTCGGGGCCAGCACCGCGATCCCGGCGGTGGTGGTCACCCACCAGGCCGCAACGGCCGGCGCCGCCGCCTGGCGGCGGGAGTTCCCGGCCCTCGACCAGACCATCGACGGCAAGCCCCTCGCCTACCTCGACAGCGCCGCGACCACGCTGCGGCCGCGGGCGGTGATCGACGCCCAAGGTCGATTCGACGCCGCCGACAACGCCAACCCAGGGGCGGCGCTGCACACGCTGGCCCGGCGCGCCGCGGCCCACTACGGCGGCGCCCGCGCCCGCGTGGCGCGCTTCCTCAACGCCGGCTCCCCCGCCGAGATCGTCTTCACCAGGGGCACCACCGAGGCGATCAACCTGGTGGCCGCGACGTGGGGCGCCGCCCACGTCGCCCGCGGCGACGAAATCGTGCTGACCGTCGCCGAGCATTATTCGAACCTGCTGCCATGGCGGGCCGTCGCCGAGCGCGCCGGCGCGACGATTCGACTGGTGGACGTGGGCGACGACGGCCGGCTGCACCCCGACCGCGTGGCCGCGGCGCTGACCCCGCGCACCAGGCTGCTGGCGTTCAGCCACGTGTCGAACGTGCTCGGCCTCGTCAATCCCGCGGCCGAGATCGCGGCACGCGCTCGGGCCCGGGGCGTGGCCGTGCTCATCGACGCCGCGCAGTCGGCGCCGCACGTCGGCCTCGACGTGCAGGCCCTGGGCTGCGATTTCCTGGCCTGCTCGAGCCACAAGCTGCTCGGCCCGATGGGCGTCGGCGTGCTGTGGGCCCGGCAGGCCACGCTCGACGCGATGCCGCCCTATCACCTGGGCAGCAACATGGCCCACGAGGTGGAGGCCACGTCCGTGCAGTTCGAGCACGGCGCCATGAAGTACCAGGCGGGCACGCCGGACGTGGCGGGAGCCGTCGGCCTGGCCGCCGCGCTCGACGTGCTCGATCGCTTCAACCTGGCGGCGGTCCGCCGCCACGACGCGTCACTCGTCGAGCACGCGCGCCGTGGCTTCGCGTCGGTGCGTGGGCTGCGTGTGCTCGGTGCGCTGACCGACGGTGTGGAGCGGCTGCCGGTGTTCACCTTCACGCTGCCTGGCGTGGCCGTGAGCCGTCTGGTCGCGGCGCTCGACGCCGAAGGCATCGCCGTGCGCGGCGGCGACATGGCGGCGCTGCCGCTGCTGCGGCGGTTCGGCGTCGCCGAGACCGTCAGGGCGTCGTGCTACGTCTACACGACGACCGACGAGATCGACCGGATGGTCGATGTGCTCAGGCACCACGCTCGTGCGGCGTGAGGTGCCATCACCTCCAGGTGATCTCCATCCCGAAGAAGTGCAGGAACACCTGCCGGGCGGGGCGGTTCTTCGGGTTCGGTTGCGGGCTGCGGATGTAGAAGTCGATCTGCTGGGTGGCCGGGTTGGTCTCGCCGCCGGGCAGCTTCTTGCCGGCCAGCGGGTACTGGACGCGCAGCGTCTTGCGGTCGCGCAGGCCCTGCGTGACCATGAAGTGCATCTCGTAGTCCTGGTAGAGCGGCTTGCCGTTGAGCGTCGCGTGGCCGTAGCCCCAGCCAGCCAGGAAGCCGACGGTCTTGGGCCAGTTGTCGTCGCCGCAGCCCGAATCGGTGCCGTGCTCGTGGATGTAGGCGACGATGCCGCCGTGCTGGCAGGGGCTGAACTCGTGCCAGCGATCCATCGCCAGCACCAGGTCACCGTCGGGAATCCGCAGCCGCGCTGTGAACGACCCGGTGTTGCGGATCTCGTCCACGTCGATCTCGGCGGTGCCGGTCACCGGGCGCACCGACGTCGCGTCGTTGTCGAGGTGATCCCAGCCCTCCGGATCGTTCAGGCCGCCGATCATGTGGATGCGGTTGGCCGAGATCACGAAGCGGCCATCGTAGAGGTCGTGCTGATCGGGCGCGAAGATGTGCACCTGGGCGCCCGGCTGCTGCCGCGGGTTCGGGGTCTGCCGGGCGAAGGGCCGCTCCGCGACCAGCCCGACGATCAGGGCCAGCCCTGCGGCCACCATGCAGGCGCGCGTCATCGTCCACCTCCTGGGCCCGGCACCGGTTGCCGGCGGGTAACCAGGCGACTATACTCTGAAACGAACGTTACATGACCAAGACGCCCGCCGCCCTGGCCCCGCCCAGGGCACCGCTCCGCCCGGCGCCGGCCGCGGCCACGCCGCGCTGGCTGCTGTTCGTGCACCAGCTGCCGGCCACGCCCTCGAACCTGCGCGTCCGCACCTGGCGGCGGCTGCAGCAGATCGGCGCCCTGCCGGTGAAGCAGGCGGTGTATGCGTTGCCCGACTCGCCGGCCGCGCGCGAGGACTTCGAGTGGCTGCGCAGCGAGGTCAAGGGCTCGGGCGGCGACGCCACGGTGTTCGTCGCCGACGCCGTCGATCGCTGGACCACCGACGCCCTGGTGGACGAGTTCCGGCGGGCACGGCAGGAGGCCTACGCGGCGCTGGCGGCCGACATCGACCAGGCGCTCGGCCGGGTCGCCGCGAAACGGCGTCCGCGCGGCACCCGGGCCCCGGCGGTCGGCCGCCTCGCCGACGGGTTCCGCGAGCGGCTGAGCGCGCTCGAGCGCATCGACTTCTTCGGCAGCGCCGGCCGCGACCGCGTCGTGTCGCTCCTGGCGCGGCTCGACGAGAAGACGCGGCGCGGCCGACCGGCCGCCGCCGCGCCAGCCGATGCCGGGCCGCTCGACCGCGCCGACTACCTGGGCCGGCTGTGGGTGACCCGCCCGCGCCCCGGCGTGGATCGCATGAGTTCGGCGTGGCTGATTCGCCGCTTCGTGGACGGCCAGGCGCGCTTTGCGTTCGCCGCCGATCGCGAGAGCCTGCCGTCGGCGGCGGCCCTGCCCTTCGACATGTTCGGCGTGGAGTTCAGCCACCACGGCGACGACTGCACCTTCGAGACGCTGTGCCGCGTGTTCGGCATCGACGAGCCGGCCGTGGCCCGCATCGCCGCCATCGTCCACGACCTCGACCTGAAGGACGGCCGTTTCGGCGCCGCCGAGGCCGCCACCGTCGGCGCCCTCATCGACGGCTTGCAGCGCGCGACCGACGACGACGGGCTGCTGCTCGAGCGCGGCATCACGCTCTTCGAGTCGCTCTACCAGTCGTTCGGGCACGCCGAGCGCCCGCCGCGTCCACGCGCCGTCGCCGGCACGCGGTCCACGCGTCGCGGCCAGGGGCCGTCCCGCCGCCAGCGGTAAGGCTCGGTCCCGATGCCCGGGCCCGCCGCCGCAGCCGTCCACGACGCCGGCGACGTGCGCGGCTTTCGCCGCTTGTGCGCCGCCGCGGTCGTCGCCTACTGCAGTTACGCCATCTGCCGCACGCCGCTCCTGCCGCTCTACGCCCGCGAGCTCGGGGCCGGGCCGGAACTCGTCGGCGCCGTTGTCGGAGCGTCCACGCTGGCCGGCGTGGTGATGAAGCTGCCGGCCGGCGCGCTGTCGGACGTGGTCGGCCGCCGGCCCATGCTGCTCGGCGGCGCCCTGCTGTTCGCGGCGCTGCCGTTTGCCTACGCGGCCGTCTCGACGTTGGCCGGGTTGATCGCGCTGCGCTACGTCCATGGCCACGCGACGGCGATCTTCGGGCCGGTGGCGTCGGCCAGCGTCTCGGACATCGCGCCCCCGGGCCGGCGCGGCGCGTGGCTCAGCGGCTACGCCGCCGCGCAGGGGGCCGGCCAGGCCATGGGGCCGCTGGTTGCCGGCGCGCTCATCGCCGGCGGGTCGTTCGGCCCGGCGTTCCTCGTCGCCGGCCTGGTCGGTCTTGCCGCGCCCGTCGTCGTGGCCACCTGGACGCCGCCGCCGCGCGAACCGGTGACGGGCCCGCGCTGGCCGCTCTTCGCCGCCGGCATCCGCGAGGTGCTCACCCATCGCCTGCTGCTCGTCGCCAGCGTGGCCAACGCCGGGCAGTTCGTGGTGAGCGGGGCGTTGAACGCGTTCCTGCCGCTCTATGCCCGCGACCTGGTGGGACTGACGACCACCGAAGTCGGCGGCCTCTTCGCCGCGCAGACGGTGACCACGCTGGCCATGCGGCCGCTCGTCGGCCGGCTGTCGGATCAACTCGGGAGACGTGCGCTCGTCGTCGCCGGGCTGGTCGCGTGCGCCGTCACCGTGTGGGTGCTGCCCCTGGCCGGCGATGGCGCGTCATTGGCGGCGTTCGTCGTCGTGTACGCGGCCGGGGTCGCGGCCACCGCCATGGCGACCACGGCCTTCGTCACCGACGTGACCAGCCGGGCCCGCTACGGCGCCGCGCACGGTGTGTTCGGCACCATCTACGACATCGGCGACGCGCTGGGCCCGCTGGCCGGCGGACTGGTGGTGGCGGCAGCCGGTTATCCGGCGATGTTCCGCGCCGCCGCGGTGCTGGCGCTGGTCATCGCCGCCGTATTCGCGGTGGCTTCACGGAATGCGACGGTCGGCGCGGCGGCCGCCACCTGATCGACTGGGGTCGCCGCGGCCCGCCTGAACAGCACCGCCAGCGACCAGGTCGCGCCCGGGAACGTGATCGCCCACAGTGCGGCGATCCAGATCAGCCAGTGCACGTACATCTGCAGCGCGATGAACGGCACGATCAGGCCGTTGGCGGTGAGGAACCACCGGGCGGTGCGCTCGATCCCCGGCCCGGTGAGCGCCCGCGCCGCGGCCAGCGTCGCCAGGCTCATGAAGCTGTAGCCCAGGATGTCCACCGCGTAGAGGAACGAGTCGAACGGCGTGAAGATGAACGGCTCCATGCCGGCGATTCGGCCGGCGGCCAGCCGCGGCCCCACCCAGGTGAGCTGCACGTAGTAGTTGATGGCGATGAGCGCGGTGTAGATGGTGGCGAAGGTCACCGCCACGTGGCTCCACAGCCGGCGCTCGGGCGGCACCCAGTGGTGCAGGCTCACCATCAGGATCAGGAACGACGGCCCGAGGAACAGCGACGGCGTGAGCAGCACGACGATGCCGAGCGGCGTGCTGAGGTTGTGCGCGCCGCCGCCGGATCCGAGCCAGCCGGCCCACTCCGCCAGCTGCGCCACCACGTACATCAGGCTGAAGACCGTGGCGGCGATCGCGGACCAGAATCCTACGGCAGGCACGGACGAGGTGGCAGCCATGACACGCTCCTCTCGAGGCGGACCACGGCCCGCACTGCACGGGGGATGCCAGCGGCGCGGCCCGGCCAGCCACAGGGGAACTCGCGCACCGCGCCCGGGTGGGCGCCGGCGTCGGCCGGGAAACCCCCCGGGCGCCGGGAATTCCGGGCGGCGTCAGCCCACGCTCACAGCAGGCCAAGCCACGGGCCGATGAGCAGCAGCAACCCGGTCAGCACCACCACCCAGGCCACGGTGAGAATGGCGCCGGGCAGCAGCATGTCGAACATGCGGTAGTAGCCCTTGCCGTAGGTCACCAGCGTCACGGCGTCGAGCGGCAGCAGGAACGCGCACGACGCCGAGAACACCACCGGCAGGCCGTAGAGCGCCGGGTTCTGCCCGGCCGACAGGGCCAGCAGCGCAATCGGCGGCGTCATCGACGCGACGATCGCCGGGTTCACCGGCACGATCAGGTGGATGAGGGCGATGAAGGCGCTGATGCCGGCGACGACCACCGCCACCGGCAGTTCGGTGAGGCCGCCGAGCACGCCGTCCACCAGCGCCTTGGCCAGTCCGGAGCTGGCCGACACCGCGCCCAGCGAGGTGACGCTGCCAATCATCAGCAGCGAGTCCCAGGCGGTGGCGCGCTCGACCTCCTTCCATGAGGCGAAGAGTCCCATGCCGGGCAGGAACAGCACCACGGCGCCGAGCACGGTGACGATCACGACGTCGATGCGCGGGATCCACGAGCTGGCGATCCACAGCGCGAGCATCACCGCCGCCACCAGCAGCACCCGCCACTCGCGCGCGGTCACCGGTCCGAGGGCGCGCAGCTCGGCGGCGAAGTCGATGCCTTCGATGCGCCGCTGCTCGGGCGGGTAGCACCACAACAGCACCTTGGCGGCCAGCGGCACCAACAGGATCACCATCGGCAGGCCGATCGCCATCCAGTGCACGAATGGCACGCGCACCTTGCCGTACTGCTCGAGAAAGGTCAGGCCGAGCACGTTCACCGAGCTGCCGGCCGGCGTGCCGATGCCGCCGATGAACGAGGCCATCGGGATGCCGATCATCACCCCGCGGGCGAACTGCGAGCCGGGTGTGAGACCCATCCGATCGAACAGGCCGAGCGCCGCCACCATGAACACCGCCGCCGCCGGCACGTCCGAGATGATGGTGGAGACCGCCGCGGTGCCCACCATCAGCAGGGTGAGCGTGCGATGCGTCGAGCCGTCGGCGCGGGCCAGCAGCCAGCCGGCGAAGCGGCGATCCAGGCCGCTGACCGCCATCGCGTGGGTGAGCACGAACATCGCCAGCACGAAGAAGAACACCGGCGACATGAAGCTGGCGAAGGCGGCGCCGAGCGGGGCCAGGCCGAGCATCGGCTGGAGCACCAGCACCAGCAGCGCCGTGACGGCAATCGGGATGGCCTCGCTCACCCACAGGATGAGCGCCACGATCAGCAGCGCCCCGGCGCGCTGCGCCGCCGGCGGCAGGCCGCCGGGCCACGGCACGGTCGCCAGCAGCACGCCGACCACGACGGCCGCGAGCAGCGCCCGCCGGGCGGCACGCGACGCTGCCGCGGGCGTGGGGGATGTCGGGGCGGGCGGTGGGAGCGCGGTGACCATCGGCGGTGACGGGCGGCGGCGATAGCATAGTCGCAGCCGCGGCTGCTGCCGCGCCGTCCGAGGTTCCCCGCATGCATCGCGACACCGCCCTGCTCCACGCCGGCCATCCGCCCACCGCCGCGCCCGGTCCGTTCAGCGGCGGTCCGGTCTTCGCGTCCACCTATGTCACGCCCGGCGAACCGGCGGCGCACGGCCTGACCTACGGCCGCTTCCACAATCCGACGTGGACCGCCTGGGAACAGGCCCTCGGCGAACTCGAAGGCGGCGAGGTGGTGGCGTTCGCGTCGGGGATGGCCGCGGTGTCGGCGCTGCTCGGCACTACGCTGTCGCCCGGCGACGTGCTGGTCGTGCCGTCCGACTGCTACTACACGGTGCGCGTCGTCGCGGCGAACTGGCTCGAGAAGATCGGCATCACCGTGCGCCAGGCACCCACGGCCGGCGCGGGGCTGGGGGCCGCGCTCGACGGCGCACGCCTGCTGTGGCTGGAGACGCCTTCGAATCCGCACCTCGACGTGTGCGACATCCGTCAGCTCGCCGAGGCGGCGAAGGCGCGCGGCGCCCTGACCGCGGTGGACAACACGACCGCGACCGCCTATCTGCAGCAGCCGCTGGCGCTCGGCGTGGACTACGTCGTCGCCTCGGACACCAAGGCCATCACCGGCCACAGCGACCTCATCCTCGGCCACGTCGCCACGCGACACGCCGACGGCCTGACGGCGCTGCGCACCTGGCGCACCCAGCACGGCGCCATCCCGGGCCCCATGGAGGTGTGGCTCGCCCATCGCTCGTTCGCCACCCTCGCCCTGCGGATGAACCGGCAGTGCGCCTCCGCCGCGCAGCTGGCGGCGCGCCTGGCGGCGCATCCCGCGGTGACGGCCGTGCACTACCCCGGCCTGCCGAGCCATCCGGGCCACGCCGTGGCCGCCCGGCAGATGTTTGCGTTCGGCGGGGTCGTGAGCTTCGACCTGCGCACCCGGGCCCGCGCCGAACGATTCCTGCAGTCGCTCACGCTGGTGCGCGAAGCCACCAGCTTCGGCGGCATGCACTCGAGCGCCGAGCGCCGCGCCCGCTGGGGCGGCGACGCCATCGGCGAGGGCTTCATCCGCTTCAGCGTCGGTTGTGAGGACGCCGGCGACCTGCTGGCCGACGTCGAGCAGGCGCTGTCGGCCCTGCCGTCGTGAGATCATCTCCGCCGATGGCGAGACGAGTGATGTCGCGGGTGCCCCTGGCGTGGCTGGTCGTGGCGGCCTCGGCTGCCGTGCCGGCGCTGCCGGCCGGGCAGTCGAGCGGGCGGGCGGCGATCGAGGGCCTGTGGAACTCGGCCACGACCACGCCGATCGAGCGGCCCGCCGAGCTGAAGGACAAGCCCGTCTTCACGCCCGAGGAAGCGGCCGCCTGGGACCGGCGTATCGCCGAACGCAACGCCGAGCCGGCGCCCGGCACGCCCAACCGCGGCACCGGCACCTACAACACGTTCTACCGCGAGTTCGGCACGGCGACGGTGAAGACGCTGCGCACCTCGATCGTCACCGACCCGCCCGGCGGACGCATCCCGCCGCTCACGCCCGCAGCCGCCGAACGGCGGCGGCAGCGCATCGAACGCCAGCGGGCCACGGAGAACGCCGAAGACCTGGGGCTCCAGGATCGCTGCCTGACGTTCCTCACGGCCGGGCCGCCGCTGCTGCCCTACACCTACAACAGCAACTACCAGATCGTGGTCACGCGGGAGGCCGTGGTGATCCACGCCGAGATGATCCACGAGGCGCGCGTCGTCCACATGAACCGCGAGCATCTGCCGGCGGCCGTGCGCAGCTGGACCGGCGACTCGATCGGCCGCTGGGAGGGCGACACGCTGGTCGTGGACACCACCAACTTCAACGACGGCGGCGGCTTCTACGGCGACGCCGGCGGCAACTTCGGCTGGGACGAGAACCTGCACGTCGTCGAGCGCTTCAGCCTGCTCGATCCGGAGACGCTGCTCTACCGCTTCGAGATCGACAACCCTACGGCGTTCACGCGGCCGTGGCGGGGCGAGCTGACGATGAGCCGGACCACGGGCCTCATCTACGAGTTCGCCTGCCACGAGGGCAACTACTCGCTCGAGAACATGCTGCGCGGGTTCCGCGCCGCCGAGAAGGCCCGCGGCGGCCGCTAGCGCCATCGGACCCGGCTCGACTACGCCAGTGATGCTCGACTGGCATCGAGGGCGAGGGCGATGACGTGCCACTCCTCGCCGGTGATGTCATCGGGATAGACGTGGATGGTCTCGAAGCCAACGCGGCGGTGAGCACGAAGAGAGCGGGTGTTGCGGGCCGCCACTTCGGTCACCGTGAAGTCGTAGCGTTCGCGACACTGCTCGGCCATCGCCCGGTAGAGGCCGTCGAAGATGCCGGCGCCGCGATAGCCCTCGGCGACGCAGATCTGGCCCATCACGAACCAGCGGGGATCGTCGCGCAGCGGCCGACCACGCCATTGCAGCCCCTCGAGCACGGCGAACAGCGGCCGCAGAATCGGCACGTCGGCGGCGAACTCCCGCGGCATGACCAGCGCGTAGCCGACCACCGCGTCGCCGTCGGTGGCGATGACGCCGGGCGCGACGTCGCTCATCCGCTGCAGCACCGCGAGGTCATGGCGCACCGTGACGAATCCCTGCGCCGCCATCTCCGCCGCGGTCAGCGCCGTCGGGTGGTTGGCGGCCTGGAGCGCGTGAATCTGCCGCACTTCGGCGGAGTTGGAGACGGCGCGGTAGACGATCGGCGGCGGCATGGCTTCTGGATTATGGCGGGTGCGTGACCGCCGCTCGAGCCCGGGGCTGGTGCTACCGTGCGGCGGGCGTGCTCAGACCGGCGGGACCAGGTCGGTGTCCGCTCCGGCTGGAAACGGATGGCCGAGCGTCCGCCCCATCGCCAGCATCTGCCCTTTGTGGTGGAACTCGTGCGTCAGCGGGTGCATCAGCAGCCAGCGCCGGGTGACGCGCATCGACCCGGCCTCCGGGTGGCGGATCGTGAACTCGCGGTCCGGATCGGCGAACGTCGCCAGCGCCTGCGCCACCACCTCGTCCACCTGCCGGTAGTACGCGCGCATCGCCGCCACGTCGTGAATCGTAAGGGGATCGCGATCGAGGGCGGCCCAGTCGAGCCCGAGGCCGAAGTGGCCGGTCCACCACAGGTAGCACTGGCCGGCGTGCGCCTGCACCGTGCGCAGGCTGCCGACGGCGAACTCGGGCCGCTCGGCCGTGTAGATAGCCGGCGGCAGCGACGCGGTCCAGTCGAAGACCGTCTCACGGGTGCGCCGCACCCAGCCGTAGAGGACGTGCAGGTCGTCGTTCATCGCCAGGCCCCGGCACGGGTCGCGGCCCGCCGATAGGCGCCCGGCGTGACGCCGTAGGCGCGGCGGAAGCGATCGGCGAGGTGGCTCTGGTCGCAGAACCCGGCGCGGGCCGCGACCTCGGCCAGCGGCAGACCGCGATCGATCAGCCGGCGGGCGCGCACCAGCCGTCGCTGGATCTGCCAGGCGTGCGGGGTCATGCCGAAGGCGCGGGCGAAGCTGCGCACGAGGTGGTGCGGGCCGAGGCCGGCAACCGCGGCCAGCGCCTCGAGCGACAGATCGGCAGCCGGCGACGCGTCGATGAGGTCGCGGACGCGCCGCAGCCGCGCGTCGGTCGCATCCAGTTCGGGCGCGCCAGCGACCGACAGGTCGGCATGGCGCATCACCAGGTCGGCGAGCCACGCCCACAGCGCCTGCTCGCGCGCCACCCGGTCGGGCGCCAGGTCCATCCGCTCGTGACAGGCGACGAACCGTCGCGCCAGCTCCGGGTCGTCGATCGCCGAGCGCCGGAGCGTGGGCGCTACCGCGCGCCCGGTGAGCGACGCGGCCACGCGCGTCAGTACGTCGACGGAGGGATAGGCCATCCGATAGGCCCATCCGGATGGACCCGCACTGGCGCCGTCGTGCACTTCGCCCGGGTTGATCGCGATGATCGTGGCGAGCGGCGCGGCGTGCCACTCGCGGCCGTTGCAGGTGAAGCGCTCGGCGCCGTGGACGACCACCCCGAGCGCGTAGCCGTCGTGCCAGTGGCGGGCATAGCGGTGGGTGGTGAAGCGGGCCGCGAAGCAGTCCACGCCGCCCAGGGCGTCGGCGCGCCAGTAACGGCTGTCTGGCGGCTGCCGGTCGAGTCCTTCCGCCAAGTCAATTTCCTCCGAGACGGGCCGGGCACGACTGCGCGATCCTGCCTCCGTGACGCCGACACCCACGAATACCACGGACCACGCCGCCACGCTCGCCCGCCTCGACGCCTGTGTCCGCGGACTCAGGTCCGAGATCGTCGCCTTCACCGAAGCGCTGGTCAACGTCGCGTCCGAGAATCCGCCGGGCGTCGCCTACGGCGAGTGCGTGCGCCTCATCGAGACGCACCTGCGCGGCCTCGGGCTGCCGGTCGAGCGCGTGCCGTTCCGCCCTCGGCGGGGCCGCGGCGACGGCTCCGAGGCCGCGGTCGTCGTGAGCGGCGTCGGCACGGGCCGCCGCACGCTGTACTTCTCGGGGCACTACGACGTCGTGCCGGTCTCGCGGCCAGGCCAGTGCCGGGCGGAGCGGCGCGGCCCGGCGCTGTTCGGGCGCGGCACGGCCGACATGAAAGGCGGGCTGGCCGCCATGACCTATGCCGCCGTGGCCTTGCGGCGCGTCGGCGTCGCGCTCGACGGCCGGGTCGCGCTGGTCTTCGTCCCCGACGAAGAGACGGGCGGCGCCCGCGGCTCGGGCTTCCTCGCGGCAACCGGACGGCTCGGCCGCAACGGCATCGGCATGCTGACGCCGGAGCCGACCAGCGGCGTGGTGTGGAACGCCAATCGCGGCGCCATCACCGTGCGCGTCACGGTGCGCGGCCGCCAGGCGCACGTCGGGCTGATGCACCAGGGCCGCAACGCCTTCGAGGACGCGATCGAGGTCGTCGCGGCGCTGCAGGCGCTGCGCCGGCGCGTCGGCCGGCGCCAGACGCGCTACCGGCTCGTGCCCGCGGCGGCGCGCCGCTCGCTGATGCTGATCGGCGGACGGGTCGAGGCCGGCAGCAACTTCAACGTCGTGCCCGACGTGTGCACCTTCACGGTCGATCGGCGCATGAACCCGGAGGAGGACTTCTCCGCCGAACGCGAGGCGCTGTTCGACGTGTTCGCCCGGGCACGGCGGCGAGGCCTCGCGCTCGACGTGGAGGTGCTGCAGGAGGGCCAGCCGTCGGGCAGCGACGAGAGTGCGCCGCTCGGTCGGTCCCTGCGCGATCAGGTGCGAGCCGTGACCGGCCGGGCGCCGAGATTCGAGATGTGCCCGGGCCTGCTGGAAATCCGCTTCTACGCCGCGCAGGGCATGCCCGCGTACGCCTATGGGCCCGGGCCTCTGGCCGTGTCGCACGGCCCGCGCGAGTTCGTGCGCATCGATCGCCTGGTCGAATGCGCAGCGGTCTACGCGCGGACGGCGGCGGCACTGCTGATCCGCAGCTGACGGAAGCCCGGCGCCGTTCGGCGGCGACTCACAGCGCCTGGCCGAACCCGAGGACGTGGCCGTCGCAGTCGCGTACCGCGAACTCGAGCATGTGATACGCCTCCTGGCGCACCGGGCCGTAGACGATCGTGGCGCCGGCGCGTCCCAGCTCCTCGCACAGGGCCGCGGCATCGCTCACCCAGAAGAAGGCGTCCCAGGTGCCGCCCTGCGATTCCATCGGCCGGACGGCCGCGGCGTCCGCCACCCGCCGCAGCATCACGGCGAGGCCGTCGCGGGCGCAGATCGCGAACTGGGCCGGCACGCCGGCGAGGTACTCGGTGCGGAACCCGAGCACGCGGGCGTAGTAAGCGGCCGACACGTCCACGTCGGCCACCGGGAAGTAGGGGGCGCTTCGCAACAGTGTGGCCGTGCCCATCGCGATCCTCCCTCGAGTCGGCGTCCTGCGCCGGCTCGCGTCAGTCTCCGGCCGGCTTCCGGTCGAGCGGCTTCAGGGTGACCGTGAAGCTGAACGGCACCCTGGCGGGGTTGAAGCACACCTTGTCGTCGCAGGCCTGGTACTCGAGGGCGCCGCTGATCGTCGCCGTCGGCATCGCGCCGAGCACCTTCTGCATCTCCGGCGTGGCCAGCAACGTGAAGTCGCGCTGCAGCCGGAACGGCCTGGTGTAGACCTCGACCCGTTCGTCGAGCGGCTCGAAGTGGTAGATCTCCGACGCCGGGTAGACGGTGTCGTGGGCGCGCAGCCACGGCTGGGGATCGAGCCGCAGCGTGACCACCTGATAGTCGTGCGTCCCCGGCGCATACAGGTGCATCGTCGGCCGCGGCGTGACGTCGGCGACGATGCTCAGCCGATGGCCGGGGGCCGCCACCGCGTCGCTGATGCGCGCCGACATCGTGAGGTGGTCGGTCCGCGAGGTGGCCGGCGCACCGGCGGGCGCGGCGCCGATCGTCGCCAGAATCGTCGCCGCGGTGTAGCGCTCCTGGTAGGCGTCCTCGAAGAAGCGGGCCACCACCGTGCCCTTCGGGTCGAGGATGAACGTGCCGGGATGCGGGATGCCGTAGGCGCGGGTCTGTGGATCGACGGTTGTGTTGAACAGCCCATAGCGCTTGATCGCCGCCGAGCCGGGGTCGGAGAGCAGCGGAAACGTGATGCCCCGCGAGTCGGCGAACTTCTTCAGCGTCTCGGGCGGATCGTAGGTGATGGCGACGAGGCCGAGGCCCTGCGCCTTGATGGTGTCGTAGCGGCTTTGCAGCTCCACGAGCTGCGTCTTGCAGTACGGTCACCAGTCGGCCGAACGGCTGAACACGAGCATCAGCCCCTTCGGCCCCGACAACGTCGCCAGCGACTGGGCCGTGCCGAACTGATCGGTGCCCGACAGCGGCGGCACCACCGTGCCCACCTGCGGCCCGATCGCCGCGGTATCGACCGCGGGTGCGGGCGATTGGGCGCGGCCGACAGCCGGGGCGGCACTCAGCAGGGCGACCATCGCACCCGCCGGCAAGAGTCGCTTCACGATCACCAGGACCACCTTTCGCACGGACGAGCCGGGACCCGAGGTCCGCGTCGCGCCGTTGCGCACTTGGATGATATCCACGGCGCGCCGGATACACCGCCACCTCGGACGGCCGCCGCCCGCCTACATCGCATGGCGGATCGGCCGCAGCGAGAGGAACAGCGCGACGCCCGGCCGCACGCGGCCGCCGTAGCGCGGCGCCAGCTCGGCCGGCACCAGGCTGAGGGCCACCGACCCGCCGATGCCGGGCACCAGCCCCTGGCGCGCCGGGAACTGCCGGACGTAGCCGGCCTGCACCTTGCCGAGCGGCAGGACCAGCCGGGCGTACTCGTGCGCGTGCAGGTGGTGCGCGGGCATCGCCGCCAGCTCGGTGCGGCCGAACAGCGTATGCCGGCCGCTCGCCAGGGTCAGGCTGCTCTCGATCAACGCGGCGCTCGACACGGCGTCGAGCACGCCGCTGGAGAGCTGCTCGCGGGCGCGGTTCACCCCCAACGCGATCGTCGTCGCCCACAGGCCGCGGTCGCCGTGCGGCCGATGGTAGATGGCCGAGGCGGTGAGGTGGGTCCCGGCGGGCTCCGCGGGCTGGACGAACGCCGACCGGGCCACGCGCATCCGCGCCGCCGACACCTGCACGGCCAGGCGGTCGGTGGGCAGGAAGGACACGCGGGTCGAAACGGCGTCGAGGCTGCCCAGATCCAGATCGGCCCGCCGCTCGTCGGGCGATCGGCTGTTGAAGATCGAGGCCTCGGTCTTCCAGCGGCGCGTGTGCGCGCCGAGCGTGACGACCCCGAACGCCACGTGGGTCGCGTCGAGCCAGTGGTGCGACACCGGCGCCACCGGGTTGGCCACGGCCGACGGCCGGTGCGCGTAGCTGGTCGGCCCGAATGCCGGTTCGCCGGCGAGTGCGGCGTAGATCTGCCAGCGCCACGGGCCGCCGAGCGGCGCGTCGTAGTCGGCGGCCAACTCCATCACCAGATCGTGCGGCTGCTGGCGATCGTGAATGGTGTCGTTCTCGCAGACCTCGCCGGTCGCGAAGTAGTTCAGCGAGCCGCAGTCGGTGACGGTCCACGGCTCGGCACTCAGCATCGTGCGGACGCCGATCCGGCCGGTGCCGACGTTGCGCCGCGCCATCGCCATCCCCCAGTTGACGCTGCCGGCCTGACGCGCCGCCACGCCGCCGGTTCGATGCCGGTCGCCGGGCTCGTAGAGGAACTGCACGAACACCGCGGCGTCGAGCCGGACGTCCCAGCCCCGCCAGTCGCGATGGACGCCGTACATCGGCGTCGTTTGCGGCATCCAGGCGGTGCCGGAGAAGTCCGTCGGCGGCGTGAGGAGCGTTCCGGCCACCTCGACGTGCTCGTGGACCTCGGCCGGAGGCGCCGGCGGCTGCGGCTCCTGTGCCGCCGCGGCGGAACCGCCGCAGGCGAGCAGCGTCATCCCGAGCACGGCCAGCCGCCGCCCCGGCATCAGAAATCCAGGCGCACGCCGCCGTTGATGGCCCGGCCATCGAGCGGCGCCCACGCGTCCACCGTGAGGCGGCCGTCCGGACCCGGGTGCGGTCGGAGCAGGCGGTCCCAGCGGGTCTGTCGTACGTCCGTGACGTTCTCGGCGTTGATGAACACGCGGACCCGTCCGACGCGGCGCTCGGCCAGCATACCGGCGATCACGTAGGGACGCGACTGGTCTCGATACGGATTGACCTCGAGGCGCTGGCGACCCGTGTAGTACAGCTCGAGGCCGATCCGTCCGGCGTCCTCGGCTTCCCACATCCCGACCAGCCCCGCGCCGTGCCGCGGCGTGAGTTCGGCGTCCTGCCGGCGGGCGCGCTTCGCCCTCGCGCGACCGCACGTAGGTGTAGCTGGTGGTGGCCACGTAGGGCCCGCGACGCCACGTGCCGAGCAGCTCGAGTCCGGCGTTGGTCGCGGCGGCGGACTCGTTGAACAGGACGAACGCGTCGGCGCGCTCGACCCGCAGCGGATCGACGATGCGCGACCCGAAGACGGTCGCGGTGGCCGTGCCCCACGGGAAGGTGCGGGTGAGATCGATCGACGCGCTGGTGCCGCGTTCCGCCTTCAGCGGACCACGGATGGTCAACCGCGACAGGCCGGCGGCCTCGGTCTCCTCGGTGAGCGGCGTCGCCGCGAAGAACCCCTGCCCCACCGACGCCCGGCTGGTCCACGCCCCCGAGCGCAGCAGCGCCGACACCCGCGGGCTGAAGAACGTGCCGTACTCGCTGTGATGGTCGACGCGGCCCCCGCCCGACACCGCCAGCCACGGCGCCGCCTGGATGTCGGCCTGGGCGAACGCCCCGGGCACGTCGTAGGTGTAGGCGAACTGTCGGACATCACGCGGCCGGTAGGCATCGCGCTCGTAGGCGACGCCGGCCACCCAGGTGGTCGGGCCGGCCGCGCCACGCAGGGCCACCTCGGAGAAGACATTGCCGTAGCGATCGCGCTCGCGCGCCGCCCCGAACGTGTGATCGTGCCGCTGCCAGGTGGCGGAGCCCCGCGCCGTGAGCACGAAGCGGCCGCCGACGAGCGTCTGGACATGCCCCCCGACGTCGTAACGGCGCGTGTCGAGCGCCTCGCGGTAGGCCGCGCCGGTGGCCGGCAGCACGGCATCGTCCATCGTGCCGCCCTCGCGGTCCTCCCAGGTCAGCCCGGCGGTGAGGAAGGCCGATCGACCGCCGCCGCCATCCCAGAAGGCACGCGGCCGGACGACGGCGCGCCGATAGCCGGCCAGATCGGCCCACCCGTCGTCGTCGCGGTCGTTCTTCATCTGGCCATGGCCGCCGGCGAGCAGCGATCCGCTCCATCCCTCGCGCGCGCCCGACGACAGAAACATCACCGCATCGGTGGCGCCCAGCGTCGAGGCATTGAGCAGGACGTCGTAGGCGGGCTCGCCGCCCGGACGCCGCGACAGCAGGTTGACCACGCCGCCCATCGCGCCGGCCCCGTAGAACGCCGACGCGACGCCCTTGATCACTTCGACCTGGCCGAGATCCATCGGCGGGATCTGCAGCAGGCCGAGCCCGCCCACCTGCTGGCCGAAGAGCGGCAGCCCGTCGCTGAGAAAGCGGGTGTAGCGGCCCTTCATGCCCTGCACGCGCACGCTGGCGGCGCCGATCGAGGGCGACGTCGCCTGCACGCGCAGCCCACCCATCTCGTTGAGCATCATCACGATGTCGCCCGGCGTCATCAGCAGCTTCTCTTCGATCTCCTCGCGGCCGATGACCTCGACACGGGTCGGCTGATCCTCCAGGCGGCGGCCGGTGCGGGTGCTGGCGACGACGACGACCTCCTCTTCGATCTCCGGCTGTTCGGAGAGCTCGACCTCGAGGGTCGCGGTCTGGCCGGCGGCGACCTGGGCCTCGGCTCGAGCGGCGACGAAGCCGTCCTTGGTCACCACCACACGCACGGCGCCGGCCGGCACGTCGAGCACCGCCGCGCCGTCGTCACCCGTCTCGGCCGTTCGCTCGGCCACCGTCACTGAGGCATCGGCAACCGGCTCGCGCTCGCTCCGCACGACGACGCGGAGTCGGCCGCGCGGCTCCTGGGCGAGGGCGTCAGCCGGAGACACGAGCAGCCAGATGGCCAACAGCCGGCCGACCGCCGCGACCGACGTCATCGACGCGATGCCCGGGAGACCGATCCCTCGTGCGAGCTCGAAGCGCGCCGGAGCAGCACGACGCCGGCGCACACGGCCATGAACGCCAGCACGTGCGCCACCGCGAACGGACCGACGAGCGGCTGGCGCCAGCGCAGGAACTCGATGCCGAAGCGCACCAGTCCCGTCGAGACGAGATAGGCGCCGAGCACGAACGCGTCCGGCCGGCCCTGCCCTCGCCAGCGCTGCAACAGCCAGGCGATCGGCAGCAGCGCCACCGTTTCGTAGAGCTGCGTCGGATGGACGGGCACCGTCGTCGGCGGCAGTCCTTCGGGGAACGCGACCGCCCACGGCAGGTCGCTCGGGATGCCGTAGTCGTCGCCGACGAGGAAACAGCCGATGCGGCCGATCGCGTGTCCCAGGGCGAGGGCCGGCGTGGCCGCGGCGACGACGGCCACGATCGACAGCCGATGCCGGCGCAGCATCACGATGCCGGCGAGCAGGCCGCCGGCGAGGCCGCCGAACCAGCTCAAACCGCCGCGCGACAGCAGCAGTTCGAGGAAGGGGCCCTCGCGCCCCGCGTGCTCGAGGGCCCACACCAGCTTCGCCCCGGCCAGGCCGCCGACCACACCGGCCATGGCGGCATCGAGCGCGCCCTCGGGAAGTCCGGACCGCCGGCGTTCGCGGTCGAAGACGTAGATGCCGACGGCGGCGGCGATGGCGACGAGGACGCCGAAGCTGGTGACCTCGTACTCGCCGATCCGGAACAGGACGGGAATCACATCCAGAACCTTACGCCAAGTGTCAGCCGTGTGCTGCTCGTGCGCTCGCCGGCGGCTTCGGCGCGGTCGGCGGTGCCGAAGAAGCGGCGGTTCCAGACCACCCCGACGTAGGGCGCGAACTCCCGCTTGAACTCATAGCGCAGGCGGACGCCGAGGTCGGCAGTGGACAGCCCGGTGCCGATGTGGCGTTCGGGGTCGGAGCGGCCGTAGATCTCGAACTCGACCAGCGGCTGCAGCACGAGGCGGTTGGCCAGCAGCAGGTCGTACTCGGTCTCGACCCGAATGTGGGAGCGGCCCGAGACGTCGAGGTAGGCCGAGGCTTCGACCTCGAACCAGTACGGGGCCAGGCCCTGCACGCCCACCGCCAGCGCTGTACGCGGGGTGCCGGGCAACGTGTCGAGACGGATGCCGGCCGTCGCGTCCCACCAGCGCGAGATGGCCCGGCCGTAGAGCAGATGGGTCTGCGCCTGCTCGGTGCGGCCGCCGGCGCGGTCGCCCTCGGTGCGGAACCAGAACCGGTGGCGGTCCTGGCCGATCCACCCCTTGGTGTCCCAGCTGAAGGCGTCGTCGCCGCGGCCCGCCTGCCATTCGAACTGGTCGAACAGCACGAAGTAGTTGATGGCCGTGTCGTGCACGGCATGGCCCTGCACGTCGGGGAACGCGGCCTGCCGGTCGGCGTCGGTGACCGGCGGAATGAACTCCGGCAACGACACCGGCGCCGGCGGCTGGTGCGCCGAGTGGTCTTCGGCGGGCGGCGGAGGCGGCGGCGTCTGCCCGTGCTGGTGCGGCGGTTCCGGGCTCGGTGTGGGCGTCTGCGCCTGCGCGGCGAACGGATCCGCCAGCATCAGCAGCGCCACGAGACCGGCAGCGGCTGGCGTCATGACGTGCGGCCCTCGTCGACGCGCACCTCGCGGAACATCCCGGCTTCCATGTGGAACAGCAGATGGCAGTGATACGCCCAGCGGCCGAGGGCATCGGCGGTCACCCGGTAGCTGCGCCGCGCCCCGGGCGGCATGTCGATCGTGTGCTTGCGCACCTTGAAGCGCCCCTGGTCGTCCTCGAGATCGCTCCACATCCCGTGCAGGTGAATGGGGTGCGTCATCATCGTGTCGTTGACCAGGACGATGCGGACGCGCTCGCCGTAGGTCAGCCGCACCGGCTCGGCGGCCGAGAACTTGACGCCATCGAACGACCAGGCGAAGCGCTCCATGTGGCCGGTCAGGTGCAGCTCGATCGTGCGGGTCGGCTCACGGCCGTCGGGATCGGCGAACGTGCTGGTCAGGTCGGCATAGGTCAGCACGCGCCGGCCGTTGCCGCGCAGGCCGATGCCCGGGTCGTCGAGCTTGGCGGTGGGCGACGTCGTCTGCATGTCGACGAGCGGATTGCCGGCTTCGGTCGGCGGGTGGGCCTGGGTGGCACCGCCCATGGTCGACATGTCGTGGCCGGCGTGAGGATCGGCCGCGACCGGCGGCGGCATCGCGTGGCCCGCATGCGGGTCGTCCGCGGCGGGCGGCGGGCTCGGCATCACGTGGCCCGCGTGAGGATCGGCGGCGGCCGGGACGGAAGGGGTCGGCGCGGCGCCCGCGTCGTGACCGGCGTGGCCCGCATGGCCCATGTCGGTCATGGTCAGCACCGGGCGCGGATCCACGTCCGGCACCGGCGCCGACAGGCCGGCGCGGATGGCGAGCGTGCCGGCGGCAAAGCCGGTGCGATCCATCGCCTGCGCGAAGATGGTGAACGCCTCCTGGCCGCTCGGCTCGACGACGACGTCGAAAGTCTCGGCCACGGCGATGCGGAACTCGTCCACCGTCACCGGGCGCACCGGCAGTCCGTCGGCGGCCACGACGGTCATCTTCAGCCCCGGAATGCGCACGTCGAAGTACGACATCGCCGATCCGTTGATCAACCGCAGCCGCACCTTCTCGCCCGACGCGAACAAGCCGGTCCAGTTGCCCGCCGGCGTCTGCCCGTTCATCAGGTAGGTGTAGGTGTAGCCGGTGACGTCGGCGAGATCGGCGGCGCTCATGCGCATCTCGCCCCACGCCTTCCGCTCGGCCAGCGTCGCGCCCAGACCGCGCTCCCGCACGTCGCGCAGGAACGTGGCCAGCGTGCGCTGCCGGAAGTTGTAGTAGTCCGACTGCTTCTTGAGCTTCTTGAAGACGCGCTCGGGATGTTCGTCGGTCCAGTCGGTGAGCATCACGACGTGCTCGCGATCGACCTGGAACGGCTCGGGCTCGCGGGGCTCGATGATCAGCGGACCGTACACGCCCTGCTGTTCCTGGAACCCCGAATGGCTGTGGTACCAGTAGGTGCCGTGCTGCTTCACCGTGAAGCGGTAGCGATACGACTGGCCGGGATGGATGCCCGAGAAGCTCAGCCCGGGCACGCCGTCCATGTTGGCCGGCAGGATGATGCCGTGCCAGTGAATCGACGTGTCCTCGTCGAGCCCGTTGGCGACGTCGAGGGTGATCGTGTCGCCCTCCTTCCAGCGCAGCAGCGGCCCCGGCAGCGAGTCGTTGATGGTCAGCGCGGTGCGCGGCCGGCCGGTGAGGTTGACGTCGGTCTCGCCGATCCGGAGGCTGAACTCCGTCCCCGACAGCACGCCTGAGTCGCGGCGCGCCCGTGACTGCGCCCATGCCGGCTGACGCAGCAGGCCGACGCTGGCGGCCGCGCCACAGGTGGCGAGGCCCTTGACGAACGTCCGTCGCGACGGTCGGTCCATGATCCGACATCCCTTCCGAACACGGCGCGACCACACGGGCCGCGGCAATTGCCGACTACCAGACCTGGAGGCAGAACCGGGGCGGGAACGCCCCGTGACCGCGGGATCAGATCCGCAGAACGGCGGGCGTGCGAGGCGGAGAGGGCGGAGTGGGCGGTGGAGCGGTAAGGCGCGGACGCGTCTCCGGGAGCCAGATGACGGCGGCCGAATCGTGAGCGGTGAGCGTCGCCAGCAGCGCCTGCGACTGCGGGTTCTGCCGCAGCGGCGCAACGGCTGGCACGGTCGTGGCGACGCCGTCGGCGCAGCACTCGTCGCACGCCGCGGTCCACTGCCCCGAGGTCGCCGGCGCGGGCGGTACGGCCACCGCGTCGGCGTGTCCCATGGCGTCGTGGTCGTGAGCCGCGGCCGCGGCAGCTGGCACTGCGGCTGTCGGCACAACGCCACCTGGCCCGCCGTCGAGTCCGGCGTGACCGGCGGTCGGCGGCAGGCACAGTGTCACGCACGCCGACAGCACGGCCGGCGCCCCCGCGAGGGTGAGCACCGTCACGAGGGCCGCGACGCGCCCGACCATTGCCATCATCCGAGTATAGCCCCGGACGCCGCTCCGGCGGCTCACAGCGCCTCGCGCCGCAGGCGCAGGGCGTTGCCGATGACCGAGACGGAGCTGAAGGTCATCGCCGCGCTGGCGAGAATCGGGCTGAGCAGCAGGCCGAAGGCCGGATAGAGCACGCCGGCGGCGATCGGCACCCCCAGCACGTTGTAGACGAACGCGAAGAACAGGTTCTGGCGGATGTTGCGCATGGTCGCGCGGCTGAGGCGGCGGGCGCGGACCAGCCCGCGCAGGTCGCCCTGCACCAGGGTGACGCCGGCACTTTCCATGGCCACGTCGGTGCCGGTGCCCATGGCGACGCCCACGTCGGCCTGGGCCAGCGCCGGCGCGTCGTTGATGCCGTCGCCAGCCATCGCCACGCGCCGCCCTTCGGCCTGCAGGCGCTTCACGACGGCGGCCTTCTGCTCGGGCAGCACCTCCGCCTCGACGTCGTCGATGCCGACGGTGCGGGCGACGGCGCTGGCGGTGAGGCGGCTGTCGCCGGTCAGCATCACGATGCGCAGCCCTTCGTCATGCAGGGCCTTGATAGCTTCGGCGGTCGTGGTCTTGATGCGATCGGCCACGCCGACGAGACCGGCGTAGACGCCGTCCACGGCTACGAACATCACCGTCTCGCCGTTCTGCCGCAGGGCATCCGCGCGCTCCGTCGATGTCGCCGTCGCGCCCACCGCCGCCAGCATCGCCGTGTTGCCGATGGCGACGGTGCGGCCGTCCACAAGGCCGACCACGCCCTGGCCCGTCTCGGACCGAAAGTCGGTGACCGGCCCGAGCGGCACGGACCGCTCCTCGGCGCCGCGCACGATGGCCTCCGCCAGGGGGTGCTCGCTCACCTTTTCGAGACTTGCGACCAGGCGCAGCAGGGTGGGCTCGTCGAATGGTGCCGCGGGGACAACTGTCGTGAGGGCGGGCTTGCCTTCGGTCAGCGTGCCGGTCTTGTCCACGACCAGCGTGTCCACCTGCTCCATCACTTCGAGGGCCTCGGCGTTGCGGAGCAGCACCCCGAGTTCGGCGCCGCGGCCGGTGCCGACCATGATCGACATCGGCGTGGCCAGGCCGAGCGCGCACGGGCAGGCGATGATCAACACCGCCACCGCGTTGACGAGCGCATGCGCGAAGCGAGGCTCCGGGCCCCAGACCGCCCACACCACGAAGGTGACGGCCGACACGAGGATGACGAGCGGCACGAACCAGGCGGACACGGTGTCGGCGAGCCGCTGGATCGGCGCCCGCGAGCGCTGCGCCTCGCCCACCAACTGGACGATGCGCGCCAGCAGCGTGTCGCTGCCGACCCGCTGCGCCTCCATGACGAAGGTGCCGGTGCCGTTCACGGTGCCGCCGGTCACCTTGCTGGTGGCCGCCTTCTCGACGGGAATCGGCTCGCCGGTGACCATCGACTCGTCCACCGTGGTCGCGCCGTCGACCACCACGCCGTCCACGGGCACGCGCTCCCCAGGACGCACGCGCAGCCGATCGCCGACGCGCACGTGCTCCAGCGGCACGTCCGTTTCGTGTCCCGCGTCGTCGATGCGGCGAGCCGTCGTCGGCGTCAGGCCGAGCAGCTTCCGGATGGCCGAGCTGGTGCGGCTGCGCGCCCGCAGCTCCAGCACCTGGCCGAGAAGCACGAGCGTGACGATCACCGCCGCGGCTTCGAAATAGACGCCCACCTGGTCGCCGTGGGTGCGGAACGACGCCGGGAACAGCCCCGGCGCCAGGGTGGCAACGACGCTGAAGACGTAGGCGGCGCCGACGCCGAGGGCGATCAGCGTGAACATGTTGAGGTGCCGGTTCACGATCGACGCCCAGCCGCGCACGAAGAACGGCCAGCCGCCCCACAGCACCACCGGCGTCGCGAGGAGGAACTGCGACCACGTCATCATCGCGGGCGGCACCAAGTGCTGCAGCGGTTGCCCCGGGAGCAACTCGGACATCATGACGGCCAACACGGGTGCCGAGAGTGCGACCGACCAGCGGAATCGCCGCTCCATGTCCTCCAGCTCGGGGTTGCTATCCTCGAGGGTGACGACGCGCGGTTCGAGGGCCATGCCGCAGATCGGGCACGACCCGGGCTCGTCACGGACGATCTCCGGGTGCATCGGGCACGTCCACTCGGTCTTCGTGAGCGGCGCGGCCGACACCGGCTCGAGGGCCATCCCGCACTTGGGGCAGGCGCCAGGGCCAACCTGCCGGACCTCGGGGTCCATCGGGCACGTGTACTCCCGGGTGTCGGCGTGCGAATCGGGCGGCGACGTTCGCGTCGAAGGCGGAGCCAGGTAGGTGTCCGGCGCGGCGCGGAACCTGTCGACGCACCCCTGACTGCAGAAGTGGTAGGTCTGGCCGCGGTGCGTGACTTGTCCGACCGCGTCGGTCGGCAGGATGCTCATGCCGCAGACGGGATCGACGACTTCGGACTCGACAACGGGGTTCGCGGAAGCCATGGGAAGAATCCTCGGGGCCGGCCCGAGAGGCCGGCCCCTGAAATGGTGCTACTTGGCGTACTGACCGGGGTTCGCGTCGAACTTCGTCTTGCAGCCTTTCGAGCAGAAGTAGTACGTCTGCCCCTGGTACTGGCTCGTCCCCGCGGCCTTGGCCGGGTCCACCTGCATCCCGCACACCGGATCCTTCATGGTCGTCCTCCCCTTCTACCCTCCTTCACGCAACCGCCGCAGCTTCATTACACGCCAGGATTTCCTAACGTTTTCCGCAGGAACAGTCGAGGCACCCGTGTTCGGCGCAGGTACCGCACGACCGCACGACCTGCTTGCGCAGCGCCTCCCGCGCCCGGAAGAGTCGGACGCCGGCATTCGACGGGGTCAGTCCCGCTGCCTCTGCAAACGCCTTGACGGGGGTGTCGTCGACGTCCACCGCGCGGATCGCCTGGGCGTACTCGGGCTTGAGGGTCTGCGCCAGCCGTCCGATGCAGGCGCAAATCTCCTCGCGCAGCTCGGCCGGCGGCGCGGCCGCGTCGGCCATCTCCCGGGTAAGCGCCGCGAGCCCGCGTGCCTCGGCGCCCCGACGCCGGTAGCGGTCGATCGCCGCATTGCGCAGCACGCGGTAGAACCACGGCACCAGACCGTTTTCGGGGACGGCGGCAAAGCGATCCAGGTTGCGGACGAAGGCGTCCTGCAGGATGTCCTCGGCGAGCGCGCGGTCGCCGACCCGTCGCTCGAGGTAGCGCAGGAACGCGCGGTGGTTCTCGACGAGGATGTCAGCTGCCTGCCGATCCATGGTCACGGCATCCGCGCCCGGCTCTGCGTCTCCGCTCATGCCGTCAGTATAGGCAGGCACTGGAGTGGGCGGGCAGGGCCGCCACCTGGTGCCGTCGCCACATGGTGTACGCCGCTGGCAATACGAGCAGGGTGAGCACCATGCACGACCACAGGCCCCCGACCACCGGCGCGGCTGTGCGCGCGGAGACGTCGGCGCCCACGCCCGATTCCCAGAGCAGCGGCAGCAGCCCGAGCACCGTCGTGGCCACCGTCATGAGCAGCGGTCGCACCCGCGCCGACGCCCCTTCGATGACGGCCGCGTCCACGTCGGCAGGCACCTGGATGCGGCCTTCGCGCGTGTACCGCGCAAAGGCCTCGTCGAGGTACACCACCATCACGATGCCGGTCTCGGCCGCGACGCCGGCCACGGCGATGAGCCCCACCCACACGGCGGTGGACAGGTTGTAGTGCATGTACGACAGCAGCCAGACACTGCCGGCCACCGCGAACGGCAGGCTCGAGAGCACGAGGAACGTCTGGGGCCACCCCTGCATCGAGAGGCGGAGCAGGATGACGACCAGGAGGAGTGTCAGCGGGATGACATAGCGGAGACGGGCCTCCATCTCCGCCAGGAACTCGTATTGTCCGGTCCACTGCAGCCGGGAGCCGGCCGGCAGCGTCAGCTGCGCCGCGACAACGGCTTTGGCGTCATCCACCCAACCGCCGAGATCGCGCTGGGTCTGGTCGATGTCGGCGAAGACATACCCGACGAGCACGCCATTCTCGTCCTTGATCATGGGCGGCCCGGTCGTCACCCGCACGTCGGCGAGCTGTCCGAGCGGGACGGATGCGGCGGGTTGGCGCCACTGCTCGAGGAAGTCGGGGTCCGACGTCGCGGTCCCGCCCATCGGGGGCTGCGACACGCCCGACGCCATGCCGCCAGCCGTGGCCGGCCGCGCTCCGCCGCCGCCCATTCCGCCCATGCCCCCGCCACCGGCCGCCGTTAGACCCACCAGTCCGGCGCCCGCCCCACTGGCGCCCGCCCCGGTATTGGTGCCAGCGACGTCGACCAGGGCGCCTGTGGAGGGGACGGGCACGAGCAGCGCCCGCAGGGCCTCCGGGTCCGACCGCTGATCGGCGGCGACGCGGAGATTGATCGAGAAGCGCGCCCGACCGGCGATCGCCGTCGACACAGGCATGCCCCCGATGGCCGCTTCCACCACGTCCTGCACATCGCGCACGGTGAGCCCGTAGCGGGCGATGGCCGTCCGATCGGGCGCGATATCCACGTACTCGCGCCCCGTCTGACGCTCGGCGAACGTGCTGCGCGTGCCGGCCACCTGCCGGAGCAGGCCTTCCAGGTGGACGCTGATGCGCTCGATCTCGTCGAGGTTCTCGCCGAACACCTTCACACCGACGGGCGTCCGCACGCCCGTCGTCAGCATGTCGATCCGGGTCCGGATCGGTGGCGCGATCGCCATCTGATAGCCGGGCATCCGCAGTGCGGCATCGAGGTCGCGCGAGAGCTGCGCCAGCGTGCGTGGCTCCTGCTCCGGCCAGAGGCGGCGGAGGACGGCCCGCTTGAGCCAGTCGGGCGCGTAGTTGCTGTGCCAGCGCGGGGTGTAGCGGGTGGGCCACTCCCCTCGGGGCTTCAGCGTGACCACCGACTCGATCATGTCGAGCTGGGCCGGATCGGTCGCCGTCTCGGCACGGCCGGCCTTCCCATGGACCGACCGCACCTCGGGGAAGCGCATGATGATCCGGTTCTGCACCACCAGCGCCCGGCGCGCCTCCTCGATCGCGATGCCGGGAAACGTCGTCGGCATGACCAGCAGTGAGCCCTCGTCGAGCGGCGGCATGAACTCCGACCCGAGCCGCTGGAACACCGGCACGGTGGCCACCATCAGCGTGATCGCGATGAGCACCACCACCACGCGCGCCCGCACGACGAGCGTCGCCACCGGGCGGTAGACGGCGCTCAGCAGGCGGCTGACCGGGTTCGTGGCGTCGGTGCGGAAGCGCCCCCGGAGCAGCAGCACCATCAGTGGCGGCGCCAGCGTGATCGACAGGATCGCCGCCGCGAACATCGCGAAGGTCTTCGTATAGGCCAGCGGCGTGAAGAGCCGCCCCGCCTGGCCGGCCAGCGTGAAAATCGGCAGGAAGCTGATCGTGATGAGGAGCAGCGAGAAGAAGATCGGCCGTCCCACCTCCTTGCACGCGTCGACGATGACCCGCTTGCGGTCGCTGCCCGCCGGCGCCGCGGCCAGGCGTACGTGGGCGTTCTCGATGAGCACGATGACCGCGTCGGCGAGTTCACCCACCGCGATGGCGATGCCGCCGAGCGACATGATGTTGGACGTCAGGCCGAGGTAGCGGATGGCGATGAACGACATCAGCACCGACATCGGCAGGACGATCATCACGACCAGGGCCGAGCGGGCGTGGAAGAGGAAGACCAGGCAGATGATCGTGACGATGACCGCCTGCTGCACGAGGGTGTTGGTCAGCGTCTTGACCGAGCCGATGATGAGTTCGGACCGGTCGTAGGTGGGAATCAGGCGGACGCCGTCGGGCAGCCGCAGCGTGGCCATCTGTGCCTCGAGGGCACGGATCACGTCGAGGGCATTCGAGCCGATCCGCATGACCACGATGCCGCCGACCGTCTCCCCCGTGCCGTTCAGATCGGCCGCGCCGCGGCGGATGTCGGGGCCGTACCGGACGCGCGCAACGTCGCGCAGGCGGACCGGGATCCCGCCTCGGCCCACCGCGACGACGCTGCTCTCGAGGTCCGCCAGCTCCTTGACGTAACCCCGGCCGCGCAGGACGTATTCACGCCCCGCGAGCTCGAGCACACGGGCTCCGACTTCCGCATTCGCGTCGCGCACGGACCGCGTGATGTCGCTGAGCGTCACGCCGAAGCCGACGAGCCGGTCGGGGTCGACGACGATCTGGTATTGACGCTGGAACCCGCCGAGTGAGGCTACCTCCGCCACGCCGGTGACCGCCTGCAGCGCCGGCCGGATCGTGAAATCCTGCAGGGTGCGCAGTTCGGCGAGGTCGAGCCGGCCCGTGGCGTCCGTCAAGGCGTACTGGTAGACCCACCCGACCCCACTGGCGTCGGGCCCCAGCGTCGGCGTCACGCCGGGCGGGAGGGACTGCTGGACGCGCCCGAGCTGCTCCAGCACACGGGTACGCGCCCAGTAGATGTCGGTGCCTTCACCGAAGAGGGCGTAGGTGAAGCTCATGCCGAACATCGAGTAGCCCCGGACGGTCACGACGCCAGGCGTGCTCTGCAGCGTGCGGACGAGCGGGTAGGTGATCTGGTCTTCCACCAGGTCCGGGCTCCGCCCCATCCACTCGGTGTAGACGATCACCTGCGGATCGGAGATGTCGGGCAAGGCGTCGAGCGGCGTCTTGCGGACCGAGTCGGCCGCCCATAGGGCGAGGACGAGCACCACGCCGAAGACCACCCACTTGTGCTTGGCCGACAGCTCGATGAGACGTTCGACCATGGCCACTACTCCTGGCGAGGCGGAGCCTCGGTCCGGGTGGGCGTGGAGTGCCCGGCGTGCGGATCGGCCGGCGGAGGGGCCGCGGCCTTCGGCGGCGCGCCGGGTGACGCGTCGGGCGTCGGCGTGCCGCCGTGCGCGTGACCGCCCATGCCGCCGGTCGCCCGCAGTCGGCTCTCGGAGTCGAGCAGGAACACGCCCGCGGTGACGACGAGGTCGCCGTCGTTCAGACCGGTCCGGACTTCCACGCGGTCGGCCAGTTGGAGCCCCAGCGTCACGGGGCGAGGCTCGAAGCGGTCGCCGACCACCACGAACACGTGCTGCTGGCGTCCGGTATCGACCACAGCGTCCCTCGGCACGGTGATGGCGGGTGTGCCGGCCACCGAGAAGGCGGCCGTCCCGTAGAGGCCTGGGCGCAGCGTGCCGCGGCCGTTCCCGACGGTGAAACGCACGCGAAGCGTGCGCGTTCGCTCGGTGAGCGTCGGGTACAGGAAGTCCACGCGCGCGGTGAACGGCGCGCGGCCGGACGCGGGAAAGTCGAGCGTCGCGACCGTGCCGGGCCGCACCGACGGGATGCTCGCTTCGGGCACCTCGGCCAAGACCCACACGGACGACAGATCGGCAATGGTGAGCAGGGGCGTCGACGGGTCGACGGCCGTCCCCACCGTGACACCGCGGGTCACGACCACGCCGCGTCGTGGCGCTACCACGGTGATCAAGCGTCGCGGCTCGCCGCTCGCTTCAATCGCCGCGATCTCCTCGGGCGACATCCCCAGAACGCCCAACCGGGTACGGCCGCCTGCCACGACCGCGCTCGATATGCCAGACGCCGTGACGGCCTGACGGGCGGCCAGATACTCCGTCTGGGACGACAGCAGTTCCTGCGAGAAGACGCGCGCCAAGGGCTGTCCAACGCGCACGGTCTCGCCGGTGGTGTTGACGTCCAGTTGCTCGACCCATCCGGCGACGCGTGTGTGCACGTGCGAGATGCGCGACTCGTCGGGCGCCACGGTGGCCACGGCCTGAATGGTGTCGGTGAGCGCCTCGCGCCTGACCGGCTGAATCTGCACGCCCAGCGTCTGCAGCGTCTCGGCCGTGACGTCGATGACCACGCGGGACGGCGGATTCCCGGCGGTCGCGCCGCTCATGTCCATACCCGCCATGTCCGCGCCGGCGGCCGGGCTCGCCGCCGAGGCGACCTCTTCCGGCGCAGCGGTAAACGGCCAACCCTGGCGCTGGCGCTGCACCCACAATGCCCCTACGAGCACGGCGGCGGTGACGACCGACGCCAGGACCGGGGCCAGGGCCCCACGAACGCCAGAGCGACCAGTCATCGCAGCACCTCCTCGTACGAGCCGATGGCGCGGCCCAGCCGCACCCACGCCAGGCCGAGTTCGACGTCGGCCACAATCACGTCCGCCTGCACCGTCCACAGGGCCTGCACGGCTTCGATCACGCTCACCAGCGGAAGTTGGCCGGCGGTGTAGCCGGCGACGGCCGGAGCAATCGCCATCCGCGCTCGCGGCAAGACGTTCGTGTTGAGTGCGTCCTGGCGGTCGCGCCACGCCTGAACCTGATTGGTCGCCGTCGCGGCCTCGCCCTCGAACATGCGCGTCATCGCCCGCAGGTCGGCTTCGGACATCGCGCGCATGGCTTGGGCTTCGGCGACGCCGGCGCGCAGCTTCCCGCGCCAGATCGGAAGGCTGAGGCCCACCATCGCCATCCAGCCCTTGCCGTCGGTCATCGTGTAGGAGGGACCCGTGCGAATGGTGGCCATCGGCCGATACATGTCGCGCATGACCTGCACGTCGGCCTCGGCCCGCGCAATCTCGGCGCGGACCGCAGTGAGTTCCGGGCGCTCGATGAGCGCCGCGCGAAGCGCCGGCCAAGGTGGCGGAGGCTGCGTCACGACAACGGGCTGCAGCGGCGGCAGTGCCGTGTCGGCGTCGAGACCAAGGCTGGTGGCGAACATGCTCTCAGCTCCTCGGACCTCGCTCACGAGGGCGCGCGCCAGCGCCTCCAGACGGGCGACCTCCACTTCGGCGCGCAGCACATCCGACTGCGGCGCCGTGCCGGCGGCATATCGGGCGTTCGCCGCGGCGACGACGTCGCGTGCGAAGGCGACCTGCTCCGACAGCAGCGCCTGCGTGCGCTGCCGCTCCTGCAGCATCAGGAACGCGTTCGCGGCCTGCAGTCCGACGTCCAGGCCAGCACGGCCCGTCTCGGCACGGAGCCGGTCGACGTCTGCAAGCGCAGAGGCGCGCCGATGGCCGCGGATGCCGGACAGCGGGATCTGCTGTTCGATGGTGACGCTGACGTCCGCCCCGCTCCACATGAACGGCAGGTGGTCGAGCGACGGCGACACCATCGGATCCGGGAGCGCCGACACGATGGTCGGCCGCTGCTCTCCGGCCCGAGTTCGTGCGCGCGCGGCGTCGATCTCCGCCCGTCGTTCTCCAGCGATGCGCACGGCATCGACGAGCCGGAGTGGCGACGGCAGGGCCCCCGGTGTCTGGGCCAGGGCCGATGACCCGGCAGCCAGGATCGCCAGCGCCAGGCCGGCAACCCGCAAGGGCGAGCGAACCATGATCGATTCCTCCGGATCTGATGTGCCGGGAACGTCGGCCCCCCGGCGTGACCGCGTCAGCCAGAGGCCGGACGTGGCCGGCCGGTCACACACGCCGAGCCGCCGTGTCGCGGTCACGAGCCGACCGCCGGCGGCCAAGGCGTTTCAGATCCGGAGAGGAGTGACCAGGGGTCGTTTCAGGTGGGACGGCAGCTGTGCGCGAGTACCTGGCGAGCGCGGCGTGGCCACAGGTGCGACCTGGAACGCCGCGTGGGCCATGAGGGTCGCGTCGTCACCGCGACGGCGCGACTCTTCTCTGAGAGCGGCCGAGTCCGGCACCGCATCCCGGCAGGTATCGTCGCTGCCGATGCCGGTGACGGCCCCGGACTGCTCGTGATGGCAGCTGGCCGCTGCCGCGGCGACGGGGTCGCACCACGACAGGCAGACCAGCGAGGCGCTCGGCCCCACCAGAAGCATCACGACGACGGGCACGACAGCGGCGCGAAACACGGCAACACCCGCACAGCCCAGGGGCAAGAGGGGTGCCAACAGGCACGCGCCCACGGAGCCCGCTGGATCGGATGCGGGAGGCAATGTCTCCTGCCCGGCCCCGCCCCGGAACGGGCAGGTTTTCGCACCGGGCTGGGGACGATCCGGCGCGGGCCGCAGGGCGCCCGGAAGGGAGCACCCCAGCCCTGCTGGTATTCTACCGACCGATCCTGCCGCCGCTGGCGGGAGGAGGAGGACGCACACATGGTTCGGCAACTCGGCTCCCGGCTGGCCCTCGGCGTCGCGACGGCGTCGCTCGTCGCCGCCTGCAGCAGCGCCCCGCCAGCGACAGCGCCGGGGCCCGTGACACTCGACACCCCTGAGGTTGGCGCGACCCTGGACGGCATCGACGCCGGGCGGGTCAAGCAGCACATGAGCGTCCTGGCCGACGACAAGCTCGAGGGCCGCGGGCTGGGCACCGCCGGGTACGACGGCGCGCTGCAGTACGTCGAGGACGCGGTGAAGTCCTACGGCCTGGCCCCGGCCGGGGAGAACGGCGGCTACCGCCAGCGGGTGCCGCTCCGGAACAGCGTCGTCGTCGAGGCCGGCAGTTCGATGACGGTGCGAGGTCCCAAGGGGGCCAGGACCCTGGCCTACGGCAGGGACTTCCTGCTCGGTGCCGATCCGCTGCGCGCCGAGGTCGGCATCGACGACGCCCCGGTGGCCTTCGTCGGCTACGGCGTCAGCGCCCCGGCGCTGGGCTACGACGACTACGGCGGCGGCCTCGACGTGAAGGGCAAGGTGGTGGCGTATCTGAGCGGTGCGCCGGCCATGCTGCCGAGCAACGAACGTGCCTACTACTCGTCGGGCGCCGTGAAAGAGGCCGAAGCCGTCAAGCGCGGCGCGATCGGCACGCTGAGCTTCACCTCCCCCGACGATCCGCGCTTCCGCTGGGACGTCAGCGTCGCGACCGGCAGTCAGGGCAGCTATGCCTGGGTGGACGCCCAGGGCCGTCCCAACCGCGGCGATCCGGCGCTGCGCGGGTCGGCGTCGCTCAACCATTCCGGCGTCGAGGCGCTGTTCGCGGGCGCGCCGACCCCCGCGGCCGCCGTCTTCGCCGCGGCGGCGAAGAGCACGCCGCAGGCGTTCGACCTGGCCACGCGGGTCTCGCTGGCCACACGCTCGACCCACAAGGACGTCGAGAGCGCCAACCTCGTCGCGCGGCTCGAGGGCAGCGACCCGGCGCTGAAGGACGAGCACGTGGTGTACATCGCCCACGTCGACCACTTCGGCCGCGGCGTCGCGATGAACGGCGACGACATCTACAACGGCGCGCACGACAACGCCTCAGGCGTCGCGATCGTGCTCGAGGTGGCGCGCGCCTATTCGGCGCTGCCGACGCGTCCGCGCCGCTCGGTGCTGTTCCTGTTCGTCACCGCCGAAGAGCGCGGCCTGCTCGGGTCCGACTACTTCGCCCGCCATCCCACGGTGGCCAAGGACGGCATCGTCGCCGACCTCACGCTCGACATGCCCTTCCTGTTCCACCCGCTGCTCGACATCGTGCCCTACGGCGCGCAGCACTCGACGCTGGCGGCGCCGGTGGCGAAGGCGGCCGAGCGGCTGGGTATCGCGATTGGCCCCGATCCCATTCCCGAGCAGGTGCTGTTCATCCGCAGCGACCACTTCAGCTTCGTGCGCCAGGGCGTGCCGTCGCTCTTCATCAAGAGCGGCTTCAAGACCGGCGACCTGGGTAAGGACGGGGCGGCCATCAACGCCGGCTACCGCCGCGACGTCTACCACAAGCCCAACGACGACATGTCGCAGGCGTTCGACTTCGAAGCCGGCGCCCAGCACGCCCGGCTCAATTTCCTGACCGGCTGGCTGGTGGCGCAGGAGACGGCACGGCCGGCCTGGAACCCGGGGGACTTCTTCGGCGGGCTGTTCGGCCGGCCGGCGGGCGCCAGGGAGACGGGGCCGGCCAACGACTGAACGGCGGCCGGTGACGTCAGTACGGCTGAGTGCTTCTGGCGATCACCCGTCTGCACGTCGCCGCCGTCCTGCTGTTCGTCACCGCGTCCGTCCCGGCGTCCGCGCAGGGGACGGGTCCGCGCCTGATCGTCCTTGGTGGCGTCGGCACGCACCTGAACGCTGGGGTCAGCGGCGACACCGAGTCGATCGCCGCCGGCCTGTCGCTGGGTCGGTTCGATCTCCTGATTGGCGGCGAGCGCATCCACATCCCGACGGAGCGGTCGCAGTTCGGCGCCACGCGTGGCGGCACGTCGCGGTTCGTCACCGGTGAGATCCGTGTCTCGCCGGTCACTTTCGGCCGCACCGCGCCGTACCTCCTGGCGGGCTTCGGCCGCGGCACCTCGCGGCCAACCGTGAACGAGATCTTCCCCAACCCAGTCACCAACGACGCCTGGCTGCTGTTCGCCGGCGCGGGCGCCCGCGTCGCCCTCACCAACCGGCTCGGTGCGTTCGCCGACGTCCGCGCCGGCATCCAGGGCGAACTCGACTCGGCCTTCCTGCTGGTGCCGCTGCGCGTCGGCCTGGCCTGGCGGTTCTGAATCGCGTCGGCCGCTGCGCTCAGTCGGCCGTCCGGGTGGGCCACGCCTTGCGCCGGGCGAGGAAGATCCCCTTCTTCTTCGGGCTGCGGCCCGCCGTCTTCTCCGCCACCGGGCGCGGAGCCGCGGCAGAGGCGGCCTTTGCCGCCTTCCGTGGCTTCGCGGGGCTGGCGGCGACGGCGGCTTTCGCCGTCGCCGCGGTGCGGGTCGCGGCGGGCGGCGCCGTGGCCTTGCGCGGCGAGGTCCAGCCGCGTCGCCCGAACAGCGACGACAGCGCGCGCTGCACTTTGCGCAGCGCCTGGCCGACTGCCAGCGGCACCCGCTTGGCCGTCGCGCTGGCGGCCAGCGGCCGTGCCCCGGCCGGTCGCACTTCCACCTGGCACCGCTTGTCGGCCGGGCCGGTCTTGCGGCTGTTGACGTCGCTCAGGTGCACTTCCACCCGCGTCAACTGCTCGGCGTACCTCCCGAGAATGCGGCCAACCTCATCTTCGACGAACGCGATCGTCCGCGCATCGACCGTCACCGTCCGGTCGCTGTTCACCTGAATCTGCATGTGTCCCGATACCTCTCCACCATTCTGTCTCGATTCCACGGTCCGGCGCGCCCTCCCCCGACCGTCAGGCCATCGTGTGCGTTCACGGGTGCGACAGCGCGGCGGCGTTCGGGATGAGCTGGAAGAACACCTCGTCGGGCACCTGGCCGTGCCAATGACCGGTGACCCGTGCCACGCCGGCGACGACGACGAAGATGGCGAGCGCACCCGCGGCGACGTGGGTCGCGGTGATCCGCCGCCGGCCGACCAGCGTCCGCATCTCCAGCGCGTCCTTCACCGGGCACACCGACACGCACGTGAAGCAGCCGTTGCACTCGGGTGTCCGCACCGAACGCAGCACGTCCACGGGAATCGACGACGGACACGCCTTGGTGCACTTGCCGCAGTCGATGCAGCTGATCGGGTCGCGCGTGATCCGCATCGGGCTGACCAGCGACGTCAGGCCCATCAGCGCGCCGTACGGGCAGAGATAGCGGCACCAGGCGTTCTTCACCACGACCGAGAGCACCACCAGCCCCAGGCACACCTGGATGGTGAGGCGCCCGGCGTCGCGGAAGAAGTCCAGCATCTTGACGTCGGCGACCAGGCCGTACGGGCTGGTCAGGAACGCCTCCAGCTCGGCTACCGGCATCGTCACCACCACCCACAGGAACAGCCCGAGCAGCACGTACTTCAGGCTTCGCAGCGGCACGTCCACCACGCGCGGCAGGGCGAAGGTGCGCCCGAACAGCGCCTTGCCGCCCTGCCAGAGCCACTCCGAGATCGTGCCGATCGGGCACAGCCAGCTGCAGAACGCCTTGCGGTAGACGAGGGAGATGGCCAGGAAGGCGACGAGCAGGAACATGCCGGCCGGATGCACTGACGGGACCGTGCCGGTGAACACGAAGTACTTCAGGTTCATCAGCGACGCGATCGGCAGCCACCCTTCCACGCCCGGGGGGCGGCTGACGTACGGCGTGGCGCCGCCGGTCTCGAAGTAGCGGACCCAGACGTAGAACTGCAGGCCAATCCAGAGGTTCAGGACGAGGAACAGCACCTGCACGGCGGAGCGAACCGCTCCGATGCGTTCAGGTGGACGCTTGGGATACGCCCTGGCCATGCCGGCACACCGGCATCGACGTTACCGGGAGGGCGTGGCCCCGGGCATGACGCCGGTCATACCGGCCGGCGATGCGGGCGGACGCCGGCGGGCGGGGTATGATGAACACACTCCCGCTTTCCTGAGCCTCCGGGCCGTCACGGCCTCGGTCCCTCACCAGAGCATTTCCCGAGGGGGCTCCGTGCCGCACTTGACCGTCGTCGAACGTCTGAAGCAGCTCATCGCCGCGCTGGACGCCCGTCACGTTCAGCCCGGCAGGGCTTCGGAGGCCGGCATCGCCGAGAGCGCGAGCGCGATGCGGGCCAAGGCGGTCGCGCGCCTCGCCGAGTTGCGCGACGCCGAGGAGCCGGACGGCTCGTAGGGACCGCGCCTCCCGCAACGCCATCACGACGCGGCACCGGCCGCTCAGGAGCGTCACATGTCCGTGGTTCCGCCCGTTCGTCCGCCTCCCTCTGCGGTGCCGCCCGATGTCACCACGACGCCGCTCCATCCATGAGCGTGGCCGCCTGGCTCCCGCGCCGCACGCCCCCCCGCCCTGAACTGCCGCTGCGCGACGACCTGCTCGACGCCGGCAGCCTCGACGAGCGCGCCCTGGCCCTGGCGGCCGGCTTCACCCTCGATCCGGATCACCGCCGCCGCGCCCGCAACCTGTTCCCGCGCTTCGACGCCAACGTCCGGGTGCTCCGCGCCGCCTACCGTCAGCTGGCCGACGACCTCGGCGCGGGACGGTTCGTCGGTCCCGGGGCCGAGTGGATTCTCGACAACTTCCATCTGATCGCGTCGGCCATCGCCGACGTCCGCCGCGACCTGCCGCGGGCGTACTCGAAGACGCTGCCCGCTCTGGCCTCGCGCGAACACAGCGGCCACGCCCGCGTCTACGCGATGGCCCTCGAGCTCGTGCGCCACAGCGACAGCCGGCTGTCGCGGCCGCTGCTGCTGCAGTTCCTCCAGAGCTACCAGCGGGTCGCGCCGTTGACGATCGGCGAGCTCTGGGCGTGGCCGAGCATGCTCAAGATGGCGCTGGTGGAGAACCTGCGCCGCCTGGCCGACGAACTGCTCGACGCGCGGACCGCCCGCCTGGCCGCCGACGCTTACGTGACCAGAGCGGACCGCGTCGACGCGGCGGCGCGCATGCCCGGCGATGCCAGCGCGACGTTCCTCGTGCAGGTCCTGCATCGCGCCCGCGAGTACGGGCTTCGGCTGGCCGCCATCCGCCAGGCGGTCGACGCCAACCTGTCGGCCCGGCGGACGACCGCCGAAGAGGCCGTCCGTGAAGAACATCAACGCCAGGGCATCTCGCTCGCCTCGGTGTCCAACGCCGTGACGAGCCTGCGCCTGTGCGCCACGCTCGACTGGCCGGAGTTCGTCGAGGCGGTGAGCCTGGTGGAGGGCGTGCTGCAGCGCGATCCCGCGGGTGTCCACGGCCGCACGGATTTCCTGAGCCGCGATCAGCTGCGGCAGGCCGTGGAGGTCCTGGCGCCGCCGACCGGCGAGGGCCAGGTCGGCGTCGCCCTGAAGGCCGTGGAGGTCGCCCGACGCACCGCCGCGGCCCGCGGCGCCACCGACCGGGCCGCGCACGTCGGATACCACCTGACCGGCGCCGGGCGAGCGGATCTCGAGGCCGATCTGGCCTATCGCCCGTCGCTCACGCAGCGGCTCCGCCGCGGGGTGATGCGGCATCCGTCAGCGGTCTACCTGGGGGCGATTGCCATCGGCGCGCTCGGCCTCACGGCCGTGGCGGTGGCGTGGGCCGGACGGATGTCGGGCGGGTCGTGGCTCCTGGCCCTGGCCGCGCCGGTGGTGCTGGTGCCGATGAGCGACCTCGCCGTGGCCGTCGTGCACGACCTCGCCGCCCGTCTGCTCGCGCCGCGCCGCCTGCCCCGACTCGACTTCGCCAACGGCGTGCCCGACAGCGCCCGCACGATGGTCGTCGTGCCGACGATGCTGACGAGCCTGCCGGGCGTCGAGGCGCTGGTCGAACACGTCGAGGTGCTGGCGCTCGGCAACCTCGACCCGTGCATCCACTTCGCCATCCTCAGCGACTTCCGGGACACCGGCGCGCCGGACGACCCGACCGACGAAGCCCTGCTCGATCGGGCGCGCGCCGGCGTCGAGGCGCTCAACGTCAAGTACGGCGCCCAGCACGCCGAACGCTTTTTCCTGTTACACCGCGAGCAGCAGTGGAACGCCAGCGAAGGCACCTGGATGGGCTGGGAGCGCAAGCGCGGCAAGCTCGAGGAGTTCAACCGGCTGATACGCGGCGCACGCGACACGAGCTTCTCCACCCAGGTCGGAGCGCTCGACGTGCTGCCGCAGATCCGCTACTGCCTGACGCTGGACTCCGACACCCGCCTGCCGCGCGACGCCGCCCGCCGGCTCATCGGCATCGCCGCGCACCCGCTCCACCACCCTCGTCTCGACGCCGTGTCCGGCCACGTCGTCGAGGGGTACGGCATCCTGCAGCCGCGGGTCAGCGTCACGATGGCGAGCGCGGGCGGATCGCTGTTCGCCCGCACCTACGCCGGGCACACCGGCGTCGACCCGTATACGACGGCGGTCTCGGACCTGTACCAGGACCTGTTCGGGGAGGGCATCTTCACGGGCAAGGGACTGTACGACGTCGACGCGTTCACGGCCGCGCTGGAGGGACGCGTCCCCGAGAACGCCCTGCTCTCGCACGATCTCTTCGAGGGGCTCTATACCCGCACGGCGCTCGTCTCGGACGTCGAGGTCGTCGACGACTACCCGGCGAGCGTCTTCGCGCACGCCAAACGGCAGCATCGCTGGGTGCGCGGCGACTGGCAGATTCTCCGCTGGCTGTTCCCGTGGGTGCCGGCCCGGCACGGATCGGCCCGCAACGACCTGCCGATCATCGCGCGCTGGAAGATTCTCGACAACCTGCGACGGAGCGTGTCCGCGCCCGTGACGCTGCTGCTGCTCGTCCTCGGCTGGACCGTGCTGCCGGGATCGGCGGGCGCGTGGACGGCGGTGGCGCTGGCGCCGATGGCGTTCCCGCTCGCCTCGCGATCGTTCGCGGCGATCGCCGGCCTGTCGCAGCCCTGGGCGTGGGCCGCGCGCGGTCGGGCGCTGGGCGAAGACCTGGCGATCGCCGCGGCGCGGCTCGGCCTGCAGGTCGCCGTCCTGGCCCATGACGCCAGCGTGCGGCTGCACGCCATCTCGACCACGCTCGTCAGGCTGACCGTGACCCGGCAGCGGCTGCTCGAGTGGGAGACCATGGCGACCTCGGCGGCGCGGGACACACCGGGCGTCCTGGCCTCGCACATGGCGGCGAGTCCGATCGTGGCGCTCGCCTGCCTCGGCGTGGTGTCAGCGGTCCGTCCGGCGGCGTTGCTGGTGGCGATGCCGATCTGCGCCGCCTGGGCCGCCGCGCCGTGGATTGCCGCCACCATGAGCCGGCCCACCGTACGTCGCCACGTCCCGCTTTCGCCGGACGACCGCGACTACCTCCACGCGGTCGCGCGCTGCACGTGGGGGTACTTCGAGCAGTTCGTCACCCCGGACGACCACTTCCTTCCCCCCGACAACGTCCAGACGCATCCGGACGTGGGCGTGGCCCACCGGACGTCGCCGACCAACATCGGTCTGGGCCTGATGGCGACGCTGGGGGCCCACGACCTCGACTTCATCGACACGGCCACGCTGGTGCGGCGTCTGGACCAGACGCTGTCGACGGTGGAGCAGCTCCAGCGTCACGAGGGGCACCTGCTGAACTGGTACGACACGCGGACCCTGGCGCCGCTGCCGCCGCTGTACGTGTCGACCGTCGACAGCGGCAACCTGGCCGCGGCGCTGGTCGTCGTCGCCGTCGGGGTGCGGGGACACGCGCCCGAGCTGGCGCATCGGGCGATGGCCCTGGTCGACGCCATGGACTTCCGGTTCCTGCTCGAACCGAAACGCCAGCTCTTCGCCATCGGCTACCGGCTCGCCGACGCCGACGGTCCGGGCCGGCTCGACGCCGCGTATTACGACCTGCTCGCGTCGGAGGCCCGCACGGCGAGCTTCCTGGCCATCGCCAAGGGCGAGGTGGCCGAGGCGCACTGGTTCCGCCTCGGACGCCCGGTGACGGGCGTCCATGGCGCCCCCGTGCTGCTGTCGTGGAGCGGCACGCTCTTCGAGTACCTGATGCCGCTGCTGGTGATGCGCTCACATCCCGGCACGCTGCTCGATGACTCGTGCCGGCGCGTCGTGGCGAGGCACATGGCGTACGGCGCGGCGCACGGCGTCCCCTGGGGCATCTCCGAGTCGGCGTACAACGTCGTCGATCGGCTCGGTGTCCTCCAATACAAGGCCTTCGGCATACCGGGACTCGGGCTGAAGCGGGGGCTCGGCCAGGAACTCGTCGTGGCGCCATACGCATCGGCCCTGGCGCTCGGGCTCGTCCCCGCGGCCGCGACGGCCAATCTGCGGCGCCTCGGTGAGGCCGGACTCGAGGGCGCGTTCGGGTTCTTCGACGCCATCGACTTCACGCCGCGGACGGCCGACGGGCCGGCCGCTGGCTGGACGCCTGACGGCGTGGTGGTGTCGACGTTCATGGCCCATCACCAGGGCATGACCGTCGTGGCGGTGGTCAACGCCCTCCTCGACGACCGGATGGTCGAGCGCTTCCATGCCGATGCGCGGGTGAAGGCCACCGAACTGCTGCTGCAGGAGCGCATTCCCCGCCGCTCCGTGGCCATCCAGCCGCGTCCCGACGCCGAGACGACCGTCGCGGCCCCGGCGCTCTCGCCGCCGGTGCGGACGTTTCGCACCGCCCACACCCTGGTGCCGCACACGCAGTTCCTGTCGAACGGCCGCTACGTGACGTCGGTGACCAACGCCGGCGGTGGTGCCAGCCTGTGGCGTGGCCTGCCGGTCACGCGCTGGCGGCGGGACCCGACGCGGGACGCCGACGGCCAGTTCCTCTACCTGCGGGACGTGCGCAGCGGCGACGTCTGGTCGGCGACCCATCAGCCAATGCGAGGGACACCCGACGAGTACACCGTCACGTTCCGCACCGAGCGCGCGACGTTCCAGCGCCGCGACGGCGACATCTCCACCCTGCTCGACGTGGCGGTCTCGGCCGAAGACGACGCCGAGGTGCGCCGGCTGACCGTCCGCAACCACGGCAGCCGCGTCCGCGAGATCGACGTGACCAGCTACGCCGAGATAGTCCTGACCGCCGCGGCGGCCGACCTCGCCCACCCGGCCTTCGGCAAGCTGTTCGTCGAGACCGAGGTCATCCCGGAGTACGCAGCACTCGTCGGGCACCGGCGGCCGCGGGATCCCGCAGAGGCCGGCGCGTGGGTGTTCCACGTGCTCAGTCTCGACGGTCCGCCGCAGGGACCGCGGGAGTGGGAGACCGACCGGGCCAGATTCCTCGGCCGCGGCCGCACGACGGCCGACCCACAAAGCCTCGACGGCCGGGCGCTCTCGGGCACGACCGGCGTGGTGCTCGACCCGATTCTCAGCCTGCGCCAGCGCATTCGTGTCCCACCGGGCGCGTCGGTCCGGCTCGGCTTCACGACCGGGATGGCGGCCGACCGCGACACGGCCACCGCGCTGGCACGGAAGTACCACGCGCCCAATGCCGCCGCGCGGGCGTTCGCGCTGGCCCTGACGCATACGCAGGGTACCCAGCATCACCTCGGCATCGACGCCGACGAAGCCGTGCTCTTCGAACGGCTCGCGTCACGCGTGCTCGGCACCGACGGCTCCCTGCGTGCCCCGGCGCACGTGGTGGCCGAGAACGTCCTCGGCCAGCGGAACCTCTGGCCGCACGCCATCTCCGGCGATCTGCCGCTGCTGCTGCTGCGGGTCGCCAGCGACCTGGACCTGCCCCTGGTGCGGCAGGTGCTGCGGGCCCAGGAGTACTGGCGCCTCAAAGGCCTGGCCGCCGACGTCGTCATCCTGAACGAGCACCCGGCCGGCTATCTCGACGAGATGCAGGCGCAACTGGCGGGGGTGCTCAACGACGGCCCGTGGAGTGCCTGGCAACACCGCCCGGGCGGTGCCTACCTTCTGCGCGCCGACCTGGTGGCTCCGGCCGAACGCGTGTTGCTGCAGGCGGTGGCCGCGGCGGTGCTGCGCGGCGACGCCGGCGACCTGCGCGCGCAACTCGACCGCCCCGACGCGGCGCCGCCGGTGGCGGCGCCTCACGTGCCCGCGGCCGAGGCGCGCCAGTACGCGACCGAATCGCCGGCGATGCCGGTGGTGACCCTCGGCAACGGCGTCGGCGGCTTCACCGACGAAGGACGCATCTACGCTTTCGCGGTCGACGGGGCGCGGCCACCCCCGAGGCCCTGGGTCAACGTCATCGCCAACCCCGGGTTCGGCACGATCGTGACCTCGTCGGGCGCCTCGCACACCTGGGCGGGCAACAGCCGCGAGAACCGCCTGACGCCGTTCGCCAACGATCCGGTCAGCGATCCGACGGCCGAGGCCCTTTTCCTGCGTGACGACGAGACGGGCGTGTTCTGGTCGCCGACGCCGCAACCGGTCCGCAGCGCAGGCGCCGGCCGCGCCGTGGTCCGGCACGGCGCCGGCCTCACGCAGTTCACCTCCGCCGTGCACGGCATCGCGCACGAACTCGACGTGTTCGTCGATGCCGTGGCCCCGGTGAAGTACTCGTTGCTGACGTTGACGAACACCGGGCCGCAGGCCCGCCAGCTGAGCCTGTTCGCCTACCACGAGTGGGCGCTCGGGCCACCGCGCGACGGCGAGCACATCCATGTCGTGACCTCGGTCGACGCGGTGCGTCGCGCCGTGCTCGCGGTGAACCCCTACAACCGCGACTTCCCCGGCCATGTGGCATTCGCCCATACCAGCGTGCGGCCGGTGGCGGTGAGCGGGGACCGGCGCAGGTTCCTCGGCCGCAACGGCAGGCTGGCGTCTCCGGCGGCGATGCGCGACGCGACCCTGCCCGGCGCGACCGGCGCTGCCCTCGACCCATGCGCCGCCCTGCAGGTGCACTGCGAGCTGCAGCCCGGCGAACGCCGCCAGGTCGTGATCCTGCTGGGCCAGGGCACCGATGCGGCGCAGGCTCTCGCGCTGATCGACCGCCACGGAACCGTCGAGGCGGCGATCGCCGCTCGCGACGACATGCGGCAGCGCTGGGACGGGACGCTCGACGCCGTCCGCGTGCGGACGCCGGACGACTCCTTCGACGCGCTCGTCAACCGCTGGCTGCTCTATCAGACGATCGGGTGCCGGCTGTGGACGCGGGGCGGCTACTACCAGCCCGGCGGGGCGTTCGGTTTCCGCGATCAGCTCCAGGACGTGATGGCGCTGCTGCTCACCGACCCGGGGCTCGCCCGAGCGCACATCCTGCGGGCCGCCGGCCGGCAGTACGTCGAGGGCGACGTGCAGCACTGGTGGCACGAGCCGTCGGGTCGCGGCCTGCGCAGCCGCTGTTCGGACGATCTGTTGTGGCTCCCGCACGTGGCGGCCGAGTACGTGCGGGTCACGGGCGATGCGGAGGTGCTCGATGCGCGGGTGCCCTTCCTGGCCGCGCCGGTGCTCGCGGCGGACGAGGTCGAGTCGTACCACGAGCCGGACATCGCCGAGGCCGACGGCACGCTCTACGAGCATTGCCTCCGCGCCATCGAACGCGGCGCCACGGCTGGGCCTCATGGCCTGCCGCTGTTCGGCACCGGCGACTGGAACGACGGCATGAACCGCGTCGGCCGGAAGGGCCGCGGCGAGAGCACCTGGCTGGGGTTCTTCCTGTACCGCGTGCTCAGCGACGTCGCCGACCTGGCGGAGCGCCGGGGCGAGGCCGCCCGCGCCGCGCGCTACCGGGAAGACGCCGGACGGCTGGCCGCGCAGCTGGCTCTGACCTGGGACGGCGAGTGGTACAGGCGCGGCTATTACGACGACGGCTCGCCGCTCGGCTCGGCGCAGAACGACGAATGCCGGATCGATTCGGTGGCCCAGTCGTGGGCGGCCCTGTCGGGCGCGGCGCCGCTCGACCGCGTCGAGCGGGCGATGGACTCGGTGCGGGCGTCGCTGCTCGACCGCCGGTCCAGGCTGCTGCGCCTCCTCGACCCTCCATTCGATGCCTCCGCGCAGGACCCCGGCTACATCAAGGGCTATCCTCCCGGCGTGCGTGAGAACGGCGGCCAGTACTCGCACGCCGCCGCGTGGGTGGTGATGGCCCTGGCGCAGGCCGGCAACGGCGACGAGGCGATGGAGCTCTTCCACATGCTCAACCCCCTCAACCACACCCGCACCGCCGGCGCGGTCGAGGGCTACGGCGCCGAGCCCTACGTCGTCGCGGGCGACGTGCTGAGCCTGCCGCCGCATGCCGGGCGGGCCGGGTGGAGCTGGTACACCGGGTCGGCGGCCTGGCTGCACCGCACCGCCATCACGAGCCTGCTCGGCCTTCGCCGCCGCGGGGCGGCCTTCGCGGTGATGCCCTGCATCCCGTCCGCCTGGCCGCATTACGAGATCACCTGGACCGTGGAGCGCACGCGTTACCGGATCACGGTGGAGAACCCGAATCACGTCGCGCGTGGTGTCGAAAGCGCCTGCCTCGACGGGGCTCGGGTAGACGCCTCGGCCATCCCCCTGACCTTCGACGGGCGGGATCACGAGGTGCGCGTGCGGATGGGCCCTGGCCTGACGGCCGACGCCTGACGACGGGCTGTGACAACGTCCTGCGTCCGAGGGGCCTATACTGGCGGGGTCCTGCCGTTCTGAGCCTGCCGACGTTCGAGCAGTATCCCCTGGGATGCGCGCCGACTCGCCCTCCGGCCACCGAATCGTCGTTGCAGCTCGCGTCTCTTCACCGCCCACGGGCGGTCGTGCACGACTCGGTGCATCGGGGGCGCGTGGGAGGTGCGGTCATGGTGTACGTCACACCCGGAATTCGTTGGGCATTAGGCGTGTGGTGCGTCCTGGCGGGCGTGCTGGTGGCTGGAAGCATCGCGCAAGGCGCACGACCCCTCGTGACCTGGGCGCTGCTGGCGTTCGGGGTCGCCCCCGCACTGGTCCTCGCGCTGCTCACCCGCTTCCGCACCGACGCACGTAGTTCGAGCCAGGTGCTCTACGACAAAGCGGACGACAGGAAGTAGCGCCGCGGCGGCGGCTCGAGGCTACGACGGTCCCGCCTGGTCCCGCCGGCCCGTCGTCCAGCGTTCGTGCGGCGCCGAGGCGCGGAAGGCCGGCAACGACCAGCCGAACCGGATCGCCAGGCCGCGCACGACGAACGTCACGAGAAAACCGGCGAGCATCGCCGGCAGACGCGCCACGCCTGCTCCGTGGAGGCCGGCGTACGCCCCGGCCCCCAGCACCGACGCCGTGACGTAGATCTCGTGGCGGAGCAGCACCGACGGCACGTGGCCGAGCGTGTCGCGGATGATCCCGCCGACCGACGCGGTGACCGCGCCCATCGCCACCGCGACCAGCGCCGGCACGCCGACGTCGATGGCCTTCACCGTGCCGGCGACGCTGACCAGCGCCAGACCGAACGCGTCGAACCACAGCAGCGTGCGATAGCGGGATTCGACGAGCGGCGCCACGAAGTGCATGACCACGGCGGTGACCAGGCACGCCGACACGTGCATCGGATTCTGGACCCAGAACACCGGGACGTCGAGGATCAGATCGCGCACCGTGCCGCCGCCGACACCGGTGATCACCGCGAACCACATGAACCCCATCACGTCCATGCCCTTGCGCGAGGCGACCAGGGCCCCCGACACGGCGAAGACGACCGCCGCGAGGACGTCGAAGAAGTGGACGAGCCTGAACAGGTTGGCGGCGTCGATCACGATGGCAGCAGCGTGGGATCATTACCACAGGCCGCGCAGCGACAGCCCGGATGCGCCGTCCGAGCTCGCCGATTTCGTGCTGATGGTCGAACTGCCGCCGCACGGCCGTCATACCGGCCCGATTCCGTCGGCGTGGCCACCGGCCTCGGCAGCTCAGGACACAGCCGGTGGCCACCACCAGCGCCGCCGTAGGATTCTTTTAGGATGCCGGCAAGGACAGTTTAGGGTTCGACTCTCCGTGGACTCGCTACAGTGCGATCACACCGTCACGGAGGTGATGCACATGACTCGAGTTCGCTATTCGGTTTCACTCCTTGGCCTCGTGCTCGCGCTCGGCGCCGGCGTCCTGGCCCGCTCGCCGTTCCTGTCGGCCGCCTCGGCCACCCACGATGCGACTGGTCCTGACTCGTCCCCAGGGCCGGGTGAACCTTCACTCGCCGAGGTACGCCGCGCGACGGAGCGCTTCCGCGACGTCACGGTCGCGCTGGCCGAGGGCTACCTCCGGGACCCCTTCAACGTGTGCGAGACGGCCGAGATGATGGGCCGCCCCGCGTCAGTGGGCGCCATGGGCATTCACTACTTCCGCCCCGATCTGCTGGGCATCACGGCGCCACCATCGCCTCGTGTGAACGGTGTCGGGACCCACACCGACTTCCGTCAACCGGGCATCCTCATCTACGAGCCGCAGGCCGATGGCTCGCTGCAGCTCGTCGCGGTCGAGAACCTCGTCTTCGCCGAGGCGTGGCGCGCGAGCGGCCGGGAGGCACGACCCACCTTCCACGGCTTGCCCTACGACTCGATGCGGGACGATCCCCGGACAGCGGTCGACGAGGCCCACATGTTCGAGCCGCACTTCGATCGGCACGTGTGGCTCTACCGCGACAACCCGAACGGCATCTTCGCGCCGTTCAATCCGGCGGTGACGTGCGCCCATCACCGCGGCACGCACAGTCATTCGGCCGGGCACCAGGCCGACGCGCACTAGAGCGCGTTGCGGCTCCGTGCAGGGCAGAGTTTCAGCGCTGCCCTCGAGGCAGATGTGAAGAGCTGTCCTCGAGGCAGCGCTGAAGGGCTGCCCTGCGGAGCGGCGGGCGCTGGTCCGGACGCGATGCGGTGACCGCGCGCCCGTCGCGCGCCACTCAGTGCACGACGTCCACGAGCACGACGCGCCCGTTCCCGGGCTGGAGGGGGCGACTGTTGTCGGCCACTCGGGCTTCGAAGGCCTGGATCTGGCCGCTGTCGAGCTCGATCGGGTCCGTCAGGACGAACCACTTCACGTCCTCCGTGCACGGCGGCGTGGTCAAGGAGCCGTCGTACCGGTATGACCGGTGGCTGGCCGGCAACAACGCGTCGATGTCCACCGTGATGTGCTCGTAGTGCAGCTCCTCGCCCGTGCGGTCCGGCAGCCGGCTCCAGATCGGGTCGAACGCCGCGTTGTGGGCGCCCTCCCGGATCAGCACCCCGATGACGGCCATCGCGCCGACCGCCGCGCGGTGCACCAGGTGCATCTCCATCGGGTAGCGCCGTCCCTCGAGCGTGTGCTCGCTGGGATGATGGAAGTGGTACTGCACGAGGGGATACGTCGTCTGCCCGACGGTCAACGTGTCGCCGTCGTCGTAGTTGACCTGAATGGTGTGGCCGTTGTTGATGCCGTCGGCCACGTGTTCGTGGTGTGCGATCCGCAGCGTCGCCGGCGGGAACCGGAGCTGCATCGCCGGTGCCGTGCCTTCCGGTGTCGCCGCCCGGATGTCAATCGGCGACTGACGGCGGCCGTCGGCGCAGCGCGTGAAGGCGGGATCGAGGGCCCCCCAGTGTTCCGGTCCGCTTTCGCCTTCGTAATGCCATTCCGGATCGGCGTCTGCCGGCGATGCCGAGGGCCGACTCGTCGGCCGTGGCGCGGCGCACCCGGCGAGCAGCACGATCGCCGCACACGCGTGCAGCGCCGCAGGGCGGGCCCGCCAGACCGACCTGCCCTCGAACGCATCTGGCGGCGCGCTCATCGGCGGCCTGCCCGCTCGCTCGCGAGTCCGGGGGAGCGACGCGTCCGCACCACCGGGGGCTTCGGCGGCGGAGGCGTCGTCGTGGGTTCCAGGCGAACGATCGCCGTCACGAACTTCCGGACCGTGCCGTCGTCGAAGGCGATCGTCACGTGCTGCCGGGTGACCTGTACGACGTGCCCGTCGCCGTAGTCGGGCTGCCGCACGCGGTCCCCCTCGCGCACGATCACGACGTGGCTCCCTGCGGCGCCACGGAGTGGCGGGAGACGCGTCGCTCGACGTCGGCGGGGTAGCGCGCCAGGTCCACGGTCTGGCCCGCCGCCTGCGAGCTCATCGCCGCCGCGGCGACTGCGGCCGCCACGCGTACGACCACTCTCGTGTCGAACGGCTTCGGAATCAGGTAGCGCGGACCGAAGGCGAGCACCTCGCGCGGATACAGCGCCTGGATCGATTCCGGCGCGCGTTCGTGCGCCACGCGGCGAATCGCGTCGGTCGCGGCCAACAGCATCGCGTCGGTGATCGTCCTGGCCCGGGTATCCAGCGCGCCACGGAAGATGCCGGGGAATCCGAGGAGGTTGTTGACCTGGTTGGGATGGTCCGATCGGCCCGTGGCGACCAGCGCATCGGGGCGGGTGGCGAGGATCGACTCGTACGGAATGTCCGGGTCGGGATTGGCCAGGGCGAACACGATCGGCTTCGCCGCCATGAGGCGCAGCAGCGACGCCGGCACGCTGTCCTTGACCGACAACCCCAGGAACACGTCGGCCCGGTCGAGTGCCTCGGTCATCGTCCGCGCCCGGGTGCGTCCGGCGAACGCGGCCTTGTACGGATTCACGTCGAGGCGCCCGGCATGGATCACGCCGCGTGAGTCGCACATCGTGATGTGGTCAGGGGGGATCCCGAGCCTGATCAAATGGTGCCCGCTCGCAATCGCACCGGCCCCCGCGCCGCTGATGACGACTCGAACGTCGCCGACGCGCTTGCCGACGCACTCCAGAGCGTTGAGCAGCGCCGCGCCGACGATGACCGCCGTGCCGTGCTGGTCGTCGTGAAAGACCGGAATCGTCAGTCTCGCCCTCAGGGCGCGCTCGATCTCGAAGCACTCGGGCGCCTTGATGTCCTCGAGATTGATGCCACCGAACGTCGGCTGCAGCATGACGCACGCCGACACCACGTCCTCGACGCGCTCGGCCGCCAGCTCGAGATCGAAGGCGTCGATGTCGGCGAACCGCTTGAACAGCACGGCCTTGCCCTCCATCACGGGCTTGGCGGCGGCCGGACCGATGTTTCCCAGCCCGAGCACGGCCGAGCCGTTGGTGACGACGGCCACCAGATTCGAGCGGCCGGTGTACCGGAAGACCGCCGCCGGGTCGTCGTGGATCGCCAGGCACGGCGCCGCCACTCCGGGGCTGTAGGCCAGGCTGAGATCGTCTGGCGTCTCGCAGGCCTTGGTGATGGCGAGGCCGAGCTTGCCGGCCGGGGCGGCGGCGTGCAGCGCCAACGCACGCTTCATGATGGGCATCGATCGGTTCCCTTCCCTCTATCGAAACGCTTCTGCGAGTTCCCCGGCGGCCGCGATCTCGCGTGAAGCGTGGAGCCGGATCTCGCGGGCGCGCGCCAGTGCGGCCTCGAAGCTGGGTGCGATGTTGCGCTCTCCGACGTGCTCGATGAACTCGGCCTGCTCGAGGAACGCCGCCGGCTGCTCGCGAGCGCCACAGAGGATGAGCGTGCGGCCGGACGCCGTCAGCCGATCGTTCAGCACCTCGATCGCGTGCAGCCCGGTCACGTCGATGGCCGTCATGTTGCGCAGTCGAAGGATCACGATGGGCGACAGCGCCGACAGGTCGGCGGTCGCATCGGCGAGCTTGTCGGTCATCCCGAAGAGGAACGGGCCGAGAATCCGCAGGATGGTCACGTCCGAGGGCACCTGGCGGTCCTGCAGGAGGTGCACGCGGCCCTCTTCGATGTCCTCCGCGGTGAGGGTCGAGACGATGGTCGTGTCCGTCACCCGGTAGATGTAGAGCAGCGCGGCGAGCGCCATGCCGACTTCGACCGCCAGCGTGAGATCCGCCATGACGGTCAGCGCGAACGTCAGGAGCCAGACCGACTTGTCGGCCCACTCCAGGCGCCAGATGCTCCCGATCTCCCCCCACTCGCCCATGTTGTAGGCGACGACGAACAGCACGGCGGCGAGCGTGGCCAGGGGCACGTGCGTCGCGAGGGGCGCCAGCAGGAGCACCACGATCAGGAGCGTCAGCGCGTGGACGAGTCCTGACACCGGTGTCCGCGCGCCAGACCGGAAGTTCGTCGCGGTGCGGGCAATCGCGCCTGTCACCGGAATGCCGCCCACGAGGGGCGTCAGCAGGTTCGCGACGCCCTGCCCCATGAGTTCCGCGCTCGAGTTGTGCCGATCCCCGGTCATCGAGTCGGCCACCACGGCCGAGAGCAGGCTCTCAACCGCCGCGAGCAGCGCCACCGTGAGGGCCGCCGGCAGCAGAGGCAGCAGGAGGTCGAATCGAAACGTCGGGATCTCGACGTTCGGCAGACCGCTCGGAATGCCACCGAACTTCGAGCCAATCGTCTCCACGGGCAGCCCGAGGGCGGCGACCGCGACGGTGGCGGCGACGAGTGCCACGATGGAACCAGGGATGCGCTTGACGAATCGCGGGACGACGAGCAGCAGCGCCAGCGATCCGACGGCCAGCGCCGTGGCCGTCGGGTTCCAGCGTGACAGGCCGGCGACGAGGGCCTCCATCCGGCCGAAGAACTCGCTGGGCGGATCGGGAATCCCGAGCCCGAGGAAGTCCTTGATCTGCGTGCTGGCGATGAGCAGGGCGATGCCGTTGGTGAAGCCGATGACGACCGGTCGCGGGATGAACCGCACGGCCCTGCCGAGCCCGGTGATCGCCAGGAAGATCAGGATGACGCCGGCCATCATCGTGACCATGAGCAGGCCCGACAGCCCGTGCGCCGCGATGATGCCGGCGACGATGACGACGAAGGCACCGGTGGGGCCGCTCACCTGGATGCTCGACCCGCCCACCAGCGACACCACGAACCCGCCGAGGATGGCCGTATAGATGCCGGCTTGCGGCGACGCGCCGGAGGCGATGCCGAACGCCATCGCCAGCGGAAGGGCGACGACTCCCACCGTGACGCCCGCGATGAGATCGGCCAGCAACGTGCTCCGGTCGTAACCGGCCAGCATCTCGAGCAGCTTCGGTCGCCAGGTCGACCAGGGAACGTCGGGCAGGCGAGGCGTCATACCGAGCGGCCGTCGTCGGCCTGCAGCGCATCGAGGATCTCGGCGCTCTGCTTGAGATGCGCGTCGAAGTACCGCTTGAGCAGGTCGAGCACCTCGACGAGCACCGGATCGCGCAGCGAGTAGTGGACCTGGTTGCCGGCCTTCCGGCTGACCACGACCTGCTTCGTACGGAGGACCGCCAGGTGCTGCGAGAGATTGGCGGGCTCCACCGGCACGTGCGTGAGCAGCGCGCCCGCCGTCATCTCGCCGTCCCGCAGGGCTTCGACGACGGCGATGCGTGTCGGATGGGCCAGTGCCTGGAAGATGTCGGCCTTGAAGACCCGGAGCGGTGAGTTCACGCTCTTATTGTATTCGATATTTCGATATTTCGAAAATTCGCACCACGAACACACCGGGCCGGCTCCGCCCGGCGCCACGGATGGCGCCGGGAACAGACGTCGTGAGACAGGAGCGGCGGCTGCGTCTAACCGACGACAGCCGTCGATGCCGCCCGCGGGAACAGGATGTTGTTCTCGAGGTGTACGTGCAGATGCATCTCGCGCTCCAGCTCGGCCAGGCCGTAGTACAGCCCCCGGAACGTCGGACACGCCCATTCGGGCGGCGTGTAATCGCCGGTGAGTTCACGCATGCGCGCCAGCGCCCGGCCGGCGTCGTCGTGTTCGGCTTCCATCACGGCGATCGGCTGGTCGATCCATGAGGCGGCCGCCGACTCTCCCGCTTCGGCGGCGACGATGGCCGGAAACAGCAGCCTGTCCTCCTTGGCCATGTGTTGCAGCAGGTCGTCCTGAAGTTCGGTCAGCGTGGCCTGCAAGGGGTGCAGCGTCTGTGGCAGGTGATCGCCGTGGCGGCTGACGACCTTCGCCATCATGGCCGCGAGGCGCGGCAGTTCCTCGCGCAGCGGTCCGTGGAACCGCTGCTGGATGTGCGCGACCAGATCGCACAGCGGCGCCGTCTGCCAGTTGCGGTCGGCACCGCCGTCGGTGGTCACCGTCTGCAGCCTGGCCACGAGCAGGTCGACGTCGATCCCACGCTCGGCGCACGCGTCGGCGAGCGGGCGCTTTCCGCCGCAGCAGAAGTCGAGGCCGTACTCCTGGAAGATTCTGATGGTGGCGGGCGCCTCGGTCGCCACCGTCGACACATGGGAATTCCTGTTGATGGTCATCACTCCGCCTCCGGCGCCGCAGATGAGCCATGGGCCACGGGCCCGGTTTTCCTGCGGCTTCGGCTCACCCTATCAGGCGCCGTCCCGGCATTCGTTGCGCGAGCGCAAGGTTGCGTACCATACGCGGATGGATCCGATGCGGTCGCGCATCTTCGACGGTTTGACCGAGATGGAGCGCCGCCAGTGGCTCGACGCGGCGCGGCGCCTCGACGCCGGTCGTAACGAGGTCGTGGCGCGCCAGGGCGAGCCGGTTCGGGCGTTCGCGCTGGTCGAGTCCGGACTGTTGAAGCTCTCGCAGCTCGCGCCCGACGGCCATGAGCTCATCGTCCGCTTCGTGGGACCGGGCGAGCCGTTCGGCGGCATCGCCGTGCTGGCCGCGGCAGCCTACCCGGTGACGGCCGTCGCGCTGGAACCAACCCGCATGCTGGCCTGGCCGGCCGAGACGCTGCAGCCGCTGCTCGACCGTTTTCCGCAGGTACGGCTGAACATCACCCGCGAGATCGCATCGCACATGACCGACGCGCTGACGCGTGTGCGCGAGCTCACGACCGAGCGCGTCAGCCAGCGTCTGGCCCACACGCTGCTGCGGCTGATGCGCCAGACCGGCACGCCGGTGCCCGACGGCGTGCTGATCGCGCACCCCCTGACCCGCCAGGAGTTCGCCGATCTCACCGGGACGACGCTCTACACCGTGAGCCGAACGCTCTCACGCTGGCAGGCGCAGGGGATCGTGCGGTCGACGCGCCGCCAGCTGCTGGTTCGGGCGCCCAAACGGCTCGAGGCGCTCAGTCGCGGGGCGGACGACTAGCCGTGGTTCGTTCCGCCCAGTCGAGCCACTCCTGGCCGAACAGCTCCTTGGGATGCGGTGTGCGGATGGCGCCGTTGCCACAAGCGAGGTCCTCGGCAGGACAGTACCGGTCGCAGCCCCAGCACACGCGTTCGGGATGGGGCGGGTTCAGCATCGCTGGAGCATCGACCTTGCCCCGTTCAGTCTTCATACCGACATCCAGTCTACGGTGGCGGCGATCTCGGCACGTTGCGCTGGCGCAAGGTGCGGCGGGGACGGCAGACCGCTACGGGGACGTGACGAACTTCACGGCGAAGCCCCAGGGCAGATGCCCGAGCTGGTCGTGGTCCACGAACACGAACTCGCCGGCCTCGGGAATACGGAAGTCGAGCACGGCGCCACCGCCGGGAGGCACGGCGTAGGTCTGCACCTGGCGCGTCACCAGGCTCCCGTCCACGACGGTGTCGAACAGCGAGCCCACGACGTGCGCCGCGGCCGTGCCCGGTCCGACGTTCACGAAATGCACCCGCACGAGGTCGCCGGCCGCCACGGTCACCGGTTCCGGCGCGAGGCTGCCGTTGAACGTCCGGAACTCGGCATCGTTCCTCTGCATGCGGCGCGTGTCGAGGCCGGCGATCGCGCCGTCCGGGTCGCGTTCGCCGAAGAGCGCGGCCTCGACCACGACCAACTCGCGGGCCGGCGGCAGCGGCGTGCGCGGGTGCACGATCATCGCCCCGTGCATGCCGCTCTTGATGTGGACGTCGGTGACCGGGCCCGCCGAGCAGTGGTACATGAACGCGCCGGCAGCCGTGGCCACGCCCTCGACGACCAGCGTCGTGCCCGGTTCGGTCGGGCCGTACTTGCGCGCGTCGATCGACAGGGCGTGCGTGTCGAGGCCGTGAGCGATGGCCGCGCCGTTGGTGAGGCGAATCCGCACCCGGTCGCCCTCGCAGACCTCGAGGGTCGGCCCGGGCAGACGCCCGTCGTAGGTCCAGGCCGGCACGGTCGTGCCGACGCCAACGTCCACGACGGCCTCTCGAGCGGTGAGCTCGAAGGTCTTCGTGGCGGGGCCGGCGCACGTGGCTCCCTGTCCGGCGAGCGGCGCCATCGCACCCGCGACCAGGGGCTCGGCCACGGTCGCCGGCACGGCAGCCGAGGCGCCGCCGGCCGGCCGCGCGGCGTCAGGTGGCGGCGTGCGGCACGCGCACATCACAACAGCCAGCGCGGCGACTCCGCACGACCTGGTCAGACGCATCGCGTACTCCACAGGCACGGCTTGCAACGCCCTCCACGTCGGGCTGTCCCGACTGTCGTCGAGTTCGCCATGCGGGCATATGACGACCGTCATAACGGGACGGGAGCACCCGCAGCTAGCATCTCGACCGGCAGTCGGAGGGCCGATGCCCGCTCCCAGTCAGGCACGGCGCACGCGTTCGACCAAGCCGGCCGGCACGGCGATCCGCCTGTCGCGCGCCCATGCAGCGATCGCCGCGGTCGTCGTGATCGGCGCCGCCCTGGTGCTGGCCTTCTCGACGTGGCGGTGGACGCCGGGTTCGCTTCCACCCCCGACTCCGGAGGGTCCCCGCGGCGCGCCGACGGACCGCCCCCGGGCGTCGGGCGAAGAGCTCTACGCGACCTTCTGCGCGACCTGCCACGGGCCTGAGGGCCGTGGGGACGGCCCAGCCGCGCCGCTATGCCGGCTGCCGCCGGCGGATCTCACCCGGGCCGAGTTCAAGGTGCGCTCCACGGCCATGGGTGCGCTGCCGCGCGATCAGGATCTGCGCGACGTGATTCTCCGCGGCGCCGGCGGAGACGGCGCGATGCCGCCCTTCGACATCCTGGAGCCCGCCGACATCGACCAGCTGGTCGCGCGGATCAAGACGTTCTCGTCGCGGTGGCAGCGCGAGCCGCCCCCGGCCGAGCTGCTCCTGCCACGCCGCCGGGGCGGCGATGCCGCCCGGGGCGGGCAGTTGTATCAGGCGTGGGGGTGCGCCGCGTGCCACGGTGCGAACGGCGCCGGCGATGGCCCCAGAGCCGGGGAACTGCGCACGGCCCGCGGGCTGCCCGACGTCCCCACCGATCTCAGGCGTCCGTGGACGTTCAAAGCGGGCGCCGACGAACCGGCGCTCGCGCGCTCGGTACTCACGGGGTTCAGCGGGACGACCATGCCGGGCCTCCCGCTGGTTCCAGGACAGGAAGACGCCCTGTGGCACCTGGCGGCGTTCCTGCGGTCGCTGCAGCAGCCGGAGGCCGTCGTCGAGAGTCGTCCGGTCGAGACCACCACCGTCCGCGGGTACTGGAGCACGCCGGTCCCTCATCAGCGCGGCGATCTCTCGGCGGTCTCGTGCGCCGCCTGCCACTCGACGCAGTTTCGCGACTGGCTGGGCACGCGCCACGCCGTCGCAATGAGCCCAGGGGTCTGGGCGCAGATGAAGGACCAGCCGGAGCTGAGCGGCAACTGTCTCGGTTGCCATGCGCCGCTCCGCGAGCAGTGGACCGACGACTACCTCATGTCCGACGGCGTGTCCTGCGGCGTCTGCCATGCGCGGGACGGCCAGACGTTCGGTCCGCCGGCGCGGCCCACGACCCTCGCCCCCCTGGTGGCCAGGTTTCCCGCGTCGCACGGCGCCGCGAACGTCCGCGACTTCTTCGAGAGCGCCGAGTTCTGTGCGCGGTGTCACCAGTTCGGTGACGGCGACGGACCGAAGGTGAACGGCAAGTTCCTCGAGAACACCGTCGAGGAATGGCGGGCGTCCAGAGCGGCGCGGGAGGGCAAGACCTGCCAGGGCTGCCACATGCCCGATCGGCGCCACGCCTTTCGCGGCATCCACGATGCGGACACCGTGCGCAGCGGCGTCCGCTGGACGTTCTCGACCGGCTGGAGCGGGAATCGACTCCAGGGCCGGCTGACGCTCACCAACACCGACACCGGCCATGCGTTCCCCAGCTACGTCGTGCCCGAGGTGTGGATGCGGATCGAGCTGGTGGACCAGCTCGGCGTGGGCACGCTGGTGGCGGAGAAGCTGATCGGGCGACAGGCCGTCGTCGAGCAGGGCCAGTGGCGGGAGCTCAGCGACACCCGGCTGCTGCAGGACGAGACGGCGACGCTGACCTACTCGGGTGTGCCGCCACCGGGCGCGACAGCGATCGTGGGCAGCGTCGTCGTCCGGCCGGATGCCTACCACGTCCGCAGCCTGGCCGCCAATCTGCGCCAGGCCCGAACCGACGAGTCGCGGCGCCTCTACGAACAGGCGCTCGCCGAGATCCGGCAGAGCGACTACGTGCTGTTCCGCGAGGTCCGCGACGTGCCGAGATGATCGCGCGCGGGAACGACGCCACTACCGTGGCGGCAGGTCCTCGAGCAGGAACTGCGCCGTGAGGGCCTCGGCCTTCAGGCGCCGCGCCGCTACGTGGGTCGCGTCGTTCACCAGCACGTAATCGGCCAGCTCGGCCGCCCACGTGAAATCGCCGGCCTCGAGGGCGGCACGCCCGCGTTCGACCACCCGATCGCCGATCGTCGCCACCAGGCGCGTCGCCCGGTCCCCCTCCGGTAGCGGGAACAGCTTCGTCGGGTTGCCGTCGAACCAGCCGACCTGGTCGGCGTAGATGCCGCGGACCGTCCACTCGACGCCGCCGTAGAACTCCTGCAGGAACGGATGGTCGGCCAGCGCGGGCGGCAGCTTCACGTGGGCGACGAGCTCATCGGGGCGCTCGCCTTTGCGGATGCCGTCGAGCGTCTGGTCGACGATGGATTTGAGACCGTCACGATAGGCGGTGAGCGCGGCGCCAGCGGCCGCGGCGCCCAAGACCGGGCGTGTGTGACTCGGCACGACGTGCTCCGGGGCGAGGGCGATCACGCGATTGAGACTGGTCAGCCACGCGTCGGGAGTGCGCAGCCGCGACCCACGGATCGGGGCCACGTTGGGGAACGCCCGGAAGAAGTTGTCTCCCGGCATCAGCACGCGCGCATCCGGCAACCACACCGCGATGGTGTCCGGCGTTTCGCCGGGTGTGTGCAGCAGCTGAAAGCGTACACCGACGACCGCCAGCGACAACTCTTCTCCGCCAAACGTCCGCGTGGGCGGCAGGTAGCCGTCTCGCGTCGGCGGCACCACGCGTCCGAATTCGGCCTGCACACCGGCATTGATGAACTGCGCGGCCGGCAGTGCCATGCCGAACTGATCGCCGCCCTCACGTCCGGCGCGCCCGACGTCGGGCGGCGTCTTCAGAAACTGCTCGTGGCTGTAGATGTCTGGGGCGTCGTCACCGGCGAACACGCGGGCACCACCGGTGTGGTCGGGGTGCGAGTGGGTGTAGATGATGGCCCGCACCGGCCGGCGGAGCCGCGACCCGAACGCCTCGACAATCGCCCGCGCGGCGACGGGGTCGGTCCCCGTGTCAACGATGATCGACCCGTCTGCACCCTGCACGAGCACGACGTTGCTCGCGGCGTACCCGACCGCGACGTAGACGCTGCTCGCGACCCGGATCACCTCGCGGCGGAACTCTGTCGAGTGTGCCCGCAGCTTCTCCCGTCCCGAGAACTCCTGTCCCAGGGCGATGGCCGGTCCGAGGCTCAGCACCATCGCGGCCGCCGCCGCTCGATTCAAGGCCACCATCAGCGGTCGCTCCTTCGTCGTCCCGGCCCAGCATAGCGGGATGGCGCCTTCGGGCAAGACAGGTAAGGCCTCAGCCGCCTCTCCGTCTGGTGGCTGCGGCTCGGCATCCGGTTGGAGCGCATTTGCCCCGGCCACCCCGAGCAGAACGGGCGGCACGAGCGGATGCACCTGACGCTCAAGCGCGAAGCGACGATACCCCGCGCCGCGAACCTGCTGCAGCAGCAGGCGCGCTTCGATGCGTTCGTGCAGCACGTCAACGAGGAGCGGCCGCACCAATCGCTGGGATGGCGGTGCCCGCCGACCGCTAGCCCTTGACCCGCCCGTACCGCGGCCTCGAGCCGCTGGACTACCCGTGGCACGACTGGACCGCCACGGTCACCAGCTGCGGCCGGATCTGCTACCGGCGCCGCAAGGTCAATCTCAGCACCGTGTTCGCGGGGCAGAAGGTCGGCGTCCGCCAGGTCAGCGACTGCCTGTGGCTGGTCAGCTTCATGGACTACGACTTGGGTGGCGGGTTCGGCTTTGCCAGGGTCTCACCGACCTCGACCGCGTGCGCGGCCCACAACTCCCCAGCGAAGTACTCGCTCCAGCGCTGTGCTCTCAGACTTCCAGTGAGAGACACGGGCGGCTGTCGAGCCGGAGTGGCACGCCGCCCACGAATGTGGAGGCCCCCCGAGCGACGGGCCACCATCAGACGCGGGCCTCCCGCACGCCCATCGCCACCAGCAGGCCGTTGAGGATCGCCTGGGGACGAGGCGGGCAGCCCGGGATGTAGACATCTACCGGCAGGACGCGGTCCACGCCGCCGACCGCGGCGTACGTGCCCTCGCCGAAGATTCCTCCACTGCACCCGCAGGCACCGACGGCGACGACGACGCGTGGCTCGGGGGCGGCGTCGTAGGTCCTGCGGAGAGCCACTTCCATGTTTCGCGTGACCGGGCCGGTCACCAGCAGGACGTCGGCATGTCGAGGGCTCGCCACCAGGTGAATGCCGAAGCGCTCCAGGTCGTAGACCGGGTTGGTCGTGGCCGCGATCTCGAGCTCGCATCCGTTGCAGCTGCCCGCATCGACCTGCCGTACGTGGAGGGAGCGGCCGAGACGCCCGCGGATGCGCTCCCGCAGTCGCGTCGCGGCGTCGGCCAGGCTGAGCCCCGCTTCCACGTCCTCCAGGCGTAGCGTGCCTCGGTTCGTTTGCGGATCCATGTCGAACGACGCGCGCCGGGCAAGTTGTTCGCGGCTGTACGCCGCCACCTCGACGCGTGTCGAGACGCTGACGGCCTGCTCAGGGCAAGCCGTCACGCAGGCGCGGCACTGGATGCAGGCCGCGTACGACACGGAGAGCGTCCTGATACCCGGGACCGTTGCTGCTACTTGGATTGCGCCGCTTGGGCACGCGCGAGCGCAATCGTCGCACGCCGTGCAGCGACTGAAATCGATGACCGGGAATCCAAAGGCCGCCGCCGACCCGAACGGGTCGGGCTCGGTAATCACCCCGGTCTTGAGGCTCTTCGAGAGAAGTCCCAGCATTGGATCGTGTCCTGTCGCTCTCTAACGGTCGTTGCCTGAGTAGGAAAGGTTGAAGCTCTTGTTGATCACGGGGAAGTCCGGGATGATGTTGCCTGGTACCGCCTGTACCAGTCCTGGCCAGTTCAGGAAGCTGGGGTCGGTCACCTTGACGCGCGCGACCTCGCCACGCTCGTCGGTCGCGACCCAATGCGTACACGGACCTCGCCACGCCTCCACCCAGCCGAGTGCACCGGTGCTGGCGGGCAAACGGTCCGGCAGTCGAGCCGCCAGCGGCGTCTCGGGAAGCGTGTCCAGCACCTGTCGCAGAATCGCCAACGACTGCTCCACCTCCCGCGCACGCACCATCAGCCGGGCCCTTGCGTCCCCTCCGTGTTCGACAGGCACCTCGAACCTGAGGCCCTCGTACGCGTCATGCGGGTGATCCCGGCGCAGGTCTCCATCCACGCCCGAGGCACGTGCGGCCATGCCGACGATACCCAGGTCTTGCGCGGCCTGATGGCTGAGGATGCCAGTCCCGTCCACCCGATCGGTGAAGGAGCCGGCGTCCACCAACAGCCGGATCAGCCCATCGAACTGCTTTTCGAACCTGCGCAGGTGCGCGAGGAGCAGCTCCGCCGCCGGCTCCGACAAGTCCTGCGTCACGCCGCCCAGAGCGATCGTGCCCCGCAACAGCCGTGTCCCAAACAGTCGGTCCTGCACGCGGACGAGCCCCTCGCGCAGGGCCTGCGCTCGACTCGCCGGCACCGTGAACGCCACGTCGGTCGCCAGCGCGCCGATGTCGGAGGTGTGGTTGTAGATGCGTTCCAATTCCAGCAACGCCACCCGAAGCGCGCGGGCCCGGGCCGGCACGTCGACCCCGGCGAGCCGCTCGATCGCGTGCGCGTACGACAGGGCGTGACCGACGGCGGTGTCGCCGGAAATCGATTCGGCGAGGTGCAGCCCATGACGCCAAGGGAGCCGCTCGAAGCGCTTCTCAATCCCTTTGTGCACGTAGAAGAGCCGGATCTGGAGGTACAGGACGGGCTCACCCGCCACGCCGAACCGAAAATGCCCGGGCTCGATGATTCCTGCGTGCACCGGTCCGACGGGTACCTGGAACACACCTTCACCGGTCACGGGTCGGAAAGGGTGGAGATCGGCGGGCACGCGTGGCATCACGCGGTCGTACGGGAAGTCCTTGCGCAGTGCCCACGCTCCGTCCGGCCAGTCGTCGTGGAGAGCTACCCGCGTCGGGTTCGGATGATCGTCTGGCGCGAGGCCGAAGAAATCCATGATCTCGCGCTCGAACCAGTTGGCGACCGGATACTTCGCAGCGATTGACGGATACGACGGTTCGGCGGGATCGACAGGCGCCACGGTGCGCAGGAACGTCCTGAGGCCCGGCAGGAACCACAGGTGGTGCAGGAAGAATCGCCCGCTGGAGTCGCGCTCGTCGCTCGCGAAGAGCGACAGGAGCCGTCCGCTCAGACCGACGGTGACGCGATCGGCGAGGCCAGGCAGCGCCGACGTCGTCGTCTCGAGCAGCAGCTCGCCCGGGCGCGTCTCGCGAACGGCTCCATCCGGCACTTCCAACGCGGCTGATACTCTCGCGGTCACTGGCCACCACCCCACACGACCTGCGTCGCGGCCCGAATGAGCGCCATCAGGGGCGCCGGCAGGTAGAACGAGGACACGACGGCGATGACCGCGGCCACGATGCTCGTCGCCATCCCGAGATCGAAGCGTTCGGGCCGCGGCACTCGCCGGTCGGCCGGATCGCGCGGCGGTCCGAGCACGATTTGCCCTACCTGGTACGCGAACCCGCAGAAGAGCAAGATCAGCGCGCCGAGGAACACACCTGCCGCCGTCGGATGCGACCCCGAGAACCCCGCGCGCAGAATCGTCATCTCACTGAAGAAGAGGCCAAACGGCGGCGAGCCGGTGATGATGACGGTCGCGAGGACGAGCAGAGCGCTGGCCACCGGCGTACGGCTGAAGGTCCCATGCCCGATCCGGTCGAAATTCGAGGAGCTGTGCAGCTGCGCAATCGTCCCTGCGGACAAGAGGGCCACGGGTTTGGCCAGCGAGTGATAGGTCATGTGCAGCAGGGCGCCGAACACCGCGGCTTCCGCACCGAGGCCCACGCCGATGGCCATGATGCCCACGTGCTCGATGCTCGAATACGCCAGCAGCCGTTTGATGTTCCACTGGATCAGGACGAAGGGTACGGCGATCAGCACCGACAGCAGACCGAGCGTCAACAGCAGGCCCTCGGAGAACCCGGGCCCGAGCGATGCTTTCGAAATCAGGTGGATCCTGAGGACACAGTACAGCGCACCGTTCAACATACCGACGGCCATCAGCACGACGGCCGGCGACGGCGCTTCGCGATATGCGTCCGGTTTCCACGTGTGCATGGGGGCCAGGCCGGCCTTGGTGCCGTAGCCGATCAAAGCGAACACGACGCCCAGCCTCAGCGTGAAGGGATGGAGCTCCGGCGCCACCTGCATGAACCGGGTCCAGTGCAGCGCGGACATCCCCTCTTCGAGCGATCCCCGACCGGACGCGAAGAGCAGCACGGTTCCCAGGAGGGCGAAGGCGAGACCCAGGCTGCCCAGCACCAGGAACTTCCAGGCGGCTTCGAGCGAAGTATCGCGATCGTGGAACGTGATGAGGAACACGGACGCCAGCGTGGTGAGCTCGACGGCAATCCACATGATGCCGAGGTTGTTGGACATCGACACGAGGAGCATCGCGAACACGTACGCCGGGATCAGGCCGTAGAACTCGCGGCGCATCCGGGGAGTGACCAGCCCGCGCGCCTCGTTCCGGCGGAGGTAGCCGGCCCCATAGGCGCCGGAGAGCAGACCCACGAACCCGCACAGCACGAGCACCAGCGCGGAGAGCCCGTCCACTCGTAACGCGTCGGCAAAGGCCGCCGGCGGGCTGCCGCCCAGGAACTGGGAGGCCGTGGCCAGACACAGCGCGAAGGTCAGCGCCAGGCCACCCACCATCGTGCCTTCCTTCATTGGGCGTGTCCCGCCAAAGGCGCCGGCAGCGGCGGTCGCGAGCGGCACGGCGAGTGTCCAGAGAATCAGGTTCACGCTCACCCCTTCAGACTCGAGAGACGGCTGACGTCCATCGACTCGAACCGATCCACGATGCGTTGGACCAGGATGCCGAGGACCAGCACGGCCAGGATGACGTCGAAGGCGATACCGAACTCCACGACGAGGGGCATGCCGGAGGTGACGCCGATCGCCACCAGGAACACCGCGTTCTCCACCGTCAGCAACGCCAGGATCTGCGTGATGGCCTTCTTGCGCGTGACCATCAGGAAGAGCCCGATCAGCAGGAGTGACAACGCTACGCCGATCAGGTGGTGGCTCACTTGCCGGGCGCCCTCCTCGAAGCCGGAGCTGACACGGTAGCCAACGACGGTCAGCCCCAGGCAGATCAGGAGGGAGGCTGGGACGTTCAGGAACGGCTCGATCTCACGGTGGATCCCGATGCGGTCCACCGTCCGCATCAGGAACCAGGGGATCAGCACCGTCTTGAGCACCACGGTCAGCGCCGCCGTGACGAACAGCTCGTGACGAGACTCGGAGATGGCCATTGTGGTCGCCACCACGCCCAGGAGCAACGACTGCGCGCCGTACAGGCGGATCGTCGTGAACAGCGCTCTCTGGCCGACCATCAGGTACCCGCTGACCAGCATGCCGGCGGCGGACAGAATCAGGACATACGCGGTCATGAGCAGGACCTCACAGGAACCGGATTGCGAGCGCCAGGAACGCGAGACCGAGCGAAATCGACACCAGTTCCGGGACCCGGAACAACCGCAACTTGGCGTTCGTGCTTTCCAGGAGCGTCACGGCGATGGCCAAGACGAACACCTTGCCGATCCACGCCAGGAGCCCAACCAGTAGCGCTTGCGGTGCTGGAGTGGTCGCCATGCCGGCCGGCATGAAGAGACTGACGAGCAGTGTGAGATACAGCAGCTCCTTCACCGCAGAGGCCCACTCCACCAAGGCCAGGTCCGGGCCCGCATACTCGAGGACCATCGCCTCGTGAATCATCGTCAGCTCGAGGTGGGTGGCCGGGTTGTCCACGGGAATGCGACCGGTCTCGGCCACGACAATCAAGAACAGTCCGGCAAAGGCCAGGATGTCGCTGGGGTGCAGGGCGATGCCCTCGTGCACCAGCGTCCTCACGAGAACCCCGAGATTCATCGAGCCCGCGGCCAGAGCCGAGGCGAACAACCCCAGCATGAGTGCCGGCTCGGCCAGTGCGGCGATGGTCATGTCGCGGCTGGCGCCCATGCCTCCGAAGGGGCTGCCCGTGTCCAGCGCGGCTGTGGCGAGGGCGAACCGACCGAGCGCGAGCGTCCCAACCAACAGCAGGATCCCTCCGGCGGCTTCGAGCGGCGCGGCCGCGAACACCACGGGCACGAGCGTCGTGGCGGCCACCGCAGCGGCGAAGTAGACGCGCGGACCGGCCACGTAGATCCAGGAGGCGGTCTCTGACCGGACGACGTCCTTGCGCAGCAGTTTCGCGAGGTCGTAGTACCCCTGCAGGAGCGGCGGCCCCTGGCGGTTCTGGAGCCTGGCCTTCATCTTCCTGATGACCGTCTTCAGGAGCGGAGCGACGGCGAGCAGGCCGGCGCCCTGCAGCAGCGCCGCCCCCCCGGCGAGCAGGGCTTCCTGGATGGCAACCGTCACGTCGTCCCTCCCAGCCACATCAGCAAAATGACGGCGAGCACGAGTACATAGGCCAGGTATGCGTGGAGACTCCCGGCCTGCAGCACTTTCATCCCGCTCGCCGCGCGCACGACGCCCCGCACCAACGGGCCGTACACGTAGCGCTCGAACGTCGGCTCGATCTCCGCACGGTAGCGCACCTCCTGCACGAAGTACGGGGACACGTCGGTCTGCGCGTCGACCTGTCGCGTCGGTCGGTACACGCCTCGAAAGATCATCATCAGCGGCTTCGAGAACGCCGTCGCGGTGTATTCGGTGCGAGCCGTCAGCTCCCCGCCACACCCCCATGTGGGGGCTTGCCTCACGGCCGTCCGCCTTCGTGCCGTCAGCAACGCCGCCCCGATCATTCCGGCGAGAAGGACGAGACCCAACACCGCGGGCACCACGCGATCGAACGATGCGAGGCCGGACGTCATTCCGAAGCCCTCCGACGCCATCTCGGCCGGCGGCTGCAGCCCCGGCAGTGACGCCGTCACGCCTTCGAGGGCGTGAAGCACGAGGCCGGGACTCAGACCCAGGCCGACGCACAGGGCCGCCAGTACCCCCTGAGGCACGAGCATCACGATGGGCGCCTCGTGCGCGTCGGCAGCGGCGCGGCTCCGCGGCAATGCCAGGAAGCTGATGCCGAACGCCCTTACGAAACCGGCAGCTGCCAGGGCGCTCGTCAACGCCAGGATTGCTGCCGCGAGCGGGAAATTCAGGCGCACCAGACCGGGTGTCGAGGTGAAGCCAAGGAGCAGGGTCTGGAAGGTGAGCCACTCGCTTGGAAAACCGTTGAGCAGCGGAAGACCTGAAATTGCCATCGCGCCGACGAGGAAGCAGAGCCCTGTCCACGGCATCCGTCGCAGCAGGCCTCCGAACTGCTCGATCTGGCGGGTGCCGGTCGACATCACGACGCTTCCCGCTCCGAGGAACAGCAACCCCTTGAAGATCGCGTGATTCAGGACGTGCATCAGGCTGGCGGCCACGGCCACGCTCGCCAGCCTGCTGCGGCCGCCGGCAAGCGCCATCATCGCGGCCCCCAGGCCAAGCGCCATGATTCCCGAGTTCTCAATCGTGCTGTACGCCAGGAGACGTTTCATGTCGGTCTGGGTGAGGGCGTACAACACGCCCAGAATGGCGGAGAGCGTGCCGACGCCCATCACCGCCATCGCCCAGTGCGCGTCCGGCGTGCCGAGGCCGAACGCGCAAACCCGAAAGAGGCCGTAGACACCCGCTGTGACGAGTGCCGCCGACATGAAGGCGGACACGCTGCTCGGCGCCGCAGGATGTGCCTCCGGGAGCCAGATGTGAAGAGGGATCAGGCCCGCCTTCACGCCGAATCCGACGAAGAACAGCGCGAACAGTGCGTCTCGCATCGGGCCCACGACATGACCGGACAAGATCGCCGTGAACGCGAGGGACCCGGCCGCGGACGCCAGAAGCATGAAGCCTGCCACGAGGCAGCCAGTCCCGACATGTGACATGACGAGAAAGAGGTACGCGGCCCGCCGGCTCTCGCGCGCCTCGTATTCCGTCGCAACCAGGGCTGCCGTCGCCAGCGTCATGACCTCCCATCCGCAGAGGAACGCAATCGCACCATCGGCGACGAACACGACCTCGATGCCGCCGAGCATCGTGTTGAAAGCAGCGCCGACGGCAGCCGTGCGGGACGCAGGGACCGCGTGGGCGAAGTACCCCACGCTGTACAACGCCACGGGCATGGCGACAAGGCCCGTGACCATCAGAAACCATGCCGACAACGGCGTCACCGCATATCCGAGGACGAGGCCGGAGGCCGCGTGCCGGAAGAGCGCACCATCGATGGTGTGACCCGACGCGATCACCTGCACGGCGACCGTGGCCGTCAGCGCCGACGCCACGATGGAAGCCGCCAGCGCCGCCGAGCGGCAGGCACGAGGGTGACGAGACAGCGCGAGGGCAACGACCACGCCCGTCAGGCGAACGACCAGCGCCAACGACACGCCGATGGCGCCCCATCCTTCCATGGTCAGCTTCTCCACCACACGAGGAGCACCAGGCTCACGACCATGACGATCACGTACGCGAGGTAGGCATGGAGGCTTCCGGCCTGCAGGATTCTCATCCCGGCGGCCACCCGCATCACGGCGCCGACGAGAGGGCCATAGACGTACCGCTCGAATGTCGGCTCGATCTCCGCGTGGTAGCGCACCTCGTGCGGAAAGTAGGGCGAGACGTCGGTCAGCGCTTCCACCTCACGTGTCGGCCGATACACGGCCCGGAAGATCATCATCAGCGGCTTCGAGAAGGCCGTTGCCGTGTACTCGGTGCGTGCGGTCAACTCGCCTCCACATCCCCACGTTGGCACACGCCGCGCCGTCGCCCCTCGACGTGCCGTCATCAGTCCTGCGGCGCCCAATCCCGCTATGAGGGCCAGTCCGAGCAGGACAGGGACCACGTGGTCGAACGACTCGAGCCCGGACCCCATCCCCAGGCCACCCTGAAACAGGTCCGCCGGCGGCTGCACGCCCGGTAACGATTCCATCACCGGCTCCAGTGCGTGGAGGACGAAGCCGGGGAACAGGCCCAACCCGACGCAGCACGCCGCCAGCCACGCCTGCGGTGCCAGCATCACCACCGGCGAATCCGTCGCACGGGCTGCACACGGGCTCCTCGGCAATGCCAGGAACGTCATGCCGAACGCTTTCACGAAACACGCGGCCGCCAGCGCCGTCGTCAGTGCCAGTAGAGCGCCACCGACAGGAAACAGCAAGTGCACGAGCGGTTCGCTCGAGCCGCGAAAGCCGAACAGGAGCGCCTGGAACGTCAGCCACTCGCTCGCGAAACCATTCAGGGGCGGAAGGCCGGAGATCGCCATCGCGCCGACGAGGAAGCACAGGCCGGTCCATGGCATCCGCCGCAAGAGGCCCCCGAACTGCTCGATCTGCCGCGTGCCGGTGGCCATCACCACGCCTCCTGCTCCGAGAAACAGCAACGCTTTGAATACGGCGTGGTTCAGGACGTGGTACAGACTGGCCGCCACGCCGACCGCGGCCACGTCGTGCCGGCCGTACGCGAGACCCATCATCCCGGCTCCGAGGCCAAGAAGGATGATCCCGATGTTCTCGATGCTGTGGTACGCCAGGAGCCGTTTGAGATCGTGCTGCATCAGCGCGTACAGCACGCCGAGCACTGCCGACAGCCCACCCACGACGACAACGACCACGCCCCATGACAGCGGCGGAACCCCGAGGCCGAACGCACAGACCCGCACGATGCCGTAGATGCCCGTCTTGATGAGCAGGCCTGACATCAACGCCGAGATGCTGGTCGGCGCGGCCGGGTGGGCTTCAGGGAGCCAGACGTGGAGCGGGACGATGCCGGCCTTGACCCCAAACCCGAGGAAGAAGAGTGCAAACAACACCTGCCGACCCGGCCCGAGCGCCAGGTCACCGGACAACAGCGTCGAGAACGACAAGGATCCGGAGAGGGATGCCAACGTCAGGAACCCCGCGATCAGACAGCCCGTGCCCAGATGCGACATGACCAGATACAGATAGGCAGCCCGCCGGTTAGCCGGCTCTTCGTGCTCAGTGGTCACGAGCGCCGCAGTGGCCAGCGTCATCAGTTCCCAGGCACACAGGAACGTGACGGCATCACTGGCGACGAACACGAGCTCAACCGCGCCCAACAGCACGTTGAACGTGACGCCGAGAAACGCAGACCGTCGGCTCCAGTGCGGACCTGCGACGTATCCGAGACTGAACAGTGCGATCGGGACGGCCACGACGGACAGGACTACGAGAAACCACGCGGACAACCCGTCAATTGAATAGACCGAGGCGAAGCCGGAAGCCCGATGGACGAAGAGCACGCCATCCGCCGCAATTCCAGTAGAGAGAACCTGAACGGCCGTCAGGCCAGTGACAAGTGAGGCCAACCCTGACCCAATGAACGCCACGCGGCGCGCCACGTCACGATGGCCCGCTGTGAGGGCTGTCACGACCGCGATCCCGATGCGGAGCGCCAGCGCAACAGGCAGACCGTAAGCGAACCCGGTCACCGACACACCGTCGCCTTCGCGTCACACGCCGAGTTCGCACGTCGCACGATTCACCTCGTAATGGCCGAGACGATCAGTCCAATCAATCCGAGCCCCGCCAGGATCAGGAGCTGAATCCCAATCCTTCTTCTCTCCGCCGGATCAGGCGGCAGAGGGGGCGGCTGCCATCGAGGGCGGTCTCGGCTCATGGCGAGATCCTTGGCGTGACGTACTCGCTCGCATCCTAATTCGGCTTGAGTCGAACGGTGATCCGCTGAGGCCATGTGTCTTCCACGCCGACATGGCGCGATAGCAGAGGCTCAATGTGGAGATCAATCGCGTGGAATCCGATCCCGTCCCGCACTACCGTACCGGCGATCGACGACGTCGTGACCACGACGAGCAGGGCCAGTCCAATCGCAATCCCCCGCAGCAAGAGGCCCGCCGGACCGGAGAACGTAGTCGTCCCTGAAGGGGATTCGGTTGCGACACGCTTCTTGGGCCCATGCCGCAGGTCGTCGGCGTTCTTGGTTGCTTCACTCACGCCGTCGTGCAGCAGCGTGACCTCGCCGCGCTCTTCAGAAGCCACCTTAACCAAAGCATGGGTCCGCTGGGCGAGTCCCCTCGCTGCGCGATGCCTCGTACCCCACGTTCGTGGCAGGGTCTCGTCGTCGGACAGCGGCAACAGCGCTCCGAGGCGCGTGATGCGGTCTCTCTCGATGATCGTCGCACCGTCGTGGACTGGAGAGACCTTGCGAAAGACGGACTCGGGGATCTCTGGCGACACATGGTCGCCGAGCGGGATTCCCCCGGGCAGTAGTTCGTTCACGGAGTCGCGGCGCGGCAACGCGAAGAGGGCGCCTCGCCTCGCGCCAGCCAGCGAGAATGCGGCGGCAGACACCACATCGAGCGCGTCCGCCAAGGCGCTGACTCGCGCGGAACGCTTGACGACGATCTCGATGCGGTTGAGTGCATGACGAAGCTCGGGCTGGAACAGCACGATGAGCCCGACGCCGGCCACGACGGCTGTCGCGTGGAGAACCCAGACGGTCATGGGTAGTTCGAACTTCCGGGCCATCACGGCACCCGCTTCCAAGGCAAGGATGCCACGCGTGGCACGGAGGGCACGAGCACCGCGGCTCCATCGCAACAGGACGTCGATCGCGACCGCCAGGGTCACGAAGTCCAGGACGCTCTGCCAGCGGAAGTCGGACGACATGACCGTGTAGCCTCCTACGCTACCCCCGGCGCGCTTCCCGCTGCAGCTCGCGGAGCATGCCACTGGTGCCCGCCAAATGGTTGTTGAGGATGCGACGTACCACCTCGAGCAACTCTTCGATGGCGGGATCCCGCAGCGCATACCGCACCGACAAGCCATGCTTCCGGGACGTCACGATGCCCTGATTGCGCAAGACCGACAGCTGCTGTGACACGACTGGCTGCTCCAACCCCACACTCGCCTGCAGTTCTTGAACCCTGGTCGTCGGCGCTTCTCGCCGCGAGAGGATGAGTCGGTCCTGCTCGCGGACCGGCAACGGTCGAAGCAAGATGCCCTGGACCAGGGCGAACATCAGCGTCGTCATCGCAATGCCGAGGGCCAGGGTCGATACGGCGGCGGTGGCGAACGCCTTCGAGCGCCACAAGAGGCGCACGGCGTAGCGGACGTCCTGATTCGCCATGCTCAGCAGCGTGTCGAACATCTCAGGCCTCCGCCGCTACGATACTGCAGGGACGGCGCTGCGTCGGCCGCTGAGTCTACAGTTCCTCGACGAGAGGTGCCCGCGACGCGACGCTAAACCCTCAGCGTGAAGCGCATCTCAACCGTGACGGGACCCCGACCTATGCGCCGCTGCGGGCGCGGGGGGTCGAACGCTCACTGGACCAACCCTGTTGCGACCGTGCTCGCCAGGACGGTCATGGGCGTCCTCTCCGTTGGGCTGAACCAACGATATTCCGGCGCCGCCTACTGGGCATTCTGAGGAGCTGTAAGGAATCGCCCTCAGGTTGCGTTCATCCAAGTAGGGCGAAGGCGCCGTGACGCTGGAGGCGTGAGTTGGCGGAGAGGGTGGGATTCGTTCCCGACGAACCCGCGCCCCTCAACACTTTAGGCCGGATCGGAACCGCCAGAACCCGCCAGATCCTCTAGACACCTGAGTATCAGGTACAAAACAGGGACAGCGCAATCCGGCGCCGTCTCTCCTCTTTAGAACGCACCTCGCCGCTCTGAACTTACATCCCTCAACGTCGTCATGCGAGTCCATGCAACCGCTCGTTCATGCCGCCCTGTAATGCCAGAGGTGTCTCAACATCGCGGAGAAGGTGACGGTCCAGGCCGCCAGGGCGACGTAGACCGTCACTTCGGGAATCACCCACAGGAAGTCGAGCCCTGTCGCCTGCGCAAGCCGCGCAGTGCAGACGGTGTACATGCCGAGCGGGAACACCATGCCCCAGTACTGCGGGTCGTAGCGCAGCGGGAAGCGACGCACGATGTGCCGCCACACGCCCAGGATCAGCAGCAACGGGATCCACCACGTGGCCGTCGTCCAGAAGAATAAGGAGAAGCCGGCGACGAAGGGGCGCAGCATGGCCAGAAACGCCCAGTGCTCTGCCTGGATCTGCAGGAGCGACCCAGCGAGCGTCGTGATCGCCACCGCGCCCATGTTGATCCAGTACGGGGGGCTCAACTGCTCCGTCGACAGCGGCACGAAGGTGAAGCGGTAGAAGATCAGCGTGATGATGGTCAGGTAGAGCACGGCGCCGAGCAGATACAGACAGAGCGCGAGGAACAGCACGCCTTCGCGACCTGACGCTAGACTTGGCACGAGCAGGGTGCCGAGCACCGAGACGGCTTGAGTCGCAACGATGGCCAGAAGCCAGGCGCCGTTGATGCCCGACTCGAGCGGCGGCTTCGTTTCGCGGACCACTGTGGCGGTGAAGAACGCGTACATCACGACCGCCCAGAGCACGATCCCGGCGATCCAGATCGCATGGGCCACGCTGGCACGGTCGGTGAGGATCAGAATCTGGCTCCCCAGCACGCACGTCGCGGCAACCACGGTGAAGAACCCCGGACCACGGGCGTGGCTGTTGAGGTCTTCAAGGACCCGTGCAGGGTAGGCCACGAGCCTAGTGCACAGCATGACGACCAGCACCGCATAGGCGCCGACGTTAACGTCGAGCAAGGCCTGGGCGATGCGCGGCATGTGGAGCGCATGGGCGGCGATCGAGACAATGCCCGTGGCCATGACCAGCGCGAAATAGCCTGGGAAGAGATGCTCGATGGCGGACGCGACACGACCGCGCCTGCCGTCCGGGGGGCTGCCCATTCAATCCAGCCTGAACAGATACCAGAGCAGGCCGAGATTGAGGCCAAGGCACCCGAGACTGGCGAACGCCGCCGGGGCCACGGGGCTCGAATCGCCACCGAGATAGGCGTTCATCGTGGCGGTGAGCAACCACAACTGCAGCACGACGATCAGCACGACGAAGGCCAACATCGCGTTGACGATCGGCATCCGCTGCGCGTGCACCATGCGGAGGCGTGCGGTCATGTCGCCGACTCCTCCACCCCGGTCGCGTAGACCGTTCCCTCACGCACCGACAAGAGGATGCGTGGCAACGCCCGCTGCGGAGGTCCAGACAGTACTCGACCGGACTGCAGGTCGAACCAGCCATTGTGACAAGGGCAGTGGAGCCGGCCGAGTTCGACGGCCGGAACCACCGGGCACTGCAGGTGTGTGCACTGCTGATCGTAGGCAACGAAGGTGGCTTCGCCGGTTCGAATCAGGAGCCGGGGCGTGCTGCCTTCCGGGTAGGTGAACGTCTTCGCACCGCCAATCTGAAGATCGTTTACCGTCGCGATTGGCACACCCACCAACGGCGCCGATTGCCGCCCGAACGCGCTCTTGAGCGCGATCCAGACCTGTCCGACCGCGAGGGCTGCGCTTGTGAGCACGGTGAACTTGACGAGTTCCCGTCGCGAGACGTAGTCGTCCTGTGCCCAGTCAATAGGAAAATCTCGTCGCCATTTCGGCTGGTCGGCGGCCGAACGACCGTCGGGCGCCGCGGGTCCGTCGTTCATGCGCGACCACCCTCTCTCACCGTCGCGAACACATCGTCCAGGATGTCGTGACCGATGGCGGGCTCGTGCATCGCCGCCGTGACGTCGACGATCTCGGTCGCGGTCTCGAGCGGCACCATGATGTTCACCTTGGTGCGAATGGTCTGGTTGCCGAACTGAAACGTGTTGAGCGGCTTGGCGCGCGGTCGCAGCCGAGCCATCTCCTCGCGCGTCCCGAACGCGAGCGCCTGGCTGGGGCAGGCCGAGGCGCACCATGGCTTCAGGCCGACGGCAGTGCGGTCGTAGCACATGTCGCACTTCATCATCAGGCTCATCTTCGTCTGCATCTTGGGCACACCGAACGGACAGGCCAGCACGCAGTTGTTGCAGGCGATGCACCGTGGCTTTCTGGCCGTCTGCACGATGCCGTCCTCAGTCCGCTTGATGGCATCGGCCGGGCACACCTCGGCGCAGGTCGGCGCGTCGCAATGCAGGCAGACCACGGGCACGGTCTGGGTCGAGTGCGCGCGGTCGATGTAGTCGAGCTGAATCATCGACTGGCCCTTGTGCGTGTTGCACTCGGTGCACGCCTGAATGCACGCCTGGCAGCCGATACAGCGGCCTGGATCGATGAAGAACTCGAGGGCGTCCGGTACGGGCATGGCTGGGACCCCTCGCTACTGTTGCGGTTCGAGCGCACCGGCATACTCCGGAGGCCCCTCGGCCTTCCGTACCCGCACGGCGCACACTTTGTACTCGGGAATCTTTGAGATCGGATCCTGCGCGGCGATCGTCAACTGATTCGCGCTCTTGCGCCCGCCCCAGTGATAGGGCATGAACACGGTATCGGGCCGAATCGTGGACACGACCGACGCACGTAGGGTGCAGTGGCCACGGCGACTCTCGGTGGTGGCCCAGTCGCCATCGGCGATGCCCAGGCGAGCCGCCAGTCGCGGGTGCATTTCGAGCCGGGGCTCCGGACAGTGGTCGACCAGCGGACCGATACGCCTGGTCTGATTGCCGGACAGGAACTGGCTGACGACGCGTCCGGTGGTGAGGATGATCGGAAACTCCTCGTCCACGTCTTCGGCCGGCCCCTCGTACGGCGTCACGTTCCACCGGGCCTTGCCGTCAGGGAAGTAGAACGGGCCCGCGCCCTTGGCCACCGGGTTCCACGAGCCCGGCTCGAACAGTCGCGGCGTGCCTTGTGGCCCCGGCAGCGCCACACCCTCGGGCACCTCGCTGGGACACGGCCAGAACACGCCGAAGTTCTCGTCAATCCGCTCGTAGGTGATGCCGGAGTAGTCAGAGATTCCACCCTTGGACGCGACCCGTAACTCTTCGAACATCGCTTGCGGGCCGGCGAAGGTGAGGCCCTGCTCACGGCCGAGCGCCTGAGCGATGTCCTGAATGATGCGCCAGTCCTGCCGCGCATCGCCTGGGCAGTCCACCGCCTTGTTGATCTTGATCACGCGGCCTTCGGCCTGCGTCACCGTGCCCTCGTCCTCTTCCTGAAGAGATCCCGGCAGGACGACGTGGGCATAGCGGGCGCTTTCGCTCATGAAGAAGTCGATGGCGACGTAGTACTCCAGCTTCTCGAGGGCCTGCCGCACGAAGTTGTTGTCGGACAGCGAGACGACCGGGTTGAAACAGAGACTGAGTAGCCCCTTGATCTCGCCGCGATCAACCTTGCGGATGATCTCGTAGGCATCGACGCCCGGCTGAGGAAGGTCGGCGGGATCCATGCCCCAGACGCCCGCGACGTAGGCGCGGTGGTCGAGGTTGGCCAGATCGCGTGCCCCGGGAAGTTGGTCGCATTTTTGTCCGTGCTCGCGTCCGCCCTGGCCGTTGCCCTGGCCGGTGATCGTCGCGTAGCCGCAGTTCGGCCGGCCGATGCGGCCGGAGGCGAGCACGATGTTGATGGCACTCAGCACATTCATCACGCCGTGGCTGTGGTGCTCGAGGCCACGGGCATGGCACAGGAAGCTCGTCTTGGCAGTGCCCCACCACTCGGCGGCCTGCCGGATCGTCTTCTCGGCGATTCCGGTGACCTCAGCCGTGCGCTGTGGCGGCCAACCGCGCACCTGCTCGGCCACGGCATCGAAGCCCACTGTGTGCTGCTCGATGAACGCGTGATCGACCCAGTCGTGCTCGATCATCAGGTGCAGGATGCCGTTGAAGAGCGCCGTGTCTCGACCTGGCTTGACCGGGAGAAACAGATCGCAGGTCCGCGCGATCGGCGTGATTCGCGGGTCTACCACGATGACCTTGGCGCCGTGCTCGCGGGCCTGCCACACGTAGTTGGTGGTGATGGGCGCGCATTCGGCGATGTTCGCGCCGATCACGAGGATCACCTCGGCGCCGAGGATGTCGTCCCACGGGTTGGCGGCGCGGTCGACGCCGAACGCCTTCTTGTTGCCGGCCGCGGCACTCACCATGCACAGCCGGCCGTTGTAGTCGATGTTCGACGTGCGCAGGCACATATGGGCGAACTTGCCCATCAGGTAGGTCTTTTCGGTGGTCAGACTGGCGCCCGAGAGCACGGCGAACGCGTCTGGCCCGTGCGCGCGCTGAATCCGGTCGATCTCCGCCGCAGTTCGGCGAATGGCCGTATCGTAGGCCATCGATCGAAATCCATCGGCCGACGACGCGTCTTTCTCGTAGGCGTGGAGCAGACGATCGGGATGTTGCTGCTGGAGGTAGCGCTTGATGCCCTTGGGACACATCATCCCCTTGTTGAAGGGGAACTCGTACCACGGCTCGACACCGATGATGAGGTTGTCCTTGACCTTGAGCTGCATGCCACACTGCTGACCGCAGAAACAGCAGTGCGTCTTGACGAGCCGCTCGGGCTCGACGCCCGTGTCCAGCCGGTCGTCCCGGGCGTAGGCAAGATGCGGCCCAAACGCGCTGATGATGCCTCGATCCAGCGACGGCGTTGGAGGCGTAGCGAAAGACGGCTTCTCCATGGCGTCAGGGTACTCTCTTGGCCGGCGCAGACGGCAGCTAGGGAAAGAAGTTCTCCGCGTCGTCTGTCCCCAGCGGGCCTTGCCCGAGGCCCGGGTTGGCGTGGACGGGCATCGCCAGGGGGCTGGCGGTCGGCAGAGGCGCCCCGCCGCGGTGGCCTCGCCACAAGGCACCCTGAGCCATCGCGAGCGACGCCCGCCGGCAGCGCGGGCAGATCCACTGATAGTGCTCCACGTCGCTACCGAGGATTTGGTAGCTGAACCCCAGTTGACGCTCGACCTCGATGAGATCTTCGATGTGCATGCGCGAACTGAAGGCGTGGCCACAGCGGCGGCAGTGCGCCAGCTCCTGCGCCCGGCCGACATCCTTATAGAAGCCGACGCCGAGCTGCGCTGGCCGCTGGAAGATGTGAAAAAACTTCCCGAAGGGCAGCCAGAGAAAGGTGCCGATGACCGTGATGGCGTGGGTGATCGCGATGAAGGTATACGCGTACCCTTTCATCCAGGTGTAGCTCGCGGTCAACATCAGCCCTGTGAGGCTGACGGCAAAAAGCAGGATCAGGGGCATGAAGTCTTCCGCGAAGCGCTGCGCCGCCGCGCCTTCTTCGCTGAAGCGCCGCCGCACGGCGAGCATCACCCCAGCAATGACCAGGAACGACGACCACACCAGTCCGTGGAACACGACGAACGCGATCGCCGAGTCGTGCGGAAAGCGAAAAACTGGGAATCCGAACGCTACCGCCTCGTAGAGTGATAGATCACCAGGCACGGAGCGAAAATGCAGCCAGCCGAAGACGAGAGGAAATGTGATGGCGACCGCAAGCACGCATCCCCACATGATGAGCAGGTGCGTGACCCCGCGCAGCCGATCCCGCGCCAGGATGAAGCGGTTGGCGAGCACTTCTTGGGTGACGCGCCGACACCAGGTCACAGCGTTTCGTCGTCGCCACCCCTGGCGGAAGAACGCCTGCCAGCCCCGCCGCCAGTACACGGCCGTCGGCGGCCGCTGCAACCACATTGCGTAGCGATAGGTCAGGCCAAAGGTGGCGAACAGGACGGAAAAGGTATAGCCCACGAGGGCGGCGTCGAAATGCGCGAGATTGCGGGACCCGGCGAGAATCAGCAGCGCCAGGAGCAGCGTGACGCCGCCGCCCCATCCCGCGGCCCGCATAACTGGGCCACTCACCGTGCTACCCGCCGACGGAAGACACCATCGTAAATGACTGGTGCCGTGGGCTTCACGATGGCGTGCGCGGGGGTCCGCTTGTACTCCGTCAGCGGCGCGCCTGGCTCACGAGCGAATCCCACCGCCTCGAGCTCCGCGATGAGCTGGGCTTCTGTGAGGAAGCATTGCGGCTGTCCCGAGAACTGCGTGAACACGAACTGCGCACCCGAAACGGGCTGCGCCCCGTCGGGTAGTGTGTGTCTTGAGAAGGTGAATACGCACAGCGCCGCCCCCGATTTCGCAACGCGAGCGGCTTCGCCCAGCGCACGTCCGAAGGTGGTATCTGTGGGCGCGAGGTTCCAGATGCCATGCGCCACGACCAGGTCGACGCTGGCGCTCCTCACTGGCAGGCAGTCCATGGGCGCCAGGGCGACCTGAAGACTGCCCACCAGGTCAGCGTCGTGCCCACGCGCAGCGGCGGCGGTTGTCATCGGCCACGAGAGATCGAGTCCGAACACATGCCAGCCCAATCGGGCCAACGGAATGGCATTGCGGCCGGCGCCACAGCCCACGTCGAGCAGCCGCGACCCGGGACACCGCACGAGCTCATCAGTGGCAACGCGCAGCAACACGTCGTTCGGCCGCGACTGCGCGAATCCCGCGACGTTCCAGGATCGCTCCACGATGAGCCGGCGAGCGGGTCCACGTGCAAACCATAGCACGTGGGGTGGCTACCGCTCCGCGCACCTTGCGCCAGCGCAACGCCCGGGTTCCGAGACCGCACTAGGCTGCTGCCATGAACGCCGCAGACGCGTCCCTGACGTTTGCCGTCGCCGCAGCGCGGGATGTGGCGCGCGCCGCGCTCCTCCGCGCCTTTCTGGCGTCCGGGTTGGTGTTCATGCTCGGCCCAGGCACGCTGCTGGGCGTGGTGAACCTGCTGCAGATCAGCGGGCGGGAGAGCGTCACGCTCATCTCAGCGGCCTGGCTCCAGGCGCACGGCCACGCCCTGATCTTCGGCTGGATCGGCAGCTTCATGCTGGGCATCGGCATCTACGCGGTGCCGTCGACCAGTGTCGGCGCGCGCACCCTCGGCATCGGATGGACGACGTGGACGCTGTGGACCTGGGGCGTCGCCATGCGGTGGGCTGCCAACGTTTACGGCTGGCAGTGGCGCGTCCTGCTGCCGCTGTCCGCGGCCATCGAGTTGATCGCGTTTCTGCTGTTCCTCTACGTGGTCGCCGGCCATCGATTCGCTCCATCGTCCGCTACGGCACCGCCGTCCCGGGCCTGGATCGCCGTGGTCATGGCGGGTGTCGTCGCGTGGCTGGCAGCACTCGTGCTGAACGTGGTCACGACGGTAGCGCTCGCCCAGGACGATGCCGACCCGAGTGTGCCGCATCTCTTCAATCAGCGGGTGCTGGTGCTGCTCACATGGGGCATTCTGGCGCCCTTCATCTGGGGATTCACCGCCCGCTGGATGCCGACCCTGCTTGGCCTTCCGCCTCTGCGTGTCCCGCTGCTGCTCGTGGCGGTGGCGGCTAACGCGGCCGGCATCCTGAGTGTCTTCGCCGGCCACGTCGGTGTGGCGTCCGCACTCTCGGCCGGTGCCTCGCTGCTGGCGGTCGTGGGGTTGCGGCTGTTCGAGCACCCGGTCGCCGAGGCCAAGACTCGGGGCGTCCACAGGCTCTTCCCCATGTTCGTGCGGCTCGCCTACGCCTGGCTCATCGTGGCGGCAGGGCTGGGGGTGGCGGCGGCGCACTTCGACGTGGCAGGCGGGCTCTGGGGCGCGTCGCGGCACGCCTTCACCGTTGGCTTCGTGTCCACGATGGTGCTGGTCGTCGGCCAGCGGGTGCTGCCAGGATTCGCCGCGCACCGGACGTTGTGGAGTCCCCGCCTGATGGGCTTCGGCCTGATGCTCCTGACCGTCGGCTGTCTGCTGCGCGTGTCGAGCGAAGTGCTGGCTTACGAGCAGTACGCGGCATGGGCCTGGTCTGTGCTGCCGGTCTCGGGAGTGATAGAACTAGCCGCTCTCGGGATCTTCGCGCTCAACCTCTATTGGACGCTCTGGGTGTCATGAACCGCCGCACATGCCGGCCTGCGAGCGAATGCGCGGCGGTGATGAACCCGCCGCATCCCGAGCGTGTGTGCTGGGGCCGCGACCGGCAGTGCCCCACCGAGGACCTTTCCTGCGGCAACGGCAGGATGCGGATGCCGCATCCGAAAGAGTTGTTCGGCGACGACGGCTCGACTCGACACGCGCGGACAGGCCAGATCTCCGTGACGGCTGCGTGGGTGGAAAACCCACCCACGTGTCGGTGTCAGGTACAAAACAGGTACAGCCCAGCCATTGCCTAGCCGTAAGCTATTGACCTGCAATTGCTTATTGATGGCGGAGAGGGTGGGATTCG
>JBFWNV010000011.1:0-122578 GCA_050250875.1 Vicinamibacterales bacterium
CCCGGCGACGCTCTCGCCGAGCCCCGAGCCCCGAGCCCCGAGCCCCGAGCCCCGAGCCCCGAGCCCCGAGCCCCTGAAGTACGATCCCCCCATGATCTCCGCCTCCGTCGACTCCGGCTCCGCGCCCTACGTCCAGACGATCGCCATCCGCCAGCACCGGCTCACCGCCGACGAGGGCGCCGAGCACGGCGCCGCCGACACCGGGCCGACGCCGTCGGAGCTGCTGCTCGGGGCGCTGGCCTCGTGCGTGGCCGTCACCGTGCAGATGTACGCGCGGCGCAAGGGCTGGCCGCTCACGCACGTGCATGTCGAGGTGAGCGGCCGCGACGACCAGGGCGCCTACGTGATCGATCGGCGGGTCGTGCTGGACGGCGACCTCGACGACGAACAGCGCGCGCGGCTGCAGGACATCGCGGGACGGTGCCCGGTCTCCAAGCGTCTCTCCAACGGGGTGACGATTCGATCGGTGGCGTGAGCGGAGGCCGGGCATGGGCATCACCAAGCGCTACAGCAACGGCGAGATCACCGTCGTCTGGCAACCGGACCGCTGCGCCCATTCGACCCTCTGTTTCCAGGGTCTGCCCACGGTGTTCGACCCGCGGGAGCGGCCCTGGGTGCGGATCGGCGGCGCCCCGACCGACGCCATCGTCCGCCAGGTCGAGGCGTGCCCGTCGGGCGCGCTGTCGTGGGAACCCGTCGCCGCCGCGCCGGTCGCCGCGCCGTCCGCCGCCGCCCAGCCCGCGCCGCCGCTCCGGGTGCCGATCACCGCGCGGCCGAACGGCCCGCTGGTGGTGCACGGAACGCTCGCCGTCACCCTTCCCGACGGCACCGTCGTCGAGCGTCCCAAGGTGGCCTCGTTCTGCCGCTGCGGCCACTCGGCCAACAAGCCGTTCTGCGATGGGTCGCACGCCCGCGTCGGCTTCGTCGGCTGACCGCCCACGCGGCGCATGGGCCCACGACCCGCCCACGCGACGCCGGGGCCCGGCAACACTGAGCTCGCCGGCTCGCGGCGCCGCCGCGCCGGCATTCGTCGCAGAACGTCGCAGCCGCGAGATTTGCAATCGCCGTTGGGCGGCACGTATCCTTTGCGACGGCACGACTGGATTGAAAGCCACTCGCGAGGAGTCGATCTGATGGAAGTCATTCCCCTCACCCAGGTGGAATCGGCGGGGTTCGGCAAGACCTCGCGCCGTGACACCTGGTGGGTTGCCCCGCTCGGCGTGTTCGCCGGGTTGTCGGCGTTCCTGATCTACGCGACCTGGGCCGCCTTCCAGAACGCCCACTACACCCACGGGCCGTATCTGTCGCCGTTCTACGCGCCCGAGATCTGGGGCGACTCGCCGCACGCCTGGCTCGGCCCCAGGCCCGACTGGTGGCCCGGGTTCCTGCCGTTCTCGCCGGCGCTGCTCATCCTGCCGTTCCCCGGCAGCTTCCGCTTCACCTGCTACTACTACCGCGGCGCCTACTACAAGGCGTTCTGGGCCGACCCGCCCTCGTGCGCCGTCGGTGAGCCGCGCCAGGGCTATCTGGGGGAGAACTCCTTCCCGTTGATCCTCCAGAACGTGCACCGCTACACCCTCTACTTCGCCATCGTCTTCATCGGCCTGCTGTCGTGGGACGCCTGGAAGGCGATGTGGTTCGAGAACCCGGCGACCGGCCAGGTCGAATTCGGCATCGGCGTCGGCACGCTCATCCTCCTCGTCAACGTCGTCCTGCTCGGCAGCTACACCTTCGGCTGCCACGCGTTCCGCCACCTGGTCGGCGGCCGCAAGGACGAGGTGTCCAAGTCGCCGATGTGCGACAAGGCCTACGCCTGCAGCACGGCGCTCAACTACAAGCACCAGCTGTTCGCCTGGTCCAGCCTGTTCTCCGTCGCCTTCAGCGACATCTACATCCGGCTGTGCTCGATGGGCATCTGGTCGGACCTGAGGCTTCTCTGATGGCGGTTCAGGCCACCTACTCCTACGACGTGCTGGTCATCGGCGCCGGCGGCGCCGGGCTGCGCGCCGCCATCGAGGCCTGCGCGGCCGGCGTCTCGGTGGGCCTCATCTGCAAGTCGCTGCTCGGCAAGGCCCACACCGTGATGGCCGAGGGCGGCATGGCCGCGGCCATGGGCCACAACGACGACCGCGACAACTGGAAGGTGCACTTCGCCGACACGATGCGCGGCGGCCAGTACGTCAACAACTGGCGGATGGCCGAACTCCACGCCAAGGAAGCCCCCGACCGCGTGCGCGAACTCGAGGGCTGGGGCGCGGTGTTGGACCGCACGACCGACGGCCGCATCAACCAGCGCAACTTCGGCGGCCACCGCTATCCGCGCCTCGCCCACGTCGGCGACCGCACCGGCCTCGAGCTGATTCGCACGCTGCAGGACCACACGATCTACCTGGGCGCCACCGTGCACATGGAGCACACCGTGGTCGAGCTCATCCTCGACCAGGGCAAGGTGGCCGGCGCGCTGTGCTACGACCGCGAGCGCGGCCGCTTCCACCTGTTCCAGGCCAAGGCGATCGTGCTCGCGACGGGCGGCGTCGGCCGCGCCTACCAGGTGACCAGCAACAGCTGGGAAGGCACCGGCGACGGCCACGCCCTGGCCTACCGGGCCGGCGCGGAACTGATCGACATGGAGTTCATCCAGTTCCATCCCACCGGGATGGTCTGGCCGCCCAGCGTCAAGGGCATCCTGGTCACCGAGGGCGTGCGCGGCGAGGGCGGCGTGCTGAAGAACTCCGAGGGACGTCGGTTCATGTTCGACGACATCCCCGACAACTACAAACCGCAGACGGCCTCGGATCCGGAGGAAGGCTGGCGCTACACGCAGGGCGACAAGAGCGCGCGGCGGCCGCCCGAGCTGCTGACCCGCGACCACGTCGCGCGGTGCATCAACCGCGAGGTCAAGGCCGGCCGCGGCTCACCCCACGGCGGCGTCTTCCTCGACATCGCGTGGATCAAGGAGAGGCTCCCCGACGGTGAGGCGCACATCAAGCGCAAGCTGCCGAGCATGTACCACCAGTTCAAGGAACTGGCCGACCTCGACATCACGAAGGAGCCGATGGAGGTCGGGCCGACCACGCACTACATCATGGGCGGCGTGCGGGTGGATGCCGACACCCAGGAATCGAGCGTGCCGGGACTGTTCGCGGCGGGCGAGTGCGCCGCCGGCATCAACGGCGCCAACCGGCTCGGCGGCAACTCGCTGTCGGATCTGATCGTGTTCGGCAAGCGCGCCGGCGAGTTCGCCGCGCACTACGCGAAGACGCATCCGCCGGCGAAGATCGACGACGCCGTGGTCGATCGGGCCATGAAGGACGCGCTGGCGCCGTTCGAGCGCGGCGGCCACGCCGAGAACCCCTACGCCGTGCAGGCCGACCTGCAGCAGACCATGCAGAGCCTGGTCGGCATCGTCCGCACCGAGAGCGAAATGCGCGAGGCGATCACGAAGATCGCGGCGCTGAACGAGCGCGCCGGCCGGGTCGGTGTCGCCGGCCACCGCGAGTACAACGCCGGCTGGCACACCTGCCTCGACCTGCGCAACCTGCTGACCGTGTCGGAGGCCATCGCCCGATCGGCGGTGGAGCGCCGGGAGAGCCGTGGCGGCCACTTCCGCGAGGACTTCCCCGACAAGGTGGCCGAATTCGCCACCTTCAACCACACGATCAAGCGGGCCGCCGACGGCTCGATGCAGCTCGGCCGGGCGCCGCTGCCCGAGATGCCGGCGGAACTGAAGCAGGTGATCGAGGAGCAGAAAACCTAGGCGGGGCTCGGGGCTCGGGTTTCGGGGCTCGGGTCCCGAACGGCTCGAGTCCCAGGCCAACGTGAGGTCGGCGCGGTCAGCGCCGACGCCAACTCCCGAGTCCCGGGTCCCGAGACCCGAGTCCCGGCAAGGAACACACGATGAAGGCGACGTTCAAACTGTGGCGCAGCGACCCGAACACCCCGGGCAGCGGCGGCTATCAGACCTACAGCACCGAGATCTCCGAGGGCATGGTCGTGCTCGACGCCGTGCACCGCATCCAGGCCGAGCAGGCGCCGGATCTCGCCGTGCGCTGGAACTGCAAGGCCGGCAAGTGCGGCTCGTGTTCGGCCGAGATCAACGGCCGGCCCAAGCTGATGTGCATGTGCCGCCTCAACACCCTCGACCTCAACGAACCGGTCACGGTCGAGCCGATGCGCACGTTCCCGCTGATCAAGGACCTGGTCACCGACGTGTCGTGGAACTTCCGGAAGAAGAAGACCATCCAGAAGTTCACGCCGCGCCCGGCCGACGCCGCCGACGGCACCTGGCGGATGGCCCAGCGCGACATCGACCGCGTGCAGGAGTACCGGAAGTGCATCGAGTGCTTCCTGTGCCAGGACGTGTGCCACGTGCTGCGCGACCACGGCAAGCACGAGGAGTTCATCGGGCCGCGTCTGCTCGTCTATTCGGCGGCGCTCGAAACCAACCCGCTCGACACCGCCGACCGCGTGCCGGCGCTCAAGGACCAGCACGGCATCGGCTACTGCAACATCACCAAGTGCTGCACCAAGGTGTGCCCCGAGCACATCCACATCACCGACAACGCGATCATTCCGCTCAAGGAGCGGGTCGTCGACCGCTTCTACGACCCGATCGCGAAGCTGCTGCGGGTGTTCCAATAGTGAACAAGTGTGAGCGAGTGTCTCGCGGTGTCTCCGCCGCGCGTTCCGGCCCGTCGGGCTTGTGAACGTGCGCGCGATTCCCGTAGACTGACGCCTGTCAGCACGACGAGGAGGCACGCGTCCATGTTCGAGTCCACCGTTGATCGCCGGAGCTTCCTTCGCGGCTCCGCTCTGTTCGCCGCGGCCATCGGCTTGAAGGTCGCCGTCCCCGCCGCCGCGCAGGAGCAGGACCAGGATCAGAGCAAGCCCAAGCCGGACGAGAGGAAGGACCCGTTCGCCACCGACGGCAAGAAGGGCAGCGAGAAGACCTACATCGACCAGGAAGGGCGCGAGTATCGCATCTGCCCGCAGTGCGCCTACAACATGTACAAGCAGGGCCGCATGTGGGTGTGCGACAACTGCGGCTACAGCTACGTGGAGTGAGTCGGCGCTATCGCGCCGACCGCAGACGCCCGGGCGGCTTCGCCGTGCCGGGCGTTGCTACGTACTGGGGCTCGGGTCTCGGGGCTCGGGCCTCGGGGAATACCTCCGACGGAACTGACGCCCGTCTGCTGGATCATCGTCAACGGGCGACGCGCTTCCCGAGCCCCGAGCCCCGAGCCCCCGAGCCCCGGTTCGGCGCACAATGTGCCCGTGACTCTGGCAGGCCGAACCCTCTTCATCACCGGCGCCAGCCGCGGCATCGGGCTGGCCATCGGTCTGCGGGCGGCGGCCGATGGGGCCAACGTCGTCGTCACCGGCAAGACCACCGACCCGCATCCGAAGCTGCCCGGGACGATTCACACGGCGGCAGCGGCCATCGAGCAGGCGGGCGGCCGGGCCCTCGCGGTGGCGATGGACGTGCGCGAGGAGCCGCAGGTGAAGGCCGCGGTCAGAGCCGCGGTCGAGCGGTTCGGCGGCGTCGACGTCCTGGTGAACAACGCGTCGGCGATCTACCTGACCGGCACCCTCGACACGCCGATCCGCCGCTTCGACCTGATGCACCAGGTGAACACCCGCGGGACCTTCCTGGCCACGCAGCACTGCCTGCCGCACCTGGTGCGGTCGGCCAATCCGCACGTGCTGAACATCGCGCCGCCGCTCAACCTGAATCCCCGCTGGTTTGCGCCGCACGTCGCCTACACGATGGCCAAGTACGGCATGAGCCTGTGCGTGCTGGGCATGGCCGAGGAATTCCGCGGCCAGGGCGTGGCGGTGAACGCGCTGTGGCCGCGGACCGCGATCGACACCGCGGCGATCACCCTGATCGCCGGCGAGGAAACGCGCCGGCACCGCACCCGCAAGGCGTCGATCGTCGCCGACGCTGCCCACTGGGTCCTGACCCGCCCGAGCCGCGAGTGCACGGGCAACTTCTTCGTCGACGACGAGGTGCTGCGCGCCGCCGGCGTCACCGACCTGTCGCGCTACCTGCCCGAAGGCGCGCGCGAGTCGGACCTGATGCCGGATTTCTTTCTTTAGGGGCTAGGGACTGGGTTCTGGGGACTAGGGCAGGACTTCACCTACGAATCGGCTGGAAACACGATGGGCCGGTGGGAGTTACACCCGGCCCTTCCCCTTGGCTGAAGTTCTTGGCTGGCGCCAGCCCCCAGCCCCCAGCCCCCCGCCCCCCGCCTCGCCGGCGCGCGCCGCGCTACGGCGCGAGCCCGGCCAGCGTCCAGCGGCCGAACTCGTCGTAGAACACCCGATAGTCCGGCGTGTGCCGGTCGGCGTCGCCGCTGATGCCCGTGCAATGCCCGCCGAGCACGTCCACGAGATAGACGTTCGGGGATCCTTCCGACGGATCGGAGCCGTGGTGGTAGGCGATCTCGTCGCCGGCGATGACCGACGGCACCCAGGCCCGTGTCGGCTTGGCGTTGAAGCCGAAGCGCTGATCGATCTGGCGGAGCCGGCTCACCACGTAGTCGATGTAGGCGTTCCGCTGGGTCTTGCGCGCCTCGACGACGTCGACGAAGTTGCCGGCCCGCGGCGGGCAGGCGACCTGTGGATTGAGGTAGCCGAGGTTGCGGGCTTCGGCGGCGAACTGGGCGACCAGATCGCGCACGTACGGCTGCGGCAGACGCTGGCCGGCCGGCGGGTCGGGCGTGCGCGCCGGCGTGTTGCCTGGCGCCGTGACCAGGATCTCGTTCGACGGCGCGCTGGTGCCGCACGCGTTGGCGGCCACCACCCGGACGTAGTAGCTCCCGGGCGGGATGCCGATGTTGAAGTACGGGGTGCCGAGCGGCAGCTGGATCGGCGCCCCCACCTGGTTGGGCGCGAAGTTGGCCTGGACGATGTAGGTGGTGGGCTGACCGCCGTTTCCCGGCTGCCATTGGAACAGGCCGAGCGTGCCGCGGACGATGGCGCCGAAGTTGGTCGGGGCCCCAGGCGGGTAGCAGCCGTTGCGCACCGGCAACTCGATCTCGTTGCTCGGCTCGCCCAACGCCCCGCCGTTCACGCCGCGGATGCGGACGAAGTAGTTCCCCTGCCCGATGCCGCCGGCCGAGAAGGCGGGGACCAGCTCCGGCAGCTTCGCGTAGTACCCGGGAGTGGCCGCGCTGCCGACCGAGAAGCTGCTGGTCGGGAGGATCAGGAACGGCGCCGCCCCTGGAGCGCCGGCCGCCTCGATCCAGTACTGCGTGAACGGCCCGGTGGAATGGGTCCATTGAATCGTCAAACCCCCGCCCGGTCTGACCACGTAGGTCAGGTTCGCCGGAGCGCCCGGCGCCGTCTGCGCGCCGACCTGCACCGCCGCCAGCCACACCGCCGCCACGAGCGCCACGGCGTACGTCACTTGTCGAACATGTCTCACTGAGAACCTCCTCAGGTCCGTGGCCGGCGAGCCGCCGGCGTGCGGTCGGGTGGGCGCGACCGACGGTCAGAATAGCGTGGAAATGCGCGCCGCCGCGATTCCTCCGAAATAATTCGCCACGCCCCGGGAGCGAGCGCTCCCAACGTGACCCCGCCGACGCGGATGCGGTGGAGGCGCGTCACCTCGTGGCCGATCGCGGCGAACAGCCGGCGGATCTCGCGGTTGCGGCCCTCGGTCAGGGTGACCAGGAGATGCGTCTCGCGGGCCGAGGCCTTGCGGATCTCGACGTGCGCGGCGTGCAGCCGCTCGCCCTCGGCGGTCACCCCCCGCTCCAGCCGCGCGGCGGCCTCCGGTCCCACCAGGCCGCGGACGGTGACGACATACTCCCGCTCGATCGCCTGGGAGGGATCGGTCAGCCACGCCCCGAACTGCGTGTCGGTCGTGCACAGGAGCAACCCGGAACTGGCGAGGTCGAGGCGGCCGACGGGTGAGAGGCCGCGCCCGGCGGTGGCGATGGCGTCGAAGACGGTCGGCCGGCCCTGCGGATCGCGCCGGGTGGTGACCATGCCGCGCGGCTTGTGGAAGGCGATGGTGATCGCCACCGCCGGCTCGACCGTCCGGCCGTCGACAGCGACCGCGATCCGCTCGGGCACGACCGGCGCACCCGGATCGGCGGCCACGGCGCCGTTCACGCGGACGCGGCCGGCCAGGATCAGGGCGATGGCCTCGGCCCGCGAGGCCAGGCCGAGCTTCGACAGGGCACGGGCCAGCGGCACGCGACCGGGGCGCCGCCGCGCCGCCGGGCCCGGCCGACTCACGATCGGTAGTTGCCGAACTGCAGGGCGACGCCGAAGTCCTGCTCACGGAGCAGCGCCATCGCGGCCTGCAGCTCGTCCTTCGACGGCGCCGAGATCCGCAGCTGATCGCCCTGAATCGCCGCCTGCACCTTCTTGAGCTTCTGATCCTTCAGGAACTTGACGATGTCGCGCGCGGCTTCGGTCGGGATGCCCTGCTGCAGCGTGATCACCTGGCGCATCGTGCCGGCCGACGCCGGCTGCGGATCGCCGGGCTTCATGTTCTTGATCGGCACGTTCCTGCGGACGAGCCGGGTCTGGACGATCTCCCACACGGCGCCGAGCTTGAACGCGTCCTCGGCGGTGAGGGTCAGGGTGCCGGCTTTCTGGTCGAGCTCGATCGTCGCCGGCGATCCCTTGAAGTCGTAGCGCTGGCCGAGTTCCTTCCGCGCCTGGTTGATGGCGTTGTCGACCTCCTGGAGGTCGATGGTCGAGGTCACGTCGAAGGAGCACGTCTGCGCCATGCCGCGATCGTAGCTGATCCGTGGCGCCGGCGTGCCGTTCGCGCGCCGACGTGATTCGCTATACTCCGGACGAGACGCGCCGTGACCGTGCTGCCGCCGCTCGTGCTGGTCGTCGACGATTATCCCGACGCCCGCGAGATGTACGCCGAGTGGCTGCGCGTGTGCGGTTACCGCGTGGCCGCCGCTGGCACCGTCGGCGACGCGCTCGACCTCGCCCGCACGCTCGGCCCGGCGGCGATCCTGATGGACCTGTCATTGCCGGGTGTCGACGGCTTCGAGGCGACCCGCGAGCTCAAGGGCGACCCGCGCACCCGCCACATCCCGGTGCTCGCGCTCTCCGGGCACGTCGGCGCCGATACCGCGCGGCGCGCGCTCGACGCCGGCTGCGACGGCTTCCTCGTCAAGCCGACGCCGGTGCACGACGTGGTCGTCGCGCTCGAGCGGCTGGTCGGCGGGCCGATCGGCCGCGGGGCGGAGCCCGCGGCCTCGTGAGCAAGGGCACGGCCGGCGTCGCCGCCGGCGTCCGCGAGGTCACCGTCGTCCGCCGCGAATCGGCTGGTGCCGGCGACCACGCGTCGGATCACGTCGCCGTCGAGGAGCCGATGGAGGTGCGCGTCAACGGCGCGCCGTTCGCCGTCATCATGCGCACGCCAGGCGACGACATGGCCCTGGCCGCCGGGTTCCTGCTCGCCGAAGACGTCGTGCGCGGTCTCGACGAGGTCGGCGGCATCGCCTGGTGCCGCGACGTCGCGCCCGAGGCGCGCGGCAACGTCCTCGACGTGACCGTCGCCGGCGCCGCGATCGAGCGGCTGACGCTGCGCCTCGGCGAGCGGCGTCAGGTCACCACGACCTCGGCGTGCGGGCTGTGCGGCCGCCGGACCATCGCGTCGCTCCAGGCGCGGGCGGCGGCGGTGGCCGGGCGCTGGACGGTGCCGGCGGCGGTCGTCAGCCGGTTGCCGGTGGCGCTGCGGGCGGCGCAGCACGCCTTCGAGGCGACCGGCGGCGTGCACGCCGCGGCGCTGGCCGACCTCCACGGCGAGGTGCAGCACGCCGCCGAGGACGTCGGCCGGCACAACGCCGTCGACAAGCTGATCGGCCGGGCGCTGCTCGACGGGCGGCTGCCGCTCGATCGGACCATGCTCGTGGTCAGCGGCCGAACGTCCTACGAGCTGGTGCAGAAGGCGCTGCTCGGCGGCGTGCCCCTGGTGGCGGCGGTGTCGGCGCCGTCGAGCCTGGCCGTCGATCTCGCCCGGGCGTCGGGCATCACGCTCTGCGGTTTCGTCCGCGGCGAGCGGCTCAACGTCTACTCGCACCCCGAACGCCTGACCGATTCCTGATTCACCGCCGCGCCTTCTTCGGGCGCCGGATCGGTCGTCGCGTCGTCGTCCCGACTCCCTGGTCCCCGGTCCCCGGTCCCTGGTCGCTGGCCTGGTGCGTCCGCCGCCAGTACTCCTCGAAGCTCTCGGCGTTCTGTCTCGGGAAGTGGCGCATGACGGCGGCCAGCCAGCGCGGCGGGCGATCGGGCGTGCCCTGATCGACGCGCGGCAGCAGCGAGGTGGCGTCGGCGAGCACCTTGCAGCCGACGAAGAAGCCGAAGAAGGCCCCGGGCCGGTTCAGCCACGCGAATGCGACGATGCCGACGAGGATCGTGAGATGGACCGTCACCACGCGCCCCGTCAGGTGGTCGGCGCGCTCGTTGACACGCGCGAGCGGCCAGTCGGCGAGCGTCCACAGGTCGACCCCGAACGCCAGTCCCTGCATCACCACCAGGGCGAGCGCCGCCTGACGAAGGTGTCCGGCGTCGGGCGTGACCTTCAGGACCAGGGCGAACACCGCGACGAGCATCAGCCCGTGCGCGATGGTGAACGACACGTTCGAGGCGAGGAACGGCCCGGGGCGGCGGCGCGCGAACGACGAATCGGGCGCCACCACCGGATCGGCGGACGGATCGCTCCATCGGGCGTGGAGGGCCAGCCGGCCGGCCGTCAGCACCGCCGCGACGAGATTCTCGATCCAGTACACGGTGAGCGCCGTGGCCGACGACCAGTCGCCGGCGAGCACGCCGACGACGGGCACCGAGTTGACGCCGAGGAGTTCGACGAGACGGGTCCAACGGGTACGCATGAGACGGCGGGACCAGCTTGACACGGCGCGGCACCCGGCTCAGCCGGCGGCGGGCTGGCAGCGGGGGCACCAGTAGACGCGTCGGCCGTCGATGCCCGGTACCGCCGATCGAATCGCCGCACCACAGCGGCGGCAGGGCGCGCCGGTGCGCTGATACACCCACAGCGCTTCGCCGGGAGCCAGCCGCCCGGTGGTGTTCCGCGTGTGGCCGGCCGACGGGCGGGCGTTGACCCGAATCAGCCGCGCCGCGATGTCGACCACGGCCTCGAGATCGCCGGCGGCGAGCGACGCGATCGGCCGCTGCGGGTGCAGCCCGGCGAGGAACAGCGTCTCCGAGCGCAGCACGTTGCCGATCCCGGCGACGAGGCGCTGGTCGAGCAGGGCATCGCCGATCGATCGCGGCGCCGCCGCGCTCAGGCGCGCCAGCGCCTCGGCGCGGTCGACGCCGGCAGCGGCGAGATCCGGGCCCAGCATCGCCAGCGGCCGATGGCGGCCGAGATCGGCGTCGCGCACGAACTCCGCGACCGGCATGTCGAAGGCCACCGCCACCCACGCCGCGGTGTCGAGGCGGATGCGCGCCGCCCGCGCCGGCCGCTGCCAGCGTTCGCCCGGACGATAGAGATGCCACGAGCCGTGCATGCGCCAGTGGGTCCGCAGGGTCAGCCCGCCGGAGAAGCGCAGCAGCAGGTGCTTGCCGTGCGACGTGCACGCCTCGATCGCGCGCCCGGCGATCGGCGCGTCGTCGTCGACGCGGGCCAGCGGCGCCAGGCCGGTGACGAACGCGGTGACCACCGAGCCGGCCAGGGCACGGTGCAGAGCCGCCGCCGCGCGGGCGATGGTGTCGCCCTCAGGCATAGGACGAACCGGGGCTCGGGGCCCGGGACTCGGGACTCGGGACCGACGGGCGGCGCGGCACGCGCAGCTGCAGCCCGCCGGCCGTCATCGCGAAGCCTTCGTCCACGAAGTAGCGCGCCAGCGGACTGGCGCCGGCCGGCTCGCCGTTCAGCTCGGCGATGAGCCAGCCCCGCTGAGCGTCGGCGGCCGCGTGCGCGAGACGGACCAGCTCGCGAGCGAGCGCGTGCGCCTGTGTGCTGCGATCGGGATCCTCGTCGGGCACGGCGACCAGCAGCTGACGGTCGCCGCGGGCGATCCACGCCGTGGCGTGTCCGTCCACGAGCACGACGCGGGCCCCGGCGACACGACTGGCGCGGGCGCCGCCGGCTCCCCAGGCCGGCCACTCGACCAGCGCGCCGTACGGGTTGGCCGGATCGGTGGCCGCCAGCGTCACGGCGAGCGGTGCCGCACCGGGATCCCGCTCGGCACGCAACAGGTCGATGGCCCCCGGCTCGGCGAACTGCGCGCCGCCGAGTCCGGCCACGAAGTAGCCGCGGCGCACGCGGCCGGTGTCCTCCAGCCGGCGCAGCACCGGGTAGATCGTGCTGAACCCGCCGGGGACCGGTTCGAGGGCCGTGACGTCGCGGGCGACGACGCCGTGGCGCGCCAGCAGCTGCTGGGTGAAGGCGGTGGCCCAGGCGGTGGGCGTCGCGCGCTCGCCGGTGGGCACGGCGGCCCAGCGGCCCTCGGCCGAGGATGGCACCAGCCGGCGCGAGCGGAAACGTGCCGCCCGCGCCTCGCGCCGGCCGCGCTCCGGTCCGGCCACATGAGCGCGCAGCGGATGCAGCGTGTCGTTGGTGACCAGGCCCTTCCAGACCAGGCTCCACAACGCGTCCACCGTCTCCTGCGGGAAGCCGCCGCCGGCGGCGTCGTGCAGCGGACCGAAGAACGAGGCGCCGTGGCGGTGCAGCCACGCCAGGAGCCGGGCTTCGCGGTCGAGCAGGCCGGCGTCGTCGGCCGCCGGCGCCAGGGCGCGCAGATGATCGGTCAGATAGAGCGCGATGCGGCCGTCGCGTTCACCGAGCGGCTCCACGCCGAGCCACGTCACCTCGCCCGCCGAGACCAGCGTGTCGAGGAGCGCCGGCGTGTAGCCGGCCACGCGCGCCGGGAGCACCTCGCGCTCCAGGACCGAGGCGACCAGCGGCGCGCCTTGCAGCCGCTCCACCACGTCGAGCAGGGCGTCGAGCCCCGTTCGCGGTCGGACGAGACCGTGCCAGGCGGTCAGGAACCGCCCGAGGACGTGCGGCTCGACCGGCTCGACCTCCTTGCGCAGCGCCGCCAGCGAGCGGCGCCGGACGATCCGCAGCACGTCGGCGTCGCACCACTCGCGGCCGTGCCCGCCCGGCCGGAATTCGCCCTCGACCACGCGACCCGTGCCGGCGAGCCGGGCGAGCGTGGCCTCGACGACGGCGATGCCCAGGCCGAAGCGCGCGCCGGCCTCGGCGGCGGTGAAGGGTCCGTGGGTGCGGGCGTAGCGGCGGACCAGGTCGGTGACGGCGTCGGGCGCCGGCTCGACCAGGGCCGCCGGCAGTCCGGTGGGCAACGGCGTGCCGAGGCCGTCGCGGAAGCGCGCCGCGTCCTCGACGGCGATGAACCGGGCCTCGCCGGCGATCCGCACCGGCAGCGCGCGCCGGCGGGCCACCAGTTCGTCGAGCGCGGCGGCGGCGACACCGGGCGCGCTGCGCGCCGTCACCTCGGCCGCCGACAGATCGCCGAGCCGCAGCAGCAGGTCGTGTACCGCGTCGGTCGAGCGGGCGTGGAACCGCTCGGGCAGCTGTTGCGCGTCGCGCTCGAGCGCCGCCAGGGCGTCGGGGTCGACCAGCGTGCGCAGCTCGCCCTCGCCGATGAGGTCGGCGAGCTGCGCCTGATCCACCGACAGGGCATGGGCGCGCCGCTCGGCCAGCGGCGCGTCGCCGTCGTACAGGTAGTTGGCGACGTAGCCGAACAGGAGCGACGCCGCGAACGGCGACGACTTCCGCACGTCCACGGTGTGCACGCGCACGCGGCGGCTGCGGACCCGGGCGAGCAGGTCGACCAGCGCCGGCAGATCGAAGACGTCGCGCAGGCACTCGCGATAGGTCTCGAGAATCATCGGGAACGAGCCGAAGCGGGCGGCGACGGCGAGCAGATCGGCGGCGCGCTTGCGCTGCTGCCAGAGCGGCGCGCGGGCTCCGGGCCGCCGCTTGGGGAGCAGCAGCGCCCGTCCGGCGGCCTCGCGGAAGCGCGCCGCGAACAGCGCCGTCGAGCCCAGCTGGCGCACCACCAGGCGCTCGACGTCGTCGGGGTCGGGCACCAGCAGCGCCGGATCGAGCGGCGCGTCGCCCTCCGGCAGGCGGACGACGAAGCCGTCGTCGCTCCACATCACCTCGGCGTCGAGGCCGCGCTCGTCGCGCAGCCGGGCGGTGACGGCCATCGCCCACGGCGCGTGCACGCGGCTGCCGAACGGCGACAGCACCGACAGCCGCCAGTCGCCGATCTCGTCCTGCGAGCGCTCGATCAGGATGGTGCGGTCGTCGGGGACGACGCCGGTGGCCTGCTGCTGATCGTCGAGATACTGCAGCAGGTTGGCGGCGGCGGCCGCGTTCAGCCCGTGCTCGCCGGTCAGCCGGGCGATTGCCTCGCCCGGCGCGGCGTGGCGCAGTTCGCGCGTCAGTCTGCCGATGGCCTGGCCGAGTTCGATCGGCCGGCCCGGCCCCTCGCCCTTCCAGAACGGCATCTTGCCCGGTTCGCCCGGCGCCGGCGAGACGAGGACGCGGTCGTGGGTGATCTGCTCGATCCGCCACGACGAGGCGCCGAGCAGGAACGTCTCGCCGGCGCGTGCCTCGAAGACCATCTCCTCGTCGAGCTCGCCGACGCGGGCGCCGTCGCGCTGCCCGTCGGCGAGGAAGACGCCGTAGAGGCCGCGGTCGGGGATGGTGCCGGCATTGGTGATGGCCACCCGCTTGGCGCCCTGCCGCGCCGCCACGGTGCCGTTGACACGGTCCCAGGTGACGCGCGGCCGGAGCTCGGCGAACTCGTCCGAGGGATAGCGGCCCGACAGCATGTCGAGCACGCCCTCGAACACCCGGCGGCTCAGCTCGGCGAACGGCGCGGCGCCGCGGACCGCGGCGTAGAGATCGTCCACCGCCCAGTGATCCATCGCCGTCATGGCGACGATCTGCTGGGCCAGTACGTCGAGCGGGTTGCGCGGGTAGCGCGACGGCTCGACCAGGCCCCTGGTCATCGCGCCGGTCACGGCGGCGCAGGCCAGCAGGTCGCCGCGGAACTTGGGAAAGATCACGCCCTCGCTGGTCTCGTCGACGCGGTGCCCCGAGCGGCCGATGCGCTGCAGGCCGCTGGCCACCGACGGCGGCGCCTCGATCTGCACCACCAGGTCGATGGCGCCCATGTCGATGCCGAGTTCGAGCGACGAGGTGGCGACGAGCGCGCGCAGCCGGCCGGCCTTCAGCAGGTCCTCGATCTCGGTGCGCTGGGCGCGGGCGAGCGAGCCGTGGTGAGCGCGCACCAGGGCCTCGCCGGCCAGCTCGTTGAGCGCGGCGGCGAGCCGCTCGGCGAGGCGGCGGCTGTTGACGAAGAGCAGCGTGGAGCGGTGCGCCCGCACCAGTTCGAGCAGCCGCGGGTGGATCGAGGTCCAGATCGTCTGCACCGGCGTGCCCTGCGCCGCCGGACCGCTCGGCTGCTCGACCGGCTGGCCCACCTTGGCCATGTCGGCGATCGGCACGTCGACGGTGATCGCCAGCTTCTTGGGCTCGCGGGCGTCGACGACGGTCACCGGCCGCTCGACGCCGGACGGGGCGGCGGCGAACTCGTCGTGCAGCGCCCGGACGTCGGCGTCGGCGCCGCGCCGCGCCGCGGTCCGCCGTGGTCGTCCCGGCGTCGTGCCGCCGAGGAACCGGGCCACCTCGTCGAGGTTGCGCTGCGTCGCCGACAGGCCGATGCGCTGCAGCGGCCGCGCCACCACCCGCTCGAGACGCTCGAGTGACAGCGCCAGGTGGGCGCCCCGCTTGGTCGAGACCAGCGCGTGGATCTCGTCGACGATCACCGTGTCCACCGCGCGCAGCCGCTCGCGCGCGTTCGAGGTCAGCAGCAGGAACAGCGACTCGGGCGTGGTGATGAGGATGTCGGCGGGATTGCGCAGGAAGCGGCTGCGATCGGCCGCCGGCGTGTCGCCGGTGCGGATCGACATCGCCGGCACGTGATGGGCCACGCCCTGGGCCGCCGCGACGTGGGCGATGCCGGCGAGCGGCGCGCGCAGGTTGCGCTCGACGTCCACGGCCAGGGCCTTCAGCGGCGACAGGTAGATCACCCGGCAGCGTTCGTCGCGGGCCGGCACCGGCGCGAACATCAGCCGATCGAGGCAGGCGAGGAACGCGGTCAGCGTCTTGCCGGTGCCGGTCGGCGCGAGGATCAGCGTCGACTCGCGGCGGGCGATGGCCGGCCAGCCCTGCCGCTGCGGCCGCGTCGGCGCGGCGAAGGCCGACTGGAACCACGTCGCCACCGGCGGTTGGAAGAGACTGAGGACGGGCGGGGCCATCGGTCGTATAATGCTTCGGATGTTCACGCGGCCGGCGGCCAGTCCGGGGCCCGTGGACGTCGAGGAGGCCCGACACACACGATGGGTGATGCTGCTGAAGGATTGATCGACGCCGACCTCCGCATTCAGGAGCGGATGGAGGAGTTGGAGCAGGAACGCAGGGCGGCGCGCAAGGCCGCACCGGCCAAAGACCCTGTCAGGGTACGCGAACTCGAGTCGTGCCGCTTGGCGCGCATCGAACTGCAGCGGCAGTTCGAGGCCACCGAGCACCCCGCCCGCCGCGAACAGCTCACCGCCGCCGTGGCCGAGCTCGACCGGCGGATGAAGACCCTCGCCGTCTGACGGCGGCCGAGGGCGCACCGCGTCGGCCCGTCCCCCTCGGGCCGCCTCCCCTACGTCGTCTGACGCCGTCCGAGGTGTGCCCGCAGCGTCGCGGCGAAGGCCGCCGGCGTGGCCGGCCGGTCATCGGGCGCCAGCGCCAGCGCCTGCAGCACGATCGCGCCGAGCCCGTCGGGCAGCCGGTCCGCCTCGCGCACGCGGCCCTCGGCATGCGCGACGCCGACGTCCACGAACGACCCGGCGCCGAAGGGCAGACGGCCGGTCAGCATCTCGAAGGTCATCACGCCGAGGCTGAACACGTCGGCCCGCCCATCCACGCCCTGCCCACGTAGCTGCTCCGGGGCCATGTAGGCCGGGGTGCCGACCACCGTCGCGCCGACCGTCGCCGTCCCACCCGCCTCGCCGCCGGCCGGCGCCAGCTTGGCGACCCCGAAGTCCAGCACCTTCGGGCCCAGGCCCTGCGCGGGCAGCAGGATGTCCTCGGGCTTGAGGTCGCGATGGTAGACCCCGGCGTCGTGGGCCGCCTGCACCCCCGCGGCCACGCCGCTCACCAGCGCGATCGCCTCGTCGGCCGGCAGCACCGGGGTGCGGCGGAGCCGCTGCCGCAGGTCCTCGCCGCGGACGTACTCCATCACGATGTAGGCGGCGCCGTCGGCGAACGTGCCGTAGTCGTGGACCGCGACCACCGCGGGATGCTGGAGCCGCGCCACCAGCTGCGCTTCGCGGCGGAAGCGCCCGCGGGCCTCGGGCGAAGCCAGCAGGTCGGCGCGCACCACCTTGATGGCCACGTCGCGATCGAGCCGCACGTCGCGGGCGCGGAACACCGCGCCCATGCCGCCGCGGCCGATCTGGGCATCGACGCGGTACTTGCCGTCGACGATCGGCGGCAGGCCGGCGACCGGCACGAGCGCCGTGCCGTCGTCGGGGCACGCGCCGCGCGCCAGTTCGACGCTGCGCTGGCAGCGCGGGCAGACGCCGAGCGTCGGTTCGCCGGCACCGACGGTCGGCGCGGTGTCGAGCCGCGACGCCGGCGCGGCGGCCGGCGCGGCCCGCTGCCGCATGCGCGACCCGTCGAGCCCGAGCGCCATCTGGGCGGCAATCGCCGCCAGCAGCGCGCGGTCTTCGCGCGAATAGGGCTCGTCGGACTGCTTCGGGCCCAGCGCCAGCAGGCCCACGACGTCCGGATCGGCCGCGCTGCCGGCCACCATCGGCACCAGCAGCTGGACACCGGCCGCGGCCAGCCAGGCCCGGTCGTCGGTCGGCAGCCGGTTGACGCTGGCGCGCTCGTCGTCGAGCAGCACTTCCAGCGGCTCGCGTGACCAGCGCAGCAGCGTGAGGAGCCCGCCGCCGGCTGGCAACGCCGGCACGCCGGCGGGGCGGGCCCCGACCGTCTCGAACCGTCCCGGCGTCAGCTCGGCCAGCACCGCGACCGACTCCGGATGCAGCGCCGAGTCGAGCTGATGGATGACCAGCGCGACCAGCTCGCCCGGATCGGTCTCGAACGGCATCCGGCCGGCCAGCGACATCAGGATCTCGCGGGCGTCGTATTCGGCGCGGAAGAAGCGCTGGTCCAGCCAGCGTTCCGCCGGCACCCGGTAGCGTCGCGCGAGGACCAGGAGGGCGAGGCCGGCGGCGTAGAAGAGCGGCCGGCCCGAGACGATCCGGGCCAGCGGCAGATCGCGCTGCCGGACGAGCGACACGATCAGCGGAATGGCGGGCAGGACGGTGAGCAGCGTGAGGGTGCGCTGCGCCAGCGCGTACTGCAGGCTGCGCCGCAGCACGACCCTCGGGCTGAAGACGTGTCTGACGGCCACCGCGTAGGGCAGCCCGACCGCCGGCAGCAGCATCGCCGCCGTGAGCAGCAGCGTGAGCTCCCAGGGGAGCTGCACGGGCCGGCCGAGCAGCAGCGATCCGGCCACCGGCAGCATCTCGGAGATCGCCCAGGCCAGGGCCCCCGGCACGCCGGTATAGACCACCACCATGATGCGGCGGCGTTCGTTCGCGTCCGGGTTGCGGCGGTAGCGGCCGTAGCCCTCGACGACGATGGCGGCGTTGGCCAGCACCGCCAGCAGGAAGGTCGCCGTGAACAGCAACGGGCGCGCCGCGAACCACGCCAGCGGCGTCGCCACGGCGTCGTTGCCGAGCAGGTACAGCGCCGCGAGGCCGTTGGCGGCGATGAGCGGAGCGGCCAGGGCGACGAGGCCGGCCGGCAGCCAGCGCCACCGGGTGAGCAGCTCGGACGGCTGGGGGAAGTTGAGCACCGTGAGCGCGACGATGGGGAAGCCGAGCGGCGCCAGCAGCCAGGCGAAGAGCACCAGCGGCTCGCGGACGAGCGACGGCAGCCAGGCTTCGCCGCCGGCCAGGGCGCCGCCGACCGCGATGTTGACGACCATGGTCAGCGTCATCAGCGCCGCGACGCTGCCGCGCACGCGCAGGGCGACCAGGGCCAGGGCGGCCAGCAGCGAGCCGATGATGTGCACGCCGCCGCCGAGGTGCCGCCGCAGCCACGGCCCGGAGGCGCCATCCGGCACGTCCGGGAACCACTGCGGGGCGATGGTGACGGTCACCGGGCCGGCGGCGCCGGCGATGGTCACCGTGAACGGCCGGCGCACGTCGAGCCACCAGGCCGTGCGCCACGCCACCAGCCGCGCCGCCGCGTCGCCCGACGGCGCGTCGAGATCGAGGCGCGCGCCGCGCCCGTCGACGATGGCCAGCACCACATCGCCGGCGCGGATCCCCGCCCGGTCCGCCGGCCCGCCCGCCACGACCTCCGCCACCACCGCGTCGATGGGCCGCGAGACGTCGGGTGGACGGGTGAGCCGCAGCGACTGCGGTTCGGCGAGCGGGGCCACGGCGAGGCCGGCGCGCAGGGTGAAGCCGGCGCCGGCCGGGAAGGCGGTGGGCCGCGTGACGGCCAGGTGCACGCCGACGAAGAGGGCGCCGAGGGTCACCGCGGCGTACACCGCGGCGGTCAGCGGCCGCGACCGGCCCTCGCCCGCGGTCGGCACGTCACTCCGCGACGCCGGCCGGCACGGCGACGCCGAAGGGGGCGAGCAGTGCGTCGAGCCGTTCGGCGCCGGTCGCGACGAGGTGAGCCGGCAACGGCGGGTGCGGCGCCGGCCGGCTCACGGCCTCGGCGATGACCGTCAGGTACGCGTCGCCCATGTGGTCGAGCGTGTGGTGAGCCCGCCAGTAGTCGCGGGCCGCCGCCCCGAGGCGGGCCCGCCGTTCGGGACTGCGGACCAGCTCGTCGATGGCGACCGCGAGTGCGGGCGCCTCGTCGAGAATCGGCACTGCCGCGGCGATGGCGTGCGGAGCGGTCTCGCGCCATCCGCGCGGATCCGCCACCGGGAGGTCGGGCTGGTGCGCCAGATCGGTGACGATGGTCGCCCGGCCGGCGGCCACCGCCCGCAGCCACGAGGCCGACGTCTCGCCATTGGTGGGCCAGCGCAGACAGGCGCAGACGTCGGCGGCCTGCAGGTGCGCGGCGAGTTCGTCGTCGGACACGAACCCGGTGAGGTGCACACGATCGGTGAGACCGAGCGCGGCGGCGTCGGCGGCGACGTCGTAGTGCCGGGCCGGGCTCCCGACGAGCAGCAGGTGGAGGGACGGGTGCCGAGGCGCCAGCGCGGCGACCGCCGCGAGCAGCTGCGGCAGCCGTTTCTCGGGCGTCAGGCCGCCGAACGCGCCGACGACGACGTCGTCGGCCCGGAGCCCGTGCCGCGCCCGCACGTCGGCCGGTGTGAGCCGGCTGGCCGCCGCACAGGGGTCGGCCACGCCCATCGGCATCGCGCGGACGGCGGCGTCGTGCGATGCGCTCAGCCGGGCCGCGAGCGCCCGGCTGTGCACGGCGCCGAGGCGCGCCGCCTGCAGCAGCAGGCGGACGTGGGGCCAGAGGCCGAACAGGTGACCGCCCAGGCCCTCGGCGATCAACCGGGCGGCGTCGGGGGGGGCCTGTGGATGGTTGGCCGCGAACTCGGCCAGATAGTCGTCGCGGCGCGGCGTCCAGCCGCCGAGCAGCGCCTGCGCGCGGGCCTGGTGGACCTGCGCGTCGTGGAGGACGACCAGTCCGGGGTAGCGGAACACGTAGCCCCACATGTGGTCGTGGCAGGCGGCGTTGCCGAGCTGGTAGACCACCAGGTCGTACCGCTGCCGGCGCTGCCGCCACACGAAGTCCTGCGCGCCGGACGTGCCGGGCGGTGGCGCGGCCCCGTGATCGGGATCGGTGTAGACGTCCACCGCGAGCCCGCGCTCGCGCAGCCACGGCAGGATCTCGGCCGAGTAGGCGGCGATCCCCGACGACGACGGCGGCATCGGGCTGAACCAGGCGATGCGGCGCGGGCCGGAGGCGGGGGCCAGAGCCGGCGCCGTCATCGCCAATTGCCCGCAAGTTGTCGTGGGTAGGGCGTTTGACTGCGCGCGCGCGGGTTGACTACCATCTACCGACTCTTGCGAAATCCTTCACAAGCGATCTTGACCCGCAGTACGGCCCGCAGGCGCGGCTGACGAAGGAACAAGTATGGAAGGCTGGGGCGGCGTCGCCATCATGGTCGCGGTCGGCCTGGGATTCGGAGTGGTGTCGGTCATCCTCTCCTATTTCCTGGGCCCGCGGCATCCTACACCCGAAAAACTCGCCCCGTATGAATGCGGCATGCCGCCGGTCGGCGATGCCCGCGAGCGGCAGTCGGTCAAGTTCTACCTGATCGCGATGATCTTCCTGCTGTTCGACATCGAGGTGGCGTTCCTCGGCCCGTGGGCGATGGCGCTGCGCGACCTCGGCTGGGCGGGCTTCGTGCAGATTCTGGTCTTCTTCCTGATTCTCGCCGTCGCCTTCGTCTACGTCTGGCGCAAGGGCGTGCTCGACTGGGGTCCCGAGAGCGACCCCGACTACGTGCGCCCGCCCCGTCCGGGACCGGCCGTCGTCAAGAGATACGTCTATGGGACTCGAAACTGATCTTCCGGAGATTCCGGTGCTCACCACCACCCTCGAGAAGGTGGTGCAGTGGAGCCGCCGGTCGGCCATCTGGCCGGTGACGTTCGGACTCGCCTGCTGCGCCATCGAGATGATGGCGATGGCGTCGAGCCGCTACGACATCTCGCGCTTCGGCGCCGAGGTGTTCCGCGGCTCGCCGCGCCAGTCCGACCTGATGATCATCGCCGGCCGGCTGTCGCGGAAGATGGCCCCGGCGCTGCGCCGCATCTACGACCAGATGCCCGAGCCCAAGTGGGTGATCTCGATGGGCGCCTGCGCTTCCTGCGGCGGCGTGTTCGACAACTACTCGATCGTCCAGGGCTCCGATCAGGTGGTGCCCATCGACGTCTACATCCCCGGCTGCCCGCCCCGTCCCGAGGCGGTGCTCTACGGCATCGTGCAGCTGCAGAAGAAGATCGACGCCACCAAGCTCTCGGCCTCGGCCTAGGCCGGTCCCTCCCGCGACATGGACATCCAGGCCCTGATCGATCAGCTGAAGACCGCGGTGCCCGCCGCCGAGCTGGCGCCGGCGCCGGCCGCCGACGACGCGGTGACCCCCGCCCTGTGGGTGTCGGCGCCCGACGTCGTCGACGTGTGCCGCGCGCTGCGCGACACGCCCGGACTGGAGTACGTCGCGTTCTCCAACGTCACCTGCGTCGACCACCACCCGAAGCGCACGCCGCGCTTCGATCTGGTCTACCACCTGGTGTCGCCGCACCGCCGGGCCCGCATCCGCCTCAAGGCGCAGCTCGGGCTCGACCAGCCGATCGGGTCGCTGACCGGCGTGTTCCCCGGCGCCGGCTGGTGCGAGCGCGAGATCTACGACCTGTTCGGCGTCGTCTTCGAGGGGCACGACGACCTGCGGCGCCTGATGATGACCGAGGACTGGGACGGGCACCCGCTGCGCAAGGACTACCCGGTGCAGGTGCGCAAGGACGCCCAGACCTACATGCCGCTCCAGGTCACCGCCGAAGAGTTCCGGGCCAACATGGAGCGCGACCGCTACTCGCGGACGCGGCCCAAGTGATCGTGACCACGACCGACGCCGCGCGGCGGACCAGGGTGGCCGACGGCCTGCGGGCGGCCGCGGCGGCCCATGAGCGCCTGGCCGCCGGTCCGGCGGTGGCGGCGGTGGCGGCCCTGGCCGACGCGATCGTGACCGCGCTCAAGGCCGGCGGAACGGTGCTGGTGTTCGGCAACGGCGGCAGCGCCGCCGACGCCCAGCACGTCGTCGCCGAACTGGTCGGCCGCTTCGTCAGGAACCGGCGGGCCTGGCCGGCGGTGGCCCTCACCACCGACACGAGCATTCTCACGGCGGTCGGCAACGACTTCGGCTTCGACCAGGTCTTCGCGCGCCAGGTCGAGGCGCTGGGCCGGCCCGGCGACGTCGCCGTCGGCATCACCACCAGCGGCGACTCGGCCAACGTGCTGCGCGGCCTCGAGGCGGCGCGCGCCCGCGGGCTGGTCACCGCGGTGCTGACCGGGCGCGGCGGCGGCGCCGCCGGGCGGCTCGCCGCCATCCACCTCAACGTGCCCGAGACGACGACCGCGCGCATCCAGGAAGCGCACATGACGATGCTGCACCTGGTGTGCGAGCTGGTCGACGACGAGTTGGAAGGCTAGAGCGATGGCAGTCCGCACCGAGACGATGACCGTCAACATGGGGCCGCAGCACCCCAGCACGCACGGCGTGCTGCGCCTGGTGCTCGAGCTCGACGGCGAGACCGTGGTCTCGGTGTCGCCGACGATCGGCTTCCTGCACACCGGCATCGAGAAGACCGCCGAGCAGAAGAAGTGGCAGCAGGTGATTCCGCTGGTCGAGCGCATGGACTACCTGGGCGCGCAGTCGAACAGCCTCGCCTACTGCCTGTCGGTGGAGCGGCTGCTCGGCCTCGAGGTGCCGCAGCGGGTCAAGGACATCCGCGTCCTCATCGCCGAGCTGCAGCGCATCAGCAGCCACCTGGTGTGGTTCGGCACGCACGCCATGGAGATCGGCGCGATCACCGGGATGCTCTACGCGTTCCGTGAGCGCGAGATCATCATGAACCTGAACGAGATGCTGGCCGGGTTCCGCTTCTTCCCGAGCTACATCCGGGTCGGCGGCCTGCGCGAGGACATCCCGCGCGGCTTCAAGGAGGCGGTCACGGCGTTCCTCGACCGCTTCCCCGGCAAGCTCGACGAGTACGAGACGCTCATCACCAAGAACCCGATCTGGCTCGACCGCACCCGCGGCGTCGGCACCATCACGCTGGCCGACTGCTACGCCTGGGGGCTGTTCGGGCCGATCGCCCGCGCCGCCGGCGGCGACTACGACGTCCGCCGCGCCTTTCCCTACTCGGGCTACGAGACCTACCAGTTCGACGTCATCGGCGCCAACAACGGCGACGTCTACGACCGCTACCTCACCCGCGTCGCCGAGATGCGGGAGAGCGTGAAGATCTGCCGCCAGGCGCTCGAGCGCATCGACCCGGTGGGCGAGTGGCAGGTCAAGGACCGCCGCGTCGCGCCGCCGCCCAAAGACGAGGTCTACACCGAGATGGAAGCGCTCATCCAGCACTTCCTGATCTACTCGCAGGGCTTCAACGTCCCGGCCGGCGAGGCCTACGTGCCGGTCGAGGGGCCGCGCGGCGAGCACGGCTGCTACGTGGTGTCCGACGGCACCAACCGGCCGTGGCGCGTGCACATGCGCTCGCCCGGGCTGATGGCCACCCAGGCGCTGCACAAGTTCATCGTCGGCGGGATGATTGCCGACGTGATTGCGGTGATCGGCTCGCTCGACGTGGTGATGGGAGACGTGGATCGATGAGTTTTCATCCCGCGATGCCGTACGGCACCGAGCGCTGGCATCGTTCGGAGCGCCAGACGCTGCCCGAAGGCCCCGAGTTCGCCTTCACGCCCGAGCGCCGCGCCGAGTACGAACGGCTGGCGGCGATGTACCCGCCCGAACACCGCCGCTCGTCGGTGCTCTACGCCCTCTACCTCGTCCAGGACCAGCAGGGCTACATCAGCGGCAACGCCGCCCGCCACGTCGCCGAGGTGGTCGGCATCACCACCGCCGACGTCGAGGACGTGGTCAGCTACTACGTGATGTTCCACCGCAATCCGGTCGGCACCTACGTGCTGCAGGTGTGCACGACGCTGTCGTGCGCGCTGGCCGGCGCCGAGCAGGTCGTCGCGCGGATGAGCGAGGTGCTCGGGGTGAAGCCGGGCGAGACCGACCCGTCGGGTCTGTTCACGATCCAGCCGATGGAGTGCCTCGGCGCCTGCGACAAGGCGCCGGTGGTGATGGTGAACAACCTGCACTGGCACGAGTGTCTTCGGCCCGACCAGGTGCCGGCCTTCATCGAGGCGGTGCGCCGGGACGGCGTGACGGCGCTCAACGGCTGCCACCTCGACGTCGAGCACCGCCGCGACGCGGCGGGGAAGACCACCACGCCGGTGCAGCCGCCGTCGGTCAACGGCTACGAGCCGGTGCTGACGAAGTACGCCTATACGCCGGGCGGCAACACGCTGGCGCACTACCTGGAGCACCAGCAGGGCTATCAGGGGTTGAAGAAGGCGCTGGCGATGACGCCCGACCAGGTCATCGAGCAGGTCAAGGCGTCGGGGCTGCGCGGCCGCGGCGGCGCCGGCTTCCCGACCGGCCTCAAGTGGCAGTTCGTGGACAAGAAGTCGCCCAAGCCGAAGTACATCGTCTGCAACGCCGACGAGAGCGAGCCGGGCACCTTCAAGGACCATCTGCTAATGGAGCGCAACCCGCACCTGCTGGTCGAGGGCTGCCTCATCGGCTGCCATGCCATCGGCGCCAAGGTCGCCTACATCTACATCCGCGGCGAGTTCTACCACCTGTTCCCGGTGCTGCAGCGGGCGATCGACGACGCCCGCGCCGCCGGCTACGTCGGCACCAACATCCTCGGCACCGGCTGGGACTGCGAGGTCTACCTGCACCGCGGCGCCGGCGCCTACGAGGCCGGCGAAGAGACGGCGCTGCTCGACTCGCTCGAAGGCAAGCGGGCCCAGCCGCGCTTCAAGCCGCCGTTCCCGGCGGTGGCCGGTCTGTGGGGCTGCCCGACCGCGGTCAACAACGTCGAGACGCTGTGCAACGCGCCGCTGGTGATGACCCGCGGCCCCGAGTGGTTCGCGGCCCTCGGCCCCGAGAAGAACGGCGGGCCGAAGCTGTTCTGCGTCAGCGGCCAGGTCAAGCGCCCGGGCGTCTACGAGGCGCCGATGAAGGTCAGCCTGCGCGAACTCATCGACGACTACGCCGGCGGCATCCGCGACGGGCACACCATGAAGGCGGTGATCCCGGGCGGCTCGTCGGTGCCGATCCTGCTGCCCGACCAGCTCGACATCCCGGCCAGTTTCGACGCCGTCCAGCAGGCCGGCTCGCTGCTCGGCTCGGCGGCGATCATGGTGCTCGACGACACGGTCGACATGGTGTGGCTGGCCGAGAACCTGCTGCACTTCTACCGTCACGAGTCGTGCGGCAAGTGCACCCCGTGCCGCGAGGGTACCGACTGGCTCTACAAGCTGCTGCACCGCATGCTCGACGGCGAGGGCTCGGCCCGCGACATCACCCTGCTGCAGAGCGTCGCCAACCAGATCAACGGCAAGACGCTGTGCGCCTTCGGCGACGCGGCGGCGACGCCGGTGCTGACGACGCTGAAGCTGTTCAGGAGCGAATACGAGGTCTACGCCCGCGGCGAGCGCCCGGCGGCGGCCGACTACCGCGCGGCGCAGCCCGCCGGTGCGCACCACTAGGGCAGGGGAGCGAACCACCACCATGTTCGACTGGCTGACTCCCAACGTCATCGCCTACGCGGCGATGGTCGGGATCGTCTTCTTGGCGCTGCAGATCTCGGCGGCGGTGATGGTCTACGCCGAGCGCAAGGTGGCGGCGCTGATGCAGCAGCGCTACGGTCCGTGGCTGGTCGGTCCGAAGGGCCTGCTGCAGCCGATCGCCGACATCCTCAAGCTGTTCTTCAAGGAGGAGCTGCAGCCCAAGGCCGCCGACCGGCTGCTCTTCTCGCTGGCGCCGATCATCTCGGTGGCGGCCTGCTTCATTGCCTTCGCGCCGGTGCCGTTCGGGGCGACGACGACGCTGTTCGGCCTGCTCGACGAGCCGATGCCGCTGCAGATCGCCGACGTCAACGTCGGCGTGCTGGTGGTGTTCGCGGTGGCCTCGGTCGGCGTCTACGGCATCGTGCTGGCCGGCTGGGCCAGCAACTCGAAGTACTCGCTGCTCGGCGGCCTGCGCAGCTCGGCGCAGATGATCAGCTACGAGCTGGCCTACGGGATGGCGCTGTTCACCATCGTGGTGCTCGCCGGCTCGATGTCGTTCCGCGAGATCGTCGACGCCCAGGCCGGCTACTACTTCGGGCTCATCCCGCGCTGGAACGTCTTCGTCATGTTCCCGCTCGGCCTGATCGCCTTCCTGCTGTTCTTCACCGCCGGCGTCGCCGAGACCAACCGCGCGCCGTTCGACTTCCCCGAGGCCGAACAGGAACTGGTCGCCGGCTACCACACCGAGTACAGCTCGATGCGCTTCGCCATGTTCTTCATGGCCGAGTACATCAACATGGTCACCGTCTCGGCGGTGGCGGTGAACCTGTTCCTCGGCGGCTGGCACGGGCCGCTCATCCCCGAGGCCTACGGCTGGATCTGGTTCCTGATCAAGCTGGCGGTGCTGCTCTTCGTCTACCTGTGGCTGCGCTGGACGCTGCCGCGGGTGCGTTACGACCAGCTGATGACGCTCGGCTGGAAGGTGCTGCTGCCGGTGGCCACGGTCAATCTGCTGGCGACGGCGGCGGGGGTGATCTACTTTGGGCTTTGATCTCCTGCTCTTCTATCTGTTCGCCGCGATCACCGTCGGCGGGGCGCTGCTGGTCGTCAGCCAGCGCAACCCGATCTACAGCGTGGTCGCCATCGTCGGCTCGTTCTGCGGGCTGTCGGGCCTCTACGTGCTGCTCGAGGCGCCGTTCGTCGCCGTCGTGCAGATCATCATCTACGCCGGCGCCATCCTGGTGCTGTTCCTGTTCACGGTGATGCTGCTCAACGCCGCCCGCGAGGACGGCGCCGAGTGGGACCGCACCCACCCGTACTACCGGCCGGGGCCGACCCGCATCGGCAGCGTGCTGGCGGTGGTGCTGCTGGTGCAGCTGGTGTGGGCGTTCTCGCGGCTGAACACGCTGTCGGAAGGCGTCGGCGCGGCCCAGCCGGCGGCGTCGAGCGTGCGCCTGCTCGGCCGGGTGCTCTTCACCGACTACATGTTCGCCTTCGAAGTGACGTCGATTCTGATCATCGCGGCGATGATCGGCGCGGTCGTGCTGGCCGGGAAGAAGGGGAGCTAGCCCGCTCATGGTGCCCATCTCCCATTACCTGATCCTCTCCGGACTGCTCTTCGCCATCGGCACCGCCGGGGTGTTCCTGCGCCGCAACGTCATCACCCTGCTGCTGTCGGTGGAGGTGATGCTCAACGCCGTCAACCTGACCTTCGTCGCCTTCGGCCGCCAGCAGGGCACCGTCGACGGCCAGATCATCACCTTCTTCGTCATGACCGTCGCCGCCGCCGAGGCCGCCGTCGGCCTGGCCATCGTCATCGCCCTCTTCCGCCATCGGGAATCGCTCAGCCCCGAGGCGTTCACGAACCTCAAGTGGTGACGCCGTGCTCGCGCTGATTCCGCTCCTCCCGTTCCTCGGCTTCCTGGTCAACGCCGGCCTCGGCCGCCGCCTGTCGAAGGGCGTGTCGGGGGCGGTGGCCTGCGCGGTGATGGTCGCCGCGTTCGCCGTCGCCGTGATGCAGGTGCTCGCGCTGGCGGGGCTGCCGGCCGGCGACCGCGAGATCGTCCAGACGGTCTTCACCTGGATCCAGTCGGGCGACTTCGCCCTCGACCTGACCTTCCGCCTCGACCCGCTGTCGGCGGTGATGATCCTGGTCATCACCGGCATCGGCTCGCTCATCCACGTCTACTCGACCGCCTACATGCACGAGGAGACCGACGCCGACTACGCGCGGTTCTTCTCCTACCTGAATCTGTTCGTCTTCTTCATGCTCCTGCTGGTGCTCGGCTCGAACTTCCTGGTGATGTTCGTCGGCTGGGAGGGCGTCGGGCTGTGCTCGTACCTGCTGATCGGCTTCTACTACGTGAAGAAGTCGGCCGGCGACGCCAGCAAGAAGGCGTTCATCGTCAACCGCGTCGGCGACTACGCGTTCGTCCTGGGGACGCTGCTGGCGTTCGTGACCTTCGGCACGCTCGACTTCCAGCTCATCGCCGCCAAGGCGACGCCGATGGCGCCCGAGGCGTCGTTCGGCGTCCTCAGCCTGATCACGCTGCTGATGTTCGTCGGCGCCACCGGCAAGTCGGCGCAGATCCCGCTCTACACCTGGCTGCCCGACGCGATGGAGGGCCCGACCCCGGTCTCGGCCCTCATCCACGCCGCCACCATGGTCACCGCCGGCGTCTACATGATCGGCCGCAACGCCGTGCTGTTCGAGCACGCGCCGGTGACGCTGGGCATCGTCGCGGCGATCGGCGCCGCCACGGCGCTGTTCGCCGGCACCATCGGCCTGGTGCAGAACGACATCAAGCGGGTGCTGGCCTACTCGACGGTGTCGCAGCTCGGCTACATGTTCCTGGCGATGGGCGTCGGCGCCTTCGGCGCCGGCATCTTCCACCTCTACACGCACGCCTTCTTCAAGGCCTGTCTGTTCCTCGGCTCCGGCGCGGTGATCCACGCGCTGCACGGCGAGCAGGACATCCGCCACATGGGCGGGCTCAAGAAGGACCTGCCGATCACGTTCTGGACCTTCGTCGTGGCGTCGGTGGCGATCGCCGGCGTGCCCGGCCTGGCCGGGTTCTTCTCCAAGGACGAGATCCTCTTCGAGACCTTCCGCCACGGCCATACCTGGCTGTGGGTGATCGGCGTCATCACGTCGCTGCTCACCGCCACCTACATGTTCCGGCTGGTCTTCCTGACCTTCTTCGGTGAGCGCCGCCAGCCTGCGCACGCTCACGAACCGGGACACGCGGGCTCCGGCGGTCACGGGGCGCATGCGCACGGGCACGGCGGACACCTCCACGACGCGCCCCCGGCCATGGCCCTGGCCCTCATCGTTCTGGCGATCGGCTCCGTTTTCGCCGGGTATGTCGGCGTGCCGCACGCCCTGGGCGGGCACAACGCGCTCGGGGAGTGGCTGCACCCGGCCTTCGTCGCCACGCCCAGGGCCCTGGCCGAGTGCAACGTCCCGGTGGCGCTGCCGGGGGCCCCGGCCGGCATGACACTGGCCGAGTGCGCGCCGGGCGACGCCGTGCCGGCCGTGGCGTCGGCGGCGGCGACGGCGGCGGAGCAGGCGCTGCCGGCGAGCGGGCAGGAACCGCCGGGCGGTGCCGCGGCGGCCGGGCCCGGCCGCGAGACGGCTGCCGCCGAGGCCCACGACGAGACCGCGCTCGAGCTGACGCTCATGGCGGTGTCGTCGCTCATCGCCTTCCTCGGCATCGCCCTGGCGGCGTTTCTCTGGCTCAAGAACCCGCAGATCCCGGCGTCACTGGCCGCCAGCTTCCCCGGCCTGCACCGCCTGCTGCTCAACAAGTACTACGTCGACGAGATCTACGACGCGGCGATCGTGCATCCCATCCAGCGCGCCTCGACCGAGGGGCTGTGGAAGGGGATGGACGTCAAGCTGGTCGACGGGCTGGTCAACCTCGCCGGCTATCTCGTCGCCGGCGTGAGCGCGGTGCTGCGGCTGCTGCAGACCGGGTCGGTGCGCAGCTACGCGGCCTCGACCTTCGTCGGCGTCGTGCTCGTGCTCGGCTATTACCTCTGGAGATAGATGGTGACCGGCTTTCCGATCCTGTCGCTGCTCGTGGCGCTGCCCCTGATCGGGGCCGCGCTGCTGCTGGCGCTGCCCAACCGCGACGGCGCCAAGGACGACACCGTGCGCTGGGCGGCCCTGGGCGTGTCGCTGCTGACCTTCCTGGCCTCGCTCGGCCTGTGGGCCGGCTTCGACGCCGCGGCCACCGCGCCGGCGTTCCAGGCGGTGGAGCGGCACGCCTGGATCCCGACCTTCGGCATCGACTACTACGTCGGCATCGACGGCATCAGCCTGATGCTGATCGTGCTGACGACGTTCCTCACGCCGATCGCGCTGCTGTCGTCGTGGGAAGGCATCCACGAGCGGGTCAAGGAGTTCTCGATCTTCATGCTGCTGCTCGAGGCGGCGATGATCGGGGTGTTCATCTCGCTCGACCTGTTCCTCTTCTACGTGTTCTGGGACTTCATGCTCATCCCGATGTACTTCCTGATCGGGATCTGGGGCTACGACCAGCGCATCTACGCCTCGATCAAGTTCCTGCTCTACACGATGGCCGGCAGCGTGCTGATGCTGGTGGCGATCATCGGCCTCGCCTGGCTGCACCAGCAGGCCACCGGCCAGTACAGCTTCGATCTGCTGAAACTCCACGAGCTGCGCGTGCCCGACACGCTGCAGTACTGGTTCTTCCTCGCCTTCGCGGTGGCCTTCGCCATCAAGGTGCCGCTGTTCCCGTTCCACACCTGGCTGCCCGACGCGCACGTGCAGGCGCCGACGCCGGGGTCGGTGATCCTGGCCGGCGTGCTGCTGAAGATGGGCGGCTACGGCCTGATCCGCTTCGCGTTCCCGCTGTTCCCCGAGGCGGCGTTGGGCTTCGCGCCGGTGCTGGCCACGCTGTCGGTCGTCGCCATCGTCTACGGCGCGCTGGTGGCGATGGTGCAGCCCGACATGAAGAAGCTGGTCGCCTACTCGTCGGTGAGCCACATGGGCTTCGTCGTCCTCGGCATCGCGGCGATGAACGTGCAGGGCGTGCAGGGCGCCACCTACCAGATGCTGGCGCACGGGGTCAGCACCGGCGGGCTGTTCGCGGTGGTCGGCATGCTCTCGGACCGCCGGCACACCCGCCTGATCAGCGAATTCGGCGGCCTGAAGAGCGTGATGCCGCGGCTCACCGCGGCGTTCCTGATCATCACCCTGGCCTCGGTCGGGTTGCCCGGCTTGAACGGCTTCGTCGGCGAGTTCCTGATCATGCTCGGCGCCTTCCGCTGGGAGCCGAAGTTCGCCGTCGTCGCCGGCCTCGGCGTGATCCTGTCGGCGGTCTACATGCTGTGGATGTTCCAGCGCGTCTACTACGGGCCGGTGACCCATCCCGAGAACGCGCAGCTGAAGGACCTCAGCGTGCGCGAGTGGGCGGTCATCGGCCCGCTGTGCGCGTTGTCGATCGTGATGGGCGTCGTGCCCAACCTGTTCCTGGCGCCGATGGAGCCGGCGGTGACGCGCATCGTCCAGCGGCTCGAGGCGCGTGAGCCGATGCGGGTCGATGCCGGCTGGCGGCGCTGGTTCCAGACCGCGCCAGACACCGCCGTGGCCGCCACCAGCGCCGGCGAGGCCAAGTGATGTTCAACAGCGCCTTCGACGCCGTCGTTCCGGTCATCTGCGTGTCGCTGGCCGGCCTCTTCGCGCTGCTGGCCGAGGCGTTCCGCGAGAAGGGCGAGCGCATGCCGATCGGCGGCCTGGCGCTCATCGGCCTGGTCGGCGCCGGCGTCGCCTCGGTGCTGCTGTGGGATCGCAACGCCACCAGCTTCGGCGTCGTCACCGCCGACAACTTCTCGCTGTTCATCAACCTGGTGCTGGTCGTCGTCGGCGTCCTCACGGTGGTCTTCTCGTCGCAGACCGTCGAGCGCGACGGCCTGCCGGTGGGCGAGTACTACGCGCTGGTCCTGTTCGCCATCGTCGGCATGATGCTGATGGCCCAGGCCACCGATCTGCTGCTGGTGTTCCTGGCCCTCGAGACGATGTCGATCGCCGTCTACGTGCTGACCGGGCTGCGCCGCGACCAGCCCAACGCCGTCGAGGCGTCGTTCAAGTACTTCCTGCTCGGCGCCTTCGCCAGCTCGTTCTTCCTGTACGGCATCGCCTTCGTCTACGGCGTCACCGGCACGACGCACCTCGAACGCGCCGGCGCGGCCATCGCCGCGCAGTCGATGTCCGGCAATCCGATGCTGCTGATGGCGATCGGCCTGCTGGTCGTCGGCTTCGCCTTCAAGGTGGCGGCGGTGCCGTTCCACATGTGGTCGCCCGACGCCTACGAGGGCGCCCCGGCGGTGGTCACCGGATTCATGTCGACCGGCGTGAAGGCGGCGGCGGTGGCGGCCTTCGCGCGGCTGTTCCTGTCGACGCTCAGCCCGATGGTGGCGGATTGGACGCCGATCCTCTGGGCGATCGCCGCCGCCACCATGGTGGTGGGCACGGTCGTCGGCGTCTCGCAGACCAACCTGAAGCGCATGCTGGCCTATTCCAGCATCGCGCACGGCGGCTATCTGCTGGTGGCGATCATCGCCGCCAACGACGTCGGCAAGGCCTCGCTGCTGTTCTACCTGGCCGCCTACGCCGTGACCAACGTCGGCGCCTTCGGGATCATCGCCCTGCTCGGGTCGCGCCACCAGGCGAACGACGAATTGCGCGACTACGCCGGCCTGGCTCACTCGCACCCGGGGCTGGCGGCGCTGATGACGATCTTCCTGTTGTCGCTGGGCGGCTTCCCGCCGACCGCCGGCTTCATCGCCAAGTGGTACACCTTCACCGCCGCCGTCGGCGCCGGCTACTACGGCCTGGTGATCATCGGCGTGCTGTCGAGCGTGGTGTCGGTGTATTTCTACCTGCGTATCGTCGTGATGATGTACATGTCCGAGCGCGACGCCCGCCCGGTGCCGCCGCCGATCTCGCCGATTGCGATGGGCGGGCTGGTCGCCTCGGTGGCCGCGGTGCTCGTGCTCGGCGTGCTGCCCGCCCCGGTGATCGCCTGGGCGGAGCGGTCGATTGCGACGATCTTCTAGCCGGGGCTCGGGGCTCGGGGCTCGGGGCCCGGGTCGGTCAAGAGCTGCAGCACGACGCCGTCGCCTTCGGCGACGGTTCTCAGATCCAGCACGACCGCGTCGTTCTGAATCCGGGCGATGATTGGCGTGTCGCGGCCGCGCAGCCACGTCTCCAGCCGATCGGCGCTCCAGCCCGGCCACGCCAGCCGCACCAGGGCGGTCGGCACCGTGACGCCGGGGGCGCTGCCGCCGCCGATCGCGGACTCGCCGTCGGTCACCTCGACGTGCCAGCCCGACCCGCGGAGCCGGTCGGCGACCGCGACCGCCCGCCTCCGTACGGCTTCCACCGGCAGGTGCAGCATCCGCAGCACCGGCACCGTCTGGTGGGCGCGACCGGCCCGATGCTCGACCAGGGTCGCCTCCAGGGCGGCGTAGGTGAGCTTGTCGACGCGCAGGGCGCGCATCAGCGGATGGCTGCGCAGCCGGTCGACGAGCGCCATTCGCCCGAGGACGATGCCGGCCTGGGGTCCGCCGAGCAGCTTGTCGCCGCTCACCGCCACCACGTCCACGCCGGCGGCAATCGACGCCTGCACGGTGGGTTCCCATGGCGACTCGGGATCGAGGTTGCCCGAGCCCAGATCCTCGGCCACCGCGACGCCGGCGGCGCGGGCGGCCGCCACCAGCGCACTCAGACCCGGCCGTTCGGTGAAGCCCTCGATGCGGAAGTTCGACGGGTGGACGCGCAGCCACAACGCCGTCGCCGCGCCGGTCGCGGCGACGTAGTCCGACAGGCGGGTGCGATTGGTCGTGCCCACCTCGCGCAGCATCGCCCCCGACTGCGCCATCACGTCGGGCACGCGGAAGCCGCCGCCGATCTCCACCAGCTCGCCGCGCGAGATCACCACCTCCCGGCCGCGGGCCAGCCCGGCCAGCAGGAGCAGCATCGCGGCCGCGTTGTTGTTGACGACCACCGCCGCCTCGGCGCCGGTGATCGCGGTGAGCAGGCCCTCGGCGTGCACGGCGCGCGAGCCGCGCGTCCCGGCCTCGAGGTCGTACTCGAGAGTCGCGTAGCCGCCGGCGACCGCGGCCAGACGGGTCAGCGCGGTCTCGGCGAGGGGCGCGCGGCCGAGATTGGTGTGGATGACGACGCCGGTGGCGTTGATGACCGGCCGCAGGGATCCGCGCGCCTCCGCGTCGAGGCGGGTCGCCGCCTCGTCGGCGAGCGCGGCGGCCAGGGCCTCGCGATCCGCGCCGGCCGCGGCGCTCGTCGATGCCGACAACGCCGCGCGCGCGGCGGCGAGCGCCGTCCGCAGCGCCGTCACCGTGGCGTCATGACCGTGACGCGCCGCCAGCTGCTGCACGGCGGGCCGTTGCAGCAGCAGGTCGATCGAGGGCAACGCGCGCAAATCGGCCATCTTGCGGGGGGTGGCCGATCAGGATACCATCCTGACTTTCACGCGCCTGCGCGTCCACGGCGTGTGCCTGCGATGCCCGACGACCCCGCCACGCCTTCTCCCGCGCCCGTGCCTGCCCGGCGGCCGCTCGAGCGGTTCTGGCCGTACGTCGAGCTCGCCGAAGCGCCGACCGACGAGGAGCTGGCGGCGCTCGATCCCGATCTGCACGCCGCGCTGTTCGGCCCGCGGAACCTGCCGTTCTCGATCACGCTGGTGTTCCCGCCGTTCGACGGGCCGGGCTACGCCGAGGCACTGGCGCGGGCCCGCGCGGCGGCCGAGTACCGCGAGGTCGGCGGCGGTGACGCGCGCCGCCACCGGGCGCGGTTCTTCTCGTCCGATGCCGCCGCGCTCCGCGATCTCTACGCCCTGGTCGGCGACCGCCCCGAGACCGAGGTGCTGGTCGACGACCGGCCGATTCCCTTCGCGCGCGAGCTGTGGCTGCCGCTGCTGTGGCTGCAGCTGCTGGCCTAGATGCTTCGAGAGGGTGCTGTGCGGATGAGTCATGGTTTCTCGGCGCCGCTCGACGCCTCGACGTCCGGCCGGAGGCCGGGCAACGCCACACTGCGGCCCGTGGGGCCCCGCATCGCCCATCCTTTCGAGTCCGAGGCTCCGCCTCGCTAGCCGTGCCACCGAACCACACCAGCGAGTTCGACCGCCAGTTGCGCGAACTGGAAGTGGAGCTGAAGAAGCTCGAGGTCGAGTACAACCTGTTCTTCGCCGGCCGGCTGCCCAAGCTGCCGTGGGAGACGCGCGCCCGTGTGGAAGCGCTGATCAAGCGCTACGACCGGCTGCAGATCCAGAACACCGCCGAACGCTTCCGCTTCCAGGGCCTGCAGTCGCGCTTCAGCGCCTTCTGCGAGTTGTGGGAGCGCAACCTGCGGACGCGCGAGGGCACGCGCCCCGGCGCGCGCCGTCCGGGCGGCGACGCGCCGCCTCAGCCTCCGCCGTCACGGCGTCACGACGACGAGCCGGTCGAGATCGGGGCCGTGCCGGCGGCCACCGGGCCGGTCGTCACCAGCCTGCGCGATCCGTCGGCCGAGGCCGACAAGGTGCGGGCGCTCTACGAGCAGCTGCGCGAGGCGCGCCGGCAGGCGGGCGAGGCCGACGTGCCGTTCGATCGCTTCCAGGACGTGGTCCGCGCGCAGGTGTCGAAGCTCGGACGCGACGGCGGCGAGGTGGTGTTCAAGGTGACCACCAAGGACGGACGCGTCGCCTTCACGGCGAAACCCGCGGGAGGCTCGAGCGACGAATCGTGAGGAGAGGGAGAGGCGGGGCGGGCGGGGCGGGGGCGCAATCCGGCGCCAGCCCCGTGGCTGGCGCCGGGCGGATTCAGTGGTTCAGACGAGCTGGACGTTGCCCGCCTGCGGGCCCTTCGGACCGTCGACGATCTCGAACTCCACGCCCTGGCCCTCTTCGAGCGACCGGAAGCCGGAGCCCTGGATCGCCGAATAGTGCACGAACACGTCGCTCCCGCCTTCGCGCTCGATGAAGCCGTAGCCCTTGGCGTTGTTGAACCACTTGACCTTGCCTGTGATACGCATCGTTCTTCTTCCTGCTTGCTGTGGCGTCCGCCACCTTGCACTCGACCCCGCCCGCCCGAGGACGTTCGAGGCCAAAAAAAGAAGGCCGCGCGTTCGCGGCCTTCCCGCGTGCCCCACATGGGGAATCGCATGGGGATAATAGCGACGAGTGTCTCCAAGTGTCAACTCGCATCTTGGAGTTTCTCCAGGGAGTTGCCAAGTTTTGCTTTTGATTCGCCCTCGTGGCGACGGTGAAAGGAACGGAACCGGATGCGGCGAGCGTTGCTGAGCGTGTCGGACAAGCGGGGCGTGGTGGAGTTTGCGAAAGGGCTGGCCGACCGGGGATTCGAACTGGTGTCCACCGGCGGGACGGCGGCGGCGCTGGCCGCCGCCGGCCTGGCCGTGACCAGCGTGTCGGACGTCACCGGGTTCCCCGAGATGATGGACGGGCGGGTGAAGACCCTGCACCCACGGGTGCACGGCGGCATCCTCGCCCGCCGGCACGAGGCCGACGACCTCGCCGCCGCGGCGCGTGAGGGCATCGGCCTCATCGACGTCGTCGCCGTCAATCTCTACCCGTTCGCCAGGACCGCGGCCGACCCGGCGGCGTCGTTCGACCATCTCGTCGAGAACATCGACATCGGCGGCCCGGGCATGGTGCGGGCGGCGGCCAAGAACTTCCAGGACGTGTTCGTCGTGGTCGATCCCGCCGACTATCCGGCCGTGCTCGCGGCCCTCGACCAGCCGGCCGGCGACGCCGCGTTCCGCTTCGAACTCGCCCGCCGCGCCTTCGCACACACCGCCGCCTACGACACCACCATCGCGCAGGTACTCGACACGGTCAGCTACACCTCACCGGCACCGACGCGCAGCGCGCTGCCGCTCGCTCCGGCCCGGCTGGTCGTCGAGGCGACGAAGATCCGCGATCTGCGGTATGGCGAGAATCCCCACCAGGCGGCGGCGTGGTATGCGGTCGGCGACGGCCCCGGGCTCGGGGCCGCCACCGTCGTGCAGGGCAAGGAGCTGTCCTACACCAACCTGCTCGATCTCGACGCCGCGGCGCGCATCGTGCTCGAGTTCGACGAGCCGGCCGCCGCCGTCATCAAGCACACCAACCCGTGCGGGGTGGCCACCGGCGCCGGCGCGGTCGAGGCCTACGTCGCCGCCCGCGACGCCGACGCGCTGTCGGCGTTCGGCGGCATCGTCGGCCTCAACCGGCCGCTCGACGCCGCCACGGCGCAGGCCCTCACGTCCACGTTCATCGAGGCCGTCGTCGTCCCGTCCGTGGACGACGACGCCCGGCCGCTCCTCGCCGCCAAGCCGAACCTGCGCGTGCTGACCATGGCGACCGACGCGTTCCGCGCGCCGGCGTCGGCGCGCCTGGCGCGCGACATCCGCTCGGTGCTCGGCGGCCTGCTGGTGCAGGCCCGCGACGTCGTCGAGGAAGCGGCGGTGGCGTGGCCGCACGACGGCGTGCGCGTGGTCAGCTCGCGATCGCCGACCGCCGCCGAGTGGACGGCGCTGCGCTTCGCTTGGCGCGTCTGCGCGCACGTCAAGTCGAACACGGTGCTCTTCGCCGAGGCGGGCCGCACGCGGGCCATCGGCGCCGGGCAGATGAGCCGCGTCGACGCCGTGAAGGTGGCCGTGGCCAAGGCCCGAGGCTGGCAGACCGCGGCCGGCGCGCCGCCGCTGGCGGGCACGGTCGCCGCGTCCGACGCTTTCTTCCCGTTCCGCGATGGCTTGGACGCGGTGGCCGCCGCCGGCGCCACCGCCGTCGTCCATCCGGGCGGGTCGGTGCGCGACGCCGAGGTGATCGCCGCCGCCGACGAGCACGGCATGGCGATGGTGATCACGGGGCGGAGGCATTTCAGACACTGAGATCGGGTGATCGATTGATCGAACGATCGGTTGATCGATCTGACGATCTGACGATCTGGCGATCGCCGCGAGCCGCTAACCGCCAACCGCTGGTGAGAGCCGCGCGCGCAGGTCGTCGGCCGTGACTGCCGACGTGCCGAAGCGCGTGACGACGATGCCGGCCGCGTCGTTGGCCAGCCGGGCCGCTTCGGCCGAGGTCGCCCCCGCCGCCAGCATGGCGCCGAGCACGGCCACCACGGTGTCGCCGGCGCCGGTCACGTCGGCGACCTCGCGGGCCGTCGCCGGCAGGTGGCCTTCGACCGCGCCGTGCGACAGCCACATGCCCTGTTCGCCCCACGTGACCAGCACGCCGTCCACCCGGGCCTGCTCGGCGAGACGTCGTGCCGCCCGCTGCACGTCGGCGGCGGTGCGAATCGTCAGCCCGGTCGCGACCTCGGCCTCGTGGTGGTTGGGCGTGAGCAGCGTGGCGCCGGCGTAGCGGGCGACGTGCGGCACCTTCGGATCGACCAGCACCGGCACGTCGCGCCCGTGCGCGGCCCCGATCACCCGCGCCATCACCGCCGGGGTGACCACCCCCTTCAGGTAGTCGGACACGATGACGACGCCGGCCGAGGCCACGGCGGTCTCGGCCGCGGCGGCCAAGGCGTCGCCGAGCACGCCCTCGGCATCGTCGGCGCGTTCGACGTCGACGCGGGCCACCTGCTGGTTGCGGGTCGTCGCCAGCCGCATCTTCCGCGTCGTCGGCCGCGCCGGATCGACGATCAGGCCGGAGCCGGCGATGCCGCGGCCCTCGAGCAGTCCGCGGAGATCGGCGCCGGCGGCGTCGTCGCCGACCAGGCCGACCAGCGTGACGCGGGCGCCGAGGGCGCGGGCGTTGTGCGCGACGTTGGCGGCTCCGCCCGGCACGAAGAACTCGCGGTCGAACTCCAGCACCGGCACCGGCGCCTCGGGCGACACGCGGCTGACCCGTCCGACCATGAAGTGGTCGAGCATCACGTCGCCGACCACCACCACGTGGACGTCGCGGGCGGCGTCGAGAAGGGCGAGCGCGCGAGACCGCTCGAGCGCCGGCAGCCGCGGCGCGGCCTGGTCGCCGCCGCTCACGGCAGGCCGCCGTCACGATCGGCGGCGAGGGGCAGCGTCACGAACACGAGCAGCAGCATCAGGAACTCCGAGTCGCCGAAGTTGTACTCGAACAGCCCGGCGGCGAGCATCGCGGCGAGCGACGCCAGGCCGGCCGCGGCCAGCGCCGGCATCCGCGTTCGCGGCATCCGCCGCCACAGGGTGCGCGCCGCCGCGACGACGAACCAGAGGAAGGCGGCCAGCGCCGGCAGGCCGCGTTCGGCGGCGATCTGCACCGGCACGTTGTGGAGGTGCGGATTGTTCGGCTCCACCGCCCACGGCACCCGATAGCGCGGGTAGACGATGCGCACCATGTCGGGGCCGACGCCGGTCAGCGGATGGTCACGGACGATCGCCCGCCCGGCCTCGAGCATGGCCACCCGATCGCGGTTGGTCGGGTCGTTCAGGTCGAACATCGAGTAGACCCGCGAGGTGACCGCCGCCGGCGCCAGCGCGATGAGCACCGCGGCGACGATCGGCAGCACGCCGACCAGCCGGCGGTCCTTGAGCAGGAACAGCACGCCGACGCCGGCGAACACGCCGACCCAGGCGCTGCGCGTGAAGGTGAGGCCGAGGGCGACGATCAGGGCCGGCATCACCACCGCCGCCCACACCCGATCGCGCTGGTCGTAGAGCAGCCGGGCGACGCTGCCGCACACCACCAGCATCAGCGTGCCCGAATAGGTCATCCAGTGCGACAGCGTGCCCTGCGGCCGGCGGCCGAGGTTGTCGTAGTTGAGCAGGCCGTACTGCACGACGCCGATGAAGGCGCTGGCGGCGCCGATGCTGAGGGCCACCGTCGCCAGGGTCCGTGCCCGCGGGCCGCGCGCGAACTCGAACACCACCGGCACCAGCAGGAACAGCACGAGCTGCTTGGTGTCGGGGACGCTCACCGACGGATCGCGCGACGCGCCGGCCGCGACCAGGGTCCAGGCGGCGTAGGCCACGAGCGGCCAGGCGATCGACGGGACGGCGAGCGTGCCCGTGGCCCACCCGCGCCACGCCCAGGCGATGACGGCGAGCGTCAGGCAGATCTGGGCGACGGCGATCGAGAGCTGCAGCGACGCCACCACACCGACCACCGCCCACCAGCCGAGCCGTTCCGGGGTGAACGCGCTGGCGGCCGGCGCGCGCAGCGTCGCGGTGGCGGTGGTCATCGCCGCCCCTCGACGAGCGGCGCCGCCGCGGCCAGCACGGCGTCGGGCGTGATGGCGGTCAGGCAGCGGAAATCGCCGGGCTCGCACCGGCGCTGGTGGCACGGCCGGCAGGGCAGCGGCCCCGGCTCGAGCGCCACTGCCGGATTCGACGGCGCCCGCCACGGCATCGACCGCGCCGGCAGCGTCGGGCCGAACAGCGCGACGATCGGCACGCCGGTGGTGGCGGCGACGTGCAACGGTCCGGAGTCCCCACCGATGAAGAGCCGCGCGCGCGACACGATGACCTCGAGTTCCTCCAGCGTGGGCTCGCCGCAGCGGACGATGGCGGCGGCATGGGCGCCCGCCAGCCGCATCGCCTCGGCGGCGACGGCGTCGGCGGCATCGCCCTCCGACGGCCCGGCGGTGATCATAATGCGCCGCGCCGGGTCGCCGGCGGCCAGCCCGGCCGCCACCCGGGCGAATGCCGTGCGCGGCCACCGCCGGAACGGGTTGCTGGCGCTGACGTGGATGACCACCAGCGGCGCCGCCGGATCCACGCCCGCTCCGGCGAGCCGGGCCGCCGCGCCGGCCACCGCCGCCTGGCCGGCGACCATTTCGACCGGATCGGCGGCCGGATCCGGGGGATCGATGCCGAGCGGGGTCAGGAGGTCCCACTGGTTGAGCACCGAGTGGCGGGGCGGCTCGAGGTGGGGATGCCACGCCACCCGTGTCGTGTAGGCCCACCACCGGCCTGGAATGGCGTAGCCGATCCGGGTCGGCGCGCCGGTGGCGCGGACCAGCCAGGCGCTGCGCGGCCCGCCGTGGAAGTCGAGGGCCACGTCGTAGTTCGCGGCGCGCAGCCGCCGCGCCAGCGCCAGGTCGTAGCCCAGCCGCCGCAGGCCACGCGGGCGCTCGACCTCGATCACGCTCGAGAGGTGGGGATTGTGGCGGACCACCGCCGCCGCGCCCGGCTCGACGAGGTAGTCGATGGTCGCGTCGGGAAAGCGCCGCCGGACGGCGCGAACGGCCGGCGTGGTGAAGACGACGTCGCCGACCAGGCGCAGGCGGACGAGAAGGATCCTCAGCGGACTGCCACTCGCGGTCAGGGCTCGATCGTCGCCTCGTCGAGCAGCATCACCGGGATGTCGTCCTTGATGGCGTAGACACGGTGGCAGGCGTCGCACTTCAGCGCGGTGCCGTCTTTCACCAGGTGCACGGGCGTCTTGCACGCCGGGCAGGCCAGAATTTCGAGCAGCTCCGCGTCGATGGGCATCGGGGACTCCCCGACGAGTATAGCGCGCCGCTTGCGGCCGGCCCGGCGCGCGGACGTGGCGAAAACCCGGCCGTCCGGCGGCGTGAACTGTGAAAAGATGCAGTCATGCTGCGTGCGCGGGCCGTGCTCGTCGTGTGGACCATCGCGCTGCCGTGGCCCGCGGCCGGCCAGGCGGCATCACCGGCGACGCCAGCCGCGCGTCAGGGCGGCGCGCCGCCGAGCAGCGCGGCGATGTACGAGTTCCTGCTCGCCCGCCGCGCCGAGGCCGCCGACGACGTCGCCGGCGCCGAAGCGGCGCTGCAGCGTGCGGTGACGCTCGACCCCACGTCGGCCGAACTGCGCGCCGAGCAGGCCGGCTTCTTCGCCCGGCAGAACCGCGCTGCCGATGCCGTGGCCGCTGCCGAGCGTGCCGTCGGTCTCGATGAGTCGTCCGAGGAGGGCCACCGCATCCTCGGGCTCGTCTACGCCGCCTGGGCCGATGGCGCGGTGGCCGGCCCCAAGGGCGGAACCGCCGCCGAGTGGCGCGCCGTGGCCATCGAGCACCTGAGCCGCATCCAGGCGTCGCCGGCGATGGCGACCGACCTCGGGTTGCAGATGACGCTGGCGCGGCAACTGCTCGCCGCGGGCGAGGCCGCCAAGGCCGTCCCGTTGCTGGAGCGCATCGTCGGCCAGACCGGATCGGCCGAGCCCCTGGCCCTGCTCGCCGAAGCGCATCGCAGTCTCGGCCGGTACGACCGGGCAGCGGCGGCGCTCGAACAGGCGGCCGGGGCGAATCCCCGCTACTACCTCGCGCTCGGCGATTTGTACGAGCGGCAGGACAAGTGGGCCGAAGCGGCCGACGCTTACGAAAAAGGGGCCGCCGCCGTGCGCGGCCCCGGGCGCGAGCTGCGCCTGCGCCAGGCCCAGGCGCTGCTCAACATCGAGGGCGGCGCCGGCGTCGGTCGGGCCGTGACGTTGCTCACCGAGTTCGTCGCCGCCAATCCCAAGGACCTGACCGGCCACACGCTGCTGGCGCGCGCGCATCTGCAGCGCGGCGCCGTCGCCGACGCCGAGAAGGCGGCCAAGGCGGCGCTCGCGCTCGAGCCGGCCAACCTCCAGGTGCTGGGCCTGCTCGCCGGGGTCTACCGGGAGCGCTACGACTACGCCGCCATCGCGGCGCTGCTCGGTCCGGCGACGCGCGACGCCGCCGTGCCGACCGGCACGCGCGTCGGGGAGTTCGTGCGCCTGCTGGCCGAGCTCGGCGGCGCGCAGCAGCAGCTCGGCGATGCCGCGGCGGCGGTGACGACCTTCGAGCGGGCCCGCGCGCTGCTGCCGACCTCCGTGCCGCTCACCGTCGCCTTCGCCCAGGCGCACCTGCAGGCGCGGCAGTTCGACCAGGCCCAGCGCGTGGCGCGCGACGCCCGGGTGGCGGCCGCGGGTCCGCCCGATCTCGGTCTGCTGCGCGTCGAGGCGCTGGCCGGTGTCAAGGCCGGCCGCGCCACCGAGGCGGTGGCGTTCCTCGAGCGCACTCTCGGCGAGCGTCGCACGGCTCAGGACGCCGCGTTCGTCCTGGCCGACGTCTACGAGGAGGCGGGACGGTACGACGACGCCATCAAGGCCGTCACCGCGCTCGGCGGCGCCGCCCCGGCCGATGAGGCGGTGGCGTTCCGGCTCGCCGCGGCATACGAGGCCGCCGACCGCGTCGCCGATGCCGAGCGCGTGTTCCGCGCCATCCTCGCCCGCGATCCGCTGCACGCCAACGCGCTCAACTACCTGGGCTACATGCTCGCCGACCGCGGCCAGCGCGTCGGCGAGGCGCTCACGCTGATCGACCGGGCGCTGGCGGCCGAGCCGGGCAACCCGGCGTTTCTCGACAGCCGCGGCTGGGCGCTCTTCAAGCTGGGCCGCGCCGCCGAGGCCGAGGAGCCGCTGCGGCGGGCGGCGACCGCGTTGCGCGGCAGCTCGGTGATCCAATCGCACTACGCCGAGGTCCTGGCGGCGATCGGCAGGCGCCCCGAGGCCGCGTCGGCGCTCGAACTGGCCCTTGCCGGCGACGGCGTGGACGTCGATCGCGCCGCCCTCGAGCGGCGGCTGCGGCAACTGCGCCAGCGGTCGCGATGATCGCCTTCGGCGCGGCGCGGCGTGCGGCCGCCGTCGTCGTGCTGGCCGGTCTCGCCGGCGCGTGTGCCGCCCGTGGCCCGTCCCGTCCGGCCGGAACGTCCGCGGCCGATCCGTCGGCGCTGACGGCGTTCGCGGCGGCGACCGCGCACTGCCGGCCGCTGCGGACCGCGACCGCCGAGATCGCGCTGTCGGGCCGCGTCGCCGGCGATCGCATCCGCGCCCGCCTGGTCGCCGGGTTCGCGGCGCCGGCCTCGATTCGCCTCGAGGCGCTGGCGCCGTTCGGGGCGCCGGCGCTGATCCTCGGCTCCGACGGCGCGGTGACGACGCTGTTGTTCCCCCGCGATCGGCAGGTGCTGCGCGATGCCTCGGTGGCCGACGTGCTCGACGCGATCACCGGCCTGGCGCTCGACGCCGCCGCGCTGCGCGACGTGCTGTTCGGCTGCCTCGCCCTCGACGCGTCGACCGGGCTGGCGTTCGCCGACGGATGGCAGGCGGTCGAGCGCGGCGACGTGCGGGTCTACTTGCGCGACGGCGCGGTCGTCGGCGCCGACGACCGCGGCTGGGTGGTGGATTACGCCCGGGCACCGGAGGGCGGCCGCGTGGTGCGCGTCCGCCGCACGGTGCCGCGCGGCGCCATCGATCTCACCGCGACCCTCACGCAGACGCAGACGAACGTCGACCTGCCCGCCGGGGCGTTCGCCGTCGCCGTGCCGGCCGACGCCACGCCCATGACTCTCGATGACCTGCGGGCGGCCAGTCCGCTGGCGCCGACGGGCGGCCGCTGACGTGTCGTCGTCGACGCCGCTCACGATCCACGCGCACGCCAAGATCAATCTCGACCTGCGCATCCTCGGCCTCCTGCCCGACGGCTATCACGAGGTGCGGACGGTGCTGCAGTCGCTGCGGCTGCACGACACCCTCACCTTCGTGCCGGCCCGCGGGCCGTTCGTGATCAGCTGCGACGACGCGGCGATTCCGACCGACGCCGCCAATCTGATCTGGCGTGCCGCCGACCTGCTCGCCGGCATCGCCGCACCGCGCCGCCGGGTGGCCGGCGTGCGGGTGGAACTGGTGAAACGGATCCCGGCGCAGGCCGGGCTCGGCGGCGGCAGTGCCGACGCCGCCGCGACCCTGCTGGCGCTGACCCGGGTCTGGGACTTGCGCCTCACGCTGACCGATCTGGCGACGGTCGCCGCCCGGCTGGGCGCCGACGTGCCGTTCTTCCTGGCCGGAGGTACCGCCCTCGGGGCCGGCCGCGGCGACGACGTCTCGCCCCTGGTCGAGCCGCCGGCCACGTCGGTCGTGGTCGTGGTGCCGCCCTTCGGGGTCTCGACGCCCGCCGCCTACCGGTGGTTCGATCTCGACGGGCCGCCGCGCCGGCCCGGCCGGCGCGGCCGCGTTCCGCCGGCGTCGTGGCCGGCGTGGGCCGCCGACCTGCGCAACGACCTCGAAGCGGCGGTGGTGCGGCGGCACCCCGCGATCGGCCGGCTCGTCCGTCTCCTGCGCACCCTCGGCGCCGACCACGCGGCGATGTCGGGCAGCGGCTCGGCGGTGTTCGGGCTCTTTTCGGACGCCGAAACCGCCGCCGCCGCCCACGCCGCTCTCGAACGCCGGGCTGTGAAGGCCTGGTTGACCGCGACCCTTCCCCGCGCCGCCGTCGCCCGCGAACGGCGGCGGGTGCTCGGCTGAGGGACCCGGCCGAGCCGTCCCGACAGTTGCCGGCGGCGGAAGTGCTCGTATACACTTGGGGTTTCGGCCGTACGGGGCGAGTCTCGCCTGTCGCTCCGCCGGTGGGCGTGGGGCAGGGTGGGACGGGCCGTCGGCGGCGGACGGCCAGGCTTCGACTGGGGCGTGGCCAAGCGGTAAGGCGCGGGTCTTTGGAACCCGTATTCGAAGGTTCGAATCCTTCCGCCCCAACCAACCATGACGGGTGAGACGGCCACCGCCGGCAAGGGGCGGGCCACGTGCGCGGACTGACGATGCCACAGACGGGCTTCGGGGATCTCAAGGTGTTCAGCGGCAGCGCTCATCCGCGGCTCGCCCGGGAGATCGCCCAGTTCCTGGGTGTGCCGATCGGGCAGGCGCGGCTGCGCCGCTTCCCCGACACCGAGGTCTCGTTCCAGATCGACGAGAACATCCGCGGCACCGACGTCTTCCTGGTCCAACCCACCTCCGCCCCGGTCGATCAGCACCTGGTCGAGATGCTGATCATGATCGACGCGTTCCGGCGCTCGTCGGCGGCGCGGATCACCGCCGTGATTCCTTACTACGGATACGCCCGGCAGGATCGCAAGGACAAGCCGCGGGTGCCGATCTCGGCCAAGCTGGTCGCCAACGTCATCGCCGCGGCCGGCGCCCACCGGGTGCTGACCATGGATCTGCACAAGGCGCAGATTCAGGCGTTCTTCGACATCCCGGTCGACCACCTGTTCGCGGCGCCGGTGATCATCGACCACCTGGCCCGCCAGGACTTCAAGACGATGACCATCGTCGCCCCCGACGCCGGCGGCGCCGAGCGCGCCCGTGCCTATGCCAAGCGGCTCGACGCCGAACTGGCGGTCATCGACAAGCGCCGCACCGAGGACGGCACCGCCGAGGTGATGAACGTGATCGGCGACATCCGCGGCCGCACCTGCGTCATCGCCGACGACATCATCGACACCGCCGGCACCATGCAGAAGGCGGCGCAAGCCCTCAAGGACGCCGGCGCCGAGCGCGTGCTGGCGTGCGCGGTGCACGGCGTGCTCTCCGGGCCGGCGATCGAGCGGATCGAGAAGTCGCCGCTCGACAAGCTGATCGTCACCAACACCATCCCGCTCGAAGAGAAGCGGGCCAAGTGCGACAAGATCGTCGAGCTCTCGGTGGCCAGGCTGCTCGGCCAGGCCATTCGAAGCATTCACGAGGAGACGTCGGTGTCCTCGCTCTTCGTGTGACCACGAAGAGCGAGGACAGGGGCTAGGGGCTGGGGACTAGGGCAGGAACGAGGACTCTGAGTCATGGAAGCGACACTTGAAGCGGTCAAGCGGGCGGGCAGGGGCAAGAACGAGGCGCGGCGGCTGCGCGCGGCCGGCCGGGTGCCGGCGGTGGTCTACGGCGCGCAGAAGGCCGGCGACGAGGTGGCCCCGGTGGCCGTCGGCGTCGATCCGAAGGCGATGATGCGAATCCTCAGGTCGGCGTCGGGCGTGAACACGCTCATCACGCTGACCGTGCCGGGGGAGAGCACCCAGAAGGTGCTGCTCCGCGAGTTCCAGCTCGACCCGGTCACCCAGCACCTGCTGCATGCCGACTTCTACCGCGTCAACCTCGAGCGGAAGATCACCGTCACGGTGCCGCTGGTGCTGCACGGCGAGGCGAAGGGCGTCAAGCAGCAGGACGGCGTGCTCGAGTTCCTGCACAAGGAAGTCGAGGTCGAGTGCCTGCCGACCGAGATTCCCGAGCACATCGACATCGACGTGTCGGGCCTCGAACTCGGCCAGGCGATCTACATGAAGGACCTCGCCGCCAACGTGACCTGGACGCCGGTGAGCGACGCCGACCTGATGCTGGTGCACGTCGTCACCGCCAAGGCGGTGGCCGAGCCGGCGGCCGAGGCCGCGGCCGCCGCCACGCCGGGAGCGGCTCCGGCCGAACCCGAGGTCGCGAAGAAGGGCAAGACCGACAAGGAAGGCGACGACAAGGACAAGAGCAAGAAGTGAAGCTGGTCGTCGGGCTCGGCAATCCCGGAGCCCGGTACCACGACACGCGTCACAACGTCGGCTTCCGGGTGGCCGACGAGGTGGCGCGGCGCGCCGGGGCGACCCAGTGGCGCGAGCAGCACCAGGCGCTGGTGGCCAGGGTGCGGATGGGCGAGGAGGCCGTGCTGGTCGCCAAGCCCATGACCTTCATGAACATGAGCGGGGACGCGGTGAGCGGCCTCAGCGGGTTCTACAAGGTGGCGGCGGCGGACGTGCTGGTCGTGCTCGACGAAGTGGCCCTGCCCCTGGGGCGGCTGCGCGCCGGGCGCGGCGGCAGCGCCGGCGGCCACAACGGCCTGAAGTCGGTCATCGACCGGCTCGGGACGGCGGAGGTGCCGCGGTTGCGCATCGGCGTCGGCCGCGGCGACGGGCGGTGGGATCTCGCGGATCACGTCCTCGGGGCGTTCGCGCCCGAGGAGCGCGAGGCGGTGGAGGCGGCCGTGCTGCGGGCCGCCGATGCCACGGCGATGTTCGTCGCCGAGGGCATCGAGCGCGTGATGAACGCGTTCAACGCAGCCAACGACAAGCAGGACCCCGGCGCCGCCTCGTAGCGGCGCGGGAGGTCTCCTTGCCACTACGGTGGCCAAGTCGTCGTGCCGGACGCCAGGCGAGCGACGCTCGCCGACGCGCGACGCGCGAGGGCAAGTCCACAAGGAGAACGGATGAGCGCACGCAAGTACGAACTGATCTACGTCCTCAGGCCCGAGGCGTCCGAGCAGGAGCAAGCCGACCTGCAGAGCCAGGTCGAAGGGATCATCGGCCGGGTCGGCGGCACGCTGGAGAAATCCGACGTGTGGGGTCGGCGCAAGCTGGCCTACGACATCGGCAAGCACAAGGAGGGCTTCTACGTCCTCCACGTCATCAACGGCAGCGGCGAGCTCATGAAGGAGATCGACCGGCGGCTGCGGGTGACCGAGGGGTTGCTCCGCCACCTGATCGTGCGTGTCGACGAGCACGAGCGGAAGGCCGAGCGGGCCAAGACCATCCGCGTCGAGGACTCGCGGCGGCGGCGCGTCGCCCGCGGCCTGCCCCCCGATCGCCAGCCCGGCGAGGGCCCGCAGGCGCAGGACGGCGACGAGGACGAGCGCGACGGCTTCGAGCCGGCGGAGGCATAGATCATGGCAATGGGACGCAAGTCAGGGCCGGCCGGCAAGGGCCGCGGCCGCGGCGCCAAGAGCGGCGACAAGAAGGACGGCCAGCGCCGCGGGATGTTCCGCCGCCGCAAGGTGTGCAAGTTCTGCGCGGAGCGGGTCGACGACATCAACTACAAGGACGTGCGGATGCTCTCCGGCTTCGTGCCGGAGCGCGGCAAGGTGCTGCCGCGGCGCATCTCGGGCACCTGCGCGCTGCACCAGCGCAAGCTGCGGACGGCGATCATGCGGGCGCGCCAGATTGCGCTGCTGCCGTACGTGACCGACTAGGGGGACGCCATGGAACTCATCCTCCGCGACCACGTCGAACACCTGGGCAGCCGCGGGCAGATCGTCAAGGTCGCCGACGGCTACGCCCGCAACTACCTGCTGCCGCGCAAGCTGGCGCTGGTGGCCACCGAGGCCAACAAGAAGCGCGTCGAGCGCGAGCGCAAGATTGCCGAGGCCCGCGAAGCCGAGGAGCGCGCCGCGTCCGAGGCCATCGCGGCGCGGCTGACGGCGCTGGAACTGACCTTCACCCGCAAGGTCGGCGAGACCGAACAGCTCTACGGCTCGGTGACCAGCCAGGACATCGCCGACGCCGTCAAGGCCAAGGGTTTCGACATCGATCGCCGCAAGATCCTGCTGCCCGACGCCCTCAAGGCGCTGGGCGAGTTCACCGTGCCGGTCAAGCTGCACCGCGACGTCACGGCGCAGCTCAAGGTGGTGGTGGAGAAGGAATAGGGGCCTCGGGACTCGGGTCTCGGGTCTCGGGTCCGGGTTCGGACAGCCACACTGTCACGCTGAGGCCGGGTGCAGGATCTGCACCCGGCCTTTTCTTTTTTCCGAGGTCAAGTCTTGCGCTCGGCTGACGCGAGACGTAGAGTTTCGATCTCCCGCCGCGCCCATCATGGCTCCCGAGACCGCAGTCGCCAGTCCCGAGCGGACGCTGCCGCACAACCTCGACGCCGAGCGGTCGGTGCTCGGCGCGATCCTGATCGACAACGAGGCCTTCAACACCGCCATCGCGATCGTCACCTCGAGCGCGTTCTTCCGCGACGCGCACCGGCGCATCTTCGAGCGGATGACCGACCTGGTCGAGCGGCGCAGCGCCATCGACTTCGTGACCCTGCGCGAGGAGCTCGAGCGCACCGGCGAACTCGAAGAGGTCGGCGGCCCGGCGTACCTGGCGGCCCTGGTCGACGGCGTGCCGCGCGCCACCAACGTCGAGTACTACGCCCGCATCGTCAAGGAAAAGGCGACGCTGCGCAGCCTGATCTTCGCCGCCAACAAGATCGTCGCCAACGCCTACGAGGCCGACCAGGACGCCGACCTCATCCTCGACGACGCCGAGAGCGCGATCTTCTCGGTGGCCGAAGACCGCGTCAAGGCCGGCTTCGTGCCGATGCGCCAGCTGGTCCAGGAGAGCTTCCCGAAGATCGAGAAGCTGTTCGAGCACCAGTCGTTCATCACCGGCGTCGGCACGCACCTGCCCGACCTCGATCGCATGACGCGCGGCTTCCAGCCCGGCGACCTGGTGATCGTCGCGGCCCGGCCGTCGATGGGCAAGACCAGCCTGGTCCTCAACATCTGTCAGCACGTCGCCACCAACCAGGCGCCCTACGGCGCCAGCCGCATGGGCGTCGCCGGCGTGTTCAGCCTCGAGATGTCGAAGGAGCAGCTGTTCATGCGCATGCTGTCGTCGGAGGCGAAGATCGACAGCTTCCGGCTGCTCAGCGGCCAGATCGGCCAGCGCGAGTACGGCCAGATCACCCATGCGATGGAGACGCTGTCGGAAGCCCAGCTCTTCGTCGACGACTCGGCCGGCGTCGGCGTGCTCGAGATGCGCGCCAAGGCGCGGCGGCTGCAGGCCGAGCACGGTCTCGACATCCTCGCCGTCGACTACGTGCAGCTGATGACCGGCCGCGGCCGCTTCGAGAACCGCACGCTCGAACTGGCGTCGATCTCGCGGTCGCTCAAGGGCCTGGCCAAGGAGCTGAACGTCCCGATCGTCGTGCTGTCGCAGCTGTCGCGGGCGCCCGAGGCGCGATCGGACAAGCGGCCGATGCTCTCGGACCTTCGCGAATCCGGTGCACTTGAGCAGGATGCCGACGTCGTCATCATGATCTTCCGCGAGGAGATGTACAAGCCCGACCGGAGCATCCCGGCGGAGACCGACGGCATCGCCGAGCTGATCATCGCCAAGCAGCGCAACGGCCCGACCGGCACCGTCAAGACCGCGTTCATCTCGGGGCAGACCAAGTTCATGCCCCTCGTCCACGGCGCGTGAGCCGGCCGACCGACGCGGAGCGTGGCGCGTGATCCGCTGCACGGCGGCGCGGGTCGATCTGGCCGCCATCCAGCACAACCTCCGGGCGCTGGCCGCCCATCTCGCCGACGAGGCGGCCCTCAACCGCGGGGTCGGCGCCGGGGCCGGCGCGCCGCCCGACATCCTCGCCGTCGTCAAGGCCAACGCCTACGGCCACGGTGCCGTGCCGGTGGCGCGCGCGCTGCGCGAGGCCGGGGCGGCGTGGCTCGCCGTGGCCGACATCGAAGAAGGCATCGAGCTGCGTGAGAGCGGCGATCGCGGCCGCATCCTGGTGTTCGGTGCGCTGAGCGTCAGCGACGTGGCCGGGGTCTTCACCCACGATCTGACGCCGACGGTGTCGAGTCCCGGCGCGGCGCAGGCGCTCGCCGCCGCGGCCCGTGCACGCGGCGTCCGCCTGGCCTGCCACCTGAAGGTCGACACCGGCCTCAACCGCCTCGGGTTCCGGCACGACAACCTCGGCCTCACGCTGCCGTCGGTGCTCGGCGATCCCGCGCTCGACGTCGAGGCCGTCTACACGCATTTTGCGACGGCCGACGATCCGGAACACCCGCTCTTCGAGACGCAGCGCCTGCGCTTCGAGGTGTCGCGCGCGGCCATCGCCGGTCTCGGCGGCCGCGCGCGCCTGGCGCACGCCGCCAACAGCGCCGCCTGTCTGCGCGACTCGCGCACCTGGCACGACCTGGTGCGGCCGGGGCTGCTGCTCTACGGCGTCGTGCCGCCGCCGCTGGCCACGACGGTGACGCTCCGGCCGGCGATGTCGCTGACCAGCCGCGTCGTCGCCGTGAAGGGCGCGCGCGTCGGCGAGAGTGTCGGCTACGGCGCACGGCACACCGCCGCGGCGCCCGAGTCACTGGCGGTGGTGCCGGCCGGTTACGCCGATGGCCTCGATCGACGCCTCGAGGGCCGCGGCGCCGTGCTGGTGCGCGGCCGGCGCGCGCCGATCGTCGGCGCGGTCAGCATGGACATGCTCACCGTCGACGTCACCGGCATCGACGGGGTGTCGACCGGCGACGAGGTGGTGCTGCTGGGCGCGCAGGGCGAGGCGTCGTGGCAGACCATCGACGCCCGTGAGATGGCGGCATGGATCGGCACCATCCCCTACGAAGTGCTGTGCCGGCTCGGCGCCAGGGTGACGCGCCGCTACGCGCCGTGAGGTGACGTGGACGCGCCGGTTCGTTACCGCTTCGGGGCGTTCGTGCTGTCACCGCGGGGCCGCACCCTGTCGCGCGACGGCCGGGTCGTGGCGCTGATTCCACGCTACTTCGACGTGCTGCACCTGCTGGTGGTCCGCCGCGACGAAGCGGTGTCGAAGGCCGACATCTTCGCGGCGGTGTGGAGCGACGTCATCGTCTCGGACGGCGCCCTCGCCCAGGCAGTGCGGACGCTGCGCCGCGCCCTCGACGACGACCCGCGCGAGCCTCGCTTCATCCGCACGGTGTCGCGTCACGGGTACCAGTTCGTCGCCGCCGTGGCGGTGGAGCCGCACGACGACGAGCCGTCGCCCGCCAACGGCGCCGCAGCCGGAGCGGCGGCGCCCGGCGACGATCTGGCCGCCGCCGTCGATCGCCTGCTCGCGGCGGCGGCCGCCGATGACGCCGGCGACGCCCGCGAAGCGGCCGGGCGGCTCCACGCCCTGGGCACCGACGCCGCGGTGGCGGCGTTGACCGCCCGCGCGGGCCACGCCCGCGCGCTGGCGTTTCTGCGCGACGCGCGCTGGGACGATCCCCGGGCCGGCGGCGTGCCGCTGGCCGGCGACCCGGAGGTGGCGCGCACGGCGTTCGAAGTGGTGCGTCTGCGGCTGACCGACGGCGCGCCGCTGGTCGCGGCCCGCGCCCGCGCCGGCGCACGGCTGGGCATCGCCGTCGGCGGGCTTGCCGGTCTCGTCGGCGGCGCGGCGCTGGCGCTCGCTCCGGGCTCGACCGCGTCGCCCTTCACCGCCATGGCATTGGCCGTCATCGGCGCCGGCGCCGGTTTTCTCGGCGTCGCGGCGATCGTGACCGGCGCCGCGGCCGCCGAGTTGGTCGTCCGCTCACGCCGGGCCGCGGCCGTGGCCGTGGCCGCCACGCTGGCCGCCGTCCTCGCCGGCGCGGCCGCCCATCTGGCAGTGCGGGCGATACTGGAGGGCCTGTTCGCCCTTGACGGGCTCTCGGTGCCCGGGCCGCTCGAGGCGCTGGTCCTCGGAGCGGCCGTCGCCGGCAGCTACGTCCTGGCCACCTGGCGGGTGGAAGGCGGTGGGCTGCCGACGCCGGCGGGCCGTCGCCGCGCCCGCGTCGTCCTGGCGACCACGGCGGCGGGCGCCGTCGCCGGCGCCGTCGTCGGCCTGGCCGGCCGGCCGCTCGTCGGCGGGCTGATCCACGAGATTGCCCGGGCGTCCGGTGACGCGCCGCTGGCGCTGGCTCCGCTCGCCCGGCTGATTGGCGAGCCGGCGTTCGGCCCGCTCACCCAGCTCATGCTGGCCGCCTTCGAGGGGGCCATGTTCGGCCTTGCCGCCGGCCTCGGGCTGACCCGTCGCGGCGCGCGTTGACGATCTCATCGAACCCTCATCGGCCCGTCATTCGCCGCTGACGACGCGGCCACGGCCCGCCTGCCACGCTGTCCCCCAGGCCGACGCATCGTGCGCCGGCCCACACCCGACAAGGGGGCACCGTGACCGTCCGCCGACTCTTCGCCATCGCCGGAATCTTCCTGGGCGCCAGCGCCGCCTGGGCCATCCTCGGCACCACGCTCGTCGCCAGGAGCGGCGAGTTCGACTCCCGCCTCGAACGTGAGGTGCACGCCCTGTGGGGTGCGCCGCAGCGGCAGGTGAGCGCCGCCGCGACCCTCGAACGGTGGGTGTCGGAGACCGAGGTCGTCGAGAGCCGCGACGCCGCCGGCAAGGTGACCCGCACCGAGACCCGGAAGAACGTGTTGCGGCCGCTGGCGCTCACTCCCGAGTCCACTCGCGCCGCCGCCGACGTGCGGCTCGAGCACCGCCAGAAGGGTCTGCTCTGGTACGCCACCTACGACGTGCGGTTCCAGGCCACTTACCGCTTCCGCAACCCCGACGCCGAACCGCGGCCGATGCGGTTGCGCCTGCCGCTGCCCGAGGGCCAGGCGCTGTTCGACGACGTGGTGATCCAGGTCGACGGCCAGCCGGCCGGGAACACGGCGCCGGCCGGCGCCGAGCTCCTCGCCTCGGCCACGGCGGCCCCCGGCGCTGTGGTGACCTTCACGGTCGGCTACCGCTCACGCGGCGTCGGCACCTGGACCTACGCCTTCGGGAAGGAGGGCGTCGCCCAGGTGCGTGACTTCGAACTGGTGCTCACCTCGAACGTCCACGACGTCGATTTCCCGGTCGGCTCGCTGTCGCCGAACCGCCGCGAGGCCGCCGGCGCCGGCTCGACGATGACCTGGACGTTCGCCAACCTCGTCACCGGCCAGTCGATCGGCCTCGGCCTGCCCGATCGGCTCAACCCGGGGCCGTTCGCGGCGCGGGTCACGTTCTTCGCCCCGGTGTCGCTGCTGTTCTTCCTGGCGGTGATGGTGATGGTCGGCGTGACCTCGGGGCGGTCGCTGCACCCGATGCACTACTGGTTCCTGTCGGCCGCCTTCTTCGCGTTCCACCTGCTGCTGGCCTACCTCGTCGATCACCTTCGGGTGGCCGTCGCGTTCGCGATCGCGGCGGCGGTGAGCGTGTTCCTGGTCGTCAGCTACCTGCGCCTCGTCACCGGGATGCGGCGGGCGGTGCGCGAGGCCGGGACGGCGCAGCTCGTCTTCCTCGTCCTCTTCAGCTGCGCGTTCTTCTTCGAGGGGATGACCGGGCTGGCGATCACGATCGGCGCCGTGCTCACCCTGTTCGTGATGATGCAGATGACCGCCCGGGTCTCCTGGGACGAGGTCTTCGCAGCCGGGACGGTGCGTCGCCTGGCGGGCGAGGAGGCCGGCGATGCCCGTCGCTGACGCCGCGCCGGGCACGGTGGTCCATCGCGCCGTCGTCACCGTCGAGACCGACCGGCCGATGCAGATCGTCGATCTGACCCCGCTCGTCGACGCGGTGGTCGAGCGGGTCGGCCTCGTCGACGGTCTGGTGGCGGTGACGACCCGCCACACCACGACCGGACTGCTCGTCAACGAGCACGAACCGCTGCTCGAGGCCGACCTCCTGGCGATGCTCGAACGGCTGGCACCGCGCGGCGCCGCCTACGCGCACGACGACTTCACCCGCCGCGGCGGCGTGCCGCCCGGCGAGCGCGTCAACGGACACGCCCACTGCCGGGCGGTGCTGCTGCGCGCCTCAGAGACCCTGCCCGTGGCCGAGGGGCGGCTGGTGCTGGGACGCTGGCAGCGCGTGCTGTTCGTCGAATGCGACGGCGGCCAGCGGCGTCAGGTGGCGGTGACGTGCCTCGGCGTCGGGCGCGATCCACGCCACCGCTGGCCTTCGCGGCCGGCGTGACGGCGCCGCCGAGCCGGCGCGATAAGATCGACCGGTGAGCAAAGCGGCGAAGCCCGTCTTCGTGTGTCAGGAGTGCGGCAGCCAGGCCAGCAAGTGGCTCGGCCGCTGCCCCGACTGCGAAGCGTGGAACTCGTTCGTCGAGGAGCGGCCGGTGGAGACGGCGGCCGGCGGCGGCCTGGCCGGCGGCCACCGCTACGCCCTGCCCGGCGGCGCACAGGGGGCGCGCCGCTACGCCGACATCGCGCTCAGCGACACGCCGCGGCTCACCGCCGGTATCGACGAGTTCGACCGCGTGCTCGGCGGCGGCATCGTGCCCGGATCGCTGGTGCTGCTCGGCGGCGAGCCGGGCATCGGCAAGTCGACGCTGCTGCTGCAGGCGGCGGCCAACTTCGCCCGCCTGCACGGCCCGGTGCTCTACGCCTCGGGCGAGGAATCGGAGCACCAGATCAAGGCGCGCGGCGAACGGCTCGGGGTCGGCGAGGCGCCCCTGTATCTGCTGGCCGAGACCTGCGTCGAGCGGATCCTCGAGGAGATCGGCCGCGTGCGTCCGCGGCTCCTGGTGGTCGACTCGATTCAGACGGTGTTCTCGCTGAAGTTCCAGTCGGCGCCGGGCAGCATCGGCCAGGTGCGCGAGGCGGCCACGCAGTTCCTGTTCGCCGCCAAGGGCCACGATCTGCCGACGTTCCTGGTCGGCCACGTCACCAAGGACGGCAGCCTGGCCGGGCCGAAAGTGCTCGAGCACGTCGTCGACACCGTGCTCTACTTCGAGGGCGAGCGCCACCACTCGCACCGCGTCGTGCGCGCCATCAAGAACCGCTTCGGCGCGGTCAGCGAACTGGGGGTCTTCGAGATGACCGGGCAGGGGCTGCGGGCGGTGCCGAATCCCTCGCAGCTGTTCCTCGCCGAGCGGCCGACGGCCACGCCGGGCTCGGCGGTGCTGTGCTGCGTGGAAGGCTCGCGGCCGCTGCTGGTCGAGGTGCAGGCGCTGGTCAGCACGGCCACCTACGGGACGGCGCGACGGATGGCCGTCGGCATCGACACCGGCCGGGTGTCGCTGCTGCTGGCGGTGCTGGAGAAGCGGGCCGGCCTGGTGCTGGTCGGCGAAGACGTCTACGTGAACATCGCCGGCGGCATGGCGATCGACGAGCCGGCCGCCGACCTGGCGGTGCTGGCGGCGCTGGCCTCGAGCGTGCGCAACCGGCCGATTCCGCCGGGCACGGCGGTGTTCGGCGAGGTCGGCCTGGGCGGGGAAGTGCGCGGCGTGCCGCAGGCGGCGCTGCGGCTCCGCGAGGCGCGGCAGCTCGGGTTCTCGCGGGTGCTCCTGCCGGCGGCCAACGTCGACGACGACAGCCGGGGCCAAGCCGCCGACGCCGGCACGACCCTGCTCGGCGTCCGCCACGTCGGCGAGGCGCTCGACGCGCTGATCGGCTGACGACGGACCGCGCCGTGTCGTTCCACCTGTGGCGGACCGTCTGCTGGCTGATCCCGGCGATTGCCGTCTACACCATCGTCCTCGGCACGCTGTCGCTCGGCTCGTCGCTGTTCGGCGGACACGGCCACTTCGCCCACTGGTGCGCCCGGGCGTGGTCGTGGCTCATCCTGGTGACCACCGGCGTGCGCGTCGAGGTGCGCGGGCTCGACCGCCTGACGCCGGGGGCCACCTACGTGTTCGTCGCCAACCATCAGAGCATCTACGACATCCCGGTGCTGTTCGCGTCGTTGCCGTTCCAGCTCCGCATCATCGCCAAGGAGTCGCTCGGTCGCTTTCCGTTCCTCGGCTGGCACCTGCGGCGCACCGGCCACATGCTGGTCGATCGGCGGCGGCCGGATCGGCACGGCATCTTCCGGTGGGCCACCTCCCTGCCCTCGCGCGGGCTGTCGCTGATCGTCTTCCCGGAGGGCACGCGCAGCCGCCACGGGCTGGTCGCGCCGTTCAAGGCCGGCAGCTTCTTTCCGGCGGTGCAGACCGGCATCCCGATCGTGCCGCTGTCGGTGGTCGGCAGCCGCCACGTGATGCGCAAGGGCGAGCTCACCACCCGCCCCGGCGACGTCGTGCTGGTCGTGCATCCGCCGGTGACGACGGTGACCGACCCCGACCCGTCACCGGAGACGATGCGGGAGCTGGCGGCACGGATCTGCGAGATCGTCCGCCCGCCCGTCGATGCCGAAGCGGCCTCGGTCCCGCGGGCTACGCCGCCCGCTGACGGCCGCGCATCTTGAGCAGCTCGACGACGATCGGCAGCACCGACACGCCGACGATGCCGATCACCACCAGTTCGAAGTTCTCCTTCACGACCGGGATGTTGCCGAACAGATAGCCGGCGCCGACACAGATGCCGACCCAGGCGATGGCGCCGGCGACGTTGTAGATCGCAAACGTGCGGTAGGGCATGTCGGCGCCGCCGGCGACGAACGGCAGGAAGGTGCGCACGATCGGCACGAAGCGCGCCAGGACCACCGCCTTGCCACCGTGCTTGACGAAGAAGGCGTGCGCCTGCTCGACGTGCTCGCGCTTCACGAGCCGGCCGAGCAGGCCGGGGATCGCGTCGCCGCTCGGGGTGAGGAAGCGATGCGCGAGACGCGCGCCGACCGAGTAGTTCACGGCGTCGCCGAGCACCGCCGCGACGATCAGCACCGGCGTCAGGATCTCGAGCCGGAAGAGCGGGGCGCCGCCGACCGTGCCCGCGCCCAGGGCGCCCGCGGCGAAGAGCAGCGAGTCGCCGGGCAGGAACGGGGTGACGACCAGACCGGTCTCGGCGAAGATGATGGCGAAGAGCACCGCGTAGGACCACGGGCCGGCGGCGTTGGCGATCGCCACGAGCCGCTCGTCCACGTGCAACAGGAAGTCGAGCATCGCTCTAGTCTACCGGGCGCGCCGGTTGATGCGGTCCTGCGGGGTAGAATTCGCGGGTGCACGCCTCGATGTCGCTCGCGCCCGCGCTCGCCGCGATCGTGCGTCCCGCGGCGTTGTGGTGGGACGGGGCGCGAATCGGCGCACACGACGACAGCCTCGCCGCCGAGATCGCCGCGGTGGTCGCCCGTACCGTGGCGGCGCCGCCCGCCGAGCGGCACCAGGTGCGCGAGATGTACCGCCGGGTGGGGCTCGATCCGACCCGAACGCGACCGTCGAACGAGGCGCTGCTGCGCCGGGTGCGTCGCGGCGACCCCTTCCCGCGGGTCAACGCCCTCGTCGACGCCGTGAACCTCTGCTCGCTCGAGTGGCAGCTGCCCTACGGCGTCTACGATCGGGCGGCGCTGTCGGGGCCGATCAGCGTGCGTCTCGGCGCCGAGGGCGAAGCCTATGACGGCATCCGCAAGGACACGGTGCATGTGGGCGGACGGCTGACGAGCGCGGATGCGCGCGGGCCGTTCGGCAATCCGACCTCGGATTCGGCCCGGGCGATGGTGACCCCGGCCACCGCCGAGGCGCTGGTGGTCGTCTACGCGCCCGCCGGCGTCGGCGTCGCCGAGCTCGGCCGCGTGCTCGATCGGACGGCCGCCCGGGTCGCGGCGGCGGTGGGTGGCCGTGAGTCGGCACGCTGGGTGTCGGCATGAGCCGACCCCGAGTGAGCGCCATCCTGGCCGCCGCGGGACTCGGCACCCGGGCCGGCGGCGGCGTGCCGAAGCAGTTCCGATCGCTCGGCGGCCTGACCGTGCTCGAACGCAGCCTGGGCGCGCTGGCGCGGCACCCGCGCGTCGCCGAGGTCGTGGTGGCGCTGCCGGCAGACCAGGTCGACCCGCCACCGGCCTGCATCGACGCCGACTGGCCGTGCCCGGTGCGCGCGGTGGCCGGGGGCGCCCGGCGCCGCGACTCGGTGGCCCGCGCCTTCGCGCAGGTGTCGGCCGACTGTGAGGTCGTCCTCGTGCACGACGCCGCCCGCCCGTTCGTGAGCGCGGCGCTGATCGACCGCATGATCGACGCGGTGGCCGCCGGTGGCAGCGCCGTGCCGGGGGTTCGCGCCCACGACACGGTGAAGCGGGGCGTGGCCCGCGACGGCGCGGTCTGGGTCGGCGAGACGCTGGCGCGTGAGACGATCTACCTCGTGCAGACGCCGCAGGCGTTCGCCCGCCAGGAACTGGCGCGGGCCTTCGCCGCGGCCGGCGACGACGACGCCACCGACGAGGCCGGACTCGTCGAGCGGGCGGGCGGCACCGTCCGCCTGGTGGAAGGAGAGACGGGCAACGTGAAGATCACGACCGCCGACGATCTGCGCGCCGCCGATACCGGCGCTGCCACGCTGCGCATCGGCACCGGCTACGATCTGCACCGGCTCGTCGCCGGCCGCCGGCTGGTGCTGGCCGGTGTGGTGGTGCCGTTCGACCTCGGACTGGACGGCCACTCCGACGCCGACATCGTCTGCCACGCCGTGACCGATGCCGTGCTCGGCGCCGCCGCCGCCGGTGACATCGGCCGGTTGTTCCCCGACACCGACCCGCGCTGGAAGGACGCCGACAGCGTCGCGCTGCTGCGCGCCGCGGTCGCCCATGTCCACGCCGCCGGGCTGCGCGTCGGCAACGTCGACGTCACCGTCATCGCCCAGCGCCCGAAGCTGTGGCCATACCTCGACGCGATGCGCGCCGCCCTGGCGGCGGCGCTCGGCGTCGAGGCCTCGGCGGTGAGCGTGAAGGGCAAGACCAACGAGGGCATGGACAGCATGGGCCGCGGCGAGTCGATGGCCTGCCACGCCGTGGCGCTGCTCGTCAGCGTGCCGCGCGTTCCCGAGCCCCGAGCCCCGAGCCCCGAGCCCCGCCGATGAGAGTCCGCTTCGCCCCGAGCCCGACCGGCCACCTGCACGTCGGCAACGCCCGCACGGCGCTCTTCAACTGGCTGCTGGCGCGGCGTCACGGCGGCACCTTCGTCCTGCGCGTCGAGGACACCGACCGCGAGCGTTCGACGGCGGCATCCGAGACCGCCATCAAGGACGATTTGCGCTGGCTCGGCCTGGCGTGGGACGAGGGCGTGGACGCCGGCGGGGAGTTCGGCCCCTATCGCCAGTCGGAGCGGCTGGCGCTGTACGACGCGCACACCCGGCAGCTGCTCGATCATGGCCATGCCTACTACTGCTTCTGCGCGCCCGAGGCCCTCGAGGCCGAGCGGCAGGCCGCCCTGGCGGCCGGGCAGCCGCCGAAGTACTCGGGACGCTGCCGCGGGATCGCCCTGGCCGACGCGCGCGCGCGGCGCGCCGCCGGCGAGCGCCCGGCGGTCCGGCTGCGCGTGCCCGCCGACCGCGAGGTTGCCTTCGACGACCTGGTCCGCGGCCGGGTCGCGTTCGACACCGCCGTCATCGGCGATCCGGTGATCGTGCGCGCCGACGGCGTGGCCGCCTATAACTACGCGGTCGTGATCGACGACGCGCTCATGCGCATCACCCACGTCGTGCGCGGCGAGGATCACATCTCCAACACCCCGCGGCAGATCCTCGTCTACGAGGCATTCGGCTGGCCGCCGCCCGCGTTCGCCCACCTGTCGCTGGTGCTCGGGCCCGACCACGCCCCGCTGTCGAAGCGGCACGGCGCCACGTCGGTGGCCGAGTTCCGCGCCAAGGGCTATCTGCCCGAGGCGCTGGCCAACTACCTGGCGCTCATCGGCTGGTCGCCGGGCGAGGGGCAGGAGGTGCTGCCGCTCGACGAACTGGCCCGCCGCTTCGACCTGTCGGCGGTGGGGCACAGCGCCGGCGTGTTCGACGAGGCGAAGCTGGCGTGGATCAACCGGCACTACCTGAAGGCCGCGCCGGCCGACCGACTTGCCGCCCTGGCCGCGCCGCACGTCGCGGCCGCGGGATGGACGTCGGATCAGCGCGTGTCCTCGACGGCCACGACGTGGCTGGAGCAGGTGGTGCCGCCGCTGGCGGCGTCGGTGGACCGCGTTCCGGAGATCGCCGACCGCATGCGCCCGATCTTCGTCTTCGACGCCGCGGCCGCGCTCGGCCGCGAGGTGGTCCGCGCCGAGGCCGCCGCGCCGCTGGCCCGCGCGGTCGTCGACGCCTGGGCGGCGGCGCTGCGCGAGTTGCCGCGGCTCACGACCAGGGAGGCGTTCCGCGCCCTGGCGAGGCAGGTCGGCACCGCCACCGGCGCGAAGGGCAAGGCGCTCTTCCACACGATTCGCCTGGCCGTCACCGGCGAACCCGATGGCCCCGAACTCGACATCCTCGTGCCGGCGATCGACCGTGCCGCCGACTTCGCGCCGGCCGACGGCCTCGCACCGGTTCTCGGATGCCGCGAGCGCGCCACGCAATTCGCGGCCGCGCTGGACAGCGTGAAAGCGTGATCCGGGGGCAGGGCGACCGCGTGACCGGAGGTCTTGTCGAGCCCGAGCCCCGAGTCCCGAGCCCCGAGCCCCGCCCGTGATCATCTACGGCCTCAACCCCGTCGCCGAGGCGCTTCGCGCCGGCCGTGTCGAGGAGCTGTGGGCCGCCGACCGCCGCAACGAACGGGTCCGTCAGCTTCTCGAGGAGGCCCGCGCCCAGGGGCTGCGCGTCCACGCCATCGACGACGACGGGCTGCGGCGGCTGGCCCGGGGCGGTGTGCACCAGGGCGTGGCGGCCCGGACCAGGCCGCTGCCGTCGGCGACACTCAAGGTGCTGGCCGACGGTGTCAACGGACCGCCCCTCATCGTCGTCCTCGACGGCGTCGAAGACCCGCACAACGTCGGCGCCATCCTGCGATCGCTGCACGCCGCCGGCGGTTCCGGCATGGTGCGGCAGACCCGTCACGCCGCCCCGCTCGAAGGCGCGGCGGCCAAGGCCAGCGCCGGCGCCGTCCACCACGTGCCGGTGGCCGACGTGGTGAACGTCGCCCGGGCTGTGGACGACCTCAAGGCGGCCGGCGTCTGGACGGTTGGGCTGGACGCCACCGCCGAGACCCGTTACGATGAAATCGACCTCACGCTGCCGACGGCGATCGTGGTCGGGGCCGAAGGCTCCGGGCTGCGGCGCCTGGTTCGGGAGCGGTGCGACCGGCTGGTTTCGATTCCGATGCGGGGCCGGCTGGGCAGTCTGAATGTCTCGGTGGCGGCCGCCGTCGTTCTGTTCGAAGCGGTCCGCCAACGCAACCGGGGGAGGTACGGGCAGTAGCCCGGCCGTCTGCACTCCGGAGGAGGCTCGGAACCATGATCGATCCCCCGCGCCCGCCGCCCGCCGTCAGGCGGGCTTGGCCAAGAAGGCGGCCTTCGGCCGTCGATTCTCCCAGCACGTACCACGGTTGCACGACTGGTACGGGACGTGCTACCATCCTTGATTCGTCTGGCTGGCGTAGCTCAGCCCGGTAGAGCGGCTGATTTGTAATCAGCGGGTCGTGGGTTCAAATCCCTCCGCCAGCTCCACTGGGTGCCGCGTCGGCCTCGGGAGCGGGTTCGAGGTCGAAGCGAGGATTCCACACACACACAACGGCCGCGACGGCGTGACCTCAGGGATCGCCGTGGGCGGAGACGGAACAACGGGTAGGTGGCGGAGCGGTCAATCGCAGCAGACTGTAAATCTGCCGGCCTTGTGCCTACGGAGGTTCGAATCCTCCCCTGCCCACCATCCTTCGCTCGCGTCGCGAGCTGCGGATGGCAACCCAGGTCGGCAACGGGCCGGCGAGCGTAGTCGAGGGAGTGCGGCGGGCGTGCCCGCCGCAGCGGCGAGTGAATGAAGGTGCGAGCCGCGAAGGCGGGAGTAACTCAGTGGTAGAGTCACAGCCTTCCAAGCTGTTGGTCGCGGGTTCGATCCCCGTCTCCCGCTCCATCCTGTGCTCGCGCCGCGAGCTTTGGATGGCAGGCCACGTGGCAATCGATTCAGGCCGACTCGTCGGCCGTAGCCCAAGGTAGGGAGCAGGCCGAGGGCGAAGGCCGATGTAGCTCAGTTGGCAGAGCGCGTCCTTGGTAAGGACGAGGTCACCGGTTCAATCCCGGTCATCGGCTCCACATTCGCGCGGACCGCGGGGTCCGACAGTACGGCCGCCGGCGCCCGTGGGGCGAGGGCGTGGGCAGGGCAGCACAAGGGCAGGGCTGGGGCGTCCAGCCCGGATGAGAGAGCAAACGACACCGACGTCGGCACGGGGCCGGGTCGGTCACGCAAAGCGAGCGTAGACGAGTCATGGCGAAAGAGAAATTCGACCGTTCCAAACCCCACGTCAACGTCGGCACCATCGGCCACATCGACCACGGCAAGACCACTCTCACCGCGGCCCTGACCAAGGTCGCCGCGGACAAGGGCTGGGCGAAGTTCGTGCCTTACGACGAGGTGGCCAAGGCCTCCGAGTCGCAGGGCCGCCGTGACGACACCAAGATCCTGACGATCGCGACCAGCCACGTCGAGTACAGCACGGCCAACCGGCATTACGCGCACGTCGACTGCCCGGGCCACGCCGACTACATCAAGAACATGATCACCGGCGCGGCGCAGATGGACGGCGCCATCCTGGTGGTCAGCTGCGTCGACGGCCCGATGCCGCAGACCCGCGAGCACGTGCTGCTGGCCCGCCAGGTCAACGTGCCGTACCTGGTGGTCGCCCTCAACAAGGTCGACGCCGTCGACGACCCCGAGCTGATCGATCTGGTCGAGCTCGAGGTGCGTGAGCTGCTCAAGACCTACGGCTTCCCCGGCGACGACGTGCCGGTGGTGCGGGTTTCGGCGCTGAAGGCGCTGCAGGGCGACCCCGAGGGCGTCGAGACCGTCGTCAAGCTGATGGAGGCTCTCGACAGCTACATCCCGCTGCCGGAGCGCGAGGTCGACAAGCCGTACCTGATGCCGATCGAGGACGTGTTCTCGATCTCGGGCCGCGGCACCGTGGTGACCGGACGCATCGAGCGCGGCCGCGTCAAGGTCGGCGAGGAAATCGAGATCGTCGGCTTCAAGCCCACCGAGAAGAAGGTGGTGACCGGCGTCGAGATGTTCCGCAAGCTGCTCGACGAGGGCGTCGCCGGCGACAACGTCGGCGTGCTGCTCCGCGGCGTGGAGAAGGACGACGTCGAGCGCGGCCAGGTCCTGGCCAAGCCCGGCTCGATCAAGCCGCACACCAAGTTCAAGGCCGAGGTCTACATCCTCAGCAAGGAAGAGGGCGGCCGCCACACGCCGTTCTTCAACGGCTACCGGCCGCAGTTCTACCTGCGCACCACCGACGTCACCGGCACGCTGAAGCTGCCCGAGGGCGTCGAGATGGTGATGCCGGGCGACAACACGCCGATCACCGCCGAGCTGATCACCCCGGTGGCCATCGAGAAGGGCGCCCGCTTCGCCATCCGCGAGGGCGGCCGCACCGTCGGCGCGGGAACGATCTCGGAGGTAATCGAGTAGGGCGGGTCTCGGGGCCCGGGTCTCGGGTCTCGGGAACGACCTCGCCAATGCGGGCTGAGGCGAAGCGGCGTCGCCGCTTCGCCTGCGAGCCCCGAGCCCAGGAACCCGAGGCGCGAATCAGCGAGCGAAGCGAGTATGAGAGACATCATCCAGCTGGCCTGCGGCGACTGCAAGCGCCGCAACTACAGCACGACGAAGAACAAGAAGAAGACCACCGAGCGGCTCGAGATGAGCAAGTACTGCCGTTTCTGCCGCAAGCACACCGCTCACAAGGAGCAGAAGTAGTTCCCGAGGCCCGAGTCCCGAGACCCGGGCCCCGGCTTTTGAAGGCCAATAGCTCAATTGGTAGAGCACCGGTCTCCAAAACCGGGGGTTGGGGGTTCGAGTCCCTCTTGGCCTGCCAGAATCGAGTAGAGACGTGGCGACCGAAACGCTCGACAAGGTGAACACGCCGGCCGACGGCACGGCCGAGACCGCGGTCTCGACGACGCGCGGCCCGGGCCGATTGTTCGAGTTCATCGGCGAGGTGCGCGCCGAACTGAAGCGCGTGACCTGGCCGTCGAAGACCGAGGTCTACGCCACCACGGTCGTCGTCATCCTGACCTCGCTCGTCTTCGGGCTGTATCTCTTCGGCATCGACCTGCTGCTGAACACGGCGGTGCAGCGGATCTTCCAGCGGTTCGGTGGCGCATGACCGACGTCGCAGCCAAGCACTGGTACATCGTGCACACCTACTCGGGCTTCGAGAAGAAGGTCGCCGAGTCGCTGGTGCAGCGCGTGCAGGCCTACGGGCTCCAGGACGAGATCGGCGAGGTGCTGATCCCGACCGAGGACGTGGTCGAGATGCGCGGCGGCAAGAAGGTGGTCAGTTCGAAGCGGTTCTTCCCGGGCTACCTGCTGGTCGAGATGCACATGTCCGACAACGCGTGGCACGTGGTGAAGAACACGCCCAAGGTGACCGGCTTCGTCGGCGCCGGGGCCAAGCCGACGCCGCTGACCAAGGAAGAGGTGGAGCAGATCCTCCACCAGGTGCGCACCGCGCACGAGAAGCCGAAGCCCAAGTACTCGTTCGAGCGCGGCGATCAGGTGCGCATCAACGAGGGGCCGTTCACCAGCTTCAACGGCACGGTGGACGACGTCAACGTCGACAAGAACACGCTCAAGGTGATGGTCACCATCTTCGGTCGCGCCACGCCGGTCGAGCTGGATTTCCTGCAGGTGGAGAAACTGTAAGGGCGGGGCTCGGGTTCCGGGACTCGGGACTCGGGCGTACGGTGTTGGCGCTGGTCGCGCCAGACGGTTCTTCCCGAGACCCGGGCCCCGAGGCCCGAGACCCGATTGTGGTTTATGGCTAAAAAAGTTCAGGCGTTCGTGAAGCTGCAGATTCCGGCGGGCAAGGCCACGCCGGCGCCGCCGGTGGGCACGGCGCTCGGCCCGCACGGCGTCAACATCATGGACTTCGTGAAGGCGTTCAACGCCCGCACGGCGAAGGACGAGGGACTGATCATCCCGGCGGTCGTGACCATCTATTCCGACCGCTCCTACACGTTCATCACCAAGACCCCGCCGGCGCCGGTGCTGCTCAAGCGCGCCGCCAACGTCGCCAAGGGCTCGGCCGAGCCCAACAAGGCCAAGGTGGGGACGGTGACGATGAAGCAGGTCGAGGAGATCGCGAAGCAGAAGCTGGTCGATCTCAACACCGAGTCGCTGGCGTCGGCGGTGAAGACCGTGGCCGGGACCGCCCGGTCGATGGGGATCGACGTGATCGGGTAGGGACCGGGGACCAGGGACCGGGGACCAGGAAGAACACGGAACAGGCGAGTGAACAGTGCAGAAGGCAATCGAGACAAGCGCTTTCCTGGTCCCTGTTCCCTGATCCCTGGTCCCTGCAATCGTCAGGGAAGCGTGGGAGGGGGCACCCGCTCCCGGTTGAACCACGGAGGAGGCACATGAGGAAGCGCGGGAAGAAATACCTCGCGGCGCGCCAGCAGGTGGAAGAGCGCGCCTACGGGCTGGACGAGGCGCTGCCGCTCGTCCAGAAGCTCAAGTTCGCCAAGTTCGACGAGACGGTGGCGCTGTCGATCCGGCTCGGCGTCGATCCCAAGCACGCCGACCAGATGGTGCGCGGCACGGTGGTGCTGCCGCACGGCCTGGGCCGGACCAAGTCGGTGCTGGTGATCGCCGGGCCCGACAAGCAGCGCGAGGCCCAGGAGGCCGGCGCCGATCACGTCGGCGGCGACGACGTGGTGGACCGGATCCAGGGCGGTTGGATGGACTTCGACGCCGTGGTCGCCACCCCGGACATGATGCGCGTGGTCGGCAAACTGGGCAAGGTGCTGGGGCCGCGCGGTCTCATGCCCAACCCGAAGACCGGCACCGTCACCGTCGACATCGCCAAGGCGGTGAAGGAGATCAAGGCGGGCAAGGTGGAGTTCCGCGTCGACAAGACCGGCATCGTCCACGCCCCCGTCGGCAAGACCTCCTTCCCGGCCCAGAATCTCATCGACAACGCCGCGGCGCTGCTCGACAGCATCGTCAAGGCCAAGCCGTCGGCTGCGAAGGGCAAGTACTTCCGCAGCATCACCGTGTCATCGACCATGGGTCCCGGCATCCGCATCGACGAACTGCGGCACGAGTCGGGGAAGCACTAGGAGGCGGCAGCAGTCATGGCAGTCACCAAGGCCGACAAACAGGCCGAGCTGCAGCTCCTGGAAGGGGTCTTTTCCGGAGCCGACGCGGCGATTCTGATCGACTACAAGGGCATCAACGTGCCCCAGGTCACCGAGCTCAGGCGTGAGCTGAAGAAGGCCAGCGCCAGCTACAAGGTGGTCAAGAACACCCTGGCGAAGCGGGCGCTGAAGGGCACGTCCTTCGAGGTGCTCGCCACCCATTTCGAGGGGACGACCGCCGTCGCCTACACCGGCACCGATCCGGTGGGCCTGGCCAAGACCCTGACCGCGTTCATGAAGGGCGCGCCGATGCTGCAGATCAAGGCAGCAGTGGTGCAGGGGCAGGCGATCAAGCCGGCCGAGGTCACCGACCTGGCCAACCTGCCCGGCAAGCCCGAGCTCTACGCCAAGCTGCTCTTCGTGCTGAACGCCCCGGCCACCAACCTGGTGCGGGTGCTCAGCGCGGTGCCGCGCGACCTCGTCAACGTGCTGTCGCAGGCCGAGAAGAAGCGGGCGTAGCCACGATTCACACAGCGGATTTCGCATCATCCAGACGGAGAGCAGAGCAATGGCCGACGTGACGCAGCAGCAGGTGGTGGACTACATCAAGGGCATCAGCGTGATGGAGCTCTCGCAGCTCGTGAAGACGCTCGAGGCCGAGCTCGGGGTATCGGCGGCGGCGGCGATGCCGATGATGGCGATGCCGGCCGGCGGCGGCGGCGCGGCGGCGGCGGCCGTCGAGGAGCAGACCGAGTTCACGGCGATGCTGACCGACATCGGCAGCAACAAGATCAACGTGATCAAGGTCGTCCGCGAGGTCACCAGCCTCGGACTGAAGGAAGCCAAGGATCTCGTCGAGAGCGCGCCCAAGCCGATCAAGGAAGGCGTGACCAAGGAAGAGGCCGAGGCCATCAAGAAGAAGTTCGAAGAGGCCGGGGCCAAGGTCGAAATCAAGTAGCCGGCGCTCCGCGCCGGCTATCCACCGGGGCTCGGGACTCGGGGCTCGGGATCGTCTGATCCCGAGCCGCCAGCCCGTTCCCCGGCCGTTCGTGTCCGACCCCGAGCCCCGAGACCCGAGCCCCGAGACCCAGCATGTACAGCCTTCCCAAGAACGTCTACCGCGAGCGCAAGGAATTCTCGAAGATTCGGACGACGGTCCCGATCCCCAACCTGATCGAGATTCAGCGGCGCTCCTACGAGCGCTTCCTGCAGATGAACCGGATGCCCTCGGAACGCGAGGATCAGGGCCTGCAGTCGGTGTTCAAGTCGGTGTTCCCGATCAGCGACTTCCGCGAGAACTCGTCGCTGGAGTTCATCGAGTACTCGATCGGCAACTGGGAGTGCAAGTGCGGCAAGCTGGCCGGGCTGCACCACCTGCGCAAGCCGTGCAAGGCCTGCGGCTTCACCCTGGTCGCCGATCCGTACGGCGAGAAGGACGTCATCTGCGGCAAGTGCGGCACCTCGAACCAGGCCCGCGGCGACGTCTGTGACATCTGCGGCCACACCGTCGCCCTCAAGCTGAAGTACGACGTCGACGAATGCCAGGAGCGCGGCATGACCTACGCCGTGCCGCTGAAGGTGACGATCCGTCTGGTGGTCTGGAACAAGGACCCCGAGACCGGCGTCAAGACCATCCGCGACATCAAGGAGCAGGAGGTCTACTTCGGCGACATCCCGCTGATGACGGACAACGGCACGTTCATCATCAACGGCACCGAGCGGGTCATCGTCAGCCAGCTGCACCGCTCGCCGGGCGCGTTCTTCCACTCCGAGGACAAGACCCTCTACGTCGCCCAGATCATCCCCTACCGCGGCTCGTGGGTGGAGTTCGAGTACGACGCCAAGAACCTGCTCTACGTCCGCATCGACCGCAAGCGCAAGTTCCTGGCCACGGTGTTCCTGCGCGCCCTCGGCCTGCGCGGCGCCGACGAGATCATCCGCGCCTTCTACGGCGTCGACCGGCTGCACCTCGCCGACAACGCCGTCAAGTGGGCGGTCAACGACACCATCGTCGGGCTGCGCGCCAAGAAGGGCGTGAAGATCCCCGGCGCCGACGTCTCGGTGGCCGAGGGCAAGAAGATCACCAAGGCCCACGTCGACGCGATGCGCAAGGCCGGCATCGAGACCATCGACATCACCGAGGAGGCGATGGAGGGGGCGTTCGCCGCCGCCGACATCGTCGACCCCGGCACCGGCGAGGTGCTGCTCGAGGCCAACGAGGAACTGACCGCGCGGATCGTCTCGCTGGCGCACGAGAAGGGCGTCGAGTCGATCGACATCTTCTTCCCCGAGCGCGACGAGATCGGCACCATCCTGTCGTCGACGCTGCGCAAGGATCCGATCCGCACCCACGAAGAGGCGCTGATCGAGATCTACCGCCGGCTGCGCCCGGGCGACCCGCCGACCCTCGACAGCTCGCGGACGCTGTTCGAGAACATGTTCTTCAACCCGCAGAAGTACGACTTCTCGCGGGTCGGCCGCCTCAAGCTCAACACCAAGCTCGGCCTCAACACGCCGCTCGACGAGAAGATCCTGCACCCGCAGGACTTCTACGAGGTCATCAAGTACCAGCTCAAGCTGAAGAAGAACCCGACCAACGTCGACGACATCGATCACCTGGGCAACCGCCGCGTCCGCTCGGTCGGCGAGCTCCTCGAGAACCAGTTCCGCATCGGGCTGGTCCGGATGGAGCGCGCCATCAAGGAGAAGATGTCGGTCTACCAGGAAATGGCCACGGCCATGCCGCACGACCTGATCAACGCGAAGCCGGTGATGGCCGCGATTCGCGAGTTCTTCGGGTCGTCGCAGCTGTCGCAGTTCATGGACCAGACCAACCCGCTCTCCGAGGTGACGCACAAGCGGCGGCTCTCGGCGCTGGGGCCGGGCGGGCTGTCGCGTGAGCGCGCCGGCTTCGAGGTGCGCGACGTCCACACCACGCACTACGGCCGCATCTGCCCGATCGAGACGCCGGAAGGCCCGAACATCGGCCTGATCAGCTCGCTGAGCTGCTACGCGCGGATCAACGAGTTCGGCTTCATCGAGTCGCCCTACCGCAAGGTCAAGGACGGCCGGGTGGTCGACTACGTGCTGGTCACCAACACCGGCGGCAACCCGAAGTACAAGGTCGGCGACGTCGTCCCGGCCGACGAACTGGTCGGCGCCGACGGCCGCAGCAAGAAGAAGGGCGTCGAGTTCGAGCCGCACGCCTTCTACCTGTCGGCGTGGGAGGAAGACCAGTACATCATCGCCCAGGCCAACGTCGAGATCGACGAGGACGGCCACCTCAAGACCGAGCGCGTCAACGCCCGCAAGCAGGGCGACTTCATCCTGGCGCGTCGCGACGAGGTCGACTTCATCGACGTCTCGCCCAAGCAGCTGGTCTCGGTGGCGGCGTCGCTCATCCCGTTCCTCGAGAACGACGACGCCAACCGCGCGCTGATGGGCTCGAACATGCAGCGCCAGGCGGTGCCGCTGCTGCGCGCCCGCTCGCCCTACGTCGGCACCGGCATGGAGTACATCACCGCCCGTGACTCCGGCGCGGTGATCGTCGCCCGCCGCTCGGGCACCGTCGACTACGTCGACAGCACCCGCATCGTCGTCCGTGTCGAGGGCGGCGAGGACACCAGCAAGGAGATGGGCGCCGACATCTACCCGCTGACCAAGTTCAAGCGGTCGAACCAGAACACCTGCATCAACCAGAAGCCGATCATCGCGGTGGGGCAGCGGGTGCACAAGGGCCAGGTGCTGGCCGACGGACCGTGCACCGAGCTCGGCGAACTGGCGCTCGGCCGCAACGTGCTGGTCGCCTTCATGCCGTGGCGCGGCTACAACTTCGAGGACGCCATCCTGGTGTCCGAGAAGGCGGTCAAGGAGGACTACTACACCTCGATCCACATCGAGGAGTTCGAGATCGAGGCCCGCGACACCAAGCTGGGGCCCGAGGAGATCACCCGCGACATCCCCAACGTCTCGGAGACCTACCTGCGCGATCTCGACGACAGCGGCATCATCCGCATCGGCGCCTACGTCAAGCCGGGCGACATCCTGGTCGGCAAGGTCACCCCCAAGGGCGAGACCCAGCTGACCCCGGAGGAGAAGCTCCTGCGGGCCATCTTCGGCGAGAAGGCCGGCGACGTCCGCGACGCGTCGCTGATCTGCCCGCCGGGCATCGAGGGCATCATCGTCGGCGTCAAGATCTTCTCGCGCAAGGGCATCGAGAAGGACGACCGGGCCAAGGCGATCGAGCAGGAAGAGCTCGACACCATGGAGAAGAACCAGCAGGACGAGATCCGCATCCTGCACGAGGAGACCAAGAAGCGCGTCGTCCAGATGCTGGTCGGCCGCACGCTGCGCGCCGACCTGTTCGACGAGTTCGGCCGCGAGCGGCTGCTGCGCAAGGGCCAGCCGCTGACCGCGGAGGCGATGGCCGAGCTGCCGTTCGCGGTGCTGGTGCGGGCCAAGATCGAGACCGACGACGCCGGGCTGGAGCCGGATCTGCGGGCCATCGAGGAGCGCACCGAGCGCCAGGTCGAGGTCATCCGCCAGATCTTCGAGGAGAAGAAGGAGAAGGTGCGCCGCGGCGACGAACTGCCGCCCGGCGTCATCAAGCTGGTCAAGGTCTACGTCGCCATGAAGCGCAAGCTGCAGGTCGGCGACAAGATGGCCGGCCGACACGGCAACAAGGGCGTCATCGCCCGGGTGCTGCCCGAGGAGGACATGCCGTACCTCCCCGACGGCACGCCGGTGGAGATCGTCCTCAACCCGCTGGGTGTGCCGTCGCGCATGAACGTCGGGCAGATCCTCGAGACCCACCTGGGGTGGGCCGCGCACGCCCTCGGCCTCTACTTCGCGACGCCGGTGTTCGACGGCGCCACCGAGGCCGAGATCAGCAGCTGGCTCGACAAGGCCGGCCTGGAGCAGACCGGCGGCAAGACCCGGCTGCGCGACGGCCTCACCGGCGACCTGTTCGAGCAGCCGGTGACGGTCGGCTACATCTACATGCTGAAGCTCAGCCACCTGGTCGACGACAAGATCCACGCCCGGTCGATCGGTCCGTACTCGCTGATCACCCAGCAGCCGCTGGGCGGCAAGGCGCAGTTCGGCGGCCAGCGCTTCGGCGAGATGGAGGTCTGGGCGCTGGAGGCCTATGGCGCCGCGCACATCCTCCAGGAACTGCTGACGGCCAAGTCCGACGACGTCACCGGCCGCGCCAAGATCTACGAGTCGATCGTCAAGGGCGACGCCAGCTTCACCCCCGGCCTGCCCGAGTCGTTCAACGTGCTCATCCGCGAGCTGCAGTCGCTCTGCCTCGACGTGGAGTTGATTTCCACCAAGCGCCGGCCCGCTGAAGTGATCGACGCGGTGGCCGAGCCAGTGCTGGAGGGTTGAGGAATCCATGAGACCAAGCTTCACGGACAGCAAGACCGCGCTTCGCGCCGACTTCGACGCGATCCGCATCAGCCTCGCCTCTCCCGAGAAGATCGAGCAGTGGTCGTTCGGCGAGGTGACCAAGCCGGAGACGATCAACTACCGGACCTTCAAGCCGGAACGCGACGGGCTGTTCTGCGCCAAGATCTTCGGGCCGATCACCGACTGGGAGTGCCTGTGCGGCAAGTACAAGCGCATGAAGCACCGCGGCGTGATCTGCGACAAGTGCGGCGTCGAGGTCACCCAGGCGAAGGTGCGGCGCGAGCGCCTCGGCCACATCCGGCTGGCCACCCCGGTCAGCCACGTGTGGTTCTTCAAGGGGCTGCCCAGCCGCATCGGCCACCTGCTCGACATCGCCCTGCGCGACCTCGAGCGGGTGCTCTACTTCGAGGCCTACGTCGTCATCGATCCGGGCGACACCGACCTCAAGCAGAACCAGCTGCTCAACGAAGACCAGTTCCGCAAGGCGCGTGAAGAGTACGGCTACACCCGCTTCAAGGCGCAGATGGGCGCCGAGGCAATCAAGGAGCTGCTCCGCCGGGTGCAGGTCGAGACGCTGGCGGTCGAGCTGCGCGAGAAGATGCGCACCGAGACTTCGGCGGCCAAGAAGCTGAAGTTCGCCAAGCGGCTCAAGGTCGTCGACTCGTTCCGCAAGTCGAGCAACAAGCCCGAGTGGATGATCCTCGACGTCGTGCCGGTGATCCCGCCCGAGCTGCGGCCGCTGGTGCCGCTCGACGGCGGCCGCTTCGCCACCTCCGACCTCAACGATCTCTACCGCCGCGTCATCAACCGCAACAACCGGTTGAAGAAGCTGATGGAGCTGAAGGCCCCCGACGTCATCATCCGCAACGAGAAGCGGATGCTGCAGGAGGCGGTCGACGCCCTGTTCGACAACGGCCGCCGCGGCCGCGTGCTGCGCGGCGCCAACAACCGCCCGCTCAAGTCGCTGTCCGACACCCTCAAGGGCAAGCAGGGCCGGTTCCGCCAGAACCTGCTCGGCAAGCGCGTCGACTACTCGGGCCGTTCGGTCATCGTCGTCGGTCCGGAACTGAAGCTGCACCAGTGCGGGCTGCCCAAGAAGATGGCGCTCGAGCTGTTCAAGCCGTTCATCTACAACAAGCTCGAGGAGCGCGGCCTGGTCGCGACCATCAAGCAGGCCAAGGAGATGGTCGAGAAGCAGGTCCCCGAGGTGTGGGACATCCTCGAAGAGGTGATCAAGGAGCACCCGGTGCTGCTCAACCGCGCCCCGACGCTCCACCGCCTCGGTATCCAGGCGTTCGAGCCGGTGCTGGTCGAGGGCAAGGCCATCCGCATCCACCCGCTGGTCTGCACGGCGTTCAACGCCGACTTCGACGGCGACCAGATGGCGGTGCACATCCCGCTGTCGCCGGAGGCGCAGATCGAAGCCACCGAGCTGATGATGTCGTCGCGCAACGTGCTGTCGCCCAGCAACGGCGCGCCGATCACCGTGCCGTCGCAGGACATCGTCCTCGGCTGCTACTACATGACCAAGTCGAAGGCCGGCGCCAAGGGCGAGGGCCGGGCGTTCGGCTCGATCGACGACGTGATGCTGGCCCTCGAGGCCGGCGAGCTCGAGACGCTGACGCCGATCCGGCTGCGCTACACCGGGCCGCTGCAGGACCTGACCGCGTCGCGTGACGACCAGGACGTGCTGCACACCGACGTCCAGCAGGTCGAGAACCGCATCATCAACACCACCGTCGGCCGCGTGCTGTTCAACGCGGCGCTGCCGGCCGGCATCCCGTTCGTCAACGGCCTGCTCAAGAAGAAGGGGCTGCAGCAGCTGGTGCAGCGCTGCTACCTGCACAACGGTCTGCAGAAGACCGTCGAGATGCTCGACGGCCTGAAGACGACCGGTTTCACCTTCGCGACGCGCTCCGGGCTGTCGGTCGGCATCAAGGACCTGATCATCCCGAAGAACAAGCCGGAGCTGGTCTCCAAGGCCAGCGACGAGGTGATCCGCGTCGAGCAGCAGTACCTCGAAGGCGCCATCACCAACGGCGAACGCAAGAACAAGATCATCGCCGTGTGGTCGGACGTGACCGAGAAGGTCGCCGACGAGATGTTCTCGGAAATGGAGAAACTCGACCGTGAGGGCCGGACGTTCAACCCCGTCTACATCATGGCCGACTCGGGCGCCCGCGGCAGCAAGCAGCAGATCCGCCAGCTGGCCGGCATGCGCGGCCTGATGGCCAAGCCGTCGGGCGAGATCATCGAGACGCCGATCCGCGCCAACTTCCGCGAGGGGCTGTCGGTGCTCGAGTACTTCATCTCGACGCACGGCGCCCGCAAGGGGCTGGCCGACACGGCGCTGAAGACCGCCGACTCGGGCTACCTGACGCGCCGTCTGGTCGACGTCGCCCAGGACGTGATCATCTCCGAGTACGACTGCGGCACCGTCGACGGCATCGAGGCGCGGGCCATCGTCGAGAGCGGCGAGATCATCGAGCCGCTCCGCGACCGCATCATCGGCCGCGTCTCGCTCGAGAAGATCGTCGACGCGGTGACCGGCAACGTCGTGCTCGACGTCAACGACGTCATCGACGAGGACAAGGCCGCCGAGGTGCAGGACGCCGGCATCGAGAAGGTGAAGATCCGCTCGGTGCTGACCTGCCAGAGCCGGCGCGGCGTGTGCGCGCACTGCTACGGCCGCGACCTGGCCACCGGCAGGGTGGTCGAGCTCGGCCTGGCGGTCGGGGTCATCGCCGCCCAGTCGATCGGCGAGCCCGGCACCCAGCTGACGATGCGCACGTTCCACATCGGCGGCACCGCGTCGCGGGTGTCGGAGCAGTCGGCTCTCGACGCCAAGCACAAGGGCACGGCGAAGTTCGACAACCTCGCGGTGGTCGAGCGCGCCCGGAGCGACGGCAGCACCGACCTGATCGTCATGAACCGCAACGGGCACATCGTGGTGCAGGACGACAAGGGCCGCGATCGGGAGCGCTATCAGGTGGTCTACGGCGCGCACCTGCGCGTCAAGGACGGCCAGAAGGTCGAGCCCGGCCAGGTGCTGGTCGAGTGGGATCCCTACACCTTCTCGATCCTCACCGAAGAGACCGGGCAGGTCCGCTTCAAGGACATCGTCGAAGGCGTGACGGTGCACGAGGACCTCGACGAGATCACCGGTCTGTCACGGCTGATCATCGTCGACTCGGCCGACGAGAAGCGGCAGCCGACGGTGGAGATCCGCGGCAAGGACGGCAAGGTGGTCCGCAAGTACATCATGCCGGTCCACGCCCACATGATGGTGCAGGACGGCGAGGAACTGCAGGCCGGCGACGTGCTGGCCAAGATCCCGCGCGAGACCACCAAGACCAAGGACATCACCGGCGGCCTGCCGCGGGTGGTCGAGCTGTTCGAGGCGCGCAAGCCGCGCGACCCGGCCGTGATCAGCGAGATCGACGGCACGGTGAAGCACGGCGGCGTCGTCAAGGGCCAGCGCAAGATCCTGATCGTCCCCGACGAGGGCGGCGGCGAGCCGCGCGAGTACTCGATCCCGCGCGGCGTCCACGTCAACGTCCAGGACGGCGAGCGGGTCCGCGCCGGCGATCCGCTGATGGACGGCCCGAGCAACCCGCACGACATCCTGCACGTGCTCGGTGAGAAGGAGCTCCAGAAGTACCTCGTCAACGAGGTGCAGGAGGTCTACCGCCTGCAGGGCGTCAACATCAACGACAAGCACATCGAGGTGATGGTCCGCCAGATGCTGCGCTGGGTGCGCGTCGAGGACGTCGGCGACACCGAGTTCCTGATCGACGAGCAGGTCGACAAGTTCCGCTTCCTGAGCGAGAACGAGCGCGTGCTCGCCGACGGCGGCCGGCCGGCGACGGCGCAGCCGCTGCTGCTCGGCATCACCAAGGCATCGCTGTCGACCGAGTCGTTCATCTCGGCGGCGTCGTTCCAGGAGACCACCCGCGTCCTCACCGAGGCGTCCATCTCCGGCAAGGTCGACCACCTGCGCGGCCTGAAGGAGAACGTCACGATGGGCCGCCTCATCCCGGCCGGCACCGGCTTCTGGTGGTACCGCCACCTGACCATCCCGGCCGACGAACCGCCGCCGCCGCCGGCGCCGCTGCAGCCGGCCGACGACGAGTTGGAGCTCGACCGCGAGCTCGAGTACCTGGTCGAACCGGAGGAGCCGGTCATCAGGACGACGAACGAGTAGGGCCTGGGACTGGGTGCTGGGGCTTCCCGGCATCCGGAGCTTCCGGATCGAGCAATCGAGGCGGGTAGAACACGAAGGGCCCGGAGGAGTCTCCCGGCCCTTTCTCTTTCGAGGGACAGGCGCTGGGTGACGAGCCCCAGTCCCCAGCCCTAGAGAGCTGAACAGCTAAAACGTTACGCGGCCGTGGGCATCCGCGCGATGTCCTGGAGATTGGCGACGGTGGCGGTGCGGCGCAAGTCGAGGGTGTTCTTGCGGACGCCCTTGTAGCGGGCGCGTGGGCCTTGGATCTGCTCGATGCGCGCCAAGCGGTGCTCGACGGCAGTCCGTTCGCGCAGTTTCGCGCGGCCCGCGGGCTGGCGCTGGGCCGCGGCAAGGGTCTGGAGCAAGGCCTCCTGCGGATGCAGTGACACGGACCGGCCCGGGGCCGTCGTGCAGGCGGCCCGGCGCAGACAGGGCTGGCATACGGTCGGACGGAAGTGGACCGTGGTGGCCCCACGCGCGATCGCGGCGACCTGGCCGGCGGGACAGGTGACGCGGCGCGCGTCGAGATCGATCGTAAAGGCCTGCTTGGGGAAGCGCTCGCCGTTGGGACTGCGCCACGCCTTCGCGCGAATGGTCACGCCCGCGGCATGGAGGGCGCCGATGCGCGGGCTCGCCAAGTCGACGCGGTCGATCGCCAGCTCGACGAGCGGGCCATGCGGCGCCAGGGCGGGCTCGAGCAACGCCAGGGCCGCGTCCTCCGGCTCGTTGGCGGGGCGCACGATCGCGTCGACGATGAGCCCGTGATCGAGCAGGGTGAGCACGTGACGCTTGCACCCATTGAACGGTTTCGTGCGGGTCTTGCGCCCATGGCGCATCTCCGGATCGCCGAGCGAGGGCATCCGGTCGCGCGCGACGCCGCGGCGGATCCGCCGTTCGCCCGTGGTCGGATCCGGCTCGAGGTCTTGGGTCAGGACGCGCCGCAGGGCGGCGAGCGCCGCCTGTACGGGCGGGGCCTCGGCCACCGGCACATGGGTCGCCACCCACTGCTCGAGTCGATCCACCTCCGCGAGCAGACGGGCCAGGGCCTCCGCCTGCGCGGCCGGATCCGTCCAGTCGATATCGAGCGCGGCTTTGAGACTCGAGGCTCCGAGGAGCGTGACGCCCGCGTCGCGCAGCACCGCCTCGCGCGAGACCCGCAGCGTCGCGGCCGCACCGGTGGCCACGAGGCGCAGCGCCCGGCCGACGAGATTCCAGCTGTCCTCCACGCGGCCCGCGCCGATCAGCGGCGACGAGTCGAGCGCCGCGCGCAGCGCCTGCCCAGCCAAAACCTCCACGGGCCTGGGCCATGGCCACCGTCCGATCGATCAGTCGTCGATCGGTGTCGCCACGGGCCGCGCCGCGGGCATCGCGGCCCGGCTCTTCGTGGCCGCCGCGATCATCGACGAGGCCGTGTACACCACGACGACCACGACCAGCCAGCGCATGTAGAGGATCGGCAGCTCCTTGACGATGAAGGCGGCGACCAGGACGGCGAGCGGGCCGCCCACGCGCGGCAGTAGGGCCGGATGGCACGCCGCGGCGCCGAAACCACGCGACCGCGCGCGCAGAAAGGTGGCACAGGCCTCCTGCTGTTGCGACGCGTGGACCTCGACGAAGGCCAGCCGGGTCGCGTCGTCCACCGCGACGTGCACGTATTCGTAGCCCGCGCCCCGGGCGCGCCGGGTGCGGTCCCCATGGATGCGATGGCCGATGCCGTGAATCCGGCCCACCGGCTTGATATCGACGTGCAGCAAGTCGCCGGCCGCGGCCCCTTCATAGCGGCAGCGGCTCGAGCGCGCGCAACCGGGCCAGCCCGACGCGTCCCAGAATCCGGGTCACCGTGGAGCGCGGCATCCGGAGCTGCCGGCTGATCTGCCAGGCGGTGGCGCGCTGGCGACGGAGCGCCACAATCGCCAGCTCACGGACCAGCGGCGTGCGGCGCGGCTGGCGATGCGGCCGGGAGGAGCGAGCGGCTGGCGACACGGGCCCGCGTCAGCCACTTCGCCTTCGTCCGCACGTTGACGCCGGCCGCGCCGCCGCTGCGTCCACCCCTCGCCCAGAACACGCAGAATCAACAGCTGCCGCTGATACACGTGGGTCTTGGCGCTACGATGAATGGCTCATTCGGGAGGCTTCCAGAAACCCTGTCAACGCCGGTCCAAAATCTGACAGTTCCGCCGGTTGAAAATCTGACAGATCGACGAGGGGACGAGCCTCAGGTCGTCGGGGCCTCCTGACGGGGACGGCGCCGCCGGCCGGCGGCCGGGTCCGCCTCTTGCGGGGCGTGGAGCGTCTGCCACAGCTCGGTGTGCTGCCGCATCCGGAAGCTGTTGCCCCGAATGGTGACGAGATGGCAGTGGTGGACGAGGCGATCGATGAGCGCCGCCGCCATGACCTCGTCGCCGAAGATCTCGCCCCAGTCTTCGAACCCCTTGTTGGACGTGAGCACGGTCGAGGCGTGCTCGTAGCGGCGGGTCATCAGCTGGAAGAACAGCATGGCGCCGGTGCGGCTGATGGGGAGATAGCCGATCTCGTCGACGACGAGCAGCGCCGGATGAGTGAGCACCTTCAGCCGGCTGTGCAAGCGCCCGGCGGCCTGGGCCTGTTCGAGGGAGGTGATCAGGTCGGCGAGGGTGCCGTGGTAGACGCGGCGCCCGCTCTGCGCCGCGGCGATCGCCAGGCTGATGGCCAGGTGCGTCTTGCCGACGCCGGGCGGGCCCAGGAAGATCACGTTCTCGCGGCGTTCGACGAAGCCCAGCTCGTGCAGGCTCTCGATCTGCTCGCGGCGGAGCGACGGCTGGAAGGTGAAGTCGAAGTCGCGCAGCTGCTTGACGGCGGGCAGCCGGCTGGAGCGCATCGCGGCCTGCAGGCGCCGGTTATTGCGCAGCTGGATCTGGGCCGTCAGCAACTGCTCGAGGGCGTCGGGCGCCGTGAGGATGCCCCCGTCCACCCCCTGCAGGATGCCATCGAGCGCTTCGAGGGCGCCCGGCATCCGGAGATCCGCGAGGATGTGCCGGAGGCGATCACGGCGGGATGGAGCCGCGGGCTTCCTGCCAACCCTCCGACGAGCTGCGCATAGTCGCGGAGCGCGCGTTTCTCGACGGGAACCACCGGCCGAGGCGCGCGCGCCCCCGGCACCGGCGCGGGCTCCAGGATCAGGGACGTGTAGCGCCGTGGGGCCAGCGGCTGCAGCAGCCAGCGCTCCTCCCGGTCGAAGCGGAGGCGGGGACGCTCGCGCGTCGTCCCGTGCACCCGCACATTGGCGACGCGGTCGAGCCAGTGCTGGCACTGCTGCTCGAGGTCGGCGTCCCCGAGGAACATCCGGCCATAGACGAAATTGCCCCGCACGTAGCGCACCGGCCGCTCGACCTTGCCTTTGGTTTGCGTCCGATAGGGCCGGCACGCCCGGGGCGTGAAGCCCCAGTGGTGGGCGAAACGCAGGAACTCGGCATTGCGGATGAGCGCCCCGCCCTCGAGCCGCAGGTCGCGGGTGATCACCGTCTTCATCTGGTCGAAGAGCAGCTCCTGCGGCACGCCGCCGAAGGCCAGGAACGCCGCCTCCAGACCGTCGATCAGGGTCCGCATGTCCTGCCGCCGATAGAACCGGCACCACAAGAGCCGCGAGTAGCCCAGGACGACGAGCAGGGCGTAGCGCACGCCCCAGTCGAAGCGAAAGCGGGCGAAGTCGACCTGGGCTTGCCGCCCGGCTGGCGTTTCGAACCGGATGACCGGCGCCGGCGCGGGCACGGGCCGAATGCGACGGACGAACGCTTTCAGCTGCGAGTAGCCGCCGGCATACCCGGCGGCGCGAATCTCGTCGAGCAGCCGCACGGCCGACAGCTGCGGATAGGCCGCCAGCCGCGCTTCGATGATCGCCTTGTAGGCGTCCAGTTTGGTCGGGACCGGCGGCCGGGGGCCATAGCGCACCGCCTCGTCGTCGAGCGCACGGTCCAGATCCCCGTCGCGGATCCACCGGTGAATCGTGTCGCGGCTGACGCCGAACTGCCGCGCCAGGGCGCTCTTGCTCGTGCCCTGGGCCAGATAGTGCCTGAGAAGCATGCGGGTCTCCCGTCCGAACATCGCGCCTCCGCTGGTGGGAGACGCATGGTGATGGACTCACCGGCCGGGAGCACCGCCCTCAGCCGGCAGCGGAACCGAGCTGCCGACTGTCAGATTTTCGCCCGCCACAACTGTCGAGCTTAGACCCGCCGCTAACAAACCCGGGGTTGGCGTAGAACCCCATTGTTTCCAGAGCCTTCCGAATGAACAACGTCTGTAGCATTCAGACTTGGCGCCCAGTAAGCCTGAGCCCGAAGGAGGTCCGGTGGCACATCAAGCGGGCCCTGTGTCTGGGGCTCCACAAGCACTCTCCTTTGGCGTAACGCTCAGCTGGGAGCAGGACACCTGCAACAAATTGCGACATACATCGACAATCTACTGCACGTATCATCCCCGCCGGTCCAGCGTCATGGGGCCGATGTGGATGGCCGCGGGCCTAGGCGCTACTAAGGATCGCGGCATCACGCCAGCGTGTCGCAGGTCAACCGGCTCGACCCGCTTTGAGCGGCATCGAGGAGGAATGGTTATGGGTCGAGGAAGCTTCCTTGTTTGCCTAATCGTCTTGTTCAGTGCCACGGCCGTTGGCTATGCGCAGCAAGACGCGACGGTAGTTGGAACGGCGGTCGATGAATCAAAGGCCGTGCTGCCCGGAGTTACGGTGACGGCGTTGGACCTGGCGACGGGCCGCCAGTTCGTGGCGTCGACAAATGAGCGCGGCGAGTTCCGTATCGCCGGCATGTCAGCCGGTAGATACAAGATTCAGGCCGAGATGTCCGGCTTTGCCACGTCAATCCTTCCGGAAGTCGAAATCCTCGTCGGCCAGAACGTATCGCTGGTGTTTCGCTTGACCGTCGCCGCGCTCAACGAGAGCGTGACGGTGACTGGAGAGGCGCCGCTCATTGATACGCGGAGCACGCAGATCTCCGGTAACGTCGATCGCCGACAGATGGAAGCCCTGCCAATCCAGGGGCGCAACTGGATGGAGTTGTCGCTCATGGTCAAAGGCGTCACCGGCAACGACGTCGCCTCACAACGTGTGGGTGGCGTGGGTTCGGACTCGCAGTTCCAGATGAACCTTGACGGACAGCAGATCACCGAACAGGTTGCTGGTGCCGGCAATTTCGGCCAGCCGGGCATGAGTCGCGAAGCCATTGCCGAGTATCAGATCATCACGAACATGTTCGACGTTACGATGGGTCGTTCGGCAGGGCTCCAGCTTCAGGCGGTTTCGAAATCTGGCTCGAATGACGTCACTGGTAGTCTGTACGGTTACTTCCGGGACGCTCGACTCAATGCACCAGACTTCGTAGCCAAGCGAGTATTGCCGTACTCGAATCAGCAAGTCGGCGGCTCCCTCGGTGGGCCGATTCGCAAGGACAAGCTGCATTTTTTCCTGTCTTACGAACACGAACGCGAGCCGAACACTTGGGTAGTGCAGCCCCCTGGATATACGACATCCTTATCGTTCCCGAACAAGACCAACATTGACAACGTACTGGTGCGGGCCGACTACCAGATGGGTTCGCTAGGGCACCTAATGGCACGCTCCACGTACTTCCGCCGCAACAACCCGTTTGATCAATTGACGGGCACTAGCTATCCGAGCCAGGCGTCGTCCAAGGTGTCCGACTCTCATTTTACGACCGCCAACTGGTCCCGTGTCCTCACTCCGTCGCTCCTGCAGGAGCTTAAGGTCAGCTACTTCTACTACCACTGGAACTACATCCCGGCAGCCGAAGTGGTTCGAACGCCTTCGTACAACTTTCCCGGCATGAACCTCGGCGCACGTTCCAACTATCCGGAGGAATTCTGGGAGAAAACACCGGCAATCCGCTACGACCTCACATGGAACAAGGGAAGCCATGACGTCAAGATCGGCGCAGATTTCTTGCGCGTGCACGACCTATCGTGCTGGCCAGACAAAGTACGTGGCGTGTACGTTTTTGCCAGCCGACCGGCGGATATGGAAAGGAGATTTCCTCTCGACGCATGGAATGATCCAAGTCGATGGGATTTCACTGGACTGGACTCGACTGCCCTACGATTCGAACTCAACGTCGCGCAGACTGGAGGGCAGGTAAACGATTGTGGAAATTACAGCATTGATCTACCGAGGCCGAATTACGGGTTTTGGCTGGGTGACACGTGGCGTGTAAGCAACCAAGTGACTGTGAACTACGGAATCCGTTACGACTTGCTGTGGGGTGACATCTCGACGCCAGGCGTCAGGGATACCGACCTCATCATCGATAACGGCAAATTTACTGAAAACGTCGGATTTCGAAGCAACCTTCGCGATGTCAACAACATCGCCCCGCGCTTCGGCATCACTTGGGCTCCCTCGGACAGTGGTGACTTGGTCGTGCGCGGTGGGACTGGACTCTTCTGGGGCCACAATTCTGCTTACTTCACGCTCTATCAGCAGTTGTACAACGGTCAGCGCATCATCGCGAATACATGGGTGAACGACGGCCGTCCTGGCTTTATCCAGGACCCGACTCGCGGCGTGACAGGCCAGCAGATTCTCTCTGGCCAGGCGCCGGCGGCGCCGCAGGGAATTTATGTAATCGCGCACGACTACCAGCTGCCCTACACGTGGCAGACGATGGCAGGCTTCTCCAAGCGGCTGGGCGACGCGAGTGCCATCGAGGCCGATCTGATCTACTGGAAACAGTATCAGCAGAACAACACGCGGGATCCGAACCTGTTCTATGACCCGGTCACGGGATTCAATCTCCATCCCAATCGTGTCGGTCGGCCGGCGCCGGAGTTCGGACCGATCAACCTTTGGGAGAGCAAGGGGCGGGCCAACTATCTTGCACTTGCGACGTCGTTCAATCGGCGCTACCGGAACAACTTTCAGGCCACTGTCAACTACACGCACATGTTTTTTAAGAATGACACCGGGCTTGGGTTCGTGCCGCGGCCAAACAACAACTTCGATCTCGACGGCGAGTGGGCGCAGGCGGCCGACTTCCAGCGTTCCACCCTGCGCGCCAATACGATTCTAAACTTGAAGTGGGGCTTCAGTGGCGCTGCGTCTTTCTCCTATGGTTCCGGTAACCGCTTCCCGGCGACCTCGCCGGTGGATCCATGGGGCACCTTATCGAACCGCACGCTCGCGGATCTTTCGATAGTTCCGAGAAACGCCATCAAGGGTAAGCCCTTGCACAAGCTGGACCTGCGGCTCTCGAAGGCTATCCGGCTGGTTGGCCGCGTCAGTCTTCAGGCAGTCGCCGAAGTATTCAACGTGTACAACCACGCGAACTACGGCGCGTACACGCCGTTGGTGACGTCCCCGGCGTATGGTCAGCCGACGCAGAGCACGGCTACTTCCTACCTGCCACGTATCTGGCAGCTGGGAGCCAGGCTGGCCTTCTGACCCGCTTTGCATGCGCCGAAGCGACAACGCTCGACCCTCGCGGACGGGGAGATGACGGCATGATGTCGATCGCGAAGTGTGTGTTCGTCGGCGGTCTTCTGGCGGTGGCGCTGGCGTGTAGCGATCTCTCGGCGCAAGAGCGTCTCGTTGGCGCAAGGGACGCGCAGCCAGCCAAGGCAACGCTCGCCATTGTAGGCGGCACGCTGATCGATGGGCATGAGGGACAACCGCTATCGCACGCGGTCGTTCTTGTCGATGGTAATCGGGTGGCGGCTGTCGGCACGCGTGACTCGCTCAAGGTGCCGCCCGGCACGCAGATCGTTGATGCCGCTGGTATGACTGTGATGCCAGGGCTTATTGACGCGCATGTGCACCTCGACATCATCGGACATGGGGACTATGCCCGTTGGCATAAGCTCTATACTCCGAGGTATGCGGAGATCATCGCCACTGCCGCTCGCCTCGCGATAATGAGCGGCGTCACGACTGTGGTTGACATGTTCGGGCCTCCCGAGCCGCTGTTGTCCGTGCGCCAGAGGGTGGAGCGCGGCGAAATGCCAGGCCCGCGAATGAAACTGAGTCTCGGTGCCATCTTGAACTCAGAACGCGGCTATGTCGGCCGTGAGTCCTATTCTTGGCAGGTGAAGACGGTCGAGGAAGCGAGGGCGACGACGCAGAAATTGATTGGCATGGGCGCCGACATTATCAACGCCATGGATGGCTTAACAGCGGACCAGATTCGTGCCATCGCTGGCGAAGCGAGAAAGACGGGGGTGAAGGTTACCGGCATTGCTAGCTCGCCGCAAGATCTCATTATGCGCGTCAAGGCGGGCCAGCAGGCATTGGATCATGTCAACGGCCTGACCGGGCCGGCCAGTTCACTTGACGGTGAAGCGCTTAAAGTGCTCTTCGATGAAAGGGCCTCTGTCGTGCCAACCTTGGTCCAGAGCACTATGATTCAATTGCGGGCGCTCGAAACTCCGGACTACTTCGTCAACAATCGAAAGATGGCGCTCTGGACCCCTCCAGAGATCTGGCAGGAGATCCGCGGCTCCCTCGAACACCCCGAGCGGTTGCCGTACTTCGGACAGGGACGCAAAGCGAGAGAGGCCCTGGAGGCCGAGGCGCGTTTCAGACAGCTATGGAGCTCAGGCGTGCGCGTGCGAATTGGCACCGATACGGGTAGTACCTATAACCTACCGACGGAGGCGATGTGGCAGGAGATGGAGACGTGGGTGCAATTCGGCGCGCCTCCAATGGAGGTTATTGCCGCCGCGACTCGGCGTAACGCCGAGTGGCTCAATATGGGCGACCAGCTCGGGACCATCTCGCCTGGCAGACTCGCGGACATCATCGTTGTCGACGGAAATCCGTTGCAGAGCATGCGTGAGCTGAGGCACGTCGTCACCGTGATCAAGGACGGCAAGGTGGTCAAGAGTCCGGAGGTGGGGGCAGCTTCACGTTCCGCTATTCGCCAATGAAGCGTTGGATGCCCGCGAATCGCCAACGTGTCACGCGGACTCCCAGACCTGGCTCGGCCTGGATGATTGCTGTCGGCTTTCGCATCCGCGCTGTGGCGCTTGCAGCGACATGGACGCTTACATGACCTGTGACGCAGGATGTACACAGCGACGGCGCCAGGCTCGACAGCCGCTCTTCTGCCTATAAAGGCTTGCTTGTTGCCGACGGCCTCGGACAACTGGGTTTGGCTGCGGGGCAACTACCAAGTTACTGTTCTCAGCGGTCGCCAGTGCAATCGGTTGAACATGCCAAAGAAGCGTGGGGCAGGTCCGTGCGACCCCAAGGGCGACGGAAAGGTGTGGCTGAAGTCTAGTTGCCTGCCGGTAAGGTGCGCGGCTGACCATCCGGCATTGGTGGTCGGTAGATCGTGTAGCCATCGCTGATGAAAAGGTGCGGCCCGAGTTCGTGACCACTTGTCGCCGAAGACGCCGGCATTGCTCGGTAAGAGGTATTCGGCACGACAACGTGGATGGGCTCGTGCGTGAGCCGTTTTGGCTGGTTGTCGGACTGCGACGGAACCCTTCTACCCTTCTACTCTTGCTCAGATTGGCGGTGACGTACCGAGGGGTGACGTTGGTCCCGTAACGAGACAGCCCGCAGCTAGGAAATCGCGACTTGAACGGCCCGGTGGTCCTGACGTCTGGCGACGTACTCGTTCGGTGTCAGGTGCCCGAGCGAGCTGTGCGGTCGGCGCTGATGGTAGTCGAGGCGCCACGCTTCGATCTTGGCCTTCGCGTCTTCGATCGACGTGAACTGGTGGACGTTTAGGCACTCGTCTCGGAGACGGCCATTGAACGACTCGATGAAGGCATTTTCCACAGGCTTGCCGGGCCGGATGAAGTCGAGCTGCACGCCGCGGAGGAACGCCCAGTCCTCGAGCACCCGCGACATGAACTCCGTGCCGTGATCGACGGTGATCGACCGCAGGCCGTGGGCGGCCGGGAGCACGCGATCGAGCGCCTGGCCGACGGTCGCGCCGGACAGGCTCGAGGCCACCTCCAGGATCGGACAATAGCGACCCCAGTGATCGACGACCGTGAGGACGCGAAACGCCCGGCCGTCGGCGAGCGCGTCGTGCACGAAGTCCATACTCCAGCGCTCAGACGGCCCCGCGGGCACTGGCGCCGGGCCCCGGTGCAATGCGATGTGCATCCGCCGTCGCACGCGCATCCGCAATTGCAGGCCGTCGAGGCGGTATAGGCGGCGCACGCGCTTCTTGTTCACGGGCCAACCTTCGCGCCGGAGCAACACCCAGATGCGCGTGAACCCGAACCGAGGGCGGGCGTGGGCCAGCGCCCGGATGCGCGCCCGCAGCGGCGCCTGGTCGCCGCGGGTCGACTTCCGGTACCACGCCGCCCGACTGAACTGCGCCAAGTGACAGGCCCGCACGCGACTGACGCCGAAGGTGCCATACATCCAGTCGGCCAGCTCGCGGCGCTGCACGGGCCTCAGACTTTTTTTCGCAGGGCCTCGGTCAGGATGTGCTTGTCAAGCGACAGGTCGGCCACCAGGCGCTTCAGCCGCGCATTCTCGTCCTCGAGGGACCGGAGCTGCCGCAGCTCGGTCACGCCCAGGTGGGCGTACTTCTTCTTCCAGATGTAGAACGTCGCCTCGCTCACCCCGAGCTACCGGCAGACGTCCGCCGGCGGCCGGCCCGCCTCCACCTCGCGCAGCGCGTAGGCGATCTGCTCCTCGCTGAACTTCGACTTCTTCATGGTCCACTCCCTTCCGGAAGGGCCGTCCGAAGCCGCGATTGTCCTCTAGGTCAGGCTGCCGTCGTTTTCGGGGGAGACGTCAGGACTACCACCAACCTGCGACCTCGCACCCGGCTTCGAGGCATGGCTGTGCTGTTCGTTAATGCCGTTCAGCTGGTGACCTTGAAAGACAGCGCAATCCGCAGATTCAGCGACCTTCGGGGCCGGCGTGTTGCGTGGGGGCTCCGGGCAGCGGGACCGAGGAGACCGCGCGCCTCATTATCGAGAGCTATGGTCTACGGTACTCGGACCTCAGGGCGGATTTCTCGTCGTTCGGTGAGATCGCGGAACAAATGCAGAAGGGTCGGTTGGATGCCGGGTTCATTGTCGCGAACTATCCTGTGCCGGCCATCATCGAAATCGGCGAGGCGAGTGGTAGGCGGCTGATCCCGATGGATCGCGAGATGATCAATCGCAGCGGCGGTCGCTACCTGTTCTTTCGGCCGCTCGTCATTCCCGCCGGCACGTATCGCGATCAGGCGGCCGATGTGACGACGCTCGCGGTCGACAATGTCCTGATCTGCAGGGAGGATCTCGATGAGAACCTCGTCTACGCCCTGACCAAAACATTGTTCGACGCTCTGCCGGATCTGGTGCAGACCCACGTTGCGGCCAAGGCGGTCTCCGTAGAGGGTGGGCCTGCCACGCCTCTACCGCTACACCCCGGCGCAGCCCGATTCTATCGGGAACGCGAGCTGCTCCAGTGACGCGCCTCATCGGCGCGATCGTTCTAGTCATGCTGTTGGCGCTGCCGGCGCCCAGCGGCAGCTGCGCGTTTCTGGAGGTGGTTTCGGCGGGCCGTACGATCTGGCGAGATGCCATCTGCGAGCACGAGCGTTTCAATCTCGCCTTCATTCACTCTTCGGAAGGCTGTCTATGGACCCATTACTACCAGGCCGCCAGCGACAAGGCCATTGAACAGCTCTCCTCGAGTTTTTCGTGCACCGGCGCCGGAATGCCAGTGGCGCAATCCGGCTGGAGTCGAGACGCATCGTCCCGATATACCGTGACTGCTCGCCGGGCCGCGCTGGGCAGAATGCCGCCGCAGATTTCTTTCAGCGGTAGAACGTCTGTTCGGAAATCCCGGCTTGGCTACAGACGGCGCTGACCGGCACGCCGCTCGCCACCCGCGGCAAATGCGGACGTGATTTGCTCGACCGAAAAGCGCTTTCTTCTCACGGCATGAACTCCCCGGCCGACGGCCCGATTGTGCCGCGGAACTCGCTCTCAGCTTTAACAAAGAATTCGGGAGCCCCTACGTCTGAGGCTCACTCGTGATGAGTCATCGTCAGCGGCCGACGACCCTGACACTACTGGGCACACAGTAGGCCCAACGGCAGACGCCTGCCGAACGAAACATCACTGGACTCCCGGCGGTCTACGTGATTTCGACGTGACGTGCATCTGCCACGGCCGTCCGGCTCCTGGCGGCTGCAGCGAGCATCGACGAGGCGGTGTAGACGACCACGAAGACGACCAGCCAGCGGACGTAGAGCAGCGGCAGCGACTTGATAATGAAGGCCGCCACCAGCACTGCCAGCGGGCCGCCGAGGGCGAGGCCGACAGCGGTGCGCAGGTTGTAGGCATCCTTACGGATGAAGTTGATGCCGCCCACGGGCATCAGGAACGCGCACGAGCCCATCATGATCGGGTAGGCGGCCTTGGGGTCCATGCCGAGCAGGCTGATCATGATCATGCACGGTGCGTAAAGGCCGATGCCGAGGGTCATCAGCGCGCCGAGGATGAAGTTGACAGTGACGCCGATGGCGAGCTTGACGCCGGTAAGGCCCAGATCGGCGCCGCCGCCGGGGACCATACCGAGGAGCTGCAGCAGCATAATGCCGGCGGCGAGGAACAGCGCCGAGCCCATCGCCAGCTGCGCGGAGCGGCGCGGCATCCCGGCGACGATGCCGGCGCCGAACCAGGCGCCGGCAGCCGAGGCCGCCAGCAGCAGGACTAACGTGGTGAAGTCGACCTGGACGATGGTCATGTAGATGACCGCCTGGACCACAGTGGGCAGGACGTGGCCGACGTTCAAGGTGCCGGGAATCTGCTCGTCGGGCACCAGCCGCCACGCCCGGAACATCGCCGTCGAGGTGGCATACGAGCCGATACCCAGGGTGTCCAAGAAGTTGGTGACAGCGCCGATGAAGAGCTGCAGCGCCGTGGGCCGCACCGGCTCGTGCGACCCGTGGCCGCCGGCGGCCCGCCGGGCATGCGCCACGACGTACCAGCGAACGAGGAAGACGACGGTCAGGGTGACCATCGCGGCGATGAGCAGGTTCTTGGCGTCCAATCGGCCTCCGGGCCGGAGTGTACCCCGGTCCGGACACGGGACGGGCCAAGCTCCAGGGGCTCGGACTCGGCCTAGGCGTGAATGTCAAAGAGGTTGTTCATGCTAGATAGCCTCTTGAAAGCGGCGCCAGGGGGTGCGGCGGCCGAGGCTGGCGTGCGGGCGCCGGTGATTGTAGAAGCGCACAAACGCCGTGAGGGCCTGGGTGCGGGCGGCGGACGAGCGATAGGCGTGCGGATAGGCCCATTCGCGCAAGAGCGTTTGGATAAACCGTTCCGCTTTGCCGTTGGTCTGCGGCCGATAGGGCCGGGTGAATCGATGGCGCACCGCCCACGCGCGGCAGACGGCGGCGACGGCGCGACTGATAGGCCGGCCCGTTATCGGTCAGCAGGCGCCGGATGGCACGCCGCGGCGCCGAAACCACGCGACCGCGCGCGCAGAAAGGTGGCACAGGCCTCCTGCTGTTGCGACGCGTGGACCTCGACGAAGGCCAGCCGGGTCGCGTCGTCCACCGCGACGTGCACGTATTCGTAGCCCGCGCCCCGGGCGCGCCGGGTGCGGTCCCCATGGATGCGATGGCCGATGCCGTGAATCCGGCCCACCGGCTTGATATCGACGTGCAGCAAGTCGCCGGCCGCGGCCCCTTCATAGCGGCAGCGGCTCGAGCGCGCGCAACCGGGCCAGCCCGACGCGTCCCAGAATCCGGGTCACCGTGGAGCGCGGCATCCGGAGCTGCCGGCTGATCTGCCAGGCGGTGGCGCGCTGGCGACGGAGCGCCACAATCGCCAGCTCACGGACCAGCGGCGTGCGGCGCGGCTGGCGATGCGGCCGGGAGGAGCGAGCGGCTGGCGACACGGGCCCGCGTCAGCCACTTCGCCTTCGTCCGCACGTTGACGCCGGCCGCGCCGCCGCTGCGTCCACCCCTCGCCCAGAACACGCAGAATCAACAGCTGCCGCTGATACACGTGGGTCTTGGCGCTACGATGAATGGCTCATTCGGGAGGGCTTCCAGAAACCCTGGGTTGGCGTAGAACCCCATTGTTTCCAGAGCCTTCCGAATGAACAACGTCTGTAGCATTCACACCTAGGGACTCGGGGGGCGTCAGCGCTGATCGCGCTGACCAAATTTTGTCAAAACGGGAATTGAGGTCGGCGCGACGTGCGCCGACTCCGTCAAGCCCGAGCCCCGAACCCAGGACCCCGAGTCCCGCCCTACCCGACGAATTTGTAGCCGATGCCGTGGATGGTTAGGATGTGCTCGGGCTCGTGCGGGGCGCGCTCGATCTTCTGCCGCAGCTTGGCGACGAAGTTGTCGATGGTGCGGGTGGTGGGGAACTCCTCGTAGCCCCAGACCTCGTTGAGGATCTGCTCGCGCGTCACCACCTTGCCGGTGTGCTGCACGAAATAGCGGAGCAGCTCGAACTCGCGGGCGGTGAACTCGACCCGGCGCTTGTCGCGCCGGGCCTGGTGCAGCTTGAAGTCGATCTCGAGGTCGCCGATGCGGACGATGTCGGCGGTGGCCGGCCGCGCCCCGGTGCGGCGCAGCACCGCCCGCACCCGCGCCAGCAGTTCGGTGATCGAGAACGGCTTGGTGACGTAGTCGTCGGCGCCGAGCTCGAGGCCGAGCACCTTGTCGGTCTCGGCCGAGCGGGCGGTGAGCATCACGATCGACGTCGTCGCCGAGCGCTCGCGCAGCTCGCGGCAGACGTCGAAGCCGTTCTTGCGCGGCAGCATGAGGTCGAGGATGACCAGATCGGGGTTGAAGGCGGCGGCCCGGGCCAGCCCCTGCTCGCCGTCGGTCGCCGTCTGGACTTCGTAGCCTTCCAGCTCGAGGTTGTCACGCAGGCCGAGCAGCATCTGCGGCTCGTCCTCGATCACCAGAATGCGCTTCATGTCGCTCTCCGTACGTCTCGATGGCGCCGGCCGGAATCGGGAAGGCCAGCGTGAACACGCTGCCGCGTCCAGGCTCGCTCTGCACCATCACCGCGCCGCCGTGCCCGCGCATCGTGTGTTCCACGATGGCCAGGCCCAGCCCGGTGCCCTGGGGCCCGCCGCCCAGGCCGCTGTCCACTCGGTAGAACTTGCGGAAGATCCGCCGCAGGTCCCGCTTGTCGATGCCGATGCCGTGATCGGTCACCGTCACGTGGAGCGACGAGCCCCGGCGGGACACCGCGACGTCGATGTCGCGTCTCTCCCGAGAATACTTCATCGCATTGGCCAGCACGTTCTCGATCGCCTGCTGCACCGCGCCGGTGTCGAGGTCCACCGCCGGCAGGCCCGGTTCGACCGTCGTCGTGACCGTGAAGCGTCCCTGCTCGAACTGGCTCTGCATCCGGCCGACCACGTCGCGGGTGACCGCGCCGAGATCGGCCGGCGCGGTCCGGTAGGGCCGCAGTCCGGCCTCCATTCGCGAGAAATCCAGGATGTTCTCGATCAGGCGGGTGAGCTTCTTGGCCTCGTCGTTGATGATGCGGTAGTACTCGGCGGCCCGCTCCGGCGTGCGCACCCGGCCGAGTTCGAGCGTCTCGGCGAACAGCTGGATGAGCGCCAGCGGCGTCTTGAGGTCGTGCGACACCGAGGCGACGAAGTTCGACTTGAGCTCGGCCAGGCGCACCTCGCGGGCGGCGGCGCCGGCCACGAACAGCACGCCGGCCGCCATCACCAGCGCCAGGATGCTCATCAGCACCAGCTGCGGGCGGCTGCTGGTCTCGGCGATCGCGGCGATGGTGCGGTCGCCGAACCCGGTCTGCAGGGTCCACGTCTCGGGCTCGGCCTCGAACGGCGCCGTGTACTCGAGCAGTTCGCGGTCGAAGAACACCAGCGGGAAGCTGCGCTCGTCGACGAAGGTGGTGGCACCGGGCGGCGCCGAAGAGAAGATCACGGTGCCGCTGCCGTCGCGCAGCGTCAGATCGAGCTGCGGGAAGCCGCCGAGGTGCTGGACGCTCGCCAGCCGCGTCTTCATCAGCGCCGGCAGGTGCTGGGCGCGCAGGTCGGCGGCGTCGACGACCAGGGCGATGAAGCTGGCGATCTCGGTGCGGTCCGGGTTGGGAAAGCGCAGCTGCGCCTGGACGTACTTCCTGCGGCCGCCGATCGTCGCCGGAAAGGCGACGATGGCGCGTTTGTGCTCGAGCAGCTGATTCAGCCGCGGCAGAATCATGGCGGCGACGCCGGGGGCGTCGCGGAACCGCAGTTCGAGGTCGCCCGACACGTCGGCGAGGCTGTCACGGTTGTAGACGTACATCGTCCCGGCGCGCTGCCGGGCGACCGACGACCACACGTAGAAGGCCTCGACGAAGGGGCTCTCCTCGAGTCCCTGGCGGAACTCGGCGTCCATCGCCGGCAGGTCCATCGCGTCGGTGCGGGCCTGCGGCACCGCCAGGAGCACGCCGATGTGCGGCCGCTTCAGCGCGTCTTCGACGTCGTTGGTGGCGGCGTCCACCGTCTCCTGGCTGAGCTGCCGGAGCACCACCGACGAGGTGCTGGCGAGATCGTCGATCGACCGGAACTGGAAGTAGAAGAGCACCGAGACCGGGATCGCGACCACCACCGCCAGCGCCGCGCCGAGCCGGAGACCGCGATCGTCGAGCAGTCGGCCGAGTCCGGTCGACCGCGCGCCGTTGGGCGCGCCCGCGCGTGGCGTGTTCGCCGCCGGAGTGCCGTCCATCTCGCCCTCCAATCCGCCCGTCAACGCGCCAGTTCGGCGCTCAACCAGTCGCCCACGAGGTGCCAGCCCGGCACCTCGGGCGACGCCGACAACAGCGCCCACGCCACGGCGTGCGTGTCCTGCAGCACCTGCCGCCGGTAGCCGGCCGGCAGCGCGGCGGTGCAGCTCTGCAGGTCGCGCAGCGCTCCGGCCGCGTCGCCGGTGGCCAGCCGCGCCAAAGCCAGCCGGCTCGCCTGCACCGGATTGCGGGCGGGGTCGTGCCGCTGGCCCGTCACGTAGGCCGCCAGGGCCGCCTGGTAGCGGCCCTGCAGGAACAGCGTATGCCCCAGATTGTAATGTCCGAACGCCAGTCCGGGCGTCATGGCGATGACCTGCCGGAACGCCTGTTCCGACTCGGGGAGGCGGCCCAGTTCCCGATACACCACGCCGAGGTTGTTCAGCGCCTGATGATTCGCCGGGTCGCTCTCGAGGGCGCGGGAAAACGCGGCGAGCGCCTCCTCGGGACGGTCGAGCTCGCCGAGCGTGGCCCCCCAGTTCGCCGCCGCGGAGGTGAACGTCGGCATCAGGGCCGAGGCCCGGCCGAACGCCTCGGCCGCCCGGGCCATGTCGTCGAGCCGCAGCCATGCCTTGGCGTGTTCGAAGTGCGCGGCGCTCCACTCGGGGGCGGCGGCCACCGCCTCGCCCGTCAGCGTCCGGGCGTTGTCGAGGTCGTTGACCTCCATGCAGACGCTGGCCATCGCCAGCAGCCGCGGCGCCGTCCGGGCCTCATCGAGGGCGCGGCCGCAGGCGGCCAGGCGGTCAGCCGGATCCGGCGCGCGAAACGCGGCCGCCAGTGCCCCGAACGGCGCGGTGTTCCAGGCGGCGCCGCTCGAGGGGCCGTCGCCGTCGGCCGTCAGCAGCGATACGTGCCGCCAGGGTCCGCGGCGGGCGATGGCCTCCGAAGCGTGCTCGGCCAGGACACCGGCAGTGGCCGTGGCGACGAACACGACGTCGGGACGGGTCGCCAGGGCATCGCGCCAGACCTGCATCAGGTAGAGCGGCTGGGTGGTGACCAGGCGGGTGCTGTTCGTCTGGCGGTTTTCGAACGCCGCCTCCAGGCCAGGCACCCAGATCACCGCGTCCGCGGGCCAGCTCTGGGGCACCACCAGCGGGTGCGTGAACGGCCACTCGGCCGCGACGGCAGGTTCGAGCACCGGGCGGCGCGAATCGAGCCCGAGACGCCGCAGTGCGGCGCCGGCCACCGCCGCGGCGCGGCCGCCGTCGTCGGCCACGGCGACCACGGTCGTGCCGTCGATCGGCTGCGGCCACGGCGGCTCCTGGGGCGCGAGAGCGGCGAGGAGATCGGCGAGGCTGCGCGCGGCCACTGACGTCTTCCTTGTAACACAGCGGTCGGGCCAAGCCGATCCCGGCGGAGATCGCGGCGCGCGCCGACGGCCGGGCGGCGCGGCCGGGACCGCGGCGATCAGCGGGGCGGCGGCGTGGCGACCGGGCCCTTCGGTGGCTGCGTCGCGCCCTGGTGGCAGGTGTAACAGGTGATCTTGCCGAGCGACGACTCGCCGTCGGCCGGCACGTAGCCCGGGAAGTACTTCTGGTTGAGCGCCCGGGTCATCTCGATCATCCGGCGGGCGACCGCCTTGCGCGGGTTGTCCTCGCTCGGGAAGTTGCGCGGCACGTGGCACCCGCCGCAGTTGACGCCCAGGGCCTCGACGAAGTGCCGCATCTCCACCTCGAACTGCGGCACCATCAGCCCCTTGAGGACGGTGATGGTCGGGCTCTCGGCGAGGCCGGGCCGCGCCGGTTCCGGCGCCTGGGCGGCGGCGGAGCCCGCCGCGGCGACGACGGCCAGGGCGCCGACGAGGGCGCGGCCGGCCGCGGCGAGGCGTCGGCGTGGCGTCATCGGACCGGGCCCATGCCGGCGCCGCTCTTCGGAATCTCCGCGCCCCGATGACAGGTATAGCAGGTGACGCGGCCGAGGCGCGATTCGCCCTCGGCCGGCGTGTGGCTGGCGAAGGACGCGCCGTTCAGCGTCATCGTCAGCTCCAGCATGCGCCGCGCCGTCTGTTTCGGCCGCTTCTCGTCGCTGGCGAAGTTGCCCTGCACGTGACAGTGGTCGCACTTCACGCCGAGCGCTTCGGAGATGCGCCGCATCTCCTCGCGCACCTGGGCGCCGTCCCAGCCCTTGAGCAGACGGACGTTCTCGAGCGGCGGCAGTCTGCGCGGCGCCTGCGCCGCGGCGCCGGCCGCGACGCCGAGCACCGCGGCCAGCGTCGCCGCGGCGAGGTGACGCCGGCGACGGCTCACGCCGGCAGCCCGTTCCGGACGACGGCCCGCATCGCCTCGACGAAGGTGTCGATCTCTTCGAGCGGCGTGTAGATGTTGGGCGTGACCCGCAGCGCCCGGTAGCTGAGCGCCGGGTCGTCGGGATTGTCGTGGCCGATGCTGGTGATGACGATGCGGTGCCGGTCCCACAGGTGGTCGACGAGCCGGCGGCTGTCGACGCCGGCGATCGAGACGCAGGCCAGCCCCCAGGTCTGGCCCTCGGCCAGGTTCGAGTGGATGGTGATGCGCTTCTCGCCGCGCAGGGCGTTCGCCCAGCGCATGGTCAGGTAGCGCAGCCGCGCCGCCTTGCGTTCGATGCCGATCGCCTGCTGGAAGGCGATCGCCTCGTTGATCGCCGCCTTGGCCCCGATGGCCTGCGTGCCGACCTCTTCGAACTTGCGGATGTCGGTGTCGCGGGTCGCCGGCGCCGCCTGCAGCGGCCAGGTCGAGGCGATACGGTCGCGGCGCACGTAGAGCAGCCCGGTGCCCATCGGGGCGAGCAGCCACTTGTGCAGCGACACCCCGTAGTAGTCCATGCCGAGATCGCTCAGCTTGTAGGGGAAGTGGCCGCCGGCGTGGGCGCCGTCGACGATGGTGAGGATGCCGCGGGCGCGGGCGATGTCGGCCAGCTGGCGGACGGGGAAGAGCTGCCCCGACTGGTTGGTGATGTGGCAGAAGTGCATCACCTTGGTCTGCGGCGTGATCGCGCGGGTCAACCGGCCGATCAGGTCCTCGCCGTTGGTCGGGGCGGGGAAGTCGATCTTGGTGAGCTTGATCTTGTCGCGGCGGACACGCTGATCCCAGGTAGTCAGCATGCGGCCGTAGTCCTGCTCGGTGGTCAGGACCTCGTCGCCCGGCTTCAGGTCGAGGCCCATCTGGGCGATCTGCAGCGACTCGCTCGAGTTGCGGGTGATGGCGATCTCTTCCGGGTCGGCGCCGAACTCGGCGGCGAGGCGTCGGCGCACCGTCTCGATGTTCCGCTCGGTCATCCCGCGGTGGTAGACCGGGGCCTGGTTGGCCCAGTCGTTGTAGCGCTTGCACGCTTCGTGGACGACGGTCGGCGCCGGGCACGAGTTGCCGTTGTTGAGGTTGATGATGGTGCGGTCGAGGGTGAAGGCGAACTGGATCTCGCGCCAGTAGTCCTCGTCGGCGGCCATCTGGGCGGGGGTGCGTCCGCCGGCCGCGGCCTGTTCGGTGAGCGCGGCCACCTCGTCGATGCCGTATCGGCCGACGGCGAATCCGGCGCCGACGGCGCCTCCGGTCAGTCGCAGGAAGGAACGACGGCTTCGCATGGCGGGGCCTCCAAGGCGTGGAGTATAGCGCCGACGGCCGCGAAACGGGCCCGACGAGGCGCCGGGTCCACCATGGATGGTGGCCGCGGCAGGTCGGGCCACAACCGGCGGAACGGCAGGCCGGCCTCGCCCTGCGTCTGGTCCGGTCGCCCACCCCGGCCGACCACGCGCGCGCCGGCGCCCCGGCGCCGGCTGCGCCCAGGCACCCGCCGGCCGGCGCGGCGGTGTCCGGCGGCTGACTGTCCGCTTGCGCTCTTTTCGCGAAGTTGTGTATGCTCGTAAGGTTCTCGTGGTCCTGGGACACCCTATCTAGGACCGTCCGCTCCTCGAGGTTCGTGCGCGGGTTCGTGAGCGCCCCTCGATTCGGAGCACCGTGACGCCGTCAGTCGCGGGTCGGGTCACCCCCGACGCGTGGTGCGTCCGCCGGTGCCGCAGAAGTCGACAGCAGGGTTACCTGCGTCGGGTGCCAAGCCGCGAGGCTTTCAGGCCCGACGCACCAGGCGCCGCCGGTTCCGGCGTGCGCGTGGCGTGAGCGATTGACTGACACGCCGCTCCAGCGGAGCGGTGGCGGCGGCGCGAGCCGTCGCCGGGCGCGCGGCCCGTCAGGTTCCGCGCGAGTGGAGAGATCGTGCCGACGATCAGCCAACTGGTCCGCAAGGGCCGTGACGCGGTGAAGTGGAAGACCAAGAGCCCGGCTCTGCAGGAGAGCCCGCAGAAGCGCGGCGTCTGCGTCCGCGTGTTCACGCAGACCCCGAAGAAGCCGAACTCGGCGCTGCGCAAGGTCGCCCGCGTCCGCCTCACCAACAAGATCGAGGTCACCACCTACATCCCGGGGGTGGGGCACAACCTCCAGGAGCACTCGCTGGTGCTGATCCGCGGCGGCCGCGTCAAGGACCTGCCCGGCGTGCGCTACCACGTGGTGCGCGGCACCCTCGACGCCGTCGGCGTCCAGGGCCGCAAGCAGGGCCGGTCGAAGTACGGCGCCAAGCGCCCGAAGCAGTAGGACGACAGCTATGCCTCGCAGACGAGAAATTCCCAAGCGCGACCTTCCGGCCGACGCCCTCTACGGCAGCCCGCTGGTCACCAAGTTCATCAACTGCATGATGTACGACGGCAAGCAGTCGACGGCCGAGAAGATCGTCTACGACAGCTTCGCGATCATCAAGGAGAAGTCGGGCGACGACCCGGTCAAGATCTTCAAGAAGGCCCTCGACAACGTCAAGCCGTCGCTCGAGGTCAAGTCGCGCCGCGTCGGCGGCTCGAACTACCAGGTGCCGATCGAGGTCAACCCCAACCGCCGGCTGTCGCTCAGCATCCGCTGGCTGGTCGGCTTCGCGCGCTCGCGCGGCGACGGCAAGACGATGCAGGAGAAGCTCGCCAACGAACTGCTCGACGCCGCCAACCTGCGCGGCGGCGCCGTCAAGAAGCGTGAGGACACGCACCGCATGGCCGAGGCCAACAAGGCCTTCGCGCACTATCGCTGGTAAGGGCGTCGCAGAGTCATGGCACGGCAAGCACCACTCAACCGGACCCGCAACATCGGCATCATGGCCCACATCGATGCCGGCAAGACGACGACGACCGAGCGGATCCTGTTCTACACCGGCATCACCTACAAGATCGGCGAGGTGCACGAGGGCACCGCGGTGATGGACTGGATGGAGCAGGAGCAGGAGCGCGGCATCACGATCACGTCGGCCGCGACGACCTGCTTCTGGCGCGACCACCGCATCAACATCATCGACACCCCGGGCCACGTCGACTTCACCGTCGAAGTCGAGCGCTCGCTGCGCGTCCTCGACGGCGCGGTGGCGGTGTTCGACGCCGTCTCGGGCGTCGAGCCGCAGTCGGAGACGGTGTGGCGCCAGGCCGACCGCTACCGCGTGCCGCGCATCTGCTTCGTCAACAAGATGGACCGGGTCGGCGCCGACTTCAAGGAGACGTTCTCGCAGATCGAGAGCAAGCTGCAGGGCAACCCCGTCGCCATCCAGCTGCCGATCGGCGCCGAGGACAAGTTCCAGGGCGTCGTCGACCTCGTGCGCATGAAGGCGCTCGTCTACAAGGACGAGACCATGGGCGCCGACTACGAGGTGAAGGACATCCCGGCCGACATGCTCGACGAGGCCAGGGCCTACCACGAGAAGCTGGTCGAGAAGGCCAGTGAAGCCGACGACAAGCTGCTCGAGAAGTACCTCGGCGGCGAGACCATCACCGAGGACGAGCTCAAGGCGGCGCTGCGCAAGCGGGTCGTCGAGTCGGTGCGCCGGGAAGGCTCGCCGTTCGTGCCGGTGGTGTGCGGCACCGCCTTCAAGAACAAGGGCGTCCAGCCGATGCTCGACGCCGTCGTCGACTACCTGCCGTCGCCGCTCGACATCCCCTCGGTCACCGGCACCGATCCCGACGCGCGCGAAGAGGGCACGCTGGTCGAGCGCGCCGCCGACGACGCCGCGCCGTTCTCGGCGCTGGCCTTCAAGATCATGACCGATCCGTTCGTCGGTCAGCTGACCTTCTTCCGCGTCTACTCGGGCACCCTCAACGCCGGCACCGCGGTGCTCAACAGCACCAAGGGCAAGACCGAGCGCATCGGCCGCCTGCTGAAGATGCACGCCAACAAGCGTGAGGAGATCAAGGAGGTCAACGCCGGCGACATCGCCGCCGCCGTCGGCCTCAAGTCGGTGACCACCGGCGACACGCTGTGCGACGAGAAGAAGCCGATCATCCTCGAGAAGATGGAGTTCCCGGAACCGGTCATCTCGCTGGCGATCGAGCCCAAGACCAAGGCCGACCAGGAGAAGCTGGGCCAGGGCATGGCCAAGCTGATGGCCGAGGATCCGACCTTCCGGGTCAACACCGACGAGCAGACCGGCCAGGTGGTGATCCGCGGCATGGGCGAGCTGCACCTCGAGATCATCGTCGACCGCCTCAAGCGCGAATTCGGCGTCGAGGCCAGCGTCGGCAAACCGCAGGTGGCCTACCGCGAGGCGCTGACCCGTCCGTCCGACGGCGACGGGCTGTTCAAGCGGCAGACCGGCGGCCGCGGCCAGTTCGGCCACGCCAAGATCCGCGTCTTCCCGCTCGAGGCCGGCACCGGCTACCAGTTCGAGAACAAGGTCGTCGGCGGCGCGATCCCCAAGGAGTTCATCAAGCCGATCGACCAGGGCATCCAGGAGGCGCTCACCCGCGGCGTCCTCGCCGGTTACCCGATCGACGACGTGCGGATCGAGCTCTACGACGGCGCCTACCACGACGTCGACTCGTCGGAGATGGCGTTCAAGATCGCCGGGTCGCTGGCGTTCCAGGACGCCGCCAAGAAGGCCGCCGCCGTGCTCATGGAGCCGGTGATGCGGGTCGAGGTGGTGTGTCCGAAGGACAACCTCGGCGACGTGATGGGCGACTTGGCCTCGCGGCGCGGCCGCATCCAGGCGCAGGAGGACCGCGGCGGCACCCAGATCATCTCGGCGCGGGTGCCGCTCAGCGAGATGTTCGGCTACGCCACCGACCTGCGGTCGCGCACCCAGGGCCGGGCCACCTATTCGATGCACTTCGATCGCTATGAAGAGGCGCCGCGCAACGTGAGCGATGAGGTCGTCGCCCGCGTCCAGGGCACGACGAAGTAGCCCGAGCCCAGAGTCCAGAGACCCGACGAGGATCAGACATGGTTGGCGACAAGATTCGAATCCGCCTGAAGGCCTACGATGCCCGGCTGCTCGACCAGAGCACCGGCGAGATCGTGGATACCGCCAAGCGGACCGGCGCGCGGCTGGCGGGACCGATTCCGCTGCCGACCGAGATCAACAAGTGGACCGTGCTGCGGTCGCCGCACGTCGACAAGAAGTCGCGCGAGCAGTTCGAGGTGCGGACCCACAAGCGGCTGATCGACATCTTCGAGCCGACGCCGCAGACGGTGGACGCGCTGATGAAGCTCGATCTGCCGGCCGGCGTCGACGTCGAGATCAAGGCGTTCGGCAAGGAACACGGGAAGTAGCGGCTAGCGGCTAGCGGCTAGCGGCTAGCAGTCAGAGAGCTATCGATGGTGAACGGAATCATCGGCAAGAAGATCGGGATGACGCAGCTGTTCCTCGAGGACGGGACGGTCGAACCGGCCACCGTGCTCCAGGCCGGCCCGTGTGTCGTGGTGCAGGCCAAGAACGCCGACCGCGACGGCTACGAGGCGGTCCAGCTGGGCCTGGTGTCGGCGAAGCGGTACAAGGCGAACAAGCCGACCGCCGGGCACCACAAGACCGCCAACGTGCCGCCGACCCGGGTGCGCCGCGAAGTGCGCCGGGTGAACGGCGCCGAGGCGCCCAAGCCGGGCGACTCGATCGTCGTCGGCGCCGTGTTCAACCAGGGCGAGCGGGTGGACGTCATCGGCACCAGCAAGGGCCATGGCTTTCAGGGCGTGGTCAAGCGCCACCACTTCGGCGGCGGCGTCGCCACCCACGGCTCGATGTTCCACCGCGCGCCCGGCTCGATCGGCGCCTCGTCGTACCCGTCGCGGGTCGTCAAGGGCATGCGGATGGCCGGTCACATGGGCCAGGACCGCGTCACGGTGCGCAACCTCAAGGTGCTGCGCATCGACGCCGACAACAACCTGATGGTCGTGCGCGGCGCCGTGCCCGGCGCCAACGGCGGCTACGTGCTGATTCGCAAGGCGGTCGCCGCCAAGCCGGAGCCACAGCCGCAGCTGCAGGAAAAGCCCAAGAAGGGCAAGAAGTAACTAGCGGCTAGGGGCTAGCGGCTAGCGGCTAGACCTGCCAGGGACGACGACGATGACGGTAGACGTGGTCAACAGCGAGAACAAGAAGGTGGGCTCGGTCGAGCTCAGCGACGCCGTGTTCGGCGGGCGTGTGAAGGTCGACCTGATCCACGCGTCGGTGGTGCGTGCCAACGCCGCCGAGCGGCGCGGCACCCACGCCACCAAGAACCGGGCGGCGGTCAGCGGCAGCGGCAAGAAGCCGTGGCGGCAGAAGGGCACCGGCCGGGCCCGCGTCGGCGAGATCCGCAACCCGCTGTGGCGCAAGGGCGGCACGGTCTTCGGGCCGCAGCCGCGCAGCTACGCGTTCACGGCGCCGAAGAAGGTCGAGCTGGCCGGCCTCGGCGCCGCCCTGGCGCAGAAGGCCCAGGACGGCGACCTGGTCGTCGTCGAGGCGCTGTCGCTCGGCGAGGTCAAGACCCGCGCCGCGGTGGCGATGCTGAACGCCCTCGGCGTGCAGGGCAAGGCCCTGCTCGTCGACGTCCAGCCCGACGAGAAGCTGGCGCTGTCGGTGCGCAACCTGCCCGGCGTGGCTTTCCGGCCGAGCTCGCGCATCACTGCCCGCGACGTCATCGATACCACCAAGGTGGTGCTGACCCGGACCGCGGTCGAGAAGCTGCAGGCGGCGCTCGGCGCCTGATCGCGAGGAGACGACGATGAAGCTCACCGAGGTGATCCGCCGGCCCCTGGTCACGGAGAAGACCACCGTGATGAAGGAGGACGGCCGGACGCTGGTCTTCGAAGTGGCGCGCGGCGCCAACAAGCTCGACGTCAAGCGTGCCGTCGAGAAGCTGTTCGGGCCGAAGGTGGCGTCGGTGCGCACCGCGCTCGCCCACGGCAAGCAGAAGCGCCAGGGCCAGTTCGTCGGCCGGCGCGCCGACTGGAAGAAGGCCTACGTCGTGCTGAAGAAGGGCGAGACGCTGCCCGAGTTCACCGACAACGTCTAGAGAGAGACGGCCATGCCGATTCGCAAGTACAAGCCGACATCCCCGGGGCGGCGGTTCCAGACGGTGCAGGTGTTCGACGAGATCACCACCGACCGTCCGCACCGTCCGCTCACCGAGACGCTCAAGCGCTCGGGCGGCCGCAACAGCACCGGCGAACTGACCAGCTGGTGGCGCGGCGGCGGACACAAGCGCCTCTACCGGGTCATCGACTTCAAGCGCGACAAGAAGAACATCCCGGGGACGGTGTCGACCATCGAGTACGACCCGAACCGCTCGGCGCGCATCGCCCTGGTGACCTACGCCGACGGCGAGAAGCGCTACGTGCTGCAGCCGCTCGGCCTCAAGGTCGGCGACACCATCGTCGCCGGCGACAGCGCCGACATCCTGCCGGGCAACGCCCTGCCGCTCGGCCACATCCCGCTCGGCACGCTGGTCCACAACGTCGAGCTGAAGCCGGGCCGGGGCGGCCAGCTGGCGCGCAGCGCCGGCGCCGCCGTGCAGGTGGTGGCCAAGGAAGGCGAGTACGTCTCGGTCAAGATGCCGTCGGGCGAGATCCGCAAGATCCTGCACAACTGCCAGGCCACGATCGGCCAGGTCGGCAACCTCGACTACGAGAACGTGTCGATCGGCAAGGCCGGCCGCAGCCGCTGGCTGGGCAGGAAGCCGCACGTGCGCGGCGTCGCCATGAACCCGGTCGATCACCCGCTCGGCGGCGGCGAGGGCCGCACCTCGGGCGGCCGTCACCCGGTGACGCCGTGGGGCGTGCCGACCAAGGGCTACAAGACGCGCTCGCACAAGAAGCAGAGCAACCAGTTCATCGTTCAGAGACGGAAGAAGTGACGCGTCCGGGTCTCGGGGCTCGGGTCTCGGGAAGAACTCAGAGAGCGCTATGAGCAGATCGCTGAAAAAGGGGCCGTTCATCGACGCCCACCTCCTCGAGAAGGTGGAAGCCATGAACCGCGTCAACGAGAAGAAGGTCGTCAAGACCTGGTCGCGCCGCTCGACGGTTGTGCCGGAGATGGTCGGTCACACGCTGGCCGTGCACAACGGCCGCAAGTTCGTGCCGGTCTACATCACCGAGAACATGGTCGGGCACAAGCTCGGCGAGTTCTCGCCGACCCGGCAGTTCAGGGGCCACGCCGCCAAGGCCGACAAGACGGCGTCGGCGGCGCCGGCGGCAGGAGGGAAGGCCTGACATGGTCGTCGCCCAGGCAACCGCGAAATACGTCCGCACCTCGGCCCAGAAGGCCGGGCTGGTGTGCGACCTGATCCGCGGCAAGGACGTCAACAAGGCGCTGTCGGTGCTGCAGTTCGCCCGCAAGACGGTCGCCCGCGACCTCGCCAAGGTGCTGCGCTCGGCGGTGGCCAACGCCCGCCAGCGCGAGGGCTTCGGCGGCGACGTCGAGCGCCTGTTCGTTTCGGCGGCGTTCGCCAACCAGGGCCCGTCGCAGAAGCGGGTGCGGCCGGCGCCGATGGGCCGGGCGTTCCGCGTCGTCAAGCGCACGACCCATCTCACGGTGGAAGTGACCGAGCGTCCGCAGCGCATCGCGGCCGTCGGCCAGGACGAGGCGAAGACCCCGGCGCGGCGCGCCAGGGTCAAGAAGGCCGCGGCGGCCGAGTAGTCACGAGGAGATCGCAGTGGGCCAGAAAGTACACCCGTACGGGTTCCGGATCGGCTTCAACAAGACGTGGAAGTCGCGGTGGTTCGCCGACAAGGACTACGCGACGCTGCTCCACGAGGACCTGAAGCTCAAGGACGACCTGAAGACCCGCTTCCAGCACGCCGGCGTCGCCAAGATCGAGATCGAGCGCGCCGCCAACAAGCTGAAGATCGACGTCCACACCTCGCGGCCGGGCATCATCATCGGCCGCAAGGGCACCGAGGTCGACAAGCTGAAGCAGGAGATCCAGAAGCGCACCAAGCGCGAGGTCTTCATCAACATCCAGGAGATCCAGAAGCCCGAGCTCGACGCCCAGCTGGTCGCCGAGTCGGTGGCCATGCAGCTCGAGAAGCGCGTGGCGTTCCGCCGGGCGATGCGCAAGGCGGTCGAGTCGGCGCTGCGCTTCGGCGCCCGTGGCATCAAGGTGCGGGTGTCGGGCCGGCTGAACGGCGCCGAGATCGCCCGCTCCGAGTGGTACCTGCACGGCCAGCTGCCGCTGCAGACGCTGCGCGCCGACGTCGACTTCGGCTTCGCCGAGGCCCACACCACCTACGGCCAGATCGGCGTCAAGGTGTGGATGTACAAGGGCGAGCGGCTGACCCCGAAGGTCGGTCGCGACGAGGACTACCGTGACCGGCCGCGCCGCAGCGCCGGCGGTCCGCGAGCGTAACGGGTACTCACCATGTTGATGCCGAAGAAGGTCAAGTTCCGGAAGCAGCAGCGCGGCCGCATGACCGGCAAGGCGTGGCGCGGTTCGGACGTGTCGTTCGGCGACTACGGGCTGAAGGCGCTCGAGCCGTGCTGGATGACCGATCGGCAGATCGAGGCCGCCCGCGTCGCCATGACCCGCTTCATCAAGCGCGGCGGCAAGATCTGGGTGCGGGTGTTCCCCGACAAGCCGGTGACCAAGAAGCCGCTCGAGACCCGCATGGGCAAGGGCAAGGGCGCGCCCGAGGGCTGGGTCGCGGTCATCCGCCCGGGCAAGATTCTGTTCGAGATGGAAGGCGTGACCGAGACCGAGGCGCGCCGCGCCATGGAGCTGGCCGCCGCCAAGCTGCCGATCAAGACGCGCTTCGCGGCGCGGTTCGGCGAGGAGAAGCAGTGATGAAGGCAGCCGACCTGCGTGAACTCGACGCCGACGGCCTGCGCGCCAAGGCCGCGGAGCTCGAGGACGAGGTGTTCCGGATGCGCGTCCGCAAGGCGATGGGCCAGCTGGAGAAGCCGGCGAAGATCCGCGACACCCGCCGCGACCTGGCCCGGGTGCAGACGATCCTGAAGGAGAAGGCGAAGTAACCATGGCCGCCAAGACCGAAGTCCAGGGCGTGGTCGTCAGCGACAAGATGCAGAAGAGCGTCGTCGTCGCCGTCGAGCGCCGCGTGCAGCACGACGTCTACAGCAAGATCCAGAAGCGGACCAGCACGTTCCTCGCCCACAACGAGAACGACGACGCCAAGGTGGGCGACACCGTGGCCATCGCCGAGACCCGGCCGATGAGCAGGCGCAAGCGCTGGGCCGTCACCCGCGTGGTCGAACGCGCGGTCCGGGTCTGAGGAGGAGAGGGCCGCCATGATCCAGATGCGGACGATTCTCGACGTGGCCGACAACTCCGGCGCGCGCAAGCTCTCGGTGATCAACCCGATCGGCGGGTCGACCGGACGCTACGCGCGGCTCGGCGACATCGTCACCGCGTCGGTCAAGGAAGCCACGCCCGAGTCGAACGTCAAGAAGGGCACGGTCGTGAAGGCGGTGATCGTGCGGGTGCGCAAGGAGCAGCGCCGCCGCGACGGCAGCTACATCCGCTTCGACCGCAACGCCGCCGTGCTCGTCAACGACAGCAACGAGCCGGTCGGCACCCGCGTGTTCGGGCCGGTGGCCCGCGAGCTGCGCGAGCGGCGCTTCATGAAGATCATCTCGCTGGCCCCCGAGGTCCTGTAGCCATGGCCAAAGCCCGGATCATCAGGAACGACGCCAAGGTGCGGATCAGGAAGAACGACACGGTGCTGGTGCGCTCCGGCAAGGATCGCGGCAAGCGCGGCCGGGTGCTCCAGGTGCTGCCGGATCGCAATCGCGTGGTGGTGGAAGGCGTGGGGATGGTCAAGCGCCACACCCGGCCCAACCCGCAGAAGAACATCAAGGGCGGCATCCTCGAGCGCGAGTCGGCCATCCACGTCTCGAACGTGATGCTGGTCGACGCCGACTCGAACACGCCCGGCCGGATCGGGGTGGCGGTGGCCGCGGACGGCGCCAAGACGCGGGTCCGCCGCAAGCGCGGAGTGACGAGATGAGCACGCAGAAGAGCAGCCGGTTGCGCGAGCGCTACCTCAAGGAGGTGGTGCCGGCCCTGTCGAAGGAGTTCGGCTATCCGAACGTGATGGCCGTGCCCAAGATCGAGAAGGTGGTCGTCAACATGGGCCTCGGCGAGGCCACCCAGAACGCCAAGGTCGTCGACGTCGGCGCCGAGGAACTGGCCAAGATCACCGGCCAGAAGGCGGCGGTGCGCCGCGCCAAGAAGTCGGTGGCGCAGTTCAAGGTGCGCCAGGGCCAGGCGATCGGCGCCATGGTCACGCTGCGCGGCGACCGGATGTACGACTTCCTCGACCGCCTGGTCAGCATCGCCCTGCCGCGCGTCCGCGACTTCCGCGGCGTCTCGGGGCGCGGCTTCGACGGCCGCGGCAACTTCACGCTCGGCCTGCGCGACCAGCTGATCTTCACCGAGATCGACTACCTGAAGGTCGACAAGGCGCGCGGCATGAACGTGTGCGTGGTGACGACCGCCAAGACCGACGAGGAAGCCCGCAAGCTGCTGCAGCTGATGGGCATGCCGTTCCGGACGAACTGAGGATCGAGCGATGGCGACGACCGCGAAGATGGCCCGTGAGAAGAAGACGCTGAAGTACAAGGTGCGCCACCGCAACCGCTGCCAGCGGTGCGGCCGGCCCCGCGCCTACCTCCGCAAGTTCGCGCTGTGCCGCCTCTGCTTCCGCGAGCACGCGCTGACCGGCGACGTCGCCGGCGTCACCAAGAGCAGCTGGTAGGACAGGGACCGGGGACCAGGGACCGGGGACCAGGGAAGAACGAGAGCACGACACATGACTGATCCGATCGCAGACATGCTCACCCGGGTGCGCAACGCGGTGTCGGCCCGACACAACCGCGTCGACATGCCGGCGTCGAAGCTGAAGACCGAGATCGCGAAGATCCTCCAGGACGAGGGCTATATCGCCGGCTACAAGCTGGTCGACGAGAAGCCGGCCAAGCCGGGCGGCGCCGCCCGGCCGATGATCCGTCTGCTGCTCAAGTACGGTCCGGGCGGCGAGCGGGTGATCTCGGGGATCCAGCGGGTGAGCCGGCCCGGCCGGCGCGTCTACGCCGGGGCCGGCGCCATGCCGATCGTGCTCGGCGGGCTGGGCGTGAGCATCCTCACGACCTCCCGCGGGGTCATGACCGGCCGCGCCGCCGCCAAGGCCGGCGTCGGCGGCGAGATCCTCTGCAACGTCTGGTAGTTGGACTTTCTAGCCGCTAGCCGCGAGCCGCTAGCCGCTGACGAGAATCGAAGATGTCACGTATCGGCAAGAAGCCAATTCCGATTCCGAAGGGCGTCACCGTGAAGGTCGACGGCGCTGCCGTCGACGTCAAGGGCCCGAAGGGCCAGCTGCGCCAGGCGCTGCCGCCCGGCGTGGTGGTGGCCGTCGAAGAGGGCCAGATCCTGGCCCGCCGCGAACGCGACGAGAAGGCCCTGGCCAAGTTCCACGGCCTGGCCCGCAGCCTGGTCGCCAACGCCGTGGCCGGCGTCACCGACGGCTGGAAGCGTGAGCTCGACATCGTCGGCGTCGGCTATCGCGCCGAGCTCAAGGGCAAGCAGGTGCACTTCGCCCTCGGCTACTCGCACCCGGTCGTGTTCGACATCCCGGCCGGCATCGACGTCGCCGTCGACAAGCAGACCCACATCACCGTCACCGGCGTCGACCGCCAGCTGGTCGGCCAGGTGGCGGCCAACATGCGCCGGCTGCGCAAGCCCGACCCGTACCAGCAGAAGGGCGTGCGCTACACCGGGGAAGTGCTGAAGAAGAAGGCCGGAAAGACGGGGGCGTAGCGCCATGAAGGTCACCAACAGGGACGAACGGCGGCAGCGGATCAAGTACCGGATCCGCAAGCGGGTGCGCGGGACCACGGAGCGGCCTCGGCTGAGCGTGTTCCGCAGCGTCGGCCACATCTACGTGCAGGTCATCGACGACCTGGCCGGCCGGACGCTGGCCGCGGCGTCGAGCGTCGAGCCGGCGGTGAAGGCGAAGCTCGGCGGCGGCGCCCGCGCCGGCAACAACAAGGGCGCCAGCCTGGTCGGCGAAGCGATCGCCGAGCGGCTCAAGGCACAGGGCATTTCGCGCGTCGTCTTCGACCGGAACGGTTTTCTCTACCACGGCCGGGTCAAGGAAGTGGCCGAGGCGGCGCGCAAGGCCGGGCTCGAGTTCTGAAAGCGACACATATGCGGACACGTGAACGGATCGACGCGGGCCAGCTCGACATCAAGGACACCGTGGTGGCCATCAACCGGGTCACCAAGGTGGTCAAGGGCGGCAAGAACCTGAGCTTCAGCGCGCTGGTCGTCGTCGGCGACGGCCAGGGCGTGGTCGGCTTCGGCATCGGCAAGGCCAAGGAAGTGCCGTCGGCGATCAAGAAGGGCATCGAGGCGGCCAAGAAGAACCTGATCCGCGTGCCGCTCAAGGGCACGTCGATCCCGCATCCCGCGCTCGGCCGCTACGGCGCCGGCCGGGTGCTGCTCAAGCCGGCCCCCGAGGGCACCGGCATCATCGCCGGCGGCGGCGTACGCGCCGTGGTCGAGTCGGCCGGCATCCACAACGTGCTGACCAAGTCGCTGGGCACCGCCAATCCGCACAACGTCGTCCGCGCCACCTTCACGGCGCTGTCGATGCTGAAGGACCCGCGGATGGTCGCCCGGCTGCGCGGCAAGGATCTCGAGGACGTCGCCGGCGCGACGGCGTAGGCGGCGTATCACCATGGCGAAAGCGACAGCGAAGGCGAAGTCGGGCAGGACCGTCAAGGTCACCCTGGTGCGGAGCCCGATCGGGTTCGACCGCACCCAGGCCGCCACGGTCGAGGGGATGGGGCTGCGCCGCATCCGCCACACCGTGGAACTGCTGGACACCCCGGAAACGCGCGGGATGATCCACAAGGTGCGCCACCTGGTGACGGTGGCCGAGTAGGGACATGGCGACCAATCTCAGCAATCTCAAGCCCGCCAAGGGCGCGAAGTTCACCAAGAAGCGCGTCGGCCGCGGCCCCGGCTCGGGCAGCGGCAAGACCGCGGCGCGCGGCTACAAGGGCGCCAAGTCGCGCTCGGGCTTCAAGTTCAAGCGCGGCTTCGAGGGCGGCCAGATGCCGCTGCACCGCCGCATCCCGAAGCGCGGCTTCAACAACATCTTCCGCGTCGAGTACGCGGTGGTGAACCTCGACAGCCTCGGCGAGCGGTTCGAAGCCGGCGCCGTCGTCGACCCCGACACGCTGCGCGCCGCCGGCCTCGTCTCGGACCGGCGCGCGCCGGTCAAGGTGCTGGCCCGCGGCGAGGTCGGCAAGGCGCTGACCGTGTCGGCGCACAAGTTCAGCGGCAAGGCCGCCGAGAAGATCGCCGCCGCCGGCGGCACGGCGTCGGTGCTCGAGGCCGCAAAGGCCTGATCGCCACGGTCCGGACGAGGCCCAGCCCATGCTCGAAGCCTTCAAGAACCTGTTCGCGGTCGCCGACCTGCGGAATCGCGTGCTCTTCACGCTCGCGATGCTCGGCGTGTATCGCATCGGGAGCCACATCCCGACGCCGGGGGTGAACACCGCCGCGCTGGCCCTGCTCGCCGAGCAGGCCCGCGGGACGATGTTCGGCTTCTACGACATGTTCTCGGGTGGCAACCTGTCGCAGGTGACGATCTTCGCGCTGGGCGTCATGCCCTACATCAGCGCCTCGATCATCCTGCAGCTGCTCACCGTCGTCTGGCCGTACCTCGAGCGGCTCTCCAAGGAGGGAGAACTCGGCCGGCGCAAGATCACGCAGTACACCCGCTATCTCACCGTGATCCTGGCGGTGGCCCAGGCGATGGCGATCGCCATCTACCTGGAGCGCCAGACCAACATCGCCGGCGGCCTGCCGCTGGTCTACGAGTCGGGCTGGGGCTTCCGGCTGATGTGCGTGCTGACGCTGACCACCGGCACGATGTTCGTGATGTGGCTGGGCGAGCAGATCACCGAGCGCGGCATCGGCAACGGCATGTCGCTGCTGATCTTCGCCGGCATCGTCGTCAACTTCCCGCGCGCCGTCACCCTGACGTTCGACCAGCTGCGCACCGGCCAGATCGGGCTGATCCGCCTGGTGCTGCTGGTGGCGCTGATGATCGCGGTGGTCGCGGCGATCGTCTTCGTCGAGCGCGGCCAGCGCCGCATCGTCGTCCAGTACGCCAAGCGGGTGGTCGGCCGGCGCCAGTTCGCCGGCACCAGCACCCACATCCCGCTCAAGGTCAACACCGGCGGCGTCATCCCGGTGATCTTCGCCAGCTCGCTGCTGGCCTTCCCGGCCACGCTGACCGGCTTCTTCCAGGCCGGCGGCTGGGGCGACGCCGTCGTCCGCCAGCTCGCCTACGGGATGCCGCTCTACAACCTGCTGTTCGTCGGGCTGATCCTGTTCTTCGCCTACTTCTACACGGCGATCATCTTCAATCCCGACGACGTGTCCGAGAACATGCGCAAGTACGGCGGCTTCATCCCCGGCATCCGTCCGGGCAAGCGGACCGCCGAGCACATCGACACCATCCTGACGCGGATCACCCTGGCCGGGGCCGTCTACCTGTGCCTGATCGCCATCCTGCCGGAGTTCATGATCACCGGATTCCAGGTGGCGCCGATCCCGTTCGTCGGCGGCTGGCTCGACACCAACCTGCCGCAATGGTTCACCCAGGGACTGGGGGTCAATTTCTTCTTCGGCGGCACGTCACTGCTGATCGTCGTCGGCGTGGCGATGGACACCGTCAGCCAGGTCGAGTCGCAGCTGATCATGCGGCACTACGACGGCTTCATGAAGAAGGCGCGGATTCGCGGCCGGCGCGACTGAACGGCGATGGCGCTGCGGTTGTTGATGCTGGGGCCGCCCGGCGCGGGCAAGGGCACGCAGGCGGCGAGGATTGCCGGAGATCACGGCGTGCCGAAGATCTCCACCGGCGACATGCTGCGCAACGCCGTGGCGTCGGGCAGCAACCTCGGCCACCTGGTGAAGGAGACGGTGGCGCGCGGCGAGCTGGTGAGCGACGACCTGATCGTCGCCCTGGTGCGCGAGCGGCTGGCCGAGGCCGACGCGGCGATGGGGTTCGTGCTCGACGGCTTTCCGCGCACGGTGGCGCAGGCCGAAGCGCTCGACGGACTGCTGAACGGGGCGCCGCTGACGGTGCTGGAAATTCGCGTGCCCGACGACGAGCTGGTCCGTCGGGTGCGCGGGCGGCGGATCTGCGAGCGGTGCGGCACGACGGTGTCGGCGTTCGACGGCGACCCGGCGCTGGCGCAGGCCTGCCGGGCCTGCGGCGGCCGGCTGGTGCAGCGGTCGGACGACAGCGAGCAGGTGGTGCGGGATCGGCTGCGGATCTACTGGCGTGAGACGCAGCCGATGATCGGGTTCTACGAGGGGCGGCCGACCTTCCGCCGCATCGACGGCGCGCAGGCGCCGGTGGCGGTGTACGAGGCGATCGCCAGCGCGGTGGCGGAGATGTGCGACAAGGGCCTGGAGGCGCGGTGATCGTCTGTCGATCGGCGGCGGAACTGGAACGGCTGGCGCGGGTCAACGCGCTGGTCGCCCGTGTCCTCGCCGAGCTGAGGGCGATGGTCGCTCCCGGGGTGACCACCGCCGAGATCGACGCCCGGGCCGAGCAGCGACTGCGCGAGGCGGGGGCGGAGCCGGCCTTCAAGGGCTACAACGGCTACCCGTCGACGATCTGCGCGTCGGTGAACGAGCAGGTGGTGCACGGGTTCCCGTCGGCCCGCAAGCTGGTCGAGGGTGACATTCTGTCGGTGGATCTCGGCGCCAAGCTCGACGGCTACTTCGGCGACAGCGCGGTGACCGTGCCGGTGGGGACGGTCAGCGCCGAGGCCGCGGCGCTGCTCGAGGTGACCGCGCAGGCGCTCGAAGAGGCGCTGAAGGTGGTGAAGGCGGGAGCCCGGCTGTCGGACATCGGCGCCACCGTGCAGCGGCACGTCGAGGCCCACGGGTTCTCGGTGGTCCGCGAGTTCGTCGGCCACGGTATCGGCACGGCGCTCCACGAGGATCCGCAGATTCCGAACTACGGCACGCCGGGGCGGGGGCCGCGGCTGGCCGAGGGCATGGTCCTGGCGATCGAGCCGATGGTCAACATCGGCCAGCCGGGGGTGAAGGTGTTGAGCGACGGGTGGACGGCGGTCACGCGTGACGGCAGCCTCTCGGCGCACTTCGAGCACACGGTCGCGGTGACCGCGGACGGGTGCCGGGTACTGACCAGGCCGGGGACGGCCGCCGTCGTGGCGGCGTAATCGGCCGATGCCGGCGCGGCAGGACGCGGGCCCGAAGCCCCTGGAGGTGGAAGGGGTGGTGCGGGAGCTGCTGCCGAGTGCGCTGGTGCGGGTGACGATCGACGGGCGGCACGACGTGGTGGCCCATCCCGGCGGATCGCCGGGCCGCAACTACGTCAGGGTGATGGTCGGGGATCGGGTGAGACTGGCGTTGTCGCCCACGGATCGGACCCGCGGGCGGATCGTCGAGAAGCTGTAAGAGCGAGGACGAGCGATGAAGGTGCGAGCTTCGGTCAAGAAGATCTGCGACAAGTGCAAGGTCGTGCGTCGCAAGGGCGTGGTGCGGGTGATCTGCGCCAACGCGAAGCACAAGCAGAGACAGGGATAGCGACATGGCACGTATTGCTGGCATTGACCTTCCGCGGACCAAGCGGGTCGAGATCGGGCTCACCTACATCTACGGGATCGGGCGCTTCCGCGCCGGCAAGATCCTCGAGAGCGCCGGCGTCAGCGGCGACGTCCGGGTGAAGGACCTCACCGACGACGACGTGCGCAAGATCAGCCGCGTCATCGAGGAGCAGGGCAGCGTGGAGGGCGACCTCCGCAAGGAAATCTCCATGAACATTAAGCGGCTCATGGAGATCGGCAGCTATCGTGGCATGCGCCACCGCCGCGCCCTGCCGGCGCGCGGGCAGCGCACGCGCACCAACGCGCGCACGCGCAAGGGACCGCGCAAGGGCGCGGTCGCCAAGAAGAAGACGGTGTAACCCATGGCCAAGACCGAAGGCGGCAAGGACGCCGCCACGCCCAAGAAGAAGACGTTCAAGAAGCGTGGCGAGAAGCGCGTGGTGCACCACGGCTTCGCCCACATCCAGGCGTCGTTCAACAACACGCTGATCACCATCACCGACGTCGAGGGCAACGTCGTGTCGTGGTCGAGCGCCGGCGCCATCGGCTTCAAGGGCTCGCGCAAGGGCACGCCGTTCGCCGCCACCCAGGCGGCGATGGCGGCCTGCAACGTCGCCAAGACGTTCGGCATGCGCTCGTGCGAGGTGCTGGTCAAGGGGCCTGGTTCCGGCCGCGAGTCGGCGGTGCGCGCGCTGCAGAACGCCGGCATCGAAGTCAAGTCGATCCGCGACGTCACGCCGATTCCGCACAACGGCTGCCGGCCGCCGAAGCGTCGCCGCGTCTGAGGCGCGGCCGACCAGATTCCAGGGAGAAGGACAGAGTTACATGGCTCGATACACCGGTCCCGTCTGCCGTCTGTGCCGCCGCGAGGGCATGAAGCTGTTCCTCAAGGGCGAGCGCTGCTACACGGAGAAGTGCGGCATCGAAAAGCGCAACATGCCGCCCGGGCAGCACGGCCGCCGCCGCGCCTCGAAGCTCCAGGGCTACGGCGTGCAGCTGCGCGAGAAGCAGAAGGTCAAGCGCATCTACGGGGTGCTGGAGGACCAGTTCCGCCGCTACTTCGAGATGGCCGACCGGACCCGCGGCATCACCGGCGTGACGCTGCTGCAGCTGCTCGAACGGCGGCTCGACAACGCCACCTACCGGATGGGCTTCGCCACCTCGCGGGCCCAGGCCCGCCAGCTGGTGCGCCACGGCCACTTCCTGGTCAACGGCAAGAAGGTCGACATCCCGTCGTACTCGCTGAAGGCCGGCGACGTCGTGTCGGTGCGGCAGTCGAGCCGGCAGAACCCGGCGATTCTGCACGCCGTCGACGAGGTGAAGGGCCGCGGCATCCCCGAGTGGATCTCGCTCGAAGGGGAGCTGGGCGCCAAGGTGATGTCGATGCCGACGCGCGAGCAGATCAACCTGCCGGTGCAGGAACAGCTGATCGTCGAACTGTATTCCAAGTAACCCGTCGGGTCTCGGGACTCGGGTCCCGGGGCTCGCCGAACGTTGGCCCGGGGGGACACCGCCGGGCGCCAGTCGCCGGCCCGCAGCTCTCAGACCTGCAGCGGGAGGCCGGCGATCTCGAACCGCAGGTCTGGAGGCCGGGCTGCCGGCCCAGTGGCGAAAGGACGCACGACCATGATGTGGAGAGGATTCCAGCGGCCCAAGCGGCTCGACTTCGAGCGCGACACCCTGACCGACCGGTTCGGCCGGTTCTCGGCCCAGCCGTTCGAGCGCGGCTTCGGCACCACCGTCGGCAACGCCCTGCGCCGGGTGCTGCTGTCGTCGATCGAGGGCGCGGCGGTGACGGCGGTGAAGATCGACGGCGTGCTCCACGAGTTCTCGCCGATCAAGGGCGTCGTCGAGGACGCCACCGACATCATCCTGAACCTCAAGCAGATCCCGCTGAAGGTGCACACCGACGCCGCCAAGACCCTGACCCTGCGGGTCAACAAGGCCGGCAAGGTGACGGCCAAGGACATCGAGACCGATCAGGACATCGAGATCCTCGAGCCCGACGCCCACATCGCCACCATCTCCGAGGGCGGCAAGCTGCACATGGAGCTGCGCGTCAAGCGCGGCCGCGGCTACGTCTCGGCCGACAAGAACTTCGACGAGGATCTCGGCATCGGCTGGATCCCGATCGACTCGGTGCACTCGCCGGTCAAGAAGGTCAACTACCTGGTCGAGGCGGCGCGCCTGGGCCAGACCACCGACTACGACAAGCTGACGCTCGACGTGTGGACCAACGGCTCGGTCACGCCGATGGACGCCGTGTCGCTGTCGGCCAAGCTGATTCGCGACCACCTGAGCATCTTCATCAACCTCGAGGACGAGGACGAGCCGGCCGCCGAGGCCGCCGGAGAAGGCGCGCGTGTCGGCGGCGCCAACGAGCACCTCGACAAGAGCGTCGAGGAGCTCGAGCTGTCGGTGCGCTCCTACAACTGCCTGAAGAACGCCAACATCCGCACCATCCGCGAGCTGGTGCAGAAGACCGAGGGCGACATGCTGAAGACCAAGAACTTCGGCCGCAAGTCGCTCAACGAGATCAAGGAGATCCTCAGCACCATGGGCCTCGGGCTGGGGATGCGGCTCGACCAGGGCGCCGACTAGGCGGGGCTCGGGGCTCGGGTCCCGGGCAAGGCCACACGACTGAACGAGTCAGGAACAAGACCATGCGTCACCGAGTAGGACATCGCAAGCTGGGCCGCGTCACCGAGCACCGGATCGCGCTCTTGCGCAATCAGGCCTCGGCGCTGCTCGCCCACGAGCACATCACCACCACGCTGCCGAAGGCCAAGGAACTGCGGCCGTTCGTCGAGAAGCTGATCACCACGGCCAAGCGCGGCGTGCGCGCCGCCGACCCCAAGGGCGCCACGCTGTCGGCGCGCCGGCTGGTGATGCGGCACGTGGTCGACGAGGACGTGGTGGCCAAGCTGTTCGATCAGCTGGCGCCGCGCTTCATGGAGCGGCCGGGCGGCTACACCCGCATCCTCAAGCTCGGCTACCGCCGCGGCGACGGGGCGGAGACCGCACTGGTGGAGCTGGTCGGGTCGGAGTTCGACCCGAAGAAGGCCGAGGCCGAGAAGAAGGCGGCGGCCGAGGCCGGCGATCAGCCCAAGGCGCAGAAGAGCGTCGGCGAGCGCCTGCGCACGGCGGCGTCGCGGATCCGCGGCGAGAAGAAGGACAAGGCGGGGGCGCCCAGCAAGGCGTCGAAGCCGGCGCGCGGGCCGGCGAAGAAGTCGACGACGCCGCGCAAGGCCGGCGGCTCGTAGATCTGCAACTCGTCTCAACGCAAGACAACAGACGGCCCGGGTGCTGCACGCGCCCGGGCCGTTCGTCTATCTTCCTGCGATTTCGCCAGGCCGCGCCTCAGTCTCGAAACGCCAGACGTTGGCATCACCGCCCGCGAATCCCGGTTCCGGGGCCGGTCAACGCTGCGCTCGCCGATCGGCGACCGCTGGACGGCAGGTCCGTGACACTGCACGCCACCCCAACGCGCCAAGTCCGCGCGTTGGGGGCCCCGGCCCAATTCGCCCCCCAGCGTGCTCGCGTCGTCGCACTCCCCAGCGGCCCCTCCACAGGGCTTCGCGCGCGGCGATGCCGCCGCCTGGCGGGTGACCGTCGAGCGAGCTAACGGCTGCTGTCGGCGTTGTGAATCAGGCGATCGAGCACCGCGATACGTTCCGGAACGGCCTTGGCGACCGCGGCTTTCAGCAGGTCGCGATCGACGCCCGAGGCGACGATCGCCTCGATGTCGGCGTGATCCTGCGTGCGGCCGGCGATGAGCTTCATGATCACGATGGTGTCGACGGGTGCGATCGGTACGCCGTCGCTGACTGGTGCCAGGTCCAGGGCATCGGCCACCACGCGGAGGGCGTCGGTCAACGGCACCTGGTCGATGTCGATGCCGTCGAATTCGATGACCGGCACCCGCATCGTCACGAACCCACCGTCATGCAGCTCGAACGCTTCGTCACCGACCAGGAAATCGATGTCCTCGGTCGTCCTCGGCCGGTCGCGGTAGGCGTTGGCGCCCAGGGCGCCGGCCAGGGCGTGGCGAATGCCCTTGCCGCGCAGCATGTTCGACACCTCACGCACGGCGCGCTCATAGGCCGGGACCGGGCGCAACGCCCGCTTGAGGTCGGGGGCGCGGCCTGCGGTCATCTGGGGGCTCCTGTGGCGGGCGATTTCGGATCGCATCAGTAACTTGGCTCAGCTTACCGCGTACCAGAGCCGACGGATGAGCCCCCGATGGCCGGACGTCGCGGGCGGCGATGCCGCCGCCTCGCGATCCCTGGTCCCCGGTCCCTGCCCTTAGGCCTCGTGCCCGCCGCCGTGCGGGTGCGCGGCCTTGTAGGCGGCGACGATCTTGGTCTGCTCGTGCGCCGGGACGTTCTCGTAGTGCGAGTACTCCATGTGGTAGCTGCCGCGGCCGCCGGTCACCGAGGTCAGATGCTGCTCGTAGGTGAGCATCTCCGACATCGGCACCTGGGCGCGGATCACGGTGTTGGCGCCGCGCGTGTCCATGCCGGCGATGCGGCCGCGGCGGCCGTTCAGGTCGCCCATCAGGTCGCCGGCGAAGTCGCTCGGCGTGTAGACCTCGACGGTCATCACCGGCTCGAGCAGGGTCGGCCGGGCCCGGGCCATGCCGTCGCGGAAGGCGAGGTGGCCGGCGGTCTTGAACGACAGCTCGTTCGAGTCGACGTCGTGGTACGAGCCGTCGTAGAGGACGGCCTTGAAGTCGACCATCGGGTAGCCGGCCAGGAAGCCGCGCTGCCGTGACTCCTGCAGGCCCTTTTCGACCGCCGGGATGAACTGGCGCGGAATCGAGCCGCCGAAGATGTCGTCCACGAACTCGAAGCCGCCGCCGCGCGGCAGCGGCTCGAAGCGCACCTTGCAGTCGCCGAACTGGCCGTGGCCGCCGGTCTGCTTCTTGTGGCGGCCGTGCGCCTCCACCGCCGCGGTGATGGTCTCGCGGTAGGGGATGCGCGGCGGTTTCAGGTTGACCTCGACGCCGAAGCGGCGCTTCAACTTGGCGACGGTGACCTCGATGTGCAGCTGACCCTGGCCCGACAGCAGCAGTTCGTTGGTGTTGGGGTCGCGGGCGTAGTGGATGCTGCCGTCCTCTTCCTCGAGCCGGTGCATCGCCGTGCTGATCTTGTCCTCGTCGCCGCGGCTCTTCGGCTCGATGGCGTAGGCGAGCACCGGCTCGGGCCAGGTGATCGGCGGGAAGGTGATGGTGGCCTTGGCGTCGGCCAGGGTGTCGCTGGTGCGCGTCTCCTTCAGCTTGGCGACGGCGCCGATGTCGCCGGCCTTCAGCTCGGGCACCGGGGTCGGGGTCTTGCCCTGCATGATGGTCAGGCTGCCGAGCCGTTCGTCGAGGTCGCGGGTGCGGTTGCGCACCGTCGAGTCGGCGGTCACGTGGCCCTGGTAGACGCGGAAGAGCGAGATGCGGCCGGCGAACTGGTCGGCCACGGTCTTCCACACGAACGTCGCCATCGGCGCCTGTTCGGTGACCGGCTTGCTGACGTCGGCGCCGCCCTCGATGGCCTGGAACGGCCGGTCGGCGGCGGCGGGCAGCCAGCTCAGGATGGCGTTGAGCGTCGGCTCGATGCCGATGCTCTTCAGGGCCGCGGTGCAGATCGCGGGAAACAGCGTGCCGGCGGCGACGGCCTTCTGCAGGCCGGTGATCAGATCGTGATCGTTCAGCGTGCCCTGCTCGAAGAAGCGCTCCATGAGCGTCTCGTCGGCTTCGGCCACCGCTTCGATGAGGGCGGTGCGGTTGGCCTGGGCGTCGGCCATCAGCGCCTCGGGCACCGGCCCCTCCACCGCCGGCCCGCCGTCGACCGGGGCGGTGAACGCCTTCATGCCCACCACGTCGACGATGCCGGTGCAGGCGTCGCCTTCGCCGATCGGGATGTGGATGGGGAAGATGCTGCGGTGACACGACTTGCGCAGCGCGACGATGCTGCGTTCCAACGACGCGCGGTCGCGATCGAACCGGCTGAGCGCCACCAGGCGGGGCAGGCCCAGCTCGTCGGCGGCGGCCCACGCCTTCTCGGTCTGGACGGCCGGCCCGGAGACGGCGTCGACGACGACCAGCACGGCGTCGGCGACCCGCAGGGCGGCGCGGGTATCGGCGAAGAAGTTGGCGACGCCCGGCGTGTCGAGGAGGTTGATCTTGGTCTTGCGCCACTCGGCGTAGGCGAGCGACGTGCTCAGGGTGTGCTTGCGGGCGATCTCCTCGGGGTCGTAATCGGTGACGGTCGTGCCGTCGTCCACCCGGCCGAGCCGGTTGACCATGCCGGACGCGAACAGCAGCGCCGACACCAGTTGCGTCTTGCCGCATCCGCCGTGTCCCACCACGGCGACGTTACGGATGTTTGCCGCGTCGTAGACCTTCATAGGCCGGACCCTCCGCGTGTCCTGCGGCGGCGTCGCGCCGTTCCCGACCATCCGGATGACGGCGGTGTGACGTCTCCAACGCGTAGCCTATGCCTCCGGCGGCCGATGTCAAGCCGATCGGATCGGGCGCGGGCGGGGCCCCCGGCCGGGGCAGCCAGCCGGGCTATTCGTAGCGCAGGGCTTCGATGGGGTCGAGGCGCGAGGCGCGCCAGGCCGGCAGCATGCCGAAGAAGATGCCGACCCCGGCCGAGAAGCCGAGCCCGAGGGCGAACGACCACCACGGCATCGACACCGAGAATCCCGACACCAGGTTGACGAGCAGGGCCACGCCGCTGCCGATCAGGATGCCCAGGACCCCGCCGATGCTGGTCAGCACCACCGCCTCGATCAGGAACTGGAAGAGGATCTCGGCGCGGCGGGCGCCGATCGCCTTGCGCACGCCGATCTCACGGGTCCGCTCGGTCACCGAGATGGTCATGATCGACATCACGCCGATGCCGCCGACCATCAGGGCGATCGACGAGATCACGACCAGCGACAGCAGCACCGCCTGCGAGATCTGCTCCCAGACGCGCAGGATGGCGTCCTGGGTCACCAGGTCGAAATCGTTGGGCTTGTCGAGCGTCAGGTCGTGGCGGATGCGCATGATCGTCTCGACCTCGCGCATCGTGTCGTCGCGCGACGCCCAGTCGTGCGGCACCACCGCGATCATCACCGGCGCGCCGCCGAACGGGCCGACGCGGGCCCGCTCCGAGCCGAACTGCTTCCGCCAGGTGGTGTAGGGGACGATCACGAAGTCGTCCTGGCCGCCGGGGCCGAAGCCCGGCCGCTTGTCGATCACGCCGACCACGGTGTAGCGCATGGCGCCCAGCCGCACCTGCTTGCCCACCGGGTCGATGCCCGACTTGAGGAACAGCGCCTCGTACGGGCCGTAGCCGAGCACGACCGCCGAACGGCCGCGCTGCACCTCCTGCTCGGTGACCGTCCGCCCGAGCAGCATCTTGGCGAAGTTGACGTCGACGAAGCGCTCGCTGACGCCCATCACCACCTGCGGCGCGGTGCGCTCGTTCTGGTAGAACACCCGCTCCATGGTCGGCTGGCCCGGGCCGGCGCCCAGCCAGGTGTCGACCTTGGCCACCGTCGGCGCCAGGCGGCGGATCGCCTCGCCGTCGTCCACGGTGAGGGTCGGCCGGCGTAGCAGCTCGACGAACGACGCCCCGGACGAGAAGCTGACCGCGCCGAAGCGCTGGACGAAGATCGTCTTCGGCCCCAGGGCCATGATCGACGTGCGCAGGTCCTGGTCGAAGCCGCGGATCAGCGCCGTCATGCTGACGATCGAGGTGATGCCGATCACCACCCCGAGCACGGTCAGCGCCGAACGCAGCTTGTTGGCCCACAGCGTGTCGAGGGCCATCACCGCCGTCTCGCGCAGGAGCGAGAGCCGCCGCCGCAGCCGGCCGATCATTCCCGCCTCAGCGCCTCGATCGGCGCCAGGCCGGCGGCGCGCCGGGCCGGATACCAGCCGAAGAACAACCCGACCAGCGCCGTCACGGCGATGCCGAGGGCCACCGACCACGGCTCGATCACCGCCGGCAGCGGCGTCACCGCCGCCAGCCCGCGCGCGAACAGCGTGCCCAGGGCCACGCCGACGATGCCGCCGCTCAGCGACAGCGTGATCGACTCGGTCAGCACCTGCGACATGATGTCGCGCCGCTTGGCGCCGAGGGCCTTGCGCAGGCCGATTTCCCGCGTCCGCTCGCTGACCACCATCAGCATGATGTTCATGATGACGATGCCGCCGACGAGCAGCGACAACCCGACCACCCCGACCAGCACCACGGCGATGCCGTTGGTCGCCTGGTGGAAGATGTCGAGGAACGAGTCGGAGGCGATCATGCCGAAGTTGTCGTCCTCGCCGGGCGCCAGGTGCCGCTCGACCCGCAGCGCCGTCCGCGCCTCGTCGCGCGCCTGCGACACCAGGCTCGGATGGCGCGGCTTGACGGTGAGCGCCAGGCTCTGCCGCGACCCGAACAGCTTCTGGTACTGGCCGAGCGGGATGACCACGAACTCGTCCTGCGAGTTGCCGAAGAAGGCGCCTTTCTTGGCGCTCACGCCGACGATGCGGAACGGCACGCCGGCGACGCGGATCACCTTGTCGAGCGGGTTCTCGGCCCCGAACAGCCGGTCGGCGATCTGCCAGCCGACCAGCGCCACCGGGCGGCTGCGCGCCACTTCGATCGGGCTCATCATGCGGCCGCGTTCGGCGTCGAAGGTCGAGAACTCGAGATAGCTGGCGGTCACCCCCTGCACCTGGATCGACTCCAGTTCCTCGGCACGGTAGGCGACCGTGGTGTTCTGCTGGGCCTGGGCCATCACCGCGGTGAGGGTGCCGCCGAAGCGGCGGATCGCCTCGGCCTCCTCGAGCGGGATGCGCGGGTTGCCGCGCTGGCGGTCGATCTC
>JBFWNV010000012.1:0-106854 GCA_050250875.1 Vicinamibacterales bacterium
GGCTCTGGCGGCGTTAGGCCGAACGCCACGCCCTCGCTACACACGGGCTCGCGGGCCCAAGGGCAGAGGCGGGCTATGGCGCTCGGTGAACGCCTCCAAGATACAAGGGCAGAGCTTCAGCTCTGCCCGCGAGGCAGCTCTAAAGAGCTGCCCTACGGAGCGGCAACGCGACGGCCGATCGTGCCGGCTCACTCAGTTCCGAGCCGCGAGCGCCCGGCCGGCCGTGAGCGCGACCGCCAGCCATACCAGGGTCCTGAGCGACATCGCGACCAGGCTGTCGTTGGCCACGACGCCACCGGTGACACGCGTCGCGATCAACGCCGCCAGGACGCCGCCATGGAGGGCCGTGACGGCCCACGCCGCCGCGCGGGCCCAGGACCGGTGCCGCCAGACGCCGAGCGCGACGACGACCCCGGCGATCCCGGCCGCGACGTTGTACCGCACCAGCCACGGCAGCACCGGGTAGTCGGGCACATCGCGTCCGGTCAGCACCCGCGTGCCGGCGAGGATGGCCAGCGCGCTGAACGCCAGGCCCCCCGCCGCTGCCACGCGGTCGGCGGGGAAGCGTCGGGGGGCCGTCGCGGTCATGCGCCTCCCGCGGCCGCCACCGGGCCGCCGCGCTCGACCTCCTGCAGCGCGGCGCGAAGCCGCGCATCCGCCTCTGTGGCCACCGACTCGACCTCGGCGTTGCCGACCAGGCCCATCGCCGGCAACGGGGCCATGGCGGCCACGGTCGACTCGCCCGGCGCGCGTTCGTATACGACGACGTTGCAGGGCAGCAGCAGGCCGATCTCCAGTTCGGCATGGAGCGCCCGGTCGGCGAGCACGGGATTGCAGGCGCCGAGGATCACGTAGGGCCGGAAGTCACGATCGAGCTTCTGCTTGAGGGTCTGCCGTACGTCGATGGTCGTGAGCACGCCGAACCCCTGCCGCTTCAACGCGGCGGTCGCGCGCTCGACGGCGTCGGCGAAGGGAACGGCCAGATCCACGCGCAGGCCGTAGCGGGTCTCATCCATCGGTGCTGTCTCCTGGCGGGGCGTTCGTCTCATCGGTCCGCGCCGACCGGCGCGGTTGCGGCACCGCTCATGTCGGGACACCGAGGCGCGGCAGCACCCACCCTTGCAAGGCGGTCCAGATCACCAGGATGATCAGCAGTCCAAGCCAGTCCATCGCGCAACTCCACGGCCCTCGCGGCGCATCCACCGCCGAAATCACGGCCCGACTCATTGGAATAGCAAGGCCGGGGCCAGCGCCAGGCGGCCGCCCGCCCTGACCTTGCGGCGGTCTGGCCTCCGCCCGGGGACTCTTCCCCGCACTGCCGCGGGAATATTTCCCGTTGCCCCGCCAATGGCCGCGCTGGCGCTCGGTGGCCAACGGCAGTGTTGTTGCAAGCGGCGGCGACCAGAGTGGGAGGCGAGACGATGACTGGCATCCTTCGAATCGGTGGGGTCGCCGGACTGCTGTGGCTGGCCGCGCCCGGCGCCGACGCGCTGGCCCAGGACAAGGGCGCGGCGGTCTTCGCCGCGCAACGCTGCTCGCTGTGCCATTCCCTCGATGGCCAGGGCAATGCGAAAGGGCCGCTCGACGGCGTGGGGTCGAAGCTGAGCGCCGATGACATCCGCAAGTGGATTGTCACGCCCGCCGAGATGGCCGCGGCAGCGAAGGCGACCCGCAAGCCGGCGATGCGGGCCTTCCCGAACCTGCCCAAGGCCGACCTCGACGCCCTGGTCGCGTTCCTGGCGGCCAAAAAGAAGGCATAATCCGACGCCAGTCCGCACACGCACCGTGAGGATTCGCGGGAGACGCCGATGGTGAGACCACGCTTCATCACCTTGCTGAACGTCGCCGCCGGGTTGCTGTTCGTCGGCACCCTCGCCGGCACCGCCGTTCAGACCGCCGCCGTCACACCGCCGCTGGCGGCTCCCGAGGAGTCGCCGTCGCCGGAGCCGCAGACGGCACCGCCCACGCCCCAGCCCGGGTTCATCGGCGCCGAGGCCTGCGCCACCTGTCATGAGGGATACGAGGCGTCGATCAAGGCCACCAAGCACGGCCAGGCGAGGGACCCGCGTTCGCCGTGGGCCGCGCAGGGCTGCGAGAGCTGTCACGGGCCGGGCGAGGCCCACGCCAGCGATCCGGAAAAGGTCAAGCCGCGCCGCTTCGACCGCATCGCCGCCAGCGAGGTGACCGACACCTGCGTCACCTGCCACAACCGCGGCACCCACGCCCTGTGGAAGGGCAGCCAGCACGAATCGCGCAACGTCTCGTGCGTGAGCTGCCACAGCGTCCACAAGCCGCGGTCGGCCGAGTTCCAGCTCAAGGCGGTCAACCAGCAGCAGCAGTGCATGACGTGCCACCGCGACAAGGTGGCGAAACTCGATCGGTCGGGCCACATGCCGGTGCGCGAGGGCAAGATGGAGTGCACCTCGTGCCACAACCCGCACGGCTCGACCAACGTGCGCCTGCTCAAGGTCGGCAACACCGTGAACGAGGCGTGCGCGAGCTGCCACGCCGAGAAGCGCGGGCCGTTCCTGTTCGAGCACGCCGGCATCAACGGCGACAGCTGCGCGACCTGCCACGATCCGCACGGCTCGAACAACGACCGCATGCTGGTGGCGAAGCTGCCGTTCCTCTGCCAGCGCTGCCACAACCACACGCGCCACCCGTCGACGATCTACGACGGCCGGGTCCTGCAGTCCAGCAACCGGCTGTTCAGCCGCAGCTGCGTCACCTGCCACGCGGCCATCCACGGATCGAATCATCCAGCCGGCTCGACCTTCCTGCGGCAGTAGGGGAGATGGCCATGCGTCATACACTCACGACCGCAGCCGCGTTCCTCCTGCTCACCGCCGTCGCCGCGTCGGCTCAGGAGCCGCCGACGCTGCCGGCCCGCACCGACCCGGTCGAGCTCGGGCGCAGCGAGATGAGCGGCAAGCTCTACGGCACGCTCGACTTCGGCGCCCGCCTCAACGAGACCGACGGCGACCAGGCGCGCTTCCAGCGCTACCGCGACCTGCGGCCGGGCATCTACGGCACCAACGCCCTCGTCGGCCGGCGCACCGAGGAGTGGAACCTCGAGGCCCAGGCCTGGAACGCCGGCTACCGCGACCAGCGCTATCAGCTCGACTTCCAGCGCGTCGGCCGGCTGACGGTGTCGTTCCTGTGGGACCAGATTCCGATGTTCATCAGCCGCGACACGCGGATGCTGTACACGGAATCGTCAGCCGGGGTCTTCCGGCTCGAAGACGGCCTGCAGCAGGAGATCCAGGGCGGCACGAAGACGCTGCGCAACTTCGAGGACCAGGCCGTGCGCTTCGACCTGCGGACGCTGCGCAAGATCGGCCAGGCCGACATCGTCTTCAACGTCGATCGCTCGACCGACGTGCTGATCAAGGTGCGCAACACCACCCGCGAGGGGGCCATCCCCTTCGGCGGCACGTTCGGCTTCAACAACGCCGTCGAGCTGCCGGTGCCGGTCGACACGCGCACCACCGACGTCCAGACCGCCCTGGAGTGGGCCAACACCAAGGGGCTGCTGCGCGTCGGCTGGGATGGCTCCTCGTTCCACAACTCGGTCGAGAGCGTCACCTGGGACAACCCGCTGCGCTTCGGGCCCGACATCGCCGCCACCCCGGCGCAGGGGCGGATGGCGCTGTGGCCGAGCAACACGCTCAACTACCTGCACGGCACCGGCTCGCTCAGCCTGCCGGCGCGCGGGCGGCTGACCGGCTACCTGGCGCTCGGCCAGGGCCGCAGCAACGCCGACCTGCTGCCGTTCACCATCAACACGGCGATCGCCCCGATTGCCCTGGCGCGGCCGACCGCCGACGCCACCCATCAGATGACGATCGCGCAGCTGACCTACGCCGCGCGGCCGCTCCGCCGCGTGTCGTTCAACGCCAAGTACCGCTACAGCGACGTCGACGTGCAGACGCCGATCTTCGATCGGCCGGGCGGCACGGTGGCCTACGACTCGAGCTTCCAGGCGGCGGCCGGCTCGTCGCAGTATCACAGCGTGAAGCGCTCGACCTTCGATGCCGACGGCGCCTTCCAGGTCGTCCCGTCCACGTCGATCAAGGTGGGCTTCAGCCATCTCGGCACCGACTACACCAGCCGCATCTGGGAGAGCACCGCCGAGAACGTCTTCCGCCTGTCGGTCGACACCACCGGCAACCAGTACGTGATGCTGCGCGGGGTCTACGAGAACCGCCAACGCGAGGGCGACGGCTTCGAGGCCGAGGCCCTGGCCGAGGTCGGCGAGCTGGCCGGTCTGCGCCACTACGACATCGCCGATCGCGATCGGCAGCGCCTGACGCTCATCGCCAACGTCACGCCCGGCGGCATCTTCGGGCTGACGGCCTCGGCCGGCATCGGCCGCGACGAGTATCCGAACAGCGCTCATGGCCTGCAGTCGTTCGACTCCGATCAGTACTCGGCGGGCTTCAACGTCGTGCCCGACGACCACTACAGCCTGACCGCCAGCTACGGCTGGGAGCGCTATCGATCGCTCCAGCGATCGCGCAACGCGAACTCGGCCGCCGATCAGGCAAATCCCCTGCGCGACTGGACGACCGACTTCACCGGCAAGGTGAACTTCCTCGAAGCCGCCCTCGACGTCGCCGAGGCCATCGAGCGCACCACCCTCCGCCTCTCGCTGGACTGGAACCGGTCCAACGACACCTATCTCTACGGCCTGGTCGCCGGCTCGCCGCTGGCCGTGCCCGAACAGCTGCCGCCGGTGAAGAACGAGCTGCTGCGCTCGGAGGTCGACCTGAGCTACGAGGTCTCACGGAACCTCCGGCTCGGCGTCGCCTACTGGTTCGACGACTACAACGTGCAGGATTTCGCGCTCGGCCCGACGACCCTCACCGGCATCGCGTTCCCGCCGGTGCAGGAGGGCGTGCCGGTGGCGGCCACCAACGCGCTGTTGCTGGGTTACCTCTATCGTCCGTACACGGCGCATGCCGGCTTCGTGCGGCTGACCTACGCGTGGTGACAGGCCGCTAACTCGACGGAGGTCTGACGTGGGCGGTTCGCCTCGACGCTCCTTCCTCGACACGGTGCTCGGACTCGGGTTCGTGTCGACGGCGGTTTCGGTCCTGTACCCGATCTGGCGCTACGTGGTGCCGCCAGCCACCGCCGAACCGGTGACCGACAGCGTCGTCGCCGGCAAGGCCGCCGCGTTCAGGCCGAACAGCGGGGCGATCGTCAAGTTCGGCGCCAAGCCGGCGATCCTCGTGCGGACCAGCGACGGGCAGTTCAAAGCGTTCACCGCCGTCTGTACGCACCTCGACTGCACGGTGCAGTACCGGGCCGACACCTCGCAGATCTGGTGCGCCTGCCACAACGGGTTGTACGACCTGTCCGGGCACGTCGTCTCGGGCCCGCCGCCGCGGCCGCTCGAGGCGTTCGCCGTCAATCTTCGCGGTGAGCCCGGCCAGGAAGACGTGGTGATCTCGCGAGTCTGACCGCCCTGGAGTCGCCATGACCGAGCGCGTCTACGCGTGGCTCGACGAACGGCTCGACCTGGGCGCGCTGCGCGCCTTCGTCGCCGAGAAGAGCGTGCCGGTGCACCGGCACAGCGTCTGGTACTTCATGGGCGGCATCACGCTGTTCCTCGTCGCCGTCCAGGTGGCCACCGGCATCCTGCTGCTGCTCTACTACCGGCCCAGCGCCAGCGAGGCCTACGAGAGCGTCAAGTTCATCGTCAGCCAGGTGCCGTTCGGCTGGCTGATCCGCAACGTGCACAGCTGGTCGGCGAACCTGCTGATCCTCATGGCGTTCGTCCACCTCTTCAGCACGTTCTTCCTGCGCGCCTACCGCAAGCCGCGCGAGCTGACGTGGATCAGCGGCGTGCTGCTGCTCTTCGTCATGATGGGCTTCGGCTTCAGTGGCTACCTGCTGCCGTGGAACGAACTGGCGTTCTTCGCCACCAAGGTCGGCACCGGCATCGCCGGGGCCGTGCCGGTGGTCGGCGACTTCCTGGTCCGCTTCCTGCGCGGCGGCGACGACGTGACCGGGGCGACGCTCACGCGCTTCTACGGGCTCCACGTCGCCGTTCTGCCGGCGATCACCACCGTGCTGCTCGGCGTGCACCTGCTGCTCATCCAGCGTCAGGGAATGAGCGTGCCGCCCGGCGTCGAGGCGCGGGAGAAGGCCGGCGAGCCGATCCCGCAGGAGCCGTTCTTCCCCAACTACGTGCTGCACGACGTGATGTGGTGGTACGTCGCCCTGGCGGTGCTGGCGGCGCTGGCGCTGTTCCTGCCGTGGGAACTGGGCACCAAGGCCGACGCCTTCGCGGCCGTCCCGGCCGGCATCCGCCCGGAGTGGTACTTCCTGGCGATGTTCCAGACCCTCAAGATGATTCCCGCGCACGTGCTGGGGATCGAGGGCGAGATGCTCGGCGTGCTGGGCTTCGGCCTGGCCGCCGCGCTCGTCGTCGTGGTGCCGTTTCTCGACCGCGGCGCGGCCTCCGGACGTCAGAACCGGCTGGTCACTGCCGCCGGGATCCTGGCGGTGATCTATCTCGTGGTCTTCACCATCTACGGTTATGTCGCAGCCTAGACCTGCAGCGAGACTCGTGCTCCGCCCGGCACCGCGGCGACGGCTCTGGGTGGCAGCGGCGGTGTTGTCTGCCACGGCGTGGGCGGCCCCAGCCGACGCGCAGCCGGCCGCGGCGTCGGCGTGCGAGACCTGCCATCGCGACCAGGCCCAGGCGCATCTGGCGGCGCCGGCGCGCGACTTCGCCGGCACCGACGTGCATCGCGATCGCGGGTTCTCCTGCGTCGATTGCCACGGCGGCGATGCCGCCCAGCCCGACAAGGCGCGGGCGAAGGCGGCGGCCACCGGCTTCCGCGGCAAGCCGGCCGGCCAGACCGTCGTCGCCGTGTGCGCCCGCTGCCACGGCGACGCCGCCCTGATGCGGAAGTACGCGCCGAAGCAGCGCGTCGATCAGGCCATCGAGTACGCCACCAGCGTGCACGGCCAGCGGCTGGCCGGCGGCGACACCAAGGTGGCCACCTGCGTCAGCTGCCACGGCGCGCACGGCGTGCGGCTGGTCGGCGACGCCCGGTCGCCGGTCTATCCGCTGAACGTCGCCGCCACCTGCACCACCTGCCACGCCGACGCCGAACGCATGAAGGGCTACACCCGGCCCGACGGCTCGCCGCTGCCGACCGACCAGCGCGCCCGCTACGAAAAGAGCGTGCATCACGCCGCGATGACGACCGGCAACGACCTGTCGGCGCCGACCTGCAACGACTGCCACGGCAACCACGGCGCCGCGCCGCCCGGTGTCGGTGCCGTCGCCAACGTCTGCGGCACCTGCCACAGCGTGTTCGCGACGAAGTTCGCGTTGAGCACCCACAGCCAGATCTTCGACCGGGGCTGCGTGGAGTGCCACGGCAACCACGACATCGCCCCGCCCACCGACGCCATGCTCGGCACCGACGCCGCGGCGCTGTGCTCCACCTGCCACAGCGAGGGCGACACCGGGCATCAGGCGGCGACGACGATGCGGACCGGCATCGAGGCCCTGAAGACCGCGATCGACCGGTCCACGACCCTGGTCGCGTCGGCCGAGAACGCCGGCATCGACATGGGCGACCAGTCGCTGGCGCTGCGCGAGGCGGCCAACCACCTGACCCTGGCCCGCACCGAGATGCACGCATTCGACCCGGCGCCGGTGACCACCGTGCTGCAGGAGGGCCTGGCCATCACCGGGAAGGTCGACGCCGCCGGCCAAGTGGCCCTCGACGAAGTGGCGTTCCGCAAGCGCGGCCTGGCCGTGTCGCTCGGCGCCATCCTGCTCGTGGTCGTGGCCCTCGCGCTGAAGGTGCGGCGGCTCAAGGCAGCCGGGCGGTAGATCGGCCATCGACCTTGCTCTTCGCCGCGGCACCCGTCATCATCTGCCGATGATTCGCCGTGTCGGCGGCACGGATTGCTGAGTCGCTGGGTGTCGGCGGCGCTGGCCGCGGCGGCCGTGACGGCGGGTTGCGGTGACACGGCGCCGGCGGGCGCCGGCGGCGCGACCCCTCGCGAGATCACGCTCCTGGCGTTCCAGACCGGCGGCTTCCGGGAGCAGTACATCGCCGCTGTCACCGAACCGTTCGAGCGCGAGCACCCGGGGGTCAGGGTCCATTTCTACGGCGTCCGCAATTCCGCCACCGAGCTGGCGGTACTGCGCGCGCACCAGGGGCAGGACTCGCCGCCACCAGCCGACGTCACGGTCATCGACCTGTCGGTGGCGAAGATCGCGCGTGACGAGGGCCTGCTCGAGGAGATCCGCCGCGACCGCGTGCCCAACGGCGCGTCACTGGCGCCGGTCGGCGCCGAACTCGGCTGGCACGGCCTGCCCGTCACCTACGACACGCTGGCGCTGGTCTACGACACGCGCGCCGTGTCGCCGCCGCCGACGAGCTGGACGGCGCTGTGGGACCCGGCCTACCGGGGCCGCGTCGCCATTCCGGCCGAGGGCGGCGGCGACATCCAGGCCATCGCGCTGACGATCGTCGCCAACCGGCTCGCCGGCAACGCCGATTTCCTAGACACCATCGCCCCGGGCGTGGAGCGCCTGGTGGCGCTGGCGCCGTCGGTGCAGACGTGGGAGCCGAAGCCCGACGTCTACACCCTGGTGGCCAACGGGTCGGTGGCCATGGGCATCGGCTGGAACGCGCGGAGCCAGCTGCACGTGGCCCAGTCGCAGGGACGGCTCGGCGCGGTGACGCCCGAGGAAGGCACCGTCGCCCAGGTGAACGTGCTCGGCGTGGTGAAGGGCACGCGGCAGCGCGACCTCGCCGAGGACTTCATCGACTACGCGCTGTCGCCGGCGGTGCAGGCGCGCTTCTCGGCGGCGATGCACTACGCGCCGACCAACACGCGGACGGTGCTGGGCGCCGTCGAGTCGAGCCGGATTCCGCTGCTCGACGACGCCCAGCGGCGACGCCTCATTCCCGTGGACTGGCTGCAGGTCGGCGACGCGCGCGAGCGCATGCTGGAGCCGTGGCGCCGCACGATCATCCCGGCCAGCCGGTGACCACCGCCGCGGCGTCGCTCGTCCTGCGCGGCGTCCACAAGACGTTCGGCGCGGCCCCGGCGGTCGACGGCGTGTCGCTCGAGGTCGCGCCCGGGTCGATGCTGGGCCTGCTCGGCCCGTCGGGCTGCGGCAAGACCACCGTGCTGCGGATGATCGCCGGCCTGACGCCGGTGACCGCCGGCACCATCACCATCGACGGCGCCGACGTCACCGCCCGCCCGCCGCACCAGCGCGACATCGGGCTGGTGTTCCAGCACTACGCGCTCTTTCCCCACATGAGCGCGGCGGCCAACGTCGCCTTCGGCCTCGAGATGCGCCGCGTCCCGCCGGCCGAGACCCGCACGCGGGTCGCCGAGGCGCTCGAGCTGGTGCGCCTGCCCGACCTCGGGGCGCGCCTGCCCGGACAGCTCTCGGGCGGCCAGCAGCAGCGGGTGGCCCTGGCCCGTGCGCTGGTGATCCGCCCGCGGATCCTGCTGCTCGACGAGCCGCTCTCCAACCTCGACGCGCGCCTGCGCGACGAGCTGCGCGTCGAGATTCGCGACATCCAGCAGCGGCTCGCCATCACGACCGTGTTCGTCACGCACGACCAGGCCGAAGCGCTGGCCATGTGCGACACCGTCGGCGTGATGTCGCGCGGGCGCCTGGCGCAGATCGGCTCGCCCCGCCAGGTGTACGACCGTCCCGCCTCACGTGCCGTCGCCGAGTTCGTCGGCCGCCTGAACACCCTGCCGTGCCACGTCGCCGGACCGGGGCGTCTTCGGCTGGCCGGGCACGACGTGGCGGCCGAGACGCCCGACGAGGCCGCCGGCGCGGTGCTGGCGACGATTCGCCCGCACCGCGTCCACCTGTCGGCCCCGGGTGTTGCCGTACCCGCCGAGGCGAGCCGGGTGCCGGGCCGCGTGACCAGGGTGACGTTCGTCGGCGACCTCGTGCACTACGACGTCGCCGTCGGCGATGCGACGCTCAGGGCCGAGCGGCCGTCGAGCGCCGGCGAGGCTGCGTGGCGGGCCGGCGACGAGGTGGTGTGCTGGTGGGCGCCCGGGGACGTGCGGGTGTTTCGCGACTGACGGCGTCACGATGACACCGCGCCATGCCCTCGTGCTGTTGACGCCGCTGGCGGCGGTGCACCTGGCGGCGTTCGTGTGGCCGCTCGCCGGGCTCGTCGGGATGTCGTTTCGCGAGACACGCGACGGCGGCGTCCTCACGAGTGCGGTCTCCACGGCCAACTACACCGCGTTCGCCACCGATCCCGCCAGCCTCGAGTTGATCGGCAGCTCGCTCTGGCTGAGCGCGACGGTCACGCTCGGCGCCCTCGTCTGCGCGTATCCGCTGGCGCTGTTCCTCCACGGCCTGCCGCGGCGATGGCAGGCGGCCTGCTTCGCCCTCACGATCGCGCCGCTGCTCGTCAGCAGCGTGGTCAGGACCTACGGCTGGATGGCGCTGCTCGGCAACCAGGGCCCGGTGAACGACGCGCTGATGCGCCTGGGGCTCGTCACCGCGCCGCTGCGGCTGGTGAACAACCTCACCGGCGTCTGGATCGGCCTGGTCGAGATCCTGATGCCCTTCATGACGCTGTCGCTGCTGGCCGGATTCGGGCGGCTCGATCCGGCCTGCGAGGAAGCGGCGGCATCGCTGGGCGCCAACCGGCTGCAGCGGTTCCGCCGGATCGTGTTCCCGCTCACGCTGCCCGGCGTCGCGCTCGGCTGCGGCCTGACGTTCGTGCTGGCGATGAGTTCCTTCATCACGCCGAAGCTGCTGGGCGGGGGTCGCGTGTTCCTCCTCGCCACCGAGATCTACGATCTGGCGATGGCGCGACTGGAGTGGCCGGCGGCGGCGGCCACGGCGGTGATCGTGCTCGCGTCGCTGGCGCTCGGGATGACCGCCTACACCACGCTGCTGCGGAGGCTCGGGTGATGGTGGGCGATCGCGGGCGCGGGTTCCACCTGCTCGTCGCGGCGATGTACGTGTTCCTGCTGGCGCCGATCGCCATCGTCGTGCCGCTGTCGTTCAGCGGCGACACCTATCTCGGGTTCCCGCCCGAGTCGTGGAGCACGCGCTGGTACGGCGCGATGCTGCGCCACGACGGCCTCGTCCGGGCGTTCCGCACCAGCCTGGGTCTCGCCAGTGTCGTGACGGTCCTGTCGCTCGCCACCGGCGTGCCCGCCGCCTATGCCCTGGCCCGCGGCAGGTTTCGCGGCCGCGAGCTCCTGGCCACCGTCTTCACCGCGCCGCTGCTGCTGCCCTCGGTGATCCTCGGTCTGGCGATGCTGCTCTCGTTCTCGGGCCGGGGGCTGCTCGGCACCTGGCGCGGGCTGGTACTGGCGCATCTCGTGCTGTGCACGCCCTACGTCGTGCGGATCATGACGACCGCGCTCACCACGCTGGCGCCGGGCGTGGAAGAGGCGGCGGCCACGCTCGGCGCGTCGCCGTGGATGGTCTTCCGCCGCGTCACCGTGCCGCTGGTCATGCCGGCGGTGGCGGCCAGCGCCGCGCTCAGCTTCCTCATCTCGTTCGACGAGGTGGTGGTGTCGCTCTTCGTCACCGGGCCCCGGCTGGCGACGCTGCCGGTCGAGATCTTCAACTACGTCGACACGCGCACCGACCCGCTGATTGCCGCGGTGTCGGTCACGCTCGTGACGGTCACCCTCGCCGGGGTCGTCCTCATCGAGCGGACCGTCGGCTTGCGGCGGGCGGTCGGCGGCTAGCCGCTAGAATGTCAGCCGTGACCGACGCCGTGACCGACCCGCTCGACCGCGTGGTGTTCTGGCTGTCGCACCCGCAGGTGCCCTACGTCGAGGTGCTGCGGACGATGGGCGTGCGGCGTCTGCTGCTCGATCTCGAGCACGGCGCGTTCGATCTGACCGTGCTCGACCAATTCCTGGCCCTGGCCAACGCGCTCGGCTTCACCGTGCTGTGCAAGACGGCCGCGCCGACCACCGAGGCCATCCAGCAGGCGCTCGACTTCGGCGCCAGCGGCGTGGTCGTGCCGCACCTGGGCGGGCTCGAGCACGCCCGCGCCGTGCTGGCCGCCGGCAAGTTTCCGCCGCGCGGGGTCCGCAGCTACTCCGGCGGCCGCTCGGCCGGCTACACGCGTGCCGCCGGCACCTACTTCGACGACACCAATCGACGCGTCCAGACCTGGGCCATGATCGAGACGGCCGAGAGCCTGGCCGACGTCGAGGCGATCGCCGCGCTCGACGCCGTGGACGGGCTGTTTCCGGGGCCGAGCGACCTGGCCCTGGCCCGCGGCCGCGGCGCCTACGCGTTCACCGCCGACGATCGGGCCGACCTGACGCGCATCGCACGGGCGGCGCGCGCGGCGGGCAAGCCGTGGATCATGCCGGCGTGGACGCCGCCCGAGCGCGTCTTCGCCCTGGCCGAGGGCGCCGAACGGATGGTCGTGGCCTCGCAGCACGCCGTCGTGCGGGCCGGTGTCGCCGCGACGCTCGAGGCGTTGAAGAAGGATGGCATCATCTGAGCGTCCGGCCGTGACCGGAGCGCAGGGAGACGACCCGTGAAGGCTTCGCTCATCCAGACCAATCCCGGCACCGACCGGGCCAGGAACCTCCACGACGCCCAGGCGCTCGTCGCGCAGGCCGTCGAGACCGACCGTCCCGACCTGGTCGTGCTGCCCGAGTACTTCGAGTTCTACGGCGGGCCCGCCGCCGGCCGCGTCGCGGCGGCCGAGCCGTTGCCCGGCGGCGCCGCCTACGCGGCGATGCAGGAAGTGGCGAAGACCCACCGCGTGTGGGTGCACGCCGGGAGCATGATCGAGCGCATCCCGGGTGACACGACGCGGGCCTACAACACCACGGTGGTGTTCAACCGCGACGGCCGCGAGGTGGCGCGCTACCGGAAGATTCATCTGTTCGACATCATCGCCCCAGACGGCCATCCGTACCGCGAGTCGGCCACGGTGAAGGCCGGCGACGAGGTGGTGCTCTACGACCTGGAGGGCCTGAAGGTCGGCTGCACGATCTGCTACGACCTGCGATTCAGCGAGCTGTTCCTGGCGCTGGCCCGCGGCGGCGCCGACGTCATCGTCGTGCCGGCGGCGTTCACCATGCTCACCGGCAAGGATCACTGGGAAGTGCTGCTGCGCGCCCGGGCCATCGAGACCCAGACCTACGTGCTGGCGGCGGGGCAGTGCGGTCCCTACGATGCCGGCGGCACGGTCAGGCTGACCTACGGCCACTCCCTCGTCTGCGATCCCTGGGGCCACGTGATCGCGCGCGCCTCCGACGGCGTCGGCTTCGTCACCGCCCGTGTGGAGCCGGCCGAGATTCGGCGCGTCCGCGCCCAGATTCCGATGAGCGAACACCGGACGACGCTGTTCGCCACCCCGGTCCCGTGACGCCGTACGTCGTACGCGACATGCCGCCGCCGGTCGAGGCGGCGGTGCTGGCGGCGCTGGCCGAGGTCGAGACCGCCACCGTCGGCCACTGGCGGCATCTCGGCTTCATGCAGCGGGCCATCCAGCCGCTGCTGCGCGGGCACCGGGTGACCGGCACGGCGGTCACGCTGGCGATTCCCGGCCCCGACTCGACGCTGTTGCACCACGCGCTCGGGCTGCTGCGGCCCGGCGACATCCTGGTCGTCGATCGCCTCGGTGACGACCGCCACGCCTGCTGGGGCGGCGCCGTCACGCTCGCGGCCAAGGCCGCCGGCGCCGTGGCCGGCATCGTCGACGGCCCGTGCACCGACCTGGCCGAGATCGAGCAGTCGCAGTTCCCGATGTGGGCGCGCGGCATCGCCCCGGTGACGACCCGCCTCTACGACCTGGGCGGCTACCTGAACGTGCCCGTCTCGTGCGGCGGTGCCGTGGTGCAGCCGGGCGACGCCGTGCTCGCCGACGACAGCGGCGTGCTCGTGCTGCCACCGGCCGAGGTCCAGGCGGTGGTGGCCGAGGCACTGGCCCGGCAGGCGCGCGGCGCCGAACGCGAACGCGCCGTCCGCGGCGGCGCCAGGCTCGGCGACCTGACCGGCGCGAACGACAAGGTGCGGGCGCGGCTCGGGTGACGCCTGGTCCCGCGGCCGACCTCGCGTCGGAGCTCAGCGCACCCGCCGCCAGGTGATCCGCGAGCGGCTGCCGTTGGCCGCCGGCGGCGGCTGCAGGTACATCGTGTCGCCGTCGATCTCGTAGAAGCGGATCTGATCGGCGCCGGTGTTCGTCGGGTTGAGGTCCGCCGTCGTGTGGACGACGATCTTCTTCGTCGCCGGATCGACGTCGTAGGTGCCGTGGTAGGCGAGATACGTGCCCAACAGGCGCCGTGCCTCGTCGCCCGACGCCTTGTCGAGCGGCGTCGCCGGGCGATCGGGGTTGACGATCTGCACGGTGGTGTAGCCATCGGGCCCGAAGACGAACAGCCCCTTCGGCGCGGGACCGAACGCCTGGCGCACCTGGCCGTCGGCCGCGGTCGTACGGTGATCGACCAGCGTCCACGTCCCGGCCACGGCGGCGCGCGCCGCCGGGTCGTAGCCAGGCGTCGCCGGCGCCTGGCGGACCCGCTCCCAGGTGATCCGCGCGAACCGCTTCTTCCCCTCGACGATCGTCTCGGGTGTGGTCAGCACGAGCCGCGGGCCCTGCAGGTCGATGCGGCGGACGAAATCGCGCTCGCCCGGCACCTGGCTGCCGTCGCGATGATGCGTCACCGTGCGCGCGCGCTCGTCCACGGTGAACGTGCCGAAGTAGCTGGTCTGCGTCCGCAGCAGCTCCCGGACCTGATCCGGCGTCGCCTCGGCGGGACGAACCGTGGGACGGGCAGCCGGTCCCAGCTGCGCCAGCATGTGGCCATCGGGCGTGTAGGTGATGAGGCCGAGCGGCGCGTCGCCCATCGTCGAGCGTGGCGGTTCGCCCTCGCGCACCTGCTCGGTGCCGACGAGTCGCCAGTGGCCGATCAGCTGGTCGCGCAGGGACGGCTGCGCGGTATCCACCACGCCGCCGGTGACGAGCAGCGAAACGAACGGCGCGGCGAGTCGTAAGGAACGAGTCATGAAGCCCTCCGGCGTGGTGCCGACGCGTAACTGTCACGCATTGTCAGCAGCCTGTAAAGCCTGTAAAGGCATGGCGGTTGCTACGCGGTCGTGACGATGTCCTATTGCCCGCGATTCGACCTCCGCCGGTGGCGCACCACGGCGCTCGTGGCCTCGTTTGTGGTCGCCGCCGTGGCCGGCGCGCGCGTCATTCTTCTGGCGCAGACGACGGGCGCCCCGTACGCCACCCTGGTGCCGGGCGGCACCGTCACCTTCCCCAACGAGGCCGACTCGAACAGCCCCGCGATCTGGGAGCTGGTGGGCGGACAGTGGCGGATGTCGCTGCTCAACTCGGTGGCGGGCCAGGCGCGGATCAGCGAGGGGCGCAGCGTGCAGCGCCTTGCCACCATCGGACCGGTGGCGTTCAGCTCCACGGCGCCGCACGGCGGCGTGTGGTTCGAGAGCGTGATCCGCGATGCCGACGCGTGGTACGGCTTCTATCACAACGAACGCGAGGGCGTCGTCTGCGCCGGCTCCGGCAAGGTGTGGCCGCGCATCGGCGCGGCCCGCTCCGACGACTACGGCCGCACCTGGATCGACCTCGGCGCGGTCCTCGAGACGCCCGCGGACACGACGCGCTGCCAGACGAACAACCACTTCTTCGTCGGCGGCGTCGGCGACTTTTCGGCCACGCTCGATCCCGGGCGCAACTTCGTCTACCTCTACTACACGCAGTACGTCGAGGAAACCGGCCGCCTCGGCGTGTCGGTGGCGCGTATGGCGTGGGCCGACCGCGACGCGCCGCAGGGCCGCGTCGACGTGTGGAGCGAGGGCGTATGGCAGCCGCCGACCCTGGTCGAGCCGGCGCCCGAACTCGAGGCCGCCGACGACGGCGACACGCCGGCCCCGGCACCGGAGCCCGTCGCCCCGCCCGGGTGGCGGTATCCGCTGGCCTCGCCGATCATGATCGCCGGCGACCGCTGGGACAACGGCAACAGCGGGGTCAACGTCTTCTGGGGCCCGTCGATCCACTGGAACACGGCCATCGACAGCTACGTGATGCTGCTCAACCAGGCGACGTCGAACGACTGGAGACAGGGCGGCGTCTACGTGTCGTTCAACCCCCGGATCGACGACCCGTCGGCGTGGACGGCGCCGGTCCGACTGTTCCAGGGCGGCTACTGGTATCCGCAGGTGATCGGCTTCGCCGACGGCCAGGGCACCGATACCATCGCCGGTCCGGCGGCGCGCTTCTTCATGAGCGGCCGCTCCGACTACACGATTGTGTTCGGCCGGCGCTGACGCCAGGACCGGATAGACTGTCGGCGCGATGCCGACCGCCGTCGCGCCGTTCGTCGCGGCGCCTCCAGCGTTCGATCCGGTCGTGGCCGCGGGAATCGGCGGCCTTGCCGTGCTCATGGCGCTGACCGCGCTGGCCGTGGTGTTCCGCTGGCAGGCGGCGCCGCGCGGCCCCGCGGTGGCGGCCGTGGCGGCCTGGATGGCGGTCACCGCCGCCGCGGCGCGCTCGGGACACCTCGCGCGCTTCGATCTCACGCCGCCGCCGATGGCCGTGCTGGTGCTCTCGGTCTTCACGCTGGCGTTCGCCCTCGGCCTCGGACCGGTCGGCACGCGGCTCGCGCACGTCGTGCCGCTGGCCACGCTGATCGGCCTGCAGGCGTTCCGTCTGCCGCTGGAACTGGTGATGCACCGCGCCGCCACGCTCGGCATCATGCCGGCCGAGATGTCGTACTCCGGCTACAACTTCGACATCGTCACCGGCGCCGGAGCGCTGCTGTTGGCGCTGGCGATGCGCAACGGCGTCGCCGTGCCGCGCGCGGCCGTGTGGGCGTGGAATCTGTGGGGCCTCTGGTGCCTGGCGGTGATCGCCGTGGTGGCGGTGGGCAGCTCGCCGATGGTGCGCGCCTTCGGCGACGATCCGCGGCACCTGAACACCTGGGTGCTGCATTTCCCGTACGTTTGGCTGCCGGCCGTGCTGGTCACGCTGGCCCTGGCCGGGCACATCGTCGTGGCGAAGGCACTGCGGAGAGACTGGCGCGGCTTGACCGCGTCGAGGCCGCACTCGTATACTGCTCCGGTCCGATGACGACCGGCACCACTGTCTCCGCCACTCGAAAGCGTGCGACTCGAAAGCGACTCGCGGCGGAGGGCTTGGTGCGCACGTAGTTCGGGATCCACATCCACGATCGGGCACCCAGCAACCCGCCAGCGCACCATGCGCGTGGCGGGTTTCGTGTTTTCAGGCGGTGTTTCAGGCCAGGCGGCGAAGGGAGCGAGGTCAGGGTCATGACGGAACGGTCGATCGAAGTCGGGGTGCTCGGTGCCACGGGCGTCGTCGGGCAGCATTTCGTGTCACGGCTGTCGCGGCATCCGTGGTTCAAGCCGGTGTGGCTGGCGGCCAGCGAGCGCTCCGAAGGCAAGGCCTACGCCGACGCCGCGCCGTGGCGGCTGGCGGCGCCGATGCCGGCCGCGGCCGCGACCCGCACCGTCCACGCCTGCGTGCCCGGCAACGCGCCGACGATCGTCTTCTCGGGCCTCGACGCCGCGGTGGCCGGCGAGATCGAAGGCGCCTTCGCCGCGGCCGGTCACGTCGTGGTCAGCAACGCCCGCAACTACCGCATGGATCCGCTGGTGCCGCTGCTCATCCCCGAGGTGAACGCCGATCACCTGGCGGTGATCGCCGAACAGCGCGCCGCCAGGGGCTGGCGCGGCGCCATCGTCACCAACCCCAACTGCTCGACGGTGGTGCTGGCCTCGGCGCTGGCGCCGCTGCGCCAGTTCGGCCTGTCGCGTGTCGTCGTCAGCACCATGCAGGCGGTCTCGGGGGCCGGCTATCCCGGCGTCCCCTCGCTCGACATCCTCGGCAACGTCGTGCCGTTCATCGGCGGCGAAGAGGAGAAGATGCAGAGCGAAACGCAGAAGATCCTCGGCGGCGACGGCGGACGCGTCCCGCACGAGGTGCGGATCAGCGCGCACACCAACCGCGTGCCGGTCATCGACGGCCACACCATGACGGTGTCGGTCGAGTTCGAGGCCGCGCCCGATCTCGCGCAGGTTGTCGAGGCGCTGCGCACCTTCCGCGGCCGGCCGCAGGAACTGGGCCTGCCGAGCGCGCCCGACCCGGCCATCGAAGTGATGACCGAGCCGAACCGTCCGCAGCCGCGGCTCGACGCCGATCGCGGCGACGGCATGACCGTGTGCGTGGGCCGGGTGCGGCACTGCCCGGTCTTCCACGTCAAGTTCGTGGCCATGGGCCACAACGTGGTCCGCGGCGCCGCCGGCGCGGCGATTCTGAACGCGGAACTGATGGTGGCGGAGGGGATGGTCTGACGACCTGCCCGGGGCTCGGGGCTCGGGTCTTGGGACTCGGGAAGAACCTCCGACGATACTGACGCAGGCCCTTCCCACTGGCCGAGTGGCAGTGTGACTGTCCCGCCCCGAGCCCCGAGCCCCGAGTCCCGAGCCCCGGCCTGCGAACGAGCGAAGCGAGTGAGGCAGCAATGGTAGTCATGAAATTCGGCGGTACGTCGGTGGCGGATCAGCCGGCGATCGAGCGGCTGATGGCCATCGTGCGGCGCCAGCGCGAGCGCGACGTGGCCGACGGCCACGGGCGTCGCGGACCGGTGGTGGTGGTCTCGGCGTTGTCGGGAGTGACCGACCGGCTGCTCGGGGTGGCCGCCGAGGCCGGCGCCGGCGACGCCGACGGCGCGCGGCATACGCTGCAGGGACTGCGGGCGCGGCACATGACCGTGGCGGAGGTCATCACCGATCGCGCGCAGCGCCAGGCCGCGCAGGCCGACATCGACCGCGAGTTCGACGAGCTCGAGCGCATCGCCGAGGCCCTGAGCGTGTTGCGCGAGGTGTCGCCGCGCTGGCACGACACCATCGCGGCGGCCGGCGAGATCATCAGCAGCCGGCTGGTGGCGGCGGCGCTGGCCTCGCACGGTCTCGACGGCGCGTGGATCGACGCCCGCGAGGCCATCGTGACCAACGGCGAGCATCAGGCCGCCGCTCCGAAGTACGCCGAGACGACGGCGAAGCTCATGGCCCTGGCCAACCCGCTGCTGGCCGACGGCAGGGTGCCGGTCGTCGGCGGCTTCGTCGGCGCCACCGACGACGGCGTGACCACGACCCTCGGGCGGGGCGGCTCCGACTTCTCGGCGGCGATCGTCGGCGCGTGTCTCGGGGCGCGCGAGATCCAGATCTGGACCGACGTCGACGGCATGCTCACGGCCGATCCGCGCGTGGTCGCCGCGCCGCAGGTCGTCCCCCACCTGTCGTTCGCCGAGGCGTCCGAGCTGGCCTACTTCGGCGCCAAGGTGCTGCACCCGGCGACGATCCAGCCGGCCGTCGCCCGCAACATCCCGGTGCGGATCCTCAACTCGAGACGGGCGGAGACGCCGGGCACGCTCATCACCGCCGAGCGGCCGCCGAGTGACCGGCGGCTGACGGCGCTGGCGTCGAAAAAGCACGTCACGGTGGTGGACATCACCTCGACCCGGATGCTCATGGCGCACGGCTTCCTGCGCCGCCTGTTCGAGGTGTTCGAACGCCACAAAACGCCGGTGGACGTGGTGACCACCTCGGAGGTGAGCGTGTCGGTGACGGTGGACGACACCCGCCGTCTGCCGGCCATCGTCGAGGCGCTGTCCGAGTTCGCCGAGGTGCACTGCGAGCCGGCCATGGCGATCGTCTGCGCGGTGGGCGAGGGGCTGCAGCAGGACCCGACGCTGGTCGGCCAGGTGCTCCAGGCGGTGGGTGACGTTCCGGTACGACTGCTCTCCCAGGCGGCATCTCGCCGTAACATCACCTTCGTGATTCCCGAAGCCGACGTGCCGAAGACCCTCGGCCGCCTGCACGACCACTTCTTCGCGCCCGCCGGCGCCACGCGCGCATGAACCGGCTGCTGCTGGTCGGGCACGGGCGGATGGGCCAGCTGGTCGAGCACCTGGCCCCGACCTACGGGTTCGAGCTGGTCGGGATCGTGACCGACCGCAATCCCGAGGCGGTGGAAGCCGACTACGGCCGGGTGGACGTCGCCATCGACTTCACGCTGCCCGAGGCGGTGCCGATCAACCTGCCGCGCCTGGCCGCGCGGTCGATCAACGTCGTCGTCGGCACCACCGGCTGGCAGGCCGCCGAGGCCGCACTCAAAGCGGAGGCCGCCCGCGCCGGCATCGGCGTGGTCGCGTCGGCCAACTTCTCGCTCGGCATGAACCTGTTCACGCTGCTGGTCGAGGACGCGGCCCGGCGCTTCGCCGCCCGTGACGACGTCGGCGCGTGGATCCACGAGCTGCACCACGCCGCCAAGAAGGACGCGCCGTCGGGCACGGCGCTGATGCTGCAGCGGGCGATGGTCGAGGCAGGCTACCGCCGCGACATCGACGTCGCCGCGACCCGCGCCGGGTCGATTCCCGGCACCCACACCATCGGCTTCGACGGCCCGTCCGAGACGGTGACGCTCACGCACACGGTGCGCGACCGCGGCGTCTTCGCGCGCGGCGCGCTCGAAGCCGCCCGCTGGCTGATCGGCCGGCGCGGCTGGTTCACGATGCGCGACGTGCTGACGCTCGACGCGACGGCCCCCGGCACCCCTCGAACTACCGGCCCGACTGGAGACTGACATGCGCACCCCGTTCACTGGCGTCGGCACCGCCCTCATCACCCCCTTCACTGCCGGAGGCGCCGTGGACGAACCCGCGGTGCGGCGCCTGGCCCGGCGCCAGATCGACCTGGGCACGCACTTCCTGGTGCCGTGCGGCACCACCGGCGAGGTGCCGACGCTCAGCGCCGACGAGCGGCGGCGGGTGGTGGAGATCGTCGTGGACGAAGCCGGCGGGACGACCCCGGTGCTGGCCGGCGCCGGCGGCTACGACACCCACGAGGTGGCGCAGGCGGCGCGCGAGATGCAGAAGGCCGGCGCCGACGGGCTGCTGTCGGTGACGCCGTATTACAACCGGCCGACGCCCGAGGGGCTGTTTCAGCACTACCGCGCGATCGCCGACGCCACGCCGCTGCCGATCGTCGTCTACAACGTGCCCGGCCGCACCGGCTGCAACGTCGATCCCGCCACGCTGGCCAGGCTGGCGACGATCCCGACCATCGTCGGCGTGAAGGAAGCCGCCGGCAACATGGCCCAGATGGCCGAGATGATCCGCGCCGTCCCCGACGACTTCCTGGTGCTGTCGGGCGACGACGCGCTCACCGTGCCGCTCATGGCCATCGGCGGCCGCGGCATCATCTCGGTGTGCTCCAACCAGATTCCGCGCGAGATGGCCGACATGGTCGAGGCCGCCGAGCGCGGCGACTTCGCCGCCGCGCGGACGATCCACCGGCGCATCCTCGGCCTGATGCAGGTGAACTTCTGCGAGTCGAGCCCCGGCCCGGTGAAGTGCTCGATGGCGGCGATGGGCCTGTGCGAAGAAGTGTTCCGGCTGCCGATGGTGCCGCCGCGCGCCGCGTCGCGCGAGAAGGTGCTGGCGGTGATGCGCGAGTTGGGGCTGCCGATCGTCTCGAGCGCCGCCGCCTAGGGACCCGCCGTCGATGACCTTACAAGGTGCGATCGAGGGGCTCGCCGCCGCCGGGGCGACCGCCGACAAGGGCGAGGCGCGCGACGTGTTCCGCCAGCTGCAGGAGCGGCTCGGCGCCGGTGACGTCCGTGCGGCCGAACCCGACGCCGCCTCGCCGACCGGGTGGCGGGTCAACACGTGGGTCAAGCAGGGCATCCTGCTCGGTTTCCGCTTCGGCGACATCGCCGACATGTCGGCGGCCGGCCTGCCGTTCTACGACAAGGACACCATGCCGGTGAAGCGGCCCGGCGCACACGCCGGCGTGCGGATCGTGCCCGGCGGCTCGTCGGTGCGCGAGGGCGCCTATCTCGGCAAGGGCGTGATCTGCATGCCGCCGATGTACATCAACATCGGCGCCTACGTCGGCGACGGCACGCTGGTCGACTCGCATGCGCTGGTCGGGTCGTGCGCGCAGATCGGCGCCCGGGTCCACATCAGCGCCGCCGCGCAGATCGGCGGCGTGATCGAGCCGGTGGGGGCGATGCCGGTCGTCGTCGAGGACGACGTGCTGGTCGGCGGCAACACCGGCATCTACGAGGGCGCGGTGGTGAAGCGCCGGGCGGTGATCGCCGCCGGCACGGTGCTGACCGGCTCGACGCCGATCTACGACCTGCCGAACGGCCGGATCCTCAGGCCGGAGCCGGGGCAGCCGCTGGTCGTGCCCGAAGGGGCGGTGGTCGTGCCCGGGGCCCGCGCGGTGAGCGTCGGCGCCGGCAAGGACTGGGGTCTGTCGCTGGCGACGCCGGTGATCGTCAAGTATCGCGACGACAGGACCGACACCCGCACGGAGCTCGAACAGTGGATCCGGTAGACGTCGTCGGCCTGGCGCGCACCCTCATCGACATCGAGTCGACGACCGGCCAGGAGGGTGCCGTGGCGCGCGTGCTCGCCGCGTATCTGCGGCGGCGCGGCTACTCGGTGCTCGAGCAGCCGCTCGACCGCGACCGGATCAACGTCATCGCCGCGGTGGGGGAGCCCGAGCTGGTGTTCTCGACGCACTTCGACTGCGTGCCGCCGTTCTTTCCGAGCCGGGTCGAGGGCGGCGTCCTGCACGGCCGCGGCGCCTGCGACGCCAAGGGCATCCTCGCGGCGCAGGTGGCCGCCGCCGAGCGGCTGCGCGCGGCCGGTGAGTCGCGGGTCGGCCTGGTGTTCGTGGCCGGCGAGGAGCGGGGCAGCGACGGCGCCAAGGCGGCCAACACCATCGCCTCGAAATCGCGGTTCCTGGTCAACGGCGAACCCACCGAGCTGAAGCTCGGCCTGGCGACGCGCGGCGCGTTCCGTGTCCGTTTGACCGCGCATGGCCGGGCGGCGCACTCGGGGTATCCGCAGCTGGGCGAGTCGGCGATCGAGAAGCTGCTCGACGTGCTGGTCGATCTGCGCGGCGGCGACTGGCCCGCCGACGACGTGCTCGGACGCACGCACTACACGGTGGGGCTGATCAGCGGCGGCGTGGCGCCCAACGTGATCCCGCCGCGGGCCGAGGCCGAGGTGTTCTTCCGCACCGTCGGCGCGCACGACGCGCTGCGCGCGGCGCTGGCGGCGGTGATCGCCGGGCGGGTGGACGTCGAGGAGATCCTCGAGTTGCCCGAGGTGCGGCTGCACACCGTGCCCGGCTACGAGACCGAGGTGTTCGCCTATTTCAGCGACGTGCCGTTCCTGTCCAACTGGGGCACGCCGCTCCTGGTTGGTCCCGGCACCATCCACGTCGCCCACACCGACCGCGAACACGTGCCTATCGCCGAGCTGGAACGGGCCGTGGAGGTCTACGCCGACCTCGCCTCCCGCCTCCTGGCCTGACGAGGGGCCTGGCCCCATTGGCACGGCATTCGCGCTGCTGATTGCATATCCGGCCACTGAAACGCGCAGATACTGCACCGACGATTCGCTTCGGGCGATCCGTCGGCGAGAACAGCGTGCCAAAGGGGCCAGGCCCCTAGGGCGGACTGAGAATCTGCTGCGTCAGCGCGAGGTTGCGCTTCGCGTTGGCGTGCGACGGGTCGATCTGCAGCGCCTTCTCGAAGGCCTGTCGCGCCAGGTCCAGACGCCGCTGCTGCGCGAAGGCGATGCCGAGGTTGTTGTGCGCGTTGGCGGCGCGCGGATCGAGGGTGACGGCGACGGCCAGGGCGTTCACCGCGTCCTCGAGGCGACCGGCCTGGATGAGGGCGTTGCCGTAGTTGGTGTAGTAGTCGGCCTGGTCCGGCGCGATGGCGAGGGCCCGCTCGAAGAGCGCGAGCGCCGCGCCCGTGGCGCCGCTGCGGTCCAGGCCAGACGCCAGGTTGTTCATCGCACTGGTGTTGAACGGGTCGATGGCCAGCGCCTGTTCGTAGCGCGCGCGGGCCTCGTCCCAGCGACCCTGCTGGTCGAGCACCGCACCGAGATTGAACTGCGCCGTCGTGTCGCGGACCGCGACGGCGCGCCGCAGCACCGCCTCGGCCTCGGCGAGGCGGCCGAGATCGGCCAGCACCTTGCCCTGCTGCACCAGCGCGTGATGATCGCCGGGCGCCAGCGCCTCGTGCCGCTGCAGCAGGGCGAACGCCTCGGCCAGCCGCCCCTGCGCCTGACGCAGCGCCGACATCTCCATCAGCACGTTCAGATCGTCGGGGCTGGCCGTGTGCGCCCGCTGCAGCAGGAACTCGCGCCAGGCGGTGTCGCCGGCGCGCGCCGCCAGGCCGGCGTGCTTCAGCAGCACGTCGGGGTGCTGCGACGTGGCGACCACCGCGTCGAGCCGCGGATCGGCCGGGGGCACGTAGGGACGGGCGGCCAGCCGCGTCGACGCCGCCGCGCCCGCGCCGCTGCGGCGCTCGGCCTCTCCCAGCAGGCCCCGCGCCGGCCCGAAGGCCGGATACGCCTCCAGGATCGCCCGCACCTCACGGGCGGCGGCCGCCGGATCGCCGCGATCGATCGCCACGCGAGCCAGACCGAGACGTGCGTACAGCGACAACGGGGCTGGCTGCCGCGGGCCGCCACCCGGCGGCACGAATGGCGGCTCTGGCGCCGCGTCGCGCGCGCGCGCATACGCGGTGGCCGCCTCGTCGAGCCGGCCGGCCTTGAACGCCAGCTCGCCGAGCCTGAACCAGGCGTGCCCGAGGCCCGGCGCGGCGGCGACGACGGCGCGAAAGGCCGCCTCGGCGTCGGCCGCCTCGCCGCGCTCCTCGTGGAGGACGCCGCGCAGGTAGGTCCACTGGACGTCGTCGGCCGCGAGTCCCGCCGCGAGGTGATACAGCGCCATCGCCTCGATCGGCCGCTGGTGCGCGTGGTAGGCCTGGCCGAGCGCGCCGACCGTGGCGGCCGACGGCGCCGCGCGCGCTCGTGCGTCGGCCTCGCCGAGCGCCTGGCGAACCGCCGGCGACAGGCCGGCGGCCGCCAGCGGCGGCAGCTGGGCGGCGATCTGCCGGCGCGCGTAGACGCCGCCGCCAATCCACGCCGCCCCGGCCACCCCGGCGACGACGACCGCGGCCCACCACGGGACGCCCGCTACCGCGGTGCGGCTGGCCACTGGTTGATCCAGAGCGTGAGGCGCGACAGCCGATCGTACGGTCCGCTCATGTGCATGCCGCCGGTCACGAGATCGGGCCGGCCATCGCCGGTGACGTCGCCGATCGCGAGTGTCACCAGGTGCGTCGGCGCGCTGGCCACGTCGCGCAGCGTGAAGCGCGCGCGCCCGTCGTTCTCGAGCCACAGCAGGCTCTGAGCCTTCGGGTCGGCCCAGTTGTTGTAGGCGCTGACCACGGCGATGTCGAGATCGCCGTCGCCGTCCAGGTCGGCGGCCTGCGGACTGGACGCGCCCGGAATGTCGGCGATGCGGTGATAGGCGAACGATCCCCCGCCGGTGTGCTCGAGCCACTGCAGCCCGTTCCAGCTGCGGCCGGTGGTCGTCTGGTAGTCGAAGGCGTCGCCGTTGCTGTAGACGACGTCGGCGTCGCCGTCGCCGTCGAGATCGCCGAGCGAGATCCAGCTCGACCCGAAGTCCTCGTTGCTGGCGCCGAAGATCCGCCGCGGCGTGAAGCCGCCCCGGCCGTCGTTGACGTGGACGTAGATCTCCTCCCACTCCTGGCTGACCAGCGTCACGATGTCGAGATCGCGGTCGCCGTCGACGTCGGCGATCTCGGCGTTGATCGGCCCCGACAGCTCCTGCAGCGTCGTGCTCGCGAACCGCCAGCCGCCGTCGTTGCGCAGCCAGCGCGTCTCGCCCTGGTCGTAGCCGAACAGCGCCACCGACAGGTCGAGGTCGCCGTCGCCGTCGAGGTCGCCCGAGCGCACGTCGGCGACGCGCGGCACCTCGCGCAGCACCACGTGCGGAGTGAACCGCTGCCGGCCGTCGTTCTCGAGGAGGATCACCGCCCCGATGCGGGCGTTGTTGGGGAACAGCACGCCGAGGCTGGCCACCGCCAGGTCGAGGTCGCCGTCGCGGTCGAGATCGGCGGCGTGAACGTGCGCCGGTCCCGGCACCTCGGCGAGCGCCCGCTCGGTGAAGCGGCCGGCCGGCGCCTGGCGCACCCAGGTCACGCGGTTGGTGGCGGCATCCGCGGCGACGACGTCGCTGAGGCCGTCGGCGTCCAGATCGACGACGGCGACGTTGGCGATCATCGGCCGATCGGGCGCGGCCACGCCGTCGCCGATCGGCTGCGGCCGCAGGAAGTCGAGCCGCCCGCCGCGCGCCGCCGCCGGCGTCGCGGCGATGGTCTCGGTGATCGGGCGCGGCGCCGCGGCGCCGGACGCGGCGCCGGATGTGGTGCCGGCGCCGGGCCGCGCGGCGCCGGCCGGGACGGCGGTCCGCTGCACCTGGATCACGAACGCCGCCGCGCCGGCGACCAGGGCCGCGGCGACGACAGCGGCGGTGCGGGTCACGGCTGGCGCGACACCTTCGTCACGGTGATTGGCGGCGTGAGGCGCTGCGCTTCGGTGTTGCTGGTGCGATTCGACGACGACGGCGCCTGCTGGATCTTCTTCACGACGTCCATGCCCGCGACGACGCGGCCGAAGGCCGCGAACCCCTGCCCGTCGGGATTGCGCTGGCCGCCGAAGTCGAGCGACGGCTGGTCGTTGATGCAGATGAACCAGCCCGACGTGGCGCTGTCGGCGGTGCCGCGGGCCATCGACACCGCGCCGTCGACGTGCTTCAGCCCGGTGACGCTGGTGCGCTCGAGCGGAATGGCGGGGAAGCCCTGCTTGGCGAACCTCTCGTTCACGCCGGCCTGGATCACCTCGATCTTGATCGGGCTCTCCGGCTGGTTGTCCATCTTCACCGTGCGATGGAACGTGCCGCCGTCGTAGTGCCCGGCGTCCACGTAGCGCAGGAAGTTGGCGGTGGTGCCCGGTGCCTTCACCGGGTCGAGCTCGAGGACGATGTCGCCGAGCGTGGTCTGCACCCGCACCCGCACCGGCTTGCCGCCCTGGGCCTGCAACAGCGACGCGGCGGCGACCGTGATGAGCGCGGCACCAGCCGCGACGAGGATCCGTGACCGTGTCATGCGTGACTCCAAAAAGTATACGAGGGCGGATGCCGAAGCACCCGCCCTCGCCGTGTGCCGTCTCGGTCCGAGCCCCGAGCCCCGAGCCCCGATCAGTATCGGTAAGTGACCGCGAACTGGAACTGCCGTCCAGGGAACACCGCCGACCCGCCGACGTGCTGCCCGAAATTGGCCGCGCCGACGATGCCGACGTAGCCGTCGGCGGTCAGGTTCCAGTTGTTGAGCACGTTGAACGCGTCGGCGCGGAACTCGAGCCGATCCTGACCCACCTGGAACGTGCGCGACAGCGACACGTCGGTGTAGTTGATGAAGTCGCCGCGCTCGGTGTTGCGCGCCCCCGGCCGCGGTGCCTGGCAGCCGCGCGTGTTGCACTGCGTGAGGCCGGTGCCGATCGGATTGCCGGTGTAGCGGATCGAGTAGGGCGTGCCGCTCTGCGAGTGCTGGACGCCGGTGAGACGCCAGCCGTCGAGGATGACGCCGCTGCCGGGCAGGTCCCAGTTGAAGCTGCCGACGAAGTTGTGCGGCGTGTCGGCGCCGGTGCGGCCGCGATCCAGCTCCGGATCGGAGCTGTCCTCGGGCGCGAACCAGTGGTTCAGGCGATCCTCGGCCTTCGACAGCGTGTACGACGCGGTCAGCGTCAGCGCCTGCGTGCTGTGCCGCCCCGAGACGCGCACGCCCTGGTACCAGTAGCGTCCGTCCATGGTCAGCACGTCCATGCGGCGGAAGCCGTTGGGTACCGGCCGCAACGGCCGGGTCGCGTCGGCCTGGGCAGCGGTGCGGAACACCGTGGTCAGCGGGGCAGCGGCCATCGCCGCGTTCAGCGCCGCCTTGTCCACCGTGGCCGCCTGGTTCACGTCGAGGAAGCCGTGCTTGACGCCGCGGTTGATGTTGGCGGCGATCTCGACGCTGGCGCGCGGGCCGATCTGGCGCTGGATCGACATGTTGCCGGCCCAGGCGTATTCGTTGCCGAGGTCGGGCGAGATCTCCTGGATGTCGCGCGCCGGCAGGATCGCGCCCGGCGGGAACGACGGCAGGGTGTTCGGGAAGGTCGGGAACAGCGGGTCGGCCGGCGTCAGCGACAGCACGACCTGCCCGTTGCGGCCGCTCACGCCGCCCTTGACGATCGTGAAGATCGGGTGCTGCTGGGTGAAGCGGCCGAAGCCGCCGCGCACCGACCACTTCTGCTCACCGGTGGGATCCCAGGCGAAGCCGACGCGCGGGTCGAAGTTGTTGCCGTCGGTGCCGGCCGGCCAGTCGGGGATGTCCTTGATGAACTCCACGTCATAGCGCAGGCCGAGGTTGAGCGTGAGGTTGTCGCGGACGCGCCAGTCCTCCTGGAAGAAGCCGCTGACCACCGTGGCCTTCGGATACATCATCCGCGCCTCGGGGACGAGGGCGAACGACTGCCGGTAGAGCGACGGATTCGGCGCCACGGCGGGGCTGCCGTTGAAGGTGTAGACGCCGTTCTGCAGCGGCTGGAACAGCTGGTCGGTGACGTCGTAGGTGATCGACGCGCCGGCCTTCATGGTGTGCTTGCCGACCCACATCGACACCGTGTTGCTGAGGTCGTAGGTAACCTCGGGGATGACGCCCCAGGTGCCCTGATCGTTGCCGCCGGTGATCGAGTAGTTGGTGCGCTGGATGCTCACCGCGTCGAGCTTGGCGGCGCGCCGATCGGTGTAGCGCGAGTACTGCGCCCGCACCTCGTTGAGCAGCCGCGACGACAGCACCGAGGTGAACATGCCGTGCACGGTGTCGACGTTGTTGTCCCAGATGAAGCCGGTGCCGGGCAGGCTGAGGCCGCCGCTCTCGTTGTCCTTCTGCCAGCGCACGCCGTTGTAGCGCAGCGCCGCCGAGTGGATCGGATTGAAGCGGTAGTCGAGGCGCACGTGGGTCTGGTGCTCGTCGGCCGGCGTCTTCACCGCCGGCTCGGTCGCCGCCGGTGAGGTGACCGCCACCTCGCTGCGCTCGCGGCGGTACTCGTAGCTGCCGAAGTAGAACAGCTTGTCCTGGATGAAGGCGCCGCCGATCACACCGCCGACCTGCTGCTGGTTGTAGGGCACGTCGACGCGGGCCAGCGGCGGGCGGGCGTCGAGATCGCCGGGCCGCAGCATCAGGAACGCCGATCCGGCCACGGTGTTGGTGCCGCTCTTGGTGATCATGCTGGCGACGCCGGCCGAGTGGCCGCCGAACTCCACCGAGAAGGCGTTGGTGATGAGCTGCACTTCCTTGACGGTCTCGAGCGCGAATCCGCCCGAGCCCTGCTGCGGCGCGCGCTGCAGGGTGAGCCACTTCGAGTGGTTGTTGGTGCCGTCGACGTAGGTGCCGAAGTTCCACACCTCGCCGCCGCCGACGTTGACGGCGTTGGTGCCCGGCCGGCTCTGCACGACGTTGGAGTCGAGCGACAGCAGCCGCATGTAGTTGCGCTGGGCCACCGGCAGCGTCTCGAACGAGCGCCGGTCGATGGTGGTCGAGATCTCGGAGGTGGTCACCTGCACCAGCGGCGCTTCGCCGGCCACGGTGATGGTCTCCTGGATGTTCGACAGCTTCATCGGCACGTTGATGACGGCGCGCTGCCCGGCGTTGAAGGTCAGGTTGTTGCGCAGCTGGGTCGAGAAGCCGGTCAGCTCGACGGTGATCTCGTAGCGGCCCTCGGGGGGCAGCGCCGAGAACACGTAGCGGCCTTCGCTGTCGGTGGTCGCCGTGCGCATCAGGTTGGTGGCGACGTTGCGGATCGTGACCGTGGCGCCGGGCAGCACCGCCTGCTGGTCGTCGGTGACGACCCCTTCGACCGAGAACGTGGGTGTTTGGGCCCCGGCGTGGGACGGGGCGAGAGCGGCGAGACCAGCCAGCAGCGCGGCGACCACGACGGCCCGGCGTGCATGACACCAATGCATTACAAACCTCCGGAAAGGACGATGAACGTATCGACGAGAGCCCCGGATGCTAGCACGGAACCTCGGCCGTAACCCTTGCCCGGGCGGCGGCCGGCACGCTACACTGAGCGTTCGTCCCGGCGTTTTTCGCGCGGCCAGTACGGCGCGCGGGACGGCGGACCGCACCGCGGCCCGGAACCTGTGCAATGTCAGTCTGCGAACCGCGTCAGGGCCGGAAGGCAGCAGCGCTCAGCAGCTCCTGAGATGTGCTGCAGGCCCTCCGGGCTGCGGTGGGGTCCGTGTCAGCCGTTCGACCAGCCGACCTTCGGACCTCCATGACGTATCAGGCGCTCGCGCGGAAGTGGCGGCCCCAGACGCTCGACGACGTGCTGGGCCAGCAGGCCGTCACCCGCACGCTGCGCAACGCCCTCAAGTCGAAGCGCATCGCCCAGGCGTTCGTCTTCGCCGGGCCGCGCGGCTGCGGCAAGACGACCACCGCGCGCATCCTCGCCCGCGCCCTCAACTGCGCGCAGGGGCCGACGCCGACGCCGTGCGGCGTCTGCGACGCCTGCGTCGAGATCGCCGAGGGCCGCGACATCGACGTGCTCGAGATCGACGCCGCCACGCACACCGGCGTCGACAACGTCCGCGAGGTGATCATCGAGGGCCTCTCGATCGCGCCGGTGCGCAACCGCTACAAGGTGTTCCTGATCGACGAGGTCCACATGCTGTCGGCCTCGTCGTTCAACGCCCTGCTCAAGTCGATCGAGGAGCCGCCGCCCCACGTCGTCTTCATGATGGCGACGACCGAGCTGCACAAGATTCCCGATACGGTGCTGTCGCGGTCGCAGATCTACGAGTTCAAGACCATCTCGGCGAAGACGGTCGCCGATCGGCTGCGCTACGTCGCCGACCAGGAGGGCATCAGCGTGCCCGACGACGCGCTGCTGCTGCTGGCCCGGGCCGGCGAGGGCAGCATGCGCGATTCGCTCAGCGCCTTCGACCAGGTGCGGGCGTTCGCCGGCGACGCGCTGACGGCCGACGACGTCACCACCGTGCTCGGACTGGTCGGCCGCGAGCTGGTGTTCGACGTGTTCGACGCCGTCGCCGCCGAGGACGGCGCCGCGGCGTTCACGCTGGTCGAGGCCGCCATCGAGCGCGGCTACGACCTGCGCATCCTGTGCCGGGAACTGGCGCGCGCCGCCCGCGATCTGCTGCTGGTGTCGGTCGACGCCGCCCGCCTCAAGGATCCCGACGTGGCCGGCGAGGCCGAGCGGGCGCGGCTGACGGCGCTCGGCCAGCGCTGGTCGCGCGAGGACCTGCTGCGCGCCTTCGACGCGTTCACGCGCGCCGAGTACGACGTGCGCCAGTCCGACCACCCGCGCTTCCAGCTCGAGATGGCGCTGGTGCGGCTGATGCACCTGCGCAAGCTGGTGCCGCTGGCCGAACTGCTCGACGGCACCGGCGGCCGTCCGGCCGCGGCGCTGCCGCGGAGCACCGCGGCAACGCCGGTGCGACCGCCGGCGGCGGCCCCCCGGCCGGCGGCGCCGGCGGCTCGATCCGCGCCACCGGCCGCGCCGTCGCTGCGCGCCGTGGCGCCGGTGTCGCCTCCCGCTCCGGCCACCGCGCCGGTGGCGGCGGCTGGCGAGCCGCGCGACCGGCTGCTGGCGGCGATCAAGGCCGCCAAGCAGTTCTTCTTCAACGCCGTGGTCGCCCAGGCCTACCGCATCGACGTGGCGCCCGGCCGGGTGACGTTCGCCTTCCTCGCCAATCAGAAGGTTCCGCGCGCGCAGTGCGAGGAGAACCGCGAGTGGCTGGCCACGCTGGCGACCCAGACCTTCGGCCAGGAGACGACGGTGCAGGTGACGGTGACGGCGCCGGCCGAGCCCGGCGCCCCCGCGCCGGCTCCGGTCGCGGCGCCGGCCGCGCCGCGCACGCCACCGGTCGCCGCCACCGACGAGCAGCTGCGCCAGGAGGCGCTGGCCGATCCCGGCGTGCAGGCGCTGCTCGAGATCTTCCCGGTGGAACGCACCAAGATCGAGGAAATGTAAGGTCCCGCCGTGCTTCCAGGTCCGCTCGACGCGCTGATCGAACAATTCCGCAAGCTGCCCGGTGTCGGCGCCAAGAGCGCCCAGCGCCTGGCGTTCCACGTGCTCAAGACGCCTCGCGAGGAGACCGAGCGGCTGTGCGAGGCGATCCGGCACGTCAAGGACCACGTCACCTACTGCTCGGTGTGCCACAACATCACCGACGTCGATCCCTGCCGCTACTGCGGTGACGACGGGCGCGACCACCGCCTGATCTGCGTCGTCGAGGAACCGCAGAACGTCAACGTGATCGAGAAGTCGCGCGGCTTTCGCGGCGTCTATCACGTGCTGATGGGCACGATCTCGCCGCTGCAGGGCGTCGGCCCCGACGACCTCAAGATCAAGGCGCTGCTCGCCCGCATCGACGGCGGCGGCGTCGACGAGGTGATTCTCGCCACCAGCCCCACGGTGGAGGGCGAGGCCACGGCCATCTACCTGGCCCGGCTGCTGCGTCCGCTCGGCGTTCGCGTGACGCGCATCGCCACCGGCATCCCGGTGGGCAGCGATCTCGAATACGCTGACGAGCTGACGATGGGCAAGGCGATGGAAGGGCGTCGCGACGTCTCGTAGACGCGCCCCGGCCACCGACCCGACCGACCGCCGCCGCCGATGCTGCCCCTCAGCTACCAGATGCCCGCCGCCGTCGTGCTGGTGGTGTGCGGCCTGATGGCGTGCGTGGCCGGCTACCGGCTGCTGTGGTGGGTGCTGGCCGCCTTCGGCTTCATCATCGGCGGGCTCGCCGCCAGCTCGATTCTGGGCACCGGCGACACCGCCTACATGGCCGGGGTGTTCCTGGTCGGCGGCCTGGCGGGCGCGCTGATCATGGTGGCGGCGTCGTTCATCGGCGTGGCGCTGGTCGGCGCCGGTCTCGGCGCCGCGTCGGTGACGCTGGTCGGCGCCCAGTTCGGCCGCGATCCCCATCCGTATCTCGTCGTGCTCGCCGCGGTCGCCGGCGCGTGGCTGGCGACCTGGCTGCAGCGCTACGTGACCATCGTCGGCACCGCCTTCGCCGGCGCCTGGGCCGTGCTCGTCGGGGCCTTGGCGATCACCGGTGACAAGGCGAAGCTGGCGGCGGCCGCGGCCGGCGACGTCTGGGTGCCGTATCCGATGCAGCCGGCGCCGGGGCAGGCCTGGGTACCGTGGGTGTGGCTGCTGCTCGGCATCGCCGGCGTGCTGATCCAGCTCTACGTCACCGGCGGCCAGGGCGGCCGCGTCGTGAAGAGCCGGAAGAAGTAAGCCGTCGCACGTCGATTCGCTGGGAGGGGCTCGCCGTGGCGCCTCACGCACTCGGTCTCGGGCTCGGTGTCGGCTTGGGGATGGCGATCCTCGTACCCGTCGCGATGCGCTCTGCCGCGGCGCCGACGCCCGGCGTGTGCGATCCGCCCGCCGTCGTCGCCCGCGCGGCGGCGGCCCTGGCCTGGTCCGGTGCCGGGGACGTCGGCGTGTCCGCCGCGGAAGACTATCGCCAGCAGTTCGTCGGTCTGGCCGAACCCGATCGCGCCGTCTTGCCGCCGATCACCATCCGCGACGACATCCGGCTGCCCCCGCCGCCTGCGGCGGCGATCCGGCCGACGACGTCGCGGCGGATCCGCGCGGCGTTCCTGTTCGTCAGCTCCGCCGGCCGCGGCTGGAGCGGCTACCGCGCCGTCCGCACCGTGGACGGCCGCCCGCCGGCCGACGCCGTCGTGGCCGTGGCACCGACGGCGCTCGACGCCGTCGCGCTGGCCGGGTGGCGACGTCGCAGCGCCGACGGCCAGCGTCACCTGCTCGGGCCGATCGCCCGCCAGCTCAACGTGCCCACCGCCGCGCTGGCGGCGCTGCACCCGGCGCATCGCGATCGCTTCGTGTTCACGGCGGCGCCGGCGGCGGTTCGCGGCACCTGCCGGGTCCGGTTCCAGGAGACCGAGGCCCCGACCATCCTGCAGAGCGGCATCGAGGACGACGTCCCGTCCTCGGGGCTGTTCGACGTCGACAGCGCGACCGGACGCGTCGTCCAATCGGAGCTGATGGGCGCCAATCGGGCCAGCGGCGTCGCGTCGAGGACGACGGTGCGCTACATCCACGACCCGCGGCTGCAGCTGTCGGTGCCACGCGAGATGCGCGAGGAGTTCGCGGCGCCGACCGGCGAGCGCGTCCGCGGCGTCGCACGCTACTCCGGCTTCGCGGTCGTGACGAGTGCTGCCGATCGTGATCGTCGCTGATCGGCCGGGTGCCCGATCAGGTCGAGGCCCGTGCGCGCGCTCGCGCCCACGCTGACAGCAGGTCGCTCTGGCCGAGCGCGTCCTCGAGCTGGCGGAGGATCGCCTCGATGTGCCGATGGTCGAGCCGCGCGGCCTGGATCCGCACCAGCGCCGCGACGTCCTCCTCGTCCTTGGGGCGGCCGGCGAGCACCTTCAGGACGACGAGGTCAGCCCGGCGTCGTCGAACGCCATCCGCAGGTCGTCGAGCAGGTCAGCGACGGGCGAACGCACGGGCAGCGCGATCCAGTCGGTCGCGCACGTTCAGATGGCTGGCCAGGTCGGCGGCCCGATCGTCGCCGGCCGCACCGGGCGCGGCGAGGCGCCGCGCGTGCAGCAGCAGCGCGTCGGCCGCCCGGCGTGCCGGCGCCGCGCCGGCATCGCGGTAGCGCTCGGCCCAGAAGGCGCGCTTGCTGCGGGCGACCGCAGCCCAGTCACGGCGCGCGAAGCGGCGCAGGTCGTCGGGTTCCACGACGTCCCCATTCTATCGGCCTGGCGTGATGCTCATCACCCGGCCCAGGCTGCCCTTGTAGCCGGTCATCTCGAGATAGCCGCGGCCGGTCACCGGCGCGCCGCGCGCCGTGCCGCGCACGTCGATCATGCCCTCCCAGTAGGTGATGCCGGCGCCCAGCGTCGCCAGTTCCTGGTCGTCGAGCGGCGTGGTCACGTCGAGCGCCAGCTGCTGCGACGGCACGGCCACCGTCCACGCCACCGGATACGCCGCAGCGGACGGCGCGCGGAACGTCCGGCCGGGCGTGAGCGTGAAGTCGGCGGCGGTCAGATGGGTGGTCCGTCCCCCGGCATCGACCAGCGTGCCGCTCGATCGCGGGTCGCGCGAGCCGTCGCTGCGCCGCAGCTGGTAGAGCATCAGCTCGCGGCCGTCGCCGAGCTGGAGCGACAGCCAGTCCCAGCCCTGCTGCTCGGGCTCGAGGAAGCTGGTGCCGAATTCGTGGTCCATCCAGCTCTCGCCCTCGACCTCGAAGCGCTCGCCGTCCACGACCAGCGTGCCGCGCGTCGGCATCCGCGTGAGCGAGTAGTAGTGCGACGCGTTGCCGGGCCGCGCCCCCTTCTGGCTGATGCCGTTGGTGCCGTTGATTGCGGGCGGCTTGCCGGGTTCGAGGACGAGTTCGACCGCGGCGCGGTCGGCGGCCGCCGCCAGCACGTGCTGCCCCTGAGCGTTCAGCCCGGCGCGCCAGTCGTCGTTCCACACCGCGTAGCGATCGGCGGCCGCGCCCGACAGCCCGGGCCCGCCGCGGCTCAGCCGCTCGTCGTAGCGGTAGCGCCGGCCCTGCGGGTCGGACACCGCGAGGTGCGCCATGTACAGATCGCGCACCGCCCAGCGCGACGGATTCACCGGCGCCTGGTCGACGCCGACCCGAAAGAACGTGAGCTGGTAACCGAACCGTCGGCCCGAGGCCGTGGCGACGTTGCCGGTGTAGTACCACCACTCGATCCGGTACTCGGGATGACTCGCGTGATCGCGCGGGAACTGGAACGTGTAACCCGCCGCCGCTTCCCGCCATGAAGTCTGCGCGGGCGCGAGCGTAGCGAGCGCGAGCGTGAGCGTCAGCGCCACCCCCCGAGCCCCGAGTCCCGAGTCCCGAGCCCCGCTATTCCTCATGCTCCACCACCAGCCGGGCCGCCCGCCGCGCCGGCAGCAGCCCGGCCAGCGCCGTGGCGGCAACGACCGCCAGCGACACCTGGCCCAGGAACAGCCACGGCACGCGGAACTGAATCGTCCAGCCGAAGCTCTGGACGTTGATCACGAACACCAGCACCAGCGACAGCGCCAGGCCGACGACCAGCCCGATCGCCATGCTGGCGGCGCCGATGAGCGTGGCTTCGACGACGACCAGGCGCTGCACCTGCCGCCGCGCCGCGCCGATCAGCCGCAGCATGCCCAGTTCGCGCCGCCGCTCGAGCACCAGTGTGAGCAGCGTGGCGGCGACGCCGAGCATGGCCACGACGATGGCGATCAGCTCGAGCGCGTAGGTGATCGCGAAGGTGCTGTCGAAGATGCGCAGCACCTCGGCGCGCAGCGCCCGGTTGGTGTAGACGAAGGCCCGTCGGCCGTCGTCGAGCCCGTCGAGGATCTGCTGGCGCACGTCGTCGGCACTGGCGCCGTCGCGCAGGTAGACCGCCAGGCTGGTCGGCGGCAGATCGCCGAAGTGGCGGACGAAGGTCGCCCGATCCATGGCGACGACGCCGCGGTCCACCGCGTAGTCGTAGTACACGCCCTCGACCGTGAACGGCCGATCGCCGGCCGGCGTGGGCAGCGACACGGTGTCACCCGGGGCGACGCCGTAGCGGTTGGCGAACGGCTCCGACACCACCACCGCGTCGCGGCCGATGGCGCGCGCCAGCGCCGCCCGGCCGTCGGCCGGGATCTTGAACAGCAGCGCGCCGTGCGAGCGCACCACCTCGAACTGACCGGCGCCGAGGACCACGAGGTTGCCACGGTAGACGAGATCCGCATTGCGGAAGGTGTCCACCGCCTCCACCTGCGGATGGCGCCGCACCGCCTCGATCACGTCCGCCGACAGCGTCTGCGACGAGCCGACCGTGGGTTGCACGCCGGGGCCGACGAACAGATCGGCCTGCAGCGTCTGGCCGACCCAGTAGACCACCGTGTCGCGGAAGCTGCCGATCATCACCGCGACGGCGACCATCATCGCCAGGCTCACGGCCAGCGCCGCCACCGAGATGGCCAGGCGGGGGATCGCCGAGGCGAGGTGGGCGTGCGCCAGCAGGCCTTCGGCGCCGAGCAGGCGCCGCAGCGGCTGGCGGACCGCGCGGGCGAGCAGGAACAGCACGACCGGCACGAGCAGCGCCGCGCCGACGATGATCGCCAGCGCCGCCGCGTAGCCGCCGAGCGGCCGGCCGTCCACCGGGCCCAGGCGGGTGAGGCCGGCGGCGGCGCCCAGCACCACCGCCGGCACGACGAAGGCCCGCGGGCTCATCCGCACCCGCGACTCCAGGCGGTCGCTGCCGCGGATCGCGGCGGTGGGCGGCACGCGCGACGCCTCGAGGGCCGGCAGCGCCGCCGCCAGCAGCGACAGCGGCACCCCGATGGCCAGGGCGATGCCGACGTGCGCGAGGGTGAGCGCGGGCGGCGCCGCGGCGGTGGCGATGTAGAGCGTGCTCACCGTGGCGCCGGTGAGCCCGACGGCCCAGTCGGCGAGAAGCCGGCCGAGGCCGATCCCGGCCACCGTGCCGGCGACGCCGAGCAGCACGGCTTCGCCCAGGAAGAGCGCCACCACCTGCCGCCTGGTCACCCCCAGCGCCCGCAGCATGCCGATTTCCTCGCGCCGGGCCAGCACGTTGGTGGTGGCCGTGTTGTAGACCAGGAACAGTCCGACCACGAGCGCGACCCACGACAGCGCCGCCAGGTTCAGGTGGAACGCGGCCAGCATCTTCTCGACCTGCTGGCCGCGCCGTGACGGCCGTCCGGCGGTGAGCCCGGCGGGCAAGCGGGCGGCGATGGCGGCCACGGCGGCGTCGATGTCGGCGCTGGTCGGGGCCTGCGACGGATCGAGGGCGGTCGCCGAGCGGGTGAGCGGCACGTCGAGGCGATCGACCCGACCGAGGCGGGCGAAGGCGAGCTGCGCCGCGGCGATGTCCATCAGCACGAAGCTGCCGTCCATCACCCGGGCCGGGCCGGTGTCCTGCAGCAGCGCGCGGACGACATAGCGGCCGACCCGGTCGCCAGTCATCAGGCGGATCTCGTCGCCCACGGCGTAGCCGCGGCGCCGGGCCAGCTTCTCGGTGATGACCACGCTCTGCGGGCTGGTGAGGATGGCCAGGAACTGCTGCGAAGTGAGGGGCGCGCCCGACGCCTGGGCGGTCGCCGCGGCACCGTCGCGCGCAGCGGACGACGGCGCCAGCGCGCTCACCGCGTAGTCGCGGATGGCCCGGTCGCGCAGGATGTCCACGCCCAGTACCTTGACCGCTTCGGTGCGGCGCGGCCGATACGCCGTCGGCGCGTCGCCGGTGACCAGCGCCATCTCGCCTTCGATGACCGGCGACACCGGCCCGAACTCGCGCAGCCAGCCCAGGCCGGGCAGCAGCGTCTCGTCGATCCCGCCCGGGGCGGTGATGTCGATGGCGGCACGGCCCGACACCGTGTCGAGCGCCGTCTCGAAGCCGCGCACCGAGCTGGCGTTGGTCAGTTGGATGGCGATCACCATCGCGATGCCGAGCGCGATGCCGGCCATGGTCGTGAGCGTGCGGGTGCGCTCGCCGAGGAGACGCCGGCCGACGAACTGGCCGAAGAGGCGGATCATGCCGCCTGGTCGAGCCGGCCGTCGCGCAGCCGCACGGTGCGGTGCGCCGTGCGGGCCACCTCGTCGGCGTGCGTCGCCAGCAGCAGCGTGATGCCGAGGTCGCGGTTCAGCTCGGCGAGCAGCGCCAGCACGGTGGCGCCGTTGCCCGAGTCGAGGTTGCCGGTGGGCTCGTCGGCGATGACCAGCGCCGGCCGGTGCACCAGGGCGCGGGCGATGGCGGCGCGCTGCGCCTCGCCGCCCGAGACCTGCTGCGGATAGTGGTCGAGCCGATGGCCGATGCCGACGCGTTCGGCCAGCGCCCGCGCGCGCCGCTCCGCCTCGCCGACGGCGACGCCGGCCAGCAGGCAGGGCAACGCGATGTTGTCACCGAGCGTGAGCGTGGGCAGCAGGTTGAAGAACTGGAAGACGAAGCCGACGCGGTCGCGGCGCAGGCGGGTGAGGGCGTCGTCGTCGAGCGTGGTGACGTCGCGGTCCTCGATGGCGAGCGACCCGGCGGTCGGGCGGTCCATGGCGCCGCAGAGGTGCAGCAGGGTCGACTTCCCGCACCCCGACGGCCCCATCAGCGCCACGAAGTCGCCGGCGTCGAGCGTGAGCGACACGCCGCGCAGCGCCGTGACGGGTGCGGCGCCCCCGGTGTAGGTCTTCTCGAGGTCGCGGGCGGCGAGCAGGGGCATGGTCACAGTCTATGACCCGCCCTGTGCCCCCGGCGTCCCCGCCGCGGCTCGCTTGCGGGGCGTCGGGGCTTCGGTTTACGATGAGGGTTCGTCCGGGTGCGCAGCACGTCAGCGTGGCCGGCGCTCCTGCCCGTTCCTCGGTAGCTCAACGGCAGAGCATCCGGCTGTTAACCGGAGGGTTGCTGGTTCGAATCCAGCCCGAGGAGCCAACTCACTCCGTCGTTGGCTTGTCTCGGGCTGTCTTCAGGCATCGCGCGCCGCCGGTCGGCGTCGCGACTTGGCACGAATCCAGCCCGAGGAGCCACTCTCAGGATCGCGACGTGATTCAAGTCCAGCCGCGCAGCTACGAGTTCTAGACTCCAACCCCGATCGCTCTCGGCGCCGATCGCTTCCTTTTTCCGGCCGGCCGTCGCTGTGTGCAGCTCCTCGGTGCCCCGCCGTCCTGCCTTGACTGAACGCTTCGACGTCCGGCCAATCGAACGATGAGGAAGGGCGGCCTCGCGCGCCCAGCGGTTGACCCCGGTCCGCCACGATGGTTAGCTTGAGTTGACCCATCGAGGCCGGCATACGAATGTTCCGATCAACGCGAAACGCCTGCGGGACGCTTCCCGACGTCGTCGAGCGTGTGCGCAAGGGGACCCGCGACGCGATCGCGAAGTCGCAAGCCGCGGCGACTTTGATCGAGTTCAGCACCATCGCGCGTTCCATCAGCTCACGGCCGCGTTGCCAGTCGCCGCTGTAGGACATCCAGAGCGGGACCTCACCCATGATGGCGCCGTCCAGGGGATTGAGTGCCACTGCGCGCTCAGCCGCGGCGCTGTGTTACTCTCCGACGATCCTTGGGAACCGCTCCGCGGTTCCTGCACCCGAGACCCATGACCATCACCCGTTGCCTCCTGCTGTCCCTCGCACTGCTGGCCTCGACCGCGGTGCCCGCGGCCGCCCAGAACACCTACTGCGACAGTGCCCAGTTCAACTCGCTGGCGAACATGTGGAAGCCGCAGGCGGATCAGAACACCGGAGAGGTCACCGCCGTCGAGCTCGCGGCTGAACGGAAGATCATGGGGCGCGTGCTGGAGATGTTCAAGTCCGCCTACGTGCCGAACGGCGCCATCGGCTATTACGGCGCCAATTACCAAACCGTGCCGCAGGTCGCGACGAGCAAGTCCCGCTACGGCAACACCTACACCTTTGTCCTGAGCAATCACAAGATCGAGTGCCGCAACGGCAAGCCGGTGGCCATCGACGTCTCGCTCGGGAACGTCTCGGTTCAGGTCAACACGAGCTTCGTCGGCGAGGCCACGATGGGCGACTCCGCCGTCGGCTTCAGCTTCCTGCCGCGCGGGTACTATCAGCTCAAGGACAAGACGGCGCTGCCGCAGGGCCATGCCGACGGGATCCAGGAATTCAACTTCAACGACGGCACGACCGTCTGGTGGCTCACGCGCGCGGGCGCCTTGCCGTTCCGGGTCGTCACCAGGCGCGAGTTCCTGCAGAAGCAGATCGAGATCCTGCAGTCCAGAGCCGGCACCAGCGCGCAGCGGCTGGCCTACTACCAGGGATTGCTCAACGATTCACCCGATGAGGTCGCGATCGTCAAGAACATCGAGGTGGCATCGCTGAATGGGTATGCCTACGTCTTTACGACCCTGGCCGACAGGGAGAGTCGCGTCTTCGTCACCGTCAATCCGGACTACTACGATCGGAGCCAACCGAAGTCGGCGCCCCAGCACATCCTCATCAGGCTCAGGCACGAGAGCGCGACGTTCCTCAACAGCACCGGAATCGGGGCCCGTCATCTGGAAAGCTTTCAGAAGCTGCGCGAGATCGTCAGGGCCAACCTCGCCGAGCTTCGCGCGACGGTGAAGTAGGGCCGGTGGCACGACTCCAGCCGGAGGAGCCAATCTCCACAGGCCGCCTGAAATGAACGGTGTGCAGGTGCCGTTGGTAGCCTTGGTCGCCAAGGGGTGAACCCTGTTCACTTTACGGTCACCCTGGCCGCACTGGACGATGTCCGCAACTCGCTAGCTTCGACAGCGCGGGTGCGGAGCCCCGCTGTTCTGTGTGGACACCTGGGGTACGCGGCGCCAGCCAGAAATTGTGAGGTTGGAGGGAAGGCGCGGACGGAAGGGTGCGCCCCTCGACGTCCGATTACGCAGCAGGCCCGGCAGCTTGGGCGGCGTGCTTGGATCGCACGACTTGAACCGAACACGGCGCCGACGCGACCACCGCCGCCGCAACCGAGCCGAGCACCAGGCGCTTCACGAAGCCGTACCCATGAGATCCCAGGACGATGAGGTCGGCGTCCCATTCGCGCGCCTGCTCGACGATGACATCCTTCGGCACGCCTTCCCGGACCCTCGTGGACACGCTGACTCCTGGTGACCGACGCCGAATCCGTCTCCGGGCTGCCGCGACGAGCGTTGGCGCACGTCGCGACTGCTCCTTTGTCTGCTCAACATGAATCGCGGCCATCACGAATCACGCGGACCATCGTGCCCTTCGGCCATGGACGTGCCGCCACTTCGGCGACCGCTGCGTCGCTATGGGCTGAACCGTCGATGGCCAGTAGCACTCTCACGATGTCCTCCTTGCGGGTCCCTGGTAGGACGCTGCGGGTGTGAGCCCACGACGGGCCGCTCTGTTCTCCTGTGGTTGCAGCATGTGCTCCCCTGTCTTCGGCTAAACGGTGCGCTCGCCAGAGGTTGCAGGCAGCCGTGCTACTCCTGGCGTCCATGAAGGTGGGTCGCTCGCCGGAAAGGAATCGGCGAGGACGTCATCGACCCAGTCCCAGCGTCGAACCTCGCGCATGACGTCCGTCTGCGTTGAGACGGGCGCGACGTTTGCTCGACCCGTCTTGTCGACGAGAACGCCCGGCACGCGCAATACGTCCCTCACCTTGCACCTCCTGGTGGTCGCTGCTTCCAACGTGCCGAGAGAGCAAACCCTGGTCCCAACAGGAATGGTCGGGAACTCCCGTCAGAGCGCTTCTTATGGTCCATCGGTCTCCGTTTCTGGCGGCGTGGAGCTTACGAATTGAAACGAATCCCTTCAAAATGAAAGCGGCACGCCTGGACGTCTGCCCGGGCCCGCGGTCCCACTACTCGTCGGGAAACGGCCAAGAACAGGGCTTTACGCGGCACACGGCCGCCAGCCCGTTCTGGTCCGGCGCTTGCGTCTGTCCATCGTCACAGACGCTGGAGGGTCGACATGACTGCACGATCCGTAACCGTCGCCAAGACAGCCGACATCAAGCCGGGGGAACTGGCCCTGTTCGAAGTCGCCGGCCACCGCATCGCGGTGGCGAACGCGAACGGGCGATTCTTCGCGATTGCCGACGCTTGCACGCATGAGCAGTGCTCGCTCGCCGAGGAAGGGACGCTCGAGGGAACCGTCGTGACCTGCGGGTGTCATGGGGCACAGTTCGACGTAACGACCGGCGCCGTGCTGGCGCCGCCGGCTCCCGCGCCGGTCAAGACCTACCCGCTCCGCGTGGTTCACGACGATCTCGTGCTGGAGGTCTGAATGCCGCCCTCGTTCGTCGTTGTCGGTGCCAGCCTGACTGGCGCCACGGCAGCCGCCACGCTTCGGGCGGATGGCTTCGACGGCGACATTACGCTCATCGGGGCGGAGCCGGATCCACCCTATGAGCGCCCTCCGTTGTCGAAGCAGTATTTGCGGGGTGAGACGCCGTTCGAGAAGGCGCTGGTCCGTCCTGCCACCTTCTACGCTGAGCATCGCATCGAGACCCTCTTTGGTGTGCGCGCAACGCGCGTCGACCCACCTGGACGGGTCGTGCACCTCGAGACGGGGCGGCGCGTGCCGTATGACAGACTGCTCATAGCAACGGGCGTGCGGAACCGCCGGCCACCCATCCCTGGCCTGGAACTCGACGGCGTGCTCGATCTCCGCTCGGTGGGTGACGCGGATGCCCTTCGCCGCCACATCGCGGCCGGTAAGCGAGCCGTCGTGATCGGCATGGGTTTCATCGGCTGCGAGGTGGCGGCGTCGCTTCGCCAGATGGGCGTCGAAGTCGTCGCCATCGAGTCTTCGCCGGCGCCGCTCTTTCGTGTGCTCGGCGAGGAGGTGGGAATGGTCGTCGCCTCGATTCACCGCGATCAGGGTGTCGAGACGATCTTCGACGATCTCGTGGTGCGCGTCGAGGGACATGGTCGAGTCGAACGCGTGATCACGAAGCGTGGTCGACGCGTCGAATGCGATTTCGCCGTCGTTGGCGTCGGTGTCGACCCGGTCGTCGACTTCCTTGCCGACAGCGGCATCGGTGTCGACAACGGGATTCTGGTCGACGAGTATTGCCGTTCCACGGTCGAAGGCGTCTACGCCGCGGGCGATGTCGCAAACCACACCCATCCCGTGTTCGGGCGGCGCATGCGCGTCGAGCACTGGCAGAACGCCATGCAACAGGGCGCCGCGGCAGCCCGGAGCATGCTCGGCACGGCCGGTCCGTACGACGCGATCCACTGGTTCTGGTCGGATCAATACGACGCCAACGTGCAGTACGCGGGGTTCCACCGCGAGTGGGACCGACTGGTCATACGGGGCAGCCCCGAGCGTCGAAGCTTCGTGGCCTTCTATCTGAATCAGGGCCGGATCGACGCGGTGGTCGCGCTCAATCGGGGGAAGGATGTGCGGCGCGCGATACCGCTGATTCGGTCTCGTGAAGCCGTGGATCCCGCGCGATTGAAGGACGAGGAGGTCGATCTACGCAGGCTCGCGCCGGCCCACGCGAATGGCGATCAGTGATCGGCCATCTCGGTGGGAGGGAACCGACCGTCGAGTGTGCGTCGAGTGACCGGGACGAGCGTGCAACGGGGAGGTGGCCTTCGCCGTGAGCGGGATCGCTTGTGTCTGAGGCCGACGTCGGGCCACCGAAGGGGAACAGATCGATGCCATGCTGAAACTGAAGCGGGCCTACGAGCCGGCAACGCACGCTGACGGAACGCGCATTCTCGTCGAACGTCTGTGGCCCCGCGGTCTCTCGAAGGAAGCACTCCGCATCGACGCGTGGCTCAAGAATGCCGCTCCGAGCACCGAACTGCGACAGTGGTTCAGCCACGATCCGGACAAGTGGCCGAGGTTTCGCGCTCGATACGTTCGGGAGCTCGACTCCAGGCCAGAGGCGTGGCGCCCTATCGTGGCGGCGGCGCGTCGGGGCACGGTCACGCTCGTCTACAGTTCACGCGACACGGAGCACAACAATGCGGTCGCGCTCAAAGACTACCTGCAGCCGAAGCTTCGCCGGCGGCCTCAGGCCAGGTAGTCGACCGGACGCACGCTGACGATGCCGCGGCTGTGACGCAGCTGCTTCAACGACGGGGCGTCGGGCGGTGGACGTCCGCGTACGCATTGCTGGGAGGACTCGGGCGCCTGCACGTGTTCCCTGGGGACGATGTCGGAGCTCAGAAGAGCCAGGCTCGGTGGCTGGGTCGGTCATCCCGGCTCGGCGGGAGCATGTACGAATCCAGCCATCGGCCGCTTCAGGCATCGCGCGACGCCGTTCGGCGTCGCGACTTGGCACGAATCCAGCCCGAGGAGCCGACTCACTCCGTTCGTTGGCTTGCTCGCGCCTCACAAGCTCCCTGTTGCTGCACGCAGACCCTACTACGAGACGATCGGGTCGCTAGCTGTCAGTGCTAAACACGTTGTTCATCCGGAGCGCTCTGCAAAGAATGGAGTTTCCACACAACCGTTCTGCGCAGAGGAGGCCCCGGATGAAGCTTCATCGTAATGCCAAGAGCACCCCGACCAGCCGCGCGATCATGGTGCAGCGCGTCCTGCACGAGGGGTGGAGCTACGCCGACGCGGCCGACGGGTTTGCCGTGAGTGTTCGGACCGTCGCGAAATGGGTGCGGCGGTTTCGGGACGGCGGGCGAGCCGCCCTCGAGGACGGGTCGTCGCGTCCCGGCGAGCCGCCGCATCAGACGCCGGCGGAGACTGTCACGATGATCCGGACGCTCCGGGAGGCCTCGTGGTTACCGGCCTGGCGGATCAGTCGGCTGCTGGGGGCGCCGACCTCCACGGTGAGCGTGTGGCTGCGCCGCTTGGGGCTGAATCGGCGCCCGGCAGCCCCCGCGCCGCCGGTGCACCGCTACGAGTGGGCGCGTCCGGGCGACCTGCTCCATCTCGACATCAAACCGTTGGGCCGGTTCCGGCGCATCGGGCATCGCATCCACGGCAATCCCCGGCAGGCGTCCCCGGGCGCGGGCTGGGAATTTGCCCACGTCGCCGTCGACGACCACTCGCGGGTCGCGCACGTCGAAGTCTTACCCGCCCAGGACGGCGCGCGCTGTACCGCCTTCCTGCACCGCGCGGTCGCCTGGTTCACCGCCCGCGGCATCCGCTGCCGGCGCGTCCTCAGCGATAACGGCAGTGGGTACGTATCGCGCGTCTTCCGGGCGGCCTGTGCGCAGCTCGGCCTCACGCCCCGCCGCACGCGCCCGTATACCCCGCGGACCAACGGCAAAGCGGAGCGCTTCATTCAGACGCTGCTGCGCGAATGGGCCTACGCACACGCCTATCCGACCTCGCAGGTCCGCCGCCACGCCTTACGCGGCTGGCTGCGCTACTACAACCGCGTGCGGCCGCACGCGGCCCTGCACTACCACCCACCCATCACTCGACTACAGAGCGCCGCGTGATGAACAACGTGTTTGACTTCAACAGCTAGCGGGCGGTGGCGCCCCGGGCGCGCATCGTGGCGGTGCGTCCCAGCCAGGGCAGGGACCGAGCGCGAGCAAGACCGCCGGGACCAGGCACCAGGCGATCAGGTACACGATGTAGGCGGTCAGCTTGATGCGCAGCGAGAAGTGGCGTTCGACGACCATCGACAGTGGAACCCCGAGTGTCAGGATGCTGGCGATCAACCAGGCTGAGCCCAGCGCGGACAGCAGGCGGTCGCGGGCGTTCCCGCCGGCGCGCAGGGAGAGCCAGGCTCCCAGGGCGCCGATGAACGGCGGCGCCAGCAGCCACAGCGGCGCCAGCACGATCGATACGCCATTCCGCGTGAAGAATACCCAGGGTGGCAACTGCGGCACGCGCAGCGCAACGAACTGCACCGAAAGCGAGACGACGAAGGTAGACAGCGCCGGAGCCCATAGTTGCCGGACACGCATGTTCATGCCGTCCTCCCTCTCGGGTTGAGGCGGTGCACCCCGGCAGGAATCAGCCTTCGGCCGCTTCAGGCATCGCGCGACACCCTCGGTGCCCGAGGCACGATGCCACTACGTCACGCGGAAGTTCCGCATCATCCCCATGTCCTCGTGCTCGAGAATGTGGCAGTGGTAGAGATACAGGCCCGGATGACGCGTGAAGGTGGCCTGGACGCGAACGGTCTCACCGGGGAGCACGAGCACGGTATCCCGCCACCCGCCGTCCACGATGCCTGCACGCAAGGCATTCGTCGCGCCTCCGCCCGTGCGATCGATCACTCGGAACTGGCGGCCGTGCATGTGAATGGGATGGGCGGCCTCCATGCCCATCGGGTTCGCCCGATTCTCGAATTCCCAGATCTGCGTCGATCCCGCGGCCACGGTTTCCTCGGCGGCGACATCGTTCATGGCGAACGTGCGGCCATCGAGTGACCATTCCATCCGCATGAACGTCAGCGGGACGCGCCGGGTCGGGGCATCGACCCGCAGCGACCACTCCGCGCCGAACGAGGACAGCCGCTCGGGGACACGGAACGCCGGACCTTGCCTCGCGCGCGTGCGCAGGGTCATCACGCGCTGCGGCGCTCCATTCGGCACGCTCGAACGGCCGCCCATCATGCCCCGCATCCCGCGACCCCTCATGCCCATCATGCCCATCATGCCGACGAGGCCGGCGTCGGCTTCGGCGAATGCCTGGCTCTCCAGATGCACGTCCGTGCCGGCCGCCACACCTGTGAGATCCAGCAAGAGGTCGGCGCGCTGGCCGGGCGCGAGCGTGAGCGCCGGCGGGTGTAGCGGCGTGTCGAGGAGCCCGCCGTCGCCGCCGATCACGGTCATCGGCAAATCACGGCTCCACGCCAGCTTGTAGATGCGGGCGTTCGACCCGTTCAACAGGCGCACCCGATGCCACGCCGCGTCCACCTCCGTGGTCGGCTGCGGCTGGCCGTTCACGAGCACGCGGTCGCCGAGAAAGCCGTTCATCATCTCCATCATGACGCCGCCGTGGAAGACCAGCTGGTTGCGGGCGTCGAACTGGCGATCCTGGATCACGCAGAGGAGCTCGGTTCCCCCGGAGGGCAGCGCCAGCTGCGCTTCTTCGTCGTCCTGTACCAGCAGCAGGCCAGCCAGGCCCTGATACACCTGTGCGCCCGTGCGCATGTGCGGGTGCGGGTGATACCAGTAGGTGCCCGCGCGGTTGGTCACCTCGAACTCGTACACGTACTCGCGACCGTGGCCGACGGCCAGACGGGGATGGCCGTCGGCGCGCTCGGGCACGTCCAGACCGTGCCAGTGGACGATCGAGTCTTCGGGGAGCTGGTTGGCGAAGCGCACCCGCACCGTCTGCCCACGACGAAGGCGGATCACGGGGCCGAGGTAGGACCCGGGCAGCGTCTCGAGCGTGTCGGCCGGGCCCTTGAGCAGGCGGCCCGTGAAGCGCCAGACGCGTGTCGGCGCCCCGGGCAGCACCGCCATTTCGTCGGGAGCCGCGGTCAACAGCAACTCGACGTCGGGCACGAACCCGGCGCCGGACGTGGGTTGCGGCAGGAACGCGCCAGGGCGCGCGCTGGCGGCCGGCCCCCGGCAGGCGGCGGCGCCGCCGAGGGCGGAGAGGCTCAGCAGGCGAAAGAGTTCACGGCGATCCATCTCGTGGCCCCTTTCCGTCGGATGACCACCCGACGACTGGTCCCTGTCGATCATACTGATGAAGGCCGTGCGGAACGTGCCACTGGTCGTCATGGCGCTCGGGCCCCAGGACGGGTCGGGGCGTCCACACGCTCGACCAGGTCGTCGCGTCGAGGAGGAGCATCCATGGGGTCACGCATCCACCTGGCGGCCGTTGCCCTGTCCATGGTCGTGTTCACCGCAGATCCGGCAGTCGGCCAGGGCTCGACCGGCAGCGTGTCGGTCACCTACACGCTCCTTCGCGATACCGATCGGGATGTCACGTTCGCGCGCGGCGCGGCGGTGGGCGGAGCGTACCGGCTTCACGAATGGCTCTTCGTAGTCGCCGAGCTCGCGTTCAGCGCCCGTCACGAGGATTTTTCCGCGGTGCAGGGCGGCACATACGACTTTCGGTACCAATCGCTTCACGTTGGGCCTCGAGTGGCGCCACTGGCCGGCCGGGTGCAGCCCTACGTCGAGGTGCTGGCCGGCGGGACACGGCTGGGAATCTGGGAGCGGCGGCTCGACCGGATCGGCGAGTGGGGGACACCCGACTTCTCCCTGCAACCGGGCCTCGGCGTAGACGTCTTCTTGAGCCGACGGCTCGCCGTACGGGTCGCCGGCGACCTGCGCCTGCTCTTCCGGCATGACCAGCGGTTCGACCGGGACTACCGCACCACGCTCTATCGGTTCAACGCCGGCGTCGCATTCCACTTCGGCCGCGACTAGCGCGGCGTCGGCGGGCACCCGTGGGCTACTCGGCGTGGCCAACGGGCTCGATCGCCACGACGCCCGCGCCGGGACCGACGACCGCCGGTTCGCCACGCTCCTGGCGCCTCGCCAGGTAGTAGAGAACCGGCACGGCCATGCGCGAGAGCAGCAGCGACGCCGCCTCGCCGGCCATCAGCGAGATGGCCAGGCCCTGGAAGATCGGGTCGAACAGGATGACCGCGGCGCCGGCGATCATCGCCGCGGCGGTGAGGGCCATGGGCCGGAACCGCACCGCGCCGGCGTCGACCACGGCCTGCGCGAGCGGCAGACCGTCGCGCACCCTCAGCTCGATGAAGTCCACCAGGATGATCGAGTTGCGCACCACGATGCCCGCGCCGGCGATGAAGCCGATCATCGACGTGGCGCTGAAGAACGCGCCCATCGCCGCGTGCGCCGGCAGGATGCCGACCAGTGAGAACGGGATGGCGGCCATGATCGGCAACGGCGTCGTGAACGACTGGAACCAGCCGACCAACAGCACGTAGATCAGCACGAGCACGGCGGCGAACGCCAGGCCGAGATCGCGGAACACCTCGATCGTCAGCTGCCACTCGCCGTCCCACTTCATCGCATAGCGCGACGAGTCGAACGGCTGCACGGCGTTGAACACCTCGAGCCCATACCCGTCGGGCAGCCTCAGCCGCCCGATCGGCGCCTGCATCCGGCGGATGGCGTAGACCGGACTTCCGTCCGCTCCCGCCAGGTCGCCGGTCACATAGGTCACCGGCTGCAGGTTCTTGTGGTACAGGCTCGGCGCTTCCTGCTTCGACTCGACGCGCGTGAGCTCGCCGATCGCGACCGGCCGCGAGCCGCGCAGCCGGATCGATCTGACGGCTTCGAGGGTGCGGCCCTCGCGGGGGAGGCGGACCACGATCGGCACCTGCTCGCGCGCCCGTTCGTCGTAGACGAGGCCGGCGGAGTCGCCCGAGCCGGCCATCCGCACGACCGCCGCCACCATCGCCGGTGAGATGCCCGCCGCCGCGGCCTTGTCGTCGTCGACGGCCAGCGAGAGCGTGCGGTACGGGGCTTCGACGTGCCAGTCGGTGTCGACCACCCCGTCCGTGTGCTCGAAGATCGACCTGACCTGCGCCGCGACGGCCAGCCGCCGCGCCGGATCCGGCCCGTAGATCTCGGCGACCAGCGTCTGCAGGACGGGCGGGCCCGGCGGCACTTCCGCCACCTGGATGGTGGCGCCGAATCGCGTCGCGATCGGCGCCAGCCGCCGGCGTACGCGTCCGGCCACGTCGTGGCTCTGTACCGCGCGATCGCCCTTCGGCGCCAGGTTCACCTGCAGATCGGCGAGGTGCGGCGCGCGCCGCAGGAAGTAGTGCCGCACGAGGCCGTTGAAGTTGTAGGGACCCGACACGCCCACGTACTGCTGCACGCTGACGACCGTGTCGTCCTCGACGATGGCCGAGGCCAGCGCCGCCGCCACCCGCGCCGTCGTCTCCAGTGCGGCGCCCTCGGGCATGTCCACCATCACCTGGAACTCACGCTTGTCGTCGAACGGCATCATCTTCAGCTTCACCCGTTCGAGTGGCACCAGCGCGACGGCCGCCAGCAGCAGCGACGCCACCCCCGTCAGGAAGATCGCCCGCCGCCTGGCGTCGGCGATGAGCGACCCCATCACCCGGCGATAGAGTCGCGTCGGGCGGTCCTCCGTGCGGTCGCCATGGGGCGCCGCCGGCGCCAGCAGCCGGACGGCGGCCCACGGCGTCACCACGAAGGCGACCGCCAGCGAGAACACCATCGCCGCCGACGCGCCTACCGGAATCGGCCGCATGTAGGGCCCCGACATTCCGCTGACGAAGGCCATCGGCAGGATCGCCGCCACGACGGCCAGCGTGGCCAGGATCGTCGGGTTGCCCACTTCGTCGATGGCGCGGATCGCGGTCGCCGCCAGCCCGCCCGGACTCCCGCCGCTCATCCGCGCGTGGCGGACGATGTTCTCCACCACGACGATCGCGTCGTCGACCAGGATGCCGATGGAGAAGATCAGCGCGAACAGCGTGATGCGGTTCAGCGTGTAGCCATGGAGATAGAACACGAACAGCGTCAGGGCGAGCGTGACCGGGATGGCGATCAGCACCACCGCGGCCTCGCGGCGGCCGAGGGTCAGCCAGACGAGCGCCGAGACCGAGAGCGTCGAGAGCAGCATGTGCCACAGGAGCTCGTTGCTCTTCTCGGCGGCGGTCTCGCCGTAGTTGCGGGTGACGGTGAGGTGCACGTCGGCCGGGACGAGCGATCCCTCGAGCGTCGCGAGCTTGTCGGCGACGCGGCGGGCGACATCGGTGGCGTTGGTGCCTTTCCGCTTGGCCACCGCGACGGTGACGGCCGGACGGGGGCCGGACGCCCTCGACTGGAACACGACGTGCGACGTGGGCTCGGCGTCGCCATCGACGACCTCCGCCACGTCGCGCACCAGCACGGGGCGCCCGCGTGCAGAGGTCACGACCGTGTCGCGCAGGTCGTCGGCGGTGCGCAGGCGGCGCCCGGCTTCGAGGCCCGTCGTCAGCCCGCCCCCGACGGGCCCCGACGCGGTGTCCCGCACGTTGGTGCCGACAATCGCCTGGTGCACCGCGAGCGGATCGAGGTCGTAGGCGGCCAGCCTGGCGGGATCGATGTCGACGCGCATCTGCCGCGACCGGCCGCCGATGAGGGTCACCTCCGACACGTCGTCGACCTCGGCGATGGCCTCGCGCAGCTGGCCGGCCAGGGCGCGCAGCTGGTCGTCGCCGTAACGCTCCGACCAGATCGTGACGGCCAGGATGGGCACGTCGTCGATCGCTCGCGCCTTCACCACCGGCCCGACGGCGCCGCGCGGGAGGCGGTCGGCATTGGCGGCCAGTTTCTGGTTCAGGCGGACGAGCGCCGGCTCCTGCGGCTCGTCGACCTCGAACCGGACGACGATCGTCGCCTGCCCGGGACTCGACGTCGAGTAGACGTAGTCGACGCCAGGCACTTCCCAGAGCAGCTGTTCGAGCGGCCGCGTGACCAGCTGCTCGACGTCGGCCGGCGTCGCGCCGGGCAGCGCGACGAACACGTCCACCATCGGCACGACGATCTGCGGTTCCTCCTCGCGCGGCAGCGCCACCAGCGCCAGGGCGCCGAGCGCCATCGACGCCGTGATGAGGAGCGGCGTCAGCCTGGAGTGGATGAACGCCGCGGCAATCCGGCCGGGGAAGTGCATGTGAGCCACTAGCGGCCTCCCGGGCTGACCAGGCGACCGTCGGTGAGACCGGCCGGCGGCGAGAGAATCACCGTCTCCGATTCGGTCAGGCCGGCCAGGACTTCGTTGCCGCTGAGGTGGACGAAACGCAGGCGCGCCACGCCGTCGTCGGCGACGAAGACCGACGTGAGCTGTCCGCTGCGGACGACGGCGGAGGCTGGGACGGTCAGCGCCCGCCGCGGCGCGCCGGCGAACCGCGCCTTGCCGAACTCGCCGGATCGAAGGCCGGGCAGGTCGGGCAGCGCGATCTTGACGAGGAAGGCGCGGGCATCGGCATCGACCGCGCGGCTGACCTCAGCCACCGTGCCCTGGACCGGGGAGGTCCTGGCGCCGAGGAAGACCGGGACGCCGTCGCCGGGGTTCAGCCGGTCGATGCGGGACTCGTCCACGCGGACCTCGAGCCGGAATTCACGGGTGTCTTCCAGCCGAAGCAGCGGCTGGCCGGGCGACGCCATGTTGCCGGCCTCGACCATGGTCGCGGTGACCACGCCGTCGAAGGGGGCGGGGATCGTCGTGAACGCGGCGGTGGTGCTCGACTGGTCGCCAGCGGCCCTGGCGCTCTCGACCGCCGACGCAGCCTGTGCGGCCCGCGCGGCGGCCGCGGCGACGCGTGCGGTGGCGCTCCGCAGCAGCGCGGTGGCGTCGTCGAGCTCCTGGGCGGTGGCCGACCGCTTGGCCTGCAGGGCGGCCACGCGATCGTAGGACGCATGGGCAAGGGTCAGACCGGCTTCGGCCGCCTGCAGGTCGGCGGCCGCTCCCGCCGCCCCCTGTTCGGCCGCACGTGCTGCCGCGAGGGCCGCACGGGCGCCGGCGGCGAGATCGTCGCCGTCGAGCACGATCAGCGTCTGGCCGGCGCGGACCCGATCTCCCGGCGACACCCTGACGTCGCGCACCGGCGCGACGATGCGGGCGGCGATCGTCGCCGTGGTGCGGGCCTGCACCACGCCGCCGGAATCGATCGCCGTGGCCACGTCGGCCATCGCCGCCGCGGCGACGGTGACGGCGACGGACTCCGCGGCGGCCGCCCGAGCCGCCTCGACGCGGCGAGTCGAGCATCCGGCCAGCATGCCGCCCGCCAACAGGGCCGCGGCGGTGCCGGTGACGAAAGTGTTCTGACGTGTGCGGCTGGGTGTCATGGCAGTCCTATCGCGCGGTGCAGGGTGGCCGACGCGGTCAGCACGTTTACGCGCGCCGCCGTCTTTTGCGCCTCGGCCTGTTCCACGGCATCGGCCGCGCGCAGCAGCGTGGCCGCATCGGTGAGGCCGCTCTCGTAGCGGTCGCGGATGATGCGGCGGCTTTCGCGGGCCTGAGTGGCGGCTGCCCGTCCCACCGCTTCGCTGGCCCGCGCGGCCTCGAGCCGGGCAAGGGCGATCCGCACGTCGAGGCGCGCGCTGGTCTCGGCCTTCTCCCGCTCGAGCGCCCGGCGCGTCACCTGCGCGCGCGCTTCGGCGAGGCGGGCCTTGTCGGCGAGACCGTGGAACAGGTTGACCCGCGCGACCACGCCCGCCGTCCAGCTCGCCGACCGCGACGTCCAGCTGGCGCCGTTCACTTCCCACCCGCCCAGTGCCGCCACCTGCGGGAGAAACGCCGCCCGCGCCGCGTCCACCGCGGCGGACGCCAGCCGCTCCTGCTGCCTGGCCACCGCCACTTCGGGACGGCGCTGCAAGGCGTCCGCTTCGAGGTCGGCTGGATGGCTGAGGTCGATCGCGATTGCCGCGGGCGACCCGTCGAGCGCGAACACGGCGTCCAGCGGCTCGCCCATCAACTGATTCAGCTGGGCGCGGGCGATCCGCTCGTCCGCCGCGGCTTCGACCTGCCGTGCGAGGGCGCGAGCCAGGTGGACCTCCATCTGCAGCACGTCCGCGTCGGTCACCCGCCCGGCGTCGCGGCGGTCGGCGGCCAGGTCGCGGTCGGCCCGCGCGGCGTCCACCGTGGCCGTGGCCGACCGAACCGTCGCCGCGGCGATGAGCACACGGCCGAACGCGTCGGTCACTGCCGCGGCCAGGTCCTGGTCGACGAGTCGGCGGCCGGCCGCCGCCAGGTCACGGCCGATCGACGCGGTTCGGACCGCCGCCACGGTGGTGCGATCGAACAGCGGCTGCTCGACCGTGACCGCCGTGCGGAAGTTGTCGATGACCCCGGGGTGGTTGATTGTGTCGAGGGCGAAGTCGGCCGCCGTGAACTGCCGCTGCGCCAGCAGCGAACTGAACGCGAACGCCGGATGGTTGCCGCGCTGCCACGACTCGGCGACGTCCACCCTGGGGAAGTGGCCGCTGCGGGCCTGGGTGACGCGCTCGGCCGCTTCGCGCTCGGCCGCCGCCGCCGCGCCCGCATCGGGGTGGCCGGTCCTGGCGCGGGCAATCGCCTCGGGCAGCGACAGCGGCGACTGCGCCGTCGCCGGCAGGGCCGTGAACAGGATGGCGACGAGGCACTTCCACATCACAGGAGCGATTCTGCGGATCCCCGCTCCGGCAGACCATGCCCGCGCGGCTCAGGTTCTTGACGGCGCGTCCGGCAGGCTAGAATGCTTTGCCGAGGCGCCACGAAAGATTGCCGGGCGTCCGGGACACATGGACGCGTTTTCCGAGGTCCTGAGCGGAGTCCGGCTGAACGGCGCGTTGTTCTTCAGCGCCGACTTCTCGGCGCCGTGGCGGCTCGCGACGCCGCACTCCGGCACGTTGGCGGCGACCCTGGCCCCCGGCGCGCCGCACCTGGTCGTCTATCACCTGGTCGTCGACGGCTCCGCCTGGGCACGCGTCGACGGCGGAGCGGACACCGAGCTGTCGCCGGGCGACATCGTCGTGTTCGCGCACGGCGATCCGCACCACTTGAGCGCCGGCTCCGGCACGAACCAGGTCGACAGCGCTGCCGTGGCCAGGAAGATCGCGACGCGCGACCTCTCCCCGCTGCAGTCCGGCGGCGGGGGCGCGACGACCCGGTTCGTCTGCGGCTACCTGAGTCTCGACCCGCTGCTCTGCGGGCCGATTCTCCAGAGCCTGCCGCCGATGCTGAAGGTCAACGTCCGGACCGATCGCTCCGGTCACTGGCTGGAGCAATCCATCCTGCACCTGGTCGAAGAAGCCGCGTCGGATCGCGCGGGGAGCGACGCGATGCTGGCGAAGCTCTCCGAAGCGCTGTTCGTGGACACCTTGCGGCGATACGTCGCGGGCTTGCCCGACCAGGCGACCGGCTGGCTCGCCGGGGCCCGCGACCCGGTCGTCGGCAAGAGCCTGGCGTTGCTGCATCGCCGCGCGCATCACCCGTGGACCCTCGCCACGCTCGCGGCGGAAGTCGGCGTGTCGCGCTCGGTGCTGGTGGCGCGTTTCACGCGCTACCTGTCGGACCCACCGATCGCGTATCTCACCGCATGGCGACTGCGCCTCGCGGCCGAGGCGTTGACATCGTCCCCGAAGGGGGTCGCGGCCATCGCCGCCGCGGTCGGCTACGAGTCCGAAGCGGCGTTCAACCGGGCCTTCAAGCGGGCCTTTGGCGTGCCTCCGGCGCGATATCGACGTCAGAGCCGGGCCGCGTCCCGGCCGGTCGAATCGCCGGCAGACCGCCCTGTTACCGCCGTTCGGCGGCCGCCGCGTAGCCGTCCGACAGCGCGCCCATGAAGGCGACGATCGCGCGCTCCTCGGCCGGGCTGAGACCGAGGTTGCCGAGCTCGTCGGTGTTCACGTTCGCCGTCACCTCGGGCGCGGGCCAGCAGCCGCGGGCGATCGCCTCACGTTCGCCGAGCCAGCCGCTGCAGACCGGCTTCACGTCGCGGGTGTTGTAGAAATGCACGAGGCCGCCGAGCGTCTTGAAGTAGCCGTTGTGCATGTAGGCCTTGGCGAAGTCGCGGTCGGGCCGGCGGTCCACGTTGCGCACGGTCGGCACCTTGTGCTTGCCGCGGTTCGCGTCGGCGAACGCGCGCCACTCGGGCCGGGTGGCGAGGAACGCGCCGAGGCCGTCGTCGACCCAGCTGGTCCCGGCGGGATTGCGCGGGGACAGGTACCAGGGGTTGTCGGGATTGCGGGGCACGCCGAGGTTGTCGAACGTGAAATCGGTGAGCAGCGGCGGCTCCCCGTCGGGCCTGGTGTCGACTGGGTGACAGTTGGCGCACTTGCCCTTGCCGACGAAGAGCTCCAACCCCGCCGCTTCCTCGGCCGACAGCGTCGCCCGGCCGGCCAGGTGCCCGTCGAACTTCGAGGAGAACGGGTTGACCTCCCGCGAGCGTTCGTACGCCGCGACGGCAGCGGCAATGTGATCGAAGGCCCGATCGGAGCGGACGCGATCCTGCGGCGCGATGCCAAGGGTGCCGGCGGGCACGAGGCACGCCTCGTCCACGTCCGGCGGCCAGGTGATGCCGCAGCTGCCCGGAAACAGCGCGTCGAGCGTGACGGGGTAATCGGCGGCGCAGACGCGGCGCACCACGCAGCCGGTGTCGGGCAGCGCCTGCTCCACGGGATTCACGAACGGCGCCTGGGCCTGCTCGGCAATCGGGTCGCCGAGCCGCTCGCCCGTCGCGCGGCCGTCCCAGAAATTGCCGCCGACGAACAGCGTCTCGCCGTCCTCCACCTTGGCGTGAAGCACGGGCGCCATGGCGTAGGCGCTGGTCGGGGGCTTGCGGTTGCCGAACAGGCCGGTCACGGAACCCTCGTACACCGCCGGACCGGCGTTTACGAGGGGCAGGTCGCCGGTCCACCCGGTCTGGCGGGCGTGGCACGCGGCGCACGACTGGTTGCCGCGCAGCGACAGCCGCTCGTCGAAGAAGACGGCCTTGCCGAGCCGTTCGAGGGCGGTCAGGGCCGGGACTCCCGCGGCTGGCAGGGCGGGCGGCCGCTGGGCGCAGGCGGCACCGGTGACGGCGGCGGCAATCACGACGACTCGAACCGGTCGCATGGCTCGGGCAAGGCTACTCCAGCGCGGCCGTCGTCGCGATGCGGCGACAATAGAGGGTCGCCGGCCGCTCCCGCGCTCGGAACCGCAGAATGCCCTCGTGGCGACGCCAGGGGCCGGTCACGGGAGCCGCGCGGGCCGGAGGACGGGAGCCGATGAACGCGTCACTGGACCCGCTGTTCCGCCCACGCTCCATCGCCGTCGTCGGCGCCTCGCGGCACCGCGGCTCGATTGCCGGCGAGGTGTTCCACAACCTGATCGGGCGCGGGTTCCCGGGGCCGATCTACCCGGTGAATCCGGCCGCAAGGGCGGTGCAGTCGGTTCCCGCCTACCCGTCGATCGACGCCGTGCCCGAGGTGGTCGATCTGGCGATCGTCGTGGTGCCGCAGCCGGCGGTGGTCGAGGCCGTCGCCGCCTGCCTCCGGCGCGGCGTCCGCGGGCTGGTGGTCATCACCGCCGGCTTCGCCGAGATGGGCGAGGACGGCAAGGCCCGGCAGGACGAGCTCGTCAGGCAGGTCCGCGCCCACGGCGTGCGCATGCTCGGCCCCAACTGCCTCGGGCTGCTCAACACCGAGCCGTCGGTGCTGCTGAACGCCACCTTCGCGCCCACCTGGCCGCCCGCCGGCCCGGTGGCGATCGCGTCGCAATCCGGCGCGGTGGCCCTGGCCCTGCTCGATCACGCGAGCGACCTCGGCATCGGCATCAGCCAGTTCGCCAGCACCGGCAACAAGGCCGACGTCTCGGGCAACGACCTGCTGGAATACTGGGAGGACGACGCTGCGACGCGGGTCATCCTCCTGTATCTCGAGAGCTTCGGCAATCCGGCGCGGTTCATGCAGATCGCGCGGCGGGTGTCGAGGCGCAAGCCGATCGTGGTCGTCAAGAGCGGCCGCACCGCCGCCGGTGCCCGCGCCGCGTCGTCGCACACCGGCGCGCTCGCCGGGATGGACGTCGCCGTCGACGCGCTGCTCGGCCAGGCCGGCGTGATGCGGACCGACACGATGGAGGAGCTGTTCGACCTCACCGTGCTGCTCGCCAACCAGCCGGTGCCGGCGGGCCCGCGCATCGGGATCCTCACCAATGGCGGCGGGCCCGGCATCATGGCGTCCGACGCCTGCGAGGGCCGCGGCCTGTCGGTGGCGCCGCTGGCCGAGCGGTCGATCGACTCGCTGCGCGCGTTCCTCCCGAAGGCCGCGTCGGCGGCCAACCCGGTCGACATGCTCGCCAGTGCCTCGGCCGACGACTACGAACGGGCGCTGCGCATCCTGCTGGCCGACGACCGTGTCGATGCCCTGCTGGTGCTCTTCGTGCCGGCCATGGTGACCGGGGCGCACGACGTGGCCGACGCCATCCGCCGGGCGGCCCAGGGCGCCGGCAAGCCGATCGTCGCCTGCCTGATGGGCACCCACGGCGTGCCGGCCGCGGTCAAGGTGCTGCGCGAGGCCCGGGTGCCCGCCTACGCCTTTCCCGAAGGCGCCGTGCTGGCGCTCGCCCGGGCCGTTCGATACGGCCAGTGGCTCCAACGCCCCGAGGGCACGGTGCCGGAACTGGCCGACATCTCGCCCGACCGGGCGCGCGCCGTGCTGCAGCGCGCCGGCAGCGGCTGGCTGTCCCCCGACGACGTCCGCGCCGTGCTGACGGCCTACGGCATCCGCGTGCCCGAGACCCGGGTGGCCGGCAGCGCGTCGGAGGCGGTGGAGGCGGCCCGGTCCATCGGCTACCCGGTGGCGCTCAAGCTGCTGTCGCGGCAGGTGCTGCACAAGACCGAGGTCGGCGGCGTGCGGCTCGGCCTGACCTCCGACGACGACGTGCGGGGCGCTTTCGAGGCGGTGCGGCGAGGGCTCGACGCGCACGGCGCTGGCGCCGCGTTCGAGGGCGCCGTGATTCAGCAGATGATCACCGGCGGCGTGGAGACCTACGTGGGCATGACCCAGGCGGCCGGCTTCGGCGCGCTGCTCGGCTTCGGCATCGGCGGCGTCAACGTCGAGTTGTGGAAGGACGTCGTGTTCAGGGTGCACCCGCTCACCGACGTCGATGCCCGCGACATGCTCGGCCAGATCCGCGGCCGGGCCCTGCTCGACGGCTTCCGGGGCGCGCCGCCGGCCGACACGGCGGCGCTGGTCGAGACGATTCTTCGCGTCGACCGCATGGTCGGTGAGCATCCCGAGATCCAGGAGCTGGACCTCAACCCGCTGTCGGCGTTCCCACCGGGTCACGGAGTGGTCGCCATCGACGCGCGCATTCGCGTCGACGCCACGCGTGCGGCCCGGTCGCGATGAATCCCACGCGCACCCGCCGCCGATTCCTCGACGAGCATCGCGATCTCCCGCCGCGGAACGTGGTCGGGCTGATCGGCTCGCACCGCCGCGTGCAGTGGCCGCCGCTGTGTCCGGCCTGCGGGGCCCCGGCCTCGACGCACCTCGACGTCGCCAAGGTGTTCGCCCGCTGGAGCCGGCACCGCGGTCGCAGCTACTACCGGTCGATCGTCCGGCAGCGCATTCCGTTCTGCCGGTCGTGCGCCGACCGCCACCAGCAGCTCGTCACGCCGGTGCCGTCGGTGCTGGGCAGCTTCTTTCGCACCCCGGCCCTGCTCTCGTTCCTCGGCGCGGTGGCCGTCGCCGGCATCCTGTCGATGGTCTTCCTGCAGGGGGGCGAAGGCCTCAGCCCCGGCGCCAGGCTCTACGCGCTCGGCGGGATCGTCGCGCTCGTCGCGGTCGGCGCGGCCATCACCGCCGGCGAGGCGCGTCATCTGCGCGTGCCGCCGCCGACCGAGATCACGCGGGCCTGTGATGTCAGCGACAACCTCGGCTTTCCGTTCGGCCGCCGCCGCCTCTACGCGATCCGCAACCTGGCGTTCGCCGAGGCGTTCACCCGCACGAACCACGACCGGCTGTGGACCGAGGCGATCCGCAAGCGCGACGCCTGGATCTCCGGGATTGCGTTCGTGGTGCTGATCGGCGCGGCGCTGATCGCCTGGATCGTCCGCGAGTGATGGTGCGAATGCCGGCCACCTTCGATGCCGAAGGCGGCCAGGTGTGCGCGCGAAGCCGCTCACGCCTTCGGCGCCGGCTCCGACTCATCGCGCGCCACGCGGTCGGCGTCGCGGCGCCGCTCGTCGAGCACGGTCCCCTTCCACAGCGGCACGTCGGCCAGGTACGACGCACGGGCGATGACGTGCGCGGCCACCGGCGTCGTCAGCAGGATGAACGCCCCGATGCTCGCCACGCGGATGAACGATGCGAAATCGCCGAGGTGGAGCGCCACCCCCAGCAGCAGGCAGCCGACGCCCAGCGTCGACGCCTTCGTCGACGCCTGCATCCGCGTGAACACGTCGGGCAGGCGGAGGATGCCCAGCGCCGCCAGCAGCGCGAAGCCCGATCCCGACAGCCACAGGACGGCGACGAGGACGTCGATCATTCCTGGCGCCCCCGCTCGACGTAGGTCGCGTAGGCGATCGTGCCCAGGAAGCCGATGAGCGCAATCACGATGGCCGCGTCGAGCGTCGTCCGAACGCCCGTCCACGCGGCGAGCACGACGATGAGGCCGACGACGAGCACCCCCAGCAGGTCCATCGCGACGACCCGGTCCGGCAGCGTCGGCCCCTTCAACAGGCGGACGACGGCCACCAGCAGCGCGACACCGAGCGTCGCCAGCGTGATCTGCGCCACGACATCGAACATGTCCCCTCCAGCCGGTGTCGTTCAGTCGAACAGCCGCTTGACGCGGCGTTCGAACCCGTCCTTGATCTCACGCCGTGTCACCGCGGCGTCGCGCATGTGCATCACGTGCACGTACAGGGTCCGCCGATCGTCGGAAAGGTCGATCGTCACGCTGCCGGGCGTGATGTTGATCAGCATCGACAGCAGCAGGATCTCGCCGTCTCTGGTCACATCGAGCGGGATGGCGACCACCGCCGGCCGGATGCCCGCGCCCGCGCGCACGACGTCGAGCGCGACCCGCACGTTGGCCAGGACCAGCTCCCAGACCACGAAGAGGGCGAGCCCGACGGTGTGGGCGGTGCGCGCCCCGATCGTGGACGGCACCACGCCGCCCTTCGCGAGCAGGACGAGGATGACATTGCCGAAGGCGTACCCCACGAGCAGGTTGCCGAGCGAAATCTCCCCCTGCAGTGCCGACCAGGCCAGGGCGAGCAGGAGGCCACCGAGCAGCATCTATGGTGCCTCCCCGAGCACCGCGCGCACGTAGTCATCGCGCCGCAGCAGCTGCTCGGCGCTGCGCGAGGTGAGGTCGAAGAGCGGCTCGGCCCAGATGGTCATGGCGATGGTCACGGCGCTCAGGGCTCCGATGGCGACCAGCAGCGGCGCTCCCGGCGCCATCATGTCACGCGCGTCGCCGGCCGGCCGCCAGAACCCGTCGGCCCACGTGCGGGCCATCGACAGCAGCGTCAGCAGCCCGACCGCGAGCACCAGCCCGCCGAGCCAGTACGCGCCGGCCGCGAACGTCCCGTTCAGAATGGCCAACTTGCCCAGGAAGCCCGACAGCGGCGGAACGCCTGCGAGCGAGAAGACGGGAATCATCGCCAGCCCCGCAAAGAGCGGCTGGCTCCGGGACAGACCGCCGAGCCGCGACATGTCCGTCGTGCGGCGAAGCCGCAGCAGCACCCCGCTCACCAGGAAGAGGTTCGTGATGACGACGATGTGGTGGAGGACGTAGAAGATGGCGCCGGCGAGCGCCGCGGGGGTGAGCAGCGCCAGGCTCGCCGTGGTGTAGCCGATGTGGCCGACCAGGTTGAACGACAGGATCCGACGGAAGTCGCGTTCGCGCATCGCCGCCACGAGCCCGATCGCCATCGTCGCCGCCGACATCGCCAGCAGCAGCGCGAACAGCTCCGCCCGCGCGTCCTGGAAGAGCAGCGTGAAGGTGCGGACCAGCGCGTAGACGCCGACCTTGGTCAACAGGCCCGCAAATGCCGCCCCGATGGCCGCCGGCGGCGTATGGTAGGACGCCGGGAGCCAGAAGAAGAGCGGGAACAGCCCCGCCTTGATGCTGAACGCGATCAGGAAGAGCACGGCGAGCACCGCGTCGATGCCCGGGGACGTCATCGACGGCCAGACCCGCGCCAGGTCCGCCATGTTGAGCGTGCCGGCCGCCCCATACAGCAGGCCGAGCGCGGTGAGGAAAATCGACGAGGCGACCAGGTTGATCGTCACGTACTTGAAGGCGGCCTCGACCTGCGCCCCGGTGCGGTGGAGGGCCATCAGCACGAACGACGCCACCAGCATCACTTCGAACCACACGTACAGGTTGAAGAGGTCGCCGGTTAGGAAGGCGCCGGCGACGCCCATGAGCAGGATCTGGATGAGCGGGTGGTAGCCGAACGCCTCGCGCCGAGGATCGACGCCGGCGAAGGCCACGCCGGTGACGGCGACGCCGACGACGCCGACGGCGACCACGAGCAGGGCGGCGAGCAGATCGGCGACGATCGTGATGCCGAACGGCGCGGTCCAGTCGCCCACGTGAAGCACCTGGATGCCCGCCGCCTCGACGCGGACGAAGAGGGCGATGGCGCTCACGAGCAGGAGGACCGAGCCCACCAGCGAGATCCAGCGCTGCAGCAGCGGCCGGGGCGGCGCCAGCATCAGCACCGCAGCGGTGCTGAGCGGCACGAGGATCGGCAGGACCAGCGCCTTCATTCGGCGCGCCCCACGTCGTCGACGTCGTCGCTGCCGGAGGCGGCGTGCACCCGGTGCGCGAGCACCAGCGAGAAGGCGAGCAGGCCGAACCCGATGACGATCGCGGTCAGCACGAGGGCCTGCGGCACCGGATCGGCGTACGGCGCCACGAGTGTGTCCGCGCCGTCGGGCACGACCGGCGGGCGCGCGCGGGTCAGCCCTCCGGCCGTGAAGATCAGCAGGTTCGTCCCGTTCGACAGCAGGCCGAGCCCGATGATGAGCTGCGCCAGGCGGCGGCGCAGCATCAGGTAGATGCCGGTCGAGTAGAGCAGCCCCGACGCCAGAGCCATCAGCACTTCCACTCAGGACTCCTCGGCCAGGTTGAAGACCATCATCAGGACCACCCCCGTCACCACGAGATAGACGCCAACGTCGAACAGGCCGGGTGTGCCGATGGCCACGGGATCGAGCAGCCACTGGGCCGTCAGGAACGGTCGGCCGCGCAGGACGGCCGGGAGCCCGCTCGCCAGCGCCACCAGCAGTCCGGCGCCGAGCAGCGTGAGCGGCGTCACCAGGACCGCCCGCCGGGCGCGTTCGAGCCCGTAGGCGATGCCGTAGAGCGAGAAGGCGGCCGCGGCGACGAGCCCGCCGACGAACCCGCCCCCGGGCTCGTTGTGGCCCCGCAGCAGCAGGAAGATGGAGAACAGCAGCAGCAGCGGCATCAGGTGGCGGACCGCCGCCCGGAAGATGGACGAGGTCGGCGTCCGCCGCCGCCCGGCCTCCGTCGGATCGGCGGCCGCCAGCCGCAGCAGCGCCCGCACGCCGATTGCCGCCGTCGCCAGCACCGTGATCTCCGCGAGCGTGTCGAACGCGCGGAAGTCGACGAGGATGACGTTGACGATGTTGCGGCCGTGCCCCAGTGTCGGGCCGAACGCCGCGAAGTACTCGCGCAGGCGCGGCGCGGTATCGGCGGAGGCCACCGTCAGGACGACGCTGCCGATGAACGTGCCGATCCCGATCGCGATGAACGCGTCACGGACGCGCACCAGCCGGGGCGACAGTGCGCCGAGCCCGCGGAAGTGCCGGAACACGAGCACGTAGATGAGCACCGTCAGGGTCTCGACCGAGAACTGCGTCATCGCGAGGTCTGGCGCGCCGAAGAACAGGAACATCGTGGCGACGCCGTAACCCACGGTCCCGAGCGAGAGGACGGCCGCCATGGTCGAACGCGCGATGGTCGCGCCGACCGCCCCGGCAAGGATCACGAGCAGCACGAGCAGCTCGTGCGCCCTGACGGCGGTCATCGGAGCGGACACCGCGAATCCCCGTGTCCCGACCAGCGCCGCACCGCCGGCGAGGCTCGCGCAGACGACGATTACCATCACGTACGAACGAAGCGATGCGCTGTGCAACGGCGGGCCGATCGCGCCGCTGAGGCGGTCGAGCCCGGCGAGGCCGGCCGCGTACAGCGATTCGGCCCCGAACGCCGGCCGCCAGGTGCGGGCGGCGATGGTGTGCCGCAGCGCGTAGGCGCCCGCCACGCCCGCCAGCGTCAGGACGCCGAGCGCCAGCGCCGGCGTCAGGCCGTGCCAGACGGCCAGGCTCAGCGGGACGGGTTGCCCGAGGACCGACGCCGCCGCGGACGACAGCGCCCCGTTGAGGAGGAACGGCGTGACGCCGGCCAGCACCCCGGCAGCCGCGAGGACGAACGGCGGGGTCCACAACGGCCAGCCGGGCTCGTGCGCCGCCACGTCCTCGGGGCGGGCCCGGCCCTGGAAGGGCCGGACGCCGGCGAGCAGGCCGGCGAGTCCCAGCAGGATGCTCGCGAGCACCATGGCGGCCAGCAGCCAGGCGCCCCAGTCCCCGCCGTGGAGCAGGGCCTCGTACGCGCCGTCCTTGCCGACGAAGCCGAGTGTCAGGGGCAGACCGGCCATCGAGAGCGCGGCGGCACCGCCGGCCAGAGCCGTCCGAGGCATCGCGCGGCGGAGTCCGCGCAACACGGTCACGTCGCGCGTGCCGGTCTCGTGGTCGATCGCGCCCGCGACCAGGAAGAGCGCCCCCTTGTAACCCGCGTGGGCGACGAGGTACACGAGCGCCGCGATCACGGCGTCACGGGTTCCGATGCCGAGCAGCATCGTCAGCACGCCGAGCGCGCTGAGGGTCGAGTAGGCGAGGATCCGCTTCAGGTCGGTTTCCTGCACCGAACGACAGGCGCCGAGGAGCATCGTCGCGGCGCCGACTGCCGTGACGGCCGCTGCCCAGGCTGGCGTGCCGCCGAGCACCGGGGTCATGCGCGCGATCAGGTAGACGCCCGCCTTCACCATGGTCGCCGAATGGAGGTACGCGCTGACCGGCGTTGGCGCCGCCATCGCGTTCGGGAGCCAGAAGTGGAACGGCACCTGGGCGGACTTCGTGAAGGCCGCCAGCAGCACCAGCGCAGCCATCGCGCCGTAGAACGGGTGCCCGACAATGGACTCGCGGCTGGCGGCCATGGCCGACAGGCTCGTGGTGCCCGACACGTCCAGCAGGAGCACGCCGGCCGCCAGCAGCGCGAGGCCGCCGGCGCCGGTGACGATCAGCGCCTGGATCGCGGCTGCCCTCGCCTCCTCGCGTTCGTGGTCGAAGCCGATCAGGAGAAAGGACGTGAAGCCGGTCAGCTCCCAGAAGACGAACAGCGTGAGGACGTTGTCGCTGAGCGCCACGCCCAGCATCGCGCCCATGAATGCGAACAGCGACGCGTAGAAGCGGGCCGCCTGGGGATGGCCGGCGAGGTAGCGGCTCGCGAAGAGCACGACCAGTGCGCCGATCGCGGTGATGATCGTCGCAAACAGCAGCCCGAGGCCGTCCAGATTGAAGGCGAGCGACAGTCCCAGCGACGGCGCCCACGGCACGTCGACGAGCCGCATCCCGGCCTCGCCGGTCGCGCGCAGCTCGCTGGCCAGCCACAGCGCCATGAGGGCCGGCCACGCGGTGAGAATGCCGGCGCGATTCGGGTGGCGGCCGAGCAGCCACGCCGCGAAGACGGCGACGGCGAACGGCGAGAGGATGAAGACAGCGATCATGCGTGAGCGGGTGGCCGGCGCTCCCTACTCTTACATGACGCGGCGCCCGCAGCGAAACACCCACGCGCTCATCGCTCACAGCGTGGTCTCGTTCGGTTGACGTCGGAGCAGCGGCAGGCGTGGGGCCGCCGGTTCACGGAGCAGAACGCGTGCGCCACGGTCGCCAGCGGCACAGCTGGACCCGGTGATCGTGATGCCGCTGTTCCCGCGGTGCTATCGTGTCTGGGAGCACGCGTGTCGCCCTGGTCCTGACCGTCGTCGAACGAGGCGTGCGTCGCCTTCCGGGAGCGTGACGTGATCGAGTGCACGAGGATGCCCTGTCCGATCGATCTCAGCGAGACCTCGGGTCCCACCCGGGCGCATGCCGTCGCGCTGGCGCGATGGCACGGCGCACGCCTGTGAGACGGCCGTGAAGTTCGTCGTCCTCGTGCTGGCGTACGACGGCACCATCGCCCGTGATGGCGCGCTGGATCGATCCGTGAGACAGGCGATCGCCGTCGCGCGCGAGGCCGGGCTCGTCGTCGTGCTGGCGACCGGCCGCACGTTGGGCGACCTCCGGCGGCAGGTCGGGGATCTGGGACTGTTCGATGCCGTCGTCGCCGAGAACGGCGCGGTCGTCACCTTCCCGGGAGCCGGCCATTCACGCGTGCTCGCGCCACCGCCGGCCGACACCTTCGTCGCTGCGCTGCGGGCGCACCGGCTCGACCCCGCGGTCGGGCAGTGTGTGGTCGAGACGCCGGCGGCGGCGGCACACGAGGTGCTGTCGATCATCCGCCAACTGCGCCTTTCGGCAGTCCCGGTGTTCGACGGCGATCGGCTGCTGGTTCTGCCCGATGGCATCAGCAAGGCGACGGGCTTGCGCGAAGTCTTCGACGACCTCCGGCTTTCGGCGCACAATGCCATTGCGATCGGCGACGGCGAGAACGACCTGCGTATGCTGGAGCTGTGCGAGCGTGGTGTGGCCGTCTCGTGGGGCAGCGAGGCGTTGAAGGCGGCTGCCGACGAGGTGATCGAGGGCACTGGCCCGGCCGCCGTCGCCGCCTACATCGAGCGTGTCGTGTCGTCACCTGCCATTCCCGCGTCGCGGTCGCCGCGGCGGCGCGCGTTGCTGGGGCACACGGTCGGTGGCGACGAGATCGGAGTGGCGCTCGGGGGAGGCAACCTGCTCGTGGCCGGCGACCCGAAGTCCGGGAAGTCGTGGGTGACCGGCCTGCTCTGCGAACAGCTGGCCCTGCAGAAGTACTGCGTGTGCGTCCTCGATCCCGAAGGGGACTACTCCGGGCTGGAGCAGCTTCCCGGCGTGATCGTCCTCGGCGGCAATGATCCGCCGCCCCGCCCTCATGAGTTGTTGCGGGCACTGCGTCACCCGGACCTCAGCGTCGTCATCGACCTGTCGCGGCTGCCGCACAGCGAGAAGGCCGAGTACCTCGAATCGGCCCTCCCGGCCCTGGCGCTCGTCCGGCGCCGTGCCGGCGTCCCTCACCGCATCGTCGTCGACGAGGCGCACTACTTTCTCGGGGCGCCTCGTGCGATCGAGCTCCTCGACCTCGAGCTCGGAGGCTACGTGCTCGCGACCTACCAGACGGCGCTGCTCGATCCGGCGTGCGTGCAGGCGGCGGACACCATCATCGTCACGCTGGCCAGCGACCCGCGGGAAATCCAGACGCTGGCGGCGGCGAGCGGCCTCGAGCGGCCCGATGAGGCGTGGTCGTCGACCCTGGCCCGGCTCGATCTCGGCGAGGCTGTCGTGCTTCCGGGCAGGCACGCGGGCGATCGTGCGCTGCGCCGGTTCACGCTCGTGCCCCGGCTCACGCCGCACGTCCGCCACCGTGAGAAGTATCTCGACGTACCCGTGCCGGCACGGCGGGCCTTCATGTTCGACATGCCGGGCATCGCCGCGCCGGCGGCACGAACCCTGCGGGAATTCGTCGATGTCATCACGAGTGCGCCATCGGAGGCACTCGACGGGCATCTGCGCCGCCGCGACTTCTCGCGGTGGATCGGGGACGTCTTCGGCGATTACCAGCTGGCCTCGCGCGTCCGCGACCTCGAGGATCAGTACCTCGTCGGCTGGTCCCCGGACGTCAACGACGCACTGGTGCGGGCGGTGCGGGAACGCTACGACTTCCCCGACGTCCGGTCGCTCGACAATCCGTGGTGTCTGTTCCGTTCGGGGAGGCCCTCGTGAAGCTCACGGTCCTGGCGCTCGACTACGACGGGACCATCGCGCGACACGACCGGCTCGACCCCTCGGTGCGCGCCGCCATCGCGTCAGCGCGCGAGCGGGGCGTCACGGTGCTGCTCGTCACCGGCCGGATTCTGGCCGATCTGCGGCGGGTGGTCTCGGACGACCTGCAGTTCGTGGACGCGGTCATTGCCGAGAACGGCGCGATCGTGCACTTCCCGCACAGCGGGCAGACGAACGTTCTGGCGCCGGCTCTACCGGATGCGCTGCTGAGCGGGCTGCAACAGCAGGGCGTCGCGTTCGCCGCGGGACAGTGCCTCGTCGACGCGCATGCGGACGAGGCCCCGCGCATCCTCGAGGTCGTCCGGCGCCTCGAGCTGCCACTGGTGCTGGTCTTCAATCGCAGCCGCGTGATGACGCTCGCGCAGGGCGTCAGCAAGGCCACCGGGCTCCACGCGGTGCTCGACATGCTGCGCCTGTCCGCCCGCAACACCGTCGCCGTCGGCGACGCCGAGAACGACCACGAGATGTTGCGCCTGGCGGAAGTCGCCGTCGCGGTCGACTGGGGCAGCCCGTCGTTGAAGGCCGCGGCGGATCTCGTGATCGAGGGCCAGGGCCCCCCGGCGGTCGCCGCATTCGTCGAACGTCTCGCCGCCGACCAACGGCTGCCGGCGGTGGCGAGGCCGCGCCGCCGCCTCAGCCTGGGCCATACCGAGGACGGGCGGGAGTTCTCCCTGGCCGTACGCGGACGCAACGTCCTGATCGCCGGCGACGAGAAGTCCGGCAAGTCCTGGATTGCCGGGAAGCTGAGCGAGCAGCTGATCCTGCTGGGGTACTCGCTCTGTGTCATCGACCCGGCAGGTGACTATCGCGCGCTCGAGGCGCTGCCAGGGGTGACCGTCCTTGGCGGGGACGACCCCTTGCCCACTCCCTATGAGCTGCTCCGCGCGGTGCAGTACCCGGACCGGAGTGTCGTCATCGACCTGTCGCGGACGCCCCGGGCCGAAGCGATCGAGTACGGCGAGGCGACTCTGGCGGCGCTCAACCAGCTGCGCCGCCGAACGGGCCTTCCCCATCGGATCGTGATCGATCACGCGCACCACTTCCTGATCGAGTCCGCGGCGCACGAACTGCTGGACCTGGAGGTGAATGGCTACACCCTGGTCACGTACCGCTCGTCGGCGCTGCCGATGGAGGTCATCGCCGCGACCGAGGTGATGCTGGTGACGTGCGAGTCCGATCCGGCGGAGATCGAGCGGTTGCGCACTCGGTGCACCGGGTGCGAGCGAGTGACGCCAGAGGCCTGGGCCACGGTGGGACGCCTGGCGGTGGGCCAGGCCGCCGCGCTGCCGATCACCGACGAAGCGGGTGGCATGCTGCGGGTGTTCTGGACGGGGCGGCGCCTGACGCCGCACGTCAGACGCCGTGTGAAGTACGTCGATGTGCCGGTGCAGGCGAGCCGGGCGTTCGTGTTCAGCGCCGATGGCCAGGTGCGAGTGGCCCGGTCGCTCCGCGAGCTGGTCGCCGCGCTCGAAGGTCACGATGCTCTCGATCCGGGAGGCTATGTGCGGCGCGGCGACTTCTCGCGGTGGGTCGCCGACGTGTTCGGGGATCGCGGGCTGGCGAGCGAGCTGCGCACGCTGGAGCAGGATCGCGCCGCCGACCCGAGAGAGCGGGTGACCGAGATCGTTGCCGCGATCAGGTCCCGCTACGATCTCGCCGCCGACGAGCCGCCGCTGGCGAGACCGTCCCCGTGAGGGTCACGGGGAAGATTTCAGGATGAAATCCTGCTGACAGAATGAAACGTCGACCTGGCCGAGAACGTCGCGATTGCGCCGCATTCGGCTGGGAACGCGAATTGCTATGACACGGGGTGAGCGCGATGGGCGCGCGAGCGAAAGCTCCGACCGCCTGTCGCGAGCCCGGTCATGATTCGCTGCCTGGATGACTTACGCGGTCCCGCCTTCCTCACGGCGGGCGGAAGCGAGAACAGCATGAGCCGCCACTGGTGGCGTCAGGCGCTGTTCACGCCGACGCCTCCAGGTACCGATCCCGCCGTCCTGCCGGTGTGAGCCGGCGGTCTTCGCTTCCACTCATCCAGGTTCGACGCGGGCCCTGCCGGGGTGGCACGTTGCCGCCCGGGGGCGAGGCAGTTCATACGTCATGCGGCGAGGGCCGAGAGGCTCAGGACCGAACATTCCGAGAGAGAGGTTGGGTGTGACATGAATCCGTACGCGATGCTGGCATCCGGGAACGACGCAACGACGGCGTCCGCGCTCGCCGCCCGCCTGGCGGCCTGGCACGACGCGATGGTGGCGCACGAGCGGCGCCTTCGCAGCCGACGCCCCGGTGATGTGTGCGACGACGAGTGCCCTCACGTGGAGGCCCGGACGCTGTGGGCCGAGGCCCTGGCCGCGTTTGGCGACCGCGCCCACCAGCTGTCGTTTCTGCGCTCGCGCGCGACGGACGATGCACCGCCGATCCGGACGGCATCAGCCGACGGAGGCCAAGCCGTCGGGGCGCGCGAGGAGCAGGCGGCGTGAGAAGGCGTTGTGCTCTACGATGAGCCAGTGTCGCGCGCGGCTACGGAGTTGCGCGGGCCGAGACTGGAGCGGATGAGCGCCTCACTCGACCCGCGGCGAGGGGCCAGCGGCGGCGGCATTGCGGCCCGAGATGATGCACGCACGCACGGTCACCATCTGTCTCGCCGGCGACGTCATGACCGGCCGCGGCGTCGATCAGATCCTCGCCCACCCGTCGGCGCCCGAGCTGCACGAGACGTGGGTGACCGACGCGCGCGAATACGTGCGCCTGGCGGAGCAGGCGTCCGGCCCGGTGCCGCGTGGCGTCGCCGCCGAGTACATCTGGGGTGACGCCCTGGCCGAGTGCGATCGCCGGGAGCCGGCGGCGCGGCTCGTCAACCTGGAGACGAGCGTGACGCGGCGCGACGAGTACGAGCCGAAGGGCATCAACTACCGGATGCACCCGGACAACGTCGCCTGCCTGGCCGCTGCCCGGATCGACGTCTGCGTCGTCGCCAACAACCACGTGGGCGATTACGGACGCCTGGGCCTCGTCGAGACGCTGGAGACACTCGAGCGCGCCAGCATCCGCGCCGTCGGCGCCGGACACACCCGCGACGACGCGGCCGCACCCGTCGTGCATCGGCTCCCGGACGGCGGGCGGCTGATCATCGCTGCCTGCGCGCACGCCAGCAGTGGCGTGCCCGAGCACTGGGCCGCCACGGCCGACACGCCGGGCGTGAGCCTGCTCGCCGAGCTGTCGGATCGCACGGCGGACGAGGTGGCGGCACGGGTGACGCGCGTCAGGGCCCCGGGCGATGTGGCAGTCGTGTCGGTGCACTGGGGGGACAACTGGGGATACGACGTGCCGCGATCGCACGTCGACTTCGCCCACCGGCTCGTCGACGGCGGCATCGACATCGTCTACGGCCACTCGTCGCACCACGTGCGGCCGATCGAGGTGTACCGTGACCGGCTGATCCTGTACGGGTGCGGCGACCTGATCGACGACTACGAAGGGATCGCCGGCCACGAGGCGTACCGCGACGATCTGGTACTGCTCTTCTTCCCGTCGGTGAGCGGGGTGAGCGGCGCACTCCTCGCGCTGGAGATGGTCGCGCTGCAGGTTCGGCGGATGCGCCTCGCGCGCGCCACGGCGGAAGACGCGCGGTGGCTCAGCGACACGGTCAACCGCACCAGCCGCCCGTTCGGCACCACCGTGGCGTTGACCGCGGCGGGCGTCTTGCGTTGGCATCGGCCGCAGGCGAGCGCCTGACGCACCGGTGTGGCGTGTTTGTCGGGCTGGCGTCGGTTCGGCTACACTCCCTCACGCAACCCCGATCAGGTGGAGGGCACCGATGCATCGACCCTGTGGACGACTGATACTCACGGTGCTGCTGATGGCACTGGCGGTTCCGGTGGCGGCGCAAGTCGGCCCCGCGCCGTCGTGGGTCCTGACGACGGGGGCGGTGGACAGCTGCGTCGATGACGACGTGTTCCTGCCCGGGGTTTCGATCAACGTGCCGTCGCCCCTGTTCGCGTCGGAACGGGGGATCCTGAGCGCACCCGGATTCCCGAATCTTGGGTATACGCAGGACTCGAGCTTCCAGGGCGTGGGCGCGTTCGGCTTCACCGTCTTCACCGACCCGTACTCCCTCCCCGCGAATACGCCGCTCACGCTGAAGGTCACGACGTTCAACCAGCCGAACTTCGCGGGCGGGGCCGCCTACGTCAGCGTCCTCACCTGGAACTGCACGACCGGAGCCATCATCGACATCGGCCACGGGCCCGGCGGCACGCTGACCGGCCGCCTCGTCGACCAGATCCCCGGGGTTGGACCGATCGTACCCAACGTCGTCCTCCAGACAGTGGCGAGCGACGGCGGGACCACGCCGATCGCCAGCCTGGCCGCGTGCACCGGCGGCGCCACCACCAGCTGTGTCGGCGCGGATGGTACCTTCAGCGAACCTCACCTGCTGCCTGGCACCTATCTGCTGCGGGTGAGCGGCACCGACCCGCTGACGAAACTGGTGAATGCCACCGTGAGCGGCGACACCGATATCGGCAACGTCGGGTTGGTGCGACGGCCGTTCGACGTCAGCGTGGCCGTGGGAGCGATTCCGGCGGCCGGGGGGCAGATTCCGGTCACGGTGCGGGTCACCACGCGGTGGGCCGTGCCGACGCTGCCGATCGTGGTGGTCCTCGATTCGCTGCAGGACAGGCCCGATACGCCGTCGCGCCCGGTCGCGCGGCAGAGCTTCAACTTCACGTGGCCGGGGGGGCTGGCCGACAGCGGTGTGGTGGGCGTTACGCAGCTGAGCGTCTCGCCGACCGACCCCGCGGGCGGCTCGCACTGCGCCACGGTGGAGATTCGCTGGCAGGCCAACCCGCAGTTCGTCCTCGGCAGCGGCGAGCACTGCTCGAACAAACAGCCATAGCTCGCGTTGAGCGCGGCGACCGGGGCGCGGCGTGCATTCCGCTCCCCGGTGGCGTCGTGCTGCCGCTGGCGCGCGGCGCCCAGGCCTGAGAAGACCACCGGACCCGGGTGTGAGGCTGGGCGTCGGGTGCGTGCCACCGCGCCGCCGATCGCCGATAATGAATCCGTGTGATCAAGCGACGCGACTTCCTCGGCGGCGCCGTCTGCGGGTCTGCCGCCGCTGCCGCCGGCGTGGCCGCGTGGCGGGCGCGCGACGCGCCGCCCGCACCCTCGGCGCCACCGCCGCAGCCGCCGCCCCTGCCGGAACACGCCCGCCTCAGCTTCTCGCAACAGGGCGAGGACATCGTCCTGTTCCATGCGCTGCACGAAATGCTGAAGATCACGGCGCCGACCTACCTGGACATCGGCGCCGCGTATCCAGTGCGCGGCAACAACACCTATCTCCTGTACACCACCGGCGCGCGCGGCGTCCTGGTCGAGCCGAATCCCGCGCTCGCCGCCGAGTTGCGCCTGAAGCGTCCCGGCGACACCGTGATCGAGGCCGGCATCGGCGTCGACGACGTGGCCGAGGCGGACTACTACGAGATCAAGGGCAATCCGATGCTCAACACGTTCTCGGCCGCGCAGGTCGCCCGTCTCCAGCGCGGCCAGACCGAGAGCGTCGTCGAACGCGTGGTGAAGAAGCCGCTCCTCGACCTCAACCGCGTGATCGCCGAGCGGCTGGGACGGGCTCCCGACCTGTTGTCCACCGACGTCGAAGGCCTCGACCACGCCATCATCCGCACCCTCGACCTGGCGCGGTTCCGTCCGGCCGTCATCTGTGCCGAGGTGGTGCCGGCGACGAATTCGGGGCGCCTGTCGGCGACGACCAGATACCTGGCGTCGCGGGGCTACGTGCCGCGCGGTGGCTCGATGTACAACACCGTCTACCTGGATGCCCGCCGGCTGTGATCCTCGCCGTCGGCGGGCGCATCGACCGCACGTGAGGACGTCATGGCCGCGAAGACCCGCAGCACGCACGCCAGGAAGTTGTCGGCGGAACAGCGCGACGAACTGCTCAGCACGCTGAAGGACCGGTTCGATCGACACCGCGCCCGGCACCAGGGCCTCGACTGGGACACGGTGCAGGCCCGGCTCACCGCGCCGTCCAACGCCGCGAAGCTCTGGTCGCTCAGCGAAATGGAACGCACCGGTGGCGAGCCGGATGTCGTCGCTCGCGACGCGAAGACCGGCGAGTGCCTGTTCGTCGACTGCTCGGCCGAGAGTCCGAGCGGCCGGCGGAGCGTGTGTTACGACGGCGAGGCGCTGGCGGCGCGCAAGGAACACAAGCCGCGCACCAGCGCCGTCGAGATGGCCGAGGCCATGGGCATCGCGCTGCTGACCGAGGCGCAGTACCGTGAACTGCAGGCGCTGGGCGAGTTCGACACCAAGACCTCGAGCTGGGTGAGCACCCCGGCCGACATCCGAACCCTGGGCGGGGCGGTCTTCTGCGATCGCCGGTACGGCCGCGTGTTCCTCTACCACAACGGCGCGGAGTCGTACTACGCGGCCCGAGGATTCCGCGCCGCGTTGACGGTCTGAGGGTGGTCCGTCCTCGCGCCGGCGCCGGCCTGCCCGGTCGCTATGTCGTGCCGGCGGCCGGCGCGCCGAAGGCGAGCAGCCGCCCGTCGCAGTCCTTGACGACGAACTCGCGGGCGCCCCACGGCGTGTCGGCCAGTTCGCGCGTGACCTCGACGTCGCGGCGCCCGAACTCCGCGAACAGCGCGTCGGCGTCCTCGACCGACAGGTAGGCGTCGAGCAGCTCGTCGTCGTACTTGTCGGGGTTCGGCGTCGGCGCCGCGGCGCATCGGAAGTGGATGCGGTGCCCGTCGCGCTCGACGATGGCGTAGACCGGCGGCTCCTGCCAGGTGCCGACGCAGGCGAAGCCGAGCTTCTCCTCGTAGTAGGCGAGTGTCGCCGCCAGGTCGGTGGCGAAGAACTGCGGCGCGATGCGCTGGATCACGACCGACTCCTAGATGGCGTCCGAGATCGACGTGAACGCGAACGACGACAGGCGCAGGGCCGGGACCATGAACGGCGACAGCCGACGCGGCGCGCCGATGGCTTCGACGTTCCACGGCGCCAGCATCGCCAGCACGCTCTGGTTGAAGCGCAGGTTGCGCACCGGATGGCGCACCTGCCCGTTCTCGACCCACCACAGCCCGTCGCGAGTCAGCCCGGTCAGCATGAGCGTGCGCGGATCGATGAGCCGCACGTACCAGAACCGGGAGATCACCAGGCCGCGCTTCATGCCCGCGATCATGGCCTCGAGGCTCACCGGGGCCTGGGTGCTCTCGAGGATGTAGTTCACCGGGCCCGGCGTCGGCTCGCGTTTGCGCTCCTGGGCCCAGAAGCGCGTGTACTCGAGCTGCTCGAGGACGCCGGCCTTCACCAGCGACAGCCGCTCCGCCGGCACGCCCTCGGCGGTCGTCGGCACCGCCGGCATCTCCGGGTGCATGGGATCGCTGTAGAGGTTCAGGCGTTCGCTGTAGAGCGCCTCGCCGACCTTCGTCGTGCCGTCTTTGCCGGCATAGGCGCTGCGGCCCTCGTCGGCGTTCCTGGCGTCGAAGCTGGCGGTCAGGAACCCGAGCAGGTCGGCGACGGCCTGCGGCTCGAGGATGACGGGATAGACGCCGGGTTCGATCGGCTTGGGGTGCTGCGAGCGCACCGCCTTGTCCACGGCCTGGCGGGCGATGGCCGGCACGTCGAGCCGGCCGAGATCGAAGTGATCGCCGGCGAAGTACCCCGAGCCGGTGCCGTCGGCGCTCCTCGCCGTCACGCTGAACGCCGCCTCGCTCGAGCGGGCGTAACGGCGGTTGCCGTTGGCGGTGGCCACCGCCGTGGCCGAGGCCCGGGCGCTGTGGAAGCCGGCACCGGTCACCTTCGCGGCGCGGCAGGCCGCCAAGGCGGCGTCGAGCGCCACCGCCCGCGCCATCAGGTTGACCTCGGCCGTCGCCTCGGCGAAGCCGCGCTCCGGCGCATACGTGAGCGGGCCGAGCGTCGGCACGTACTCCCGCTGCACCGGCGACACCCGCGCGATCTGCACGGCCTCGTCGGCCAGCACCCGCAGCGCGTCGGCGCCGCCATCGGCGCCGGTGGCGGCGCCGCGCCGTCGGCCGACCCACACCGTGGCGGTGACGGCGAGGTTCTCGGCCCGGCCGCTGGTGGTGACGCGGTTCTCGGCGACGCGGGCGTGCGACTCCACCGTGCTCTGCACCGCCACGGCGGCGTCGTCGGCGCCAGCCGCCTTCGCGTGCGCCAGCACGGTCTCGCAGATCGTCAGTGAATCGTCGCGGCCCAGCATCACGCCGCTCCGGTGTTGAGCACCGTCACGTTGCGGAACCGCGCCGGCGGGCAGCCGTGGCTCACGGCATTGGTCTGGCCAGGCTCCCCCTTGCCATCGGCCGAGGTGCCCCACAGGCGGTAGCTGGCCGGGCCGCCGATGCCGTCGCACGACGCCCAGAAGTCAGGCGTCCGCGACTGATAGGCGCCGTCGCGCACCATGGCGCCGAGCCTGCCGTTGACGATCTCGCGGATCACCGCGCCGCCGAACTGGAAGTTGTAGCGCTGCTGGTCGATCGACGACACGCCGCGGCCGACCACGTAGAGCCCGCGCGTGATGCCGGCGAAGAGGTCGTCGAGCGTCACCTCGGTCGCCGCCGGCTGCAGCGAGACGTTCGGCATGCGCGGGAACGGCACGCTCGACCAGTCGTCGGCGTGCAGGCAGCCGTGCGAGCGGGTCTGCCCGACCAGCGGCGCCAGCTCGCGCGTCGTCTGCCAGTCCACGAACTGGCCGTCGCGCACCAGGTGCCAGCGGTCGGCCTTCACGCCTTCGTCGTCGTAGCCGGTCGTCGCCAGCCCGCCCGGCTGGGTGCGGTCGGCGACCAGGTTGACGATCGGCGCGCCGAACGTCAGCCGCCCGGCGTCGGTGGGCTTCACGAAACTGGTGCCGGCCATGTTCGCTTCCCAGCCCAGCGCGCGGTCGAGCTCGGTGGAGTGGCCCACCGACTCGTGGATGGCGAGGAACAGCTGCGACGGATCGACCACGAGATCGTAGCGGCCCGGCACCGCCGGCTTGGCCTTCAGCTTCTCGACCACCTCGTGGCCGGCCCGCTCGGCGTCCTCCAGCCAGGGGGAATCCTCCACGTACTCGTAACCGAGGAGCCTGGCGCGATCGACGACGGCGCGGGTCTGGAAGTCGCCGGCCGCCCGGTCGGCGGCCGTCGTCGTGAACTGGGGATAGGTGCGCACCAGCCGCTGGGTGATGCGCGAGCCCTCGCTCGACGCGAAGTACTTCTGCTCGTCGACGAACAGCAGCTGCGAGCTGACGAAGCTCACGCCGGGCACCGCGAGCGCCCGCTCGTTGAGCGCCATCAGGAACCCGATCTTGGTGTCGAGCGGCACCTCGAAGGGATCGCGGCGGATCGGGTTGGACCAGGTCGTGACCACCGTCTCGGCATCGGCCAGCACGACCTTGCGGGTGGCCAGCATCGCGTTGGCCTTCGCGATCGCCACCGCCTGATTGGCCGCCGCCCGCGCCGCCGCCGGTTCCAGCCGGTTGGTGGCGGCAAAGCCCCAGGCGCCGTTCACCAGCACCCGCAGCCCGAAGCCGCGGGTGGTCGAGCGCGAGACGTTCTGCACCTGCCGCTCACGGGTGGCGATCGACTCGCGGCGGTAGCGGTTGACGCGGATGTCGGCGTAGGATGCGCCCTGGGCGACGGCGCGGCGGATCGCTTCCGCGGCGACCTCGGCCGCGACGTCGTCGGCCGGCCCCGCCTGCAGCAGGTCGGCCCACGCCGGCACGGCGCGAGCGGCGAGCAGGGCGGTGCCGGTCGCGACGAAGGCCCGGCGGGAGAGCGACGGCAGCGCCATGGGCGGCGATTATACGCACGCCCGCGGCGGCGACGTCCGGGCGGAAAAGTCCACCTCGGGCGCAGGCTTCCCCGCGACCGTGGAACCGGCGCCGGCCGCCGGAGACGGCGACGCCGCGCCGCCCGACGGCTCGACGGTTGGCGGGCCCTTTGCACGATCCACCGGCGGTCTGGCTTGGCGCGAGGACGAGATGCCCCACAAACAGCTGCTGTTCCGATCGGAGGCTCGCGAAAAGGTGCTGCGCGGGGCGACGGCCATCGCCGACGCCGTCCGCGTCACCCTGGGCCCGCGTTCGAAGTGCGTCCTCATCGAGAAGAAGTGGGGCATGCCCCTGGTGTGCAACGACGGCGTCACCATCGCCAAGGAGTTCGTCCTCAAGGACCCCGACGAGAACCTCGGCGCGCAGGTGCTTCGCGGCGCCGCGGAGCGCACCGGCGACGCGGTCGGCGACGGGACGACGACGGCCACCCTGCTCGCCCATGCCATCGTCGCCGACGGCATGCGCAACATCGCCGCCGGGGCCAGTGCCATCGACCTCAAGCGCGGCCTCGATCGGGCCGCCGGCGCCGCCATCGAGTCGCTGAAGGCGCTGTCCCGCCCGGTGCAGAGCCAGCGCGAGAAGGCCCAGGTGGCGACGGTTTCGGCGCACAACGACCCGACGATCGGCGGCCTGGTCGCCCAGGCCATCGAGAAGGTGGGCGCCGAGGGGGCGGTGACCGTCGAGGAGGCCAAGGGCACCGAGACGACGATGGAGGTGGTCGAGGGCCTGCAGTTCGACCGCGGCTATCTGTCGCCGTACTTCGTCAGCGATCCCGAGAAGATGGAGGCCGTGCTCGACGACGCCTCGATCCTGATCTACGAGGGCAAGATCAGCAGCATGAAGGACTTCCTGCCGCTGCTCGAGGACGTGGCGAAGCGCGGCGTGCCGCTGCTGGTGATCGCCGAAGACGTCGAGGGCGAGGCCCTGGCGACGCTGGTCGTCAACCGCCTGCGCGGGACCTTCGCCACCGTGGCGGTCAAGTCGCCCGGGTTCGGCGATCGCCGCAAGGCGATGCTGCAGGACATCGCCGTCGTCACCGGCGGCCAGCTGATCGCCACCGAGCTGGGCATCCGCCTCGAGGACGTCCGGCCGGAGCACCTCGGGCGCGCCGCCCGCGTCGTCGTCGATCGCGACCACACCACGATCGTCGGCGGCAAGGGTGACAAGCAGGCGATTGACGGCCGCTGCCAGGAGCTGCGGAAGCAGATCGCCGATACGACCTCCGACTACGACCGGGAGAAGCTCGAGGAACGGCTCGCCAAGCTGTCGGGCGGGGTGGCGGTGATTCGGGTCGGCGCGCCCGCCGAAGCGGAGATGCGGAGCCGGCACGAAGCCTTCGACGACGCGATTCACGCCACCCGCGCCGCCATCGCCGAGGGCGTCGTGCCGGGGGCCGGGCTGGCGCTGCTGCGGGCGATTCCCGCCGTCGAGGCCGAGGCCGCCCGGCTCGACGGCGACGAGCGTTCCGGCGCCCTGATTCTGCGCCGCGCGCTCGAGGCGCCGGCCCGCCAGATTGCCGAGAACTCGGGCGCCGACGGCGGGGTGGTCGTCGAGAAGATGCGCTCCGGCACGGGGGGCTTCGGCTTCGACGCCGCGGCCGGGACGTACGTCGATCTCGTCGAGGCGGGCATCATCGATCCCGCCAAGGTCGTCCGGCTGGCGCTGGAGAACGGCGTGTCGGCGGCCGGCGTGCTGCTGCTCACCGAGGCGACGATGACCGAGGTGCCGGAGCCGAAGACCGGCCGTGACGCGGCGTCGCTCGAGGCGCCGTGAACGGGCGCGGTCCGGCTGCCGACGGGACGTCCACCGGCGAGATCGTCGCGTTCCTGCGCGAGGCCGCCGCCCACGGCGATGGCACGCGCGACGTCGCCGTCGTCGAGACCCACATGTCGTGGCTGTTCCTGACCGACGCGGCGGTCTACAAGCTGAAGAAGGCGATGCGCCAGGACGGCCTCGACTTCTCCACGCCGGCGCTCCGCCGCTACAACTGCGAGGAGGAAGTCCGGCTCAACCGGCGTCTGGCGCCCGATGTGTACCTGGGCGTCGTCGCGGTCACCCGGCAATCGGACGGCGGCCTGGCGCTGGCAGGCGCCGGCGTGCCGGTGGACTGGCTGGTCCACATGCGCCGCCTGCCGGCGGAGCGTTCGCTCGATCGGGTGCTGCAGTCGGGACGGGCGGATGCCGCCGCCGGCCTGATTCGCGACGTGGCGCGACGGCTGGCGCGCTTCTATGCCGAGGCGGCGCCCGTGGCGGTCGCCGGCGCCGCGTACTGCGATCGCCTCGCCGCCGGGGTGCGTCTCGACTGGGCCGCGCTCACCGCGCCGCACTACGGGGTGCCGCGGGCCAAGGTGGAGCGGCTGGCCACCGCGCAGCTCGCTCTCCTCGATCGCTGCCGGCCGCTGTTCGCCGCACGCGCCGACGGCGGCCACCTGGTCGAGGGTCACGGCGACCTGCGGCCCGAGCACATCTGGCTCGTCGAGCCGCCGGTGGTGATCGACTGCATCGAGTTCGATCGCACGCTGCGCGTGATCGACCCGGCCGACGACCTGGCGTTCCTCGCGCTCGAGTGCGAACGGCTCGGCGCGGCCGCCGTGGGCGGCGTCTTCCTGGACGCGTACGTCGAGGCCACCGGCGATCGGCCACCGCCGCAGGTGCTGGGATTCCATCGCGTGTACCGCGCGATGCGGCGGGCGACGATCGCCGCGCGGCACCTCGACGACCCGGTGGTCACGGCCGATGTCGAGCCGTATCGGCAGCGCGCGATCCGCTACGTGGAGATGGTGGAACCGGTCGGCCTCGACGCCGGCTGAAGGGCCGTGCGCCCCGAGCGGTCAGGGACGATCGGCGCCAGTGGGTCGCGTGCCGCCGGTGCCGCGCAGCGTGCGAATGGCATCGGCGATGAGGCCCGCGCCGGGCAGGAGCTGCAGGCGGCTCGCCACGAACGCCGGGTCGAGTGCGGTCGCGGGCAGGTGATCGAGGACCGCGATGCGCTCGAGCGGCGCCGCGGCCAGCGTCGCTGCGGCCCCCGACGCGAAGGCGCCGTGCACGGCGGCGGCCACGACCGCGCGCGCCCCGGCCGCCCGGCAGGCCGCGGCGGCCCGGGCCAGGGTCGTCCCGCCGGCGATCAGGTCGTCGATGAGCACGACCAGCCGGTCGGCCACCTCGCCGACCACGGTACCGCCGCTGACGACGTCGTCGCTGCGGTACTTCTCGACGAACGCCAGCGGCACCGGGCGGCCGAGCCGCGCGCCCAGCACGTCGGCGTAGTGCCGCGCCCGCTTGATGCCGCCCGAGTCGGGCGAGGCGGCGACCAGCGCCTGGTCCCCGTAGGCGCGCGCCAGCCAGTCGGCCACGACCGGGGCGGCGTCGATGTGAGTCGTGGGGCAGCGAAAGGCGTTGTCGAACGCCGCCGTGTTGTGGACCTCGATCGTCGCCACGTGATCGACGCCGACGGCCTCGAACAGCTGGGCCACGTAGCGCGTCGTGACCGGGTCGTGCGGCTTGGTCCGGCGGTCTTTGCGCGAATAGCACAGGAACGGGACGATGGCCGACACGCGCGTCGCCCCGTGGTCCCGCAGCGCCGCCAGGAAGAACAGCAGCCGGCACAGCCGGTCGTTGACGCTGAAACGCTCGTCGCCGTGCAGCGCGCCGATGACGACCGCGTCGTGTCCGCGCACGTCGGCGAGCGGGCGGCACTTGTGCTGGCCCCACTCGAATTCCCGCTCCTCGTGCGGCGCCAGCACCGTGCCCAGGGCATCGGCCACGCGCGTCCCGAGGGCGCCCATGCCGAACGAGAACAGCGCGAGGGGCGCCGGCGCCACCGGGCTGGAGCGGATCGCGTCGTCGGTCATCGGTCGTCCTTCGTCAGGGCCGGTGCGCCGGCCGGTTGTCGCCGGTCGTGCCGCCGGCCCGCTTCAGCGCCGCGACGACGTCGTCGTCGGTCACCTCGCCGAAGTCGTCGAAGAACTGGCCGACGGCGTAGAACGCCTCGGTGTCGTGGAGGCAGACGATGGCATCGGCGAGCGGCCGCAGGCGCGCGACCGTGGCGGTCGGCGCGACGCCGATGGCGACCACGAGCGTCTTCGGCTGCCGGGCACGAACCGCGTGGATGGCCGCCTCCATCGACGCGCCGGTCGCGACGCCGTCGTCGACGAGCACCACGACACGGCCGGCCGGCGGGATTGCCGCGTGCGCGCCGCCGTAGATCTCGCGCCGCTGTTTGAGCAGCGCCAGCTGCGTCTGCACCTCCTGCCGCACGTAGTCGGCGGGGGCGATGTCGAAGTACTCGCCCTTCACGACCGCCCCGGTGTCGTCCACGGCGCCGATGGCGAGTTCGGGCTGGCCGGGTGCGCGCAGCTTGCGGACCAGCACGACGTCCAGGTCGCCGTCGAGCGCGTCGGCGATGATCCCGGCCATCGGCACCGCGCCCCGGGGCACACCGAGCACCAGGGGGTGCTGGCCCCGATAGGGCGCCAGCTGTTCGGCGAGGCGGCGGGCGGCGTCTTCCCGGTTCTTGAAGCGCATCGCGTGTCCTCCCTCATCGCGGGACCGCGGCACCTGGCGCGGCCGGCGCCGGCAGATGACGCCGGCACCATATCACCGCCAGACGCGCCACCTGATCCAGCGTGCCCGGCTCCTCGAACAGATGGGTGGCGCCGGGCACGATCTCGAGCGCCACCGGCGCCCGCATCCGCCGCATCGCCTCGCGGTTGAGGTCGATGACCGGGGCGTCGTCGCCGCCGACGACCAGCAGCGTCGGCGCCGTGACGTGGGGCAGCGCGTCGCCGGCGAGGTCGGGCCGGCCGCCGCGCGAGACGACGGCTCGTACGGCGTCGGGCCGCTCAGCCGCGGCGATGAGTGCGGCGGCGGCGCCTGTACTGGCGCCGAAACCGGCGATCGGCAGTCCGGCGACATCCGGATCGCCGGCCGCCCAGTCGATCGCCGCAACCATCCGGCGGGCCAGCCGTGCGATGTCGAATCGGAACTCGCGGGTGCGAACGTCGACGGCCTCCTCCTCGCGCGTGAGCAGATCCAGCAGGAGGGTCGCGAAGCCACCGGCGTTCAGGACCTCGGCCACGGCCCGGTTGCGGCTGCTGAACCGGCTGCTGCCGCTCCCGTGCGCGAAGATGACCAGCCCGGCGGCCCGCGCCGGCACCGCCAGATCGCCGTCGAGGCGCGCCTCGCCGTCGCTGATGCCTACGCCGCGCGTCGTCGTGTCTGCGTCCATCGTCATACTCCCGTCGGCCAGGTATCGGGCAGATCGACCTCGTGGCGGCTCCACGTCTCGAGGGGTTCGAGGGCGCGCGTCCGATCGACGTGCACGACCAGCTGGAACTGGTCGGGTAACCGCGTCGCCAGGTAATGGCTCGCCCGCTGTGTCGCCAGCGCCTGCCCGGCCTCGTCGCGGTTGGCATAGCCCCGGCGGCGGGATCCGCTGTCGGCGTCCATGACGACTGCGCGTGCAAGTGCGGTGCCTGACCGGTCCGAGCCCCGGTCGGGCCGGGGCCCAAGTGGTCGCCGGATCCGCCCCGTCGCCGCCGGCGTCGCCGGAGTCGTTCCACGCCCGCGCCGGCTGGCGAACCGGGGCCCCGGACCGGGTGGAGGAGAGGAGCGCCCGGTGCGGTCGGCGGCGGCCCGACGCGAGACGTTGCCGCCACGTTCCGGGTTCGGGCCGACCGCGGGCCCGCGACTTGCACGCCCTGGGGAGCGATGGGCGGCAACGAACAGATCGCCGATCGCCTCGAGGAAGCCGCCCGTCTGCTGGACGCGCAGGGCGCCGACCGGTTTCGCGTGCGTGCGTATCTGCGGGCCGCCTCGACGGTGCGGTCGATGGCCGAGCCGGTCGCCGAGGTGTTCCGGCGCGGCGGACTGGAGGCCCTGGAGGCGTTGCCGCAGGTGGGCGCGACGATCGCCCGCGCCATCCGCGAGCTGCTCACGCACGGACGCCTGCCGATGCTCGACCGGCTGCGCGGCGCCTCCGACCCGGTGGCGCTGCTGGCCTCGGTGCCGGGGATCGGCCGGGTGTTCGCCGAACGGCTGCACGACGAGCTGGGCGTGGAGACGCTGGCCGATCTGGAAACGGCCGCGCACGACGGCCGGCTCGAGACGATCGCCGGCTTCGGCCCCAAGCGTCTGACGGGGGTGCGCGACTCGCTGGCGCAGCGGCTCGGACGGGTGCGCCTGCCGCCGCGGTCCCACACGCCGCCGCCGGTCGCCGAACTGCTCGACGTCGACCGGGAGTATCGCGAGAAGGCGGCCGCCGGAGCGCTCCCTCGGATTGCGCCACGGCGCTTCAATCCCGCCGGGGAGGCGTGGCTGCCGGTCCTCCACACGCGCCGCGGACGGCGGCGCTACACGGCGCTGTTCTCGAACACCGCCCGGGCACATCAGGCGGGCACGACGCGTGACTGGGTCGTGCTGTACAGCGACGACGGCGATGGTGATGCCCGGCATACGGTGATCACCGCGGCATTCGGACCGCTGCGCGGCCGCCGGGTGGTCGCCGGGCGCGAGGCCGAGTGCGCGAGCCCCGGCACGACCGGCGGCCACGCGGGCTGACGCGCCCGCTCGGCGTCAGGCGTTGAGCCTGGGCCCTGGCGGCGACGAGCCGGCCGGCAGGCTGATCAACACCCTGGTGCCACCGGCCGGCGGACACTCGATGGCGATCCGCCCGTCGTGCGCCTCGACGAGGCGTTTCACCGTGGGCAGACCCAGTCCCGAGCCTCGCGACTTGGTGGTGAAGAACGGCGTGAACACCTTCTCGCGGATCTCGCCAGGGATGCCCGGGCCGTCGTCGACGACGGCGACGTGACAGGCGTCGTCGCGGGACGTGACGGTCACCCGGATGTGGCCTCGTCCCTGCGTCGCGTGGGCCCCGTTGATCAGCAGGTTCTGGAACACCACCTGGAGCATGTCGGCATCCGCCGACAGCGCCGGCGCGGCGCCGTCGATCGCGACGTCGACGGCGAGGAGCGCGGGGTCGGCCCGGAGCAGGCCGGCCGTCGCCCGCACCAGGGCCACGACGTCGACCGGCGCGCGCCGCGGCGCCGGCGGCCGCGCGAACAGCAGCAGATCCTGCATCATGCGGTCGAGCGCGTCGATGCGGGCGAGGATCTCGTCGACGATGCGCATCTCGCCGCTCCCCTGAATCAGGCGCGACCCGAACACCTGGATCGCGCCGCGGACCCCGGCCAGCGGGTTTTTCACCTCGTGGGCGATGACCGCCGCCATCTCGCCCAGACGGGCCAGGGCCTCCTGCTCGCGCAGCTGCGCCTCGATGCGGACGCTGTCGCTGCGATCGTGCAGGACGCCGGTGAACTTGCGCTCGCCGCCGATCCGCATTTCTCCGACGGACAGGTGCACGGGGAACACGCTGCCGTCGCGCCGTCGGCCCGTGACCTCGCGCCCGCTGCCGATGATCTTCGCCTCGCTGGTGGCCAGATAGCGGGCGAGGTAGCCGTCGTGATGTTCGTGGTGCGGGGAGGGCATCAGGATGCTGACGTTGCGGCCGAGCACTTCGGCTTCCGGATAGCCGAACAGCTGCTCGGCGCCGCGGTTGAAGGACTCGATGCGGCCCGCGGCGTCGATCACGAGGACCCCGTCCACGGTCATGTCGAGCACGGCGGCGAGGCGTTCGGCACGCGCCGTCGCCACCTCGGCGTCGGCCCGGCGCGCGTTCCGCGCTTCCCACAGCCGGTGCTGGAGCCAGGAGAAGGCCACGCCGGTGGCGACGAAGACGCCGAGCGACAGCCGATCCGGCCAGCTGCCGACGGCCAGCCCTGCCGGCGGCAGCAGGTAATACATGGCGGCGATCGTCGACAGCGCCGTCACCAGCAGGCCGGGACCGAGCCCGCCATACCAGCCGGCGACGATGATGGCCGGGTAGAACTGGAGGTACGGCACCGTGGGGCCGAGCACTCCGCGCAGCGCGTAGCAGACCACCAGCGCGCCGCCGAAGGCAATGAGGGCGACGGCGTAGCGCGCCCCTGCGGAACGTGCGGACCACCCCACCAAGGTCGTGTCTGCCGATTCGAGACGACTGCGTGCCATCGCGTCGACCTGCGGGGGCACCGCCAGGGTGACGCGCCAGTCTATGTCAGTACGCGCACGGGGCCGCGAGCGGAGGAACGCCTGTTGCACGGCTAAAAAGGATGAGGTTGAATCGCGCCCCTCGGCCGGGTGCTCGTCAACCCCTTCGACCTGCACGACCTGGACGGCCTCGTCGTCCCCGTCTTCCAGGCCAGCCGGCTTCATCGACCAGTCGGGAGGATCCGCCGCCGGAATGGCAAGGTGCGGCCGTGGCTCGCGCGGAGAATTCCCAGCCGGACGTGGACTTCTTCGTCTCGACGCCCGGGGCGGCGACGCCGGCGTGCGGGGCGTGCCCAACCGGCTGGCCCGCCGCCTGCATCGGCCCCATGGGGGCCAGGCCCCCGGGGAAATGTCATGAGTCCGATTCCAACGCAAGTGTCGTTTCACGGCCTCCCACCCTCCGATGCGCTCGAGGCCGGCATTCGCGAGCGCGTCGCCTGGCTGGAGCGGTTCTACACGGGCCTCGTCCGCTGCCGGGTCGTCGTCGAACTCCCGCATCGCCACCGCCACGACGGCCGCCACGTGCACGTCCGCATCGAGCTGACCGTTCCGGGCGGGCCGCCCATCGTGGTCAGCCACGAGCCCTCGCTGCACGGCCACCTGCGCGACGTCCACGACGAGGCGCACCACAAGGCGGCCGACCTGGACGTCGATCATCGCCACGCCGCGGTGGCCGTCCGGCGCGCGTTCGACGCCGCTCGCCGCGTCCTCGAGGACTTCGCCCGCGAGCAGCGCGGGGACGTCAAGACCCACCAGGAGCCGGCGCACGGCGAGGTGATCGAGCTGTCGATCGCCGACGGCTACGGATTCATCCAGGCCGGCGACCGCCGCGTCTACTTCAACCGGGCGAGCGTGCTCGACGACGCGTTCGAGACGCTGGCGGTCGGGGCGCTGGTGGCGTTCGTCGAGGAGCGGGGCGAGAAGGGACCGCAGGCGAGCACCGTGCGCGTCCTCGGCAAGCACCATTACGCCGGGTCCTGAGGTGTCCGGTGGCCAGGGCCGCTGTCGCCGAATCGCCACGGGCGGGGCGCCGCCGCGCCGCCCCGACGGCCGGGCGTCGGCGTGCGCGCCCGCTCGAGAACATCGACGTCGCCCGCATCCTCGACGAAGTGGCCGATCTGCTGGAGATTCAGGGCGGCAACCCGTTCCGGGTCAGGGCCTACCGCACCGCGGCGCGGACGATCGGCGCCCTCGCCGTGCCGGCGGCGACGCTGGCTGCCGCGGAGCGCCTCGACGACCTGCCTGGCATCGGCCGCGACCTGGCCGGAAAGGTGGCGGCGATCCTCGCCACCGGCACGCTGCCCCTGCTCGAGGAACTCACGGCGAAGACGCCCGAGAGCCTCGTGCAGATGCTCAGGATTCCCGGCCTGGGTCCCCGACGCGCGCAGCAGATCCACGCCACGCTCGGCATTACGAGCCTGCACGCGCTCGAGGCAGCGGCGAAGGCCGGACGGCTGCGCGAGCTGCCTGGCATCAAGGCGGCCACCGAGCGGAAGATCCTGCAGGGACTGGCCGAGTGGCGCCGACACGCCGGGCGCTGGCGCCTGGCCGACGCCGAGGCCTATCTCACGCCGCTCGTGGCGCACCTCGAGGGCGAGGCCGCCGTGGCCCGACTGGAGGTGGCCGGAAGCTATCGCCGGCGCCGCGAGACGGTCGGCGACATCGACCTCCTGGTGGCGTCGGCGCGGCCGCGCGCCGTGGTGAAGCGGTTCACCGGCTACCCGCGCGTCAGCCAGGTCGAGGCCGAGGGGACGACCCGGAGCGCCGTCGTGCTCGACTGCGGGCTGCACGTCGATCTCCGCGTGGTGCCGGCCGCCGCGTTCGGCTCGGCGCTGCACTATTTCACCGGGTCCAAGGCGCACAACATCGCCGTGCGCGCCCTCGGCCTGAAGCGCGGACTGACGATCAACGAGTACGGCGTGTTCCGCGGCCGCCGCCGCCTCGGCGGGCGCACCGAAGCGCAGGTCTTCGCCGCCGTCGGCCTGCCGTGGATCGCGCCTGAACTGCGCGAGGCGCGCGGCGAGATCGAGGCGGCGCGGGCCGGCCGTCTGCCGCGGCTCGTCGAGGTGGCCGACATCCGCGGCGACCTCCAGGTTCACACTACCGCCACCGACGGCGTGCACGAGCTGGCCGAGATGGTCGAGGCGGCACGGGTCCGCGGCTACGAGTACGTCGCCATCACCGATCACACCCGGGCGGTGCGGGTGGCGGGGGGACTCGACCGCGCCGGTTTCCGCCGGCAGTTCAGGGCGATCGACCGCCTGCAGGCGCGGCATCCGGGGATCGCCATCCTGAAGGGCGCCGAGGTCGACATCCTCGACGACGGCCGTCTCGATCTCGACGACGCCACGCTGGCCGAACTCGACATCGTGATCGCCGCCGTGCACTCGCGGCTGAACCTGCCGCGCGCCGCCATGACCAGGCGCATCGTCCGCGCGCTGCAGCACCCTCGCGTCCACGTCCTGGCCCACCCGACCGGGCGGCTGCTCGGCTCGCGCGAGCCGTCGGCGCTCGACTTCGACCGGATCCTGACCGCCGCGGCCGCGCACGGCGTGGCGCTCGAGATCAACGCCCAGCCCGAGCGTCTCGATCTCGACGACGTGCACGCCCGCGCGGCGCGTGACGCCGGCGTGTCGCTGGTGATCAGCACCGATGCCCATCGGATCGAGGATCTGGCCTTCATGCGTCACGGCGTCGATCAGGCGCGTCGCGGCTGGTGCGAGGCCCGTCACGTCCTCAACACGCGGCCGCTCGCCGAGCTGCGCCGGGCGCTGCGGCGATGAGCCGCCGCCGCGCCGCCGCGGTGAGGCCGACGGCCCGCCCGCCCGCCGCCCCGCCCCGGCTGATCGCGCGCGCGGCTCGCCTGCGCGAGCGGATTGCCGGGCACGACCATCGCTACTACGTGCTCGACCGGCCGACGATCAGCGACGCCGCCTACGACGCCCTGACCGGCGAGCTCGCGGCGCTGGAACGGCGGTATCCGGATCTGGCCACACCCGGCTCGCCGACCGCGCGCGTCGCCGGACGCGTCCGCCCCGGGTTCCGCAGCGTGCGCCACCGGGCGCCGCTGCTGAGTCTCGAGTCCACCACCGACGACGGCGCCGTCCGCCAGTTCGACCGCCGCGTCCGGGCCGGGCTGGGTCCGGCCGTCCGTTACGTCCTCGAGCCGAAGTTCGACGGCCTGTCGGTCGAGGTGGTGTACGCGCGCGGCATGCTGGTCAGCGCCTCGACCCGCGGCGACGGCGAGCGCGGCGAGGACGTGACCGCCAACGTGCGGAGCATCGGTGCCGTGCCGGTGCGTCTGCGCGACACGGTCGTGGCCCCTCCGCGCCTGCTGGCGGTTCGGGGCGAGGTGGTGATGCGGCGCGCCGACTCGCCGCCCTCAACCGGCGGCTGCGCCGCGCCGGCCAGCCGCTCTTCGCGAACCCCCGCAACGTTGCTGCCGGGTCGGTGCGACAGCTCGATGCGCGCATCACGGCTGGCCGCGCCTTGCGCGCCTACTTCTACGACACCCTCGCCGTCTCGCCCTCCGGGACGGCGCCGACCGCCTCCGGCCAGGGGGCGCGGCTGCGGGCCTGGGGCCTGCCGATTGCCCCACGGCGACGCACGGGGGCGTCGGCTGCCGACATCCTCGCCTATCGGGATCGCCTCGGGGCAGCGCGCGCGTCGCTGCCGATCGAGATCGACGGCATCGTCGCCAAGGTGGACGCCCTGGCGGCGCGCCGGCGTCTCGGCAGCACCGCGAGGCACCCGCGGTGGGCGCTCGGCGTGAAGTTCGCGGCGCGCTCGGCGACGACCCGGCTCGAACGCCTCGAGGTGCAGGTGGGCCGGACCGGGACGTTGACGCCCGTGGCGGTGCTGCGGCCCGTGGGGATTGGCGGCGTCACGATCTCGCGGGCGACGCTGCACAACTTTGCCGAGCTGGCGCGGCGGCGCCTGCGCGCCGGCGATCTCGTCGAGGTGGCGCGGGCCGGCGACGTGATTCCCGAGATCGTCGGCCGCGCCGCACCGTCGCGCGGCGGCGCGACGCTGGGGCCGCCCCGCACCTGTCCGGCCTGCCATGCGCGGGTCGTCCGGCGGGGTCCACACTGTCACTGTCCGAACAGCCTCGGCTGCCCGGCGCAGCGCGTGCGCGCCCTCCAGCACTTCGCGTCGCGCGACGCGTTCGACATCGCCGGGCTGGGGCCGCGCACGGTGCGGCTGCTGGTCGAACACGGGTCGATCCGGACGGCTGCCGACCTGTTCGCGTTGACCGACGACGATCTGCGCGCCGTGCCGCACTTCGGCGCCGTCGCGGCGAGGCGCCTGGCCCGGGCCATCGCCGCCGCCAGGCGGGTCGAGCTCGCCAGGTTCCTGGTCGCGCTGGGCATCCCCGACGTCGGCGTCGCCACGGCCCGGCGGCTCGCCGACCGGTTCGGCACCATCGCGGCGATTCGCCGCGCCGGCGCCGGACGACTCGCCGCCACGCCGGGTGTGGGGCGTGCGGCCGGCGCGAGGCTCGGCGAGCATCTACGCCGTCGATCGAGCCGGGAGGCGATCGAGGCACTGCTGCGGCGCGGCGTGCGCATCACCCCGCCGCCTCAGGCCGCCGGTCGGTTGGCCGGCCGCTCGGTCGTCTTCACCGGCCGGCTCACGGCGATGACGCGTGACGCCGCCGAGCGGCTCGTCGCCCGCCTGGGCGGTCGGCCCTCGCGGACCGTCACCCGCGCCACCAGCCTGGTGGTGGCGGGCGTGGCACCCGGCGCGAAGTACCATCGCGCCCGCACACTGGGGGTGCCGGTGATCTCGGAGCGCGAGTTCCTGCGCCGCGTCCGGACCCGGCGCCCCGCGAGGCAACGACGATGACCGACCAGAATGACACGGCGCCGCTGCACGACCCGATGGCCGAGATCGAGCGTCACCTGATCAGCGCCTACGTGGCCGGCGCGGGCCATGACCTCGAGACGCTCCTGCGGCGAACCGACGAGGACGCCAGGCGGCTGCTGGCCGACGCCTCTCTGTACGCCAGCGGGCGGCTGAGCGAGGTCGAGGCCCGGCTGCACTACCTGCACAAGCTGCGCGGCGACGAATGATCGGCCCCGCGCCGCGGGTGACGACGCGCGTCACCGGGTGTCGCGGGGCGCTGCCGACACGCCCAGTGCTCTGACCGCCTGCTCGACCCGGCCGGCCAGCGCCTCGTAGTCGTCCCCCGCCAGGGCGAGCGGCGGGCCGAAGCTGACCCGGACCGGACCGCGCCGCGGCCAGCGCCACGTATGGTGCAGCACGCGGTCCAGCCCTTCGAGCCGCACTGGCACGACCGGCAGCTCCAGCTTGACCGCCATCATCGCGACGCCTGGTTGAAAGGCGGCGATGTCGCCGGTGTCGGTGCGGTGGCCTTCCGGGAAGATCAGAATCGACGTCCCGGCGGCGGCGAGTTCGCCGGCCTGGCGCAGCGCCGCGCGGGTTCCGGGCCCGGACCGCGGCAGCGGGAAGCCGTTGAAGAGCAGCGCCGCCAGGACGTAGAGCGCGCTGCTGGCCGCGCGCTGGCGTCGACTGAAGCCGGCCGGCGCGAAGTGCGCCGCGAAGAACTCCTTGGCCATGGCCACCGCCACCCGGCGCCGCCAGCGTCCCGGCAGGCTCGCCAGCACCGCCGGGGTGTCGAGGTGGCTCTGGTGGTTGGCCGCGAAGATCACCGGACCGCCGAGGCGCTCCAGCCACTGCTGGCCGTCGGCGCGGCGGCGCATGAACAGCCCCGCGATCGGCAGGATCCACAGCGGCTGACTGACGTCACGGACCAGACGGGCCCACCACCGCCGCGCCCAGCGCGGAGCGGACAGGGCCTCGGTCGTCACGTCGGGCCGGCCGGCCGCCTCGACGGCATGCCGCAGCTCACCAACCGTCCGAGCGGCGGTCACGGCCGCCTCGCTCAGCCCGACGCCGGCCTCGGCCTCGATCGCCATCGTCAGCTCGATCCGATCGAGCGAGCTCAACCCCAGTTCGTCGAGCGCCGTGTCGGCGCTCACCCGGTGGCCGGGGGCGTAGCGCGCGAGAATGCGGTCGAGGTCGTCGGCGCCGCCGCCCGGTGTGGCGAGGGGGGCGGGACCGGCGCCACCGGCGACCCAGCGGCGAATCTCTTCGCGTTTCAGCTTGCCGACGGCCTCGGTGCGCGGCAGCGCGTCGCCGGGCCACAGCGAGAAGTCGCGGATGCGCTGGTCGGGTGCGAGGGCCGCATTGGCTTGACGGATCACGGCGGCCGCCTCGATGCCGGGGTCGAGCACGAGCACCGCGTGCACGCGTTCGCCGCCGTTGCGGCGGGCGACGACCGCCGCTTCCCGCACGCCGGCCACGGCCTCGAGCCCGCGTTCGACGTCCTCGGGCGCCACGTGCACGCCGTCGGCGGTGACGATCACGTCTTTCTTGCGGCCGTGAATCCACAGCTGGCCGCTGGCGTCGAGGGTGCCGAGGTCGCCGGTGTGAAACCACCCTTCGGCGAAGGTCGACCGGGTGTCCTCCGGCCGGTCGAGGTAGCCAGGCGTCACCACGGCGCCACGCACCAGCACCTCGCCGTCCGGGGCAATGCGTACTTCCACCCCGTCGAGCGGTCGGCCGACCGAGCCGTGACGGGTCGCAAACGGGTTGTTCCAGGCGACGATCGGCGCGGTCTCGGTGAGGCCGTAGCCCTGCGCGACGACCAGTGCCAGCCGACGCCAGAAGCTCTCCAGATCGGGATCGAGGTGGGCGCCGCCGACCACGAAGCCGCAGAACCGCCAGCCGAACAGCCGATGCACGTCGCGATGCCGCCACAGCCGCCGGCCAAGCGAGAGGCCGGGCGGCGTCGGCTCGAGGCTGGTCGGCGCCAGCTGGCGGACGCGGGTCCGCAGCAGGTCGAGGACGCGGGGCACCGTGACGGCGAGCGTGATGCGATGCCGCCGGATGTGGCCGAGGACGTCCTGCGGGCCGTAGCCGGTGACGAAGACCGTCGTCGCCTGGACGAGCGGCGGCAGGAACACGGTCAGCGCCTGGCCGAACATGTGGCTGAGCGGCAGCAGCCCCAGGAACCGCAGCGGCCGCAGCGGCCACAGGTACCGCAGGTAGCGCGCCGCCGTGCGTTCGATCGGCGTGATGTTCGCCACGATGTTGCCATGCGTGATGACGACGCCTTTCGGCTCGCCGGTGGTCCCCGACGTGAAGACGATTTCGGCGGTGGTGGCGGCGCTCACCGCGGCGCGGGCGGGCGGCGAGCCGCTGGCCGTCCACGCGATGTCGTGGCGGCGCCACACGCGCACCGACGGCGGCACGCCGGCCACGTCCACCCGCTCACCGGCGACGAGCCCGCGAGGCGCCGCCGCGGCGAGCGCGTGGCGCACCACGGCCGCCGACGCCCGCTCGTCGAGCGGCACCACCGCCACGCCGCGCAGCATCGCCCCCCAGAACGCCGCCAGCCATTCGGGCCGGTTCTCGCTCCAGATCACCAGGCGATCGCCGGGCGCCAGCCCGGCCTCGTCGAGGCGGCGCGCGAACGCCTCGGCGGCAGCCCTGAGCGCGTCGGCGGAGTACGACCACTGGCGAAGGCCGTCGTCGTAGCGCACCGCCGTCCACGCCCCGCGCACGTAGCGATCGAAGACGTCGAGCAGGTGCTGCACCCGCGTCACCCCTTGACGCAGACGAGCGGCTCGAGCCGCGCCACCCGGCGCGACAACCCGACCCGATCGGCGGCCTCGACGACCGCGGCGACGTCCTTGTACGCCCCCGGCGCCTCTTCGGCGACGCCGCGCGACGACGGGCTGCGCACGATGATGCCGCGCGCCGCCAGTTCGTCGATCACCTGACGGCCCTTCCAGCGCCGCAGGGCCTGGTGCCGGCTCATCGCCCGGCCCGCGCCGTGGCACGACGACGCAAACGACAGCCGCTCGCCCTCCGGTGTGCCGACGAGGATGTAGGACGCCGTGCCCATCGTGCCGCCCAGCAGCACCGGCTGGCCGACCTCGCGCAGTCCGGCCGGCAGGTCCGGATGCCCCGGTCCCAGCGCCCGCGTCGCGCCCTTGCGGTGGACGAACACCGGTGTGAGCGCGCCGTCGCAGCGGTGCGTCTCGAGCTTGCAGGTGTTGTGCGACACGTCGTAGAGCAGCGACAGGTCGGGCGCGGCCACTGCCGAGGCCACCGCCCGCCGCACCAGGTGCGTGATGATCTGGCGGTTGGCGAGCGCGCAGTTGATGCCGGCGCGCATCGCGCCGAGGTAGCGCTGCCCGAGCGGTGACTCGATCGGGGCGCACGCCAGCTCGCGGTCGGGCACGACCAGGCCGAACGAGTGCTCCGCGGCGGCCATCTCGCGCAGGAACTCGGTGCCGATCTGGTGGCCCAGGCCGCGCGATCCGCAGTGGATCGACACCAGCACGTCGCCGCGGGCGAGGCGGAACGCCGAGGCCACCCGCGCATCGAACACCTCGGCCACGCGCTGCACCTCGACGTAGTGGTTGCCCGAGCCCAGCGTGCCCATCTCGTCCTGCTGGCGGCGCCGGGCGCGCTCCGAGACGTACTCCGGGCGGGCGCCGGCCTGGCAGCCATGTTCCTCGGTGACCTCGAGATCCGCCGCCGTCCCGTAGCCGCGCTCGACCGCCCAGCGCGCGCCGCCGGTCAGCATCGCGTCGAGCTCCGGCCGGTCGAGGTGAATCCGTCCATGGCTGCCGACGCCGGCCGGCACGCTCTGCAGCAGGTACTGGCCGAGCTGGCGCGCGAACGGCACCACGGCGTCGGCCGTCAGACCGGTCCGCAGCGTCCGGACGCCGCACGAGATGTCGAAGCCGACGCCGCCGGCCGAGACGACCCCGCCCGCGGCGGGATCGAACGCCGCCACGCCGCCGATCGGGAAGCCGTAGCCCCAGTGCGCGTCGGGCATGGCGTAGGACGCCCGCTGGATCCCCGGCAGCATCGCCACTCCGGACACCTGCTCGCGCACCTTGTCGTCCATGTCGCGAATCAGGGCCTCGGACGCGTAGATCGTCCCGGGGACGCGCATCCGCCCGGTCGGCGGGATCCGCCATTCGAACTCGGACACGCGGACGAGCGATGCGGGATCCATGCGATCTCCTCGACGGCCGTCACACGTCGACGACGCACTGCGCCCGCCAGCCGTCCGGCCCGTGGACGACCCGCAGCGCGGTCATCGTGGCGCCTTTCGGCTCGACCGCCGGTTCGTGCCGCTCGCGGTCGACCGGCTCGCCGATCGCGGTGGCGTGCAGGCCGGCGTCGTCGATGGCGACCGTGAAGTCGGCGAACAGCATCGAGCGGACCGCCATCTCGTAGATGAGCGCGTTCAGCCATTCGACCAGCAGCAGCTCGTCGTTGGCGGCGTGGCAGTCGAGGGCGACCGGCGTCACCGCCCTGACCCGATCGGGCTCGGTGACGATCGCCGTCAGGGCCAGCGCCGCCTGGCGGAACGCCTCGGCCTTGGTCGGTCCGACCCCGACGACGCCGATGTCGGCGTCGTGCGGCAGGTGTTCCCAGTGGGCCCGCGCCGCCCGGAGGTCGGCGACGGCGGCCAGCGCGGCGTCGTGCAGGGCGCCGTTGGACGCCACGAGGCCCTCGTGCCCGGACATGTGACGGCCGGCGGCGAAGTCGAACCGACGGCCGCGCAGGTCGGTCACGCGGCCGCCCGCCTCCTCGACGACGAGCGCGCCCGCCGCCAGGTCCCAGATCGGCGCGCGCCGATCGGGTGCGGTCGGGAACCGGAGCACCAGGTCGGCGTCGCCACTGGCGACGGCGACGAGCTTGGCCTGGCTGTCCATCAGCCCGGGCGGCGCCTCGATACCGAGCGCCGCCACGACCCGGCCGAGCATCGCGGCATCGCTGTGCGTCGCCTCGACCGAGTGGAGGACGCGGGCGCGCCGTGGCTCGCCGACCCGCGACGTCACCAGACGCACCAGCTTCTGGCCGCCGCGTGCGAGCCACCAGGCGCCGCGGCCGCGCACGGCGACGGCCGTGCCGCCGGCCCCGTGCCCTTGGCTGGCCGCGCTCGCCGCCAGCTGCCCGGGCGAGAGGCGCGGGCAGCCCAGCGCGGCGGCCTGGACGACGCCCTGCTCGACCAGCGCCAGCGCCACCGCGTACTGCCCGCCGCGCAGCCACCCGCGCGTGCCGTCGACGGGGTCGAGGGTCCAGAAGCGCCCACCGTCGGTGCCGCGCCCGCGATCGATCCAGGCCAGCACCTGGTCGGCGCCGATCGCCGGATCGGCGCGTTGCACGGCGGCGGTGACGCGGCGCACGAGGTCGGGCGCGCCACCGAGGGCGGCGGCATCTTCCTCGGCCACCAGCGAGTCGTCGGGCCGGGCGCGGCCCAGGCGCGAGGCGATGACGGCCTGCACGGCGAAGTCCGCGACGGTGACCGGCGACGCATCGCCTTTCAGCAGCCCGTCTGGCGCGGGCTCCAGGCCGCCGAGCAGGTCGAGTGCCGCCTCGACGGCGTCCACGGCCAGCCCCGCCTCGTGCCCGAGCCGATCGGCCACCGCCGCGCGGCCCGGCCCCGTCATCGGCCCTCCTCGTCGAGCCGGACCGTCACGGCGCCGAGCTGGCGCCGCAGCACGGCCGCCGCGACGTTCGCCACCCGATCGGACTCGGGTGCGGCGTCGAGTCGGTGCCAGGTGCCGGCGCCGGCGTCACCGGCCCCGGCCAGCTGGGCCTGGACGACGGCCGCGTCGGCGTCCGAGGCGTCGCGGTGGCGTCCCTCGACGCGGGCCAGCATGACCGCCGCCGGCGCCTCGAGCCAGAGGCCGGCGCACGGCGCGCCAGCCGCCGCGGCCGCCTGCTCGATGGTCGCGCGATCGTCGGGCCGCTGGTAGACCGCATCGACGATCACGGCGTGGCCGGCCGCCAGCACCTGGCGCGCGCGCTCGACCAGTACCCCGTAGACCCGCCGATTGACCTCGGCGGTGTAGCCTTCGGGGCCGAGCCGCACGTGCGGCTCGACACCGCACAGGCGCTTGCGGACCTCGTCGCTGCGCACCACCACCGCGCCGGGCACGGCGCCGACGAGCGGCGCGAGCGCCCGGGCGAGCGTGGACTTGCCGGTGCCCGACAGCCCGCCGATGGCGATCAGGCACGGCGGCGCCGGCCGCAGGAGCTCCCGGGCGAAGGCCAGGTACTCCCCGGCTTGGCCCGCCAGCGGCTGCTGGCGCTCCGGATCGGACTGCAGGCGGGCGGCCGTGATACTGGTCTTGGCCCGCACCGCCGCCCGGCACGACAGGAACAGCGGCAGCAGCGGCAGGCCGTCGAGGTCGCCCGTCACGGCGAGATACGCGTTCCACGCCGCGTTGGCGTGGCGCGGCAGGCGCCGCCGCCACAGGTCCATCACCAGGAACGCCAGGTCGTAGAGCACGTCCGTACACGCGATCTCGTCGTTGAACTCGACGGCGTCGAACAGGGTCGGCTGGCCGTCGAGCAGCACGATGTTGCGCAGGTGCAGGTCGCCGTGGCACTGGCGGACGAAGCCGCCGTCACGGCGGCGGTCGAGCAGCGGGCCGTGGCGCTCGAGCGCCGTCCGCGCCTGCCGCGTCAGCTCGTCGCACGCGGCGAGATCGAGCAGACCCGCGCCCTGCTCGGCGAGCCCGGCGGCGTTGCCGTCGATGACCCACGCCATCCCGGCCGCCCCGCCGTGGTCGTGGCGGCGTTCGGCGGTGGCGTGGAACCGCGCGATGGCGGCGGCGAGCCCCGGCATCAGCGCCGGATCGAGCTGGCCGCGCGCCGCCAGGCGATCGAACAGCCCGGCCTCGTCGAACCGCGCCATCTCGACGAGCCAGTCCACCGGCGTGCCAGTGCCGCCGAGGGCCAGCGAGCCGTCCGGTTCGCGCGTCACCGCCACCACGCCGCGATAGAGCGCGGGCGCGGCCTTCCGGTTGATCCGGAACTCGCCCTCGCACATCGCCCGGCGGCGCTCGGGGGTGGAGAAGTCCAGGTAGTCGTAGCGCACGGCGCGCTTGAGCTTCCAGGCGCGCGCGCCGGCGAGAAAGACGATCGACGCGTGCGTCTCGATGCGCTCCACCGCCGCGCCGCCGTGCGTCGCCGGCGCCGCCAGGAAGGCGACGACCTCGGACTGGTCCTGGGTGACCACGGCCGGTGCGCCGCCTACGCGGTCCGTACGTCGATCCGCGTCGCCAGGCGGGCCAGCGGCGCGGTGACCCGCAGCATGCCGTTGCGGCACTCGGCCGTCACCCGCGACGGGTCGATGGGCTCGGGGAACACGCAGCTGCGGAACAGCGGTCCGGTGGCGAACTCGCAGAGCACCGTCTCGCCGTCCGCCTCGCCGTCCGTATGGTGTACGTCGGCGCTGACGAGCAGCTCCGTCGGCGTCGCGCGCACGTCGAGCTGCCTGGCGTCGAGCCCGGCGACGGCCGCCCTGACGACGAAGGCGTCGGGCCGGCGCCGGATCTCGACGGCGGGCCGCCAGACCGTTTCCCGCTCGGCCCTCAGCCAGTCGTCCACCGCCTGGCCGACCGCCGCGCCGCGCTCGCGGAAGATCCGCTGCGCCCGATCGGCAATCCGCTTCTGCACCGCCTGGATGTCGTCGAACACGCTCTCGACGGCGTGGAACCTGACCTTCATCTCCGCCTCCCTGGTTCAGGCTCGTGACGCGCGCGAACCCGCATCACGGCATACCGGCAACATGCGTGCCGCCGTGGCCGCCGTCAGGACGCGTCGTCGCGCCGCCGGTGGCTGGAACGCCGGCGAAGAATCCTCGCCGGGGCGGAAAAAATCCGGCGAGGGTCGCGGTCAGCGCTGGCGGGCGGTGCCCGACGGCTTGCCGATGATCGCCAGGCCGACGCGGTTGGTGCTCGTCTGGTGGATCGCCAGGTTGCCGTCGGGGGTCCTGCGCATGTGGCGGATGATGCCCACGCCCGACGGCACGGCCCAGCTCTGGAAGCGCTCGGTCTTCGGATCGAACCGCACCAACGCGTCCGGGCGCTGGCCCGATTCGTTGTACCAGATGACGTCGTCGATCACCTCGATGGCGTAGGGATGCGAGCGGGCGCCGCTCGGCGACCGCCATTCCTTGACCTCGCCGGTGGCCGGGTTCAGGCGGCCGAGCCGGCCGAGCGACGAGTTGACGAACCAGATCATGTCGTCGCTGGTGATCGCCAGCCGGCGCGACGTCGAGGCCGGGTCGGGCAGCGGGTACTCGCGCACGGCCATCGTCTTCGGGTCCATGCGGCCGATCCTGGCGGCGCCGTTGTAGGAGACCCAGATGTCGCCCTTGGAATCCTGCTTGAGGCCGTACGGCCGCGCCCGCGGCGTCGGCAGCGTCACCAGCCGGATGTCGCCGGTCGACGGCACGAGGCGGCCGAGCATGTTGCTCTGCTGCAGCGTGAAGTAGAGCGTGCCGTCCCGGCCGAAGATCCCGGTGTGCGGATCGCGCGCCGCCGGGTCGGGCATCTTGAAGACCGTGATGTCGCCGGTGGCCGGCACGAACCTGCCGATCGTGCCGTTGCCGTTGCCCATGTACCAGATGTTGCCGTCGGCGTCGTCGACGATGCTGTGCGGCTTCGACGCCGGATCGAGGCGGAACTCCTTCATCTCGCCGCTGGCCGGATTCAGCCGCCCGATCAGGCTGATGAACTGGCCGTTCCACCAGATCGTGCCGTCCCGGGTCTGCAGCGGATCGCGCGAGCGCTGCCCCAGGGTCGGCACGCGCCACTCGCGGAAGGTCACCGCGACGTCGCCGGCGACGAGCTCCGGCGCGCGGCCCGGCCTGGGCGGGAAGTGCGCCGCCAGATAGCCGGTGATCTCGGCCTCGCGATCCGCGGGCAGCGCCACCATCGTGGCGATCAGATCCTTCCACGCGGCCCGTGAATACCCGGCGGCGTCGCCGATGAGCCCGAGTCCGTGACAGGCGCCGCACGTGGCGGTGACGGCCTCCCGCCCCGGGCCGTCGGGCAGCACGACCGGCGCCCGGCCGCCGCCCTGGCGCGGCTCCTGTGCGTGCACGCCGGCGGCGATGGCCGCGGCGGCGATGAGCGACGAGATGACGACGGCGGCTGAGCTCGGCAGTTTCGGCATGGCCCGTCCTCCCGGATCGGCCGATGGTAGCCGCGGCGACGCCCGGGCTCAAGGGCCGTCGGCGCCGCGTGAGACGTTCACCACGGCGTGACCGCACCGGCATCTCGGGCGACCCCCGGGCGATCGGCGCGTCCGGGGTGCGTGCGCCCTCGACTGTCCCGACGTCTACCTGACCTTCGAGCGCGGCGCCCAGGACTACGACCCGACGATCGCCGCCACCGACGATCCCGACGAGCGCCTGCGCATCGACGTGTTCCTCGTGCACGGCCAGGAGGCGGCGGCGTTGGCCGTGCGGCAATCGGGCTACCGGGTCTGGGCGCGGTTCAGCGAGCACGCGCTCGGCCAGACCGCCTTCACTCTCGAGTCCGGCCCTGACCTCGGCCCGGCGCTGGCACCCGTGGCAGACTGACCGAGTACCGGATCCCCCCGCCCGGTCGCGGAGTCGCCATGGCCGAAACCATCATCAGACCGGCGGTACCAGAAGCGTTCGAACAGTTCGGCAGCGCCGTCGCCTCCGGGCGCGACACCCTCGTCGTCGGTGCCCAGCACGATGCGGGCGTCGGGCGCGTCTACGTGTTCGTGTGGAACGGGTCGGCGTGGGCCGAGCAGGCGATGCTGCAGGCCAGCGACCGGACCGGATTGGACCACTTCGGAGCGTCGGTGGCGCTGAGTGGCGATGCGTTGGTCGTCGCGGCGCCTGGGGCCGGGGCCGCCGGTCAGGCCTACGTGTTCAGGCGGGCCGGTGGCGCGTGGAGTGAGGAGGCGGTGCTGCGGCCGAGTGGCGCCAGCTCCTACGGATTCGCCGCCTCGGTGGCCATCGACGGCGACGACGTGCTGGTCGGCGGCAACCAGGCGGCGTATTTCTACCGGCGCGGCGGGACGACCTGGACCGAGACCGCGCGGGTGACGCCGCCGTCGGCGAGCGCCGGCAGCCGCTTCGGCGGCGCCGTCGCCGTGCACGGCGACCACGCGGTCGTGGGCGACGAGTGGGAGGGCGGCGCCGCGCCGCACCACGGATCGGCCGGTGTCTTCCGGCGCAACGGCACTGGCTGGGCTTTCGTGCCGCCGCTCCTCACATCGCCCGACCCGCGGGCCTACGACCACTTCGGTCAGGCCGTGGCGATTCACGGCGATCGGCTGATCGTCGGCGCGCCGGGCGTCGTCGGCGGCGGCGTGGTCGATGCCGGCGCCGCCTACGTCTACGTCAAGGTCGGCGTGTCCTGGGGGCTCGAGCAGAAGCTCGAGCCGGCCGTCGTCGACCTGCCGCACCTGGTCCACGACTTCGGCGCCGCCGTGTCGCTCAGCGGCGAGTTCGCCGTCGTCGGCAACCCGACCGACCATCACCCGCACCCGGGCAGCGGCGCCGCGCATCTGTTCCAACGGTCCGGGTCGCGCTGGACGCGGGTGCCCCCCGTGCTGCGCGCGATGGCCAGCGGCCAGTTCGACTACTACGGCGATGCCGTGTCGGTGAGCGATGCCGGCGTGTTCGTCGGGGCCCGCGACGTTCGCGTCACCGACTACAGCCAGGGCCTCGTTTACGCCTATGCGCTGCCGGCCGACCTGGCGGACCGGCTGCGGGTGCACCGCGACTGGGCGCGCTATGCGAAGGTGCTGTTCGGACTGATCAGCGGCGGGCCCGGGGTGATCATCGAGCCGGGATCGGGCCCGGCGCCCGTCGATCCCGAGCCGTTCGTGGAGTGGTCGGCCCTCGACCGCGGGCTGCGCCAGCGCCTGGTTGCCGAGGCGCTGCGCCGGGTGGCCGAGACGATCGACGACCGGAAGCTGCGTGAGCGGGTGGTCGAGGTGGCGCGCGCGGTGGCGAAGAAGGCCGGCGACCAGCGATGATGGAGGGCAGGCCGGCGTCACGGAACTTCCGTCCGCCGGCGCCAGTCTCACCTGTCATGACCGCCAAGCTCAACCGTCGCGCCCTGCTCACCTCGGGCGCCTTGGCCGGCGTCGGCGCCGCCTGGACCGGGCTGTCGGAGTCGTGGTCGGCCAGGTTCCTGCGCGGCCGCATGGCCGAGATCGGCACCGACGTGCCGCCGGCGCCGCACACGCCCGTCCCGGACACCTGGACCGACAACGCCGTGACGCTGGCCTGGCTCGGCCACGCCACCGTCCTCCTCAACTTCTACGGCCTGCGCGTGCTGACCGATCCGGTGCTGTTCACCCGCATCGGCGTCGATCTGGGCATCGGCAGTCTCGGGCCCAAGCGGCTGGTGCAGTGCGCGCTCACTCCCGACGCGCTGCCCGAACTCGACCTGGTGCTGGTGTCACACGCGCACTTCGACCATCTCGACACGCCGTCGCTGGCCGCGGTGCGCGGCCGGCCGGCGGCGGTGATGGCGGCGGGGACCAGCGATCTGCTGCCGCGTCGCGCCTATCGCACCGTGCAGGAGCTGCGCTGGAACGAGTCGGCCCGCGTCGTCACGCCGCGCGGCGAGGTGCTGGTGCGCGCGATCGAGGTCAAGCACTGGGGCGCCCGAATCCAGCGCGACACCTGGCGCGGCTACACCGGCTGGATCCTCGAGCGCGAAGGCCGGCGCCTGCTCATCGGCGGCGACACCGCGAACACCCAGGTGTTCGCCGCGTATCGGCGCTTCGGCCCGTTCGACGCCGCGGTCATGCCGATTGGCGCCTACGACCCGTGGATCAGCAACCACTGCACGCCGGAACAGGCCATCGCCATGGCCGACGCCGCCGGCGCCCGGCTGATCGTGCCGGTGCACCACCAGTCGTTCAGCCTCAGCCGCGAGCCGGTGCGCGAGCCGATCGAACGGGCCGAGCGGATGCTCGCCGCCGAGCGCGGCCGGCTCGGCCTGCGCGAGGTCGGCGAGACTCTGGTCGTCCGCGCGTGATCGCGGCGGGTACGTAGGCCCGAGATTCAGCTCTGCCGCGCGGCGGCTCTGAAGAGCCGCCCACGTGCCCCCGTCGCCAGCGGCAACACCTCCGGCTCTCGAGGTTGGCCTCGATCTCCGCTCTGCTGCGCCACACCGGCCGCATCTCCCTGCGCGAGGCGCGCGGCAGCTGATCCTCGCGAGGTCGGGGGTGCCGCCATCGTAATGGCTTCGCTGTCCGATATCATCAGGAGCAAGCGCGCTGCCGGTCGTCCACGTGATCGGGGTGCTCGATGTCCTGGAGACCGCCCGTGACGCGAGGTGCTGCGCGCCGGACCGCTGCACACCGTGGCCGATATGGTGCGCCTGCAGAACGACGACTTGTCCTTGCTGGCCCGATCGCTCGTGCCACTGCTCAGCGACCTGGCCATCGCCGACCCGCCGGCCGCGAAGGCCCAACAGGCGCTTCTGGCGTGGGACTACGTTCTTGACAAGAACTCAGCGGCGGCCGGCCTCCGACCACGCCAGGCCAACGCCCCTGCCACCGCCGGATCCTGATCTGCGAGATGTGGCAGCGCCGACTGCTGGTCAACATTCGTGACCTGCTGGTCCCAGAGTCGGCGCGTGGCGTCTTCGAGGGTCATCGTGTGGTTGCACGCGCCTGACGGCCGGTTCGGCGAGAACCCGATCGCCGGCCGCGACAGGGTGCTGACGTCGAGCCTCGAGCAGGCCGCGGTCGAGCTCACCAAGAAGCTGGGCCCGACATGACGCGGTGGCAGTACGGGCAGGCGGACTACCACCATGCCCTCATCCGGCATCCGCTCAGTGCCGCGGTCAAGCCGGACGTGCGCTCGCGCTTGGATGTCGGCCCCGCGCCTCGTGGCGGTGACTCCTACACGGTGACCGCCACCGGGGGCACCGACAATCAGATGTCGGGTGGGTCGCTCAAGCTGATCGCCGACCTGAAGGACTGGGACAGCTCGATTGCGTTGAACAATCCCGGGCAGTCGGGCGATCCGTGCAGCCCCCTCTACCGCGACCTGTTCGAGTTGTGCTCCAAGGGCCGGTACTTCCCGATCTTCTATTCCCGGGCTCGTGTCGAATCGGTGACCGAACACACCCAGGTGTTGCGGCCGGCGTCCCCCGGCGCCGCGCAACGGTAGGCCGGAGATCTCGCCCCGCTGCCGACACCCATGTCCGAGACCGAGTACGGCACCAATGAAGGGGCTGCCGCGCGTGCTCGCGGTCCTCGACCGCGAGCGGTTGCCGGCCAGCTTCTACATTCCGGCCGTGAGCGCCATCCTGGCGCCGGCGATCACGAATTAGGGCCGGCACGGGATCGCCTTGCCAGATCATGGCTGACGGTAAAGGCGGAGTGCGCGATCTCGCCGGACTCCTGAGTCGATGCCGGCCTCGGTGGCGCGCTGGTTGTGCGCCGGGGCCACACTTTGTCGCTCATCTACGCGTCTTGAACGCGCGTTCAATGGGCCGAGGTCTCGACGCACACTGAACACCAGTTGGCACTCGGCGCTGTCTGAACACCGACGACGATCCGCATCAGTGCGCCGGGCGGGCGCTCTGGCATGTCGCAATTTGTGGCAGCCCCGCGTTTGTCATTGACAGCCTTTCAAGTGGATCGTAACGTCGATACTGTGCTGAGGTCGATCTTTTTCGACGTTTCGCTGAGGGGTGCGTATATGAAGCTGAGAGTTGCGGCGTTGGTCTTGTCGTGCATGGGCTTGGCGGCAACTGCATCGGCCGGAGATACGGTCCCGACTTTTAGTAAGGACGTAGCGCCCATTCTGTACGAGAAGTGCGTCAGTTGCCACCGGCCCGGCGAAGTGGCGCCTATGTCGCTGATGACCTATGCGGAAACGCGGCCGTGGGTGAGGTCGATACGCGCCAAAGTCGTGAACCGCCAGATGCCGCCGTGGCACGCCGACCCGCGGTTCGGTACCTTCCGCAACGATCCCTCGCTGACGCCAGAACAGATTGCGACTGTTACCGGGTGGATAGACGGCGGCGCGCCGAAGGGCAGCGACGAGGACCTGCCGCCGCAGCCGACTTTTGCCACCGGCTGGCAGGGGGGCACGCCTGACGTCGTCATCGAGATGCCAGAGACGCCGGTTCAAGCTGAGGGTGAGATTCCCAATGATTACGTTTGGGTTGAGAACCCGTTTAAGGAGGATGTGTTCGCGTCGGCATTGGAACTGCGCCCGGGCAACCGCGCTGTCGTTCACCATCTGCGTATCGACGTCGTGAAGCTGCCTGAGGGGCACAAAGTGGTGAATGGGACCCTTTACGGACCCGACGGGCAGAAGGCAAGGTCTGATGGAGGCGGTGGCTCGGACGTGATCAACGAGGACGGTGAGCGCCATCACCTGATCGCTTGGGTGCCGGGGCGCACTCTAGAGCGCTTCCGTCCTGCGACCGGTAAGCGGATCGCCGCCGGGCACTGGTTCCGCTTCAATACGCACTATCAGCCGAACGGAACGGAAACCACTGACCGCTCGAAGCTGGGCATATGGCTCAGCAAAGTGCCCGTGACGCACGAAGTGTTCACGCGCGGCGTCGGCACGTCGCTGCCCACCGAGCCGAATGAGACCCGCTTTACGGTAGACGGCAGGGAAATCGTGGTGAGGTCGGACAACGGCGAAGTAGTGCAGCGAGCCGGCGACGAGCGGAAGGGCATCCCGAACATCCCGCCGTACGCCGAGAACTGGAAGATCGTCGGCGTCACGCCAATCACTACGCCAATTACGGTGTACGTGATGTCCCCCCATATGCACCTCCGCGGAAAAGACCTGACGTGGATCGCGACGTATCCAGATGGCCGTGAGGAGACGCTCCTCAGCGTACCCAATTACGATTTTAACTGGCAGCTGAACTACGAGCTCAAGACGCCGGTCAAGCTTCCAGCCGGGAGCAAGATCACGGCGATCGCGCACTACGACAATAGCGTCAACAACCGCTACAACCCCGGCCCTGACAAAGAAGTGTTCTGGTCCGAGCAAAGCTGGGACGAAATGTTTCTGCCGTATCTTGAATACACCGTCGACAGCCATACCACGACGCCAAAGGCTGAAACGTCACGCCAGCAGCGATAGCGCTGCTGGCGTGACGGTTGTCCTTCCCTTGGGCAACGCCATGCCATGTCTCGCCTCGATTATCGCTGGTGGCTTCGGCCAGGTTCGTTCCTGATCGCCGCTGCTGCACGTGCGACCGACAGGCGGTAGCGTTTGGAACCCAAGCTGGCAGGGGGGGGCTCGACGCTCGAACTTGGCCATTCGGATACTGGGCCGGCTCTGAGACTCCAGGATCGATCTCGCCGAAGGTGCGAACTGGTAATCTCGCAGATTGGCGGAGCTGTCTCGGGCGCGTCCGTCCGCACGGCGCACGCCCTCCTCTGTGGATGCCTCGACTTTAGGTAACGTCGCCATGGGGGGCGTGTGTTGCAGGGGCGCACTTGGCCTGCGGCGGCGTGGCGTCGCGGGTGGTAAGCCCCTCCCCCGGGGCCCCTGCGGTGTCGCCGTCGCTCTCGCGCTACTGTTTGGCGGCATCGCCACCGCTACTCGCCAGGATATAGCAGACTTTGTTTAGCGGGTCGCAAGCCGGCCGGGTCCAGGCCACGTTGATCGAGCGCGCGGAGGCGGAGGCGAGTACCTGCTGGGTCTGAGCGCCGCGCACGATACGATTTGCCGCCCCAGAATTTGCGCGTGACGATCGCCGGGCGGAGGGCGTGCTCGGCGCGCCAGTTCGTCGCGTCGCGGGCGGGATGACCGAGAAAGGTCAGGATCGCGGCGGCTTCGGTGGTCAGATGTGCCGCGAAGCGCACACGTCAGGTGCCGGCGAGCGGATCGCGGCGAGCACCAGGAGGGTCTGGGCGAACAGGCGGCCGCGCGCGGCGGCGAAGCCGGGCGGCGACGTGGCGCCGCGGTCACGGAGCGCGAGCGCGGTCTGCAAGAGGCGGCGAATCTGCCGGGGTAGCCGGCTCCGCGGATGATCGAGTGCAGGAGGGGGCAGCGACGGCGCATATGCGCGAGACCGGTCTGATGCGTCGCGTGCGTGGAGCGGCGATAGGGCGCCCAGCCATCGCAGACCAGCACGCCCGCGAAGTCGGCGCCGAGCCAGGCCGCGGCGTCGTCGAAGCCGCAGCCGGCGGCGATCCGATGGACCGTCGTCGACG
>JBFWNV010000013.1:0-95495 GCA_050250875.1 Vicinamibacterales bacterium
GGGCGTGAGTGCCGTCGGAGGTATTCCCCCGAGACCCGAGCCCCGAGCCCCGAGCCCCGGTTCTTCGAGCCCCGAGTCCCTAGCCGGGCGTATTGATCATGAACGTCGCCATGTGGTGGAAGAACGGCTGGAGTACGGCGACGGCGTCGGGCGGCAGGGCGGCGTCGACCAACGCCCGGTCCATCAGCTCGACCCAGCGATGGCGCGCCGCCATGGTCACGGCGAACGGCATGTGGCGCATCCGCAGGCGGGGGTGGCCGCGCTGCTCCATGTAGCGGGGCGGACCGCCGAAGCGGCCGACCAGGAAGTCGCGGAGCCGCGCCTCGGCGCCGGCGAGGTCGTCGGCCGGATACATCGGGCCGAGGAGGTCGTCGCCCGGCACCTGCACATAGAACGCGCGCACCAGCCGGGCGAAGCCATCCTCGCCGATCCGCGCGTAGACCTCTCCTTCGGACAGGACCGGAACGTTCATCGACCGATCATAGAATGGCCGGCATGAGCGACGAGGGTCCGAAGAGCGCCTACGAGCTGGCGATGGCACGCCTCCGCAAGCGGGACGCCGATGCCGGCACCGAGGAGACGCCGCTCACCGACGCGCAGCGCGCCGCCATCGCCGAGGTGAAACAGGTCTATGCCGCCCGCCGCGCCCAGGCCGAGATCATGCTCAGCGCCGCCCGCGCCACCGCCCACGACGTCGAGACGCTGGTGCGGCTGAACGACGAGTTCCGCCGCGACACCGACCGCATGGCCCGCGAACAGGAGGAGAAGGTCGCGGCGATCCGCCGCGGCGAGTCGCTGCCGTGAAGCGGCGGGGGCCCCGCGATCAGGTGAGGCGCAGCAGGCACGTCTGCAGGTAGCGGGCGTCGGCGTCGGCCAGCTCGGTCGGATAATCGGCCGGCAGCAGGCCGACCGCCACCACCTGGGCCCGCCGCCCCGCCGCCGCCGTCCCGACCTGCGCCGCGCCGACCAGCGAAAAGCCGCGCGTGTTGCTGGCCAGCCACACCAGCCCGCCCGGCGCCACCAGCCGGCAGGCCTCGGTGATGAGGCCCGGGTAGTCGCGGTCGATGGCGAATGCGGCATCGCGCGCCGTCGAGAAGCTGGGCGGGTCGATCAGCACCAGGTCGTAGGCGTCGCCGCGAGCCGCCGCGGCGCTCGCGAATCGCCGCGCGTCGGCGGCCACCGTGCGGTGACGCTCCGCCGGCACGTCGTTCAGCGCGGCGTTGTCGCGGGCCCAGGCGAGAACGCCTTCGGACAGATCCACGCTGGTCACGAGGGCGGCCCCGCCGGTGGCGCACGCCACCGACAGGGTGCCGGTATAGGCGAACAGGTTCAGGACCCGCCGGCCGGCGGCCAGGCCGGCCAGGCGCAGTCGCTCGGCGCGCATGTCGCCGAACAGGCCGACGTTCACGCCGGTGGCCAGGTGCACCTCGAACCGCCACGGGCCCTCACGGACGACCAGGCGCTCCGGAGGCGTGCGGCCGGCGATCTCGTGCACGACGTCGCCCTGCCGCGCCGCCGCTCCGCGACCGCGATGCTTCACGATCGCGCCCTCGGCCAGCCCCCGGGCGATGAGCCGCGTCGCCAGCCCGGCGGCCAGCGGCAGCAGCGCCGGCGTCAGCGCCGAGACGACGGCGAAGGTCCCATAGACGTCGGCGTAGAGGCCGGGCAGGGCGTCGCCGGCGCCGTGCACCAGACGGAAGGTGGCGTCGGGCCCGGTCACTCCGGCGGCCGTCCGCCACTGCCACGCGGCGTCGATCCGGGCGTCGAGCCACGTCTCGCCGAGCGAGGTCCAGGGCTCGCCGGCTCTCGTCATCACCCGCCAGCAGGCTTCGGTGCGATCGACGATCGCCAGGCCGATGGCGCTCCCCCGCCGCGACTCGAGCCGCACGAGCGCGCCGTCGGCGACGTCGGCCTCGGGCGGAGCCAGCGTGAACGGCAGATCGCAGGCGCGTACCAGCCGGTCGAGCGCGCGGTCCGGAACGACGAACGCCGACAGTCTCACGTGGCCACCTCCCTGATCGCGTGGGCATCGAGCCAGCGGCCCGCCGCCTCGAGGTCGGCCGGCCACGGCGCGGTCACCTGCACACGACGCCCGCCGGAGGGGTGCGGAAGATCGAGGACGCAGGCGTGCAGGGCGAGGCGGCCCAGCCCGATGCGGGCGGCCAGGCCGGCGGTCGCCCGCCCATAGACAGGATCGGCCAGAATCGGCGCGCCGATGGCACGCAGATGCACACGAATCTGGTGCTGGCGGCCGGTACGCGGGCTCGCCTCCACGAGCGCGGCGGTGTCGGCCCCGGCGCGCCAGGCGGCCAGCACCCGGTAGACCGTGGTCGCGTCGCGGCTCCCCGGTTCGTCGGGCCGGGCCGGGCGGGACCGGCCGCGCCTGGCGGCGTGCAGCGGCACGTCGATCGTGCCGTGGCCGGGCGTCGGGCAGCCGCTGGTGAGCGCCCGGTAGGTCTTGGCGACGTCGCGGCCTTCGAAGGCCATCGACAGCAGGCGATGCGCGTCGGCGGTCCTGGCGAACGCGAGCGCCCCCGAGGTCTCGCGATCGAGGCGATGCACCACCCACAGCCGCGATCCGAGCTGAGCCGCGACGCGGGCCTGCACGGTGTCGGCCGCCGGCCAGTCGGGGGCAGCGATCACCGGGAGACCCGCCGGCTTGTCCACCACCACCAGCGCGTCGTCCTCGTACAGCAACGGGATCGGCGGGGCGGACACGGCCATCTCGGCTATCTTCTCGCGATCGACGCGGCGAGCGCGGGTGGAACGCCGTTTGAACCGCGGAGGCCGGAGAGGTGCAGATGGTCCACTCGATAGGACAGGGGCTCGGGACTCGGGGCTCGGGGCTCGGGAGGCGCGGGATCACGCTGGGCGCTTCGCTCGCGGTCCTGCTCGTCGCGCTGTCGGCGGCGCCTGCGGCGGCGCAGCAGGTCATCGGGTTCCAGGGCGGGGTGACGGTCGATCCCGAGCAGGTCTACGGCGGGGTGTTCTGGCAATCCGACGACCTGTTCGGCGGGCTGCGGCTGCGGCCGGGGATCGACGGGGCGACCGGCGACGGCTATCGCATCGGGACGATCGGCCTCGACTTCATCTACGGCATCCCGCTCGGTGGCAGCGGCTGGACGCTGATTACCGGCGGCGGCCCGAGCGTCGTGCTCACTCGCGTGCCCGACTTCGACTTCGAGGACACCGGCGTCGGCGCGCACTATCTCTTCGGCTTCGGCCACGACAGCGGCTTCTTCACCGAGGTGCGCCTCGGCAGCGGCAAGGAGCAGCAGCTGAAGCTGGGCATCGGCTGGGCGGTGACATTGAACTGACGCTCATCGGGGCTCGGGGCTCGGGGCTCGGGGCTCGGAACGACGCTACACTCGGCCGTATGGCCGAGCGCTCGCGCACGATCACCTGGGACGATCCGATGACGATGCCGGGGCGGGCCGCGGCGGCGTCCGGTCTCGAGACGCTGCGGCGGGTCGCGCGCGGCGAGCTGCCGTCGACGCCGATGGCGCGACTCATGGACCTCCACCTCACCGAAGCCGATCCCGGCCGCGTCGTCTTCGCGTCCACACCGGCCGAGTTCCACTACAACTTCTCCGGCGCGGTCCACGGCGGCTTCGCCGCCACGCTGCTCGACTCGGCGATGGCCTGCGCGATCTACACGACGCTCGAGGCCGGGCAGAACTGCCCCACCCTCGAACTGAAGATCAACTACGTGAGGGCCATCACCCGTGATCTGGGGCCCGTGCGCGGCATCGGCACGGTGATCCACCGCGGCCGCACCACCGCCATCGCCGAGGGACGCGTCGAGACCTCCGGCGGCGTGCTGCTGGCACACGCCACGACGACGTGTCTCATCGTGCGGGTCGCCGAGCCCGCTCACGGCGGGACCAGCGACGTCTGACGAGTGTCACCGGGACGGTCACGACGACAACTCGACAGAGAGCGATTCCTGCCAACTTCGCAGCATCCGCGCCGGATCGCATTGTCTGCGTGACAGTCCCGATGACGATCAGGCGACGGACTTCTCGCGCGGCGGCCGCGGCTCGACCAGCGGCCGCACCAGCCACGCTGCCAGCACCGCCAGCACGGCCAGCATCGCCCAGCGCAGCAGCGTCGCGACGAACGCCAGGTCGAACACCGGCCACTGAACCGAGTACTGCGCCAGCACGCCCCAGCGCTCGGTGAGCCAATGCCACGCCGTGTGGGCGACGAAGGCCGAGAGGATGATGGTGCCGATCCGCTCGTCGACGACGCGGCTGAAGACCACGGCGAGCAGCGGCAGCAGCACCAGCAGCACGAGCAGCTGGCCCAGCTCGACGCCGACGTTGAAGGCCAGCAACGACGTCAGCAGATGGCGGCCGGCGAACTGCAGCGACTCGCGCAGCGCGAACGAGAAGCCGAAGCCATGCACCAGCCCGAACCCGAAGGTGACGACCCACCGCCGCCGCAGGTGCGCGCCAGTGATGTTCTCGATCGCCATGTAGACGATCGAGGCGGCGATCAGCGTCTCGATGAGGGGCGCGAACCACAGCGCCGAGGGCGCCATGTCGAAGGCCGAGGCGATCAGCGTGATCGAGTGCGCGACGGTGAACGCCGTCACCACCGCGACCAGGGGCCTCAGCTGCCGGAACGGGATCACCAGGCAGAACAGGAACAGCAGGTGGTCGATGCCGTCGAGGATGTGGAAGAAGCCGTCGGTGGTGAAGCGCAGCGCCGCCTGGTGCCAGCGCGGGTCGAGTTCGACGATGCCCGGGTCGCCGTGGACGTCGAACGCCCGCTCCGGGGTGTCGGGCGCCAACAGGCGCATCACGACGTTGACGCGCAGGCCGAGCCGGGTCAGCCCGGGGCGGATGGCGAACCGCGACCGGTCCGACTCGATCGGGTAGGTGAACTCGACGTCGAGCAGGCCGTCCTGCCAGTACAGGGTGGTGTCGGCCGGCAGCGGCGGCGCGCTCAGGTGGGCGCGCGCCTCGTCGAAACTCGCGAACGACTTGTCGGACGGCAGCGAGACCCGGGCCGCGGTCACCCGGCTCGGCTTGGCCAGCGGCCGGCCGTTCTCGAACAGCTCGACGAAATCGCCAATCCACAGCATGGCGGCGTCCTCGAGCGTCGGTCCGACCCTGGCGAGGTCGAGGAAACCGTTCTCCCGCAAGGGGATGTCGACATCCCGCATGGCCTTGAGCGGGGCCCGGACGAGCAACGTCAGGGTTCGGCCATCGGGCTTCAGGAAGGTCTGGACCGTGACCTCGTTGGGAATCTCGTGGGCCGTGGGGGTGGCCGTCCAGGCGAGGGCGAGCGCCGCAGTCAGGGCCGTCGTCAGGAACCGTCGCACGGGAGGCAGCGTAGCGAGGGGCGCCGCACTCTGGCAAGCCCGACTTCCGTGTATACTCGCCGGGTTTCGGGTACCCCGCACCCGGCGGGGTCAGAGTTCTGGAGGCACCATGAGCGGAGTAATCCGGTCGCGCAAGGTCAGAGTGGGCGGGGCGCTGGTCGCGCTGGCGCTGGCGTTGGCCCTGAGCGCGTCGTGGCTCGAGCAGCGGGCGGTGCTCGAGGCCCAGGCAAGCGTCGTGGCGCCGCGCTTCGAAGTGGATCCGTTGTGGCCGAAGCCGATGCCCAACAACTGGGTCATGGGCATGACGATCGGCATCGGCGTCGACGATCGCAACCACGTCTGGGTGATCCATCGCGGCAACGACCCGGGCAACCTCGACCGCACCGAACTGGCGGTGGTCCAGCCGGGCACGCCGCGCGTCGGCGAGTGCTGCGACCCGGCGCCGCCGGTGCTCGAGTTCGATCCGGCCGGCAACCTCGTCGGCCACTGGGGCGGCAAGAGTCAGGGTTACGACTGGCCGGAGTCGAACCACGGCATCGTCGTCGATCACAAGGGCTTCGTGTGGATCGGCGGCAACGGCGGCCCCGACGCCCACATCCTGAAGTTCACCCGCGACGGCAAGTTCGTCGCGCAGTTCGGCAAGGCCAACGCCCGCCGCGATCCGAAGTCGCCGGCCGAGAAGCCGACCTTCATCCCGAACAGCCACGACATGGACAACTTCGGCCGCGTCGCCAAGATCTTCATCGACCCGCGCGCCAACGAGGCCTACGTCGCCGACGGCTACTTCAACAAGCGCGTGGCCGTGCTCGACATGGACTCGGGCAAGATCAAGCGCTACTGGGGCGCCTACGGCGCCAAGCCTGACGACGCGCCGATGGGCCGCTACAACCCGAACGATCCGCCGGCCAAGCAGTTCCGCAACCCGGTGCACTGCGCCGAGCTGTCGGTGGACGGCATGGTGTACGTGTGCGATCGTCCGAACGACCGGGTGCAGGTCTTCACCAAGGACGGCAAGTTCGTCAGCGAGCATTTCATCGAGAAGACCACCCTGGCCGACGGCTCGGTGTGGGACATCGCCTTCTCGAGGGACCCCGCCCAGAAGTACCTCTACATGGCCGACGGCGTGAACGAGCACGTGCGCGTCTTCGACCGCAAGTCGATGACCGAGCTCTACAACTTCGGCTACGGCGGCCGCCAGCCCGGCATGTTCCTCGGCGTGCACTCGATCGCCACCGATTCGCAGGGCAACATCTACACCACCGAGACCTACACCGGGAAGCGCCTGCAGAAGTTCGTGTTCAAGGGCGAGGGCCCGGTCACGAGCAAGAAGCTGGGCGTGCCCTGGCCGACGACGCGCAGCGGCAACTAGCCGCGGCCAGGCGCGGAACGGCACAACGGCGGCTCCCCGGAGCCGCCGTTGTCGTGTACGGCCCCGGGTGACGTAGGATCCGCCCACGCCGCCATGAGCTACATGATCCACGTCGACGTCGAGCACATGAACGAGGGCGGAGCCGTCCGCACCTGCAGTTCTCCCCTGCACGAGCCGCTGGGCCCGCACTTCGACTTGACCGTGCACGCGCTCGGCTGCCGCATCCGCGACCGCCATCCGGGCGAGCGGCCCGGCCACTACTGGGACGATCACGCCGGTGCGGGGTACACGCTGGATGCGCTGCCCGACGCGGTCGCCGCCCTCAAGCGGAAGCATCCCGAGGTGCACCCACGCCGCTGTATCGTCTGCGCCGTCGGACCGCACCTGCCCGACTGGGACTAGTAGCCTCTCGTCCCGCCCGATCTGTTACTCTTGACCCATGCAGGTATCGAAGCTAGGGTTCGTGACCTTGCCCGCCGTCTGGCTCACGCTCCTCACCGTGTCGCCGCGGGCCGCGCAGGAACAGTCGGTGACCGCCGGCGTCTACACCGAGGAACAGGCGACGCGCGGCGCCGACGTGTACGCCAAGGAGTGCGCGTCGTGCCACGGCGCAGGCCTCGAGGGCGACGGCTTCGCACCGGCGCTGGCCGGCACCGAGTTCCTCGGCAACTGGAATGGCACGACGCTCGGCGATCTCTTCGATCGCATCCGCATCTCGATGCCGCCTGGAAACCCGGGCTCGGTGCCCACCCAGGGCAAGGCCGACATCGTCGCGCACCTGCTGAAGTCGAACAAGTACCCGGCCGGCAAGACCGAGATCGTCAAGGACCTCGAGCCGCTCAAGCTGATCAAGATCGAGCTGCCGAAGTAACTCCCGGCACCGCCGGCGACTGTACCGGCGGTGGGCATCGACCTGTGCCGTTCCTGCACAGCGTCCCCTCAAGATCGTCAACGGTTTCGGCGTACCGCGGCGATGCCGGCGCGGGCAACCGCGCGCGCCGGGTCGGCCAACCTGGCGGATTCCCACGCATTCGCGCGCCGCACCCGGCCCGTCAGCCGGTTGGCGCACCGGCGGCCCTCCGGGCACATGCATTGCAATTTGCGCGGGCGTGCTGGATACCCCGCGGCCGCTGGCGGCACTGCCGGCGGATCTGTTGCACACCTGTCCGGTGTGCGGCCACGAGATGGCCGTGATGGTGGCCGACCTGCCGAAGGGCCGGCTCACGCAGTGCGCGAGCTGCGGCGAGCTCGACTACCGGCGCAAGGTCGTGGCGGGCACCAGCGTGCAGCGCCTGTCGGCCGAGTCGTGAGCGGCGCCGGGCGGGCGGCCGCGGTTCGTCCCCGCCGATTCGACCGGCGACCCGCCGGATCGCCGCCGGCCTTGGCATACTGGGAGGGCCTGCCTGCGAGGAGCCGTCTGCTCATGAAGCCCGTACTCACCCTGATCGCCCTGTCGGTCGCGGCGTGGCTCGTGCCCGCCGCCGCCCAGGCCCAGCCCTCCACCGGCACCATCTTCGTCAGCGCGTCGGGATTCGCCGACATCCGCCGCGCGCCGACCAGTAACGTTCAGGGCGGCCCCGACGACGACGCCAGCGGCACCGCGCCGGGCGGTGCCCTCGGCATCGGCGTGCACCTGACGCGCCGCCTATCGGCGCGCGTCGAGTGGTCGCTCACCGACACGCTGTCGCTCGATCGCAACAGCCCGATCTATCCCTACGCCGTCGAGGATCTCGTCGCCCGCGTCGGCCGCGGCGCCGGGTTCGCGCTGCCGCCGACCACCCTGCTCGTGCCGCAGCGCACCACCGAGGAGCGCGACGTGAAGGCCGGCTTCGCGCTGCTCGGCTATCACCTCGGCGGCGGCCGCGCGTCGATCGAACTCGTCGGCGGCCTCGGCCTGGTGAACGAACGGGTCACCACCATCACCGAGATCGACCTGCCGGGCATGCCGCGCGGGCCCGGCTTCCGGTCCGAATACGAGACCTCGGCGCACCACGCCGTGCCGGTCGTCGGCGCCGACGCCGCGGTGTCGCTGACCAGCCACGCCGCCCTGGTGCCGCAGCTGCGCGCCTACGTGCTCAACGGCGCGCTGCAGGTGCGGCCGGGCCTGGGCCTGCGCTGGACCTTCTGAACCACGTGCTATCCTCGGCCGAGGACGTCGCCAGGGGATCTGTCATGCCGATCTTCGAGTACCGCTGCCAGGCCTGCCATCACGAGTTCGAGACGCTGGTCCGTCCGGGCAGCACGCCGGCGTGCCCCAAGTGTGCCGGCGCCGACCTCGACAAGCTGCTGTCGCTGCCGGCCATCAAGTCGGAGACGACGCACGACCTCGCCCTGCGCGCCGCCAAGAAACGCGACCAGGCCCAGGCGTCGGTCAACGCCCGTGCCCAGCGGGAGTACGAGTTGGCCCACGACGATTGAGCCGAGCGCTATCGGCGCTCGGCGAGGCTGGGTGCTGGAGGCCAGGGACTGGCGCTTGCGGAAGACAAGGGCCGGGCGACATCGCCCGGCCCTTGCTTCATCTGGTACGTCGTCCAGGAGCCCCAGTCCCCAGCCCCCAGTCCCCAGCCCCTGGAAGCGAGCGAGCACCGTAATCTGCGCCGCCCGCGCCGGCTGCTGGTTGCGCAGCTGCAGATGTCACTCGACGTCAATAGATGTCTCCAAGGGATAGGCTGCCGCCGCCGATCTCTGGGCTGGAGTCGAAGTCCGTGGCGGTCCAGAATGGGGGCGGTCCCCAGAACAGGAATGCCGTGATGAGCCCTCTCGAGGCCCTCGAAGCGCGTGAGCTGGCCGCCTATCAGCACCGGACGCCGCAATCGCACGCCCTGCACAGCCGCGCCCGCCAGGTTATGCCCGGCGGCGACACCCGCACCGGCACCTACTACGCCCCCTACCCCGTGTTCGTCGCCCGCGGCGAAGGGTGCCACCTGTGGGACGCCGACGGCCACCAGTATCTCGACGTCCTCAACAACTTCACCTCGCTCGTCCACGGCCACGGCCACACGGCGGTGGTCCGCGCCATCGCCGATCAAGCCGCGAAGGGCACCGTGCACGGCACCGCCAACGGGCTGCAGGTGGCGCTGGCCGAGGTGCTGTGCCGGCGCGTGCCGTCGGTGGAGCGCGTGCGCTTCTGCAACTCGGGCACCGAGGCGACGATGGGCGCGCTGCGCGCCGCCAAGGCGTTCACCGGCCGCTCGAAGATCCTCAAGATGGCCGGCGGGTACCACGGTTCGCACGATCAGGTGTCGGTGGCGGTGTCCGCGCCGTTCGACGCCGTCCCGCCCGGCCTGTCGCCGGGTGCCGCGAGCGAGGTGCTGGTCGGCGGGTTCAACGACCTCGATCGCACGGCGGCGCTCATCCGCGCCCACGCCCACGAGCTGGCGGCGGTGATCGTCGAGCCGATGACCGGCACCGGCGCGCTGCCGGCGGAGCGGGCGTTCCTCGAGGGCCTGCGTGAGGTCACCGAGGCGTGCGGGGTCCTGCTCGTCTTCGACGAGGTGATCACCTTCCGCCTGGCGCCGGGCGGTCTGCAGGAAGTGCACGGCATCCGACCGGATCTCACCAGCTTCGGCAAGATCATCGGCGGCGGCCTGCCGGTGGGCGCCTTCGGCGGCCGCGCCGACGTGATGGCCACCTACGATCCGAGCCGGCCGGGGACGATCAGCCACTCGGGCACCTACAACGGCAACGCCGCCACGATGGCGGCCGGGCTGGCCACGCTGCGGCTGTTCGACGGCGCGGCGGTGGGCCGCCTCAACGCCGCCGGCGATCTCGTGCGGGCGCGGCTGCAGGCCGCGGTCGCCAGGCACGGCCTGGACGCCACCGTGACCGGCTACGGCTCGCTGATGCAGCTCCACTTCGCGGCCGGCCCGATCACCACGCCCGAACAGGCCCTGCGCAGCGACCGGCGGCTGGTGCGGCTGCTCCACCTGCTGCTGCTCAATCGCGGGGTGTTCACCGCCACGCGGCAGACCTACGTGCTGTCGACCGTGATGCACCAGGCGGCGCTCGACGTCTTCGTCGACCGCGTCGGCGAGGCGTTGAGCGAGATCGCCCGGGCGGTGAAGGCGGCACCGGTCGGCGCCGTGTCGTGACGCCACCTCACCTGGCCCGCGCGTAGTCGACCATCCCCTGGAAGGCGACCACCACCGCCGGCTCCTTTTCGTGACCGGCGGCGTCATGCCGCCTCGTCCCCATAGGCGGGAACAGCGGCTGCCAACTGGCATCGGTCGGCGCGGGGCCGTCGGCCCGTAGAATCGACCCATCCCGATGGCCGACGCACCCGATCCGCCGTCCCCCGCGCGCGTGACCGCCCTGCTCCAGGCCTGGACCGATGGCGACCCGTCGGCCCTGCCGGCCCTCGTGCCGCTGGTCGAGCAGGAGCTGCACCGCCTGGCCCGCCATTACATGCGGGGCGAACGGCCGGGCCACACCCTGCAGCCGACGGCGCTGGTCAACGAGGCCTACCTGCGGCTGGTCGGCGTCGCGCACGTGCGCTGGCAGAACCGCGCGCACTTCCTGGCGGTCGCCGCCCGGACGATGCGCCGCATCCTGGTCGACATGGCGCGGGCCAAGGGCTACCAGAAGCGCGGCGGACGGGCGCCGGTCGTGCCGCTCGACGACCTCGAGGTCGCGGCGCCGGCGCCGGCCACCGACCTGGTGGCGCTGCACGACGCCCTCGACGCGCTCGCCGGCGTCGACGCCCGCAAGGCCCAGGTGGTCGAGCTGCGCTATTTCGGCGGGCTGACCGTGAGTGAGACCGCCGAGGTGCTCGACGTCTCGCCCGAGACGGTGATGCGCGACTGGACGTTCGCCAAGGCCTGGCTGCTGCGCGAGCTGGCGCCGGACGCGCCGGCCGGGTGAGGGGTCACAGGCCAAGGAGGGCGGGGCCGCGGTGCGCCTCAAAGACGCGCGCCACCTCCGCCTGCTCGGCCTCGACCTTCTGCATGAGCGCCGCCCACGCCGGGTGCCGGCGCACCGATCCGAAGTAGGCGTCACGTTCGAACGCCTCGGCGCACAGGAAGCCGCCGGCCAGTGCCTGGTGGAGACGGGCGATCGCGCCGTCGTCGTCGCCGACGAGCGCGTGGACCTCGGCGACGTAGAACAGCATCTCGCCGTCGCTGTAGGGACGGTGCTCGAACGGCTGCATCGAGACGAGGGCCTCCTCCCTCCGCTGCTGCAGCCCGGCGCGCATCCCGGTGGAGAAGGCTTTCAACAACGGGATCGCCGCGTAGCGCACCTCCTCGCGCGTGGCCGCGGCGATCGCCTCCTCGCGGCGCCCCATCGCGCCGAGCAGGCGGCCCTCGATGGGATCGCTGCTGCGGTGCAGCTCGTCGAGCGCTTCGGCGAACGCGCCGCGGTGGTAGTAGGTGTGCAGGATGCTCGTCGACACGGTGGGATCGAGCCGCACGGCCGTACGGTGCGCCGCCAGCGACGCGTCGAGCAGCCCGCCGTAGCGGCAGGCGTGCACCAGGCCGGCGAACACCTGCGGCTCGGCCCGCCGCTGCCAGGCGCGATCGAGCAGGCGGGCCAGCGAGTCGCCGACCCGGCCGAGGTCGATCTCGAGCTGGGCCAGGTAGTACTGGGCGGCGCCGTTGTCGGGATCGAGAGCCAGGGCGCGGCGCAGCGACACCTCGGCGTGGACGAGCAGCGCCTGATCCTCGAACTTGCCGAGGATGCGCTCGAGCCGGCCCTTCTCGGCCCACGCGGCGGCGAACCCGGGATCGGCGGCCAGGCTCTGCTCGAAGAACGCGTGGGCCTGGCGCCACGCCCCGGCCTCGGTGCGCAGCTGCATGCCGCGCAGGTACAAGGTGAACGCCTTCTCGTCGGCGGCGTGGGCGCGCGGCGTCCGGCGGTCGCGGGCGCTGAGCGGCAGCGCCGCGCGGACGCGTTCGGCCAGGTCGTCGTGCAGGTCGAGCACCGCATCGGGGAGGCATCGGTGACGTGCGACCACCAGACGTCGCCGGCCGGGGCGGCGACCAGCTCCGCGCTGACGCGGATGCGATCCCGGGCCGAGAGGAGCGAGCCGCTGAGCACGACGTCCACGGCCAGATCAGTGGCGATGCGGTCGAGGTCGAGCGGCGGCTGCGCGTAGCGGGCGGTCTTGAGGGTCGAGCGGACCACCAGCGACTCCAGGCCGGTCAGCGAGCTGGCCAGCGCGTCGGCCAGGCTGGGGCCGAGGTAGGCCGTGTCGGCGTCGGGCTTGAGCTGGCGGAACGGCAGCACCGCCAGGCGCAGGATCGGCCGCGCCTCCACCGCCTGCCCGCTGTCGATCATCGCCAGCGCGGCGCGCAGATCGGCGGCGAAGGCGGCGGCCGTCGGGTAGCGGTCGCCCGGCGCCTTGGCCAGGGCGCGATGGAGCACACGGTCGGCGGCGGCCACCGCCGGCGAGCCCGCCAGCACGGGCGGAGCTTCGTGCAGGACGGCGTGCGCCAGTGCCGGCAGCGTCGCCCCGCCGAAGGGCGGACGTCCGGCCAGCATCTCGAAGACGACGACGGCCGCCGAGAACAGATCGGCCCGGGCGTCGACCGGCGCGCCGGTGAGCTGCTCGGGCGAGGCGTACTGCGGCGTGCCGACGAACATGCCGGCGGCGGTGAGCGGCGTCCCGGTGACGTCGCCGACGGCGGCGAGCGGCCGCGCCAGGCCGAAGTCGAGCAGCTTGACGCCGACCGGCGTCAGGAAGATGTTCGACGGCTTGAGATCGCGGTGCACGATGCCGTGGTCGTGCAGCACGGCCAGCGCGTCCAGCACGGAGGCGCCGAGACGCAGCGCGTCGCCCGGCGGCAGCGGCCCGCGCGCCAGCCGGTCGGCGAGCGACTCGCCGGCGATGAGCTCCATGGCGATGTAGGGCCGCTCGCGCGACGCGCCGAGGTCGAACACCTGGCAGATGAGCGGATGCACGACGCGCGCGGCGACGCGGGCCTCGCGGACGAGCCGCTCCGCGGCACTGGGATCGGCGGCATCGTGGCGCAGCACCTTGAGGGCGACCGGACGCTCGAGCCGCTCGTCGAACGCCTCGTAGACCACGCCCATGCCGCCCTCGCCGAGGCGGCGCACGATCCGGTAGTGCGCCACGCGCTCGACGACGGCCGGAGGCGCCGCACTGGCTGCGGCCTCGGCCGCCGCGGCCGCCGGCAGCACGCCGGCTCGCGCGGCGTCCTCGAGGGCCGGCGCGGCGAGGAACTGGTCGCTGGCCGGGGCGCGTGCCAGCAGCGACCGCACTTCGGCCTCAAGCGCGCCGTCGCCGGCGCACGCGCTGGTCACGAACGCTTCGCGCTCGTCGCCGCGGCGCGTCAGCGCTTCATGGAACAGCGTCTCCACCTGCTGCCAGCGGCCGGCGTCCATCGTCCGAGAGTCTACAGCGCCGCGCCGGGGTTCTCTGATACGCTCCCGGCCACAGGTTCACCGCGTGCCACAGCCCCCGACGTCGTCGCCGATTCCCGCGTCCAGCTTCCTGAAACTCGCCGGCCCCGGCCTGGTCGTGGCCGCCACCGGCATCGGCTCGGGCGACGTCGTGTCGGCCACCGTCGGCGGCGCCCGTTACGGCGTCGTGCTGCTGTGGGCGATCGCGCTCGGCGCCTTCTTCAAGTTCGTGCTGAGCGAGGGCATCGCCCGCTGGCAGCTGGCCACCGGCCAGACGGTGATCGAGGGCTGGGCCGAGCACCTCCACGCCTCGGTCAAGTTCTACTTCGGCATCTACCTCGTGCTGTGGACGGTGGCGGTGAGCGCGGCGCTCACCAACGCCTGCGGCCTCGGCCTCACCAACCTCACCGGCGGCGCGGTGCCGCAGTCGTGGGGCGCGGTGCTGCACAGCCTGGTCGGCTTCGCGTTCGTGTGGCTCGGCGGCTACGGCAAGTTCGAGAAGCTCATGAAGCTGCTGGTCGGCATCATGGGCTTCAGCATCCTGGTCTGCGCCGCCCTGACCATGACCAACCCCGGCCCGGCCGCGACCGGCCTGGTGCTGCCGACCATCCCGGCCGGCAGCGGCACCTACGTGCTGTCGCTCATCGGCGGCATCGGCGGCTCGGTGACGATGCTCTCATACACCTCCAGGATGCGCGAAGACGGCATGCGCGGCTCCGGATACCTGTCCTACGTGCGCGGCGACGTCGGGGTCGCCTACGTCTTCACGGCGCTCTTCGGCATCTCGATCATGCTGATCGCCAACACGGCGTTCTTCGTGCCGGGCGTCGCGCTGCGCGACGCCGAGGCGGTGCCGCGGATGGCGGCGTTCCTCGGCACGGTGCTCGGCCCGTTCGGGGTGTGGGCCTATTCGCTGGGGTTCTGGGCGGCGGTCTTCGCGTCGCTGCTCGGCGTGTGGCAGAGCGTGCCGTATCTGTACGCCGACATCTACGGGGTCATGAAGGGCCTGTCGGTCGAGGCGCGCGAGGAGATTACCAAGGTGACCAGCCGGCCCTACCGGCTGGGCCTCGTCTTCATCTCGCTGGTGCCGCTGCCGCTCGCCTTCACCGGGGCGCCGCTGCTCATCATCGTCACCTACACGGTGATCGGCAGCCTGTTCGTGCCGTTCCTGGCCGCGACGCTGCTCTACCTGAACAACCGGGTTCCCTGGGCCGACGCGCAGGTGCCGAGGAACGCCCTGCTCACCAACCTGCTGCTGGTCGCCATCCTGGTGCTGTTCCTGTTCGTCGGCGCCCAGGAGGCGATGGGCGCGCTGCGCCGCATCCTCGGCTGACGCCGCGGCCGCCGGCCGCACCTGCGCTACACTCCCGCCGATCGGCGCCCGCTCCGCGCCTGGAGGCCGTCATGACCGTTCGGCATGTCGTTCGTGTGCTCGGCGTGTTGTTCCTGCTCCCGGCCCCGGCCCTCGCCCAGCGGCCGATGTCGATCGTCGATCTCATCAGCGTGCCGGTGGTCAGCACGCCGCAGCTCTCCCCCGACGGCACCCAGGTGATCTACGTGCAGGCCGATGCCGACTGGGCGGCCAACAAGCGCGTCAGCCACCTGTGGCGGGTGCGCCTCGACGGCACCGGCACGGCGCAGCTCACCTGGGACAGCGACGGCGAGAGCCAGCCGCGCTGGTCGCCCGACGGACAGTGGATCGCCTTCGTCGGCAAGCGTGACGGCGCCGACACTCCGCAGATTCAACTGCTGCCGGTGGCCGGCGGCGAGGCCCGTGCCCTGACCAGCCACGCCACGGCGGCGACGAGTCCGGCGTGGTCGCCCGACGGCCGCTACGTCTACTTCATGGCCGACGACCCCAAGTCGCCCGAACAGCTCGCCCGCGAGAAGGCCAAGGACGACGTCTACGCCTTCGACGAGAACATGCCGATGCGCCATCTGTGGCGGATCGACGTGGCGAGCCGCGCCGAACAGCGCATGACCTCGGGGGGCTTTTCGATCCTGAGCTACGAGCTGTCCGCTGACGGCCGGCGCATCGCCCACCACCGGGCGCCGAGCACGGTGCTGGGCGACGCCGAGCGCGGCGAGGTCTGGGTGATGGACGCCGATGGCGGCAACGCCGCGGCGCTCACGACGAACGCCGTCGCCGAGAGCGGGGCCAGCCTGTCGCCGGACGGCTCGCAGATCCTGTTCCGGTCAGGGTCGAACGAGCGCTTCGAGACCTACTACAACGCCAACCTGTTCGTGATGCCGGCCGGCGGCGGCGCGGCCCGCGACCTCACCAGCGCCGTCGGCCACGAGATCACCGACGCGGCGTGGGCGAAGGACGGGCGGTCGATCTTCGTCGTCGCCAACATGGGCGTGCACAGCCAGCTCGTCGAGGTGCCCGTGACCGGCGGGGTGCCGAGACCGCTGACGACCGGCAACCACGCGATCGGCGGCTGGACCTACGTGCCGGCGCACGGCCGCCACGTCTTCACCAAGGACGACCCGGCCAACGCCGGCGACGTCTTCACGACGACCACCGGCACGATCGCCCAGGTGAGCCACGTCTTCGACCGCTACGCCAGGGAGTTCCGGCTGCCGCGGCAGGAGAAGGTCGAGTGGAAGGGCGCCGACGGCGTCACCGTGGAGGGCATGCTCTTCTACCCGCTCGACTACCAGGCCGGCCAGCGCTACCCGCTGGTGGTGCAGACCCACGGCGGCCCGCAGGCCTCCGACAAGTTCGGCTTCGGCCGCTGGGGCAACTACACCCAGGTGCTGGCCGCCAGGGGCTACATGGTGCTGCAGCCCAACTACCGCGGCTCGACCGGCTACGGCGACCCGTTCCTGCGCGACATGGTCGGCCACTACTTCGTCAACGCGCACCTCGACGTGATGACCGGGGTGGACGCGCTCATCGCCCGCGGCCTGGTCGACGGCGAGCGCATGGCCAAGATGGGCTGGAGCGGCGGCGGCCACATGACCAACAAGATCATCACCTTCACCGACCGCTTCAAGGCCGCGGCCTCCGGCGCCGGCGCCGCCAACTGGACGTCGATGTACGCGCAGAGCGACGTGCGCACCTACCGCACGCCGTGGTTCGGCGGCACGCCGTGGCAGAAGGACGCGCCGATCGAGGTCTACTGGGAGCACTCGCCGCTCAATTACGTCGCCAACGTGAAGACGCCGACCATCTTCCTGGTCGGCGACGAGGACATCCGCGTGCCGCCGCCGCAGTCGGTGGAGATGTTCCGGGCCCTGCGCAGCCTGGGCGTGCCGACCCATCTCTACCGCGCGCCGCGCGAGCCGCACGGCTGGCAGGAGCTGCGCCACGAGCTGTTCAAAGTGAACGTCGAGCTGGCGTGGTTCGAACAGTGGGTGACGAAGCGGCCGTACACCTGGGAGAAGGCGCCGGGGGACGCCGCGCCGGCGGCGACGACGCAGACGGCGCAGCGCCCGTAGCGCGTCAGCGGAAGTTCTCGACGAGCATCAGGTCGTCCACCGACGAGTCGACTCGCGAGAAGAGCACCACGCGGCCATCGGAGGATGCACTGAGCCCGAACGCCAGGGTGCCGGGGATCTCGGTGACCACGGTGTTGCGCCCGGTGGCCAGGTCGAGATAGCGGAGCCTCGCGGCCCCCGGCGGGCGCTCGATGTAGTAGACGCCCGTGGCCAGCGGATCGAACGCCGACGCCATCACGTTCTCGGCGATCGTCACCGGATTGCCGCCGGTCAGCGGCAGGCGCACCAGGGGGCCCGGCCGGGTGTTCGAGCCGCTCACGTAGTACAGCCCGCGTCCGTCGATCGACTCCAGGGCCAGCAGGGCCTGGCCCGGCGACACCTGCACCGCGCCGCCGCCGGCCGCCGGCATCCTCCAGATCCGGCTCTCGCCACCTCGCGTCGAACTGAAGTAGATCCAGCGGCCGTCGCGGGAGTAGCTGGGGAAGGTGTCGACGGCCGGGTGCGCGGTGAGGTTGCGCGGCCGGCCACCGCCCGACGGCACGACGAACACCTCGGCCTGCCCGTCGGGGTTGGAGTGGAAGGCAATCGACTGGCCGTCGGGTGACCAGCGCGAGAATCCGGGGTTGGCGGCCATCGCCGTCAGCTGCATCGCATTGGCGCCGTCCACGTCGGCGACCCAGATTTCCGATTCGCCGGTGCGGTTCGACGTGAACGTCACCCGCCGTCCGTCCGGTGAGAGGTGGGCGATGTCGTCGCGGAACGTCGAGGCCACGACGGCGACCGGCGGCGCGGTCGCCGGCGAACCTGCCGACGCCATGTCGAGCCGCCAGATGTTCGAGTCGGAGAAGCTGCGCACATAGGCGAGCCGCGCCGGCTGGCCGGGCGCACCTCGTGACACCGTCGGAGTCACGCCGTTGTCCCCGACGAACGGCAACCGCGCCGGCTCGCCGGGCCCGACCACGTCGAGCCGCCACAGCGCACCGCGCGCAGAGAACACGATCTCCCGCCCGCCGGACAGCCAGGTCGGGCTGTAGGCGTAGAGCTGAGTCGGAGTGAGACGCACCGGACTGCCGTTCGCCGTCAGGTCGCGACCGAGCGCCACCCGATACAGCTCACCGGTGAACGGCGCCGTTTCCCGACGGAACACCAGCCAGCGGCCGTCTGGCGACACGGCCGGGTCGCTGTCGGTGTGCTGTCCGGCCTCAGGCGCGGTCAGCGGGCGTTTCTCCCCGGAATCGACGTCGATCACGTGCAGGGCATCGGCCCGCGCCGGGGCCGTGGAATCGGTGGTCACGAGGCAGGTCGAGTCGGGGCACCACGCCAGGGTGGCCGGTCGCAGGGCGTCGCGCACCAGGGTGATCTCGGTCAGCCTGCGCGACGCCCCGCCCAACGGCGGCATCAGGTGCAGCTCGTGACGACGAGGGTCCGGCGTCCGGCGCAGAAACGCGATCGATCGCCCGTCAGGCGACCAGCTCGGGCTGTAGTCGTCGGCCGGATCGGCGGTGAGACGCAGCGGCGAGCCGACGCCGACGTGCTGCAGGTAGACGTCGGAGTCGGCACGCTCGGGTCCGATCCAACTGAAGGCGACCTGGCTGCCGTCGGGCGAGAACGAGGGCGAGCGTTTCACGCCGGCCATGGCAGTGAGCGGCACGGCTCGCGGTGGTTCGGCCGACGCCGGCGCCGGAGGTGGCCGCCATGCGCGGTAGCCGGCCGCCAGGGTCAGCGCCAGCAACGCCAGCGCGACGCTCGCCCGACGCCACCGGGTCGTGGCGGCTCCGACCGGGGCGGCTGCTGGCGCGGTCGCGGCTCGTTTGGCCGACGACATGTCGGCGAGCAGGTCCTCCAGCTCCACCTTGAGGTCGGCCATGGTCTGGAAGCGGCGCGCCGCGTCCTTGCGCAGGCACCGCAGGACAGCGCGTTCGACGTCGGCGGGCACGGCGGGCTCGACCTGGCTCGGTGGCGGTGGGTCCTCGCCGACGATCTTGCCCAGCACGCCGAGCGTCGAGTCGGCGACGAAGGGTCGCCGGCCGGTCACCATCTCGTAGAGCACGGCGCCGAGGCTGAAGATGTCCGAGCGCGCGTCCACCAGCCGGCCCTCGGCCTGTTCGGGCGACATGTAGGCGGCCGTGCCGAGCACGATTCCGGACTCGGTGCGGTGGGCCGAACGCGTCGGTGCCGCGGCGCCGTCGCCGGGGTCGACGAGCTTGGCCAGGCCGAAGTCGAGGATCTTGATGCGCTGGTCGTCCGAGACCATCACGTTCGACGGCTTCAGGTCGCGATGCAGAATGCCCGCCTGATGCGCCGCGGCCATCGCGTCGGCGATCGCGGCGCCGTAGCGCAGCGCGGTGGACAGGCTCGGGCGGCCGGCCCGAAGTACCGCCTCGAGGGTCCGGCCGCGCACGTATTCCATCACGATGAAGTCCACGCCCTCGTCGGCGCGGATGTCGAAGACCGTGACGATGCCGGGGTGGTTCAGCGCGCTCGCCGCCTTGGCCTCCTGGACGAAGCGCTGTTTGCGCGCGGGGTCGGCCACTTTGTCGGGCGGCAGCACCTTGACCGCCACCCGGCGATCGAGCCGGGTGTCGGAGGCGAGATACACCACGCCCATGCCGCCCTCGCCGAGCGTCGAATCGATCCGGTAGCGGTCGAGCGTCCGGCCGATCATCGGAAGCAGGTCTGCGCGACGCGTATCTTACGACCGATCGCCGCGATCGGCGGGCGGCGACGCTGCACGACGAGCCCGCGAGCTACCTCGGCGGCACCACCGGCACCAGCCCCGGCACCACGTAGGCGAAGATCATCGCCACCACCCCCATCACCATCATCAGCGCCACGCTGTGCTTGATGGTGAAGCGGAACAGCCGGCTCTCGTCGTCGGGGGTCATGCCGGTGGCGGCCACGGCCACGGCGATGCTCTGCACCGAGATCATCTTGCCCATCACCCCGGCCGCCGAGTTGACCGAGGCGGTCAGCACCGGGTTCAGCCCGAGCGCGTTGGCGGTCACCACCTGCAGGTTGCCGAAGAGCGCGTTGGCCGAGGTGTCGCTGCCGGTCAGGAACACGCCGAGCCAGCCGACCACGGCGCTGAAGAAGGGGAACGCGAACCCGGTGGCGGCCAGCGCCAGCCCCAGCGTGGAGGTCATCCCCGAGTAGTTCATCAGATACGCCAGGCCGAGCATCGAGGCGATGGTCAGCATCGCGAACGCCAGCTGCTTGAAGGTGGCCACGTAGAGGCCGACGACCTTGGCGGGCGGCACCCGCAGCAGCAGAGCGGTCACCAGCGTGGCCAGGAAGCACGCCGTGCCCGAGGCGCTGAGCCAGTTGAGGGTGAACACCGCGGCGTAGGGCGACGGCGCCGCCACCACCGGCGGCACGCGTTCGATCATGTTGTGCAGGCCGGGCACCATCACGCCGTTCAGCCCGGTCGGGGCCTTGGGCAGGAACGAGGGCATGACGCCGTTGGTCCAGGTGTCGATGGCCAGCTTGATCGCCGGCTCGCCCCACGCCAGCACGAACACCACCAGCATCAGGTACGGCAGCCAGGCCATGAAGATCTCGCCGCCGGAGTGCTTCAGGGCCGCGGCCGTCACCGGCTTGTCGCCCTCGAGCCGCATGATGGTCGGCGGCTTCCACAGCTTCAGCACCGCCACCATCACGATGATGCAGGTCAGCGAGCTGAGGATGTCGGTGAGCTCCGGCCCCATGTAGTTCGAGACGAAGAACTGCATGCCCGCGAAGCTCACGCCGCAGGCGACGATCGCCGGCAGCACCTCGAGCGCCCGGGCGCGCCCCGCCATCACCACGATCAGGTAGCCGGGGATGACGATCGAAACGAGCGCGCACAGCCGCCCGACCATCGCCGAGAGCGGCAGCACCGGCATGCCGGTCACCGCCGCCAGCGTCGTCACCGGGATGCCGATCGACCCGAAGGCCACCGGGGCGGTGTTGGCGAGCAGGCAGATGCCGGCGGCGTAGAACGGGTTGAAGCCGAGGCCGGCGAGCATCGCCCCCGAGACCGCCACCGGCGCCCCGAACCCGGCGGCGCCCTCGATGAAAGCGCCGAACGAGAAGGCGATGAACATCGCCTGCAGACGGCGGTCGTCGGTGAGGCTGCCCACCGAGTCCTTGATGACCTCGAACTTGCCGGTGTCCACCGCCAGGCGGTAGAGCATGATCGACGAGAAGACGATCCACGCGATCGGGAACAGCCCGTAGGCGGCGCCGTAGACGGTGGAGACGAGCGCCAGCGACACCGGCATGCCGTAAACGGCGACGGCGACCAGGAGCGCCGTGGCCAGCCCCGACAGGGCCGCCTTCCACGTCGGCGCCCGCCACACCCCCAGCATCAGGAACAGCACCACGATCGGAAGCGCGGCGACGGGGGCGGACAGGGCCAGGCTGTCGCCCAGCGGCTCGTAGTTGTGCTGCCACATGCGGGGCTGATCCTCCACGCCGCCGCGGGAGGCCGCGGCGTCGCGCGCCATCATACAGGCGGCTCGCGGCGGATGCCGCCGAATTGTCGATTTATAGTGGTCGCGCGTCATGGCCGACTTCGCCGCTGAACTCGCGCGCCTCTACCCGCCCGACCGGCTGCTCACCCGGGCCGCGACCCTGGCGCCGTACGAGAGCGACGGCCTCACCGCCTTCAGGGCCCGGCCGCGCGCCGTCGTTCTCGCCGAGACGAAGGACGAGGTCGTGCGCACGGTGCGGCTGTGCCACGCCGCCGGGGTCCCGTTCGTGGCCCGCGGCTCGGGCACCAGCCTGTCGGGCGGGTCGGTGCCGCTCGAGGACGGCATCGTCATCGCCCTCAACCGGATGAACCGGATCCTGCGGCTCGATCCGGTCGATCGGCTGGCCGTGGTCGAGCCCGGCGTCATCAACCTCGACATCTCGGCGGCGGCCGAACCGCACGGCCTGTACTACGCCCCCGACCCGTCGAGCCAGTCGGTCTGCACCATCGGCGGCAACGTCGCCTTCAACTCGGGCGGCGCCCACTGCTTCCGCCATGGCATGACCGCCAACCACGTGCTCGGACTCGAGGCGGTGCTGCCCGACGGCGAGGTGGTGCGCCTGGGGGGCGACAGCGTCGAAGTGGTGGGCCCGGATCTGACGGGCCTGTTCGTCGGCTCGGAGGGCCTGTTCGGCGTGGCCGTCGAGATCACCGTGCGGCTCATCCCCCGGCCGGAGACCTACCGCACCGTGCTCGCCTCCTACGCGTCGCTCCAGGGAGCCGGCGACGCGGTGACGCGGGTCATCGCCGCCGGGCTGCTGCCCGGCGCGATGGAGATCATGGACCGGCTGGCCATCGACGCCGCCGAGGCGGCCGTGCACGCCGGTTATCCGCGCGATGCGGCGGCGGTGCTGCTGGTCGAGCTCGAGGGGGATGCCGCCCAGACCGAGGCGGAGCTGGCCCAGCTGATGGCCGTGCTCGAGGCATCGCGGCCCGCCGAGGTGCGGCTCGCCGCCGATGCCGACGAGCGCGGGCGGTTGTGGAAGGGCCGTAAGTGCGCCTTCTCGGCGGTCGGGCGGCTCAGCCCCGACTTCATCGTGCAGGACGGCGTGGTGCCGCGCACCAGGCTGGGCGACGCGCTGGCGGCGATCGAGGCGCTGTCGGGCCGGCACGGCCTGCGCGTGGCCAACGTGTTCCACGCCGGCGACGGCAACCTCCACCCGCTCATCCTCTACGACGGGCGCGAACCCGGCGCGCTCGAGCGGGCCGAAGCGCTCGCCGCCGACATCCTGCGGCTGTGCATCGGTCTCGGCGGGTCGATCACCGGCGAGCACGGCGTCGGCCTCGAGAAGCGGGCGTTCCTGCCCGAGATGTACCGGCCCGAGGACATGGCGTTCATGCAGCGGCTGCGCCAGTCGGTCGACGGCCAACAGCTCGCCAACCGCGGCAAGATGCTGGTGACGTCGTGACCCTGAGTCCCCGCTCACTGGCGGAGCTGCAAGAGGCGGTCGCGGCATCGCGTCCGGGCCCGCTGCGCATCCGCGGCGGCGGCAGCAAACGCGTCGCCGCGCGTGACGGCGCCACGCTCGACACCCGCGGGCTGTCCGGCATCGTCGCCTACAACGCCGCCGAGTGCGTCGTCACCGCGCTGGCCGGGACGCCGGTGCGCGACGTGCAGCGCGTGCTCGCCGACCACGGCCAGTACCTGCCGTTCGATCCGCCGTTGGCGCAGGCCGGCGCGACCATCGGCGGCACCGTGGCCGGCGGGCTCAGCGGCTCGTGCCGCCTGCGCTACGGGGGGATCCGCGATTTCGTCATCGGCGCGGCGGTGGTCGATGGCGACGGCCGGCTCGTCCGCTCCGGCGGCCAGGTGGTGAAGAACGCCGCCGGCTTCCTGCTGCACCACGCGCTGGTCGGCAGCGCCGGACGGTACGGCGTCGTCGGGGAAGTCGCCTTCAAGGTCTTCCCCGCCCCGGAGGCGTGCCGCACCGTGCGCGTCGCCTGCGCCTCGCTGGCCGATGCCATCGAGCGCGGCCGGCGGCTCCGCGAGGCGATGCCCGACCTCGACGCGCTGGACGTCGATCTGGTGGACGCGACGGTGTGGGCGAGGCTGGCCGGCGCAGCCGTCGCGCTGCCGCCGCGGGTGGAGCGCGCCCGCGGTGCCGTCGCCGGCGCCGCCGTCGCGGTCCTCGACGGCGACGACGACCGCCGCATCTGGGCCGACGGCGCCGAACTGGCGTGGGCGCCGCCGGCGGCCACCGTAATCAAGGTGCCGACGACGCCCGGCCGGCTGGCCTCACTCGCTGGTCCGCTCGTCGCCCTCGGGCGCGCCCGGGCGATCGCCGCCGGGTCGGCCGTGCTGGTGGCCACCACGCGGCCACTCGACGACGTCCACGCGGTGCTCGAGGCGCAGGCCAGCCGCGGGGTGGTAGTACGCGGCGCCGCCTGCGGGCGAATCCTGGGTGGGCGCGGCGCCGGCGGTGCCCCGACGTTCGCGGGCGGGTCCCAGCTCTTCGACGAACGCGTGCGGCGAGCGCTCGATCCCGCCGGTCGGTTCGCATAGGCGTCGCATGCATCACCGCATTCCCACCGCCAGCCTGGGACCGCACGGCGCGGCCATGGCCAACGCCGTGTCCACCTGCGTGCACTGCGGGTTCTGCCTGCCCGCCTGCCCGACCTACAAGGTGCTCGGCGAGGAAATGGACTCGCCGCGCGGCCGCATCGTCCTCATGAAGGAGGTGCTCGAGGGCACGATGCCGCTGGCCGACGCCGCCGTGCATCTCGACCGCTGCCTCGGCTGCCTCGCCTGCGAGACGGCCTGTCCCTCGGGCGTGCCCTACCGCCACCTCATCACGCCGATGCGGCAGCGGCTGGCGGACGGACGGAGCGCCGTCGCCCGGACCCGGCTGTCGTGGCTGCTCGGGGTCATGGAATCGCCGCGGCGGTTCCGGCGGGCGCTGGCGGCTGGCCGCCTGGCGCGCCCTCTGGCCGGAATGCTGCCGGCCTCGCTCGGCTCGATGCTGGGGCTGATGCCGGCGCGCGTCCCGGCGGCGACGGCGCACCTTGCCGTCGTGCCGGCGCAGGGCGTGCGGCGGGGCCGGGTGGCGCTGATGACCGGCTGCGTGCAGGACGTGCTCCGCCCGTCGATCACCACGGCGACCGCGCGGGTGCTGGCCCGCCAGGGCGTCGACGTGGTGATTCCGGCGGGCCAGGAGTGCTGCGGGGCCCTGGCGGCGCACAGCGGCGCGCTCGATCGCGGTGAGCGCCTCGCCGCGGCGCACCGGCGCGCCTTTCCCCCCGATGTGGACGCGATCGTGACCACCGCCGCGGGCTGCGGGTCGTGGCTGAAGGAGCGCGGCGCCGACGGGCCGCGGGTGCTCGACGCCGCGGAATACCTCGACGCCGTCGGCCTGGCCACACCCATCGCCTCGTCGCGGCCACGCCGGGTCGCGTATCAGGATGCCTGTCATCTATCCCACGGCCAGCAGGTAGACGCGGCGCCGCGCCGGCTCCTGCAGCAGGTCGAGGGCCTCACGCTCGTTCCCCTGGCCGATGCCGGCCTCTGCTGCGGCTCGGCCGGCCTCTACAACATCGAGCAGCCGGCCCTGGCCGCCGAACTCGGACGCCGCAAGGCGGCGGCCGTCGCCGCGGCTGGCGTCGACGTGGTCGTCTCGGGCAACATCGGGTGCCTGACGCAGCTCGCCGCGGTGGCGCCGGACGGCCGGCCGGTCGCGGCCTGGCACACGATGGAGCTGCTGGCCGATCCGGATCTCGACGGGTCGGGGCGCTGAGGAGACCGACGCCAATGCGAGTGCAGCTCGACTACGGCAGCGAGGGCCTGGCCATCGACCTGCCCGACGATCGCACCGAGGTGGTGACGCCGCGGCACGAGCCGGCGCTCGCCGACCCGCGGGCGGCGCTGGCCGCGGCCCTGGCCGAGCCAGTCGGCCGGCCGCCGCTGGCCGCGATCGCGCGCTCCGGCCACCGCGTGGCGATCTCGGTGTGCGACGTCACCCGGGCGCAGCCGCGAGAGCTGATGCTCGAGGCGCTGCTGGCGGCGATGCCGTCGGTCAAGCCCGACCGGGTCACGATCCTCGTCGCCACCGGCACGCACCGCGCCAACACGCCCGAGGAACTGGTGCGCATGCTCGGCGCCCCCATCGTCGAGCGCTACCGCGTGGTGAACCACGACGCCCGCGACGAGGCGGCGCTGGTGCTGGCCGGCGAGACGCCGTCCGGCGTGCCGGTCTGGCTCAACCGCCACTGGCTCGAGGCCGACGTGCGCATCACCACCGGCTTCGTCGAGCCGCACTTCTTCGCCGGCTTCAGCGGCGGTCCCAAGATGGTCGCTCCCGGCCTGGCCGGACTGGCGACCACGCTGGTGCTGCACGACGCACGGCACATCGGCCATCCGAAAGCCACCTGGGGCATCACCGAGGGCAACCCGGTGCACGACGACGTCCGTGCCATCGCCCGGATGACCGGCGTGCACTTCGCCCTCGACGTGGCGCTCAACCGCGACCAGGCCATCACCAGGGTGTTCGCCGGCGAGCTGTTCGCCGAACATGCCGCCGCCTGCGCGCACGTCAAACGCGTGTCGATGCGGCCGGTCGAGGCGCCGTTCGACGTCGTGGTCACGACCAACTCCGGCTACCCCCTCGATCAGAACCTGTATCAGGCGGTGAAGGGCATGTCGGCCGCCGCCGGCATCGTCAAGGACGGCGGCACGATCGTCTGTGCCGCCGAGTGCCGCGACGGCATCCCCGACCACGGGCCGTACGGCCGCCTGCTGCGGGAGCGCCGCTCCCCGGCGGAGCTGCTCGAGATGGTCGAGGCCCCCGGCTTCGCCGAACAGGACGCCTGGCAGGTGCAGGTGCAGGCGATGATCCAGCGCAAGGCGCGCGTGCTGGTCAAGGCCGGCGGGCTGAGCCACGAGCAGCTGCGGGCCGCGCACTTCGAGCCGGTGACCGATGTCGGGATGGCGGTGCGCCAGGCGCTTGGCGAGGCCGGGGCCGAGGCCACGCTGGCCGTGCTGCCCCACGGTCCGCAGACGATTCCTTACGTGGCCTCGTAGCGTTCGTCCGGCAGCAGGGGCCGCCGCGCCATCAGCGCCAGTCGCCGACCAGCGTGAAGCCCGCCCAGTAGTAGGGATCGCGCCAGGCAGTGGTGGCCCGCATCTCGCGCTGCGCCGCACGCAACGCCGCGGCCGGCCGCATCGACCGCTGCAGCATGGCGCGATAGAACCGCGTCATCAGCTCGGCGGTGGCCGAGTCGTTCACCGCCCACAGGCTGGCCACCACCCGCGGCGCGCCGGCGTACATGAAAGCACGCGCCAGGCCGATCAGCCCCTCGCCCTTGATGTCGGTGCCCAGCGCCGTGTCGCAGGCGCTCAGCACCACCAGTTCGGCGTTGAGCCGCAGGTTGTAGATGTCGTGCAGCCGCAGGTAGCCGTTGCGGTAGCCGCCGCGGCGATCGACCAGCGAGAGAATCAGCCCTGACAGCGCCGGCCGGGCGCTGTCGAACACGCCGTGCGTGGCGAAGTGCACGATGCGGTAGTCGCGCAAGGCGCGGCCCAGGGCCGTCTCGCGGGTGGCGTCGAAGCCGGTGGCTTTGAGGACGCCGCCCGCCGGCACCAGCGCGGCGATCGCCTCCGCCTCGTCGCGCGAGAACGGCAGACGGGGCAGCGATGCCCGGCCCAGGGCGGTGCGCGAGAGCAGCGCCGAGGCCGTCGTGGCGCGGTCCGTCGTCGGCGATTCGCGGTCCGCGACCCGGGGGTCGGCGCGTTCGAAGACCGGGTCGGCGAGCACGGCCAACGCCCGGGTCGGCGGCTCGATCTGCCGGTCGCGGCGCAACGCGGCGATGACCGACGCCGACGGCAGCCGCACGATCTCGTGACGTTCGGCGAGCAGGCCGCCCACCGGCGCCGCCGGCCGGGGCAGCGGCAGCGCATTGAGCGGCAGGATGTCGAGCACGCCGGCGGTGACCACGGCCAACCGCCGGCCGCGCCAGGCGCCGTCGAGCGTGCCGGCGATCGGGCCCAGCAGCGCGTCGCTGACCGCCTGGCCGTCGGCGTGGCGGCGGCGGTCGGCGGTGGCGACGCGGCGCGCATAGGCCGCTTCGTCCTCGCCGTCGCGCGGCTGGCGGGCCACCACGCCCTCGTACCAGCGTCGGGCCAGGCGTTCGACCTCGGCGCGCCCGGGCAGCGCATGGAGCGTGAGGGACTCCCGGGTCACCGCCCACAGCCAGCTGCGCGCCTCGCCGAGCGCGAACTCCAGCAGCACGGTGTCGTCGTCGATCACCTCCTGCCGAATCCGCTCGGCGGTCAACGGCTGCGGCCGGACCAGGTCTGCATAGGCCGGACTTCGTCGCCGGATGTCGGCCTGCAGCCGCGCGTACTCGGCCGAGAGCTGCTCGACGTCGCGCTGACGCGCCGCGGCGCCCGCGCTCGTGCCGGTGCCTTCCGCCAGGGCCGCCGACAACCGGCTGGAGGCGGTGTTGAGCGCCTTCTGCAACCGCTGCTCCTCGGCGAGCAGATCGGGCGGGACGCCCTCCCGCAGATCGACGCCGCCATCCAGCACGGCGTCGAGCAGCACCCGGGCGCGCGCCCGTTCGCTGACCTGGAGCGCGACGGCGTCGTGACCGGCGGTGGGATCGGCGAGGTGCCGCCGATGCAGGACGTCCAGGTACAGATCGTAACGGTCGAGTTCGGCGGCGACGAACGACGCCCGCAATTCGGGGCTGCTGATGTTCGAGCGCATCGTCTCGTCGATGGTCACGGCGGCCTCGAGATGGCGCGCCGCGGCGGCCACGTCGCCACGGTCGCGCTCGAGCAGCGCCAGTTCGGTGAGGTCGTCCCGCTCCGAGACCGGGAACTGCACACGACGCGACTCGGCCAGCGCCTCGGTGAGCACGGTGGCCGCCTCGTCGAAGCGGCCCAACGCGCGCAACGCCCGGCCCATCCCGGTGAGCGCGATCGCCTCCTCGTCGCGATTGGGCAGCGCCCGTGACAGCCGCAACCCCTGCTCGAGCACCGCGAGCGCCTCGGCGTGGCGGCCGGCGGCCGACAGCACCTGGCCCAGCGCGTTGAGCGCGCCGGCTTCGCGCACGCCGTCGCCGATCGTCCGGCTGATCATCAGGGCTTCTTCGGCATGTGCACGGCCGGCGTCGAACTCGCCACGCCCGCGGCGCACGATGGCCAGGTTGATGAGGGCGTGGTATTGCGACCGGGTGTCGCCGGCAGCGCGGCGGTGGGCCAGCGCCTGTTCGTAGAACTCCAGGGCCTTGTCGAGCTCGCCGAGCGTCTTGTAGGCAACGCCGAGGTTGTTGAGGATGAGACCCTCCATCTGGCCGTCGGCGGTGGCCCGGGCCAGTGTCAACGCCCGCTCGTAGAGATCGACGGCGTGCTCGACGTCGCCACGGCGCCGATAGGCGATGGCCGCGTCGTTCAAGCCGCGCGCCTCGCTGTTGCGGGCGCCCAGCGACGCGGCGACCGCCCAGGCCTCGTCGAGGGCCTCGGCGCCGGCGGGATAGTCGCCGCGGCCGACCAGGATGTTGCCGACCAGGCGCAGCGCACGCGCCAGGCCACCCTGCTCGCCGGTCTCGCGCGCCAGCTGCACGGCGGTGCGACCGCGGTCGAGCGCCTCGGGCTTCGACAGGTAGTTCTCGGTGATGCCCAGCTCGAGGGTCGTCATCATCACCCCGGCGGCGTCGCCGGCCGCGGTGAACCTCGCCAGGGCGGTCTCGAATCCTTGCACGGCCTCCGGCCAGGTCGCCGCCTTGCCCGGATCGCGCAGCGCGCGTGCCCGGGCGAACCCGCGGTGTCCCTCCACGGCGAGCCGGTCGGCATCGGTCGCCGGCCGGATGGCGTCGACGTGCAGCCGGTAAGCGCCACGAGCCGACGCCTTCGCGCCGGTCACCTCGATCGTGTGACGGCCGCCGTCGGGCACGATCGCGACCAGATGCTCAGGACGATACTCGTCGTCCATCGCGTTCAGCACGAGCATCGGCTCGCCGGCGGGCGCGCGTAACGTGAGCGAGAGGTCGATTCCGCGCTGCTCGACGGTGATCGCGACGACGTCGCCGGCGGCGAGCGACACCGTCGCGGTACCGGTCTCGCCGGGCCCGAGTTCGCCCGCGACACTGGCGCCGGCGTTCAAGGCGGCGCGCTCCGCCGAGGGGCGGATGGGCATCGAGCCACTGGTCTGCGCGGCGAGGGCGCCGACGACCGCCCAGCACCCGCCCAGCCCGGCGACCGCCGCCAGGGTTCGCCCCGGTAAATTGCCGACCTGCACGTCCGCTTCGCTCGCCCCCGGATTCTAGCCGCGATTCGCGGCCGCGTGGTTCGACTGCAGCCGGCTCAGCGGTTCGGCCTCCACTCCACGAACACGTCCACCGCATCATCGAACGCCATCATCCTTCCGACCGGCTTGCTGCTGGTCGCATCGACGATGAAGACGCCGCCGGCGCCGGAGATGACCGCCGTCCTGGCGTCGGGCGACAGCTCGGCCTGATCGAACCGCCCGTTGCCGCCGGTGATGAGATCAGGTTGCTTCTGATGCGTGGCCAGATCGACGACGTGCACGGTGTCGGCGGACGGCACCAGGGCGACGCCAGCACTCGGCATGAACTTCACGGCAAAGCCGCCAGCCGGGACCTTCTCGAGCACCACGCCGCTTTCGGCGTCGATGACCGTGACGTCGGACGTCTGACTGTTCAGTGCGTAGACGGCCTTGCCGTCCGGGCGGAGCGCCATGGTCCCGCGCGGCTCCCGCAGGCTGTACTCCGTGTAGGTGTAGGACGACTTGCCCTCGCGCTGCGCCTTTCGCTCGCCCTCGCTGCGTGACGCCTCGGTGGCCCGCCCGCCCCTGAGCGCCAGGAACATCTTCTTGCCCCTGCGGCCGGTGCGCACCGATTTCGGGCGTGAGCACCGGCCCGCCGGGATTGCCCTCGAGCGGCACGGTGGCGGTGATGGTGCCGGCGGCGACGTCGAGAAAGCGCAGCTCGGCAGGCAGCAGTGGGGCTTTGCGCGGCTCCTCGCGTGCCGACAGCACGACGGCGGTACGGCCGTCGGGCGTGGCCAGGACCGCCGTGGCCGGGCGAGGCAGTTCGATGCGCGACAGCACTTTGGCGGCGGCGAGATCGACGGTGACGACTTCACGGGGCAGGTTCTCGGCGGCATTGCGTCCCGTGAACCCCACGCCGACCACCGACAGACGGTCCCCGGCGTCCGACAGCATCGCCGTCGGGGCCAGCCCCCAGCCGAGCGTCGACCCGCCCGCGCACGGCCAGCGTCCGACCGTCGACGATGGTCACCGCGGCACGCGTCTTGGCCTGATAGCCCTTGTCGCCGGCGTCGCGGCCTTCGCCACGGTCGAGCACCAGCAGCCGCTGCCCGTCGGCCGTCCGCAGCAACGACGACGGCCTGCCTTGCAGAGCAGCCGTCTGTTCGACGCGCCCGCTCGGCAGCGCCAGGGCCGTGAGCGTCCGTGCCTCCTGGTCGAGGACGAGCGCGCGCGAACCGCGGGTCTGCGGCGTGACCGCCGGCGACGACGCGCCGCCGGGCAGCCCCGAGATGACCAGGACGGCGATGGTCGCCATCAACATGCGTGTTCGTCCGTGCATACGGTCCTCCGCGAAGTCGATACGCAGGGAGTGCCGCGGGCGGGCCGAACATGTCGATCGCGGCGCGCTCGGCCGGCTGCCAACACGTTCCATGGCCCGCCGACACTGATGGCAGAGCTGCTGATGCGCACCGCTGCCCTGACTCACCCGTCGCGGACCACCGGCCGGCGTCTCGCGACGCGCCCGTTCGGCGCGCTGGGCCGGCCTCGGCGGCGCGGCGGCCTCGGGGGACTGTTCGCAGCCCGGGGTGAAACTCCACCGGCATTCGACCGACGGGGCATCCCCGCTCGCGGCGTTGCTCCTCCCTCAAATATCGGCCAATATTCTCGGTCGTCGCGCCTGGCGATCGGGGCGCCCCGCCGGTCTCGGTGCTCGGCGGAGTTTCACCCCGGGCTGCTAGCATGTCGGCAGGCTCCCGTCCCGATGTCCGCTCGCGCTCCGTCGTCCAGTGCCGAAGCCGCCGCCCTCGCCCGGCTGCTGGAGAGGTTGGACGCCGATCCCGCGGCGGCCGGCGAACGCTACGAGGACCTCCGGCACACCCTGCTCCGCTTCTTCGAATGGCGACACGTGGCGCAGGCCGACCTCGCCGCTGACGAGACACTCGATCGGCTCGGTCGTCGCCTCGCCGAGGGCGAGGCGGTGGTCGATGTCCGCGCCTATGCGCTGGGCATCGCCCGACTGGTGGCACTCGAGCACCACCGCCGCCCCGAGGCCCGGCATACGGCGCTGGACGAGGTGTCGACCCGGCACCTGGCGGCACCGGCGGAACGCGGCGCCGACTCGCCGCAACTCACCTGCTTCGACGGGTGCTTCGCCGCCCTGTCCGATGAACACCGGCAGTTCATGCTGAGCTACTACGCGGCAAGCGGGCGGGCCCGTATCGAGGCCAGGGCGGGGCTCGCGTCCCGGCTCGGTCTGTCGGCCAACGCCCTGCGCCTGCGGGCCCAGCGCGTGCGCGATCGGCTGGAGGAATGCATTCGTGGCTGCCTCGGTCCCCACGCGTCGCTCCCGCTCGGAGGCCGGCATGACCCCGCGTGACGCCGAGCTGCGCCGCTACCTGCTGGGTCAGCTCGCCCAGCCCGATGCCGACGCGATCGAAGCGGCGTACTTCGCCGACCCGGATCTGGTCGCCCGCCTCGACGACCTCGACGACGATCTCGCCCGCGCCTACCTCGCCGGTGCGTTGAGCCCGGCCGACCGCGCCGCCTTCGAGGCCAGGCTCGGCGAGCCTGCGCGCGCCGCGCGGCTGGAACTCGTCCGCCGGCTGACCGACGCCCCGGCGAGAGCGACGGGGTCGATGCCGAGTGCGCCGGCCTCGCGATGGACGCCTGGGCTGGCCGCGGCCGCGGTGCTGTTCCTCGCCGTCGGGGGCTGGTGGCTGGCCGCTCGGCCGGACCGGGCAGACAACGTGCCGCCGCAGGCCGCCACGCCGCCATCACCCGCGCCCCCATCGCCCGCCCCAGTCGCTCCGCCGCCACCGGTGACCGTGGCGCTCGCGCTGCCGATCACGGCCATGCGCTCGGGCGGCGCGGCACCGACCGTCGAGCTGCCGGCGGACGCAGACCGCGTGGTGCTCCGCTTGTCCGCACCGCTGCCGCCGTTGGCGGACCTGTCGGCGGAGGTACGGGCCGTCGATGTCGCGCAGGAGTGGCGCGGCGCGATCACGCCTGCCGGACCCGAGGCACCCGAGGCCACGACCGGCGAGGTGATCGTGCCCGCGGCGTCACTGGCCGCCGGCGACTACGTGCTCACGGTGCGCCGCGGCGAAGCGGTGATCGCACGCGTGTTCTTCCGCGTCGTCCGCCGGTAGCGGCCTGGCCTCCGACACGTTTCCACCCCGTCACGCACTTCCCTTCGAGTCGAGTCTTCGGCGACTCCCAGGAGGCTGTCGTGACCCATTGTCGTGCCGCGTCCCTTGCCGCGTTGTTCGCCGTCGCGTACGCCGCCTCGGCGTCGGCGCAGACGATAGGCACGTTTCGCTGGCAGCTGCGGCCGTACTGCAACGTCCTCACGGTGACGGTCACGCAGGTGGGCAGCCTCTACCGGGTCGAGGGCCGCGACGACCGCTGCGGCGCGACGCAGGCCGGCTCGGTGATCGGCACGGCGTTCGTGAACCCGGACGGCTCGGTTGGACTCGGGCTCAACGTCGTGTCGGTGCCGAACGGTGAGCCGCAGCCGGTGGCCGCGGCGATCTCGCTGGCCTCGCTCAGCGGCAACTGGAGCGGCGGCGGCACCAGTGGCGAGTTCGTGTTCACGCCAGGCGCGGGCAACGGCGGCAGCGTGCGCCCCGACCCGCCGACCACGAACATTCCCCCGCTCATCAGCCTGCGCGCGGACGGCGGCTTCCTGGCAGGCGGTCAGATCACCGTCGGGACGATTCCGGCCTCGGGCCCGGGCCCGCGGCTGATGTGGCATCCCGCCAAGGCGGCGATTCGGGCCGGCAGCGTCACGGCAGCCGCGTGGGACGACGGCAACGTCGGCCAGGTGAGCGCCGCCTTCAACCTGAACACGCGCGCGATTGGTCTCGCCAGCTTCGCCGCCAACGCCAACTCAGTGGCCAGTGGCAACTACAGCTTCGCGATCGGCTTCAACACCACCGCCAGCGGCGCCGAGAGCACCGCCACCGGCTCGTCGACGACCGCCAGCGGCGACCGCAGCTTCAGCGGGGGCGTCATGACGACGGCGAGTGGCGCCATGGCGGTGGCCCTCGGCCAGGGGACCAACGCCATCGGCCCCCACAGCGTCGCCATGGGCCTGAACTCCTCGGCAACCGCGGCCCACGCGCTGGCGATGGGCAACGGCACCATCGCCAGCGGCATCGACAGCCTGGCGGCAGGTGCGAACTCGCAAGCCAACGGCTTCGCGTCGGTGGCGCTCGGGCTGCGCGCCCTCGCCGGCGGCGACGGCTCGGTGGTACTGGGCAGCGATGCCGTCGCCCAAGCCGCGGCGCCGGGCTCATTCATCTTCGGCGACCGGTCCACGACCACCGACATCACCGCCTTCATTCCCAACCAATTCCTGGTCCGCGCCGCCGGCGGCGTCGGCTTCTATACGAACGCCGCGATGAGCATCGGCGTGGAACTGGCGCCGAACGGCTCGCAGTGGCTGGTCGTCTCCGACGTCAACGCCAAGCAGTCGTTCCGCGATCTCGACGGCGAGGACGTGCTGGCCAAGCTGGCTGAGATGCCGATCCAGACGTGGAGTTACAGGGCCCAGGGCGACCACGTCCGCCACGTCGGTCCCACGGCGCAGGACTTCGCCGCCGCGTTCGGCCTGGGCGAGGATCCCCTTCGCATCGGCACCGTGGACGCCGACGGCATCGCGCTGCGTGCCATCCAGGCTCTCGAGGTGCGGACGCGACAACTGGCGGAGCTCGTCGAGCGACTGGCGGCGGTCGAGCGGGAGTTGGCGTTGGTGAAGACGGGAGGACGTCAGTGAGCCCAAGGGTGTCGGTCGTGATCAGGATCCTTGCCATAGCCGCGCTGGCGCCCCTGGCGCTCGCCGGCTCCGCGGCTGCCCAGTCGTTGGGCACGTTCCGCTGGCAACTCCAGCCGTACTGCAACGTCATCACGGTCGTCGTCACACAGGTGGGCAGCCGCTACCGGGTCGAAGGGACCGACGATCGCTGCGGCGCGGCCCAGACCGCCTCGGTGATCGGGACGGCGTTTCTCAACCCCGATGGATCGGTGGGCCTGGGCCTGAACATCGTGTCCGTGCCCACCGGCCTGGCTCAGCCCGTTGCCGCCACGATCTCGCTGGCCACCCTGAGCGGAACGTGGAACGGCACGGGCCAGAGCGGCCAGTTCACGTTCACGCCGGGCGCCGGCAGCGGAGGATCGCCGCGACCGACGCCGGCGACGGCCGCCGCCATCCCGCCGAACTTCATCTTCGGCCCCCAGGGCCACTTGACGGCCACGGGCGGCCTGGGCAGCGGGACCGCTCCCGCCATCGCCGGAGTGATGCTCGCATGGAATCCCGCCCGGGCAGCGATTCGCGCCGGTCGGATCGACTCGCCCATCTGGAGTGACACCGACCTCGGGATCGAGAGTGCCGCGTTCAATCTCAACACCCGCGCGACCGGGAAGTCGAGCTTCGCCATCAACGAACAGACCGAGGCCATCGGTCAGAACAGCTTCGCTGCAGGTTTGCTGACAAAGGCGGTCGGCCTGCGCAGTGTCGCCATCGGCGTGCTGACGACTGCCGGGGGAGAGAACAGCTTCGCTGGCGGCAGCAACAGCTCGGCAGCTGGGGTCAACGCCATCGCCTTCGGTCAGTCCGTGAGCGCCACGGGCAGGGCGAGCGTCGCCTTCGGGCAGAACACCGTCGCGGGCGCCGACTATGCGCTGGTCAGTGGCTACTTCTCGCAGGCCAACGGCATCGGGGCGGTCGCGCTCGGCATGCGTGCGATCGCGACCGCCGGTTCGTTCGTCTTCGCCGACAACGCGGCTCCCGGGAGCACATTCGCCAGCTTCATCCCCAACCAGTTCCTGGTCCGCGCCGCCAACGGCGTCGGCTTCTACACCAACGCCGCCGCGACCATCGGCGTCGAGCTGGCCCCGAACGGCTCGCAGTGGGCCGCGGTGTCCGACGTCAACGCCAAGCATCTGTTCCGCGACCTCGACGGCGAGGACGTGCTGGGCAAGCTGGCGCGCATGCCGATCCAGGAGTGGAGCTACAAGGCGCAGGACGCCGCGATCCGTCATGTCGGTCCCACGGCGCAGGACTTCAAGGCCGCCTTCGGGCTCGGTGAGTACGACCTGCGCATCGGCACGGTGGACGCCGACGGCATCGCGCTGCGCGCCATCCAGGCGCTCGAGGCGCGCACGCAGTCCCTCCAGCGGGAGAACCAGGAGCTACGCGAACGGCTCGCCGAACTCGACGCACGCCTGACCGCCGCAACCGGCACACGGGAGCGGAGGTAGGGCCATGTCCGGGGAGACGCGATTGGTCGGGCGCGCACTCGCAGCGGCGTTGGCCGCGTTGGCGATGATCCCAACGCCGGCGTTGGCGCAGCACACGCTGCAGCCGACGGTCGTGGTCTCGACCCCGATCGCCCTTCCCGCGGCGGGCAACGGCTTCGGCCCGGCCAGTCCGTACCCGTTGGAGATTCCGGTGTCCGGAGTCGCCGGGACGGTGGAAGTCACGGTGCGCCTGCGCGGCTTCACTCATACCCGCCCGGCCGACGTCGGCATCGTGCTGGTGTCGCCGACCGGGGTCGCGACGTGGCTGATCAACGACCCGGTGAGTGGGCCGGTGTCGAATCTCGACCTGACGTTCGTGAACGGCGCCGGACCGCTGCCGGCATCCCAACTGGTGAGCGGCCGGTACAGTCCGAGCACGACGTCGGCCGGCGGCGCGCTCCCGGCGCCGGCCCCGCTCGGCATCTACGGCACGACGCTGCCCTCGCCGACGGCGGCCGACGCCAACGGCGTCTGGACGCTCTACGCCGCCGACGACTTCGGTGGCGAATCGGGCTCGATAGCCGCAGTCGATCTCATCTTCACCGTCGTCAACGGCGTCAACGGCACGGCGATACCCGATGGCGGCGTCGCCGACTTCCCAATCGCGATCGGCGGGATCTCGGGCGCTATCGCCACCCTCAGCGTCAACTTCGTGATCTTCCATCAGTCGACGGCCCAGCTCGACGTGTCGCTCATCGGGCCGGATGGCACCGAGGTGCTCCTGGCCGAACGCCGCGGCAGCGGCGCCAATTTCGGCCTGCTCACCTGTCCGTTCAATCAGCCCTGTTTTCCGACCTACACCTACGTCTCCGACGAGGCGATTGCCCCCATCAGCGCCGGCTCGAACCCCTACACTGGCAATTTCCGGCCCGACCAGTTGCTCCGCGCTTTCGCCGGCAAGAGCGGCGCAGCCGCCAACGGCACGTGGCACCTTCGCGTGCGCGACCACGTGCCCGGCGTGAGCGGCGCGCTTTACCGGGCTGAACTCCGGGTCCGCGATCACGGGCCGTTGGGCCACGCCGACCTTTACGCGACGGCCTACGCCACGCCGGTATCGGTGGCGGGCCCAGGCGTGCTCGCCAATGACGATCGCCAGGGTGCCCCGTGGATGCAGGCGGCGTTCGTCTCGCTGCCCGCCCATGGGGGCCTGAACCTGAACGCGGACGGCGGGTTCGTCTACACGCCGTTCGCCGGATTCGCCGGCACCGACAGCTTCCTGTACCGCCCGCTCACGGCCGAGGGGTACGGGGCGGCGACGACCGTGTCGATCGCCGTCGGCCAGCCACCCGACCCGCAGCCGCCGTCGCAGCTGCGCGTCGACGCCGTGACCGGCACCACCGTGACGCTGCGGTGGCGGCCGCCGGCGATCGGCCCGGCGCCGACCGGCTACGTGCTGGAAGGCGGTCTCGCGCCCGGCCAGACAGCGCAGGCCCTCGCCGCCGGCCCGGCACCCGTACTGACGTTCCAGGCGCCGCGCGGTTCGTTCTTCATCCGCATGCGCACCCTGGCCGGGGCCGACGTGAGCGCCCCGTCGAACGAAGTGCCGTTGTATGTGGACGTGCCGGTGCCACCGTCCGCGCCGACCGGGCTCACCGCGATGGTCAACGGCTCGACCCTGGCGCTGGCGTGGCGCAACACCTTCGAGGGCGGCGCCCCGACGGCATTGCAGCTGGTCGTGGCCGGCGCGCTCGAGGGCGTCGTGCCGCTGCCGCTCCGCGACTCCATCGCCTTCGCCAACGTCCCGCCGGGGGAGTACAAGATTGGCCTGCGGGCACTCAACGGCGCCGGCACGAGCAGCCCGACCAGCGGCATCCAGGTCATCGTCCCCGCGGCGTGCACTGGCGCGCCGGCGGCACCCATCGACGTGCTGGTCTACCGGGTCGGGCGCACGGTGCACGTGATCTGGGACCCGGCCGCCTCAGGGGCCGCGGCCACACACTATCGGCTGGCGGTGACCGGCAGCTTCGCCGGCAGCCTCGACGTCGCCGCCCGGGCCTTCAGCGCCAATGCGCCGCCCGGCACCTATGCGATCGGCGTCGCGGCGGTGAACGCGTGCGGAACCAGCGCGGCAACGGCCCCGATCGCCGTCGTCGTGCCGTAACCGGGCGACCGGAGGCGGTCAGACGTCGACGCGGATCTCACGCACCCACTGGCTGTTGTCCTCGCGGCCGCCGGCGATCTCGGCGTCGCGCTCGGCCTTGGTCGGCTGCACCTTGCCGTTGACGTCGATCGCCCGCGACACCAGCGTGTGGGTGCCGGGAGCGAGGTTGAGCGTGCCCCACGACCACAGCACCCAGCCGTACTTCGCACGGCGCGCGTCGAGGGTGGCGGGTTGCCAGTCGCCGCCGTCGATCTGGACTTCGACCTTGGCGATCGGCGTCTGCCCGCCCCACGCGGGTCCGGACACGCGGTACATCCACTGGCCGTCGTGGCGACGCCGCGTGACCCGGGCCACCACCGACTTCAGCCGGTTCTTCGAGATCGACGTGTCGATCCACAGCGGCCCCTCGGGCGTCTGAATCGAGCGCAGGCTCAGGTAGTTGCGCACCTGGTGCTGGCCCTCGTAGCGCCGGTCGAGGACTTCGATCCGGCCCAGCCACTTCACCTGCGTCATGCCGTACCAGCCGGGGACGAGCAGCCGTACAGGAAACCCCTGGTCGGGCGGAATCGGCTGGCCGTTCAACGCGAAGGCGAGCATCGTGTCGGGATGCAGCGCGTCGAGCAGGTGGATGGCCCGGCCGTGCGGCGCCGCATACTCGCGGTTGCCGGCCTGGAACTTCTTCTCCCGCTCCATGTCGAGGCCGAGGAACAGCACCTCGCGAGCCTCGGGCTTCACGCCGCACTCCTCGAGGATCGACTTCAGGCCGACACCGGTCCAGACGCCGTTCGACAGCAGGCCGCTCATCCGCTGCGGCCGGGTGGAGTTGCCCGAACACTCGAGCGTCACCGCCTCCTCGCGTCGGTCGCGACGGGCCTGGAGCTGGGCCAGGGTCAGCTCCATCGGCCGCTGCACGAACCCGCCGATGCGCAGGCGATACGCGGCGGGATCCACCGCCGGCGTGCGGGTCTGCGAGAAGGTGTAGTGCACGTCGCCCGGCGTCGCCCACTCGGTGAGCTGGCGCAGATCGACGCAGCGCACGCGCGGTTGCGACTCCGAGGCGTGGATGCGGAACGCCTCGGTGTAATCGGTGAAGGTCACCGCCTCCTCGCCATCTTGCCGCGCCCACAGCCGCTCGGCCAGGCCGAGCGCGGCCACGCCGGCGAGACCGGCGGCAGTTCGGGTCATCACGTCACGGCGGGTCGGCTGGCTCACGAGGTGCTCCGGGTGGTGCTGGGAATCACGGGGGCCATGCCGAGGTGATGCATGACGAACGCATATACGTCGGCGGTGCTCTCGATCTGCTTGCGGGTGTTGCTGGCGCCGTGGCCCGACTTGGTGTCGATGCGGATCAGCACCGGCGCCGGGCCGCCCTGCCTGGCCTGGAGGGTCGCCGCGTACTTGAACGAGTGCGCCGGCACGACCCGGTCGTCGTGGTCGGCGGTGGTGATGAGCGTCGGCGGATAGGGGGTGCCGGCTTTCAGATTGTGAATCGGCGAATAGGCGTACAGGGCCTTGAACTCGTCAGGGTTGTCGCTGGATCCGTAGTCGGCGATCCAGTTCCAGCCGATCGTGAAGGTGTGGAAGCGCAGCATGTCCATCACGCCGACCTGGGGCACCGCCACCGCGAACAGGTCGGGACGCTGGTTCATCACCGTGCCGACCAGCAGGCCGCCGTTGGAGCCGCCGGTCATCGCCATCTTCTCGCGCGACGTGTACTTGCTGGCGATCAGCCACTCGGCGGCGGCGATGAAGTCGTCGAAGACGTTCTGCTTCCTCAGCTTGGTGCCGGCTTCGTGCCAGGCCTCGCCGTATTCGTTGCCGCCGCGCAGGTTGACCGAGGCGTAGACCACGCCCTGCTCGAGCAGCGCGATGCGCAGCGCGCTGAACGCCGGCGACAGCGTGATGTTGAAGCCGCCGTAGCCGTACATCAGCGTCGGGTTGGCGCCGTTCAGCGTCAGGCCCTTCTTGAACGTCAGGAACATCGGCACCCGCGTGCCGTCCTTGCTGGTGACGAACACCTGCCGCACCTCGTAGTCGTCGGCGCGGAAGCCCGGGATCGTCACGTCGCGGAACACCGACGACGCTCGCGTCTTCACGTCGTATCGGAAGATGGTCGGCGGGTAGTTGAACGAGGTGAAGGTGTAGAAGATCTCGGTGTCGTCGTCGCGGCCGCCCAGACCCGAGACGGCGCCCGGTCCCGGCAGCGCGATCTCGTGCTCGGGCGTGCCATCGAGCCCGAACACGTAGGCGTGCGACGTGACGTCCTGCAGGTAGATGGCGAACAGCTTGCCGCCGCCGGTGGCGACCGCCTCGAGCGGCTGGGAACGCTCGGGCAGCACGTCCTTCCACGCCGGCTCGGCCGGGTGCTTCGGGTCGAACAAGAACACCCGGCCGTTGGGCGCGTTGCGGTCGGTGTGGACGAGAAAGCGCTCGCCGACGTTGTCGATCACGTTGAAGGTGTCGTCGCCGATGTCGGCGACGATCGGCCGGAACGTGCGATCGCGGCTGGCCAGGTCGCGGTAGAACACCGCGTTGCCCTTCTTGCCCTTGCCGCGGTCGGAGACGGTCAGCACGAGGAACCGCTCGTCTTCGGTGGTCTCGACGGTATGGAAGCGCTCGGGGTTGGCCGGATCGGAGAACACCAGCTCGTCGGCCGACTGCGGCGTGCCGACCCGGTGGAAGAACACCTGGTGGTCGACGTTCTTGGTCGAGAGCTCCCTGCCCTTCTCCGGCGCCGGGTAGCGGCTGTAGAAGAAGCCGTCGCCGGCCCAGGCCGCGCCCGACACCTTCACCCACTCGACGTGGTCGTCGAGCGTCTGCCCGGTGGCGACGTCGAGCACCTTGTAGGTCTGCCAGTCGGAGCCGCCGACCGACAGCCCGTAGACGGCGCGGCGGCCGTCCTTCGACACGACGAACACGCTCAGCTTGGTGGTGCCGTCGGGCGACAGGGTGTTGGGGTCGAGCAGCACCTCGGGGGTGCCGTCGAGGCCGGTCTGACGGTAGATCACCGCCTGGTTCTGGAGGCCGTCGTTCTTGAAGAAGAAATAGGTCGACCCGCGCCGGAACGGCTCGCCGTACTTCGGGTAGTCGTAGAGCTGCTCCAGGCGTGCGGTGAGGGCGGCGCGAAACGGGATCGTCTCGAGGTGCGCGAACGTGACCCTGTTCTGCGCCTCGACCCACGCCACCGTCTCGGCCGAGGTGTCGTCCTCGAGCCAGCGGTAGGGATCGGCCACCGCCACGCCGTGGTAGGTGTCGACGTGATCGACGGTCCTGGTCTCGGGATACGTCATGCGTGGCGGCTCCGGGGACGAGCAGGCCGCCGTGAACACGGCCGCCGCCACCACGCCAGCGTGGAATCTGTACATGTCATGCTCCGCGTCTCACGATAGTACAGGGCGCCAGGCGCTGGACAGTGCTCGGCGACGGGCGGCGTCGCGCTCTACCGGGCGCGGTAGCCGGGGCCGCGCAGGGCCCGGCCGGGCCGGGCGGCGGTGATGGCGCCGTCGGCGACCACCCGCTGGCCGTTGACGAAGACGTGGCGCATCCCGGTCGAGTAGCGGTTGGGCTGGGTGAAGGTCGCCTCGTCCTTGACCGTGGCCGGATCGAACACGACGACGTCGGCCGCCATCCCGGCGCGCAGCAGCCCGCGGTCGGCCAAGCCGACCCGAATCGCCGCCTGCGACGTCGCCTTGCGCACCGCCTCTTCGAGCGTCAGCACGCCGTCCTCCCGCACGTACTTGCCGAGCACGCGGGTGAAGGTGCCCCACGCCCGCGGATGCGACTTCGACTCCGACAGCGGCCCGTCCTCGGCGCGCGCCCCCGAGTCGGTGTCGAACGACACCCACGGCGTGCGCATCGCCGTGACGACGTCGTCCTCGCGCATGATCGAGATGATCACCGACGACTCGGCCTGGTCGGCGATCACCAGGTCGATGGCGGCGTCGCGCGGATCCTTCCCCATGGCCTTGCCGATCTCGACGAAGTTCATCCCCTCGTACTTGCGCAGCGTGGGGTCGAGCACCGAGCTGAGCATGACGCCGGCGGGGCCGCCCGAGCCGTACCACTGGTTCTCGAACTGGGCGTTCGGATCGTCCATGTCGCGCTTGACCCTGGCGCGGGTCGCCGGATCCTGCAGCCGCTCGAGCATCGCCGCGGTGCCGCCTTCGCGCACCCAGACCGGCAGGCAGGCGTCGAGGCCGTTCGAGGCCCGGTCGTAGGGGTAGATGTTGGCGCTCACCCGCAGGCCGCGGGCGCGGGCCGCCTCGAGCTTGCGGATCGCCTCGGGCATCTTGCCCCAGTTGGCGCGGTAGGCGGTCTTGAGATGCCAGATCTCGGCCGCGATGTCGGCGCGCTCGGCGATGGCGATCACCTCGTCGAGCGACTCCATCACCCGGTTGCCCTCGGAGCGCTGGTGGGTGATGTAGATGCCGCCGTGTTCGGCGGCGGTCTTCGCCAGCGCCACCAGTTCGTCGGTGCTCGAGAACCGGTTGGGGATGTACTGCAGCGACGAGCTGACGCCGAGCGCCCCCTCGCGCATCGCGTCGGCGACCAGCGCCTGCATCCTGGTGATCTCGTCGGCGGTGGCCGGCCGGTCGGCCTTGCCGATGACGTAGTCGCGCAGGCCGCCCGAGCCGACGAAGGTGCCGACGTTCACCGCCGCCGTCGAGCGCTCCAGCCGGGTGAAGTACTCGGCCAGCGTGCGCCAGTCGTGGACGACCTTGAAGAAGTCGTAGCTGGCCTTGCGATCGGCGAGCATCTGGTCGTTGACCGGCGCGATCGACACACCCTCGCCGGTGATCTCGGTGGTGATGCCCTGGGTGATCTTGCTGGCGGCGCGGCTGTCGACCAGCACGTTGAACTCCGACTGGCCGAGCAGGTCGATGAAGCCGGGGGCCACGACCAGGCCCGACGCGTCGATGCGGGTGCCCGCCTGCGCCGCCGACAGGTTGCCGATGGCGGCGATGCGATCGCCGGTGATGCCGATGTCGGCGCGGAACCACGGCGCCCCGGTGCCGTCCACGACCCGGCCGTTGGCGATGACGACGTCGAACCGGGTCGGGGCGGCGGCCGTCGCCGGCTGGGTGGGCGTCGTGGTCGTGGCGGGTGGCGTGGGGCTACTGCAGCCGGTCAGGGCGAGGGCGACCAGCAGCACGGGACAGGCGGATCGGGCCAGGGACATGGGGCGATTGTATCGGCTTATCAGCCCCGTCGCCGTACACTGCGGCGGTGCGTCGCGCCGCCGTCGTCCTTCATCTCCTCTTCGCCGTCGCGGCCTCTGGCCTCGTGCTGGGCCAGACGGCGCCGGCGGCCGTGCCGCCGCCGCAGACGCGGGTCGTCGACGCGTATCAGGGCATCCGCTACGTCGAGCACCTCGAGCACCAGGCGCGCCCCCTGCGGCTGCACGTCGCCGAGATCGACCTGCGCACTCCTGGCCTGCGGGTGATGCTGTCGCCCCCGGGTGGCAGCCGCGAGGCGGTGCGCGAGACCACGCTGGAGTTCGTGCGCCGGCACGGCGCGCAATTCGGCGTCAACGGCCACTTCTTCCTGCCGTTTCCGTCCGACGACGCCGACGCGTTCGTGATCGGCTTGGCCGCCTCCGAGGGCGATGTCTACTCGGCGTTCGAGACGCCCGAACAGTCGTTCGCGCTGGTGCCCGACGCCCCGGCGCTGGCCCTCGACCGTCGTAACCGCGCCCGCATCGTCCACCGCGCTCGCGGCGACGCCACCGGCCGGCGAGTCCGGGAGCGCGGTCCGCTGTGGACCGCCGTGTCGGGGTCGGCGCAGGTCGTCACCGACGGCGTCGTGACGGTGCCGCAGTACCGCTCGCCGGATCAGCCTCGTGGGCAACTGCTGCCCGGGCTCAACGGCCGCTTCGACACCGGCCGCTCGTGGTACGACGTGGCCAATGCCCGCACGCTCGTTGGCCTGTCGCGCGATCGGCGGCGGCTCACGGTGATGGTCGTCGAGCGCAGCCCTGCGAGCGAGGGTCTGCCCGTTGGCGAGGCCGCCCGCCGGATGGCGCGTGACTACGGCGTCTGGAACGCAATCAATCTCGACGGCGGCGGGTCGAGCACGATGGTCTGGCAGGATCCGGCGACCGGCGCCCACGCCTTGCTGAACACGTCGTCGGACAACCCGGCCGGGCGGCGGGTGGCGACCAGCCTGGCGTTCTTCGCACGGCCGCGGCCGCGCGCGCGGCGCTGACCGGGCGACCGTTCACTGCTGGCTGGATGCCGCCGTCAGCTCGACGTAGCCGACGCCGTCGCGCACGGTGATCCGGGTGCCGAACGGCGCCGAGAGCTTCGTGAGGTCCCCGAGGATCTTGCCGCCGAGTTCCGGCGACGCCAGCATCGGCCGGCCGCGCACCTGCCGGGCCGCGCCGAAGCCGAGCGAGATCGGGTGGAGCGCCAGCTCCACCAGCCGGCCGTCGCGGTAGCGCGGCATCGCCACCACCGACTCCCAGATCGGCGGATCGGCCGGGAACCCCGACTTGTCGAAGTTGTAGCGGCGGTTCAGGTAATCGTCGGGCGTCGCCGCCGGACCGAGGCGCTGGTCGTCGTAGTTGTCGGCCGGATAGCGCAGCAGCGTCTCGTTCTGGAAGATGAAGTCGCCGAGGCTGTAGAGGATCGGCGTGCCCTTGTAGACCTCGATGCCGCGCAGCACGTGCGGGCCGTGACCGACGAACAGGTCGGCGCCGGCGTCGACCATCGCGTGCGCGAAGGTGACGAGGAACTGCGCCGGTTCGAGGCGCGACTTGCCGCCTTCATGCGCATGGATCGTCACGATCACGTGATCGGCCAGCGTCGCCGCGCTCTTGACGACGGCGGTGATCTCGTCGACGTCCTCCTGGCGCGGCTCGGTGCGGATGCCGGGTGTCGCCCCGGCGACGAAGCGGCGGCCAGCAAAGGTGAGGCTGTCGCCGGCAGCCGGCGTCTGGCCGGTCACTTCCCGCGCCATCTGGCGGAGCGGCTCCAGCCGTTCCGGGGTGACGACGTAGGTGGTCGTGAACCGCAGCGGGCTCAGGCCCGGCCGCGCCGGCACGTCGCCGCGGGTGCGCCCGGCGCGAGAATGATCGGGGAAGGTGGAGGCCACCGAAATGAGTGCGACGCGGCCCTTGGCGGTCTCGAGGAACTTCGCCTCGCGCGCCTCGGGCAGACTCTCGCCCGAGCCGGCGGCGACGATGCCGGCCTCGGCGACGTACTTCTTGGTCAGCCGCATGCCCAGCGCGCCGTAGTCGCCGGTGTGGTTGTTGGCCAGCGACCCGAGGTCGAAACCGGCCCACGCCAGCTCCTTCGCCAGGGCCGGCTCGGCGCGCATGTAGGTGCCGCCGCTCTCGTTCATCGGATACGGCTCGAAGTCGTGGAACAGCATCTCGATGTTGGTGAACGCCGCGTCGGCGCCGCGCACCAGGTCGAGCAGCCGGGTGTAGGCCGGCTCGCTGTACACCGACAGCCGGCGGGTGATGATCGAGTCGCCGGTGAGCGCCAATGTCAGATCGCCCGCCGGCGCCTGGCCGGCCATCGAGGCGGCGGCGACGGTGGCGGCAGCAGCGACGGCGAGGGCGAGGGCGAAAGGGCGGCGGGCCATGGGTCACTCCATCAATCTGCGCATCGTGTTGCCGAAGGCCTCGCGGCCGGTGGACGGGTCGTAGACGATCACCGGCATCAGCCGGCCGCGGATGGTCTGCGGGCTCGAGCGGGCGTAGGCCATCAGCGTGGTCGCCAGCCGCGTCTTCTGATCGGAGACGGCGGGGTCGGCGGGGAATGCCGTGAACAGGTCGTTCAGCGACACCGGCCACACCTGGTGGCGCAGCAGCGCATCGACCACCGTGCCCTTCAGCACGTTGTGCGAGAAGTTGAAGAAGAACGACAGCGGCGAATAGGCCTGCGAGGTCGGCCGGAACGCCTCGAACTCCTCGCGCAGCCGCGACCGCCAGGCGAGCAGCTGCTCCCGCGCCCGCAGCCGCTCCGCTTCGTGCGCGCCCAGCGTGGCGACCGGCGCGCCGACGAAGGCGCGGGCATCGGGCGTGAGGCCGTTCAGCAGGGCCTCGACGACCCGGTCGCGGGCGGGTCCCAGCTCCCCGGCCTCGGTCATCCGCACGTATTCGTCCATCGCGCCGGCGACGGCGAAGCACAGCCAGGGGTAGTCGGCGACGTTGTCGTCGCGCATGCGGATGACGTCGCGCGCGTAGGTGGCCTCGTACCCGAACCGCAGGTGGCACCCCATCGCGGCGGCATGCTGCAGCGCGACGCGCGTCCGCCGGGTCGGTTCGAGGGTCCGCACCCGGTCGAGCAGCAGGTCGTAGCCGTGCTCCTGCAGCTCGTAGTGCGCCGTGGCGACCAGCATCAGCGCCTCGGCGTCGTCGCAGAAGCGCTGACCGCTGCCCGCCGGCCCCTGGATCTCGGCCAGCAGCGCCTCGAGGCGGGCGAGATTGGCGCCAGCCGCGCCGTCGTCCCAGACGCGCAGCGACAGCAGCGCCAGCAGGTACATCAGGTAGTAGTCGAGCAGGACGGCGAGCGTCACCGGGTGCGGCGGCTCGCTGCCGCGCTGCCGGATGACGAAGTCGAGCACGTCCACCGCGATGGTCTCGACGTTGACCGCGTCGGCGACGCCGTCCCAGTCGTTGAGGGCGTGCAGGCCCTCGGCCCGGGTGCGCGCGTCGTAGTGCGCGATCGCGTCGGCGAGGTCGAGGGGCCGTGCGCCGACGTGCCAGACGTGGCTGCGCATCCCGTCGCGCAGCCGCAGGAGCGCGTGTTCGAGGTTGCGGCCGCCGGCCGCGTGGGCGAGAATAGCTGGCCGGGCCGCAATCACCTCCCCGATCACCGAGCAGGTCTCGGTGAACAGCGCCTCGGGTGGCGCGAGCGGGCCCTGGGACGATGGACGGGACGAGCGGGTCATGGCGCGGACGGCGCCTGCATTATCACGCCGGCCCGACGGCGCTCCAAGCGCCGACGCATCCTGGTGCCGACACGAACAGCGAATGGGAATGGCGACGATGGACGACGTGTGGGTGTGGTGGCGCCGGAGCGCCCTGGCGCTCACTCTGGCGCTGCTGACCGCGCTGCCGGTGCCGGCGGCGCTCCGCGCCCAGCTGATTGGCAGCGGCTTCACCGGCGTGGTCACGATCGTCCACGATCCGGTGCTGCCCGACACCCTCTACGTCGTCCAGATCGACGGCCTGGTGCGCGTGGTGGTCAACGGCACCGTGCTCCAGACGCCGTTCCTCGATCTGCGCGGTGTGGTCACCCCCGCCGGCGGCGAGCGCGGCCTGCTCGGCATGGCGTTTCCGCCAGACGCGGCGACCAGCGGGCGCGTGTTCGTGAACTTCATCGACCAGAACGGCGACACCGTGATCGCCCGCTTCACCCGCACCGCGGCCAGCCCGCGGGTCGCCGTCGCCGCGTCGCGGCTGGATCTGCAGTGGCCGGCGCCGGGCGGCGGCCGTCAGGGCTTCATCGCCCAGCCCGGCACCAATCACAAGGGCGGCCACCTGGCGTTCGGCCCCGACAGCTATCTCTACATCGGCCTCGGCGACGGCGGCGGCGACAACGACCCGGGCCAGAACGCCCAGAACCCGGCGTCGCTGCTCGGCAAGATGCTGCGGGTGAACGTGTCGGTCCCCGACAGCGACCCGATCGGCTACCTGATCCCGCCCGGCAATCCGACGTTTCCAGTGGCCGGCGCGCTGCCGGAGATCTGGGCGTTCGGCCTGCGCAACCCGTGGCGCTACAGCTTCGACGACCTCGGCAACGGCGCCACCAGAGCGCTGCTCCTGGCCGACGTCGGCCAGAGCGCCCGCGAGGAGATCGACGTCGAGCCCCACGGGCGCGGCGGACGCAACTACGGCTGGCGCGCCTACGAAGGGTCGATCCCCAACCCGAACATCCCGGCCGAGCTTCCGGCGTACACGCCGGTGACGCCGCCCACCTACGAGTACCCCCGCAGCCAGGGGCGGTCGGTGATCGGCGGCTACGTCTACCGGGGCACGGCCCTGCCGGCGGCGCTGCGCGGCCGCTACCTGTTCGGCGACTGCATCGTCGGGCGGGTCTGGTCGATGGCCCTCGATGTCGCGCCGCTCGGCGAGGGGACGCTCACCGGCCTGGTGGACCACACCGCGGACCTGGGCGGGCCCTTCGAGTGCATCACGTCGTTCGCGCGCGACGCGGCCGGTGAGCTCTATCTGACCGATCTCGACTTCGGGTCCGGTACCAGCCGCATCTTCCGTCTCGTCGACGGCGACAGCGTGCCGCCGGGACCACCGACCAGGCTGGCCGCCGTGGTCACGGGATCGACCATCGCCTTCACCTGGCAGGCGTCGCAGAGTGGCGGCACCACCTCGAGCTACGTGCTCGAGGCCGGCTCGGCGACGACGCTGAGCGACCTCGGCGTGCTGCCGCTGCCGGCGACGTCGCTGACCGTGCCCGGCGTGGCCGACGGCACCTACTTCGTCCGCGTGCGCGGCGTCGGCCCGGCGGGCGTCAGCGCGCCGTCGAGCGAGGTGCAGGTGGTCGTCGGGTGCTCGCTGCCGCCGCCCGCGCCGGACATCACGTCGGTGGGCGTGGCCGGCCGCACCGTGACGCTGGCGTGGAACCTGCCGCCCGGCACCACGCGCGCGCAGCTGGACATCGGCTACCAGACCGGCACCACCGCGCTGGTCGTGCCCATCGCCGGCACCCCGGCCTCGCTGGTCGCGCCCGACGTGCCGCCGGGGACGTACTTCGCGCGGCTGCGCGCGATGAACGCGTGTGGCACGAGCGAGCCGTCGGCCGAACGGGTGATCGTGGTGCCGTGACCCGCGGCGGCACGACCGGCGCCGGCGACGGTCGTGCTACGCTGGCGGAGCCTCCCCCCAGGAGAGGCCTCATGCTCGTCCGGATCCTGCCGCTCGTCGTTGCGGCTGCCTGCTCGATCGCCACCGCCCACGCCCAGACCCCCATCCGCGCGCAGTTGCTCGGCGGCGGCTTCACGCGGCCCGTCGCGGTCGTCTTCGACCCGGTGGTGCCCGGGGCCGTACATCTCGTCCAGCAGGGCGGCCTCGTCCTGACGTTTCACAACGGCGGGTTCCGTCCGACGCCGTTCCTCGACCTGCGCGACGTGGTCTCTGGGGGCGACGACGAACGCGGCCTGCTCGGCCTCGCCTTCCCGCCGGACGCCGCCACCTCGGGGCGGGTCTTCGTCAATTTCACCAACCGCACCGGCGCCGGCAACACCGTGATCGCGCGCTTCACGCGCAGCGCCGCCGACCCGCTGGTGGTCAATCCGGCGTCGCGCTTCGACCTGCAGTTCCCGGACGGCAGCGGCGGCCGTCAGGGCTTCATCGTCCAGGACTTCTCGAACCACAACGGCGGGCACCTGGCGTTCGGGCCCGACGGCTACCTGTACATCGGACTCGGCGACGGCGGCGCCGGCGACGATCCGAACAACCGGGCGCAGTCGCCGACGTCGCTGCTCGGCAAGATGCTGCGCATCGACGTCGCCGGGTCGCCGGTCAACGGCTACACCGTGCCGGGCGACAACCCGGACTTCACGATGAAGGGCGTCGCCGACGCGCTGCCCGAGATCTGGTCCTTCGGCCTGCGCAACCCCTGGCGCTACAGCTTCGACGACGTCGGCGCGGGCGCCACCGGGGCGCTGGTGATTGGCGACGTCGGCCAGGGAGCGCGCGAGGAGATCGACTACGAGCCGGCCGGCCGCGGCGGGCTCAACTACGGCTGGAGCACGTTCGAAGGCACGGCCACCAACGGCAACTCGGCGGCGACGCCGGCGTTCCAGCCGGTGACCGCCCCGACGTTCGAATACACCCATGCCGTCGGCCAGGTGATCACCGGCGGCTACGTCTATCGCGGCGCCGCCCTCGGCGCGTTCTACCAGGGGCGCTACTTCTATTCGGACTGCGCCGTGGGCCGGATCTGGTCAGTGGCGCTCACCGTCGGCGCGATGGGCGACGCGGTGGCCTCGGACAACCGCGATCACACCGCCGAGCTCGGCGGGCCGTTCAACTGCGTGGCATCGTTCGCGCGCGACTCGGCGGGCGAGCTCTACTTCATGGACTTCGACGTGACCACCAGTGCCGCCGGCACCGGTCGGGTCTTCAAGATCGTCGCCGCGCCCAACCTGCCGCCGCCGGCCCCGACCAACCTGGCCGCCACCGTCCAGGGCAGCAGCGTCACGATCACCTGGAACGGCGCGGCCGGCGCGACGAGCTACGTGCTGGAAGCCGGCAACGCGCCGGGCGCCAGCAACGTCGGCACGTTCCTGACGGCCGGCACCGGCCTGGCCGCGGCCGGTGTGCCGGCCGGCGGCTACTACGTGCGGGTGCGGGGACGGAACGCCAACGGCACCGGTGCGGCGTCGGCCGAACTGCCGATTGCGGTCGGCTGCACGTTCCCGGCGGCACCGGACACCTTCACCGGGTCGGCCTCGGGACAGACCGTGACGCTCGGCTGGAGCGTGGCGGCCGGCGTCACCCAGACGATCGTCGAGGCCGGCGTGACGCCGGGCTTCACGACGCCGATCGTCACCATCGGCTTCGCGGCGCCGCAGGCTGGTGTCGCCTTCCCCGGCGTGCCGCCGGGCACGTACGTCGCGCGGGTGCGGGCGGTGAACGCCTGCGGGCAGAGCACGCCGTCGGTGGAACAGACGATCGTGGTGCCGTAGCGAGACTGCTGCGAACGGACGCTGGGGCGGCGGAAACGCCGCCTCAGCGCTCCAGCGCGAACGCCACCAGCGTCGCCGCCGCCCCCCGCCCCGTCGCCACCACCACGAACTGCCGCCCGCCCACCTCGTAGGTCATCGGGGTGCCGGTGGTCTCGAGCGTCTCCATCGACCACAGGTCCTTGCCGGTCGCGGCGTCCACCGCATGGAAGGCGCGGTCGCCGCCGCCCACGAACAGCAGGCCGCTGCGCGTCAGCACCATCCCGGGCGGCCCCTGGGCGCCGAGCTTCTCGGGCGGGGTGACACCCAGCTCGACCAGCTTCTCGCGCACCGCCGGCAGGTCGCCGAACGGCTCCTTCCAGGCGATCGTGCCGGTGTTGAGGTCGTAGGCCACCAGGTGCGCGTAGGGCGGCTTGGTCAGCGGCAGGGCCTCGCGGAAGAAGCCCGACAGGCCGCGGTTCACGTAGTCGGCGTCCACCTCGCCCGGGCGGTTGGTCGGCGCGTTCGGATCGCGCTTCTGGATGCGGAAGACCTGCGGCAGGCCCACCGTCTTCAGGTAGAGCCGCCCGGTCTGCGGGTCGAACGCCGCGCCACCCCAGTTGGCGCCGCCCCACACGCCCGGCCGCACCAGCGTGCCTTCCATCGACGGCGGCGTGTAGATCGGCCCGAGCCGGAATTTCTTCATCTCGGCCTGGGCCTCGGCCTTCAGCTCGGGCGTCAGATCGAAGGCGTCGTCGAGCGTCACGCCCTGCGCGGTGAAGGGCGGCGGCGCCGAGGGAATCGGCTGGGTTGGCGAACTCTGCTCGCCCGGCACGTCGCTCTGCGGCACCGCCTGCTCGGTGATGGGCCACACCGGGCGGCCGGTCACGCGGTCGAAGACGAACGCGAAGCCCTGCTTGGTAAGCTGCACCACCGCGTCGATGCGGCGGCCGTTCACGCGGATGGTCACCAGACTGGGCGGCGACGCCGGGTCGTAGTCCCACAGGCCGTGGTGCACGAGCTGGAAGTGCCACTTACGGCGACCGGTCTTCGCATCCAGGCACAGCAGCGTCTCGGCGAACAGGTTCTGGCCGAGCCGGCGGCCGCCGTAGTAGTCGTTGCTCGGCGTGCTGACCGGCAGGTAGACCAGGCCGCGCTCGGCGTCGAGCGTGAACGGCGGCCACACGTTGGTGTGGCCGGTGTACTTCCAGGCGTCGTTCTGCCACGTCTCGTGGCCGAACTCCCCCGGCTGCGGGATAGTGTGGAACGACCAGACCTGGCGGCCGGTGCGGGCGTCGAAGGCGCGGATGTCGCCCGGCGGGTCGTTCTTGTACATCAGCCGATCGCCGATGCCGCTGCCGAGGATCACCAGGTCCTGGTAGACCACCGGTGGCGAGGTGTTCGAGTAGTGCTTGCGCTCGATCGGCCACAGCAGGCCTTCGCCGAGGTCGATCTCACCGCCCTTGCCGAACGTGGTCACCGGCAGCCCGGTCTTCGCGTCGAGGCAGATGAGACGGTGCCGGGTGTTCAGGAAGATGCGCAGCTGGCCCTTGTCGCGCCAGGCGGCGACACCGCGATGGATGAAGCCCTGGCCGCTGGCCGGCTGGCCGGCCTCGTAGGACTTCGGATCGAAAGCCCACAGCTCCCGGCCGGTCGCCGCCTCGAGCGCGACGACCCGGTTGTACATCGTGCTCACGTAGAGCACGCCCTCGATCATGATCGGCGTGTTCTGGAACGCCCCCGGGAACGTGCCGAACTCGGCCTTCGCCGACTCGTTCGGCTTCCATTCCCACGCCACCTTCAGGTTGGCGACGTTCTCCCTGGTGATGCCGGTGAGCGGCGAGTACTTCTGGCCGCCCGGGTCGCCGCCGTAGAACGGCCACTCGCCGCCGCGCTGCCGCGCCCCGAGGCCCGGCGCCACGGCGAGAGCGCCGATGACGACCGCGGCGACGGCGACGAGGCCGGCGCTACCACGACGCACGGAAGCCCACCTGTCCCTGACGCGGGATGCTCGCCGCCGACGGCTGGCCGAAGCGGGCCGTCGTCGCCGCCGCCGTCGCGCTCAGCTGGTTGAAGAACGCGGTGTAGTTGGCGTGGTTGAAGGCGTTGAAGAGCTCGCCGATCAGCTGGATCTTGGCCCGACCCGGCAGCGGGATGTCCTTCGACACGCGCAGATCGAGACGGTGGTAGGCCGTGCCGGCGAGCGCGTTGCGGGGAATCACCGCGCCGGAGGCCACCGACATCGGCCCGTCCCAGCGATCCTCCATCGCCGCCGGCACGACGATGGTCGAGGTGGCGCCACCGGCCGCGGTCAGGTTCAGCCGGTTCTGTCCCGGCTTGCCGTACGGCGCCGTCGGAATCGTGGCGTTGAAGCGGTTGCCCGACCCGTAGGAATAGGTCGCCGAGGTCGAGATGCCCCACGGCAGGTCGACCACGCCCCAGGTGCGCAAGGTGTGGCGCTGGAACATCGTCGACGTCGCGTACTCGCCGTCGAGGTAGTCGAACTGGTTGTTCGCCGACGGGTTGGTCAGCGAGGCGGTGCCGTCGTCGTGCATCTGCGCCATCCAGGTATAGGTGATGCCGCCCTGCCAGCGGTGCTGCAGCCGCCGCGTCAGCCCGGTGGCCAGCGCCGTGTAGTTCTGCCGGCCGGTGCTGACGAAGTACACGATCTGCTGCCACTGCGGGTTGGGCCGCACCGTCGCCGGCCGATTGTAGCCGGTCGCCGGGTTGTAGAACAGGTTGGGATCGACGGTGCGCAGGTCGTTGTAGAGGTTGTAGTGCACCAGATCGACTTCGAAGCCGGTGACGGCGTTGAGCTGTTTCTGGAAGCCGATGCTGCTCTGCCAGGTGAAGGCGTTGGTGAAGTCGGGATCGAAGATGCGGGCGGTCTGCGGCGGGGCTTTGGCCAGGGCCTCGTCGAAGGTCTCGATGCCGCGCGTCGGGTTGGTGAGGAAGCCGGGCTGGCCGTCGTTGACGAACGACGCGGTGACCATGCGGCTGAACAGCTGCGGGCTGTAGGTGTACTGCGTCTGCGGCAGCGCGTAGTAGAGGCCGCTGCCGCCGCGCACCACCAGATTGTTGCCGCCGCCGACGTTCCAGGTGAACCCGACGCGCGGCGCGACGTTGCCCAGATCGCGGATGTCGTTGCGGTAGCCGAAATCGCCGGCGCCGATTTCGGGGATGTCCGTCGTCGCCGCCGCCGAGCCGTTGTCGATGAGAATCGAGTTCTCGACGGTGTCCGGGGTCGCCGCGGCGTTCCACGCCACGTCCCAGCGCAGGCCGAGGTTGAGGGTCAGGTCGCGACCGATACGCCAGTTGTCGCCGAGCCACACCGCCCAGGTCGGCCCGGGTACCTCCAGCTTCCAGTCGCCGCGGTTGTAGTTCCGGTCGAAGCGCTGGATGGTCGAGTCGAGGCCGCTCAGATTCCAGCGCGACACGTCGTACGGCGCGTCGACGGGAATCCGGCTGTTGAGATCGGCCGGCACCGAGGTGAAGATCATGATGCCTTCGCGCTGCAGGTACCAGGTGGCGTTGACGCGCGCGGCGATGAACTCGGCGCCGAGCTTGACGTCGTGGCGCCCCTTGTTCCAGGTCAGGTCGTAGCGGAACTCGCCGTAGTGCTGGTACAGCCACTGCGGGTAGTTGTAGGGCTTGCCGACGGTCAGCCCGGGGAACCGGTACTCGAAGGTGTTGCCGACCTGCGGCAGGCCCTGGTTGGCCCACTGGAAGTTGTTGTAGCCGACCTTCAGCTCCTGGATCAGGTTGCTGCGCAGCACGCGCGACCACGTGCCCAGCACGTTGGTGGCCTGCTTGGTCTGCACCGAAGCGTTGGACGGGTGGCCGGTGGCGGCGAGCACGAACGGGTTCGACCAGTCCCAGTACGAGCCGCGCACGGTCAGCCGATCGTTGGCGGTGAGCTGGTAATCGGCGCGGCCCAGAAAGCTCCACTGCGAGTTCTTGAACGGGATGGTGAAGGTCTGCTGCGGCAGCGCCGTCGGCGAGGCGAAACGTGTGCCCGGCTCGCGCTCGTACTCGTAGGAGGCGAAGTAGTGCAGGCGGTTCTGGATGATCGGGCCGCCCAGGGCGCCGCCGACCTGCTGGTTCTCGTAGGGCAGCACGGTGCGGGTGATCTTGTCGGCGGCGTTGAGGCGGTCGTCGCGGAAGAAGCCGTAGAGGCTGCCCGACAGCGCGTTGGTCCCAGAGCGTGAGATCGCCTGCACCTGCAGGCCGGCCGATCGCCCCTGGGTGATGTCGAACATGTTGGTGATGATCTGGAACTCGGCGATCGCCTCGCGGCTGAAGCGGGGCTGGCCGAAGCCGCCCGAGATCTTCTGCGTCACCTGCTGGCCGTCGAGGTTGAGCTGGAACATGTCGTCGCTGACCCCGGGGTTGATCGACACCTCGTTGGCGGTCATCCCCTTGACCATCTTCGACAGCTCCATCCAGTTGCGGCCCTGCAGCGGCAACGCCTCCATCTGGCGGGGGTTGACGTTGCCGGTGACCTGCGACGACGAGACGTCGACGAAGGGCGCCTCGCCGGTCACGGTGATGGTCTCGTTGAGATCTGCGAGCTTCAGTTCGAACTGGATGGTCGCGTTCTGGCCGACGCGCAGTTCGACTTCGGGAATCACCACGGTCGAGAAGCCGGTGAGTTCGGCCTGGATCCGGTAGGTGCCCGGGGCCAGGTTCTGCAGCCGGTAGCGGCCGCTCTCGTCGGTCACGCTGACCGTCGGCACGCCGGTGGCGATGTGCGTGGCGGTGACGGTGACCCCCGGCACGACGGCCTTGCTGGCGTCGACGACGGTGCCGATCACCGACGCCTCCTGGGCGACGGCCGGATCCGCTCCGGCCACGAGCACCGACAGCACGATGGCGAGGCGAGTCAGCAACTGACGCATGGACACACTCCTGCTGCACCCGGCGGCGCCTGGCGACGTTCACGACGAACCGGGATTGCGGGCGGCGCGTCCTAGAAGCTGATGCGCGCGCCGAGCTGGATCTGCCGGGCGTCACGCGCCGCGTTGCGGACCATGAACGCCGGAGAAATGATGCTGCCGTTGCCGCCGCCGGCGTAGTTGACGCGGTTCAGCAGGTTGTAGCTCTCGAAGAAGAGCTCGAGCTGCGACCCCGCGACGCGCACGTGCTTGTTGAGGCGCAGATCCACGGTGATGAACGGCTCGAGCTTCAGATGGTCCTCGGTGATCGGCGCGAGGTTGCGCGACGCCCGCAGCGCGTTGATGATCTGCAGCGACTGGCTGACCTTCTCGCGGCCCAACGTCGCCGGCAACCCGGCCGGCCGGTCGTTCTGCGCCTGCCCGTCGCCGTCGATGTCGAACCCGGCCGAGGCGGAGAACGGCGTGCCACTCAGCGCCCGCACGATACCGCTCACCTGGATGCCGAACGGAACCGTGGTCGATCCGGCGATCGACATGTTGTGGCGCGAGTCCATCTCGCTGTAGCCCTTCTCCTGCGGCGTCCGCATCGTGCCCCGATAGGTCTGGTAGTGGTTGACGCCGTCGCGGTAGCTGCGCGACAGCGTGTAGGACAGCTGCAGGCTGTCGAGGCCGCGCGGCCGCATCCGCAGCTGGGTCTCCATCGCGGTGTACCAGCTCTTGGAGAAGTTCTCGAGGCTCTTCACCTCGGTGAACTGGCGCACCGGCCGGGGGTTGGTGGCGCTGATGCGGCCCTCCGCCGGCAGGTTCAGGTCGAACGCCCCGAGCTGGTTGTAGCCGTAGGAGTGGACGAGATCGACGTCGAGGCCGGTGGAGTCGTTGATCTGCCAGCCGACGCCGAGCGTGGTGTTCTGCGACTGCGGCAGCACGTAGTCGTCGGGGATGACGTAGAGCGAGCGGGCGGCGCCGCTCGACACGAAGTCGGACAGCGACCGGCCGCCCAGCACCCCGTCGATGCTCGGATAGTTGCGCAGCAGATTCGGGTCCTCGATGCGCACGGCGACGCCGAGCAGGCGATCCTGGGCGGTGAGCCCGAAGTAGTGGCGGTGACGCGTCACGTACATCCCCCAGCCGCCACGGGCGACCAGCGTGCCGGTGCCGCTGATGTCGTAGGTGAAGCCCAGGCGCGGCTGGAAGTTGTCGTGGTCGTTGCCGCGGTCGTTGCTGACGAAGTTATCGAGCCCGGCGTACTGCGGGTCGGCGAGCGCCTGCCGGTACACCCCGTTCATCCGCAGGTTGGTGTCGAGGTCGTAGCGCAGACCGAGGTTGATGGTGAGCTTGTCCGACACCCGCCAGTCGTCCTGGATGTAGGCGGCGATGATATGCGAGTTGTAGTCGTAGACGCCGGTCGTCTGCATGACGAACGCGAACGGCCAGGTCGCCTGGTTGTTCGGATTGAAGGCCGCGTCGGTGCCGAACTGCCACTGGCCGTTCTCGTAGAAGTGGGCGTCGTAGGTGTGCTTGGCGTAGGTGTAGTCGCCGCCGGCCTTGATGTCGTGCCGGCCCTTGGTCATGTAGAACGACTCGAACAGCTGCAGGCGCGTGCGCGGGAAGTACTGCGGGGCGGTGAAGTTCTGGCCGGTGGTCACCGACGGCCGCACCTCGCCGGGGCCGAACGACACCGGCAGCGTCGCCACCTCGTTCCACATGTAGTGGCCGCGCAGGGTGTTGACCATGGTGTTCGACAGCACCCAGCTCTGCTCGCCGATCAGGCTGTGCATCTTGCTCGAGTCGTTGACGTTGGTGCTGTCCGAACTCGGGTTGCCGGTGCGCGTCGCCCACTGGTCGTCGAAGGCGTAGCGCAGGAACGCCGAGCTGGCGTCGGTGAAGCGGTGGTTGAGCTTCACCACCGCCATGTGCTCGCGGCTGCCGGCCGGGAAGACGCCGTTCTCGCGGGCCGAGAACGGGTTGCTGGCCGGCAGGGCGATGATCTTCTGGTTGTCGACGTGGTTGAACTCGTAGGCGCCGAAGAAGTGGCTGCGGTTGCGGAAGATCGGCCCGCCCAGCGATCCGCCGGTGCGCTGCTGTTCGTAGACCGGCACCGACCGCTGGAAGGCGTTGCGGGCGTTCAGGCTGTCGTCGCGGCCGAAGAAGTAGCCGGTGCCGGTCAGGTCGTTGGTGCCCGAGCGCGTCACCACGGTGACGACCGCGGCCAGCGCCGCGCCGTACTGGGCGTCGAACTGGTTGCGGAACACCTTGAACTCCTGCACGGCGTCCTGGCTGATGTTCACGGTGGGGTCGCCCCAGATGGCGTCGTCGAGGTCGCCGCCGTCGACGATGGTGGTGTAGCCGTTGCGCTGGTCGGCCGGTCCGCCGAACTTCACCCGCGAGAACTTGCTGGTGTAGTTCGGCGCGGCGCCCGGCATCATCTGCGCCAGCGACAGGAAGTTGCGCTCGAGCACCGGCAGCGCCTGGATCTGATCCGACACGATGGTCGTCGACGGCGCCGACTTGGTCGCCTCGATGAGCGGGGCGGCGCCCGACACGGTCACCGTCTCCTGCAGCGTCGCCACGCCCAGTTCGAGGTCGGCGCGGATGTCGCCACCGACCACCAGGGTCACGCCGCGCCTGGCGGTGCCGAAGCCGGCCAGTTCCGCGGTGATCTCGTAGGGCCCCGGCTGGAGCGCGACGGCCCGGTACCGGCCCTCGTCGTCGGTGACGAGCACCTGCTGCCGGCCGGTGGCGGTGTTGGTGATCGTCACCGTCACGCCCGGCAGGGCGGCCTTGCTCTGGTCGAGCACGCTGCCCGACAAGTTGGCGCCGACGACCTGCCCGCCGGCGGGCGCGCCGGCGGCCGCCAGCATGGCCACGACCGCCAGCACCGTCACGACCGCGAACCGATCACCCCTGCTGCCCATACGGATCTCCTTCACAGACTCTCCCCGCCCGGAACCCCCGGGGCGGCTCACCAGCCCACGGCGTAGCCGGCCCGGCGCGGGTCGGCGCCGGCGGCCATCGTGCCCTTCTTCCGATCGACCAGAATCCCCTGCATGCCGCCGACCGCCGCCGTGAAGTCGGGCAGCGCGCGAATCGTGTGGCCCATGGCCTGCAGCCGCTCGCGTGTCGCCGCCGGCACCCGGCGTTCCATCGCCACGGTGATCGCCGCGCCGGGCTTGTAGAAGTTCGGCTCGGCGTCGAGCACGAAGCGCGGCGCCTCGATCGCCTCCTGGATCGGCATGCCGAAGTCGAGGACGTTGACGATCGCCTGCAGCTGGGTCTGGCCGATGCCCTCGCCGCCGGGCGTGCCGATGGCCAGCACCAGCCGGCCGTCACGCAGCACGATCACCGGCGAGTTGTTGAGCAGCGGGATCTGGCCGCCGCGCACGTAGTTGACGTTGTCGGGATACGGCGAGGTCGAGCCCAGCCGCATGCCGTTGTTGAACAGCAGCCCGGTCCGCCCGACGACCACGCCGGTGCCGAACCCGCCGCCCAGGGTCGGCGTCACCGCCACCGCGTTGCCGAAGCGATCGACGATCGAGAAGCTGGTGGTCTCGGGATCGCCGTCGTAGCGCTCCGCGAAGACCGGGCCGGCGGACGCGGCCGGCCGCTGCGGGGCCGACGTGGCGGTCCCGTACGTCTGCGGGTTGCCGGGCGCCGGGAAGGGCGCGGCGGTGGTCGGGTGCATCAAGGCCCGGCGCGACGCGGCGTACTCCTTGGAGAGCAGTCCGGCCATCGGCATGGTCGTGAACTTCGGATCGCCGAGGTACTTGTAGACGTCGGCCTTCGCCACCTTGATCGACTCGATGACCAGGTGCAGCGCCTCGGGACTGCCGGCCTTCAGCTCGGGCAGCGGGAACCCCTCGAGCAGGTTGAACTGCATCACCATCTCGACGCCGCCGCGCGACGTCACCGGGGTGCTGTAGATGTCGTAGCCGCGGTAGGTGGTGTGCACCGGCGCGGTCCACTGCGGCGCGTAGGCGGCCAGGTCCTCCAGGGTGATCAGCCCGCCGTTGGCCGCGAAGAAGCCGGCGATGTCCCGGGCGATGTCGCCGGTGTAGAAGCGATCCCCAGCGGCCTTGAGCGCCGCGCTGCGAGTGGCGCCGCGCTTCAGGGCCGCCTGCTCGGCGTCGACCAGCTTGCCCAGCGTGGCGGCGTAGTCGGGATTCTTGAACAGCTCACCGGCCTCGGGCGCGCGGCCGCCGGGCAGGAAGACGCGGGCGCTGGTCTCGTGCTTCTGGAAGAACGCGCGCTGGCCGGCGATCCCGCTGGCCAGCCCCTGGTGCATCGGATGGCCTTCGCTGGCGTACCGAATCGCCGGCGCGAGCACCTCCTGCAGCGGCTTCGAGCCGTAGCGGTCGAGCAGCGCCACCAGGCCGCCGAGGTTGCCGGGCACCGCCGCCGCCGTGATGCCCCGATTCAGGGTCGCGGCGGTCATCGCCTCGGCGCGCAGCGCCTTGGGCGCCGCGCCGGCCATCGACAGGTTGTGCACCGTGCCCGTCGCCTGGTCGAACCAGGTGACGAAGCCGTTGCCGCCGATGCCCGATGACTGCGGCTCGACGACGTTGAGCACCGCGGCCACGGCCACGGCGGCGTCGGCGGCGTTGCCGCCCTGCATCAGGATCTGCGCCCCGGCCATCGACGCCAGCGGATGCGCCGAGGTGACCAGCTGGGTGCCCGGCACCGACGGCCGGTAGGCGCGCATCGCGCCCTGCGCCGCGGCATCGCCGCGGTCCTGGGCGCGCACGGCGAGCGTGGCCGCGCCGACGGCCACGATCAGCAGCAGCGCAGCCGGCGCGGTGCGGCGAAGGCGAGCGAGGGGGCGCGTCATCGTGGCCTCCAGGCCCTAGCGCGGCGAGCCGTTGGTGCCGCGGGCTCCGGCCGGCGCCGCGCCCTTCAGCACCACGCCGCCCTTGACCACCGTCTCGACGTGGGCCAGCGCGGTGATGTCGTAGAGCGGGTTGCCGTCGACGACGATGATGTCGGCCAGCTTGCCGGGCTCGATGGTGCCCAGGTCGCGCTGCTTGCCGAGGATGCTGGCGCCGACGCGGGTCAGCGCCGAGATCACCCGGATCGCCGGCATGCCCATGTCGACGTGCACCTTGGCCTCGCGCCACAGCGCTTCGGTGTGGAAGTTCATCGGCGTGCCGGAATCGGTGCCCATGCCGAGCACGGTGTTCGATTCGGTGAACTGCTTGACGCCGCGCTCGCGGAAGCCCATCTCGCGATCGGTGCGCTGGAAGTAGCCCAGCGCCCGCCAGTTCTTCAGCGAGTCCTGCACCTCGGCGTAGATCTCGGGCGTGAAGTCCTTTTTCAGCTTGGGGTCCTGCAGCCGCTCCGGGAACGCCGCGGTATCGGGATAGACCCAGGCGCGGTGCGCCGCCGTGATGACCACCGGGCGGCCGGCGTTGACGATATCGGTGATGAGCTGCGGGCTGTAGGGCGGCGCCGTGCCCGCCGACCCGGCGTGGGTCAGCACGTCGATGCCGGTTTCGAGGGCGTTGCGGACGTCGGTCTCGGCGTAGACGTGGGCGTGCACGCGGATGCGGTGACGGTGCGCGGCGTCGGCGATCGCCTGGTAGTCCGCCCGGGTCAGCCCCGAGTGCGCCTTGATGACGTCGACGCCGGCCTTGGCCAGCTTCTCCACCTCCTGGGCCGCCTGCTCGGGGCTGGTGATGGTGATGCCGCCGAACTGCTCGGTCATCCCGCCGCCCTGGCGGGTGATCCACGGCCCGCTCATCGACATGCGCGGACCGGGAATGGCCCCCTTGGCGATGCGGTCACGGACGTCGAGGCTCTCCTTGAGCGGCGCGCCGAGATCCACCGCCGAGGTGACGCCGGCCTCGACCAGCTGCTTCGCCGAGGTCTCCATCACCCGGGTCAGCAGCGGCGAGCCGCCGTGCTTCTGGATCCACGGGAACCACGTGCCGTAGTTGCCGTGGCCGAGGATGATCAGGTGCGCGTGCAGTTCGATCATCCCGGGCAGCATGGTGCGGCCGCTGGTGTCGATCACCGTGTAGTCGGGCGGGATCGGCGTCGACGCCGCCGGCCCGACGCGGACGATGCGCTCGCCCTCGACGAGCACGGCGGCGTGGTGCAGCGGACCGGCCTCGTAGCCGTCGAGCAGCATGCCGCCGACGAGCGCCAGCTTGCGCGGCGCCGAGGCCGGCGCGGGCTGGCGGGCCGCCGGCGCCGCCAGCGCCGCCAGCACGAGGATCACGAATACGAGCCGGAAGCCGGAGGACATGCGGGGACCTTTCGTGACGTCTGGAGGCGGTGCCGTCGCGTAGACTCCGCCTGCGTTGAACAGGCGCAGATTACACTCACCTGTGCGTTCGGTCGTCGCAAGTTGTCCTAGGGGCATCGACGAACGTCCGACCGATGAGGATTCGTCACCGATTCGATGCGCCGTCGTCGAGGTCCTGCGCCGCCGCCGTGGCGCTGGCGGCCGGGCTGGCCGCCTGCGCCGCGCCGCCGGCACCCGCGGCCCAGCCGCCGGCCACGACGCTGCGGCTGTCGAGCGGCATTCCGGGCGCGACGTTCCATCCGCTCGGCGAGCGTCTGGCGGACGGCTACCGCCGCGTTCTGCCGGAACTGACCGTCGAGATCCAGGAGAGCCCGGGCTCGGTGCGCAACGTCCGGGCGCTGCAGGCCGGCACCGCCGATCTCGGCTTCGCCTTCGCCGACGTCACCTACGTGGCCTTCGTCGGCCGCCTCGCCGACGACCCGCGGCCGCACGACCAACTGCGCGGCGTGGCCGTGCTGCAGCTCACGCCGCTGCACCTGCTGGCGCGGGCGGGACTCGACCTGCGGTCGATCGCCGAACTGCGCGGCCGGCGCGTCGGCACGGGACCGCCGGGCAGCGGCACGGCGCTCACCTCCGACATCCTGATGCGCGGCTTCGGCGTGACACCCGACCAAGTCGCGGCCGAGGCGCTGCCGTTCAACGACGCGGCCCGGCGCCTGGTGGCGGGCACCCTCGACGCGGCGTTCGTCAGCGCCGGCTACCCCTCGGAGTCGGTGCAGATCGCCACCCGGGCCGGCGCGCACCTGGTGGCGGTCGAAGGCGACGCCGTGACACGTCTGCGCACCGAGTACCCGTTCCTGCGTCCCACCTTCGTGCCCGGCGGCACCTACCCCGGCCATCCGGCGTCGGTGTCGACGGTCGGCGTCGACAGTCTGCTGCTCTGCCGCGCCAGCCTCGACGAAGACCTGGTCTACCGGCTGACGGCGGCCTTCTTCGAGGTGCTGCCGACGCTGTCGACCGAGCTCGAGTCGCTGCAGCTCATGGACGTGGCGCGGGCCTCGGCGACGCCGATTCCCCTGCACCGCGGCGCCGCGCGCTACTATCGGGAACGGGAGCTCACCCGGTGACCGCACCGCGCCGCCCGTCCGCCCGGGCGCTGTCCGGCTGGCTCATCGCCGGTATCGGCGCCGCCGTCGCCGTGCTGGTGTGGTTCGGCTACACGACCAGCCTCGAATGGCGGCACAGTTCCGAACAGCTGCTCACCCGCCGCACCGAGGAGATGGCCGATCTGCTGGTCCGCGCGCTCGCCCGAGACATGCGCGGCGTGCACGACCAGGTGCTGCGCACCATCCAGCGCGAGCAGATCGCCCTCGACCACCCGGAGGAGATCACCGACATCGTCAGCACCGCCTTCGCGCGGTATCCCTACCCGGAGTGCTTCTTCGTCTGGTCGGCGGTCGCCGACGACGACGGCGCCACCTTTTTCGCCCGCTCCGATCGCCTGCCGGCCTGGCTGCCGCGCCCCGACGCCGAGAGTGCGTTCCCGGTCGCCGTGGCCCGTCAGGCCGAGGCGTCGCGGCCGCTGGTGGCGCGCGCCGCCGCGGCGGCGGCGCAGGGGCGCGAGTTCGCGGTCTTCGAGACGACCCTCGGCGGCGCGCCGTATCAGGTGGTGACGCGGCTGATCTACTCGACGCCGCGGCGGGTGCGGCTCGAGCAGATCATCGGCTTCGTCGTCAACCTGCAGTGGATTCGTGCCGCCTATTTCCCCGAGCTCACCTCGGAAGTGCAGCACATCTCCGGCCCCTACGACGGCCTCGACGTCGCCGTGCAGGACGACGCCGGCGCGCTCGTCGCCGGCGCGCCGATCCCCGACGACGCCACGCCGACCACGGCGCGCACCATCCGCCCGCTGTTCTTCGACCCGTCGCTGGTCGCCGTCGATCCGCCCGACGACCTGCCGCTGCGGCAGTGGCGGGTCACGGTCAGCGCCGCCGGCGATCCGGCGCACGCCTCGGCGATCGTCGGCGCCGACCGCACGCTGGCGCTGACCACGGCGGCGGCGATCGCCTTCGGCTTCGGGCTGCTGCTGACCGGTCGGGCGCTGCGCGACCGGGCCACGCTGGCCGAGCTGCGCGCCGATTTCGTCGCCTCGGTGACCCATGAGCTGAAGACGCCGCTGGCCACCATCACCGCGGTGGGCGAGACGCTGGCCGGCGGCCGCATCGCCGACGGCGCCGGCGTCCGCGACTACGCGCAGATCATCGGCCAGGAGTCGAAGCGCCTCACCCGGCTGGTCGACAACCTGCTCGCCTACTCGCGGGTGACCGACGTCGGCGAGATCTACTCGGTCGAGCCGCTGGCCGTCGCCGACGTGGTCGACGACATCGCCCGGCGGTTCCATCCTCAGTTCGTGCACCAGGGCGTCGATCTCACCATCGACATCCCCGCCGATCTGCCGCCGATCGCCGCCGATCCGACGGCGCTCGACCTGGTGCTCGACAACGTCATCGACAACGCCCTGCGCTACTCCACCGACGATCGCCGCATCGCCATCCGCGCCCGTCAGGCCGGCGCCCTGGTCGACCTCACGGTGAGCGACCACGGCATCGGCATCGCCCCCGAAGAGTTGTACAAGGTCGAACGCCGCTTCGTGCGCGGCCGCCACGTCGGCCGGCCGGGCAGCGGCCTCGGCCTGGCGATCGCCAGCCGGATCGTGCGGGATCATGGCGGCGAGTTCGCGTTGGAGAGCACCCTCGGCCGGGGTACGACCGTGCACCTGCGCCTGCCCGTGAGCGAGATCGGACGATGACGAAGCGACTGCTGCTGGTGGAAGACGACGCGGCGCTGGCCCGCGTGCTGTGCGACAACCTGTCGTTCGCCGGGTTCCAGGTGGAGTGGGCGGCCGACGGCGCCGCCGCGGTGCGCAGCGTGCGCACGACGACGCCCGACCTGATCCTGCTCGACATCATGCTGCCCGACCGCAGCGGCTTCGAGCTGTGCGGCGTGCTCCGGCGCGGCACGCGCACGCCGCTGGTGATGCTGACGGCGCGCGGCCAGAAGGCCGACAAGGTCAAGGGCTTCGAACTCGGCGCCGACGACTACGTGACCAAGCCGTTCCACATCGAGGAGCTGCTGGCGCGGATCCAGGCGGTGCTGCGCCGCGCCCAGCCGGCCATCCACCGGCTGGTCCTGGGCGACGTCGTGATCGACCTGAGCTCGATGCGGGCGTCGGCCGGCGGCCGCGAGTTCCATCTCACGCACCGCGAGTTCGAAGTGCTGCGCTACCTGGCCGAGCGCGAGCCGCGGGTGGTGTCGCGCGGCGAGCTGCTGCGCGAGGTGTGGGGCTACCTCGACAGCCCGTCGACCCGCTCGGTCGACCACGCGGTGGCGCGGATCCGCAAGAAGATCGAGCTCGACCCGCACCGCCCACGCTACCTACACACGGTGCACGGCGACGGGTATTGCCTCACCTCGAACGGCCAGACCGAGGCGAGCGAACCGCGCTGAACCGTGCGCCGCGCCAAGCAGCGCGTGCCGGGTTGAACAACTCGACGCCTCGGCCCACCGTGGATGGCACAACCGGACGGGGCCGCCGGCACGACAACCATTACGTCTATCTCGACCTACGGCCGGCCGGCAAGGCGAATGCGAGCAACTCGGCCGCGTGATCCTTGGAGCCGATTGCGACGACGATGTACTGGCGCCCCCGATGGGCGTAGGTCATCGGTGCGCCCGTCGTACCAGCGGGTAACTCCGTCTCCCATACGGTGGCACCCGTCGCTTTGTCGAACGCACGGAACTTCCGGCCACCGCCGTGCGGCGGCGTACTGAGATTGATCGGGTCACCCTCACCGACGAACAGAAGTGTCTTCGTCACGAGTGCCGCTGCTCGGCCCGGCTGGCCAAGCGGCGGCAGGTTCAGTCCAGCCAGCTCCGGATGATTCCGCGGGCCGTCGCCGTTCGGCACCATCCACAGGTGCTCGCCGCGGTTCAGGTCGATCGCGGTGATGCGGCCGTACGGCGGCTTCGTCAGCGGCAACCCGCGGGGCCCCAGCACGTCGCGCCGGGTACGCTCGACGATGTTGACGTAGCCGAGGTTCGTCTCGCTCGGATCGCCCTTCGCCAGGGCTGCAACGATGGGGGCCGTCACGGACGGCACGAACAGCACACCGACCTCGGGATCGAAGGCTCCTCCGTTCCAGTCGGCGCCGCCGACCCATCCAGGCAACACGATCGTCCCTCTGTTGGCGGTACTCGCCAGCGAGGGCGGTGTATAGATCGGGCCCGCGACGTAGCGCTTGCTGATCTCGACGGCCTCTGCGTGCAGTTCCGGCGTGAAGTCGATCAGGTCGAGGGGCGTGAGCCCCTGGCGGTCGAACGGCGCAGGTCGAGTCGGGAACGGCTGCGTCGCGGCGGCCTTCTCACCAGGCACGGTCGAGGCAGGAACCGGCCGCTGTTCGATCGGCCACACCGGCTCGCCCGTCACCCGATCGAACACAAACGCCATCGCCTGCTTGGTGAGCTGGACGACCGCCTTGACCTGCCGGCCATCGACCGTGATGTTCGTCAGAATCGGCGCGGACGCGAGATCGTAGTCCCAGAGGTCGTGGCGCGTGATCTGGTAGTGCCAGACACGCTTCCCCGTCTTCGCGTCGACGCACACGAGCGTGTCGGAATACAGGTTGTCACCCTTCCTGAGCCCTCCGTACCAGTCGTTGGTCGGCGATGTCAGCGGCAAGTAGAGGTACCCGAGTTCCAGATCTGCACTCATCAACGACCACAGGTTTGCGTTCCCCGTGTAGCGCCACGAGTCCTCTTCCCAGGTCTCGACCCCCGGCTCGCCTTGGCGTGGAATGACGTGAAACGTCCATCGTGGCGCACCCGTCCGGACGTCGAACGCGCGGACATCGCCCGGTGGCGCCTCCCTGCTTGTCGGATAGTCGCTGACGATCGATCCGAGGATGACGGCATCCCCGACGACCATCGGCGCAGACATCCAGCGGTAGAACGTCATGCGCGGGTGCACGTCCTTCTTGAGGTCGACACGGCCGCGCTCGCCAAAGCCACTCACTGCCTTCCCCGTCTTCGCGTCGAGGGCGAACAGCAAGTCCCCACGCACCGCGAGAATCCGCTCCTCGGTACCATCCGTCCAGTACCCGAGACCGCGCGACGACGTCGCGCCGCGTAAACCGTCGAGGCCGGGTGCAACCGGCTCCTGGACCCATAACGCCTCTCCGGTAGCCGGATCGATTGCCTCAACGTAGCCGATGCCGTTGGAGACGTACATCACGCCGTTTACCGTGATCGGCGTCGATCGGAAGTTGTTCGAGATCGGCAAGTCGGGATGCTTGCGAGTGACGTCAGCGCTGACCGCGGGCCGGCGCCATGCCACCTGCAGGTCACGAACGTTGTCCCTGGTGATCGAGTCGAGTGGTGCGTAGCGAGTGCTTCCTGCGTCTCCGCCGTGGAATCGCCAGTCGGTATCGCCACTTCCACGCTGTGCATGGGACAGCTGGGACAGCACAGCCATCAGCGACAAACACACAACTGCCGACATGCCTGAGCTCAGCGTCGGTGGCATCGGCTCTCTCCTGAGTTGTCAACCGTGCGATGGCCCGCGCGAACGTCGATGGCCGCGCTCACGCCCTACTGGCGCGGGCTCTGCGTGGACTGCGGGACGATCTCCTGGGAGTCGACCGTGTATTCCATGTACGGCACGAACATCTCGTCCCAGCTCTGGTCCGACCAGTAGACTTCCTTGTCTGGCGCCGGGTTGTACTTGTTATTCGGCGAGTTGTCGTAGCGCCCCACGGCCGTGATCTTGCTGCCGGCCGGCAGTTTCAGCGGCGTCGCGAACTCGTACAGGATCTGCCAGTGGAAGTCGTACTTCGGCACGCTCAGGACGATCTCTTCTCGCCCGTCTGGCCAGATGACGGTCCAGGTAAGCGACTTGCCACGCAGGTGCATGTGCGGCAGCAGGCTGTTGACGGTAATCGGCTCGGTCACCGGCATGATGGCGGCGAGGTCGTAGTTCTCTTCGAACGGCAGGATGTTGGGGAACTCGACGCGGCCGGCCTGACCGTTCTCACCCCTCGTCGGCGCCAACTGTCTGCCCCTCACGAAGAACGTCGGCTCGCCGCCGGGGGTGCCAGGCACGAGTGTCCGGGCGTTCAGCACCGTCAAGACCTCGTGCCGCACCGGCGCCTTGCTGAACCACACGCCTAGCCGCGTCTTGTCCTTCTGTGGTCGGCCGGCAGGCGTGTAATGCATCTCGAAGCGCACGTACTTGCCGCCATTCAGCCGCTTGGCGGTCCCGATTGGATGAACTTCGACACTGCTACCAGGAATGAACGAGATCAACGTCGAGCGCGCGAAATTGAATGCCTCGGCTGCCTGTCGATTCCGTCGCCGGTCGTCAGGACTCACGCTTGGATCGCTCGGGAAGACCAGGCGGCCGCCGACGACCGTGGCCCCCGGTGGAAGGTCGACGACGTCCGCGCGGGCGTGGTGCACTACCGACGGGTTGCTCGGGCGGAACTCGAGCGCCTGAAGGAAGCGGTCCTCCTTGAACGGAATCGGGACCCAGTAGTACTGAAGATCGAGCTGCCCTTCCGCGGCGATTTCGACCTCGGGCAGTTCGAAGATGTGCTCAGGCTCGCCGTACTGCCAGCCCTCGGGGAACGACGGCCGCGGCGGCATGTCGGCCTCCGCACCCTGCGGTGCGCCAGCGTCGGCCCAGGCGACGATGGCGTCGAGCTGCGCCTGCGATAGACTGCGATCGTGTTTGAACCTGCCGTACCGTGGATCGGCACCCCATGGCGGCATTTCGCGGTTCACGACTTCGCGCTTGATCGCCCTCGCCCAGGGGCGCACTTCCGCGTACGACAGCAACGACATCGGACCGATCTCTCCCGGCCGGTGGCAGCTGGCACACTTCTCGAACAGAATCGGTGCGATGTCCCTCGTGTAGGTGGGCGACGCCGCCTCCAACGCGACGAGCCCAGACCTGGCCGCAGAGAGACCCACGCATGTCGCCAGCACCAGGGCTCCGACGACGCCGGTCGCGATACGGTTCATGACCGTCACTCCTCGAGAGAAGATTGTGTTCCCAGACGGGGCTACCGCCCGTCCCCGCGGGGGCGTGCCGTTGGGCTGGGCGTCGGCCCTTTCAGCACCTTGCCATCCTTGATCACGACCACGACGTGCCGTAGATCCCGCATGGTCTTGAGCGGATTGCCGTCCACGACAATGAGGTCGGCGAGCTTGCCCGCCGTCACGGTGCCGAGTTGCTCCTCCCACCCGATCCACTCGGCGTTCCGTCGTGTAGCGGCGCCGATGACCTCCATCGGCGGGGCCCCGAATTCGACCATGAGGTCCATCTCCTGCCACATCGCTTCGGTCGGCAGATTGAGCACCGTTCCGGCATCGGTGCCGACGTTCACACGGATGCCAGAATCCCACAACTGCTTGAATCGCGACTTCCACTCACGAAACGTCCGGTATCGGGCCCCTTGCCCGAAGTAGACCAGGCGCTCCGGATGCTCCAGTGATCCGCTCAGCACCTGCCACATGTCGGGCGGTGTCAGCGCCTTCATCCGGGGGTTGTTCACGAAGTAGTCCGGGTTTTCGAGCACGCGCAACTGCGACATCGACTGAATGAGCGTCGGCGTCACTGCGGCACGGTGATCGAGCAGCACCTTGCGGACGTCGGGATCGAGGTCACCGTCGAAGCCCGTTGAGAAGAAGTGCTCGACGCCGTTCTGTCCGGCGGTGACCGAGGCGATTAGACCGGCCTTGCCATTGACGTGGCCGGTCAGACGCAAGCCGTGCTTGCGAGCCTCTTCGGCGATCACCTGGATCTGATCGGGCCTCAGCCCATTCTGGACCTTGATGACGTCGGCGCCGTACTCGATGACCTTCAGCGCTGCAGCACGCGCCTCCTCGACTGTCTTCACGTTCCAGGAGAACGAGTCACGTCCCGCGGTGCTGAAGCCGCCGAGGTCCGGCCCCCAGTTCACGATCTGGCCCATGCTCAGCTTCATGCGCGGGCCGGGAATCTCGCCGCTGTCGATCTTGCGCTTGGTCCCGATCAGGGCTTCAGGGGAACCGCTGAGATCCAGTGCGCTGGTGACGCCGCTCATGACATGCTGCCTGGCCGTGACCGCCATGGTTCGCTCCCACTTCTCCTTCGTGAGGCCGAACCGATCGTGCCAGCGCGTGTAGTTGGTGTCGCCTTGAATGTCGAGGTGCATGTGCGCGTCGATGAGCCCCGGCATCACGGTCATGCCGTAGGCCTCGACTACGGGCGTGCCGGGAGGCACCGTGAGGGTATCGCGCGTCCCTGTTGCGACGATGCGGTTGCCGTCTACAAGGACGACCGAGTGATGCCGGGGTGGCCCCTCGTGACCATCGATCAGCATGCCGCCGACGATGGCGAGCGTGGCCCGGTTCGGCTGCGCATCGCGCTCGCCGAACCGCTCCAACCGATTCTGCACCTGGGCGACCGGCGGTGACGGACTCTGCGCCGCGACGCCGGTGACCAGCCCCGCAAGCACGCCGATCGTGAAGATTGTCACCGACTCACTGCGTCTCATCGGTCGCTCCCTTGCTGCTGCCATGCTAGCTGCGGACGGACACACGCCGTGGTTCGCTGTTTCGGTTTCCCACTCCGTCGTCTGCACGTGGCGTGCTAGCAGGCTAGGACATATTGGCACAGGATCCAGCGTATTTCGCCGCAGGCGCACCGGTGTGACCGAAGTCACCGGTCCTGCCGAGGCCCCATGCCGCCCGACGCCGGCTGCGACACCTGGGCGTGGTCGGCCGCGGGCTCTACGCGAGCCCGGGAGTGGACCCGCACTACCACCGTGTCTTGCCCGGCCCCGCCGCCTTGGTGAGCTCGGCCACCGCCTGCTCCGGACTCGATGTGAGAACCTTGTCGCGGCCTGCAATCGGGAACCGCCGAGCCGGCCGTCGGGCGCATGTAAGGTCCGACACAGGGTCCTACGGAAGAGCGAACGCCATCAGCTCGGATGCGTGAGACTGACTGCCGATTGCCACCACGATGTACTGCTTGCCGCGGTGTACGTAGGACATCGGCGCCCCGGTCGTACCGGCGGGCAGATCGGTCTCCCACAAGACCGCGCCCGTCGTCTTGTCGTAGGCGCGGAACTTCGTTCCACCACCCCAAGGCGGCGTGGCGAGGTTGATCGGATCGCCTTCGCCGACGAACAACAGAGTCTTGGTCACCAAGGGTGCAGCTCGGCCAGGCTGACCGAGGCGAGGGAGCTTGAGGTCTTTCAGCTCGGGGTGATGCCGTGGACCATCGCCGTTGGGCACCATCCACGCAATTTCACCGCGGCTGAGATCGATCGCAGTGATGCGGCCGTAGGGCGGCTTGAGGAGCGGCAGGCCGCGCGGACCTGCTATTTCACGCTGAGGACGGCTCAGCTTGTTCAAGTACCGCAAGTCGGTGTCGGCTGGATCACCGGGGGCGACGGCCATGACCGTGGCCGCCGTAACCGAGGGCACATAGAGCATCCCGGTATCGGGGTCAAAGCCGCCGCCGTTCCAGTTCGCCCCCCCGACCCAGCTCGGCACCATCAGCCCTGCCTTCTTGCCGTTCGCCCCAGCTACCGGCGGCGGCGTGAACATCGGACCGAGCACGTAGTCGTTCGCGATCCGCAGGGCTTCAGCACGCAGCTCCGGAGTGAAGTCGATCAGGTCATCTTCGCCGATGCCCTGGCGTTCGAAGGCGGGCGGCTTGGCCGGAAAGGGCTGCGTGGTAGCCGCAATCTCACCCGGAACGCTCGATGGGGGCACCGGGCGCTCTTCAATCGGCCAGACCGGACGGCCGCTCACCCTGTCAAAGACGAAGGCGAACCCCTGCTTCGTCAACTGCACCACGGCCTTGATCGCCTGACCATCCACGACGACGTCGGCAAGTATGGGCGCAGCGGGCAAATCGTAGTCCCAAAGGTCGTGATGAGTGATCTGGTAATGCCAGACCCGGCGCCCGGTCTCTACGTCGAGGCAAACGAGCGTGTCACCGAACAGGCCGTTCCCAGGGCGTTGCCCTCCGTACCAGTCGTTCGTCGGTGACGTCAGTGGCAGGTACACCAAGCCCAACTCGGGATCGGCTGACATCAGCGCCCACAAGTTCGCCGCCCCGGTGTACTTCCATGCGTCGTCGTCCCACGTCTCGATACCAGGTTCTCCGGCCCGCGGGATCACGTGGAAAGTCCATTTGAGGGCACCGGTGCGCGCATCGTATCCGCGCACGTCGCCAGGCACCATCTCCTTCTGGCTCGGGAAGTCAGAGCCGGGAGAGCCGACCACGACAACGTCCCGCACGACCAAGGGTGCCGAGGTCCACCGGAAAGAGCGGAGTCCTTCGCCCATCCCGACACGGAGATCGACGGCCCCTGCCTCGCCGAAGGTCTCGACAGGCCGCCCGGTCGCGGCGTCCAGGGACAACAGGTAGTCCCCTCGCACCACGAAGATGCGCTCTCGCTCCGTGTCGCGCCAGTAACCCACACCGCGGCTGGACGTACCCAGCACGCCCTGAAACCCGTCGTCTTTCGGCGCCTGGATCCATAGGGTGTCGCCGGTCGCTGGATTCAATGCCTCTACGAGGCCCACAGCATTGGGGACGAACAGCCGGCCGCCTGCCATGATCGGCGTCGCCCGATAGTTATTGGAGACTCGGAGTGAAGGATGGGCGCTCGTCAACGACGCCGGAAGCGCAGGATGCCGCCACGCCACGGCGAGTTGCCCGACGTTAGCAGGTGCTATCTGCGCGGCCGGTGAGTACTTCGTGCTGTGGAGGTCGCGGGCATAGTGAGGCCAATCTACGTCCCCAGCAGCACATGCGGCCGATGCCGCGGCGAGGGCTACCACCAGGCCCAGTGGCATCGCCCACGAAGTGCGACTCGCCGACGCCGCCGGCCGTGAGGTCGACGCCGATCTGAACGTTCCACGCGCTGTGTAATGCACCCGCGGCTCCAGGTCTCCGGGCTAGAACAGGATCCTGAACGCCAGCTGACCGCTTCTCGGTCGGCTCAGTGCCCCATTGGGTCGCCCAAACGCCGTGGATGTCTCGAGCGTGTTGTAGCGGAACGACTCGTAGTCGAACACGTTGAACAGCTCACCGATCGCCTGGATTCTGAGGTCCCCGGCGAGACGTACTTCTTTCGATACGCGCAGGTCGAAAGCCTGCCGCGCATCTCCCTTGTACGTGTTGCGCGGAATCACCGACATGTCACGGCGCAGCCGTGACCCGCCGATACCGGTCGGATCCTGTCCGGAGGCGATCTGCAGCGGGTTGCCAGACCCGTACGTGTAGAGACCGCCGAGGGTGAAGCCGAAGGGCATACTCCAGAGGCCGCTAGCGCGCAGTGTGTGTCGCTGGAAGTCGTTCGCCCGGCCCCAATCGACGTCGATATCGAACGGGTTCAGCATCGTGGGACCGTATCCTGAGTATCGCCGTCCGGTATCGTTCTTGAAGAACATGTGCGTGTACGTGGCACCGAGCTGGAAGTTGTTGCGGTACCGCCGCGTAAACGAGGTGGCGAGCGCCAAGTAATCCGAGCGTCCGAGGCTCTCGTCGTAGAAGATGGGACCGTAGTTCGGATTCGGCCGCCCACGCGCCGGAGTGACGTTATAACCAATAGCGGGGTCGTAGAAGACGTTGGGATCACGCTGGCTTTCCTCGTCGTATCCACGCCAGTAGATGAAGTCAGCATCGAACGCCATCACATCGGTGAGCTGCTTTTGGACACCGATGATCGACTGCCACGTGTACGGCATCCGCATGGTCTCGCTGACGACCGTTGGGTTCTGTGGCGCGAGCGGCACCCTGCCGGAGAGCACGTCGTCTTCCGTGACGCCGCGGGCGGGATCCTGCAGAAATCCTGGACGCCCGTCGTTCTCATAAGCGTTGGCCACGACCCGCTGGCCATTCCAGAGCTGCATGTCGATGATGTGCGCGGAGCCCATCACGGTGTAGAAGAGTCCGCTGCCTCCCCGAACCACCAGGCGATTGTCGCCGGTGACGTTCCACGCGAAGCCTACGCGCGGCGAAACGTTGTTGAGGTCGCGAATGCCGTTGCGGAATCCAACGTTCTCGGTGAACAAGTTGTTGTTGATGACAATGTCGCTCTCACTGACGAGGGGCGGATCCAGGTCGCGCCACGAAAGGTCGTAGCGGATACCCAAGTTCAGCGTGAGGCGGTCGTTTATTGTCCAGTTGTCATTGAGCCACACCGCGTAGGTGGGGCGGGGAACGTCAAAACTCCAGTCACCGTAACCATCATTGCCGCCGCCGCGCTTGGCGTAGTACTGAAGCGACCTGAGCACGGTCGAATCCAGGCCGCTGAAATCCCAGCGACTGGGGTCGTTCCAGGCATCCAGTGGAAAGCGACGGGCCGCATCTGCAGGCAGGGCGCTGAAGAACAAATGCCCATTCGGCCGCGCCATCCACCATCCGCTGTCTTTCCCTGCGAGCCATTCGCCGCCCACTTTGATGTCGTGACGTCCCCTCGTCCAATTGAGGTCGTACCGGAACGTGAGGCGGTCCTCTCCCAGCAACTCGCCCTCCTGGTAGTTCCACGCTGGTCCCAGCGTGAGCCCCGGGAACTGATAGGTGGGGGTCGATGCGGTGCCGGCCAGTGGGTCGAACCGCCACTGGAAGTGCCGGTAGCCCAGTTTGACTTCTTGAAGGAGATTCGAGGTCATGATGCGTGTCCAGTTCGCTGTCGCGAAGCGCGACTTGAACACGCGGTCACTCCCCTGCGTCGGATAGTTCCCGGTATTGATGCTGACCTCTGTCCGCCGCGACGCTGACGCGCGCAGGAGCAGACGGTCCTTTCCGCTCAGCTGATAGTCCACGCGCCCGAGGAGACTGTAGACCTTGTTCTCGGCCGGGAACTCCTTGGTCTGGCCGCCAAGCGCGGCGGGCGCGACGATTGCAGTGTTCGGTTCGCGTTCGTACTCGTAGGCGGTGAAAAAGTGAGCGCGATCCCGAGCGATCGGTCCACCCAGGACACCACCGAGCTGCTGGTTCGAGTAAGGCAGGACACGATTGGCGAAATGGTCGGCAGCATTCAGCTTCGCGTCACGGAAGTATCCGTAAGCGCTGCCATCGAAGCTGTTGGTTCCCGATCGGGTAATCGCTTGGATCTGAATCTGGTTCGAGCGGCCCATCGTCACGTCGAAGAGATTCGTAACGACCTGATACTCCCCGATGGCGTCGCGGCTGAGCCCCGGCTGCCCGAAGCTCGCATAGACCCCCTGTGTGATCTCCTGCCCGTCGAGATTCAACTGGAACCCCGAGAAGTTCCCGCCGACGCCAGGATCGACGCGGCTGACCGAGTTGGCGGTCATACCCTTCGCTAACGAGGTGAGTTCAAGCCAGTTGCGACCTTGAATCGGCAACACGTCCATCTGGCGTCTGTCGATGTTCGATGCCACACGCGCCGTCGTCACGTCGATGAGCGGCGCTTCGCCGGTCACCGTGACGTTTTCGTTCAGTGACGCGACGCTCAAGGTGAAGTTGATGGTCGCTCGCTGGCCGACCAATAACTCGACGTCGTTCACGGCCGACGACGCGAATCCGGCCAGGTCGGTGCTGATGTTGTACCGGCCCGGCGGCAGCGACGATAGCCGGTACAGGCCATTCTCATCGGACACTGCCGTCACCTGGCGGCCGCTCGCCGGAGCGGTCGCGGTAACCGTGACGCCCGGCAGAACTCCCTTGGATTCATCGGTCACGATGCCGGTAACCGCGGCCTCCTGCGCCACCGCAACACTACTGGCGAGTACTGTGACGGCCGCAACGACCCCAATGCGAAAATACGGAAGCATAGATCTCATCTCTAGAATCCGGGGCGAAAGCACAATTTCAGCGCCAGGCACACGCCGCATGCGATTGCGTGCTACCCACTTCGGTCGATTGCCTACAAAGGCTCGGTGACCCGACGAGGTCACTCGCGGCGCTGTGACGTCTCGCCGGGACCACCCTTCGTAAACTCGATATATGGAATGAACATCTCGTCCCAGCTCTGATCCGACCAGTAGACTTCCTTGTGCGGCGCCGGGTTGTAGCGGTTCGCCGCGGAGTTGTCGTAGTGGGCGATGGCCGTGAGCGTCGCACCGGGTGGCAGGAAGACGGGCGTCTCCAATTCGAAGTTGAGCTGCCAGTTGTAGTCGTAGGCCGGCACTGAAAGCAGCGTCTCCTCCCGGCCATCCGGCCACGTGACGATGTACTTCATGTCCTTGCCCCGCAGATGCATGTGGGGGCTGAGCGCCAGGAGCGTAATCGGCTCCGTGATCTTGGTGATTCCCGTGGCCTGCCAGTTCGGGGCGAACGGCGGAATGTTCGGCAGTCGGCCGCGCCGACGGCGGCCGTCGGGGCCGACCTCCTCCTTGAGCTCCTTGCCTTCGGCCAGGAGGACGCCTCCGTCGGTGGCCGAGCGGGACAGCGGCTGCCCGACACTGCGGGTGAAGACCTCGCTCGTCACCGGCTCCTTGGCGAACCACAGCCCCAGCATCGAACGATCGGTGGTCGCCTTGCCGCTCGGGTTGTAATGCAGTTCGAAGCGGACGTACTTTCCGCCCTCGAGGCGCTTGGCCGTCCCGGCCGGGTGCCGCTCGTAGCCGCGCCCTGGCACGAACGAAATCAGGTGGTAGTTGTTGTCCTGCCCATCGAACACGCTGCGCGGTCGACCATCAGGACCCACTCCATCGTCCGGGCTCCCGTCGAGCTTCACCAGTCGTCCATCGACGATCCTGAGCCCGGGCGGAAGGTCCACGACGTCGACGCGCGAATGGTGGACGACCGCGGGATTCCCCGGCCTGAGCTCAAGCGCCCGAAGGTACCGATCCTCCTTGAAAGGCACGGGAACCCAGAAGTGGAGAATGTCAACCTGTCCGTCGGCCGGCACGGGGTAGTCCACCGGCATCTCAAGCACGAGGTCCGGCTGCCCGCCACGCCAGCCCTGAGCGAAACTGGGACGAGGTGGCATCGCGGCGGGGTCACCCTCCGGGGCACCTGCGTCCACCCAGCGCGATATGGTCTGGATCTCGGCGTCAGGAAGGCTGGGGTCATTCTTGAACCTGCCGTGCCGTCGATCTGCCGGCCAAGGCGGCATGTTACGGGAGCTCACAGCGCGCTTGATGGCACGCGCCCACGGCCTGACCTCTCCGTACGTCATGAGCGACATCGGCGCCGTCTCACCAGTGCGATGGCAGCTCGCACAGGACCGATACAGAATCGGCGCGATGTCCTTCGAATAAGTTGGAGCACTCGCCGGGCTTCCGGCGGCCTGACCGGGCGTCTGCGCCGCCACAGGAGAGCCCAGGCACAGCGCGGCAGCCGTAACGGCGACTGACGCGTACCAAGATGTGCAGTTCATATTGCGATCCCTCTCCCGATTTGAACACCCGCTACGAGTCGAAACGAATCGGCACTCGGCTAGGACGGGTCACTTCCCTGCTTTCCGGTACCACGGCTGGCCGAACGCGACGAAGTCTCCGCCGTCTACGGAGTACTGGATGAAGTCGCGAAAGTTGTGCGGCGAGAACGCAACAGTGCGCCCTCGAAGGCGCAAGCGGCGACCACCGCGCTCGAAGGGCGCTGTCTCCCAGTTGAACGAGTAGATTCCGCCGAGGTCGCCAGCGATCGTGCCCTCCTTCGTCAGGATGGTGCCAGCCGCGTCGATCTCGTGCCTGGTGGCCTTACCTGTATTCGGGTCGTAGGTCAGGACAGCGCGAACCTTGACAGGCCCAGCGGGGCCGACGCCGTCAACCCAGCTCTCAACGACCTGCAAGGACGCTGGGCCCTTCGGAATCAGCCTACTCGGCACCTGGGGATATCCCGGGAGGTGTTCCGGAAGCCGCGCTGGCTCGAGCAGCCTGAAGGTCTCCTTGCCCACCAAGTCTCCGGCAGGTCCGAGGGCGGACTCAGGTGGACTCCAGTCGAACGCCCACTCGCCGACAAAGTACACCAAGTCGAACGGAGGCACCTTGTCAGTGGCCTTCGTCTGTCCGCTGCCGGAAATCGAAGCCACACTCAGGATGGCAAGCATGAGGGCCATCGAATTGCAGAATGCCATCCCAGCGCACCTCCTCGAGTCAACGTAGCGAGAACCGAGCTTCGAGCTTCGAGCTTCGAGCTTCGAGCGCGCATGATACGCCCGTGCGACGCGAGGTCATGTATCAAGTTGTGCCAGAGATCCGAGTTCGGCGCGATGCCAAGCGGCCAGGTCGCTCCCACCAACGTCTCAAGGCGCGGCTTGAACATTTGTTCAAGGGCACACTTTCTTGGGCAGTGTGATGCAGTCCCGCCGACCACTTGCCTCGCTGACGCCGGTTCCCTTCCAGTGGTGCCTGGCTGATTCAGGCGCCTAGCTCAGCGCTGCGCCTTGATGGCCAGTGCCACCTGTTCGTGGGTGGCGAACCAGACCCCGGGCTTCGCCTTCATGTAGGCGATGAGCTTGTCCAACTGCGCGCTGCGCGAGCGATGGCCGATCACGTGGGGGTGCGTGGTCAGCACGAGGATCGTGCCGTCCTCATAAGCGGCATCGAATTCGGCCTTGTAGATCTCGTAGACGGCCGCCGGCGAGGGAATCGCGCCCGACGCGTTCGGGCCGAAGTAGGGGTAGTCGTCCAGGATCCACTCGATCGGGATCTCGATGAGGCCGGTCGGCTTGCCGTGCTGCACCAGCTCGTAGGGCTCGTCCATCGCCATGAAGCTGCTGTCGTAGAGGAACCCGGCCTCGAGGACCTGCGAGAGCGTGTGCGGGCTGAAGGCCCAGGACGGCGCCCGGTAGCCGACCGGCCGCTTGCCGGTGACCTTGGTCAGGTAGTCGATGGACTGGGTGAGCAGGCGCTGCTCGAGGGCGGCGTCGCCCAGGGCCGGCAGGTTCTCGTGGATCCAGCCGTGCACGCCGATCTCGTGGCGTTTCGACTTCAGGATCGACGGGATCATCTCGGTGTCCAGCATGGCGCTCATGGCCGGCACGAAGAAGGTCGCCGGCACGTCGTGACGGTCGAGCATCGCGAGGATGCGCGGCAGACCGGTCGTGGCCCCATACTGCCCCTGCGACAACGGGACCGGCAGCGGGGTATTGCGTGACAGCAGTTCGTTGTCGACGTCGAACGACAGCGCGACTGCCACACGTGCGCCGTTGGGCCACGGCCGCGGCGTGAGCCGCCGTCCGGCGCGAACGGCACCGACCACGCGCCGCACGTCCTCCGGGGAGGCCGTGACGGCGATCGGTTCGGCGCCTGGAATGCGCGGGGGCTGGGCGGCCGGCGGCTGCTCGGCATGGAGCGACAGCAGGGCCGTCGCCACGACCAGCACCAGGGCAAGAAGATGAGTCGGTCTCGATGAGTGTGACATCACGTCCCCTGAATCGAATCGGCGCGGGACCGACGAGCTGGGCTGCCCTGCCCGTCCCGCACTGCATGGTGGCGATACTATCGTCAACGGGATGCGTTCCGCCGCCCGCGGCCTGGTCGTGCCGTGTCTGGCGCTCGCCGTGGCCTGCGACCGCGAGTTCGAAGGCGGCGGCGATCTGCGCGCCCAGCGCGTCGTGCTCGCCCGCGAGGTCGAAGGCCTGCGCGCGTTGGTCGAGCGCATGGAGCGCGGCGAGCCGATGATTCCGGCCGACGACATCGGCATCGCCATCGAAGACACGCTGGTGCGCGACCTGATCGCCGCGCAACTGCCGTTCGACGCCGACGTCGATCGCTTCCACCTGCGGCTGGTCGGCGCCGACGTGCAGTTCCGCGGCAGCCCGGTGGTGCGACTCAGCGGCGAGCTGGTGGTGCGCGACCAGCCCAGCTTCGCCGGCAAGGTCACGCTGATCGGCGCGCTCGAGCAGATCTCCGTCGATCAGCGCGCCGCCACCCTCACCGCGAAGGTGGCCGCCGATCACCTGTCGATCGACGAGGCCACCGGGCTGACCCAGTGGCTGAGCGGCGCCACGCTCGACGAGATCGCCCGGATGGTGCGGCTCGAGATCCGCGACCAGCTGCCGACCATTCAGATTCCCGTCAAAGTCCGGCAGGAGATCGCGTTCCCGGCGGTCACCGACGGCCCGGTGCGGCTGGCCGGCGCGCGCATGCCGCTCGAGGTCGCCGTCTCGCAGGTGACGGCGGCACGCGGCCGCCTGTGGATCGCCGTGCGGGTCACGCCCGGGGCGTTCGTCAAGACCGCCGACGCTCCCGCCGCCGGCGACGCCAGCGCCACCGACGCCGACATGTCGCTCGACGACGCCCCCGCCGCCCGCCGGGCGACGCCGGCGCCAGCGAGGCCCCGCCGATGACCCGCCCGGCGCTGCGCCGGTTCGTCGTCGCCGCGCTGGCCATTGGCGCGATGCTGTCGGCGGCAGCCGGCTTCTGGTACTCGGCATGGCGGCGCGCCGATCGGCAGACGCCGGCCGAGATCCGCGCCGAGATCGCCGCGCTCGAAACCGAGCGCGACGCCCTGCGGCAGCGCCTCGAGGGTCTCGTCGGCAACGACCCGCGCCTGGCCGGCATGCCCGACACGCCGGTGCGGCTGGCGGTGCCGACCGGGCTGGCCGGCGATCTCATCGGCCGGGTGCTGACCGGTGCGGCCGACCAGGTGACCATCGAGCTCAAGAACCTGCGAGCGCGCAAGCGCGGCACGGTGCGCAAGGTGATCACGATTGGCGACTACGACCTGCGGGTGACGGTCACCCAGGTGGTCGGCACGCTGCGCACCGGCGCCCCCTCCGTGACGTTCGGCGGCAACGAGGTGGCGCTGGCGCTGCCGCTCACCGTCGCCGCCGGCACCGGCACGGCGACGATCGACTTCGCCTGGGACGGCCGCAACATCAGCGGCGCGGTGTGCGGCGACATGACGGTGCGCCAGGTGGTCAGCGGGACGGTGCGTCCGCGCACCTATTCGGTCAGCGGACGCCTCCGCCTCACCGCGACCGACACCGAGATCCTGGCCGAGCCGCGCCTGCCGCCGATGCGGCTGCACCTCAACGTCGTGCCGTCGGCGGCGTCATGGCAGGCGGCACAGAAGATCCTCGACGACAAGACCGGGCTCTGCGGCTTCGTCCTCGATCGGGTCAACGTGATGGGCGCCGTGCAGCGGTTGGTCGATCGTGGTTTCCGCGTCCGGCTGCCGGTCGAGAAGCTGAAGGCGGTCGCCCTGCCGGTCGGCGTCGAGCCCACCATGCAGGTGCGCGGCGAGACGGTGGCGCTGGGGATCAGGGTGGGCCGTCTGGCGATCACGCCGCACGCCATCTGGCTCGGCGCCCACGTGTCGGTGGCGGTGGGCGACGCCGCCCGCGCCCGCACCGCCGTGTCGCCGCGGTCGTAGCGGTCGCAGCGGCGCCGCTGGCCGGTGAAGCCGCGGTTCGCCCCGCCCTTGCCGCCGACGCCCGCCCCGGGCAGAATCCGCGGCATGGATCGACGACGTTTCCTCGGCACCTCGACGCTGGCCGGCGCCGGCCTGGTCGCGATGCAGAGCGGCTGCGCCACGCCGCCGACGTCCGCCCTGCCCTCGCCCCCGGCAGCGCCCGCCACCGGCGACGAGCCGTTCGAGCTGCACGAACCCACCGTCGACAGCCTGCAGGAGGGCATGCGCACCGGCCGCCTGACCGCCCGGCGCATCACCGAGCTCTACCTGGCCCGCATCGAGGCCCTCAACACCCGCGGACCGGAGCTGCGCGCCATCATCGAGACCAATCCCGAGGCGCTGGCCATCGCCGATGCGCTCGACGCCGAGCGCCGCGCCGGCCGGGTGCGGGGACCGCTGCACGGCATCCCGATCGCGCTCAAGGACAACCTCGACACCTGCGACATCCTGATGCGCGGCTTCGGCGTGACACCCGACCAGGTCGCGGCCGAGGCGCTGCCGTTCAACGACGCAGCCCGGCGCCTGGTGGCGGGCACCCTCGACGCGGCGTTCGTCAGCGCCGGCTACCCCTCGGAGTCGGTGCAGATCGCCACCCGGGCCGGCGCGCACCTGGTGGCGGTCGAAGGCGACGCCGTGACACGTCTGCGCACCGAGTACCCGTTCCTGCGTCCCACCTTCGTGCCCGGCGGCACCTACCCCGGCCATCCGGCGTCGGTGTCGACGGTCGGCGTCGACAGTCTGCTGCTCTGCCGCGCCAGCCTCGACGAAGACCTGGTCTACCGGCTGACGGCGGCCTTCTTCGAGGTGCTGCCGACGCTGTCGACCGAGCTCGAGTCGCTGCAGCTCATGGACGTGGCGCGGGCCTCGGCGACGCCGATTCCCCTGCACCGCGGCGCCGCGCGCTACTATCGGGAACGGGAGCTCACCCGGTGACCGCACCGCGCCGCCCGTCCGCCCGGGCGCTGTCCGGCTGGCTCATCGCCGGTATCGGCGCCGCCGTCGCCGTGCTGGTGTGGTTCGGCTACACGACCAGCCTCGAATGGCGGCACAGTTCCGAACAGCTGCTCACCCGCCGCACCGAGGAGATGGCCGATCTGCTGGTCCGCGCGCTCGCCCGAGACATGCGCGGCGTGCACGACCAGGTGCTGCGCACCATCCAGCGCGAGCAGATCGCCCTCGACCACCCGGAGGAGATCACCGACATCGTCAGCACCGCCTTCGCGCGGTATCCCTACCCGGAGTGCTTCTTCGTCTGGAGCCGGACGGCCGACACCTCGGCCGGCACGTTCTTCACCCGCGCCGATCGGGTGCCCTCGTGGCTGCCGCGCACCGCCGCCGACAGCCCGTTTCCGGTGGCCATCGCGCACAACCCTGACGCCTCGCGGGCCCTGATCAACGGGCCTCAGCCGCGGCCTCGCACGGCCGCGACTTCGCCGTGTTCGATTCCACACTGAGCAGCGAGCCCTACCAGGTGGTGGCCCGGTTGCTCTACGGCTCGGCGCGCCACGTCCGGCTGGAGGAGGTCGTCGGGTTCGTGGTGAACCTGCGCTGGATCCGCGCGCCGTACTTCCCCGAGATCACGTCCGAGATGCAGCACGTCTCGGGCACCTACGAGGGCCTCGGCGTGGCGGTGCAGGACCGGGCCGGCGATCCGCCCGACGACCTGCCGCTGCGCCGGTGGACGGTACGGGTCAGCGCCGCCGAATCGCCCGCCGGTTCCAGCCGCTGTACGTCCACCAGGGGGTGGACGTACAGATCGACGTCCCCGTCGATCGCCGCCGACCGCACCGCGCTCGATCTGGTCCTCGACAACGTAGTCGACAATGCGCTCCGCTACTCCACCGACGACCGCCGCATCGCCATCCGGGCCGCCGGCCGCGGCCGGCTGGTGGAGGTCGCGGTGGCCGACAACGGCATCGGCATTCCGGCCGATGAGCCGCACCTCGTCGAGCTGCGGTTCGTGCGCGGCCGACACGCCGGCCAGGCCGGCAGCGGCTTGGGCCTGGCGATCGCCAGCCGGATCGTGTGCGATCACCGCGGCGAGTTCGGACTCGAGAGCGCCGTGGGGCGCGGCCCGACGGGTGTTCCCCCGGCGTCCAGCCAACGACATTGAGAGGATCGACCGATGAAGAAGAAGCTGCTTGTGGTGGAAGACGATGCGGCGCTGGCCCGGGTGCTGTGCGACAACCTGTCGTTCGCCGGGTTCCAGGTCGAGTGGGCGCCCGACGGGGCCACCGCCGTGCGCAGCGTCCGCACCGTGAAACCGGACCTCATCCTGCTCGACATCATACTGCCCGACCGCAGCGGCTTCGACCTGTGCCTGGTGCTGCGCGGCGGCGCCAGGACGCCGCTCGTGAGGCTGACCGCGCGCGGCCAGATGGCGGACAAGGTCCGCGGCTTCGAGCTCGGCGCCGACGACTACGTGAACCAAGCCGTTCAACATCGAAGCGCTGCTGGCGCGCATCCAGGCGGTGCTGCGGCGGGCCCGGTCGGCCGTCCAGCGGCTGACGCTCGCCGACGTCGCCATCGATCTGACGGCGATGCGGGCGACGGCCGGCGGCCGCGAGTTCCACCTGACGCATCGCGAGTTCGAGTTGCTGCGCTACTTGGCCGAGCGCGAGCCCAGCGTGGTGTCGCGTAGCGAACTGCTGCGCGAGGTGTGGGGCTACCTCGACAATCCGACCACCCGATCGGTGGACCAAGCCGTGGTGCGGCTCCGCAAGAAGTATCGAGGCCGATCCGCACCGTCCAAGGTTCCTGCACACCGTACACCGCGACGGCTACTGTCTGACGAGTGGGCTGGATTCGACACCAGTGTCGCGGTAGTGGACTTGATTTGGTGCATCTTCCGAGAGGTTGGTCCGATGTCCGCAATGGCAACACACCAACCCGGCGAGTGCGCCGGCGGCTCATGGACGCATTTCAGCAGGAGGCGGTCCGGCTGGTCCTCGCCGAGGGCAAGACCGTGACTGCCGTGGCCCGCGAGTTGGACCTGGTCGGCTGGGCGCTGGTGGGTGAAGCACGCGCAGGCGGATCGGGCGAACGCACGTCAGCCGAGCGGGACGAGCTGGTGCTGCTTCGCCGGGCGCTCCGGATTGCGGAAGAGGGGCGACATCCAACCAACGAGTCTCGGGCCCTGGAGCGGCCCGACTTGTGGGCCAGACATTCCGTGGCGTACGCTCACAGCCCGAGGCTGTGGCCGTCCGCTTTGGGGGACATCACGAGCCCACTAAAGACATGGCCCCTGGGCGGACTGCGCGCATGTCCGTGGTGACGCCATTCGGCGATCCCGTCCCGCCATCGTCGCGGGCGAGCGCTCCCCGGAGGCGCTGGCGACCTATCGCGACGTGCGCTGTCTGGCCTCGGATGCGACCTGGCGGACCGATTTGACGGGCCACTTTCGACCCGAACATGTCTCTGCGCTGCAGCAGGCGCTCGAACTCTACGACTTCCATCACCCGAGTCGTGCCAATTATCGTAAAGTCAATCATGTGTCACTACGCACCAGGCTTCCATTGGCTGCCACACAATGGACAAGGCGAGCTGTCGGAGACGGCTACGGCGCGGCAAACTGCTCGCGAACGGCTCCGGGGTCATCGTTCGTCGTCAAGCAATACCCGTCCCCACGAACCGTATGGACGAAGCGAGGATGATTGGGATCCGGTTCAATCTTCTTTCGCAGGCGCACTATTGCATAGTCGACCGACCGCGTCCGCGGCTTGTCGGGGTAGCCCCACACTTCGCGCAGCAGTTCGGATCTCATGACGACGCGTCCTTTGCGTTCCGCCAGGTAGTGCATGACGTCGAACTCGCGGTGTGTCAGATGAAGTTCCTTGTCACCGTCGGTGGCGCGAAGCATCCCGAAGTCGATCAGCACGCGGCCGAGCCTGATCGCGCCTACCGTCGGTCTCGCGCGCCTCAACACGGCATCGATTCTCGCCCGAAGCTCGTCGAAGTCGAACGGCTTCGTGATGTAATCGTCGGCGCCCATGTCGAGGCCGCGCAGCTTGTCATCTTTTCCGCTGAGCGCCGTCAGTAGGATGACTGGAGTCCTTCCGCGCTGGCGCATCAGCCCGCAGATATCGAATCCGTTGCGCTCCGGCAACATGACGTCAAGCAGCACCAGATCCGGCGCAAAGGAATGCATCTGCTTGAGCGCGGCGTCTCCGTCGGCGACCCATTTGACGTCGAATCCGCAGAATGTGAGATTGTCGGACAAGACACGCGCCAGTGCGCGATCGTCTTCCACAACGAATATGCGCTTCTTCATGGCTTCAGTCCGGTTCGTTTCGAGCGTGCTTGACAGCACGCCGCCAATTATGACACAGCCTTCGCGCGCCAAGTGGACATATGGCTGGTCGCTGATCGTACTCGCCGTGGTGACAACGGCGTCTTCAGCGTGCTCACGTTCAACCCCGCCCACGCCGCCGCCCTCCGAAGTCTCGATCGCAACCGGCGGAACCGGCGGCGTTTACTACCCTCTAGGAGTTGCCCTAGCACAGAGCTACAACAAACGGCTCCCCAACCTTCACGCGACCGCATACACGACAGTGGCGTCCGTCTTCAATGTGGATGCGCTTGAGGCGAAGAAGGCGGAGCTCGCGTTCGTGCAAGGCGACATCGCCTATTTTGCGTACAAGCGGGGCACGGCCAGCAGTCCAACGCCACACCGCAGCCTGCGTGCCATAGCCATACTGTTTCAGAATGTCGTCCAGATCGTAGTTCGCCAAGATAGCCATATCCGACACGTTACCGATTTTCGTGGACACAACATCGGCGTCGGTTCACTGGGCAGCGGAACAGAGGAGGTCGCCCGGATCATCGTCGAAAGCCATGGCTTGAAGTATACGGACCTGCAGCCTGGGTTCCTGTCCTTCGGTGAGATCGCGCAGGCGATGGAAGCGCGTACGCTCGAGGGCGGCTTTATTGTAGCCAGCTACCCTGTGTCCGCAATTCTGGCCGTCACCCGCAGCCTTGGAGTGCGCCTCGTACCGATCGAGCCGACGGTCATCAACGCCGTTCGAGGGCACTATCCGTTCTTGAAGCCTATTTTGATACCCAAAGGCACCTATCAGAATCAGACCGAAGACGTCACTACAGTCGCAATCGATAACTTGCTCGTCTGCCGCGACGATTTGCCTGAGCAGTTGGTTCACGACTTGACAAAGACATTGTTCGAGTCCCTGCCTGACCTTGCAGCAACACATCCTGCGGCCAGCATCATCGACCCGGACATCGCAGCAATGACGGCCATTCCGCTCCACCCAGGAGCCGCGCGGTACTATCGCGAGCGCGAGCTTCTCCAATGAGCCGTACCCTGTTATTACTGTGTCTCGCGCTTCAGTCGTTGCAGGTTGATGTGCGCTCGCAGGCATTCAGGCTCGCCATCAATGGCGAACGCGGCATCGCTTGGGATGCAGAGATCGCCAGCCAGGAAGAATTCGTTGTCTCGTTCATTCATTCGTCGGAGCGGTGTCGATGGACGCATCGCTACCGCGCGGCGGCGGCACACCACATTGAACAGCTCGATTCGCAGTTCACCTGCGTCGGCCCGGGGATGCCTTCGCTGGCCGCTGGGTCAGTGTCATCCACAGGCGATGGCTACCAGGTGCCGGCTCGCATGGACCTCGGTGATATCTTCATGCTGGCATGGGCACCGAGCGACATCGTGCTTACTCTTCGCGAGCACTCGGTCCATATCAGTCGGTGGCTCGGCAACTACGAGCCATTCGCGATCCAAGTACGCTCTAACAAGCTATCTCATAGATGCCCGCCGCACGATTCTGGCGCAGGCGAGCTGCACCATGCCGAGGTAGTTCCCGACGTGGTGAAGCGTACCGGGTTCGTCGGAGACCGGATTCGTTGAATCAGGCCACCCTGGCCTGCGCATAGTACTGCGCTTCGAACTCCGCCGGCGGCACGTCGCCGATCGGCCCCAGCAAGCGGCGGCGATTGAACCAGTCGACCCACTCGAGCGTGGCGAACTCGACCCCCTCGAGCGACCGCTACGCCCCCTTCCGCTGAATCCCTCCGTTTTGAAGAGCCCGCAGAGACGCCGACACGCGCCAGCCCGACGAGGCGACGCTCACAGACGTCGATGACGAAGGCGACATAGACGAATCCGCCCCACGTCGCCATAGGTGAAGTCCGACACCCAGAGCTGATTCGGCCGCGTCGCCACGAACTGCGATCGACGACATCGCGTGGGCGCGTCCCCTTGCCCGAATGCGTTGTCGTGATCCACGCGCGCCCACGCACGGCGCCCTGGAGGTCCATCGCGCGCATCAGGCGCCCCACAGTGCAGCGGGCGACGGACTCCATCGCGGCTCAACTGCTTCCAGACCTTGCGCGGACCATAGACTTGGTGGTGCTCGTCCCACACGCTGTGAATCTCAGGACGAAGCGTGTCGTCGCGTTGCGTGCGCGCCGATCGCCGGGTCGGCTCGACCTTCTGCCGGTGATGGCTGTGACACGTCGACGCGGCACTCGGCAGGGCTATGCAGATCGACTCGGTCTTTCGCCATGGCACGGTCTCGCCCTTCGCCTCGTTGGACACGCAATCCGGCGAGGTCCTCGGCCACACAGTGTCGCGCCCACACCGGCGCCGCGTCTGTCGGGCTCCTCGGTGAGATCGTCGCCAGTCAGCCGAAGCCGAGTGAGATTCACGTGATCACCGACAACCCGTCGACCCACAAGACCCACGCCGTGCGGACCTTCCTGCGCTCGCGCATTTCGCCACGTCGGTGACGGAGGTGAGCGAGCAGGTGCCGCTCGATCTTCGCAACCAGAGTTCGACTTGATTCGGGCCACGACGAGAAATGGATATGCACCTGGGCCCCCAAGAGTCGCCGCTACATCCTTCATTACAGTAGAGCGCCGCAGCCGAGTCGCTGCACCCACCGGAACCAGCGCATCGAATCGGTGGTACGTCAGCGAGTACCGTCCACTAAGCGTGGACCGTCTGAGCGCTCGCGCCCCCTCCAGCACCGGCCGCTAGCCGGCCTCCTGGAGGATCGCTTCCTCGCGCGCCACAACCACCAGCGCACGCATCACGGCTACGGGCCCCAGCGTCGTCCCCTCGGCCGCCCCTGCAGAAGGCGGTGTAGGCCTCGAACACCTGTCGTCAGAACGCGACTCGGACCCCTAGTTGTCCCACACGGGGTAGATACGTCGTTGCGCTATTGGCTGCGGGCCTGCCATAGGCAGCCGTCCCGACTACTAGATTGTAATTACCGTAATTTGCGTGGTTATAGACGTTGAACACTTCAGCCATCACCTGCAACTTAGCGCGGCCTCCAAAAGAAATGTCCTTAGCCAGTCGAAGGTCTAGCTTATGAATAGCCCTTCCAGCAAAATCGCTTCTCGGAATAACCCTAAAACCTGTAGGCGATGAGCTGTCCGGCGTCAGCCGAGGAGATTGGTTGGCATTTCGCAGAATGTCCACTGACGACACTGACTGAAAATAATTGCCAGATCCATACATAAAGGATGCCGACGCATTCACGCCCCAAGGGCCGTCCCACACCGTATTCGCGCGAACAGTATGCCGTTGGAAGTCCGGGCTACGACCATAGTTCTCGTCAACCGAAAACGGGTTATTCAAAGACCCACCCCAGCCGGACGATGCATTGCCCGTGTCGTTCTTCTGTAGCATGTAAGTGTAGGTGGCCATCGCCTGAAAACGATTGCGATAGCGTCGATTCAGGGCTGTAGTGATTGCCGCGTAGTCTCCATAGCCATCGCTCTCATACAACACGATCGAGCCATATGCCGGATTTGGCCGACCGAACCGAATCGGATCACGATAGTATCCAGTAGCAGGGTCATAAAACACATTAGGATCTCTCTGGTAGTCCTGATTACGTGCGGTGTAGTAGATAAAGTCCGCATCGAATCCAATCACGTCGGACAGCTGCTTCTGAAACCCGACAGTGCTCTGCCAAGTGAACGGCAGCCGGTAGTTCGTAGGCGAAATTATGTTGATGCTCTGGGGAGGTGTCGGCACCTCGCGTGCCAAGACTTGGGCGGGCGTCACGCCGCGGGTGGGATCCTGGATGAACCCTGGCATCCCATCATTGTTGTAAAGATTCGAGATCACTCGCTGGTTGTTGAAGAGACTGGAAAACAGATTAAATACCGACGAGTTGTTGCCGTGAAAGAGGCCCGAACCGCCACGAATCACAAGGGCCCGGTTGGACCCACTTGGACCGACTCGATATGCAAACCCCACCCTCGGCGCCACCTGTTTCAGATATCGTTGGATCGGCTTGTAGCCAATGTCAACACGTTCAAAGCCATTGTCGATCACCAAATCAGTGGCTTGGATTGCTGGCGTGGTGAGATCGGCCCAAGGAAGATCATATCGGACCCCCAGATTGATCGTCAGCCGGTCGTTTACAGCCCAAGTGTCGCCGAGCCACACCGAGTACTGGGGCCGAAACAGCTCGAATGAGTAGTCACCGCACAGGGCAAAGTCGTCATAATTTTCGCCCCATTCCGCAACGTTTTGCGCGAAGCGCAGGACGCTCGAGTCAAGGCCAGAAAAATCCCAACGCGAAGGATCGTTGTATGAATCAAGCGGAAATCGACGGGCGAAGTCCGAAGGGAGTGTACCAAAGGTGTAAGTGCCTCGGACGTTATTGGGCCAGCACGAACGATCCTTAGTGAATAATATTTCTGCGCCGAACTTCAAATCGTGCGTGTTGCGATTCCACGTGAAGTCGGTCCGCACTGATGGAATGTTCTCCCAGAATTCCTCTGTGTAGTTTGCGTGGGCGCCCACACTAACCCCGCCAGGAAAGTTGTAGAGCGGCCCTTCTGGCTGGACCGCGTTGTCATAGCGCCAGTGGTAGTGGAAATAGCCTACCCGCACTTCCTGCAACAGAGTCGGACTAATCACACGTGACCAGCTAGCATTCGTGCTGTGCGAATTACTCACTCTGTCTGCTGCGTAGTTCGCTAGGCGGAATTGAGAGACTTCGTCGAAGGGGTTGTGCCGACGAAAGTACGAACTTCTGACGCTCAAGCGATTCGCGTTTGACATCTGATAGTCTCCGCGAACCAGTGAATTATTAGTCTTGGTGTTCGTCGGGTAAAACTGGCGCTCCGTATATTGCGGCGGTTGGACAATCCATGTGCTCGGATTACGCTCGTGTTCATACGAAGCAAAGTAGTGGAGCCGATCCCGAACGATCGGCCCACCAAACGTGCCTCCGATCTGCTGATTCGAATACGGCAACACCCGCCCAGCCACGAAATCGGCTGAATTGAGGCGATCGTCCCGAAAGTATCCGTAGGCGCTGCCACTAAGCGTGTTGGTGCCCGACTTTGATATGGCGTTCACTACCAGCCCGGTTGACCTTCCCTGCGTGATGTCGAACAGGTTGGTGACAATCTGATACTCCGCGATCGCGTCTTTGCTAAGCCCAGGCTGGCCGAACAAATTCGAGTATCCTGTAATGTTCGCGCTGATCTGCTGGCCGTCAAGATTCAGGACGAACATTGATTCCTTTGCCACGCCGCCCGCTCGACTGGCGCCCATATCGTTGCCCGTGACACCTTTTACCATCAATGACAGGTCTAACCAGTTCCGACCTTGCAAGGGGAGCGCATTCATCTGCCTCGGATCGATATTGCCCGCGATCTGCGCCGAGCTGAGGTCCACAAGTGGAACCTCGCTTGAGACCGTGACGGTCTCGGTTAAGCCAGCCACCGTGAGCGGAATACTCAACGACGCAGTCTGTCCCACGAGGAGTTCAAGTTCATTAATTACATATGTGGCAAACCCGGCCAGCTCTGCTTCCACCCGGTACTTTCCTGGCGAGACGCCTGGCATACGAAACTCGCCTCGATCGCCCGTCACTGCAACGATCTGACGACCCGTGGCGGAATGAGTGGCCGTCACGGTGACTCCCGGCAAAACAGCCTTTGACACATCAACGACGGTTCCTGAGATCGTCGCATCCTGGGCACCAGCGGGAGCGCCGATCAACAAGAGGGCGATGCAAACGCCTACTACGGTTTCGAATCGCATCGGACAGGTCTCCAATTTTCGGGGGCTGCACTTTCGGAACGTGTGAGGGGCGGCGCTAGTCCGCAAGCCACGGAACCGCCAGCGTTATTCCCGAAATCTATGTGGGGAGGGTACACCAGGGGGCGACCGGCACTTGTATCAAGATGTGGCGATATTGTTGCCATATGTGGCTTCACGCTGGGGAATTCGCGATTGCAGTGGACGCTCGAATCTGCGGCTCCGTTGCTTTGGGATGTCCGGCCGGCTGTTGAAGGAGGCCGCGGCGGCTCGGGTGGCGACTACGTGAACGCGACCTGACGATAGTGCTGTGCAGCGACGAGCCCGAGCTGGCGGTCACGGGCGCGCAAGGCGGTGGCCAGCCTCGGCATGGCAGTATTCCCCTGCAGTCGCGGGAAGCCCTTGACGGCCCGTAAGATGCCGGCCGCGCCCCAGCGCCGCATCATCCGTTCGTCGCGCCGCCGCTTGACGTTTGTGCTTGACGAGCCCCGTACGGCTGACCGGGCTTCTAAACCGTACCGGGTTCGTCGGAGTTCCGATCCAAGATAGCATCGAGCCGATGTTCCCATGTGAGTGAATACCCGTCCGCAGTGGGCCGCGATGCGGTCCGTCGCTGAGACGTCGGGGTGCACGGTCGAAGGCTGCGCCAAGCCGAGCGGACACCGGCCAGCGTCCGGGCCTTGCGACCACCGAGCGCGACGATCTGAAGCGTCGCCCAACAGGAGGACTTCGAACTGCGGCGCGGCAACGAGATTCTGAAGAAGGCGTCCGCGCATTTCGCGCAGGCGGCGCTCGGCCGCCGAGCGAAGTGATGGTCCGCGTCATCGACGATCATCGCGACCAGTAAGGGGTCGAGCCGATCTGTGCCGTCTTGCTGATCGCCCAATCCACGTACTGCCGCCACAATGCGCAGCACCGCGGTCCGGCGCGGCGGTCGGCGCGTGCGCATCTGGGCCCGCACTATCAGCTGTGTGGCAGCGCAAGGTGTGGCGGCAAGCTGCGACGCGAAGGCCGCGGTGGCCCGGTGCACTGTCGGGCGCAGCTGGGCCTGCGCGGGGCTATACGTGGGCTGGCGGGATCACGACGACGCAGCCCGGCCCCGTCACCGAGCGACACGACGATCTGGTGGAGCGCCACTTCATGGCCACCGGATCGAATCAGCTCAGGGTCGCGGACTTTGCCTACGTGGCGACCTGGCGCGGCTTCGTCGACGTGGCCTTCATCGTCGACGCTTTGGCCGGCGCATCGTCGGATGGCGGGTCTCCGCCTCGCTTGTGCACCGACTTCGTGCTCGATGCCTTGCAGCAGGCGATCGGCGAGCGCTGCGGCGACACGGCGCGTCTGGCCTCGTGCATCACCGCGACCGCGGCTCGCAACACCCGTCGATGCGCGATGCCGACCGGCTCAGCGACGCGGGCATCGCGCCCTGGATGAGGCAACGGGGCGATGCCTTATGACAACGTCTTCGCTGAGTCAGTGATCTGGCTCTTCAAGACGAAAAGCCATACAGCGGAAGGGGCCGTGGCCGTCCCTCGAGGCCGTAGAGTTCGCCACGTTGGCCTGCGTGCACTGGTTCAACGCCGCGCGGCTACTTGAATCGATCGACTACGTGCCACCGGCCGAACACGAAGTGCGCTAGCATGCCCAGGCCGACGTCGCATGACTCACGCTAACCAGCCTCCGAAATTCCCGGTGCTGTTCATTTGGCGACGTTCGTCGTGGTGACCGCCCCCCGTGATCCGCCACGCTTCAGAACGCCGGGAACGACAGTTCAACAGTCGTTCCACTGCCCACGACACTTCGGATCGCGACGCGTCCGCCGTGATCCTGAACTATCTTACGAACGATTGCAAGCCCGAGTCCCGTACCACCCGTCTGGACGCCACGCCCTCGATAGAACTTGTCAAACACCCGACTCAGTTCGCGTGATTCAATGCCGTCACCACGGTCTGTCACTTCGATGATTACGCGGCCGTCTCTTACCTTAGACGCTACCGCCAGCGATCGGCCTCGCTGACCGTACTTGAGCGCATTATCAAGCAGGTTGCTCAGGGCCAGCTCAATCATTGTTCGATCAGCCCGGATGCGCGGCACGTCAGCCGGCACAAGAACTTGTACATCGAACTCCGCTTCACTCAACTGCGGGCGCATCCGATCGAGCGACTCCTCAATAAGATCCTGCACGTCGACTGGCTCGAACGCGTACGCCTGCTTTGCGTCATTAAGACGCGAATAGTTCAGCACATTATCGACCAGACGCGTCAGTTGCTTCGCCGTTGTCGCCAGCATCGACGCGTACTCTTCAAGTGTTTCGGGAGACGAATATCGCCGCTTCGCAAGCGTGTCGCTCGCAAGCTGAATAAAAGCTAGCGGAGTTTTCAGCTCGTGCGTGACGCTGGATACAAAATCAGCCTTCATCGCCGCCAGTACTGCGGCTTCGCGATTCGCGGCGACGATGAGAACAAGCGCACCTATGGTGACAACTGCTGCGATTGCGAGCGACCATAGCATGCGCGTGGCGCCTTGACCGGGGGTAAGCAGCGATGGGTCTCTCGCAACCGATATGCGCGCTATCCACTCGCGAGTGCTCCTGTGAGCCCGTGGCAGCGATGACAGCAGCGTCCGATCGGCAAAGACCAGCGGAAATGAACGAGCAAGAACGGACCCGTTGGCTGCGCTCGGGCCAGCACTCGCGACGACTTGCATGGCATCGTCACGAATCTCGATGCCAATTGTGTCTTCACCACCGTTGATGCGAAGGATCTGGCTTATCAGCTCACCGAAATAGTGGTCGCGAATCCACGCGACATTGACCACAAATCCCACGAGGCCGCTCAGGCGCGGCGGTGTCGCGTCATAGAGAAAGTGGAGGACCACTTGGTACTCTACGCCTTCTATCTTGGTCTCGACAATGGCGAATGGACTGCCGCTCGCTTGCGCCCGGGCAAGTTCAACGAGTTGCCGAACCTCCGGTGCGTCCCTACTCACGACGACTGGGTACGAGTCATCCTTTGCCTCGCTGTTGACCCACGGCGGCGGACGATCGGGGCGACTAAAGAGATACGTGACGCCGTTCTCGGGTACATCCTTCCACGCGAAGAAGGATTCCGGGTACGGGAACCGCGCGAACGTGTTGGCAATCTGATCTGCGAGATCGGACGGCGGATCCAGCATCAGCATCGGTTCGTTAACTGACGACAGAACGGTCTGCGCACCCTTCATGTCGTACAGAAGCGCGGCCGACAGTAGAGCCCGCGCCTCATGTGCGCGCCGAACCTCAGCTCCGAGGGCGCTGCGCTCCCACTCTCGTGTTGCGCGGTACCCGAGCAAGGCGATTGATGCTGTAACTATGACCAAACACAAGCTGGGGACTGCGAACACCAGGTTGGTCCGCGTCGCCGCCTCACCTCCGCGCCAGACGCTCGAGCTAGGCTGAAAGGTACTCTCTGACGTCGGCTCGCTCCCGCGAACGGTCGTTGCACGCCGGCGAGCCCACAAGCGGAGCGGCACGACAGATTATTGCACAGTCCTCGGTACTTGGTCTTTGTTTAGCGGGTATGACGGCGTGACGAAAGGCCTGGGATTGAATTTGGACTGGTACGAGATCTCAGGTGCTGGCATAACAGCCCCGTGCCCGAGGAGCACCCGCCTGACAGCCTGACGCGCGAC
>JBFWNV010000014.1:0-83336 GCA_050250875.1 Vicinamibacterales bacterium
CAGTCGAACGGCGCCTCGCCGGCCCAGGCGGCGTACGCCGCCGCCGTCGTGCAGATCCAGACGGTATCGATGCGCCCGCACGCCACGGCCGGGCCGCCCATGCGCTCGAGCACCCCGGCGGCCGGCTCGCTGACGTCGTTGAGGGTGTCGTCGCGCAGCCGCACGGCATCGATCGCGGCGTCGGCCTCGACGCAGTAGCGCCGCTGTGCCCCGAGGTCGCGGCGGGCGATCACGCCGGCGTTCACCGTCAGGCCGTGCTCGGCGGCGAGCCGGACGGCCGGCTCGTAGGGAATCGGTGCGGCTCCGCACTGCGGCGCCGGCACCAGCTCGACGTGGCGATAGCGCGGCGCGATAGCCGCCCAGCGGGCCGACGCGAACAGGCGCGGCCAGTCGTGGAACACCGGGTCGCGGGCCGCCCGCCACCGCACCAGATGTGCGTCGTGGAGGTCGGCGAGTTGAACGGCCAGGGCGATGCCGAGCACGGCCAGCGCGGCTCGCGGCGAGAGGCGGCGCCCGACCGTCACGATGGCCCAGACGACCATGACGTAGCCGAGCGGCCATCCGAAACGCCCCGACGAACGGAACGTGGCCAGCGGCGCCGTCCACGGGCCGCCGGCATCGACCAGCACCCACGGTCCGAAGGTGACGATCGGACTCAAGGCGAAGACGGCCATCGCCAGCGCCGCGGCGACGACGCCCGGCGGCCAGGTGCGGATCGCCGCCGAAGCGCCGCGGCGCCACCGCGCGGCGAGCGTCAGCCCGGCCGCCACCGCGACCAGGCCGAGGAGGCCGAGGCCCAGATAGTGGAAGCTCTCCGCCTCCTGGCCGGGCCCGGCGAGCGGCAGCGCGGGCACGACGCGCGACCAGCCGAGCGGCGCGACGTAGGCGAGCAGGTTCATCGAGTAATAGCCGAGGCCGCCCTCGGTGAACGCGGCACGGCCGCCGCCGAGGATGAACATGCCAGACAGCCACCAGCCGACGGCGGTGGCGCCGAGCACGCACGCCAGGGCGATGGCGCGCCGGATCGGCGGGTCGGAGCCACGCACCGCGACGGCGGCGGCCAGCGCCAGCACCATGGCCGCCAGGTACGGCTGGACGAGACCGGCCGCCAGCCCCAGTGCGAGCCAGGCGCCGGAGGCGGTGCGCGCGGGAGTCGGCCGGGTCACCAGGAGCAGGGTCCAGAACAGCAGCCAGTGCGAGCACAGCGCGGTGTGGCCGACGCGCGCCAGCAGCGCCGGCGTCAGCACGCACAACGCACCGCCCGCCGCCTGCAGCGCGGGCGACGCGACCCAGCGCCCGATCAACCGGGCGGCGAGGGCCCCCTGCAGCACGAACGAGAGCAGCAGCCACGGGCCCAGGTACTGCACGTGCGCCGGCAGCCAAGGGCCGAACGGCTTCAGCACGTAGGCGGCGAGCGGGATGGAATCGGTCAGGCCAATCGACGTCCCGAGCGGCGCGTAGTAACTCTGGACGGTGCCCGGCGGCCAATGCCAGGGCTCGACGCGAAAGAAGTGCCAGCCGAAGTGGTGCGGCACCCAGTCGCCCTTCATCAGCCACTCGATGGCGGTGGGATCGAGAATCCGCGCGCCGGCGATCCAGGTGAAGAACACGGCGCCGAACGCCGCGGCGCCGAGAACGCCGGCAACCGGCTGGCGCGCGGAGGCGGGAGTGCGGGTGGTCACGGCGCCAGCACAGCATAGCCCGCCGGGGCGCTCGTCGCGAGTATCGTGGAAGTCGATGGTGTGCGTCGTTCATGAGACGGCCGACGAACTGCTCGTCGTCAAGCCGACCGGTCTGCCGTGCGAGACGCCGCGCGATCCGCGCGCCGACTCGGTCCTGGCGCGGCTCGCGGAGGCCGGCGCGACCGGGCTGCGGCTCGTTCACCGGCTCGACGCTGCGGCGTGCGGACTGGTGCTCGTCGCCCGCACGCCCGCGGCAGCCGCCTTCCACGCCGCCCAGATCGCCGCCCGACGGTGGCGCAAGTGGTATGTGGCCCGGGTCGCCATGCCGCCCGTGGCGGCGCAGGCGCTGGTCGGCCCGCACCGGGCGTACCTGAAGACCGACGGCCGACTGGCCCGGGTGGTGCGGGCGGGCGGCAAGCCGTCGTTCCTCGACGTGCTGGCGGCAACACCGGTGCCGGGATCCGCCGCGGACAGCCACGTGCTGATCGCGCTCCACACCGGCCGCTATCATCAGATCCGCGTCATGCTGGCCGCGCTGGACGCGCCACTGCGCGGCGATACGCGCTACGGCGGGCCGCCGGGGCCTTTCGTGCTGGAGCACGTCGTGCTCGGGGCGACGCCGTACCAATCCGACGCCTGGACCGTCTGGCAGGCGCCGGTGCACCCGGACCGCGCGGCCTGGGATCCCGCGCTGGCGGCAGCCGTCGACGCAGTGGCGGCTAGGGCGCGAACAGCACCGCCGCCACTCGCCCCCGCGCCGTGACGTCGATCGGCCACGGCGGCAACGGCAGCCAGCGCGGCGTCCGGCCGAGGGCGTCGGCGACCAGCGAGGCCAGCACGCGCCCGGCCGCCAGCTCGCGGGTATTGGTGGCCGCGAAGACGAACCCGCGCGGAGCCAGCACCGCCGCGGCGGCGCGGATGAGCGCCGGATAGTGGTCGATCGCGCGCCAGGCGGCGATGCCGCGCCGGCGATCGGCGGCGGCGAACGTCGGTGGGTCGAGCACCACGAGATCGAAGCGTTCATCGGGCCGCGCGGCGGCCACCCGGAGGTAGTCGCGGGCGTCGCGGCGCAGGAAGCGCATCGCCGCGGCCGGCAGGCCGTTCAGGGCCAGGTTGCGCCGCCCCCAGTCGAGATAGCGCGCCGAGACGTCGACGTTGATCACCTCGGCGCCGCGGAGGGTCAGCGGCACCGCAAAGGCGCAGGTGTAGGCGAAGAGGTTCAGCACCCGTGACGGCCGGCGCTCGGCCAACGCGCGCCGATGTTCGCGGTGCTCGAGAAACAGCCCGGTGGACAGTCCGTCGTACGGGCGCACCTCGAAGCGTACGCCGTACTCCTCGACCGTCAGTGCCGCCGGCTGTGGCCGGCCGGCCCGCGGCGTCGGCGCCCGCGACTCGTCGGGCAGGCGGCCGCCGAGCCGGCTGCGATCGCGGGCGAACGGCTTGACGTAGACGGCCTCGACGCCGTCGGCGGCCAGAAGGTCGAGTGTGCGGTTCGCCGCGGCGGTCACCTCGCGGTCGGCCCACCCGGCGTCCTCGCCGACGTTCAGGACCGCGCACGGGCCGTAGCGGTCGATGGCGATGCCGGGCAGACCGTCGCCCTCCCCATCGACCACCCGCCAGGCCGTCAGCGTCGCCGCCGCGGCCAGCGGCGCTCGGCGTCGTCGCGCCGCGGCCAGGCGCTCGACGAACACGGTCGGATCGAACCGGTGGGGCGCCAGGCGCCGGGGAGAGGGAAGGGGGTGGTGCGCGCTCAAGGATTCGAACCTTGGACCCCCGCCGTGTGAAGGCGGTGCTCTACCGCTGAGCCAAGCGCGCCCGGAGAGACTTCCAACTCTACCGCCAACCGTCGCAGTGGCGCAACCGGCGGTCGCGGTCGCGTCACACCGTGCCGAACAGGCGATCGCCGAAGTCGCCCAGGCCCGGCACGATGAACTTGTGGGCGTTCAGTTCGCGATCGACCACCGGGGTGTAGATCGGCACCTCGGGATAGCGGCGCTCGATCGCGGCGATGCCCTCCGGCGCCGCCACCATGCAGACGAAGCGGACGTCGCGGGCGCCGGCGGCGCGCACGATCTCGATGGCGGCCACGGCGCTGCCGCCGGTGGCCAGCATCGGATCGGTGATGAGCACGACGTCCGCCGCGATGCGCGGCGGCAGCTTCACGTAGTAGCGCTCGGCCATCGCCGTGGCTTCGTCGCGCTGCAGCCCGATGTGGCCGACCCGGGCCGCGGGCAGCAGGTCGAGCACGCCCTCGATCATGCCGAGGCCGGCGCGCAGCACCGGCACCAGGGTGACCTGCACGCCGACGCGACGCGCGAAGGCCGGGCCGAGCGGGGTCTGCACCGTGCCCTCGATCGTCGCGACGTCCTTCAGCACCTCGGCGGTGATGAGCAGGGCCATCCGCTTGGCGACACGCCGGAAGACGTCGGGCGGCGTATCCGCATCCCGCAGGGTCGCCAAGGCGTCGTGGACGAACGGGTGGGTGATGAGGTGGACCACGGCGGTGCGAGTTATACCACGCGGCCCCGCGGCCTCGCCGTGCGGTGAATCGCCTACAATCGTCGCGTGCGTTCGACACCCCTGGCCGTGCTGACGCTCGCCGTCATCGCGACGGCGTGGCCCGCCGCCCGCCAGCCGCGGACGGTGGCGCTGGTCGTGGCCGGCGGCACGGTCATCACCATGGACGCGGCGCGGCGGCTCATCCCGAACGGCGCCGTCGCCGTCGACGCCGGCCGCATCGTCGCCGTCGGGCCGGCGGCCGAGATCGCCGCCGGCTTCCGCGGCCTCGATACGATCGACGCCACCGGTCAGGCCATCCTGCCCGGCCTCGTCAACACCCACACGCACGCGCCGATGGTGCTGTACCGCGGCCTGGCCGACGACCTGGCGCTGATGGACTGGCTGCAGCAGTACATCTTCCCGGCCGAGGCGAAGACCGTGAGCCCGGCGTTCGTCCGCACCGGCACCCGGCTGGCCATCCTGGAGATGATCCAGTCGGGCACCACGACCTACGCCGACATGTACTACTTCCAGGAGGACATCGCCGAGGTCACCAGGGCCGCGGGTCTGCGCGGCGTGCTCGGGCAGACCATCATCCAGTTCCCGGTCGCCGACGCCAAGACGCCGGCCGAGGGGCTCGCCCGTGCCGCGGCGTACATCGCCCGCTTCAAGGGCGATCCGTTGATCGTGCCCGCCGTGTCGCCGCACGCGCTCTACACCAACGACCCGGCGACACTGATTGCGGCCCGTGACCTCGCGATCAGGGAACGGGTGCCGCTGCTCATCCACCTCGCCGAAACCGCCGACGAGGTGAAGGTGGCCAAGGAACGCGGCGCCGCCAGTCCGACCGCCTATCTCGAGTCGATCGGGTTCTTCACCGGCGCGACGACGCTGGCCGCCCACGGGGTGTGGGTGTCGGCCGAGGACATCGCCGTCCTCAAGCGGCGCAACGTCGGCGTGGCGCACAACCCCGAGAGCAACATGAAGCTGGCGAGCGGCACCGCGCCGGTGGTCGACTACCTGGCGGCCGGCGTCGCCCTCGGCCTGGGCACCGACGGCGCGGCCAGCAACAACGACCTCGACATGTTCGAGGCGATGCGGCTGGCGTCGTTCCTGGCCAAGCACAGCACCAGGGATCCGCGGGCGGTCCCGGCGCAGGCGGCCCTGGAGATGGCGACGATCGGCGGGGCGCGCGCCCTGGCCATGGCCGACCGCATCGGCTCGCTCGAGCCGGGCAAGCGCGCCGACCTCATCACCGTTCGGCTCGACCGGGCCCGCCAGACCCCGCTCTACGATCCGCTGTCGCATCTGGTCTACGCGACGCACGGCGACGACGTCGAGACGACGATCGTCGACGGCCGGGTGCTGATGCGCGGCCGGGTCGTGCAGACGCTCGACGCCGCGGCCGTGCTGGCCGAGGCACGCGCCGCCGCCGACCAGGTCCGCGCCGCGGTCAGGAGGTGAGGACGCCGATGTACGGAAGGTGGCGGTAGTGCTCGTCGAAGTCGAGACCGTAGCCGACCACGAAGTGATCCTCGATGGTGAAGCCGACGTACTCGACGGCGACGTCGATCCGGCGGCGCGACGGCTTGGACAGCAGGCAGGCGGTCCGCAGCGAACGCGGCCCGCGGGCGCGGAGGATGCCGTGCAGGTAGTTCAGGGTGAGGCCGGTGTCGACGATGTCCTCGACGATGATGACGTCGCGGTCCTGCAGGCCGCGGTCGACGTCCTTGAGCATCCGCACCTCACCCGACGACGTGGTGCCGCCGGCGTAGCTCGACACCGCGATGAAGTCCATCGTGCAGGTGCCGGGCAGGGCGCGGACCAGGTCGGTGAGGAAGAAGACCGACCCCTTGAGCACCGCGATGAAGTGCAGTTCGGCATCGGGGGCGTCGCGGCGGATCTCGGCGCCGAGCTCGACGATCCGGGTGTGGAGACGGTCGGCGGTGAGGAGCGGCGTGACCTGAGACGGCATCGGGCGGGCAGCGTAGCACACGCCTTCGCCGCCGGGAGACGGCCGTGAGCGCGACGCGCTACGAGATGCTGACCGAGGCCGATGCGCGGCGCCTGGAGCCCGGGGCCACGGTGGTGCTGGCGAAGGGCGGCCACATCACGCCGCTGGCGCTCGACACGCTGCGCGAACGCCGCGTCACGGTGCTGCGCGACGGGGCGGTCACCGCCGACGAGAGCGCCCTGGCACCGACGACTCCCGTGACGCGCTGCGCCGTCGGCAGCGACCACACCGGCATCGCGCTGCGCCGGGCGGTCCGCGACCACCTGCGCGGGCAGGGCCTGGCGGTGCGGGAGGTCGGCCCCGACACTCCCGATGCCGTCGACTATCCCGACACGGCCGGCGCGGTGGCGCAGCTGGTGGCGCACGGCGAGGTGGACGGCGGCGTCGTCATCGACGGCGCCGGGCTCGGCTCGGCGATTGCCGCCAACAAGGTCCGCGGCGTACGCGCCGCGATGTGCACCGACCGTACGCTGGCCCGTTACGCCCGCGAGCACAACGGCGCCAACGTCCTCGCCCTGGGGGCGACGCTCCTGACCGTCGAGGCCGCCCTGGCCGTCGTCGACGTCTGGCGCACCACGCCGATGACCGAGGCACGCTACATCCGCCGCCTCGGCAAGATCCAGGCGCTGGAGGACCGCCGATGAGCGACGGCGCCGACGGCCGGCATCAGGTCGATTTCCGCCGCCTCGTCGCGATCATCGCCGAGGAACTGGCGGCGTATCGGGGCGGACCGGCGCCGCGCTGCGCCTGCCACGGCCTGCAGCACGACTGCTGTCCGACGCGCGTCCAGGGGGTGCTCGACGCCGGAGCGGCGCGGCTCGGTCTGCACGCCGCCGGCGGCGGCGCCGGCACCGTCGCCGGCCTCATCGATCACACGCTGCTCAAGCCAGACGCCACCGCCGCCGACATCGAGACGCTGTGTCGCGAGGCCGTCGAGCACCGCTTCGCAACGGTGTGCGTGAATCCGACCTGGGTGGCGCTGGCGGCGCGGCGGCTGCGCGGCACCGGCGTCGGCGTGTGCTCAGTGGTCGGCTTCCCGCTCGGCGCGACGACCGCCGACGTCAAGGCCTACGAGACCCGCCGGGCGATCGTCGACGGCGCGACCGAGATCGACATGGTGATCAACGTCGGCGCGCTCAAGTCAGGCGAGTTGCGGCTGGTCGAACAGGACATCGAGGCGGTGGCGACGGCCTGCCGCGCCTGCGGGGTGACGAGCAAGGTGATCATCGAGGCGGCGCTCCTGACCGACGACGAGAAGGTCACCGCCTGCACGCTGGCGAAAGCAGCCGGCGCCGACTTCGTGAAGACGTCGACCGGGTTCGGCCCGGGCGGCGCGACGGTGGCGGATGTCGCCCTCATGCGCCGGGTCGTCGGCGACACGATGGGCGTGAAGGCGGCCGGCGGGGTGCGCGATCTCGGCCAGGTGCAGGCGATGGTCGCCGCCGGGGCCTCGCGGGTCGGCGCCAGCGCCGGCGTGCGCATCGTGCGCGAGTCGGTGGCGCCGGGCGGCGCGCCGCGCGAGAGCGGCGCCCCGCGGAGCGGCTATTGACGCGGGCCGGTATCGCGGCCGGCCGCCGGATCCGGTGGCTGGCCGCCGTCGCCACGGCCATCGGTCTGGCGGCGGGCGCGGCGCCGGCCGTCACCGCCCAGACCCGGGATCCGGTCGGCGGCCTGGCGGTGGACGTGCGCGGCCTGACCGTGTCGTTGCCGACCACGGCGGGCTGGACGCCGGCGGTGCTGAGCGCCACCTCGATCGTCCCGGGGCGCGGCTGGGGCGCGGAGGCCGGAGCGCATGTCGTCTTCGGACCGGGCCGCCACCGCCGCCTCGGCCTGGGCGCCACCGGGTTGTGGGCGCAGGGACAGGCAACCGGGATCGATGCGGCCACGGTCACGACACGGCTGACCGCGGTGGCGCCGCACGTCTCGTGGAACTTCGGCCACCGGCTCGGGTGGAGCTACGTGAGCGGCGGCGCCGGCGTGGCCCGCATCGCGTCGCAGGAGGTGGGCGGCACGTCGGATCCCGGCGGGTGGGGCGCGGCGTTCCACTACGGCGGCGGCGCCCGCTGGTTCGTCACCGATCGGCTGGCGTTGTCGCTCGACCTGCGGTTCTGGGCGCTCACGCCGCGCGGCGCGATCGGCGACCGGCCGAACGCGCCGGCCACGACCCGCGTGGCCGTCGGTGCCGGCGTCGCGCTGCGCTGATCGGGCGTCGGCCGGGTGATAGAATGGCCCCACTGGGCGGGAGTAACTCAGTGGTAGAGTCACAGCTTCCCAAGCTGTTGGTCGCGGGTTCGATCCCCGTCTCCCGCTCCACCCTTCGCTCGGTGTCCTGCGAAGACTGACGCGCGTTCCCGCGCCGCGTTACGGCGTCTTCGGCTTCGGCTCCACGCCGTAGAGCACCGCCGCCGATCCCTTCGCCTTCACGAGCCCGTCGAAATGCCCGACCAGCAGGTCGCGGCGGGCCATCAGCGCATCCTGCTCGTAGGCGGTGAGACAGTGGGCCGTCGCCGTCTTCACTGCGGCGGCGTCCAGTTCGCGCAGCCGCAGCAGCAGCGTGCGGTCGATCTGGTGAAGGTCGTCGGGGTACTTGATCTCCTTCCACAGCCGGAACGCCCGGGTGAAGTCGATCATCCACAGCTTCCAGTCGTTGGTGATGAGCACGTTGCCGAGGTTCCGATCGGTGTCGCCGACCAGCGCCGCGAACACCCGCATCTTGTACATCTGCTGATTCCAGGCCGCCGGGCTGGGCGGCTGGCGCTTCTCTTTGAGCCGGGTCGACTCGTCGAAGGCGTCGTCGATCCACCAGGTGAGGGTGCCTTCCTTGCCGTTCCAGGTGCGGTGCACGGTGACCGGCATCATCTGGTCGAGGTCGAGCATCCCGGCCAGTACGAAGGCGGCGAGGTTGAAGTGGTGCGAGTCGGCGAAGTTGAGTTCCATGCCGCGGGCGCCGAAGTCGGCCTGCGTCTTGCGTTCGTAGATCGCCTGGAACGCAGCGTCGTGGGTCACCGTGCCGTCGCTCAGCGTCAGGCGCTGCGGCGCCGTCACGCCGCGCGGGAGCGTCCGGCTGCGGATGACCTTGGCGGTGCGCAGGAACTCGGCCTGGGCCGTCCGGTCCAGTACCGCCGCCGGCGCGGCGGGCGCCTGCGCGAGCGCCGGCCGTGGCAGCGGACCGAGACCGCAGACGACCGCGACGAGGATGGCCGGCCAGATTCGGTTCATGCGCACCTCCGGGATGCCGTCTCGAAGCGGCATCCTACCCGAAACAGCGCGTTCGGCGCCGGAATCCGGTCAGGGCAGCGGCAGCCGGCGCAGGCGGAGGCTGTTGCCGACGACGCTGACCGAGCTCACCGCCATCGCGGCGCTGGCCAGCACCGGGCTGAGCAGGATCCCGAACGCGGGGTAGAGCACGCCGGCGGCCACCGGGATGCCGACCACGTTGTAGACGAAGGCCCAGAAGAGGTTCTGGCGCATCGTCCGCATGGTCGCCCGGGCCAGCCGCAGCGCCCGTGGCACGCCCCGCACGTCGTTGCGCAGCAGGGCGATGTCGGCGGCCTCGACCGCCACGTCGGTGCCCGAGGCCAGCGCGATGCCGATGTCCGCACGGGCCAGGGCCGGCGCGTCATTGATGCCGTCGCCGACCATGGCCACCACCTGCCCGCGCGCCTTCAGCCGGTCGATCTCGTCGCGCTTGCCGGCTGGCAGCACCCCCGCCACCACGTCGCCGATGCCCAGCGCGTCGGCCACCCGGCGCGCCGCCGCCGGCTGGTCACCGGTCAACAGGACGGCGCTGAGACCCAGGGCCTGCACGTCGCGGACCGCGGCCGCCGATTCGTCGCGCACGGCGTCGTCGAGCAGCAGGGCACCGACGAAGGCGCCGTCGCGGGCGACCGCGACCGGGGTGCCGGTCACGCCCGGCGGCACCGTCCAGGACGGCGCGGCGTACTCGGGCCGGCCGACCCGGACGACCGATCCCTCGACCCTCGCCTCGGCGCCGACACCCGGTTCGGCGGCGAAGTCCTGCGGCGCCGGCACGTCCAGGCGCCGGGCGCGGGCCGCGCCGACGATGGCCGCAGCCAGCGGATGCTCCGAGTGCCGCTCGACGGCGGCGGCCCACCTCAGCACGGACGCCTCGTCGATGCCCGGCGCGGGGAGGACGGCCGTCACCATGGGGTGGCCCACCGTCAGAGTGCCGGTCTTGTCGAAGACGACGGTCGTGACCTCGGCGGCGCGCTGGAGCGCCTCGCCGCCCTTCAGCAGCACGCCCGCCTCGGCGCCGCGGCCGGTCGCGACCATCACCGCGGTGGGTACCGCCAGGCCCATGGCGCACGGGCAGGCGATGATGAGCACGGCCACGCCGTTGGCGAAGGCGCGGACCAGCCCGGCCTCGCCGCCGAACAGCGCCCAGACCCCGACGGTCACCACGGCGAGAGCGATGACGGCCGGCACGAAGACCGCGGCGACCCGGTCGGCGAGGTGCTGGATGGGCGCCCGCGTCGCCTGAGCGTCCTGCATCAACCTGACAATCTGGGCCAGGACGCTCGACGCGCCGGCGGCAGTCGTGCGCACCACCAGGGTACCGGTGCCGTTCACCGTGCCGCCGACGACCCGGGCCTCCGGTGCCTTGGCCACCGGCATCGGCTCGCCGGTGAGCATCGCCTCGTCCACCGCCGACCGCCCCTCGATGACGACGCCGTCCACCGGCAGCCGCTCACCGGGCCGGATCACCACGAGGTCGCCAGGGCGGAGCGTGCCCACCGGGCGGTCGTCTTCGCCGCCGCCGGCGAGCCTCACCCGCGCCGCCGATGGCTGCAGGGCGACCAGGCGGGCGAGCGCCCGCGTGCTCCGGCGCTTGGCGCCGGCCTCGAGCGCGCGGCCGACGAGCACGAGGGCGACGATGAACAGCGCCGCCTCGAAGTAGACGTCCGGCGCCACTCCGGCACGGACGAACATCCCCGGGGCGAGCGTCGTCGCGACCGAATACAGAAACGCCGCGGCGGTGCCGACCGCGACCAGCGTGTTCATGTCGGCGGTGCGATGGCGGGCGTTGCGCCAGGCGCGCTGATAGAACTCGCCGCCGGCCCAGGCCAGCACCGCGGCCGTCAGCACCAGCAGCGTCCAGGCGATCGAGGACGGCGGCAGTGTGTAGAGGCCCGGCAGCGCCCGCTGCAGGGCCGGTCCCACGGCCTCGGTCACCCAGCGCATGAACGGATCGGCGGAGGTCAGGTGCGCGGCGTGACCGGCCGGGGCCATCAGCGGCATGCCGACGACCATGGCGACGAGACCGGCCGCCAGGCTGACGCCCGCCTTCACCAGCAGAGCCGTCGCCCCCGAGGCGTCGCGTTCGGCCGCCGCTCGCGCCGCCGGAGCGCCGAGCAGATCGTCGGCGGCGGGCGGCGCGGCCTCGTAGCCGACGTCGCGGACGGCGTCGAGGAGCCGCGGGACGTCGACCTGCTGCGGGTCGAAGGTGACCGTCGCGGCGTGCAGCATCAGGTTGACGCTGGCGGCCGTCACGCCCGCGGTGCGGGTCAGGGCCCGCTCGACGGCGCTCTGGCACGCCGCGCAGGTCATACCCGCGACGGGGAAGGTGATCTTGGCGATGGGCATCTCGTGATCGGGTGATCGATTGATCGAGTGATCGAGATCACCCGATCATCCGATCGCGCGATCACCCGATTCTACGATCTGATGATCCCCAGCACCTCATCCCGGCGCCGCTCCATGATCTCGGGTGTCGTGCCCTCGAGGTTGAGCCGCAGCAGCGGCTCGGTGTTCGACGCCCGGACGTTGAAGTGCCAGTCGTCGAACTCGACCGAGATGCCGTCGAGGCGGTAGACGTGCCCGTGGGCGTACTCGCGGGCGAGCCGGTCGAGCTTGTCCGGCACGACGGCCATGCTCGCCACCTTGGTGTTGATCTCGCCCGAGATGAAGTAGCGCTCGCGCAGCGGCGCCAGCAGGTCGCGCAGCGACTGGCCCTTGCGCGACATCAGCTCGAGGATGAGCAGCGCCGGGATGAAGCCGTTGTCGGCGTAGAAGTTGTCCTTGAAGTAGTAGTGGCCGGTGACCTCACCGCCGAACAGGCCGTCTTCCTCGCGCATGCGGCGCTTGATGAAGGCGTGGCCGACGCGGTTCATCAGCGCCCGCCCGCCGTAGCGGGCCACCGTGTCCTTCACCGCGTAGCTGGCCCGCACGTCGTAGACGATGGTGGCGCCGGGCTGCTTCATCAACGCCGCCTCGGCGAGCAGTGCGGTGATGAAGTCGCCGGCGATGAACTCGCCGCTGCCGTCGATGAAGAAGCAGCGATCGGCGTCGCCGTCCCAGGCGATGCCGATATCGGCACGCTGCCGGATGACCTCGGCGGTGATGTCCTGGCGGTTCTCCTCGATGAGGGGATTGGCCTCGTGGTTGGGGAAGGTGCCGTCGACCTCGAAGCACAGCCGCGTCGTCCGGCAGGGCAGGCGGTCGAACAGGTGCGGGGCCACCGCGCCGGCGATGCCGCTGCCGGCGTCGAGCACGACGTTGAACGGGCGGATGACCGACGGGTCGATGAAGCCCATCACGTGCCCGACGTACGGCGCGGTGATGTCGCCGCGGGTGACGGTGCCCGGCGTCGCCGCCGGCGGCGGCAGGGTGCCGCCGAGCATCATCTCCTTCATCTCCCGGATGCCCGACTCGCCACTGAGCGGGAACGCCTCGGCCTTGACCATCTTGCAGCCGTTGTACTGCTTGGGATTGTGCGACGCGGTGATCTGGGCGCCGCCGTCGAGGCCGGCGCTGGCCACCGCGTAGTACATCATGTCGGTGCCGGCCAGGCCGTAGTCGTGGACGTGGCCGCCCTGGCGCACGACACCGTCGATGAACGCCGCCGCCAGCGACGGCGACGACGTGCGCATGTCGCGCGTCACGGCGAAGCGCCCGGCGCCGAGGACGGCGACGAAGGCGCGGCCGAGCTGCACGAAGACGTCCTCGGACAGCTCCTGCGGGTAGAGCCCGCGGACGTCGTAGGCCTTGAAGATCTCGGGGTTGATCATGGTCGGAGCTCGCGTGGCTGGCTGACCGCCCGGTCAGACCTGGGTGAAGTCGGTGAGGGCCGTCTTGTCGCCGAGGATCGCGGTCGGGCCGACCCGAGCCTCGCGTCCGACGTGGCAGCCGCGGCCGACCAGCGCGCCGTCGACGACGGCGTCGCGGCCGATGCGGCTGTTCGGCCAGACGATCGCGCCGCGCACCTGCGCGTCCTCCTCGACGACCACCGTGCGCCCGATGACGCTCAGCGCCCCGATGCGCGCGCCGCTCTTCACGTGGGCGCCGGCATCGATGAAGCACGGCCCCTCGAGCACGGCGCCGGGCTCGATCTTGGCCTCCGGCGAGACCACCGGCCGGCCGGAGGCGATCCCGGCCGGGCCGAGCGGACAGCGCCCGGCGAAGATGTCGCGGTGGACGCCGAGGTACTTCTCCGGCGTCCCGATGTCGATCCAGTAGCCACGATCGACGTAGGCGACGAAGGTCTCGCCGCGTTCGACCAGCGACGGGAAGTAGCCGCGCTCGATCGAGTACGGCGCGTCCTTCGGGATGCGGTCGAAGGTCGACGGCTCGAGGACGTAGATGCCGGCGTTGATGGTGTCGCAGGTGATCTCGTCGGCCGCGGGCTTCTCCAGGAAGCGGCGGACCGAGCCGTCCTCGCCGGTCTCGACCAGCCCGTAGGCCGACGGATTCTCGACCGGCGTCAGGACGATGGTCGCCTTGGCTCGACGTTCGCGGTGCCGGCGCACCACGGCGGCGACGTCCACCGCGGTCATCACGTCGCCGTTGAAGACGACCAGCGTGTCGTCGATGCCCTTGGCGGCGAAGCGGATGGCGCCGCCGGTGCCGAGCGGCGACGGCTCGACGACGTAGCGGAGCCGGACGCCGAGGCCGCTGCCGTCGCCGAAGGTCTCCTCGAGCCGCCGCGGCTGGTAGTTGAGGCTGAGGATCACCTCGTCGATTTCGGGGACCTGCTTGAGCAGGTCGATCTGGTAGGTCAGGAACGGCCGATCGAAGATCGGGACGATCGGCTTGGGCGTGTGGAGCGTGAGGGGACGCAGGCGGGTGCCCTTGCCGCCGGCGAGCAGAATGGCTTTCATGTCAACCGTCGATCTTACACCGGCCGCTTGGCGGTAGAATTGCACCGGGCGCCGTTGCCATGAACCTGCCGAACACGCTGACGGTGATCCGCATCGTGCTCGTGCCGCTGCTCGTCGTCGTGCTGCTGACGAAGTTCGAGGGCCGCGCCGTGCTGGGCATCCACGTGGAGTTCGTCGCCGCCGCGATCTTCGGCCTGGCGTCGCTGACCGACTGGCTCGACGGCTATCTGGCGCGGCGCCGCCAGCAGATCACCTGGGTCGGCGAGGTGCTCGATCCGATCGCCGACAAGCTGCTGATCTCGGCCGTCCTCATCTCGCTGGTCCAGCTCGACCTGGTCGCCGCGTGGATGGCGGCGGTGATCATCGGCCGGGAGTTCGCCGTGACCGGCCTGCGCAGCCTCGCCTTCTCGCGCGGGCTGGTCATCGCCGCCTCGCCGCTGGGCAAGCTCAAGATGGTGACGCAGATCGTCGCCGTGCTGCTGCTCCTGCTCGGCTGGGAGCGCTTTCCGGTGCTGCTGGGGCTCGGGCGGGTGATGCTGTGGGTGGCGATGGCCGCCACGCTCGGATCGGCGGCCGACTACTTCTGGCGGTTCAGCCGGGCGGTGAAGACGGTGGCGGCGCCGGTCGCGGAGTTCGCCGCGGCCCAGGCGCGGCGCGAACGGGCCAGGTCGGAACGGAGCGGGGCCGCCTAGCGGCGCGGCCCGCTCCGCCCCGCGTGGTCAGGGGCGCGACGCCGGCGCCTGCGTGCCGACCCAGTCGCCGGCATAGAGCACGTCGCGGACGCGATCGGCAATCACCGTGGAGGTGTCGCCGGCCACCGTCAGCACGATCGCCCGTCCGACCTCGACCAGCGGCCCGGCGGTCTTGGGGTCGCGGAAGATGGTCAGCCGCGCGCCGGCCGTCAGGCCGTGCGAGGTGCCGCGGTTGACGACGATGAGGTCGCCGTTGGCGAAGGCGCGGCGGCCGTCGGTGCCGAACAGGAGCCGGCCCATGTCGGTGAACTGCGCCGCCCCGTCGGCCGCCAGAGTGGCGGGCAGGGGGGCGGCGGTGAACGGCTCGAGGTAGTCGCCCTTCAAGAAGGAGTCGCAGGCGTAGTCGATGCGTGCGAGCGCCGAGAAGCTGTCGGACGCGGTGACCGTGATCCAGCCGGCGGTATGGACCGTGGCCGGCGCGGTCAGCGACGGCTTGCTGTGATCGGGGCTGGTCAGCAGCCGGCGGACGAAGAACTGCTGGCCGGGCTCGAGGCCCACCGAGGTGCCGCCGAAGAGCACCAGCGTGTCCGGGGCGGCGAAGGCGCGGCGCAGCTTGGCGTCGCCTTCGTGCGCGGCGGGCAGCCGGTGGACCGGCTGCGGCTCGCTGAACACCGGCAGATCGGCGCAGCTCAGCCGCTTCGGATACATTCCCAGGTCACCGAACGCCCCCGGCGGGAGCGGCGCCTGCGCGGCGGCAGGCGCGGCGACGACGGTGACGAGCAGTGCACACAGAGACGCGGTTCGGCGCATGGTCTACCTCTCGGGGGCCGGCGCGCTCTTCAGCTCCTCGACCCGGCGGCGGGTCGCCTCCAGGTACGAACTTTGTTCGAACTCTTTCAAAAGTCGTTCGAAGTACGGGAGCGCTTCGGCCTTGCGGTCGATCCTCAGCAAGGACTCGGCCAAGTGGTAGTAGACGGCGTCGCGATGGGTGTACCCCGGGTCCTCTCTGAGCACCTGCTGGAAGCGGTCGATGGCCCCCGGCCACCACCGTGACCGGTAGTAGAAGAACCCGACCCGGTAACTGGCCTCGCTCAGTCGATCCCTGGCCTGGCGCATCAGCGCCTGGGCTTCGGGCAGCAGCGTGCTGTTCGGGTAGCGATCGAGGAAGACCTGCAGCTCCTTGATCGTCTCGCGGGTGTTGGTCTGGTCGCGCTCGGGCGCCAGCATCTGCTCGCTCTGCGCGAAGGCCAGACGGAACTGCGCGTAGTCGGCGCGCGGGCTGGTCGGGTAGAACGTCAGGAACTCGCGGAACTCGTTCACCGCCAGCATCAGCGACTCGGTGGTGTGCTCGCCGATGTAGGTGTCGCCGACGCCGAGCTTGGCGTCGGGCCGGTACGGGCTCTGCGGGTAGTTGTCGACGATCTGCCGGTAGTACTCGCGCGCCTGGATCCAGTGGCGTTCCTTGAACTCGGCGGTCCCGCGATCGAAGAGGAACTGGTCGGCGTCGGCGTTGGCCGGCGGCACGACGGCGCGCTGCGCGCCGCAGCCGCCGAGCCAGAGCGCGGCGGCCGCCGCCAGGGCGAGCCGCGAAAGCGAGGTGATCATCGGGTCGAGAACCAGCGATACATCGCCGCCAGTCCCGCTTCCAGCGTGACCGACGGCGCGAAGCCGAGGTCGGCGCGGGCGAGGCTGGTGTCGGCGTAGGTATCGCGCATGTCGCCTTTCTGCGGGGGCTGGACGTCGATGGTCAGCGGACGGCCCGTGACCCGGCCGAGCAGGTCGAAGACCTCGCGCAGCGTGACGCGGGAGCCTCCCCCGATATTGTAGACGCGCCCCGGCACGCCGTGGACGGCGGCCGCCGCGGTCGCGGCGGCGGCATCGGCCACGAAGGTGAAGTCCCGGGTCTGCAGCCCGTCGCCGAACTGGATGAGCGGCCGGCCGGCCTCGATGGCCGACAGGAAGCGGTGGAACCCCATGTCAGGTCGTTGACGCGGGCCGTAGACGGTGAAATACCGCAGCGACACCGTCGGCACGCCGTGGTTGACGAAGTACAGGTAGCACAGCTGCTCGGCCGAGAGCTTGGTGACGCCGTAGGGCGAGACCGGATGCAGGGGCACCTCCTCGCGCATAGGCAGGTCGACGAGGTCTCCGTAGACCGATGAGCTCGACGCATAGACGACACGCTCGATCGGCCGGCCGACGCACGCCTCGAGCAGGATCTGCGTCGCGTCTATGTTGAGTTCGGTGTAGACGCGGAAGTCGCGGCCCCAGCTCTTGCGCACGCCGGCCTGCGCCGCCAGGTGGAAGACGTGGGTCACGCCGGCCAGCAGCGCCGGCAGATCGGCGTCGGCGATCGCCGCTTCGACCAGGCTATAGCCGGCACGGCCGCGCAGGCCGGCGATGTTCGCCTCCTTGATCGGCCGCGGGTAGTAGTCCGTGAAGCTGTCGAGGGCGATCACCTCCGCGCCCCCGGCCAGCAGCCGCTCGCTGAGGTGCGAGCCGATGAAGCCCGCGCCTCCGGTCACCAGTGCTCTCATCCGATGAGATCCTTGATCGATGCCGGCACACGCACCGGGCGGCCGCGGCCGTCGGTGAAGGCGTGCACCGTGGATCCGCTGGCAACGGCGCCATCGGGTCCGGTGATGTCGTAATCGAACGCCAGCCGCGCCGGCGACACCAGGCGGGCGACGGCCCGCACGGCGAGCGCGTCGTCGTAGCGGGCCGGCGCCCGATACGCGCAGTGGGCCTCGATGACCGGCAGGAACAGACCCTGCGCCTCGAGACTGCGATAGGTGAGGCCGGCCGCGCGCAGCCAGTCGGTGCGCGCGACTTCGAACCACACCAGGTAGTTCGCGTAGTAGGCGATGCCCATCTGGTCGGTCTCGGCGTAGCGCACGCGGATCGACGAGACGTGGGGCCGCCCGGCCACGGCCGGCATGCCGGGAGCGGGATCAGCCATCGCGTCGCGTGGTTGCGGCGGCGCGGAGCGCCCGCACGGCGGCCGTGGGATCGCCGTGGCCGAACACCGCGTGCCCGGCGACGAGGATCGTCGCTCCGGCAGCGACGACCGGCCCGACCGTGTGCAGGTCGAGGCCACCGTCGACTTCGATCTCGGCGCGGCTCCCGGCCCGGACCAGCAGGTCGCGGAGGCGGCGGATCTTCTCCGGCGTGCGCGCGATGAAGTGCTGGCCGCCGAAGCCCGGGTTCACCGACATCACCAGGACCACGTCGAGGTCGGCGGCGATGTCCTCGATCGCGGCAATCGAGGTCGAGGGATTGAGGGCGACGCCGGCCTTCGCGCCGAGCGCCTTGATGGCCGCCACGGTGCGGTGCAGATGGGGCAGCACCTCGGCGTGGACGGTGAGAATCGCCGCGCCGGCCTCGACGTAGGCGGCCAGAAACGGGTCGGGGTTGGCGACCATCAGATGGACGTCGAGCGGCACGGTGGCCACGCGCTTGATGGCCCGCACCACCGGCGGCCCGATGGTGAGGTTCGGCACGAAGTGGCCGTCCATCACGTCGACGTGGATCAAATCGGCGCCGCCGGCCTCGGCAGCGGCGATGTCGCGGGCGAGGTAGGCGAAGTCGGCGGCGAGGATCGACGGCGCCAAGCGTGGGGTCAACGCGCCACCTCCAGCGAGATCGCGTCGCCCGGGTGCACCTGATACCCGCCGGCCGGCGTCTGGCGCACGATGAGGCCCGGCGGCACGCCGCTGGCCGACTGCTGGGCGACGAAGCTGACGCGGAATCCCTGCTGGCGGAGCACCGCCGCGGCCGGCTCGCCGGCCAATCCAATCAGGTCGGGCATCACGTAACCGGTCGAGTCCGCCCCGCGGCTGACCAGCAGCCGAACCGCCGCGGCCGGCTGGCCCGGCGCCGGCTCCTGCGCCACGACCTGGTCGGCCGTGAAGGCGTCGGACCGGATCTCGGACACGCTGGTCGCGTCGAGACCCTCCTGCGACAGGCGGATGCGGGCCGAGCGCTCGCTCTCGCCGACCACGCCGGGCATGTGCGCCACCTTCGGCCCGGCCGAGACCCAGACCCGCACCGTGCGCTGGCGCCGCGACACCGTGCCGGCCCGCGGGTCCTGACCGAGAATCTGGCCCGGCGGCACCTCGGTGCTCGGCCGCTGCGCGGCGTCGACGCGCAGGCTCAGCTGCTCCTGGCCGAGGCGGCTGGCGGCGTCGGCGATGGCCAGACCGGTCACGTCGGGAACCGTGACCTCCCGGGCGCGGACCGCCACCTGGACCGCGACGGCGGCGAAGACGAGGAAGGTCGCGGCCAGCGCGCTGCCGATCACCACGAGTCTGCCGAGGGCTCTCACCCGCCGTCGAAGGGCCATGCGCGATCGATCACTGTATTACATGCCGCCGCCTGGTGCCACCGGCGGCGCCCCGACGCGTTCGAGCACCGCGCCGAAGTAGCCGTCGAGGCCGTCGCGCACCGGGTCGGTGCGGAACAGCCCGTCGGGCCCGACGTACGGCGCGACCGCGGCGTCACCCCACGCGGCGCCGGCGAGGCGGAAGTCGGGCCGCGCGGCCAGCATCGCGGCGACCACCTGATCGTTCTCCTCCGGCTCGGTCGAGCAGGTCGTGTACACCAGCCGGCCGCCCGGGCGGACGCACGCCGCGGCGCGGGCGAGCAGGTCGCGCTGGCGCGCCGCGAACCGGGCGCAGTCGCCCGGCTGCCGCCGCCACTTGATGTCGGGATCGCGCCGCAGGGTGCCGAGGCCGCTGCACGGCGCGTCGACCACCACGACGTCGAATGGCCGCGAGAAGGGCAGCGCCGCCTCGGGGTCGAGCGCGACGACGCGGGTGTTGGCCGCCGACCCGCGCGCCACCGTCGCGGCGAGCAGGCGCACCCGGGCGAGCCGGGCATCGCCGGCCACGACGCGGCCGTGCGCGCCGGCGACCGCGGCGTACTGCAGGGCCTTGCCCCCGGGGGCGGCACAGACGTCGAGCACGCGCGCGCCGGGCGCGATCGGCGCGAGATGCCCGGCCAACTGCGAGCCTTCGTCCTGGATCAGGCAGGCGCCGTCGGCCACCGCGCGGCTCGCCACGATCGCCCCGGGCCCGACCCGCACGCCCCACGGCGCCACCGGACTGGCCGTCGCGGCGATCCCCTCGGCGGCGAGCCCGGCGATCGCCGCGTCGCGTGACGCCACGACGAGCGGGTTGGCGCGCAGCGTCGGCGCCGGCGTGGTGTTGTCGAAGGCGAGCCAGGCCTCGACCTCGCCGAGCGGCCGCCGCGCCAGCCAGCGCTCGACCAGCCAGGCCGGATGCGCGTGGACCACCGCGAGGTGCTGAATCCAGGCGCCGCGGTCCGTGGCGAGCGGCACGGCGGGACGCGGCGGCAAGGCGCGGCCCTCGCCGGCGGCGAGCCGCCGCAGCACCGCGTTGACCAGGCCGGCGGCGCTGGACTTGCGGGCCCGCCGCACCAGCGCCACCGCGTCGTGCACGGCCGCCGCCGGCGGAATCCGCGTCAGGTAGAGCAGCTGGTAGGCGCCCAGGCGGAGCGCGACCAGCACGGCGAGGTCGAGGCGATCGAGCGGCGTCCGCGACAGCGCGGCCAGCGCGTGGTCGAGGCGTCCCTGCCAGCGCAGGGTGCCGACGGCGAGTTCGTGCAGGAGCGCGAGGTCGCGCGGATCGTCGAGGCCCTGCCGGGCGTCGTCGAGCGCGTCGCCGAGGTCGCGCGGGGCGGCCGCGACGGCGACCAGCGCCTGCATCGCGGCGGCGCGCGCCGGGGCAATCATGCCGGCCGACACACCGCGCCGAGCGGCAATCCTCGCCCGGCCTGGAACTCGGCGGCGGGCAGTGGCCGTCCGCCTTCGAGTTGCAGCACCAGCAGGCGGAGGCACTGGCCATCGCCGGCGGCCACGTCGATCCCGTCGCGGCCGGCGGCGACCACCGTCCCCGGTGGCGCCGCGCTCGGCACGCCCGGGACGACGCTGCGGTGCGCGATCACCCGCCGGCCCTCGACCGCGAACGAGGCGTGCGGCCACGGGTGGAGACCACGCACCTGGTCGTGCAGGACCCGCGCCGGCCGGTCCCAGTGCATCGGCGCGTCGGCGCGGGTGATCTTGGCGGCATAGGTCGCCAGGCTGGCGTCCTGCGGCGTCTCGCCGACGGGCCCGTGCCGCAGCCGCTCGACCACCGCGCCCAGCAGGGCCGCACCCTCGATCGCCAGACACGCCTCGAGCACGTCGCTGGTGACGGCGTCGTCGATCGGCACGACGACGCGGTCGAGCATCGGGCCGGCGTCGAGTTCGAGCACCACCCGCATGATCGTCACGCCGGTTTCGGACGCTCCGTCGAGGATCGCCCGGTGCACCGGCGCGGCCCCGCGGTAGGCCGGCAGCAGCGAGGCGTGCACGTTGATCATCCCGCGGCGCGGCAGGGCGAGCAGCCACGCCGGCAGCAGCTTGCCGTAGGCGGCGACGACGCCGAGGTCGGCATCGAGGGCCGCGAGCGCATCGCGCACCCCGGGGTCGCCGAGCTTCGCCGGCTGCAGCACCGGCAGACCGGCCGAAGCGGCCCAGGCCTTGACCGCGCCCGGCGTGACCTTCTGGCCGCGGCCGCGCGGACGATCCGGCTGGGTCACGACCGCGACGACCTCGACGCCGGGGGCCGCGGCGAGCGTGGCCAGCGTCGGCACCGCGAAGGCCGGCGACCCGAAGAAGACGACGCGCAGCGTCGTCACCAGCGGCCGTCCTTCTCCAGCTTGCGGATCCGCCGCAGGATCATCGTCCGGCTGATGCCGCGCAGCCGATCGACGAACAGCCGCCCGTCGAGGTGATCCATCTCGTGCTGCAGCGCCCGCGCCATCAGCCCGCGCCCTTCCACCGTGCGGGCCCGGCCCTCGAGATCCAGCGCGGTCACCGCCGCCTCCGCCGGGCGCGCCACCGTCGCCGTGAAGCCCGGCAGGCTCAGGCAGCCCTCTTCCTCGAGCTGCATGCCGTCGCGGCGGATCCACGCCGGGTTGATGCAGACGTGGAGCGCCGCCGGGTCGCGGCCCAGCGACAGATCGATGACGAAGATCCGGAGCGCCACGCCGATCTGCGGCGCCGCCAGGCCGATCCCCTGCGCGGTGTACATGGCCGCAATCATGTCGCCGACCAGCGCGGTGATCTCCGGCGTGATCGCGTCGACGTCGGCCGCCACGGCGCGCAGCGCCGCCGCCCCGTAGCGCAGCACCGGACGGGCCATGCCGTTACGAGGCGTCGCGGCGGCGGGTCAGGCGCCGCGCCATGACCTCGCCGGTGGCGGCCATGTGGCGACGGATCTGCGCCAGCGCGTCGCCGCCGAAGCGCTCGAGCAGGGCATCGGCCAGCACCAGCGCGACCATCGCCTCGCCGACGACGGCGGCGGCCGGTACGGCGCAGACGTCGCTGCGTTCGATCGCCGCCGGGGCGTCGTCGAGCGTCGTCAGGTCGATGGAGCGCAGCGGCTGCATCAAGGTGGCGATCGGTTTCATGTGGCCGACGACGCGGACGTCCTCGCCGTTGGTCACGCCGCCTTCGAGGCCGCCGGCGCGGTTGGTCGGGCGCAGCGGGCGGCGGCCATCCTGCCCCGGCAGGATCTCGTCGTGGACGCGCGAGCCGGGCCGGGCGGCACTCTCGGCGCCCAGGCCGATGCCGACGCCCTTGATGGCCGGGATCGACATCACCGCCTGGGCGAGGCGGCCGTCGAGCTTCCGGTCCCACTGCGTGTACGAGCCGAGTCCGGTGGGCAGGCCGCGGACGATGACCTCGAAGGTGCCGCCGAGCGTGTCACCGGCGGCGCGCGCCTCGTCGATGCGGGCGATCATCCGCGCCTCGACGGCCGGGTCGACGCAGCGCAGCGGCGCGTCGGCCGGCAGCGCCGCCGCGTCCTCGAAGCCGACCAGGCGGTCGTCGGGCAGCGCCACCTCGCCGATGGCGCGCACGTGGCTGGTGACGGCGGCGCCGACGGCCTCGAGCAGCTGCTGCGCCAGCGCGCCCGCCGCGACGCGCGCCGCGGTCTCGCGGGCGCTGGCCCGCTCGAGCACGTCGCGGACGTCGTCGTGTTCGAACTTCAGCGCCCCGGCGAGATCGGCGTGACCGGGCCGCGGCCGGACGACCGGCGCGCGATTGGCGCCGGCGGCGCCATCCGGCGCCTCGGCGCCGGTGTGCATGGTCCGCTGCCAGTTGACCCAGTCACGGTTCTCGATGAGGAGCGCGATCGGCGCGCCGGTCGTGGTGCCGCGGCGCACGCCCGACTGCACGACCGCGGTGTCGGATTCGATCGCCATGCGCCGGCCGCGGCCGTAGCCGCCCTGCCGGCGCTTCAGCGCCTGAGCGAGCCGGTCGAGATCGATGGGGAGGCCGGCGGGCAGGCCATCGACGATGACCACGAGGCCGCGGCCATGCGACTCGCCGGCGGTGAGAAACCGCAGCATCGCGCGAGAATTGTATACGAACTTTCTGCGGCGCCCGGCGCCGGCGACCGCCGCGCACACGGCGGACGTGCCGCCGCGGTTGGCGGTCCGTGCCTTGCACGAATCGAAGCGATGATCGCGCTCGACCCCGATCACCGCGCCGTCGCCGCCGTCTGCCACCGCCTGCGCGCCGCCACCGGGGCCCTGTGGATGGGGGTGTGGACGGCGATCCCGCCCGCCTGCGTCGCCGGCGACGAGACGCCTCCTCCCCGCGAACCGCCCCGGGTCGAGCCGGTGCGATGCGGCGACGACCGCGTGGGCGAGATTCGTTGGATGCCGGCGCCGGCCGTCGACGCGTCGTCCGACGCCGCTGAGTGGCTGGTGGCCGCCGCCGCCCAACTGCTGGCCCCGGCGCTGGCCCGTCTCGTCAGCCGCGACGCCGCGCCCGGCGTCGTGGAACCGTTCGGCCTGGTCGGCGCGAGCGCGCCGATGCGCGAGCTCCGCCAGGCGATCCCGCGCGCCGCTCTGTCGCCGTTCCCGGTGCTGATCGAAGGCGAGAGCGGGGTCGGGAAGGAGCTGGTGGCGCGGGCGGTGCACGGCGCGAGCCGCCGCAGCGGTCCGTTCGTCGGGCTCAACTGCGCGGCGCTGGCCGACGATCTGCTCGATGCCGAGCTGTTCGGGCACACGCGCGGGGCGTTCACCGGAGCGTCGGCCGAGCGTCGCGGTCTGTTCGAATCCGCCCAGGGCGGCACGCTGTTCCTCGACGAAGTCGCTGAACTCTCGGCTCGCGGCCAGGCCAAGCTGCTGCGCGTCCTGCAGGAAGGCGAGCTGCGCCGCGTGGGGGAGAACGCCGCCCGCCGCGTCGACGTCCGCCTCGTCGCCGCCACGAACCGGCCGCTCGACGGCGAGGTCGTGGCCGGCCGCTTCCGCGCCGATCTGCGCTTCCGGCTCGACGTCGTCCGGCTGCGGGTGCCGCCCCTGCGGGAGCGGCGCGAGGACATTCCGGCGCTGGCCCAGCACTTCTGGCGGGCCGCCGCCGCCCAGGTCGGCTCGCGGGCGGTGCTGGCGCCGTCGCTGCTCACCGCGCTGACCGCCGGCGACTGGCCCGGGAACGCCCGCGAACTGCAGAATCTGCTGGCGGGCCTGGCCGTGCGAGCGCCGGTACGCGGTCTGGTCTCGGCGGCCGACGTGGGCGTGGCGTGGCCCCCTGGCGAGGCGTCCCCGCCGACCACACTCGACGCCGCCCGCCGCGCCTTCGACGCGGCCTACGTCCGCGCGGCCCTGGCCCGGTGCGGTGAGCGCCCCGGAGCGACCGCGCGCGAGCTCGGCGTGAGCCGGCAGGGACTGGCCAAGCTGATGGAGCGGCTGGGTCTGCGACCGGCGACGGCGCGGGCGACGCTGCGCCGGGCGATGTGAGGGCGATGTGATCGGTGATCGCGCGCCGCCGCCGACGCGGCCTACGGGTGCGGCAGCTGGCGGTCGAGCGCGCGCAGGCCGGCGTGACCGGGCTCGAGCTCCAGCCCTTCGTCGACGAGGGCGCGCGCGCGCGCCGTGGCCCCGCGGTCGCGCTCGGCGTCGGCGAGGCGGTGGAGCAGTCCGGCCGACGGCCCGTTCTCCGCGATGGCCTTTTCGAACCAGTAGGCGGCCGCATGCGGGTCGCCGATCCGCATCGACAGCGTGCCGATCCGCGGCGCAATCGCGCCCGCCGCGGTCGTGCCTGAGACCAGCGTGGCGTAGTCGACGAGGGCGTCGCGCGCCTCGGCGAAGCGGCCGCGCCGTTCGAGCACGTCGCCCAGGCGGGCGAGGGCCTCGGGGGGCACCGGCAGGCGTTCCACGGCCCGGCGCAGGTCCAGTTCCGCGCCGGCGAGGTCGCCGGTCCGCACCCGGGCCCGTCCGAGTTGCATCAACGTCTCGGCACTCGGCCCTTCGAGCGTGGCGGCGCGGGTGAGCGCCGCCAGCGCCTTGTCGAGCGCGACGTCGTCGCCGGCGTCGGCGGCGCGCAGCCAGACCGTGCCGAGCGCGCCGAAGACGGCACTCGAGCGCGGGAATCGCTCGGCGGCCCGCCCCAGGGCCACGACGGCCGCATCGTGCCGCCCCGACCGCGCGTATGCCAGCCCGACGGCGATCGCCCGTTCCGGCCGTTCGGGCTCCAGCGCAGCAAGCGCCGCCAGTTCATCGGTGGCCCGCGCCGCGTCCCCCCTGGCCTGCAGCACGTCGACGCGGGCCTCACGCACTTCCAGCAGGCCCGGCGCGAGCCGCCCCGCGGTGCCGAGCGCCGCCAGTGCGTCATCGAGCCGGCCAGCGTCGCGCAAGCTGACGCCGAGCAGGTAGTGCGCCTCGGCCAGGTTCGGGGCCAGCGCGATGGCACGGCGCAGCGGGCCGATCGCCGCGCCGGCCCGGCCCTCGCGATAGCGGGCGACGGCGAGCTTGTAATACACCTCGGCCTGCCGATCGTCGAGCGCGAGGCTCTGCTCGTAGCGCTCGGCGGCCCGGGCGTGGCGGCCGAGCCCGGCGTTGACGTCCCCCTGCCATTCGAACACGCGCGGCGCGCTGGGATCGAGCTCGGCCGCCCGGCGCAGGTCGCGCAGCGCCGCCTCGGGTTCGCCGCGCTGGCGGTAGGCGAGCCCACGCTTGAGGTGGGCGGCCATGGAATCGGCCCGCAGGGTGATGGCGCCGGTGTAAGCCTCGATGGCGGCCGAGAGGTCGGCCGCAGCCAAGGCCGCGTCGCCGGCGACCACGAGCCGCTCGTACTCGCGCTCGTTGCGCACCGACACGACCGCCAGCGCCGTGCCTACGGCGAGCGTCAAGCTGGCCCCCAGGGCCAGCGGCCACCCCCATCCCGACGCCACGCTCCGATGGTAGCAAGGACCGGCCGCGGCGGGGCCGGCGGGGAACCTTTGTCCGGGCGCGGGTTCTAATTCGAGTACTGGCGGCTCCGACGCCCTCCGCCGATGGTAAACTGCCCATGGCACGCGCACTGGCCAGCACCCCTGTGAAGGACGCACGAGCCCTCGGGTGGACCGACGTCGGCACCGACGAAGCCGAGTTGGTGCAGCGCTGCGCGGCCGGCGACGAGGCCGCGTGCGCCGAGCTGGTGGCGCAGCACCAGCGCATGGTCTACCAGCTGGCCTTCCATCTGCTGGGCAACCGCGAAGAGGCGCTCGATCTGTCGCAGGAAGTCTTCCTGCGGGTGTTCCGCACCGTCGGGTCGTTCCGCGGTCAGTCGTCGCTGCGCACGTGGCTGTTCCGCATCGTCGTCAACCAGGCCCGCAACCGGCAGCGCTGGTGGCGGCGGCGGCGGCAGAGCGACCAGGTGTCGCTGGATCAGCACGTCGTCGACCACGGCGAACTGCGCCAGCCCGGCGACGACGCCGCGCCCGACCGGGTGCTGGCCCGCAAGCAGACGGCGAACCGGCTCTGGCAGGCGCTCGACCGGCTGCCGTTCGACCAGCGGACGGCGATCGTGCTGCGCGAGTTCGACGGCCTGAGCTACGACGAGATCGCGTTCTCTCTCGATATCGCCGTCGGCACCGTCAAATCGCGCCTGACCCGCGCCCGACATGCGTTGCGCGCCGACCTGCAGGAGTCGCGGCTGTGATCCACCGCATGTCCTGCGACGCGGTGCGCGACGAGCTCGACGCCTTCCACGACGGCGAACTCGGGCTGGAGCAGCAGCTGCTGGTGCGCGAGCACCTCGAAGCGTGCGTCGCCTGCGCACTCGAGCACCGCGATCTCGAGGTGCTGCGCCGCGGGCTTCGCGAGGTGCCGGGCGACCGGCTCGACGGGCCGCCCGAGAGCTGGACCGGCGCGGTGCTCGAACAGGCCAAGGTCGAGCGGCAGCTGTCGTGGCACACCTGGCTGCTCGGCGTCTTCGACGACATGCATCTGGTGTGGCCGGCGCTGGGCGCGACCGCGGCGGTGCTGGTGTGTCTGCTGGCGTCAGCCGAAGTGATGCAGGCCACCAACGACCAGCGGCCCGACTCGCTGGCCGGTGTCATCGGCTACCTGGCCAGCCCCGGATCGAACGTCAACCCGGCGCGCATCGACGGCTTCACCGAGGTGCCGCGGCGGCACGAGAGCGCTCACTGGCCGCTGGCCAGTGAGGACGCCGTACTCACGCTGTCGGCGGTGGTCACCCGCGAGGGACGGATTCAGAGCGTCGAGATGCTCGCCGCGGAGCAGGCGCGGGCGCTCAAGGTGAAACCCGAAGTCGTGCTGGCGATGCTCGATGCGGCCTCGCGCGCGCAGTTCGAACCGGCTCGTGCCGGCGGCGCGCCCATCGCCGTGAGCATGGTGTGGCTGCTCGCCCACACCACCGTGGTGGCCCGCGAGGCCGACGTCGAGCGGCTGCTGCGGCCGCTGGCGCCGACCACTCCGGCGGCGTCGCAGGGGCCGGAGCGGCCGCGCCGCATCCGCTCCTAGCGCCGCGGCCCGGCGCCGCCGATCACGGGATCCGGACCGTCAGGGTGCCGGTGTTCTGCATGGCGTCGGTGGCACGGACGACGACGGTGCGCCCGGCGGCGGCCGACTCCAGACGCAGGGTCGCCGACTCGCGGCGACCGTCGAGCAACCCGTCGGCGGCGTAGGCCGGGAGCCACGTGCGGCCATCCACGGCGTACTCGATGCGTGAGACCGCCGAGTGCTCGTCGTGGACCTCGACGGTGACGACCGGCCGGCCGCCGTCGCGGGTCACGGCGCCGGCGGTGAGCACGGGCGGCGTGTTGTCGACGTCGATGGCCGCCGACTCGACCTCGCCGGTGAGCGCGCTGCCCTCGGGTTGCGCAACGGCGTCGCTCGCGGCGACGCGCACGACGTAGCTGCCGCTCGGCACCGCCGACGTGTCCCAAACGTAGATCGGATCGGTCAGGCCGCTGACCAGCGTCTGCCAGGCCGTCTCGCCCTCCCGGCGGTAGGCGACCGAGTACGTCAGGTCGTCGCCGTTGCCGTCGTCGCCCTTCCACACCAGCGTCTGCAGGCCCTTCTGGTAGGTGCGGCGGCCCAGCGTCGGCGCGCCGGTCGACGGCGAGGGCTGCCCCTGATTCGACAGACGGCGTTCGAGCACCTCGGCCTGGTAGCCGGCGATCTCGGTCTCGCCGGTGGAGAACGGCTTCTGGAACACGACGCCGGGCGGGTGCACCACCAGTCCGCTCACCGTTGGCCGCTGGTTGCGCTGCAGGTAAGCGGCCTGCAGCGACGTGACCACCGGACTTTCGGCGGCGCCCTGGAGCACGACCCGCCACTGCAGGTAGCGCGCGCTCGGGCTGGTGACCGCGCTGCCGTCGGCGGCGCCGTACGGCGCGCTCCACGGGCTCCAGGCGTCGTCGGGCGTCGCGGTGTTGCCGCTGCGGGTCGAGACCTCCACGCGCCCGCCGGCCGGTACCGTCGCACGCCACGACAACACACCCCAGGTGGCGACGGTGCGGGCGTCTCGTACCTCCGACAGGTAGGTGCCACGCGCGGCGTGGCCGGCATCGACGCGCATCAGCGCGCCGGCGTTGGACGTGGCGACCAGGGTGCGGCCGTCGACGGCGAGCAGCTGCACGCCCTGCTGCCCGGGGACGCGTCCGACGAGGCTGGCGCGCAGCGGGTCGCCGCTCAGCCGATACAGCTTGCCTTTGTGCCCGGTGGCGACCAGCAGGTCGCCGCGGCCGTCGATGGCCACGTCGTAGGGAGCGTCGTCCCGCGACTCCCAGAGCTGATCCCAGGTGCCGTCGGCATTGACGCGAAAGATGGCGCCGGCGGCCGGCCCCGCCGGGCGGCTGGCCCCCGCCGAGCTCGCCGCCGGCGCGTCGACCACCGCCATCGCCGTGATCTCGGTGGTCACGGTCGGCACCGGCGCGGCGCGCGGCGGCTCCGGCAACGTCAACGTCTCTCCGCCGCCCTCGGCGCCGCTGCGACGGGCCTGGGCCACCACGTACAGACGGCCCTGCGCGTCACGCCGGAGGGCGCGGACCTCCTGCAGGCTGGTGTCGAGCAGCAGGAAGGGCCGGCCCTCGGCGTCGAGCCGGAACACGCGGCCCGGGCCCTCGGTGCCGACGACGAGCCGATCGCCCTCGGGCAGCAGCGCCATCACGTGCGCGCTCCCCGACGTGTAGTGCGGCGTCCCCGCGCCGTCGGCCGCCAGCCGGTAGACGCGCCCTTTCGGGTCGCCGGTCCCGACGTAGATCCGGCCGGCGGCGTCGGCGGCGAGCGCCCAGATGTACTTCTCCTCGGGATCGAAGAACTCGCGGGCAGCACCCGACGGGTCGACACGGTAGACCCGGCCGTCGGGCGAGGTGCCGACGAGGACGGAGCCGTCGGGCCGGGGCAGCACCGCGTGCACCTGCAGCTCGGGCGCATCGTAGAACAGCGTGCCGCGGCCGTCGGCGTCGACCTTGAACACCTTGCCGTCGTTCCCCGTACCCAGGTAGACGACGCCCCCCGGCCCGGCCGCCGCGGTCCAGACGAACGGCACGCCGGCGTCGAACACGCGCGCGATGGTCGGGCCCAGCGTCAGCCGGCCGTGTTCATCGACCGCCAGCTGTTCGAGATCGCCCTTGAGGAAGTCGGCCTGGGTCGCCGCCCGCCAGAACTGCGGGCCGGCGCCGAGCGGCAAGGTAGCGGCCAGAGCGAACACGAACACGAGCAGGGCACGGCGCATGATGGGTGGCGGGGACGCCGCGACCGACGGACGGGGCGTCACGGTTCGATGGTGAGCGAGAGCTGGCGCGAGCCGGATACCGCGTACTCGACGGGAATCTCCCATTCGCCGCGGGGCGCGACGCGAAGGCTGCCGCCGCCGCTCGACGGGCGGTCGCCGTCGATGACGCCGGCGACCGACGCCGGCAGCCCGGGCAGGGGCTCACCGTCGATCACCGCGCCGGCCGCCGGGGCGGTCAGCCGCACGTAGATGCGGTTGCTGCGCCGGGCGCGGTTCGACGCCCGGACGATCTGCGCCACCGGCTGCAGTTCGGCCCGGCGGGCCTCGCGCACGTCCTGCAGCCCGAGCCGCGGCCCGTCGCTGACGACGAGCTGCAGCGTGCCGGTCGCGTGCGACGGCACGGTCACCGTCTGGTGCAGCAGCCGTTCCTCGCCCGTCGAGGTGCGGACCACGACGTGCAGTCGCACGTCGCCGCCAGGTGCGACCACCGAATCGTCGACCCAGGCGCGGTCGATCACCGCCGTGCGCGTCGTCTCTTCCGCGTCGATGGTGAGCGTGATGCCTTCGAGCGCGAACTTGGAGGTGGCGTTGCGATACAGCGCGGTCAACGGACCGGCGACGTAGGCGGCGGCGTTGGCGGCGCCTTGATCGCCGACGAAGACGTCGTCGAAGGCGAGGTCGCCCTCGTTGGCCACCGCGGCGCGGCCGCGGACCAGATACGTCGCGGCGCCGGTCTGTCGTTCGTAGGACGTGATCACGTTGGCCACCGCGAGATAGGTCAGCAGCGGCGTGAAGAGCTGGTCGTCGGCGACCCCGAACGAGAAGCGCCGCGTCGGGCCCCGCCGTGAGTTGAGCGTCACGGTCACCGGAATCAGCGCCGGCGCCGGCCCGAGCCGACCGGCAATCGCGGTGGCGCGGTCCTGCGAAACCGTGCCGACGACGGTGCCGAGACTGGCCAGCTTGCTCGAAGTGACGAGCGACGGGAGGATGGTGAGCACCTCGGCGCGCGTCATCGGGAAGGCGGTCGGCCCGAGGTTGTAGAGCGGATGGCCGAAGGCGTAGACCCGGTCGCCATCGACCTCGGTGACCGTACCGGTGGCGCCGAGGGCGAAGTCGCCCGACAGCAGGGCGACGCCCACGGCATCGCCCGGAGCGAGCGTGGCGGAACGGGCCGCGGCGGGCTGGCTCGACGCCGGCGCCTGCACCGGCACGAACCCGGCGGTCTGGAGTGCGGGGGCGAGGCCGTCGAGGACGCCGGGCGCGAATCCGCTGGTCACCAGCGGCACGCTGATCGGCCGCAGCTCGGTGGCGAACTGGCGGGGCAGGGTGCCGGCGGCAGCGGTGACCAGCACCTCGGCCACCGACGTGGCGAACGGCTGGGCCTGCCCCAACTCGCGGCGCCACAGCCCGAGCAGCTCGTCGGGGGTCGCGGCGCGGTCGAGCGCCAGGCGCACCGGCCCGCCCGCACGACGGGTTCCGGGTAGCGCCGTCGCATCGGTCATCTCGGCGATCGGCGTGATACCGGCGATCGCCTCTTTCGGGAACTGGCCGAGCTGGTACGACACCGCACCGAGCAGCCGGCCGTCGACGTACACCGGGCTGCCGCTCATGCCGGCAATCACGCCGGTCTCGGCGAGCGGGCCGCCCTCGAGCCTGGCCAGGATGAGATCGCGCTGCGGGGCGACCACGCTCTTCAGCGTGCCGATGACGCGGACGGTGAACTCTTCGACCGCCTCGCCACGGAACACGGTACGGCCGACCCCGACCATGCCCGGCCGCACTTCCGAGACTGGAATCACGGTGGCACGCGCGCCGACAGACGGCGTCAGCACGACCGCGGCCAGACACGACGCGGCCACGGCAACGGGGAGCGACAGGCGTCGTGGCACGGTTCTTCCGTTATACGGGGTTCGCCGGGGGGAATCAAGGAAGACCGGCTCGTCAATTGACAGATCGCCGGGGTGTCTGGTACCGTCGGCCTTCACCGATATGCGGTCGTCGTCGTTCCGCGCGCTTCCGTGCAGCCGTTCTGGCGCCAGCCAGCCCGGCACCGGAGTCTTTACGCGCTGGTATTGGTACTGGTCCTTTGCCGAGGAGGCGTACGGACGCTTGTAGCACGCACCACCAGCCACGACGACCGATACCACGCCTCTTCGACCCCGTGTTGAAGAGGCGTTTTGCGTTTCAGGACCATGCCACGACCCTTGCTCTGCGCGACCGTGACGGCCACGACGATGGCCGAACTCCTCCAGCGCCGCGACGCCGTCCGCGGCGCCGACCTGGTGGAGCTGCGGCTCGACGGGGTCACCGACGTGGACATCGCCGGTGCGCTCGCCGGCCGCCGGCTCCCGGTGATCGCCACCTGCCGGGCCGCCCGCCAGGGCGGCCGGTTCGACGGCAGCGAAGAGGTGCGGGTCCGCCTGCTGGAGCAGGCCTGGGAACTCGGCGCGGAGTTCGTCGACGTCGAAAGCGACGCCGCCGACGCGCTCGTCGCGCGGGCACGCGGCCGGCGGCTCGTCCGCTCGCATCACGACTTCACGGGCGGCGTCGCCGAGGCCGCCGATCGGCTCCGGCACCTGCTGGCGTCGGGCGCGGAGGTCGGCAAGATCGCCGTCACCGTCACGCGGCTCGACGAGCTGCCGGACCTGGCGGCGCTGGGCCGATCGGCCGGCGGCCGCGCGGTGGTGCTGGCCATGGGGGAGGCGGGACTGGCATCGCGGGTCCTGGCGGAGCGCTTCGCGGCGCGGTGGACCTACGCCGGCGACGGCGTGGCCCCCGGCCAGGCGCCGCTGGCGCGGATGCGTGACGAGTTCCGCGTCCCGGCCATCGGCCCCTCGACGCGGGTCTTCGGCGTCATCGGCCGGCCGCTGGCGCATTCGCTCTCGCCGGCGATGCACAACGCCGCCTTCGCCGCCGCCGGCCTCGACGCCGTCTACCTGCCGCTCGCCGCCGCCGACTTCGCCGACTTCGTAGGGTTCGCCCGCGCCTTCGCGGTCGAGGGCGTCTCGGTCACGGCGCCCTACAAGGTCGAGGCGCTGGCCGCGGCCGACGCGGCCGACGCCCTCACCCGTCAGGTCGGCGCCGCCAACACCCTGCGCCGCGCCGCGGGCGGCTGGGACGCCCGCAACACCGATGTCGCCGGCGTCGTCGCGCCGCTGGCCGGCCGCGATCTGCGCGGCCGCGCCGTGGCGATTCTCGGGGCGGGCGGGGCCGCGCGCGCGGTCGTCGTGGCGATGCGCGAGACGGGAGCCGTCGTCACCATCCACGCACGGCGGGCCGGGGCGGCGACGCGGCTCGCCGCCGACCTCGGCGTCGCGGCGGGTGAGTGGCCGCCCGCCGCCGACTGGGACGTGCTCGTCAACACCACCCCGGTCGGCACCGCGCCGGCCCTCGACGATCAGCCGATCGCGCTGCACGGATCGCTGGCGGGACGGCTCGTCTACGACCTGATCTACGCGCCGCGTGACACGGCGCTGCTGCGCCGGGCGCGGGCGCTCGGCGCCGAGACGCTCGATGGATTGCCCATGCTGGCCGCGCAGGCGGCCGCCCAGTTCACCTGGTGGACCGGTCTGCCGTCGCCCGCGGCCGTGATGCAGCGGGCCGCCCTCGCGGGCCGGCCGGCCGATCTGCCCCTTTCCGTGCCCGGTCGCGCATGAAGATCACGTCGTTCGACGAGTTCGTGGACCTCGCTCAGCGAGGCAATTTCGTTCCGGTCTGCAAGGAGATCGTCGCCGACCTGCTGACCCCGGTCTCGGCGTTCCTGAAGGTGGCCGAGCACGCCGACTACGCCTTCCTGCTCGAGAGCGTGGAAGGGGGCGAGCACGTCGGCCGCTACTCGTTCCTCGGCAAGGACCCGTTCCTGGTGCTGCGCACCACCGGCGGCGTCGTGACGGTGGAGCGGTCGGGCGAGACGACCGTGCTCGACCAGAGCTACACCGACGCGCTGCGCGGGCTGATGGCCCAATACCAGTCGCCGTTCGTCCCCGGACTGCCGCGCTTCACCGGCGGCGCGGTCGGCTACCTCGGCTACGAAGCCGCGGCCTGGTTCGAGCCGACCACGGCCCGCGCCGACGGCGCCCGGCGGCCCGGCGACGACGCCGCGTTCATGCTCTTCGACACCGTGCTGGCGTTCGATCACGTCCAGCACCGCATCCTCGTCATCGCCAACGCCCGCATCAGCGGCGACGAGGACCTGCGGGCGCTCTACCAGTTCGCCTGCGCCAAGATCGCGTTCGTCGAGAAGGAGCTCGAGCGGCCGCTGTCGGTCACCACGCGGCGCGAGGATGGCGAGCTGGCGCTGACGTCGAACCAGACCCAGACGCAGTACGAGGCGGCGGTGCGCGCCGCCAAGGCCCACATCGCCGCCGGCGACATCTACCAGGTCGTGCTCTCGCAGCGCTTCGAGGCGGCGGTCGGCGCCGAGCCATTCACCGTCTACCGCGCGCTGCGCCACGTCAACCCGTCGCCCTACATGTTCTTCGTCCGCTGCGGCGAACGCAGCATCGTCGGCTCCTCGCCCGAGATGCTGGTGCGCGTCGAGGGCCGACATGCGGTGACCCATCCCATCGCCGGCACGCGCCCGCGCGGTCGCACGCCCGAGGAGGATCAGCGGCTCGCCGACGAGCTGAAGCGCAACGAGAAGGAGCGTGCCGAACACGTCATGCTGGTCGATCTCGGCAGGAACGATCTCGGCCGGGTGAGCACCTACGGCTCGGTGCGCGTGCCCACCTACATGAGCCTCGAGCGCTATTCGCACGTCATGCACCTGGTGTCGGTGGTCGAAGGCCAGCTGGCCGAGGGGACCGACCGGCTCGACGCGCTGGCCGCCTGCTTCCCGGCCGGCACGGTCTCGGGGGCGCCCAAGGTGCGGGCGATGCAGATCATCAACGAGCTCGAGCCGGGGCCGCGCGGCGTCTACGCCGGCGCCGTCGGCTACCTCGACTTCGCCGGCAACCTCGACTTCTGCATCGCCATCCGCACGATCGTGCTCGAGGCCGGCCGGGCCTACGTGCAGGCCGGCGCCGGCATCGTCGCCGACTCGAATCCGACCGCCGAGTACGACGAGACGCGCGACAAGGCCCGGGCGATGGTCCGCGCGCTCGAGCTGGCCAGGCGGGGTCTCTGACCCATGGTGCTCGTCATCGACAACTACGACTCGTTCACCTTCAACCTCGTCCAGTACCTGGGCGAGTTGGGGGCCGACGTCCAGGTGCGCCGCAACGACGCCGTCGATGTCGCCGGCGTGCGCGCGCTGGCGCCGGCGCGCATCGTCATCTCCCCCGGCCCCGGGCGGCCCGAGGACGCCGGCGTGTCGGGCGAGGTGATCCGGCAGCTCGCGGCCGAGGTGCCGATCCTCGGCGTCTGTCTGGGCCACCAGGCGATCGGCCAGGTCTTCGGCGGCCAGGTCGTCGCCGCGCCGGCGCCGCGCCACGGCAAGACCTCGTCGGTCGTCCACGACGGCCGCGGCATCTTCCACGGCCTGAGCGGCCGGTTCGACGCCGCCCGCTACCACTCGCTGGTGGTCGCCGCCACACCGTGGCCCGAGGCCCTCGAAGTCACCGCCACCGCCGACGACGACGGCGCCGTCATGGGGCTGCGGCACCGCCAGTTCCCCCTGCACGGCGTCCAGTTCCATCCCGAATCGGTGCTCACCGCCGACGGCCGGCGGCTGCTGCGCAACTTCCTGGAGCGCGCGTGATGATGGCCCGTCTCGTGACCAAGCTGCTGCGCCGCGACGACCTCAGCGAAGACGAGGCCGCCGCGGCGATGGACCTGGTGATGCGCGGCGAGGCCCACCCGGCGCAGCTGGCCGGCATGCTCGTCGGCCTGGCGATGAAGGGCGAACGGCCGGCGGAACTCGTCGGTCTGGCGCGCACCATGCGGGCCCGCGGGGTCACCGTCGCGGCGGATGGCGACGCCGTCGACACCTGCGGCACCGGCGGCGATCGGGCCGGCACCTTCAACATCTCCACCGCCGCGGCGATCGTCGTCGCCGGCGCCGGGTTGCCGGTGGTCAAGCACGGCAACCGCTCGGTCTCGAGCCACTGTGGCAGCGCCGACGTGCTCGAGGCGCTCGGCGTGACGATCACCGCCGCGCCGGCGGTGGTCCAGCAGGCGCTCACCGAGGTCGGCCTGGCGTTCTGCTTCGCGCCGACCTTCCACCCGGCGATGCGCCATGCCGTCGAGGCGCGCAAGGCGCTCGGCGTGCCGACCGCGTTCAACCTGCTCGGCCCGCTCACCAATCCCGCCCGCGTGCCGTACCAGGTGGTGGGCGTCGCCCGACCGGAGCTGACCGAGCTGATGGCCCGTGCGCTGCAGCAGCTCGGCGCGCGGCGCGCCTGGGTCGTCCACGGCGCCGACGGGCTCGACGAGCTGTCGACGACCGGCTACACCAAGGTGTCGGAGTGCCACGGAGACGTCGTCCGCACGTTCTACGTGCACCCGTCGGACGTCGGCCTGCCCAAGGCGGTGCCGCAGGCGCTGGTCGGCGCGACCGCGGCCGACAACGCCGCGATCATCCGCGCCGTGCTCGCCGGCGAACCGGGGCCGGCCCGCGACGTGGTGCTGCTGAACGCCGGCGCCGCGTTGTTCGTGGCCGGGCGGGCGGCGTCACTGCGCGAGGCGATCGCGCTGGGCGCGGCGGCGATCGCCAGCGGCGCCGCCGGGCGCACCCTCGAGGCGCTGTGTCAGGTGACGGGGCGGGCGGCATGACGACGACGCCCGATCTGCTGGAGGCGATCGTGGCCGCCACCCGGCGCGACCTCGACGTGCGGCGCGCCGCGTTGGCCGAGGAGGCGATCGAACGGGCGGCGTGGAGCGCCCGGCTGCCGCGCGGCGAGGCCTTCGCCGCGGCGCTCGCCCGCCCCGGCACGGTGAACCTGATCGCGGAGTGCAAGCGCCGTTCGCCGTCGCGCGGCGTCCTCAAGACCGACTACGATCCGGTGGCGCAGGCGATGGCCTACGCCCGCGGCGGCGCCGCCGCCGTCTCGGTGCTGACCGAGCCGGCGTTCTTCGACGGCGCGCTCGATCACCTGGCACGCGTCCGTACCGCCATCGACCTGCCGATCCTCCGCAAGGACTTCCTGGTCGATCCGTACCAGTTGTACGAGGCCCGCGTCGCCGGCGCCGACGCCGTCCTGCTGATCGTCGCGGCGCTCGACCAGGCCGGGCTGACCCGCCTGCTGGCCGAGGCGCACCAGCTCGGCCTGGCGGCCCTCGTGGAGGTGCACGACGACCGGGACCTCGACCGCGCCCTGGCCGCCGGCGCCACCGTGATCGGGGTCAACAACCGCAGTCTCCGTACGCTCGCCGTCGATCTCGACGTTTCGGCACGCCTGGCGGCGCGCCTGCCGGCCGGCGTCACGGCGGTCAGCGAGAGCGGCGTCGGCTCGGCGGCCGACCTGCGTCGGCTCGCCGCACTCGGCTATCAGGCCTTTCTCGTCGGCGAGCGGTTGATGACCGCCACCGACCCGGAAGCCGATCTGCGGGCACTGTGCCGCGCCGGAGCGGCCGCGTGAGGACCACGCGCATCAAGATCTGCGGCTTCACGCGCGCCGAGGACGTCGCCGCCGCCGCCCGCCTCGGCATCGACGCTGCCGGGTTCGTGCTCTGGCCGGGGAGCCCGCGCGCCGTCGATGTCCCGGCCGCGGCCGCGCTCGGCCGCGCGCTGCCGCCGTGGACCGTGCGCGTCGGCGTCTTCGTCTCGGCGTCGGTCGACGCGGTGGCGGCGGCGGTGCGCGCCGCCGGACTCGGCGCCGTCCAGCTCCACGGCGTGGCCGATCCGACGCCCTACGCCGCGTTGCCGGTGCCGGTGGTCTGGTCACTGCCGCTCCGGGCCGACGGCCCCGACCCGACGGCGGCCGCCGGGACCACCCTGATGATCGACGCCTACGATCCGCGCCGCCACGGCGGCACCGGGCGGGCGGTGGACTGGACGCGCGCCGCGGCCATCGCCGCGCGCGAGCCGCTGGTCCTGGCCGGCGGGCTGACGCCCGACAACGTCGCCGCCGCCGTGCGCCAGGTGCGGCCCTACGCCGTCGACGTGTCGTCGGGCGTGGAGGACGCGCCCGGCGTCAAGTCGGCGGCGCGGATGGCTGCCTTCGTCGCCGCGGTCCGCGGCACTCCCGAAGAGGTTCCCGCATGATGGCCCCGACGGCACTCGACACCTCGTCGCGCTTCGGGCGGCGCGATCCCGACCGCCGCGGCTACTTCGGCGCGTTCGGCGGCCGCTTCGTGCCCGAGACGCTGGTCGCGCCGATCGAGGCGCTCGAGCGCGCCTACCTCGAGGCGCGCGCCGACCGGGCCTTTCAGGCCGAGTTCGACCGGCTGCTCACCGACTACGTCGGCCGGCCGACTCCGCTGTGGGAGGCGGCGCACCTCGGCGCGGCCTGCGGCGGCGCGCGCATCTTTCTCAAGCGGGAGGATCTCAATCACACCGGCGCGCACAAGATCAACAACGCCCTCGGCCAGGCGCTGCTGGCCGTGCGGATGGGCAAGCGGCGGGTCATCGCCGAAACCGGCGCCGGCCAGCACGGCGTGGCCTCGGCGACCGCCGCCGCGCTGCTCGGTCTCGAATGCGTCGTCTACATGGGCACCGAGGACATGGCGCGGCAGGCGCTCAACGTCTTCAGGATGCGCCTGCTCGGCGCCGACGTGCGTGGGGTGTCGGCCGGGAGCGCGACGCTGAAGGACGCCATCAACGAGGCCATGCGCGACTGGGTGGCCCGACCAGACGACAGCACCTATCTGCTCGGGTCGGCCCTCGGGCCGCATCCCTACCCGTTGATGGTCCGCGAGTTCCAGAGCGTGATCGGCGCCGAGGCGCGCCGTCAGATCGTCGCGCAGGCGGGCCGGCTGCCCGACGCGGTGGTGGCCTGCGTCGGCGGCGGCAGCAACGCGATCGGCATCTTCGACGCCTTCATCGACGACCCCGGCGTGCGACTCATCGGCGTCGAGGCCGGCGGCGAGGGCACCCCACCCCACGACGCCGACCACGCGTCGCGGGGGCCCCGGCTCGTCGCCGGCCGGCACGCGGCGCGCTTCGCCGGCGGCGCCGAAGGCATCCTGCAGGGGACGCGCACGTGGCTCCTCCAGGACGCCGACGGCAACATCGAATCGACGCACTCGGTGTCGGCGGGACTCGACTACGCCGCCGTCGGCCCGGAGCACGCGTGGCTCAGGGCGATCGGCCGCGCCGAGTACGCGTGGGCCGACGACGCCGCCGCCCTCGCCGCGTTCCACCGGCTGGCCCGCCTCGAGGGGATCATGCCGGCGCTCGAGTCGGCGCACGCCGTCGCCCACCTCGCTGAACTGGGACCGGCGCTGGGGCCGGGCAGCGTCATCGTCGTCAACCTCTCGGGCCGCGGCGACAAGGACGTGCACACCGTGGAGCAGCTCACCCGGGAGGGGCGATGAGCCGGCTCGACCGCACCTTCGCCGCTCTGCGCGCCGCCGGGCGCCCCGGCCTCGTCGCCTACGTGACCGCCGGCGATCCGGATCTCGCCCGCTCGGCCGACGTCATTCGCGCCGTCGATCGCGGCGGGGCCGACGTCATCGAGCTCGGCGTGCCGTTCTCCGATCCGCTCGCCGACGGACCGGTCATCCAGCGCGCCACCGAACGGGCGCTGGCCGCGGGCGCCACCCTCACCGGGGTCCTCGACCTGGCCGCTGCGATCCGCGGCGATGTGCGGGCGCCGCTCGTGCTCTTCACCTACGCCAACCCGGTGATGCGCCTCGGCCTCGACCCCTTCGCCGCCCGGGCCGCCGCCGCCGGCATCGACGGCGTGCTGGTCCTCGACCTGCCGCCCGAAGAGGCCGAGGAGGCGCAGGCCACGTTCCGCCGGCACGGCCTTGATACAATTTTTCTCTTGAGCCCGACGACCACGCCGGCCCGGATCCGCCGCGCCGCGGAGCTCGGCGGCGGCTTCCTCTACGGGATTTCACGGCTGGGCGTCACCGGCGTCCGCGACGACGTCGCCGCCTCGGCGGCCGAGCTGGCCGCGCGCGTCCGCGCCGAGACCGATCGGCCGCTCGCGCTCGGCTTCGGTTTCTCGCGCCCGGAGCACGTCCGCGCCGTCGGGCAGTGGGCCGATGCCGCTGTGGTCGGCTCGGCGCTGGTGAACGTCGTCGCCGAACATGGCGGCTCGGCCGATCTGGCCGGTGAGGTGGAGCGCTACGTGCGATGGCTGCGGAGCTGAGCGTCGAGGCCCTGCGCGACGAGATCGATCAGATCGACGAGGTCATCGTCCGCCTGCTCGATCGACGGGCGCGCTGCGCCTACGCCATCGGCCGCGCCAAGCACGAACAGGGCCGGCCGATCTACGAACCGGCGCGCGAAGCCGCGGTGCTGCAGCACGTCCGCACGGTCAACGCCGCGCTCGGCGGGCCGCTCGACAACGAGGCGATCGGACGGCTCTACGAACGGGTGATGGACGAGGCGCGGCGGATCCAGCGTCTCGAGGCCGAACGGGCCGACAGCGCGGCGTGGCGGGTGACGCCGGCCGCGGAAGGAGAGTAGGGGCATGGTCGTCGTGATGAAAGAGCGCGCGTCGGAGGCCCAGGTCGAGGCCGTGATCGCGCATCTGGTCGAACTCGGCATGGACGTGCACCGCTCGTCGGGTGCGGCGCGGGTCGTGCTCGGCGTCGTCGGCGCCGGCAAGGTCGATCGCGGCCTGGTCGCGCTGATGGACGGCGTGCACGAGGTCCTGCGCATCACCGAGCCGTACAAGCTGGCCAGCCGCACCTTCAAGGCCGAGGACACGGTGATCCCGGTCGGCGACGTCCGCATCGGCGGCGACGAGGTGATCGTCATGGCCGGGCCGTGTTCGGCCGAGACCGAGCAGCAGGTCAACGCCACCGCCGCCGCCGTCAAGCGGGCCGGCGCCAAGGTGTTCCGCGGCGGCGCGTTCAAGCCGCGGTCGTCGCCCTACAGCTTCCAGGGCCACGGCGAAGAGGGCCTGCGCATGCTGCGCGCCGGCGCCGACGCCCACGACCTCAAGCTCATCACCGAGGTGATGGACATCTCGCAGATCGAATTGATCGACCGCTACGCCGACATCTTCCAGGTCGGCGCCCGCAACATGCAGAACTTCACGCTGCTGCGGGAGCTCGGCCGCACCCGCAAGCCGGTCATGCTGAAGCGCGGCATCGCCGCGACGGTGGAGGAGTGGCTGCTGTCGGCCGAATACATCCTCTCGGGCGGCAACGGCAACGTCATGCTGTGCGAGCGCGGCATCCGCACGTTCGAGACCGCGACCCGCAACACCCTCGACGTCTCGGCGATTCCGATCGTCAAGGAGCTGTCGCACCTGCCGATCATCGTCGACCCCAGCCATGGCACCGGGCGGCGCGACAAGGTGGCGTCGATGGCCCGGGCGGCGGCCGCGGCCGGCGCCGACGGCCTCATCATCGAGGTGCACTGCGATCCCGACCACGCCTGGTCGGACGGCGCGCAGTCGATGTTCCCGGCGCAGTTCGACCGGCTGATGGCCGAGTTGCGCATCATCGCCCCGGCCATCGGCCGCAGCATCTGCACCGAGCCGCTGGCCCGGCGCGGCTGGGCGCGCTGACGCCGGTGACCGTCACACCGTCCGCCGCCCCGGCGCCGCCGGCGCGGGTGCTCGTCGTCGGCGCCGGCCTCATCGGCACGTCGCTCGGGCTGGCGATGCGGCGGGCCTGGCCGGGCGTGCACGTCGACGCGATGGACGCCGCGCCGGCGCCGGCGGCGGCGCACCGCGCCGCCTTCCATCGGCTGCTCGACGCCGCGACGCCGATCCCCGCGTGCGATCTGGCCGTGCTGGCCTGTCCGGTCGATGCGATGCCGGCGTGGATGGACCGCCTGGCGGCTCTCCCCGGCGCCGTCACGGTGACCGATGTCGGCAGCGTGAAGCGGCTGACGCGGGACGCCGCGCGCGCCGCCGGCCTCGCCCGCTACGTCGGCGGCCACCCGATGGCCGGCGCCTCGGTCGCCGGTCCGACGCTGGCCTCGGCCGGGCTCTTCGACGGCCGCCCGTGGTTCCTCGAGGCCGGCGATGCCCCGGCCGACGCGGTCGCGCGGGTGCGCGAGCTCATCGTCGCCTGCGGCGGCCAGCCCGTGCCCACCGACCCCGAGGCCCACGATGCGCTGGTCGCCGCGGTCAGCCATCTGCCGCAGCTCGTCTCCTCGCTGCTGATGTCGGTGGTGCACGACGCGGCCGGACGCGACGGCCTGGCCTGTGCCGCCGGCGGACTGCGCGACACCACGCGCCTCGCCGCCAGCGCCGGCAGCATGTGGCTGCCGATCCTCGCCGCCAACCGCGATCACCTCGCGCCGCTGGCCGCGGAGCTGGCGCGGCGGCTCGCGGCGGCCGCGGCCACGTTGCACGACCGCGAGGCGATGGGCGAGGTGTTCGCCGCCGCCAATCGCCACCGCCGCGAGTTCGAGTCGCTGCTCTAGGCAGTCCGTGGGGAAGTGGGCCGGCGCGGCGCGCCGGTATAATCGCCGGTGTTCCGGGTCAGGCGTTCGGTGACAATATTCCGGGCGCGGCGCCCGGATCGCAAGGCGCGAGGAGCGAGCATATTGGACGATATGTGAGCGACGAGCAACGCCGCGAGGCGGGATGCCCCGCCAGGAAGATGCCAGCGAACGTCTGATTCGGGACACCAACCATGCACAAGATCGTGGCGAGCGCCGATGCGGCGGTCGCCGACGTCCACGAGGGCGCCACCATCATGATGGGCGGCTTCGGCGTGTGCGGCGTGCCCGAGACGCTGATCGCCGCGCTGCACCGCAAGGGCGTCGGCGGGCTGACCATCGTCAGCAACAACGCCGGCGTCGACGATCACGGCGTCGGCCTGCTGCTCAAGGCGCGGCAGATCCGCAAGATGATCGCCACCTACGTCGGCGAGAACAAGGAGTTCGAGCGGCAGTTCCTGCAGAAGGAGATCGAGGTCGAACTGGTGCCGCAGGGCACCTTCTCCGAGCGGATCCGCGCCGGCGGCGCCGGCATCGCCGGCTTCTACACTCCGACCGGCGTCGGCACGCTCGCCGCCGAGGGCAAGGAGACCCGGGCGTTCGACGGCCGCGAGTTCGTGCTCGAACGCGGGCTCACCGCCGACTTCGCCTTCGTCAAGGCGTTCAGTGGCGACAGCGCCGGCAATCTCGTCTACCGGCGCACGACCCGGAACTTCAACCCGATGATGGCGACGGCGGCGCGCACGACCATCGCCGAGGTGGAGCACCTGGTCGACGCCGGCCGCCTCGATCCCGACCTCGTGCACACGCCGGGCATCTTCGTGAAGCGGATCGTCGCCGGCGGGCCGTACAGCCGGAAGATCGAGAAGCGCACGGTGCGGGGCTGAGGCGAACATGGACAAGCGCGAACGCATCGTCCGGCGGGTCGGCCGGGAGCTCAAGGACGGCGACTACGTCAACCTCGGCATCGGCATGCCGACGATGGTCGCCAACTTCCTGCCGCCCGGCGTCGAGATCACGCTCCACTCCGAGAACGGCATGCTCGGCGTCGGCCCGTATCCGACCGAGGCCGACGTCGACCCCGACCTCATCAACGCCGGCAAGGAGACGGTGAGCGAGCTGCCCGGCGCCAGCTACTTCAGCAGCGCCGACTCGTTCGCCATGGTGCGGGGCGGCCACATCGACGTGACCGTCCTCGGCGCGCTCGAAGTCGACGCCGAGGGCAACCTGGCCAACTGGATGGTGCCCGGCAAGATGGTCAAGGGCATGGGCGGGGCGATGGATCTCGTCGCCGGCGTCAAGCGCGTGATCATCGCGATGGAGCACACGACGAAGGACGGCGCGCCGAAGATCCTGCCGCGCTGTACGCTGCCGCTGACCGGCCGCCGCGTCGTCGACCTCATCGTCACCGAGCTGGCGGTGATCGCGGTCACCGACGGCGGCCTGGTGCTGCGCGAGATCGCCGAGGACACCACCGAAGCCGCGGTCCGCGCCGCCACGGCGGCACCGCTCGCCGTCGACGGCCCGCTCGGACGGTTCTGAGCGGCGACCCGCCATGTCCGCCGGCGGCGCGACGCCACTGCGGATGCCGGGCGAGGTCGTCGCCGCCGTGCTGGCGCACGCCGACGAGGCGGCGCCGCGTGAGGCCTGCGGGCTGCTGATTGGCAGCGGCGGGGTGGTGCATCGGGCGGTCCGGGCGAGAAACGTGGCGCGCTCCGCCGCCCGCTACGAGGTGGCGGCCGAGGATCACTTCGCGGCGCTGCGCGCCGCCCGCGCCGACGGCCTGGAGGTCATCGGCGCCTACCATTCACATCCGCTGACGTCGGCCGAACCGTCGCCGACCGATCGCGCCGCGGCGTTTCCGGGCTTCGTCTTCGTCATCGCCGCGCGGACGCCCGGCCCGCACCTGCGCGCCTGGGAGCTCGTCGACGGGAACTTCGCCGAACGACCGCTCGTCCGTACGTGAGCGAGCGGCCGTGGCCGCCAGGGAGGCTCGATGCGCGATCGCCTGCGGCAGGTCGGACGGATCGTCGCTGGACTCTGCCTGGCCGGGGTCGTGGCCGCCGCGCAGCAGCCCGACGACCTCGAGGCCCTGCGCCGGCAGGTGCTGGCGCGATTCGACGTCGTGCCGCTTCGCAGCGGCGTGGCGCTGGTGGGGCGTACCGCCGACCGACGCGTCGAGGTCGCCGACGGTCTGGTTCTCGATCGCGGCACGCCGATTTCCGGCGCCGAGCTGCGCGCCCGGCTCGGACCCGATGCGCCGCTGGTGCTGCGCCTCAGTTACCTGGACAACGGGCAGCTCCGGGCCCTGTTCGCCCCGTCGCCGGCGCCGCCCGCACCGCCCTCGGCGCCGGCCGCCGTCGCGGCCCCGCCGCCACCGCCGCCCGTGACGGCCGCGCCCGCTGCGCCAGCCCCGGCCGACGTCCGCACCTATCGTCGTTCCGGCGCGCGCATCGCCTTCGGCAAGAGTCTCACCGTCGCCGAAGACGAGGAGGTGACCGACGGCGTCGTCGCCATCGGCGGCCGCATCCGCATCGCCGGCCGCGTCCGCGACGAGGTCGTGGCCGTCGGCGGCAGCGTCGAGCTGCTGCCGACCGCCGACGTCCGCGGTGACATCACGGCGATCGGCGGACGGGTGACCATCGCGCCGGGCGCGCGGCACACCGGACAGGTCCACCACGCCGAGGTCCGCGACTGGCCCGGCTGGTCGTGGCCGCTGGCCGGGTGGTCGTGGCTCGATCTCGGCGGCGCCACGCGCTGGCTCACCGTCGCCGGCACGCTGACCCGCGTGACACTGCTGGCCATGGCCGTCGCGCTCGTCGTGCTGCTGGGTGGTCGCCGCGTCGGCCGGATCCGCGCCGCGGCCGCCGCCGCTCCGTTCCGGTCCGCTGCCGTCGGGCTCGGCCTGCAGCTGCTGTTCGTGCCGGTGCTGTTCGTCGTCAGCCTCGGCCTGGCCATCACCATCGTCGGCCTGCCGTTCGTCGCGCTGCTGGTCCCGCTGGCCCTCGTCACGATGTTCGTGGCGATGCTGCTCGGCTTCACCGCCGTCGCGCAGGCGGCAGGGGAGTGGGCCGGCCGGCGGCTCGGCTGGGATGCGCCGGGGACGGTCGGCGTGACGCTGCTCGGCGTCGCACTCCTGGTCGGGGCGACCGTGGTATCACGCCTGCTGGGCCTCGCCCCCTCGCCGCTCGGCGCCGCGGCGTTCGCGGTGCTCGGCGTCGGGACGGCGATCGAGTACCTGGCCTGGACCATCGGCCTCGGCGCCGCGGCGACCACCGGCCTCGGCCGCTGGGCCACAGCGCCGCCGCCCCTGCCGCCGCCGGTTCCGCCGCCCTTCGACACCCCCGCCGACGCCCCTTCGCCGGTTTGACACCGCCCGGCCGGTAGAATCTCGGCGTGCTGTCACGCCTCGCCACGCCGCTGGCGGCCGTCGCCGAGCGCTGGGTGCCCAGCGCCTTCACGATCGCCGTCCTGCTCACGGCGGTGATCGTCGTCGCCGCCGCGGTCCTGACCGAGGCGGCGCCGGCCGCGATCCTCGGCGCGTGGGGCGACGGGTTCTGGACGCTCGGGCCGTTCGCCATGCAGATGGCCTTGGTCGTCCTCACCGGCTACCTGGTGTCGACGGCCCCGGTGGTCGATCGGCTGTTCGCCCGCGTCGCCCGGCTCGCCGGCCCGCCGGCGCGCGCCGCGATGCTCATGGCCGGGATGTCGATGGCGTTGGCCTGGATCCACTGGGGCCTCAGCCTGATCGGCAGCGCGATGCTGCTGCGTCACGTCGCCCGCGCCCAGCCACGGGTGGACTATCGCCTGCTGGTCACCTGCGCCTATCTCGGCATGGGGACGACCTGGCACGCCGGGCTCAGCGGATCGGTGCCGCTGCTCATGGCCACGCCCGGCCACTTCCTCGAACGCACGACCGGGCTGGTCCCGCTGGCCAGCACGACCTTCAGTCCCTTCAATCTCACACTGGCGGCGCTGGTCGCCGCGGTGATGCTCGTCGTCGTGCATCGCCTGCATCCCGCGCCGGCGGCGACGGTGCCGCCGCCCCCCGCCGCGATCGCGGTGACGCCGCCGGAGGCACCGGCGCGCGGTCGCGGCTTCGCGGCGTGGAGCGATCACAGCCGCGCCATCACGCTGGCCCTCGGTCTCGCCGGGGCGGCATGGCTGCTGCGCCGGGCGCTGCAGCCCGGGCCGTTCCTCACCCTCGACGTCCTCAACTTCACGTTCCTGATGCTGGCGGTGCTGCTGCACCCGAATCTCGCCTCGCTGACCGCCGCCGGCGACGAGGGCGCCCGGCTCCTCGCCGGCGTCGTGCTGCAGTTCCCGCTCTATGCCGGCATGTTCGGCATCATCGACGGGACGGGACTGGCGCGTGTTCTCGGCGAGGCGATTGCCCGGAGCGCCTCGGCGGACAGCCTGCCGCTGCTGCTCTACTGGTATTCGAGCGTGTTGAACTACTTCGTGCCGTCGGGCGGCTCCAAGTGGGCGGTCGAGGCCCCGTTCCTGATCGACGCGGCCACGCGGCTCGGCGTTGGGCTCGACCACGCCATCCTGGCCTACAGCTGGGGCGACATGGCGTCGAACCTGATCCAGCCGTTCTGGGCGCTGCCACTGCTCGCCGCCGCCGGGCTCGGCTTCCGCGACATCATGGGCTACGCGGCGGTGTGCTTTTTCGTGATTTCGTGTGTGGTCTCGACGGCGTTCTGGCTGCTGCCGCGGCTCGGCTGAGGACGGCGGGCGGCCGGCTGCGGCCGAGGTGGTAGGCTATGCTGTTCGCCTTCTGCCCGACCGAGACGACTGATCATGCACAGCCCGTTCGAGCTGCCGTCGCTGCGTGCCGTCACCGCCCAGCCCCGTGAGGTGGCGGTGGATCTGGTGATCGTGCCGTGCCCGGCGCCGCCCAGCGACGCCGTCCTGGCCCGGCTGAGCGACGCGGCGCGGCAGGAAGTGACGGCGGCGGTGTCGCGCGGCGAGCCAATCGCGGAGCTGGGCCGCACCACGGCGACCGCGGCCGCCGACGCCGCCTGGCAGTGTGGGCGGGTCCTGGTGGTCGGCCTGGGCAGCGCGTCGCCGTCGGTCGATCAGGTGCGCCGCGCCGTCGCCGCGGGGACGCTGTGGGCGCGCGAACGGCGCCATCGCACCATCGCCATCGATCTCGCCGGCCTGTCCGGCGACGTCGCCGCCTGCAGCGCCGCCGCGGCCGAGGCGGTCGTCCTCGCCAACTTCAACCACGGCCACCTGAAGGCCGCCGAGCCGCTGCCGGGAATCCGCGAAGCGTCGGTGCTCGTCGCCGACGGCCAGCAGGCGCTGCTGGAGCACGGGCTGGTCATCGGCGAGGCCATCAACGCCGCCCGGCTTCTCGCCAACGAGCCCGGCAACGTGCTCACCCCGCGCGCCCTGGTCGAGCGCGCCGCCGATCTCACCGCCGAGCCGGGCGTGCAGGCCGAGATCCTCGGCCCCGAGAAGATCGAGGCGCTCGGCATGGGGCTGCTGATGGGCGTGGCGCGCGGCTCGAGCCAGCCGGCGCGGCTGCTCTGCCTGACCTATACGCCCCCGGGCGGCGGCAGCGGCCCGGTGCTGGGGCTGGTCGGCAAGGGGATCACCTTCGACACCGGCGGCATCTCCATCAAGCCGGCCGACGGCATGGACCGCATGAAGGACGACATGGCCGGCGGCGCCGCCGTCGTCGCCGCCGTGCGGGCGATCGCCCGGCTCGGTGTGCCGCGGCGGGTCGTCGCGGTCGTCCCGGCGACCGAGAACATGCCCGGCGGCAACGCCCTCAAACCCGGCGACGTCATCCGTGGTGCCGCCGGCGTCACCGTCGAGATCAACAACACCGACGCCGAGGGCCGCCTGATTCTCGGCGACGGGCTGTGGTACGCGAAGCAGCGCGGCGCCACCCATCTCGTCGACGTCGCAACGCTCACCGGCGCGTGCGTCGTCGCGCTCGGCAAGGTCACCACCGGGCTCTTCGGCACGCCTCCGGCGTGGACCGGCGCCGTGCGCCAGGCCGCCGCCAAGGCCGGCGAACCGATCTGGGAGCTGCCGCTCGGCCCCGAGTACCGCGAGCTGCTGAAGAGCGACATCGCCGACATCGTCAACTCCGGCGGCCGCGCCGGCGGGGCGATCACCGCGGCGATGTTCCTGCGCGAGTTCGTCGGCGACACGCCGTGGGCCCATCTCGACATCGCCGGCACCGCCTGGATCGACGACGCCAAGCCGTGGGCGACCAAGGGTGCGTCGGGGGTCATGGTGCGCACGCTGGTCGAGCTCGCCGCCGGCGAACTGCCCTGAGTCGCGACGCCCACCGGCGGCTCGGCCTTCGGTAGAATCGGGACATGCAGGCGCCCGCGCCGATCGACGCCATCCCGGTCACGCCGGTCGTGCGCACGGGCATCCAGGAGCCCGCTCCGGAGGTCGGCATGATCGACGTCGCCGTTGCCGCCTTCGGGCTCACCGGCGTGATCATGGCCGCGGCGCTGGTCGCCGGGCTGCTCGCCGGGGTCGGCTACGTGTGGTTCCGCCGCCGTCACGCCGTGACGACCATCGAGGCACGCGGCCACAACCCCAACTTCCTGCGTTACTGACGGCGCCGGCCGGCGCGGCGCTCAGCGGGCGGCGACGGCGGTCTGCCGCTTCAAGGCGCGGCGGTAGCGGAGCACGGCGGCGTGCAGCGCCTCGGCGATGCGCTGGCGATAGGCCGGCGTCTTGACCAGCGACGCCTCGGGCCGGTTGGTGAGGAAGGCGACTTCGGCCAGCACGCTCGGCATCCCGGCACCGATCAGCACGACGAACGGCGCCTTCTTCACCCCCCGGCTGCGCAGCCCGCTGTTGGCGCCCGCCAGCCGCGTCGTCATCGCGTCCTGCACCATCCCGGCGAGATCGCGCGACTCGTCGAGCTTGGTGTTCAGCGCGATCGCCCGGACGATGCCAGGGAGGTTGTGCATCGCCCGATCGGACGTGGCGTTCTCGCGAGCGGCGACCGACTCGGCGTCGGGACTCGACGCGAAGCTGAGGAAGTAGGTCTCGACGCCGCGCGCACTCGGGTTGCGGCTGGCGTTGGCGTGGATCGACAGGAACAGGTCGGCGCTCTCGCGGTTGGCGATGGCGGTGCGCTGTTCGAGCGGGATGAAGACGTCGGTGCGGCGGGTCAGCACGACGTCGAGCCCCGGCTCCTTCTTCAACAGGCGCTCGAGCCGCAGGGCGACGTCGAGGACGATCGCGGCCTCGGTGGCGCCGTGGGCGCGGGTGCCGGGATCGTGGCCGCCGTGGCCGGGATCGATGACGATCCGCGAGACGCCGAGGCCGAGCTGGCGGGCCAGCGAGAACGTGCCGTCGGTATTGGCGGCGGGCACCGCCGGCGGCGGCGCCGCCGCGCCGTCGGCGACGGCAACCACCGGGTCGACCGTCGCTGGTGGGGCGGTGGCAGCCGCCCCTGGCACGGCCATCGGCGCGCTCGGCGCAGGCGGACGGGTCTCCGCGGCGGCGGTGGGCACGGGGCCGCCGGCAGCGGGTTCGGCGGCCGGCACGGGGGACGGGGACGAGGCCGGCGCGGCGGTCTCGTCGACGAGCAGGACCGGCGCCTCTGCGGCGACCGGTACGCGCATCACCTGGCCCGGCCCACGCTCGGTGTCGATGACGACCCGGAACGGGTTGTACAGCGCGAACACGCTCACTCTGGTCGGGCCGGCGAGGTCGAGCACGACACGGGTCGCGTCGGGCTGACGGCCGACCCGCACCTGGCGCACGCTGTCGTCGACGGTGACGGCGGTCTCGAGCAGCGACGGCGCCGCGGTCACCCCGTGGAGGTCGATGAACGCCCGCGGCGGGTTGGCGAGCGTCTGGTGGGTGAACAGCACCTCGCGCTCGAGCGGCAGCGTCAGCCGCACGACATCGGGCAGCACCGCCCGCTCGATGGCCTGCAGGCTCGGCGCACCGCCGGGCCGGACGGCGAGGGGCGCGGTCGCGGACGGCCCGGCGAGGGCCCCCGCTGGCATCGGCGCCACCGCCTCCTCCGCCGCGGCCGGTGCCGCCGGTGCCGGTGCGGGCGGTGCCGCGCCGCGGGGTTCCGTCCGGGCCGCCATGCGCTGCGCGCGTTCGCGCTCCACCTGCTGCAGCACCCCGCGAGCCTTCGAGCGCAGCGAACTCGCTGGATATTCCCGTGTCAGCCAGCGCACGTAGGTGGCCACCTGCGTGCGATGCGTGACGCGGCCATAGGCCGCATAGACCGCGGCGGCGAGGTCGGCCGCCTGGTAGAGCGCGTTGTCGCTGTAGCCGCTCGACGGGAATCGTCGCACCACCCCTTCGTAGCGGGTGATCGCCCGCGCCGCCGCCGCGATGGCCTGCTCCCTGGCCGCCGGCGGTCCGTCGTCGGCGGCGCGGGTGACCAGCGCGCGGGCCGCGCTGTCGAGCGCCCGCGCCGACTCGTAGCGGTCGCGCGCCGACTGCGCGGCGGCCGGGGCCGCCGCCAGGCACACGCCGGCCACGACGGCGGCGATCACGGTGCGGCTCAGCGGCGTCGTCATGTCAGCGTAACTGGGCGTCGACCTCGTCGAAGTAGCTGCGATCGACCAGGACCTCGCGCGGCTTGCTCCCCGAGGCCGCCGACACCAGTCCATCGGCCTCCATCATGTCGACCAGGCGGGCGGCGCGGCTGAACCCGATGCGCAGCTTGCGCTGCAGCGACGAGATCGACACCTGGCCGCTCTGCACGACCATCCGCGACGCCTCGTCGTAGAGCTCGTCCTTCTCGTACTCGATGCCGGGCTTCTCGCTCTTCTCGTCCTCGGTGATCGACGTGTCGAACGACGGCCGCCCCTGCTTGCGCAGGAAACTGGCCAGACGCGCCGATTCCTGCTCCGAGATGTACGGCCCGTGCAGACGGACGACCCGTGAACTCGCCGGCGGCATGAACAGCATGTCGCCCTTGCCGAGCAGCTGCTCGGCGCCGTTGCCGTCGAGGATGGTGCGCGAGTCGATCTTCGACGAGACGCGGAACGAGATCCGCGACGGCAGGTTGGCCTTGATGAGGCCGGTGATGACGTCCACCGACGGCCGCTGCGTCGCCAGGATCAGGTGGATGCCGACGGCACGGGCCATCTGCGCCAGCCGGCAGATCGATTCCTCCACCTCGTTGCCGGCGACCATCATCAGGTCGGCCAGCTCGTCGACCACGACGACGATGGCCGGCAGGGTCTTCGGCAGCGGTTCGCCGTCCTCGACCTCCTTGTGCTCGATCATGTGGCGGACGTTGCGGTTGTACTGCTCGATGTTGCGGACGCCGAAGCTGGCGAGGTGCTTGTAGCGCTCCTCCATTTCGCGCACCGCCCAGCGCAGCGCGTTGGCGGCCTTCTTCGGATCGACGACCACCGGCGAGAGCAGGTGCGGGATCTCCTCGTACATCCCGAGTTCGAGCCGCTTCGGGTCGATCATGATGAGGCGGACGTCGTCGGGCGTCGCGCGGTAGAGGATGCTGGTCAGCATGGCGTTCAGGCCGACCGACTTGCCGGTCCCGGTCGAACCGGCGATGAGCAGATGCGGCATCGCCGCCAGGTCGGCCATGAACGGCTCGCCGTGGATGGTCTTGCCCAGGGCGATGGTCAGCTTCGACGTCGAGCGCCGGTAGGCGTCCGACTCGAGCAGCTCGCGCAGCGAGATCGCCTCGCGGTTCGGGTTCGGGATCTGGATGCCGACCGTCGATTTCCCGGGAATGCGGTCGATCAGCACCGACTCGGCCTGCATCGCCAGGCACAGGTCGTCGGCCAGGCCGGTGACCTTGCTGTACTTGACGCCGGCGTCGGGCTTGAATTCGAAGGTCGTCACCACCGGCCCCGGGTGGATCTGCACCACCGCGCCCTCGACCGAGAACTCGCGGCACTTCTCCTCCAGCAGCCGCGCCGATTCCATCAGCTCGCGTTCGTCGACCTTCCGCTCGGCCTTGGCCGGATCGAGCAGCGACGGCGGCGGCAGCGTGAAGGCGCCCTGGCGGCGTTCGGCCGGGGCTCGGCCGATCGGCTCGGCGTCAGCCAGCGGCAGCGGCGGCGCCACCGGGGTCGTCCGCTTGACGACCGGCGGCGGGGCTGCCGCCCGTGCCGCCGCCGCGGCGACCGGCGGCGGCGCCGGCGCGGCGTCGGCGGGCTTCGCGACGGCGGCGGCCGGCCTGGGCCGCGACGGCGTGACCGGCGCCTGCACGACCGCGCGGGCGGCGGCGTCGGCCGACGGGGCGTCGGCCTTGCCGTGCTTGGCGAGCACCTCACGGCGCTGTCTGAGCCGGCGCCGCTCGTCCAGCCAGGCCCGGGCCCGGCCCTGCAGCGCCTCGACGCCGCGGGCCGCGTGTTCGAGGCCCAGCGCCGACATCCGCCCCAGCGACACCTGCGTGGCGAGCACCAGCGCCAGCGCCATCAGCGTCAGGATCACGATGATCGACCCGGTGCGGTTGAGGTAGGCCGTGAACCACGCCGCCAGCAGCGCGCCGACGAAGCCGCCGGCTTCGAAGGTGCGCGCCCCCGACGTCGCCGACCCGATCAGCAGGCTGAGCATCGCGCTGGCACAGGCGAACAGCAGCGTCACGCCGGTGGCCTTGGTGTAGAGCGCATCGACCGGCCGGCACCAGAAGTACTGCCAGCCGGCGGCGGCGACCAGCGCCGGGAGCAGGTAGGACGCGAAGCCGACGACCTGGAACGACAGCTCGGCGAGAAAGGCGCCGACGCGGCCGATGAAGTTGGCCGGCACCTCGTTGGCGCCGGTGGCGAAGAACCACGCGGCGTCGTTCGGATCGTAGCTGGCCAGCGCGATGAGCCAGATCAGACTCAGTGCGAACAGCGCGACGCCGACGATCTCGCTGACGCGCCGCGACACGGGAGAGGCGAGCCCGGCGGGCATCGCGACGGAGGACACGGGCTTCGCCACGGTGTGCTAAATCTCCATGACCACCGGCAGCACCATCGGCCGCCGGCCGGTCCGTTTCTTCAGGAAGCGGCGCAGCTCGCCGCGGATGCGTTCCTTGATCAGCCCCTCGTCGGTGCGCTCGGCGGCGGAGCAGTCGTCGATGACGCCGGCCAGGAAGCCCGCACCGTCTTCGAGCACGTTGCCGGCCTCGGCCTCGGGGACGAAGCCGCGGGCGACCAGCTCGGGCATGCCTTCGCGCCGGCCGGTCTGCCGGTTGACGACGACCACCGGCACGACCAGGCCGTCGGCGGCGAGGTGACGCCGGTCGCGCAGCATCTCGTCGTCGACGCTGCCGCTGCGGGTGCCGTCGATGAGCACCCGGCCGGTGGCGACGGTGTCGACGACGCGGCCGCCCTCGCGATCGAAGCGGACGCGGTGGCCGTTCTCGGCGAGCAGCACCCGGGTCGGCGCCGGCAGCCCGCCGGTGACCAGCTCGGCGACGCGGGCGTGGCGGGCCAGCTGCCGGAACTCGCCGTGCACCGGCACGAGGTAGCGCGGCCTGACCAGCGACAGCACCAGCTTCAGTTCGTCGACGCTGCCGTGGCCCGAGACGTGGACGTGGCGGGTCTCTTCGGTCACCACCTCGACCTGCCGCTTGGCCAGATGGTTGACGACGCGGCCGATCGCCTTTTCGTTGCCGGGGATGGCCCGCGCCGAGAGCACGACGGTGTCGTCGGGACCGAGCGAGACGTGGCGATGATCGTCGATGGCGATGCGCGACAGCGCCGCCTGCGGCTCGCCCTGCGAGCCGGTGACCAGGCACACGACGTCGCCGGCGCGGAAGCTGGCGACGTCGGCGTCCTTGATCGCCACGCCGGTCGGTACCCGCAGGTAGCCCAGGCGCTGGGCGATCTGCGAGTTCTCCTGCATGCCGCGGCCGACGAAGGCGACACGGCGGTCGAACTTGGCGGCCAGGTCGACGATGATCTGCATGCGGTAGACGCTCGACGCGAAGGACGCCACCACCACCTTGCCCTCGGTGGTCGCGAACACCTCGTCGAAGGCGTCGATCACGTCGGTCTCCGATCCGGTCACGCCGCGCCGATCGACGTTGGTGCTGTCGGCGAAGAGCGCCAGGACCCCGGCGTTGCCGAGTTCGGCCAGCCGGCGCAGATCGGTGGGCTGGTGATCGAGCGGGGTGTAGTCGATCTTGAAGTCGCCGGTGTGGATCAGCACGCCCTGCGGCGTGTGCAGCGCGACCGCCACGCAGTCGGGCGTGCTGTGGGTGACGCGGATGAACTCGATGGTGAACGGCCCGACGCTCACCCGGTCGCCGGGCACCACCGCGCGCGCCTGCGGCTCGAGATCCAGGCCGTGCTCCTCGAGCTTGTGGGCGACCAGCGCCAGCGTGAACGGCGTGCCGCAGACCGGGCCATCGACGCGCGGCAGGACGTAGGGCACCGCGCCGATGTGATCCTCGTGCCCGTGGGTGAGGACGAGCGCGGCGACGCGGCCGCCGCGGCTGTCGAGATAGTCGAGGGCCGGCACGACGAGGTCCACGCCGGGCAGGTCGGCTTCGGGAAACATCGAGCCGGCGTCGATGAGGATGGTCGTCTCCCCACACGACACCGCCAGCATGTTCAGCCCGAACTCGCCGAGCCCTCCGAGCGGCACGACATCGACCGCAGGCGCGACCTGCGCGTCACTCGACACGGACATAGGAATCCCAGCCGGGTCCACGACCCGGACGCGGCGCAGGGCGGAGCAGGCCGTCTGGCAACGGCACGCACGACACCCCGTCGGCCATCGGCGAGACGTCGCCGACGCACACGAACCGACGTTCCGGACGGCTGGGCGCCTCCGGAGGACTTGCTGGCGGGTTGGGCGAGACTATAGCACAGCCGCGGCCCCGACGGCGGCCCGCCACGTGTCCGCAAGTGCCGAGAATTCAACGAGCTGCAGGGTCTCGGGGCGGCGGACCGGATCGACGCCGGCGGCGCGCAGCACGGCGGCCGCGTCGATGCGGTCGGCCGTGCCCAGGGCCTTGAGCGCGTTGCCCAGGGTCTTGCGGCGCTGGGTGAACGCGGCACGGACGAGCCGGGTCACGTCGCGGGGATGCGTCACGCCGGGAGCCAGCCCGCGGAAGCGCAGCCGGACCAGCGCCGATCGCACCGCCGGCACCGGCCGGAACGCCCCCGGCGGCACCGCCAGCAGCGGCGTCACGTCGGCATAGAGCGAGGTCAGCAGCGTGAGCACGCCGTAGTCGCCGGTGCCCGGCACGGCGACGAGCCGGTCGGCCACTTCGGCCTGGAGCATCAGCGTCGCATCGCCGACCTCGGGGTGCGACGCGGCGATGTCGAGCAGCCGGAACAGGATTGGCGACGACAAGTTGTAGGGCAGGTTGCCCACCACGCGCACCGGCCCGGCGGTCGGACGGCGCCACTCCGCCATCAGCCGTTCCCAGTCCTGGGCCAGGAAGTCGCCGGTGACGACCTGCAGGTTGGGCAGGCCGCGGGCGGCGAGCGCCGCCGCGAGATCGCGATCGACCTCCACGGCCAGGACATGGCCGGCCTGCTCGGCCAGCGGCAGCGTCAACGCCCCGCGGCCGGGGCCGATCTCGACGATGTCGTCGGTGGCGCCGACCGCACAGGCGGCGATCACCTTGGCCTGCCAGGCCGGTTCGAGGAAGTGCTGGCCGAAGCGCTTGCGGGCGCGGTTCACTCGCGACGCTCCGCCTCGGTCAGACGAGCCTGGCGCAGCGGCTGCGCCTCGCGCGCTGCAGTGTCATCTGGCCCGTCCTCCCTTCGGTCCGGGCGGGCGCAGACGCCTCGAGAGGCACGACGGAACACCTGGCTCATCTGTACGTCATTCTCGCCTCTCGAGGCGTCTAGTGCGCGTCGCCGTCCTCGGGCTCGCCCTCGCCGCGCCAGTACCGCTCCTCGATGGCCATGATCTCGTCTTCGCTCATGCCGAAGTAATGGCCGAGCTCGTGGATGAGAGTTTCGCCGATCACGCCGACGACGTCGCCGTCGGCCTCGGCGTCCTCTTCGATCGGCCGCTGGAACAACAGTACGCGGTCGGGCAGGTCGTTGCCGTGGTCCCAGCGGCGCTCGGTGAGCGGCGTGCCCTGGTAGAGCCCGAGCAGCGTGTCGGGAGGCTCGATCTCCATCTCGGCGAGGAGCTGAGGCGAAGGCGCCTCTTCGATGACGATGGCGACATTGCGGACGTGGTCGGCGAAGCGCTGCGGGATCGAGTCGATGGCCTCGGCGACCAGCGCGCGGAAGCGCTCGCGGGTCATGATCGGCGGCGCGCCGCCGTGGCGCGGCGGCGCGCGGGGGCGCCGCCCGCCGCCCGTCCGGTGGTCCGGCGCGGCGCCCGGGGCGCGGCGGTGACGGCGAACGGGCACAGCGTGCGGGCGTGGCAGAGCGCGCACTGCGGCGTCGGCCGGCAGATTCGGCGGCCGTGGAGGATGAGCGTGTCGGACGCGCGCGTCCAGCGGTCGGCCGGCCACAGTGCGGTGAGTTCGGCCTCGGCCTTCACGGCGTCGTCGGTGTGGATGAGGCCGAGCCGCCTGGCGACGCGCAGCACGTGGCGGTCGACCGGCAGTCCCGGCACGCCCAGGGCGTGGCCGAGCACGACGTTGGCGGTTTTGCGGCCGACGCCCGGCAGCGCGACGAGTGCCGCCATGTCGGCCGGCACCTCGCCGCCGTGCCTGGCGACGAGCGCCTGCGACAACCCGATCACCGCCTTGGCCTTCTGACGGAAGAAGCCGGTGGCGTGGATCAGCGCTTCGACATCGGCCGGCGCGGCGGCGGCCAGCGCCGCCGGCGACGGATACCGGGCGAACAGCGCCGGCGTCACCGCGTTCACGCGCGCGTCGGTGGACTGCGCCGAGAGCACCGTCGCGACCAGCAGTTCGAACGGCGTGCGATAGGCGAGCTCGGTGTCGGCGTCGGGATGATGGCGGGTGAGCGCGTCGAGGATCGCGACGGCGCGCGCCCGCGGCGTCGCCCTGGCCACGTCAGTGCACCGGTCCCTTGGGACCCTGGTTGGCCGTCGACTCGGTGTAGACGCGCAGGTTCTCCTGCAGGGCAGCGACCAGCGGGCCGATGAACTGCACCGGCAGCACGATGCGCGCCCGCACCGGCGCGCGGACCACGTGCTCGTGCTCGGCCTCGCGGATCTCGCGCTCCGACAACGGCTGCACTTCGCAGAAGGTCAGCGTGAAGTCGAACGGCGTGTGGGCGACGGCGCAGAAATTGGCGTAGGTGCGCTCGGGGCCCGGCCCGTCGTCGGGCACGATGGTGAAGTTGATCTGCTTGTGGTCGGCCATCGCGCTAGCTTACCAGCGCGGCGGCCGCCGCCCGACGCCAGTGGTTCTAGTAGCGGCGCATCACACCGACGACGACGCCCTGGATCTGCACGTCGGTGGGATCGGCATAGATCGGCTGCATCGTCGGATTCGCCGGCTGCAGGCGAATGCGGCCGCTTTCGCGGTAGAACGTCTTCAGGGTGGCATCGGCGCCCTTGAGCAGCGCGACGACCATCTCGCCGTTGTTCGCGGTCTTGCGATCCTCGACCACCACCCAGTCGCCGTCGCGGATCTGCTCGTCGATCATCGAGTCGCCGCGCACGCGCAGTACGTAGGTGTCGCGGCGCGGATCGACCAGCGACTCGGGGACGGCGATGGTCTCGCTGGTCGCGATGGCCTCGATGGGCTGGCCGGCGGCCACGTAGCCGAGCAGGGGCAGGTCCAAGCTGCGTCCGCCGCTGCGGCCCGGCAGCAGCTCGACCGAGCGGCTGCGGTTCCACGACCGCTTGATGAACCCCTTGGTCTCGAGGTTGGTCATGTGCTTGTGCACGGTGGCCAGCGACGACAGCCCGAACCGGCGGCCGATCTCTTCCAGACTCGGCGCGTAGCCGTGCTGCTGGATGAACTCGTTCAAGTAGTCGAGAATCTCGCGCTGCCGTTTGGTGAGCGGTTGCACCGGCGCCTCCTTGCGGCACCGCAGCTGCGGCCCGCGTGACGCGAAGAAACGGCCAAAGCCGTGAATTACCGCGGCAGGATAGTCAAACAAAAGGCGAAAGTCAACCGCCCGGTCCGCTATCATGCCGCCGACGTGATGCTGCCGCTTCGCCTGCCACCGCCGCGCCCCCTCGACGTCACGACGGTGGGCGAGAACAGCATCGACCTGGTCGCCGTGGTCGACGGCCACCCCGCACCAGACTCCAAGGTCGAGATGCGCGAGTTCGCGCGGCTGCCGGGTGGCGAGTCGGCGACGGCCGCGGTGGCGTTGGCCCGCGTCGGCTGCCGGGTGCGCTACATCGGACGCTTCGGCGACGACGACTTCGGCCGCCAGGGCCTGGCGAGCCTGCGTAACGAAGGGGTGGACGTCAGCGCGGTCGTCGTCGTGCCCGGCGTGACCAGCCGGTTCGCGATCATCCTCGTCGATCGCCTCGCGGGCCACCGTACCGTCATCTGGAACCTGGATCCCGGCCTGCACATGGCCGCCGCCGACGTCCCCGACGACGCCCTCGCTCAGACGCGCGTGCTGCTCGTCAACAGCCAGGAGCCGGCCGTGATGGCCGAGGTCGCCGAACGCGCGCGGCGCGCCCACGTCCGCACCGTCGTGGACGTCGAGCGCGTCCGCCCCGGTGTCGATCGGCTGCTGCGGGCGATGGACGTCGTCATCGCCGCCGACGGCTTTCCCGAGGCCTTCACCGGCGTCCGGGAACGGGGCGCGGCGCTCGCCGCGCTGCAGCAGGCCTGCGGCGCCGCCGTGGTCTGCGTCACCCTCGGCGACGAGGGCAGTCTCGCGCGGGCCGGCGGCCGCGAGATCCGCACCCCGGCCTTCGCCGTCGACGTCGTCGACACCACCGGGGCCGGGGACGTCTTCCGCGCCGGGTTCGTCGCCGGGTGGCTCGCCGCCGGCGACGGCGCCCGCCTCGAGGAGGTGCTTCGCTGGGCCAACGCCATGGCGGCGCTCAACTGCCGGGGGCTCGGCGCCAGGGCCGCCAGCCCGACCGTCACGGAAGTGCACGCGCTCCTCGCCCGGGGCATGTAACCTTCGGCCTGCGCTTCCGGTCCAACTGCTTCGAGACCACGTGTCATGCCAGCCGACGTCTCCTCTCTCCGGTGGCCGGCGCCGACGGCGGCGATGACCGATCGTCCGGCCACCGCGCCGGCCGTCGACGCGAGCGCCGACGACGCCGCGCTGGTCGAGGCCGCGCGGGCCGGCTCGGCCGGGGCCTTCGACGTGCTCGTCACCCGCCATCGCCGCGCCGTCTATCAGCTCTGCTACCGCTACGTGCATCACCATGACGACGCCGCCGACCTCACGCAGGACACGTTCGTGCGGGCCTGGAAGGCGCTCGGCACGTTCCGTGGCCAGGCCCGGTTTTCGACCTGGCTCTACCGCATCGCGGTCAACGTCAGCCTGAACAGGGTCGCCGCCCGCACACCGCCGGCCGACCCGCTCGACGCCGAGACGCTGGTGGACCACCGCCAGGCGCGCCCCGGGGACGCGCTGCTGGCCGCCGAGCGCGCGGCGCAGGTGCGGACCGCGATCGCCGGGCTGCCGCCGCGCCAGCGGGCCGTGCTCATCCTTCGCCTCTATCACGAGCTGTCGCACCAGGAAGTCGCCGCCATCGTCGGCACCAGCGTGGGGGCCGTGAAAGCCAACGTCTTCCACGCCCTGGCGAACCTGCGCACGCGGCTCGGGGCCCGCCCATGACGCCGTGCCTCTCGCCCGACGAACTGATAGATGTCGCCGACGGCGTGCTGCCAGCCGACCGCATGGCCCACGTCGCGTCCTGTCGCAGCTGTCGCGAGCGAGCGCGGGAGCTGACGACGACCCTGGCCGAGATCGCCGGCGTCGAGGTGCCGGAACCGTCACCGGACTTCTGGCTGACGCTGAACCGGCGCGTGCGGGTGGCAATCGCCGAGGACCAGCCGGCCGCACTCGGATGGCGCGCCTGGTTCGGCAGGCGCGCGGTCGTGCCGGTGGCCGGGATCGCGCTGGTGCTCGCGACGATCGCCGTCGGCCGCGACCGGCGGCCGACCGTCCGGCCGCCGGCGCCGGTGGCGCAGGCTCCGGCCGCGGCGCCGCTCGACGCGGCCGCGGTCGCGGCCGACGACGACGCCCTCGCCCTGGTGATGGCGCTGGCCGGCACGCTGCCTCCAGCCGACGGGAACGCCGAGGCCGACGCGCTGGCGCTGGCGCCCTTGCCCGACCTCGGCGACGTCGCCGCGGTCACGCTCACCAGCGACGAACTGGAGGCGCTCGAAGCGCTGCTGCGCGAGGCCGTGGATCGGCCCGAGTCATGACCGCCTGGATCGGGCCGATCGCCCGGCGCCTCGGCCTCGTCGTGGTGGCACTGCTGGCGGCGGCGCCGGCGACCGCGCAGACCACCGCGCCGCCGGCGGCCGGCGGCCCCGACGATCTCCGCCCCGCCGAAATCCAGCGACTGTTCGACGCCTACCTGGTCATGGAGGCGCAGCAGACGCTGGACCTGTCCGAGACGCAGTATCCGCCGTTCCTGACCCGCCTGCGCGCGCTGCAGGAGCTGCGGCGGCGGCAGCTGCAGGCACGGGCGCAGCTGCTCGGCGAACTCGCCCGGCTGAGCGCGCCGCGCGCGGCCGGCGACGAGGGCGTCATCCGCGAGCGGCTCGCCGCCCTGCAGGAACTCGAGTCGCGCCACGCCGCCGAGAGCCGCAAGGCCTACGGCGAGATCGACGCGCTGCTGACGCCGCGCCAGCAGGCCCGCTTCCGGGTCTTCGAGGAGCGGATCGAGCGCCGCAAGATCGAGCTGATGCTCCGGGCCCGGCAGGGCGCCCGCCCGGGCCAGCGGCCGTTCCGGCGCCAGTGATCGGCGCCGGCGAGCGCTGGTAGAATGGTGGCGACGCAGCGGCGTCACGTCCACATGCGCACCCGTGTCCTTTCCGGTGTCGTGGCCCTGGCGGCGATTCTCTCGACGGTCGACGCCCAGACGCCGCAGGCTCAGGCCGACGCCACCTACGGCAAGCTGATGGGCGTGATCCAGGCCGGCCAGTCCTCCAGGGGCACCGGGCGGCGGACGGTGTTCACCGAGAGCGAGATGAACGCCTATCTGCAACATCGCGCCCAGTCGTGGCTGCCGACCGGCCTGACCAACCCGCAGCTCGACTTCGTCGACGTGAACCGCGTCGCGACCACCGTCGTCGCCGATCTCGACGGCGTGCGCCGCCGCAGTTCGGGCGGCTGGTTCGACCCGACGGCGTATCTGCGCGGCCGGCTGCCGGTGCACGTGATCGGCACGCTGGTCACCGATGGCGGGCGCGGGCGCTTCGACCTCGAGCAGGCGACCGTCGACGGCATCCCGGTGCCGCGTCTCTTCATCCAGGAACTGCTCGCGTTCTACACCGCCACGCCGGATCAGCCGGCGGGTGTGCGGCTCGACCAGCCGTTCGAGTTGCCGTCGGCGATCGAGCGGATCGACGTGCGGGCCGGGCAGGCCACGGTCGTGCAGTAAGCGCCGGCGCGCGTGGCCGACGATCCGCTCCAGCTCTCGCTGCAGTACCTCAAGCGGGTCGGACCACGCCGTGCCGCCGACCTCGCCGCGGCCGGCCTGCGCACCGTCGAGGACCTGCTCTTCCGCCTGCCCCGGCGCTACGAGGATCGCAGCCGCTTCCAGCCGATCGCCAGCCTCAGGCCGGGCCAGCCCGCGGCGGTGCTCGGCGAGGTGCTGCAGTGCGGGCTGTCGGCCACGCGGCGCCCCGGCTTCCGGCTGTTCAGCGCGCTGGTCCAGGACGCCACCGGCCAGGTGAAGGTGGTGTGGCCGAACCAGGCGTTCCTGAAGGACGTCGTCAAGCCGCACCAGCGGATCGTGCTGTTCGGGCGGGCCGAGTACTGGGGCAGCCGCGGGCTCCAGCTCACCGCGCCGGAGTTCGAGGTGCTCGGCGACGACAGCGAGACCGAGCCGCTGCACACCGGCCGGATCGTCCCGATCTACGAACGCACCGGGAGCGTCACGCCGAACATGCACCGCCGCCTCGTCCACGACGTGCTCGCGCTGCTGACCGCGCCGCTGCCCGAACTGCTGCCGCCGACGGTGGTGGCCCGCGAGCGCTGGCCGGACCGGCGCACGGCGCTGCGCCAGGCGCACTTCCCCGACCCCGAGAGCGACGTCGCCGCGCTGAACGCGTTCGCCGCGCCGGCGCAGCGGCGGCTCATCTTCGAGGACTTCTTCGTCTACCAGACCGGGCTGGCGCTGCGCCGCCGCCAGAACACCAGCGTCGTGAAACCGCACGTCGTCCGCGTCGACGACGCGCTGCGCGACCGGGCCCGCGCGGTGCTGCCGTTCAAGCTCACCGCGGGCCAGCGCGCGGCGCTGCGCGACATCGTCGCCGACCTGCAGCGGCCGTGGCCGATGCAGCGGCTGCTCCAGGGCGACGTCGGGTCGGGCAAGACCGTCGTCGCCTTCATGGCGGCGCTGGTGGCGATGGAGAACGGCTTCCAGGCGGCCCTGATGGCGCCGACCGAGATCCTCGCCGAGCAGCACGCCCGCACCCTCGAGGGCTGGTTGTTCGGCACGCGGTTCCGCGTCGGCCTGCTGACCGGGCGGATGGGCGACGCGGCGCGGCGGCGGCTGAGGGCCGAGGTCGCGGCCGGAGACGTCCAGCTCCTCGTCGGCACCCATGCCCTCGTCCAGGACGACGTCGCCTTCCACGCCCTCGCGCTGGTCGTCATCGACGAGCAGCACCGCTTCGGCGTGGTGCAGCGCGGCACGCTGGCCGGCAAGGGCCTGCACCCCGACGTGCTGCTGATGACGGCGACCCCGATCCCGCGCACGCTGGCGCTCACCGCCTGCGGCGACATGGACGTGACGACGATGCGCGATCGCCCGCCGGGCCGGCAGCCGATTCGCACGGTGGTGCAGCCGTCGAGCCGTCGCGACGAGGTCTACCGGCTGATGCGGGCCGAGATCGCGGCCGGCCGTCAGGCCTACGTGATCTATCCGCTGATCGAGCGCTCGGAGAAGACCGACCTCAAGGCCGCCACCGAGATGGCCGCCCACCTGGCCGCCGACGTGTTTCCCGACCTGGTGGTCGAGCTGCTGCACGGACGCCTCAAGGCCGACCAGAAGGACGAGGTGATGCGGCGCTTCGGCGCCGGCGCCATCCACGTCCTGGTGAGCACCACCGTGGTCGAAGTCGGCGTCGACGTCCCCAACGCCACGGTCATGGTGGTCGAACACGCCGAGCGGTTCGGGCTGGCCCAGCTCCATCAGCTGCGCGGCCGCATCGGCCGCGGCCACCACGCGTCGACCTGCGTGCTGCTCTACGACGCGCCGTGGAGCGACGAGGCCAGGGCCCGGCTGTCGGCGATGGCCGAATCCGAGGACGGGTTCCTGCTGGCGGAGCGCGATCTGGCGCTGCGCGGGCCGGGCGACGTGTTCGGCACCCGCCAGTCGGGCGCGCCGCTGCTGCGCGCCGGCGATCCGGTGCGCGACGCCGACCTGCTCGAGCAGGCCCACGCCGAGGCGCGCGCGCTGGTCGACGCCGGCGCCGTCCCGGCCGTGCTCGGCGCCCACGTCGCGCGGGTCTGGCACGACGCCTTCGGTCTGGTCCTGGTGGGATAGGAGGCCGCGTGCGGATCATCGCCGGCGCCTTCAAGGGGCGCACGCTGCAGTCGCCGACCTGGGCAGGCCTGCGGCCGACGTCGGACGCGCTCCGTGAGACGCTGTTCAACGTCGTCGGGCCGCGGCTCGACGGCGCCGCGGTACTCGACCTGTGCGCCGGCACCGGGGCCGTCGGCCTCGAAGCGCTCAGCCGCGGCGCCGCCCGCGCCACGTTCGTCGACAGCGATCGCCGCGCCGTCGCGCTGGTCGCCGCCAACGCCGCCCGCTGCGGCGTCGTCGATCGCTGTATGATCGTCGCCGGTACGGCCGTTGGCGCGCTTGCCGACGACCTTGGCGGGCCGTTCGACCTGATCGTCATCGACCCGCCGTACGACGCGCCGTGGACCGGCGAGGCGGTGGCCGGGGCCGCCCGCCAGCTGGCGCCCGGCGGCGTGCTCGTGCTCGAGCACGCGTGGCGGCGTCCGCCGCCGGCGGTGCCGGCATTGACGCTGGAGCGCACGCGACGCGCGGGAGATTCGGCCTTGAGCACCTATCGGCTGGCGGACGGCGGCGAGGCGACCCGGCCATGAGCGGCACGACGCGACCACGCGTCGCGGTCTACCCCGGATCGTTCGATCCGATCACCAACGGGCACGTCGACCTCATCGAGCGCGGCGCCCGGCTGTTCGACCGCGTCGTCGTCGCCGTCCTGGTCAACGAGACCAAGACGCCGCTGTTCAGCGCCAGCGAGCGGGTGCAGATGATCCGCGACGTGCTGCACGGCCGCGCCGGCGTCGAGGTCGACACCTTCGACGGCGGCCTGCTGGTCGACTACGCGCGGCGCCAGGGCGCCTCGGCGATCATCCGCGGACTGCGCGCCGTCTCGGACTTCGAGTACGAATTCCAGATGGCGCTGATGAACCGGCGGCTCGACCACGACCTCGAGACGGTGTTCCTGATGCCGGCCGAGCAATACACCTACACGAGCTCGCGGCTGATCAAGGAAGTGGTCCGGCTCGGCGGGGAAGTGCACGGCCTGGTGCCGCCGCTCGTCGAGGAGCGCCTGCGTGCCAGGCAGGCCTGGCGGCGCGATCCGCTGTCGGCGCCGAGGCAGGCATGACCCTCGCCGCGCGCCTCGCCCACGTCGCCCCGTCGCCGACCCTCAAGGTCGCCGCCGAGGCCGACCGCCTGCGCCGGGCCGGCGTCGACGTCGTCGATCTCGGCGCCGGTGAGCCCGACTTCCCGACACCACCGCACATCTGCGCCGCCGCCCACGCCGCCATCGACGCCGGGTACACGAAGTACACGCCGTCGGCCGGCGGCGCCGACGTCCGCGAGGCGGTGTGCCACCGCTACGCCGCCGACTACGGGGTCCGCTTCGCGCCCGGCGAGGTCATCGTCACCGCCGGCGGGAAGCAGGCGCTGTTCAACGCCGCGGTGGCGTTGTTCGACGCCGGCGACGAGGTGGTCACGCACACGCCCTATTGGCCGACCATCGTCGAGCAGATCCGCCTGCTCGGGGCCACGCCGGTCCTGGCGCGGGCCCACCGCGAGGACGGCTTCGCGCTGCCGGCCGAGGCCATCCTCGACCGTCTCACGCCGCGCACCAAGGCGGTCATCCTCAACTCGCCGAGCAACCCGACCGGCGGCGTCTTCACCGAGACGATGGTCGCCGCCGTCGCCGACGAGTGCGCGCGGCGCGGCCTCTGGCTGATCGTCGATCTCACCTACGAGCAGCTGATTTACGATCCCGGTCCGCACAACCTGGTCAAGGCGATCACCGACCGCCACCGCGATCGCACCGTGCTCTGCGGATCGACGTCGAAGGCCTACGCGATGACCGGCTGGCGGTGCGGCTGGGCCATCGCCCCGGCCGCGTTCATCACCGCCTGCAACACCGTGCAGGGCCACTCGACCTCCAACGTCTCGTCGATCGCCCAGAAAGCGGCGGTGGCGGCGCTGACCGGGCCGCAGGACGCCGTGACCGCGATGCGCGAGGCCTACCGCGAGCGCCGCGATCGGACGCTCGACTGGCTCACCGCCGATCCGCGCGTCGAGTGCCGGCGCCCCGGCGGCGCGTTCTACCTGTTCCCCTACGTGGCGGAGCTGCTCGCGCCGAGCGGCGTCGCCTCGACGGCGGCGCTGGCCGACGCGCTGCTCGCCGAGGCGCGCGTCGCCCTGACCGCCGGCGAGGGGTTCGACGCGCCGGGGTTCGTCCGGCTGTCCTACGCCACGTCGCTCGATCGGCTGCGCGAAGGCGTGACGCGGATCCAGGAGTTCGTGCGCGCGCGCGAACGCCGCGGCGCCGCCGCGCCGACCCGCTGACGTGGCGGCCGACCTCGCCCCGCGGCTCGCCGCCATCACCGGCGACGCCTGGGTGACCACCGCGGCCGCCGCGCGGCGCGAGCACGGCCGCGACGCGCTGCAGCGCGGCCATCCCGCCGACGTCGTCGTCACCCCGGCGACGACGGCCGAGGTCGCGGCCATCGCCCGGCTCTGCCACGACACCCGGACGCCGCTGGTCGTGCGCGGCGCCGGCACCGGCTACACCGGCGGCGCGGTGCCGATTCGTGGCGGCGTCGTGCTGTCGATGGCCCGCTTCACCCGCATCCTCGCCATCGACGCCGACAACCTGCTCGCCGTCGTCGAGCCGAACGTCGTCACCCGCACGCTGCACGAGGCCGTCGAATCGCGTGGCCTGTTCTACCCGCCCGATCCGGCGAGTCTGGCCCAGTGCGCGATCGGCGGCAACGTCGCCGAGTGTGCCGGCGGGCCGCGCGCCTTCAAGTACGGCACCACGCGGCGTTACGTGCTGGCCCTCGAGGCCGTCCTGCCCACCGGCGAGATCCTCCGCACCGGATCGAAATCGGTGAAGAACGTCGCCGGTTACGCCCTCACCGATCTGCTGGTCGGATCCGAGGGGACGCTGGCGGTCCTGACCGAGATCACCGTGCGGCTGGTGCCGCTGCCGCCGCACCGCCGCGCGCTCTCGGCGACCTATCCGACCGTGGACGGCGCCGCGCGCGCCGTCGGCGCCCTGGTCGCCGCCGGCGTCGTGCCGGCGGCGCTCGAGCTCATCGACGGGCCGTCGCTCGACGCGGTCGCCGCGCATCTCGGCCGGCCGATGGCCCCGAGCGGAACGGCGGCGCTGCTCATCGTCGAACTCGACGGGCACGCCGCGGCGGTGGAGGAGGAGGCCCGGCTGGCGGCCGGGGCCTGCCGTCACGCCGGCGCCACCGCCCTGCGCGAGGCGGCGTCGGCGGGCGAGCGCGAGGCCCTGTGGGAGGCCCGGCGCGAGTTGTCGTACGCGCTGCGCCGCGTCGCCCCGCGCAAGATCAATCATGACGTGGTGGTGCCGCGCGGCCGCGTGCCGGCGCTGTTCGCCCTGGCCGACACGGTGCGCCGGCGGCATCGCCTGCGCGTCGCCTGCTTCGGCCACGCCGGCGACGGCAACATCCACGTCAATCTGCTGGTCGATCCGGCCGACGCCGCCGAGCTGGCCCGGGCCGCCACCGCCGAGCACGAGCTGTTCGCCGGGGTCGTCGCGCTCGACGGATCGATCAGCGGGGAACACGGCATCGGCTTCGCCAAGGCGGCGCACCTGGGACTGCAGCTGTCGCCGGCCGAGATCGCGCTGATGGCCCGCGTCAAGCACGCCTTCGATCCGCACGGCGTGCTCAATCCGGGCAAGATGTGGGAGACGACGGCGGCGGATCTGGCGGGGCTCGAAGAGTCCGGGTGATCGGTTGACGTGGCGATCGGCTGATCTGATCCGGCAGATCGCGTGATCGCGTGAACTATCTGCTGGTCGGTCGCCCTGGACGCGGCCCGGGGGTCAGGGAGCGGTGGCGACCAGCAGCACGCGCTGCACGTCGCGCGCCAGGTCGGGGCTGAGCAGCGAGCGCAGGCGGAGCCCGCCCTCGTTGAAGTAGGCGAACTCGCCGAGGCGGGTGGCCCGTGGCGCGCCGGCGGCCTCGACCCGCTCGAGGACGTCCGCCGGGGCGACGACCAGGGCGCGGCCGCTCTGCCGGAGGAAGGCGTCGAGCTGCGCGTCGTCGATCAGATCGGTCTGGCGGACGCCGGTGTAGAAGACGAGGTTGCGCACGAACGCCCGCGACACGCCGATCGGCTCGCCGCCGCGCCGGGCCGCGGCGACCGCCCGCGCCACCTGCCGCACCGTCTCGTCGGGACCACCGCCGAGCGCGCCGATCATCATCGCCGGCATCGCCACGGCGGTCGCCGCGGCCAGCACCCACGGCGCCAGCCGCCACCACGACGTTGCCGCCGCGGCCACCACGGCGACGCCGCCCGACACGGTGATGCCGGCGGCCAGCGTGGTCTGCCACGCTGGCACCCCGACGAACAGCGGCTGGGCCCGCCACAGCAGCGCGCCGGCCGCCGTCAGCAGCACGCCGGCGGCGATCGCGGCGCCCTGCAGCAGCCGGTCGGGCGCCTGCCGGTAGAGCCCACCGTCGAGCCCGCGGCGGGCCCGTGTCCGCTCCATGATGCCGTGGGCGACCAGCAGCGCCAGCGGCGGCAGCAGCGGCAGCACGTAGCGCGGCTGCTTGCCGACCGAGAGCGACAGCAGCCCCAGCGGCACGGCGACCCACAGCGCCAGGCGGGTCTCGAGGCTGCCCGCGCCGCCGCGGCCGCTCAGCATGCGGCCGAGCGTGCCGGCGCCGAGCAGCAGGAACGGCGCCCATGGCACCAGCCCGCCGACGACCACCGGGCCGTAGTACCACCACGGCCGCGGCTCGTTGAAGCGGTCGGTGGCGAAACGCTCGAGGTTGTCGCCGATGAAGAAGCCGGTGAGGTACTCGGTGCCGTGGCGCCACCACATCGCCACGTACCACGGCGCGGCGACGGCGGTGAACAGGACGGCGGCGGCCACCAGGTCGGCGGGCCGCAGCCGCGACGCCCGCCGCTCGATCGCGACGATCGGGGCGACGACCAGCAGCGGAATCACCACCGCGAGCGGGCCCTTGGTGAGAAAGCCGAGGGCAGCGGCGAGGGCGGCCGCCAGCAGCCATTGTCGCGGCCGCGGCACCCGGTCACCGACGGCGACCAGGGCCGCGGCGATCGTCGCCGTGATGCACAGCGCCAGCGGCAGATCGGGCAGGGCCATGCGGCCGAGCGCGACATAGCCGAAGCTGGTGGCGACGATCGCGCCGGCGAGCAGCGCCGTGTCGTCGTCGTACCAGCGGCGGGCCAGTCCGGCGGTGACGAACACCAGCGCCAGTCCCGAGAGCGCCGACCACAGCCGCGCCGCCCCGGGCCCCGGCCCGGTCACCGCGAACGTCGCCGCGGTGAGCCAGTAGTAGAGCACCGGCTTCTGGAATCGCGGCTCGTAGTTGTAGGCCGGCGTCAGCCAATCGCCCGACTCGACCATCTCGCGGGCGGATTCGGCGTAGAACGCCTCGTCGGAATCGGTGAGCGCCGGCGCGCCGAGCCCGACGAAGAACGTCAGGCCCGCCAGCACGACCAGCGGGGCGCGCGATCGTCGCACGCCTCCGATTGTAGAACCCTTCTCATGGATGGCGGCCGGCATTCGGTCGGCGAGGCATCCTGCACGCTATACTCGGGCGATGGCCACGATCAAGGTGCGGCAGAACGGCTCGCTGCTCGTCGAGGGCGACGACGTGACGCTCGTCGACTGGAACGGCAACGAGTACCCGCTGCCGAAGCGGCCGTTCGCGCTGTGCCGCTGCGGCGGCTCGACGCGCAAGCCGTTCTGCGACGGCACCCACAGCCGCATCGGCTTCGCCGCCGCCGAAGCGGCGATCGGCCCCGCCGCCGCCGACAAGCCGGCGGTCTGAGCGGGGCCGCCCGCCGGCGCCGTCAGGCGCGGACCGGTTCGCCCTTCGTGAACAGCAGCCCGGCGGGGCCGCGATCGACCACCACGTGGTCGCCCTCGCCGAAGGCGCCCTCGAGCACCTGCAGCGCCAGCGGATCGAGAATCCGCCGCTGGATGGTCCGCTTGAGCGGCCGCGCGCCGTAGGTCGGGTCGTAGCCCTCCTCGACGATCGCCGCCTTGGCGGCCGGCGTCAGCGTGATGTGGATCTTCCGGTCGGCCAGCCGCTTGAGCAGCCCGCCGAGCTGGATGTCGACGACCGCGGCGATGTCGTCCCGGCCGAGCGCGTGGAAGACGATCGTCTCGTCGATCCGGTTGAGGAACTCGGGGCGGAAGTGCGCCCGCAGCGCCTCGGTGACCTGCCGGCGGACCCCCTCGTCGAGCGTCCCGCCGCGCGAGGTCGCCTCGGCGATGAACTGACTGCCGAGGTTGGAGGTCATGATCACGACGGCGTTGCGGAAGTCGACCGTGCGGCCCTTGCCGTCGGTCAGGCGGCCGTCGTCGAGCAGCTGCAGCAGGACGTTCAGCACCTCGGGGTGGGCCTTCTCGACCTCGTCGAAGAGCACCACGGCATAGGGCCGCCGCCGCACCGCCTCGGTGAGCTGGCCGGCCTCGTCGTAGCCGACGTAGCCCGGCGGCGCGCCGATCATCCGCGACACGGTGTGCTTCTCCTGGTACTCGGACATGTCGATCCGGACCATGGCGTGCTCGTCGTCGAACAGGAACTCGGCCAGCGCCCGCGCCAGCTCGGTCTTGCCGACGCCGGTCGGTCCCAGGAAGATGAAGCTGCCGAGCGGCCGCTGCGGGTCCTGGAGTCCGGCGCGGGCGCGGCGGATGGCGTTGGCCACGGCGCGAATCGCCTCGTCCTGGCCGACCACCCGGTGGTGCAGCCGCTCTTCCATCTGAATGAGCTTCTGGACCTCGCCCTCGATGAGGCGGCTCACCGGGATCCCGGTCCACTTGGCGACCACCTCGGCGATGTCCTCTTCGTCCACCTGTTCCTTGAGCAGCCGCTGGCCGCCGTCGCCGCGCGCCCGCGCCTCCTGGGCGCGGATCTCGGCCTCGAGGGCCGGAATGCGGCCGTACTGCAGCTCCGACGCGCGGGCGAAGTCGCCGTGGCGCTGCGCCGCCTCGACGTCGTGGCGCAGGCCGTCGAGCTCCTCCTTGAGGGCGGCGCTCTTGTGGATCGCCCCCTTCTCCTCCTCCCAGTGGGCGGTCAGCGCGCGCTGCTGCTCCTTGAGATCGGCGAGCTCCTTTTCGAGCTTCTGCAGGCGCTCCTGCGACGCCTTGTCGGTCTCCTTGCGCAGCGCCTCGCGCTCGATCTCCAGCTGCATCACCCGGCGCTGCACTTCGTCGAGCTCGGCCGGCATCGAGTCGATCTCCATCCGCAGCCGCGACGCCGCCTCGTCCATCAGGTCGATGGCCTTGTCGGGCAGGAAGCGGTCGGCGATGTAGCGGTGCGACAGCACCGCCGCCGAGACCAGCGCGGCGTCCTTGAAGCCCACCTTGTGGTGCAGTTCGTAGCGCTCGCGCAGGCCGCGCAGGATGCTGATCGTGTCCTCGACGGTCGGCTCGCCGACGGTGACGGGCTGGAAGCGGCGCTCGAGCGCGGCGTCCTTCTCGATGTGCTTGCGGTACTCGTCGAGCGTGGTCGCGCCGATGGTGTGCAGCTCGCCGCGGGCGAGCATCGGCTTCAGCATGTTGGAGGCGTCGAGCGATCCCTCGGCGGCGCCGGCGCCGACGACGGTGTGCAGCTCGTCGATGAACAGGACGATGCGCCCCTGCGACTCGACGATCTCCTTGAGCACCGCCTTCAGGCGCTCCTCGAACTCGCCGCGGTACTTGGCCCCGGCAATGAGCGCGCCCATGTCGAGGGCGACGATCCGCTTCTCCTTCAGGCCCTCGGGCACGTCGCCGCGGGCGATGCGCTGGGCCAGCCCCTCGACGATCGCCGTCTTGCCGACGCCGGGCTCGCCGATGAGCACCGGGTTGTTCTTGGTGCGGCGGGCGAGCACCTGGATGACGCGCCGCACCTCCTCGTCGCGGCCGATGACCGGGTCGAGCTTGCCGCGTTCGGCCAGCTCGGTGAGATCGCGGCCGTACTTCTCGAGCGCCTGGTACTTGCCTTCCGGATTCTGGTCGGTGACGCGCTGGGCGCCGCGGATCTCGGTGACGGCACGCTGCACCGCCTCCGGCGTGACGCCGCGCTCACGCAGCAGCTCCGCCGCCGGCGCCCGGCCCTTCTCGCCGGCGATGGCGGCGAACAGGTGCTCGGCGCTGACGTACTGATCCTGCATCGCCGTCGCGTCGGCCTGGGCGCGCTCGACGACCGCGCGCAGCCGCGGCGACAGTCCGGGTTCGGCGGCGCCGTGCGCCTTCGGCAGCCGCCCGAGCTGGTCCTTGAGGGCCAGGGCAATCGGCGCCGCCGGCTGGCCGAGCTTCTGGAAGATCGCCGGAACGATGCCACCCGGCTGCTCGCCGAGGGCCGCCAGCAGGTGCTCGGGCTCGACCTGGGCGTGCGACAGCGACGCCGCCAGCCGTGACGCGGCGACGAGCGCTTCCTGGGCCTTCTCGGTGAACGTGTTGAGATTCATGATGGTCGTTCCTTCCTGGTCGTCACGCCGCCTTCGGCACCCGCCGGCTACGGCCGCCCGTCTTCCAACCCGCGCAGTGCCTCGTAGTGCGCCCGCGCCTCGGCCGACAGGCCGGTCGGGACCCGCACGTCGAGCACCACGTAGAGATCGCCGCGGTCGTCCGACGCGCCCGGCGCCGGCAGGCCGTGGCCCTTGACGCGCAGCCGCTGGTTCGCCTGCGTGCCAGCCGGCACCTTCACGTTCAGCCGGCTGCCCGACAGCGTCACGACGTCGACGCTGCCACCGAGCACCGCGGTGGTCAGCGGCACGGCCACGCGGGTCGTCAGGTCGCGACCGTTGCGTTCGAACCGCGGATGCGGCTTGAGCCGGACCCGCAGCTGCAGGTCGCCGGCCGTCAGGCGCGACCCGTCGGTGATCCCGGCGGGAATGCGCACCTCGAGGGTGCGGCCGTCGTCGCCCGGCACCGTCACCCGTTCCACCCGCCCGCCCAGGGCGGCGTCGAGGTCGAGGGCGATGTCGTACTCGACCGCTGCCCGCCGCGGCCGGCCGCGCCCGGCGCCCCGTGGCCGGCGGGTCGAGTCGCCCGCCTGGCCGCCGAAGAAGGCGTTGAAGAAGTCGGAAAACGGGCTGCCGCCGCCGCCGAACATCTCCGCCATTTCTTCGGGCGTCATCGTGCGGTAGCCGGCGCCGCCGGGCGCCCCCCACGGCGTGCCGGCCCCGGGGCCGGCCTGCTCGTACTGCCGCCAGTTGGCGCCCAGCTCGTCGTACTTCTTCCGCGTCTCGGGGTTGCCGAGCACCTCGTAGGCCTCGTTGACCTCCTTGAAGGTCGCCTCCGCGGAGCGGTCGCCCGGGTTGACGTCGGGATGGTGCTTGCGCGCCAGCCGGCGGAACGCCTGCTTGATCTCCTTCGCCGAGGCCGTCTTGGCGACGCCGAGCGTCTTGTAGTAGTCGCGGAACTCCATGTCAGAGGCCGACCACGGCCTTCAGGCGCTGCACTTCGCGGACCAGCCGGCGGCGCGTGTCGCCGCGGCCCAGCCCCGGATCGTCGATCAGCGGCTCCAGCCGCTGCAGCCCCTCGGCCACCGCCAGCAGGCGCTGCACTCCGGCCAGGTTCACCCCGGCGTCTTCGACCAGATCCTTGATGAGGCGCAGACGGGCGATCTCGCCGGCGGAGTAGAGCCGCATGCTGCCGATGGTCCGCGCCGGCTGCACCAGGCCGAGGCGCTCGTACTTGCGCAGCGTCTGCGGGTGCATGCTGAGCATCCGCGCCGCGACGCTGATGAAGATCAGGTCAGAACTTGACACGACACAAGTGTAGATATTGACACGATGCGTGTCAAGTAATGCGGCCGAGCCGGGGCCACGGCGCGCCGGCCCGGACGTAGAATGCGCAGGGATGATCCGGCGGGGAAGCGAAGGTCGGCCGGCGCTGTATCCGCTGGCCGTGTTCACGGCGGCGCTGTTGCTGGCGACGGCGTTGACGGCGCTGGCCGTGGACACCCGGCCGGGGCTCGCCGCCGCCGCCGCGGCCGTCGCGCAGGGCGAGCGGCCACCCGACGACGACCACTACCTGGCCAACGACATCGGCGGCCACGTCGACCACCACGTGCTGTGGTTCGACATCGACCCGGTGGTCGCCCGCCGCCTCCGCGCCGCCGAGGTCCTGTTCGTCGGCCACTCGCGGCTGATGTTCGCGTTGCGGCCGGATGTCCTGCGGCCGTTCTTCGCCGACCACGGCGTGCCGTACTACGTGATGGGCTTCGGGTTCCGCGAGCACGATCGCTTCCCGCTGCAGCTGATTCGCCGGCTGGATCTCCGCCCCCGCCTGGTCGTGGCGAACGCCGACGGCTTCTTCACCGGCGGGCTGAGCGCCTGGGCCGAAGCAGTGAACCGCGACTCGCCGTTCGCCGCCCGCAAGCTGCAGTGGGAGGCCGAGTCCGCCCACCGCGTGCGCGGTCTGGCCCAGCACGTGCTGCCGAACTGGTTCCAGATGTTCGGCCTGCCCGGACTCGGCGTCCGCCGCGCGTTCGTGGCCTACCGGTCGCGGCTCGACGGCACCTGGGACGTGTCGCCATGGCCGGAGGGCACGTACGGGTTCAGGGACGTCGACCTCGACGGCGCTCCGCTGACCCGAGGCGAGATGCTCGCCGCGCGCGCGTTCAAGGCCGAGCTCGACGCCCGCGGCGCCCAGCTGGTCCTGACGCGCGTGCCGTCTCCCGAGCCGATGCCGGGCGCCGGCCCGGCGCGCTTCGCCGGACTGCTCGAAGTGCCGCTCGTGCTGGCCGACGTCCCGGCGCTCACCACCTACGACCACAGCCATCTGAGCGAGGGCAGCGCGCACGACTGGAGCCGCGCGCTGGTCGGCGCGCTCGAGCCGCTCGTCGCCGCCCTGGCCGACCGACCGCGTCCACCGGCGCCGTGAACTTCGTCTCCTGGGCGTTCGCCGCCCTCTTCGCGGTCGTCCTGCTGGCCCGGCTCACCGTCGGGCGACGCAAGGTCGAATGGCGTTACGTCGCCGTCCTCATCGCCGCCAGCGTGGTGTTCTACGGCTGGCACATCCCCGGCTACCTGCTCATCCTGGGCGGCACGGCGCTCCTCGACTACGTGGTGGCGCTGGCGATGGCCCGGCTGCCGCCCGGCGCCGGCGCCCGGCGCCGCTGGCTGCTGCTGTCGGTCGCCAGCAACCTCGGCGTGCTGGCCTTCTTCAAGTACGGGACGTTCCTGCCGCAGCTCGCCGAAGACCTCGCCGCGCTCGGCGGCGCCGAGCTGCGGCTCCCCGAGATCGCCCTGGTGCTGCCGATGGGCATCAGCTTCTACACGTTCCAGACGCTGTCCTACACCGTGGACGTGTATCGCGGCGAGCTGGCACCGGCCCGCACGTTCTGGCGGTTCTTCCTGTTCGTCAGCTTCTTCCCGCAGCTGGTCGCCGGCCCGATCGTCCGCGCCCGCGAGTTCCTGCCGCAGGTCGACCGGCCGCGGCGGCTGCGGCTGCGCGTCTTCTACGAGGGCGCCTGGCTGCTCGTCGCCGGGTTCTTCCTGAAGATGGTCTGTGCCGACAACCTTGCCGCCTACGTCGACGAGCACTGGGAGCGGGCGTCGTCGCCGGCCGCCGACTCGACGCTCACGCTGTGGGTGGGGCTGATGTTCTCCGGGCAGATCTTCGCCGACTTCTGCGGCTACTCGACGATCGCCCGCGGCCTCGGCTACCTGCTCGGCTACCGCTTCCCGGTCAACTTCGACGCGCCGTACATCGCCGGCACGTTCAAGAACTTCTGGGAGCGCTGGCACATCACGCTGTCGCGGTGGCTGCGCGACTATCTCTACGTTCCGCTCGGCGGCAACCGCGGCGGCCGGGCCCGCACCTACGTCAACCTGCTGCTGGTGATGCTGCTCGGCGGGCTGTGGCACGGCGCCGCCTACACGTTCGTCGCCTGGGGCGCCGTCCACGGCCTGTGCCTCGCCGTGGAGCGGGCCTTCGGCCTGCACCGCGACGACGGGCCGCGCCGACGCTGGCCGGTCCGGGTGCTCTGGTACGGCGTGGTCCAGGCCGGGGTGCTGCTCGCCTGGGTGTTCTTCCGCAGCGACTCGATCGACGGGGCGGCGACCTTCCTCGGCAATCTCGTGGCGGCACGCTGGACGCTGCCGCCGGCGTGGATGGTGGCCTCGCTGGGCTTTCTGGCGCCGATCGCCGCCATGCACCTCTGGGCCTGGCTCGACCAGCGCGACCGCCTGCCGCCGCTCGGCGACACCGGCAAGGCGCTGCTCGCCGCGGCGATGGCCTACGGCATCGCGACGATGTACGCCGGCAGCAGCGACTTCATCTACTTCCAGTTCTGAGCCGCTGCCGGACGCCGCGCTGCGTCGCCACCGCGTCATAGAGGCCGAGCCGGACGGCGGCGCGGCTCCACCGGCGTGCCGCGAAGCGGCCGCGCATCAGCCACCGCCCGAACGGCGTGCGGAACGCGCCGTGCGCGCCGATCGCCCGGACCGCCTCGACACGGCCGATCGCCGCCTGGGTCATGCTCATGCCGCCGGTACGGACGCGCGCCACCAGCAGTGGCACGGCGGCGCTGAGAAGTGGAGGTAGTCGCCGGCGGCGCGGCGCACCCCCTTGTTGAAGGCACCGGCGGTCCCGGCATCGAGGTCCGGACAGGTCAGCGCCAGCACGCTGTCGATGGTGTCGCGGATGGTCGCGGCGGCGTTGAACGCCACCGTCACCACGGTGACACGCGGCGACGTCGGCGGGGGCGGAGCAGCGGACACCGGATCGGCGCCGCGTGACGGCGCGGTCACTCCCGCACGCCGCGTCCCGCCGCCACAGGTGACAAGCGCCCGTTCGGCCGTACATACTGGGCGGGCACGTGTTCGACATCCAGACCTCCGATCTCGTCACGATCGCCCTCCTGATCGTCCTCGAAGGCATCCTCAGCGCCGACAACGCGATGGTGTTGGCCATCCGCGTCCTCAGTCTGCCCAAGAATCAGCAGGTCAAAGCGCTCCGCTACGGAATGCTCAGCGCGTTCACGTTCCGCGCCACGGCGACGGCGCTGGCGGCCTACCTGATCGCGCTGGGCTGGGTGAAGCTGGTCGGCGGCCTGTACCTGTTGTACCTGCCGTTCCAGCACTTCCGCGGCCACGGCGATGACGGCGAGTCACGCCACGCGGTGAAGCCCGCCGAACCCTGGCTCGGGCTGTCGCCGTTCTGGGCGACGGTGGTCAAGGTGGAGCTGACCGACATCGTCTTCGCCATCGACTCGATCCTGGTGGCGGTGGCGGTGTCCGACAAGCTGTGGGTGGTCATCACCGGCGGCATCCTCGGCATCGTCATGATGCGGCTGGTGATCGGCCGGCTGCTGTCGCTGATCCGCCGCTATCCGGTGCTCGTCGACGGGGCGTTCGTCATCATCGCCTGGGTCGGCATCAAGCTGCTGCTGGAGTACGGCCACGGCCTCGGCTGGGTGCACTTCGAGATTCCGAAGTGGCTGTCGCTCGGCCTGATCGTCGTGATCTTCGGCGGCTCCTACGTCTACGCCCGCCGGCTCGGCCCGGTCGAGGACCACGAGCCGGAGATCACGCCGGGCGCATGACCGGCGCGCCGGTCAGCGCGCCGGGCCGTAGCGCAGCGCGGCGCGGGCCCTGGCCTTGTCGGCTTCGACGTCGCGGTCGCGGGGCTCGGCGGTGGTGACCAGGTCGTCGATCAGCCGGCGGGCCACCGCGGCGACGTCGTCGATGGCGCGGTCGAACACCGCCTGGTTGGCTTTCGAGGGTGCCGTGAACCCGCTCAGCTTGCGGACGAACTGGACGGCGGCGGCGCGCACCTCGTCGTCGCTGGCCGGGGGATCGAAGTTGAAGAGCGTTCGGATGTTGCGGCACATGGCCCCAGTCTATCCACGCCGGCCGGGTCCGATGCCATGGTCGGCGTGAACTATCCGTGGCGGCACTACGGCGGCGACTTCGGGCCGACCGTGTGGGGCAGCCATCACGGCGTGACGACGGCGCCGGCGGAGATCGCCGCCGACTTCGCGGCGCTGGCCGCCCACGGCGTCGAGGTGGTGCGGTGGTTCCTGTTCACCGACGCCCGCGGCGGCCTGCGCGTCGATGCCGCCGGGTGGCCGGCCGGCCTCGACCCGACGGCGATCGCCGATCTCGACGCCGCGCTCGACACGGCCGCGGCGCACGACGTCCGGGTGGTGCCGGTGCTGTTCGATCACACGCTGGCGTTCCGCGCCACCGTCATGGCTGGAGCGCTCGTCGGCGGGCATCACCGCTGGCTGGCCGATCCCGACGGACAGGCGCGCGTCTTGAATCGGGTGCTGTCCCCCGTGGTGTCGCGCTACGCGCCCGGCGGCGCCCGCGCCGACCTGGCCGGCGCCATCGACGCGTGGGACCTGCTGAACGAGCCCGACTGGATCGTCGCCGAGCTCAGTCCATCGCCGCGGCTCGATCGCCCGATCCCGTTCGACGTGTTCGCCGCGTGGGTGCGCGACGCGGCGGCGGTCGTCCACGGGCACGGCGCCCGCGTGACGCTCGGCAGCGCCCGGCTCCGCTTCGCCGGCTGGTGGGACGATCCGGTGCTGGGGCTCGACTACCTGCAGGCGCACTGCTACTACGACCCGGCCCACGACTTCGACGTCGCGGCGACGCCGGCCGCCGCGCTCGGGCTGCGGCGGCCGCTGGTGGTCGGCGAATGCGCCGGGCAGGGCGACGCCGCCGACCTGGCCCGCGGCCGGCCGGCGCTCGACGTCCGTGCGCTCGCCGCGGTGGCCAGGCGGGGCGGCTACGCCGGGCTCTGGCCGTGGAGCTGGCGCGGCGTGGACGGCCACGGCGCCGTCGCCCGCGAATCGCTCGCCGCCATCGCGGCCGACTCACGGGAACTGGCCCCGGGCTACCGGATCCCCACCGGTGCCACGAGCGACTCGGGCCAGCGGTCGCCCTCGTAGCAGACGCGCTCGAGGAACAGCCCGGCGGCGGGGGCGGTGAGGCGAGCCGGCTCGCCCCCGGCCGACCTCGGGTCGGCCAGCCACCTGGCGACCTGGCCCGGCGGCAGTTCGCCCGTCCCTACCGCGACCAGCACGCCGACCATTCGGCGCACCATCTTCCAGAGGAAGTGGGAGCCGCCGACGCGGATGAGCACCAGCGGTCCGGACTCGACCGCCGTCACCTCGTCGAGCACCACGACGGTGGACTTCTCGTCGGGGTCGTCGTCCGAGAAGGCGCGGAAGTCGTGACGGCCGACGAACGCCGCCGCCGCGGTCTGCAGACGGACCAGGTCGATCGGCGCCTTCACCCACCAGACGTACGGTTTGGCGAACGCAGTGCGGCGCCGCGACACCTGGTAGACGTAGCTGCGCCGCACGGCGCCGTGCCGGGCGTGGAACCGCCGCGACACCGGCACGACCTCGAGGACGTGGACGTCGGCGGGCAGGGCGTCGTTGACGCGACGGCGGATCTGCTCCGGGGCCGGGGCGCGGACCAGGTCGACGTGCGCCACCTGCGCCAGGGCGTGCACGCCGGCGTCGGTCCGCCCGGACCCCTGGGTCTCGACCAGCACCTCGCCGAGCGCGGCCCGGATCGCCCGTTCGAGATCGCCTTGAACGGTGCGGGCGTTGGCCTGCTTCTGCCAGCCGCTGTATCGTGTTCCGGCGAATTCGATCGTCAGCTTGAAACGCGGCACGACCCTGGGCTCGGGACTCGGGGCTCGGGGCTCGGGCGCGACACGTGCGATTCGTGTTGGCGGCTAGGGCAGGTAGGCGATGGCGTCGATCTCGACGCGCAGGCCCTTGCCGGGCAGCTTGGCCGCCTGGATCGTCGTGCGGGCCGGCCGATGCCCGCCGAACATGCGTTCGTAGACGGCGTTCATCTCGGCGAAGTCGTCCATGTCCACCAGGAACACGCCGCAGCGCAGCACGTGCTGGAGATCGGTACCGGCGGCTTCCAGAATGGCCTGGACGTTGCGCAGGCACTGCTCGGTCTGCAGGGCGGCCGTGTGTCCGGCGAGCTGGCCGGTGGCCGGGTCGGTGGCGCCCTGGCCGGAGACGAAGACCAGCCGCTCGAAGCCCATGCCGGGCGAGTAGGGGCCGACCGGCTTCGGCAGCTTGGCGGCGTGGACGGGACGATGCGACGGCTGGCTCATGGCTCTCCTAGCGCTTGGTCTGCGCCGGCGGGGTGTGCTGGCTCACCACCGACATCGCCGTGGTGATCATCGACGCCACGTCGGCGACGTTTGACGGCAGGATGATCGTGTCGGCGTTGGTGATGACCTTGCCGAACTCGCCGATGTACTGCTCGGCGACGCGCAGCTGAATCGCCTCCTGGCCGCCGGGCGCCTGGGTGGCCTCGGCGACCCGCTTGATCCCCTCGGCGGTGGCGGTGGCGACGGCCAGGATCGCCGCCGCTTGTCCCTCGGCCTCGTTGATCTGCTGCTGCTTGCGGGCCTCCGACGCCTTGATCGTCTGCTGCTTGTCGCCCTCCGCGCTGTTGATCGCGGCATCGCGCTGGCCCTCGGAGGTGAGGATCACCGCGCGCTTCTCGCGCTCGGCGCGCATCTGCTTCTCCATCGCGGCGAGCACGTCGGCCGGCGGCGTGATGTTCTTGATCTCGTAGCGCAGCACCTTCACGCCCCACGGCTCGCTGGCCTTGTCGAGTTCAGTGACGACGGCGATGTTGATGTTGGTGCGCTCTTCGAACGTGCGGTCGAGGTCGATCTTGCCGACCTCCGACCGCAGCGTCGTCTGCGCCAGCTGCGAGATGGCGAACAGGTAGTCCTGGATGCCGTAGCTGGCCCGCTCGGGATTGAGGATCTTGAGGTAGAGCACGCCGTCGACCCCGACCTGGACGTTGTCGCGGGTGATGCACACCTGCGCCGGGATGTCGAGCGCGGCCTCCTTCAGCGAGTGCTTGTAGCGGATGACGTCGATGAAGGGCAGCAGGATGTGGAAGCCGGCGTCGAGCGTGCCGGAATAGCGGCCGAGGCGTTCGACGACGAAGGCGCTCTGCTGGGGGACGACGATGGCGGTCTTGGCGATGACGATGAGCGCCATGATCGCGAGCAGGACGATGACGATGAAGCCGCCTTCCATGGGATGCCTCTCTATTCGGCGACGATGCCGAGTTGCAGTCCGGACACGCGGATGACGCGGCAGCGCTGGTGCGCATACAGCCCGGTGCCGCCGTCGTTGCGCGCCTCCCAGGTCGAACCGCGGAGCGTGACCCGGCCGACGGCGCCGGCGGCGATGCCCTCGAGCGGCACGGCGATCTCGCCGACGAGCGAATCCACCGGCGGCGCCGCGCTGGCCTCGACGCGGGCCTGAATGGTGCGGCGGAACAGCAGCAGGCCGCCGATCGCGACGGCGGTGAACACCAGCCACTGGACCCACGCCGTGGTGACCAGGCCGGCGCCGCCCAGCAGGCCGGCGGCGAGCGCGCCGATGCCGAAGAACATGATGAAGAACCCGCTCGGCGTGACGAGTTCCAGCACGAGCAGCACGAACCCCGCCGCCAGCCAGATCCACCAGTCCATGGGCGGCGATCTTACAGGGATTGGCGAGCGGGGAACAGCACACCCGGCGGCACCGGTCGGCCCGGCCCGCGGCCGGGTGCTAACATCGCAGGTTCCCATGCCCACGATTCTCGTCACCAACGACGACGGCATCCACGCCGCCGGCCTCGCCGCCCTGGCCGCGGCGATGGCGCCGCTCGGCGAGGTCGTCGTCGTCGCGCCGCACCAGGAGTCGAGCGCGATCGGCCACGCGCTCACGCTGCGCCGGCCGCTGCGGCTCGACCAGCACGGCCCCAACCGCTTCGCCGTCGACGGCACGCCCACCGACTGCGTCAACATCGCCGTCGCGGTGCTGTTCGAGGGACGGCTGCCCGACCTGGTCGTGTCGGGCATCAACACCGGCTGGAATCTCGGCGACGACGTGACCTACTCGGGCACGGTCTCGGGCGCCCTCGAGGCGGCGCTGCTCGGTGCGCCGGCCATCGCCGTGTCGCTGATGCGCACGCGCGACTGGCGGTTCGACTTCGGGCCCGCCGCGGCGATCGCGCACGACCTGGCGGCGCGCGTGCTCTCGGCCGGCTTGCCGGAGCGGACGTTCCTCAACGTCAACGTCCCCACGGGCACGCCGAAGGGGGCCCGCGTCACCGTGCAGGGCAAGCGCAACCACGTCACGACGATCGCCCGGCGCGAGGACCCGCGCGGCCTGCACTACTTCTGGATCGAGGAAGGGCAGGACGACTGGCTGCCGCACGATCACAGCGACTACCAGGCCTGCCGCGACGGCTACGTGTCGATCACCCCGCTGCAGCCCGACATGACGGCGCACGCCGCGCTCGACGGCGTCCGGGCGTGGCTGCGGGCACCGTCGGGGCGGCGCCGCGCGACGGCAGCGGCGCGATCGCGGCCGGCGCGTCGCAAACGGTAACCCGGCCCGTACAGAGGACGGGGCCGCGTGCCCCCAAGACACGCGGCCCCTCGGACCCCCAGCCGGAGGTGGGCTAGGGAAGCGCCGTGGTGCAGATGGCGTAGACCGTGACGGCGTAGCTGTTGTCGCCGCCGCCGGCGGTGCTGCGTGTCGTCACCTGCCACGTGTCGTCGTCGAGGGGATAGCTGCCGTCGACGAGCGACCGCGTCAACGCAGTGCCGGAACGGCCGCTGAGCACGTACCCGCCGCCGACGACCTTCCTGCCGGCCGAGCAGCTCGCCTCCGCCGTCTTTGCGGTCTCGTCGTCGAGGCTGGTCGTGCCCACGATGCGCTCCCAGCCGCTCACGCCGGGCACGCCCTGCGGGCCGGCGGGACCCTGAAGTCCTTGTGGTCCCTGCGCGCCCGCAGGACCGGCCGGGCCCTGCGGACCAGCCGCACCGTCAGCACCCGCTGGCCCAGCGGGCCCAGCTGGCCCAGCCGCACCAGGCGCCCCGTCCGCGCCTGCGGGCCCTTGCGGTCCTGCCGGACCGGCCGGCCCCGGCGGCCCCACCGCACCATCGGCCCCCGCGGGACCTTGCGGGCCCGGCGCGCCGTCGACACCCGCCGGCCCCTGCGGACCCGCCGCACCATCAGCACCCGCGGGACCCTGCGGACCCGGTGCTCCGTCGACACCCGCCGGGCCCTGCGGCCCCGCCGGACCAGCCGGGCCCTGCGGGCCAACGGCACCCGGCGCGCCGTCCGCTCCCGGAGCCCCCTGCGGACCGGCCGGCCCTTGCGGACCCACCGCACCATCGGCACCCGCGGGGCCTTGCGGACCCGGCGCTCCGTCAACACCCGCCGGGCCCTGGGGCCCAGCCGGACCCTGTGGGCCAGCGGCACCAGGCGCGCCGTCCGCACCCGGCGCCCCCTGCGGGCCGGCCGGCCCCTGCGGACCCGCCGCTCCATCGGCACCCGCGGGTCCCTGCGGACCAGGGGGTCCGTGCGCCCCCGCCG
>JBFWNV010000015.1:0-72145 GCA_050250875.1 Vicinamibacterales bacterium
CGCGGACCATCTGCGCGCCCATGTTCTCGAGCGGGTCCTTGAGGTCGATCTCCTTGGCCACCGTCACGCCGTCCTTGGTGATGGTGGGGGAGCCGAACTTCTTGTCGAGGACGACGTTGCGGCCCTTGGGGCCGAGGGTCACCTTGACCGCGTCGGCCAGCGCGTTCACGCCGCGGAGGATCGCCTGCCGCGACTGCTCGCCGTAAATAATCTGCTTCGCCATGTGCGCCTGTCTCCGTTCCTGACTGGGTTACTTCTCGAGCACGGCGAGGACTTCGTCCTCACGCATGATGAGGTACTCGGTGCCGTCGATCTTGATCTCCTGGCCCGAGTACTTGCCGAAGAGGATGGTGTCGCCAGCCTTGACGTCGAGGGCGACCTTCTTGCCGTCCTTGTCGGGCTTGCCGGCGCCGACGGCGACGACCTTGCCCTGCTGGGGCTTCTCCTTGGCGCTGTCGGGGATGATGATGCCCCCGACCTTCTGTTCGCCCTCTTCGATGCGCTCGACGAGGATCCGGTCGTGCAACGGACGCAGTTTCGTAGCCATATCGGGAACTCCGCTCCACCATGCCGCGGCCCTCAACCGGGGCCGCCGAATACGGGCCCGCCGCCGGACCGGCCGGAGCCGGACGGGGCGCGCGCTCGCCTTAGCACTCCCCCCACACGGGGGCTAGCACTCAAGGCACTAGACTGCTAACCATACCCATGCCCGCGCATGGGTGTCAAGCCGGGGCGGTTGGCCGCGGGGGGACGACGGCGGCTCACGCCGCGGAGCTGCGCGAGACGCGGATCTTGAGCGCCGTGACCTTGCGGGCCAGCGTGTTGCGGTGCATGCCGAGAACGTCGGCCGCCCGGCTGACGTTGCCGTCGCAGGCGTCGACGACCCGGCTGATGAAGCGGCGTTCGAACTCGCGCTGGGCGTCGTCGTAGTGCACGCCCTTGTCGACCATTTCGGCCACCACGCGGTCGAGTTGTTCTCGCATCAGATCTCCAGGGGGCGGCCGGTGAGCCGCTCGAAGGCCTCGAGGTACTTCTCGCGGGTGCGGCGCACGACGTCGTCGGGCAGGCTCGGCACCGGCGGCTGCTTGTTCCAGCGGATCGACTCGAGGTAGTCGCGGACGTACTGCTTGTCGAAGCTGGGTTGCGGTCCGCCCGGCGCGTACTGATCGGCCGGCCAGTAGCGCGACGAATCGGGCGTCATCGCCTCGTCGATGAGCAGCAGTTCACCGCCGTCGGTCAGGCCGAACTCGAACTTGGTGTCGGCGAGAATGATGCCGCAGGCGGCGGCGTGGGCGACACCGGCGGCGTAGAGCGCCATGGTGATCGCCTTGCAGCGCGCCAGCCGGTCGGCGCCGATGATCGCCGCCGCGTCGGCCTCGCTGATGTTGACGTCGTGCCCCGAGTCGGCCTTGGTCGCCGGGGTGAAGAGCGGCTCGGGCAGCCGGTCGGACTCGCGCAGGCCGGGCGGCAGGGCATGACCGCACACCGCGCCGCTGGCCAGATAGTCCTTCCAGCCGGAGCCGGACAGGTAGCCGCGCGCGACGCACTCGACCGGCAGGGGCGTGGTGCGGCGGACGAGCATCGCCCGGCCGCGCAGCTGGTCGCGATCGGCGGCGAGCACCGCGGGGAAGGTCGCCACGTCGGTGCTGATCACGTGGTTGGCGGTGATGGCCCGGGTGCGGGCGAACCAGAACGCCGACAGCTGCGTGAGCACGCGGCCCTTGTCGGGGATGCCCGACCCGAGCACGTAGTCGAACGCCGAGATGCGATCGGTGGCGACGATGAGCACGTCGTCGTCGACGGCATAGAGATCGCGGACCTTGCCCTGCCGCAGGCGCGGGACGCCAGACAGCGCAGATTCGATCAGGGGAGGGGCGAGGGACACGACGACTCCGGCTCGGGGACCGCAAATCGTAGCGATTCGGCCCGACCGGCGCAAGACCTGCGCCGAGCCGTCATGTAGTATGGACGAAGCCGAGCCACGCCGCCGGTGCCGCCGCGCGGCGCCGGCGCGCGCCCGGCGCCGCGCATGCGCTCCTGGATCCGCACCGCCGTCGTCACCGCGCTGGCCCTCGGGCTGCTCGCGCTCTTCCTGCGCAATGCCAACCTGCAGGAAGTCTGGCGCGTCATGCGTCAGGCGCGGCTCGGGCTGGTCGCCGCCGGTGTCGGCCTGCTCTTCTTCGGCTACGCCTGCCGCACCGCCCGCTGGCAGGTCATGCTGATGCCGATCGGGCCGACCCGATTCGCGGTCGCCCTGCGGGCGACGATCATCGGCTTCGCCGCCTCGTTCGTGCTGCCGGCGCGGGCCGGCGAGGTCATTCGGCCGTGGCTGCTGGCGCGGCGCGAAGGCCTGCCGGTGGCCGCCGCCTTCGCCACCATCCTGCTCGAACGCGTCCTCGACCTGGTCACCGTGCTGGTGCTGCTCGGGCTCTACTTCGTGGCGTTCGATCCGGGGCTGTCGGCGATGGATCCGGCGATGTACGCGGCGGTGCGCGGCGGCGCGCTGCTGGCAGCGCTGGCCGCGGCGATCGGCCTGGGCGTCATGCTGGCGTGCGCCGCCGATCCGGCCCGCCTCGGCCGCCTGGTGGCATGGAGCACGGGATGGCTGCCCCAGCGGCCGCGCCAGCTCGTCACCGGCCTGTCGCAGTCGTTCGCCGAAGGCCTGGCCGCGGTGCGCGATCCGCGCCAACTGGTGCTGGCGCTGGTGTGGTCGGTGCCGCTGTGGCTGGCCATCGCCGCCCAGATCTGGGTCGTGTCGCTGGCCCTCGGCGTCGTGCTGCCGCCGGCCGGGTCGCTGCTGGTCACGGCACTGCTCGTCGTCGGCGTCGCGGTGCCGACGCCGGGCGCGGTCGGCGGCTACCACGAGGCGTATCGTCTGTCGGTCACGTCCTTCTTCGCCATCGACAACGACCGCGCCGTGGCCGCGGCGATCGTCCTGCACGCCGTCGGCTTCATCCCCACGCTGATCGCCGGCGCGTGGATGATGGCGATGGAGGGCCTGTCGCCCGGCAGCCTGGCGGCCCAGACGCGCGAGACCCAGGAGACCCGGCCGTGAAATGTCCGTACTGCGGCGAACTCGGCGACAAGGTGGTCGACTCGCGGGAGAGCAAGGAGGGCGACGTCATCCGGCGGCGCCGCCAGTGTCTGAGCGCCGCGTGCGGCAAGCGCTTCACCAGCTACGAGCGGATCGACGAGATCCCGTACATGGTGGTGAAGAAAGACGGCACCCGCGAGCGTTTCGAACGCCAGAAGCTGGTGGCTGGCCTGCTCAAGGCGTGCGAGAAGCGCCCGGTGTCGGTAGCGGCCATCGAGGCGATCGCCGACCGGGTCGAAGGCATGCTGCAGGATCGCGCCGAGAAGGAGATCAGCACCACCGAGGTCGGCGCCTTCGTGATGCAGGAACTGAAGCAGCTCGACAAGGTCGCCTACGTCCGCTTCGCCTCGGTCTACCGCCACTTCCGCGACATCGGCGAGTTCATGAGCGAGCTGAAGGACCTGCTGGGCGCCAAGGACTAGCCCCGCTTCGACGACCATGGCGCGTTCGCGCAGTTCCGCCGTCGCGGCCCCCGCCGGGGTGGCGGTGCACGCCGGCCCCGGCCGGCGCCCGTTCCGCGACAACCCGCGGCTGATCCTGGTCGGCATCGCGCTGCTGCTCAGCGCGCTCGCCAGCCTGCTGTGGCTGGCCGACCGCTCGGCGCGGCTGTCGCCGGACTTCCTGACCGGCTTCGTGCTCTACGCCTTGAGCGCGACCAACCTGATGATGCTGCTGGCGCTGGGATTCTTCCTGGTGCGCAACGTCGTCAAGCTGGTGGTCGAGCGCCGGCGGGCGCTGCCGTTCGCGCGCTTCCGCGCCAAGCTGGTCGCGCTGCTGTTCGCGCTGACGCTGGTGCCGGCGGTGCTCGTCCTGGTGGTCGGCTCGCAGGTCGTGCTGACCGCCGTCGAGCGCTGGTTCAACGCGCCGATGGACGAGGTGCTGACCTCGGCGAGCACGATCGCCTCGGACTACTACCGCGAGCGGCGGCGCGTCGTGAACGACGAGGTCGGCCGCCTGGCCGGCGCGCTGTCGCGGATCGACCTGGCCACCGACGTCGACGGCGTGCGGGCGGTGATCGCACCGGACGTGACCGAGCGGCGCATCGGCCTGGTGCAGGTCTACCGGGTCGCCCCGACGCCCGGCGGCGCGGTGCAGTCGGTGGTCGACGTCGCCGCGCCCGACGTGCCCACCGGCATCGCCCGGGCCGGCGCCGACCGCCTGGCGGCGCTGCAGGTCGACGGCTCGACCGACGACTGGACGCTGGAGCCGATGCCGGGTGGAACCGGGGGCCAGTTCCTGCGCGTCGCCCGCGCCATCCGCGCCCCCGACGGCCGGCTCACCGGCGTCATCATCGCCAGCGACGTGCTGACCGGCGAGATGGCCGAACGGGCCCGGCGGCTGACCCAGGCCTACGAGGCCTATTCGCAGCTGCGGGTGCTGAAGTGGCCGCTGGCCGGCGTCTACCTCTCCTTCTTCGTGATGCTGACGCTGCTGATCCTCGGCGGGTCGACGTGGATGGGCCTGTACCTCGCCAAGCGGATCACGCGACCGGTGCAGATGCTGTCGGCGGCGGCCCGCGAGATCGGCGCCGGCCGCCTGGAGCATCGCATCGAGCACCAGGCCGACGACGAATTCGGCCACATGGTCGAGTCGTTCAACGCCATGGCCGCCGATCTGTCGGCGCGCCAGCGCTCGCTGGAACGGACGGCGCTCGAGCTCGAACAGCGCCACCACGAGGTGGAGCGCCGCCACCGTTCAGTCGAGACCATCCTGGAGCGCATCGCCACCGGCGTCGTCTCGATCGACGCCCACGGCGTGGTCGGGCGGGTCAACTCGGCGGCGGCGCGGCTGCTCGGTCTCGGACCTGGCGCCGAAGGCCGGCCGCTCAGCGAGGTGCTCGGCGGCGAGTTCGCCGCGGTGACGACGCTGGTCGCCGACGCGGCGCGGGCGCGCGGCGAGTCAGTGGCCCAGGAGGTGGCGGTCACCCGCGACGGCCGGGAGATGACGCTGGCGGTGGCGGCGACGCGGCTGCACGGCGGCGCCGGGTTCGAGGGCACGGTGCTGGTGCTCGACGACGTCACGCCGCTCATCCGCGCCCAGAAGGTCGCCGCCTGGCGCGAGGTCGCGCGGCGGCTGGCCCACGAGATCAAGAACCCGCTGACGCCGATCCAGCTGTCGGCCGAGCGGTTGCAGCGCAAGCTCGGCGACGCGGCGCCGCACGCCGACCTGGTCCGGGAGTGCACCTCGACGATCATCGGCGAGGTCGAGTCGCTGAAGGGCCTGGTCGACGAGTTCTCGCAGTTCGCGCGGATGCCGGCGCCGCGGGCGGTGCCGACCGCCCTGGCCGACGTGCTCGCCGACGCGCTGGCGCTCTACGACGGGCTGTTCGCCCACGTCACCGTGACGCGGCGGTTCGAGTCCGGCCTGCCCCCGGTGCGGCTGGACGCCGAGCAGTTCAAGCGGGTGATCATCAACCTGGTCGACAACGCCATCGAGGCGATGGAGCAGCGTGGCTCGATCGTCGTCGAGACGGCGCGCGACGCCACCCACGACCTGGTCCGCGTCGTGGTCGCCGACGACGGCCCGGGCATCCCGGCCAGCGAGCGCGACAAGCTGTTCCTGCCGTACTATTCGACCAAGCGCCGCGGCTCCGGGCTCGGCCTGGCCATCGTCCGCCGCATCGTCGCCGAGCATGGCGGCAACGTCGAAGTGTCGGACAATGCTCCCAGGGGCACGCGCTTCACCATCGAGCTGCCCTGCTGACGTCATCACCACGGCCATGCCCGCAATCCTGATCGTCGACGACGAGCCCGGCGTGCGCGCCGCCCTGGGCGGCGTGCTGCGCGACGAAGGCTATGCGGTCGACGCCGTCGAGTCGGGCGAGACCTGTCTCGAACGGGTCGTCACCCACGGCTACGACGTCATCCTGCTCGACGTGTGGATGCCCGGCATCGACGGGCTCGAGACCCTGCAGCGGCTGCGCGAGCGACACGTCGACGCCGAGGTCGTGGTCATCTCCGGCCACGGCAACGTCGAGTCGGCGGTGCGCGCCATCAAGCTCGGCGCGTTCGACTTCGTCGAGAAGCCGCTGTCGCTCGACAAGGCCGTGCTGGTGGTCCGCCACGCGCTGCGCCAGCGGGCGCTCGAGGCCGAAAACCGCGATCTGCGCGCCCAGGTCGATCGCCGCCACACGCTGATCGGCGACAGCGTGGTGATGCGGCACCTGCGCGAGCAGGTGCTGCTGGCGGCGCCGACCAACGGCCGGGTGCTGATCCTCGGGGAGAACGGCACCGGCAAGGAGGTGGTGGCGCGAACCATCCACGCCCATTCCCGGGGGCGGACCGGGCCCTTCGTCGACGTCAACTGTGCGGCGATTCCCGAGGAGCTGATCGAGTCGGAGCTGTTCGGTCACGCCCGCGGTGCGTTCACCGGCGCGGTGGCCGACCGCCGCGGCCGCTTCGAGCACGCCAGCGGCGGCACGATCTTCCTCGACGAGATCGGCGACATGAGCCTGAAGACCCAGGCCAAGGTGCTCCGCGCCCTCCAGGAGCAGGTGGTGCAGCCGGTCGGCGGGACGGCGACGGTGAAGGTCGACGTGCGCGTGGTCGCCGCCACCAACAAGGATCTGCAGGACGAGATCCGCGCCGGCCGGTTCCGCGAGGATCTGTACTTCCGCCTGAACGTCGTGCCGATCTTCGTGCCGCCGCTGCGCGATCGCGTCGACGACGTGCCGCGGCTCGCCGAGCATTTCATGGCGACGCTGGCCGGAGAGTACGGCCGGCGGGTGAAGCGCTTCGCCCCCGAGGCGATGCTGCACCTGCAGCAGCACGCCTGGCCGGGCAACGTGCGTGAACTGCACAACGTGGTCGAACGCCTGCTCATCATGGTCGCCGGCGACGTCATCACGCTGCCGGACGTCGCTTTCATCGGCGACGGGCCGGGCGGCGCGTCGCCGGCGGTCGGTGCTGGGCCGGGAGCCCCGGGGACCGGCGGAACGGTGCTGCCGCTCGCCGACGCCCGCGATCGGTTCGAGCGCGACTACATCCTGCGGGTGCTGGCCGCGCACCAGGGCAACATCTCGCGCACCGCCGACGCCCTCGGCGTCGAGCGCAGCAACCTGTACAAGAAGATGCGGGCGTTCGGCATCGCGCCGTCACGACGCGACGCCGATTGAACCCGGCGTCACTCGTCGCGCAGCCGCGCCTCGAGCACCTGTCCGGGGCGGAAGCCGGCCAGCTGCAGGTAGTACTCGGCGGTCTGCACCAGGGCGGCCGACGGCACCAGGCCGACCACCTCGCTCTCCAGCACCGCGACGCCGTAACGCGCGGCCTCGCGCTTGACCGTCTCGAACACCCGGTGGATCGGCGTCTTCTCGAAGTTGGTGAGGTTCATCGACACCTGCACGATGCCGCGGTCGTCGAGCGCCAGGCCCATCGCCTTCACGAAGCGGTAGCCGCCGGAGCTCATCCGCACCGCGCTGGCGATCTTCTTCGCGACATCGAGCCGGTCGGTGGCGAGGTTGACGTTGTAGGCGATGAGCGGCATGCGCGCGCCGATGACGGTGGCGCCAGCGCTGGGGTGCGGGCGGGCCGGGCCGAAATCGGGCGCCCACTCCGGCGCCTGCAGCTTGGCGGTGAGGCCCTCGAACTCGCCGCGGCGGATGTCCTCGAGCTGCCGCCGGGCCGGCGACGCGGCGGCTTCCTCGTAGAGGAAGACGGGCAGGTCGAACCGCTCGGCGACCGCGCGGGCGGCGTCGCGGGCCAGGGCCACGCAGTCGGCCATGGTCGCGCCCTCGATCGGCACGAAGGGCACGACATCGACGGCGCCCAGCCGCGGATGCTCGCCGGAGTGACGGCGCAGGTCGACGCGGGCGAGGGTCTGCTCGAACAGCGCCAGCACGGCCTGCAGCAACGGGCCGCGATCGCCGGCAAAGGTCAACACCGATCGGTGGTGCGTGGGGTCGGACTGGACGTCGAGCAGCCGGACGCCGGGCACGCCGCGGATCGCCGCGGCGACGGCTTCGACGGCGGCGGCGTCGCGGCCCTCGCTGATGTTGGGCACGCACTCGATGATGGCCATGCGGCGTGGGTTGTACCACAGGCGCGAGGGCCGGCGGTAAGTGCTATACTCACCGGCACTTGCAGGCATGACGGAGCCGACGCCAGGGCCCGAGCCGGGACCCGAGAACCTGTCGGACGTCGAGCGGCAGACCCGCATCGAGCAGCTGCTCGTGTCGGGGCTCGACGAGTACTTCGCCGGGCGGCTCGACCACGCGATCAACGTCTGGACCCGGGTGCTGTTCCTCGACCGCGCCAACGACCGGGCCCGGGCCTACATCGACCGCGCGCGTCGTGCGCAGGCCGAGAGCCAGCGCGAGACCGAAGCGCTCGTGCATCAGGGGCTGCAGGCCTTCGACGGCGGAGACGTCGAGCGGGCCCGCGCGCTGCTGACCGCCGCGCTCGAGCGCGGTGCGGCCCACGAACAGACGCTGCCGGTTCTGCATCGTATCGGTCTGCTGGCCTCGCCGCCGTCGGCCGCCCCGGCGCCCAGGCGTCCGCGGTGGCGGCGCGTCGCGCGGTCCGCCGCCCCTGCAGCGGCACGTCCGTGGCGCTGGCCGCTGGCCCTCGCGCTGCTGGCGATGAGCGGCGCCGGCCTCTGGATCGTGCTCACCCCCACCGGCGACGACGCCGGGTCGGCAGCACCGGTCGTCGATCCGGCCGCCGCCGTGCTGCCCGTGCCGGGCGCGTCGGACGCGCACCTGGCCAGGGCCGAGCAGCTCTTCACGGCCGGCAAGCTGCCCGATGCGCTCGCGGTGCTCGACCGCGTCAGCCCCGGCGACGATGCCTACCCGGCGGCGCAGGCGCTGCGCGGCCGGGTCCAGCGCGAGCTGCTGCAGGCGGCGGCGGCCGGCCGGGGTGACACCGCCGAGCGGGGGCAGCCGTGAAGTGCCCCAAGTGCGGATACGTCGGCTTCGAAGAGAGCGCGCGGTGCCGCCACTGTGGCTACGACTTCACGTTCGCGGCCGCGCTCGACCTGCCGGCGGCGCCCGCCGTGGCGTCGCCGGCGGTGGCGGCGGCGGTATCCGCCGCGGTCCCCGCCGAGCCGCCGGCCGGTGTCGCCGACGAGTTCTTCACCGAGCCGGGCGACGGCGAGGCGCCGTCGCTCGACCGCCTCGGTTTCGTCGACCTGCAGGCACTCGATCCGCCGGCGGGCGGCCCCCTCGCCGACCTGCCGCTGGCCGAACCGCCGGCCGCGACGCCGTCGGACCTGTTCGATTCGCCGCCGCCGGCCCGGCCGCCGCTCGCCGTGCGCCGCGGGACCGAACGGCCGCGCAGCCGTCCCACCACCCAGGTCGTGCGGCGCATGCCGTCCAGCCTGCTCGACGCCGACCTCCCTCCGGTCGCCGCCGACGCCGCGCCTGCCAACGCCGAGGGCGACGCGAGTTCGGGGCCGGCGTCGCTCGCCGCGCGCCTGGCGGCCGGTGCGATCGACCTCGGGCTGCTCACCGCCATCGGCCTGGTCGTCGTCTACCTCACCGTGCGCCTGTCGGGATTGACGATGGCGGAGGTGGGCCGGCTGCCGGTGGCACCGCTGGCGGCGTTCCTGCTCGGCCTCGCCGTCTCCTACCTCACCTCGTTCACGGCCTGCGGCGGCCAGACCCTTGGCAAGATGGCCACCGGGGTGCGGGTCGTCGCCGACGACGGCGCGGTGCCACCGGGGGCCGCGGCGCTGCGGGCGGTGACGGCATTGGCCGGCGCTGCGCTGGGCGGGCTGGGGTTCCTGCCGGCGCTGTTCGACGGCGACCATCGCGGTCTCCACGACCGGGTGGCCGGGACGCGGGTCGTTCGCCTCTAGGCGCTCAGAGCCGTGCGCCGCCTCGCCCTCGCCGTCGCCACTGCCGGGTACGCCGGCTGGTTTCCGATCGCCCCGGGCACCGCCGGCGCCGCCGTCGGCCTGGCGCTGTGGGCGGTGGTTCGAGCCGCCGGCGGCGGACCCGCCGTCGAACTCGCGATGGTGGCCGGGCTGCTCCTGGCCGGGGCGTGGGCCGCGTCCGAGGCCGAGCGGGCGCTCGGCATCACCGATCCGGGGCCGGTCGTCATCGACGAGGTGATGGGCATGGTCGCGACGATGGTCGCGGCGCCGCTGTCGTGGCCGGCGACGATCCTCGGATTCCTCCTGTTCCGGCTCTTCGACGTCGTCAAGCCGCCACCGGCGCGGGCCCTCGAACGCCTCCACGGCGGGTGGGGCATCATGGCCGACGACTTCGCGGCCGCCGTCTATGCCTGGGCGCTGCTGCAGGGGGCGCTGTGGGTCTGGCCGGAGCGCCTGTCATGACGGCTGCCCGGCCGCGCGCCGCCGTGCTCGCCATCGGCAGCGAGCTTCTCGACCTCGGGCGCACCGACACGAACTCGCCGTTCATCGCCGCGACGCTGGAGCGCATGGGCATCGATGTCGTGACCACCACGGTGGTCGGCGACGACGCCGGGGAACTCGAGGCCGCCATGCGCCAGGCGCTGGCCCGCGCCGACCTCGTCGTCTGCACCGGCGGGCTCGGACCAACCGACGACGACCGCACGCGGGCGGTCGCCGCCGCGCTGCTGGCGCTGCCGCTGCACGAAGACCCGGCGCTCGTCGAGGCGATGCGGGCACGGTTCGCGGCGCGCCAGCTGGCCATGCCGGCGATCAACCGCCGTCAGGCCCTGGTGCCGGCCGGAGCAACGGCGATTGCCAACGCCCGCGGCACCGCGCCGGGGCTGTGGATCCCGACGCCGGCCGGCGCCCTGCTGCTGCTGCCGGGCCCACCGCGAGAGATGACGCCGATGCTCGACGAGGCGGTGGTCCGGCACATCGCCCCGCGGTTCGGCGTCACCCCGAGCCGGCGGCGCGTGGTCATCGTCGCCGGCCGCAGCGAGTCGTGGCTGGACGAGCGGCTGGCGCCGATCTACGCGCCGTGGGTCGCCGAGTCGCCGCCGGTGCGGACGACCGTGCTGGCCAGCCCCGGCGTCGTCGAGGTGCACCTGTCGAGTGCCGGTGCCGCCGCCGCCGACCTCGATGCCCGTCTCGCCACCGCCGTGGCCGCGCTGACGGAGCCGCTCGGCGAGGATGTCGTCAGCATCGACGGGCGCAGCCTCGAGCAGGCGGTCGGTGCCGCGCTCGTCGCCCGCGGCTGGCGGCTCGGACTCGCCGAATCGTGCACCGGCGGCCTGGTCGCCACCCGGCTGACCGACGTCGCCGGCAGCAGCGCCTACCTCGACCGCGGCGTCGTCACCTACAGCAACGGCGCCAAGACCGACCTGCTCGGCGTCCCCCCGTCGCTCATCGCCGCGCACGGCGCGGTGAGCGAACCGGTCGCGCTGGCGATGGCGTCCGGCATGCGGGCGGCCGGTGGCGTGGACGTGGCGATCGCGGTGACCGGCATCGCCGGCCCGGGAGGCGGCAGCGACGCGAAGCCGGTGGGCACGGTGTGCATCGCGGTGGACGGCCCGTCCGGCGGCGACGTGCGGACCTGGCGATTCACCGGCGACCGGGCGGTGATTCGCGCCCTGTCGGCGACCACCGCGATCGACCGGCTGCGGCGCTACCTGGCGCGCGCCGTGCCCGCGGAGCCGCCGTCGTGAGACTGGTGCTGCTCGGCTACCTGATCGGATCGCTGCCCGTCGGCCTGCTGCTGGCGCGGGCGTGGAGCGGGATCGACCCGCGCCGCCAGGGCAGCGGCAATCCGGGCGCGACCAACGTCTACCGCGCCGCCGGCTGGAGGCTCGGCCTGAGCGTCATGGCGCTCGACATGGCGAAGGGCACCGGGGCGGTGCTGCTGGCGAGTCGAAGCGGCGCTGCCGAGGCGGTCACGGTCGCCGCCGGCGTCGCTGCCGTCGTCGGCCACGCCTTTCCGGTCTGGCTGCGCGGCCGCGGCGGCAAAGGGGTCGCGACTGCGTGCGGCGTGTTCTCGGTGCTGGCGCCGGCGGCGACCCTGACCGCGGCCGGCGTGTTCGTGCTCGTCATCGCGGCGACGCGGCTCGTTTCCGTCGGGTCGCTGGTGGCGACCTTGACGCTGCCGCCGGTGGCGGCGTGGTCAGGAGCCCCGGGCGCGGTGGTGGCCGGCGCGACGCTCACCGCCGGGCTCGTCGTGTGGCGGCACCGTGGCAACATCCAGCGCCTGCGGCGCGGCACCGAGCGGCGTCTGGGCCGCGTGGCGGAGGAACGGCGTGCGTAATGTCGCCGTGCTCGGCGCCGGCAGCTGGGGAACGGCGCTGGCGATTCATCTGGCGCGCATCGGCCATCCGGTGCGGTTGTGGGCGCGCGACGCCGGGCTCGCCGCCGAGATGGACGCGCGGCGGGCCAATCCGGTCTACCTGCCGGACGCGACGTTTCCCGACAGCCTTGCCGCCACGGACCGGCTGCCCGAGGCGCTCCGCGACGCCGAACTGGTCGTCGCCGCCGTGCCGTCGCACGGTCTGCGCCTGGTCCTGCGGCAGGCGGCGCCGCACGTGTCCGCCAGCGCCGTCGTGCTCAGCGCGACGAAGGGGCTCGAGGACGGAACGCTGCTGCGGATGTCACAGGTGATCGCCGAGGAGTGGGGACACGTCGGCGATGTGGCGGTGCTGTCGGGACCGAGCTTCGCCGCCGAGCTGGCCCGCTCGCTGCCGACGGTCGTCGTCGTGGCCTCGCAGAACGCCGACGCCGTGCGGCACGTGCAGGAAGAGTTTCGATCCGGCGCGATGCGCCTCTATGCCAGCCAGGACGTCGCCGGCGTCGAACTGGGCGGCGCCCTGAAAAACGTCATCGCCATCGCGGCCGGCGTCGTCGACGGCCTGCATCTCGGTCACAACGCGCAGGCGGCCCTGATCACCCGCGGGCTGGCCGAGATCTCGCGGCTGGCGGTGGCCGCGGGCGGCGATCGCGACACCCTGGCCGGGCTCGCCGGCATGGGCGATCTCGTGCTCACCTGCACCGGCCTGCTCAGTCGAAATCGCCATGTCGGCGTGGCGCTGGCCGAGGGCCGTTCCCTCCACGACATCCTGGCCAGCACCAAGATGGTCGCCGAAGGCGTCCGGACGACGCGGGCCGCTCTGGCTCTCGGCGCCGCTCACGGCGTCGAATTGCCGATCGCCGCGCAGGTGGATGCGCTGCTGCAGGGGCACGTCACCGCGGAGGCGGCGGTCGGCGCCCTGATGGGCCGACGGCAGCGCGCCGAGTCCGACCGCGCGCGCTGACCGGCCGCGCGCCGGCCCCGCGATAAGATCCATGGGAATGGGTCTGTTCGAGAGGTTGTCGCAGGGGCTGTCGCGCACGGCCGAGCGGCTGGCGCAGCAGTTCGAGGCGATCGCCGGCCGCGCCGACGCCGCGGCGCCGGGGAGTGGCGTCGTCGATGTCGAGACCGCCGAGGCGCTCGAAGAGCTCCTGCTCGGTGCCGATGTCGGGGTGGCGGCGACCGCCCGCATTCTGGACGCGGTGACCCGCGGCCCGGCGCGGGGCGTCGGCCTGAAGGCTCGCGTCATCGAGGAACTGCGCGGCGTGTTCGCCGCCGCCGCGCGGCCGCCAGTCGAGCCGGCCGTCCCGCCGCGCGTGGTTCTCGTCGTCGGGGTCAACGGCACCGGCAAGACCACCACGGTGGGCAAGCTGGCTCATCGGTTGCGTGACGAGGGCCGGCGTCCGCTCATCTGCGCCGCCGACACCTTTCGCGCCGCGGCCGTCGATCAGCTGCAGGTGTGGGCGACGCGCGCCGGGGTCGAGATGGTGCGCGCGCAGGAGGGGGCCGATGCCGCCGCCGTCGTGTTCGACGCCCTGGCCGCGGCGAAGGCGCGGCACGCCGACACCGTGCTCATCGACACGGCCGGCCGGCTGCATACGCGCGTCAACCTGATGACCGAACTCGAGAAGATCCGGCGCATCGCCGCCCGTGAGGTGCCGGGGGCGCCGCACGAGGTGCTGCTGGTGCTCGACGCGACGGTCGGGCAGAACGGCGTCACGCAGGCCCGCGAGTTCGCGGCGGTGGCCGGGGTCACCGGCGTCGTCCTCACCAAGCTCGACGGCACCGCCAAGGGCGGCGTCGCCGTCGCCATCGCGCACGACCTCGGTCTGCCGATCCGCTACGTCGGCGTCGGCGAAGGCATCGACGACCTGCTGCCGTTCTCGGCCGACGATTACGTCCAGGCGCTGTTCAAGGCGGCGTGGTGACCGACGGGGCCTTCATGCGGCGGGCGTTGTTCCACGCCGCTCGGGCCGCCGGCGCGACGACGCCGAACCCGATGGTCGGGGCCGTGGTCGTCGACGCCGGTGTGGTGGTGGGGCAGGGGCGGCACGAACGGGCCGGCGGCCCGCACGCCGAGGTGAACGCGCTCGACGAGGCCGGTGCCCGATCGGCCGGGGCCACGTTGTACGTGACGCTCGAGCCGTGCTGCCATACCGGCCGCACCGGACCGTGCACCGATCGGATCCTCGCCGCCGGCATTCGGCGGGTCGTCGCCGCCACGCCGGACCCGAATCCGCTCGTCGCCGGGCGCGGCATCGCCACGCTGCGCGCCGCCGGCATCGTCGTCGACGTCGGTGTCGAAGCGGCGGCGGCGCGGCGGCTGAATGCCGCTTACCTGACCAGCACCGAACGCCATCGTCCCCAGATCGTCGTCAAGGCGGCCGTGAGCATCGACGGCCGCATCGCCGCGGCGCCCGGCGTGCGGACCCTGATCTCCGGGCCGGCCGCCCGCCAGCGCACCGTTCGGCTGCGCGCTGCCGTCGACGCCATCGCCGTCGGTGCCGGCACGGTGATCGCCGACGACCCTCGGCTCGCCGTGCGGGAGATCCCGCGCGAGCGGCCGTGGGCACGCGTGGTGTTCGACCGTCGGCTGCGGACGCCGCTCGAGAGCACCCTGCTGTCGACCCCGGACGACGGGCAGGTGATAATGGTCACCGGCGCCGACACGCTGAACCGGCAACCCGACCGCGTGGCCGCGCTGCGCGGGCGCGGCGCGACGGTGGTTGCCGCCGACACCCTCGACGCGGCCTGCCGCCAGCTGGCCGCGCTGGGGCTGCAGGCCGTGCTCGTCGAGGGCGGGGCGGCGCTGCATCGGAGTTTCTGGGAAGCGGACCTCGTCGATCGGATGCACCTGGTGGTGGCGCCACAGGCCCTGGGCGCTGCCGGCGTGCCGCTCTTCGGCGGCCTCGGGGTGCCGTGGGCGCGGCTCGAGGCCGTGCGGGCCGAGCCGTGCGGCCGGGACGTGTGGATCGAGGCTGATGTTCACAGGCATCGTTGAACAGATGGGCACGCTGGCCGAGCTGAAGCCGATGGCCGGCGGCTACCGCCTGCGGGTCGAGACCGCGCTCGCCGCGGATCTGCAGCCGGGGGACAGCATCGCGGTCAACGGCGTGTGCCTGACCGCGCTGGTGGCGCATCAGACGGAGCTGCACGCCGACATCGGCCCCGAGACCGCCCGCGTCACCACGCTGGGCGCGCTGGCCCGCGGGCAGCGCGTCAACCTCGAGCGGCCGTTGCGCGCCGACGGCCGCGTCGGCGGGCACTTCGTGCTCGGCCACGTCGATGGCATCGGGGTCGTCGACGACGCGCGGGCCGAGGGCGGCAGCCACTGGCTGACAATCGGTTACCCGCCGTCGCTGGCGGCGCTGTTCATCCGCAAGGGGAGCGTCGCCGTCGACGGCGTCAGCCTGACCGTCGCCGGCCTCGACGAACGCCGCTTCGACGTGCAGGTGGTGCCCTACACGTGGAGCCACACCACGCTGGGCCGGGTGAAGCCCGGCGACAAGGTCAACCTCGAATGCGACGTCCTCGGCAAGTACGTGGCCCGGGCGTCGGAAATCGCCGCGCCGCCCGAGCGGCGGCGGCGATGACGCCGCCCACGCCCATTCCCACGCCCATTCCCACGCCCATGCCCACGCCCCCCCGCCCTTCGCCCCGGCGACGTCAGCCGGCGCGCCCCGCGCGGCGCCCGCGCCGCGCCGACGGCCGGACCTTCTCCGCGGTCGAAGACGCCGTCGATGCCATCCGCCACGGTGGGATGGTGATCGTCGTCGACGACGAAGACCGCGAGAACGAAGGCGATCTCACCATCGCCGCCGAGAAGGTGACGCCGAAGGCGATCAACTTCATGATGACCCACGGCCGCGGGCTCATCTGCATGCCGATGACGGGCGAGCGGCTCGACGAGCTGGAGATCCCGCTGCAGGTGCCGCCGGGCCGCAACACCACGCCTTTCGACACGGCGTTCTGCGTCGGCATCGAGGCCCGGCGCGGTGTCACGACCGGCATCTCGGCGCCCGACCGGGCGACGACGATTCTCACGGCGATCCGTCCGAAGACGCGAGCGGCCGACCTCGCTCGTCCGGGCCACGTCTTCCCGCTGCGGGCGCGTGACGGCGGCGTGCTGGTGCGCGCCGGCCAGACCGAGGCGGCGATCGACCTGGCCCGCGCCGCGGGGCTGTATCCGGCCGGTGTGATCTGCGAGATCGCCAGGGCCGACGGCCGCATGGCGCGCGTGCCCGACCTCCTGAAGTTCGCGGCCAAGCACCGACTGCCGATCATCACGGTCGCCGACCTGATCCAGTACCGCATGCGCGTCGAGCGGCTGGTGGCGCCGGCCGCCAACGCCGGGCTGCCGACCGAACACGGCCCGTTCCGGATCCACATCTACGAGACGGTGCTGAACCGGGAGACGCATGCCGCGCTCGTCTGCGGCGACATCGCGGACGGCCACGACGTCCTGGTCCGCGTCCACTCGAGCTGCCTCACTGGCGACGTCTTCCACTCCGCGCGCTGCGACTGCGGCCCGCAGCTGGAGGCAGCCATGCAGCGCATCGCCAAGGAAGGGCGCGGCGTCCTCCTCTACCTCAATCAGGAGGGCCGCGGGATCGGCCTGGCGAACAAGATCCGCGCCTACGAGCTGCAGGACCGCGGCTTCGACACCGTCGAAGCCAACGAACGGCTCGGCTTCAAGCCCGACCAGCGCGACTATGGCATCGGCGCCCAAATCCTCCGCGACCTCGGCGTGCGAACGATGCGCCTGCTGACCAACAACCCCCGCAAGTTCATCGGCCTGCAGGGCTACGGGCTGTCGGTGGTGGCGTCGGTGCCAATCGAGATCGCCCCGTCGGTGCACACCCGCCGCTATCTCCGGACGAAGAAGGAGAAGCTGGGACACCGGCTGACCAAGGTCTGAGCCGCCCGCCCGTCGATTGACCGAGCCGCCGAAGCTCGCGTAGGATAAGGGTTTGCGCCAAGCCGGCGGGAGTGTGCCAGGAGGCCGGGTCGCCGGCCCGGGCCGGCCCGCCGAGCGCCGGCCACGAGTCCCATGTTCGACGCCCTGAGCACCAGGCTCCAAGACGTCTTCCAGTCGTTGGGCAGTGAGGTCCGCCTCACGCCCGAGACGACCGAACGCGTGCTGCGCGACATCCGCACCGCGCTGCTCGAAGCCGACGTCAACCTGCAGGTCGTCAAGGCCTTCGTCGATCGCGTCCGCGATCGCGCCTTCGACCGGACGGTGCAGGGCAGCCTGTCGCCGGCGCAGCAGGTCGTCAAGATCGTCCGCGACGAACTGCTGGCACTGTTCGGCGACGCCGCCGGCGGCCAGCCGCCGGGCGCCGGGCATCCGCGCGTCGTCCTGCTGCTCGGCCTGCAAGGCTCGGGCAAGACGACCACGACCGGCAAGCTGGCGCGGCTGCTGGCCCGGCAGGGCCGGTTCCCGCTGGTCGTCTCCACCGACGTCCGCCGGCCGGCGGCCATCGAGCAGCTGACCATCGTCGGCCAGAAGGCCGGCGTGCGGGTCTTCAACCCCGCCGGCGACCTCGATCCGGTGTCGCGCGCCCGCGGCGCCATGGCCGAGGCCCGCAACACCGGCTGCGACGTGGTCATCGTCGACACCGCCGGGCGGCTGCACATCGACGACGAGTTGATGGCCGAACTGGTCGCCATCAAGGACGTCGTCAGGCCATCCGACCTGCTCTACGTGGCCGACGCGATGACCGGCCAGGACGCCATCAAGAGCGCCGGCGAGTTCAACCGCCAGGTCGGCGTGACCGGCGTCGTGCTGTCGAAGATCGACGGCGACGCCCGCGGCGGCGCGGCGCTGTCGGTGGTGTCGGTGGTCGGCGTGCCGATCGCCTTCGTCGGCGCCGGCGAGCGGCTCGAGGATCTCGAGGCCTTCCACGCCGATCGCTTCGTGTCGCGCCTGCTCGGCATGGGCGACGTGCTGTCGCTCATCGAGAAGGCCGAAGAGGTCATCGACGCCCGCCAGGCCGACGACCTCGAGCAGAAGATCCGCAAGAACACCTTCAGCCTCGGCGATTTCCGCGATCAGCTCCGCACCATCCGCAAGATGGGGCCGCTGGAGCACATCATGAAGCTGCTGCCGGGCATGGGGCAGCTCAAGGCGCTCGGCGACGCCAAGCCCGACGAGCGGCAGCTGCGCCGCGTCGAGGCGATCATCAACTCGATGACGCCGGAGGAGCGCGACCACGCCGAGGTGATCGACGGCAGCCGGCGCAAGCGCATCGCGCGCGGCAGCGGCACCTCGGTGGAGGACGTCAACCGGCTGCTCAAGCAGTACGCCGAGATGCGCAAGATGCTCAAGATGGTGGGGCAGATGACGGGCGAAGCGGTGCCCGAGGCCCCGAAGAAGCGGAAGAAGAAGGGGCCGTTCAGCCTGATGAAGTAGCCGGATGGCCGGCTACGGGAACGAGGACACAGTCATATGTTGGTCATTCGCATGCGTCGGACCGGGTCGAAGAAGCGGCCCCACTACCGGGTGGTCGTCACCGAGCGGCGCTCGCCGCGCGAGGGCGGGTTCCTCGAGACGCTGGGCTTCTACAACCCGCGGACCAAGCCCGCGGTCGTCGACGTGAACAAGGAGCGGATCGCGCACTGGATCGCCCAGGGCGCGCGCCCGTCCGATTCGGTGCGGACGCTGCTGGCGCGGCACGTCACTCGCGACCTGAGCGCGGTCGCGCCGGTGACGGCCGAGGCGGCCGCGCCGCAGGCGTAGCCGGGGACCCGATTGTGGCCGAGCTGAAATCGCTGGTCGAGATCGTGGCCCGGGCGCTGGCCGACGAACCCGACGCGGTCGCGGTGACCGAGTCGGAGCGGCGCGGTGGCCTGCACTTCGAACTGCTCGTCGCCCCGGGCGACCTGGGGCGCGTCATCGGCCGCCAGGGCCGTACCGCGGCGGCGCTGCGGCTGCTGCTGGCGGCGGCGGCCGACGTCGATGGCCAGCGAATCCAGCTCGACATCCGCGACTCCTCGGGCCGGCGCTGAGCCGCCCGAGCCCTGGGCCGAGATGTGGCTGGTGGGCGTGGTCGCCCGCGCCCAGGGCAACAAGGGGGAAGTCGTCGTGAATGCGACGACCGACTTCCTCGATGAACGGTTCGCCGCCGGCGCCGAGCTGTGGTGCCGGTGGCCGTCCGGCACGACGGCGCCGCTGACGGTGCGGTCGTTCCGGATGCACCTGGGCCGGCCGGTGCTCACGCTGACCGGCGTGGCGACGATGACCGAGGCCGAGGCCCTGGCCGGCGCGGAGTTGCGGGTGCCGAGCACGGCACGGCAGGCATTGCCGGCCGACGTGTACTACGTGCCCGACCTGGTCGGGTGCGAGGTGTGGACGACGGCAGGCCGTCGGGTGGGTCCCGTGGTGGCGGTCGACGGCGCCGGCGAAGCGACCCGCCTGGTCGTGGCCGGAGACGCCGGCGAGGTGCTGGTGCCGTTCGCGCAGGCGTTCTGCCGGGTGGACGTCGGCGCGAGGCGGATCGACATCACGCCTCCGGAGGGCCTGCTCGAGCTCAACGAGCGGCCGCGGCGGGAAGGACGGTGACGCGGGAGTGACGCTCGACGTCGTCACGATCTTCCCGCGGATGGTGGAAGCGGCGCTGGCCGAGGGCGTCGTCGGCCGGGCCCGACACGAGGGCACGATCGACGTCCGCGTGCACGACCTGCGCGACTACACGAGCGACCGCCACCGGGTGGTGGACGACGTGCCGTTCGGCGGTGGGCCGGGCATGGTGCTCAAGGCCGAACCGCTGTTCCTGGCGGTGCAGGCGGCGAAGGCCCGCTGGGACGGCGCGGGTCTGGTGGTGATTACGAGTCCGGCCGGGCGCCGTTTCGATCAGGCGGCGGCGCGGCGGATGGCGGCGGTGGGCCGGGTGGTGTGGCTCTGCGGCCGTTACGAAGGCATCGACGAGCGTCTCGGCGACGCCGTCGGCGCCGAAGAGTGGTCGATCGGCGACTACGTGCTGAGCGGCGGCGAACTGCCGGCGCTCGTCATGCTGGACGCGGTGGCGCGACTGGTGCCGGGCGTGGTCGGGGACGCGCAGTCGGTGGCCGAGGACTCGTTCTCGGCGGGCCGGCTCGACTACCCGCACTACACGCGCCCGGCGGTGTGGCGGAACATGGCCGTGCCCGACGTGCTGGTGTCGGGACATCACGGCGAGATCGAGCGGTGGCGGCGGCAGGCGGCCGAGGCGCGCACGCGGGCGCGGCGGCCGGATCTGCTGCCACCGCCGGCGAACGAGGAAGGGAACGGGTGAGGGTCATGGACGCAGTGGCGATGGTGGAGAAGGTGCAGACGCTGGCGCGGCCGGCGATGCAGTCGGGCGACACGGTCAAGGTGCACGTACGGGTCAAGGAAGGCGACAAGGAGCGCATCCAGATCTTCGAGGGCATCGTGATCAACCTGCGCCGCGGCGGCACGCGGGCGTCGTTCACCGTGCGCAAGGTGAGCTTCGGGCAGGGCGTGGAGCGCATCTTCCCGCTGCACTCGCCGGTGATCCAGAAGATCGACGTGGTGCGCTCGGCCAAGGTCCGTCAGGCGAAGCTCTACTACCTGCGCGAGCTGAAGGGCAAGGCCGCGCGCATGCGCGAGGTCAAGAAGACCGGCGCCTAGCCGCCCGCCGGTCGGCCAGACGGGGCAGGGCATGCCGCGCACCCGGGCCCGGCGCACCATCGAGAACCTGTACCGCCGCTACGGGTTCGGGCTCGTCGCCGGTGTGGACGAGGTCGGCCGCGGCTGCCTGGCCGGCCCCGTCCTGGCCGGCGCCGTCGTGCTCGATCCCGCCCGCCACATCCCCGGTCTGGCCGACTCCAAGGTTCTGACCGCCGCCGCCCGCGACCGCCTGTACGACCAGATCTGCCGCCACGCCGTCGCCTGGGCGGTGGGTAGTGCAGACCCCGCCGAGATTGACCGATACAACATCCATCGAGCGTCGCTGCGCGCCATGGCACGGGCCGTGGCCCAGCTGGCGCCGCAACCGGACCTAGTGCTCGTGGACGCCTTCCGCATCGACGGCCTGCCGATGGCCCAACGCGCCGTCGCCGGCGGCGATCGCCGTTCGGCGGCGATTGCCGCCGCGTCGATCGTCGCCAAGGTGACGCGCGACCGCTTGATGAACGGGCTGCACGCGGCCGACGGCCGCTACGGCTTCGACCGGCACAAAGGCTACGCGACCGCCGAGCATCTCGCGGCGGTGGCGACGTTCGGCTACTCCGAGGCGCACCGGCGGTCGTTCAGGCCGGCGACGCTGTTTGATACTCTGGACTGAGGGCGGACGACCGTGGCGCCATTCGATCGCGAAGGAGCTCTGAAGCGGGCGGAGAAGGCCCTGCGGCAGGGCCGGGTGGATGCGGCCATCGAGGAGTACCAGGGCATCGTCCTGGCTCAGCCGCGCGACTGGAACAGCGCCAACGCGCTCGGCGATCTGTTCGTCCGCTCCGGCCAGCTCGACAAGGGCGTCGAGCAGTACACCCGCATCGCCGATCACCTGGCCGAGGAGGGCTTCTATCCGAAGGCCTCGGCCCTCTACAAGAAGATCCTCAAGGTCAAGCCGACCGAGGAGTACGCGCTCGTCCGCTCGGGCGACGTCGCCGTCAAGCTGGGCCTGCTCGCCGACGCGAAGGCGGCCTACCAGACCGTGGCGGATCGCCGCCGCAAGGTCGGCAACGTCCGCGGCGCCGCCGAGATGGCGGTGAAGCTCGGCACCGTCGACCCCGAGGACTTCGACGCCCGCTACGCCGCCGCGCGGGCGGCGCGCGAGCTCGGCGACACCGAGACGGCGTTGCGCGAACTGCGCGCCGCTGCGGTGGGCTTCGAGGAGAAGGCGCGCCACGACGAGGCTCGCGCCGCCTACCGCGACATCCTCGAACTGGAGCCCGACGACGAGGACGCGCGCGCGCGGGTGCTCGCCGCCAACCTGGCGTCCGGGGAATTCTCGAGCGCCTTCGCGCTGGCCACGTCGTCCGAAGAGCTGCGGCAGATCGCCGGCGCGCTCGAGGCGGCGGGGCAGCACGGCGAAGTGCTGGCCGTCTGGGCGCGCATCGCCGATCTCGATCCCGACGACGTCGAGGCGCGCGTGCGGGTCGTGAAGGGCCACCTCGCCGCCGGCGACACCGTCGCCGCCCGCCGCCTGCTGACGCCCGACGTCGCGGCGCACGACGGCAGCCTGTGGATGACCCTGGCCGAAGCCGAGCTGCGGCAGGGCCGCTTCGACGACGGCCGTGCCGCCGTGGCCAGCGCGCTGGCCGCCAACCCGGCGCAGCGCGAGGCCGCCATCGCCATGGCGTGCCGGCTGGCCGAGCAGTCGCCGGACTCGGCCTACCCCGGCATCGAGGCCGTGGCCGATCACGCCCTCGCCGAGGGCGACTACGCCGCGGCGGCGGCCGCCCTGCACGAGTTCGTCACCCGCGTGCGGCGCCACATCGTGGCGTTGATGCGGCTGGTCGAGATCTGCGTCGACGGCGGTCTCGAAGCGACGATGTATTCCGCCCAGGCGCAGCTCGCCGACGCCTATCTCGACGCCGGCCGCGGCCTCGAGGCGCGCATCATCAGCGAGGATCTGGTCGCCCGCGAGCCGTGGGACCGGGCCAACATCGAGCGCTTCCGCCGCGCGCTGGAGATGCTCGGCGAGGCCGACCCCGACGCCATCATCGCCGACCGCCTGAGCGGCGACAGCCCGTTCATGGCCACCGACAAGATGGACCTGAACGAGGGGGTGGTGTTCGACGAGCCGGCCGACGAGCCGGAGTCGGCCGCGCCGGCCGGGGAAGTGGATCTCACCGAGGCGCTGGCGAGCGACGAGAGCGGCCGCGGCGGCAAGCGCGGCAAGGCCGGCAGGGGCCGCGGCGCCGAGGCGGCCGTCGAGGGCAAGGGCCAGGACGACCAGCTCGCCGCCGAACAGCTGCGCCTGGCCTTGACCTACCGCGACATGGGCATGATCGACGACGCCATCCAGTCCCTGGAGCGGGCGGCGGCGTCGTCGCGTCAGCGCTTCGAAGCGGCGTCGCTGCTCGGCCGGCTGCACATGGACCGCGGCGAGCGGACGCGCGCGCTCGACTGGTTCGAGCGCGCCGCCGAGGCGCCGGCGCCGACCGCCGATGCCGGTCGCGCGCTGCTCTACGATCTGGCGGACGTCCTCGAGGCGATCGGCGAATCCGGGCGTGCGCTCGCCGTCTTCGGCGAACTCGACGCCGACCTGCGGGGCTATCGCGACGTCGCCGCCCGCATCGAGCGCCTGAGCCGCGTGCAGGCCCGGGGGTAGTCTCTGTTCCGGCGGCTGCTGGTCATCGCCCTGCTCATCGAGTTCGGGCTGCTGCTGATCGTCGTGCCCTGGTCGGTGTTCTGGGAGCGCAACTACTTCGCGCAGTTGTCCCCGGCGTTGTACGCCGTGCTGACGAACAACTACGTGCGCGGCGCCGTCACCGGGCTCGGCGCCGTGAACGTGCTCGGGGCGCTGGCCGATCTGTCGCTGCTGGTCCGCCGCCGCGCCGCGCCATGACGCGCGGCCCGAGGCCGTGGCTGATGGTCGTGTCCGACCGGCGTCGGCTGTGCGCCGCGGTGGCCCGGCCGCTCGCTGCCGCGCCCGACCTGCTCGCCGCGCAGGTGCGGGCCGCCGCCGCCGCCGGCGTCGACGCCTTCCAGGTACGGGAGCTCGACCTCGAGGGCGGCGCGCTGCTCGCGCTGGTCGAGCGGCTGGCCGGCGCCGCGGGATCGGCGATGCGCGTGGTGGTCAACGACCGCGCCGATGTCGCCGCCGCGGCGGGTGTCGGCGTCCACCTGCGCGTGGGCTCGCTGCCGACGGCGCGTCTGCGCGCCTGGCAGCCGGCGCCGGCCTTCATCAGCCGGGCGGCCCACGACCGCGACGAACTCGCCGCGGTCGGCCCCGTGGACCTCGTCGTCGCCGGCACGGTGCGCGGCACTACGTCGAAGGGCCACGAGGTCGAGCCGATCGGGTTCGCCGGTCTGCGGGCGCTCGCCGCGGCCGCGGCGGTGCCGGTGATCGGCATCGGCGGCCTCAGCGGCGGCGACTGGCCGGCGCTGCGCGCCGCCGGCGCGGTCGGATTTGCCGCGATCGGCACGTTCCTGCCGCAGACCGGGGAGTCGATCGACGGCGCCGTGGCCCGGGCGGTCGGCGCGGTCGTTGACTCGCCCGGCGGCGGATCCTAACATCGCGGGTTCGGAGCCTGTCGCTCCGTGACCCATGGTCCTGGACACGACCGACGATCTCGGCGCGGCGCTGCGCCAGCATCGCGAAGCGGCCCATCGCTCGCTGCGCGAGCTGGCCGACGCGACCAAGCTGGGCGTGCGCACGCTGGACGCCCTCGAGCGCAACCACGTCGAGAAGCTGCCGCCGGGGATCTTCCGCCGCGCCGTCGTCCGCGCGTACGCCCGCGAGGTCGGGCTCGATCCCGAAGACACGCTGCGGGTGTTCCTGTCGCGCCACCCCGACGACCTGCCGCCGCCCGGTCCGGTGCGCGGTCCCGTCGCCGACGTCGAGGCGAGACCGGCGCGGATCTCGCCGCTGGCCGTGGTGGTCGTCGTCGCCGTGGTCGTCGCACTCGCGCTGGTGGCCAGCGCCCTCACCGCCCCGCCGGGCGGTCTCTGATGGACGCCGGCATCCGCACTCCGCTCATCGAGGCGTTCCGCCGCCCCGATGTGCCGAAGGAACTTCGCCTCGACGCCGCCGGCGGCCGGGTGGCGCCGCGTGGCCTCGAGCAGCTCGCGCTGCTGATGCACCTGGTCGACGATGACGACGCCGAGGTGAAGGCGACGGCCCGGGCGACGCTGGATGGCCTGCCGGCGGCGGCGGTCGCGGCGGTGATCGGCCGTTCCGATGCGACCGCGGAGATGGTGCGCTACTTCGCCGACCGTGGTGTCGCGCCGGCCACCGCCGTCGAAACCGACGCGCCCCTCGTGGACGGCGCCGGTGATCCGGGCTGGGACGACGCCGGCGGGGACGGTCCCGAGCCGGCCGGGGCCGACGATCAGCTGTCGGTCACGCAGCAGATTCAGCAGATGTCGATCGTGCAGCGGGTGCGGGCGGCGATGAAGGGCACGCGGGAGATGCGCGCGATCCTGGTCCGCGACCCGAACAAGCTCGTCGCCTCGGCAGTGCTGAGCAGCCCGAAGCTGACCCTCGCCGAGGTCGAGGCGTTCGCCAAGATGGCCAACGTCACCGAGGACGTGCTGCGGGCGATCGGCGCCAACCGCGCCTGGGTGAAGAACTACGGCGTCGCCCACGGGCTGACGCGCAACCCGAAGACCCCGGTCGCCCTGTCGCTGACCTTGCTGCACCGGCTGGTCGAACGCGACGTCAAGGCGGTCGCCACCGATCGCAACGTCCCGGAGCCGCTGCGGCTCGCCGCCCGCAAGAAGATGGTGACGACTCAGTCGCGCTGACGGCGCGGGCGGCGTGGCGCGGCGCTGCCGCCCGCCCACTCCGAGCGCAGCTGCGACAGGCCGTCCATGAACACCGCGACGCGCTCGCGGGCCGCCTCATCGGGCAGCTGCTTGAGCAGGTCGATGGCGCGGGCGAGATCGCTGGCGATGGTCCGCTTCGACGTTGCGAAATACAGCCGACGGATCTCGGCGGCGGGATCGCGCAGCGGCGTCATGGCTGCCGCCCGCCGTCGACCCGGGAGGCGGGCACGTGAGGGCCGTCGCCGCCGACGCGCACCCCGTCGCGCTCGACCGGCGCGTCGAGGAGCGTCGCCCCCGCCGCCTGCCAGCGCCGGCGCACGGTGTCGGTGCGCGCGGGCGGCGCCAGGCAGAACACGCAGCCGCCACCCCCGGCGCCGCAGACCTTGCCGGCCCAGGCGCCGGCGGCCACCGCCTCGTCGATCAGCGTATCGATGAGCGGCGTGGTCACCGCCGGGGCGAGGCGCATCCGCGCCCGCCATTCGTCGCCGAGCGCGGCGCCGGCCGCCGGCCAGTCGTCGCGCTCGAGGGCGGCGCGCAGCGCCGCGGTGGCGTGGACGATGGCGGCGAAGCCGGCGACGACGTCGGGATCGCCGTCGATGCGCCGCTTGGTCATCTCCCAGTTGTTGATGCCGGAGTTGCGGGGGGCGCCGGTGTAGCAGACGACGAGGTGGCGATCCAGCGCGTCGGCATCCACGGCCAGCGCGACGCGCAGCGCGCCCTCGACGCCGAGTTCCAGCGCGGCGACCCCGCCGTAGAGAGCCGGACGGTAATCCTGCAGCCCGGTCGGCACGCCGATGACCTGGGCCTCGACGTTCTTGGCGATTTCGAGGAGCGCGTCGTCGGACAGCCCGCGGGCGGTCCAGCGGTTCAGGGCGCAGGTGACCGCGATGTTGAGCGCCGACGACCCGGCGATGCCCGCGCCGGCGGGCGCCTCGCTCCGGGTCGTGACCGTGACTCCGCCGACGCCGAAGGCAGCGACCAGACGCGCCAGCAGCGGCAGCGTGGTTTCGCGCGCCAAGGCATCGGGATCGAGAGGACCGCTGGCGACGCCGAGATCCTCGGAGATCAGCTCGACGCGGTGGTCGTCGCGGGCGTCGAGGCGGGCGTGTGCGCGCAGACCGATGGCGGCATTGACCGTCTGCGCACCAGGATGGAACAAGTACAGCGGCCAGATGTCGACGGTGCCGCCGGCGAGATCCACGCGGGTCGGCGCCGAGGCGGTGACGGTCACGGCGGAATTATAATGCCCTGGTCACGATGCCTCTGCCGCTTCGTCGCCGCCTGGGCCAGCTCCTGTTCGGCAGCTTCCCCGGCCGCTCGGTGTCGGTGGAACTGCGGGCCCTGGCCCGCGAGTTCGATCTCGGCGGCGTGACGCTCTTCGCCCGCAACGTCGAAGCCCCGGAGCAGGTGTTCGAGCTGGCGCGCGAGTGCGCGGCGCTCGGCAACGAGGCACCGGCGTGGGTGAGTGTCGACCAGGAAGGCGGACGGGTGGCGCGACTGCGCGAGCCCTTCACGGTCTGGCCGCCGATGGCGACGCTGGGGCGGGCCGGCTCCGACGTGCTGGCGGCGCGGTTCGCGCGGGCGCTGGCCGACGAGTTGCGCGCCGTCGGCATCACCCTCGACTTCGCCCCGGTGCTCGACGTGCTGACCAATCCGGCCAATCCCGTGATCGGCGATCGCGCACTGTCCGACGACGCCCGCGTCGTCGGGCAGCTCGGCGCCGCCGTCGTGCGCGAGCTGCAGGCGGCCGGCGTGGCGGCCTGCGGCAAGCATTTCCCGGGACACGGCGACACCTCGGTCGATTCGCACCACGGACTGCCGGTGGTCGAACACCCGCCCGATCGGCTGCAGGCGATCGAGTTCACGCCGTTCCGCGCGGCGATCGCCGCCGACGTGGCGTTCCTGATGACCGCCCACGTGCTGGTGCCGTCGCTCGACGAGCGGTGGCCGGCGACGCTGTCGCCGCCGACGCTGGGCCGGCTGCGCGGCGAGCTGGGCTTCCAGGGCGCGATTCTCAGCGACGATCTCGAGATGCAGGCGGTGCGGGCGCGCTGGGAGCCGGCCGAGTCGGCGGTGCGGGCGGTGGCGTCGGGGTGCGACGGCGTACTGGTCTGCAGCGGCGACGCCGAGGTGCTGGCCGCCACCTGCGAAGGCCTGGTCCGGGCGGTGGAATCCGGCGCGCTGCCGGTCGCGCGGGTGGACGACGCGCTGGCGAGGATGGGCCGGGCGAAGGTCCGGTTCCTGGGCGCGCCGGCGGCGCGGCTGGGTGATGCCTGGCGTTCGGTGGTCGGCTGCGAGGCCCACCAGCTGGTGGCCGCGGAGATGGCGGGCTTCCTGTGATCGCCGATGGCACCCGTACCCGCGGTGGCCGCCGCCGTCCGCGCCGGTTGCTGGTCGGCGATCGCGTCGCACTGGTGGCGCCAGCGAGCCCGGTGCGCGCCGAGGACCTCGAGCGCGGCGCCGACGAGCTGCGCGCGCTCGGCTTCGCCCCGGTCTACGACCAGCGCGTGCTGGCCCGCCATGGCTACGTCGCCGGCCTGCCGCAGACGCGGGTGAGCGCGCTGGCCGACGCCTGGCGCGATCCGTCGATCCGCGGCGTCGTCGCGGTGCGCGGCGGCTACGGGTCGCAGCAGCTGCTGCCGCTGCTCGATCCGCGCTGGATCGCCGAGGATCCCAAGGTGTTCGTCGGCTACAGCGACCTGACGGCGCTGCTGGCCTGGCACACCGCGCACGGCGTGGTGGCCTTCCACGGCCCGATGGCCGAGGGGCGGCTGGCGCTCGGCACCGCGGGGTACGACCGCGCGTCGTTGCTCGGCGCGGTGGCCCAACCGGTGCCGATGGGCACGCTGGCGCCGCCCGGCCTCGAGACCTTTCGCCCGGGCGAGGCCAGCGGCGTGCTCGTCGGCGGCACCCTCACGCAGCTGGCGGCGCTGCTCGGGACGCCGTTCGCGCTGGTGCCGCGCGAGCCGACGATCCTGTTCCTCGAGGACGTCGGCGAGCGGCCGTACCGGCTCGATCGGCTGATCACGCAGCTCCACCAGGCGGGCCTGTTCCGGCGCGTCACCGGCGTGGTGCTCGGCGCGTTCCCGGGCTGCGACGAAGCCGGCGGCGGCCCGACCGCGCGGGCGGTGTTGCGCGACCTGTTCGCGCACTTTCCGGGGCCCGTGGTGTTCGGGCTGCCGTCGGGACACGGCTCGCGGCCGACCTTGACGCTGCCGTTCGGCGTCGAGGCCCGCCTGACGACCGTGCCGGCGCCGGCGCTGTCGATCGAAGAAGCCGCCGTCTCCTGACATGCGCGTCCATTTCATCGGCATCTGCGGCACGGCGATGGCCACGCTCGCCGCGCTGCTCAAGGCCCGCGGCGACGACGTCCGCGGCTCCGACGCGCACGTCTACCCGCCGATGAGCGACTTCCTGGCCCGCGAGGGCATTCCCGTGTTCGACGGCTTCGCCGCCGCGCAGATCGGCGACGACGTCGATCTGGTGGTGGTCGGCAACGCCATCTCGCGCGGCAATCCCGAGCTCGAGGCGGTGCTCGATCGATCGCTGCGCTACGCGTCGCTGCCCGAGACGATCCGTGACGCCTTTCTGTGGCAGGCCGAGTCGGTGGTCATCGCCGGGACGCACGGCAAGACGACGACGACGGCCCTGACCGCCTGGCTGTTGACCGCCGGCGGGCTCGACCCGTCGATGCTGGTCGGCGGCATCGCCCGCAACTTCGGCGATGGCGGCGCCAGCTATCGCGTCGGCCGCGGCCCGGCGTTCGTCATCGAGGGCGACGAGTACGACAGCGCCTACTTCGACAAGACGGCGAAGTTCCTGAAGTACCTGCCGGACATCGGCGTCGTCAACAACGTCGAATTCGACCATGCCGACATCTACGCCGACCTCGACGCGGTACGAACCGCATTCGCGCGCTTCGTGCGGCTGGTACCGCGCCGCGGGCTGGTGCTGCTCGGTGCCGACAGTCCCGACGCGGCGGCGCTGGCGGCGCACGCTCACTGCCCGGTACAGACGTTCGGGCTCGGCGAGGGCCGCGACTGGCGCGCCGTCGACCTCGTGCCGGGTGCGTCGACGACGGCGTTCACCATCGTCGGTCCCGGCGGATTCCAGGCGGCGGTGACGGCGCCGCTGGTCGGCGCCCACAACGTTCGCAACGCGCTGGCCGCGGCGGCGGTGGCCCGCCGGCTCGGCCTCGACGCGGCGGCGATCGCCGCCGGGCTGGCCAGCTTCGCGGGGGTGAAGCGGCGGCTCGAGGTGGTGGGGAGCCGCGGCGGTGTCACGGTCTACGACGACTTCGCCCACCACCCGACCGCCGTGGCCGAAACCCTCCAGGCGATGCGTGCCGCCCGGCCGGCGGCGCGCCTGTGGGCGATCTTCGAGCCACGGTCGGCCTCGTCGTGCCGGCGGGTCTTCCAGGCGGCCTTCGCCGACGCCTTCGCCGCCGCCGACCGGGTGATCATCGCGCCGGTCTTTCGCAGTACGTTGCCCGACGACGAGCGGCTCTCGGAGCCGCGCCTCGTCGCCGATCTGGCGGCGCGTGGCGTGACGGCGCACCAGGCCCCATCGATCGACGCCATCGTCGCCACGGTGGTGGCCGAGGCGCAGCCCGGCGACGAGATCGTGGTGATGTCGAACGGCGGCTTCGGCGGGCTCCACGGCAAGCTCGTGGCCGCGCTGGCCGCTCGCGACGGCAGCCCGCCTCGGGAGACGGCGTGAAAGGCGCTCCGTCGCGGCCGCGCCTGCACGCCTCGGGCGACTCGCTCGTCCTGGTCGAACTGGAGGCCCGCCTCGACCCGGCCATCAACCGCCGCGCGGTCGCGATCGCCCAGGCGATCGAAGCCGCGGCGGTGCCGGGTGTGCGCGACGTCGTCCCCTCGTACGCCTGCGTCGGGATCCACGTCGACCCGCTGCGGCTCGACGCGGCGGCCCTCGACCGGGCTGTCGAGGCGGCCTGGGCGGCCACGCCGGTCACCGGCGGTGTCGACGAGGGGCGTCTGGTCGAGATCCCGGTCTGTTACGGCGGCGCGCACGGTCCCGATCTCGACGAGGTCGCGGCGTTCGCGCACGCCAGCCCGGACGAGGTGGTGCGCCGCCACAGCGCGGCCACCTACCGCGTCTACATGCTCGGCTTCCTGCCGGGCTTCGCGTATCTCGGGGTGGTCGACGCCACGATTGCGATGCCGCGCCGGCCCGCGCCGCGTGCCGAGGTGCCGGCGGGCAGCGTCGGCATCGCCGGGCAGCAGACCGGCGTCTACCCGTCGAACAGTCCCGGAGGCTGGCGGCTGATCGGGCGCACGCCGTGGCGGATGTTCGAGGCCGGTCGGCCGCGTCCGTCGCTGCTCACTGCGGGCGACCGCGTGCGGTTCGTGCCGGTACCGCCGGAGCACTGGGAGCGCTTCGTGGGAGGCCCCTCGTGACCGCCGGCGCCACCGTGACCGTGGCGCGGCCGGGCCTGCTCACGACGGTGCAGGATCTCGGCCGCTGGGGCCACCAGGCGATGGGTGTTCCGGTCGCCGGCCCGATGGACACCTGTGCCCATCGGGCCGCCAATGCGCTGGCCGGCAATCGCCCGGCCGCGGCGTCGCTCGAGATCACGCTCATCGGGCCGGAGCTCGTCGTGAGCCGCGCCGTCAGGGCGGCCGTTGCCGGGGCGGTCTTCGACGTCGCGGTCAACGGCACGCCGGTTCCGTCCACGGGGGCATTCGACGTGCCGGCCGGCGGGCGGCTGGCGTTCGGCCGGCGGCGGTCGGGGGCGCGCGCCTATCTGGCCTTCGCCGGCGGCATCGACACCGCGCCCGTGCTGGGCAGCCGGGCCACCCATCTGGTCAGCGGCATGGGCGGTCTCGAGGGACGGGCGCTGACCGGCGGCGACGTGCTGCCACTGGGCCAGCCGCCGACGGCGACGACGGCCGGCGGCGCGGCGCCACCGTCCGGCTACCTTCCCGAGGCCGGACGCGCTCGCCTCAGGGTGCTGCCGGGACCGCAGGACGCCTGGTTCGCCCCGCACGCCCTCGAGGCGCTGGCGTCCGCCTCGTTCACCGTGGCGACGGCCTCGAACCGCATGGCCTATACGCTCGAGGGCCCACCGCTGCCGGTGGCCCGGGCCGGCGAGCCGCTGTCCGAGCCGGTGCCGTTCGGCGCCATCCAGGTGCCGGCCGGCGGCGCGCCGCTGCTGCTCATGGCCGATCGGCAGACCGCCGGCGGCTATCTGAAGATCGCCACCGTGATCCTCGCCGACCTGCCGGTGGCGGGGCAGCTGGCGCCCGGCGACGTCGTCGGGTTCGTGCCGTGCACCCGGGCCGAGGCGATGCGGGCGCTGATCGACCGCGAGCGGGCGCTGCTGCGGGCGGCGCCTGGGGCGGCGACGTCGTGAGTGCGTTCGTGGCGGCCCTGCGGGCGGCGCTGCCCGGCGTGCCGATCGAGTCCGACGTGGCGCTGGCGCCGTTCACGACCTTCAAGGTCGGCGGCCGCGCCCAGTGGCTGATGCAGCCGCACGACGGCGCGGCGGTCGCAACGGCCCTGCGCATCGCCCACGCGCACGGCGTGCCGGTGACCGTGCTCGGCGGCGGATCCAACGTCCTGGTCGCCGATGCCGGCGTGCGCGGGCTCGTCATCCGCCCGCGCGGCGGCACCATCAACCTCGTCGGCAGCGACCTCGTGCGGGCCGACGCCGCGGTGACGATCAACGGGCTCGTGCGCTGGACGATCACGCACGGCTGCGCCGGCCTCGAGGCCTGGGCCGGCACGCCGGGGACCGTTGGCGGCGCCATCCACGGCAACGCGCACTGGCGCGCCGCCAACATCGGCGATCTGGTGGAGAGCGTGCGGCTGGCCGGGCCCGACGGCACGCTGCGCCAGGTGGCCGCCGATCGGCTCGAGTTCGCCTACGACACCAGCCGCCTGCAGCACACGCGGGAGGTGGTGATCTGGGCCGCCTTCCGCGTGCGCCCCGGCGCCGACCCCGACGCGCTGCGGGCGGTGGCGCGGGCCTCGCTGGCGTTCCGCAAGCGGACCCAGCCGCTGGCGGCGCCGAGCGCCGGCTGCATCTTCCAGAATCCGCAGCCGGGCCGCGATACGCTGCCCGAGGGCATGCCGTGGTCGGCCGGCGCCCTGATCGATCGGGCCGGGCTCAAGGGCCAGCGATCGGGCGGGGCCACCGTGTCGGAGACGCACGGCAACTTCCTCGTCAACGACGGCACGGCCACGGCGGCCGACATCGCCGCCCTCATCGCCCGCTGCCGCGATGCCGTGCGCGACCGCTTCGGGGTGTCACTGCGCGAGGAGATCGTCCGGCTCGGCGACTGGCCGCCGCCGGCATAACCCCCTATGTCCACACTGATCATCGAGGGCGGCCATCGGCTCGACGGCGTCGTCGACGTCGAAGGCAACAAGAACGCGGCCTTGCCGCTGATGGCGGCGACGCTGCTCACGCGGGAGCCGTGCACGCTGCAGAACGTGCCGCGCATCGCCGACGTCGAGGTGATGGCGCGGCTGCTGCTCGACCTCGGCGCCGAGGTCGAGGGCATCGGCAGCACGACCCTGCGCATCCAGTGCCGCGAACTGCGGACGCACGAGCCCGATCGCGGCCTGGTCGGCCGGCTGCGCGGCTCGGTGCTGCTGCTCGGTCCGCTGCTGGCCCGCACCGGCCGGGCCTGGGTGGCGCCGCCGGGCGGCGACTTCCCGGCGCGGCGCACCATCCGCACGCATCTCGAAGCCCTGGGCGCGATGGGCGCGGTCCAGCTGGAGGGCCCGGGGCACCGGCTCGAGGCGGCGAAGGGCCTGCAGCCGGCGTCGATCTATCTCGACGAGGCGTCGGTGACCGGCACCGAGACGGCGATTCTCGCCGCCGCCGCCGCGCCCGGCCTCTCGGAGATCCGCCACGCCGCCTGCGAACCGCACGTGGTCGAGCTCTGCGAGTTCCTGCGGGCCATGGGCGTCGGCATCACCGGCGAGGGCTCGCACACGATTCGCGTCGAGGGCGGCGGCCGCCTGGGCAGCGCCGAGAAGACGCTCTACGGCGACTACATCGAGGCGGGGAGCTGGGCGGTGGTCGGGGCGATCACCGGCGGCGAGGTCGAGATTCGCGGTGCGCGCGAGGTCGACATGGAGGTCGTCACCTCGACGCTGCGCAAGCTCGCGGTGCGGTGCCGACAGCGTGGCGACCGCTACGTCGTCGAGCCGTCGGCGCTCCGCGGCGCCGGCCGCATCACCACCGGCCTGTGGCCGGGGTTCCCGAGCGACCTGGTCAGTCTGGTGACCGTGCTGGCCACGCAGGCCGAGGGCGCCACGCTGGTGCACGACTGGCTCTACGAGCTGCGGCTGTTCGCGCTCGAGCAGATGAGCGGGATGGGCGCGGATCTCTTCCTCTGCGATCCGCACCGCATCATCGTGACCGGCCCGGCCCGGCTGCGCGGCAAGGCGCTCGACAGCCGCGACATCCGATCGGGCATGGCGCTCATCGCCGCGGCGCTGGCCGCCGAAGGCGAGAGCCGGGTCGAGCCGCTGGAGACGGTGGAGCGGGGCTACAGCCGGCTGGTCGAGCGGCTGCAGGGGCTGGGCGCGAAAGTGGCGAAGGTGTAGCGGCCGATCATGCGCCGGGCGGGCGCGGCGGCGGGGGCTTCACCGGTGTCGCCGTGCCGGGAATCTGCGGCACCGGACGCAGCACCGGCGCGTCCGCGGGGGCCTCGCCGGCCGGCGGGCGGGCGGCCGGCGGCGTCGGCACCTCGAGCGGCCCGGCCGCGCCGCTGTCGCGGCCGACCTTGAAGGCCCGCACGTCGGCCTCGGTGAGGTCGAGCACGCGCACGATGTGCGGCGTGAGCGTGAGGATGATGTCGGTCTCCTGGATCTGCGTCCGGTTGAAGGCGAACAGCCGGCCGATGACCGGGATGTCGCTCAGGCCGGGCACGCCCGAGAGTACCTTGCGTTCTTCGTCGCGGATGAGCCCGGCCAGCATGTTGGTCTCGCCGTCGCGCAGCCGGATCACCGTCGAAATCGAGCGGTTGCCGAACGTCGGCAGGTTGCCGAACCCGGTGCCGGAGATGCTGCTGACCTCGACCTTCAACGCCAGCGAGACGTCGTCGTCGTGGTGGGTGCGCGGCGTGATGTCGATGTTGACGCCGATGTTCTCGTAATTGAACGAGGTGATCGGCTGCGTCTGCACACCGCCGGCGGCAATCGGCGCGAAGGTGGTGACCGGCACCGGCACGCGCTCGCCGAAGCGGGCCTGGGCGGCGATGCCCTCGGAGGTGCGCAGCTGCGGGTTGGCCAGGGTGCGCGTGTTGCTGTCGGTCTTGAGCAGCCGGTAGAACAGCCCGGGCAGGTTGGTGAGCAGGACGTCCGACGAGGTGAGGTTGCGCAGGTCGCGCAGGGTGAGGCCCTCGCTGCCGCCGACGGTCACCTGGCCGTCGATCCCGGTGGGGCTGTCGGTCGGCGAGGCGATCTGCAGGCCGTAGTCGCGCAGCCGCGTCCGGTCCACCTCGAGCAGTTCGACGTCGATCACCACCTCGGGCCGGGCCTTGTCGAGCGCCTGGATGATCCGCCCGGCGGCAGCGACGCGCTCCGGCGTGTCCTTGATGGTGATGGCGTTGGTCGCGGCGGTGGGCGCCAGGCGGCGCGCGTCGACGACGATGCGCAGCACGTCGACCGTCTCCTTGAGATCGGCGTTGCTGAGGAAGAACGTGCGGACGATCTCCTCCTCGTACTCGCGGCGCTTGGCCGCGGTGTCGGGGATGACGGCGACCGTGCGCGGCGCGGTGACGCGCCAGAAGTGCCGGGTGCTGGTCGCCAGGGAGGTCAGCGCCTGGTCGATCCCGGCCTTGCGCAGGTCGATGCTCACCGGCTGATCGCGGAAGGCCGGATCGAAGACGATGCTGAGATTGGCGAACTGCCCGATAGCGGTGAAGACGTCGCGGGCGCTGGCGTCGCGGAAGACGAGCGTCTCGGGCAAGGTGACGTCGGCCGGGACGTCGGCGCCGGGCAGCGGCGCCGCCAGGCTGTCGGTGATCAGCGACTGGAGGACGGTGCGGCCCTCGCGGTCGGTGGCGACCTTCGTGCGCAGCTGGGTGCGCAGTGCCCGCAGTTCGTCCTGCACGTCGCCGTTGGCCGGGTTCAGTTCGGCGGCGAGCTGGAATTCGATCAGCGCCTCGTCGGTGCGGCCGGCGGCGAGATGGCGGCGGGCGCGCACGACGTGGTCCTGCGAGGCGCGGAGCTTGGCGCGGTCGAGCGCCAGCCGCACGGTGCGGTCGTCGGGTCGGGCGCGCAGCGCCTTCATGTACTCGGCGACGGCGAGGTCGTAGTCCTGCTGCTGCTCGGCGAGGCGGGCGTTGCCGACCGCCCCGGACGACGCGCAGCTGCCGGCCAGCAGCGACACCGCCAGCAGGCCGGCGAGTCGCCGGGCGGGGAGGCGGCGCGCGGGTTCGCGGCTCATTGGGTGATGACGTCCACGCCCTTCGGCACGCGGAAGGTGAAGATCGTATCGGCCGGTCGGCGGTTTTCCCGCAGGTTCCTGAACACGAACGTCGAGCGCCCCCCTTGGCGGTCGAGGGCCACCAGCTGCTGAATCTGCAGCGAGTCCGGGTGCACCGACACGGCCAGCCATTCGAAGTCCGGGTCGGGCTTCTTCGCCACGAACTTGACGCCGAGGTGCCCGGGGGCGGCGCCGGGAATCTCCATCGCCGACGCCTCGAAGTCTCGCACGAGATTGGCCTGGCCGGTGAGAAAGAGCGCCGGGGTGGTGTCGGCTCCGGTCGGGGCCGGGCTGACGATCACCTGCTTGTCGACGGGGAAGTAGGCGTAGATCTTCGTCCCGTCCGAGACGAACTCCTTGCGTTCCGGCGCGGTGTAGACCCAGCGCATCCGGCCGGGGCGCTTGATGACGACGGTGCCGCGTTCGCTCGTCTTCGTGCGGAGGACGCCGCCCTCATAGGTCTGGGTGAACTCCCCTTCGAAATCCTCGACCTTGTCGTAGCGGGCCTGGATCAGCCGGGCCAGCTCCGCCGGCGAGCGCGGGGCCGCCGGCGCCGCCTGCCAAGCCGCCACGGCCGGGGCCAGCGCCAGACTGGCCAGGAGGGCGAGCCGAAGCCCGGGGGAGATCACGAAACCAGTATACGGGGTGCGCCCGGCGGAGGAATGGTGGACGGCAGGAGGCTCGAACTCCCGACCTCCGCGTTGCGAACGCGGCGCTCTCCCAGCTGAGCTAGCCGCCCATCGACGGCCAGGCGCGTTGTCCGCGATCGGGACAACCACCGAATTCTAGCACAGCCGCTGCGACCGGCCCGCCGGCGTCAGCCCAGCCAGGCGTGCAGCGTGTACTCGGCGCGCACGTAGTGGAAGCCGGCCGCCTCGTAGACTCGGATGACCGCGAAGTTGTAGTTCTGCGTCTGGCATTCGCTCACGGCGCCGGCGGCGTGGGCGCGCCGCGAGCCCTCCTGGATGAGGCTGGTGTAGGCGCCGGGGCTGTCGCGCCGCACGGCGCCGAGCCCGCCCCCGAACAGGGGCATCGCCAGGCGGGACACCGGCTCGCGACGGCGGTAGGCGAGGTAGCCGCTGACCACGCCGCTGGTGTCCTCGGCGACGATCACCGTATCGGCCAGCCGCCGCTCGGCGCAGGCCCGCGCCCATTCGAGATAGAGCGCATCGGCGCGATCGGACGAGAGGTGCGGGTCGAGGTGGAAGCGGCCGCGATAGCCGCGATAGGCCTCGGCGGTGATCGCGACGATGGCCGCGGTGTCGGCGGGCGTGGCGTCGCGAATCGTGCCTACCGGCCGCACCGGCGGATGCGCGTCCTTGCCGGGGCGCATGATGTAGGTGACCAGGGCGTCCATCGTGCGGAAACCGGCCGCTTCGAGCACGCCCATCGTCCGCAGGTCGGCGACGTCGACGCGGGCGGCGAGATGGCGCAGGCCGGCGTCACGGGCCGCCTGCAGCGTGCCGGCGAGCGCCGCCTCGAGGTGGTCGGTGGTGGCCTCGGCGGTGGCCAGCACGTAGTCGAGCCGGCCCATCGGCACCCCGAAGAACTGCGAGTCCCAGGGCAGCGGCCGGGCGACGACCGCCGCCTCGTCGCCGTCGCGGGTCACCCACTGACCGAAGGCCCCCGGGCCGAGCGCCTCGTCGATCTCGGCGGCGAGCACGGCCGCCTGCTGGGTGCGGGTGCAGGTGCGGTAGTAACGGTAAGGCTTGAAGGCGTAGGCCTCGACCAGCGCGAGCAGGCGCTCGCGCGGCACGGTGTGGAGCGGCGACGACGTCATCGCACCGATCGTATCCGCAGACGGTAGATCGCCACCGGCCAGGGCCGGCCCTCGAGGCGGCGGGCGATGGCCCCCGGCGGGCGAGGGTCGGCGGGATCGACGCGGCTCACGCCCAGGCTCACCACCTCGATGCGATTGAATCCCCGGCGCCAGACGCCGGCGGTGGCCGGGACGGGCAGGCGCACCGTGTTCGCCGCGGTCGCCGGGGCGACGAACTGCCCGGCCGGCCGGCCGTTGACGCGCAGCTCGAGCCGTGCTTCCACCGCGGGTGCCTCATAGCGGGTCCGCGCCGTGATCTCGATCTCGGCGCCCTGGCGGTCGGGCATCGCCAATGGCACCGCCAGCGTCGCCGGGCTGCCGTTCAGCCACCAGTGCGGTCCCCACTCGTCGCCGCCCGGCGCCTCCCACCCGGTCAGCAGAAAACGCTCGCCGCGGCCGTCGAGGGCCAGGTCGATCCCGTCGCGCACCGGCTCGGTGGCGAGCAGGTCGTACCGATCGACGGGCAGCCCTTCGCGCCACGCGAACCAGACGTTGGCCGGGAACGCGAACGGGTACAGGAACGGCGACCGGGTGAGCAGCTCCGCCTGCTGCCGCACGACGCGGCCGAAGCTGACCGGCTCGTCCTTCGGCACCATGCCGGCCGTGAACTGCACCATCAGCCCGTAGTTCCACGCGATCGCGACCGCCGCCGCGGCGGCGACGAGGGCCTGGGGGCGGCGTATCGCGGCGTCGATTGCCAGGGCGAGGCCCGGCGCCAGCATCACCAGCAGGCTCGAGAAGCGGCGCCCGCCGAACGACCAGCCGCCGGCCCAGTCCGCGGTGCTGCCGTTGACCCAGGCCATGGCGACGAGCAGCGACAGGGCGAGGAGCGCCCATGCCCGGTGGCGCCACAGCAGCGCGACGGTACCGAGCACGGCGACGTAGAGCACCGGCGACCACGACAGCACGCCGTGCCACGACGAGAACAGCGTATCGATCCATCGCGAGCGCCAGGGATCGAGGTAGCCCTGCTGGCCGAAGAGCTGAAAGTCGTTGCTGCGGACGAGCACGATGCTGTGCACGAGCTGCAGGACCAGCCACGGCGCGGCGCCGATGCCCGCCGATCGGGCGAGGCCGAGGAGGCGGGCGCGGCGGTCGCGGTGATCGGCCGCACCGGTCAGCGTCAGCGTCAGCGGCACCACTGCGAAGAGCGCCTCCTGGGGCCGCATCAGGAAGGCGATCGCCGACAGCGCGCCGAGCCGGCGGGCGTCGCCAGCCGAGTACCCGGCCGGCGTCAGCCATCGCACCGCCGCCCACACGAGAATGGCCACCGTGCCGAACGACGCGGCGTGGGTCATCGCCGCCTCGTAGACCATGTACCAGACGAGCGGCGTCGCCCCGAACACCAGCAGCGTCGTGAGCAGCGCGGTGGTCCGACCGTGATCGCGGCGGACCAGTGCGTGTACCGCTCCGAGACCGGCAGCGCCGATGGCGAACGAGCCGAGCAGCGCGGCGCGGACGTAGGGCAGCGACAACCCGGTCGCCGCCGGATCGCCGGCGGCGATCAGGCCGAGGCCGCGGCCGGCCGCCTCGACCAGCGCCACCGCCAGATAGAGCGGCAGCCAGTACACCGTCGGGCCGACCGGCACGAAGTGGCTGGGGCGAGCCGGCTGCCCGAGGACGGCGAATTCCCGGGCCACGTCGAGATCGCGGTCGAAGATCAGGCTGCGCAGCTGCGAAAAGTAGATGGCGCCGTCGGTGGTGATGCCGGGCGCATCGGCCATCTGCACGCCGAGCGCGTAGAGCAGCGCCGCCGCCAGCGCGTACCAGTCGGCATGGGTGGCAAGGTGGGCGCGCCACGACGGCGCGGAGCGCGCCGCCAGCCGGCGTGCCGCTAGCAGCAGCGGCAGTGCGCCGGTGAGGATCACGGCCCACTGCGACGGTCGCGGCGGCAGCCACAGCAGCCAGGCGATCCAGGCGGCACCGGCGATCGCGGCCGGCCACCACCGGCGGGTCAACACGACACTGGAGAGCGCGGTAGGCACCGGACCGGCGTCATTGTACCCGCCGCGACGGGCGCCGCGGCCGGCTACGGCACGCTGATCCGCACCTCGTTCGAAACCGGGCCGAGGCCGCAGGCGTTGGCGGCGGCGGCCTTCACGTAGTACGTGCCGGGCGGCACCGCGGCGGCGTAGGCGCGCGCGGCACCCATCGCGAAGACGCCGCGATCGAGGGCTCCGGGCACGCTGCCGGCGCCGAGGTAATAGGACAGCGGCGCGCCGCCGGATGCCGCGGTCCAGCTGAGCGACACGACGCCAGCGGCGTACGCACCGCTCAAGGTGATGGGGCCCGGCGCCGCGCAGCCGCCGACCGTCACGACGACATCGGCGGTGGGCGCGCTGCGCCCGCCGGGCCCGAGGCTGCGAACGCGGACGTGGTAGATGCCGGCCGGCACGCCCGCGACCGGCAGCGGCGACGCCGCGACGGTCGAGCGCAGCAGGTTCGCGGCCCCGGCGCTCGAGCCGGCCTCGAGTTCGTAGCCGGTGACGGCGCTGCCGTCGACCGGCGGCAACCAGCTGAGGGTCACGTTCGAACCGGCCACGACGGCGGTGAACGAGCGCGGCGTCCCGGGGGCGGCGGTGGGCGGCACCGCGGCGCGATAGGCGGCGACAGCGCCGGCCGTTTCGCCCAGGCGCCGGGCGTTGTCCTGCAGCGAACTCCCGGTCGGCACGCCGGTGCCGGCCGGCTCGCGCACGACGGCGCTGGAGTAGTTGAGGATGCGCGAGCTCGCCGCGCCGCTCACGTAGTACGCCATCAGCGTGCGGATGCTGCCGTCACGGTAGCCGCAGGCGTAGCTGGGGCAGGAGGGCGAGGTGTCGCTGCTGTCGCCCGAGGCGTGGCGCGCGCCGAAGTTGTGCCCCAGTTCATGGCTGAAGGTCCACTGGCCGGCGTACTGGCACGCCTGCTCGGTGACGCTGAACCCGTAGCCGCTCGACGGGCCGAGCCAGGCGATGCCGCAGCCGCCCGACGAACTCGACCGGCCGGTGACGAGGGCGACGAGATCGGCCCCGATCGAGGTCCGCATCGCCTCCATCGTCGCGCTCAGCGACCCGCCCGGACTGATGGCAGACAGGTCGGCGCTCAGGCCGCCGGCGGCTTCCGCATACGGAAGCTCCTGAAGGCCGACGCTGGTCAGGACGGCGTTGACGCCGCTGCGCTGGAAGGCGGTGTTGGTCACCGCGACGGCGTTGGCGAGCTGTGACTGGATGGCGCTGGCCCCGCCGGCACGCGTACGCGCCGCCGGCGTGTAGAGCACGAGAAGGTCGATGGCCGCGGTCGAGCCGTCGGCGCTGAGATTCTGCTGGAACGATCCGTCCGGCGCGCCCGGTGCCGGGACGTCCGGCGAGGGCAGCTCGGCGGCCGGCGCCGCGAAGGCCCGCTCGCTGATCACGACCCCGGCGGCGTCTCCCGAGACGTCATAGGCGACGCCGGCGGCGACGACGCCCCCGCTCAGGTAGGCGCCGTCCCAGGTGAGCGCGATCGTGCTCTCGGCATCGCCATCGGCGTGACCTACCCAGGTGGTGTGCCCCTGGCGCGTCGATTCGAGCCGCTCGCGGACCATGGCGAGCCGTACGTCGGCGAAGAGGTTGAGGCGTGGCGCCGGGCGGGTGCCGGCGGCCGGGCCCAGCACGGCGGCCAGAGCGGCCAGGTCGAGACGCAGCCGGCGGGCACGGCGGGCCGGGCCGCGATCGGCGGCCACCGCCGGGGCCGCCGCGGCGCGGGCCTCGTCGAAAACCGTCGGCAACGTCTGGGCGGTGGGCGACGGGCCTGCCGCCGCCACCAGCAGCAGCGTCAGGACGACGGTTTCACGGCACCACCACGACGATCTCATTCGATGCCCCACTCAGCCCGCACGCGTTCTGCGCCAGGACGCGCACGTAATACGTGCCCGGCGGCGCGGGCGCGCCGGTGCCTGTCGCCGCGCTGCCGGTGGGGAACACCAGCACGTCACTGCCTCCCGTCTGCGAGCCGACCACGAGCAGGTAGCTCGCCGGCGGCGGGCCGGCTGCGGGCGCGGTCCAGGCCAATGCCACGAACGTGCCAGTGCGCGAGAAGTGCAATCCTGTAGGAGCCTGTGGAGGTCCGGCGCACGGCTGGACGACGAGTGTCACTTCGTTGGACACCGGACCGACGCCACAGACATTGGTCGCCGCGACCCGGGCGTAGTAGGTGCTGTAGGGGACCCCCGCGGCACCGATCGCGGTGACGCTGGCGGGGTAGTCCTGGATGAGGACGTTCGCCTGCCCCGGGGCGCTGCCGACGATGAGGCGGTAGCCCTGGGCCGGGCCGGTCGACGGCGCCGACCACCCGAGCGTCACGTTCTGGCCGTTGACCGTGCCCGACAGCGTGCCCGGCGCGCCGGGCGGCGTGCACGCGCCGACGGTGACCTGCGCTTCGGGCGACGGGCCGCTCGTGCCGGCCGCGTTCTGGGCACGGACCCGCAGGAAGTAGGTGCCCGGCGGCACGTTGGCGAACGCCGCCGTGGTCGTCGTCTGGTTGAGCGTGAACGTCCCGATGTTGGTGAGGCCCGTGGCGGTGCCGGCATCGACGAGATAGCGCTGCGCCGGCCCACCCGTCAAGGCCGCCGTCCACGACAGGCTGACCGTCGACAGGGCGGCCGAGGCGGTCAGCGCCGTCGGCGCCGCGGGCGGGAACGGCCCGCTGGCGATGCCGCGATAGATGGCCGTGATGCCCGAGACGTCGTCGGCGCCGAGGCCGCGCGGTCCGCTGGCGCACGAGGCCGACGGCAGCGCCTGCATCATCGCGCCGCCGCTGGTCGTGTGGCCGAGGCCGAGCGCGTGCCCGAGGCCGTGCGTGAGCGCGTCCTGAAAACAGCCGGTGCTGCTGGTGTGTGGCCCGGTGTTGTTGAGGACGACGAAGCCCTGGATGAACTTCTGGAACGTGACGCCGTTGACGGTGCGCAGGTCGCCGGTCGTGTAATACCCGCCGCCGACGACCCAGTTCTCGGCGGTGTCGGCGATGCCGCAGGGGTCGTTGTAGGCGATCGCGACGCGCCCGTTGCCGGTGAAGGCGTTCGGGCAGACACCGGCCGACACGTTGCCGTTGCCCTGGCGGAAGTCGAGCTCCATGCCCGAGCCGCGCCACAGGTTGATGGCGTCGGCGACGTCCGCCGTCGTGCCGCCGGTCCACGTGCCGGGCAACGCGGCGGGGTAGTCCACGAAGACGATGCCGTCGTCGTCCACCTCGTGCCAGCGGGCGGGGTAGCCGCCGTCGGTCGGCAGATGCGAAAAGGCGAGCGCGTCGGCACGGGCACCGTACTCGACCGGCACGGCGACGAAGGCGCCGGGCGGCTCGCCGCCCGACGACGCCACCACCGCCGCGATCAGCGCGTCGTCGATCGCGAGCTTGCCGCGGCCGAGCCCCGCGGTGTGCAGCGTGCCGTCGCGTGGGCTGACCGCCAGCAGCAGCAGCGCGTCCTCACCGGGGAGGAAGCGCGCCTGGCCGGCCACGAACAACCCGAGGCCGCCGACCTCGCCGCCGAGCTGTTTGAGCACGATGCGGTCGGGGACGGCGCCGCGCAGCCGGCGTTCGACCGCGACGTCGACATAGGTGACGATCGTGCGGGTGGCGTCGTCCCACCGGCTCTCGACCTGCACGACCCGGCCGGTGACGGCGATCGGCGCCTCCGGCAGCGGGTCTTCGGACTGCGCGGCGGCCGGCGCCGCCAGCGTCGACAGAAGGGTCAGCACCACACCGAGTCGGATCGCGTTCATCGTCGTTCCAGCATAGCCCGAGGCGCCGCCCCGCCGGCGGCCGGGCCGGCGCCGCCACAGCCGAGATCGACGAGCTGGTACGAGCTGTCGGTGTAGGGAAGATCGACGTGCGGATAGGGCGTCAGGAAGTCGATCACGTCGGGCCGCAGCGTCTCGAGCGTGCTCCAGTCGGCCACCGCCACGTAACACACGCCGCGGTCGGCGTGCAGGTACGCGATGAGACCCGGGGAGATCGACGTGGCGTCGAAGCTCCAGCCGCGGCGATGGGCGAAATACAGCACCATCGGCGAGTTGCTGCCGTAGCGCTCGTACTCGACGGTGGCCAGCAGCGCGTCCTTCGGCGTGCGGGCGTCGATGGCGGCGCCGGCGTCGATGAGCGCCGTGTTGAGGTGCTCGGGACGATAGAGCCGCCGGATCACGCCGCTGTCCACGAAGCCGCGCACCGCCACCCAGGTGACGAGCGCCGCCGCGCCGGCCACGGCGAGACGCCGCGGCCAGGTCGGAAAGCGCGCATAGCTGCGGGCGTCGAACAGCGGTGCCGCGCCCATCCCGAAGTACAGCGCCAGCGGCGGCAGCGCCGGCAGCTGATGGAACTCGTGGAAGATCTGCCCCTGCAACGACACCACGACCAGTGCGGTCGCGGCGAGCATCCACACGTCGACGACGAGGCGCCCGCGCCACGGCCAGTGCCAGCGGAGCAGTCCGACGATCGTCACCACCGCGAACGCCGGCGTGAGGTGCAGCTCCCAGAACTGGGTCAGCAGCTGCGAGGCCACCTCCCAGGTGAGATGATGCGGTCGGGTCCAGTGCGACACCGTGGTGAAGACGCCGGCCCACTGCGCGATCTCGGCGGGGTAGGTGCCCGAAGGCCGGAAGATGGCCTGCGTGAGGCCGGTCTCGAGGAAGATCTGATCGGCGTGGAGGTACCAGAGCCCGACCGCCCCGAGTGCCCCCAGCGGCGCTGCGGTGAACCACGGATCGCGCCACACCGCCCAGCCGTGTCGGAGCCAGCCGATGACGGCGATCGGGCCGAGCACGAGAATGGCCGGAATCTTCACCAGGCCGGCCAGGGCGAGGGAGGTGGCGCCGGCCAGCGCCATCCACGCCGCGCCGTTCTGCGCGTAGGCGACGTAGCCGAGCACCGCGCCGACCGAGAAGGTCAGCATCGGCGTGTCGGAGAGCGGCGTGCGGCCGAAGTAGACGACCGACGGCGACACGGCGAGCAGGAACGCGGCGGAGCGGCCCGCCGCGACGTCGAGCAGGCGCGCGCCGAGCCGGTAGGTGAGCCACACCGTGGCGACCGAGAAGAGCGCCGGGACGGCGCGCCCGGCGACGTCGCTGATGCCGACGGCCCGCCACGCCAGGGCGATGAGCAGGTGGAGCAGCGGAAATTCGAGGCCGACGCGTCCATCGGGCCCGCCCCAGCTCACCGCCGGGTAGAAGAAGTCGATCGGCCCCTCGGTCCAGATCCTCGCGACGTCGGCGTTGGTGACCTGTCGCCAGCTGTGCGCGTCGACGAACGGCACGTCGAGGCGCCAGGCGCGGAAGGCGACTGCCAGGAGCACGATGGCAATCGCGCACCAGTCGATCGAGCGGGACGGGGGATCGGCAGCGGGCTGTGTCACGGGTACAGACGAAGGGCGGACCAGACGCGCTGGTCCGCCCTCGAGAAACGCACGCTCGGTCTCACCTCAGGGGATATAGCCTGCCTGGATGTACGGGATCAGCGTCCACTTGGCGCCGGTGCTGCCGAGAATGGTCTTCTCGTCGAGCTGGGCGCCGACTCGGCCGGAGCCGCAGTGGTTGCCGATGACGTCGTAGACCCGGGTGTTGAACGTGCCCTCGTCAGGGTCGCTGCTCCAGTTGAAGGTGACGATGTCCTGTGACATGTCACCGACGTTGGCGCGCTTCCAGTTGAGGCCCCAGCGCTTGTCGCGCTGGCGCAGCGCGTTGACGAGGCGGAACAGCCAGCGGTTGTTGCCGCCGTGCTCCCTGCACGACTGCTGCAGCTCGGCGTCGTACTGCGCGCCGATCTGCTGGACGATCGAGAGCGCATAGGCCGGGGTCGGGAGCGCCTGCCCTGGCGCGGGATCCGGCTCGCGCGGCTGCATCTTCAACGACGCCCCGTCGACGATGAGCTGCGAGGCGCCCATGCCGCCCGTCGACCCGCACGAGAACTGCGCCTGGATGCCGAAGTTCCACGTGCCAAGGGGCAGCGAGGGATAGACGAAGGTGGTCTGATTGCCGGGGAACGCGAGGCCGCCGGTGAAGCCGGGGCCGCTGGCCGAGAACAGGTAGGCGCCGGCGCCAGGAATCGGCGACCAGTTCGCCGTCAGATAGGGGCCCCACGCGGTCGTCGTCAGCGCGGGCGTGGGCGGGGCATCGCAGGCGCCTCCCGGCGGCATCACGAGGGCGACCTCGCTCGACTCCGCGCTGACGCCAGCCGCATTGACGGCGCGGACGCCGAGGTAATAGGTGTTGGGCGGCACGCCTCCGGCGGCGAAGCCGGTCGCCGCGGTGGGAATCACGCCGATCTGCGCTCCTCCAGGTGTCAGGCCGGCGCGCAGCTGGAACGCCGTCACCGGCCCGCCACCGGCGCCGGGCGTCCACGAGATAACGACGTTCCCGCCGTTGCGGAAGACCTGCAGGCCGGTCGGGGCCGCCGGCGGCGCGACCAGGCTGTTGACGACCACCTGCACTTCGTTCGAGACCGCGGCGCTGGGCAGCGCGACGACGCGCACGTAATAGACGCCGATCGCCGGCGCCGTGACAGCGACGCCGGTGACGTTGCCGACGTTGAACGCCGCGAAATAAGGACCGCCGGGCGTGGTCCCCGCTTCGAGGTTGTAACTGGTGGTGCCGCCTGGGCCGGCGCCCCAGCTGAAGGTGACGTTGGCGCCCACCACGGTGGGGGCATTCAGGACGGGCTGCGCGTACGCCGCGCCGACCATCACGCCCCACAACGCGAGCGTGATGGCCCCGATGGGACCGAGCCGAAGCATCATTCAGGTCTCCTCAATCCAAAAGCTCCCCAGTCCGCGGGTGCGACAGGAGCGAGCGATTCGTACACACGGGCGGAACGTCGGCGGAGCGGGCTGGGAGACGCCCGACTGAGCCGACGCAGTGTACCACAGCGTGGAAATAGTGCGCAGAAAATGGCTCCGCCCGCGTGCTCGAGGTCGAGCCACGCGGGCGGAGGGACTACGGCCGAGCCGGGTCTATCGAGGGAATCCGGCGTTGCGATACGGCTGCAGCGTCCACATCGCGCCCGTGGACCACAGCACCGTCTGATCGATCCAGGCCCAGCCCGGGGTCCCCGACGTCGGGCAGTGGTTGCCGATCACGTCCACGACGTGCACCTGGCGCGTGCCTTCGTCGGCCTGGCTGCCGAAGTTGTAGGTCACGACGTCCTGGGACATGTCCCCGACGTTGGCGCGCTTCCAGTTGAGGCCCCAGCGGGTGTCTTCCTGGCGCAGGCGCTGCACCAGCCGGAAGAGCCAGATGTTGTTGCCGCCGTGCTCGACGCACGAGTTGCGCAGGTCGTTCGGATAGAGGCGGGCCATCTCAGCGACGACCGCCGAGCGGTTGGGCAGCGGAATGTAATTGGGCGGAGACGGCGCCGGTGGATTCGGCGTCCGCGCGCCCTCGACCGGCGGCGTCACCACCACCGTGGCCAGCGCCGATGGGGTGCTGCCGCCGCACGGGTTCACCGCCGTCACGCGCAGGTAATAGGTGCCGGCCGGGATGCCCGGATAGGCCACGCTGGTGCTGGAGGCAGGGAAGTTCTGCGTGTGGAGCGGCGGGCCGCTGGGCGACGCATACGCCGCCAGCTGGTAGCCGGCCACCCCGGCGACCGCGCCCCAGGAGACGGATACCGTCGAGCCGGTGGTGCCGGCATTGACCGACGGCACGGCCGGAGGCAGACAGGTGGCCGGCGCGACCGTAATCTGCACCTCGTTGGACGCGCCGCTCGGGCCGCCCGGGCCGATGGCGTGCATCCGGGCGAAGTAGGTGCCCTGCGGCACGTTCTGCAGCGACACCTGGCTGGCCACCGGCACGGGCACGATCGCCTGGGTCTGCCCGGGGGCGACACCGGCGGCGACGATGAGCCCGGTCAGCGGTCCGGCCGGCAGGCCCACGTTGAAGGTCACGGTCGAGCCGCTCGAGCTGGCTGACAGCCCGGTGGGCGCCGCCGGCGGGGCGAGCACCGAACTGACGGTCACGCCGACGACGTTGGACGGGGCGCTCAAGCCCTGGGCGTTTCGGGCGAATACACGAAGGTAATAAATGCCCTGCGGGGCGTTGATGGAGAAGGTGGTCAAGGGGCCGAGCTCGTAGCCGGCCAGCATCTGGGTCGGCGCCAGGCCGGCCTCGGCCCGATAGCCCGTGGCGCCGGCCACGGGAGCCCACGTGGCGGTCACGGTCTGCCCGGAAACCTGCACCTGGAGCACGGGAGCGGCCGGTTGGGCGCCGACGGCGGCGGCGGTCGCCGCGGTCAGCAGGGCCGCGAGCGCGGCGTGGTGGAGTCGAAGACGCGAACACTGAGTCGAAGCCAAGTACACCCCCGCCGGTTCTCTGTGCGAAGGCGATGCCAGCTCTTTGACAGGGCGTTTTGGCGCAGGTGACACGGCCTTGCATGCGATGGCACAACGGCGTTGCGCGCCCGCTGACGGATCTGGTCACCGCGGCTCGGTGCAGCCGGGCCGCCGCGGTCGCTTGATATAGTCGAGCCCCTGATGACCGACCGCAGTGCTCGCATCGGAGTCCTCACGGGGGGCGGCGACGCCCCCGGCCTCAACGCCGTCATCCGCGCGGTCGTCAAGGCGGGCTGCAATGCCGGGATGGAGGTGATCGGGCTCGAAGACAGCTTCGACGGGCTGCTCGACCCCAGCCGCACCCGGCCGCTGACCCCGCGCGACGTCACCGGCATCCTGCGCCTGGGCGGCACCATTCTGGGGACGACCAACCGCGGCAACCCGTTCGAGTACCCCGCCGACACCCCCGGCGGCAAGGTGGACTACTCCGACAAGGTCGTCGAGACGTTCGGGAAGATGGGGCTGGACGCCCTGGTCGTCATCGGCGGCGACGGCACGCTGGCCATCGCCCACCAGTTCTACCTCAAGGGCATCCCGGTCGTCGGGGTGCCGAAGACCATCGACAACGACATCGTCGGCACGACCAGCTGCTTCGGCTTCGATACCGCGGTGTCGTTCGCCGCCGACGCCATCGACCGCCTCCATACGACCGCCCAGTCGCACCGGCGGATCATGGTCGTGGAGGTCATGGGCCGCTACGCCGGCTGGATCGCCCTCCATGCCGGCATGGCGGGCGGCGCCGACGCGATCCTGATTCCGGAGATACCCTACGACCTCGAGAAGGTCGCCGCGCACGTCCGAGCGCGCGACCAGTGGGGCGCGCGGTTCAGCATCGTCGTCGTCGCCGAGGGCGCCGCCCCGGTCGGCGGCGGCCGCACGGTGATGACCGAGGCCCGGCCGGGCTACGTGGAGCGGCTCGGCGGCATCGGCGCCCAGGTCGCCCAGCAGCTCGAGGCGATGACCGGCAAGGAGAGCCGCAGCGTGGTGCTCGGGCACCTGCAGCGCGGGGGCTCCCCGACGGCGTTCGATCGAGTGCTGGCGACGCGCTTCGGCGGCAAGGCGGTGGAGCTCATCCGCCGCGGTGTATTCGGACGGATGGTCGCCAACAACCCGCCCGACATCGTGCACGTGCCGCTCGCCGACATCGTCGGCCGCTGCAAGACCGTGCCGCTCGACTACGATCTGCTCGCGACGGCGCGCGCGCTCGGTGTGGCGCTCGGCGACTGACGCTCGGGCGGTCAGTGGACGGTCCGCAGCACCTCGAGGTACTTCAGCGCGCCGCCGGTGTTGAACAGCACCACTGACTCGTCCGCTCGGATGTGCCCGGCCTGGATCAGTACCCGCGCGGCCGAGAGCGCCGCCGCGCCCTCCGGTGCCGCCGAGATGCCCTCCAGCCGGCCGATGAGGATCATGTCGTCGACCATCTGGCGGTCGGTGACCATCAACGCCGTGCCGCCGCTCTCGCGGATCGCCCTGAGCACCAGGAAGTCGCCGATTGCCTTGGGCACCCGCAGCCCGTGCGCCTCGGTATCCGGGGCCTCCCACAGCGCGGCCCGCTCGGCGCCCTGGTCGAAGGCGCGGACGATCGGCGCGCAGCCGGTCGGCTGCACGGTGACCATCTTCGGCCGCTTGGCGCCGATCCAGCCGAGCGCCTCCATCTCGTCGAACGCCTTCCACATGCCGACCATGCCGGTGCCGCCGCCGGTGGGATAGATGATCCAGTCGGGCAGCTCCCAGCCGAGCTGCTCGGCGATCTCGTAGCCCATCGTCTTCTTGCCCTCGGCGCGGTACGGCTCCTTGAGCGTCGAGACGTCGTACCAGCCGTGGGTCCTGGCGCCTTCGGCGGCGAGGCGGCCGGCGTCGGTGATGAGACCGTCGACCAGCGTGATGCTGGCGCCGTAGAGCGTGCACTCGTCGAGGAAGGGCTGCTTGGCGTCGCGGGGCATGAACACCTCGCAGCGCATCCCGGCGGCGGCGGCATAGGCGGCGGCGTTGCCGGCGTTGCCGGCCGTGGGCAGGGTGATGGTCGTCGCGCCGAGCGCCAGCGCGCGAGTGACCGCGGCCGACTGCCCGCGCGCCTTGAACGAGTTGGTCGGGTTGAACGACTCGTCCTTGATCCACAGCCGCTCGAGCCCGAGTTCGGCGGCGAGGCGGGCGGTGCGCAGCAGCGGCGTGAACCCTTCGCCGAGCGTGATCGGCGTCTCGCCGGGAAAGAGCGGCAGCAGCTCGCGGTAGCGCCACATCGTCGGCGCGCGGCCGTCGAGCGTGCCGCGGGGCCAGTCACGGGCGCGGGCGAGGTCGTAGCGGGCGAAGAGCGGCATCCCGCAGGCCGGACAGAGATGGTGGGGCTGGCGGGCGTCGAATGGACCGGCGCCGCACGGCACGCTGCATTCCAGATGTGAGAAGAACATCGGGACTCGGGTCTCGGGTCTCGGGTCCCGGGAAAACCTGCACCACGACGCGTCGCGCCGAAGCCTGTCTCCGGCGGCGTGTTTCGAGCCCCGAGCCCCGAGCCCCGAGCCCCGTTACCTACCGAGCAGCTCCTCGTCCTTCTTCTTCTGCAGGTCGTCGATGGCGCGGATCGCCGCGTCGGTGATCTTCTGCACCTCGTCGAGGCCGCGCTTCTCGTCGTCCTCGGAGATGGCATGGTCCTTCAGGAACCGCTTCAGCCGGTCGTTGGCGTCGCGGCGGACGGTGCGGACGTGATTGCGGCCCTCCTCGGCCGCCTTGTGCACGTGGCGCGACAGCTCCTTGCGGCGCTCTTCGGTCAGCGCCGGAATCGGAATGCGGATCACCTTGCCGTCGCTGGCCGGGTTCAAGCCGAGATCCGAGCTGCGGATGGCCTTGTCGATCGCCGCCATCGTCGACGGATCGAACGGTTGGGCGACGATCAGCGACGGCTCGGGAATCGACAGGGTCGCCACCTGGTTGAGCGGCATCTTGGCGCCGTAGGCCTCGACCATGATGTTCTCGAGCAGACCGGTGCTGGCCCGGCCGGTGCGCACCCCGGCCAGTTCGCGGCGGACGTGCTCGACCTGGCCGTCCATGCGCTTCCTGCACTCGCCGTAGAGTCCCTTCAGATCATTGACGTCCATCGCGTGGTGTCCCAGCCGCCAGCCGCTAGTCCCTAGCCGCTAGCCAGTAACCGTCGTGCCGACCGCCCCGCCCTGGACGACCCGCCGGATGTTGCCGGGCGTCCGCAGGTTGAACACGACGATCGGCAGCTTGTTGTCCATGCACAGCGAGATCGCCGTGGCGTCCATCACCTGCAGGCGATCCTGCAGCACCTGCAGGTAGGAAATCCGCTCGTAGCGGGTCGCCGCCGGGTCCGTCACCGGGTCGGCGGTGTAGATGCCGTCGACCTTGGTGGCCTTCAGAATCACCTCGGCCTTCACTTCCATCGCACGCAGCGCCGCGGCGGTGTCGGTGGTGAAGTAGGGGTTGCCGGTGCCGGCGGCGAAGACCACGACACGGCCCTTCTCGAGATGGCGGATGGCGCGGCGGCGGATGAACGGCTCGGCCACCGCCCGCATCTCGATGGCCGACAGCACGCGGGTCGGCACGTCCTGCGCTTCGAGCGCGTCCTGCAGGGCCAGGGCGTTCATCACCGTGGCGAGCATGCCCATGTAGTCGGCGGTGGAGCGATCCATGCCGCGGGCGCTGGCGGCGACGCCGCGGAAGATGTTGCCGCCGCCGATGACGATCGCCGTCTGCACGCCGAGCGACTGGATCTCGGCGACGTCGGCGGCGATCCGGGTGGCGACGTCGGCGTCGATGCCGTAGCTGCCGTCGCCCATCAGGGCCTCGCCCGAGAGCTTCAGCAGGATGCGGGAGTAGAGCGGCTTCGGGGCAGGGGACGGCGACGCGGACGGCATCTCAGGCGGGCATTATAGTCGCGGCGGGCGGGGGCGGAACGCCCGCCCGCCGGACCGGGGCCGCTACTCGGCGGTCTCGCCGAGCTTGAAGCGGACGAAGCGCGAGACGGTCACGTTCTCGCCGGTCTTGGCCGACGCCGCCTGCAGCATCTGCTGGATCGTGACGCCGGGATCGCGGACCGACGGCTGGTCGAGCAGGCAGATCTGGCTGTAGAAGCTGCCCAGTTTGCCCTCGACGATCTTGTCGATCACCGCCGGCGGCTTGCCCGCCCCGGCGAACTGCGCCCGGTAGATCTCCTTCTCCTTCTCCAGCTCCGCGGCCGGCACCTGTTCGCGCGTCACGTAGCGCGGGTCGGCGGCGGCGACGTGCATCGCCAGCTCCCTGGCCAGGGTCTGGAAGTCGTCGGTGCGCGCCACGAAGTCGGTCTCGCAGTTCAGCTCGACCAGCACGCCGACCTTGCCGCCCATGTGGATGTAGTGGCCGACGACGCCTTCCTTGGTGGCGCGGCCGACCCGCTTGGCGGCCGAGGCGACGCCCTTCTTGCGCAGGATCTCGATCGCCTTCTCCATGTCGCCGCCCGACTCGGCCAGCGCCGCCTTGCAGTCCATCATCCCGGCTCCGGTCTTGTCGCGGAGCTGCTTCACCATCTCTGCCGTGATTGCCATGACCTCTCCAAACGCAAAGAGGGCGGAGCTTCAGCGCCGCCAGCCCGCGGCTCACGCGGCCGGCGGCTCTAAAGAGCCGCCCTACGATCGTGACGTGCCGTGCCGATCCGAATCGACCGCCTAGGGCGTCGCCGGCGTCGGGGTCTCGGCGCGCTGCGGCCTGCGGATCGACGCCGGCCGCACCACGCGGGCGGCCTCGTCGGCGGCCTGCTGTTCGGCCTGCGCCGCGGCCTGTTCGGCCCGCCGCGACTCGCGCTCGGCCTGGCCGTCGAGCACCACGTCGGCGACGCGGGCGGCGAACAGCTTGATCGAGCGCAGCGCGTCGTCGTTGCCGGGAATCACGAAGTCGACTTCGTCGGGGTCGCAGTTGGTGTCGACGATGCCGATCACCGGGATCTTGAGCTTGCGCGCCTCGTCGACCGCGATCTTCTCCTTGCGGGTGTCGACCACGAACAGGGCGTCGGGGAGCCGCGACATGTTGCGGATGCCGTCGAGGTTCTTCTGCAGCTTCCGCTTCTCCTTCTCGGCCCGGGCGATCTCCTTCTTGGGCATGAAGTCGTAGCGGCCGTCGGTGGCCATCGCTTCGAGGTCGCGCAGCCGCGCGATGCTGCGCTGGATGGTCGAGAAGTTGGTCAGCAGGCCACCCAGCCAGCGCTCGTTGATGTAGAACATGCCGCAGCGCGCCGCCTCGACGGCGATCACGTCCTGCGCCTGGCGCTTGGTGCCCACGAAGAGGAGGGTCTTGTCCTCGGCGGCGAGCTGGCGCACGTAGTCTTCCGCCTCGCGGAACAGCGCCACCGTCTTGCCGAGGTCGAGGATGTAGATGCCACTGCGCTCGCCGAAGATGTACGGCTTCATCTTCGGGTTCCAGCGCTTCGTCTGGTGGCCGAAATGCACGCCTGCCTCGAGCAGGTCCTTCATCGCGAGTGGTGCCAAGCGTCCTCCATCCATACGACTACCGCTTGCTGAACTGGAAGCGCTTGCGCGCACCGGCCAGCCCGTACTTCTTGCGCTCCTTGGCCCGCGCGTCGCGGGTCAGGAACCCGTCCTTCTTCAGCTTGCCGCGCAGCTCGAGGTCGAACGCGCAGAGGGCGCGGGCGATGCCGAGGCGGACCGCCCCGGCCTGGCCGGCGACGCCGCCGCCGGCGACGGTGGCGAGCACGTCGAACTTCTCGGCCGTCTCGGTGAGCAGCAGCGGCTGCTTGACCGCGATGCGCAGCGACTCGGTGGGGAAGAAGTCGGCGAACTCGCGGTGATTGATGGTGATCGCGCCCGTACCCGGGCGGAGGAAAACGCGGGCGGTGGACGTCTTGCGGCGTCCGGTGGCGTAGTACTGCAGTCCGGCCAAGTTACGACACCTCGAGCGAAATGGGTTGCTGGGCGGCGTGCGGATGCGTGGCACCCGCGTACACCTTGAGCTTGCCGTACATGGCCTCGCCGAGGCTGGTCTTCGGCAGCATGCCGCGCACGGCTTCCTCGACCAGGCGCTCCGGCCGGCGGGCCCGCACGCGCACGGCGCGCTCCTCGCGCAGGCCGCCCTCGTAGCCCGAGTGCGCCCGGTAGATCTTCTGATCGTCCTTGCGGCCGGTGAGCTTGACCTTGGCCGCGTTGACGACGACGACGTGGTCGCCGGTGTCGAGAAACGGCGTGTAGCTGGCCTTGTGCTTGCCCTGCAGCAGCCTGGCCGCGGTCGTGGCCACCCGGCCCAGTACCTGGCCTTCGGCGTCGATCACATGCCAGCGGCGCGTCACCGTCGCGGGTGTCGCCACAAACGTTCGCATCGTGTCCGTACCCTTCCCGTGCCGCCGTCGAGACGGCAAACCCAAATAATAGGCCCGATTCCTGAGATTGGTCAAGCGCCAATCTTTCGGCGGAGGGCGATCACGGATCTGTGCGACAAGCCGTGCAACTGCCGTCCGCCGCTGCTGGGAGGTGCCCGCCGCTGCACGGTCTGGCAGGGGCCGAACGGGCCCGCCGCTGCCCGGGACTGCGCATCCCGACTTCCGCCAAGTTGCGGCGGACACGAGAGTTGTCCTTCTGAAGCGCGGCGGTCGTGCCGATAGAACCCCGTGGATGGGACCCGGGGGCCAGATGGCACGCCACGGAAAAAACTGTGCGTCGGATTCGGTTTTGTCGGTGCGGTCCCTGCCATCGCCGATCGAGCCGGCCGCCATCGCCCCCAGGTTTCGGGCGAATTCCAGCGGGAACCAGAACTGTCGGCCGCTGGTACCGCGTTTGCCCTTGGCGACAGAGCGGTGGTCGGACGCTCCCGTCCGGCGCGAAGAAGGGAAGGCGGAGTAGTGCTCTTCAACCGAAGCAAGCCCGTGGTCGGCCTGGACATCGGCTCCAGCGCGGTCAAGGCGATTGAGCTCAAGCCGGCGGGGCGCGGCTTCCGCGTCGCCGCCATCGGCGTCGAGCCGCTGCCGCCCGACAGCATCGTCGACGGCGCCATCATCGACGCCGGCGCGGTGACCGATGCCGTGCGCCGCGTGCTCCAGTCGCCCAAGTTCAAGGCCAAGGACGTCGTCGCGTCGTTGTCCGGCAGCTCGGTCATCGTCAAGAAGATCAGCCTGCCGGTGATGACCGACCAGGACCTCGCCGAGTCGATCTACTGGGAGGCGGAGCAGTACATCCCATTCGACATCCAGGACGTCAACCTCGACTACGAGGTGCTGACGCCGCCGGCCGAGCGCCAGGGCACCATGGACGTGCTGCTGGTCGCCGCCAAGAAGGACAAGATCGCCGACTACACCGGCGTGGTCAGCCAGTCGGGCCGCACGCCGGTGGTCGTCGACGTCGACGCCTTCGCGCTGCAGAACGCCTACGAGGCCAACTACGGCGCCGACGCCGGCAAGGTCGTCGCCCTGGTCAACGTCGGCGCCAGCGCCGTCAACATCAACATCGTCTCGGGCGGGCAGTCGGTGTTCACCCGAGACGTCAGCATCGGCGGCAACGCCTTCACCGAGGCGGTGCAGAAGGAACTCGGCCTGCCGTTCGAGGGCGCCGAGGACGCCAAGAAGGGGATTCCGATCGACGGCGTCCGCTTCGACGACGTGCGCCCGGTGCTGCGCGCCGTCACCGACAACGTGCTGCTCGAGGTCGAGAAGACCTTCGACTTCTACAAGGCGACCTCGGCCAGCGACCGCATCGACCGCGTCGTGCTGAGCGGCGGCGGGGCGCTCATCGACGGCTTCGATCAGGCGGTGCGCGAGCGCCTCGACACCGAGGTCGAGCGCTTCGATCCCTTCCGCCAGGTGACGCTCGACGCCGGCAAGCTCGGCATCACCGCGGTCGAGGACTATGCCCCGGTCTGCGCCGTGGCCGTCGGCCTGGCGCTGCGCAAAGGCGGCGACCGATGATCCGCGTCAATCTCCTTCCCACCGAACGGCGCAAGGCCAAGGCGCCGGCTTTCGGGCTGCAGGCGGCGCAGAAGATCGCGCTGGGCGGCAGCCTGATCCTGCTGCTCGCCGCCGCCTTCGTCGGCTGGCGCTACTGGGCGCTCGGCCGCGAGGCCGCCCAGGTCGAGCTCGACATCGAGGCGCAGCGCCGCGAAGAGCAGCGCCTGCAGCAGGTGATCCGCGAGGTGCGCGACTTCGAGGCGCGGCGCGAGCGCCTGCAGCAGCGGGTCGGCCTGATCGAGGAGCTGCGCCGCGGCCAGACCGCGCCGGTCCACATGCTCGATCAGGTGAGCCGGTCGCTGCCCGACATGATGTGGCTCACCCGGATGACGCAGACCGGCTACGACGTGACCATGGACGGCAACTGCCTGTCGCTGACGTCGCTGTCCGACTTCGTCGCCAACCTCGAGGGCTCGCGCTACTTCGCCCGGCCGGTCGAGATCGTCTCGAGCGAGGTGGTGCCGGCGACGCAGACCTCGCCCGAACTCATCCGCTTCACCGTCAAGGGCACGTTCCAGATGTCGGGTCTGCTGCCGCCGCCCCCGCCGCCCGGCGCCGCGCCGCCGAAGAAGGGAGGCGCCCGTGGCTAGCCTCGAGATGAACAAGCTGCCGTGGTGGGGCCAGCTGCTGGTGTTCGCCGTGATCAGCGGCGCCGGCGTGTTCGCCTACTACAAGCTCTACGAGTGGCCGCAGCGCGAGATCCTGGCGACGCGCCAGGCCGAGCTGTCGGCGATCCAGGCCCGCATCGCCACCGGGCTCGAGACGGCGCGCAAGCTGCCCGAGTTCCGCGCCCAGGTCGGCGACCTCGAGGCGCGGCTCGACAGCCTGCGGGCCATCCTGCCCGAGCAGAAGGACGTCGCCGACCTGCTGCGCCGCATCCAGACGATGGCCTCGCAGTCGAACCTGACGATCCGCACCTTCAAGCCGCAGGCGATGGCGCAGAAGGAACTGCACGCCGAATGGCCGATCGGGCTCGAGCTCGAGGGCACGTATCACAACGTCGGGGAGTTCCTCGACCGGGTCAGCAAGTTCCCCCGGATCATCAACGTCGGCGCGATCGCCATGAACGGCAACACCACGCCGACGCCGCAGGCCACCGTGCGGGTGTCGTGCACGGCGACCACCTTCGTCCTCACCGATCGCGAACCCCAGACGGGAGCGCCGGCGCCGTCCGTGCCGGCGAAGACGGAATGATGCCCCTGCGCTTCGGACTCATCGTCGCGACGCTCGCCGTCGCCGCCCACGTCGCCGCCCAGGCGCCGCCGGCCGCCGCCTCGGCGCCGGCCGCGGCCGCGCCGCAGGCACCGCGGCCCGATCTGCCGACCCCGCCGGCCAACTTCGCGTACCGGTCGGAAGGACGGCGCGATCCGTTCATGAACCTGAGCCGCGCCGGTACCGTGGCCGTCCCCGACAAGGGGGCGACGCGGCCGAGCGGCGCCGCCGGGCTCGCCGTCGACGAGCTGGTGGTGCGCGGCATCGTGCAGAGCCAGGGCGCCTATGTCGCCATGGTGTCGGGCCCGGCGGGCCAGACGTTCACGATTCGCGCCGGCAGCAGGCTGTTCGACGGCTCGGTGCGGTCGATCACGCCGCAGGCGGTGGTGATCCAGCAGCAGGTCAGCGACCCGCTGTCACTTCAGAAGCAGCGAGAGGTGCGCAAGCACCTTCGCGTCCAGGAAGAGGGCAAATGATGCTCGGCCGAATCGCTCCACTTGTGACGGTCGCCGCGTGTGTCGCCGCACTGGCGGGACCCGGGGCCGTAACCGGCGCCGCGTCGGGTGGTGCGGAAACTCCCCAGCTGCGGACCGTCTCCGCCCGCCTCGACGGCGGGATGAGCTCGATCGTCATCGAAGCCAGCGAGCCGGTGGCCTACGTGACGAGCCAGCCCGACCCGCTCACCGTGCTGGTCGATCTGCGCAACGTCACGGCGGCCGGCGTCGAGCTGCCGGCGCCGAAGCGTCCGGTGCGCGGCGTCCGCGTCGAGCAGCGGCAGGGCGCCGACGGCACGCCGCTGGCGCGGGTGCGCGTCGATCTCGAGCGCGCCGCGCCGCACCGGGTGCGCACCTCGCGCAATCTGATCATGGTCGACGTCGACGGGACGCCGGCCGCCGTCGCCGCGCCCGCGGCGGCCGCCGAGCGGCGCACCGCCCGCGCCGCGGCCACCGAGCTGCGCGCCGTCCGGGCCTCGAAGTCGGGCGACGACGTCACCATCGCCATCGTCGGCAACGGCGAACTGAAGGCCACGACCGTCGACGAGGCCAGGGACCTGCCGCCGCGCGTGCTGCTCGACTTCGCCGGCGTCGCCGCGGCCCGGGCGGTGCCCGCCGCCCTCGCCGTCAACCAGGCCGACGTCGCCCGCGTGCGCGTCGCCACCAACAGCCGCGATCCGCTGGTCACCCGCGTGGTCGTCGACCTCACCCGCAAGGTGCCGTACCGCCTCGAATCGGCCGGCGCCGACGGCGAGGAACTGCGCCTGATCTTCACTGCCGCGGCCGACGCCCCGGCGGTGCCCGCCGCGCTGCCCGCCACCGCGGTGGAGCCGGCGATCGAGCCGCTGGTGACGGCCGCCGAGCCGGCGCCCCCGGTGACCGCAGCGTCGCCCGAGCCGACGCCCGCCGCCCTGCCGGTGGCGACGCCGGTCGCGGCACCGGCAGCGACGCCGGCGGTCGCCACGGCGGCGGCGATCGCCCCGACGCCCGCCGTGCTGCAGACCTCGTCGGCCCAGCCGGCGCCGGCGCCGACCGCCGGCGCGCCCGCCGACGGGCCGCGGTTCACCGGCCATCCGGTGTCGCTCGACTTCCAGGGCGCCGATCTGCGCGCGGTGCTGCGCACTTTCGCCGAGATCAGCGGCCTCAACGTGGTCATCGATCCGACCATCACCGGCGCCGTCGACGTGTCGCTGCGCGACGTGCCGTGGGACCAGGCGCTCGACATCATCCTCAAGGCCAACAAGCTCGGCTACTACGTCGACGGCTCGATCGTCCGCATCGCGCCGCTGGGCGTCCTCGCCGACGAGGAGGCGCAGCGCCGCAAGCTCGCCGACGAGCAGGCGCTGGCCGGGGAGCTGCGCGTCGTGACCCGGCCGCTCAGCTATGCCAAGGCCGCCGACCTGGTGCCGATCATCACCCGCAGCGCGCTGTCGTCGCGCGGCGAGGTGCAGGTCGACGCCCGCACCAACACCGTGATCATCCGCGACCTGCCCGACCGGCTGACCGCGGCCACCGAGCTGATGGCGGCGCTCGATCTGCCGCAGCCGCAGGTCGAGATCGAGGCGCGGATCGTCCAGACGACCCGCGACTTCGCCCGCAGCATCGGCGTCGAATGGGGCTTCCAGGGCCGCGTCGCGCCCGAGCTCGGCAACACCACGCCGCTGGCCTTCCCGAACAACGGCAGCCTGAGCGGCCGCACCGGCCTGGCGCAGGGCCCCGACGGCGTCGCCAACGCCGTCAACCTCGGCGTCGCCAACGCCTCGAGCGCGCTCGGCCTGGCGCTGGGCTCGATCAACGGGGCCGTCAACCTCGACGTCGCGTTGAGCGCCCTGGAGCGCTCGGGTCAGGGCCGCCTGTTGTCGACGCCGCGGGTCTCGACCCAGAACAACGTCGAGGCCGAGATCACCCAGGGCGTGCAGATCCCGATTCAGACGGTCGCCAACAACACCATCACGGTGACCTTCAAGGACGCCGCGCTGACCCTCAAGGTGACGCCGCAGATCACCGCGTCGAACACCGTGATCATGCGCGTCTTCCTCGAGAACGCGGCGCCCGACTACAGCCGCGCCATCATCGACATCCCGCCGATCGACACCCAGCGGGCGGTGACCACGGTGCTGGTCGGTGACGGCGAGACCACGGTCATCGGCGGCATCTACCTGAGCCGCGAGCAGGCCGTGCAGGGCCGCACGCCGCTGCTGTCGCGGGTGCCGCTGCTCGGCTGGCTGTTCAAGCGCGACGAGATCAGCGACGAGAGCCGCGAGCTGCTGATCTTCATCACCCCGCGCATCACCAAGGGCTAGGGCGGACGACTTCTCTCGATGGACATGAGGACGATCATGCGAGTCCCGCAGTTGACCAAGAAGGCAGCCACGCTGGCCGTGCTGGCCGCGGCGCTGGGCGCGTCGGCGTGTGGCGAAGTCGCCCGCACCGGCCGATCGCCGGCCTACCTGATTCTCGACCGCCTGGAGGGCGCCAACGGGGCGGAGCCCGACGAGTTCTCGACGTTCGTGCCGTCGGACGTGATCACGCTCGTCCGCCGCACCATCGACGGCCGTGAAGTCCGCGTCGCGACCAGGTTCGTCGATCCGGGCCGGGTCACGCTGCGCGTCGGGCTGAAGAACCCGGGGCCGTCGGTGAGCCCGACCGCACCGGGTCCGCTGAACGCGGTCACGGTGACGCGCTACCGCGTCGTCTACAAGCGCACCGACGGCCGCGACACCCAGGGCGTCGACGTGCCGTACGCCTTCGACGGCGGGATGTCGCTGACGGTGCCCGAGGACCAGGCGGCGGTCGGCTTCTTCGAACTGGTGCGCATCATCGCCAAGGCGGAAAACCCGCTGGTCCGTCTGGTCAACAGCGGCGGCGTGGACGCGTTCGCGACCATCGCCGATGTGACCTTCTACGGAACCGACCAGGCCGGCAACGAGGTCAGCGTGACTGGCTCGATCTCCGTGACGTTCGCCGACTGGGGCGACCCTGACTAGGCCCTGAAAGGACCCGAGCCGTGACGTTCCTCAAGATTCGCGCCGTGCCCGCCGTGCTCCTCGCCGCCGCGGCGATGACCTTCGGCAGCTGCACCGTCAAGAAGTCCGAGGCGCCCGCCCTTGCCGGGCCCTCGGAAACCGGGCTGTCGCTGGCCACCAGCGTGACGCCCGACGTCCTCGACCAGGATGGGCTGTCGCAGGCCGTCCTCGAGGTGGTGACGCGCGGTCCCGACGCCCGGCCCGTGCCGAACGTGCCGCTGCGCATCGAGATCCGGATGGGCGGGACGGTCGTCGATTTCGGCCGGCTGTCCAACAAGACGCCGATCACCGGCAGCGACGGCGTCGCCCGGGTGACCTACACGGCGCCGCCGGCGCCGGCCGAGCCGGTGGACTCGGACACCGTCGTCACGCTCTGGATCATCCCGGTCGGGAGCGACTACCACGGCGGGTTCGCCCGCTACGTCGAGCTGCGGCTGGTGCCGCGCGGCGTCATCCTGCCGCCGAACAGCCCGCCGACGTTCCCGCCCGAAGGCTTCGTCGTCACCCCGACGCCGGTGACCAACCGCACGCCGGTCACCTTCGACGCCTCGGGCACCATCGACGAAGGCGCCCGCTGCGGCTCGCGCTGCACCTACGCCTGGAACTTCGGCGACGGCACGTCGGGCACCGGCATGACGGTGATCCACGAGTTCGAGAAGGTCGGGACGTTCGTCGTCACCCTGACCGTCACTGACTCGCGCGGCGCCACGATCGTCACCTCCAAGTCGGTCACCGTCGAGGCGGTGCCGGCGCCCGAGGCCGACTTCATCTGGTCGCCGACCGCACCGGTGGCCGGGCAGAACATCTTCTTCAACGCCCAGGCGTCGACGGCCGCCCCCGGCCACGTCATCGTCGCCTACGATTGGGACTTCGGCAGCGGCCGCACCGGCGAGGGCGTGACGATCACCAAGCGCTACGACACGCCGGGCACCTACAACGTGACGCTGAAGGTCCACGACGACACGTTCCAGCCGACCGGAACGGCGGTGGTCACCAAGGCCGTCACGGTGGCCGTGCCGGTGCCGTAAGGGACGACGTGGCCCACTCCCGTATCGACGATCTCCGGCGCCGGGTCGAAGCCGACCCGGCGTCGATCGCGTTCGCGCAGCTGGCCGAGGAGTATCGCCGCGCCGGGCAGACCGAAGAGGCCGTGCGGATCTGCCGCGACGGGCTGACGCGGCATCCCGGGTACCTGTCAGCGAGGGTCACGCTGGGCCGCGCCCTGCTCGACCTGGGGCAACTCGACGAGGCGCGCCACGAACTGCAGTTCGTCGCCACCGAAGCTCCGGAGAACCTCGCCGCCGTCCGCGGCCTGGCCGAGATCTTCCACCGGGAGGGCGACCTGCCGGCGGCGCTCGAACACTTCCAGCGGGCGCTGTCGCTGGCCCGCCACGACCCGGAACTCGAGGAGATCGTCCAGCAGCTGTCGCGGCAAGTCGGGGCCGAGGCCGGATCCTCGAACGGCCTGACCTTCGAAGAGGCGCATCAGGAACTGCTGTCGGCGGCCGAGCGGGTGCCGTTCGTGTCGGCCGCGGCGCCACCCGCCGCCGAAGCCGAGCCCGCGTCGGTGCCCGAGGCCGCGCCGTCGGCGGCCCCCGCCGCGGCGCCGTCGGGGGCCTTCGACTTCGACACGCTCGTGGCCACGCTCGGCACGCCGGCGGCGCCGCCGCTGGTCGAAGCCGTCGTCAGCGGCGAGACGCCGGAGGTGTTCGCGCTGCCGGACATTCCCGCCGAGGGCGGCGACCCCTTCGCCGCTCTCGAGGCCGAGCTGCGTGCCCAGGGCGACCTGGAGCCCCTGGCCATCGACGATCAGGTCGCGGCCCTGGTGGATGCCGACGCGGCCGATGACGTCACCGCGACCGAGGTGTCCGCTGGCGACTGGCCGGAGCCGCCTGCCGCCGAGGCCCCCGCCGACGTCGAGTCCGCGCCGGCAGTGACCGTGCCCGAGGGGGAGCCACCCGCCGACGCACCGTGGCTCACCACCCGGCTGGGCGACGAGGGCTCGCCCGAGCCGCAGCCCGTCGTGGAGTGGGGCGATGCCGAGGTGACCGTCGCCGAGGTCGCCCCGCCGGCGACCTTGCCGGACGAGCCGGTGGCGGCCCCCGCGCCGGTACTGGTGGTCGAGGGCGCGTTCCATCTCGAGGTGCCCATGCCCAGCGACGAACCCGTGGTGACGGCCCCGGCGTCCGGCGACGCGCTCCTCGCCGGCGTCGAGGAGGCGATGCACGCCGAGCTGGATGCCGCCGCCGTCGGGCCCGACGCGGTCGAGCGGCTGATGTCCGGCCTGACCGAAGCGGTCGAGCCTCCCGCGGCCGTCGCCGAGCCGTCCGCCGCGGCGTCCGAGGCGCCGCAGCCGTCGGGCGTCGCTGCCGCCGTCGAGCGCGACGACGTCCTCGGCGACCTCGAGGACTGGCTCAGCACCCTCCAGGACCGCTCCAGCGGCCAGTAGGCCGCTGGCAGGGCCGGAAGGGGTAGGGTAGTCTACGCCCGCGTCATGGCGGTCCCCATCGATCTGCTCGACGCGCGGCTGGGCCGCGCCCTCGAGGCCGCGGCGGTGTCGGGCCTCGACGTCCTGCTCGTCACCACGCCGGCCAACGTCACCTATCTCACCGGCCTGCGGATCTCGGCCGGTATGCTGGCGCTCGGCGCCGGCCGGGCCACCCTCGTCGTCGATGGCCGGTATCTCGAGGCGGCGACCGCGGGGGTGTCTGGAAGGGCGGCGATGGGGCTTCACGCCGTCGTGCCCGGCGGCAGTTACGAGGAGGCCATTGCAGAGCTGGTTCGCAGCCTGGGAGGGGCCACCGTCGGGGTCGAGGCGGGCCACATGACGGTCGGGCGCCTGGCGGCGATTCGCCGCCAGATCGACGGGTCGGCCTCGCGGCGGGAGTGGCGTGAGATCGACGGCCTGATCGAGGGCTTGCGGGCCATCAAGGACCCCTGGGAGCGCCAGACGCTGCGCGACGCCGGCGGGCGCCTGTCGTCGGTAGCGGCGTGTATACTCCCGAAGGTGTCAGCCGGACGAACCGAGCGCCAGGTGGCCTGGGACATCGACGTGGCCCTTCGCTCCGCCGGGTTCGAGCGGCCGGCGTTCGAGACCATCGTCGCCGCAGGACCGCACGCCGCCCGGCCCCATCATCGCCCCACCGATCGGCGGCTGGAGCCTGGGGACCTGGTGCTCGTCGACTTCGGCGGCCAGCTCGACGGTTACCACGTGGACATGTCCCGGACGGTCGCGCTCGGCGACGTCGGCGCCCGCCGCCGGCACTGGCTGGAGGCCGTCGCCGCCGCCCAGGCGGCGGCCATCGCCGCGGTCGCGCCGGGGCGGCCGCCGTCGCAGGTCGATGCCGCCGCCCGGCAGCGGCTCGCCGCCGAGGGCCTGGCCGACTACTTCGTCCACAGCACCGGCCATGGCCTCGGACTCGACGTCCACGAGCGACCCACCATCGGGACCCGCGGCGACGCCGCCGGGCCGCTCGCCATCGACATGGCGTTCACCATCGAGCCGGGCGTCTACGTGTCCGGCGAAGGCGGCGTCCGCATCGAGGACGACGTGCTGGTCACCGCGACCGGCGCCGAGCGCCTCACCTACTGAACGGAACCCCGACGCGTGTCCATGACGCCCGACGATCTCAGCAGACTCCTGGATCTGATCCAGGCGCACGACCTGGCCGAACTGGAGCTCGAAGACGGCACGTTCCGCCTGCGCGTGAAGCGCGGCGGACCGCACGTGGTCACCCACGTCGTGCCGGCCGCCCCGGCCGGACCGGTCGCGGCCCCGGCGGCGGGTCCGGCGGCGGTGCCGCCGCCCCCGGCCGCCGCCGAGGAGGGCGCCGAACTGGCGATCGTCAAGTCGCCGATCGTCGGCACCTTCTACCGGTCGGCGGAACCCGGTACCGCCCCGTTCGTCGCCGTCGGCGACCAGGTGAAGAAGGGCCAGGTGCTCTGCATCATCGAGGCGATGAAGCTGATGAACGAGATCGACAGCGAGTACGACGGCGAGATCGCCAGCATCTACGTGGAGAACGGCCAGCCGGTGCAGTACGGCGAACGGATCTTCGCCATCCGTCTGCGCGCCTGAGGGTTCGCCCATGTTCAAGAAAATCCTGGTCGCCAACCGCGGAGAGATCGCGCTGCGCGTGATCTTCGCCTGCCGCGAGCTCGGCATCAAGACCGTCGCGGTCTATTCCGAAGCCGACGAGAACTCGCTGCACGTGCGCTTCGCCGACGAAGACATCTGCATCGGCGCGGCGCGCAGCAGCGAGAGCTACCTGAACGTGCCGGCGATCATCAGCGCCGCCGAGATCACCGGTGCCGACGCCATCCACCCCGGCTACGGCTTCCTGTCCGAGAGCGCCTACCTGGCCGAGGTCTGCGAGGCCTGCCACATCCGCTTCATCGGCCCCGATCCGCACGTCATCCGGCTGCTCGGCGACAAGGCCAAAGCGCGGCGGGCGATGAAGAAGGCCGGGTTGCCGATGCTGCCGGGCAGCGATGGCCCGGTCGAGAGCGAGGACCGCGCGCTGCAGCTGGCCAAGGACATCGGCTATCCGGTGATCGTCAAGGCGGTCGCCGGCGGCGGTGGCCGCGGCATGCGCATCGTCAAGAGCGCCGGCGAACTGCCGCACGCCCTGCGCACCGCCCAGCGCGAGGCCGAGGCGGCCTTCGGCAACGGCGACGTCTACATCGAGCGCTATCTCGAGTCGCCGCGTCACGTCGAGTTCCAGATCCTCGGCGATCACCACGGCGCGGTGGTCCACCTCGGCGAGCGCGAGTGCTCGATCCAGCGGCGCCACCAGAAGCTGCTCGAGGAGTCGCCGTCGCCGGCCCTCACCGACAAGGTGCGGCGCAAGATGGGCGCCCTGGTCGCCGACGCCGCCCAGGCGGTGCAGTACACCAACGCCGGCACGTTCGAGTTCCTGATGGACGAGAAGGGCCACTTCTACTTCATGGAGGTGAACACCCGCGTCCAGGTCGAGCATCCGGTCACCGAGCTGGTCACCGGCCTCGACATCGTCAAGGAGCAGATCCGCATCGCCGCCGGCGAGCGGCTGTCGTTCCGCCAGAGCGACGTGACCTTCACCGGCCACGCCCTCGAGTGCCGGATCAACGCCGAGGATCCCGACACCTTCGTGCCGTCGCCCGGCGTGATCCACGCCTTCGCGATTCCTGGCGGGCCGGGCGTGCGGGTCGACACCGCCGCCCATCCCGAGTGCACCATCACCCCCTACTACGACTCGATGATCGCCAAGGTGATCGTCCACGGGCGCGACCGCGCCGAGTCGATTGCGCGGATGAAACGCGTGCTCGAGATGACGGTGATCGAGGGGATCAAGACCAGCATCCCGCTGCACCTGAAGATCCTCAACGACGCCGACTTCGTCGCCGGCCGGCTGAGCACGCACTTCATGGAGCGGTTCGCGCCGCCGGCGCGGCCGTCGTCGCTGGCCGAGTCCGCCTGAGCCGACCGGTGCCGGTCGGCCTGCCGCGGCTCTACGCCATCGTCGACGTCGAGGTGTGCGCCCGGACCGGGCGTCCGCCGCGCGACGTCGCGGCCGGACTGCTCGACGGCGGCGCGCGGCTGCTGCAGGTGCGCGCCAAGTCGTGGAGCGGCGGTGCGCTGCTGGCCCTGGTCGATGTCGTCCAGGCGCTCGCCGCGCCGGTGGGGGCGCGGGTCGTCGTCAACGACCGGGTGGACGTCGCCGGGGCGGCGTCGGCCGGCGTCCACGTCGGCCAGGCCGATCTGCCGCCGGCGGTGGCGCGACGGCTGCTCGGACCGGCGGCCCTGATCGGCTGCTCGACCCACACCGCCGACGAACTGACCGCCGGGCTCGCCGCGCCGGTCGACTACCTCGCCTACGGTCCGGTGTTCCCCACGGCGTCGAAGGCCCGTCCCGATCCGGTCGTCGGTCTCGACGGCGTGCGCGCGGCTGCCGACCGGGCCGCGGCGGCCGGGCGGCCACTGGTCGCCATCGGCGGCATCACCGTCGACACCGCCGGCGCGGTCATCGACGCCGGCGCCGACGCCGTCGCGGTGATCGCCGATCTCATCGCCCACACCGAGCCGCCGGCGCAGCGCGCGCGGCGCTTTCTCATGGCGCTCGGTGAGCGGGCTGGTTAGAATTCCCCGGGCTCACGCCGGCATGCCGGACCCGCCGGGACGCGGAAGGGACAGTGGAGGCTGAATGGATTCCAACCTGCTGAAGACGAAGTCGATCGAGCAGCTGGTCGGTGACGTCGAGCACGGCAGCAAGGCGCTGCGGCGCAGCCTGTCGGCCTGGGACCTGACGCTGCTGGGCATCGGCGCGATCATCGGCACCGGCATCTTCGTGCTCACCGGCACCGCGGCGGCCAACCAGGCCGGGCCCGCGATCATGACGTCGTATCTGTTCGCCGGCCTCGCCTGCGGATTCGCGGCGCTCTGCTACGCCGAGTTCGCCTCGATGATCCCGATCGCCGGCAGCGCCTACACCTACGCCTACGCGACGATGGGCGAGCTGTTCGCCTGGATCATCGGCTGGGACCTCATCCTCGAGTACGCCGTCGGGTCGATGACCGTGGCGATCGGCTGGAGCGGCTACATGCAGAAGCTGCTCGAAGGGGCCGGCATCGCCCTGCCGGTGTGGATGTCGGCGGCGCCGAGCGCGGCCACCCCAGGCGCGGTGATCAACCTGCCGGCGGTCATCATCGTGCTCTGCATCATGTATCTGCTGGTGGTGGGCATCCGCGAGAGCGCCCGCTTCAACGCCGTCATGGTCGGCGTGAAGCTGGCCGCGGTGCTGTTCTTCATCGGCGCCGGCGCGGTCTACGTCCGGCCGGACAACTGGAGCCCGTTCGCGCCGTACGGCTGGGCCGGGGTGATGGGCGCCGCCGGGGTGGTGTTCTTCGCCTACATCGGCTTCGACGCGGTGTCGACCACCGCCGAGGAGGCCAAGAACCCGCAGCGTGACCTGCCCATCGGCATCATCGCTTCGCTGATCATCTGCACGACGCTCTACCTGGCGGTCGCTGCCGTGCTCTCGGGCATCGTCCCGGTGGTCGAGTACAAGAGCGACCAGGCGTTCCTCAACGCCCCGGTGGCCTTTGCCCTCAGCCTCATCGGCCAGGACTGGGCCGCGTATCTGGTGTCGGCCGGCGCCGTGGCCGGCATCACCTCGGTGCTGCTGGTGATGCTGATGAGCCAGCCGCGCATCTTCTTCGCGATGAGCCGCGACGGCCTGCTCCCGCAGGGCATCAGCAAGGTGCACCCGCGGTTCGGCACCCCCTACATCACCACCATCATCACCTGCGTCGTCGTCGCCGTCGTCGCCGGGCTGACCCAGATTCAGACGGTCGGCGAGATGACCTCGATCGGCACGCTGTTCGCGTTCGCCATCGTCTGCGGTGCGGTGCTGGTGCTGCGCGCCAAGCGACCGGAGGTGCACCGTCCGTTCCGCGTGCCGCTGGGACCGGTCTTCCCGGTGCTCGGCATCGTGTCGTGCACGTATCTGATGCTCAATCTGCCGATCCTGACCTGGGTGCGGTTCCTGGTCTGGCTCGACCTCGGCATGCTGATCTACTGGTTCTACGGCCGCACCCACAGCCCGCTGGCCGACGCCGCCGAGGCCGGCCGACGATCGCTGCTCGAGGGCATCGGCAACTTCGTGTTCGTGATGGGCGCGCTGGCGGTGTTCAACTTCGCCTGCATCGCCGTGCTCGGGCTGATGACCGAGGTCGGCCTCACCACGGAAACCATCGCCAAGTGGCACGAGATCGGCGTCACCGCCGAAGAGGCGGACGCGTTCGGCCTGAAGTGGCTCGGTGCCGCCGTTGGCGTCTGGCTGGTCGGCTTCGGCCTCCGCAAAGCCGCGGGCGGGAAGTAGCGGCCAGACCTTCCACGCGCGGCCGGACGCCACACGGCGCCGGCCGCCACGCCGACCGCATGAGCGCACGACGTCTCGACGGCAACCGGGTGGCCGCGGCCATCCGCGCCGACCTCGCCCCGCGGATCGCCGCCTTCACGGCCGCGCACGGCCGGCCCCCGGCGCTCGGCCTGGTCCTCGCCGGCGCCGATCCGGCGTCGGAAATCTATGTCCGCAACAAGGTGCGCACGGCCGACGAGGCCGGCTGCCGCGCCGAGCTGGTCAGGCTGCCGGCCGACGCCACGCTCGCCGACACCCTGGCGGTCGTCAATCGCCTGAACCACGACGACGGCATCGACGGCATCCTGGTCCAGTCGCCGCTGCCGCGGGCGATGGGCGCCGACGCCGAGCAGCAGGTCTTCGATGCGCTCGATCCCGCCAAGGACGTCGACGGCTTCCACGCCGAGAACGTCGGCCGGCTGGTGCAGAAGCGGGCGCGGCTGGTCGCCTGCACGCCCAGCGGCGTCATCGAACTGCTGCGGCGCGAGGGGCTGCCGATCGCCGGGCGCCACGCCGTGGTCATCGGCCGCAGTGACATCGTCGGCAAGCCGATGGCGCTGCTGCTCCTGCACCACGACGCCACGGTCACCATCTGCCACTCGCGCACCCCTGACGTCGCGGCGGTCGCCCGCCAGGCCGACCTGGTCGTTGCCGGTGTCGGCCGGGCCGGGTTCGTGACACCCGACTTCGTGAAGCCGGGGGCGCTGGTGATCGACGTCGGCATCAACCGCGTCACCGACGCCGCCACCGTCGCCGCGCTGTATCCCGAGGGGCATCCCCGCCGCCGGCAGTTCGCCGAGAAGGGCAGCCTGGTGGTCGGCGACGTCCACCCCGCGGTCGAAGCGGTGGCCGGGGCGATGACGCCGGTGCCGGGCGGCGTCGGCCCGCTGACCATCGCCATGCTGCTCCACAACACCGTGGTCGCGGCCGAGGACCGGGCGGCGCACCGCCGCGGGTGAGGGCGGCGATGCGCCGCGTGGTGTTGACCGGAGGTATCGCGACCGGCAAGTCGACGGTGGCGGCGACGCTGGTGCGCCGCGGCGTGCCGGTGGTCGACGCCGACCGGCTGGCCCGCGAGGCGGTCGCACCGGGCAGCGACGGGCTGCGCGCCGTGGTCGCCCGGTTCGGCCCCGGCGTCCTCGATGCCGCCGGGGCGCTCGACCGGGCCGCCCTCGGTCGGCGGGTGTTCGCCGACGCCGCGGCTCGCCGCGATCTGGAGCAGATCGTCCACCCCTACGTTCGGGCCGGTGTCGCGGCCTTTCTCGCCGCGGCGGGCGGGCCGGCGGCCGTGGCCGAGATCCCGCTGGCCTACGAGACCGGCTGGTTCCGCGCGTTCGACGCCGTGGTGGTGGCGGCCTGTCACCCACGCGTCCAGGCCGAGCGGCTGCGCGCGCGCGATCGTCTCGACGACGTCGCGATCGCCGCCCGCCTGGCGGCGCAGTGGCCCATCGAAGACAAGGCGCGGCTGGCCGACCGCGTGATCCGCACCGACGGCGCACTCGCCGACACCACACGTCAGGCCGAGGCGCTGGCCGACTGGCTGCTGCGGGCGTAGCCCGGCGAGATCAGCAGATCGGCCGATCCCCAGGTCGCCAGATCAACCGATCACCCGGTCAACCGATCAGAGTTCTGCGGCGTCCTTCACCGGCGCGATCCGCTCCTCGACGAAGCTGTTCCATTCGTGGCAGTGGGGACACTGCCAGAGCAGCTCGGTGCTGCGGTAGTGGCAGCGCAGGCAGACGTGCGGGTCGAGGAAGAAGACCGCGTCCTTGGCGTGGCGCACGTAGCGCTCCACCTGAACGCGCTCCAGGTCGAGGCCGAGCAGGACTTCCCAGATCGCCTCGTGCACGGTCAGGCCATGCGGGTTGTGGCTGAGCGCCTCGAGCAGCTGATCGAGCGCCGCGCTCCGCTCGCCGCGGTCGGCGAGCGCCTGTCCGAGCGCCAATCGAGCCCGCCAGTTCTGCGGGCTGGCGGCGACCAGCCGCCGGCAGAGATCGAGGAAGCGACCGGGGTCGCCCTGGGCGGCGTAGCTGCGCCGCAGCCGGTCGAGGACGAGGTGCGCGCGCTCGGGCGTGGTGTCGACCAGTCGTTCCCAGACGCGCACCGCCTCGGCGTGGTCGCCCTGGCGATCCAGGGTGTCGCCGAGGTTGACGGTCGCCGGGGTGACGAACCCGTCGAGGTCGAGCGCGGCGCGGAACCGCGCCTGCGCCGTGGCGAGGTCGCCGCCGCGGAGGGCGGCCAGGCCGCGCTCGTTCTCGAGGAAGGCGAGAATCGCCTTGCTGCGCGCCGGCGGCTCGGGGCCGTCGAGCGCGACCAGCTCCTGGCGGATCCGCGCCGCCTCCTCCCACTGATGCTGCTCCTCGTAGACCTTCTCCAGATGGAGCAGCGCGTAGCTGTTCGACGGATCGAGCCGCCGCACTTCCTTGAACGCCTCGACGGCGCGGTCGACGAACCCGCCGCGTTTGAAGTCGAGGCCCAGGCACAGCATCACGTAGGCGTGCTCGAGGCGGGTGAGCTTCTGGCGCTGGAGCAGCGCCTGGTGGACCTGGATGGCGCGGGTGACCTGGCCGCGTTCGCGGTAGACGTTGCCGAGAATCAGGTGGATTTCGAGGGCGTCGGCGTCGACCCGGGCCGCCTGGCTCAGTTCTTCGATGGCCAGGTCGATCTGGTTGGCGACCAGGAAGTTCAAGCCGAGCACGTAGTGATGGGAGTCGCGGGCCTTGCGGCGGTCGATCCAGCGTCCGTCGCGCAGCTTGTAGCGCTCCCAGGCCTTGCCGATGGCCACCCCGGCGAGCAGGGCGAGCAGCGCCGAGATGAAGGGGAGATAGCCGTCGAGCATCGCGCCGTCCGTCAGACCAGCCCGGTCTTCCAGAGCTCGTGCAGGTGGACGACGCCGACCGGCCGACCGTCGGCGACGACGATCACGGCGGTGATCTTGCGCTGCTCGAGCAGGTGCAGGGCCTCGGCGGCGAGGGTGTCGGGGGCGACCGTCACCGGGCGTGGGCTCATGACCTCGGCGGCCGTCAGTCCGCGGACGTCGCCGCTGGCCGCCACGGCCCGCCGGACGTCGCCGTCGGTGACGACACCGAGCAGCCGCCCGTCGGGCGCCACGACGCAGGTGATGCCCATGTGGCCGCGGGTGATCTCGGCGATCACCGCGCCCATCACGGCGGTCGGCGCCACGGCCGGCAGATCCGCGCCCTGCTTCATGATGCCGTCGACGCGGCGGGCGCGCCGATAGAG
>JBFWNV010000016.1:0-64694 GCA_050250875.1 Vicinamibacterales bacterium
AGCAGTTCGGGGTGGTCCTTGACCCACTTGCGCAGGCCGATGTCCATCCGCTCCTCGTCGCCCTCGGCGACGACGATCAGGTTGACCGGCAACTTGCCGTGCACCGCCTTGATGGCGCGGAAGGCGTTCAGCTGTGACATCTGCGGGCCCTTGGAGTTGGTGGCGCCGCGGCCGATCATCACCTTCTTGTAGGGCGCCTGCTCGACGATGCGGCCCTCGAACGGCGGGTACTGCCAGGCGTCGGGCTGGGTGACCGGCATCGTGTCGTACATCCAGTAGATGAGCACCGTCTTCTCGGCGCCCTCGTCGCACTTGGCGTAGACCACGGGGTTGCCCGGCGTGCCGTACTCGGTGATGCCGACGTCGTAGACCTGCGTCTGCTGGCAGCCCAGTTCGTCGAAGAAGCCTTTCACCATCTCGGCCGTCTCGGGGATGCCCTCGCCCGAGTTCGAGATGCTCGGCTGCTGGATCCACTTCTGCAGGTTGACCACGTGGGCGTCGATGTTCTCGTCGATGTGCGCGAACACCTTCTGCACGTCGGGCGGCACCTGGCTCAGGTCGGGCTTGATCTCGGTCTCGCCGTCAGGCTTGATGCCGAGCGCCGGCGTCGCCGCCGCCGTCTGCTGGGCCGGCGTGGCGGCCGGCGCCGCCGGCTGCTGACAGGCCGCCGCCGCGAACGCGGCCGCACACATGAACGACAGATAGACCCTGCGCATCGTCATCCTCCCTACCATCCCGACACTCAGCCGCTGGCCGCCAAGTCCCTGGCCGCCAGCCGCTGGTCCCCAGCCGTTTGTACTAATTCGTCGTCGCCCTGGATGCCGCCGGCGGCACCTGGCCGGCGAACGCGTACGCCGCCACCACGATCGACTTCTCGGCGCCGGCCATGCCCAGGACGTTGCCGGTGCCCTCGATCACCCAATACTCGTTGGCGGCGTGCGCGCGGGCCCCGTGACCGCCACCGCCGCTGACGATCGGCACGCCCTTGAACGGCGAGACCTTCTCGCCGACCTCGCCGTTGCCGAAGAGATAGGCCGGCCAGTAGCCGCCGGCCGCGGCGCCGCCGCCGCCGATGCCCCAGTCGTCGCGCAGCTGGCCGTGCGGGATGCGCATGACCTCGTAGGCCCGCTTCATCGCTCGTCCGGCGTCGTGATCGGAGTTCATCAGCGCCCACGGCACGTCGCCGATCAGCTTGACCTCGACGTCCTTGTAGCCGTTCCTGTCGAGCTGGGCGCGCAGCTTCTTGACGATGTCCGGGCCCGTCATGTTGGGCACGTAGCGGAAGTTGTGCTTCGAGGTGATCTTGTTGGGCAGGATGGCGCCGGCGCCGCCGGCGTACATGTTGCCGCCCCAGATGCCGTCGAGGTTGAACGACGTGCCGTAGCGCTGCGTGCGCAGCACCTGATATGGGTCGTCGTACATGAATCGCGCCACACCGAGGTTCTCGGCCGCCACCTTGAGATCGGTGTTCTTGGCGGCGGCCCGCAGCGACGCCTCCTGCTGCGGCGTGAGCGGCTGAATGCCCTCGAAGAAGCCGTCGATGAGCGGCGTGTTGCCGTCGTCGCTGACCAGCGAGGCCAGCATCTTGACGTGCCGCCACGCCGGGCTGTCGGTGCCGCGCTTGTTGCTGCCGTGGATGTCCGACACCGTCGGCCCGCGCCCCCACGCCGTGCCCGAGGTGGTCAGCTCGACGTAGACGCAACCCTCCGAGCCGCCGCCGAAGCCGCCATTGCCGCTCGGCGACTGGCTGCCGAACCGGATCATCCCGTCGGCGCCTTCGAGCAGTTCGGGGTGGTCCTTCACCCACTTGCGCAGGCCGATGTCCATCCGCTCCTCGTCGCCCTCGGCGACGAAGATCAGGTTGACCGGCAGCTTGCCGTGCACCGCCTTGATGGCGCGGAACGCGTTCAGCTGCACCATCTGCGGGCCCTTGGAGTTGGTGGCGCCGCGGCCGAACATCACCTTCGGGAACTTGCCGTGCGGGACGATCCGGCCCTCGAACGGCGGATGTTCCCACGCATCGGGCTGGGTGATCGGCATCGTGTCGTACATCCAGTAGATGAGCAGCGTCTTCTCGGCGCCCTCGTCGCACTTGGCGTAGACCACCGGGTTGCCCGGCGAGCCGTACTCCGTGATGCCGACGTCGAAGACCTGCGTCTGCTGGCACCCCAGCTCGTCGAAGAACCCCTTCACCATCTCGGCGGTCTCGGGAATGCCCTCGCCCGAATTCGAGATGCTCGGCTGCTGAATCCATTCCTGCAGATTGGTGACGTGCTGATCGATGTTCTCGTCGATGTGCGCGAACACCTTCTGCACGTCGGGCGGCACCTGGCTCAGGTCAGGAGCGACCTCGTCGGCGCCGAGCGGCCGGATGCCGAGCGCGGGCGCATTGGCGGCGGGCGCCGACGCCGCACCCGACGACGGCGTCGACGCGGGCTGCGAACAGGCGACGGTGAACGCGATCAGCGGCAGGGAGAGGAAGGACACCCGGCGCATCGGCTTCTCCTGGACGCCCGCCTGTCGGACAGTCGGCAGCGGGACTGCCGCATTGAAACCGTGCGGCGCCTGGATGTCAATGCCGTTCATGCGAAGATGCGGCCGATCTCATGGCGCTGATGAGCAGGCGCGATGCGCAGCGGACGCTGATCGGCGCGGCCGGCGGCTGGTGGCTGTCGGCGTGCGGTGGCGTTCCGACGGCGTCGCCACCGATCACGACGGCACAAGCCGGCGAAGGATACGTTCGTCTCTCGTTGTCTCTGGCGCGCCATCAGCCCTCGCTGGTCGAGACCTGGCTCGGTCCGGCGGCGTGGGGTGACGGCACGAGAGAGCCGGTTGCGGCGATCGTCGCTCGTCTCGGCGAACTGCAGCAGGCGATGACCGCGATGTCGCCGCCGGCCGACGACGACGAGCTGGCCAGACGGCGCTATCTCACCAGCCAGCTGCGCGCCCTGGCGGTCGCCGCCGGCCGGTTGTCGGGCGCCAGCGCGTCCTTCGCCGACGAGGCCGAGCGAGCGCTCGGCGTCCGTCCGCCCGCACGGGAGGCCGCCGCGCTCGACGGTCTGCGTCAGGAACTGTCCGAACGCCTCCCCGGTCGCGGGTCGCTGGCCGACCGCCATGCCGCGTTCCGCGCCGCGCACGCCGTGCCGGCGGCGCGGGTCGAAGCCGCCTTCGCGGCCGCCGTGGCGTGGTGCCGCGAGGCGGCGCGGCCGCTGCTGCCGCTGCCGGCCGGCGAGGCGATCACGCTGCGCGCCGCCGACGAGCGCGGCTGGGCGGCGTTCTCGCGCCCGCACGACGCTCGCACCTCCGACGTGTGGGTGGCGCGCGGCGGCGGCTCCGACGTCGCCCACCTGCTGCAGCTCGCCGCGCACGAGGGCACCCCGGGGCATCACGCGCAGCACGTGCTGGCCATGGCCGCCCTCGTCGAATCCCGCGGCTGGACCGAGCGCGCGCTCACGCCGGCGTTCGGTCCGCACCGCGTCCTGGCCGAGGGCGGGGCCGAGGCCGGCGCTGAGCTGCTGCTGCCGCTCGACGTGCGCGAGCGGATCTGCGCCGACGTGCTGCTGCCCGCCGCCGGGCAGCGGCGGGCGCTGGCGCCACAGCTGGTCAGGGTGGAGCGGCTGGTGGCGGCGCTCGACCTGGAGGTGGCGCACATCGCCGCCGACTACCTGGATACCTCGCTCGGCACCGAAGCGGCGTCGGCGCGTCTGCGCGACGAGGCGCTGGTGCTCGATCCGGCCGGGATGCTCGCCTTCATCGAGCGTCAGCGCTCGCGGGTGCTCGCCTATCCGCTCGGACGGCGGCTGGTCGGCACGGCGCTGGCGGCGGTGCCCGCCGAGACCCGCTGGCGGCGTTTCGCGGCGATCTCGACCCTGCTCGACGCCGATCCGCCGCCCGGCGCGCTCGCGCAGCGGCCGGCGACGACCTCGCCGGGGGCCGATCGGAAATAATGCGTGCCACCATGGCCAGCCTCCGCCCTCTCCTGCTCGTCGCGGTCGCGATCACGCTCGTCGTCGGCCTGCAGGCCCGCCTGCTGCCCTATCTGCCCGGGGACGTCGCGGTGGCGCAGACGTTCCAGGCGCTGTCTCCCGGAACCGCGTGGGTCGCGCCGATGGTGAGTACCGCCACCGCACCGGCCAAGTTCATCCTGATGGCCATCGCGCTCCTCGGCGCGTGGCGGCTGGCCGGTCCGCGGGCGCTGCTGGTCGTCGCGGCGGCGATCGCGCTCGAGCAGGCCTTCGGCGAGTCGAGCAAACTGCTCTTCGGGCGGCCGCGGCCCTCGCGCGAGCTGGTGGCGGTGATGGGCAATCCGATCGGGCTGTCGTTCCCGTCCACGTTCATGACGCTCTACAGCGTCACGATCGGCGCGCTCGTCGTGCTGGCCTGGCGGATGAAGCCCTCGACGACGCGGACGAGCGTCCTCGTCGCCGCGGCCGTCGTGCTGTTCCTGGCGGCGGCGGCGCGCATCGTGCCCGGCGCACACTGGCCGAGCGACGCCTTCGGCACGCCGGCCATCCTGCTGCCCTGGCTGGCCGTCGCCTTCGACGCGGCGGGGACGCCCCGGCGCTGACGTTCCGCCCATCATGGGATTCGAGGCTCCGCCACCGATGCCCACCCGCCCGTTCGCAGTCGCCGTCCTTCCGCTCGTGCTCGCCGCCTGCGCCGCTCAGCCGGCTCCGCCCGCGGCCGATCTGGTGCTCGTCAACGCCCGGACCTACTCGCTGAGCTGGCCGGATCCCGCGGCTGACGGCACGCCGGCGACCGGCGCGCCGCACGACGGGTCGGGCTGGCGGCCCGACGCCGAGGCCGTGGCCATCACCGCCGGCCGGATCACCGAGGTGGGTGGGCGCGCGGCCATCGAGGCGCGGCGCGGCCCATCGACCCGGGTGATCGACCTGGGCGGGGCGACGCTGCTTCCGGGTCTGGTCGAGGCCCACGCCCACGTGCTAGAGCTCGGCGCCAAGCTCGAGGCCGTGGACCTGGTCGGCGCCGCCACCGAGGCCGAGGCGGTCGCCCGCGTGGCCGCCTACGCGGCGAGGGCGCCGAAGGGCCAGTGGATCACCGGGCGCGGGTGGGACGAAGGGGCGTGGGCCAACCGCTATCCCGACTGGCGCATGCTCACCGCGCAGGTGCCCGACCATCCGGTCGTCCTCTACTCGCTGCACGGCTTCGCGATCTGGGTCAACCGGCCGGCGCTGGACGCCGCCAAAGTGACCCGGACCACGGCCGCGCCGGTCGGCGGCGACATCCGCAGGGACGCCCGCGGCGAGCCGACCGGCATCTTCCTGAATCGGGCGACCACGGTGATGACCGGCGCCGTCCCGCCGCCGACGCCGGCCGACGTCGAGCGCCAGCTGCTGGCCGGCCTCACCGAGTTGGCGCGCTCCGGCTACACCGCCGTCCACGATGCCGGCGTGGATCGGGCGATGCTGAACGGCTACCTCGCCCTCGACCGCCGCGGCCAGCTGCCCATCCGCGTCTACGTCATGCTGTCGGCCCGCGACCCGGAGTTGTGCCGCGAGTGGGAAGCCAGGGGGCCGCAGGGCGCGCCGGGCGACAAGCTCGTCGTGCGCGCGGTCAAGGCCTATTACGACGGCGCGCTCGGCTCGCGCGGCGCGCGCCTGCTGGCCGACTACAGCGATCAGCCGGGGCATCGCGGCCTGAGCGGCGCCGGCTACGGCTTCGACCAGGAGGTGGTGGCGCGGATGATGCGCGCCGGCTTCCAGGCGGGCGTCCATGCCATCGGCGACGCCGGGAATCGCGAGTCACTCGACTTCCTCGAGGCGGTGATGCTGGCCGACGAACGGGCGCGCCAGGGCCGACACCGCATCGAGCACGCCCAGGTCGTCAGTTCCGCCGACCTTCGCCGATTCGGGGCGCTGGGCATCCTCGCCTCGATGGAACCGCCGCATGCGGTCGAAGACAAGGGCTGGGCCGAAGCCCGCGTCGGCCCCGAGCGCATCACGGGCGCCTACGCCTGGCGATCGCTGCGCCAGGCCGGGGCGCGGCTGATCTTCAACTCGGACCTCACCGGGTCGGATCACGACATCTTCTACGGCCTGCACTCGGCGATCACCCGGCAGGACAAGGAGCGACAGCCGGCCGGTGGCTGGTACCCCGAGCAGCGGATGACTCCGGAGGAGGCCGTGCGGGGCTACAGCGCCTGGGCGGCCTACGCGTCGTTCGCAGAAGCCGAGGCGGGACGGATCGCCGCCGGCCGCCTCGCCGACCTGTCGGCACTGTCGCTCGACCCGTTCACCGTCGGCGCCACCGAACCGGGGGCGCTGCTCGGCGGCACGGTGCGCCTCACGATGGTGGGCGGCGCGGTGGCCTACGAGGGGCGCTGACCGGCGCCGGCAACGATGGCCACGGTGCGGATCGCTCTCGCCAACGTCGCGGTGCCGTCCTCGCCGCACGACGCGCTGGCGCGCGCCGGCGCCGCGATCGCCGAGGCCGGGCGCGAGGGCGCGCTGGTCGTCTGCTTTCCCGAGTGCTACGTGCCGGGCTACCGCTGGCCCGGCCGGCCGGCGCCGCCGCCCGATCCGGTCTGGCTCGAGCGCGCATGGACGGCGGTGGGGGACGCGGCGCGGACGTCGCGCGTCACCGTGGTGCTGGGCACCGAGAGGGTCACGGCCGACGGGCTGCTGATCAGCGCGCTGGTCGTCGGCCCCGACGGATCGCGGCTCGGCTGGCAGGACAAGGTGCAGATCGATCCGTCCGAGGAAGCCGTGTATGCGGCGGCCGGAGACCAGCGCCATCTCTTCACCGCCGGGCCGCTGACGTTCGGCATCGCCATCTGCCACGAAGGCTGGCGGTATCCCGAGACCGTGCGCTGGGCGGCGCGGCGCGGCGCGCAGGTGGTGTTCCATCCCCACGCGCACGTCGCTGAACCCGGCAGCTATCGGCCGACGGTCTTCGCCGATCCGGCCAACACCTTCCACGAGAAGGCGCTGCTCTGCCGCGCCGCCGAGAACACGATCTACATCGCCGCGGTGAACGCGGCGAGCGAGGGCTCGGGGACGACGTCGGCGGTGATCCGGCCGGACGGCACGGTGCAGGCCTGGCAGCCCTACGGACGGTCCGGCCTGCTCGTCGCCGACCTGGATCTGTCGCTGGCGACTGGCCTGCTGGCATCGCGCTGCCGATACTGACTGGGGCCCGACCTACGCCATCGCCGGCGGGCCGCCCTTGACGAACGGCGACAGCACGGTGGCGACGAATTCGTGGATCGGTGTCGGCACGCCCTTCTCGCGGCCCAGGCGGACGACGGCGCCGCTCAGCCACGGCAGCTCGAGCGGCCGCTGCCGCTCGAGGTCCGAGAGCATCGACGACTGCGCCTGCGGCGGCATGCCGCGCATCATCGCCAGCACCTCGTCCATCACGCCGTCGACGAGCGGCACGCCGTGCGCGCGGCCGACGGCGATGGTCTCCCAGGCGGCACGCTCGAGCATCGCCATCAGCTCGGGCTGGGCGCGCAGCACGCCGAGCGGCGAGCGGGTGATCGCCGTCATGGCGCTGAACACGCTGAGCCGCGCGAACTTCGACCACTGATCGACCAGGATGTGCGGGCTGGCGGTGAAGCCGAAGCCGGCGCGATCGGCGGCCGCCTTCAGCGCCAGCAGCCGCGGCGACATCGCGCCGTCGAGTTCGCCGACGATGAGCGCGTCGAGCGCGGTGTGGCGGATCGTCCCCGGCGGATCGATCACCGCGGCCACGTAGGCGACGCCCCCGGCGGTGTGCGCGCGGCCGACGTGGCGGGCGACGATGTCCACCGCATCGACGCCGTTCTGCAGCGTGACCACCATCGTGTCCGGGCCGATGAGCGGCGCCAGCTGCGCCGCCGACGCCTCGGCGTCGTAGAGCTTCACGGTGAAGAACACCACGTCGGCCGGGCCGAGGTCGGCCGGATCGGCGCTGGCCGTGACCGGGGTGATGTGCGCATCGCCCTTCGGACTCACCAGCCGCAGCCCGTCGCGCCGCAGTGCCTCGAGATGCGCTCCGCGGGCCACGAACGACACGTCGCACCCGGCCTGCGCGAGCCGGCCGCCGAAGTAGCCGCCGACCCCGCCGGCGCCGAACATCACGATTTTCATGTCGGACCTTTCGCTGGCGAGGATCAGGGACCAGGGACCGGGACCAGGGAAAGGACAGCGGACGATGCCGACGTCACGCCGGGCCTCCGGAACTCGAGCGTCAGTTCCGTTTGAGGTCTTTCCCTGGTCCCTGGTCCCCGGTCCCCGGTCCCAGCCTGATCGCATCCAGACTCACCACCGGCTCGTCGCCGACCACCGTGGCGGTGTGCCGCCGACCGCGCGGGATCTCCACCCAGTCGCCCGGGCCGAGTTGCGCCATGTGGCCGGAAATCACCAGCCGGAAGCGACCGCTGACCACGGCGTCGATCTTGTCCACGTCGTGGGCGTGGTCCGGGAAGCGCGTGCCGGGCGGATAGACGTAGCGCGCCACCACGTAGCCGAGCGACTCCAGCCGGGCGGTGAGCGCCGCCTCGGTGCACGGCCCGTCGGCAGGATTCCAGTGATGGACGCGCACCGCGGGAGGGGCTAGGCGCCGGCGGCGCCGGGCGCGGCCGGCATGCCGGGCACCGTGCCTTTGGCCAGTTCCTGATCGATCATCAGCAGGCCGACGCCGGTCTTGCCGCCCAGGCGGATGCGGCCGAGGATGGCGCGCGCCGCCGCTTCCTCCTCCATCTGCTCGTTGACGAACCACTGCAGCAGCACGACCGCCGGCCGGTCCTTGGCCGCCTCGGCCATCGCGTACAGCTCGTTGATCGACGCCGTGACCGCCTGTTCGTTCTGCAGCACGTGCGAGCACAGCGCCTCGGCCGAGTCCCACGTCATCGGCGGCTGCGCGACCGCCGGCAGCACCACTTTCTGATCGCGCTCGACGAGGTGGTCGATGAACTTCCGCGCGTGCAGGATCTCGTCGCTCGACTGCTGGCGCATCCAGCTGGCGAAGCCAGGCAGGTCGTGTTCGCTCAACCACACCGACATCGCCAGGTACTCGTGCGAGGCCTTGAATTCGAGCTTCAGATGCTCGTTGATTCCCTTGAGGAGCTTGGCGTTCATGACGCCCAGCCTACCATGCGCGATCCGGCGCATCCGAACCTGAGACCGGGACGCAGGACAGCGGCGCCGCGGTGACGCCGGCGCGGTCAGCGCGACGACCGTCGCCGGGCGAGCTCGAAGGCCAGGCCGCCGAGCAGCACGAACAGCGACGTGCCGACGAGCGCCACCGGCGCCAGGTCCTGGCCGGCGAAGTACACGGCCGCGGCCATGGCGACGACGGCGCCGATCGCGGTGGCCGCGACCATCCACGCGGCGGGACGGGAGTCGTTCGAGGACGAAGGCATCGAGGCCTCGTGGAATTGTCGCACGCGGAAGAGGGTCATCGCAGCCGATCCCCGAGCAGCGCCACGCTGAGCGCATAGGGATGCGCACAGTTGTAGCCGAGAATCGCCTCGTAATTGCCGTAGACCAGGTAGTTGACGCCACCGGTGGCGAGCAGCGACGCCTGGCGGTCGACCTTCGGCAGCGCCCCGCCGCTGGCGGTGCGTACGCCCATCGCCTGCCAGGCGGCCAGCGGCCGGCGCTGCGACAAGGCGCGCTCGGCCCGGCAGCCCTCGCCCCGCGACCCGGCCCGCTCGATCATCTCGGCGGCGGGCGCCGGCAGCCGCACCGGCCGGCCCCAGGTCGCGGTGCCGTCCCACCCGTAGGCCTTCAGGTAGTTGGCGATCGAGGCGAAGACGTCGGCGGGGCTGCCCCAGATGTCGCGTTCGCCGTCGCCGTCGAAGTCTTCGGCGTAGCGCAGGTAACTCGACGGCATGAACTGCGGCTGGCCCATCGCCCCGGCCCACGAGCCCTTGAGGTCGTCGAGCGACGCGTGGCCGCGTTCGACGATGCGCAGCGCGTCGAACAGCTCGTTCTTGAACAGCGTGCCGCGGCGGCCGTCGTAGGCCAGCGTGGCCAGTGCCTGCACGGTGGGCCTGACGCCGGTGAAGCGGCCGAAGTTCGACTCGAGGCCCCACACCGCCAACAGGTAGCGCGGCTGCACGCCGTAGGCCTTGCCCACCCGGGCGAGCAGAACACGATGCCGGCGGGCCATCTCCCGCGCCCGGCGCACCGTAGCGGGGGTGAGCCGCCGCCGGACGTATTGGTCGACCGTCAGCACGACTTCCGCCTGCCCGCGGTCGCGTTCGACGACGACCGGCAGCGGCGTCAGGCCATCGAGGGCCCGGGCCGCGACGGCCTCCGAGATGCCGCGCTCGACGGCTTCGGCTCTGACCTCGCCGAGAAATGCCGTGAACTTCGCCTCGTCGATGGCCTCAGGCGTCTGCGCGGCGCGCGGCACCGCCGCGGCGGCGGCCAGCACCGCCACCATCAGCGCGGCACGAACGGAGAGCGGGTGAGGGGCGGTCACCGTAGATCCATTGTGCACCGTCCGGCGCCGCGCCCGTCGGCGCGCGAGGCGCCCGGCACTATGCTGAACGGCACACGGAGATCGACATGCCCTTGTATCGGCTCGACACCCTCAGCACCCGAGAGCTGTTCCCCGGCTTCACGGCGCGGCTCGTGCACACGCCGCGGATCTCGCAGTCGTTCGTCGACGCCACGGCCGGATCGACCTTTCCGGAACACCAGCACCCGCACGAGCAGGTGGTCACGGTGCTCGCCGGCGAACTGGAACTGGTGGTGGCCGGCGAACCCTACCGCCTCACGCCCGGGACCACGTTCGTGATCCCGCCGGATACCCCGCACTCCGGCCGGGCGATCGTCGACACGCGGGTACTCGACACCTTCGCCCCGACCCGGGAGGACTATCGGTAGAGCCGGGGCTCGGTCCCTAGAGCGCCGTCATCGCCCCGCCGTCCACCGTGATGGCCTGGCCGCTGATGTAGCGGGCGGCGTCGGACGCCAGGAAGACGAGCAGGTTGGCGAATTCCTCGGGCTCGCCGATGCGGCCGAGCGGAATCGCGGCGACCGATTCCTGCCGCACCTGCGCCACGTCCACGCCGCGCCGGGAGGCGGTGGCGCTGTCGAGCTCGTCGATCCGCTCCGTCTGGATGCGCCCCGGGGCGACGACGTTGACGAGGATCCTGTCGGGGCCCAGTTCGCGGGCCAGCGTCTTGGCCAGGCCCCACACGCCGGCGCGCAGCGTGTTCGAGGTGACCAGGCCCGGCACCGGCTGCTTGATCGACGACGAGGCGATGGTCAGGATGCGCCCGCCGCCGGCCTTCTTCAGCTCGGGCACGGCCGCCTGCACCAGGCGGATGAAGCTGAGCAGATTCTGCTCGAACGCCTTCTGCCACTGGGCGTCGGTGATGGTCAGGAACGGGCCCGACGGCGGGCCGCCGGCGTTGTGCACGACGATGTCGAGCCCGCCGAGCGCGGCCGCGGCGTGTTCGACCAGCCGTGCCGCGTCGTCGGCCGAACTCACATCGGCGACCAGCGCCTCGACGCGGGCCCCGGTGGCGGCGCGGATCTTCGCCGCCGCCTCGTCGATGCGGGCCTGGTCGCGGCTGCACATGACGACCGCGGCGCCCTCGCGGGCGAGGCCGAGGGCGGAAGCGTAACCGAGGCCGCGGCTGGCGGCGAGGACGAGGGCGCGCTTTCCGTTCAGCTTCAGGTCCATGACGGCTCCCAGAGTCGCCGCGGCTCAGGCCACGGCCAGCGGGCCGGGCCGGTCGAGCCCCAGCCGTGTCAGCAGGTCGTCGAGGTCGGCCAGCGTGGCGGCGTCGACCGCGGCGAACGGCGCCCGCGCCCGCGCCGAGGCGATGACGCCGCGCCGCTGGTACAGGTGCTTGCGCAGCGCCAGGTTGATGCGCGGCTGATTCTCGAAACGAATCAGCGGGCAGTAGGTGTAGAACACGCGGGCCGCGGTGTCGGCGTCGCCGGCGGCGTGGGCGCGGTGGATCGCCACCAGGATCTCGGGAAAGGCGAAGCCGGTCATCGTGCCGACGGCGCCGTGGCGCAGCTCTTCGAGGAACATCATCCCGCCGAGCCCGCCGAACACCCGCACCGCCGGATTGGCCGCCAGCACCTGGCTCACCTTCATCGGCGACGGCTCGTCTTCGAGCTTGAGATGGACCAGACGCGGCGAGGCGGCGGCCAGCCCGGCGATGAGCTCCGGGCTCATGGTGATGCCGCCGACCGCTGGCGGGAAGTCCTGGACGACCACGGGGATGTCGATGGCCTCGGCGACGGCGAGATAGTGCGCACGCAGTGCGGCGTCGTTGCTGCGCGCCAGCCGCGGCGGGGCCACCATCACGGCGCGGGCCCCCAGGGCGGCGGCGCGGCGGCTGAAGGCGATGCACCCGTCGGTGCCGGCGTGGGTCGTGCCGACGCAGATCGGAAACGCCGGGCCGGCGGCCTCGAGCGTGGCCCCGATCACCCGATCGCGCTCGGCATCGGTGAGCTTGTCGGCCTCGCCGAGCACGCCGAGAATCGTCATGCCCTGCACGCCGGTGTCGCGTGTGAACGTCGTCAGCCGCGCCAACGACTCGAGGTCGAGCGAGCCGTCGGGGTGGAACGGCGTCGGCGTGATGTTGAAGACGCCCTGCAGGAAGTCGGACATTGAACGGCGGCGGCGGCGCGGCGGCCGTAGCTTACAGCATGGCCGCGGCCAGGCGGGCGACGAGCGCCTGCACGGCGACGACCGGCAGCCCGGAGCGCGCGGCCAGCTCGGCGCGTTCGGCCTCGGCGTGGCCCATGCAGTCGAGCACGACGAGCGCGAGGTCGCGGTGCTGCAGCGCCGTGGCCGCCGACGCGATCGCGTCGGGGCGGCCGGGCGCGGCATGGGTGACGATCACGTCGAACCCGTCGCCACGCCACTTGGCCTCCGCCCACGGCACCTGCGCGGCGTTGGGCGTCACGACGCCCAGCCGTCGTCCCGCGGCCAGCGCGCCGACCGCGGCCGGCACGACGCGCCCGGGAACCAGCACCGGCACCGCGCACGGCACGGCCGGGAACTCGCCGGCACAGGCCACGACCACGACCCGCGCGCCGGCCGCGGCCACGGCGGCGGCGGCCGCCGCCACCCGCGGCACCAGGCGATCGCGTGGCACCTCGACGGCGGTGCCATCGGCCAGCCGCACCAGCAGCGGATACGGCCCCGGGGCGATCAGCGCGGCGAGGTCGGCAGCCGCGACGCCGTCGATCGCGCCGATCACGCGGATCTCGGCGTCGGGGGCCGCGGCGCCGAACGCCGCGGCCAGGTCGGGACGCGGGGTCTGGCCGATCGTGACGACGCCCAGCATCGGCCGGGCGGCTCCCCGGTCATGGCTCATGGCGTCGCCGGAGTGGCCGCGGGCGCGAGCGCCACGGGCCGGAGCAGGCGTCCGTGGCCGCGCGCCCCGATGACCTGGCCGTCGCGATACACCGACGCGCCGCGCACGATCGTGTGCACGACCCGGCCGTGCAGGGTCAGGCCGTCGTAGATCCGCATGTTGTCGCGGGACCTGGTCACCGCCGAGCGGTGGTCGTAGGTCCAGGTCGCGCCCAGATCGACGAGCGTGAGATCGGCGTCGGCGCCCGGCTCGAGGCGGCCCTTGCCGGCCAGCCGGAACAGCCGCGCGGCGTTCTCGGCCAGCAGCGCCGGCACCGCCTCCAGCGTGAGCCAGCCGTCGTGGACGGCGGTGAGCATCAGCGGCACCAGGGTCTCGAGTCCGGCCAGGCCGGGCGGGGCCGCGAAGATGTCGTCGGCGCCGGCATCCTTGTCGGCGGCCAGGAAGGGCGAGTGGTCGGTACCGATCACGTGGACCGATCCGTCGCGCACGGCCGCGCGCAGCCCGTCGCGCTCGGCCAAGCTGCGCAGCGGCGGATTGCACTTGGCGTAGGGCCCCAGACGGTCGAGCGCCTCGTCGGTGAAGAACAGATAGGGCGGGCAGGTCTCGACCGTGGCGTCCACGCCGCGGGCGCGCGCATCGTGCACCAAGCGGGCGGCGCGCGGGCTCGAGCAGTGCACCACCTGGACGGCCGCCCCCAGGTCCGCGGCCAGGGCCAGCACCATCGCCACCGACAGGTCCTCGACGATCGCCGGGCGGCTCTCGGCGTGGGCGCGCCCGGTGCGGCGCCCGGCCCCAGCGAGCTGGCGCTGCAGGGTTTCGAACGCCGGCGTGTACTCGCAGTGGAAGCAGTGGCGCAGGCCGGTGGCGGCCACGGCGCGCATCACCTCGCGCAGCGCGACGACGTCGGTGCACCACAGGCCGTGGAACTCGTCGAGCCGGGCCGGCGGCGGCGGCTGCAGGAACGTCTTGAACGCGATCGCCCCGGCCGCCGCCTGACCGGCGATGGCGTCGAGATTCTCGTGGCCGGCGCCGCCGTAGAGCGCGAAGTCGACGAGCGCGTCCGCTTCGAGCAGGGCGGCACGACGGGTCAGCGCGTCGCCAGAGTTGGTCGGCAGCTTCGCGATCGGCATCTCGAAGATCGTCGTGATGCCACCGGCCGCCGCCGCCGCGGTGCCGGACGCGAAGTCCTCACGCTCGGGCACACCCGGATGGCGGGTGTGGACGTGCGTGTCGATGACGCCGGGCAGGATGTGCAGGCCGCGCGCGTCGACGACCTCGGCTGGACGCGCCGGCCCGCCCGGCGGCAGGAGCGCGGCGATACGGCCGCCGACCACGGCCAGGTCGGCGGCACGCACTCCGCCGGACGTGACCAGGCGGCCGCCGGCGATCAGCCGATCGCACACCACGGCGGCGATCATATGCGACCGGCGGTGAGCGGCCTCGCTTCGCGGTAGAGTCCACGGCGGCCATGTCCGACCTCGACGCCCGCATCGACGCGCTCTACCAGGGGCCGCTCGACGCCTTCACCGATGCCCGCAACGCGCTGGCGAAGGCCGAGAAGCGTCCCGACCTGAAGACGCTCGCCAAGCCGAGCCTGCCGGCGTGGGCGGTCAACCAGATCTACTGGCACCGGCGGGCGGCGTTCGACCGGCTGATCGCCGCCGCCGAGGCGGTGCGGCGCGCGCACGGCGACACGCTGGCCGGCCGCAACGCCGACGTCCGCGCCGCCGAACAGGCGCACGCCGAGGCCATCAAGGCCGTGCTCGGTGAGGCGCGCGACGTCCTCGTCGCCGCCGGCCATCCGGCCACGCCGGCGACGCTCGAGGCCGTGCGCGACACGCTCCAGGTGCTGCCGTCGCCCGCGGCCACCGGCCGCCTGGTGAAGCCGCTCGCCCCGACCGGCTTCGCGGCGTTGGCCGGCGTCGCGGTGGCCGACCGGCCGCCGCTGCGCGTGGTGGCGCCGGCGGCGCGAGCGGCGCCGCCGCCCTCCCCCGCCGACGCCGCCGCCGAAGCCGAGGCCGCCCGCGTCCGCGCGCAGCGTGAGGCCGAGCGGGAGAGGCGCGAACGCCGCAAGGCCGCCGAGAAGGCCGTCGAGGACGCACGGGCGGCGCTGCGCCGCGCCGAGATCGCCCTCGACGACGCCGAGCGCGTGGTCGCGAAGCGACGCACCGAGCGCGACCTCGCCGCCGCCGCGCACACCCGGCTGGTGGCTGAACTGGAACGCTTGCGCTAGAGTGACGCGCCATGCGCCCGCCACGGGCGTCGCCCCTTGATCCTCGCGACCGGCGCTCAAGGCGCAGCTGCTGGCGCTGGCCGGGCTCTACGTCGGTAACCTGCGCGACGAGCACGCCCGCGTGCGCATGGCGGAGGTGGCGGCGCACCTCGACGACACCTGGTTCGCCTGGGCCGGCGGCGTCGGCGACGACGCGGTCTTCTACTACCGCATCCACTCGCCGGTCATCCTGATCGAATTCGACCACCAGATGCCGGTCGGCACGACCAGGCTCTTCCCGGCCCGCCGCCCGACCCGGGCGCACATCCACACCGTGGTCCGCACCCCCAACGGCAACGACTACGGCAAGGACCTGCTGCGCCAGCACCTGCTGGCGCACCCGCACTAGGGGTCAGACCCCATTCTGGGCCGGACCAGAATAGGGGTCAGACCCCTTTCTGGCCCTGGCCAGACTTCGTCAGGCGGGCGGAAACTTCTCCACCCGGTTGACGACCGGCTTCAGCGATCGCAGGTAGGCGTAGATCGCCCGCAGGTCGTCGTCGGTCATGCCGGCGTAGTCCATCCACGGCATCTCGGTGTTCTGCAGCCGCTCGGCGCCCACGAGCGTGCGCGGCGACGTGCCGCGATAGGCGCGGAACTTGTCGAGGAACTGCTCTTCGGTCCAGGTGCCGATGCCGGTGCCGGCGTCGGGGGTGATGTTGGCCGAGTGCACGAGGCCGACGCCGTTGGGCGTGAACGCCATGCCGCCGGCGAAGTCCCGGCCGGGCAGCGGCGCGCCCTGGTCGTCGATCGGCGTGTGGCAGTCGGAACAGAGGGCGGCGTTCACCATGTACTCGCCGTAGGCGACGCGGTCGGTCGGCGGCGGGATCGGCCGGTGCGACGGCGCGGCGGGAATGGTCCGTACGATGATCGGCAGCGGGAAATTCAGATGCCGTGCCGGCACCGGCTCGTTCGGCACGCTCGGCAGCGTCCGCAGGTAGGCCACGATCGCCTCGACGTCTTCCCGCGCCATCTTCGCGAAGTGCGGGTACGGCATCAGCGGGAAGAGCGGCGTGCCGTCGCGGCTCACGCCCGAGACCATCGCCCGGATCACCTCGCCGTCGCTCCATTCGCCGATGCCGGCGGGCGTGATGTTCTTCGCGTAGAGCACGAACGGCTCGAGCCCGAACCCGAACCGCTGCCCGCCCTTGCCGCGGGTGCCCGGCACGACCGGTGCGCCGTACTGCGTCCACGCCCGGTCGGCGTGACAGACGACACAGCCCGTGACGTGTTCTGCCAGGTACTTGCCGCGGGCCACACGCTCCGGCGTCTTCGGCACGGTCACCGATTCGGCCGGCGGCACCTCGGGGTAGCGGATGAAGAAGTAGCCGACGAACGCTCCGGCCGCCACGACCAGCAGTCCGACGATCGCCAGCAGCCACTTTCCGACACGCTTCATCACCCAGCCCCCAGACGCCGCACCCGTCGCGGCGCAGCGATTGTCGGCGGGATTCTGCGCGCGCACAAGGCTCGACGCTCTCATCGCGTTCTCATGCGCGGCTGATAGAACGAGGCTCGTGCCCTCCCACGCAACGCGCGCGGCCATCGTGCTGTGTGCCCTGGCGGTTCCGGCCAGTGCCCAGCCGCCGGCCTTGACGCTGGCCGACGCCCTGGCCGCCGCCCGCGCCAGCGCCCCTGAACTGGCGGCGGCCGCCGCCCGCGCCGGCGCCGCCGATGCCGCCAGCGAGCGGGCGGGCCGGTTCCTGAACCCGCTCGCCGAACTCCGCGCCGAGAACTGGCCGGCCGACGCGCCGGGCGGGCTGCCGCTCGACGTCTTCGTCACGCTGACCCAGCCATTCGAGCTCGGCGGCAAGCGCGACGCGCGACGGGCCACGGCCGCGGCGGCCGCGGCCGCGGCCGGCGCCGGCCGGGCGCTGGCCTGGCGCGCGGTGGCGACGGCGGTCACCGCCGACTACCTGGCGGCGCTCCGCGCCCGCGAGCATGCGCGCGCGCTCGGCGCGCATGCCGACAGCCTGTCCGAGTCGGTGCGCGTGGTCGGCCGGCGGGTCGAGGTCGGCACCGCCCCGGAATCCGAACTCCTCAAGCTGCGCACCGAGGAGGCGCGCGCCGCCGTGGACCGCGCGCGCGCCGAACTGGCCGCCGCCCGCGGCGCCGCGACGCTGGGCGCACGGATTGGCCGCGACGTCCCGCTCGACCAGCTCCAGTCGGTACCGCTTCCACCGCTGCCACCCGGCTCGACCGCGGTCAACCCCGCCCATCCGGAGCTGGCCCTCAGCACCAGCGCCGTCGCCGTCGCCCGGGCGGCCCTGGATCTGGAGCAGGCGCGGCGTCTGCCCGACGTCGGCGTGACGGCGGGCTACAAGCGGACGGCCGGCTTCAACACGGGCCTCGCGGCGATCACCGTGCCGGTGCCGCTGTTCGATCGCAACGGCGTGGCCCGGGCACTCGCCGACGGCCAGCACCGCGCCGCCGCGCTCGATCGCGACGCCACCGAGCGGCGTCTGCGCGGGTTGATGGCGGCGACCCGCCCGGTGGCCGAGGCCCTGGCCGGTCGCGCCGCGACGGCCCGCGCGTCGCTGGTCGAGCCGGCCCGCGCCGCCCGCGATGCCGCCCGCGCCGCCTTCGCCGCCGGCGCCCTCGACGTGCTGCGGCTCGTCGACGCCGAGCGGGTGTTCATCGACGCCTCGCTGGCCGCCATCGATCTCGAGATCGACGCGGTCGCCGCCGCCATCGAGGCGCGGCTGGCGGCCGGAGAGGAACCGTTGCCATGACCCGTGCCCTGTCTTCCGCCGTCGTCGGCGGCGCCGTCGTGCTGCTGCTCGCGGGCACCGCCTGCCGCGCACCCGCCCCGGCGACCTCGACGCCGGGCTCCGGCGCGACCCCGGAGGGGTCGGTCGCCGTCGCGGCCGGCGCCGCCGCCGCCGCCGGCATCGAGACGACCGCCGCGCGCTACGTCGAGCGCCGCGATCCGGTTCGCGCCGCCGGCGTGGTCGGCTTCGACGAGCGCCGCACGACGCGGCTCGGCGCCCTCGTCGAAGGCGTCGTCGACGAAGTGCGGGTGCAGCCGGGCGACGTCGTCGCCCGCGGCGCCGTCGTCGCGCGTCTGCACAGCCACGCCGTCCACGACGCGTGGGCCGACTACTTCAAGGCGATCGCCGAGCGGCAGCGGGCCGAGGCCGAGCTGGCCTTCGCCGAGACGGCCGAGCGCCGCGCCGCGGCGCTGGTCGCCGACAAGGCGCTGTCGGCGCAGGAACTGGCCCGCGCCCGCGCCGACGTCACCGTGGCGGCGCAGCAGGTGGCGGCCGCCCGCGCCGACATCACCCGCACCGAACAGGAACTGCACCACTACGGCATCACGCCGCGACCCGACGCCGATCCGCTGCAGCAGGAGGACTCGCCCGTGGTGGCGCCGCAAGGCGGCACGGTCATCGAACGCCACGTCACCGAGGGCACGGCGGTCACGCCGGGGACGCCGCTCCTGGTCATCTCGGACCTGACCCGGGTCTGGGTCACCGGCGAGATCGACGAGTCGCTCGTCGGGAGGGTCACGCCCGGCCAGGCGGTGGTCATCACCGCCCCCGCGTACGCGGACACGACCTTCGCCGGCACGCTCACCGCGGTGGGCGACGTGGTCGACGCGCGGACCCGCCGCGTCACGCTGCGCGTCGAGGCGCCGAACCACGACCGCCGCCTCAAACCGCAGATGCTGGTCACGGTGAGCATCGCCGCCACGGCGCCGCGGCGGGTGCTGGTGGTGCCCTCGGCGGCGGTGCAGACGATGGACGGCGAGTCGGTGGTGTTCGTGCGCGGCGACGCCGACCGCTTCTCGCGCCGGGCGGTCGTGCTCGGCGGCGAGACCGACGGCCTGGTCGAAGTGGTGCGCGGACTGGCCGAGGGCGACCAGGTCGCCTCGTCGGGCGCGTTCCTCCTCAAGTCGGCGCTGGCGGCGCCGGCCGCGGAGCCCTAGACGTGGGCGGCGTCGAACGCTTCGTCCAGTTCACGTTCGGGCAGCGGGCGTTCGTCCTGCTCTGTCTCGGCGCGGTGGTCGTCACCGGCGTGCTGGCCGTCCTCGATCTGCCGGTCGAGGCGTTCCCCGACCTGACCAACAACCAGGTCGTCGTGATCACCGAGGCCCCGGGGCTGGCCGCCCCCGAGGTCGAACAGCGCGTCTCCTATCCAATCGAGACCGCGCTGATGGGCGTGCCCGACACCCTCGAAGTGCGGTCGCTGTCGAAGTTCGGACTGTCGATCGTCACGGTGGTGTTCGCCGACGCGGTGCCGACCTACTTCGCGCGGCAGCTGGTCAACGAGCGGCTCGCCGACGTGCGCGGCCGCATTCCCGACGGCCTGGCGCCGGTGCTCGGCCCGGTGGCCACGGCCTTCGGCGAGATCTACCAGTACGTCGTCACGGGGCCCGGCATCGACGCCATGACCGCGAAGACCACCCATGACTGGGAGGTGCGCACCCGCCTGCGCGCGGTGCCGGGCGTGAGCGAGGTGAACTCGTGGGGCGGCCAGACCCGGCAGTTCCAGGTCGTGGTCGATCCCGTGCGCCTCGACGGCTACGGCCTGACGCTGGCCGACGTGCTGCGCGCGGTCGCCGACGACAACCGCTCCTTCAGCGGCGGCTTCATCGAGCACCGCGCCGAGCGCTACACGGTGCGCGGCCTCGGCCTGCTGCGCGACGTCGCCGACGTGGAGCGCATCGTCCTGGCCGCGCACGCCGGCGTGCCGGTGCTGGTGGGCGACGTCGCCGCCGTCGAGGTGGCGCCGATGCAGCGCAGCGGCGCCGTGACCAGGAACGGCGAGGGCGAAGTGGTCGGCGGCATGGTGATCATGCTCAAGGGCGAGAACGCCCACGACCTGTCGGCGCGCGTCAAGACCCGGCTGGCCGAGATCGCGACGACGCTGCCGCCGGGCATGCGCCTCGAGCCGTTCTACGATCAGAGCGAGGTCATCGACCGCACCACCCGCACGCTGCGCACCAACCTGCTCGAGGGCAGCGTGCTCGTCGTCGCCGTCCTCGTGCTGTTCCTGCGCGACCTCCGCGCCGCGCTGATCGTCGCCGCGGTGATCCCGCTGTCGATGCTCATCGGCTTCGTCGGCATGCGCGTGTTCGGCGTCTCGGCCAACCTGATGTCGCTCGGCGCCATCGACTTCGGCCTGATCGTCGACGGCGCCGTGGTGATGATGGAGAACTTCGTCCGCCGCCGCGCCGAGCTGGGCGGCCGGCTCGCCCACGTCGCCGCCGACCAGCGCGAGGCGATGCGCCTCAACGTGTTCCGCAGCGCCGCCGTCGAGGTGGCCCGGCCGGTGCTGTTCGGCGTGCTGATCATCATCGCCGTCTACCTGCCGATCTTCACGCTCGAAGGCCTCGAGGGGAAGATGTTCCGGCCGATGGCGATCACGGTGTGCTCGGCGCTGTTCGGCTCGCTGCTGCTGTCGCTCACCGGCGTGCCGGTGGTCGCCTCCTACCTGCTGCCGCTCGGCGGCGGGCATCACGAGGAACGCTGGTTCGCGCGCCTGCGCGGGCGCTATCAGCGGCTGCTGGCCGCGCATCTGCGCCGGCCGTGGGCGACGGTGGCGGTCGCGGTGCTGGTGGTGACCACGGCGCTCGCGTCGCTGCCCTTCCTCGGCACCGAGTTCATGCCGCGCCTCGACGAGGGGTCGATCCTCATCGAGACGCGCAAGCTGCCGTCGGTGGCCCTCGAGGAATCGGCGGCCATCTCGACCCGGGTCGAGCGTCTGCTGCTCGCCACCTTCCCCGAGATCTCCCAGATCGTCACCAAGCTGGGGCGGCCCGATCTGGCCACCGAGGCGATGGGCATCTATCAGGGCGACGTCTACGTCGGCCTCCATCCCGAAGACGACTGGGCCAGCGGCCGCACCAAGGCCGAGCTGGTCGACGCCATGGCGGCCACGCTGGCGGAGGTGCCCGGGCTGCAGGTCAACTTCACCCAGCCGATGGCGATGCGCCTCGACGAGGTGGTGTCGGGCATCAAGGCCGACGTGGCGGTGAAGGTGTTCGGCCCCGATGCCGCGGTGCTGGAGCGCATCGGCGCCCAGGTGCTGGGCGTGGTCGAGGCGGTGGCGGGCGCCGCCGACGCCCAGGTCGAGGTGCTGTCGGGCGCCGCGCAGGTCGAGGTGGCGATCGATCGCGCCGCCACGGCCCGTTACGGGCTGCGGGTCGCCGACGTGCAGGACGTGGTCGAGACCGCGATCGGCGGCCGGCCGGTGACCGAACTGCTCGACGGCGCCCGCCGCTTCCCCGTGGTGGTGCGGCTCCCCCCGGCCGTGCGCGCCTCGCCCGAGGCGATCGCCGGCATCGTCGTCGCCGCGCCGGGTGGCGAGCGGGTGCCGCTCGGCCGGCTGGCGGCGGTGCGGGTGGCGACCACGCCGGAAGCCGTGACCCACGAGAACGCCGAGCGCCGCCTGGTCGTGCAGACCAACGTCCGCGGCCGCGACGTCGGCAGCTTCGTCGCCGAGGCGCAGCGCCGGCTGGCCGCGGCCGTGACCCTGCCGGCCGGCTACTACATCACGTGGGGCGGCCAGTTCGAGAACCAGCAGCGCGCCACGGCGCGGCTGGCGGTCGTGGTGCCGCTGTCGCTGGCGATCATCTTCGTCCTGCTGATGGCGACCTTCCACAACGTGCGCTGGGCGGTGCTGATTCTCGTCAACGTGCCGTTCGCCGCCGTCGGCGGCATCGCCGCGCTGTGGCTGCGCGGCCTCACCCTCAACCTGTCGGCGTCGGTCGGGTTCATCGCCCTGTTCGGCGTCGCCGTGCTGAACGGCGTGGTGATGATCGCCGCCATCCGCGCCCTGCGCGAGGACGACGGGCTGGCGCTCGAGCCGGCGACGCTGCAGGGCGCCGCCTCGCGCCTGCGTCCGGTGCTGATGACGGCGCTGGTCGCCGCCCTGGGCTTCCTGCCGATGGCGCTGTCGCACGGCGCCGGCGCCGAGGTGCAGCGGCCGCTGGCCACGGTGGTCATCGGCGGCATCGTCACCTCGACGGCGCTCACCCTCATCGTCCTGCCGACGCTGTACGCGATGATGGAGAAGCGGGTGGAGCGACGGGCGCGCCCCGCCGTCTCCTGAGACAGCCACCATGCGCGTGCTCGTCGTCGAGGACGATCCCGAGATCAGCCGCTTCATCGTCCGCGGCCTCACCGAGGAGCACCATCTGGTGGACCTCGTCGAGGACGGGCCCTCGGCGATCGAGATGGCCACCGCCGAGGAGTACGACGCGGTGATGCTCGACCTGATGCTCCCCGGCGCCGACGGCTTCGAGGTGTGCCGGCAGCTGCGGGCGCGCGGGGTGGACACGCCGGTGATCATGGTGACCGCCCGCGACGGCGTCGCCGACCGGGTCGCCGGCCTCGACGGCGGCGCCGACGACTTCCTGGTCAAGCCGTTCTCGTTCGACGAGCTGCTGGCCCGGCTGCGCGCGGTCGGCCGGCGCGGCCGCACCCGCCAGCTGCGTCACCTGCTGGAATACGCCGACGTGGTGGTCGATCCGGTGGCCCACACGGTGCGGGTCGCCGGCCAGCCGGTGACGCTCACCGCCACCGAGTACCGGCTGCTGTCCTTCCTGGTGCGGCGGGCCGAAGCCATCGTGACCCGCGACCAGCTCGCCCAGCACGTCTGGGGCGGCGACTACGACCCGTTGTCGAACAACGCCGACGTCTATGTCGGCTACGTGCGGCGCAAGCTCGCCGCCGCCGACGCGGCGGCGCGCATCCATACGGTGCGCGGCCTGGGCTACGTGCTGCGCACCGGGGAGCCGGCGTGATCGCGCTGCCGCGCGTCGAGTCGTTCCGCGCCCGCCTCACCCTGCGCTGGACGCTGGCGGTCGGCCTGCTGCTCGGCGCCGCCACCGGCACGATCTACGCCGCGGCGTCGGCCTACCTGCACCGCTGGGTCGACGAGAACGTCCGCACCATCGCCGCCACCGAGGCGGCGTCGTCGACCGACGGGCTCGGCGACGTGCACCTGCACGAGGGCTCGTACGCCCAGCTCGGGCCGGGCCGCTTCAGCGAGAAGTTCGTGCAGATCTTCGACGCCGACGCCCGTCTGGTGCTGCAGTCCACGGCGCTGGCCGGCCATCCGCCGCTGGTGCCGCCGGCCGAGATCGCCCGCGCGCTGGCCGGCGAGGCGCCGATCCTCAGTGTCGACATCGGGGCGCGGCGCGGCCGGATGGCGGTGCTCACGTCGTCGCGCGACGGGCGGCCGTTCGCCGTCGGCGTCGGCCTCTACACCGACGACATCCACCGCGGCCTCAGCGCACTGGCCTGGCTGCTGACCGCGGTCTGGGTCGCCGGCGTCGGGGTCACCGCCGCGCTCGGCTACGGCCTGGCGTCGCGCGCCCTGGCCCCGGTGCAGCGCATCACCGAGCAGGCGGCGTGGATCGCCCAGGGCAACTTCGACGCCCGCCTCGACCCGCCGCCGGTCGCCGACGAGGTCGGGCGGATGACGGTGCTGCTCAACTCGATGCTCGACCGCCTGCACGGCGCCGTCACCGCCAACCGGCGCTTCGCCGCCGATGCCTCGCACGAGCTGCGCGGGCCGCTCACGGCGATGGCCGGGGAACTCGACGTGACGCTGCGCCATCCGCGCAGCGCCGACGACTACCGCGACACGCTCAGGCACGTGCGCGGGCAGCTCTCGGCGCTGACCGCCCTGGCCGAGGATCTGATCCTGCTCGCCCGCGCGCAGGAAGGGACCGGCGAGGCGACGCTGCGCGAGCTCGACCTGGCCGCGCTGGTCGACCAGACCTTCGGTCGTCAGGCCGGCGCGGCCGCGGCCCGGGGCGTGGCGCTGGTGGGCCAGGGGCTCGAGGGGGTGACGGTATACGCCGATCACGCCCTGCTGGCCCGGGTCCTCGACAACGTGGTGCTCAACGCCATCCAGTACGGCGGCGAGGGGGGCACCGTCACCGTGGACGCCGAGGTGGCGGCGCCGGCGGCCGACGCCTGGACGGCGGCGCAGGTCACGATCCGCGTCAGCGACACCGGCCCGGGCATTCCCGAGCCCGAACGCGAGCGGATCTTCGAACGCTTCTACCGCCTCGACCGGTCGCGGGCCCGGCACACCGGCGGCAGCGGCCTGGGCCTGGCGATCTGCCGCGAGGTGCTGGCGGTGCTGCGCGGCGCCATCCGCGTCGCCGCCAGCGGGCCCGACGGCACCACCATGGCGATCACATTGCCGGGGCGCGGCGGGGCACCGCGGGCTCCGGGGGCCGGCCGCCGCGAGCCGGAGGCGGTCAGCGGGAGCGCTCGCGCCTGACGCCGCCGAGCTCCGCCGGGGGCAGCGCGCCGCGGCGGCCCCGACTGTCGCGGAAGTCGATCCACGCTTCCAGCGCGTCGAGCTGACTGCCGATGAGCTCGTCGAACGGCGCGCCGCCGTGCCCCATGCCCGGGATGTAGTAGGTGGCCAGCAGCCGCTCGGCGGCGCGCCGGCCGGCGCGCCGGCGCACCAGCGCGGCGTAGCCGGCGGCTTCCCCGGGGGAGACGATCACGTCGGCGGTGCCATGCATCACGAGGAGCGGCCTGGTCAGCCGGCCGGTGAGGTCGAGGGCGCGCAGCTCGCGCAACACCGCCGGCGGGCTCCGCTCGGGTTCCCAGCGCGTCAGTTCGTCGTCGGTCAACTCGCCGCCGTCGGGGTTGAACGTCGGATCGAAGCGCGGCATCGAGTCGCGCAGGTAGCCGAGCAGGGCCGCGCGCGACTCCCGCCATTGCGCTTCCGACCCCGGCCACCGGCCGACGTCGTAGGTGACGCCGCCGGTGCTGGCGGGGATCGCGTAGATGTGCTGCAGGCTGGCGAGTTCGGCCGCCGTCAGCGGCGGTGAGAGCGGCGTCCGCGCCGGATCCCAGGCGGAATCCGCGGCCCGCGCCGCGATGATGTCGTCGATGCGGCCGGCGATCGCGTCGTAGTGGCGCAGCAGCGTGGCCATCGATCCCCACTGACTGACCTGGGAGTTGAACCCGTAGCCGGCGATGCCGCCGTCGTAGAGCTCGGGATAGCTCTCGAGCATCCACTTGGTGTGGTGGCCGCCGTTCGAGCCGCCCATCATCAGCGTGCGGCGCGGGGCGCGACGATAGTGCAGCGCGGCGGTGTCGCGGGCGAACAGCGTCAACTCCACTAGCCGCTGCCGCGACTCGAAATAGGAATCCTCCGGCTCGCTGGCAATCGTCTGGCGGTTCCAGCCTTCGTCGCTCGCCGCGAAGGCATAGCCCTTCTCGAGCGCGGTGGTCTTCCACGCTCCGGTCGTCAGCTCGGTGCCCGAGAATCCGCGCGAGAAGATGACGAGGGCGCCGTTCCAGGCCTCGGGCAACGCCAGCTGGAACCGGGCGTCGTCGGGGATGACGCCGTGCACGTAGCGATGCGCGACCGGGTCGGCGCGGCGTTCGTCGACGTCGATCGTCGCCGGCGGCACGGGGAGTGGCGCGGCAGGCTGCGCCGACGAAGCCGCCACGGCGAGCGTGATCGCCGCGACTGCCAGCCACCCGGCCCGGACTGTTCGCACCATGGGCGTCCTCGACCAGGAAAGGCAACGGGCGGGCCGAAGCCCGCCCGCCATCGTGACAACGTGACCGCGTGACAGTTGGACGGCGTCACGCGTGCTCGTGACGCCCCCGGTCCCTGGTCCCCGGTCCCCGGTCCCTACTGCTGTTGCTGGGATGTCGTCCGCGCCGGCGCCTTCTTCGACGCCGCGACGATCGCCGCCACGTCGGCGGCCAGCTTCTTCGCGTTGTAGAGGATGCCGTCCTTCACCACGTAGTCGATGCCGCCGACCCGCTCGGGCTTGTTGAGCGCGTCGTTGAGGCGCACCGCGCCGGTGACGTAGAGCGTCTTGAAGTTCTGCAGCGGGTTCTGCTTCGTGATGACGAAGTCGGCCTTGAGCCCCGGCCGGATCAGGCCGAACTCGATCGGCTTGCCCTTGGGCTCGAACATCGCCTGCGCGCCGTAGTAGGTGGCCGAGCGGATCACCTCCAGCGGGTGGAACCCGGCCTCCTGCAGCATCTCGAGCTCGAGGATGTAGCCGAAGCCGTAGGTCTGGTAGATGAAGCCCGAATCCGACCCGGTGGTGACGCGGCCGCCGGCGTTCTTGAAGTCCTGCAGGAAGTCCATCCACACCTGGTAGAACTTCTTCCACGCCACCTCGTCTTCGGTGGTCCAGTCGAACCAGTAGGCGCCGTGGGCGATGCGGTTGGGCTGGTAGAAGTCCCACAGCGACTGCAGCGTGTACTTCTCGTGCCAGTCGGCGTTGCGCATCCGCATCACGTCGCGGCCGGCCGAGTAGATGGTCATCGTCGGGTCGATGATGAACTTTCGGTCGACCCACTCCTTGATGACGGCGTTCCACTTGTCGCTGCCGCGGGCGACAACGCGATCCCAGTTGCGCGCCACTTGCCCGAAGCGGTGGTACTCGTCGTTGTAGTTCATGTCCGGCGCGTAGGGCTGGATGCTGACGCCGTCATAGAGGGACTCGAACAGCCCGTAGTAGTGCGTCATCGCCCCCAGGCCGAGCCGCGAGGCGTCGAGGGCGGTCATCCGCGCCAGGCCCATCTGGTCGAGGTGGGCGGTGGAGCCGAGGTTGTGCTTCTTCGCCTCGTCGAGCAGCGCCGCCATGATCTCGGGATCGTGGGCGCCGAGCTTCAAGCCGTCCACGCCCTTCTGCGCGGCAAAGCGCACCCACTCGCGCGCCGTCTCCGGCGTCTGCGGCTTGCTGCGATCCCAGCCCTCACCGCTGAACGGGCGGTGGTAGGCGAAGATGCGCGGCGCGACGATCTGGTTCTTCGCGCTCAGCTCGCGCTGGGCCAGATCCCAGTCCATCGAGCCGCACGGCACGCCGCGCACGGTGGTGACCCCGTGCGCCAGCCACAGCTTGTAGACGTACTCGGGCACGGCCGCCTGGCCGCCGCCGCAGTGCACGTGGGCGTCGACGAAGCCGGGCATCAGGTACATGCCGGTGCCGTCGAACTCCCTGGTGCCCTTGGCCGGCCGGCGGTCGCCGATCGGCACCTTCGGGAAGCCGACGCTGGCCACCTCGCGGATGGTCCCCTGCTCGACCACGACGTCGATGGGCCCGCGCGGCGGCGCGCCGGTGCCGTCGATGACGGTGACGGCGCGGATGACCATGCGGTCGAATGGGCCTTCGCCCTCGCCCGAGCGGCGATTGGGCGTCGGCTGCATCTGCGCCGACAGGGACACGGTGGCAGCCACGGCCGCGAGGGCCAGGCCGAGACGGACACGGCGGGTCGAGCTGAACATGGGGCCTCCGAACGACCCGATTGTACTTCCGCGGCGCCGCGCCGACCCGCGCCGGCCCCGGGGAGTAGAATCGCGCCCGCGGAGTGGACGGCCGCGGCATGACCGAGCGCGACGACAACATCCAGGAGGCGGAAGCGTGCCTGCCGTCGGCGGATCTGGCCGCCGATCTCGCGTTCTACACCACGACCCTCGGCTTCGTCCTCGACACGATCTTCCCGGCCGACGACCCGCGCGTCGCGACGCTCTCGGGCCACGGCGTGCGGCTGCGCCTCGAGCGCGGCACCGCCGTCACGCCCGGCACGCTGCGGCTGCTCTGTCGCGACCCCGACGCCGTGGCCGCGGGCCAGCGCGACCTCACCGCGCCCGGCGGCGTCCGCATCCGGCTGGTCGAGGCCGATCCGCCGGTGGTGCGGCCGCCGACCGCACATGCGTTCGTCGTCCGGCGCCTGCAGGACGGCGCCCCCTGGGTGATCGGCCGGGCCGGGATGGCCTACCGCGACCTCGTCCCCGGACGGCTCGGCGGCAGCCTCATCGCCTCGCACATCCGCATCCCCGACGCCGGTCCGGTGCCCGACATGGTGCACTACCACGCCGTCGGCTTTCAGCTGATCTACTGCTACACGGGCTGGGTGCGCCTGGTCTACGAGGACCAGGGGCCGCCGTTCGTGCTCGCCGCCGGCGACTGCGTGATCCAGCCGCCGCGCATCCGCCACCGCGTGCTGGAGGCGTCGAAACACCTGCAGGTCATCGAGGTCGGCGTGCCGGCCGATCACGTCACGACCGTGGATCACGAGATGACGCTGCCGACGCCCACCGTGCGTCGCGATCGTGTGTTCGACGGGCAGGTGTTCTGTCACAGCCTCGCCGCCGACGCGATCTGGACCCCGTGGCGCCTGCCCGGCTACGCGGCGCGCGACACCGGCATCGGCGTGGCCACCGGCGGCGTCGCCTCGGTGCAGGTGGCGAGGCCAGCGGGCGCGGCGGCGCCGGCGGTCGCCAGCCACGACTCGGACATCCTGTTCACCTTCGTGCTCGCCGGCGCGGTGACGTTACGCGGACAGGGCCAGGGGGCGCACGCCCTCGGCGAAGGCGATGCCTTCGTCATCCCGCCCGGCCTGCCGACGTCGCTGACCGAGGCGTCGCGTGATCTGCAGCTGCTCGAAGTGTCGCTGCCGGCGCGCTTCGCCACGCGCCTGCACCCCGGCCTGGCCCTGCCCTGAACCGCGGCCGGCGCGGCAGCGATCAGACGCGCGCCGCGGCCGGCGCCAGTCGATAACCCACCGCGAGCAGCAGCAGCCACGGGCCGCCGGCGACCAGCGTGGACTCGAGCCCGGGCACCCACCACGTCGACACCAGGATGCCGGCCACCAGCGCCGCGCCGGCCACCGAGGTGACGGGCACGCCGCCGGCGCCGGTCCGGGCGCGGTGAAAGGCGATGTGCGTGACGAAGATCATCAGCCAGACGTAGAGCGCGCCGAACAGGGCCACGCCGAAGAACCACACGTACGCCGAGTCGGGCCACAGCGCCCGCACCAGCACCGCCGCCCCCAGGCCGATGGCCGAGACGAGCAGCGCGTTCACCGGCGCACCGTGGCTGGTGACCTCGCCGAGCCGCGGCGGCACGAAGCCGGCGCGGGCCAGCGAGAACAACGTCCGCGCGATGAGGTAGAAGTTGGCGTTCGAGCTCGACAGCGCCGCGCTGAGCACCACGAAGTTCATCAGCCCGGCGGCGCCGGGGATGCCCAGGCCGGCCAGCACGCGGACGAACGGGCTTTCGCCGATGCCGAGCTGGTTCCACGGCGTCAGCGCCATCAGCAGCGTCACCGTCACGATGTAGATCGCCGAGAGCCCGAGGACCATGCGCCGCATCGCCGCGGGAATCGTCCGCGCCGGATCGGCGGCCTCGCCCGAGGTCACGCCCAGGACTTCGACGCCGATGAACGAGTAGATGACGAAGCAGCAGGCCAGCCACACGCCTGCCGGGCCGAACGGCATGAAGCCGCCGTGGGCCGTGAGGTTGCCGACGCCGATCGCCGGGGCGCCGGCGGCGCCGACGATCAGCAGCAGCGCCAGGCCGACGAACAGCACCACGGCCACGACTTTGATCATCACCAGCCAGTACTCGATCGCGCCGAGGCGGCCGACCGGGCGCGAGTTGAGATAGAGGAGCAGCACGGCGAACGCCAGCACCCACACGGCGCCGGGCACGCCGGGGAACCAGTAGTGCATGTAGATCGAGCAGGCCACCAGCTGCCCGCCGGTCGCGATCACCTGCATCAGCCAGTAGCTCACCCGCACGGCGTAGCCGGCGAACGGCGAGATGTACATCGCCGCGTAGACGCCGAACGCGCCGGCGGTCGGGTGCGCCACCGCCATCTCGGTCAGCGCCCGGCCGAGCAGCAGTGACAGGCCGGCGACGATGGCGTAGGACAGGATGGTCGCCGGACCGGCGACGTTCACCGACAGGCCGGTGGCCAGGAACAGGCCGGTGCCGATGGCCGTGCCGAGGGCCATCGTCGTCTGTTGCGCGGCGGTCAGCTGACGCGCCAGCCCCTGTTCGTTGGCGACGGCGGGATGGAGCTGCGGCGCGGCCATGGCGGCGCAGTGTACATCCGCGGCGTTGACGGGCCTGCGCTAACATCCGGGCCGCGGTGACCCTCGACCAGTTCCGCGCCCGCTTCCCGATCCTCGGCCGCCGGGTCTACGTGAACAGCTGTTCGCAGGGCGCATTGTCGCTCGAGGTCGCGGCGGCGCTGCAGGCGTTCGTCGAGTCGTGGCACGCCGGCGGATCACCGTGGGACCGCTGGATCGACGAGGTCGAGCGGCTGCGCTCCGCCGTGGCGGCGTCGATCGGCGCCGCGGCCGACGAGATCGCGGTGATGCCGAGCGCCTCGACGGCGATTGCGGCGGTCGCCACCGCCCTGCCGTTCGACACCACCCGCCGCAGGGTCGTCCTCGGCGACTTCGAGTTCCCGACGATGGCGCACGGATGGCTGGCCCAGGAGCGGCGCGGCGCCGTCATCGCCGGCGTGCCGGCGCGCGGCGACCTGCTCGCCCTCGACGACTACGCCGCGCGCATCGACGACGCCACGGCGATCGTGCCGGCCGCGCACGTCTGCTTCCGCAACGGCTGCCGCCTCGACATCGGCGGCCTGGCCGCGCTGTGCCGGGAGCGCGGCGCCCTCTGCATGATCGACGACTACCAGCACACCGGCACCGCGCCGCTCGACGTCCATGCGCTCGGCGTCGACGTCCTGGTGACCGGCAGCCTGAAGTACCTGCTCGGCCCGTCCGGCATCGCGTTCCTCTACGTGCGCCGCCCGCTCATCGAGCGGCTCGAGCCGCTGACCACCGGCTGGTTCGGGCGGATCGACCCGTTCGCCTTCGCCCTCGGCCCGCTCGACTGGGCGACGACCGCGCGGCGATTCGAGGCGGGATCGCCGCCGGTGCCCAACGCCTACGCGGCGGCGGCCGGCCTCGACCTGCTGCAGCGGGTCGGCGCGTCGGTGGTCGAGGCGCAGGTCGCCCGGCTGACCGCGCGGATGATCGACGGCGCGCGCGCCCGCGGGTTCGCCGTCGCCACTCCCGCCGACCCCGCCATGCGTGGGCCGCTCGTGGTGGTGCGGGCGACCGACGCCGCCGCGCTGGCGGCGCGGCTGGCCGCACGCGGCATCATCGCCTCGGCGCGGGGCACCGGCCTGCGCGTGTCGTTCCACGCCTACAACGACGACGGCGACGTCGACGCGGTGCTCGCCGCCCTCGAGGCCGAGGCGGGACTGGTGGTGCGCGCCGACGCGTCGTGAGCGGCGCCGCGGGTATCATGCGGGCGACGGACGCGCGCACCCGGTGCGCGGGCCACGCGCGCGGCGGTGCCACCCATGACCTCGACCTTGACCCTGCTCGTCGACGATCTGCAGGCCGGCCGCCTGCGCGTCGTCGATCTGTCCCAGCCGCTCGGACCGGACACGCCGGTCATCGACCTGCCGCCGATGTTCGCGGCGTCGCCCGGCGTCGCCATCGACGTCATCTCGCGCTACGACGCGCGGGGCCCGGCCTGGTACTGGAACCGCCTCTCGTTCGGCGAGCACACCGGGACGCATTTCGACGCGCCGATCCACTGGGTGACCGGCAAGGACCTGCCCGACAACGCCTGCGACACGATTCCGGCGCGCCGTTTCGTCGGACCCGCCGCGGTCATCGACGTGACCGCCGACGTCGCCGCGAACCCCGACTTCCTGCTGACGCCGGAGCGCCTCGACGCCTGGGAGGGCGAGCACGGCCGCATTCCGCGCGGCGCGTGGGTGCTGCTGCGCACCGGCTGGAGCACGCGCACCGGCACGGCGGCCTTCATCAACGCCGCCGCGGACGGGCCCCACAGCCCCGGCTTCGACGCCCGCACCTCGACGCTGCTCGCCCACGATCGCGACGTGCTCGGGGTGGGGGTCGAGACCATCGGCACCGATGCCGGCCAGGCGGGAACGTTCACGCCGCCGTTCCCCAACCACACCATCATGCACGCCGCCGGCAAGTTCGGCCTGGCCAGCCTGTGCAACCTCGACCAGCTGCCGGCCACCGGCGCCGTCGTCATCGCCGCGCCGCTCAAGATCGTCGGCGGCAGCGGCAGCCCGCTGCGCGTGATTGCGATCACGCCGTAGCGAGGCGGTGCGTCAGTCCGACGAGCCCACGGCGCCGCCTCGCTGGACCAGCGTCGGCGTCTTCGGCCCCGCCTCGGACGGCGCGATCCTCGGTCAGTAGCGGATGTCGCGGCGGCCCACGCTCTGGCCGATGTGGCCGACCTTCTGTCCCAGCGTGAAGAACTCGCCGCAGCCGGCGGCCATGCCGAAGAACGCCGCGGCGTCGGGACGCAGCCGGCCATCGGCGTCGCAGATGCCGTCGTGCACCGTGGTCGCCACGACGTCGGCGATGAACACGGTGCGCATCGGCGGCACGCGCAGCGTGTGCGTGACCCGGCATTCGAGCTGAATCGGCGCCTCGTTCACCGCCGGCGCGGCGACGCGGCTGGCCTGGCCGCGGGTCAGCCCCGACCTGGCGAACTTGTCGCCCGGCCGGCTCGAGCTGAAGTCGATCACGTCGAAGCCGTGGATCATCGAGACCGTCGGCACGTTGAGCACGAACTCGCGATGCCGGGCGATGAGGCCGCCGGCGATGTGCTCGTCGCCGGCGGCGACACCGACCTGCGCCGGATCGCCGTTGACGACGAAGGTCCAGAGCACCGCCAGTTCGTCGGGATCGCCGGGCGCGCCGCGGACGCTGGTGATGATCGCCTGCGCCGGCGGCAGCATCGGCCCGGGCGTGGCCAGCGCGACCCGCGGCCGGCCGCCGATGCCCTGAACCGCGGCGGCGGGCCGCACGGCGCCGGTGGCCGCGGCCGCCGCCAGGGCCGCCCGGGTCAGGAAGTCGCGACGCGGCGTGGTCTGCTCCATGGCCGGCGATTCTATCCGCGCGACCGGGCGGCCGCCGGCGCACCGGGCGTGCAACCGCGCCGCAGACGCTGAAGTACGCTCGTGTGCCCGGAGTGCGCCGGCAGGGGCGCAGGGGCCGGGTCACGGAGGGCCGATGCGGGCGATGGCACTGGGCGTGGTACTGGCGACGGCGATGGCGATGGCGGCGGCGCCGGCGGCGGCGCAGGAACGCGGCGATGTCGGCGTCACGATGGGCTATCCGGCGGCGATCGGCGTCGTCTGGCACGTCACCGACGGGCTGGCCCTGCGCCCCGACGTCTCGCTGACCTGGACGTCGTCCGAATCGACCAACACGCTCACCATCTTCCCCGGGGTCGCGCCGATCACCTCGACCAGTTCGGTCGAGTCGCAGAGCACCAGCGTCGGGATGAGCGCCCTCGTCACCCTGCATCGCGCCGACCGCTTCCGGCTCTACGTGGTGCCGCGCGCCGCCTGGGTCCGGTCGACCGTCGAACTCGACGGCGGGCTCGCCGGCGAGGCCACGGTGGACACCACGACCGACGGCTGGCTGGCGTCGGGCGGCGTCGGCGCGCAGGTGGCCGTGCACGACCGCGTCGCGATCTTCGGCGAGGCCAGCGTGCAGTACTCGTGGCAGCGGGCCACGTCGTCGCTCACCACGTCGCGCAGCGAAGACACGACGCGCGCCGCCGGCCTGCGCTCCGCGGTCGGCGTGGCGATCTACTTCTGACGCGCCGGCGGCAGACCTGAAGGTCTGCCCTCCGCACGCAGGGCGGCTCTTCAGGGCCGCCGTCCTCACTCGGTGCGCAGCGCCGTCAGCGGCTGCACGCGCATCGCGCGACGCGCCGGCACGGCGTTGGCCAGCGCCCCGGCCGCCACCATCGCGGCGATCGCCGCCGCCCACGCCCACGGGTCGTAGGGCGTGATGCCGTAGAGCAGCCCGCGCAGCACGTTGGCGGCGCCGGCGGCCATCAGGGCGCCGACGCCCAGGCCGACGGCGACCAGCGTGAAGCCCTGCCGCATCACCATCGCCAGCACGCCGCCCGGCTCGGCGCCCAGCGCCATGCGCACGCCGATCTCGCGGGTGCGCCGCGCCACCGAGAAGGCGATCACGCCGTAGAGGCCGATCGCCGCCAGCAGCGTGCCGAGCGCGCCGAACGCCGTGGCCAGCAGCGCGCCGACCCGTGCCGGCATGAGCGCCGCCGCCATGTGCTGCTCCATCGTGCTGGCGCTCATGAACACCACGCCGCCGTCGAGGGCGAGCAGCTCGCGGCGCATCGCCGCCACCAGGCCGGCGGCATCGCCGCTGGTGCGCGCCACCAGGAAGTTGTAGCGGCTCGGCCGCTGCGCCTCGGCGAAGTAGACGAACGGCGCCGGACGTTCGAGCACGCCGTGCTGCTTGTGGTCGCGGTTGACGCCGACCACCCGGTAGACGCGGCCGGTGCTCGAAATCGTCAGCGTGTGGCCCAGCGCCGACTGGTTCGGCCAGAACCGCCGCGCCATCGTCTCGTTGACGATCGCGACGCCGGGCGTGCCCTCGGCGTCGGTGGCGGCGAAGTCGCGGCCCTCGACCAGCCTGACGCCGAGCGTCGCCAGATAGCCCGGTGAAATCGCCACGTTCTCGATCGACTCGCCGCGCTGGCCCTCGACGTAGGTGCGGCTGTCGATCTTCATCTCCTGCTGGCTGAAGTTGAAGGTGAAGGGCAGCGTCGGCGACACCACGCCCACCGAGGAGACCCCGGGCAGCGCGGCGATGCGTGTCCGCGCCGTACGCCAGAACTCCAGGCCCTTCGCCGGCTCGTAGCGCATCATGTCGGTGTCGAACGCCACGGCGGCGAGCCCGCGCGGCTCGAAGCCGACATCGGCGCGCCGCGACTGGCCGAGGCTGCGCAGCAGCAGCCCGGCGACGACGAGCAGCACGGCGGTGAGCGCCACCTGGGCCACCACCAGCCCGTCGCGCAGAGCCCAGCGCCGCCCGCCGACGCGCGCTGCCGGGGCCTCGCCGCGCAGGTCGCCGACCAGGTTCGGCCGCGACGCCTTGAGCGCCGGCAGCAGGCTGGCGAGCATCCCGGTCACCCCGGCGACGGCGAAAGCGAAGCCGAGCACGCGGGCGTCGAGCCGCAGGTCGAAGGCGACGTCCACCGGCAGCGGCAGCTCGATGGCGAGCAGCGCGCGGATCAGCGCCCACGCGCAGGCGATCGAGGCGGCGGCGCCGATCGCCCCGAGCACCAGGCCCTCGATCAGCAGCTGCTGGACGAGGCGGCCGCGGCTGGCCCCCACCGCCAGCCGCACGCTGATCTCACGGCGCCGCGCCGACGCCCGCGCCAGCAGCATCCCGGCGACGTTGGCGCAGGCGATGAGCAGCACCAGGCCGACGACGGCCATCACCCCGGCGGCGCCGATCGACAGCACTCCGCCGGCCTGCGGCACCAGCAGCCGCACCTCGCTCGTCGGCACCGCCGACATCGCGCTGTCCTTGTTGGTCTGCGGGTGCGCGGTCTGCAGCTGGCGGCCGACCAGCGCGACATTGGCGTGCGCCTGCGTGGCGCTCACCCCGCCGGCCAGGCGGCCCTTGATGAACATCCAGCGGTAGCCGCGGCGTTCGAGCGGCGTGCGGCCGGGTCCCGGCACGACGTTGGTGATGCCGATCGGCTCCACTTCCTCGACATGGACGATCGGCAGCCACAGCTCCGGCGTGAGCAGCGGCACCACGCCGGTGAACGCCGGCGGCGCCACGCCGACCACCGTGTAGGCGAGGCCGCGCAGCGTGATGGCGCGGCCGAGGATCGCCGGATCGCCGCCGTACTCGCGGCGCCACATCCGATCCGACAGCACGACGACGCGTTCGGCGCCGGCGACGTCGTCCTCGGGAGTCAGCAGCCGGCCGAGCTGGGCCTGCACGCCCAGCATCGTGAAGTGGTTGCCGGTCACCACCTGGCCCAGCGCCACGCGCGAGCGGTCGCCCAGGCTGAGCGGCGCCATGATCGGGCTGTAGCCGGTCATCTCGCTGAAGACCGTGTTGCCGGCGCGCAGGTCGGCGAAGTCGGGATACGACGAGGTGGCGTACTCGTCGCCGTCGCCGCCGGTGCTGAAGACGTCGACCAGCGTGTCGGGCGCGGTGACCGGCAGCGGCCGGAACAGCAGCGCGTCCACCAGCGAGAACATCGCCGTGTTGACGCCGACGCCGAGCGCCAGCGAGAGGATGGCCACGGCGAAGAAGCCGGGACTGCGGGCCAGTCCGCGCAGCCCGTAGCGCACGTCCTTCAGCAGCGTCTCGAGCATCCGTCCCTCCGCGGCAGCCGCCCGGGGCGGGCGAACCGGTCGCCCTGGCACGGTCCGGCCGGGCGGCACTGTCAGCACATACGATGGCCCGGGGCGGAAGTTCGGGTCGGCTATACTCCGGGATTCCGCCCGTTCCGATCGCCCGCGCCGGCGATCCGGCGCACTCCGATGGACCAGCTCGACCGCATCGGCCGCTTCGAAACCGTGAGGCTCCTCGGCCGCGGAGGCATGGGCGAGGTCTACCTGGCCCGCGACCCGCTCATCGAGCGCCACGTCGCGGTGAAGGTGCTGGCGGCGTCGTTCGACGCCGCCGCCCGCGAGCGGTTCACCCGCGAGGCGCGCGCCGCCGGGCGGCTTCACCACGAGCACATCGTCACCATCTTCGACGTCGGTGAGCACGCCGGGCGGCCGTTCATCGCGATGGAGTACGTCCCCGGCCAGACGCTGGGCGCGCTGATCCGGGCGGCGTCGCCGCCGTCGCGGCGCGAGCTGCTCGGCCTGCTCGACGACGCCTGTGCCGGGCTCGCCTTCGCCCACCGGGCCGGCGTCGTGCACCTCGACGTCAAGCCCGAGAACCTCATGCGCCATGACGACGGGCGGCTGAAGATCCTCGACTTCGGCATCGCCCGCGTCGTCGCCGCCGACGAGACCCACACCCGCCACGTGCTCGGCACGCTGCGCTACATGTCGCCCGAGCAGTTGAACGGCGGCGAGGTCGATCACCGCAGCGACGTGTTCGGCATCGGCTGCGTGCTCTACGAGGTGGTGGCCGGCCAGCCGGCCTTCGGCGCGACCTGGCCCGAGGTGCTGGCGCGCGTCGCCGGGGGCACGGTGCCGCGGCTGGCCGACGTGGTGCCCGACGTGCATCCCGGCCTCGATCGCATCGCGCAGAAGGCGATGGCCACGGACCCCGCGGCGCGCTACCCCGATCTCGACACGCTGCGCGCGGAGCTGGCGGCGGTGCGCGCGACCCTCGACGACGCCGCGGCCCGCCCGATCACCGTGTCGCTCGACGCCGCGTCCGCCGCCGCCCGCCCGGCCACCGACAGCGGGGCGGGGCCGCCGACCGCGACCGGCGGGGCCGCCGCAGTGACCGGGGCGCGCGGCTGGGCGCTTCGCGCGGTCGGGGTCGCCGCCCTCGCGGTGGCGGCGGCGGTCTGGTACCGCGGCGGCGGCGGATCGACGGCGCTGCAGCAGGCGGCCCCGACGCTGCCGTCACCGGCCGCCGACGGGGCCGGCGTGGTGGCGGGGCCGCCGCCAGCCTCGACGGCCGCGGCCGCCGATGTCGCCGCCGACGTCTGGCGGGCGGTGGCCCGCCGCGACTACGCGGCCGCGCTCGACCTGCTGCGCTCGCAGCCGGCCGTGGCGTCCACGCTGGTCGGCGAACTGGCGGCCGCCGCCCGCACGGCCGCGGCCGACGCTCGCCGCACGGTGGAAGCTCGCGGCCGGGCAGCTCGTGAGACCGCCGGGTACCGCGCGGGGGTGGAGGCGTTGGCCCGGGCCCGCAGGGCCGACGGCGACAGCGCGACGATCGACGGACTGGCGGCCACCTGGGAGGCCCTCGACGCGTTCGGGCGCGTGGCGATTCGCGACGCGGCCATCGTGTCGCCGGCGCCGGCCACGGCGGCGCCCGCCACCGGTCAGGGCCGCCGCACCGCGACGGCGCCGCTGCCGGCGGCCGACCCGGGCGCCACCGCCCCGCCGCGCGACCTCGCGGCCACGCCACCGCCGCTGCCGCCGCCGCGGCCGGTGACCGCCGACCCGCCGCGCGTGGACGAGCCCATCGCCGCGTCGCCCGCGGCGCGCGAGCGCACGGAAACCGCGCCGCCAGCGCCGGCGCCGGCCCCCGTCCCGGCCGAGCCGGCGTCGCGGCGCGGCCCCTCGGCCGAGGAGTCGGCGCGCGCCGCGCTGGCGGCGTACCAGGCGGCGTATGCCGCCCGCGACATCGCGGCGCTGCGTCGTGTGTATCCGGGACTGCCGGCGGCGCAGAGCGACGCACTGGCCCGCGCTTTCGCCGAGGCGGTCAGCTACGGGCTGAACGTGCGCGTCGTCTCGCTCGCCGTCGGCGAGGCGACCGTGACGGCGACGGCCGAGGTGAGCCACGCGCTGGTCCCCAAGGTTGGCAGTCCCTCGAAGACGACGCAGACGGCGCGATTCACGCTGGCGCCGATGGGCAGCGGCTGGGTGATTCAACGCATCGAACCGATGCGTTGACGAGTCCGTCGGCCGCCCGGTCCGGCGCCAGGCACCGGGGCAGGCGGCGCGCGGGACGGTCAGAAGCCGTAGTCGATGCCGATGACCGGCGTCACCCGGTCGCGCAGGCCGGCTTCGGTCAGCGGCACGAGCAGGCCGGCGGTGACCAGCACGCTCCGCCACGGCGAGAAGCGGAAGGCAATCGACCCGAACGACAGGTTGAGATTGCCCTCCTCGAACTGCAGCTCGGTGCGCGTGGTCGTCAGGGTCTGCTCCACCGGCGGCCGGCCGCCGCCGCCGCCCCCGCCACCGCCACCGCTGCCGCTGCCGCCACCACCGGCTCCGGTGCCTCCCACGACGTACTCGAACGTCTTCTCGGCCAGGCGCAACCGCCCGGCGTCCTGCAGCGAGCGGCCGATCCAGTCCACCGCCAGCGTCGCCCGTGGCGTCAGTGCCCAGTCGAATCCGGCGGCGACGTTGATCTCGTCGCGCAGGCGGGTGTCGGGCAGCGCGCCCACCGTGGAGAACGTGTAGCCGGCGTTGACGTGCGGCGAGAAGCCGCCGCGCGCGAACGACCCCACGGCATAGACCTTGGTCTGCACGCCGCCGGTGCCGAGCAGGTTCGACTCGTCGCCGGTCGGCACCCGCACGTCGGTCGCCAGCGCCAGCCCGCCGCCCGCCGCCGGCAGCGCCCGCCACTTGGCGCGCAGCACGATGTCGCCCAGGCCGCTGGCGCTGCCGCCGGCGAAGAAGGTGGCGCTGTCGCCGTCGGGGAACGAGTGGATCTCGGGCTCGGCCGCCGTCGACAGCCGTTCGACCGTCGCCGTGACGCTGGCGTCGAGCTTCACGTGCAGGAACGGCACGACCACGCCGACGTCGAACCGATCGTGCACGCCGTAGGTGGCGGCGAAGATCGAGGCGTCGGTGGTCAGGTTGAGCGCGAGATCGGCGCGCACGAGGTCGCCCTCGAACGCCGGCGAGGTCCGCAAGCCGTCGGGCTGCGACGCCGTGCCGCCGCCGCGGCTGCAGCAGTCGGTGTGCGGCACGTAGAACGTGACGCCGCGCAGGTCGTCGCTGCTGCGGTTGCGCTGGCGCAGGTTCAGGCCCTCGAAGGTGTCGTAGCTGGCGTGCTGGTAGCCGAAGCGGACGCTGACCCGGCCTTTGCCGATGGTCAGCGCCCGTTCGGCGAAGGTGGGGCCGAAGCTCTCGCTGGTGCGGCGGAACGTGCCGAGCGCGGGGTCGAACGTGTAGGTGAAGCCGCCGGACGGCGAGGCGACCGGCGAGGTGGACAGCAGCGTCAGCAGCGACCGGTTGAACTGCGCCGGCACCTCGAGCTGGTCGGGGCCCGGCTTGAAGTGGGCCTGGTGGTTGGGCTGGTCGGGCAGGTTCGTCGGCAGCAGCACGATGGTGTTGCCGAGCAGCTGCGGCAGCACCTCGGCCAGCGGAATGCCGTTCTGCTGGGCGGCGGCGGCGCCGGGGTGCAGCAGCAGCACCGCGGCCAGGGCAGCGCCAGCGGCGGCTCGGGGCGTCGAGGGTGAGGTCATGGCGGGCAATGCTCCTGATCGTCGGGTCAGACCTTGCGAAACCGGCTGGCGCTGCGGCGCACGGCGGCGCGCGCCACCGCGCCGGGCAGGTGCTTGGCGCCGAACGCCAGCGTCCGGTTGACGCGCCCGGGGACGACCACGCTCCGCCCCGCCATGACAGCGTCGTATCCCGCCGCCACCACCTCATCGGCCTGCTGCCAGGCCCAGCGCGGCATCGTGCTCACCTGCGCCCGGGTACCCGTGACGTCGTGGAATTCGGTGTAGGTGAAACCGGGACACAGCGCCGTGACGTGGACGCCGTGCGGCGCCACCTCCGGCGCCAGCGCCTCGGTGAACTTGACCAGGAACGCCTTCGACGCCGCGTAGAGCGTGTGGCCGGGCGCCGCCGGCACCAGCGCCGCCAGCGAGGCCACCTGGACGATGCGGCCCCACTGACGCTCGATCATCGGCGGCAGCAGCCGGTGCGTCAGCTCGGCGACGGCGGTGACGAGCACCTGCAGGAAGTCGGCCTGCTGCTGCCACGTCGTTTTCACGTACTTCCCCGGCACGCCGTAGCCGGCGTTGTTGACCAGGAAGTCGACGCGCAGGCCGCGCCGCCGCAGCTCGTCGCACAGCGCCGCCGGCGCGGCGCGATCGGCCAGATCGACGAGCACGACGTGGGCCCGCACGCCGTGCGCGGCGGCGAGCCCGGCGGCCAGCGCCTCGAGGCGATCGGCGCGTCGGGCGGTGAGCACCACGTCGAACCCGCGCGCGGCGAGCAATTCCGCGAAGGCCCTGCCGATCCCGGCCGAGGCGCCGGTGACCAGCGCCGTGCGGCCGGTGCCGTCCGCTGACATGCCGCCCAGTATAGGTATGATCGCAGGGACTCCCCTCGGAGGTGACGATGACCGCGAAGCTGGCCGTGGCCCTGGTGGCCGCCATGATCGGATCGGGCTGCATCCGCAGCGCGACGCTCATCACCGTCAAGCCCGACGGGAGCGGCACCATCGAGCAGTCGGTGCTGATGAACACCGCCGCGCTCAAGGGCATGCTCGGCGGGCTGGGCGCGCCCGGCCAGTCGCCGTCGTCGGGCATCGTCAGCGAGGACGAGATGCGCAAGACCGCGGCCCGGCTCGGCGAGGGCGTGAGCTTCGTGTCGTCCGAGCCGGTCACCGCCGCCGACGGCTTCGAAGGCGCCAAGGCGCTCTACGCCTTCACCGACATCAACAAGGTGCGCGTCGATCAGGATCCGAACCTGTCGGGGTCGACCAGCGGCGTCACCACGGCGCCGAAGACCGAGAACCCGGTCACCTTCGCGATGGCCAGCAGCGGCGGCGTCTCGAACCTCACGGTCACCTTCAACGACAAGCCGGCCCGCGACAAGGCGGCGGCCTCGGCGCCGGGCGGGGGGCCGCAGATGGACAACCCGCAGATGACCGAGATGATGAAGACGATGTTCAAGGGCTTCAGGGTGAACATCGACCTGCAGGTGGCCGGCTCGATCATCAAGACCAACGCCGACCACGTCGCCGGCAACAGGGTGACGCTGCTCGAGATGGACCTCGAAGCGCTGCTCGCCGACGAGGCCAAGCTCAAGGAAGTGCAGAAGGTGCTCGGACCGAACGCCTCGGTGGCCGAACTGAAGCCCTATCTGAAGGACATCAAGGGCCTCAAGGTGAACGACCCGGTCGTCACGATCGCGTTCAAGTAGGCTGTCGATGCCCTCGCCGCGTCCAGGGTCGCTCCGCGTCGTCCGGTCGGCCGCCGCCGTGCTCGCGGCGGCGGCCTGCGCCGCCTGCCTCGACACCTCGACGCTCATCACGGTGAAGCCCGACGGCAGCGGCACCATCCAGCAGCGCATCCTCGTCAGCACCGAGGGGCTCGAGGACGCGCTGGGCGGCATGGGCTTCAAGAACAAGGGCACGTCGCGAACGGCGAAGACCGGCGGCGGACCCAAGGCCGGCGACCTGCGCGCCGACGCCGCCCGCGTCGGCGACGGCGTGACGCTGGTCGCGGTGGAGCCGGTGAAGGCGGCGGCCGGCTTCGAGGGGGCGGTCGCCACCTACAGCTTCCGCGACATCCGCAAGGTGAAGGCCGATCAGTTCCTGATGCCCGGCCCGGCCGGCGGCCCCGGCGGCGGCGCGTCGGACGACCGCACCGCCTTCACGTTCGCGACCACGCCCGACGGCACGGCGCTGCTCAGCATCGCCTTCGACGATCGACCGGGCAAGAAGAGCAAGGCGGGCGGCGGCGCCAAGTCGTCGGGCGACGTGTCGGATCTGGACGACCCGAAGACGCGCGAGATGGTGAAGTCGCTGTTTCGCGGCTTCAAGATGGGCCTCGAACTGGAGGTGGCCGGCGACATCGTGCGCACCAACGCCGATCACGTCGCCGGGCGCCGGATCACCCTGATGGCGTTCGACATGGACGCGCTGCTGGCCGACGAGGCCAGGCTGAAGACGCTCGACAAGGTGCTCAGCCCCGGCGTCTCGCTGGCCGAGGCGCGGCCCATGCTGGCCGGCATCGACGGCATCAAGGTCAACAAGCCGCTGGTGAAGGTCGAGTTCCGCTGAGGCCGGCGGCGCGGCGGCGCTACGGGGCCGGCGGCGGTTCGGGCGGCGGCGGCATCGGCGGCTCGAAGCTGCGGCGCTTCACCATCGCCTCGGCGGCGGCGCGCGGCGCCTCGGCCTGCCGCTCGGTGAACATCGCGCTCACGATGAAGGCCAGGCCGACCATCGTAATCGCCCCGCCGATGCCCAGGCCGGTGCCGAACGCACCGGCCGCGAACGTGATGAGCATCAGCAGGCCCATGCCCAGGCCGCACAGCAGGATGCCCAGCGACATCTTGAAGCCGTGCGCGCGGCGCTGGCGGTCGTGGCGCGGCGGTTCGGGCGGGGTCATCCCCCGCTCGATCATCGCCATCCGCTCCGCGTGCTGCAGTTCCGCCTGGCGGGTGGCGTGGCGAATGCCCCACACCATCACCACGACGCCGCCGATGATGACGAGGCCGGGCAAGAACAGCATCGCCGTCAGGAACTCGCGTTCATTCATGCCTGCTCCGTTCTGAACCGTCTGGAGGCTTAGACTCGCCTCGGCCCCGGAAATGTTTCGGCCGGGGCGGGTGAAACAAAACCGCCCCGGCGGCCGGTCCAAACGATGCAGGTGCCAGATGCCCTCGAACGCGAGCTGGTGGCGCGGTGCCGCCAGGGCGACGAGCCGGCGTTCCGGGAGCTGGTGGACCGCTATTCGCCCATGGTGCTCGCCTTGGCCGCCCGCCTCGTCTCCCCCCAGCGCGCCGAAGACATCGCCCAGGAGGTGTTCCTGCGGATCCACCGCGGGCTGGCCTACTTCCGCGGCGACGCCAAACTGTCGACGTGGATCTACCGCATCGTCTCGAACGTGGCGTTCGAGGCGCGCGGCCGGGAGCGGCCGCACGACGTCTCGCTCGACGACGCCGCCGGCCCCGGCGCCGCCTACGGCGGCCAGGACCGGCAGTTCACCGACATGGAACTGCGCGATCGCCTCGACAAGGCCATGGCCCGGCTGCCGGCCCACTACCGGGTGCTGGTGCACGGCCACTACGTGAAGGGCATCAAGTACGAGGATCTGGCCGAGTCGCTGGGCCTGCCCGTGGGCACCGTGAAGACCCACCTGTTCCGCGCCAAGCGGCTGCTGCGGCAGGCGCTCGAGGGGGATCTGGCATGACCGCCCTCGACTGCCGGGCGTTGGCCGACGCCATCGAGCCGCTGGCCGCCGGCGAGCCGGCCACCCGCGACCAGCAGGCCCACCTCGACGGCTGCGACAGCTGCCGGGCGCGGCTGGCCCTGGCCGTCCGCCTCGACCGCGTGCTCACCGAGTGGCCCGTCCCGGCCGCCGGCCCGGCGTTGGCGGCGCGGGTCGCGGCGGCGGCGCGGCAGGAATCCTGGCGGCGTGAACAGGTCGTGGACTGGACCTTCAACGTGGCGATTGCCGCCGGCCTCGCCGCGGTGGTCGTCGGCCTGGCGTCGATCGCCTGGCTGCTCGCCTCGGCGGCCGGCCCGGCGACCTCCTCTGCGGTGGTGGCGGACGCGGCGCTGTCGCTGCTGGCGCGCGTGCGGGCCCAGTTCGCGGTGATGAGCACGGCGACGCTGCTGCTGGCGACGACGCTGGGCGCGTGGTGGTGGGCCGAGGGACGCGCCGCCGACTGAGCCGACGGCACTGGTAAGATCCCACGGGTGACGGCGTCGAGCGAGGCGCGGCCCTTCCTCAAGTGGGCGGGCGGCAAGCGGCAGTTGCTGCCGGTGCTCCGTACGTACTATCCACCTGAGCTGTCCGCCTACTACGAGCCGTTCCTGGGCTCGGGCGCGGTGTTCTTCGACCTGCTGGCCGCCGGCCGGCTCACCGGCCGGCCGGTGCACCTGAGCGACGAGAACCCCGATCTGGTCGGCTGCTACCTGCGGGTGCGCGATGCCGTCGAGGCGGTGATCGCCGCGCTCGAGGCGCTGGCCGCGGGCCATGAGACCGGCGGCGGCGCCTTCTACTACGAAGTGCGCGACGGCCGCTTCAACCCGGCGCGGGCCGCCTGGGCGGCGCACGGCGCATCGCCGGAGGCCTACCCGATCGAGCTGGCCGCCGCCCTGCTCTATCTCAATCGCACCGGCTACAACGGGCTGTTCCGCCTGAACCGGTCGGGCGGCTACAACGTGCCGGCCGGCCGCTACGCGCGGCCGCGTATCGTACAGGCCGAGCGGCTGCGGGCGGTGGCACGCGTCCTGGCGGCGCCGCACGTCTCGATCCGCTGCGCCCCTTTCGACGCGGCGGTGGCCGATGCCGCTCCGGGGGCGTTCGTGTACTTCGATCCGCCGTACGCGCCGCTAGGGCGGACGGCCAACTTCCGCAACTACACCGCGCAGGGTTTCTCGGACGACGATCAGTCGCGCCTGCTGGCCTGGGCCGTGGATCTGGCCGCACGCGGCGTCCACGTGCTGCTCAGCAACTCGAGCGCGGACTCGATCGAACGGCTCTACAAGGGCCGCACCGCTGCCTCGGCCGGCCTCAGACTGCGCCGGGTGCCGGCCCGCCGCGCCATCAACACCCGTGCCGACCGGCGCGGGTTCGTGGATGAGGTGGTGGTCAGCAATCTCACGCCGGCGGCGCCGGCGTGAGATCGCGGGGCTCGGGGCTCGGGGCTCGGTTCCGGTCGAGGTCCTTCCCGGGACCCGAGAGCCGAGTCCCGAGCCCCGGTCCTGCAGCGAGGCGCCGATGGGACCGAGAAACCACAGAAGGAGTGGCATACGGTGCCACTAGCCAGTGCGCATGCCACGCCTCACCCATCAACATCTGGGGGCTCGCGCGCCGAAGGTCGGCGCCACGAACCGTGCTAGAGTCACGGAAGCGGCTTCCCGTGCGAAAGTGGCGGAACTGGCAGACGCGCCGGACTTAGGATCCGGTAGCCGCAAGGCTATGGGGGTTCGAGTCCCTCCTTTCGCATTTCGCCTTCGCGTCGCGGGCGCCTCCACCCCCGCCTCCCTTTCCCACATCTAGATGAAGACTGAACTGGTAGACGTCAACGAGACGCGCAGGCACCTCACGGTGGAGATTCCGACGAGCGAGGTGGAGTCGGCCATCGACCGGGTGACCCGCGAGTACACCAAGTCGGCCCGCCTGCCCGGTTTCCGGCCCGGCAAGGTGCCGACGACGGTGGTGCGGCAGCGCTTCCGCGCCCAGATCCTGCACGACGTCGCCCACGACCTGATTCCGCGCACCATCGACCAGGTGCTGTCGGCCAGGGGCGTGGAGCCGGTGGACAGCCCCGACGTCAAGGACGTCGTAGTGGAGGAGGGCAAGCCGCTCTCCTTCACGGCCAGCTTCGACGTGGTGCCGCCCTTCGATCCGGGCGAATTCGGCGACATCCAGCTGCGACGCGCCGCGGTCGCCGTGGACGACGACGCCGTGCAGGCCACGCTCGAACGCCTGCGCGAGCGCGCCGCGCGGTTCGAGCCGGTGGAAGGCGGCGTCGGCGAGGGCCACACGCTGGTCATCGACCTCGAGCGGCAGACCACCGGCGCCGACGGCGCCGCCGCCCCGGCCGACCGCCACGAGAAGGTGTCGATCGAGATGGGCGCGCCGGCCAACCCGCCGGGCTTCGACGACAAGGTGCAGGGCATGACGGTCGGCGAGACCCGGTCGTTCACCCTCGACTACCCCGCCGACTACGCGGTGGCCGAACTGGCCGGCACCTCGGTGGCCTACACGGTGCACCTGAAGGAACTGCGCCGCCGCGTCGTGCCGGCGCTCGACGACGAGTTCGCCAAGGACCTCGGCGAGGATCTCGACACCCTCGACGCCCTGCGCGCCCGCGTCCGCGCCGACCTCGAAGCCGAGTCGAAGGACGCCTCGGAGCGCCAGCTGCGCGCCGACCTGCTGAAGCAGCTGGCCAGGCGCCTGCCCTTCCCGGTGCCGGGCGCGCTGGTCGATCGCGAGGTCGATCGCCGGGTCGAGGAGTTCGCCCGCCGGCTGATGTCGCAGCAGATCGATCCGCGCCGCACCAACATCGACTGGGCGGCCTTCCGCCAGGGCCAGCGCGAGCCGGCCCAGGAATCGGTGGCCTCGGCCCTGGTGCTCGACCAGATCGCCCGGCGCGACGGCATCGAGGTGACGCCGGCCGAGCTCGACGGCGAGCTGCAGCGCTACGCCGAGCGCGCCGGGCTGACCGTCGCGGCGGTGCAGGCCCGGCTCGAAGAGGAAGACGGCCTCGGCCGCATGCAGGTCGGCATGCGCCGCGAGAAGGCCGTCAACGCGGTGCTCGGCCGCGTCCAGGTGGTGGGCTGACCGCCCGACGACACAGACAGAGGAACCGAATCGTGACCCAAGCGCAGATGCAGCTCGTGCCGATGGTGGTCGAGCAGACCAACCGCGGCGAACGCGCCTACGACATCTTCTCGCGGCTGCTGAAGGACAACATCATCTTCATCGGCACGCCGATCGACCACAACGTCGCCAACCTGGTGGTGGCGCAGATGCTGTTCCTCGAGGCCGAGGATCCCGACAAGGACATCCTGCTCTACATCAACAGCCCAGGCGGCTCGATCACCGACGGCTTCGCCATCTACGACACGATGCAGTTCGTCCGCCCCGACGTGCAGACGCTGTGCATCGGCCAGGCGGCGTCGATCGCCGCGGTGCTGCTCGCCGCCGGGGCCAAGGGCAAGCGCTTCTCGCTGCCCAACTCCCGCGTCCTCATCCACCAGCCGTGGATGTCGGGCCTGGGCGGCCAGGCCACCGACATCGACCTGGCGGCCAAGGAGATTCTGCGCATGCGTGAGCGGCTGAACGAGATCCTGGTGCACCACACCGGCCAGGATCCCAAGCGCATCCAGGACGACACCGAGCGCGACTACATCATGTCGCCCGACCAGGCCAAGGACTACGGAATACTTGACGACGTGATTCGGAAACGGGTGTAACATCGAAGGGAGGCGCCATGCGGTGCGCCTCCCGCCCACGAGCATCCCTATGGTCAAGAAGAACGGCGAAGGCGAGATCCTGCGCTGCTCGTTCTGCAACAAGGATCAGAACGACGTCAGGAAGCTCATCGCCGGCCCGACGGTGTTCATCTGCGACGAGTGTGTCGAGGTCTGCAACGACATCATCGCCGACGACAACCGCGAAAGCCGGAGCATGCGCTCGGCGCTGCCGTCGCCCCCCGAGATCAAGAAGTTCCTCGACGAGTACGTGATCGGCCAGGAACGCACCAAGAAGAAGCTCGCGGTCGCGGTCTACAACCACTACAAGCGCCTCGAGATACAGAAACAACCGAAGGGCCGGTCGGACGTCGAGCTCACCAAGTCGAACATCCTGCTGATCGGCCCCACCGGCACCGGCAAGACCCTGCTCGCCCAGACCCTCGCCAAGCTCCTCTCGGTTCCCTTCACCATCGTCGACGCCACCACCCTCACCGAGGCCGGCTACGTCGGCGAGGACGTCGAGAACATCATCCTCAAGCTGCTGCAGGCGGCCGGGGGCGACATCGAGAAGTGCCAGCAGGGCATCGTCTACATCGACGAGATCGACAAGATCGGCCGCAAGGACGAGAACCCGTCGATCACCCGCGACGTCTCCGGCGAGGGCGTGCAGCAGGCGCTGCTGAAGATCCTCGAGGGCACGGTGGCCAACGTGCCGCCGCAGGGCGGCCGCAAGCACCCGCACCAGGAATTCTTCCAGATCGACACCACCAACATCCTGTTCATCTGCGGCGGGGCGTTCGTCGGGCTCGAGAAGGTGGTCGAGCGGCGGCTCGGCCGCAAGACCCTCGGCTTCAAGGCCGAGGTCAAGAGCCGCAAGCAGCGCGACGCCGGCGCCATGCTCGAGCAGGTCGAGCCGCAGGACCTGATCAAGTTCGGGCTGATTCCCGAGTTCGTCGGCCGCCTGCCGGTGCTGGGCACGCTGCACGAGCTGGATCGGCCGGCGCTGGTGCAGATCCTCACCCAGCCGCGCAACGCCATCGCCCGCCAGTACCAGAAGCTGTTCGAGTACGAGAACGTGAAGCTGCGCTTCACCGACGACGCGCTCGAGGCGATCGCCGACATGGCGCTGGAGCGCAAGATCGGCGCCCGCGGCCTGCGGATGATCATCGAAGACCTGATGCTCGAGCTGATGTACTCGCTGCCCGGCCAGAAGAAGGGGCGCGAGGTCGTGGTCACCCGCGAGATGGTGCTCACCAAGAACACCGCGCTGGAAGTCATCGAGAAAGCTGGGTAATGGAAGTTTACGAGACCCTCCCCGTCGTTCCGCTGCGCGACGTCGTCGTCTTCCCGCACATGATGATGCCGTTCGTGATCGGACGGCCGTCGTCGATCCGCGCCCTCGAGCACGCCCTCGGCAAGGACAAGCGGATCTTCCTCGCCGCCCAGCACGACGCCAGCACCGACGACCCGCGGCCCGAAGACGTCTTCATGATGGGCTGCGTCGCCAACGTGGTGCAGAGCCTCAAGCTGCCCGACGGCAACATCAAGGTGCTGGTCGAGGGGGTCGAGCGCGCCCGGGTGATCGAGTGGAAGGAGGACAAGGGCTTCTTCCGCGTCGTGGTCAAGGTGCTGCAGAAGCAGCGCGAGGCCGCCGGTGACGTCGAGCAGACGATGAGCCGCGTCGTCGCGCTGTTCGAGCAGTACGTCAAGCTGTCGAACAACCTGCACTACGACGCGATGATCGCCGCGGTCAAGGTCGACGACCCCGGCAAGCTCGCCGACACCATCGCCGCCCACCTGCTGGTCGGCGTCGACGAGAAGCAGAACCTGCTCGAGATCGTCTCGCCGCTCGAACGGCTCAACCGCATCGCCGGCATCCTCGATGCCGAGGTGGACAAGCTCCAGGTCGATCGCCGCATCCAGTCTCGCGTCAAGAAGCAGATGGAGAAGGCGCAGAAGGAGTACTACCTCAACGAGAAGATGAAGGCGATCCAGAAGGAACTGGGCCGCAAGGACGAGAAGGGCAACGAGGTCGACGACCTGAAGAAGAAGATCGAACAGGCGCGGATGCCCAAGGACGTCGCGGAGAAGGCGATCCAGGAGCTGAAGCGGCTCGAGTCGATGCCGCCGATGTCGGCCGAGGCCACCGTGTCGAGGAACTACCTCGACTGGCTGATCGCCGTGCCGTGGCACAAGAAGACCAAGGAGAGCAAGGACCTCAAGCACGCCGAGGCGGTGCTCAACGAGGACCACTACGGGCTGGAGAAGATCAAGGAGCGGGTGCTGGAGTTCCTGGCCGTCCGCGCCCTGGTCAAGAAGCCCAAGGCCACCATCCTCACGCTGGCCGGGCCGCCCGGGGTGGGCAAGACCTCGCTGGCCAAGTCGATCGCCCGGGCGATGAACCGCAAATTCGTCCGCCTGTCGCTCGGCGGCGTGCGCGACGAGGCCGAGATCCGCGGCCACCGCCGCACCTACATCGGCGCCTTCCCCGGCCAGATCATCCAGATGATGAAGAAGGCCGGCACGGTCAACCCGGTCTTCCTGCTCGACGAAGTCGAGAAGATGTCGATGGACTTCCGCGGCGACCCGTCGGCGGCGCTGCTCGAGGTGCTCGACCCGGAACAGAACGCCACCTTCCAGGATCACTACCTCGACGTCGAGTACGACCTGTCGAACGTGATGTTCATCTGCACGGCCAACGTGCTGCACACGATTCCGCAGGCGCTGCGCGACCGCATGGAAGTGCTGCAATTGGCCGGCTACACCGAGCTCGAGAAGATCGAGATCGCCCGGCGCTTCCTGGTGCCGAAGGCGGTCGAGGGCAGCGGCCTCACCGACAAGAACATCGTCTTCAGCGGCGACGCGATCCAGACGGTGATCCAGCGCTACACCCGCGAAGCCGGCGTCCGCAGCCTCGAGCGCGAGATCAACTCGATCTGCCGCAAGGTGGCCCGCAAGGTGGTCACCGAGGGCGCCGCCACCTTCGAGGAGATCACCCCCGACAAGGTCACCCAGTACCTGGGCGTGCCGCGGTTCCGGCCGAGCCTGGCCGAAGAGCACAACGAGGTCGGCGTCGCCACCGGGCTGGCCTGGACCGAGGTCGGCGGCGAGATCCTGGTGACCGAGGCGACGCTGATGCCCGGCCGCGGCCGGCTCACCCTCACCGGCAAGCTCGGCGACGTGATGCAGGAGTCGGCGCAGGCGGCGATGAGCTACATCCGCTCGCGCGCCGAGGAATTCGGCATCCCCAAGGACTTCAACCGCAAGCTCGACGTGCACGTGCACATCCCCGAGGGCGCCATCCCCAAGGACGGGCCCTCCGCCGGCATCACCCTGGCCACGGCGATGATCTCGGCGCTGGCCAAGGTGAAGACGCGGCGCGAGGTGGCGATGACCGGCGAGATCACCCTGCGCGGCAAGGTGCTGCCGATCGGCGGCGTCAAGGAGAAGGTGCTGGCGGCGCATCGCGCCGGGGTCACCAACATCCTGCTGCCCAAGGACAACGAGAAAGACCTGGCCGACATCCCGAAGAACGTCCTCGACACGTTGAACATGCACCTCGTGTCGTCCATGGACGAGGTGTTGAAGCTCGCGCTCGAGGGTCCCCTCACCCCGCTGCCGCCGTCGGTGGACGCCGACGTGGCGGCGGAAGAGGGCCCCGACGCGGTCACGCACTGAGAGGTGTGAACCTTTCCACGGCGTCGTTCGTCACGAGCGTGGCGGGCCCCGGCGGCTTCCCGAAGGAAGCGCTGCCGGAGATCGCGATGGTCGGGCGATCGAACGTGGGCAAATCGAGCCTGATCAACGCCCTTGCTCGGCGGCCGCTCGCGCGCACCAGCGCGGCGCCGGGCAAGACCCGCCTGGCCAATTACTACCGGCTGCAGCGGGACGGCGAGGCGCCGTTCTTCCTGGTCGATCTTCCCGGTTACGGATACGCCCGGGGCGGTGACCAGGCGGCGGCGGAGTTCGAGAACCTGGCGCAGGTGTATTTCGGACGGGAAGACCGTGAAGGCCGCTCGCCGGTGCGGGGGGCCTTCCTGCTCGTCGACAGCCGGCATCCCGGCCTGGCGAGCGACCGCCACGCGTGGGCGTGGCTGGAGGGCCTGGACGTGGAGCACGTCGTCCTGGCCACGAAGCTCGACAAGCTGACGCGGGCCGAACGCCAGCGTCACCTCCGGGAACTGGAAGGGATTCATCAAGGCCCGGTGCTGCCGGTTTCGGCGGTGACCGGGGAAGGACTGGACGAACTGTGGAAACTGATAGCAAAACTGCTCCGGCAGCCGCCGCCCCCCCCGTCGACGCCCCGCCCCAGCAGCAGGAAAAGGTCGTCACCCTCGACCTCTCCACGCTGAAGGAGATGAGCGTCTCGTCCCTCACCAAGGTGGCGAGGGACCTCGACATCCCCGGCGCGACGGGGATGCGCAAGCAGGAGCTGATCTTCGAGATCCTGCGGGCGCGGGCCGAGAAGAGCGGCCTCATCTTCAGCGAGGGCGTGCTCGAGGTGCTGCCCGACGGGTTCGGGTTCCTGCGCGCCCCCGATTACAACTACCTGGCCGGGCCCGACGACATCTACGTGTCGCCGTCGCAGATCCGCAAGTTCGACCTGCACACCGGCGACACGGTGGCCGGGCAGATTCGGCCGCCAAAGGAAGGCGAGCGCTACTTCGCGCTCATCAAGGTGGAGGCGGTGAACTTCGAGCCGCCGGCCCGCGGCAAAGAGCGCATCTTCTTCGAGAACCTCACCCCGCTCTACCCCCAGGAAAAGATCAAGCTCGAGGCCGACGCGGAAAACCTCTCCACCCGCGTGATGGACCTGATGACGCCGCTCGGCAAGGGCCAGCGCGGCCTGATCGTGGCGCCGCCGCGCACCGGCAAGACCATGCTGCTGCAGGCGATCGCCAATGCGATCACCACCAACCACCCCGAGGTGTATCTGATCGTGCTGCTCATCGACGAGCGGCCCGAAGAGGTGACCGACATGCAGCGCTCGGTGCGCGGCGAGGTGATCAGTTCGACGTTCGACGAGCCGGCGCAGCGCCACGTGCAGGTGGCCGAGATGGTCATCGAGAAGGCCAAGCGCCTGGTCGAGCACAAGAAGGACGTGGTGATCCTGCTCGACTCGATCACCCGCCTGGCCCGCGCCTACAACACCATCGTGCCGGCCAGCGGCAAGGTGCTGTCGGGCGGCGTGGACAGCAACGCCCTGCAGCGGCCGAAGCGATTCTTCGGCGCCGCCCGCAACATCGAGGAAGGCGGCTCGCTGACCATCGTCGCCACGGCGCTGGTCGACACCGGCTCGCGCATGGACGAGGTGATCTTCGAGGAGTTCAAGGGCACCGGCAACAGCGAGGTGCACCTCGACCGCAAGCTGGCCGACCGCCGCGTGTTCCCCGCCATCGACATCCAGAAGAGCGGCACCCGTAAGGAGGAGCTGCTGATGTCGAAGGAAGACCTGAACCGCGTCTACGTGCTGCGCCGGGTGCTGACGCCGCTGTCGCCGGTGGAGGCGATGGAGCTGCTGCTCAGCAAGATGGGCAAGACCAAGAGCAACAGCGAGTTCCTGAACGCGATGAGCGGCGGGAAGAGCTAGACGCCGCAACACCGCAGGGCGGGTCCGCAGACCCGCCACCCGCAACGGCCGCTCAACAAGCGGCCGTTCGCACGTACGCATGCGGCGTCGCCGCGCACCGACCGTGGACCGGGCACCCGGCGGGTCCTGTCACGGGGCAGCCCACTCGTTCGGGCTCGGCAAGCCGTCCGCCCGGTACCCTCGCCCGCAACGAGCGGGCGCCCGCCCCGTGCCACCCGCCAGCCCGTCCAGCACGCTCGGCGCCTGCCACCCGATCGGCGTGTCCGCCGAAGCCCGACGCGAATCCCCGAGCGAAGGCGGGTGCGAGTGGCGAACTGCCGTCGCGGCGAGGGCTTCAGATTCGCCGCCGGACCTGTCCGCCGCAGCCCGCCGCGCGTCGGCGGGCGAAGGGGACGAGGTGCCGACCACCGGTCGTCAGGCGGGGATCGATCGACCCCGTCGGCGCCTGGAAATGGGAATAGGCTGAAGCCCGGCAAGGCGGCGGGGGCCGGCGGGTCGGCACCACCAGGGGCTGCCCGGAACGAGCAGGAGGAGTGCATATGAGGCGATCGACACTGCGCGCGGCCGGGTTCGTGGTGTGCGTGACGGGCGTCGCGTTCGCGCAAGGCGACCTGGTCGTCCTGTTCGATGGCCGGTCGCTGAGCGCCTGGGAGCAGATCGGGGACGCCAACTGGACGGTGGTCGAGGGGGCGGCCCAGGCCACCGAGGGCAAGGGGGGTCACCTGGTGTCGAAGGAGTCCTTCGGCGACTTCGAGCTGACAGCCGAATTCTGGGTGGAGTCGCCGAAGACGAACAGCGGCGTCTTCATTCGCTGTCAGAACCCGACGTCGATCAGCGCCAAGAGCTGCTACGAGATCAACATCTGGGACGGCCGCCCGGAGCAGGACTTCGCCACCGGCGGCATCGTGAACGTGGCCAAGGTCATCACGCCGGTGAAGACCGCGGGGCGATGGAGCACTATCGCGATCAGAGCCCGCGGCGCCAGGATGACGGTCACGGTGAACGGCACGAAGACGGCGGACGGCGAACACACCCAGTTCGCTCGCGGACCGCTCACGCTGCAGTTCGGTGGCCCCGGCGCCGTCAAGTTCCGGAACGTCCTGGTTCGGCGGCTGTAGCGCTGCCGAATCACCGACAGCACGCAGGGCACAGCGTCAGCGCTGCCGAGGACGGCCGCTCACCAAGCGGCCGGACGCATGTGCCCTTGCACAGCCTGGTCGGGGTGCTATCATCCCGGCCGCCACTCGCCCAATGCCACGTCGCAACGACAGACAACTCGAGGAGGAATCCGTGATGTCCACTCACCGGCTCCTGCAAGTCTCGTTGGCGGTGTTCGGCGCGATCTTCCTGTTGGTGTACCCCCTGGCGATCGTGTGGCCGTCGGGGTGGGCCTGGCACCCCGGGCCTCCGGCGACGTCCCAGTACTTCATGATGATCGTCGGCGTCTACGCCACGCTCGGCGTCTTCCTGCTGAATGCGTCGAGCAATCCGCAGGCGCATCGCAGTCTGATCTGGTTCACGGTGTGGTCCAGCGTCGTGCACGCCGGGGTCATGGCCATGCAGTCCACCGGCGAGCACAGCGGCCACCTGCTCGGCGACGTGCCGGCCCTCGTGCTCGTGGCGATCGTGCTCGGCGGTCTGCTGTGGTCGGACGCCGCGCCAGCCAGGGCCTGACGCATCGCGACTCGGTCAGGTGAGGCTGAACGCCAGCTCGCCCAGCTTCTCGACGCTGCAGGCCACGCGATCGCCGGCCTTGAGCCACACCTGCTCCGCCTTCGGTTTGCCGAAGATCACGCCGTGCGGCGTGCCCGTGAACATGAGATCGCCCGGCTTGATGGTCATCATCCGCGAGGCGAAGCTGATCATCTGGCGGCAGTTGAAGATCATGTCGTTCGTGTTCCAGTCCTGTCGCTGCTCACCGTTGACCCGGCATTCGAGCCTCAGGTTGTTCGGGTCGCCGACCAGGTCGCTGGTTACGAGGTGTGGCCCGAGGGGCGCGAAGCCGTCGAAGGTCTTGCCGATCAGGAACTGGCTGGTCAGGTACTGCATGTCGCGGGCGGTGAAGTCGTTGCCGGTGCAGTAACCGGTTAGTCGAAGTGCTTCGCCGCGGCCGGCGTCGCCCCGCCGGCCCCTCGCACCTCCCGCAGGCTTGTCCGATGTCCCAGCGGGCCCCGCGACTCGCGCCCTCGCTGTGGGGCTCGTCCGGCCGACGCTCGCCCGACACGCCGAGCGAAGGCGCGCTGTCAGGCCGGGCCTGGTGGACACCTGGGTTCGGTCGGGCCCTGTCCGGGGCCTTCGCCATCATTCGCCCGGCGGCAGTCCGACGTACCAGAAATTGGTGGCCGGCGCCGACAGCAGCGCCTCGATGGCTCGGCGTGCGCCCGGCAGCATCGCCGCGGTCGCCGGATATTGGTCGAGCAGGTGGCGAAGGAAGTGCAGGTGGAACGTCTCGCTGGGGTGGAAGCCGTCGAACATGTAGCGATCGTCGAGCCCGAGCGCGGCCAGGTCGGTGGCATCGACGAAGGGGACCCCGGCGCGGTCCAGCAGGCCGGCCACCTCGAGACGGAACGACGACAGCAGGCCGCGATGTCGCGCGTCTTGACGCAGCGTGTGGAACACCTCGGTCGAGAACGGCGGCGCGAACGCCGCCACCGCAATGCCCTGCGTCCGGCAGCGGTCCACGAACATCTGGAGGTGCGCCAGACGCTCGCCGCTCACTCGGTGACGGTCGCTTTCGACGAACTGGTGCGACGCGGCGCGGACCCGGTCGATGACCGGGGGGACTTCCCGGTCCTCGAACGTCCACCGCGCCGGATCGGACGGCGGGACGAACGTCAGCCGCATGCTGCCGTCCTGGCGGAATCCTGATCCGGTGCGTCGGGCGCCGATGCCGATACGATCGCTGTCGGCGGCACTCGGCGCGGCGAGCATGTCGCCGAGCAGCGCCGGCCGCGTCAGCAGCTTCCGGCCGGCGGCGATGTGCGCCCGCCAGTTCGCCGCGCCGTCTCCGGCCGCGTCACGGTCGACCGGTGGCAGGCTGTCGTTGAACCACCACAGGTCGACGGCCAGCAGGACGACGTCCGGCGCGCCGCCGCCGGTGCACAGCTGGTCGAGGTCGCTGACCGCATCGACCATCCCGCTGCCGTTGAAGAACGTCTGCCGGGTTTCTCCCAGCATCCCTGCGCGCATCTGACTGGCCCTGGAGGAGCCGAGCACCAGCACCCGCGGACGCTGCAGCGCCAGCCGCGCCAGCTTGTAGGCGTGCAGATCCTGCGGCATCAGCTCGCGCAGGAATACCGCGGGCGCGTGCTGCTGGCGCGCTGCAACCGCCGGTAAGGGCCACGTGTCGCCACTGCGCCACAGCGCGAATTCCACCAGCCCGGCGATCAGGACGACGGGCACCGAGAACACCGCCATTCGCAGCCACAGCCCGGTGAGGCCGCGGTGCCAGGAAGGCGGCGACTCGGCCGCTGGATACTCGAGAGGCGAGACGGGCGCGCTGGGCGTGGACATCGCGGTCGCTGCGGGCGGTCGGCTCGGAACACCCGCGGCGGGCCGCCCCGTGGACCCGCGCGCGCTTGCCGCGATCAGAACTGGAAGTAGATGAACGGTGTGTAGTCGAGCGGTGCCCTCAACATGATAGCCGCCACCAGTGCGTAGTACGCGGCCCAGCGCAGCGGACGCGACCAGCCCTCGACGTGCAGGGCGTGCGGCCGGCCCCGGCCAAGCCACTCGGCGACGAGCAGTATGCCGATGGCGGCCACCATCGACCGCGGCGGCAGCACGATCGCCTCCCACGGGGCGCCGCCAATCTTCGCGATCACCGCCGCAGCGTCGGTCACGTCGTTGGCCCGGAAGAAGATCCACGAGAACGTCACGGCGTGGAAGGTGACGAGCATCCGGAGTGCTGCGCCGGGGTCGGGCAGCCAGGCCGAGCCGCCCGGGGGTTCATCCGGAGATCGGGCCGGCCCCGTGGCGCGGCCGGGCCACACCAGGAACAGCAGCCCGTGCAGGGCGCCCCAGATGATGAAGGTCCAGTTCGCGCCGTGCCAGAGCCCGCTGACGAGGAACACCGCCATCAGGTTGCGGCTGGTCGTCCAGGCGCCGCCGCGGCTCCCTCCCAGCGGGATGTAGAGATAGTCCCGGAACCAGGTGGAGAGGGAGATGTGCCAGCGGCGCCAGAACTCCCGAATGTCCTGCGAGAAGTACGGGTAGGCGAAATTGCGCATCAGGCGAAACCCCATCAGCCGTGCACAGCCGAGCGCGATATCGGTGTAGCCGGAGAAGTCGCAGTAGATCTGGAAGGCAAACGCGTAGGTCGCCCAGATCATGGTCCATCCCCCGGCGCCACCGACGTCGTTGTAGGCCGCGTTGACGATCGGCGCCAGGTTGTCGGCGACCACCAGCTTCTTGAAGAAGCCCCAGAGCATCTGGCGCAGCCCGTCGGCGGCTCCGGAGGCGTCGAAGTGTCGGTCGTCCCGGAACTGACCCAGAAGGTGGGTGGCCCGCTCGATGGGCCCGGCGACGAGCTGGGGGAAGAAGGTGATGAAGCCGAAGTACTGCACGGGGTCGCGAACTGCGGCCAGCCGGTCCCGATAGACGTCGATGGTGTAGCTGAGAGCCTGGAACGTATAGAACGAGATGCCGAGCGGCAGAATGACGTGCAGGAGCGGCAACGACGTCGTGAGCCCGGCCAGGCGCAGCGCCGCGTCGGCAGAGGTGACGAAGAAGTCGAAGTACTTGAAGATCACCAGCGCGCCGAGATTGGCGGCGAGCGAGGCCGCCAGCCAGGCGCGCCGCGCCGTCGGGCCCGTGCTCGCCTCGATCTTCAACGCGGCCAGGAAGTCGACGCCGGCCGTGGCGTACAGCAGCGGGAGGAACCGCCAGTCCCACCACCCGTAGAACACCGCGCTGGCGGCCACCAGCAGGTAGTTCTGACCGCGCCGCGCCAGCCCCCAATATGCAGCCAGCACAATCGTCAGGAACGCGACGAATTCCGGGCTGGCGAAAGTCATGGACGGGTTGATCCGCGGGCGGCTGCCGGCGGACCGGCGAGGGGCATGGGAATGCTACACGCGCAGTTCGTTTGGGAAGTGGAGAATCCTCACCCCAGCCGTCGGCGGTGCCGCTCACCTGGCGCTCGAGCCACCCGGGGTCGCTCACCTGAGGCTGAACGCCAGCTCGCCCAGCTTCTCCACGCTGCACGCCACGCGGTCGCCTGGCTTGAGCCACACCTGCTCGGCCTTCGGCTTGCCGAAGATGACGCCGTGCGGCGTGCCCGTGAACAGGATGTCGCCCGGCTTGATCGTCATCATCCGCGAGGCGAAGCTGATGATCTGGCGGCAGTTGAAGATCATGTCGTTGGTGGTCCAGTCCTGCCGCTGCTCGCCGTTGACCCGGCATTCCAGTTTCAGGTCGTTCGGATCGCCGACGAGGTCGCTGGTCACCAGGTGCGGGCCCAGGGGCGCGAACCCGTCGAAGGTCTTGCCGATCAGGAACTGGCTCGTCAGGTACTGCATGTCGCGGGCGGTGAAGTCGTTGCCGGTGCAGTAGCCGGCCACGTAGTCGAGCGCCGCGGCCTCCGAGACGTTGCGGCATTCGCGGCCGAAGACGATCACCAGCTCGATCTCGTAGTCGAAGTTCCTGGCGACGGCCGGCAGGGCGATGGTGCCGCCGTGGTGGTTCAGCGCGTTGTTGAACTTGTTGAAGAGGACCGGGTTGGTCGGAATCGGCGTGTTGGTCTCGGCGGCGTGGCGCCGGTAGTTGAACCCCATCATGATGATCTTCTCGGGGCGGGTCACCAGGGGCGCATGCCGGACGGCGCTCTCGGCCAGGAAGAGGCTGGACGGCCCCTTGGCGGCCGCGGCGACGACGCGCGCCAGCAGCCCGCCCTTGCCGTGCTGCAGCAGGTCGTCGGTGTCGACCGGCGCCGGCAGCTTGTACATCGCGGCGGCCGCGGCGACGTCCAGGATGCCGCGCGGCTGCTTCACGCCGAGCCGCGGACCCGCGGCGGTCCGCATGTTGAGCAGCGTCATGTTGCGCGGCATCTCGAAGGCGTCGGGCTGGGCCGTCGCGGCCCGCGCGGTACCAGGCGCGAGCGTGGCGGCCGTCGACGCCAAGCCGGCGCCGGTAGTCTTCAGGAACGTGCGGCGGTCTGAGCGCATGGCGCCATCTTAGCGCCCCCGCGCGTCGGTCCTCAGCGATCCTCGACCGGCTCGATGCGCAGCAGCATGCCGTCGCTGTCCTGGTTGCCGCGCGACCGGCCTTCGGTCAGGACGTACAGCAGCTCGTCGGGCCCTTGCCGGATGTCGCGGAAACGCACGTTCAACTCGCGCAGCATCGAGTCCACCTGCCGGGCCATGCCGAGGCTGAACCGCAGCCACACGATGCGCTTCGTGCCGGCGCCGGCGACGATCAGGCTGCCGGTCAGTCCCGGGAACTTCCTGCCGGTGTAGAAGAGCATGTTCGAGGGATTGATCTGCGGGTTCCAGTGGAAGAACGGCATGTCCATCCCCTTGCGGAACCACGGGTTCTCGGAGACCAGCGTGCCGGTGTAGTTGCGGCCCAGCGACACCACCGGCCAGCCGTAGTTGTGGCCGGGGATCAGCAGGTTCAGCTCGTCGCCGCCGGCGGCACCGAACTCCGAGGCCCAGAACTCGCCGGTCTGCGGGTGGAACGCCAGGCCGTAGGGATTGCGGTGGCCGTAGGTGTAGATCTCGCCCTTGGCCGCCGGGTCTTTCACGAACGGGTTGTCGGGCGGAATCGACCCGTCGTCGCGCAGCCGCAGGATCTTGCCAGTGTGGTGGGCCAGGCTCTGCGCTTCCTTGCGGGCCGGCGAGTTGTCGTCGCGGGTATTGCCGTCGCGGTCGCCGACGGCCACGTAGAGCAGGCGGTCGGGCCCGAAGATCATCCGCCCGCCGTAGGTCCCGAGCGGACTGCCCCACGCCTCGGCGACGAGGATGTCCTTGACGTCCGTCAGGCGTCCCTGCTCGAAGCGGGCGCGCGCCACGGCGAGGGTGGTCGTCTTCTCGTCCCGGGCCTTCGAGTAGGACACATACAGGCTGTGGTTGGTGGCGAAATCGGGGTGCAGCACGATGTCGTGCACGCCGCCGAGCGAGAGGTTGTGGACGGCCGGCAAACCTTCGATCGGCGCCGGGTCGAGGACCCCGTCGTTGACGATCCGCAGTCGCCCCGGGCGCTCGACCAGGAGGATCGTCTTGCCGTCGGGCAGGAAGACCATGCCGGTCGGGTGGGACAGGCCGTGCGCGATCGGCACGACCCGCACCGCGAGGCCGTTCTCGCTGGTGGCCACCACCGGCTTCTCCACCGGGATGCCGGTCAGCGGCACCGGAGGGTTGATCACCGGCTGGGCCGTCGCGACCGCCGGAACCGATGCGCAGAGCGCCACTGCCACCACTACACCGTGCATGCGAGTCATGGTGTCTCCGCCGCTACTGTGGCACATTGGGCCGACGCGCCCATTTCGCAAATTGTCTCAGCCCCCCCGATCGGCGGCCTCGGTGCGGCGCGCCGTGGTCGCGCTCGCCTTGGTGGCGCTCGGCACGAGCGCCTCGGCTCAGGCGCCGTCCCGGCCGCTCGACATCCACTTCACGCCGACCCGGCAGCTGGTGGCCGAAGCGATGCTCGACCTGGCCGGCACCCGGGCCGAGGACGTCGTCTACGACCTGGGGTCGGGCGACGGCCGCCTGGTGATCCTGGCGGCGCAGCGCCACGGCGCGCGGGGCGTCGGTTACGAACTGCAGGCACCACTGGTGGCGCTGTCGCGCCAGTCGGCCGTCGAGGCCGGCGTCGCCGACCGCGTGCGCTTCGTCGAGGCGGACCTGCGCACGGCGGATCTGGCGCCGGCCACGGTCGTGCTCCTGTATCTGTCGACCAGCCTGACGCGCGAACTCACGCCGAAGCTCCTGCGGGAGCTGCGCCCCGGGGCACGTATCGTGTCGCACCAGTTCCGGCTGGCCGAGCGCGCGCCGGATCGATCCGTGACGGTCGAGGGCGAGGCGCTGCATCTCTGGATCGTGCCGGCGCGGTAGCTACTGCGCGAGCCGCGCGGCGAACGCCCGCACCTCGCGCAGCACGTCGGCCTCGTGGGTAAGGAACATGAACAGGTTGGCGCCCGGCAGATCGACGATGCGCGCGGTCGGAACGGCGGCCAGCAGCTGTCGCTGCCACACGGTGTAGAGCGCCCGTGTCGCGTCGTACATCTGCCGCAGCGCGGCCCGCTCCTGGTCGGTGCGGACGACGTACCTCGCGGCCTCTTCCTCGAACCGCCGCTGCGCCTGGTAGATCGCCAGCACCGGCGTGCGGAGGCGCGAGTAGTCGGGCTTGATCCGGGCGTCGATGGTGATGGCCTGGCGGATGGCCGGCACCAGCAGCGTCTCGCCCATCGAGCCGTCGGGGTTGGCGACGTAGAGCTGCCGCAGTTCCGCCTCGGGAAAGGCGAAGCCCCGCGTGCGTTGCAGCGCTCGCCGATAGGCGTCGAACGAGCTGGTGTCGAGGGCGTCCAGCGGCTCCACCTGGCGCGGCAGCGCCTTCAGGTCCGGCATCGGCGGCTCGTATTCGGCGGCGGTGGTCGTCGGATCGGTGGCGCCGTCGAGATAGACGAGCCCTCTCACTCGCTCGGCATGCTGCGACGCGAACATCGTCTGTACCTGGCCGGCGCACGAGGTGCCGAGCAGCACCGCCGAGCGCACCTCGAGGCCGTCGAGCGCGGCGAGCAGGTCGTCCGAGGAGCGCTGCACGCTGTAGCCGGTAGACGGCTTGTCCGATGCGCCGATGCCGCGCCGGGTCAGGCCGTAGACGCGGAACTGGCCGGTCAGCTTCGGGGCGATGTCGTCGTAGGCGTGCGCGCTGAGGTAGCAGCCGAGCAGGACCAGCGGTGGCCCCGAGCCGCCCCAGTCCAGCACTTCCAGCCGAACGGAGGTGTCGCCGGTCACCCAGCGGACCTGGTGCGGCGAGGGGTCGCGCCAGGGGCCGGTTGGCCGGACCTGAGGCACTGCCGCGTCGACCGCCGTCAGCAGTCCTGCCGCTCCCAGCAACGCGCCGCAGCGAAGGGCCAGAGGTGACGTCATCGGTGGCCTCGGTCGCCAATCGTGCCCGGCCACGGGTGTCGCATCTTAGCCGAATCGGGGTGTCGGGCGCGCCCCATCGGATTAGGATGAGGGTCGCGCCCGGAGGAACCATGCTCTACCTCGCGCTCGTCGCGTGCGCCGGCATCCCGCTCGCCGCTCAGGTGGCGCCGCCCGTTCCCGGCCTCGACGAGCCGATGCGTGGTGCGGTGCACGTCATCGATCCGGCGACGCGTCCTCCCTGCCAGGTGTGGACGTCGCTCGAGCAGGTGGCCCGCCACGCGCAGGTGCGGATGGGCTTCGAACACACACTCGACTGCCATCTGGCCGCCTGGACACGCCAGCCGTACGCGCGCCCCGCGCTGCGGCTCGATGGGCTCACGCCGCGTCAGGCCTTCGACCGTCTGCTCGCCCATCGCGCCGACTACCAGTGGCGGATGATCGACGGCGTCGCGGTGTTCCGACCTCGCGCGGCGTGGGTCACGGGCAGCGTGCTCAATCGCCCGGTGGCCCCGACTTCGGCGCGGGATCAGCACCCGCACGATCTGCTGCACACGGTGCTGCAACTCACGCGACCGTCGCTGTTCCAGGACCACATCGACGTGCAGCGTTCGTCCTACTGGCGGCGCAACGACGACCCGTCGGCGGTGGCACCCATCGACACACCGGTGTCGGTCGCCTTCGCCGGCGGCAGCCTGATCGACGCGTTGAACGCAATCACGCGGCCGTTCAGCGGCCATTGGGAGACGGGCTACCAGACCGGGAGCGGGCAGCACCGCGTACATATCCGGCTGCTGATGCTCGACTACGACGGCGGGATGGTGTCGGCCATCTCGGGGCCCTTCGACGCGGCCGCACCATGGTCGCCCTAGGGCGGCGCGCCGTGCGGCCCGCACTGGCCACGGTGCTCTGTGGGCTCGGCGGGCTGGCGGCGCTGGTCAGCCTGTTCGGCGTCTGGGCACACGTGACGCCCGGGCCCGCGGCCGGACCGGGAGCCGCACTCGGCGCGGGCGGACTCGTCGTCTCGCTGGCCTGCTTCTGCGGGTGGTACTGGTTCGGGACCTGACGGCGGGTTCCCGCTGTTCCGGGTCCGCGATCGGCTCAGCTCCCGCTGCCCGGCACGCGGAACGTCGTGATGTCCGGCTTCGCCACGCGGGTCTCGGTCGGCCGCGGCAGCTGCGGGATCCAGTCGTAGGGCACGCGGTGGGCGCGGAAGATGCGGTTGGTCAGCGTCGGGTCCTTGCCGAAGTAGGGGCTGACGTACTCCCAGACGATCTCCTTCTCGCGCGTGAGCTCGAAGATGCGGCCGTCCCAGCCCTCGGTGATCAGGGTGTTGCCGTTGGGCAGGCGCTGGGCGCTGCTCACGTAGTGGCTGAAGAACGCCACGCTCTCCTGACCGCCGATGGCGTAGTCCCACACCTTCTCGAAGGTCAGCGGATTCACTTCGAGCACGCGCGAGTTGATGCGGCGCACGCCGCCGCGGCCGGTCGGCGCGGCCGCGTTCGGGGCGCCGTAGCCGGCCTGGCCGCCGTTGTCGAACACCAGGAGGTTGCCGGCGCCGGGCAGCCCCTTCGGGACGAGATGCGGGTGGTGCTGGCCGATGATCTGGCCCAGCGTGGCCAGCGCCGGCGTCTCGCGGTAGTCGGGGCCCATGCGCCAGGCAATCCGCCCCGTCGCACGCTCGACGATGGCGATGATGTTGGCCTCGCGGCTGCTGATCATGACGTTGTCGGGATGGAACCGCCGGTCGCCGGCGTCGAACCACTGGTTCGGCCCGAGGTAGGACGCGGCGTTGATGTGCAGCCAGTCGGCGCTCTTCCGCGGCTCGTTCCAGTTCGGATCGGCGTGCAGCGCCTTCCGGGCCTCGGGCGAGAAACCCAGTTCGTCCACGTGGTCGCTGGCCAGCCAGTCCCAGAGGATCGTGCCGGTCCAGTCCACCTCGATCAGCCGGTCGTCTTCGAGTCGCTTGTCGCTGATCGCCGGCACGGTGACGTTCTTGTGGGCGAGCACCAGCGTGCGGCCGCGGTCCACCAGCGGCAGCGCCCCGGGCGCGAAGTAGCCCGCCGGGCTGCCCTCGCGCTGCCAGTCGTGATGCTGGCGCGCAATCCACGTCTCGACGCCCTTGTCGTCGGTGATCCGGTCGCCGTGATCGAACGCCCACACCACCTTGCCGTCCCAGTCCACCTGCACCAGCCGGCGGGCCTCCTGGTGGGGCGTCCGCCGCCGGTCGCCGCCCATCACGTAGCCGCCGGGCAGGATGCGCATCGGCGCCGGCACCGCCGCCACCTCGGGCCAGCGCTTCACCAGGCGGCCGTTCATGTCGATCACCACGGC
>JBFWNV010000017.1:0-61240 GCA_050250875.1 Vicinamibacterales bacterium
TTTGTGGTACCGGTGAAGACGCCGGTTGCCCGTCACAAGACGAAAAGACCCCGTGCACCTTTACTACACCTTAGTAGTGAACGCTGGCGTCGTATGCGCAGGATAGGTGGGAGGCTTTGAACCCAGGTTTTCGGATTTGGGGGAGCCAACGGTGAGATACCACCCTTACGACTCCGGTGTTCTAACTGCAGCCCGTCATCCGGGCTCAGGACACTGCTAGGCGGGTAGTTTGACTGGGGCGGTCGCCTCCTAAATTGTAACGGAGGCGCGCGAAGGTTCGCTCAGGCTGTTTGGAAATCAGCCGTAGAGTGCAAAGGCACAAGCGAGCTTGACTGCGAGACAGACAAGTCGAGCAGGTGGGAAACCAGGCCTTAGTGATCCGGTGGTTCCGCATGGAAGGGCCATCGCTCAACGGATAAAAGGTACGCCGGGGATAACAGGCTGATCTGAGCCAAGAGTTCACATCGACGCTCAGGTTTGGCACCTCGATGTCGGCTCATCGCATCCTGGAGCTGTAGCAGGTTCCAAGGGTCCGGCTGTTCGCCGGTTAAAGCGGTACGTGAGCTGGGTTTAGAACGTCGCGAGACAGTTCGGTCTCTATCTGTGATGGGCGCAGGAGATTTGAGTGGGGCTGACCTTAGTACGAGAGGACCGGGTTGGACGGACCTCTAGTGTACCGGTTGTCGCGCCAGCGGCAGCGCCGGGTAGCTAAGTCCGGAAGGGAGAAACGCTGAATGCATCTAAGCGTGAAACCCTCCACGAGATGAGATCTCCCTGGACGAAAGTCCCTGTAGGCTCCTGGTAGACTACCAGGTTGATAGGTCGGGTGTGGAAGCGTAGCGATACGTTGAGCTGACCGATACTAATTAGCCGTGAGGCTTGACCATATTCACTCGCCCGCTGCGGGTGTGTGGTCAAAGAACGATCGATTGCATCCGCCGTCGCTCCCTTTCGGGAGCCACGGCGTGACGAGCCCTTTCGGGCTCGGGATATTCAGTGGCTCTTTGACATGTTCTGGGGCGAGTCCGCCGCGGCACACCCGCGTCGATATCAGGCGCGTCGCGCCGAAGCTCGCGCAGCGAGCGAAGGCGGAAACCCCAGACACCCAGTTTCCCGGTGGCCATAGGAGCAGGGTCACACCCGTTCCCATTCCGAACACGGAAGTTAAGTCTGCTACCGCTGATGGTACTGCGCGCGCAGGTGCGTGGGAGAGTAGGTCGCTGCCGGGGATATATCGCAGGAAGGCCCGATGCCAGGTGCATCGGGCCTTTTTCATTTTCTCCGCTATCCTGAAGGCGGTGTGCCATGCCCAGTCTGGCGGCGTTCCACCCGCAGATCGTCCACTTCGTCGTCGCGCTGATCGTCGTCGGCGTCGGGCTGCGCTGGGCGTCGCTGGTCCGGCCGCTGCCGTGGCTGTCGCCGGCGGCGCTGACGTTGATCGCGCTGGGCACGCTGGCCAGCCTGGCGGCCGTGCGATCCGGCGGCGATGCCCACGGTCCGGTCGAGCGGCTGCCGGGCGTCCGCCCCGCCGTCGTCGCTCACGAAACCTGGGGTGAGCGGGCCCGGAACACGTTCCTGCTGCTCCTCGGCGCCGAGGCCGTCGCCGCGGCGTTGGCCGCTCGCCGCCATCCCCGTGCCCGAGCCGCGACCCTCGCCGCCGGCCTCGTCGGCCTCGCCGGCGTCGGCGTCCTCTACCGCGCTGCGGATCTGGGCGGCGTGCTCGTTTACGGCTACGGCGGCGGCGTCGGCACCCGCTCCGGGGCGCCCGGCGACGTGCAGCAGGCCTTCATCTCGGCGGCCGCCCAGCAGGCGCTGGCCGACCGCGCCGCCGGCCGGCCCCTCGACGCCGCCGGTCTCGCCGACCTCGTCGCCGCCCGCTTCCCCGACCACCTCGAGGTGCAGCTCGCCCAGGTGGAGGCGACGATCGTCGACCGCGCCGATCCCGCCCTGGCCCTCAATCGCCTCGGCGCGCTGAAGATACCCGGGTCCGAGGACCGCCTCCGTCTGCGGGCCGGGCTTCTGCGGGCGCAGGCGCTCGAGGCGATGGCCGATACCTCCGCCGCGCGTCAGGTGCTCGAGACGCTGCGGACCGAGTTCCCAGCCAGCGCCGAGATCCAGCGCCGCCTCGAGCGTCTGAACCGCCCGTGAGTCGGCGAGTGGCCTGTCCGTGGACCGGACACTAGCGCGCCACCCACGCCAGTCCGGCGTAGCCGGCCCAGCACGCGCCAAGGCAGGCCGCGATCGACAGGCCGACGTTCAGCCCCGCAGCCAGCCACTCACCGTGGCCGGCCAGTGCCACCGTCTGCATGCTGAACGCCGAAAAGGTCGTGAATCCGCCGAGCACGCCGGTCATCGCCGCGTGACGGGCGATCGGCGACCACGGCGCCGACCCGCTCAGCCCGCCGGCGATCGCGGCCACCGCGCCCATCGCCGCCGACCCGGCGACGTTCACGAGCAGGGTGCCCCACGGGAACCCGCCGCCGACGAGGCGGATCGCCGTTTCGGTGAGCAGATGACGCAGGACGCCGCCGGCGGCACTGCCGAGAGCGACCGCCAGCAGGATGCCGAAGCTGCCGTCGACCATGCGTCAGGATACGCGATGGCCAGGCACCCCAAAGGGCGCTGCGAACCACGTAGGATCGCCGCGTGCCCGAGCTGCCCGACATCGAGCTGTATCTGCACGCTCTACGGCCGCGCCTGCTCGGCCACCCGGTCGCGGCCGTCCGCGTCGCCGCGCCGTTCCTGGTCCGCACCGTCGACCCGCCGATCGACGCGCTGGTCGGACGCCCGATCACGCAGCTGCGCCGTCTCGGCAAGCGCCTCGTCCTCGACGCCGACGGCATCGCGCTGGTCCTCCACCTGATGATCGCCGGCCGGCTGCGCTGGCTAACCGCGGCGGCGCCGATCCCGAAGCGGGTCGGCCTCGCCGCCCTCGACTTCGCACACGGCAGCCTCGTCGTGACCGAGGCCGGCACGACCCGCAGGGCCTCGGTCCATATGGCGCGCGGTGCCGCCGGGGTGGCGGCGCACGATCCCGGCGGACTCGAGCCGCTCGACCTCGACCGCGCCGGATTCGCCGCCCGTCTGACGTCCGAGCGCCACACGCTGAAGCGGGCCCTGACCGACCCCTCTCTCTTCAGCGGCATCGGCAACGCCTACTCCGACGAGATCCTGCATCGCGCGCGTCTGTCGCCGATGACGCTCTCGGACACGCTCGACGCCGACGAACTCGACCGGCTGTTCACCGCGACGCGGGAGACGCTTGCCGGCTGGCGCGATGCGCTGATCGCCGCCACCGCCGACGCCTTTCCCGAGAAGGTCACTGCCTTCCGGCCCGGCATGCGCGTGCACGGCCGCTACGGCAAGCCCTGTCCGGCCTGCGGCACGCCGGTGCAGCGCATCCGTTACGCCGCCACGAGGCCAACTACTGCCCCGCCTGCCAGACCGGCGGGCGGCTGCTCGCCGATCGCGGACTGTCCAGGCTCCTGAAGCGCGACTGGCCGCGGACGCTCGACGACCTCGAGCGGCACAAGCGCGACCGGCGGTGAGGCGCGCCGCCGCTCACTCGCGACGGGCCGATCCGACGGCGGTCCGCCACTCATCCGGATCGTGCAGGGTGCGCGTCAGACGATCGACGTCGAAGCCGGCCCGTCGCGCCGCCGCCGTGGCCTGCGCCAGCGCGGCTTCGTCGAGCGCGGGTGTCCGCGCGAAGATCGCCAGCCGCTGATGGCTGCGTTCGCCGACCACCATCCAGGCCAGCCGGTCGTCGTGAGCCAGGATCCAGAAGTCACCCCACACCGCCGGCAGCCACGCGAAGATCCGCGGCGCGAACCGCGCCTGCCAGCGGCCGTCCTCGCTGTCGGCCTTCAGCCGCCCGTCGCGGACCTCGCGCCCGGCCGCCGTGCGGCAGCGGCTGCGCAGCGTCGCCTCGGCTGCCGCCGCCGCCGTGATCTCCAGCGTGGTGTCCGCCAGACAGCGGCGCTGCCACCACGACCCGTAGCCGGCGATCTCGAACCAGCGGCCGTCGAAGCGCGCCAACGGCGGCATCGCCGCCGGGTGCGCGCCGCCCAGGTCGCCGGCCAGCACGGCCAGGCCGAGGGCCAGCGCGGCCGCTGTCGGTGCCCGCCGCCGGTCAGCCTTCAACGGTCATCTCCACCGGCTCGGCGACGGCGGCGAGCGGCGGTGCCGCCGCGGGGTCCAGGACGGCCGCCGCCAGCAGCCGATCGGTGACGAAGTCGAGGGCGGCGTCGTCGCTGCGCGTCAGCAAGGCGTCGAGCGGCGACCGGACCACCGGCGCCGCCTCGCGCTGCTGCATCAACGGCCAGGTGCCGTCGTCGCGACGGCGGGCGTAGCGGCACCAGAAGCCGACGTGCCAGCGCAGGAACTCCCGGACGCGCGCCCGGCCGTGGTCGTCGTCGCCCCAGTGCTCCAGCGCCAGCGCGACATAACGCCGGTAGATCGCCACCCGGGCCTCGCCGTCGAGATCGTCGTAGCCGCCAGACGTCTCGCGGAACAGCCATGGTTTGATCAGCACGCCGCGCGCCGCCATCACCGCCGCACACCCCGACCGGGCCCGGGCAGCGGCGATCTCGTGCGGGAACAGGAGGTCGCCGTTGCCGATCACCGGCACCGGCACCGCCGCGACCACTGCGCCGATGGCGTCCCAGTCGGCCGCCATCCGGTAGCGCGCGTTGCGGGTGCGCCCGTGCACGGTGATGGCGTCGGCGCCGCCGTCCACCGCGGCCCGCGCCTGATCGAGGAAGTTGCGGTCGTCGTCGTTCCAGCCGAGGCGAATCTTGGCGGTCACCGGCACGCGCTGCACGCTTCGCTTCATCGCCTCGACGATGCGGCGGATGCGCCCGGGCTGGCGGCCGATCGCCGCGCCGAGACCTTTGCGCGTGAAGTGTTCGATCGGACAGCCGAAGTTGATGTCGACGAAGTCGGCGCCGCGCGCCTCGACCAGCGCCGCCGCCCAGCCCATCTCCTCGGGATTGGTGCCGGCGAGCTGCACGCCGAAGCACGGCTCGTCGGCGGCCCGGCGGATCAGCGCGAACTCGCCGCGGCGTTTCTGCTTCAAGCGCCTCGCGACGGTCATCTCGCTCAGCGTGATGCGGGCGCCGAGTTCGACACAAAGCCGCCGGTAAGGCAGATTGGAGCCCTTCGTCATCGGCGCCATCACCACGGCGCCGTCGATCAGACCGGCGAACGACATCGGCGTCATCGTATCAGCCGGCCGAGCGGCTCGAGAGGCCGTGTTACGCTCGACGCATGCGATCGCGCCGCGCCGTCGCGACGGTCCTGTTCGGGCTCTGGCTGCTGCCGCCCGTCGCCGTGGCGGCGCAGTCGGCCGCCGCGGCGCCGGCGGCGGCCGCGAAGCACCTCGCCTGGCGGGTGTCGAAGGGCCCACGCACCGTGGCGTTCCTGGTCGGGTCGATTCACGTGCTCACCACAGAGGCGTATCCGCTGCCGCCGGTCTTCGACACGGTCTTCGAACAGTCGGCGACGCTGGTCGAAGAGGTGGACCTCGGCGCCTCGGGCGACGTGTCGGCGCTGCTGCCGACCGCCGCCGGCGCCGTCTTCACCGACGGCCAGACGCTGCGCACGGTGCTCGATGCCGCCACTTTCGCGCAGGTCGAGGCCAAGGTCGCCGCCACCGGCCTGCCGATCGCGCTGGTCGAGCGGATGAAGCCCTGGCTGGTCGCGATGCTGCTGGTCGTGCCCGAGCTGTCGCGGGCGGGCTTCGATCCGGCCCAGGGACTCGACCGCCACTACTTCGACCGGGCCCGCGACGCCGGGCGGCCGGTGCGCGGCCTGGAGACCGCGGCCTACCAGGTGGAGCGGCTGAACGGCCTGCCCCTCTCGGTACAGATCGACATGCTGAAGGCGACGCTCGACGACGTCGAGGCCCAGGTGCGGTCGGTGGACACCATCGTCACCGCGTGGCGCGGCGGCGACCTCGCCACGCTCGAACGGCTGCTGCTGCAGTCGTTCCGCGAATCGCCGGCGATCTACCAGCGGCTGCTGGTCGATCGCAATCGCGACTGGGTGCCGAAGATCGCGCAGTGCGCGGCCGAACCGGCGCCGTGCCTGGTGGTGGTCGGCGCTGCCCACCTGCTCGGCGCCGACGGACTGGTGACGCTGCTCGGCGCCGCCGGCTTCACGCTCGAGCAGATGTGACGCGCCGGCGCGCGCTGCGGTCGCGCTCGACCTGCCGGCGCACGAAGCAGCCGTCGACGTGGTCGTTCACCAGCCCCATCGCCTGCATGAAGGCGTAGACCGTCGTCGGGCCGACGAAGCTCCAGCCCCGTTTCTTCAGATCCTTCGCCAGCGCCACCGACGCCGGCGTCGTCGGCATCGCCCGCAGTGCGTCCCAGGTCAGGACCGCCGGCCGCTGCGCGGCCGCCGGCTCCCACCGCCACGCATAGGCGGCGAGCGAGCCGTACTCGTCCTGCAGCTCGAGCGCCCGTTGCGCGTTGTTGATCGCCGATCGGATCTTGCCCTCGTGGCGGATGATGCCGGGGTCGGTCAGCAGCCGGGCGACGTCGCGGGCGCCGTAGCGGGCAACCCGCGCCGGGTCGAAGCCGTCGAACACGGCGCGGAAGCGCGCCCGCTTGCGCAGCACGGTGATCCAGCTGAGCCCGGACTGGAAGCCCTCCAGGCAGATCTTCTCGAACAGCCGCACGTCGTCGGCGACCGGCCGGCCCCACTCCTCGTCGTGGTAGGCCACGTACAGGGGGTCGTCGCCGCACCACGCACAACGGCGGCGGCCGCGGCCGGCGTCGATCAGTCCGTCAGTCGTCATCGTCGATCCCTGCAGGTCGTCACGCCGCGCCCGGTCCAGGCGCTAGGATGGCCAGCACGACCAGCCGGCCCGAGCCGGTGTTGCGCACGCCGTGCGGGACGTCGGCGGGAGCGACCAGCAGGTCGCCGGTCCGCATCGGCCGCGCCCCGTCCTCGAGCAGGAACTCGCCCTCGCCGGCGACGACCTGGTACACCTTGTCCATACCGGCGTGGGCGTGCAGGGCGTGCACCTGCCCGGGCTCGAACGCGTTCACCCCGACCAGGATCCGCGACGAGCTGAAGATCGTCGACTTGCCCATGCGATCGGGGGCGAAGAGGGCGTGGTCTTCGGGGCGAATCACGGCGGGATGAGCTGGCATCGCGGGCTCCTGACGTCCGCGGCGCGACGGTGCGCCGCGCCGGGACAGATCGCGTAGTGTAGCTGGCGGAGCCAGCGGTGGGATCAGGAGGGTTTCCGGAGACGCGCTTCTCGATCGTCGGCCGCGTGCGCGCCGACGACCCCGACGTGCGGGCCCGGGCCCTCGACGCGTTCGCCTCGGCGTACTGGACGCCGGTCGCGCGCTACATCCAGTTCAAGTGGCGGCTCGACGCCGAACGGGCCGCCGATCTCACCCAGGAGTTCTTCGCCCGCACCCTCGAGCAGCAGTCGCTGGCCCGGTTCGATCCGGCGCGGGCCCGCTTCCGCACCTACGTGCGGCTGCTCGTCGACGGCTTCGTCGCCAACGTCCGCAAGGCCGATCAACGGCTCAAGCGCGGCGGCGGGATCGCCGCGGTGCCGCTCGAGGAGACCCTCGCCGACGGGCAGGTGCGGTCGCACGAGCCGCCGGTGATCGACGACCACGACGAGGCGTTCTACCGCGAGTGGGTCCGGGCGCTGTTCGAGGCCGCGGTGGACGACCTGCGCGCCGCGGCGGCCGATCGGGGCCGCGAGGTGCCCTTCGAGGTCTTCCGGCGCTACGACCTCGCCGACCTGCACGACGAGGCGCGGCCCAGCTACGCCGAGATCGCCGCGGCGCTCGGTTTGACCGTGCACATGGTGACCAACCATCTGGCGGCGATGCGCCGGGCGCTCCGCGCCCGCATCCTCGACCGGCTGCGCGAGGCCACCGGCAGCGACGACGAGTTCGAGGCCGAGGCCAAGCGCCTCCTGGGCAGCCGGTGAGCCTCGACGACGCGATCATCGCCCGGCTGCGCGCCGCGATCGACGTGCCCGACCTCGGTGACCGCTACGAGGTGCGGGCGCCGATCGGCCACGGCGGATCGAGCGTGGTCTACGCCGCGTTCGACCGCGCGCTGGCCCGCGAGGTGGCAGTCAAGGTCGCCGACGCCTACGGTGCCGATCCCCCGGCCGCGGTGCCGCTCGCCCGCGAGGCGCGCATCCTGGCCGCGCTCGAGCATCCCGGCATCGTCCCCGTGCACGACACCGGCGTCACGCCAGACGGCAGGGCGTTCTACGTCATGACGCTGGTCCGGGGCGCCGGCCTGGCCGACGCCGCGGCGACGCTGTCGCTGCCGGCGCGCATCGCCCTGTTCCTGAAGGTGTGCGACGCCGTGGCGTTCGCCCACGCCCACGGGGTGGTGCATCGCGACCTGAAGCCGCAGAACGTCATGGTCGGCCCCTTCGGCGAGGTGCTGGTGCTCGATTGGGGCGTCGCGGCGACGCTCGACGGGAGCGAGGCCGCCGCCGGCCCGCCGGCGGTGGTCGGCACGCCCGGCTTCATGCCGCCGGAGCAGGCGGCCGGGGCGGCCCGGGTCGACCAGCGGGCCGACGTCTTCGCGCTGGGCGCGCTGCTCGACGGCCTGGTAGGGCCGGCGCCGCCTCGACCGCTGGCGGCGGTGGTCGAACGGGCGCGGGCGACCCGGCCCGAGGACCGCTACGGCGGCGTGCCCGAGCTGCAGGCCGACGTACGCCGCTACCTCGACGGTCTTGCGGTCTCGGCCTATGCCGAACCCCTCGCCGAGCGGGTCGCCCGGGTCGTCGATCGTTACCGCGTGCCCATCGGTCTGGTGGCGGCCTACATGGTGATGCGCATCGTCCTGCTCTACTGGACGTCGTAGCCGTACAGAGCCGCGACCACGGCGGTGAATGGAGCCAGACGGAGGGTGGCATGAACAAGCCGGTATTCGGCATGGTGCTCGGCGGCGTGCTCGGTGTATTCGACGGGTTGACGGCGCTGCTCTCGGCGCCCGAGACGCGGCCGGCGATTACGGGCATCGTCATCGGCTCGACGGTGAAGGGCGTCCTCACGGGGCTCGTCATCGGCTATGTGGCGACGCGGACCCGCTCGTTGCCGATTGGCCTGGCCACCGGCCTTGCCGTCGGCCTGTTCCTGGCCTATCTGGTCACGCTCGGCCAACCGTATTTCTGGGAGATCATGCTGCCGGGAGGCATCGTCGGCCTGATCGTCGGCTACGCGACGTTCGTGTACGGCGGCGCGGCGCCGCGCACGGCGGGCTGAGCACCTTCAGTAGAGCCAGGTTCGCAGCCCGATCAGGCCCCAGGCGGCCAGATACAACGCCAGTGCGGCATGGCCGAGGCCAGCGGCGGCGGCGAGGGCGGCGTACGCCCGCCGCGGTCCCCGCCACCACCCCACCGCCGCCAGTGCCAGCGCCGCCACGGCCGTCGCCGGATACGCGAGGGTGGCGGCGTAGAGCAGCAACGCCCGACGCGACGGGATCCCGAGGGCGGTGACGCCGGCTCCGGCCACGGCCCAGGCCATCAGCGCGAGCAGCCCCGCGCCCGCCCACCAGACCAGGCCCAGGCCCGCGAACGTCGCCGGCCGGCTGCCCCGGCGCCGGGCGCGCAGCCACCGCGCGCTCGCTGCCAGCGGCGCAACCACCACGACCAGCACCGACAGCCCGAGGCCGAGGCGCAGCAGTGTCACCGGCCAGCGGTCGGCGCGCTCGGCATAGATGCCCGGCCCGGTGAGCACGGCCTGGCCGAGTTCGTCGGTGGTGAAGGCGAGCGACGCGTCGATCTCGCGCTCGCGCCGGAACAGCGTGTCTTCCACGGCGATGAGCGGCTCGCTGGCGCCGAAGTCACGCGACAGCACCAGGTGATCGCCGTCGAGGCGCACGGTGCGGCCGTCGGTGAGGTACTGGAGCGGCCGCATGAACCCGCTGCGGGGACTCGAATCCCGATAGTAGCCCTCGTAGCCGCGCAGCACGTCGACGGCCACCGTCCGCGCCGGCCTGGGCGGCGGCTCGAGGTCGCGCTTGAGATACCGGAGGGCCAGCGACGACAGGCGGGTGACCGCGTGCGGCGCGTGCGTCGAGTTGACCAGCACGACGTAGCCGACGTCGCGCGACGGTGAGTAGCCGTAGCTCGAGAGGAAGCCGTCGATGCCGCCGTTGTGCCCGAGCACCGGATAGGGCAGGGTGATCGTGCTGAAGATCCCGAGGCCGTAACCCGGCCGCACGCCGGCCCGGCTCGCCAGCGTCGTGCGCGGCCATTCCATGTTGGACAGATACTCGGGGTCGACGACGTAACCGCCGGGTCGCTCGCCCCAGCCCAGCAGCGCCTGTACGAAGTGCGCGAGTTCGCCGGCCGACGTGTGGAGGGCCCCCGCCGGACGCAGATAGATCCGGCGCCGCGTCACCGGCGGGCCCTGGGCAGCGTCGTAGCCCTGGGCCAGCGCCGCGTCGTCGGCGGGCGCGAGCTGGAAAGTGCTGGTCCACATCTCCAGCGGCGCGAAGATGCGCTGCTGGATGAACTGGTCGTAGGGTGTGCCCGACACCTTTTCGATCAGCAGGCCGGCCACGGCGTAACCGGGATTCGAGTAGCTCATCCGCGTGCCCGGGCGCCAGCGCACCCGTCGCGAGGCCGGATTGCGGCCGAGCACCTGCGCGAGCGGCAGGTCGGGGGCGTCGTCGAGGACGTAGACCTCGTTGAAGTGCATGTCGTCGAAGCCGGCGGTGTGCTCGAGCACGTGGCGGACGGTGATCGGCGCCGCCGCCGCCCACGGGTTGTCGATGGCCACCTCGGGCAGCAGGTCGGCGATGCGCGCGTCGAGGTCGAGCTTGCCGTCTTCGTACAGCTGCACCAGCGCCAGCGCCACGAAGCTCTTGCTGATCGAGCCGGCGCGGAAGTGCGTGTCGGCGGTGACCGGGGTGCGGCGATCGCGGTCCGCCCAGCCGAGGCCGCCCGCCCACTCGGTGCCGTTCACGGTCACGAGCGCCAGCGCCGCGCCGGGCACGCCGGTGTCTTCGAGCACCTTCGCGGCGGCCGCCCTGAATTCGTCGAGCGTCTGCGGCGTGGGATCGTCGGCCGTCGGTGGCGGCGGCGCGGAGCACGCAGCGGCGACCGAGAGCAGGGCCAGGAGAGCGGCGAGACGCATCGTCGAGATGTTAGCCGCGTCCGCTCCCATCCGCGCCCGGCGCCTCGGAGCCCGGGCCGTCGGGCGCTATACTGCCCCCGCCCGATGGCATTCTTCGTCGTTCACAAGAAGGTGCACTGGTCGGATGTCGACGCCGCCGGCATCGCCTGGTTCCCCCACTACCTGGGCTGGTTCGAGGACGTGGAAGAAGAGCTCTACGTGGCCGCCCTGGGACGCACGCGCCAGTCGCTGCTCGAGACCGCGCGCGTCGGCCTGCCGCGCGTCGAGGCCCACATCCGCTACGAGGCGCCGGTCACGATGGGTATGCGGCTGCGCATCGGCGTCGCCGCCGCCATCGAGAATCCGCGCCGCCTGCGCTATACCTTCGAGATGAGCCGTGACGGCGACGGCGTCCGGGTCGCCACCGGCTTCGTGCGCGTCGCCTGCGTGGAACTGCCGGCATTCACGCCGCGCGACTTCCCGGACGAGGTCGGCACGTTCGTCGCCCGCCTCCAGGCGCTGGCCGCGCGGCAGGCCGCCGGCGAGGTCGAGGTGCCGTGGACGTGACCCGCCGAGTTGCAGGTCGCCGCCGCCAGCCCGCCAGCCCGCGCTCCCGGGTCCCATCCCGAACCCCCAGCCCGGAGTCCCGGATCCCTGCCCGAGCCCCGAGCCCCGAGACCCGAGCCCCCGAAGGTTGGCACGGCTGGGACGACTACGCGCCGTTCTACGACTGGGAGAACGCCCGCACGCTCGGCCGGCGCGACGTGCCGTTCTGGCTGCGCATGACCGCGGCCGTTCGTGGACCCGTGCTCGAACTCGGCTGCGGCACCGGGCGCGTGACCATGCCGCTGGCGCGCGAGGGCGTGCACGTCGTCGGTGTCGATCGCTCGGCCGAGATGCTGGCGCGGGCCGAGCGCCGGGTCCACCTTCAACGCCGCGGCGTTCCGCCAGACCTCGTGCGCGCCGACATCCGCCATCTGCCGTTTCCGGCCGCGTCGTTTCCGATGGCGATCGCGCCGTACGGCATCCTGCAGTCGCTCCTGTCCGAACGTGACCTCGCCGCCACCCTGGCCGACGTCGCCCGGGTGGTCCGGCCCGACGGGTTCTTCGGCCTCGAGCTGGTCGCCGATCTGCCGGCCTGGGGGGAGTACTCCCGGCGGGTCAGCCTGCGCGGCCGCAGTCGCGGGGGCAGCCAGGTCACCCTGATCGAGTCGGTGCGTCAGCATCGCGCCAGGGGCCTGACGATCTTCGACCAGGAGTTCGTCGAGCGGCGCGGCCGGACCACCCGCCGGCGCGCCTTCGCGCTCACCTTTCGCACGCTGTCGGTGCCGCAGATGACCCGCCGGCTCGCCACGGCGGGCTTCCAGGTCGAGGCCGTGCTGGGAGACTACCAGGGCGGGCCATGGGATCCGCGGGCCGAGGTCTGGATCGTGCTCGCCCGACGGGCCCGCTGACCGAGTTTGCTAGACTGAAGGGTCGTTTTTCGGGACTTCCCGTCTGGAGCACCGCCATGTCCGGCCATTCCAAGTGGCACACGATCAAGCACAAGAAGGGCGCGCTCGACGCCAAGCGCGGCAAGCTGTTCACGCGCCTCATCAAGGAAATGACCGTCGCCGCCAGAAACGGCGGCGGCGACATCGCCACCAACCCGCGGCTGCGCACCGTGGTGGCCGAGGCCAAGGCCGCCAACATGCCGGCCGAGAACATCAAGCGCGCCATCCAGCGCGGCACCGGTGAACTGCCCGGCGTCACCTACGAGGAGATCAACTACGAGGGCTACGGCCCCGGCGGCGCGGCCATCATCATCGAGACGATGACCGACAACAAGAACCGCACCGTCGGCGAGATTCGCCACATGCTGGCGAAGTACAACGGCAACCTGGGTGCCGAGAACTCGGTGGCCTGGATGTTCTCGAAGAAGGGCTACATGGTCATCGAGAAGCCCGGCGTCGACGAGGAGAAGCTCCTCAACGCCGTGCTCGAGGCCGGCGCCGACGATCTTCGCGACGACGGCGACAACTGGGAGGTCATCAGCGAGCCCGGCGTGTTCGAGGCCGTGAAGGAGGCCGTCAAGGGCCTCGGGATCGAACCGGTCACCGCCAAGGTGTCGATGCTGCCGCAGAACTACATCAAGCTGGAGGGCAAGGAAGCCTCGCAGATGCTCAAGCTGATGGAGGCGGTGGAGGATCACGACGACGTGCAGAACGTGTGGTCCAACTTCGACATCGAAGAGAAGGAGATCGAGGCCTCGCTCGCGTGAGGGTCTTCGGCATCGACCCCGGTTCCGAGCGCACCGGCTACGGGTGCGTCGAGACCGACGGTCGGCGCCATCGCCTGGTCGTCTGCGGCGCCATCAGCACCGCCGGCAGCGGCGACTTCGCCGATCGGCTGGCGGCGATCCATCGCGCCCTGCTCGGCCATCTGCGCGACTGCCGGCCGGCGGCGGTGGCGATCGAGAGCCTGTTCCACGCCGTCAACGTCCGCAGCGCGCTCAAGCTCGGTCACGCCCGCGGTGTCGCCATGCTGGCGGCGGTCGACGCCGGGGTGCCGGTGGTCGAGTACTCGCCTGCGGAGATCAAACGCGCCGTGGTCGGCTACGGCCGGGCCGAGAAGGCGCAGGTGCAGCAGATGATCAAGCTGCTCCTCGGCCTCGACCGCGCCCCCTCGCCGCACGATGCCGCCGACGCGCTGGCGGTGGCCCTCTGCCACGTCCATCGCCTGCCCGGACAGCTGGCGGTGACGGCCTCGCCGCGCCGCGCCGGCGGCCTCAGCAGCTGGCGGGCCTACCGGCCAACCGGCGACGCCGCCCCCGCGCGGTCGAAGCGGGGGACCACGCGCCCGTGATCGCCTGGCTGCGCGGCCGGCTGGTCGAGAAGGCGCCGACGCGGGTGATCGTCGACGTCCACGGCGTCGGCTACGACGTCGCGGTGCCGGTGTCGACGTTCTACGCGCTCGGCGATCCCGGCGGAGAGGTCACGCTGCGGATTCACACTCACGTGCGGGAAGACGCGCTGGCGCTGTTCGGATTCCTGACCACCTTCGAACTGGCGGTGTTCGAGCGGCTGATCGCGACGAGCGGCATCGGGCCGAAGCTGGCGCTGGCCGTGCTCTCCGGCATCGAAGCGGCCGACCTGGTCCAGGCCGTGCAGCGCGGCGACGTCGCCCGCCTGACCCGCATCCCCGGTGTGGGCAAGAAGACCGCGGAGCGGATCTGCCTCGAGCTCAAGGATCGGCTGCCGGTGATGGGGGTCGACGGCGCCGCGCCACCGGCGCCGCCGCCCGCCGACACCCTGCGTGACGACCTCGTGTCGGCCCTCGTGAATCTCGGCTACCATCGCTCAGCCGTGGACAAGGTGCTCGATCGCCAGCTCGCCAGCGGTGAGACGCCGCCGTTCGACGCGGCGCTGCGCGCCGCGCTGAAGGACCTGGCCCGGTCATGAGCGACAGCCGGCTGGTCTCGGCCGCCAAGGCCGACGACGACGCGCAGTACGAAGCCGGGCTGCGGCCGCGGCGTCTCGACGACTACATCGGCCAGGACCGCGTCCGCGAGAACCTGCTGGTGTCGATCGAGGCCGCCAAGCGCCGCGGCGAATCGCTCGACCACATCCTGCTCTACGGGCCGCCGGGCCTCGGCAAGACGACGCTCGCCTACGTCATCGCCAACGAGATGGGGGCGGCGATCCGCACCACCGCGGGGCCGGTGATCGAGAAGCCGGGCGACCTGGCCGGGATGCTGTCGGGCCTGCAGGCCCGCGAGGTGCTGTTCATCGACGAGATCCACCGGATGCCGGCGACCATCGAGGAGATCCTCTACCCGGCGATGGAGGACTTCGAACTCGACATCGTCATCGGCCAGGGGCCGGGGGCGCGGTCGGTGAAGGTGCCGGTCGAGCGCTTCACGCTGGTCGGCGCGACGACGCGGGCCGGGTTGCTCACCTCGCCGCTGCGCGCGCGATTCGGCATCGTCCACCGTCTCGACTTCTACACCGTCGATGACATCGACGAGATCATCCGCCGCTCGGCCCGCATCCTCGACACGCCGGTCGATCCGGCGGCGTCGCGCGAACTGGCGCGGCGGTCGCGCGGCACGCCGCGCATCGCCAACCGGCTGCTGCACCGGGTGCGCGACTACGCCCAGGTGCGCGCCGACGGCACCGTGACCGTGGACGTCGCCCGGGCCGCGCTGCGCATGCTGGAAGTCGACGACCGCGGCTTCGACGAGATCGATCGCCGGCTGCTCGGCACCATCATCGACAAGTTCGGCGGCGGGCCGGTCGGCGTCAACACGCTGGCCGCCGCGCTCAGCGAGGAGCCCGACGCCATCGAGGACATCCACGAACCCTATCTGATCCAGGAGGGCTTTCTCGATCGCACGCCCCGCGGCCGGGTGGCCACGGCGCGGGCCTACGAGTACTTCGGGCGCCAGGCGCCAGGGAGAGGACTGTTTTGACGGTTTCCATCGCCAACCTCGCCGGGACGGCCCGGGTCGCGCGCGCCGAGATCAAGAGCCTCGCCACCTACGTGCCGCCGCGCGTGCTGACCAATCACGACCTCGAGAAGATGGTCGACACGACCGACGAGTGGATCCTGCAGCGCACCGGCATCCGCGAACGGCACATCGTCGATCCCGGTGTCGGCACCTCCGACCTGGCCAGGGAGGCGTCGCTCGAAGCGATCCGCCGCGCCGGACTGACCCCCGACGACATCGACCTCATCGTCGTCGGCACGGTCACCCCGGACATGCTGTTCCCGAGCACGGCGTGCCTGCTCCAGCACAAGATCGGCGCCAGCCACGCCTGGGGCTTCGACGTCAGCGCCGCCTGCTCGGCGTTCGCCTACTCGCTCACCGTCGGCAGCCAGTTGATCGCCGCCGGGTCGGTGAAGTACGCGCTGATCGTCGGGGCCGACGTGATGTCGAGCATCCTCGACTACACCGATCGCACCACCTGCGTCCTGTTCGGCGACGGCGCCGGCGCCGTGGTGCTCGGACCGTCCGAGGGCAACGCGTTCGGCATCCTCGACTTCGTGCACGAGATCGACGGCAGCGGCGGCGCGGCGCTGTGCATGCCGGCCGGCGGCAGCCTGCGCCCGGCCTCGCACGAGACCGTCGACCAGCGGATGCACTTCGTGAAGCAGGACGGCCAGACGGTGTTCAAGTTCGCCGTCCGGCGTACCGGCGATCTCTGCGATCGCCTGCTGCAGCGCAACGGCGTCACCGCCGCCGACCTCGACCTGTTCGTCTCGCACCAGGCCAACCGCCGCATCATCGAGGCGGTGGCCGACCGCATCGGCGTCGATCGCGGCAAGGTCGTCATCAACATCGAGCGCTACGGCAACACCACCGCCGGGACGATCCCCCTGGCCTTGAACGACGCGGTGCTCGATGGCCGGCTCAAGAAGGGCGACCTGGTGCTGGTGGCCTCGGTCGGGGCCGGCTTCACCGTCGGCGCGATTCTGCTCCGCTGGGCGTTCTGAAGCCGCGCGGTTGTGCCACTTTCCGACAGCTGCCAAGGCGCGCTGTGTCACGACGGAACTCGCCGCTAAGTCATTTATTCGCAATGGGATGCGAGTCACCAGTGGGCGATCTCCGGTGGCAGTGTGCCGGAACGGCACAGAGCGTCGCCGGCTGACCGCACCGAGTGGTCCCACGTAAGTAGTTGATAGTCAGCCAGTTACCTCGTGTCTTGCGGCCGGGCGATGGCTTGGATCGCCGCTTGCTGAGGCTTGGTGCGTCGTGGAGAAGATCTTCCGAAACACCCAGCCCCGGCCGCCGGCCGCTACCTCTCCGCGGCCGGCCGCCCAGCTCTCGCGCCCGTGGCGCGAGGCGCTGCCGGTGCTGACCGGCGCGCTGTGCACGCTGCGCGAGCCGACCGCCGTCGACGCGCCGTCACTGCTCATGGCGCTGGGACCGCACGATCTGCGCGATTACACCCCGTTTCCGCCGACGCCGACCATCGCCGGGCTCGAAGCGCTGATCGCCGACCTGCAGGACAAGCGCGTGGCAGGCAGCGCCGCCTGCTGGGCGATCGTGCCGCGCGACGCCGAGGCCCCGGTCGGCTGGCTCGTCGCCCGGGGCCTCGACCACTCCTTCACGATGGTGGCGCTCACCGCGATCGTCGCCGCGGAGTTCCGCGGCACCGGCCTGTTCCAGGACGCGGGCCGAACCCTGCTCGACGGGCTGTTCGGCGCCCTCGGCGTGCACCGCGTCGAGGTGCGCCTCGACGTCCGCAACGCCCGCGCCAACGGCGCCATGCGCAAGCTGGGCGCCACCCAGGAGGGCGTGCTGCGTCAGGCCGAACGCCGCGACGGCGCCTTTCACGATCACGTGCTGTGGGCGCTGGTCTCGGCCGACTGGGCCGTGCAGCGCGACTTCGAGCCACCACGAATTCACTGACGCCTCCGACCTCACCGTCCGTTACGGCCCGGGCATTTCCAGGGGTGCCCGGGCCGTTTTTTTGTGTGTCATCTCGTGATCGATTGATCGGAAGATCGGTTGATCTGGACACCCGCATCTGCGGATCTGGAGATCTATCGATAGATCTGCCGATCCGCGAGATGTGAGCATCCGAGATCAACCGGTCAACCGATCCACCGATCACGCGATAACGTGTCTTTCAACCTGCGAACCTCCGACTTCGACTTCGATCTGCCTGCCGAGCTGATCGCCCAGCAGCCGCCAGCCGAGCGAGGGGCCTCGCGACTCCTCGCCGTCGATCGCGCGTCGGCGACCTGGGCCGATCGGCGCTTCGCCGACCTGCCGTCACTGCTGCGCCCCGACGACCTGCTGGTTCTCAACGACACCCGCGTCTTTCCGGCCCGGTTGCTCGGCCGGCGGCTGCCCGGCGGCGGCGCGGTGGAGTGCCTGCTGCTGCGCCGCCTCGACGACGCCGCGACGACGCCGGACACCGAAACCTGGAGTGCGCTGGTCCATCCCGGACAGCGGCTGCGCCCCGGCACCCGCCTGGTGTTCGAGGGACGCGGGCCCGGTCTGCACGGCGAGATCCTCGGCCGCCATTTTCACGGCCGCCGCACCGTGCGGCTGCACACCGCGGACGCGACGTCGGTGCACGACGCCGTCCACGCTCTCGGCCACGTCCCGCTGCCGCCGTACATCCGCCGCCCTGACGTCGGCAGCGACCGCGAGCGCTACCAGACGGTGTTCGCACATCACGAAGGGTCGATTGCGGCGCCGACCGCCGGCCTCCATTTCACCCCGGCGATGTTCGCGGCCCTGGCCGCGGCGGGGATCGAGACGACGACCATCACGCTGCACGTCGGGTACGGCACGTTCCAGCCGGTCCGCGCCGAGTACGTCGCCGAACATCGTATGGAGACCGAGGAGTACGAGGTGAGTTCGCCGGCGGCCGACGCCCTCAACCGGGCGATTGCCGCCGGCCGTCGTGTCGTCGCCGTCGGCACGACCACCACCCGGACGCTCGAGTCCCTGGCCCTGGACGCCGCCGGCCGCGTCGGTGCCGGCCGCGGCGCGACCGACCTGTTCATCGTGCCGGGCCATCGCTTCCGGCTGGTCGGCGGCCTGGTGACGAATTTCCACGTCCCGCGCTCGTCGCTGCTGATGCTGGTGTCGGCGTTCGCCGGCGTCGACCTGATCCGCCGCGCCTACGCCCACGCCGTCGCCGAGCGCTACCGGTTCTACAGCTATGGGGACGCCATGCTGATTCTGTAGCGGGGTTCGGGGCTCGGGGCTCGGGCCTCGGGACATGACCGCACACGGAACTGACGCCGATCGTCGGATCGGCACGACGAGAGTGCTGCGCTCTTCCCGAGCCCCGACCCCGAGCCCCGGCTATGCTCTTGACCATGAAGCTCGGTTACGACGAGTTCGACCTGTCGGGCGTGGCCCGTTATCCGCTGGCGTCGCGGCCGAGCAAGGTGCGGCGCGAAGACTTTGCCGCGCCGCACGTGCCCGGCGGGCGGGTCGCCGACTTCGTGGCGCGGCTGCCGAAGCTGCTCGCCGCCGCCGAGTTCGCCGCCGTGGTCGACGCGCTGGCCGCGGCGCAGGCGATCGGGGCGCCGATCGTGTGGGGGCTGGGCGCGCACGTCATCAAGGCCGGCCTCTCGCCGGTGCTCATCGATCTCATGGAGCGCGGCCTGGTCTCGGCGCTGGCCCTGAACGGCGCCGGGGTCATCCACGATGTCGAGATCGCGCTGGCCGGCGCCACCTCCGAGGACGTCGACGCGGCGCTGGGACCCGGCCGGTTCGGCATGGCCGACGAGACCGCGACCGGCATCAACGGCGCCGTGGCCGCCGGCGTCGCCCGCGGCCTGGGACTGGCGCAGTCGGTGGCGGCCTGGCTGGCCGCCGCGGCGCCGCCGCACCGCGACGTCAGCCTGCTCTGCGCCGCCGAGCGCCTCGGCATTCCGGTGAGCGCGCACGTCGCCGTCGGCACCGACATCGTCCACATGCACCCCGACGCGTCCGGCGCGGCGATTGGCGAGGCCAGTCTCCGCGACTTCCGCTATCTCGCCACGTGGGTGAGCCGGCTGCGGGGCGGGGCGTACGTCAACTGCGGATCGGCCGTGATCCTGCCCGAGGTCTTCCTCAAGGCGGTGGCCGTGGCCCGCAACCAGGGCCACGAGCTGACCGGCCTGACGACCGTCGACCTCGACTTCCGCCAGCAGTACCGGCCGCACACCAACGTGCTGCGCCGGCCGACCGCCGGCGTGGGCCGCGGCGTGCACCTGACCGGACACCACGAGATCATGATTCCGCTGCTGGCGGCGGCGCTCGTGGAACGGACGGCGTCTGCCCGCGCCGGTACGGAACGCGGGCCAGGCGGCGCTGCCACCAGCGAGGTGGAGCCGCTCCCGCCTCCGGCGTGACCGCTGGGGGCGGAGCCGCGCTGGTGATAAACTCACAGGTTCGTGCCGGAGTAGCTCAGCCGGTTAGAGCATGCGTCTCATAAGCGCAGGGTCGGCGGTTCGAGTCCGCCCTCCGGCACCAGCCTTCGCTCCCGCTTGCGAACCCCGAAGCGTGAGCTTCGGCCTGGCAAGCCAGACGAAGGCTGCCACGCCGTAGCGGCGCAGCCGTGAAGGCGGGCCGCCTCCCATGACGAACCTCGCTGCCCGCGTTCGTCGCTTCGCCGCCCGCGAGGGCCTCTGGCCGCGCGGCGCCCGCGTCGTGGCGGCCGTGTCGGGCGGCGGCGACTCGGTGGCGCTGGTCCTCCTGCTGGCCGAGCTGGCCGCGGCCGGCGACCTCGTCCTCGCCGGACTCGTCCACCTCAATCATCAGCTGCGCCCGACCGCCGACCGCGATGAGGCGCTGTGCCGCGCGCTGGCCGAGTCGCACGGCGTGCCGATCGACGCGGCCCGCCGCGACGTCGCCGCCGCGGCCCGTGCCGGCCGCCGCTCCACAGAGGTCACGGCCCGCGACCTGCGCTATGCGCTGTTCGAGGAGGCGCGCGTCCGTCGCGCCGCCGAAGTCACCGCGGTGGCGCACACGCGCGACGACCAGGCCGAAACGGTGCTGTTTCGGCTGCTGCGGGGGACCGGCCCGCAGGGCCTGCGCGGGATGCGGCCGCGACGCGACCTCATCGCCCGGCCGCTGCTCGCCTGCGGCCGCGACGAACTGCGCCGGTACCTCGCGGCCCGCGGCGCGTCGTGGAGCGAAGACGAGACCAATGCCGATCCGGCCATCCCGCGCAACCGGATCCGCCATGAGTTGCTGCCGCAGCTCACCCGCCTCTACCAGCCGGCGTTGCCGCGCGTGCTGGCGCGGCTGGCCGACCTGGCGGCCGCCGACGACGAGGTGCTCGCGGCCGCCGCCGACACCGCCGCGGCGCGGCTCTCGTCAGAGGTGGCGGAGGGATGGCGGCTCGACACCCAGGCCTTGGCCGCGGCGCCGCCGGCGATTGCCCACCGCGTGGTCCGCGGCCTGCTGGCCCGGGCCGGCGCGGCGCGCGCGGTGCGGGTCGCCGACGTGGACCGCGTGCTGGCGGCGTGTCGGACCGCGCAGGCCCGCCCGGTGCGGGTGGCCGGCGTGCTGGTGGAACGTTTTTCCGCGGATGCTGTCTTATTCAACAGGGGTGGGATCGCGGCCGCAGCCTCGCTGCCGCCCCGAATGCTCGAGGTGCCCGGCCTGGTCGAGGTCCCGGAGTGCGGCGCCGGTTGGCGGCTGCGGGCCGAGGGGCCGATAAAGCAGGGAAGGGCGCCCGCGCCGTCCCGGCACCGTCTCCTCCTCGACGCCGGCACCGGTTCGGGTCCATTCACGGTGCGCGGCCGTCGAGCCGGAGACCGCATCCGGCCGGCCGGGGCGGGCGGCAGCAAGTCCCTGCAGGACCTGTTCGTGGACCGCAAGGTGCCGCGAGCGCTGCGGGCTCGGGTGCCCGACGCGGCCGACGCGGCGGGGCGGATTCTGTGGGTGGTCGGAGTGGCCGTGGCCGAGGGCGCGGCGGCGCCGGCCGGCGCTGGCGACGTGGTAGTCTTGAATTTTGAACGGCCGGCCAGTCCCGGCCCGGAGGCGACGTGAACTCCACCGTGAAGAGCCTCGTGTTCTGGTCCATCCTGTTCGTGGTTGGGCTGCTCGTCTGGAACTTTTCCTCGAGGCTCCAGCGCAACGAAAACCGCGTCGCGTTCAGCGAGTTCGTGTCGTGGGTCGACGCCGGCCAGGTGCAGCGCGTCGAGATCGTCGGCAATGACATCACCGGGGTCACCAAGGGCCTCGAGAACTTCCGCACCTACGCCCCGTTCCAGTACGAAGGTCTGGCGAACCGCCTGATCGAGCGGGGCGTCTCGGTGGAGAGCAAAGCGCCCACCGAGTCGCCGTGGGCGGCCATCCTCTACTCCTGGGCGCCGATCCTGCTGATGATCGGCTTCTGGATCTTCTTCATGCGCCAGGTGCAGAGCGGCGGCAACAAGGCGCTCTCGTTCGGCAAAAGCAAGGCGAAGCTGTCGTCGTCGGCGCAGAAGAAGGTGACGTTCCGCGACGTCGCCGGCGTCGACGAGGCCAAGGACGAGCTGCAGGAGATCATCGAGTTCCTGAAGGAACCGCAGAAGTTCCAGAAGCTCGGCGGCCGCATCCCCAAGGGCGTGCTGCTGATGGGCCCGCCGGGCACCGGCAAGACCCTGCTCGCCCGCGCCGTGGCCGGCGAGGCCAACGTGCCGTTCTTCTCGATCAGCGGCTCCGACTTCGTCGAGATGTTCGTCGGCGTCGGCGCCAGCCGCGTCCGCGACCTGTTCGAGCAGGGCAAGAAGAACGCGCCGTGCATCATCTTCATCGACGAGATCGACGCCGTCGGTCGGCACCGCGGCGCCGGTCTCGGCGGCGGCCACGACGAGCGCGAGCAGACGCTGAACCAGCTGCTGGTCGAGATGGACGGCTTCGAGTCCAACGAGGGCGTCATTCTCGTCGCCGCCACCAACCGGCCCGACGTCCTCGATCCGGCCCTGCTGCGCCCGGGCCGTTTCGACCGCCGCATCGTCGTCAACCGTCCGGACGTCAAGGGCCGCGAAGGGATCCTCCAGGTCCACACCAAGAAGATCCCGATGGCCGACGACGTCGACATCAAGACGCTCGCCCGCGGCTCGGCCGGCTTCGCCGGGGCCGATCTGGCCAACCTGGTCAACGAGGCGGCGCTGAACGCGGCGCGGCAGAACAAGAAGGCCGTGGCGATGGTGGACTTCGAGTTCGCCAAGGACAAGGTGCTGATGGGCGCCGAGCGGCGCTCGATGATCGTCACCGAGGAAGAGAAGCGGGTCACCGCCGTGCACGAGGCCGGCCACGCCCTGCTGGCCGTCCTGCTGCCCAAGGCCGACTCGCTGCACAAGGTCACGATCATCCCGCGCGGCATGGCGCTGGGTCTCACCACGCAGCTGCCGCTCGACGAGAAGCACAACTACTCGAAGGTCTATCTCATGGATCGCATCGCGATCCTGCTCGGCGGCCGTATCGCCGAGGAGCTGACCACCGGCGACATCACCACCGGCGCCGGCAACGACCTGGAGCGCGCCACCGAGATGGCCCGCAAGATGGTCTGCGAGTGGGGCATGAGCGAGGTGATGGGCCCGCTCACCTTCGGCAAGAAGGAAGAGCAGATCTTCCTCGGCCGCGAGATCGCCCAGCAGCAGGACTACAGCGGCGTCACCGCGGAGCGCATCGACCAGGAAGTGAAGCGCATCGTCAGCGAGAACTACGACAAGGCGACCAAGCTGCTCACCGAGCACAAGGCGCATCTGCTGGCGATTGCCGATGCGCTGCTGGCCCGCGAGTCGCTCGACGGCGAGCAGGTGAAGCGCATCGTCGACGGCCTGCCGATCGACGATCCGGCGGCGGCCGCGCCGCCGCCGCCGCCCGACGACACCCGCGAGCGCCCGCGCGAACGGGAACGGGCGCCGCTGCTGCCGATCGCGCCCAAGCCGCTGGCCCAGGAGTGAGCGGCGCGCCGCGTCCTGGGGCGCGGCGCCTCGGTTCATGATCGCGCCGCGGACCCGTTATACGCTCTCGCTGCCTGGCGGCCGCCCGCCCCTGGCCCTCGGCGATCGCACGCTGGTCATGGGCGTGCTCAACGTCACGCCCGATTCGTTCTCCGACGGCGGCCGTGCCCTCGACCCGGTCCGGGCGCTCGAGCTGGCCCTGGCGATGGAAGCGGCCGGGGCCGACCTCATCGACGTCGGCGCCGAGTCGACCCGCCCCGGAGCCGCCGCGCTCACCGGCCGCGAGGAGCGGGCGCGCCTCATGCCGGTGCTGCGCCAGCTCCACCGGCTGCGCATCCCGCTGTCGATCGACACCTCCAAGGCCGAGGTCGCCCGCTTCGGCCTCGACGAGGGGGTCAGCCTGGTCAACGACATCAGCGGACTGCAGTACGACCCCGGCGTCGCCGCCATCGCCGCCGTCCGCGGCGCCCCGCTCATCCTCATGCACATGCGCGGCCGGCCGGCGGACATGTACGCCCACGCGCACTACGGCGACGTCACGGCCGACGTCACCCGCGACCTCACCCGGGCGCTCGAACGCGCCGTCAGCCACGGCATGCCGTGGGACCAGCTGGTCGTCGATCCCGGCCTCGGCTTCGCGAAGCGGGCCGAGCACAGCGCGGCGGTGCTCGCCGGCGTGGCGGCGCTCGCCGCGCTCGGCCGGCCGCTGCTGGTCGGGCCTTCGCGCAAGTCGTTCCTGGCGGCGGCCGCGGGCGGCGCCACGGCCGCCGAGCGCGACTGGCCCACCGCCGCCGCAGTGACCGCCGCCGTCCTCGCCGGCGCCCACATCGTCCGCGTCCACGCCGTGGCCGAAATGGTGCAGGTGGTGCGGGCCGCGGATATGATTCGGGAGCACGGCACGGACACCAGGTGAGTGGGAAGGCGCAGTCTCGCGACCGCGCGGGCTGAACGCCCGAGCCCCGAGCCCCGGGACCCGAGCCCCGCCCTTCTATGTCCTGGCTCGACTCCTTCCTGGCGCGGCCGCCGATCACCGGCTGGGACCTGCTCGACATCACCCTGGTGGCGGTGATCGTCTACGAGCTGCTGAAGCTCATCCGCGGCACCCGCGCCGCGCAGATGGCCGTGGCCATCGGCGCCATCGTGGCGCTGTTCTATGCCTCGCAGGCGCTCGGCCTGGCGACCATCAACTGGCTGATCCGCAACGTCGTCGGCTACGTGGTGTTCGCGGCGATCGTGCTGCTGCAGACCGACATCCGCCGCGCCCTCGTCCACTTCGGCCGCGGGCCCTTCTTCCGCCACCTGCGCCGCGTCGAGCCCGACGAGGACGTGGTCGAGGAGCTGGTCGTGGCGCTCGAGACGCTGGCCGCCCGCCACGTCGGCGCGCTGGTCGTGGTCGAACGGCACATCGGTCTGCGCAACTACATCGAGAGCGGCATTCCGATCGACGCCCGGCTCACCTACGACCTGCTGGTCAGCCTGTTCCAGCCGACCTCGCCGCTGCACGACGGCGCGGTGATCGTCCAGGGCGACCGGATCGCCGCCGCGGCGTGCTTCCTGCCGCTCAGCGCCAATCCCAAGGTCACCCGCGAGCTGGGCTCGCGGCACCGCGCGGCCCTGGGAGTGACCGAAGAGAACGACGCGGTGGCCCTCGTCGTGTCCGAGGAGACCGGCGGCATTTCCGTGGTGCTCGACGGACGGATCGAGCGCGGCTTCAGCGCCGACACGCTGCGCCACCGGCTGCGGGCGCTGGTCAAGCGGACCCAGCCGCGCGCCGAACGGCGGCTGGCCACGGCCACCATGGACTGACCGGGGCATGGCGCTGTTCCCCATCCGGCACGTCGGCCTGAAGCTGCTGTCCATCGCCGTGGCGGTGCTGCTCTGGCTGGTGGTCGCCGGCGATCCGATCGTCGAGCGGACGCTACGCGTCGGCCTCGAGCTGCAACGTACCCCCGAGGAGCTCGAGCTGGTCGGCTCGGTGCCCGATACCGTGTCGGTGCGGCTGCGTGGTCCGGCGAGCCGGCTGTCGGGCCTCGGCCCCGGGAACCTCTCGGTGGTCGTCGATCTCGAAGGCGCCCGTCCGGGGCGGCGGCTGTTCACACTCACCTCCAACCTCGCCACCGCTCCCTACGGCATCGAGGTGCTGCAGATCACACCGGCGACGCTGACGCTCTCGTTCGAGGGGCGAGCCGTCCGCGTGCTGCCCGTGCGGCCGCAGATCGAGGGCACGCCCGTTCCCGGGCACAGCGTGACCAACGTCTCGGTCACGCCGTCGCAGGTGCGCATCGAGGGGCCGGAGAGCGCCGTCGGGGTCCTGACCGAGGTGCCGACCGAGCCGGTGTCGGTCGAGCGGGCGACCACCCTCGTGCGCGAGGCGGTGGCCCTCGACCTGCCCGAGTCCGGGGTGCGTCTGGTCGGCGGCGCCGGGACGGCGGTGGTGACCGTGACGGTGTCGGCCGATACGACGGAACGGACCATCACGGCGGTGCCGATCGCCGTCCGCGGCGGACCGGCCGGCGCCGTGGCCGCGCCGGCGACGGCCGCCGTCACGGTGCAGGGCGCCTCGGACGTCGTGGCGTCGCTGACGCCGGCCGACATCCTGCTGTTCGTCGACGTGCTCGACGCCGGGGTCGCCCGCGACCTGACGGTGCACGCCGAATCGTCGCCCCGCTACGTGGTGCGCGCCATCGCGCCGCCGGTGGTGCGCGTCGGCGGCCGGGCCAGACCATGAGGGCTTCGTGAAGCTGTTCGGTACCGACGGAATCCGCGGCGAGGCCGGCGTCGCGCCGCTCGATCCGGAGACGATCGCGCGGGTCGGCGCGGCGCTGGTGCGCGCGCACGGCGGCCGCGGCCTGCGCGTGCTGCTCGGCCGCGACACGCGCGAGTCGGGGCCCTGGATCGAGGACGCGTTGACACGCGGGCTGGCCAGCGCCGGCGCCGACGTCGGCAGCGTCGGGGTCGTGCCGACGCCGGCGGTCGCGTATCTGACCAAGGCCGACGGCTTCGATCTGGGCGTGGTGATCTCGGCGTCGCACAACCCGTATCGCGACAACGGCATCAAGGTCTTCTCCGGCGCCGGTGAGAAATTCACCGAGGCCGAGGAGCGGGCGGTCGAGGCGATCGTGGCCGACCCGTCGTGGGCGGTGGGCCTCGGCGCCGGCCATCACGCCCGCCCGCGGCCGGACCTGGTGCCGCACTACCTCGATCATCTCCGCCGGGTGCTGGCCGACGCCGGTCCGCTGCGCGGTACCCGCGTCGTCGTCGACTGCGCCAACGGCGCCACCAGCGAACTGGCCCCGGCGCTGCTCGCCGGCCTGGGCTTCGTGGTCGACGCCATCGGCGCCGCGCCGGATGGCCGCAACATCAACCGCGGCTGCGGCTCGACGGCCATGGACCTGCTGCAGGACCGCGTCGCCGCCACCGGCGCCGCGCTCGGCGTGGCCTTCGACGGCGACGGCGATCGGGCGTTGTTCGTCGATCACCACGGCCGGCGGGTCGATGGCGATGCCGTGATGCTGGTGTGCGCCGATCAGCTGCGCCGCGAGGGCCGGCTAGCCGGCGATGCCGTGGTCGCCACGGTGATGAGCAACATCGGCCTGGAGCTGGCGCTGAAGGATCGCGGTCTGACCCTGGTGCGCTGCCCGGTCGGCGACAAGTATGTGATGGAGGAGATGCTGAAGCGCGGGCTGTCGCTCGGCGGCGAGCAGTCGGGGCACGTCATCTTCGCCGAGCACCTGTTCACCGGCGACGGCATGGCCACGGCGCTGCACGTCCTGCGGACCATGGCGGCCACCGGCCGGACGCTGGCCGAGCTCGCCGCCTCGCTCACCACCTACCCGCAGGTGCTGATCAACGTCCGCGTGCGCGAACGCGTCGGGATCGACGGCGTGCCGGCGATCGCCGCGGCGATGCGCGACGTGGAGCGGCGCCTCGACGGCCACGGCCGTCTGCTGGTCCGCTACTCGGGTACCGAGCCGCTGCTGCGCATCATGCTCGAGGGGCGCGACCAGCGCGAGATCCAGGCCTGGGCCGAGGAGATCGCCACCGCCGTCCGCACCCACCTGGGATAGGCTGGGCTCTTCCCGAGCCCCGAGCCCGATGGTCCGCTTGTCCGTGAACGTCAACAAGGTGGCAACGCTGCGCAACTCGCGCGGCGGCGACGTGCCGTCGCTGGTCGAGGCCGTGCAGGTGGTGCTCGCCGCCGGCGCCCGCGGCATCACGGTGCACCCCCGCGCCGACGAGCGTCACATCACCCCGCGCGACGTCCGCGATCTGGCGGCGCTGCTGGCCCCGCGGCGCGCCGACGTGGAGTTCAACATCGAGGGCGATCCCCGGCCCGACCTGCTGGCCCTGGTCCACGAGGTGCGCCCACACCAGTGCACGCTCGTGCCGGTGAAGGCCGGCGAGATCACCAGCCAGGCCGGTTGGCCGCCCGGCACGCCGCGGCAGGCGCTCGCCGGGGTGGTCGCCGACCTCCGCACCGCCGGCGTCCGCGTCAGTCTGTTCGTGGATCCGGACGTGGCTGCGGTGGCGTGGGCGGCCGACCTGGGCGCCGATCGCGTCGAGATCTACACCGAGCCGTTCGCACGGGCCTTCGAGCGCGGGCGCGAGGCGGCCGAGCGGGGCTTCGCCGCCTGCGCCGCCGCCGCCGAGCAGGCCCACGTCCTCGGCCTCGGCGTGAACGCGGGACACGACCTCGACCTCGCCAACCTGCCGCTGTTCCGCACCCTGCCACACCTCGAGGAGGTGTCGATCGGCCACGCGCTCATCAGCCACGCCCTGTTCGTCGGGCTGGCGACCGCCGTGCGCGACTACCTGGCCGCGGTCGAGGTCGGCGGATGACGGCGCGGGCCGTGGCCTGGCTCGCCGCGCTGGCCGTCGCGCTGCCGCTCCCCGCCGGCGCCGCCGAGACCGTGCAGTTGCGTGCCGCCGACGGGACGAGCGTGGCGGCCACGCTGTATCCGGCGTCGCGCCGCCCGGCGCCGGCGATCGTCCTGGTCCACATGCTCACCCGGAGCCGGGACGACTGGCGGGGCTTCGCCGAGCGGCTGCAGGCGGCCGGTGCCGCCTGCCTGGCGATCGACCTGCGCGGCCACGGCGGCTCCTCCGGATCGGCGGCGCCCTCGGCCGCGATGGCCCTCGACGTGCGGGCCGCGGTCGCCTGGCTCGCCGCCCGCAGCGACATCGACGCCGGCGCCATCGGCATCGTCGGGGCCTCGTTCGGGGCCACCGCGGCCCTGCTGGCGGCGGGGGACTCGCCGGTGGTGAAGGCCGTGGCGCTGGTCTCGCCGGCGGGAGATTACCGCGGCGTGCGGCTCGATGGCGGCCTGCGCAAATACGGCTCCCGGCCGCTGCTGCTCGTCGCCAGCACCGAAGACCCCTACGCGCTGCGCACCGTGCGCGCGCTGACCGAGGACGAACCGCCCGGCCGGCAGCTGCGGCTGTCGGCGCTCGCCGCGCACGGCTCCCACCTCCTCGACCGCGATCCCGACGCGGCTACGGCGGTGGTGGACTGGCTGCGACAGACGTTGCTATTCTGAACGACGCGGCGGTCGCGCCGCGACCCGCCCATGCGCGCCGATTCCATCGCCTTCGCTCTCTCCGGCATCCTGTTCGGCGTCATCGTCGGCTGGATTCTGGGCAGCCAGCAGGCCGCCCGGCCGGTGGTCGCACCGCCCGCCGCCACCGCGGATGCCGCCCCCGCCGACGGCCGGCAGCCGCCGCCGCCCCTCGACGAGGCCCGGCTCAAGACCCTGATCGCGAGCGCGGCCAGCGAGCCGTCGAATCCGGCGCCGCGGGTGCAGCTCGGCAACCTCTATTTCGATGCCGAGCGCTATACCGACGCGGTGCAGTGGTACGAGGACGCGCTGCGGCTGCAGCCCGCCGACGCCAACGTCTCCACCGACCTCGGCGTCGCCTACTACTACACGAACCAGCCCGACAAGGCGATCGCGCGCTTCGAGCAGTCGCTGGCGATCGATCCGAAGCACACCAAGACGATGCTCAACATGGGCATCGTCAAGGCGTTCGGCAAGCAGGACCTGGCCGGCGCCAGCAGCGCCTGGCAGCAGGTGATCGCCACGGCGCCCGACAGCCCCGAGGCCCAGGCGGCACGCAAGGCGCTCGAAGGCCTGCAGCAGGCCCATCCCGGCGGGGGACCCTCCTCCGGAGGCTGACCGTGGCGCGCGTCATCCTGATCGTCCTGGTGGTGCTCTTCGCCATCCGCGCGTTCGGGCGGCTGTTCGGCGGAATTGCGCAAGGCGCCCGCGGCCCGCGTCCCGCGGCGCCCGGCGGCGGGGCCACGCCGGTGAAGATGATCAAGGACCCCGTGTGCGGCACCTTCGTCGTCCCGGGCAAGGCGCTCAGCCTGACCGCCGGCGGCGCCACCCACTGGTTCTGCTCCGAGCGCTGCCGCACCGAGTACGCGAGCCGGGCATGATCCACGACGAACGGCAGGCGCGGCTCGACATCGTCGAGGTCGGGCGGCGGCTCTGGCACCAGGGCTTCGTCGCCTCCAACGACGGCAACATCAGCGTCCGGCTCGACGGCGATCGCGTGCTGACCACGCCGAAGAGCGTGTCGAAGGGCTTCATGACCCCCGACATGCTGGTCGTCACCGACCTGACCGGCCGCAAGCTGGCCGGAGAGCGCGACGCCTCGTCCGAGCTGAAGATGCACCTCGAGGTGTACCACCAGCGCCCCGACGTCGGCGCCGTCGTGCACGCGCATCCCGCCACCGCCACCGGGTTCGCGGTGGCCGGCGTGCCGCTCACGCGCGCCGTCCTCGCCGAGGTGATCACCACGCTCGGCGGCATCCCCATCGCCGAGTACGCCACGCCGTCGACCGCCGAGCTGCCGGCGGCGATTCGCGACTACATCAAGGCGCACGACGGGCTGCTGCTCGCCAACCACGGCGCGCTCGCGGTGGCCCCCGACCTCTTCACCGCCTACCACCGGATGGAGACGATCGAGCATTTCGCCAAGATCAGCCTGGTGGCGCGGCTGCTCGGCCGCGAGCACCTGATCTCGCGCGAGGAGGTGTCCCGGCTGCAGGGGCTGCGCGGCATGTACGGCATCCCGTCCCCGGCGCCCATCTGTGCCGACGACGGCGCGGCGGCCTGCCAGATCGTCGACGCGCCGTCGTCGCCGCATCAGCGCCTGGTGCCCGACACCCCGACGCTGCCGCCGGCGTCGCCGATGCCGGCCGCCACGGGCGGCGAGATTCGGCTAACATACGGCGAGCTGACGGCCCTCATCGACGAGGCCGTGCGCAGCGTGAGATAAGCGGCCGGACCGGCAGGTCCGGCGCGGAGGCATCGAATGGGCGAAGCGCTCGGCATGGTCGAGACGAAGGGGTTGGTCGCGATGATCGAAGCGGCCGACGCCATGGTGAAAGCGGCCAAGGTCACGCTCGTCGGCTGGGAGAAGATCGGCGCCGGCTACGTCACCGCCGTGGTGCGCGGCGACGTCGCCGCCGTGAAGGCGGCGACCGACGCCGGGGCCGCCGCCGCCCGCCGCGTGGGCGAGCTGGTGTCCGTGCACGTCATCCCGCGCCCGCACGCCAACCTCGAGGACGTGCTGCCGATCGGCAAGGCCAAGGGCTAGCGAGGTTCCGCCCGGTACTTGCGGCCGCCGCCATGCTCCTCGCCCGGATCGTCGGCACCGTGGTGGCCACGCGCAAGGACCCGCGCCTGGTCGCGAGCAAGCTGCTGCTGGCCCGGCCGATCGACCCGCACGGCAAGGTCGAAGGCAACCACCTGGTCGCCGTCGACACCGTCGATGCCGGCGTCGGCGAGACGGTGCTCATCGTCAGCGGCAGCTCGGCGCGCATGGCGGCGGGCATGAAGGACTGCCCGGTCGATGCCGTGGTCGTCGGCATCGTCGATCGCGTGGACGTCGCCGGATAGGGAGCCGTGGCGCCGTGCAGATCGGACGCGTGATCGGCGACGTCGTGGCCTCGCGCAAGGATCCGGCCTACGCCGGCATCCCGCTGCTGCTCGTGCAGCCGCTCACCGCCGAGGGCCGGGACGTCGGCCGGCCGCTGGTCGCGGTCGACAGCGTCGGCGCCGGGATCGGCGAACGCGTGTTCTTCGTCCGTGGCAAAGAGGCGTCGTTCCCGTTCCATCCCGCCGAGCCGCCGGCCGACGCCGGCATCGTCGGCATCCTCGACCACTGGACGGTGGGTGAATGATCCTCGGGCGCGTGGTCGGGCAGGCGGTGAGCACGCACAAGCGCCCGCAGTTCGAAGGCGCCAAGCTGCTGCTGGTGCAGCCGGAAGCGCCGGATGGCGCCGCGGTCGGCGCCACCCTGCTGGCCGTGGACTCGGTCGGCGCCGGCGTCAGCGAACGGGTGCTGGTCGTGATCGAGGGCCGCGCCGCCGGTGAAGCGCTCGGCCGCAAGGGCGCTCCGGTCGACGCCGCCATCGTCGGTATCGTCGATCACGTCGACACGGAGGCGTAGCCGAATGGACGAACAGCAGCTGCGGGCGCTGGTCAGGGACGCCATCGCGCGGCACCTCGGCCCGGCGACGCCACCGGCCGTCGCCATGACACCAGCGCCGGCCGCGCCGCCGGCGGCCGGCGCCGCGCTCGACGCCATCGCCATCGCGCGCTTCCACGTCGCGCGTCCCGCCGGCGAGGTCGAGTGCGTCATCGAACCGACGGTGACCTGCAACCACTGCGGCCACTGCCTGTGTTACGGCCATTGAGCGCCTTCGGACACCACTGATGCGAACCGTTCTGGTCACCCGCCGCCTGCCCTCGTCCGTGCTCGCCCGCCTCGAGTCGGTGTGCGAACTCGATCTGCACGCCGAGCCTAACGCGATTCCGCGCGCCGACCTGCTGGCCCGCGTCGCCGGCAAGGACGCGCTCATCTGTCTGCTCACCGACACCATCGACGCTGCCGTGCTCGACGCCGCCGGGCCGTCGCTGAAGATCGTCGCCAACGTCGCCGTCGGCTTCAACAACATCGACGTGGCCGCCTGCCGCGCCCGGCAGGTCGTCGCCACCAACACCCCGGATGTCCTGACCAACGCCTGCGCGGATTTCACGTGGGCGCTGATCCTCGCCGTGACGCGACGTCTCGGCGAAGGCGAGCGTGAGCTGCGCGGCGGACGGTGGAAGGGCTGGGCGCTCGATCACCTGCTCGGCATGGAGCTGCGCGGCAAGCAGCTGGGACTCGTCGGCATGGGCCGGATTGCCCGCGCGGTGGCCGCCAAGGCCGCGGCGTTCGGCATGACCGTGGCCTACACGGATCAATTCGTGGCCGCCGTCGACGGGGCGACGGCGATGTCGCTCGACCGCCTGCTCGCGACCTCGGACGTGGTCTCGCTGCACGTGAATCTCACGCCGCAGACGACGCACCTCATCGATCGCAAGGCCTTGGCCAAGATGCGGCGCACCGCCTATCTGATCAACACGTCGCGCGGTCCCGTCGTCGACGAAGCGGCGCTGGCCTGGGCGCTCGGCGAGCGGCTGATCGCCGGCGCGGCGCTCGACGTCTACGAGAAGGAACCGATCGTCCATCCCGACCTGCTCCGCCTCGAGAACGCCCTGCTCATCCCGCACCTGGCCAGCGCCACGACCGAGACGCGCACGGCGATGGCCGACCTGGCGGTGTCGAACGTGCTCGCCGTGCTCGGCGGCCAGCCGCCGGTGACCCCGGTGCCATGAGCCCGCCGTCGCCGAAGGCGACGGCGGACCGTGGCCCGAGGCGCGCGGCGCCGGCGACCACCGCCGCCGCCGGGCCGCGGGCGCCCGAGCGCCGGCCGGCCCGGCCCGATCCCCGGCGGGTCGAACGCGTGTTCGGCGCCATCGCCGCGGCCATCGACGGCCTCGACCTGCCGGCGGTCGAGAAGATCTCGGAGACCCAGCAGGACGACCCGTTCCAGATCCTGATCGCGACGCTGCTGTCGGCCCGCACCCAGGACGCGACCACCCTCGCCGCGTCGACCCGGTTGTTCGCCCGGGCCCGCACCCCCGCGGCGGTCGCCGCCCTGCCGGTGCGGACCATCGAACGGCTCATCTATCCGGTGAGCTTCTATCGCCACAAGGCGCGGCACGTGAAGGCGGCCAGCCGGCGTCTGGTCGACGTCTACGGCGGCCGCGTGCCCTCATCGCTCGACGACCTGGTGACGCTGCCCGGGCGTCGGCCGCAAGACCGCGACGCTGGTGCTGATCCTGGCCTTCCGCAGCCGTCGTCACATCTGCGTGGACACCCACGTGCATCGCATCGCCAACCGGCTGGGCTGGGTGCGCACCGCGACACCGGCCGAGACCGAGCAGGCACTGTACGCCGCCATCGACGCCCGATGGTGGCCGCAGGTCAACCTCTACCTCGTGACGTGGGGTCAAAATACCTGTCGGCCGGTGTACCCTCGGTGTGGAGACTGTGTCATCGCTGCCGACTGCCCCCGACTCGCCGTGACGAGGGTCGGCCACTCGAGAAAAGGAGCGTTCTGATGTTCACCGGCTTGCCCCGGCTCGCGCTGAGCCTCGTTCTCGTCGTCCTGCTATCGGCGTCCGCATGGGCGCAGGCCCCGGCCGCGCCGGCCGGTCCGGTGGTGGTCGTCGAGACGTCGAGAGGGGTCTTCGAGTTCGAGACGTTCCCGGCCGAGGCGCCGCGCACCGTGGCGCGCATCCTGGAGCTGGTGAAGTCGCGCTTCTACAACGGCATGCGCATCCACCGCGTGGTGCCGGGCTTCGTCATCCAGATGGGCGATCCGCAGACCCGCGACATGACCAAGAAGGACCGCTGGGGCACCGGCGGCAGCGGCAAGCCGATCGGCGTCGCCGAGATCTCGAAGAACCGCCTGCACGTGAAGGGCGCGGTGGCGATGGCCCACGCCGGCGATCCGGCCAAAGCCGACAGCCAGTTCTACGTGACGCTCGCCGCGACGCCGCGCCTGAACGGCCAGTACACCGTGTTCGGCCGGGTCATCAGCGGCATGGACGTGGTGGAGAAGACGGTGGCGGAAGACCGCATCGTGCGGATCACCGTGAAGTGAGGTCGCGACGAGCCCACGCTTCGGCCCTCGTCGCCGAACCGTGGGGTCGCGACAAGCCGTCGGTGCGGCCTCTGCGGCTCACGCTTCGCGCCGCCCTGCCGGGAAGGTCGGCGACCGCGATCATTGTCGTTACCTGTCCGGCAGAAACGTCGGCGCTCAGATTTCGCCGCAGAGGCCGCCCCAACGTCTCGTCACTCCCGTCGTCACCGATCCGCCAGGGCTAGGCCAGCCAGGGGAACTTCGCCACCAGGTCGGGCGGCAGCGGCTCGGGCACCGGCTGGCCGAGCTGCCGCCGTAGCTGCACGGCGTTGGCGACCCCCTGCGCCGAGAAGTGGTTGTTGAAGAAGAGATAGGCCTTCTTCAGCGCCGCGCCAGCCGAGGCGGCCGCGGCGGCGAACGGGCGCAGTTCCCGTTCCGTGTAGAGGTAGTTGTAGCGATCCTCCGCCGCCGCGTGCCGCCACCACTCCGCGGCGTTGCGGCCGTGGAATCGCATGTAGGCCAGGTCGTCTCCCGTCTGCTCCCCGCCGGCGCTCCACCGCTGGCGGATCGAGAACTCGAACTTCGGCTCGTCGATCAGCACCCACGCCGCGCCGTAGGCGGCCAGCAGCGCCGCGGTGTCGGCCTCGGCGTCGCTCCACGACCTGTGACGCAACTCCACCGCCAGCCGGTACGCCGCGAACGTGCGGAGCAGCCACCCCAGGTAGTCCACCGCCGCGGGCGCCGCGGTGAAGCTGGGCGGGAACTGGACCAGCAACGGGCCGAGCTTGCCGGCCGCGGCCAGTGGCTCGATGCCGGCGCGGAACTCGTCGACGTCGGCCTGACGCACCGCGCCGGCCTGGTCGAGCCAGGCGGCGTCGGCACCGGGCGCGGCCTCGGCGGTCTGCTCGCGGAACATCGCCGGATGAGTGAACTTCTGGAACAGCTTGACGGCGAACTCGAACCCGGGCGGCGTCCGTTCGGCCCACTTCGCGGTGACGTCGGGGCGCGGCTGCCCGTAGAAGGTCGAATTGACCTCGACCACGTCGAACCAGCGCGCGTAGAACGACAGCTCGTCGAAGCCGCGCGGCCGCGCCCCCTTGGGCGGATAGAACACGCCGTTCCAGGTGCCCCGGCCGCCGGGGTAGCTCCACCCCGACGTGCCGACGCGGACGCTCATCGCTTCTTGCTGGCGTAGACGGCCTTGTCGAACCCGAACGTCACCTCGGCGCCGCGGACCAGAATCGGCCGCTTGATCAGGTTGGGCTGCGCCATCATCAGGTCGATCGCCTCCTTCTTGCTCTTCGGCAGCGGCCGGGTCTTGAACACCGGGCTGCGCGTGCTGACGAAGCGGAGAAAGTCGTCAGCGTCGACGTGCTGTTCCAGGAAGGCGCGCGTCGGCGGGGCCTTGTTGATGTCCCGTTCCTCGACGGCGACGCCGTGCTCAGCCAGAAAACTTCTGGCGTTTCTGCAGGTCGTTCAAGTGGGCTTGGTGTAGAAGACCGCGCTCATCGTGGTGTCCTCGCTCGCAGTACAATAATCGATTGCGGCCACGGACACGGCGGGCCCCGATGCTGACCATCAACGAGATCTTCCATTCGATCCAGGGCGAGTCGAGCTACGCCGGGCAGCCGTGCGTGTTCGTGCGGCTCACCGCCTGCGACCTGCGCTGCGTGTGGTGCGACAGCCCGTACGCGTTCCACGAGGGGACGAAGCGGGCGATCGACGATGTGGTGGCCGAGGTGCGCGGGTTCGGGTGTCCCCTGGTCGAGATCACCGGCGGCGAGCCGCTGCTGCAGAAGGACGTCTATCCGCTGATGGACCGGCTGCGCGAGGCCGGCCTGCGGGTGCTGGTCGAGACCGGCGGCCACCGCAGCCTCGCCGAGCTGCCGGCCCACGTCACCGCCGTCATGGACGTGAAGTGCCCGGGCAGCGGCGAGGCCGCCAGGCACGACGCCGGCAACTTCGCGCGGCTGCGGCCGCACGACGAGGTCAAGTTCGTGGTCGCCGACCGCGCCGACTACGACTATGCGACGGCGGTCATCGCCCGCGAAGGCCTCCTGGGCCGGGTCGCTGCCGTGCACCTGTCGCCGGTCCACGGCGTCCTCGACGCGAAGGCGCTGTCGGAATGGGTGCTCGCCGATCGCCTGCCCGTACGGGTGCAGCTCCAGGTGCACAAGTACATCTGGGGCGCCGACGTCCGCGGCGTGTGAACGAGCGTCAGGTCGCTAGCCGCTAGCCGCTAGCCGCTAGTCCGAGACCCGGTTCCGCCCGCCCTGCTTGGCGCGGAAGAGCGCCGCGTCGGCGCGCCGCACCAGCCCCTCGAAGGCCTCACCGACCTGCACCGCGGCGACGCCCAGCGACACCGTGCACGCCGGCAGGCCCGTGGACGGCGTGTCGACCAGGTGCCGCAGCCGCTCGGCCACCTCGCGGGCGGTGCGCTCGTCGATGTCGGCGACCAGGGCCGCGAACTCCTCGCCGCCGAAGCGCGCCAGCAGGTCGCCGGGCCGCAGTCCGGCGGCGAGCGCGGCGCCGATGCGGGTCAGCACCTGGTCGCCGACGGCGTGGCCGTGGTCGTCGTTGAGCGCCTTGAAGCCATCGACGTCGACCATCAACAGCACCCCGGGCCGGCTCTCCTGCTGGAGGCGCGCCGCCTGGAGCGGGAACATCGTGTCGAACCAGCGACGATTGTGCAGTCCGGTGAGGCTGTCGACCAGCGACAGCCGCTCGTAGTGCCGGCGCGCGCCGCTCGACTCGGCCAGCACCGCGTGGTCGTGGCGGACGCGTCCGGCCAGCACGCGCAGCAGGTTGCGTGCGAAGGTGGCGCTCGAGTCGATGAGCGCCCACACGTGATCCTGCGACAGTTCGAGGATGGTCGTCGGCATCGCGGCCACGACGTCGGCCGACACCGGCTTGCCGTCGATGAGCGACAGCTCGCCGGCACACTCCCCGGGGCCGAGCCGCACGTGCGGCGCATCGACGCCGGGCAGCAGCACGTCGACGCCGCCGTCCATCACGATGAAGAGCGACGTGTTGGTCGTCCCGGCCTGGAGCAGTCGTTCCTCGGCGGCGAGCTGGCGGACCGCGCCGCGGTCGGCGACCTGGCCTCTCAGGCGGGCCGGCAGCTTCGAGAAGATCGGCGCGGCGGCGAGCCGGTCGGCCAGCGGCGGCAGCGGCGGGGGAATCGGCGGTCCGGACACGATGCAAGGGCGGCGTTCAGGGCCTGGCTGTGCGGAAGCCGTAGCGGGCGACGACGCGGGCATCGCCCTCCCACAGCGTCAGGACGTAGTCGCCATCGGGCACGGCGTGCGGCGGAAGCGTCACCATGACCGTCGCGCCGTCGGCCGCCGCGGGCGCTGCGTCCACCCGCCAGCGGCGCACCTCATCGGGGGCCGTGACCGGGGCCATCTCGGCGGTGAGGTGCTCAAGCTCACCGACGTCGCCGAGCAGCCGAATGCCGACCTGCGCCGCCTCGCGCGGGATCTCGAGCGTCGGCAGGCCGGCGGGCCCCGGGCCGGCGGCGGTGGTCGGCGCCACCGTGACCGTCACGCTCGGCGCCGTGCCGACCGGCGTCGATCCCGGCTCGGCCCGGCAGGCCGCCAGGCCCGCGGCCAACACGCACGACGCGAGCAGGCGCATCGGTGAATTCTAGAACGGCCGTCCGCCTGACGGACAATAGGGGCGCATGTCCCGCGCCGTCGTCCTGCTCAGCGGAGGTCTCGACTCGTACACCGCCGCCGCCGTCGCCCGCCGCGACGGCTTCGAGCTCTTCGCGTTGACCGTGCGCTACGGTCAGCGCCACGCCGAGGAGATCGCGGCATCGCGCCGCGTCGCCGCCGCGCTCGGCGTCAGCCAGCATCTGGAACTGGACGTCGACCTGTCGCGGATGGGCGGGTCGGCGCTCACCGCCGACATCGACGTGCCGAAGGACCAGCCGATCGACCCGGCGGTGATCCCGGTGACCTACGTGCCGGCGCGCAACACCGTGTTCCTGTCGCTGGCGCTGGGCTGGGCCGAAGTGCTCGGGGCGTCGGCGGCCGTCATCGGCGTCAACGCCCTCGACTATTCGGGCTATCCCGACTGCCGGCCCGAGTTCATCGCCGCGTTCGAGGCCCTCGCCCGCGTCGCCACCAAGGCCGGCGTCGAGGGCCGGCCGTTCCACGTCTCGGCGCCGCTGCTGCACCTCTCCAAGGCCGATATCATCCACCTGGGCACGTCGCTCGGCCTCGACTACGGCCTGACCCACAGCTGCTACGACCCCGACCCGCGCGGCCGCGCCTGCGGCCACTGCGACAGTTGCCGGCTGCGCGAGGCGGGCTTCCGCGAGGCCGGGGTGCTCGACCCGCTGGCGTCGCCACACGCCCTCACATGACCGACCGGCTGTACTACACCGACGCGTATCGCCGTGCCTTCGCCGCCGGCGTCACGGCCTGCGCCGCCGCCGGCGACCGCTTCGAGGTGACGCTCGATGCCACGGCCTTCTATCCGACGTCCGGCGGCCAGCCCCACGACGTGGGCGAGCTGGGCGGCCGGCGTGTGCTCGACGTGGTGGATCACGACGACGGCCGGCTCGTCCACCTCCTCGACGGTCCGCTCGCGGTCGGCGCCACGGTGGACGGCGCCATCGACTGGTCGCGGCGCTTCGACCACATGCAGCAGCACACCGGTCAGCACGTGCTGTCGGCGGCGTTCGAGCGCACGGGCCAGGCGCGCACCGAGAGCTTCCACCTCGGCGTCGCGACGGCGACGATCGACCTGCACCGTCAGGTCACGCCGGCCGAGATCGCCGTCGCCGAGCGCGAGGCCAACCGCGTCGTCTGGGAGGACCGCGAGGTGCGCGTGCGGTTCGTCTCCGCCGAGGAGGCCGCGGCTCTGCCGCTGCGCAAGGAGAGCGGCCGCTCCGGGACGCTGCGCCTGGTCGAGGTCGACGACTTCGACCTGTCGGCCTGCGGCGGCACCCACGTCGCCCGCAGCGGCGCGATCGGCGTCATCGCCGTGACCGGCTGGGAGAAGTTCAAGGGCGGCACCCGGGTCGAGTTCCAGTGCGGCGGGCGCGCCTTGGCGCGGCTGCACGAATGGCGCGACGCGTTGTCGGCCGCGAACCGTCTGCTGTCGGTGAGTCCGGCCGAGCTGGCCCCGGCGATCGAGCGGCTGCAGGGCGAGAACAAGGCGCTGGCGCGCGCCGCGAGGGGACTCCAGGAGCAGCTGGCGGCGCACCTCGCGGCGGAGCTCATCGCCTCGGGCGAGCGGGTCGGCGACCGTGTGGTCGTCGTGCGGGCCTTGGAGGGTTGGGATGCGGTCGGGTTGAAGGCCGTGGCTGCGGCGGTCGCGCAGCATGCGGGCACGGCGGTGGCGGTGTGTTCCGCGACCGCGCCAGCGCTGGTCGTCGTGGCGCGGGCCGCCGACGTGTCGCTCGACGCGTCAGCGGTGTTGAAGGCCCTGGTGGCGCAGTTCGGCGGCAAGGGCGGCGGCAAGCCGGATCTGGCGCAGGGCGGCGGGATGGCCGGCGAGATCAGCCAGATCGTGACGGCGGCTCGACAGCTGTTGTCGTCCCTGGGCCCCGAGTCCCGAGCCCCCAAGCCCGCCTAACGCGGCGCCATCCGCAGCGCGCCGTCGAGGCGAATCACCTCGCCGTTCAGCATCTCGTTCTCGATGATGTGCCGGGCGAGCGCGCCGTACTCGGACGGCCGGCCCAGGCGTGACGGAAACGGCACCTGCTGGCCCAGCGACAGGCGGGCGGCTTCGGGCAGCGCCGCCAGCAGCGGCGTGTCGAAGATGCCCGGCGCGATGGTGACGACGCGGATGCCGAGCGGCGCGAACTCGCGCGCCACCGGCAGGGTGAGCCCGACGATGCCGCCTTTCGAGGCGGCGTAGGCCGGCTGGCCGATCTGGCCGTCGTAGGCGGCAATCGACGCGGTGTTCACGATCACGCCACGCTCGCCGCTGTCGTCCGGCGTGTTCTTCGCGATCGCCGCCGCGGCCAGGCGGATGACGTTGAACGTGCCGGTCAGGTTGATGCGAATCGTCTTCTCGAAGAGGTCGAGCGGGTGCGGGCCGTTCCTGCCCAGCACCTTGGCCGCCGGGCCGATGCCCGCCGCGTTGACCACGCCGTGCAGCCCGCCGGCGTGCACCGCGGCATCGACCGCCGCCTGCACCTCGGCCTCGCTGGTGACGTCGGCCTTCACGAATATCGCGCGCTCGCCGAGCGCGCGCGCCGTCGCCTCGCCGACCTCGGCATTGACGTCGAGTACGACCACGTATCCGCCGGCGCCGACGATGGCCTCCGCCGCCGCCCGCCCCAGCCCCGACGCGCCGCCGGTGGCGATGAACCGCTTTCCCTCGATCCGCATCGTCTCTGGTTCCCCCAGCGTGACAGCGTGACCGCGTGCTGTCCGATCCTGGTCCCTGGTCCCTGGTCCCCGGTCCCCGGTCCCTACACCGAATAGTACAATCGCAGGATGCTCGTGCACGACCGCCTCTACATCGACGGCGACTGGCGCCGACCGTCGGGTCACGAGGTGATCGACGTCGTCTCGTCGGCAACCGAGCGGCCGATCGGACGCGTGCCGCGCGGCACGGCCGCCGATGTCGAGGTCGCGGCGACAGCGGCCCGCCGGGCCTTCGAGGGCCACTGGGGTGCGACCTCGGTCGACGAGCGGGCTCAGTGGCTCGAGCGGCTCGCGGCGGGGATGAAGCCTCGCGTCCCGGACATCGCCCAGGCCATCGCGCACGAGGTGGGCACGGCAGTCGGCTATGCCACCAAGGTGCAGGCCGAGTTCCCGGTGTCGATGCTCGGTGCCAATGCGACGTTCGTCCGCGCGGCCACGCTCGAGCACACGCTCGGCCATTCGCTGGTGGTCAAGGAGCCGGTCGGGGTCGTCGGCGCCATCACGCCGTGGAACTACCCCCTGCACCAGGTGATCTGCAAGCTCGCCCCGGCGCTCGCCGCCGGCTGCACCGTGGTGCTGAAGCCGGCCGAACTGGCGCCGCTCAGCGCTTTCGTGCTCGCCGAGGTGGCTCACGAGATCGGTCTGCCGGCCGGCGTGATCAACGTCGTGTCGGGTCCCGGCCGCGTGGTCGGCGAGGCGATCGCCGCCCACCCGGCCATCGACATGGTGAGCTTCACCGGCTCGCAGGCGGCCGGCAGCCGCGTGGCGGCGGTCGCCGGTGCCGACATCAAGAAGGTCTGCCTCGAACTGGGCGGGAAGTCGGCGTTCGTCGTGCTCGACGACGCGCCGTTCGAGAAGGCGATTCCCGCCGGCGTCAATCACTGCATGCAGAACTCCGGGCAGACCTGCTCGGCATGGACGCGCATGCTGGTGCCGCGGGCGCGGCAGGCCGAGGCCGTCGACCTGGCCGTGGCGCAACTCGGCAAGCTCACGCTCGGCGATCCGTTCGACGCCGCGACGCGGCTGGGGCCGCTGGTGTCGGCGGCGCAGCGCGAGTCGGTGCTCGGCTACATCGAGAGGGGCCGCGCCGAAGGCGCGCGGCTGGTGGCCGGCGGCGGGCGGCCGGCGGCATTGACGACGGGCTATTACGTCGAGCCCACCGTGTTCGCCGACGTCGACAATCGCATGACCATCGCGCAGGACGAGATCTTCGGGCCGGTGCTGGCGGTCATTCCGCACGACGGCGACGACGATGCCGTGCGTCTCGCCAACGACTCGCCCTACGGGCTGTCGGGCGGCGTGTGGGCCGGCAGCGTGGAGCGCGCGATGGCGGTGGCGCGTCGACTGCGGACCGGACAAGTGGACGTCAACGGCGGCCGCTTCAACCCGCTGGCACCGTTCGGCGGCTGCAAGAAGTCGGGCCTCGGTCGCGAGATCGGCCCGCTCGCCCTCGACGAGTTCTTCCAGTTGAAGGCGATTCAGCGGTAGGCTGCCCGGTGCCGATGGTTGCCGCCGCCGGAGTCGTCGCCGGGTTCTTCCACGTCCTCGCCGGCCCGGACCACCTGGCCGCGGTGGCGCCGCTGGCCGCCGGCGCCGAGCGGCGCGCCTGGCATTCGGGTCTCACATGGGGCATCGGTCACACCGCCGGCGTCCTGGCCGTCGGCGCCCTGTTGCTGTCCCTGCGTGAGCTGCTGCCGGTCGATGCGCTCTCGGCGTGGAGCGAGCGCTTCGTCGGCGCCGCCCTCATCGGGGTCGGCGCCTACGGGCTCCGGCGCGCCCGCGCCGCCCACGAGCATCATCACGCCGCCGCCGGGGCCTCGTTCGGCATGGGCACGCTTCACGGGCTGGCCGGCAGCTCGCATCTGTTCGGCGTGCTGCCCACGCTGGCCTTCGCCTCGCGGGTGGACGGCGGGGTGTACCTCGCCGGGTTCGGCCTCGGCGCCATCGCCGCGATGACCGGCTTCGCGGCGCTGGTCGGCGCGGCGGCGGGCGCTGCCGGTCCGTCGCGTCCGGTGATGCGCCGGCGGCTGCTCTACGCCTCGTCGATCGCCGCGCTCGTCGTCGGCGGCGTCTGGCTGGTCGGATGACCCACCCGGCCGCGCGGCTGCCCGGCGTGCTGGCGTCGGCGGCGGTGATGTTCGCCGGGTTCGAGCTGGCCGATGTCCTCGGCCGTGGCCTGCTGGCGGCGCGCGGCATCAGCGGGTCGAGCCCGATCTCCGGCGTGCCGGTCGCCATCGTGCTCGGGCTGCTGCTGCGCAACACGCTGCCGTTGCCGCAGGCGCTCGGCCCCGGCCTCAGGTTCTGCACGACGACGATTCTGCGGCTGGGCATCGTGCTGGTCGGCATCAAGCTGAGCGTCGTCGAGATGGCGCGGCTCGGCGTGGCCGGCATCCCGGTCGTCGTCGCCGCCATCGCCACCGGGCTCGTCTTCGTCACCTGGTTCAACCGCCGGCTCGGCCTGCCGCCGCGGCTCGGCACCCTCATCGCCGCCGGCACCAGCATCTGCGGCGTCACCGCCATCGTCTCCACCGCCCCAGCGATCGACGCCGACGAACGCGAGGTGGCCTACGCCGTCGCCAACGTCGTCGCCTTCGGGTTGTTCGGCATGCTGGCGTATCCGTACGTCGCCCACGCCCTGCTGCCCGGTTCCACGGCGATCGGCTTGTTCCTCGGCACCGCCGTGCACGACACCTCGCAAGTGGTGGGCGCGGCGCTCACCTACCGGCAGATCTACGCCGACGACGTCGTGCTGCGCGTGGCCACGGTCACCAAGCTGACGCGCAACCTGTTCCTGGCGGCGGTGATTCCGCTGCTCACCTGGATGCACGCCCGCCACGCCCACGCCAGCACACCGGCCCACGCCCGTGCGGCCACCTCATGGCGATCGCTCGTGCCGACCTTCGTCATCGGCTTCGTGGCGATGGCCATGGTGCGCTCGATCGGCGACGCGATGCTCGGCGCGGGCGGCGCGGCGCTGGGCATCTGGGACCGCCAGGGCTGGGCCGACATCACCTCGCTCGTCGGCGACACGATCGGCGCCCGTTGGCTGCTCGGCACGGCGATGGCCGCGGTCGGGCTCAACACCAGCTTCGCCGTCTTCAAGGGCGTCGGGCTGAAGCCCTTCCTGGTTGGTCTCGCCGGGGCCCTCGTGGTCGGCAGCGTCGGGTTCGTGATGGCCCTGCTGCTCGGCGGCTTGGTCCGCTGAGGGGTCAGACCCCTTTCTGGCTGGGCCCAGAATAGGGGTCAGACCCCTTTCTGGGTCGGCCCAGACTTTCGCTGATCATCGGCTCGCCGGCGGCAACCCCACTAGCGCCAGCAGCAGCTCGTCGACGCGGGCGTCGACCTCGGCGGCCGGCACGTCGAAGCCGTTGACCAGGAACGCGAAGACCAGCGGCTCTCCGGCCGAGGTCTCGACGTAGCCGGCGAGCGACCGTACGTTGGACATCGAGCCGGTCTTGGCGTGGACGCGGCCGTCGGCGGCCGTCCCCTGCAGGCGATCGGCGAGCGAGCCGCTGCGCCCGGCTTGCGGCAGCGTCGCTTTCAGCGTGTCGCGCAGATGCGGCCGCTCCCAGGCCGCCGCCAGCGTCTGCACGAGGGCCTCGGCCGACAGGTAGTCGTTGCGCGAGAGGCCCGACCCGTCGCGGCTCATGTAGCCGCCCGGATCGACGCCGAGGGCGGCCAGCGTGTCGCCCATGACGCGCAGGCCATCGCGTCCCGTGGCCGGCGGCTCGGGATCGAGCGCCATCAGCAGCGCCTCCGCATACTCGTTGCGGCTCCACTTGAGCGTCACGTCGACCAGTTCGCTCAGCGGCGGCGACTCGTCGATCAGCAGCAGCCAGCTCTCGTCGGACCGCGGCCGGTCCGAGAGCGCGTCGATGTCGGCGGCGGCGCCGTCGACCGTGATGCCGTGCCGCTGCAGCACGGCGCGCAGCTCCTCGGTGAAGAACAGCGTCGGGTTGGCGACCGCGGTGATGGCCGATCGTGGTGCGGCACCGAGTGGGGCCCGGCCGGTCACCGTCAGGAAGCGGGTGCCCGGATCGCGCGACAGCGCCAGCCACCCGTCGCTGCCCTCGGCCGCGGTTACCGCCTCGTTGACCACGAACAGGCCGTGGTTGGCGGGGGAGAGATAGAGCACGGCGGGGGCGCCAGGGGTCGCGCCGGAGCCGATCGTCACGCGGACTTCGCCTTCGTGGTACTGGAGCGCGGCGTAGGCGGCGCCGTAGCCCTCGACGAGATCGTCCCACGCCCAGCCGATGCCCCAGCCCGGTTGCTCGACGGCGCTGTCGTCGCCGATGATGTGCCCGCCGATGTGGACGATGCCCTGGGCCTTCAGCGCGCGCGCCCACTGCTCGAAGGTGTCGGCCCGGCTCGGATGGCGCGGGTTGATCGACGGGTCGCCGCGGCCGACCACCAGAAGGTCGCCGCGCAGCGTGCCCTGCACGACCGGACCGGTGGCGTAGAGCCTCGTCTCGAAGCGGTAGCCCCAGCCGAGCCGCTCGGCGGCCGCCACCGAGGTCAGCACCTTCATCGTCGAGGCCGGCACCAGCCACGTCGCCGGGTTGCGGGCGTAGAGCGTCTCGCCGGTCGCCAGCGAGCGAACCAGGAACGCGGTCTGCGCGCGGGCGAAGGTGGGCCGCGCGAACACCGCCTCGAGGGTCGCGGTCAGCGCCTGTTCGCGCGAGACCATCGGCAGGCTCTGCCCCGCCGACGTCGCTGCCGTCTCTGGAGGTGCAGGAACGGGCGGCTCGTGAACGGCTCGAGACGCGCAGCCGGCTCCCGAGAGCAGGACCCCGAGCGCGAGCGCCCGGAGACCCGCCCGCGTCACTGCTTCTTCTCTGGCGGGGCCGCGGCCGCGGGTGTCGTCGCCGCAGCGGGCGGCGCCGGCGGCGCGATCACCGCGTCGATGGCCTTGATCACCTCGTCGAACGGCGAGGCTTCGAGCGTCGCGGCACCGGCCTCGTCGGCCCGCGTCGCCACGACGGTGGTGCCCTGGCGCGCCACGCTGACCTCTTCGCGCGACGACTCGTCGAAGCGGATCGCGGCCTTGAGCGCCGCGGTGGTGCCCGCCGGGGCGGTGGCCGTGAAGGTGGCGGCCCGCAGGCCGGTCAGCTTCGTCAGCAGATCGTCGGCCGTCGTCGCGTCGGCATCCCGGGCGGCGAAGGCGCCGTCGCCGGTCACGGCGACCGTCCATTTCTCGGCGGCGTTCTCGCCCTCGCCCTTCACCTTGGCCAGGGTCACCGTCTGGGCGCCGCGGGTCAGCACGACCTCCCGGGCCGAGAAGCCGCGGGCGTCGAAGATCTCCTTGCGCCGGTACTCCTCGGCGCCGCGGATCATGTCGGTGGCCATCGACTCGTCGACCGTGAAAACCATCGCCCGCGACAGGTCGCGCGCGAACGTCCTGCCGGCCACCGTCGTGCCCAGCACCAGCGTCGCGGCGCTGCTGCCGGTCTTGACCACCACCGTGGCCACCGGCTTGTCGAGGCCGAACGCCACCGGGTCCTTCACTTCGGGAGCGACGATCGCCGCCATCATCGTCGTCGACAGCTTGGTGAGCAGGCCCTCGATGACGCCGTAGTCGCCGCGGGCGTTCGACGGCGAGGTGATCCGCCACACCGAGTCGGCGCGCGTCATCACCGCCGTGCCCTTGGCGTTGCGGATCTCCAGCCCGTCGGCCTTGTCGCGCTCGAAGCGCAGGACCCGTTTGTCGCGCAGGTCGAAGGAACTGCGCGCCAGCGTGTTCTCGGTGAAGGTGGCGACCAGGAACACCCGGGCGCCGTCGTCCTTCACGGCGTACATGTCGCCGGCGGTGGGCGTCTGGTCGCCGAGCCGTACCCGGCCGGTGGCGCCGCCGGCCGCCTTGAACGTGATGTCGGCCTTCGGCTCGGCCAGCCCGAACTCGGCCAGGTTGGCGGCGTTGGGCTCGACCTCGCGGTTCTCTTCGAGGTTGGCGAGGCCGCTGACCAGCGCCGAGACTTCGTTCTGATCGACGTCGGTGGCGATCGGCTCGACCATCGCCCACGTGCCGTTGGTCTTGCGCAGCAGCGACGTCTCGCCCTTGGCGGCGACGCGGATCTCCTCGATCGCGTCGGCCTCGACCGCGAAGACCTTGGCCTTGGCCTCGGTCTCGGGCCGTTCGGAATCGACGAAGTAGATGTAGGCGCCGAGGCCGACGGCGGCCACGACCAGCGCCAAGGTGGACCAGCCGCCTCTCATCGCTCGCTATCTCCTACGCCACCAGGTGTAGATCCCGGTGCCGAAGATGAACGCCGGGATGATGAAGATCGACAGCAGCGACACGCGGTTGAGCTGATCGGCCGTCATCGTCAGCCGGCGATCCTCGGGGGCGCGCGGCCGCACGGCGATGAGCCCTTCCTGCTGCGCCAGCCAGTTGACCGCGTTCATGAACAGGTCGCGGTTGCCCTGGATGCCGAGGCCGAAGTTGGCGGCGAAATCGGAGTCGCCGACGACGACGACGCGGGTTTCCGGCGTCGGCGGCGCGGCCTGGCCTTCGGCCGGCGCCGGCGGCGCCGGCGCGTCGGTGGCCGCGGCCGAGACGGCCGCGCCGAGCGCGATCGGGCCCTGCCGATCGCCCTTGTCGGCGTCGAGCGTCACCTGCCCGCCGCTGGTCAGGGCGGCGAGGTCCTTCTCCGCCCAGCTCTGCGCACTCGTCTCGACGAACGCCGTCGCCGTGCGGCCGTTCACGCCCTCGGACGGCGCGGTGATCGAGCGCGCCATCGGGAACGCCGTCATCAGGTTGAACCGGTCGGTGATGGCGTGGCCGGGGTAGTTGGCGGCCACCGGCACCGAGGCGTCGCCGCCGAACATCTGGCCGACCCCCGACGCGTCGACGACCACGTCGTCGCCGACCTGGATGCCCCACTCGTTGACCAGCGCCAGCAGATTGGTCAGCGGCGCCGCGCCCGGTTTGTCGGGCGGATCGACCAGCACCAGGAGCTTGCCGCCCCTGGCCAGATAGGTCTTGATCGCCTCGATCTCCGGCGGGAAGAAGTCGGTGCGCGGTCCGGCGACCACGACCATGGTGGCGTCGGCGGGCACGGTCGGCGACTGCGCCAGCACCAGCTTCTCGGTGGCGTAGTTGTCGCTGGTCAGCGCCTGCGCCACCGAGCTGTAGCCGGTGCGCTCGCCGACGGTCGGGTCCTTCTCGCCGTGGCCGGCGGTGAAGTAGACCTTGCGCGCCGCGCCGGTCGTCGCCTTGATGAACGCGTTGGCGAGGTCCTGTTCTTCGAGGTTGGTGATCCGCTCGACCCGGCCCTTGTACTCCAGCACCATGGTGCCGGCGGTCTGCACGTTGGCGGCCTTGGCGCGCGCCGGCTGGCGGTCGATGTCCACGTAGTCCACCGACAGCTGCTGGCTCTGATAGGTGTATTCCTCGAGCCGGTCGCGGAAGCGATCGAACTGCGCCGCCTGGTCGAAGACGGTCAGCTTGGCGGGCGAGTCGAGCCCCCGCAGCACCTTGAGGGTCTGCTCCGACAGGCTGAACACCTGGTTGGCGGTCAGATCCCAGCGCTTGTTCTGCCGGACGCCGAGGTAATTGAGGCCGGCGAGGATCGCCAGCACGGCGACCACGCTCACCGCCGAGAGCGCTCCCAGCCTGGCCGTGCGGGCGCTGTGGCCCTGCTGCGACTCGCGCCACTGCGCCACGAGATACACCAGGATGGTGGCCAGCCCCGCCCAGGCGATGTAGCGCCGGTACTCCTCCCACTCGGGTTTGGCGTACCAGAGGCCCAGGGCCACGACCACCAGGGCCGTGCCGAGCCAGCCGAGCACCGCTGCAATCCTGCCCGCCATCAGCCCCTCCACCGCTCGCTGTCGACGGACTTGGCCGTCAGGAAGAGCCCGAAGACGATGAAGCTCGCGTAGTAGATCAGGTGCTTGGTGTCGATGATCCCGCGGGCGAAGTCGTCGAGGTGCTCGGTGATCGACAGGTGGCTGACGATTGCCTGGCCGGTCGGTCCGAACGACTGGCCGATCCAGTTGATCACCCACAGCAGCAGGAACACCGCGAAGGTGACCATGCCGGCGACGATCTGGTTCTTCGTCAGGCTCGAGATGAGCAGCCCGGCCGAGATGAAGCAGGCGCCCATCAGCAGCAGGCCCAGGTAGCCGGTCGCCACCGGCTTCCACTCCGGATCGCCGTACCAGAACAGCACGCCGATGTGGATCAGCGTCACCGCCAGCATGACGGCGTAGAGGGCCAGCGCGCCGAAGAACTTGCCGAGGATGATCTGCCAGTCGGTGATCGGCGAGGTGAGCAGCAGCTCGATCGTGCCCGAGCGCTTCTCTTCGCTGTAGGTGCGCATGGTGATCATCGGCATGACGAACAGCACGATGACGCTGACGTTCATGAACACCGGCCCGATCAGCATCTGGTTCAGGTTCATGGTCATGCCGCTGCCCATCGCCACCTGCATGCTCTGCCGTTCGAAGTACCAGAGCAGCGTGTAGAAGAAGTAGCCGAAGAGCAGCGCGAAGAAGCCGATCACGACGTAGGCGATCGGCGAGGCGAAGTAAGCCTGCAGTTCCTTGCGGGCGATGGTGACGACGTTACGCATCGACGGCCTCCGTCGCCGGCGCGGGCGCCGCTTCGGCGCCGCCGGCGTCTTCGGTGGTCAGGCTGAGGAAGATGTCCTCGAGGCTCATCCGCATCGGCCGCAGCTCGAGCAGCCCCCAGCCGCGGCTGACCACCGCCGCGGCCAGCTCGCGGCGCACGTCGCGGCCGCGCTCGCTGTCGACTTCGACGGCGACCACGCCGCCCTCGCCGGCCGTGCCCTGGGCGCGGGTCACGCCGGCGACGCCGGCCAGCGCCGCGGCGACGTCGGCGCCCGGCGCGTGGACCTGCAGGAACATCGTCTCGCTGCCGCGCAGACGCGCGGTGAGGTTGTCGGGCGTGTCGACGGCGACCACCTTGCCCTTGTTGATGATCACCACCCGCTGGCAGGTCTGCGAGACCTCGGGGAGGATGTGCGTGCTCAGCACCACCGTGTGGCTGCCGCCGAGTTCCTTGATGAGCTGGCGCGCTTCGATGATCTGCTTCGGGTCGAGGCCGGCGGTCGGCTCGTCGAGCACCAGCACCTCGGGGTTGTGGATGAGCGCCTGGGCGAGGCCGACGCGCTGCTTGTAGCCTTTCGACAGCTTGCCGCAGTGCCGCGACGCCATGTCGGCGACGTGCGTGCGCTTCATCACCTCGTCGACCCGGCCGCGCACCTCGCGCGACGGCACGCCCTTCAGCCGCGCCACGAAGGTGACGTAGTCGCGCACCGTCATGTCGGGGTAGAGCGGCGGGGTCTCGGGCAGGTACCCGGTTCGCTTCTTGGCCTCGATGGGCGCCGCGAAGACGTCGTGCCCGGCCACGGTCACCGAGCCCTCGGAGGCCGGCATATAGCCCGTGATGACACGCATCGTCGTGGTCTTGCCCGCGCCGTTGGGGCCGAGGAAGCCGAGAATCTCGCCCGACCCGACACTGAAGCTGACGTCGTCGACGGCCGTGAAGGGGCCGTAACGCTTCGTCAGGTGCTGCACCTCGATCACGTTTCGTCTCCCGCGCGTGTGGCGCTGCAGTCTGTCATCGCTGTAAGCTTTAGGACGCTCGCAGTCGAGTCACGACAGCCCCCCATCCTAGTCGAACGGCCATGACCGGGCAAGGCCGTGAGGAGCGGAGTGAGGAAGAGCGTTCGCCGGGTCATCACGCGTCTCGCCATCGCACTTCTCGTCCTCGTCGCCGTCGCGCTCGGCGCGGGCTGGTGGTGGGTGCGGAGTTCGATCCCGTCTTTGGACGCCGCGTGGCGTCTCCCCGGCCTGCGCAGTCCGGTCGAGGTCGTCGCCGACCGCCACGGCGTCCCGCACGTCTACGCCCGCGACGTCGAGGACGCGTGGTTCATGGCCGGCGCGCTCCATGCCCGCGATCGGCTGTGGCAGATGGAGCTCTACCGCCGCGCCGCCTCGGGCCGCCTCGCCGAGGTGCTCGGCGAGGCCGTGCTCCCGCTCGATCGGCGGATGCTGACGCTGCGCGTCCGGGCCGCGGCCGCCACCGAATGGTCGCGGCTCGGCACCCCGGCGCGGACGGCCCTGCAGCGCTACGCCGACGGTGTCAACGCCGCCATTGCCGGGCTGGCGGCGCGGCAGCGCCCGCTCGAATTCCAGCTGCTCGGCACGACGCCGGCGCCGTGGACGCCCGAGGACTCGCTGGCGGTCGGCCGTCTGCTCGCCTACCGGCTCGCCGAGAACCACGAGGCCGAGCTGGTACGCCACGCCCTGGCTCGTGTCGCCGGCGCCGGTGAAGCCGATCGCCTCGCCGGCCGCTACCCGGACACCGGGCCCACGGTGCTCGGCGACCTCGCTCCGCCGGCGGCCCCGGCGCTGCCGGCCGGAGGAAGCGCGCCGGCCCCGGCGGCCCCGCCGGCCGTGTCGCCCACCCCGGCTCCGGCGCAGGCTCGCCTGGCGCCGCGAGTGCCCGCCGCGCTGGCGTGGCTCGATCCGTCGGCGCCGCGCGCCAACAGCAACGCCTGGGTGGTATCGGGCCGGCGCACCGCGACGGGCCGGCCGCTGCTGGCCAACGATCCGCACCTGCTCGTCGAGCTGCCCTCGGTCTGGTACGAATACCACCTGGTCGCGGCCGGGCTCGACGTGCAGGGCGTGTCGGTGCCGGGCACGCCGTTCGTCGTCATCGGCCACAACGCGCGCATCGCCTGGGGCTTCACCAACACCGGCGCCGACGTGCAGGACTTCGCCGTCGAACGCATCGATACCGCCGGCCGCCGGGTGCAGACGGCCGCCGGCTGGACGGCGGTGCAGGTCGAGGACGCGCCGATTCCGGTGCGCGGCCGCAGCGACCCGTCCCCCTTCCAGATCTGGCGCACGCCCACCGGCGTCGTCTACGCCGACGAGAGCCTGGCCTGGGAGGCGCCGCCGGCATGGCTCCAGCCCGATGCGCCGCGCCAGGGCGAGCAGGGCGCGCTGGTGTTGAAGTGGTCGGGCTTCGACGGCGGCGGCTTCGCCGACGCCTTCGAGGCGCTCGATCGCGCCGGCAGCTGGGCCGAATTCCAGACCGCCCTCGATCGGCTGTCGGCGTTCTCGCAGAACGCCGTCTACGCCGACGTCGACGGCAACATCGGTTACATGATGACCGGCCAGGTGCCGGTGCGCGTCCGCGGTGACGGCACCCGGCCGGGCTCGGCGGCCGAGGTCGAGTGGTCCGGTACGCTCGGCGGCGCGTCGCTGCCGCGGGTGTTCAACCCCGAAGCCGGGTTCCTGGCGACGTCGAACAACCCCGTGGCGCGCGGCGACGTGCCGTTCGTCACCCGCGACTGGGCCGCGCCGTTCCGGGCCGCCCGCGTCACCAGCGCGCTGACCGAGGCCTCGGCGCTCGATGTCGCCGCCGCCACGACGCTGCAGCTCGACCGGCGCAGCGCCGCCGCCACCGCCGTGCTCGCCGGCGTCGACGGCGCCCTGGCCGTCGCGGCGAAGAGCGGTGCCGCCCCCGAGGTGGCCGACGTGCTCAAGCGGCTGGCGGCGTGGAATCGCGAGGTCGACGGCGGGGAAGACGTGACGCTCTACCAGATCTTCGAGGATCGGCTCTGGCATCGCGCCTTCAACGACGACTTCCCCGACGATCTCTTCTCCCGTTTCTATCAGTGGGCGGGCGCCGAACGCGCCGCCGGCCTGCACGCCATCCTGGCCGATCCCGGCAGCCGCTGGTGGGACGACATCGCCACCGTGGAGCGCCGCGAGTCGCGCGACGACATCTATCTGCTGGCCGCCGACGACGCCGCCCGCGCCTTCGCGCAGTTGCCGTCGGGCGCGCGCGGCTGGGATCGGGTGCACGCCGCCACCTTCGAACACGCCCTGGGCGCCGGCGGCCGCGTGCTGGCGTGGCTGTTCAACCGCGGTCCGGTGCCCGTGACCGGCGACGGCACCACGGTGATGCGGGTCAGCCACCGCCGCATGGCCGGGTTCAAGGCCTGGGAGTATCCGGCGTGGCGGCAGGTGCTCGACGTCGGCCGCTGGGACGACTCGAAGGTCATCCATCCCAGCGGCCAGTCCGGCCATCCGCTGAGCGCTCAGTACTTCGACCAGAACGAGCTGTGGCGCACCGGCCAGTACCGCGCCTGGGCCTACTCCCGCGGCGCCGTGGACGGCCAGGCAGCTCACCGGCAACTCGCTTCGCCCTAGGGCGGCGAATCGAGCTTGACCGGGACTCGGGGCTCGGGACTCGGGGCTCGGGAACGACCCCATCCGGAACTCACGCCTTTTTGCCCCATGCCTCAGTGAATGGGGTCGGCGCGACCAGCGCCGACACGTTCCCGAGCCCCGAGCCCCGAGCCCCGGTATACTGAACGTATGAGCAGTCGTTCATATGTTCGCGCAGTGGCCGCTCCGAGCGCGGCCGCTGGAGCCGCGCCGCCGGCGCCGCCGCTCGACTCCTGCGACGTCTTCCACATCGACCCGGCACGGGTGGCGCACCTGCGCGGGGCGCTGGTTGCCGAGTCGTCCGTGGCGGCCCTGGCCGAGACGTTCCGCGTCCTCGGCGATCCCACCCGGGTGCGCCTGATCGACGCGCTGTCACACGGCGAGCTGTGCGTCTGCGACCTGGCCAACCTGCTCGGGCTCAGCGAATCGGCGACCTCGCACCAGCTGCGCCTGCTGCGGACGCTGCGGCTGGTGCGCGCACGGCGGGCCGGGCGCATGGTCTTCTACGCCCTCGACGATCGCCACATCATGACCCTGTTCACCCAGGGGCTCCGGCACGTCGAGGAGCAGCGGGCCGCACGGCCGCGGCGGCGGGCGTGACGACGACCGCCGCTCCGCCCGGCGCGGTGGCGTGCACGCGCTGCGCGGTCCACGTCGAGTCGGTGTTCCGCGTCGCCGGCATGGACTGCGCCGAGGAGGTGGCCATCCTCGAGCGGCGGCTGCGGCCGCTGGCCGGCATCGAGGCGCTGTCGGCCGACGTCCTCGGCCAGAAGCTCCACGTGTCCCACGACGCCGCGGTGCTGAGCGCCGGCCGCATCGCCGACGCCGTCGCCGAGACCGGCATGCGCGCCTGGCTGGAGCACGAGACCCCGGCGGAGGTGCCCGCCTCTGCCGGCCAGACCCGTCGCCTCGCCGCCGCCGGCGCCGCGATCGCCGCCGGCCTCGCCGTGCAGGCGGCGGCCGGCGAGACGCCGTACGTCGTGCCGCTGTTCGCGCTGGCGATCGGCCTGGCCGGCGTGCAGCCGGCGCGCCGCGCGTGGGCGTCGATCGGCCGGCGGTCGCTCGACATCCACGTGCTCATGGCGGTGGCGGTGATCGGCGCGATGGCGATCGGCGAATGGGCCGAGGCCGCCACCGTGGTGGCGTTGTTCGCGGTGTCGCAGTGGCTCGAAGTCCGGACGATGGAGCGCGCCCGCGAGTCGATCCGCGCGGTGATGACGCTGGCGCCGACCGAGGCGCGCGTGCGCCACGGCGATCACGAGCACCTCACCGCGGTCGACCGCGTCGCCGTCGGCGCCACCCTCGTCGTGCGGCCGGGCGAGAAGATTCCGCTCGACGGCCTGGTTATCGCCGGCCGCTCCGACGTCAACCAGGCGCCGATCACCGGCGAGTCCCTGCCCGTCGATCGTGGCGTCGGTGACGAGGTGTTCGCCGGCACCATCAACGGGCGCGGCGCCCTCGACGTGGAGGTCACGCGGCTGGTGCGCGACACGACCCTGGCGCGCATCGTGCACCTGGTCGAGACCGCACAGGCCCAGCGGGCGCCGGCGCAGCAGTTCATCGATCGCTTCGCGCGCTGGTACACCCCGGCGGTCGTCGCCGCCGCCGTCGCCGTCTTCGTGGTGCCGGTCCTGGTCTTCGCGCAGCCGGCGGCGGCGTGGGGCTACCGGGCCCTGGTGCTGCTGGTGGTCGCCTGTCCCTGTGCGCTGGTGATCTCGACGCCGGTGTCTGTGGTCGCTGCTCTGGCCACGGCGGCACGCCACGGCGTGCTGGTCAAGGGCGGCGTCTACCTCGAGCGCCTCGCCGCCATCCGCGCGGTGGCGTTCGACAAGACCGGCACGCTCACCCACGGCGCGCCACATGTCGTCGCCGTCACCGTCCACCGGCCGGAGGCCGAGGCGCAGGCCCTGGCCGCCGCGGCGGCGGTCGAGTCACGGTCGGAGCACCCGGTCGCCCGCGCCGTCGTCGCCGCCGCCCGCGGGCGCGACCTCGACGGCGAGGCGGCGCACGACGTGCGGGCACTGCCCGGACTGGGCGCCGAAGGACGCTGGAACGGGCACGACGTCGTCGTCGGCAACGCCCGTCTGATGCGCGAGCGTGGACTGTGGATGGAGGCGGTCGCGGCCGCCGTCGCGCGGTGCGAGGCGGCGGGACAGAGCGCCGTGCACGTCGCCGTCGACGGCGCCGTGGTGGCGACGCTGGCGATTGCCGACCGGCCGCGCGAGGTGGCCCCCGACGTCGTCCGGCTGCTCCGCGGCCAGGGCGTGGAGCACGTGGCGATGCTGACCGGCGACTCGGCCGCCGCGGCGGCGGCGGTGGCCGCCGCCGCCGGCGTGTCGGACGTACGCGCCGGGCTGCTGCCGGCCGACAAGATGGCGGCGATTGCCGAGCTGCGTCGGGCCCACGGCGCGGTGGCGATGGTCGGTGACGGCGTCAACGACGCGCCGGCGCTGGCCGCCGCCGACGTCGGCATCGCGATGGGCGCGATCGGCTCGGCCGCGGCGCTCGAGAGCGCCGATGTCGCGCTGATGTCGGACGAACTGCAGAAGATTCCCTACACGCTGCGTCTGAGCCGGGCGGCCCTGGCCACCATCCGCGCCAACGTCGCGCTCTCGGTCGGCCTCAAGTTCGCCGTGCTGGCGCTGGCCGTCGCCGGGCTGTCGACCTTGTGGATGGCGGTGCTCGCCGATACGGGAGCCTCGGTACTCGTCGTCGCAAACGCGTTGCGTTTGCTCCGACACAGATGATCGGTTGACCGGTTGATCGCGTGATCGGGTGATCGATCTGGTGAACTGGTGATCGGGTGATCGGGTGATCGGGTGATCGGATGATCGGGTGATCGGGTGATCTGGTCGCGCCAGCTGGCACCGCGCGACCGGGCCGTTCGTCGATCAGCAGAACATCAGATGCGAGCGTTCGATCACCCGCTCAACCGTTCAATCGATCACGAGATGCCAGCGTCAGCGCCGGCGTCGTCCTTCCGCCGCGGCTGGAAGAAGTGGCTGTCGACGAACTCGTCGATCGCCGCCTGGTCGGCCGGATCGACGCGATCGAACTGCAGGCCCATGCCGGCGCGCGGATCGCTCCAGCGCACGTGGGCGTCGATGTCGAAGTCCTTCTTCGAGCCCGGCAGGCGGAAGCGGAGCCGCACCTTGGTCATCGGCTCGAGCGGGCTGGTGGTGCGGATGGCGATGCCGCCGCGCGAGATGTTGAGCGACAGCGCCGCGGCGATGGTGGCGCCGACGTGGTAGGCCGCCGGGATGCCGAGCACCACGCGCGGGCTGCCGCGGCGGTTGAAGTTGTCGGGGAAGAGGTGCGGCGCCAGCGACGGCAGGATGTGCTGCACCGCGCTGTACTCGTTGACGTAGCCGGCGACGCCGAGCGACGCCAGCTCGCGCACTTCGTCGGCGCTGGAGACCGTGCCGCTGAACGCCAGGATCGGCAGGCGGCCCTCGTCGAGCTTGCGTACGGTACGGATCAGCTCGGCCCCCGAGCAGTGGGGGAGCCGCAGGTCGACCAGCAGCAGGTCGAGACGGTCGAGGTCGGCCCGCACCCGGGCGAACAGCTCCGCCGCGCTGCGCACCGTGATCGCCCGGTGTCCGGCGCTTTCGACCGCCGAGCGGAACCGGTCGCGCACCGACGCGCTGTCGTCGGCGATTACCACACACTTCGACGTCGTCGGATTGGCGGACATGTACGGGAATCGGCCCGGCGTTCGTTGCAGAATAGATCAGGTTCCCCCTATAATTCGAAGACTTCTTGGTGACGACGCGGGCGGCTCCGTGCGACGGAGCGCAGCCTCGTGTCACCGCCGTCCAGGAGTGGTCCGCATGTCCGCGTATTGTCCCGAGTGCGACGCCGAGATCGACATCGACAGCGCCGACGCCGAAATCGGCGATGAGTTGAGCTGCTCGGAGTGCGGGTCCCTGCTCCGTGTCGCCAACGATGCCCCGCTCGAACTCGAATTCGCCGACGACGACGACGATGTCGACGACGACGATGACGACGACGGGGACGAGGAAGAGGACGGCGACGACGAGGACGACGACGACCTCGAGGACGACGACGAGACCGACGACGAGGACTGAGTCCTCGAACCAGCCCATGTCCGTCGCGCCCGTTGCCGTGCCCGAGGCCGCCCGTACCAGGGCGGCGCGGCTCGAGACGCTGCTCGACGAGCTGGGCTCGGTCGTCGTCGCGTTCAGCGGCGGCGTCGACAGCGCCTACCTCGCCGTCACCGCGGCCCGCCGGCTCGGTCCGCGCGCGCTGGCCGTCACGGGTGACAGCCCGAGCTATCCCGACAGCCACCGCCGCCTGGCGCTCGCCGTCGCCCGCGACTTCGCGCTCGCCCACGAGATCGTCCCGACCGCCGAGCTGCTGCGCGACGGCTATCGTTTGAACGCCGGCGACCGCTGCTACCACTGCAAGACCGAGCTGTACTCGATGCTCGGCGCGCTGGCCCGGGCCCGCGGTTTCGCCGCCGTCGTCGACGGCACCAACGCCGACGACCGCGGCGACTACCGGCCGGGACGGACGGCGGCCCGCGAACACGGCGTGCGCAGCCCCCTCGACGAGCTCGGCTTCACGAAGGACGACATCCGGGCGCTCGCGCACGCCCAGTCGATTCCGGTCTGGGACGAGCCGGCGTCGGCCTGTCTCTCCTCGCGGATCCCGCATCACAGCGAGGTCACCGCCGACAAGCTGCGGCAGATCGAGCGGGCCGAGGACGCCGTGCGGGCGATCGGCTTCCGGGTGTTCCGCGTCCGTCACCACGACCGGCTGGCCCGGCTCGAAGTCGGCGCCGACGAACTGCCGCGCGCGCAGGATCCCGCCGTCGCCGCCCGGCTCACCGCCGCGGTCCGCGCCGCCGGCTACGACGCGGTCGAAGTCGATCCGCGCGGCTACCGTCAGGGCAGCCTGAACGCGCCGCTCTTCCTGCGGCCGGTGCCGTGACCGGCGGGCCTGCACGGCTCGCCGTCGCCGCGGCGGTCGTGGTGCTCGGCGTCGCCGCCGGCCACCTCACGCAGCTGCCGAGCACGCTCGAGGACATCGACTCGGTCAACTTCGCCCTCGGGGTGCGCGACTTCGACCCTGCGGCGCACCGGCCGCACCCGCCGGGCTATCCGCTCTACATCGCGCTGGGCAAGGCGGCGACGGCGATCACCGCGGCACTGTGGGCCGACGGTCGCGCCGACCGCGTCGAGGCCCGGGCGCTGGCGGCCCTGTCACTGTTCGGGGCGGTGCTGCTCGTCTGGTGGACGCCGCGGACGTTCAGTGCGCTGGCCACCGGCGGCGGCGACCGCACCGGCCGCCCGCCGCTGACCCGCCGGGCCCTGCTGGCCGCGGTGATTGCCGCCACGACGCCGCTCACCTGGTACATGGCGGCCCGGCCGATGAGCGACGTCCCCGGGCTGGCGGCGGCGTGCGCCGCGCTCGTCTGTCTCGGGCTCGCGTGGTGGCGGCAACGCCCCGGGCCCGACGGCGACACCCGGCTCGACCCCGCGGCGATGGCGGCCTCGGGCCGCGCCATCGTGATCGGCGCGCTCGCCGCCGGACTCTCGATCGGGTTCCGGTCGCAGACGCTGTGGATCACGGTGCCGCTGCTGCTGCTGGTGCTCGGCGACCGCGTCGGCCGCGGCGTCGCCGGCGCACTGCTCGGCTCGGCCATCGCCTTCACCGCCGGGGTCCTGGCCTGGGCCGTGCCGCTCGTCGTCGCCAGCGGCGGCCCGCAGGCTTACCTGGCGGCCCTGGGCAGCCAGGCCGGGGAGGACTTCGCCGGCGTCGAGATGCTGTACCTCAATCCGACGCCGCGGCTTGCCGCGTTCGCGTTGCTCCGCACGTTCGTGTGGCCGTGGGACGACACCGTGCTGGCCGGCGTCGTGCTGACGCTCGCGGCGCTGGGCGGCCTCGTCCTGCTCGTGCGCGAGCGGCGGACGCTGGCGGCCGTCGCCGCCATCGCCGGGCCTTATCTGGCCTTCCATCTCGCCTTTCAGGACACCACGTTCGCCCGTTACGCCCTGCCGGTGGTGTGGCCCGTCGCGTTTCTCGCGGCCGTGGCGCTCGATGCCGCCGGCCGCGCCGGCGTGGTCGCCGGACTGGGGCTGGCGGCGTGGAGTCTGACGATTGCCGTGCCGCAACTCGACGCCTATGCGGCGGCGGGGAGCCCGACGGCGCGCCTGTTCGATCGCATCACCGCGGCCGCGGCGGACGCCCGCCCCGCGCCGGTGCTGGCGATGCACCAGGCGCTGCGGCGCCCCCTCGAAGCCGAACCGCGCCTCTTCCCGGCGCAGCTGCCGGCGCCGCCACGACGCGAGTGGCTCGAGCTGGCCCGGCACTGGCAGTCCGGTGCCGACACCCCGGTGTGGTTCCTCGCCGATCCGCGCCGCACCGATCTCGCCCTGATCGATCCGCAGGCCCGCCTCGACGTCGAGCACTTCGGCTGGAGTGTGACCAGCCTGTCGATGCTCGGCGGGATGCGTCCGGCGGACGTCGCGTGGTACCGGTTGGCCCCGCCGGGTTGGTTTCTCGCCGAGGGCTGGAGCCTGACCCCGGAAACGGCCGGGATGGCCCGGCTGATGGGCCGCGGGCCGCACCTGGCGCCGATCCACGCCGCGGTGAGGCGCCGCGCCGACGCGGTCCGGCTGCTCGTCGGCGGACGGCACCTGGGTGGTGAGAGCGACCCGCCGGTCACCTTCGCGATCGCGATCGACGGACGTCCGCTGGCCACCTGGCCACAGCCGCCCGGCTTCTTCGTGCGCGTCGTCGACGTGCCGGCCGGTGCGCTCGCCGGCGCCGGGCCCTTCGCCGATCTCACGATCGCCTCGTCGGCGGCCGGCGCGGCGCCGGTGCCAACGGCCATCGAGCAGTTCGATCTGCAGTCGCCCGGTGTCACGATGTGGGCCTTCGGGCGCGGCTTCCACGAACCGGAGCTCGACAATCAGCGGGCCCTCGCCTGGCGCTGGATGAGCGACGAGGCCGTGCTCGAGGTGCCGCAGACCGCCGGCGACGTCACCCTGGTGCTCCAAGGCGAGTCGCCGCTCGCGTACTTCCCGGGGCCGTCCACGCTCGAGATCTGGAGTGGCGAGGCGCGGCTCGGCCGCATCGACCTCTCTGGAGACTTCACCGTGCGGGTCGGCGTGCGGGCGTCGCGGCTGCAGGCCGGCGGCGGCAGCCTTCGCCTCACGACGACGCAGACGTTCGCACCGGCCGAACGTGGGCCTTCGGGTGATCGTCGCCGTCTCGGTCTGCGCCTGTTCGCCGTCCGCCTCGAGCCCGGAGTGCCCGCGCGCTGACATCTCGTGAAAAACGGCGCAAATCGTGCCGGTTTTCGTTGACAGCCCGTGCAGCCTTGTTTACTCTCCGAGGCGTCGTACCTCCCAGGCGACGCCCAGCGAGTTTCTACACGGTGTGTGGCGAGAGTGGTGCCGGCGCGCCTTCGTGCCGATACTCCGCTCGTTACGGACTGTCAGCCCCGCAGGAGACACAATGATGCGTTTGCCCCGACGACACGCAGGGATTGCGATGATCCTCTGCTTCATGATGGCGCTGACGGTGGCCGCGTGCGCGAAGAAGGCCCCCGAGGTGCCGCCGCCCCCGCCGCCCGCGCCGCCGGTGGTGCCGCCGCCGCCCCCCCCGCCGCCGCCTCCGCCGCCGCCCCCGCCGCCCGCCCCGCGCGTGCCGACCGAGGACGAGATCTGGGCCGGCAAGACCGTCGATCAGCTCAACAAGGAAGGCGTGCTGGCCGACGTGTTCTTCGATTTCGACATGTACGGCGTCCGCGAGGACGGCCGCGCGCCGCTGCAGCGCAACGCCGACTACATGAAGCGGTGGCCGTCGCTGCGCATCACGGTCGAGGGCCACTGCGACGAGCGCGGCACCGCCGAGTACAACATCAGCCTCGGTGAGCGGCGTTCGAACGCCGTCAAGGGCTACCTCGTGAGTCTCGGCATCGCCGCCGACCGCATCACGGTGATCAGCAAGGGCAAGGAGACGCCCTTCTGCACCGAGAGCAACGAGACCTGCTGGCAGCAGAACCGCCGCGGGCACTTCGTCATCACGGCCGAGTAGGTCGGCCGGTCGGACGAGTCACCATCGCGCCGGGGCTGGCCGCAGGGCCGGTCCCGGCGTTCGCCGGTACAGCGCGGCTGACCTGATGG
>JBFWNV010000018.1:0-56224 GCA_050250875.1 Vicinamibacterales bacterium
CGCGCCACTTCGATCGGGCTCATCATGCGGCCGCGTTCGGCGTCGAAGGTCGAGAACTCGAGATAGCTGGCGGACACCCCCTGCACCTGGATCGACTCCAGGTCCTCGGCACGGTAGGCGACCGTGGTGTTCTGCTGGGCCTGGGCCATCACCGCGGTGATGGTGCCGCCGAAGCGGCGGATCGCCTCGGCCTCCTCGAGCGTGATGCGCGGGTTGCCGCGCTGGCGGTCGATCTCGTCCTGGTTGCGGGCGATGCCGGTGCGGCGGATGGTGAAGTAGTCGGCGCCGAGGTCAGAGACGATGGCGTCCGACACCGCGCCGTCGACTCCCTGGATCAGGGCCACGACGGCGATGATCGACGACACCGCCACGATGTTGCCGAGCAGTGTCAGCAGCGAGCGGAGCTTGTTGGCCCAGATCGACGCCAGCGCCAGCTTGACCGATTCCCAGATCTGGGCCATGGCGCGTCAGGGCGTCGCCGTCGGGGTGGTGTTCTCGCGCACCTGGTCGCCGTCGAACAGGTTGCGCACGCTCTCGAAGGGGCCGGTGATCACGCGGTCGCCGGCCTTCAGCCCGGTCAGCACCTCGAAGTAGCGTTCGCCGGCGATGCCGACGGTGACGAGGACGAACTGCGCCTTGCCGTCGCGGATCACGAACACGCCTTCCTCTTCCTTGCGGGTATGGCCGACCGGCAGCTCGGTCGGCACCGGCGGACCGGCGGGGGCGGCGGGGGCGCCGAAGCTCCAGCGCGAGGCCGGCGCCGGTCGGACCTTCGGCACCACCTTCCCGGCGGCGTCGTACTCGAGTTCACGGACGGTCAGCGCCTGGATCGGCACGGCGACCGCCCCCGTGCGGGTGGCGGTCGAGATGTCGGCCGTGCAGGTGAACCCGGGGCGGATCTCCGGCGCGCCGGCGTCGAGCGTGACGACCACCTTGAAGTTGGTGGCGGTGCGCTGCCCGGCGGTCTGGCCGGTCGCCTGAATCGGGCTGTTGCCGATCTCGGTGACCCGGCCGGTGAAAGTCCTGCCGTCGATGGCATCGATGGTCACGGTGGCCTTCTGGCCGATCTGCACCAGCGGGACGTCGGTCTCGTCGACCTCGACCTCGGCTTCGATCACCGACATGTCGGCGACCGTGAGCAGCACCGTGCCGGCGTTGTTCATGGTGCCGACGACGACGTTCTCGCCCTCCTCGATGTTGCGCCGGGTGACGATGCCGTCGAACGGCGACTCGAACCGGGCCTGCGACAGGTTGTAGCGGCTGCTCACCAGCCCGGCCTCCTGCTGCCGCACCTGTTCCTCGCGCGTGCGGATCTCCTGGGTGCGGGCGTTGAGATCGCTCTCGCGCATCTGCACCTCGGCCTCGGTCTTGTCGAGGGTCTCGCGGGTGGTCAGGCCGCCGGCCCACAGCTCCTGCTGGCGCTTCAAGGTCTGGCGGGCGACGTCGAGCGCCGCCTGCGCACTTTGCAGCTGCACGCGGGCCTGCTCGAGGCCGGTGCGCGCGCCGGCGACGGCGGCCTCGTCGCGGCGGACCGCGCTCTCGACCGCCACCGGGTCGATCTGCAGCAGGAACTGGCCGGCCGTGACCCGGTCGCCCTCGCGCACGCCGATGCGGGTGACGCGGCCCATCGACTGGGCGCTGATGTTGACCGACCGCTTCGGCTCGATCTTGCCCGAGGCCGACACCAGCGCCTCCAGGTCGCGCTGCTGGACGGTCTCGGCGGTGACGAGCGTGCCCTTCTCCTGTCGCGAGCGCGACCACGCGAACCCGGAGGCTCCCAGCAGCACCACCACCCCCAGGACCCACGGCCACTTTTTCCGGAACACCTTTACGACCCTCCGATCAGGACGACGACGCCGGCGACGATCGCCGCGACCCCGAGGTACATCGCCAGCAGCGGCCCCGCGTAGCTGCGCGCCCGGCCACCGGTGAGCGCGGCGAGGCCGACGGCGAGCAGCCATACCCACCACACCCCGGCGAGCTCGACGGCGCCGAGCACCAGTGCCGGCAGCGAGCCCTCGTCGAAGAACGGCAGCACGGCCGCCAGGTTGAACGGGCTGGTGAGCGACTCGCGCACGAGATGGAGCGGCGTGGCGGCGATCTGCTGCAGCGCCAGGACCACGCCGGCGTGGACGGCGACGCTCAAGGCGCCGGCGAACCGCACGCCCGCCGACCGTCGGCGGGCCCACATGAACATGCCGGCCGCGACCGCCAGCGTCGTCACCGGCAGCAGCAGGGCCCGGCCGCCACTGATGAAATAGATGCGCCACGGCGGGTGCGCCTGCCAGGCGGCGTATTGCGCGTCGTCCACCCGCCCGCCGAGCGCCTCGACGACCCTCACCTGCTCGTCCACGACCGCCTGGCGGCCGACCGGCTGACCGAGCAGCCAGCCGCCGGCGGCGAGCCAGCCGAGGAGCACCACGGCCCAGGTGACCACGATGCCGCCAGGTCCGGTCCGGGCAGCCGCCTGCATGGCGCGGCGGGGCCCGAGCACGACGCCGGTCAGGCGGGCCAGCAGCCCGCTGGCCGGGGGGTTGCTATCAGGGGTCATTCGGTGGGGAAGGACGTCGGCCGCGCTCCTGAGTGTAATACGACCGCCGGCCCCGACAGGTTTCGTCCGCGTTGCTTCAACTGACTGACAGCGATGGACTTCCGGGTCACGCCGGGTTCCGGCCGCGGCCGCCGCGCGGGCCCGGGAGCGCCGACCCGATTCCGTGATTTTTCCGCGCGTTTCGTAATCGGCGATCTGGCGGGCCCTTCCGGATGGCGGCGACGGCGACGACGGCCGGGGTTGCGCCGGACGGATCTGCAGGGGGGGCGGCAGCGGACCGAAAAGGTAATGGGAGTTGGACCCGGGTCGCGGTGTGCAGACGCGCGCACCCTCCGGGGCCAACGCCGGTCCGGGGCCTCCCAGCCAGGACCGGATCCGGGCCCCGCGGCCCGGCGCACAGGGCGGAGAACGGCGGACACGACGACATGGCGGTACGGATTGGCGAGCTCCTCCTCAAGGAGAAGCGCATCACGCCCGAACAGCTCCAGGAAGCGCTGAGCTACCAGCGCAACAACGGCGGCAAGCTCGGCGCCAACCTGGTGAAGCTCGGCTTCGTGAAGGACGAGGAGATCACGTCGCTGCTGTCCAAGCAGTACGGCGTGCCCTCCATCTCGCTCAACCAGTTCGAGATCGACCCGGCCGTGATCAAGCTGGTGCCGGCCGAGACCGCCCACAAGTACCAGATCATCCCGCTCAGCCGGGTCGGCGCGACGCTCACCATCGCGATGACCGACCCGACCAACGTCTTCGCCCTCGACGACCTCAAGTTCATGACCGGCTACAACGTCGAGCCGGTGGTCGCCTGGGAGACGGCGGTCCTCGACGCCATCCAGAAGTACTACGGCGCCCCGGGCGCCGGCCCGAAGGGCGGCGGCGGCCCGAAGATCATCGAGACGGCACCGGGCGAGAGCGCCCTCGAGATCGCCGCCCGGGCGATGCAGGAGATGCCGCTCATCGACGCCGAGGACGTCGAAGTCCTCGAGGAGCTCGAAGAGATCAGCGCCGAGGCGCTGACGCGGCAGGGCGAGGAAGCGCCGGTCATCAAGCTGGTCAACGTCATCCTGATGTCGGCCATCTCGAAGGGCGCCAGCGACATCCACATCGAGCCCTACGAGAAGGAGTACCGGGTCCGCTACCGCATCGACGGGTTGCTCTACAACGTGATGAGCCCGTCGCTCAAGATGCGAGACGCGATCACCTCGCGCATCAAGATCATGGCCAAGCTCGACATCGCCGAGAAGCGGCTGCCGCAGGACGGCCGCATCAAGATCCGCTTCTCCGACAGCGGCCAGCAGCGCGACATCGACTTCCGCGTCTCGTGCCTGCCGACGCTGTTCGGCGAGAAGATCGTCATGCGTCTGCTCGACCGCACCAAGCTCATGCTCGACATGACCAAGCTGGGCTTCGAGCCGGAGTCGCTGACCAAGCTGGAGGCGCAGATCAGCAAGCCGTGGGGCATGGTGCTGGTCACCGGCCCGACCGGCAGCGGCAAGACCAACACGCTCTACTCGTCGATCTCGCGGATCAACACCCCCGACACCAACATCATGACCGCCGAGGACCCGGTCGAGTTCAACCTCGTCGGCGTCAACCAGGTGCAGGTGCGCGAGAGCATCGGCCTGAACTTCGCGGCGGCGCTGCGCAGCTTCCTGCGCCAGGACCCCAACATCATCCTGGTCGGCGAGATCCGCGACTTCGAGACCGCCGAGATCGCGGTGAAGGCGGCGCTCACCGGCCACCTGGTGCTGTCGACGCTGCACACCAACGATGCGCCCAGCACCATCAACCGCCTGATGAACATGGGCATCGAGCCGTTCCTGGTGGCCAGTTCGCTCAACCTGGTGTGCGCGCAGCGGCTGGTGCGGCGCATCTGCACCGGCTGCAAGATCGACGACCCGGTGCCGGCGGCGGCGCTCGTCAACGTCGGCTACACCGCCGAGCTGGCCGAGACGGTGGTGCCCAAGAAGGGCAAGGGCTGCGAGAAGTGCAACCGCACCGGCTACAAGGGCCGCGTCGGCCTCTACGAGGTGATGGAGATCACCGAGGAGCTGCGCGAGCTCATCCTGGTCGGCGCCTCGGCCCTCGAGCTGCGCCGCAAGGCGATCGAGGAGGGGATGATCACCCTCCGCGGCAGCGGCCTGCGCAAGATCACCGAGGGCGTGACGACGATCGAGGAAGTGGTGCGGGAGACCGTCAAGTAACGCGTAGGGACCGCGGACCAGGGACCGGGGACCAGGGAAGAGAACAGGACACCACATGGCCACGTTGCCGGAACTGCTGAAGAAGACGGTCGAGTCGAACGGCTCGGACCTCCACCTGTCGATCCAGTCGCCGCCGATCGTGCGCGTGCACGGCGAGCTGACCCGGCTCGACCTGCCCGAGCTGACGCCGTCGGACACCAAGACGCTGGCCTACAGCGTGCTGACCGACGCGCAGAAGAAGCGCTTCGAGGAGACGCAGGAGCTCGACTTCTCGTTCGGCATCCGCGGGCTGGCCCGCTTCCGCTGCAACCTGTTCAACCAGAAGGGCGCCGTCGGCGCCGTCTACCGGTTGATCCCCGAGCGGGTCCGGGCGTTCGAGGAACTCGGCCTGCCGCCGGTCATCGGCAAGCTGGCCGAGAAGCCGCGCGGGCTGGTGCTGGTCACCGGCCCGACCGGCAGCGGCAAGTCGACGACGCTGGCGGCGATGATCGACAAGATCAACACCGAGCGCCGCAGCCACATCCTCACCATCGAGGATCCGATCGAGTACCTGCACCAGCACAAGGGCTGCCTGGTCAACCAGCGCGAGGTCCACAGCGACACCCAGAACTTCAGCAACGCGCTGCGCGCCGCGCTGCGCGAGGATCCCGACATCGTCCTGGTCGGCGAAATGCGCGACCTCGAGACGGTCGAGTCGGCGCTGCGCATCGCCGAGACCGGCCACCTCACCTTCGCGACGCTGCACACCAACTCGGCGTCGTCGACCATCAACCGCATCATCGACGTGTTCCCGGCCCACCAGCAGCCGCAGGTGCGGGTGCAGCTGTCGCTGGTGCTCGAAGGCATCGTCTGTCAGTCGCTGCTGCCGCGCATCAACGGCCAGGGCCGCGTCGTCGCGCTCGAAATCATGGTGCCGACCCCCGGCATCCGCAACCTGATCCGCGAGGACAAGATCCACCAGATCTACTCGGCGATGCAGGCCGGCCAGGAGAAGCTCGGCATGCAGACCATGAACCAGTCGCTGGTCACCCTCCACCAGCGCCGGATGATTTCCCTCGAGACGGCGATGAACGCCTCGTCGCTGCGCGACGAGTTGACCGAAATGATGAGCCGCGGCGTCGGCGTCGTCGCCGGCGCCGGCCTCGGCCGGCCCGGCGGCCCGGCCCGGCCGATGGCGCGCTGATCGCCGGAACCCAGCAGGAGACGACGCACATGCCGACCTTCGCATTCTCTGGCCGCACTCGTGGCGGCGAGCTCATCAGCGGCGAGCGCCTGGGCGACACCATGGAATCGGTGACCGCGGCGCTGCGCCGCGAGCAGATCATGGTCACCCGGATCGGCGCCGTCCAGGCCAAACCGGCGGCGCCGCCGAAGAAGGCGCGGGCCAAGAGCGTCAACCCGAAGAACCTGGCGGTCTTCACCCGCCAGTTCTCGGTGATGATCGACGCCGGCCTGCCGCTGGTGCAGTGTCTCGACATCCTCGGCAACCAGGAGGAGGACAAGAACTTCTCGGCGGTGATCCTGGCGACGCGCAGCGACGTCGAGGCCGGCGCCTCGCTGGCCGACGCGATGCGCAAGCATCCCAAGACCTTCGACCCGCTGTTCACCAACATGATCGCCGCCGGCGAGGCCGGCGGCATCCTCGACACCATCCTCAAGCGGCTGGCGACCTACATCGAAAAGGCCGTCAAGCTGAAGGCCCAGGTCAAGTCGGCGATGATCTACCCGGTGGCGATCATCACCATCGCGGTGGTGGTGGTCACGGTCATCCTCTGGAAGGTCATTCCGACCTTCGCCAGCCTGTTCGCCGGCCTCGGCGCCGAACTGCCGCTGCTCACCCGCCTGGTCATCGCCGCCAGCAACATGCTGGTGCGGTTCATGCCGATGATCATCGTCGCGATGATCGCCGGAGTGTTCGCCTTCCGCTCCTACTACGCCACCGAGAAGGGCCGCCGCGTCGTCGACGGCACCGTGCTCAAGATGCCGGTGCTCGGCATCATCATGCGCAAGATCGCCGTCGCCCGCTTCTGCCGCACGCTGTCGACCCTGATGACCTCGGGCGTGCCGATTCTCGACGGCCTGGAGATCACCGCCAAGACCGCCGGCAACGCCATCATCGAGGACGCACTGTTCGAAGTGCGGCGCAGCATCGAGCGCGGCGAAACCGTGGCCGGGCCGCTCAAGCAGACCGGCGTGTTCCCCGGCATGGTCGTGCAGATGATCGGCGTCGGTGAGGCCACCGGCGCCCTCGACACCATGCTGTCGAAGATCGCCGACTTCTACGAAGAGGAGGTCGACACCGCGGTGGCCGGCCTGCTGACCCTGCTCGAGCCGGTGATGATCGCCTTCCTCGGCATCGTCGTCGGCGGCATCGTCATCGCCATGTATCTGCCGATCTTCGGCCTGATCAGCCAGCTGACCTAGGATGCCGCTACAGGTACTGCCGGATCCGGCGGCCGGCTAGCCCGGGCGAGACGACCCCCCATGTCGGCTCTTCGCCCGCGGCTCGCGCGGCTGGTGGTGGTGCGCGTCGGCGCGGCCACGCTGCTGCTCGGCCTGGCGCTGGCCCTGCGCGCCGCCGGGTCGACGCTGTGGCCGTTCGACCGGGCGGTGCTGGCCATCGCCGGCCTCTACGGCGTGGCGCTGCTCGACGCGATCACGGTGCGGTTCGCCGATCGCTTCGAGGCCACCGCCGACGTCCATTTCGCGCTCGACACGCTGCTCATCGCCGGGTTCGTCGTCGCCACCGGCGGGGTCAGCTCGGTGTTCACGCCGCTGTTCGCCCTGCCGGTGGTGGCCGCCGCCGGCGTGCAGTACCGCCTCGGCAGCCTGCGCATGGCGGCGTTCGCCAGCGCCTGTCTGCTCGCCATCGTCGTCGCCCAGTACACGGTGAGCGCGCCGGGGGCCGACGGCACGCCGCTGCCGGCCGCCGAGGTCGCCCGCATCACCGTCGGCATCAACGTCTTCGCGTTCTTCGCGGTGGCGTTCCTGGCCGGCCAGCTGGCCGAGAACCTGCGCCGCGCCGACGTCCTGGTCGAGGCGGCGTCGGAGAAGATCGCCGATCTCGAGGCGTTCAACCGCACCGTCATCGACCACCTGGCCAGCGGCCTGTTGACGATGGACGCGGCCGGGAAGGTGCTGACCGCCAACCGCGCCGCCGCCGCGATCACCGGGTGGCCGGCGTCGGTGACCGGCACGTCGGCCGCGGCGGCGCTGCAGCTGCCGGCGGAATTCGTCGCCGACCTGGCCGGCGACGCGTCCACGGCGCGGGCCAGGCGCGTCGACTACACGTTCCACCGCGCCGACGGCCGGCCGATCGAGCTCGGCGTCAGCGCCGCGCCGCTGCCGCTCGGCGGCGGCCAGCGCGGCGCCATCTTCACCTTCCAGGACGTGACCGACATCAAGGGGCTGGAGCGCACGGCGCAGATGCGGCAGCGGCTCGCCGCCGTCGGCGAGATGGCCGCCGGCATCGCCCACGAGATCCGCAATCCGCTGGCGTCGATGTCCGGGGCGATGCAGATGCTGCGCAGCGAGCTGCCGCTCTCGGCCGAACAGGCCCAGCTGATGGACATCGTGCTGCGCGAATCCGACCGCCTCAACTCGACCATCTCGTCGTTCCTCGCCTATGCCCGGCCGAGCCGGGTGGACGTCACGCGCATCGACGCCCGGCGATCGGTGCAGGACGCCGCGGCGCTGCTGCGCGCCAGCCCCGAGACGTCGGAGCACCACACCATCGACGTCGAGGTGCCGGCCGATCCCGTGTGGATCGACGCCGACGAGCACCAGCTGCGGCAGATCGTCTGGAACCTGGCGACCAACGGCCTCAAGGCCATGCCGCGCGGCGGCCGGCTGCTGCTGTTCGCCCGCGCCGAGGGCGACGAGGCACAGATCGGCGTCCGCGACGAAGGCACCGGCATCCCGCCCGAGGAAGTGGACGCGATCTTCCATCCCTTCCGCGGCTCCTTCGCCCGCGGCAGCGGCCTGGGGCTGGCCATCGTCCATCGCATCGTCACCGACTACAATGGGCGCATCGACGTGCAATCGGCGGTCGGCCGCGGCACGACGATCGTCGCCCGGTTCCCCTCCCCTCGATCCGCCGGGTCGCGTCGGCCGGTGCCCGCAGGAGACTGACCTTCCATGTCCTCCGCTCCCTCCGCGAAACCGCGCGTGCTCGTCGTCGACGACGAACCGTCGCTGCGCGAGATCATCTCGATCGCGCTGCGCCGCGACGGCTACGAAGTGGCGACGGCCGACAACGTCGGCTCCGCCCTCGATCAGATCCGCCGCGGGCCGCCGCCCGACGTGCTGATCAGCGACCTGAAGATGCCCGACGGCTCGGGCGTGGATGTGCTGCGGGCGCTCAAGGAACGAAGCCCGGGGTCGGTCGGCCTGCTGCTCACGGCCTTCGCGTCGGCCGACACCGCCGTCGAGGCGATGCGGCTCGGCGCCGTCGACTACCTCACCAAGCCGTTCAACGTCGACGACCTGAAGCAGCGGGTCGCCCGCTACCTCGAGGTCAAGCGCCTCAACGAGACCCAGACGTTGCCGAGCGAGGGCCGTAAGACGCCCGGGTTCGTTCTCGCCGGCCGCAGCCGGCAGATCCTCGACGTCATCAGCCTGGTGGCCCGCGTCGCCCGCACCGACGCCAGCGTGCTCATCACCGGCGAGTCGGGCACCGGCAAGGAGTGGACGGCGCGCGAGATCCACCTGCAGTCGTCGCGTCAGGCGCAGCCCTTCGTGGCGGTCAACTGCGGCGCTTTCACCGAGTCGATCCTCGAATCGGAGCTGTTCGGCCACATGAAGGGCTCGTTCACCGGGGCCGTCGAGACTAAGAAGGGCCTGCTCGAGGCCGCCGATCGCGGCACGCTGTTCCTCGATGAAGTGGGGGAGACCAGCCTGGGGATGCAGGTGAAGCTGCTGCGGGTGCTGCAGGAGCGCCGCTTCCGCCGCGTCGGCGGCACCCAGGAACTGGAAGCCGACGTCCGGTTCATCGCCGCCACCAACCGCAACCTCGAGGAGATGGTGCGCAGCGGCACCTTCCGCGAGGACTTCTTCTTCCGCATCAACGTCATCTCGGTGCGGCTGCCGGCACTGCGCGAACGCGCCGAGGACATCCCGATCCTCGCCGAGCAGTTCGTGCATCGCTTCGCCGAGCGGATGGGCCGGCCGGTGCGCGCCATCGGGGCCGACACGATGCGGCTGCTCATGGCGTATCGCTGGCCGGGCAACGTCCGCGAGCTCGAGAACGTGATGGAACGCGGCGTCGCGCTGGAGCAGTCGGCCGAACTCACGCCCGAGAGCCTGCCGCCGCACCTGAGCGAGACGTCGGGCGGCGGCGCCCATGCGGTCGAAGCCATCCCGGCCTCGGGCTTCAATCTCGAGGCGCATCTGCAGCAGATCGAGCGGATGCACCTGGAGCGGGCCCTCAAGCAGGCCGGCGGGGTCCAGGTGAAGGCCGCCGACCTGCTCGGCATCACCTTCCGCCAGTTCCGCTACCTGGCCAAGAAGTACCAGCTCAAGTAGGCCGGGGCTGCCGCTCCGTGTCACCGCGCCCGGCGACCTGACGCTCGGCGTCAGGCGGGGCCCCGTCTGGGCCGGTTACATGGTCGTGATCAGGCGTGTAAGTCTTTGAAAAACAATGTGTTGCTGGACCGATCGTGGGGTGCCGCCGGGTTGGCATCGAGGTTGCTGTAGAGGGGACGACGACGCCGCCCCGAGGTGGCGGCGTCGCAAGGGCGAAACAACCGACACCCGGCGAACCTGACACGGACATCGAGGAGCACAGACATGCGTATTCGCGACACCAAGGGCTTCACCCTCATCGAGCTGCTGATCGTCGTGGCGATCATCGGCATCATCGCGGCGATCGCCATCCCGGGCCTGCTGCGTGCCCGCATGGCCGGCAACGAGGCCTCGGCGATCGGCTCGCTGCGCGCCATCAACAGCGCCGAGAGCGCCTACGCGGCGGCCGGCACGGGCAGCCCGTATGCGGTGACGCTGCCGACGCTCGGCCTGGCCTGCCCGATGAGCACGGTGGGCTTCCTGTCGACCGACCTGACGACCGGCGCGACGGTGACCAAGAGCGGCTTCACGGTGGTCCTGGTCGGCGGCACCGGCGCCGCGGCGCAGGGCACCGACTGCAACGGCACGGCCGGGCAGAGCGCCTACTACACGACGGCCATCCCGGTGACCTTCGGCACCAGCGGCAACCGCTCGTTCGCGTCGAGCACCGTGGGCACCATCTTCTACGCCAACAGCGCCACCGCGCCGACCGAGGCGCAGATGGCGGCCGGCGGCGGCGGCACGGCCCTCCAGTAAGCCGTCCGCAGCGGAACGTCGACACGGGCGCGGCCATCGGGCCGCGCCCGTCGTCATGTACAGCGACACGAACCGGCACCGCGAGTGGCGAGTCCTGACACAGGCGGTCACAATCCTGGGCCCGGTTGGGCGGGGCGGCGGCCAGGATCCGACGGTATTCGCCCGCATTTCGGCGCAATTGAGTGACGATAGGGAGGCCCGGCGCTCCTGGCACCGGGGTTGCACCCAAGGTTCAGGTCGACGCCGCCTGGCACGGGCGGCGTCACACAGCCGAACTGGAGCACCGCACCTGACGGCTTGAACCGACGGACATCGAGGAGCACAGACATGCGCATTCGTGACACCAAGGGCTTCACCCTCATCGAGCTGCTGATCGTCGTGGCGATCATCGGCATCATCGCGGCGATCGCCATCCCGGGCTTGCTGCGCGCCCGCATGGCCGGCAACGAGGCCTCGGCGATCGGCTCGCTGCGCGCCATCAACAGCGCCGAACAGGCCTACGCGGCGGCCGGCACGGGCAGCCCGTATGCGGTGGATCTGCCGACGCTCGGCCTGGCCTGCCCGATGAGCACGGTGGGCTTCCTGTCGACCGACCTGACGACGGCGGCGACGGTGACCAAGAGCGGCTTCACGGTGACCCTGGTGGGCGGCACTGGCGCCGCGGCGCAGGGCACCGACTGCAACGGCACGGCCGGGCAGAGCGCCTACTACACGACCGCCATCCCGGTGACCTTCGGCACCAGCGGCAACCGCTCGTTCGCGTCGAACACCGTGGGCACCATCTTCTACGCCAACAGCGCCACCGCGCCGACCGAGGCGCAGATGGCGGCCGGCGGCGGCGGCACGGCCCTCCAGTAAGCCGTCCGCAGCGGAACGCCGACACGGGCGCGGCCTTCGGGCCGCGCCCGTCGTCTTTTGTGGCGGCTGGCGGCTGACGGCTGCTGAGACGCGCCACGCCTCCGCGAAGCCAGATACAATTCCGCCATGGCCGTCCTGCCACCCGCCGCGACCCCGCCCGCCGACCCGCCGGCCGTCGATCTTCGCTGGATGGGGCTGTTCGTCCTGGCCGGCCTCGCGGCCTCCGGGTATGCGACCTGGGTGCACCACCAGGTGATCACCGACCCGGCCTACGCCGCGGTGTGCGACGTCAGTGCGAACGTCAGCTGCACCAACGCGTACACGAGCGCCTACGGCACCTTCGCCGGCATTTCCGTGGCACTGCTCGGCGCCGTGTACTTCACCGGCCTGCTGCTGCTGCTCGGCTTCGGCGCGGCGTTGCCGCGCCTCGGCGGCAACATCGCCGGCTACGTCTTCGCGGCGTCGATCGTCGGCCTCGCCGGCGTGTTCTATCTCGGCTACGCGTCCTTCGTCGTGTTGAAGAACGTGTGCCTGGTGTGTGTGGCCACCTACGTGGCCGTGATCGGACTGTTCGTGTCGGCCGCCGTGGCCACGAGGATTCCCATGCGTACGCTGCCCGCCCGGCTCGCCGCCGATCTCGCCACCCTCCTGAGGACGCCGGCCGCGGCGGCCGCCGCGCTCGCCTTCGCCGCCCTCGCCGTCGGGGCGATCCGCTGGTTCCCGGCCGAAGCGGTCAGCGCGGCGTCGGCGCCGGCGGACGCCGGTCAGGCCGCTGCCGCGGCGACGCCGGCACTGCCCGCCGACGCCCTGCGCGAACTCGAGCAGTTCCTGGCCGGCCAGCAGCGGGTGCCGGTGATGGTGCCGACCGAGGGCGCCGCGGTGGTGCTGGTCAAGTTCAACGACTACATGTGCCCGCCGTGCGGGCAAACCTTCGCGATGTACAAGCCGGTGCTGGCGAAGTACGCCAGGGAGTACCCGGGCAAGCTCAAGTTCGTGACCAAGGACTACCCGCTGGACCCGGAGTGCAACCGCCTCGCCCCCGGCGGCGCCCACATGGCCTCGTGCGAGGCCGCCGTCGCGGTCCGCCTGGCCCGCGAGAAGGGCAAGGCCGACGCGATGGAGGACTGGCTGTTCGCCAACCAGCCCACGCTGACGCCGGTCCGGGTCAAGGAAGCGGCGCGCATGGTCGGCGGCGTGCCGGACTTCGAGGCCCGCTACGCCACGGTGCTGCAGCTGGTGAAGGGCGACATCGAGCAGGGCGGCCAGCTCCAGGTGCAGGGCACGCCGACCTTCTTCCTCAACGGCATCCGCCTGCCCGGCCTCCGCCCCGAGTTCCTCGACGCCGCCATCGCCCTCGAGCTGAAGCGGGCCGGCGTCGCCGTCAAGTAGCGGCCCGGCGCCCCCGGCTGCGCTGGAGCCCCGCCGGCGGGCGGCCGAGAATACGGGAGGACGTCGACGGACGGCGTCGCCCGCCCGGGCGCGTGCAACGCCGTGCACCCCCGACGCGGGCCGTCTCCCCACGGACTGCTGACATGCTGGCGCTCGAGACCGACGGTCTCACCAAGGATTACCTGGTCGGCTTCTGGCGGCCCACGCCCTATCGGGCACTCGACCATCTGACCCTGCAGGTGGCCCAGGGCGAGGTGTTCGGGTTCCTCGGCCCCAACGGCGCCGGCAAGAGCACGGCGATCAAACTGTTCATACAGTTGATCTTCCCGACCAGCGGCCAGGCCCGCATCCTCGGCGAGCCAGTGGGCGCCCTGTCGGTGAAGCGCCGCCTCGGCTTCCTGCCCGAGAACCCGACGTTCTACGACTACCTGACCGCCGAGGAGCTGCTCGACTACTTCGCCCGGCTGTTCGGCATCCCGGCGCACGAGCGGAAGGCCCGGGTGTCGGCGGTGCTCGACGAGGTCGGGCTCGGCAAGGAACGCCGGCTGCGCCTGCGCGGCTACTCGAAGGGCATGGTGCAGCGGGTCGGCATCGCCCAGGCGATTCTCAACCGCCCCGACATCGTCTTCCTCGACGAGCCGATGTCGGGCCTCGATCCGCTCGGCCGGCGCGATGTGCGGCAGCTGATGATCGGCCTGCGCGACCGCGGCTGCACGGTGTTCTTCAGCTCGCACATCCTGTCGGATGCCGAGGCGCTGTGCAGCCAGGTGGGCATCGTCGCCCACGGCAGGCTGGTCGGCGGCGGCAGGTTGTCGGACCTGCTCGCCTTCGAGCGCAAGGGCTGGGAGCTGGTCGTCGATCGGCTCAGCGACACGGCGCTGGCCGCGCTCGGCCCGCGGGCCCGGAAGGTGGTCGCCCTCGGCCACGGCCGCTTCTCGATCGAACTGCCGCCCGACCCGCCCGACGCCGTGCTCGGCGAGCTGTCGGCGGCGGGCGCCGAGGTGCGCTCGCTCAACCCGCTGCGCGACACGCTCGAGTCGTACTTCGTGCAGCACGTCGCGGCGACGCCCGCGCGGGACACCTCGCGGTTATGAGCTTCGCCGCCGTGCGCGCCGTGGCGCTGGCCGTGTTCAAGGAATCGGTGCGCGACCGCGTGCCCTACAGCCTGGTGCTGTTCTCGGTGGTGCTGATGGCCGCGGCGGTGTTCATGAGCCGGCTGACGGCGTCGCAGGACCTGAAGGTGATCAAGGACCTCGGCCTGGCGTCGATGAACCTCATCGGCCTGCTCATCGCGCTGTTCATCGGCACCGGTCTGGTCGCCAAGGAAGTCGAACGGCGGTCCATCTACTCGGTGCTGTCGAAGCCGATCGGCCGGACCAGCTTCCTGCTCGGCAAGTTCTTCGGCCTGGTGCTCACCCTCGCCGTCAACCTGGCGATGATGACGGCGGCGTTCTACGCGATGCTGCTGTACCAGGACCTGACGGCGATCGACTGGGTGCAGCAGGGCTGGCGCGCGCCGGCGATCGACCCGCGGCTGCTGCTGCCGATCGGCCTGACGCTGGTCCAGCTCACGCTGGTGACGGCGATCGCGCTGCTGTTCTCGACCTTCTCCGGCCCGCTGCTGGCGACGCTCTTCACGCTCGGCCTGTGGGTGGCGGGACACTTCGCCGTCGACCTGCGCGACTTCGGCACGGCCGTTGACGCGCCGGTGGCGGCGGCGGTGGCCAAGGCGCTCTACTACGTGCTGCCGAACCTGGCGGCCCTCGACGTCAAGAACCAGGTCGTGCACGGGCTGCCGGTGGCGTGGCCGGCGCTCGGCGCCGGCGTCGCGGCGACGCTCGTCTACATTGGGCTCGTCCTCACGGTGGCCAGCGCGGTATTCGCGCGCCGCGACTTCAAGTGACCATGGCCGCGACCGCCGCCGCCCGTCCCGCCGTGCCGTGGCTGCTCATCGGCACGCTGCTCGTTGCCGTGATCGGCCTGCAGGCCGCTCGCGAGCGCGTCACCCCGGCCGGCGGCGACGAGCAGGCGCCGCTGCTGTGGCTGCAGTCGCCCGAGCTGGCCCGCCGGCTGGCGCTGTCCTTCGACGATCTGGCCGCCGACATCTACTGGATTCGCGCCGTCGTGCACTACGGCAGTGAGCGCCGGTCGTCGTCCTCGACCCGCCGCTACGCGCTGCTCTATCCGCTGCTCGACATGACGACCACGCTCGACCCGAGCTTCGACGTCGCGGCGCGGATGGGCGCCATCTTCCTGAGCGAGGGCTTCCCGGGCGGTCCCGGCCGGCCCGACCAGGCGATTGCGCTGCTCGAGAAAGGGCAGCGGCACGACCCGACGCGCTGGCAGTACGCGCACGACATCGGCTTCGTCCACTACTGGTGGCTCAAGGACTACCGCGCCGCGGCCCGGCACTTCGAGCGTGCGGCCGGCCTGCCCGGCGCGCCCAACTGGCTGCGCTCGCTGGCCGGCACGACGCTGCTCGAGGGCGGCGACCGTGACGCCGCGCGCACGTTGTGGCGCGAGCTCTACACCACTGCCGAAGTCGATTGGATGCGCCGCGCCGCCGAATTCCGGCTCGCCCAGCTGCAGGCGCTCGACGACATCGACGCGCTGCGGGCCCGCGTCGCCGACGCCGCGCGCCTTCTGGGCCGGGCGCCGCGCGGCTGGGACGAGGTGGTCGCGGCCGGCGTGCTTTCCAATGTGCCCATCGACCCGGTCGGGATACCCTATGAGCTGAGCGACGGCGTCGTGGCGCTCGCCGCCGGTTCGAGCCTGGCGCCGCTGCCGACGTTCGAGACCCGCCGATGATCGCCACTCCGCTGCAGCTCGTCTTCGCCGGCCTGTTCGGCCTGGTGATCGGCAGTTTCCTGAACGTGTGCATCTATCGGCTGCCGCGCGGCGCCTCGGTGGTGTTTCCGCCGTCGGCGTGCGGCAGTTGTGGCCGTGAGCTGCGCTGGTTCGAGAACATCCCGGTAGTGAGCTGGGTGATGCTGGCCGGCAAGTGCGCTGGCTGCCGGGCGCCGATCTCGGTGCAGTATCCGCTGGTCGAGCTCGCCACCGGCGCGATCTTCGTGGTGACCGCCGCCGTGACCCCGGTGGGGGCGCTGCTCGCCGCCCGCCTGCTGTTCGGCTGCGCGCTGGTCGTGCTGTTCGCGATCGACCTCGAACATCAGCTCCTGCCCAACGCCATCACCCTGCCTGGGATCGTGGTCGGCATCGCCTTCGCCCTGCTCGGGCCTCCTGGCTGGCGATCGGCGGTCATCGGGGCGCTCGCCGGCGGCGGTGTGCTGTATGCCATTGCCGCCGGCTACTACTTCCTGCGCCGCGAAGACGGTCTCGGCATGGGCGACGTGAAGATGCTGGCGATGATCGGCGCGTTCCTCGGCTGGCAGCAGATGCTGCTCACGCTCGTCCTGGCGTCGTTCAGCGGCGCGCTCGTCGGTCTGGCGCTGATCGCGCTGCAGCGCGGGACGATGAAATACGCGCTGCCGTTCGGCACGTTCCTGGCGATCGGCGCGCTGGCGGCGATGCTGGCCGGGCAGCCGATCATCGACTGGTACGCGGCCTTCTACTGAGCCGGCCGTGTCCGAGTTCTCGCCCGCCGGCTACCTGCTGCTCGGCCTCACGGCGATCGTCGGCGTCCTCGGCGGCATCCTCGGCTACGCGCTGCTGCGCATCGCCGGTGCTGCCCGCGACTCGCGGCGTCACCTGCGTGAATCGAACGTCGAGACGGCGCTGCTCTCGGCGGCGCTGCAGGAGGCGGTGGCCAAGCTGAAGGCCCAGGAGCGGACGACGCTGGCGCGGGCCGAGGCCTCCGAGCGGCTCAACGCCCAGATCATCGACGGGCTGACGTCGGGCCTGCTGGTCGCCGGCCGCGACGGCCGCATCCGGCTGCTCAATCCGGCCGGCGCGCGAATCCTGGGGATCGCCCCGCCGGTGCTGCCGGCCGCCATCGGCGACGTGCTGCGCGATGTGGCGCCGCTCGCCGCGCTCGTCGCTGCGGCCGTCGCCGACGGCCGGACTGCGGTGTCGAGGCGGCACGTGGCGACGGGCGTCGCCGGCGGGCCATCGCACCTGGGCGTCACGCTCTCGCCGTTGGCGGGCGAGGCCGGCGAGGGCGGCGTCATCTGTCTCTTCAGCGACCTGTCGCGGGTCGTGACCCTGGAGGAACAACTGCGCCTCAAGGACGCGCTCGCCCGGCTCGGCGAGCTGACCGCCGGGCTGGCCCACGAGTTCCGCAACGGCCTCGCGACGATTCACGGCTACGCCCGGCTCCTCGATCCCGAGGCCCTAGCGGCGCCCCACTCGACCTACGCGGCCGGCCTGCGCAGCGAGACCCAGGCGCTGGGCGAGCTGGTGACCAATTTCCTCAACTTCGCCCGGCCCGAGCGGCTGCAGCTGCAGCCGCTGAGCCTCGAATCGGTGGTGCGGCGCGCCGTCGCCGACGTCGACCCGGCCGGCGGCACGGTGCGGGTGAGCGGTCACTTCGGCGAGGTCGACGGCGACGACGTGCTGCTGCGCCAGGCGTTCTCCAATCTGCTGCGCAACGCCGTCGACGCCTGCCGCGGCGCCGGCATCGTGCCTGACGTGGCGGTGCACGGCGAGGTCGCCATCGCCGACGGCACGGTGATCGTGACGGTCGCCGACAACGGTCCCGGCCTGCCCGAGGCGGACCGCGACCGGCTGTTCCAGCCGTTCTTCACCACCCGCGCCGACGGCACCGGGCTCGGCCTGGCCCTGGTCCAGAAGTTCGTGGTCACCCACAACGGCCACGTGCGGGCCGGCAACGGCCCGACCGGCGGGGCCCTGTTCACCGTGATCCTGCCGCTGCGCACCGCCGCCTGAGTCGGGTCGGCGCAGTTGCTGCGCGGTCCGTGCCGACGCGCGGCGGCACATTCTGCATCCGGCAGCGCGAGGTCGGCAGGGCGACACCGCCTTTGGCGCGGAAATGCCCGGCGGCGCGGCCGCGGTCCGGCTGGCGTCCGGTTTGCCTCGACACCCGGCATGCAGGGAACGGGAGGGCGCCGGCGCAGGTCGGCCCGGGTCGCGGGCTTCACGGTGGTCGAGGCGGTGGTGGCGCTCGGCGTCATCGCCGCCGGGGTCGCCACGATGGCGGCGCTCGCGGCGCGGACCACCGAGATCGTCCTGCGGGCCAGGCAGCGCACCATTGCCGCGCATCTCGCCGACGCCGCGCTCACCGACCTGGCCGCCCGCCACGTTGCGCCGTCGGCCGCCGACTGCCTGCTGCGCGACATCGCCGGGTGCGTCGAGCATCGCGACGCCGCCGGGGCGCGGGCGACGGGACCGGGCGGCGGCTACGCGGTGCGATGGCACGCGGCCGGGGTGCCGGGCAGCCCGGTGCCGGCCACCCTGCTCACAGTGTGCGCGGTGCCCGACGCCGACCGCGGGCCGGCGCTGAGGCCGCCCGGCGCCTGCGCGACCCGCGTCGTGATGGAGGCGTGGCCGTGACCGGTGGCGCACGGCGCGGGTGCCGCGGCGCGGTGAAGGTCGCGGGGACGGCGGGCTTCAGCCTCGCCGAACTGGTGGTCGCGCTCGGGTTGTCGGCCGTCGGCCTGGGCGCGATGGCCCTGATGACGACCGGGGTGCTTGGCACGTTCGCGGCCGAGCCGGCGGCGGCGGAACAGCAGCAGCGGGCCCGGGCCGTCGCGGCCGTGCTCACCGACGACCTCGCACGCGCCGGCAGCGGCTTCCTGGCCGGCGCGGACCAGGGCCCGGGATGGGGCGCGCCGGCGGTCGTGCCCGACCGGTTGCGCGCCGGCGCGTGGGTGATCGGCGCCACACCCTCGACACTCGGCGTCATTGGCGGGGCGCGGAGCGCGGCGCATGCCCGGCTCGCCGCGGCAGTGGCCGCGGGCGAGTCGCGCCTGGTGCTCGAGCGTCCGGGGTACTGTGCCCCAGCCTCGCCGACCTGCCGGTTCGCCGCCGGCGACGACATCGTGCTCAGCGGAGCCCACGGCGCCTTCGCCCTGGCGACGATCCGCGCCGCCTCGCCGCCGCTGATCCTCGACCTGACCGCGCCGCTCGCCGAGGCGTGGCCAGCCGGCACCACGGTGTCGGTCATCGAAGCGCCGGTCTACGCGCTGCGCGACGACCCCGACACTGGCTTTCGCCAGGTGGTGCGGGCCCAGGGCCCCGGCCCGGCGACCGCGCTGGTCGACTTCGTCGACCGCTTCGACGTGGAGTGGCTCGTCGCGGGCCCGCCGCCGGTGGTGCGCGACGCGCCCGACGGCGCGCCGGAGCACGCCACGTTCGGTCCGCTGCCGCCGCCGGCCGGCCAGCTCGGCGATGCGGCATGGCCGGCCGGCGAGAACTGCCTGTTTCGTCGCGATGCCGCGGGACGCGCCGTGTCCCGCCTGGCGCCCCTCGGCACCGGTGCGGTGCCGGTGCCGGTCTCGGCACTGGCCGACGGGCCCTGGTGCCCCTCGCCGTCGGCGGCGGTGCGCTGGGACGCCGATCTCAGCCGCGTCGTCGGCGTGCGCCTGCGGATCGACCTGGTGGTCGCCTCGGCCGCCCTCCGTGCGGCCGGCACCTTGATCGAGCCGCCGCGGGCCCGCCGTCGCGAGGTGCCGCGGCTGACCATCGGTGTGCATCTCGCCCCCGGGCGGCAGGCCGGGATGCCGTGACGGCTGGTCGATCGGCGCTGCCGCTGCGGGGACCGGCGGGCTTCGTGCTCATCGCGACGCTGCTGTGGACGGCGTTGCTCGCCGCACTGGCGCTCGGCGCCGCGTTCGTCACCATGTACGAGCCGGGGTCGAGCGCAGCGGCCCTCGACCGGATCCGGCTGCGGCGAGCGGCCGAGACGGCAGCCACCCTGGCGGTCCTCGACCTGGCGGCTCGCCTCGACTGGACGGCGCTGCCCGCGGGCGGGCCACCGTCGCCGTTCACCGACGGTGGAGCCGGACCTCGCCTGGCGGGGGAGACCGCGCTCGACCTCGACGCCGAGACCGCGCGTCGCACGTGCGGCCGTGAGACCCCGTGCGACGACGGCGCCACCGCGCTGGTCAGCGACGCCCGGCCGTGGGGGCACCGCAACCCGCGATGGCGGTTGTTCGCCCATCTGCCACTGGCGCGGCTCGACCGCTCGGCCGGCGAGGCGTGCCCCTGCTACCTCGTCGCCTGGATCGCCGACGACCCGGGCGACGACGACGGCGACCCGTGGGTCGATGCTCCGTCCGGGGTGTCGGGGCACGGGGTGTTGCTGGTGCGCGGCGCGGCGTTCGCCGCCGGCGGGGTCGTGGCCGAGGTCGAGGCGATGGTGGCGCAGCCGTGCCGGCTGTCGGGCGCGGTCTGCCCCGGGATCCGTGTGCAGTCCTGGCGCACGGTGGGCGAGGGCGTTCCCTGACCGCCCCGGCGACGGCGGCCGACGATCAGGCCCTCTCGAACCGCTGGCACGCTGCCGATACCTTCTCGTGTGGCCCAACGTCCGGGTCCGCCCTCGGGAGTGTCGATCCGGCCGGTGGCCCCGCCGCCCGGCCCCTCGGCGCCGCCTGGTGGGACACGAAGGTGGATGACGCCATGACGCGAAGCTTCTGGATTGGTCTGTCGTTCGGAGCGCTGCTGCTCGGTCTCGTGCCCGTGGCCGCCGATGCACAGTCGCTGGCCTCGCTGGCCCGCCGCGAGGAAACGCGGCGCAAGGATCTGCCCAAGCCCTCCAAGGTCTATACGAACCAGGACCTGACCCGCGATCACACGACGCCGACGCCGGCGGCGGCTCCCGCCGCGCCGGCCGCACCCGCCTACGGCGCCCACGCCGACGGCGCCGCGCCGCCGGCTCCGGCCGCTCCCGCCGAGGCGCCGTCGGCCGGGGCCGATGCGTCTGCGGCCGCCACGCCGGCCCGCGACCAGAAGTACTGGCAGGGGCGCGTCGCCGCCGCCCGCGCCGACCTGGAGCGCTCGCGCACCTTCGCCGACGCCCTGCAGTCGCGAATCGCGGCGCTGACGACCGACTTCGTGAACCGCGACGACCCGGCGCAGCGCGCCGTCATCGAGCAGAACCGGCTCAAGGCGGTGGCCGAGCTCGAGCGCGTGCAGCGCGAGATCGCCGCGCATACCAAGACGATCAGCGGCATCGAAGACGAGGCCCGCAAGGCCGGCGTGCCGGCGGGCTGGCTCCGCTAGCGCGCGCCGCCGTGTCGGTGAGCCGCGAATCGGCGCCCGCCGGCGCGGTGGTGCTCGTCGTCGAGGACCGCGACGCGCTGCGGACGATGCTGCGCCTCGCGCTCGAAGCGCAGGGCCATGCCGTGGTCGAGGCTCGCGACCAGCCCGAGGCCGAGGCGGTGCTCGGCGCCCGCCGCCCCGACGTCGTGATCACCGACCTGCGGCTCCCGGCCGGCGACGGCCTCGGCGTGCTGCGCGCCGTGAAGACCGCCGACGCGTCGGTGCCGGTCGTCGTGATGACCGCCTACGGCGGCATCCAGGAGGCGGTGGCGGCGATGCGCGACGGCGCCCTCGACTTCCTCGCCAAACCGGTCGATCCCGATCACCTCAATCTCGTCGTCGAGCGCGCGCTGGCGCAGACGCGGCTGCTCCGCGAGCACGCGCTGCTCAAGGAGGAGCTGGCGGCGCGTCGCGGCGCGCCCCGGATCCTCGGCGAGGCCCCGGCGCTGCGCCAGGCCGTCCAGGCGGTGCAGCGGGCGGCCGCCGCCGACGTCACCGTGCTGGTCGAAGGGGAGAGCGGCACCGGCAAAGAGCTGTTCGCGCGGGCGCTGCACGCCTGGAGCGCCAGGGCGCACGGCCCCTTCGTCGCCATCAACTGCGCCGCCCTGCCCGAGACACTGCTCGAGTCGGAGCTGTTCGGCTACGAGAAGGGCGCCTTCACCGGCGCCGCGCAGCGCAAGCTCGGGCGCTTCGAACTGGCGCACCGCGGCACCCTGTTCCTCGACGAGATCGGCGAGCTGGCGCCGTCGATCCAGGCCAAGATCCTCCGCGTGCTCGAGACGCGCGAGTTCGAGCGGGTCGGCGGCACCGTCACGCTGCATGCCGACGTGCGCCTGGTCGCCGCGACCAACCGCCAGCTGCGCGTCGAAGTGGCCGAACGGCGGTTTCGCGAAGATCTCTTCTTCCGGCTGTCGGTCGTCCCGATCACGGTGCCGCCGCTGCGCGAGCGGGGCAGCGACGTCGGCCTGCTCGCCCGCCATTTCCTCGAGCGGGCCGCGCTCGACCGCGGCCGCCGTCCACCGGCGCTCGACGCCGCGGCCCTGGCCGCGCTCGCCGCCTATCGCTGGCCCGGCAACGTGCGCGAACTGCAGAACTGCCTCGAGCGGGCGGCGTTGCTCGTCGACGGCGAGACGATCTCGGCCCGACATCTGCACCTGCAGCCGATCGCGCTGCCGGCGCCGACGCCGGTGGGCGACGGCGGCGGCCTCGACCTCAGCGGAACGCTCGACGAGGTGCTGGAGCGGGCCCGGCGCGCCACCGAGCGGCGGGCGATTGCCGCGGCGCTGGCCGCCAACGACAACGACCCGCGCCGCACCGCCGACGCGCTCGGTGTCGGCTTCCGCGATCTGATCGGACGGATGCGGCAGCATGGGCTTGGTCGGGAGATCTCCTGATCGCGTGATCGGGTGATCGGGGATCCGGTGATCCGATCTGGCGGTCTGGCGGCGTCAGCGCCGGATGCCGATCGTGGCGAGCGCCTGGCGCAGTTCCGCCGGTGTGACGTCGGTGAGCGTCGTCGTCGCCCCGGCCGTGGTTGCCGCGATGAAGTGCAGCGTCCGGTTGACGATCTTTTTGTCGCGCCCGATGGCGGCGAGGACGTCGGCCCGCGACAGGCCAGCGACCGAGGGCACCGGGCCCAGCCGATCCAGCAGGGCGCCGACTCTGACGGCGAGGTCGGGGGCGGTGACGCCGCGGGCGACGCCGAGCGCCAGCGCCACCCGCATGCCGAGCGCGACCGCCTCGCCGTGGCGGAGCCGGCCATAGCCGCTCGCCGCCTCGAGGGCGTGACCGGCGGTGTGGCCGAAGTTGAGGATGCGGCGGAGACCGCCCTCGCGTTCGTCGGCCGAGACGACCCCGGCCTTGATCCGGCAGCACGCCGCCACCACCTCGGCGAGGGCGTCGCCGCGCTGCAGCCGCACCTCGTCGAGCCGGGTGTCGAGCAGGTCGAGGAGCGGCTCGCTGGCGATCACGCCGTACTTGACGACTTCGTACAGGCCGGCGCGGAACTCGCGGGCCGGCAGCGTGGCCAGGGCATCGGGATCGACCAGCACGCGCCGCGGCGCATGAAACGCCCCGATCAGGTTCTTGCCGCGCGGGTGGTTCACTCCCACCTTGCCGCCGATCGCGCTGTCCACCTGCGCCATGAGCGTCGTCGGCACCTGCACCAGCCGCACGCCGCGCAGGTAGGTGGCGGCGGCGAAGCCGACGAGATCGCCGATCACGCCGCCGCCGACGGCGACGACGATGGCGCCGCGATCGGCCCGCGCGGCCACCAGCGCGTCGTGCACCCTGGCGACGGTGCGCATCGTCTTGGCCCGCTCGCCGTCGGGCACGACGACCCGCCGGCTGCCGGCGCCGGCCGACTTCACGAAGCGGCCCTGCGCCGCCCAGACCCGCGGCGACGTGACGAGGATGCGGGTGCCGGCGAGGCCGGCGGCGTCGAGCGCGGCGCCGAGCCGGGTGCGCAGGCCGCGCGCCACCTCGATCGTGTAGTCGCCGTCGCGGGCCGAGACAGGAATCGACAGGGAGGACATGCGGCGGGCGCGGATCCGGTGGCGTGGAGATGCCCGCCCGGGAATTGTGTTACGAACTACACGGTCGGGACACTAGGATACATCGCGGGTGCACGAGACAGCGGATTTCCTGGTCATCGGCAGCGGCGTCGCCGGCCTGCGCGCGGCGGTGTCGCTGGCGCCGAGCGGCCGCGTGCTCGTGCTCACCAAGGCCGACCGGCCCGACGAGAGCAACACCGGTTACGCGCAGGGCGGCATCGCCGCCGCCGTCGGCGACGACGACTCGCCGGCGCTCCACGCCGACGACACGATGCAGGCCGGCGACGGCCTGTGCCGGGCCGCGGCCGTCCAGGTCCTCGTCGACGACGGCCCGCGGCTGGTGACCGAACTGGCCGCCTGGGGGGCCGCCTTCGACCGCGACGCCGACGGCCGCTTCTCGCTCGGCCGCGAAGGGGCGCATAGCGTGCGCCGCGTGCTCCATGCCCGCGACGCCACCGGCCGGGAGATCGGGCGCGTGCTGTGGCAGCGTGCCGCCGCGAGCGCCGGCGTGGCGATTCGCCCCGATTCCCGGGCCGTGGCGCTGGTCGTCGAGCGCGGCCGCTGCGTCGGGGCGCGCTACCTGCACGGCGGGCGTCTGGCCGAGGTGCGAGCGGCGGCGACGCTGCTGGCGACCGGCGGCGCCGGGCGCATCTTCCGCGAGACCACCAATCCGCCGATTGCCACCGGCGACGGCGTCGCCCTCGGGTGGCACGCCGGGGCCGCGGTGTCGGATCTCGAGTTCGTCCAGTTCCACCCCACGGTGATCACCGTGCCCGGCACCTCGCGGTTCCTGCTGTCGGAGGCTTTGCGCGGCGAGGGGGCCCGGCTGCTCAACGTCCACGGCGAGCGATTCATGACGCGCTACGAGGCGGCCGGGGAGCTGGCCTCGCGCGACCTCGTGTCACGGGCGATCGTCCGCGAAGAGGCGCGCACGGCGGCGCCGGTGACGCTGTCGCTCGAACACCTCGATCCGGCGTGGGTGCACGCCCGGTTCCCGACCATCGCCGCGGCCTGCCGCGAACGCGGCCTCGACCTCGCCCGCGACCGCGTCCCGGTATCGCCGGCGGCGCACTACGTGATGGGCGGCGTGGCCACCGACCTGTGGGGCCGGACCACCGTGGCGGGGCTGTTCGCGGCGGGCGAGGTCGCCTGTACCGGCGTGCACGGCGCCAACCGCCTGGCCAGCAACTCGCTGCTCGAAGGCCTGGTGTTCGGGGCCCGCGCCGGCGAGGCCATGCGTCAGCCGGCCGCCGCCGGCGTGATCGGCGTGGAGCGGCGGCGTGGACCGATGCCGGCGGGGCCGGCGGCCCGGCCCGAGGCCCTCGCCGCCGTCCAGGATCTGATGTGGCGCGACGTCGGCCTGGTGCGCGACGCCGCCGGCCTGACCCGTGCCGTCACGACGCTCGACGGCTGGCGCCGCGGGCTGGCAGCCGACGCCGACCCGGCGCTGGCCTCGGCGGTGACCGTGGCGTGGCTGGTGGCGCGCGGCGCCCTCGACCGCAAGGAGAGCCGCGGCGGCCACGCCCGCACCGACTTCCCCGAGCGGGACGATCTACACTGGATGGTTCACGCAGCCGAGAGCACGCATGACACAGACACCTGACGGTGGTGGCGGACAGGTCACCGAGATCACGCCCCAGTCCGAAGACTTCTCCAAGTGGTACCTCGACGTCGTCCGCAAGGCCGAGCTCGCCGACTACTCGCCGGTGAAGGGCTGCATGGTCATCCGGCCGTACGGCTACGCCATCTGGGAACACATCCAGCGGCAGCTCGATCAGCGCTTCAAGGACACCGGCCACGTCAACGCCTACTTCCCGCTGTTCATCCCCGAGAGCCTGATCATGAAGGAGGCGGAGCACGTCGAGGGCTTCGCACCGCAGGTGGCCTGGGTGACCAAGGGCGGCACCGAGGACCTCGAGGAGAAGCTGATCGTCCGGCCGACCTCCGAAACCATCTTCGGCGTGATGTACCAGAAGTGGATCCAGTCGTGGCGTGACCTGCCCGTGCTCATCAACCAGTGGGCCAACGTCGTGCGCTGGGAGAAGGTGACGCGGCCGTTCCTGCGCACGACCGAGTTCCTGTGGCAGGAAGGACACACCGCCCACGAGACCGAAGCCGAAGCGCAGGAGGAAACGCTGAAGATCCTGGCGCTCTACAAGGAGTTCGCCGAGAACGTGCTGGCGATGCCGGTCGTCGACGGCCAGAAGAGCAGCAGCGAGAAGTTCGCCGGCGCCGAGAAGACCTACTCGATCGAGGCGCTGATGGGCGACGGCCGGGCGCTGCAGGCCGGCACGTCGCACAACCTCGGCCAGAACTTCGCGAAGGCGTTCGAGATCCAGTTCCAGGGGCGCGACAAGACGCTGCAGTACGCCTGGACCACGTCGTGGGGCGTCTCCACCCGTCTCATCGGCGGCACGATCATGACCCACGGCGACGACAACGGCCTCGTCCTGCCGCCGAAGGTGGCGCCGTTCCAGGTGGTCATCATCCCGATCCCGCGCGGCAACTGGAAGGAGACCGTGCTGCCGGCGTGCCAGGCGATTCGCGACGAGTTGAAGACGGCCGGCATCCGCGTCAAGCTCGACGACGACGAGAGCCAGACGCCGGGCTGGAAATACGCCGAGTACGAGATGCGCGGCGTGCCGCTGCGCCTCGAGGTCGGCCCGAAAGACCTGGAGAAGCGCTCGGTGTTCTCGGCGCGCCGCGACACCAGGGCCAAGGCGGCCCTGCCCATGGACGGCCTGGCCGGGCACGTGACGAACTTGCTCGACGAGATTCAGGACAACCTGCTGGCCCGGGCCCGGGCCTTCCGCGAGTCGCACACGTCGTCGACGACGTCGTGGGACGAGTTCCGCCAGATCATGGAAGGTCGCCCGGGCTTCGTCATCGCGCCGTGGTGCGAGACCGACGAGTGCGAAGCGGCGATCAAGGCCGAGACGCAGGCGACGATTCGCAACATCCCGTTCGGCTCGGCGACGCCGACCGGCAGCTGCGTGCGCTGCGACAAACCGGCGGTGGTGAACGCCTGGTTTGCCAAGGCGTACTGACACTGCCCCGGGGCTCGGGTCTCGGGGGCCGGGTCTCGGGAATGCGTCGGCGCTGATCGCGCCGACCGATACCCCTCGGGACGCGGCACTGCGGTTCGCATCGCGCGGGTGAGCTCTTCCCGAGCCCCGAGCCCCGAGCCCCGAGCCCCGAGCCCCGAGCCCCGAGCCGCTAGTCCTTGTCGTCCCCGTCCTCGTCGCGCCGCTTCTGGAAGACCCAGGCGACGCCGATGCTGATCACGTAGAGCACCAGCATCGGCGCGGCGGTGACGGTCTGGCTGACCGGGTCGCCGCCGGGCGAGGCGACGGCGGCGACGACGAAGATGATGAGGACGGCGTACTTGATGTTGCGGGCCAGGAAGCCGGCGGTGACCAGGCCCAACCGGGCCAGCACCATCACCAGCATCGGCAGCTGGAACATCACGCCCAGCGCCAGCAGCAGCCAGGCGTACATCGAGAACACCGGGGCGATCCGCGGCATGAACACGACCTGCGAGGTCGAGAAGCTGGCGAAGAACTGGAAGGCCATCGGGAACGCCAGGTAGTGCGAGAAGGCGGCCCCGGCCATGAACAGCGCGCTCGAGAAGAACACGAACGGCACGGCCAGCTTCTTCTCGTTGGCGTACAGCCCCGGCGCGACGAACAACCAGACCTGCAGCATCACGTACGGTGACGCGATCATCAGGCCGACGATGGCGGCGATCTTGATGTAGAGGAAGAACTGCTCGCCCGGCTCGGTGTAGACGAAGGTGCCGCCGGGCGGCAGCGTCGCCATCAGCGGCCCCATGACGAATTCCTGAGCCCGGCCGGCGATGGCGAACGCGGCGACGAACCCGACCAGCAGGGCGACGACGGCGTGGGTGAGCCGCTTGCGCAGCTCGTCGAGGTGATCGAGGAAGCTCATCCGCCCGTCGAGGGCGTCGTCGTCCTCCTCGGGCGGCTCTGGCGGCCCGCCGCCGTCGTAGTAGCCGAGGGCGGGCTTGTCCTCCTCCGCCTTCTTGAACGGAACCAGAGCCACGGCGCGGAGGGGCTAGCTGCCGCCTTCGGTGCGCGAGACCGGCTGGCCGAGCGTGCCGTCGGCCTCGAGCACCGCCGGCGGCGGCGTCACCGCGGCGGCACGGGCCTTTTCTTCCTTCTGCTCCTCGAGCTTGATCTCCTGCTCGAGCGTGTTCTGCAGCTCCGTCGAGGCCTTCTTGAACTCGTTGATGCTCTTGCCGAGCGATTTGCCGAGCTCTGGCAGCTTCCGGGGCCCGAAGATGATGAGGGCGATCACCAGGATGATGATCAGTTCCGGCATGCCAATCGATCCAAACATCGCGAGCTCCAGGGCAAAGGCGGGCCGCCCTGCGAACGGTCCGCCGCCGACACCACCGGCCGCGCCGCGGGGCGGCGCGTCCGTTCAGTATAGGCCGGATGCGGAGGCCGGCAAAGGCCCCGGCGCCCGTCCCCGCGTTCCCGGAAATCGTTGTCGCACCGGCGGTTGCTCGCGGTAGGATGCCATTATGCGGACCTCACGATTCCTCGGCGTGTCGGTCGTGGCCGTCGGCCTGTCGGCGGGGCTGGGCGGGGTGATGGGCAAGAGCGCCCAGGCCACCCAGGACCGTCTGCCCGCGCACTACAAGGCGTTCACCGCCGCGCTGGCCGCCATCGAGAGCGAGTACGCCGAACCGGTCGAGTCCGACCGCCTGGTCTACGGCGCCATCAACGGCATGCTGCAGACGCTCGATCCGCATTCGAGCTTCATGGACCCGCGCACCTACGCCCAGATGCGCGAGCGGCAGGAGCAGCGCTACTACGGCCTCGGCATCACCATTCAGTCGGTCGACCGGAACATCACCGTCGTCCGCGTCTTCGAAGGCTCGCCGGCCCACCAGAAAGGGCTGCGCCGCGGCGACGTGATCGCCAAGGCCGCCGAACAGGACCTCACCGGGTGGACCACCGAACAGGCGGTCACCAAGCTGCGCGGGCCGAAGGGCACCTTCGTCAACATCTCGATCAAGCGCAACGGCATCGACGAGCTCATGGCGATGGACGTGATGCGCGACCAGGTCACCATTCCGAGCATCCCGGCCCACTTCATCACCAGGGGCGACATCGGCTTCATCCGCCTCGAGGACTTCGCCGAGCACACCGACGACGAGCTCGGCGAGGCGCTGCAGGACCTGCGCGCGCAGGGCGCGCGGCGGCTGGTGCTCGACCTGCGCGGCAACCCCGGCGGCCAGCTCGATCAGGCGATTCGCGTCTCCAACCGCTTCCTGCCGCGCGGCGACCTGATCGTCTACACCCGCGGCCGTGTCGACAATTCCGACGAAGACTACCGCGCCACGCGGCAGAGCGAGTTCCTCGATCAGCCGATGGTGGTGATGGTGAACCGCAACAGCGCCAGCGCCTCGGAGATCGTCTCGGGCGCGCTGCAGGATCACGACCGCGCCATCGTCGCCGGCGAGACCACCTTCGGCAAGGCGCTGGTGCAGTCGGTCTACCGCGTCAGCCAGGGCGCCGGCCTGGCCTTGACCACCGCGCGCTACTTCACGCCGAGCGGCCGGATGATCCAGCGGCCGTGGGACGGCGCGTTCGACGAGTACCTCACCTACACCATGCGCGATCAGGCGGCGCGCCAGCACACCGCCGAGGAGATGAAGCTGACCGCCGCCGGGCGCAAGGTCTACAGCGGCGGCGGCATCGAGCCCGACGAGCGCTTCGACGGGCCGGTCGAGGGTTTCAACCCGACCCGGTTCGGCCGCTCGCTGTTCGCCCGACAGCTGTTCGCCGGCTACGCCGAGCGGTTCTACGCCGAGGGCGATACCCGGCCCGGCACGCGGGGCCGCGATCGCCGGCCGGTGGCCAGGGATTTCGCCGTCGACGACGCGATGGTGGCCGAGTTCAAGCAGTACGTCGAGTCGCGCCGGGTCAAGATGGACGACGCGGCGTGGACGCAGGACCAGCCGTTCATCCGGGCGATGATCCGCTTCGAGATCGACGCCGCGGTGTCCGGAATGGGCGTGGCGCGGCGGCGGCTGCTCGAGGTCGATCCGCAGGCCCAGCACGCCCTCGGCCTGTTCCCGCAGGCCGAGAAGCTCCTCACGCTCGCCAAGACCCGCACCACGCGCACGGCCGGCGGGGAGTAGGCCCGGACGTCCCGGCGCCGGGCCGGTTGGTCATTCTGGCAAACCCCAAAATATTGGGGGTCGGGAATCGCCTTGCCACACAGGTAGGGCCTTGCTAGACTGACTCGCTGTCAGCCTCGCGAGGGCACACGCCAGTCATCCGCCCTCGCCGCCGCGGGTGTCCATGCGCCTCGACCGCCTCGAAATCTCCGGATTCAAGTCGTTTTCCGATCGCTCCGAGCTGGCCTTCGACGGCGGCGTCACCGCCATCGTCGGTCCCAACGGCTGCGGCAAGAGCAACGTCGCCGACGCGTTGACGTGGGTGCTCGGCGAGCAGAGCGCCAAGAGCCTGCGCGGCGACAAGATGGAAGACGTCATCTTCAGCGGCAGCGATGCCCGCAAGCCGACCGGCGCCGCCGAGGTGACGCTGCGGCTGAGCGGCGTGCCGATTCCGCCGCGCGGCGATGCCGGCGGTGGTCCGGGCGCCCCGGCGGCCGATCTCGACGCCGCCGCCCTCGCCCTCGACCCGATCCAGGCCGTGCGCGACGTCGAGGTCACGCGCCGCCTGTATCGCTCCGGCGAAAGCGAATACCTGATCGACGGCACGCACTGCCGGCTCCGCGACGTCCACGAGCTGCTCATGGACACCGGCCTCGGCGCCAAGGCCTACTCGATCATCGAACAGGGCAAGATCGGCATGATCCTCAGCTCGCGGCCGACCGATCGCCGCCAGCTGATCGAGGAAGCCGCCGGGGTCACCAAGTACAAGGCTCGCCGCCGCGCCGCCGAACTCAAGCTCGACGCCGCCCGGCAGAACCTGACCCGCCTCGACGACATCGTCTTCGAGGTCGAGAAGCAGTGCGGATCGCTGAAGCGGCAGTCGGCCAAGGCGCGTCGCTTCCAGCGGCTGCGCGACGAGATGCGCCGGTGGGAGAAGGTGCTCTTCGCCCGTCGCTACCGCCACCTCGCCGAGCACATCGAGTCGGCGCGGGCGCGCCTGGCCGACGCCCGTCAGGACGAGGCCGCCTCCACGGCCCGCCTCGCCGAGGTCGAGACCGAACTGGCCCGCGTCCGGCTGGAGCTGGCCCAGGCCGAGCAGGACGCGACCCGGGTGCGCGAGGACGCGCACGCCCACGAGCTGGACGTCAACCGCCGCCAGCAGCAGCTGGCTCTCGACGCCCAGCAGGCGGCCATGCTCGAGAGCCGCGTCGCCGAGCTCGACGCCGAGCTGCGCGCGCTCGACGAACGCCGCGAGCCGGACCGCCTGCGGCTCGAGGAACGGCGGGCCGCGACCGACGAGGCCGGCCGCGCCCGCGACGCCGCGGCCGCCGGCGTCCAGGCGGCGACCGAGGCCTACGCCGCGGCCCAGCACCGCATCGAGGAGGCCGATCAGGCCGTCGAGCGGGCTCGCGGCGACGTCTACGCCGTGATCAACACGGTTACGGCGCTGACCACGGCGATCGAGCACGCCGCCGCCGAGCGCGAGCGCACCGCGGCGCTGCTGGCTCGCCTCGAGGTGGAGGCGTCCGACCTGCAGACCGAGCTCGGCCGCGCCGTCGCGGCCAAGGACGCCGCCACGGCCGCCCTGCGCGCCGCCCAGGGCGCGCTGCATGCCACGCTGGCGTCGAAGGCCGCCCACGAGGCCGACCTCGCCCAGGCCCGCGAGGCGCACCAGCAGCGTGAACGTGCGGCCCGCGAGGGCGAGCACGAGCTGGCCGGCCAGGCGGCGCGGCTGCGCTCACTGGAGGAGATGGACGCCGCGCGCGCCGCGTTCGGCGACGGGGCCCGCATGCTGCTCGCCGGCGCCGACGAGGCCGTCGGCCAGCACGGCGCCCTGGCCGACTACCTCGACGTCGATCCGCGCTACGAGCGGCCGGTCGAAGCGGTGCTCGGCGAACTGCTGCAGCACGTCGTCGTCGATCACCACGCCCAGGCCCACGCCGGCTTCGCGCTGGTGCGGAGCCAGGGCGCCGGGCGCTGCGGCTTCATCGTCACCGGGGCGCCGCCGGCTCTGCCGGCGACCGACGCAGCCGTGCTGCCCGCGGGCGCCGTGCGGCTGTCGGAGGTCGTGCGGGTCACCGGACCGTTCGCCCACAGCCTGCGCGTCGTCATCGGCGAGGCGGTGATCGTGCCGACGCTCGACGCCGCGGCGGCGCTGGCCGCCACCACCGATCTGCCGGTGGTCACCGCCGACGGCGACGTCTACCGCGGCGCCCACGTGGTCAGCGGCGGCAGCCGCACCGAGGCGCGCGGCATCCTGGCCACCAAGCGCGAGATCAAGGACCTGCGCGACACGGTGTCGGCGGCCGGCGCCGCCCTGGCGGCGCTGCGCAACGAGATCGCCGCCTTCGACGTGGCGATCGCCGCGGCGACCGCCGCGCTGGCGACCACCGTCGCCGACGCGCACCGCCACGAGAAGGCGATCGTCGCCGCCGAGGCCGACGTGCAGCGCGCCGCCGCCGACGAAGCCCGCATCGGCCAGCGCGCCGACCTGGTGGCCAGCGAGGCACGCGGCGCCCGCGAGGCGATCGCCGGCCTCGACGCGCGCCAGCAGGAAGCCCAGGCGTCGATCGGCCGGCTGGCCGACGAGCGGGTGGTGCTCGACACGGCGCTCGCCGACGCGCAGCGGCGGCTCAGCGAGGCGCGCGACGAGGCGCAGACCCTGAGCCAGCGCGCTGCCGAAGCCCGCGCCCAGCATGCCGGCCTGGCCGAGCGGGCCCTGGCCGCGGCCGCCGAGGTCGTCCGGCTCGAAGAGGCGGCGCGCGAGCTATCGGATCGCGCCGAGGCCAGCCGCCGCGACGTCGAGCTGATGCGGACCCAGCGGGCCCGGCTGCTCGAGGCCGCGGTCGAAGGGCAGCGGTTGATGGACGAAGGCGTGAAGGCCCTCGAGTCGCTGCGCGAGGAGGTGCTGCGCGCCGACGACGAGACCCTGGTGCTGAAGGCGGCCACCGAGCGGCAGGAACAGTCGATTCGCGACGCCCGGCGGGCCCTCGACGCGGTGCGGGCGCTGGCCGCCGAACTCGACGTCTCGCGGGCCACCGCCGAGGCCGACCTCACCCACCTCGCGCAGCAGAGTCTCGACGCGGTGCAGGCGGATCTGGACACGATCGCCGCCGAGGTCGCCGGGATGGAGCGGCAGGGCGTACTGGTGCCGGACGCGCGCGCCATCCGCCAGGTGGTGGCCGAGCCCGACGACGAGGAGGCCGGCCTCGACGGCGAGCCTGCCGCGGCCGAGGCGGCGCCCGGCGCGGCCGATGCCGTGGCCGGCCTGGCCGCCGCGGCGATGACCGCCGAAGAGGCGATCGCCGAGCTGCGCGCCCGCATCGATCGGCTCGGGCCGGTCAACATGATGGCCATCCAGCAGTTCAGCGAGATGGACGAACGGCGCACCTTCCTGACCACCCAGCGTCAGGACCTGATCGACTCGATCGCCCAGACCAACGAGGCCATCAAGCGCATCGACGAGACCACGCACAGCCGGTTCCGCGACGCCTTCACGGCCATCAACACCAACTTCCAGCAGACATTCACGACGCTGTTCGGGGGCGGCCGGGCCGGCCTCACGCTGCTCGACGAGTCGGATCCGCTCGAAAGCGGCATCGACATCGTCGCCTCGCCGCCGGGCAAGCGGCTGCAGAGCGTGATGCTGCTCTCGGGCGGCGAGAAGGCGCTGACCGCGATCGCCCTGATGTTCGCGATCTTCCGCTACAAGCCGAGCCCGTTCTGCCTGCTCGACGAGATCGACGCGCCGCTCGACGACGCCAACATCGGCCGCTTCGTCGAGATGCTGCGCGGCATGCTCGATCGGACGCAGTTCATCGTCATCACCCACAACCGCAAGACCATGGAGATCGCCAACCGGCTCTACGGCGTGACCATGGAAGAGCCGGGCGTGTCGAAGGTGATCTCGCTGCAGATGAACTGACGCCGGAGCGAACCTCGCGCCCCGGCCGGTCGTATCTCTCTCGCAGGGGGAGCCATGGCCAGGTCGTCACTGCGGGCGGGGGGATGGGCCGTCGGGGTGCTGGCGGCGGTGCTGACGGGGGCCGGCTGCGAGGTGCGCGCCGGCAGCGACGGCGACCTGTCCTTCGGGGTCTGGCAGGGCAGCGCCCAGGACACCTGGGACCGCACCTACCCGGTGGCCCCAGGCGGCCGGGTCGAGATCCTCAACGTCAACGGGGAGATTCGCGCCGAGGCCGTCGCCGACGGGCCGGTCGTCATCCACGCCGAGCGGCGGGTCAACGCCAGCTCCGACGAGGCCGCTCGCGACCAGCTGGCCCGGCTCGAGATGCGGGAGGAAGTGAGCCCGACCCGGGTCCGGGTCGAGACGGTCGCGCCGCGCAGCCGCTGGGGCGGCCACAAGGTGACTTACACCGTGCGCGTCCCGGCCGGCGTCCACGTCGATCTGCGCACCGTCAACGGCGGCGTGCGGCTCGACAACGTCGGCGGGGAAGTGCGGGCCACCGCGACCAACGGCGGGGTGCACGGGCGCGTCGCCGACGTGACCCTGCTCGACGCCCGGACCACCAACGGCGGTGTCGAAGTCGAAGTGTCGGGCTCGCTCGCCGCCGACGGCCGGGTCTCGCTGGCCAGCGTCAACGGCGGCGTCCGGCTGGCGGTGCCCGACGGCACCCGCGCCGACATCACCGCGCGCTGCACCAACGGCCGGGTCAGCGTCTCGGACCTCGACGTGGCCGTCGACGGCGAGGTCAACCGGCGCCGGCTCTCCGGGCGGCTGAACGGCGGCGGCGCCCGCATCGACCTGCAGACCACCAACGGCGGCGTGGCGATCCGCCGGTCGTAGCTGCCCCCTGCCGCCACGCCGTCCGTCCCCGGCGCGTTGTCGTCGGCGCGCCGCATGGCGTACCCTGGACGGCGCGCAGCTGGGCGCCGTCGTGAACGAGGACAAGTCCACCCGCTACCATCGGCGGCGCCGCCGCGCCGACGCCACCGGCACCGCGCTCGTCGGCGTCTTCCTGCTCGCCCTCGCCCTCAGCGGCGCCTCGGCGCTCTTCCGAACCGCGGCCGAGTGGCTGGCGTCGTGGCTGCCCTGGCCGCTGGCGCCGTCGGCGGCGGTCGCGTTCTACGCCACCGGGCTGGCGATTACGGTGCACGCCCTCGAGCTGCCGTTCGCCTGGTACCAGGGCTTCTGGCTCGAGCGCCGCTACGGCCTGTCGACCCAGATCATGGCGCACTGGCTGGCCGACCACGTCAAGGCCGCGGTGGCCAGCGGCGGCGTGATGGTGGCCGGGCTCTCGGCGGTCTACCTGACGATGCGCTGGGCGCCGGAGCGGTGGTGGGCGGTCTCGGCGGCGATCTTCGTCGTCGCGATGGTCGGCCTGGCGCGCCTCGCCCCGGTGCTGCTGCTGCCGATCTTCTACCGCGTGCGGCCGCTCAGCCGGCCCGAACTGTCTGACCGGCTGGTGCGCCTGGCGGCGCGCGCCGGCACGCCGGTGATCGGCGCCTACGAGTGGACGCTCGGCAATCACACCCGGAAGGCCAACGCCGCGCTGGCCGGGATCGGCCGCTCGCGGCGCATCCTCATCTCGGACACCATGCTCGACGGCTACTCCGAGGAGGAGATCGAGGTCATCCTCGCCCACGAGCTGTCGCATCACGTCCACCACGACCTGTGGCGCGGCATGGCGATGCAGGCGGCGACGATCGTCACCGGCTTCTACCTCGCCCGGGCCGTGCTGATCCAGGCGGTGCCGTGGCTGGGCCTCGCCGGCGTCTCCGACGTGGCCGGCGCCCCGGTGCTGCTGCTGGTGGCCGGCGTGTTCTCCTTCGTGATGCTGCCGGTCGGCAACGCGATGTCGCGGGCGCAGGAGCGCCGCGCCGACCGCTTCGCGCTCGGCCTCACCGGCAACCCCGCGGCGTTCGTCACGGCGATGCGCCGGCTGTCGCAGCAGAACCTGGCCGAGGAGCGGCCGTCGCGCCTGGCCCGCTGGCTGTTCTACTCGCACCCGCCGATGCGCGAGCGCATCGCCGCCGCGCAGGCCTGGGCCGGTGTCGCCGCCCCGTTACACCCGCATGGGATTCTGCCGGCCAAGGAGTGAGTCCTCAGCCATGCGCACCGTCTTCACGATCGCGCTGCTCGGACTGGCCGTCGTGACGGCCGCACCGGCAGCGCAGGCACCCCGCAAGCAGAACGTCGCCCATCGCGGCGCCTCGGCCTATGCGCCCGAGCACACGCTGGCGGCGTACCGGCTGGCCCTCGAGCAGGGCGCCGACTTCGTCGAACAGGATCTCGCCGTCACCAGAGACGGCGTGTTGATCTGTCTCCACGATCCGTCGCTCGAGCGGACCACCGACGTCGAAGAGCGTTTCCCCACGCGCTTCACCGAGATCACCTACGAAGGCAAGTTCCGCCGCGTGTGGCTGGCCAACGACTTCACGCTGGCCGAGATCAAGACCCTCGACGCCGGCTCGTGGTTCGACGCGAAGTTCGCCGGCGAGCGCGTGCCGACCTTCGACGAGGCGGTCGCGCTCATCAGGGGCAAGGCCGGGCTCTATCCCGAACTGAAGACTCCCGACATCTACGCCGGGCGCGACGTCGACTTCCCGGCGCTGGTCGAAGCGGCGCTCGACCGGCTGAAGCTGCGCGGGCCGGCGGCCGACCCGAAGACGCCGGTCATCCTGCAGACCTTCGGCGAATCGACCGCGCGGGCGCTGGCGGAGCGGAAGATCGGCGTGCCGGTGGTGCTGCTGTTCGACACCAGGGACGCGTTCGACCCGGCGGCGATGGTGGCGCGCTGGAAGGGCGTGGTAACCGGGTTCGGACCGGCCAAGCAGGTGGTCACCAAGGCGCCCGAGTTCGTCCGCCTGGCCCATGCGGCCGGCCTCACCGTGACGCCGTACACCTTCCGGTCGGCCGCCACGCCCGGCTTCGACTCGGTGGACGCGGAGATGTCGCACTTCCTTTACACGCTCGGCGTCGACGCGCTGTTCACCGACAACCCCGATAAGTTCCCGCGCCGGTAGCGCAGAGTCGGTCCCGGATGCGCCGTCGGAACACCCGCAGACTGCGGAGCGGACTGTCATCCTGACGCTGCCCGCAGGTGGCGGACAGTCTTGGCATTACGATGAAGATTCATCCGGTGGCACTCCAGACAGCCGGCTGACGTCCAACGCAGCCGACGCGCAGCGGCGCGCGGCTGGTGTGGCGTCGTCATCTGCAAGAGGTCCGGCTCCGATGCGTCTCTCGGCGAATATCTTCGATGTGTGGGTCTTCCGCCGGCGCGGCGCAGAAGTTGAGTTTCTGTTGCTGTACACGTCCGTTGAGAAGGCGACGCGCTACTTCAACGGCGGGAGGTTCTGGCAGATTCCAAGCGGCTTCGTGAACGACGGAGAATCGATCACAGAAGCGATCTCCCGAGTATTGGATCGCTACGGCTTTCGGCCGAAGGCGATCTGGGCGGGGGAGCACGCGTATCTCATCTACAACCGCCGATTCGCTGAGATGCAGGCCATCGGCGTGTACGCAGCGGAAGTGGAGGACGCCGTTGTCAGCCTCGATCCCGCCGAGCATGCGGAGTGTGCCTGGCTCTCTCGCGAGGAGTGCCTCGATCACGTGCACTATCGCGGCCTGAAAGACGGATTGCGGTCCGTGCACGAGTACGTCACTGGGGTCGAGGAGCCCGCCAGGGAACTGCGCCTGTTTGTCGCGCCAGGCGGATGACAGCCGGTGGCAGCGGACGACGGCGGAGGGCGGCGCGGCGCCGCGGCCGTCCGGAGCAGGCCGCGCAGGCGTCAGGGTCCGGCAGCGACGGAGGAGCGGCTAGTCGGGGGCGTCGCCGTTCGCGAGGCCCTGTGGAGGGGCCGCTGGGGAGTGCGACAACGCGAGCACGCTGTGGGAATCAGGCAGTGTCACGGACCTGCCGTCCAGCGGTCACATCGCGGCGAGCGCAGCGTTGACCGGCCCCGGAACCGGGATTCGCGGACGGCGACGCCGCCGACTGGCGGACACTGGCTGCGTAGTGCCGACCGTGTCGAACGCCGGTGGCCTCAGCGCTCGGCCACGACCAGCGTGCCCTTCATGGCGGCGCACTGCGGGTCGGCGGACAGGCTGCAGTAGTAGACGAAGCGGCCGGCCTGATCGGCGCGGAACCGGAAGGTCACCGTCTCGCCGGCGCCGGCCCGTTTCATCAGCCGGTAGGCGTCGATGGCGAAGCTGTGCGGCGCGCCCTCGCTGCGCAGGCGGATCGTGACGAGGTCGTCCTTCACCACCTCGATGCGGTCGGGCTCGAACCGGCCGTCGCGGGCGACGATCGTGAACGTGCGGCGGTTGGGCGCCGTGTCCTGAGCGGCCGGGGCGGCGAGCGCCGCCAGACACAGGCCGAGGACGGCGAGTGGGCGGGCGGCGTGCGTCATGTCCCGATTGTAGCGCCCGTACGCACAAAGGGCGGGCCCGGCGGCCCGCCCTCGTGGACGTGACGTGTAGGCGCGTTGGCTAGTCGCGCCGGGGACCGCGGTCGCCGCGGTCGCGCCGCGGTCCGCGCGGGCCACGGTCGCCGCGATCGCCACCGTCGCCGCCCGACGGCTCGCTGCCGGGCTCGGCTGCCGGTGGGCCGCCCTCGGAGGGCAGCAGCGCCTTGCGGCTGAGCCGGATCTTGCCGGTCGGGTCGATGTTGATGACCTTGACGAGGATCTGCTGGCCTTCCTTCAACTCGTCGCGCACGTCCTTGACGCGGTGGTTGGCGATCTCCGAGACGTGCAGCAGGCCGTCGGTGCCGGCCATGATCTCGACGAAGGCGCCGAAGTCGGTGATGCGCTGCACCTTGCCGAGGTAGGTCTTGTTCAGCTCGGGCGTGGCGGTTAGCTCCTGGATCATGCCGATCGCCTTGGCCGCCGCCGCCTCGTCCGACGAGGCGACGTTGACCCGGCCGTCGTCCTCGACGTCGATCTTCACGCCGGTCTTCTCGATGATGCTGCGGATCATCTTGCCGCCCGGGCCGATGACGTCGCGGATCTTGTCGACCGGGATCTTGATGCTGACGATGCGCGGCGCGTAGGCCGACATGTTCGCCCGCGTCGCCGGCAGCGCCTGCTGCATCAGGCCGAGGATGTGCAGCCGGCCGGCCTTGGCCTGGTTCAGCGCCGCCCGCATCACCTCGGACGAGATGCCGGTGACCTTGATGTCCATCTGCAGCGCGGTGATGCCCGCGGCCGTGCCGGCCACCTTGAAGTCCATGTCGCCGTAGTGGTCCTCGGCGCCGGCGATGTCGCTCAGCACCGCGTACTTGCCGGTGGCCTCGTCCATGATGAGGCCCATGGCCACGCCGGCCACCGCCGCCTTGATCGGGACGCCGGCATCCATCATCGCCAGCGAGCCGCCGCACACCGACGCCATCGACGAACTGCCGTTCGACTCAAGGATGTCGGAGACGATGCGCACGGTGTAGGCGAAGTCGGCCTCGGCCGGCATCATCGGCGCCAGCGCCCGCTCTGCCAGCGCGCCGTGGCCGATCTCGCGGCGGCCGGGGCCGCGCATCGGCTTGACCTCGCCGACCGAGAACGGCGGGAAGTTGTAGTGGAGCATGAAGCGCTTCCACATCTCGCCGTCGACCATCTCGATCTTCTGCTGGTCGTCGGCGGTGCCGAGGGTGACGGTCACCAGCGCCTGGGTCTCGCCGCGGGTGAACACCGACGAGCCGTGGACCCGCGGCAGCACGGTGTTCTCGATGGTGATCGGACGGATCTCGTCGAACCGGCGGCCGTCGAGCCGGACGCCGCGGTGCAACACTTCTTCGCGCAGCACCTTCTCCTGCAGGTCGTGGAGGATGCCCTTGGCCTCGCCCTTGCGGGTGGCCTGATCCTCGGGCAGCCCAGCCAGGATCTCCTTCTCGACCCTGGCGACGGTGGCGTAGTTCTCGAGCTTGCCCTTGATCCGCATCGCCGCGGTGAGCGGCGCCAGCGCCTTGGCCTCGATCGCCTGCTGGAACGCCTCGTCGACCTTCACTTCGGGCCGGGGCAGCTTCTTGCGGCCGGCCACGGCGGCCAGGTCGTCGATCACGCCGCAGATGTCCTTGATGGCGGCGTGGGCCACCTCGAGCGCCTGGACCGCCTCCTCTTCGGAGACCTCCTGGGCGCCCGCCTCGACCATCACGATGCCGTCCTTGCTGCCGGCGACGATCAGGTCCAGACGGCTCTGCTTGCGCTGCGGGAAGGTCGGGTTGACGACGTACTGGCCGTCGACCAGTCCGACGCGCACGCCGGCAATCGTCTTGTCGAGCGGCATCTCCGACAACGCCAGGGCCGCCGAGGCGCCGGTGATGGCCAGGACGTCGGAGTCGTGCTCGGTATCGGCCGACAGTACGAACGCGATGACCTGCGTCTCGAAGCTCCAGCCGGTCGGGAACAGCGGCCGGATCGGCCGGTCGATCATCCGGCTGGTCAGCGTCTCCTTTTCGGTGGCCTTGCCCTCGCGCTTGAAGAAGCCGCCGGGAATGCGGCCCGAGGCGTAGGTGTACTCACGGTAGTCGACCGTCAGCGGCAGGAAGTCGATGCCCTCGCGCGGGCTGGAGGAATGACAGGCCGTCACCAGCACCATCGTGTCGCCCATGCGCACGACGACGCCGCCGTCGGACTGCTTGGCCAGCCGCCCGGTCTCGATCGAGAGGGTGTGCTGGCCGACTTGCATCTCACGCTTGACCATTGGAAACCTCGAATGCCGGGGTCACGTTCCCCGGACTTGCTGACCCGCCACGCATCACACGTCGCCGGGCCCGCGCCGCTCGCCGGCGCTGGATGCCCCTGGACCGCCGGCCGGCCGCGGGGACGGCCGGCGGCGCGCCGGGAGCCTACTTGCGGATACCGAGGCGCTTGATGAGTTCCGCGTACCGGTCGGTGTCCTTGCTCTTCAGGTAGTCGAGCAGCCGCCGGCGCTGGCCGACGAGCTTCAGGAGACCCCGACGCGAGTGGTGATCCTTCGCGTGACTCTTGAAATGCTCGGTGAGGTAGGTGATGCGCTCGCTGAGGATGGCGACCTGGACCTCCGGTGACCCGGTGTCGGTGCCATGCGTGCGGTACGAGCCGATGAGCTCGGTCTTCTTGTCCTTCGTCAGTGCCACGATGCCTCCACGCACGGCCCAGAGCGCGGCCGGCCGCCGCTCCACGCCGCCGTATGTCTGCGGTTTCGGCCGCAGGATGACCGTCAATCGTATCCCAGAATCAGCGTGGGCTGCAAAAACACCGCCGGCTCGGCCGGGCCGCTCGGGCCGGCGGCCGTCGCCAGGCCGAGCAGCCGGCCCTCGGGGTCGATCAGGCGGATCGGCTGGCCGGCGGCGTGTGCCGCCCCAGGCACGACGGCGGCGACCCGGCGGCCGTGGCGCACCCACGCGGCGGCCTGCGCGTCGAGTCGGGCTTCGGGCAGGTCCGGCAGCAGGCGCTCCGGCGGCACCACGGCGGCCGCCAGCCCGGCCGCTCCAGTGGCCAGGTCGGCCCACGAGACGGCGTCGGCCAGCGTGAACGGCCCGGCCGCGGTGCGGCGGAGCGCGCCCAGATGCGCGCCGGTGCCGAGTTGCACCCCCATGTCGTGGGCGAGGGTGCGCACGTAGAAGCCGGCCGACACCCGCAGTCTCAGGCGGGCATCGTGCCCGGCGTACTCCAGGAGCGTCGCCTCGTGGATCTCGACCGTCGCCGGCGGCGGCACCACCGGGACGGCCCGCCGCGCCAGCCGGTGCGCCGATTCGCCGCCGATCTTCTTGGCCGAGTACACCGGCGGGGTCTGCAGCCGCCGGCCCGGCAGCGCCGCTACGGCGGCGGCGAGGGCGGCGGCATCGGGGGCCCGTCCGCTCTCGGCCGTCGTCGCGCCGGCAGCATCGTAGGTGTCGGTGTCGCGGCCGAAGACGATCGTCGCGTCGTAGGTCTTCGCGGCGCCGCTCAGGAACTGCGCCAGCCGGGTGGCCCGGCCGAGGACGAGCGGCAGGACGCCGCTGGCCAGCGGGTCGAGCGTACCGGTGTGGCCGACGCGCGGGCCGAACGTGCGGCGGGCCACCTGCACCACGTCGTGCGACGTCGGGCCCGGCGGCTTGTCGACCACCAGCACGCCGTGAGCCTCGAGACGCGGTCGGCTCACGGGGCCTGGACGACGGCCGCTTCGAGGGCGGCGAGGAACTCGCGGCGCACCTCGTCGAGCGTGCCGCGGGCGCTGCAGCCGGCGGCGTTCCTGTGGCCGCCGCCGCCGCGGGCCTTGGCGATCGCGCCGATGTCGGTGGCGCCCTTGGATCGCAGACTGACCCGCCAGTCGCCCGGGGTCGCCGTCTCCTTGAGGAACGCGACGGCCTGCACCTCCTGCACCGACAGCGGGAAGTTGATCAGGCCCTCGGTGTCGTCGTAGGTGCCGCCGGCCGCGGCGGCAATCGCCGGCGTGATGGCGAGCAGCACGCTCCGTCCCGACGGGGCGACGGTCATCGCCGACAGCACGGCGCCGAACAGGCGCACCCGGCCCATGCTGTTGCTGTCGTAGTGCGTACGCGCGATCCACTGCGGGTCGGCGCCGGCGGCCACGCACCGCGCCGCGATCTCGTAGGTGCGCGGCGTCAGGTGCGAGAAGTGGAACGACCCGGTGTCGGTGAGGATGGCGAGATAGACGTGGGTGGCCGCGTCGGCGGTCCACGGCGCGTCGAGGGCGCGGATCAGCGTGTAGACCAGCTCGCCGCAGGCCGCCGCCGACTCGTCGACCCAGTTGACGACGCCGTAACCGCTGTTGCCGGGATGGTGGTCGATGTTGAGGACCGGCGACAGGTCGAGCCCGCGGATGCCGGTGCGCTCCAGGCGGCTGCATTCCATGATCACCGCGGCGTCGAAGCGTTCGGTGATCTCGGGGGTGATCCACAACGTCTCGACCCCGGGAAACGGGCGCAGGTAGTGCGGCGGCAGGTCGCACATCGCCATCCGGGCATCGACCCCGCGGGCGCGCAGCGCCAGCGTCAGCGCCATGCCCGAGCCGATGGCATCGCCGTCGGGCCGTTCGTGCGACGACACCACCACGTGGCGGGCCGATCGCAGGCGCTCGACGATCGCGGCCAGCGCCGGCGGCTCAGGATCGGGAGGCGGGGTCATCGCTCGTCGGCGCCGGCGGTTCGGCCGGTTCGGCCGGTTCGGCCGGTTCGGCCGCCGGCGCGGCGGCTTCGGCCCGCGCCGCCTCCTCCTCATGCAGTTCGTGCAGGATCTCCTCGACGCGGGCGTGCGCGGCCAGGCCTTCGTCGAAGTGGAACTGCACCTCGGGCACGCGCCGCAGGGTCACCCGCCCAGCCAGCACGTGACGCACGAACGGCGCCGCCCGCTGCAGGGCCTTGGCGGTCTTCTTGCGTTCGGCGGCGTCGCCGAGGATGGTCCAGTAGACCCGGGCCAGCGACAGGTCGGGCGTCACCTTGACCCGGCTGACCGTGACCAGGCCGACCCCGGGATCGGAGACCTCGGTGGCCAGGATCTGGCTCACCTCTTCCCGCAGCTGTTCCGCGACGCGTTCGGTGCGGTGGCTCAGGGGCATCGCTTCATTCTAGGGGCTGGGGGCTGGATTCTGGGGGCTGGGGCGTTCTCCTGGCCCTGGCAGCTCGACACCGGCGTGCGCCAGTCCCCAGCCCCCAGTCCCCAGCCCCGCCGGGCGTGTCACGCGAGGTGCTCGACCTCGGTTCGCGTCACGAGGCCCGGCTCGTGGCGCTCGATCTCGTTGACGACCGCCTGCAGCTCGCGCTCGGCGTGGGCGCCGTCGGTGGCCACGGCGACGACCGCCAGCGTGGCGCGCTGCCACAGATCGTGGTGATCGACCTCGGCGACGCTGACGTTGAACTTCTTCGCGCGGTCCTTCACACCGCGCAGGATCATGCGCTTGTCCTTCAGCGAGTGCGCGAAGGGGAAGTGCAGGTCGACGGTCAGGAGCACGACGGCCACGGCGCGCTCCCCGTCCGGCCGCTACGCCGACGCGGCGACGCGCTCCATCTGGAACACCTCGATCACGTCGCCGACCTTGACGTCGTTGTAGTTCTGCAGGCCGATGCCGCACTCCATGCCGGCCTTGACCTCGCTGACGTCGTCCTTGAAGCGACGCAGTGACGCCAGCTTGCCCTCCCACACCACGACGTTGTCGCGCAGCAGCCGCACCTGGGCGTCGCCCTGGCGGGTGATGCGGCCGTCCTTGACCATGCAGCCGGCGATGGTGCCGACCTTCGGCACCTTGAAGGTGTCGCGCACCTCGGCCGAGCCGAGCCGCACTTCCTTGAAGGTCGGCTCGAGCATGCCGGCCATCGCCTTCTGGATCTCCTCGGTGACCGTGTAGATCACCGAGTGGTGGCGGATGTCGACCTTCTCGCGCTCGGCCACGTCGGCGGCGTTGCGGTCGGGCCGGACGTTGAAGCCGATGATGATGGCGTTGCTGGCGGTGGCCAGCAGCACGTCCGACTCGTTGATCGCGCCGACCGCCGAGTGGATGACCTTGACCTTGACCTTCTCGTCCGACAGCTTGGCGAGCGAGCTGGCCAGCACCTCGGCGGAGCCCTGCACGTCGGCCTTGACGATGATCGGCAGGTCCTTCACGCCGCCCTCGGCCATCTGCTGCTGCAGGGTCTCGAGGGTGAGCCGGCTGCCCTTGGCGACCAGCGCCTTCTCCTTGGCCCGCGCCTGGCGGAACATGGCGATCTGCCGCGCCTTGGCCGGGTCGGCCACCGACTGGAACGAATCACCCGGCGAGGGCAGGGTCTCGAGACCGAGCACCTCGACCGGCGTCGACGGACCGGCCGCCTTCGCCGGCCGGCCACGGTCGTCGATCAGCGCGCGGACGCGGCCGACCACCGGCCCGGCGATGATGTCGTCGCCGACGTTCAGCGTGCCGTCCTGCACCAGCACCGTCGCCACCGGGCCGCGGCCGCGATCCAGCTTGGTCTCGAGCACGGTGCCGACCGCCGAGCGCTTCGGGTTGGCCTTCAACTCGCCGATTTCGGTGACCAGCAGGATCATCTCGAGCAGCAACTCGAGGTTGGTCTTCTGCTTGGCCGAGACCTCGACGAACACGGTCGTGCCGCCCCATGCCTCCGGCATCAGACCGAGGTCGGAGAGCTGGCGCTTGACCACCTCGGGATTCGCACCCGGCTTGTCGATCTTGTTGACGGCGACGATGATCGGCACGCCGGCCGCTTTGGCGTGGTCGATCGCCTCCCTGGTCTGCGGCATCACGCCGTCGTCGGCGGCCACCACCAGGATGACCACGTCGGTCACCTTGGCGCCGCGGGCGCGCATCAGCGTGAACGCCTCGTGGCCGGGGGTGTCGAGGAAGACGATGCTCTTGTCCTTCTGTTCGCCGACCCCGCCGACGAGATAGGCGCCGATGTGCTGGGTGATGCCGCCGGCCTCGCGTTCGGCCACCCGCGTCGTGCGGATCGAGTCGAGCAGGGTGGTCTTGCCGTGATCGACGTGGCCCATCACGGTGACCACCGGAGCGCGCGTGATCTGATCCTTCGCGTCGACGCCTTCGGACGCCTCCTCGAGCAGTTCCTCCTCGAAGCTGCGGGTCTCGACCTCGGCGCCGAACGTGCGGGCGACCTCGCGCGCCGTGTCGATGTCGACGGCGGAGTTGATGTTCATCATCATCCGCCGCTCGAGCAGCACCTTGAGCACGTCCTTGACGCGCACGTCGAGCTTGTCGGACAGGTCCTTCACCGTCATCCCCTCGGCGAGGGTGATGGTCCGGCTGATCGGCGGCAGCGCCACCTGCGGTGCCTGCACCGGCGGCCGCGGCGAGCTGTCGCGGCGGGCGCCGCCCGGACGACCGGCCGGTCGGGCCCCGAAGCCCGGACGGGTGCCCATCGGCGGCCGCGGCGGCATGCCGGGTCGCTGCGGATACGCGCCGGGCCGCGGCGGCAGGCCACCCTGGCCGGGCCGGACCGGCTGCGACGGTAGCGGCCGGGGCCCGCCCAGGGTCGACGGCGTGCTGCCGTACGGGCGCGGCGAGCCGGGGTACGGCGGCCGCGCGCCGGCCGGCGGCCGGGCGCCCGCCGTTCCCGCCGGACGAGGCGGTGGCGGCGCGACGATTCGCGGCGGCGGCTGACTGGGCGGACGCTTGGCTGGAGCGAGCGGCCGCGCCTGCGGCACGGCCTGGCCTGGTTCCTCGATGCGAAGCCGGATGCTGGGCGGCAGGACGCGACCGGCGGCGGCCGGCGGCGCCAGCGGCGCGGCGGGCTCGGGTTCCGGTTCGACCACGATGGGTTCGGGCTCGGCCGGCGCCGAAGGCGGCTCGACGACAGCCGGGGCGGCGGCCACCGCTGCGGGGGGCGGCGGTGCCACGGCCTCTGGCGGCGGCGTTGCCGCCGCCACGGCGGGGGCTTCCTCGGGCGGCACGACCGGCGCCTCGACGACGGGCGCCGGCGCGGCTGGCGGCTTCACCGTGCGGATGAGGCGGGGCGGCGGCAGGGCCGGCGCCGCCGGCTTCGGCGGTTCGGGCGGCGGCTGGCCCTTCTTGGGCGCCGCCGTCTTGGCCTTGGCCGACTTCACGGCCGCGTCCGAGAACATGTCCCCCTTGGGCAGTTCGATGCCGCGCTGCCGCGCCAGTCGCTCGACGAACTGGCGCGCCACGATCTCCTCCACGGTGCTCGAGGCGCTCTTCAGCTCGATGCCGTGGTTCTGCTTGAGCAGCTGGAGCACCTCCTGACTGGTGGTGCCGAGCAACTCCGCGACTTTGAAGATCCTGACAGTGGCCAAACAGTCACCCCTGGTATGGCGCGTCGTCGCGCCCGTGCACCGGGCCCGTGCCCGGCTTCTTCGCCGCTCCGCCGACTACTTCGTGCCCTCGGCGCCGTCGGCCGGGGCCGCCACTTCGACCGCCTCGGCCTCGACCGGAGCCGTCGCTGCGTCGGCCTCGGCGGGCGCGCCAGCCTCGGCCGCGGCCGCGGCGTCGTCCCCGGTCGGCGCTTCGAGCGCCCCGAGTTCGGCCTCGACCTCGCGCCGCTTCTCTTCCTCGCTCTTGATGTCGATCTTCCAGCCGGTCAGCTTGGCGGCCAGGCGGACGTTCTGGCCCTTCTTGCCGATGGCCAGCGACAGCTGGCTGTCCTCGACCACCACTTCCATCACCCGGTCGGGCTCGGACGTGATCGACACCCGCTGCACCTTGGCCGGGCTGAGCGCGTTCATGACGAACCCGACCGGATCGTCCGACCATTCGACGATGTCGATCTTCTCGCCGCGCAGTTCGCGGATGATCGCCTGCACGCGCGTGCCCTTCATGCCGACGCAGGCGCCGACCGGGTCGATGTCGCGCTCGCGCGAGTAGACCGCCACCTTGGCGCGGTCGCCGGCCTCGCGGACCGCGCCGCGAATCATCACCGTGCCGTCGTAGATCTCCGGCACTTCCTGCTCGAACAGCTTGATGAGCAGCGCCGGGTCGGTGCGCGACAGCACCACCTGCGGCCCCTTGGCGCTCTTGCTGACGCCGCGGATCACGGCGCGGACCCGGTCGCCCTGGTTGTAGCCCTCGGCGCGCGACTGCTCCTTGCGCGGCAGGATGGCCTCGATGCGGCCGATCTCGACGATCATGTCGCCCTGCTCGAAGCGCTTGACCAGCCCGGTCACCACCTCGCCGACGCGCTGATCGAACTCGAGGAACACGTTCTCGCGCTCGGCCTCGCGGACCTTCTGGAAGATCACCTGCTTGGCGGTCTGCGCGGCGATGCGGCCGAGCATCTCGGTGCTCTGCGGGAACTCGATCTTGTCGCCGACTTCGACGCCGGCGTCGGCGCCGTACATCTCCTGGGCCTCGGCGAGCGAGATCTCGGTGGCCGGGTTGGCCACCTCGTCGACGATGGTCTTCACCGCCACCAGCTCCATCTGGCCGGTGTCGAGGTTGAGCCGCGCCTTCAGCTCCTCGCCGGCCTTGTAGTGCTTGCGGGACGCCGTGAGGAAGGCCTCCTCCATCGCGGCCACGACCACGTCGGGCTCGATGCCCTTCTCCTTGGCCAGTGCCTCGATCATCTGCATCGTCGGATTCGTCGCCATGATCCTCAGAACTCCACCTCGAGACGGGCGCGCTTGATCAGCCGCAGCGGCAGCCGGTGCAGGGTGCCGCCGATCGCCTCGAACAGCACGTCCTCACCGTCCACGCCGCGCAACGTCCCCGCGAACGCCGTCTGCCGGTTCACCGGTTCGGCCGTCACCACCTTGGCCATCCGCCCGGCGAACCGTTCGTAGTCGTCGCGCGTCCGGAGCGGTCGGTCCAGCCCCGGCGACGACACTTCCAACGTATAGCTGTCGGGCACGACGTCCTCGACGTCGAGCACCGCGCTCAACTCCTCGCTCACCCGCGCGCACTGATCGAGGCTGACGCTCTCCTCGGCGGTTGCCGAGGGGCCCGGCCGATCCAGCACCACGCGCAGCACGTTCCGGCCGCTTTCGCGGCCGTAGGTCACGTCGAACAGATCGAGGCCATGCGCGGCGGCGACTTCCGCCGCCAGCTCCTTGACCCGTTCGAGTGGCGTCACCGTCCTGCCCGTCCCGGCCTGAAACAAAAAAGAGTGGGCTTCAGCCCACTCTGGTTTTCCCAGATAAGCACACCGGACCCTTGAGTTTAGCACAGGATCCCTGCGGTCCCGGCGGTTCAGCGTCTCTCGGCCAAGGCCCGCCTACGGTGCTCGGCGGTTCCGGGCGAAGGCACGCCTACGGCGTGCCCGCGGGGCGGGCTATGAGGTCGTAGCCGGCTTCTTCGGGCGACGCCCGCGCTAGCGCGCGGGCCGCGGCGTCACAGACTCGTCGGCGCCCACCGGTCTGGCGATGAGGTCGTAGCCTCGGGCGCCGACGATCTCGACGTCCAGGAACTGGCCGGGAGCGGCGTCGTCCGGGCCGCACTCCGTCAGGAACACCTGGGGGTCGATCTCGGGGGCTTGGCCCGGCAGCCGGCCGGTCATCACCCACTCGTGCTCGGCGGCCGGCCCGTCCACCAGGATTCGCGCCCGTTCGCCGATCCGGGCCTTCTGCCGGGCGGCGACGATCCGCTTCTGGCGGGCCATCACCAGCCGCTGCCGCCGCGCCTTCTCGGCGGCCGGCACGTCGTCGGCCAGGGCGAAGGCCGACGTGTCCTCCTCGTGGCTGTAGGTGAAGACCCCGACGTGGTCGAACCGGACGGCGTCGAGGAACCCGACGAGCTCCTCGACGTCGGCGGCGGTCTCGCCAGGGAAGCCGACGATGAAGGTCGTCCGCAACGCCACGTCGGGCATCGCCGCCCGGATGCTGCCGAGCAGGCGTTCGTAGGCCCCCCGGGTGCCGGGGCGCTTCATGCGCCTGAGCACCGGATCGGCCGCATGCTGCAGCGGCAGGTCGATGTAGCGAACGACCTTCGGGCTGCTGGCGATGGCCTCGATGGTCGCCGCAGTGATGGTCGTCGGATAGAGATACAGCAGGCGCACCCACTCGATGCCGTCCACGCCGTCGAGGGCGCGGATCAGCCGCGGCAGCGCCTCACGCTCCTGGCGGTCGAGCCCGTAGAAGGTGGTGTCCTGCGACACCAGCAGCAGCTCCTTGACGCCACGGCCGGCGAGCGACCGGGCTTCGGCGACCACCGACTCCACGGTGCGGCTGCGATAGTGGCCGCGCATCTTCGGAATTACGCAGAACGCGCACTTGTAGTCGCAGCCCTCGGCAATCTTCACGTAGGCGTAGTGGCCGGGGGTCGAGAGGCGGCGCGGGGTGTCGGCGTCGTAGAGATACGTGGGCAGGTCCACGCCGAAGACCGGGGCTCGGGTCTCGGGGCTCGGGTCTCGGGGAAGAGCCGCGGTCGTCGCTTCGCTCGGGAGCCCGGTTTCGCTCCAGGTACCGTGCTCACGGGGGGTCTGACCCGAGCCCCGGGCCCCGAGACCCGAGCCCCGCCCTGGGTCGCGCCGGTAGAACGTCAGCGGCGAAGCGCCGCCGGCCGTGGCCGGGCTGCCAGGCTGGAGTGCTGCGAGGATGTTCGGCACGTCGCCGGTGCCGAGGACGGCGTCGATCTCGGGGATTTCCTTCTGCAGGTCGGCGCGGTAGCGCTCGGCCAGGCAGCCGGTCACCACCAGCCGGGCACCGGTGGCCTGCTTCTTCCCGGCCATCTCGAGGATGGTGTCGATCGACTCCTGCTTGGCGCGGTCGATGAACGCGCAGGTGTTTACGATCACCACGTCGGCGCCGTCGGCGTCGGTGGTGATCTCGTGGCCGGCCTGCTCGGCGAGGCCCAGCATCACCTCGGAGTCGACGAGGTTCTTGGGGCAACCCAGGGAGAGGAAGCCGATCTTCACGGGCGGGGCTCGGGGCTCGGGGCTCGGGGCTCGGGACCGCCCTGACGAAGGACCGGTGCCAGGAACATCTGCCCACTGTACACCGGCTACGCCGGGCCGGTCTCCAGAGCGCGGCGGAGGCTGCGCTCGGCGTCACGCAGGTTGGCGATCACGCTGTAGACGTGGCCGAGGGCGACGCCGAGCACCAAGGCCGCGGTCAGCGGCGACCACAGACCGCGCAATCCGGCCCAAACCGCGAACGCCGCCACTAGGACGACTCCACCCAGCATGAAGAGGACGGCGAAGCCCACCGACACGGTGGCCTCCACCCGGGTGCCGGCTGCCGCCGGCGTGAAGGTGCCGGAGGCTGTGACCGGGTAGTGCTGGCGCAGCAAGGCTGGGCGCCATTCGGTGTGGAATGCGAAGCCGAACGCACCGGCGTGGCCGAAGAGCCGCGGTGCGCCGTCGCGGCGAATCCCGTCCATGAGCCGGCGCGCGACCTCGATCGGCGGCTCCGTCACGTCCACCGTCACCGCGCGGCGCAGCCACGCCATCGGCGCCTACGGGTAGAGCCGATACAGCATCCGCGGATACGGGATCGTCTCGCGCAGGTGCTCGAGGCCGCAGATCCACGTCACGACGCGCTCGATGCCCATCCCGAACCCGCCGTGCGGCACGGTGCCGTAGCGGCGCAGGTCGAGGTACCACTCGAAGGCCTCCTGCGGCAGCTGGTGCTCCCTGATGCGCTGCAGCAGCAGGTCGAGGTCGTCGAGGCGCTGGCCGCCGCCGATGATCTCGCCGTAGCCTTCGGGGGCCAGCACGTCGACGCACAGCGCCTTGTCGGGCTGGTCCGGCGCCGGCTTCATGTAGAACGCCTTCACCGCGGCGGGGTAGTGGGTGACGCACACCGGCTTGTCGAACTGCTGCGACAGCACGGTCTCGTCGGTGCCGCCGAGGTCGGTGCCGTACTGGAACGGCTGGCCCTTGTCGATGAGCAGCTTCGCCGCCTCGTCGTAAGTCAGGCGCGGGAACGGCGCCTGCACCGCCGCCAGCTTCGTGGTGTCGCGCTCGAGCAGCGTCAGCTCCGTGGCCCGCTTGTCGAGCACCCGCGCCACGACGCTCGACACCAGCCGCTCGGCCAGCGCGATCACGTCGTTCAGATCGGCCCAGGCCATCTCGGGTTCGACCATCCAGAACTCGGTGAGATGGCGCCGCGTCTTGCTCTTCTCGGCGCGGAACGTCGGCCCGAAGGCGTAGACCTTGCCCAGGGCCATGGCGTTGGCTTCGTTGTAGAGCTGACCGCTCTGGGTGAGGAACGCCGTGTGGTCCTCGAAGTACTGCACCGGGAAGAGCGTGCTCGTGCCCTCGCAGGCCGCCGGCGTGAAGATCGGCGTGTCGGCCAGGATGAAGCCCTCGCCGTTGAAGAAGTCGCGGACGGCGTCGATCACCTCGTGGCGCACGCGCAGGATCGCCGTCTGCCGCTCGCTGCGGATCCACAGGTGGCGGCGATCGAGCAGGAAGTCGACGCCGTGTTCCTTGGGCGTGATGGGGAAGTCGTGCGACGGCCCGACCACCTCCATGCCGGTGGCGATCACCTCGTGGCCGCCCTTGGCGCGGGCGTCGGCGCGGACCGTGCCGTGGACGACGAGCGAGGTCTCCTGCGACAGATGGTCGGCGGCCTTGAAGGTCTCTTCACCGACGTCGTTCCGGCCCATCACCACCTGCACGAAGCCGGTGCCGTCGCGCAGCTGCAGGAAGTGGATCTTGCCGCTCGACCGGCGGTTGTGCAGCCAGCCCTTCAGGGTCACGGCCTCACCGGCGTGGTCGCCGAGGCGGTTGATCGGAACGTGGGGGCTGGTCATTGGCTCATCAGCTCGTCGTTGAGGCCGAGGCGCTGTTCGAAGCGCTGCCGGGCCTGGGCGGCACGGACCAGCGTCGCCGCCGGCGGTCCGGGCGCCAGTTCGAAGGTCCAGGGACCGGTGTATCCCACCTTCTGGAAGGCGAGCAAGGCGCGGGTCCAGTCGATCGAGCCGTCGTAGGGCACCAGGTGCTCGTCGCGGGCGCCGCGGGTGTCGTGGACGTGGGCGGCGACGATGTGGCCCGACGCCGCTTCGATGGCGTCCACCGGGTCGCCGAGCAGGCGGGCATGGCCGACGTCGAGGCAGATGCCGGCCGCCGGCGATTCGAGCACGTCCTCGACCAGCTCGACCAGCGCGTCGGGGGTCGACAGCCGGTTGGCCATCACCTCGAGTGCGACGCCGACGCCACAGCCCTCGGCCATCGGCAGGATGCGCTCCAGGCTCTGTCGGGCCGCCGCCGAGTCGTTGTCGCCGGCGCCGGCGTGGGCGTCGGGTACGCCGACGTGCAGCACGAGCTGCGTGAACGGCAGCACCCGGACGAGCTCGAGCGTCTGGCGAATCTCGTCCACCGCCAGGGCGCGCACCTCGGACCGCGTCGAGGCGATCGAGCAGATGCCGTCGAAGCCGCCGCCGGCGGCGGCCAGGGCAATCGGCGCATGCACCGCCGCGAGCGTGAGCCGGGTGTCGTCGAGCCACTCGGCCAGCCGTTCGACTGCCTCCGGATCGCCGTAGTCGAAATGCGAGCGCAGCGCGAACAGCTCGATGGCGTTGAAGTCGTGCGCGGCGACGTGCACCAGATGCTCGCGATCGAGCCGCTCCTGGTGGAACAGATAGGTCGAGATCGCGAAGGGCGTGCCGGACACGGCAGCGCGATTCTAGCAGTCAGATCGGCGCCGTGCTACCGCAGCTCGTCCACCAGGCCGCCGAGCAGCTCGGCGAGGCGGGCGAAGCGGGGGTCGGTCGTCAAGGTGCGGCGCACGTAGGTGAGCGTCCGCGGCACGTACTGCATGTACACCGGATTGCCGCGGGTGGTGGTCTGGTAGCCGAACGTGCCGAGCGCCTTCAGGTTGCGCTGCAGGGCCATCAGGTCGAAGCGGCGGCGGAAGGCCCGGTCGCCCGGCGCGGTACCGGTGCCGCGGGTCAGGGCCACGAAGTAGTCGATCAGGTCGTCCACCGCCGCGTCGGGCAGATCGACGTAGGAATCGCGCAGCAGCGACACCAGGTCGTAGGTGTCGGGGCCCATCCGCGCGTCCTGGAAGTCGATGACGTAGAGCGTGTCGCCGTGCCACATGAGATTGCGGCTGTGGTAGTCGCGATGGCACAGCACGCGCGGCTCGGCGGCCAGCTCCTCGACGATCCGCGACCACTCCTCGCGCAGGGCGGCCCGCACCGGCTCTTCGGGCAGCGCGCCGCGGTAGGCGAGCAGGAAGTGGCGGACGAAGAACTCCAGCTCCCAGGTCAGCTTCTCGGCGTCGAAGGCGACGCCGTAGGGTGGGTAGGCGGTCGACGCGAGCTCGGCGCCGCGCTGCTGCAGCCGGGCGATCATGCCGACCGCCTGGCGGTAGCGCAGGGCCCGGTCGGTCGCGGCGGCGCCGCCGAGGTGCGCCTGGAGCGTGACGTCGCCGAGGTCCTGGAGTCCGACGATGCCCAGCCGGTCGTCGTGATGGAGCAGCCGGGGAATCGGCAGCGGCACCTGGGCGAACAGCTCGGCGACGCGGGCGAACGGCAGGTCGGCGTAGACGATCGGGCCGGCGTGCACGGCCAGGACGATCGACGGCCGGGCATCGAGGTGCACGCGGACGTAGCGGCGGTCGGAGGCGTCGCCGGTCAGCGTGACGACGCGCTTCACCGCCGCGGTCAGGTCGTGGCGGCGCAGGTAGGCGGCGACGCGATCGTCGAGGTCGCTGGCACTCACGGGCGGGATTCTACCCGGGGCGCCCCGTCGGCCGGGCGAACGGGACGACGACGAGGTCGCCCACCACCAGGTCGGCGGCGCCGGCGGCGTAGCCCGCCCGCGGCACCAGGCAGGCATCGCGGGCCCCCAGCCCGGCCGGCACGTGCGCGCCGTCCACCACCACGCAGCCGGCCAGGTCGGCCCCGGCGGCGACCACCACGTCGTCCCAGCAGACCGTGTCGGCGACCTGCGCCGTGTCGGCGATCGTCGTCCGCGCACCGCGGTCGAGGGCGCGGCCTTCGGCCGCCGCCACGGCCCGCGCCGTGTCGAGGTAGTCGGCCGGCGTCTGGACGTCGCGGAACGTGGCCAGGCTGGTCCACACCCGGACGCTGCCGGGATCGGCGGCGGTCAGCCGCGGATAGAGGTCGTGCAGAATCTCGCTCGGCCGGTCGGCGGCGACGGCGGCGAACGCCGCCCGCTCCGCCACCTGCACCCCGACGAAGTGCCGGCCGGCGTGGGCGGCAGCCTCGCCTGCCGTGCCGGCGCGCCGAACCCCCTGCCAGCGGCCATCGGCGTCGGCGAGCAGGGCGTTGTAGCCGTCCGGTACCGTCGGCGACGCCGCCATCGTCACCAGCGGCCGGGTGGCGGCATGCGCGGCGGCCAGGGCGTCGAGGTCGAGATTCGTCAGTGTGTCGCCGTTGACGACGAAGAACCGATCGCGCGCCAGCAGGTCGAGGGCCCGGGCCGGCCCGCCGGCCGAGCCGAGGACCGTCGGCTCCCAGGAGTACGCCACGGCCACGCCGAGGTCGTCGCCGTGGCCCAGCGCCGCGGTGATCGTCGCCGGCCGGTGATGCAGGTTGACGACCACCCGGGTGACACCCGACGCCGCCAGCCAGCGGATCTGGCGGCGGATGAGCGCCTCACCGGCGACCGGCAACGCCGCCTTGGCGCGGAACGACGACAGCGGCGCCAGCCGGGTGCCGAGCCCGGCGGCGAGGATGAGCGCGGTGTCGATCACGGGCGGTCGGCCGTCGAGGCGGAGAAGAGCATGTCGGCGCTGTCCGGGACCGCGGCCAGGAAGAGCGTGCGGTACGACGCCGTGACGAAGTCGGCGCGGGTGAAGCCGAGGCGGGCCGCCAGATCGTCGATCGCCGCCGTCGTGCCCTCGATCTCGACGAAGGTGCCGATCGGCGTCTCGTCGATGGCGATGACCGCGCCGTCGGCGGCGTACTCCTCGCGGTACTTCTCGTAGCGGAAGGCCGGCGCGTAGCCGAGCGCCGCGAGGATGGCGAGCAGCGCCGCGCCGCTCGCGGCTTCGCTCTCGATCTCCTCGCGCGCCTTCATCGGGCCCGGTCGCACCGGCCCCTTGAAGGTCAGATACGCGCGATCGCCGTCAGTGCGGACGCGCAAGGCGGTGCCGGCGGCCAGCAGCCGCCGATCCGCCGTGTCGACCAGGACGTCGTGCTGCAGCCGCCGCGCCCGCAGCGGCGTGGCGCCGGCGCCGAGGACGCGCCGCCGCGCCTCCTCGGGCCCGGCCACCCGCAGCTTGACCTCGCGTTCGACGCCGTGGCCCAGCGCCTACTCCTTGCGCACCGTCACGAAACTCTCCTGGCCGTTGCGCAGGATGAGCATGAACGCGGTCGAACCGGATGCGACCCGGCCCAGTTCGCGCGCCGCCTCGCTCACCGAGGAGACCGGCCGGCGGTTGACCTGCAGCAGCACGTCGCCGCGGGCGAGCCCGGCGCGCTGGGCCGGGCTGCCGGCCTCGACGTCGCTGATGACCACCCCCTCGGTGCCCGACGGCACACGGAGCCGCCGCGCCACGTCCGCGGTCAGGGCCGTGATCGTCATGCCGAAGCCCTCGCCGGCCTGTTCCTCCGGCTCGGCGTCGGGCGACGCCGCGCGGGCGCTCTCGGCCTCGAGGTTGAGCTCGTCGATGGTGACCTCGAGCCGCTTCTCGACCTTGTCGCGCAGCACCTTCATCGGCACCGTCGTTCCCGGCCTGGTGCGGGTGACCATGCCGACCAGCTCGTCGCGGTTGCGCACCG
>JBFWNV010000019.1:0-55190 GCA_050250875.1 Vicinamibacterales bacterium
CCGATCGGGCGGCGGTGCGCGACGAAGAGGCGCCGGCGCGGCCGTCGTCGTGAGCGGCCGCTCGCCCGCACCCGCCGCCACGTCGAGGGATGGCGGCGCCGACGCCGCACCGCTCGCCGGCCGGTGGCCGCGTCATCGGCGTCGCCGGAACGCGAACAGATCCGCGTCAGGGTCGCGACCGCCGAGGATCGCGGTGCGCACCAGCTGCGCCGCCAACGCCGAGAAGGTGATGCCGTTGCCGCCGTAGCCGAGCACGGCGAAGCAGTGCGGCAGGCCGGGCACGGCGCCGATCGTCGGCGTGCCGGTGGCGGAGCCGCCGAAGCTGCCACACCAGGCGAATTCGGCCTCGACGTCGAGGTCCGGCATGAGCGCCCGGAGCTTGCGCTGCAGCACCGCGACCTTGGCCGGCAGGAGGGCGTCGCGGCTGGCCGCATCGGCGAACGGCTCGTCGGCGCCGCCGCAGATCACGCGGTGGCCGGGCCCGACGCGCAGGTAGAGGTACGGATCGGCGGCCTCCCAGATGAACTCACGCCCCGGCCACGGCGGCCGCCGCTGCGGCCGGGTGGCGAACGCCCACGTCGAGGCGATCCAGTGGCCGCGCCGCGGCACGCGCCTGGCCAGCTCGTAGCCGGTGGCGAACACCAGCCACCGCGCCGTGATCCAGGCGCCGCCGGCGAGGTGCGCGCGCACCCGGCTCGCCGCGGCATCGACGGCCACCACCTCGACCGGCGACGCGAGCCGGGCGCCGCGGGCGAGGGCCGCGGCCAGAAAGCCGTGCGCCAGACGGCGCGGGTCGGCGGCCAGCGCGCCGTGGCCGACCAGCGCCGTGCGGCCGACGATGCCGGCGCGGCGCCGCAGCTCCGCCTCGCCCACATGCGACACCTCGAAGCCGGCCCGGCGCCGCGCTTCGCCTTCGGCGGCCAGGGCCCGCCGGCCGAGCAGATCGCCATCGAGATAGAGCGAGTCGTGGGTCGTGCAGTCGGCGTCGAGCGCCAGCCGCCGCACGCGCTCACGCAGGGCGTCCAGCGCCAGCTTGGAACGGCGCCAGACGCGGATCGCCCGTCGCTCGCCGAGCCGAGCGGCCAGATGGGTGAGCGGCGTGTCGATCTCGTATTGCAGCAGGGCCGTCGACGCCGCCGTGGATCCGGCGAACGGCGGGCGGCGATCGACGACCAGCACCGCCAGCCCGGCCTCGCTCAGCGCGTCGGCCACCATGGCGCCGCTGATGCCGGCGCCGACGACGACCACGTCCGTCGCGGCGCGCCTCGACAAGCGGTGACGCGGCAGCGCCGGCAGGCGGCGCGCCGCCCACAACGACCGACCCGTGCGCAAGTCGCGGCGGTGGGTCGCGCTCACGAACGTTCATCTTGTCACAGGCGCCGTCGGGCCTCGCGCGCCCGGCCGTGCCACTCCTGGGCAGGCGGCACCTCAGGTTGAGCGGCGAGGGCCCGCGTCGTGTGCCGCATGGCGCCGCCGGTGACGGCACCGTGCTTGCTCTTGACGACGTCGAGCCTCGGCCGGCTGGTGCCGCGGCGATGGAGGGGGCTATGAGAGCGACCCGGGCAATCACGGCGATGACGGGAGTGGTGGTGCTCGCCGCGGCGATCGCGTGCGGTGATCGCGACGAGCCGCGCACCGAAGAGGCGGCGCGCGATACCGGACGGACGGCCAGCGACGCGGCCCGCGACGCCGGCAACGCCGTGGCCGATGGCGCGCGCGCCGCCAGCGACGCGGTCGGCAACGCCGGACGCGCCGCCGATGCTGCCGTCGAGACGATGGACGTCAAGGCGGCGCTGATGCGCGACAGCGGCGTCGATGCCGGCGACATCGACGTCGACACCAACCACGAGACCAGGACCGTGGTGCTGAAGGGGCGGGTGCCGACCGCGGCGCAGAAGGCCGCGGCGGAACGGATCGCGGTGCAGCAGGCCAGGGGCTACCGCGTGCAGAACGACCTGACGGTCGGGCAGTGACACGACAACCAACGCGAAAGGGACGGACATGGCTGATCACGTGAAGAAGGACCATCCGGTGGGTGAGGGTGTGGGGGCCGCGGGCGGCGCCGTCGCCGGCATGACGGTGGGCGCGGCGGTGGGCGGTCCGGCCGGGGCGGTCGTCGGGGCGGCCGTCGGTGCGGTGGCTGGCGGGGCGGCAGGGCACGGCGTGGCCGCGGCCGTCGATCCGATGGTGGAAGACGCCTACTGGCGCGACAACTATCGCCATCGGCCCTACGTGCGCGCCGGCGCGGACTATGACTCCTACCGCGACGCCTACCGCTACGGCTGGGAATCGCGCGCCGCCGCGCGCCGATCCTGGGACGACTCGGCACGCGATCTCGAGCGCGGCTGGGACCGCGCGAAGGGCGCGTCGCGCCTGGCCTGGCACGAAGCCAAGGACGCCGTCCGCGACGGCTGGCACCATGTCGAACGCGCCCTCCCCCGCGACGCCGACGGCGACGGGCGCTGAGAGCGACGGGCGCGTGCGCACGGGAAGCCGGGGCCGAGGGTCCCGGCTTCCGTGCGTACGCCTCAGCCGACGTCGCGGCCGATGAGGGCGCGCAGCCGATTCGAGGTCGGGCGGGTCGACGCCGCCTGGGTAACCCGGCCGCCCACCATGGGCACGCCGCGACCCACTCACGATGGCATGCGGGATGCTTTCGCCGACGCGTGCCCAAGACCTCGGCCGCAGCGCGACCCGATGCGCCGCCACTCAGCGCGATCGTCTGGCCGCTCCGTGTGCTCGCCGCCGTCGCCGCCGTCGCGGCGCTCCACTTCGGGCGCCCGGTGCTGCTGCCCATCGTGCTGGCGGTGTTCCTGTTCTACGCCCTCGACCCGCTGGTCGATCGGGCCGAGGCGTGGCGTGTACCCCGGGCTCTGGCGTCCGTGCTCGCGGTCGCCCTGGCGCTCGGGCTCGTCGTCGGCGGCGCCGTCGCCCTGTGGCCGCAGGTCGAGCGGGTGGTGACGCGGGTGCCGGAAGCGGTCCGCCAGCTGCGCGGCACCCTGCGCGAGACCCGCGGCGGATCGTCGCCGGCGTCGGCGCTGCAGAAGGTGCAGGCGGCGGCCAAGGCCATCGACCAGGCGGCCGCCGAGACGGCGTCACCCCCGGCGCTGCCGCGCGGCACGCTGCGCGTCGAGATCGCCGAGTCGTGGCGGGTTTCCGACGCGCTGTGGACCGGAGGCGTCGGCATGGTCGGGCTGATCGGCCAGGCGACGAGCGTCCTCTTCCTGACCATCTTCCTGCTCGTCGAAGACGACGCCTTCAAGCGCAAGCTGGTGCGGCGGATGGAGTCGGCCGGCAGCAAGCGGATCACCGTGCAGATCCTCAAGGACGTGGCCGGCCAGATCGAGCGGTTCCTGTGGGTGCAGGCGATGACCTCGGCCGGTGTGGCGGTGGCGACCGGACTCGGGCTGTGGTGGATGGGCGTGGAGAACCCGGCGGTGTGGGGCGTGTTCGCCGGGCTGATGAACCTGGTGCCGTTCTTCGGACCGCTCGTCGTCACCGTCGTCGTCGGCGCGGTCGCCTTTCTCCAGTTCGGATCGCTCGGCCAGGCCGGACTGGTCGCGGCGATGACGATCGTGGTCACGACGCTCGAGGGCAGCTTCATCACCCCGCACCTGCTGAGCCGCACGGCCTCGCTGAACCTGGTGGCGATCTTCGTCGCCATCGCGTTCTGGAGCTGGGTCTGGGGCGTCGCCGGGATGCTGCTGGCGGTGCCGATCCTGATGGCCGTGAAGGTGGTGTGCGATCACGTCGAGGGCGGGGAGACGCTCGGCGAGTTCCTCGGCAGCTCGTGACCGCCGCCCGCCGACGGCGGGCGCGGCGTCGCCGGCGTCTCACCCGGTGGCGCGTCCGGTGCGGCCCGACAGGCTCGCCACCATGGCGACCAGTTCGGCCGGGTCGACCGGCTTGGCCAGATGGGTCTGAAAGCCGGCGAGCAGCGCCCGTTTGCGGTCTTCGAGCCGCGCCAGCGCGGTGAGCGCCGCGGCCGGGACGGCCGACACCGGCCCGTCCAGCCGTCGCACCTGCTGGATGAACTCGTAGCCGTCGTGATCGGGCATGCCGATGTCGCTGACGATGACGTCCGGCGGCGTGGCGTGGAGGACGTCGAGCGCGTCCTGGGCGCGGGCGGTGACGACCACCTCGGCGCCGGCGTCCTCGAGCAGCCGGCGCAGGATCTCGCGGGCGTCGGGTTCGTCGTCGAGGACCAGCACCCGCACGCCGCGCAGCAGGTCCGACAGCTGCGCCGGCATCGCCGGGGCCGGCGCGCCCGGCTCGGGGCGATGGCTGAGCGCCAGCGGCAGTCGCACCGTGAAGGTGCTGCCGCGGCCCTCGCCGTCGCTGGCGCCCGTCACCACGCCGCCGTGCATCTCGACCAGGTTGCGGGTGATGGCGAGGCCCAGCCCCAGGCCGCCGTGGCGGCCGCCGGCGGGATCGCCCTGGCGGAAGCGCTGGAAGACGTGCGGCAGCAGATCGGCGGCGATGCCGATGCCGGTGTCGCTCACCGTGATCTCCACCTGGCTCTGCACCTTGCGCAGCGTCACCTGCACCCGGCCGCCCTTGGGCGTGAACTTGATGGCGTTGCTGACCAGGTTCCAGACCACCTGCTGCAGCCGGCCCGGATCGCCCTCGATCAGCGCCGCCGAGCCCAGCACCTGGACGAGCCGCACGCCTTTGGCGTCGGCGGCCGGCTGCGCCGAGGTGACCGCCTCCTCGATGACCGTCGCCAGATCGACCCGCTGGACGTCGAGCCGCAGCTTGCCCGAGATGATGCGGCCGATGTCGAGCAGGTCGTCGATCATCTGCGACTGCCGGCGCGAGTTGCGGTCGATGACCTCGATCGCCGTCGCCAGCGTGTCGGGCCGCTGGTCGCGGCGGAGCACGCCGACCCAGCCGAGGATGGCGTTGAGCGGCGTGCGCAGTTCGTGGGAGAGGGTGGCCACGAAGTCGTCCTTGAGGCGCGCCGCCCGCTCGGCTTCCGACCGCGCCGAGCGCTCGCTGGCGAGCAGCTGCGCGCGCTCCTCTTCGGCGCGTTTGTGTTCGCTGACGTCGTGACAGATCACCACCAGCCGGGTCGGCGCGTCGCCTTCGTCCTTGACCGCCGTCACGACGACGTCCCACCACTGCGTCGCCCCCGAGGGCAGCCGCCGATCGGCGGTGAAACGCGCTTCCTGAGCCGCCCCGGCCCGGGCCAGCGCCGACTCGGCCAGGGCGCGGTGCGGCCCCCAGATGGCCGGCCACGGCTCGTGCCGCCAGTCGCCGTCCTCAGCCAGCTCCATCAGCCGCAGGCCCGGGGCGTTCATCAGCACCACGCGGCCGTCGAGTTCGAGCACGGCGACGCAGTCGCCGGTGTTGTCGAGGAGGCGACGGTTGAAATCCTCGCTGCGGCGCAGCTCGGCGGCCCGGACGCGGGCGTCGGCCTCGGCGCGGACGCGGGCCACGGTCTCGTCGGCGAGCGCGCGGCGCCGCCGCTCGAACTGCCGGGTCAGCACCACGCCTAGCGTCGCCAGCAGCGTCACGACGGCGACCGTCGAGAGCCCATAGGCGACGGCGGCGCGGCGGGCGAATCGGGCCTGGTCGCCGCGGGCGGCCAGCAGCGACTCTTCCGATGCCCGCATCTCGGCCGCCCGGGCGCGGATGTCGTCCATCAGCCGCCGGCCGAAGCCTTCGTTGAGCCGGGCGATCGCGCCGGCGCGGTCGCCGGCCTCGAAGTGCTCGAGGACGCCGGCCATCTCTTCCAGCCTCTGGCGGGCCAGCGCCGTCAGCTCACCGAGGGCGCGGAGCCGTGCCGGGTTGTCGGCGACGAGGGGCGCGAGCGCGGCCAGGCGCCCCTGGACGTCGGCGTCGGCGCCGTTGTAGGGGCGCAGGAACTCGCGGTTGGCGGTCAGCAGATAGCCGCGCTGCCCGGTCTCGGCATCGACCAGGCGGTCGAGCACGCCGTCGATCGCCAGCACCACTTCGTAGGTCCGATCGACCTGAGCGCTCGCGGCGAGGAACAGGAGGTACTGCCGCGTGGCCAGGGCGCTGAGCATCGTCACGACGGCGATCGCGGCGACCAGCGGCCACCGCCAGGCCCGTGAGCCCCTGGCATCGAAGCGGTCGGGCATGGACGACCCCGATCCTAGCGTGGAACGCGCGGCATCCAGCGCCACGCGCCTCGCCGTATAGTCCAATGATGGCTGCGCCGGCTGCCCGCGAGATCGTCGTCGTCGGCGATCGCGAGGTGACGATCACCAGCCCCGACAAGGTGCTGTTCCTCGAGCGGGGTCACACCAAACGTGATCTCGTCCACTACTACCTGGCCGTCGCCGAGCCGGCGCTGCGCGGCGCCGGCGGCCGGCCCAACGTCCTCGTCCGCTACCCGCAGGGCGCCGGCGCGCCGCCGTTCTACCAGAAGCGCGCACCGACATCGCGCCCGCCGTGGGTCGAGACCGTGATCCTGCACTTCCCCTCGGGCCGCACCGCCGAGGAGGTCGTGCCCGGCGACGCCGCGACGCTGGCGTGGATGGCCAACCTCGGCTGTCTCGAGCTGCATCCGCATCCGGTGCGGGCCACCGACCTGGACCATCCCGACGAGCTGCGCGTCGACCTCGATCCCATGCCCGGCGTGCCGTGGGCGCAGGTCCGCGAGGTGGCCGTGGTCGTTCGCGCGGTGCTGGCCGACGCCGGGCTCATCGGCTGGCCGAAGACGTCGGGCTCGCGCGGCCTGCACGTCAACGTGCGGATCCACCCGCGGTGGTCCTTCGGCGAGGTGCGGCGTGCCGCGCTGGCCCTGGCCCGCGAGGTGGAGCGGCGCGTGCCGGCCCTGGCGACCAGCAAATGGTGGAAGGAGGAACGACACGGCGTGTTCCTCGACTACAACCAGAACGCCAAAGACCGCACCGTGGCGGCGGCGTGCTCGGTGCGGCCGCGTCCCGACGCCCGGGTCTCGATGCCGCTGGCCTGGGACGAGGTGCCGACGTGCGAGCCGGAGGCCTTCACCCTGGCGACCGCGCCGGCGCGGTTCGCGGCCCTCGGCGATCCGCACGCCGCCATCGACGCGCATGTCGGCACGCTCGACGGCCTGCTCGACCTGGCCGCGCGCGACGAACGCGACGGGCTGGGCGACGCCCCGTGGCCGCCGCACTTCCGCCGTCAGGCCGGCGAGGCGCCGCGGGTCGCGCCGTCGCGCCGGCGCGGCGCCGCGGCGCGGCGGGCCGCCGCCGAGGCAGACTGAGCGCGGGCCCGGCCGGCGCCCTGGGCTACGCCCGGCCACGGGTGACGAGCAGCGCGATGCCGGCGACGAGGAGAAGCGCGCCGGCGACGGGCGGCAGGGCGATGCCTTCGGTCTTGTCGCGGGTGATCTCCAGCGGCCCGGCGTCGACGATCGTGTCCTTCCGCGTCCACGAGATGCCGCCGTACACGAGCGCGGCGAGTCCGACGACGACGAGCACCATGCCGAGCGCCTTCATGGGAACCTCCTGTGCAGTCGGCTCTCAGCCGAGCAAGAACGCTGCCCGGGGCCCGCAGTGGAAATCTGCCGGCGCTGGCGCCGGGTGAACAGGCCGCGACACAGAATGGGCATGCGGCTGCCCAGCCCGGGCCCAGCGGCGTCAGCGGCCCGCGAACACCGCGGCCAGCTCGTAGGGCGGCGTGACCTCGAGCTGGTCGTAGCCGCACTGCGCCGGCGGCTTGTCGGGGCGCCACCGGCGGAAGATCGCCGCGTGGCGGAACCGATCGCCCTGCATGTGGTCGTAGGTCACTTCGCAGACCCGCTCCGGCCGCAGCGGCTCCCATGAGAGGTCCTTGCCGGCGCTCCACCGGCTCTGGCCGCCCGGCATCCGGCCCGACCGGCCATCAGGCGCGGCCCACGCCGCCCAGGGGTGGCCATCGAGCGCGCGGTCGCGAAGCCCGGCGAGTTCCTCCGCGAGCTCACGGCGCCGGGCGTTGGTGAAGGCCGAGGTGACGCCGACGTGCTGCAGCCGCCCGCGGGCGTCGAACAGGCCGAGCAGCAGCGACCCGACCAGCGTGCCCGGCCCCTGCTTGTGCCAGCGGAAGCCGGCGACCACGCAGTCGGCGGTGCGCGAGTGCTTCACCTTGATCATCGAGCGCACGCCGGGCGTGTAGACGCCGTCGGCGGCCTTGACCATCACCCCGTCGAGGCCGGCGCCCTCGAAACGGGCCAGCCAGTCGCGGGCACGGGCCACGTCGTCGGAGATCGGCGTGAGGTGGAGCGGCGGCGCCGCGCCGGCGAACACGGCTTCCAGCCGCGCGCGCCGGTCGGCGAAGGGGGTCGCCCGCAGATCGGCGGCGTCGGCGGCCAGCAGATCGAAGGCGACGAACGACGCCGGCGTCGCCGCGGCGAGGGTGGCGATACGCGACGGCGCCGGGTGGATGCGCTGCTGCAGGGCGTCGAAGTCGAGGCCGCGCGGCGTGGCGACGACGATCTCGCCGTCGACGACCGTGCCGGCCGGCAGACCGGCGAGGAGCGCCGCCCGCAGCTCGGGGAAGTAGCGGTCGAGCGGCTTCAGCTCGCGGCTCTGGATGTAGACGTCGTCGTCGCCGCGGAACACGATCGCCCGGAAGCCGTCCCACTTCGGCTCGTAGCGCAGGCCGGGCCGGTCGGGCACGTCGGGCAGCGCCTTGGCCAGCATCGGCTCGATCGGCGGAACGATCGGGAATCCGGACGGCATGGGACAGCGTAGCGCGAACCGCCCGCGCTACAATCGCCACGGTTCGTCCGCCCAGGGAGTCCGCATGCGCCTGCCCGTCCTCGTCGTCGCCTCCTGCCTTGCCGCGTCCGTCGTTCACGCCCAGCCGGCCGGCCCGACCGCCGCGGCCGAGCAGGAGGTGCGCGCCGCGATCGCCGCCTACAACGCCGACTACGCCAGAAACGACCTCGACGCCTACTTCAAGGCGTTCGCCCCCGACCTGACGCAGTGGTTTCCGCAGGGCCGGGTCGACCTGGCCTCCTACCAGGCGTCGTGGCGCAAGTACATCGGCGCCGGCAACCGGCTGGAAGGCGCCGAGGTGCGCGACCTGCGGGTGCAGATCGGCCCGTCGGGCGACGCCGCGGTCGCCACCTACGTGCTGCGGGTGACGACCCGCTCCGTCAAGGGCGCGGTGAGCGTCGAAGACAACCAGGAGACCGACGTGCTGTTCAAGCGCGGCGGGGTGTGGACGATCGTCCACGTCAATTACGCCCCGGCCCGCGTGCAGCCCAAAGCGGCGCAGTGAGATCGGTGCGCGCACACACCAAAGACACCCAGGCGACGATGACTCCGCAGAAGGCGCTGGCCTTCCTGAAGGAGGGCAACGACCGCTTCGTCAGGAACCTCAAGGCCAACCGCAACCTGCTCGAACAGGTGAATGAGACCCGTGACGGGCAGTGGCCCTTCGCCACCATCCTGAGCTGCATCGACTCGCGGACCTCGGCCGAGCTCGTCTTCGACCAGGGGCTGGGCGACATCTTCAGCATCCGCATGGCCGGCAACGTGCTGTCCGACATGGTGCTCGGCAGCATGGAGTTCGCCTGCAAGCTGGCCGGGTCGCGCCTGCTGGTGGTGCTGGGCCACACCAGCTGCGGCGCCATCAAGGGCGCCTGCGACAACGTCCAGCTCGGCAACCTGTCGACCCTCATCAACGCCATCCAGCCGTCGGTCTACTTCGAACGCAGCGTGACCGGCAGCCGCACGTCGAAGAACGCCGAGTTCGTCGACAAGGTGGCCCGCATCCAGGTCCGACGCAGCGTCGAGGGCGTGATCGAGCGGAGCATGGTGCTGCGCGAGCTGATCGAGCAGGGCCGCGTCGGCCTGATCGGGGCGATGTACGACGTCGCCAGCGGCACCGTCAGCTTCATGGACGACACCTGGATGTGCGGCAAGGTGCGGCACTTCTTCCTCGATCAGTCGGCGCTCGCCCGCGTCGCGCTCGAGCGGGCATCGGCGGCCGACAAACAGGCGGCGGCCGACAAGCAGGCGGCGGGCGCGGCCCGGGCAGCCGCGGCGCGGAAGCGCCCGGCCGCCAAGACCGCCGGCCGGCGGCGCTGAGCGGCCTTGCGTCGCGGCGGCGAGCGCGACGACAATGCCGCGGAGCCGAGGCCTCGTCATGATCCCATTCCATGCCCGCGTGCCGTCGTCCGTCCGGGTCGCATCCGCCGCCGCGATCGCGGCCGGTGTCCTGGCCACCGTGTCCCTGGTCGCGCAGTCGGGGCAGCCGCCACGCGGCTCGTCGGGGCCGCCGGAGCACGCGAAGGTGACCCCGATCAACAACCTGCCGAACCCGTACGAGACGGTCCGCAACTTCGGCACGCTGCCCGACGGCCGCCGCTGGGGCTCGGTGAGCGCGGTCGCCGTCGACATCGACGGCAAGCACGTGTGGGCGGGCGATCGCTGCGGCACCAACTCCTGCGCCGGGTCGGACGTCAACCCGATCGTCAAGCTCGATCCCTCGGGCACGGTGGTCGCGCAGTTCGGCGCCGGCCAGATCCTGTGGCCGCACGGCATCGACGTCGACAAGCAGGGCAATGTCTGGGTGGTCGACGCCCGCTCGGCGACGCCCGACGAGCTGAAGAAGTTCCCCAACGCCGCCGGCAAGGGCCACACGGTGATGAAGTTCAGCCCGCAGGGCAAGCTCCTGCTCACCATCGGCACGCCCGGCACGCCAGGCGCCCCCCCGCAGGCGCTCACCGAGCCCAACGACGTGGCCATCGCCGCCGACGGCAGCATCTTCGTCGCCGAAGCGCACAACGACCAGTTCATGGACCAGAACGCGCCGAACGGCGTCGGCCGCATCTCGAAGTGGACGGCCGACGGCAAGTTCATCAAGAGCTTCGGCAGGTACGGCTACGGGCCGGGCGAATTCCGCGGTGCCCATGCGCTGGCGTTCGACTCGAAGGGCCGGCTGTTCGTGGCCGACCGCGGCAACCGCCGCATCCAGATCTTCGACCAGGAGGGCAGGCACCTCGACACCTGGTACCAGTTCAGCCGCATCAGCGGCCTGGCCATCGCTGCCGACGACACGCTCTACGCCATCGACTCCGAGTCGGACGACAACTACAACCCGGGCTGGCGCAAGGGCCTGCGCGTCGGCAGCGCCCGCACCGGCGAGGTCTGGTACTTCGTCCCCGAGCACGTGTCGAAGCAGGCCTCGGGGATGGGCGGCTACGGCTCGATGGGCGAGGGCGTCACGGTCGATGCCGCCGGCACGGTCTACGCCGGCGAGGTCGGGCCGATTCAGGGCGTGACCAAGTTCGTGCCGCGGCTGAAGCGCTGAGCGAGGCGGACGGCGCGTGCCGTCCTGGTCCGCGATGAGACGGCCGCTCGCCCAGCTGACGCTCGCGGTCGCCGCCACCGCCGCCGCGGCGCTCCTGCGCGCGCTGCTGTCGCGCTGGGTCGGCGCCGACCTGCCCTACATCACCTTTTTCGGGGCGGTGATGGCCGCCGGTTGGTACGGCGGGCTCTGGCCCGGGCTACTCGCCACGGTCCTCGGTGCGCTGGCCACGGTGGTGTGGTTCATCGCGCCGGCCCATGCCCTGGCCGTCGGCGACGCCATCGGCGTCGTCGTCTTCGTGCTCACCGGCGCGCTGATCAGTCTCGGGTGCGAACGGCTGGACGCCGCCCGGCGTCAGCTCGAGGCCCGGACCCGGGCCGACCTCGACGAGCGGCAGGACGCCGACCGCGCCCGGTCGCTGCTGGCCGCGATCGTCGAGTCGTCCGAGGACGCGATCTTCACCAAGGGCCTCGACGGCCGGATCCTGTCGTGGAACGCCGGCGCCGAGCAGATGTTCGGCTACACCGCGGCCGAGGCCGTCGGCGGCCCGGTGGCCCGCCTCGTCCCGCCGCACCGTCACGCCGAGGAAGCCGACCTGCTCCGCCGCGTGAGCCGCGGCGAACGCGTGCCGCCGGTCGAAACCGAGCGGCTGGCCCGCGACGGCACCCTCCTCGACGTCTCGGTCACGCTGTCGCCGCTGCGCGACGACACCGGCCGGATCGTCGGCGCCTCGTCGATCGCCCGCGACATCGGCGCCCGCAAGGCGCTCGAGGCGTCGCTGCGCGAGGCCGACCGGCGCAAGGACGACTTCCTGGCCGTGCTCGCCCACGAGCTGCGCAATCCGCTGGCGCCGATTCGCACCAGCGTGGCCCTGCTGCAGGATGCCGACCTGCCGCCGGCCGCGGCCGCGCGGGCCATCGGCGTCATCGACCGCCAGACCCGCCACATTTCCCGCCTGCTCGACGACCTGCTCGACATCTCGCGGATCACCCGCGACCGGCTCGAGCTGCGCCGCGAGCCGGTCACGCTCCAGGACGTGCTCGACACCGCCGTCGAGACCACCGCGGGACTCTTCGCCGGCCAGGCGCAGACGCTGCTGCAGGATCGCCCGGACGCGCCGGTGCCGCTCGACGGCGACCCGGTGCGGCTGGCGCAGGTCTTCGGCAACCTCCTGAGCAACGCCGCGAAGTACTCGCATCGCGGCGGCACCATCGCGCTGACCGTCGCGGTGCAGGGCGGTCGCGTGACGGTGACGGTGCGCGACGACGGCATCGGCATCGAGCCGGACATGCTGGAGCGGGTCTTCGAGATGTTCTCGCAGTCGTCGCAGGCGATCGGCCGGGCGCAGGGCGGGCTCGGCATCGGCCTGGCGCTGGTGAAGGGCCTGGTCGAACTGCACGGCGGCCGGGTCGAGGCGCACAGCGCCGGGCTCGGCCACGGCAGCCGCTTCGTGGTGGAGCTGCCGCTGGCGGCGCAGGCCGCCGGCGCGGCGGCCGGCGGCGGGCCGGCGCCGGCGGCGCCGGGGGCCGGCGGACGGGTGCTCGTCGTCGACGACAACCGCGACGGGGCCGACGCGCTGGCGCTGTTGCTGGCCGCCGACGGCTACGACGTCCGCACCGCCTACGACGGCGCGTCGGCGGTGGCCGAGGCCGAGCGCTTCCGTCCGCGCGTCGTGCTGCTCGACCTCGGGATGCCGGGTCTCGACGGCTTCGCCACCGCCCGCCAGCTGCGCGCCGTGCATCCGGCGGCCTCGATGCACCTGGTGGCGGTGACCGGCTGGGGCCAGGATCGGCACCGCCGCGCCGCCATCGCCGCCGGGTTCGATGCGCACGCGGTGAAGCCGGTCGCGCCCGACGAACTGCGCCAGCTGCTGCGCAAGGTGATCGCCTGATGCACGCGGCGTCACGGCGTCAGCGTGTCGTCGCTCGAGGATCACAACCTTCGTAGGTGACACCGCTGAGGTGGCGGTCGCAGAATATCGAGTGTGCTCGCCCCCCGCGTGCGCACCGCGGCCGCCGCCGTGGTGCTCCTCCTCGGGCTCATGCTCTCGGCGTCGCCACTGCGCGGACAGTCGTCGGCGCTCGGCGAGTGGTCCGCCGTCTTCGACATGCCGCTCGTCGCGGTGCATGCGGCGTGGATGTCCACCGGCCGGATCCTGTTCTTCGACGCCTGGGAGATACCGGGCACGCCGTCGGCCCGGTTGTGGGATCCCGGCACCAACGCCTACACGCCGGTGCCCAACGGCTTCGCCGAGCTGTTCTGCGCCGGGCACATCCTCGCCCACGACGGCCGGCTGTTCACGACCGGGGGGCACAACGGCGCCGGCGTCGGCACGCCCGACGCGACGACCTTCGATCCGACCACCGGGCTGTGGACGGCGCTGCCGTCGCTGAATTTCGCCCGATGGTACCCATCGCTCGTGCAACTCGGCGACGGGCGCCTGATCACGATCGGCGGCGCCATCAGCCGTCCGCTGAACGCCAACCAGCCCGAGGTGCTGGCCATCGGCGGAGAGTGGGCGGCACTGCCCGAGGCCCAGGCGAAGGACAACGGCGAATACCCGCTCACCTTGCCGGCCCCGAACGGCAAGGTCTTCATCAGCGGCGGCGATGCCCAGTCGTGGCTGCTGGACGTCGACGCGCCGAACTGGATCCCGCTCGGGCAGAGCCCGGCGGCAATGGGACCCGGCGTCATGTACCGGCCGGGAAAGGTGATGATGGCCGGCGGCGGCACGGCGCCCAACGGCGCCGACCCGGTCGTGACCGCCACCGGCGTCATCGACCTCAACGCGCCGGCTCCGACGTGGCGCAGCACCGCGCCGATGGCCTTCGGCCGTTCGCAGCACAACTTCGTGATCCTGCCCGACGGCCGGGTGCTGGTCGTCGGCGGCGCCAGCGAGGTGAGCCTCATCTCGACCAATGGCGTGCTGCCGGCCGAGATCTGGGATCCCGACAGCGAGACGTGGACGACCGTGGCGGCGATGACCCGGCCGCGGATGTACCACTCCACGGCACTGCTCGTGCCCGACGGCCGCGTCCTCACCGCCGGCGGCGGCCGGATCAACCCGGTAGTGACCGACGAGCTGAACGGCCAGTTCTACTCGCCGCCGTATCTCTTCAAGGGACCCCGGCCGACCGTCACCTCGGCGCCGTCCACGGTGTCCTACGGCGGCACGTTCACGCTGACGACGCCGGATCCCGCCGGGGTGGCCCGCGTCACCTTCGTGCGCACCAGTTCGGTCACCCACGGCGTGAACTTCGATCAGCGTTTCTTCGAGCTGCCCTTCACGACGACCGGCGGCGGGGTGGTGGCGCAGGCGCCGGCGAGCCCGCGGCTGGCCCCGGCCGGCGACTACTTCGTGTTCACGCTGAACGACGGCGGCGTGCCGTCGGTCGGCCGGCTGGTCCGCCTCACCGGCGCGCCGGTGACCCCGGTCCTGTCGATCAGCGACGCGACCGCGGCGGAAGGCACGCCCTCGGCCGGCGCGCTGTCGTTCAGCGTGACGCTGTCGAACCTGACCGCCGACGCCGTCACCGTCGACTACGCCACCAGCAGCGGCACGGCGGTCGTCGCCGACGACTTCGACGGCGCCAGCGGGACGTTGACGTTCCCGCCGTTCACCGCCTCGCGCTCGATCGTCGTCACGACGCGTCCCGACACCGCGGTGGAAGACAACGAGACCTTCACGGTGACGCTCTCCGACGCGGTGAAGGCCAGCCTCGGCGACGCGACGGCGACGGGCACGATCGTCAACGACGACGAGCCGATCCCGCCGGCGCTGACGATCGCCGGAGCCGAGGTGGTCGAAGGCAGCGGCGGCGCGTCGCCGGTGGCCCGTTTCACCGTCACCCTGTCGGAACAGTCGGCGCAGAACGTGCTGGTCGACTACCGCACGCTGCCCGGCACGGCGGCTCCAGGCGCCGACTTCACGACCACCAAGGGCGTGCTGACGTTCGTCGGCGGCAGCGTCGCGCAGACGATCCAGGTCCCGGTGCAGCCCGACGTCGACGTCGAGCTCGACGAGACCTTCACCGTGGAGCTCTTCAATCCGGTCGGCGCCACTCTGGCGACACCGCTCGGCACCGGCACCATCCGCAACGACGACAACGGCATCGCCACCGCCACCTTCATCGCCGCCGCCGGCAGCGACGACGCCAACGAAGACGGCAGCGGGCTGGCGGTGGGCGGCACCGAGGTGTGGGCGGGCACCGGCGACACCTCGGCGGCCAGCTATCTCGGCCTGCGCTTCCCGGAGGTGTCGGTCCCGGCCGGCGCCGAGATCCTGGCGGCGTCTCTCGAGCTGCACGCGCTCACCGACCAGGCGGCCGTGTTCACCGCCGAGGCAGGCGCCGAGGCGTCGGCGGCCAGCGCGCCGTTCGGCGCCGCGGCGCCGCCCTCGGCGCGGCCGCTGCTCGCGCCGCGCGTGACGCTGGAGGCCTCCGCCGCGTGGACCGGTGGTCTTCGCCATACGCTCGGCGGCCTGACCCCGCTGGTGCAGGCGGTGGTCGAGCAGCCCGGCTGGGTGCCGGGCGGCCCGGTCACCGTGATACTGCGCGGCACCGGGCCGGCCCAGGCCCGGCGGCTCGTCGCCAGCGCCGAGAGTGGATCGGCGATCGCGCCGCGGATGGTCGTCACCTACATGGTGGGGACGCCGACGCCGAATGCGCCGCGGGCGTTGACGGCGCAGGTGGTCGACGGCTACACCGCGAACTTCGGCTGGCTGGCGCCGGCGACCGCCGGGCGGCCGGTCGTCGGCTACGTCCTCGACGCCGGCCTCGCGCCGGGGCACACCGTGGTGAGCCTGCCGCTCGCCGACGTCACGTCGTTCTCGACGATGGCGCCGGAAGGCCGCTACTTCGTGCGGGTGAGAGCCCGGACCGTCGCCGGCTACGGCCCGCCGTCGAACGAGGTGGTGATCGGTACCGGCCAGGCGGCGCCGCCAGCCGCGCCCGCGGCGCTGCTCGCCACCGTGGTGGGCACGCAGCTCACGTTCCGCTGGGAGCCGCCGGCGACCGGTGCCGTCGTGGCCGGCTACGAACTGCACGCCGGGTGGAGTCCAGGGGCCACGACGATCGGCCGGATCCCGCTCCCCGCCTCGCCGCGCCAGTTCGCGATCGCCGCGCCGCCAGGCACGTATTACGTCCGGGTCGTCGCCGTCAACGCCGCCGGCGCCGGTCCGCCGTCGCCCGAGGTGACGGTGACGCCAGGCGCAGGCGCCTGCACCGCCCCGGGGCCGCCGACCGGCGTGCAGGCGTCGGTCGCGGCTGGCGCGATCGCGATCCGCTGGGATCGGCCGGCCGACGGCGCGGTGCCGACCAACTACGTCCTGCAGGCCGGATCGATCGCCGGCGCCGCCGATCGCGGCACGCTCACGCTGTCCGGGGACACCTACGCGATCGGCGCTCCGGTGCCGGCGGGTGCGTATTTCGTGCGGGTCGCCGCCGCCAATGCGTGTGGCGCCTCGGCGGCCTCGGCCGAGGTGTCGGCCGTCGTGCCCTGACGATCGCCTCGCTCAGCGCGGCGCCGGCGGCCGCGACAGCACGCGCTGCTCGGGCAGCCTGGTCCGATCGATCACCCGCCCGCCGGCCATCAGCACGCGAATCCTGCGGATGTTGGCGATGGCGTCGAGCGGACTGGCGTCGAGCACCAGCAGGTCGGCGACCTTGCCGGCTTCGAGGGTGCCGAGATCGGAGCGTCCGGTGGCCAGGCCGCCGTTCCTGGTCGCGGCGACCAGCGCCTGCATCGGCGTCATGCCGAGCTCGACCAGGCCTTCGATGGCCACGATCGTCCCGATGCCGTGATCCTGGCCTCGGGTTTCGGCGTCCGCGACAGCTCCGGCGCCGCCGCCCAGTAGTTGTCGGTGCCGACCGTGACGACCGCCCCGGCGGCAATCAGCGTCTGCGCGTTCCGGCGCCGCATCGCCAGCTCCTCGCCGGTGTCGGCGGCGTCGCGCCGCCGCTCGGCCGAGGTGCGGACGCGGGGCGGCTGCTTGGCGGCCGCCTCGTCCTGCTTCTTCTGCGCCGCGGCGCGGTCCTCGAGGTGCTTCGCCCACGCCGCCCCGGTGATGGTGTTGATCAGCATCGAGTTGACGATGCGCCGATCGACGATGGTCTTCACCAGCGCCGCCGGCAGCTCGCGGGGGCCGAGCACCTCGGGGTGCTGGATGAGGTCGATGCCCGCCTCCACCGACAGGCGCAGGCCGTCGGGCGTCGTCGCGTGCGTCTCGGCCTTCCTGCCGCGCGCGTGCGCCGCCTCGACCATCACCCGCTGCGCCTCGGCCGAGAAGCCGATGAACGCCGGCCGTGAGAAGTGCGCGGTGCCGCCGAACTTGATGAAGTCCGGTCCCTTGTCGAGATAGGCGTCGATCGCCGTGCGCAGCTCGTCGGGCGTCAGATCGACGAGGTCCTCGCCGGCGCCCTGGGCGATCTCGTCGTTGAGCTGCTCCTGGAAGAGCGTCAGGCCGCGTTCGGGAATCAGGCTGAACGAGATCGAGTACGGGCCGCCCCAGCCGACGATGTTGCCGGCGGCGAGGATGCGCGCGCCCACCGCCTCGCCGCGCGCGATGCGATCGCGGACGGCGACCAGCGGCGGCAGCACGCCGTAGCTGTCGCGCACCGTCGTCACCCCGTGGGCGAGCTGCAGCTGCGTCGCCTCGAGGACGATGTCGGCCTGCCGGTGGTGGTAGCGGACCAGCGTCTCGTAGCGCTCGTTGACCCCGCCGTAGAGCGACAGGTGGACGTTGGTGTCGATGAACCCCGGCACGACGAAGCCGTTGGCGGCGTCGATCACCGTGGCGCCGGGCGGCACGGTGACCACGCCGCGCGGTCCGGCGGCACGGATGCGGCCCTGCGCGACCAGGACGACGGCGTCGGCGACGGGCGCGCCGCCGGTGCCGTCGATGAGCGTGCCGCCGGTGATGGCGACGACGTCGTTCTGCGCGGCCGGGCGCGCGACGATGGCACACAGCACGGCCAGGCACGCGCCGGCCGCGACGAGACGTCGGAACATGGTCGGGTATCTTATGCCGACTCGGCGGTGGCGCCGGCGGCGCGGCGAGGCAGCGGGTTCATCGCCGCCCGCCCGAGTCGCGCAGATCGGCGAGCGTGCGCGCCACCTCGCCGAAGTCGGTCCGGTCGGCGACGGCGCACGCCACCTCAGCACGGCTGAGGGCGTCGCCCGTGGTCGGCCCGATGGCGACCAGCGCCCTCAGCCGCGCCAGGGTCGCCGTGCCGACGGCCATGATGAGGGTGGTGGCGACGCGCGGGCCGGCGATGACGGCGGCGTCTGGCGCGGCGTCGGCCCAGTCGGCGGCGATCGCCGCCATCGGCCGGGGCGCCATGCGGTAGGCGTGCAGTTCTTCGACGGCCGCTCCGGCGTCGCGCAGGGCGTCGGCCAGGAACTCGCGGCCGCCCGGCGTGGTCGCGACCAGCACTCGGCGTCCCGGCCAGGTGTCGGCCTCGCGCAAGCGGGCCCACAGCGGCTCGGCGCCGTCGCCGTCGCCGACCAGCGGCGGTGGCCAGGCGCCGAGATCGCGCAGGGCCTCGGCCGTGCGTGGCCCGACCGCCGCGGTGCGCACGCCGGCCGGCCACCGGCCGCCGCGCGCGCCGGCCAGGGCGGTCACGGCCCTGGCGCTGGCGACGACGACCCAGTCGAAGGCGTCGAGTCCGCCGGCCACCCGCGCCAGCGCGCCGGGATCGGGCGGCGGCTGCGCGACCAGGATCGGACACGGCACGGCGGCGAAGCCGGCCGCCTCGAGCGCCCGCGCGAGCGGGCCGCCGACCGGCTCGTCGCGGGTCACGGCGACGCGCCAGGCGGGCCCGCGGTGAGGCAGCGACGCGGACATCTGGACGCCCTGAGTTTACCGGGTCCGCGTCCGGGGCGTGACTGCACGCTACACTCGCGGGCGCCGATGAAGTTCCTGCCAAGTCAGCTGGCCTACCTGCTCACCGAGCGCGAGCTGCGCACCAACCTCGGGTCGCTGCTGCGCTACCTCCTGTTCCTCGCCGTGCTCGTCGTCGCCTACGCCTTGCTGTTCCACGTGATCATGGAACGCGCCGAGGGGCAGCAGCACTCCTGGATCACCGGTTTCTACTGGACCCTGGTCGTGATGACCACGCTGGGGTTCGGCGACATCACCTTCACCACCGACATCGGCCGGTTGTTCAGCATCGTCGTGCTGTTGTCGGGCGTGGTGCTGCTGCTGGTGATGCTGCCTTTCCTGTTCATCCGGCTGTTCTACGCCCCGTGGCTCGAGGCGCGCATGCGGATGCGGGCGCCGCGCGAGGTGGCCGCCGGCGTGCGCGACCATCTGGTGTTCGCCGAGTACGACGCCATCGCCATCGGCCTCATCCGGCGGCTGCAGACCGCCGGCCTGCCCTACGTCGTCATCGAACCAGACGCCGCCGCGGCGGCGCAGCTGGCCGGCGACGGCGTGGCCGTGGTGACCGGCGATGTCGACAGCGCCGAGACCTATGCGGCGGCGGGTACCGAACGGGCCCGGCTCCTCGTCGCCAACCGCGAGGACACCACCAATTCCAACATCACGCTGACCGCCCGGGAAGTCGCCCCCGACGTGCCGATTGCGGCCATCGCCGAGGCCGATGACGCGGTGGACGTGCTGTCGCTCAGCGGCGCGACCCACGTCCTGCCGCTCAAGCGCCAGCTGGGCGAGTACCTCGCGCATCGCGTCGACGTCGGCCGCGCCGGCGCCCACGTCGTCGGCGAGTACCGCGACCTCGTCGTCGCCGAGCTGCCGGTGCGCCACACCCCGTTCGCCGGCCGCGCCGTGCGCGAGACGCACCTGCGCGAGACCGCCGGGTTGAGCGTGGCCGGCATCTGGCTGCGCGGCGGGCTGCAGCCGGCCTACCCGGAGACGCGCATCGATCCGGCGGGGGTGCTGGTCGTGGCCGGGACCCGCGCGCAGCTCGACGGGCTCAACCGCCGGCTGGCCGGCGACGCCGCGCCGGACGACGGCGCCGTGGTGCTCATGATCGGCGCCGGTCGGGTCGGCCAGGCGGCGGCCGCCGAGCTGAGGCGGCTCGGCGTGCGCACCCACGTGCTCGAGAAGGACGCGCGCGCGCTGGCGGCGCTCGCCGGTTCGGCCGACCTGCTGGTCGAGGGCGATGCCGCCGATCGCGCCACCCTGGAGCGCGCCGGACTGGCGACGGTGTCGACGGTCGTGCTCACGACCAACGACGACGCGATGAACATCTACCTGGCCGTCTACTGCCGGCGCCTGAAGCCCGACCTGCGCATCGTCAGCCGCATCACCCACGAGCGCAACGTCGAGGCGATTCACCGTGCCGGCGCCGACGTCGTGCTGAGTTACGCCTCGCTCGGGGCCGAGAGCCTGTTCGCGCTGATTCGCGGCCGCGAGACCGTCATCCTGGGCGAGGGGGTGGCGCTGTTCAGCCGCGACCTGCCTGCGGAACTGGCCGGCCGCACCCTGCAGCAGAGCGCCATCGGCGCCCGCACCGGCCTGGTGGTCATCGCCGTGCAGGACGGCGACCGTTTCGTCACCCAGCTGCACTCCGGCACGGTGCTCCCGGCGGGCGCCGAGCTGGTCATGATCGGCAACCTCGACCAGCGCCGCAAGTTCTCGGACGCATTCGGGCGGGCGTGATGGCGGGTGGGCGGGCCAGACGGCGTGATCCGGGTGAGGAGTCGTCCATGACCAGCGTACAGCCGTCGGCGTGGAGCCGTCCGGTGCCGGCGGTCGGCCAGGTCGCCGAACGCACCCAGCGGGTCGAACCCGGGTTCATCGCCCTGTTCACCGCGATCAGCGGCGACAAGAACCCGCTCCACTACGACGAGGCGGCGGCGCGGGCCTCGCGCTTCGGCGAGATCGTGGTGCAGGGCGGCGTGACGAGCGCGATCCTCAACGCCGTCGTCGCCGAGGATCTGCCCGGGCCGGGCACGGTGTTCCTGCACGTCGACTGGAAGTTCACGGCGCCGGTGCGGCCGGGCGACACCATCACCGGCCGCGTCGAGGTGCTGGCGGTGCGCACCGACAAGCCGATCACGACGCTGGCCACCCGGGTGACGCGGCAGGACGGCGTGGTCGCCCTCGAGGGCACGGCGGTCTGCTACACGATGCGTCTCGACGGTCGCGGCGCGGGCGACCCGGCGCCAGGTCAATAGCGGCGCACGAACTCGAGCACCGCGCGATTGAACGCCTCGGGCTGCTCCCAGTAGGCCGAATGGCCGACATCGGGAAGGACGATCGCCGCCGCGCCGGGGATGCGGTCGGCGAACAGCCGCAGCGCCGCCGGCGGCGTGTACATGTCGGCGCCGCCGGTGAGGAGCAGCGTCGGCACCGCCAGTCGCTCCAGCATCGCGAAGGTGACGCGCTGCTTCGGCGGTTGCGCCGGCGGGGCCTCGCCCGGGGCGCGGCTCCGCTGTTCGAGGGCCAGCCAGCGCGCCGTGCCGTCGGCATCGGCGGCACGGTAGGCCGGCCCCAGCTCGCGCAGGTCGGGCGGCAGCGCCGCGAACTCCCGGGGACGGAGCCGGCGGCCGAGCTCGACATACGACGGGTCGGTGACGCCGCCGAGGCTGTTGGCGACGACCAGGCTGCGCAGCCGCGCCGGAAACGCCAGGGCCGCGTCGATGGCGACGATGCCGCCGGCGGCGGTGCCGACGAGGTGGAAGCGGCCGAGGCCGAGCGCCTCGGCCAGGGCCATCAGATCGTCGGCGGCGGTGGCGATCGGGCCGCCGGGGTCCACGGTCGTGCGGCCGTAGCCGCGCCGGTCGTAGGCGACGACGCGGTAGCCGGCGGCGGCGAGCGGCCCCCACTGGTGCTCCCAGACGCGCGCGCTGCCGGTGCCGGCGTGGAGCAGGACGATCGCCGGCCCTGGGCCGCCGCTGTCGTAGTAGAACACCTCGGCCCCGGGGATCGCGGCGCGGCCCTCGCGGAGCGCCGACGGGGCCTGCCCGGCCGGTGCGGCACCGCCGGCGGCGACGGCAACCACCATCGCCGCGGCCACCACCGACCACCGCGATCGCGCCGCGCCGTGCGCCTGGGTCATGGCGCGGATCGTAGCAGCCGGCGGGCCGGGGGCGGCATTAGACTCTCCGCCATGTCGATCGCGCGCCGCCTCGGCGGTTTCGTCCTGACCCTCGCCGTTGCCGTCGATCCGGCGGCGGCCCAGCCGGCGCCGCTCGCCGGGTTCGACGCCCTGGTCGCGCAGGCCGTGCGCGAGTGGAGGACCCCCGGCCTGGCCATCGCCGTGGTGAAGGACGGCGAGGTGGTGTTCGCCAGGGGCTACGGCGTGCCCCGCCTCGGCGGCGCCGAGGCGGTCGACGACCGTACGCTCTTCGCCGTCGGCTCGACCACCAAGGCGATGACCGCGGCGGCCGTCGCGATGCTCGTCGACGAGGGCAGGCTGCGGTGGGACGACCGGGTGATCGACCACCTGCCGTGGTTCGCGCTCGCCGATCCCTACGTGACCCGGGAGGTCCGCATCCGCGATCTGCTCACCCATCGCGCCGGCGTGCCCAACACCGACCTGCTGTGGTACGAGCAGCCCACGCCGGGTCGCGAGATCATCGCCCGGCTGCGCGACGTGCCGCTCGAGAGCTCCTTCCGCTCGCACTTCACCTACCAGAACGTGATGTACGCGGCCGCCGGTGAGGTGGTGGCGGCGGTCAGCGGCCAGCCGTGGGCCGAGTTCGTGCGGACGCGGATCTTCACGCCGCTCGGCATGACCGGCACCATCCCGACCGCGGCGACCCTCGACGCGCAGCCCAACGTCGCGGCACCGCACTACGAGATCGACGGCGCCGTCACCGCGATCCGCAACGCCAGCGTCGACACCGTGGCCCCGGCCGGCTCGGTGTGGTCGAGCGTCGGCGACATGGCCGAATGGCTGCGGATGCTGCTGGCCGGCGGCACGACGCGCGGCGGGCAGCGGCTGCTCAGCGCCAAGGCGATCGGCGAGCTGTTCGCCCCGCAGACGATGGTGGGGGAGGACGGGTTCTATCCGACGGCCCGGCTCACGAAGCCGCACTGGACCACCTACGGGCTCGGCTGGTTCCAGGCCGACTACGGCGGCGAGAAGGTGGACTTCCACACCGGCAGCATCGACGGGATGGTGGCGATCGCCGGGCTCATCCGCGACCGCGGCCTCGGCGTCTACGTGCTCGCCAACCTCGACCACGCCGAACTGCGCCACGCGCTGATGTACACGGTGTTCGACCGCTACCTGGGCCAGCCGGCGCGCGACTGGAGCGCCGAGTTCCGGGGGCTCTACGGCGAGCTGGCCAGGACCGCGGCGGCCGAGCGGGCCAGGGCCGAGGCCGCGCGCGTGACCGGCACGTCGCCGACGCTGCCGCTCGATCGTTACGCCGGCAGCTACCGCAGCCCCGTGTTCGGCACCGTCACGGTGACCCGCGAGGGCGCCGGCCTGCACCTTCGCTACGGCACCGGCTTCAGTGGGTCATTGGAGCACTGGCACTACGACACGTTCCGCGCCGTGTGGGAGGCGCGGTGGCGCGGCACCTCCCCGGCGACCTTCTCGCTCGACGCGCGCGGACGCGTGGCGTCGGTGACGACCAGCGGCGTCACCTTCGCCCGGGTCGAGCCCTGACCTGGCGTTAGGCGCGGGCCGGGCGCGGCGCGGCGTTGCCTTCGACGGGTGCGGCCTCGGGCACGGCGGCCGGTACCACCGGCTCGTTGGCGGCGAACACCGCCAGATCGGTCTGGCCGAGCAGCCGGCTGGTGACCGCGCCGGCCGTCACCGAGCCGCTGACGTTGACCGCGGTGCGACCCATGTCGATGAGCGGCTCCACCGAGATGAGCAGGCCGGCCAGGGCGACCGGCAGGTTCAGGGTCGAGAGCACGACCAGCGCCGCGAAGGTGGCGCCGCCGCCGACGCCGGCGATGCCGAACGACCCGAGCGTGGCGACGCCGACCAGCGTGGCCAGGAACGATGCCGACAGCTCGATGCCCGCCGACGGGGCGATCATCACCGCCAGCATCGCCGGATACAGCCCGGCGCAGGCGTTCTGGCCGATGGTGGCGCCGAAGCTGGCGGCGAAGTTGGCGATCGCCGGGGCGACGCCGAGGCGCGTCACCTGGGTGTCGATGCTGAGCGGAATCGCCGCGCCGCTCGACCGTGACGTGAAGGCGAAGGTGAGCAGCGGCCAGATCTTCCGGTAAACGCGCACCGGGCTCAGCCCGGCGGTGGCCTGCAGCGTGGCGTGCATCAGCAGGATGATCCCCATGCCCAGGTAGCTGGCGACGACGAACGTCCCGAGGCTGATGACGTCGTTGACGTTGGAGGTGGCGACGACGCGGGTCATCAGCGCCAGCACGCCGTAGGGGGTGAGGCGGATGACCATCCGCACCAGCCGCAGCACCAGGGCCTGCAGCGCCTCGATGCCCTTCAGCACGCGCTCGCCGAGCTCGGGGTTGTCCTTGCGCAGCGCCAGCACGGCGAGGCCGAGCATGGTCGCGAACACGACCACGCCGATGACCGACGTCGAGCGGCTGCCGGCCAGGTCGGCGAAGATGTTGGTCGGCACGAAGTTCTGCAGCAGCGTCGGCACGTTGAGCGCCTGCGCCTCGGCGACGCGGCCCTCCATGTAGGTGCCGCGCTCCAGTTCGCGCGCGCCCTGCACCAGTCCGTCGGCGCGCAGCCCGAAGGCCTGCGTGACGCCGATGCCGATCAACGCCGACACGGCGGTGGTGGCCAGCAGCAGGCCGAGCACGCCGGCGCTGATCTTGCCGAGCGCCCGGGTGTCGTTGAGCCGGGTCACCGCGGCGAGAATCGACACCAGCACCAGCGGCGCGATCACCATCTGCAGCATCCGCACGTAGATGCCGCCGACGACGTTCACCCACGGCACGGCGCCGGTGATGGCCGGACTGCCCAGCCCATAGACGGTCTGGGCGAGGGCGCCGAGCCCGACGCCGAGCAGCACCGCGACCAGCACGTTGGTCGAGACCGGAGCCCCCTGGCGGCGGCGATAACCGAGCCAGCCGAGGGCCAACGCGAACACCACGAGGTTGACGAAGGCGGCGACGTTCATACGATCTCCAGACCTGAAAATGACAACGGCCCTCTCGGGGGGAGAGGGCCGCGGGGAGTGACGCGCATCGTAGCTGGCAGTGTCCGTGCCTTACGGCAGTCGTGCTCCCGGGCCCTCGACAGGGATGTCGCGGCGACAACAGCAGCACGGGACCGGGGCCGAGGCAACCATGATCGGAACGTGAGATGCCCGCACGGGTCATCCCGTGTCGGAGTCTAACGACAAGCCTGCGGGGCGTCAAACACCGGTCGGGCCGGGTGACGGTCCCCCGGGGCTATGCTGGCGGAGAGAAAGCGAGGGACCCCATGCCCGAGCCCGCCACCGAGTCGCGTCCGAAGTGCGCGCACCCCGCCTGCGACTGCCCGGTGCCCGCCGGCCAGAAGTACTGCAGCGACTACTGCCGGAAGGCCCCGGAAACCGAACTGCACTGCAACTGTATGCACCCCGGCTGCCGCTGAGGCGGCTCTCCGCCCCGCCCTCGGCCGGCAGCTCGGAGGAGCCCGCGGGCCAGCCGGCAGATGCGCCGGAGCGACTGTCAACATACTGACCGTTCGGTACGATATGCTCACCGGGCAGCTGTCAACGGCCGCTGGCCGGTGTGCGACATGACCCGCGGGCTGGTCGCCCGCCGTCTCCTGCCCGCGGGCCGTCGGACGCCGCCCGGGAGATCGAGTTTCTGACCGACCTCATCAGGACCGGCCGGCCCGACGCCGTCGACCCGACCTCCGCATGATCCGACGTCTTCTCGCCCTGGCCCTCGCGGGCGCCCTGGTGCCGACCGCCGCCGCCGTGGCCGCGGCGCAATCGATCAGCGGACTCGCCGCGTCCAGTCCGTTCCGCGGCAGCCGGCCGCAGGGCGAGCCGTCCGCCGAGCCGCTGCGGCTGTCGCTGAAGGACACCGTCGAGCGCGCGTTGCAGTTCAACCTCGGCCTGCTGCTGCAGGAGGAGGCGGCCAGCGCGGCCCGCGGCGCCCGCTGGCGCGCGCTGGCCGACCTGCTGCCGCACGTCAGCGGCACGCTGAGCCAGCGCCGGCAGGTCATCAACCTCGAGGCTTTCGGCTTCCCGGCGCCCGACCCGATCGTCGGTCCGTTCAACGTGTTCGACGCGCGGATCGGGGTGTCGCAGCCGGTGGTCGATCTGCGCGCGCTGTACGACGCCCGCGCCGCCGGCTACGCGGCGCGGGCCGCCGCGACCGGCGTCAGGTCGGCACGTGAGCTGGTCGTGCTGGTCGCCGTGAATCTCTACCTGGAGTCGGTGACCGCGGCGAGCCGCATCGACGTCGTCGCCGCGCAGCAGCAGACCGCCGCTGCGCTGCTCGGCCAGGCCCGTGACCTGAAGGCGTCGGGGCTGGTCGCCGGCATCGACGTGCTGCGCGCCGAGGTGGAAGTGCAGACGCTGCGCCAGCGCCGCGTCGCCGCCGACAACGCCGCGGCCAAGGCGGCCCTGCGACTCGGCCGGGCCATCGGCGTGCCGCCGGGGCAGGCGCTGGTACTGACCGACGCCGTGCCCTACGCGCCACTCGACGGCGTGTCGATCGAGCAGGCGCTGGCCGACGCCTACGCCCACCGCCCCGACTACCTGGCGGCGCGCGACCGGCTCGCCGCCGCCGAAGCCGCCGCCAAGGCGGCCACCGCCGATCTGCTGCCGACGCTGCGGGTCGACGCCGACTTCGGCACCATCGGCCAGACCATGGGGGGGGCGCATCCCACCTACGCGGTCGCCGCCACCGTGCGCGTGCCGATCTTCGAAGGCGGCAAGGCGCAGGCGCGGCGGCTCGAGACCGGCGCCGCGCTGCGCGAGCGGCGGGCCGAGGTCGACGATCTGCGCGGCCGCATCGACCTCGAGATTCGCGAAGCCCTCCTCGACGTCGCTGGCGCCGCCGACGAACTGCAGGCGGCCGACGCCGTGACGGCGCTGGCCACGCAGCAGCTCACCCAGGCGCGCGACCGCTTCAGCGCCGGCGTGACCGGAAACCTCGAAGTGATCCAGGCCCAGGAGGCGCTGGCCGCCGCCGCCGATGCCCGGCTCGACGTGCTCTACCGCCACAACCTGGCCAAGGCAGCGCTCGCCCGCGCCGCCGGCACCGCCGAGCAGGCGGTGACGACCTTTCTCGGAGGCATGAAGTAGATGGCGCTCGACATGCAGTCCCCACGCGGTGTCGCCCGCTGGGTGGTGCTCGCCGCCGTGGCGATCGGCGTGGTGGCCGGCACCGTGGTGTGGGCCCGGTCCGGCAGCGAATCGACCGACGACGCGCAGATCGACGGCCGCATCACGCCGATCGCGGCGCGCGTCGGCGGCACGGTGATCGGCGTCGGGGTGTCCGAGCACCAGTTCGTCGAGGCCGGCACCGTGCTGGTCGAGATCGACCCCAGGGACTACCAGGTGGCCCTGGCCCGGGCCGAGGCCGAACTCGCCGACGCCCGTGCCAATGCCGCCGCGGCCGGCGCGAACGTGCCGATTGCCACGGTGTCGACGACGAGCGACGTGCGTACGGCCGAGAGCACCCTGGCCGACGCCGAGGCGGCAATCGCCGTCGCCGCGCGTCAGCGCGACGCCGCCCAGGCCGAGCACGCCGCCGCCGAGGCCCGCCTGCGCGAACGGCGCGCCGCCGCCACCAAAGCCGACCGCGACGTGGAGCGGCTGAAGCCGCTCGTCGCCAAGGAAGAGATCGCCCAGCAGCAGTTCGATGCGGCCGTCGCCACCGCCGACGCGGCGCGCGCGGCGGTAGACGCGGCCGCCGCCGACGTCACCGCCGCGATCAGCGCCGTCGCCGTCGCCGAGCAGCGCGCCGTGCAGGCTGCCGCCGCCTCGTCTCGCGCCCAGGCGGCGCTCGCCGCGGCGGGCACCGCACCGGAGCAGGTGCGGATGACGCGGGCCCGCGCCGTCGCCGCCGAGGCCCGGGTCAAGCAGGCCGAAGCCGCGGTCGCTCAGGCGCAGCTCGCCCTCGACCGCACGGTGATCAAGGCCCCGGTCGCCGGCCTCGTCGGCCGCAAGGCCGTCGAAGTCGGGCAGACGCTGCAGCCCTCGCAGCCGGTGATGGCCCTGGTGTCGCGCGACGAGGTCTGGGTCGTGGCCAACTTCAAGGAGACGCAGCTGGCCGACATGCGGCCCGGACAGACGGCGACGATCGCGGTGGACGCGCTGGGCGGCCGCGATCTCACCGGCACGATCGAGGCGGTGGGCGCCGCCACCGGCGCCAAGTTCAGCCTGCTGCCGCCCGACAACGCCACCGGCAACTACGTCAAGGTCGTGCAGCGGGTGCCGGTGAAGATCCAGCTCGCCGCCGGGCAGGATCCCGAGCACCGGCTGCGGCCGGGGCTGTCGGTCTACGCCACCGTCCGCACCCGGTGATCGCATTGGACGGCGCAGGCGGCCGCCACGTCAACCCGTGGCTGGTGGCCGTGGCGGTGATGTTCGCCACCTTCATGGAGGTGCTCGACACCACCGTCGTCAACGTGTCGCTGCCGCACATCGCCGGCAACCTCTCGGCCACCATCGACGAATCGACCTGGGTGCTGACGTCCTACCTGGTGGCCAACGCCATCGTCCTGCCGCTCACCGGCTGGCTGGCCAGCACCTTCGGCCGCAAGCGGCTGCTGATGACCTCGGTGACCGGCTTCACCGTGTCGTCGCTGCTCTGCGGGTTGGCGCCCAACCTCGAGATGCTGGTGTTGTTCCGGCTGCTGCAGGGGCTGACCGGCGGCGCGATGCAGCCGCTGTCGCAGGCGGTGCTGCTCGAGGCGTTCCCGCCGCACGAGCGCGGCAAGGCGATGGGCTTCTGGGGGCTCGGCATCGTCGTCGCGCCGATCCTCGGCCCGGTGCTCGGCGGCTGGCTCACCGACACCTACAGCTGGCGGTGGGTGTTCTACATCAACCTGCCGGTCGGCCTGCTGTCGCTGCTGATGACCCGCCTCTACGTGTTCGATCCGCCGTACCTGAAGCGCGAGACGACGCGGGTGGACTACTGGGGCATCGGCCTGCTGGCGCTGTGGGTCGGCGCGCTGCAGCTGGCGCTCGACCTCGGGCAGCAGCGCGACTGGTTCGCCTCGCCGCTCATCGCCACGCTGGTCGTCGTCGCCGGGCTGGGCCTGGTGGCCTTCCTGGTGCGCGAATGGGTCGCCCGCGAGCCGGTGATCGATCTGCGCGTGTTCCAGATCCGCAGCTACGCCACCGGCGTATTCCTGATGACCACGCTGGGTTTCGTGCTCTACGGCAGCCTGGTGCTGCTGCCGATCATGCTGCAGACGCTGCTCGGGTTCCCGTCGCTGGCCGCCGGTATCGCCATGGCACCGCGCGGCATGGGCTCGCTCATCGGCATGCCGGCGGTCGGCCTGCTGGTCGGCAAGGTCGATCCGCGCAAGCTGGTCGCGCTCGGCCTGGTGACCGGCGCCGGCACCCTGCTGTGGCTCGGCCAGCTCAATCTCCAGGCCGGCTACTGGGACGTGTTCTTCCCGCAGTTCGTCCAGGGCCTCGGCCTGTCGCTGCTGTTCGTGCCGCTGACCACGATTGCCATGGATCCCATCCCGCGCGAGCGGATGGGCAACGCCACCAGCCTCTTCAACCTGATGCGCAACCTCGGCGGCAGCATCGGCATCGCCGTGACCGGCACCCTGCTGCAGCGGCACACCCACGCCTACGGCCAGCTGCTCGGCGAGCACGTGAGCATCTACTCCGAGACGTCGCGGCGGACGCTCGAGTCGCTGCGCCAGGGCTTCATCGCCGGCGGCGCCGATCCGGTGACCGCCAGCCAGCAGGCGTACGCGGCGATGCAGGGGCTGGTGACGCGCCAGGCCACCATGGTCTCGTTCGTGGATCTGTTCCGCCTGCTCGGCGTGATGTTCCTGGTGCTGCTGCCGCTCGTGCTGCTGATGCGCCGGCCCAGGGGCGCGTCGGCACCCGGCGCGGCGCACTGACGCGGCCGCGCCGTCACGCGCCCTGGGTGTCCACGTACACGGCGTAGAGCGACTGGCTCGCCGTCATGAACAGCCGGTTGCGCCTCGCGCCGCCGAAGCAGACGTTGGCGCAGTTCTCGGGCAGGCGGATCACCCCGATGGCGACGCCGTCGGGGGCGATCACCTGCACGCCCGGCCGGGCGCCCGCCCAGATGTTGCCGTCGACGTCACAGCGCATGCCGTCGGCGGCCGAGGGCTGATCGGGGGCACCGGGCATGGTCAGGGCGGCGTGCCGGCGCAGGTTGCGCGCCGTCGCGCCGTCGACGTCGAGCACGCGGATGTCGCGGCCCGTGCCGGTGTCGGCGACGTAGAGGCGCTTGTAGTCGGGCGAGAAGCACAGCCCGTTCGGCCCGGAGATCTCGTCGGTGACGAGGGCGACCTGCGCGGTCTGCGGATCGACACGGTAGACGCCGGGCTTCGTCTCGGATTCGGCCTTGAAGCCTTCGTAGTTGCCGCGGATGCCGTACATGGGGTCGGTGAACCAGACGCTGCCGTCGGGGTGGACCACGGCGTCGTTGGGCGAGTTCAGCCGCTTGCCCTGGTAGCGATCGGCGACGACGGTGACCGTGCCGTCGTGCTCGTAGCGGACGACGCGGCGGCCGCCGTGCTCGCACGACAGCTGCCGGCCCTGGCGATCGAACGTGTTGCCGTTGCTGAAGCCCGACGGGTTCCTGAACACGGTGACGCGGCCGTCGTCCTCGAGCCAGCGGTGCTGGACGTTGTTGGGGATGTCGCTCCACACCAGATAGCGGCCGACGCCGTTCCACGCCGGTCCCTCGGCCCACAGCGTGCCGGTGTACAGCCGGCGGATCGTCGTGTTGCCGATGACGTAGCGGCGGAAGCGCGGGTCGAGGGCGACGATGTCGGGATCGGGGTAGCGCACCGGCGTCTGGCCGCTCCAGTCGCGCGGCGGCGACGGCGGGACGACCGGCGCGGTCTGGCCGGCGGCGGCCGCCGCCAGCGCCGGCGACGCGACGACGGCTTGGAGAAAGGCACGGCGGGAAGGCATGATGCACTCCTTGCGACGCCCGGGCCGCCGCACGCGGGATTCTAGCGGAGGCGAGGGTTTCTCAGCGCAGCTTCACCGATTCCTCACGACGCCTCCCTGACCCGCCGGCTACGCTCCACGTGCTCCGCAGGACCTGCCGATGCCCGCCGCCCGCACCGCCATGCTCGCCGCCGCCGTGGTCCTGGCGGCCATCGGCGGCACGGCCGCGGCGCAGGTGGCCGGGGCGGCCGCCGCGGCGGCGAGCCAGGCCGAGCGCTCGCGGGGCCTCGACCTCGCCTACAACCTCGACTACCCCGACGCGCGCCTGGCATTCGAGCGGGCCGCCGCGCTCGACCCCGCGCACCCGGCCGGCCCCCGGCTGCTCGCCGCCATCACCTGGATGACGCTGCTCTTCGAGCGCGGTGCCATCCTCGTCGACGACTACCTGGGACCGGCCGAGGCCGAGTTCGACCTCAAGCCCCCGCCGCCGCAGACACGGGCGTACTTCACGGCGCAGATCGCCCGCTCGATGGCCCTCGCGGAGGCCCGGGTAGCCGCCGCGCCCGACGACGCCGACGCCCATTACCAGGTCGGCGCCACCGCTGGGTTCCAGGCCACCTGGGTCGCCACGGTCGAAGGCCGGGTGCTCGCCAGCGTCCAGGCCGGCCGGCGCGCCTACACCGAGCACGCCCGGGTGCTGGCGCTCGATCCGGCGCGCGTCGATGCCGGCTTCCTGGTCGGCTCGTACCGCTACGGGGTGTCGACGTTCGCCCTGCCGCTGCGGGTGCTCGCGCGCGTGATCGGCTTCGGCGGCGGACGCGACGAGGGGCTGCGCCTGGTGGAGGCGGCCGCGGCCCGGCCCAGCGACGTGCAGCCCGACGCCCTCTTCGCGTTGATCCTCCTCTACAATCGCGAAGGCCGATTCGATGACGCGCTCGGCGCGATCGCCCGCCTCCGCGAACGCTATCCGCGCAACCGGCTCCTCTGGCTCGAGGCCGGCGCGACGGCGCTCAGGGCCGGCCGCCTCGCCGCGGCCGACACCGCCCTCGCCGCCGGCCTGCGGATGCTGGCCGACGACGGCCGTCCGCGGGCATACGGCGAAGACGCGCGGTGGGCGCTGGCGCGCGGCCAGCTGCGGCTCGGGCAGCGCGATCTGGCCGCCGCCGAGCGCGAGTTCCGCGCGGCGATCGCCATGACCGCTCCGGCGTGGATTCACGGCCGCGGCCATGTCGGGCTCGGCAAGGCCGGCGACCTGCGGGGCGACCGTCCCGCGGCCGTCGCCGAGTACCCGCCGGGCGCTGGCCTTGTGCCAGGCCGGCAACGACGACAGCTGCGCAGACGAGGCGCGCCGCCACGCGCGCGCCGCCTTCCGGGGGTGATGGCGATGCGGATCCTGCTGGTGTCTCCGAAAGGGCCGCTCTATCGGCATCGCGGCGGCATCTTCCGCCGGTCGCTGCGCTACGCCCCGCTCACGCTCACCACCCTGGCCGCGCTGGTGCCCGCCGACCTTCACGCGGAGATCACGCTCGTTGACGAGGGCATCGACGACGTCGACGTCACGCAATCGGCCGACCTGGTCGGCATGACGGTCATCACCGGCACGGCGCCGCGCGCCTACGCGCTGGCCGCCGAGTTCCGGCGGCGCGGCGTCACCGTGGTGCTCGGCGGCCCGCACGTCACCCTGGTGCCCGACGACGCGGCGCCGCACGCCGACGCGATCGTCGTCGGCTACGCCGAGGACACCTGGCCGCAGCTGCTGCGCGACGCGGCGGCGGGGCGGCTCCAGCCCCGCTACGTGCAGAGCCCGACCCTGTCGCTGGCCGGCCGGCCGTTTCCGCGGCGCGACCTCCTCCCGTCGTCCCGTTTCCTGACCACCGACGTGTTCGAGGCGACGCGCGCCTGCATCCACAACTGCGAGTTCTGCGTGGTGCCCTCGGCGTGGGGGCGCACGCCGTTCCAGAAGCCGGTGGAGGACGTGGTCGAGGACATCCGCCGCACCGGCGCGCGCAAGCTGATCTTCGTCGATCTGAACCTCATCGCCGATCGGGCCTACGCCACCGCGCTGTTCGAGGCGCTGGTGCCTCTCGGCGTCCAGTGGTACGGCCTGTCGACGGTGCTGCTGGCCCGCGATCGCCCGCTGCTCGCCCTGGCCGCGCGGAGCGGCTGCCGCGGGCTGCTGCTCGGCTTCGAGTCGATCGTCCCCGAGAACCTGCGCGATGCCGGCAAGCCGTTCAACCACCCGCGCGAGTTCGCCGAGGTCGTCCAGCTGCTGCACGGCCACCGCATCGCCGTCTACGGCTGCTTCGTCTTCGGCCTCGACCACGACACCCCCGACGTGTTCCTGCGCACGGCGCAGTTCGCCATCGAGGCCGGCATCGACCTGCCGCGGTTCGCGGTGGTCACGCCGTTTCCGGGCACGCCGCTGTTCGAGCGGCTGAGCCGCGACGGACGGATCCTGACCCGCAACTGGGAGCTGTACGACGGCCAGCACGTGGTGTTCCAGCCGGCGCGGATGAGCGTCGAGGCGCTGCAGACCGGCACCGAACAGGCGTGGCGCCATGCCTATTCGTGGTCGGCGATGGCCCGGCGGCTGCGCCGCTCGCCGGCCACGCCCGCCGTCGCGATCGCCGCCAACCTCGGCTACCGGCACTACGCCCACAACCTGCACCGCTTCTACCACTGCGACTGGTTCGTCGACGGATCGGCGCCGCGCAAGGCGGTGGCGTCATAGCCACCTTCGCCAACCCCGCCGTGGTCGCCCGGTCGTGGTATCCGACCGTGCGCTCGTCGGCGCTCCCGGTCGGCGCGGTGCGCGTCTGCGAGCTGGGCCCGCGACGGGTCGTGCTCTACCGCGACCACGACGGCCAGGCGCACGCCCTCGACGCCCGCTGTCCGCACCTCGGCGCCGATCTGGCCCAGGGCACGGTGACCCGCGACGGCCTGCGCTGCGCCTTCCACGGCTGGTCGTTCGGCGCCGACGGCGCCTGTCGTTCGGCGCCCGGGCACGCCGTGCCCCCGGATCGCTGCGCCCGCACCTACCCGGTCGACGAACGCTGGCGGTTCGTGTGGATCTTCAACGGCCCGGCGCCGTTGTTCCCGCTGCCCGAGCCCGACCCAGCGCGCACGTGGCGCGCCCTGGCCCTGCCGCCGCAGCAGGTGGCCTGCCATCCGCACGTCGTGCTCGCCAACGGCCTCGACCTCCAGCACTACGAGACCGTGCACGGCATGCGCTTCGAGGCGCCGCCGCGACTCCGCGTGGACGCGCCGTTCGAGGTCAGCGTCGAGATGTGCGGCCGGCCGGCCGGGCGGGCCGGACGGCTGCTGTCGGGCACCACCCGGCGGCCGATCCGGGCGAGGTTCACCACCATCGGCGGCAGCCTGGCGTGGTCCACCGTGGTCTCGCCGACCGAGTTCCACGTGCTCTTCACCGGGCGGCCGGATCGCCACGGCGTCTGCGTGACCCAGACCATCTTCCTGTTCCCGTCGCGTCCCGGATGGCGCTGGGCCCGCGCCCTGGCCCTGATGGCCACGCTCCTGCACCACGATCGCCGCGTGCTCGACGCGATCGACTTCCGGCCGGCGTTCGCCGACAGCGACGCGCCGATGCGCGCGTTCGCCGAGGTGGTGAACGCGCTGGGGGCGTGGTGACATGCGGCTCACCCTGATCCATCCGTGCATCGGCCGGCGGCCGGGTGAGCGCTACATCCGGTCGTGGCAGATGGAGCCGCTGCCGCCGGCCACCATCGCCGGCCTGACGCCGCCCGACGTCGAAGTGCGCTTCTACGACGACCGGATGGAGCCGATCCCCTTCGACGAGCCCACCGACCTGGTCGCCCTCAGCGTCGAGACCTACACCGCCAAACGCGCCTATCAGATCGCCAGCGCCTACCGGCGCCGCGGCGTGCCGGTGATCATGGGTGGCTTCCACGCCACGCTGTGTCCCGACGAGGTGGCGCGGTACGCCGAAGCCGTCGTCGTCGGCGAGGCCGAGACGGTCTGGCCCGCGGTGATCGACGACGCCAGGCACGGCCGCCTGCAGCCCCGCTATCAGGCGGCGGCGCGGCCGTCGCTGCAGCAGGTCCGTCCGGATCGGCGCATCTTCGCCGGCAAGCGCTACCTGCCGATCGGCCTGGTCGAGGCCGGCCGAGGCTGTCACTTCCGCTGCGACTTCTGCGCGGTGCAGGCGATGTTCGGCCACACGCAGACGCGGCGGCCGATCGACGGCGTGCTGGCCGAGGTGGCGGCGTTGCGCGAGACCAGGAAGCTGTTCTTCTTCGTCGACGACAACATCACCTCGAACCTGGCTCAGGCCAAGGAGTGGCTGCGGGCGCTGGCGCCGTTGGGGATCCGCTGGGTGGGGCAGTCGAGCATCAACGCCGCCCACGACGAGGAGTTCCTCGACCTGCTGGTGAAGAGCGGCTGCCAGGGCGTGCTCATCGGCTTCGAGAGCCTCGATCCCGAGGCGCTGGCGGCGATGAACAAGGGCTTCAACACGATGCGCGGCGGCTACGAGGTGGCGCTCGCCAACCTGCGGCGCCACCGGCTGCGCCTCTACGGGACCTTCATCTTCGGCTACGACACCGACACCGCCGAGAGCTTCGCGCGGGCCGTCGACTTCGCGCTCACGCACCGCTTCTACATCGCCGCCTTCAACCACCTGACGCCGTTTCCCGGCACGCCGCTCTACCGCCGGCTCGCCGAGGAGGGCCGGCTGCGCTTCGACGCCTGGTGGCTCGACGATGGCTATCGCTACAACATGGTGCCGTTCCAGCCGGCGCGCATGAGCCCCGCCGACCTGCAGCGCCATTGCCTCGAGGCGCGGCGGGCGTTCTACGGCTGGTGGAACATCGGCCGCCGCGGCTTCGACGCCGTCAATCGCGCCGACCCGTCCATGTTTCGGAACTTCTTCCCCATCAACACGATGCTGCGCGTCGACACCAATCGCCGCGACGGCTACCCGCTCGGAGACGAGGCATGGCCGGAGCCGTTGCTCGCGCGCGCCTAGCCGCGCCGGCGGCGCGGTTCACCTGCGCACTCGCCGCACCGGCCGACGAGCCGGAGATCGCCGCGCTGTTCAGCCGCACCAGTCTCCCGGGCGACGTGCGCCTGGCCTTCGAGCGCCGGCCGAGCCCGATCGCCGCCGGGGCGATCGAGGGCGACGTCCATCAGCTGCTGGTGGCGCGCGAGCGGACCAGCGGCGCCCTGGCCGGCGTCGCCGGCCGCTCTGAGCGGACGCTGTTCGTGAACGGGCGCCCGACCACCGTCGGCTACCTGAGTCAGCTGCGCGTCGATCCGTCGTGCCGGCAGCTGCGCAGCCTGATGACGGCCGGGTTCGGCTTCTGCCGCCAGCTGCACGACGCTGGCCGGGCCGCGTTCTACCTGACCAGCATCGTCGCCGACAACACCGCCGCCCGGCGGCTGCTGATCGGCGCCGCCCGTCCGCCCGCGCCGCGCCTGACGGCGTTCGACGACCTGCGGACCGTCGTGCTCGCGACTGGGCGGCGGCGGCCGGCTGCCGTCGAGGGCGTGCGGCTCGAGGCCGGGAGCGAGGCTTGGTCCGGCGCGATCGTCGATTGCCTCGACCGCAACCTGCGGCGGTTCCAGCTGGCGCCGCGCTGGACCGCCGCCGATCTCGGCGCGGGGCGGACGCCGGGGCCGACCCTCGATGACTTCGTCATCGCGCTCGGCGACGGCCAGGTCGTCGGATGCATGGCGCTCTGGGACCAGCGGCGCCTGCGGCAGGTGGTGGTTCGCGGCTACTCACGCCGCACGGCGTTGCTGCGGCCGGCGCTCAACCTGATCGCGCCGTGGCTCGACCTGCCGGCGCTGCCGGCGGTCGGCCAGGCGCTGGCGCTCGGCTACCTGTCGCACGTCGCGGTCGACGACGATCGCGCCGACGTCTTCGCCGCGCTCGTCGCCGCGCAGTGCCGGCGGGCGCGCGCGCGCGGGCTCGACCACGTGGTCGCGGCCTTCGTGCCGCGTCACCCTTTTCACACGGTGCTCACCGGGATGGGCCGCACCCGGCATTACGACAGCACCCTCTACCTGGCGGCCTGGGACGGCGACGCCGCGCCGTCGGACGCCCTCGACGGCCGGATCGCGCAACCGGAGGTGGCGCTGCTGTGAACCCGATGCCCGCCTCGGACGCCGTCGCCGACGGCCGCGGGGTCTCGTTGCGCGGCCGGCTGCTCGATCGGGCGGCGCTCGACCCGCCGACCCGCCAGGCGATGTTCGCCCTGCTCAGCACCCACTTCACCGGCGTGGACGCCGCGACCTTCGCCGCGGACCTCGACGAGAAGACGGCGGTGGTGCTGCTGGAGGACGAGGCCGGCGGGCTGCGGGGGTTCTCGACGCTGCTGGTCTACGAGTCGAGGGCCGCCGGCCGGCCGGTGACGGTCGTCTACTCGGGCGACACGATCGTCGAGCGCGGGTGGTGGGGCAGTCCGGCGTTGGCTCAGGGGTGGCTGCGGGCGGTGCGTCAGCTGGCCGCCGGCGGCGGCGAGGTGTACTGGCTGCTCATCACCTCGGGATTCCGCACCTATCGGTTCCTGCCGGTGTTCTTCCGCGCCTTCCACCCAGGCATCGGCGGCGGCGCCGACGGGCTGGCGGCCTTGCGCGACCTGCTCGCCCGCGAACGCTTCGGCGATCGCTACGACCCGGCGACGGGCATCGTCCGGCTGCCGCGGCCGCAGGTGCTCGGCGACCGCCTGCTCGACGTCGCCGACGGACGCGTCCTCGACCCGCACGTCCGCTTCTTCCTCGACCTGAATCCCGGCTACACCGCCGGCGACGAGCTGGCCTGCCTGACGCCGCTCGACGACGCCAACCTCACGCCGGCCGGGCGTCGCGTCGCCCGCCGCATCGCCGGAGGCTGAGCGATGCACCTCAGGGCGGCGGTCGCGCAGTTCCTCTGGGGCACGGCCAGCCTCGGGGCGTGGCGGCGCCTGTCTGCCGCGCTCCGGGCGCCGGCGCCGACGCAGCGCGCGGTGCTCCTGGCGCAGGTGGCCGCCAACCGCGACAGCGCCTACGGCCGCGCCCACGGCTTCGACCGGATCCGCAGCGTGGCGGAGTTCCAGCGGCAAGTGCCGATGGTGGGCTACGACGACCTGCAGCCGTGGATCGACCGGGTCGCCGCCGGGGAGGCGGCGGTTCTGACCGTGGCGCCGGTGCGCCGCCTGTCACCGTCGAGCGGCTCGACGCGGGCGGCGAAACTGGTGCCGTGGACGGCACCGCTGCAGCAGGAACTCGGTCGCGCCGTGGACGCGTGGATCGCCGATCTCTATCTGCAGCGGCCGCGCCTCATTTGCGGGCCGTCGTACTGGTCGGTCACGCCGGCGCTCGACCGGGCCGAGTACCCGCCGACGCGGATACCCGTCGGCTTCGACGACGACAGCGCCTACCTCGGCGGCGCGCGGCAGCGGCTGGTGCAGGCGGCGCTGGTCGCGCCGGGGGCGTTGCCGCCCGGCGCCGGCATGGACGCGTTTCGCCGCGCCACGCTGCGGGCGCTGCTCCTGGCCCCCGAGCTGCGGGTGATCTCGGTGTGGCATCCGTCGTTCCTGGCGCTGCTGCTCGACGCCCTGGCCGCCGAGTGGCCGGCGCTGGTCGACGACATCGCGCGCGATCACCCGCGCCGGGCGGCGCGGCTCGCCGCGACCGGCCCCCGGCCCGAGGCCATCTGGCCGCATCTCGGGCTGGTGAGCTGCTGGGGCGACGGACCGGCGGGCGCCGCGGCCGAGGCGCTGGCGGCGCGCCTGCCGGCGGTGGAGCTGCAGCGCAAAGGGCTGATGGCGACCGAGGGCGTCGTCACCGTGCCGTTCGCCGGTCGGCGGCCGCTGGCCGTGCGCTCGCACTTCTTCGAGTTCCTCGCCGACGACGGCGCGGTGCGCCTCGCCCACGAGCTCGACGCCGGCGCCGAGTACTCGGTCGTGGTGACGACCGGTGGCGGTCTCTACCGCTATCGCCTGGGCGACCGGGTGCGCGTCGACGGCACGGTCGGGGCGACGCCGTCGCTCACGTTCGTCGGTCGCGACGATCGGGTGTCGGACCGCTGCGGCGAGAAGCTGAGCGACAGCTTCGTCGCCGCCGTGCTGGAGACGTTGTTCGCCGGAGCGCCGCGGCCGGCATTCGCCATGCTGGCGCCGGAACAGACGGCTCACGGCGTGTCCTACACCCTGTTCGTGGACCGCGACCACGCCGATCGCGCTGTCGGCGCCGATGCCCTCGAACGCCAGCTGCGCCGCAACCCGCACTACGCGTGGTGCGTGGACCTCGGGCAGCTGGCGCCGGCCCGCGTCGTCGGCGTCGGGCCCGGCGCCGCGCAGGCCTATCTCGAGGCGTGCGTCCGCCGCGGCCAGCGGCTCGGCGACGTCAAGCCGGTGTCGCTCCATCACGGCCTCGGCTGGCGCGAGGTCCTGCCGTGCTGACGGCCGCCACGCGCCTGACGCCGCTCGACCGGCTGACCCCGGCCGATCACCGGCCCGGTGCGCCGATCGACTGGGCCACGCCGATCGACCGCTCGCGCCTGTTCATCTGCGAGTCGCTCACCCCGCTGCGCTACACCCCGGTCTGGGCCGAGCTCGGCGTCGAGCATCGCCGGCGCTACAACCAGCTGACCGGCATGATGGCCAGCGAGCTGATCCTCCTGCTCGAAACCGAATGCCTCGGCGGCACGCTGGCCGCCGTCAGGGCGAGCGGCGACGACGCCCTGGCGGCGGCCGTCGGCCGCTTCGCCGCCGACGAGCAGCGGCACGCCGCCACCTGGCGGCGCCTCAACCGCCTGAGCGAGCCAGCGTGGTACGCCGACACCGACTACGTGCTGTGCCGGCCCTCGCCGGCGCTGCGGTCGCTGGCCCGCGCGATTGCCCGCCACCCGGTGGCGTGTCCGGCCGTCTTCTGGATCCAGCTGTCGCAGGAAGAGCGCTCCCTCGAGATCTCGCGGCGGTGCCTGCGCGTGCCCGCCGACCGCCTGGAGCCCCGCTACGCCGCCGCCTACCGCGAGCACCTGCGCGACGAGGTGCGCCACGTGCAGATCGACTGCCACCTGATCGAGCGGTTCTACGCGCGGCGATCGGCGGCGGTGCGGCGGCTCACCGCGGCGCTGGTCCGGCCGCTGCTGGGCACGGTGTTCCTGCGCCCGTTGCGCTCCACCGTCCGCGTGGCGACGGTGCTGGCCGGCGAGTTCCCGGAGCTGGCGCCGCTCGTGCCGCGCATTCGCCGCGAGCTGGCGGCGCTGGCCGCCGACGACGACTACCACCGCATGATGTATTCCCGCGACAGCACCCCGATCACCTTCGCGTGGTTCGACCGCTTCACGGAGTTCCACGCGATGCGCCAAGTGCTGCGCGCCTACGAGCCCGAGCCGGCCGGGAGTTCGACATGACGACGCGCTACGCCATCCCCCAGACGCTCAACGCGGCGATCATGGCCGCCCAGCTGGTCGGCATCGCCGGCTGCCTGGCCGCCGCCGCCCGGGTCAGCGGCGCCGGCGAGCGGCTGGCGCTGGCTGCGGTGTTCGGGCTGCTGATGAACTCGGTCTACGCCATCATCCACGAGGCCGACCACGGCATGCTGTTCCGCGACCGCCGGCTCAACGACGCCGGCGGCGTGCTGATGTCGCTGTGGTTCCCGGCGCCCTTCCACCTGCTGCGTCAGGGCCACCTCGGCCACCACATGCGCAACCGCTCCGATGACGAGGCGTTCGACCTGTACTTCGACGGCGAGCACCCGGTGTGGAAATGGCTGCAGCTCTACGGCACCCTGACCGGCCTCTACTGGCTCATGGCCGTGCTCTCGAACCTGGTGGTGCTGGTGTTCCCGTTCGTGATGCGCCGCGACTACTTCGAGTTCGACCGGCCCTCGGCGGCCTTCTTCGACGCGCTGAACCCGGCCTACACCCGGCTGATCCGCCTCGAGGCGATGGCGACGATCGCCCTGCACGCCGCCATCGTGGTCGGCCTCGGCATCCCGCTGGCCAGCTACGCCGTGATGTACGCCGGCTTCGGCGTGTCGTGGTCGGCGATGCAGTACGTCCATCACTTCGGCACGGTGCGCCACGTCCTCACCGGCGCCCGCAACCTGTGGATCTGGGGCCCGATCGACCGGCTGTGGCTGCATCACAACTGGCACCTGACGCACCACAAACACCCGACGGTGCCGTGGATCCACCTGCCGCACATCGGCCGCCGCGAAGACCCCGAACGCGGCTTCCTGCCGTGGCACTACCTGCGCATGTGGCGCGGCCCGCGCCGGGCCACCGACCATGTCGAGAACCGCTATGCCGGCCGAGTCATCCGCTGAGCGTGCCTTCACGGTGCCGGCGGCGGCTCGCGCCGCGATGGTCGTGATCGGCTGGATCCCGTTCGCGCACCTGCTGCTGGTGGCCGCGCCGCTCGGGCTGGCGATCGCCCGCCGTGACGGCCGGCTGGTCCTGCTGGCCGTCGCGCTGCTGTATCTGCTGCCGCCGCTGGCCGTCCGGGCGCTGCTGCTGGCGCGGCCGATGCCGATCGGCCGCGTCGAGCTGGCGTCGGGCGACTACCTGCGCTGGTGGACGACGGCGCAGTGGCAGGTGATCTTCGCCCGCCTGCCGTGGCTGGAAGAGCTGCTGCGCCTGGTGCCCGGGCTCTACTCGGCGTGGCTGCGGCTCTGGGGCGCCCGGGTCGGCTCGCTCGTCTACTGGTCGCCGGGGGTGGCGATCCTCGATCGGCCGCTCGTGGCCATCGGCGACCGGGTCGCCTTCGGCATGGGCGTGCGCATCAATCCGCACGTCATCGCGCCGCTCAGCAGCGGCCGCGGCGCGCTCTTCGTCGCCCCGGTCTCCATCGGCCGCGACGCGCTGGTCGGCGGCTACTCGCTGCTGCTCGCCGGCTGCGAGATCGCCGATGGCGAGATGACGCCGCCGCTGCGGACCATCCATCCCTACTCGCGTCTCGCCGGCGGGCGTCGCAGCCGGCGTGCGGACGCGCCCGATCTGGACGATGCCGACGCGTCGTGACGACCTCCCGGCGGCGCGCGCCGGCTGGCGCGAGAAGGTCGGCTGGTCGATCGGCCTGACGCTGTTCTTCTGCGTGCCGTACTTCGCGCTGCAGCGGCTGGCGCTGCTGCCGGCACGGACGCTGCCCTGGAGCGGCATCGACCGCGCGATCGCGTTCGATCCGTCGTGGACGTGGGTCTACCAGTCGGGCTACTTGCTGCTCACCGCGGTGCCGTGGTGTCTCCATCGTCGGGCCGACCTGCGGCGCTACGTCCGCGGCGTGGTCTGGATCAGCCTGGCCGGCTTCCTGTGCTTCCTGGCGCTGCCGGTGGCCGGGCCGCGGCCGGCGCAGGTGCCAGAGACCGGCGCCTACGCGCTGCTGGCGGCCTACGACCGGCCGACCAACGCCTTCCCGTCCCTGCACGTGGCCCTGCTCGTCTACACCGTGCTGGTCGCGTGGCGGGCCTCGCGCGGCCGGCTCGCCCCGGCCGAACGGTCGATGGCGGTGGGAATGGCCGCGGCGTGGACGGCCGCCGTGGCCTACGCGGCGCTGGCCATCAAGCAGCACTACGCGATCGATCTGGCGGCGGGCCTGCTGCTGGCCGGACTCGTCGACCGGCGCCAGCCATGAAGGTCCGGTTCGTCCGTCCCCATCTCTTCGACGGGCGGGCGTCCGATGCCCTCGAGCCGCTCGCCTTCGCGGTGCTCGCCGGGCTGACGCCGCCGGAGATCGAACTCTCGCTCGCCGACGAGCGCCTGGCCGCCGTGCCGGTCGAGGCGCCGGCCGACCTGGCCGCCATCACGGTGGAGACCTACACGGCGCGGCGGGCCTACCAGCTCGCCGACCGGTTCCGCGCCCGCGGCGTGCCGGTGGTCATGGGCGGCTACCACCCGACGTTCCTGCCCGACGAGGCGCTGGCGCACGCCGACGCGGTGGTGCTCGGCGACGCCGAGCCGGTGTGGGGCGAGGTGCTGCGCGACGCCGCGCGCGGCCGCCTGCGGCCCACCTATCGCGGCGACGACGACCCGCCGCTCGACGGCGTGGTGTTCGACCGGCGGATCTTCCGCGGCCTGGGCTATCCGCCGATCGCGGCGGTGCAGGTCGGCCGCGGCTGCCGCTACGCCTGCGACTTCTGCTCGATCCACAGCTTCTACGGCTCGCGGGTGCGGCAGCGGCCGATCGGCCAGGTGGTCGAGGAGATCGCCGCGCTCGGCCGCCGCAACGTGCTCATCGTCGACGACAACCTGTTCATCGATCGCGACCACGCCGCCCGGCTGTTCCAGGCGCTGATTCCGCTCCGCATCCGCTGGGGGTGTCAGGTGTCGATCGACGTGGCCGGCGCCCCGGAGCTGCTGGCGCTGATGGCCGAGAGCGGCTGCGTGGCGGCGCTGGTCGGCTTCGAGTCGCTCGACCCCGGCAACCTGCGGCAGATGAACAAGGGCTGGAGCCTGCGGCACCTCGACCTGCGGAGCGCGGTCGCCCGGTTCCACGACCACGGCATCATGGTCTACGGGTCGTTCATCTTCGGCTACGACCACGACACCGCCGACACCATCCAGCGCACGGTGGACGTGGCGCTCGAGGCCAAGCTGTTCCTGGCCAACATCAGCCCGCTGACGCCGATGCCGGGGTCGCGTCTGTTCGACCGTCTGCGCGACCAGGGCCGCCTGCGCCACGCGCGCTGGTGGCTCGACCCGGCCTACCGCTACGGCGACGTGACGTTCGTGCCGGCACGGATGACGCCCGAGGCGCTGACCGCGCGGTGCGTCCAGGCCCGACGGGACTTCTACGCCGCCGGCGCCATCGCGTCGCGGCTGATGCATCCGCAGGCGAACGCGCGTACACTGCGCCACGCGGCGCTGTACCTCGCGGCGAACCTCGTGACGCGCCGGGAACTGCGCGCGAAGATCGGCCGCCCGCTCGGGGGGCCAGAACCAGGAGTGCCGGCATGTGGATCCGACCCTGTCGCCTCGTCGTCCAGGTGATTGCCCTCGCGGCCGCCGTGGCGTCCCCGGCCGCCGCCCAGGCGCCTCAGGCCCCGGCCGCGCCGACTGCACCGGCGCCGGCCGACGACGAAGCCGAGCACGCGGCGATCCGCCAGCTGCGCGCGCTCTACGAGCAGGCCATCCGCGAAGGCAAGCCCGAGATGCTGGCGCCGCACATCGCCAGCGACTTCCGCGGCGTGATGGTGACCGGCCGGCTGGTGAAGAACGTCGAGGAGCTGCAGCGCTACTGGGCCGACATCCAGGCCCTGATCGGCCCCGGCGGCCGCTACACCACCACGCTCAATCCCGAGCGGAGCGTGATCCTCGGCGACATCGCCCTGGCGCGCGGTTCGACCGACGACGTCGTGGTCACCGACGAAGGCCGCGAGTTCCGGTTCACGTCGCTGTGGACGGCCACGCTGCAGAAGGTCGACGGGGTCTGGAAGGTGCGGCAGATGCAGGGCTCGATCGACCCCGTGGACAACGCCTTCGTCCGCGAGTTCGGCCGGCGGGCGCTCATCCCCGCCGCCGGCATCGCCGGCGCGGTCGGCCTCGCGATCGGCGTGGGCGTCGGGTGGTGGCTGGCCCGGCGGCGCGGATAGTCAGTACGAGAACAACAGGCTGGCGATCTTCCACGCCGCGCCGGTGTCGACCAGGGTGAGCGTCAAGCGGCCGCGGCGCGACGTCCCGTTCTGATGGAAGACGAAGTCGGCGTGGGCGGTGGCGATGCGCCCGGCACGCTCGACGACGACGCGCTCGAGCGTTTCCGACATCGACGCCGCCTGCGCGAAGCCGCGGGCCTGCGCCTCGTAGAACTGGTCCAGCGTGCGCACCGTGGCGCCGCCGCCGGCGGCCGGAGATGTCGCCGTGAAGGTCGGCAGGAACAGCTCGCGCCAGCGCGGCAGCGCGTCCTTCGTGTAGAGACCGACGTAGTCGTCGACCACGCGCCGCACCGGAGTCGGATCGGTGGCGGCCGCGCCGGCCGCCGTCGAGGCGCCGGGCCGCGCGCCCGGTCCGCGCAGCGCCCGTCCCGGCCGTGCCGCGGCGAGCCGTCCGCCGTCGACGACGGGTTGGCCGTTCACCAGCACGTAGCGCATGCCCTCGGCGTACTGCCGCGGCTCGGCGAAGGTGGCGCGATCGCGGATGGTCGCCGGGTCGAAGACGACGAGGTCGGCGAACGCGCCCGGTCGCACGATCCCGCGATCCCACAGGCCCATGCGCTGCGCCGGCTGCGAGGTCATCTTGCGGATCGCCTCTTCGAGGGTGAGCAGCCGCTCCTCGCGGACGTACTTCGCGAGGATCCGCGCCGCCGAGCCCCAGGCGCGCGGATGCACGCCGGCGGTGGGCGGGCCGCTGTCGGGCGCCATGCCGCCCGAGTCGGTGCCGAGCATCACCAGGGGATGGCGCAGCGCCGCCCGCACGTCGTCCTCGTGCATGAAGAACATCACGCCGCTGCCGGTGGTGTCGTCGTCGGCGATGAGATCCATCAGCACGTCGAGCGGGTCCCTGCGCTCGGCCGTGGCGATGTCGTCGAGCGTGCGGCCCTGGAACCGCTTCAGCTCGGCGCGCCCGACCGCCGAGACGAGGATGCCGGCGGCCCCGCCCGAGCCGAGGTACTGATTTTCCCAGGTGCTCGACGGCTGGAGGATCTCGGCCCTGATCTTCGCGCGTGTCGCCGGATCCTTCAGCCGCGCCACCATCGCGGCGCGGCCGCCCTCGCGCGCCCACACCGGCAGGCTGGCGTCGAGCGGGTTGCTGCCGGCGACGTAGGGGTACTGATCGGCGGCGATGTCGAGGCCGTCGCGCCGGGCCTGCTCGAGGCGGACCAGCACCTTCGGCATCCGGCCCCAGTTCTGCGTGTAGGCCGTTTTCAGATGGTGGATGGTCGCCGGCACGCCGGCCTCGCGGGCGATCCGGAACACCTCGTCGAGGCTCTCGTCGATGGCATCGGCCTCCGAGCGCTGGTGGGTGATGTAGCTGCCGCCGTGGCGGCCGGCGACGCGGGCGAGCGCGATCAGCTCGTCGGTGCGGGCGAACCGGTCGGGGACGTACTGGAGCGAGGTGGAGAGGCCGAAGGCGCCGGCGGCCATCGCGTCGGCGACCTGCGCCTCCATGCGGGCCAGTTCGGCCGGCGTCGCGGCCCGATCGTCGCGGCCGACGACCGCCTCGCGCACCCCGCCGGCGCTGATGAAGGTGCCCAGGTTGATCGTCGCCGGCCGGGCGTCGAGCACCGCGAGATAGCCGGCCAGGTCGTCCCACTGCGGCACGCCCTCGCGGTCGAACATCGCCGCGAAGGGGTGCGATCGCCGCGCGCCCGGGTGGGCGACGCTGGTGAAGCTGGCCTCGCCGGTGAGCTCGGTGGTGATGCCCTGCATCACCTTGCTGCCGACCCGCGAATCGCGGAGCACCCAGTACTCGGACTGGCCGAGCAGGTCGAGGAACCCGGGGGCGACCACGAGTCCGGCGGCGTCGATACGCCGGGCGGCGGGGGCGTCGAGGCGGGGGCCGACCGCGGTGATGCGGTCGCCGGCCACGCACACGTCGGCGGCGAACCAGGCGGCGCCGGTGCCGTCCACCACGCGGCCACCGGCGATCAGGATGTCGCAGGTGGCGGGTTGGCGGGCGCCAAGCTCCAGTGCCAGTGCGGCGAAGATGACGAGGGCGACGAAGGTGCGGCGCATCGGCCCGCGCATCGTACGGGAGCGGCGGGTCGGCCGCAAGGGGCGGAGGCGGAGGCTCGCTGTGTGCCGCGCAGCTCCGCGCGCCGCGCGCGGCGGCTTCAACGGCGGCTTCAACGGCGGCTTCGTTGAGCGGTAACCGCGGGCTGCCGAAGGGCGACCCGGCAACCGACGTGCCCTCGGCGTCCCAGCACCGGGCAGATACCCTGGCGTAGATCGCAGAGGCCGCCCTCACCGCCGATATGTCACGCAGCGCGAGTGCCGACCGGTATCAAGTGGTGCCGCACGTGGGCGCGCACGCGGGTGGGGCGGCAGGGGAAGCGTTGGCGGGTTGAGCCGCACGTCGCCGCTTCGGGGAGCAGGGTGTCGCGCCCCATGCGTGAGCGGATCCGCGAAGGAACGTCGCCAGGTATGGACAGATGGCCCGTTCCGCCACCGCGTCGGCGTTATCATCGCGCCCAGGAGCCGCCATGCTGCCATCGAGGATCGTCCGATCCGCAGTGCTGGTCGTCGCCGCCTCGTTCGTCGCCGCCCCCGCCGCCGCCCAGCACGATCACGCGCCGGCCGGCCGGCTCGGCATCGTGCATTTCGACACCTCCTGCGCGCCGGCGGTGCAGCCGGAGTTCGACCGCGCCGTCGCCCTGCTGCATTCGTTCTGGTTCTCGGCCGCGGTCGAGTCCTTCTCAAAGGTGCTGAAGGGCGACCCGCGGTGCGCGATGGCGCACTGGGGCATCGCCATGAGCTGGTGGGGCAATCCGTTCGGCGGGTTCCGCCCGCCGTCGGCGCTGGCCGCCGGATTGGCCGCCATCGACGCCGCGCGGACGCTCGGCACCGGGACCGCCCGCGAGCAGGCGTATGTCCGGGCCGCGGAGACGCTGTTCCGCGACCACGCGACCCGCGACCAGCGGACCCGGACCGTGGCCTACGAGCAGGCGATGGACGCCCTGGCCGCCGCCCATCCCGGGGATGCCGAGGCGCGGATCTTCTACGCGCTCGCGCTCGGCCAGACCGCCCCGCCCACCGACAAGACCTACGCCAATCAGCTGAAGGCCGCCGCCATCCTCGAGCAGGAGTTCGCCCGCCAACCGGACCATCCCGGCCTGGCCCACTACATCATCCACAGCTTCGACGTGCCGCCGCTGGCGGCGCGCGGGCTCGACGCGGCGCGGCGCTACGCCGCGATCGCCCCCGACGCGGCGCATGCGCTCCACATGCCGTCGCACACCTACACCCGCGTGGGCTTGTGGCAGGAATCGATCGAGACCAACCTCGCCTCGGCCGCGGCGGCGCGCCGGGATCCGGGGGCGGCGTCGGAGGAGCTGCACGCGCTCGACTATCAGATCTACGCCTATCTGCAGACGGCACAGGATGCCGCCGCCGCCAGCGTCCTGCCGCGGGTCGGGCCACTGGCCGTCCAGATCCCGAATGCCGGCGCCGGCAACGCGGCGCCGCCGTCGGCCGGCTACTACGCGGCGGCGGCCATCCCGGCGCGTTACGCGCTCGAACGTGCGGCGTGGACCGAGGCCGCCGCGCTGGTGCCGCACCGATCGCCGTTCGGGTGGGCCGACGCGGTGACGCACTTCGCGCGGGCGATCGGCGCGGCCCGCGCCCGCCAGATCGGCGCGGCGCGTCAGGACCTCGTCCGGCTCGCGGCGCTGCGCGACGAGGTGGCCGCCGCCAAGGACGCCTACTGGACCGAGCAGATCGGGATCCAGCGCCGCGCTGCCGAGGCGTGGGTGCTGCTGGCCGACCGGCGTCCGGCCGAGGCGTTGGCCGCACTGCGCGAGGCCGTTCACCGCGAGGACGCCACCGAGAAGTCGGCGGTCACGCCAGGGCCGATCAAGCCGGCGCGCGAGATGCTGGGCGAGATGCTGCTGGAGCTGGGGCGCCCGGCCGAGGCGCTGGTCGAGTTCGAGGCGACCCTGACCAGGGAACCGAACCGCTTCCGGGCCCTGCTCGGCGCCGTGCGCGCCGCCGCCGGTGCCGGCGCGCCGGCGAAGGCCGCGGTGCACCGGGCACGTCTCGCCGCGATGACGGCGCGGGCGGATCGTCCCGGCCGGCCCGAACTCGCCGAGGTGCGATCGACGGCGCCCTGACGCGCTCGCGGCGCCGGCGGCGAGCCCGCGTGATAGCGTGATACCGCGATGCATACCGGCTCGTACGTCAACGGCACCTGGTACCACCCCGATTCCCGCGCGACCACCCGCAACGTCAACCCGGCCGACACCAGCGACGTCATCGCCGAGTTCCCGCTGGCCACCGCCGCCGACGTGCGGCGCGCCGTCGAGGCCGCCACCGCCGCGTGGCGGGGTTGGAAGAAGACGCCGGGGCCGGAGCGCGGCCGCGTGCTGTGGCGGGCCGCCGAGCTGTCGCGCCGCCGCGCCGACGAGATCGCCCGGGTGCTGACCCGCGAGGAAGGCAAGGTGCTGAAGGAAGCCAAGGGCGAGGTGATGAAGGGCATCTCGCTGCTGGAGTACTACGCCGGCGAGGGCTTCCGGATGCACGGCAAGACGCTGCCCTCCGAGGCCCGCGACACCTTCGCCTACACGCTGCGCCAGCCGCTCGGCGTGGTCGGGCTGATCGCGCCGTGGAACTTCCCGTGGGCGATTCCGGTGTGGAAGTCGGCGCCGGCGCTGGTCGCCGGCAACTGCGTGGTGTTCAAGCCGTCGGAGCTGGTGCCGGCCACCGCCGCGCTGATGGCCGAGATCTACGAGGAGGCCGGGCTGCCGCCGGGCGTCTTCAACATGGTGGTGGGCAAGGGCAGCGAGGTGGGCGAGGCGATGGTGGCGGCGCCGGAGCTGCGCGCCATCTCGTTCACCGGCTCGAACCGGGTCGGCCAGGACCTGTACGTGAAGGCGGCCAGGCGCGGCGCCAAGGTGACCTGCGAGATGGGCGGCAAGAACGCCGTGATCGTGATGCCCGACGCCGACCTCGACAAGGCGGCCGCGGCCATCCACAGCGGCGCGTTCGGGTCCACCGGGCAGCGCTGCACCGCCACCTCGCGGGTGATCGTCCACCCCGACGTGAAACGGGCGCTGGTCGATCGCCTGGTCGCCTCGGCCGAGCGGATCAAGGTCGGTCCGGGCCTCGACGAGACGATGGAGATGGGGCCGTCGATCGCCGACTCGCAGTGGTCCACGGTGCTCGGCTACATCGAGGCCGGCAAGCAGGAAGGTGCCCGGCTGCTCACCGGCGGCGCGCGGCCGGCCCATCTGGCGCAGGGCTGGTTCGTGGCCCCGACGATCTTCGACGACGTCGATCCGGGCATGCGGATCTTCCAGGAGGAGATCTTCGGGCCGGTGCTGGCGGTGGCCACCGCCACCGGCCTCGAGGACGCGCTGGCCAAGGCCAACGGTGTCGAGTACGGCCTGACCACGTCGATCTTCACGCAGGACGTCACCGCGGTGATGACGTTCATCGAGGACGTCGAGGTCGGCATGGTGCACGTCAACGAGCCGACCGTCGGCGGCGAGGCCCAGCTGCCGTTCGGCGGCACCAAGTCCACCGGCGTCGGCGAGCGCGAGATGGCCGAGGAAGGCCTGCATTTCTTCACCGAGCTGAAGACGGTGTTCATCAACTACTCGGGCACGGCCGAACGGTCGCTGACGCGCTAGGATCGCGTCCACCGCCATGCCGCTCGTCCCGGGATCGCGCCTCGGGCCCTACGAAATCGCCGCGCCGCTCGGCGCCGGCGGCATGGGCGAGGTCTACCGCGCCCGCGATCCGCGCCTTGGCCGCGACGTGGCGATCAAGGTGCTGCCGCCGGCCTTCGCCGCCGACCCCGACCGTCTGCACCGCTTCGAGCAGGAGGCGCGGGCCACCGCCGCGCTCACCGATCCCAACATCGTCGCCGTCCACGACGTCGGCACCGCCGACGGCCGGCCCTACGTGGTCACGGAACTGCTCGACGGCGAGACGCTGCGCGCCGCGCTGGGCGGCGGCGCGCTGCCGCTGCGCAAGGCGCTCGGCTTCGCGCAGCAGATCGCCCGCGGGCTGGCGGCGGCCCACCGGCGCGGCATCGTCCATCGCGATCTGAAGCCCGAGAACGTGTTCGTCACCAGCGACGGTCTGGTGAAGATCCTCGACTTCGGCCTGGCCAAGCTCAGCGAGGCCGCCGCCGCGGGCGCCGTGCCGGCCGGGCCCGGGCACGCGATGTCCACGACCGCACCCGGCCTGGTGCTGGGCACGGTCGGCTACATGTCGCCCGAGCAGGCGCGCGGCGAGCCGACCGACCCGCGCTCCGACATCTTCGCCTTCGGCGCGGTGCTCTACGAGATGCTGGCCGGGCAGCGCGCCTTCCAGGGGGCCTCGGCGGCCGACACGCTGTCGGCGATCCTCAAGGAGCAGCCGCCGGATCTGACGATGGTCGTGCCGGGGTTGTCGCCGGCGCTGGCCCGGATCGTCGATCGCTGCCTCGAGAAGTCACGCGACGATCGGTTCCAGAGCGCCGCCGACCTTCGCTTCGCGCTCGAGGCGATCTCCGGCGTCTCGACCCCGGCGGCCGCCGAGCCGCCGCCGCGGCGGTGGCCGTGGCGTCCGGCGGTGGCGGTGGTGGCGCTGGCGGCCGCCGCGGGTGGCGCGTACCTGCTCGGTGCGGCGCGCCCGCGCGAGAGCCAGCCGGCCTTCCACCAGCTGACGTTCCGGCGCGGCGCGATCCAGGGCGCGCGCTTCACCAGTGACGGCCAGACCATCGTCTACGGCGCGGCCTGGGAAGGCGGGCCGACCGAGCTCTTCTCGACCCGGCCCGAGGCGCCCGAAGCGCGCCCGTTGCAGATGACCGGCATGGGCATCTTCGCGATGTCGTCGAAGGGCGAGATGGCCGTGGTGCTCGAGCCGCGCGGCTACGGCCGGGTCGAAGGCACGCTGGCGCGCGCCCCGCTCGCCGGCGGCGTGCCGCGCCAGCTCGCCGACAGCGTGCTCGCCGCCGACTGGAACCCCGACGGCTCGGAACTGGCGCTGGTGCGCAGCGGCGGCGGCCAGGACGTGCTGGAGTATCCCGTCGGACGCGTGCTCTACGATCCCAGCCCCGGCCACATCACGCACGTCCGCGTCTCGCCGTCGGGGGACGCGGTGGCGGTCATTTCACACCCCGTCTCGGGCGACACCGCCGGTGAGGTGGTGCTGGTGGACATGGCCGGCAAGGCGACGACGCTCTCCACGGGCTGGAACAGCGTGCTCGGCCTGGCGTGGGCGCCGGCGGGCGACGAGATCTGGTTCACCGGCACGCGGCGGGGCGCCGCGCAGGCCCTCTACGCGGTGAACCGGTCGGGTCGCGAGCGGCTGCTGCTGGCGGCGCCGGCGACGCTCGTGCTCCACGACGTCGCCGCCGACGGCCGCGCCCTGGTGTCACGCGACGCCTGGGGTGCCGGGGTGATGGTCCGCGCCCCCGGCGCGGCGAGCGAGCGGGACCTGTCGTGGCTCGACGGCTCGACGGCCTGGGATCTGTCGGCCGACGGCACGACGATGGTGCTCGAGGAGGCGTGGGAGGGCGGCGGCACCGCGCGGTCGATCTACCTGCGCACGACCGACGGCGCGCCGGCGCTGCGACTGGGCGACGGGGTGCCGCTGGCACTGTCGCCCGACAAGCAGTGGGTGCTGTCCACCCCGGTGGCGGCGACGTCGCTGGTGCTGCTGCCGACCGGGGTGGGACAGGCGCGGACGTTGCCGGCCGGGCCGATCGCGTCCTACTTCCCGGCGGCGCGGTTCCTCCCCGACGGCCGACGGTTCCTCATCGCCGCGGCCGAGAAGGACAAACCGAGCCGCATCTACCTGCAGGCGATCGACGGCGCAGCGCCGCGGCCGGTGACGCCCGAGGGCGTCTTCGGCCGCCTGGCCATCCTGCCTGACGGCGAGCGCTTCGTGACCCGCGGCACCGATCGCCGGCTGGCAGTCTTCGCGATCGCCGGCGGACCCGGCCAGCCGGTGGCCGGCGCGCTCGGCCGCGACCTGCCGATCGTCGTCAGCCCCGATGGCGAGTGGCTCTACGTGCAGGGCCCGGGAGAGCTGCCGGCCGAGGTCGCGCGTATCCACCTGCGGACAGGACGGCGCGAGCCGGTGCGCTCGCTGCTGCCGCCCGATCCGGCCGGCACGATGGACATCCTGCGCATCGTGATGACGCCCGACGCGCGCGCCTACGCCTACACGTTCGTGCGGGCGCTGTCGGCGCTGTATCTGGTCGACGGTCTGAAGTAGGGCGGCTCCTCGGAGCCGCCGAGGTGTCAACGCGCGATCAGACCTTTGAAGCCGACGCGGATCTGCGGGCCGACCTTCAGCATGCCCAGGAACACCGTCGGCGGGTCGAGCTTGAAGGTGGCGAACTCGAGCCGCGTGTTGCCCTCGACCTGCACGCCCTTGTCGGTCGGCGTCAGCGTCACGGGGAAGCTCAGCGGCGCGCTGACGCCGGTGACGGTCATCGTCCCGGTGGCCGTGGTCTGGCCGCCGGCGACGTCGTACTTCTCGAGGCGATAGACGATCTCGGGAAACTTGTCGGCGTGCATCGCCTCGTTGAGGTGCTGGGTCATCTCGTCGTTGGGGCAGCGGAACGCCTTGATCGGCACCGTCACCGTCGCGGTCTGCACGCCGGCGGCGAAGCCGGGGACGGCGGTGCCGCCGGTGGCCGGCGTCACGGCCACCGTGCCCTGGGCGGTGCAGGTCCAGTTGCGAACGGTGGACGACCCCGAGATGGTGAAGTCGACGGTCGACTGCGCGGCAGCCGGTGCGGCCGTCGCCAGCAGCAGTGTGCCAAGCGCGACCGCGATCGGGCGGCGCGCCGTCACAGCCCGAACCCCTGCGCGTTGTGCCGCATCATGATCGGCGTCTGGCCGGTGGCCACGAACTGCGGGCCGATCTGATCGATGGTGGCGGTGCGGGTCTGCCGCATCACCATCCGGAACTCGTCGAGCAGCAGACTGATCACCTTGTCGACGCCCTCCTGCCCGAACGCGCCGAGTCCCCACACGTACGGCCGGCCGATGCCGACCATGTCGGCGCCGAGCGCCAGCGCCTTGAACATGTCGGCGCCGCGGCGCACGCCGCTGTCGATCATCACCGGGACGCGGCCCTTCACCCCGGCGACCACCTCGGGCAGCGAGTCGATGGAGCCGCGCAGGCTGTTTTCCGCCCGGCCGCCGTGGTTCGAGACGTACACCGCGTCCACGCCGTGCTGGACGCACAGCTCCGCTTCCTCGCGGGTGACGATGCCCTTGAGCACGATCTTCATCTGCGTCGCGTCGCGCAGCCGCTTGACGTAGTCCCAGTCGAACGGCGGCCGCGGCCCCGGCGGCCCCGACACGTTGCGGTGCATCGCGCGCTGATAGCCCTTCTGGTGCTGGTGGCAGCTCTGGCACAACGGCCGGTCGTAGTTCTCTCGGCCCTGCGAGCGGCGCGACAGCTCGCGGTTGCTGCCGCCGAGCAGGTCGATGGTCCAGACCAGCACCTGACAGCCGTGCGACTTCACCTTGTCGAGCGTGCGCCTGGTGATGTTCCAGTCCGGGTTGGCGTAGAGCTGGAACCAGTGCGGCTCACCGCGCGCTTCGGCGATGGTCTCGTAGGCCTGCGAGCTCTGGTGAGACTGGAGCTGCAGGATGCCGCGCGCCCGGGCCGCCCGCGCCGCCCCCGACTCGCCCTCGGTGTGGTAGGCCTCGAGCGCCGCCACCGGGCAGAGGAACAGCGGGGTGTCCCACTTGCGGCCGAACATCGTCACCGCCGTGTCGAGCTTGGCGTCGGGGCCGAGCCGCCGCGGCTTCAGCGCCAGGCGCTGGAACCCCTGGCGGTTGGCGACCCGCGTCTCCAGGTCGTCCACGCCCATGTGGATGTAGTTCCAGTGGTAGGGCAGGGTGTTGGCGTGGGCGACCCGCTCCATGTCCCACACGTTGATGGCGTCGGCGGCCTCGTCGATCAGCTGGCCGTCGAAATGGACGTCGAGGGCGCCCGGCGGCTGCGCGGGCGGCGCGCCGCCCTGCTGGCCGCCGCCCTCGGCACCGTGCGAGGGCTGCAGCGCGAACGTCCTCCCGCACACCGCGCAGGTGCCGGCAGGCCCGTGGCCGGCGCCGGCATGCCGGCCCAAGGCTTCGAGTTCGCGCCGCCACTCGCCGGGCAGGGCCGGGTAGGCCAGCGCCAGCAGCGGGCTGCCGGCGAGGAACTTGAAGAACTGACGGCGACTGGCTTGTGGGGAGGGGGCGGGCTGGGTCGAGCCTGTCGTGGTCATGACGCGCGCTCCGAACGGTGTGCTCCCCGGCGGCGAGGAGTGGCGAGAGCCTAGCACGGCCGTGGCCGGCGCGCCCCGCGGCGCGGCCGGCCACGACCGCCCATTCATTCGGCGGCCATCAGAAGGCCAGCCGCGT
>JBFWNV010000020.1:0-52614 GCA_050250875.1 Vicinamibacterales bacterium
CGCCGCTGGCAAGCCGCCCAAGGTCGCCGTCGTCGCCGCGATGCGCAAGCTCCTCACCATCCTCAATGCCATGGTCAAAGCCCACCGGCCCTGGCAACCCGCTTGACAGCCAAGACAGATGCTACGTCGGTCCGGCGGCTAGTTGCGCCATGGCAAGAGGCGCTCGATCCAGGCGATGCGGGTCAGGTCGTTGTAGATCACCGTGACCATCAGCGCCATCAGCAGCACGAAGCCGGCGAACAGCATCCGCTCCTTCATCGCGATCGAGAAGTCGCGGCGGGCCAGCGCCTCCATGCCCATGATCGCCATGTGGCCGCCGTCGAGCACCGGGATCGGCAGCAGGTTGAGCAACCCGAGGTTGAGGCTGATCGACGCCATCAGCGCGAACAGCTCCACCCAGCCCTCGCGCGCCGAGGCGCCCGACAGCTGGGCGATGCCCACCGGCCCCATCAGCTGGCGCGGCGAGGCGTCGCCGGTGAACAGCTCGCCGAGCGTCGTGAAGATGAGGCCGGCGGTGGCGATGTTGCGCTTCACGCTGAGCCCCAGCGCCTCGAGCGGCCCGGGCGTGTAGGTGATGGTCTCGTTGCCCAGGGTGATGCCGATGACGGCGTTGGCGCCGCGCTGCACCGGTGTGACGGTGATGGGCACCTCGGCGCCGGCGCGGCGGACCAGAATCCGGGTCGGCTGGCCGGCCCGCGTCCGCAGCTCCTCGGACACGTTGCGCGAGTAGACCATCCGCTTGCCTTCGATCGACTGGATGACGTCGCCCTTGAGCAGGCCGGCCTTGTCGGCCGGGTCGCCAGGGTTGACGGCGTCGATGATCGGATAGGTGTCGGGCAGCACGCCAATCGTGCCGACCTCGAACGTGGCGTCCGACTGCACCGGCACCCTGGTGGTGGTCGGCCGGATGGTCAGGGTGCGCTCGGCCCCGCCGCGGCGCACCACGAACTCGACGTCGCGGTCGGCCCGCGACGTGACGCCGACCTCGAGGTCCTCCCAGGTGGTGACCGCGCGGCCGTTGATCCGCACCACCTCGTCGCCGGGCAGCATCCCGCCGCGCTCGGCCGGCGAGTCGGCCTGCACGACCCCGATCACGGCCGGGCGGCTGAGAAACGCCAGCACGCGGTCGCCCTGCGACAGCACCACCGCCAGCAGCAGCACGGCCAGGGCGAGGTTCATCGCCGGGCCGGCGAGCAGGATCTGGAAGCGCTGCCACTTGGTCTTCGACATGTACTCGTCGTCGGCGCCCTGCGGCTGGTCGTCGGCGCTCTCACCGGCCATCTTCACGTAGCCGCCGAGCGGGATCGCACTGAGGCAGTACTCGGTGTCGCCGCGCCGGAACGACAGCAGCTTGGGGCCGAAGCCGAGCGAGAAGGTCAGCACGCGGACGCCGTGCCACCGGGCCAGCAGGAAGTGGCCCAGCTCGTGCACGAAGACCAGCACGCCGAGCACGAACGAGAACGCCAGCAGCGTCTGCATCAGACCGAAGTTCCTCTCTGCGATTGTACCGCCCGCACCAGCTCCTGGGCCGCGTCACGGGCCCAGCCATCGACGGCGCGCACGGCCGCCAGCGTATCCACCGCGGCGGCCCGGTGGGCCGCCATCGTCGCCTCGATCACCTCGGCGATGGCCGGGAACGGAATCGCCCCCGCCAGAAAAGACGACACCGCCACCTCGTTGGATGCATTCAGCACGATGGGCAGGCTGCGGTCGGCCTCGAGCGCGCGGAAGGCCAGGCGCAGACACGGGAACTCGTCCCAGTCGGGGGCGTGGAACTCCAGCGTGCCGGCCCGCGTCAGGTCGAGAAACGGCACCGGCGCCGCCCACCGCTCCGGGTACGAAAACGCGTACTGGATCGGCAGCCGCATGTCGGTCGTGCCGAGCTGGGCGAGCATCGACCCGTCGGCGAACTCGACCAGCGAGTGGACGATCGACTGCGGGTGCACCACGACGTCGATCTGCGCCGCCGGCATGCCGAACAGCCAGTGCGCCTCGATCACCTCGAGGCCCTTGTTCATCAGCGTGGCCGAGTCGATGGTGATCTTGGGGCCCATCTGCCAGGTGGGATGGCGCAGGGCGTCGGCCGGCGTCACCTCGGCCAGGCTGGCCCGGGTGCGGCCGCGGAACGGACCGCCCGAGGCGGTCAGGATCAACCGCCGCACGTCGCCGGCGTCATGACCGCGCAGGCACTGATGGATGGCGTTGTGTTCGCTGTCCACCGGGAGGATCGCCACGCCGCGGGCGCGCGCCAGATCCATCACCAGTCCGCCGGCCATCACCAGCACTTCCTTGTTGGCGAGGGCGATCGTCTTGCCGGCGTCGATGGCGGCCAGCACCGCTTCGAGCGCGGCGGTGCCCGACGAGGCGCACAGCACCAGATCGACGTCGGGCTGGGTGGCCACCGCCACGAGCCCCTCGGCGCCGACGCCGGTCACCGTCGGCAGCCCGCCGGCGGCGTCGCGCAGCGCCGCCAGGGCGTCCCCGCTCGCCATCGACACCGCCACCGGGCGGTGCCGCTGAACGGCGGCGGCCATCGCGCCCACGTTCCGCCCCGCCGCCAGGCCGACGACACGCACGCGGTCCGGATGGGCCGCGGCGACGGCGAGCGCGCTCGTGCCGATCGAGCCGGTGGCGCCGAGGATGGCGATGCGGGTCATGCCAGCCGGACCAGCAGGTAGAAGAGCGGCGCCGCGAACAGCAGCGCGTCGATGCGGTCGAGCACGCCGCCGTGCCCGGGAATGAGCGTGCCGCTGTCCTTGACGCCCGCGGCCCGTTTCAGCAGCGACTTGAAGAGGTCGCCGGCGATGCCGGCGACGACGATGCCGAGGCCGGCCAGCCACACCGCGAACGGCGACAGCCCGGGCAGCCACCACCGCGCGATCAGCACCAGCACGACCGGCGCGAGCACGAGGCCGCCGACGGCGCCCTCGATCGTCTTCTTGGGGCTGACGACCGGCGCCAGGGGGCGGCGGCCGAAGGCGCGGCCCGAGTAGTACTGGCAGGTGTCGCTGGCGGCCACCGTCGCCATCACCATCAGCACCCCTTCGCGCCCGGCCAGCTGGTGGATGCCGGCCAGCGCGCCCAGCGGCAGGCCGAGATAGACCGGCGCCAGCATCCCGGCCGTCGCGCCGTGAAACACTCCGGCGCCGTGCTGGCCGCCGGCCAGCAGCGCCACGGCGATGGCGATGAGGCCGATCGCCAGCACCGACGGCAGATGCAGCCACGGCGTGACGACCGCCGCGCAGGCCGCCAGTGTGGCCAGCAGGGCGACGAGCGCCGGCAGCGCCGGCAGCAGCGCGCCCACCGCGCGGGCCAGGCGCGCGTATTCGAAGAAGGCCAGCGACGCGACCACCAGTGCCACGACCAGCAGCTGCGCGGAGGTCAGCCACCAGACGAGCGCCAGGGCGCCGAGCGCGAGCGCGAGGCCGCTCACTACGCGGGTCATGGATCGATGGGAGTTCCCGCGGCTACTTGGCGCCGGCCGCCACCGGCACCGAAGCGATGCCGCCGTAACGGCGATCGCGCTTCTGATAGGCGACGACGGCCTCGAGCAGGTGCTGGCAGCGGAAGTCGGGCCACAGCGTGTCGGTCACCCAGATCTCCGCGTAGGCGATCTGCCACAACAGGAAGTTGCTGACCCGCATCTCGCCGCTGGTGCGGATCAGCAGATCGGGATCGGGCTGGCCGGCGGTGTAGAGGAACTCGGCGAAGCGGGCCTCGTCGAGCGACGACGGCGAGACGCCGGCCTCGATCGCCCGCCGGGCGGCGTCGACGATCTCGGCGCGGCCGCCGTAGTTCAACGCGATGTTGAACTGCATGCCGGTGTTGTGGCGGGTCTTGGCCTCGGCGTCGAGCAGTTCGGCGTAGACGTCGTCGGGCAGCTCGTTGGGCCGGCCGATGGCGCGGAACCGGATGTCGTTCTTGAGCAGCGTGTCGAGTTCCAGCCGCAGGTAGCGGCGCAGCAGCCCCATCAGCACGCTGACCTCGGTGATCGGCCGCTTCCAGTTCTCCACCGAGAAGGCATAGAGCGTGAGCACCTCGAGGCCGAGGCGCGCCGAGGTCTCCACCGTGTCGCGCACGGCGTCGATGCCGGCGCGGTGCCCCTCGACCCGCGGCAGATGACGCTGCGCCGCCCACCGGCCGTTGCCGTCCATGATGATGGCGACGTGGCGGGGAATCCGCTCCGCGATCACCTGGCGGGCCAGTGCCTCTTCGGCGCCGCCGGGAGCAACCCACGCCCTGAGCTGGTCGAGTCCCATGAACTTGTCGAGACGGACAAAGATCTATCTTACAGCACGTTACGGGGGCCATCGGACTCGCCGACGGGGGCCGCGTAGTGCACGCGCCACAGATGCAGACCGTGCGCCGGAGCGGTCGGTCCGGCCGCGGCGCGCCGGCCGCTGGCGAGCGCCCGGACGACGGCGTCGTGGCGCATCCGCCCCCGCCCCACCTGCACGAGGGTGCCTGCCATGGCGCGCACCATGTGGCGCAGAAACCCGTCGCCCGCCACCTCGATGCAGACCAGGCGGCCGCGGTCGTCGCCGGCCGCGCACCACCCGGGCAAGGCGGCGGCGGCATCGACGCTCGCCGCGGTGACGCGGCGAACCGTCGACCGCACGGCGCTGCCCCGCCCCTGGAACGCCGCGAAGTCGTGCTCGCCGACGAAGGTCGCGGCGGCCTCGCTCATCGCCGCGATCGACAGCCGCTGCGGCACGTGCCACGCCGTCCGGCGCAGCATCGGCAGGTCCATCGGCGCGTGCCACACGAAGTAGCGATAGGTCTTGCCGCGGGCGTGCAGCCGGGCATGGAACCGGTCGAACGTCTCCTCGGCGGCGAGCACGCGCACGTCGGCGGGCAGCACCGCGTTGAAGGCGCGGACGAGCCGCTCGGGGGCGATCGCCGCGGTCAGCCGCACGCTGGCCACCTGGGCGGCGGCGTGCACGCCGGCATCGGTGCGGCCGGCGCCGGCGACGTGCACGGGCGTCCCCTCGATCGCCGCGAGCACCGCCTCGAGTTCGCCCTGCACCGTGCGCTGGCCGGCCTGACGCTGCCACCCGGCGAAGTCGGCGCCGTCGTACGCCACTACCAGTCGCAGCGTGCGCACGCGGTGGCTCACGGCCCGTCTCCGCTCGCTACTTGCGCGAGCCCGGCTTGACCGCCTCGGACCCGGCCGCGCACAGCGGACAGGTGTCGGGCTGATACGTCGGCAGGTCCATCGGGCACAGCGCCGCGTAGGGCACGGCCAGGCCGTGGCGGCCGCCGCTGCGGTCCATGATCGACGCCGCGCCGACGACGGCGGCGCCGTGGCGGGTGGCCACGTCGATGGTCTCGCGCGTCGACCCGCCGGTGGTGAGCACGTCCTCCACGACCAGCACCCGATCCGACGGCGCCAGCGCGAAGCCGCGGCGCAGCGCCAGGGCCCCGTCGGTGCGCTCGGCGAAGATCGCCCGGACCCCGAGCGCCCGGCCCACCTCCTGGCCGATCACGATGCCGCCGAGCGCCGGCGACAGCACCACCGTGGGCGTCCAGGCTTGGGTCGCCGCGGCGATCGCGGTGCCGAGCGCCTCGGCATGGGCGGGGTGCTGCAGCACCAGCGCACACTGCAGGTAGCCGGGGCTGTGCAGCCCGGAGGAGAGCCGGAAGTGACCTTCGAGGAAGGCCCCCGACTCGCGAAACATCCGCAAAACGTCCTGATCCGTCATCGGCCGGTAGTATATGGCCCGCCACCGGCAGAACCCTTCCACGCCCCGCCCCGTCTATCCTGATGGCGGAATCGCGGCCGAGGCAGGCGGCAACATTCTTGCTCGGTGCGAAGGGCGCGGCGACGACGCCGCGCCTGTTCACGTACACGGGGGACGCAGCAAAATGTCCGGGATTCGACGTTTCAGCGGTCGGGTGGTGCTGGCCGGGGCGATGGCGGCCCTGTCCGTTTTCGGGGCGGCGGCTGTTCAGGCCCAGACACCGGCGCAGCCCCCGGCCCCCGGCGGCGAACGCCGCCTGAGCATCACCGACGCCGTGGAACTGGCGCTCAAGCAGAACGCCGACCTCGAGGTGGTGCGAATCTCGCCGCTGATCCAGGACGAAAACATCGCCCAGGCCCGCGCCAACTGGGCGCCCAGCTTCAACACCCTGTTCCAGGGCGACAACCGCGACAGCCCGGTCAACAGCTTCCTGTCGGGCGGCCAGACCAAGGTGACGAACACCCAGACCAGCTACAACTTCGGCTTCGGCTCGAACCTGCCGTGGTACGGATCGAGCTACCGCATCGGCTGGGACAACTTCCGCGCCACCACCGACAACGTCTTCAGCAACTTCTCGCCGCAGACCGGCTCGACCCTGTCGGCCAACTTCACGCAGCCGCTGCTGCGCAACTTCCGCATCGACAGCACGCGCCAGCAGCTGCAGGTGTCGCGCAAGAACCGCGAGATCTCCGACGTGCAGGTCAGCGAGGCGGTGGCGACGACGACGCGGCGGGTCAAGAACGCCTACTGGGATCTGGTCTTCGCGCTGAACAGCCTCGAGGTGCAGCGGCTGTCGCTCGAACTGGCGCAGCGCTCGCTCAAGGAGAACCGCGCCCGCGTCGAGATCGGCACCATGGCCCCCATCGACATCGTGCAGGCCGAAGCCGAAGTGGCGCAGCGCGAAGAGGCCGTCATCGTCGCCGAGGCGACCATCGCCCGCTCCGAGGACGTCCTGCGCGGCCTCATCTACGGCCAGCACGCCGACGAAGCGTGGAACACCCGCCTGACGCCGACCGACGCGCCGACGTTCCTGCCGGTGGCGGTCGACCTGCAGGCGGTGACCGCGCTGGCGCTCGGCGCGCGCACCGACATCGTCCAGGCCCAGAAGACGCTCGAAGCCAACGACGTCACGATTCGCTTCCTGCGCAACCAGGTCCTGCCCGACCTCAGCGCCCAGGTGAACTACAGCGCCACCGGCATCGGCGGCGACCAGTTCGTCCGCGGCGACGGCTTCCCCGGACCGATCGTCGGCACCGTCACCAAGCCGTTCGGCGACGTGCTGCGCAACATCGTGCGCTCCGACTTTCCGTCGTGGACGTTCGCCGTGCAGCTCAGCTATCCGCTCGGCTACAACGCCCAGGAGGTGAACCTGGCGAGGGCCCGCCTGCAGAACCAGCAGTCGCAGAAGCAGCTCGACGCCTCGCGGATTCGCGTCGCCACCGAGGTGCGCGAGGCGGCCCGCATGGTCACCGCCAACGGCAAGCGCGTCGAGGCGACCCGGGCCTCGCGGGCCCTGGCCGAGAAGCGGCTCGAAGCCGAGGAGAAGAAGTTCCAGGCCGGCATGACCACCAGCTTCTTCGTCCTGCAGGCGCAGCGCGATCTGATCCAGGCCCGCAACAACGAGCTGCAGGCGCTCATCGACTACCTGAAGTCGGTGGTCGACTACGAGACCGCGCAGGTCGCACCGCTCCAGGGCGGCAGCGGCGTGACCACCGTCCAGGGCGGCGGCGGCTTCACCACCACCGGCCAGCAGCAGTTCCAGCAGCAGCGCTAGCCGCACGACGGACGGCGCCGGCCCGTAATACACTGCGGGCCGTGCCGAAGCTGTCGGTGACGGTGATCACCCGCGACGAGGCGGCGAATCTCGCCGCCGCGCTCGAGTCGGTGGCGTGGGCCGACGAGATCGTCGTCGTCGACTCGGGAAGCACCGACGACACCGTGGCCATCGCCCGCCGCTTCACCGAGCGCGTGATCGTACGGGAGTGGCCGGGCTACGTCGCCCAGAAGAACCACGCTGCGGCCGCGGCCAGCCACGACTGGATCCTGTCGCTCGACGCCGACGAGCGCGTCTCGCCGGAGCTGGCGGCCGAGATCCAGGGGCTGCTGCAGCGCGACCCCGACGCCGCCGGCTACCGGGTGCCGCGCGTCACGTTCCATCTCGGCCGCTGGATCCGCACCACCGACTGGTATCCCGACTACCAGCTGCGCCTCTACGATCGCCGCCGCGGCCGCTGGACCGGCCGGCACGTCCACGAGTCGGTCACCTGCGACGGCCGGGTCGCCGACCTCCGCCAGGAACTGCGCCACCACGCCTACCGCGATCTGTCGCACCACCTGCAGACGATGGATCGCTACACCACGCTGGCGGCGCGGCAGATGCACGAGGATGGCCGCACCGCCGGCTGGGTCGATCTGGCGCTGCACCCGCCGGCGGCGTTCCTGCGCAACTACCTGCTGCGCGGCGGCTTCCGCGACGGCGTGCCCGGCCTCGTCATCTCGACGCTGAACGCCACCTACGTGGCGCTCAAGTTCGCCAAGCTGTGGGAGCTGTGTACTCACTCCACGTCGACACCGCCCTCACCTGGCGCGGCGGACAGCACCAGGTCCTCCTGACCGTGCTGGGGATGCGCGAGCGCGGCCACCGGGCCGTGCTCGTCGCCCAGCCGGACGGCGTGCTGTACCGGCGCGCCAGCGAGGGCGACGACCTGGTGCCTTTGGCGCCGCGCTCCGAGGTCGATCTCGCCTCGGCGTGGCGGCTGTCGAAGATCATCGCCTCGTTCCGGCCCGAGATCGTCCACGCGCACGACCCGCACGCCGTGGCCATGGCGTCGATGGCGCTGTCGTTCGGGTCGCGGAGCACGGCGCCGCGCCTGGTCGCGTCGCGTCGCGTCGACTTCCATCTGCAGCGCCACTCGTTCTCGCGCTGGAAGTACCGCCAGGTGGAGCTGTTCATCGCCGCCTCGGCCGCGATTCGCGACATCCTGGTGCGCGACGGGATCCCGGCATCCCGCGTCGTGGTCGTGCACGACGGCATCGACGTCGAGCGGGTGGCCAGGGTGCCGGCCGCCGACATCCATCAGGCCTTCTGGTTCCCGAAGGGCGCGCCGGTCGTCGTCAACGTCGGCGCCCTCGTCCATCACAAGGGGCAGAAGTTCCTCGTCGACGCGATGGCGCGGGTGCGCCGCCACATCCCCGACGCCCAGCTGGTGATCTTCGGCGAGGGCGACCTGCGCGAGCCGCTCGCCCGGCAGATCCACGAGCTCGGCCTCGACAAGCACGTCGTGCTGGCCGGATTCCGCGACGACGTGCTGGCACTGACCCGCAGCGCCGACCTGTTCGTGATGAGCTCGGTCACCGAGGGGCTCGGCTCGGCCGTGCTCGACGCCATGGCGCTGGGCCTGCCGGTGGTCGGCACCCGCGCCGGCGGCATTCCCGAGGCCGTGGACGACGGCGTGACCGGCCGGCTCGTGCCGCCTGGGCGGGCCGACGCCCTCGCCGATGCGATCGTCCTCATGCTGCGCGACCCGGCCACCCGCCGCCACATGGGCGAGGCCGGCCGCGAGCGGGTCAACGCCGAGTTCGGCGTCGATCGACTGGTCGAGGGGACCCTGGCGGCGTATCGCCGGGCACTCGGTCGGAATCCAAGTTCGCAGGCGGCCAGCTGACGCGTGATATCGACGCTGGGCCGCGAGGGCCGGCCGGTGCACGTCGATCAGATCTGGCGCTATCCCGTGAAGTCCATGGCCGGCGAGCGCCTGACCGAGGCCCGCCTCGGTCCGGGTGGCCTCGACGGCGATCGGCGGCTGCACGTCGAGGACCGGCGCGGCCGGGTGATCACCGCGCGCACCCATTCGCGGTTGCTCGGCCATCGCGCCGCGATCGCCCCCGACGGCACGGTGACGGTCGACGGCCGTCCGTAGTACGACGCCACGGTGGCGGCCGCCGCCGCGGCGATCGCCGGCGAGGGCGCGCAGCTGGTGCCGTCGGCCGACGGCGTCTTCGACATCCTGCCGCTGCTCGTCGCCACCGACGGCGCCATCGCGGCCTTCGGCTACGACGGCCGCCGCTTGCGGCCCAACCTCGTGATCGGCGGCGTCACCGGGCTCGACGAGCGCGGTTGGGAAGGCGCCGGGCTGCGCATCGGCGAGGTGGTGATCGCACTGGCGGATCTGCGCGGGCGCTGCGTGATGACGACCTACGACCCGGATACCGGCATCCAGAACCCGGAGGTGCTCAAGTCGATCGTCCGGCGCTTCGGCGGGTCGCTGGCCCTGAACGCCGCCGTCGCCGCCGGTGGCCGGATTCGCGAGGGCGACGCCGTATCCCTGGTGAGCGCCGACGAGATGCGCGCCCGGTGGGCGTCGGTGGCGTGATCCGGTGGCGCCGTCACGGCACCGGGTCGTAGCGGATCGCCACCACCTCGAGCTGCTCCGGGCCACGGGGCGTGCGCAGCGTCACCACGTCGCCGACCCGGGCCTTCAGCAGCGCGGTCGCCAGCGGCGATCGCCACGAGATCCGTGCGACGCCGGCGTCCAGTTCGTCCACGCCGACGATGGTCACCTCGCGCTCGTCGCCGCCCGACTCGGGCTGGTAGGTGACGGTGGCGCCGAAGAACACCCGGTCGTGACGCTTGCCGGCGTTGTCGACGATCTCGGCGCTGTCGAGGATCTTCGACAGGCGCCGCAGGCGGCTGTCGATCTGACGCAGCCTCCGCTTGCCGTAGAGATAGTCGCCGTTCTCCGACCGGTCGCCGTTGGCTGCCGCCCACGCCACCGTCTGCACCAGCGCCGGCCGCTCTTCCTTCCACAGCCGCGCCAGTTCCTCGCTGAGGCGGCGATGGCCGGCCGGCGAGATGTAGTTCTTGAACGCCGTGGCCGGCGCGGCCTCGGGCGCCGGGGCCCGGGTCGGCCGCTTGGCGCGCATCCGGAACTCGCCGCTCATCGCGTCGTCCGCGCCCGCCGTGCCGGCCGGCAGACGCTCTGCAGCGGGCACTGCGCGTTGCTGCGGGTCGTCCCGAACCCGCACGAGCCGCCCATGCCGAGATGGCACATGGAGAAGTCGTAGCGCACCGGGTCGTCGGGATTCAAGCCGCGCAACGCCGCCGTGACGTCCATCGCCATGCCCCATCCGGGGCTGACCCGGCGGGTCAGGCCGAGGCAGCGGCCGACGCGGATGATGTGGGTATCGAGCGGCACGACCAGTTGCGACGGGCGCACCGCGTCCCACAGCCCGAGGTCCACGGCGTCGTGGCGCACCACCCAGCGCAGGAACAGGTTCAGACGCTTGCAGGCCCCGCCCGACGACGGACGCGAGAAGAAATAGCCGACACCCGGTGCAGGCCGGCGGCGGCCGTAGACGGCGCCGAGATCGAGGGCCATCGCCCGGGTGGAGAAAGACTGGAGCGCGTCATCGATCGACGTCGCGCCGGCGGCCAGCCCGGCCGCGAAGAAGCCCTCGATCGAGCCGTGGTCGCGCAGCATCTGGTGCAGCAGCCAGGTCAGCGCGGCCAGGTCGCGGCTGCGGATCCAGCGGTGGCCCAGGCCGTCGAAGCGCCCGGACTGGTCCGGCTGGAACTCACGGACGAACGCCGCCGGCCGGCCCGCCATCACGCCGAGCACGGCATCCACCGTCTGCAGCACGCTCTGCACGCGGCCGAAGGCCAGCGCCGAGGCCAGGAACGCCACCACCTCCTGGTCGTCGCGGCGATCGAACCGGCGGACCGTCCAGATCGGGTCGCGCGTCGAGTGCGTGAGGTTGAACTGGTCGTAGAGGCGATCGAGTTCCGGCTTGAGCGCCGCCAGGCCGCTGGTCACTCCTTGAACGCCCGCGCGCCGTCGAGCGCGGCGACGAGATCGAGCACGAACGCGGCCACACCGCCCAGGAACCCGGCGTCGATCTTGTCGGCCGTATCGCCGGGCTTGTGGTAGTCGGCGTGGTCCTCCACGCCCAGATACACGAACGGAATTCCCGCGGTGTGAAACGGGCCGTGGTCGGACTGCATGGTCCAGTCGTCCTGGCCGCCGCCGGTGTCGTGGCCGAACTTCACGTCGATCGACGCCCGCGACGCCGGGGCCGTTGCGATCGGCAGCAGCAGCGGCCAGCGGCCCGGGCCGGCGACGTAGATCTCGCGCCGGTCGCTGCGGCTCACCATGTCGAAGTTGAGGTTGAGGGCGATGCGGTCGGCCGGTACCGGCGAAGCGGCGACGAATGCTCTGGCCCCCTGCAGCCCCTGCTCCTCGGCGTCGAAGGCCGCCAGGACCAACGTGCGGTCGAACGGCGAGGCGATGCAGCGCTCGGCCACCGTCATGAGCATCGCCACGCCCGAGGCATTGTCGTCGGCGCCGTGATAGGTCTGGCCATCGCGAACCCCGAGATGGTCGTAGTGCGCCGAGACGACGAGCACCGGCAGGTCGGCCAGGCGGCCCGGACACTGCGCCAGCAGATTCACACCGCTCAGCGTGGCGCCGGCCTTGTTCGTGAAGGTGAACGGCGCCTCGAACGAGTCCCCGCCGGCCGGACGCAGCCCGATCCGCCGGAAGCGCTCGAGGATCCAGGCGCGGGCCCGGGCGTTGCCGGCCGTCCCGACGGCCCGCCCGTCCATGCCCGGAGCGGTGAGCGCGTGGACGGTGGCCAGGATCGCGCCGCCGGCCGGGGCCGATCGCGCGGCGGCGAGCGGCGACGGCGCCTCGACCGCCGGCTGGGCCACAGCGTGGCTCGCGGTGGCCAGCAGCAGTGCGGCGGCGGCGCACGCCACCAGCCGGAGCGTCGGTGACGACTGGAGACGTCCGGACGGCAGCTCGGCCGCGATTGTCATCGGGTGCCTATAGAATGGGCGCGCGCCGCGGCGGATCCCGCGGCGCGGGTACGACCTGATCGTAGCAGGCCGGCGCGGCCGGCCACAGCGTCCGCCGAGGAAGGCGTCTCGTTCATGGTGCTTGCGGTTCCGAAGGAGAGTTGGCCGGGAGAACGTCGGGTGGCAGCCACGCCCGAGACGGTGACCCGGCTGGTGGGGATGGGCTTCGACGTGCGGATCGAGGCCGAGGCCGGCCTGAAGGCGGCGTTCGCCGACGAAGAGTACACCAAGGCCGGGGCGACGGTGGTGAGCGACGCCGCGGGGTTGTGGTCGGGCGCCGATGTCCTGCTCAAGGTGCAGCCGCCGAGCCCGGAGGAGGTCGATCGCCTCAAGCCCGGGGCGGTGCTGATCAGCTTCCTGTGGCCCGGCAGGAACAAGGATCTGATCGAGCGGATGGCGGGCCGGAAGGTCACCGCCATCGCCATCGACCAGGTGCCGCGCATCACCCGCGCGCAGAAGATGGACGCGCTGTCGTCGATGGCCAACATCGCCGGCTACCGCGCCGTCATCGAGGCGGCCAGCTTCTACGGCCGCTTCTTCACCGGGCAGATGACCGCCGCCGGCAAGGTGCCGGCCGCCAAGGTGCTGGTGATCGGCGCCGGCGTGGCCGGGCTGGCCGCCATCGGCGCGGCGCGCGGGCTGGGCGCCATCGTGCGGGCGTTCGACACCCGGGCCGCCGTCAAGGACCAGGTCAAGAGCATGGGCGCCGAGTTCATCGAGCTCGACGTCCACGAGGAGGGCGAGGGCACCGGCGGCTACGCCAAGGAGATGAGCCCGGCCTTCATCAAGGCCGAGATGGAGATGTTCGCCGCGCAGGCCCGCGAGGTGGACATCATCGTCACCACCGCGCTCATCCCCAACCGGCCGGCGCCGGTGCTCATCACCGAAGAGATGGTGAAGAGCATGAAGCGCGGCTCGGTGATCGTCGACCTGGCCGCCGAGAACGGCGGCAACTGCGCGCTGACCGCGCCGGGCCAGGTCGTGGAACGCTACGGTGTCCACATCATCGGCTACATGGACCTGCCGAGCCGGCTGGCGCCGACGGCCAGCCACCTCTACGGCAACAACCTGGTCCACCTGCTCACCGACATGGGCGGGGCGAAGAAGTTCGCCGTGAACGAGGACGACGAGGTGGTGCGCGGTGCCCTGGTGCTGCGCGACGGCGCGCTCAAGTGGCCCCCGCCGAGGAAGGAAGCGCCCCCACCCCCGCCCCAACCGGCGACACCGCCAAAGCCGCCGCAGCCGGCCAAGGCCGGCCATGGACACGGGCACGGCCACGGCGCCGCTGCCAACGGGGGCGGCACCGCTCAGGCGGTGGCCGCACTGGTCGCCGCCGTGGCCTTGACCGGACTCGGCCTGGTCGCTCCCGGTGAGTTCCTGTCGCACTTCACGGTGTTCGCGCTCGCCTGCGTGATCGGCTGGCAGGTGATCTGGAACGTCACGCCGGCGCTGCACACCCCGCTCATGAGCGTCACCAACGCCATCAGCGGCATCATCCTGGTCGGCGGCATGCTGCAGGTGGGCGGGCCGCCGGGGTCGCTGATGACGATGCTCGGCGCCGCGGCGATTCTGCTGGCGACGATCAACGTCGTCGGCGGCTTCATGGTCACGCAGCGCATGCTGCGGATGTTCCGGCGGTAGGCGAGGTCGTCATCGTGCCCGAATCACTCGTCACCGTCGCCTACATCGTCGCCGGCCTGCTCTTCATCATGAGCCTGAGCGGGCTGTCGGCGCAGGCCACCGCCGCCCGCGGCAACCTCTTCGGCATCGTCGGCATGGTCATCGCCGCCGTCGCCACCGCCCTCGGTCCGCGCACCGGCGGCTATCCGATCCTGGCCGGCGCGATGGCCGTCGGCAGCGGCATCGGCGCGCTGCTCGCCGCCCGCGTCGAGATGACGGCGATGCCGCAGCTGGTCGCCATCCTGCACAGCTTCGTCGGCGCCGCCGCGGTGCTGGTCGGCCTCGGCGGCGTGCTCGATCCGAACGCCGTGCACACCGGCGTCGAGGCGACCATCCACCAGATCGAGACCTTCGTCGGCGTGTTCGTCGGCGCCATCACCTTCACGGGTTCGGTGGTGGCGTTCGGCAAACTGCAGGGCCTGATCCGCAGCAAGCCGCTGCTGCTGCCCGGCCGTCACCTGCTCAACCTGCTGGCCGTCGGCGCCTGCGTGTTCTTCGCCACGCAGTTCGTCGGTCATCCGACGCTGCCGCCGCTGTTGTGGACCACGCTCGTCGCCGGCATCCTCGGCATCCACCTGGTGATGGCCATCGGCGGCGCCGACATGCCCGTCGTCGTGTCGATGCTCAACAGCTACTCGGGCTGGGCCGCCGCGGCCGCCGGGTTCATGCTGAACAACGACCTGCTCATCATCACCGGCGCGCTGGTGGGATCGAGCGGCGCGATCCTCAGCTACATCATGTGCAAGGCGATGAACCGATCGTTCCTGAGCGTGATCTTCGGCGGCTTCGGCGCCGACGAGGGCGTCGCGCCGGCCAAGGCGAGCGGCGAGCCCCAGGGCGAAGTGAAGAGCGTCACCGCGGCCGAAACCGCGGCGATCCTGCAGGAAGCCAAGAGCGTGGTGATCGTGCCCGGCTACGGCATGGCGGTGGCCCAGGCGCAGTACCCGCTCTACGAGGTGACCAAGCGTCTGCGCGACGCCGGCGCCACCGTGCGGTTCGCCATCCATCCGGTGGCCGGCCGCCTGCCCGGGCACATGAACGTGCTGCTCGCCGAGGCCAAGGTGCCGTACGACATCGTCCTCGAGATGGAGGAGATCAACGACGACTTCCCCACCACCGACGCGGTGCTGGTGATCGGCGCCAACGACATCGTCAACCCCGGCGCGCTCGACGACCCGTCGAGCCCGATCTACGGGATGCCGATCCTCGAGGTGTGGAAGGCCAAGGTCTGCATCGTGATGAAGCGCGGCATGGCCAGCGGCTACGCCGGCGTCGAGAACCCGCTGTTCTTCAAGGACAACACGCTGATGCTGTTCGGCGACGCCAAGAAGACGGTGGACGCGATCCTGACGGAGCTGCGCAAGAACGAGAGCTCCGCCGCGTAGGGACCGGGGACCAGGGACCGGGGACCAGGGAAGAACGGCTCACGCCGTCACGCTGCTCCGAGACCAGCGTCAGTCCGTAAGAGGTCTTTCCCCGGTCCCTGGTCCCTGGTCCCTGGTCCCTGGTCCCTACCCGGAACAGTGCTTGGCGGCCAGCTTCCGGATGCTGGTCATGGCCCGCATCGTCGTCGCGCCGCCCAGCGCCTTCTCGATCTTGCCGGGCGTCAGCGTCGTCTGACTCTGCTTCAGCGTGCACAGCCAGTAGAGTTCGCGGCCGACGACCTTGAAGGTGTGGACGGCCGGCTCGATGGCGTTGAGGCGCTTGGCCGCGGCGGCGTCCACCGGGGGCTTCAGCAATCCGACCAGGAACGCATTGGCGCCGGCGACGGCCGCGGCCGGAAACGGCTCGCGCGCGGCGGCGGCAGCCACCTCGGCCAGCGTGCGCACGAACGCCGGCACCTCGAAGCCGAGCGCGCTCTCCAGCGCCGTTTCGATCGTCGCCTCGAGCGCCGGACCGGCCCTGGCCGTGGTGTCGAAGATCACGTTGCCGCTGGCGATGAACGTCTCGACGTTGGCGAACCCGGCCGCCGCGAAGATGGCGCGCAGCTCGTCCATCTTGACGACGCGGCCGCCGACGTTGACGGCGCGAAGAAAGGCGACGTAGCGCGGCACGTCAGGCCGTCCAGATGTCCTTGAACGCGCGGTGGAAGTTGCCGCCGATCACCTTCTCGACGACCCGGGTCGGATGGCCCTTGCCGAGCAGCCGCGCGGCGATGAGCTCGAGCCGGCGCGGCTGATTGAAGTCGGGGATGTAGAGCGGGCGGTCCTCGTCCGGCGCCTGGATGCCGCGGCCCTTGCGGCCGGCGGCGAACGCCCGCTCGGCCTTGAGGTACTCGGGCGACTCCTCGATCGGCGACACGCTCATGTCGCTGCCGATGCCGACGTGATCCTCGCCGCACACCTTCAAGGCGTGCTCGATGTGGCGGATCACCGCGTCGCCAGTGGACGCCTTGCCGGGCCCGTCGGCGCCGCCGAGGAACGGCATCAGGTAGATGCCGAGCACGCCGCCCTTGTCGGCCATCGCCTTCAGCTCGCGATCTTCCTTGCTGCGCGGATGGCGGTAGATCTCGCGGCAGCCCGAGTGGGTGATGAGGGGCGGTCTGCTCGACGCAGCGATGCCGGTGGCGGTGGTGCGGGTTCCGCAGTGGCTCAGGTCCACGGCCATGCCGAGCGTGTTCATGCGGGCCACGGCCTCGCGGCCGAACTCGCTCAAGCCGGCGTCACCGGGCTCCAGGCAGCCGTCGCCGATCAGATTGCGGATGTTGTAGGTGAGCTGGATGATGAGAACCCCGAGCTGGCGGAAGGTGTCGAGCCGGGTCAGGTCGCGCTCGAGCATCTCGGTGTCCTGGAAGCCCAGAATCAGCCCCAGCGTGCCGTCCTTCTTCGCGCCGGCGATGTCGCCGTGGCGGCGGACGATCGACAGCAGCTGCGGGTACTTCGCCGCTTCGCCGGTCCACAGCGCGATGTTCTCGACCGTGGACTCGAAGTCGCTGCCGCTCACCGTCACGTTGAGGGCGGTCAGACCGCTGGCGGCGATGTTGGCGCGCTGCGCGTCGGTGAGCGGGCCGCGCGGCGGCCACGGCACGTTCATCGACCCCGGATTGGCCAGGGCGTCGACGCTGATCGCGCGCGCGTAGAGCGCCTTCGCCTCGTCCCCAGCGGCCGACTGTCGGCCGTCCAACGGCACGCTGAGCGCGCCGACGCCGGCGGCGACGGTGGTTCCGAACTCGCGACGGGTCATCCAGGCCTCCCGGGCTCACACGCGGACGATCTGCGGCAGATGGTCGAAGTGGCGATCGCGGGCGTGCAGGGCCAGATTGTGCTGCAACACGAGGGCGGCGAGCCACATGTCGTTGGTGGGAATCGGGGTGCCCTGTTTGCGCAGCTGACGAAAGACGTCGGCGTAATGGTGCGTGGTCTGGTCGTCGGCGAACAGCACAGTGACGCCGGGCGTCAACAGGAAGCGCCGCAGCGTCCGCTCGTGCTCGGCGGGCCGCCGGCCGTGGGCGAAGCCGGCGCGGAGTCCACCCAGCACCACGAACGGCAACAGCACGGCCTCGGCCCGCTCCAGCAGCTCGACGGTCTCGGCGACGCCACGGCAGAGGTCCACGTACCGGTTGGTGTCGAGCGCGATCCTCACCTCCAGAGATCCTCGGCGACGCGATCCTGGTCGGCGAGGGCCGCGTCGATGGCGCGGTCGGCCTTCCACGTCCCGGCCACCGCACCGAGATCGCGGCGGCGGCGGCGCACCCCGGTGGCGCCGGACCCGTCGATCAAGGCGTCGACCGCCGCCTCGTTGAGGCTCTTCCCGGCGCTGCGGGCCCGCTGACGCAGGGCGACATCGACGGCGGCCGGGATGCCGCGAATGGTGTACTGCATGCATCGAGTATAGGCACTGCCTGCACGCCGTGGCGAGCCGTGCGACGGGGCTACAATCGGCGCGGAGATTCCGCATGCGTCCCTTGCTCCCAGCCGCTCTGCTCGTGCTCGTCCTCGCGGTCTCGGCCGCCACCGCCCAGGAGGTGTCGCCACGGTCGCCATGGCGCGCCGCCGACGGCGTGACGGTCGACGAGGTGGGCGACCCGCAGTACTCGACCTTCTCGCTGTGCGCGATCGACCCGGCCACCGGGCAGTCGGGCGCCGCGGTCACGACGCGCGTCCCGTTCGTGGGCCGCGCGGTGCCGTGGGCGCGCGCCGGCGTCGGCGCCGTGTGCACGCAGGCCTCGACGATGGTCGAGTACGGCGTGCGTGGACTCGACCTGATGGCCAAGGGCGTCGAGCCGAAGGATGCCATCACGCAGCTGCTGGCCGATGACGCCGGCCGTGAGTCGCGCCAGCTCGGCATGATCGACATGAAGGGCCGCGCCGCCGCGCACACCGGCAAGAACAACAACGCCTGGGCCGGCAGCCGCCAGGGCCGGAACTACACCGTGCAGGCCAACATCATGGTCGGGCCCGAGGTGGTGGAGGCGGTGGCGGCGACGTTCGAGGCCACCGAGGGTACGGGACTGCCACTGGCCGAGCGGATGATCCTCGCGCTCGAAGCCGGCCAGGCCAAGGGCGGCGACAGCCGCTGGGGCAACCTGCAGTCGGCGGCCATCCGCGTCGCCGATCCGGCCGACCCCGGCCGCGGCAACGACTTCATCACCCTGGCCATCGACGTCGGCGAGCACGTCGAGCCGGTGGGCGAGATGAAGCGCATCTATTACACGACCCAGCGGCGCCTCGGCTACCGCAGCTTCTCGCAGATCGAGGGGCCGGACGTCGTCGAGCTGAAGCGGATGCTGCACGCGCTGGGCTACTGGCGGCCGTCGCTGGCCGCGTTCCCGGCCACGCCGGCCGTCCCCAACACCCGCGAGATGCAGGACCTGCGGCGCAGCAACCCGGCGCAGTTCGACAAGCTCCAGGCCCAGGGGCGGCAGGCCGCCGCCGACTTCGCCCGCGACTACGCCCAGTTCGACGCCGAGACCATCGCCGCGGTGGACAAGTTCCGCGCCGACAGCAAGCTCGCCTACGCCGGCAACCCGCCGGGCCTGGTGGACGACCGCCTCGTCGCGGCCCTGCGCGCCGCGTACCTGGACAAGCGGCGGACCGCGAAGTAGCGCCGAGCCAGGGCCGCGACGGCTTCGTGGTCGCCGGCGGTCGCCGCGCCGAGAAACGCCGCGCGTGACGGCACGATCATGGCGCCACCGCGGAGCCGTGCGACACGACGATCTGCCACCGCCCGTCGCGCCGCGTGAACACGTCGGTGAAACGCAGCACGGCCGTGCCCGACTGCCCCTTGTAGCTGCCGGTGGCGCGCGTCCGCCCGGTGACGATCGCCACGCCGCCGACGAACCGCACCCGCACGTCGTCGATCGCCATCGTCTCGATGCGCCGATCGGCCGACCCGAACGTCTCCTCGAGCAGTTGCGCTTTGGTGAGCACCCGGCCGGAGCCGTCGGTCACCGACCAGTCCGCGGCGAGGAGGCCGTCGATGAACGCCCGGTCGCCCTTCACCCACGCGGCGGCGAGCCGCTGTTCGAGGTCGACGATGGCGGCGGTGTCGTCCGTGGACTGGGCCGCGGCCAGCGCGAGCACGACGCCGAGGCACGCGGCCAGGGCGGTCATGGTCTCAGCGGCAGAGCCTGGGCTCGACGACGCGTCCGGCGGGGCGCGGTGCCGCGGGGTCGGGCACCCGCCGGATGCCCGCGTCGATGGACGGATCGATCGGGACCAGCCGCGTCCCGCACACCACGGTCGGCGTGGTCGAGGTCGTCGCCGTCCGCACGCCGGACGGCGCATTGACCCGAGGCGCCGTCCGCGGCGAACTCTGGCCGGGCAGGAGGAACAGCGTGGCGTAGGGATTCTTCGGCGACGCTATCGGCGCGACGAGCGGACTGAGCGAGGGCGACACCGGGGGCACCTGTGCCCCCGCGGTCGAGCCTCCCGCGACACCCACCAGCAGAACCACCGCGATGACCAGGGCTCGCCGCCCGCGAAGGAAAGCCGTCACAGCCACCTCCTCACGCGTGCGGCATAGGTCGAGTACTGGTCGCCGAAGATGCGGGTCAGTACCCGCTCCTCGGGCAGGATCTGAAATCGTGTCATGAACAGGACGAACACCACCACGCCGACGAACGGGAGAACCGCGGCGAGACGGATCGCCCAGGCCGTCAGCAGCAGGGCCATGCCGACGTACATCGGATTCCTGGTGACGCGGTAGACGCCCCCCGTGACCAGCGCCGTGGCGCGCCCGGGTTCGAGGGGGTTGACCGTCGTGCGCGACGCGCGAAACGCCCGGACGCCGAGCAGCACGAAGACGACGCCGGCGGCCACGAGGACGGCGACAGCCCAGTTGGCCGGGCCTGGCCCGAGGCGCAGCTGGGGTCCCAGCCCGGAGGCGCCCCACATGCCGGCGGCGACGACGGCCGCCACGACGAGGGGCGGAATTCGGTGCTCGAGGGTCGGCATGTTCAGGCCCGCGCGCGAATGCGTCCAGCGGCCAGCAACCACGCCATCACCGCGCCGGCGACGACGTCGTAGGCCCCGCAGAACGCCGGCCAGAACACCGGCACACCGGGATTGGCGATGAGGCGGCCGTGGACGAAGTCGAAGATGCCGTGGCCGGTCAACGCCGCGGCGACGATCCACAGCGACGATCTGAAGCCGTATGTGGCCGCGACGACGAAGACGGCGCCCGCCGTCATCTCGCCCAGCAGCGCGGTGGTGGAGCCGCCCATGACCGCGAACAGCGAATAGAGGGCGGCGATCACGATCATCACCGTCGGGTAGAAGGCGCGGTCGCGGTCCAGCCCGACGATCCTGGCGAACACGGCCACCGCGATCGCCAGGAGCGCTCCCACCATCAGTGCCATCGATGCCCCCCGGGGCGATCGGCTCGTGAATCGCCAGCCGCGAGCCGTCAGCCGTCAGCCGCTAGCGAAATATGCTCTTCGGCAACTTCACGTGCACGCCCATCGTCGGGCGATCGACGAGCTGGGTCACGGCCACGTGGCCGGCGACGCTGACCAGCTGGTAGGCCTGGTGCGTCGTCAGCCGACGGGTGCGGGCCAGGAAGTCGATCATCTCCTGGATGGCGATGCGCGTCGCCACGGTGAGATCCGGGTCGGCGCCCATGCTGATGTAGTCGGTGGCGGTCTCGGCGCGCGGCCAGTTCAGCGTCTCGCCCTTGCGCACGGTGAGCTGCAGGCGCCCGCGCAGCGAGGTCTCGATTGCCGTCTGGTCCACTTCCCCGTCGCCCTGCGCGGCGTGGCCGTCGCCGACCGCGAACAACGCCCCGGGCACGAACACCGGGATGTAGAGGGTGGATCCGGCCACCAGCTCCCGGTTGTCCATGTTCCCGGCGAACCGGCTCGGCGGGTTGCTGCTGACGCGGCCGACTTCCGGCGGCGGCGCCACGCCCATGCTGCCGAAGAACGGCTTCAGCGGCACGACGATGCCGGGGAAGAACTCGGCGATCATCGCCTCGCGGTTCAGCGCGACGATCTTCTGCGGCACGCTGCGGTCGCAGTTCTCGGGCAGGAAGCCGGCGCAGCCGTTGTAGCCGTAGTCGAGCGGCAGGTCGATCGACAGCACCTTCACCTCGAGCACGTCGCCGGGCGCCGCGCCCTCGACGTAGACGGGGCCGGTGAGGATGTGCCCGCCGGGCCCGCGCCGATCGCCGGTCACCTCGGCGACGATGCGCCGCAGCGACGCCTGCACCTTCTCGGGCGGCACGCCGGCCTTCTCCAGCCCGGCCGGCGAGTTGGTGAGCAGCGTGTCGACGTCGACGATGTCACCCGAGGCGATGCGCAGCGCCGGTGTCGCCTCGCTCCAGTAGTAGCCGTAGGCCACCGTGGACGGCGTGGCCTCGAGCCGGTGCGTGCGTGGCGACTGCGCGGCCACCGGCGCGACCACGGCGACGACGAGTGCGGCACGCGTGAGGAGCGTCCGTATCGGTGAGATGGACATGGGTCGAGACGGCCTGATGCCTCCTCCAGGGCGAATGATCTGCAGCGTCAGCAGCCTGAGCCCAGGAGGAGGCATCGGGTCGGCTCGACCGGGCCTGCTGGAGCTCAGTGCGTCGTGTCCGGGGCCGGCTTGGCGAAGCGCCGGAAGAAGCTCTCGGCCTTCCACTCCGGCCGCTCGGCCCGGTTGGCCACCTGCACGCACAGCTTGGCGGTGAGATCGGTGAACAGCACCGCGGCGGTGCGGTCGATCGGCTGCGCCAGGTCGTCGGCCGGCCCGTGGTAGCGCTCGCGGGTCCAGTCGGCGGCGATCCTGGCCTCCGGTGAGCCTTCCTCGTAGCCGACCTTCATCGCCAGCGCCGGCACGCCCTCGCGGATGAAGCTGTACTGGTCGCTGCGGATGAAGCGGTTACGCTGCGGCTCGGGGTCGGCCTGCACGGTCAGCCCGAGGCCCTGGGCCACGGTGCGGATGTCGTCGCCGAGCGACGACTCGTCGAGCCCCAGCACCATCACCGACTTCATCGGGAACAGCGGCAGGAACATGTCCATGTTGATGTTGGCGACCAGGTTGGCCTTGGGCACCGTCGGGTGGATCGCGAAGTAGCGCGAGCCGAGCAGCCCCTTCTCTTCGGCGGTGACCGCCACGAACAGCACCGAGCGCTTCGGCCGCGCCGCCACCACCGCCTTGGCCGATTCGATCAGCGTGGCGATGCCCGAGGCGTTGTCCATCGCGCCGTTGTAGATGCTGTCGCCGTTGATCGCGGCGCCGACGCCGACGTGGTCGAGGTGCGCCGAGAGCACCACGTACTCGTCGGCCAGCTCGGGGTCGCTGCCCTTCACCACGCCGACGACGTTCTGCGACTCGACCGCCTGCGAGTCCACGGCCACGGTCGCCTTCATCGACACCGCCAGCGGGAAGTGCGGCAGCGCCTTGCCCTCGTCGGCCACCTTGAGCATCTCGGCCAGGGTGCGGCCCGAGCCCTCGAACAGCTTCTCGGCCTTCGCCGGGTTGAAGGCGATCGACACCTGGGCCCCGGCGGTGTCGTCGGTGCTGCTGTCGGCCAGGGCCATCGAGGGGTTGAGGCGGTTCGGCGCCGAGCGCTCCCACGGCACGTCCATGGCCTTGGGGTTGGGGATGGTAATGGTGCCGATGGCGCCGAGCCGCTTCAACGCGCTCCAGCGTTCCGCCGCCGACTGGTAGTGGGCGCTGAGCGCGCCCGGCACGTTGCGCGGGCTGCCCGACAGGTGCACCACCACCTTGCCCTTCACGTCGAGCCCCGCGAAGTCGTTGTGGTCGAGCTCGGGGATCACCAGACCGTGCCCCGCGAACACCAGCGGCGCCTCCACCTGGGGGGCGGCATCGATGCGCATGCTGAAGGTGGCCTCGTCGCCCAGGACGACCGGCACCTCCCTGCCCCGGCGCACCAGCGCCAGGCCGCTCTTCGACTCGTCGATCCGGCGCGAGCGGAACGTCACCGGCTGCATGAACCCGGCGATGCCGGCCGGCTCGACGCCGGCCCGCTCGAGCTCCCCGGCGACGTAGTCGGCGGCCTTGCGGTGCTCGGGGCTGCCGGTCTCGCGGCCGCGCATGTCGTCGTCGGCCAGGAACTCGACGTGCGCGAACCAGCGCGACGCGGCGTCGTCGCCGGCCGCCGGCGCCGTCGCGGCCGGCGCCTCGGCCGAGGTGCCCGCGGGCGGGGCGGTGCAGGCGGCCGCCGCCACGGCGGCGACGAAGAGGGCGATCAGGCGAGACGTCATCACGAAACCTCGGGACGAAAGGCTGTCGGCGGGCGGGCCGCTAGCGGCCGTGATCCTCGCGCAGGTGTTCGCGCAGCAGGTCGCGGCCGAAGTCGCCGTGGAAGTCACGCCACACGGCATGGATGTGGTTGCCGTCGTTCTGGGTGTTGTCGTACTCGATGAGGAACGTCGGCCCCTGCACGCGGTAGTAGTGCTTGGCGCCGACCGACGTCGGCCCGGCCCAGGCGAAGGTCACGCGGTCGACCCCCGCCCCCTGCACGCGGCTCATCCGCTCGGCGGCCAGATCGTCGGCCATCATCGACGTGTAGGCGGTGATCAGCCGCATGACCGCCTCGCGCTGGGCCGGCGTCATCCGGTCGACGCCCAGTCCGGCGGGCACCAGGTGGCCGATGTCGTTCTTGTTGCCCGAGACGATGTCGTTGGGCGCGGCATCGCTGACGATGGCGACGGCACGCTGGTCGGCGGTGAAGCCCTCGATCACGGCGCGGCCCAGGTCCTCGAGCGGGGCCAGCACGCGAAGCCCCTTGTTCGGTCCTTCCTTCACGGTGGCGGGATTCGAGCCGGTGAAGGTCGGCGAGGTGGCGGCGACGCGGCCGTTGGCGACGGCGAAGTGCAGCGACAGATGGTGGCCCTCGACGCGCCAGCCCCAGGTGCCGCGCGCCGCCGGCGTGCCGAAGACGCTGAACTGGTAGTCGAGCGGCGAGCGGGCGAAGCGCGGGCTGTGCTCGATGGCGCGCAGCGTGTCCTCGAGGGCGATGATCGCGGTGGCGGTCATGTAGCCCTTCTGGCTGAGCCCCGATTTGAGCAGGGCGTGGGCCTTCTCCTTCTGCGCCGGCGTCATCGTGCGAAACGACACGCCCTTGCGCGGGAACATCTCGTTGGGGATGAAGTTCCAGCGCAGCCGCTCGGCGTGGGCGTAGGGGAAGACGGCGTGCGGGCGCTGCTCGCTGCCGAGCGAGGCGACGAAGTCGGTCGCGGCGGCGGTCATGACGGCGGCCGACCGCTCGGTCGCCACCAGCAGGCTCACCGGGGCCAGCGCGAGGATGGCGAGGGCGACGAAGGCGCGTAGGTATACGGTGCGGCGCATCGGTCCTCCAGTGGACGACCCGGGCAGTATACCGGTCCGGTGGCGGCCGTCAGCCCAGGGCGATCGAGACGTACTTGAGGTCGAGAAACTCCTCGATGCCCCATTTGCCGCCTTCGCGGCCGAGCCCCGACGCCTTGACGCCGCCGAACGGCGCCTGTGGCGCCGACGGCACGCCGTCGTTCACGCCGACGATACCGAAATCGAGGGCCTCCGACACCCGGAACGCCCGCGTCAGATCGCGGGTCCACAGGTAGGCGGCGAGGCCGAACGGGGTGCCATTGGCCTGGGCCACCGCCTCGGCATCGGCGGTGAACCGGACCAGCGGCGCCACCGGGCCGAACGTCTCCTCCTCGAGGACGCGCATCCCCGGCGCGACGTCCACCAGCACGGTCGGGTCGTAATACAGCCCCTGGCGCGGCCGGCCGCCGACCAGTGCCCGGGCGCCCTTGTCGAGGGCGTCCCGCACGTGAGCGTGCACCTTGTCGTGGCCGGCGCGATCGACCAGCGGGCCGACGTGCGTCGCCGCGTCGAGCGGGTCGCCGACCTGCAGCGCCCGAACGGCCGACGCGAGCCGCTCGGCGAACGCCTCGTAGATCCCGGCCTGGACGTAGATGCGGTTGGCGCACACACACGTCTGGCCGGTGTTGCGGAACTTCGACGCCACCACCTCGCGCACCGCCGCATCGAGATCGGCGTCGTCGAAAACCAGGAACGGCGCGTGGCCGCCGAGCTCGAGCGAGACGCGCTTCACGGTCTTCGCCGCCTGCGCGGCCAGCAGGATGCCGACCTCGGTGCTGCCGGTGAAGGTGAGCTTGCGGATCGCCGGCTCGTCGAAGAACACGCTCGACACCGCCGCCGGATCGGCCGTGGTCAGCACCTGGAAGACCTCGGGCGGCCCGCCCGCCTCGCGCCACAGCTCCTCGAGCCGGAGGGCGGTGAGCGGCGACTGCTCGGCGGGCTTCAGCACCACCGTGCACCCGGCGGCCAGCGCCGGCGCCGCCTTGCGGGTCACCATCGCCGCCGGGAAGTTCCACGGCGTCACGGCGTAGACCGGGCCCACCGGCTGCGGCCGCACGAGCAGCCGCTTGTGCGCGAGCTGGCTCGGCACCGTCTCGCCGTAGATGCGCTTGGCCTCTTCGGCGTACCACTCGACGAAAGCCGCCGCGTACTTCACCTCGCCGCGCGACTCGGTGATCGGCTTCCCCATCTCGTCGGTCATCAGCCGGGCGAGCCGCGCTTCGTCGGCCAGGATGCGGTCGTACCACGCCCGAAGGATGCGCGAGCGCTCGTAGGCGGTGCGATCGCGCCAGCCGGGGAATGCGTCGATGCTGCGGCGGGCCGCGGCGCGCGCTTCGGCCACGCCGGCGTTGGCCACGCTCTCGACGCGGGCGCCGGTGGCAGGATTCTGGACGTCGAAGGTCGGGCTCATGCGAACACCTCGGCGCAGGCGCCGGCCAGCACGTCGAGCCCGCGCTGGAGCTCGGCCGGTGGCGTGGTGAGCGGCGGCAACAGGCGAATCACGTTCTTGTAGGTGCCCGACTTGAGCAGCAGCAGCCCGCGACTGCGCGCCAGTTCGACGACGCGCTGCGCGCTGCCGGCGTCGGGCGCGCCGTCGGCCGGGGTCACCACCTCGATCGCCTGCATGGCCCCGAGCCCGCGCACGTCGCCGACCTGCGGGTGGTGGGCCTGCAACGCGGCCAGCGCCGCGCGGGTCGTCTCGGCCTGGCGCGCCGCCTGATCGAGCACGTGCTCGTCGGCGAAGACGTCGAGCACGGCGAGCGCCGCCGCGCACGCCACCGGGTTGCCGGCGTAGGTGCCGCCCAGGCCGCCCGCGGCCGGCGCGTCCATGATCGCCGCCTTGCCGACCACCGCCGACAGCGGCAGCCCGCCGCCGAGGCTCTTGGCCATGGTGACGAGATCCGGCTCGATGCCGTAGTGCTCGTAGGCGAACATCTTCGCGGTGCGGCCGAACCCGGTCTGGATCTCGTCGACGATGAGCACGATGCCGTGGGCCGTGCAGATCCGCCGCAGTTCGCGGAGGAACTCGACCGGCGCCGGCACGAAGCCGCCCTCGCCGAGCTGCGGCTCGATGATGATCGCCGCCACCTGCGCCGGGGCGATCCGCGAGTCGAACAGGTACTGCAGCGCGGCGAGCGCCTGTGCGGTGGAGACGCCGCGGTACTCGTACGGGAACGGCGTGTGGTAGACCTCGGGGGCGAACGGTCCGAAGTTCTGGCGGTAGCCGGTGCTCGACGCGGTCAGCGCCAGGCCGAGGATGGTGCGGCCGTGGAAGCCGCCCTGGAACGCGATCACGCCGGGCCGGTTCGTCGCCGCGCGGGCGATCTTCACCGCGTTCTCGGTGGCTTCGACGCCCGTGGTCAGCAGCAGCGTCTTGTTGGGGCCGCCGGCGACCAGCCCGTTCAGCCGGGCCGCCAGCTCGACGTAGCCGTCGTAGCTGGCCACCTGGAAGCAGGTGTGCGTGAAGCTCTCGAGCTGACGCTGGATCGCGGCGATGACGCGCGGATGGCGGTGGCCGGTGTTGAGCACGCCGATGCCGCCGATGAAGTCGAGGTACTCGACGCCGTCGGCGTCCCACACCCGCGTGCCCTCGGCGCGGGCCACGAAGACGGGGTGCGTCTCGGCCACGCCGCGGGCGACGTGCGCGGCGCGCGCCGCGGCGGTCGCGTAGGCACCGGGGGATTCGGTCATCGGGGTCATCGCTGCACCTCGCGCTGCATGGCGGTCCAGAGCTGCTCGACGTGGGCGCGCTCCGTCTGCTCGGCGCCGATGGACACGCGGACCATCCAGCGGCCGTCGAGCAGCGCCGGCGTCAGATACGCGACGCCGGACCGGTTGAGCCGATCACACCACGACTGCGTGTGGCGATCCAGCGCCTCGCCGGCCAGGCCCGGCGGCTCGTGGCGCACACACACGGTCTGCAGCGGCACCGGCGCCAGCACCCGCCAGTGGGGCGCCGCCGCGACCTGGCCCTCGAGCCAGCGGGCGTTGTCGAGATCGCGGCGCAGCCGGGCCTGCAGGCCGCGCACGCCCTGCTCGCGGATCAGGAACCACAGCTTGAGCGCGCGGAACCGCCGCCCGAGCGGGATGCCCCAGTCGCGATAGTTCTTCACCACGCCGTCGGCGGCGGTCTGCAGGTAGCTGGGGTTGGTGGACATCACCCGCACCAGGTGCTGCGGGTCGCGCACGTAGTAGACCGTGCAGTCGAAGGCCGCGCCGAGCCACTTGTGCGGATTGACCACCAGCGAGTCGGCGGCCTCGACGCCCTCCCACATCCACCGGCACTCGGGCAGCACCATCGCCGATCCCGCCATCGCCGCGTCGACGTGCAGCCAGATGCCGGTGTCGGCGACGGCGCGGGCGATCTCGGCCACCGGATCGATGGCCGTCGTGGTGGTCGTGCCGGTGGTCGCCACCACCGCGCACGGCACGCGGCCGGCGGCGGCGTCCTCGGCGATCGCCGCCGCCAGCGCGTCGGCGCGCATCGCGAACCGGTGGTCGCAGCCGACGTGGCGGATGTTGTCGCGGCCGAAGCCGGCGAGCAGCGCCGCCTTGTCCACCGAGCTGTGCGCGTAGGCCGAGGTGTAGACCACGAGCGGCTGCGGCTCGCCCTGCAGGCCGCCGCGGGCGAGGCCGTAGCCGGTGCGCCGCTCACGCGCGCAGAGGAGCGCCAGCAGCGTGCTGGTCGAAGCGGTGTCCTGGATCACGCCGTCCCACGCCGCCGACAGTCCGACCATCTGGCGCAGCCAGTCGGTGGCCACCTCCTCGACCTCGCTCAGCGCCGGGCTCGCCTGCCAGGCCAGGCCGATCACGCCGAGGCCGGTGCTGACGTAGTCGCCGAGCACGCTGGCGAGCGTGCCGTTGCTCGGGAAGTAGCCGAAAAAGCGCGGGTGCTGCCAATGCGACACCCCCGGCAGCACCACGGCGTCGAGGTCCTTCAGGATGGCCGTGAACGGCTCGGGATCGTCGGGCGGATGCGGCGGCAGGCTGGCCTTGACCTGGCCGGGCTCGGCGCGCGACAGCACCGGCTGGCGCTCGACGCGGGCGCGGTAGTCGGCAATCCAGTCGACCACGGCGTAGCCGTGCTTGCGGAACTCGTCGGGAGTCATGGCGTCCTCGGGCGACGGACGGCTCGTCGCCGATCGGCCCGGACGCGCCTCAGCGCGCCCAGACCTTCTGTACCCAGGGCATCGCGGCGGCGAGCGGGTCGATGAACCCCGGAATCATGTTGTGGGCGATGTCGTCGATGAGGGCCAGCGTGACGTCGCCGCCCTGGGCCTGCAGCGCCTTGACCCCGGCGTCGACGCGATCGACCGGCACGGTGCGGTCGGCGCGGCTGTGGATGGCGTAGACCGGCATCTTCACCGGCGCGACGGCGGCCGCCCAGGCTGAAGCCGGTGACCAGCGTGCGCCGGCCGTCGATCGGCACGCGCGTCTTCACGTCGGCGACGACGGCCAGCACCGCCTCCTCGGACCCGGGGTGCGCCCAGCTCGCCTCGGGGGCGTCGGGCGCGATGATCACGGCGTTCAGATCCTGCAGCGCCGGCAGCACCAGCTGGCCGACGTAGCCCAGCCCGAAGTACGGCGACAGGCCCGGATCCTCGGGCGTGCCGTAGTGCAGCGCGACGATCAGCGGATGGCCGGCGGCGGGCGCCGGCGACTTGGGCACCAGCACGCCGTAGGTGACGAAGCGGGAGCCGACCAGCAGCTCGTGCTGCTCCATCCTGACCGGCAGCTGATCGAGGCGCTGGCGCAGCGCGCGGCGGCCCATCGGCGCATCCTCCCCGGCGTCAGTGGCGCCGCCGCCACCACGCGACCGCCCCGCCGGCCAGGTGGCACGCGGCCATCGCCGCCGTGAGCACCGCCGAGGCGACCAGCGGCTGATAGCGTCCGTCGTAGAGGCCGACGGCGGCGAACGCCGTGAACCACAGCCACGGCCGGGTGTACTGCAGGGCGCCGCGCAGCGGCGTGGCCAGCGCCCGATGGACGCTGAAGAACCCCAGCCCGCCCGAGCCGAGCGCGCTGGCGACGAGCGTGCCCTGCGCGGTCGTCTCGGCGCCGACGAACACCGCCGTCACCAGCATGAACAGCACGATCGAGACGAAGCCGGCGTAGATGCCGGGCAGGATGTCGGAGGACTCGATGGGCACAAGCGCCGTGGCTGCTCCGAGTATAAGGCCCGCCGGCCCGGCCGTTCAGTACTCGCCGAACATCCGGCGGATCTCGGCGAGATCGCGGGTCTTCGTCAGGGCCAGCATCAGCAGCACGCGGGCCTTCTGCGGCGACAGGTTGTCGGCCGGCACCATGCCGAGCGCGTCGGTCTCGGCCTGGCGGATCACGCGGCCGTTGCCGGTGCGGTTCGATCGCACGACGACCGGCCGCGCCGCCGGCGGCGCCGACGCCAGGCCGGCGAACACCTCGCGCTCCCTGGTGGACATCAGCCCGGCGCCGGTGCCGGCGACCACGACGCCCTGGACGCCGGCGCTGACCAGGGCCCGCGCCATCGCCGGGTTGGCCTCGACGTAGGAATAAAGGATGTCCACCGTGGGCAGCGTGGTCAGCCCGCGCACGTCGAACTCCGAACGGGTGGTGTGGCGCTTGAGCGGCGCCCGATAGAGCGCCACGCCGTCGGCGTCGACGTAGCCGAGCAGCCCCAGTTCGCCCGACTTGAAGGTCTCCACCCGGTAGGTGTTGGTCTTGGTCACGTCGCGGGCGGCGTTGACCTCGTCGTTCAGCACCACCAGGGTGCCCTTCCCCACCGCCTCTTTCGACGCCGCCGTGCGCACCGCATTGTAAAGGTTCAGCGGGCCGTCGGCGCTGATTGCCGAGGCCGGCCGCATCGACCCGACGACGACGACCGGGCGGTCGTGCTTCACGGTGAGATTCAGGAAGTAGGCCGTTTCCTCGATGGTGTTGGTGCCGTGGGTCAGGACCACGCCGGCCACCGCGGGGTCGGCGTCGAAGATGGCGTTGATGCGCGCCGACAGCATCAGCCAGTGGGCGGTGGAGATGTCGGTGCTGCTGATGTTGGCGATCTGCTCGACGCGCACGCGCGCCACCTGCGCCAGCTCCGGTACGGTGGCCACCAGTTCCTCGCCGGTGAGGGCGCCGGCCCTGTAATCGGCCAGGGCGGTGGACGACGGTCCCTTGCCCGAGATGGTGCCGCCGGTGGCGAGCACCCAGACCAGCGGCAGCGATCCCGCCGGCGGCGTCTGGGCGCGCGCCGCCGGAGCGGCGAGCATCAGCGAGAGCGCGATCAGCAACGTCGGGCGCGACGGACGGCAGGTCATGAGGCGCGCATTATCCCATGCGCTTCCGCAGGTCGCCCATGAAGCGCATCTCGTTGGTGGCCGCGAAGCCGAGGGCGTCGTAGAGCGGGCGACCGTCGGGCGGCGTGCAGCACCAGGCTCTTCGGGCCGGTGGCCCGCGCCCAGGCGAGCACCTCGAGCATCAGCGCCCGCGCCACGCCGAGCCGGCGGAACGGCGGTTCGGTGTAGACGTTGAGCACGATGGCCTGGCGGCCGAAGCCGCGCGCAAGTCGGGCGGCAGGTCGGTCTTGGTGGCACGGAGGATCTCGATCGCGGCTCGTGCCTCGGGGGTGCGCAAGTGGGCGAAGCGCGGTCCGGCATCGGCGCCGGCCAGGCGCGCGAGCAGGCGTCGATACACCGTCGCCTTCACCTCGGCCGCCAGGCCGTCGAACGCCTCGGTGTAGACCATGTAGCTGAGCGGGTAGCGCATCAGCTTCGTGGACAGATCGAGTTCGGCCAGCGAACGGCCACGGGCGTCCTTCGGCGCCGCCGCCAGCAGCGCCTCGGCGAATCCCGGCCGCGGCGTCACTTCGACCACCGGCGTCGCTTCGTCCACGAACACGAGGTAATCGGCCAGTTCGTCGATCCGGGCGGCGATCGCCGGGTCGTCGATCCGGGCGCGGCGTTCGTCGACGGCGACGCGCCAGTCCCAGTTGAGCCGCGTCAGCAGGTTCATTGCGTGCATCTGGTGGTCGAACACCAGCAGCGCCGCCAGGTCGCTCACCGAGGAGAGGTAGCCCCGGCGCTCGGGTGCGCTGTCGAGCCAGCGGACGAGGGCGTGATTCGAGACGATGGCCGGTTCGTCGCCGCCCTTGTAGTCGGTGACGGTGAGGTTGCCGAGGTGGCCGAGCACCTGATACGGCGGGGTGGCGATGCTGCTGGTGACGAACCAGCCGCCCCAGCGTTCGGTGTGCGGCGTCTTGTGCGTCACCGCGATCGGCGGCCCCACGCGCTGCAGCAGGCCGCCGTCGGGCGCGACGCGATGGCTGCGGTCGATCGGACCCGGCACGTCGAGCGTGCTGGCCGACACGTGACAGGTCAGGCACGTGCCGCCCCGCACGAAGGTCGGCGCGGCCGTGGCCCCTTGATCGAGCGTGTAGAAGATCGTGCCCTGCTGCGGATCCTGCGCCGCCAGCTCGAGGGCCGGGGCACCGGCGATGTAGCCGACGACGACCCGCGGGTTGTAGTAGAGCGCCCGCGGGTTGTCGGGCCCGGTGAACGCGCGCTGGATGCCGCTCTTGGAGAAGACGAGCAGCTGCGACTCGGCCGGCACCGCGAGCGCGGCGAGCACCGAGCGCAGATAGCCCAGCCCCGGTTCATGGGCGAGCGTGCGGGTGCCGGCGCGCAGCGCCTCGTTGAGCCTGGCCACGGGATCGTGCAGCGGCCGCGAGGCGTACTGGATGGCCGGATGCTCGTCGAGCAGGCCGGGGAACGGCGGCGGCGGCTGTCCCGACGCGCGCACCACGAGGGACGCGGCGAACGTCGCCGCCGCCAGCGCCACCCACGTGTCCGCGCGCCGCTCCATCGTGCCGATCCTACCGCCGATGGGTTCCGGTGGCCGAGCCCGCAGGCGTGCACGGGGTCGACCCAGGGTCTGTCGCTGGCGTGGTACGCTTCCGCCATGGATCCGTTGTTCCTGCCCGACGTCGAACGCGACAACGCCCCCGGCCCCTACACGACCGCGATCAAGGCGATGCAGGCGCGCAGCGCCGAGTATCCGCAGATCTGGCACCTGTTCGCCTACCTGCCGAACGCGACGACGCACCTGGCGCGCTTCACCCAGGAGATCCTGCGCGGGCCGGCCCCGCTCAGCCCCGGCCTGCGCGAGCTAATCGCCGCCTACACCTCGGTCCGCAACCACTGCCCGTTTTGAACCAGGTCCCACGCCGCGGTCGCGGCGGAACTGCTGGGCGACGCCGCGCTGGTCGAGGGCGTGCTCGCCGACGTCGAGACCAGCGCCCTCGACGAAAAGCACAAAGCGCTGTTCCGGTTCGTCGATCGGGTGAACCACGACTCGCCGCGGATCCAGCCCGACGACATGGCGCCGCTGCGGGCGCTGGGCTGGACCGACGAGGCGCTCTACTTCGCGATCACCGTCTGCGCGCTGTTCAACTTCTACAACCGCTGGATCGACGCCATCGGCGTGCACGCGCTGTCCGACGAGGCGCACCGCGAGGGCGGCAAGCGCAGCGCGAAGATGGGCTACGTCCGCGACTGATCGAGTACCCGGGCCAGCTCGCGAAGTCCGCGCCCGATCTCGGTCTCGTCTGCCGCCGCGAAACCGAGCTGCAGCCCGTCGCGCACCGGACGCGACCGCGCGTAGCGGCTGAGGGCGCGCACCTCGACGTCGCGGGCCGCGGCAGCCCGGGCCACGGCCTCGGCGCCGGCGTCGCCGCTCAGGTAGCCGACGGTCTGCAGGCCGACCTCGACCGGCACCACGTCGAGCCGGCCGCGCAGCCAGCGATCGGCGCCCTCGAGCAAGGCCCCGCGCCGCGCGGCATAGACGTCGCGGGCACGCCGCAGGTGACGGGCGAAGTGGCCGTCGGCCATGAAGTCGGCCAGCGTCGCCTGCAGCAGCGGCGAGACGTGCCGGCTCGACACCGACAGCCACGCCGCCACCGGATCGACGAGGTCGTCGGGCACGACCAGATAGCCGACGCGCACGGCCGGGCACAGCACCTTGCTCAGGCTGCCGACGAAGATGACGTGGCCGTCGTGATCGAGGCCCTGCAGCGCCGACAGCGGCCGACCCGAGTAGCGGAACTCGCTGTCGTAGTCGTCCTCGACCAGCACCGCCCCGGTCGCACGCGCCCACGCCAGCCAGTGCACGCGCCGCGCCAGCGACATCGCCATGCCGAGCGGGAACTGGTGCGCCGGCGTCAGGTAGGCCAGCCGCAGCGCGGCGCGCCCGCCCGGCACCACGGCGCCGTCGGCGTCGAGGGCGATCGGCCGCACCCGCGCCCCGGCCGACGCGAACACCCGATGCGCGCCGGTGTAGCCGGGGTCCTCGAGGCCCACCGCGTCGCCGGGATTGACCAGCAGGTGCGCGACGACGGCGAGGGCTTCCTGCACGCCCGACACCACGGCGATGCGGGCCGCCGTGCACGACACGCCGCGGGAGACGGTCAGGTAGTCGGCGATGGCATGGCGAAGCGGGGCGTAACCGAGCGGGTCGCAGCCGAGACGCAGGTCGGCCGAGGCGCGCCGCACGGCGCGGCTGGCGACGCGCGCCCAGACCGCCGCGGGGAACAGCTCGAGCGCCGGCTGATTGGCGCGAAACGCCCGCGCCGACGCACCGGGGTGCTGCACGAACGGCGCGACCCGCCGCGCCGCGTGCGACAGGCGACGCGGGCGCGCCGACCGCGCCACGTCACGCGGCGCAACCGCGTCGGCGGCCGGCAGCATGGCCGACACCCTGGTGCCCGATCCGATACGCCCTTCGACGTAGCCGTCAGCGTAGAGCAGTTCGAAGGCGGCGACGACGGTGCCGCGCGAGACGGCGTACTGGCGCGCCAGGTCCCGCGTCGCCGGCAGGCGATGGCCCGGGCCGAGCTGCCGGCCGGTGATCTCGGCCCGCAGCGCGCGGTAGAGCCATTGGTAGGCCGGAGTCCGCGGGTCGCGCGGCGGGAGGACGAGGGGCAGTGTGACCGGGCGGCGCGGCATCTCAAGTGGTCCAACCGTGCGATGGTAATTGGCACTGTTCGGTGGGCCACTTAGAGGATACCGTGCGTCGCATGCGTATGCCGTTCACTCGATCGCTCCAGCGCGCCGCCTGCCTCGCCGGCGGATTGGCGCTCGCCGCCGTCGCCCACGCCCAGACACCGGCCGCCCCGGCGGCGCCGGCGGTCCCGGCCAGCCTTCGCGTCCCGGCCGGCTTCACGGTGTCGGTGTTCGCCGCCGGCCAGGGCCGGCCGCGGCTCATGGCCGTGAGCCCGGAAGGCATCCTGGTCGTCGCGCGACGCACCGAGGTGGTTGCGCTACCCGACGCCGACGGCGACGGCCGCGCCGAGCCGCGGGTGCTCTTCGCCGATCTGCCCTACGCCCACAGCGTCGCCTTCGGCCACGGCTACCTCTACATCGCCACCACGCCGGCGGTACTGCGCGTGCGGTGGGTCAACGGCGCGCCCGAGGGCACGCCGCGGTCGATCGTCGAGTTGCCGACCTCCACGCCATCCCTCCACACCTCGCGGTCGCTGGCGATCGGCCCGGACGGCAGGCTCTACGTGAGCATCGGCTCGTCGTGCAATGCCTGCGTGGAGGCCGACGCGCGGCGCACCGCCATCCAGGTGTACGAGCCCGACGGCAGCGGCGGGCGGACCTTCGCGCGAGGGCTGCGCAACGCCGTCGGGTTCGCGTGGGATCCGCGCGGCCGACTCTGGGCCGGCGAGCCCGGCCAGGACGGCATCGGCGACGACACGCCCGTGGAAGAGATCAACCTGATCGAGGACGGCCGCCACTACGGCCATCCGTTCTTCTACGGACGCAACCTCCCGAGCGCCGCCCCCGATGCGCCGCCCGGTCCCGCGCCCCTCGCGGCAGCGGACGTCACCCCTTCTGCTTTCGAGCTCCCTGCCCACCTGACCCCCATGGGTCTGGCCTTCTACACAGGCGAGCGATTCCCCGAGCCCTACCGCTCCTCGATGTACGTCGCCGTGCACGGATCCACGACGCGCACCACGAAGGCCGGCTACAAGGTGCTGCGCCTGGTGATGGAGAACGGCCGGCCGGTGCGTGCCGAGGACTTCGTCACCGGCTGGCTCGACGGCGACGTCGTGACGGGCCGTCCGGTCGGTGTGGTGACCGGCGCCGACGGCGCGCTCTACATCTCGGACGACAACAAGGGGTTCATCTACCGCGTCGCCGCCGCCGCGGCGGCGCCGCCGGCGGGCGCGGCCTCGCGCGTCGTCGTCACGCACCGGGTGCCGCCGCTGGACGGCAGCCGGCTGACGATGCAGGTGGTCGAGGTGTCGTATCCGCCCGGCGGCCGGTCGGAATCGCATCGTCACCCCTGTCCCGTCGTCGGCTACGTGCTCGAAGGCGCCGTCCGCATGCAGCTGCAGGGGCAGCCGGCCCGCACCTACGCCGCCGGCGAGAGCTTCACCGAGACCCCGGCCGACGTGCACGCGGTGTCGGCCAACGCCAGCGACACGAGGCCGGCGAAATTCCTCGCCTTCTTCACTTGCGATCAGGACGGGCCGCGCTCGATTCCGGTCGCCGCCCCGCCGCCCCACGAAGGAGATCGTCGATGACCGCCCGGTTCCGCTACGACACCCGTACTCCCGGCCCGTACGACGCAATGGACGCGCTCGAAACCTACCTCGCCGACTGCGCGATCGAACAGCCCCTCGTCCACCTGGTGAAGCTGCGCGCCTCGCAGCTGAACGGCTGCGCCTACTGCCTCGACATGCACTGGAAGGACCTCAGGGCGCTGGGCGAGACCGAACAGCGTCTCTACGGGCTCGACGCCTGGCACGAGAGCCCGTACTACACCGACCGCGAGCGCGCCGCGCTGGCGTGGACGGAGGCGGTGACGAACGTGGCGGTCAGCCGCGTCCCCGACGCCGTGTACGTCGAGGCCCGCGCCCACTTCGACGAGCGCGCGCTGGGCGACCTCACGCTGGCGATCGCGACCATCAACGCCTGGAACCGCCTGGCCATCGCCGCCCGCGACGTGCCGGGCGCCTATCGCTCGCGCCTTGACTCTATCACCGAGCCAAGCAGTGCCGCGAGGTGACTGAGCCGACCGCCGCGCCGGAGATCCGGCGAGGCCATGCCGTCGGTGCCCGTTCGCGCGAAGGTAGAATTCGGGCGGCATGGTGGCGCCCGGTGCGCGGTTGGGCCCGTATGAGATCCTCGCCAAGATCGGCGAAGGCGGGATGGGCGAGGTCTATCGCGCTCGCGATACCCGACTCGATCGACTGGTGGCCGTCAAGGTCCTGCCGACCGCGTTCTCGCAGGACGCGGAGCGGCGCGCGCGCTTCGAGCGCGAAGCCCGGGCCATCGCGTCGCTGACCCATCCGCACATCTGCACGCTCCACGACGTCGGCCGCGAGCAGGACGTCGACTATCTGGTCATGGAGCTCATCGAGGGCCAGACGCTGGCCGATCGTCTGCGGGGCGGTCGGCTCGCACTGGCCGAGACGCTGGCCTGTGCCGTGCAGATCGCCGACGCGGTCGCCACCGCCCATCGGCTGGGGATCGTGCATCGCGACTTGAAGCCCGGCAACATCATGCTGGTCCGGCCGGCGTCGGGCGCGCCGCCGCGGCTCCATGTGAAGCTGCTGGATTTCGGGCTGGCGCGGCTCGGGCTCGAGTCGGTCGCGAGCGACGCGGCCACCGTGGCGGCGCCCCTCACGGGCGCCGGCGCGATCGTGGGGACGCTGAACTACATGGCGCCGGAGCAGCTCCAGGGCGTCCCCTACGATGCCCGCGTCGACATCTTCGCGTTCGGCGCCATCCTGTTCGAGATGCTGACCGGCCGACGCGCTTTCGAAGGATCCAGTCATCCCACCGTGGCCGGCGCCGTGCTTCACACCGATCCGCCGCCGGTGACCGCGGTGGTTCCGGGCGTCCCACCGGCGCTCGAACGCGTGGTCGCGACGTGTCTGGCCAAGCACCCCGACAACCGCTGGTCGACGATGCACGACGTCCTGCTGCAACTGCGGGACATGTCCGTGGGTGACCCGACCATGCCAGCGCGGGCGGAGTCGCCGCCCCGCGGGCGGCGTGACTGGTTGCCCTGGAGTGTCGCCGCGCTCTCGGCCGTCATCGCGGCCGCGTCGTGGATCGGCGCTCGTGCGACACCCGACGAGGCCGCCGCCGTGCCGGCGCGCCCCGACGTGCTGTCGGTGCTGCCGCCCCCCGGGGCGACACCCAGCTACGCCTGGGAGGCGCCCCAGGTCTCGCACGATGGCCGGCACATCGCCTTTGCGGCCAGCGACCAGTCGGGCACCGTGTGGCTCTACGTCCGCAGCCGCGAAGCGATCGAGCCGCGACGCTTGGCCGGCACCGAAGAGGCGAGCCAGCCATTCTGGTCTCCGGACTCGACCCGGCTCGGGTTCTTCGCCGCCGGCCAGCTCAAGACCGTCGCCCTGGACGGCAGCGCCGCGCGAACCCTGGCCGCGGCGCCCGTGCCCCGCGGCGGCACGTGGGGACGAGACGACGTGATCCTGTATTCAGCAGTGCCCAATACCCCGCCGATGCTGGTGCCGGCGGCGGGGGGCGAATCGAAGCCGGTCCCCGTGGAACGTGTCGAGCGCGGCTTTCGGTCGTTCCCGCAGCTCCTGCCGGACGGGCGTCACTATCTCTTCGAGGCGCTCGAGGGCATCTCGGGCGGGCCCGCCGGCGTGCGCGTGGCCTCGCTCGACTCGACCGACGTGCGCGAGGTCGTCAAGACCCGAGGCAATGCCTTCTTCGTCGACGGCCAGCTGCTGTTCCTGCGCGACTCGACGCTCGTCGCGCAGTCGTTCGACCTGGAGTCCCTGCAGATCCGGGGGACACCCGTGGTCATCGCCGAGGGCGTGGGATTCAACGCCATCACGTATCAGGGGTTGTTCTCGGTGTCACGCGACGCCATCGCCTACCTGGCCGGCACCCGCGGCGCTCAGCTCGAGTGGTTCGACCGCCAGGGCCGGTCGCTGGGGGCCGCCACGCCCCCGGGGGACTTCAGCACGCTGTGCCTGACCGCGGACGAACGCACGGTCGTGTTCGAGCAGGCCGATTCGCGAACCGGCGCCGTGGACCTCTGGACGCTCGATGTCGGAACGAAGCAGACCACCCGGCTGACCTTCGACCCGAGCGTGGACTTCTATCCCGTGTGCGGACCTGCCGGGCCCGCCGGGCGCGAGGTCCTCTTCGCCTCGCTGCGCGCCGGTCCGCCAAGCCTCTTCCGGCTGCCATTCGACACCCCCGGCAGCGAGAAGCCGGCGCTCGTCTCGTTCGCCGCCAAGATTCCCTCCGACTGGATCGACGGCGGCCGCCAGGTCGTGCTGTCGATCCTGAACCCGCAGACCAGCTGGGACATCGCGGTGTGGCGAATCGGCGATGCCGAACCCCGGCCGGTGGTGGCCACGAGCAACGACGAGCGCGCGGGTCGGGTGTCGCCCGACGGCCGGTGGCTGGCCTATACGGCGCGCGAGGGCAACGGGCGCTTCGAGGTGTACGTCCAGCCGTTTCCCGGGGGTGGCGGCAAGTGGCAGGTGTCCTCGAACGGCGGGATGCAGCCCGCCTGGGGCAAGGGCGGCAGCGAGCTGTACTACCTCATGCCGGACCGCCGGCTGGTGGCAGTGCCCGTCAGGAGCGGGCCGCGAGACGTCGCGTTCGGCCCGGCCGAGGTGCTGATGGCGTCGCGCGCCGCCGGCCGGGAGGGCGGAAATGCGATCAGCACTCAGTACGACGTGACCGGCGACGGCCAGCGCTTCCTGATCAGCACGGCGGCCGACCCCGCGCCGATCAGCGTGATGCTCAACTGGAAGGCGGCCGCGCGGCGGTGAGGAGGACAGCGCAGTACACTGCGCGCATGCTGCCCTGCCAGAAAGCGTCCTTCTCGCTGCCCGACGACGAGCACTATCTGAACTGCGCCTACATGTCGCCGATCTCCAAGGCCGTCGAGGCGGCCGGGGTGGCTGGCGTGGCCCGCAAGCGGGTGCCGTCGCGCATCAGCCAGGAGGACTTCTTCACGGAAGCGGCCACGGCCCGGGCGCTGTTCGCGCGGCTGGTGAACGTGACCGACCCGTCGCGCATCGCCATCATTCCGGCGGTGTCCTACGGGCTGGCCATCGCCGCACGCAATCTGCCGGTGGGGCCCGGACAGCACATCGTCGTCACCCACGAGCAGTTCCCGGCCAACGTCCACCCCTGGCGCAAGCTGGCCGCCGCCCGGGGCGCCGAGCTGCGCGTCGTCGAGCCGCCGGAGGCGGCCGCGGGCCGCGGCCGCGGCTGGAACGCACGGGTACTCGAGGCCATCGACCGGCACACCGCCGTCGTCGCCATCGGCCACGTGCACTGGACCGACGGCACGCGCTTCGACCTCGAGGCGATCGGCGCCCGCGCCCGCGAGGTCGGGGCGGCGCTGGTCGTCGACGGCACCCAGTCGGTCGGCGCCCTGCCGTTCGACGCCGCGCGGATCCAGCCCGACGCGCTGGTCGTCGCCACCTACAAGTGGCTGATGGGCCCGTACTCGATGGGCTTCGCCTACCTGGGCCCGCGCTTCGACGACGGCGAGCCGATCGAGGAGACGTGGATCGGCAGGGCCGGCAGCGAGAACTTCAAGGAGCTGGTCCACTACCGCGACGACTACCAGCCCGGCGCCGCGCGCTACGACGTCGGCGAACGCACCAACTTCGCGTTGATGCCGATGGCCATCACCGCGCTCGAACAGGTGCTGGAGTGGCAGCCGGAGCGCGTGCAGGAGTACTGCCGAGCGCTCACCGCGCCGCTGTTCGACCGCGTGCGGGCGATGGGCTACACCGTGGAGGATGCCGCGCACCGCGGCGCCCATCTGGTCGGGCTGCGCGCGCCCGCCGGCACCGACATCACGGCGGTCGGCGAGCGGCTGCGGGCCCGCAAAGTGTTCGTGTCGCTGCGCGGCAGCGCCATCCGCGTCGCCCCGCACCTCTACAACGACGCCGCCGACGTCGAGGCGCTGTTGAGCGCGTTGTAGAAGCCGACCGCCGGGCCGGGGATCTGGCCAGGCGGATGTCGGTACCTGAGGACTCGGTGCGATACTGTCGGGCTGGAGGCAGACACCGATGCAGGCAGGACTCGCGCGACGTCAGGTCGTGACCCTGGTGGCCGTGGCGGCCGTGACCGCGGCGCTCGGAGCGCCGATCGCGGCGCAGAACCAGAACGTCAGCGGCGACTGGACCTTCTCCGTCCAGACCGACCAGGGCTCCGGGTCGCCGTCGATCAGCTTCAAGCAGGAGGGCGAGACCCTCACCGGCACCTACTCGGGCCTGTTCGGGAGCGCCCCGCTCAAGGGCACGATCAAGGGCTCCGCGATCGAGTTCTCGTTCGAGTCCGAGGCGCAGGGCCAGCGGGTGGACAGCGTCTACAAGGGCACCGTCGAGAAGGACGAGATGAAGGGCACCGTCGCCATCGCCGGCGGGCAGTTGAACGGCACCTTCACCGCCAGCCGCAGGAAGTAGCGATCAGAACGCCGTCACCGGCAGCCCCTGGGCGCACAGCGGACAGGCGGCGGCGGCGTAGTTCTCGGGTGCCGGGTACTCGACCAGCGCCACGTTGGTGATCGGCAGCGTGACCACCGCCTCGCCGCGATCGACGATCTGCGCGGTGCAGATCACCGTGCCGCCGGCGGCCGTGACGAGCTCGGCGCAGTGCTGGAAGGTCTGGCCGGTGTTGCGGACGTCGTCGACGAGCAGCACGCGCGCGCCCTTCACCACCTTGCGGTAGAACGGCGACAGCGCCGCGGCGCCGTCGGGGCCGTGATGGTGGATGGGCGCGAAGGAATACGGCTCGCGGGTCAGCGGCCGGCGTCCGTCGAGCAGCCCGGCGATGGTGTGCGCCAGCAGGGCGCCGCCGGTGACCGGGCCGGCCACCACGGTGGTCTTCTCGGCCACGCCGACCGGCAGGATGTCGATCAGATCCTGCGCCACGCGCCAGATCGTCGAGGGATACCGGAACAGCTGGTGGGGGTTCAGGTAGAGGCGCCCGTGATAGCCGTTGCCGTAGTCGAAGTGGCCCTCCATCACCACCTCGAAGCGCCGCAGATCCTGCACGGCGCGGGCCCGGATGTCGTCGCGTCGCGCGTCCATCACCGAACCTCCGCCGCGATCGCGACGCCGGCCGCAGCGTTGGCGTAGACCGCCCGGCCGCCGACGATGGTCGCGGCGACCCCGCCGCGGAAGCTCCAGCCGTGATACGGCGTGTTCTTCGACTTGCTGACCAGCGCCGCCCGGTCGATGGTCACGGCGAGGTCGGGTGCCAGCAGGGTGAGGTCGGCGGCTGCGCCCTCGGTGAGGCTGCCTCCCGGCACCTTCAGGATGCGGGCCGGGTTGACCGACATCAGCTCGACCAGGCGCGGCAGCCGGATGACGCCGGCGTGCACGAGGCGATCGAGAACGATCGGGATCGCCGTCTCGAGACCGACGATGCCGAACGGCGCACGGTCGAACTCCACGGACTTCTCGTCGGCGTGGTGCGGCGCGTGGTCGGTGGCGATGACGTCGACGCTGCCGTCGGCGATCCCGGCCAGCATGGCGTCGCGATCGCGGGCCTCGCGCAGCGGCGGGTTCATCTTGGCGTCGGTGTCGTAGGGCACCGGCGCGGCGAGCAGCTCGTCGGTGAGGGTGAAGTGGTGCGGCGCCACCTCACAGGTCACCTGCACACCGCGGCCCTTGCCCTGGCGCACGGCTTCGAGCGTCGTCCACGCGCTCATGTGCGCGACGTGGACGTGGCCGCCGACCATCTCGGCGATGAGGATGTCGCGACCGGCGGTGATCGCCTCGGCGATGCCGGGGATGCCCTTCAGCCCGAGCGACGCGGCGATCGGCCCCTCGTGCGCCACGCCCTCGCCCTTGAGCGACGGATCCTCGCAGTGCTCGATGAGCGGCATGCCGAACATGCCGGCGTACTCCATCGCCCGCCGCGCCAGCAGCGCCGTCGACACCGGGTGGCCGTCGTCGCTGATGGCGACGCAGCCGGCGTGCTTCAGCTCGGCGATGTCGGCGAGCTGCTCGCCGAGCTGGCCGCGCGACACCGCGCCGATCGGGTAGACCCGCGCCAGCCGGGCGTCGGCGGCCTTCTTGAGGATGAGCTCGGTGACGCCGGCGTTGTCGTTGACGGGACGCGTGTTCGGCATGCAGGCCACGGCGGTGAAGCCGCCGGCCACCGCGGCGGCGACGCCGCTGGCCACCGTCTCCTTGTGCTCCTGCCCCGGCTCGCGCAGGTGCACGTGCATGTCGATGAACCCCGGGCAGACGACGATGGCCGGGGTCAGCGCCACGAGCGCCCCGCCGTCGGCGAGGCTGGCCGGCAGGTCGCGGCCGACCTTCGCAATCACCCCGCCGTCGACCAGCACGTCGAAGGCGCCGTCGAGTCCGTTGACCGGGTCGACGACCCGGCCGCCCTTAAACAGCCGCTTCATGATCCGCTCCGCCGCCGGCGAGAAGGTACAGCACCGCCATCCGCGCGGCCACGCCGTTGGCCACCTGGTCGAGAATCACCGAATAGGGCCCGTCGGCCACCTCCGACGCGATCTCCACGCCGCGGTTGATGGGACCGGGGTGCATCACGATCACGTCGGGCTTCGCCCGGGCCAGCCGCGCCTCGGTCATGCCGAAGACGAGGAAGTACTCGCGCAGCGACGGGAAGAAGCCGCCCTCCATCCGTTCGAGCTGGATGCGCAGCATCATCACGACGTCGGCGCCGGCGACCGCCTGGTCGAGCGACGCAGTGACGTGCACGCCGAACCGCTCGAGGCCGAGCGGCACCAGCGTCGGCGGGCCGCACACCCACACCTCGGCGCCGAGCTTGGTCAGCAGCAGCACGTTGCTGCGCAGCACGCGGCTGTGCAGCAGGTCGCCGACGATCGCCACCTTCAGGCCGGCGATCCGCCCCTTGCGCTCGCGGATGGTGAAGGCGTCGAGCAGCGCCTGGGTCGGGTGCTCGTGCAGCCCGTCGCCGGCGTTGATGATCGGCGACCGGCAGATGCGCGACAGCAGGTGCGCCGCGCCCGACGACGGGTGGCGCAGCACGATCATGCTCGGGCCCATCGCCTCGATGTTGCGGGCGGTGTCGACCAGCGTCTCGCCCTTGACCACGCTGGAGCTGGCCACCGCCACGCCGAGGGTGTCGGCGCTGAGCCGCTTCTCGGCGATCTCGAACGAGGTGCGGGTGCGCGTCGACGGCTCGTAGAACAGGTTGACCACGGTGCGGCCGCGCAGCGCCGGCACCTTCTTGATGGCCCGCTGCGACACTTCCTTCATCGCTTCGGCGGTGTCGAGGATGAGCAGGATCTCCTCGGCGGTCAGCTCGGCGATGCCGAGCAGGTCCTTGCGGCGCAGCGCCGTGGCCGGCAGCGCCACCTCGCTCGTCGGCGCCTCCACGTCAGGCCTCGCTTTCCACGGTCACTTCGTCCTGGCCGTCGAGTTCGGTGAGCCGCACGTGCACGGCCTCGCGGCGGGAGGTCGGGATGTTCTTGCCGACGAAGTCGGCCTTGATCGGCAGTTCGCGGTGGCCGCGGTCGACCAGCACCACCAGCTGGATGGCCTTCGGCCGGCCGAAGTCGATCAGCGCGTCGAGCGCGGCGCGGGTGGTGCGGCCGGTGAACAGCACGTCGTCGACCAGGACGATCACGCGGTCGTCGATCGAGAACGGAATCTCGGTGCGGCGGACGATCGGCTGCGGACCGACCGCCTGGCGCATCAGGTCGTCGCGGTAGAGCGTGATGTCGAGCGCGCCGGTCGGCACGTCGTCGCCGGAGATCTGCTTGAGCGCGGCGGCGATCCGCCGCGCCAGCGGCACCCCGCGCGACCGCACGCCGATGACGGCGAGCTGCTCGACGCCGCGGTTGCGTTCGACGATCTCGTGGGCGATGCGCACCAGGGCGCGCGAGATCCGGTCGGCGTCCATTACGACGGGCATGACGCCTCCTCGCTGCGCTCGGCGGCGTGCGCACCCGGGGCTCGGGACTCGGGGCTCGGGACTCGGGAAAAGCTGTCGGGAGAACGGTATGGCAGAGCGTGGGCGCGGGACGCGCCCGGGGCGGGCATTCGTGTCGTCATCGTCACCCCTTCGCGAGCTCACAGGCCCGCAATTAAAGAGTCGCCGCCAGTATACCTCTCCGGCGACGGGCTCCGCGGGACTCGGGGCTCGGGGCTCGAAGAACCGGGGCTCGGGGCTTGGGTCTCGGGGCTCGGGACAGAACACAACGGGCTGTCACGCTATCCAACTCGCTGGCGGGCGTCAGTTCCATGGGAGGTCCTTCCCGAGCCCCGAGCCCCGAGACCCGAGTCCCTCATTCCGAGCTTCCGGCGCGTCAGCGCCCGTAGCTCGGGATGAACGTCACGGGCCGTGTCGCCGTGAACGTCGGCTCGAAGAAGTCGGTGCGGGCGGTGCCGTCCATGTCGCGGCCAATCGGCAGGCCGAGGTAGTAGAGGATCGTCGGCGTGATGTCGGCCACCGACCCGCGGTCGGGCCGGGCGGCGCGTACGGCCGGACCGAAGGCCATCACGAATCCGTCGGGGGCGCGCTCGTGGGTGCCGCTCACCGTCGGGTCGCCGACCAGCCGCTCGAGCACCCGCTTGAACGGCGTGAGCGGCTGCATGCCGTGGCCCGACACCAGCAGGACGAGGTCGTCGGGGCCGAGCGTGGTCATCAGCCGCCCGACCATGGCGTCGAGCACGCCGTAGTAGTCGTCGAGGACCCGGCCGAAGCGCTGCCGCTCCTCGTCGCTGACGTCGCCGAAGGCCTCGGGCTCGGCGTAGCGCAGGTAGTAGTGCGCCACGGCATCGAGGCCGGGCAACCGGACGGCGACGAACTGCGAGGTCCGGGCGCTGGCTTCGAGCACCTCGAAGATTCGCAGGTGAAGGCTGTCGGCCTGTACCGGCGCCGGGTCGGCGCGCACGTCCACGTCGCGGGCGTGCGGGAGCGCGTCGGCTCTGGCGAGCACGTCGTGCGGGTCGGGGTCGAGGCGCAGGCTGCGGGCGGCGGCGATCGGCGCCCACATGCTGATCGGCGACACCGCGTCGCCGCTCTCGAGCGCCAGGCGGGCGTCGTCCACGCGGTGCAGCACGTCGCTCACCACGTAGCCGTTCAGCGACGGCGCCGGATGCGTGAGCGGCCAGCCGACCAGGCCGACGCGCACGCCGCGCTCGCTGAGGATCGCCCAGATCGGCCGGGCCGCCAGCGCGTCGGGCTGATGGGGCTCCTCGCGCAGGAACCCGTAGCGCACGAGCGCCTGCGCGAAGATGTAGTCGGGCAGCACGTCGAGCGCCGGGCCGGCCGCCGTGGCGCGGTAGCGGGCGGCCGAACGGATGCCGCTCGACTGCGGCAGGTGGCCGGTCGCCACCGTCGTCCACACCGGCTCGGCCTGCGTCGGGCGCAGCGTCGCCAGGTGGGTGGCCACCGCGGTGTCGAGCACGCGGCCGAAGTTGGGCAGCCGGCCCTCGGCCACGGCCAGGGAGATGTGGTCGAGCGACGCGCCGTCGACCGCCACCAGCACCACCCGGCCGCCCGGCTCGCCGCCGCTCATCGCCGCGAGCGGACGCGCCGCGGGCACCTCGGGCGCCGGCCGGGCCGGGCCCCGCAGCAGCAGCGGCACCAGCAGCGAACTGGCCATCGTCGTCACCAGCAGCACCCCGCTCGGCGCCGTGCCGCGCCGGCCGATGTGCGCCAGCGCGACAATCAGACAGACCGCGCCGCAGATCGCCACCGCAATCGCGGCCAGCGCCATGCGCCGGGCAGTCTCGGGCGCGAGGAACGGCGCGAAGTTGCGGGCGTTGAGCCACAGCACCACGGCGCCGGCCGTCGCCGCGATGGTCGAGGTCCAGGCGAGCACCCGCACGCTCAGCCAGCCCGGCGACAGCACCTCGACGGCCGCCACCTGGCGCAGGACGATGAGCGCGTAGAACCCGACCAGCGCGTTGGCGCCGTAGGCCAGGCCCAGGGCCACGGCCAGCGGCGCGACCTCGGCGACGCCGATCGGGTAGCCGGGGTTGAGGTGCAGCGTGGCGATGAGCAGGTAGCCGGCCAGCAGCGCGCCGGCAATCGCCGAGTTGGTGAGCACCCGCAGGTAGCGCATGTCCGCGAACTACATTCGCATTCCGTTCAAACGCCGATGCCCGACCGGACCGAAGGGAGGACGGGCCACACGACACTGCACTCGCGAGTTCGAGGCTCCGCCTCGCTAGAACCTGAAGCGTACCCCCAACGTCGGCAACCGGGGAATCGCCTGATCGCGCTCCTCGACGACGGCCGGGCGGTCGGACGCCGGATCGTAGGCGAGCCGCGGGTCGAAGGCCCCGGCATTCTGCCGGTCGAGCACGTTGATCACCTCGGCGTAGAGCTCCCAGCGGCCGGCCGCGCCGCGGGGCCGCCAGGTGGCCCGCAGATCGACGCGGGCGAAGACCGGCAGCCGGGCGCCGTTCAGGTTGGCGACGCCGCCGAAGTCCACGGCGTAGACGAGGCGGCCGGCGCCGTCACGGTCGGGCAGGATCTCGTCGGTCACCCCGTCGCCGTCGCGGTCGGCCGCGTCCTCGACGCCGGCGACACGCACGCCGAGCGGTGCCGTGCGCGGGAAACCCGAGGCCACCCGGGTCGTGGCGGCCAGCTCCCAGCGGGGGGTGAACTGGAACGACGTCACCGCGGTGAACGCGTGCCGCCGGTCGTACTCGAACGCGTAGCGCCGCCCGTAGGCGTCGCGCTCGGCCCGGCCCCAGGTATAGCTCACCCAGCCGCGCAGCTTCGCGTCGGCGGGTGCCGTCGGCCTCGACAGGAACACGTCGAACCCGTAGGCCCGCCCGCGGCCGTCGTTGGTCGGCACCGTGGTGATGATCGGCTCGACCGGGACGCTCGACGCCAGATCGCCCGGGAAGTCGTAGCGCGCCACGCAGGCCAGCCGCTCCGCCTCGGGTTCGAGCCGTCCGACCAGCACGTCGGTGAAGCGCTTCACGTAGCCCTCCAGCTTGACCTCGAAGCCGCCGCTCAGGCTGCGTTCCACGCCGGCCGACGCCTGCAGCGCGCGCTCGCTGCGCAGGCCGCGCGCGGCGTCGCTGGTGAAGTCGAGCACGTAGTCGCTCTGGGCGGCCTTTTCGTAGCCGGGACTCTGCGTGTAGCGTCCGGCGGCCGCGCGCAGCCGGGTCCGCGCGCCCAGGCTGGCCGTCAGGGCCAGCCGCGGCGAGATCAGGTGCTCGCCGGCCAGGCCGCTGCGGTCGTAGCGGAGCCCGCCCTGCAGCGACAGGCGCGGCCGGATCTGCCAGGTGTCCTGCAGCCACGCGCCGGCGCGCGTGGTCTCCCGCGCCGACACCAGCAGGTCGGGAAGCCCGGCGCCGCCCTGCACGCTGGATCCGTTGGCGGCGACGGGATTGCGATCGCCGGCGACGGCGAAGGTGAGCGCGGTGGAGAGGCGGTGCAGATCGCCGCCGGTGTCGATGACGTGCCGGCCGAACGCCCAGGCCAGCTCCTGGCGCAGCGAGACGTCCGTCACCGTCAAGGTGCGCTCGAACACCACGTTGGCGATGCCGAAGCTCTCGTCGTCGGGAGCGTTCGATCGCCGGCTCGAGTTCTCGAACGCCGCATCGACCCCGAACGTCGAACGGGTCTCCGAATAGCCGGCGACCGTGTGCGACTGACCGCGCCCGCCGAGCGCCGTGTCGAAGCGCGCCCAGGCCAGATCGTTCTCGGTGTCGTCGTCGAAACGACCTCGGGCGTCGTCCTCGTCGATCTCGAGCGCCGCCGACTGGCGGCTGCGCAGGCCGAACAGGGTCACCTTGCGGCCCGCCGCCGGCTCCCACACCGCCTTGGCCTGCAGATCGGCGAAGCCGGGGAACTGGTTGTCGGTGATCCGTTCGGCGACCAGGTCGTAGTAGGTGCGCCGGCCGGTGACCAGCCACGATCCGGGCGCCGCGCCGGGCAGCGCCCCCTCCAGGACGACGTTGGCGTCGGTGATGCTGAGCGCCGCCGACCCGGCCAGGCGCGCAGAGCGAATGCCGTCGCGATTCTCGACCAGCAGCATCGAGGACAGCCGGTCGCCGTACTTCGCGCTGAACCCGCCGGTCGACAGCTCGAAGCGCTGGATGATCTCGGGGTTGAAGGCGCTGGTCAGTCCGAACAGCCGATAGGGGTCGTGGATCTCGACGCCGTCCATGATGGTCAGGTTCTGGTCGGGCGAGCCGCCACGCACCGCCAGCCGGCTGCCGAACTCCTCGGTGGCGTTCACGCCGGGCAGCGTCTGCAGCGTGCGGAACACGTTGTCGAGGGCTCCGGGCGTGCGCAGCACCTGCACCGGCGCCACCGTCTCGGTCGCCGGCGCGGCCGCCGGCGCCGGCGCGACTACGTCCACCGCGGTGACGAATCCGCTGTCGCGCGCCAGCAGCAGCTCGACGTCGAGCCCCTGGGCGCCGCCGACCTCCACTGGGGAGCTGAGCGGGAAATACGCCGGCGCGGTGACCACCAGCATGAGCGCGCCCGGGCCGGCCTCGAGCCCGAAGCGGCCGGCGGCGTCGCTGATCGCCCGGGCATCGCCGGCCGACACGACCGCCCCGGCGATCGGCGCGCGCGTGTCGGCGTCGAGCACCACGCCGCGCACCACCGCCGGCGAGGGCGTCTGCGCCGCGACCGGCGAGCCGAAGGGCAGGGCGAAGGCGAGCAGGCAGAGTACGAGCGGGCGAAGCATCGGGCGGTAGCGGACCATCAGTATGACGCCCGCGGTGTTGTCCGGGTTCTTGGCACGCCCCAACCCCTAGCCCCCAGCCCCCAGCCCCCGGTAAGATCAGTGGGATGCCCCCGGTCGATGTCCGCGCCGCCGTGATCTCCAACGTGCGGCTGTCGCCCGACTACAACGTCCTGACGATCGAGGCGCCCGAAGTGGGCGCGCTCACCGAGCCCGGCCAGTTCGTGATGCTCAAGACCGCGCACGGCACCGACCCGATGCTCCGCCGGCCGTTCTCGGTCTTCGAAGTGCTGCGCGACGACCTCGGCACGGTGCGGGCGATCAGCGTGCTCAACAAGCGGGCCGGCCGCACCACCGGGCTGCTCTACGACCTCGAGGCCGGCGACGCGGTGTCGTGCCTGGGACCGCTGGGCCTGCCGTTCAATCCGCCGGCGAGCGGCGCCGCCTGGATGGTGGCCGGTGGCGTCGGCCTGGCGCCGTTTGCGACGCTGGCCGAGGCGCTGGTCGCGCTCGAGGTGCCGACGACGCTGTTCTACGGAGCCCGCACCGGCGACGAGCTCTACTACCGCGAGTTCTTCGAGCGTCTCGGCATCCACCTCGTGCTCGCCACCGAGGACGGCAGCCTCGGCACGAAGGGGCGCGTCACCGGCCCGCTTGAGGCGTCGCTGCAGGCCCTCGAGGGTCCGGCCCTCACGACCATCTACGCCTGCGGCCCCGAGCCGATGCTGGCCGCCGTGGCGAGACTGGCGGCCCGCTACGGCCAGCCCAGCGAAGTGTCGATGGAGCGGACCATGGGCTGCGGCCTCGGCGGCTGTTACAGCTGCGTCGTGCCGGTGATCCACGCCGACGGCCAGACCCGCTACGTCCGGTCGTGCATCGGCGGTCCGGTGTTCGACGGCGCCACGGTGGCGTGGGACTGACGGCGCACCCGATGGCTCCCGATCTTTCGCTCCGCATCGGCAGCTACGAGCTGCCCAACCCGCTGATGGCGGCCAGCGGCTGCTTCGGCTACGGCCTCGAGTACGAACAGATCGTCGACCTGGCCACGCTGGGCGGCGTCGTGAGCAAGGGGCTGTTCCTGGCCGAGCGCCAGGGCCATCCGCCCGAGCGGATCGTCGAGACGCCGTCGGGGATGCTCAACGCCATCGGCCTGCAGGGCATCGGCGTCCACCGCTTCATCGCCGAGAAGCTGCCGCGGCTGCGCGAGCTGGGCGCCCGCAACGTCGTCAACATCTGCGGTTCGACCCTCGACGAATACGTCGAGCTGGCGCGCATCCTCTCAGATGCCGAGGGCGTGGCGGCGCTCGAGTTGAACATCTCCTGCCCCAACATCAAGGAAGGCGGCATCCAGTTCGGGTGCAGCCTCGACGGCACCTACAACGTGGTCAGCGCCGTCCGCAAGGTGACGCGGCTGCCGGTCATCCCCAAGCTCACGCCCAACGTCACCTCGCCAGCGTCGTTCGCGCGGGCGGCCGAGGACGCCGGCGCCGATGCCATCTCGCTGGTCAACACCTTCCTGGCGATGGCCATCGACGTCGAGCAGCGGGCGCCGAAGCTGTCCAACGGCGTCGGCGGCCTCAGCGGCCCGGCGATCCGCCCGATCGCGGTGCGTATGGTCTACGAGTGCCGGCAGGAAGTGAAGATCCCGATCATCGGGATGGGCGGGATCATGGACGCCCGCGACGTGCTGGAGTTCATGCTGGCCGGCGCCAACGCCGTGCAGGTGGGCACCGCCAACTTCGTCGATCCGTTCATCTGGGCGAAGCTGCTCGACGGCCTCACCGACTACATGACCCGGCACGGCATCTCGCGCCTCCAGGATCTGGTCGGCGCCGTCGACACCCGCACGCCGGCGAAGGCCCACGCATGAACCCAATCCTGGTCGCCCTCGACGTGCCCGACGCGGCGCGGGCGCTGGCGCTGGCCGACCGGCTGCGCGGTGCGGTCGGCGGCTTCAAGATCGGCAAGCAGCTGTTCACCGCCGAAGGGCCGGCGATCGTGCGCACGCTGGCCGAGCGGGGCGATCGGGTGTTCCTCGACCTGAAGTTCCACGACATCCCCAACACCGTGGCCGGCGCCGTCGGCGCGGCGGTGGCCACCGGGGCGTGGATGGTCAACGTGCACTGCTCGGGCGGCAGCGCCATGATGCGCGCCGCCGCCGATGCCGCCGCCACCGCCGCTGCCAAAGCCGGCATGACCCGGCCGCTGGTAATCGGGGTCACCGTGCTGACCAGCCTCGACGCCGCGGCGCTGGCCGAAGTGGGCGTCTCGCGCCCGCTCATGGATCAGGTGGTGGCGCTGGCCCGGCTGGCGCAGGCCGCTGGCCTCGACGGCGTCGTCGCCTCCCCGCTGGAGACGGCGGCGATTCGGGCGGCGTGCGGCCCCTTCGCCATCGTCACGCCGGGGATCCGCGCGGCCGCCGAGTCCGGCGCGGACGATCAGGCGAGGACGATGAGCGCGGCCGAGGCCATCAGGGCCGGGGCGACCTACCTGGTGATCGGGCGGCCGATCACGGGCGCCCCCGACCCGCGCGCCGCAGCCGATCTGATCGCCAATCAGTTGCCCGTGTAGCCGGGCAGAGCTGAAGCTCTGCCATTCACCGCTGCACCGACGCCCCGCGCAGGCGGCGTCGATCGGCAGGCCAGACCTTCAGGTCTGCCGCGCTGTACAGGCGAACGCCGGGACCGGCCCTGCGGCCAGCCCCGGCGCGTTGGTGACTCGTCCGACCGGCCGTCCTACTTGGCCGTGATGACGAAGTGCCCGCGGCGGTTCTGCTGCCAGCAGGTCTCGTTGCTCTCGGTGCAGAAGGGCGTCTCCTTGCCCTTGCTGATCACCGTGTTGCGGTCGGCGGCGATGCCGAGACTCTCGAGGTAGCCCTTGTCGGCGTTCGTACGCCGCTCACCGAGGCGGTTGTTGTACTCGGCGGTGC
>JBFWNV010000021.1:0-46123 GCA_050250875.1 Vicinamibacterales bacterium
CCTACACGACGCTCTTCCGATCTAAACGTCCGGCCATGACGGCCGGATCCGTTCTTGCAGCCCGCGGTGACATGCCGGAGACCTGTGTCGAATGAGGGTCGTACTGGTGCACAACGAAGCCGCCGGCGATGCGATGTCGGTGGCGAGGATGGCCCGCACCATCACCGGCGGCGGCCACGAGGTCGTCGCGGTGACGCATCCGTCGGCCGACCTCCGGGCGCTGGTGCCGCTCGGTGTCGACCTCTACGCCGTGGCCGGGGGCGACGGCACGGTCGCGGCGGCGGCGTTCGCGCTCGCCGACGCGGGACTGACGACGCCGATGGCCGTGCTGCCGATGGGCACGGCCAACAACACCGCGCGCAGCCTGGGCGTGGCGTCCGATCCGGACGTCGCGGTGGCGGCGTGGAGCTGCAGTACGGTCCGCCCGCTCGACCTCGGCCGCGCCACCGGTCCATGGGGCGAGCGACGCTTCCTCGAGAGCGTTGGCGGTGGCCTGGTCACCCACGGCATCGTGGTGATGGATCGGCGTGACTACACCAGCCCGACGACCGCGGCGCAGCTGACGCGGGCGCGGCACGCCTTCGCCGACGTGCTCGCGGTGATGGAGCCGGTGGGCTCGGCGATCACCATCGACGACCAGCCGATCGCTGCCCCATGGCTGCTGGTCGAAGTGCTCAATGTCGGCAGCGTCGGACCGAATCTGCGGCTGGCCGACGCCTCGCCGTGTGACGGCGGACTCACCGTCGTCGCCGCCGGCGCGGACGGGCGCGCCGCGCTGATCGAGGCGCTGCGCACCCCCGCGGCCGACGCGACGGCACCGGCCGGCCTGCAGGTCTGGACGGCGCGCGAGGTGGTGATCGCGGCCAGCGATCGCCTGCACGTCGACGACACCGTCGTGGACGCCGTCGAGGCCGGCACCGTGCGCGTCGGCATCGAGCCGGGGGCCGTCGCGGTGCTGGTGCCGTGAGCGGCCGCCGCGTCAGCGGCACTCGCCGTCGAGACCGACGAGCGCGGTGACCGCGAGCGTCGGCGGGTTCGCGGTGTCGTCGGGACTGCCAGTGGCCCCGGCCGGCGCGATCGCAGCGGGCACGGGCGTCGCCTCGGGCGACCGGCCGGCCAGCGGCGCGGTCGTCAACGGGGCGGTGGTGGCTCCGGTCGCCCGCACCATCCGGCCGACGTGCCGCCGCAAATCGATCGACTCGGTGGCGGCGCGCAGGACGTAGAGCCGGCGCCGCGGCACGCCGTTGCCGGCCGCGGTGGCGCCACTCGACGTCGGCGCCGCTGGCGAGCCCGCCGTGGCCGGTCCCGGGGCCGGCCGGCGGTCGGTGAGCACGTAGAGCGCACGGACGGCCGAGCCGGCGCGATCATCGCGCGTGACGCAGCCTTCGACGGTCACCATGACACCCGGCGACGCGCCCGGCGGCTGCTGGGCCGCCGCGGGTGTCACGGAAGTCAGCGCCGCCGCCAGTACCCAGGCCCTCGTCACGACTGGCTCCCGCTGGCGCGGGGGCCTCGTCGCCGGGCGGCCCCGGCCGCCTCCAGCACGTCGCGCGCGCCGCTCTCGATCGACTCGGCCACGCGATCGACCCGCTCTTCGAGGTGTTCGACTCGACGCCGGCCATCTCGGCCAGGGCGCGATAGCGGCGTGCCACCGCCTCGCGCAGCGAGGTCATGGAGCCGTTGAGATCGCTGCGCAGCTCGTCGCCGGCCTTCGGCGCGAACAACAGCGCCACGCCTGCGCCCACCAGCGCCCCGACCACCACCCCCGTGGTGAAACCCGTGCCGTCCCGCCCGTCGTTGAACATGTCGCACTCCTTCGCGTCGAGGACGCGTGGTTGGACGATCAGCAGAGTTCGTGCCAGCGGCGCCGCGCCACTCGGCGACGCTGGCGCGGTCACGCCCTGCCGCGTGTATGTCGCCGGCGACCCAGCGCACGCGGCGGCGCCGCCCTGTCTGCGGCCTCGCTGCCGCGTCTCGAGCTGGCCGCGGTGTCGTTCGTCGCGCGGCGGAGCCGTGCGCCACTCTGGGCGATCGGCGACGTACTGTGAGGCCCGCGCCGGCACGTGCGACGTCACCGTCGCGGCGCCGCCTGTCGCGCCATGGCCGTGCGCACCGCAACGGCGCTGGCCTGGATCCTGCAGTTCGGGCTCCTGCCGACGGTCGCGCAGGGCGACTCGTCATGGGCAGGAGGACACGGGACCATGAAACACGCGATCTACGCTACCTTCGGCGCGTTCGCTGTCGCCGGCACGCTCACCGTCGCACATACGCCCACGCCGTCTTCACCACGGCCGCAGACGCCGTCGCCTTCGCCGTCCACGCCGGCGCGCACCGACGACAAGACCATCACCGTCACCGGTTGCCTGAAGGCATGGGACGCCTCGATGGACACCGGACGCGGCGGCTCGACCACGCCGCCGGCGACGACGGCCGCCAACCGCTTCGTGCTCAGCAACGTCACCGCGGACATGAGCGGCACGGCCAAGCCGGCCACCGGCACCGCCACGCCGGGCCGGCCCTCGCCGGAAGCGGGCGGGCATTCGATGGGCGCCAGGGACGACACGCAGTACGTCCTGACCGCCGACAGCGGCGTCAACCTCTCCGCGCATCTCAACCACCAGGTGCGGGTGACCGGCAAAATGACCGAGCCGGCCGATCGCCCGGCGCCCGCGACACGTCCCACCGCGCCGACGCCCACCCGCGATCCGAGCCGTCCCGGCGAGACGCCGCGCACCGGCGACCGCATGGGCGCGGACAAGGCGTGGTCCACGATCGCCGTGTCGTCGGTGACGATGATCAGCACCTCGTGCACCGGCGCCACGTTGTAGACGACCAGTCGCTCGTCGCCGCGTGTGCACAGGAGGTCGCGCAGTCCCCGGCGCGATCTCCTTCGTCGTGTACGGACGCGGCGTCCCGGGCACCGGCATCGGCCATGCAGATTCCTCGAGTGGCGCGCCGTGATGGCCATCGCCACCGCCCAGGAGGGGCATTCGCATGCCTACCCATCTGATCGCTCTGACCGTCGCTCTGTCGCTCACCGCGGCCGCACCGGCCCGCGCCGACTGGCTGCTCACGCCGTTTCTCGGCGTCACCTTCGGCGGCGACACGCCCAACGAACAAGTCAACTTCGGCGGCAGCATCGCCTTGCTCGGCGCCGGCGTCTTCGGCGTCGAGTTCGACGCGGCGATCACGCCGAACTTCTTCGATGCCGCCAACCAGACGGCGCAGCTCGAGGACAGCAACGTCTCGACGGTGATGGGCAATCTGATGATCGCGGCGCCGGCGGCGACGCCCGGGATCCGGCCGTACGGGTCGGCCGGCGTCGGGCTGATCCGCAGCCGCGCCACCAGCGTCGGCAACGTCTTCGACATCGACGAGAACAGCCTCGGCGTGAACGTCGGCGGCGGGATCATCGGCCAGCTCAACGAGCGGGTCGGCATCCGTGTCGACGGCCGCTACTTCCGCGGCCTGCAGGACTCCGACGGCGGCGACGACATCGACCTCGACCTGGGCGGGTTCAACTTCTGGCGCGCCACCCTCGGCGTCGCGTTCCGCTTCTGACTGGAGGCGGCCATGGACTCCCCTGTGCCCGACCTCCAGGTGTCCTGCCTGCCGTCGCTCGTCCACGACGGCGACGTCGCGTTCGTCGCCGAACGAACCGCTGCCTTGCTGGCCGGGCCGTGGGTGCTGTACGTCGCCAGCGACGCGGTGGCCATCGACATCCGCCGCGTCGCGCCCTCGGCGCAGGCTCTGGCCATGCACACCAGTGGCGCGCTCGGACTGCTCTTCCCCGCCAGCGTGCTCTCCGTGCAGCTGGACGTCGCGCCCCGCGGCGGCACCAGCGAGCGCTGGCGGTTCTGGGTCGATGACGCGCCCGACGTCACCGATCTCGACGCCGACGAGTGACCCAGGCTCACCGCCGCCAGGTGAAACTGGCGTAGACGCGGCGGCGCACCGGCGCCTGGGCGTCGGCCCCGCCGGGCCACTCGAGATGGCGGGCGGCATGCAGGTCCTGGCCCACCAGGGCCGCCTCGAGCCCGTCTCGCGGCTGCCACGACAGCCGCAGGTTCGAGGTCGAGTAGCCGGGCACGGGCCCCGCCGGCAGCCGCGACACCGCACGCCACGCCCAATCCACCTGGACCCGCCGGCCCAGATCCGCGGAGAGGCCGATCTGCCCCTGATGGCGGGGACTCAGGCCCTCGTTGCGGCGCTCCTGCGACACGTCGGCGCTGCGCGGATCCCGGGTGAGCTGCAGGCGCAGCCACGAGTAGCCGCCGGTCGCCCGCAGCCAGGGCCGCGGCCGCCAGTCGATGGTCGCTTCCAGGCCGTGGCTGTTGCCGTGCAGGCCGTTGGCGAACGTCACCGGCAGGATCAGCCGCGCCGGCGGCGGCGCGCTCTCGACGAACGCCGGCAGCAGCTCGGTGCTCAACACGTCGCGCAGATCGTTGAAGAAGAGCGAGACGGTCCCGTAGAAACGGCTGCCGCCCTGGATCCGGTAGCCGAGTTCGTAGGCGATCAGCTGTTCCGGCGTGAACCCCGGATTCGGGAGCAGGCGCACGAACGCCGGCACCGCCGGGTTGGCCAGGCTGGTCGTGGTGTAGTCGGTCTCGACGCGCGACGGCGTCCGCACGGCGCGGGTCACCGAGGCCGTAACGCGCTGCGCCTGCGTCGCCGTCCAGATCACCCGCGCGCTCGGCTGGAACTCGAACGCGCTGTAGGCGTTGTGCTCCGCCTTGACGCCGACGGCCAGCTGCAGTCGATCCGGCACCAGCGCCAGCTCGTCGTGGACGAACGCGGTGACCAGCTGGTCGGTCCGGCGCGCCGGGGTGAACGCCGTGGGCGCTACGGCGCTGATGCGCCCGCTGGTCACGCGGTAGCCGACCCCGGCGAGCAGGCGGTGCCGAGACCACTGGCGGCCGAGCTGCACGTCGAGATCGCCGGTGTAGCGCGTCTCGCCCACCGGCCGCTCGTCACGGCGGGTGCGGTCGAGGAACGCCTGCACCTGCAGCCGTCCGCCCTGCCAGGGTCCCGACCATCGGGCGACGAGGTTGGCCCCCGCCAACGGCGCGTCGGCCGACGTCGTCCGGCTGAACGGCGGCTCGACGATCGGCTGGGCGACCCGCTGGCCGAGTTCGGCGGCGTACACGTCGCCCTGCACGGTCAGCAGGCGTCCGTTGGCGTCCTCCCAGTCGGCGCGCCCGCCGCCCTGCAGGAGGCGCAGCCGATCGAACGGATCGTCGCCGCCGGCGAACCCGTGCGCCGTCGCCGCCTTGCCGTACAGCCGGTAGTGCCCGCGTTCGCCGAGGCGGCCGCCGTAGCGGGCCGCGGCCGGTCCGGCCATCAGCGTGCCGGCCGCCCCTTTCACGAGCAGGCCCTGGGACTGCGCGGCGCGGCGCGTGACGATGCTGATGACGCCGTTGACGGCATTGGCGCCCCACAGCGTGCCGCCGGGTCCGCGGACCACCTCGACCCGCTCGACGTCCTCGAGCAGGACGTCCTGCACCTCCCAATAGGTGCCGGCGAACAGCGGCGAGTAGACCGCCCGGCCGTCGATGAGCACGAGCATCGCCCGCGACAGGCGGTCGGTGAAGCCGCGCACGCCGACCGCGTGGCGCCCGCCGTCCTGGCGCGCGACGTGGACCCCGGGGGCGAGACGGAGCACCTCGACCAGCGTGGTCGCGCCCGAGCGGCGGATGTCGTCCTGGGTGATCACGAACACCGCGGCCGGCACCGCCGGCGCCGGCGCGGGCTGGCGCGACACGGTCGACACCTCGACGCGCATCAGTTCCTCGAGGGTCATCCGCTTGAGATCGGGCGGCGGCTGCGCCGCGGCGTCCGGCCCGCCGACGGCCAGCAGGCCGACCATCGCCAGCGCGATGCGGCACGGGCCCGGCTCACCGCGGCGGGTCATCGGGTGGCGGGGCATCCTGGGTCGGCACGGGGACATCGTCACGGCTCCGGGGGGACGCGATGTTGAGCAGGGCGTCGATCAACGCCTCGATGCGATACGGCTTGGCGAGATGCAGCGCGAAGCCGGCGGCCCGGCTGCGGACCCGATGTTCTTCCGAGGCGTGCGCGCTGAGGGCGATCGCCGGCAGGTGCCGGTGCGGCGTCCGCAGCCGCAGGCGCCGCAGGACCGCGAACCCGTCGAGATCCGGCATCGACAGGTCGCACAGCAGCACGTCGGGACGATCACGGGCGGCCGCGGCCAGGGCGGCGGCTCCCGACGCGGCGGTCCGGACCTCCGCTCCCGCCGCCGACAGCGCGATGTCGAGCGCGTCGAGGGCATCGGCGTTGTCGTCGACGGCGAGGACCCGAAGCCCGGACAGCGGCCGCCCGGCCGGTGGCGCCTCCGCGCCGGCGGCCGGCGACGGCCGCGTCTCGGGCGCGAGCGGCAGCGACACGACGAAGGTCGACCCGCGGTTGCGTCCGGCGCTGGAAACGGCGACGCTGCCGCCGTGCAGGCTGCAGAGCTCCTTGACGATCGCCAGGCCGAGGCCGAGGCCGCCGTGCTCGCGCGTCATGCTGCCGTCGGCCTGGCGGAAGCGATCGAAGACATAGGGCAGGAAGCCGGCCGAGATGCCGATGCCGTCGTCGCTCACCCTGACCTCGGCCCGGTCGTCGCGGCGCGCGAGCGTCACCTCGACACGGCCGCCGCTGGCGGTGAACTTGGTGGCGTTGGAGACCAGGTTGCTGAAGATCTGCTGCAGCCGATCGCGATCGCCGCGGACGACGCACGGGCGAGCCGGCAGGTCGAGGACGAGCCGCAGCCGCTTGGCCTCGGCCGTTCCACGGAACGGCTCGACCGCCGCCTCGAGCGGCTCGCGCAGATCGACGGGCTCGTAGTGCAGGCTGAGCTTGCCGGCGACGATGCGCGACACGTCGACCAGGTCTTCGATCACCCGGGCCTGCGCCTGCACGCTGCGCGCGATGCTCGCCAGGCCGCGCTCGAGCAGCTCGGGGTCGGGCGGCTTCATCGACAGCACCTGCACCCAGGTGACGACGGTGCTGAGCGGCGTCCGCAGTTCGTGCGAGACCGCGGCCAGGAACTCGTCCTTCAGCCGGCTGGCCTCCCGTTCACGGCCGAGCAGCTCCTCCCGCTCGGTTTCCCGCCGCCGCAGCTCGTGCGTCGTCGCGCCGATGCGTTCGAGCATGTCGGAGAAGGCGCGGACGAGATCGTTCAGCTCCGGGATGTCGGTGTCGATCGGCGGCCGTGCGGCTGGGGCGGCGTCGGCCCCGGTGGTGCGGGCGGCGGCAGCCAGCGCGACGATCGGGCGCGAGATGCGGCGGTGGAGGCGGTTGGCGAGCGGGATCGCGACCAGGCTGGCGAGCACCAGCATCAGCAGACCGGTGGCGGCGGCGACCGCGACGCTCGGCCACAGCTCGGGCAGGCCCCGTTCGACGAACACCACGCCGAGCGCCTGGCCGTTGCGGCGGATCGGCGCCACTCCGGCGACCGTGGTCCAGCTCGACGGCGCCGTCGGCCGCGCCGGACAGCTGACGCCGGCGTGCCGCTCGAACCTGGCGAAGACGGCGCCCTCGGCGCGATACAGGCAGGCGCGGGTCACGGCCTCGCGAACCGCCACCGAGCCGAGGATGTCGCCGGCGTTCTCGGCGTCGTCGAACATCACCGCGGCGGCCGAGTTCTCGGCGATGACCCGGGCCAGTACCTCGGTGTCCTCCGCGGCGATGGCGCGGTAGCGCCAGGTCTCGGCGGCGATGACGCCGAGGACCGCGAGCGCCAGCGACACGGCGGTGACGGCCAGCGCCATCGCCACCAGGGTGCGGTGCAGGGACAGCCGATCGATGCGAGGGCGGCTCACGAGGGCCCCCTGCGCACCGAGACGGCCAGGCGCAGCAGCTGGGCGCTCAGCCGAAGGCCGGCCCGCTCCGCCGCCCCGGCGTCGATGTGGAAGCGGATGCGATTGTCGACCTGCAGGAGCTCGACGATGCCGCCGTCGTCCAGGAACGAGCTGGTGTCGCCGACGGTGAGCACGGGACTGCGTTCCAGGCGCCGGAGCATCGCGCGGCGACCGCGGTAGTCCGCCGGCAGGTAGAGCACGTGGCACGTCGGGGCCACGGCTTCGTCGACGTGGCGCACGCGCAGCGGCCGCCCGCCGAGCTGTTCGCCGGCCGCCAGCTCGCCGAGGGCGGCTTCGACCGCCACGTCCTCGATGACACACAGATCGACGCTCCGGCGTCCCGCCAACGCCGCCGAGGGCCACTCGACGAACTGCGGGAAGCGGAACAGGAAGGCCGCCTTGAGGCGCTCCGGGGTCGTCGCCACCTGCGCCGCCACGGCCGGCACCACCAGCAGGACGAGGACGAGCGCCAGCGACCGTCCGCCCCCGGCCGCACCGGGTGGTGCCTGACGGCAGCGGGGGCCCGGGGCGCGCACGCGCGACTCTGTTAGCAGTATCCGGGCCAGCCGGCCGGAAGCGACCGCAACGCCTGCGAGAGCCGTCGGCGCGGCGACTCGCGGGCGGCGCCGCCCTCGGGTGAGCGTTCCGGGTGCGCGCCTGCCCACTCCTGGGCGTCGCCGCACTCAGAATGGGCACCCGTATGCCCACTCAACCGGGCCCTCGTCCTGGCAACCCGACGCCGCCGCGTCGTTCCAGGACGGCGGCCTCGAGGTCTTCGCGGCACGCGACGCTCAGCGCACGCACCCCACGTGGCGGTGCCGGCGCCGTGCGCACCGGCCGCGGGGCCGGATCTTGCATTGCAGACGAGCGGAGGCTCGCCGTGACCGCCGCCCGACTCGGACGACCACGAGACGTCCAGGCCCGGAGACTCACCCGACAACGATGGACTGCCGGCCAGCCCGTCGATCCCCGGCAGCATGCACCGCGCCGACCGCGACGCGAAGGCCGCGGCGACGACGCCGGAGTTCAACGAGCGTCCGTCCTCCGACGCCTACACGGCGGCACGAGCCACCGCCGACCCGCGATCGGTCCATCCGGCGCGAGGCGGCCGGTCCGCTCGCCGTGACACCAGCCGGCGACCATGCCGCACGCCACAGCCAGCGCACCCCACGCCAGCGGCCGTGCGACGCCGACGCTCGGCTGACGGCTGAGGACCGAGGCGCGGCCCCGCTGCCACGCCCGCAGTACGGTCCAGGCACTGAGGGCCATCCCGGCGATAGCCATCACGTCGCCGCCCCGCGGCGTCCCGTGGCGTTGGCGGCCGCCTGTCGCCGATTGCGCCGATCGCACGGCCGCGACGGCCCGCCGCTCGAGCCGGCGCGCCTGACGGCTCGCCGCGCCGCGGAGGCGATCGGCGGCATCGACGACGAGCCGCGTCGGGCGCAGCCGCTCGCGGAGGTCGCGCACCGCTCGCGCCGCGGCGCGCCGATGCGCCGCCAGCTCGGCGACCAGAGCCGCCGTCTCCTCCGTGTCGGGCGCGCTCACGGCACGCCCTCGTCGAGTGTACGCAGGCTGTCGCGCAGCGAGTTGGCGGTCAGCGGCAGCGGCGGGCCCAGCCGGCGAAGCCCTGACAGACCGGACCACAGCGTCGCAACGCCGGCCACCACCAGTGCGAGGGCCACGGCGGCCGCGGCCATCCACGCCTCCAGGCCGGCAGCGACGAGCGCCAGCACGGCGGTGGCGGCCGAGGCCAGCAGGCCGACGAACACCCCGACCGCGCCAGCGACGACGCGCATGACGTCCGAGCGCAGCGCCGTCGTCCAGTCGGCCAGTTCCGCCACGGCCAGGTGCGCGTGTCCGCGCACGAGCCCCAGGCCGTGGACGCGCAGGTCGTGGAGCAGATCGGCGAAGCGACGGGAGGACGAGACCATGTCCGTCATCCGTGACGCGACGCCAGCCGGACCGGCAGCGGACGATGCCGGGACGCGCGGCCCTCACGGTCGCGGATCAGGCGCGCCAGCGCCACGCCCGCGACGAAGGCGCCGGCGGCGAAGAGCCACGGGCGTCGTCGCGCGAACACGGCGAGGTCGCCGCCCAGTTCGCCGATCGTGCGGGTTCGCACGTCGTGCGCGAGCCGATGCAGCCAGGCGGCGGCGCTGGCGGCGACGCCCGACAGCCGATGCTCATTGCCGCGCAGTGCCCGGCCGGCGGTCGCCACGCCGTAGGCGAGGCCGTCGAGTGTCGCGGCGGCCCGCCGGCGCGGCGCGTCGAGTGCCGCCGCCGCGATGCCCGCCGCCTCGCGGCCGACGAGGCGCAGCGGAGGCCTGGCGGCGCCGGCGTGTCTGGTGTCGTGTGCCATCGCCCTGATGCCCATGGTGTGTCGGTCGAGTGTCCAGAAGGGGCAGGTCGCGGGCGTCGTGCCCGCTCCTGCTCACTGCGGTGCAAGAACCCGGCCGCCCGACCGCGGCGCGGCGCACGGCCGGCGCCGTCGACGCGGGCGACGGGCTCACCGGGCGCGGTCGGTCAGCCAGGCGATCAGCCGGTCGATGGACCAACAGTTGACGACCCGCTCCTCTGGGATGCCCGCCAGCCGCGCGTGCGCCATCGCCAGTTCGACGTAGCCCAGCTCGGTCACGGCGTGGGCGTCGCTGTCGATGGCGAACACGCAGCCGGCGTCCCGGGCCTGCACCGCCAGGCCGGCGTCGAGGTCCTGCCGGGCCGGGTCGCCGTCGAGCTCGACGGCGATCTGGTGGGCGGCCGCGGCCGCGAAGACCGCCGGCCAGTCGGCGCGGACCCCGGGACGGGTGCCGAACTGCCGACCGCGCGGGTGGCCGAGCAGGTGCACCCCTGGCGCGCGCACGGCGGCCACCAGCCGCGCGGTCTGATCGGCGGCGGTGCGCAGTCCGGAGTGGACGGCGGCGACCACGACGTCAAAGGCGCGGCGCTCGTCGCGCGTCACGTCGAGGGTCCCATCGGCGTCGATGTTGGCCTCGACGCCCTTCAGCACCCGGAACCGGCCCTCGAGCGCGCGGTTCACGACGTCGATCTCGGCGGCCTGCTGCTGGAGGTCGGCGAAGCTGCGGCCGCCGGCGATGGGCAGACCACCGGCGTGGTCGGTGATCGCGGCGTGGGTGTAGCCGCGGGCGAGGCAGCCGGCGGCCATCGCCGCGAGGGACTCGCGGCCATCGCTCCATGTGGAGTGCATCTGGAGGTCGGCGCGGTGGCCGGCATACGCACCGGCGGCGGTCAGCACGTCGAGCGCCGCGGCCCGGCTCAGGAAGCCGTCGCAGAGCCCGCGCCGCCGCTCCACGTCGGCGCGCTTGCCGCTCTCGTCGATGGCGCGTTCGACGGTGGCCGACCGGCCGTCGGTCAGCACCTCGAGCACCACCCGACTCGACGACGGCCCCACACGCGCGATGCGCGGCAGGGTGCCGTCGACGGCGAGCGCGGTGAGCGGCTCGGGCAGGTCGCGGATGGCCGCGGCCGCCTGCGCGTAACCGCGGCGCTTGTGCGGGTCGGTCTGCACCGCCGCCAGGTCGCCGAGCAGGCCGGCGGTCACCAGGTTCACGTCGGTCCAGGGACGGGCGGCGGCACTCACGGGAACGTCGCCGGCATTGTCGCACCGCGGAGTCGGTGTCGGTCGGAACCTCGAGACGTCAGGCCCCGGGGACCCACCCCGCTCGCCCTCGCCCCCCAGCAGACGGCGGCGGAAGTGGGTCCCGGGCTTCGGCCCCGCCGGCGTGGTGGGCCGGCGGGGCGGGCGCGTTACGGCGCTGCAGCCATGACGGCAGACGTGCCGGCCTGGCCGCCGGGTGTCGCCAGGTGCCCGATCAGGGCCGCGGCCAGCGCCACGGCCGCGACACTCAGGCGAGGGGCGCGGCGATCACCATCGACCATCACGTCCCTCGCGGTCTCGGGCGTGCATCCGCCAGAGCTGCTGCAATTTCCGACCCATGCGGGTCCACACCGTCGCGCCCGCGCCGCCGTCTCTGGCGAGCGGCTGCAGCGGGACACGGAACGCACCGCGCATGACGCCGTCGCCGGGGCGTGCGGGCGTCGCGAAGCGCGCCGCGGCGCCGCGCATCGGCGGCCGCGTCGTGGCCGCACGCACCTCGTCGGGCAGGTCGAGGATCAGCGCGCGCGCATCGATCATGAGGTAGCCCTCGTCGTCGTCGCGGTCGTCGAAGCCGCGGGGTGTGAAGGCGTTGCTCATAGTGGCCTGCCAGCTGCTCAGAGTGTGTCGCGCCGGTCACCGTGGGCGGGCACGCCACGATGGAGTGCAACGCCCGCGCCATCACCACCAGGGCACTTGCTTTGCACGGCGCTCGCTCGAGACCGTCGGCACGACGTGCTCCGCGATCCGTGCCGTCTCGTGGAGTCGATCGTGCCCATGTCCCGACGCGTGGTCCGTCCGTCATGAACTTCGTGGCCAGCTGGCGCGGCGCCAGCCGACGCGCGCCGGCCGCCGAGCCGCCGCTGCGCGACGAGCTGCTGGACCTCGATCGGCTGCAGGATCACGCCCGCGCGCTCGCCGCCCGCTACACCGTGGACCGGCACCGCCGGCGGCGGCGCCGGCGGCTGCTGGCCCGGCTCGACGACAACGCCCGCGTCCTCGCCGAGACCTACCGACGGCTCGCCGACGACGTCCGGGCCCGCTGGCGGGTGGCGCCGGCCGGCGAGTGGATGCTCGACAACTACCATCTGGTGCAGGCCGAAATCCGCTCGCTCCGCGAGTACCTGCCGCGCCGTTACTACGCGCAGCTGCCGACGCTCGCCGCCCCCGAGCGCGTCGGCGAGGTTCGCGCGTACGCCCTCGCCGCCGAACTCGTCCGGCACAGCGACAGCCGCCTCGATCGCCAGCAGCTGGTCGCCTTCCTCACCAGCTACCAGACGGTGGCGCCGCTCACCATCGGCGAGCTGTGGGCCTGGCCGAGCATGCTGCGGCTGGCGCTGCTGGAGAACCTGCGCCGGCTGGCCGACGACATCCTGCTGGTGCGTGACGCACGGCGCGCCGCCGATCGCTACGTGTCGCGGCTGGAGGACCGGGCGCCGTACACGCCTCCCGAGTGGCCGGTCCGCTCGTTCACCGCCTACGTGGAGCAGCTCCTCCACCGCATCCGCGACCACGGACCGGCGCTGCAGCCGCTGGTGGAGGCCATCGACCACCAGGCCGCCGAACGCGGCGCCACCAGCGACGACGTCGTGCGCGAAGCGCATCAGCAGCAGGCCACCACGCAGCTGCTGGTCGCCAACGTGATCACCAGCCTGCGCCTGTGCAGCTCGCTCGACTGGCGGCAGCTGTTCGAAGAGGTCAGCGTCGTCGAACAGGTGCTGCGCCGCGATCCGGCCGGCGCCTACGCGGCGATGGACTTCCTCGGCCGCGACCGCCAGCGCCGGGCGGTCGAGATGCTGGCCGAGCCCGACGCCGACGCCCAGGTGCGCGTGGCGCTGCGCGCGATCGAGAGCGCCCGGCAGGGCGCCGCCGCGGGATCACCGCGCGCCGCCCATGTCGGCCACCACCTGAACGGCGGCGGCCGGCGCCAGTTCGAGGCCCACGTCGCGTTCCGGCCGACGCTCCGCCAGCGGGCGGCGCGCCTGGTCCGCCGCCATGCCACGGTCGTCTACCTCGGCGCGATCGCCGCCGTCGTCGCCGCCGCACTGGTCTTCAGTGATCGCGCGCTGCGGGGCCACGACGCCGGCGTCGTGCTGCGCCTGGTCGCCGCGGCCACGCTGCTCCTGCCCTTCAGCGAGGTGGCGGTCGCGCTCGTCAACCGGCTGGTCACCGCGCTGACCGAACCGCAGCGCCTGCCGCGGCTCGACTTCAGCGCCGGGATTCCGGCCAGCGCGCGGACGATGGTGGTCGTGCCGACGCTGCTCACCAGCGTCGAGGGCGTCCGTCACCTGCTCGAGCAGCTCGAGGTCGCCGCGCTCGGCAACCTCGACCCGCACCTGCACTTCGCGATTCTGAGCGACGTCGGCGACGCCGGCGAGCAGCACCTGCCGAAGGACGCGGCGCTCGTCCAGACGGCCGTGGACGGCATCGAAGCGCTCAACCGCCGGCCGTGGGCCGAGGGTGGCGACCGGTTCTTCCTGTTCCACCGTGAGCGGCGCTGGAATCCCGGCGAGCGGGCCTGGATGGGCTGGGAGCGCAAGCGCGGCAAGCTCGAGGAGTTCAACCGCCGGCTGCGCGGCGCGGCCGACACCAGCTTCGTGGTCGAGGTCGGGGCGCTCGGCGTGCTGCCCGCGATCCGCTACTGCCTGACGCTCGACAGCGACACCCGGCTGCCCCGCGATGCGGCGCGGACGCTGATCGGCGTCATCGCCCATCCGATGAACCGGGCCGAGGTCGACCCGCGCAGCGGCCGGGTCGTCGACGGCTACGGCATCCTGCAGCCACGCGTCAGCGTCACCATCGCCAGCGCCGCCGGGTCGCTGTTCGCGCGGCTCTACGCCGGCCACACCGGCGTCGACCCGTATACGACGGCGGTCTCCGACGTGTATCAGGACCTGTTCGGCGAGGGCATCTTCACCGGCAAGGGCCTGTACGACGTCGACGCGTTCCGCGCCGTGCTCGACGGGCGGGTTCCCGAGAACGCCGTGCTGTCGCACGACCTGTTCGAGGGCCTTTACGCGCGCACGGCGCTGGTCTCCGACGTCGAGGTCGTCGACGACTATCCCTCCAGCGTTATCGCCCATGCCCGGCGGCTGCACCGCTGGGTCCGCGGCGACTGGCAGCTGTTGTGGTGGCTGTTCCCGGTGGTCCCGGCCCGCGGCCGCCTCGAGCGCAACCGCCTGCCGCTCATCTCGCGGTGGAAGCTCTTCGACAACCTCCGCCGCAGCCTGGTGGCGCCGGCGATGCTGGCGGCACTCGTCCTGGCCTGGACGCTGCTGCCCGGCGCGGCGGCCGGGTGGACCGCGGTCGCGCTGGCCGCGGCGCTGATCCCGCTGGTGATGCGCACCGCCGAAGCGGCGGTGTGGTTGCTGCGCGGCCGGCTCGCCCGGGCGATCTCGCGCGTGCACTGGGGCGACGTGAAAGCCGACCTGGCGCGGGTCGCGCTGCAGATCGCGTTCCTGGCCAACAGCGCCGTGTCGATGCTCCATGCCGTCGCGCTCACGCTGATCCGGCTGGTGTTCACCCGGCGCCGGCTGCTGGAGTGGGAGACGGCGGCGGCGACGGCGGCGCGCGTCTTCGGCCCCGACCCCCGCACCTTCTTCTGGGCGATGAGCGCCAGTCCGGCGGTGGCGCTGGCGACGCTGGTCGCCGTCACCGTCGTGCGGCCCGCGGCCCTGCCGACGGCGGCGCCGTTCGTGCTGCTGTGGGCGGCGGCGCCGTTCATCGGCCTGGTGCTGAGCCGACCGGTCGTCCGAGCGCGGCACGAACTGTCGGGCGCCGATCGTCGCTACCTCGAGGCCGTCGCGCTCGACACGTGGCGCTACTTCGATCGCCACGTCACCGCCGGTCACCAGGGCCTGCCGCCCGACAACGTGCAGCTGGTGCCCGACCAGCGGGTGGCGGCGCGCACGTCGCCGACCAACATCGGCATGAGCCTGCTCGCCAACCTCGCCGCCTTCGACCTCGGCTTCATCGACGTCGCGGCGCTGGCCGCGCGCACCGCGGCGACGCTCGACGCCGTCGATCGCCTCGAGAAGCACCACGGCCACCTGCTCAACTGGTACGACACCACCACGCTGGCGCCGCTCGCGCCGGCCTATGTCTCCACCGTGGACAGCGGCAACCTGGCCGGGGCGCTCGTCTGCGTGGCGACGGCGCTCGGCGAGTGCCGGCGCGCGGTGCCGGCCCCCGAGCCGTCACTCGATCGGCGGCTCGCCGACCTGGCGGCGCGGGCCGAGGCGATCGTCACGGCGATGGACTTCGCGTTCCTCTACGACCGCCAGCGCCGGCTCTTCGCCATCGGCTTCCGCCTCCAGGACGCCGAGGGCCCGGGCCGCCTCGATCCGTCGTACTACGACCTGCTCGCCTCGGAGGCGCGCCTGGCCAGCTTCGTCGCCATCGCCGTCGGCGCCGTGCCGCAGAACCACTGGTTCCACCTCGGCCGGCCGCTGACCAGCGTGCAGGGCGCGCCGGCGCTGCTGTCGTGGAGCGCCACGATGTTCGAGTACCTGATGCCGCTGCTGGTCATGCGGTCGTATCCCGACACCCTGCTCGACGAGTCGTGCCGGCTGGCGGTGGCTCGGCAGATCGCCTACGGGCGGCGCCTGGGTCTGCCCTGGGGCATCTCCGAGTCGGCCTACGGCGCCGTCGATCGCCACGGCACCTACCAGTACAAGGCCTTCGGCGTGCCCGGCCTCGGGCTCACCCGCGGCCTCGGCGACGAGGTGGTGGTCGCGCCGTATGCCACGGCGCTGGCCGCGCTGGTCGATCCGGTCGCGGCCGTCGCCAACTTCCGGCGGCTCGAGCGCGAGGGGGCCCGCGGCGAGTTCGGCTTCTACGAGGCCCTCGACTACGTCGCCCGCGATGCCGACCCCGATCGCGGCGAGCCGCCGCGGCCGCTCGTCCCGGCGGTGGTCAAGACCTACATGAGCCATCACCAGGGCATGGTGCTGGTCGCGCTCGCCAACGTGCTGCGCCGCGACGTGATGGTGCGGCGCTTCCACCGCGATCCCCGGGTCAAGGCGACCGACTGCTGCTGCAGGAACGGGTGCCGCGCTTCACACCGACGACGACGCCGCGGATCGCCGAGGAGGTGCGCGTGCCGGGCGCGGTCGCGGCGGTGCCGGTGCGCCGCTACCGCACCCCCCACACCGCCGTGCCCCACGCCCAGTTCCTCTCCAACGGCGCTTATGTCGCCGTCGTCACCAACGGCGGCGGCGGCGCCAGCAGCTGGCGCCGCCGGGCTGTGACCCGGTGGCGCCGCGACGCCACCACCGACCCCGCCGGCCAGGGCATCTACCTGCGCGACGTCGCCTCCGGCGCGGTGTGGTCGGCCGGGTTCCAGCCGGCCGGCGTCGAGCCCGACGAGTACCTGGTGACGTTCACGTCGGACAAAGCGACGCTGCGGCGTCGCGACGGCGACGTCACCACGCAGCTCGACATCGCCGTGTCGCCGGAGGACGACGTCGAGGTGCGTCGCATCACGCTGCGCCATCACGGCAGCGGCGTGCGGGCCCTCGACGTGACCAGCTACGCCGAGCTCGTCCTCGGCGCGCCGGCCGACGACCTGGCGCATCCCGCCTTCGGCAAGCTGTTCGTCGAGACCGAGTACTCGGCGAACAACACCGCGCTGGTGTGCCGCCGGCGCCCCCGCGACGGCGGCGACGCCCTCTGGGCGGTCCATGTCCTCAGCGTCGAAGGGCGGCCCCAGGGAGCGGTCGAATGGGAAACCGACCGGCTGCGCTTCCTCGGACGCGGCGGCAGTCCGCGAACGCCGCAGGCGCTCGACGGGCGGGCGCTCAGCGGCACCACCGGCGTCGTGCTCGATCCGGTGTGCAGCCTGCGCCAGCGGGTGCGTCTGGTGCCCGGCGGCCAGGTGCGTCTGTCCTTCGCCACCGGCGTCGCCGCGGATCGCGAGACGGCCCTGGCGCTGGCGCAGAAGTACCATCACCCAGGCGCGGCGGCGCGCACCTTCGCGCTGGCCTTCACCCACGCGCAGAGCCTGCTCTACCACCTGGGATGTTCACCCGAGGACGCGCGGCTGTTCGAACGCCTGGCGTCGTGTGTCCTGTACGTGGACGACTCGGGGCGCGCCGCGAGCGCGCGCCGCGCCGCCAACCGACTCGGCCAATCGGCCTTGTGGCGCCACGGCATCTCGGGCGACCTGCCGATCCTGCTGGTGCGCGCCGGCGGCGCCGCCCACGACGTCGCGCTGGTCAGGCAGGCGCTGCTGGCCCAGGAGTACTGGCGGCTCAAGGGGCTGTCGGCCGACCTCGTGATCCTCAACGAGGATCCGACGAGCTATCTCGACGACCTGCAGGCGCGGCTCACCGGCCTGCTCGACCAGGGGCCATGGCGGGCGTGGCTGCATCGGCCGGGGGGCGCGCATCTGCTGCGCCGCGACCATCTGGGCGAGGCCGACGACATCCTGCTCGACGCCGTCGCGCGGGTGGTGCTGGCCGGGACCCGCGGCGATCTGCCGGCGCAGCTCGATCGGCTGGGCCGGCCGGCGCCCGTCGGCGGCTCGCCGTTCGTGGCCACGAGGCCCCGCCCCGACCGGGCGATCGCGCCGGCCACGCCGGCGCCGGTTCTCGACCTGCCGACCGGCCTGGGCGGCTTCGCCCGCGCCGGGAGGGAATACGTGATCACGCTCGGCGACGGCGTCGACGAGACGCCGATGCCGTGGGCCAACGTCATCGCCAACGATCGCGTCGGCACGATGGTGACGGCGTCGGGCGCCGCCTTCACGTGGGCCGCCAACAGCCGCGAGCACCGGCTCACCCCGTTTGCCAACGACCCGGTGCTCGATCCCACGGCCGAGGCCATTCTCGTGCGCGACGACGACACCGGCGAAACCTGGGCCCCGACGCCGGGACCGTTGCCCGGGACGCCCGGGCGTCGGTTCGAGATCCGCCACGCGCCCGGCATGACGCGCATCGAGAGCGGGGCCGCCGGCCTCGACCACACGCTCGAGATCTTCGTCGACGCCGTCGAGCCGGTGAAGCTGTCGATCCTGACGGTGACCAATCCCGGGCCCCTGCCGCGCCGGCTCAGCGTGTTCGCCTACGCCGAGTGGCTGATCGGGCCGCCGCGCGACGGCCACGGCCTGCACGTGGTGACCTCCTACGATCCCGAGATCGCCGCGGTGCTGGCCCACAACCCCTGCACCGAGATCGCCCCCGGCGGGGTCGCCTTCGCCGCCGCCGGCACGCCGCCCGGGTCGGCCACCGGCGATCGGCGGACCTTCCTCGGCCGTAACGGCTCCCTCGCGGCGCCGGCCGCCCTCGGCGACGCGGCCCTCGACGGGCGCTTCGGCGCCGGACTCGATCCGTGCGCGGCACTCCAGGTGCCACTGGCCATCGCCGCCGGTGAGGCCCGGCACCTGGTGGTGCTGCTCGGCCACGGCGACGACGAAGCGCACGCCCGGCAACTGGTCGCGCGTTTCCGCTCGCTCGACGCCGCCCGGCGATCACGCGCCGCCGCCGTCGACGGCTGGGCCCGCACGCTCGACACGGTGCAGGTCCGCACGCCCGACGACTCGTTCGACGTGATGATGAACACCTGGCTGCTCTACCAGACGCTCGGCTGCCGCATCCAGGCCCGGTCGGGCTACTTCCAGCCCGGCGGGGCGTTCGGCTTCCGCGACCAGCTCCAGGACGTCCTGGCGCTGTGCGCCGCCCGGCCGGCGCTCACCCGCGCCCACCTGCTGCGGGCGGCCGGCCGCCAGTTCGTAGAGGGCGACGTCCAGCACTGGTGGCACGAGCCGTCGGGCCGCGGCCTGCGCTCGCGCTGCTCCGACGACCTGCTGTGGCTGCCCTACGCCGTCGCCCGCTACGTCGAACACACCGGTGACCGCGCCGTGCTCGACGAGCCGGTGCCGGTCCTGATCGGCGCGCCGCTCGCCGAGGGCGTCCAGGAATCGTACGATTTGCCGACGATCGGCCCCGACACCGGCACCCAGTTCGAGCACTGCGTCCGCGCCATCCGCCGGGCCACCACCAGCGGCGATCACGGGCTGCCGCTCATCGGCAGCGGCGACTGGAACGACGGCATGAACCGGGTCGGCGAGCACGGCCGCGGCGAGAGCACCTGGCTGGGCTTCTTCCTCTACGTCGTCCTGCGCGACTTCGCGGCGATCTGCGCCGGCCGGCGCGAGCCGGCGCTGGCGGCGCGCTACCGGGCCGACGCCGCCCGCCTGGCGGCCAGCCTCGAGGCGGCCTGGGACGGCGGGTGGTTCCGCCGCGGCTACTACGACGACGGCATGCCACTCGGCTCGGCGCACAACGACGAATGCCGCATCGACTCGATCGCCCAGTCGTGGGCGGTGATCTCGGGCGCGGTGCCACGCCGCCTGGCCGAGCACGCCGTCGACTCGGTCACCCGCCTGCTGGTCTCGCGCGGACTGCGCGCCGCGCTGCTGCTGGCGCCGCCGTTCGACACCTCGGCGCAGGAGCCGGGCTACATCAAGGGTTATCCGCCGGGGCTGCGCGAGAACGGCGGGCAGTACACGCACGCCGCGGCGTGGCTGGTGATGGCGCTGGCCGAACTCGATCGCGGCGACGACGCGATGGAGCTGTTCCACATGCTCAACCCCGTGAATCACAGCCGCACCGCGGCCGATGTCGAACGCTACAAGGTCGAGCCGTACGTCGTCGCCGGCGACGTCTATGCCCATCCGGCGCACCCGGGCCGCGGCGGCTGGTCGTGGTACACGGGCTCGGCCGGCTGGCTCTACCGGGTCGGCCTGGAGCGCCTGCTCGGCCTGCGCCGCCGCGGTCCGACCTTCGTCATCGACCCCTGCATCCCGGCGGCGTGGCCCGGCTTCACGATCGACTGGCGGGTCGGCCGCACCACCTACGTCATCGCGGTCGCGAATCCTCGCCGGTGTTCCCGCGGTGTCGAGCGAGCGGCGCTCGACGGCGTGGCAGTCGATCCCGGCGCCGTGCCCGTCGTCGACGACGGCGTGCGGCATGAGCTGCAAGTGGTGCTGGGGTCGCCGCCACCCCGGGCGTCCGCACGATGAGCCGGCGGCGCCGTACTGTGGGCAGCCGGCGACCGCGTCAACCGGCGATCTGACGGGCTGGAGGGCTCGCAGCACTGGCATGCCGCCTGCTAGGAAACGCGCAGGAGACGCGCGATGACCGAACGACAGGCGAGGAATCGTTGGCAGGAACTGACCGGCGCGGTGCGCGACCGCTGGAGCGCACTCAGCGAGGACGACGTGCTGAGCGTACGTGGCAATGCCGAGCGCTTGATCACGCTGCTGCAGACCCGCTACGGCTTCGCTCGCGACGAGGCGATCAGGGAGCTGGCGGCGTGGAGCCGCGCGCTGTCCGCCTCGCCGACCAGCGCGCCATGAGGCGCCAGGCCAGGCGGCGCTGCCGCGCCCCTCGGGCGGCCGCGCCGCCGGCGCGGCGAGCGCGGCGCGCCCGCCACCGCGCCACGGCGTGGGTCGCCACCTCAGGCCCGCGGTCGCGGCGGCTCTTCGATCAGCGGCTTCTCGGCCGGGGCCAGGACCGGCGGCTCGGTGGACGGCGGGTCGATGCTCGGCTCGCGATCGACGTCCGGCCGATGGGGATCGTCGGGTGGGACGATCGGCGGCTCGGGCGACGTCGGCAGGTCGGGAATCGGCCCGTGCGGCAGGGCCGGATCGCGCGGAACGGCAAGCTGCGTCTGCACAACGGCGCTCCAGCTCAGGCGCCCGCGGCCACTGAACCGGGGACGGCGATCCGGCCCGCCGGCCGCTCGGCGCAGCCGGCGGCGACGTGCACGCGGGTCAGCGCCACGGCGAGCAGCTCGTCGGCGGTCGCGATCTCCTCGTCGAGACACTGATTGAGCAGCTCGGCGACGGTGGTGAGGCCCAGCGTCTCCGCCCACGCCGCGGCCGCGCCGTAGGCGGCCATCTCGTAGTAGTCGAGCCGTTGGGCGGTGGCGATGATGGCGGCGTCGCGCATCGCCCCGCCGGCGTGGTCCTCCATCGCGCTCTGGCACTCCTCGAGGATGCCGAGCATGCCGGGGCACCGGGCCCAGCGGATCGGTTCGTCGAGCAGCGTGAAGACGCGTTCCAGCCGGCGGGCCTGCTGCGCCGTCTCGCGCAGATGGGCATGCAGGGCGTGCTTGAGCTGCGGGGTCGTCGCCGCGGCCAGCAGGGCCGGCAGCGCCCGAGCCTGATGTTGTTCTGCGGTGTACAGCTCCCTGACACAGTGCGTGAGCGACTCCTTCAACTGCTCTCCGGCCATGGCCACCCTCCGTCTGCGGCTGATGCATCCGGCATGCCGTCACCGTGGCGCGCCGGTCGTTCGCCGCTGCGCCGCCAGCCACCGAGATCCGCGCGGCAGCTGCCCACAGTGGGCAGCTCGTCTCTCACGCGGGGCCCGCGCCGCGGAGCCGACACGCCGGAGGCGTGGACCGACGGCCGATGCGGCGTGGTATCCGCCTTGCTCTGTCACTCGTGGCTTCGAGCCTTGACGAGGAGACGACCATGGCCGACACGAGTACCCTTCACGACGCGTTCATCGACGAGCTACGCGACACCTACGACGCAGAGAAGCAACTCACCAAAGCGCTGCCGAGGCTGGTGCGCGCTGCCAGTTCGGACGGGCTGAGGCAGGCGCTGGAGTCGCACCTGGAGGAGACGCGGCAGCAGGTGGCGCGCCTGGAGCGGGTGTACGCGGCCCTCGACGAGAAGGTGCGCGGCAAGCACTGCGAGGGCATGGCGGGCATCATCGAGGAGGGCAAGGCGATCCTCGAGGAGGACTTCGACGAGACCACGATGGACGCCTGCATCATCGCGGCCGCACAGCGCGCCGAGCACTACGAGATGGCCGCCTACGGCACGCTGGTGGCGTGGGCGCGGGCCATGGGCCACGACGAGGCGGCCGACCTGCTGCAGGAGACCCTCGACGAGGAGATGGCGGCCGACGAGACGCTGTCGGCCCTGGCCGAGGGCGGCATCAACCAGGACGCCGCCGACGCCGCCCATCCCGCCGACGACGACGAGGAGCCGGGCTCGCGCGCGGCCGCCCGGCCGGGCCACGGCCTGCGCGCCAAGCGGGGCAACGGCCGCTGACGTGGAGCATCGACAGAGGAAAGGCCGCGCCGTGGGCGCGGCCTTTCCAGTGCCGGATGCCGGCCCGGGCGCCGGACGGCGCTCAGCGTCCCAGATCGAGGGGGGCGTCGAAGCGGACGCGGAGAATCGTGCCGACCGGCAGCTCGACGTCCTTCCCCTCGGTCGCCAGGACGGCGCCACCGCCGCCGATGAGAATCCCGGCCAGCACGCCCTTGAGGCCGCCGAGGATGCCGCCGATGACGGCGCCGACGCCGGCGCCGACGCCGATCTTCTCGGTCTCGCCGCGGATGCCCTCGCTTTCGAGCGCCTGGGTGATTGACAGCGTGACGTCGTGCGTACGCTGGCCGACGGTGAGGTGCGTGAAGCGCAGCACGAGGCGGCCGCGCCGATCGAGCCGGGTCGCGCGATCGACCGCCACCACGAAGCCGCGCACCGCCGACCCGGCCGGGACCACCACCTGGCCGCCGCGGCTCAGCGCCGCCGCGGTGGTCGCGTCGACGCGCTGCTCGACCTGCGCGTCCTTCGACGACAGCGGCGTCTGCAACCGCAGGTCGAGTTCGGCGCCGACCGGGATCTCGCTGGGATTGCCCGAGTCATTGGCCCGGCCGGCGATCTGCGACTCCAGCCGCGCCAGCCGGTCCGACACCTCGCGACGCTCCTTCTCGCTCACGGTCTCGCCGCGGCGCCCCTTCACACGCAGATAGGCCACCTCGTCGTCGATGGCGTCGAGCTCGGTGTCGAGCCGCGACAGTTCCGCGCTGTTGGCGGCGGCGTTGCCGCGGGCGGTGGCAATCTGCGTGCGTGCGTCGGCGACGCGGCGTTCGAGACTGGCGACGTCGAACGACTGTGCCTGCGGCGCGGCCGCGAACTGCGCCGCCGTCACCGCCGGCTGCAGTGCCAGCAGCGCCGCCACCATGATCGGGCCGATCCGGCCGAGCGTTCCCCTTCGCATCGTCCACCTCCTCGCGCCCGCAGCCGCGCGGTCGCGTTCACACATGATCCATCTTGTGGTGCGCCGCGGGATCGACAATCGCGTCGCCGGGCGCCGGGACGCGCCGCGGCCGCGTCCAGCGGCCCGCCCCGACCACGAGCAGCACGATGCCCGACGCGAAGCAGACGGCCGCGGCCAGCGGCAGCGCCACCGCGGTCAGCGGCCCCGCCGGCGCGGCATCCGGCGTGGCGACGGCGCCGCGGGCGGCGGCATCGTCGCGATCGAGGCGCAACACCGTCGCCCCGGCCAGCGCCAGGCCGGTGACGACGAGCAGGATTCCGATCAGTTTGGCCATGGGTCAACCCTCGTGGCGGTCCACCGACCGCCGGTGATCACGGGAACAGAAGACGCCGCCCGCCCTGCACCTGGTCGTGCCGTCGATGTCGCTGGCACGACCGAAGAACACGCGGCCGTCACCATCGCGAGATGCCGCCTCCGACGCGTCATGCCTGGCCTCCGGGCCTGCCCGGCAGGGTGCACGATGCCTGCCAGCCGCCCGGCCGCGGCCCGCCGCCGTTCAGCGCCCAACTGTGGGCAGCCGGCCGGCGCAGGATGGGCAGCCCGTGCCTCTGCGCCAATCACCGCCGCGCATCCGTCCAGCGCCGCTGCGGCGGGGGTCGCGGTGGCGGCGGCGGTGGCGGCAGGTCCGGGTCGGGAATCGTCGACGGCGGGTCGCTGGCCGGAAAGCTGTCGTCGAGCGTCTCGTCGAGGCCGCGCTCGCGGCCGGGCTGGTCGGCGGGCCGAAGCGATCGGGGCGTGGTCATGCCCCTCCAGATTCATCTTCGATGCCAGCTCACCGCGGCACCGCCACGAGGTCGGCGACGATCGCCGGGTCGACCGGCTTCACCAGGTGATCGTCGAAGCCGGCGTCGCGGCTGCGCTGGCGGTCGGCGTCCTGCCCCCAGCCGGTCTGGGCGACGATCCGCATCGTGACGCCCCACGGCTGCGCGCGGATGGCGCGACAGACGTCGTGGCCGGTCATGTTCGGCAGGCCGATGTCGAGCAGCACGACGTCGGGGCGGAAGCGGGCCGCCGCGCGCCACGCCGAATCGCCGTCGTAGGCGGTCTCGACCAGGTGGCCGCGACGGCGCAGATACTGCGCCAGCGTGTCGGCGTTGTCGACGTTGTCGTCGACGACCAGGACGCGGCGCGGCCGGCCGGGTCCGGCCGGGGCCTCGTCGGCGGCCGGCACGGGATCGGCGGCCGGCGTGCCGTCGAGGGCGGGCAGGCGGACGACGAACTCGCTGCCACGGCCGGGCCCGCCGCTGCGCACGTCGACCGAGCCGCCGTGCAGCAGGACCAGCCCGCGCACCAGCGCCAGGCCCAGCCCCAGGCCGCCGCCGCGCTCGAATGCCGGGCGCACCTGCGAGAACTTCTCGAACAGGCGTGGCAGGTGCTCCGCGGCGATGCCGATGCCGTTGTCGCCGACACGGATCTCGACGAGGTCGTCGTGACGGGACGCCGCGACCTCGATGCGTCCCCCCGGCGGCGTGTACCGGCTGGCGTTCTGCAGCAGGTTCGACACCACCTGCGTCAACCGCGTCGGGTCGCCGAGCACCATCAGGGGCAGCGGCGGGTAGACGACCGACAGCACGTGGCGGCCGCGGTCGACTTCGGACCGCGCCGTCTCCACCGCCTGGTGCAGCACGTCGGCGACCGACAGGCGCTCGAGCCGCAGCTCCAGCTTGTTGGCGGTGATGCGGCTCACGTCGAGCAGGTCGTCGATCAGGCGCACCAGGTGGCCCAGCTGGCGGCCGATGATCGCGTGGGTCGCTGCCGCCGTGTCGGCCGGGAGACCGCCGGCCTTGAGCAGTTCGAGGCCGGTGCGGATCGGCGCCAGCGGATTGCGCAGCTCGTGCGCCAGCGTCGCCAGGAACTCGTCCTTGCGGCGGTCGGCGTCGACCAGCCGCCGCTCGCTGTCGTGCAGCTGGCGGTTGGCCGCCCCGAGCGCCTGCGTGCGCTCGACGACCCGCTGCTCGAGTTCGTCGAGCAGACGCTGCCGCTGTTCCTGGAATCCGGCCAGCCGGGCGAACGTGCGCCACACCACCGCCGCCAGCACCGCCGCGAAGGCGACCACGACGACCGCCGCGGCCAGGCCGCGATCGAGGACCATTCCCAGGGCTGAGCGTGCCTGGCCGAACAGCAGCGGCACGACGAAGGCCAGCAGCAGCGGCGCCGGGGCCAGCAGCCGGGTGACCCGCGCGCCGTGCAGACGGGCCATCGCCGGCGCCGACGAGGCGACGATCGCCGCGCTGCTGAGGGCCAGCAGCATGATCGTCAGCACCGCCATACCGGGGAACGACGGCACGTCGGCGAGTCGGCCGACGTCGAAGGCGATGGCCAGGACCCCCAGCCAGCTCACCGCCAGAGTGGTGCCGGCCGCGACCCGCACGGCGCCGGGGCCGGGCCCGGACGGCCAGGCCAGGGCCGCCAGCGCGACGGCGAGCAGCAGCAGCGACAGGGCGGTCAGCGGCGACATCCGGCCGGCGACCGCGCTGTCGATCGGAAACGGCACGCCCAGCCAGCTCTCGATGCCCCAGCGCGCACCGCTGCCGTACTCCGCGATCGAGAAGACGGGGAAGAGCAACGCGGCCAGCGCCGCCGCCACCGCAACGCCGCGGCCGCCCCGCCCGCCCACCGCGGCGGCGACGATTCCGGTCCCGATACACAGGAACGAGAACGCCGTGCCGGGCACCATCACCCGCCAGCCGCGCACCAGCGCCGCGACGCGGTGATCGCCGCCGAGCCACGCCGCCAGGACGACGCCCGCGACGGCGGCCACCGACACGCCGACCGCCATCACGCCGCGGCGACCGCTCGGCGTCGAGAGACTGCGCGCGACGGCGGCGGAGAGGGGCCTCATCCCGCAGCGTCGATCAGACCGGGTTGCGGCCCTGGATGATACGGATCAGGAAGACCGCGACGGCGAGCACGAGCAGCAGGTGGATGAAGCCGCCAAGCGTGTAGGAGCTCACCATACCCAACAGCCACAGGACGACCAGCAGGATCAGAATCGTGTTCAGCATCGCGTCTCCAGACTCGGCTCAACGTAGCCGCCGGCGAGAGAGCAGAGGTCGTGCCAGCCCTCACGCGCGTGCCGCAGGGACGGCCGCGGCCAATGTGTGGAAGCGGCGACACACAGTGAGACGCGCGCGCCTCACCCGGTCGAATCGAGCAGCCGGCGAATCGACGTGACGAGCTGGGCGGGATCGCACGGTTTGGGCACGACGGCCTGGAACAGCTCGCGGGCGCGCTCGAGTTCCCGCCGGTCGGCGCTGCCGGTGACGGCGATGAGCAGCACGTGCTGGACGTGGGCGTCGGCGCGAAGGGCGCGGGCGACCTCGATTCCCGAGCAGCCGGGCAGATTCAGGTCGAGGACGACGACGTCCGGCGGGTGCGAGCGGACCTTGGCGATGGCCTCGTGGCCGTCCGACGCCGTGTCCACGTCGAAGCCGACCGACCCGAGGTACAGTGCCCAGACGTCCGTGGCGTCGGCGTAATCGTCGACGACGAGGATGCGCGGTCGTGCCGAAGCTGGCATGTATAGTGGATCCCGCGAGGCTGGACTGGGAAACGACCTCCCCCAAGGAGTGTCGCACTCGTGACGACCATCGAACGCGCCTTGCACGTCCTGATCCACGATGTTCGCACGCCTCTCGGCGTGGCTCAGGGGTATCTGCGCCTGTTGCACGAGGGCCGGCTGACGTCGCCAGACGCGACGGCTCGGGCAATCACCCAAGCCCAGCAGGCGCTCGACCGGATCTCGCGGCTCTGCGACGACGCGGCGAGGCTGGCGGATCGGCTCGGCGTCCATTCCACCCGCCGCGTCGAGATGCCGTGCGGTGAGTTCGTCGAGCGGGTGCTGCATCAGCTGACCCGCGAGGCCGTCATCGTCGAGCCGGTGACCGTCGCCGGCGGCCGCACGCTGGCGGTGGCCGCCGACACCGACGAGCTGGTCGACGCGGTGGCGCGGGTGCTGCTGGCGCCGACGGCGACCGGCGGGAGCCGCCCCGTCGCGATCGGCGCCAGCACCGCCGAACTGTGGTTCACCAGCGGCATGGACGCGCCGGCGCTGTCCGGCGGCGAGCTCGACTGCTGGCGAGGCGGCGGCTTCGCTCTGCCGCTGGCGTGTCAGACGATCACCGGGGCCGGGGGCCGGGTGTGGACGGCCGGACGGACCGGCAACGGCGCCGGCGTGGCGCTTCCGATCGGGGGGGTTCGATGACAGCGCGACTCGCGGTCGTTGACGACGACGAGGCCTACGGCGGGTATCTCCAGACGTTGTTCGAGTCTCGCGGCTACGACGTGGACGTCTACACGAGCGGCACCGGGTTGTTCGACGGACTGCGCCGTGGTCCGCTGCCCAACGTCGTGCTGCTCGACGTGATGATGCCCGACGTCGACGGCATCGAGACCCTGCGGCAGATCCGCCAGGCCCACCCGTCGGCCCAGGTCGTGATGCTCTCGGGGCGCCAGGCGCCGGCGACCATCGTGGAGGCGGTGCGGCTGGGCGCCGCCGACTACGTGCTGAAGCCGACCGACGCCGGCGGTGTCGGCGAGGCAGCGCTCGAGGCGGCGATCCGCAACGCCCTCGAACGCGAGTCGATGACTGCGGAGCTCGAGCGGATCGGCGCGCAGCTGACCGAGGATCCGGAAGGCGTGCAGCCGTGCTGGAGTTCAGGGCGGGCCATGCAGCCGGTGATGGCGATGGTCGAGCGCGTCGCCGACAGCGACGTCAGCGTGCTGCTGCGCGGTGAGAGCGGCGTCGGCAAGGAGGTCATCGCCCGCGAGCTGCTGCGCCGGTCGCCGCGCCGGACCAGGCCGTTCGTCAAGGTGAACTGCGCCGCCCTGCCCGCCGACCTGCTCGAGAGCGAGCTGTTCGGCCACGAGCGCGGCGCCTTCACCGGGGCCGGCCAGACCAGGGTCGGCCGCTTCGAGTTCGCCCAGCACGGCACCATCATGCTCGACGAGATCGGCGAGATGCCGCTCGGCCTGCAGGCCAAGCTGCTGCACGTGCTGCAGGACGGCGAGCTGACGCGGCTGGGCAGCAACCGCAAGGTCGAGATCGACGTCCGGGTCATCGCCGCCACCAACCGCGATCTGCAGGGGATGATGCGGGCCGGTACGTTCCGCGAGGATCTCTACTATCGGCTGCAGGTGATCGAGCTCTACATCCCGCCGCTGCGGAACCGTCGCGAGGAGATCGCCCCGCTCGTGGAGTTCTTCGCCGCCAAGTACTCGCGGCTGTACCGACGGCCGTTCGTGCGGGTGTCCGCGGCCCTGATGCGCGCGCTCACTGACTACCAGTGGCCGGGCAACGTGCGCGAGCTCGAGAACATGATGAAGCGGCTCGTGGTGCTGCAGGACGAGCAGTTCATCCACCAGGAACTGCTGCGCCTGACCGCCGAGCAGCACGCCGCGGCGACGGCGCCGGCACTTCCGGAGCCGGCACCGGCCGCGACCGCACCGGCCCCGCTGGCGGCGGCGGCGCCCCCGCCGGCCCCGGCGGCGTCCGCGCCAGTCGCGGCCCCCGAGGACCACGACGAGTCCGGCGAGACCGCCGGCGAGGTGGCGCCGCCGGCGTCCGACGGCGTCAGCCTGCACGACCTCGCCCGCGCCGCGGCGATGGACGCCGAGCGCGACGCCATCAACCAGGCGCTGACGCGGTTCCGCTGGAACCGCCGCAAGACCGCGGCCCACCTCAAGGTGAGCTACAAGACGCTGCTCAACAAGATGAAGGAGTGCGGCATCCGGGGCGCCGACCTGGCCTGATCCGCGCCGGCGCCCGGGCCCGGGTAGAATCCGCCGCGTGGGCCGCCTGCGCCTGACCGTGCTCGTTGCCGTGGCCCTCGGCGCCGCGGCCGCGGACGCCGCGGCGCAAGTCCGCGCGGTGCGGTTCGCGCGCCTCTGGGACGGCGGCAGGACGATCGCCGATGCCGTCGTGACGGTGGAAGGCGAACGCATCCGGGCCGTCGGCAGCGGCGACGCCGCCGTGCCGGCCGGCGCCGAGGTGATCGATCTGCGGCGCTACACCGGCCTGCCCGGACTCATCGACGCGCACACGCACATCACCTATTACTGGGATCGGGCGCCGGGCACGCGGCCGCGCGGCCAGCGCCGGCTGCCCGCCGTCACCGTCTTCCTCGCCCGGGAGAACGCGCGGCGCACGCTCGAGGCCGGCGTCACGACGGTGCGCGATCTCAACGCCGGCAACGACATGGACCTGGCCATGCGCGAGCTGACCCGCAGCGGCGCGATGGTCGGCCCGCGCATCCTCGCCTCGGGGCCGGGCCTGTCGGCGGCGTCGCGGCCGGGACCGGAGCCGGCGCCGGCGGCGCTCGCCGCCCTGGTCGGCGAACGCGTGAAGGCCGGCGTCGACTGGATCAAGGTGTTCGGATCGCGCGGCGGCTTCGACGTCGTGGACGGCACCCAGACGGTGACGTTCGAGGAGATGCGGGCCATCGTCGACGCCGCGCACGCCACCGGCACGAAGGTGGCGATCCACTCCTACGGCGCCGCCGGTGTCGCCGACGCGGTGCGCGCCGGCGCCGACTCGATCGAGCACGGCGCCGATCTCGACGACGAGACGCTGGCCGAGATGAAACGCCGCGGCACGGTGTGGGTGCCCACGGTCGATCACAACCGCTACTACATCGACGCGCGCGACGAGTACGCGTTCGCCGCCGGGGCCGAGGCCGGGCTGCGCGACTACATCGAGCGCAACCTGGCGTCGGTGCGTCGCGCGGTGCGGCTGGGCGTGCCGCTGGCGATGGGGTCCGACGCCGTGTACACGATGTTCGGCCAGAACACCCGCGAACTCGGCTGGTTCGTGCGGGCCGGCCTGGCGCCGGCCGAGGCCCTGGCCACCGCGACGACGACGCCGGCGAAGCTGCTCGGCCTCGACGATCGGCTGGGCCGCGTCGCCCCGGGCTACCTCGCCGACCTCGTCGCCGTGGAGGGCGATCCGCTGCGGGACATCGACGCCCTCTTCGCCGGCGTGCGCTGGGTGATGAAGGACGGGCGCGTCGTGGTGGACCGGCGGTGACCTTGCCGCGGCCCGGCGTCGCCATCGCCGTCGGCGGATTCGCCGCCGGCGTCTTCGATCTCATCGGCGCGTTCGTGGTGTTCGCGCCGGCGCCCCCGGCGGTCATCCTCCGCTCGATCGCCGCCGGGCTGGTCGGGCCGGCGGCCGCGCGCGCCGGCGGTCCGGCGACGACCGCCCTCGGCCTGCTCGCCCATTTCACGGTGGCGCTCGGCGCGGCCGCGGTGTTCGTCGCCGCCGGGCGCCGCGTACCGGCACTGACGCAGCGGGTCTGGCTCATCGGACCGCTCTACGGACTGGCGGTGTTCCTGGTGATGAACTACGTCGTGATCCCGTGGTCGGCAATCGGCCGGTATCCCGGCGCGTGGACCGACTCGACGTGGCAGGTGCTCGCCATCCACCTGGCGGGCGTCGGCCCGCCGATCGTGCTGGCCGCCCGCCGCTGGGCGGCCGGCCGCAGCGGCTGAGAGCGTTCGGCCTCCCGAGGCTGCGCGTTGCACGATCAATGTCTCGCCCGTGAGGGACTTCCGTCTGGTTCGGCGCTATGGCGGGTGTGTCCCCGATCGTTTCGGGCGCGGCAGCGAAAACTCAGACGGAAACCACAGGGATTGCACACTTTTTTCGGGCATACTGAGCCGTTCGATCGACGGCCCGATCGACCCGCTGCGCCTGGCCTCCAAGGCTTGGCTGGGAGAGTGACATGAAGCGCGCACTGCTCGGCATTCTCGCCGGCGCACTGATCCTGCCGCTGGCGTCGGCGCGTGTCGGCGCCCAGGCGCCGCCCCTCACCTTCTTCACCAACTACTTCCTGACCGGCGACTACGAGGTGGGCGGCGCCAGCCTGTGGCGCCGGGGCGTCAACGGCCGGGCCACCGCTGCGATCACCGTGCCCGACGTGCCGGTGGGCGTCGACATCGTCGGCGCCTTCCTCTACCTGCAGACCGCGGAGCGGGTGCAATGGTCGGGCATCGATCACGCCACCTTCAACGGCTACGACCTCGGGCCCGGCAGCAACTCGATCGCCAAGGCCCTCAACTGGGAGCAGGCGACGCGACCGTGCTGGAGCGTCGCCTTTCCCGGCGGCCGGCGCCTGGTCACCTATCGTGCCGACGTTCTGCGGTTCCTGCCGATCGCCGAGAGCGGCGCCGGCGCCGGCAAGTTCGACCTGAGCGGCCCGCTCGCCGTCAACGTGCCGGACTACGGGTACGCCTTCGACGACGACGACGAACTGGGCATCGAGAACCCGGCGATCACCGGGCCGCGGGCGATCGGCGCCAGCCTGGTTGTCGTCTACCGCGATCCGAGCAAGCCGTATCGCGGCATCGTCGTCTACGACGGCGGGTTCACGAAGCACGCCTTCTCGACGATGACCCAATCGCTGGGCGGCTTCTACCAGGCATCGGCGACCCCGGATGCGCGGCTGACGGCGATCGTCGGCGACGGCCGGCCGTTCCTGTCGGAACGGGTGCGGGTCAACGGCGCCCTCGTCGCCACCAACCCGTTTGCCAGCACCGCCGGGCCGAAATGGGACAACCCGACGTTCGCCCTGCCGCAGGTGACCCAGAACGCCGCCGGCGTGGCCGTCGAGATCACGCCCAACGGCCTGTTGTCGGATTGCCTGTCGGCCAGCGCGTTCGTGCTGGGCGTGAACGTCCAGGACACCGACGGCGACGGCCTGCTCGACGTGTGGGAGACGGCGGGGGCCAACGGCGCCGGCGTGCTCTACGACCCGCTGAACCAGCCGCTGCCGCCGCTCGGCGCGATGGGCGCGCACCCGCAGGTGAAGGACCTCTTCATCGAACTGGGCGCGATGTTCACCACCGCCGAGAACACTTACGGCGACACCGCCAAGCCGGCGCACTCGCACCTGCCCGGACTGGAGGCGCTGCAGCTGATGGGCGATGCCTTCGCCAACGCGCCGGTCAGCGCTCCCGGCGGCTCCGGCATCCGCGTGCACTTCGACGTCGGCGACGCCTACCCGCTGGGCTCGGTCGCCCAGGAGCAGTACATCATCCGCGACGATCCGGGCCTGCCGCAGTTCGACCTGGCCCGCGGCGGCGAACTGCTCGACGAGCAGGTCACCGTGTGCGCGCCGGCCGAGGGCGACCCGCCGTACGTGTGCCAGTTCTCGCAGCATCCCGGCACGGTGGGCTGGAAGTCGGGCTACCGCTTCCTGCGCGATCAGGTCACCCACGTCAACGGCGCCCCGGCGCCGTCCGACTTCGACGAGACCCTCTGCGGCACGACCGGCTACGCCTGCACGCGGCGGTTCGATCCGAACCGCCAGCAGTCGTTCCACTATGCGCTCTTCGCGCACGCCCTGGGCCTGCCGCAGGAGGAAGACCCGAACCACCCCGGCTTCCACGTGCCGCGCACCAACACCGGCATCGGCGACTTCCCCGGCGCCGACGTGCTCATCACCCTCGGCGGCTTCGCCGACGCCGCCGGCCTGCCGATCGGCACGCCCTTCATGCAGGCCTCGACGCTGATGCACGAGCTGGGGCACAACCTCGAGCGCCGTCACGGCGGCGAGCCGTTCGAGCAGAACTGCAAGCCCACCTACTTCAGCGTGATGAACTACCTCTACCAGCTGCGCGGCCTGCTCGACAACGACGGCAAGCAGCACCTCGACTTCGCGCGCGGCAACCCGTTCGGCGCCACCGTCGACGAGTCGGCGCTGCCGACGCTGTCGGTCCAGCCCTATCGCATGGGCTGGTACGCGCCGCTGATCGGCAGCTACCTCGAGGACGCCTATCCTCCGGTGGGCACCTCCAAGCTGCCGACGCGCTTCTGCAACGGCGCCGAGTTCCCGGGCGGCGTGCCGCCAGAGGTCATGCACGTGCGGGTCGACGCGTCGAAGGCCGAGGAGATCGTCGACTGGGCCGCCGACGGCGACCCGACCAACGACCCGGTCGTCGGCCAGGACGTGAACTTCAACGGCCGTATCGACGGCGCCGCCGGCGTGCCGGCTCTGCCGCCGCTGCCCAGCTCGGACGACTGGTCGGCGGTCATGCTCAACCAGGTCGGCGTGCGTCGCAACATCGGCGCGCTCTATCCACTGCCGGGCACGCTCCTCGACTTCGTCGGTCCGCTGTCGGTCAACCTGGGCAAGGGCGACCTGGGCAAGGGCGACCTCGGCAAGGGCGACCTCGGCAAGGGCGACCTGGGCAAGGGGGATCTCGGCAAGGGCGATCTCGGCAAGGGCGACCTCGGCAAGGGCGATCTCGGCAAGGGCGACCTCGGCAAGGGCGACCTCGGCAAGGGCGACCTCGGCGGCGGCGACCTGTTCGACGGCGACCCGAACAACCCCGGCGGCGAGCTCGACGTCGAGACCTTCACCAGCATGGGCAGCGACCCGGCCTACGAGCTGACGGCCTGCATCGTCGGCGAGAACTGCGTGCCGCCGCCGCCGGAACTCCAGCTCCACGACGTCCTGCTCAGCTGGACCGCGGCCAGCGGCGAGGTGAGCAACTACGCCGTCTATCGCGTCCCCGGGACGATCATCCCCGACGAGGCACTGTGGGGCGAGCCGCTCGACCTCGTCGATCCGGGCCTGCAGCAGTTCGCCGATACCACCAGCCTGGTCAACGGCGCGACCTACACCTATTTCGTCGTCGTCAACTACGTCAACCTGCCGACCAGCGCGCCGTCGAACCCGGTGACGATCACCGCCGTCAACGACCCGCCGGCGGCTGAGCCCGATGACTACGAGGTGGCCGAGGACGGCGAGCTGGAGATCGCCGCGCCCGGCGTGCTCGGCAACGACAGCGATGACGACGAGGACGGGCTGACGGCCGCGCTGGTGGCGGCGAGCGGGCCGGTGCACGGCGATCTCACTCTGCATCCCGACGGGTCGTTCGAGTACACGCCGGATGCGGACTTCCACGGGGCCGATACGTTCCAGTACGTGGCGCGCAGCGGCGAGATCGACAGCGCGCCGGCCACGGTGACCATCACCGTGAATCCGGTGAACGATCCGCCGTCGCCGCTGGGCGACGCCTACAGCACCCCCGAGGACACGCCGCTGACCAGGAGCGCGGCCGAGGGCGTGCTCGCCAACGACGGCGACGTCGACGGCGACACCCTGACGGCGTTCCTCTATGGACCCGCGCCCGCCGGGCTGCTGTTCAGCCCCGACGGATCGTTCACCTACACGCCGGCGGCGGACTTCGCCGGCGAGGTGACGTTCAAGTACACGGTGCACGACGGCACGGTGATGAGCGCGCCGATCACCGTCACGATCACGGTGAATCCGGTGAACGACCCGCCGGTGGCGCACGCCCAGGCCGTCACGGCCAATGAAGACACCGCCAAGGCGATCGTCCTGACCGGCACCGACCCCGAGGGCACGGCGCTCGCCTTCAGCGTCGTGACCGGCCCGGCCTACGGCGTGCTGAGCGGCACGGCGCCGAACCTCACCTACACCCCGGCGGCGAACTACCACGGGCCCGACGCGTTCACTTTCCGGGTCTTCGACGGCGGGCTCTACAGCGATCCCGCGACGGTCGCCATCACCGTCACGGCGATCAACGACGCGCCGGTCGCCGTGGACGACGGCTACTCGACCAACCAGGGCGTGCCGTTCACCGTCGCCGCTCCGGGCGTGCTCGGCAACGACACCGACGTCGAGACCGCCGCGGCGGCCCTGACCGCCGCGCTGGCCAGTCAGCCGGCGTCGGGGAAGGGCACGGTGGTGCTCAACGCCGACGGGTCGTTCACCTACACGCCGCCGGCGTCGTTCAGCGGCGTCGCGACGTTCACCTACAGCACGAGCGACGGCGTGGCGTCGTCCAGCACGGCGACGGTGACCATCACCGTCAACGCCGTGGGCTATGGCTTCGTCAACGTGAAGAACCTGCCGCCGGCCGCGGGCGTGACCTTCAAGCCCAGCTCGAAGGGCACGATGGTGGACTTCGAGTGGAAGTTCACCAGCAACGGCAGCCCGGTCGCCAGCTCCGATGCACGACCACGCGTGACGATCCAGTTCCCCAACGGCACCATCCAGACCTTCACGCCGGAGAACTGCGCGCCGGTCGGGATCAAGTTCGAGTACAAGTCCGACGGCAAGCTGTGGGATTTCCACTGGAAGCCGAAGAACAATCCCACCGGCACCTACTACGTGGTCGTCTACAGCGACAAGACCGGGCAGCGGTTCCCGGCGAGCGGCGGGTTCCCGGTGGTGTTCAAGAACTAGGGGCTCGGGGCTCGGGGCTCGGGGCTCGGGGCTCGGGGCTCGGGGCTCGGGGCTCGGGGCTCGGGGCTCGGGGCTCGGGGCTCGGGAAAGAACCTCACACGACACGACGCCGCCCAGAGCGGACTCTGTCGCGTGATCGGCTCGTCCCGAGACCCGAACCCCGAGCCCCGCCTACTTCGCCACCCGCACCGCGTTGATGCCGCGGGCCAGCGAATAGCTCGCCCCCACGGCGCCGACCATCGCCGTCTGCCGCGTCAGCCCGGCCAGCTGGCGGATGCGGTAGGTGGCCTCGATGCCGGTGCAGTGCGCGCCGACGAACTGTTGCACGCCGACGCGCTTCAGCTCGCCGGCGGTCCACGCCAGGTGCTCGTCGGACGCCCCGAACAGGTGCACGCCGCCGATCACGGCGGTGACCGGCGACGGGTCGATGGTCTTGCGGGCGTGGTCGATCGTGTTGATGACGCCGGCATGCCCGCAGCCGAAGAGATACACCGGCCCCTTCACCGTCTGCACGACCAGCGTCATGTCTTCCGGCACGGTGTCTTCGACGTCGCCCTGCGGCGTGCGCACCTTGCCGAGCGTGCTCCAGTTGCGTTCGGGGTGCACCCGCGGCACCGGCCCGGTGAGCCACACGCCGGGCAGGATCTCGGTCGGCCCGGTCACCTCGACGACCCGGGCGCCGCCGGCTTCGTACTGCCGGCGGATGGCCGCCATGCGATCGCTGACCTCGCCCTTCGGGCCGATCCGCGGCCAGAACAGTCCGGTCGCCGCATAGGCGGTGGACAGCGCCTTCGGATTTGCCGCGGCGAACTGCCTGCGCAAGGTCAACAGGCCGGTGGTGTGGTCGTCGTGGTTGTGGCTGAGGATCACCAGCTCGACGTCGGCCAGGTCGAGCTTCATCGCCCGCAGGTTGCGCTGCACGGTGTCTTCGTTGGCGCCGGTGTCGAAGAGGATCTTGCGCCCGTCGGCTTCGACCAGCGCGGCGAAGCCCCATTCGCCGAAGCCCTCGTCGGCGAGCATCGTCGAGAGGATCCGAATCTCGAGGCTCTGCACCTTGTGGCCCGAGGCCTTCGGCTGGGCACCGGCAGGCAGGGCCTGGAACACGAGCAGACACGCGGTCACGCCGATCAGTCGTCGCATCGCGGCAGCATATCCCACCCGGCGGGCTGGTAAACTCGCCGGCCATGACGTCGCGCCCGCTCGCCACCCTGCTGTTGGTCGCCGTGTCAGCCGCCGTGCCAGCCGGAGCGGCCGACGCCCAGCCGGCGTCGCCGGCGGTGGCCTACACCGTCCGCTACGACCGCCCCGGCGACGACCACGTCACCGTCGAGATGACGCCGGCGGGCGGGGTGCCCGAGGCCCGAGCGCTGGTGATGCCACGGGCGGTCCCGATGGGCTACGGCGAGCAGCGCTACGACGCGTTCGTCACCGACGTCTCCGCCGTCGATGGCGGCGGGCGGCGGACCGCCGCAGAGCGCGAAGAGGGCCCGCGCTGGCGGTTGCCGGCCGGCACCGAGCGTATCCACTACCGGGTCGATCTGCGGCGGCTCGAACGCGAGGTGCGCGCGGCGTCCGATCAATCGCGCGTCCGCGACGGCTACCTGGCCGCGCTCGGCTACTCGGTGTTCGCGTTCGTCGACGGCTTCGAGACGCGGCCGGCGACGCTGCGCGTCGAGGGCCCCGACGGCTGGCCGGTGTTCAGCACGCTCGCGCCGGCGGCCCCGGCCGCCCGCGACGCGGTCACTGCCCGCGCCGACGACTACTACGCCCTCGCCGACGGCCAGATCGTGATGGGCCCGCGCGCCGTCATCCGCCGCCTCACCGATCGGCCGGCACCGCTCTATCTCGCCGCCTACAGCGAGGGACCGGTGGATCTCGATCGGGTCGGCCGGCTGGCGGTTACGGCCTACCAGCGCGTCGCCGACTACTTCGGCACGGTGCCGTTTCCGCACTACACGATGCATCAAGAGCTGCTGACGCCGCTCACGCCGCAGCACGAGTACGGCATGAGCATGGAGCACCTGTCGTCGAGCACCTACTACCTGGCGGCGTCGGCCGGCCTCACCGCCGCCTCGACCGCCGACGACGACGCCCGCGTGCTCTACAACTTCGCCCACCACATCGCCCATGCCTGGGTGCCGAAGCGCTCGTACGGCCACGGCTACTTCCCGTTCCAGTGGGAGCTGGCGCCGGTGCTCGACTCGATCTGGTTCGCCGAGGGGTTCGGGCAGTACGCGGCGATCATGGCGGTGGCCGCCGGGACAGCCGAGCCGGCGGCCTTCCGCGAGGGCATGTTGCAGCGGCGCTTTCGCGCCAACGTCGCCACCGCCCCGCCGTTCCTGAAGCGGCTGTCGCTGGTCGAGCTGAGCCGCGTCGCCTCGACCCGCTACGCCGAGGACTTCCGCACCGGTCGGCTCGTCTTCTCGCGCGGTGGGTTGATGGCGGCGGCGATCGACGAGCGGATCCGGGCCGAGAGCCAGGACGCGAAGTCGCTGCGCGACGCGTTCCGCTACCTGGTCGCCTGGACCGCGCGCGAGCGGCGCGCCTTCGGCACCGACGAACTCCCCGGCCTCATCCGCGAGGCCACGGGCGTTGACGTCGGCACTGTCGTCGCCGAGTGGCTGCGGCCGCTCGAATAGCCGGGGCTCGGGGCTCGGGGAACGAATCGGGCAGGAGTCTACGCCACAGCGCGCAGTGTGATCCCGGCTGCGTGATCCACTCACTCGGGACCCGGGACCCGAGCCCCGGATCCCGAGCCCCGGCAGTTCTCAGCGCCGCCGCAGCACGTTGTCCACCGCGTAGTCGCCGAGCCGCGGGCACTGGCCGAAGCTCGACAGCGTCTCGAACTCGAAGTGGATGCCGCCCCAGATGCGGCTGTACGCCTGCTGGAGGCCGAGTTCGCTGAATCGGGCGTACGACCGCGTCGCCGACGGGTTCGTGCCGGCACCGGTCCACGTCACCGTGAACGCCACGTCGTCGCGGCCGTGCAGCCGCTCCAGCACGCGCGACAACGCGCCGCCGATGCACGCCATGTTGCCCGGCGCGCTGGGATAGGGCGGTGTGGCGAGCAGCGGCAGCCACGCCGGGTCGGCCTCGGTAGCCGCGTTGCCGTCGGTATCGGCTTCCCGGATGGCGGTCACCGGCCGCCACAGGCCGTAGACGAACTTGCCGGTGAACGAGGTCAGCAGCGCATCGTGGAAGGTCATGTTCAGCAGCGCGTAGCCACGCGCCAGCTCGAGCGCGCTCCACCCGCGGCTGCGCGCCAGGTCACCGGTGAGGGTGTTCCATACGAAGTTGAGGTTGGTCGTGGTACCGGCGCCGGCCCAGTAGTTGGAGATCTGGGTCTGCTCGGCCGATCGCACGGTGCTGTTCACCGCGCCCCAGGCCTTGACCTGGTTGAAGTCGCGGGCGTAGCGCTCGCTGGTCAGCGGCGGCGGCCCTTCGATCATGAAGTGCCGGCCGTCCTCGACGATGAAGCCGCGGGCGCCAGGGTAGTTGGTGAACGCCGCCGCGGAATTGGCCGGCGGTGTCGGCTTCCAGTAGCCGGGCAGGCTGGGGAGTTCCAGCGGCGGGAAGGGCCGCTCCCAGCCGTCGCCGGTGCGCAGGTCGAGGATCGCCTTCGCCGCGGCGGCGCCGACCGCGGCGCCGTCGGTGGCGGCTTGCGGCGGGATCCCCGCCAGCGTCTCGGCGAGCGCGGCGTCGAAGGTCGCCGTCTGCGTCGGCATCAGCGCGACCAGCGCGTCGTGAGCGGCCTGGGCCACGGCGGCGTCCCGCGAGGCGCCCTCGGCCGGTTCGGCCCAGGTCGCGTAGGGCTGGTAGACACGGTCGAAGCTGTTCACGGCGTCGAACACGGCCACACTGACGATGGCCAGATACCGGGTGTCGAAGATCGTCGCCGGCTTGCCGCCGGGCGTCGTGAGCGCATTGAGCAGCACCCGGTTCCACCGCACCAGGGTGTCGATCGACTGCGCGGGAGCGGTGACCGGCAGCGCCAGCACGAGCGCCAGCGCGACCAGGGAGCGGCGCGTTGCCGCGGAACGGCGGATGCGAGTCGGCGACGTGGCCGGGTACTGACGGACGCGGTATCTCATGACGACCTCCGGGAAGTCGTCCGACACCCTACCGGCAGGGGCGGCCGCAAGTCGTGGCGTACGTCTCAGAAACTTCTGGGTTTTGTGGCCGGCCGCCGGTACGGCCCGGAACCACCGCTACCGCCGGGACCAGTAGTAGTAGAACGGCAATCCCAGGGCCACCAGCCCGAGCCCGGCGATCGACTCGGTCGGGCGTTCCACCAGCGTGTTCCAGACCAGGGCGAACGATCCGAGGACGTAGAGCGCCGGCACCACCGGGTAGCCGAGCGCCCGGTACGGCCGCGGCACGTCGGGCCGGCGGGCGCGGAGGATGAAGATGGCGACGCCGCCGAGCGTGCCGAACAGCACCGAGGCGAAGGTCACGTAGGTGAAGAGCGCCTCGTAGCCGCCGGTCAGGGTGAGAAAGGCCGCCCACCCGCTGGTGATGAGCAGCGCCACGTGCGGCGTACGGTACACCGGATGCACGCGGGCCGCGGCCGGAAAGAACCGGCCGTCGGCGGCCATCGCGAAGCACGAGCGCGACGCCGCGATGATTCCACTGACGTTGCAGCCGAACGTCGAGACCACCACCGAGCCGGCCACCAGCGACGCGCCGATCGGGCCGACCAGCGCCGTGACGGCTTTCTCGGCGATGCGGACGACCCCCGACATCTCCTCGATCGAGAGGGCGAACACGTAGGAGAGGTTGACGGCGAGGTAGATCGTCGTCAGGAGCAGCGTCCCGTAGATCAGCGCGCGCGGGACGTTGCGGGCCGAGTCCTTGATCTCGCCCGCCGCGAACGCCACGTAGTACCAGCCTTCGTAGGTCCACATCACCGCGATCATGATCACGCCGAACGAGACCAGCGGCCGGAGCGACGCCGCCGGGACGACCGGGGTGAAGACCGGATCGACCCGCATGTAGGCGAGCGCCACCAGCGGGAGGATCACCAGCCCGCCGACCTTGGCGATGGTGAGCACCAGGTTGGTGAGGTTGCCGCGCTGCACGCCCACGTAGTTGATGGCGGTGATGACGACAATCGACGCCGCCGCCACCAGCTGACCGGCGCTGATGCTCCACGCGCCCCACGGCATGCCCATCGTCACCAGCACGCGGTCGGTGCCGAGCGCCGGCACGAAGTAGCTGAAGTACTCGGCGAAGCCGACCGCCACGGCCGCGACGCTGCCGGTCAGGATCACCAGGACGCAGGCCCACCCGAACAGGAAGCCCCAGGTCGGGCCGTAGGCCTCGCTCAGGTAGACGTAGAGGCCGCCCGACCGCGGGTACATCGACCCCATCTCGGCATAGGTGAGGCCGCCGGCCATGACCAGCAGCCCGCCCGCCGCCCACGCCGCCAGGACCAGCGTCGTCGATGGCAGCTCGGCCACCATCACGCCAGTGGTCAGGAAGATGCCCGAGCCGATGACGTTGCCGACCACCAGGGCGACGGCCCCCCACAGGCCGATGCCGCGCAGCAGTTGGTCGTCGGCCGCGGCAGCAGCCGGGCGGGCAGGGGCGGATGTCGTCATGGGATCGTCACCGCGCCTCCGGGATCCCCTCCGTCGGTCGCCTTGGGTGCGCGGATCATACTCCGGCTCGGCGACGCCGCGAGGCCGCCCCCGGCGGCCCCCCCTTTTATCGGGTACGAATACGGTCGCCGCCCCGTCCAGGTCGGCTGATGGCGGCGGTCCTCGCTGGCGCTGGCCGCGGTGGTGGCGCGGGCCTGCTACCTGCCGGCGCGGCGCGCCGCCCGGCTCGATACGGTGCAGGCGCTGCGCAAGGAATAGCGAGCGCGAGTCACCGCCAGACGGCGATGGCGTCGAGCGGCTTGCGCTGGATGTCGGGCACCTGGGCGTCGGGCGCGGGATAGCCGACCGGCATCACCAGCATCGCCTTCTCGTTGGCGGGCCGCTCCAGCAGCTCGCCCAGGAAGCCCATCGGGCTGGGCGTGTGCGTGAGCGTCACCAGGCCCATCAGGTGCACCGCGGCGATGAAGAAGCCGGCGGCGATGCCGCACGACTCCGGCGTGTAGTAGTAGGTGCGCTTGGCGCCGTCGGCGTCGATGCCGTAGGCCTGGCGGAACAGCACGACCACCCACGGCGCGTCGGTGAGGTGCGGCTTGTGCTCGTCGGTGCCGAGCGGGGCCAGCGCGTCGATCCACTCCTGCGGCGCGCGGCCGCTGTAGAACGCCCGCTCCTCGTCCTCGGCCGCGTCGCGGATGCGCCGCTTGGTGTCGGGGTCGGCCACGGCGACGAACGTCCACGGCTGCTGGTGGGCGCCGCTGGGCGCGGTGCCGGCGGTGCGGACCGCCCACTCGATGAGGGCGCGCGGCACCGGCTCGGTCGAGAAGTGCCGCGTCGTCCGCCGCTGCTGCATCTCGTCGTGGAAGGCCTGCGCGCGGGCGAGTGACTCCTCGACCGTCCGCCGCGTGAAGCGCAGCGGCACGAAGGGATGGGGATGGGCGGCGAGGGCGTCGCGCAGGGAGTCGGACATCGGTCAGTGCGGCCTCGAGGAGGCCGGGCGACGCGGGCTGTCGGCGAGATCCCAGCTCGCCTGGTAGATCAGCCGGGCGATCTTCTCCATCTTCGCGTAGTCGATCTTCTCGGGCCGGTCGTAGACGGTGTGGTAGTCGGGGTGCAGGCCGGTCATGAAGCCGAGCGCCGGCACGCCGCGCTGCAGGAACGGCCACTGATCGCTGCGCCGCACCAGGTTCGAGGTGTTGTTGTCGTAGCGCTTCTTGATCTCGAGGCCGATCTCCTTGTTGGCGCGATCGACCACCGCGGCCAGGTCGGTGGCGCGGCTGAAGCCCATCATGTTCACGGCGTTGGCGTTCGACGCCGCGGTCTGCACCTCGAGCCCGGTGAAGCGGGCGCCGCTGCCGGCCTGCACCTCCTCGCTTCTGCCGATCATGTCCATGTTGAGGACGCCGGCGATGGACGCGAGGGGGACCAGCGGGAACTCGGTATAGGCCCAGGCGCCGAGCAGGCCGCGTTCCTCGGAGTTCCAGGCCGCGAACAGCACGCTGCGTTTCGGCCGGCGGCCCTGCGCCGCCGCCTGGGCGTAGGCGTCGGCGATCTCGAGCAGCGCCACCGTGCCCGAGCCGTTGTCGTCGGCGCCGTTGAAGATCTGCGGGCCGTCGGCGCCGTTGTGATCGAAGTGCGCGGTCACCAGCACCCACTCGTCCTTGAGGGCGGGGTCGCTGCCCTCGAGCAGCGCCACCACGTTGCGGTCGGGCACGGTGTGGCGCACGACCGACGTGCGCAAGGTCACCCGCGCGCCGGCCAGCGGCAGCGGCGCGGCGCCGCGCGGGGTCTCGGCGGCGCGGCCCAGGTCGGCGAGCGACTTGCCGGTGCCGGCGACCAGCGTCTCGGCGAGCGCCGGCGAGATCTGCGCCGCGGGAATCTGCAGCCGGTCGGCCCAGGTCGCCAGCGTGTAGGTCTTGAGGTGCGGCGGCGCGGCCGGCCAGACGGCACGCGCGGCCTGTTCGAAGTTGGCCGCGCCTGGATGGTTGTGGACGTCGCTGACGAACAGGATCCCCGCCGCCCCCCGGCTCTGGGCCGCCAGCGCCTTGCGCCACGCCGCCGCCGGTTCGGCGGTGACGACGCCCTCGAACGGGCTCTTCGGATCGCGCTCGCCGGGCTCGTGGTCCAGCACCAGCACGATGGCGCCCTTCACGGCGTCGGTGTAATCGTCGTACTGCCACTGCGGCGCGGTGATGCCGAACCCGGCGAACACCACCGGCGCCGTCACCTCGCCGCTGGCGCTGAAGCGCTGCGGGTAGAACTCCTGGCCGTGGTCGAGCCGGCGGACGACGCCGCCGGCACCGTGCACCTGCAGAGCGTTGCCGTCGCCGAGCGTGGCGGTCATCAGGTTGTAGGTCTGGAAGTACGACCCGCCAGGCGCCGCCGGCTTGAGACCGAGACGTTCGAAGCGGGCGCGGATGTAGTCGGCCGTCGCCAGGTTCTCGACCGTGTCGGTGAGCCGGCCGCGCATCGCGTCGCCGGCCAGGAAGTGAAGGTCGGCGCGCAGTTCGTCCTGGCGGATCGACTCGATGGCCGGAGCGCGCTGCTGTCCGGACAGGGGGACCGCCAGCAGCAGTCCGGCAACGAGGTGGCAAAAACGGCGGACGCGCATGGCAGACCTCCCGGCCGGCGAATTGTACCGGGGTCAGACCCCATTCTGGGCCCAGCTTGAATAGGGGTCTGACCCCTTTCTTGTCCCAGCCAGAAAAGGCCGGTCCGCGATGCCAGCGGGAGCCGTGCTACCCTCCGCCAAACCGGGAGCACGCCATGCGTCATCCGTTCCGCCTCGCCCTCGCCGTGATCGCCCTCGTCGCGCTCGCCGCCCTCGGAATGCGCGCCCAGCAGCCGCCCGCCGCACCCGCCATCGACCCCGACGACATCGGCGGCGTGGTGACCGGCCCGAAGGGTCCGGAAGCCGGCGTGTGGGTGATCGCCGAGACCCGCGACCTCGGCGTCCGCTACATCAAGAGCGTCGTCACCGACGACCGCGGCCGCTACGTCGTCCCGGATCTTCCGGCCGCGAGCTACCAGGTGTGGGCGCGGGGCTACGGGCTGGTCGACAGCGCCAAGTCCACCGCCAGGCCGGGGCAGGTGGTGAACATCACGGCCGTGACGGCGCCGTCGGCCGCCGCCGCCGCGCACTACTACCCCGCCATCTACTGGTATTCGATGCTGAAGATCCCCGGTGCCGACGAGTTCGGCGGCAAGGCACCCGACATCAACGCCCGCCTCAGCCAGCGGCAGTGGATCTCGGGGATGAAGAACACCGGCTGCGTCGGCTGCCATCAGCTCGGCCAGCTCTCGACCCGCACCATCCCGCCGGCGCTCGGCACCTTCGCCACCGGCGCCGACGCGTGGAAGCGCCGCGTCCAGTCGGGCCAGTCGGGGGCGATGATGTTCGGCCAGATGAACAACCTGGGCGAGCGGTCTTTCAAGAACTACGGCGACTGGACCGACGCCATCGCCAAGGGCGCGCTGCCGTTCGCCACGCCGCCGCGGCCGCAGGGCGTCGAACGCAACATCGTCGTCACCCTGCGCGACTGGATGGACGACAAGCACTACCTGCACGACCTCATCGCCAGCGACCGCCGCCATCCGACGGTCAACGCTTACGGCCGGCTGTTCGGCGCCCCCGAGTACAGTTCGGACCTCATTCCGATCCTCGACCCGGTGAAGAACGTCGCCACGACCTTCCCTGCGCCGGTGCGGGATCCGCAGATGCCGCTCAACCTCGGCCCGGGCCACGCCGCCGGCCTCGACCCGATGATGCCCTCGCCGTACTGGGACAACGAGCGCATCTGGGAGACGCGCGCCAACATCCACAACGCGATGTTCGGCCGCGACGGCCGGCTGTGGATGGCGGCGTCGGTGCGCGGCAACGACAACCCGGCGTGGTGCAAGGCCGGCTCGACGCATCCGTCGGCGAAGGCCTTCCCGATGGATCGCGCCGTCCGCCACGTCTCGGTGCTCGACCCGAAGACGATGAAGTACGACTTCATCGAGACCTGCTACTCCACCCACCACCCGCAGTTCGGCTACGACGCCAACGACACGCTGTGGACCAGCGGCGGCGGCCCGGTGGTGGGCTGGGTGAACACGAAGAAGTGGGATGCCACCCACGACGCGGCCGCGTCACAGGGCTGGACGGCGCTGGTGCTCGACACCAACGGCAACGGCAAGCGCGACGCCTACGTCGAGCCCGACCAGCCGGTCGATCCGGCCAGGGACAAGCGCGTCAACTCGCCGTTCTACGCGGTGATGCCGCATCCGACCGACGGCTCGATCTGGGGCGCCACGCTCGGCGTCCCCGGCGCGATCGTCCGGCTCGCGCCTGGCGCCAATCCGCCCGAGACGGCGCTGGCCGAGGTCTACACGGTGCCGCTCCCCGGTTTCGGCGCGCGCGGCGCCGACATCGACAGCCAGGGGGTGATGTGGGTCTCGATGGGCAGCGGCCACATGGGCAGCTTCGATCGGCGCAAGTGCAAGGGCCCGCTGAACGGTCCGAAGGCCACCGGCGATCACTGCCCCGAGGGCTGGTCGTTCCATCAGTATCCGGGCCCCGGGTTCCAGGGCATCGGCGAGAACAGCGCCGAGTCGAGCTACTACTCGTGGGTGGACCAGCACGACACCTTCGGCCTCGGCAAAGACGTGCCGATGTCCACCGGCAACCTCAACGACGGGTTGAACGCCTTCGCCAACGGCCGCATGGTGGTGTTGCGCGTGCCCTACCCGCTCGGCTTCTACGCCAAGGGCTTCGACG
>JBFWNV010000022.1:0-44384 GCA_050250875.1 Vicinamibacterales bacterium
CGCGCGACGGGCCGCGCCGCCGCCCGACACCGCGTCGATCGTGTGGCGCGACGGCTACACCGGGGGCGACGCCGACTGGCTGGCGCGCCGCGACGCGACGCCGGCGGCCCTGGCCGGCCCGGTGTCGGTGTACGAGGTGCACCTCGGGTCGTGGCGCCGCGGCGCCGACGGCTCGCGCCCCCAGACCTACCGCGAGCTGGCCGACACGCTCGTGCCGTACGTGGCCGAGCTCGGCTTCACCCACGTCGAGCTGCTGCCGGTGATGGAGCATCCCTTCACCGGCTCGTGGGGCTATCAGGTCACCGGCTTCTTCGCGCCGACCAGCCGCTACGGCACCCCCGACGACTTCCGGGCCTTCGTCGACGCCTGTCACCAGGCCGGCCTCGGCGTCATCCTCGACTGGGTGCCCGGCCACTTCCCGAAGGACGCGCACGGCCTCGCCCGCTTCGACGGCACGGCGCTCTACGAGCACGCCGACCCGCGCCAGGGTGAGCACCGCGACTGGGGCACGCTCATCTTCAACTACGGCCGGCACGAAGTGCGCGCCTTCCTGGTCAGCAGCGCGCTCTACTGGCTGCGCGAGTTCCACCTCGACGGGCTGCGCGTCGACGCGGTGGCGTCGATGCTGTATCTCGACTACTCGCGCCAGGCGGGGGAGTGGGTGCCCAACCAGTTCGGCGGCCGCGAGAACCTCGAGGCGGTCGACTTCCTGCGCCATCTCACCGGGGTGGTCCGCGCCGCGCATCCCGGCGTGCTGCTGGTGGCCGAGGAGTCGACGTCGTGGCCCGGGGTGACGCGCGACGCGCACCTCGGCGGGCTCGGCTTCACCCACAAGTGGAACATGGGCTGGATGCACGACACGCTCGACTACTGCAGCCACGACCCGCTGTTCCGCAAGTGGCACCACGATCGCATCACGTTCTCGCTGCTCTACGCCTTCAGCGAACGCTTCCTGCTGCCGTTCTCCCACGACGAGGTGGTGCACGGCAAACGATCGCTGCTGGCCAAGATGCCCGGCGACGTGTGGCAGAAGCACGCCACGCTCCGCACGCTGTTCGGCTACATGTTCGTGCACCCGGGGAAGAAGCTGCTGTTCATGGGCGCCGAGATCGGCCAGTGGCGCGAGTGGGACCACGACGGCGAACTCGACTGGCCGGTGCTCGGCGACCCGCGGCACCAGGGGCTGCAGCACTGGGTGCGCGACCTGAACCGCACCTACCGTGGCTGCCGGCCGCTCTGGGCCGCCGACGCCGACCATGACGGGTTCGCGTGGATCGACTGCCACGACCACGACAACAGCGTGATCTCGCTGTTGCGCCGTGATCCGGCCACCGGCCGGATCGTCGCCGCCGTGGCCAACTTCACGCCGACACCGCGTCCCGGATACCGGATTGGCGTGCCGCGCGCCGGCGTGTGGCGCGAGCGGCTCAACAGCGACGCGGCCGTGTACGGCGGCAGCAACACCGGCAACGGCGGGCAGCTCGCCACCGAGGCGGTGGCGCGGCACGGCCATCCGCAGTCGCTGGTCCTGACCGTCCCCCCGCTCGGCTTCCTCCTGCTCGAACCCGACGACGAGCCGCACGGCGCCTGAGCGCCGGGCAGGTCGGTCCCATCCGCCCGTCGTCCTGCTCAGGCGCTCCGTCCCTCCGTTCCGCCGCCTGCTCCCGGTGCCCTGTTTCCTGTCCCCCGTAGTACGGCACAGCGCGTGCAACAGCCGGCGCCGTGCTGTCACCGCGTGACCGTCGAGCCGCGAGCCGGTTCCGAGGGGACGAACGGCCCGCCGGCGAGGTCTCCCGGCGCCTGGTGAGTGACGAAAGCCCACTCATCAGGGACGAGTGGCAGCGCGGCCTGCGCGGCGCGCGATCGAGCGTCCTTGACCCGGGGCGTTGGGGCCTCGATAGTGGGGCCATGGCTCCCACGTCCGGTGCGCTCCGTCCGCGGGTGATCGTCGGCACGGCCACGGTGCTCGGGTTCTTCTCGGCGTTCACCGCCTATTACTACGTGGCGACGTTCGCCACCCGCGGCCGGTCGGCGTCGTTCCCGTTCCTGCTCCTGCTCAACCTCAACTACTGGTACAGCTGGGCCCTGCTCACCCCGGGCATCCTGTGGCTGGCGCGGCGCTTCCCGTTCGAGCGCGGCGCGTGGCTGCGCAGCGTGCCGGTGCACGTCGCCGGCGTCTTCGTCGCCACCCTGGCGCACGTCACGCTGGTGATGCTCGGACGGGCGGCGATCTACACCTGGGGCGGGGAATCGCCGGGCGCGTGGGGCTCGGAGTTCCAGCGGATGTTCTTCCTGAACTTCGACTACGAGACGATGACCTACTGGACCATCGTCGGCATCAGCCACGCGCTGCGCTATCACTACGAGGCCCAGGACCGGCGGCTGCGGGCCTCGCAGCTCGAGACCCGGCTGATGGAGGCGCAGCTGCAGACGCTGCAGCGCCAGCTCCAGCCGCACTTCCTCTTCAACACCCTGAACACCATCTCGGCGCTGATGCACCGCGACGTCGAAGCCGCCGACGCCATGCTGGCCCGGCTCGGCGACCTGCTGCGGATGTCGTTCGAGACCCTCGGGGTGCAGGAGGTGGCGCTGTCGCAGGAGCTCGATTTCCTGCGCAAATACGTCGCCATCGAACAAGCGCGGTTCCGCGATCGTCTCGACGTCACGTTCGACGTCGCCGCCGACACCCTCGATTGCCCGGTGCCAAACCTTTTGCTCCAGCCGCTCGTCGAAAACGCCATCCGGCACGGCATCGGACCGCGGGTCGGTCCCGGCCACGTCGTGGTCAGGGCGGCGCGTGCCGGGTCGGTGCTGGAACTCGAGGTCCGCGACGACGGCGTCGGCGTGCCGGCGGCGAAGCTGTCCGATCTCGAACAGGGCGTCGGGCTGTCGAACACCCGGTCCCGGCTGGTGCACCTCTACGGGGATCATCACCGTTTCGAGGTGCGGCGGCCGGCCGGCGGCGGGTTGTCGGTGGTGATTGCGATTCCGGTCGACGAGGTGGCCACCGAGGCCAGCGAGGCCGACATCCGGGCATCGGAAGCGATGGAGGGCGTAGCGTGACGAAGATTCGCACGATGGTCGTGGACGACGAGACGATGGCCCGCGAGCGCATCGTCGGCCTGCTGCAGCAGGAGAAGGACATCGAGCTCATCGGCCAGTGCGCCGACGGCCAGCAGGCCGTAGACGCCATCCAGCACCAGCAGCCCGACCTGGTGTTCCTCGACGTGCAGATGCCGGCCTGCGACGGCTTCGGCGTGATCGAGAAGGTCGGCGCCGAAAAGATGCCGGCGGTGGTGTTCGTGACCGCCTACGACGAGTACGCGCTGAAGGCGTTCGAAGTGCACGCCCTCGACTACCTGCTCAAGCCCTTCGGACGCGACCGCTTCCAGCAGACGCTGCAGCACGCCCGCAGCCACGTCGAGCGGCGGCGGGCCGGCGACCTCGGCAAGCGGCTGATGGCGCTGGTGCAGGACATCAAACCGGAGCCGCAGCGGCTCGACCGCCTGGTGGTGAAGTCGGGCGGCCGGGTGTTCTTCCTGCGCACCGACGACATCGTGTGGATCGAGGCGGCCGGCAACTACGTGCGGCTGCACCTGGGCGAGGACTCGCACCTGTTTCGCGAGACCATGAACGGCATGGAGGCGCGGCTCGACCCGCGGCGGTTCGTGCGCATCCACCGCTCGCGCATCGTCAACAGCGACCGCATCAAGGAACTGCAGCCCTGGTTCAACGGCGAGTACGTGGTGATCCTGCAGAACGGCACCCGGCTCACTCTCAGCCGCGGCTACCGCGAGAAGCTGCAGGAGCGGCTCGGGAAGCCCTTCTAAGGGGACCGTCCCCGCTGTCCGGGAGCGGCACACCCCGCGTTCCGCAGACGGACACTCTCGGCCCAGTCGGCGCCCCACCACCGGTCTGGCCGGTGGTGGCGCCGGGCCTCGGCCTTGCACCGACCGCCCCGAGGGCGCACACTGCCCCCGGGAGGGTCGTCCATGCCGGCACGCAACCCCGAGATCGAGCAGGCGCTCGCCGCGGCCATCCGCTCCGGAGCCGACCGCCGTCCGGAACAGGCGTTCGGCGACTACTTCCACGGTCGCCACGCCTCGTGCGCCCTCGGCGCCGCCTACGAAGGCATGTACCGGCTGCCCGGCGACATGGAGGGGCGGCGTCCCACCAAGGATCTGGAGGAGTACTTCGACTGCCTGGATGGCACCGTGCGCCGTTGCCCCGGCGAGGCCTGTCGCAAGGTGTTGACCCTGTCGGCGCTCATCGTCCACCTCAACGACGAGCACCGCTGGACGCGCGAGCAGATCGCCGCCTGGGTGGCCGACGAGCGGGCGACGGTCACGCCCGTGTGACCAGCTGCACCCGGGCGTGACCGGCGGCACGGCCGCCGCCCTCGTCGTGACCGCCCGGACCGGCACGCCCATGGTGGGCCGCGTGTCCACGGCGTGGCCGCTCCGCGCCCGCCCCCCTTGGCCGCCGGCGCGGCCTACGCGGTCTTCGCGGCCTCGCTCTCGACCTGGTGCACGCACACCACGGGGTTGTCGCGGTGGACCCGGGCGCCAGCCGAACCGCACGGGGCAGCCGGACGTAAGGTCAAAGTGGAGGCCGGGATGGGGGAGTTCCTGCAGGACCTGCGCGTCGGTGCGCGGCAGTTGGTGCGGCGGCCGGGGTTCGCGGCGACGGCGATCGGGTCGCTGGCGCTCGGCATCGGCGTCACGACGACGCTCTTCACCGTGGTCAATGCGGTGCTCTTCAAGTCGAGCCCGCTCCGCCAGCCCGACCGCCTCGTGGAGATCTACTCGTCGGAGCGCGGGCAGGACATGCAGCTCACGACGTCCTATCCCGACCTGCACTCGCTCAGGGACGGGGTGCCCGCGTTCAGCGGCATCGCCGCGCATGCTTACGTCCGCGGGGTGCTCTCCACGGCCGCCACGCCCCGGCTCGTCATGGGCGAGGCCGTGACGGCCAACTACTTCGACGTGCTGGGCGTGCCCGTGGCGATGGGCCGCGGCTTCCGGCCCGCAGAGGATGCGGTGCCCGACGGCGCGCCCGTGGCCGTCGTGAGCCATGGGCTGTGGCAGCGCGAACTCGGCGGCCGGGCCGACGCCATCGGGGCGACGGTCAAGCTCTCGGGCCTGCCGTACACCGTCATCGGCGTGGCGCCGGAGCGGTTCCCCGGCACCATGCCCGGCATCGCGAGCGACTTCTGGGTACCCGTGACGATGGTGGAGCGGCTGCAGTTCACCGGCATGCAGTGGACCGGCGACGACACCGATCCCGGCACGACCCGGCTCGATCGCCGCTCCACGCGCTGGCTGTTCGTGAAGGGCCGCCTGGCCGATGGACAGACCATCGAGCAGGCCCGCGCCCAGGCCGATGCGGTCTTCGCCAGGCTCGCGCAAACCTATCCGATCACCAACGAGAAGGCGGTGGTGAGCCTCCTGCCGGCCGCGAACATCCGGTTCCACCCGATGGTCGATGGCTACGTGCGCGCGGCCAGCGCCGGCCTGCTCGGTGCCGTGGGCCTCGTGCTGCTCATCGCCTGCGCCAACGTCGCCGCGCTGCTGCTCGCGCGCGCCTCGGCCAGGCGCCGCGAAATGGCGGTCCGCGCGGCCATCGGGGCCGGCCGCGGCCGGCTGGTCCGGCAGCTGCTCAGCGAAGGACTGGTGCTCGCCTCGCTCGGCGGCGCCGCCGGCGTGCTCCTGGCCGCGTGGGCAAGCCGCCTGATTGGCGCCTTCGCCACCAGCATGCTGCCCATCCCCACCAGCTTCGACTTCTCGCTCGACACGACGGTGCTGCTCTTCGCCGCGGTCGTGTCGATGCTGACGGCCCTCGTCTTCGGGCTCGCGCCCGCCTGGTCGGCGTCGCGGCCGGAACTCGTGCCGGCCCTGAAGGACACGCTCGAGGGCACCGGGGCCGGGCGGCGCCGCGTGACGCTGCGCGATGCGCTCGTGGTGGGCCAGCTGGCGCTGTCGCTCGTGCTGCTGGTGTCGGGAGCGCTGCTGGCTCGCGGCCTCGCCGTGGCCCGCGCCGCCGATCTCGGCTTCGATCCGTCGCGCATCGCCTATCTCGTGTTCAGCCCGCAGATGAACGGCTACGACACCGATCGGTCGATGGCGCTCAGGGCGCGTGTGCTCGAGGCCGCGCGCGCCCTGCCGGGCGTGACGGCCGCCTCGCTGGCGACCCGCCTGCCCCTCGGGCCCGACATCAACATGAGTTCGTACGCCGTGCCCGGGCACCATGCGGCAGACGACGACGGCACCTCGGTCGACACCACGTACATCGGCGCCGACTACTTCACGGTGATGGGCCTCCCGCTCGTCGAGGGCCGTCCGTTCACCGAAGATGAAGCCGCGAACGACCGGAAGGTCATCATCGTCAATGAGACGTTCGCGCGCACCTGGTGGCCCGGGCAGAGCGCGGTGGGCCGCGTCGTGCACTCGGGCGGCTTCGACCAGCCGGCCCTGCAGATCGTCGGCGTGGCGCCCGACCACAAGGTGCGCTCGGCCGGCGAGGCGCCGATGCCCTACGCGCACCTGCCAATCGGCAAGGGGCGTTCGATCGAACTCGTGGTGCGCACGGCGGGTCCTGCCGCGGCCCTCGTGCCGTCGCTGAAGCAGGCCGTGTGGGCGCTCGAGCCCGATGCCGTCTTCACGGCCGAAGGCGCCGCCTCGGAAGCAGTGGATGCCACGATGGCGCCGACACGGATCGGCGCCGCGATCGTCGGCGTCGTCGGCGTGCTGGCCCTGCTGCTGGCGGCAGTGGGGCTCTACGGCGTCATCGCCTACTCGGTGAGCCTGCGCACGCGCGAGGTGGGCATCCGCATGGCGCTCGGGGCCGAGCGCGGGCAGGTGCTGCGCATGGTGCTCGGCCAGGGCACGCGGCTGGCGCTCGTCGGCGTCGGGCTCGGCGCGGCACTGGCCGCAGGCGCCGCCAGCCTGCTGCAGTCGATGCTCTACGGCGTGAGCACGTTCGATCCGCTGGCCTACGGCGCGGCCGCCGCGTTGCTGCTGCTGGTGGCGCTCGCGGCCAACCTCGCGCCGGCTGTCACTGCCTCGCGGGTGGCGCCGGCCACGGCCATCCGCACCTGAGGTCGGTCCGGCACCGGCGCCGGCCGGCGAGTCGGGCGCAGGACGACTGCACGAGCGTACGCACCAAGGGCCCGGCGGGAGTCCGCCGGGCCCTCGATGTGTTGGCCTAGCCGCTAGTCGAGCGTCAGCTCTTACCAGTCGAACTTGACGCCGAACTTGGCGATGCGCGGGTTGAGCACCGTGGTGGCGCGCTCGAAGGTCGCACCCGACACCCAGGCGATGTTGACGGCGGTGTTCGAGTTCATGATGTTGAACACGTCCACGAACACGCCGACGCGCGCCTTGGTGGCGAAGCGAATCTGCTTCTCGGCGCGGATGTCGAACACCGTCACCGTGTCCTGACGGCGGGTGCCGATCGGCTCGACCAGCACGAGCTGGCTGCCGTAGTTGAGGCAGTTCGCCGTGACCGCCGCCGTGCAGGCCGGGATGTTGGCGAAGCGGCCGTACGGGGCGCCGCTCTGCATCTTGAGCACCGGAGTCACGTTCACGCCCCAGCCGGCGTCGACCGTGCCCGAGACCTTGGCGTTCCAGTTGGTGAACTCGTTCTCGTTGCGGTCGTTGGGGTTCAGGCCGTAGGGCCCGAACAGCGACTGCTGCGAGACCAGCGACGCGAAGCGGTTGCTGAAGTACTGGTTGTTGAACTCGTTCGTCCAGGTGTAGGAGAACGACGCCAGCGCCGACCAGCGCTGCGAGTAGCGCTTGTTGGCCGAGAACTCGAGGGTCTTGTAGGTGCCCTCGTAGCCATCGATGTTCTGGACGATGGTGGTCGCCGCGCGGTTGGTGCGGTCGATGTTGAAGACGGTGATCTGGCTGTTGTCGGCGGCGGTGTTGAAGTTGCCGTCGGGCCCGGGCTCCGAGATGTTGATGGGCACGTTGTAGGCGCTGAACGGCCGGTCGGCGTTGACCTGCTGCCAGCCGTTGGAGTCCTTCTTCCACACGAACCCGACGCGGACGCCGAGGTCGGTGATCACCTGGCGCTCGACGAACATCGACGCCTCGTCGGTGTAGGAGTTCTCGAGGTTCGGGTCGATCGAGGTGTTGGCGCGGCCGCCGAACTTCTGCGTCGGCACGGTGCCGACCCGCTCGTTGTCGTCGAACACGCGGTCGCCGTCGAGGTCCTGCCACGGCCACACCTCGTACTGATTCGAGGTGTTCTCGCTGACCGCGTCGGCCAGGTTGACGCCGGGGTTGAAGGCGAAGCGGCCGTAGTTGGCCTTGATCACGGTCTTGCCGTCGCCCTGCAGGTCGTAGGTGGCGCCGATGCGCGGCACGATGTGGTTGAACTTCACGATGCCGGGGCGCTCGGGATAGTCGACCGCGCCGGTGAAGCGGCCGGCCGGCAGCGACTGCGCCGGCAGGCCGGCGTTGTAGCGGTCGTAGCGCAGGCCGAGGTTCAGCGTGAGCCGATCGACGCGCCAGCTGTCGGTGACGAAGAAGCTGGTCGTGCCGAGCTGGTTCTTGCTGTCGGAGTTGTAGTAGAGGCGCACCGAGTCGGGGGTGACGCCCGACAGCGGCCCGGTGAGGTCGCCGCGCACGAAGTGGATCACGTTGTCGGCGTAGCCCTGGTTCCAGATGATGTTGCCGGTCTCGTCCAGGTACTCGCCGCCGACCTTCAGGTTGTGCGAGCCGCCGAGGAAGTTGTCCTTGAAGTAGCTGGCCGCCACCGTGTACTGGTTGCGGCGCCGCTTGTTCAGCCAGTCGCGGCCGCCGCCCAGCACCTGGTTGCGGTCGAGCGACTCGTAGCGGGTGTCGGTGGTGTTGCTGACCAGGCCGAAGTTGTAGCCGAACTGGCCGGCCCGCGCCTCGACGAACAGGTTCTGTCCGATCGTGCCGTTCCATTCGCCCTTGTAGACCCAGCTCGGCGAATCCTGGAGCGTGGTCGAGTCGGCGGTGATGTGGGTCGGCGCGCCGCCGGTGTTGATGTCGGTGCGGTTGGGCTGCTGCTTGGTGCCGTGCTGCAGGTAGGCGATGAACTTGTTGGCCTGGTTCAGCTGGTAGGTCACCTTGCCGGTGTAGTTGAACAGCTTGGTGTTGAACGGCGTGCCGTCGAGGAAGCTGCCCGAGGGCGGCGCGGCCACCGAGTTGCGCTGGTTCAGGTAGTCGAAGCGCGCCCAGATCTTGTCGCGCAGGAGCGGGCCGCCGACGCCGACGTTGAGGTTCTTGTAGCTGGCCAGCCGGTTGCCGTCGGGACGGATCGCCGTGTTCGGGAAGACCTGGTCAGCCGCCAGGTTGCGGCTCTGGATGCTCTCGTCCTCGATGTCGAAATAGAGGCTGGCGCCCAGCTGGTTGCTGCCGCTCTTGCCGACGAACTGGGTGAGGACGCCCGGGTTGGGCATCTCGGCCGAGTTGCCGGCGGCGCCGATGAACACCTCTTCGAACGAGCCGTAGTCGAGGTAGAAGCCGGCCGCCGAGGTGCCTTCGGTGGTGTTGATGCCTTCGATCAGCGGGCGGTTCTGGCCCGAGTAGCCGTAGGCGAAGTAGGTGGTCTGCGTGCCCATGGTGGCGCCGCCGACGTCGACGCGGTTGAGCGTCACCGACGGGGTCGTCGCCAGCAGCGACCACATGTCGCGGGCGTTGGGCAGCGAGGCCAGCTGCTGCTGGTCGAAGTTGGTCTGGACGCGGGTCGCGGTGGTGTCGATGACCGGCGACTCGCCGCTGACCGTCACCGTCTCCTGCAGGGTGGCGACCCGCAGGTTGACGTTGACCTGGGCGTTGAAGCCCAGGGTGATACGGATGCCGTCGCGCCGCACCGGGCCGAAGCCGGCCAGCTCGTAGGTGAGGGCGTACTCACCGGGAGGCACCGAGGGGAAGCGGTAGATGCCCGCCTCGTTGGTGACGGCCGTCAGGGTGCCGATCTGGGCCGGGCTGGTCGCCGTGACCGTGACCCCGGGCAGCACGCCGCCCTGCTCGTCCTTCACTTCGCCCGAGATACTACCGGTCGAACTCGCACCGCCGCCCTGCGCGAACGCAGTGGGGGCGGCCAGCAGCACCGCGGCTGCCAGCGCGAGCAGAGTCCTGCTCCAACCTGCCATGTAAATAACCTCCTGTGGGGTTGCCGTGCAAACCGCCAAGGCCCCTGGCACCGTGGCGTCAAAAAGAAGACGGCTCCGATCGACCGGGCCGCCGTCAGAGCAATTCCCCAGCAAGGGCGATGCCCGACTTTCCCGGTCGGGTGCGATTCACCCCAGGGCCGGCGTTCAGCCCGCAGAAGCTCGGGACGAACGCGCCGCTGGCGGTACGAACGTCGAGGCACCGCAGTTACGGCGTGTTTTGCGGGGCACCGCCGGGGGCCGAGACGTCCGGAGACAGCACACCGACACGCGGACGAATGCCGGAGTCCGGGGCCCCGATGGCTGGCACGCCATGACGATCGTTCGGCTTCGGGTTTTTGGGCGGTGGAAATTCAAGAATCCGGACGACGGCGGTCAGTTCACCAGGTACGGGAGGGCGCTGACGACCGACCACACGACCGCGACGAGGGTCACGACGAGGCAGGCGGCCGCCGCCACCAGGTGATCGACGCGCTCGGGCTTGAGTGGGTCGAGCAGCAGGCCGCCAAGGTAGCCGCCGACGAATCCGCCCAGATGCGCCTGGTTGTCGATGCCGGGCCAGATGAGGCCGAAGATGCCCATCATGAGGGCGTACTGGAGCCCCGCCTCGCCGACATGGCGGGATCCGGTGCGCTGGCCGTAGTAGACGAGCGCGCCGAGCAGGCCGAAGATGGGCGCCGACGCGCCGACGGTCACCGTTGCGCCGCCGATAATCGGCAGGCCGCCGAGGTACTGCCCCGCCACCGAGCTGAACGTGAAGCCGATGACCCCGGCCAGCGTGTAGAGAATGACCATGCGGCCCGGGCCGTAGAGATCGGCCACCGCCGGGCCGAGCTGGCGGATCCACAGCACGTTGAACAGGATGTGCAGGACGCCGGCGTGGAGCCAGCCGGCGGTGAGCACGGTCCACCAGCGATCGAGACGGAAAACCGGGAAGGCGCCGCTCGCCCCCAGCAGCACCAGCACCTGGGTGCTGGGGGCCAGCATCGTCTGCAGATTGGCGCCCGAGAGCAGCAGCGAGATCACGTAAAGGGTGATCGTGCCGCCCATCACCAGCGTGACGAAGCCCAGGTCGTGGCCGAGGCGGCGGAACCACGGCGCGAAGCCCCACAGGCCGGGATTGCGCCGGCCGCAGTTGTAACAGGTGGCGTCGTTGACGCCCACCAGCCGGCCGCACGACGTGCAGACGACCGATCCTTCAGTCTGGCGCTTTGGCAGCACGTGTCTACTCTACTCGGGCCACCCGATCACCAGATCACCAGATGCAAGCGTCCGATCACCAGATCGACCGATCACCCGATCACCAGATAGCCGGTTCTACTCGAAGTACTTCCGGTACCACGCCATGCTGCGCTCGAGCTGATCGACCACGTGGGCGGTCTCGCGCAGCCCGTGGCCCTCGCGCGGGTAGCGCACCAACACCGTCGGCACCCCGACGTCGTGCAGCGCCACGTAGAGCTGCTCGGCCTCGGCGATCGGCACGTCGTTGTCGTTCTCCCCGTGGGTGATGAGGGTCGGCGTCTTCACGCGGTGGACGAGCCGGATCGGCGAGCGTTGCCACAGCGTCTCCATCAACCCGTCCTGGTGCGGGTAGCGGCCGAACTCCACGGCCAGGTAGTCGTGGTAATAGGCCATGTAGTTGAAGCTCACCAGGTTGCTGATGCCGGCGTTGGGGATCGCCGCCTTGAAGCGATCGGTCTGGGTGATGATCCAGTTGGTGAGCTGGCCGCCGTAGCTGGTGCCCTCGATGCCGAGCCGGTCGGGATCGATCCACGGATGGCGGGCCAATGCCGCGTCGACGCCGGCGAGCACGTCGTCGGCCTCGCCGCCGTTCTGATCGCCGAAGATCTTGTCAGCCAGCGCCTGCCCGTAGCCGGTGGAGCCGCGGTAGTTCACCATCAGCGCCGCCCAGCCCTGCGCGGCGTAGACCTGCGCCTTGGCGGCGAAGCCCGGGCCCTGCTGTCCGTGCGGGCCGCCGTGGATCATCACGATCAGCGGGTGGCGCGACGTCGCCGTCTGGCCGATCGGCCTGGTGAGGAACGCCTCGATCCCGGTGCCGTCCCGGCTCGGGAAGCGGAACGCCTCGACCGGGGCGATCGCGCGGGCGCCGAGCAGCGCCTGGTTGAGCGCCGTCCGCCGCTCCGGCGTGGCGTCGGGCGCCGTCAACGTGTAGAGGTCGGCGGGACCATCGGACCGCGTGAACGCGTAGGCGAGGCCCTTGGCGCCCACTCCCCAGGATCCGACCGTGCCGCGGTCCTTCACCACCAGTTCCAGCGCGCCGCCGTCCGCCGGCAGGCGCGCCAGCCGCACCTCGCCGCGCTCCTGCAGGGAGAAGTAGAGGTGGCGTCCGTCGGGGGACCAGCGCGGCGGGCCCTGCCGGTTGTCGACGGCGGCGCCGAGTTCGACGCGCCCGCTGCCGTCGGCCCGCATCACCCAGACGTGCGTGTCCTCCATGGTGGTTTCCGACGAGGTGAGATCGCGGCGCGTGCCGGCGAACGCCAGGCGCGTGCCGTCGGGCGACCAGACCGGCGAGTACTCCGCGCTCTTCGTGCTGCTGAGCCGCCGCACCTGCCGGGTGCGCGCCGACACGGCGAACACGTCGTAATTGAAGGTCTTGTCCGGGTCGGCCTCGCGGTTCGAGACGAACACGATGTCGTCGCCCGACGGCGCCCAGTCGATCGAATGCTCGTAGGCGGTGCCCTCGGTGAGCTGTGCCACCTGGCGCGTGCCGACGTCGACCGTGAACACGTGCGTGCGGCGGTTGTCGTTGAAACGCGTCGAGCCTTCGCCGGCCGTCGGCTTGTAGAGATAGCGCGTGATCACCATCGGATCGCCGTTGGCATCGGCGCTTTCGGGGCCCGTCGTGGCCGACACGTAGGCGAGGCGGCGGCCGTCGGGCGCCCACGACACCGCCGCGCCGGCCGCGGGCAGCGGATGGTTGGTGTCGGCGACGGGCGCGAGAAGCCGCGCGCCGCTGCCGTCGGCCTCCGACACCATCAGCCCGGCGCCTTCGGCGTTCTGACCGAAGAAGGCCAGCCGCCGGCCGTCGGGCGCCCAGCGCGGCGCGGAGGAGCCGCGCGGCAGCGTGTAGCTGCGCCCGCTGGCCAGATCGAGGATCGTCACGACGGCGGAGGGTCGGCCCGGCCCGTCGCTGTGCACGACCGAATACGCGACCCGCGTGCCGTCGGGCGACACCTGGACGTCGCCTACCGACTTCAGGGCGTAGAGGTCCCGGGGCGCCAGGCCGCCGCGGTCCTGGCCAGCCATCGGCGCCGCCGCCAGAGCGGCGCAGAGCATCAGTGGCACGCGTCGGAGCATGGCGGCGAGTATACGGCTCGCGCGGCGTGCCAGCTCGGCTGTCTCTGGCGGCCGCGAGTACAATTCCGGCGATGGGCGGCGTCGGAACCGAAATCGTGGTCGTGCTCGTGCTGCTCCTGGCCAACGGGATCTTCGCGATGTCCGAGATCTCGATCGTCGCCGCGCGCAAGGTGCGCCTCCAGCAGCGCGCCGACGACGGCGACCGGATGGCCAAGGCGGCGCTGGCGCTGGCCAACGCGCCGACGCAGTTCCTTTCCACCGTGCAGATCGGCATTTCGCTGGTCGGCGTGCTGGCCGGGGCGTATGGCGGCGCCACCATCGCCGAGTCCCTGCAGCGCTGGCTCGAGCAGTTTCCGCGGATTGCCCCCTACGCCGAGGGTCTCGCTCTCGGCCTGGTCGTCGCCGTCATCACCTACCTGTCGCTCATCGTCGGCGAGCTGGTGCCGAAACGCATCGGGCTGAACCATCCCGAGACCATCGCGTCGTGGGTGGCGATCCCGATGATGGGGCTGGCCCGGATCGGATCGCCGCTCGTGTCCCTGATGACCGGCTCGACCAATCTGGTCCTGCGCGTGTTCGGCATCAAGGGGCAGGTCGATCCGCACCTCACCGAGGACGAGATCCGGGCGGTGATCAGCCAGGGCGCGGAGAGCGGGGCCCTCGAGGAGACCGAGGAGAGCCTGGTCCAGCGGGTGTTCCGCGTCGGCGACCAGCGCCTCGCCGCGATCATGACCCCGCGCCTCGACATCGAGTGGGTGGACGCGGCCGCCAGCGGCGACGAGCTGCGCGAGTTCCTGAGCGGCCACAGCCACGGCCAGTTCGTGGTCTGCAGCGGGTCGCTCGACAACGTGCTCGGCACCGTGCGCGCCGCCGACCTGCTGTCGACGGCGATGAAGGACGCGCCGATCGCGCTGAAGAGCCTGATCCAGGAGCCGCTCTTCGTGCCCGATTCGATGGGCATCTTCAAGCTGCTCGAGGCGCTCAAGGCGTCGCACCGTCACATGGCCATCGTGCTCGACGAGTTCGGCGCGGTCGAGGGCCTGGTCACCGTCACCGACCTGCTCGAGGCGTTCGTCGGCAGCCTGCCGACCGACGCCGCCGAGGAGCGGGCCATCGTCGTCAGGCCCGATGGCAGCTGGCTGGTGGACGGCGCCACGACCATCGACGACGTGGTGAGCGACCTGGGCCTCGACGAGCTGCCCGAGGACGAAGCCGGCGCCTATCACACGCTCGGCGGCTTCGTGATGGCGCGGCTGGGCCGCATTCCGCGCACCGCCGACCGGTTCGAGTGGGGCGGCATGCGGTTCGAGGTGATCGACATGGACGGCCGGCGCATCGACAAGGTGCTGGTCCAGCGCCTCGCCGCGAAGGAAGCCGCCGTCGGCGAAGTGAGCGACTGAGCGCGGCGCGGGCCGGGTCAGGCCGAGTTGCCGGCCCGCTCGCCGGTGCTGCCGTGGCGGTCGTCCCACGACACCGCGGTCTCGGTCGTCGGGTCGGGCCGGCGGATCCGCGCCACCGCCGTCACGGCGCCGAGACGCAGTTCAGCGCCGTCGCGCAGCGCCTGCGGGGTCTGCACGCGCACGCCGTCCACCCAGGTGCCGTTCTTGCTGCCGAGGTCCTCGACGACGGCCCGATCGCCGGTGACGCGGACCACGGCGTGGTGCCGCGACACCGTCGGCGCGTCGAAGACGACCACGTCGTGACCGCTCCGGCCGAGCACGTTGTCGCCTTCCTTGAGGACGATCTCGCGGTAGTCGTGGATGAGGCGCCAGCTCGACGGCGCCGGCGCGGCACCGGCCGGAGCCGCCGGGCCGTGGCCGGCGGACGCGTCGCCGACGAACGCGTAGCCGAAGCCGTAGGCCGTGCGGATGTAGCGGGGCTCCTGGGCGTCGTCGCCGAGCGCGGTGCGCAGGTCGCGGATCACCGTGGCCAGGCTGTTCTCGCTCACGAACGTGCCCGGCCACACCGCCGCCAGGATGGCGTCCTTGCTGAGCGCCTTGGGCCGGGCCTCGACGAGCAGGCGCAGCAGCTCGAACGCCTTGGGCTGGAGCCGTACCTCGGCGTCGCCCTGGAAGAGCCGGCGCTGGTCGAGGTCGAGCACGAACGGGCCGAAGGTCAGGCGCGTCACGCGGCGGGGGACGCCGATTATACGGCTCGACCGGCTACGGCGCGTGCTGTACCGTGCGATCCCAGCGATGAGCGCGGAGCGCCTGGACCAGCGCCTGCGGCAGCGGGCCGCGGTCGCTCGCCGCCAGGTTGGCCTCGACGTGGCGGGTCTTGCGCATGCCGGGGATCACCGTCGCGACGTCCGGACAGGCCAGGATGAAGCGCAACGCCATGTCGGCCATTGTTGCGCCGGCGGGGACGAGCGGCGCCAGAGCCTCGGCCCGATCGACGCTGGCGGCGAGGTTGGCCGGCGAGAAGTAGCTGTTGCGCCAGTCGCCCTCCGGCCACGTGCTGTCGCGCGCCAGCGTGCCGGTGAGGGTGCCCTCGTCGAACGGCACGCGAGCGATCACGGCCACGCCGCGGGCGCGGCAGGCGGGGAAGAGCACGTCCTCCGGTGCCTGGTCGAAGACGTTGTAGACGACCTGCACCGAATCCACGAGCCCGGTGTCGAGGGCTTTCAGGACGTTCTCGGGCTGCCAGCGGTTGACGCTGATGCCGAAGGCCGCGATCAGGCCGTCGCGCTTCAGCGCCTCGGCGGCCCGTTGCCAGCCGTCGTCGGCGGCCCAGGCGTCGTCCCAGACGTGCAGCTGCATCAGATCGAGCCGCTCCAACTGCAGGTGGCGCAGGCTCTCTTCGGTGCAGTGGCGGACGTGATCGGCGGGGTAGACGTCGCCGGCGGCGTACTCGGCCTTGCCCGGCCACTTCATGTTCTTCGGCGGCACCTTCGAGGCGACGATCAGGCGTCGATCAGGATGCGCGCGGACCACGTCGCCGAGCAGCCGCTCGCTGCGCCCCTGCCCGTAGGCCCAGGCGGTGTCGAAGAACGTGCAGCCGAGCTCGACCGCACGGTGCAGCGAGCGCAGCGACTCGGCGTCGTCCGACCCGGTCCACCCGCCCATGCCCCACATGCCGTAGCCGATCTCGCTGACCGGCCAGGCCACTCGACCAAACTGCCTGTTTCTCATAGGGACTCGGGGCTCGGGTCTCGGGGCTCGGTTTCGGACAGTCACGCCGTCAAGCTTGCGCAAACGACGACGGGCGTCATTCTCGTGTGAGGTCCTTCCCGGATCCCGAGCCCCGAGCCCCGAGCCCCGCCATGTTCTCTATCCACCGCCACTGCTCGTCGGTGACCGGCATCACCGAGAGCCGGGCGACGCGGACCAGCGCGAAGTCGGCGAACCGGGGGTCGGCCTTGATGGCCTTCAGGGTGACCGGCACCGGCAGCGGCACGTCACACGCCAGCTCCACGACGCAGAGCTTGCCGGTCGGGTCGCCGGGATCGGGCGTCGCCGCGGCCGCGACCCGGGCGGTGCCGACGATCTGCTTCTCGTCGCCGGTATGGTAGTAGAACACCCGGTCGCCCTTCTGCATGGCGCGCAGATTGCGCTGCGCCACGGGATTGCGGACGCCCGACCAGGTCGTGCGCTTGTCCTTCCTGAACTGCGCGTAGTTGTAGTTCGAGGGCTCTTCCTTGACCAGCCAGTTCATGGCGACAGTATGCACCGGGCGGGGCTCGGGACTCGGGTCTCGGGGCTCGGGACGGGAATTCGGGGGTACCATCGACGCAGAGGAGACGCCCGCACCATGTTCGAATCGAGCACCCTGCTGGCCTCGCTCAGGCATTCCTGGAACGAGATGGTCGGCGTTCTGCCCGACCTGCTGCTGGCGGTGGTGCTGCTCGTCGCCGGCTGGCTGCTGGCCCGCTTCCTGCGCAAGCTCTGCGTCCGCGTGCTGCGCTGGCTGAAGGTGGACGAGCTCGCCGAGCGTTCGGGCTTCGAGGACTTCCTGGTGCGCGGCGGCGTCGAGATGACCACGGTCACGCTGATCGCCGGGGCGGTCTACTGGCTGGTGCTCCTCGGCGTGTTCCTGGCCCTGCTCGACGCCCTGGGCCTGCAGACCGCCCGCGCCCTGCTCGAGCGGCTGGCCAACTTCGTGCCCAACCTGGTCGTCGCCGTCGGCATCCTGGTGTTCGGGTCGCTGCTCGCCCGCATCGCCGGCGCGCTCGTGCTCAGCTACCTCAGCAACGTCGGGGCCGCCGCGGCGGCGCCGGTGGCGGCGTTGACGCGCTACGCGCTGCTCGCGTTCGTCGTCTTCATGGCCGCCGAGCAGCTGGCCATTCGCACCGAGGTGCTGGTGTCGGGCTTCCAGATCGCCTTCGCCGCCGTGTGCCTGGCGGCGGCGCTGGCGTTCGGCCTCGGCGGCCGCGACTGGGCCGCGCAGGTGATCGCGCGCTACACTCGACGGTAGCGGTCACGCGCGCGGATGATCATCGACTGCCACACGCACGTCAACCACTACGAGGACGAGTCGGTGCCGGCGTTGCCGCTGTGCCTCGACCGGCTCACGACGACGATGCGGCGCAACCGCGTCGACTCGGCGCTGGTCCTCACCTCCTACAAGGTGTGTCCCGGCCGGCCGTCGACGCGCGAGGTGGTCGAGGCGACGGCGCATCTGCCCAACCTCCACGTCGTGGCCGGGCTGTCGTGGACGACCTTTTCCGCCGCCGACGTCGACGACCTGCGCGGCTTTCTCGACGCCGGGGCGATCAAGGCCCTGAAGATCTACCCCGGCTACGAGCCGTTCTATCCCGCCGATGCGCGGCTGGCTCCGGCCTACGAACTGGCCGAACACTACGACGTGCCGGTCATGATCCACTCCGGCGACACCTACGCGCCGCGCGGCAAGGTCAAGTACTCGCATCCGCTGCACGTCGACGACGTCGCCGTCGACTTCCCGCGCGTCAAGTTCCTGATCTGCCACCTCGGCAATCCGTGGTTCCGCGACTGCATGGAGGTGATCTACAAGAACGACAACGTCTACACCGACATCTCCGGGCTGGTGCTCGGCAACTTCACCGACCGCTTCGAGCAGTACATGCGGCAGCAGTTCAAGGAGATGGTGTCGTGGGGCATCAACCCGGCCAAGGTGCTCTACGGCACCGACTGGCCGATTTCGTCGATGGAGTCGTACCTGCAGTTCATGGACGAGTTGCCGCTGCCCGCCGCCGACAAGACCCTGATGCTCTACGAGAACGCGGCGCGGCTGTTCAAGCTCGACGTGACGCCGCGGACGCCGGGGCTGCGGGCGCTGCTCAACCGTATCTGAGGGCCGACGCTCAGACCGGCTCGGCCGGCGCGCCGTCGGCAGCGTAGTGCACCGCGTAGAGATCGCGGCGCCGATCCTCCCAGTTCATCACCGTGCCCTTGCGCCGCTGCCGGCGCAGCATCTCCAGGTCGACGTCGGCGAAGACGACGGTTTCGACGTTGGGCTCGCACTCGCCGGCGATGCCGTCGCGGCTGAAGTAGAAGTCGGCCGGCGCCAGGATGCACGACTGGGCGTAGTGGATGTCGGCGTGCTCGACCTCCGGCAGGTTGCCGACGCAGCCCGAGAGCACGAGGAACACCGGGTTCTCGACGCATCGGGCCTGCGCGCAGTAACGCATCCGCAGGTAGTCGTTGCGTTCGTCGCTGTTGAAGGGCACGAACAGCATCCGCGCCCCCCGGGCGAAGGCGATGCGGGCCAGCTCCGGGAACTGCACGTCGTAGCCGACCAGCACGCTGATCCGGCCGCGATCGGTCTCGAACACCTGCAGGGACCGTCCGGGCTGCACCCCCCACCACTTCCGTTCGTGCGGCGTGATGTGCAGCTTGCGCTGGCGCTCGATCGAGCCGTCGCGGCGGAAGAGGAAGGCGGTGTTGTAGAGCTTGTCGCCGTCGAGCTCGAACTGGCTGCCGCCGACGATGTTGAGGTGGTACTTGAGGGCGAGGCCGCGGAACAGCTCGGTGTAGCGGGGCGTGAGCTCGGCCAGCATGCGCGCCGACGCGCCCGGCCGCTCGGCGCGGATCGTCGACAGCAGCTGGGTGGTGAAGAGCTCGGGGAAGAGCAGGAAGTCCGAGGTGTAGTCGGAGGCGACGTCGACGAAGAACTCGCACTGGCGCGCGAACTCGTCGAACGAGGCGATCCGCCGCATCTGGTACTGCACCGCCGACAGCCGCACCGGGCTCGAGCGCCGCAGCTGCTGGCGCATGTCCGGCGCCACGTAGTCGAGATTGGTCCACTCCAGGTAGGTGGCGTAGCCGCGCGACTCGCGGTCGCTGGGGAAGTAGTCGGGGATGATGCCCTTCAGCACGAAGCCGTTCGACAGCTGCGGCGTCAGCACCGGGTCGATCAGCTCCTTGCTGATCACCTTCTGCACGTATTCGGTGGCCGACAGCGTGTCGGCGTGGGCGCCGTAGCCGGGGATCCGCCCGCCGATGATGATGCCGCGCAGGTTGAGATCGCGGGCCAGCTGGCGCCGGGCGTCGTAGAGCCGCCGCGACAGCTTCATGCCGCGGAACTCCGGATCGACCATGATCTCGATCCCGTAGAGCATGTCGCCGTGCGGATCGTGGTTGCGGATGTAGCCGTTGTCGGTGATCACCTTCCAGTCGTGCCAGTCGGAGTGACCGGACGCATCGACGACCAGGCTGCTCGACGAGCCGACGATCCGGCCGTCGAGATCGAGCACGAACTGGCCCTCCGGGAAGATGCGGAGCTGGCTCTCGATCTGCCCGCGCTGCCACGGGCCCATCCCGGGGAAGCAGCGGCGCTGCAGTTCGATGAGGGCGTCGAAGTCGTCGAGCCGCATCGGCCGGAGCCGCAGGGTCTTGTCGGGGGGAGGAGTGCTGGCGGCCATGGCCCATCGTAGCCCGCTGCTGGCTTACGGCTCAGGCGGGACTGGCAGCGTCTTTGGCCGAGCTGAAGCTCGGCCCTACTTCTCCTTCGGGCTGTGCAGTCCGGCGGCGGGGGAGCGGTACCGCCCGTCGCGGATCTGCGCCGTCATCGCCGCCAGGCTGCGCGCCGCCTGTTCCACCTGCGTGAAGAGCGCGGTGTCGGCGTCGAGATCGTCGTGGCTGGTGGCGTACGGCCGATACCAGCCGATCCAGGTGTCGAGCGCGGCCAGCGGCCCGGCCTGGGTCATGCCGAGGTCGGTGAGCCAGTCCACCAGCATGCGCCGCAGGTTCTCGGGGCCGGCGGCGTCGCCGTGCGCGACCACCGCGAACGCCCGGCCGGCCAGGTGCTTCGGATAGCCCCAGCCGTCGAGCTCGAGCGCCTTCGCCCTGGCGGGATCCTTCCCGGCGGTGCTGGTGAAGTCGGGGTTGCCGCCGTCGGCGCAGACCAGGCGATCGATCATCAGCTTCAAGCTGGCCGGTGCTTGGTACCAGTGCACCGGACAGGCGATGAACACGCCGTGCGCCGCCACCCAGCGCGGGTAGAGTTCGGCCATCCAGTCGCCGGCCTGGCCGAGCGCGTGGTTCGGATAGCACGAGCACGGCCAGTGGCAGAGAGGCTGCGCGGTCGAGACGCAGCCCTTGCACGGGTAGATCACCTTCAGGGGCTCGTCGGCCAGCGCCGAGACGTCGAGTTCGTCGACCTCGACGCTGGGCATCGCCTCGAACACCTGCCGCGCCCGCTGCACGAGCCGCAGGGTCTTCGAGATCTCGCCGGGACACGTGAACTGGCTCCGCGTCGAGCCGTTGACGACCAGGATGCGGGTCGGCGACGCCGGGTCCTGGTGTCGCGCCTGGGCGGCGGCGATCGCCGCCTTGGTCTTCACCCATTCGAGCGGCAACGCCATCTCGGGGTCGGCGTACCCGGGGCCGGCGGGTTCGGTGCGCGGCGACTTGCGATAGACGTCGTAGCCCTCCCACGCCTTCTCGAACACGCGCTCCAGTTCCGCCGCGACCGCGTCGAACGCCGGATCGTAGAACCTGGCGAAGAATCGGGCACGAAACTCGGTCTTGGAGAGGGGCGTCCATTCGCCCTGCCGGCGGACGGTTGGGGTGGACATGTGAAGCTCCCGGGGTGGGCGCGAGCTTACCTCGCGCCCGGCACCGGCCTTGGAGGCCCGGCATGGGGAAGAACTTTCATGGTCGATGACCGGGACGGCTACACTCGCACGTCCCACCGCGCGTGAGTGCGGCTCCGGAGCACGCCTGGACGGCGTGTTCCGCCTGGCGCGATTCTCGCACTCCCCCGGAGCACCCCCGCTCGGCAACCACTCCCCCGCACCAGCAAGGAGTTGGTCATGACGCATGTCGTACTCATCGGGGCCCTGGCCGCTGCATCCTTCGGAGTCCTCGACCGCTTCCCGCAGGCTCCCGGCGGCGCGGCCGCCGCTCAGTCCACCACGGTGGAAGGGTGTCTCGGCGCCGGCGCCAGGGACGGCGAGTTCGCGCTCGCCGCCGGCGCGGACCGCTACGTGGTGATTCCGGCGGCCGGCGTCCAGCTGGCGGCCCACCTCAATCACAAGGTCCAGCTCACCGGCGCGGTCGAGAAGGGGAGCACCGGCAACGTGCTGCGCGCCTCGGCGGTGAAGATGGTCTCGACGACCTGCGACGCCTCGTAGGCCGCGGCGACACGCGCCCGGGCGGGGCCAGGCGCCCTGCCCGGCGCGCGTCGAATGGCCGCCCGGGCCGACCGGCCTCCGGCGTAGAATTCGCGGCATGGCCGATTGGCTCTCCGCCTTCAAGTACGCCGCCCGCGGGCTGCGCCGCCAGCCGACGTTCCTGGCGGTGGCGCTGCTGACGCTGGCGCTCGGCATCGGCGCCACCACCGCCATCTTCAGCGTGATCAAGGCGGTGGTGCTCAACCCGCTGCCCTACGATGCGCCCGAGCGCATCGCCGTGCTGTGGGAGGTGAACCCCGAGGGCAACCAGGAACGGGTGTCGGTGCCGAGCTTCGACGACTGGGGGCGCGAGGCGCGCAGCTTCGAGTCGATGGCCGCGTACCGCCAGGTGGACTTCTCGTACGCCGGCAGCGGCGACCCGATGAACGTGCCCGGCGTGCGGGCGACGCCGACCCTGTTCACGGTCCTGAAAGCGAACGCCGCGCTCGGGCGCACCTTCACCCGCGACGAAGCGGTGGTCGGCGCCGACCGCGTCGTGGTGCTGAGCCATGGCTTCTGGACCCGCGTGCTGGGCGCCAATCCCGCCGTGGTCGGCACGCCGCTCCAGCTCGACGCGGTGCCGTTCACCGTCGTCGGCGTGATGCCCCCCGGCTTCGAGTTCCCGACCGCGACCAGCGTCGAGGTGTGGACGCCGCTCGCCTTCGATCCCAAGGACATCCACGGCGCCTCGCGGCGGGCGCGGTCGCTGACCGTCGTCGGGCGGATCACGCCGGACGCGACGATGGGGCAGGCGCAGGAGGAACTGGGCGTGCTCGCCGCGCGCATCGCCGCGGCGCATCCCGACAGCAACCAGGGATGGAGCGCGCGCGTCGTTGCGGCGCACGAGCAGCTGGTGGCGGCGTCGCGGCCGGCGCTGCTGGTGCTGATGGGCGCGGTGGCGTTCCTGCTGCTCATCGTCTGCGCCAACATGGCCAACCTGCTGCTGGCCCGGCTGTCGAGCCGGCGGCGCGAGATCGCCGTGCGCGGCGCGCTCGGCGCCGGCCGCTGGGAAGTGGCGCGGCCGATCCTCGCCGAGGCGCTCCTGCTCGCCGGCGGCGGCGGCCTGCTGGGCCTCGCCGTCGCGGTGGGCGGCCTGCGGCTGCTGTCGGCGCTGCCGGAGGCCCAGCTGCCGCGGCTCGATCGGCTGGAGCTCGACGGCGGCGTCCTCGCCTTCGCCACCGTCGTGTCGCTCGCGGTGGCGCTCGCCTTCGGCATGCTGCCGGCGGTGCGCGCCGCCCGCGATCTGCGGCAACGCATGCACGAGTCGTCGGGGGCGACCGGCAGTCCGTATGCGCATCGGGTGCTGAGCGTCCTGGTGGTCGCCGAGGTGGCGCTGGCGCTGGTCCTGCTGGTCGGCGCCGGACTGATGACGCGCAGCTTCCAGAAGCTGCTCCAGGTGAGCCCCGGGTTCGACGCCACCAACCTCGTCGCCGCCCGCGTGCTGCTGCCGACGACGAAGTACAACCAGCGGCCGGCCGTCGCCCGTTTCTACGAAGACGTCGTCGAACGGCTGCGCCGTGCGCCCGGCGTCACCGAGGCCTCGGCGGTGTCGGCGATGCCGCTTCACGACGTCGGCGCCGCCGGTGCGCTGCCGTTCACGGTGGCGGGGCAGCAGCCGCCGCCCACCGAGGATCCGCTGGCCGACGTCCGCATCGTCGCCCCCGGCTACTTCCAGACGATGAAGATCCCGCTCGTCGAAGGCCGCTACCTCGACGAGCGCGACGTCGAGACCGGGCCGCGCACCAGCGTCATCAACCAGACGATGGCGCGCCGCTACTTCCCCGACCGCAGCCCGCTCGGCCAGATCATCCAGAACCCGCACGGCAAGAGCGAGGTGGTGGGCGTGGTCGGCGACGTGCGCAACCAGGGCCTGGAGAGCGAGCCGAAGAAGCAGGTCTACCTGCCGATGCGGCAGAGCCCGTCGGCCGGCATGGCCCTGGTGGCGCGCGCCGACCGCGACCCGGGCGCGCTGGCCGGCACGATTCAGCGCATCATCTGGGACGTCGATCCGCAGCAGCCGATCTACGAGCTGAGCACGGTGGACCAGATCCTGGCCCGGGCGGTCTTCCTGCCGCGGCTGAGCACGACGCTGCTGGCGCTGTTCGCGCTGGCCGCGCTGCTGCTGGCGGCGCTGGGCATCTACGGCGTGCTGTCGTACTCCGTGAGCGAGCGCACCAAGGAGATCGGCCTGCGGCTGGCGCTGGGCGCCTCGGGCGGCGACACCGTGGCGCTGGTGATGCGGCGGTCCGTCGCGCTGGTCGCGACCGGCGGACTCGTCGGACTGGTGGCGGCCGTGCTCCTGGCCCGGTCGCTGGCTGGCGTGCTCTACGGCGTCGGGCCGTTCGACCTGCCCTCGTTCGCCGCCGCGGCGGCGGTGCTGCTCGCCGCCGGCGTGATTGCCAGCCTGCTGCCGGCGCTGCGCACGGCTCGGGTCGACCCGATGGTGGCCCTGCGCGAGTCGTAGCCTCCACGGTTGCCGCTGACCCCAACGTTCGTCCCTGCGGGACGAGCGTCGGTACAGAACCGTCACGGCGCGGCCATATAGTGCAGCGAGGGCGCGAGGCGCCCGCGAAGAGGAGGAACCAGGATGGCTGAAGCGCCGCTGCGTGGCCGGTTGATGTGGACCGAGCTGATGACCAAGGACCTGAAGGCCGCCGAGGCGTTCTACACGTCGGTGGTCGGCTGGGCGATCATGCCGTTTGACGGCGCCGGCACGCCCTACTCGATGTTCACGCGCAGCGGTGGCGTGCCCGTGGCCGGGGCGATGACGCTGCCGCCCGAGCTGGCGCAGCACGGCGTGCCGCCGCACTGGGGCCTGTACATCGGCGTCGAGAAGCTCGAGACCGGCGCCGCCGACGTGGCCCGGCTGGGCGGCAGCGCGCTCTCCGAGGTGATCGAGGTGCCCGGCATCGGCCGCATGCAGGCAATGCGCGACCCTCAGGGCGCGGCGTTTTCGATCTACGAGCCGGCCGACGCGATGCCGCCGGAAGCCCCGGCCGAGGTCGGCGAGCTGTCGTGGATCGAGCTGATGACCTCCGATGCGCCGGCGGCGCTGTCCTTCTATCAGCAGCTCTTCGGCTGGCAGCCGACCGAGGCGATGGACATGGGCCCGATGGGCAAGTACCACATGTTCGGCCGGCACCTCGGCCCGCTCGGCGGGATGATGAACAAGCCGCCCGAGCTGGCCCAGGTTCCGCCCAGTTGGGGCCTCTACTTCCGCGTCACCGGCCTCGACGGCGCCGTGGAACGCGTGAAGGCCGGCGGCGGGCGGATCCTCAACGGCCCGATGGACGTGCCCGGCGGCGACCGCATCGTCAACTGCATGGACCCGCAGGGCGCGGCGTTCTCCCTGCACGCGAAGAAAGCCTGAGCGCGGCGGTCACCTCCTCCGGCACGACGGCAGAGTCCGGCTGGCTGTGCAGGGCGCCGTCGTCCGCACGGAATTACACGGCGCCGGGTCGCCGCTGATGGCGGACCACCTCCCGATCGGGCCACTTCGTCCGTATACTGCGGGGCGTACCGTCCGGGAGGCGCGCATGGCCCATCGAGATTCGATCCGTGGCCGGGGCCGCACCGGCGCGGCGACCCTGCTGGTGACCCTGAGCGTGGTGGCCGTGACCCTCGGGCAGCAGCAGGTGCCGCGGCTGCCGCCGCGGGCGCTCGGGCCCGGACCGTTCCTGTACGACACCGCCGAACACTCGCGGATTCGCGTCAGCGTCGTGGCGCGGGGCCTGTCGCATCCGTGGAGCCTGGCGTTCCTGCCCGACGGCAGTCTGCTGGTCACGGAGCGCCCGGGCCGCATCCGCGTCGTCCGCAACGGCGTGGTCGATCCGACGCCGCTGGCCGGCGTGCCGCGCGTCCGCACCGACGGCAACGGCGGCCTCATGGACATCGCGCTCCATCCGCGCTTCGCCGAGAACCGCCTCGTCTACTTCACCTACACGAAGCCGGTGGAGAAGGGCTGGGGCGCGCCCACGCTCGCCCGGGGCCGCCTCGACGGCCAGGCGCTCGTCGAGGTGCGCGACCTGCTGGTGCCCGAGGCCTATGAAGGCAACTCGGGCCTGAACGGCCGGGTGGTGTTCGGCCGCGACGGCCACGTCTACATGTCCACCGGCGGCAATATCGGCCGGGTCTCGCAGGATCCCGGCAGCCTGCGCGGCAAGATCCTCCGCCTGCGCGACGACGGCTCGGTGCCGCCGGACAACCCGTTCACCGGCCGGCCGGGCTATCGGCCCGAGATCTTCACGATGGGCCATCGCAACACGCTGGCGCTCATCGCCCATCCGGCCACCGGGCAGATCTGGAGCCACGAGAACGGCCCGAACGGCGGCGACGAGATCAACGTGATCCAACCAGGCCGGAATTACGGCTGGCCCACCGTGAGCCACGGCCGCGAGTACCCGGGGCCGCGCGTCTCCGAGCATCCGACCCGCGAGGGCATCGAGTCGCCGCTGGTCGTGTGGCTGCCGGCCATCGCCGCGTCGGGCATGGCGATCTACACCGGCGACCGCTTTCCGGCGTGGCGGGGCAACGCGCTCGTCGGCTCCCTGCGGATGGGCGGCATCGACGGCACCGGGCACCTGGAGCGCATCGTCTTCAACGAGCGGTACGAAGAAATCCGCCGCGAGTCGATGCTGCAGGACCTGCGGCAGCGGATCCGCGAGGTGCGCCAGGGCCCCGACGGGCTGCTGTACCTGCTGACCGACGAGGACGACGGCGCCCTGCTGCGCGTCGAGCCCGCGAACTGACGGCACATCCGGCGGGCGTCGCGCGATCCCTGAAGCCCACTCGCTCCAGTCAATCGAACGGGGTGAGAGTGGCGGAGAGAGTGGGATTCGAACCCACGGTACGGTTTCCCGTACACACGCTTTCCAAGCGTGCTCCTTCAACCACTCGGACATCTCTCCGTGTCTTTAGAATCAGCAGTGTACAGGCTAGTGGCTGAGCCGGCAAACGCGAATTGTGTGGCGAATTGTGTAAGACCCCTTGATGTGCCGCGATCACTTTCGGCGATCGCCCAAGCCTCAGCAGGCCCTCGCACTATCCGCCGGCGCGCCTCCCAGTATAAGCCGCCGTTGGCGCCCCTCAATCGTCGTCTTGAACCCTTCTGAAGCTTCCCGACAGGACAGGGTCGATTCGATCCGCCTGGCTGCGCGCCCAGTCCGCTCACCGTTGAAAATGCGGCTTCACTGAGGGGACCGTCGAGCGCGGCGTATCGCTCTCGAACACGGCTGAGACGCAGGCGCGAATCTCCTCCGCCTCCCTGAGGGACCTGGCCTGGGCGAGGAGTCTACCGACGCGCGCTTCTCCAGCCGCTCGAGTCGTTCGCGCTCAAGCCGGCGCCGCTCCGCCTCCTTGCGCCGCTCCTCTTCGGCGATCTCGGCCTTCTCTGGATCACCCAGTCACGATGGTGCTGAGCACTGGAACGGCACACACGCTCGCCGTGAACGACAACGGCAACGGCAATGTCGCCGAGCCGACTGCCTAGCGGTTGCCCGTCGGCGTCAGTCCACGTTTCGATCGGCTGGTCGCCACCGCACAGCGCCAGCAGTCGACAACGCATCGGACCGCTCACGCCCTTCGGTTGGGTTGAGGCCGGCTTCACGGAGACTCCATCGATCGTGAATCCGACGCTGAAGTCGCCCACATGGGCCACGAGCGTCCGCGCCTCTCGGCCATCGATCGATACGCCGACATTTCGCCGATCAAGCGTGCGGAGGAGGCTGTTGAGGACTCGTAGCCGACGCTTCGCGAAACTGGTCTCGAACACGGGGTCGTCAAAACGTCGGATACCACGACTCGGCCTGTCGCGCTCGTCGCTGCTCGTCCCCATCGAGCAGTCTCTGGATACGCGGGTGGGCGCCCTCTGCTCAGGCCGATTGATCGATGCGCTGCGCCTGGAATCTGAGCACCGTCGACTATGGAGCGGCGACACCTCCGGGCGCCTTCGATTCATCCTTCGTGATGCGTCCATCGACGATTTCGATTACCCGCCGACAGCGTGCGGCAATGCGTGGATCGTGCGTCACCACCAGGAACGTGGTGCGGTATTCGCCGTTGAAGCGACGCATCAGCTCGAAGATGTCGTCTGCGGATGCGGTATCCAGGTTTCCCGTGGGCTCATCGGCGAGCACCAGCGGCGGACGCCTGACCATGGCCCGGGCGATGGCCACTCGTTGCTGCTGACCGCCGGACAGATCGCGCGTCTTGTACCGTGCCCGGTCGGCCAGGCCGACCGCCGTAATCATCTCCTCGGCCCGCCGCCGCATGTCGTGCGTCGGTGACCCGGCGTCTGCCCATTCGGGAAGCATCACGTTCTCGACGGCGCTAAATGCTGGCAGCAGGTGGTGGAACTGGAACACGAAGCCAAGCCATCGCGCGCGTAGCGTCGTGAGCGCACGTTCGTCGAGGCCCGACGTGTCCGTGCCGGCCACGACCACACGACCGGCCGTCGGACGGTCGAGGAGGCCGATGATGTTGAGTAGCGTGCTCTTCCCGGAACCGGACGGCCCGATCAGCGCCGCGAACTCGCCGCGATGCAGATCGAGGTCGACGCCACGGAGCGCACGCGTGCGCACCCGCTCGCCGTAGTCGCGCACGACACCCTGGACGGAGAGCAGGGGCTCAGCCGCCATGGATCGCCGCCGCAGGATCGAGCCGGGCCGCCCGCCGCGCCGGGATGACGGCTGCCATCAGCCCGACGCCCGTCGCCAGCAGCATCGTCCCGAGCAGCAGGGGCACGTCCACCTGCACCGGGAAACGCGGCGTCCCGGTGGCGTCCGCCGTCATGATCTCGAACAGCTTCGCGAACAGCACGCCGAGGACGGACCCGATGAACGACCCCGCGACGCCGAGCACGCCGCCCTGAATGAGGAAGATCGCCAGTACGCGCCGGGCGGGCGTCCCCACCGCCCGGAGAATCCCGATCTCGCGGGACTTCTGCACCACCGACACGATCAGGATGCTCGCGATCCCGAGTGCGACCGAGAGCACGACGAAGAACTGGATCATCGTCTTCGAGCTGCTTTGCGCCGACAGGCCCGAGAGCAGTTCCGTGTTCAGCATCATCCAACTCTCGACCGTCAGTCCGGTGCGACCGCGGATCGCGTCGGCAATCCGGTCCGCCTCGAAGACGTCGCGCACCTTCAGTTCGATGGTCGTGGCACCGCCCGGGAGGGCGAACAGCGATTGCGCATGCCTCAGGGAGGTCACCATCCAGGACTGATCGACCGCGTCGGCCCCGACCGTGAAGATCCCGGCGATCGTGACCACGTCGTCCACTCCTTCGGTGGAGGTGACGCGAACGCGATCGCCCACGCTGACGCCGAGGTCGGCGGCGAGTGATGATCCGATGACGACGCGGCCGCTCGTCACATCGAAGGTGCCCTGGACGATGTCGCGCCGCAGGTCGATGATGTCGAGAAACGACTCCGGGTTCACGCCCCGAATGACGATCGGCACGCGCGCGTCGGCACGCGTGGCGGTTCCAGAGCCGCTGACCGTCGGCGACGCCGCGGTCACTCCGGCTGTGCGCGAGGCGCCGCGCATCACGGAAGGCCATTGATCCATCGAGCGCAGCCGCTGCGTGGCGGGCTGGCGGAGCCGGGCGATCGCCAGGCCGTCTCGTGGCTCAACCAGCGGCCGCGGCTCCTCACGCTGAACCCGCAACGTGATGTGCGATTGCGACCCGAGCGTTGAGTCGATCAGCGATGACTGTAGCCCGTTGATGAGGGCCGACAGGAACACGATGACGCTGACACCAATCGCGACGGCCGCCAGCATGAGTGCGGATTGCCCGCGGGCGTCGCGGAGGTAACGGATGGCGACGAACCACTGAAACGGCATCACCGCGCCTCTTGCACGCGTACTCGCTGCCCTGGCTCGAGCCCGCGTGCTGCGGACAACGCGACGACGTCACCGGCTGACACACCCGAGGCGATCTCCGACTGCCCTTCGCCGGCGATACCCAGCGTCACGTCGCGGCGTACGACTCTGCCGGTGTCTACCAGGAACACCCACGGCGCCGCCGTCGCCGCGTCGCGGATCGCGTCGGTCGGCACGGTGAGCGCGTTCCTTCTTGACGCGACGGTGAGATCGACCGACACCGTCATGTCAGGCCGCAGCGTGGCGGGCGGATCAGGCACTCGCAGACGCACTTCGATACTGCCGCGCTGCCGATCGACGGCCGGCGCGATGTACGTGATCTCCGCGTCGAATACCTGGTCCGGATACGCGTCGGCCGATGCCTTTCCTGTCTGGCCCACGCGGAGCCACGCCAGGTTCCGTTCGTCCGGTTCGATCACGATCTCCGTCTCACCCTCGCCGGCGAGGTCGAACAGGGTGTCGCCGACGCGCACGATGTCGCCTCGCTCGACCAGCCGACCGAGGACGACACCTGCCTGGGCGGCCACGACGCGCGTCTGGGCGAGGCGAACCTGCGCGGCGGCCAGGCGCGCCTCGCTTTCGCGCAACGCGCTCTCGGCGACACGCGTGTCGGCTCCCTGCGCTGCCGCTCCCTGTTGCTGCGCACGAGCCGCGCTCCTTGCCGCCGCGGCCACTGCCACCGTCTGCCGTGCGTCCTCGAGGTCGCGTGCGGCGACCACGCCAGCCTTGGCGAGGGCTTCGCTGCGCGCAAGCTCCGATTCCGCGCGACTGTAGTTTGCTTCTGCCTCCCGCAGCCGTTCCCCGGCCACGACCGCGCTGACCTCGCGCAACTGTTCGACACGACTTCGGGCCTGCGCGGCGGCGGCGCGTGCTTCCGCCACCGCCGATCGTGCTTCCTGGTCGTCGATCTGGGCGAGGAGTTCGCCCGGCCGCACACGGTGTCCTTCCCGCACCGCCACCTGCGTCACGCGGCCCGCCACCTGCGCCGTCAGCTGCACGCGCGTGACCACGCGCACACGGCCACTGGCGATCAGGTGCTGCTGAATGTCGGAGCGGGTGACGACGGCGACCTGCACAAGCGGACCGCGGGCCTGAAAGACGCCCAGCAGGGCCGCTGCGAGCAGTACGGCGACAGCAATCCAAAGACCGGGCCGGCGACCGAACACCGAAACCGCGGTCGACTCCCCAGCGGTGGGGGAGGCGTCTTCATCCGCGCCCATACGCGCCATTATGGTATCTGCCGCGACGACGTGGTGTCGGACGGTGGTCTCCAGCCATGGCCGCGGGACATCGTTGACCGGGGGTGGTGTGCCGACGCCTTCTGGTTGTCGGACCGTCTAACCATTGCACGGCATCCTCACGCTCGGAGCGTCGTCAGCGGGGCGTCGCGGCGGTGGCGCCGCTCTCGTCGAAGAGGGATCCGGTGGGCAGCAAGATCCGGCTTCAGAACCTGGCCCTCTTGAGCGCGGTGGCCGCGGTCAGCCTCCTCGTCGGCGGCATCGGCATCATGAAACATCACGCTCGTGTCGGTGACCGAGCGGACGGGCGAGATCGGCATCCGCCTGGCGGTCGGCGCGATGGAGACCGAAGTGCTGCTGCAGTGCCTCGTGGAGGCGGTAGCATTGTCGCCGTGCGGCGGCCTCCTCGGCATCGCGCTCGCCATGATTACGTCCTACGTGCTCGCCGCCAGGCGGGCGGTGCCGTGCGTCGTCGATTCGACGATGGTGGGGGTCGCAGTCCTCTTCTCTTCCGCCGTCGGCATGATGTGCGGCTATTGTCCCGCGCGCGAGGAGCCGCGCCTCGATCCGATCGAGGCGTTGCGTCACGAGTAGCTGTACGGTGGCGGTATGTGTCTTCCTCGTCCGTGACGCGATTGCCATCCGGTTCATCGTTCGCGCTCAAGACTTGAGGTCCCGTCATGATGACTCAGGCAGCGTCACACCCTTATGTGCTCGATTTCGCCGATATCACGCTCGGAGACCTCGCCCGCGTCGGCGGCAAGAATGCTTCGCTGGGTGAGCTCGTCGCTGCGCTGAAGCCCAAAGGTGTCGGTGTCCTCGACGGGTTCGCCACAACGGCAGATGCGTACTGGCGCCTGCTGAAATGCGGCGACCTCGAGGCGAGGCTCCACACGATCTTCAGCGCACTTGACCCTGAAGATCTCACGCAGCTCTCACGCGCGGGAGAGGCGGCGCGGGCCGCCGTGCTCGAGACGCCAGTGCCTGACGAACTGAAGGTCGCGGTGCTGGCCGCCTACGATCGCCTCGCGACCCGCCTGGGGCGCGAGCCCGAGATGGCGGTGCGCTCGTCAGCGACGGCCGAGGACCTGCCGGAAGCGTCGTTCGCCGGAGCGGCCGAGACGTTCCTCAACGTCCGCGGCCGCGACGGGCTACTCCGCGCCGTCCAGTCGTGTTACTCCTCCCTCTTCACCGACCGCGCCATCAGCTACCGTGCGCGCCTCGGCTACGACCAGCTGAAGGTGGCGCTATCGGTGGGCGTGCAGCCGATGGTGCGCTCCGATCAGGCGAGTTCCGGCGTCATCTTCACCCTCGATACCGAATCGGGATTTCGCGATGTGGTGACCGTGACCGGGGCCTACGGGCTCGGGGAATTCGTCGTCCAGGGCGTGGTGACGCCGGATGAGTGGACCGTGTTCAAGCCGACGTTGGCGACAGGGCATCCTGCGATCGTCGGCCGGCGTCTGGGCACGAAGGAAGTGCGACTGGTGTACGCGGGCGGCAGCAAGAGCACGCGAAGCGAGCCGACGCCGCCGACGGAGCGCGGCCGCTTCTGCCTCGCCGACGACGACGTGCTGACGCTCGCCCGGTGGGCATGCGCGATCGAGGACCACTACTCGGCACGCGCCGGCCACGCACGGCCCATGGACATCGAGTGGGCCAAGGATGGTGTCACCGGCGAACTCTTCATCGTTCAGGCGAGGCCGGAAACCGTGCACTCCGCAAAGCCGAGGACCGCCGCCTCCGAAATCTATCGGCTGAGTGCGCCGCCCGGCGCGCCGCTCGTCACAGGGCAGGCCGTCGGGGAGAAGATCGCCGCCGGACGCGTCCGGATCGTTCGGAGTGCGAGTGCGCTGGACACGGTGCAGGCGGGCGAGATCCTGGTCGCAGAGATCACGGATCCGGACTGGGAGCCGGTCATGCGCCGCGTGGCCGCGATCGTCACCGACAAAGGCGGCCGGACCGCGCACGCGGCCATCGTGTCCCGCGAGTTCGGGCTTCCGTGCATTGTCGGAACCGGGCTCGCAACCACCAGGCTGCGCGATGGCGACCAAGTCACGGTCTGCTGCGCCGAAGGCGCAGAGGGTCGCGTGTACGCGGGCGCGATCCCCTTCGCCGTCGAACACATCGACGCCTCGACGGTACCGGCAACGCGGACGAAGATCATGCTGATCGTCGGCGACCCGAGCCACGCGTTTGCGCTCTCGGTGATTCCCAATGCGGGCGTCGGGCTGGCCCGGACCGAGTTCATCGTGACCAATCACATCGGGATCCATCCGATGGCGCTCGCCCGTTACCCCCATCTGAAGGACGCCAACGCGGTGAAGCAGATCGCGGCGAAGATCGGCCCGGAGGATGCGAGAGACTTCTTCGTGCGCCGATTCAGTGAAGGCGTTGCGCATATCGCCGCCGCGTTCTATCCCCGGCCGGTCATCGTCCGCACCAGCGACTTCAAGACCAATGAGTACGCGCAGCTCCTGGGCGGCCGCGAGTTCGAGCCGGATGAAGAGAATCCGATGATCGGTTTCCGAGGCGCGTCGAGGTACGACGATCCGCGATACGCGGACGGCTTCGCCCTCGAGTGCGCCGCTCTGCTGCGAGCGCGACGCGATCTCGGACTCACCAACATCAAGGTGATGATCCCGTTCTGCCGCACGGTCGAGGAAGGCCGCCGCGTTCTGGCGGCCATGGCGGCCCATGGGCTGGAGCAGGGACAGGACGGGCTCGAGGTGTACGCCATGTGTGAGGTCCCCTCGAACGCCGTGATGGCCGAAGAGTTCCTGCGGATCTTCGACGGCTTCTCCATTGGCTCGAACGACCTGACCCAACTGACGCTTGGGCTCGATCGCGACTCCGGGACCGTGGCGCATCTGTTCGACGAGCGGGACGCCGCAGTCCGCTGGCTGATCGCTCGCGCGATTGCGGCGGCCAGGCGCCTCGGCAAGCCGATTGGGATCTGCGGGCAGGCGCCATCGGACTACCCGGAATTCGCCGAGTGGCTGGTGGGCGAGGGGATCGATTCGATCTCGCTGAATCCTGATGTCGCCATCGCCACCGCCATTCGCGTCGCTGCAGTGGAAGCCGCTGCGACGACCGGTCCGGTCACATAGGCGGTCCGATGGCGCGCAGGAACGACGATCGTCGGCCTGCTCCTCGACCGTGGCCGTGCTGCTGTTGATCGCCGCCATTGTCAGCACGATCGTGCCGGCGTGGCGCGCCGCCCGGATGGCGCCAGCCGTTGCTCTTCAATCGGCCTGAACGCGTCGAGCGCTTGCTCTAGCAGACTTCAGTCGGAGTGGATCGCAAGCACGGCCCTTTAACCGGCCGACGCCGGGCGAACACCTGTGTGCTCAGCGCGCCTACGGCAGCCGTCCCGACTCCGCCCGTGCCGCCTCGAGCAGCGGCATGTCCGGGTCGGCGTCCTTCCAGAGCGTGAGCAGATCGCCGTAGGTGCTCTTCGCCTTCGCCGCGTCGCCGGCGAGCGCGAGCGCCCGCGCCAGCTGCAGGCGCGCCAGCGCGCCCATGGGGTCCATCAGGACGATGCCCGGGTGATCGAGGATCCGCTGGAACTCGCCGGCGGCTTCTCCGGGCTGGCGGGCGGCGAGGTAGGCCAGTCCGCGCACGTAGATGGGGTACAAGGCGCCGAAGCGCCCGATGTAGCTGACCCCATTGGTATGGAGGTCGTAGCGAGAGGACACCTGCAGTGCCTGGATGGCCGCGGTCGGATCGTCGGCGTTCAATGCGAACAGGGCCCGCAGCGTCGGCAGGTACATGAACTGGACGAACGTGTCTTCGGGATACTCGCGGGCCAGATCCTGGGCCAGGGCGCGCGATCGCGGCAGGTCCCCCGAGAGCGCCAGCGCGAAGGCCGCCGCATAGTCCTCGTTGCGACCCCTCCCCATCGCCACCGCCTTGCCGGCGCTCTGCCGGGCGACGGCAGCGTTGCCGTAGAGCGCTTCCCACACGGCCCTACCCGCCTCGAACAGGCCGGCCCGTTCGCGCCGACCCGACTGCTGAGCGATGTCGACGAGCATCCCGGCCATCCGTCGCGCCTCCTGCAGGCGGCCCGAGCGAGCCATCGCGAGCGCCTCCAGATGCGGGACGAAGTCCACCAGCTCAGGCACCTTTCTGGCCGCCGCCGCCGTCCGTTCGAGTGCGTCGCGATCCCCCTTCAGGAACGCCACGAGATACGGCACCAGCAGCAGTCCGTCGCGCTCCAGGTTCCGCTCTCTCGCCCGCGTCACGGTCAGCAAAGCGTCATCTGGACGATTCAGGTACAGCTCATTGAAGGCCCGGTTGACATACGCCGGCGTCTGGTCGGCATTCAGCGCCAGGGCTTTCTCGGTTGCGGCGATCGCCAGCTCGTGTTGGCCGGTGCTGGTCAGCGCCAGACCCGCCAGCAGCGTGGGGGGCGACGGATCACGCGGGTAGCTCCGCGCCCACGCTTCCAGTGTCTGTTGTTCCCGCTCGAGATTGCCGGTCACGTCGCGGTCGTAAAAGGTTTCGATCGAGAAGCGCTCGCGGTCGCTGGCGCGATGGCGGAGCTGATACGCCTTGATCAGGCTCTGCCGTCCCAGCGCCGCCTCTCCACCGCCGCCGAGGATGAACCCCAGTTGCGCGTGGGCCGCCGCGAAGTCGGGATCGAGTGCGACCGCGCGCTCGAGCAGCTGCCGTCGCGGCCGCTGCGCGAACTCCTTCACCGCGGCGCTGTATGCCTTCAGCGCCTCCAGCGAGGACGTCGTCGCTTCCGCGAGCGGCATCGAGTGCTTCTCGATCGTGGCGAGCGATTCGCCAACGCGCGTCCGGAAACGCGTCGCGATCTGACTGAGTGTGCTCAGGACGTCTTCCTTGCGTGCCGCCTGCGCTTGCTCGTCGGCGAGGATGTCGCCGGTTGCACAGAGTGTGGCCCGCAGACCGAGCACGTACTGATTGCCGAGCATCGCAATCGATCCTTCCAGGAAGGCGGCGCTCGCGGTCCGGACACACACGTCCTGGGCGATCTGGGGTGTCAATCGTGCATCCGCCGGCTGGTTCATCAGCGGCAAGGTGCTGCGGATGCGCTGATCGGAGATGAGGCTGAGGAACGGCGATTGCTGGAGTTGCACCGCCAGTCCCTGCCGGAGCGTGTCGTCGAACACCGGATCGCCGGTCGAGTTGGCGAATTCGGCGAGGACGATCGTGTCCTTGTCGGTCAGCGTCGCCGCCGCGGGCGCTGACGTGGAGAAGTACGCGCCGAGCAGGATGGCCGCGGCCAGGCCGGCAGCAGCGGCGGCGACGAGCGGCCAACGGGCCCGCACCCGTGCCGGCTCGAGCTCGCGTCTGGTCAGGTCGGAGTCGGAATGGCGCTTCAGGCGCTCGAAATCGGCGCGCAGGTCCGCCGCGTGCTGATAGCGCAGGCCGGGATCGACCTCCAGGCACTTCGCGACGACGCGCTCCAGCTCGGGCGCGGCGGCGAGGCGCAGCTGGACGCCGGGCGCCGGCCGCGCGCCGGTGGCCATCTCGTACAGCACCAGGCCGACGCTCCACAGGTCGGCGCGGTGATCCACGGCCTCACCGCGCGCCTGCTCCGGGGCCATGTAGGCGACCGTGCCCATGACCACGCCGTGCCGCGTGCCGGCCACCGTGGTGAGGTCCATCTGGGGGTGCGCGCGCATCTTGGCGAGGCCGAAGTCGAGGAGCTTGGCGTGCCCGCGGGCGGTGACGAAGATGTTCGCCGGCTTGATGTCGCGGTGGATGACCGCGGCGGCATGGGCGGCGTCGAGGGCGTCGGCGATCTGGACCCCGAGGCGCAGCACCGTCTCGAGCGGCAACGGGCCGGCGGCGAGCCGGTCCTGCAGCGTCGCGCCCTCCAGGTACTCCATGGCGATGAACGCCCGGCCGTCCTGCTCGCCGATGTCGTAGATCGTGCAGATGTGCGGGTGGTTCAGCGCCGATGCGGTCCGCGCTTCCCGCTGGAAGCGGCTCAGGGCCTCGGCGTCGCGCGCCAGCTCGTCGGACACGAACTTGAGCGCCACCGGCCGGTGCAGCCGCGTGTCCTCGGCCTTGTAGACCACGCCCATGCCGCCGCCGCCGAGCTTGGCGACGATGCGATAGTGCGAAACCGTCTGGCCGATCAGTGAATCGCCTACGGCCGGACTGCCGCCGCGGCGTTCCTCGGCGAGCACGCGTGCGGCCACGTCGACGGCCCCACCGTCCAGGAAGCTGCCGGCCCCGTCGTGCGCCGCGAGGAGCGAGCGGACCTCACGCTCGAGGTCGCCGTCGCCGCCGCAGGCGCCGCGCAGAAAGGCGTCGCGCTCGGCCGCGGGCAGCTCCAGCGCCGACTGCAACAGGCGATCGACGTGCGTCCAGCGCTCAGTGTCCATCGGTGGTCACGGCAGTCGCGCGTGTTCGGCCCGGGCGTCCTCGACGACCGCAATCCCCGCGTCAGCGTCCTTCCACAACGCCAACAGATCGTCGTACACGCTTCTCGCTTCGACAGTGTCGCCCGCCAGCGCCAGTGCCCGGGCCAGCTGCAGCCGTGCGAACGCGTCGATGGGATCGACGAGGACGATGCCGCGATGGTCGACAATCCGCTGGAACTCGGCGGCGGCCTTTGCCGGCTGCCGCGCCGCCAGATAGGCCAAGCCGCGAACGTAGACTGGATAGAGCTTGCCGAAGTGAGCGTTGAAGCCGATGCCGCCTTCGGCGAGATCGAAGCGGGAGGCTGGCTGCAACGCGTGAATCGCCGCGGCGGCGTCACCGCTCTCCACTGCGGCCAGCGCCCGCAACGTCGGCAGGTACATGAACTGCACCGACGTGTCCTCGGGATACTCACGGGCCAGACCGTCGGCGAGCCCGCGTGCGCGCGCCGCGTCTCCGGCGATGGCGAGCGCGAAGGCGACGGCATAGTCCACCTCGTGCCCTCTGCCCAGCGCGAGGGCGGCGGCTGCCTTCTGTCGTGCCGCCGACGGATTCCCGTAGAGCGCTTCCCACACCGCCGTGGCCGCTTCGAACAGCGCGGCCCGTTCGCGCCTCCCGGCCTGCGTCGGAATCGCGATGCCGATCGCGGAGGTCCGTCTGGCATCCGCCAGTCGCGCCGATCGCGCCTGCGCCAAGGCCTCTACGTGCGAGATCATGTCCTCGGTCGAGCGGTCGGCTCTCGCCAGCGCGGTATGCCGCTTCACGCCCTCGGCATCCCCGCGCAGGAAGGCGGTGAAGTAGCGGATCAGGAAGAAGTCCTCGCCGAACTTGAGTTCTTCGGCTCGACGGATGGTCGCCTCGACGGCGTCGAGCCTGTTCAGGTGCAGTTCGCTCCACGCCTTGCTGCTGAACGACTGCACCGATCCAGCGCTGAGCGCGATCGACCGCTCGGCTGCGGCGATCGACTGCTCGTATCTGCCGGTGCTCCTCGTGGCGAATCCCGCAAGCAATCCGTGAGGAGTGTTGTCGCGAGGATAGGTCTGCGCCCAGGCCTCGAGCGTCTGCAACTCCCGGTCCATGTTGCCGGTCACCTGGCGGTCGTACACCGTCTCGATGAAGAACCGCTCGGAATCACCGGCGCGATGGCGCAGCTCGTACGCCTTGATGGTGCTCTGCCGCGACAACGCCGACTCGCCCTCGTTGCTGTAGTAGATGCCAAGCCTGGCATGGGCGATTGCGAAGTTCGGATCGATGGCGATCGCGCGCTCGAACAAGGGTCTGGCCAGCGCCCGCCCGGATGAGCTGTAGACCTGCGACGCGGCGGTGAACGCCTTCCAGGCGTCCAGCGACGCCGTGGTCGCTTCCAGGAACGGTCTCGAGTGCTGCTCGATCGTCGCCAGCGATTCACCCAGGCGTTCGCGGACGCGGCTGGCCATCTGACTGAGCGCGCCGAGGACATCCTCCTTTCGCGCCACCTGTGACTGCTCGTCGGCGAGAATGTCGTCGGTGGAGCAATTCCTGGCGCGAACGGCCAGCACGTACTGATTGCCGAGCGCGGCAATCGATCCGTCGAGCACGGCGGCGCTCTGGGTGCGAAGGCATACGGCCTGTGCGAGCTCCGGCGTGAGCGTGACGTTCGGCGGTTGTTGCATCAGCCGGAGCGTTCTGCCGATGCGATCATCCGACACGAGGCTCAGGAACGGCGATTGCTGGAGCTGCACCGCCAGCCCCTGGCGCAGCGTGCCGTCGAACACCGGATCGCCGGTCGTGTTGGCGAACTCGGCGAGCACGATCGTGTCCTTGTCGGTCAGCGCCGCCGAGGGTCGCGGGTAGAGGACGTAGCCCAGCGCGGCCACGGCGAGCGCGGCCGCGGCGGCGGCCACCAGCATCCACCGTCCTCGAGCCGTCGTCGACGGCTGGCCGTGGCTCGGCAGCGCCACGTCCGATCCCCGGATGAGGCGCTCGAGGTCGGTGCGCAGATCGGCCGCGTGCTGATACCGCAGGTCGCGATCCGTCTCCAGACACTTCGCGATGACGCGCTCCAGCCCGGGCGACTGCTCGACCCGCAGCTGGACCGCCGGCGCGGCCCGCGTGCCCTTGGCCATTTCGTAGAGCACCAGGCCGAGGCTGTAGAGGTCGGCGCGATGATCGACGGGCTCGCCGCGCGCCTGCTCCGGCGCCATGTAGGCCACGGTGCCCATCACGACGCCTTGAAGTGTCCCCGCCGCGGTCGTGAAGTCGGCGTGGCGCGACGCTGGCGCGCCGACCTTCGCGAGGCCGAAGTCGAGCACCTTGGCATGGCCGCGGGAGGTGATGAAGATGTTCGCCGGTTTGATGTCGCGATGGATGACAGCGGCGGCATGGGCGGCGTCGAGGGCGTCGGCGATCTGGACCCCGAGCCGCAGCACCGTCTCGAGCGGCAACGGGCCGGCGGCGAGCCGGTCCTGCAGCGTCGCGCCTTCCAGGAACTCCATGGCGATGAACGCCCGGCCGTCCTGCTCGCCGATGTCGTGGATGGTGCAGATGTGCGGATGGTTGAGCGCCGAAGCGGTCCGCGCCTCGCGCTGAAAGCGGCTCAGCGCCTCGGGATCGTGCGCCAGCTCGTCGGACACGAACTTGAGCGCCACCGGACGGTGTAGCCGCGTGTCTTCCGCTTTGTAGACCACGCCCATCCCGCCGCCGCCGAGCTTGGCGACGATGCGGTAGTGCGAGAGCGTCTGGCCAATCAGCGGATCGTCGCCGGCCCGACCGCCGTCGGTGCTGCGCTCGCCGGCGAGATCGCGAGCGGCGAGATCGATCGCCGGCGCGCCGAGGAACCCTTCGGCGCGGTCGTGCGCGGCGAGAAGCGAGCGAACCTCGTCTTCCAGCGGCCGGTTGCCGCCGCAGGCGTCGCGAAGAAACGCGTCGCGCTCCGCCACCGGCACGTCGAGCGCCGACTGCAGCAGCCGATCGACCCGGTGCCAGCGCTCAGTGTCCATCGCCGTCCGGGCCAGCGAGCTCCCGATACAACCAGGCCTTGGCGCTCTTCCACTCGCGCGTCACGGTGATCGGCGACACGCGCAGCACTTCAGCGGTCTCTTCCACGCTCAGGCCGCCGAAGAAGCGCAGCTCGACCACCTGCGCCTTCCGCGGCGCCCGCGCCGACAGTGCGTTCAGGGCGTCGTCGAGGAACGCGAAGTCCGCGGAGCGATCGGGGCGGAGCTCCGCCGCAGCATCGAGCGAGACGTGCTCGGTGTGCGCGCGGCGTTTCGCCTTGCGCCGCCGGGCGTCGTCGACCAGGATGCGGCGAATGGCCTGCGCCGCCGTCGCCATGAAATGCGCCCGGTTCTGCCAGTGCATGCGCCGGTAGTCGACCAGCCGCATGTAGGCCTCGTTGACCAGCGCGGTCGTCTGCAGGCCATGGCCCGGCCGCTCGCGCTTCAGGTAGTAGTGCGCCAGGCGGTGGAGCTCGTCGTAGACGATCGGGGTGAGGCGGGCGAGCGCGTCCCGGTCGCCATCGGTCCAGGCACGGAGCAGCGCACTGACGTCGTCCGGAGCCGTCTCACTCGGGTTCGCGCGCTCAGGCATGTCGCCGGTCGCGTCATCATACGTGACCTTCGTCACGTCTTCGCCTGATAGACCTTGCCCCGCTCCTGCGCCTATTTCCATAGAGTGGGCGGCTGCACCACCGGCCGGGCGAACCGAGCGAGGGGCCATGGGGAAGCACGTCGAAGGCGTACTGGTGTTGAGACGACGGCTGCCGCTGGCGGCCCTGGCGATGCTCCTGGCCGCGGGACCGCTGCACGCGCAGACCGTCAGTGAAGGCACGGTGCGCGGCGTCGTCCGCGATGCCGACGGCGGAGTGCTGCCGGGCGTGACCGTGACCGCGACCAGCCCGACCGTCCCCGGCACGCACGTCGGCGTGACGGAGTCGGACGGACAGTACCGCCTCCTGAACCTCCCGCCCGGCACCTTCGACGTCGTCGCGGACCTGACCGGCTTCACGAAGTACACACAACAGGGAGTCGAGGTCCGCGCCGGCCTCAACCTCACCCTCGATATCGTCCTCACGCTGGCGAGCGTGCAGGAGAGCATCATCGTGCGCGCCGACTCGCCATTGCTCGAAACGCAGAAGCCCATCCAGGCCGTCAACGTCGCCGGCGATTTCCAGCGCCTGCTGCCGCTGTCGACCCGCCGCGACCTGACCGACGCCCTCGAGGTGACTCCGGGGGTGACGGCCCGCAATCTCATCGCCAACAACGGCACCCAGACTTACATGCTGCGCGGCACCGACGTCGAGCAGCACGTGGTGCTGATCGATGGCGCCGACATGGCGTCGTCCCGGCAAGGACGCATGGAGATCGTCAGGCTTCCCACCAATGCCATCGCGGATTCCCAGGTGAGAACCGCCGGCGCCGACGCGTCGGCGCCGGCGGGGCTGGGCGTGGTGTTCAACGTGACGACCAGGGCCGGGACCAACCGGCTGTCAGGATCGGCGGGAGTCCATCACCAGAATCGCGGCTGGAACGCCGACAACGACCCCCTCGGTGTGCCGGCGATTGCCGAAACCACGAACCTCGAGGCGGCGATTGGCGGGCCGATCCGGCGCGATCGCGCGTGGTTCTTCGCGTCGTATTTCTATCTCCACCGCAACAGTCAGATCTCGCGCACCCCGACCCAGTGGAACAACCTCCGCGCGTCGATCCCCGGGTGGGAACCATTCGACAATCGCAGCCGGCATCACACGGGCTTCGTCAAGGTCAACGCCCAGGTCGGCGCGCGACATCAGCTGCACGGCTTCTTTCTGAAACCGCATGGCTTCGAGGAACCCAGCGCGTCCACCGACAGCCGTCGCTTCAGCAACAGCGGCACCACGGGCAACGGCGTCGCCGGACGGCTCTTCTCGGCCTGGACCAACACGCTGACGACGACCGTCGGCGCCTCGTTCAACACGTTCGGTGGAAGAACGTCGCTCGCCGCCTTCAAGGGCCTCGACTACGGCGGCCCGCGCGTGCGCATTTACGACTCGGCCACCTTGTCGGCGGGGCGGCTGGTCGGCAACGGCCTCGTCGCCACCGTGGGCAACAACCAGAGCTTCAACGTCACGCCGTCGAGCAAGGTCACCGTGCAGGCCGACGTGAACTGGTACCGCACGGGCTGGATGGGCTCTCATGAGTTCCAGGCCGGAGTCTTCATGCAGCCAGTGATGCGGTTGAGCACCGAAGCGAACTACCTGAACGGCGGATTCATCCTCGAGGATGTCCGGCTTCGCGTTCCCGGAGACCCGTACTCGGGCTACATCCCCTTCCATCGGCAGGTCGTCGATCCAGCCCGGTTGGTGTTCACCACCGAGAAGAGAAACTCCGAGAACTACGCCGTCTACGTCCAGGACTCCTGGAAGCCCGTGCCGCGATTGACCCTCGTCGGCGGCCTGCGCTTCGATCGCGTGGTCGACGACGACGAGTTGTTCGGCGTGCGCACGCAGTCGAGTCTGGAGGTCGGCCCGCGAGTGGGCGCGATCTACGCCCTGACCGCCGACAGCCGGAACATCGTGCACGGCAGCTTCAGCCGCGTCGCCGCCAAGCCGGAATGGCTGTACCTGCCGACCTTGGGGGGTGGGTTCTTCGGCGGCGGCGTCACGGTGACGACGACCGACAGCTACGACACCCGCGGCGATGGGAGCTTCGCCACCGTGCTGGTGACGCCTGCCCAGACCCAGGTGGCGGCCAACCGGCGCGTCGATCCGGACCGGCATCAGCCTTTCACCGACGAGATCCTGCTCGGCTATCGCCGCCAACTGCCCGGCCAGATCAGCCTGGACGCGACGTTCATCCGCCGTGCCTACAAGGACATGCCCGCCCAGGTCGACATCAACGGCATCTACACGGACGGCGTGTTTCGCGGTTACGAAGACGTGTCCCAGAACGCCATCCTGCTGCAGACCAACAACGTGTGGAACACGCCGATTTACACGGGGGTGGAGGTCATCGGCTCGCAGCGGACGCGCCGCTCGCAGTTCCTCGTCGGCTACACGCGCGGCTTCCAGCACCTCGACGGGACGTGGCAGCCGAACGACCCGGCGTCGTTCATCCAACCCTCGGCGTTCGCCAACAATCGCGGCATCGGCTCGATTCGTGGCGGCGAAAGCAACAGCCTGTCGGGCACGTCGCAGTCGCGCAACCCGATGTGGATCAAGCACGCGCTGCGTCTCGCCGGCTCCTACAACGCGCCGTGGGGGCTGTCGCTCTCCAGCAACCTGAACGTCTTCTCGGGACCGTACACCGGCCCGATCGTCACCCTTCTGGCCGCGCCCGACCCGCAGTTCGGTCCGCCGACACTGGTGCTGTCCAATGGGCGAACCGTGTCGAATCCGCTGGCGACGACCGTCCGGTTCGCGTACGCCACGCGCGGCGAGGGGCAGCTGCAGGCGCCGGCGCTGGCGCAGTGGAACGCGCGCGTCGGCCGGCGGTTCGCGCTCGGCGGCCGGACGCTCGATGTCGCCGTCAGCGTGTTGAACATCACCAACCGCGACGCGTTGCAGGAATTCCTGGGCGGCGACGGCGTCAATACGGGCAGCAACCTGATCGGCAGTGCGAGTTTCGCCTACGCGCCCGACGGCACGTTCCGCGGTCAGAACCGCCAGGCCGCTCGTGCGGCGCAGCTGTCGCTGCAGGTCGAGTTCTAGAGCGTTCAATTCCGCGTAGCATCTGTCTTGGCTGTCAAGCGGGTTGCCAGGGCCGGTGGGCTTTGACCATGGCATTGAGGATGGTGAGGAGCTTGCGCATCGCGGCGACGACGGCGACCTTGGGCGGCTTGCCAGCGGCGC
>JBFWNV010000023.1:0-44052 GCA_050250875.1 Vicinamibacterales bacterium
CCCCGCAAGGGGGGCGCTCGACGCCGGGGGCGCCGAGCGCTGACCACGAAGAGCAGAACGGATCAGCAACCCGGTCGACCGGGGCCATTCTCCAGTAATCACTGGTCCGAAGAAACCAGGCAGGTCACTTTCGTGGCCGGCCAACTTGGAAAGCCGTAGTCGCGGGCGAGTGCGAACTGCGCGTCGGCGAGTTGCCAGGCGGGGTGCACGGCCCGGCCACGCACGGTGAACAACGTGCTCACGGTGCTGAGCATGATGCTGAAGAAGGCCGTCGAGTGGGACGTGATCGATCGCCTGCCGTGCACCGTGCGGCTGCTGAAGGTGCCGCACGACACGGCCGAGTTCTACGACTTCACGGAGTTCGACGAACTGGTCCGCGCGGCGGCAGCCGTCAGCACCCAGGCGGAAGTGGTGGTGCTGCTCGGTGGCGAGGCCTGGCTCAGGGCCGGGGAGATGCGGGCGCTCGAGTGGCCCGATATCAGCTTCGTGAAGCAGCAGGTGCGCGTGGCGCGGAACGACTGGCGGGGCCAGGTGACGACCACGAAGGGCAACCGCGAACGGCACGTGCCGCTCACCTCACGGTTGCTCACCGCGTTGCAGGCGCATCGGCATCTGCGCGGCGACCGGGTGCTCACGCAGGCGGATGGTTCACCGCTCGCCGAACACATGCTCACGGACTTGCTGCGGCGTGTGGCTCGACGGGGCAACCTGCGGTACCTGGGCGTGCACGTGCTGCGGCACACGTTCTGTTCGCACCTGGCAATGCGCGGGGCGCCGATGCGGGCGATTCAGGAACTGGCGGGGCATCGTGATCTCTCGACGACGCAGCGCTACATGCACCTGAGTCCGAGCGCGCTCACCGACGCGATTCGGTTGCTCGAACGGCCCTCCACGCCGCCGGCGCGTGGAGACATTCTGGAGACGGCCCAGGCATGATCAGTAAGTTGTTGTCGCGGCAGGGGATAGTGGTGAGCCCGGAAGGAATCGAACCTTCAACCAACAGATTAAGAGTCTGCTGCTCTGCCAGTTGAGCTACGGGCCCAGGGGAGTGCGGCGGTGCCGGGCACCGCGTGCGCTCGCTGGTCGCGCACGGCGGGCGCCGCGACGCGACTGGCAAACCCAGACTATAGCATCCGGCGTTTCCGCACTGCAACGCGTTCCGCGTCGTGCGCCGGCCGCCGGCGGCCGCGCCGTTCCGCGTCGCGCATATACTCCCGGCGCGCGAGCCGCGTGCCCGCATGAGCGCCGTCGTCCAGGTCTCCGTCGTGCCCGATCGTCCGCCGACCTTCGGCGCGATCTGCGCTGGATGCGGCGCGGCGCCTGACACCACCTCGAACCTGGCCCTGTCGCGGCTGGTCGAGCGGCCACGTGGCCGGCAAGAGGCCGTGTCGGTCGCCTGGCCGGTGCCGCACTGCGCCGCCTGCGCACGGGCGACCAAGGCGGTCTTCCTGGCGCAGTTCGTGCCGTTCGCGCTGGGCTTCCTCGTGGCCGGCGGCGCCGCGCTCGCCGCGAGCTGGTACGGCGCGACGGTCGCCGGGCTCGACGAGGTCGGGGCGACCAACCCGCGCACGCCGAACTCGTGGATTCTCGCCGGAGCCGCCGGGCTCGCCGGCGGCATCGCCGGCGGGTTCGTCGGCGAGCTGGCCGCCCGCGTGCTGCTGTTGCCGGTGTTCGGCAGCGCGTTGTGGCGGGCGCCGCTGCTGGTGCCGTCGCTCTTCACCGACGCCGATCGCGTCGCCGGCGTCACGGCCCGGCCCGATGCGGCGCTCGCCACGGTGACGCTCACCTTCGACCTCGACGACGTGGCCGCGGCGTTCGTCGCCGCCAACCATGCCAGCCCCTCCGCGCGCTGACGCCGCGTGACCCATGGCACGCCGACGCCACACCCCGGGGCATCGACGTACCCACTCAGGGTCGCGAGCCATCACCGTGTCCCCGTAAGTGACTGCGCGCGGGCCGTCACGGGCTGGCGCCGCTCTTGCCTGCATGCCCACGGGGCGGCCGCGCGATGCCGCCCGGAGGGAGCGCAGAGATGCTGCACAAGGACGAAGTGGCCGGGAAGGCCGAGCAGGTGAAGGGCAAGCTCAAGCAGAAGATCGGCTAGTTCACCCAGGACCCGCACCTGGTCGAGGAGGGACTCGACGATCAGGCGGCCGGCGCCGTGAAGCATGACGTCGGCACGGCCAAGCGCAAAGTGGCTGACGCGGCCGACGAGGTCGCCGACGCCATTCGCCGGAACTGACCACCGGCACCGGGACCCGGGTCCGCGACGCCCCTCGCGGACCCGGCGTCAGCCGCGCGGCCGCCGGCTGGCCCACATGCCCCGGCGCCCGGCCACGGCGTCGCGTTCGGCGGCGAAGAAGTCGGCCTTCAGGCGGTACTCGAAGCGGCGGTAGGTCTCGGCGTAGCCGGCGCGGATGATCTCCAGGTTGGCGAGACGCCCGTCGGGCAGCCACACGTAGGCGAGGGTGCGGTTGTACTGATCCTTCCGGGCGCCGTCGTACTCGAGCCGCACGTCCTGGCCCTCGAGCAGGCCCCGCATGAACTTCGTGGCGGCGTCGCCGAACGGCTCGGAGTCGCGGTAGCTGCCGGTCTTTTCGGGCGCGTCCACGCCGATCAGCCGCACCACGCCGACGCCAGACACGGTGATCGTGTCGCCGTCGATCACCTGGCGCACACGCTGGGCCTCGGCCGGCGCCACGGCGCAGCCGGCCGAGAGCGCCAGCAGCACCAGCACGCGCGCCCCATGCGCGAGGACCACGCTCGCACTATAGCCGAGGGCGCTGCTATGCTCATGCGGATGTCCACGGCCCGGTGGGGCCGCGGCGAGGAGTCTGCGATGAGCCAGGCAGTGGCCGCGCCGGGCATGACCGGCGAACAGATGGTGGCGTTGTGCAAGCAGCACACGCTCTACGAGTGGTCGGCGCAGGGGGCGGTGGATCCGATTCCGGTCGCCCGCGCCAAAGGCATCCACTTCTGGACCCCCGAGGACAAGCGCTACATCGACTTCAACAGCCAGTTGATGTGCGTCAACGCCGGCCACGGCCACCCGGCGATCATCAAGGCCATCCAGGAGCAGGCGGCCACGCTCGCCTACACCAACCCGTTCATGGCCAGCGAGGCGCGGGCGCGCCTGGGCGCCAAGCTCGCCGCGATCACGCCCGGCGACATGGACGTGTTCTTCTTCACCAACGGCGGCGCCGAGGGCAACGAGAACGCCATCCGCATCGCCCGCGCCGTCACCGGCCGGCACAAGATCCTGGCCCGCTACCGCTCGTACCATGGCGGCACCGCCGGGGCGCTCACGCTCACCGGCGACCCGCGCCGCTGGGCCGCCGAACCCGGCATCCCCGGCGTGGTGCACGTGCTCGACCCGTACCACGGCCTGGCCCGCGGCTGGGACACGGCGGAGCAGTCACTGCGCTATCTGGAAGAGGTCATCGAGCTGGAGGGGCCGAAGCACATCGCGGCGTTCATCCTCGAGACCATCAGCGGCACCAACGGCATCATCGTCCCGCCCGACGGCTACCTGCAGGGCGTGCGGGCGCTGTGCGACAAGCACGGCATCCTGCTCATCTGCGACGAGGTGATGGCCGGCTTCGGCCGCACCGGCAAGTGGTTCGGCGTCGACCACTGGAACGTGGTGCCCGACCTGATGACGATGGCCAAGGGCCTGACGAGCGCGTATGTCGCCCTCGGCGCGGTCGGCATGCGGCGGTCGATCGCCGAACACTTCCGCGACAAGGCCTACAACGGCGGCCTCACCTACAACAGCCATCCGCTCGGCTGCGCCACGGCGCTGGCCACCATCAAGGTCTACGAAGACGAAGGGATGATCGAGAACGCCCGCAAGATGGGCGAGGTGATGGCCGGGCTGCACCGCGAGCTGGCGGCGAAGCACCCCTCGGTCGGGGCGGTGCGCAACATCGGCCTCTTCGGCATCATCGAGATCACCCGCAACCGCACGACCATGGAGCCGATGGCGCCGATGCACGGCTCCTCGCCCGAGATGCAGGCCCTCGGCAGGTACTTCCGCCAGGAGGGGCTCTACACGTTCGTGCGCTGGCACACCTTCTTCACCAACCCGCCGCTGTGCGTCACCGAGGCGGAACTGCACGAGGCGTTCGCGATCATCGACAAGGCGCTCGAGATCACCGACCGCGCCGTGGACGGGGCGTGATGCGCCCGGCGGCCATCGTGCTGCTGGCGTGGGCGCTGCTGGCGGGCGGCGTCGCCCCCGCCGGCGCCCAGGATGCGACGGCCCGGGCCCTCGACCAGGCCGACTGCCCGCTCACGCTCGAGACGCTCGACCTCAAGCACGACGACCGCGGCAGCACGCTCAAGCTGCGGGTGCTGAACGAGGGCGCGGCCGAGGTCACCCGCTACGCCATCAACGCCTGGGTGCTGTTCCCCGACGGCACCGTGCGCGGGGCGCAGAAGTTCGACCAGCGGCAGGCCATCGCCGCCGGCGCGAACCGCGAGGTCAGCCTCACCATCCGCACGATCCGCGTCGCCCCAACCGACACCGTGGTCGTCGCCGTGCTCGAGACGCAGGGCGACGCCTGGAAGGGCGACGCCAAGGCCCTCGAAGCCGAGGCCCGCGCCCTGCTCAAGCGCTGACCGCGCGGCTCAGGCCAGCCGCGGTTCGGCCATCAGCGCCAGCGTGTTGCCCTCGGTGTCGGTGAACGGCGCCAGCCACACCTCGCGGTCGGGCAGGGTGGCGATCTTCTTCGGGGCCTCGGTGAAGACGACGCCGCGGTCACTCAGCGCGCGGTGCGCGGCGGTGATGTCGGCCACCGCGAAATAGAGCACCGAGCCGGGGTGGTCGTGGCCCGGCGACGGCGGCGACAGCATCAGCCGCACGCCGCCGCAGTCGAAGAAGGCCAGGGCCGGCGGCGCGGTGAAGAGCAGCGGCACGCCCAGCGCGTCGCGATAGAACGCCACCGCCCGATCGAGGTCCTTGATCGGCTGGGCGATCTGGTGGATCCGTCCGAGTCCCGTCACGGCCATGCGCCCTCCTATTGATTAGCCTGGGCTAACTAATTCATACTGCGGCATGCCCGGACGATCAAGCGAAAAGCGGCGCCAGGCGGTGGCCGACGCCCTGCACTCGGCGGCGATCCACCTGCTGCGCCGGGTGCGGGCCGAGGACGAGGAGGCCGGGGTCGGCCCGGCGCGGCTGTCGGCGCTGTCGGTGCTGGTGTTCGCCGGGCCGCAGCGGCTCACCGACCTGGCCCGGGCCGAGCAGGTCAAGCCGCCGACCATGACCAAGGTCGTCACCGGCCTCGAAGGCGGCGGGCTGGCCCGCCGGGTGGCCGATCCCGACGACGCCCGGGCGGTCCGCGTCGAGGCCACCGCCCGCGGCCGCCGACTGCTGGTCGAGGGACGGCGCCGGCGCGTCGCGCGGCTGTCGCGGGGGCTGACGACGTTGCTGCCCGAGGAGCTCGACGTGCTCGCGCACGCCGCCGCGATCATGGAGCGCGTCGCCGGACGGATCTAGATCCGGTACTCCTCGACGCGCGTCACCACCAGCCCGCGCGCCTGGTAGTTGGCCAGCGCCGCCGAATGGTCGAGCGACGAGGTGTGCAGCCACACCCGCGTCGGCCGGCTCGCCCACGCGGTGCGCAGTGCGTCGGTCAACAGCGCGCCGCCGAGGCCGCGGCCGATGAACGCCGGCAGCAGGCCGAAGTAGGCCACTTCGGTGGAGCCATCGGGCCAGTCGCGCAGCTCGAAGTACCCGGCCAGCTCGCCGTGGACGCGGGCGGTCCACACGCCCACGCCCGGCAGCGTCACGTGCGCCTGGATCTCGTCGTCGGTCCACCGCGCGCGGTCGGTCCAGTGATACGCCGCCCCGACACCCAGGTAGAGCGCGCGGTAGAGGGCCGGCGGGCACGGCTGTTCCCGACGGGTCGTCAGCCCGGCGACCGGCGCGGCGGGATGGAGTGCCGTCGGATCGCGCATCTCGAGCCAGGTCCGCGTCGCTGTTTCGTGCATCGAGGTGCCGCCATCATAACGACGCCCTCGGCGCCGGCCAGCCGGATGGCGTCTTGACAGCCGCTCTACGGTGGGCGCAGACTTCGGTGAATCCAGATTCATCCGATGAATGCCCGGCCCCCGTTGCGCGAACGCCTGCGCCAGTCCACCCGCGACGCCATCCTCGAGTCGGCCGCCAACGCGTTCAACGGCGGTGACGTCGGCACGGCGCGGATGGAGGACATCGCGGCGGGCGCCGGCATCGCCGTCGGCACGCTCTACAACTACTTCCGCGACCGCCAGGCCCTGGTCGCGGCGGTGCTCCAGTCGCGCACCCAGGGCCTGCTCGACGCGCTCGACCAGGTGGTGTTCGAGGCCGCCGTGGCGCCCGGCGGGTCGCCCCGGCGATTCGCCGGGGACCTGCACCGGTTCGTCGCCGTGCTCACCCGACACTGCGACCGGCACCGCGCCCTGATGCTCAGCGTGATCGACGAGGGGCTGCAGCACGGCATCGACGCCACGGCGATGCACCGGCAGCAGACCGTCGCCACGCAGCTGATGGCCCGCGCCAGCCGACTGCTCGCCTGCGGCGTGGAGTCGGGCGCGCTGCGGCGCGCCGAGCCGAGTCTGTATGCCGCGATGCTGCTCGGCATGGTCCGCGCCGTCGCGATGACGACGCTGGTGCGCGGCGACGCCGGCCTGGCCGGCCGCGCCGACGACATCGTCGGGGTCTTCCTGGGCGGCGCCGCGCCGGCGCCGCCATCCGCTCACGTCGTCGAGGAGGTGTCGGTCACGTCATGATCCGCCGCGCAGTCGTCTCCGCCCCGGGCCGCGTCGCCCTCGCCGCGTCGGTCGTCGCCACCTGGACGCTGGTGGCCGGCGCCCAGGTGCCGGCCGTGCCGTCGCCGGCCCCCCTGCCGCTGGATCCCGCGCGCGAGCGCGGTCAGAGCGTCACGCCGGCGTTCGAAGGGTGGTACCAGAACGCCGACGGCACCTACAGCCTGCTGGTCGGCTACTACAACCGCAATCGCAGCCAGACGCTCGACATCCCGGTCGGCCACAACAACCGGATCGAGCCGGGGCCCATCGACCAGGGCCAGCCGACCCACTTCCAGACCGGCCGGCAGTGGGGCGTGTTCGTGATCAAGGTGCCGAAAGACTTCGGCACCAAGGCGATCACCTGGACCATCACCGCCAACGGCGAGACCCAGTCGATCCCGCTCACGCTCAACAAGAACTACCCGATCGAGCCCTACGAAGAGAAAGGCATGGGCAACAAGCCGCCGGTGTTCACCTTCGCCGGCACGCCGTTCACGGGGCCGCCCACCGCGGTGGCGGCGACGCTCAGCGGTGCGGTCGGCCAGCCGGTGGCGATCAGCCTCGCGGTGGCCGACCCGAAGCAGACCAAGCAGGGCTCCGAGGCCCGCAGCGCCCGCAGCCCCGGCGTGGCCAGCGTGTCGTTCCACAAGTTTCGCGGTCCGGGCACCATCACCTTCGACCCGGCCCGCATCGCCACCAAGGCGCAGGACGAGACGGTGACGACCAGGGCGACGTTCAGCCTCCCGGGCGAGTACCTGGTACGGGTGCAGGGCAACGACGAATCGGGCGAAGGCGGCGCCGGCTTCCAGTGCTGCTGGACGAATACCTACGTGAAGGTGGCGGTCAAGTAACGGAGCCAGCGATGACGAGGAGCGCAGTGATGATCCGTGTGCAGCTCGGACGGGTGGGCGGCGTGGCCGGCGTGGTGCTGGCGGCCGCGACGATCGGCGGGGCCTCGACCGCGGCGGCGCAGACCGCGCCGACGTTCACGAAGGACGTCGCCCCGATCTTCCAGCGCAAGTGCGAGGCGTGCCACCGGCCCGATTCGATCGCGCCGATGTCGCTGGTCACGTATCAGCAGGCGCGGCCGTGGGCCCGCTCGATCAAGGCGCGGGTCAGCGAGCACTCGATGCCGCCGTTCCAGATCGACCGCACGGTCGGCGTGACCAGGTTCAAGAACGACGACGGCCTGTCGGCCGGTGAGCTCGAGACCATCGTCAAGTGGGTGGACGCCGGGGCGCCGCAGGGCGATCCGAAGGACATGCCGCCGCCAGTGGAGTGGCCGAGCGACCAGGGCTGGAACTTCGCCAAGCTGTTCGGCCAGGCCGAGCCCGACATGGTGATCACGTCGCATCCCTTCACGATGCCGGCGGTGGCCCAGGACGCCTGGGACGAGCGGGTCACCGAGTCGGGGATCACCGAGCCGCGCTGGGTGCGGGCGATCGAGATCCGGCCGAGCACGCTCAAGGGCCGCAAGATCACCCATCACGCCATCGCCTACCTCGAGCAGGACGACCCCGGGCTGACGCGCAGCCTGCTGCCGGTGCCGTTCATGGAGTGGGCGGTCGGCAAACAGGGCGAACTGATGCGCCCCGACACCGGGAAGCTGCTGCTGCCGGGCTCGAAGTTCCGCTGGGACATCCACTACTCGCAGGCCGGCGAGGAGATTACCAGCAAGGTCGAGATGGGCATCTACTTCTACCCCAAGGGCCAGGAGCCGAAGTACCGCAACAGCCTGTCGCTGGTGCCGGCGGCGCTCGGCACCCTCGACATCCGCCCCAACCAGATCACCGTCAGCGAAGGCTTCTTCCCGCTGCGTGACAACGCCCGCATCGAGAGCTTCCAGCCGCACATGCACCTGCGCGGCAAGGCGATGATGGTCGAGGCCATCCTGCCGACCGGCCAGCGCCAGGTGCTGAGCCACGTCAACGACTTCAACTTCATGTGGATGACGACCTTCGTCTACGCCGACGACGTGGCGCCGCTGCTGCCCAAGGGCACGCTGCTGAAGGTCACGGCGTGGCACGACAACACCACCGCCAAGAAGAGCAACCCCGATCCCAACCAGTGGGTCGGCTGGGGCGACCGCACCGTGGACGAGATGGCGCACGCGTGGATCAACATCGTCTACCTGAAGGACGACGAGTACAAGGCCGAGCAGGAGAAACGGAAGGCCGTGACGACCACCGCCGAGCGCGAGCGCTGAGCCGGCCGCCACCTCCGACGCCGGACGCGGGTGACCGCGTCCGGCGTTTTTTCATCTACGGCGCCGCCGCGGCGTCAACCCCGGCGCCGCCGGCGCCCGGCACCGACCCGAGCGAGATCCTGCGCCGCGAGTGACGTCATGCCTACATAGTTGACATCACGGGTGTTCGATGCTTACATCGTCGGCATGACGGGATCGCTCGGCGAGTTCGAGGTCGTCGTCCTGATGGCGGTCCTGCATCTGGGCGACGGCGCCTATCCACCGGCGGTCCGGGCGCTCATCGAGACGCGCACGGGCCGGGCCCCGGCCCGCGGGGCCGTCTACGTCACTCTCGATCGGCTCGAGTCCAAGCGCCTGCTGGCGTCGCGCCTCGACGACGCCGCCGGCCACGGCGGACGGCCCCGGCGCTACTACCGCACGTCGGCCCGCGGCCGGCAGGCGCTGCGCCGGGCGCTGGCCGGCCTGGAACAGATGCGCGACGGCCTTGGGCCGCTGCTGGCGGAGGAGGCGTGAGCTGCCGGCTGCCCCGGCCCGTGGTGGCGCTGCTGCGTCTGGTCGTGCCGGCCCGGCTCGTCGACGGACTGCTCGCCGAACTCCAGGACGACTATCGGCGGGCGGGCGACTCGCGGTCGGCCGTTCGGGTCCGGATCTGGCTGGCGCGGGAGACGTTGTCGATCGTCGCGGCGTTCACCGCGCGGGCGGTTGGCCGGCTGGCCGACGGCGCCCCCCATCTGGCGCGCGACGCGCGACTGGTCGGCCGCGGCCTGCGCCAGGCGCCGCTGCCGACGGCCACCGCGGTCGTCACGCTGGCGATCGGCCTCTCGGGACTGCTCGTCGCGGCCGGGCTCGACCGCGCGATGCTGCGGCGGCCGCTGTCGACCACGCACGGCGAGGCGCTCCGCCGGGTCGCCGTCGTCGATGCCGCTGGCGGCGTCGGGTTCCGCCTGGCGTTCGTCGAGGTCGAGCGGATTCGCGAACACCTCGCCGGCCGGGCCGATCACGCCGTGGCCAACCTCCAGCCCGCGCTCGTGCGGGTGAGCGGCGGCGACGTGCAGACGATGATCGAGGTGGTGGACGGCCGGTTCTTCGAGCTCACCGCGCCGCCGATCGCCCTCGGCCGCGGCCTGGTCGCCGCCGACGATCGTCCGGCCGCACCGCCGGTCGTCGTGATCGGTGAAGCACTGTGGCGGCGCCGGTTCGCCGCCGATCCGCACGTCCTCGGCCGGACGGTGACGATCAATCGCGCGCCGTTCACCGTCGTCGGGGTGAGCACGATGCTCGGAGCGGCGAGTGCCTTCGGCGCGGGGGTAGATGCGTGGACCACGCTCGCGCATGGCGATGCCGTGTTGAATCCTGGCTGGCGGGTCGACCGCGAGGCGCGCTGGTTCTCGGTGTTCGCCCTGCCGGTGAGGTCGGTGGCCGCGGTCGATGCCGGCCTGGCGCTGGCGGCACGCGACCTGGCGGCGCGCGATCCCGACCGATGGCGCGACCGGCGCCTGCACTCCTTGCCCGGGACGCTGCTCACCGGGGGACAGCGCGCCGGCGCCCAGGCGTTCCTCGCCGTGCTGGTCGGGCTGGCCACGCTGATCCTCGCCGCCGGCGCGGCGAACCTCGGCGGCGTGCTGATCGCCCGTGGCTCGGCGTCGGCGCGTCAGACGGCCATTCATCTGGCCCTGGGCGCGGGACGGCTGGCGCTGGCTCGGCGCGTGCTGGTCGAGGGTGCGCTGCTGGGTGGCGCCGCCGGCGTGTTGGCCCTGGCCATCTACCTGTGGGCCAGGCGCCGCGTCACCGAGATTGCGCTGCTGCCGACATTGGCCCTCCGCCTCGATCTGCCCCTCGACGGCCGGCAGGCCGCGATGCTCCTCGCGCTGACCGCCGCCGCAGGACTCGGCATCGCGCTGGCGCCCGCTGCCGCGACGTGGCGCGCCAGTGCGCTGGCCGCGCTGGGGCAGTCGTCGTGGGTCGCCGGGGGCCCGGCGGCCTCGCGGGCTCGCCGGGGCCTGGTGGCCGCCCAGTCCGGCATTTCGCTCGTCCTCGTGATCGTCGCGCTGCTCTTCATCCGCACCACGATGTCGCTCGGCGAGGTGGACCTCGGATTTCCGCGCGCAGGCCTGGTGGCGCTCGACTTCGACCTGGCGCCCGCCGTCGAGGGCGACGAGGCGGCCAGGCTGGCCCGGGCGGCGATCGAGCGCGTCGGCGCGCTCCCGGGCGTGACCGGCGTGGCGATGGCCAGCCGCGCGCCGGTGGATCGGTCGCTCCCGACGGTCGCCGTTCGGCACGAGCACGACGAGACCGCCGCCACTGCGACAGGGTCGCTCGTCACCGAGGACTACTTCCGCACGGTGGCGATTCCGCTGATCGCTGGCCGTCCCTTCAGCCGCGCCGAAGGCGAGCGCGACGACCCGGTGGCGATCGTCGACGAGGCGCTGGGGCGGCGGCTGTGGCCCGAGGGCGACGTGGTTGGGCGCGCGCTCTTCATCGGCCCCGAACGCCGCCGCGTGCGGGTCGTCGGCGTGGCGCGCGACGTCCGCCACGTGGCGCTCACCGACCGGAGCGGCGGACACCTGTACCGGCCGGTGGCCGCCGGCTTCACGCTCACCTTGCTGGTGCGCGGTGAGGCCGAGCCGCGGCGCACGCTCGCCGACGTCCAGCGGACCCTCGACGGCCTCGGCCCAGGGCTCGTCGGCTTCTTTCCCCGCACGTTCGACGATCATCTGGCGCCGGAGCTGCTGCCGGCCCGGCTCGCCGCGGCTTTCAGCTCCGCGCTCGGTATCCTCGCGTTGCTCTCGAGCGGCACCGGGCTCTACGGCCTGATCGCGTGGCTGGTCCAGCGGCGACGCCGTGAAATTGGCGTGCGGATGGCGTTGGGGGCCTCGCCGGCGGCGATCGTGCGGCTGGTGGTCGGCCAGGCGCTGAGGATCGCGGCTCCCGGAGCCGTCGGCGGCGTGCTGGGGGCGGCCGCTCTCGGCGTGTCAGTCCGATCGCAGCTCTTCGGTGTCGGCCCGCTCGACCCGGGCGCCTTCGCCATCGGCGTCGGCGCGCTGGCCGCGATCGTCGCGGCGGCGGCCTGGGCGCCGTCGGCGGCCGCGTCTCGCCTCGATCCGGCGGCCGTGCTGCGCGACGTGTAGCCGCGCCGCGTCGGGCCGCGACGCAGAACCGGCGGCCGGGCCGGTGGAGCGGGTTGCCGCCCCGTCCCACGTTCCGGTACACTAACGCTCTTCCGGAATCAGAGCCGGCGGTGCCGTGTTCGGCCCGCCCGGTCCCTCGTCACGCGCCCGTAGCTCAGCTGGATAGAGCGCTAGCCTCCGGAGCTAGAGGCCGCAGGTTCGAATCCTGCCGGGCGCGCCACTCGACCTGCGGTCGACTGGCCACGCCCGCCAGTCCTCAGGCACATCCCGCCGGCCGGCGGCCGACGGGAATGGGCACGAATCCTCGCGGCCGGGCGCGCCACTCGACCTGCGGTCGACTGGCCACGCCCGCCAGTCCTCAGGCACATCCCGCCGGCCTCGCCGCCCCCCCGACGCTTTCCGTCATCGCTGGCTCGAATCGGTGCGCGGCGCCTTGCGGACGGGGGCCTGATTCGGCGCGTTCCGGCCCTCGGAAATGTCTCCAGAATTGCGGACGACTGTCGTAAGTCGCATGGTCTGACACCACGCCCACGCCCCCGGTTTCCAAGCGGTACGCCCATTGCACAGTTACCGGGCAACGCCAATGGCTATCAGCATTCTCGTCGCGTGGTGTGCCGTCAGTTTCGCCCTCGGACCGCTGGTGGGTCGCCACTTGCACCGCTGCGCGGCCGCCATCGAAGACAAGACGACCGCGTAAAGACCACACGTCCGCCGGGCAGAGCGTCAGCCGGCGAACACTTTTGTATTTCCCCCGGGCATTCCGCCCGTCCCTCCACCCCCCACCCGGTCCCTAGGTCGATTGCCCGGCCCGTAACGCCCTCGCGTAGTTGATGAGGCCGTTGGTCGAGGGGTCGTGCCCGGCCGCGTCCGCGGCGCGGTCGAGTTCAGGCCGGATCCGGCTGGCCAGCACCTTCCCCAGTTCGACCCCCCACTGATCGAAGGAATTGATCCCCCAGACCGCGCCCATCACGAGCACTTTGTGCTCGTAGAAGGCGAGGAGGCGGCCCAGCGTCCGCGGATCGAGCTGGCGGTAGAGCAGGGTCGTGCTCGGCCGGTTGCCCGGGAACACCTTGTGTGGCGTCAGCCGGGCCACCTCGGTGTCCGCCCGTCCGGCCGCGGTCAGCTCAGCCCGGGCTTCGTCGGCGGTCTTGCCCCGCATCAGCGCCTCGCTCTGCGCGAAGCAGTGGGCCAGCAACAGCTCGTGGTGCTCGGGCAAGGCGTGATGCGGCCGTGCGGCGACGAGGAAGTCGCACGGCACGAGCCGGGTGCCCTGATGGATCAACTGGTAGAACGCGTGCTGGCCGTTGGTGCCCGGCTCGCCCCACACGACCGGACCGCTGGCGACGTCGACCGGATCGCCGTCGAGGGTCACGCCCTTGCCGTTGCTCTCCATGTCGAGCTGCTGCAGGAACGCCGGCAGCCGCCGCAGCGACTGGTCGTAGGGCAGCACGGCGTGGGTGTGCGCGCCCAGGAAGTTGGCGTTCCAGACGCCGATGAGGCCGGCCAGCAGCGGCAGGTTGCGCGCCGCCGGCGCGGTGCGGAAGTGCTCGTCCATCTCGGCCGCGCCGTCGAGAAGCGCGGCGAAGCGATCGGCCCCGACCGCGATGGCGATCGGCAGTCCGATCGACGACCACAGCGAGTAGCGGCCGCCGACCCATTCCCAGAACACGAACATGTGCTCCGCGTCGATGCCGAACCGGGCCACCTCCGCGGCGTTGGTGGACAGCGCCACGAAATGACGCCCGACCGCCGCGTCGCCCAGCGCCGCCACCAGCCAGGCGCGCGCCGAGCGGGCGTTGGTCATGGTCTCCTGCGTGGTGAAGGTCTTCGACGCGACCACGAACAGCGTCGTCGCCGGCGACAGCTGGCGGAGCGTCTCGTCGAGGTGGGCGCCGTCCACGTTCGACACGAAGTGGAGGCGCGGGCCTTCGCGCGCGTAGGGGGCGAGCGCCTCGGTGACCATCGCCGGGCCGAGATCGGAGCCGCCGATCCCGAGGTTGACGACGTCGGTCAGGCGGTGGCCGCGGGCCCCGGTCCACGCCCCCGACCGGACCGCGGTGCTGAAGGCCGACAGACGATCGCGTGCCGCGGCCACCTCGGGCATCACGTCGCGGCCGTCGAGCAGCAGCGGCCGGCCGGCCGGCCGCCGCAGCGCCACGTGCAGCACGGCGCGCCCCTCGGTGTCGTTGATCCGCTCGCCGGCGAACATCCGATCGCGCCGGGCCTCGACGCCGGTCACGCCGGCCAGTTCGACCAGCAGCCGCACCGTCTCCTCGGTGATCCGCTGCTTCGAGAAGTCCACCAGCAGGTCGTCGAGGCGGAGCGAGAACTTCTCGAACCGCCCAGGGTCGTGCGCGAACAGCGTCCGCAGGTGCACGTCGCGCATCCGATCGCGATGCTCTTCCAGCCGCCGCCACACGTCCAGAGTTCTGAGGCGCATACGGCATCGAGTCTAGCCGAGCTCTCCTGGTCCCTGGTCCCCGGTCCCTGGTCCCAAGTAAGATCGCCGCATGTCCCTGCTCGACGCGCTCAAGCGCTACACGGTGGTGGTCGCCGACACCGGTGACATCGACGCCATCCGCACGCACCGGCCGCAGGATGCGACGACCAATCCGTCGCTGCTGCTGAAGGCGGCGCAGGCGCCGCAGTACCGCCATCTCGTCGACGCCGCCCTCGCCGAGGCGGCGCGCGTCGCCGACGGCCGCGACGCCCGCGCCGAGGCGTTCATGGATCGGCTGGCGGTGGCCTTCGGCCGCGAGATCCTGCAGATCATCCCCGGCCGCGTCTCCACCGAAGTGGACGCGCGGCACAGCTTCGACAGCGACGCCACCCTGGCCAAGGCGCGCGGGATCATCGCGCTCTACGAGGCGGCCGGCGTCGCCCGCGACCGCGTGCTGGTGAAGATCGGCAGCACGTGGGAGGGGATCCGCGCCGCCGAGCAGCTCGAACGCGAGGGCATCCACTGCAACCTGACGCTGCTGTTCAGCTTCGCGCAGGCGGTGGCCTGCGCCGAAGCCGGAGTCACGCTCATCTCGCCGTTCGTCGGCCGCATCTACGACTACTACCGCAAGGCGCGCGGCGCCGAGATACCGGTCGACGACGATCCCGGCGTCACCTCGGTGCGCCGCATCTACGCCTACTTCAAGAGGCATGGCTACCGCACCCAGGTGATGGGCGCCAGCTTCCGCCGGGTGGAGCAGATCACCTACCTGGCCGGCTGCGACCTGCTGACGATCAGCCCCGAGCTGCTCGCCGAGCTGGCCGGCACGCCGGGCGACCTCGAGCCCGCGCTCACGCCCGAGATGGCCGCCCGCGACGGCGAGGCGAAGATCACCCTCGACGAGAAGGCCTACCGCTGGCTCCACAACCAGGATGCGATGGCGGTGGAGAAGCTGAGCGACGGCATCCGCAAGTTCGACGCCGACGCCCGGGCACTCGAGCGCTGGGCCCTGGCGGCGTCGGCCGCCGCCTGACCACGCCGAAGCGCGAATGCGCGGAGGCGGGCAGATTCGTGCACCAGCCCGGCTCATCCGCTGTCGAATTCGTTACAATGCACCGAAGTTCTGAGGGGAGACGCCCGCCGGGCGTCTCCCTTTTCATCGTGCGGGAGGTTCCCTTGAGAACGATGCTCGCCGCCTTCGTGGCGCTCCAGCTGGCCGCCGTGCCGCCGGCCGTCGCCCAGACGCCGCCCGCCCAGCCGCCGCCCACGCCGCCGCCGGCCGAGGCCGAGCAGCCGCCGATCTACGAGGAGCAGGTGATCGTCACCGCCTCGAAGGTCGAACAGCAGCTGGTCAACGCGCCGGCCACCGTCAGCGTCGTTACGAGCGACGTCATCGCCAGCTCGCCGGCCACCAACTACGCCGAGCTGCTGCGCGGCGTGCCGGGGATGAACATCACCCAGACCTCGGCCCGCGACTTCAACATCAACATGCGCGGCGCCACCTCGACGCTGGCCACTTCGCAGCTCGCCCTCATCGACGGCCGCAGCCTCTACCTCGACTTCTTCGGGTTCGTCGCCTGGGACTTCCTGCCGGTCAACCCCAACGAGGTGCGGCAGATCGAGGTCATCCGCGGCCCGGCCTCGGCGGTGTGGGGGGCCAACGCCTTGTCGGGCGTGGTGAACTTCATCACCAAGACGCCGCGCGAGATGGCCGGCAGCAGCTTCACCCTGGGCGTCGGCACGTTCGGCCGGGAAGTGAAGGACAACGGCGCCGGCAACGGCTCGATGTGGTACTTCAACGGCACCCACGCGGCGGCGGTCAACGACCGCTGGTCGTACAAGGTGTCGGCCGGCGCGCTCGGCCAGGACGCGCTGCCGCGCCCGATCGGCACCATTCCGAACCCGCAGAACACGCCCTATCCGAGCTTCGCCAACTCGGGGACGCGCCAGCCCAAGTTCGACACCCGGATCGACTACGAGGCCCCCGAGGGCGCCTACCGCCTCAGCTTCTCGGGCGGGTTCGCCGGCACCGAGGGCATCATCCACACCGGCATCGGGCCGTTCGACATGAACCGCGGCACGCTGCTCGGCTACGGCGCGGCGCGCTGGACCAAGGGCGCGCAGAAGCTGCAGTTCTTCACCAACATCCTCAACGGCGACGCCAACGCGCTGCTGTCGTTCGGCACCGACGGCCGGCCGATCCTGTTCGACTTCAACACCAAGACGTTCGACGTCGAGTACGGCAACGTCCGCGCGATCGGGACGCGCAACGTGGTCAGCTTCGGCGGCAACTTCCGCTACAACCAGTTCGATCTGAGCCTGGCGCCGCGCGGCGACAACCGCACCGAGGGCGGCGGCTACATCCAGGACGAGATCTTCATCAACGACCACCTGCGCTGGGTGATCGGCGCCCGCCTCGACAAGTTCAGCGTGCTCGACGACCCCAACTTCTCGCCGCGCACGGCGCTCATCATCAAGCCGGCGCCCGACCACTCGGTGCGGCTGTCGTTCAACCGCGCCTTCCGCGCCCCGTCGCTCATCAACAACTTCCTCGAGGTGGGCATCGTCAACCAGCTCGACCTGCGCACCATCAACCCGGCGTTCGCGCTGGCGCCCGGCGGCCCGGTCTACAACTTTCCGATCGCCGCGGTCGGCAACGAGGACCTGGTGGAGCAGCAGGTCGACGCCTTCGAGGTCGCCTACACCGGCGTCATCGCCAAGCGCGCCACCGTGACGGCCGCGTACTACTACAACAAGTCGAAGGACGACATCTACTTCACGCAGGTCGGGCGGTACCGGGCGCTGAATCCGCCGCCGGGCTGGCTGGCCAAGCTGTCGCCGCTGGTCGGCGAGACGACGGCGCGCGGCATCCTCGAAGTGCTGCCGCCGGCCTGCACCGCCGGTCCCACCGGCCCGTGCGTCGGCGGCGGGCTGCCCTCGAACTACACCTACCTCAACCTCGGCACGGTGCGCGACCGGGGCTTCGAGCTGGGCGTCGACGCGGCGGTCAACCGCGCCCTCAACGTCTTCGCCAACTACTCGTACCAGTTCAAGCCCGATCCCGACTTCGACATCAGCGAGGTCAACCTGCCGCCGACCAACCGCGTCAACGCCGGCTTCAACTTCAGCCAGGGCCGGTTCCTCGGCAACATGAGCGTCGCCTACCAGGACGAGGCCTACTGGCAGGACGTGCTCGACACCCGCTTCCACGGCGAGACCGACGCCTATACGCAGGTCAACGGCGCGTTCGGCGTCCGCTGGATGGACGACAGGATCACCACGACGATCAAGTTCAACAACCTGTTCGACGAGGAGATCCAGTCGCACGTGTTCGGCGACATCATGCGGCGCCAGGTGATCGGCGAGCTGCGCGTCCAGTTCTGAAACGTAGGGACCAGGGACCAGGGACCAGGAAGGCGCTTGTCACGCCGCGTTCCGCGGCGTGCAGCGCGGCTGGCCAGTCCCTGCCGGCAGACGTCGCTTCGTCCCGGGTCCCCGGTCCCTGGTCCCCGGTCCCTTCACGCGGCGTTAGCGTATCCTCTCCAGCGCCGCGAGCAGATCGGCGCCCTCGTGCTCCCGGGTGCCGGCCCACAGGTCGCCGACGGCACGGACGCGGGGCAGGATCGTCTCGATCGTGAAGTCCTCCGGGCGGACGCCGGCGTGGACTTCGTCCCAGGTCAGCGGCGTGGAGACACCGGCGAACGCGCTGCCGCGGGCGCTGTAGGCGCAGGCCAGCGTCTTGCCCTCGATGTTCTGCAGGTAGTCCACGTAGATGGTGCCGTCCCTGCGCTTGCCGACGGTGCGCTCGACGGTCGCCGCCTTGGGATGCGCGGCGGCCACCATGGTGGCGACGATCTGGCAGAACAGCATCCCGGCCTGATACGACGTGCCGGGTTGCAGCGGCACGAAGATGTGCAGGCCCTCCGAGCCCGAGGTCTTCGGAAACGCCGTGACCCCGACCTGTTCGAGCACCTCGTGGACCCAGCGCGCCACGTCGAGGATGCGTTCGAAGGTGGCGCCCGGCTGCGGGTCGAGGTCGATGGCCACCTGGTCGGGCGTGTGCAGCGCGCTCAGCGTCGAGAAGAACGGGTCCATCGAGATCGAGGCCAGCTGCGCCATGTAGAGCAGGGTCTTCAGCGAGCCGCCGATGAGCCGTGCCGGCACGTCGTCGTCGGGCAGGGTCGCCACGCGCACGCCGGGCGGCACCGGCTCCGGGGCGCGGTGCTGGTAGAACGACTGGCCGTCGACGCCGTTGGGCAGCCGCTTCATCACCAGCGGCCGGTCGTCGAGCACCGGCAGGAGCAGTGGGGCAATCCGCGTGTAGTAGCGCAGCAGGTCGCCCTTGGTGCGCCGGCCCTGGGGCCAGAAGATCTTGTCGAGGTTGGTGACGTCGAGGGTTTCGCCGTCGGGCAGGGCGATCCGGCCGTTCTTGCGCCGCGCCTGCAGGTCGTCGAACTGGGCGGCGACGGCGTCGGCGATCGGGTCCCAGGCGGCGAGCGGGTCGGCGGCACGGCGCCGGCCGCGACGCGTCGGCGGCGCTGGCGGCGTGGACCGCGCCTTCTCCACCGCGGCGGTGCGGCGCCGCGGCCGCGTCACGGCGCTGGCCGGCTTGTCGTCACGCAGGCCCAGGTAGGCCGGGTGGCGCAACCGGCCCTCGTCGGTCATCTCGGTGTAGCGTACCTGGACGACCAGGCGCGGCGTCACCCAGTGGGCCTTCCCCGGCGTCTTCGGCGGCGGGTCGAACGGGCAGGTGTCGGTGGCCAGGCGGTCGAGGAGCGCAGCCACGCGTGCCAGTTCGGCCCCGGTGAAGCCGGTGCCGACGTCGCCGACGTACTCGAGGCGCCCGTCGTCGCCGCGGGCGCCGAGGATCAGGGCCCCGAAGTGCGTGCGCGTGCCGCGCGGGTCGGTCCAGCCGGCGACGACGAACTCGTCCTGCTGCTGGATCTTGAACTTGCGCCACTCGGGGCTGCGTTTGCCGGCGCGGTAGGGCGAGTCGGCGTGCTTGACGAGCAGGCCTTCCCAGCCTTCGCGCTCGGCCTCCTCGTAGAGCGCGTGGCCGTCCTCGGCCACCTGCCGGCTGAGGCGGAGCAGCGGCGACCCCATGTCGCGACAGCGGGCTTCGAGCGCGGCGCGGCGCTCGCGCAGCGGCCGCGGCCGCCAGTCGACGTCGCCGTCGCGCAGCAGGTCGAAGACGACGAGGGCGGTGGGCTGCTGTGCGGGCGTCCGCGCCGGCGCCGACGAGCGATAGCCGGGCACCGCCACGTGGATGCGGCCCTGCAGCCGCTGGAAGCCCGCCGGCACGCCGTGGGCGTCGAGGGCGACGACCTCGCCGTCGAGCACCACCGGACCGGTCAGCGTGCCGGCCCAGGCCGACAGCGCCGCGACGAGTTCGGGAAACTGCCGCGACTTCTCGTTGCCGTTGCGCGACCACAGCCGCACGTGCGGCCGCGGTCCGGGCTCGACCAGGACGATGGCGCGGATGCCGTCGTACTTCGGCTCGTAGACGAGCCGGCGATCGGCGAGCGGCGGCGGCGTCTCGGGGGCCACCGCCAGCATCGGCCGCAGGTCCTGGGCGGCGAACACGGTGGACTAGTCCGCGTAGCGGTCGTCGAGCCAGGGCTCGGCGGTATTGGAGTAGCCGCGCACTTCCCAGAAGCCCGGCCGGTCCTCGGCCAGGAACTCGATCCGCCGGATCCACTTGGCGCCCTTCCAGGCGTAGAGCTTCGGGGTGATCATCCGGCACGGCCCGCCGTGTTCGCGCGGCAGCGGCCGGCCCTCCCAGGTGTGCACCAGGAGCACGTCGGCCTCCACGGCGCGGGCCAGCGCGAGGTTGGTCGTGTAGGGAATCGACGTCCCCGGCGCCACGTCGTAGCCCGTGCACGACACGAAGCGCGCCTCGGGGGCCGGCACGGCCAGTTCGGCGAGAGTCTGGAACCGCACGCCGCGCCAGCGGTTGTCCAGGCGGCTCCACGTCGTCACGCAGTGGAAGTCGCTCTCGTCGTCGACCTGCGGCAGATCGAGGAAGTCGGCCCAGGTGAGCGACAGCGGATGGGCACAGAGACCGCTGACCTCGAGCCGCCAGTCGGCGACGGCGATGTCGGGCGTGTGGCCCAGATCCAGGACCGGCCAGTTGGGCACGACCCGCTGCCCGGTGGGCACGGTCGGCAGGCCGTGGCGATTCGGCGGCCCCGAGCCCATCGGCCGCCGGACCGCGGCGTCGCGCGCCGCCGCCTCGCCCTGCAGCGCGCGCTGCCGCTCGAGGTAGCGCAGCCGGCGCTCGACCAGGCTGGATGACGACTCGGCCGACATGGAGTTGTATTCTAGCTGGGCATGTCGTGGGTCTCGTTCGGGCCGCGGGGCGGCCGTCTGGCCGGCGTGGTACTGCTGGCCGTTGCTGCCGCGCAGTGCGGGCAGACGCCGACGTCGCCGAGCACGTCGGGATCGGTGCTGTCGCGCGGCGAGGCGCCGCAGAGCGGTCCGCCGCCGACCGGCGGCGACTCGCTGGGGACGATCAACGCCCTGGGCGCCACCAACTACCTGGCCTTCGGCGACAGCATCACCTGGGGCACCACGTCGTCGTTCGACGGCGGCTTCCTCTTCGACCCGTGCGGCGGGTGCTCCTATCCCTCGCAGCTCGACAATCTGCTCGAGGCGGCGTTCACGACCCAGAACTTCACCGTGAACAACGCCGGGAACCCCGGGGAGTGGGCGCAGCAGGCGGTGTCGAGCGGCCGGTTCCAGCAGGCCGTGAACGCGCAGCGGCCGCAGGGCGTGCTGCTGCTCGAGGGCATCAACGACCTGAACAACGGCCGCAGCGTCGCCGCCGTGGTGGCCTCGCTGCAGCAGATGGTGGACATCGCCCGGCTCTACAACGCCACGGTGCTGGTCAGCACGATGTACCAGACGTGCGTGAGCACGCAGCCGGAAACCGGCCAGGTCCGCCTCAACTCGGCCGACAAGATCGTCAGCTTCAACAACGCCATCACGGCGATGGCCGCCGGCCGGCAGAACGTCTACGTCGTGAACCTGTACGGTGCGTTCGGCAGCGGCAACTGCGGGCCCGACGGCGGCATCAACCTGCTGGGCGCCGACGGGCTGCACCCGACGGTCAGTGGCTACCAGGTGATGGCCAACACCTTCGGCCAGGCGCTGCGCGACCGCTTCCCGGTGCGCGGCTCGTTCCAGTAGAACCGGGGCTCGGGGCTCGGGACTCGAGGCGCGGGGCCTCAGCCGCGGGCGAGCCACAGCGTCCGGCCGGTGCCCTCGAGGGGATCGAGGCCGGCGGCCCGGCCGAGCGCGACGACGAGCGGCGGCGGCGCCAGCCGCACCCGCCACTCGTCCTGGCGGCCCCCGGCGGCCTCGACCGCCCGGGTCCATGCCGGCCACCACGGCGACGTCTTGCGCGACAGGGGCTCCAGGACGAGCACCGCGGTCCCAGCGGCGGCGGTGGCGAGCAGGTGGTCGAGCAGCGGCGCCCGCGCCGCGTCATCGAGCTCGTTGGCCACGTAACTCAGCACGATGCCGTCGGCCGGCGAGCGACGCCGCCGACCATCGCGCGCTGGCCCCGCAACCGTCACCGATCCGCGTCGGGCCTCGCCGGCCAGGGCGAATGCCCGATAGGTCGCCCGTGCCTCGTCCACTGCCCACGGGTGGCTGTCGAGTCCCTGCACGGTCGAGCCGGGCCCGGCGTGGCAGGCCCACGCGGCCCCGGCCGCGCCGGTGCCGCAGCCGAGATCGACGATGGCCCGCGGGCCGGTCGGCGCCGCGAGGCCGGTGAGGATGGCGCGGACCATCGCGTAGCGGCGCGGCGCGTAGTAGAGCGCGTAAGCGGCGCGTTTGCCGGCCGAGTCGAAGGCGCCGCGGCCGCCGAGGCGGGCCCGGCGTTCGACGTAGGTTGACGAGAGCGCGCGCAACGCCCGCGCCACCTCGGCGGTGGTGAGATCGCGCAGGTGGCGCATCTCGAGGTCGGCGAGCCAGCGGTCGAAACCGGCGGCGCAGGCGTCGGGGTTCACGAACGGTCAGTAGAATACGGGATGGACCCGGGCGCGCGCTTGCGCAGGAATCGAAGGCCGTGAAGCGCTGGCATCAGGTGCTCGTCGGCACCGCGTTCGTCGGTGTCATCGCCGGCGGCGCCGCCGTCCTGTGGATCGTGCGCACGGCCGAACCGCGCCTGCGCCGCGAGTTGGAGGTGTGGCTGTCCGACCGGCTCAACAGCGAGGTGGCGCTGGCCTCGCTCACGGTCCGCCTGTTCCCGGCGGTGCGGCTCGAAGGGACCGGTCTCGTGCTGCGCATCAAGGACCGGCCGGACCTGCCGCCGTTCGTGACCGTCGAACGCTGGACCGGGGCCGGGGCCCTGCGCGGCCTGCGCTCGAGGCGCCTCGAGGCGGTGCGACTCGAGGGCGTGACGGTGACGGTGCCGCCCGGACGCAAGGCCGACCTGCGATCGCTCACAGTGGATGGCGGCGGCGCCGGCGACGCCGCCCCGGCCGACGACGGGCGCCGGCGCCCGCGGCCGCCATTGGTCGATCGGCTCGTCGCCGAGGCCGTCACCGTCACCGTGCTGCCGCGACACGCCGATCGGGATCCGGTGGTCTGGGACGTGCGCGACCTCGAACTGGCGCCGTTCTCGCTCGACGAGGCGGCGCCGTTCAGCGCCACGGTGGACACGCCCCTGCCCCAGGACCGCGCCCGCGTCTCGGGGATGGTCGGACCGTGGCCGCGACGCGACTTCGACCGGCTGCCGCTCTCCGGCCAGTTCACCTTCGAGGGGGATCTCGCCGGAGTCCCTGGGCTCGCCGGCCGACTGGTGGCGTCGGGTGAGGTGCTCGGCACGCTCGAGCGGCTCGCCACCAACGGCGTGGCGTCGTCACCGGCCCTGGGCCTGACCACCGCCGCGCCGGGCCGGCTGCCGATGACGGCCACCTTCGAGGCGGCGTTCGACGGCACCTCGGGCGACCTGTTCCTGTCGTCGCTCATGACGACGGTGGGCCGCTCGGCGTTCAAGACCACCGGCAGCATCACGCGCCAGAAGGGCGTGCGCGGCCGGCACGTCCACCTCGCCGTGAGCACGCCCGATCCGGTGGAACTCGCCGACGTGCTGCGCCTGCTGGTCGACGGCCAGCGGCCCCCGGTGTCGGGCCGGCTGACCATCGACGCGGCCCTCGAGATGGCACCGGGCGACGCCGACGTCATCGATCGGCTCGACCTGGCGGGGACGTTCCGGGTGGCCGGGGCGACGTTCGGCAATCGCGCGGTGCAGGAGAAGGTCGACGACCTGGCGCGCCGCGGCCAGGGGCGGCCTGACGACTCGGCGATTCGCGGCGTGGCGGCGGCGATGCGCGGCCGGGTCAGGGTGCGGGCGAACCACCTGACCCTGCGCGACATCCGCTTCGCCGTGCCCGGAGCCGAGATCGACGCCGCCGGGGGCTACAGACTGGATACCGAGCGCCTCGACTTCCGCGGCGTGGCCCGCCTCGACGCCGGGATGTCGCGCACGCTCACCGGCGCGAAGCGGCTGCTGCTGCGCCCGCTCGATCCGCTGCTCAGCAAGGACGGCGCGGGCACGCGTCTGGTCCTCGACATCCGCGGCAGCAAGTCCGATCCGACGGTCGACATCGACCTCGGCGCATCTTTGCGCGGACGGCGATGACCGGTCGGCGGCGAGGGAAGGGGTTGGGGTGGATGACGGGATTCGAACCCGCGACAGCCGGATCCACAGTCCGGAGCTCTACCACTGAGCTACACCCACCGTACGTGAGCTTTTCACTTTAGCATGGTTCCCCGGCTCGGTCCGACCGACCCGCTGCCGCCGGCCGAGTCCGCGCTCCGCGAACCCAACGGCCTCGTCGCCGTCGGCGGCGGCCTCGGCGTGACCCGCCTGCTCGAGGCCTACCGCAAGGGCATCTTCCCCTGGTTCGACGCCGGTGATCCGGTGCTGTGGTGGAGTCCCGACCCTCGCCTGGTGCTGCCGACCGCGGCCGTGCACGTGTCGCGCACGCTGGCCCGCCGGCTGCGCCGGGGCGGCCTGACCCTCACCGCCGACCGGGCCTTCGACGAGGTGGTCGCCGCCTGCGCCGCGCCACGCCGCGACGGCGACGGCCGCACGTGGATCACCGCCGACATGCGCCGCGCCTACCAGGCGCTGCACCGCCACGGCGCCGCCCATTCGGTGGAGGTCTGGGACCCCGCCGGCGCGCTGGCCGGCGGCATCTACGGCGTGGCGATCGGCCGGGCCTTCTTCGGTGAATCGATGTTCTCGCGGATGACCGACGGCTCGAAGATCGCCATCGTCGGCCTGGCCCGGCAGCTGCACCGGTGGGGCGTGCCCTTCATCGACTGCCAGGTGCGGAGCGAGCATCTGGTGTCGCTCGGCGCCGTCGAGCTGCCGCGCCGGGAATTCCTGCGCCAGGTCGCCGCGCTCGTCGATCTGCCCGGCCCGCCCACCCCCTGGCACCTCGACCCCGACCTGTCCGATCGGCTGGTGCGATCGGATGGCGAAGCCGGCGATCCTGGGGAACAGGCGCCCGTCGTCGGTCCCGAGCCCCGAGACCCGAGCCCCGAGACCCGCTAAGATCGATCCATGGCCGCCCCCCGCGAAGGCGTCGTCACCGAGTCGCGGCCCGACATCCGCCAGGACACGCCGCGAATGTGGCGGGTGCTGCTGCACAACGACGATTTCACCACCCAGGACTTCGTCGTCTGGGTGCTCGAAGCGGTGTTCCAGAAGCCCGCCGCCGAGGCGGTGACGATCATGCTGCACGTGCACAACGCCGGCGTCGGCGTGGCCGGGATCTACACCCGCGACGTCGCCGAGTCGAAGATCGCGGCCACCGAGCGGCTGGCCGAGCAACACGAGTTCCCGCTTCGCGTCACCATGGAACCGGAGCCCGAGGAGACCCGCCGGTGAGTGCCACGCCCGTTCCGTTCGCGCCCGACACGCTCGAGACGATCCGCCGTGCGTTCCGCTTCGCCGCCGAACGCCGCCACGACATGGTGACCCTCGAACACCTGCTCCGCGCGCTGGCCGAGGATCCGCGGGCCCAGGCGGCCTTCTCGGCCCTGAACGTGGACCGCGTGCAGCTGGTCCACGATCTCGACGAGGTGCTCGATCGCGCGCACACACCAGTGCCCGGCACCAAGGCGGTGAAGCCCGAGTCGACCATCGGCTTCGACCGCGTCGTCGAGCGGGCGGTGGTGCACGCGGCGTCGTCGAGCGCCCGCGAAGTGGACAGCGGCAGCCTGCTGGTCTTCCTGCTCCAGGAAGACGACTCGCACGCCGCCTACTTCCTGAAGAAACAGGGCGTGAACCGGCTGCGGCTGCTGCGCGCCATCGCCCACGCCGAGCCGGCCGGCGCCCCCGACGCCCGCGCCCCGGAGGGTGAGGACGCCGGGCCGAAGGATCCGCTGGCGGCGTACGCCGTCGAGCTGGTCGACAAGGCCCGCCGCGGCCAGATCGACCCCTTGATCGGCCGCGCCCTCGAACTCGACCGCGTGGTGCAGGTGCTGTGCCGCCGGCGCAAGAACAACCCGCTGCTGGTCGGCGAGCCCGGCGTCGGCAAGACCGCGCTGGCCGAGGGGCTGGCGCTGCGCATCGCCGAGGATCAAGTGCCCGCGGCGCTCAAGGCGTCGAAGGTCTACGCGCTGGACCTCGGCGCGCTGGTGGCCGGCACGCGCTATCGGGGCGACTTCGAGGAGCGGGTGAAGCAGGTGCTCACCGCGCTCGAGAAGCAGCCCGGGGCGATCCTCTTCATCGACGAGATCCACACGCTGGTCGGCGCCGGGTCGGCGTCGGGCGGCACGATGGACGCCGGCAACCTGCTGAAGCCCGCGCTGGCCTCAGGGGCCCTGCGCTGCATCGGCTCGACCACGTTCAGCGACGTGAAGCAGGGCTTCGACCGCGACCGGGCGTTGTCGCGGCGCTTCCAGAAGATCGAGATCCTCGAGCCCACCGAGGCCGAGGCGACCGAGATCCTGAAGGGCCTCCGCGAACACTACGAGCGGCACCACGGCGTGCGCTACACCGACGAGGCGCTGGCCGCGGCGGTCACGCTCTCGGCGCGGTATCTCAAGGACCTGCACCTGCCCGACAAGGCGATCGACGTGATCGACGAGGCGGGCGCGGCGATGAAGCTGCGGCCGGCGCCGGCGGGGGAGGTGGTCGCGCCGGCGGGGGAGACGGCCTCGCCCCGCACGGTGGACGTGGCCGACATCGAGGCGGTGGTGGCCAAGATGGCGCGCGCGCCGGTACAGGCGGTGTCGCGTGACGATCGGGTCGCACTCCGCGTCCTCGACGAGGAACTGAAGAAGGTCATCTACGGGCAGGACGCCGCGATCGACGACGTCGCCTCGGCGATCCGCCTGGCCCGCTCCGGTCTGCGCGCGCCCGACAAGCCGATCGGCAGCTTCCTGTTCGCCGGGCCGACCGGCGTCGGCAAGACCGAGCTGGCCCGGCAGCTCGCCCGCGTCCTGCGCGTGGAGTTCCTGCGCTTCGACATGTCCGAGTACATGGAGAAGCACGCGGTATCGCGACTGATCGGCGCGCCGCCCGGCTACGTCGGCTACGAGGACGGCGGGCTGCTCATCGACGCGGTGCGCAAGAGCCCGCACGCCGTGCTGCTGCTCGACGAGATCGAAAAGGCCCATCCCGACCTGTTCGCGATCCTGCTGCAGGTGATGGATCACGCCACGCTGACCGACACGCACGGCCGCAAGGCCGACTTCCGCCACGTGATCCTGATCATGACGACCAACGCCGGCGCCCGCGACCTGTCGGGCCGCAAGCTCGGCTTCGGCGACGCCGGCGAGGGCAGCAAGGCCACCGGCGTCCTCGAGCGCGTGTTCTCACCCGAGTTCCGCAACCGCCTCGACGCCACCGTGCACTTCAAGCCGCTCGGCGGCGCCGAGATCGGCCGGGTGGTGGACAAGCACCTCGCCGAACTGCGGGCGCTGGTCGCCGACCGCGGCCTGACCATCGTGCTCACCGACCGGGCCCGCACCTGGCTGGCCGAGCACGGCTTCGACAAGGCGTTCGGGGCCCGGCCGATGGCGCGGCTGATCGAGCGCACGGTCAAGAAGCCGCTGTCCGAGCTGTTGTTGTTCTCGGAGCTGGCGTCCGGTGCGACGGTCACGGTGGACGAAGTGGACGGCGCCATCACGCTTCGCACCGGTCAGGAGTAGCCGTGGAGATTTCGATCGATCGCTACCTCGACGACGGCGAGACGATGCTGATGACGCTCGGCCTGCGCAGCCGGACCAGCGAGATGCACAGCGTGCTGTCGGCGCTCGATCCGGCGCAGCGCGAGGCGGTGCAGGACGCGCTGGCCCGCGCCCTCGACGAAATCGGCGTCGTGATGGCGCCGGTGGCGGCGGGGCAGTCCAAGGGCGGGTAGCAGGGGCCCCGATGGATGCCGCCACTGTGCAGGACTTCGCCACCAGGTACACCGCGGCGTGGTGCAGCCAGGATGCGGCGAGCGTCGCGGCGTTATTCGCGGAGGGCGGGTCGCTGACGATCAACGGCGGCGCGCCTTCCGTGGGCAGAGCGGCCATCACAGCGGCTGCCCAGGGCTTCATGACCGCCTTTCCCGACCTGGTCGTCGCGATGGACAGCATCGACGGCGACGACCGTAGGTCGGTGTATCGATGGACGTTGACCGGGACGAACACGGGACCCGGTGGCACCGGCCGACCGGTGCGCATCAGCGGTCATGAACAGTGGACCTTCGGCCCTGATGGCCTGATTGAAGATTCCAAAGGACACTTCGACGCGGCCGACTACAACCGTCAGATCGGTAGCTGATTCACCTGAGACGACGGCGAAGGGCTGACTCGACTCCCGCGTCCGTGCCCTCCGCAGGCCGTCAAACGCCATCGGGGCGAACGTCGGCAGCCCGTGGGGCCCCTGGCGGTGCTGCGCGACGTGAGACATAGGTCGCCACGGTCCCTGAACACCCCACGGCGACTTGGGGCGCCGCCTGCTGTATCACACGACTCCGTGGTATGGGTTCCCCTTCCACGGCGTCGAGCTATGGTTCGATACCGACGGTGAGTTGCTGATGACCTGGAACGTCATGGAGTAGCACCCCGTACTGTGCCGGCCACGGCCAGTGGAACCAGACGGCGGACGGCTCGGCATGACGCGTGGCGCGACCGACGTCGAAGGGCTGGCTTGGCTCCTGCGGTCGTCCGGAGCCGGTCGCCGGAACGCACGTGACACGAACGGGGCGACCAGTCGGTGGCGTCGCCGGCCGCGAAGCCCTGTGGAGGGGCCGCTGGGTAGTGTGACAACGCGAGCACGCTGGGGGGACCAGGCAGTGTCACGGACCTGCCGTCCAGCGGCCGCATCGCAGCGAGCGCAGCGTTGACCGGTCCCGGAACCGGGATTCGTTGGCGGCGATGACGCCGACTGGTGGTTCAGCAGAGCTGAAGCGCTGCCCAACGTGCCGACTTGTTCCGGAGGGCCGGACGTGGGAGTCGAGTCAGCCCTTCGCCGTCGCGGAACTGACAGGTGAGGAGAGAAGGTGGCGCGCCCGGCAGGACTCGAACCTGCGGCCCTCAGCTTCGAAGGCTGATGCTCTATCCAGCTGAGCTACGGGCGCCTGAGAAGCAAATCGTATCAGCGGGGGCCGCCAGGTTCACGGAATTTCACAGCTCGGACCGCGCGCTATGATCGCCGGGCGAATGGCCAAAGCGCCGCCGGTCCCGGAGCACTGGGCCGAGCTCCCGGACGAACAGCTGCTCGACCTCCGGCTGTGCGATCTGCCGATCGCGCTGGCGGGCAGCGTGATGCAGGGGCGCATCGCCGAACTGCAGGCCGAGCTCGACACCCGCGAGCTCAAGGTGCCGATCCACTACTACCTGGCCGAGGAGTGGTTCACGCCCGACGGCGCCACCTCGATGGCGGTGCCGTTCTACCTCGCCCACCCGCGGCTCGAGAAGCTCGAACGCGCGCAGATGCTCGCCGTCGAAGGCGGCGACTACGAGTGGTGCATGCGCATCCTGCGTCACGAAGCCGGCCACGTGGTGGACAACGCCTACAAGCTGCGTCTCAAGCGCCAGCGCAAGCTGGTGTTCGGGCGGTCGTCCGAGCCGTATCCGGAGTTCTACGCGCCGAAGCCGTACAGCAAGAGCTTCGTGATGCACATCGACCCGTGGTACGCGCAGAGCCACCCCGACGAGGACTTCGCCGAGACCTTCGCCGTGTGGCTGACGCCGGGGTCCGACTGGGCGGCCCGCTACGTCGGCTGGCCGGCGGTGAAGAAGCTCGAGTACGTGGACGCGTTGATGCGGGCGCTGAAGGGGCAGAAGCCGGTGCTCGACGCGCCGACCGAGGTCGAGCCGCTGAGGCACGTGCGCAAGACCCTGCGCCAGCATTACCGGCGCAAGCGCCGCCATTACGGCGTCGAGCGGCCGAAGTTCTACGACCGCGAGCTGCGCAAGCTGTTCTCCGACGCGCCCGAGCACGCCGCCCACATGTCGGCGGTGCAGTTCCTCAGCCGCATCCGCCGCCCGGTGCGCCGCCTGGTCGCCGACTGGACCGGCATCTACCAGTACACGATCGACAAGGTGTTCGAGGACATCATCGCCCGCTGCCGCGAGCTGAACCTGCGGCTGCCGGCGCCCGAGGAGCAGGTGCGCCAGGCGTTCACCGTGTTCCTCACCGTGCAGACGATGAACTACCTGCACAGCGGCCGGCACCGGGTGGCGTTATGATGACCGCGCCGTGAAGCCCGCCCGCGTCCTGGTACTCGTCCACAAGCACCTCATTCCGCCCGACACCGCCACCGCCGAGGAAGTGGCGAGCGCCGACTGGAAGATGGAGTGGGACGTCATCTCGACGCTGAAGAAGCGCCGGCACGAGCTGCGCGTCATCGGCGTCAGCGACGACCTGTCGCCGATCCGGCCGGCCATCGACGAATTCAAGCCGACCATCGTCTTCAACCTGATGGAGGCGTTCGCCGACATCGGCGTCTTCGACCAGAACGTCGTCAGCTACCTCGAGCTGCTGCGCGTGCCCTACACCGGCTGCAATCCGCGCGGCCTGACGCTGTCGCGCGACAAGGGCCTGGCCAAGAAGCTGATGGCCTACCACCGGATTCCGGTGCCGGATTTCCTGGTCGTGCCGCGCGGCCGCAAGGCCGTGCTGCCGAAGCGGCTGGGCTTTCCGCTGATCGTCAAGTCGCTCATCTACGAGTCGTCGATCGGCATCTCGCAGGCCTCGGTGGTGGCCACCGACGACCAGCTGCAGAAGCGGGTGCAGTTCGTCCACGACACCATCGGCACCGCCGCCATCGTCGAACAGTTCATCGACGGCCGCGAGATGTACGTCGGCGTGCTCGGCAACGACCGGCTGCGGGTGTTCCCGGTGTGGGAGATGAAGTTCTCGAAGATGCCCGAGGACACCTGGCGCATCGCCACCGAACGGGTGAAGTGGAGCGTCAAGTACCAGAAGAAGCACGGCATCGACACCGGCGAGGCCGAGCTCACCTACGGCATGGCGACGCGCGTGCAGCACCTGGCCAAGCGCGTGTTCCGCGCGCTCGAACTCACCGGCTACGCCCGCGTCGACATGCGGCTGGCGCCCGATGGTCGCATCTTCGTGATCGAGGCCAACCCCAACCCGCAGCTGGCCCAGGGCGAGGACTTCGCCGAGTCGGCCAAGCGCGCCAAGGTCTCGTACGCGGAGCTGCTCGAGCGGATCATGGCGCTCGGGCTGCAGTGGCAGCCGGAGCGGACTGCGTAGGGACCAGGGACCAGGGACCGGGGATCAGGGACCAGGAAGGCACTTGTCACGCCGCGTTCCGCGGCGTGCTGCAAATTCACCGTGACGAGCGTTCTTTCCCTGGTCCCCGGTCCCTGATCCCCGGTCCCTTCACTATCTGAAAACGAGGCCGATCGTGGCGCGCCAGAAGCTGATCCGCGCGCTCTCCAGGGTCGTCTCCGAGATGTCGGCCGACGACACGCTCTTCAGATAGCGCAGGTCGAAGCGCAGGCCGGTGGTGTCGCTCACGAACCCGATGGCGCCGACGCCCAGGGCCAACCCCAGGAAGTCGTTGCTCACGGAGTTGAAGCCGATCTGGTCGTTGGCCGAGGCGTGAATCCAGCCGAGGCCGCCGACGGCGTAGGGGCGGAGCGACTCCCGGGTGAGGCTGATCGGCAGCGCCAGCATCACGTTGCCGAACAGCGTCGTCACACCGCTGCGCGTGACCAAGTCGCCGGTGCCACGCTCGAAGAAGCGCGGGTTGTAGCCGATCTCGGGCTCGAAGCCGAAGCCCTTGTCGCTCAGCACGACGCCCGCCAGGCCGATCGACAGCTTGGCGTCGGGGGCGCCGTTGCCCAAGTCCAGGTCGTTGGTGTCGCCCTTGAACTTGAGGCCGGCGAACGGCGAGACGAAGATGTCGGCCCGGGCGGTGGCCGGCAGCGCCAGTACCGCGACGACGGCGGCCGCGACCAGCGCGTTCACGGAACGGAGCGCCGGCCGCGCGTCACGCCACGAAGAGCCGCAGGAACAGCTTGGCGAAGAGCGAGGCCGTGACATCGCCCTCGGAGATCGACGCCGGGCTGAGGCCGTCGCTGTTGGCGAGCAGGATGAGCGTCAGGTCGCGCCGGGGCACTTTGACCAGAAGCGACGAGGCCGCGCCGGGCGTGACGCCGAAGTGCCAGACGAGTCGTTCGCCGTTGTAGGACTGCACGAACCAGCCCAATCCCGAGGGCAGCGGAGCCCCGCTGCTGGTGGTGACGTTGCTCCACGCGACCGACAGCAGCTCGCCGGCCAGCAGCTGGCCGAGCGCGGAGTCGAAGCGCCCGAGATCCTGGGCGGTCGAGATCAGGCCAGTGGCGGCGTTGACGTCTTCGGCCGGGTACTCGCTCTGGGTCGCCTTGCCGCCGCGGTCGACGCGGTAGGGCGTGGCCAGTCGCTGCAGCACGTCGGTGAAGTGGACGAGGTCGCCGTCCTCGAAGAGCGCGCGATCGGCCGTACCCGGCACGGCCAGGTCGCGGCCCGGCACCGAGTCTTTCATGCCGAGCCGGCCGAAGATCTCGTGATGCACGGCGGCCCGGAACGGACGATCGGCGCAGTCGCCGACGACGTTGGTGAGGGCGGCGTAACGAGCCGGGTCGTAGCGGAAAGCCTCCCCCGGCACGCCGGTGGAGGAGTGCGACAACACGTGGCGCAGCGTGGCCGAGCTCTCGGGAATCGAGTCGGTCCAGCGGCGGATTGGCTGGTTGATGTTGAGACCCACCCGGTCGACGCACTGGCCGACCAGCACCGCGGCGAAGGTCTGGGTCAGGTCGCCGATGGGGTACAGGGTGTCGTCGCTGGCGTCGATCGACCGCTCGAGGTCCTGCTTGCCCAGCCCGGCCGCCCAGACCACGCGGCCGCCCTGGACGATGACGCCCGAGATGCCCGGAATCGCGGTCTCGACACGAAGCTGCTCGAGGTAGCGCTCGAACAGCGCGTAAGGCAGACCCTGCGCGTCAGGCCGGGGCCCGCTGGCCATGACGGCCAGCACCGCGAAGGCGGCGGGGCGGAAGTATCGCATGTTCTGACGGCTGGGCGTCGTCACTCCGCATCATATCATCGGCAATTCGTCGTCGCCGGCCGCGTACCCCTGTGCTAGACTCTGGGCGGTTCCGTCCTGAGTATGCTGCCTGCCGTCCGTACGACCGACCGTACAACGCGTGTGTCCCGCGTGGCGACCGCCCTGGTCGCGGTGTGGCTGGCGGGCGCCGTGCAGGTGTGGGCAAATACGCTGAAGATCGTGCCGCTCGTCCGCGACGGGCAGGTGCTGGTGTCGTGCCACCTCGCCGACGCCTACACCGAGGATCTTCGCGAGGTCATCCAGAGCGGCCTGCGCACCACCTTCACCTACACCGTCGAGCTGCGCCTCAGGGTGCCCATGTGGGTCGACCGGGTGGTCGAATCGGCCGTGGTCACCACCACCGTGCAGTACGACAACCTCACGCGCCGGCACTCGGTGTCGCGATTGCTCGACGGCCGGGTGGAAGACGCCAAGGTCACCGACGACGAAGCGCTCGTCCGCGAGTGGCTGACCGCGTTCGACAAGCTGCCGCTCTTCCGTACCAGCCGGCTGGAGCCCAACCGCGAGTACTACGTCGTGGTGCGGGCGGCGGCGCGGCCGGCCAGCGACGTGCCGCTGTGGCCCTGGGGCACGACGGCGTCGGGCCAGACCAAGTTCACCTTCATTCCGTAAGCATCGGCCACGCGGCGTCGCGGGCCGAGAGCCGCGGCTCCTGGATTGGCCATTCGATGCCGATCGCCGGGTCGTTCCAGGCGAGGCCGGTCTCGTGTGTCGGCGCATACTCGCCGGTCAGCAGGTACATCACGTCGGCGGTATCGCTCATCACGCAGAAGCCGTGGGCGCAGCCGGCCGGGATGTAGAGGCCCAGGCGGTTCTCGCTGGTCAGGTCGACGCCGACCCACCGCCGGTAAGTCGACGACTCGGGCCGCATGTCGACGGCGACGTCGAAGACGTGGCCGCTGATGGCGCGGACGAACTTGCCCTGAGCGTAGGGGTCGCGCTGGTAGTGCATCCCACGCAGGGTGCCGCGGGTCGAGTGCGAATGGTTCTCCTGAACGAACGGCACCGGGATGCCGGCGCGGACGAACTCCGACTGCCGGTACGACTCCATCACGAACCCGCGCGCGTCGCCGAAGACCCGCGGCTGCACCAGGACGACGCCGGGAATCGCGGTGTGGATGAAGGTGAAAGGCATGTCGCCGCGATTGTACCAGCGCGTCGGTGCCATTCCGGGCACGGCGCCGCGTGATCCATAATTCCCCGCGCATGAAGGGCATCATCCTCGCCGGGGGCACCGGCACGCGGCTGTATCCAATGACGCTGGGCGTGAGCAAGCAGCTGGTCCCCGTCTACGACAAGCCGATGATCTACTACCCGCTCACCACGCTGATGATGGCGGGCATCCGCGAGATCCTGGTCATCACCACGCCGCACGACGCGCCGGCGTTCCACCGCGTGCTCGGCGACGGCCGGCAGTGGGGGATCCGCCTGGCCTACGCCGTGCAGCCGGCGCCCGAGGGCCTGGCGCAGGCGTTCATCATCGGCCGCGAGTTCATGGCCGGCGACGGCGCGGCCCTGGCCCTCGGCGACAACCTCTTCTACGGCACCGGCCTGGCCGACGACCTGCGGCGCGCCGCGGCTCATACCGAGGGCGCCACGGTGTTCGCCTATCGAGTGCGCGATCCCGAGCGCTACGGCGTCGTCGAGTTCGACCAGTCCGGCCGCGCCGTGAGCCTCGAGGAGAAACCCAGGGCGCCGCGCTCGCCCTACGCGGTCACCGGCCTCTACTTCTACGATCGCCGCGTCGCCGACTACGCCCGCGATCTCCGGCCGTCGCCGCGCGGCGAACTGGAGATCACCGACCTCAACAAGATCTACCTGGCGCAGGGGGCGCTGCGGGTGGAGATCCTCGGCCGCGGCACCGCCTGGCTCGACACCGGCACCCCCGAGGCGCTGCTGAAGGCGTCGACCTTCATCCAGGCGATCGAGGAGCGGCAGGGGCTGCGCGTCGCCTGTCCCGAGGAGGTGGCGTTTCGCCTCGGCTACATCGACAGCGACGACCTGCTGCGCCTGGCCGCCGCGATGGGCAGCAGCGACTACGGCGCCTATCTCAAGCAGCTGGCCGGCGAGCCGCGGCCCGTCTGACGCGCACCTGCCGCGGTGCGCGCGGGGCTTCTGGTAGAGTAGGCGGCTGCATGCCGCCCCGCGGCGGCGCGAATCGCATTCCTCCAAGGAGTACCATGGCACAGCGGACCCCTTCCTGGCGCGGACGGCTGGTGACGGCCGGCGTGATGACGGCGGCGATCTCCGGACTGGCGGCCCAGTCGGCGACCGCCCCGGTCAACGACGCGCCGAATCCGTACACGACCATCGAGAACCACTTCAAGATGCCCGAGGGGCGGACGTGGGGCTCGACCAGCGCCGTGGACATCGACCCCGACGGCAAGTCGATCTGGGTGGCCGAGCGCTGCGGCGCCAACAGCTGTTACGACCGCGCCAAGGCGACGATGTCGCCGTTGCCGGTCATTCTCAAGTTCGACGAATCGGGCCGGTTGGTGCGCAGTTTCGGCACCGGGATCGCGGTGTTCCCGCACGGCATCCACGTCGATCGTGACGGCAACGTGTGGATCACCGACGGCCAGGACAACATCCCGCGGCGGGCCGCCAACGCTCCCGCCGATGCGCCACTGCCGCCGGCCCCGGCCAAAGTCATCGGCCACCAGGTCTACAAGTTCAGCCCTGAGGGGAAACTCCTGCTCACGCTCGGCAAGCCGGGCGGCAACCAGCCCGGACAGCCGGCGGATCCGGCCTCGTTCTACCAGCCCAACGACGTCATCACCTACCCGAACGGCGACATCCTGGTCGCCGAGGGCCACGGCAACGCCGCCCCGGCCCCGGCGCGGCTGATCCGCTTCGACAAGAGCGGCAAGTTCCTGCGTGAGTTCGGCAGGATGGGCAGCGGCCTGCAGGGCGAGTTCATGCAGCCGCACGGGCTGGCCTTCGATTCGCGCGGCCGGCTGTTCGTCGCCGATCGCTCCAACAACCGCATCCAGATCCTCGACGCCGAATCCTACAAGACGCTCGACACCTGGTACCAGTTCAGCCGGTTGAGCGGCATCTTCATCGACAGGAACGACATGATCTACGGCGCCGACTCGGAGTCGGGATCGGTGCACCCGCCGCACGGCGCGTGGAGGCGCGGGATCCGCATCGGCTCGGCCAAGGACGGCAAGGTCGTCGCGTTCATCCCGGATCCGACCAGCGTCGGTGAGACGTTCTCGATGGTCGACGGCAAGCCGGTGATGAAGAAGGCCGACGGCTCGCCCGGCGCCACCGGGACGCTGGCCGCCGAGGGGGTCGCCGTCGATGCCGCCGGCAACATCTACGGCGCCGAGGTCGGACCGCGCGCGGTGAAGAAGTACGTCAAGAAGTAGCTGCGTCGCCGGGTACAGCATTCGGGCGTGAGCGGGGAAGCCCCTGCTCACGCCCGTTGCCTGTACCGCCCGTTCGCCAGCCGCTGGCCGCTAGAGCCTTACTTGGCGGCGAAGCAGTAGAAGTAGCCGTTGCCGCCGGTGGCGATCAGGTTCTGCTGGCTGCAGCCCTTCGACGGATGCGCCGAGTTCCAGGAGTTGGGGTTGGCGCCGCCGCCCTGCCGGTCGTGATGCCCGACCAGGGCGCTGCCGGTCCCATTGCTGGTCCAGTTACCGCAGGTGGTGTCGCCGGCGCCGCTGGCGAGGGTGCCGTCGAGGTTCGAGCCGGTGAGGATGTCGTGCTGGTTGGGCGTGTCGCCGCGGCCGTTGACGACCGTGCCTTTCTCGGTCAGCGAGTTGTCCTTGCCGGTCTTGGTCACCGCGTCGTTGTGGAGGTCGGCGACGTTCTGCGCGATCAGCACGCCCTTGGCGTTGTACCAGGGGCCGCTGCCGATCCGATCACGCGCGTTGACCGCCGGCTGGCCGTTGGCCGCGGTCGCGCTGAGGTAGGCCCGCCAGGTGCGGTTGCCGGCGCCTGCCGCCTTGGCCAGGGCCTGGCAGTGCGCGTCGGCTCCGGCGAGACCGCCGAGGTTGGCGCCGTCGCCCTTGCCCACGCTCGTGATGAAGAAGCCGAGGGGTTGTCCCTGTGTGTGCACCGGCGCGTTGCCGCCGCTCAGGGCCAGTCCGATCACCATCAGTCCAAGCCACGTTCGTCGCATCGTCACTCCTCCATGCGCACGGCGGGGGGCGCCGCCGGTGTCGCCTGCGGTTCGTAGTCTACGTCGAGGCGCCGCTCCGATCGCGCGGCGCGGCCGCGCAGCACGAAAACCGCCCGTGAATATGGGCCGATTCGTCACGCGATGTCACGTCCGCGGGCGCAATCCGGCGTGTAGAATACCGGCAGGACAGACGCGGCGCGCGGCCCCGGCCGGCGCACGGCGAGGAGTTCCCGAATGCCGAGGTTCGTGCACGTGGCGCTGCCGGCTGCGATGGCCGCCGCCACCTTCGCGTGGTTCGCCGCCGTCCAGGCCCGTGAGGCGGCCGCGCCGCCGGCCGCGGCCCGCCCCGCCGCGACGCCCGCCGCCCAGACACCGCCGGTGCCGCCGGCTGCCGTGCCGGCGCCACGGCGAGCCGCCGCGCCGGCCGCCGCCGCGTTCGACCCGGCGACCCACACCGCGACCGTCAAGCAGTACTGCGCGACGTGCCACAGCGAGCGGGGCAAGGCCGGCGGCCTGTCGCTCGCCGCGTTCGACGCCGCCCGCATCCTCGACGAGCGCGAACTCACCGAGAAGATCATCCGCAAGCTGCGCGCCAAGATGATGCCGCCGGCGGGCGCCAAGCGGCCCGAGGGCACGGTGCTCGCCGATCTGGCGACGGCGTTCGAGGCGCGCATCGACGCCGCGGCCGAGCGGCAGCCGATGCCGGGCGCCCGCAGCTTCCAGCGTCTGAACCGTGCCGAGTACACCCGCGCCGTCAAGGACCTGCTGGCCCTCGACATCGACGTCACGGCGTTGCTGCCCGCCGACACCATCAGCGACGGCTTCGACAACGTCGTCGACGCGCAGACGTTCTCGCCGGCGCTGATGGAGAGCTATCTGCGCGCCGCCGGCAAGGTCACCGCCCTGGCGCTCGGCGACCGCGATGCCGAGGCCAGCGAAGCGCACTACCGCGTCCCCAAGACCTCGTCGCAGCTGCAGCGCGTCGAGGGCGCCCCGTTCGGCACGCGCGGCGGCATCTCGGTGATGCACACCTTCCCGGCCGACGGCGAGTACGTGTTCCGCATCGACCTCCACGGCAACGCCTGCGGCTTCCTGTTCGGCGCGCCGTCGTTCGACGAGCAGATCGAGGTGTCGATCGACGGCGAGCGCAAGGCGCTGCTGACCGTCGACCCGCGGATGTACGAGGGCACGACGAGCCTCAACGTCCGCACGCCGGCGATCCACGTCCCGGCCGGGGCGCACCGCGTCACCGCCGCGTTCCTGCAGAAGTTCGAGGGGCCGGTCAACGACCTCATCGCGCCGATCGATCACACGCTGGCCGATACGCAGATCGGCGTCGCCTTCGGCATCACGACGATGCCGCACCTCAAGGACCTGGCCATCGCCGGTCCGCAGCGTGTCACCGGCATCTCCGACACCGAGAGCCGCCGCGCCGTGTTCACCTGCCGGCCGACCTCGACGCGCAACGAACAGGACTGCGCCACCGAGATCGTGCGCAAGGTGGCCACCAAGGCGTTCCGCCGGCCGGTGTCGGACGCCGATTTCGCCGACCTGATGGCCTTCTACAAGCTCGGCCGCGACGAGCGCGACTTCGAAGCCGGCATCGGCGCGGCGCTGGAAGCGATTCTGGCCAGCCCGCAGTTCCTGTTCCGGCTCGAGGCGGCGCCGGCGTCGGTGCGGCCGGGCACCGCCTACCGGCTGCGCGACATCGACCTGGCGTCGCGGCTGTCGTTCTTCCTGTGGGGCGCCGGCCCGGACGACGGGCTGGCCCGGCTGGCCGCCCAGAACCGGCTGTCGGCTCCGGGCGCGTTCGAGCGCGAAGTGCGGCGCCTGCTCGCCGACCCGCGCTCGGAGGCCCTCGCCGAGCGCTTCGCCGGCCAGTGGCTGCGCCTGCGCGACGTCGAGGAAATCCTGCCCGACGCCCTGCTGTATCCGTACTTCGACCGCACCCTCGGCGCGGCGATGATGCGCGAGAGCGAGCTGTTCTTCGACAGCCTGGTCCGCGAGGACCGCAGCGTGCTCGACCTGCTCACCGCTGACTACACGTTCGTGAACGAGCGGCTGGCCCGCCACTACGGTCTGCCCGACGTGACCGGCACCGAGTTCCGGCGCGTCACCGTGCCCGCGGAGCGGCGCGGCATCCTCGGCCACGGCAGCGTGCTGGTGCAGACCTCGGTCGCCGACCGCACGTCGCCGGTGATGCGCGGCAAGTGGGTGATGGAGGTGCTGCTCGGGTCGCCGCCGCCACCGCCGCCGCCCAACGTGCCGCTGCTCGAGGAGACCGGCGGGACCAGCAACGGCCGGGTCCTGACCACCCGCGAGCGCATGGAGACGCACCGCAAGAACCCGGCCTGCACGTCGTGCCATCGGGTGATCGACCCGCTCGGCCTCACGCTGGAGAACTTCGACGTCACCGGCCGCTGGCGGATCAAGGACAACGGCCACCCCGTCGATTCGAGCGGCGTGCTCTACGACGGCACGCCGATGGAAGGCCCGGCCGGCCTGCGCGCCGCGCTGCTCAAGAACAAGGACGCGTTCCTGCTCAGCTTCACCGAGAGCCTGCTGACCTTCGCGCTCGGTCGCCGGCTCGAGCCGACCGACATGCCGGCGGTGCGGAAGATCATCCGCACGGCGGCGGCGCACGACTACCGCCTGTCGTCCTTCGTGCTGGGCGTGGCGGAGAGCGCCGCTTTCCAGATGAACACCGCGGTGGCCGCCGAGACGACGGTGGCGCCCGCCGAGGCCCGATGACACACCGCGCACCAGCCGCGGGGTGAGGAGTCAGACATGCACGTGATGACCAGACGGCACCTGGACCGCCGCACCATGCTGAGAGGGATGGGCGCGGCGATCGCGTTGCCGCTCCTCGACGCCATGCTGCCCGCCGGCACGGCGATGGCCAAGGTGCTCCCGGCCAAGAAGCGGCTGATCGCGATGGAGATGGTGCACGGCTCCGCCGGCAGCACCGCCTTCGGCGCCAAGCAGCATCTGTGGGCGCCGGCGGCGACCGGCTCGGCGTTCGACCTGACGCCGACGGCGATGGCGCCGCTCGATGCCTATCGCGACTACGTCACCATCGTCAGCAACTGCGACGTCGCCAACGCCGAGGCGTTCACCGCGCCGGAGATCGGCGGCGACCACTTCCGCTCGGCGGCGGTGTTCCTGACCCAGGCCCATCCCAAGCAGACCCAGGGCTCCGACCTCCACGCCGGCACCTCGATCGACCAGATCGTCGCCCAGAAGATCGGCCACGAGACGCCGATTCCGTCGATGCAGCTGTGCATCGAGAACGTCGACCAGGCCGGCGGCTGCTTCTACGGCTACTCCTGCGCTTACACCGACTCGATCTCGTGGGGCTCGCCGACCGAGCCGCTGCCGATGATCCGCGACCCGCGGCTGGTCTTCGACCAGCTGTTCGGCATCGGCGCCACGCCCGAGGCGCGGGCCCGGCGCCGCGCCCGCGACAAGAGCCTGCTCGACTTCGTGACCAGCTCGGTCGATCGCCTCAAGCGCGACCTCGGCGCCGCCGATCGGGCCCGCCTCACCGAGTACCTCGACGACGTCCGCGAGATCGAGCGGCGCATCCAGAAGGTCGAGGCGATGAACACCAGCGGCGAGCAGCGGGCCCTGCCCGGCGCGCCGGCCGGCGTGCCCGACTCCTACGACGAGCACGTCAAGCTGATGATGGACCTCCAGGTGCTGGCGTTCACCTCGGACCTGACGCGCGTGTTCGCCTTCAAACTGAGCCGCGACGTCTCCAACCGCGTCTACCCCGAAACCGGCGTCAACACCGGGTTCCACATCGCCTCGCACCACGGCGAGAACGAACAGCGCATTCTCGACCTGGCGAAGATCAACCGCTATCACGTCAGCCTGGTGCCGTACCTGCTCGAGAAGCTGAAGAACACGCCCGACGGCGACAGCGGCAACATGCTCGACAACGCGCTGGTCTTCTACGGCTCGCCGATGGGCAACCCCAACGTGCACAACCACAAGCGCTGCCCGCTGTTCATCGCCGGGCACGCCGGAGGCGCGCTCAAGGGCAACCTGCACATCCGGGCCGCCGACGGCACGCCGATGGCCAACGCGATGCTGAGCATGCTGCGCGCCTTCGACGTCGAGGATCCGCAGTTCGGTGACAGCAAGGCCGAGATGAACCTGAACGCCGTGCCCGAAACGACGTTGGAGAGGAACTGACCGCCATGGCCCCGTTCCCGGTCCGAGGTCTCGTCGCGATCGCCGCCGCCGCGGCGCTGTCGTCAGTGCTGCTCCAGGCCCAGGGCAGCCGCAGTGCCGTCGCCGACGCGGCGATGGCCAAGGACGCCGCCACCGTGCGCCAGCTGCTGCGCACCGGCGCCGACGCCAATGCCGCGCAGGGCGACGGCATGACGGCGCTGCACTGGGCGGCGATGAACGGCGACGCCGCCCTCACCGAGATGCTGCTGGTCGCCGGCGCCAACCCGCGGGCGACGACCCGCCTCGGCGGGTTCACGCCGCTCCATCTGGCCACCCAGAACGGCCGCGCGGCGGTGGTCGCGCCGCTCGTCAAGGGCGGGGCCCCGGTGAACGCCCGCACCTCCACCGGCACCACGCCGCTGATGCTGGCGGCGGCGTCGGGCAACGCCGACGTCGTGCGGCAACTCGCCGAGGCCGGCGCCGACCTCAACCTGGTGGACGGCGCGCACGGCCAGTCGGCGCTGATGTTCGCCGCCGGGCTCGGCCGGACCGAGGCGGTGAAGATGCTCGTCGCCAGGGGCGCCGACCTGAAGCTGACCTCGGCGGTGGTCGACCTGTCGAACGTGGTCGTTCCCGAGGAGACGCTGCAGGACTCGCTGCGCGACCAGCAGCGCGCCGAGCAGAACAGAAACGCGCAGAACGAGGGGGCGCCGGCCCGGCCGGCGGCGCCGGCGGCGTCGGGCGTGCCCGGCGTGACCCGGCCCTTCAAGTACAACGAGCTCATCGGCAAGCACGGCGGCCTGTCGGCGCTGCACTTCGCGTCGCGGCAGGGCGCCGCCGACGTGGTCCGGGCGCTGGTCGACGGCGGCGCCGACGTGAACCAGGTGTCGGCCGGCGACCACACCACGCCGATGCTGATCGCCGCCATCAACGGCCACTACGATCTGGTCGGCTACTTCCTCGACCAGGGTGCCGACCCGAACGTCGCCAGCGACGCCGGCATGGCGCCGCTCTACGCCGTGCTGAACGTCGAGTGGGCGCCCAAGTCGTTCTATCCGCAGCCGCGCGCCTACCAGCAGCAGCAGACGAACTACCTCGACCTCATGAAGCGGCTGCTCGACAAAGGTGCCGACCCGAACGCGCGGATCGTCCGCAAGATCTGGTACACGCAGTACAACTTCGATCTGCTGCGCGTCGACGACTCCGGGGCGACGCCGTTCTGGCGCGCCGCCTACGCCAGCGACATCGAGGCGATGAAGCTGCTCGTGGCGCGTGGCGCCGACCCGACCATCCCGACGGTGAAGCCGGCGGTGAACGACCGCTTCCGCCAGGGCGGGACGCGCAGCGCCGATGAGAGCCGCGACCACTCGGGCCTGCCGCCGGTGCCGACCGGCGGTCCCGACCTGCCGGCGCTGCTGGCGGCGGCCGGGGCCGGCTACGGCGAGGGCTTCGCCGGCAACGCCCATCGCTTCGCCCCCACCGGCATGCTGGCGGCGGTGAAGTACCTGATCGAGGAAGTGGGCGCCGATCCCAACCTGCGCGACAGCGACGGCAACACCGCGCTCCACGCCGCCGCCTCGCGCGGCGACAACGAGATGATCAAGTACCTGGTGTCGAAGGGCGCCGACGTGCGGCTGGTCAACCGCGGCGGTCAGACGACCGTGGACATGGCCAACGGCCCGGTGCAGCGCACCCAGCCGTATCCCGAGACGATCAAGCTGCTCGAGAGCCTGGGCGCGAAGAACAACCACAAGTGCGTCTCGTGCTGATTCGAGGGACCAGGGACCGGGGACCAGGGATCAGGGACGAGCAAGACTGAACCGAAGGGCCCGGCGGGCTGACGCTCACCGGGCCCTCGCCTTGTACATGTGCAACCGGCGGGCGTCGTTCTCTGGTCCCTGGTCCCTGGTCCCCGATCCCTGTTCTACGCTTCCCGAAGGCTCCGAATCGGATCGATCCCCGTGGCCCGGCGCATCGGCAGCCACGTCGCCACCAGCGCGGCCGCGATGGCGATGGCGGCGGCGCCCAGGTAGGTCGGGGCGTCGGTAGCGGTGACGCCGAACAGCAGCGCGGTCATGGCGCGGGCCAGGGCGAGCGCGCCGGCCAGGCCGAGGGCGGCGCCGGCCAGCGTCAGCCGCAGGCTGCCGCCGACGACATCGCGGGCGATCGCCCCGTGCGAGGCGCCGAGCGCCAGGCGCACGGCGATCTCCGGCGTGCGCTGACTCACCGAGCACGACACCACGCCGTAGAGTCCCGCCGTCGCCAGCAGCAGCGCGACGACGGCGAAGGCGGCGAACAGGCCGGCCAGCAGCGCGTTCGACGAGTTCTCGTCGGCGAACCGCTCGGGCACCGTGCGCAGGCGGAAGGCGAGGTCGCCGTCGACCTCGCGCAGCGCCGCGCGCAGCGCCGGACCGAGGCCCGGCGCCGAGGTCCGGACGACGAGATACGTGTCGCGCGTCGGACGTTGGGCGTCGAGCAGCAGCACCATCGGATCGGGCGCCTGGACGACCATCGGGTTGGCGGTGTCGCGTGACACGCCGATCACCGTGACGGTCAGCGGCGCGGCGCCGCCGGGCGTGGTGACG
>JBFWNV010000024.1:0-40934 GCA_050250875.1 Vicinamibacterales bacterium
CGGACGACCCTTCGCCGCCGCACCCGCGTGTGCCACGCGAACACCTCTGACGCGGGGTGGAGCAGCCCGGTAGCTCGTCAGGCTCATAACCTGAAGGTCGCAGGTTCAAATCCTGCCCCCGCAACCACCTGGACCCTGCGAACGCCGGCCTTCGGGCCGGCGTTTTGCATGAGGGAGGCCGCTGCGCCCTCGATCGTCACCGCCAGCTCGCCGCGCGCGGGGCCGGGGGTCAGCACGACGCGGTCGACGAGGCGGCGCAGTTGCGCGCCGGCCTCGGCCACGTCGGCCGACGGCGCGGTCAGCGTCGCGTGCAGGCGTTCGACGGCCGCCGCGTAGAGCTGCGGCAGGCGCGGGTGCAGCGCCACCACGCCGGCGTCGCCGCTCGCCGCCGTCGCCGCCTCGGCCTCCAGCGAACGCCGTTCGCCGTCGAGCGCCGCCAGCCGTGCCGTCAGCGGCCGGCTCTCCTCCCCCTCCTCGATCGCCTTCACCAGCCGCGCCTCGGCGCGCGCGATCTCGGCCAGGCGCCGGTCGCGACGCCGCGCCCGGGCACCGTCGCCGGCGGCGCGGGTCGTGGCCTCGTCGTGCGCGCGCTTCACCACCTCGGCGACGACGTCCGGGCGCAGCAGGTAGCGCACCAGGCCGTCGACGACGCGGCGCTCGACCAGGTGGCGGGCGACGGTGCGGCCGTTGGTGCAGGCGCCGGTCTCGCGGTGGCGGGCGCAGCCGAGGCGACCGCGCCCGATCGAGGTCACCGTGCCGCCGCAGACGCCGCAGGCCAGCAGGCCCGACAGCAGCGTGCGCGCCCGCTGGCGCCGGCCCGGCGGCGCGGCGGCGACCTGGCGCCGGCGGCCCTCGACGGCGGCGGCCAGCTCGGCCGGGACGATCGCCAGCTCGGGCGCCGGCTGCTCGACCCAGTCCTCGCGGGCGTTGCCGCGCGCCACCCGGCGGCGCGTGTCGGGGTCGCGGGCGAAGGCCTGGCGGTTGTAGGCGATGAGGCCGCGGTACAGCGGGTTCCACAGCACGCCGTTGCGGCGCGCGCGGTTGCCGAAAATGGTGTTGGCGCGCCACGCGCCGCCGCGCGGGCCGGGCACGCCCTCGGCGTTGAGCGCGGCGGCGATGGCGCGCGGGCTGGCGCCGGCGGCGTAGTCGCGGAAGATGCGGCGCACCACCTCGGCCTCGGCCGCGTCGATCTCGCGCAGGCCGCGCACCGGCTCGCCCCGGCCGTCGAGCCGCACGACGCGGCGGTAGCCGTAGGACAGGCCGCCGGGGATGCGCCCGGCGCGCACGGCGCCGGCCTGGCCGCGCCGCGTCTTGGCGCCGAGGTCGGCGAGGTACATCGCGTTCATCGTGCCGCGCAGGCCGACGTGCAGGTCGCCGATCTCGCCCTCGTGCACGGTGACGAGGGGCACGCGCGCGTGACGCAGGCGTTTCCAGATCGCCGCCACGTCCTCGAGATCGCGCGAGACGCGGTCGAGCGCCTCGGTGACGACGAGCGAGACGCGGCCGCCGGCGACGGCGGCGAGCAGCGCGTCGAGGCCGGGCCGCGCCCGCGTGGCGCCGCTCATGGCGGCGTCGGCGAAGATCTCGGGCTCGGCCGCGCCGCCGGGCACGAGCCGCGCGAGGTGCTGGCGGCAGAGCGCGAGCTGGTCGTCGATCGACCGCTCGTTCTGCCGGTCGCTGCTGTAACGGGCGTAGAGGGCGGGGCGGGTCACGGCCGTCGCGCGCGGCTGGCGATCAGGCCGTGCCGGAGACAACAGCGATCAATCACGCGCAGCTCGTCATAGTGGTCGGAGAATGTGGCCTGGTCGACATAGTTGCGCCGGCCATCGGGCCACTCGACAAGCCATTGGTCTACGCAGGTGGGCCGGCGCGTGCCGATCCGACAGCCGCCCCAGACGTCCAGCAGGGCCTCGGCGATACGGCGCAGCGGGGCTGGCAGCCTGGCAATCGGATCGGCCATCGACTTGTCTCCCTCGCTCGAATTGCGCGCCCGGCCGGGGAGGGCGGGGCGGGGCGTCATCCGCCGTCCGGCACGGGTTCGGCGACGCCCGGCGGCGGCGTCCAGGCGATGCTCCCGCGCGCGGCCAGCGTCTGCCGGCACGATGCGGAACAGGCGACGATCGTGTCGCCCGGCTGGCCGACGCCGTCGCGCGGCAGCAGGGCGTGCGCGGTCCAGTCGACGATCCCGTCGTCGCGGAAGATGCGATGGCACTGGCCGCACATCCACACATCGGGGTCGTCGAGGTCGTCTGGGCTCTCGGTGTCGTTGGCGGCGTGAACGTTCATGTTGGTTCTCCGGCAGCGGCGATTGTCGGCGCGTCGCGGCGGGCGGTGTCAAGCCGCGTCGTCGGCGAGCACGGCGCGGGCGACGACGAGGCCGAGGCCGACGAGGGCCTCGAAGGTGTCGGCCGGCAGCGGGTCGGGGGGCAGGGGGCGGGCCGGCGCGGCGCGACGGAGAGGCGCGCCGGCCGGCCCGCCGGACGCGGCGGCGGCGCTGCCCGGCGCCGGTGTGTGCCGCCGCGCCATCGGTCAGTTCTGCTGCCGCCGCAACAGGGCGGCGAGTTCGTCGGCGTTGGTGTCGACGAACAGGTCGAGGATCCGGTGGCAGGCCTGACGCACATCGGTTTCCGGGTCGGCCAGCGCGACGACGTGATAGACCAGTTCGCCGGTCCACAGCGTCAGCAACGCGTTGACGGCGTCGCGGTCGTCGCGCGCGCTTCCGCGGATGCCGAGCGCGCGCCAGGCGGCGTTGCGAGCGGCCTCGGCGGCGACCCGCATGCCGGCCTCGCTGTAGCGTGGCAGGGGAGGGCGGCGCGCCATCGGTCAGTCCTCCGGCCCGACGCCGCGCTTCGCCCACTTCGCGACGAGCATGTTGAGGTAGCCGCGGCACGTGCGCAGGCGGCGCGTGTCGTGCACGGTCACGGGCTGGCCGGCGAAGGCGCTCGCCGCCTTGTCGACCTTCACGGGGTAGGCGAAGCCGTCCGCGCCGTTCGGGTCGATCGGCACGCCCTTGTGGCAGAAGAATTCGCCGCCCTCGTCGAGGCTGGCGAGCAGCGTGCGCCACTTCTCACGGTCGGCCTGCTCGGGCGATCCGGGGCGGAAAGCGCAGTTGTCGCACGGGTCGGGGAAGGGGAAGGGCGAGCCGTCGCTGTCGCGGTGCGCGCCGCCCGGCGGCAGCGGTTCCCACGCCGCGCCGCAGTTGCCGCACACCTCGACGGTGCGGCCGTAGAAGCCGGTTTCGCCGAGTTCGGTGCGGCCGACCTTGCGGCTGGCGCAGCGCGGGCAGCGGCCCCGGCCGCGAACGGGCGTGTCGGGTGTGGCGCTCATCCCGGCCAGTCCTCGTGCGTGCGGCCGTCGAGGGTGCGACCGGCGGCGCGCTTGCCGATGCGCTCCATGAGGCGGCACGGCACCTCGGGCGGAAGATCGTCGCGGCGCGCGAAGAACCGGCCGTCGCGCGTCAGAAAGCCGGGGCGGATGGCGCTCGCGTGAATGGCGTCAGCGGTGTCGCTGTCGTTGTCGATTTCCTCGGTTGGGCCGTCGTGGTCCCACTCGCGCCACTCGCCCCACTGCTTGAAGCCGTAGCGAGTGCCGGCGGCGGCGCACTGGTCGCGGGTCTGGCGGTGCCAGTCGGGATGCGACGGGCGGGCTTTCGGCCCGCTCTCGCCGCCCGACACGATGGCGTCGAGGCACGCACCGCGTGGGCCGCTGACGGCGTGATCGAGCGCCGGGAGGGTCGCGGGCAGCCACGTGCGCCAGTCGACCGGCCCGAGCGCCGGCTCGTAGGACACCCAGCGGTGCGCGGCGGGGGTGTCGAGCAGCACGGGCACGCGCGCGTCGGCCGTCGGCTGATCCTCGACCGACACGCCGAGCCAGACGTTGGGGAGCGGCCACGGGATGAACCAGGCGCCGTCGCGGTAGGCGATGTTGCCGAACACCGCCGCGCCGTTCTGGAACGCCGTGGCGTGGTGCGGGAAGGCTTCGAGCTGCACGCCGGCGGCGCGGCCCGGCGCGGCGAGGTACGCGCGCATCCGCGACGGGCGCTTCGTCAGCACCTGGAACGTGTGCTGCGGCGCCAGCGCCATGACGGCGAAAATCCTGTCGATCCACTCGTCGCGCATGAAGTCGGCGAACAGGTCGGTCATGGAGCAGACGAAGATCGGGCGCGGCTTCCGCCAGCGCAGCGGCGCCGCCAGCATCGTCTCGTCGACGAAAAGCTCGACGTCGTCGCGGTGGCCCGGCTTGAACGGCAGGCCGGTGCCGAGGCGCAGGTTGAGCGCCTCGGCGTAGCAGTTGCGGCAGCCCTCGCTCTTGTGCTCGCAGTGCCAGCCGATCTTGCCGGTGGCCTTGTCGCGCGCGCGGATCGGCGTCCATGTCGACCCGGTCCATTCGATGCCTGTCTGTGCGCCCATCGGTCTACTCCGCGGCGAGGGGGCGGCCGTCGACGGCGCGGCCCTGCAGGGGCGCGGCGCCCGCCTTCGCCGAGGCTTCGGCGGACAGGTGGCGGAAGGCGGGGAGGGTGCGGACGCGGGCCAGCTCGGCGGCGTCGGCGAGCAGGTAGACGCGGCGGACGGCGCCGCCCTCGGCCGGGACGACGGGCACGGTGCGCAGCACGATCGTCGCCTCGCCGGCGCCGACCGCGAAGGCGCGGGCGTCGTCGCCGCCGGTGGGGGCGGGCAGGGTGCCGACCAGCACGCGGCCCGGCACGCGCACGTCGAGGCGCGGGGTGACGGGGCGGGTCACGACGCGGGCTCCGAGCCGTCGCGCTCCATCGCCGCCAGTTTCTCGCCGACCCAGCCGCCGGCCGTTGCTTCGTCGGCCTTGATCATCGCCTCGACATCGCCGGCCGCGGCGTCAAGCATCGCTGTCGTCACCCCGGGGTAGGCGAACTGCTCGTGCATGTCGATGCGCTCAAATGGTGCGTGAGGGTTCCACTCTTCCGAGATGCCAGCGTCGTCGCCACGGATCGCGGCGAGCGTGTCGCGCGCCAGCGGGGCGATGCTGTTGATCGCGCCGTCGAGTGCCTGCGTGACCGTGACGAGCAGGTCGAAGGCGTCGACGAAGCGTTGCAGCGTGTGGTCGCCGTCGAGGGCGTCGTGGCGCGCCTGCTGGCGCACGCGACGCTCGATCTCGGCGAAGGGGGCGGCGAGGATGTCGTCGGGGTCGTCGCGGACAGCCTCGCCCTTCGAGACGCCGGCTGGTGCCGGCTCCTCGGGGTGAGGCGGCGTGGCGGGGTCGGGCGTGTCGGTCATGCGGGCGATCTCCGGGAGAAGGTGCCCGGCGCGGGGATGCTTGGGACAGCCGCGCCGGGCGAGGGGTGTCGTCGGAAGGCCCCGGCCGGGAAAGGCGGGTCGGCCGGGGTTACGCGAGGGTGTCCGTGCCGGCCTTTCCCGCCGGCTGCTGCTGCGGCCCGCTCGGATCGGCGGGGGCCGCGATCGCCGTGCCGGCGCCGGGCTTCTTCCGGCGCAGGTTCTTAGGCATGTCCGGCCAGTCGCCGGGCTGCGATGAAGGAGCGGCGGAGGCCGCGGGGGCAGCCTCCGCCGCAGGTTCCGCGCCGGCCGGGGAGGACGGGGCCGGGGCGGTCGTCGGGTCGCCTGTCGTGGGCTCGGGGGTGGCGAAGAAGCCGGCGAGGCGGGCGCGGATGAAGGCGCCGAGGCCGGGATGGTCGCCGGCGCCGTCGTCGGGTGCGGCGGTGGCGGCCCACACGTCGCGCAGGGCGTCGCGCACCTTGCGCGCGTCCTCGGCGGCCTCGGCGCCGCGCCGGCGCGTCTCGGTGACGCTCGGCTCGGCGACGTACCAGACCTGCGAATAGGGCGCGACGGCCTGGCGCAGCAGGGCGCGGTTGCCGTCGGCGCGCACGAGGTTCCACGGGCCGGCCTGGTCGTCGGCGAGGCGGTAGGTGCCGCGCACGCCGAACAGCGCCAGGTCGATGCGCGCCGGCAGGTCGCCGTCCTCGGCGTCGTCGGCGTGGGCGACGCCGAGCACGTCGACGTTGTCGGTGAAGTTGGCGAGGTCCGCGTCGTCCTCGTCGTCCTCGAAGTGGTCGTCGGCGCGCGCGGCCTCGGGCGAACGGCGTTCGCCCGTGCCGGCGGGGGTGGCCCCCACCTCACCCCGGCCCTCTCCGCCCCCGGGGGCGGAGAGGGGGATCTCGTCGTCGGCGAAGGTCGGCGCGTCCGCGTCGTCCGGCTTCTCGTCCTCCGCCGCCTGGGCGGCGTAGCCCTGCGCCCACAGGCGGCGGTGCGGGCCGGCCCGGCAGGGGTTGTCGGTCTCCGGCGCGCCGTCGCGGCGGGCCTTGCGGCCGGCCTCGTAGGCGGCGCCATCGCTGACGAAGCGGTCGACGAGGGCGGCGTCGGCGTCGTCCTCGTCCGGCGGCGAACGCCGTTCGCCGGCGGCGGCGTTGGCGGGCGGGCGGCCGGGCACGGCAAAGGCGCCGCGGCGGCCCTGGAAGTCGGCGATGGCCGTGCGCGCGGCGGCCTCGCTGGTGCCGTCGCCGGCCAGCAGCAGGCGGGCGAGCACGGCCTTCTGGCCGTCGGGCAGCAGGGCCACCAGCACGCGCGCGGCGGCGGGGCCGAGGCGGCCGTCGCCGAGGGCGGCCAGCGCCTCGGGCGCGAGCTTGCGCGCCAGCGCGGCGTAACCCTGTACGTGGCGCTGCGTGCGGCCGACGGCCGAGGCGACGGCCTCGGTCGTCACGCCGTGGTCGTCGACCAGCGCGCGGTAGGCCGCGGCCTCGTCGGCGGGGTTGAGGTCGGCGCGCGCGAGGTTCTCGGCCAGCGCGTCGAGCAGGCGGTCGCGCGTCGCGGCGGCGCGGCCGGTGTCGCTGTCGGCGTACTCGTCGGCGTCGTCGACCAGCACCGGCACCAGCCAGCGGCCGTCCGCGTCGGTGGCGAGGCCGCGCGGGCAGGGGCCGCGCGCCTCGTCCCACGTGTCCGACAGGTCGGCGAGCACGGCGAGGCGGGTGTTGCCGGCGATGACCACGAACCGCTCGCCGTCCTCCCCCGCCGGCCACGGCGCGACGCGCAGCGGCTGCAGCAGGCCGACGTCGTCGATCGAGCGGGCGAGCGCGGCGTAGGCGCCGTCGGCGATCCGCGTGCGCGGGTTGCCGGGGTTGGCGCGCAGGTCGGCCAGCCGCACCATGCGGACGGGGCCGGCAGGCGCCGTGTCGTCGTCGCCGGCGTCGCGGCCGGGCACGCCGACGATGGCGGTCAGCGCCTCGGCGGTGTCGAGGCCGACGGTCGTGACCTTGCCGTTGGCGATGTCGGAGATCGTCGGCTGCGCCACGCCGCTGGCCTCGGCGAGCGCGCGCTGGGTGTGGCCGGGCTCGGCAAGCCAGTCGCGCACCACGGCGCGCAGGCGGTCGAAGGCGCGCGGTTCAGCGGGCATCGGCGGTGTCCTCCCGGGTGGCGTCGGCGGTGGGGGCGGCGGTGGGCGCGGCGGCGATGGCGGGCGGGTACGCCGCGTCGAGGCGGGCGAGGCCCTGGGCGACGAGGCCGAGGCCGGCGACGGCGCCCAGCGCCAACAGGCAGGCGCCGACCACGGCCAGCACGCAGCCGGCGTCGACCAGCGCCCAGAAGCGGCGGGCGTTCACGACGCCACCCAGGCGGCGGCGACCAGTCCCAGCGCCAGCGCGCCACCGGCGACCAGCAGCGCGACGACAACCCGCAGCAGCGGGTGGCGCGGCACGAGGCGCCGGGCGAGGGCCTCGGCGAGGCCGCAGCCGACGGCCAGCGCCAGCGTGCCGGCGACCAGCCACAGGGCGTTGGTGTTCTCCGGGTGCAGCCACGCGGGGAGCGACAGGGCGGGCATCATCGGCTTGCCTCCTCGGGCAGCGGGCGGGGCGGGCACGCGCCGCGGCCGAGCGCGCGGTGCAGCTCGTGGCCCTCGACGGTGACGAGGTTCCCGACCGTCCAGTCGGCCGGGTCGGCCGCCATGCCGCGCTCGTCGTGCAGCAGGGCGAGCAGCGCGGGCGGATACCAGGCGGCGAGCCGGAACAGCGCGTCCGGCCCGGGGTCGCGGCCGAACGCCAGCGCCGTGGCGTGAAAGCCGAACCGCGCGGACGGCGACCAGCACACCGCGTCGGCGAACACGTCCGACAGCGCCAGCGTGCAGGCCGAGTTGCAGACGACGGTGAACCGCAGGGTGGCGCCGGCCTTGCGCGCGGTGGCGAAGTTGATGGCGGTGGCGAAGGCCCGGCCGCCCGGGCTCTCGACGATCTCGACGACGCCGCCCGGCCGCGCGGCGGCGGCGATGGCCGGGTCGTCGCTGTAGACGCGCCACGGCAGCTCGCCGTCGGCGCCCGGCACCAGCGCCGAACAGGCGAGGAAGCCCGAGCCGGCGAGGAAGCCGAGCGCGAAGCCCGCCAGCACGCCGCGCGGGGTGGGGCGGCCCTGCCCGCCGGAGCCTCGGCGAATGCGGGTCACGCGCGCGGCTCCGGCAGGCGCAGGCGCCACTTGCGGGGGCCGAGGGCGTAGCGCCCGACGCGCTCGATCAACCTGTTGGCTTCGAGGCCGTCGAGCGCGGTGTCGCGCGCGGCCGGGGTCAGGTTGGTGACGTGGGCGAGCACGGCTGGCACGGGCCGGGCGATGCCCCGGTCGTCGGCGATGTCGGCGAGCGCCAGCAGCACGAGCTTGCGCGCCGGATCGCCGGGGTCGCAGTGCCACGCGGCGCTCATGTGGCGCCGGGTCATGGCCGGCCCCGGCGGATCGTCGTGCGGAGAACCTCCCACAGCGCGTAGCAGCCGACGGCGGTGAACAGGCCCGCGTGCGCCAGCGCGACGATCAGCCGGAGGTCGTTCAGGCGCTCAAGCTGCGAGGTGTCCATCACGCGCCCCCGTGCCGGCCGCCCGGCCGGCGACCGGCCCGGAAATCGGGGTAGAGCACCACGCCGGGCGAACGGCGTTCGCCGGTTTTGGCGTCGGTCCCGGCGCCGGGCGCGCGGGCCGGGCGGGTAAACGCGTGCGTGGCGACCGGGCGGCCCTCGGCGTCGTGCGCCACCAGCACGTCGCGCCCGGCCTCGCGCCGCAGGGTGACGACGGGCGCGGCGGCGAAGCGCGCGGCCGTCGGCGGATGCGCGAGGCGGATCACGCGGCGGCGTCCGCAGTGGGCACCGGGCGGGTTGCGAGGCGACGGTCGAGGGCCGCCAGCGCCCGGCGCTGCCGGTGCTTCGCCTGGGCGGCCGTCAGCCGTCCCTCCAGCCAGGCGCAGTGCGCTTCGAACGCCGCGAGGGCGTCGTCGTCGTCGACGGCCTCGGGCACGCCCGGAACGAGCAGGGTCCGGCCGTCGTAAGCGAGCCGGGCGGTGGCCGTGATCGTCCGGCGCGGCAGCGGCGGCAGCGGCAGGTGGCCGGGGATGGGGTTGAAGGCGAAGCGGATGACGCCAGCGCGGTCGGCGTAGGCGCGTAGTTTGCGTGGCATGTGGCGGGCTCCCCGTTGGGCCGGCGGCGCGCGGGCAACGCGACGCAGGCGATCAGCGGGGGAATACAAATCCAATTTGTTGTTCAACACAAGTTAAATTTGTGATCGCCCGCAAAAGGGCGCCTTGTGGCCGTCGCCATTGGTGGGGGAGCGGGGTTGGCCAGCGCCGGCGGCGCGGGCGAAGGATCAGCCCGGAACGGTCGCGGCGACGACGGTGCCGAGGATCTCGGCCGGGTCGTCGGGAGCGGCGAGGTAGTCGACAACGGCCGTAGCCGTGACGTAGGCGATGCGGGGCTCGCCCAGGGAAAAGCGGCCGGCTTGCGCGGCGGCGAAGCGCTGGATGCCCATGACCCCGGGAACGCCGCGCTGGCTCGACCGCGTCGTCAGCAGCAGCTCGCCGGCCAGCGATCGGTCGAGGAGGCCGGCGAGGCACTCCGCTACCTGGCCGTCGGCACCGCGCACCGCGACGACGACGCGCGCGCCGACCGCCAGCGGCGCAGTCGGCGGCGCGACGTAGAGCACCGAACCGCGCGGCCAGAGGCCGTCGGCCGAGGCGTCGAGGACGTCGAAGGCCACCGTCCCGTCGGGGAGATCGCCGCGCGCCGGCGCTGCGGCGAGCGTGTAGGGCCGCGCGTAGAGGGCTGGCCCCGCGCCCGGGCCGCCCCGCCTTACGGCGCCGATGATCGGCACTGCGCGCGGCGCGGGGAGGCCGAGCACCTCCTCTACGCCCACGTCCAGTTCGGCGGCGATGCGCTGCGCCATTTCGAAGGTGATGCGGTCGCCGCGCCGCTCCACGTCGGCAAGGTTCTGCTGCGTCATGCCGAGACGGCGCGCCAGTTCCGCCTGCGCCATGTTGCCCCGCCGCCGCCGCAGGGCGGCGATGCGATTTCCGGCCGGGTTGCGGCGGCCCTTGCTGCTGGCTTTGTCGGGTACTGCGTCGTCGTCGCTCACGCCCGGCAGTATCGGTAGCGTCGGCGGCGGTCGTGCACAGATTGTTTGTGTGTATGCGACGATCACACTTGACGATCACAAATTGTATTTGTTAACGCAATCCCCCAGATGTTGTGGGGCCACAGGGGCGCCAAACAAAACTTGGGGCAATCGGCATGTCGCCGGACGCCTGGGCCACCGAGCGGAAGTTGAGCAACGCGGCGCTCGGCCGGCTGCTCGGCTGTTCGGCCGAGATGGCGCGGCTGCACCGGCTGGGCCGCTTTGTGCCGCGACCGGCACTTGTGCGGCGCTGGCTCGAAATCTCCGACGGCCGGGTGCGACCCGAGGATTTCTACGTCGCGGCCGACAGGGGCGAGGCGTGAGGCCGGCACGGTCAGTCGTCGAACAGGGCGGCGACGCCGCCCCGCATCGGCTGCGCGTCGAGGGCGGCCATGACGGCGTCGCGCCATTCGGCCTCCTCCGGTGTGACGACGCCGTCGAGCATGATCAGCTCGTTGGCCGTGTCGAACAGGGTCTCGCGCACGGCGCTGTCGTGACCATGGGCCGCAGCGAAGCGCGCGGCGGCGTGCTCGACGGCCTCGGCATCCGGCACGAGGGCGGCGATGAAGCGGGCGATGGCCGCGCCGTCGAACCGGCCATCGCCGAGGGTGCGCCGCAGGACGTGGCCGTACAGCAGAAGGGTCTCGGCCTCGTCGAGAAAGCCGTCGGTGCGGGCGAGGCCGGCGAGCAGCACCAGTTCGTCGCGTACGCGGTCGAGCAAGGCGCGCGTCGCCCGGAAGGGCACGGTGGACGGTTCGCTGATGGCGGCCGTCATGGCGGCCGGGTCGTCGAGCAGCAGCACGTGGCGGCGCAGGAACAACGCCGCGTCGTCGAAAATCTCGCCCGTAGACAGGTCGCGCAACTCGCCGATCCGGTCGGAGCGGAAGCGGCGAAACGCGCGGCGTTCATGGCACACGGCGCCGACGGCAAAGTGGCCGCCCTCGTCACGGATCGAGCGGATCGTGATGCGCCGCGAGCTGCCGGCGCCGGCGGCGTCGACGTAATCGATGGCGACGAGCGTGGCCGTGAAGATGTCGGCGTCGTCCTGCGCGCCGGCGGCCATGTCCGGCGTGTCCGCGTCGGGAAGTGCCGGGGCACGCAGATCGGCCGGAAAGCGGCCGGTGCGGCCAGCCGGGCGGCCGTCGACAAGGGCGCGCAAGCCGATGCCACTCATGGCGCTGTCTCCCGCGGTGTCGGCGCCGGAGTGTCGCCCGGCCGGGCCGGTGGATGCAACCGGGGCGGGCGCCCGACTGCGCTGCCCCACCTCACCCCGGCCCTCTCCCCCCAAGGGGCGGAGAGGGGGAAGGCGGCGAACGGCGTTCGCCGGATCATCGAACAGCGAAGTGCAGGCGGCCGGTGCCGGTCCGGGTTGCTGCCCGGATCACAGGTCGAGCTTGTACTGGCGGGGCCAGGAGCGCGTGTGGGCACACACGTTCTCCCGGTGGCCCAGCCGCGTCCGGGTGTAGGCCCGGACGTGTACAAGCCGCGACCGAGGGGTGTCCTCGGTCATCGGTCTGTCCTCCATCGCGCGGCCGGATCGAGCCGGCCTCTCCGCCCCGCCGTGTGCGGGGTCGCGCCGCATGGAGCCTCGGCGGGGGAAGCCGTCGAGGGGCGACGGGGGAAGCAACCGGCCGCCTGCACACACGGGGTTCTCACAACCTTGCCGAGTCCGTCCAACGGAAACCGGCGGGTAACGCGATGCGCATCGCCCCTCGCGCACGCGCGCGTGCACGCGCACGCGGGGGCGGCGCGGCGGCCGGGGCGGGCAGGGGAGGGCACGGCGATGGCGCGTGACGGGTCGGTGGCGGCGGACCAGCTGCGCAGTTTCGTCGAGCGCGTCGAGCGCCTCGACGAGGACATCCGCAACCTCAACACCGACAAGCGCGACGTCTACGCCGAGGCCAAGGCGCACGGCTATGACGTGAAAACGATGAAGAAGGTCGTCGCCCTGCGCCGCCAGACGCCGGCCGACCGGCAGGAAGCGGATTTCCTGCTCGACACCTACAGGGCCGCGCTCGGCCTGTAGGCCCGCGCCGCCGCAACCGGGGAGGTTACGATGCACACCGCTCTGCTCAACCGGGTCATCGACACATGCCGCCGCCGCGTCCGTGAAGGCGATTGCCCGGTCACGCCGGCCTGCCCGGTCGAAAGTCTTGAGGACGCGGTGCTGACGCTCGCCGTCGAGGCGCGCGAGGGCCTGCCGATCGCCGTCGTGCAGCGGGTGTCCGCCGCGCGCAGCGCGGGGTGGCATCGCGGGGGCGTCGCCGACTGGTCGTTGAGCGACTGGGCGACGGCCACGGCGGGCGAGCTGGGCGAGGCTTGCAACGTGGTCAAGAAGCTCAACCGCGTGCGCGACGGCATCCGCGGCAACACCGTCGATGAAGCGGCGCTGAGGGCGCAACTGGCCGAGGAGCTGGCCGACACGCTGCTCTACCTCGTGCTGTTCGCCGAGCGCGCCGGCATCGCCCTCGATGCCGCCGTCATGGCGAAGTTCAACGCCGTGTCCGAGCGCGAGGGCTTCGAGGAGCGGCTCTAGCCGCCGCAACCGGGGAGGTCACGATGGCTGGGGCGAACGGCGTGCGCGCGCGACAGGGCTCGCGCGGCGAGATGGCCGACGCAGAGCTGCTCGGTGCGGCGCGGGTCGGGCTGGCGCGCCGGCTGGAGGCGGCCCGCCAGCATCTCGACGTTTTCGACCGTAAACACGGCGCCGTCGGCACCTGCGCCGGGTGCGGGCGGCTGGTGCGGACGGGCGATTTCTACGAGGTCGACCGCGACCGGCGGCACTGGTGCAAGGCGCCGTGCGCGCCGCCGGCGGAGCGCCGCGCGTGACCGGGCTGGTGCCGCTGGTGCTGGTCGCGCTGCTGCACGGCTGGGCGGCGGCCGACGCCGGCTGCAACGGGCGCTGGGCGCTGGCCGTGGTGCTGGCCGGCTACACGCTGGCCGACCTCGGCGCGGTCTGGCTGTACCACCGGGGAGGGCTGTGATGGCGGACGGCATCGACGATGACAGCCGGCCGACGCTGCAGTGGCTGGCCGTCTCGCATTGCTTCACCGACGACCGTTACCAGCGCGACACCGGCTCGCGCCGCTCGCAGCAGTTGATCGAGCGCATCGTGCACCATTTCGACTGGCGCAAGTTCGGCGCCGTCACGGCCATCCCGTGGCGGGAAAAGGACGGCTGGGCCATCATCGACGGCCAGCATCGCGCCGAGGGCGCGCGGCGGCGCGGCATCGCGCAGATCCCCGGCCTGGTCTACCCGCCGATGACGCCGGCCGAGGCGGCCACCCTGTTCGTCGGCATCAACCGCGACCGGGTGACGGTCAACCCGCTGGCGCAGCACGCGGCGCTGTCGCGCGCCGGCGACGCGACGGCAAGGGCGATCGACCGCGCCTGCGCGGCGGCCGGCGTGCGCGTGCTGCGCTACCCGGTGCCGCTGCCGCATCTGAAACCCGGCGACACGGTGTCGATCACCAGCCTCGCCCAGGTGCTGAAACGCCACGGCGAGCGCGCGCTGACCGAGGCGCTGACGGCCATCGTGCAGGCCTGGCCGGCCGACCCCGGCGCGGTGCGGGCGCATCTGGTGACGGCGCTGGGCGGCCTCTTCGCCGCACCGCCGCCGGCCCTCGATCCGTCGACCGCCAGGGTGCGGGCCGAGGTGCGGCACCGGCCATCGGTGGACGCGGTGGCGAGCGCGCTGCGCGCCATCGGCGCCGACCCGGCGGCCTTCGACCAGCGCGTCGAGGGGCGGCGGCGCACGCTCGGGCAGTCGCGGCCGGTGGCCGTGGCCGAGTTGCTTGCCGGCCGGATCAAGGCCACCGCGCCGCGCCCTGCGGCACCGCCGGCCGCACCGCCTGCAGCACCGCCACGGGTGGCGCTGCGCGACTCCGCCCCCGCCGCGCGCGGCGAGGGCGCGGTCGACCCGGCCTTGGCCGAGGCGGCGGAAGAGCGCAAGCCGCTCGCGGCGCCCGTGAACCGGGTGTGCGCGGCAGCCGGCTGCCGCGTCGCCTTCAAGACGCAGAAGCCGGGCGAAATCCATTGCGAGCGGCACCGGGGAGCGCCGGCATGATCATCGTCGACGAGCCGCTGCTGGTGACGGTGCGCGGCGCGCGGCGGCGCGTGGCGCTGGCCGGCAGCGACCGGGGCGGCGCCGAGGGGCACGCGGAGCTGGCCGGGGCGCTCGCCGATCTCGGCCTGCCGGCGACGCGCCTGCGCCAGAACGAGGACGGGCTGGAATGGGCCGTGCTGTTCGACGCCGAGATCGGCCGCGCCGGCCTGCGCCTCGGCGCCGCGCGGGTGACGGGGCGGGAATTCTGGCGCGCGCTGCGGGGCCGGGTGGGGCGCGGGGGGGCGCGGCGATGAGCCTGCCGCTGATGGTGCACATCTGGTCGCGGCAGATCGAGCCGACGCGCAAGCTGCTGCTGCTCAAGATCGCCGACAACGCCAACGAGAATTTCGTCGCCTGGCCGGCGGTGAACAAGGTGCTGCGCCTGACCGGCGTGTCGCGGGCGTTCTACTACAAGTGCCTCAAGGAGTGGACGGCCGCCGGCATCCTCGTGCCGGTGGGGCCGCAGGACCCCGATTGGCGGCCCGTGCGCAGCCCCATCTACCGCGTCGTCGTGGCGCGGCTGAACGCCGCCTATCCGAGCATCTGGCGGCCGGGCGAGGACGCCTCCGCTGGCCTCGACGGCGACGACGGCGGGCCAGTCCACCCGGTGGACGGCGGTAGTGCCGGCGGGGCTGGAACAGTCCACCGGGTGGACTGTGACCCGCCGGGTAGTGCCGGTAGCGCAGTCCACGGTGTGGACGGATCAGTCCACCCGGTGGACTGCACTCTCTATACTGAACCTTCAGGGAACCTTCAGGGTAACAAACGGGCGCGCGACGGCGGTAGTGCCGGCGACGGTGCCACGCACGGCGGCGCGGCGGGGGGCGAGCGGCGTTCGCCGGACGGGCCGGCGGGGCGCGGCACGGGGCGGGCCGGCGAACACTTCCGGGCCTGCGAGGAACAGATCCGCTCGGCAGTCGGCGATGGCGTGTGGCGCGCGTGGTTCCGCGATCCGCAAGGCGCGTGGCACGTCGTCGCCGAACACGACGACGGCGCGCGCCTCGTGCTGTCCGGCCGCAACGCGCTGTGGGCCGGCGTGGTGCGCCAGCACGCGCCCGCCCTCGCCGCGGCAACCGGGCGCGAGATTGCCGTGGTCACGCTGCGCGACCAGGACCGCGCGGCATGGCACGCGGCCCGCGCCAAGGGCGAACCGCTGCCGCCGGCCGACGCCGTGCCGGCCGGCGCCACGATCGAGGGAGGGCAGGCATGAACGCGATGGCACGGGCGCGCGTCGAGGCGGCGCGCGAGGCGACCGACATCGAGGCGCTGCTGCACTGGACGTTCGCTCGGCAGAAGGCCGACCGCGCCCGCGTCGGCGCCGACCATGCCGTGATGCTGTACGCCGGCGGCGTCGACAGCGTGACGCGCGTCGCCGAGGCGTGCCAGCTCGGCACGATCATCGGCGGCGGCGGGCGGGCGGTGGCGGCCCTCGACGTGCACCCGGACGCCGAGCGCGTCGCCGCGATGCTCGATCCGTACCTCGCCGCCGACGCGCTCGTGATCAGCCATGCGCGGGCCGGCTCGCGGCCGGACGCGCGCACCGACGCGTGCCCGAGGATCGTGCCGGTGATGGTCGTCAAGGGCGGCATCGAGCGGCCGAAGGTCGTGTGGTCGGGCGAGCCGGGGCGACGCAAGGCGCCGCTCTACTGCGAGGTGCGGACCCTCGATCATCCGGCCGTCGTGGCGTCGGCGCGCGCGGCCTATCAGCGATGGTGGCGGCGGGTCGGCGCGTTGGCCGAGGTGCTCATGGCCGGGGAGCCGCTGGCGCGCTGGCGTGTAACCGGGTTCATCGCGCCGTTCGCGCCGTGGTCGGCCGCGGGCGATGTGACCGATTGGGAGCGTGTCGCCGCGTCGTGGCGAAAACCCTCTTGACCGACGCGGGGGCGAATACCTAGACACGCAATCGGAAGCAGGAATGTGACCACAGAGGGGCCGGGGCCGAGACGCCGCCGGCCCCTCTCTCATTCCGACCCCTCGAACCCCGGAGAACAACCATGCCCCCGCCGGCGGGAAACCGCTGGGCGCGGCCTCGCGTGCGGTCGCGGGTCCTTCCGGGACCTCGACCGTATGCGGGTCCGGCAGGCGCGGGGGTTTCGGGCTGCGAGGGCTGGAATTTGTTGCAACTCGCCGGTGGGCGCAACACCGCAACATCGGCGCAAATCCGGGGCAACACGTGCAACTCGCGAACGTGACGCAGGCGGCGGACATCGTCGGCGTCAACAAGTCGACGTTGTCGCGTTACCTCGAACAACACCCGTCGCTCGTGCGCCAGCGCAACGGCAAGGCGAAGCTGGTCGACCCCGACGAGGTGAAGGCGCACCGGGAGCGTCACGTCAATCCGGCGATGGCCGGGAACCACGCCGGCCGCCTGCAAGGCGACGATGCCGGCGACGACGAGGACGACGACGCGCCGGCGCCGGGCGGCGGTGACCAGGCTGCGAGCGGCGGGCTCACCGCCGCCCGCACCGACCGGGAGAAGCTCAAGGCGCAGCGCGAGCGCATCGCCTTCGCCCGCGAGCTGGGCCAGATCGTCGACCGCGCCGCGGTCGAAAGCATGGCGCTGTCGGCGGCGACGATGGTGCGCGAGCGCCTGGCGATCATGACGCGGCGCGTGGCCGAGCGCCTGGCGGCGCTGCGCGACGCGCGCGAGGTGGCGGCGGTGCTCAACGAGGAACACGCCGCGGTGCTCAAGGCGCTGGCCGAGGCGCTGCGCGACGAGGCGACCGAAGGCCGCGACGACCATGCCGACGCAGCCTAGCGGCATTGCCGGCCTGGCCGACGGGCGAACGGCGTTCGCGCTGGCGTTCGCCGCGGGCCTCGAACCGCCGGCGTCGCTGACCGTGTCCGAGTGGGCCGACCGCAACCGGCAGGTTCCGTACGGCGCCTATCCGGGGCCGTGGTCGACGAACCTCATGCCGTTCATGCGCGAGGTCATGGACTGCCTTTCGCCGGAGCACCCGAGCGAGAGCGTGACGCTGATCAAGTCGACGCAGGTGGGCGGGTCGGAGGCTGCGCTCAACTGGCTCGGCCTGGTCATCGACCAGGGCCTCGGCGAGACGATGGTCGTGCATCCGACGCACGACGCCGGTTTCGACTGGGTCCGCGAAAAGCTGATCCCGTCGATCGACGCGACGAGGCCGCTGCGCAAGAAGGCGCGCGCGGCCGAACGCGACGGCACGGGGTCGACGCTGCGCCGCCTGGTGTTTCCGGGCGGTTTCATCCTGATCACCGGCGCCAATTCGACGCGCGGGCTGCGGCAGCACACGATCCGCAACGTCGTCGAGGACGAGCTGGACGACTGGCCGGAGGACCTTGGCGAGCAGGGCGACCCGGAGGCGATGGTCGCGGCGCGCCAGACGACCTACGTCCGCGTCGGCCTGGCGAAAACGTTCCGCGTCTCGACGCCGACGATCAAGGGGGCGTCGCGGATCGAGCGGCATTTCGAGGCCGGCGATCGCCGCCGCTACCACGTGCCGTGCCCGGAGTGCGGCGAGCTGCAGGTGCTGGAATGGAAGCGCCTGCGCTTCAACCCGGCGCCGCCCTTCGAGGCGCGCTACGGTTGCGCGCATTGCGGCGTGCTGATCGAGCACTGGCAGAAGGACGACATGCTGCGCGACGCCGCCGCCGGCGGCCGGGCGTGCTGGATTGCCGAGTTGCCGGGCGAGGGACGGCAGCCGAGCTTCGCCATCAGCGAGCTGTATTCGCCGCTGACGACCTGGGATCACATGGCCGCCGGGTGGACGGCGACGCGCGACGACCCGGTGCGCCTCAAGGCGTTCGTCAACCTGCGCCTCGGCGAGACGTGGGAAGAACGCGGCGAGGCGCCGGCGCACGAGGTGCTGCGCAACCGCACGATCGGCAGCTACCGCCGCGGCGAGGTGCCGGCCGGCGGGCTGCTGATAACCGGCGCCGCCGACGTCCAGGCCGACGGCATCTGGTGGGAGGCCGTGGCGCACGGCGCCGACAAGACGACATGGTCGCTCGATTTCGGGTTCTTCCCCGGCAACCCGTCGGACCCGGCCGACGCGGTGTGGCGGAAGATGGACGAGCTGGTCACGCGCAAGTTTCCGACCGCGCGCGGGCGCATGCTGGGCTTCGATGCGTTCGGCATCGACGCGCAGTATTCGACCGGCGCGGTCAAGGCCTGGGCGCGCCGGCATCCCGGCGTGCTGCCGCTGCGCGGCGAGGACGGCTGGCACCGGCCGGCCATCGGCGCTCCGCGCAGGATCGAGTACGACCGGCACGGCAAGGGCCAGCGCGGCACGCTGCAAAGCTGGCCGGTCGGCACCTGGTCGCTGAAAGGCGAGCTGTATTCGCAGCTCGGCAAGAAGGGCACGGCCGAGGGCGAGGGGCGTAACCCGCCGGGTTACTGCCACTTCGCCGAGGGGTACGACGACGAGTATTTCCGCCAGTTGACGGCGGAGTATCTGGCGCAGGAAACGCGGCGGGGGCGGGTGCTGCGCTTCTGGAAGGCCCGCGGCGCAAACCATCTGCACGACTGCCGCATCTACAACATGGCGCTCGCCGACCACCTCGGCATCAACCGCTCGACGCCGGAGGAATGGGCGCGCCTGGCGGCCGTGCGCGACGAGCCGATCGACGAGGTGCAGGCCACGTTGTTCCGCCAGTTCGAGCAGCCGTTGAAGCCTGCGGCGCCGGCGGAAGATCCCGCCTCGCCGCCGCTGGCGATGGCCGAGTCCGGCACCGCCGGGGAGGGCGAGGATCCTCTCGCCGCCGGTGGCGATGCTGCAGCAAAGGCGCCGACGCCGGCCCAGCCGGCGGCGCAACCGCAACCCGTCCGGCGCGCGAACGCCGTTCGTCCGCGCACCTGGCGCGGCGTGCACTGAGGGCACCGATGGCAACGACGTACACGGCACTGCTCGACGCGATCGACAATGCGATCCTCGGGCTGCTCGCGGGCACGGTGCAGGAATACACCGTTGCCAATCGCACGTTCCGCAAGCTCGACCTCGACGCGCTGCGCCGCTTCCGCGCCGAGATCGCGCCGCTCGCCGGCCGCGAGGCCGCCGGGCGCAGCGGGCCGGGCGTCCACCTGGCGGTGCCGTCGTGAACCGGCCGTTCCACGTGAAACCGAACCTCGCCGACCGCGTCGTCGGCTGGCTGTCGCCGGTCGCGGGCGTCGAGCGCCTGCGCGCGCGCGGCGCCATGACGGCGCTCGGCGGCTACAACGCCGGCGCCCGCTCGCGCCGCCAGACGGAACGCTGGCGCCCGGCCGGCGGCTCGGCCGACACCGACACCGTCGACGACCTGCCGAACCTGCGCGAGCGCTCGCGCGACATGGAGCGCAACAACCCGCTGGCGGCGACGGCGATCGACACCGAGACGGTCAACGTCGTCGGCACCGGCCTGGTGCTGCAGGCGCAGCCGGACGGCGCGGCGCTCGGCATCGACGAGGCCGCGCTGGCGGACCTCACCCGGCAGCTCGAGGCGGCGTGGGAGTTGTGGGCGGGCTCGCCCGACGGCGACGCGACGCGCACGCTGGCGCATGCCGAACAGCAGGATCTCGTGCTGCGCTCGGCGCTGCTGTCGGGCGACGTGTTCGCCGTCAAGCGCTGGGCGCCGCTGACCGGCTTTCCCTTCGCCTACCGGCACCAGCTCGTCGAGGCCGACCGCTGCTCGAACCCGGACAACACGCGCGACACCGCGACGCGCGTCGCCGGCGTCGACCTCGACGCGGACGGGGCGCCGGCGGGGTATCACTTCGCCGACCGTCACCCGTTCGACATCCGCGCCGCCGGCCAGGCCGCGCGTTGGGTCCGCGTGGCCGCCTTCGGCGCCAGCGGCCGGCGCAACGTGCTGCACCTGTTCGTCCGCAAGCGGCCGGAGCAGACGCGCGGCGTGCCGCTGCTGGCGCCGGTGCTGGAAACGCTCAAGCAGCTCGACCGCTTCGCCGAGGCCGAGCTGTTCGCGGCGGTCATCAACGCCTGCATGGCGGTGGAGACGACGACGGCCGAGGGCGAGGGCGTCGGCGCCCTCGCCGACGGCACGACCTCGCGCGACGAGCCGCGTCAGCCGATCGTGATCAGCGAGCCCGGCACCTTCGTCAACACCGTCGCCGGCGAGAAGGTGGCGAGCTTCGCCACGGATCGGCCGTCGACCGCGTTCTCGCCGTTTCACGACGCCATCGCCGTGCACATCGCTGCCGGCCTCAACATGCCGGCCGAGGTGCTGCTCAAGCGCTTTTCCGCGTCCTACTCGGCGTCGCGCGCGGCGCTCGAAATGGTGTGGCAGTTCTGGCGCCGCCGCCGCCAGTGGCTCGCCCGCTACTACTGCCAGCCGACCTACGAGGATGTGATCCTCGAAGCGGCGGCGCGCGGCATGGTCGACGTGCCGCTCGCCTTCTGGACCGACCCGCTGGCGCGCGCCGCCGTGCTGCGCGCGCGCTGGGTCGGCCCGGCGCGTATCTCGCTCGACCCGGCGCGCGAAAGCACCGCCGACGAGCGCTATCTCAAGATGGGCGCGACGACGCTCGCCGACGTGGCGGCCTCGCGCTTCGGCGCCGACTGGGAGGACGTGCTCGCCCAGCGGGCGCGCGAGCGCGCCGCCGGCGCGCCCGACCCGAACGCCAGCGCCGCGGCGCCTGCCGCCCCCGTGCCCGCCGACCCGCCGGTCGACGGCGAGGACGGCGGCGAGGACGGCGGCGAGGACGCGGACCAACCGGAGGACAAGGCATGACGACGCGCGACATCCTCGACGCTGTCCCGGCGTTCCCGGCGACCGTCGTCGCGGCGCTCTCGGGCGGCGAGGGCTGGGCCATCGAGCGCGGCGCGCTGCGGGCGCTGGAGCGCGCGGCGACCGATCCCACTGCGGCGCCGCGTGGCCGTGTCGCCACGCGCGCCGAGGGCGCGCTCGACTGGGGGCCGTCCGGCCGCGCGCTGCTCGCCGCGGGCGTCGCCGTGATCCCGATTACCGGCGTCATCCAGCCGCGCGCCGATAGCTGGTCGCGCTGGGCCGGCTGGACGGCGCTTGACGAGTTGCTCGCCGACCTGGCGACGGCGATCGGGGACGTGCAGGTCAAGTCGATCCTGCTCGATGTCGACAGCCCCGGCGGCCTGACGCGCGGCATGGCCGAGGCGGCGGAGGCGGTGTTCGCCGTGCGCGGCGTCAAGCCCATCGTCGCGCACTCGGGCGGGCAGATGACATCGGCCGCCCTGTGGCTCGGCGCGAACGCCGACGAGGTCGTGATCACGCCGGTCGCCGTGCTCGGCTCGGTCGGGGTCCGCACCACCGCCATGAAGTTCAAGCAGCCGGGCATGCTGTTCGGCGAGCAGCTTTTCGACATCGCATCCTCGGGCGCGCCGTTCAAGACGCCGGACCCGGAAAGCGACGAGGGGCTGGCGGCGATCCGTCGCCCGCTCGACAGCCTTGAGGCGGTGTTCGTCGCCGGGCTGGCCCGTGCCCGCGGCACCACGCCCGAGCGCGTGCTCGCCGATTACGGCCGGGGCGGCCTGCTCGCCGGCGCCGACGCCGTCGCGGCCGGCATGGCCGACCGCATCGCAAGTTTCGCAGACACGCTCGCCAGCCTGGCGGGCGCCGCAGGGAGCGGCGGCCCTTCCGCCGTACACCACGAGGGAACCGAAACCATGACGACCGATCCCGTGAAGCCCGCGGCGTCCGCCCCGGGTACGCCGCTGACCGCCGACCAGGTGCGCAGCGACCATGCCGCCGCCGCCGCGGCGATCGCCGCCGACGCGGCGAAGGCCGAGCGCGAGCGCGTGAAGGCCATCCATGCCGCCGCCCTGCCGGGCTTCGAGGCGCAGGCCTCGGCGGCGATCGAGGCCGGCACGACGGCCGAGGCGTTCGCGATGGAGCAACTCAAGGCGCTCAAGGCCAAGGGGCCGGAAGCCCTCGCGGCGATGCGGGCCGACCTCGCCGCCGCGGCCACGCCGTCCGAGCCGGAGACGCCGGCGGCCGGCACGACCGTCGCCGCCGCGCCGAGCGCCACCGGCGCCGACAGGGCCAAGCCTGCCGTGGCCGACGCCGGCGATCCGGTCGCCGTCGAGGCGGCGGCCAAGGCCGACTGGGCGGCGAACAAGGGCGACGTGCGGGCCGAGTTCGTCACCGAGGCGAGCTACGTCGCGTTCCGCCTGGCGTCGGCCAGGGGGCTCATCCGCGGCGGCCAGAAGGCGGCCTGACAGTCCGCGCCGCCGTTCCGCTTTCCGTTTCCACCATCCGAGCCGCGAACGCCGTTCGCGGCTGACAGGAGCACACCGACATGACCACGCTTGCGAAGGACACGCCGCGCGACTTCGGTCTCGGCGATGTTTACGAGTTTCCCGTCGTCGCGACGGACATCCTCTACGAGGGTTCCGCCATCGGCCACAACGGTTCCGGCGCAGCCCGGCCGCTGGTCGCCGGCGACCCGTTCCTCGGCTTCGCCCTGCGGCAGGCCGACAATGCCGCCGGCGCCGCCGCGGCCATCAACGTGCAGCTCGCGCGTCGCGGCACCGCCAAGCTCGTCGTGACCGGCGTCGACGGCTGGGATGATGTCGGCAAGGACGTGTACGCGTCCGACGACAACGCGTTCACGCTCACCGCGTCGACCAACACGCGGATCGGCAAGGTCGTCGCGCACGTGTCGGGCACGACGTGCTGGGTCGAGTTCGAGGCGGTCGACGCCGCCGCGCTGGCGGCGCTCACGTCGATCGACCTCGACGACGACACCGGCGCGACGGCCGACGCCGAGGGCGACCTCGCGGCGGCGGCGGCGGGAGCGTGCGCCGGCGGTTCCTCGCCGTCGGCGACCAACGTCGATGCCGCCATCGCGACGGCCGTCGCGCCGCTCGACATCAACGTCGCCACGATCGCGGCGCAGTTCAACGCGTTGCGCGCCGACGTGGCCGCGCTGCGCGCCACGGTCCAGCGGCTCACCGGCCGCAACGGCGCCTGATCGCGCCGGACGCTTCCCCCGCAACCTCCCCGCGAGCGCCGCTCGCGGCCCACCGAAGGAGACCACCGCCATGAGCGGCGCCGCACTGTCCTCCCGTGCCGTACAGGGCATGTATTTCGAGCGTCTCAGCCAGCCGTCCGCGCTCGGCTGGATGGCCGACATTTCGACCGAAATGCAGTCCGACCAGGCGCAGGAAACCTATGTCTGGCTCGGCATGACGCCGGCCATGACGCGCTGGCAAGGCCAGCGCACCGTCAAGCGCTTCACGTCGCAGCAGATCGTCGTGCCGAACCTGCACTTCGAGAGTTCGCTGCACGTCGACCTGGTCGACCTGCGGCGCGACAAGACCGGCCAGCTCGCCATCCGCATCGCGGAGCAGGTGGAGCGGGCGCAGCAGCACTGGCTGTCGCTGGGCGCCACGCTGCTGCTCGCCGGCGAGACGACCGTCTGCTACGACGGCGACTACTTCTACGGCACGGCGCATGGCGAGGGGGCGAGCGGCACGCAGGCCAACCTCATCACCGTCGACATTTCCGAGCTGCCCGTGACCAACAAGGGCTCGACGACGGCACCCTCGGTGGCGCAGATGCGCGAGGTCATCCTGGCCGGCGTGGCGAAGCTCTACAGCTTCCTCGACGACCAGGGCCAGCCGCTGAACGAGACGGCGAAAAACTTCAAGGTCGTCGCCAACACAACCCTGATGCCGACGGTGATGGCGGCGATCACGGCGCCCTTCGTCGACGGCGGCGATACCAACATCATCCCGGCGGCGCGCAACAACATCTCGATCACCGGCGCCTTCACGCCGCGCTTCAACAGCCTCACGGACAGCGTCGACATCTTCTGCACGGACGGCGCGGTCAAGCCGGTCATCCGGCAGTCCGAGACGGACGTGATGCTCAAGGTGCTGGCCGAGGGCTCGGACTACGAGGTCAACAACGACGGCCATTTCTACGGCCTCGACGCGTGGCGCAACGTCGCGTTCGGTCGCTGGCAGAAGGCGGTTCGCGCCCGCATGATCTGATCGCCCGCCCCGTCCGGGGCGGCGATGTTCCAAAGCGGGCCGCGGCAGCCGTCGCGGCCCGCTTTCGTTTCCGGTTCATCCTTCGACAGAGGAGGCGGCGATGCCGCGCTACGAGGTCATCCATCCGCAGGGCGTGACCCTGCCGGCGGGAACGGTGCTGCGCAACGTGGGCGAGGCCGAGCGCCGCCGCCTGCGCGTTCACAGCGTGCCCGAGGGCAAGGCGCACCTGAAGCTGACGGGCGAAGCGGCGTTCAAGGCCGGCGCCGTCATCGAGCTGCGCGCCGAGGACGCCAGGCGCGGCGGCGGCCGGCTGGCGGCGGTCGTCGAGGCCGCGCCCGCCGCGCCCGCCGACAACGACGGTGCGAGCGCCGGCGACGGCGGCGCGGGCGCGGGCTGATCCGTGGCGCTCGACTTCGATGCCGACCTCGCCGCCGTGCTGGCGGCGGGGGCGCCCGGCGCGACGGCGGCGACGTTCACGCCGTCGGGCGGCGCGGCGGCGACGGTGTACGGCTTCTTCGACCGCGCCGTCGCCACGCAGCCGGCCGGCGTGCCGGGCGTGCAGGCGTCGGCGCTCGGGTTCTGGTGCCGCGTCGCCGCCGTCGGCCAGCCGGCGGACGTGGCGGGCGGCACGCTCGTCGTCGCCTCCGGCCCGCACGCCGGCAGCTACACGGTGCACCGGCACGGCGGCGAGGTGGCGGGCGACGGCGCGATGATCCGCCTCGCGCTCAAGGCCGCGTGACGTGCCGCCGCGCCTCGACCTCGCGCTGTCCGGCCGGCTCGCGCCGGCGATGGAACGGTCCCGCGCCGGCCTGGCGCGGTCGATCCGCACCGCGGTGCTGGGCACGACGGCGGGCACGCGCGATGGCATGCGCGCCCTCGTGCGCGGCGCGCTGGGCGCCGGGCGCGGGCGCAAGGGGTCGCGCGTCGCCAACGTGATCCGCCAGGCGCCGGGCACCGGCAAGGTTTTCGAGGACGGCGAGTTCCGCGTCGCCGGCTTCCTCTACTCGGACTGGAAGGTCAAGGGGCCGAACGGCCGGCAGGACCTGCTCGCCGCGCACGTGCACGGCGCGACCGTGGTGCCCGCCTCGCCCGGCGGCTGGCTCTACATCCCGTTGCAGGGCAACCGGCGCGGCCGGCGCTCGGTGCCGGGGCGGACGCACGGAAAGCTGCGCATCGTCGGGCGCGAGCGCGGCCTGCGCTTCGTGCCGCTGTCGGGCGGGCGGATGCTGCTGGTCAAGGACCGGCGCGGGCGGACGCAGCCCGAGGTCATCGCGCTGCTGGTCAAGCGCGTCGTGGTGCCGCCGCGCCTGCGCGGCATCGAGCAGATCGTCGCCGCGGCGCCCGACAACCTGGCGCGCCGGCTGGCGGCGGAAATGGCGCGGGAGGGCCTGTAGCGATGCCGTCGACGATCCGCGAGCAGGCGCAGGCCGCGTTCACGGCGGCGCTCGAAGGCATGGGCGGCACGCCGGCCGTCGCGGTCGACGTGAACCGCCTGGCGCCGGTGCTGCCGTCGCAGATGCCGTGCCTCAACGTGATCGACGGCGGCCACGAGGCGCGCGACCTCAACGCCGGCGCCGCCGATTTCGACATGACGATCACCGTCGCCTGCGCCATCGCCGAGGCCGAGGGCGTGGCGCAGCGCCAGGCGGTGAACGCGCTGTACGGCCGCATCGTCGCCGCGCTGCTCGCCGACCCGACCCTCGGCGGCGTCGCGTACGACGTGCGCGAGGTCAGCATGAGCGACCCGGTGCCCGACGCCATCGCCGACGCGGCGGGCAACATCGTGTCGGAGGAGTTCACGGTGTTCGAGGTCGTGTTCGCCGTCGCCTTCGTGACGGACGAGCGCGACCGCACGTCCCTCGCGCCAAACTGAGAGGCAAGCCATGACCGAACCGACGCCGCGCGGCACGACCGGCCGCGACCCCCACCGTGCGACCGAACCGGCGACGCGCAGCGCCGCCGCGCCCGAGATCCTGCCGGCCGCAGATCCCGCCTCGCCGCCGGCGGCGGGGCCGGAGTCGGCCCCCGCCGCCGAGGGCGAGGGCCGACCCCGCCGCGAACGGCGTTCGCCGGCCGCCTGACCATCCCGCAACCGCCGTGCCGGCACTCGCCGGCGCCTGAAAGAGGGCCTCGCCCATGACCACGTTTCGCGCCCGCACGCACCTGACGCTCGCCAAGGTCGAGAGCACGCCCGGCACCGACCCGACGCCGACGGTGGCCGACAACGCCTTTCACACGCTGCCCTACGCCGTCGAGCCGGCGTTCGAGACGCTGCGGCCGGGCGAGGTGCGCCGCGCCATCGACGACCGCGTGCCGGTGCTCGCCGGCGGCGGCGTGCGCGCGACCGTGCCGTGGAACCTCAAGGGCTCGGGCGCCGGCGCCACCGCGCCGGACTGCGACCCGCTGCTGCAGGCCTGCGGCCTCGTCGCCACGGTCAATTCGTCGGCCGTCACCGGCACGGCCCAGGCGGGCGCCGCCGGCACGATCACGCTCGCCGCGTCCGGCCCGTCCGACAGCAACGATGCCTACAACGGCATGCCGATCACGATCACGTCGGGCACCGGCGCCGGCCAGCGGCGCATCATCGCCGACTATGTCGGCTCGACGCACGTCGCGCACGTGCACGGCAACTGGTCGACCAACCCCGACGAAACCTCGGTCTATTCGATCGCCGCGTGCAACGTCTACAAGCCGGCCTCGCAGGACCTCAAGAACATCACGGCCTACCGCTACCTTTTCCCCAGGGCCTCGGCCGACAACGTGATCCTGCAGAAGCTGCTCGGCGCGGCGGGCGACCTGACGATCGAGGCCGGCGTGCGCGAGCTGGTGCAGGCGCGCGTCGCGCTCATGGGCGTGTGGGGCGGCGAGACGGGCGTGTCGGCGCCGTCGGCCGAGACGGTCGACGCCACGGTCGCGCCGGTGTTCATGGACGTCGACGCCTTCCTCGGCACGGCGGCGGTCACGTTCTCGCGCCTCACCGTCGGCCTCGGCAACCGCGTCATGCTGCCGGACGACCCTGCGGCGGCCTACGGCGTCGGCCCGGCCATCCTCGACGGCCGCGCCGTCGCCGGCACGATCAACCCGTACCGCCAGCTTCTCAGCGTCCGCGACGCGCTCGGCGACTTCATCGCCGGCACGACGCGCGGCGTCTCGGCGCTGTGGGGCGGCACGGCGGGCAACGTGGTCGGGCTCTACATCCCCGACGCGACCTACCAGGCGCCGGCGCCGCGCGAGAGCGCCGACGGCGACCGCGTGCGGACGGAGATTGCGTTCACCGCCGGCGCGCCCGACGCGTCGTTCTACCTGACGTTCGCCTGACGGCGAACCCACAGCGTCGCGCGTCGCCGGTCGCGCGACTGACGGGGCCGTTCGCCCGCCCGGTTCCTCCGGGGCGGTGCGGCGGCCCCGTCGCCTTTCCAACGGAGGAAACCCATGAAACTCGTCACCGACGGGGGGCGGCACCGCTTCCCCGACGCGCCGCACGACGGCGTCACGTACCACCTGGCCGAGCCGACGACGTTCGGCCGCGCGCGCTGGCGCAACCTCGTCGCGCGGCACGGCGTCACCTTCCGGCAGGCGACCGCGCTGCGCCACCTGCTGTTGCAGGCCATCGCGGCCATGCTGCCGGGCGAGGAGAACACCGCGGAGCGCGACCGGCTTTCCGCCGCCGTCGTCGACCTGGCCCATGCCGAGGCGCGGCTCGCCCGCGCGCTGGCGGCGCCGGGCATCCGTCCCGCCGACACGGCCGCCGAGGTTGCCGCCGCGGCGCGCGAGGCCGAGGCCGCCGACCCGACGCCGCCCGACGAGCTGACCGAGGCCGAGGGCGAGCAGCGCGCGGCGCGCGACGAGGTCGTGCGCCTCATGGCCGAGGTGGCGGCGATCGAGGCCGTCGCCCGCGCGCACGTGCCGGACTACGCCAAGGCGCTGGCCGACAACGAGCTGTGGTTCGAGGTCGCCGGCATCGAGGCCCTGCGCGTCTGCCTCGTCGCCGCCGAGGGCGCGGCGGCGCCGGCGATCCGGCGCGACGCGAGCGGCGTTCGCGACGACGACCTCGAAAGCGTTCTCGCCCGCGCGGTGCCCGGCCTCGTGCAGGCGGCGCTCGACCTCGTCACCGGCGCGCGCGGCGCGGCAAAAAACTGAGGCTCGCCGCCGCCTGGGCGGTGCTCGGCGACGAGTTCGCCGGCGGCGAGCAGTTCACGCCCGACAACCCGATGCGCGGCAACGCCTGGGTCGTCGAGGAGATCGGCGCGGTGCTGCGCGTGCACCCGTCGCACCTCGTCGACCCGGAGCACCTCGCGCTCGTGGCCGCATGGTTCACGCATGCCGGCGGTGGCGGCGGCATGCTCGGCGCGTCGCCGGGGCCGTTGCCCTGCGCCGGCGGCGCGCTGGATCAACCCGCCTGGGTCATGGACGCGTTTTCCGTCATCGGCTGCGCCGTGACGGCCCTTCGCAAGCGGAGCACCGATGGCCGAGCGTGAAGTCACGGTTCGCCTGACCGTCCGCGACGCCGAGCAGGCGGCGGCGGCGCTGCGCCGCATCGGCGGCGACGGCGAGGGCGCGCTGCGCCGCCTCGAAGCGGCGACGGCACCGGCCTCGCGCGGCCTGCTGTCGCTCGACCGCGCCGCGGCCGGTGCGCAGGCGGGGCTGCAACGGTTTGGCGCCGTGTCAGCCGTGCTGCCGGGCCAGCTCGGCAACGTGCTTTCGCGGGTCACGGCCCTGTCGGGCGCGTTGTCGGCCGGCGGCCTCGCCTTCACGGCCGGCGCCGCCGGCCTCGGTCTGTTCGCGGCGGCGCTGGTCAAGACTACGACGGCGGCCGAGGCCTTCGAGCGCTCGCAGTTCAAGACCGAGGCGCTGCTGCGGGTTACCGGGCAGGCGTCGGGCCAGACGGCGGCCAGCATCGAGCAGCTCGCCGTGTCGATCGGCCGCAGCACGCTCGCCAGCACCGAAGAGGTGCGCGCGGCGGCCAACCAGCTTCTCACCTTCAAAACGGTGGCCGGGGACGCCTTTGCGCGAACACTGCGCGTCTCACAGGACCTCGCCGCCAACGGCTTTGGCTCGGTGGCATCGAACGCAACGCGGCTGGCGAAGGCACTGGAGGACCCGACGACGCAGCTCGCGCAGTTGCGTGAGAGTGGTATCTCGTTTTCCGCAACCCAGATCGAGATGATCAAGGGTATGTCGGCGGCCGGTCGCGAGGCCGAGGCGCTCGACGCGATACTTTCCAACGTCGAGGCGCAGGTCGGCGGTACGGGTGCGGCCGAGACGCAGGGCCTCGCCGGCGCCTTCGACACGCTGACGGAAAATTTCGCGCGGTTCACGGAGGAAGTCGGCCGCCGGTCGGGCGTGCTGGATTTCCTCGCCGGAGCGATGAAGCGGATCGCCGACGGCTCGACCGCCGTTGTCGAGAGTTTCAGCCTCGATAACCAGTTCCTCGCGGCAATGGAGCGGCTCGACGCCGCGCGCGCGCGTGTCGCGGAATTGGAGGGCGAGACGCCGGCCGGCGGGCTCGGCGCACGATCCTGGCGGGCAGCGCTTACGGAAGCGCAGCGCGAGGCGGAGGCCGCGCAGGCCGAGGTTGCACGCATCAACCGGCTGTTGATCACGGCCGGAGACGACGCCGCGCGCGCGCGCGACAATGCTGCGGAGGCCGCTGCGGAGCGTGCCGCCGAGCGGCGTGCGGTCGCCGACAAGGAAGCGGCCGAGGAGCGCGCCAAGGCGACGGCGAAGGCCGACGAGGCCGAGCGCAAGCGCCGGCTCGAGATCTACAACGAGCTGCAGCGCGCCGAGCGCGAGCTGCTGACGGCCGGCCTCGACGGCATCGAGCGCCTGGCCGCCGAGCGCGACCGCGACCTCGCCGAGGCGCGCGCGGCGCGCGACGCGCAGCTCACCGACCACGAGACGTACGCGCGGCAGGTCGCGGCGATCGAGGAACGCTACCGCCGCGAGAAGGCCAAGCTCGACGCCGACGCCGCGGAGAAGGCGGCCGAGGCGGCGAAGCGTGCGGCGGAGAAGTCGGCGGCCGAGCAGGCGCGCGCGGCGGAGAAGGCGGCCGAGGAGTTCCGCCGCGTCACCGACCGCGCGACCGACCGGGTCACGGACTTCGCGGCCGACGCGTTCTACGACAAGCTGACCGGCCGCACCGGCGACTTCTGGGAGACGTTCAAGGAAACCGGCCTGCGCACCATCGCGCAGCTCGCGGCCGAAATGGCGTTCCGGCCGATCATCGCGCCCGTCGTGCAGTCGGTCGTCGGCGGCATCCCCGGCGCCTTCGGCCTCTCCGGCGCGTCGGCGGCGGCGGGCGGCGGGGCAGGGGGCGGGCTGGGCGGCGCCGGCTCGCTGCTCGGCAGCCTCGGCAACTTCGGCGGCTCGATCGACAAGCTCGGTTACGCGCTCGGCTTCGGCACGGCCTTCGACGCCAACGCCGGTCTCGCGACGGGCGCCGGCTACTTCGACATGCCGGTCGCCGGCGCCGCCTCGCCCTGGACCTCGGCGACGCTGTCGGGGACGCTCGGCGCGGCCGGGCTCGGCGCGGCGGGCGGCGGGCTGCTGGCGCAGCTCACCGGCGGCAACTCGACGTGGGGCGCGGTCGGCGGCGGCCTCGGCGCCGGCCTCGGCTTCGTCGTCGGCGGCCCGTGGGGCGCGGCCATCGGCGGTGCGGCCGGCGGCGCGCTCGGCGGCATGCTCGGTGGCTCGGCCTCGTCGGTCGGCCCCAACGCCATGACCAACCTCCTCTACGAGAATGGCCGCTTCTCGGTCGGCTCGTCGGGGGCGGACAACGGCGCCGACACGGCGACGACCTCGGCCCTGGCGCGGCAGGCGGCCGACTACCTCGAAGGCCTGCGCGCGCAGTACGGGCTTTCGATCAACGTCATGGGCCTGCCGCGGCACGACTTTTTCATCCGCCAGGGCGCCGGCACCTCGCGCGGCTTCACCTCGCCCGAGGGCCTCGTCGATGCCGTGCTCGCCGGCGGCGGCCTGACCAGCGGCAACGCCACGCTCGACCGCGTGCTGCGCCAGTCGACCTCGGCCGACGTGGCGGCCAACCTGCAAACCGTGTCGGGCCTGCTCGCGCTGCTCGACGAGATCGACCTCTCGCCCGAGACGATCACCGCCTCGGAGCAGGCGATCGAGGCTATCAACCGCCAGTTCGAGGACCTCGCGGCGCAGGCCGAACGGTTCGGCATCGCCACCGACAAGCTCGAAGCGGCGCGGGCCAAGGCCATCGAGGGCGTCGGCGAGGGCTTCCGCGACGGCATCGAGGCGCAGCTCAAGGCCTTCACCGACCCGCTCGGCCAGGCGCTCGACGCGCTGGGCGAGGCGCAGGCGGCGCGCGTGCGCGAGGCCGAGCAGCTCGGCGCCGACCTCGTCGCCGTCGAGGCGCTGAACGCCCGCGAGCGCGCCGCCGTGATCGCGCGCTACAACGCCACGGCCGACGCCTCGCTCAAGCGCCTGCTCGACGACTTCACGTTCGGCGCGCTCGCCACGACCTCGCCGGCGGCGACGGTCGAGGGCCTGCGGGCGTCCTTCAACGCGGCGGCGGCGCAGGCCTCGGCCGGCGACGCCGGCGCGCGCGAGCGGGCGGCCGAGCTGGGCCGCGCGCTTGTCGAGGCCTCGCGAACGGCGTTCGCGAGTTCGCCGGCGTATCAGACGGTGCGCGACGAGGTGCAGGCGACGGTCGCCGCCCTCGTCGCCACGGGCGCCGGCGGCGGCGACGTGGTCGGCGCGCTCAACGCCGGTTTCGACGACACGGTCGGCATGCTCGGCGACATCCTGCGGGCCAACGAGGCGCTCACCGCCGAGGTGGCCCGCCTGCGCGCCGCGCACGAGCACACGCTCGACGAGCTGCAGCGCCTGCGGCTGGCTGCATGACCGCGCCCGCCTCCGACACGCCGGCCGTCACCTGGGCCGTGGTCGTGCGGCCCTACGACCCGGGCGAGAGCGTGACCCTCGAAGGGCCGCCGCTGCCCGGCGGGTTCGGCGCCGGCGGCATGGACGCGGCCGAGTGGTCGTACAGCGGCGCCGAGGTGCCGGTGTACCTTTGCGGCGTCGGCCCGGCCATCCGCACCGGGCCGGCCGACAACCCGCCCGACACGCTGTTCCGCCCGGTGCTGCGCCAGCCGTGCCGCTTCGAGGCGCGGCTGTTCGAGGGCAGCGAGCCGGGCGAGAGCTTCCGCCTGTCGCGCACGTTCTCGGCGATCGAGGTCGTCAACGCCGACGGCTGGCTCGACGAGCGTTTCGCCGACGGCTGGGATGGCCGCGCGGTCGAGCTGTGGAGCGTGCCGCGCGCGGCGGCGACCGGCCGCGCCGACTGGCCGAACGCGACGCGCGTGTTCGCCGGCGAGGTCGAGCGCGTCGACTGGCGCGAGGGCCGCGCCATCGTCGCGCTGCGCGACCGGCGCACGCGCTTCGCCGCGCCGCTGGCCCGCCGCCACTACACCGGCGAGGGCGGCACCGCCGGCGACGCGCACCTCGCGGGCCGGCCGGTGCCGCTGTGCTATGGCGAGCCGGGCGGCGTGATCGAGCCGGAACAGGTCGACGCGGCCAACCGCGTGTGGCAGTGGCACGACGGCCCCTCGCAGGCGCTCGACGGGGCTTTCGACAAGGGCGCCGCGCTGACCGTCGGGTCCGACTATCCCGACTACGCCGCGCTCGTGGCCGCCAGCGTGTCCGCCGGCACGGTGGCGACGTGTCTCGCCGAGAGCCTCGTGCGCGTCGGCGACAACCTGGCCGGCCGCCTCACCCTCAAGGTGCGCGGCGACGCCGCGGGCGACGGCTACACCGACACGGCCGCCGGCATCGTGCGCAGGGTCGTCACGTCGCGCCTCGGCGCGACCGGCAACCTCGCCGACCCGGGCGACCTCGACACCGCCGCCTTCACGGCGCTGGCGTCGGCGCAGGCGGCGAACCTCGGCGTTTACGTCGGCGCCGACGAGGTGACGGCGGCGGCGTTCCTCGACGGCCTGCTCGGCGGCGTCGGGGCGTGGTGGGGGCTCACGCTGGCCGGGCTGTTCACCTGCGCGGTGTTCGCCGCGCCGTCGGGCGGCGCGGCGGCGACGCTGCGCCGGCGCGATTTCCGGCTCGGCGACGACGCGCTCGCCGCCCGGCCCGGCGCCATCTGGCGCACGCGCGTCGGCCACGGCCGCAACTTCGCGGTGCAGGCGCCGAGCGAGACGGTCGAGCCGCCGGCGATCACCGCCGAGGCGCGCGCGGCGCTGGCGCAAGAGTACCGCTGGGCCGTCGCCGAGGACGGCACCGTCCGCACGAAACACCGCCTCGCGCGCATCGTCGACGTGCCGGCGCCCTTCGCCGACGCCGCCGACGCGCTGGCCGAGGCGGTGCGACGGCAGGCGCTGTTCGGCGCGCCGCCGCTGCTGCTCACCGTGCCCGTCACCGGGCGCGCGCCGTTCGCCGTCGACCTCGGCGCCGTCGTGCACATCGAGGATCTCGGCCGCTTCGGCCTCGCGGCGACGACGGCCTGGCGCCTCGTCGGCCTCGACGCCGACCTCGCGCGCGGCACGCTGACCTGGACGCTTTGGGGAGGGAACGCCGCATGAGCGAGCGCATCGTCCGGCCGGGCATCGCCGACATCCTCGCGCTCACGCGCGCGAGCGAGGCGTCGTACGTCGACGAGGCCGGGTATCTCGCCTGGGCGGCAAGCGGCGCGCGCCGCCTGACGCACGACCCGCTGACGGGTGCCAACCCGCGCTGGCTGTACGAGCCGGCGGTGGTGAACCTCGTCGCCAGCTCGGAGGCGCTGGGGGCGAGTGGCTGGGGCGCCAACAACACCGCCGTACTCGCCGACCAGGCCGTGGCGCCCGACCGCGGCGCCGACGCCGACAAGGTTTACCGCGACGGCGTCGGCTCAGGGACCGACTATCACGCGCGGTCGGCGATCATCGACCCGGCCGCCGCGTCGACCCGCTACACGTGGTCGATCTTCGTCAAGGACGACGACACCGGCCTCGACTGGCTCTTTCTCGACATCTGGCAGAACGACGGCAGCGGCTTCAACCTGGTGGCGCGCCAGTTCTTCCGTATGTCGACGCTGGCGCTCGGCGCCGCCGGCGGCACCGTCGACGACACGGCGATCGAGGCTTACCCGGACGGCTGGCGGCGCGTGTCGTTGACGGCGACGACCTCGGGCACGGCGTTCTACGCTCAGGGCCGCGTCGGTTTCGGCGACGGCGACGGCGACACCAACTCGTCGCTGACGCAGAACGAGGGCTTTTTCGCCTGGGGCGCACAGTTCGCGGCCGGCGGCGCGACCAGCTACGCCCGCTCGGCCGGCTCCGGCTTCACCCGCGCGGCCGATGTCGAGGCGGGCGGCGCGGCGGCGGCGGCGCTGGTCAACCCGCTGGCCGGCGCGCTGCGGCTGGAATTCGTCGCCGGCCAGGCCGGCACGGGCGACGGCCGCCTCGTCGACATCCGCGCCGACGCCGACAACCGCTTTCTCGATCTCAGCTTTGCCTCGGGCCTCACCGTGCTCGTCAACGCCGCCAGCGTGACGCAGGCGAGCTACGCCGGCGGCACGATCACGCCGGGCGCCACGCACCGCGTCGCGCACGCGTGGTCGGCGGCGGGCGGCGTCGAGACGTGGCTCGACGGCGCGCTCATCGGCAGCGACGCCGGCGTGACGCTGCCGGTGCCGACCGGCTTCAACCTCGGCTCGATCGTCGGCGGCACGTCGGGCGGGCGGCTCGGCGTGACGCGCTGCGAGCTGCTGTCGGCGCGGCCGACGCCTGCCGAGCTGGCCGCATGGACCGGGGGTGCCGCTTGAACATCGCCTTTGCCTCGCCCGCGCTCGTCGACGCGGCGACCGTCACGACCTCGTCGTCGCCGGCGAGCCTGCCGGCCGCCAATCTGCTGGACAACCAGCCGGGCGTCGCCTGCCGCCTCGACGACCTCGACGACGCGGCGATCACGGTCGACCTCGGCGCGGCGCAGACGGTCGACACGCTGGCGCTGTTGCACCACACCGGCTCGGCGTGGGGCGGCTGCCGCGTGACGGCGGGCGCCGTCGAGGCCGACCTCGGCGCCGGCGCGCCGTACGACAGCGGCGTCCTGCCGCTGCGCTCGTACCAGGACGGCGCGTTCGGCCTGGCGTGGGCCGACGAGGCCGACGACCCGCGCCGGCTGGAAAGCGCGACGCACCACTTCGTCCTGTTCCTCGAAACGCCGCCGCGGTTCCGCTGGTGGCGCTTCGAGGTGCTCGACACGGGCAACGCCGACGGCTTCGTCGACGTGGGGCGGTTGATCGTGTCGCGCGCCTGGCGGCCGGCGATCGGCGTCGCCTACGGCTACGCCGCGGGCTTCGCCGGCGACGCGCCGCGCGAGGTGGCGGCGGGCAACCAGCTCTGGCCGCTCGACCGGCCGCTGCGCCGCGCCCTCGACGGCGTGTCGCTGCCGTTCCTCACGCTGGAGGAGGCCGACCGCGAGATGGCGCGCCTGCAGCGCGGGCGCGGCACGGCCGGGCCGCTGCTGTGCCTGCTCGATCCGACCGACCGCGCCCGCGACCAGGAGGGCGCGCTCTACGGCCTGTGGGACTTCGCCGCGCCCCGCCGCCGCCCGCGCGCGCGGTACGTCGAGGTTGTCACGTCTTTCGAGGAGCTGCGGCCATGACCTTCGCGTTTGCCGACTGCGTCGTCGAAACCTCGACGACGACGGGGACGGGCACCTACTCGCTCGCCGGCGCGCCGGCCGAGGCGATTTCCTTCGTCGCCGGCGTCGGCGACGGCAACAGCACGATCTACAAGTCGCAGTCGGCCGACGGGCAGACGTGGGAAATCGTGCGCGGCGTCGTCGCGGCCGGCGGCGGCGGCGCCGACACGCTCACCCGCGCCGAGTGCCTCAAGTCGACCAACTCCGACAACCTGGTGAACTGGGGCGCGGGCACGCGGACGCTGTTCGTCTTTCCGGCCAGCGCGGCCGTCAACGCGCTCCTCGCCGGCAACTTCTCCGCCGGCGGCACGCGTCCGGCCTGGGTGCGGCCCGGCGGCGAGTGGGTCGACGGCTCGGGCACGCCCTGGCTGGTCATGCGGTACGACGGCACGAACGACCACGTGACCGCGAGCGTCAACACCTCGACGGGCGATGTGGTGCCGTACTACGGCACCGACCCGATTTCGCTCGCGGGCCTCGGCGCCGGCGCCGCGGCGGTGGAGGGCGTGGCGGCGGGCGGCAGCGGCGGCCTGCTGCGCGTCGACGGCCCCGGCGACGCGCTGACGCTGACCGGCGGGCTCAAGTCGCGGCAGGTTTTCACCGGCTCCGGCACCTGGACGAAGCCGGCCGGGATCACGCTGATCCTCGTGCGCTTGCAGGCGCCGGGCGGCGGCGGTGGCGGCGTCGGCACGGCGAGCGCCAACAAGGCCGGCGGCGGCGGCGGCGGCGGCGGTTACACCGAAAAGCTGATCGACGTGTCGGCCATCGACGACGAGACGGTCACGCTCGGCAGCGCCGGCGCGGCCGGCGCCAACACCGGCGGCAACGGCGGCGACGGCGGCAATTCCTCGTTCGGCGCGCACTGCTCGGCCGAGGGCGGTAAGGGCGGCGAGGGCGTCAACACGGCGGCCGGCGGCGAGGGCGGTGCCGGCGGCGATGCCACGGGCGGCGACTTCAAGCGCAAGGGGCAGGCGGGCGGCGCCGGCATTTCGGGCGCCTCGGCGCCGCAGACCAGCGGCGGCACCGGCGGCGGGCCGGGCGGCGGCAAGGGCGCCGGCTCGACGACGGCCGGGTCGGCTGGCGCCGACGGCGGCGGCGGCGGCGGGGCGCAGTCGACCGACACGAGCGGCCAGCTCGGCGGCGCCGGCGGCGCCGGCTGGTGCGTCGTCGAGGAGTACGCCTGAGACGCGGGCGATCACGCGGCGCCGCGCGCGCCGCCGACACCTGGGCAGGGGGACAAGCGATGAAGCGAACGGCGTTCGCGGCGCTCGGCGTCGCGGCGATGGGGGTTGCCATGCTGGTGCTGGGCGGACAGGCGCGGGCGACGACGCTGGTGATCAGCGACGCCGTGTGCGCGCCGGGCGAGGCCACGGCGGCGTTCCTGCGCGACGCGGGCCTCGCGCCGGGCGGGCAGGGCCACGCCCACGGCGGCCAGATGGTCGCCGAGCTGTGGCGCGGCGAGGGCGGGCGCTGGGCGCTGCGCCTGCGCTACGCCGACGGCATGGCCTGCGTCGTCGGCATGGGCGACGGCTGGCACGACGCGCCGCCGGACGATGGGCCGACCGGGGCGCCCTCGGCCGACCCGCCAGCCGACCCGCCAGCCGACCCGCCGGGCACGCCGCGCGCCCGGCCCGCCGTACCCGCGCCGGCCGCCGCCCCGGCCGTCACCGGCGAGCGGGGGGCGTGACGATGGACATGCTGCCCGAGTGGGCCAAGGGCTTCGCGCTCGGCCTCGCGGCGATGGCCGTGATGGCCGGCTGGGGCTGGGGCATCGTGCGCCAGCAGGACGCGGCGCGGGGCCGGCTGGCGAAGGAGCTGCGCGAGGCCGACCGCGACGCCGAGGCCAAGCGCAGCGCCGGCGACGCCGAGCTGCACGCGCGCCTCGACGTGCTCGCCGCCTCGGCCGTGCAGAAGGCCGACCTGGCGCGCGAGACGGGGCGCATCGAGGCCTCGCTCGCCCGCCTCGACGACCAGATCGAGCGCAACAACGCCTCGGTGCAGACGCGGCTCGACCGGCTGATGGCGCTGGTCGGTCGCGGGCGCGTCGCCCTCGACGCGGAGGACCCGCGATGACGCGCGTGACCGTGAACGTGGCCGACACGGTGCGCGACCTGCGCGACCAGGTCGTGCGGCCGGTCATCGCCCACCTGGCCCACGAGGGCGGCATCGCCGCGCTGGCCTCGACCGCGGCCGAGCAGCTCCTGCTCGGCACCGCCGTCGTCGAGAGCTGGGGCCACAACCTGGAGCAGGACGGGCCGGGTCCGGCGCTGTCGCCGTGGCAAATCGAGCCGGCAACCGCGCGCGACGTGCTCGACCGCTGGCTCGCCCGCCACGCGCCGCCGCCGCTGCGCGGGGCCGTCGGCGCGCTGCGCGTCGAGGCCTTCGGCGCCGTCGAGCAGCTCGCCGGCAACCTGCTGCTGGCCTGCGCCGTCGCCCGCCTGCGCTACTGGCTGGCGCCCGACGCGCTGCCCGCCGCCGGCGACGCCGCCGGCCTCGGGGCGTACTGGAAACGCCACTACAACACTGGGCTCGGCAAGGGCGACCCGGCCGAGTTCGCCGCCCGCTTCCGCGCGCACGTGGTGCCGCTCTATGGCTGACCAGGTGCGCGAGACGGGGTGGCCGGGCGGCAAGGCGTCGCCGGGGGTGTGGCAGGCCATCGTCAACCAGCAGCCGCCGCATCGGGTGTACGTCGAGGCGTTCGCCGGCGGCGCCGCAGTGCTGCGCGCCAAGCGGCCGGCGGCCGTCAACATCGCGCTCGATCTCGACCGGCGCGCCCTGGCGCGGCTGGCCGACCGGCCGGACGTGACGGCGATCGAGGCCGACGCCGTCGCCTGGCTGGCCGCGCATGACTGGCAGGGCGACGAGCTGGTCTACGCCGACCCGCCGTACCCCGGCAACGTGCGCCGGCTCGACCGCGCGATCTACGCGCACGAGATGCTCGACGAGGCGGCGCACGAGCGCCTGCTCGACGTGCTCGTGACCCTGCCGTGCGCGGTGCAGGTGTCGGGCTACGCCTCGCCGCTCTACGCGCGCCGCCTCGCCGGCTGGCGGCTGGTGACGTTCACCGGCCAGACGCGCGGCGGGCCGTCGGTCGAGCATCTGTGGTGCAACTACCCGGCGCCGCCGGTGCTGCACGACTGGCGGTTCGTCGGCGACGGCTACCGCGAGCGCGAGCGGATCAAGAAACAGGTGCGCCGCTGGGCGGCCAAGCTGGGCGCCGCGCCGGGGCCGGAACGGCAGGCGATCCTCTCCGCGCTCGTCGCGCAATTCGGCTCGGCCGACCCCGCCGCGGGCGGCGATGCGGGATCTCGCGACGACGCGCTGGATCCTCTCGCCGCCGGCGGCGATGGCGCCGGCGACACCGCCACCGGCGGCGGTGCTCGAGCGCGCCCGCGCCTCGTCGCCTCGAGGTGACACCGCCGCCGGCGGCGAGGGGTGCCGGCGCGCCACGCCACGGGCGGCGATGGCCATCACCGCCGCCCGTGGCGGTGACGATCGCTTACCGCCGCCGGCGGCGATGCCGGAATCAACCCGCGCCGCCGGTGGCGGTGCCAGACGTCGAGAGGGTCGCCTGATGTTCGCGCTTCTCCTGTCCGCGCTCGGCGCGGCAAAGACGGCCGTCGATCTCGTCGACGCCGGCAAGGCGGCGATCGAGGCCGTCACCGGCGCGCCGCCGGCATCGCCCGTCACCGACCACGGTTCGCTGGCGGCGGCCGTCGAGGCCCTGCCCGAGGCGCAGCGCGAGGCGGTGGCGGCGGCGATGGCGACCGACCTGCAACGCTACGTCGCCGAGACCGCGCGCCTGGCGCACGAGCAGGGCGAGGTGACGGCGGGCGTGCTCGCCGTGCTGCCGCCCGCCATCGCCGGCAAGGTGGCCGTGCTGCGCATGACGACGCGGCCGTGGCTGGTGCGGCTGCTGGCGCGCGGCATGGTCTGGCCGCCGCTCGGCGTGCTGGCGATCGACGGCGTGCTGGTGCTGGCGAACAACCTCGCCGCCGCCTTCGCCGAGCGGGCCGTGCTGCCGGCCACGGCGACGGCCGGCGCCGTGCTGGCGCAGGCCCTGCCGCCGTGGCGCGTCGAGCTGCTGTCGGCAACCTTGCTGGCCGACGGCGCCGGCTTCGTCACGCTCTACTCGTGGTACGCGCCGACGGCCGCCAGCGTGATCGCCGCCTACATCGGCGCGCGCGAGGCCGGCAAATGGCAGCGCGGCGAGGACAACGTGGTGACCCGCCTCGGCGCCGCCGTCGACGCCGCGCGCGGCCTGTTCGGCCGGGCGAAGGCGCTGGTGCGGTGATTTCCTCGGGGCCGGTTTTCGGGCCGTAACGCCCGGCCGGCCAGGCTTTCAGACCGATTTCCTCCCGATCAGCCTGGTGGCCTCAACAAGCTGATCGTGGCGTGCTTCAATGCCGCCATGCCCCGCGACGGTTCCTACACGCCCCGCGATCTTGTCGGGAAGCTGCGCGTCCTGCGCGTCGTCTGCGCGCCCTGCGGGCGCGAGGGGCATTACCCGGTTGCCCGGCTCATGGTCGACCCGGGACCGGACGCGCGGCTGACCGACTGGGGCGAGCGGGTGACGGCCGACTGCCCACGGCGCGCGCGCCGGGCCGAAGTCGGCTTCTCCGCGCCGCGATGCGCGGCCGTGTGCCCCGACCTGGTGACGGTGTTCTGCGGGCCTACGCCGCGATCGTGAACGCGTGGGCCTGCCCGCCGCGCGCCCCCGCAACCAAGACAAGGCCCGCCCGATCCTGCGATCCGGCGGGCCTTTTCGTGTTCGTATCCGGCATGTGCGGCGGGCGCTTCGCGCCCGTGCAGTTTGCCACTGTCGTGCAACCCGCCGTGC
>JBFWNV010000025.1:0-38208 GCA_050250875.1 Vicinamibacterales bacterium
GCGTCGGCCGCCACCCGGTGCCCGCGCGCACCGCCGACGGCGCCTCGAACGAGGCCGTCTACGAGGTGCGCGCCTGGCAGGCGCCGCGCGCCGGCGCGCGGGCGGCGAAGAACATCATCGTGCTGGTCGGCGACGGCATGGGCGTCGCCCACCGCACGGCGGCACGCATCGTCTCGCGCGGCCAGACCCACGGCAAGACCAACGCGCCACTGGCGATGGACACGCTGCCGGTCACCGGCCTGGTGATGACCTCGGCGCTGAACGCGACGATCACCGACTCGGCGCCGGGGATGTCGGCGTACGCCACCGGCCACAAGGCCAACAACAACCAGGTCGGCGTCTATCCCGACAACACCCGCGACGTCTTCGACAACCCGCGCGTCGAGTACCTCGGCGAGGTGCTGCGGCGCACCCGCGGCCGCGGCTTCAACGTCGGCCTGGTGACCACCGCGTCGGTGGCCGACGCGACCCCGGCCGGCAACGCCGTGCACACGTCGTTCCGCGACGAGTGGTACGGCATCGCCGAGCGGCTGTGGGAAGAGCGCGAGACGGCCGGCGTGGCGGTGCTGATGGGCGGCGGGGCCAGCTACTTCCTGCCGCCGGCCGCGGGCGGCACCCGCAAGGACGGGCGCGATCTGGTGGCGGCGTTCCGCGGCGCCGGCTACGACGTGCTGCGCACCGCCACCGAGGTGAAGGCGCGGCTCACCGGTCCGCCGCCGAAGGCGCTGCTCGGGCTGTTCCACCCGCGGCACATGTCGGTCGCCTTCGACAAGGTCGGCGCCGGCCGCTACAGCGACGAGCTGGCGCTCGACCGCAACCGGGATCTGCGCGACCAGCCGATGCTGCCCGACATGACCGCGCTGGCCCTCAGGTCGCTGGCGGCGCACTCGCCGCGCGGCTTCTACCTCATGGTCGAGGGCGCGTCGATCGACAAGCAGGCGCACGAGTCGGAAGCCGATCGCACGATCTGGGACGCGATCGAGTTCGACAACGCGGTGCGGGTGGCGCTCGAGTTCGCGCGCCGCACCAACGGCGACGCCGACCCGGCCAACGACACGCTGGTGGTGGTGACGGCCGACCACGAGAGCGGCGGTCTCGGCATCATCGCGGTCGGCAACGAGCGCTACGCGCCGGCGGCGATCGGCCGCTCGGTGCGCGACTACGCCGCCACCTTCCGCTTCCAGCCGGCGCAGACGCTGAACCTCTTCACCAACTACACGGTGGACGCGCAGGGGTTTCCCACCGACCCCGACCCGACGCGCAAGCTGCTGCTCGGCTTCGCCGCCGGTCCCGATCGCTACGAGAACTGGCTCTCGAACCGGCTGGCGCAGGTGAGCACGGTCGTCGATCCGCAGAGCCGCGTCGCCGTCGCCAACCCGCGGCGCGACGGCCCCGGCGAGGACAGCGACAACGCCGCCGTGAACGGCACGCGCTACCCCGGCTTCCTGATGCCGGGGGCGATCGAGAACAACGCCACCGGCTGTCCGGATCCCCAGGGCTGCCCCGACGACACCCGTGCCAGCCCGCTGGCGATCGCCGGCCACACCGCCAGCGACGTGCCGCTCTCGGCCGAGGGCCCGGGCGCGTCGCAGTTCACCGGCGTCTACGAGAACACCGACGTGTTCCTGAAGCTGCTGCGCGCCGCCGCCGGCAGCTACCCGCGCCCGCGCTACTGACCCGCGGCTCCTTGCCGCACGCGCCCGACCGCGGGCCATATAATCGCGCGCATGACGTCTTCCGACGAGCTCGACCTGTCGCGCCGCGATCTGCTGGCGCTCGCCGCCAGGCTCGGCCTGGGCGCCGGCGCCGTGGCCGCCTGGCCGTTCCACGCGATCGCCCAGGTGCCGGCCGGCAAGGACGCCCGCCTCATCGCCCGCTCGGTGCGGCCGCCCGACTTCGAGACGCCGGTGGCGCTGCTCGACAGCTACCTCACGCCGCTGGATGCGTTCTACGTGCGCTCGCACATGCCGCCGCCCGCGTCCGTCGACGAGGCGTCGTGGCGACTGGCCGTCGACGGCGAGGCCGGCACGCCGCTCTCGCTCTCGGTCGCCGAGCTGCGCCAGATGCCGGCGACGACCGTGACGGTCACGCTGGAATGCGCCGGCAACGGCCGCGCGTTCTTCGATCCGCCGGTCGCCGGCATCCAGTGGCGCAAGGGCGCCGTGGGCACCTGCACGTGGACCGGGGTGCGCGTCGCCGACCTGCTGAAGCGCGCCGGCGCCCGCCCCGCCGCCACCCACCTGTGGGTGAGCGGCGCCGATCGCCCGCTCGGCACGCAGCCGGCGTTCGTCCGCCAGGTGCCGATGCCGAAGGCGCTCGATCAGGGCACCGTCGTCGCCTACGCGATGAACGGCCAGCCGATTCCCGCCGCGCACGGCTTCCCGCTGCGCCTGGTGGTGCCGGGGTGGGAGGGCGCCTACGCCATCAAGTGGCTCAACCAGATCACGCTGGCCACCGCGGAGCACGACGGCTTCTGGGTGGCGACGGGCTATCGCTACCCCACCAAGCGCGTGGCGCCGGGCGCGGCGGTCGACGCCAGGGATCTCGCGCCGCTCACCGGCCTGGTGGTGAAGTCGCTCATCACCCGGCCGCTCGACGGCGCGGTGGTCGCGCCGGGCAAGGTGACGGTGGCGGGCTTCGCGTGGGCCGGCGAGATCGACATCGCTCGCGTCGAGGTCTCGACCGACGCCGGCGCCACCTGGCAGGCGGCGGCGCTGACCGGCAAATCCGAGCGCTTCGCGTGGCGACGCTTCGAGTACTCCTTCACCACCTCGCGGCAGGACACCCACACCATCCTGTCGCGCGCCACCGACGCGAAGGGCAACGTCCAGCCGATCGTGCCGCAGTGGAACCCGTCGGGCTACCTGTGGAACGCGCCCGACCAGGTGCGCATCGAGGTGAAGGCGTGATCGGCCGGAGGGTGCTGGCCGCCGCGGGCGTGCTGGCCGCGCTGAGCGGCATCGCCGCGGCACAGGACGCCACCCGCGGCCTGCCCGAGAGCGTCGGGGCCGAGGTGGCGCGGACGAAGTGCCTCGGGTGCCACGAGGCCGACCTCATCGTCTCGCAGCGGCTGTCGCCGACCGGCTGGGACCGCGAGGTGGCCAAGATGGAGCGCTGGGGCGCCAGGCTGTCGGCCGACGAGCGGCCGGCGCTGGTCGGCTACCTGGCCCGTCATTTCGGCGTGAAGCCCCTCGCCTCCCACGACGCCGCCGCGGTGGCCGCCGGCGAGGCGGTCTACAAGCAGTCGTGCCGCACCTGCCACGACGACGACCTGTCGGCGCAGCAGCGGCTGTCGGCCGCCGCCTGGGGTCGGACCGTGGACAAGATGGTGCGCTGGGGCGCCAGGGTCTCCGCCGACGAGAAGCCGGCGCTGGTCGCGTACCTCACCTCGCGCTGGGGGTACCCCTAGCGCATCCCGCCGCGTCCTACCGACGTGAGCGACTTCGGTCCTCCCTGGTTCGGGGTGTGGCTGGCCCTGGCCGCCGCCTTCACGGCGCTGTGGGTGGTGTCGCTGCCGCTGAAGAACGCGAGCATCGTCGACATGTGGTGGGGGCCGGCGTTCGTGCTGGCGGCGGCCCTCTACGCCGACGGCGCTGCGGCGGTCGGCCCGCGCGGTCTCGCGGTGATGGCGCTCGTCGCCGCGTGGGCGCTTCGGCTCGCCTGGCACATCGGCCGGCGTAACGTCGGCCACGGGGAGGATCCGCGCTACGCGGCGTGGCGGCTGCAGCACGGCGCACGCTGGTGGTGGCGCAGCCTTCTGCAGGTGTTCCTCCTCCAGGCCACGGTGGCGTGGGTGGTGTCCTGGCCGATCGGCGCGGCGGTGACGGCGGCCGGCAGCCGCTACCCAACGGCGTGGGACGTCATCGGCCTGGGCGTCGCCGTGACCGGATTTCTCCTCGAGGCGGCGGCCGACCGGCAGCTCCGGCGCTTCAAGCGCGTCGCGGCGCGCGCCGCGGTCTGCGACACCGGCCTGTGGCGTTACTCGCGCCACCCCAACTACTTCGGCGAGTCACTGGTGTGGTGGGGGCTCCTCGTGGTCGCCGCCGGCGCCGGCGGCTGGTGGACGGTGGTGAGCCCGCTGCTGATGACGTGGCTGCTGCTGCGGGTCTCCGGGGTGACCCTGCTCGAGGCCGGGCTGGGCGCCGCCAAGCCCGGCTACGCCGAGTACGTCCGCCGCACCTCGGCCTTCGTGCCGTGGCCGCCGAAGCCGTGAGCGGCGGTCAGCAGGCCCACATCTGGGCCACCAGCAGCGCCGACGCGATGATCGCAAGCGGAATCCACCGCGGGATCCGTTCGCGCGGCTTGGCTCCGTAAGCGGGCGGCGGCTCGACGCCGACGTCGGGGCTGTCGTCGAGGCGGCGTCGCGCCGGCGGTGCGCCCGCCGGCTCGAACCCGCCGGGCGGAGACGCGGACGGAGCCGGCGCCGCGCCGGCGATCTTGATCGGGACGAACGGAGCGTACCGCTGCAGGTCGCGCAGCTCCTCGGCGCACATCATGCAGAGCCCGGCGTGCGCCTCCACCCACTCGGCATCGGCGGCGTCGAGCGTGCCGTCGACGGCACCGCGGAGATGTTCGAAGGTGAGGTGCGGGCTCTCGGGACGGGCGTCGGGCGTGGCGAGCGCGCGGCCGAACGCCTCGGCGCCGAACGACGCGTCCGACTCGCGGGCCAGCGCCGCCCGGCAGGCGGCGCACGCCTCGAGGTGGTCGTCGATGGTGACGAGCGTGGAGGGGTGCAGGGCGCCACGGACGTAGGCGCGCACCTGCACGAGCGAGAGATGCTCGGTGGTGGTCATCACCGCTCGTCCTTGAGCGCCATGCCGCGCAGCAGCCGCGACCGGGCCGCGGTCCGCAGGTTGAGCACCTGCAGGCCGGTGATGCCGAGCCGGCGACCGATCGCCCGGTCGTCCCAGGGCAGATGTGCCCAGATCGCCGCCAACTCGTCGGGCTTCATGCCCAGGGCGTCGCTCACCTGGCGCAGCGGCGTCACCCCGGCGGCGTGGAAGACGGGCAGCAGCCCGGCGCCGAACTGATCGCGCAGGCTCAACAGCACGGCCGTGCGCATGTAGCGCGGCATCTCCAGGCACAGCCGCCAGGCTTCTTCGAGGTACTTGCGCGCCACATGGAGGTGGTCGGCCGTCGCGCTCGGTATCAGGATGGCGAGTTCGGGTTCATCGCCTTCCGGACTGGCATCGAGCCGCTGCGTGAGATCCTCGATGCCGGTAAGGGCCAGAAGCAGGTCGGTGATCGCGTCGATCGCCACCGGCGCGCCGGCCTTCTGCAGGATGCGCAGCACGGTGGGAACGAGCGCCGACCCCTCGGCCGCGGCGTGGGCGTTGCCCCACCACGCCTTGGGCTGGTCGCGCCACGGGAACGGGTGCTCGAGCGGGTCGCGCTGCGTCCACGCCGGCAGTCCGGCGACCAGCACGCCGTCGGACGTCCGCCACATCACCGCACCGGTGCCGCGGGTGCACAGCAGCCGCAGCCGGTTGGTCAGCCGGGCACGGAACGGGCGGGTGCGGCGCAGGTAGTCGCGGCAAGCGCCGTCGGCGCAGGTGGCGGCGAACGCGTCGAGGTCGGCGACCGGCACCGTGCGATCGCCGCGATGGACGGCGCGCAGGAAGCCGAGCAGCCGGTCGCGGCACGAGGCCGCGACGTCGGCGCGATCGGCGGCCGGCAGCGCCGACAGATGCGCGGTCGTCGCAGCGCGCACGGCCGGTTCGATGTTGCGGACGGCGAAGGACGCGATGCGCTCGGCGGCGCGGGCGTCGTCGGCCGCCATCAGGTCGGTGAGGCGCGGATCCCAGTCGTGTTGAAAGGCGTCGGCCACCATGTTGTACCGGGCTGGGGAGGCGCGGCCGTCTGAGACTATCACGGCCCGTGCGGGATCCCGGCGTCCTCCAGGCCCGCACCGCCCACTGCGGCGAGCGTCTCGCGGGCGCGCCGGTGCCCCGCTGGCGGTCAGGGCGCCGTCACCACCAGTGCCCGCGCCGGGCCACGGCTGGTGCGGCGATAGCCATGCGGCTGGCTGGCGTCGAAGTAGATCGAGTCGCCGGCGGCGAGGCGATGCTCCTCGCCGGCCACGACGACGGTGAGCGCCCCGGCCACCAGGTGGAGGAACTCGGCGCCGTCGTGCGCGTGCGGCCGCGGCCGGCTGGTGGCGAGGAATCGCACCAGATAGGCATTGAGCCGGCGCTCGGTGGCGGTGAAGTCGAGGCACTCGAACTCCCAGGCCGGCGTCCGGCCGCCCAGCCGTTCGACGAACCGCCGCCGCTCGGCGGCGCGGACCACGCCGACCGCCCGGCGCGGCGCCGCGGCGGCGAAGAAGTGATCGAGGCCGACGCCGAACACCAGCGCGATCCGCAGCAGCGTCGGCAGCGTCGGGAACATCCGGCCGCGTTCGAGCTTGGACAGCATCGCCGGCGACAGTCCGGTGTGCCGGGCCAGCTCGACGAGGCCGAGTTTGCGGCGCAGCCGCAGCGCCCGCAGCCGATCGCCGATCCCGTAGGCGGCGAGGCCGCCGGCGAGGGTCGGCGTCAGGGTTTTCCTCACGAGAAACGAACCTATCGCGTGACGACCTGTCAGTCAAACGATCTCCGGCCCGCCGGCACCGCGGGTCGAGGGCCGGTCGTCCTACCTGCTGACGTCCCCGTGCCCCGGTCATTCCACCGGGCGGCACCAGCGGTGCCTGGACGTCGAGGAGACATCACCGTCATGACCGCACTGAAGACTCTGCTGTTCACCGCCGCGTTCGCCGCCACCACCGTCATCGCCCCGCCGCCGGCCGCCGCGCAGGGCCAGGACATCGTCGACACCGCGGTCGCCGCCGGTCAGTTCACGACCCTGGCGACGGCCCTGCAGGCAGCGGGCCTGGTCGACACGCTGAAGGGCGCCGGTCCGTTCACCGTGTTCGCGCCGACCGACGCCGCCTTCGCCAAGCTGCCCAAGGGCACCGTCGAGGACCTGCTGAAGCCCGAGAACAGGGCCAGGCTCACCGCCATCCTCACCTACCACGTGGTCCCCGGCAAGGTGATGGCGGCCGATGTCGCCAAGCTGACCACCGCGAAGACGGTGCAGGGCGGATCGGTGAAGGTCGCGACCATGGGCGCGTCGGTGATGGTCGGATCGGCGCACGTCACCACCGCCGACGTCGCCGCATCCAACGGCGTGATCCACGTCGTCGACACGGTGCTGCTCCCCGAGTAACCGCGCGGACGCCGGCGCGATGTCCGAATCGCGCCGGCGTCAGTCGTTCTTCAACTCGACGACGATGACCTCGATCGGTTCGGTGCCGTTGTTGACGTCGGCGTGCTGGGTGTTCGGAATGTCCTTGTCGAGCCAGTAGGCCTTGCCGGTCTCCCACAGGTGGGCCTTCGACTCGCCGGTCTTCTGGACGATGTCGATGGTGCCGCCCTTGAGCGCGATGAGCGCGCGGCCGTGCTCGTGCCGATGCATGGTCAGCGGCTGCTTCGGCTGGATGATGCTCTTCCACACGCGCACGTGCTGATTCTCGAACTGCGGCTCCCGGCGGGTTCCGCTCTGGGCCGTCTGGGCGCCGAGCGTGGCGCCGACGCCGATCCCGATCCCCACCGCCAGCAGTCCGATCGTCTTCACCACCGTCATCGCTCCTCCTCGCCGACCCTCGGGTCGCGATCGCCTGTGCCGTCCTAGCGCCGCCGGCCGCCCTTGCCGCGGACACCCCCGCGTCGCGCCGCCGCCCGCCGCGGCGCCACGGCCCGCACGCGACCCTTCGCCGTCGCCCGCCGCTTCGCCGCCGCGGCCTTGGCCGCCTTGGCCGCCACCGCGGCCTTGGCCGCCACGGCGGCCTTGGCGACCCGCTTCGCCTTGCCGCCGGCACGGCGCGCGGCGGGCCGCGCCGGCGCCGTCGTCTGCCGGGCGTATCGGCCTTCGATGGCCGGCGCCCAGGCGGCGCCGTCGGGCGACATCTCCATCAGGAACACGTAACGGTCGGGCGCGCCGAGGTCGAACGAGGCCCGGGCGTAGCCGCCGCCGGGCAGCGCGTTCACGAGCCGCAGCACCTCGCCCTCGAAGTCTCCCCGGTACTCGGCGGGCATGCCCATCATCGAGTCGAACCAGGTCATCACGTACTGTCCGGCGGCACCGTCCCACCAGAACATGCCGTAGCCGGCGAAGTTCGGCCCGCCGCCGCGCGTCTGCTCGTACTCCTGGACCACCACGAAGCCGTCGAGCACGACGCGGTTCTCGACCGCGCCGCTGGCGGTGCCGCCGGCCGGATCCCACGGCGCGGGGTGCATGGTCTCGTCGCCCTTCCAGCGACCGGCCAGCTTGTGCAGGCGGGCGTGCGCCTCGCCGGGCTTGGGCATCTCCATGGTGCGCCTCCTGGTCGCGGTCAGCGGGCCGCGACGAAGTCGATCTCGATGCGGGCGCCGCGCGGCAGCGCCGCGACCTGCACCGTGGATCGAGCCGGCGGCACGCCGCCGGCCGGGAAGTAGCTGCCGTAGATGTCGTTGACCTTGGCGAACTCGGCCAGGTCGGTCATGTAGATGGTGGACTTGACCACGTCGCCGTAGCCCAGGCCCGCCTCCTTGAGCACAGCACCAAGGTTCTCCATGACGCGTTTCGCCTGGGCCTCGGTGCCGCCCTCGACGATCTGGCCGCTGGCCGGATCCAGGCCAATCTGCCCGGCCAGGTAGACCGTGCCGCCCACGCCGACGCCGGGCGTGTACGGCCCGATCGGCTTCGTCACGCCGTTGAATGCCCGCTTCGCCGGCATCTGCGCCGTCGCGGCCGTGCCGTACATGGCGGCGGCGCCGAGCACCGCGCCGAGCACCAGGAATCCCAGTCGATGGCCCATCAGGTTGCCCCCCAAGAAGAGCGGATTATACCGGGGCTCGAGACGCCGCGTGCCCCGAGTCCCGAGTCCCGAGTCCCGAGTCCCGAGTCCCGAGTCCCGAGCCCCGAGCCCCGGCCCTTTTACCGCATCCGGGCGAGGGCGGTGACGGCGGCGAGGCGAGCCTTCTCGCCGGTGGGCGTCGGTGCCTGCTCCATCGAGAGGATGGCGACGAGGCTGCGCAGCACCTGTTTGGCGTTCTCGACGCGGGCGAAGCGGACGGGGTCGACGAGCGGACCGTTCGCCCACACGGCCTTGTGGTCCTCGACCCACCGCGCCGCCCACGACTCCACGGCCGTGGGATCGGCGTCGGGCCGGCGCACCGCGGCATGGAGCGCCCAGGCGATGCGGTCGTTCTCGCCCCAGGCGAAGACGGCGTCGGTGGTCGCAAGCCGGCTCCGCACCGCGTCGAGCAGGCGCGGCAGGTCGGCGGGAGTGAAGTGCGTCGAGCGGGCCAGGAACTTCAGCGCGTCGGCGGTGTGCGCGGGCGCGTGCATCCAGCCACGCGTCGAGTCGAAGCCGCGCAGGTCGCGCTCGCGCACGAAGTAGTCGAGCATCCGGTCGAGCAGCCGCCGGCCCTCCTCGGCGGCCAGGAACGGCGAGCCGACCTCGCGGGCGGCGATGAGCGACAGGCACAGCGCCGAGAACGAGCGCTTGAAGACGCGGTCGTCGCCGGCGCTGCCGAGGCCGTCGTCCAGGTTGCCCGCCCAGAGCGCGAGCAGGCGTCGCAGGTCGTCGGGGGCGACGGCCTTGTCGCGCAGAATCCAGCGTTCGGCGGCACTGTAGGCCACCTCGTCGCGCAGCACCGGGTCGGGCGACGCCAGCAGCGGGTTCATCTCGACCAGCAGCCCGGCTGCGGTCTGTCCGGCCGGAACCGCGAAGCCGCCCGTGGCCAGTTCGATCCAGTCCGCGCGGGACCGGGTCTGGGCAGCGGCCGCGTCAGCGAGCGGACCGGCGACGAGCGTGAGCAGCACCAGGACGCGAATCGGCATCGCGGCAGTCTACGCCGCCGTCCCGGTGGCGGGACGAGTGACGGGACGACCGCCAATCGACGTCCACCGGTCCGGTGCGTTCCGCCCTGCTACACTCCGCGCATGTCGCGACGCCTCTTCGCCGCCCTGTTCACCGCCGCCGTGCTCGCCGCGGCGCTGGTCTCGCTCGACGCGCGCCAGCCGGCCAGCACCCCGGGCCCGCTCCGCTTCGAGGTGAGCTACCCGGTCTCGCGCAGCGACACGCCGCTCGACGGCCGGCTGCTGCTCATCCTCTCGACGCGCACCGACGGCGAGCCGCGCTTCCACGTCACTTTCGGCCAGGGTGCGCAGCCGATCTTCGGCCTCGACCTCGAGGGCTGGCCCGCCGGCGCCCCGGCGAGCGTGAGCGGCGCGACCATCGGCTTCCCGATCGAACGGCTGTCGGAGATTCCCGCTGGCACCTACACGGTGCAGGCGCTCTTCCACCGCTACGAGACGTTCAGGCGCGCCGACGGCCACACGGTGAAGATGCCGATGGACCGCGGCGAGGGCCAGCAGTGGAACCTGGCCCCGGGCAACCTCTACTCGACGCCGCGGCAGATCACCATCGATCCGGTGACCAGCGGCGCGATTCCGATCACGCTCGATCAGATCATCCCGGAGATCGCGCCGCAGAAGGACACGAAGTACGTGAAGCACGAGCGCATCCAGAGCGCGCTGCTCACGAAGTTCTGGGGCCGGCCGATGCACATCGGCGCCGCCGTGCTCCTGCCCGAGGGCTGGGACACGCATCCGCAGGCGAAGTACCCGCTGTTCGTCTACCACGGCCACTTTCCCGCCACCATCTCGGGCTGGCGCGAGGCGCCGCCCGACCCGAACCTGGCGCCCGATTACTCGGCGCGCTTCAGCCTGAAGGGCTACAACCGCATCCAGCAGGAGTACGCCTACCAGTTCTACAAGGAGTGGACCGGGCCCGACTTCCCGCGTGGGATCGTCATCGAGGTCCAGCACGCCAACCCGTTCTACGACGACTCCTACGCGGTGAACTCGGCCAACCTCGGGCCCTACGGCGACGCCATCGTGCAGGAGCTGATTCCCCACATCGAGAAGAAGTACCGCGGCCTCGGCGAGGGCTGGGCGCGCTTCATGTACGGCGGCTCGACCGGCGGCTGGGAGGCGATGGCCGCCCAGGTGTTCTACCCGGAGGCGTTCAACGGCGCCTACATCGCCTGCCCCGACCCGATCGACTTCCGCGCCTTCACCACCGTGGACATCTACAAGGACCGCAACGCCTACTTCCTCGACGAGCCGTTCAAGCGCACGCCGCGGCCGGCGCATCGCAACCGGCTCGGCCACGTGGACGCGATGCAGTGGGAGGTGAACCGCCTCGAACTGGTGCTGGGCACCAAGACCCGGTCGGGCCAGCAGTACGACATCTGGGAGGCGGTGTTCTCACCGGTCGGCCGCGACGGCTATCCCGAGCGGATTTGGGACAAGGGCACCGGGGTCATCAACCGGCAGGTGGCGGAGTACTGGCGCGAGAACTACGACCTCGTGCACATCCTGAAGCGCGACTGGGAGAGCAAGGGCCTGGGCAGGAAGCTCGAGGGCAAGCTCAACATCTATGTCGGCGACATGGACAACTACTACCTGAACAACGCGGTCTACCTGGCCGAGGAGTTCCTGGAGTCGACCCGCAACCCGTACTACAACGGCGAGGTGGACTACGGCGATCGCGCCGAACACTGCTGGAACGGCGACCAGACGCGGGCCAACGCCCATTCGCGCCTGCGCTACCACCAGATGTTCATGCCGCGCGGCGTCGAGCGGATGTTGAAGACCGCGCCGCCCGGCGCGGACCTCAACAGCTGGCGGTATTGAGAGCCGGGGCTCGAGACTCGGGGCTCGGGCTATGCTCCCTACGCCGCCGAGCTTGCGCCCTGCGCGACGCGTGCGGCCCGCATGCGCCAGCGCTCGGCCGCACTCAACGCCGTGACCGCGGTGCGCCTGAGCACCACGTTCTCCACGGGGTTCAGGATGAACCGGGCATCCAGCGGACGGACGGGCCGCGGATCGGCCACCCTCTCGCGGGCCTGGGTCTGCCAGCACCGCGGGCAACGCCACACGGGTGTGCCCTGCTCGTTGTCACGAACGAGCAGATCGTGGCCCGTAACTGCACAACGTAGGCTCCCGAACGCCATTGCACTTGCCTCCGTGGCATGACCAGGGCACGTCGCGTGCCAAGTGCATCCAGGGCAAGTAGCGGCAATCGCGGCCGTCGCCCCTCAGCCGCCGGCGCGGGAAGTCCTCCAAGTCTGGACCTTTTCTCGGGGCCCGACCAGTGCGGACGAGCTTTGCATCACCTTTCGAGGTGAGTACAGTTATGCACATGCGAGCCACGGCCGCGCTGCTCACCCTGTTGTGCGTTCCGGCGATGGCGCTGGCGCAGGCCACTCCGCCCCCGAGCGGCCAGGCCCCGGCGCCCAAACGCCCCCGCGCCGCCGCCCAGTCCACCGCGACGGTGGTGCTGACGGCCACGGTCAACGACCCCACCGGGGCGCCGATCCCCGACGTGAAGGTCACCGTGATCGGACCGGTGGAACGCGAGGGCGTGACCACGACGATGGGCCAGGCCCGCTTCCTCGGCATCCGCGCTGGCACCTACCGGGTACGCTTCGAGAAGGAGGGTTTCTACACCTTCGAGAAGGAGGCGGTGTGGCTTCGTGGGGCCCCGCCGAGCGTCGAGGCCACGCTCACCCCGGCCCCGCCGCCGCCCCCGCCGCCGCCCCCGCCGCCGGCCCCGGAGCCGGTCAAACCGGTGGTGCCCGACTACCCGGCCGGCAAACCGGCCAACCTCTCGGTGCCCGACTACATCGAACGGAACCACATCACCACCAAGGAACCGCACAAGGAGAACCTGATCGGCTGCAGCGGCGGCGCCCAAACCTGGCTCTGGCAGGTGCGCGAGCCCTGGCTGAACCGCTCGCACGAATCGGCCGAGCTGATGCTCTACGTGGTCGGCGGCGAGGGCACGGTGACGCTGGGCGGGCGGGACATCCAGGTGGCCGCCGGCACCTATTTCCTGATCCCGCGCGGCACGACCTACGGCCTCGCCAAGCGCGGCCGGGCGGCGGCGATGTACATGCTCGCCACCCTGTCGGGCCCGCCCTGCGCGCAATAGAGCCGGGGCTCGGGGCTCGGGGCTCGGGGCTCGGGGCTCGGGGCTCGGAAGAGCGTCCCGCCGGATAGACTGATGGACGTCATGTCCAGTTCCGATGGCCGTGCCACGGGCGCGGCCGAGGCGGCTGCGCCTTCGCTCGACTTCATCCGCGAGATCGTCGCCGCCGACGTGGCGGCCGGCGCCAACGGCGGCCGCGTCGTCACCCGCTTCCCGCCCGAGCCCAACGGCTACCTGCACATCGGCCACGCCAAAGCCATCTGCCTCGACTTCGGCGTTGCCGCCGAGTACGGCGGCACCTGCAACCTGCGCTTCGACGACACCAACCCGGTCAAGGAAGACGTCGAGTACGTGGACGCGATCAAGGACGACGTCCGCTGGCTCGGCTTCACGTGGGACGACCGCGAGTACTTCGCGTCCGACTATTACGAGCGCCTGTATCAGGACGCCGAAGGGCTGATTCGCCGCGGCCTGGCCTACGTGGATTCGCACTCGGCCGACGAGATCCGCGCCCACCGCGGCACCCTGACCGAGCCGGGCACCGACTCGCCCTACCGCACGCGCGGCGTCGACGAGAACCTCGACCTGTTCCGGCGCATGCGCGCCGGCGAGTTCCCCGACGGCGCCCACGTGCTGCGCGCGAAGATCGACATGGCGTCGCCGAACATCAACCTGCGCGACCCGGTGCTCTACCGCATCCGCCACGCCGAGCACCACCGGACCGGCAACGCGTGGTGCCTCTACCCGATGTACGACTACGCCCATCCGCTGTCGGACGCCTACGAGGGCGTGACGCACTCGCTGTGCACGCTCGAATACGAGGCGCACCGGCCGCTCTACGACTGGGTGGTGCGCGAGTGCCGCGCCGAGCACACGCCGCGGCAGATCGAGTTCGCGCGCCTCAACCTGAACTACACGGTGATGAGCAAGCGCAAGCTCCTGCAGCTGGTGGCGCAGGGCCACGTCGGCGGCTGGGACGACCCGCGGATGCCGACGCTGTCGGGCATGCGCCGCCGCGGCTACACCGCCGAGGCGATTCGCGACTTCTGCAGCCGCGTCGGCGTCGCCAAGAAAGAGAACGTCATCGACATCGGCCTGCTCGAGCACTGCGTGCGCGAGGACTTGAACCGTCGCGCGCCGCGGGCGATGGCCGTGCTGCGTCCGCTCAAGGTGGTGCTGACCAACTACCCCGCGGCACAGACCGAGACGATGGCGGTGGTCAACAACCCGGAGGACGCGTCGGCCGGCACGCGCGCGGTGCCGTTCTCGCGCGAGCTCTACATCGAGCGCGACGACTTCATGGAAGAGCCGCCGAAGAAGTTCTTCCGGCTGGCGCCCGGCCGTGAAGTGCGGCTGCGCAACGCGTATCTGGTCACCTGCACCGAGGTGGTGAAGGACGCCGCCGGCCAGATCGTCGAGCTGCGCTGCACCTACGACCCGGCCACCCGCGGCGGCGACGCCCCCGACGGCCGCAAGGTGAAGGCGACGCTGCACTGGGTGTCGGCCGCGCACGCCGTGGACGGCGAGGTGCGTCTCTACGATCGGCTGTTCTCGGCCGAGCACCCAGATACCGCCGCCGAAAAGGCCGGCCAGACGTTCCTCGATCTGCTCAACCGCGACAGCCTCGAGGTGCTGCGCGGCTGCAAGCTCGAGCCGATGCTCGGCGTGGCCGCATCGGGCACCCGCTTCCAGTTCGAGCGGCTCGGCTACTTCGCCGCCGACCCCGACGGCGGGCCCGGCGCGCCGGTGTTCAACCGCACGGTGTCGCTCAAGGACACCTGGGCCAAGGTGGCGGCGCGCGAGGCGTAACGGGGACCGTCCCCGGAGCGCGCGCGGCTCAGCGCCGCACGGGCACGATCGGCGCGGCGCTGTCGCGCTGGCCGTTGTCGGCACACACCGAGCACACCCGGCCGAGCGCGCGGAAGCCGAGCAGTTCCACGTCCGGCGAGAGGTAGCCGTCGTGCACCGGCTCGTCGCGCAGCAGGTCCGTGCTCAGGTACTTCTTGTTGCTGTCGCAGAAGATCGTGACCACGGTGGCGCCGGCGCCGAGTGCGTTCTGCACCTTCAGCGCGCCGATGAAGTTGGCGCCGGATGAAATGCCGACGGCGAGGCCGCGGTGCGCGAGCTTCTGCGCCATCAGGATTGCGTCGCCGTCGTTGGCGCTCACGATCGCGTCGAGCTGGTCGAGCTCGACGATCGCCGGGATGAACTCGTCCGAGATGCCCTGGATGCGGTGACGCCCCACCTTGTGCCCGGTGGACATCGTGGGCGACTCGGCCGGCTCGAGCGGATGCACGCGCGTGGCGGCGCGCCGCGCCTTCAGGAACGCGCCCACGCCCATGACCGTTCCGCCCGTGCCCACGCCGGCTACGAACGCATCGGGCGCCAGCCCCGCCTGCGCCAGTTGCGCCACGATCTCCGGGCCGGTCGTGCGCCGGTGCGCTTCCACGTTCGCCGGGTTGGCGAACTGGCACGGCAGGAACACGTCCGGATCGTTCGCGGCCAGTTCTTCGGAGAGCCTGATGCTGCCCAGGAACCCGCCCTGTGCCGCGCTCACCGGCACGATCTCGGCGCCAAAGCTGGCGATGATCTGCATCCGCTCGGCGCTCATCCAGTCGGGCATGAAGATCGTGACCGGATGGCCAAGGGCACGGCCCACCGCGGCAAACGAGATGCCGGTGTTGCCGCTCGTGGCCTCGGCGATTCTGACACCCGGCGTGAGGGCGCCGCTGCGGTAGGCCTCCTCGATGATGAACAGCGCCATCCGGTCCTTGATGCTGCCGGTCAGGTTGAGTGATTCCTGCTTGGCGTGGATGACGCGCGGCTCACCGCGATAGAGGCAATCCACGGCGACGAGCGGCGTGTTGCCGATGAGGCGATGGAGGCCGGCGAAGCGATCGCTCAGGCCCGGGCCGGCAGTCGGAGCAGATACGGACACGGCGCGGTCTCCCGGCCATTGTATCGGCGGCTCGTGCCGTCGGCCCGGTGCATAATCGTGGCCGCGTTCCCAGCCCAGGTCAGGACCCGTTCATGCCCGATGTCACACAGCTGCTGCTCATCCTGCACTTCATCGGCCTGGCGCTGGGGTTCTCGGCGACCGTGGTCAACATGGCCGTGCGTGGCCTGATGGCGGGCGCCGATCCAGCGGAGGCGCGCGGCCTTGCGCGCCTGCCACCGCTCATGGCGAATGTCGGGGGCGGCGGCCTGCTGCTGCTCTGGGCGACCGGGCTCATCCTGACCTTCACCAAGTGGGGCGGCTTCGGCAGCCTGCCCTGGCAGTTCCACGTCAAGCTCACGGCCGTGGTGCTGCTGACGGGTGCCGTCGGCCTGTCGCATGCGCTGCTGGCGAGGGTGCGGCGGGGCGATGCGGCGGCGGCCGGCCGGCTGCCGATCGTCGGCCACGCCATCCTGGTCTGCTCGCTCACCGCGGTGGTCTTCGCGGTGTTGGCCTTCGACTAGTCTCCCGCCGGGCGAAGAGGCCGTGGGATGGTGCCGACGTCTGACTTCATCAACCTCGACGGCGTGACCCACCTGGCCGCAGGGGGGCAGGCGCCGGTGCTCGTTTCGACGCTCGCCGCGCTCGACCGTGCCGCCCGGGCCAAGGGCACCGGGCTGGCCGGCCAGCGGCTGAACGAGGCGGTGCGCGCGCGCGTGGCGTCGAAGGTGGCGGCGCTCATCAACGCCGAGCCCGGCGACATCGGCTTCCCGTCGAGCGTGGCGCACGGTGTCAGCCTGGTGGCCGACTCGATCGACTGGCGGCCCGGCGACAACGTGGTGATGGAGCGGTGGGAGTTTCCGTCGCTCATGAATCCGTGGTTGGCGCAGACGCGCCACGGCATCGAGATGCGCACGGTGGCGCCGATGGGCTGGCAGGCGCCGATCGCGCGCTTCGCCGATGCGATCGATGCGCGCACGCGGGTCGTCGCGTTGAGCCACGTGTCGTATCTCACCGGCGAGCGGCACGACCTCGAAGCGTATGCCGCGCTCGCGCGGAGAGCCGGCGCGCTCTTCGTCGTGGACGCCTCGCACGCGATTGGCTCGGTGCGAGTGGACGCGTCGGTGGCCGATGTGCTGGTCGCCTGCTGCTACAAGTACCTGCTCGGCGTGCACGGCGTGGCGATTGCGAGCTGGAATCGCCGCCGCCTGCCCGACTGGCGGCCGCGCCTCACCGGCTGGCACTCCGCGGAGTGGCGTCCGCCGCTCGCGGAGCCAGGCCCGGTGCATGTGAAGTCCACCGGGCAGGCGTTCGAGCCCGGCAACCCGGCGTATCCCGCCCTGCACGTGCTCGATGCCTCGCTCGACTACCTCGCCGGCCTCGGTATGGAGCGGATCGAGGCGCACACGCTGGCGATGTCGGGGGCACTGCGGCAGCGGCTCGTCGCCCTCGGCGTGCCGATGATGACCCCCGAAGGGGCAGCGGCGCGGGCCGGCAGCATCGCCTTCGAGGACGCGGATCCGCTGGCAGTGCGTGAGGCACTGGAGGCGGTGGGCGTGCTCGTCACTGGAGAACTCGGACGCGTACGCGCCTCGGTACACGTCTACACGACCGACGACGACCTCGCCACCGCGGCCGAGGCCCTGCGCGACGTGCTCGGCTGATGGCCCTCGATCCCGGCACCCGCCTCGGTCGGGGACCAGTCGGCAGGGTCAGCGGTCGGCAGGGTCCACGGCAACGTCGACGAGCCCGGCGTCGAGCACGGTCGCGACTTCCCGCGGGTCCACGCACACGAGGAACCCGCGCCGCCCGCCGTTGAGATAGATGCGGTCGAGCGTCAGGATGCTCCGCTCGACGTAGACCGGCAGTGGCTTGCGCGTGCCGAACGGCGAGGTGCCGCCCACCTGGTAACCGGTATGGCGCTCGGCCACGTCTGGCGCGCACGGCTTCACGGTCTTGGCGCCGATCTGGCGGGCCAGGTTCTTGGTGGAGACCTCGCGGTCGCCGTGCATCAGGACGATCAGCGGCTGCTTGCCTTCGTCCTCCATCACCAGCGTCTTGACGACGTGGTGCTCGGGCACGCCGAGCGCGCGCGACGAGACGGCGGTGCCGCCGCGATCCTCGTAGCGGTATTCGTGCTCGGTGAAGGCGATGCCGTGGCGGCGCAACGCGTGCACCGCCGGCGTGGCGCCGGCGGACATGTCAGGCGTCGAGCGCGGTGGGCCGGCGTTCGTGCCAGCGGGCGCGGTCCTGGTAGGCCTTCGCGAGCGCCAGCAGCTGGTGCTCACGATACGGCTGTGCGTAGAACACGATGCTGGTCGGGGTGCCGCCCTCGCCGGTGAAGCCGTTGGGGACGTTCACCGCCGGGTAGCCGGCCAGGTTGGCCATCTGGAAATGGCGCTGGCCCGGCGGTTGGGGCGTGCGGGGCGGACGCGGTGTGCCGGGAGCACGAGGTGCCGGCGGCCCGCCGGGACCGCCGCGGCCGATGCTGTTCGAGGCGACGACGTAGACGTCCACGTGCGCCGTGGCCCTGGCCAAGGCCTCCATCATCATCATCCGGGCGCGCTGGGTCTGCAGGAAGTCCACCGCCGACACCAGCCGGCCGTTGGGCCGGCCGCGGTGGCGCGACCTGGCCATCCGTCCGGCCCGCGCGTGCTCGTCGAAGAACGCCCCCGATTCCACGCCGATGGCGCTCACGTCGTAGTCGAAGTCGGGCACCGGCACCGGGATGAACTCGCGGACGCCGAGCGCCTTCAGCGCGTCGAGCGTGGCCGCGGCGTTGGCTTTGGCGGCCGGCTCGGTCAGCTCGTCGAACGACGCCTGGAGGATGCCGACTTTCAGGCCGCGCACGTCGAGGCTCGCGTTCCAGTTGAACGGTACCTCGGTGACGCTCATGTCGCGGCCGTCGGGCCGGGCGATGGCCTGCATCACGAGCGCGCAGTCTTCCGCATGGCGGCAGAACGGGCCGAGCCGGTCCTGCGTCCACGACAGGGCCATGGCGCCGAACCGGCTGACGCGCCCGAAGGTCGGCCTGAGGCCGACCAGCCCGCAGCGCGCCGCCGGGCTCAGGATCGACCCGCTCGTCTCGGTGCCGATCGCGAAGGCGACGTCGCCCGCGGCGGTGGCCGACGCCGGCCCGGCCGACGATCCACTCGAGCCCTGCGTGGGATCCCACGGGCTCTTCGTCTGGCCGCCGAACCAGTTGTCGCCGGCCGCCAGTTCGCCCGTGGTGAGCTTGGCGATGAGCACCGCGCCCGCCTCGTGCAGCATCTCGACGATGCTGGCGTCGTAATCGAGCTGCTGCTCGGTGAAGGCCGGCGAGCCCCAGGTGGTCTTGTAGCCCTTCACGGTGATGATGTCCTTGCAGCCCCAGGGGATGCCGTGCAGCGGACCCTTGTAGCGCCCGGCGGCGATCTCCGTGTCGGCGCGCCCGGCCTCGGCCAGGCCGTGGTCGTCGAGGAACGTCACCACGTGGTTGAGCCGCGGCTGATGGCGATGCAGCCGCGCCAGGTACATCCGCGTCAGCTCGACCGACGTGACCTGTTTCGTCCGCACCAGCTCGGCCAGGTGACGCACCGGCCAGAGCGCAACATCCTCCAGCTGCGCCGGACGCTTCAGCGCTGGCGCCTTGCTCATCATCCACGGCTCGCGGGTCCGGTCCACGCGCATCCCGGCGACGACCGGGCTGAAGTGGTAGGGCGGCGAGACGTCGTTGGGGATGTGCAGGGCGCGCAGCGCCTCGAGGCGTTCGAGGGAGGTGTTGGCGCCCTCGACCATCGCCTGGCGGTCTTCCTCGCTCAGTTCGATGCCCGACAGCTTGAGTGCGTCGGTGAGCATCGCCAGCGTGACGCGGTCGGTGCCGGCGTCCTGCATCCGCGCCCACAGCACGCCGGGGGCGAGGGTGCCACCGAGACCGGCGGCGGTGAAGTGGGCGAGGAAGCGGCGGCGGGTGTCGGCGGCGAGCGTCACCGCGCGATTATCGCAGGACTATCGGGCGAGGTCGGCGATCCAGATGTCGCCCAGATCTTCCTGCCAGGCGAAGTAAAGATAGCGGCCGTCCGATGCCAGGCTGTTGGGCACCAGCCCGCCACGCCGTCCCCGTAGATCGGTGAGCGGACGTTTGTCACGACCGGTCGCGCTCACGCGGTAGACGTTGTTGCCTTCGTCGCCCCGCCCCGCGAGGAGGAGGGCGCCGTCGGCTGACCAGATGAGCTGAGCGGCCGGCGCGTCGATGATCGACACTGGGCCGCGGCCGTCGGCGCTGCGCAGGCCGACGCCGTTCTCCGACAGAAAGGCGATCGTGCGGCCATCGGGTGACCACTTGCCGCCGCTGAGGAAGGCCCGCGCCACCTCCCGCCCAGTGCCACCGTGCGCCGGCGTGACCCAGACATAGGAGGTGCCGTCACGCGCGGAGAGATGCACGATCTCGCGGCCGTCGGGTGACCACGACGGAATCAAGTCCGCGCCGGGGTTCGTGGTGAGCTGGGTCCACGAACCGCCAGCGACTGGCAGGGTCCAGATGTCGCGGTTGCCGCTGCGGGAGGCATAGAACGCGATCACGGTCCCGTCGGGCGACCAGCGGGGCGACCACTCGGCGCCGCGGTCGGAAGTGACCTGGCGCAGCTCCCCACCGCCACTCGGCAGCACCCACAGGTCGATGCTGCCGGTGCGATCCGAGCTGACCGCCAGCTGGCGGCCATCGGGCGAGACGTCGGCGAATTCGATATATGCCTGGTCGAAGGTGATCTGCGTCGCATCCGCCCAGGTCGCCGCCCGGTCGGGCCGCAGCGGCACCCGCCACAGGTTGGCGACGCGGCGCCCCTGCGAGTAGGCGACGCGCGTGCCGTCGGGCGAAAGAGCCGCGTTGCGCATCCCGATGCCGCTCGACAGCGCCAGGGGCTGCCCGACCGGGGTGCCGCCGGCGTCGAGCCGCTGCTGCCAGAGGTCGGCACTGCCGCCGGTGCTGGAGACGTAGTTGAGGGCGCCGTCCGGCGACCACGAGGGACTCCAGATCCGCGTCTGGCCGTCGCTCAGCGCGGTGACGGCGCCGTCGGGCCGGCTGACGAGCACGAGTTGGGTGATGTCCGCGTTGAGGCCAGCCGGCGCCACGACGAGCGCGACCCGGTGCCGGTCGGGCGACTCGGCCAGGAACATCGCCCGGCCATCGACGCGCAGCGGCAGCCGGTCGACGACCTCGCCGGTATCGACGACGAAGGTCGTCAGCGCGATCTCGCCGGGCCCGCCCGTGACGCAGGATACCTGGCGCCCATCGGCCGACCACACGGGAGCGTGCGGATCGAAGGCCCCCGCGCCGGCGACGCGCCGGGCCGCGCCGCCCAGCGCCGACATCACATAGCAGCCGGCGCCATCCCGTGACGACCAGAAGGCGATCTGCGCGCCGTCCGGCGACCACGACGGGAACGTGTCGCGGCCCGGATGGTCGGCGGTCCGGTTGATCGGGGTGCCTCCAGGCTGCGTCACCCACACGTCCCAATCCGGTGCCAGGTGGTCGCCGGTCGGGCTCGCGGAATAGGCCAGCGTCCGGCCGTCGGGAGACCAGACCGCGTGCTCCTCGACCCCGACGGCGCGCGTCACCTGCACCGCGTTCACGAGCCGCACGTGGCCGCCCTCGGCCACGGGCGCGCGAGGCCGGCTCAACCACGCGGCGGCTGCGAGCACCGCCGCAATGGCCGCGACGGCGGCGGCGATGCGCGGTCGCCGGCGCGACGGCGCCGCGGTCGGCACGGCATCCGACGCGACGGAGGGCGTCGCGATCGCCGCCACTTCCAGCGCCATCGCCACTTCGGCCGCATGGCCCGGCCGGTCGCTCGGCTCCTTGGACAGGCAGCGCTGTACGACGTGGGCGACCGCCGCCGGGGTGGTCGTCGGCAGCGCCGGCACGGGATCGCGAAGGATGGCGGCCAGGGTTTCGGCCGAGGTGGCCCGCGCGAATGGCAGCCGGCCCGCGAGCATCTCGAAGAGCACGACGCCCAGCGACCACAGGTCGCTCCGCACGTCCGCAGGCTGACCGCGCAAGACCTCCGGCGCCATGTAGGGGATGGTGCCCTGCACCACCGACCCGTCCGACGCGCTGGCCGTGGCGGTCGCCTGTTCGGCGGCGCCCGGCAGCAGGCCGGCGATGCCGAAATCCAGCACCTTGGCCCGGCCGTCGGCCGTGAGCATCACGTTGGTGCTCTTCAGATCGCGGTGCACGATGCCGTGCCGGTGGGCGTGCTCGAGCGCCTCGGCGATCTGCCGGCCGATGCGGCAGGCCCGTTCCACGGTGACACCGCCGCCACGGATCGCGCCGAGCAGCGTCGGCCCATCGACCAGCTCCATGGCGATGAACGGCGGCTCCGCGCTGTCGCCGACGTGGAACACCGTGCAGATGTTCGGATGGTTCAAGGAGGCGGCGCGGCGCGCTTCGCGGAGCAGCCGGGCGGCCGACTCGCCGGCCGTCCCGGGCTCGACCACTTTCAGGGCGACGTCGCGGCGCAGCACCGTGTCGGTGGCCCGGTAGACGGCGCCCATGCCGCCGGCACCCAGCGGACCGACGATTCGGTAATGCCCGAGCGCAGCGCCGGAGGGCAGCGGGTGGGCCATCCGCCGGGATTATAGGCGGAAGCGTCGCGCCGCCCTGACACGATGGCCCCTGCGGAATATCATTCGACGCATGCGCGCCACGACTGCGATGCTGGCGATGGTGTCGGCGGCGACACTCACCGCTCAGACGACGCCGCCTCACCTGCCGCCGCTCGATCGCGCGCTGCCGCCGCGCGCCGAGGCGACCTATCGCGCCGTCGAGCCGCGTGTCGATCGCGAGGCGGCGATGGCGCTGGTGACGAAGGTCGCGCCGCTGTGGCGGCTGGCTGGCAACCCGCAGTTCGACCAGTCGCTCGAGTGGATCGACGCGGCGCTGAAGGGCGCCGGGATCACCACGCGCTACGACACCATCCCCTCGACCAGCCAAGGCTGGGAGATGCGCGACGCCGTGCTTCGGCTCGACGGACCGGACGGCGAGATCGTGCTGTCGCGGGCGCAGGACCGCGTGCCGCTGACCATCAACTCGTTACCGACGCCGGCCGGCGGGGTGACGGCCCCGCTCGTGGACGTCGGCGCCGGCACCGAGGCCTCGCACTACGAGGGCCGCGCGGTGAAGGGTGCGGTGGTCCTCGCCGACGGCCCGATCGGCCCGGTGTGGAACCAGGCAGTGAAGGCGCGCGGCGCGGCCGGCGTGATCTCGACCCAGATTGCGCCATATACGCAGCCGAACACGACTCCCGACGTTCTGCAGTGGGGGGCGATTCCTTACGCCCCCGACCAGCCGTCGTTCGGCTTCAAGGCGACCCCACGAGCGGCGCGTCGGCTGCGCGAGCGGCTCGCCGCCGGCGCGGTGCGGGTGCACGTCACCGCCGACACCGTGTTCCACCGCCGTCCGGTGCGTACGCTCGTCGCCGAGTTCCCCGGCACGCGCTGGCCGGACGAGCGCGTCGTGCTGGTGGCTCACGTCCAGGAACCCGGCGCCAACGACAACGCCACCGGCAGCGGCACGCTGCTGGCGGCGGCGCTGGCGCTGCAGAAGACCATCGCGGAAGGCGCGCTTCCCCGCCCGGCGCGCACGCTCACGCTCCTGTGGGGCGACGAGAACCGGATGAGCGATGCCTGGATCGCCGAGGACGCGGCCCGCGCCGCCAGGGTCGTGGCGATGATGTCGCTCGACATGACCGGCGAGGACACCACCAAGACCAGCGGCACGTTTCTGATCGAGAAGGCCCCCGATCCGACCGCGGTGTGGGCCCGGCCGTCGGACCCGCACAGCGAATGGGGCGCCAGCGAAGTGCCGCGGTCGATGCTGCGGGGCACCTATCTCAACGACCTGCACCTCGGGGTGGCGCTGCGCCGTGCTCGCGACACCGGCTGGGTGGTGCGCACCAATCCGTACGAGGGCGGCAGCGATCACACGTCGTTCACCAAGGTGGGCGTGCCGGCGCTGCTCAACTGGCACTTCACCGACCGCTACTACCACACCAATCTCGACACCCTCGACAAGGTGAGCGCGGCGTCGATGCAGCACGTCGCCACGATCGTGGCGACGACGGCGATGTTCCTGGCGTCGGCCGACCAGGGCGACGTCGCGCCGCTCGAGGCGATGATGCGCTCGGCGCGCGACGCCCGCCTGGAGACCGAGCGCCGCAACGACGCTCCGGCCGAGGTGATGGACGCCTGGCGCGCCTGGTACGACGAGGCCATCGCCAGCACGGGCCGGCTCGGCGGCCCCCGGTAGGACCGGCGGTCCGGCCCGAGGAGCCTCAGCCCGGCGTGGTAGCGCGCGGGCCGCTGGTAATCAACCCGATCGTGTACGCCGAGGTCGCGGCCGGCTTCGACACGCTCGAGGACGTCGAGGACGCCCTGCCGGCGAGTTACGTGCGGCGTGAGGCGCTGCCATGGGAGGCCGCGTTCCTGGCCGGCCGGGCGTTCGTGCAGTACCGGCGTCGTGGCGGCACGCTGTCGGCCCCTCTGCCCGACTTCTACATCGGCGCGCACGCTGCAGTGGCCCGGTATACGCTGCTCACGCGCGATGCCCGGCGCTACCGGCGCTACTTCCCGACGCTCCGCGTCATCGCCCCGTGACGGGTGACGGATGCGCGGCGACGCGGCCGTTACTCCGATCGTAGCGCCACCAGCGGACTGACGCGCACCGCGCGCAGCGCCGGCACCAGGCTGGCGAGCGCGGCGACGACGAGCAGCGCCAGCGGCACCAGTACATAAGTGACCGGATCGGTGGGCGCCACGTCGTAGAGCAGGCCGCCGACGACGCGCGACAGCGCCAGCGCGGCACCGAGCCCGACGCCGATGCCGGCGCCGGCCAGGGCCAGCCCCCGCCGCACGATCATCCGCAGCACCTCGCCGCGATCGGCACCCATCGCCATGCGGATGCCGATCTCGTGCGTGCGCCGGGCGACGAGGTACGACAGCACGCCGTAGAGGCCGACCACCGCCAGCGCCGAGGCGATGGCGGCGAAAGTGCCGAGCAGGAACCCGGTGAGCCGCGGCGTCGCCAGCGCCGTGGCGACGACGTCGCTCATCGGCCGCACCGCCGCCACCGGCAGCGCCGGATCCAGCTCGCGGACGACGGCCCGCACCGGGGCGGCCGCGGCCATCGGGCCGCCCGGCGCGCGGACCACGACGAACGCGTTGCGAATCAGATTGCCGTTCGTGACCAGGTGCCACTGGCTGTGCGGCACGTAGAACTTCTCCTTCACGACAGCGGTCACGCCGTTGTGCCGTTCGTCGGCGACGATGCCGACCACCACCGGCCGCGGCTGATCGACGTTCATCCCGCCGCCACCGACCGTCACCTGGCCGCCGATGGCCTCGCCGTTGGGCCAGTAGGTGCGCGCCATCGTCTCGTTGACGACCATCACCGGCTGCGATGCCGAGGTGTCGGCGGCAGTGAACCACCGGCCGCGGACCAGCCGCATCCCCATCGCCTCGAAGGCGCCGTCGGTCATGATCTGCCAGTCGCCTTTGGCCTCCCTGCCGGGCGTCTCCACGTAGCCGTCGATGTCGAGCCCCCAGTCGCCGATGGTCGTCGCCAGCGGCAGGGCCCTGACGACGCCGGCGGCTTCCACGCCCGGCAGCGCGCGAACGCGCTCGACCAGTTGGCGGTAGAAGCTCACGACCTTCTCGGGCGTGTCGTAGCGTGCCTGGGGCAGCGCCAGACGCAGGGTCAGTACGCCCTCGGGGTCGAAGCCGAGCGGCACGCGTCCCAGCGCCGCCAGGCTGCGCCCCATCAGCCCCGCACCGACCACGAGCACCACGGCCAGCGAGACTTCCGCCACGACGAGCGCGCCGCGGAGGCGCTGGCGGGCGGCACCGGCGGTGGCCTGCTGCGACCCTTCGCGCAGCGACTCGACGAGACTCACGCGCAGGGTGCGCAGCGCCGGCAGCAGCCCGAAGAGCAGCGTGGTCGTCACCGCGGTGAGCATCGTGAAGCCGACCACCGTCCAGTCGATGGACACCGGCGTGAGCGGCGGCAGGCTGGTGGGATCGAGCGCGACCAGCACGCGCAGGCCGACGGCGGCCACGCCGAGGCCCAGGGCGGCGCCGATCACCGCCAGCAGCACGCTCTCGGTGAGCAGTTGCCGCACCAGCCGGTCGGTGGAGGCGCCGATCGCCGAGCGCACGGCCAGTTCGCGGGCCCTGGCGTCGCCGCGCACCAGCAGCAGGTTGGCGACGTTGGCGCAGGCGATGAGCAGCAGGCACGCCACGGCGCCGACCAGCAGCCACAGCGCCGGGCGGATGCCGCCGCGAATCTCCTCGTCGAGGCTGGTGGCGAACGCCGAAAAGCGCATCTCGGCCGGGTACAGGCCCTGGCTGGTCATCGCCGCGGTCAGCGACTGCAGTTCGGCGGTGGCGCTGGCCACGGTCTGCCCGGGCGCGAGCACGGCCGCGCCGTAGTAGCCGTGCGAGCCGCGCTCGGCGGTGGCCTCGTCGATCTGCAGCGCGCGCCACAGCTCCGTGGGCTCGGCGGCCTCCTCGGTGAAGTCGGTCGGCAGGCGGAAGCCTTGCGGCATGACTCCCACCACTTCCACCGGCACGTCGTTGAGGAGGATCCGCCGGCCCACGATCGCCGGGTCGGCGCCGTAGCGGGCCTGCCACAGCGCGTACCCGAGCACGGCGACGGGCGGGGCCTTGGGCCGATCCTCGGCGGGCGCGATCACCCGGCCGAGGAGCGGCGTGGCGCCCAGCACGTCGAAGGTGTTGGCGGTGACCAGGCCGACGCCGACGCGCAGCGGCTCGCCGTCGCCGGTGAGGTTCTGCTGCGCCGACGTCCAGCCGGCGACGTCGGTCATGGTGCGCGACAGCCGGCGGTAGTCGAGGATCTCCTGCTCCGACAGCCAGGTCTTGTCGAAGCTGATCCAGCGGCTCCAGATCTGGACCCGCCGGGCGGGCTCGCTGTAGGGCAGCGGCGCCAGCAGCACCGCCCGCACCACGGTGAAGATGGCGGAGGTGGCGCCGATGCCGAGCGCCAGGGTGACCAGCGCGGCGGCGGCGAAGCCCGGCGCCTTGAGCAGCCCCCGCACGCCGACCGTGACGTCCTGCCGCACTCCGCTCAATGCCATCCCCACCCCCGGCGATTGGATTGGACGGGCCGGCCCGTCCGAAGGTTGTCGGCCTAGAATCCTGGGATGGCCTCGACCACCGCCGTGCCGCTGTCGTCCCTGGTGCAATCCCAGCTCGGCTCGCCCTCGCCCATCCGCCAGATCATGAAGATGGCCGAACGCCAGAACATCCTGGCGATGGGGCTGAACCCCGACGACGTGATCTCGTTCGGCGGCGGCTGGGTGAACCACGCCGCGCCCGAAGCCTTCCGCCGCGCCTACCAGGACATCGTCAACGACCCGGACACGTTCCACCGGAGCGGGGCCTACACGGCCACCCTCGGCGACCTGGCCTGTCGCGAACAGATCGCCCGTTTCGAGGCGCACCTCTTCGGCATGCCGCGGCTCGGCGCCGAGCACATCGCCGTCGGCCTCGGCAGCACGCAGCTCACCCGCGATCTGTTCACCACGCTGCTCGACCCCGGCGACACGGTGATGCTGCTCGACCCCACCTACGCCAACTACGAGGGCCAGATCGCCTTCGTGGCGCCCGGCGCCCGCATCGTGCGGCTGCCGGTGCTCGACCCGGCCACGTGGACCTACCGCCCCACGGCCGATCCCGACGGCGTCGCCCGCGACTTCATCCGGCTCTTCGAACAGCACCGGCCGAAGCTGGTGCTGTTCGGCGCGCCCGACAACCCGACCAGCCAGGTGGTGCCGCAGGGCCTGGCCGACCTGATGCTCGAGCGCACGGCCGCGGGCGGGTCGTGGCTGGTGATCGACTTCGCCTACAAGTGCCAGTACTTCCAGGCGCCGCCGGCCTACTACGCGTGGTCACCGGCCGACCATCCGCACGTGATCGGCATCCACTCCAACTCCAAATGGGCGCGCGGCCTGGGGCGGCGGCTCGGCTGGCTCGAGGCGTCCACCGCCGTCATCGACGCGATCGAGCGGGTGCAGCAGTGCAGCATCCTCTGCCCCGACACGCTGTCGCAGATGGCGATGGCGCGATTCCTGGAACGCGCGATCGACGACGGATCGCTCCGCCGCTACGTGGACGACACCAACGCGCTCTATCGCGAAGCCGCCGCGGTGACGCTGGCGGCGATCGACGCGCACATCGGCCGGCCGCGGCTCGAGCCGTTCGGCGGGCTCTACACGGTGATGGACGTCGGGCGCGACGCCGACCAGTTCGTGCCCGAAGCGCTCAAGGCCACCGGCGTGCTGGTGGTGCCGGGCCGCGGATTCGGGCCGTCGATCGCCAATGGCGTGCGTATCTCCTACGGGCCGCTGGTGCGCGACCACGCGACGATCACCGAGGGATTGCGGCGGTTGGGCGCCTGGATGCGCGGCTGACGGCGGCCACGAATCCGCTTGCGGCGGGGCGCGCCGGTCCCATAATGACCGGCATGCGGCTGACACTCGTGCCCCCGGTCGTGTTCGTCGCCGCGTTCGTCGTCGCTCCCGGCGCCGTCGCACAGCCCGGCCCGCCGCCCCCGACCTACACCCGCGACATCGCGCCGATCCTGTTCGCCCAGTGCACCACGTGCCATCGCCCCGGCGAAGTGGCGCCGATGTCGCTGCTGACCTACAAGGATGCCCGGCCGTGGGCGCGGGCCATCGCCACCCAGGTGGCCAGCGGCGCCATGCCGCCGTGGCACGCCGATCCGGCCATCGGCACGTTCGCCAACGCGCGGCGCCTCACCGACGCGCAGAAGTCGGCCATCGCGCGCTGGGTCGCCGCCGGCGCGCCTGAAGGCGATCCGAACGACCTGCCGCCGGCGCCGCAGTACACGCCGGGCTGGAGAATCGGCCGGCCCGACGCCGTACTGGAGATGCAGGAGGACTACCCGATTCCGGCCCGCGGCGAGATCCCGTACGTCTACTTCGAGGTGCCGGCGAACTACGACGACGATCGCTGGATCAAGGCCTGGGAGGTGCGTCCGGGCAACCCGGCGGCGGTGCACCACGTGATCGTCTACGTGCGTCCCCCGGCCGAGCCGGCCCCCGCGCCTGGCACGCCGGCGCGGTTGCGGCCCCGCGGCACCGTGACCTTCGCGGAGGGCATGGACATCCCCGCCGGTCAGACCGGCGGCGACGAGTTGCCACCGGGCCAGCGCAAGGTGTTCGCCAACGCGCGTCCCCGGCCGCGCGGCACCACCGGCTCGATCGGCGGCTACGTGCCCGGCAACTCGACACGGGTGTTCCCCGAGGGCACGGCCATGCGGCTGCCCAAGGGCGCGTCGCTCGTGTTCCAGATGCACTACACCGCCACCGGCGCCGACACGACCGACCGCACGCGGATGGGGCTCATCTTCGCGAAGCAGCCGCCGCGCCTGCCGCTGGGCGGCACCGCGCTGGTCAACGGCACGCTGCACATCCCGGCCGGCGCCGCGAACCACCGTGTCGATGCCGAGATGACGCTCAACCGCGATCTGCTGCTCTACAGCATGACGCCGCACACGCACGTCCGCGGCGTGCGCTGGTACTACGAGGTCGTCTACCCCGACGGCCGGCGCGAGCCGCTGCTGTCGGTGCCCGGCTACGACTTCGAGTGGCAGCACGAGTACCAGTTCGCGATGCCGGTGCGGCTGCCGGCGGGCACCGTCGTGAAGGCGTCGGCGTGGTACGACAACTCCACGGCGAACAAGTCGAATCCCGATCCGACCGCCGACGTGTGGTGGGGCGATCAGACGTGGGAGGAGATGATGTTCACCAGCTTCACCTGGCACGTGCTGCCGGCAGCGACGTCGCCGCGGTGATCCGGCCGCGCTCGCCGGCGGGCCGGGCGCCGGCGGGCGAGGGCGCCAGCGGCACGGTCAGCCGCGCGGGAACCCCGGCGCGGCGAGCACCTGGCGCGCCTGCCAGAGATGGCGTCGCTCGTGGGCCGGAATCACCAGCAGGGCCGTGGCCAGGCGCATCCGCACCCAGCCGATGAACGGATTCGGCGCGACGACCCGATTCGGATCGAACGTCGCGCCGAGCGCCACCAGCCGCCGGTACGGCTCGTGGCTGGCGAGGTAGTGCGCCAGCGCATCGGCCAGCGGCAGCGACGACGGCGGCTGGACATTCCTGAAGGTCTTCGTCTTCTGCCGCGGCGGCGGCTCGAGCGACCGCACGAACCAGCGCCCCACCGCCGTCGGCCGCAGCCCGCCGAAGGTGCCCCGGCCGTCGGCCGCGGCCTGCTCGGCGAGGGCCACGAAGTGGTCGGTGTAGACCCGGTTGCTGATCGCCAGGTGGTCGAGGCACTGCGCCACGCTCCAGCCGGTGCCGCCGCCGGGCTGCCAGTTGGCCTGGGCATCGGTGAGCGGCGCGGCCAGGGCCCGGGCGTCGGCCTCGGCAGCGGCGATCGCGTCGAGCAGGCGCTGGAGATCGGGCGGCATGCCTCGATTCTAGCGACGCACGCCCGTCCCACGAGCGGACACGCCGGCACGCCTTCGAACACCAGCCGCGCCGACGACCTCCAGCGCCGCCGCTGAATCCGGAAGAATCCGCGGCCCCCCGCACCCGCCGGGCCGACGGCCGACTGGCACGGGATTCGCGATCGACACGCCATGACCTCCGTGCTCCAGGACCTCCGCTACGCCGTCCGCTCGCTCAGCCGGTCGCCGGGTTTCGCGGCCGTCGTCGTCCTCACGCTGGGCCTGGGCATCGGCGCCAACACGGCGATCTTCTCGCTGCTCGACCAGGTGGTGCTGCGCGCGCTGGACGTGTCGGCGGCCGACGACCTGGTGCAGCTCGACGGGCCGGGAACCTTCCTGGGCCGCACCTCGATCAACCGCGCGTTCTCGCACCCGATGTTCCGCGATCTGCGGCAGGGCGAGACCGGCTTCAGCGCGCTCATCGCCCGCGCCCCGGCCAGCGTGGCGTTTCGCGTCGGCGACGAGAGCGAGCGGGTGATCGCCGAGATGATCTCGGGCAACACCTTCCAGGTGCTCGGGGCCACGCCGGCCCTCGGCCGCCTGTTCACCGCCGAGGACGACGTGGTGAAGGGCGGCCATCCGCTCATCGTTCTCACCGACGTGTTCTGGCGGCGGCGCTTCAACGCCGACCCCGGCGTGGTCGGCCGCCAGGTGGTCGTCAACGCCACGCCGATGACGATCATCGGCGTCACCCGGCCCGGCTTCTACGGCCTGCTCGCCAACGAGCAGCCGGCGTTCTTCGTGCCGACGACGATGAAGGCCGCGGTGACGCCGACGCGCGACGACTTCGACGACCGCCAGACGCGCTGGCTCAACGTCGTCGGCCGGCTGGCGCCCGGCGTCAGCCGCGAGCAGGCCAAGGCCGCCGCCGACGTGCGCTACCAGCAGATCAACGCCTACGAGCTGGAAGCGGTGCCGGACTTCGCCGCGAACTCGGAGCGGTTCAAGGAGCGGTTCCTGGCCAAGCGGCTGGTCCTGCACGATGCCTCGCGCGGCCTGTCGCAGATCCGCGGCGACTTCAGCGGCCCGGTGGCGGTGCTGATGGGCATGGTGGGCCTGGTGCTGCTGATCGCCTGCGCCAACGTCGCCAACCTGATGCTGGCGCGGGCCACCGGCCGCCAGCGCGAGATCAGCGTGCGGCTGGCCGTCGGTGCGAGCCGGGCCCGGCTGGTGCGCCAGACGCTGGTGGAAAGCGCCGTGGTCGCCGTGCTGGGCGGCGCCTGCGGGCTGCTGGTGGCGGCGTGGCTCGGCGACCTGCTGCTCGGCGTGCTGCCGCTCGACGGCGCGGCCCTGGCGACCACGCCCGATGGCCGCGTGCTGGCGTTCACGCTGGTGGTCTCGGTGGCGACGGCGGTGTTGTTCGGCCTGGCGCCGGCGCTGCGCGGTTCGGCGATCGACCTGAACCGCGCTCTCAAGGAAGAGGCGAGCGCCGCCGGCGGCGGCGTGCAGCACGCGCGGCTGCGCAAGACGCTGGTCGTGGCGCAGGTGGCGCTCTCGACGCTGCTCGTCGCCGGGGCCGGGCTGTTCGCGCGCAGCCTGAACAACCTCGAGGCGCTCGGCCCGGGCTTCGACACCGACCACATGGTGACGTTCGCCGTCAATCCGCCGCTGTCCGGTTATTCGCAGGCGGCGAGCAAACAGCTCTTTGCCCGCCTGGCCGAGGATCTGGCACGCCAGCCGGGCGTGACCTCGGTCTCGCTCGCCGACGAGCCGCTGCTCACCGGCGACACGTCGCGGCGGACGATCCAGGTGCAGGGCTACCAGCCGCAGCAGGGCGAGGACATGAACCCGTGGACGTGGGAGATCGGGACGGGGTACTTCGCCACGCTCGGCGTGCCGATCGTCGCCGGGCGCGACTTCAGCGAGCGGGACGGCGACGGCGCGCCGATGGTCGCCATCGTCAACGAGACCTTCGCGCGCTACTTCTTCGGCGACGAGAACCCGATCGGCCGGCGCTTCGGCTTCGCCGGCCACCGCGACCCCGGCCGGATGGAGATCGTCGGCGTGGTCAAGGACACCGTGTACTCGCAGGTGCGGCCGGGCGAGGCCGGCGGCGACGCCTCCGGCACCCTGCGCGTGCCGAACACCGGCGTGCCGCGCGTGGTATTCACGCCTTATCAACAGTCGGCGGAGCTCGGCGAGATGACCTTCTACCTGCGATCCACCGCCGCCGCGGCGCCGGCGCTGCCGGCCCTGGCCCGCGAGGCGGTGCAGCGCGTCGATCGCGGCCTGCCGGTGTTCGCGATGACGACCCTCGCCACCACCGTCGACGAGTCGCTGGCGGTCGAGCGCATGCTGGCGCTGCTGTCCACGTTGTTCGGCGGGCTGGCCACCACCCTGGCCGCGGTGGGACTGTACGGGCTGATGAGCTACTCGGTGGCCCGCCGCACGCGTGAGATCGGCATCCGCATCGCCCTCGGCGCCGCCCGGCCCGACGTGCTCGGCCTGGTGCTGCGCGACGTCGCGATCCTCACCGGCATCGGCATCGCCGTCGGCCTGCCCGGCGCCTACGCCATCGGCCGGGCCGCCGAGTCGCGCCTGTTCGGCCTGTCGCCGCTCGATCCGTGGTCGCTGGCGCTGGCCGCCGGCCTGCTGGCGGTGGTGAGCCTGGGGGCCGGCTTCCTTCCGGCCCGGCGGGCGGCGGCGACGCAGCCGCTGCTGGCGCTCCGCGCCGAGTAGTTGTCTTCGCGACAGAGTCGACGACGCGGAGTCGATGACTCAGAGCCGATTACAATTCGCAGCATGGTCGCTCGTGTGCTGCCGCTCCTGGCTGGCGCGATGATCGGGGCGGCGGCCCCGGTGTACGCACAAACCGCCACCCCCGCCCCCGGCATCCCGCTCGACGTCGCCACCCGGCGCGCGGCGATCGTCAAAGACCTCCGCTACGAGCTGGCGCTGACCGTCCCGCGCGAACAGAGGGCGCCGATCACCGGGACGATGACCGCCCGCTTCGCGCTGGCCGACGCGTCGCAGCCGCTGGTGCTGGACTTCGCACCCGGCGCGGCGAACGTCGGGAGCGTGCGGGTCGGCGGCGCACCGGTGACGGCGGGGTTTCCGCAGGACCACATCGTGCTGCCGGCAGCAGCGCTGAAGACCGGACCGACCGAGGTGACGATCGAGTTCACCGCCGGCGACGCCTCGCTCAACCGCAATCCCGACTTTCTGTACGCACTGTTCGTGCCGGCCCGTGCGCACCTGGCGATCCCGGTGTTCGATCAGCCCGACCTGAAGGCGCGGTGGACGCTCGAGCTGCGCTATCCCGGCGAGTGGCAGGCGGTCAGCAACGGCGCGCCGGGCACCATCGACGAGATCGCGTTCTTCGACGGCCCGGCCCGTGGCGGCAGCTCCGTCACGCTGCGCTTCGCCGAGACCCAGCCGCTGCCCACGTATCTCTTCTCGTTCGTCGTCGGCGACTTCAAGGTTGAGCAGGCGGTGCGCAATGGCCGCACCTTCCGCTTCTATCACCGCGAAACCGACGCCGCCAAGGTGACGCGCAACCTGGAGGCGATCTTCGACCTCCACGCCCGCGCGCTGGCCTTCATGGAGGAGTACACCGGCATCCCCTACGCCTTCGGCAAGTTCGACTTCGTCGGCATCCCGGCCTTCCAGTTCGGCGGCATGGAGCACGCCGGCAAGATCCTCTACAACGCCAGCGGGCTGCTGCTCGACGAGTCGGCGACGCAGAACCAGTACCTCGGCCGCGCCTCGGTCATCGCCCACGAGACCGCGCACATGTGGTTCGGCGATCTCGTCACGATGCGCTGGTTCAACGACGTGTGGATGAAGGAGGTGTTCGCCAACTTCATGGCCGCGAAGATCGTGAATCCCTCGTTCCCCGAGGTCAACCACGACCTGCGCTTCCTCTACGCGCACTACCCCGCCGCCTACGAGGTCGATCGCACCGCCGGCACGAATGCCATCCGCCAGCCGCTCGACAACCTCAACGAGGCCGGCAGCCTCTACGGCGCGATCATCTACCAGAAGGCGCCGATCGTCATGCGCCACCTCGAAGCGGTGCTCGGCGTCGAGTCGTTCCGCGACGGTCTGCGCGACTACCTGAAGGCACACGCGTTCGGCAACGCGACGTGGAGCGACCTCATCGCCGTGCTCGACGCGCGGACGCCGGTCGATCTGGTGCGCTGGAGCCAGGTGTGGGTCGAGAGCCCGGGCCGCCCGACCATCGCCACCGAGCTCGAGGTGCACGGCGGACGCATCCAGCGGCTGGCGTTCCGCCAGGCCGACGGGCGCGGCCGCGACCTGGTGTGGCCGCAGCAGTTGCGCGTCGTCGTCGATCAGCCCGACGGGCCGAAAACGATCATGGTGGCGCTCGACGGCACGCGGGCCACGGTCAACGAGGTGGTGGGCTGGCCGGCACCGCGCTACGTCCTGCCCACCGGCGGCGGGTGGGCCTACGGCGGCTTCGTCCTCGACCCGTTGTCACGCGCGTATCTGTCGCGGTCGGTGGCGGCGATCGCCGATCCGCTGACCCGCGGGGCGGCCTGGGTCACGCTGTGGGAGTCGATGCTCGACGGCGACGTGCCGCCGACGACCTTCGTCGACAGCGCCCTGGCGGCAGTGGCGGGGGAACCCGACGAGCAGAGCCGCGCCCGGCTGCTCGGCTACGTCAGCGGAGCCTGGTGGCGGCATCTGAGCGACGAGGACCGGGCGGTCCGCGCCGCCGGCGCCGAGAAGACGCTGCGCGCCGGCCTCGACGCCGCGGCGACCGCGAGTCAGAAGGCGGCGTGGTTCGGGGCGCTGCGGCGCACGGCGACGACACCGGCGGCGCTGGCGTGGCTCGCCAGGGTCTGGGATCGCAGCGAGACGGTGGCCGGGCTGCCGCTCGCCGAGACCGACTACTCGGCGCTGGCGCTCGACCTGGCGGTACGCGAGGTTCCCGACTGGGCGAAGATTCTCGACGGCCAGCTGGCGCGCATCGACAACCCCGACCGCAAGGCGCGGTTCCAGTTCATCATGCCGGCGCTGTCGGCCGACCCGGCGGTGCGCGAGCGCTGGTTCCTGGCGCTGAGGGACGTCACCAACCGCCGCCGGGAACCGTGGGTGCTCGACGGGCTGGAGTATCTGCATCACCCGCTGCGCGCCGCCGCCTCGGCGAAGTACGTCCGGCCCAGCCTCGACCTGCTCTGGGAGGTCCAGAAGACCGGCGACATCTTCTTCCCCAAGCGGTGGATGGACGCGACGCTGGGCGGCTACCGGGCGCCGTTCGTGGCCACGGCGGTGCGCGACTTCCTGGCTGCCGCGCCGTCGTCGTATCCCGCACGGCTCACGAACATCGTGCTGCAGTCGGCCGACGAGCTGTTCCGCGCCGCCGATCGCCAGTAGGCCCCGGGGCATCGCGTGGCGCGGGCATCGGCGAACCGGTCCGGTTGGAGGACTGCCCGCGACTAAAGTCTGGTCGGCCGAGGCAATCGGCGCCGAGATCAGTGGCGCTCCGACCAGCGGATGAGCTGCGCGGGTCGTTCGCAACTTCCTTTCTCCTGGCACTTTAGGACGCAGCGGTCGGCTCGGGCCGGCGGTGGAGCGGATTTTCGGGTACGGGCATCGACATTGCTCAAAGCGCCGGCGACATGACTAGTCCCCGTGTGTCGTCGAGACGGTCGGTGAGCACCCGGCGTCCGGTGGTGCCGCCCTCCGCCGCGGCGGCCGGGCGGGCCGGCGGGCCAGCGAAACTGCGCACCGCCGTGATGCTGGTGGCACTCGCGGCAGCGCTGTCCACCGGAGTCCGCGGACAGGGCGCCATCGCGCCGGTGCTGCTGGTGGTCAATGCCCAGGCGCCGAACCCGTTCGGCTCCTATCTCGCCGAGATCCTGCGCACGGAGGGCATCACCTCGTTTGCGACGATGCAGCTGGCAGACATCGACGGCCCGGCCCTCGCCGGCGTCCGGCTCGTGCTGCTCGCCGAGACGGCGCTCACCAGCGGCCAGGCCGCGACGCTGGATGCGTTCGTCGATGGCGGCGGACGACTGGTGGCCATGCGACCCGACGCGCAGTTGGCCCCGACCCTCGGTCTGGGCACGCCGTCGGGAACGACGCAGAACGGCTACGTCCAGATCGAGCAAGCCGGGCCCGGGGCGGGGCTGCAGGCCATGACCCTGCCGTTCAAGGGCACGGCGACCAACTACCCGCTGGCCGGCGCCGCCACCGTGGCCACGCTCTATTCGTCGCGGACGGCGGCTACGGCCTTTCCGGCCGTCGTCCGATTCGGCCGCACCGCGGCGTGGTCGTTCGACCTCGCCCGCAGCGTCGCCTACACGCGCCAGGGCGATCCGCAGTTCGCCGGGCAGAATCGCGACAACACGAGCGAACTGACCGTCGGCGACCTGTTTTTCGAAGACATCGATCTCGAGCGCGTCGACGTGCCGCACGCCGACGTCCAGATGCGGCTGCTGACGCGTGTGATCGGTGAACTGCTGGCCGACGCGCAGCCGCTGCCGCGACTGTGGTACTTCCCGGGCGTCGCGCGGACGCTGCTGCTCGCCACGGCCGACGCCCACACGACCCTGACGGCGCCCTACTCGTCTCTGGTCGGACTGGTCGAGAGCCACGGGGGCCGGCTGACCCTCTACCCGTCGCGGTTCCTGTCCTACCCCAACAGTGCGACCGTGGCCGACTGGCGGGCTGACGGGCACGAAGTCGGCCTCCATCCGTACGTCACGCCCGACAACGCGACGATCCCGCAGGCCTACCAGAACGCGCTCAACTGGTTCTCGACCGCCGGCTGGCTGCCGGCCTCGCCGACGACGCGGCATCACACGTCGGAGTGGGCGGGCTGGATCGACCCGGTCGCGTCGATGCAGACGGCTGGGGTGCGTATGGACCTCAGCTTCTATTCGATCGGCGAGGCGATGTACCGGACCGGCCAGCAGGATCAGGCGCACGGCTATCTCACCGGCAGCGGCCTGCCGATGCGCTACGTCGGCCTCGACGGCGTCGCGCGTCCCGTCTACCAGCAGCTGACGTCGCTGTCGGACGAGCAGTTGCTGATGGGCAGCTGGACCCAGGGTCTGACGACCAACCAGGCCATCCAGGTCACTCGCGGGATGATCGACGACAGCCTCGACGGCGGCTACTCGGCCATCGCCGCCCAATTCCACGTCGACGTCGCGACGTTCGGCGAGGTCCAGCCGTGGGTGGCCGACACCCTGGCGTATTCCGCCGCCAATGGCATCCCCATCTGGACCGCCGAGCGCTGGCTGCGCTACACGGAGGGCCGGGCGGCGACCCAGATTCTCAACACCGCGTGGAACCCGGCGACGCGCCTGCTCACGTTCACGGTGGTCGTGCCGGCGGGCGCCGAGGGCCAGTCGGTACTCCTACCCGCGGAGTTCAACGGCCAGGCGTTCGTGGCCGCGACCCGCGGCGGGCAGGCCCAGCCGACACAGCTGCTCGACATCAACGGCGTGGCCCACCGCGTCATGGTCGTCCCGGCCGGTACGCACCTGATCTCGGCGACCTACGATCCGGCAACGCCCCTGCTTCCCCTGCTGACGATCACCGACGCGACGGTGACGGAGGGCAACGCCGGCAGCGTCGCGGCGACCTTCACGGTGAGCCTGTCGGCGGCCAGCACCGACCCGGTGACCGTGGACTACGCGACGGCGAACGGGACGGCGACGGCGGGCAGCGACTACACCGCGGCCAGCGGCACGCTCACCTTCGCGCCCGGCGTCACCCAGCTGCCCGTGCCCGTCACCGTCCTCGGCGACACCA
>JBFWNV010000026.1:0-37615 GCA_050250875.1 Vicinamibacterales bacterium
GCGATCATGACCAGCCGCATCGCCCGCGAGGAAGGGATCTTCGCCGGCAACTCGGCCGGCGCGGCGATGGCCGGCCTGATCCAGCTGGCGCCGCACTTCAAGGCCGGCGAGCTGGTGGTGGTGATCTTCCACGACCACGGCACCCGCTACCTCGGCAAGATGTACAACCCCGACTGGATGCGCGAGAAGGGCTACCTCGATCGCAAGGGACTCACCGCCAAGGACCTGGTGGCCGATCGCCAGAAGGCGCCGCTGGTCACCATCGAGCGCAGCCAGACGGTGGCCGAGGCGGCGCACATCATGACCGAGCACGGCTACTCGCAGATCCCGGTCGTCGCCGACGGCCGGCTGGTCGGGTCGGTCTACGAGGGGCACCTGTTCGACCAGATCGTCAAGAACCCCGAACTGCTCAAAGGCCCGGTGGAGGCGATCATGGAGCCGGCGCTGCCGTTCGCCGACATCTCGGCCGGCGTCGAGGCACTGGCCGGGATGATCACGCCCGAGTCGCCGGCGGTGCTGGTGCGCGACTTCAAGCGCGACGAGACCTACATCATCACGCGCTGGGACGTCATCAAGGCGCTCAGCTGATGCGCCTCGTCGCCCTCCTCGTCGTCCTGGTCGCCGCGGCCATCCCGCGCGGCGCGGCGGCGCAGCCGGGTCCGCCGGCGGTCGATCTGCGGCTGGTCGAGGCCATCGGCTGGTACACCGGCGCGCGCGGCGTGGTCGACGACGCGCGGGCGCGGACCCTGATCGAGACCGCCGCGTTCGAAGGCAACGTGCTGGCGCGGATGTGGCTCGCCCGCCTCTATTCGCGCGGCCGCGCCGGGTATCCCCGCGACGACGCGCGGGCGCGCGCCATCGCCGAGCCGCTGGTCGAGGCGGTGCGCCGCCAGGCGATGGCGGGCACGGTCGAGGCGGTGTTCCTGATGGGCACGGCGTACGACGAAGGGCTCGGCGTGGCCGAAGACGCCGCCGCGGCCTTCGCCTGGTTCAGCAAGGCGGGCGCCGCCGGCCACACCCTGGCCGAGCACAACCTCGGCAATGCCTACGCCGCCGGCCGCGGCGTGGCCGCCGATCCGGCCCTGGCCGTGGAGTGGTGGCTCAAGGCGGCGGCCAAGGGCGACGCCGTGCCGCAGCTGCGGCTGGGCGAGGCCTACGAGGCTGGCCGCGGCGTGGCCCGGAGCCTGGACGAAGCGCGGCGCTGGTACGGCGAGGCGGCGACCCGGGGGAACGCCGTTGCGGCCGCGGCGCTCAAGCGCCTGACGCCGCACTGACCATCGTCACACGGCCGACCCTGGCCCGCGCTAAGATCGGCCTTCGATTTTCCGAGTGCTGGAGGCACACCGCTCATGGGCCTGATGGACTACATCAAGACACAGCTGATCGACATCATCGAGTGGACGGACGATTCCCGCGACACCATCAGCTGGCGGTTCCCCGACGACGACAAGGAAATCAAGAACGGCGCCCAGCTGATCGTGCGCGAGTCGCAGACGGCGCAGTTCATCTACGTCGGCGAGTTCGGCGACACGTTCGGGCCCGGCAAGCACACCCTGACCACCGACAACATCCCGGTGCTGACCAGCCTCAAGAGCTGGAAGTACGGCTTCGAGTCGCCGTTCAAGGCCGACGTCTACTTCGTGAACACGCGGCTGTTCACCGGCAACAAGTGGGGCACCTCGAACCCGATCATGATGCGCGATCAGGACTTCGGCGTGGTCCGGCTGCGCGCCTTCGGCACTTACGACTTCAAGGTGGTCGAGGTGAAGCGCTTCCTCAAGGAAGTGGCCGGGGCCGACCACAACTTCCGGCTCGACGAGTTCGCCGACACGATGCGCTCGCGGATCGTCAGCGCGTTCAGCGACGCCATCGCCAGCGCCAAGGTGCCGGCGCTCGACATCGCCACCCGCTACCAGGAGGTGGGCGAGGCGCTGCTGCCGCTCATCAACCCGCAGCTCGAGGCGAAGTACGGCATCACCATCCCCAGCTTCATCCTCGAGAACTGCTCGGTGCCGCCCGAGGTGGAGGCGGCCATCGACAAGCGCTCGAGCATGAGCGCCATCGGCAACCTGAACGACTACGTGAAGTTCCAGATGGCGCAGGGCATGGCCCAGCCGGGCGCCGGCGGCGGCGTGGCCGGCTCGGCCGCCGAGATCGCCATGGGCTTCGCGCTGGCCAACCAGATGGCCAACCAGCCGGGCGGCTTCCTGGGCGGCGGCGGCGGTCGGCCGGCGGCGGCCGGTGCGGCGGCACTGCCGGATGTCCTCGCCCCAGCCGACGTCGCCGAGGCGCTGGGCGTGTCGGAAGCCGACGTCATCGCCACGCTGGAGAAGGGCGATCTCAAGGGCAAGAAGATCGGCACCGCGTGGCGGGTCACCCGCACCGCGCTCGATGACTTCCTGAAGTCGTAGCCGTGGCCGACGTCCCGCCGCCCGTTCCGGGCGGCCCCCCGCCGCTCCCCGAGCAGCCGGCGGCGCGTCCGGAGGTTTCGGCACTCGCCAAGCATCATTGCCCGGGGTGCGGCGCCGAGGCGCGCTGGGACGCCGGCAAGCAGGCGCTCGTCTGTCCGTACTGCGGCACGGTGTCGCCGGCGGAACTGGCCGCCGACGGCTCCCTCATCAAGGAGCACGACCTGGCGCTGGCGCTGCGGGCGATTCCCGACAGCGCCCGCGGCTGGGAGCTTGACCGCACGCCGGTGCAGTGCCAGAGCTGCAAGGCGATCTCGCTGTTCGAAGCGACGCGGGTGGCGCAGCGCTGCGAGTTCTGCGGCTCGCCGGCGGTGGTGCCCTACACCGACACGCGCAACGTCATCTATCCCGAGAGCCTGCTGCCCTTCACGGTGAGCGAGTCGCAGGTGCGCGAGTCGATCCGCAGGTGGTACGCCAGCCGCTGGTTCGCCCCCAACCGCCTGAAGAAGGCCGCGCTCACCGACCGCGTCGGCGGCGTCTACCTGCCCTACTGGACATTCGACGCCCACGTGCATGCCCGCTGGCGTGCGGAGGCCGGGCACTACTACTACGAGACGCGCGTCGTCACGCGCAACGGCCGGCGCGAGACGGTGCAGGAGCGGCGGGTCCGCTGGGTGCCGGCCGCCGGCGAGCTCTCGACGCGGTTCGACGACGAACTGGTGTCGGCCACCCACGGCATCCACGCGCACCTGCTGAAGCGCATCGAGCCCTTCCCGACGAAGAACCTGAAGCCCTACGACCGCGGCTACGTCTCGGGATGGGTGGTCGAGCAGTACCAGATCGATCTGGTCGGCGCCGCCGAACGGGCCAAGGCCGAGATGGACGCCAAGGTGCGCGCCGCCTGCGTGCGGGACATCCCGGGCGACACCTACCGCAACCTGGAGGTCGCCTCCACCTACAGCGGCCAGACCTTCAAGCACACGCTGCTGCCGGTGTGGCTGCTGCACTACGACTACGGCCGCAAGAGCTACCAGGTGGTGGTCAACGGCGTGACCGGCGCGATTGCCGGCGAGCAGCCCTACAGCTGGATCAAGATCCTGTTCGCGGTGCTGGCGGCGATCGTCCTGGTGGTGCTGATCCTCAGCGTCACCGACTGAGCATCGCCGTCACGGCGTGTCGCAGGACGTTCGGCGACGAGGCCCGCCGGTGTGTCGAGCACGTCTCGACGCCGCTCGCACCCGCGCACCGGGAGGCCGAGGTCGCGAACGTCGTACGGATGGCGACACGCGCAGGGGTCCTGGAACGACACGCTCTTCGTCGCACTCGCCGCCCGGGCGGCCTGCCTGTTCGCAACCTTCGACACGGCCGTACTGAAGGCGATTCCGGAACCGGCCTGTCGCCCTCGCGATCTGCCTCGTCGTTGATGGGTGCGTCCCAACGTCATGCGTATCACCTGCGGCGCGCAGGCGCGCCGTCAGGTGCCTGCGCTCGTCAGGCGGCTCTGGCTATCGCTTCGGCTGCGGACGACGCTTCAGTTCGAGAAGCCGCTCGACATCTGCGAGGACCTTGTCGCTGTCGACGTTCACCAGTACCCATTTGCCATCGTGGTAGGTAGTGGCGGCCCGGTAGTCGTCGCGCACGCGCGACACCAGTGATGTCATCACCGCCTCCGCCTTGTCGCGCTCGGCGCCACCGAAGACGATGACGACGTTCATGCGGCCCCGTTCCGGCACGAGCGTGCAGAATGACCTGGACTTCTTGAAGCGCAATCTCCAACCGTGCTTGGCTCCGCCGTACAACCATTCACCGCGGAAGACGCCAGGGTAGTTCGCGTCTATGAAGTTGAGCAGTCGGCCCCAGCGCCTGGCGTTCTCGCGACCGATGAAGTTCGCGACCACTTGCGGCGTCGGCTCCATGGCACCATGCAGTCTCTCCCGCTCGCTCATCCACACCCCCAAGCGAGACCGCTTAACGGCTCATGAGTTCAGCGGCGCCACCCGCCTGAACCGCTGAGCGGAGCCACTGATGATCAGCGGCAGAGGCGATGACGTTGCCGCTCACCCGGGTGGCGTCCGCTGCAACGAGGGGTCAGGCGGCACCGCGCCAAGCGGCCTATCCGCCGGTCTTGATCTCAACGCTAACGATATGGAGCATGTCTCGTCCGATGTTCTCGAGCGAGTGCGCTTGGAGCGGAGGACCCCACAGCGCCGAACCGGCAGTCGGTCTGCCACCGTTCGCCCGGCTGTCGAGAAGAACAGAACCGTCAGCCGACCGCCGGATGAAGTCGCTCCAGCTGATGACGTAGTGAACGGCAGGCCACCGGTGGGTGTGGACAGGGGTCTGTTCTCCTGGTGCGATCTGTGTGTCCAGCACGCGGACCGATGAATTCTCGAGGAGAAGCCGGTGTTGTCGCGGTGCGGCGATCAGCGCGTCCAGTTCCGCGGGCCAGCTCGATTCTTCGGCCGTCAACATGCTAGTCCTCTCTGGATTCTCTGGCACCGACCGAGGAGTAACGGGTGGTCCGAGTGCCGCCTCACGACGCCAAATCAGCCGCGCGCCGGCGAGCGACAGGCGGCGCGTCGGCTGCATTTTGGATATTAGGCCTCGGATCGAGGTAGGTCGAGCCCAAGCCACTTCAGGACACCTGCCTCAACGGCCTTGAGCTGAGGCTGGCTCAAACGGCCCAGCCGCCGAATCAGCTTCGCGTGCGGAATCGTGATCAAGTTCTGAGCGTCGAAGGCACCAGCCCGGAGCACGGGCACCGAGACCACGACCTCAAACCGCGAGGCACGGAGGCTGGTGGTGTGCGGCACGATCGTGACGAGTGCGCGATCGGCATCGTCGGCCGGCACACTGACGACCACGGCCGGCCGCACTTTGGCGGCCAGGCCGAGATCGACCAGCCAGAGTTCGCCTCGGGCTGCCGTCATTGTGGTTGCTCGCGTCGATCCAGTTCCAGGAACAGGTGATCGGCCGCGGCAACCAAGTCGGTGTCAGTGGGCAGGTCGTGCGGAGCGAGGGCGACGCGACGTACCAACTCCGCGACAACCTCAGACCGGATGTCGTCGGGCAGCGCCTCGAACTCGTCGAGGAATTTCTTCGCCGCGTGCGTCATGAGTTCAGAGTCGCACCCTGTCTGGTTCGAGTCAAGTGCGCCGTCCGCCCGTAGGCGGCCTCACTATCCGAACACTCACGGCAAACCCGTCGGCCGCGTCGGCGTAGCTCCACACCTCGTGCAGGACGCGCTGCACCATGATCGCGCGGCTGGTCGGGGTGCTCCGGGCATTACGATGAAGCTTCATCCGGGGCTCTCCTCTGCAGGGAACGGCTGTGTGGAAACACCATTCTTGGCAGACCGCTCCGGATGAACAACGTATTTAGCACTGACAGCTAGTCGAGCGGGATGCGGCTGGCGTTGCCGGCCAGCCAGGTGTTGAAGTCCTGCAGCGCCGGGTTGAGGGACTTCGTGCGCGCGACGTCGCGCGTGGCGTTCAGGGGCGCGGCGAACTCCTCGTAGATCTGGAACATGTTGCCGAGGTCGTCGGCGCCGGGAAACCCGAAGCTGCGGAAGGTCGCCGCCGACACCGGGTTGTAGCGCACCGGCTTGCCGATCGCCCGGGTCATCGCCGCCGCCATCTCGTCGCCGGTCAGGTGCTCACCGGCCACGCCCACGGTCTGGCCGATGTAGGTCCCGCCAGCCTTGAAGATCCCGTAGGCGCACTTGCCGATGTCCGCGGCGGCGATGCCGGCCATCTTCTGTGCGCCCATCGGCAGGGTCAGCAGGTAGTCGCCGTCGGGGCCCTTCTTCGGGCCCGAGCCGAAGTGGATGAAGTTGTCCCAGTAGAACGACGCGACCAGGAACGTCGTCGGCACGCCGGCATCGCGGAAGTACTGGTCGGCCTCGCCCTTGGCGTCGAAGTGCGGCACCTTGTACTTGCCCTGCAGGGTCGGCATGCGGTCGTCGCTGAGCGGGACGAGCGTGCGGGTGTCTTCGAGGGTGGACCAGATCACGTGCTTCAGGCCGGCGGCCTTGGCCGCCGCGGCCATGCCCCTGGCCTGCGCCAGCTCCTTCTCGGGCGAGAAGTGCGCCCAGAAGAAGGTCACGCAGTAGGCGCCGTAGCAGCCGGCGAAGGCGCGCTTCAGGCTCTCGACGTCGTCCACGTCGGCCGCCACCACCTCGGCGCCCGCCGCCGCCAGCGCCTTGGCCGCCGGTGTGTTCGGGTCGCGGGTCACCGCCCGCACCGCGAAGCCACCCTGCGGGTCGGCCAGAATCGCCCGCACCAGCCCGCTGCCCTGGGCGCCGGTCGCGCCCACCACCGCGATCACCTTCGTGTCTGCCATGGCCAAATCCCTCGGAAGGATAGTCGTCTAGACGACCATCATACTGCACCGTGAGACGCCGGCGGCCCGGCCGGCGTTCCCGGCCCGGCCGTCCGTCCCGGCGCCGTCACAAACGGCTTGCCACCGCCGGGATGGCTGGCTACGTTGTCGCCATGACCCGCACGCCTGCCGCCCTCCTTCTCGTCGCCGCCGCCGTCGCCCCGACCGTGACGATGGCCCAGGCACCGGCCCGCCGCGCGGCGCTCACCGGCACCGTGGTCGCCGTGAACCAGCAATCCGACTCGGTGACGCTCATCGACCTGAAGACGATGACGGCCTACCGGCACGTCGCCGTGGTCGGCGGTCCGCACGAAGCCGCGGTCTCGCCCGACGGCCGTACGGTCGTGGTGACCAACTACAACAAGCCCGGCGTCGGTCAGCAGAAGACGCTGAGCGTGCTGGCGCTGCCCAGCGGCGACACCGTGAAGACCATCGACCTCGGCGAGTACCGGGCGCCGCACGACGTGCGCTGGGTCGACGGCTCGCGCGTCGTCGTCACCTCGGAGGCCAACCAGGCGCTGCTGGTCGTCAACGTCACGTCGGGGGCGATCGAGAAGGTGTTCCGCACCGAGGCCGGGGTGTCGCACATGCTGGCGCTCTCCGCCGATCGCACGCGCATCTACTCGTCGAACATGCGCGACGGCAGCGTCAGCGCCTTCGACTTCCAGACCGGCCAGAAGCTCAAGGACGTGAAGACCGGCAAGGAGTGCGAGGGCGTCGGCGTGACGCCCGACGGCCGCTGGGTCTGGGCCGGCAACCGGGCCGAGGACTCGATCTCGATCATCGACACCCGCACGCTCGAGGTGGTCAAGCGGATCAGCTCGCCGGGCTTCCCCTACCGCGTGCAGTTCACGCCCGACGGCACCCGGGCGCTCATCCCGCACGCCAATGCCTCGTCGCTGGTCGTCGGCGACGTCGCCACGCAGACGATCGCCAAGTCGATTCCGCTGGGGATGACCAAGGTCGAGAAGCCATCCACGGCCGGCGTCTTCCCGCATCCCGACAACCGCCACGCCTTCGTCACCGTGCGCAACGACAACTCGATGCTGGTGCTCGACCTGGTCAGCGGCGAGACGCTCGGGCGGGTCGAGGTGCAGACCAGCCCCGACGGGGTCACCTGGTCGCCGGTGCAGCGCTGAAGCGCCGGCACCTCCACGGCTGAGCGCGGCCGCCGGCGCGGCTACCATAGCGCCATGCCGCGGCTCCCCGCCCCGCTGCCGCCCATCCACGCCCTCGAGGCGCTGGTCGAGACCGACGCCCGGCTGCTGACGCTGCTCGACGGATTGTCGAGCGCCGACTGGGATCGGCCGACCATCGTGCCCCGCTGGCGCCTGCGCCACGTCGCCGGCCATCTGCTCGATACCGCCCTGCGCCGGCTGTCGATCGTCCGCGACGGCGTCGCCGCCGACGGCCCGGCCTCGGGCGCACCGGCGGATGTGCGGGCGTTCGTCGATCGCGTGAACGCGGAGGGCGTGGCGGTCTACGGACGGCTCAGCCCGCGGGTACTCACCGCCCTGATGCGCGTCGCCGTCGCCGACCTGCACGCCCATCTCCGCGCGCTCGATCCTCAGGCACCGGCGGCGTTCGCGGTGAGCTGGGCCGGCGAGACCACCTCCCCGGTCTGGTTCGACATCGCCCGCGAGCTGACCGAGCGCTGGCATCACCAGCAGCAGATCCGTCTCGCCGTCGATCGGCCCGGTCTCATGATCCCGGCGCTCTACCACCCGGTGCTCGACTGCTTCATGCGCGTCCTGCCGCACGCCTGCCGGCACGTCGAGGCGGCCGAAGGGACGCACGTCGAGTGCCGGGTCGAGGGCGACGCCGGCGGCACGTGGCGCCTGGTACGCGCCGGCCAGCGGTGGCAGCTGACCGGCGACGACCTCACCGGGCCGGCCGCGCGCGTGGTGATCCCCCAGGCGCTCGCCTGGCGCCTGTTCACCAAAGGCCTGGGCCGCTCCGAACGCGAGGCCGCCCTGGTCGTCGAGGGCGACCGCACGCTGGCCGAACCGCTGCTGACGGCCGTCGCCATCGTCGGCTGAGCCGGACGGACGTTCGGCCGAATCGCAGGAATCGCGTTGGCGGTGCGCCGCACGTAGAATGGCGGACATGTCTGTCTTCTCGTCCGTGCTCTGCGCCGTCGATGCCTCCTCCCTCGCCAGCCGGGTGTTCAAGCACGCCGCCGGCCTGGCCCGCCGCTGCGGCGCCCGTCTCACCGTGATGACGATCACCAAGGGCGACACCCGCCGCGCCGACGCCGAGGTGCGGTCGATGATGCGGTCGGTCGTCCCCCTCGACGCCACGTTCCTGAACGACATGCAGCTGCGCGTCGTGCACCTGGCGGTCGGCCAGCCGGTGGACGCCATTCTCGAGGAAGTCCGTGGCGGCGTGGACGTCGTGGTGGTCGGCACGCACGGCAAGTCCGATCTGTCGCGCTGGCTGCTCGGCTCGACCAGTGCCTCGCTGCTGCGCGAGGCGGTGTGCCCGATCATGCTCGTGCCGCCGGGCCAGCTCGAGATCGTGACCGTGGACGCGCAGGGCGCCACGTTCCACCCCGGTGCAGTCATGGCCGCCGTGGACCTCGAGGAGCAGAACGAACGCCAGCTCGTCCTGGCCAGCCAGCTGGCGGCCATCTCCGGCGCGCCGCTGGCGGTGATGACCGTGGCTCCCGACGGCATCACCGACGAGGCCGCCGAAACCGCTCTTCGTGCCCGCACGCAGGGCCTGACGCCGACTCCGGCCAAGGTGCTCGTTCGCCGCGGCGCCGTGCCGGACACCATCGATCAGGCGGCGCTGGCCGAGCACGCCGGGCTGGTCGTGATGGGCGTTCGGGACTGGAGGCGCGGCGAGCCGGGCCAGACCGCCCGGGCGGTGCTGAAGAGCAAGGACGCGTTGGTCCTGGCTGTCCCGTCGGCCTGACCGCGTGCCGTCACTCCAAGGAGATTTGCCATGCGCCGTACCCCTCTCGCCGCCGCGTTCGTCGTTGCCCTCGCCATCTCCGTCGTCGCCCAGACCGTCCCCGAGGTGAAGCTGCCGCCCTCGCCCGCCGGATCCGCCGCGGTGCAGCTCGGCGGCCGCTGGGAGAAGACCGCCAACGGCGAACGCTACCGCGACGGCAAGTGGGTCGTCGTCCAGTACGGGCGGCCGCTGCTGCGCGGCCGCACCGGCATCTTCGGCAGCGGCGCCGACTACGGCAAGCGCGTCAACCCGGATGCGGCGATCTGGCGCGTCGGCGCCAACGACACCACGACGCTGACCACCCAGGTGCCGCTGCAGATCGGCACCGCCACGATCCAGCCGGGTGTCTACAACGTGTTCGCCGACCTCACGGCCACCGGCTGGACGCTGGTGCTCAACACCCAGCCGCGCCAGCCGAAGTACGACCCCAACGACAAGGTGCTGCTCTACGGCGCCTACAACTACGACCCCAAGGCCGACGTGCTGCGCGCGCCGATGACCGTCAGGACGGTGGCCGACGCGGTCGAGCAGCTGACCATCGGTTTCGTCAACGTCACCGACAGCGCGGCCACGCTCACGGTCGCGTGGGACAAGACCGTGGCGTCGGTGGACCTCAGAGTGGCGGCGGCCAGCAGCCGCTGAGGCCAGGCCGGCCTCACGCGACGATGCCGCGGCGCACCGCGAACAAGACCAGTTCGGCGGTGTTGTGAATGCCGAGCTTCTGCAGGATGCGGGCACGGTGGGTCTCGACCGTGGCCGGACTGATCGCCAGCAGTTCGGCCACCTCCCGATTCGTGCGGCCCTCGGCGACCAGCTGGAAGATCTCCCGTTCTCGATCCGACAACGACGCGTATCGATCGGGGGTCGATGAGCCGGCGATCTGGCGGACATAGTCGTCGAGGATCCGCCGGGCGACCGCCGGGCTGAAGAACGACTGTCCAGCGGCCACCGTCTCGATCGCCTTGAGGAGATCCTGGTCGGCCGAGTCCTTGAGCATGTAGCCGGTGGCGCCGGCCTGGAGCGCCCTGGTGACGTAGGCCTCGTCGGAATGCATGCTCAGCATCAGCACCCGGGTTTCCGGCACCTTGCGGCTGATCTGCTGGGCAGCGTCGATGCCGTTCAGCAGCGGCATGCCGACGTCGAGAACCGCTACGTCCGGCCGCAGCGCCAGCGCCTGAGCCACCGCCTCCCGCCCGTCGCCCACCTCGGCGACGATGCTCCAGCGGCCGTCGTCCTCGAGGATCCTCCGCAGGCCCTGCCGGACCAGGGTGTGGTCGTCGCCGATGAGCAGACGCAATCCAGCCATCTCAGTGCGGGATCGCAGCACCGACGACTGGCAGTTCGGCATTGAGCCGCGTGCCCTCGCCCGGTCGTGAGGTGATCGACAGATCGCCGCCGTGCTGCACCGCCCGTTCGCGAACGCCGAGCAGGCCCAGCCGGGCAGGTGGCGCGGCCTGGCTCTCGAGGTCGAAGCCGACGCCGTCGTCGGCGACCTCGACGAACAGCCGTCCGTTCCGGAGCCGAAGGCTCACGCGGCAGGTGCGGGCCTGCGCGTGGCGGGCGACGTTGGTCAGCGCCTCCTGGACGATGCGGTAGGCGGCCTTCTCGGCCGCGGGATCGAACCGATCCGGCACGCCGTCGTGAGTGAACTCGACGGCGACGTCGTGGCGCCGGGCGAGCCCGCGCAGCAGGGCCTCCACCGCGGGCACGAGGCCGAGATCGTCGAGGGCCACGGGGTGCAGCAGCAGGGTCAGATCGCGCACCGTGCTGATCGCCGTCGCGGTGATGGTCTGGGCCTCGACGAGCGGCGTCGGCGAGAGCCCGCGGGCGACGATGGCGCGCTGGGCCAGTGCGAGCTCGAACTTGACGGCCGTCAGCACCTGCCCGACTTCGTCGTGGAGTTCGCGGGCGATGACCCGGCGTTCGTGCTCCTGCGCCTGCACCATGTGCGAGTGCGCGTCCTGCAACTCGCGCGACAGCCTGGCGTCGCGGTCGCGCTGGGCGCGCAGCCGCTGCTCGAGGCGTCCCGCGTACGCACCGACGAGCAGCAGCAGCGCCGCACTCACCGTCGACGCGATGGCCAGGCGACGTTGACTGGTGCGTTCGGCCGCCCGGTGGATGGTCGCCAGCTCGGCCTGCTGCTGCATGTAGGCCGCGCGATTCAGCGCCTGCACTTCCTCGGAGATGCGGAATGCCGCTTCGCGGCGGGGAACGACATGGCTGTTCAGCAGGTCGCGAATCGCCGTCATCGACTGACCGCCACCGCCGGCGAGAACGCCGGCGACAGTATCGCGGAAGTCCTCGACTTCGCGGCGCAGCCGCGTGATGGCGACGTGCTCGGGATCGGAGCCGAGCACCGGCACGTAGTCGCTCAGGGCCGCGTCGAGCGTCGCGTAGTTGTCGGCGACCTGCCGGCGGTAGCCGGCCTGGACGCCCGGGGCGGGATTCAGCAGGGCGTCACGCACCCGCACCGACGCCACCAGCACCTGGATCCGTACGGTCGCGAGCAGTTCCTGCGCTCTCAGGTAGCGCTCGGCGACCTGCGCCGCCTGGCGCTCGACCTCGTCGATCCGGCGACCGATGGTATAGCCGGTGTAGAGCCACAGCGCCAGCGTCACCAGCAGACCGCAGGCCAGGGTGGCGCGGATCGACCGCGGGACGGCCGGAGGCAGGGTCATGGCAATCGGCGCATCATACCGCCGTCGGTCCCTGATGCCGCGTGACGAAGCGGCCGAAGCGGAGCCGAAGGCGTTGAATACAGCCAGCCGCCGACGGCGATTGACGCCATCCCGGTGCGGTTTCTACATGCTGTCCCTGCCGGGCAGCCAGCGGCCGGCGCGCGCGACATCGCCAACCGGCGCGGCGTCGATCACCACAGGGCGGGCCCGGCGAAAAAAGCGGGAGGGCGCGGCATGGTTGTGCGCCCTCCCGCAAATGAGGTTGGCGCGCAGTCGAGCACCGCACCCCGTCGCTGCTTGTACGCCGGCGATCGTGCTGCGGCAATCCGGTGCGGCCGGCGTGCATCGCCCCGCGCATCCCGGCTGCGCACTGCCGGACACCGGGCGCACCACGTGCGGTCGATCCTGGCGGCTCGGCACTGCCGGCCGCTGAGGCGAACGGTCGGGCCGGCCGGCGGCGACCTCGCGACGGCGGTGCCTCGGAGAAACCGGAACGCCGGTAGTTCAGCCACCGAGTCGACCGTATTGTCGCCGCGACACCGTCACGGTAGAACAACGCCCGCATGCGCCAAGCGGGTGGCGTTGCGTCTTCGCCGTCAACGGCGCGCCGCCGGCGGCGACATCCTTGCCCGAGCGACCCCCGGGCCGGAGGAGGGTGCATGGTTCGCCAGAGCGTGCTCGGCCTCGTCGTGTTCCTGTTTTCGTACTCGTTCGTGCCCGCGTCTGTCTCCGCACAGGTGTCGAGCACCACAGGGGCGATCAACGGCAAGGTGACCGACAACACCGGCGGCGTACTGCCCGGCGTCACGGTGACCGCATCGAGCCCCAGCATGCAGGGCGTGCGCACCGACGTCACCAATGCCTCCGGTGACTACCGGTTCCCGGGCATTCCACCCGGCACCTACAGGCTGGTGTACGAGCTGGCCGGGTTCGGCACGGTCAACCGCGAGGGCGTCAACGTCGGGCTCGGCTTCACCGCCACGGTGAACACCGAACTGAACGTGGCGAGCCTCCAGGAAACGGTGACGGTCAGCGGCGAGTCGCCGGTGGTCGACGTCTCCACCACCACCACCGCTTCCAACTTCGGCGAGGAGCGACTGGCCGCCCTGCCCAATGCGCGCGACTTCTGGACCGTCCTGATGGCGGCGCCGGCCGTGGTGGTCACCCGCATCGACGTCGGCGGCAGCGCCGCCGGCACGCAGACCGGTTATGCGGTGTACGACACCAAGGAAGACCAGCACCGGCCGATGGTCGAGGGCATCGTCAACACCGAGGGCACCAACGCCGCCGGCTTCTACTACGACTACGGCTCGATCGACGAGGTGGCGGTGCAGACCAAGGGCCACACCGCCGAGATGCCGTGGCCGGGCGTCTGGTCGAACTTCGTGTCGAAATCGGGCGGCAACGAGTTCCACGGCAAGATCTACGGCGACTACCAGAGCAAGTCGGTCCAGCGCGAGAACATCCCCGACGACTGGACGTTCCTCTGCCCGGGCGGGCGCTGCGGCAACCTGACGCCGTCGGACCTGAACCGCATGGAGTCGTACCACGACGTGAACGGCGACGTCGGCGGCTACGTGCCGGGGTTGCAGGAACGCCTGTGGTGGTACGGCTCGTTCCGCGACCAGCGGATCAAGACCCAGGTGCCGAACTTCCCGGTGAAGGCGTTCGAGACGGGTCTGCGCAACGTCACCGGCAAGCTGACTTACGCGCTGACGCAGAACAACAAGCTCACCGCCTATGCCATGGCCGGCCTGAAGCACCAGCCGAACCGCATGGACACGTTCCTGGTCGGCGCCACGACGGCGCGCCACAGCTCCGAGGACTCCACCTGGGAACAGAAGTACTGGGGGCATACCTACAAGGCCGGCTACGAGTCGGTGATCAGCAGCAGTTCTTTCCTGGAGATCCGTGCCGGCCAGTTCAAATACGAGTGGCCGAACTTCCGCTACAGCGACGCGCCGGCCTATCAGGACATCGGCAACCAGATCGTCAGCGGCGGCAACCGCGACGGCTGGTTCAACATTCCCTCACGCAACCAGATCGCCGGCTCGGTGACCTACTACAAGGACGGCATGCTCGGCAGCCACAACTTCAAGGTCGGCGGTGAGTGGTTCCGCGAGACCTTCACCTATATCCGCGGTGAGGGCGTCGACGGCGTGGTGCCTGGCGACGTGCTGCACGTGATGAACAACGGCAATCCGGCCGAGGTCATCCTCTTCCAGACGCCGTCGAAGTCCGAGCAGGGCCTGCGCACCACCGGCTTCTACCTGCAGGACACCTGGCGGATGAGCTCGCGGCTGACGCTCAACGTCGGCCTGCGCTTCGACCGCTACCGCAGCTTCCTGCCCGAACAGGAAGGGCCGAGCGGCGGGCGCTTCGCCCCGGCCACGCCGACCCCATACGCCGAGGTCGGCAACGTGAACACCTTCAACCACCCCGTGCCGCGCGTCGGCCTGATCTTCGACGTCACCGGCCAGGGCCGCACCGTCGTCAAGGCCAACTACGCGAAGTACTTCTGGAATCCCGGCACGTCGATCGCCAACAACGTCAACCCCAACAGCCAGGACTACTACCGACGCTACGTCTGGACCGATCCGAACCGCAACGGCGTCTACGACGCCGGCGAGGAGGGCCGCCTCAATGTCTCATTGGGGGGTGTCGGCAGCGCCGTGCTCGATCCGGACCTGAAGAACACCTACACGGACGAGGTGTCGGCGTGGATCGAGCACGAGCTCGTCCCCGGCCTCGGTCTGCAGGCCGGCTACGTCTATCGCAAGATCGACGACTTCCGCGTCCAGATCAACCAGAACCGGCCGATCGAGGCCTACAACGTCCCGGTCACACTGCGCGACCCCGGGCCAGACGGCGTGTTCGGCAACGGCGACGACGAAGCGAACTTCCAGACCTTCAACCTCAATCCCGCCAATCTGGCGCTCCCCGTGGTCAATCGGCTGACCAACCTCGAGGGTGCCGGTGAGTACCAGACACTCGAGATCAGCGCCAACAAGCGCCAGACCGGACGGTGGTCGCTCGCCGCCGCGTTCTCGAAGCGGTGGAACAAGGATCACTCCACCGCCTACTTCGGGCAGAACCTGCGCGCGGTGACGACCCCGTCGCGGCCCGCCGACCTCATCAACACCGACGATGGCCGCTTCGTCTTCAGCATGTGGACCGCCAAGGTGAACGGCAGCTACGACGCGCCGTGGGGGATCCGCATCACGCCGGCACTCCGCTTCCAGTCGGGCCAGCCGTACGGGCGCACCATCCTGGCGTCGGCCGCGTACGGCATCGGCGGCACGGGAGGCATCAACTACGGCACCCAGCGCATCCTGCGCGAGCCGATCGGCACCCGCAAGCAGGACGACATCCTGATCCTGGACCTCCGCACCGAGAAGTTCTTCGACTTCGGGTCCAGCCGGCGGTTCGGCCTGTTCTTCGACGTCTACAACCTGACCAATTCGGAAGCGCAGCAGAACATCACCTGGAACTCCGGTGCCGGCTTCGAGCGGCCGACCTCGATCGTTCCGCCGACCATCGCCAGGTTCGGCATGAAGTTCGACTGGTAGCCGGCGATCACGCCGTCGCCGGCACGCTGCGCGGCAGCCCGGCGGCGGCGTAGATCTCGGGTTCGTCGAGGCTCTCCTTCGCCAGCAGCTCCGTGACGATGGCGTCGAGGCGGGTGCGGTGCTCGCGCAGCAGCCGCCGCGCCTCGGCGTAGCACTCGTCGGTGATGCGCCGCACCTCGTCGTCGACGGCGTTGAGCAGCGACTCCGAGACGCCGGCCATGCGCGGATCGCCTTCCGACGGCAGCACCGACAGCGGCCCGATGCGATCGGACATGCCCCAGCGGCCGACCATCGAGCGGGCGATGCGGGTCACCATCTCGAGGTCGCTCTCGGCGCCGCTGGTGATCACGCCGAACACCTCCTGCTCCGCCGCCATGCCGCCCAGCGCGCCGACGATGCGGCCGCGCAGATACGCCGCGTCGTAGCCGTAGCGGTCGGTGTCGGGCGTGGACAGGGTGACGCCCAGGGCCCGGCCGCGCGGCACGATCGACACCTTGCGCACCGGGTCGGCGCCCGGCTGCAGCATGCCGAGCAGGGCGTGGCCGGCCTCGTGATACGCCGTGCGCCGCCGCTCGGCGTCCGAGATGAGGACGCTGCGGGCGGTGCCGAGCTGCACTTTCTCGAGCGCGTCGGTGAGGTCGCGCTGCTTCACGACCTCCTGGGCCCGCCGCGCCGCCAGCAGCGCCGCTTCGTTGACGAGATTGGCGAGGTCGGCGCCGGTCATGCCCGGAGTCGCCGCCGCCAGGGCGGCCAGATCGACGTCGGGCCCGAGCGGCACCTTGCGGGTGTGGACGCCGAGGATGGCCAGCCGGCCCTTCAAGTCGGGGGCGTGGACGATGATCTGGCGATCGAACCGGCCCGGCCTGAGCAGCGCCGGGTCGAGCACGTCGGCGCGGTTGGTCGCCGCCAGCACGACCACGCCCTCGTGGCCCGAGAAGCCGTCCATCTCGGTGAGGATCTGGTTGAGGGTCTGCTCGCGCTCGTCGTGGCCGCCGATCGCCCGGGCGCCGCCGCGGGCCCGGCCGATGGTGTCGATCTCGTCGATGAAGATGATCGCCGGCGCCACCTTGCGGGCCTCGGCGAAGAGTTCGCGGACCCGGCTGGCGCCGACGCCGACGATCATCTCGATGAACTCCGAGGCGCTGGCGCTGAAGAACGGCACGTTGGCCTCGCCGGCGGTGGCCCGGGCGAGCAGCGTCTTGCCGGTGCCGGGCGCGCCGGCCAGCAGCACGCCCTTGGGGGCCCGCGCGCCGAGCTTGCGGTACTTGCCCGGGTCCTTGAGGAAGTCGACGATCTCGTTGATCTCGCCCTCCACCTCGTCGATGCCGGCGACGTCGTCGAAGGTCACCCGGATGGCTTCCCTGTCGACCGGCTTGCGGGTGGTGCCGCCGCCCAGCAGGCCGCCGCCCATCAGGCTCTGCTGGCGCCGGAACATCCACACGTAGAACCCGATCAGCAGCAGGAACGGCGCCATCGAGATCAGCAGGTTGGTGAGCAGGCCGCGTTCCTGGGTGAGCGGCGTGGCCCGCACCGCCGCGCCGCCGCCCGATAGCTCGCCCAGCAGGTCGTCGCTGGCGAAGGTCGGCCGCTCGGTGGTGAAGCGCGTGTAGGTGGTGCCGGTCTCGCCAGGCACCGGGGCGGGCTTTCTGAGCTCGCCCTGGATCGAATCCCCGCGCGCGAACACCTCGCCGACGTTCTTGGCCGCCACCTGCTGCTTGAACTCGGTGTAGGACACCGCCTCGGGCGCCTGCAGCCGGTCCTGCACCGTGAGCACGGCGAACACGACGGCGTAGCCCAGCGCCGCGAGCAGCAGCGTCGTCCAGCGCGGGCCCTTCGCCGGCGGCGGCGTCGAGGGCAGCCCTTCGGTACGCCACGGCCGCGCCGGCGGCTGCTCCGGAGCGTCGGCGGCCGGGCGCGGCTCGGGCGCCGTGGCGGGCGTGCCGGGCGGGTTGGTCGATGAAGGCATCGTGAGGTCCTGCCGTGCGGACGCCGGCGATCAGCGCCTGCCGGCCTGGATGTCCCTGGCGACGCGGTCGACCTCGGCCATCACCCGCAGCAGGTTGCCGCTCCACAGCTTGCCGATCTGCTCTTCGGTGTAGCCGCGCTTCACCAGTTCGAGCGTGACGTTGAAGGTCTCCTCGGCGCCGTTCCAGCCGGCCACGCCGCCGCCGCCGTCGAAATCCGACGAGATGCCGACGTGATCGATGCCGATGGTCTTCACCAGGTAGTCGACGTGGTTGACGAAATCGGCCACGGTGGCCATCGGCGGCGGCGGGAACTGCGTGTCGACGGCGGCCGTGCGGGCGCGGAACTCGGCGCGCTGGGCGTCGGTCATGGCGCCGAATCCGCCGGGCGGCAGACCGGCGCGCACCTTGGCCAGCGCGGCGGCGCGCTCCGGCGAGTCGGGCGGCTTGATCTTCACGTAGCTGTCGAAGGCCACCGTCTGCACCACCCCGCCGTTCCTGCGGATCGCCTGCAGCTGCTCGTCGTCGAGGTTGCGGCTGTGGTCGGCGAGGGCGCGCGCCGCCGAGTGCGAGGCGATCACCGGCGCCTTCGACAGCGCGATCGCCTGCAGGTTGGCCTGCTTGGAGGGATGCGAGACGTCGATCATCAGGCCGACCCGGTTCATCTCGGCGATCGCCTGCCGGCCCAGCTCGCTGAGCCCGTGGTGCAGCCACTTGCCGTCGCGTTCGCCGGTGTTCGAGTCGGCGAACTGGCTGTGGCCGTTGTGGGCCAGCGACATGTAGCGGCCGCCGCGGTCGTGGAATTCCTTGATGCGCTTCAGGTCGGTGCCCACCGGATAGGCGTTCTCGATGCCGATCACCGCCACCTTGCGGCCGCTGGCGGCGATCCGCCGCACGTCGTCGGCGGTCAGGGCGAGGCCGATGCGATCGGGCGCGATCTCCTTCGTGAACCGGTGCACGGCGTCGAACTTCTCCACCGCCTGGGCGTAGGCCTTGTCGTAGCCCTCCGGCGTCATCGGCCCCTGGCCGACGTAGACGATGAAGAACGCCACGTCGAGGCCGCCCTCTTCCATCTTCGGCAGGTTGACCTGGGTGTCGAGCCGCTGCGTGTAGTTGCGCTGCTTGGTGAAGTTGCGCGGGTCGATGTCGTCGTGGGTGTCGAGCGTGATCACCCGCTCGTGGATGGCGCGCGCGCGGGCGACCAGCGCCGGATCCGGGGCCTGGGCCCACGCCGTGGCCGCGGCACACAGAGACGACAGGACGACGGACAGCAGGCGAGGGGTGCGCGGCATGCGGAGACTCCTGTCCGGCATGCTACTACGCACGCCGCAGCCGACGGCTCAGCAGCCCGGCAGCCGCGTGCCCGACACCGCGGCGCCGTACTGGTTGGCGCCGCTCAACCGGCTGAAGTCCTCCGACAGCGTCACCTGCTCCTCGATCCTGGGCCAGGTCACGCGGTAGATGCGGCGGCCGCGATCGGCGAGCGTCCAGCGGCCGCGCAGGCCGCCGAGCGTTGCCGTGCCGCCGGCCGACAGGTCTACCGGCAGCACCCCGCCCCAGAGCCACGATCCGGCCAGCGCCGGCCCGCCGCTCACCCGCGTGGCGTTCACGGCGATGCCGTACTGGTTGGCGCCGTTCAGCCGGCGGCCATCCGCCGAAAGGGTCAGCGTGTCCACGGGCTCGGGCCAGACGAGCGTGAAGCGCCGGCCGCTGCCCCGCCACGTGCCGTCGAACGGTCCGGTGCGGGTCGTGCCGTCGGGCCGGACCTCGACGGTCGCGTTGTTGGCATAGCGCCAGCACCCGACGAGCGCGGCGGCCTCGCCGACCGGCGGGTCCGCGCCCGGCGTGTCTGGCGCACCGATGTCAGGAGCTGGTACGCCGGTGGCGGACGAGTGCGCGACGTCGTCGCCGCCGCGTCGCCCGACCACGAGCCAGGCGAGCGCCGCCAGCGCCACCGCGGCCACCGCGATCGCCGCCACCTTGACGACATCGGGACGCGGCGGCGGGGGCGGCGGCACTGGCACTGGCCGCGCCGCCGCCTCCGCCTCGACCGCCAGCAGACGGCTGACCGAATCGGCCAGCTGGTCGAGGTGCCGGTCGAGCGGCGGCGTCATCGCGTCGAGCCAGTGCACCGATCCGATGAAGAAATCGAGCGCCTTGGCCGGCTGCACGTCCTCGATCCGGAACGGCAGCACCGTGACGCCGTGGCTCACCGCGCGTTCGATCTCATTGGGGATGTGGTGCGAGGCGTTGGCGTGGGCCGACAGCACCAGCACCATGACCCGGCTGCCGCGGATGGCGTCGATGATCGCCGCGCCGTAGTGGGCGCCCGGCGGGACGTCGCGCGGGGCGATCCAGCAGCGCAGGCCGCGGGCTTCCAGGCGGGCGCACGCCGCGTCGGCGGTGGGCTTGTCCTTCGACGAGTGGCTGATGAAGACGTCGTGGGCCATGGCCGGACCGGCGAGGCGGGTCGATTGTACGCGTCTGGTGCGGGCCGCGACGCATCTGGCGTAGTCTGTCGCGCATGGCCTCCCGGCCCCGGTCGAGCGTCCGGACGCAGATCGTCACCGACCTCAAGCTGTTCCGCTGGCCGGCGGTGCTGGCCCTCGCCGCCGTGGCGTTCAGCGGCGGCGTCGTCGGTTTCCACTGGTCCTGCCGGGCACGGGCGGCCGAGGACTTCTGCACCCCGCCGCTCGACGCATCCGACCTCGTCTACCTGTCGCTGCAGCTCTTCATCTGGCAATCGGGGTCGCTGCTGACGGGCGGCGTGCACTGGACGCTGCACGTCGCCCGCATCCTGGCGCCGCTGGCGTTCGGCGCGGCCGCGTTCTGCGCCTTCGCGGCCCTGTTCGCCGATCGCCTGGCGGCGGTGCGCGCCCGCTATCGCCGCGGGCACGTCATCGTCTGCGGACTGGGCGCCCGCGGGTTGGCCATCGCCCGCCATCTGCGCGACGCCGGCTGGCCGATCGTGATGGTCGACGTGCGCGAGCATCGGCCCGGCCCGCGCAGCGCGCACGACCTCGGCGCGGTGATCGTGGGCGACGCCGCCGACCCGGCGACGCTGCGGCGCGCCGGCGTGGCCGGCGCCCGCCATCTCGTGGCGGTGTGCGGCGACGACGCGCTCAACGCCGAGGTGTGCGCACAGGCCGCCGCCGAGACCGCCGGCCGCCACGTGCTGACGTGCCACGCGCACGTCGCCACCCCGGCGTTGTGGGAACGGCTGCGACTGCGCGAGATCGGCTCGACCGCCGACGGCACGACCCGCCTGCAGTTCTTCAGCACCGTCGACCTCGCGGCCCGTGCCGTCGTCGCCGCGGCGCTGCCGGGGCCCGAGACCGCCACGCCGCACCTAGTGGTGGCCGGCGGCGGCGTGGTGGCCGAGCGCGTCGTGGTGCACGCCGCCCTGGCGTGGCGGTTCATGAAGGCCGCGGCGCGGCTGCGGCTCACCGTCGCCGACACCGACGCGGCCGCGCGGGTGGCGGCCGTGCGCGCCGCCCATCCCGGCGTCGACGAGGTCTGCGACGTGGTCGCCCGGGAGTTCGACGCCGCGGCCCCGGGCCGCATCGAGCGGCTCCGCGCGTTGATCCAGCAGCCGCCGGCGCCGTCGGCGGTCTGCCTGGCGGGCCAGGACGACGCCGCCCTGCTCGCCTGGGCCCTGGGCCTGGCGCACCCCGCAGCCGACGACGCCGTCGCCATCGTCGTCGCGGCGGCGCGCGAACAGGGTGCGGATCTGCTCGTCCGCGACGACGTCGCCGCCGGCCGGCGGCTGACCATCGTCGGCATGCTCGAACGCGGCTGTTCGGTGGACGCGGTGTTCGGCGGCACCCACGAACTGCTGGCTCAGGCCATCCACGGCGAGTACGTCCGCGCCCAGGCGGCCGCCGGGCACACCGTCGTCTCCAACCCGTCGATGCAGCCGTGGTCGGCGCTGCCCGAGCGGCTGCGCGAGTCGAACCGGCGGCAGGCCGACGACCTCGCCGCCAAGGTGGCGTCAGTCGGCTGCCGGCTGCTGCCGCAATCGGAGTGGGATGCTCCGGTCTTCGAGTTCACCGCCGAGGAAGTCGAGCAGCTGGCGCGCCGCGAACATGCCCGGTGGGTCCAGGAGCGGCTCGACCAGGGCTGGCGCTACGACACCGTCAAGGACGTCGCCGGCGGGCGCAGCCCGCACCTCAGGGACTGGGCCGATCTGGCCGAGGAGGTGCGCGAGGTCGATCGCGTCACCGTCCGCGGCATCCCGATGTTCCTCGCCCGCGTCGGCCTCGGCGTGCGGCGCGGCCAACGTCCGCCCGCCGGCGTCCCGCTGCCACCGCCATGACCTATCGACCCACGCCGCTCGAGACCGCGGCCGTCGTGCTGGACGACGACCTCGTCGCGCTCACCGAGCGCCTTGCCCGCCACGTGCACGATGTCTGGGCGGCCGAACGCCTGCGCCTCGGCTGGACCTGGGGCCCGGCGCGCGACGACGCCGCGCGCCGCCACCCCGGCCTGGTGCCCTACGAGGAGCTGCCCGAGAGCGAACGCGCCTTCGATCGGGCCACGGCGCTGGAGACGCTGCGCGCGGTGATCGCCCTCGGCTACCGGATCGAGCCGCCGCGAACGTAGGGCCGTTCGCGGCGCCACGGCGCGCCGGCGATCTCGAGCCCCTCGCCGGGGAGCAGGCGCACGGCCGCGGCGGCGCGCCGACCCACCGCCACCGCGCCGCGCCGCGCGCCCGGCTCCACCTCGACCAGCTCGATGGTGACGTGGAGCGCGCCGCTGGCGGCGTCGAAGCGGTGGACGCCGTGCCCGATCTCCGCCGGGCCACTCCCCTGGCGGTGGTACTCGCGATACACGCCGTCGGGCAGGAGCGACATGATCACGCCGCGATCGTCCACCCAATGGCCGGCGAGCATCGTCGTGAGCACGGCGAGATGGAGCGGACCGAGGTCTCGGGCCGGGGCCACCCGCCGCCGGCCGAACTGCGATCCCGACTCCTGGTGGCGATCGGGATCGCGCCACGTCAACCTCGACGTACCGGGCCGGTCCCAGGCGATCTGCGAGAACACCGCCTTCATCTCGGGCACAGGCGCCATCGTCTCGAGGTGGCGAATCTCGAGGGGCGTCAGCGTCAACGTGCGTGCCGTGGCCTGCCACAGACCGATCAGCGCGATGTTCCGGAGCGGCGTGACGTACAGCCCGTCTGCGAAGTAGGTGGCCTGGTTGGCACCCGGCGGCGCGCCGAGGTCGGCATCGGGCTCCCAGGTGCCGATGAGTCCGACGCGCGACTGCTCGTCGGTCAGAGTGCCGGCGGCGATGGCAATCCGCGTCGGGCCGCCCGCCGGGCGGGCCGGCTGCGCCGCCACACTCGCCGCCGCGAACGCGACCGTCGCCATCGCCACTGCCGTCGAGGGGGTCCGCGGGGGACGCATCATGACCGGCCTCCGGCGCAATCCTACTCGCGTCCGACCTGGGCGCGATCGCACCTACAATGCGCGGCATGTGCGCCCCCCTGGCGTCGTCGGCGTTCTTCGAGTCGTGGCTGCTGGTCGCGCTGCTGGCCGGGGCGGCCTGCGGCCGCACCGATCCGCCGCCGCCCGATCCAACGCCGCCGGCGGTGGACCGGCAGCCGCCGTCGAGCATCGCCGCCGAGATGGCGCGCGCCGCGGGGCGGGTGACGCCCGGTCCGCCGCGGCCCGGCGTGGACTGGTCGAAGCTCGCACGCGACGGCTGGCTCGTGCCGCAGCGCCACTTCCAACATGAAGTGGACGCCGCCAAGACCTGCCTGCGCGCCTCGCTGCTGGAGAAGGCACGGTGCCTCGAACTGCAGCGCATGCTCGCCAGGAACGTGACCGACGGCGACGTCCGCGCGACCCTGGCCGCGGTCAAGCCGGCGGTGCCGGCCCTGGCCGATGTCTGGCGCGAGCGGTTCGCCGCCGCCGGCCGGACGTTCGCGATGCCCGAGATCCGCTTCTACGGCTGGACCGGTGACGGGTTCGCCGATGTGGCGCCCGCGCCCCCCGACTGCCCCGCGCCGCTCGACAACGCGTGGCTCTGTGTCGAGACCAACCAGATTCACTACGACCTCGTCTTCCTGACCCGCCTGACGCGCGCCGTCCACGACGTGGACGGCACGCCCGGCACCTTCGCCGCCGTCGCGGTGGTGAGCCACGAACTCGGCCATGCGGTGGATGTGCAGCTGGGCCTCACCGGCCTCGAGGAGTACGCCCGGGAGGCCATCGCCGACTGCTTCTCCGGCGCGGCTGTCGGCGCCGTGCTGCGGGCGGCGGCCGGCCCATCGCGGGCACGTCAGGTGGTCGAGACCGCCACGCCGATGACCGAAGGTCAGCTGGCGATGTACCTGCTCGGCGGCCCCGCGATGACCGACGGCGATCACCCCCCAGGTCCGGTACGGGCCAGCCTCTTCACCCGCGGATTCAATCTCGGCGCCGGCGAGTGCACGCTGGAGTCCGTCCGGCCGCGCTGAAGCCGCTCGATCGGCGCCGCCGGCGCCGCGGTACACTCGCCGGTCGTGCTGCGCCGTTGCGTCATCGCCGTTCTGTGCGTCGCCTGCGCCGCCACTGCGGCGCTCGCCCACCCGGCGCCGTTCAGCTACCTCGACCTGCATCTCGGCCGCGGCCCGCTCGAGGGCAGCCTGGTCGTCCACGACCTCGACGCCGCCTTCGAGCTGAAGCTGCCGGACGCGAACGCCCTGCTCGATCCCACCGTGGCGCGGCGCCACGGCCCGGCGCTGGCGGCCATCCTCGCCGCACGGCTCCACCTCCGCGTCGACGGCCGTGCGGTGACGGTGACACTCACCGACGTCGAGCCGGTGCCCGACCGGCAGGGGCTCCGCTTTCTGCTGCGCACCGACGGCCCGGCGGCGACCGGCCGCGTCGATCTCGACACCACCGTCTTCCCTTACGACGGCACGCACCAGACCTTCGTCAACGTCTACGAGGGCGACGCGCTGCGCCATCAGGCCATCCTCGACGCGCGCCACACCACCTTCACCTATTACGCCGGCACCTGGCAGGGCGTCGGCGCCGTGCTGGCCACGTTCCTCCCGGCCGGCGCGTACCACATCGCCATCGGTCCCGATCACCTGCTGTTCCTCGTCGGCCTCCTGCTGCTCGGCGGCTCGCTGGCCAGGCTCGGGCTGATCGTCACCGCCTTCACCATCGGCCACACCGTGACGCTGTCGCTGGCCGCGCTCGGGGTCTACACACCGCCGGCGGCCATCGTCGAGCCGCTCATCGCGCTCAGCATCGTGCTGGTCGGGGTGGACAACCTGCTCGTCGGCGACGGTGCCGCGACGAGCCGGGATCTGCGGCCGTGGATGGCCGGCCTGTTCGGGCTGGTGCACGGCTTCGGCTTCGCCTCGGTGCTGGCGGAGTTCGGGCTGCCGCGCGAGGCGCTCGGCTGGTCGCTCTTCGGCTTCAATCTGGGGGTGGAAGCCGGTCAGCTGGCCTTCGTCCTGCCGGTGGCCGCCCTGCTGACGTGGATTCGCGGCCGCTCGCCGCTCGCCGGATCGCGGCTGGCGATGGTAGGCTCTGTAACGGTCGCGCTGGCCGGCGCGTACTGGTTCGTCCAACGCGTGTTCTTCCCGGGGAGTGGCGCATGAGCCGCACAGCAGTCTTGACCGGTATCGTCCTGGCGGGCGTCGTGGCGGTGGCCGGTCGCAGTCTGGTCGCCCAGCAGCCGCCCGCGGGCGGGCCGAACGTGGCCGGCATCGAGAAGGTGAAGGACAACCTCTACATGGTGACCGGCGGCGGCGGCAACACCGCCGTGTTCGTCACCGCCAACGGCGTGGTGCTGGTCGACACCAAGCTGGCCAACTGGGGCCCGGCGATCATGGACAAGGTGAAGACGGTCACCGACAAGCCGGTCACCCACATCATCAACACCCACACCCACGGCGACCACGTCGGCAGCAACGAGTACTTTCCCGCGTCGGTCGAGATCGTCGCCCACGCCAACGTCTCGACCAGCATGGCGAAGATGCCGGCCTTCGCCGACGGCACCAAGAAGCACGCCTTCCCCGACCGCACCTACACCGACCGGATGACGGTGCTGAGCGGCGCCGACGCCATCGACCTCTATCACTTCGGGGCGGCGCACACCAACGGCGACACCTTCGTGGTCTTCCGCAACCTGCGGACGATGCACTCCGGCGACGCCTTCTCGGCCAAGGGGACGCCGCTCATCGACGTGAACAACGGCGGCACCGGCGTCGCCTATCCCGACACCATCGCCAAGGTGGTGGCCGGCGTCAAGAACGTCGACACCGTGATCCCTGGCCACAGCACGGTGATGACCTGGCAGGATCTGGTCGAGTTCGGCGACTTCACCCGCGCCTTCCTCACCGCGGTGCAGACGGCCAAGAAGGCCGGCAAGACCGCCGACCAGGCGGCCGCGGAGCTGAGCCTGCCCGACCGGTTCAAGGCTTACACGATGACCCGCGCCAAGGACAACGTGGCGACCATCTACAAGCAACTGCCCTGATGGTACGGCGGGTTCTGATGACGGCGGCCCTGCTGGCCGCCGCCGGGTGTGCCAACGAGCCGGCGGTCGCGCCGGCGCCGGCCGCGTCGTCGGCCGCGGCGCCCGGCGCCGACGCCGAGCACCAGAACGTGGTCGGCCCGCACGGCGACCACACGCCCCACAAGGGCGGCATGGTGCTGATGAACGCCGACATCCACTACGAGGTGGTGCTGTCGCGCGACGGCCGGCATCGGATCTGGTTCAGCGACGCCGTCCGCAACGAACTGCCGGCGTCGCTCGCCACCGGCGTCACCATGACCATCACCCGCACGGGCGAGCCCGACGAGGTGCTGACGCTGACCATCGACGACAACGGCGAGTCCTGGGTCGCGGCCGGCCGGCCGGTGACCGGCGACGCCTACGTGAAGGTCGCCTACGCGCTGCAGGGCGAGCCGCACGAGGTCGAGATCCCCTTCGTCCCGGCGACGCCGCCCACCACTCCGTGAGGTGGCGCGGCGCCCGGTCGATCGGATCGCTGCTCGCGGCGATCCTCGGCGTCGTCCCGCCCGCCGCCGCCCAATCCGACGCGCCGATCAACACCGATCGCCCGAGTTTCACCAGCGCGCCACGCGTCGTCGGTGCTGGCGTCGTGCAGATCGAGAGCGGCCTGGTCGCCGGGCGCGACACCGTCGACGAGGTCACGGCGCAGACCCTGACCGCGCCGGACGTGCTGGTGCGTCTCGGCCTGACGCGGCGCCTGGAGCTGCGCGCCGGCACCGCCGGCTGGATCCGCGAAGACAGCGGCCGGTCCGGACAGCCGGCGACGTCGTCGGCGTCGGACACGGCCGTGGCGCTCGAGTATCAGCTCGCCTTCCAGGAGGGCGCCGGGCTCGACCTCGCGGTCATCGCCGGCACCAGCGTGCCGACCGGCGGCGCGGCGTCCACCGGCACCATCGACCCGTTCGTCCGGCTGGTGTGGAATCGCGCCCTCGGCGGCGCGGTGAGCCTGGGCGGCACGGTGAACTGGTCGCAGCCGACGGTGCCCGGGCCGTCCGAACGCGTGCGCCTGCGGACGCTCGAGGCCAGCCTGGTGCTCGGTCACGGCCTGGGCGGATCGTGGAGCGCCTTCTGGGAGGCGGTCGGCCGCCACGAGGACCTCGACGCCGAGGCCACGTCGTGGTTCGCCAACGCCGGCGTGCTCAAGACCTTCGGTGCCGACTGGCAGGCCGACGCCTGGCTCGGCCGCGGGCTGAACGACGCGGCGACCGACTGGTCCGGGGGCGTCGGCCTGTCGTTCCGCTTCCGCCGCTGAGCCGCGCCGTCAGCGCTTCTTCGCCGTCTTGCGGGCGGTCTTCTTCGCCGCTGTGGCCTTCGTCGCCTTCTTGGCCTTCTTGGCTGTCTTGGCTTTCTTGGCCTTCTTCGCCGCCTTGGCCTTCTTCTCGGCCTTCGATCCGTGCGCCAGGTCGGCCCGGTGGGCCCGTTCGAACGTCTGGATGTCCTTGAAGGTCCCGTCGGCGCTGCGAACGGCGTACAGCTTCTTGCCGGCGGTGCTGCGGTGGGTGGTGCGGTGAGCCTTGGCCATGTGCGGTGTCCTCGGGTCGAGTCATGCTGCCCGTGCAGCGACGTCGCCCCCTGGATTCTACCCGCGCCGCGCGCACGCCGCGCTGCCCTTTAGAGGAAACGGTGCATGACGTGGATGTCCACCAGCCCGTGCACCGGATGTTCGAAGGCCTGCGGCACCGTGCCGACGACGGCGAAGCCGCAACGCTGCCAGACGCGGATGGCGGCGTGATTGGTGCTGACGACCGAGTTGAACTGCATGGCGCGGAAGCCGAGCGCGCGCGCCGTCTCGATCGAGTGCCGGCACATCGCCTCGGCCAGGCCGCGGCCGCGCGCCGCCGCCGCCACCATGTAGCCACAGTTGACCACGTGCGCGCCGGGGCCGCCCTGGTTCGGCTTGAGGAAATACGTGCCGGCGATGCCGCCGTCGAGTTCGGCGACGAAGGTGCGCCCGCCCGGCGGGTGCCAGGCCGCCAGCGCCGCCTCGCGCGACCAGTCGCGCGGCCAGGCGTAGGTCTCGCCGGCGGCGATCACCGGCTGCATGATGGCCCACTCCGCGTCGGCGTCGGCTGGGACGTCGGGACGGATGACGAGCCCGGCGACCTCGGCACGACCGCCCGCAGCAGCGCCGACCGCGGCCTCGAGCGGCTTGCGCATCGTGATCGTCTCGGCGAGGTAGCCGCGGCGTTCGTAGACGCGCCGCGCCCGCCGGTTGCCCTCGAACACGGTGAGCGTGATGAAGTCGTGGCCGCGCTGGCGGGCCCAGCCCTCGGCCGCGTCGAGCAGCGCCCGGCCGACGCCGCGGCCCTCGGCGGCGGCCGCCACCGCCAGCGTCTCCAGGTGCGGGTGCGGCTGCTGCGTGAAGTAGTCGACCGGCGTCGTCACGAACGCCATGCCGTGGCCTGCCACGGTCTCGGCCACCAGCACCAGCGCATCCGGGCGCGCGTGGTGCAGCGCGTCGAAGAGATGGCGGTGATCGCTGACGTCGATCTCGTGCGCGGTCCGCCACGCCGGCCGGGGGAAATCCGCCAGGCGCGGCGTCAGCGACCGCAGCACCGGCTCGTCGGCCGGCACGGCCCGGCGGACGACCACGCGACGGGCGCGCCAGTCGGCGGCGCGCAGCCGGTAGAACACCGTGTCGAGGCCGTGGTGCTCGGCGCGCCGCTCGAACGTCATGCCGAGCCGCTCCAGCACCCGCACCGACCTGGCATTGGGCGCATCGGTCAGCGCCACGACCTCGGCCCGGCCAGGAGCCCCGAACAGGTGATCGAGCACGGCCGCGGCGCACTCCGTCGCCAGCCCGCGTCCCCACCACGCCGGCCGCAGGCCGTAGATGAGCTCAGGCACCTCGCCCTCGGCGCAGCGCGCCCCGCAGAAGCCCGCCAGATCGCCGCGCTCGCGGTCCATCACGGCCCACAGGCCGTAGCCGCGCGCCCGGAAGCTGGCGTCGCTCTCGGCCAGCGCCTCGGCGGCACGCTGGCGCGAAATCACCTGGTCGTCCCACAGGTAGCGGCGCACGTCGGGATCGGTCCACAGCGTGTGCGCAGCGTCGAGGTCGGTGGCGCTGAACGGGCGCAGCGACGCGCGGACGGTGTCGAGCGTCGGCGCGGTCATCAGCGCCCGGTCTCGACCGGCCGCGTCGCCCGCCAGGCGGCGACGAAGAGCACGCCGAGCAGCGCGTCGAGGCCGGCCACCGCCGTGGTCGCGGCGGCAACCCGGCCGGCGGCGAAGAGCAGGAACGTCGGGATCGCGAACGCCGCCTTCTCCAGCACGGCGACCGGCATCAGCGGCCGGTAGCGGATCGGGTCGCTGGCGATGAGCAGGAACGCCAGCTGCCACACCAGGGCCAGCCCGACGAAGCCGTAGAAGTGTTCGGGATGCGTGACCGGCGGCGGATAGGCGCGGCCGATCCGGTCCTCGAGGAAGTACTGCGGCAGCAGCACCACCAGCCCGTAGGCGCCGGCGGCGAGAAAGACCCGCCGGGCGAACCGCCGGCCGCGATCCGATCGCGAGGACGTCGCGCTGTCGCCCATCGCCGGGATCATACCCGGCGCCCGCGGGCGTGGACCACGGCGCCGCCGCCGCGGCGCAGTGGCGTCACTGGCGCGGCTGGCTGGTGGTCGCGCCGGCCGGGATGATCGGCAGCAGGATATGCGAGGCGCGGGCCGGGTCGTGGAACACGGTGTTCTCGGCCACCTGCGTGCGGCGATGGCCGTTCAACGGCTCGCCGGTGTTCGGGTTGACGTCGAAGCGCGGGAAGTTGCTGCTGGAGACGTCGAGCCGGATCCGGTGGCCGCGGCGGAAGACCAGCGAGGTCGGGTACATCTCGATGGTGAACTCGGCCGGCTGCCCGGGCGTGAGCGGCACCGCCGTGCCGGCGCCGCCGCGGTAGCGGGCGCGGACGATGCTGTCGCCGATGTTCAGGTCGACGCCGTTCGGGTAGTCGGGATTGGGCGGGTAGACGTCGATGAGCTTGGCGGTGAAGTCGGTGTCCGGGGCGCTGGAGGCGGCGAAGAGCTTCACGACCAGCCGGCCGGTCACCTCGACGTCGCGCTCGAGCGGCGGCGTCTGGAACACCAGCACGTCGTTTCGGGCCGACAGCGGCAGCGTGTCGGCGCAGAGCCAGAAGTCTCGACGGCACTTCTGATCGGCGGCGCCCTGGAACATCAGCGTGCCTTGCGACGAGATGTTGCCACCCAGGGTCGGGACGGGACGCGCCGGGTCGAACCGGTACTTCGTGGGCGGCGCCTCGCGCGGCCGCTCTGGCGAGAGCGTTCCGCCGGCGTGGAGGTAGTAGGGCGTGTAGGCGGTGCGCGCCAGCGGCCACTCCTGCTCGTCGCGCCACCGGCCGCCGACGAACAGCCGGCCGTCGCGGGTCTTGCGCGGCTCGCCCGCCCCCATGACGTAGAGGCGCACCGGCGCTTCCGTGTCCACGCCGTTCGGCACGCCCTTCAGCCAGCGATCGAGCCAGCGCAGACGCCAGGCGTCGAAGTCGAGGGCGGCGTCGGCGGTGAACTCGGCCTCGCCGGCATAGTGGCGGGCCTGGCCGCCGTGAGTCCACGGGCCGATGATGAGCCGCTGCGGGCTCTGCTTGGCCTTGCGCAGCTCGACGTAGTTCATGTTGGCCACCTGGGTGCCCCAGGTGTCGTACCAGCCGGTGACGTGGTAGATCGGCACGTCCTTGTACTCGCGCAGGTGATCGACCACGCTCGACCCGGCGTTCTTCCAGAAGTCGTCGTAGTCGCCGTGGCTCATCGCCTCGACCAGCCAGGCTTCGTAGTCGGGCGCGAACTTGAGCGGCGTCGTCCCCGGACGCAGCGGCAGCGAGAAGATGTACTCGCGCACGCGGTTGCCGAACTCGGCGAGCGCCGGGGCCGCCTCCGCCGGGGAGGCAGCGCGGCGGGCCGCGGCCAGCTCGTTGGGGGTCATCGCGGCGTTGCCGAGCGTGTAGACCCAGTTCAGGAAGCGCAGCTCGAAGGCGCCGTTGTGGCGTACGCCGTAGTGGCCGGTGTTCGACATGGCATCGACCGGAATCATCGTCTTCAGACCGGGAGCGCCGGCGATGGCCAGGGCGTGCTGGGTGGCGCCGGCGTAGGACGTCCCGACCGTGCCCACGCCGCCGTCGCTCCAGGGCTGCTGGATGATCCAGGCGGTGGTGTCGGCGCCGTCGTTCGGATCGTCGGCGATCGGCCGCCAGCGGCCCTCGGACCGGTAGCGGCCGCGGACGTCCTGGAGGATGACGACGTAGCCGCGCGGCACGAAGTAGTCGGCCAGCGCCGCGTCGCGCTCCTTGTTGTACGGGGTGCGCTGCAGGATGGTCGGGAACCGGCCGTCGACCGGCAGGCCGTTCTTCGCCGGCCGGTAGACGTCGGTGGCCAGCTTCACGCCGTCGCGGGCCGCGACCATGACGTGGCGGGCGGCGACGATGTCGTACTGCGCGGCGGACTGCGCGCGCGCCGGCCCGCCGACGTCGGCGGTGACGACGACGGCGAGGGCGGACAGGGGGGCGACGAGCCAGGGGCGCAGCGGCATGGGGAGGACCTCGTACGGCGGATTCTACTCCGCATCGCCGCGCCGGGCCGGCGCGCCGACGTCTGCCATGCGGGCGCGGCCCTTGCGCACGTGAGTCTCCCAGTGTCGGTGTACCGACGGCCCGACGACCCGTGTCAGCGACCGACCGATGCGACCTGGCTCACCCGCGCCGCGCCGAACCCACGCCCGCGGCTGCCGGCGGCGGCAGTGACGCGATCCACGCCTTGAGCCGCGACGCCCGCGACGCCTCGATCGCCCGGCCGACGCACATCCCCACGACGAAGGAGCCGAGCCATCGCTGCCTGGCGACGAACACGTAGCGGCCGCCGGGCTCCAGATACTCGTAGTCGGTGCGGATCGTCGAGGGCGACGATCCCCGCAAAGGCTCGACGTCTTCGAGCGAGAGCTCGAACCGATCGATCCTGTTCGGGGTCGGGAGGCCGAACCACTCGAGCACATGGAACAGCAGTGGGTTGACGGGCCGGCGCGAGGCAATCGTGGCTTCGAACACGCCCCCAGCCGCCATGACCTCGCGGTGGAGCGGCGGAGAGTAGCAGCTCAGCGCACTCGCCAGGTCCGGCGCGGTCAACACCGCCAGTGCGGCGATCCAGCCGACGACCTCGCGTCGGACGCGCATCGGGGCTACTCGCGTCGCAACGCGACGATCGGATCGAGCCGCGACGCCCGGCGCGCCGGGTAGTAGCCGAACGCCACGCCGATCACCGCCGAGATGGCGAAGGCGAGGACGATCGCCTGCGGCGAGACGTAGGTCGGCCAGCTCATGAGGGCGGTGAGGCCGCGCGCGGCCCCGATGCCGGCCAGGATGCCGACCACGCCGCCGAGCAGGCTCAGCACCACCGCCTCGACCAGGAACTGCACCAGCACGTCGCGGCGGCGGGCGCCCATCGCCAGCCGCAGGCCGATCTCGCGGGTGCGCTCGGTGACCGACACCAGCATGATGTTCATGATGCCGATGCCGCCGACCACCAGCGAGATGCCGGCGATGCTGGCGAGCAGCGCCGTCATCGTCGTGCCGGCGCGGTTGAGCGTGCCCGACATCTCTTCCATCGTGGCGGAATCGAGCTTTGGCATGTTGGCCAGCGCGAACGCCGCCACTTCGGTGTAGAGCCCCTTGGTCACCTGCGCGGCGGCCAGCGTCTTCACGGTGAAGTCGTCGGCCGGACCCATGCGGCTGTTGCCGCCGCCGGGCGCCTGCAGGCCGCCGAGCGCGCCCGAGGCGCGGGCCGCGGTCTCGCGGATGTTGTCGGCGTGCCGCTCGCGCAGCAGCGCCGTGATCGCGTCGGCCACCGCGGTGGCGACGCCGGCCTCGGTGACGCCGACCGTCACGGTCTGCAGCCAGCCGCGCCGGTCGGTCAGGTCGCCGAGCGTGGTCACCGGCACGAACGCCGCCTCGTCCTGATCGGCGTCCACGGCGCGCATCATGCCGACCACTTCGAACGGGCGATCGTGAATGGTCACCCGCCGCCCGGTCGGATCGACGCCTTCGCCGAACAGCCGCGCGCTGGCGATGCGTCCCAGCACCACCTTGGCGGCGCCGGCTTCGACGTCGGCGGCGGTGAAGCCCTGGCCCTCGAGCCAGGTCCAGCCGTGAATCTCGGCCAGCGACGCCTCGGTGCCCTGCACCAGGGTGAAGACCCGCGCCTCGGGCGACGCGGTGACGAACGTGCGCGACCGCAGCCCGGCGGCGACGTACTGGACGTTGTCCAGCCCGGCAATCGCCGCGGCGTCCTCGCGCGTGAGCGTCGTCGCCGCGCCGAGGCCCGAGGCGATGTTCATGCTCTCGCCGCCGCGGATGAAGTTGCCGGCGCTGACCTCGACGATGTTGGTGCCGGCGGAGCGCAGCGTCCGCTCCACCGAGGCACGGGCGCCGTTGCCGAGCGCCACCATGGCGATCACCGCGGCGACGCCGATGACCACCCCCAGGGTGGTCAGCCCGGAGCGAAGGCGGTTGCGGCCGAGGGCCTTCCAGGCGATCTGGCCGCTGACGGCGAGGAAGCGCAGCACGGCGTTATTCGTGGCGCAGGGCGTCGATCGGATCGAGCTCGGCGGCGCGGCGCGCCGGGTACCAGCCGAACAGCACGCCGACCGCTGCCGATACGCCGAAGGCGATGAGCACCGCCCCCGGCGAGACCAGTGTCGCCCAGCGCAGCGTGTTGGCGATGGTGAACGAGGCGAGGATGCCCAGGGCGACGCCGATGGCGCCGCCAGCCAGGCTGATGGCCACGGCCTCGGTGAGGAACTGCCGGGTGACGTCGCGGCCGCGGGCGCCGACCGCCATCCGCAGCCCGATTTCCTTGGTCCGCTCGGTCACCGACAGCAGCGTGATGTTCATGATGCCGATGCCGCCGACCAGCAGCGACACGGCGGCCACGGCGGCCAGCAGCCAGCGCATCGTGCCGCTGGCCCGTTCGAGCGTGCCGGCCAGCTGCTCGAGCGTGACCCGCTCCAGCTCCTTGACGTTGCCGGCGATGGCGGCAGCGACGTCGGGCGGCAGCCCGCCGGTGGCCACGGCGCGCGTCGCCTGGGTGGAGATGGTGAAGTCGTCGGGCATCGCTTCGGTGATGCCGTGACGCTGGCGCAGCAGCTCGGTGATGCGCTTGCTGATGGCCGACACGTCGCCGCTCGACGCCGCCGTCACCGTGATGTCGTTCAGCTTGGTCAGGTTCAACAGCGCATGGGTGGTGGTGTAGGGCATGTACACCGCGTCGAACTCGTCGTCGCCGGGCGCCGGGCGCACCACCCAGCTGGCGCTGGTCACCACGCCGACGACGCGAAACGCCTGGTTCCACAGCGTGAGGCTCTTGCCCACCGGGTCGACGCCGACGCCGAACAGCTTCTCGGCCACCACCGAGCCGAGCACCAGCACCATCGCCTTGTCGTCCTGCTCGTCCTCGGTGAAGAACCGGCCGTGGCGCAGCGTCCACGTCCGCTTGATGTCGAGCAGGTGCAGGTCGGTGCCGTGCATGCGCGTGAACCAGCGCTTGTCGCCGAAGTGCACGCGGGCGTTGCCGTGCACGCCGCAGGCCACGTACTGCACCCCGTCCATCTGCCGGATCGCCTCGGCGTCGGCGAACGACAGCGTCGCCGCCGCGCCGAGCCCGGCCTCGAGGTCGCCGAGCCGCTGCCACGCCAGCGGGTGATCGTGCTTCTCCATCGGGTCGTCCTCGGGATGGAGGATCGGCACCACGTCGGCGCCGCCCGCGAACGGGTCGCCGGCGTCGGGCATCTCGGGCATCAGGTCGTCCACGGGCAGCCGCATGGTGTCGTCGGCGTCGCCCTGGTGGGCGACGACGCCGCCGCGGTCCTCGGACTTCAGCTTCCAGTTGCCGGCAGTGATGGTCAGCTGGTTGAGGCCGGCGGCCCGCACCTGCTGCTCGATCGACTGCTGCGCGCCGGCGCCTACCGCCATCATCGCCAGCACGGTGGCCACGCCGACCGTGATGCCAAGCATGGTCAGCGCGGTCTGCAGGCGGTTGCGGGTGAGGGCCTTGAACCCGATGTCGATGGCCGGGTGCAGGGCGCGGAGGCGGTCGAAGACGGAAGCCACGGGCTGCTCCTTACGGGGGGCCGAATCCGGCGGCGGCCGGCGCGGCGGCGACGCCGCCCGCTGGAGGCGGCGCCGAGGCGTGCTGCAGGTCCTGCACCACCACCCCGTCCTTGAAGTCGATTGTACGCGTGCCCCAGGCGGCGATGTCGCGCTCGTGGGTGATGACCACGATCGTGATGCCGCGCTCCGCCCGCAGGTTGGCGAACACCTCCATCACCTCGTGGCTGGTGGTCGTGTCGAGGTTGCCGGTCGGCTCGTCGGCGAGCAGCAGCGACGGCTGGTTGACCAGCGCCCGGGCAATCGCCACCCGCTGCTGCTGGCCGCCCGAGAGCTGGTTCGGGTGGTGGGTCTCGCGGTCCGACAGGCCGACGGCCGCCAGGGCCTGGCGGGCCCGCTCGCGCCGTTCGGCGGCCTTCACCGCGCCCTGGCGGGTGTAGAGCAGGGGCAGCTCGACGTTCTCGAGCGCCGAGGTCCGCGCCAGCAGGTTGAATCCCTGGAAGACGAAGCCGATGGTCTCGTTGCGGACCCGGGCCAGCTCGTCGGGCGGCAGTGTCGAGACGTCGCGCCCGGCCAGCAGGTACTGCCCGCGGGTTGGCCGGTCGAGGCAGCCGAGGATGTGCATGAACGTCGACTTGCCCGACCCCGACGGGCCGACCACGGTCACGAACTGTCCGTCCGGGATGTCGAGCGTCACGCCCCGCAGGGCCCGCACCACGTGGTCGCCCACGTGGTAGTCCTTTTCCAGATTCCGAACCGCGATCATGCGTCTCCTCTAGCCGCCAGCCGCCCAGGTCCAGCCGCTAGACGTCTGCGGGGGCGTGGGCACGATGCCTCCTCCAGGCCGAATGATTGTTTCAGCGTCAGCGGCCTGAGGCCAGGAGGAGGGATCGGGCCCGCGCCCCCGCACGCTCAGTTGGTGGTGGCGGGTTTCGCCGTCCCCGCCGGCACCTTGCCGGCGTAGGCGTACAGAGTCAACGCGACGGCCTTCTCGGCCCCGGCCATGCCGTAGACCTTCCCGGCGCCCTCGATCACGTAGTACTCGTTGGCGGCGTGGGCGCGGCCGCCGAGCCCGGCGCCGCCCATCACGATCGGCACGCCCTTGAAGGGCGAGATCTTCTCGCCGACCTCGCCGTTGCCGAACATGTAGGCCGGCCAGTAGCCGCCGGCGGCGGCACCGCCGCCGCCGATGCCCCAGTCGGCGCGCACCGGCGCGTGCGGAATGCCCATGATCTGGTAGGTGCGCTGCATCGCCCGGCCGATCTCGTTGTCGCTGTTCATCATCGCCCACGGCACGTCGCCGATGAGCTTCACGTCGACGTCCTTGTAGCCGTTCTTGTCGAGCTGCGCGCGCAGCTTCTTCACGATGTCCGGGCCGCTCTGCCCGGGCTGGTAGCGGAAGTTGTGCTTGGAGGTGATCTTGTTGGGCAGGATGGCGCCGGCGCCGCCCGCATACATGTTGCCGCCCCAGATGCCGTCGAGGTTGAACGAGGTGCCGTAGCGCTGCGTCTTCAGCACCTGGTACGGGTCGTCGTACATGAACCGCGCCACGCCGAGGTTCTCGGCGGCCACCTTCAAGTCCATGCCCTTGGCGGCCGTGCGGAGGCTCTCCTCCTGCTCTCGCGTGAGCGGGCGGATGCCGTCGAAGAAACCATCGATCTTCGGGGTGTTGCCGTCGTCGCTGACCAGCGAGGCCAGCATCTTGACGTGCCGCCACGCCGGGCTGTCGGTGCCGCGCTTGTTACTGCCGTGGATGTCCGACACCGTCGGGCCGCGCCCCCACGCCGTGCCCGAGGTGGTCAGCTCGACGTAGACGCAGCCCTCCGAGCCGCCGCCGTAGCCGCCGCCGCCGCTCGGCGACTGGCCGCCGAAGGTCATCATCGCGGTGGCGCCCTCGAGCAGTTCGGGGTGGTCCTTGACCCACTTGCGCAGGCCGATGTCCATCCGCTCCTCGTCGCCCTCGGCGACGACGATCAGGTTGACCGGCTACTTGCCGTGCACCGCCTTGATGGCGCGGTAGGCGTTCAGCTGTGACTTCTGCGGG
>JBFWNV010000027.1:0-36010 GCA_050250875.1 Vicinamibacterales bacterium
TTCGCGGCGTCTCGGTGCGGCAGTTGACGCTCGAAAACCCCGGCCGGCAGAGCCAGGGGCCTGGCCCCAATGGCACGCCGCTTGCGCGGTTCTGACGCCGCCGGTCGGTAGCTGCTGCAACAAGTGAGCGGGATCTGATCGTTCTGGCATGGAATCGGCGCCGATTCCGTGCCATTGGGGCCAGGCCCCCGTGCTTCTGCTAGCATTTCGCGCGACAGATGCATCGCGACGACATTCCGACGCCCGCCCTCGTCCTCGACCTGCCGGCCTTCGAGGCCAACATCGCCCGCATGACGGCCTTCGCCGCCACCCACGGCAAGGCGCTCAGGCCGCACGGCAAGACCCACAAGTGCCCGGAGATCGCCAAGCGGCTGGTCGCCGCCGGCGCGGTCGGCGCCTGCACCGCCAAGCTGGGCGAGGCCGAGGTGTTCGCCGCGCACGGCGTGCGCGGCCTGCTGGTGACCACCGCCGTCGTCGGCCCGGCCAAGGCGGCCCGGGCCGCCCGGCTCGTCAAGCTGGCGCCCGACACCATCGTCGTCGCCGACGATGCCGAGGCGGTGCGCGTCCTCGGCGATGCCGCCTGGCGCGCCGGCGTCACGATGCGCGTCGCCGTGGACCTCTACTTCGGCCGCACCGGGGTCGAGCCGGGGGCGCCGGCGCGCGACATCGCCCGCGCCATCGACGGCTCGCCCAGCCTCACCTTCGCCGGCCTGCAGGCCTACGACGGCACCGCCTCGCACACGACGCCGTTCGACGCCCGCCGCGCCCGCAGCGTCACCAGCATGCGCGCGGCGATCGACACCGCCCGGCTCATCGCCGCCGACGGCATCCCGTGCCCGCTGGTCACCGGCGGGTCCACCGGCACCTACCGCATCGACGCCGAACTGGACGGCGTGACCGAACTGCAGCCCGGCAGTTTCATCTTCATGGACGCCGACTACGGCCGCATCGGCGGGCCCGACGGCGGCGAAGCCTACACCGACTTCCTGCCGGCGCTGTCGGTGGTGACCACGGTGGTCAGCGTCCACGGCAGCGATGCCGTGGTCGACGGCGGCTACAAGTCGTTCGCCACCGACCGCGGCTTCACGCCGATCGCCACCAGCCACGGCGGCCTGGTCTACTCGTGGGCCGGCGACGAGCACGGCCGCCTCGACATGCGCAATGCCGCCGCCAGGCTGCGCGTCGGCGACCGCGTGGTCTTCCAGCCGCCCCACTGCGATCCGACGGTGAACCTCTACGACGAGATCCACGCCGTGCGCGGCGACGCGGTCGAGGCGGTGTGGCCGATCGCGGCCCGCGGAAAGAGCCAGTAGGTGATCGACGCGCTCGAGCAAGACCTGCGCCGCGCGGTCGGCGGCGAGGTGCGCTTCGACACGGCGTCGCGGGCGCTCTACTCCACCGACGCCAGCGTCTACCAGATCGAGCCGCGCGGCGTCGTGATCCCGCGCACGCGCGACGATGTCGAAGCGGCGGTCACCATCGCCGCCCGGCACGGCGTGCCGGTCACGCCGCGCGGCGGCGGCACGTCGCAGGCCGGCCAGGCGATCGGCGCCGGCCTGGTGCTCGACACCTCGAAGTACCTCAACCGCATCCTCGACATCGACCCCGACCGCCGCACCGCGCGGGTCGAACCCGGTGTGGTGCTCGATGAGCTGAATCACCAGCTCAAGCGGCACGGGCTGCGCTTCGCGCCCGACGTCAGCTCGTCGAGCCGGGCCACGGTCGGCGGCATGATGGCCAACAACTCGAGCGGCGCCCGCTCGGTGCTCTACGGCAAGACCATCGATCACGTGCGCAGCCAGCAGGTGGTGCTGGCCGACGGATCGACGGCGGTTCTCGAACCGCTCGGGCCCGCGGCGCTGGCCGCCGCCTCGGCCGGCGACTCGATCCTCGCCCGCGCCACCCGCGAGCTGCCGGCGCTCGCCCGGACGCACGCCGCCGAGATCGACCGCCGCTTCCCGAAGGTGCTGCGCCGGGTCGGCGGCTACAACCTCGACGCCCTGGTCGATCCGGCCGCGCCGGTCGATCTGTCGCGGCTGATGGTCGGCTCCGAGGGCACGCTCGGCTTCGTCACCGCGGCGACGGTCGGGCTGGTGCCGCTGCCGGAGGTGAAGGCGCTGGTCACCCTCGAGTTCGACGACCTGCTCGACGCGCTGGGCGCCACGCCGCACGTCCTCGCCCACCGGCCGTCGGCGGTCGAGGTGATGGACGACTTCATCCTCTCGCACGCCCGCGGCCACGCCACGCTCGACGCCGCGCTCCGGGCGATCGTGCAGGGCGACCATCCGGCGCTGCTGTGCGTGGAGTTCTACGACGACGCGCTCGACCGGCTGGTGCCGCGCCTCGACGCTTTCGAGCGTGACATCGCCGGCGCGTTCCCGCGGGCCCGGGTGCGCCGCCTGACGGCCGCAGCCGACCAGGCGCGGGTGTGGCACGTGCGCGAGGCGTCGCTCGGGCTGTCGACGGCGACCAGGGGCGACGGCAAGGCGATCTCGTTCGTCGAGGACACGGCGGTGGCGCCCGAGCGGCTGCGCGTTTACATCGCCCGCTTCCAGCAGCTGGTCGCCCGCCACGGCACCGTGGCCGGGGTCTACGCCCACGCCTCGGTCGGCTGCCTGCACGTGCGGCCGGTCGTGAATCTCAAGACCGCCGCCGGCGTCGCCCAGTTCGAGGCGATCGCCCGCGGCGTCGCCGAGCTGGTGCTGGAGTTCGGCGGCGCGCTGTCGGGCGAGCACGGCGACGGGCTGGTGCGCGGCGCCTTCAACGAGCAGATGTTCGGCACGACGCTCTACCAGGCGTTCCGCACGGTGAAGCGCACCTTCGACCCGCAGGCGCTCTTCAACCCCGGCCGCATCGTCGACACGCCGCCGATCACCGCCCACCTGCGCTACGGGGCGGCCTACCGCACTCCCGAGCCGCGCAGCTACTTCGACTTCGGGGCCGACGGACTCGGCCGCGCCGTCGAGGCCTGCAGCGGCGTCGGCGCCTGCCGCAAGACGCGCGAGGGCACGATGTGCCCGTCCTACATGGCGACGCGCGACGAGGCCCACTCCACGCGCGGGCGGGCCAACGTGCTGCGCCTGGCGATGACCGGCCAGCTCGGCCCGAAGGGCCTCGACGATCCCGGCCTGCACGAGGCGCTCGACCTGTGCCTGGAGTGCCGCGCCTGCAAGAGCGAATGCCCGGTCAGCGTCGACATGGCGCGGATCAAGAGCGAGGTGCTGGCCGAGCAGTGGCGGCGCGACGGCGCGCCGACGGCGGTGAAGGCGTTCGGCCACATCCGGACGCTGGCGCGCTGGGGCAGCCGCACCGCGCCGCTGTCGAACCTGCTCGCCGGCAGCGCCATCGGCCGCACCCTGGGCGAATGGACGGCGGGAGTCGATCGCCGCCGCCCGCCGCCGGTGTGGGTACGGCGGACGTTGACGGCGCGGGTCGCCCGGCGCCCGCCGCCGGCGGCGCCGCGGGCCGTGCTCTTCGCCGACACCTTCACCGAACACGTCAACCCCGAGATCGGCGAGGCGGCGCTCGACGTGCTGGCGCGGGCCGGGATCGGCGCCCGCCTGGTGCCGCACGGCTGCTGCGGCCGGCCGCTCATCTCGCAGGGGCTGCTCGGCGACGCCCGCGACGTGGCCGGCGCCACCGTCGACGCCCTGCACGAGGCCGCGGCGCGCGGCGAGGCCATCGCCTTCGTCGAGCCGAGCTGTCTCTCGGCGCTGCGCGAGGACGTGCCGGACCTGCTGCGAGGCGAGGCGCGCCGGCGTGCCGAGACCGTGGCGCGGGCCAGCGTGCTCTTCGAGGAGTTCCTCGAGGCCGAGCTGGCCAGCGGGCGGGCGTCGCTGCCGCTCCGACCGGGGCCGCGTTCGGTGCTGCTCCATCCGCACTGCCATCAGCGCTCGATGGGGCTGGCCGCACCGGCCGTGCGCCTGCTGTCGCGCATCCCCGGGGCCACCGTGACCGATCTCGAGGCCGGCTGCTGCGGAATGGCCGGCTCGTTCGGCTACGGCCGCGCGCATTACGAGGTGTCGCGGACGATTGGAGAGCGTAAGCTGTTGCCGGCCGCGCGGAGCCTCGCCTCCGATGCGGTGCTGGTGGCGGCGGGCACCTCGTGCCGCCACCAGGTGGCGGATTTCGCGTCGGCCGATGCGCAGCATCCGGCCGTGCTGCTGCGGTCGCTGGCGACCGCGAAGGACACGGAATGAGTCTGGCGTGGATTTCGCTGGCCGCCCTGGCCACGGCGGTGACGCTGTCGATCGTGACCAAGGTGAACGTCGGCGTCGTGTCGCTGGCGCTGGCCTGGATCGTCGGCGTCTACATCGGCGACATGAACTACAGCGCCGTCATCGGCACCTTTCCGGTGGCGCTGTTCATCACCCTGGCCGGGGTCACCCTGCTCTTCGGCATGGCCAACGTCAACGGCACGCTGCAGCGCCTGGCGGCGCGGGCGGTCAGCCTGTGCCGCGGCAACGCCGGCGTCATCCCGGTGATGTTCTTCGTGGTGGCGCTGTTCCTGTCGTCGATCGGCCCCGGCAACATCGCCACGGCGGCGCTGCTGGCGCCGATGGGCATGGCGGTCGGCGCCCAGGCCGGGGTGCCGCCGTTCCTCACCGCGCTGATGCTCGGCAACGGCGCGCAGGCCGGGGCGCTGTCGCCGTTCGCGCCGACCGGCGTGATCGTCAACGGCGTGATGGACCGCATCGGCCTGGCCGGCCAGCAGTGGGTCACCTACGGCAACAACCTGATGGCCCATGTCGTGATCACCTTCGCGGCCTACCTCCTGTTCGGGGGCTGGAGGCTGTTCACGTCGCACCGCTCGGCCGACGGCGCCCAGGCCGCCGACGCCGAGCCGTTCGAAGGGCGACACTGGCTGACCATCGCGGTGCTGGCCGCGGTGGTCCTCGGCGTCGTGTTGTTCAACGTGCAGGTCGGCATGGCGGCCCTGACCGGCGCGACGCTGCTGTCGCTGGCCAGGGCCGGCGACGAGAAGGAAGCCATCAAGCGAATGCCGTGGGGCGTCGTGCTGATGGTCTGCGGCGTCACCGTGCTCATCGGCGTGCTGGAGAAGACCCAGGGCATGTCGCTGTTCACCGACCTGCTGGCCAGCGTGTCGTCGCCGGGCTCGGTGAGCGCGGTGGTGGCCTTCGCCACCGGCATCGTCTCGGTCTACAGCAGCACCTCCGGGGTGGTGCTGCCGGCGTTCCTGCCCACCGTGCCCGGCCTGGTCGAGCGGCTCGGCGGCGGCGACGCCATGGGCATCGCCTCGTCGATGGTCGTCGGCGGCCACCTGGTGGATCTGTCGCCGCTGTCGACCATCGGCGCCCTGTGCATCGCGGCCCTGCCGTCGGGCGCCGACTCCCGCCAGCTGTTCAACCAGCTGCTGGCCTGGGGCATGTCGATGGTGGTGGTCGGCACCGCCGTCTGTTGGGTACTCTTCTGAGGTAAGCACGCCCCCGGAGGAGCGGCGCCCCCTCCAGCGCCTCCCGGCGGAGCGCCGTACGCGCCGTGCACGCTCTACGGATGAGGCGACTCTGACCACCCACGCCCTGCTGCTGCTCGCCGAGGCGACGCTCACCGCGAGCATCGTGCTCTCGCTGTTCGGGCTGCGGCGCCGGCTCGGCCTGGGTCCCGTCTACCTGGTCGTCGGCGCGTTCCAGTACCTGCAGATCGTGCTGGCGACCTCGGTGCGCATCGAGGTGCTGCCCGGCCTGACCATCGACCCGGCGTCGGTGGTGCTCTTCCCGATCACCACCATCGTCGTGCTCCTCACCTACATCGAGCTCGACGCCGACGAGACCCGCAAGGTGGCCTACGGCGTGGTCATCTCGAATCTGGCGGTGTACGCCGTGGCCGCCGTCGCCGGCTGGCACCTGGTGCTCGACGGCCATCGCAATCCGCTCGACCTGCCGGTGACGCTGTTCACGCAGAGCCTGCGGCTCGCCCTGGCCAGCACCGGCGCCCTGTTCGTGGACGTCGTCGCCGCGCTCGTGGTGTTCGAGGCGGTCAGCCGCCGGCTGCCGGGGGCCCTGTTCCCGCGGCTCTGGATCACCGCCGCGGTCGTCATGGCCATCGACAGCGTGCTGTTCGCGGCCGGCGTGTTCCTCGGCCGGCCGGGATTCGCCGCCGCCCTGCTCGGCGGGTTCCTCGCCAAGCTCGCCGGGGCGACGTTCTATGCCGCCGTCGTCGCCCTCTACGTGCGTTACGTCGATGCCGACGCGCCCGGGGCGGCCGGCAGCCGGCCGAGCCGCGACGTCTTCACGTGGCTCACCTACCGGCAGCGCTACGAAGAGGCGCGCATCCAGCTGACCCGCGACGCGCTCACCGGCCTCTACAACCGCGGCTACTTCGACGAACACGCGCCGCGGCAGGTGGCACACGCCGAGCGGGCCGGCCATGCCATGAGCCTGGTGGTGATCGACGTCGATGGTCTGAAGACCGCCAACGACCGCCACGGGCATCAGGCCGGCGACGACCTGCTGCGCTTCGTCGGGCGGCAGCTGACGGCGATGGTCCGCGCCTCCGACGCCGCCTGCCGCTACGGCGGCGACGAGTTCGTGGTGGTGCTGACCAACGCCGACCGCGCCGCGGCGCGGACGTTCGCCGAACGCCTGCTCGACCACGTGGCGGTCCGCTCGCGCGAGCTGGCGCCGCCGCCGCCGTGGGCCCCGGCCTCGATCACCGCGGGCATCGCCGTGTTCCCGCACGACGGCACCGACCTCGCCGGCCTGCTGAGTCGCGCCGACGGCCGCCTGTACGAGGGCAAGCGGCGTGGCGGCGCCTGCGTGGTCGCCGGCGGCCGTCTCCAGACGTAACCGGCTCTGACGCGATGACATCTGGCAGCCGCGTCGGGTTGTCTTTGTGGCGGAGCGGTTACCCGAAGCGCGGCGCGCGCTTCTCGGCGAACGCGGCGACGCCTTCGCGGAACTCGGCGCTGGCGTAGCAGGCGGCGATGAGGTCGTCGACGGCGCCGCCGGGCGGCCGGCGGTGCTCGCGCAGCCGGCGCAGCATCTGCTTGGTGGCGGTGAGCGTGCTGGCGGCCCGCGAGGCCAGTTCCTCGGCGATGTTGCGGGTCGTGGCCTCGAGGTCGGCGGCCGGCACGACCCGCGACGCCAGGCCCCACGCCAGCGCCTCCTCGGCCTTGACCAGCCGGCCGGTCATCATCAGGTCGGCGACGCGGCCGGCGCCGACGAGGTCGACCAACCGGGCGAGGTTCTCGATCGACAGGCAGTTGCCGAGGGTGCGGGCCACCGGCACGCCGAACACCGCCGTATCGGCGCAGACGCGCAGATCGCAGGCCACCGCCAGCGCGCAGCCGCCGCCGACGGCGGCGCCGTCGATCGAGGCGACGGTCGGCACGCGCACCCTCTCCACGCGGTCGAGGACGGCGCCGATCCGCCGCTCGTAGGCGAGGCCGTCGTCGCCGCTCTCCAGCCCGGCGAACTGGCTGATGTCGGTGCCGGCCGAGAACGCCCCGCCCGATCCTCGTACAATCAGCACGCGCACCGACGAGGCGTCGACGAGGTCGCAGGCTTCGACGACGGCGTCGTACATGTCCCAGGTGAGGGCGTTGCGTGCGTGAGGCCGTGCCAGCGTGAGCGTCCCCACAGGTCCGTCGATGTCCCAGGCCACGTTGCTCGAAGGCATAGTCGTCGTCGATGCGACCCAGGTGATGGCCGGGCCGTACTGCGCGATGTTACTGGCGGACATGGGCGCGCGCGTCATCAAAGTGGAGCCGCCCGGCGGCGACTCGACCCGCGCCATGGCCGGCGGCGCCGGCGGCGAGAGCCACGCCTTCAACGCCGTCAACCGCGGCAAGCAGGGCATCGTCCTCGACCTGCGCCACGACGGCGCGCGCACCGCCTTCCGCCGCCTCGCCGCCCGGGCCGACGTCGTCATCGAGAACTTCCGTCCCGGGGTGATGGCGAAGTTCGGCCTCGACTATCCCGCGCTGGCCGCCGGGCACCCGGCCCTCATCTACGCGTCGATTTCCGGCTACGGGCAGACTGGCCCGTGGGCCACCCGCGGCGGCTTCGACCTGGTGGCCCAGGGCGTGACCGGCATCATGTCGGTCACCGGCGAACCGGGCCGCGCGCCGGCGAAGGCCGGCCTGCCGATCACCGATCTCGGCGCCGGGCTCTTCGCCCTGAGCGGCATCCTCGCCGCCCTGCACTATCGCGATCGCACCGGCCAGGGGCAATACGTCGACACCTCGCTCATGGAGGCGGGACTGGCGCTGTCGGTGTGGGAATCGGCCGAGTACTTCGGCGGCCGCGGCGTGCCCGGGCCGCTCGGCTCGGCCCATCGCATGAGCGCGCCGTACCAGGCGTTCCGCTGCGCCGACGGCTACATCACGGTGGGCGCCGCCAATCAGCGGACCTTCGAGAAGCTGGCGGCGCTCGTCGGCCATCCCGAGTGGGTGACCGACGAACGCTTCGCCAGCGACGGCGCGCGGGTGCGGCATCGCGAGGCGCTGGCCGGGCTCATCGACGCGGTGACCGTCACGGCGACGCGCGCCGAATGGCTGACCCGCCTCGACGCCGCCGGCATCCCCTGCGGGCCGATCCTCGACTACGCCGAGGCGTTCGACACCGAACAGGCGGTGGCCCGCGAGATGGCGGTGACGGTCGAGCACCCCACGCTCGGCCGGATCCGCAGCCTGGGGACGCCGCTCAAGCTGTCGCGCACGCCGCTCGACGCGCGCCGGCGGGCGCCGCGCCTCGGCGAACACACCGAAGCGGTGCTGGCCGAGCTCGGCTACGACGCCGCCGCCATGGCCGAGCTGCGCGACGCCGGCGCCGTGCGCTGACAGTCGCTGACACCTCGAGGCGGCGGGCCGTCGATCATCGACGGCGTGCAGACATGGCTCGCTCCGCTCTCGCCGTACCTCTACGCCGCCCTGCGCATCGTCGCCGGGCTGCTCTTCGCGCAGCATGGGGTGCAGAAGCTGTTCGGCTGGCTGACCGACTCGCCGCCGGTGGCGCTGCTGTCGCAGCGCGGTCTCGCCGGCGTCATCGAGACGTTCGGAGGACTGGCGATCGCGCTCGGCGCGTTCACGTCTCCGGTCGCGTTCCTGGCGAGCGGGCAGATGGCCGTGGCCTACTTCCAGGCTCACCTGCCGCGTGGCGTCTGGCCGATCGAGAACGGCGGCGAGCTGGCGGTGCTGTATTGCTTCCTGTTCCTCTACATCGCGTCGCGCGGCTCGGGACGCTGGAGCCTGCGCTGAGCCGCGAGCGGTGACGCGCGATCAGCGCTTCGGATAGCCGGCGTGCGCCTTGACCTCGCGGATCTGCAGGATGTGCCGCTGCGCGTGCGTGGAGATCATCAGGAACCACTGGTAGACGTCCATGTTGCCGTCGATGAGCTGACGGCCGCGGAAGTCCTCCTGGCTGGCCGTCGCGCGCGCCTTCATGGTGGCGCGCAGCTTCACGAACGAGGCGTGGGCCTCGGCGGCGGTCTTGAAGCGGCCATCGGGCACGCGCGCTTCGCCGGTGCGCTGGCGGTTGCCGCGATCGATGCCATACCAGAGGATGCCGGCGTCGGTGGCCTGCGGCGTGTAGGCGGTGGCCGGCAGCGGCCGCGCCAGCGAGTCGTCGAGCTGCTTCCAGTACTGCGGCTCGGCGATGGCCAGATGTTCGACGACGTCGCGGATGCTCCAGGTGTCGGGGGCCATGCGGAACGAGAGCTGGGCCTCGGACAGCCCGGCCAGTTCCGACGCCAGCCACGACTCGGTGAGCTCGAGATGCGCCTGGAGCCGCTGGCGTTCGCCGGCGGTCATCGGCCCGGCGGCGGCGGGCACGGTGAGCATCAGGGCCGCGATGCAGGCGAGCCCGGCGGTCAGCAGTCGGCGTGGCGTCATCCGCGCACGATGCCGTGTCCACCTCGACCGGTCAACGACGACGGGACCAGGGACCGGCGGCGCACCGCGAATGCCGGGAGCCAGGGACCGGCGCCGCGGCGCCGGCGGCGCCGTTACGCCGGCGACCCGGCGACGGCCGGGATGCGGTCGGGCAGCAGGAACTGCGCCCGCGCCGCGTCGGACCACAGCCGTTCGGCCGTGTAGTACTCGTCGAGAATCGACGGCTTCCAGCGCAACAGGTCGGGGTGCGCGGCCGCGAACGCCTCCCACGAGCGGCCGGGCGTGTCGCGCAGCCGCTCGGCGACCAGGGTGAGATACGCCACGGTGATGGTGGCGTGGTAGAGGCCCGGGACCCCCTTGGCGGCGGCGAAGGCGCGCAGGTCGTCGGTGAATCGCGTGACCGCCGTTTCGAGCCCGTGCTCGCCCACGTAGAGCCACGCCATGCGGACGTGGTCGCGATGGTGAAAGGCGTCGGTGCCGAGCGTGCCGGCACGGAACGCGGCGACGAAGGCCTGTTCGTCGGCGGTCACGGCCGCCTCCGGGCCTTCGCGGCCGGGCGCTCCACCAGGCGATGGGCATCGGCGGCCGTCAGGTCGAGGCCGAAGACCTCGCGGAGCTGCGCGGCGCGGGCCAGCGTCGGCGGGCTGAACGGCGCCTTGCCCTCGAGCGCGTGCAGCAGCACGCCCTCGAGCAGATCGCCCAGCGTGAGGTCGAGCGAGTCGGCCAGCGCCTTGGTCACCTTCAGCAGGCGCTTCTCGAGCCGCACCCCGGTCTGGATGCGCTCGACGTCGCGGATGGGGTCGGTGGGCATGCGCCGATCGTATCACGGTACATATGTACCTGAATACGTCACCGGCCGACCCTGGCGTGTTACCGGCTGCTGTCGGCGCGTCGGCCGATCCGGCGGCCCAGTGCGACGGTCGTGAAGCCGGCGTCGCCCCAGTTCATGACGAAGACGTTGAAGCCCTGGGCCATGCGCGTCTCGATGTCCGCCGCGCTGGCCGGGAAGCCGCACGCCAGCCGATTGGCCTTGCACGCGGCCAGCACCTGCTGGATCGCCTGTTCCCACGCCGCTTCGTCCACCACGCGCTCGCCGGTGGCCGACGTGGTCGAGAACACCCGGCGTAGCGTGCCGGCGCCGGGCCACAGCACGCCGATGCCGGGCACGGCGGCAATCTCGCGCAGGTTCGCCAGGCCCCGCTTGCTCTCGACGATGGTCCAGTTGATCAGCTCGCCGTCGGGATTCAGCGGCCACACGTCGGCCTTGCGGCGGTACTCGGCCTCGCTGAGCCCCCACGCCGCCGGGGCGATTCCGAGATCGCCCTCCGGGCGAGTGCCGCCCTTGCTGACGAAGCGCATCGCGGCGATGCCCTGACGGGCTTCCTCGGCGGTCTCGACGGTGACGAGCATCACGCCGCTGACGCCCTGGTTCAGCTGCCTGGCGATGTTGGCGGCGGCGGCCTTCGGATCGGGAGCGATCTCAGGCGCCTTGACGATCATCGGATGCGTGAGGTGCACCGCCGGCGTGCGGGCGATCACGCCGGCCTGCATCAGCCCCTTGGCGAAGTCGACGAAGGCCGGGAAGGCCCTGTCGAAATCGCCCTCCATCGAGCCGTCGAAGACGAAGTCGCTCAGCCGGTAGGCCGCCGCCTCGCGCGCCAGCTCGGCCGGGGTCCTGGCCGGGGGGGCGGGCGCCGCGGCCGGGGCGCCCGGCCCACCGGGGCGGCGGTTGCTCGGCGCGTAGAGGCCGAAAACCGGCTGCTTCTGTTCGAGCAGGCCGATGACCCGGTTGTGCCGGATGGCCGGTGCCTGGGCGCTGACGAGGACCCCGACGGCGATGAGGCACAGGCCGGCGGCGGCGGCGGCGGCGGCGGCGAGACGGACGTGACGCACGGACCCTCCTGGATGACCGCACCATAGTTGCGTACTCCGTCGCTTCCGGCACGAAAACCGTGCCGTTGGGGCCAGGCCCCGCCCCTTCTGAATGGGGCCTCGGCATCCGACTACACTACCGGCGGGCGAGGTGCGAGATGCGCGCAGTGGTGGCGATGGTGACGGGGCTGGCGGTGTGCGGAATCTGCACGGGGACGGCGACGGCCCAGGCACCGCCGGCCGACACGGCCCCCGAGGCCCTGGTCAAGCTCTGGTTCGAGCGCTGGAACGCGCTCAGCGACGCGGCCGAGACGCACGACGCGTTGGCCGCACTCTACGCCGCCGACGGCCTGCACATCACCGGGCCGTCGCCCGATCAGCGCGGCACCGCCACCTTCCGCGGGCCCGACGGCGTGCGCGCCCTGGCAGCGCGCCTGGCCGCCCGCGAGGACAAGCGCACCTGGCGCATCGACACCGAGACAGCGCGCGAGACCACGGCGCAGCTGCTGCACGCGACGACCGGCCCGTGGGGCGGCGCGGCGATCGCCGTGCAGCTGGTCGCGGTGCACACCGACCGGGTGACAGGGACGCGGTATGCGACGCCGGGCGCGGCGTTCTTCCAGATCGAGGGTGGCCGGTTCCGTCGGGTGCGCATCTACCTCGGCGACGGCGAACGCGCCGAGGTCGAGGCCGAGCCGACCCGCCGCCGTCCCTGAACCGGCATCGGCATCGCGATTTCGTGCGCGGGTTCGTCCCACGGCTCGGCCCTGCGCGTCTTCGTGCCCCTCGCCGCGCGGGCGGAGCCGTCTGCTACCGTGAGGGCATGCGTGTCGCCCCTCTCGCCGCCGCCGTTGCCCTCGCCCTGTCATTCGCCGCGCCGCTGGGCGCGCAGCGCCTGCCGGGGGGAGCGACGCCGGAGCACTACACGCTGTGGTTCGCCCCCGACCTCGCCACGGCGACCTTCCGCGGCCGCGCCGCCATCGACGTCCGCCTCGACGCGCCGACGAGCGCCGTCACGCTCCATGCCGCCGAGATCACGTTCGGCGCCGTCGAGATCGCCGCCGCCGGTCGCACGCAGACCGCTACCGTGCGGCTCGACGAGAAGAGCGAGACGGCCACGCTGACCGTGCCGCAGCGGATGCCCGCCGGCCCGGCGACGATCCGCGTCACCTACACCGGCATCCTCAACGACAAGCTGCGCGGCTTCTACCTGAGCCAGGCCAACGGCCGCCGCTACGCCGTCAGTCAGATGGAGGCGACCGACGCCCGCCGCGCGTTCCCGTCCTTCGACGAGCCGGCGAAGAAGGCCACCTTCGACATCAGCCTGACGATCGACGCCGCCGACACCGCGATCTCAAACGGCCGCCAGGTGTCGGACACGCCCGGCCCCGAGGCGGGCAAGCACACGCTGACCTTCGCCCGCACGCCGAAGATGTCCACCTATCTGGTGGCGCTGCTGGTCGGCGACTTCGTCTGCCGCGACGGCATCGCCGCCACCACGCCGATCCGCGTCTGCGCCACCCCCGACAAGCACGCGCTCACCGCGTTCGCGCTGAAGGCCGCCGAGCACCAGGTGCAGTTCTTCAACGACTACTTCGGCATCCCCTACCCGTTCGGGAAGCTCGACATCGTCGGCATCCCCGACTTCGCCGCCGGCGCGATGGAGAACGCCGGCGCGATCACGTTCCGCGAGCGGCTGCTGCTGGCCGACGAGGCGACGGCCTCGGTCGGCACGCTCAAGGCGGTGGCCTCGGTCGTCGCGCACGAGATCGCCCACCAGTGGTTCGGCAACCTCGTCACCATGAAGTGGTGGGACGACATCTGGCTGAACGAGGGCTTCGCCACCTGGGCCGCCAACAAGCCGCTCGCGGCGTGGAAGCCCGAGTGGCGGATGGACCTGAACGCCGCCGAGGAGACGCAGACGGCCCTGGCGCTCGACGCCCTGCGCTCCACCCGGGCCATCCGCACCAGGGTCGAGACCCCGGCCGAGATCAACGAGGTGTTCGATCCGATCGCCTACGAGAAGACCAGCGGCGTGCTCAACATGATCGAGGCCTACGTCGGCCCCGCGGCCTTCCGCCAGGGCGTGTCGGACTACCTGAAGCGCTACAGCTCGGGCAACGCCGCCGGCGAGGACTTCTGGACGGAGATGACGCGGGCCACCGAGAAGCCGGTCAACCGCATCATGCGCAGCTTCGTCGATCAGGCCGGCGCCCCGGCCATGTCGGTGCGGACGCGCTGCGTCGGCGGCAACACCCAGGTCACGGTGCGCCAGCGCCGTTTCGAGGGCGCGCCGGCGGCGACCGGCAGCGCGGCGAAGGCCGCGCTGTGGCAGCCGTGGACGCTGCCGGTGTGCGTCACCACGGGGAGCGGCCAGCCGTCCTGCCAGCTCGTCACCCAGGCCACCGAGACCTTCTCGGCCAGCGGCTGCGGCGCGGCGTTCGTCAACGCCGACGCGCGCGGCTACTACTTCACGGAGTACGAACCCGAGGCGCTGCCGGCCCTGGCCGCCCGCACGCCGCCGCTGACCGCCGCCGAGCGCATCAGCCTGCTCGGCGACGAGTGGCGCACGGTGCGGGCCGGCCGCCACGACATCGGCGCCTACCTGGATCTGGCCGCCGCGTTCGCCGCCGATACGACTCCCGACGTCCTCAGCGAGGTGGCGACCCGGCTGGCCTACGTGCACGGCACCGTCGCCGACGCCAGCGAGCGCGACGCCTACGCCGCGTGGCTGCGTCGCACCTTCCGCCCCGCGCTCGACGCCATCGGCGAGGCGCCGCGCGAGGGCGACGCCGACGACGTCCTCACCCGTCGCGGCACGCTGTGGCGCCTGCTCGGCCTGACCGCCGGCGACACCGCGCTGCAGGCGAGGGCCCGCGCCATGGCCGAGGCCTACTTCGCGAATCCGGCCTCGCTGCCGCCCTCGTTCGCGGCGGCGGTGCTGCAGGTGGCGGCAGCCGGCGGCGACGCCGCGCTGTACGAGCGCTACCTGGCCGCGGCCAAGGCGGCGATCGCGACGCCCGAGCAGTACTACCGGGTGTTCAACGCACTGGCCAGCTTCACCGATCCGGCGCTGGCCGACCGCACGGTGGCGTTCGCCCTCTCGCCGGACGTGCGCAGCCAGGACGCCCCGACGCTCATCGCGCAGCTGCTGGGCTCGAGGGCGCAGGACAGGACGTGGGCGACGCTGTCGTCACGGTGGGAAACGGTGGCCGGGCGCCTGGGCGAGTTCCAGGCGATGCCGTACATCGTCGGCGCGCTCGGCGGGTTCTGCACGGCGGCGCGGTCCGCCGAAATCCGCGCCTTCTTCGCGGCGCATCCGGTGCCGGCCGCCGCGCGCAGCCTGGCCCAGGCGCTCGAGCGGATCGACAGCTGCGTGGCGCTCGACCAGCGCCAGTCGGGCCCGTTCACGGCCTGGCTCGGGGGCACGGGGAAGGACTAGGGACCAGGGACCGGGGACCAGGGAACAGGGGTGCCCGGAGTCACGCCGCAAACGAGCTGCGTCTGCTGGCATAGTTCACGGCGTCACGCCAACTTTCGCACTTCCCTGATCCCCGGTCCCTGGTCCCTGATCCGCTACACTAGGCGCCGTACTCGCCGGCCGTTCTGTGGCCGGCGGATGGACCGGAGGGCTCCAACATGTCCGTCTCGCCCCGGCTCCGCCGCCCGTCTGCTCTCATCGCCGCCGCCACCGTCGCCTACTCCGCGTCGCTCTGGTCGCAGACCCAGCCGGCTCCCGCACCGGCCGCCAGCCAGCACGAGCGGCTCGAAGCCGCCCACGAGGACCTCCGCCGCAACGCCGCCGACAAGGCGCGTGACGCCGCACGGCTCACCAACGCCGTCGCCCCGGCCGCCGATCCGGCCGTCGCCGCCGCGCCCGTCCCGCGCGTGAACTTCATCGACACCCTGATCTTAGACCGCCTGGCCAAGGCCGGGATCGCGCACGCCGGGTTGAGCACCGACGACGAGTTCGTCCGCCGGCTCCACCTCGACGTCACCGGCCTGCCGCCGAGCGCCGCCGAGGTGCGGGCGTTCGTCGCCGACCGCGCGCCCGACAAGCGCGATCGCCTCATCGACGCGCTGCTCGCCCGCGACGAGTTCGCCGAGCAATGGGCGTGGCACTGGGGCGACCTGCTGCGGATGTCGAGCGAGGCCGGGCCGGGCGCCAACGCCTTCCACTACTGGTTCAAGGAACAGCTCAAGGTCGATCGGCCCTACGACCGCTTCGTCCACGACGTGCTGACGCCCTCGGCCAAGGTGCACGCCACGATTCCGTCGCTGGCGATGATCGGCCGCAGCAACCAGCTGAAGAGCCGCTTCGTCGAGAGCGTGGACGACTACCGCATCTCGAACCGCCTCGACCACGTCGACGCGCTGGCCATCGACGTCAGCCGGGTGTTCCTCGGACTCAACACCTCGTGCATCTCGTGCCACGACGGCGCCCTGCACCTCGAGGACATCAACAGCTACCTCACCGACCGCACCCGCGACGAGTTCTTCGCCATGGCGGCGTTCTTCGGCCAGACCCGCCTCATCGGCAACTGGAACGACAAGAGCCGCAACGTCGATCGCGACCTGCACGTCGACGACCTCGCCAAGGGCTACGACGCCGGCGACGACGCGCCGTTCCTGACCCTGGCCGAGAGCCAGTTCCCGCGTCCCAAGGGCGTCCACGAGCCGGCCTTCCTGCTCACCGGCGAGAAGCCGCGGCCGGGCGCCGAGCCGCGCGCCGAGCTGGCCCGGATGATCACCGCGCACCCGCAGTTCGCGCGCGCCACCGTCAACCTGGTGTGGGGCCGGCTGATGACCGTGGGCTTCGTCGAGCCCTACGACGCCTTCGACCTCAACAAGCTCGCCGGCCGGAACCCGCAACCGTCGCATCCCGAGCTGCTCGAGGCGCTGGCCAAGGACTTCACCGCCAACGGCTTCCGCCTGAAGCGGACCATCCGCACCATCCTGCAGTCGAGCGCCTACCAGCTGTCGTCGCGCTTCCCGGGCGAGTGGAAGGACGACTACATCCCCTACTACCCGCGCCACTACGCCCGCGTGCTCACCGGCCCCGAGGTGATCGACGCCGTGTCGGTGGTCACCGGCGTGCCGATGCAGTTCACCCTCGGCGGCGAGAAGATGACCCGGGTCAAGCAGCTGGCCACGCCGCAGGACATCGGCCGCGGCGGCGAGGCGATGGCCGTGGACGCGCTGATGCAGAGCTTCTTCCAGAGCAACCGGCGCACGCCGCCGCAGGCCGGCAACCGGCCGTCCACCTTGCAGGCGCTGCTGATGATGAAGTCCACCGTCGTCAACGACCGCGTGCAGGCCTCGGCCAGGGGGCGCGTCGCCGAGCTGGTGCAGTCGTCGCGCACCGACGGCGAGATCGTCGACGAGCTGTACCTGAGCACGATGGCGCGCACGCCGTCGGCCGCCGAGCGCGAGGTGGCGCTGCGGGCGCTGGCCGCCGACCGCGCCCGCGGCACCGAAGACCTGCTGTGGGCGCTGCTCAACAGCCCCGAGTTCCTGGTCAGCCGCTGACCGCGGAGACGAACGATGGACCGACGACTGACCGACGTGCTCCCGACCCGCCGCGACGCCCTCAAGTGGGGCGGCGTGGCCCTGGCCGGTTCGTGGGTGGATGGCCTGGTGTGGCCGCTCGACGTCCGCGCCCAGGGCTCGGCGACGCCGCGCGGCACCGCCCGCAACTGCATCTTCATCGAGCTGGGCGGCGCCATCAGCCCGATGGACTGCTGGGACTTCAAGGAGACGCGCTGGACGCCCAAGGACCTCGACGTCACCGAGGTGAAGAAGGGGCTGCACCTGTCGCGCACGCTGTTCCCGCAGCTCGTGAACCGCATGGACAAAGTGGCCCTGGTGCGATCGCTGCAGGCGCCGGAGCTCATCCACTTCAACGGCCAGTACCACACCCAGACCGGCCGCTCGCTCAATCCGGCGGTGGCCCGCGAGATTCCGGCCTTCGGCTCGGTCATCGCCTACGAACTGGGGCCGAAGCGGCGCGAGAGCGACGCCTTCCCCACCTACGTGAGCACCAATCTGACCAAGGCGCGGGCCGGGTCGATCGGCTCGGGCTTCCTGCCGACGTGGGCGACCGGGCTCGACCTCGATCCGAGCACGGTGTTCGCGGCGTTCGGTGGTGACATGAGCGGCGCCAACCAGGTGCTCACCGAGCGCTGGCGGCTGCTGACCGAGCTGGCGAAGTTGAACGAGGGCCAGCGCCAGGCGATGGGCCAGCGCGCCGCCGACTACCAGACCTTTTACGACGACGCCTACAAGCTGCTGCAGGATCCGCGCTGGCCGCGGGTCTTCACCGCCAGCGACGCCGACAAGCAGCGCTACGGCGACGACGAGTTCGGCCTCGGCTGCATCCTGGCCAGGAACCTGCTGCAGCAGAACGCCGGCACGCGGATGGTCTACGTCTACGACGGCGACCGCTGGGATCATCACGCCGGCATCTTCGACAAGTCGGCTGAGTGGAACCACTACCGCACCTGCACCCGGCTCGACAAAGGCCTGGTCAGCCTGATCGACGACCTGGCGGCGATGCCGGGCGGCGCGCCCGGGAAGACCATGCTCGACGAGACCCTGATCGTCGCGCAGAGCGAGTTCGGCCGCACGCCGGGGATGAATCCGGTGGCCGGGCGCGATCACTACAAGGGCGCCTATGCCGGCCTCTACGTCGGCGGCGGCGTGGTCGGCGGTCGCGTCCTCGGCGCCACCAACGCCGACGGCAGCGTCTGCACCGACCCGGGTTGGCGCCACAAGGGCCAGCCGTTCATGGACAACACCGTCGCCACCATCTACTCGGCGCTCGGCATCGACTGGACCAAGTCGATCGCCAACACGCCGTCGGGCCGCGCCTATCACTACGTGGACACGGTGAGCCTGGGCGGCGCGGCGATGATGGAGAGCGACGAGATCGCCGGGCTGTTCGCCTGAGCCGCAGCGGCCGATGACGTCTCGCTGGGCCCTGCTGGCGCTGCTGCTGGGGACAGTCCCCGTTCACACCGCGCCGGACCTACGCAGGGCGGAGCTTCAGCTCCGCCGGGAGGCGCCCGAGCTGCTCGGCCGGCAGGCGGCTGTGACGAGCCGCCCTACGGACGTCGTCACCTCGTGGATCGAGGTGCCGGCCGGCGAGTTCTGGATGGGGCGCACCCGCCTGTACCTCATGGACGAGATCGGCTGGCAGCTGCGCGAACGGGCCGACGATCGGCCGGTGCACCGCGTGACGCTGCCGGCGTTCGCGATCGGCGCCCACGAGGTGACCAACGCCGAATACGCGCAGTTCATCGCCGCGGCGCCGCCGGGCACGGCCGCGGCGCCGTTTCATTGGGGCGGATCGCACCCGCCGGCCGGCAAGGCGCGCCATCCGGTCTACAACGTCAGCTGGTTCGACGCCGTGAAGTACTGCGCGTCGGTGGGCGGCCGGCTGCCGACCGAGGCCGAGTGGGAACGGGCCGCGCGCGGCGGCGTCGCCGATCTCGACTATCCCTGGGGCAACGACTTCGTCGCGGCGACGACCACCGCTGGCAGCGGACGCCGCGCCCACAGCGGATCGAGCACGGGTCCGGTGGCGGTCGGGTCGTTCGCTCCGAACGGGCTCGGCCTCTACGACGTCTCGGGCAACCTGTGGGAGTGGACCGCCGACTGGTACGACCTGCACTACTACAGCCGCAGTCCGGTGGAGAGTCCGACGGGCCCGGAGACCGGACGGTACCGCGTGATTCGCGGCGGCAGCTGGGCCGACACCGAGACGCGGCTGCTCACCGTCTACTACCGCAACTTCACCGCCCCGGACACCGCGCAGCCGACCATCGGGTTCCGCTGCGTGCGGGCGGCCGGCGCCGCCCGCTGACCGGGCGCCCGCACGTCTACGGTTCGCGCAGGAACGCGCTCGTCACCCGCAGCCACTCGTCGGGCTGCTCGAGCGCCAGCCCGTGCCCGGCGTCGGCGATGCGGTGGAACCGGGCCCGCGGGAACACGGCGCGGAGTGCCGCGCGCGCCCGTTCGCTGGCGACGGCGTCGCGGCCCCCTTCGATCACCAGCACCTCGCCGGCCCACCCGGCCAGCGTGGCTGGCGACGGCGGGCCGCCGCGATCGACGTCGATGGCGATGCGGTAGCGCGACTCGAGGTGCGGCCAGTCGAGCGCCGCGATCGCTTCGCCGTAGCAGGCGCGCCAGTAGGCGCGATCGGCCGACCGCGCGGTCGACAACCGCACCGCGAGGCGCAGCAGCGTCCGCCACACCGCCATCGGCATCCGCGCCATCCACGGCAGCCGCCGCGCGTTCGAAACGGCGCGCCCCGGCTCGGCAGGCCCGGCGCCGGAGAGCACGAGGCGGTCGATCACCGCGGGATCGCGCGCCAGCCACGCCTGCGCCACCAGCGCCCCGAACGAGCCGCCGCAGATCGCGACCGTGGCGGCGCCCTGCTGCCGCCGCACGGCGTCGAGCCCGGCGAGCAGCGGGTCGAGCGACGGCACCGTCGGGTAGTGCACGAACACCGAGCGGTACTCGTCGGCCAGCGTGTCGCCGATGGCAGCCAGCGCGTCGGCGGGCCCGACGAGTCCGGGCAGGACGAGCAGCAGCCGCGGCCCGTGGCCGACGAGGCGGTAGCCGCCGTCGTGGCCGCCGGGCCACGGCTGCAGGGGCACTTCGCGGGTGACGCGCGCGCACGCCGTGGCCAGCGACACGGTGCGCGACGGTATCACGCCGCGGCGCGGCCCGGGCCGGTCAGGCGCCCTGCATCGGCTCGTCGGCGCTGCCGCCGTAGATCGCCGGCACCTTCGAGCCCATGGCGCGCAGGTAGGCGGCGAGCTGGCCGCGGTGGTGGATGCCGTGGTTGTTGGCCATGCCCAGGAACGACACCGCCGGCATCTCCATCATGCCGAAGAACGAGATGGTCTTGGCGAGATCGGCCGGCGCCATCGCCCGCAGCGCCTTCAGCTTCTCGGGGAAGGTCTTCTCGTAGAACGCGACGATGGCGGCGACGCTCGGGAACTGGCCTTCCACCTGCTTCACCTTCTCGGGATCCCACTCGAACTTGCCGTTGATGATGCTGTCGAGGAACCACACGTCGGCGGTGGCCAGGTGGGTGGCCAGTTCCCACGCGGAGCGCGACTTCGCGTCGGGCTTGTAGTCGCGGGTGTCGTCCTTCACCGCCGCCAGCACCTTGCACGTGGCGGGGAACTCGCCCTGCATGAGCTGGGTGTACTGCTGGACGAGAAAGGCGGCTTGCTCGGGTGTCATGGTGGGCCTCCAGGCTGCGGCGAAACGTCGATCAGCGCGCCGCACAGGCTAAATCGAATGAAAGGCGAAAGTCAACGAATCCCCGGTGAAACGCCGTTGAAGGGCGGGACGACCGGCGGGACGGGCTCGTACGTGGCTCGGGCCAAGGCCGCTGTCGCGGCGCCCGGCCCGAGGTTTGGTCACGACGCGTCGATGACGCGGCCGCCGGGCAGACCGTCAGGTCTGCCTCGTCGGCGCCTACTGATTCGGCCGCAGGATCTGCCGGAACTTCAGGGTGTTGATGTCGCGAAACGCCGGCGTCCCGGGCGGCAGCAGTGCCGGGGTCAGGAAGTCGGTGTCGAAGTTGTAGCCGCGCGACGGCGGCGCGTAGACGTTGTCGTCGGCCCGGTACGGCCCGGTGGCCTGGCGGCTGAAGAAGAGGCTCACCATCGAGCCGCGGTAGCGCAGGTTCTGGCCGCCCCAGTCCTCGAGCATGCGCATGAAGTTGTGCACGCCGCCGTCCGATCCCCATTCGGTGACGCCCCAGCCCGGGTGCTGGAACGGCAGCGCCTTGCCGGTGATCATCGCGTAGCGGTAACCGGTCTCGGTGGCGTTGCGGTTGGTCATCTGGTTCGGGAAGCGGAACGTCGAGCCGTCGACGAACGCGTTCGACAGCAGGGTGATCGCGTCGGCGACGATCGAGGTGGCGACGTTGGGCTCGGCGGTCACGCTGGTGGTGGTGGCGTTGAAGTTGCCCTGGACGTAGACCGGGTTCTCCGCCGCCACGGTGAAGCCGGCCGCCGGCACGTTGTTGGTGGCGCCGACCATGCCGCCGTTGATGATCTTGAGCGCGCGGCGGAACAGCGTCACGCGGGCGAGGCGCCCCCGGCCGGCCTGGTTGAACGCCAGCTGCGACCACGGGCTCGAGTTGTTCGAGCTGTCGAACGGGGCGACGGCACCGCCGCCGATGTAATTGGGAATCGCCGCGTTGGCCGACGGCACTTCGCCGTAACGCTCGAGCAGCGCGTTCTGGTTCACGTCCTCGCCGTCGTTGAGCGTCAGGTCGCGGTTCCACACCTGCGCCGTCGGGTTGAGCGAGTCCTCGAAGCCGTATTCGCCGGTCTCGGCGTTGGCGATGGCGGCGGCCGGGTCGTGGTTGCCGCGGCGGTCGGAGAAGTAGACGATGAAGCCGTTGTTGTTCAGCGACTGCGGGCCGGTGGTGCCGATCTCGCCGTTCAGCCAGCGCCGGTAGTTGTTCACGTCGAAGGCGACGTAGCTGAAGATGCCGCCGGCGCGCAGCGGGTCGGTGGCGCCGAGCAGCCGGGTGCTGGCCTCGCGCGCGTCGTAGAGCGTGTTCGGCCAGAAGTCGTGCGGGTTGCTGAACAGGCCGCTGTAGTCGTTGGCGGCCAGCGTGCACGCGGTGAGCAGGCCGTTGTCGCGCAGCCGCTGCAGCCGGATGACGGCGTTGGGCGACGGGTCGTTGCAGATCTGGCCGTCCTGGTTGCGGCCGGTGAAGCCCAGGTTGAGCAGCTCGGTCGTCACGTCGGTCCAGTTGCCGGCGGCGTCCTGCCGCTCGACCTTCAGGAAGCCGTGCAGGTACGGCGTGTCGTGGTCGACCGTCGGCCCGAGGTAGGCGGGGTCGTTGGCGGCGAGGGTGCCGGTGCCCCAGCCGCAGTTGAGCAGGTCGTTGCCGTTGGCGCCGAAGGTCGTGCAGGTCACCGGGTCCTGGCCGACGAAGAACGTCTTGGTGGCGTTGAACTGGTTGACCAGGCTGTTGTTCGGCATGCCGTTGAAGCCGATGGTCACGCTGGTGCCGTTGGCGGCCGCGGTCGTGGTCGTCAGGTTGATCGGCCACTCGTCCGGCCGGCGCACCTGCACCTGGGTGTTGATCGGATAGCCGCCACTCGGATGGCCGGCGCCGGTGGAGGTGTTGCAGGCCAGCATCTGCGTGCCGTTCATGCCCAGGCAGGTCAGCACCGTGCCGCCGCCGCCGTGAGAGCCGGCGCCGATGCGGATCTCGGTCCACTTCAGCCAGGTGGGCACGCCGTTGGTCCAGCCGCCGGTGCCGGTCGTCGACCACTGCATCGTCAACGTCGTGCCCGCGATCGCCGATGCACGGGTGAAGCGAGTCGGCAGGCCGCCCAGCCCGTTGGTGGTGAGCTCGCCCTGCGACAGGGCCGTCGGCAGGTTCCCGGCCGACGGCGCGTAGCCCATCGCCATGTTCCGGAACGCCGCCAGGTCCACCGGCGCGGTCGCGCTGACCGTCGGCAGCCCGGTGATGTCCGCCGCGCGGTCCGAGAGCAGGATGCGCAGGCTGGCCTGCGCGAAGTAGCGCTGGGCGTAGACCACCGGGTTGGCGGTGTCTTCGTTCGACAGCACCGCCGGCCGGCGGACGAGGTCGATGGGTTGCGCGCCCTGCTGGGCGATCGGCAGTTGCAGCTGCTTGGCGCCGGTGGCGCGGGTGCGGATGTTGGTGGCGTAGGTCACTTCCGACAGGTTCTTCCAGCCCGTCCAGCAGTTGCTGTCGGTGGTCGCCGAGCCGACGCACGGCGTGTTGATGGTGCCGCTGCTCTCGGTGGCGAGCAGGTTGCGGTAGGTCGAGCCGATCACCGTCGGCACCCGCACCGTGCCGGTGTGGTTGGTGGTGGTGATGTCGGCGCCGTTCATGATCTTGTTGCGCACCACCTGGATCCACGCCGTGACCTTGTCCGACAGGGTGAGCGTGTTGCCGGTGCCCTGGGCCAGGAACAGGCTGCCGTTGGTGTGCACGCGGCCGCCGAAGTTGAAGCTGGGGCCGGCGTGGAAGCCGAGGTCGGTCTGGCCGAAGATGCCGAACTGGAACACCGGCACCGCCACCGTCTGCAGTTCGCGGCGCAGCCGCACCTCGGAGTTGCCGGTCGCCGAACGGGCGGTCACGGTGATGATGTAGGGGGTGATCAGCCCCTGCAGGCCCTCCCAGTTGCCCGTCGTGATGGTCCCGACCGTGGCCAGCGGGTTCCCGGTGTTGGGTCCCGGGCCGGGATCCGGGTTGAACGAGATCTGGTAGCCCGAGCCGGTGCCGCCGCCCGGCGACGTGAAGTTGAAGTTGGGAATCGTCGGCGGGAAGTCGTCGATCAGGCTGATGTCGGCCGCCGACGGGCTGAAGTCGGTGTCGAAGAGCGCGCCGAGGTTCGAGGTCAGCTTCTCGAGCCCGGCGTGCGCCGCGGCGTAGGCCATGCTCTGGTCGCGGTCGGTGGCGTGCGACTTCTGGTCGGCCAGCAGCGCCGCGTACATGCCGGCCATCAGCCCGCTCGCCAGCATCAGCACCAGCAGCGAGGTGATGATGGCGATACCCGACTCGTCGCGCTTCAGCGTTCTCATCGCGTGCCTCGTCTCAGGGGACATCCCGGGAGCCCTATCGGTACTGGTCCACGAACGCCATGCCGCGGAAGCTCACCTGCGACTCGAGCGTGTTGTGGAGGAAGGTGTTGCGCGGCGGCACCTTGTTCTGCGACCGCCCGGTGACCGTCACGTTGACCTTGCGCACCTGGGTGCGGCCGCACGGGTCCGGGGCGCAGGCGCCGGTGCCGACCAGGTCGGCCGAGAGCATCTCGACGTTGCCGGGGTTGTTGGTGCCGTTGACGACGTCGAAGGCGAACTGCAGGTCGACGGCGTCGAGCGCCACCGCCGTGCCGAGGTCGTTGTCGAAGGTCATCGGGTCGCCGTTGTTGACGCGGCGCACCAGCCGCGGGTGGTTCACGTCGGTGCTGTCCTCGAGGTAGTAGCTGATCATCCGGATGCGGCTGATCCGCGTCGCCGCGGCGCTGTTCACCGGCGCCTGGGCATTGAGGAAGGTGAGGTTGCCGGCGCCGGCGCCCGACTGGTTGAGGTTGAGCGAGTCGCCGTCGCTGAAGGTGAGCCGGCGGGCGCCCGGATCGACCGCCGTCACCTGCACCAGCGTGTTGAACGACCCTTTCGAGATCAACATCAGCTGTCCCGCCACGACGCGGTCGGGGCCGGTCGAGAGGTTGGTGCCCGGCACCACCACGACGCTGGTGTTGGTCACGCTGCTCAGCTGGATGTCGAGAAAGGCGTTGTCGGCCATGAGCACCGTCAAGGCGTCGGTCTGCACGCCGGCGATGGTCGGACCCTGGCGCGGGAACGGCATCACCGCCGGCAGCGTCTCGTCGCCCACGGCGGTCTGGAACGTCGATCCCGGCGGCCCCGGGATGCGCACCGGAATCGCCCCGGTGCCGCTGGGAATCGTCACCGCGTGCGAGGCCGGCAGGCCCGATCCGACCTGCAGCAGGTCGCGCACCATCAGGTCCATGCCGGCGCGCACCGAGTTGTTCATGGCCGCCATCTGCAGCACGGTGTCGTTGCCCTTGATGATGTCGGACAACCCGGTCATGGTGGCGCCCATGATCACGGTGAAGATGCCCATCGTGACCAGCAGCTCGACGAGCGAGTAGCCGGCCTGGGAGCGCAGCGGAGTGGCGGTGGTGGATCGCATGGCGGATCGCTCGGACTAGGAGTAGGACGAGACGTAGGTGATCATCACGTAGTCGCGCCACGCGCCGTAGACCCTGTAGCGCACGGTGACGCGCACTTCGCGCAGGTTGGGATCGATGGCGCCGGTGATCTCGCTGGTCAGCGGCTGGATGGCGATCTCGCGGGTGAACTCGGCGACCGGGATCTCGATCGCGCCGTCGTCGGCGGTGTTGACCAGGCCGTCGTTGCCGGGGCGCTTGATCGCCTGCGGGCCGTTGAGGAACACGCCGCCAGCGGTGACGTTCTGGATGCTGGCCCACGACGCCGTGCCGGTGTCGCGCGCCGCGTGCACGCTCTCGATGGCCTCGCGCGCTTTCTCGCGGGCCATCAGCATCGGCGTCGACGCCGTCATCCGCTGGACGCCGACCGTGAAGAGCGCCACCAGCGGCAGCAGCCCGGCGGTGAGCAGCCCCATCGCGACGATGACCTCGACGAACGAGAAGCCGTCGTCGCCGCGGGCCGGCGCCGCGGGGGCGGTCGGGGCGGTTACTCGAACCATTGCGCGCCTCTCCATTTCCAGGTGCGGATCATCCCGGTGATGCCGAAGACGGAGACGGCGCGGGCCGACTCGGGCCGGTCGGGCACGCCGAAGAACACGGTGCCGTTGACCACGTCGCCCTGCGAGTCGATGAGCGAGCCGTCGCTGGTGAACATCACCGGCATCGTGCCGGTGAACGAGACGGCACTCGACGCCCCGAACGCGTCGGGAGTGTCGGTGACCATGGGGAACTTCATGAACTCCTGGGCGGCCTCGAGCTGCATCTCGCTGAGCAGGGTCTTCGTGCCCGACGGCACCTCGATGCGATACATCCGCAGCCAGTTGGGCGCGGTGAACTCGAGCTCGACGTTGCGTCGCTCGGCGACGGCGCGGTCACGGGCGGCGTCGATGAAGGTCTGGGCGACGATCACCGCGCTGTCGTTCCTGGCCCGCTTGACCATCTCCATCGTCACCGGGATGGTCACCCCCGCGCCGATGGCGATGAGGGCCACGACGACGAGCATCTCGGCCAGCGTGAACCCGGCTTCGGCCGGCCGGCCGGCGCGAACCGGGGCGGCGGCGGGAGCCGCGAATCGGGTGGCGGTTTCTGCCATGCCCCGCCACTGAGCAAAGGCCGGGCCAGCGCGATTCCGCTCCGTATTTGCGGGGCGATTCGAGTTCAGGCCAGGTTGTTCAGGCCAGCGCCGCCAGCCATCGGGCGTGTGCCACAGCGGGACACTCGATCACACTTTTTGTCAGTGGACGGCCAGGTCGGCAGGGCCTACGCCGCGGGTTCGGGGCTGGGCGTCGCCACCGGCACCCGCGGCGCGGGGAACACCAGCCGCCGGGCGAACTCGCGGCGCAGCAGCCACAGGCTGACCGCCATCTGCAGCGTCACCGACAGCACCGTCAGGTACCAGATCCACACCAGACGGAAATCGGAACGCCGCGCCAGCACGAACGCCGGCACGGCCACGACCAGCACCCGCACCGCCGAGGTGACCAGCGACGGGCGCGTGTTGCCCATCGCCTGGAACATGCTCGAGGCGACGAACACCAGGCCGCTGGCGACGAAGTTCCACGACACGATGCGCAGGTACTCCTCGCCCACGGCCACCACGGCCGGCTCGGTGCTGAAGACCCGGATCATCGCCGCCGGCGCGAGGTGGCAGAGCCCGACCAGCACGAGCATGCCGCTCACCGCCATGGCCGCGGCGACGCGGAACGTCTCGCGGACGCGGCCGGCCAGACGGGCGCCGTAGTTCTGGCCCGCCACCGGCGCCACCGCAAAGCCGAGCGCGACGATCGGCATGAAGCCGGCCTGCACCACCCGCTGGCCGATGCCGAAGCCGGCCTGGGCGGCGGCGCCGAACGGCCGGCTCACCGCGTAGACGATGCCCATGTAGACGGCGATCAGCCCGAACTCGACGCCGGCGGGCAGGCCGATGCCGAGCAGGTGCTTCCAGATGGCCGGGTCGGGCCGCATCTCGTCGCGGCGGAAGTGCAGGAAGGATCCGGGCCGTGCGACGTAGCGCCCCAGCCACACCACGCCGACGACGACGGCGACCAGCGACGACGCGGCCGCGCCGCCGACGCCGAGCGGCACGCCGGTGCCCCACCCGAAGATCAGCACTGGCGCCAGCGCCATGTTCAGGGCCACGGTGCTCGACTGCACGACCATGCCCGGCTTGAAGTCGCCGATGCCGCGCAGCGCCGCCGCCAGCGCCACCATGGCGAACTGCAGCGCCATGGCCGGCACGAACCACCACAGGAACTGCCGCACCAGGGCGGCCGTGGCGGCGTCGGCGGCGAAGGCGGTTGCGTAGGCCGGCGTCGCCGCCAGACCGACCACGAGGAACAGCGCGCCGGCGAGCAGCGACAGCCCCTGCGCCTGGTTGAAGACGCGGCGGGCGCCGTCCTGGTCCTTGCGGCCGGCGGCGTGAGCCACCAGCGTGGTCGTGCCCACGCCGAGCATCTGGGTCAGCGCGAGCACCACGAACATCAGGTTGCCGGCGATGCCGACGGCGGCCACGGCCTCCTGGCCGAGGCGCCCCATCCAGTAGAGGTCGGCCAGGAAGTAGAGGGTCTGGAAGACCATCGTGAACAGCATGAAGCCGCCGGTGTTCACGAGGTGGCGAAGGATCGGGCCGGTGGTCAGGTCCTGCATGGTCGCTGCCGCTGCGCTCGTGGCGAGGCCGACGCGCCGCCCTACGCCTCCCGTTCGAGGCGCACGGTGAGCACCGCGGCGCCGAGGAACGCCATGAACAGCATGCCGGTCCAGTGCGCCTTGTTGGTGCACTGGAAGCGGACGTGCGCGCCGGGCCGCACGTCGAAGGTGACGGTCTTGCGGACCAGCGTGTTGTTGGCCTTGAGCGTGTGCGGGCCGGGCGCCAGCTCGCGCGACACCTCCTGGCCGTAGAGCAGCGTGACCCAGTCCTCGCCGTCGACCGAGAGGTACACCTGGCGATCCTGCACGTCGTCGTCCGCCGTGCGACGGACGGTGAGCATCGCCGGGCCCCGCGCGTCGTCGATGACCGCCGCCCGCTGGTCACCGGCGGCGCCGTGGTCGTCGGCCGAAGGCAGGCTGCGCAGCGGCAGGGGACGGACGTCGAGGCAGGCCGGCACGGGTGCAGCCCCGATCGTCTCACAGCTGGGGCGTCTCCTATACTCTGTGGCGATGCGCCGCCGTCTGATCGCGATCGGGATCCTGGCTGTCGGTCTGTGCGGCGCCCCCTCGTCTCCGCGGGCCGCCCAGGACCGCTTCGACCTCGTCGTCCGCGGCGGCACCGTGGTGGACGGCACGGGCGCACCGGCGCGGCGCGCCGATGTCGGCGTCCGCCAGGGCCGCATCGCCGCCGTCGGCGACCTCGCGGCCGCCACCGCGCCAACGGTGATCGACGCCGCCGGGCTCACGGTGGCCCCCGGCTTCATCGACGTCCACACCCACGCCGACGATCTCGCCGAGCATCCGCTGGCCGAGCACTTCGCGCGGATGGGCGTCACCACGGTCGTCGCCGGCAACTGCGGCGGATCGCCGGTGGACGTCGACGCGGCGTTCCGCGCCATCCGCCAGGCCGGCGTCGCCGTGAACTTCGCCACCTTCGTCGGCCACAACTCGGTGCGCGAGGCGGTGATGGGCACGGCGCGCCGCGCCCCGACCGCGGCCGAGCTGGCCAGGATGGAGGCGCTGGTGGCGCAGGCGATGGCCGACGGCGCCGTCGGCTTCTCCACCGGCCTGCAGTACGTGCCGGGCACCTACGCCGCCACCGACGAGATCGTCGCGCTGGCGCGGGTCGCCGGCCGGGCCGGCGGCGTGTACGGCGTCGCACATGCGCAACGAGGGCACCGAGCTCGAGGCGGCGGTGGCCGAGACGCTGGCCATCGGCGCGCAGGCGGACATCGCGGTGCAGGTGTCGCACCTGAAGGTCGACGCGCCGAGCCGCTGGGGCGCCAGCGCGAAGGCACTGGCGATGATCGACGCGGCGCGGGCCAGGGGCCAGCGCGTCGTCGCCGATCAGTACCTCTACGACGCGGCCAGCTCCACGCTCGGCATCCGCTTTCCGTCGTGGGCGCTCGAGGGCGGCCAGGCCGAGATCGTCAGGCGGCTCGACGACGCGGCGACGTGGGCGAAGATCAAGGAGGAGATGCGGCGGCTCATTCGCGAGCGCGGCCTCGAGAACTACAGCTTCGCGCGCATCGCCAACTACCCCGCCGACCCGTCGCTGAACGGCCTGACCATCCCCGAGGTGGCGCAGAAGCTGCGCGGCAGCCGCGATCTCGACGCCCAGTTCGAGACGATGCGGGGGATGCTGCGCGCCGGCGGCGCGTCGATGGTCTACCAGTTCATGTCCGAGGACGACATCACCCGCATCCTGCGCCATCCGCAGGTCGCCATCGCCTCCGACAGCGGCCTGAACGTCCTCGGGCGGGGCGTGCCGCATCCGCGCGGCTACGGCAACGCGGTGCGGGCGCTGGGCCGCTACGTCCGCGAGCTGAAGGCGGTGTCGCTCGAAGAGGCCGTGCGCAAGATGACGTCGCTGCCGGCCGACCAGTTCGGCTTCGCCGATCGCGGCCGGATCGGCGTCGGCCAGGCTGCCGATCTGGTCGTCTTCGACGCCGCCACGGTGGCCGACCGCGCCACCTACGACAAGCCGCACCAGTATCCCGACGGCCTCGCGCACGTGCTGGTCAACGGCGTCGTCGTCGTGACCGGGGGCGCACACACCCAGGCGCGGCCCGGCCTGGTCCTGGCGCATCGCCCACGTCCCTGACGTCTGTACGGGCGCGGGAGCCGGCGGTCCCTGACGGCTGGCGGGCGCGGGAGCCGGCGGCGAGTCCCGGTTCCGGTGACCGGACAACGCTGCGCTCGCCGCGACGCGGCCGCTCGACGGCAGCTCCGTGAGACTGCCTGATCCCCCCAGCGTGCTCACGATGTCGGATCTCTGCGCGGTCACCTCCACAGGGCCTCACCGCCGGCTCCCGCGCCCGCCCGCCGTTCAGCGACGTGTCGCCACGACCTCGGCCAGGTCGTCGGTCCGCAGAGCCTTCAACGTCGGGAGCAGGCCCGCGGCGTGGGCGGCGGCGCCGAGGACGCGTCCAGCACTCCAGCCCGCCGCCCGCAGGTCGCGGACGCCGCTGTCGCCGTCGCTCTTGCTGAGTTTCTGCGTCGGCGACTTCATCACCAGCGGGTGATGGGCGAAGACCGGCGGCGTCGTCCGGCCGAGCAGTCGCGCCAGCCGGATCTGCCGCCCGGTCGAGGCGAAGAGGTCGTCGCCGCGGACGACGAGATCGATGCCTTGCGCGGTGTCGTCCACGACGACGGCGTACTGATACGTCCAGTTGCCGAGCCGGTCGCGCAGCAGCAGATCCCCGCACTGCGCGGCTGGATCCTGCGCCGACGGCCCGTGCCTCACGTCGTCGAACACCTCGACGCCCGGCTCGAGGCGCAGCCGCCACCCGAGCCCGTCGTCGAGCGGCAGGCCGAGCGATCGGCACGTACCCGGATAGCGCAGCTCGTCGCCGACGCCCTGTCCGGATGCCCCGATCTCACGCCTGGTGCACCGGCAGCCGTAGACCAGCCCGCGCGACGCGAGCGCGGCAATCCCCTGGCGGTAGACGGCGTCGCGATCCGACTGCCGCCCGTCGCAGCGTCCGGCGCGGAACGCCGCGGTCGGGTGCACGTCGGGCGCCAACCCGAGCCAGTCGAGGTCGTCGAGAATCGACGCTTCGTACTCCGGCCGGCAGCGCTGCCGATCGTGATCCTCGATGCGCAGCAGCACCCGCCCGCCGAGCGAACGCGCCAGTCCCCAGACGTGGATCGCGTTGACGACGTGCCCGAGGTGGAGGTGGCCAGTGGCCGCCGGCGCGAAGCGCGACAGCGGCGGGACCGGGACGCGGGCCCGCAGCGCGGCAAGGTCCCTGGCCCCGGCCAAGCCGTCGTCTCGCACCGCCACCGGGCGACTGTAGCACCCGGCCGGATCGGCACCGGCCGACGGACCGGACCGGCCGTTCGACGACATCAGCCGGCCGCCGGAGTCGCCCCGCCGACCCCGCGCCGGGCCGGCCGGCGTATCCTCCGGGTGACAGCGCATGGCCACAGCCGCCGGCATCGCGTTCCTGCTCGTCTACGTCCTGGGCGCCTTCGCCTACGGCTCGGCGCTGGTGCTGTCGCTGCGCCAGGCCAGTCCGGTGTGGGCGCCGCACCGCCAGCACGGCCCGACCATCCGGCCGCGGCTCGACTTGGCCAGCACGGCGATGTTCCTGTGGTCGGCGATCTGGTTCGTGGTGCTGGCCTTCGACCAGTTCGACGAGTTCCTGAGCGGCCCGCGGCGCAACGTCCTCGACCTGGCGCAACTCGTGCTGGTCTTCGGCTTCCCGCCGCTCATCGTCCACACTATGTACCTCGAGGCCCATGTGCCCGAGTGGACCGGCCGGGCGCGGGCCTGGGGACACGGCGTGCTGATCGGGATGTATCTGGCCACGCCGCTGGCGGCCGCCGCCGCGCTGGCGCTGGCGTTCGGTTTCGTCCGCGTGCCGGGCGCCGGCGGCTGGATCGGCGGCACGCTGGCGGCGCTCTTCACCACGGCGGGCGTCTACTCCGCCGTCGTGATGAACCGCAACCCGCGGGCCGTCCTGACCCACCAGCATCGCCAGATGCGGCGGGTGCTGAACGGCCTGTTCGCGGTGCTCATCGGCCTGAACCTGGTGCTCGTCTTCTCGGGCAGCGCCACGCCGTCGTTCGCGCTGATCAACCGGATCATGAGCGTGACGCCGCTGCTGTTCCTGTCGGCGACGACGTACTACGAGAACCGCTTCGAGTTCTACGACCTGGTGGTCAAGCGCGGGGCGCTGCTGATCGCCGCGCTGCTCGTGCTCGGCGCGGCCTTCGCGCTGCTGCTGCCATGGCTCGACGGGCTGCCGAGCGGACCGTCGCGGCCGTGGCTCTACGCGCTGACGCTGGTGCCGCTGCTGCTCATCACCCCGTGGCTGGCCGCGGCGCTCGGCGAACGGCTCGATCGCGCCTGGTTCGGCCGACACTACACGCCGGTGTCGGCGGTGACGGCGGTGCTGGCGGCGATCCAGGGGGCCGCCGACGAGCCGTCGCTGCTCGCCGCGGCGGAAGCGAGCCTCACCGAGGTGCTCGGGGTGACGGTGCGTCTCACCACGACCCCGCCGCCGCCTGCCCCCGAGACCCGCGTCGCCTTCGAGGTCGAAGGCACGCCGGCCGATCCCAGCATGTGGGTCAGCGTGCCGGCGGTGCAGGGCGAGCGCGTGCTGCTCAGCGAGGACCTGCGGCTGCTGCGCTCGCTCGGCTCGGTCGTCACCTACCTGCTGGAGAACGTCCGCCTCCAGCAGCGGCGCCAGGAGCAGGATCTGCTGGCCCACGAGCTGCGCGTCCAGTCGAGCCAGTCGGAGCTGAAGGCGTTGCGCGCCCAGATCAACCCGCACTTCCTGTTCAACGCGCTCAACACCGTCGCCTCGCTCATCCACTCGGACCCGGCCCGGGCCGATCGGGCGGTCGAGCAGCTGTCGGAAGTGTTCCGCCACACACTGCGGCGATCCGAGAGCGAATGGGCGCCGCTCGACCAGGAGCTGGCCTTCGCCGCCGCCTACCTCGACGTCGAGGAAGCGCGCTTCGGATCGCGGCTCCGCTACGCGATCGAGGCCGCGCCCGAGGCCGGCCGGGCGCTGGTGCCGGCGATGCTCGTGCACACGCTGGTCGAGAACGCGGTGAAACACGGCATCGCCCAGGTGCGCGGCCACGGCACGCTCGACGTCGTCGCCCGGGTGCAGGGCGAGCGGCTGGTCGTCGAAGTGGCGGACAACGGCCCCGGACCCGGGGCGCACCCGGATCGCCCCGCCCAGCCGCGCCGGGTCGGCGAACAGTTCGGGCTGCGCAGCGTTCGTGACCGGCTGCGCGGCCACTTCGGCGAGGCCGCCGCGTTCACGCTGACCCGCGACGACGCCCGCGGCCTGACCGTGGCGCGGATGGAACTGCCGCTGGTCGCGCCGGATCCGAAGCGCGCCGCCGCCGGCCGGGAGGTGCCGGCGTGATCCGCGCCCTGCTGGTCGACGACGAGGCGCCGGCCCGGGCGCGTCTGCGGGCGCTGCTCGACGAGATCGGCGGGGTCGCCGTGGTCGGCGAGGCCGCGGACGCCGACGCGGCCCGCGCCGCCATCGCCGCAACGACCCCCGACGTCGTGTTCCTCGATATCGAGATGCCGGCCGAACGCGGCACCGACCTGGCGGCCACCCTGCCCGAGCCGCGGCCGTTCATCGTCTTCGCCACCGCCTACGAACGCTTCGCCGTCGACGCCTTCCAGTACGACGCCACCGACTACCTGCTGAAGCCGGTGACCCGCCAGCGTCTGCAGGCGACGCTGGCGCGCATGCGCGGCAAGCTCGACGACCGCCGCGCCACCGCACGCGAACTGGCGGCGGCGGTTCGCGCCCAGGCCCACCTGCTGCCGCAGGAGCTGCCCGTCGCCCCCGGCTACGCGCTGGCCGCCCGCACGCTGGCCGCCCGAGCGGTCGGCGGCGACTTCTTCGACGCGGTGGTCGCCGGCGCGCAGCTGGCCTTCGTGCTCGGCGACGTCGCCGGCAAGGGCATGGCCGCCGGCCTCATCGCCTCGAGCGTGCACGCCCGCTGGCAGGCGGCGATCCGGCAGCACGACCTCACGCTCACCGCGATGATGGCGGCGCTGAATCGCGACGTCTACCGCTCGACCGAGGGCTCGCGCTACGCCACGCTCGTCCACGGCGTGCTCGACCCGCCGAGCGGCGTCGTGCGCTACGTCAACGCCGGCCACCCGCCAGCCCTGCTGGTCGGCGCCGGCGGCGACTGGCGACGCGGGCTGGCGGCGACCGCGCCGGCCCTCGGGCTCTTCGACGGCGCCGGCTTCGCCGCCGCCGAGTGCGCGCTCGCGCCGGGCGATACTCTGCTGGTGATGAGCGACGGCGTCTCGGACGCGCTGGACGGCCACGGGACCGAGTTCGATCTCACCACCCTGGCCCGGCTCGCCGCCGCCCACGGCGACGACGTCAGCGGCCTGACGACCGCCGTCGTCGACGCGGTGCGCGCCCATCGCGGCCACGACCAGACGCAGGACGACGTCACGGTGCTGGCGCTGCGGAGACTGGCCTGGTGAGCCTGCGCGCGCTGGTCGTCGACGACGAGGCGCCGGCCCGGGCCCGGCTGCGACAGCTGCTCGCCGAGCGTGGCGACGTCGAGATCGTCGGCGAAGCCGAAGACGGGGCGGAAGCGCTGGAGCAGATCCAGGCGCTGGCCCCCGATGTCGTCTTCCTCGACATCCAGATGCCCGGCTGCAGCGGCCTCGACGTGGCCGCCTCGCTCGGCACGCCGCGCCCGGCGGTGGTCTTCTGCACCGCGTTCGACCAGCACGCCGTCGACGCCTTCGAGCTGCAGGCGGTGGACTACCTGCTGAAGCCGGTGACCAGGGCCCGGCTCGACGCCGCGCTCGCCCGGGTGCGCCGCGATCCGCGCCCCGACGCCGACGACACCGCCGCGGCCGCGCCCGGGGACGTGGCGGCGGGCGGATCGCCGGCGCGGTTCCTGGCCCGGCGCGGCGCCCGCTTCCACGTCGTACCGGCCGCCGACGTCGTCGCCTTCAGCTTCGACGACGGCCAGACCCGCCTGCACACCGCCGCCGACCAGCTGTGGATGCAGCCGACGCTGGCGCAGCTGCTGCGCCGCCTCGACCCGCAGCAGTTCTTCCAGGTGTCGCGCGCGGTCGTCGTCCGCCTCGACGCGATTCGCGAAGCCAAGCCGAACAGCGACGGCACCGGGCAGATCGTGCTGTCGAACGGCACGACGGTGGAGGTCTCGCGCCGCCGCTGGCGGCCGCTGCTCGACGAACTCGAGCGCTGATCGGCGTCGTCGTTCCGCCGTCACCGGCGCCGGCGCGCCTGCGTGCTAGCATCCGCGGATGCTCCACCGCCGGTCGTGCGTCGCCCTCCTCCTGTTCGTGATCGTCCCGTGCACCGCCGCGGCGCAGACGAGGCTGCGCGTGATGCCGCCGCCCGGCGCCAGCTTCGCCGTCGGGCAGCGCTTCGACCTGCGCGTCGAGGCCACCGGGGACACGGCGGCGCCGATGGGGCTGACCGTGACGCTCGACGGGCGCGACATCACCGCCGGCAACGGGCTCGCGCCCGGCACCGGCGGCGAGCGCGGGGTGGGCGGCACCGGCACCGTGGAGGGCGCGACGCGCCCGGCGGCCGCCGCCCCCGAGACGACGACCAACTACCTGGCCCGCGGCCTCAGCTTCGCCCGCGTCGGCCGCCACACGGTGACCGCGCGCACCGCCGACGGCGCCTCGATCGAGGCCGTCTACGAGGTGCGCGCCTGGCAGGCGCCGCGCGCCGGCGCGCGGGCGGCGAAGAACATCATCGTGCTGGTCGGCGACGGCGTGGGCGTCGCCCACCGCACGGCGGCACGCATCGTCTCGCGCGGCCAGACCCACGGCAAGACCAACGCGCCACTGGCGATGGACACGCTGCCGGTCACCGGCCAGGTGATGACCTCGGCG
>JBFWNV010000028.1:0-33333 GCA_050250875.1 Vicinamibacterales bacterium
GGTGGGGCGTCCGCCGCCGGTCGCCGCCCATCACGTAGCCGCCGGGCAGGATGCGCATCGGCGCCGGCACCGCCGCCACCTCGGGCCAGCGCTTCACCAGGCGGCCGTTCATGTCGATCACCACGGCACCCTGCTGCCCGGGCGAGCCGAACACGGTGTAGCCGCTCCACGTCTTCGCCGGCTCGTAGATGGTGGTGCCGGTGGGATACACCGACGGGTAGCCCTGCACCAGGGCGTGTGCGGCGACGAGGACGGCCAGGACAGCGAGCACGCGAGGGACGCCGTTCGACATGGGCCACTCCCGTCTGGAAGGGGCGGCATCCGCCGGACCGCTGGCGGAGAGTTGCCGCACCGAGGTCGAGCCGCGGATGCTACCACGGCCGTATCCTTCGGATTCGCCTTCGGGCAGGCACCCGGCACCGCCGCCTGCCGGAGGCGACGCCGCCGCTGCCGTCCGGAGGCCGCCGATAGTACGATCGCCGACGTGTCGATCCTCGATGCCCTCCTCGACTCCTGGGACCGCAACAACGCCATCCTCGTCAACCTGCTTCACGCGCTGCCTCCAGATGCCCTCGACCTGCGGGCGGCCGAGGGCAGCCCGCCGCTGGGCGCGCTGTTCACCCACATGCACTACTGCCGGCTGGTCTTCGTCGAGGAGGACGCGCCGGAGTTCGCGCGGCCACTGCCCGAAGGCGAGTGGCGGCAGGAGCGGGATCGGGCCCGCCTGGCGGCCATGCTCCACGACAGCGCCGCGGCGGTGCGCGAGGCGGTACGGGGACGGCTGGCGGCCGGCCGGGAGATGGACCGGCACTACGACCACCCGATCCTGATGCTGCAGCACCTCATCTGGCACGAGGGCTATCACCACGGGCAGATCAAGCTGGCATTGAAACACGCCGGGCAGGCCTTCGACGACGAGGCCATCGGTGCCGTCACATGGGATGTCTGGATGGACAAGGCAGCCGACCATCAGCGGCGGATCCGAGGCGGTCCGCCGTCGCCGGGCCTGTAGAAGCGGCGATTCTGGCGGCATCGCCGGCTGGCGGCCGCCGGCTCTCCGGCGTCGCGGAATCTACGGCACGACGATGGTCTGCGCGGGCGTCGCGACGCTGGTACCGCACGGCGTCGTGGCGGCCACGCTCAGCACATAGGTGCCGCGGCCGACGCTGCCAGCCAGCGATCGCCGGGTGGTCGGGATGTCGGCCACGATGTCGCCGCGCGCGTAGACGACGTAGCCGGTGGGCGCGGGCCCGGCGGCGGGCGGCGCCCACGACACGGCGATGGCCGTCGCGGTTGCGGTCGCGACGAACTCGGCAGGCGGCGCCGGCGGCAGGCACTGGCCCGGCACGCTGAGCGTCACGGTGTTCGATGGGGGGCTGGTGCCGGTCACGTTGAAGGCGCGCAGTGACAACTGGTAGCTGCCCGACGGCACGCCGGCGAACGACACGGTCTCGCCCGGCGCCAGCCGCAGCGTCGCCGCGACGGTGCCGGCGACATCGAGCAGCAGTCCGTCGGCGGACCCGCCCTGCGCCGGGTTCCGCCACGCCAGCGTCAGCGTGCTGCCGTCGGCGAGACCGAGCAGGCCGATCGGCGCCGCCGGCGGCGGCGGCACGTTGACGAACACCCGCACCTCGTTCGAGGCGACGCTCCGCTCGAGGCCAGCCACCGCGTGGACGCGCAGGTAGAACGCGCCGGTCGGCGCGGTGAAGGTGACGCCGGCGGGCGCCGCCGCACCGATCGGGATCGTGCCCTGCACCTGTCCAGGGAGCTGCCCACCTTCCACGACGTAGCCGGTGGGGACGATCCCGTGCAGCGGTGGCGTCCAGCCCAGCGTCACCCGATTGCCGTTCACGGCGAGCGCCACCAGTGCCGTCGGCGGCCGCAGGATGGTCGCGATCACGGTCAGCGTCGCTTCGGCGCTGGTCGCGTCGCCGGCGGCATTGGCGGCGACCAGTCGGAATCTGGCGCCGCTCAGACCGGACGGCGCCTCGATGATCGCCAGCGTCGGGGTGTGCACGCCCGCGTACACGCCGTCGTCGGCGAGGTCGGCGAACGTCGCGCCGCCGTCGGTCGAGATCTGCCACTGGCTGGCCGGCTCCGGATGACCGCTCACGGTCGCGGTGAAGAACGCGGACTCGCCGGCCTCGGTCACCTGATCGAGCGGGTGCACGGCAATCTGCGGCGCCACCAGTTGCTCGGTGGTGTCGATCACCACCGTGGCCGAGGTCTCGTCGGTCGCGACGATCGACACGCTGAGACCGTGCTCCGCATCGGCGAAGACCTCGCCCGCCGTCCACGCCGCGCCGGCGTCATTGGGATCGCCGTCGCCGTCCGCATCGACGACGACGGCTGCCGGCGTGTTGAGGTCGCCGGTGCCGAGCCTGGTGGTGTCGACGCGGTGGATCACCACGGCGTCGGCCGGCACGCTGAGGTCGTAACCGGTCTGCCGGCGCACTTCGATCGTGTAGAACGCCGTACCGGGGCCGGCAAGCGGAATCCGCACCAGTTGAGGCGCCGACGGGCTCTGCGCGCTCGCGTCGGCGATGGTCACGGTCTGGACCACGCCGGGGGGCGCGGTGAAGATCCGGCCGGCCGGAAGCCACCCCGCCAGGCCCTTGTGGAAGACGATGGTCTGCGGGGGGATGCAGCCGAAGGCCTCGTCGGCGATCACGCAGCGGCCGTAGGCGGCGCTCATCACGTCCCAGAACGAGTCGTAGGTCTGCCCGTAGGGTCCTGACGAGTGCGGCAGTCCGATGCTGTGGCCGATTTCGTGGGCGGTCACCCCCAGCGGCTGGTGGTCAGGGTGCATCCAGGTCGTGCCGTAGGTCCGCGTCGCACCGTCGATGGTCAGCGTGGTGGTGCCGCCCACCGAGCAGCAGCCGAGGCTGGCGTCGAAGAAGGCGTTGATCCCCGCATAGTCGGTGAACGTCACCAGCGGGTCGGCGGCGGCGGCGCAGTCGCGCATGAGCGCATCCCAGAGATTCGCATCGGGCGCACTCTCGCTCTTGATGTAGTAGTCGCGCGGCTGCGGCAAGGTCGCCCACTCGGCCACCGTGCCGCTGCCGGCGAGATCGAAGGCGCCGAACGACGACGCGCGAAAGTAGTGCCCCAGCCCGGGAAACGTCTCGGCCAGCAGCGGTTCGTAGTACGACGGGTCGTGGGGCGGGGTGGGCGCCGAATCGGCGAATCGACACAGCAGGGTCACGTACGCACGGGAGCCGGTGACCGTCGACGGCGACGCCAGCGTCCTGGTCCGATCCTCGGCGGCGTCTTCGGCGGCCAGTTGGCCGGACGGCAGCCCGCGGCCGCGGACCGTCAGGTAGCGGCCGACGAGACCGGCGGGGCCGCCGGCAGCAGCCACCACGGCGTCGGGCAGGACGACGGCGGTCTCGCCGCCGCGGCCGTCCTGCAGCAGGTACTGAAACGTGCTGTGTTCGGGGCGCGCGAAGTCGTCGGCCCAACGGGTGGCGATCCACCCCGACTGCGTGGCGAGCGGGAGCGCCGACCGGGATGGCTGGGCGGCGACGGCGACGACCGCCGCCATCACACACGCCGAGGCCCACAGCGTTCGCCGCAGGCAGGGGAAGCCGGCTCGGGTCAGCGCGCTCACTCCTCGACGACGGTCGCCGCTGCCGGCGACGACGCGTCGCGATCGCAGATGGTCGTGGCGATGCTAACACGGCGGTGCCGTCGGGCCGCGGCGATCGCGCACGGTGAGGCACGGCCACGGAGGCACGATCAGCGCGTGCGGGCGGCGCGGTCGACTGCGTGAGCCCGGCGCGCACCTCAGCCGCGAGAGCGTCTGGCCGTCGCCTTGGGCCTGGCCGTCGCGTCCGCCACCGCCTGCTCCAGTTTCCGCCGCATCGCGACGGTGAACGGCCGGCAGTCGCAGTGTCGGGCGTGCTGCTCGTGCCACGTCAGGCGCTGTGCCGCGGTCGGGCGGGTCGGCATCTTGTGGCTGCGGTGCCAGGTCGCGTTGATCGCCATCGTGCGCTCCTCGTGGTCGGCGACAGCATGACACGGCCCGGCGCGCTTCGGGCACAATCGGACGGTGCCGCCGTCCGCGTCCCCCTCCACCTACCCGCACACCATCGACAACGGCGCCGGCGAGCGCATCACCTTCGTGCGCCGCGTGCCCGGCGCCACCGGCGATCGCGTGGAGGGCGAGAACGTCACCTCGCCCGGCGCCGGTCCGCCGATGCACGTGCATCACTTCCAGGTCGAGTCGTTCACGGTGACCAGCGGCCGGCTCGGCTATCAGCGGGCGGGCGGCCCCGAGCAGTCCGCCGGGCCGGGTGAGACGGTCACGTTCGCGGCCGGCGAAGGGCATCGGTTCTGGAACCCGGGGCCGGGCGACCTGGTCTGCACGGGCTACGTCGAGCCCGCCGACAACGTCGAGTTCTTCCTCGGCGCCCTGTTCGCGTCGGCCCGGCAGAACGGCGGCACCCGGCCGGATCCCTTCGACGCGGCCTACCTGTTGAGCCGCTATCGCCGCGAGTTCGCGTTGCTCGAGATCCCGCCGTTCGTCGTGCGGTTCGTGTTTCCGCTGCAGGTCGCGCTCGGCCATCTGCTGGGCAAGTACCGGAAGTTCGCCGACGCGCCGCCGCCAGTGCGCCGGAGTCCTCGATGACCAGCGCCGCCACCCGTCGATCCGCTCCTGCCGGTGTCGCGGCGGCGGCGCTGTTCGTCGTGGTGGCCCTGCGGATCGCCACCGGCGAGCTGCTCCTGCCCACGACATCGCCGCTGCCGTTCCTCGCCTACCCGGTACTGGTCCTGACGTTCGTCGGCTGGATCACGACGCTGGTCACCTGGCGGTGAGCAGGGTCACCGGATGACCATCGGCGTCATCTCGGACACGCACGGCCTGCTGCGGCCGGAGGCCGTCGCGGCGCTGCGCGGTGCCGATCTCATCATGCACGCCGGCGACGTCGGCGCACCGCAGGTCCTCGACGCCCTTCGCGCCATCGCTCCGACCGTGGCCGTCCGCGGCAACGTCGACACGGCGATCTGGGCCACGGCGCTGCGCCCCACAGAGGTCGTGGCGGCCGGCGACCACGCGATCTTCATGCTGCACGATCGTGCCGACCTGACCGCCGACGCGCGGGCGGCCGGTTACGCGGCGGTGATCTTCGGCCATTCGCACCGGCCGACCGTGGAGACGCGCGACGGGGTGCTGTTCCTCAACCCGGGCAGCGCCGGCCCCCGCCGCTTCAGCCTGCCCGTCACCGTGGCCCGCGTCACCGTGGCCGGCGGCCGCCTCGCCGCCGAGATCGTCACCCTGCCGGTCTGACCGGCGCGCCGTGTGGCAGAATCCCGCGTGCCCGCGCCGACCGGCGGAGAGGAGCCACGGATGACTCGAGAGCAGGACCGCTTCGAGGCGTTCAAGCGTGAGGTCGAACGCGAGTGGCGCAACCCGCGCGTCACCGAGGCGTACCGCAAGTGGGACCGCGACGAGACGGCCTGGGGCGAGGCGGCGCGTGACTTCCTCATCGACCGTGCCGCCCTGGCCCCGGGACTGCGCGTGCTCGACATCGGCAGCGCGCACGGCGAGCCGGGCCTCGCCGTGGCCGAGGCGGTGGGCCCCAGCGGTCACGTCACGCTGCTCGACCTCGCCCCCGACCTGCTGGCCCACGCCGCCGAACGCGCCCGGGCCAGCGGCCTGCGGAACGTCACGACGAGAACGGCCGATGCCCACGATCTGCCCTTTCCGACCGCCAGCTTCGACCGCATCACCTCGCGGCTGGCGGCGATGTATTTCGCCGACCGGCAACAGGCCTTCGGCGAGGCGCTGCGGGTGCTGACGCCCGGGGGCCGCGCCGTCTATCTCGTCTGGGGCACCGTCGAGCAGCCGATGTTCCGCGACATCATCGGCGTGCTGTTCAAGTACGTGCCGCCCCCGGACGACCGGGAGGGCCCGTCGCCGTTCGGCTTCTCCACGCCCGGTACGCTCACCGCGGCGCTCGAAGAGGCCGGGTTCGTCGACGTCGAGGAAGAAGCCGTGCGCCTGCCCACCAGCTTTCCCGGCACGGCGGAGCGCTGGTGGGAGTGGATCGTGGACACCGGCGCGCCGCTGCAGACCTGGCTGGCGGCGCTCGACGACCAGCGCCGCGCCAGGGCGCTGGCCGAGATTCACGAGGCGCTGCGGCCGTACGAGGCCGCAGGGGCGGTGCACGTGCCCATCGACGTGATCGCGGCCACCGCGCACAAGCCGCTCGACGCGGCATGACGGGGGTGGGCGCGCGCGGCGCCTGCCGCCGCGAAGCTCGCGGCCGTTTCGGCCATCGCCAACGCTCAGGCGCCGGCGGAGGGCCAGGCCGCGTCGACGAGCGCCAGCACGCGCTCGGCCGGCGCGCGCACCACGACGTCGAGAAACGGTGCCATCGGCGTCGCGTCGAGGTTGATCTCGATCGTCGCCGCCCCGGCCTGTCTGGCGTGGACGACCAGTCCGGCGGCCGGATAGACGACCGCCGAGGTGCCGACGGCGAGGAACACGTCGCACGCGGCGGCCGCCTCGGCCGCCCGCTCGAGTTGCCTGGCATCGAGCGACTCGCCGAACCAGACGACGTCGGGTCGCGCGATCCCGCCGCAGTGCGGACATCGCGGCGGCAGCGTGGCGAGTGGCACCTCGTCGAGACGGCGCGACCCGCGGCCGCGCGGGCAGCCATCGGCACAGCGCACGTCCCAGATCGAGCCGTGCAGGCGGACGACGTCGCGGGCGCCGGCCCGTTCGTGCAGCCCGTCGACGTTCTGCGTGACCAGTGTCGTCCCGGGACGCTCGCCGGTCCAGCGGGCGAGCACGCGGTGCGCGTCGTTGGGGGCGCAGGCGGCGATACGCTGGCGGCGCCAATCGTACCATTCCCACACCAGCCGCGGGTCGCGGGCGAACGCCTCGGGCGTGGCGAGATCCTCGGGACGGTGGCGGCGCCACAATCCGTCCGGCCCGCGGAACGTCGGCACGCCGCTGGCGGCCGACACGCCGGCACCGGTGAGAACGGTGACGCGTCGGGCGCCGGCCAGAAGGCGGACCACGGCCTCGACGGCGCGGTCGAGGCCGACGCCCTCAGCGCCGTCCGTCATACCAGACGAACAGGTCCTGCGGCCGCCGCAGCGCGCGACCGCCGGTGAGCACCGTCCAGAGGCCGAGCCGGGCGAACTCCACCGGTGTGTAGAGGTGCATCTTGCGGCCGCTGGTGCGCAGTGGATGGCGGCGGAGGATCACGATCCGCCGGCGTTCCCGCCGGGCCTGGCGCTTCAGGCGCCGGAACAGGTCGAGTTCCTCGGTCGCGTACAGATGCGGGCTGAAGCCGCCGACGGCGCGGAACGCCCGGGCCTCGACGAAGATGAACGCCCCGGCCGCCCAGCGCATCACCCGGCTGACCACGTTCCAGCCGGCGACCAGTGCCCGGCCGAACCAGCGGCCGTCGTCCATCCGCACCACGCTGCCGCCGGCCAGGCAGCGGCCCGAGGCGATCGCCGACGCCGCATCGGCGAAGAGCGGGCGCGTGGGGTGGGAATCGGCGTCCACGAACACCAGCCAATCGCCGGTGGCCGCCGCGGCCGCGGCATTGCGGGCCCGTCCGATCTGGTTCACCGGCTCGAACACGACCCGGGCGCCGGCCGCCGCCGCGATCGCCGGCGTGGCGTCGGTGGAGTTGTTGTCGCAGACGATGAGCTCGGTCGCCCATCCGCGTTCGGCGAACGCGTCCATGGCGGCGCGGATGCTGGCCAGCGCGGCGGCCAGGCCCTCGGCCTCGTTGAACGCCGGCACCAGGACGGAGATCTTCAACCCTGACACTGGTTGGGGCCTGGCCCCAGAGTCACTGGAAATCGATGCCGTAGCTGCGCACATTGAGGTTTCTTCAACAGGGCCAACGGCGAACGTCGGCGAACAGCGCGATCTTCGAGAAAAGCGGAACGACCTTTGCGCACAAGCCGTGCCATCGGGGCCAGGCCCCTGAGTCTTATGACGATGGGCAGGCGCGATAGGATGCCGGGATGCGATGCCCGTCGATGCGCGTGCTGCCCTCGCTCGTCACGATCTCGGCTGCGGCCGCCGCCGCGCTGTGGGCCGGCGCTACCGCGCCGCAGGCCCAGGCCGGACGCCTCCGCGCGCGTGATCTCGGCATCACGATCGGAGCGTACCCGACCGGCCCGCTCAACGCCATCACCGACGTGGACGGCGTGCGCGTCGGCCACGCCACGATCGTGCGCGGCGACGGCGCCCTCAGGGTCGGTCAGGGGCCGGTGCGGACCGGCGTCACGGCGGTGCTGCCGCGGCCCGACATCTGGTACACGGCCGTCTTTGCCGCCACCCACACGCTGAACGGCGACGGCGAGATGACCGGCGTCCACTGGATCCGCGACCTCGAGACGCTCGCCCACCCGATTCTCATCACCAGCACCACCAGCGTCGGGGCCGTGCACGACGCCGCCCTCGCCTACATCTCCGCGCGGCACCCGAAGCGCGACTGGGGCTTCCTGCCGGTCGTCGCCGAGACCTGGGACGGCACGCTCAACGACATCGCCGGACGGCACGTACGCCAGGCCGACGTCTTCGCCGCGCTCGACGCCGCGCGCGGCGGGCCGGTGGCCGAGGGCAACGTCGGCGGCGGTACCGGCATGGTCTGCTTCCGCTTCAAGTGCGGCATCGGCACCTCGTCGCGGCGGCTCCCGGCCGACGCCGGCGGCTACACCGTGGGCGTGCTGGTGCAGGCCAACTTCGGCGGCCGGGATCAACTGCGCGTCGACGGCGTCCCGGTCGGCCGCGAGCTGACCGAGGCGATGCCCGACATCAGGTCGAACGCCGGCATCGACGAGAACCACGAGGGCTCGGTCATCGCCATCGTCGCCACCGACGCGCCGCTGTCGTCGCGTCAGCTCGAACGCGTCGCCCGACGGGCGTCGCTCGGCCTGGCCCGCACCGGCAGCACCTCGGGCAACACCAGCGGCGACATCATCCTGGCGTTTTCGACCGGCAATGCCGTACCGATGAACGACCCGCGCCGGGTCATCGACGCGAAGCTGCTCTCCACCGATCACGTCGAGCCGGTCTTCCGCGCCACGGTGGACGCGACCGAAGAGGCCGTGCTGAACGCGCTGTTCAAGGCCGAGACGATGACCGGCATCAACGGCAACACCGTATACGCCCTGCCCTACGATCGCCTGCGGCAGGTCTTGGCGAAGTACGGCCGGTCCCTGAAGTAGCAGCGCCGGCCGCGCGGCTAGCGGCTAGCGGCTAGCGGCTAGCGAACTGACGTCCCCGGTTACTGCGCCAGCCGGTTGTACTTCTTCAACGCCGCCCGCAGCCCGTCGTGCGGCAACCGCTCGACGCGCCGGCCGTCGGCGCCGGTCATGGTCTCGGCGGCGATCATGGCGTTGATGATCGCCTCCTCGGTCGCCCACGCCGTGGCGTCGAAGATCGGGCTGATCTCCTCGTTCGACACCATCTGCAGCGTGGCCAGGCCTTCGGCCTTGAAGGCGTCGGGGTTGGCCGTGGAGAAGGCGATGAAGATGTCGCCCGAGCCGTTGCCCGACAGGCCGCCGGTGCGGGCCATGCCGAGCGTGGCTCGACGGGCCAGCCGCTTGAGTTGATGCGGCAGCAGCGGCGCGTCGGTGGCGACGACGATGATGATGCTGCCCAGGTCGCCGCGCACCGCATCGTCGACCACGCCGCTGGCGGCGGCCCGCGCCGCCGGCAGGAATCTCGCGGCCCACCGGCACGCCGGCCACCAGCAGCTGCGGACGCCGGCCGAAGTTGGCCTGCACCAGCACGCCCACCGTGTAGGCGCCGCTGCCGGCCTTCACCAGCCGCGACGACGTGCCGATGCCGCCCTTGAACCCGTAGGCGACCATCCCAGTCCCGCCGCCGACGTTGCCCTCGGCCACCGGACCGCCGCGGGCGCCGTCGAGCGCCTCGAAGGCGTGCCGTTCCTTCACGTGGAAGCCGTTGATGTCGTTCAGCACGCCGTCGTAGGTCTCGGCCACCACCGGCAGCGACCACCAGTAGCCCGACGCATCCGGCGGGCCGCTCTTGATGCGCCACTGGATCACCGCGTCGCGCACCACGCCCACGCTGTGGGTGTTGGTGATCATCACCGGGCCTTCGAGGAAGCCCGATTCCTCGACCCACGTCGTGCCGGTCATCTCGCCGTTGCCGTTCTGCGAGTACCAGCCGGCGAAGCTCGGCCGGGCCATCGAGTCGCGGCCGCGCGGCAGCACCGCGGTGACGCCGGTGCGCACGGGGCCCTGGCCGACGACCAGCTTGCCCTCGCCCGAGACGATGGTCGAGTGCCCCACCGTGACGCCGCTGACGTCGGTGATGGCGTTGCCGGCGCCGGGCGTGCCCTCGAAGGGGACGCCGAGGTCGCGGGCGCGGGGCGCGCGCTGGCCGACCGCCGGGACCGAGAGGCCAAAGACGGCGGCCGCCACGGCAAGGGCAGCCAGGAGCGCGCGGGGCGAAGTCGTCATGCGCGAGAGTGTAACCAAAAGCCGGGGCTCGGGGCTCGGGGCTCGGGGCTCGGCGGGACTCGGGACTCGGAACTCGGGCTGAGTCGCAATCCCGCGTCGCCGTATCATGACAACGGCGGACCCAAACGGGTCCGCCGTCATGGCTGCGTTCTTGTCCCGAGCCCCGAGACCCGAGCCCCGCCCGCTAAGGCTTGCGCGTCGCCCGCTCGGTCGAGGGCGGCACCAGGCCCTTGCCGCGCAGGTAGGCGATGCCGGTGCCGTAGATCTCGTTGCTGTGGGCGATCATGCCGGCAAGGATCGACGCCCGGGCGACGCTGTTCTGGCCCTGCTTCATCATCTCGGTGGCGTTGGCGTCGGTGAGCATCTTGAACGCCTCGTCGCAGACCGCGAACGAGGCGGCCAGCGCCTTGACCGACTCGGCCTTGGTCGCCAGCTTCTCGTTGTCGGTGCCCTGGTTGGGATTGGCGATGCCGCGGGCGGCGGCGCAGGCTCCGAACTGCGCGTTCGACGCGTGGCCCATCAGCTGGCCGAACGTGCGGACGTCCTTGCTCGGCATGAACGTGTAATCGGCGTCGGCCATCTTGGCGGCCATCTCGGTCAAGTTGCGCTTGATGCCGTCGTAGCTGCGCTGCAGGCCGTTGGCCAGCGTGATCGTCTGCGGCCCCTGGGCCATCTGCGCCTGCGCGGCCGGCACGGCCAGCGCGAACACGAACAGGGCGGTACACACACACTTCATGATGGGCACTCCTCTCGGCCGCGCTCGGCGGGCCGGACAGAAAACTGTAGTCCAGCCGTGCACAAACGGCAACGAATGGCTGCCTACCCCGGCTGAGTGGCGCCGCCCAACCGGCGCGCCCAGGCCTCGTACCCCGACGTCGGCCCGCGGTATTCGAGTTCGTCCACCGCCTCGAACACCGGGACGTCGAGGCGCAGCGTGGCCAGCCGGAGGAACAGCAATGCCTGCGCCCGGTCGCGCCGCAGCACCGCCGCCAGCATCCCGGCGCGCGCCACGTCGACGCCCCAGTCGCGGTGGTCGTCGGGAATGCGGTCGATGTGCCCGAAGCGGGCCAGCACCTTGGCCGCCGACTTGGCCCCCCACCCCTGCAGCCCCGGATAGCCGTCGGAGCTGTCGCCGACGAGTGCCAGGTAGTCGGGAATCGACGCCGGCGGCACGCCGAACTTCTCCACCACCCCGGCCTCGTCGCGCAGCGTGCGGCGCAGCCGGTCGAGCTGCACGACGCGCGTGCCCTGCACGCACTGCGCCAGATCCTTGTCGGGCGTGCAGATATAGACGCGCTCCACGCGGGGGTCGGCGGCGGCCTTCACCGCCGCGGCGCCCAGCGCGTCGTCGGCCTCGACCTCGGTCATCGCCCACACCCGCACGCCGAACGCGGTCAGCGCTTCCTCGAGCAGCGGGAACTGTCCCCACAGCAGCGGGTCGATGCCCTCGCCGGTCTTGTAGCCGGGCCACAGGTCGTTGCGGAACGACTCGATGACGTGGTCGGTGGCGACGCCGACGTGCGTGGCGCCGTCGTCGAGCATGCTCTTCACCGAGCTGATGACGCCGCGCACCGCGCCGATCTCGACGCCCGACCGATCGCGCGCCGACGGCACGGCGTAGAAGTGCCGGAACAGCTCGTAGGTGCCGTCGACGAGGTGGACGTTCATGGTGGAGTGCGGCCGGCGCGCCGGCCCCCGCATGCTATAACGAAGCTACCGCCATGCCCGCGACGCCGCGCCGCGCCCGCCCGTCCGCACGCACCAGCCGCAGCCGCGCCGCCGCGCGCGTCAGCTCGCGTGTCGTTCACGTCGGCCTCACGCAGATGGCCTGCGACACCGACCCCAAGGTCAACCTCGCCCGCCAGCTCGCGCTGGCCGGCAAGGCGGTGGCGCAGGGCGCCGAGATCGTCTGCACGCAGGAGCTGTTCCGATCACCGTACTTCTGCCAGGCCGAGGATCACCGCTTCTTCGCGCTGGCCGAGACCATTCCGGGGCCGTCCACCGACGCCTTCCAGGCCTTTGCGAAGACGCACGGCGTGGTCGTGGTGGCGTCGCTCTTCGAGAAGCGGGCCGCCGGGCTCTACCACAACACCGCGGCGATCATCGACGCCGACGGGGCGCTGCTGGGCATCTACCGCAAGATGCACATCCCCGACGACCCGCTGTTCTACGAGAAGTTCTACTTCACGCCCGGCGACACCGGCTTCCGCGCCTGGACGACGAAGAAGGGCACGATCGGCGTGCTCATCTGCTGGGACCAGTGGTATCCGGAAGGCGCGCGCCTGACGGCGCTGCAGGGCGCCGAGATCCTGTTCTACCCCACCGCGATCGGCTGGCATCCCACCGAGAAGGCCGAGTACGGCCGGGCCCAGCACGACTCGTGGGAGCTCATCCAGCGCAGCCACGCGGTGGCGAACGGGTGCTGGGTGTGCGTGGCCAACCGCATCGGCCACGAGCGCATCGCCGGCGCCGACGGCCGGCCGGTGAACGCCGACGGCCTGGAATTCTGGGGCCAGTCGTTCGTGGCGGCGCCCGACGGCTCGGTCGTCACCCGCGCCAGCGCCGACCAGGAAGCGGTGATCGTGGTGCCGTGCGATCTCGATCGGGTCGAGTTCGCGCGCACGCACTGGCCGTTCCTGCGCGACCGGCGGATCGACGCCTACGGCGACCTGACGAAGCGGTTCGTGGACGGGCCATCGGGTCCCGTCCGGCGATGACACGGGCGCGCGTCCGCACCGGCACGCCCGCCGAGCACGGCTACTCGTTTCCCGCCGAGTGGCGCCGCCACGCCGCCACGTGGATCAGCTGGCCGCGGCCGGAGGGCATCTCGTTCCCCGGCTTCTACCACCGCGCGATCGAGGACGTCACCGGCGTCGTCGCCGCCATCGCGCGCCACGAGCCGGTGCACCTCAACGTCCCCAACGCCAACTACGAGCGGCTGGTGCGCGAGCGGCTCGAGGCCGCCGGCGTGCCACGCCGGCGCGTGGTCGTCCATCACATCCCGACCAACGAGTGCTGGGCGCGCGATCACGGGCCGGCCTTCGTGCAGCGGACGCGCCGCGGCCGGACCGAGACGGCGATCGTCGACTGGGGCTTCAACGCCTGGGGCGGCAAGTACCCGCCGTGGGACGCCGACGACGCCGTGCCGACGCGCGTCGCCCAGGTGCTCGGCCTGCCGGTGTTCCACAACCCGCTGGTCATGGAGGGCGGCGCCATCGACGTCAACGGCGAGGGCACGCTGCTGACCACCACGTCGTGCCTGCTGCATCCCAATCGCAACGCCGGCGTGTCCCAGGCCGAGATCGAGCGGCAGCTCAAGGCGTGGTACGGCCAGCGCCACGTGGTGTGGCTGGGCGAAGGCATCGCCGGCGACGACACCGACGGCCACGTCGACGACCTGGCCCGCTTCATCGGCCCGCGCACCATCGTCACGGCGGTGGAGCCGGATCCCGCCGACGCCAACTACCGGGTGCTGCGCGCCAACCGGCGCGCCCTCGACCGCGCCCGCGACGCCGACCGGCGCCCGTTCGAGGTAATCGAGCTGCCGATGCCGCGTCCGGTGGTGCACGAGGGCCTGCGGCTGCCGGCCACCTACGTGAACTTCCTGTTCGTCAACGGCGCCCTGCTGGTGCCCACCTTCGGCGATCGCGTGCACGACCACCGCGCCCTGGCCGTGCTGCAGCGGGCCCTGCCCCGCCGCCGGGTCGTCGGCGTCGACTGCCGGGCGCTGATCTGGGGCCTGGGCGCCATCCACTGCCTGACCCAGCAGCAGCCGGCGGCCTGACCACGGCGCCGCGATAGAGTGTCGCCATGCCGGCACTCGCCGTGAGCCGCGTCGCGGCCGAACAGGCCTTCTCCCGCGCCGCCGGCGCGCCGCTGGTCGACGGCAACGCCGTCCGGCTGCTGAAGGACGGCGCCGAGAACTATCCGGCCTGGCTCGAGGCGATCGACGCCGCCGAGCACTTCATCCACTTCGAGATGTACATTCTGCACGACGACCAGACCGGCGGCCGCTTCGCCGACGCGCTGGCGGCACGGGCCCGGGCCGGCGTGCGGGTGCGGCTGATCTACGACTGGGTCGGGGCGCTGGGCGCCACCTCGCGGACGTTCTGGTACCACCTGGTGGACGCCGGCGTCGAGGTGCGCGCGTTCAATCCGCCGCGGGTGTCGCGGCCGCTGGCGTGGCTGGTGCGCGACCACCGCAAGATGCTGGCGGTCGACGGCCGCGTGGCGTTCGTGTCGGGGCTGTGCGTCGGCGACACCTGGGTCGGCACGAGCGGCGTCGAGCCGTGGCGCGACACCGGGGTGGAGATCCGTGGCCCGGCGGTCGCGGACGTCCACGCCGAGTTCGCGGAGATCTGGGCCGAGGTCGGCGCCCCCCTGCCCGACGAGGAACTGCCGGCCCGCGCCGTTCTGCCCGTCGCGGGCAGCGTGGCGCTGCGGGTGATGGGCACGCGTCCGGCGGCTGCCGGCCTGCTGCGGCTCGACACGCTGGTCGCGAGCCTGGCCCGCAAGCGCCTGTGGATCACCGACGCCTACTTCGTCAGCGTCCCGGGCCACGTGCAGGCGCTGACGGCGGCGGTCGCCGGCGGCGTGGACGTGCGGCTGCTGGTGCCGGGGGGCAGCGATCTGCCGATGGTGCGGACGTTGTCGCGGGCCGGGTATCGCGGCCTGCTCGAGGGCGGCGTCCGGGTCTTCGAGTGGAACGGCTCGATGGTGCACGCCAAGACCGCGGTGGCCGACGGCACCTGGGCCCGCGTCGGCTCGACCAACCTCAACATCCAGAGCCTGCTCGGCAACTGGGAGCTCGACGTCGCCATCGAGGACGCCGGGTTCGGCGCCGAGATGGAGCGGATGTTCGAGGACGATCTCGCCAACGCCACCGAGGTGCTGCTCGGGCGGGGCCGGGCCGCCACCGGCGCCCGGCGCGACCCGGGACTGCCGGCCACCCCGTCGCGCGGCTGGATGCATCGGCGCCGGCGCGGCGGCGGCAGCACCAGCCGGGCCGCCGCCGGGGCGTTCCGTTTCGGCAACACCGTGAGCGCCGCGCTGACCGCGACGCGGACGCTGGGGGCCGCCGAGGCCGGCATGCTCGCCGTCGGCGGCGTGCTGCTGCTCGCGCTGGGCGGGCTGGCCGCCTGGTGGCCGGCGCTGGTGGCGTACCCGGTGGCCATCGGCGCCGTCTGGCTCGGCTTGAGTCTGGCTGGAGCGGCCTGGCGGGCCCGGCGCCCGCACTAGCGCCGGTCCTCCACACGTCCGGTCATGAGGCGAGAATCGCCGGCCCGAGCCCCGAGCCCTGGTTCTGTGCCTGCTATACTGAGAGGCTTGCACGCCCTGCCGGAAAGTGGACCGAGCGGCCCTGGTGGCCCCTCCCCCGGATCCGGCGAAAGGACCCGATCGTGAAGCCAGGCATCCACCCCGAGTACCACGAGGTCACCGCGCACTGCGCCTGCGGCGCCACGTGGCAGACCCGCTCGACCAAGAAGGACGTCCACCTCGACATCTGCAACAACTGCCACCCCTTTTTCACCGGGCGGCAGAAGCTGATCGACACCGAGGGCCGCGTCGAGCGCTTCAACAAGAAGTTCGGCGCCCAGACGGCCGACGCCCTCAAGGCCGCGGCCAAGGCCGCCAAGGCCAAGAAGACGGCCAAGGCCAAGGTCAACTGAGCCTAGCGGGAGCCGTCGGACTCGTCGTCCGGCGCTCCCCGCTCGGCCCGGGCATGACGGGCCCCCAGGAACACGCTCGCCAATCCTGCGGCAGCACCCAGCCCCATCAGCGCCCGGGTGACCAAGCGTCCCCGCCGCGGCGGCGGCTCCGGGTGCAGCAGCTGCCGGTAGACCTCCACCTCGGGACCGGGCGGCCGCGCCGCCCGCGGCCGGCGCGGTCGGTCCGGACGATCGGGCACCGGCACCCAGCGGGTCAGGTAGCTGAAGGCATCCGACGCGCACGCCGGACACCGGTACTCGTCGTGCACTTCCTCGCAGTCCAGGCAGAGCCGCGCCACTCGTAGCTGCACGATCCGAGTGTAGCGCGAGCCGTCCCGGCCCGCGATGCACGCCGATTCGCGGTGCTGCCGGCCGTCCCGGGGCATCTCCCGAACGCACGTTCTCCACGCCCCAATTGCGCTTGACGCCTGGACGCCCCGGCCCTAGTGTTCCAGGGTTGAGCCCTCGCACACCGCGCCAGTCGGATGCCGAGGATGGAGGTGTCATGTCCCGTGTCCTGAGGTCCCTCGGATTCGTGTGTGCCTGTCTCGCCCTGGCCGTCGCTGGCGCGAGCGCCCAGGTGCAGACCGGATCCATCACCGGCGCCGTCACCGACGTCAGCGGTGCCGTACTGCCCGGCGTCAACGTCACGCTCACCGGCGACCGCCTGATCGGCGGTCCGCAGACGGTCGTGACCGACGCCACCGGCACCTACCGCTTCGACCGGCTCCCGCCCGGCACCTACGCCGTCAAGTACGAGCTGCAGGGCTTCAAGGCGGTCGACCGGCCCGATGTGCGCGTCAACGCCAGTTTCGTCGCCACCATCAACGCGCGGCTCGAGGTCGGCGCCCTCACCGAGACGATCACGGTGACCGGTGAATCGCCGACCATCGACGTCCGCTCGAACGTGCAGCAGACGGTGATGAACCAGGAGATCCTCGAGGGCGTGCCGACCGGGCGCGACCCGTGGTCGCTGGCCAAGATCATCCCCGGCGTGCAGGTGAGCACCTACGACGTCGGCGGCACGCAGTCGATCCAGCAGAGCTCGCTGTCCTCGCACGGCTCCAACACCGCCGACGTCAGCTACAACATCGACGGCGCCACGGTGAACTGGCCGGGCGGCGGCGGCGGCGCGACGATGCTCTACTACGACCAGGGGATGTTCGAAGAGGTCAACTACATGACCTCGGCCATCCCCGCCGAGGTGCTCGCCGGCGGCATCTCGATCAACATGGTCACCAAGGACGGCGGCAACACCTGGCGCGGCGAGGGCCGCTACAACTTCGCCAACGACGACCTCCAGGGCGAGAACTGGTCGGCGACGCAGAAGTTGAACCCGAACTTCCTCGGCAACCCGACCAAGAAGACCTACGACCTCAACATCGCCGGCGGCGGCCCGATCGTGCGCAACCGGGTCTGGGTCAACGGCACCTACCGCAAGTGGGTGGTCAACAAGCTGGTCAACGCCCGTAATCCCGACGGCAGCCAGGCGCTCGACGACAACGACCTCAAGAACTACTCCGGCAAGGCGGTGGCGCAGATCACCCCGAACAACAAGCTGGTCGTGTCCTACCTGTGGAACGACAAGATCCGCGGCCATCGCCGCGACACGCCGCCCAACATCATGGAGGACATCGCCTCCCTGGTGCAGACCAACCCGGCGCAGACGACCCAGGTGAAGTACTCGGGCATCCTCAACCGGCTGGTGTTCGAGTCGAACTTCAGCGTGATGGACGCCAGACCAACTACACCTACCAGCCGGGCACGGCCGACGACGCCATTCGCAAGGTCGACAACGCCCGGTCCGAGGCGTTCTTCGCCGCCACCCGCGAGGAGCACCAGCCCAATTCGCGGACCCAGTTCGACAACATCCTGTCCTACAGCATGAGCAGGGGCGGTGAGCACCTGCTCAAGGGCGGTGTGCAGTTCGCGCGCCTCTACTACGAGTCGGACTACTCGGTGCGCGGCGATCACTACGTCGAGTACAACAACAACATCCCGGCCCAGGTGCGTCAGTTCAACACCCCGGTCACGTCGAAGAACATCGCCCACGTGCTCGGCTTCTTCGCCCAGGACGCCTGGACGATGGACAAGCTGACGCTCAACCTGGGCTTCCGCTACGACCGCTATACCGGCATCACGCCCGACCAGTCGGCGCCGGCCACGCGCTTCGCCCCGCCGCGCAGCGTCTCGGATACCGAGGTCATCAAGCAGAACATCTTCGTGTGGCGCGCCGGCGCGTCCTACGATCTGTTCGGCAACGGCTCGACGGCGCTGAAGGCGTCCTACAGCCGCTACGGCCTGCAGACCGGCATCGACCGCGTCACCAACGTCAACCCGCTCACCGCCGGCAACCGCACCTGCCCGTGGACCGATCCGAACGGCAACGGCCGGTTCGAGGTGTCGGAAGTGAACGTCGCCCAGTGCACCGGCTTCAGCGGCGGCGTCTCGACCTCCTACGCGCCGGGCGTCGACTGGCCGTACTCCGACGAGATCACGGCCGGCGTCGAGCAGCAGCTGCCCGGGGCGCTGCGCGTCGGGGCGATGTTCTACTACCGCACCAACAGGAAGCAGCTCGGCGTCCGCAACGAGGCGGTGCCGACCAGCGCCTACACGCCCTACCAGCTGACCATCCCCAACGGCCCCGGCGGCACTGTGACCAGCCCCAAGCCGATGACCGTGACGCTCTACAACGTCAACCCGGCCCTGGTCAGCGTGCAGAACAACATCCGCGGCAACCAGGACTTCCTCGACACCGAGTACAAGGGCATCGAGTTCACCGCCGCCAAGCGCTTCTCGCGCAACTGGCAGATGGTGGCCGGCCTGACCATCGGCAACAACCGCGGCGGCGTCAACGCCACCGGCGCCAACGGGCAGTCGGGCACCAACGACCTCAACGACCCGAACTGGACCTCGACCGGCACCGACGGCATCATCGGCACCGACTCGACCGTGGCCTTCCGCCTCTCGGGCAGCTATCGCTTCCCGTGGGACATCAACTTCGCCGGCTCGCTGGTCGCCAACAACGGCTACCCGTATCTCTCGAACATCGTCATCACTCGTGCACAGGCGGCCACCCTGGGCCTGCCGGTCACGCTCAGCCGCGCCAGCCAGACCGTGCTGCTCGGCGAACGCGGCGACGAGCGCTTCGACAACGTGACGATGGTCGACCTGCGGCTCTCGAAGGCCTTCCGCTTCGGCAGCCGCAGCATCACCCCGCAGGTCGACGTGTTCAACGTCGGCAATGCCGACACCGCCGTCGCCAACAACGCGGTCATCGGCGGCACCTATCTCTTCCCGAGCGAGATCCTCTCGCCCCGCATCATCCGCGTGGGGCTGACGGTCGCGTTCTAGCCGGGACCCGGGGTCCGGGTCTCGGGACTCGGGACTCGGGCACCGGAGGACACCACGACGAAGGGCGGCTCCCGGGAGCCGCCCTTCGCATGTACGACAGAGGGCGTTCCACCGGGACTCGGAGGCCGAGCCCCGAGCCCCGGGCCCCGAGCCCCGAGCCCCGAGCCCCGAGCAGACTACTTGTCCAAGAAGATGGGCTGTCCCCACGCCTTCGCGCCGTTCGAATCGGCGACGACCAGGCGGGCGTAGCCGGAGCGGCCGGCCAGGTCGAAGCGGGCGCTCGGGCCGTCCGCCGCGGCCAGCACCTTCCCTCCGGGCCCGATGAGGGTGCTGCGGTAGCGCGTGTCGCCGAGCGGCGTCATCCGCACCGTGATGGCGCCCGCACCGGCGGTGTACTCGTCGAACTCGATGCCCGTGGAGGCGTAGAAATCGCCGGCCTCGAGCGATGCCAGCAGCGCCGCGGCCTCGAGGCGCGGCGCGCGGACGACCACCCAGCCCTGGCCCGGCTTCGGCGCCCGCGGATCCCACGGCCGCTTGAAGTAGTGCGCGTCGTCCACGGCGATGCCGTAGACCCGGCGGCCGGCGGTGAGCAGCCGGTCCCAGACCGCCTCCATCCCCGGGCGATCGCCGCCGCCGAGGTTGTTGACCAGCGGATGGCCGTTGAAGATCTCGAGCAGCCGGTAGCGCTCCAGCCCCTGCAGGTCGTCGGGCGCGATCGCCCAGCCGAAGTTGGGGTGGTTGACGTGCGGCACGCCGCGGGCCGCGCGGATGGCGTCGGTGTTGCGCTGCAGGGTGTCGAGCACGCTCGTGCCGTGGCGCGGCTCGACCAACTGCGCGACGTTGAGGCCGTTGATATGGAGCGGCTTCTTCTCGAAGGCGTCGGTCACTTCTTCGCCGGGCACCAGCAGGAACCGCTCGGCTTCGCCGTGCGCGCGGGCGAGATCGGCGGTCGGCACCAGCACGTTGTGGTCGCTGAGGACCAGGAAGTGGTAGCCATGTTCCCTGTACCAGCGCGTCACCTCGTCGGGCGTGCTGTCGCCGTCGCTCTCCAGCGTGTGGGCGTGGGTATTGCCCTTGTACCAGCGCCACGACGACTGGTCCGGCGCCGGCTGCGCCGGTTCGGCCCGCACGCCGGCCGACCGGAAGGCGGCCGCGCTGCCCAGCGCGGCGAGCAGGACGAGGACGACGACTCTGGTCATGCGCCGCATCATGCCGTATCCGCGCGACGGCCGTACGCACGAAGGGCGGCTCCGTGGAGCCGCCCTTCGTGCATTCGGTCTGTCCGAGCCCCGGTCGTTAGAACCGGGCCGTGAGCCCGAACCGGATGATCCGCGGCGTCAAGATGCGGGTCGGCCGGCCCCAGGTCGTGCCGAGGCCTTCGTTCTGCAGCAGCACGTGATTGGCGTTCATCACGTTGAACAGGTCGATCGTCCCCTCGAGGCTGGCCGGTCCGACCCGGAGGCGCTTGCTGGCGCGGAGGTCGAGGAACTGGTTGACCGTCTCGGTGCGATCGGTGCCGCGCTGTGCGACGCGGACCGTCACGCTCGGCTGCGTCAGGGTCGCGTTGGCGAACGAGAACACCTGCGTGCGGTTGAGCGGGTCGCCGTCGCGGGCGTTGTACTTCGCCGCCAGGGTGATGTCCTGCCACGGCAGCGTGTAGCTGCCCGACAGGTTGAGCACCCACGGCACGTCGGTGAAGACCGAGCCGCCGTCGCGGTTGATGAGGCAGTTCGGGTCGTTGACGAGCGCACACGCCCCGACCGTCCCGCCCTGGGTGTAGGTGCCGCTGTGGTCGAAGCCGCGGTGCTTCTGCAGCGACAGACCGGCGAGCAGCTGCCAGCGGTTCGACATCTTCTTCTGGATGTCGAAGGTGACGCCGTTGTAGTCGCTCTCGAGCACGTCGACGTTGGTGATGACGCGGTTCTGCTGCGTGCCGTACTCCGGACGCAGTCTGTAGACGGTGATGCTCTCCGTCTGGCCGCTCTCGGGGTTGGTGAAGGTGCGCGCCTCGGGCGTGAAGGCTTCGGCCGGGCGCGCCGCGTCGGTCAGACCGAGACCCTGACGGTGCTGGCGCCGGTGATAGCTGACGCCGACCGCGAGGTTCGGGATCAGCTGGTGCTCGACCCCGACGTTGATCTCGTCGCTGTACGGCCGATCCGCATCCTGATCGAACCTCGGGAACAGGCCGCGGGCGAAGGCCGGCACCGGGCCGAGTTCGCCGGCGTCGAGCCTGAGGTTGCCGTTGCTGTCGGTCCACGCGACGTTCTGCGTGGCCAGCGCGTTGAGGTTGGTCGCCTCGACGATCTCCGAACCGAACTGGTTGTAGAAGCGGCCGTAGTAGGCCTTGACGGCGGTCTGGCCGTTGCCGAACACGTCGTACGAGATGCCCAGGCGCGGCCCGATGTTCATCGAGAAGTCGTAGATGTCGGTCTTCGAGAACGACCGCTCGCCGACGTAACGGCCGGCCGGACTCGCCTGCTCGGGCAGGTAGCCGGACGCGCCGTCGAAGCGCACGCCGATGTTGATGGTGGCGCGGCCGATCACCCAGCGATCCTGGACGAACGCCCCCCAGGTCTCCATCTTGTGATCGGAGACGATCGGGGTGTTGGCGATCTGCGCCTGGAACGGCACGCCGTCGCGCATCTCGAGCAGGATGTCGCCGTTGCGGATGCGGTCGTAGGCCATGCGCTCCCACGACAGCTGGACGCCGACCTTGAAGTCGTGCGTGCCGCCGAGCAGGCTGGGCACGAAGTAGCTGAAGTTGCCGTTGGCCTGGTAGCGGTGGTTGGGGTTGATCGACTGGATTTCGGCGGCGTTGACCCGGGTGTTGCGCACCGTGTCGCGCAGCGCGATCTCGGTGGCGCCTTCCTGGTAGCGGCTCGGGAAGTCGCCCCACATGCGGCCGAAGCGGGCGTCGAACACGCCGCGCTGGCCGACCACCTGGTTGACCTGCGCCACGTAGTTCTGCGCCGGCTGATCCTGCAGCGTCGTCGCCAGATCCTCGACGAAGAGGTACGGAGAGTCGCGGCGGTGGAACCGGTACTTCAGGTTGCGGTTGAACATGACGAGGCCCTGGTGCTGGCGGTAGCCTGCCCGGTGATCTTGCCCATGTAGTTCTCGATGCGGTTGTCGTCGATAGCCTGCGAGCCGTCGGCGTTGCGGGCGCCGATCTGGAACTGGTCGAGCCGCCACCGCCGGGTGGCGCCGAAGAACCACAGCCGATCGCGCTTGATCGGGCCGCCGAGCGTCGAGCTCCAGTCGTACGAGATGTCGATCGGGTTGCCGGCGGCGCCGGTCTGGCCGCCGGCGCCGAGGCCGAGGCGGGTGCGCAGGTCGTCGTCGATGTTGTCGCCCTGCAGCGAGTCGTTCATGAAGTAGAAGTTGTGGTCGCTGGCGAAGCGGTTGCCGCCCGACTTGGTGACCATGTTCATGTAGACGCCGGAGACATCGCTCTCCGCGGTGCCAGACGCCGTCTGCATGTTGTATTCCTCGTACATCTCGAAGCCGTAGTACTGCATCGTGGCGCCGCCGCTGCCGCCGGCCCAGTTGGTCTTCAGGCCGTCGATCGAGAACGACTTCTGGCTGTCGGCCGAGCCGAATGCCTCGAGGTTGTACTGCTGCATGCCCTCGGTGCCGCCGACGTCGAGGCGGCCGGTGACCACACCGGGGACCAGTCCGGCCATCACCCACGGGTTGCGCCCGGTCGGGATCGACTCGTAGAGGTCCTTCGAGATGTTGGTCTGGGTCACCGTGGACGACACGTCCACGACCGGCGTCTCGCCGCTGACGGTGATCGTCTCCTGCAGACCGCCGACGGTCAGCTCGAGGTCGAGACGCGTGGTCCGGTTGACCTGCACGACGACGCCGTCACGCGTCTGGGTGGTGAAGCCCGTGAGCTCGAACGCCACCGTGTAGCTGCCCGGCGGCAGGCCGGTGAGCGAGTAGAGCCCCTGATCGGTCGTCACCGTCGAACGGGCCGCGGCCTCCAGGGCGCCGCCGGTCACGTTCACCGTCACACCGGGGAGCACACCGCCCTGGGCGTCGCGCACGACGCCCGACAGCGCGCCGGTCTGCTGTGCCTCGGCCGCGGCTCCGGCCACCATGGCCAGCGCCACCGCCGCTGCGGTCACCCAACGAACAAGCACTTTCATCTGTGGTCCTCCCACACTCCGGCCCACCGGTTCGGGGGCCGCATTACGGGTAGCAAACGCCGTGCACTGTCTCCGAACGCATCCCGTCGCGGAAACCGGCGGGAATACTCAGGACTCACCGCCGAACGAGCGCCCGTGTTCTCGAGTCAATCCAAAGAATTGGATTGCTCGGACGGCTCGTCGTCCAGTTGCGCGATGAGGCTGCCCGTCCGCGAACGGCTGAGTTTTCGTTCGAGCCTCGCCAGCCGGTGCTCGGTCTCGCCGCGGTGGCGCGCCGCCAGGGGCTCGGCCAGCGCGTCGAGCACCAGGGCGCGCGCCGTTTCGAGATCGCGGGCGCGATGCTCGTGGAAGATGGCCAGCGCCTCGCGGGCCTCGCGGCGGGCCAGCGCGGAAGCCCCGCGCGTTGCCAGCAGATCGCGCCAGGCCTCGGCTGCCTCGGCCGGTCGGCCGGCACGCCGCCGCACCAGCGCCAGGCGACGCAGCGCTTCGCCGCGCAGCCGGCCATCGCCGGTCCGTGCCCCCGTGGCGGCCGCCTGCGTGTAGCACGCGTCGGCGTCGTCAGTACGCCCGAGCCGATCGTGCAGCCGACCCAACCCGAGGCATTCGTGACCGTTTTCGGCGGCGCCTGGCCCCAGCACCACGAGCGCCGACGCCCGCGCGCACACCAGCAGCGTGGAGAGCAGATCGAGCCGGTTGTGCTCGAGCACCGCCGCGAGCGGCTCGGGGCGGCCGTCGCGCGCGAACTGGAAGTAGCGGGCCGGGATCTCGAAGCCCGGCACGTCGCCGACGCGGTGCACGCCGCTCAGCCGGCGCTCGAGCACCGTCAGCGAGCAGCTGGCGTCGTCGGGATCCGGCCCGAGGAGCTCGGGGCGATCGCGCCAGAAGCGCCTGGCCGGATGCAGCGCGTCGAGGTGCGGCAGCTCGTCCCACGGCCAGGCCAGGCGGTGGTAGCTGAAGCGCATCTCGAGCAGCGGCACGTCGAAGGTGCGGCCGTTGAAGGTGAGGAGCTGGGTCCGATCGCGCATCCACTCCGCCACCAGCTGCAGCTGCGCGCGCTCGTGCTCGAAGCCTGGCGACAGGAACTGGCGGACGTGGACGCCCTCGCCGTCGAGGCGGGCGCAGCCGACCAGGAACGCCTGCGTGCCGGCGCCGCCGGCCAGGCCGGTGGTCTCGAGATCGACGACGCAGAGGCCGTCGAGATCCTGCAGCAGCGGCCCCTCCGCGGGGACGACGCCGCGCGTGCCGGGCCACGCCCGACCGAGCGTGGTGAACCCCTCGACCGAGGCCTGCAGCGTGCGGACGATGCCGGCGATGGGCAGCCGGCCGTGCCGATCGTCGGCCGCGTAGTAGCGATCGACGACGATGCACCGACCGCCGACCGACTCGTGCACCGTGCCACCGAGCACCGCGGCGGCCTGCGCCACCCGCGCGGCCGTGCCCTCGCCAGACGGCGCCGGCTCGCCCGTGTCGACGCGCGGCACCGCCGATGGCGCCGTGCCGACGACGGCGCGCAGGCGATCGGCGAGCGAGGGTTTGAGGCTCATCAGAACGGCACGTCGGCATCCGCGGCTGCCGCCGCGCCGGCGCCGAGCACGGCCGCCTCGCCGGCGATGGCCGCGGCAGATCGCCCACCGAGCGCCGCCAGCAGCGCCAGCGCCACGGTCTTGGCCCGCGGACCGGTTTCGCCGATCGGTCCGACGCAGGTCGGACAGCCGTGGTCGCACTCGCACCCGGCGATGAGCTCGCGGGTGCGATCGAGCAGGTCGGCGTGCATGCCGTGGAGCGGCGCCGAGAAGCCGATGCCGCCCGGGAACGCGTCGTAGAGGTAGATGCGCGGTTCGTCGCTCAGCTGTTCGGGCAGCGCGGTGCGGCCGCCGGTTGGCCGCGTCTCGCCCTGCGCCTCGTCGCCCTGGCCGAACGCCAGCCCGAGATCGCGCTCGTCGCACATCAGCAGCAGCGCCGCGATGCTCTTCATCGCGAAGCCGAGGCCGACGACGCCGTCGCGCTGGTCGTCTTTCGACCACGGCAGCGCCTGCATCACCGCCGGCGGCACGGTCAGCCAGTAGGCGGTGGTGTGCATCTGCTGCTCGGGCAGGTCGAGCTCGCCCGAGCCGACGTTCTCGTTGGTGTAGAACTTCACCTTCTTGAAGCCGACGACCCGGCTCGAGACGTGGACGTCGCCGTGGGCGGGGATCTCGCCCTCGGGGGTCGCGCGCTCGAGCACGGTGACCTTCGAGTACGAGATGGCGTTGGTGTAGTAGTCGCAGTCGACGCTGCGCACGTAGGCCTTGCGGCCCTCGAAATCCAGCGACTCCACCTGGTAGAGCCGGCCCTCGACGATGTAGATCGCCTTGGGATGCAGGGTGGACGGGCCGCTGGTGAAGTCGGTTTCGCCGATCACCTGCGACCCGCCGGTGATGTCCACCACCACGAAATTGTCGGAGGTGATCGAGCGCAGGCTGATGGCGTCGGCCGGATAGCTCTCGCTGGTCCAGTGCCACTGGCCGGGATCGGTCTCGTCGTCGGGGTCGCCGGAGCGATGGACGAGGCCGTTCTCGCGCAGGATCTGCAGCACCTCCTGGACGTCCACCGAGCCGAACGTGTCGGTGCCGCTGAACGGCAGCTCGAAGGCGGCGCACTTCACGTGATCGACCAGGATGTGCAGGTTGTCGGGGTTGACCAGCGCGTGCTCGGGCGAGGCGTCGAAGAAGTAGTTCGGGTGCTTCACCACGAACTGATCGACCGGCGCCGAGCTGGCGACCATCACCGCCGCCGAGCGCGCGGTGCGCCGGCCGGCGCGGCCGGCGCGCTGCCACGTCGAGGCGATGGTGCCGGGATAGCCGGCCATCACCGCCACGTCGAGCGCGCCGATGTCGATGCCCAGCTCCAGCGCGTTGGTCGAGACCACGCCCCGCACCTGGCCGTCGCGCAGGCCCTTTTCGATCTCGCGCCGGCGCAGCGGCAGGTAGCCGCCGCGATAGCCGCGGATCTGCTCGGCCATCCCCGGCACCCGCTCGAAGTCCTCCTTGAGATACGTCGTGAGGATCTCGGTGGCCAGCCGGCTCTGCGCGAAGACGATCACCTGCAGGTTGCGGCGCAGGAACTCCCCGGCGACGCGACGCGCCTCGGCCAGGTACGAGCGGCGGATGCCCAGCTCGCGATTGACCACCGGCGGGTTGACGAAGACGAAGAACTTCTCGCCGCGCGGCGCCCCGCTCTCGGCGATGTGCGAGAACGGCCGCTCGCACAGCCGCTCGGCCAGCTCGCGGGGATTGGCGATGGTCGCCGACGAGCAGATGAACTGCGGGTCCGAGCCGTAGTGGCGGCAGATGCGCTGCAGCCGGCGCAGCACGTTGCACAGATGGCTGCCGAACACGCCGCGGTAGGCGTGCAGCTCGTCGATCACGACGTAGCGCAGGTTCTCGAACAGCTTGGCCCAGCGCGGATGGTGCGGCAGCACCCCGGCGTGCAGCATGTCGGGGTTGGTGAGGGCGATGTGGGCGCGGGCGCGGATGGTCTTGCGCGCGTCGGCGGGCGTGTCGCCGTCGTAGGTGTGCACGCCGATCGCCGCGCCGCCCGCCGCGCTGACGAGCGCCGTCAGCTCGTGCAGCTCGGCCATCTGGTCCTGGGCGAGCGCCTTGGTCGGGAAGAGGTACAGCGCGCGCGCCGCCGGGTCCTTCAGGATGGCGTCGAGCACCGGCAGGTTGTAGCAGAGCGTCTTGCCCGAGGCGGTCGGGGTGGTGACGACGACGTGCTCGCCGGCCGCGACCCGCTGATACGCCTCGGCCTGGTGCGAGTAGAGCTGTCGCAGTCCGCGTTTCTCGAGGGCGGCCACCAGCCGCGGGTCGAGCAGCGGCGAGAACGGCTCGTAGCGCGCCGCCACGGGCGCCAGCCGGCGCACCGCGGTGATGACGCCGTCAGGGGTGTCGGGCCGCTCGACCCAGGGCCCGGGCGCCAGGTGCTCGAGCGCCCCGCGCAGCGCCAGATCCTTGCGCTCCACGGCCGGGCTGACGGGGGCCGGAAGCGAGGGCGGCGGCTCGGCGGGCATCGTGCAATTCCAGGAAGGCAGGCCGCATCGTACCAGCCGGCCGTGGGACGATCAATAGGCGAAAGTGCAGGGGCTGGGGGCTGGGGACTGGGGGCTGGGGACTAGGGCTCACCCAGCACGCGCGCGGTCTTGATGTAGTCCAGCCGCGGGAAGCGCGCGCGCAGGTAGGCGTTGCCCTGCGCGAACAGCGGGTCCTGCCTGCCGGCGCGGATGCCGCCCAGCGCCGATTCTCCGTAGCCGTCGTACAACGCCTCCATCACGTCGAGGCCCTCGACGACGCGGCCGAAGACGACGAACGGCTCCTTGTCGTGAGTGGCGCTGTTGTCGGCCAGATTGAAGAACACCTGGGTGGTGCGACCGTTGGCCGTCGCGAAGGCGAACGCCACGGTGCCTTTGACGTTCGACTGGCCGACGAAGGGGTCGTCGGGGATGGTCCGCGAGCGCCACGCCTGGGCCAAGGCGGGCGCGCCGTTGATGCCGAACTGCGCCCACTTGCCCCTGACCACTCGAAAGAACGGCGAGTCGTCGTAGTAGCCGCTGGTCACCAGGGTGTAGAAGCGATCGACGCCCAGTGGCGCCCACGCCCGCGTGCAGGCGATGACGATCACGCCGCGGGTCGTGTCGAGGCGGACGCGGAAGCGGTCGGGGGCCCGGCGATCGGCCGGTTGGGCCGAAACGACGAAGCTGGCGAGGCCGACGGCCACGATCACGGCGATCGGCCCCCAACGCCGGAGACGCATCGGCGCACCGTATCACGAGCGTCGCCCGCGGCCGCGGCCGGCAACCCCGTGCACGGCGGTCTCGTCCAACCGCGGCATGGACACCTTCCTGCAGGACGTGCGCTACGGCGTGCGCGCGCTGGCCAGGCAGCCCGGCTTCGCCGTCACGGCACTGGTCACACTGGCGCTCGGCATCGGTGCCGCCACGGCGATCTTCAGCGTCGTCAACGCGGTGGTGCTGCGGCCGCTCCCCTTCCACGACGCCGACCGGCTGGTGGCGGTGTCGAACCACTACTCACGCGCTGGACTCACCGGGGCCACGGTGTCGGGGCCGGACGTGCTCGACTGGCGGGAGCAGAGCCGCAGCTTCGCCGTGCTGGCCCACTATCGGGCGTTCGAAACCAGCGTCGCCGTGGCCGGCGTCGCCGACTACGCCACGGTCGTGCGGGTGTCGCCCGGCTTCTTCGACGTCTTCGGCGCCGCGGCCCGCCAGGGACGACTGTTGACGGCCGCGGAGTCCACGCCCGACGGGCCCGCCGCCGCGGTGATCAGCGACGCCTACTGGCGGCGGCAGTTCGCGGCCGATCCGGCCGTGATCGGCGCCACGCTCACGCTCGACCAACGGACCTTCACCGTCGTCGGCGTGGCGGTGCCGGCGTTCCGCTTCCCCGCCCGCGCCGACGTCTACGTCGCCGAGCCCGGACGGCTGGCGGCGACGTCGCGCAGCGCCCACAACTACCGCGCCGTCGGCCGGCTCGCGCCCGACGTGTCGCTGGCCCAGGCGTCGAGCGAGATGACAGCCATCGCGGCGCGCCTGAGCACGGCGTATCCGCAGTCCAACGGCGAGAAGGGCGTGCGCCTGGCGCCGCTCCAGGAGTCGATCGTCGGCGACACGCGGCCAACCCTGCTGGTGCTGCTCGGCGCCGTCGGCGTCGTGCTGCTCATCGCCTGCGCCAACGTCGCCAACCTGCTGCTGGCCCGCGCCTCGGCGCGCAGCCGCGAGATCGTCGTCCGCGCCGCGGTCGGCGCGGGGCGCGGACGCCTGGTGCGTCAACTGCTCACCGAAAGCGCCGTGCTGGCCGTCGCCGCCGGAGCCGGCGGGGCGGTCTTCGCGCGGTGGGGCGTCGCGGCGCTGCTCGCGCTGGCGCCACCCGACCTGCCCCGACTCGACGAAGTCGCGGTGGATCTGCCGGCACTGGCGTTCGCGCTGGCGATCTCGCTCGCCGCCAGCCTGATCTTCGGGCTGGCACCGGCGTGGCACGTGTCGCGGGTCGATCTGGCCGACGGCCTGCGCCAGGGCGGCAAGGGCTCGGCGCTCGGCGTGCGCGGCGGCACGGCCCGCAAGGTGTTCGTGGTCGCCGAGGTCGGCCTGGCCGTGGCGCTGGTGATGGGCGCCGGACTGCTCGGACGCAGCCTCGTCGCCCTCGCGCAGGTGGACATGGGCTTCGCCGCCGAGCGCCTCGCCGTGCTGCGCACCACGGTGCCGGTGGCCGGGCCGGCCGACTTCCCCGCCGCCACCGCCACCTATCGCCGGCTGCTCGACGAGGTGCGCGGGTTGCCAGGCATCGCCGCGGTCGGCGCGGTCACGTCGCTGCCCTCGGTGCCGCGGTCGAACGGCGGCTACTGGGTGGAAGGCGCACCTGGCCCCGAGGCGCTCGGCATCGCCTCGCCCCAGGCGCTCTTCACCGTGATCACGCCCGGATACTTCGAGGCGCTCGGCGTCGAGGTGGTGCGCGGGCGCGATATCGGCGACGGCGACGGCCGCGACGCGCCGATGGTCGCCGTGGTCAACGAGCAACTGGTGAAGGACGCGTTCCCCGGCGTCGATCCGATCGGCCGCACGGTGCGCGCCGGGCTCGACAGCCTCGAGCCGATGACGATCGTCGGGGTGGTGAAAGACATCCGCACGCGCGGGCCGGCGCGGCCGGTGCAGGCCGAGATCTACTTCCCGTACGAACAGCATCCCGGGCCGGCGACCGCCCTGAATCTGGTCGTCCGCGCCGCCAGCGGCGATCCGCTGACGGTCGGCGCCGCCGTGGCGCGGCTGCTGCGCGAGCGCCACGCCGAGATGCCGGTACGTCTCGAGGCGATGACCACCACGCTGGCCGCCGCCACCGCGACGCCGCGGTTCCGGACGGCGCTGCTCGTCGGCTTCGCCGCGGTCGCGCTGCTGCTGGCGGTGGCCGGCGTCTACGGCGTGATGGCCTACACCGTGGCGCTGCGGGTGCCCGAGATCGGCGTGCGCGTGGCCCTGGGCGCGACGCCGCGCGACGTGCTCGGGCTCGTGGTCCGCGACGGCGGCGTGCTCGTGGCGGCCGGGCTGGCGCTCGGGCTGGCCTTGACGCTGGCGGGATCGCGGCTGCTGGCCGGGCTGCTGTTCGGCGTGTCGGCCCGGGATCCGCTGGTGCTGGCCGGGGTGGCGGGCCTGGTGGCGACGGCCGCGCTGGCCGCCTGCCTCGTGCCCGGCCGGCGGGCGCTCCGTGTCGATCCGCTGACGGCACTGCGGGCCGAGTAGGACTGCAACCTTCCGGCGGGTCTGCCCGTCTATGTGCCGAGAGCGTATAGTTACTCGGCACCCATGGACCGCTTCCGCCCCGACGCCCTGCTGCCGCTCACCCCGGTGGCCTTCGAGATCCTCCTCGCGCTCGCCGACGGCGAGCGACACGGCTACAGCATCCTGCAGGAGGTCGAGCAGCGCTCCGGCGGCGCCGTCTCGCTCCACGCCGGCACGCTCTACCGGGCGCTGGCCCGGCTGCTCGAGAGCGGGCTCATCGAAGAGCTCGCCGACTCGCCCGACCCGTCGAGCACCGACGAACGCCGCCGCTACTATGCGCTGACCGCGCGCGGCGTCGCGGTGGCGCGCGCCGAGGCCGAGCGCCTCGAGGGGCAGGTCGCCGCGGCCCGGGCCCGCCGGCTGCTCAAGGGAGCGCGCGCGTGACCGCCTCGCCGCGGCGATCGCCGGTCGCCGAGGCGCTGTTCGCCGTGGCGCTGCTCGCCTACCCGAGGGCCTTCCGCCGGCGCTTCGGCGGCGAGATGCGCGAGGCCTTCCGCCGCCGCGCGGTGGCGTTCGCGTCGCTCGTCGCCAACGGTCTGGCCGAACGCTGGGCCGCCGTCGTCCGCTGGTCGTTCTATCCGAACGCCACGCCCCACCTCTACGAACCATCCGGGAGATTCGCCATGTTCTGGGACACCGTGCGCGCCGACCTGCGCTTCGCCATCCGCCAGGCCCTGCAGGCCCCGCTCTACACCGCGCTGGCGGTCGCCGCCCTGGCGCTCGGCATCGGCGCCAACAGCGCCATCTTCACCGTGGTGCAGAGCATCCTGCTGAAGCCGCTGCCCTACCGCGCGCCGGGCGAGCTGGTGATGGTGTGGAGCCACAACACCAGGGAAGAGAAGCCCGAGAATCCGATCTCGCCGGCCAACTTCGTCGATCTCCGTGACGAAAGCGCGGCCTTCACCGCGCTCGAAGGCTACTTCTCGTTCGTCACCAACACGCCGCTGGTCGTCGACGGCCCGCCCGAGATGATCGTCACCTCGTTCGTCGCCCCTGGGCTGATGCCGCTGCTCGGCCGCGAGGCGCTGCTCGGCCGCACGCTTGGCGCCGGCGACGGCGCCGGCCTGATGGTGCTGAGTCACGGCTACTGGCAGCGCCGCTTCGGCGGCGATCCGAACATCGTCGGCCGGACGCTGGCCATCGACAACGAGCCGGCGACGATCGTCGGCGTGATGCCGCCCGACTTCGTGTTCCCGTATCGCGGCATGGTCGGTCCCACCGCCTTCACCCGCACGATGCAGGTGGACGTGTGGACGACGATGCTGATGACCGGCCCGCGCATGACCGATCAGTCGGGCCGGTTCGTCCGCAACGTCCACTATCTGGCGGCGGTCGGACGGCTGAAGCCCGGCACCAGCGTCGAGCAGGCGCGGGCGGGCATGGCCGCGATCGCCGCCCGGCTGGAACAGGCCTATCCCGATACCAACGCCGGCTGGACCACCACGGTGACGCCGCTGCACGAGCAGGTGGTCGGCCAGGTGCGGCCGGCGCTGCTGGTGCTGCTCGCCGGCGTCGGCGTGATCCTGCTGATGGCCTGCGTCAACGTCGCCAATCTGGTGCTGGCGCGCAGCGCCGGCCGGCAGAAGGAACTGGCGGTGCGGGCCGCGCTCGGCGCCGGCCGGTGGCGGCTGGCGCAGCAGGCCTTCACCGAGAGCCTGCTCCTCGCCGTGAGCGGCGGCGTGGTCGGCCTGCTCGTGGTCCGCTGGGGCGTGCAGGGGCTCATCGCCCTGGCGCCGGCCAACCTGCCGCGGCTGCAGGACGTGTCGCCCGACTGGTCGGTGCTGCTGGTCACGCTGGCCGTGGCGATCATGACCGGCACCCTGGTCGGCGTGGTGCCGGCGCTCGCCGCCGGCCGCACCGATGTCGCGCCGGCGCTGCAGGACCATTCCCGCGGCGCGATCGGCTCGCCGGCGCGGCACCGCATGCGCACGGCGCTGGTCGTCACCGAGCTGGCACTCGCCGTGGTGCTCACCGTCGGCGCCGGGCTGCTGCTGCGCAGCTTCAACTCGGTGATGACGCTCGACCCCGGCTTCCGTCCCGAGCGCCTGCTGACCATGCAGATGACGCTGCCGGCGCGGGTCAACACGCCGGAGGCACGACGCGCCTACTACGCCGAGTGGTTCCAGCGCCTCGAGGCGCTGCCCGGCGTGACCTCGGTCGGCGGCACGACGCGCATTCCGCTCGGCAGCACCAGCGTCACCACCTCGGTGCAGGTGGAGAGCCGGCCGCTGCCGGCCTCGGAACTGCCCGAGGTGGAGTTCCGCCGCGCCATGCACGACTACTTCGAGACGATGGGGATTCCGATCAAGCGCGGCCGCGGCTTCACCGCCGA
>JBFWNV010000029.1:0-30466 GCA_050250875.1 Vicinamibacterales bacterium
GCGCAGAACCGCAGGTAGGTGGCCGGGTCGTCGAGGCCGACCGCGTCGATGTCGAGGACCAGGTCCTCGGTACGCGTGATCTCGGCCAGGGCGTCCTGGATCAGGGTCAGCGTGCTGAGGCCGAGAAAGTCCATCTTCAGGAGGCCGACCCGCTCGACCTCCTTCATCGCCCATTGGGTGGTGATTTCGTCGCGGTTGCTCTTGTAGAGCGGCGCGTAGTCGGTGATCGGCCCCGGAGCGATGACGACGCCGGCGGCGTGGACGCCGGCGTTGCGCGACATCCCCTCGAGGCGCCTGCCCATCTCCAGGACGTCTCTGACCCGCGGGTCCTTGTCGCGCATCTCGCGCAGCACCGCGTTTTCGGTGACCGCCCGTTCGAGCGTCATGTCGAGCGCCGGCGGGATCTGCTTGGCGATGCGATCGACATCGGCGTAGGGCATGTCGAGCACCCGGCCGACGTCGCGGACCACCGCCTTGGCCTTCATCGTGCCGAAGGTGATGATCTGCGAGACGTTTTCGCGGCCGTACTTGCGGGTGACGTACTCGATCACCTCGCCGCGGCGGCGCTCGCAGAAGTCGACGTCGATATCCGGCATCGAGACGCGCTCGGGGTTGAGGAAGCGCTCGAACAGCAGGTCGTAGTCGATCGGGTCGACGTCGGTGATGCGCAGACAGTAGGCGACGAGGCTGCCGGCGGCCGAGCCGCGGCCGGGGCCGACCGGGATGCCCTGCTCGCGGGCATAGCGGATGAAGTCCCAGACGATCATGAAGTACCCGGGGTACCCCATGCGCTTGACCATCGCGATTTCGTAGTCGAGCCGGGCGGCGTACTCGTCGACCGGATGGCGCAGCTTGCCCTCGGCGGCGAGCTGCTGCAGCCGCGGCAGCCGCTCGGCGAAGCCCTGACGGGTGACGTGCTCGAAGTAGTCGTCGAGCGCGTAGCCGGACGGCACGTCGAACTTCGGGACGTGCAGGGTGCCGGACGGGATGGTGACGTCGCAGCGCTCGGCGATGGCCAGCGTGTTGCGCATCGCGTCGGGATAGTCGCCGAACACCGTCGCCATCTGCGCGGCGGTCTTCAGGAAGAACTGGTCGCCGTGGTAGCGGAGACGCTTCTCGTCGTTGACCGACTTGCCGGTGCCGATGCACAGCAGCAGGTCGTGCGGCTTGGCGTCGTGCTGGTGCAGGTAATGGACGTCGTTGGTGCAGACCAGCGGCAGCCCCAGATCGCGGGCAATCGGCAGCAGACCGGTGTTGACGACCCGCTGCTCCTCGATGCCCTGGAACTGCATCTCGAGGAAGAAGTTGCCGGCGCCGAGGATGTCGCGATAGGTGGCCGCGGCGGACATCGCCCGCTTGGCGTGCTCGGTGCGGATCTCGGTGGCGACCTCGCCCTTGAGGCAGCTCGACAGGCCGATGAGGCCTTCGGCGTGCTGCGCGAGGAGGGCCTTGTCGATGCGGGGTTTGTAGTAGAAGCCTTCGGTGTAGCCGGCCGAGACCAGCGCGATCAGGTTCTTGAACCCGGCGGCGGTCTCGGCGAGGAGCACCAGGTGGTTGGCGGTCTCACCGGGCGTGCCGGTCCGATCGCGGCGGTCACCGGGCGCGACGTAGACCTCGCAGCCGAGGATTGGCGTGATGCCGCGCTTGCGGGCGGCGTCGTGGAACACCACCGCCGAGAACATGTTGCCGTGCTCGGTGACGGCCAGCGCCTTCATCTGCTGCGCGGCCGCCTGGTCGAGCAGCTCCTCGATGCGGCAGGCGCCGTCGAGCAGCGAGTACTCGGTGTGCAGGTGCAGGTGGACGAACTCGTTCATTGGCGGGGCTCGGCGCTCGGGACTCGGGGCTCGGGGCCCGAACTCGTGTTCGCCGCGCGGGCATCCAAGGTCGTCATCCGTTCTTCCCGGAACCCGAGTCCCGAGTCCCGAGCCCCGCCATGCATCCTACTCCCACTCGATCGTCGCCGGTGGCTTGCTCGAGACGTCGTAGGTGACGCGGTTGATGCCGCGCACTTCGTTGATGATGCGACGCGACACGGTCTTCAGCAGCCCGTACGGCAGTTCGGCCCAGTCGGCGGTCATGAAATCGCTGGTCTGCACCGCGCGCAGCGCCACCACGTAGTCGTAGGTGCGGCCGTCGCCCATCACGCCGACGCTCTTCACCGGCAGGAACACGGCGAAAGCCTGGCTGGTCAGGTCGTACCAGCTCCGGCCGGTGGCGTCGTCGGTCCAGCGGCGCAGCTCGTCGATGAAGATGGCGTCGGCGCGGCGCAGCAGGTCGGCGTACTCCCGCGTCACCTCGCCGAGGATGCGCACGCCGAGCCCGGGCCCCGGGAACGGATGGCGCTGGACGATCTCGGCCGGCAGGCCGAGGGCCAGGCCGAGCTCGCGGACCTCGTCCTTGAACAGGTCGCGCAGCGGCTCCAGCAGCTTCAAGCCGAGCTCGGCAGGCAGTCCGCCGACGTTGTGGTGACTCTTGATCGTGACCGCCTTCCTGGTCGTCGCCCCGCCCGACTCGATGACGTCGGGATAGATCGTGCCCTGGGCCAGGAACGTCGCACCCTTGTGGCCGCCGCCGCCGGCGACCAGGCGGGCCGCTTCGGCCTTGAACACCTCGACGAACTCGCGGCCGATGATCTTGCGCTTCTGTTCGGGATCGCGGACGCCGGCGAGCTGGCCGAGGAACTGGGCGCTGGCGTCGACGTGGACCACCCGCGCGTGCAGCCGTCCGGCGAACATCTCCATCACCAGGCGGGCCTCGTCCTGGCGCAGCAGCCCGTGGTCGACGAAGACGCAGGTGAGCTGGTCGCCGATGGCGCGGTGGATCAACGCCGCGGCGACGCTCGAGTCGACGCCGCCGGACAGGCCGAGAATCACTTCCTCGTCGCCGACCTGGGCGCGGATCCGCTCGACCGCCTCGGCGACGTGATCGCGCATCACCCAGTCGGGGCGCGCGCCGCAGATGCCGCGGACGAACCGCTCGAGGATCGCCTTGCCCTGCGTGGTATGCGTGACTTCCGGGTGGAACTGCACGCCGTAGAGCCGGCGGCGCTCGTCGGCCATCCCGGCGATCGGGCAGCTGGGCGTCGAGGCCATCAGCGTGAAGCCGGGCGGCAGCGCGGTGATCGTGTCGCCGTGGCTCATCCACACGGTCAACATGCCGTGGCCGTCGGCGGTGCGAAAGTCCTCGAGGCCCTCGAGCAGGGCCGTGTGTCCGTGCGCGCGCACCTCGGCGTAGCCGAACTCGCGGTGCGTGCTGGCCTCCACCTGGCCGCCCTGCTGGACGGCCATCGTGAACATCCCGTAGCAGATCCCCAGCACCGGGACGCCGAGTTCCCAGATGGCCTGCGGCGCCCGCAGACCGTGGGCCTCGTAGGTGCTGGCGTGGCTGCCCGACAGGATCACGCCCTTCAGCCGATGGTCGCGGGCGTAGGTCCGTACCCAGTCGTCGCTGACGTCGCAGGGGTGGACTTCGCTGTAGACGTGCGCTTCGCGCACGCGGCGGGCGATGAGCTGGGTGACCTGGGAGCCGAAATCGAGGACGAGGATCGTGTCGTGGGTCACGGAGGATGCCGTCGAACGCGGGGACCGTCCCCCGGGCGTTGGGGACGCCGGTATTATAACGGGGTGGGTCGCTTGGTGACCGCTAGATATGGTGGTCTGGCCGTGGCTCTGGGCGTCGTAGCCGCCACCGTCGCCGCGGCCGGGCAATCGCCGGCCACCGGTCCGACCGGCCTCGAACTGCTCGGCGGCGGCACGCTGGATCTGCGCTGGGTCTCGGCGAACGGCCAGGTCGTCGCCGCCCCGCCGGCGATCGACGCCGCCAGCGCCTACGTGCCGATGCGCGGCGGTCGGGTGGTGGCGTTCGCCCTCGACGACGGGCGGGCCCGCTGGGCGATCGATGCCGAGACGCCGTGGTCGCCGGCGGTCGGCGACGGGCGGGTCTTCCTGGCGATGGCCGGCGGCCTGCGCGCCTACGACGCCGTGACGGGCGGCGTCGTCTGGCAGCGGACGTTGCCGGCCGCGGCGGCGGCTCCGCCCTACTGGGACACCGGCTGGCTGGTCGTCTCATTGGAAGGCGGTGCGCTGGTGGCGCTGCGCGCCGCCGACGGCGAGCTGTTGTGGCAGACGCCGCTCGGCGCCGTCGTCCGGACGCCGCCGGCGCCGGCGCTCGACGCGCTGTACCTCGGCCTCGCCGACGGCCGCGTCGTCGCCGTGGCGCTGGCCACTGGCGCGCCGTTGTGGACGCGGCAACTCGAGGGTGCCATCACCGGCCTGCGCGGTCTGGACGATCAGCTGGTCGCCGGCACCGCCGGCCGCACGGTCCACAGCCTCGATCTCAGGAACGGGCGGACGCGCTGGCGCTGGCGCGTCGGCGGGGCGGCCGTCGGCGCCGCGGCCGCCGACGATCGCCGCATCTACTTCGTCGCCTACGACCACCTGCTGCGCGCGGTCGACCGCCGCACCGGCAATCTGCGCTGGCGCCAGCCGCTCGGCCATCGTCCAGCCGGGTCGCCCCTCGTCACGGGTCGCCTCGTCCTGGTGCCGTCGCTGGCGTCCGAGATCTCGGCGTTCGAGGCGGCCACGGGCGCTCCGGCGCCGGGCATCGCGAGCAGCGGCGAGGTCGGCGGCGAGACGCAGCTGCGGATCGGCGGGCCGGCCGGCGGAACCCGGATCCTGGCGGTCTCGAGCGAGGGCCGCCTGCTGGCGTTCGCACCGCGCGTCGAGCCCGTACCGGCGCCGCTCGACGCCCTGCCCGGGACGGCAGTGACCGAGCCGCCACCCGCTCAGCCGGCCGTGCCGCCGCCGACGCCCGATCGGGAGCGCCGGTAGATCTGCACGTAGGCGACCAGAGCGGTCAGGCCGAGGTACTGGAAGACGATGCTGCGCACCACCCACGCCGCGACCTGCAGCGGCAGCGCCGCCAGGCCGACGAACGGGACGAAGGCGATGAGACCGAGCGCGGCGGTCGCCAGCAGCGACGCCGCGATTCCCAGGGCGAGCAGCGACAGCGTGCTGGCGAAGACCACGCCGACGTCGATCGGCTGCCTGACCAGCAGCCGCACCATCCGGCCGAGCGCCGTGCGCACGTCGCAGTCGTCGACGGTGATGGCGATCTGCGTGAGCAGATAGACGAGATTGACCAGCGTCACGGCGGCGCCCACCGCCGCGGTCAGCCCGGCGATGCGCGCGGCGTCCCAGGCCGAATCGGGCGATCCCACGCCGACCAGCGCCGCCAGCGCCGCGCCGAGGACGCCGGCGTAGGCGAGGAACAGCAGTCCGCCCAGCCACGCGAAGCGGCCGAACAGCCGCTCCGCGCCGGCCGTGGCGCGCTCGAGCGAGAAGCGGCTCGCCGCGCGCACCGCCGCGGCGCGCAGCGGCGGGTCTTCGATCGGACCGGCCTCGCCCTCGGCGGTGACGAGCACGGCCAGCGTGCCGCCCTTGATGAACGCCAGCAGGAGCGACCCGCCGAGCAGCACGAGCAGCACCGACACGAGAAACGCGGCCAGCGCGACCGGGTGGGCCAGCAGCGCCGCGGCGACCGCCGGGACGGCGCGGCGCACGCCGAGACGGATGACGTCGTCCGGTGCCAGGCCGGAGGTCAGCACCACCAGCAGCGCCCCGCCGGCGACCGGCACGGCGAGGAGCGCGGTGAAGATGGTGTCGGCGACGAACTGCACCACCACCACCGGCCAGTTCGCGGCGGCGATGAGCGCGCCGCGCTTGAGGGCCGTTCTGGGAGACGCCGGGCGCGTCATGCGGTGGGCCCCGCCACTATACCAGCCCGCGCCGACGCGCCGCCGGCGCGCCTTGTGTGCGCGCGGAGCCGCCTGCGACAATGCGGCATGGCTTGCCCGCCGGCGGTCCGCCGTGGCTTGCGCCGCCTCGCCGCGGGCACCATCGCGATCGCCGCCCTGGTCGGGGCCGCGGCGGTGCCGTGGGCTCGTGCCGACCTCGGCTGGACGGCCGACGACACCCGCATCCTGGTGCAGCGGGACGTCCGGTCGCGCGTCGCCGCGCTCGCCGAGGCGCTCGACGCCGCGGTCGCCGGCGTCGCCGGCGACGCCGTGGCGATCGACGCCGCCGGCGCCGGTTCGACCGATGCGATTCGGTCGCTGTTCGATCGCGTCGCCGCGGTGCGGCGCGGGCAGGCGCCGCTGGCCGCCCTGACCGTCTACGACGCGGAGGGCGTACCGCTGGCGTGGGAAGGGCGGCCGGCATCGCTGCCCGCGTCCCGGCTCGACGGCCCCGCCGCGACGTTCCTGGTGCCGACACCGCTCGGGTTGCGGCTGGCCCGGCTGGCACCGGTGGTCGGCCCCGAGGGCGGCCGGCGCCGCGCTGGCGTCGTCGTCGCCGAAGCGGCGCTGTCGACCGCCACCGGGCCGAACCAGTCGGCTGCCGCCGTCGAAATCGAGACTCGGCTGGCGCCGGTGCTGCTCGGCCCCAGCACCGGCGTCCCGGGCGATCCCGCCGCCCTCGACCTCGTCGCCACCGACGGCACGGTGCTGGGCACGGCCCGCGTCGAAGCGTCGGCCGTCGCGGCGGCGCGAGAACGGTGGTGGGGACGCGTGCGCGCCGCGATCTGGATGCTCGTTGCCGTCGGCCTGCTCCTGGCGGCCGGGCCAATGGCCGACTGGCGGGCGGCGACGCGGCAGGCCTGGGGCTACCTGGGCGTCACGGCGCTGGCCGCCACTGCCCTGACCGCGTCGTGGTGGGCCGCCCATCGGGCGCTCGCCGCCAGCCGTCTGCCGGCCAGCGGCGAGCTCGGGTTCCTGGCGACCACCCTGCTGGCAGCCGGGCTGGTCTGGCTGGCGTGGAACACGGTCGGGCGATGGCGGGTCGCCCGCCGCCGCCGCCGCCGCGGCGGGCCGGGCGGCGTTGCGTGGAGTGACGCGGCCCATCTCGCCATCGGCGCCGCCGCCGGCGCCGCCGTGGCCTACTACGACGTCCTGGTCGCGCGGGTGCTCCCGCTGGCGTCCTCCGACGCGGTGCGCGTGGCGCTCACGCCCCTCACCACGGGACGGCTGGCTGCCGCCGCCGGCACCATCGTGCTGCACGCTGCCGCGACGGGGGCCTGGGTGGTGCTCTTCGCGGCGGCGGCCGAGGTGTTTCCCGCCGGGGGCGGCCGCGCCGGCCGGCGCCGGCGGCTGGCCGCACTGGCCGGCGGGACCGCGATCGGCGTGGCGCTCTGGCACCCGGTGGGCTGGTCGGTGTGGCCGGTCGTGACGGCGGTGGCCGCCCTGCTGGCGATGGCCGCCGCCACCGACCGGGCGCGCGACGTGCTGCGCCGCGGCACCCAGCCGGCCCGGCTCGCGGTGCTGCTGGCGGCGCTGCTGGTGCCGTCGCTGGCGCTCTACCCGGCGCTGTCGGGGCTGGCGGCGCGCGATCGCCAGCGCGCCATCGAGGACGTGCTCGCGGCGCAGATCGTCGACCAGCGCCGCGACCTGCAGCTCTCGCTGCGCGAGGCGCTCGACGAGATCGATCGCATGGAGGGCATGTCCGATCTCGTGGCCGCGTCGGTGCCGCCGACCAGCGGGCCGGTCGCGGTGGACGCCGCCTTTCACGTGTGGTCGCAGACGGCCCTGGCCGCACGCCGCCTCACCTCCTCGGTGGAGCTCTACGACGCCGCCGGCCGGATGGTGAACCGCTTCGCGCTCAACCTGCCCGAAACCGCCGCCGACCAGGCGTGGCAGGAGTCGTCCTGCGCCTGGGAACTCTTCGAGGAGGTGTCGCCGTTCTTCGCCGAGGAGCGCCGGCTGCTGCACGCGGGACGGCGCGTCTGCGTCGATGACGGCCGCGGGCCGCGGGTCGTCGGCTCGGTGGTCGTGCACGTGGTGCTCGACTACAGCAACCTGCCCTTCCTCGCCGCCCAGAATCCCTATGTCGGGCTGCTGCGGGCGACCGCCGCCGCCGACACGCCGGCGCCGCGCGACGACGTCGCGTTTGCCGTCTACGGGTGGAGCCGCCGGCCGCTGTTCGCCGCCGGCACCGACGCCTGGCCGCTGTCGGATGCGCTGTTCGAGCGGCTGACGGCCTCGCGGGCGCCGTTCTGGGCGCGAATCGAGGACCGCGGCGTCGCCTCCGACGTCTACCTGCTGAGCGACCGCGGCGCCATCTACGCGGTGGGCCATCCGCGCGTCGCGCTGCTCGGCCACCTGGCGGCGCTCGCCGAACTGGTCACGCTCGGCGCGCTGGTGTTCACGCTGCTGGTCGTGGCAGCGACGGCGGCGTCGTGGCTGGGCGGCCGGGTGCCGGTGTCGGGCCGGGTGCTGTTGCGCCAGGTCCGCGCCAGCTTCTCGCGCACGCTGTTCGTCGCCTTCGTCGCTGCGGTGGTCGTGCCGGTCGTCGCCCTGGCGCTGGTCACCCGCGCCTACATGGCGACGTCGCTCGGTGCCGACATCGAGCGCGAAGCGACCCGCACGGCGGTGTCGGCCAGCCGCGTCGTCGAGGACTTTGCGAGCATCGAGGCGCGTGGCGCCGTCAACCTGCCGGTGCTCGACGACTCGCTGCTGGTGTGGCTGAGCCGCGTCATCGGCGAGGACATCAACGTCTTCGCCGGCACGGGCCTGCTCGCTTCGAGCGAGCGCAATCTGTTCACCTCGGGCCTGCTGCCGACGCGCACGCCCGGCGACGTCTACCGCGCGCTGGCGCTCGACGGCCGGGCGACCTACCTGGCGACCGAAGCGGTCGGGGACTACCAGTACTACGTGGCCTCGGCGCCGGTGCGCATCGACGACCACCCGGCGATCGTCAGCGTGCCGTTCACGCTGCGCCAGCGCGGCATCGAGCGGCAGCTCGACGAGCTCGATCGCCGCGTGCTGCTGGCGGCGATCGCCTTCATCCTGTTCGGGTCGGCGATCGGCTACTGGGCGGCACAGCGGATCTCCGATCCGGTCAGCCGGCTGACCCGCGCCACCCAGCGGCTGGCGGCCGGGGATCTCGACGCGCGGGTCCTGGTCACCTCGGCCGACGAGCTGGGCCGCCTGGTCGAGGCGTTCAACGGCATGGCCGACGACCTGCAGCGCCAGCGGGTCCGGCTGGAACGCACCAACCGGCTCGAGGCGTGGGCCGAGATGGCCCGCCAGGTGGCGCACGACATCAAGAATCCGCTGACGCCCATCCAGTTGAACGCCGAGCACCTGCGCCGCGTGCACGCCGACCAAGGGCGGCCGCTCGGCGCCGTCGTCGACGACTGCACCGCCAACGTGCTGCTGCAGGTGCGCCTGCTCCGCCAGCTGGCCGCCGAGTTCTCCAGCTTCGCGTCGTCGCCGCAGGCGCGCCCGGAGCCGACCGCGCTGGCCCCGGTGGTCGACGAGCTGCTGCAGCCCTACGTCACGGCCCTCGCCGGGCGGATCGACATCGTCGCCGACGTCCCGGCCGATCTGCCGCCCGTCCTGGTGGACCGCGTGCTGCTGTCGCGGGCGCTCACCAACGTGGTCGAGAACGCCCTGCACGCGATGACGGCGCGCGGCACCCTGCGGGTCGAGGCCGCGCCACACGACGGCGGCGTGGCGGTGCGGATCAGCGACACCGGCGTCGGCATGGACGCGGCGGCGCTGGCGCGGATCTTCGAGCCCTACTTCTCCACCAAGGCCACCGGCACCGGGCTCGGGTTGACCATCGCCCGCCGCAACGTCGAGCTGAACGGCGGCACCATCGCCGTCGCCAGTACCCCCGGTGTCGGCACGACGGTGACGATTCAGCTGCCCGCGGCGTGACGCGCGGGGCTCAGGCCTCGGCCGGCGGCCCGGGCGGCAGGTCCGGTGCCGGCGGCAGTACCGATCGGCGGCTGCGCGTGAGCGCCCACTCGACCAGCGGCGACACCAGGTAGGTGTAGGCCATGGCGACCAGCACCTCCTCGGTGTAGGCGGTCATCAGCGCGACCCATGCCGCCACCGGTACGATCACCTTGTAGCTGCGCGGCGAGGTGAGGTCGAGGTTCTTCAGGCTGCGGTAGCGGATGGTACTGACCATCAACAGCGCCGGGACGAGCAGGACGGCCAGCGCGAGGAACGCCGGACCGCGGTCGGTGATCGGCGCCGAGGCGAAGAAGATCGTCGCCGCCGGAATGCCCGCGGCCGACGGACTCGGCAGGCCGACGAAGTAGCGCTTGTCGGCGACCCGCTGGATGTTGAAGCGGGCGAGGCGGACCGCCGCGGCGGCCAGGTAGATGAAGCCCACCGCCCAGCCGAGCCGGCCCAGCGGCGCCAATCCCCACTGGAAGGTCAGCGCCGCCGGGGCCATCCCGAAGGAGATGAGATCGGCGAGCGAGTCGAACTCGACGCCAAAGGCGCTCGACGAGCCGGTCATGCGCGCGATGCGGCCGTCGAGCATGTCGAGCACGATGGCGACGCCGATGAACGGCGCCGCGGTGTGGAACTGCCCGCGCATGGCATAGACCACACAGGCCCAGCCGCAGAACAGGTTGGCCAGGGTGAAGAGGCTGGGCAGCAGGAAGACGCCGCGGCGCAGGCCGCGGCGTTCCGCCGAGGTCGCCAGCGGCAGCGGTTCGGAGGTCATCGGCTGGTCCACCGCGACAGCACCGTGACGCCGGCCACGACCCGGTCGCCGGCCGCGACCTGCACCTCGAGGTCGGTCGGCAGGAAGACGTCCATTCGCGAGCCGAACTTCATGACGCCGACGCGCTGGCCGACGCGAAGCTGGTCGCCCTCCTGGACGCGGCTGACGACCCGCCGGGCGAGAATGCCCACCACCTGGCGGTACACGGCGGTGCGGCCGTCGTGATCCACCCACACCTCGGCTTGTTCGTTGACCGCGCCGCTCTCGGGCCGGTACGCCGGGAGGAACCGGCCCGGCTTGTAGTGCACCCGGGTGACCCGTCCCGAGACCGGCGCCCGGTTGACGTGCACGTCGAGCGGCGACAGGAAGATCGTGATCTGCTGCCACGTCCCGGGCGGGCCGCCGGGCATCGCGGCCCCGACGAACTTCACGGTCCCGTCGGCCGGTGACAGCACCAGCGCCTGGTCGCCGGGCAGCGCGCGATCGGGATCGCGGAAGAAGAAGACGAAGCCGAAGGCGAGCAGCACGCCGGGCAGCGCCCACCAGCGTCCGCCCAGCCAGGCGCCGGCCAGCGCCACGCCGACGGCGCCGAGGATGAACGGCCACCCGGCGCGGTCGAGTCCGATCGTCAGCACGTGGGAATTGTACTTGCCGGCCGAGGCCGTCGCGACAGGCCGCGACGGCGCCGGTGCGCGGCACCGGCACCGTCACGTCGAAGAGGGGTCAGGCTGGGAGCGAGCTCTGCAAGCTGGCCTGGTGGCGCCGGACGAGCGCCTCCATCTGGTCCTTGAGCCGCAATTTCTCTTTCTTCAGAGTGACTTCCTGGAACTGCTCGTCGTCGGTGAGGTGAGGCTTGGTGGCGAGGGCCTTGAGGCGATCATCGAGTGCGTGGTGCGTGTCGGAGAGTTGACGGAATGCGTCGCTGCTGGCCAGCAGCAGGCGGCGCGTTTCTTCGGAGTCTGGCATGACATCCGCCCCCTTCCTGGTGCCCGGCACCCCGTGTGCCGGGTCCCTTGAGCCGGACTCTAGCACCGCGGGCCGGGCCGTTCAAGGTCAGCCACGCCCGGCGGCGGCCGCCGGCGCGGACGGCTCGCGCCACAGAATCAGCGCGTCCTCGACCGGGTGGGTGTAATACGCCCGGCGGATGCCCTTGCGGACGAATCCGCCGGCCTCGTAGAGGCCGATCGCCGGCGCGTTGGAGGCCCGCACCTCGAGGGTGGCCTTCGGGGCGCCGAGCGCCGCCGCTTCGGCCAGCACGCGGTCGAGGAGCGCCCGGCCGAGGCCGCGCCGCCGCCACTCCGGGTGCACGGCGAAGTTGTTGAGATGGATCTCGTCGAAAATCCGCCAGAAGGAGCAATAGGCGACGATCGTCCCGCCGGCGTCGCGGGCGACGAAGAGGAAGCAGCGCGCCGGATCGGCCAGCTCGCGCTCGTACTCGGCGCGCGTCCACGGGCGGTGGAAGCACAGCGCGTCGAGGGCGAGGATGCCGTCGAGGTCGGCGGCCGTGGTGAGACGGCTGAACGTGATCATCCGCCGGCGGCGGCGCCGGCGGCGCGGCGGCGTTCGCGTTCCACTTCGGCGTCGGGGCGCCGCACGTAGAGGGGCGCCAGGGCATGCGGCGGTCCGGTGAGGCCGGCGGCGTGCAGACGGCCGGCGATGCGCCCGACGGCCCCGGCCACGGGGAGGTCGGCGACCACGACGGGCCAGGCGGTGCCGGCCGCCGCGGCGTGGCGCGTTCCGCCGGGACCGAGCAGCAGCGGACCCGCGGGCGCCAGCACGCCGTGCCACGCCGTCAGGGTCGCCTCGGGGCGCGCCACGGTGGGCGGCGCGATCTCGGCCAGCGGCCACGAACCCGCCGCCGGCCTGGCGTACGCCGCGGCGAAGACGTCGCCGCGCGCGCCGTCGAGCCAGACGCCGCAGCGGTCGCCGTCGCGCCCGCCCTCGAACCATCGCCACGCCACCGCCGCGAGGCTCGACACGCCGGCCGTGGGGCGATCGAGGGCCAGCGCCAGCCCCTGGATCGTCGCCAGGCCGACCCGCAATCCGGTGAAGGCGCCGGGGCCGGCCGCCACGGCCAGCACGTCGAGGGCGGTGGCCGGGACCGCGGCCTCGGCGAGCACCGCGGCGATCGCGGCCGGCAGGCGCTCGGCGTGACTCACCGCCGGATCGCCGGCAAGGTCGAGCACCACGGTGTCGTCGCGGACCAGCGCCACGGCGCCGCCCGGCGAACTGGTGTCGACGGCGAGGATCCAGATCATCGCGGCGGAACCCGACTAGTGTCCCGCCCGCGTCGATCGGGGCACAAGTCCCGGAGCGGGAAGCCCGGATCGCCAGGCGCGAGGAGCGAGCATGGTGGACGATATGCGAGCGACGGGCAACGCCGCCAGGCGGGCTGGGCCGCCTGGGAATTGTGATACGAACTGCGCGGCCGGGACACTATACTCGACGTCTGCCGGCGGCGGCGCCGCGCCCCGTCCGGTCACGCCAGCCGAGGTCGTTCTGTCCCGCGCTCCCGATTCCGCGCCGCCCCTGCCCGCCCCCGGTACGTCGGTCACGCCGGCGATGCGCCAGTATCTCGACGCCAAACGCCAGCATCCGCTCGCCCTCGTGCTGTTCCGCATGGGCGACTTCTACGAGCTGTTCTACGAGGACGCGCTGGTCGCCGCACGGGCGCTCGACCTCACGCTGACGTCGCGCTCGAAGGACGCCAGCGGCGCGGCGGTGCCGATGTGCGGGGTGCCCTATCACGCCGCCGACGGCTATATCGCCCGGCTGGTGAAGAAGGGCCACCGCGTCGCCATCTGCGAGCAGGTCGAGGATCCGCGTAAGGCCAAGGGCGTGGTCCGCCGCGAGGTGGTGCGCGTGGTGTCGCCGGGGACGCTCGCGGACGCCGGCTACCTCGAGGCCCGCGAACCGGCCTTCCTGCTCGCCGTGGCCGGACTCGACGACGGCGGCGGCGCGGCCGCGCGGGTCGGGGTGGCACTGCTCGATCTGTCCACCGGGGAGTTCCAGGTGGCGGAGTACCACGGCGCGCATGCCCGCCAGGCGCTCGACGACGACATCGCGGTGCTGGCGCCGCGCGAGATCGTCGCCGCCGAGGGCGTCGACGTGCGTGCGGCGCTGCCGGCGGCGGCGGCTATTCCGGTGACCGCCGTCGAGCCGTGGAGCTTCGAGCCGGCCCGGGCGAGCGAGACGCTGCAGGCGCAGCTCCGCGTCCGCGGCCTCGAAGGCTTCGGCCTGGAGGCGCGGCCGCGGGCGGTGGCGGCGGCCGGGGCGCTGGTGCGTTACCTGCGCGAGTCGCAGAAGACCGAGCTCGCCCACGTCCGGACCGTGCGGCTGCGCGAATCGGCGGGCCGGTTGATCGTCGACCCGACGACGATCCGCCATCTCGAAGTCGTCGAGTCGGCGCACGGCGGCCGTGCCGGCTCGCTCCTCGACGAGATCGACCGCACCGTCACGGCGATGGGCGGGCGACTGATGCGCGCCTGGCTGCTCGCCCCGCTGGTCACGCTCGAGCCGATCCGCGAGCGCCTCGACGCCGTCGAGGAACTGGCCTTCCGCGCCGCCGAACGCGGCAAGCTGCGCGAGACGCTGAAGACGGTGCTCGATCTCGAGCGCCTGATGTCGCGGGTGGCGCTCTCCACCGCCAGCCCCCGTGACCTGGTGGCGCTGCGCACCTCGCTGGCCGCCGTGCCGCGCATTCGACGGCTGCTGGCCGAGTGCCGGGCGCCGCTGGTCGCCAGCCTGGTCGCCCAGCTCGACGACCTGGCCGACGTCCGCGACGCCGTCGAGCGCACCATCGTCGACGAGCCGCCGGCGCTGGCCCGCGACGGCGACGTGATCCGCGACGGCGTCGACGGCGACCTCGACGAGCTGCGCCGCATCAGCCGATCCGGCAAGCAGGTGATTGCCGAGCTCGAAGCCACCGAACGGGCCCGCACCGGCATCCAGTCGCTCAAGGTCCGCTTCAACCGCGTGTTCGGCTACTACATCGAGATCTCGAAGGCCAACCTGCACGCGGTGCCGGCCGACTACCTGCGCAAGCAGACCATCGCCGGCGGCGAACGGTACGTGACGCCGGCGCTCAAGGAGTACGAGGAGAAGGTGCTCGGCGCCGACGAGCGCGCCGTCGAACGGGAGCTGGCGCTGTTCGAGACGCTGCGCGCGCAGGTGACGCTGGAGGCGCCGCGCGTGCTCGACACCGCCGCGGCCCTGGCCGCGCTCGACGTGCTGGCCGGCCTGGCCGAGACGGCGGCGGTCGGCAACTACACCAAACCGCACGTCCACGACGGCGACGAACTGACCGCCACCGACGTCCGCCATCCGGTCGTCGAGCGGCTCGCCGGGGGCACGTTCGTGCCCAACGACGTCCTGCTCGACGGCGGCGCCCATCAACTGGTGGTGCTGACCGGTCCCAACATGGGCGGCAAGTCCACCTACCTGCGCCAAGTGGCGCTGCTGTCGCTGCTCGCCCAGACCGGATCGTTCGTGCCGGCACGCGAGGCCAAGCTCGGCCTCGTCGATCGCATCTACGCGCGGGTGGGCGCCGCCGACAACATCGCCCGCGGCCAGTCCACGTTCATGGTCGAGATGCAGGAGACGGCGCACATCCTGAGCGGCGCCACCTCACGCAGTCTCGTGGTGCTCGACGAAGTCGGCCGCGGCACCGCCACTTTCGACGGCCTGAGCATCGCCTGGGCGGTGGCCGAGCACCTCGCCACCAACAGCCGGGCCCGGCCCAAGACGCTCTTCGCCACGCACTACCACGAGCTCACGGATCTGGCCGACGGCGTGCCCGGCGTCGTCAACGCCCATGTCGCGGTGCAGGAATGGAAGGACGACATCGTCTTCCTGCACAAGATCCTGCCCGGCCGATCGGATCGCAGCTACGGCATCCACGTCGCCCGGCTGGCCGGCCTGCCGCCGCCGGTCGTGGCCCGGGCGCGCGACATCCTGCGCGCGCTCGAACAGGACGAACTGACCCGGGGCGGGCGGCCCGCGCTCAGCGGGCAGGCGGTGCAGCCGCAGCAGCAGCTCGGGCTCTTCCAGACGGCGCCGGACGACGCGCTGCGCGAACGGCTGCGCGCCGTGGACGTCGACCGCACGACGCCGATCGAAGCGCTGCAGCTGCTGGCCGAACTGAAGCGCGACGCCGAGGGCTGACCTAGCTCTTGAGCTTGTCGAGTTCCGTGCGCGCCTCGGCGGCGAACGGCGACTCGGCGTGCTTCTCGACGATCTCGTTGAGGGTCTTGCGCGCGTCCTCGACCTTGCCCGAGGCGCGATAGGCCTTGGCCAGTTCCATCAGCACGCCGTCGACCGGCAGCCCGCCGGTGGTCTGGGTGCTGAGCGCTTTGAGGCCCTCGATCGCCGGGTCGAACTGGCCGGCGCGGATCTGCGCGTGGGCCCGGCCGAGCGCGGCGCCGCGCGCCACCAGATCGGAACCGGAGGCCAGCTGATCGTACTGCGCGCGCGCCTCGTCGTAGCGGCCGAGGGTGACCAGGATCGACGCGGCGTTGAAGCGCGCCAGGCGCCCGGGGGCGCTCGACGGGCTCGAGTCGGCGGCGGCGAGGAACTTGGGCAGCGCCGCCTCGAGCTTGGCCCGCTCGGTGGGATACGTGCCGGGCGCCTGGGTCGGCGCGGCGGTGGAGCCGGCCTCCGCCGGAGGCACCGGCGCCTGCACCGGCGCCTCGTAGACCACCATCGCGTCGGCCAGCAGGCCGCTCACCGCGTTGTCGGCATTGCGCTGCCAGGTGGTGTAGCCGGCGAGGGCGATCAGCACGGCGAGGACCGCGCCGCCGATGGCCAGGTAGCGCGACCGGTGCTGGCCGAGGGTCTGGTTGGCGGCAGCCAGCGCCTTGGCCAGCTCGTTCTCTTTCAGGTGCTCGCGCTCGGAGTGCTTCATAGGGGCCGGCCCTCGCGTGGACGGGACCCCTCAGTGTATCAGCGCGGCCCGTCGGCCGTCACGTCGTAGCGCCACGCTTCCCACCGCGGGCCGCAGTGCGTCTCGCGGCGCACCTGCAGGAGCCGGACGCCGGCGTCGGCCAGCAGCGCCTCGACCTCGGCCCGCGGCACGGCGTGCATCTCCATGACCGGCTCGAACCCGTCGGCGCCATCCGGCGCCGGCGCGGGAGCGGAGAGCGGCGCCAGGGCGAGCCGCACACTCGGCGAACCGAGGGCGCCGAACCACGTGACGCCTTCGTGGACGACATCCACCTCCAGCACGGCGGCGCCGTCGGGCGGCGGCCACGAGACCTCCAGGACGACGGCGGCCGCCTCCCCCGCCGCCAGAGGCAGCGGCACGGCGGCGCGGCGATCGTCGAGGACGATCGGGGCCCCATCGGTGGCCAGCCAGTGGTTGCCGACGTTCAGCGGCCGGCCGGCCGGCCAGTCGGTGTCGGAGGCGTTGACGACGACCACCGCGACCCGCGCGCTCGCCCCCGCCGGCACCGGACCCGTGGCCGTGAGCCTGGCCCGGTAGGCCGCCGGCGGCATCGCGCCGCCCGGCAGCGCCGGCGCCTCGAGCGGCCGGGCCGGCAGATCGAAGCTCAGGAAGCCCCCGGGGGCCAGCACGCGGGCCAGCTCCAGGACGTAGGCCCGGGCGTACCGCGGGGCGATGTGCTGCAGCACGCGGCCGGTGATGACCAGGTCGGTCGAACCGCTGGCGACCGCCGACAGCGGCGGTGCCGCCTGCACCTCGTAGCGCACCCGGTCGCCATGGCGGTTGGCGGCACGGGCGTGGGCGATCATCGAGGGCGCGACGTCGAGACCGAGCACCTCGTCGACGTGGGCGGCGAGTGCCTGGGTGAGGCGGCCGATGCCGCAGCCGAAGTCGAGGCCGCGCCGCCGCTGCCATGGCAGCCCGAACCGGCGGGCTTCGGCGACGAGCGCCTCGACCTCGCTGTGGCCGGTCGCGAAGAACTCCTCGTGGTTCCACCGGCCGCCCTTGCGCGCCGGATCGGTCAGGATGGCCCAGAGGGGATCGCGCGTGCCGAACGCGTCCCAGTGTCGCTGCAGTTCGTCGAGGTCCATGGGGAAGCGCGGTCAGCGTAGCATCGGCCGCGCCGCCGGCGGCCCTCGCGCGAGGGTCTGGTACAGTAACCAGGCTGCGCCCGTAGCTCAGGGGATAGAGCACCCGCCTCCTAAGCGGGGGGTCGGCGGTTCGATTCCGCCCGGGCGCGCCATTCCGGCAACGGGGTCGTCGGGGCCGTCCCTGGCCGCCGTCGCGCTCATGTCTGACGACCGCCGCGATCGCTTGCCAACGCGCGCCGGCCTGGGCGCCGCGCTCCTCGCCGCGGCGCTCCTCGGTCCCGCCACGTCCGCCTGCGCACCGACGCCGCCCACCGAGTGCGTGCTCGACCGGGCTGCGGTGGGCGCGTCGATCGTGCGGCGCGACTCGCCGCTGGCCCGGTTGAACGGCTGGCCGACCGCGATGCTCGTCGTCCGGAACCGGGACGGCGCCGACTGGCGCGACGTGGAAGCCGCCATCGCCGGCGTCGAACTGGCCGCTGGTGGCGGACGACACGCGACCGGCCGCTATGTCAGCGCCGAGAAGAAACACGTGGCGCGGGGCGCGGCCGTCGCCTTCGGCCTGGGCGACTTCGCCAACTCCCGCGGTGGGCGATGGGCCGCCCTGACGATGCAGGCGACCGACGTGGACCTCACGTTGCGGCGGGGCGGTGTCTCCTGCCGCGCCGAGGTGATCGTCGCCGGGGCGATCGAGTGACCTGCGGGCCTCAGTACTTGATCACCGAGAACACCGGCGTCTGCGCCAGCTTCTCGCGGCCGCCGAGGAACTCCAGTTCGATCAGAAACGCCGCGGCGTGCAGGGTGGCGCCGAGGCGGTCGATCAGGCTCACCGCCGCCCGGGCGGTGCCGCCGGTGGCCAGGACGTCGTCGACGAGCAGCACGCGCTGGCCGGCGTGAACGCCATCGGCGTGGATCTCGAGCGTGTCGGTGCCGTACTCGAGCGCATACGACTCCCCCAGCGTCGCCGCCGGCAGCTTGCCCGGCTTGCGGATTGGCACGAACCCCGCACCGAGGCGGTCGGCAATCGCCGCCGCCAGGATGAAGCCGCGGCTCTCGATGCCGACGACGCGTTCGATGCCGGCGCCGCGGTACGGCGTCGAGAGCGCGTCGATGGTGTCGTGGAGGCCGGCCGGGTCGGCCAGCAGCGTGGTGATGTCGTAGAAGAGGATGCCCGGCTTCGGGAAGTCGGGGATCTGGCGGATTTTCGACTTGAGCTGGTTCATGAGGCGTCGGGACGGGTCAGGCGACGGTGAACGGGCCGCTGCCGCCGGATGGCGGCCGGTCGTCGATCGCGACGGCGTCGACGCGGGCGCGCGACGGTCCCCGCCACAACGCGCGCTCGAACCGGTCGAGCGCGTCTGCGGCGCCCTCGGCTTCGATCTCGACGCGGCCGTCGTCGAGGTTGCGCACCCAGCCGTGCAGGCCTTCGCGGCGGCCGGCGTCGAGCGCGAACAGGCGATAGCCCACGCCCTGGACGCGGCCGGAGACCAGATAATGCCGCGCCGCCCGCACACCGCGATTGTAGCAGGCCGACCCGGCGTGGTCAGGCGCCGAGGCGATCCAGCAGCCGGTAGAGGGCCCGTCGGCTGATGCCGAGGCTGGCGGCGGCGCGCGTCTTGTTGCCGCCGACGCCGTGCAGCACGGCGCGCACGTGCGCCCGCTGGGCGTCGTCGAGCCGGGCCGGCGCGGGAGCGGGGCCGACGGCCGGCTCGCGCCGCGGCGCCCCATCGACCAGCGCCGCGCTCACCGCGCCCTCCCCCACCAGTTCGCCGTCGCTCAGGACGGCGGCCCGCTCCAGCACGTTGCGCAGCTCCCGCAGGTTGCCCGGCCAGTCGTGTCCCTGCAGACGGCGAATCGCCGCCGCCGTCGCCGCACGCGGGCCGAGGCCGAGCCGACCGGCGATCTCGCGCAGGAAGATGCGGGTGAAGTCCGGCAGATCGGCGAGCCGCTGGCGCAGCGGCGGCAGGTGCAGCGTGAACACGCCGAGCTGGTAGTACAGATCCGAGCGGAAACGGCCGACCGCCATGGCGTCGCGAAGGTCGCACGCGGTCGCCGCGATCACGTGCACGCCGGCCGCGCCGGTCGGCCGTTCGTCGTCGGCGGTCAGGAGGCGGATCAGCCGCAGCTGATCGGCGCCGGGCAGGTCGGCGACGTCGGTGAAGAAAAGCGTGGCGTCGTGCGCCTCGTTCGCCGCTGTCGCCCAGTCAGGGCCGCCGCCGTCGCGGTGGCGGTCGGCGCAGCTGACCGTCACGAACGCGCCGCCGCGTCGCGGCCCCAGGCGATAGAGCGTGCGGGCCACCGCCGTCTTGCCGGTGCCGATCTCTCCGGTGACGAGCGTGGTCCGGCCGAACGGCGCGAACCGCGCCATCGCCGCGAACAGCTGCTGCATCGCCGGCGTCCGGCCGATCAGCCCGTGGAAGGTGGCGGCCGGGCGCCAGGACATCGCCGGTCGTGGTGTCGCGTCGAGCCGCGGCCGCGGTCCCGGCCGGCGCGGGACGGCGGCCGACGCGGCGGCGGCGCGGGTCATTGGCGGCGCGTCCACGGCGACAGGTCGAGCGTCGGGGCCGAGACGATCCGCTGCAGGTCGGCCGAGAAGGCGTCGAGTTCGGCGGCGGCGCCGTCATCGACGCTGGCGGCGAACGTGGCGAGGGTGCCGCTGCGCACCAGCGCCTCGAAGGCGTCGACGACGTCGGGCCGACGCCAGCCGACGTGCACCTCGTGGCGGAGCACGTCGAGCGCGTCCTGCGGCGGGCGCGCCGCGACGTACTCGCGGCCCATCGTGATCGCCTCGAAGGTGTCGACGATGCTGACGATCTGCGCCAGCAGCGGCACGGCGTCGCCGGCCAGCCGGTCGGGATAGCCCGATCCGTCGAGGCGTTCGTGGTGGTGACGGACGATTGGACGCACCGCGTGCAGCGTGCGCAGGTTGGCGCACAGCGCGTCGCCGATCACGGGATGCGACTTGATGACGTCGTATTCCTCGGGCTCGAGCCGGCCACCCTTGCGCAGGATGGCGTCGGGGATGGCCAGCATGCCGATGTCGTGGAGGAACGCGCCGCGGTACAGCGACGTGAGATCGGCGTCGTGCAGCCGCAGCGACCGGCCCAGCGCGGTGGCGTAGTTGGCCATCCGGTAGCAGTGGCCCGGCGACGACTCGCGCGCTTCGATCATCGCCGTGACGGTCATGATGATCGAGGCCGCCGAGTCGAGGTCGCTGGTGTACTGGCTGACCCGGCTGAACGCCCGGACCCGGGCCAGCAGCTCTTCGGGGTCGAACGGTTTGGCCAGCAGCGCCTCGGCGCCGGTCTCGATGCCGGCCAATCGCTGCTCGCGCCGCCGATCGTCGGACAGCAGGATGATCGGCACCAGCCGCGTCGTGCTGTCGCGCTTCGCCTGACGGCACAACTCGACGGCGTCGGCGTGGGCGGCGTCGATGTCGACGATCAGGACGGCGGGGATCGCCTCGGCCAGCGCCGCCGCGGCGTCGGTGGCGGTGGCCAGCAGGCGTGTCGGCACCACCGCGCGGGTCAGGGCGCGGTCGACGGCGCGGGCCTCGTTCGAGTCGCCGACGACGAGGACGAGGCCGGTTCCGGCCGGCGCGGGACCGGGGCCGGCGGGAATCAGGGGGACACGACGCGGCGGGTCGGCGGGCGGGATCATGCAGGCAACTCCGCCCGCTCAATCGGCAAGTGCCGTGCCGCCTTGAATCGCGCGCCAGTACGCCCGGATTTCCCCGGCGTGTCGCCGCGCCGGACCGCCGCGCGTGCGGCAGGCGCACGTCGGCGCCCACCGGGCCACGCGCGCCGGCGCCGGTTACGGCCGCGGCGCCGTGGCCGAGGCCGGATCGACGGCCGGCACCTTCTCACGGCCCAGCGCCGCGTTGAGCCGCGGCAGGTCGGTGGCGAGCGTCTGCCGCATCTTCGCCAGCTGGGCGTCGAGGGCCTTCGACAGTTCGTCGAACACCTCGTAGCTCTGCGCCGTGGGCTTGTGATCGGCGCTCTCGACCACGCCGGCCAGGGCCGCGATCTTGTTGTTCAGCATGATCGGGTAGTTGAGCGGGTCCTGCCCGCTGCGGTTGCGCACCTGGTAGACCTCGGCCTCGACGGCCGCCAGCGGCGTGAGCACGGCGTCGGCGAGCTTCTGGATTTCGGCCTTGCGGCGCGGGCTGATCTTCTGCAGGCGCTCGGTGACCTGGTCGCGGATGCCGCGGATGGTGATGACGGCGGTGTTGGCTTCGGTCACCTTGTCGCGGATCCGGACCGACAACGCGAACTGCTCCTGCAGGTCGGTCGCGGCGATGCCGTCGGCGGCCAGCCGCGGGTCGAGCGCGATCTGGAAGTCGCGGCTCCGGGTCTGGCCGTTGGCGGTGACGCGCACGGTGTAGCGCCCCGGCGGCGCGGCCGGGCCGCGCTGCGGCTGCGCCGCCCACATGATCATGCCGGGGAACACCGTCGCGCCGGCATAGCGCATGTCCCACGTGAAGCGGTTCATGCCCTGGGCGACGCCGACCCGCGCCGGGGCCAGGCCGAAGAACGCCGCGGCCTCGGCATCGACCCCCGGCGGCAGTCCGCCGTTGGGGTCGGGCTTCGGCGTGCCGGTGAACGTCCGCAGCACCTGCCCGCCGGCGTCGAGGAACTCGATCCGCACCTCGTCGGCGGCGCGGTTCAGGTAGTAGTCGATGGTCACGTTGCGGTCACGGCCGCGCAGCGGGTCGAAGGTCTGGAAGACGAAGAGGTCGTTGGAGGTGAGCTCGGGCGTGGCCTGGCGCAGCACCCCGATGTTGTCGAGCACGTAGAAGCCGCGGCCATGCGTGCCGATCACCAGGTCGCGGCCCTCGACCACGATGCCGTGCACCGGGGTGTCGGGCAGGTTGAGCTGCAGCGGCTGCCAGTGCGCGCCGTCGTCGAACGAGACGTGCACGCCGTGCTCGGTGCCGGCATAGAGCAGGCCGCGGCGCGCCGGGTCCTCGCGGACGACGCGCAGGAAGTCGTCCTCGGGAATGCCGGTGACGATCTTCGTCCAGGTCCGGCCGAAGTCGGCGGTCTTGTAGAGATACGGCCGGCGATCGCCGAGCTGGTAGCGGTTCCCGGCGAGGTAGGCGACGCCGTTCTGGTGCGGCGACGCTTCGATGAGGCCGATGCGCGTGAACTCCGGCAGATCGGGCGGCGTCACCTGGGTCCAGGTCTTGGCCCCGTCGCGGGTGATGTGCACCCAGCCGTCGTCCGAGCCGGTCCAGATCGTCCCGGCGTCCTGGCGCGACGGCGCGATCGTGAAGATCACCGCGTAGGTCTCGACACCGGTCTGATCGCGGGTGATCGGCCCTCCCGACGCCTGCAGGGTCTTGGGGTCGGAGCGGGTCAGGTTCGGGCTGATCCGCTCCCAGCTCTGCCCGCCGGTGGTGGTCCGCCACAGATGCTGTGACGAGGCGTACAGGACCTTCGGGTCGAGCGGCGAGAAGACGATCGGGAACGTCCACTGGAACCGTTCCTTGATGTCGATCGCCGAATAGCCCATCGGGTTGTTCGGGTAGATCGTGACGGCGCGCTGCTGACCGGTCTCGCGATCGAGCCGGGTCAGATAGCCGCCGTAGCTGCCGGCGAAGAACACGTTGAGGTCGGTGGGGTCGGGGGCGATGTAGCCGCTCTCGCCGCCGCCCACGGCGTAGAAGATCGGCGGCAGGCTGCCTTCGCCGGCGCCGGCCTGGGCCTGGCTGCCGACGCAGGCCGTGCTGTTGTCCTGCTGGGCGCCGCAGATGTGATAGGGCACGTGCCGGGTGGTGAAGACGTTGTAGAACTGCCCGGTCGGATAGGCCTGGCCGGTCCAGCTGTGGCCGCCGTTGACCGTCACGTTGGCGCCGCCGTCGTTCGACTGCACCATCCGCTGGTTGTCGGTCGCCGAGATCCACAGGTCGTGGTTGTCGCCGTGCGGCACGCGGATGGTGGTCATCGTCTTGCCGGCGTCGGTGGACTTGAAGAACTGGACGTTGAGGACGTAGACGGTGTCCTTGTCCTTGGTGTCGGCGACCAGCCGCGAGTAGTAGAACGCGCGCTGGCGGATGTTGCGGTTGTCGGTCGACTGGCGCCAGCTGGCGCCGGCGTCGTCGCTCACGTAGAGGCCGCCGGCCGCTTCGTTCTCGATGATGGCGTAGACCCGGCTGCCGTCCACCGGCGACACCGAGACCCCCACCTTGCCCCACAGGCCGGTCGGCAGCCCGGGGTTGCGCGTGATCTCGGTCCACGACTCGCCGCCGTCGGTCGACTTGAAGAGGCCGCTGCCCGGTCCGCCGCTCGACATCGACCACGGGGTGCGGAACGCCTCCCACAGCGAGGCGAACACCACCTGCGGGTTCTTCGCGTCGATGGCCAGGTCGACGGCTCCGGTCCTGCCGTCGCGGAACAGCGTCTTGCGCCAGGTCTTGCCGCCGTCGGTCGACTTGAAGACGCCGCGCTCGGGATGTTCGTTGTAGGGCGGGCCGAACACGGCGGCGAACACGGTGTCGCACGCCGCCGGATGGACACGCAGGCGTGCCACCGCCTGTGACTCGCGCAGCCCGACGTGGGTCCAGGTCTGGCCGCCGTCGCCGGTGCGGTAGACGCCGTCGCCCTGGATGATGTTGCCGCGGAACTGCACTTCCCCGCCGCCGATGTAGACGACATCCGGATTGGCCTGGCAGACGCCGAGCGCGCCGATCGACGAGCTGCGGATCTTGCCGTCGGTCATCGGCGTCCAGGTGGTGCCGCCGTCGGTGGTCTTCCAGGCGCCGCCGCCGGTGGTGCCGAACCAGTACTCGTGCGGCCGACTCTCGCTGCCGCCGACCGCAATCGACCGGCCGCCGCGGGCCGGGCCGACGCTGCGCCACTGCATGCCCTTGTAGAGCACGGGATCGACGCCGCCGGCCGGGCTCTGCGCGCGGGGACGGCCGGCCAGCCCGGCGGCGACGACGGCAACGGCCGTGGCGATGACGACGGGGTGGACGCGGGTGAGGAACATCAGGGCACTCCAGGAGGGGCAGGACCGAACCGCCCGATTGTAGAAAGCGCCCGGGCGGCCTGACAAGCGCGCGACGGGCTCAGCGACGGGCCCGGGCCAGGACGGCCAGCCCGGCGGCGTTCAGCACGACGATGCGCAGCTTGCGGACGAGGGCGAGCGCGACGGCGTCCGAGACCGGCACCCCGATCGCCGCGGCGACCACCGCGGCGCCGGCCTCGTCGACGCCGACCCTGAAGGGCACCACCTTGAAGAGCACGGTCACCAGGCGCCCGGTCGTCTCGAGCACGAAGGCGTCGGCCAGCGAGGTCTGCCAGCCGGACAGCACCGACAGGATCAGCCACACCTCGACGACGGCGGCGGCGTGGAACGCCGCCTGCCAGCCGGCGACGGCGGCGATCGTCGCCGCGGGCCACGCCGTGACGCCGTAGAACCGCGATTCGATCTCGTGCAGCACCTCGGGCGAGCGCGCCGCCCGCCCGCTGACCCGCGCCGCGACCTGGGCGATCCACGACAGCACGGCCGGCCGGCGTCTGATCGCCCAGGCGACCACGACGGCACCGACGACGATCGCCGCCAGCACGCCCTCGGCCGCCAGCCGCAGCGAGGCCGGCAGCGCCGCCTGGCGCACCAGCATCCAGGCGCCGGCGGCCAGCATCAGCACGACCGAGCCGGTGTAGAAGGCGTTGTCGAGCGCGACCGAGGTCAGGGCCGGTGCGGTGGCCACCGCCGGCCGCAGCAGCAGCACCTTGGCCGGCTCGGAGGCGAGCAGGCCGAGCGGCGTCAGGTTGCCGACCGCGTCGGCGGCGAGCACGGCGGCGAAAGCCCGCCCGCTCTGGAGCGCGCCGGCGCCGACCCGGGCCGCGCACACCACCCAGGCCCGCGCCCGGACGAAGAAGCGCAGGGCGCCGAGCAGCACCACCGGAACGAACCACCCGCCGACCGCGGCGACGCCGGCGCGGATGTCGGCCCAGCCCACTTGCCGCACCGTGACGACGAGCACGGCCACGCCGCCCAGCGCCATCACGAGGCCGAGGAGCGAGGCGCGCGTCGGGCGCGGCGGCGGGCTGGCGGAGGACGGCACGCGTGTGTGTGATTGTAATCGCCGCGGCGCTTGACTCGCCCCGGCGCGGCTCATAGGCTGACGGCCAATGATGCGCATCCGTTCCCTCACCGTCCTCGCCCTCGCCGCCGTGGTGACCGCGAACCTCGGCGTCGCCTCGCGCGCGCAGTCGCGGCCGACGCGGCCGGCTCCGGCCGTCACCGTGGACGTGCCGGTGAACGAAGGCACGTCGATGTCGGTGGCGGTCTCGCCCGACGGGCGCACGCTCGCCATCGACCTCCAGGGCAGCATCTGGACGCTGCCGGCGAGCGGCGGCACGGCGACGCGCATCACCGACGTCTTCAACGACGCGCGCCAGCCGGCGTGGTCGCCCGACGGCCGCACCATCGCGTTCTTCGCCTATCGCGACGGCGGCTACGACCTGTGGGCGATCGCTCCCGACGGCTCGAACCAGCGCAAGCTGACCTTCGGCGCCTTCGACGACCGCGAGCCGGCCTGGTCCCACGACGGCACGCGCCTCGCCTTCTCTTCGGACCGTGGCGATCCGCTGGGCAGCAACTACAACATCTGGGTCCTCGAGCTGGCCAGCGGCGCGCTGCGGCAGCTCACCACGCACGCCGCCGAGGACTCGATGCCGAGCTGGTCGCCGAACGACGCCGACATCAGCTTCGTCTCGACGCGAGACGGCGAACGGCACGTCTGGGCGGTGCCGGCCACCGGCGGCGCCGAGCGCCAGGTCGCCAGTTCCACCGGACGGGTGGACGCGGCGTCGTGGGGCCCCGGCGGGCAGATCGTCCTGCACGCGCTCGAGGGCCAGTCCAGCCGATTGGAGCTCGGCGGCCAGTCGATCACCGGCAGCGAGAACGCCTTCCCGTTCCGTCCCGCCTGGATCAGCGCAACCGAGTTCTTCTACACCGCCGATGGGAAGATCCGCCGCCGCGCGGTCGGCGCCGCCGGGTTCACCGACGTGCCGTTCACCGCCACCCTGCAGGCGACGCCGGCGCGCTACACGCGGGTCGCCCGCGACTTCGACTCGCGGGCGCCGCGCAAGGTGCTGGGGCTGGTGCGGCCGGTGATCTCGCCGGATGCCACCAAGGTGGCCTTCGCCGCTGTCGGCGACATCTGGGTGATGCCGATCGGCGGCACACCGGAGAACCTCACGAAGGATCGCTTCCTCGACACCGACCCGGCATGGTCGCCCGACGGCACCAGGCTGGTCTACTCGTCGGACAAGGGCGGCGAGCTGCTGCAGTTGTGGGTGCGCGATCTCGCCACCGGCCAGGACCGCCAGCTCACCCGGCTCACCACGCAGCCGCAGGGCGCCACCTGGTCGCCCGACGGCCGGCGCATCGCCTTCTTCGACGTCGACGGCATGTGGCGGCGCGCGCCGGTGTCGGTCGTGGACGTCGCGACCGGCGCCGTCACGCGGATTCACGACGCGCTGTTCTCGCCCGGCACGCCGACCTGGTCGCCCGACGGCCGGCGCGTGGCGGTGGCCATGGTGTCGTCCTACTCGACCCGGTTCCGCGAAGGCACCAACCAGGTGCTGACGATGTCGTCCACCGGCGGCGACGACAAGTGGTACGTGCCCAACCCCAACCTGTCGATCGACTCGCGCGGCGGCGGCGGCCCGGTGTGGTCGCCCGACGGCACCAAGATGGCGGCGATCTACGAAGGGCTGCTGTCGGTGTGGCCGGTGTCGCCGGCCGGCGAGCCGCTCGGCCCGCCACGGCGTGTCACCTCCGAGATGGCGCACTCGCCGAGCTGGGCTGGCGATTCGAAGCGGCTGCTCTACCAGTCGATGGACAAGCTGCGGATCGTCGACATCGAGTCGGGCGCGGTCACCGACGTGCCGCTGGCCCTCACCTATACGCCCGCCGTGCCGGCCGGGCGCACGACGATCCACGTCGGCCGGCTCGTCGACGGCGTGAGCGAGACGGCGCGCGCCGACATGGACATCGTCGTCGACGGCAACCGCATCCGCTCGGTGGCGCCGCACAGCGCGGCGGCCCACCGCGGTGCGGTGGTGGACGGCAGCGGCCTCACCGCGATGCCCGGCCTCGTCGAGTTCCACTCGCACCTGCAGAAGGACTTCGGCGAAGCGCAGGGGCGGGCGTGGCTGGCCTTCGGCGTGACCACGGTGCGCAGCCCGGGCAACACGCCCTACGAAGCGGTGGAAGACCGCGAGGCCAACGAGGCCGGGGTCCGCGTCGGTCCGCGCGTCTACGGCACCGGCTACCTGATGGAATGGCAGCGGGTCTACTACAAGATGGGCGTGGCGATCTCCAGCCCGGCGCATTTCGAGATGGAACTCGAGCGTGCCAGGGTGCTGCAGCACGACCTCATCAAGAGCTACGTGCGGCTGCCCGACGTCCAGCAGAAGCGCATGGTGGAGTTCGCGCACGGCATCGGCGTGCCGGTGGCGACCCACGAGATCTTCCCCGCCGCGCTGGTCGGCGTCGACAACACCGAGCACACCGCGGCGACCAGCCGCCGCGGCTACTCGCCCAAGCAGACGACGCTGCAGCGCGCCTACGCCGACGTCGTGCAACTGTTCGGCAGGAGCGAGCGCTACTGGTGCCCGATGATGTCGGGCGGCGGCACGCGGCGACTGCTCGAGGGCAATCCGGCGCTGCGCCAGGATCCGCGCTTCTCGCTCTACCCGCAGTGGATGCAGCAGCAGGTGCGCAACCCGCAGGGCGGCGGTGCCCCCGGCGGCGGGCTCGACAGCCCGGGCAACAACCGGATGCTGATGGACATCTACAAGGCCGGCGGCAAGGTGGTGGCCGGCACCGACACGCCGAACGCCTTCAACCTGCACGGCGAGCTGAACGCCTACGTCAACGCCGGCATGACGCCGTATCAGGCGCTGCGCGCGGCGACGGTCACGCCGGCCGAGGCCCTGAACCTCGACGCCGGCGCCATCGCCGCCGGCAAGCTCGCCGACATCGTGCTGGTGGAGGGGAACCCGCTCGAGCGGATCGGCGACGCGGTGAACGTGCGGCGCGTGATGGCCAACGGCCGCGTCTACGACGTGAGCGACCTGGTGAAGGGCGCGGCCGTGCCGACGACGAGCGCGGCGCGCCCCTGAGCGAGTCCCGAGCCCCGAGTCCGGAGTCCCCTCCAACGACGAAGGGCGGCACTGTGTGCCGCCCTTCGTTCGCGAATCTGTGGTCGGGGCGAGTGGATTCGAACCACCGACCCCTCGGTCCCGAACCGAGTGCTCTACCAGGCTGAGCCACGCCCCGACGCCTGGAAATAGTATCACCACCGTGCGTGCCGCCGGCGCGCAAGTTCCCACTCCTGCCAAATCCGTCAGTCGGCGATCGAGATCGTGCGCGACTGACACCCCGCGTCAGTCGCTGTGACACCCGCGCACAGTTCTGGGCGGAGAGCGCACGATTTCCGCACGATCGGCGGTTTTCTGCCGGGAATTCGTCGGTTTCCGGCGTGGCACGGGACGTGCCTCCTGGCCGGCTGGTCCCGTCGGACTGGAGACAAAAACGTCGATGCAGCTCGGAAACGTCAGCAAGTCGCTCCCGGCCCGCGAGCCGCGAGTGTCGTCGCGCGCAGCCCTCGTCATGGCTGCCGCGTTGTTCGCCTGGCAGGCCGCAGTCGTGGATGCCCGGGCACAGGCCCCCTCCGCTGCGCTTGGCGCGGTGGTCGTCACGCCGGGCGCGGCGTCGACGGTAACCGTGACCGGTACGCCCGGTCACTACTTCGCGCTGGTGGGCAGCACCACCGGCGCCGGGTTTTCGTACGCCGGCGTGGCCTTTGCCGTCGGGCCGGACATCCGCATCCTCGCGATGGGCAATCTCGATGGAAGCGGCCGCGCGGTGGTCAACGTGGTGCCGCCGTTCCTCGGCTCGTCGCTCGACCGCTACTACATCCAGGCGGTGACCTCGACCTCCCCGAGTTTCGTGCCGTTGCAGGCCGCGCCCGGCAAGGTGCTCGTCAACGGCGACCTCGCGGGACTCGCGGCCTCAGGCGTCGCCGGTCCGGCGGGCCCGGCCGGTCCGCAGGGACCGGTCGGCCCGGCCGGTGCGGCGGGTGCGCCAGGTGCCACCGGCGCCGTTGGACCGCAGGGCCCCGCGGGGCCGGCAGGGCCGGCGGGCGCGCAGGGGCCGGCAGGTGTGGACGGCGCGGCTGGTCCAGTGGGACCGCAGGGACCAGCGGGTGCGGATGGCGCCACGGGACCGCAGGGGCCCGCGGGGCCACCGGGCCCCGCCGGTGCCGACGGCGCGGCTGGGCCGCAAGGGCCGGCGGGCCCCCAGGGACCTGCAGGTTCGCCAGGGGCTCCTGGCGCGGATGGCGCACCCGGCACGGCGGGGCCGCAAGGGCCGGCGGGTCCGCAGGGGGCCGCAGGTCCGCAGGGGCTTCCCGGGGCGGACGGTGCGCCGGGTGCGGCTGGCCCACAGGGCCCGGCTGGGCCGGCGGGTCCGCAGGGGCCGGCGGGGGCCGATGGTGCGCCTGGGCCGCAGGGCCCGGCGGGTGTTGACGGAGCACCGGGTCCGCAGGGTCCCGCGGGTGCCGATGGTGCGGTTGGCCCGCAGGGGCCGGCCGGTCCGCAAGGCGCTCCGGGTGCCGACGGTGCGCCGGGTGCGGCTGGCCCACAGGGCCCGGCGGGTGTTGACGGAGCACCTGGTCCGCAGGGTCCCGCGGGTGCCGATGGTGCGGCGGGTCCGCAGGGGCCGGCCGGTCCGCAGGGGGCTCCGGGTGCGGACGGCGCGCCTGGTGCCGCTGGCCCACAGGGACCGGCTGGGCCCCAGGGCCCGGCGGGTGTTGACGGAGCGCCGGGTCCGCAAGGCCCCGCGGGTGCCGATGGTGCGGTGGGTCCGCAAGGGCCGGCCGGTCCGCAGGGGGCTCCGGGTGC
>JBFWNV010000030.1:0-23990 GCA_050250875.1 Vicinamibacterales bacterium
CACCACCCGATCACCCCTCACGAGACCCGGCCACCGCGCCCGGCCGGAGCGGCGGCCACCGTCGTGGGCGCCGCGTCGGCGGCCTTCATCCTGAACGCCGGCGTCTTGACGATGCCGAGCACGAACGCCGAGAACCGCGAGTCGGCGGCGGCGGCGTCGCGCACGACGCGCCGCACCACCGGCATGTCGGCCGGGGCCAGGCGCCGGCCGAGGGCGTAGGTCATCAGGTTCTCGGCGAACACCTGCACCAGCACGTTCGACCGCGCCATGAGGGCCCGCTGCAGGTCGCTGGCGCTCGCCAGCGGCGTGCCGTCGTAGAGCGCGCTGGCCGGATCGATCGGCGAGCCGTTGTCGCGGATGCGCCACGCGCCGGTGACGTCGAAGTGTTCGAGCGCCAGGCCGATCGGGTCGATCATCCGGTGACACGACATGCACGCCGGATTGCGGCGGTGCTCCTCCATCCGCTCGCGCACCGTGCGCAGGCGGCCGCCGGCGGCGTCGGCGGTCTCGTCGAGCGTCGGCACGTTGGGCGGCGGCGGCGGGGGCGGCGTGCCGAGCAGCACCTCCATCACCCACTTGCCGCGCAGCACCGGCGAGGTGCGCTCGGCTTCCGAGGTGAGGGTGAGGATGCTGGCGTGGCCGAGCAGGCCGCGCCGCTGCGGATCGGGGTTGACGACGCGGCGCATCTCCGGGCCGATCACCCCGGGGAGGCGGTAGTGCCGGGCCAGCCGCTCGTCCACGAAGGTGTAGTCGGCGGCGAAGAGATCCACGACCGGGCGGTCGGCGCGCACGACGTGCTGGAAGAACGCCTCGGTCTCGCGCCGCATCGAGGTCTTGAGCTGGTCGTCGAAGTCGGGATAGAAGCGGACGTCGGGATTGATCTTGTCGAGGTCCTGCAGGCGCAGCCACTGCGCCGCGAAGCGGCTCGACAGCACGTCGGCGCGGCGGTCGGCGAGCAGGCGACGCACCTGCCGATCGAGTTCCTCGGGCCGCGACAGCCGGCCGGCCTCGGCCACCTTCAGCAGCTCGGCGTCGGGGCCCGACGCCCACAGGAAGAACGACAGCCGCGACGCCAGATCGACGTCGCTCAGCGCGTAGGTCTCGCCGGGGCGGACGTTGGCCGGGCGTTCCTCGAAGCGGAACACGAAGCGCGGGCTGGCGAGCATGCCCTCGAGCGCCATCCGCACGCCTTCCTCGAACCCGCCCTCGGCAGCGCCCTTGCGATAGAGCGTCATCAGGGCGTTGACGTCGCGCTCGGTGGCGGTGCGGCGGAAGGCCTGCGAGGCCAGCCCCGAGATGATGCGCTGCGCGCACTGCGTGGCCTGGGCGTCGTTGGCCGGCCGGCAGGTGAAGAGGCGCTCGCGGCTGGGCGTCTCGGACACCCCGGTCGCCTCGAACGGACCGGTGATCGCCAGGTCGCGCAGATGCGGCAGCGTGGTGAAGCCGTAGGCGTCGGCGATGCTGGTGCTGGCGATCGACCACTCGAGCGGCGTGATCAGATCCTGCACCGGGCCCTCGAAGCGGCGGATGAACGCCGCCGACACGGTGTGCGGGCCGGCGGTGATCGCCACCGGCTCGGTGCGCAGGTTGACGCCGTCGGGGTCGGCGCTGTTCATCCAGCGATCGACGTCGAGCAGCGCGACGCGCTCGCCGTCGATGGCGATCTCGACCTGCTCGGGCGCCTCGGCGGTGTGCAGCGCGGCGCGGCCGTTGCCGTACAGGGCGCCGGTGGTCTCGTGGTAGAACGACACGCGGAAGCGGTAGCGCCCGTCGGCCGGAAACGTGTGCGTCACCGCCAGGCCGCCGCGCGTGCCGTACGGCGCGCCCTCCACCTGCTCGCGCTGCGAGGTCCAGCGCGACACCTGGTAGGTGGCCTCGCGCGCGGTGGCGCTCTTGTCGCCGACCGCGAGGCGGCTGATTTCGGCGGCGGCGGTGAGATAGCCCTGCATCACCGTCGGCGAGAGCAGCTGGGCGTCGGCGATGTTGTCGAAGTTGGCGCTCTTGGTGTCGAGCGGCAGGTAGTCGCCGGCGTTCACCTCCAGGCCGAGCAGGTCGCGCACCGACCGGCCGTACTCGGCGCGATTGAGGCGCTGGAAGGTGCGGCGGCCGGGGGTGACGGCGGCAGCGCGGGCGTCGGCCTGCGCTTCGAGCGCGGCGGCCAGGCCCTGCAGGACGGCTTCCTCGGGACGACGGCTGCCCGACGGCGGCATCTGGCCGGCGCGCAGCTTGCGGATCATCTTCTCGGTGGTTTCGAGCTGGTCGCCCGCGGCCGTCATCGCGAACGACGCCAGCGACAGCCCGCCGGCCTTGGCGCGGTCGTTGTGGCAGCCGACGCACGACTGCGTGATGGTCTGCTGGGCGGCGGCCGGGTCGAGCGCCGCCGCGACGGCGGGGCTGGCGGCGTGGGACGCGACCGGACGTGGGGGCGCCGCCTGGCGGGCCGAGACCCCGGAGACGCCGGCGACGGCGAGCGCGAGTCCGAGCAGCGCGAATGGACGCGTCATCGGCCGAATCCGGCCATGATAGCCCAGGAACGGGCGGCCGGGCCGTCTCCAAACGTCACGCCCCGGCGCGGAATTCGGCGCGAAACTAATTGCCGGCCGGGCTGGTCGGTTTGAGGATCGCGTAGGCGGGCAGACCGACGGCCTTGAAGCGCTTCATGACCTCGGCCGCCGGCGGCTCGTCGGGCTGCTCGGCCTGCAGCTTCACCTTCACGTAGCCGGCGAGCGCCTGGGTCACCTCGGGACTCGCCAGCGTGGTCTTGTCCATCGTCAGGCAGTTCTTGCACCACGTCGCCCACAGATCGACGAGCACCGGTTTGCCCTCGCGTTCGGCCACCGCCAGCCCCTCGGCCAGCGACGCATGCCAGCCTTCCTTGAGCTTCGCTTCGACGCTCGACGACACCTCGGCGGCATCCACCCACCGATCGGCGAACAGGCCGTAGGCGAGCGAGCCGTAGTAGGCTGCGGTCGCCAGGATGACGACGCCGAAGGCCTGCTTCACCCGCACCATCCACGGCCCCGGCTTGGGCAGCGACGACAGGCCGGCCCCGGCGATCGGCCACGGGATCGCCATGCCGACGCCGAGCACGAACGGCAGCGCCAGCGCCACGCTGGTGCCGGTCGCATACAGGTTGCTCGCGAAGAGCACCACCTGGATCACGACCGGCGCCACGCACGCCCCGGCCAGCAGCGCCGCCACGCCGCCCATGGTGAAGGCGAGCGGGAACGAGCCGCGGGCGGCACCGGCGCCGACCGTGCCGGCGAAGCGCGAGAAGTCGATCTCGAACACGTCGAACATCGCCAGCGCCAGCGCAACGAAGAGCAGCGCGATGCCGAGGTTGAACCACGGCGAGGCGTTGATGGTGCCGAAGGTGCTGGCGGTGAGGACGACGACCAGGCCGAGCACGCCGTAGACCACCGCCATGGCCCCGCCGTAGGTCAGCCCGAGCAGGAAGCCGCGCCGCCGCGAGCCGGCCTGGGCGCCGGCGCCGATGATCGCCAGGTTGATCGGGATCATCGGCAACACGCACGGGGTGAGGTTGAGCGCCAGGCCGCCAACGAGCACGAGCAGCAGGATGGCCAGCGGCCCGCGGCCCTCGAACATGCCGCGGTCGGCCACCCCGGCCTCGGCATTCCTGATGAACGTCATGAAATCGCCGGTGCCCTGGTAGCCGCCGGTGGTGGCCACCACGGCGAAGCGGTCGAGCGCAGCCAGTCCGGCGACCGTGGTCGTGGGGGCCCCGGTCGGGGCGCCGACGAGCGCCGGACCGCCGGTGGCCGCCGGGGGCGGCAGCACCTCCCCGCTGCCGAAGGCGATGGGATCGAGGATCGCGGCGTGCTGCGCGGTGACGGCGGCAGTGGCCGGCACGATACGCAGCGTCCACGCGGCGGCGGCGTTCGCCGGCGCGAAGCAGACGCTGTCGTCGCAGGCCTGGTAGCGCAGCCGCGCCGGCAGCGTCACGACCCCGGCCGGCGCGTCGGCGGGAATCGCCAGGCGTACGCCGATGGTGAACTGCCGCTCGAAGACGAGCAGCGGCTCGGGCAGGCCCTCCTGCACGAAGTCGATCGCCGGCGGGAACACGATCTCGGTCGCGTGGATGCCCGACACCGACTCCACCGCCAGTTCGGTGGCGATGAGCGAGGCATCGCGCGGCTTGTTCGACTGGACGTGGAACCCTTCCGGCAGGGTCACCTGCAGAGCGGCCCGCACCGTGGTGCCGGCCCGCACGCCGTCGCTTTCGACCACCGGCACGATCTCGGCGGGAATGCGCTTGAGCTGCGCCAGCGCCGCCGGCGGCAGGCCCAGCGTCAGCGCAGCGACAATCGAAGATACGTAGAGCGAGCGCATGGCTGGTTCGATGTTACCCGGTCTCCCGTCGTTCCGCGTCCCAGGGTGGGCGCCGGCCGGACGTTGGTAGACTCGGGGGTCGCCGCCATGCCGCGGGTGTCGTTCACACCTCAGTTGCAGCGCTTTCTCGACGCGCCGCCCGCCGCGGTGGCCGGGGCGACGGTGCGCGAGGCGCTCGACGCGGTGTTCGCCGCCAATCCCCGGCTGCGCGGCTACGTCCTCGACGAGCACGGGCGGCTGCGCAAGCACGTCACGGTGTTCGTCGGCGACGCGGCGCTCGTCGATCGGGTCGGCCTGGCCGACCCGGTCGGCGCCGACACCGAGGTCTACGTGATGCAGGCGCTTTCGGGCGGCGCGGACGCCCGGCGGAGGACGTGATGGCACAGACGCTGTGGGTAGCGACTCGCAAGGGGCTGTTCGCACTCGACGCCGCCGCCGACTGGGCGATCGGCACGCCGAGCTTCCTCGGCGACCCGCTGTCGATGGTGCTCGACGACCGCCGCGACGGCACCATCTACGCGGCGCTCAACCTCGGCCACTTCGGCTGCAAGCTGCACCGCTCGAGCGATCGCGGCCGCACGTGGGAGGAGGTGGCGGTGCCGTCCTACGCCGGACTGCCCGACATCAGCAAGCCGCCCGGTCCCGGCGGCGAGACACCCGCCGCCGAGCCGCCGGCGCTCAAGATGCTGTGGGCGCTCGAAGCCGGCGGTGCCGATCAGCCGGGCCGGCTGTGGGCCGGCACCCTGCCCGGCGGGCTGTTCCGGTCGGACGATCGCGGCGCGTCGTGGTCGATCTGCCGCGCGCTGTGGGACGAGCCGGCGCGCGCACAGTGGTTCGGCGGCGGCTACGACTGGCCGGGGGTGCACTCGGTGCTGGTCGATCCGCGCGACTCGCGCCAGGTGCTGGTCGGCGTGTCGTGCGGCGGGGCGTGGGCCACGGCCGACGACGGCGCCACCTGGGAGTGCCGCGCCACCGGCATGCGCGCCGATTACATGCCACCCGATCGTCAAGGCGATCCGGTCATCCAGGATCCGCACCGGGTCGTCGCGGCCGCGGCCGATCCCGACGTCTTGTGGACCCAGCACCACTGCGGCGTCTTCCGGTCGCGCGATCGCGGCCGCCGGTGGACGGCGGTCGAGGCGGCGCGGCCGTCGGGCTTCGGCTTCGCGGTGGCGGTGCATCCCGGCGATCCCGACACCGCGTGGTTCGTGCCGGCGGTGAAGGACGAGCGCCGCGTGCCGGTCGACGCCAGGCTCGTCGTCTCGCGCACGACCGACGGCGGCAGGAGCTTCACGGTCTTCGATCGCGGCCTGCCGGCGCCGTCCTACGATCTCGTCTACCGCCACGCTCTCGACGTGGACGCCACCGGCCAGACCCTGGCGATGGGCTCGACCACGGGCGGCCTGTGGCTCTCGACCGACGGCGGCGAATCGTGGCGGACGCTTTCGACCAGTCTGCCGCCGATCTACGCGGTCCGCTTTGGCGCTGACGCCTGAGCGCGGACGGCGTTGAAGGGACCAGGGACCGGGGACCAGGGATCAGGGAAGCGATCACCGTGTCACCGTGTCGCGCCGGCGGGCGTCGGTTCCGTCGGAGGTTCTTCCCTGGTCCCTGGTCCCTGGTCCCTGCACCGTGAATTCCGGCTACACCTACCGCTCCCGCATCGACGCCGGCGGCGACGGGAAGCCGCTTGCCAGCTATCTGGCGGCGCGCTATCCGCATTCGTCGCTCGCCACGTGGCTGGCCCGGCTGGCCGGCGGCGAGATCGAGCTGGCCGGACGGCGCGCGTCACCGGGCGAGGTCGGCCGACAGGGAGACCTGCTGGCGTGGCACCGGCCGCCGTGGGCGGAGCCCGACGTGCCGCGGCACTTCGCCGTGCTGCACGAGGACGCCGACGTGCTCGCCGTCGCCAAGCCCGGCGGCCTGCCGACGATGCCGGCCGGCGGCTACCTCGAGCACACGCTGCTCCACCTGGTGCGGCGGACCTGGCCCTCGGCACACGCCGTGCACCGCCTGGGTCGCGCCACGTCGGGCGTGGTGCTGTTCGCGCTGACGTCCGCCGCCGCCGCGGCGCTGGCACGGGCGCTGCGCGATCGGCGGGTCGAGAAGACCTACCGGGCACTCGTCGCCGGCGCGCCGGCGTGGGACCTGCTCGAGGCGACGACGCCGATTGGCCTGGTGCCTCATCCGCGACTCGGCCGCGTATACGCGGCGCACGCCGGCGGACGCGAGGCGCGCAGCCGCCTCGCCGTCGTCGAGCGCCGTGACGGGACGACGCTGCTCGAGGTGACGATCGCGACCGGGCGTCCGCACCAGATCCGGATTCACGCCGCGGCCGCCGGCCATCCTCTGGCCGGCGATCCCTTGTATGCGCCAGGCGGCCTGCCATCAGCCGCGGCCCTGCCGGGCGACGGCGGCTACCACCTCCACGCGTGGCGCGTCGGGTTCGCCCACCCGCGGACGGCGCGGCACTGCGAGGTCGTGGCGCCGCTGCCCGAGCCGCTCCGCCTCGCTACGGAACGGTGACGACCGCCGTCGGCGCCGGCGGGCTGGCGCCGCACGGGTTCGTGGCCGTCACGGCGAACTGGTAGGTGCCGGGACCGACGGCGCCGCGCATCGATCGGGTCGTGGTCGGCAGCGCACCGGCGACCGCCCCGCTCACCGCCAGGACATAACCGGTCGCGGCCGGGCCGGTCTCGGGCGGGGACCAGAGCAGCTCCAGCGCGCGGCCGTCGCGGTGGACCAGCAGATCCCGCGGCGCCTCGGGCGGCCCGGCGCAGGGCGAGGGAAACGCCAGGGTCACGGCGTTGGAGGACGGCCCGGCACCGGCCGCGTTGGCCGAGCGGACGCGAAAGGTGTAGGTGCCCGGCGGCACCGGCGCGAAAGAAAAGGTCTCGGCCGCGCCGAGCGGCAGCGACAGCGACGCGTCGCCCGAGACGTCGAGAATCGCGGCATCGGGACGGCCGCCGCCGTAGGTCCGCCGCCACGACAGGGCGAGGGCGGCGCCATCGGCCACGCCGGTGAGGCCCCACGGCGCCGACGGCGGGGCCGTCGCGCCGAGATCGACACGCAGCTCCTGGGACGGCGCGCTGGTCGCGCCGTTGGCGTGCGCCTGCAGCCGGACGAAGTAGACCCCGGGCGGCAGCGCCAGGGTCACCAGGCGATGCGCGCCGTCGAGCGACAGCACCGCCAGCGTCTCGCCCGGCGCGGTCCCGCCGCTGAGCAGGAACGCGGTCGGCGCGGGTCCGCTCGCCGCCGGGCGCCAGCGCAGGGTGACCGTGCCCGCCCCGGTCGCCGCCACCGCGACGTCGCGCGGCGGCTGCACGGCCGGCCCCGGACCCGGCCCGGCCCCGCCGGCCTGTGTGACGCTCACGCTCTGCCCGCCGATCGTGATCGCCGCGGCGCGGTCGGTGGTCGCCGTGTTGGCGGTGGCGCTCCACGTCGCGGTGCCGTTGCCGGCGGCGCCGCCGCTCACCGCCAGCCAGCCGGCCGTGCTCGCCGCCGTCCAGGCGCAGCCGGGCGCGGCGGACACGGCGATCTGCCCGGCACCCCCGGACGCGTCGAGCTGCACGGCGGGCGGCGACAGCGCGTAGGTGCAGACCTGGCTGCCGGGGAACGTGGCGTCGGTGCCGACGCGGAAGCGGCGGATGCCGTAGTGCGGTGAGTCGATGGTGATCGACGACGCCAGATGGAAGCCGTCGGCGAAGTTGACGCCGTGCAGGCTGGTCAGGTTGACCGTCGTGTCGATGACGTCGGTGTGCCACGTGGCGGCGCCGGCGTCGAAGAAGCTGGCGCCGACGCGCAGCGACGACCCGGTCTGCTGCCAGCGGGCTCGGATGACGTCGCCCGGCTGCGGGATCGCCGACAATTGGCCGCCGATCGACGCCTTCGGCATCGGCCACCGCGCCAGGATCAGCTCGCGCTCGTTCCACGCTGCGAGCACGAGGTCGACGTTGCCGCCGCCGGTGCCGATGGGGATGATCTCGAGGTTCTGCTCGCGGTTGATCTCCTTGCGGAACCCGACCATCGGCCCGAAGTAGCCGCTCGGCTGCAGGGGCGGCTGGCCATTGGGCCAGCCGATCTCGATCTCGGCCCAGCCGCTGTCGAGCGACGGCATGCGATCGATGTTGCGCCCCGATTGCAGACGGCTGGCGTTGGAGTAGAGGCCGTGCACGGCATCGAGGCGCAGGTCGTTGCCCCACGTCGACCAGTCGATCTGCCACTGCGCGCCTGACCGCGTGCGGTAGTCCTGCTCCTGGAGCGCGGCGGTCGGGCGCAGATCGGTGCCGGTCGGGAACGCCGCGGTGCCGGCCGTGCCCCAGTCGTCGACGAACGCCTCGATCGCGGCACCGGCCGTGACGTCGACCAGCCCGATCGCCACCCGGTCGTAGGTCTCGTTCCGCATCCGGCCCTGGTGATACCAGCCGTGGAACTGGCCGTTGACGACCACCGCGAACGCCCGCTTCACCCCTGGACCGGCCTGGCTGTGCAGTCCGATTTCCAGTTCCACCCACTGATCCGCCGGCCAGGTCGCGTAGATCGGAAACTCGATCGTCGCCCCGGTGTCGTGGTGGCGGCCGATCGCCGACAGCGCCCCACCCTGGCGCACGCGCAGCGCCCAGCCGCTGTCGGGCTCGCCGCTGGCCCAGAACCGCGCCAGCGTCGCCGCGCCCGACGCGCCGAGGGCGGCGATGGTCGCGCCCGGGACGTAGACGCGAGCGCGCTGCCAGCGATAGGTTCCCGGCCGCTCCTGCCAGACATGCGCGCTCGCCGCGTCGGTGAAGCTGGTGCGAAGGGCGGCGCGGGCCCCGGCCGACGCGGTGGAGACGCGCGCCGACGCGCTGCCCGACGCCGCCCGCGTGGTGGACCGCGCGACCGCGCCTGTGCCGTCCGACTCCACCGTGACCTGCCAGCCGGTCGCGGCCGCCTCGAACGTCTCGAGGACTGCCTGTGCCCCGAGCGGCGGGGCGCCGGCGGCACCGAGAAGGAGCGCGACGACGACGCCGTGACGGAAGCGTCCGGAGTTCATGCGGCGGGTGCTCGATGATAGTGCGGACACCACGGCCGATTTGACGTGCGCAGCCGACCCGCCGTCTCGCGGCGGCGGACGTAAACGCTTACGCAGGCCGTAAGCGCGGCCGGCGCCCTCGCTGGCGATCCCCCTTTCCCCGGCCCTTGCCGCCTTGGCATCGCCATTGCTCTCCATCTGGCGCGCCACGAAAGGGTCCGTATGCAGTCCCGTCTTCGGTCCGGCCTGGCCGTCGCCGTCGTTGGCGCCGTGACGTTGTGGGGGTGTGGTGGTGGTGGCGGCGGCAGCACGCCGACCGCGCCGAGCGCGCCGCCGGCCACCGGGGGCGGCAGCACGACCGTCACCGTGGCGGTGGTGGGGTCGGTGGGCAACACCGCGTATCAGCCGAACCCCGTGCGCGCCGCCGCCGGCGACACCGTGATGTTCCGCAACAACGACTCGCTGGCGCATCGCATCGTGATGAACGACGGCTCGGCCGACCTGGGTGACATCGCACCGGGCGCGACCAGCCGCGGCTTCACCGTCCGCAACGGCACCGCGCTGGAGTTCCACTGCACCATCCACCCGACGATGGTCGGCAGCATCAACGGCGACAGCGCGCCCGAACCGCCGTGCGTCGACGACTACGGCTATCAGTGCTGAGCCGGCGCGTATAGAATGACCTCGCCCGAGGTCATCTCCATGCGCATTCACGCTCTTGCTCCGTGGGCGGTCGCTGCCGCGGCCCTGGCCGCGGCGCCCGCTCATCTGGGCGCCCATTTCAAGCTGCTCGAACCGGCGTCCTGGATCGTCGAGAACGAGCGCGGCGATCCGCAGAAGTCCACGCCGTGCGGCGTCACCGCCGACGCCAGGCTGAGCGGCACCGTCACCAGGGTGACCGGCGGCTCGCTGCTGCACCTGAAGGTGGTCGAGACGATCTACCACCCCGGGCACTACCGCGTCGCCCTGGCCGTGAACTCGCGTGAGGAACTGCCGCCCGACCCGATGACCTTCGAGCGCGTCACCGAGAAGGGTCCGCGATCGGTCTGGGGTGTGATCCAGAGCCCGCCGCAGCTGCCGGTGCTCGCCGACGGCCTGTTCCCGCACTACACGCGGCCGGCGAGCCCGCAGACCTACGAGGCCGACATCCCGATCCCGAACATCTCCTGTCCGAAGTGCACGCTGCAGGTGATCCAGTTCATGGCCGAGCACGCCTACAACCAGCCCGGCGGCTACTCGTACCACCACTGCGCCGACCTGGCGATCACCGCCGACCCGGCCAAGCCGATCGACAAGGGCTGGCCGGCCGCCGCGGCAACGACGGCGGCGCCGCAGCGTTAGCCGTCGAGCGCGGAGGTGGTGCGGGCGTTCGCCAGGAACGTCCGCATCGCCTGCAGTTCCTCGTCGAGGGCGATGCGGAACTCGCGATCGCGCGGCGCCCGGCCGCGCACGTAGCCGACGCGCGCGTCCATCGCGCCGCCTTTCCACGACACGTTGGCCCACCCGATCACCTGGTCGCGCCACAGCAGCGGCAGCGCGTAGTAGCCGAGCGTGCGCTTCGCCTCGGGGGTGTAGGCCTCGAACCGGTACGGCCAGCCCCAGAGGTGCTCGAAGCGCCGCCGGTCCCACACCACGGGATCGAACGGCGCCAGCAGGCGCACGGCGTCGGGCCCTTCGCCGTCCGGCGTCTCGCCGGCCGGCCAGTAGTAGGTGATGCCGTCCACGGCCGCATGACCGAGGCGGGCGCGCGCCCGCGCCAGCGTCGCGGTCAGCTGGCCCTGCCACTGCGGCGCCGCGTAGCGCAGACGACGCACCAGCCACGACAGCGTCGCCGCCGGCAGCGGCGCGTAGAGCGCCACGATCACGTCAACGAGCGCATCGAGCCGCGCCCGCCGCTCGAACGGCGTCGTGACCTTGGGGCCGTGGTCGCGGGCGGCGTAGAGCCGAATGCCGCCGTCGCGCGCGTGGACCCGCACCAGCCCGCGGTAGTGCAGGTGATCGAGCGCGTGCGTCGTGGCGCTCGACGAGCCACCCCAGTAGTTGCGGACGGCGCCGTGGGCGAAGTGGGCGTCGACGTCGCGCGGATGCACCGGGCCGCGGGCGCGCACGAACTCCAGCACCTTGGCGCCGACACGGGCGCCCGGTGACGGCCACGCGCCGAACCCGCCGCGCGGATGCATCAGCGCCTGCAACCGCCGCGGCAGGAAGCCGTAGTTGACGAAGAAGTCCTCTTCGACCCCGAGCGTCGGGTAGAGCCGCTCGAGGTCGCCGGCGACGTAGCCTTCGGCGCGGTGGCGGAGGATCAGATCCTGCGCCCGCGCCGGGGCGCGGATGGGATCCGCCTGCACGAAGCCCAGCCGCTCGATCGCCGCCGGCATGGTCGAGGGCGGAAACAGGCTGCGGGTCACGGCATAGCGCCGCAGATTGGGCACCGAGACGGTCATGGCCGGCGGCTCGCCCGACGCGGGCGAGCCAGTGTGACAGTGTGACAGTGTGACTGGGTGACTGCGTGATCCCCTAGCCGCTAGCCCCTAGCCGCTAGTACGTTGCCGCCGCGCCGGCCCAGCCCGACCGCCGCCGCCAACGTGAGCACGCCGGCGCCGATCATCACCCACGCCGGCGCGGTCGCCGAGCCCAGGTCGCGGATCAGGGTCGTCGCCACCAGCGGCGCCGTGCCGCTGAACAGCGTGAACGCCACGTTGAAGACCAGCGCCACGCCTGTGAAGCGGATGCGGGTCGGGAAGAGATCGGTGAGCAGCACCGCGAAGGTGCCGTTGCACAGCGCCGCCACCAGGGCCGCCAGGATCATCAGCGGCACCAGGCCGAGCGTCCGCGCCGCCAGGGCGTTGTAGAACGGGAACGCGAGCAGGATGAGAACAGCGGCGCCGGCGCCGATCATCAACCGCGGCGACAGCCGATCGGCCAGCCGGCCGACGCCGAGGATCGCCGCGGCGTGGACGACGACACCCACGGTCTGGGCGATCACCGCATCGCGCGCCCCGTACTGCAGCACACCCGAGAGATACGCAGGCATCAGCGCGAAGAACAGACCGTTGAACGCGCCGGTGGCGGCCAGGCCGGCGATGCCCACCACGACCTCCGCGCGGTGCGTGCGCAGCACCTCGCCGAACGGCCGCTTCGCCGCCAGTGACTTCATCCGCGCGAACTCGGGCGACTCCTCCATCGCCCGGCGCATCAGGAAGCTGAGCAGGCCGGCCAGGCCGCCCAGGACGAAGGCGATGCGCCAGCCGTAGACCGGCACGAGCTCGGGCGGCAGGTAGGTCCGCACGCCGAGGCTCACGCCCGACGCCACCGCGACGCCCATGGTCACGCACGCGAAGACCAGCCCGCAGACGAACGGGGCGTGGCGCGGCGCCGTTTCGACCACGTAGGTGAGGGCGCCGGGCAGTTCACCGCCGATGCAGAAGCCCTGCACCAGCCGCAGCGTCACCATCAGCAGGCTCGCCCACACGCCCCACGCGACATAGGACGGCACCAGCCCCATGCCCAGCGTCGCCGCCGACATCACGAACAGCGACAGCAGGAACACGGTGCGCCGGCCGTGGCGGTCGCCGAAGTGGCTGAGCACCAGCCCGCCGATCGGCCGGGCGAGGTAGCCGGCGGCGAAGGCGCCGAACGACGCCATCAGCGAGACGATCGGCGTGCTGTTGGGGAAGATCGCCTCGGCGATGTCGCGGGCGAACACGCCGAACACGACGAAGTCGTAGAACTCGAGCGTGCCGCCGAGGCTGGCGAGGAGGACGATCTTCCAGCCGGCGCTGCTGATCCCGTTGCTGTTCACGCGCGGCATTATCGCCCAGCCGCCCGCGGCGGGGCGCCCGGTCAGCGTCGTCGCCGCCCGCGAATCCCGGTCCCGGCGCCGTTCAACGCGCGATCCGCTACGACGCGGTTGCCGCCGCGAACTCCTCGTAGCTGCCCTTGAAGTCGTGCACCCCGTTGCGATCGAACGACCAGACCCGCGTCGCCACGGCGTCCATCAGGTCTTCGTCGTGGGTCACCAGGAACACCGTGCCCTCGTACTTCTGCAGCGCCTGGCTGAGGGCGTTGATCGACTCGAGGTCGAGGTGGTTGGTCGGCTCGTCGAGCACCAGCACGTTGGGCTTCTGCAGCATGATGCGGCAGAACAGCAGCCGCGCCGTCTCGCCGCCCGACAGCGCCGCGGTCGGCTTGTAGCCTTCCTCGCCGCTGAACAGCATCTGGCCGAGCAGGCCGTGGATGTCCTGGCGGGCGGCGTCGGGGTCGAAGCGGTGCAGCCACTCCACCGCGGTCAGCCCGTGCTCGATCGCGCCGGTGTGGTCCTGCGCGAAGTAGCCGATCGACACCTCGTGGCCCCAGCGCACGGTGCCGGCGTCGAGGTCGCCGGGCGAGGCCGGCTGCCCCGGCGCGTCGGCGAGCAGCGCCTTCAGCAGCGTCGTCTTGCCGACGCCGTTGCGGCCGACCAGCACGATCCGCTCGCCGCGATTCACCACGGCGTCGAAGCCGCGGATCACGGGCACGCCGTCGTGGGCCTTGCGCACGCCCGCGCACTCCATCGCCAGACGGCCCGACGGCCGGGCCTGCTGAAAGCGGATGAACGGCCGCTGGATGTTCGAACGGGCCAGCTCGGTCGTCTGCAGGCGCTCGACCTCCTTGCGCCGCGACTGCACCTGGCTCGAGCGCGTGCCGGCCGAGAAGCGGGCGATGAAGTCGTTGAGCTGGGCGATCTTCTTCTCCCGCTGTTCGTTCTGCGACTCGAGCCGCGAACGGATCTGGGTCTTGGCGAGCACCATCTCGTCGTAGGCGCCGGTGTAGGTGATGATCGTCTGGTAGTCGATGTCGGCGGTGTGGGTGCACACCGCGTTCAGGAAGTGGCGGTCGTGCGAGATGACCACCAGCACGCCGTCGTAGCGCACCAGGAACTCGCGCAGCCAGTGGATCGAGTCGAGGTCCAGGTGGTTGGTGGGCTCGTCGAGCAGCAGCGCCTGCGGATGGCCGAACAGCGCCTGGGCCAGCAGCACGCGCACCTTCTGCCCGCCCTGCAGTTCGGACATCCGCCGCTCGTGCAGGTGATCGGGGATGTCGAGGCCGGCCAGCAGCACCGCGGCGTCGCTTTCGGCCGAGTAGCCGTCGTGCTCGCCGATCACCCCCTCCAGTTCGCCCAGCCGCATGCCGTCGGCGTCGCTGAGCGCGGCCTTGGCATAGAGCAGGTCGCGCTCCTCGAGGGCCGCCCACAGGACCGGGTTGCCCATGATCACGGCGTCGATCACGCGGAACTGGTCGAAGGCGTACTGGTCCTGGCGCAGCACGCCGAGCCGCTCCGGGCGGACCACGCTGCCCTTCTGGGGCGCCAGCTCGCCGGTCAGCAGCTTCATGAACGTGGACTTGCCGGCGCCGTTGGGCCCGGTGAGGCCGTAGCGCCGGCCGGCCTGGAACATGGTCGTCACGTCGTCGAAGAGCACCTTCGACCCGTAACGCATCGACACGCCGTTCACCGCGATCATCTGGTCGGTCTCCCCCGGCCGGCCCCTACAAGGGGCGGCAAACGATCTAGTCTAACAGGCCTCGTGTCCCCGCCCGCCTGGCTGGCCGACGATGCCGCCCTCGACGCCTTCATCGCCGCCTGGCGCGCCGGCACCCTGCCCAAGCCGGAGTGGACCCATGCCGCGCACGTCGGCGTGTGCGCCTGGCACGCCTGGGGCGGCGTCCCCCTCGACGACGTGTTCGCCGCGATGAAGCGCGGCATCGTCGCCTACAACGAGGCGGTGGGCACCGCCAACACCGCCACGAGCGGCTACCACGAGACCCTGACGCGGTTCTGGGCCCAGGTCATCGTCGGCCACCTGCGCGCGGCGGCCCCGGCGACCCGGCTCGACGCGGTGCGGTCGGCCGTGGCGGCCTTCGGCGCGGCGCGCGCGCTGCACGGCGCGCACTACTCGTTCGACGTCGTGGCCGACCGCCGGGCCCGGGCCGAGTGGGTGCCGCCCGACCGCCCGCCGCAGGCTGGCTGAGCCACCCGGCGACCAACGGGTGCGGCTGCCGACTCGGGGTGACAACGCGAGACAAACTCAGGCGTGTTTTTGCACGTTTCCGGCGAGAATTCGCAAATTCGATGGTGTCAATCCGGTGTATATTTTGCCGAATAACCGGTGGGCTCCGGGCCCGCCCGGGCGCCGTCTGCGCGGCGTCGCGACGTCGGGAGTGGAACGAATGACGCGTGCGAGAGTCACTGTCGTGGGCGCGGCACTCCTCGGTGTCGGCCTGGCTGCTTCGACGGGCGTGGCCGACCGCGGCCAGAGCGCGCCACGACCGGCGCAGTCGGCGAGCCCCGCGCCGGCGGCGCGCCCCGCCGCCCGGGCGGCCGCGGCCACGCCGGTCGCGTCCCACACCCTGTCACCGGCGCTCTCGGCGCGCGAGCAGAGCGAGCTCATCAAGACCTATTGCGCCACCTGCCACAGCGAGCGGGCCAAGGCCGGCGGCCTGTCGCTGGCCGGCTTCGACGCGATGCGCGCCCACGAGCAGCAGGATGTCGTCGAGAAGATGATCCGCAAGCTGAGCGCCGGGCTGATGCCGCCGCCGGGCGCCAAGCGGCCCGAGGGCACCGCCCTCGACGCCCTCACGGCCGCGCTCGAAGGGCGCATGGACGAGTACGCGGCGGCGAATCCCAATCCGGGGCGGCGCACGTTCCAGCGCCTCAACCGGCCGGAATACGAACGGGCCATCGCCGAGCTGCTGGCCCTCGACGTGAACGCTGCCAACTGGCTGCCGCTCGACCAGAAGAGCGCCAACTTCGACAACATCGCCGACGAACAGGGGCTGTCGCCGACCTTGCTCGAGGCCTACCTCAACGCCGCCGGCGACATCAGCCGGATGGCGGTGGGTGACAAGAGGGCCGCCCGCGTCGACGCCACCTACACCACGCCCAGCTACGTCTCCCAGCACCCGTGGGACCGCGTCGACGGCGCGCCCTACGGCACGCGCGGCGGCATGGTGGTCGAGCACGTCTTCCCGGCCGACGCCGAGTACGAGTTCGAGCTGCTCATCATCTCGGGCGACAACGCCCGCGGCGAGGACATGGACCTGTCGATCGACGGCCAGCGCGTCGCCCTGGTCAAGTTCGAGAGCGCCCCGTCGGCGGCCGCCGACGGCCGCGGCGGGTATCCGTTCCGCACCGAACCGATTCGCGTCAAGGCCGGCCCGCATCGCGTCGCCGCCGCGTTCGTGCGCCGCAGCGACGGTCCCTACGAAGACCTGATCAAGCCGCACGAGTGGAGCTACGCCGGCGGCGGCGCGGGCGGCGCCGGCATCACCACCCTGCCGCACCTGCGCGATCTGGTCATCGCCGGGCCGTTCAACGCCACCGGCGTGTCCGAGACGCCGAGCCGCCAGCGCATCTTCAGCTGCCGGCCGACCTCGGCGGCCGAGGAGCGGCCGTGCGCGCGCTCGATCATCGCGCGGCTGGGGGCCGACGCGTATCGCCGGCCGCTCACCGCGGCCGAGCTCGACTCGCTGATGCCGTTCTACGAGAAGGGCGCCGCCGACGGCGGCTTCGAGGCCGGGGTGCGCGCCACGCTCGAGGCCGTGCTGGCCAGCCCGCACTTCGTGTTCCGCATGGAGCGCGACCTGCCGGCGGCCACCGCCCAGGGGTCGCTGCGGGTCGCCGATCTCGACCTGGCGTCGCGGTTGTCGTTCTTCCTGTGGGGCGCACCGCCCGATCAGGAACTGCGGGCGCTGGCCATCGGCGGCAAGCTGCAGGGCGCGACGCTGGTCAAACAGGCCGAGCGGATGCTGGCCGATCCGCGCGCGGCGGCCCTGGGCACCCGGTTCGCCGGGCAGTGGCTGCGGCTCCAGGATCTCGACAAGGTTCACCCGGATCCGAACTTCTTCCCCAACTTCGACGAGAACATCGCCGCGGCGATGAAGGAAGAGACCGAGACCTTCTTCAACGACCTGGTGCGCCGCGACGCCAGCCTGCTCGACCTCTACACCGCCGACTACACGTTCGTGAACGAACGCCTGGCCCGGCACTACGGCTTCCAGGGCGTGGTCGGTCCGCAGTTCCGCCGCGTGGCCTACCCCGATGCGACCCGGCGGGGCATCCTCGGTCACGGCGCGGTGCTGGTGCAGACGTCGCTGGCCAACCGCACCTCGCCGGTGCTGCGCGGCAAGTGGGTGATGGAGGTGCTGCTCGGCACTCCGCCGCCGCCGCCGCCGCCGAACGTGCCGACCCTCGAGGAAACCGGCGAGGCCAAGGACGGCAAGCTGCTGACCACGCGTGAGCGCATGGAGCTGCACCGCGCCAATCCGACGTGCAACGCCTGCCACCGCTTCATGGATCCGATCGGCCTGTCGCTCGACAGCTTCGACGTCACCGGCCGGTGGCGGGTGCGCGAGAACGGCATGCCGCTCGACACCCGCGGCGACTACTACGACGGCAGCCCGATCAACGACCTCAGCCAGCTCACCGCCGCGCTCATGAAGCGGCCCGAGCCGCTGGTCCGCACCTTCACCGAGAACCTCATGGCCTACGCGCTCGGCCGCCGCGTCGAGACCTTCGACCAGCCGGCGGTGCGGGCCATCGCCCGGCAGGCGGCCGGCGACGGCTACCGGATGTCGTCGTTCATTCTCGGCGTCGTCAGAAGCGACGCCTTCCAGCGGAAGCGTGCCGAGGCGCCGGCGACCACCGACGCCGCCCAGGACGCAGACAAGCGCTAGCGCCCGTTTCGACCGTCCACGTATCAGGAGACACGCGATGTCGTTCATCACCGGTAAGCAGATGCCCCGACGCACCTTCCTCCGCGGCGCCGCCGGGGCCACCGTGGCGCTGCCCTTCCTCGACGCCATGGTGCCGGCCGGCCGCCTGCTGGCGAAGACGCCGGAACGCACCCGCCTGGTGTGCATCGAGGAGGTGCACGGGCTGGCCGGCTGCAACGACTGGGCGGCCTCCAAGTACCTGTTCGCCCCCGAGAAGACCGGTAAGGATTTCGCGCTGGTCGCCGACAACCCGCTCAAGGCGCTCGAGCCGTATCGCGACTACCTGACCGTGGTCAGCAACACCGACGTGCGGATGGCCGAGGCGTTCGCACTGCCCGAGATCGGCGGCGACCACTTCCGGTCGAGCGCGGTGTTCCTGACCCAGTCGCACCCCAAGCAGACGCAGGGCTCCGACATCTGGTGCGGCACCTCGATGGACCAGATGTACGCGCAGCGCTTCGGCCAGTCGACGCCGCTGCCGTCGATGCAGTTCTGCATCGAGAACCTCGACCAGGCCGGCGGCTGCACCTACAACTACTCCTGCGTCTACACCGACTCGATCAGCTGGGCCTCGCCCAACGACCCGCTGCCGATGATCCGCGACCCGCGCGTCGCCTTCGACCTGCTGTTCGGCTCGGGCAACTCGAAGGAAGACCGCGCCGAGCGCCGGCAGACGCGGCGCAGCATCCTCGACTGGATCGCCGGCCAGGTGGCCGACGTGCGCCGCGAACTCGGCACCAGCGACCGCACCCGGCTCGACAAGTACCTGGAGAACGTCCGCGAGATCGAGCGGCGGATCCAGGCGATCGAGGCCCGCAACACCAGCGGCGAGGCCCGCGAGCTGCCCGGCGCGCCGGCCGGCGTGCCCGACTCGTTCACCGACCACATGCGGCTGATGTTCGACCTGCAGGTGCTGGCGCTCGAGACCGACATGACGCGCATCATCTCGTTCAAGACCGGCCGCGATTCGCAGAACCGCGTCTTCCCGGAGTGCGAGTCGACCCAGCCGTTCCACCCCGCCTCGCATCACGGCAACCGCGAGGACCGCATCCTCGAGTTCAACAAGATCTGCAAGTTCCGCGTCGGCCAGCTGCCCTACTTCCTCGACAAGCTGAAGAACTCGATGGAGGGCGACCAGAACCTGCTCGAGAAGACGGTGGTGATGTGGGGGTCGCCGATGGCCGACGCCAACGTGCACAACCACCGGCGCTGCCCGCTCGTCTTCCTGGGCCACGGCAACGGCATCCTCGAGGGCAACCTGCACCTCAAGGCCGCCGCCGACACCCCGATGGCCAACGTGATGCTGTCGCTGCTCAAGCACCTCGGCCTCGAGGACGTGCCGAGCTTCGGCGACAGCACCGGCGAGTTCTCGTTCCGCCAGTCGGCCGTCACGGTCTGACGGCGTCGTTCCGCCCCACGGAGACATCGACATGCGCGCTCGCCTGTTCGTGAACGCAGTCGTGGTCGTGGCGATGACGGCCCTGGCCGGCGCCGCGCCGCCGTCGTCCTCGCCCGTCGCCGATGCCGCCATGCGCGGCGATCGCCAGGCCGTGCGGACCCTGCTGCAGCAGGGCGCCGACGTCAACGCCGCCCAGGGCGACGGCATGAGCGCCCTGCACTGGGCCGCCGATCGCGGTGACGCCGAGCTGACGGCGATGCTGGTGGCAGCGGGCGCCACGCCCGGCGCGGTGACCCGCATCGGCCAGTACACCCCGCTGCACCTGGCCGCCCGCGCCGGCAACGCCGCGGCGGTGAAGGCGCTGCTGGGCGCCGGAGCGGCCGTGGACGCCGCCGCCAACCCGAGCGGGGCGACGCCGTTGCACCTGGCGGCGACCGCCGGGAGCGCCGAGGTCATCACCGCTCTGCTCGATGCCAATGCCGAGGTGAACGCCCGCGAGAGCGAGTGGGGCCAGACGCCGCTGATCTTCGCCGCCTCGCTCAACCGCATCGACGCCATCAAGGTGCTGCTGGCCCGCGGCGCCGACCCGAACGTCACGTCGAAGGCGGTCGATCTGCAGAAGCACACGCCGCTCTACCGCGCGGCGAACGAGCGGCTGGCGAAAGTGCTCGAGGCCTCGGCCGGCAAGGGCGGCAAGCCGTCGCCGAGCCAGGTGCAGGCGGCGGTGCAGGCGAGCCGCGACCTCTACAGCTCGGGCAAGCTGCCCGAGCCCGAGAAGAAGGAAGACGGCGAAGGCCGGCAGTTCTTCGAGGAGACGCCGGGCCTGTCGACCAAGGGCGGCCTCACGGCGCTGCTCCACGCGGCGCGCCAGGGCCACATTCCGGCCGTCACCGCCCTGGTCGACGGCGGCGCCGACGTGAACGCGGTCAGCGCCGGCGACGGCACCTCACCGCTGCTCATGGCGGCCATCAACGGCCAGTTCGACACCGCGATGCTGCTGCTCGACCGCGGCGCCAATCCCAATCTCGCCGCCAAGGTCAACGGCGCGACGCCGCTGTGGGCCACGATCAACGCCCAGTGGCAGCCGCGCACGCGCTTTCCGCAGCCGCAGGAAATGGAGCTGCAGAAGGCCACCTATCTGGATCTGGTGGGCAAGCTGCTCGAGAAGGGCGCCGATCCGAACGCCCGCCTCTACCAGCATCCCTGGTACATGGTCTACAGCGGCTGCGGCAACCGGAACTGCGGCCTGGCCGACACCAGCGGCTCGACGGCCTTCTGGCGCGCCGCCTACGCCACCGACGTGGCCGCGATGCGGCTGCTGGTGAAGTACGGCGCCGATCCCAACATCCCGACGATGGCGCCGCAGGTGCGCGTCCGCCGCGGCCCCGAGGGCGGCGGTCCCGGCTCCGACGGCGTCAACAAGCCGCTCGTCACGCCGCCGCCGGCGCTGGTGCCGATTCCCTACGGCGGCCCGGGCGCGACCCCGCTCCACGCCGCCGCCGGCGTCGAGTACGGCGAAGGCTTCGCCGGCAACGCCCACCGCCACGCCCCTGACAGCTGGCTCGCCGCGGTGAAGTTCCTGGTCGAGGAGATGGGCGCCGACGTCAACGCCCGCGACAACGACGGCTACACCGCCCTGCACCACGCGGCGGCGCGCGGCGACAACGAGGTCATCCTCTACCTGGTCAGCAAGGGCGCCGACGTGACCGTGGTGGCGCGCAGCGGCCAGACCACCGCCGACATGGCCAACGGCCCGGTGCAGCGCGTCTCGCCCTTCCCCGCCACCGTCGCGCTGCTCGAGAAGCTGGGGAGCAAGAACAATCAACGCTGTGTGTCGTGCTGACACGACACACAGCGGGGGCTCGGGGCTAGGGGCTCGGGAAAGACACGAACGGCCCGGTGATTTCTCGCCGGGCCGTTTCCCTTGTACGCGTGACGCCACGCGCCGCCGCACTTCCCGAGACCCGAGACCCGAGCCCCGAGTCCCCTACCAGGTGTAAGACCCCGCAGGCGGTGGCCACAGGCCCAGGAACTGGCGCAGGATGACCACCTGGCCCATGTGGTGGGCGTTGTGCTGGCCGACGTGTTCCCAGACGTCGCGGGCGGTGTAGCCGGCGAGCATCGGGAACTCGAAGGCCGGGGCGATCGGCGCGTCGGGGTCGAGCTGCTCGACGGCACGGGCCAGCCGTTCGAGGCCGCCGAGGAACCCGTCGCGCACGTCCGGCCACGCCTCCTCGGCCACCGCCGGCCAACCCAGCGCGGCGCTGGCGATCATCGGCTCGGCGTCGCCCTCGGCGCGGCGCCGGAACCAGTCCTGCCAGAACGCCATGTGCGCGACGATCTCGGCGACCGAATGCGGCACGCCGCCGACGCGGCGCCCGGCGTCGGCGGGCGTCAGTCCGGCCAGTGTCGCCGCCGGCGGCAGGTGGCTGTGGGTGTCAACGAGCAGATCACGAACGTCCATCGCGGTGGCTGACCTCGGCCCCACACTCTACCAGCGTCCGTGGGCCAGGCGCCGGCCGGCCAGTCGCGCCGCGCGTAATCCTCCACGACGCGCCGGGGCAATACCCCGCCGGCGGCCGGTGGCCCGCCGCGCATCCCCCATGAGCCGCGGCCACCGGGCACTGTCAGAACGGCACGGACCGTGCTACCTTGCCGGAACGGAGGTGCCCGTGTTTCGTCGCCTGCTCATCCCTGTCACCGCGACCGCTGCCCTGCTCATCGCCCCGCTGCCCCTGGCCGCACAGGATCAGGCGCAGATCGACAAAGGCAAGGCCGTCTACGACGCCCAGCGCTGCTCGCTCTGCCACGCCATCGGCGGACGCGGCAACGCCAAGGGGCCGCTCGACGGGGTCGGCGCCAAGCTGAGCGCCGCCGACATCCGCAAGTGGATCGTCTCGCCGAAGGAGATGAAGTCACCGACGAACCGCAAGCCCGAGATGCGCGCCTACCCGAGCCTCCCGGCGGCCGACCTCGACGCGCTCGTCGCCTACATGCTGTCGCTCAAGGGAGCCTAGCGGCCGTGGCGCTGGCGCGCACGCCGCTTGCGGCGCTCGGCGTCGTCCTGACGACGTCGTGCGCGGTGCTGTTCCTGCTCGCCCTGGCGGTCGACGCGCTGGGCTGGATTGCCAATCCGTACGTCGGCCTGCTCGTCTTCGGCGCCCTGCCGGCGGGCTTCCTGCTCGGCCTCGTCCTCATCCCGATCGGCAACCTGATTGGCCGGCGGCGGGGCGAGGCGGCCGTCCGCTGGCCGGCGTTCGACCTGGAGAACGAGCGCCACCGGCGCTGGGCGATCGTGCTGCTGGCCGCGACGGTGATCAACGTCACCATCCTGGCCGTCGCCGGTTACGGCGCGATCCATTACATGGAGACGCAGGCGTTCTGCGGCGAGGTCTGCCACTCGGTGATGGCGCCCGAGTACGTGGCCTACCAGCAGGCGCCGCACGCCCGGGTGCCCTGTGTCAGCTGCCACGTCGGCTCCGGCGCCGGCGCGCTGGCGCAGTCGAAGGTCGACGGCATGCGCCGGCTGGCCGGAATGGTGACCGGCAACATCACCCGGCCCATCCCCACGCCGGTGCACACCATGCGGCCGGCGCGCGAGACCTGCGCCACCTGCCACTGGCCGGCGTTCGTGCGCGGCGATCGGCTCAAGGTCGTCAGCGCGTTCGGCGACGACGAGGCCAGCACCCCGGCGCCGACGACGCTCGAAATCCACGTCGGCGGCGGCGAGGCCCCAGGCTCTGGCATCCACTGGCATGCCAATCCGGCGACGGCCATCGAGTACGTCGCCACCGACGCCGCCCGGCAGTCGATCGCCTGGGTGCGGATGCGCGCCGCCGACGGCACCGTGCGCGAATATCGGCGGCCCGGCGTCGACGAGGCGACGATCGCCGCCGGCACGCGCCGGCTGATGGACTGCACCGACTGCCACAGCCGCCCCAGCCACACCTTCGACGCCTCGCCCGAGCGCGCCGTCGATCGCGCCATCGCGGCGGGACACGTCTCCCGCGAGGTGCGGTCGGTGCGTCGGGAGATGGTCGCCGCTCTCAAGGCCGCCGCCGAGCGCGGCGACGGCGCCGTGGTCGAACAGACGCTGCGCGCGGCCTACGCCGGCGATGGCGCCCGCGGATCGGCCACCGCCGCCGACGTGGACCGCGTCGTCGCCGTGGCCCGCAGCCTGCACGACAGCCACGTCTTTCCCGCCATGCGCGTCACCTGGGGCACCTATCGCAACGAGCTGGGCCATACCGACACGCCGGGCTGCTTCCGCTGCCACGACGAGGAACTCGCCGCCCCCGACGGCCGGGCCATCCGCCAGGACTGCGAGATGTGCCATCGGATCAGGGACTGACGCCCTCGGGGCTCGGGGCTCGGGGCTCGGGGCTCGGGGCTCGGGGCTCGGGGCTCGGGGCTCGGGGCTCGGGGCTCGGGGCTCGGGGCTCGGGGCTCGGGGCTCGGGGCTCGGTAAATAGCGAACACAAG
>JBFWNV010000031.1:0-22096 GCA_050250875.1 Vicinamibacterales bacterium
TGCCCTACCCGCTCGGCTTCTACGCCAAGGGCTTCGACGGTCGCATCGACGATCCCAAGGCCGGCTGGAAGGGCAAGGGCCTGTGGGCCGCCAACGGCGATCGCACGCCGTGGCTGATCGAGGGCGGCAAGGGCAGCAAGCCCCTGGCCGCGCACTTCCAGCTCAGGCCCGATCCGCTGGCGGAGTAGCCGGCCAGGCGCGCCATGCGGCACGACGAGCGGCACCGCACCGAACGCATCGGGTGGCTGCGGGCAGCGGTGCTCGGCGCCAACGACGGCATCGTCTCGACCGCCAGCCTCGTCGTCGGCGTGGCCTCGGCCGAAGCCGCACGAAGCGACGTGATGGTGGCGGGCGTCGCCGGCCTGGTGGCCGGCGCGCTCTCGATGGCGGCCGGCGAGTACGTGTCGGTCAGCTCGCAGGCCGACACCGAACGGGCCGACCTGGCCCGCGAACGGCGCGAACTCGCCGAGAGTCCGCAGGCCGAAGAGGACGAGCTGACGGGCATCTATGTCGGTCGCGGCCTCGCGCCCGACCTCGCCCGCACGGTGGCGCAGCAGCTCACAGCCGCCGGCGCGCTGACCGCCCACGCCCGCGACGAGCTCGGTCTGACCGAGGAGCTGGCCGCCCGCCCGCTCCAGGCCGCCGTCGCCTCGGCCGCGACCTTCGCCGTCGGCGCCGCCGTCCCGCTCGTCGCCGCCGTGCTGGCGCCGGTCACGGCGATGGTCGGCGTCATCGGCGCGGTGTCGCTGGCCTGCCTGGTCGGCCTCGGCGCGCTGGCCGCCGCGGCCGGCGGCGCCTCGCCCTGGGTCGGCGCCGCGCGCGTCGGGTTCTGGGGCGTCGTCGCGATGGCCGTCACGGCCGCCGTCGGCCGCCTGTTCGGCGCCGTGGTGTGAGACCGCCCCGCCACGCTCAGGGGCGGGGGGTCACGCGGACGTCGCTGAAGAAGCCTTCGGTGCCGGGGCCGATCCACAGCGCCACGCCTCCGCCCTCGGTGCCGAGCTTGAGGTCGGTCACGACCAGCGCCGGCTGCGGCGCGTCGTGCACGAACAGCCGGGCGGTGCGGCCGGCGACCTCGATGCGCATGCGCGTCCAGACCCCCGGCTCGAGATCGACGTAGGACTCGTAGCGCTCCGGCGATTCGCGGCGCAGGCGGTCGAAGTCGAAGTCGGGCTGCGCCGCGTACTGCGTGGCGTGATTGCGGCGCACCTGATCGTCGGCCCGGCCGTTGTCGGGGCGGAGGTAGATGTACTCGTAGGTCACGCGATCGGCGCGGGTCCGGAAGGCCACGCCGATGAAGCCGCGGTCGGCGGCGACCGCATACGGGCCCCGTCGCCCGGCGACGTCGAGTTCGAGCGTGCCGTCGGTGAACGCGACCCCGCGCAGCACGGCCATGCCGCCCTGCCGGGTGGCGTCCTGTTCGAGCAGGCGAAGCGCCGGACGGCCGGCGTAGGTCGTCGCCTCGACGACCACGCCGACGGGATCGAAATCGCCGGGCGAAGGCACGCGCGGCGCCTGCGCCGCGCCGCCCACGCCGAGGGCGGCCACCAGGCCGACGACCCGTGCGGCAGTCACCGCCCACCGCCCTCGGACAGCCGCGCGAAGAACCCGCCGCTGGCGTAGACCCCGCCGCGCACCCGCAGCACGACCTCGTTGGCGCCGGCCCGCAGGCGGAGCGGCACCCGTCGGCCGGCGTGGTCGGACGAGCGTCCGACGTCGAACCAGGCGGCGTCCTGCCGCGCCACGAACCCCTGGAACGCGCCGTTCAGCCAGATGGCCAGATCGTCGGCGGTGCTCACCTCGAGCAGCGCGGCCGCAGGCCCGGGGGCGTCGATGGTGGTGCGGAAGTAGGCGACGGCATCGGGCCCGTGATAGTCCACGACGCGGCCAGTGACGACGGCGCCGCGCCGGTCGGCCGCCATCTCGCGCCACGCCGCGGACGCACCGGGATCGCGGGCGATGTCGTCGCGGCTGCGGCCGAACGGGCCGGCCACCTGCCAGCGCGTCAGCAGCGTCTCGGGCGCGTAGGCCGGGGGCCGCGGCGGTCCCGTGTAGGACAGCGCGTCGAGCGGACCGGCGGTCACGTCGTCGACCCACACCTCGCCGCCGACCGAACGCGGCTGCAGCCCGAACTCGCCGCGGTCGCCCTCGTAGCCGTCGAAGGTGAGCTGCGGCACCGCGCCCTCGCCGACGTAGACGTGCACCGTGCGGCCCACCACCTCGACGGCGAAACGCTGCCATTGCCCGGTGCGCACCGCCGCGTGGCCGCTGAGGCCGGCGCGCAGTTCGGGATAGATCAGCCGCGAGACGTTGAAGTCACGGTGGGGGTTGACCTGCAGATAGCCGTCGTTGCCCTTGAGGTAGACCAACCCGAAGTCCCGCCGATCCCCGACCCGGGTGTGGCGGTAGACGAACCCAAGGTAGTTGTCCTCGTCGGTCGGGAAGCGCATCGTCCCTTCGAGCCGCACGCCGGCCCAGGCCGCCGAGCCGCGGATGAGCGCCAGCACGTCGCCGGCCGGGGTAAGGACCAGCACCCGGCCGCGAGCCGGATCGCCGGACTCGCGGATGGCGACGCCGTCGGCGCCGACCACGTCCCAGGCGCCGAGTCCGCGCTCGAAGTCGTCGGCGAAGAGCCGCGCCGGCGCCGCCGACGCGGCCCCCGGGGTGGCGAGAAGACCGCTGAGCAACACCACTGCGCGCCAGGTCATGGATCATCCGCTCAGGGGCGCGCAGCGGAACCGGCCCGAGGTGGAGGGCGCGCGCCCCGAAGCCGCACCTCGGCTTCGAGGCGGCCAGGGCACCGCATCTGACGCGTCCGGTGAACGCACCCCGGAACGGGGTCCCAGCCCACCGCGCGGATCGACCCGTCGAGCGAGCAGAGGTATCAGGGCCATCCGGCTCGCGTCAAGCCAGGTGGGACGAGCCGCGGGCAGTCAGGTACGAACAGCGGCGGCCGGGCCCGAAGCCCGGCCGCCGTGAACCATCGCCCGACCGGCAAGGAGAAGCGAACCGTCACCGCATCGGCGGCACGCCGTGCGACGCCTCCTCGCCGGCGAACTGGAACTCCCGCAACTCCCGGATCGGATAGACCGTGCCGCGGCCGAGCACCACCGTCGGCGCGGCGGCGACCGGCCGGGTCAGGTGCGTGCAGTGGAAGGTCACCACCGGCATCCGCCGGTCGTCGGCCTCGTAGATGTAGGTGCACGGCTCGCCGCGCGCCATCCGATCGTTGTCGTGCTCGATCACGTAGCGGCCGAGCAGGATCTTGTCGCCGACCCGGACCGGGTCGCGGAAGGTGACCCGCGTCGTCTGGACGGCCGGCGCCGCCGTGGCCGCGGTCGGGGCCGGGGTGCCGTGGTCGTGTCCGGCGCAGCACGGCATGCTGGCGTGGTCGTGGTCGGCGCAGCAGGGCATCGCCGCGGCCGGAGTGGCGCTCGCCGTGCAGCACTGAGCGGCCGCGGGGGCAGCCGACAACGCCAGCGTGGCGACGAAAGCGGTCGAGAGGACGTGCGCGTTCATGATTGATCTCCCATCGGCCCCGTACGGGGCACCTGCGCGAACGACGACCGGGCGCGCGGCTCAGTGCCGGGCGGCGACCACCGGCGCCGGCCGATCCCGCTCGGCCAGCGCCTTGATCGTCAGCATCATGCGGCGCTCCATGATGAAGTGCGGCAACTCGAACAGCCCCATGTTGACCACGGCGGCCCACACCGGAATCTTCGGGTCGGTGATCGTCGAGCGGATGATGAAGCGCGTGCGCCCGTCCGCGGTCGGCAGCAGCACGAACGCCCCCCAGTTGCGCAGCACCATCACCCGCCCCGGCTGGACCTCGTCGAGCGGCCAGCCCAGGTTTCCGCCGACCAGCCCGCCGAGATAACCCGGCTGGGTGGCGCGCACGAAGTCGCCGGCCTGCCGCGTCTGCCACTCGGGTCGAATCTCCAGCACGTTGTCGATGTCGGCGCCCACCGCCCGCTCCAGCCAGTCGTAGCTGTAGAACCCGGCGCGGTCCTGCCCGAGCTGGACCAACCACGCCCACACCGCCGAGGGCGGCGCGTCCACCGTCACGGCGTGCTGGATCTCGTAGGCCGGGTTGCGATCGGGGCGATCGCCGGGCAGGGCCATCGCCAGTTCCTCGGGCGTCGAACCCCAGGCGCGGTGCCACGGCCACGTCATCGCGGCGACACCGACGTAGGCGAGGAACAGCACGGCGACCGTCGCGGCCGCGGCGTGCCAGAGGCGGCCATGTCGATCCGCGGCCTCCGGCCAGCCGGCGGCGCCCCGCCACAAGCCGACGAAGAGGAACACGAACGACAGCGCCGCGCCGATCTGCACGCCGCGCAGCCCGATGATCGACATGCCGACCAGTGAGTACACGGCCGCCAACACCAGCATGGGGCTGGCAAAGCGGCGCATCGGCAGCAGCCCGAGCAAGGCGAGCCCGGCGCCGACGAATCCCAGCATCCCTACCGCGTAGAACAGCACCGGGAGCCAGTTGCCGGCCGGGACGGCGTCGGCGGCGAGTCCCCGCAGGGGGAGGACCGCCAGCGCCAGCCCGTGGGCAATTGCCAACCAGCCGAAGCCTCGGGTGACGCGCTGTGACATGACCGAACCTCCGGAGGAAGGGACAGCCAAAACCCGTGCCGCGGCCCGCCGCCGTTTTCAGGGCGTTTCGCGGCGACGCACGCGCCGCCTCCCCGGCGTCGCCGGCAGCGCCGGGGATTCTTCCGCGGCCGGCGGGACCCCGACGCCAGCACTCCCGTAGAATTGTCCGCACCCACCGATGGCGAGATCCCCGCGCACCCGCTCCTCGCGGCCCCGGCCGCGCGCCCCCCTGCACGTCTGGAAGTTCGGCGGCGCCTCGTTGGCCGACGCCGCCGCGGTGGCCACCGCCGCACGCCGGATTGCCGACCATCGGGGGCCGCTCGTCGTCGTCGCCTCGGCACTGGCCGGAATCACCGACGTGCTGCTCGACGCCGCCGATCACGCCGTGGCCGGACGGGCCAAGGCCGCCGCCGCGGCGGTGGCGACCCTGCGACAGCGCCATCGCCGGGCGGCCACTGCACTCCTGCCCGCGGGCCCGGCGCGCAGGGCGGCCCTGGCCGCCATCGACGCGTCGGTCGGCGAGTTCGAGGAGATCCTGGCCGCGGTCGCCATCCTGCAGCACCTGTCGCCGCGCACGCGCGACCTGATCGTCGCCCGCGGCGAGCGGCTGTCGGCCACCTTGCTGGCGGCGGCGATCGGCCGCGCCGGCCGGCGCGCCGTCTACGTGGACGCGCCGGACGTGATCGTCACCGACGGCCACTACGGCGGCGCCAGCCCGCAGCTGGCCGCGACCACGCGCGAGGCGCGGCGCCGCATCCGGCCGATCCTCGCCGCCGGCCGTGTGCCGGTGGTGCCGGGCTTCATCGGCCGCGCCCCCGACGGCAGCGTCGCCACGCTGGGCCGCGGCGGCTCCGACCTCACGGCCACGCTCATGGGCCGCGCCCTCGGCGCCGAGGTGGTGTCGCTGTGGAAGGACGTACCCGGGATCCTCACCTCGGATCCGCGGCTGGTCCCCGACGCGCGCCTCATCCCGCAGCTGCACCACCAGGAGGCGGCCGAGGTCGCCCACTACGGCGCCAAGGTGCTGCATCCGCGGGCGCTCATCCCGATCTCGGGCACGCGCATCATCCTCGAGGTACGGTCGTTCCTCGACCCGACCCGGCCGGGCACCACCGTGGCCGGCCGGCTCGTGTCGCCGCAGTATCCGGTGAAGGCGGTGGCGGTGCTGCACCGCCAGGCGGTGGTCACCGTGGCCGGCAAGGGCATGATCGGCGTGCACGGCATCGCCGCCCGGACCTTCGCCGCCGTCGACGCCGAGCGGCTCAGCGTCTCCACCATCTTCCAGGCGTCGTCGGAGAGTTCGATCGGCTTCACGGTGCCCGAGGCCGAGGCCGATCGCGCCGTCGCCAGCCTGCGTCGGGCCTTCGCCGCCGAGTTCGCCAGCGGCGCCATCGACAGCATCGCGGCGCGGCCGGGCCTGGCGGTGATCGCGGTGGTCGGCGACGGCATGGCCGGCACGCCGGGCATCGCCGCCCGGGTCTTCACCGCGCTCGAAACCAGCGGCGTCAACGTCGTCGCCATCGCCCAGGGGTCGTCGGAGCGCAACATCTCGTTCGTCGTCACCGCGGAAGATGCCGCCGAAGCCGCCCGCAAGGTGCACGGCGCCTTCCAGCTGTCGAAGATCGGCGGTGGCCGGCCGCCGGCCCGCCCGTCCACCGACGTCGTCCTGCTCGGCTTCGGCCGGGTCGGCCGGGCGCTGGCCGACGTCGTCGCCCAGACGCCCAAGGGCCACCCGGTCAAAATCGTCGGTCTGCTCGACCGCTCGGGCTACGTCTTCGACGCCCGCGGGCTGTCGCAGGCGCGCCTGCGCCACCTGGCCCAGGCCAAGGACAGTGGCGGCATGCTGGCGGCGATCGGCGGGGTGGCCGCCGGCGCCGCCGACGCTCTCGCCTTCATGTCGAGCCACGCCGTGTCGCGGCCGGTGCTGGTCGACGTCACCAGCGACGAGACGACGCCGATGCTGCTGGCCGCCATCGGCCGCGGCTTCGACGTGGTGCTGGCCAACAAACGGCCGCTGGCCGGCAGCTGGCAGAGCTATACGCAGCTGCTGACCGCCGCCGCCGACGCCGGCCGTACCATCCGCTTCGAAGCCACCGTCGGCGCCGGCCTGCCGGTGATCGACACGCACAAGAAGCTGGCCGAAACCGGCGATCGCGTGCTGCGCATCGACGGCTGCGTCAGCGGGACGCTGATGTTCGTGCTGTCGGAGGTGTCGCGCGGTCGCCCGTTCTCCGAGGCGGTGCTCGACGCGGTGGCACGCGGCTATGCCGAGCCCGATCCGCGCGACGATCTGTCGGGCGCCGACGCGGCGCGCAAGGGCGTCATCCTCGCCCGCCTGCTCGGCTACCGCGGACCGGCGCCGACCCCCGAGAACCTCGTGCCGCCGGCGCTCCAGCGGGTGTCGCAGGCCGAGTTCCTGAAACGCCTGCCGACGCTCGACGCCGAATGGAAGCGCCGCGTCGATCGCGAGGCCGCGCGCGGCCAGGTGCTGCGCTACGTCGTCCGCGCCACGCCGACCCGCGCCGCGGCCCGGCTGGTCGCGGTGCCGGCCACGAGCCCGATGGGCTCGGCCGGCGGGGCCCGCAACCTGATCACGTTCACCTCGACCCGCTACAAGGACGAACCGCTGGTCGTCAGCGGCCCGGGCGCCGGTCCCGCAGTGACGGCCGCCGGCATCCTCAACGATCTGCTGGCACTCGGCTCGCGGTGATGTCCGACCAGCCCTCCCCTTGTTCGGCCGGCGCGAACGGGCGATGATGCGCCGCAGCGACGGACGACGTCGTCGCCGCTGCCCGTGGTGACCCCCCTCAGCTCCGGGACGACGCTCGACCTCGAGCGCGTGCGCGCCCACGTCGGCGTCGTGTCGCTGGCGCTGGTCGGCACCCTCACCATCGCCGCCTTCCTCGCCGGCCTGCAGTCGGACCTGGTGGCGCGCCGCCGCGCGCTGGTCTGCCTCGCCCTGCTGCTCGCCGCCTTGAGCATGCGCTGGCTGACGGCGCGCGCCTTCCGCCGCCTCCCCGAGGCTCGCACGCCGCGCCAGTGGCTGGCGCTGCTGCGCGCCGGACATGCGCTGCAGGGCGCGAGCTGGGGACTGGCCGGCGTCTGGCTGTTCGTCCCAGGCGACGTCCCGCAGCAGGCGTTCTTGAGCTTCGCCGTCGGTGGGGTCGCGGCGGCGGCGATCACCCTGACGGCGTTCGACCTCGCTGCCGGCCTGCTCTTCCTCGGCCTGGCCCTGCTGCCGCTGGTGATCCGCCTGCTCGGCGACGGCGGCGACGTGCAGCGGATGATGGGCGGGTCGCTGGGCCTGTTCCTGGCCTACATGTGCGTCAACGCCGTGCGGGCCCAGCGGCAGTGGCTCGACAGCGTCCGCGCCCGGATCGAAGCCAACACCCGCGCCGACGAGCTGCGCGCCCTCAACGAGAACCTCGAACGCCTGATCGAAGAGCGCACCGGCCGGCTGCTCGAGAACGAGGCGCGGTTCCGCGCCGTGTTCGACAAGAGCCCGGCCATCGTCGCCCTCATCAGCCTGCGCGACCACCGCCTGGTCGAGGTCAACGCGGCGTGGTCGGCGGCGTTCGGCCTGCCGCGCGAGGCCGCGATCGGCCGCACCTCGGGCGAGCTGGGCCTGTGGGTCGACACCGAGGCCCGCCGCCGCGCCCTCGACCTGCTGACCACCGAAGGCGCCATCTCCGGGGTCGAGGCCGAGATGCGCCGCGGCGACGGCACCGTCGTCTGGGTCCTGATCAACAGCAGCACCATCACCATCGGCGGCGAGCCGTACTCGCTCAGCACGCTGGTCGACGTCACCGAGCGCAAGCGCGCCGAGCAGGCCCTGGCCGAGAGCGAGACCCGTTTCCGGGCTGTCTTCGACAAGGGCCCGAACGTCATGTCGCTGCACCGCGTCGCCGACGGCCGCTTCGTCGAGGTCAACGACGCGGCGCTGCGGGCGTTCGGCTTCGAGCGCGGCGAGGTGATCGGCCGCACCGCCGTCGAGCTCGGCCTGTGGGCGGACCTCGCCGAACGCGACGGCGCCGCGGCGACGCTGCGCGACCGCGGCCGCCTGTCGGGCATCGAGGTGCGCCTGCGCCGCAAGAACGGCGAGCAGTTCTGGGCGTCGTTCAGCAGCAGCGTCATCACCCTGGGCGGCGACGCCTACGCGCTGAGCACACTGGTCGACATCACCGAGCAGAAGCGGGCGTTGCAGGATCTCAGCGACAGCGAGGCCCGCTTCCGCGCCGTCTTCGACAAGGGTCCGATCGTCATCGGGCTCATCCGCCTGTCGGACGATCGGTTCGTCGAGATCAACGACGCCGGCGTGCGCACGTTCGGCTATCCGCGTGACGAGATTCTCGGCCGCACCGGCCTGGCGCTGGATCTGTGGATCGACCCACACGCGCGCGCCCGCGTCAAGGCCGACCTCGAAACCCACGGCTTCGTCACCGGCATCGAAGTGCAGCTGCGCCGCAAGGGCGGCGAGCCGTTCTGGGCGTCGTTCTCGAGCAGCATCATCACCATCGGCGGCGAGCCCTACAGCCTGACCACGCTGCAGGACGTGACCGAGCGACGCCAGCTCGAGGCCCGCGTCCTGCAGTCGCAGAAGATGGAGGTGCTCGGCCATCTGGCCGGCGGTGTCGCCCACGACTTCAACAACGTGCTCACCGTGATCCGCAGCACCGCCGAGCTCGCGCTCGACACTGTCGGCGCCGGCACCCCGCTGCACGAAGCGCTGGCGACCATCCGCGACGCCAGCGCCCGGGCGTCCGGCCTGACCACGCAGCTGCTCGCCTTCAGCCGCCGGCAGATCCTCCAGCCGGTGGTCCTGGATCTCAACGAGCTGGTGCACGACCTGGCGCCGATGCTGCGACGGGCGATCGGCGAGCGCATCACGCTGGCCCTGACGCCCGCCGGCGCCCCGGCCACCATCCTGGCCGACCGCAGCAGCATCGAGCAGGTGGTGCTCAACCTCGCCATCAACGCCCGCGATGCCATGGCGGGCGGCGGCACCTTGACCATCGCCGTCGTCCTGACGCCGTCGGCGGCGGCGCCGCGCCACGCCGTGTTGACCATCACCGACACCGGCATCGGCATGAGCGCCGCGACCCTCGAGCGCGTGTTCGAGCCGTTCTTCACCACCAAGGACGTCGGCAAGGGCACCGGGCTCGGACTGTCGACGGCGCACGGCATCGTCACGCAGAGCGGCGGCGAGATCGCGGTGCGGAGCAGGCCGGGCGTCGGCACCACCTTCACCGTCACGCTACCGTGGGTCGAGCGCACGCCGGCGCGGCCGGCGCCGGTCCGCAGCCGCGTGGTCGGCGGCCACGAGACCATCCTGGTCGTCGACGACGATGCCGACATCCGCGACGTCGTGCGCCGCGCGCTGTCGTCGGCGGGCTACCGGGTGCTGCTGTCGGGCAGCGGCGACGACGCCCTGCGCCAGCTCGGCCGGCACCGCGGCGAGGTGCAGCTGCTGCTCACCGACGTGGTGATGCCGGGCATTAGCGGCCAGGATCTCGCCGAACAGGTCCAGCACGACCACCCGTCGGTGCGGATTCTCTACAGCTCGGGGTTCGTGGACGACGCCGTCGAGGCCAACGGCGGCCTGGCCGACGTGCCGTTCATCGCCAAGCCGTATTCGCTGAAGGCGCTGACCCAGAAGGTGCGCGAGGTGCTCGACGCCTGACCGGCGGCGTCAGCGGCCGCCGTCGAGGGCGGTGAGCTTGGCGCGCAGCGCCGCCAGCGTCTCGGCGTCGGTGCCCTCGATGGCCCCCTCGCGCTCCAGCGCCGTCAGGACGTCGAGGGCCTCGACGTAGTCGCGGCGCACGGCGGCTCGATCGGCGGCGCCGTCGGCCGGGGGCCGCGCCAGGGCGCGGCGGCTGTCGCCGCGGGCCTCGAGCGCCAGCGCCACGGCGATGCGCCACTCGGCGTTGTCGGGGTTGGCTTGGCTCAGCTCGCGCGTCACCGACACCGCCCGGTCGAGGCTGGCCAGGGCCGGACCGCGCTGGCCGAGGCGGGCGAGCAGCCGGCCGCGCAACGCGTCGTTGGTGGCCGTTTCGGCCCGAGCCCGCGCGTTGTTCGGGTCGGCGGCGGCCAGCTGCTCCTGAATCGACGCGGCCCGTTCGAGCGAGGCCAGGGCCTCGCGCAGCCGGCCGTCGGCGGCGTGCATCTCGGCCGCCTTGTAGTAGCCGATCGCCAGGTCGTTCCGTGCCGCCGCGTTGGTCGGGTCCTGGCGGACCTGCGCCTCGTAGGTCTCCAGCGCCAGCCGCTCCTGCGCCATCGCCTCGGCACGTCGGCCGAGCGCGGTGAGGATGTCGGCGGTGTTGCTGCGCGCCACCGCCAGGTTGCGCGCGAACATGGCGTTCTCGGGATAGCGCGCCGACGCCCGCGCGAACACCGCCACCGACTGCTCCATCTCGGCGAGCGCGCCGGCATGGTCGCCGAGGTTGGGATAGTTCGGGTTGCCCAGCACGTTCCCCACCTTGTGATGGGCGACACCGAGCTGCCTGAGGTTGGCCGGGTCATCGGGGGCGGCGACCGACAGCGCCTGCATCACGCCCAGGGCGAGGCGATGCTGCTCGAGCGCGGCCTGGGTCTCGCCGGTAGCGGCCAGCATGTCGCCGAGCCGGCTGTAGGCCACGGCCAGGTCGCGGCGGGCGGCGGCTGTGGCCGCGGCATCCGTGGCGATGTCGCGTTGCAGGTCGACGGCCCGCCGCACCGCCTGCATGGCGGCACGGCTGTCGCCGCTGGCGCCCTGCAGTTCGCTCAGCCGCAGCAACGCGACGCCGAACTCGCGACGCAGGTCCACCGGGCTGTCGGCGCCGACCCCGAGCGACTCATAGAGCGCCACCGACTTGCGGTAGCTGGCCAGCGCGCCAGCGGTGTCCCCCAGGTTGGGGTTGAGCGGCCGGCCCTGGACGTCGCCGACACGGACGTAGCCGGCGGCCAGCTCGCGGCGCAGATCGGCGCGGTCGCCGGCGTCGGCGGCGAGCTTGTCGAGGTACTCGATGCCCTTCTGCACCACCAGCCGGCGGGCCGGCGTGGCGCCGGCGAGGTCGCGGATGGCCCCCTCGACCTCGAACAGGAACGCATTGGCGAGCGAACGCAGGTCGTCGAATCGCTGCTCGGCGCGGGCGCGTTCGGCGCGGGCGACCCGGGCCTGCCACGCGATGCCGACGAGGCCGGCGACGAGCGCCAGGAAGACCGCCGCCGCGGCGGCGACCGCGCCGCGGTGCCGGCGGACGAACTTCGAGGCCCGGTAGCCGAGCGTGTCGTGGCGGGCCAGCACCGGCAGGCCGGCGAGGTGGCGGCGGACGTCCTCGGCGAACTGGTCGACGGAGGCGTAGCGTCGCACCGGCTCCTTGCTGAGCGCCTTCAGCACGATGTTGTCGAGGTCGCCCTCGAGGCGGCGGCGGCGCCGCTGGGTGTCACCGGGCGACGGCGGGCGCGTCCCGGGCCGCGTCGTTTCCGGCTCGTCGGCGCCCGGCGGCTCGGTCACGGCCACGCTCGGCCGCAGCGGTTCGGCCTCGGCCACGACCCGGGCGATGTCGGCGACGGCGCGGCTGGTCAGGCGATACGGCCGGCGGCCGGTCAGCAGTTCGTAGAGCAGGACGCCGAGCGAATAGACGTCGGTGGCCGTCGTCACCGTCTCGCCACGCACCTGCTCCGGGCTGGCGTACTCGGGCGTCATCAGCTGCAGGCCGGCGGCGGTCGGCGCCAGCGTCTGGCCGGCCATTTCGGGGTTGAGCAGCTTGGCGATGCCGAAGTCGAGCAGCTTGGGCACGCCGTCGCGCGTCACCAGCACGTTGGCCGGCTTGAGATCGCGGTGGATCACCAGATTCTGGTGGGCGTACTGCACCGCGGCGGCGACCTGCAGGAAGATCTCGAGCCGGGCGGTGGTGTCGAGCTGCCGGCTCTCGGCGTACTCGACCAGCGGCGCGCCGTCCACGTACTCCATCACCAGGTACGGCCGACCGTCGGCGGTCGTGCCGCCGTCGATCAGCCGGGCGATGTTCGGATGATCGAGACCCGCGAGGATCTGCCGCTCGGTGCGGAAGCGGCGGACGATCGCGTCGGTGTCCATCCCCCGCTTGAGGATTTTGAGCGCGACGCGCTTGTGAAAGGCGTCGTCGTCGCGGACGGCGAGGTGCACCGTGCCCATCCCGCCCTGCCCGAGCTCGTGCACCAGGCGGTAGTGACCGACCCGTTCGAGCGACGCGTCGAGTCCATCCGCGGCGCGCAGCCTGGTCAGGTCGTCGGGAAACGTCACAACCGCCGAGTATATCGCCCGCCCTTGGCCGGCAGCCGTGGCACACTGGCGCGTGATGCGCGCACTGGCCGCGTGGAGCGTGGTGGCGGGGGTGGCGGCGTTGCTCGCTGCCACGCCGGTGCAGCCGTCCCGCGCGGCGGAATGCGCCGGCGAAGTGGCGCGCAGCGACGGGTATGGGCGGCGGCGGCGACGCCACTGGTTCAGCCGGCCATCGCGCCGGGGGACGTGGTACGGCACTGGCCGACCAGCACCCCTGGGGTGTGGCTGGTCGAGCGCATCAGCGGGGCCGACACGACGCTCGCCCGCGTCGCGCCCGACGCCATCGTCACGATGCGATGGGCGGCCGACTGCCGCGTGTCGCGCGACGAGCGCCGGCGCCCGGCGGCGGCGCCGCCGGCGTTCCGCGACGCCGACCTGGCGGCGTTGCTGGCCGGCCGGCGCGACGGCGCGCTGTATTTCTGGTCGCCGCACATGCCGCTGTCGGTGGATGGCTACGCCCACGCGGTGTCAGCCGCACGGGCGCGCGGCCTGACGGTCGAGCCGCTGCTCGATCCGGCGTCGAACCGCGAGTTCGCCGCGGCCTCGCTCGCCGCCGGCGCCCTGCCCGCGTCGGCGCTGCGCGTCGCCGACGCCGTGGAACTCCAGTTCCGGGAGTTGACGCTGCACGCGCCGGCGTTACTGGTCTTCGCCGACGGGCGGCTACGCGGTCCGGTGCTGCCCGGCTACAAGACCATGGACGAATACGCCGCCTTCCTCGACCGCATCCTCGCCACCCCTTGAGGGGCCTGGCCCCGATGGCACGCATCGTGCGCCGTGAGGGCGCAGCTCGTGCAACGTTCTGAGCACAATCTGCGAGGGTGGCACGCAGGCTGCGCCGAATGCGTGCCATCGGGGCCAGGCCCCTACTGGCCGCAGGCGGCGAGCAGCGCGGCCTTGCGCGGGTCGGTGGCCGGCTGCCACTTCTCCTCGACCAGCTGGCGGCACTGCGCCGGCGACAGGCTGAGCGATGCCCACGCCGCTTCCTGCGGCCGGAACGGCGAGAGCGCCGGTACGCAGGTCTGGCGCCATAACTCGCCGATCGCCTCGGCCGCCTCGCGTCTGGCCGCCGACGCGAACAGCCCGGTAGCCCGTCGCGCCGGCGCGGGATCGACGACGGTGAGCTGGAACCGCTTCGGCGCCGTGCTCTGCTTCGGCACCAGGTTCGAGACGTAGAAGACGTTCCCGTCGGGCAGGAACGCCGGGAAGTAGTGGCCGACGCCTTCGGTGGTCGAGGTGGTGAGCCGCGACACCCCGCCGACGCCGGTGATGCGGCCGGCGGCGTCGCGGACCAGATCGGCGACCACCACATCGGTGATCGCCGGCGCGCTGAGGCCGCCGTTGACGAACGGGGTCAGGTAGTCGTGCTTGCTGATGTGGAACACCACCTGGCGGCCGTCGAAGCTGAAGTCGGCCTTGCCGGCGGCGAAGCCGAAGTCGGCGCGCACCGCGCAGGCAGTGGTCTGCGCCGCCGGATCGGTGGCGGTGACCTCGAAGATCTTGAGCGACGGCGCGGCCCCGGGCACGCTGTCGTCGTGCGCGATGACGTAGCGGCCGTCCTTGGAGATGAACGGCGTGGCCAGATCGCGCGAGATCTGCGGACAGAGGCGCATCGGCACCGTCGGCGTCACGGTCAGCCGTCCGCCCTCGCGGACGAACGTGTAGTCCACCACCCGGAAGCCCGGCATCGCCGGCTTGGTGGAGCCGGAGAACATCATGCGGTAGACGGTGGTCTCGCGGCCGCCGGCCGCCGTGTGCGACAGCACGCCGACCGACTGGTAGTACACGTCGAACACGTCGGCATGGCGGTGCTCGTAGACGGGGGCGACGTCGGCGGCGTCCCGGCCCTCGGCCAGGCGCTGCAGCAGCGTCGCCGCGTCGTAGAAGTTCACCGTGTTGGCCGCCGTGTAGTGCGACGGCACCGTGACGTAGCGGCCGTCGGGCGTCGCCACCGCATCCGACTTGTCGGGGATGCGGATGCGCTGGCCGGTCGTCAGATCGTGCAGGTAGTTGAGGTTGTGGCTGGCGACGGCGACCACCCAGTGGCCGGCCGGATTGGGGACCGGCCGGGCGAACCAGTTGACGTCGTCGAGCGGTGGATCGCCGGCCGCCGGGCGCACTACCTTGACGGCGCTGCCCGGCGTGTCCACGGCGCAGTACGGCGGCGGATCCCCGGGGGCGGCGGCGGTGCGCGCCACCAGGATGACGACGAGCGCGACGGCGACGCGAGCGCGGGCCATGTGTCCTCCGTTACTTGCCGGCCGTGACCAGGAAACGCTGGATGCGGCGTCCGGTCGATGCCTCGCCGACGTAGAGATTGCCTTTCGAGTCGATGCTCATGCCGTGCGGACGCAGCATCTGTCCGAGCTGCCGGCCGCCGCGGCCGAACTCGCCCACCACCTCCATGGTGCTGCGCCGCAGCACCCAGACCTTGTGGTTGGTGCCATCGGCCAGGTAGAGCCACTGCTGCTGCGGATCCTTCGACAGCACCGGCACGAACGCCGAGCCCGACGACAAGGTCGCCGGCGCGATGATCTTCTCCATCACGAACTTGCCCGACTGCTCGAACACCTGGATGCGGTTGCCGCGCCGATCGGCGACGTAGATCCGGCCGTCGGCCGAGCCGGTGATGCCGTGCGGCGTCGAGAAGAACCGCGGCAGCGCCCCCGACAGCATGGTCTTCGGATCGAACTTCAGAGTGTCGTCGGGCGCCTCGCCGTAAGCGCCCCAGTGGCGCTTGTAGGCGCCGGTCGCGCCGTCCACCACGATGACGCGGCGGTTGCGGTAGCCGTCGGAGATGAACGCCTCGTTGGTCTTCGGATCGACCCAGATGCCCGACGGCCCGCCGAGCAGCGTCGTGTCGTTGCTGCCGTTGTTCTTGTCGTACTGGCCGACGGTGAGCACCAGCTTGCCCTGGCGGGTGAACTTCATCACCCGGTGGTGCATGTGGGTGCCGAGCCAGACGTGGTCGGTGTGGTCGACGAAGATGCCGTGCGGGTTGCGCGGCCAGTTGGCCGGGTCCTCCTTGGCCTTCTCCCCCCAGCCCTGCACCACCTTGCCGGCGGCGTCGAGCTCGATCACCGTCGGCGCCGCCTTGCAGCAGGTGCCCATCGGCGGGGTCTGTTCCTCGTAGAGTTCCTCTTCGGTGAGCGTCTCGGGCAGGTGGGCGATCCAGACGTGGTCCTTGGCGTCCACGAACACGCCGGTGATCGAGCCCAGGACCCAGTGGTTGGGAAATTCCTGCGGATAGGTGGCGTCGACGCGGAACGTCGGGCCGCGCCCGGCCGCCTGTTCGGCGGTCACGTCGATCGCGACCGGACCGGCGGTTGCCAGGGCCAGTCCCAGGGCCGCCACGGCGGCGAAGGTAGTGCTGCGTCGAGTCATGTCTTCGTCTGTCTCCCGCGGGCGGGTTGGAGCGCCCGGCGGTGAGACGATACCACGCGACCCGCGACGGATTCAGGTGCCGAGGCGCTTGCGGATTTCGGGGAGCAGCGGGTCTTCGCCGGCCTTCTCACGGATGGCGAGGTAGGTGCGGAACGGCTCGGCGAAGCCGCTCTTCAGGCCCTCCCGCACCAGTCCCTGGTAGTAGTAGACCGGCGGCAGGACTCCCGACGTCGGCTCCTCGTCGAGGAACAGCGACAACGCTTCGCCGCTGCGCTTGAGGCAGCGGTCGAACTCCGAATCGGCCTGCGGGAAGGCGCCGGCGGCCAGGTAGGCGCGGCCGAGGTCGAAGCGGCCGATCCAGGTGTCGAGCAGCTCGGTGGCCTCGGACAGCACGCGGATGGCCAGCCGGGCGTCCTTCTGCTCGAGCGCGATCACGCCCTCGACAATCTTGCCGTAGGCCTGCGGCTCGGCCTGCAGTTCGGTGGCCAGGCGGGCGGCGATCGCCCGCGCCTGGGCCACGGCGCCGGTCTGCGCGTAGATCCGGGCCACCAGGAACCGCACCTGCACGGCGGTGCTGTTGGCGAGCGCCTGGTCGGCGGCGGCCCGCGCCTGACGCCGGCGCCCGCGCATCAGCTCGGTGTAGGCCAGGCCGGCGAACTTGGTCGCCGCGCGATCGCCTTCCTGGGCGGCGATGTCGGCCACGGCGCCATCGGCGAAGAGCGACGCCGCGTCGGCGAACCGGCCTTCGTAGAGCGCCACGTCCGCCAGCCCCGCCGCCGTGTAGGTGCGACCGGCGGCGCGCACCGCCGCCAGGCCCTCGTAGCTCTTCACGGCGTCGGCGGTCTTGCCTTGCCCCTGCTGAGCGAGCGCCAGCGCCTGCAGGGCCCACGGATCCTGCAGTTCGAGGGCGACGCGCGCCTCCTGCTCGGCGGCGTCGAAGCTGCCCGCGTAGGCCGAATACAACGCGGCGTTCACCCGGTAGAGCGACCGCTTCGGCAGGATCTCGACGACGCGCTGCATTTCCTCGCGAGCCAGGGTCATGTTGCGCAGCTTGGTCGAGCACAGCGCCAGGTTGTTGCGCGCCGCGGCGTCCGCTTCGTAGCGCGCCAGCAGATCGCCGTACTCCTTGACGCAGGCCTCGTAGTCGTTGGTGATGTAGTAGAAGAGCCCGCGCGTGCGGAAGCGCTCGCGCTCGGTCATCTTGTCGACGTGGCGGATCGCCTCCTGCACGTAGGTCTGCGCGTCCTGGGTCTGGCCCATGTTCGCCGAGGCGATCGCCATGCCGGCATAGGCGAGACCGAAGTTCGGGTCGAGCTTCACCGCCTGGGAGAAGCTCTGGCGCGCGTCTTCGAACTTGCTGTTCGACAGCGCCTGCATCGCCACCGCGTACTCGCGGACGACGTCGAGCGAGGTCGCCGACAGCGTCTCGGTGGCGAAGCGCTGGGCCGAATCCGACATGTCGTCGCCGAGCGCCGTGCGCACGCGGTTGCCGAGCGTCGCCGCCGCCGACAGCACCTGGTCGCGGCCGGCGGCGCGCGCCGACGCTTCGACGATCACGTTGCCGGTGATGCTCTCGATCGCCTTGAGCGTCATGCCGTAGCCGTTGCCGTCGCGGCGCAGCGCACCCGACAGCACCACGCCGACACCCTGATTCGCCGCGATGGTTCGGCCGGCCGTCTCGTCGAGTTGTTCCGGCGGGGTCACGCCGAGGCTGCGGCGGATGCCATTGCGGTCGTAGGCGCTGATGAAGCCGGCGCCCTCGAGCGCCAGCTTGAGCATCGGCTCGAGCGTGCCGTTCAGCGTCGGATCGCCGGTCGTGTTGTCGAGGTCGGCGATGAGGATCGACACCGGTTCGTGCTCGACCGGCGGCGGCGGGCCCTGCGCCGCCCACCAGGTCAACCCGACGAGGCCGGCGACGACCACGGCGGCGGCGGCGCCCGTCTTCCAGGTGAGACGGCGCACCAGCGGCAGCGGCACGCCGCGGGCGTCGAGCTTGTTCAGCTCGCCGAGCAGGTCCTGGGTCGTGGCGAAGCGCTTGGCCGCGTCGGTCTCGAGGCAGCGGATGATCAGCCGGTCGAGCGCCACGGAAATGGTCGGATCGATGGTGCGCGGCGGCGGCGGCGAGGCCTGCATCCGCTGCTGCAGTTCGGCGATCGCGCTCTCGGTCCTGCGCCCGCGGACGCGGCCGAGCAGCAGGTCGTAGAGGATGAGGCCGAAGGCGTAGATGTCGGCGCGCTGGTCGACGGCCTCGGCGCGGGCCTGCTCCGGCGCCATGTACTCGACGGTGCCGACCACCGAGCCGGCCATCGTGTGGGCGGCGGCCATCGCCCGCATCGCCCCGGCCGGAAAGGCGCCGGCGGCGCCGCCGGCCGGCGGGCCCGTCGTGGAACGGGCGACGCCGAAGTCCATCACCAGGCCTTCGCCGTCGGCGTTGACCATGATGTTGGCGGGCTTGAGGTCGCGGTGGACGACGCCGGCCTCGTGCGCCGCGGCCAGTCCCGAGGCGACGCTGCGGGCGAGCGTCATCACCCGTTCGACCGGCAGCTTCCCCTCGCGCTTGAGGATGGTGGCCAGATCCTCGCCCTCGACGAAGGGCATCGTGATGTACTTCAGCCCGTCGAGTTCGCCGATGTCGTGGACCCGCACGATGTTCTTGTGCGTGACCTTGCGGGCCAGCAGCAGCTCCTGCTTGAAGCGCTGCTCGAGCATCCGCGCCGTGGCCGGGTCGTTGGCCACCTCGGGCCGCACGGTCTTCAGCGCCACCGCCACGCCCAGCTCGGCGTCCCACGCCTGGTAGACGGCGCCCATGCCGCCGGCGCCGAGCAGCTTGATGATGTGATAGCGCTCGCCGAGGTCCTTGCCGACGAGATCAGCAGCCACTTCGGCGGCCCCGCCCGGCGTCACGCCGCGCCGGACGCCGGAGCGCTGACGACTGAGGGCGGCCGGCGGCGACACGCCGGCATGCGTCTCGTCGTCGTCGGTGGGCGATGCCGCGGCGGGCGGCCGCGTCACCTCGGGATCGACGAACGCCGCCGCCAGCCCGAGGTCGGTCGCCACGCCGGTCTCGCCCGGCTCGGCCGCGTCGGCGGGGAGCGCGAACACGGTCTCGGCGGATGGCGACACCGGCGGGGGCGTGGGGAGCGGCGTGGCCACGCCGATGGCGGTGATGGTGCCGGTCGCGAGGGCGGCGCCGCACGACGGGCACACGGCGGAGGCAGGCTCCGTCGCGTGTCCGCACCGTGGGCAAGTCATGAGGGGGCTGTAGGGCCGGACCGCAGTCCCGGCCGTACGCCGATATTAGGCTCCAGGACGCAGAGACACAAACGAAAACGTGTGCAGGCCGGGACGGGCTGGCCGGCCTACTTCTTCCGCACGACCCGGAACGGATGGGGCGGACCGTCGGGTCGCCCGTCCTTCCAGTTCTGCCAGCTGGCCCGGATCTCGTCGGCTGACAGGAACTCGAGGCGCGCCGAGTGCATGTGGCTGGTGTGGGCCGGGTCGATGTTGTCCCCCCCGGCGTAGTCGAAGGCCAGCGCCGCGCCGTCGAGACCGCGCGAGCGCATCCGTGGCTGGGTGTTCGACGTGCAGTAGTGCGTGAGCACCAGGTCGGCCCCGTCGAGATGGTAGACGGTGACCATCTCGTAGGGCGTGCCGACCGGAAACGTCTCGACCACGGTGTGGCCGCCGCCGCTGACCCGGTAGGTGACGGCGACCTTGCCCTTCTCGCCGAACACGCCGTCGACGTCGATCCACTCCCCGGCCAGCGCTTTGAGCCGCTCGAGACCCTGGGCGGCCGGACTCGGCGCCTGCGCCTGCGGCGCACTCGACAACGCGAGGCCGAGGGTGACGAGCAACGGCAACGTGCGTGGCATGGCGAGCCCTCCGTCCACCTTGTTCACCGCCGGTGGTGCCGGCCTGTGCGCCGTCTTGACCCCGGCGCCGGCCGCCGCATAGGATGCCAGAAATCAGCCCCGACGCGGCGCGTCGGGGCTGTTCTTGCGTTGGAGGAGCCGCGGCCGAATCCGCGGCTTTTTCTTTGCAGGCCGACGCGCGCGGCGCGCGGCGAGGAGACCGCGATGCCCACCCTGGCTCCCCTGCTCACGAGCGACGGCCTCAGGCTGGCCGCTGAATCGGCGGGCACCGGCCCCGTGCAGGTGCTGGCCCCGAACGGCGCCTGTTTCCTCGCGGCGCTGGCACCGGTCTGGGTCCGCCATCCGGCCGTCGCCGTCGACCTGCGCAATCGCGGCGGCTCGGACCCGGTGGCCGACACTGCCCGGCTCGCCCGCGGCGTCCTCAACGACGTCGACGACCTGGAGGCGGTCCGAACCCAACTCGGCCTCGAGCGGATCGATCTGGTCGCGCACTCCTACGTCGCCGTCGTCGCCCTCCTGTATGCGATCGCGCATCCGCAGCGGGTCCGGCGCCTGGTCCTGCTCTCGCCGGCGCCGTCCGATCCCGCGGCCCACCCGACGCCGCCGCCCGACGCGACGACGACCCGGGTGTTCGCCCGGCTCGCCGCGCTGCAGCAGACGCCACCGCCCGGCGACGCCGAGGCCAGGTGCCGGGCGATCTGGGCGGTGTTGAAGGACCTCTATGTCGCCGATCCGGCGCTGGCCGCGCCCGTCGCGGACTGGGGCCGCTGCCACCTGCCGAACGAACGAGCGTTCATGGGCTACTGGACGACCTGCCTCGAGCCGTCGCTCAGGCGCGCGGCCCCGTCCGACGCCGCGCTCGTCCGAGTCACCTGTCCCGTGCTGGTCGTGCACGGCACCGCCGATCGCAGCGCGCCCTATGAAGGGGGCCGCGCCTGGGCGCGGCGGCTGCCCGACGCGCGGCTCCTCACGCTCGAGGGCGCCGCGCACGCGCCGTGGATCGAACGGCCGGCAGTCATCGCGGCGATCGGCGAGTTCCTCGACGGCGCGTGGCCCGAGGGTGCCGTCGCCGTCGGCGCCTAGCGCAGGCGCGCCGTGCGCGCCCTGATCGCCTCGGCCATCGCCTTGTAGCGCCTGCCCTCGGCGGCCCCGGACGCCGCGCCGTCGCGCTCGAGGTCGGCGGCCAGCTTGTCGAGCTCGTCGAGGCTGGCGGCGCTGCGGCCGCCGCGGGTGTCGCCGCGGTCGAGCGCCGCCCGCAGCGTCTTCTCGCGCGCCGGGTCGATCGCCTTGGCCCGGACCAGCTGATCCAGATACGCCTTGGCCACCACGAAGCTCGGCGGCCAGACGTAGCGCGGCTGGTTCTGCGAGTTGAACTCCTCGAAGCGCACCAGGTTGGCGGCGGCGATCTCGTTCTCGCTCAGGAACTCGCTCGGCGTCAGCCGGAAGATGTCGATGCCGCGCGAGATCTCGGCGCCGTAGATCTGGCCGTTGTACCAGTAGGACGACCAGTAGCCGCCGGTCACCAGCTCCTTGGGGTTGATCGGGCCGCGGTCGAAGAAGGCGATCTCCACCGGGTTGGCCGAGTCGGTGAAGTCGAACACCGAAATGCCGCCCTGATACCACGACTGCACCATGATGTCGCGCCCCGGCACCGGGACGAGCGAGCCGTTGTGGGCGACGCAGTTCTCGGTGTCGGTCTGCGGCGCCGGCATCTTGAAGTAGCCGCGGTGCACGAGCTTCTTGTCCACGATGTCGTAGATGGCGTCGGCGCCCCAGGTGAGCGGGTCGCTGGCCCGGCAGCGCGGCCGGCTGCCGCCGCCCCACTCGTCGGTGAAGACCACCTTGGTGCCGTCGTTGTTGAAGGTCGCCGAGTGCCAGTAGGCGAAGCCCTTGTCGGCCACGTAGTCGAGGCGCTTCGGGTTCATCGGATCCGAGATGTCCA
>JBFWNV010000032.1:0-20806 GCA_050250875.1 Vicinamibacterales bacterium
GGGCAACGAGTGCATCCTGACCCCGGTGGGCGACGCCGCCGGACCGCTGCTGCTGCGGGTCAGCGAGGCGATCTGCTTCCAGGACTGCGACGAGGTGTGGATCCGCCTGCAGTGACCGGCGGCGTCCCCGGCGCCGGCGGGGCCGGCCCTCCCCGGGACCCGCTGACTACCGCCGGGGCACGGGCGCAGGCGTGTCAGCGTGCGTTGGCGCGTTGGGACCCATGGGGCGCGCCGATACGTTGTCCGCCGCCATGCACGGATCGATCTTCCCCTCATCTCTTCGCGACCCCCGATCGCCGCTGTTCGTCTTGCTCGTAGCGCTTGCGGTGTTCGGCGGTGCGGCGGTGGCGGCTGCGACCGGCGATGCCGGTTCGACCGCTGTGCGCTCTGCGGACGCCTTCTTCGGCACCGTTGCCGTCGGTGCGCCGTTGCCGGCGGGGGCCGATTGCGGGTTCGCGGTGCAGCGCACCGGTGTGGAGGCCCGCCCCGCCAACGCCACCGCCAACCACACGCTCGTCCCGCCGACGGCCATCGAGGTCGACGGCGCCAGCCGGGCCTGGAACGCCGCCAACGCGGCGCGGGTCGACGGGCAGTTCAGCGGCACCACCGACGAGATCCTCCGGTGGGCCTCGTGCAAATGGGGGGTGGACGAGGACCTCACCCGGGCCCGCGCCTTCGTCGAGAGCCGCTGGAAGCAGAGCCAGCTCGGCGACCGGGTCGCCAACCCGGCCACGTGCGCGCGGATCGGGCAGCCCGCACCCTGCTACACCAGCTACGGCATCCTGCAGGTGAAGGGGACCGTGCACGAGGGCACGTTCCCCGGCTCGGCCGCGTCCACCGCGTGGAACGCCGATTACGCCCTGGCCTGGCAGCGCGCCTGCTACGACGGCGCCATGCCGTGGCTGGGTGCCCGCTACGCCGCCGGGGACCTGTGGGGCTGCACCGGCGCCTGGTACTCGGGACGCTGGTACGACGCCGGCGCCCGTCGCTACCTCGCCGAGGTCGAGCGGGCGCGGCAGCGACGGGGCTGGGAGCGCGGCGACTGGTGAGCGTCCCGCCCTCGCCGGCCACGGGGTCGCTGCCGGTGCGGGTGACGCAGGTATAACGGGCCCGGCACCGTGGAACACGTCTGCGGTGCTGGCCCGGCGGAGACGTACCACCACCGCGACCGCGGCCGTGCTCCGCCATGCGCTGCGCGCCGCGTTGCTGGCCGGGGCCGGTGCCCTGATCGTGGCCCTCGTGGCGACCGACCGGGAGCAGCGGCCGTCGGCCACGAGCCGCATCGCCGTGTCCGATGCCGTCAACTGGCCCTTCTACGGCTCCGCCCGCGAGACGTTGCTGGGCTGGGCGCGGGACCCGGCGTTGCAGCAACAGGTCCGCAGCGCCGTCGCCGCGGCGAGCGACGGGACGACCGAGGCGGGGCAGGTCGAACTGCGGGCCCGACCGACCTCCGGGGAGATCACCGTCGAGCTGTCCGCCCGAGCGGCCGACGGCGGCACCGCGGTGGACGCCGCCGACCGGTATGCGCAGGCGGTGCTCGACCGATCGCGCCAGGACCGCCGGGCCGAGCAGGAGGACCGCCTCGGTGAGGCGACGGCGGCGCTGGCCGCGCTCGATGAACGCATCGCCGCCGAGGAGCAGGAGCTGGCTGCCATCGCCGCCGCGCTGGCCGCGGGGCCGTCCCCGGTCGACGATGCGCTGCTGACCACCCGGCGGGACCGGCTCCTCGCCGCCCAGCGCCAGGCCGGAGCGACCCGTGGTCAGCTCCAGCAGGAGCTCGACGCTGCGCAGCGCGCGGTCGATGGCGTCCGATCGACGGCCGAGCTGGTACGCCCGGCCGTCCTGGACGGCGGCCCACTGCGCGACGCCACCACGTTGGCCGTGGCCGCCGCGGCGGTGCTGGGTCTGATCGGCCTGGCGGCCTCGGTGCTGTGGGATCAGACGTTCGGGGTGGTGCGTCGGCCGAGCGATCTCCGCTGGGTGAGCGACGCACCGGTGACCAGGCTCGGCCGGCACCGAGGGGGCGCATCGCTGGCCGATCTGCCCGGCTCGGCGATCGGGCGGCGCCTGGCGCGGCGCGACGTGCCGGGCTGCGGCTGGCTCCTGGTCCCGGTCGGGGGCGTCGACGCCACCCCGCTCGCCGTGCACCTGTCCCGGGCCCTCGCCCGGCGGCCGGCCGTCGCCGCCGCAGCCGAACCGACCGTCGCCGCCGGACGGGTACCCGGGTCATCGACTCGGCTCGCAACGACGCCGGAGCCGGCCACCGACGCGGAACGGTCGCCGGGGACGCGGTCCGCGGCCACCGCCCCCGACGGCGTCGCCCACCCCCGCATCGTCATCGCCGGGCCCGAGGGCGCGCCGCCCGCCGTGACGTCACCGAACGATGCGCAGGCCGCGCCGTCGGAGCCACCGCCGGCCGACGGCGAGGCGGACCCCACCATCGTGTCGATGTGCGCCGCCGTGCTGGTACTGGCATCGGGGCGCAGCCGGCTGCCGGCGGTGCGCCGTGCCATCCGGGCCTGCGAGCTCGAGGGCCTGCCGCTGGAAGCGGTGGTGCTGTTGGACGACGCCCGATGAGGCCGGCCCAGGTGTCGCTCGTGGCGGCCGCACACCGCCCGGGGCCGGACACCGCCGGTCGCGGTGTTGTCGGTCGCGGTGTGGGCGCCCCGCTGGTGGCCGTGGCCGGTGGCGGCGCCGGGCTGTTCCTGCTCAACGTGGATCTGGGCGCCACCGGGCTGCCGGCCCGGCTGCCGCTGGCGTCGGTGGGTTGGCTCGCCCTCGCCGCCTGCTGGGCGCCGGTGTTGTGGCTGCGCACCCAGCCCCGCTCCCGTCCGCCGGTGCCGACGACGCCCGGTGCGTCGTGCTGCTTCGCGACGCTGGCGGCCCTGGCCCTGGCCTCGTCGCTCTGGTCGGTCCACCCGGCCCGCACCGCGGTGGTCGCCGGCGTGTCCATCGGTGCGTTCGGCGGTGCCGCGGTGCTCACCACCCGGCTCGGCTGGCCGGCGGTGGTGCGCCTGGCCAGCGCCGCGGTCGGGGCGTTCCTGCTGGCCGGCCTGGTACGAGATGCCGTCGCCGGACCGCTGTTGCGCGATCCGATCGGCAGCTTCAGCGGCCGGCACCGACTGGCGGGTCTGAGCTTCTCGGCCACCGATCTCGGCCGCATCGCCGCCTTCGGCGTGCTCTTCGCCGTGCTGGCCGCTCGCCAGCGCGGCGGGGCGCCCCGCGCGGCCCACGCCATGGTGGCCGCCGTGGCCGTGCTGGCGCTGGCCACCTCCGGCACCCGCTTGATCGCCGTGTCGCTGGGGGTGCTGGCGGCGGTGCTGCTGTTGCGGCGCCGGTCCGCGTCGGGGCTGGCGGCGGCGGCGGTGTTGGCCGTGGCGGTGCTGGCCGCCGCCTCCCGGCCGGACGCGGTGATCGGCCTCATCGGCCGTCCGGGCGAGAGCGAGGACCACGTGCTCGATCTGGCGGGACGGACACCGATCTGGGGTGCGGCCGAGCGGGCGTGGGCCGAGCGGCCGCTCCTCGGCCACGGCTGGGGGGCCAACGAGGTGGTGCTGCAGGAGGCGCTCTACCGCGACGAGCTCCGCTTCAGCGCCTACACCGCCCACAACCTGCTGCTCGGCGTGCTCGTCGATGGCGGGCTGGTGGCCGCCGCCTTGCTGGTGGCGGGTCTGGCGGCGTTGGTCAGAGGGTTGCACGGCCACGGGGAGGCCATGCTCACGCTGTTGTTGGTGGTCCTCACCGGCACGTTGGAGGCCACGTTCTCCCGGCCCGCGCTGGTGATCGCCGTGGTCGGGATGCTGACCGCGGCCGCGACCCACCGGAACGAGCAGCGCCGCCCCGGCTGGTCACGACGATGAGCGACGGCGTGGCGAGCGGCCAGTCCGCAGGTGGCGGGGTGATCGCGCTGACCCCGTGTCACAACGACGGTTGGGCGCTGCCCGAACTGGCCCGCTCGATGCGCAGCCAGACGCGGCCGCCGGTGTGCTGGGTGGTGATCGATGATGCGTCGACCGACACCACGCCCGCCGTGCTCGAGCGGCTCGCCCAGGAGGTGCCCTTCCTGCGCGTGCTGCGACGCGAGCGGCCCGCCGGGCGCCGCATCGGCGAGAAGGCCAGGGCGGTGATGGCCGGCGCCGAGCTCGCCGCCGGCGTCGACGCCGACCACGTCGCCGTGGTCGACGCCGATGTGGTCCTGCCGACCGACTACTTCGAGCGGGTGCAGGCCGCGCTCGAGGCCTCGCCTGCGTTGGGCGTGACCGGCGGGGTCTACCGGGAGGACGGCGGCAGCACCGGTCGCGCCGCCGGCGCCCACGTCCCCGGCCCCGCGCAGGTGTTCCGCCGGTCGGTGTGGGCGGGGATCGGCGGCTACCAGCCGCTCCGGTATGGCGGCGACGACGTGGAGTCGGTGGTGCGGGCCCGGATGCTCGGTTGGCGCAGTGCGGCGCTGGCCGATCTGCCCTACCAGCACCGCCGGCGCATGGGTACCGGCGGGCACGGCTCGGCGCTGCGCGCCGACCGCAACCTCGGGCGGCAGGATTACGACCTGGGGACCTGGCCGCTGTTCGAAGCGGTGAAGGTGTTGCGTCACGTCACCCGCCCCCCGGCACCGCTCGCCGCCGCCTGGCGCGCGTTCGGTTACCTCGAGCTGGCCATGCGGCGCCGCCCGCGGTCGGTCGACGACGGCTACGTGCGCTTCGTGCGGGCCGAGCAACGGCGGCGGCTGGCGGCGATGGCCCGGCTCCGGTCGCACCGGCCCCGGCCGACGCACTAGCGCGCGCCGCGCAACCAGCGGGACAGCCCGACCCTCCTGAGCTCCGCGCCGCGGCGCCGTGATGCCACCATCACCGCGCGCTCGATCGTCCGCACCGCGCCGTCGAGCGGCTGGGCCGACATCGCCCGCAGCTCGAAGGGCGTCTCCGCCAGGGCGCGAAGGCGCGGACCCAGCGGTATGGGCTCGCCGGCGAGGTACCGGGCGACGAGGAGCCGGTTGTCCCGCCGCTCCGGGTCGGCTCGCCGGTGGTCGCCGCAGCGTCGGGCCCAGTGATCGATCATCTCGCCGGTGAGGCGCCAATGGGCCACCGCCCGCTCGAAGTCGGTCGAACCGCCGACGGCGTTGGCGCCATGGACGCGGTAGTCCATCAGGTCCTCGTGCAGCGCACCGACCGGGCCCAGGAAGGCGGCGGCCACCGTGGACCAGGCGTCGACGTAGCAACCCCTGGTGGCGAAGCGCTCCGGTGCGGGCAGCGCGGCGTCGAGGACCCACCGCGGGTACGACAGGCCCGAGGTCACCGCGCAGCCGTACTGGTTCCACCGGAACAGCACCGACCGCACGTCGCCCTCGTTGAGCGGGAGCCGCCGCCGGGCGCGGCCGCCATGGCGCTGCGGCCGGGTCTGCCGCGGCCGACCCTCGGCGTCGATGCTGCGCAGCCCGTGGGACAGCTGGGTGATCGCCGGTCGCCGCACGAACGCATCGAGGACCCGTTCGATCTTGCCCGGGTGCCAGCGATCGTCGGCGTCGAGGAAGCACACGATCGACCCGCTGGCGGCCGCCACCCCGACCTGCACGGCGCGGACCTGCCCGACGTTGGTGGGCAGCGGCACGAGCGTGATCGATCGACCGAAGCGGCGCCGCAACCGGCGTACCGAGTCGTCGGCGGACGCGTCGTCGACCACGATCACCTCCTGCGGTGGGTGCGTCTGCTCGAGCGCCGAGGTCACCGCCTCGACGACGAAGCGGCCGTGGTCGTGGTTGGCCACCACCACCGACACGGTGTCGTTCGGGGCCACCACGGGGTCCGGCCCGCACCGCGTCACCGGGCCTGCCCGGCTCGCTCGTGCAGCAGCCCGGTGTACCGCTCGGTCAGCTCGGCGGTGATCGCCGGCCACAGCAACGGCGCCACCGCCCGGCGGGCGCCGCGCACCATGGCTTCGATGAGCTCGTCGCCGCCGGTGCGGTCGGCCCGATCTTCGGAGCCGTCGGCGATGCGGTCGATGGCGGCGGCGAAATCGGCCGGGGTGTCCGCCTCGAGGTAGTGCCGGCCGGCCTGCAGCGGGAGACCCTCCGCGCCGAGTCGGGTGGAGACGATCGGTCGGGCGTGGGCGGCGGCCTCCACCACCTTGAGCCTGGTCCCGGAGCCCTCGAACACCGGGACGATCACCACGTCGGCCCGGCGGTACCACCGGGTGACGTCGTCGACGTAGCCGCGGTGGCGCACCTCGGGATCGCCGGCGGGGCGGCGGGGCGGCTGGCCGATCACGTCGAGGACCACCGGGCGGTGCCGTCGCACCAGCGGCAGCACCCGATCCCCGAACCAGGCCAGGCCGCGTTCGTACGGCGCGTAGGCGGCGGAGCCGACGAACAGCAGCCGGAGCGGCGCACCGGCCGGGCGCCGACGACGGGGTGTGGGTTCGACCGCGTCGGTGCCGTTGGGGCACAGGGCCACGGCCCGCACCGATCCGGCCCGCATGGCATCGGCGTCCCGCGCCGAAACGGCCAAGCTGAGGTCGGCGGCGGCCCAGACGCGGCGCTCCTCAGCCCGCAGCTTCCGCCACTCGAGCGCGGCGAAGGCCCGCGCCCCGGCGGCCGGTGAGGCCCGACCGTCGCTGCGCACCAGGTGGTGCTCGATGTTGTGGGAGCCGTAGACCGTCACCACGGGACGGCCGCAGGGCAGCACGAGGGCAGCGCCGAGATCGTCGCCGTGGACCAGCTCGACGCCCCGCTCCTCGGCCAGGGAGGCGACGGCCCAGGCGAAGTCGGGGGTGGCGTAGCGGCCGAAGTGCCACGACCGCGGCCCGCGGACGCTGGCCAGCTGGTCGAGGCGTTTGCTCCGGGGCGCCGGCCCCGGCACCGTGCGGACCTCCACCCGGGGCAGCGCATGGCCCAGCGCCTCGAGGTCGGTGGCGCCGTCGGGGCTGCCCTCGGGGTGGGTCATGGTCAGCAGCACGGTGTCGAAGCGTTGGGAGAGGCCCTCGAGCAGGCGGTGGCTGCGGATGCGGGCGCCGTTGGTCAGCGGCCACGGCGGACGGCGGGTCACGAACAGCAGCCGGCTCACCGGGCGCCGCCACGGTAGCCCGGCGAGCGGTAGTGTTCGCCCACGTCTTGCGCCCGCACGTACGGCCCGTCCGGCGGCGTACCGAGGCGTATGCGCCCCGACCCCGTTCCCGTACCGTTCAGCATGGCGGCATGGGAACCATCGGGGGGCAGGGGCCACCAGGCATAGGCCCCCAGCGCATCGAGGCCGAGCCTCGGCGGCTGCACCGGCGCACCGGGCGACAGGCGCTCGACGGCATCGGTGCCCGTTGCCGACCCGGGGGCGGCATCGCCGCGGACGCCGCCGTCCACCCGGTAGGCGCCGTGCCACCAGCCGGCCGAGCTGCGCCTCGGGTTGGATCGGGCCGCCACCTTGCCGGCGGCGGGGTGGTGGCGCACCCAGACGGTGCCCTCCTCGAGGTGCAGATCCCCGATGGTGCTCGCATCCCAGAAGAACATGCGGTTCCCGGCGTAGCGGTGCCCGTCGGTACCGTCGATGGCGATGGCCGCCAGGTCGATCCGGCGCAGGTGCACCGCGCCGGCGGGCGAGTCGGGGTGGTCGATCTTGAGGAACAGACCCTGGTAGGCCGAGCGGCCGCTCAGCCCGTCGATGCGCAGCTCACGGTGACCGCCGTAGGTCTGCACGATGTCGGGGTGGTTGCGGCCCATCCCGGCGTAGGGCCCGGTGCCGTCACGGTCGTCGGCGCCGGCGAAGCGGACCGCTTCCACCCGGATGTTCTGGAGCTGCACCACCGCGCTCGGCGCGTCGATGTCGATCCCTTCACTGAGCCCGGTGCCGTCGAGCAGGAGCCCTTCGAGGTGCACCGTGCGGCCGGTGCGGGCGTCGGCGCCATCGCGGATGGTCAGCCCGATCCGGCGGGCCTGCGGCTCCGGCGCGGCGGGCGGGGCGTCGAGGCGCACGTGCCCGCCGATCCACACCACGTTGCGCCCGCCGACGATCTCCACCGAACCGGTGATGGGACCGGAGGCGATCAGCCGGTAGTCCTTCCGGTCATCGAGACGGACCCGGCCGCCGCCGGTGTCCACGGCGCGCAGCTCGTGGTCCCGCCACCCCGGCGGCGGCGCCCAGCGGAGCACCGCTGCGGCGGCGCCCGCCGACGCGGCCGGCGCGGGGGTGGCGGCTGCCGTGGTCGGCGCGCCACCGGGCTGCGGCACGCCGGCCGACCGGGCCGGACCGGCGTCGGCCCGCTCGTGCCCGTTGCGCCGGGTGGCGCCGAGCATCGCCAGCGAGGCCACCAGCGCCACGATGGCCAGCGCCGCCACCCATCCCATCGACGCCGCACCGGGTCGCGCCGCCGCGCGCACACGTTCGTCGCCCGGACCATACCGATCAGCATGTCCTCTCGGTAGGGCCGGCCGCCGTGCCATCATCGACGGATGGTCGAACCCCGCAGTCAGTCGATCGCGCCCGATGTCGAGTGTGGCGAGGGGGTCCGCATCGGTGACTTCGTCAACCTCTACGGGTGCCGCATCGGCGCGCACAGCAGCGTCGGCCCCTTCGTCGAGATCCAGCGCGGCGTCTCCATCGGTCGCCGCTGCAAGATCCAGAGCCATACGTTCATCTGCGAAGGGGTCACCATCGCCGACGAGGTCTTCGTCGGCCATGGCGTGATGTTCACCAACGACCGGTACCCCCGGGCGACCAACGCCGATGGGAGCCTGCAGCACCCGCAGGACTGGGAGCTGGTGCCCACCGAGGTCCGCCGTGGCGCCAGCATCGGTTCCGGTGCCACCATCCTGCCCGGTGTGGTCATCGGGGCCGGTGCGCTGGTGGCCGCCGGGGCCGTGGTCACCGCCGACGTACCGGATGGCATGGTGGTCAGCGGCGTCCCGGCCCGGCCGCACCCGCCACGGTCGTGACCTCCACCGGGGGCGGCGGTTCATCGTGCCCCCGAGGGCCGCAGCACCTCACGGGGCGTGCGGGCCAGGATCGAGAGGTACAGCCGCAGGGAACGGTGCTCCACGAAGCGGACGTCGAGCTCCAGCATGTCCCGCATGCTCAGCAGGTTGCGGCCGCTCACCTGCCACAGCCCGGTGATGCCGGGCAGCACGGCGAAACGGTGGGTGTCGCGCCGGCTGTAGTGCGCCGCCTCGTAGGCCAGCGCCGGACGCGGCCCCACGAGCGACATGTCACCTCGCACCACGTTGACGAGCTGCGGGAGCTCATCGATGCTGCTGCGGCGCAGCAGCCGCCCGAGGCGGGTGATGCGCGGGTCGCCGGCCAACTTGAACGCCCCACCCTCGCCCGCGACGTCACCGGAGCCGGCCGATGACGCCAGCAAGGCCGTCACGTAGTGCCGGTGGGGGCCGTCGTCGGTGTGGACCGCCATGGTCCGGAACTTGTAGAGCGTGAAGGGGGCGCCGTGACGGCCCAACCGCTGCTGACGGAAGATCGCCGGTCCGGTGGAGTCCAGGCGGACCGCCAGCCAGGTGATGGCCAGCAGGGGGGCGAGCACGGCGAGCAGGACCGACGCCACGGTCACGTCGATCAGCCGGATCAGCCGATCGGAGGCCGCGGCCGCCGGTGACGGCGGGCCGGGCCCGCCGGTCCTGGCGCGATCGGCCGACGCCGCCCGGGCGATGGTTCGGGTCGGTGCGGCGAACCCGGTCGGTGCGCTCATGGCCGGACCGCCGGTTCGAGGGCCGCGGCCAGCGCGTCGCACGTCAGGGCCACGTCGTCGCGGGTGAGGAACGGGTGCATGGGCAGCGAGAGCACGCGAGCCGCAGCGTCCTCCGCCACCGGACAGGACGCACCGTCCGCGCCGGGCCGGCGGAACGCACCGGTGCGGTGGCAGGGCACCGGGTAGTGCACGCCGGTGGCGATCCCGGCGGCGAGCATGCGGCCGCGCACCTCGTCACGTCGGGGGACCCGCGCAACCTCGAGGTGGTGCACCGCCACGTTGCCCGCCTCGATCGCCGTGGCGCGAGCCCCGGCGGGGAGGAGCTCCCGGTACCAGGCGTGGACCTGCCGGCGTCGCTCGTTCCAGGTGTCGAGCCGCCGCAGCTTCACCGACAGCACCGCGGCCTGCAGCGCATCGAGCCGGCTGTTGGTGCCGATCACCGCGTGATCGCCGTCGTGGCCGCCGCGGCCGTGGTTGGCCAGCATGCGCACGGCGTCGGCCAGGCCGCGGTCGCCGGTGAGGACGGCGCCGCCGTCGCCGAGCGCCCCGAGGTTCTTGCCCGGGTAGAAGCTGAACGTGGCCGCCGCCGACCGCGCGCCCGGTCCGAGCCCGTCGCGCCGTGCGCCGTGCGCCTGGGCGGCGTCCTCGATCAGGGCGACGCCGGCGTGGCGGCAGAGGCGCTGCAGGGCCGCCATGTCGGCCAGCTGGCCGTAGAGGTGCACGGCGATCACCGCCGCCGTTCGGGCCGAGAGCGCGGCGCGCACCGCGTCCGGCGAGATGAGCAACGAGTCGGGGGAGACGTCCACGAAGACCGGCTGCGCGCCCGTGCGGGCCACGGCCTCGGCGGTGGCGATGAACGTGTTGGCGGGCACGATGACCTCGCTGCCGCGGCCGATGCCCAGGGCCTCGAGCACGAGCTGCAGGGCGTCGGTGCCGTTGCCGACGCCGACGGCGTTGTCGATCCCGCAGGCATCGGCGAAGGAACGTTCGAACTGCTCGACGGCGGCGCCGCCGATGAACGACGCGTGCTCGAGGGCGTCGGCCCAGCAGGCGTCGAGCTCGGCGCGCACCTCGGCATGGGCGGCCCGTAGGTCGTTGAAGGCCACGGCCCGGGCGGTGGGTTGCGTCAACGTCGCACCGCCCCGGTGTGGCCCACCGCCATGGTGCGACCCTCCCGGATCGAGCGCTCGGCGGCCTCGAGCGTCTCGACCACGGCCAGCCCGGAGGCGCCGTCGGTGTCAGGTGTCTTGTCGTGCGCGATGCACTCGATGAAGTGCCGGTCCTCGACGAGCAACGGCTCCTCGAAGGCCACGTGGGGCGACAGGATGTCGCCATAGCGGTATTGGAACGGTGGATCCTGGAAGCGGTCCTCCGCGTCGGGTTCGTCCACGCCGGCGTCGTACACCCGCACCCGTTCGTTGGAGGTGTCGTTGTTGACGCACATCTTCCGGCTGCCGACCACGGTGACCCGTCGCACCTTCTCCGGGCTCAGCCAGCTCAGCCGGCTGTAGGCGGTCACACCGATCGTGCCGTAGTGCAGCTCGAGCGTGGCCACGTCGGCCTGGCCGCGCCCCCGGTGGGCGCGGGCGGTGGCGTTGACCGCAGTGGGTCGGGCGCGCAGCAGGAAGTTGAGGATCGAGATGTCGTGCGGGCCGAGGTCCCACAGCACGCTCACGTCCTGCTGGTACAGCCCGAGGTTGAGCCGGGCCGTCTCCACGTAGAGGACGTCACCGAGGTCCCCGCCGTCGATCAGCTCGCGGACCTTCGCCACCCCCGCGTTGTACTCGAAGGTATGGCCGACCATGAGCTTGGTGCCGGCGCGCTCGGCCGCGGCGATCAGCGCCCGGCACTCGTCGCTGGAGACGCCCAGCGGCTTCTCCACCAGGGTGGCGACCCCGAGCTCGAGCAGCCGGCCGGCGAGGGCGGCGTGGGAACGGGCCGGCGTGGCCACCACGGCGCCGTCGAGCCCGTCGACCACGTCTTCGAGCGTTCGGTGCACCTCGACACCGGGGAACGCCTGCGCCGAGTGCTGACGCCGGACGGCATCGGGATCGACCACGTGCACCTCGACCTCCGGGAGCGAGGACAGCACGCGGACGTGCTTCGAGCCCCAGTAGCCATACCCGACGACAGCAACCTTCACGTCCACCCCACAGCTCTCTGCTGCCCGTCCATGGTCGGGGCGGTTGCGAGCGCGTCGACCGGCCCCGTCAGCAGCGCTGGCATCGGCTACCCCGTGGGCCACCGCCCGATACCCGCCCTCGCAAGGGTGGCGGGGGTCACGGCGGCCACGTGTCTGGGATCGGTCCGTTCCGGGCACGCAGGTGGCCATGCTCGAACGCTTGGCGCGCCCCGGGCCCCGACGTCGCCGCCGGTGGGCGGCCAGCAGCGGGCCCCGCCCGCCGCGGGTGCTCATCCTGCTGGAGAACCTGCCGCTGGCGCGTGATCGCCGCGTCCAGCGGCAGTGCCGCGCCCTGCTGGCCGCCGGCTACGGCGTCACCGTCGTCTGCCCGCGCTCGAACGCCCCGCTGCCGGCGGAGCTGGAACCGGTGGTCCTGCGCACCTGGCGGGCGCCGAAGGAAGGCGGTGGCTACCGCCACTTCGCGCTCGAGTACGGGGTGGCGCTCGCCGCCTCGGCCGCGCACACCCTGCGCGCGTACCTGGCCGAAGGCTTCGATGCGATCCAGGCGTGCAACCCGCCCGATCTGTACTTCCTGGTGGCCCTGCCATTCCGCGCGGTACGGATCCCGTTCGTCTACGACCAGCACGATCCGGCGCCCGAGCTGTTCGCCGCCCGATACGGGAGCCGCGGCGGGCCACTGCTGCGGGTGCTGCACCGATTGGAGCGGGCATCGTGCGCCACGGCGGCGCGGGTGATCACCACCAACGGGTCGCTGGCCCGGCGCGCCGTACGTCACGCCGGCTGCGATGCGGCCCGGGTGCGGGTGGTCCGCAACGGCCCGGAGCTGGCGCAGACCCTGCCCGGGCCCGCCCATCCCGATCTGCGCCGGGGGCGCCGCCACCTGATCTGCTGGCACGGCGTGATGGGCGTGCACGACGGCATCGACGTGGCCCTCGCCACCGTGGCCGAGCTCGTCCACCGTCACGGGCGACGGGACTGCCAGGTGACCTTCCTGGGCGACGGGGAGGGCCGCGCCGCCGCCGAGCGCCTGGCGGCCGAGCTGCGCGTCGAGGACGTGGTCGAGTTCCGTGGCTGGGTTGACCGGGACACGATCGCCCAGTACCTGGCCACGGCCGACGTGGGGCTGTCGCCCGATCCCCGGCGGGTGGGCACCGAGCAGACGACGACGATGAAGGTGCTCGAGTACCTCGCCTGCGGCGTGCCGGTGGTGGCCTTCGACCTGCACGAGACGCGGGCGTCGGCCGGTGCCGCCGGCACCTACGCCGCCGAGGACAGCCCGGCCGCGCTGGCCGACGCCGTCGACGCGCTGCTGCGCGACCCGGCGCGACGAGCCCGGATGGGGCGCATCGGGCGGCACCGGGTGCGGACCGAGCTGGCCTGGGAGCACCAGCAGCCGCTCTACACCGCCCTCTTCGACGACCTGCTCAGGCCGGGCGATCCCACCGACCCCGAACCATCGACCATACCGGGAGGCATGGTGTCGGCCGGGGTTGGGGCGGTCAGGGAACGGGTCGCGGTCGGGAAACGGGACGCGGTCGGGGACCGGGTCGTGGCCGGGAGTGGGGGGCGCCGGACCCGCTCGCAGGAGTTGATCACGGTGGTGGTGCCGACCAGGGGCCGGATCGCCACGCTGGGGCCGGCGCTGCGCAGCATCGTGAGCCAGCAGGGGGTGCAGGTGGACGTGGTCGTCGTGCACGACGGCGATGACCGTCGGGCGGTCGACGACACCGCCGCCGAACACGGCGAGCGGGTCGCGGTCGCCCACATCACCGGCCGCGGGGCGGGCCACAGCCGCAACCAGGGGATCCGGCGCAGCCGCGGTGCGTGGGTGGCCTTCTGCGACGACGACGATCTGTGGGCACCGGACAAGCTCCGCCGCCAGCTCTGCGCCATCGAGCAGGCGGGGGCGACGTGGGCGTGCTGCGGGGCGGTGCGCGTCGACGCCGGGTTGCGCGTCATCGGCCACGAGCGCCCCGACGCCGGCGGGCTGCAGCGCCTGGCCTCGTTCAACGCGGTGCCGGCGGGTGGCTCGGGGATGCTGGTGGCGGCCGACTGCCTGCGGGCGGCGGGGCCGTTCGATGAATCGCTCACCAACGCCGAGGACTGGGACCAGTGGATCCGCGTCGCCCGCACCGGTGCCGGTGCGCTGGTCGACCGGCCGCTGGTCGCCTACCGGGTGTGGGAGGGCAACAAGTCGGCCGACCTCGACGGCGTGCGCCGCTCCATCCGCCGGATCCTCGAGCGCAACGGCACCTGGCCACCGGACGCCGCCGCACGCGATCAGTGGGATCGCTACCTGCTCACCAAATCGACCGGACCGCGGCACCGCCGATCGTCGGCGGCGATGTCGGCGCGCCTGGCGTTGCGCCACCGCCGGCCGCGGACGCTGGTGCGGGCGGGCGTCGTGCTGGTGGCGCCCGACGCGGTGGCTCGACGCGACGCCGCCCTGCGAGCGGCCGGTGTTCCCGCCGACTGGCGGGCGGAAGCCGATGCCTGGCTGCTGGCCTACCGGGACGGTGTGGCATGACGGCGCCGCTCGCCATCTCGGTGATCGTCGCGTGCCACAACGCGGCGCCCTACCTCCACACCGCGCTGCGCTCGGCGTGGGAGCAGAGCGAGCCGCCCCTCGAGCTGATCGTGGTGGACGACGGCTCCACCGACGACAGTGCGGCCATCGCCGCCGAGTTCGCCCGGAGCCGGCCGCAGGTCACGGTGCTCGCCGGCGGCCGGTGCGGCGCGCCCGCTGCCCGCAACCTGGGTGCGGCGCAGGCATCCGGGGATGCGCTGCTGTTCCTCGACGCCGACGACGTGCTCGGACGGCAGGCGCTGTCGTCGATGGGTGCTGCGCTGGGCGGGTCCCACGACGAGGCGGCGGTGGCGGTGGGACCGTGGTCGAGGCTCGAGCTGCACCGGGGCGCGTGGCGGGTGGCGCCCCGGTCCTGTCCCGATCGCCAGCCCGGTGAGGACCCGCTGTCGGCCTGGCTGCGGGGCTGGTACCACCCGCCGTGCGCCGTGCTGTGGGCTGCGACGGCGTTCGAGCGGGCCGGCCGGTGGGACGAGCAGTGCCACCAGAACAACGACGGCGATCTCATGATGCGAGCCCTCGTCGAGGGGGTGGCGTTGACCGAGGCCACCACCGGCCGCAGCTACTACCGGCGGGCGCCGGCCGGCCGGCGCACGCTGAGCTCCGCTCGCTACGAGCCCGACCGGTTGCTCGACCGGATCAGGGTGGTGGCCAAGATCGCGGTCCGGCTGGATGGGCGCGACGACGGCGATCGCTGGGCGCCGCCGTTGCACGCCGCGTTCACGCGCATCGCCCGCGACGCCGAGGCCGTCTCTCCCGACATCGCCCGCCTGGCCCGTCGCCACGCCGCCCGGCACGGCCGGCTGCGCCGCGTGCACCGCCGCCGCGGCCTGCCGCCGGTCCCGCGCCCTTCGCCCCCGGTTCGAGCGTCCGGGCCGCCGGCGGCGTCGCAGCCGCGGGTCAGCGTGATCATCCCCACCTACAACCGGGCGGCGACGGTCACCCGGGCGGTGCGCAGCGCCTTGGACCAGGCGGTGCCCGACGTCGAGGTGCTCGTCGTCGACGACGGCTCCACCGACGACACCGCGGCCCGTCTGGCCGGCATCGACCACCGGGTGCGGGTGCTGCGACAGCCGGGCAACGAAGGCGCGGCGGCGGCCCGCAACCGTGGCCTGCGCGCCGCGCGCGGGCAGGCCATCGCCTTCCTCGACTCCGACGACGTGTGGCTGCCCGACAAGCTCGCCCGCCAGCTCGCCGTGCTCGACGGTGCGCCGGCGGGGGTGGGCCTGGTCTACGGCGGCGTGCTCGACGACCGCGGTGACGGCACCGTAGGGGTCGATCGGGCGCAGCACCGCGGTGACCTGTTCCGGCCGCTGCTCGAGCGCAACGTCGTGCACGGCGGCGGCTCCAACGTGCTCATGCGGCGCTCGGTGGTGGCCGCCGTCGGGTTCTTCGACGAGCGGTTCGAGGCGATCGAGGACTACGACTACTGGCTGCGCGCCGCCCGCCTGCACGACTTCGACCACGTCGGCGACCCGGTCGTGCGCTATCACAACGGCGACGCGCCCGGTCGTCGCTCCCGCTGCGGGGATGCCGATGCCGTCGCCCGCGAGCGCTTCTACCGCAAGCACCGCATCGCCCTGCGGGCCGAGGGCGTGGCCGACCGGTTCCTGCTCGAGAGCGCACGCCGCGTGCTGCGCCGGCCGTCAGGTGACCGCCACGCCGCCCGCCGCCTGGCATGGCGGGCCGTACGGGCGCGGCCCGTGAGCCGCCGCGCCTGGGGCATGGCGCTGCGCTTGTCCACCCCGGCGGCCTTCCCGCGCGTGCGGTCGCGTGGCGGCCGGCACACCTCCCCGGCCGGGGAACGACCGTTGCGGGTCCTGTTGTACACGTCCACATCGAGCGGGGAGGCGGGCGGCGTGCAGATGGCGTTCGGGCGGCTCGCCGGGGAGCTGCGACAGCGCGGGCACACCGTGACCGAGGCCCGCGCCGACGGTGTGGCGAGCGACGGGCGCGGCCGGCTGGTGCTGCCGTTGGCCGTGCCCGCGGTGCACCGCCGTGTGCTGCCGGAGCCCCGCAGCACGGCCCGTGCGGTGGCATCGGCCCTGCGGCTGGCGGCGGCGGTGGTGCGGGTCCGCGCCGACGTGGTGAACGTGCACTTCCTGTACCCGCCGGAGGTGTTGCACTTCACGGCGCTGCGCCCGCTGCTGCGCTACCGCCTGGTGCTCAGCGCCCACGGCAGCGACATCCTGCAGCCGGTCGGGCCGAAGCAATGGCTGCTGCCCGCCGCCCTGCGCCGGGCCGATGCGCTCACCGCGGTGTCGGCCGAGCTGGCCGAGGCGATGACCCGGCGCACCGGGCTGCCGTCGGCCGTGATCCATCGCATCGCCAACACGGTCGACGTGTCATGGTGGCGGCCTCCCGCCGACGACGGGTGCGGCGGGCCGATCGCGCCGAGCGCGCCCACCGTGGTGGCGGTCGGGCGGTTGGAACCGGTGAAGGGCTTCGATGTCCTGCTCGACGCCTGGGCGGTGGTGGTGGCGGCCGTGCCGGCCGCTCGGTTGGTGGTGGTGGGCGACGGTTCGGAGGCGGCCGCCCTGCGAGCGCAGGCCGCCCGTCTCGGGGTGGGGGGCAGCGTCGCGTTCACCGGGCGGCTCGACCACGAGCAGCTGCGCCGCCGGCTCCACCGGGCCTGCGTCTTCGTCCTGCCGTCGCGCCGTGAGGGCATGCCGCTGTCGCTGCTGGAGGCGATGGCCGCGGGGTTGGCGCCGGTGGTGAGCGACCTCGACGGGCTCAACGAGGTGGTGGGCGACGGGGCGGCGGTGGTCGTGGCCCCCGGCGACGCCGCCGCGCTGGCCGCCGCCATCGAGGGCCTGCTCCGCCGCCCGCTCGAGCGGCGGGCGATCGCGGCCGCCGCGCAGGAGCGCGTCCGGTCGCTCCAGGCGGACGGGTCGCCCGGCGCCCGCTACGAGCGGCTGTTCCAGGATCTGCTGGCGCGCCCTGCCGGTCGGGGTGCGGCCGCCACCGCGGGGGATCGGTGACGGCCGGCACGGAGGGCACCGCCCGGTTCGATGCGGCCGCGGACGCACCGCGGCGGCGGTGGGCGGGACCGCTGGTCACCGCCGGGAGGGTTCGTCGCTCCTGGCGTCGCGCTCGTCCGTACCTCGGGGTATCCGGCTGGCGGCTGGTCGTGCTGGGCGCGGCCTCGCTGGCCGCGGGCGCGGTCGAGGCCACCGTGCTCGCCCTGGTGGCGGTCATCGCCAGCTCGCTGTCGGCCGGCCCCGGCGATGCGGCGGTGGACATCGGACCGTTCACGGTCGACGCATCGCTCGAGCTGTTGCTGCTGAGCGCCCTCGGCCTGGCGTTGCTGCGCGGCGCGCTGCAGGCGCTCACCGCCTACCTGCCCGCCCGCATGAGCGCCGACGCCATGGCCGGCCTGCGGCGGCGGCTCTTCGATGCGTTCTCCGATGCGAGCTGGTCGGTGCAGGCCGCCGAGCGGGACGGTCAGCTGCAATCGCTGATGATCGGCCACGTGGGCCAGGTCTCCGTGGCCGTGATCACCCTCGGCCAGCTGTTGACCGCTCTGTTCATGCTCTGTTCGTTGCTGGGTGCTGCCGTGCTGCTGAGCCCGGCCACCGCGGCGGCGTTGGTGGTGGTGTCGGGCCTGCTGCTGGCCGGTCTGCGCCCGTTGTCGCACCGCATCCGGGCCAACGCCGCCGAGTTGAGCAACGAGGGCACGGCGTTCACCACCGGGCTGCAGGAGGTGGTGCGCCTCGCCGAGGAGACCCAGGTGTTCGGCGCCTCCGACGGCTACCGCACCCAGTTCTACGACCTGGTGGAGTCGGTGCGCCGGCCCCTGTGGCGGACCCGGTTCCTGTCCCGGTTGGGCCCGGTGCTGTACCAGACGGTGGCGTTGGTGACGCTGCTGCTGGCGTTGGGCGTGGTGGCCCGGTTCAGCACGGCCGGGCTGGCATCGCTCGCCGCGGTGGTGCTGCTGCTGGTGCGGTCCCTGGCCTACGGCAACATCCTCCAGGAGACGATCGGCAAGCTGGCCGAGATCGCCCCGTTCCTCGACCGCCTGCGCGCCGCGGTGGACCACTACGAGGCCAACCGACGTCGCAACGGCGACGCGCCGCTGCCCGAGGTGCGCACGCTGGCCATGCGAGGGGTCCGCTTCGGCTACGACCGGGCGGCCCCGGTGCTGCGCGACGTCAGCTTCGAGGTCCACGCCGGTGAGGTGATCGGCATCGTGGGGCCGTCCGGCGCGGGCAAGTCCACCCTGGTGCAGCTGCTGCTCCGCCTGCGCGAGGCGCAGGCCGGGTCGTTCACCGTCAACGGCACCCACGCCGGCGACATCGGCCTCGAAGCGTGGCAGCAGCAGGTGGCCTACGTGCCCCAGGCCCCGCTGCTGCGTTGGGCGACCGTGGCCGAGAACATCCGCTTCCACCGGCGGGGCATCAGCGACGACGAGGTGGAGCGCGCCGCCAGGCTGGCCGGCGTGCACGACGAGATCACCGGCTGGCCGGCCGGGTACGACACCGTGGTGGGCGAGCGGGGCGCGGCGGTGTCCGGCGGCCAGCGCCAACGCCTGTGCCTGGCCCGAGCGCTCGTGACGCGACCATCGGTGCTCGTGCTAGACGAGCCGACCAGCGCGCTCGACGTCCGCTCCGAGGCGCTCATCCAACGATCGATCCGTTCGCTGGGCGATGAGCTGATCGTGTTCATGGTGGCCCATCGCCTGTCCACGCTGGCGGTGTGCGACCGGGTCATGGTCATCGACGGCGGACGCCTCGAGGCCTTCGACACCCCCGAGCGCATCGGTGTGCACAACCGCTTCTTCCGCGAGGCGATGGCCATCACCAGGAAGCAGACGAGCGCATGAGCAACGCCGGCGAGCGCAGCACCGGTTCCCGCGCCAGTTCCCGCCGCGGCCGGATCAGACCGGCGATCCCGCCCCGGGTGCGCACGGTGATCGATCGGGCGGGCCGGCGGGCGGTGACCGCCGGGCTCCCACCGGGATGGTTCGATCACCGCTGGGTCCAGGGCGAGTCCCTGGCCGCCTGCCTGGGCCGGGCGGCCATCGCCGGTGCGCCGGCCACCATCCGGGCGGTGCACGGCCCGGCGGTGGCCCAGCTGCCGCTGCCGCGCAACGTGCAGGACCGCCACCGCCTGCCCGCCGATCGGGGCTGGTGGGGGTACGCCATGCGTGACGTACCGAGCCGTCCGTGCGGCGAGACGGCGGTCGTCACGCTGACCGACTGCACGATCGCCTGGTACCACCGTGCCGACGGTGATTTCCAGCCGGCGATCCTCACCGGCGACCGACGGTCCCTCGACGTGCGCGAGATCCGCTTCCGGCCCGGGCATCGCGCACCGCTGCGCCGCCGCTCGCACCGGCTGGCGCGGGCCACGTGGATCCTCGAGCGGGTGTACCACAACCACGCCCACTGGCTGACCGCCCACCTGCCCAAGCTCCTCGTCCTGGAGGAACACGCCCCCGAGCACCTCGCCCACGTGGTGCTCCCACCCGAACCGACCCCGGCCATGTCCGCCACCATGGCGCAGCTGGGCCTCGATCCCGCGGCGTTCCCCCGCTGGCCGGGTGACGGGCCGCTGGCCGTCGATGAGCTCACCATCGTGGTGAACGACCGGTTCCGGCCCGAGTTGCTCCGCTCGGTGCACCAGCGCCTCCGCCCCGGCGACACCGCCCCCGGCCGCCGCCGGGTCTTCGTGTCGCGCGCCGGGGCGGCTCGCCGGCGGCTGTGCAACGAGGAGGAGCTGTGGCCGATCCTGCGGCGCCACGGCTTCGAGCGCGTGCGGCTGGAGGCGCTGTCGCCGGCGGCGCAGGCCGAGCTGCTCGCCGACACCGCGGTGCTGTGCGGGCCGCACGGCGCCGGCCTGGCCAACATGTTGCTGTGCCCGCCTGGCCTGCAGGTGGTGGAGATCGCCGACCTCGGCTTCCCGAACCCGAACTTCTACGCCACCGCGGCCGCGGTCGGTCATGACTACTGGTTGGTGGCCGGCCGGGCCGCCGGCCCCGGTTCGCCGCTCGAGCGCGATCTCGAGGTCGACCCGGCGGCGCTGGAGGCGGTGGTGCGCCAACTGCCCGGCTCGCCGGCCGAGACGACGCTGCCCGGCCGGTGAGCGCGATCAGAGGGCGCGCAGCCGTTCGACGCGGGCCTGCGTCGTGGGGTGCGTGCGGAACAGGTTCGAGAACGCCGCCGGCCGGCCGGTCAACGGGTTGACGATGAAGTGGCTGGCCTGTGACGGCGCGATCGCCATCGGGGTGCGCGCCGCCTGCGCCTCCAGCTTCAGCAGCGCGTTGGCCAGCGGTGCCCCGCCGCCGGCGATCTGGGCGCCCACGCGGTCGGCCTCGAACTCGCGGCTGCGGGAGATCGCCATCTGGATCAGCGAGGCGGCGATCGGGGCCAGCATGGCCGTGATCAACAGCACGATCGGGTTGG
>JBFWNV010000033.1:0-14526 GCA_050250875.1 Vicinamibacterales bacterium
CGTGCGGCGAGGAACACGGCGCGACGCAGGGGTGTGCTCATGACTGACGGCCTCCAGACCGGACGCGGGGAAGCATAGCAGTCCGCGGCGGCGGCGCCGGCGACGCGCCGCTCCCGGCGCTCGTCACGCGACGTCTCCACCGGCGCGCCGGCCGGGCGGCGCCGGCGTGCGTCGAACCGACATAGAATCGCCACATCGGACCGTCGCCCGGCGGCCCGCGGGTGTCGCCGTGCTCGACTGGCTGTCGCAACTCCTCCTCGGCGTGCGCTGGGTCGTCTTCGACCAGGGCGAGCTGCGCTTCGCGGCACCGGCCGGGGCGTGGTTCGCGCTCCTGGCCGGCCTCGGCGCCGTCGCCGTCGCCGCCGTCGCCTACCAGCGGGCGCCGCGGCGGCTGACCGGGCGCGACCGCGTAGTGCTCACGGCGCTGCGCGCCGCGCTGGTCGCGCTGCTGCTGGTGTGTCTCTTCCGCCCGATGCTGGTGCTGCGCGCCGCCGTGCCGCACCAGAACGTGCTCGGCGTGCTGCTCGACGACTCGCGCAGCATGCGCATCGCCGACCACGACGGCCAGCCGCGCAGCGCTTACGTGCAGGAGGAGTTCGGCGCCGCCGACCGCGGCCTGCGGCGGGCGCTGGGCGAGCGCTTCACCGTCCGCACCCTGCGCTTCTCGAGCGGCCTGGCCGCCGCGCCCACCGGACAGGACCTGACGTTCTCGGGCAGCAACACCCGGCTGGCCGCGGCGCTGGATCAGGCCCGCCAGCAGCTCGCCGGGGTGCCGCTGGCCGGCCTGGTCGTGGTGAGCGACGGCGCCGACACCAGCGGCGGCGCCCTCGAACCGTCGCTGCTGGCCCTCAAGGCCTCGGGCGTGCCGGTGTTCGCCATCGGCGTCGGCAAGGAGACCGCCGAACGCGACATCCAGGTCGGCCGGGTCACCGCGCCGCGCACCGTGCTGGCCGGCACGACGCTGCTGCTCGACGCGGTCGTGACCGGCCACGGCTACGCCGGGCAGTCGCTCACCCTCGACGTCCTCGACAGCGGCGCCATCGTCGGCAGCCAGACCTTCACGGTGGCCGCCGACGGCCAGCCGACCACGGTCCGGGTCCGCTTCACCGCGTCGGATCCCGGGCCGCGGGTGTTCTCGTTCCGGGTCCCGCCGCAGCCCGGGGAGCTGCTGCCCGAGAACAACACCCGCGACGTGCTGGTCGACGTGCGCGATCGCCGCGAGAAGGTCCTCTACTTCGAGGGCGAGCCGCGCTTCGAGATGAAGTTCCTGCGCCGCGCCCTCACCGACGACAAGCAGCTGCAGCTCGTCGTCCTGCAGCGCACCGCCGACAACAAGTACCTGCGTCTCGAAGTCGACGATCCCGAGGAACTCGTCGGCGGATTCCCGAAGACCCGCGACGAGCTGTTCCAGTACCGCGGCGTCGTGCTGGGCTCGATCGAAGCGGCGGCCTTCACCGGCGATCAGCTGGCCATGCTCAGCGAGTTCGTCGACAAGCGCGGCGGCGGTCTGCTGATGCTCGGCGGCCCGCGCGCCTTCAGCGAAGGCGGCTACGCCGGAACCGCCCTGGGCGACACGCTGCCGGTCACGCTCGAGCGAATGACGCCGCCGGCCGAGCCGGTGGTCACGCGCCTGGCGGTGCGGCCGACGCGCGCCGGGGCCGGCCACGCGGTGTCGCAGATCGGCGCCACCGACGCCGCCTCGGCGACGCGCTGGACCGAGCTGCCGGAGCTGACCACGGTCAACGCCGTGGACGCGGTGAAGCCGGGGGCGACGACGCTGCTCAGCGCCGCCGCCGACGGCTCGCGCCGCGAGCGGCCGGTGCTCGCCTTCCAGCGCTTCGGCCGCGGCAAGTCGGCGGCGTTCACCCCGCAGGACTCGTGGCTGTGGCAGATGCACGCCTCGATCAGCGTCGAGGACCAGACCCACGAGACCTTCACCCGGCAGCTGCTGCGCTGGCTGGTGGACGGCGTGCCGGATCCGGTGGAGCTGTCGACCTCGACCGATCGCGCCGAGCCGGGCGAGCCGATCACGCTCACCGCCGAGGTGTCCGACCCGTCGTTCGTCGCCGTCAACGACGCGCAGGTCACCGCGACCGTGGCCGGCCCCGACGGCGCCACGACCACCGTGCCGCTCACCTGGAACGGCCAGCGCGACGGCGCCTACACCGGCACGCTCACCACCAGCGCGCCCGGCTGGTACGAGGCGCGGGTCGAGGCGATGCGCGGCGGCACCTCGCTCGGGGCGTCCACGGTGCACGTCAACGCCGGCCCGGGCGACGCCGAGTACGCGGAGACCACGCTGCAGATGGCCGCCCTGCGCCGGCTGGCCGACGACACCGGCGGCAAGGCCTACACCCCGGCCACGGCCAGCGCCCTGCTCGAGGACGTGCAGTACACGGGTCGCGGCATCACCGCGGTGGAAGAGCGCGAGCTGTGGAACGCGCCGCTGATGCTGGTGCTGCTGCTGGGCCTCCTCAGCGCGGAATGGGGGTACCGGCGTGCCGTCGGCCTCTCCTGACCGCCGCCGGCTGGTGGTGGCGGCGACGCTGGTCGCCGCGGTGCTCGGCGCCGCCGCCGTCGGCGCGCAGTGGTCGCCCTTCGCCGGCGAGCGCCAACGGCGCCGGCCGCCCGCGGCCGACTACGACTCGGCCCGGGTCGACTACGACGGCCGCTTCGCCTTCGTGCGCCTGCGCTATCACCTCGGCGGCGGCCGCGGCGGGTTCGCCGGCTTCCGCCGCGAGCCGCCGTGGGCCCACGACTACCCGCGCGCCGACCGCCATCTGATGAAGATCCTGAGCGAGATCACGCTGCTGCGCCCGCACCTGGACGACAGCAACATCTTCACGCTCGACGACCCCGAGCTGCACCGTTACCCGGTGGCCTACATGTCGGAGCCCGGCTACTGGACGCTCAACGACGCCGAGGCCGAGGGCCTGCGCACCTACCTGGCCAAGGGCGGGTTCCTCATCTTCGACGACTTCCGCCAGGAGCACTGGTACAACTTCGAGGCGCAGTTGAAGAAGGTGCTGCCGGCCCAGCGCCTGATCCCGCTCGACGGCACCCATCCGGTGTTCCACGCCTTCTTCGAAATCGACCCGTCGCGCTTCGTCTCGCCTTACGGCGGGCTGACGCCGACCTTCCACGGCATCTTCGAGGACAACGACCGGACCAAGCGCCTGCAGGTGGTCGCCAACTACGACAACGACCTCGGCGAGTACTGGGAGTTCTCGGACACCGGCTGGGTGCCGATCGACCTGTCGAACGAGGCCTACAAGTTCGGCGTGAACTACATCGTGTACGGCATGACACACTGAAGAGCAGGGATCAGGGACCAGGGACCAGGGAAGGCGGCAGGAGGACACGTGGAAGCAGCCAACGTGCAAGTGGATCTGACAGCGCCGGACGACATCGCCCTGGCCGATCGGATGAATCAGGGGCAGACGCGCATCCGCCAGGAGCTGAAGAAGCTGATCGTCGGCCAGGACGAGGTGCTGAGCCAGGTGCTGTTGACCCTGTTCGTGGGCGGCAACAGCCTCATCGTCGGCGTGCCCGGGCTGGCCAAGACGCTGCTCATCCACACGATGGCGCGGGTGGTCGACCTGAAGTTCAACCGCATCCAGTTCACGCCCGACCTGATGCCGTCCGACATCACCGGCACCGACATCATCCAGGAGGACGCCGCCACCGGCCGCCGCCAGATGACCTTCGCGCCGGGGCCGATCTTCACCAACATCCTGCTCGCCGACGAGATCAACCGCACGCCGCCCAAGACCCAGTCGGCGCTGCTCGAGGCGATGCAGGAGCACCGCGTCACCATCCAGGGGCGCACCTACACGCTGGAGGAGCCGTTCTACGTCTTCGCCACGCAGAACCCGATCGAGCTCGAGGGCACCTACCCGCTGCCCGAGGCCCAGCTCGACCGCTTCATGTTCCACATCGTCATCGAGCACCCGCCCGAGGACGAGGAGTACGAGGTGGTGCGCACCACCACGGCGATTCTCGAGCCGCAGTTCGAGCGCACGGTCACCGGCGAAGACCTCATCGCCTTCAAGCGGCTGGTGCGGCGGGTGCCGGTGGCCGAGCCGGTGATGCGCTACGCGCTGGCGCTGGTGCGGGCCAGCCGGCCCAAGGGCGGCACCGCCTCCGAGTCGGTGAAGAAATGGGTGTCGTTCGGCGCCTCGGTGCGCGCCGCGCAGTATCTGGTGCTCGCCGCCAAGGCGCGGGCCCTGACCAGCGGCCGCTACCACGTCACCTTCGACGACATCCGGGCGCTGGCGCACCCGGTGCTGCGCCACCGCGTGCTCATCAACTTCCACGCCCAGTCGGAGGGGATGACCTCGGACATGATCGTCGACAAGCTGCTCGAGTCGGTGCCGGCGCCGCGATCGGGGATGTGATGCAGCTCGGCGGCGCGATTCCCGGCGCGCAGTTCGTCGACCCGGCGGTCCTCGCACGCATCGGGAACCTGGAACTGGTCGCCCGGTCGGTGGTCGACGGGGTCATCAACGGGCTGCACCGCTCGCCGTTCTTCGGCAGCTCGGTGGATTTCGCCGAGCACCGCGGCTACGTGCCCGGCGACGACATCCGCCGGGTCGACTGGCGGGTCTATGCCCGCACCGACAAGTACTTCGTCAAGGAGTTCGAGGCCGACTCCAACGCCAACTTCGTGGTGCTGCTCGACGTGTCGTCGTCGATGGCCTTCGGCGAGCGGATCACCAAGCTCGACTACGCCAAGACGCTCGCCGCCTGCCTGACGTATCTGGTCCACCGCCAGCGCGACCGCGTCGGCCTGGTGACCTTCGACCGCGATGTCGTCGACCACGTGCCGCCGTCGGCCAAGCACCTCGACGTGGTGCTGCACACGCTCGACCGCGTCAAGGCGACGCGGCCCGGCCAGCTGTCGGGTCCGCTGCGCAAGCTGGCCGAGCACTTCGGCCGGCGCGGCGTGGTCGTGCTGATCTCGGACCTCTACGACGAGCCCGAGGCGATCTTCGAGGCGCTGGCGCCGATCCGCTTCCGCGGCAGCGACGTGGTGGTGTTCCACGTCCTCGATCCGGCCGAGCTCGACTTTCCCTACACCGACCCGTCGGCGTTCGAGGATCTGGAGAGCGGCGAACAGCTGCCGGTGGTGCCCGAGTCGTTCCGCGACAAGTACCGCGCGCTGGTGCGGGCGCACATCGCCGAGCTGACCGCCAAGGCGGCCGAGCGCGGCGTCGACTACCGGATGCTCGACACCTCGAAGCCGCTCGACTTCGCGCTCTACGACTACCTGTCGTTCCGCGAGCGCTCCATCCGGGTGAGGTAGCCGGCCGTGGCCTTCCTGCTGCCGCTGTTCCTGGTCGGACTGGGCGCGCTCGCGGTGCCGGTGTTCATCCACCTGATCCAGCGCGAGAAGAACCAGATCATCGCCTTTCCGTCGCTGATGTTCGTGCGCCGCGTGCCCTACGAGTCGGTGCGGCGGCGCAAGATCCGCCACTGGGCGCTGCTGGCGATGCGGCTGCTGGCCCTGGCGCTGATCGTGGCGGCGTTCGCCCGGCCGTTCCTGCGCGGCTCGGTGGCGGCGATCAGCGGCGGCGCCCGCGAGGTGATCGTGCTGCTCGACCGCTCCTACAGCATGGGCTACGGCGACCGCTGGAGCCGGGCGCAGGCGGCGGCCCGGCAGGTGATCGACGGGCTCGGCGCCGCCGATCGCGCCAGCCTGGTGCTGTTCGGCACCGGCGCCGAGATCGTGCTGCAGTCGGTCGACGACCGCGCGCGGCTGACCGCGGCGATCGCGGCGGCGACACCCGGGGCCGAGGCGACGCGCTACGCGCCGGCCCTCAAGGTGGCCGGCACCATCGCCGTCGAGTCGAGCCGGCCGCGCCGCGAGGTGGTGCTCATCACCGACTTCCAGAAGAGCGGCTGGGCGCCGGCCGACGATCAGCGGCTGCCGGCCGGCACCACCTTCACGCCGGTGTCGGTCGGCGACCTCGACACCACCAACCTGTCGGTCACGCCGGCGGCGGTGCGCCGCGCCCGGTTCGAGGGCCAGGAGCGCGCCGTGATCACCGGCGGCGTCGCCAATCGAGGCACCGCGCCGGCCACCGGCGTGACGCTGGCGCTCGAAATCGACGGCCGCGCCGTCGAAACGGCGCGCGTCGACGTGGCGCCGCAGGCCGCGGTGTCGCACGCCTTCGCGCCGGTGACCATCCCGCCGGCCGGCCTGCGCGCCGTGGTGCGCATCGCCGACGACGCGCTGGCCGCCGACAACGCCTTCCACGCCGTGGTGCGCGAGACCCGGCCGATCGCGGTGCTGCTGGTCGGCCCGTCGGGCCGGGCCGCCGACGACACCTATCTCCGGCGGGCGCTGGCGATCGGCGAGGCGCCGCGCTTCGAGGTGACCACCGCCGCCGTCGACGGCCTCACCGACGAGGCGCTCGGCCGTGCCCACGTCGTGATCGTCAACGACGCGCCGCTCGGCGACGCCGCGGTCGCCCGGCTCGCCGCCTTCGCCGAACGCGGCGGCGGCGTGCTGGTGGTGGCCGGCAGCCGCGCCACCTGGCCGCAGGGCGCGGCGATGCCTGGCACCATCGCCGATCCGGTCGATCGCTCGCGCGCAGCGGGGCGCCTCGGCGGCGTCGAGTACGGCCACGCCATCTTCGCGCCGTTCCGCGCGCCGCGCAGCGGCGACTTCTCGTCGGTGCGCGTCTACGGCTACCGGCGTCTCGCGCCGGCGCCGGACGCGCGTGTGCTCGCGCGCTACGACGACGGCCAGCCCGCCCTCGTCGAACGCGTCGTCGGTACCGGGCGGCTGCTGGTCTGGACCACGGGCTTCGACCTGGCCTGGAACGACCTGGCCCTGAAGCCGGTCTTTCTGCCCTTCGTCCACCAGGCCGTGCGCACGCTGGCGACGTTCCAGGATCGCCCGGCGGCGCTGACGGTCGGGCAGGTCGCCGCCCTCGACCGCCGCACCGGCGCCGCCCCGCCGCGGGTCGCGGTCGAGCCGTCTGGACGGCGCGTGCCGCTCGATCCCGAACGCGGCGACGTGCTCGAACTGACCCAGCCGGGCTTCTACGAGGTGCGGGTGGAGGGACAGGACCAAGCCGCCGAAACGGTCGTCGCGGCCAACGTCGACCTGGCGGAGTCTGATCTGGGCGGCGTGGATCCCGCCGAGGTGACGGCCGTGGTGGCCGGCCCGGGCGGGGCGCACGCGGCCGCCGCCGGGGCCGCCGAGGCGCCCCGGGACGAGGTGACCGAGCAGTCGCAGCGGCTGTGGTGGTACCTGCTGCTTGCGGGTATGCTGCTTCTGATCGCCGAATCGCTCGTCGCCAGCCGCATGTCGAAGGCCGCGGCATAGGCCGGCGCGGGCAGCCCGCGGCCCTCGGGCCACGAGGAGGATCGATGCTCCACGAGCGACCCAGGTTGTCCTCAGGCGACGTCGCAGGGGTGATCCGCGACGTGCGGGCGCGGTGGCGGCGCAAGCTCCTGATCCGCGGCGCGCTGCAGCTGCTGATCGTCGGGGCGATCATCCTGGTCGCCGCCGGGTTCGCCCTCGAATCGCTGCGCTTCACGCCCGGCGCCATCCTCGCCTTCCGCATCGGCACCATCGCGGCGCTGCTCGGCCTCGCCGCCTGGGCCTTCGGCCGGCCGCTGCTCCGCCGGGTGAGCGACGAGCAGGTGGCGCTCTACCTCGAGGAACACGAGCCGTCGCTGAACTCGCTGCTGATCAGCGCGATGGACGCCCAGCGCCGCGGCAACCCCGACGAGCACTCGCCGGCGCTGGTGCAGAAGCTGGTCGAAGACGCGGTCGCGCGCTGCCAGGCCATCGACGACGGCCGCGGCATCGAACAGCCGCTGGTCAAGCGCTACCTGCTGATGGCCGCCGGCGCGTTCGCGATCGCCGTGGCGGTGTTCACCCTCGGCCCGGCCTACCTGCGCCAGGGCCTGTCGGCGATGTTCTCGTGGGCCAGCGTGGAAGCGGCGGCGCCCTACCGCATCACCGTCACCCCGGGCAGCGGCACGGTGCCGCGCGGCGCCGATCAGGTGTTCACGGCGACGCTCAGCGGCTTCTCGGCCGACGACGCCGTGCTGCTGGTGCGCAAGGGCGACGCCACGTCGTTCGAGCGCATTCCGATGCTCAAGGGCGACGACGGCAGCTTCGAGGGCATGGTCTTCGACCTCGACGCCCGCCTGGAGTTCCTGGCCGAGGCCGCCGGCGTGCGCTCGGGCACCTTCGTCCTCGACATCGTCGATCTGCCCTACGCGCAGCGTATCGACCTCGAATACCGGTTCCCCGCCTACACCGGCCTGGAGCCGCGCCTGGTCGAGGACGCCGGCGACATCGCGGTACTGACCGGCACCGAAGTGCTGGTCACCATCACGCCGACGATGCCGACGCCGGCCGGCCGGATCACCCTGCACGAGAGCACCAGCGTGCCGCTGACGGCCGGGGCCGACGGAAGGCTGACCGGGCGCTTCGTCGCCGACAAGGACGGCTTCTACCGCGTCGGGCTGCAGGGCCCCGACGGGACGATGATCACCGCCTCGCCGCAGTACGTCATCGACGTGCTGACCGACATGGCGCCCACGGTGGCGATCGCCAAGCCTGGCCGCGACAGCAACGCCACGCCGGTCGAGGAGTTCTTCGTCGAGGCGCGGGCCGACGACGACTTCGGCGTGAAGAACCTCGAACTGGTCTACTCGGTGAACGGCGCGCCCGAGAAGGTGGTGCCGCTCTACCGCGGCGCCAGGCGCATGGAAGAGGTGACCGCCGGCCACACCTTCTACATGGAGGAGCTGGGCGTGCAGGCCGGCGACGCGGTGAGCTACTACGCCCGCGCCGCCGACAACGACGCCGGCGGCGGCAAGCAGGCCACCAGCGACATGTACTTCCTGCGTATCCGGCCGTTCGGCAAGGAGTTCAAGCCGGCTACCTCGATGGCCGGGGGCGGCGGGGGCGGCGGCGCCGAGGTGGGGGCGCTGTCGGAAGCGCAGCGGCAGATCATCGCCGCCACCTTCAACACCGTGCGCGAGAAGCGGACGCTCTCGGCCGACAAGCTGCGCGAGAACTCGGTGGTGCTGGCCTTGTCGCAGGGCCGGCTGCGCGAGCAGGTCGAAGGGCTGGTGAGCCGCATGAACTCGCGGCTGGTCGCGCCCGATCCGAGCTTCCAGAAGATCGCCGAGGTCCTGCCGCTGGCCGTCGCCGAGATGAAGGCGGCCGAGGCGAAGCTGCAGCAGCGCAGCCCCGACGGCGCGCTGCCGCCCGAGCAGAAGGCGCTGCAGTACCTGCAGCAGGCCGAGGAGGAGTACGAGACGCAGGTGCAGGCCCGCAACCAGGGCGGCGGCGGAGGCGGCGGCCAGCAGGCCGGGTCGATCGCCGAAGACCTGGCCGACTTGTTCGAGCTCGAGATGGACAAGATGGCCAACCAGTACGAGACCAGCTCGCGCGCCCAGGCCGACCAGGCCGAGCAGCGCGTCGACGCGCTGGCCGAGAAGCTGAAGGAGCTGGCGCGCCGTCAGCAGCAGGAACTGGAACGGCAGCGGCGCCGCGCCTCGGGGCAGGCGGCATCGGGCGGCGGCGACCAGCAGCGGGCCCTGGCCGAGCAGGCCGAGGAAGCGGCGCGGCAGCTCGAGCGCCTGTCGCGCGAACAGAACCGGCCCGACCTGGCCAACGCGGCGCGGCAGATGCAGCAGGCCGCCGACGCCATGCGGCGGGCGGCGGCCGGCAACGATCCGAGCGCGGCCGGACAGGCCTCGGCGGCAGCCGAGCGGCTGCAGCAGGCGCAGCGGCAGCTGCAGGGCGCGCAGGCGGCGCGCGCCGGACGCGATGTCCAGGACGCGGTGCGGCAGGCCGAGGAGATCGCCCGCGAGCACGCCGACGTGGCCAGCGACGCCGAGAAGATCGAGAACGCCGGCAACGACCGGCTGCAGCGCGCCCAGCAGAACGCGCAGCGGCGCGAGGGCCTGTCGAGCAAGCTCGGCCAGCTCGAGCAGCAGCTCGATCGCCTGTCCAACGAGATGGCCCGCGGTGAAAAGGACGCCTCGCGCAAGCTGCAGGAGGCGGCCGGCGGCATCCGCGACGACAAGACCAAGGAGAAGCTGCGCTACTCGCGGCAGTTCCTCGGCCGCGATGCCGACCCCGGGGCTGGCCGCGAAATGGACGCCGACATCGGCTCGGATCTGATGGACCTGCGGCGCCGGCTCGCCGAAGCGTCGTCGGCCGTGGGCAAGGGCGGCGGCGCCACCGGCGAAAACGCCGAGGACACGCTGGCGCGGGCGCGGGATCTCGTGCGCGGCGTCGACTCGCTGGGCCGGCGGATGCAGGAGCGGGCGACCGGCGACCGTCAGGGCCAGAATCAGAACGGCCGCGAGGGCCAGCAGCAGGGGCAGCAGTCGAGCGCGCAGGGGCAGCAGGGGCAACAGGGCCAACAGGACCAGCGCGGGCAGCAGGGGCAGCAGGGCCAGCAAGGCCAGCAGGGTCAACAGGGTCAGCAGGGGCAGGCGGGCCAGCAAGGCCAGCAGGGGCAGGCCGGGCAGCAGGGCCAGCAAGGCCAACAGGGCCAGGGCGGCCAGTCGGGGCAGGCCAACGCCGAGGGTCAGCGCGGCGGCGGTGGCGACGGCGACACCTTCGGCGGCTGGGACGACGACGGCGGCTGGGGCAATGCCCGGCCCGGCAACTTCACCGACGACGACATCCGCCAGTTCCGCGGCGAGGCCCGCCGCTACGGCCAGGATCTCGAGGGCCTGCGCCGCGCGCTGCGCGCCGAGGGCGTCGAGACGCGCGACCTCGACGAGATCCTGCGCCGCTTGAAGGCGCTCGACGACGACCGCGTCTACCGCGACGTGCAGGAGCTGGCGCGGCTGCAGGCGGCGGTGAGCGACGGCCTGCGCCGCTTCGAATTCGGCCTGCGCCGCCAGATCGACGGCGACGCCAGGAACGTGCTGCTGTCGGGCAGCGAGGACGTGCCGGCCGAGTTCAAGAGCCTGGTCGAGGAGTATTACCGCAGCCTGGCGAAGCAGCCGAGGAGTCAGCCGCGGTGAGGACCGACGTCCGGCGGCGTGCGGCCACCGCGCTCGCGCTGGTGCTGCTCGCGGCCGTCGCCGCGTCGGCCCAGTGGGGCGGGTGGGGCCGCATGCGCCGGGTGCCGCCGCGGCTGCCGACCAGCGACGCCAGCTTCGACGGCGGCTTCACGTTCTGCCGGCTGATGTACCAGAGCCAGTGGCGCGAGGCCGGCGGCCAGGGCTGGTCCACCGACTACCCCGACGCCGACATCAACTTCTCGATCCGCTTCGCCGAGTTGACCAAGACACGGGTCAGCAAGCAGCCGAGCGGCGTGCCCAGTCACTGGGTGGTGCGCGCCACCGACCCGTGGCTGTACAACTGCCCGTTCGTGCTCGGCTCGGACGTGGGCACGATGACGCTCCGCGACGACGAGGTGGCGGCGCTGCGCGACTACCTGCTCAAGGGCGGCTTCCTCTGGGTGGACGACTTCTGGGGCTCGCGCGCCTGGGACGTCTTCGAAAACGAGATGGCCCGGGTGCTGCCGCCCGGGCAGTACCCGTTCCGCGACATCGGCCCCGAGCATCCGATCTACCGCACCATGTTTCCGCTGGCCGAGCTCCCGCAGGTGCCGTCGATTCAGTTCTGGCGCGGCTCGGGCAGCTCCTCCGAACGCGGTTCCGACAGCGCCGTCGTGCACCTGCGCGGCATCACCAACGCCAACGGCGAGCTGATGGTGCTGGCCACGCACAACACCGACATCTCCGATGCCTGGGAGCGCGAGGGCGAGGATCCCGAGTACTTCTACACCTACTCGCCCAACGGCTACGCGACGGCGATGAACATCATGCTCTACGCGATGAGCCATTAGCGCGCTTCGCGCGCGTGGGCTCATCGCAGAGCCGGGGCTCGGGGCTCGGGGCTCGGCAGCGAGCCGCTACACTGAAACACGTGGCCCGTAGTTCCCTCTCAGACATTCTCGTCGTCGCCGCCACCGAGCAGGAACTCGCCCCGTCGGGCGGCTGGCGCACGCTGGTCTGCGGCGTCGGTCCGGTGGACGCGGCGGCGGCAACGGCGGCAGCCATCGCGACGGCGCGGCCGCGGGCGATCGTGCACGTCGGCATCGCCGGAGCCCGCCGCGCCTCGGGGCTGACGCCGCCGGCCGTCGTCGTCGGCACCGAGGCCATCTACTGCGACCTCGAGGTGCCGACCCGCTTCGCGCCGCATCGGCTGACGGCCGTCGAGGCGCTGGTCGACGCGGCGATGCGCGCGGTGCCGACGGCGGTGCGCCGGGCGATCGGCACCGGCGGCCGCGTCGGCCACACGCGGGGGTGTGAGGTGGAAGCGATGGAGGGCTTCGCCGTGCTGCGCGCCGCCGCCCTGGCCGGCGTGCCGGCGGTGGAGGTGCGCGCCATCGCCAACGCCATCGAGGACACCGACCGGGCGCTGTGGCAGTTCGACGAGGCGTTCGCCGCCGTCCACGCCGTCACGCCGGCGCTCGTGCGGGAGGTGGCGGCGTGCGTGAGCTGACCTTCGGCTTCTCGCCCTGCCCGAACGACACCTTCGCGTTCCATGCCCTGGTGCACGGTCTGGTCGAGGCGCCGTTCCAGGTGCGTCCGGTGCTGCTCGACATCGAGGAGCTGAACCAGCGGGCGCGCGGCGGCGCGTTCGACCTGACCAAGCTGAGCGTCGGCGCCTTCGCCGGCGTCGGCGACCGCTACCGGCTGCTGCGCAGCGGCGCCGCCCTGGGTCACGGCGTGGGGCCGCTGGTCGTCGCCCGCGAAGCGCGCCCGCTGGCCGACGCGGCGGCCGGCCGGATCGCCATCCCCGGCCGCGAGACGACGGCGTTCCGGCTGCTGCAGCTGGCGGCGCCGGCACTCGGCGAGGTGATCGAACTGCGCTACGACCGCATCCTCGGCGCCGTCGAGCGCGGTGAGGTCGAGGCCGGGCTGGTGATCCACGAGAGCCGCTTCACCTACGCCGACCACGGCCTGGTCAAAGTGGCCGACCTCGGCGAGTGGTGGGAGCAGGCCACCGGCCTGCCGGTGCCGCTGGCCGGCATCTGCGCCCGCGCCGATCTCGACGCGGACCTGGCCGCCGCCGCCGAGACCGCGATCCGCGCCTCGGTGGCCTACGCCTTCGCGCATCCCGAGGCCAGCCGCGACTACGTCCGCGCGCACGCCCAGGAGATGTCCGACGCGGTGTGCGACGCGCACATCCGGCTCTACGTCAACGCCCACAGCCTCGACCTTGGTGACGACGGCGTGCGGGCCATCGAGCGGCTGGTCGGCGCCGCGGCGTGATCGGTCCGGCCCGGCCAGGGCGCTGGCCGCCAGCCACGAAGTCTTCGTCGTCGACCACGCCCCTCGGGCCGCCGACGCGTTCCAGGCGATCGACGTCGAGTTCGTGCCCGGCAGCGGCACCAGCGACGAAGTGCCGACCCGGGCCGGAGTGCCGCGCTGCGACGCGTTCGTCGCCGCCACCGGCCTCGACGAGGTCGACATCGTCGCCTGCGCGCTGGCCAACCGGCTGCGCGGCCGCGCACCATCTGCCTGGTCTCGCGAGCCGACGGTCGGCCGAGCCGCGGCCGGCCGGGTCGTAGCGACCGCCGCACCGCCCGGGTAAGATCGAGGCGATGGCCAAGAAGATCCGCGACTCGATCCTCGACACCATCGGCGACACGCCGATGGTGCGGCTCAACCGCATTCCGAAGGGCGTGGTGGCCGCCGAGGTGGTCGCCAAGATCGAGACCTTCAACCCGGGCAACTCGATCAAGGACCGCATGGCCCTCAAGATGATCGAGGACGCCGAGAAGGACGGCCGCCTGAAGCCGGGCGGGACGATCATCGAGGGCACCTCCGGCAACACCGGCATGGGCCTGGCCATCGCCGCCGTGGTGAAGGGCTACCACTGCATCTTCACCACCACCGACAAGCAGTCGAAGGAGAAGGTCGACGCGCTGCGGGCCTTCGGCGCCGACGTCATCGTCTGCCCCACCGACGTCGAGCCGGAGGATCCGCGCTCGTACTACTCGGTGTCGTCGCGGCTCGAGCGCGACACGCCGAACGGCTGGAAGGCCAACCAGTACGACAACCCGTCGAACGCCCGCGCCCACTACGAGCAGACCGGCCCGGAGATCTGGGAGCAGACCGACGGCCGGGTCGATCACCTGGTGGTCGGCGTCGGCACCGGCGGCACCATCTGCGGCGTCGGCAGGTACCTGAAGGAACGCAAGCCCGGCGTGAAGGTGTGGGGCATCGACACCTACGGCTCGGTGTTCAAGAAGTACAAGGAGACCGGCGTCTTCGACAAGAACGAGATCTACCCCTACGTCACCGAGGGCATCGGCGAGGACTTCCTGCCGCAGAACGTCGACTTCAGCGTCATCGACCACTTCGAGAAGGTGACCGATCGCGACGCCGCGATCATGACCAGCCGCATCGCCCGCGAGGAAGGGATCTTCGCCGGCAACTCGGCCGGCGCGGCGATGGCCGGCCTGATCCAGCTGGCGCCGCACTTCAAGGCCGGCGAGCTGGTGGTGGTGATCT
>JBFWNV010000034.1:0-13199 GCA_050250875.1 Vicinamibacterales bacterium
CGCGACGCCGCCGCCGCCGACTCGCGGTTCTCGGCGTTCGTGCTCGGCATCGTCAAGACGCCGGCGTTCAGGATGAAGGCCGCCGACGCGGCGCCCACGACGGTGGCCGCCGCTCCGGCCGGGCGCTGAGCCCGGTTCACGACAGGGGAGATCGAGAGATGTCGTTCATCACCGGCAAGCACATCCCGCGGCGCCAGCTGCTGCGCGGCCTCGGCGCCACCGTGGCGCTGCCGTTCCTCGACGCGATGGTCCCGGCCCGCACCGGACTGCTCGGGGCGGCGGCCACGGCCGCGTCACTCGAGCGGCCGCGGCTGGTGGCGATCGAGATGGTGCACGGCGCCGCCGGCGCCAGCCCGTGGGGGGCGTCGCAGCACCTGTGGTCGCCGGTGGCGGCGGGGCACGACTTCGACCTCGGGCCGACCTCGCTCAGCCCGCTCGAGGGCTACCGCAAGCACCTGACGATCGTCAGCGACACCGACGTCCGCAACGCCGAGGCGTTCTCGCAGCCCGAGATCGGCGGCGATCACTTCCGCTCGAGCGCGGTGTTCCTCACCCAGGCGCATCCGCGCCAGACCGAGAGTTCCGACGTCCGCGCCGGCATCTCGCTCGACCAGATCTACGCGCAGAAATACGGGCAGGACACGCCGATTCCGTCGATGCAGCTGTGCATCGAGAACGTCGATCAGGCCGGCGGCTGCGCCTACGGCTACTCCTGCGTCTACACCGACATGATCAGCTGGAGCGACGCCGAGACGCCGCTGCCGATGATCCGCGACCCGCGCATGGCCTTCGACCAGCTGTTCGGCGCCGGCGGCTCGGCCGAGGAGCGCACGTCGCGCCGCAAGGCCACGGCCAGCGTGCTCGACTACGTCACCGGCCAGGTCGCCGACCTCAACCGCCGGCTCGACCCGAGCGATCGCCAGCGCATGGAACGCTACCTCGAGGACGTGCGCGAGATCGAGCGCCGCATCCAGCGCGTCGAGGCCCGCAACTTCAGCGGCGAGGCCCGCGATCTGCCCGGCGCGCCGGCCGGCGTGCCCGACTCGTTCGACGAGCACGTCAAGCTGATGTTCGACCTGCAGGCGCTGGCCTTCCAGGCCGACGTCACCCGGGTGTTCTCGTTCAAGATGGGCCGCGACGCCTCGAGCCGCGTCTATCCCGAGAGCGGCGTCTCCAAGGGCTTCCACCCGTCGTCGCACCACGGCAACAAGCCGGCGGCGGTCACCGAGTTCGCGCAGATCAACCGCTACCACGTCAGCCTGCTGCCGTACTTCATGGACAAGCTGGCGGCGATTCAGGAAGGGGAGCGGTCGCTGCTCGACAAGAGCCTGATCGTCTACGGCTCGCCGATGGGCGACGGCAACGTCCACAACCACAAGCGCTGCCCGCTCATCCTGCTCGGCGGCGCCAACGGCGCGCTGAAGGGCAACGTCCACCACCGCGCCGAGGCCGGCACGCCGATGGCCGATGTGCTGCTCAGCGCCATGCACATGGTCGGGTTGACCGACGTGCAGCAGTTCGGCGACTCGACCGGCGTCTACGCCCTGTAACCGGAGACCATGGCCATGCTGCGCAGCCGAACTCGAACCGCGGCGCTGGCCGCGGCGCTGGTCGTCACGACCGCCGCGCTCGGGGCGCGTGCCGTCGAGGCGCCGATCGCCGACGCCGCCAGACGCGGCGACCTCGCGGCGCTGCGGGCGCTGGTCGATCGCGGCGCCGACGTGAACGCCGCGCAGGGCGACGGCATGACGGCGCTGCACTGGGCCGCCGAACGCGGTCAGCCCGAGGCGGCGGCGTTGCTGCTGGCCAGGGGCGCCCAAGTCGCGGCGGTGACGCGGATCGGCCGCTATACGCCGCTCCACCTCGCGGCGCGCGGCGGCCACGCGGCGATCGTCGCGGCGCTGCTCGCCGCCAAGGCCGATCCGCAGGCGGTCACCGGCACCGGCGCCGTGCCGCTGCACTTCGCCGCGGCCTCGGGCAGCCGCGACGCCGTGACGGCGCTGCTCGACGCCGGCGCCGCGGTGGACGCCCGCGAGCCGCAGTGGGGCCAGACGCCGCTGATGTTCGCCGCGTCGGCCGGCCGTACCGACGTCGTGCGCGTACTGCTGGCGCGCGGCGCCGACATCGCCGCCGCCGGCAAGGTCGTCGATCTCACCGCCCGCAACCGCGAGGACGCCGCCGAGAGCCGCGCCCGCAACCAGCGCGTCGCCGCCCTGCAGCGCCAGCGCGCCGCGGCGCTGGCGAAGATCGCCGGCAGCGCGCCGCCGCCCCAGGCGCGCGCCGCCAGGCCCTCCGACGACGGCAACGAGCCCGAGCCGCTCAACTACGCCGAGCTGGTCGCCTTCCACGGCGGGCTGACGCCGCTGCTGCTGGCGGTGCGCGACGGCCGCGCCGATACCGTGCTGGCGCTGCTCGACGCCGGCGCCGACATCAACCAGGTGAGCGCCGGCGATCGCACCAGCCCGCTGCTGATGGCGACCATCAACGGCCACTTCGATCTGGCGAAGACGCTGCTGGCGCGCGGCGCCGACGTGCGGCTGGCCAGCGAGGCCGGGGCGACGCCGCTCTACGGCGTGCTCAACATGCAGTGGGCGCCCAAGGCACGGCATCCGCAGCCGGCGCACTACATGCAGCAGCAGACTGGCTACCTCGAGCTCGCCGAGGCGTTCCTGAAGGCCGGCGCCGACGTCAACGCCCGGCTCACGAAGACGCTCTGGTACACGACCTACAACCGCGACCTGCTCGGCGTCGATCGCACCGGCGCGACGGCGTTCTGGCTGGCCGCGTATACGCTCGACATCCCGGCCATGCGGCTGCTGCTGCAGTACGGCGCCGACCCGAACGTCCGCACCGCCAAGGTGCCCGAGCGTTACGAAGAGGGCGGACCGGATCCCGACGCCCCCGATCAGTCGGGCCTGCCGCCGATTCCCTGGCACGGCCCGGCGGTGGCGCCGATCCACGCCGCGTCGGGTGTCGGCTACGGCCTGGGCTTCGCCGGCAACACCCACCGGCACGTGCCCGACGGCTGGGTGCCGGCGGTGAGGTTCCTGGTCGAAGAGCTGGGCGCCGACGTCAACGCCCGCGACCACAACGGCTACACGCCGCTCCACCACGCGGCGGCGCGCGGCGACAACGACCTGATCAAGTACCTGGTCTCGAAGGGCGCCGACGTCACCGCGGTGGCGCGCAGCGGCCAGACCACCGTGGACATGGCCAACGGGCCGGTGCAGCGCGTGCAGCCGTTCCCCGAGACCGTGGCGCTGCTCGAGAGCCTGGGCGCGAAGAACAACCATCGGTGCGTGAGCTGTTAGATCGGTCGATCGCGTGATCGGGTGATCGGGTGATCGATCTGGTGATCTTCTGATCTGGTGATCGGTCGATCGATCGACCGATCGATCGAGTGATCCGGCCATGGCGGTCGCCCTCGTCTTCATCGCGCTCTACGCCGTCGTCGTCGCCGGGCTCGCCTGGGCCGCGGCCCGCCTGGTGCCGAGCCGGTGGCGCAGGGGACGCCTGCCGGTGTTCTACGGTGCCGTGGCGCTGCTCGCCGTGGCGTGCCTGCCGGTGCCGATCCACGGCGGCTTCCTGCTGCTCGGCCCCGAGGTGGCGCGCGAGACGTGGGCCGAATGGCGCCGGTCGCGGGCCACGGCGGCCGAGGCGCGGCGCGAGACGCACGCCGACGCGCGATTCGCCGGGTGGCTGCCCGCCGACGCCGTCGGCGACGGCTGGCGCGACCCGGCCACCGGCCTGGTGTGGAGCCCGGCGATCTGGCGCGTGGACGCGATCACGCCGGCCGCGCTCGCCGAGGGCCAGCGCCGATGCGCGGCGCGGCCGCCGTCCGGCTACTGGGCGCTGCCGCGCAACGCCGAGTTCTTCTGGCTGGCGCGTACCGACCGCGCCGAGGGCGCCTGGCTGGCCGATGCCTTTCTGTGGCCCGACGCGGTGTCGTTGCCGTCGCGGCTGACGTTCGGGCGCGGCGCCGAGGCTGAGGCCGCGGCACTGTATCAGCGCGGCGGCCCCGGCGTCACCGACGTGCGCTGCGTCGCGGTGACGCCGCCGGCGCCCGTGCGCGGCTACCGCTCAGCCGACATCCCGCTGGCCGAATGGAACGCCTTCCAGTTGCGGCTCACGGGGGCGTCCACGCGCTGACGCACGGGCGAACGCACCTATCGGCCCGCGAACGTCACACGCGCGATGCGGCCGCCGGCGCCGGTCGCCCAGCCGCCGCTGCCGGACGGCGCCGCGCTGAAGGCGTCGTAGCCGTCGCCGCCCGCGGGCTGCCACGTCGCGCCGCCGTCGTTCGACCAGTCGGCGCCCGATGGGCCGACCGCCAGCAGCCGCGGCGACGGTCCAGGCAGCCAGGCGACGACCGATCGGAAGCCCGACAGCCCGGCGCCGCTCGGCCGAGTCCACGTGGTGCCACCGTCCGTGGTGATCGCCACGTTGTCCACGGCCTCGCCCTCGCGCTGGTAGTTGCCGCCGACGACCACGCCGTGGGCGGCGTCGCGGAAGGCGATCGAGAAGATGCCGGTGGCGTCGCCGGTGGCGAGCGGTGCCTGGTGCACCGACCAGGTGCGGCCGCCGTCGAGGGTGCGCAGCACCCGCGCCGCCGTCGTGCCCATCCAGAGGCGGTCGCGGCCGGCCATCGTCACGTTGGTGCCGCTGGCGGCGAAGGCGCCCTCGCCGGCCAGCGCCGGCGGCAGCCGGTCGGCCGGCTCCGCCGTCCAGGTGCGGCCGCCGTCGCTGGTGCGGCGCACGACGAAGCGTCCGCCGACCGAGTCGCTCACCGCGACGCCGTGCGTGGCGTCGGCGAACGCCATCGCGTCGTAGAACGCGTCCGGGTCGGCATTGCGGAAGCGCTCCGTCCACGTCGCTCCGCCATCGGCGGTCGCGTAGATGCGCGACGCCTCGCCGGGGCCGATGCTCAGGACGTGCGCCACCGCGGCGCTGGTCGCGTCGACGTCGCGGAAGTCGAGGGCCTCGGCACCCGGCACCGGCCGGCGCTGCCAGGTGCGCCCGCCGTCGGTCGTGCGCAGCACGGTGCCGCCGGCGCCGCTGGCCCACGCCGTCTCGTTCGACACCGCGCTGACGCCGCGCAGCCGCACGGTGACGCCGCTCGGCTGCGCCGTCCAGGTGTACGGCGACCCCTGCGCCGTCAGTGACCCACGGTCGATCGTCGCCGTCGCGACGACCAGCATGACGAGCGGCACGACGGCGCGGCGCATGGACTCCCCTCCGGCGCGTGCGGTCACCGCGCCACCGTGACGACCGCGTCCTCGGCCCGTCCCGGCGCCGATTCGGCGAGCGGGTGGGTCCGCCACCAGGCGTCGGCGTCCTCGGGCCGCCAGCCGCCGGCGTCGGCGCAGGCGGCCAGCGCGAGATCGAGCGCCGCGGCGCTGGCGAAGCGGCGCGCCGGATCGCGCTCGAGACAGCGCATCAGCACCGCCTCGAGATCGGCGGGCGCGTCGGGGCGGCGCCGCCGCACCGGCACCACCGGCTCGGTGGCCTGTGCGATCAGCATCTGCACCGCCTGGCCGCGGGCGATGGCCGGCTCGCCGGTGAGCAGCAGGTAGCCGGTGGCGCCCACCGCGTAGAGGTCGGCGGCGGCGTCGAGGTCGTCGCGTCCCTGCGCCTGCTCGGGCGGCATGTAGCCGGGCGTGCCGAGGATCTGGTGGGTGTCGAGCAGCGTCTCGGCGGCCGGTCCGCCGCCGTGCACCAGGCCGAAGTCGAGCAGCTTCGCCACGTCGTGGACGCTGCCGCGGGCGCAGACCATCACGTTGGCCGGCTTGACGTCGCGGTGGACCAGGTGCATCGAGTGCGCCTCGGCCAGTGCGGCGCAGATCTGCCGCAGGAAGTGGATGACGCGCGCCGGCGGCATCGGCCCGTGCTGCTGGACGAGCTGTTCGAGCGTCAGGCCGGGCAGGTACTCCATCGCGTAGTAGAAGGTCCCGTCGGCGGTGAAGCCGTAGTCGTAGATCTGCACGGTGTTCCAGTGGGTGAGCCGCGCCGTCGCCCGCACCTCGCGTTCGAAACGGGCCAGTGCCTCGGGATCGCCGGCGCGATCCGGGCGGATCAGCTTGATGGCGACCGGCTGTTTCAGCAGCAGGTGTTCGGCGAGGTGCACTTCACCCATGCCGCCGGTGCCGATCTTGCGCACCAGCTGATACTGGCCGAGCCGCCGGGCCTCGGCCACCTGCTGGCGCAGTTCCTCGAGCTTGGCGGCGCCGAAGATGGCGATGGTCGCGGTCAGGATCATCCAGAAGGCCATCAGCGCGACGACCCGCCCGGCGTGCGGCGCATAGACCGGGTCGGTCACGGCCATGACCGTGGTCAGTGTGAGCGCCGTGGCCACCTGCCCGCCGACCAGCCGGGCATTGCGGCGCAGCGTCTCGGGGATCAGCGTCGACAGACCGATGATCGCTACCGCCCAGCGCACCGCCATCGAGTCGGTGGCCAGCCGGATGAGATACGGATCGGCGATACCGGTGGCGGTGAAGCGGTCGCCGCCGAAGGCGTAGAGCTGGGTCCAGCCGATGTAGACGGCCAGGTCGACGACCAGCACGTACTCGACGGTGCGCAGCCGCGACAGCGTCCACCACCGCGGCCGCCGCCACAGCGCCAGGGCCAGCGCCGCCGCGATCAGACCGAACCCGGCTTCGCCGGCCAGCGTGATCCGGCCCCACGGCGACGACTGGAAGTAGGCGCGTTCGGCCGGCTGGACGAAGCGGAAGACGGCGAAGAACGCCGTCGCCGTCATCACCAGCAGCGCCACGATCAGCAGCCGGCGGCGCAGCAGCGGCGGCAGATCGCTGGGGGTCGAGCGCGCATCGGTCGCGGCGGTCACGCGCCGCACATTGTCCCATGCGCGCCACGACGACCTCGGGACTCGTTCCGATCGTCCCGGGAGTCGTCTCCGACCGTCAGGTTCGCGAAGAAGGCGACTCCCGAGGGCTGGTCAGCCGCGCCGCAGAATCGCCACCGGATCGACCCGTGTCGCGCGCCACGACGGCAGCGCCGTGGCGGCCAGACCGATCGCGCCGACCACGAGGGCCACCGCCGTCGCCGTCAAGCCGTCGGCCGGCGTCACGCCGAACAGCACGCCGTCGAGGACGCTCGACGCCATCCACGCCGCGCCCAGGCCGGTCAGCGCACCGAGCCCGACCAGACGCAGCCCGGCGCCCGCCACCCAGCGCATCACGCCGCCGGCGTCGGCGCCCATCGCCATCCGGATGCCGATCTCGCGCGTGCGCTCGCGGACGCGGTGCGACAGCACGCCGTAGACGCTGAGCAGTGCCAGCCCGGTGGCCGCGGCGGCGAACACGACCAGCGTCGCCATCACCTGCCGATCCCGGGCGTAGGTGGCGACCACGAGGGCGTCGAGCGGGTGCAGGGTCTGCGCCGGCTTCTGCGGATCGACCTCGTGCAGCGCCGCCCGCACCGCCGGGACCAGCGCCCGCGGGTCGCCGGCTGACTTCACGACGACGTTCAGGATGAGGTACGGCCGCTGGGCGTGCGGCAGGTAGATCTCGGGCCGGGGCTGGCTGCGCGGGCCGCGAAAGCGCATGTCGCCGACGACGCCGACGATCTCGTACGGGAACGTGCCGTTGGTGCTGTAGTCGACGACCAGCTGCCGCCCGACCGCCGACGTGCCAGGCCACAGCCGGCGGGCCAGCGTCTCGTTGACCATCACCACCCGCGGGCTCGTCGGCGCGTCGCGATCGTCGAAGGGCCGGCCGGCCGCGATGCGCAGGCCCAGCGCGGCGAAGTAGCCCGGCGTCACCATCCGCACCGCGGCCGGCGGCCGCTCGGCGGCGGGCGGCGACGTGCCGGCGGGCCACACCGGCCGCTCGAAGTCGGGGCCGAGCGGACTGGTCGGCACGGTGGTGGCACCGCCGACCGCGACCACACCGGGCAGCGCCGCCAGCTTCTCGAAGAGCGTCCGGTAATAGGCCCTCGTGCGCTCGCCGTTCGTGTACGCCTGGCTGTCGAGGAAGATGGGCGCGACCAGCACACCGCGTGGATCGAAGCCGGGATCGACCGCGGCCAGGGCACGCACGCTGCGAACGGTCAGCCCGGCGCCGACGAGCAGGACCACGGCGAGCGCCACCTGGGCGACGGCCATGCCGTCGCGCATGCGGTGACGGCCGCCGCCGGCGGTGACGCGCCGTCCGGCCTCGGCGAGAGCGGTGACCGGGGCCAGCCGTGCCCGCCGCCACGCCTGCGGCCAACCGGCGGCGAGGGCCACTGCCGCCGTCAGCACGGCGACGAAGGCCAGGACCCGGCCGTCGAGCGTCACCTCCTCGATGCGCGGCAGATCCGGAGCGACCGCCGGCAGCGCCCGCAGCAACGCGGTCGCCAGCGCCACGCCGAGCGCGCCGCCGCCGATCGCCAGCAGGGCCGTCTCCATCAGGAACTCGCGCACCAGCCGCGCCGCTGAGGCGCCCAGGGCCAGCCGTACCGCCGACTCCCCGGCCCGATCCAGGCCGCGCATCAGCGTCAGCAGCGCGACGTTGGCGCACGCCACGGCCAGCAGCAGGCCGACCGCGCTGGCGAGCAGCCACAGCGCCGTCGCGGCGGTGCCGACGACGTCGGTCTGCAGCGGCAGCAACCGCACGCTCCAGCCCTGATTGGTGGCGGGATATGCCGCCGCGAGTTCGGCGGCGACGGCGACCAGTTCGCGCTCGGCGTCGGCCAGTGACACGCCCGGCGCGAGCCGGGCGGTCGCGCCGACGTAGTGCTGATCGCGCGGACTCTCGCCGTCGATGCGCCACGGCAGCCAGACCTGCACCTCCCGATCGGGCAGCGCGAACGCCGCCGGCATCACGCCGACGACGGTGAACGGCCGCCGCTCGAGCGTGATGGTGCGGCCGACGACGGCCGGGTCGGCGCCGAACCGGGTCCGCCACAGGCGCTCGCCGAGCATCGCGACCGGGTCGGCCGCGGTCGGCATCGACGCGTTGCTGAACGTCGCCTGTGCGTACTCGGCGGCCGTGAAGGCGCGGCCGACCAGCGGCGCCACGCCGCCCACGTCGAAGAAGTCGTCGGTGACCTGCGCGGCGATCACCGCGTCGGCGGTGGTCTCGGTGCTGAGCGTGCGGCCCATCGCGTAGTGACCGGCGAGGCCGCGCAGCGCGCGGGTGCGCTGGCGCCAGTCGTGGAGGTTGCCGGTGGTCACGCCGGCGCGATCGACCCCCGCCGACGGGTTGACGTCGACGATGCGTACCAGCCGGTCGGCGTCGGGATAGGGCAGGGGGCGCAGCACGATCGCGTCGACGAGCGCGAACAGCACGGCGCTGATGCCGATCCCGACGGCCATCGTGGCCACCGACACGCCGGTCAAGCCCGCGGCCCGGCGCAGCACCCGGCACGCCTGCCGGAACTCGCGGGCGAACTGCTCCGTGGTCGCGCCGGTGCGTTGCTCGGCCACCGCCTCGCGCGCGGCGTCGACGCGGCCGAGCTGCAGCGTCGCCACCCGGCGCGCCTCGCCCTCGTCGAGTCCACGCTCGCGCAGGTCGGCGACCAGCGCCGCGACGTGGTCGGTCAGCTCGTCGTCCAGCTCACGGCTGACGCGCCGTCGGCGGAGCACCTCGGTCATCCGGCGCCGCCAGCCGGCCGGAATCACTTCGCCTCCAGGACGCGCAGCACCGCCGCGATGCTGCGCTGCCAGGCCTTCTGTCCGCTGGACAGCCGGCGTCGTCCGGCCGGCGTCAGCCGGTAGTAGCGGGCGCGCCGGTTGTTCTCGGAGAGCGACCACTCGGCAGTGACCAGCCCGGTGCGTTCGAGCCGCTGCAGCGCCGGATAGAGCGCGCCGAGGGTGATGCGGATGTCGCCGCCCGAGAGCTGCCCGATGCGCTGGCCGATGCCGTACCCGTGCAGCGGCGCCAGCTGCAGGGCCTTCAGGACCAGCAGGTCCAGCTTGTCGAGGGCCATCCCGTGTCTCCTATCGAACTCGATAGGAGACTACCGCCGCACGCGGTCGGGTGTAAAGGGCCGCGCGCCGCCCGCTAGCCGCGGCGGAGATGGCGCTGGAACTGGAAGCGGTTCTCGAGCAGGCCGAGGTCGGTGACGAAGGCCGCCGGCCCGGTGGCGTCCACCTTGGCGACCAGCGTGGTCAGCGCGGCGGCGTCACGGGCCGCGTCGAACGCCGCGACGAAGTCGTCGATCGTCCGAACCGTTCCAGTACGGGGCACGCCGGCGGCGGCGGCCACCGCGGCCAGATCGGTGCCGGTGCCGGTGGCGGTGGGGAAGCCGCCGACCGACAGCAGCGACTCGTTGTCGAAGACCACGTGCAGCAGATTCGGCGGGCGATAGCGCGCCATCGTGGTGAGCCCGCCCAGGTTCATCAGCAGCGATCCGTCGCCGTCGAAGACCACGACCGACAGATCGGGTCGGGCCAGCGCCAGCCCGAGGCCCAGCGACGAGGCCAGCCCCATGGCGTGCTGCAGGTAGAAGTGGTTGGGCCGGTGGCCGAGTGCCTGCAACTCGGCGGCCACCGCGCCCATGATGGTGACGACGGCGCAGTCGGCGAGGCGGTCGTAGACGGCGGCGAGCGCGTCGCGCCGGGTCATGCCGGCTCCTCCCACATCAGATCGCGGGAGAGCAGCAGCGCCACCGGCCGCAGCGACGCGTTGGCGAGCGTGAGCGCCTGCCGCACCTTCACGGCGACCGTGGCCGGGTCGTCGAGCCGCTCGTAGGCGATGCGCAGCGCCTGCAGCACCGGTTCGGTGGCGCCGCCGCCCTCGGTCTGCCACGGGTCGCGTTCGCCGAAGCGGCCGCGGTCGCTGATGAGCATGAGGAGCGGGATGCGGTAGAGCTGGGCGCCGGAGACGATCCCGTTCACCGCGGCGAGGAAGCCGTGGTTCTGCATCAGCATCGCCGAGCGCACGCCGCCCAGGTGGGCGCCCATCGAGATGCCGACGCCTTCCTCCTCCTTGGCCAGCCGGACCAGGGTGACCGCGGGATCCTCGTCGGCGAGGCGGATGAGGTGCACGAGCCAGGTCTCCGGCAGGGCGGAGATCACCCGCACGTCGCACGCCTTCAGCGCGTCGAAGAGGGCCTGGGAGCTGGCGACCGACACCGGCACGGCGCCGATCCTATGTCGATTCCCGCCGCGCCGGGCGGAGTAGAATGCCGGCGGCTGCCCGCCGCTCCTCGTCGCTCGCGTCGAACTGGAGGTCGTATGACCGGGAATCGTCGTCCACGTCTCGTGGTGGCCCTGCTCGCCCTCGTCCTGGCCCTCGGGCTGGCGCAATCGGCGCTCGACGACGTGGTCGCGGCCCGTCAGCAGGGCGCGGTGCAGGCGCCCCGCTACGAGGTCGATCCGTTCTGGCCCAAGCCGCTGCCCAACCACTGGGTGCTCGGCAACGCCATCGGCGTGTGGGTGGACGATCGCGACAACGTCTGGATCGTCCACCGCGGGTCCGACACCCTCGCCGCCAACGAGAAGGCGCTGGAGCTGAAGACCGGCGACTGCTGCGCCGGCGCGCCCGGCGTCCTGGCCTTCGACAAGGCCGGCAACCTGATCCGCAGCTGGGGCGGCCCCGGCCCGGGCTACGACTGGCCGGATTCGAACCACGGCATCTTCGTCGATCACACCGGCATGGTGTGGATCGGCGGCAACGGCCCGGGCGACTCGCACATCATGAAGTTCACGCAGGACGGCAAGTTCGTCGCCCAGTATGGCAAGCCCAACGCGCGCGTCTCGGGCAAGAACGCCCAGGGCCAGCCGACCTTCGCGCCCGGCAGCAGCGATCAGGTGAGCTTCGGCCGCGTCGCCAAGATCTTCGTCGAGCCCAAGGCCAACGAGGCCTACATCGCCGACGGCTACTTCAACCGCCGTGTCGCCGTGCTCGACGCCGCCACCGGCAAGATGAAGCGCTTCTGGGGCGCTTACGGCAAGCCGCCCGACGACACGGTGTCGCTCGGCCTCTACAACCCCGACGCGCCGCCGTTCCCGCACTTCCGCAACCCGGTGCACTGCGCCGACGTGTCGAACGACGGCCTGGTCTACGTGTGCGACCGCGTCAACGACCGGCTGCAGGTGTTCAAGCCCGACGGCACGTTCGTCCGCGAGGTGTTCATCGCCAAGAACACCAAGGCCTCAGGGTCGGTGTGGGACGTGGCCTTTTCGAAGGACCCGCAGCAGCGGTTCCTGTTCGTGGTCGACGGCATGAACAACCGCATCTACATCCTGCAGCGCGACACGCTGCAGGTGCTGACCAGCTTCGGCGACGGCGGCCGGCAGCCGGGGCAGTTCTACGGCGTGCACTCGATCGCCATCGACTCGCAGGGCAACCTCTACACGACCGAGACGTGGGAAGGGAAGCGGATCCAGAAGTTCGTCAACCGCGGCCTGGCGCCGGTGACCACCGAGCACCAGCGCACGGTGTGGCCGCGGCAGAGCCCGTAGCCGCCCGGTGCCCGACGTCGTCCTGATTCACGGCAACGGCGGCTGCACCGCCGCTGACTTCTGGCTGCCGACGGTTGAGTGCGAGCTCGCGGCGCTCGGCCTCGACGTCGTCAACCGGACGTTTCCCGACAACCTGAAGGCCCGCGCCCGGCACTGGCTGCCACATCTCGAAGGGTTGGGCGCCGACGCGAACACCGTGGTGATTGGTCACTCGTCCGGCGCCGTCGCGGCGCTGCGCTACGCCGAGACGCACCGGCTGCGCGGATCGGTGCTGGTCAGCGTGTGTCACACCGACCTGGGTGACCCCTTCGAGCGGGCCAGCGGCTACTACGAGCAACCGTGGGACTGGGCGGCCATCCGCGCGCACCAGGGGTGGGTGGGCATCTTCCACTCGACGGACGATCCGCACATCCCGGTGGCCGAGCCGCGCTTCATCGCGGCCCGGCTCGGCGCCAGCTACTTCGAACTCGAGGGCCGCGGCCACTTCGCCGATGCCCGCCCGTTCCCGGAACTCGTGCAGTTCGTGCGCCGCAAGCTTGGTCGATAACGCGCGTGTGTCAGTTGGTCTCGTCCGACGCCTGGATGCTGAGGCTGACTCGGCGGCGCTGACCAGCCTCCGCTCTTCGAGCTGCGGCGGTCCGCCGAAGCCTCGGCGCAGGCGGCAGCTCTGCCCTTGTATCTTGGAGGCGTTCACCGAGCGCCATAGCCCGCCTCTGCCCTTGGGCCCGCGAGCCCGTGTGTAGCGAGGGCGTGGCGTTCGGCCTAACGCCGCCAGAGCCCGTACAGGTGC
>JBFWNV010000035.1:0-12902 GCA_050250875.1 Vicinamibacterales bacterium
TACCGGTGCCGCCCTTGATGTTGACGCCGTCGTCGCCGCCGAAGATGCCGATCAGGCCGTCATTGCCGGCCGTCACCACGTTGTCGGACCCGTCGATGCCGACGCCGTGGCCGGTGCTGCCGGTGATGCTGGTCTCGGACGTCACGGTGTTGGTGTCGCCGTCGATGAGCACGCCGTTGACGTTGCCCAGAATGCCCCCGACCGTGGTGGAGACATCGTTGTCGTCGCCGTCGATGTTCACGCCGTCGCCTGCAGTGCCAGTGATCGAGGCGCCGGTCACCGTATTGTCGCTGCTGTCGATCTCGACGCCGTCCTGGTCGCCCAGGATGTTGCCGGTGGTGGTGACCTTGTTGCCGTCGCCGCCGCTGATGTTGACGCCGTCGCCGGTCAGGCCGGCGATGCCGTCGCCGGTCAGGAGGTTGCTGCCGGCCGACACGGTGTTGTCGGCGCCGTCGATCACCACGCCGCTGCCGCCGCTCGAAATGATCTCTTCGGCCGCCGTGACGGTGTTGTCGTCGCCGGTGATGTCGACCGCGTTGTTGACGGCGCTGATGTACTTGCCGGACGTCACCAGGTTATTGTCGCCGGCGATGATCACGCCGGGATCGCCGACGATCTCGAGCGTCGCGCTCACCGAGTTGTCGTTGCCGGTGATGTCGACGCCGTCGCCCTTGGTGCCGGTGATCGAGCCGGTGACCGCGACCGCGTTCTTCTCGCCGTCGATGACCACGCCGTCGTCGGCGCCGCTGACGCTGCCGCCCGAGGTCACCTTGTTGCCGTCGCCGTTGATGTCGACGCCGTCGCCATTGTTGCCGGTGATGCCGTTCTCGCCGACGATGACGATGTTGTTGTCGCTGGCTCCGCCCTCGTCGTCGCCGATGTCGAGGCCGTCCCAGAAGCCCGAGATGCCCAGCGCCTCGACCTTGTTGCCGTCGCCCTCGATGTCGACGCCGTCGCCGTCATTGCCGATGATCATGTCGACCGCGGTGACGATGTTCCCGTCGCCGTCGATGGAGACGCCCTCGTCGCCACCCTCGATGGTGTCGCCCGATACGACCGTATTGTCGTTGCTGTCGATGTCGACGCCGTCGTCGCCGCCGGAGATGCCGCCGGGCGCCTCGACATAGTTGCCGTCGCCGCCCTCGATGCGCACGCCGTCGCCGTCGTCGCCGTCGATGGCGCCGCCCGCGAGCACGTTGTTGCCGTTGCCGTCGATGTTGACGCCGTCGTCGCCGCCGCTGATGCCTTCCTCGGCGCTGACGAAGTTGGCGTCGCCGGTGATGTTGACGCCGTCCTCGTCGCCGCCCTCGATGAAGCTGCCGGCGGTGACCTTGTTGCCCTCGCCGTCGATCCGGACGCCGTGCTCGTCGCCGGTGATCTCGTCGCCGGCCGTCACCAGGTTGTCGTCGCCGTCGATGAAGACGCCGTCCTCGTCGTCGCCGTCGATGCCGCTGTCGGCCTTCACCGTGTTGCCGCTGCCGCCGTCGACGATCGCCACGCCGAAGGTGCCGCCGTCGATGTTGTTGGCGGTGACCTTGTTGTCGTCGCCGTCGATCAGCACGCCCTCGGCGTTGTCGCCGACGATGTTGTCGCCCGCGGTCACCACGTTGTCGTCGCCGGAAATGTTCACGCCCGCCAGCTCGGCCTCGATGTCCTCTGCGGCCGTGACCAGGTTGGAATCGCCGTCGATGAGGACGCCGTGGCCGTTGTCGCCGAGGATGTCGTTGCCGGAGGTGACCTTGTTGCCGTCGCCGCCGATGCTGACGCCCTCGTCGCCGCCCGAGATGGTGTCGCCGGCGCTGACCACGTTGTCGTCGCCGTCGATCTGGACACCGTCGCCGTCGTCGCCCTCGATGCCGTTCACCGCGGCGACCGAATTGTTGCTGCCGGTCACGTTGACGCCGTCGTCCGAGCCGGTGATCTCGTCGCCCGCGGTGACCGTGTTGCCACCGCCGATGATGAGCACGCCGTCGCCGTCGTCGCCGTCGATGCTGCCGCCGGCCTCGACGAAATTGTCGCTGCCGTCGCCGATGATGGCGACGCCGTTGGCGCCGCCGGAGATGTCGTTGCCGGCCGACACCTTGTTGACGTCGCCGCCGTCGATGACGAGGCCGTCGCCGTTGAAGCCGGTGATGTTGTCGCCGGCGGATACCTGGTTGCTGTCGCCCGAGATGGCGGCGCCGTCGTCATCGCCCTCGATGTCGTCGCCCGCCGAGACCTTGTTGCCCTCGCCGTCGATGTCGATGCCGGTGCCGGTGTCGCCGATGATGTCGCGGGTGGCCGAGACGGTGTTGTCGTCACCGATGATCTCGACGCCGCCGACGCCGCCGATGATGTCGCTTTCGTCGGCGCCGTCGTCGGCCTTCACCGTGTTGCCCGAGCCGTCGATGAACACGCCGGTCACCGAGCCCTGGATGTCGTCGGCCGCGGTGACCTTGTTGCCGTCGCCGTCGATGTTCACGGCGTCGCCGCCGTCGCCGAGGATATCGTTGCCGGAGCTGACGATATTGTCGTCGCCGGCGATCTGCACGCCGTCCTCGCTGCCCTGGATGTTTGTGGCGGCGTCGACCTTGTTGCCGTCGCCGAGGATGTTCACGCCGTCGCCCGCGCCGCCGACGATGGAATTGTCGGCGCCGTCGTCGCCGGCGGAGATGATATTGCTGTCGCCGTCGATGACCACGCCGCCCGCGCCGGTCGAGGTCATCTCGTTGACAGCGGTCACCTTGTTGGCGTTGCCGGTGATGTTGACCGCCTCGCCCAGCGTGCCGGTGATGGAGCCGCCCGAGCCGACCACGTTGTCGTCGCCTGCGATGATGACGCCGGGATCGCCCGAGATGTCTCCGGTCGCGGTCACGAGGTTGGAATCGCCGGTGATGTCGACGCCGTCGCCGCCGTCCTTGCCGTCCGTGTCGCCGGTGATGTTGCCGGTGACCGAGACGATGTTGGCGTCGCTGTCGATGAAGACGGCGTCGTCGGCGCCCTCGACGTCGTCGCCGGATTCAACGGTGTTGCCCTTGCCGCTCACGATGGCGATGGCATCGCCCTTCGATGACGTCACCCCGCCCGTCGCGCTGATGTTGTTGAAGCCGGGGCCTTCGATCAGGATGCCGCCCTCCGAGCCCGAAACCGCGCCGCTCACGATGATGAGGTTGTCGCTGGTGCCCATGCTCGACAGGAGATGGATGCCGTAGCCGGTCCCGTTGCCGTCCTGGTCGCCGGAAACGTTGCCGGCCACGGTCACCGTGTTGGTGACGCCCAGAATGGTGAGGCCGTTGTTGTCCCCGAGGATGTCGCCCTCGCCGGCGACCTTCACGACATTGAAGTTGCCCCAGATGTTGACGCCGTCGCCGTCGCCGCCGTCGTCGTCGTTGCCGACGATGTCGCCGCCAGCGGCGGTGACCTGGTTGTTGTTGCCGAGGATGCCGACACCGTGGCCGTCGGCGCCGATGATGCTGGTGCCGGTGAACAGATTGCCGGCGATGATGATGTTGCTGTCGCCGTCGATGTCGACGCCGTCGTTGCCGCCCTCGATCTGGTTGCCGGCGGTGACCTTGTTCTCCGAACCCTTGATGAAGACGCCGTCGCCGTTGCCGTCGTCATCGTCGTCGCCGATGATGGCGCCGCTGGCGATGACCGTGTTCTCATTGGCCTCGCTGTCGGCGGTGCCGATCTGGACGCCGTCGTCGTCGCCGGTGATGTTGGCCTTCACGATGTCGTTGCCGTCCATGTAGCTCTGGGCCTCGACATAATTGCCGTCGCCGGTGAGCTGGACGCCGTCCGCGTTGCCGCCGTCGTCGTCCTGGCCGAGGATGTTGCCTTCCGAGATGACGGTGTTCTTGTCGCCGCTGATCTGAACGCCGTTGCCGTCCTGGCCGATGATGGCGTTGCCGGCGTCGTCGACGCCGCCGGCCGAGACCTTGTTGCCTTCGCCGCTGCCGATCACCACGCCGCCCTTGGTGCCCGTGATGAAGCTGCCGGCGTTGACCTCGTTGTCGGAAGAGCGGTCGTCGATGAAGACGCCGTTGCCGGAGCCCTTGTTGGCGCCGCCGGTGATCCTGCCCGTGGTGTTCACCGTGTTGCCGTTGGCGTCGACGCCGATATGGACACCGTCCTCGCCGCCGACGATCTCGCCGCTGCCGCCACCCACGATGACGGTGTTGCCGGTGCCGGTGATCTCGAGGCCGTGGCCCTTCCCGTCGGCGTCTGCGTCGCCGTAGATATAGCCGTCGGTGACGGTGACCGTGTTGCCGTTCTTGTCGTCGGTGCCGCCGCTGATGATAACGCCGCCGTCATCGCCGGAGATGTTCTTGGCGGCTCCGTCGAGCGTGACCTCGTTGCCGTTGCCGCTGATGACGGCGCCCTGGGCGCCGCTGACATTGCCGCCGACCGTGACGTCGTTGAGGTTGCCGGCAAGGACGATGCCGTCGCCGTCTCCGTCCCCGTCGTCGTCGCCGACGATGTCTTCGCCCACGTCGATGGTGTTGCTGTTGCCGTTTACCACGACGCCGCCGTCGGTGGCGATCACGTCCACACCCACGATCTGTGTGTTGTTGTCGCCGTTGATCAGCACGCCCGGATCGCCGAGCACCGACCCCTTCACCTCGACGTCGTTGGAATCGCCGTCGACCTGGATGCCGTCGCCCTGCTCGCCCTCGACGTCGCCGAGGACGAGCACCTTGTTGTTGCTGGCATCCTCGCCGATATGGATGCCGTCCTCGCCGCCGCCCACGAAGCCCAGGGTCACGTCGTTCTGGTCGCCGGTGATCTCGAGGCCGTTGTCCTCGCCGAAGATGGAGGAATCCTCGCCGTTGACCAGGTTCTGGTCGCCGCTCAGGTCGATGCCGTCGTCATCGCCGTAGATGATGTCGGGCGAGAACAGGTTGATGGTGTTCTTGCTGCCGGCGTCGATGGCGTCGTCGCCGCCGATGACGCGGGATCCCGGCCCCACATTGAGCGTGTTCCCGTCACCCAGGTCGACGCCGTCGTCGCCGCCCTCGACCCAGCCCGGCCCGAACTCGCCGCCGACCCAGACTTCGTTGTCCTCGCCGTCGTCGACGTCGATGCCGTCGTCCTCGCCATAGACGATGGCGAAGCCGCTGACCTCGATGTAATTGTCGTCGCCGATCGCGCCGATGCCGTCGGCGTCTTCGCCGCCGGTGCCTTCCACATACTGGCCGAAGGTGACCACGACGCCGGAATCCTCGCCCAGCACGATGCCGTCGCTGCCGTCGGTGCCGAGCACCTCGCCATCCTCGCCGCCGAGAACGAGGAACATGCCGGGATCGATGACGACGCCGGGGCTGTTGGCGGTGATGGTGCCAAGGTTCGTGACGAACACTGTGTTGTCGCCGGGGCCCGAACCCTCGTTGTCGATGTGCAGGCCGCCATCCTCGCCGCCGACGATGTAGCCGTCCTCGCCGATCACGCCCTCGCTGCCGGCGTGCAGGCGCAGGCCCGCACCGCCGGGCGCGTTGACTTCGCCGTTGATGTCGAAGACGGAATCCGTGCCGAGGTCGATGCCGTCGCCCTCCAACGAATCGATGTAGCCGTTGGCGCCGACCGTGACGTCGCCGTCCTCGCCGGTGACGATGCCGTCGGCGGTCGACCAGATGCTGCCATTGTCGAATTCGACGGTGATGCCGAGATTGCCGGTGCCGTCGATGCCTTCCTCGGAAACGCGCTTGGTATCCTCGCCGATGTCGACGCCGTCGAGCTTGGCGGAGCCGCCCACCAGGCCGATGTCGAATTCGATGCCGTCCTCGGCGGTCAGCAGGATGCTGCCCTTGCTGTCGCCGTTGAGGACGAAGGTCGAGCCGTCGGCGTCGCTGCGCATGTAGAGCGCCGCGTCGGTGCCGGTGATCGTGCCGGCGCCGCTGTAATTGACGATGATGTCGTTGTCGAACAGCGCGATGGCGTGTTCGCCGCCGGTGATCGAGCTCAGCCCGGTGCCGGAGATATCGTGCTTGCTGCTGTCGACCGTCATCTCGATGGCGTTGACGGCGCCCTGGATGACTCCCACGTTGGTGATGTTCGTCAGCTTGGTGCTGGCGCCGTCGATGCGGATCGCGGTGCTTCCGGTCGACTCGATGGTGCCCTTGTTGAGCAATGTCAGCTGGCCGCTCGCGTCGATCGCGTTCAGGTCGCTCTGGACGACGCCGCCGGCGCCGACGGTGATGTTGACATTGATCGCCTCGGCTCCGCCTTCGCCCAGGGCTTCGTCGCCGACGACGATCAGTTGCGCGCCGGGATCGATGACCACAACGTCATTGGTGTCGATGTCCTGCGCTGCGGTTTCCGGGTTCGGCGCACCGGTGTCGCAGGTGATGAGGTTGCCGGCGGTCGTGCAGGCGGCGCGCACCTCGGGCGAGGGTACCATGATCAGCGCCAGCGACAGGCCGACCACATAGGTCAGCGGCCGTTCCGCGAGGCCGCGGGGCGCGGCGCCTTTCGCCTTCAGTAGATTTCTGGCCAGGTCCCGTTGCGCGAAGTGCTCGCGGATGAGCTGACGGTTCTTGCGGCTGATGCGACCGATGCGACGGAACATGACTCGACTCCTTGCCCAAACTGGCGGCAGGTGGCCGGTACCGAACAACCGGTTGCGGACGGCGAAAAGTGCGGGCAAGGATTCGCCCGCAAAACAAAAGACCCTCTGCTCGAGACCCGGCGCATGCGCCGAATGTCGGGCCCAGGATGGATGTTATGGAGTACCCAGCGCTCTCAAACCCGCGGCTGGCATAGGCCCCTCTTTCCCTCGCCAAAACCTAGGAATTCTTCGATACCGGCGCTTTCTGGAACGGCTCCAGACCGTGCCGATGGCGCTAAGTGTCTCTATTTTCTTCGTTTCTACAAAGTAACATACAGGAGAACAAAAAGTGATATATTATCGCGGTTCCGTGATTTTGCGGTGAAAAGACGGCATAATCGGTCCAATTCGGGCACTGAGGCGGCAGTTGATCCAATCTCCGCCCATAGCTTGCAAACTTGTGGCGATACGCGGTTACAACATACCACATTTTGATCGATCAAGTGCTGGTCACCGTAGATATAGGACATGTGACGCGGCATTCACTCCGCCGATGCCGGTCTCATAACGGTTTGGTTCTTTCACGCAACATTATGATTTCTGCCACGTAACGGAGGAGCGCCGCCTGGCCGTGAACCCGCGGCGGGCGGACACGAAGATGTGAACCCGTCCGCTGCCGCGCGCGCCCGGTCGCCGCCGACGCGTCGTTCTCGGCCCGGGCCGGAAAATTTATCTGCCCGGAGCGCCGGGGGAGCACCGGCGTCACACCTGAGCGCGGCGCCTCGTCATGATCCGGAAGGAGAATGACCATGGCGATAAAATCGACGACGGCGCTGCTGCTGGGGCTCGTCCTCGCGGCCAACGGAGCCTTCATGCTGGGCTGGCCCCTGGACTGGTACGAGGCGGTGCCGGGGGTCGCCGAGCGCGGCCCCTACAACGGCCACTTCATCCGCGACATCGGCATCGTGTTCATCATCGCCGGCGTGTCGAGTGCCTGGGTGGCGCGCCGGCCGGGCGCCTGGCCCGCGGCCATGGCGGGCGCGGCGTTCCTTTGTGCTCACGCCCTGGTCCACGTGATCGAGGCCGCCGGCGGGCACGTGGGTCACGGGATCGCCATGGCCGAACTGCCGCCCTTGGTGATCGGCGCGATTGTCGCGCTGTGGATCGCCTGGCCGCCCCGGCCGGGCAAGATGGGAGAATCGTGATGCTGAAATGGCTGCTGCGCAGGCGGATCGGCGCGTTCGAACGGGAGTTCGGCTATGATGCCTCCTATATGCGGGAGGTGCTGGATGCGGATATGGCGGCCTTCGTGGCGATGGCGCGGACCCTGTCGATGACCGGATACCACAGGGACGTCCCCGCTGCCGCGTGGCACGCGGCGAAGATCGCCGCCGCCATGCACGAGGACTGCGGGCCGTGCACCCAGCTGGTGGTGACCATGGCCGGCCGCGACGGCATCGGCGCTCCGGTGCTGCGCGCGGTGCTGGCGGGCGACGAAGAGCGCATGCCGGCCGATGCCGCGCTGGGCTGGCGCTATGCCAGGGCGGTGTTGGCGCACGACCCGGCCGCCGGCGGTTTGCGCGGCGAGATCCTCGTCCGCTGGGGCGCCAGGGCGCTGGTGTCGATCGCCTTTGCCATCGCCGCGGGCCGGCTCTATCCGACACTGAAATACGGCCTGGGACACGGCATCGCCTGCGCCCGCGTCGTCGTCGACGGCGAGGCGGTCGCCACCGACCGGCGGGCCGCATGACCGCCCGGCTCGACGAGACCGCCGCCGAATTCGAGCCGCACCGGCGGCGACTGATGGGGATTGCCTACCGCATGCTCGGGTCGCTGTCGGAAGCCGAGGATATGGTGCAGGAGGCATGGCTGCGCTGGAACGGCGCCGACCGCACGGATCTGCGCGAACCCGGCGCCTGGCTGTCCCGGGTGGTGACCCGCCTGTGCCTCGACCAGCTGAAATCGGCCCGCGCGCGGCGCGAGACCTATGTGGGCCCGTGGCTGCCCGAGCCGGTGCTGGACGAGACCGCGCTGGCGGCGGACGCGGCCGGCGAGCGGGCCGAGGACATCTCGGTCGCCTTCCTGCTGGCGCTCGAGCGGCTGTCGCCGCTGGAGCGTGCGGCGTTCCTGCTGCACGACGTGTTCGACATGGAATTCGCCGAGGTGGCGCAGGCGCTCGACCGCGAGGAGGCCGCGTGCCGCCAGCTGGCGTCGCGGGCGCGGGGCCATCTCAAATCGGCGCGGCCCCGCTTCGCCGTGCCGCCGGCCGACGGCGAGCGACTGGTGCGGGCGTTCCTGGCGGCCGCGGCCAGCGGCGATGCGGCGGCCTTCGCCCGGCTGCTCTCGGAGGACGCCGTCCTGCATTCGGACGGCGGCGGCAAGCGGCTGGCTGCGCTCAACGTCATCACCGGCCGCGACCGTGTGGCGCGCTTCTTCCTGGGCGTCGCGCGCAAGCTGCCGTGGGAGCGGTGCGCGCTGCGCCAGCAGGCCGTCAACGGCATGCCGGGGCTGGTGCTGATCGAGCCCGACGGCGGACCGCAGACCTTCGCCTTCCAGATCGCCGGCGGCGTGATCACGGCGATCTACGTCGTCCGCAACCCGGACAAGCTGAAACACCTGTCCTGAAGGCTCAGTTGCCGCCCTTGCGCAGCAGGATGCCGTCGCCGGCGAACACCTCGCCCACGATCAGGCCGCGGCATTCCTTGAGTTCGCCGCCGGAGTCGCGCGCCGCCACCCGCGCCGACTGCCGGACCGCCTGCCTGCTGCCGCCGCCGGCATAGACCATCTCGTCACGGGCGGCCTCGGAGGTGTCGAGGTAGAGGTAGCCGCCGGGCCGGATCAGCCGCAGGGCGTTCTCGAGGCAGGCCTGCCGCCGCCACCCGTCGATGACGCACAGGTCGAAGCTGGCGTCGGCGAAACTGGCCGTGTCCGGATAGTCCTCCAGCTCGCGCTGCAGCACCTTCACCACCGCGCCGCAGGATTCCGCCTTCTTCTGCACGAAGGCGGCCCATACCGGGCTGCTCTCGATGCTGACCACCTCGGCGGCGCGATCGGCGAGCCACAGCGTCGACCAGCCGGAGCCGAACTCGAGCACGCGCCAGTCGGGCTGGAGGACGGCCTCGATCGACCGCATGGCCGGATAGGGCCAGGCGGGCAGGCGCGGGTGCGTCCCCAGCAGCCGGTTGGCTACCTTGATGCCCACCGAGGTGGGCAGGTGGCGGAACTGCGCCACGCCCATGAACCGGTTGTCCTCGGCGTGGAAGCGGCTGACCCTGTCGCCACCACCGCCCCAGACGCGCTGTACGAAATTGTTCATGCTCCACTCCCGTTCATCCGATCTCAGGCCCGCCGCGATCCCGATTAACGGCGGCGAACCCGTTTCCGCGCCTTGAATGAGACTCGTAATCTCCAAATTGATTTGAATTTCCCGCAATTTTACCTGAGCGGAATTTGTTCCGGTCGGCGTCCGTAAAGGAACGCCGCTTTCATCAGCTAATAGATAAAATGTGGCGCTTTCTAGGCTTCTTTCCGGCACCGATCCTGTTCTATCTCGCGGGTGCAAAATGATATTGACCTACGGTTGTATATCGCTACATCCTGCACAACGCAGGGTCATCCTCTCAGGAGGTGGGGCCGTGGCGAACGGGGCCCTGGGCCGCTCCGTCCGGCACGTGGCGCTGCGATGATCGAGAGGCCAACAGGTTGTCCTGTCCGGATATTCGCGGAGGCGGAACTTGTTGTTGAATTGGGCCGGGTCGCACGCCGATATGAGCGCGGGCGACGTTACCACGCTGGGCATGACCGCCGGGTGCTGCCTGGCGCTCGCCGTCGCCGTCTGGGCGAAGCCGCTGGGCAACGCACTCGGCGTGATCGACAAGCCCGACGGCGCGCGGAAGTTGCACGCCGATCCGACACCGCTGGTGGGCGGCATCGGACTCTTCCTTGCCCTGATCGCGGGCTTCGCGCTGCAGGCCGCCATCTTCGGCCGCTCCACCCCCGCCGCCACCGCGATCTGCCTGGTGTCCACCGTGTTCTTCGCCCTGGGGTTCTTCGACGATCGCAGGCACATCAATCCGTGGCTGCGGCTCGGGGTCGGCATCCTGGGCGCGGGCATCGCCGTCGTCGCGGTGCCGGATCTGCGCGTCTCGGTGCTGTGGCTGCCGGACCTGGGCTACAAGATGGTGCTGGGCTTCGCCACCGTCCCGTTCACGGTGTTCTGCGTGCTGTGCCTGAAGCACGGCTCGAACCTGGCGGACGGCCTGAACGGCCTGCTGCTGGGGATGTGCGTCATCTGGCTGGCGCTGCTGGCGCCGTGGATGACGCCGCAGACCTCGGTGATGCTGATCCCGACCGCCGGCGCGCTGGCCGTGCTGCTGATCGCCAACCTGCAGGGCCGTCTGTTCACCGGCGATTCCGGGGCCTACATGATGTCGTCGCTGATCGGCCTGGCGGCGATCGAGGCCTATGCCAGCCACCGGGGCGGCATGCCGGCGCTCTATCTGGGCGCCGTTTTCCTGATCCCCGTGCTCGACATGGGACGGGTGATGGCGGTGCGCATCCGCCGCGGCACCGGCGCCTTCACGCCGGGCCGAGATCACCTGCATCACTACCTGAAGGACTGGACCGGCAGCGCGAACCGGGCGGTCGCCGTCTATCTGATGCTGTGCGCCGTTCCCGCCCTGCACGCCTATCTCGGCCTCCCCGTGCTGCTGGTGATGGTGCTGCAGATGGCGGCCTATGTGACGCTGCTGTCGCTGCCCCGGATCCTGCCGGCGCCGGCGTCACGGCGGCCGACCCGCGCCGACCAACCGCCGACCTATGGCGGCGGCAGCTTCAAGCACACGCCCAAGCCCTATCAGAACCGCGAGTAGCCGCCACATGGGCCGGATCGTCGCGGTCAACCGCTACTACTGGCCGGACCATTCGGCCACCAGCCAGTTGCTCACCGACCTGTTGGAGCATCTGGCGGCGAGCGGCCGCGACGTGCTGGCCGTGACCAGCCGCCAGCGCTACGACCTGCCGGACGCGGCGCTGCCGGACGGCGAGGCCCATGGCGGGGTGCGCATCCTCAGGCTGTGGAGCACGAGGTTCGGACGCGCCAGCCTCGCCGGCCGCGCCATGGACTATCTGAGCTTTTACGCCTCGGCGTTCCTCACCCTTCTGTTCAAGGTTCGCGGGGGAGACACGATCCTGGCGCTGACCGACCCGCCGCTGCTTTCGGTGGTGGCGAGCGTGGTTGCCGCCGTGAAACGGGCACGGCTGGTGAACTGGTGCCAGGATCTGTTCCCCGAGATCGCCGAGCGGCTGGAGGTTCCCATGGTCAGGGGCGCCGTCGCCCGGGCGCTGCTTTCGGCGCGCAACGCCTCGTTCCGCGCCGCCCACGCCAACGTGGTGCTGTGCGACAACATGGCCAGTCACCTGATGGGACAGCAGGTGCCGGCCGACCGGACCGTCATCGTCCACAACTGGGCCGACGTGGACATCCGCCCGGTGAGCCGGGATATCAATCCGCTGCGCCGGGAATGGGAGTTGGGCGACCGTTTCGTGGTCGGCTATTCGGGCAATCTGGGCCGCGCCCACGACCATGAGGCCCTGCTCGACCTGATGCAGAGGCTGCGCGGCCATGACGACGTGGTGTTCCTGTTCATCGGCGGCGGCGCCGGTCTCGACCGGCTGAAGGCGATGGCGGCCGAGGCCGTGCTGCCCAACGTGCAGTTCCGAGCCTACCAGCCGCGCGAGCGCCTGTCGGAAAGCCTGTCGGCGCCCGACATGCACCTGGTCAGCCTGCGCACCGAGATGGAAGGGCTGATCATGCCCAGCAAGATCTACGGCATCCTGGCGGCCGGGCGGCCGACCCTGTTTCTGGGCGCGGCCGACGGCAGCATCCAGCGCATCGTCGACAGTTTCGGCGCCGGCGCGCCGGCGCTGGGCGCCGACATCGCCTCGGCGGCCGACTGGATCATCGCCCACAAGCGCGACCGCGAAACCCTCGCGCGCATGGGCGACGGCGCCCGCCACGCCTACGAGACCGAATACAACCGTGCGATCAGCCTGGGATTGTTCGAGCGCGTGCTGGCCGCGGCCTGAGCGGGAACCGCTTCGCTATCCTTATTCCACTCTTGTCTGTGCTTCTGCGAGCGGAGCGAAGCAGCCCAGCCGTGCCGCTGAAGGCTGCCGGGCGATATGCGCCAACGGTGAAACCGCGCCTTGATCACCGGCGCAAGCAAAAGGCCGCCGTCCAACCTCCACATGACCATCAACGGCCCGGCTGGGCTGCTTCGCTCCGCTCGCAGAAGCACAATGGGGATGACAAAGATCCCTACGCCGCCTCGCCGCGCAGCGCGCCCTGCTGGTCCAGGAACCACGCATAGGTGGCGCG
>JBFWNV010000036.1:0-12195 GCA_050250875.1 Vicinamibacterales bacterium
GCCAGCACATCGACGAAGCCGTCGAGCAGATCGGCACACCGGGCGTCGACGCCGTTGGCCCGGGCGTTGGCCACCGCGTCGGCGCTGCGGTCGGCGGCCAGCACGGTGGCTTGCGGCCGCCTGTGCAACATGACCGCGGCCAGCGCTCCGCAACCGGTGCACACGTCGACCGCCACCCCGTGCTCGGGCAGATGGGCCGCCGCCGCTTCCGCCAGCGCCTCGCTCTGGGGCCTCGGGACGTACACCCCGGTATGGACGGCGAGCCGCAGGCCGCAGAACGTCGCCGACCCCACGATCCAGGCGAGTGGCTCACCGCGCAGGCGCCGTGCGACCATCGCCTCCAGCCGACCGTCATCACCGCCGGCGGCGGCGAACAGCTCGGCCGCCTCACGGTCGGCGGCGATGAACCCGGCAGCCGCCAGCCGGGCGGCGAGGCTCCCGACGGCCGCTGGCCGCCCGTGATCAATGGCCCGGGATTCCACGCCGGCAGCGTAGGACCGCGACCGCTCGGTCCGCCGTGATCACGCGGCCGAGCTGCCCACCGCCTGGTGCGCCCGGCCGCCGTAGACGGCCAGCCAGCCGGCGAGCTCATCGAGCAGGCGCTGCTGCAGCGACGACGGACAGCAGGCGGCGGTGATCGATGCCGCCGCCGATGCGGCCAGATCGGTGGCATCCCAGCCGAGGCCCTGATGGGCGTAGCGGTACTCGTCGAGCAGTCCGGCGCCGAAGAGCAGCGGGTCATCGGCGTTGAGACAGACCCGCACCCCCGCCGCTCGCAGACGGTCGACGGGGTGCACGGCGGCACCCCGCTCCCGGTGCGACACCGCCCAGGCCGCCTCGTACACCCCCAGGGCCAGGTTCGAGGTGGGGCACACCTCGAGCGTCACCCCCCGGTTGCACAGCAGCTCGAGCACCGCCGGTTCCTCGAGGGCGCGCACCCCATGGCCGATGCGCTCCGCACCGAGCAGGTCGACCGCCTCCCGCACGCTGGCCGGACCGCACAGCTCGCCGGCGTGCGGCACCGACACCAACCCGGCGTCGCGGGCCACGTCGAACGCCGCCACGAACGCCCCGGTGGGCGCGGCGCGCTCGTCGTTGGCCAGCCCGAAGCCGACCACCTCCGTGCCGGCGTGGGCCTCGGCCAGCCGGGCGAGCTCGAGGGCGTCGGCGGCGGGGCGGGATCGGTTGGCGCACACCACCCAGGCGACCTCCACCCCGTGGCGGGCGCCGGCCTGCCGCCCGGCGTCGATCAGCAGCTGCATGACCGCGTCGGGGGTACCGATGCGACCGCGGTAGTTGCCGGGGTCAGCGGTGATCTCCACCCAGCGGGCGCCGTCGCGCGCCTGGTCCTCGACGAGCTCGTCGACCAACCGGCACAGGTCGGCGGCATCGCGCACCGACGCCGAGGCGGCCTCGTACAGCGAGTGGAACCGCGCCCATCCCCCACGACCCAGATCGAGAGACGGAAGGGCCCGGCCGTCGCGGGCGCACCACTCGGCCAGCGTCGTGCGACGCATCGAACCGACCAGGTGCAGGTGCAGGTGCGCCTTGGACAACCGGCGCAGGGCTTCGTCGTCGAGGGGCGGGCAGGCCGCCCGCACGGGACCGAACCGACCGACGTGGACTCGTGCCATGGCTGCCTCCCCTTCGTCGTGCTCGCTGCCGTGGTGGCTCACAGCGAACGCCCTCGGGAGGCGTCCGTCGTCGGTGCTTTCCCCCATCGCCGCGCTGCGGGGCCCGGGAGTTCCGTTCCAGATCGACGGCGACCTCGACCGCCCGCATGGGTCGATCGGCCGCTACGTTCGCCGCCGATGAGCACGTTGTCCGAGCGTCTCGCCGTGTCCCCGGCCGGTCCCCCCGACGTCTTCACCGGCGCGCCCGCCCCGGGTGAGCGCCTCTACGGCGGCCTGGTGGTGGCCCAGGCGTTGCACGCCGCCATGCGCACCGCGCTCGACGCCCACCTCGCCCACTCGGTGCATGCGGCGTTCCTCAGCACCGGGCGCGCCGGGCGGCCGGTGCACTACCACGTGGAACGCACCCGCGACGGCTCGTCCTACTCGACCCGGCGGGTGGTGGCCACGCAGTCCGAGCGCACCCTGCTCGTGCTCCACGCCGGCTTCCAACAGCCGGAGGACGGGGAGCAGTACCAGCCGCCGGCGGCGCTCGACGGGCTCCCCCACCCCGACTCGCTCGCGCCGGGCCGCTACGACGACGACGTGTTCGCGTGCCGGGACATCGACCCGACCGGCGCCGCGCCCCACCGCCGGCTCATGTGGGGACGCCTTCGCGCCGGCGCGCCGCTGGACGAGCGGTGGGCGAAGCTCGCGCTCGCCTACCACCTCGACCACGGGCCCACCCGCGCCGCCCGTGAGCCGCACGCCGATCACCCCGGGGTGGAGGGGCGCATGTCGGTGTCGCTCGATCACAGCGTCTGGTTCCTGCGCCACGACCCGCTGGACGACTGGGTGCTGTCCACGTTCACCCCGATCTCCACCGGCGGCGGGCGCGGACTGGTGCAGGGCACGGTGCACAACCGGGCCGGGCTCCTGCTCGCCGCCGTCGCCCAGGAGGTCGTGCTCCGGCTCTGATGAGACCGGCAGCGCCGGGCTCGGCGCCGGCCGGGTGCGGCCCGCAGCTCAGCCGGTGGCGAGCGAGCGGTCGACCCACTGCTGCAGCGCGGCGGCGGGCAGGGCACCGACCTGCCGGGCGACCTCTCGACCGTTGCGCAGCAACAACAGGGTGGGGATGCCCTGCACGCCGTAGCGCTGGGACACCGCCGGGACCTCGTCGACGTTGACCTTGACCACCTTCAGCCGGCCGGCACGATGCCGCGCCAGGTCGTCGAGCAGTGGGCTCACCTGCCGGCAGGGCCCGCACCACGGTGCCCACAGGTCCACCAGCACCGGCGTGGCGCCGGCGGTGACCGAGCCGAAGTGCTCGGCGCTGTGCACGGCGACCGACCAGGGCAACGCCGTCTGGCACGAGGCACAGCGCGGGCTGCCCTTGGCCGCGTCGGGCACGCGGTTGCGCTTGGCGCAGGCCGGGCAGGCGACCACGGTGGCGGCTGCGTTCGGATCGGTGGACGTGGCCATGGGTCCTCTCCTCTTGATACCCCTCCCCGTATGTGATCCTACCGTGTGACCCGCACGTGTCGGAGCAGTGGCGCCACGGCAAGGGATCCACGTGGACCAGTGCACGACTAACGTGACCATGCTCGCGCTATCCGAGTGGAGGGAACCGGTCTGATGTCGCGTCGTTGTTTGCTCACCACGTTGGGCGTTCTGTTCGGTGCGATCGTCGGGATGCTGGTGCCTCCGACCGCCGGTGCTGAGACCCCGACATCCGCCGCCGACCACCGGGCGATCTCCTGGGCGGGCTGCGACGTCGCCCTGCTGGTACCGGTCCAGTGCGCCACCCTCCCGGTCCCGCTGCACCACGACGAGCCCTTCGGCCGGACGATCCCCTTCGCCCTGTACCGGGTTGCGGCCACCGGCGGCCCGGCGGCGCACCAGGGCGCGCTGTTCGTCAACCCGGGTGGACCGGGTGGCGCCGGCCTGGACTTCCTCCTCTACCTCGCCCAGGTCGTGGACCCGGAGGTGCTGCGGGTCTACGACCTCATCGCCTTCGACCCGCGGGGCGTGGGCGCCAGCGACGGCCTCGAGTGCGGCGTGGGTGTGGCGTTCCCCTACTCGCTGGGCGACGACCCGGTGGCCGAAGCGCTCACCACCGGCCAGGCGCTGGGGGCCGAATGCCTGACCGAGGACGCCGAGCTGGTGGCGGCCATGGGCACGGTCAACGTGGCCCGCGATCTCGACCTCGCCCGTGCTTCGCTCGGCCTGCCCCGGCTCGACTACCTCGGCTACTCCTACGGCACCCGCATCGGCGCGGTGTACGCCGCGCTGTTCCCCGACCGGGTGGGACGCTTCGTGCTCGACGGGGCCGTCGATCCCGCCCAGAGCTACCGCACGGCGATGATCGACCAGATGGCGGGCTTCGAGGACGGCCTGCACCGCTTCTTCGACGCCTGCGACGCCGAGGTCACCTGCGCGTTCCGCGGCGACGGCCCCGGCGGCACGCAGGCCCGGTTCGCCGCGCTGCTGGAGCGGGCGGCCGCCGAGGGCCTGACCGTGGGCAGCGCCGCCAACACCGATGACACCGTGGACGAGGGTGAGCTCGTGGGCGGGTTCGTCGGCTACCTCTACGGCGGTCACCAGCTGTTCCCCTACCTGGCGCAGGTGCTCGCGGCCGCCGAGGCCGGGGACGCGTCGCAGCTCGCCGCCGACGCCGCCGGAGCCGCCTCGGGTGCGCTCGGCCAGTACTTCGCGGTGATGTGCGCCGATGCCGATGCCCGCTACGGCCGGCCCGAGGCGAACTTCGCCACCTGGTCGCTGCGCGACCGCGCCGAGGTCTTCGGGCCGGCCGTGCTCGAGATCCTGTTCTGCGACGCGTTCCCGGAGGCGGCCGAACCGGTCCCGGGGCTCGACGGTGACGGGTTGCCACCGGCGCTCATCCTGGGCAACACCCACGATCCGGCCACCCCGTACGCAGCGGCGGTCTCGCTGCGGGAGCACTGGCCGGCGGCCAGCTTGCTCACCTACGAGGGCGACGGCCACACCATCGCCTTCAGCGGCAACAGCTGCACCGACGCCGCCGTGGTCGCGTTCCTGGTGGACGGCGAGCTGGTGGCCGACGGCCGGCGCTGCCGACCCGATCCGGTGTTGGGCATCCAGCCGGTCGCCCTGCCCGACGGGACGCTGCTGCTCGCCGCCGTGGACCCGGCCGGCCCGTCGGCGGGGATCGTCGAACCGGGCGACGTGCTCGTCTCGGTGCAGGGCGGTCCGCCGACGTTCGACGCGTTGGTCGCCGCGCTGGCCGACGGTGGGGAGATCGACGTGACGATCGAGCGCGGCGGGACCCGGGTCGATGCGGTGCTGCAACCCGGTCCACCGGCGTACTGGCTGCCCTGACCCGAACCCGGCGTCGGAGTGCTCCGCCCGCCATACGGGGTGGTATGGCGAAAAGACGTCGGAGCGATTCGACGTCGATTCGCTCCGACACGGGGCGGCGAAACCACCGAACGAACGGGAGATCTCGCTGTGCGTCGCCGTCGTGGGCAGGCCATGGCCGGCAGGCCACCGCCGCTGATGCCGGCCGCCCGCCGGGCGTTGGTCAGTCGAGCCCGTGCTCCACCGCATAGCGGACCAGATCGGCCCGGCGGGAGAGCTGCAGCTTGCCGAGGATGTTGCGCACGTGGTTCTCCGCCGTCTTCGGCGAGATCCCGAGGTTCCGGCCGATCTCGCCGTAGGTCTGCCCCCGGGCGACGAGTTGCAGCACCGACCGCTCCCGTTCGGTCAGCGGGTGGGCGCCCGCCTCGCGCGCCAGCCGCCGGAACTCGCCCAGCACCAGCGCCGCCAACGACGGGCTGAACACCGGCTCGCCGGCCGCTGCGCGGGACAACGCGTCGCGCAGCTCGGGGGTGGGCATCGTCTTGAGCAGGTAGCCGGCCGCTCCGCCGGCCACCGCGTCGAGCAGGTCCCGTTCGGCCTCGCTCACGGTGAGGATCACGATGGGGCACATCGTGGCGCACGCCTTGACCACCGCCAGGCCGCCGCCGCGAGGCATGTGCAGGTCGCACACGACCAGATCGGGTCGGTGCGCGGCGATGACATCGATGGCGCCCTCGGCATCGTCGGCCTCGCCCACCACCTCGAACCCGCCGCCCAGCTCCGCCCGCAGCCCGGCGCGCACAACGGCGTGGTCGTCGGCCAGCACCGTCCGGATCGGCCCGCGGTTCACGGCACCCACAGCTTGACCTCCGTTCCCCGGCCCGGCGCGCTATCGAGCTCGACCCGCCCCCCGACCTCGGCGATGCGGCGGTTGATCGACTGCTCGATGCCGACACCGCCGCCGCGCACCAGCGGATCGAACCCGCAGCCGTCGTCGTGGACGCTGACGAACAGCGCACCGTCGTCGTCGACCTCGGCGAAGACCACCACCCGGGCGGCACCGGCGTGCTTGGCCGCGTTCGTCACCGCCTCGCGCACCGCCCCACCCACCGCGGCGATGACCCCGGCCGGCGGCGATGCGCCATCGGCCACCACCGACACGGTCACCGGCAGGTCGTGGCGCAGGCCCACGTCCTGCGCCGCCCGGCGCAGCGCCGCCTCGAGATCGGTGTCCTCGTCGCCGCCGCCGAACAACCACAGGCGCAGCTCGCGATCGGTGCGGCGGGCCAAGGCGGCGACATCGGGCAGCGTGACGGCGCTGCGGCGCGCCACGACCGCCAGCGTCTGCAACACCCCGTCGTGCAGGGTGGCGGCCACCTCGTCGCGCGCCCGCCGGGCGGCGAGCACCGTCTCCACCTCGCGCAGGCGCGCCGCCATCCAGCCCAGCGTGGCGCCGGCGATGCCGTAGGCCACGATGGTGCCGCCGATCGAGGTGAGCTCGCTGCGCCCGAAGCTGGCGTCGTTGGCCCACGCACCGGCGGCGCGGCCCAGCGCCACCACCGTGCCACCCAACGCTCCCGCCCGGGGCCCGACCGCCACCGCCGCCGTCACCGCCGACAGGAACGGCCAGTTCCCGGCGAGGTTCTGGGCGGCGCCGAAGGCGTGACCGCGCTCGTAGACGAGACCATCGGCCACCAGCAGCACGAAGCCGAGGCCCAGGTCGGCCACGGCCCAGGCCGGCCGGAGCAGCACCGGGTGCTGGCGGCGCAGCAGCACCGTGGACGCGACGGTGAACGCAAGGGCCGCCGCCAGGGTCAACGCCGCCCACCGCGGTCGGGACAGTTCGTCGCGCTGGACCCAGCAGAGCAACACCAACCAGGCCCACACAACCCAGCGGGCGGCGGCGAAGGCGCGCAGCACGGTGTGCTCGGTGGGCAGCATCGCGGCGGCCATACCGGCAGGGTATCGGCGCGCCGGGCACCCACCCTGACCGCCTCCCCCGCCGCCAACCGCCGCCGCTACTAGCGTGCCGCCATGGACCGAGGCCGTCGCATCGCCCGAGCGTTCCTGCGCAACCACCAGCTGCCCGCCGACTGGCGGGTCCTCGGCGACCGCATCGAGGCCACGTTCGTGGCCGGCTCCTTCAGCGACGGCGCCCGGTTCCTGCCCCGGATCGGCGAGCTGGCCGACGAGCTCGACCACCACCCCGACGTGGACCTGCGCTACCCCGGCGCCGTGCACATCAGCCTGCTGACCCACGCCCGCGGCGGGCTCACCGAGCTCGATGCCCGTTTGGCCGCCGCCCTGTCGGCCGCCGCCGCCGAAGCCGGGCTGCGCAGCGAACCGACCACGGCGATCCGGCTGGCGCTCACCCACCCCCGCAACGAGGCGGCAGCGTTCTGGACGGCCCTGCTGGCCTACCGGGAGCTCCGCCCCGCGGACGGCGACGGACCGCTCCGTCTGGTCGACGCCCGGCGGATCAGCCCGCCGCTGGTCCTCGAGCCCGACCACACCGAAGGCCGTCCGCCGCGCCTGGCCGTGCAGCTCGACGTGGCCGCCGACGTCGCCGCCGACCGGGTGGCGGCCGCCGTCGCTGCGGGCGGCCGTCTGGTCGAGCAGCGTCCCGAGGAGGGCACCTGGCTGCTGGCCGACCCCACCGGCGTGGAGATCGAGCTGTCCGCGCCGCCCCCCTGATCCACCCCGGATCGACCAGATCTGGGACAGAGCGAGTTCCCCGATCGGGGGATGCAGCGTTGGCACCCGGTCGCCGATGCCACGTCGGACCACGGGAGGAAACCATGCTGCGACGTCACCATCGCAAGTTCGCGCTCGCCACGCTCGGGATCTCGGTGCTGATGGTCAGCGCCTGTTCCGACGGCGGCGACCGAACGTCGACCACTGCCACCACCACCGCCACCACCGAAGCCCCGACCACCACCGTCAAGCCCCTCAAGAAGCTCGACGTCGCGGTGGTCACCCCCTCCGCCGAGAACGACCTCGCCTTCACCCAGTCGATGGTCGACGCGCTGAAGCTGGTGGCGACCGAACGGGGCGCCGACGGCATGTCCCTGCAGGTGTCCCCCCAGATGTTCGACGTGGAGAAGGCCCGCGCCGAGGTCGAGCGCTACACGTCGGAGGGCGTGGACGTGATCTTCGCCCACGGCAGCCAGTACGGCGACATCGTCAAGGAGGCCGCCGCCGCCCACCCCGACATCACCTTCGCCTGGGGTACCGCCTCGGACACGTTCGGCCTGCCCAACGTGTACGCCTACACCGTGGCCGCCGACCAGGGCGGCTACGTGCTGGGCGTGCTGGCCGCCGAGCTCACCGAATCGGGCAACATCGGCGTGGTGGGCCCGGTGGAGGTGGGCGACGCCAAGCTCTACACCGACGGGTTCGTCAAGGGCGTGACCGAGACCAAGCCGACGGTGAAGACCGGCGTCACCTACATCGGGTCGTTCTCCGATGTGGTCAAGGCCGGCGAGGCGGCCAAGGAGTTCACCGCCGGCGGCGCCGACGTGCTCACCGGCTCGAGCCAGGCCATGTCGGGTGCGGTGCCGGTGGCGGTCAGCGCCGGCGCCGCCTGGTTCGGCAACCAGGCCAGCTACACCGCCCTCGCCCCCGACGCCGTGGTGGCCTCGCAGGTGTACCACTTCGAGGACACCGTCCGGCAGGTGCTGCAGAACACCGAGCGCGGTGTGGCCGGCGGCCAGACGTTCACCCTGACGCTGGCCAACGACGGCCTGGTGATCGAGTACAACCCCGACTACGAGCTGCCCAGCGCTGCCCGGCAGAAGGCCGATGCCGCCGAGGCCCGCATCGAGGCCGCTTCCCCCGAAGCCGCTTCCTGAACACCGTCGCGGTCAGCATGAGCTGATCGCAATACCGACCGGTACGTCACCGGTCGACCGACCGATCGGTACGCTCGAGGACCGAGCACCCTACCGATCGGGATGGCCGACCACCGCCCGCCGACGTCGCAACCGCGGCGCAGGCGGGCGGTGCCGCGCTCAGCGCAACAGCTCGGCGAGGCCCACCACCGCCGGGGCCAACCGGTCCTTGGCCGGGTTGAACAGCGCCCCTCGTCCGAGCAGGCCGGTGCGCAGCTGGGCCAGCGTCGAGCTCTCGGCGCTGAAGCGCGTGCTGTCGCCCAGGGCGCGGCCCACGTCCACCAACGACGCCGCGCCGTCGGGCCCGGCCAGGTCGAGCACGGCCCGCAGGTAGCGCCGCTCCGGCGAGGACAGCGGCCCACCGATCCAGCGCTGCACGGTGGTGGACACCGTGTCGGCGGTCGCGGCGGCGATGGCCTCGTCATCGAACGGTGAGGAGCCTGCGCCCACCATCGTCGCCAGGTGCTCCAGCACCGGGGTGAGCAGGCCGGGCCAACCGCCGGTGCGCTCCAGCAGCACGTGGGCGCGCGCCGGGGTCAGCACCGGCCCCAGCGCGGCCAGCGCCGGATCCCGCAGGGCGGCGTCCAGATCGGCGCCTCCCAACGGGCCCAGATCCACGCGCCGCCAGCCCTCGGGTTCGCCGCCCAGCACCTGGCAGGCGGCCACCACCGACACCGGTTGGTTGGGGTCGAGGCCGCGCTGCACGGCGTCGAGCAGCTCCCGCGCCGCACCGTCGCCGGCGAGACCGGCGATGCTCAGCACCAGCGCGGCCCGGGCCTCCTCGGTGGCCTCGCCCAGCAGGCGCACCAGCGCGGGCAGCTCGCCCACCGGCACCGACCGGCCGTCGCCGGCGGCGGCGGCGAGGGCCGCGGTGCGCCGGCGCAACGACTGCACCGCGCTCGACCCGGGCCGGCGGCCGACCAGCAGGTCCGCCCCCTCGGCGATCGATGCCAACAGGGCGGTGGCGAGCGGCGCACCCGAGCTCGGCGCAGCATCTGCGTCGAAGCGCACCGACAACAGCCCGTCGCGGTGCACGCGGGCGGCGAGCCAGGAGAGCGCGTCGGTGCGGCCGCTGCCACGCGGACCCGACAGCAGCACCGGCGCGGTGCCCCGCCCGGCGGCGATGGCAGCCAGTGCCGCTTCCAGCAGGTGGATGACCGGCCGGCGGCTCGGCCAGGTGTCCCCGTGCTGCATCCGCCTCAGCTGGACCTCGCTCATGGGGTTGAGACTATCGCAACGCGCGCAATACACCACGGAGCGTATTCAGGTTGTGACGCAAACAGGCCGATCACCAGTCTCGACGCTCCGCGTGGGAGGAACCTTGTTCAAGAACCTGTCCTTCAAAACCAAGATGGCGCTGTTCGTGGCGCCACTGGTGCTCGCCCTGGTGGCACTGGCCACCGCGCTGGTCCAGCCCCGGCTGGAGATGGCGAACCGAGCCGATGCCAGCGAGCACCAGGCGGAGGTGGCGGTGACCGCCATGCAGCTCATCGACGTCCTCATGGACGAGCGCGGTCTCAGCATGTGGATCAGCGCCGGTGGCACCGACCTGCCCGAGTCCCTGCCGGACGTGCGGGCCGAGGTCGACGCTCGCGCCGACGCCTACGCCGACCAGATCGCGGCGGTCGATGCGCTGCCCGAGGGCACCGACAAGCAGCTGGCCGCCGCCCAGGTCGCCATCGACGAGCTCGGCAAGCTGCGCAACGAGATCGATGCCCAGGTGCTGTCGACCTCGCAGGTCTTCGACGAGTACTCCGCCACCATCGATGCGTTGCGGACCGTCGCCGGTTCGTTGGGCACCAACACCGACGACCAGCAGCTGGCCGCCTCCGGCACGGCGGCGTTCAACATCATGCTGGCCAAGCACAAGTACGCCGAGCTGCGCGACCTGCTCGTCGCCCGCGTGACCGCCGGTGCGTTCGACGACACCGACGTGGCCACCGTGGTGGACCTCGAGGCCCGCCGCGCGCTGTACCTGGCCAACTTCAGCCGTGCCGCCCGCAACGACGCCCAGACCCGCTTCGCCACCATCGACAACAGCGCCCAGGCGGCCATCGCCGCCGAGCTGGTGGAGCAGGCCCGCACCGCCGGCGCCGAGGGCATCGTGGCCGAGTTCGACGCCATGGAGTGGTGGACCGGCCTGAGCGGCATCATCGACGGCTACGACACCGTCGAGCAGGCCGAGTTCGACCTGGTGGTGACCTTGGCGGGCGACATCAAGGATCAGGCCACCGGCGACGCCATCCGCTTCGCGCTGCTGGCCGCCGCCGCGGTGGTCGCCGCCGTCGTCGCCGCCCTGGTGATCTCCCGCTCGATCGTCCGCCGCCTCGCCAACATCTCCAACGAGGCCCAGCACATCGCCACCGTGCGCCTGCCCGAGGTGCTCGAGGTGCTGCGCAACCCGACCCGTGAGGACCTCGCCGCCGCCCTGCCCCAGGTGCGCAGCGACGCCACCGACGAGGTCGGCAACCTGGCCACCGCGTTCAACGCCGTGCTGTCCACCGCCGTGGAGACCGGTCTCGAGCACGCGCAGCGCCGGGCGCAGACGGTCAACAACATGCTGGTCAACCTGGGCCGCCGCAACCAGGCCCTCATCGACCGCCAGCTGCAGGTCATGGACCGCCTCGAGTCCAGCGTGCAGGACCCCGACGTGTTGCAGGGCCTGTTCGACGTCGACCACATGGTCACCCGCATGCGCCGCAACGCCGAGAACCTGCTCGTGCTCGCCGGCCACCAGCAGGCCCGCGGCTGGACCGCACCGGTCCCCGTCGCCGACGTGCTGCAGGGCGCCGCCTCGGAGTCGCCCGACATGACCCGGGTGGACATCGAGGTCGACCCGGCCCACAACATCGAGATGTCCGGCGCCTACGCGGTGGACGTGTCCCACATCGTGGCCGAGCTGGTGGAGAACGCCATCGCCTACTCCTCGCCCGCCACCCAGGTGGTGCTGCGCACCGAGCGGGGCAACCAGGGTGAGATCGTGGTCCAGGTGGGCGACAGCGGCGTGGGCATGAGCGCCGCGGACCTCGAGTCCGCCAACGAGCGGCTGGCCAGCCCGCTCGACATCGACGAGATCGCCACCGACCGCGTCGGCTTCCAGGTGGTCGGCCGGCTCGCCCAGCGCATCGGCGTCGGGGTGGAGCTGTCCGATCGCACCGGCGGCGGCGTGCTCGCCAGCGTGACGCTGCCCAAGTCCCTCTTCGCCGGCGAGGAGCGCGAGCCGGCCGGCGGCGCCGCCAAGAAGCAGCGCGACGACTCGGTGTTCAAGAAGGTCGAGGGCCGCCGCCTGCCCGAGGCCGACGGCGCCTCCTTCGACGAGGAGGAGCTGCTCGCCACCGACCTGCAGACCTTGCTCTCCG
>JBFWNV010000037.1:0-10364 GCA_050250875.1 Vicinamibacterales bacterium
AGCCGGTGCCGACCCAGACGTGGTTCGGGCTCGATGGCGCGACGTCGATCGATCCGATCGACCCGGTGGTGATCTCGCCATCGCCCACCGGATACCAGTTGATGCCGGCGTCGTCGGTCTTCCACACCCCGCCGCCCGACGAGCCGATGTAGAAGGTGTGCGGCTGCTGGCGGACGCCGGCCAGGCCGGTGACGCGGCCGCCGCGCGCGCCGCCGACGTTGCGCCAGCGCAGCGCCCCGTAGGCCGCCGGTGGCACGACCTGGGCGGCGTCGCCCTGCGCCGCCATGGGTACCGGCCGGGTCGTGGGGACGAGCGCGGTGACGAGCGCGGCGGCGAGCAGCAGGCGGATGGCTCGAGGCATCACGGCAGGACTCCCTGGGAGAACTGCGCGGGAGTATAGCGAATGCGTACCGTGGCACGAATCTCGCGCCACGGCCCAGCCTGGGGTCCGACCCCGTGACAATCGGCGGCAACCGACGCTGTCTCTGCCACGTCTCATCGACAGACTATGATCGCCACCGTGTCGCGCTTTCGATTCGCTGACGTCGAGCTCGACCTGGCGCGATTCGAGGTGACGCGCGGCGGGCGCCGGCTCAGCCTCGAGCCGAAGGCCGTCGACGTGCTGCGCCACTTCGTCGAGCGGCCGGGCCGGCTGGTGACGCGCGACGAGCTGCTCGACGCGGTGTGGCCGGGCGTGGCCGTCACGCCGAACGCGCTGACCCGCGTGATCGCGCAGCTGCGCCGCGAACTGGGCGACGATGCCTCCGAGGCGCGGGTGATCGAGACGGTGCCGACGCGTGGCTACCGCTTCATCGCCGCCGTCGAGGCATCGCCGGACGTCACCCCCGCGCCGGCGCCGGCGGCACACGCCCAGGAGCCATCGACGGCTGCGGTTCCATCAGGCCCGCCGCGGGCGACCGACACGCCGACGGCGGCCGCCGTGTCGCCGCACCGGCTGGCCGGGTGGGCGCTGGTCGTTCTCGTCGTCGTCGTGGCCGTCGCCGCGGCGACGTGGCGCCCGGAGCGCTCCGTTCACGACGCGCTCGTCGAGGGAGCGCTCGTGGCGGTGGAGGGCGAAAGTGGGTCGATTCATTCGGCGGTGTTCTCCCCCGACGGCCGGTGGCTCGCCGTGGTGTCGGACCGCAGCGGTGACTTCGAGATCTACCTGCGCGATCTCGACCAGCCCACGTCGCGGCCGGTGACCGCCGACGGCATGCGCAACGTGCACCCGACGTGGTCGCCCGACTCGCGGTTCATCGCCTACTTCTCGGCGCTGCGCCGTGGGATCTGGGTGGTGCCGGTGGCGGGCGGTGTCGCCCGCCAGGTGTCGGCGTTCGGCTCGCGTCCGGCGTGGTCGCCCGACGGTCGGTGGATCGCGTTCATGTCGGACGAATTCGTCAACCAGCGCGCCCAGCCCGGCTCGCGTATCTGGATGGTGAGGGCCGACGGCGGCTCGCCAGTGCCGCTCACCGAGGCGGGTGAACCGCCCGGCGGGCATGGCGCGCCGATGTGGTCGCCCGACGGCACGTCGGTCTACTTCGGCAGTGTCCGCAACGTGCTGTACGAACTGTGGTCGGTGCGGCTGGCCGACCGGCTCCTCACCCGACGCCTCGCCGACAGCGGCCCACTCTTCGCTCAACAGATCATCGGCACGCCGACCGGCCCCGTGGCGTTGGGCATGGCCAAGCCTCCGGGGGAGACCAGCGTGCTGGCCGCCAGTGTCGGCGACCTGCCGGCGGCCACGCCGTCGGCGGTGGTGGGGCCGATCAGGCACTCCGTACGCTCGGTGTCGCTGGCGCCGGGCGGGGCGCGCATGGCCATCGTGCAAGTGGAGGCGGAGAGCAACGGCGTCTGGGTCTTGCCGGTGACCGCTGCCGGGGCCCCGGCGGGCGAGGCGCGCCGGCTGGCCGACGGCGGCCATCCCGTGGTGTCGCCCGATGGGCGGCGCGTCGCCTACGACCGGTATCGCGAGGTGCGGATCATCAACCTCGATGGCACCGGCGACCGCGCGTTGCTGACCGGGGGCCGCGCCAACCAGTATCCGTCATGGATCGACGACCGGCGGCTCGTCGCGCTGCGCCGCACCGGCCTGTCAACCTATCTCACCGAGGTCGACGTCGAAACCGGCACCGCCGTCGAGCGCATCCCGCTGCCGGATGCGGCGTCACATCCGCGGATGGGCCCCGATGGCGACACATTCCTGGCAACGGTCGGGGAACGTAACACGTTGATTCGTGGCTCGCTGTCCAAAGGCGCCGTGGAGCCCTATTCGCTCTTCGACGGCTACAGCTTCGCGGTGTGGTCGCCCGACGGTCGCTCCCTGGCTCTCGAGCACAAACAGAGTCGTCACATGCTGACGGCACTGGCCGATGTCGCCACGGGCACGGTGACACCGCTATCGCCCCCGGAGGGGCAGTACTGGCCGGGGGGCTTCTCACCGGACGGCACGCACCTGGTCATGGCTACGCTCGGCGGCAACGAGGTCTGGAACGTCGAGGTCGTCGACGTCCGCACCCGCGAGCGGCGGCCGCTCACCCGCCACACGTCGCCCGAGCACGTCGCCTGGTTTCCCAACTGGTCGCCGCGAGGCGACCTCGTCGTCTATCAGCAGACCGTATCCAAGGGGTCGCTCTGGATCGCCCGCCCCCGTCGGCCCACGAGCCAGTAACCATCGCGCCGGCAACGAGTTGCCGGCCATCACGGATTCGTCACCAGGGCCGCGTCGGGCCGTGGCAACGCCGTCACGACAAGACGGCGGCGGCGCCTCCATCGTCGGCCCATGGCGCGACAGTGGTGGTGGGCGGGCGTCGTGGCGCTGGCAATGCCGGCTGCGGCCGACACGGGTGCGCACGTCTCCGGCACGGTGACTACGCGGGTCGCGCTCAGCCGCACCGCCGGCGGGTTGTGGAGCGTGCCGGTCACGCTCGCCGGCGGCACCGGGCCGCGTCAGTTCGTGATCGACACCGGATCCGAGCGCACCGTCGTCGCCGCGGACGTGGCCGAGGCGCTGGGCCTGTCGCTGCGACCTGGCCCGGTTCTTTACACGCCGGCGGGTCGCATCGACGCGTCGGAGGCGACCATCGGGCCGCTCGGGCTCGGCGGGCTGCACGTGCCGTCGCTCGCGGTGATCGTCGCCGACCTGCGCGACGTCGGGCGCGGCTGGCCGCTCGACGGCATCCTCGGCATGGACGTGCTGGGCGGGCGAGACCTGCTGATCGACTTCGCCCGCGAGCGCCTGACGATCGGCGGCGAGCTGCGGGCGACCGGCGACACGCGGCTGGCCGCGCGGACGGTCGGCGGTCGGCGGGTGGTGGCCGCGCGGGTGGACGGCCGACCGCGCGACCTGGTGCTCGACACCGGCGCCGCGTCGTTCGTCATCTTCGAGAGTGCCGGCGCGGGCGAGCGCGTGCGGCTCGGCGCGGCCGGCGGGTCGGTCGAGGCCCGGATGCGCCGGGCCGAGGTGGCCGTGGGTGGCGTGCACCTGGGCGGCGTGCCGGTGGTGCGACTGCCGGCGATCGCCCCGAGGGCGGGCAACGACGGCCTGCTGCCCGGCAATGTCTTCTCGCGCATCTTCATCGACGCCGGCGGCGACGAGGTGCGCGTCGTCCCGCGCCGCTGATGGTGGCACCAATCCCGTGCCAGGTTCTGGCCTGACCCAGAATGGGGTCAGACCCCTATTCTGGTCCTGGCTGGAAAGGGGTCTGGCCCCCGATCAGTTTCTCCAATACGAGGTACGCGGCGACGGCAGCGATGAAGGCCGGCGCGGTGGCGGCGGTGCCGGAGAACAGCGCGTAGACGGCGATGCCGATGGCCCACGCCACCAGGCCGGTCCAGCGGACGCCGCCGAGCGGCCCCGAGGCGTCATAGAGATCGGCGACCCGCGGCCACGCGCGCCGCACCACGAAGTGGGCGACGAGCACGCCGCCCACCGGCACGAGCAGCGCCCCGACCACGGTCATGAACGCCGCGAAGCGATCCAGCCAGACGGCGGAGAGCGCGCCCAGCGCCGTCCCGACCAGCCCAACCGTCCACACCGCCGCGCTTTCCGGCACCACCGGCATGACGCTCCGCCACGCCAGCGACGACAGGTAGATGTTGACGAAGTTGGTCGTCACCGTCGCCAGGGTGATGAGCAGCGCCGCTGCGATGCCGGCGTCCACCGCGCCGAGCATCGCGCCAGGATCGCTGCCCCCGGCCAGCCGCGCCAGCGCCCAGCCGAGCGGCATCAGCCACCAGGCGGTCAGCGTCAGCCCCAGCCAGACCGCCCACGCGCTGACCCGCGCCGAGCGCGTGAAGCGCGAGTAGTCGGCGAACATCAGCAGCCACGACACCTGGTACCCGGCCACGACATCGAGGCCGGTGAGCGGCGTGAGCGTGGCCGGCGCGGCGGGCACGTCGCCTCGCCAGGCTCGCACGACCGCCCAGGTGATCACCAGGCCGGCCAGCGCCATCGACGGCACCGCCACCCGGTCGGCGCGACGCACCATCGCCGGCCCGCCGGCCGCGATCGCGGTGGCGACGACGCCCAGCAGCGCCGCCGCGACGCGCGGGTCGATCCCGTCGGGCAGCCACGGCACGACCACCGACGCGGCGATCACGTTGTTGACCGCAATCCACGCGAAGTTGGTGACGAACAGCACCGTGGCGACGATGGCCGCGCCGCGATGGCCGAGCACCGCCCGCGCCGCCACCATCGACGGCACGCCGAGCCGCGAGCCCACCGGCGCCAGCGCCGCCACCAGCGCCGCGCCGAGCGGCACGCCGACCAGCACCAGCGCCAGCATCCAGCCGGTGCCGGGCACGGCCGCCAGCGACGCGCCGACCTGCAGCGTGGTGGCGACGATGTTGGCCGCGGCGAAGATCAGGAACAGGTCCCAGCCGGACTGGGTCTGGGCCCCGGGGGCGACCGGGGCAAGGTCGGCGGCGTGCACGATGGTCGCCTCGCGCCCGCGCCCCTCAGACCACGTGATGCTCGCCGCGCGGCCGGCCGCCGGCAAAGCGTGCGAACGCGAACGGCGACAGGTCGAAGGCGGGATCGCGGCCGAGAATCACGTCGGCCAGGATCCGTCCCGCCGCCGGCGCGTGCTGGAAGCCGTGCCCGCTGAAGCCGGCGATCGCGTAGAGGCCGGCCACGCCGAGGTCGCCGATCACCGGGTTGTGGTCGGGCGTCATCTCGTAGAGTCCGGCCCAGGCGTGCGTGACCGACGCCTCGGCCAGCGCCGGCAGCCGCGTCACCGCCGTCTCGGTGACCGTCGGAAGGAAGTCCCAGCGCACCGTGGTGTCGAAGCCGGGCCGCTCGCTCCTGTCGCCCATGCCGAAGAGCAGCCCGGCGCCCTCGCGGTGGAAGTAGAACGTGGTGTCGAAGTCGATCACCATCAGCCGCGACGACGGCGTACGGCCCGCAAACGCCGCGTCGTCCCAGCTGGCGCCCGGAGCCGGCTGGGCGATGAAGATGTGCCGCCGCTCGGGCACGACCGGCAGGGTCACCCCGGCCATCGCCGCCACCTGCCCGGCCCACGGCCCCGCGGCGTTGACCACCACGCGCGTGGCGATCGGCCCCTGCGAGGTGGTGACGCCGGCGACCCGGCCGCCCGCCACGTCGATGCCCGTCACCTCCGTGTCGCGCAGGACGGTCAGTCCCCCGGCGAGCTGCGCGGCACGCACGAATCCCATCGTCACGCCGTTGGGGTCCGCGATGCCGTCGGCGGGGCAGAACGTGGCGGCGCGCACTCCGGTGGCATCGAGCCCCGGCGTCATCGCCGCGGCCTCGGCGCCGGTCAGCCACCGCACGTCGAGCCCGAGCCGCCGCTGCAGCGCCACGCTCTCGGCGAACGCCCGCTGGCTGGCCTCGCTCGACAGCAGGAACAGGTAGCCGTCCTGCCAGAAGTCGATCGGGCTGCCGAGTTCGGCTTCGAAGCGCGCGAACAGCGCGATCGACTCGCGCGACAGCGCGATGTTGGCGGCGTCGGAGAACTGGTGGCGCACGCCGCCGGCGTTGCGCCCCGTCGAGCCGGTGGCGAGCTGCGCCTCGCGCTCCACCAGCACGATCTCGCCGGCGCCGTGGCGCGCCAGGTAGCAGGCGGTGGCCGCGCCCATGCAGCCGCCGCCGACGATCACCACGTCCGCCGTTCGCATCGCGGCGGATCGTACCACCGCGGACGAGGGTATGCTGACCGCCGCCAGACGCGTTCTCTTCACCTTCGAGGTGTCCCATGCGCCCGACGTGGCCGTGCCCGCTCGCCGTTCTGTTCTGCGCCGCCGCGGCCGCCGCTCCCGCCGGCGCCCAGCCCTGGCAACCGCCCGCCGACGCCCAGCGGTGTCCGTCGAAGTGGGGTGCTGCCGACGAGCGCGGCTCGGGCAACCACATGTCGCCAGCGACGGTGCTGCGTGCGACGCGGCTCATCACCAGCGGCGACGTGTTCGAACTGGGCCACGTGTTGAACGGCGAGATGCCGCTGTTCGGCGGCCGCCGCTTCGAGCTGTTCACCAAGCGCACCCGCAACGACCCGGGCCGCAACCGCCGCGGCTCGAACGAAGAGCTGGTCGTCGGCGAGATCGGCCAGGTGGGCACGCAGTTCGACACCTTCAGCCACCAGACCATCGGCGGCAGCCTCTACAACTGCGTGCCGCTCGACGCGGCGGCGAGCCGCACCGGCTTCGCCAAGTTCGGCGTGGAGAAGGTGGGCGCGCTGATGACCCGCGGCGTGCTGCTCGACATCGCCGCCCTGAAGCGGGTGCCGGTGCTCGGCGACTCCTACGAGATCACCCCGGCCGATCTGCAGCAGGCGCTCGCCGCCCAGAAGCTCACGCTGCAGCCCGGCGATGCCGTGCTCGTCCACACCGGCTGGGGGACGCTGTGGGGTCGGGAGAACGAGCGCTATCAGCGCGCCGCCCCGGGGCTGGGCGTCGCCGCCGCCGAGTGGCTCGCGCGCCAGGATCCGATGCTGGTCGGCGCCGATACCTCCGGCGTCGAGGTGGCGCCGCCGGCCGACCCCGATCTGGCCGGACCGGTGCACCAGATCCTGCTCGTCGTCCACGGCATCCACCTGCTCGAGAACCTGCGCCTCGAGGCGCTGGCGGCGCGACGCGTCCACGAGTTCGCGCTGGTCGTGCAGCCGCTCAAGATCCAGGGCGGCACCGGATCGACCGTGGCGCCGATCGCGATCCGCTGAGCGGCGCCGGCGCGCTGATAAGCTGTCGCACATGGCTCGTTCCCCTTGGCCGCTGTGTGCGGGCGGTGTCCTCGCCGCGCTCGTGTCGTTCACCACGTCGCCGGCGGCGCAGGTGCCGCCACCCGCCGCCACGGCGCAGGTGCTGCGCCCGGCCCGCGTCTTCGACGGCGAAACGCTGCACGACGGGTGGGCGGTGGTCGTGCGCGGACGCGAGATCGTCGCCGCCGGACCGGCCGGCGGCCTGACCGTGCCGGCCGGCGCGCAGGAGGTGGCGCTGCCGGGCCTCACGCTGATGCCGGGCCTGGTCGAGGGTCACTCGCACCTGCTGCTGCATCCCTACGACGAGACCACCTGGAACGACCAGGTGCTGCGTGAGCCGCTGGCCTACCGCGTGGCGCGCGCCACCGTCAACGCGCGCGACACCCTGATGGCCGGCATCACCACCGTCCGCGACCTGGGCACCGAGGGCGCCGGCTACGCCGACGTCGGTTTGAAGCGGGCCATCGAGGACGGCGTCGTGCCCGGCCCGCGGATGCTCGTCGCCGGTCCGGCGATGGTGGCCACCGGCAGCTACGGCCCGAAGGGCTTCGCACCGGAGATCGCGGTGCCGCAGGGCGCCGAGGAGGCCGATGGCCTCGAGGGCGTGACCCGCGTCGCCCGCAACCAGATCGGCCACGGCGTGGACTTCATCAAGATCTACGCCGACTACCGCTGGGGGCCCAACGGCGAGGCCCGGCCGACGTTCACCGTCGAGGAGATCGCGCGGATCGTCGAGGTGGCGCGGGCCAGCGGGCGTCCGGTGGTGGCGCACGCCGGCACGGCCGAAGGCATGCGTCGCGCGGTGCTGGGCGGCGTCGAGACGATCGACCACGGCGACGCCGGCACGGCCGAGGTGTGGGCGCTGATGAAGGAGAAGAACGTCGCGTTCTGTCCGACCCTTGCGGCGCCGGACGCCACGGCGCAGTACGCCGGGTGGAAGAAGGGACAGGAGCCCGAGCCGGCGCGGCTGCGCGACAAACGCACGGCGTTTCAGCAGGCGATGAAGGCCGGCGTGCGGCTGTGCTTCGGCGGCGACGTGGGGGTCTTCCCGCACGGCGACAACGTGCGCGAGCTGGAGTTGATGGTGGCGGCCGGCGTGACGCCCGCCGAGGCCGCCCGCATCGCCACGGCGGGCAACGCCGACACGTTCCACCTCGGCGATCGCCTCGGCCGTGTGAAGCCCGGGTTGCTGGCCGACCTCATCGCCGTGGACGGCGACCCCTCGCGCGACGTGGCGGCGCTCAGGCGGGTGCGGTTCGTGATGAAGGACGGCCGCATCTTCAAGACGACGGACGCGCGGTGATGGCCCTCGCGGCAGCATGATCGAGGTCGCCAGCCTCCACATCTATCCCGTCAAGTCGTGCGGCGGAATCACGCTCGCCGAGAGCGCCGTCACGCGCATGGGGCTCCGCTTCGACCGGCAGTGGGCGTTCGTGGACGAGCACGGCATGTTCGTCGCCCAGCGCGACTCGCGCGGGCTCGGCGTGCCGGTGCGGACGATGTGCCTCGTTGGCACGGCGATCGGCGGCGACGTGCTGACGCTGACCGCGCCGGGCATGCCGCCGCTGGCGGTGCCGCTGGCCGGGCACGACGGCCCCGACGTGCCGGTGCGGGTGTGGGACAGCCACACGAGCGGCGTCGATCAGGGCGTGGAGGCCGCCGACTGGGCCACCGAGGTGCTGTCGCGGGAGCGGCCGGGCCGGTATCGGCTCGTGCGCATGGCCGACGACACGCATCGACGATCGAAGATCGGCGACGGCGACGTGGCCTACGCCGACGCCTATCCGTTCCTGGTCGTCAGCGAGGAGTCGCTCGCCGACCTGAACGCGCGGATGGTGACGCCGCTGCCGATGGACCGCTTCCGGCCGAACCTCGTGATCCGCGGCGGCGCGCCCTACGTCGAAGACACGCTCGACCAGTTCCGCATCGGCGACATCGGGTTCACGGGCACGACGCTGTGCATCCGCTGCCCGATTCCCACCACCGACCAGCGCACCGCCGAGCGCGGCAAGGAGCCGCTCAGGACGCTGGCGACGTACCGGCGGCAGCCCGACGGCGTGGTGTTCGGCCGGAACTTCAACCACGCCGGGACGGGCGGGGTGCGCGTCGGCGACATCGTGGTGAACTGACGGCGCACACGGCCGGGCTGGTGCCCTCGATGGCGTTGACCCGCTCGCCTCGCCGCTCCGCCGGTGCCACAATCGGGGACAGGCGCCCGGCCAGCGCGGGGCGCTGGCTATTCGTCCGTGCCCGCACCCCGACTGATCGACCTGCCGCGTCTCGTCCATCGCGAGCTGGTGTTGCTCGTGGTCCTCACCGCGATCGCCGGCGCCGCGTATCTGGGCACCCGGGTGGCGGCGGCCGGCGCGCAGGCCCGCGTGCGCCACGACGCCGCGCGATGGTACGAACGTGGGCGCGATCGTCTCGACGCCGGCGCGGCGACCGACGCGGTGGAGCCGCTGCGTCGCGCCGTGGCGCGGGACCCCGAGCAGTGGGAGTACGGCCGCACGTTGGCCGACGCGCTCGCCGCCTCGGCGCGTCCGGACCTGGCCCGCCAGACGCTGCTGCGATGGCGGCTCCGGCGTCCCGACGACGTCGAGGTCAGCACCCAGCTCGCACGGCTCGAGGCCCGGCAGGGCGAGGCCGATGCCGCCGTCGCCTACTACGAGAACGCCCTGCACGGGCGGTGGGCACCCGGGGCCATGGCGGGCCGGCAGAATCTTCGGCGCGAGTTGATCGCGTATCTGCTCGCCCAGGGGCGCACCGGTCCGGCGCTGGCGCACGTGCTCACCCTGGCCGCCAACCAGCCCGATCAACCGGCGGCGCACACCGAATCGGCGCGTCTGTTCCTGGCCGCCGGCGATCCGCGCCGGGCCCTCGAGTACTTCGACCGGGCCCTCCGCCTCGCGCCTGCTGACCCCGACGCCCGGGCGGGCGCCGGGGAGGCGGCCCTCGCTCTGAGCGACTACCGGCGCACCGTGCAGGAGCTGCGCGGTCTGGACGACGCGGCCAGCCGGGCCCGGGCCCGGCTGGCCGCCGATGTGCTCGCAGTCGACCCGCTGCAGCCGCGCCTGTCGTTCGCCGAACGCGAGCGCCGGCTGCGCCTGGCGATCGACTACGCCCTGGCGCGGCTCGCCGCGTGCGCGCCGGCGG
>JBFWNV010000038.1:0-9602 GCA_050250875.1 Vicinamibacterales bacterium
ACCCCGACGCCGGGGCGGGCGCCGGGGAGGCGGCCCTCGCTGTGAGCGAGTCCCGGCGCACCGGGCTGGAGCTGCGGGGTCTGGACGACGCGGCCTGCCGGGCCCGGGCCGGGCTGGCCGCCGATGTGCTCGCAGTCGACCCGCTGCAGCCGCGCCTGTCGTTCGCCGAACGCGAGCGCCGGCTGCGCCTGGCGATCGACTACGCCCTGGCGCGGCTCGCCGCGTGCGCGCCGGCGGCGGTGCCGCCTGCCGTCGTGCCGCCGGCCCCGGTCGCCTCCGCCCTCACCGCGTATCGCGACGGCCTGACGCCGCGGCGGCTGCGCGAGTCGCCCGGTGCCCTCGAGGAAGGATTGGGTCTGGTCCGCCGCGCCCTGCAATCGGACGCGGCGGCGTGCCGGCCCCTCGACGACCGCGGCCAGGCCCTGCTGCGCGCCGCGCGCGACCACGGGGTCCAGGGATGAGCGACGCCTCGTCCGCTGCCCCTGCCGCCACCCGTCCCACCGTCCAGCAGCTCCGGCTGCGCGAGAACCAGCTCTTCTTCGCCCTGACCATCGTGATCGGCGTGCTGGCCGGCCTCTCGGCGGTGCTCTTCACCCTGGCGATCGAGGCCTTGAACCGCGGGCTGTTCGGCTTCGATCCGTCGCCGCTGCGGTTGCTGCTGGTGCCGGCGCTCGCCAGTCTGCTGGCCGGCGTCCTGCTCGCCACGGTCTTTCCCGACGTGCGCGGCAGCGGCGTGCCGCAGACCAAGGCCGCCTTCCACCTGCACAGCGGTGTGATGCCGCTCCGCGTGCCGGTCGGCAAGTTCCTGATGGGCGCGCTCTGCGTGGGCTCGGGCCATTCGATGGGGCGCGAGGGGCCGTCGGTGCAGATCGGTGCCGGGCTGGCCTCGGTCATCGGCCAGTGGGTGGGTCTGCCGCCGCACCGCGTGCGCGAACTGGTTCCCGTCGGCGCCGCCGGGGCGCTGGCTGCGGCCTTCAACACGCCGGTCTCGGCGGTGATCTTCGCCCTCGAGGAGTTGATCGGCGACCTGAACGCGCCCCTGCTCGGCTCCACGGTGGTGGCGTCGGTCGCGTCGGTGATCGTCGAGCGTTCGCTGCTGGGCAACGAGCCGTTGTTCCGGGTGCCGACCTACCAGCTGGTCCATCCGGCCGAACTGGTCGCCTACGCCGTACTCGGCGCGAGCGGCGGGCTGCTGTCGGCGCTGTTCTGCCGCGTCCTCCTGCGCGTCCGGCGCGAGACGCTGCGGCTGCCGGCCGGCGCCAAGGTGGTGCTGCCGGCGGCGGGCGGACTGGTCGTCGGCGCCATCATCGTCGTGGTGCCGGCGGTCATGGGCGTCGGCTACGAGTACGTCGATCAGGCGCTCAACGGCGGCCTCGTCCTGTCGACGCTGCTGGTGCTGTGTGGCGCGAAAGTGGTGGCGACGCTGGTGTCCTACACCAGCGGCAACGCCGGCGGCATCTTCGCGCCGAGCCTGTACATCGGGGCGATGCTGGGCGGCGCGATGGGCATCCTCACCCGCGAACTGGCGCCGTTCCCGACCGCCGATGTCGGCGCCTATGCGCTGGTCGGGATGGGCACGCTCTTCGCCGGCATCATCCGCGCCCCGATGACCTCGGTGTTCATGATCTTCGAGATCACCCAGGACTACCAGATTCTGGTGCCGCTGATGGTCGCCAACCTGTTGAGCTTCGTGATCTCGCGCCGCTACCAGCCGGTGCCGATCTACCATGCGCTCCTCGAGCAGGACGGCGTCGTGCTGCCGCGGGCGCCGGTGGCGGGCGTCGACGTGGCGTCGGGCGAGCGCGCAGCGGAACCGCCCACGCGCCAGCACGGCGGATAGTCCGGTCGGTCGGGTCGGGTGACCGCCGGGTCACGACGCGAGCACGCCGGCCAGCGTCGCCAGGTCGATGTTGCTGCCGGTGAGGACGAGCGCGACGGTCGTGCCGGCCAGGCGTTCGCCGAGCGTCAGCAGTCCGGCCAGCCCGGCGGCGGCGGCCCCTTCGGCCAGGTTGTGGGTGTGCGTCAGGTAGGCGCGGACCGCGGCAGCGATCTCGGCGTCGGTCACGGTGACGAAGTCGGTCAGTCCGTCGAGCAGGATCGGAAAGCCGAAGCCGGCCGGTGCCCCGACACGGATGCCGTCGGCGAAGGTCTCGACGGCGGCCTTCGCCCGCATCTCGCGCGCGTGCCACGAGTCGTGGACCGCCGGAGCACCCGCCGCCTGCACCCCGTAGATCGCCAGCGACGGCTTCAGCGCCTTCGCCACCGTGATGGCGCCGACCGCGTGCGATCCGCCGCCCACCGACAGCACCAGGGCGTCCACCTGCGGCAACTGTCCAGGATCTCCAGCGTGAGCGTGCCGGCCCCGGCGACGACGTCCGGGTTGGTGAACGAGTGGACCAGGACGCGCCCGGTGCGGTTGTTGCCGAGCGGCACGACGATCGTGGCGTCGATGCCCAGGAGCTGCGTGCCCAACGCGACGCCCTGGCCGTGGTTGCCGAGTGTGGTGGCGATGACGCCCTTCGCCCGGTCGCCCGCGGACAACGCCGTGAGTGCCGACAGCCCGTTCAGGTACTTGAAGGAGTTGGTCGGCAGGTGGTTTTCGTGCTTCACGTGGACGCGGATGCCGTGGCCCACCAGCGTGTCCAAGCCGGGGGGTAGTGGCGGAGGGGCGTGGCGCACGGCAGATACGGGCGCAGGCGCTCCCGCGGGCCGAGCACGTCCTCATAGCCGAACGACGTCGAGCGGTCGTGCATGCGTGTCGAGCGTCGGGTCAGGGCGTGACCAGCTTCTGGAACGCCGGATCGTGCGTCAGGCCCGCGAAGACCGGATCGGCGGCCGCCTGCGCCTTCCACTGCGCCGGCTGCCTGGCGATGGCCCGCCCGAGCGCGTCGAGCGCCCGGGCGGTGTCACCCGCCTGATGGTAGCGCTGCGCCAGCGCGTACATCAGCGCCTCGCTGCGCGGGTTGATGGCGAGGGCCTCCTGCTGCAGGCGGATGGCCTGGGCGTGCTGGCCGCTCCTGGCCAGCGTCGCGGCACGCTCGGTGAGGGCGTTCGGCTCGCCCAAGGTCATCCGCATCAGGCGCCGCAGTTCGAGCAGCGGGTGCTCGTGGTCGTCCACGCGCACGTCCACGACGCGTTCCACGGTGGCATTCGACCCCGGCGGGATCGGCCGCACCACCAGCAGGCCGGCCGACTGCATGCCGCGCGTGTCGCCGCCCCGGGCCTGGCCGGCGTCGAGCGCGTCCATCAGGCGCTCGGCCATCGTGCCCGTGCCGTTCTGGTAGGCCGCCGCCATCGCCTCGACGACGGCCCTGCTCGCCAGCGTGTTGCCCTGCGCCGAGACGTTCACGCCGGTCACGTGGCCGGCGTAGCCGCCCAGATGCACCAGGTCCTTCGGATCGGCGTTGCGCTCGATGACGCGGCGGCCGGTATAGACGGCCGAGCGGCCCAGCATGTCGATCACCGCCACCTGGCGGGTGTCGCGGCCGGGATCCTCGTCGGTGATCCGCGTGACCACCTCGGCCGGCGACAGGCCCTGCTCGAGCAGCGCGATCGCCTTCGGTCCGTACTGCCGGTTGGCGGCCGCCTGCGTGGCCACGGCGCCGACGCCCGCCTTCGCATACGGCACCGCCGCCCCGGCGCCGAACGCGCGCGATTGCACGCCGACGCCGAGTTCCCTGGTCGCCGGATCGACGGCGACGATCGAGAAGGTGCCGAACCACGGGTCCGGCCCGGCGGCCGCGGCGGCGGAGCGATCGCGTGGTGGCTGGGCGTGCAGGGCGACCGAAGCGAGCAGCGCGGCGACGGCAAGGCGGCTCATGACCGGCGATCGTAACCGCGAAGCACGGCCGCGCGTCAGCCGCTCACCCGTGCCGGGTCCGCGCCAGCCCGCGAGCGGTCGCCACGGCGAGCAGGGTGGCGACCAGCATCGGCCCGAACGGCTGGTCCATCGCGATCGCCAGGATGAACGCGACGACATACGCCGCGGCGCCGAGTGCGGCCGACCACCAGACGGCGCGACGCCAGCCGCCGGCGAGCCGGAATGCCACCCATGGCGGGACGAAGACCAGGGCGAACGCTCCCATGACGCCGACCACGGAGGCCGCCACGGCGAGGATCACCGCCGACAGCGCATCGAAGACGAGTTCGTGGCGTGGATTGGTGATGCCGTTGGCGGCGTGGTACTCGGGGAAGAAGCGGGCGCGCAGCAGACGGGGGGACACCCATGGCAGCAGCCCGGCCACGGCGGCGACCACCGCCGCGATGCCCGCCAGGTGCGACGGCCCGGTGAAGTAGATCTGCCCCTGGAGCAGGGCCCTCGACAGATCCTCCCCGTGCGCGGTATTGGCGGCCAGCAGCAGCGTCAGGCTCCAGCCCGCGAGCAACATCAGGCCGTAGGTGTCGTCGCCGTCCTGTCGGCCGACCAGCGTCTTGATCGGCGCGGTCAGCAGGGCGACCAGCACGGCACCCACGGCCACCGGGAGGCCGGCGAACGCGCTGAGCACGATGCCGGCCGCCGCGACCTGCCCGATGCCGAGCGACGCCAGCCACTCGCCACGCAGGCGCGCGTAGACGCCGATTGCGGGCAGGGCCGCCGCCAGCAGCAGGCCGTTCAGGAACGGCACGAGGAAGAGCGGGTCGGCGAGGCCCGTGAGCGTCATCTGCCGACCCCGACGATCCGCGTGCTGACGCGGGCCAGGAGGCGGGCGTCATGGCTGATGAGCAGCACGCCCTGGTCACGTTCGCGGGCGGCGATCAGCAGGTCTCCGAGCGCCCCGATGGTCTGCGGGTCCATGTTGTTGGTGGGCTCGTCGAGCATGACGAGGCCGGCCGGCGACCCCAGGCACGCCCACACCTGCAGCAGCTGGTATTGCCCGCCGCTCAGCCGGTCGATCCGCCGATCGGTGAGCGGACGCAGGGGCTCGGGCACGTCGCCGCGTACGCCGGCGATGCGCAGGAACTCCGCGCCGCGCAACGGCATCTCCGGCAGGCGGACCGGGAACTGCCGGAGCACGGCCACTTCGACCGCGCGGTCGCGCGCGACGCGCCCGGAGAACACGCGGGCGGTGCCGATCACGGCGTTCAACAGCGTGGTCTTTCCCGTGCCGTTCGCGCCGGCGAGGCCGACGATCTCGCCCCGACCCACGGCGAAAGACACCGGTCCCACGACGGGTGTGGTGTACCCGGCCACGAGGGCCTCGACGGTGAGGAGTGCTGGTGGCGTCGTCAGGGTGTGGCGCCGGTAATCGCGGTGACCCACCGGTCGAGGTGATCGAGATAGTCGGCGCCGGTGGCGTCCAGCGCAACCTCGAGCGGCAATTGCACCGCCCGCCAGCCGAGTTGGCGGGCCAGGAACTCCGGCCCGTCGCTCGGATGGTAGCTGTTGTAGAGGATCACGCCCTTCGATCCCTGGAGCCTGCCGACGAGATCGCGCAGGTGCGAGGCCGTCGGCGGCACGCCCGGGAGGGGCTCGACGTACCCGAGCACCGGAACGGCGAGGAACGCCGCCAGGTAGTTGCCATCCTTGTGATAGAAGACCACGCCCGGGGCCTTGGCGGCTCGAGCCCGCCACGCCGCGGCGCGGGCGTCGACCGCTGCGGCGAAGGCAGCCGCCCGGCCCAGGTAGGCGTCCTTGCGTGGCGGGTCCAACGCCGCCAGGCGGCCGGCGAGGGCGCGGCCTGCCGCGGCCATGCGGACGGGATCCATGTAGTAGTGTGGATTGCCCATCGGGTGGACGTCTCCCCGCGAGCGATCGGCCGTGTCACCCCTCTCGAGGAGTTCGACCTGGGCGGCGCCCTCGAAGTAGCCGGGCTGTCCGGGCCGGACCTTGCCGTTGGCGGCGCTTTGCAGCGCCGCCGGAAGCCAGCCGACCTCGAGCTCCGCGCCCACGGCGACCACCAGGTCGGCTCGTCGCAATGCCAGCATCATGCTCGGCCTGGCGAGCACGTAGTGTGGATCCCGGTCAGGCGGCGCCAGCGTCGTGACGCTCACGGCATCCCCCCCGACTTCGCGGGCCAGCATGGCCATGCTCGACGTGGTGGCCACCACCCGGAGGTCGGCACCGGCCGTACCCGGCAGCGCCAGCAGCGCCGTCGTCGCCAGGGCTGTCGTGGTGAGGCGCATCCGGTCCTTCAGAATCGGTGGGCGCCGTGCGCGCCGAGGCTCATCTGGAACTGCACGTACAGCTGGTTGACGCCGACCCGCTCGCCCCGCCACACCCGGCCGGTGGTGTACTGCAGCCGCAGCCGCGAGAACTCCGTCGGGTTGAGCGTCACGGCCGCAGAGTAGCGCGTCGACGCGCCGTAATCGAGGACCGCGCCGGGGCCGGCGACCCGGTTGGTCAGCCCGACCACGTCGAGGCGCCCGGCGACGGTCCACCGCGGCGCGATGCCGTACACGCTCTGCGCATACAGGCCATCCTGCGACGACACCTGAGCGGCGCCCGGGACGCCGGCGACGCCGTCGCGGGCCACCAATGCCAGGTCTTTCTTCCGATACACGTACTCGGCCTGCACCGTGACGTCGCTCTGGCCGAACGGCCGCGCGGAATCGTAGCGCCAGACCCAGTCGGTGGCTGCGAACCACGCGGTGCCGGCCAGCGCCTGGTCGACGTCGCCGTCATCGAACTCGGTCGCTTCCTGGTGGCTCCGGCTTCGTCCGAACGACAGGCCCGCCTGCAGCGTGTGCGAGTAGCCCAGTTCGGGCGCCACCTTGACGAAGCCGGTGAAGAGTCGCGGCCCGGGAATGTCCGCGAAGAACTCCGCATGGGCCTCGTGCTCCTGGTTGGCCAGCAGCCCGTTGTCGCCCTGGAGCGCCTCGACGCCGAACAGCGTGTAGAAGGGCAGGCTCGGCAGCCATGTGAGTTGTAGGCCGACGTCGCCGAGATTGCCGCCGAAGATCGCGCGATGCACGAGCGCCTGATCGACGAAGTCCCACTGATGCGGATGCTGTTTGTTCACATGGCCGACACCGCTGAAGAACCTGCCCAGGCGCAGCTGAAGTCCCGGCAGCAGCGAGCGCGTCTGGACATAGACCTCCTCGGCCGCGATCCCGTCGGTGCCCAGGGCCAGGGTGGCCCAGACGTCGAAATAGGGGTCTACCGCTCCCGAAAGCGCCAGCTCCATCTCGCGCAGGTTGAAGCCGCGGTCCAGTGCGCCGTGGCCGTGCCCGTGAACGTCGTCGCCCTGATGGCCCGGCCCGGCGAACCCGTCGGCACCCTCGAGCAGGTCGAAGCCCCGTCCGTCGCGGTCGTCGTAGTAGTAGGCGACGTCGGGAATGACCGAGATGGCCGGGTTGAAGGCCTGGCCCGAGGAGACCTGTCCGGTCTGGCCACCGAGATCGAGGGGACTCAGCCCGGCCGGATCGCCGGGCTGCAGCGGGCCGGTGGCGTTCCTGGTGCGCACCCGGGCCAGATCCCGCAGCTCGCGCTCGAGCGCCGCCTTCTCGTCGGCCAGCGCGCCCAGCCTGGCCTCCAGCCGCTGCCGCTCGGCGGCCCCGCCGGCCTCGTGGCCGTCGGCGTGGGCGGGCAGGCCGCGCCGCAGCGCCTCGAGCGCGGCCGATTCGAGGTCGATGGCGGCGAGTCGCTCGGAGACCTCGGCCCGGCGCCGTTCGATTTCAGCCGGGGTGCGGGCGGGAGCGGCGTCGGCGCCGCAGGCGAGCAGCAGGACGAGCACGGCAGCCGTGCAACACGGGCGGACGAGCGCGCCCGAGCCGACCCGGGCCGTCATGGCCGCACGGCGAGGGTCAGGCCGGCCACACCGAGGCCTGCGGCGGCCGCGCGCCAGACGTCGCCGGCTGCGATGGCCTGCGACTCGGTGAGCGTGCCGGTCGAGACGAGATCGCCTGCGGCGAGCGGCGGCAGGCCGGCCCGCTGGCGCGCGGTGGCGAGCTCCGCCAGGCACAGCGCCGGGCTGCGCAGCACGTGTTTGCCGCCGCCCTCGGCTGCCACCGTGTCGTTGCTCGACAGCGTCACCGTGAAGGCGGCGAGCTCGTCGGCCAGCACGCCCAGCGTCTCGGGGGCGGGACGGTACGGCTCGCCGACGACCAGCGCCGCGTGCAGGCCGCCGGCGGCGACGAAGTCCGCCGGCTGGAACTTCCAGTCGGGGTAGGGGCAGTCGATGATCTCGAAGGCCAGCGCCAGCCACTCGACGTGACGCAGTACCTCGACCGGATCGGCGAGGCCGGCCGGCAACGGCGCCGCCAGCCGCATCGCGACTTCCGGTTCGATCTTCGGCGCGATCATCCCGCCGATGGCCAGCGTCGCCTGCCCGGCGGCGGCCGTCGTCACCGTGTCGTCGTACATCGAGGCCCACGTCAGCGTCTCGAGCTTCAGCGCCCGCCACACCGCCTTGTTGGCGTAGCCGACCTTCAGGCCCACCGGAGAGCGGCCGCCCTCGCCGCGAAGACGACCCAGCTCCGCCTCGACGGCGTAGGCGGCGGGGAGGTCGAGGCCGCGCGCCGACGGCAGCACGGCCATCGGTTCGCGGGTGGCGCGAGCCGTGACGATCTCCCGGGCGATCGCCGCAGGGTCGATCACGCCGCCGCCTTGACGTCGGCGTCCGCCATTCGCCGTCGCATCGGTTTGAGGATGAGGATCGCCGCCAGCGCCGAGGCCAGGTCCAGGGCCGCCATCGAGTAGAGGACGCTGGCCCAGCTCCCGGTCGCTTCCATCAGCAGGTTGCCGAACGGCACGAGCAGCGCGGCGACGCCCTTGGCGCAGTAGAGCAACCCGTAGATCGTGCCGATGTTCCTGGTCCCGAACGTGTCGCCGGCGGTGGCGCTGAACAGGCTGTAGACCTCGCCCCAGGCGAAGAAGACGATGCCCGAGAGCACGACGAAGGCCCACGGGTTGGAACCGTACCAGCCGAGCGCCAGGATGCCGATGGCCTCGAGCGAAAAGGCGATGAACATCACCAGCTCGCGCCCGATGTGGTCCGAGAGCCAGCCGAAGATCGGCCGCGAGAGGCCGTTGACGGTGGTGTTCATCATGAGCGCGAACGGCAGCGCCGCCATGGTGAAGTAGTAGAAGTCGATCTGGTAGTTCCGAACCCCGAGGTCTTCGGCGATCACGCTCAATTGGGCCACCGCCATCAGGCCGCCGGTGACCGTGCCGGTGAACATCGCCAGCATCACCCAGAACACCGGCGTGCGCAGCGCCTCGCCCAGGGTGTAGTCGCGACGCGACTGCGCGACCTTCGCCGAGTACTTGATGGCGCCGGGCGTGGGGGCGCGCAGGAACGAGGCGCAGAGCACGATCACGACGCCCTGGATCAGCCCGAAGGTGAAGAACGCGGCCTGATACCCCGAGGTGGCGATCATGTTCGCGATCGGAACGACCGTGAGGATGGTGCCCGAGCCATAGCCGGCGGCGGTCAGTCCGACCGCCAGGCCGCGCCTGTCCGGGAACCACTTGATCGCGTTGTTGATGCAGGTGGCGTAGACCGCGCCCACGCCGAGGCCGCCGACCACCGACCCGAGGTAGAAGCCGGCCAGCGAGGTTGCGTACGAATTGACGACCCAGGCCAGTCCCGTCAGCACGCCGCCGAGGAGGACCAGCAGGCGCGGCCCGTAACGGTCGATGCCGTGGCCGATGAACGGCGTGC
>JBFWNV010000039.1:0-9501 GCA_050250875.1 Vicinamibacterales bacterium
GCTGCTCGGCCGGCTCCAGTCCGATCCCGAGGTCACCGCCATCCGGCCGTTGACCCACGGCAACGCCTGGTCGATCTACTTCCAGGACCCCGAGCGCAACGGCGTGGAGATCTTCATCGACACCCCATGGCACGTGAAGCAACCGCAGGGCAAGCCGCTCGATCTGAGCAAGTCCAACGACGAGATCGTGGCGGCCACCCGGGAGGCGTTCGCCGACGAGCCCGAGTTCGGTCCGATCGACGCGTTCTACCAGGCCCGCGCCGAACACCTGACCGAGCGCGCCGAGGGCTGAGCGCCCGCCGCCCCCGCCGAAGCGGGTTGACCGCGGGATACCCCTGCCGGTATAAAAGGTCCGGACAAATACAGCATCGACGTCGCGTCGAGGGGGGTACGTCCATGGGGTCCACCGGCAACCGTCGTCACCGTCGGATCGTCATCATCGGCGGGGGCACCGCCGGCGTGGCGGTCGCCGCCCGTCTGACCACCGAGGGGGAGACCGGCATCGCCATCGTCGAGCCCTCCTCGAAGCACTATTACCAGCCGTTGTGGACCCTGGTCGGCGGGGGCGTCGCCAAGGCCAAGACGTCGGAGCGCAAGCAGGTGGACCTCATCCCCGCCGGGGTCGAGTGGATCCAGCAAGCGGCGGCCGACCTCGACCCCGACGACAAGACCGTCACCCTGGCCAACGGCGACGTGCTCGCCTACGACGTGCTCGTCGTGGCACCGGGCATCCAAGTGGACTGGGACCAGTTGCCGGGGCTCACCGAGACCCTCGGTCGCAACGGCGTGTCGTCGAACTACCGCTACGACCTCGCCCCCAAGACGTGGGACATGATCCGCAACATGCGCTCCGGTACGGCCGTGTTCACCATGCCGACCGGTCCGATCAAGTGCGCCGGCGCCCCCCAGAAGATCGCCTACCTCGCCGCCGACCACTGGCGTCGCCAGGGTGTGCTGGACAAGATCAACGTGGTGATGGCCCTGCCGACGCCGGGCATGTTCGGCGTCCCGGAGTTCGCCCGCGTCCTCGAGCAGGTGGTGGAGCGCTACGGCATCGACGTGCGGTTCCAGACCGTGGCGTCCGAGATCGACCCAGACGCCAAAGAGGTCGTGCTGCACGACCTCGCCGGTGACACCAAGTCGCGCTTGGCCTACGACTTCGTGCATGCGGTGCCGCCGCAGAGCGCGCCCGATTGGTTGAAGGCCACCAAGCTGGCCGTGCCGGGTGAGGCCAAGGGCTGGGTCGACATCGACAAGAACACGATGCAGCACGTGCGCTACCCCGACGTGTTCGCCCTCGGCGACGCCGGCAGCAGCCCCAACTCGAAGACCGGGGCCGCCATCCGCAAGCAGGCCCCGGTGGTGGTGCAGAACGTCATCGACCACCTGCGCGGCAACGAGATCAACCGCCACTACGACGGCTACGCCTCGTGCCCGATCGTCACCGCTCGCAACAAGATGCTGCTGGCCGAGTTCGACTACACGCTGCGTCCGCACCAGACGGTGCCACTCATCGACACCCAGAAGGAGCGCTTCGACATGTACCTGCTCAAGCGCTGGGGGCTGCCGTTCATGTACTGGAACGTGCTGATGAAGGGCAAGGGCATGACCACGCCCGGCGCGTTCGCCAGCTGAACCGGGCCGGTCGAGGTCTGCCCGGACCCGCCGGCGGGTAGGCGCGCGGTGCACGTCCGCGCGCCGGCTCAGCCGGCGTGCCCGACCAGGAGGAGCGCTCATGCAGCTCACCACACGCGCCGCGGAACGGGTGCAGGCCATCAGGGACCAGGAGTCCATCCCCGGCGACGCGTCGTTGCGCATCGCCCGCAGTGGGGACGACGACGGCGGGCTCAGCATCGGCTTCGTGGCCCAACCCGATGCCCGCGACGAGGTGGCCGAGGCCCACGGGCTGCGCTACTGCGTGGAGCAGGAGATCGCTCCCGCACTCGGTTCGGCGGTGCTGGACGTGGGCGACGGCGGCGAGCCGCCGTTCGTGCTCCGCCGCAACGGCAACGAGGCCGACGGCACCGCCGGCTGACCGCCACGGCTCGCTGACCGCCACGGCCCGCAACCCTCGACGCCGGCTCCCTCATCGGGAGCCGGCGTCGGCGCGTCATCCCGGCGGAGCCGGCGCATCGCTCGCCTCGGACCGATCACGGTCCTCCGTGGGTCCGGATCCGTCCCCTGCGCTCGTCCCGTCGGGGCCGTTGGTGCGCAGCTCGTCGATCGTGTTGGCCGCCACCGCCAGCACCGGCACCGCGAACACCGTGCCGACGAGCCCGAACAGCGCACCGCCGGCAGCGATGCCGAGCAACACGGCGAGGGGGTGCAGCTGCAGGGCCCGCCCATAGATCACCGGTGCCAGCAGGTCGTTGTCGAGCTGCTGCACGGCCAAGGCCACCGCCGCCACGATCACCGCGGCGGGGAACCCGGCCGTCGCCAGCGTGACCAGCACGGCGATGATGCCGGCGGTGATGGCCCCGATGATGGGCAGGAAGGCCAGCACGAACGTGAGCACCGCCACCGGCGCCGCCAACGACGCGCCCACCAGCACCATGGTCACGCCCACGATGGCGCCCTCCACCACGCCGAGCACGGCCGCGCCCCGCAGGTAGCCGCCCAGCGCCTGCCACGCCCGCCGGCCGAGGGCGCCGGTCCGATCGGCGTGGCGGCCGGTCAGGCGGCGGGCGAGCGCGGTGAGGCGCGGGCCGTCCTTCAACAGGAAGAACACCACGATCAGCAGCAGCAGGATGCCGATCAGCACCTCGCCGGCGAACATGGCCTGATCGGTCAGCCTGGCCTGGTCGGAGGTGATGAACCGCTCGAGCGCGTCGCGCGCGTCGGCCCGCCACTGCTGCACGTCGGACCGTGAGACGTCGAAGGGGCTGTCCTCCACCAGCCACGACTCGACGTCGTCCACCGCGGTGCCCAGCGTGGTGTCGAGCTGGTCGGTCTGGTTGACGATGGTGGCGGTGGCGATGCCGATCACGCCCGCCATCAGCGCCAGGAAGCCCACCAGGGTGACGGCGGCGGCCAGGGCCGACGGCACCCGCCAGGCGGTGAGCCGCCGCTGGACCGGCATGAGCGCCCGCGTCACGAGCACGGCGATCGCCACCGGCACGGCCACCACCAACAACCGGCCCAGCAGCCACAGCGCCGCCCACACGGCGAGGCCGATGATCAGCAACCGCCAGGCGTACGCCGCCGACCGGGCGACGAGCGGGTGGACCTCGACGTCGGCCCGGGCGGACCGAGGGGTGGGTCGCGGTGCGCCGCTCACCGGTCGCCCGCCAGGTAGCGGCGCGGCGCCCGGCCGGCCGGTTGGCGCACCGGCTGCGGTTCCTCCAGACCGGGGATGTCGAGCACGGTGGGGGAGCGGGTCACGGTGATGGGCCGACCATGGTGGGTGCAGTCGAGCGCATCGCCGGCCAGCAACCGGTAGCTGGCCCGCACCGGCTCGACGGTCACCTGCAAGCGCCGGCCGCGCCCGTTGAGGTGGAAGCGGAGGCGGGACAACCCCGGGGGCAGGCGAGGGGCGAAGGTCAGCCGGCCGCCGTGGTCCCGCATGCCGCCGAACCCGGCCACCGCCACCGACCAGCCGCCGGCCAGCGCGGCGATGTGCAGGCCGTCGGCGGTGTTGTCGTGGATGTCGGCGAGGTCGGTGAAGGCGGTCTCGGCCCAGTAGTCGAGGGCGAGCTGCAGGTGGCCCACCTCGGCGGCGATGATGGCCTGGGGCGCGGCCGACAGCGACGAGTCGCGCACGGTGCGGGCCTCGTAGTAGGCGAAGTTCCGGGCCTTGGCGGCCGGGTCGAAGGCGTCGCCACAGAGGTACATGGCCAGCACGAGATCGGCCTGCTTGACCACCTGCTTGCGGTAGATCTCGAAGTACGGCGCGTGCAACAACAGCGGGTAGCGCTCCGCCGGGGTGCCCTCGAAGTCCCATTCGGCGTGCTGGGTGAACCCGTCGGACTGCGGGTGCACACCGAGCTGCTCGTCGTAGGGGATCGCCATCGACGTCGCTGCTACGCACCACTGGTCGATCTCGGTCTCCTCCACCCCCAGACGCCGCGCCGCCTCGGGGAAGCGGCGGCAGGCGGCGGCCGCTTCCAGCAGGTTCCGGCGGGCCATCAGGTTCGTGTACAGGTTGTCGTCGACCACCGCGGTGTACTCGTCGGGGCCGGTCACGCCGTCGATGCGGAACGTCTCGCCGTCGAAGTGGCCGAGTGACGCCCACAACCGGGCGGTCTCGGTCAGCAGCTCGGTGCCGCAGCCGGCGGCGAACTCATCGTCGCCGGTGACCGCCACGTAGCGGCTCACCGCGTCGGCGATGTCGGCGCCCACGTGGAACGAGGCCGTGCCCGCCGGCCAGTAGCCCGAGCACTCCCGGCCGTCGATGGTGCGCCACGGGAACGCCGCACCCCGCTGGCCCAGCTCGGTGGCCCGCCGGCGGGCCTGGTCGAGGGTCGCGTGCCGCCAGCGCAGCGCGTCCCGGGCCGCTTCGGGCGCCGTGTAGGTCAGCACCGGCAGCACATACGTCTCGGTATCCCAGAAGGCGTGCCCGTCGTAGCCCGGCCCGGTCAGGCCCTTGGCGGGGATGGGTCGCTGCTCGTTGCGGGCCCCGGCCTGCAGCACGTGGAACAGGCCGAAGCGCACGGCCTGCTGGAGGTGCACGTCGCCGCCGACCTCCACGTCGGCGCCCTCCCAGAACCGCTCGAGGAACTCCCGCTGCTCGGCGGCGAGGGCCTCCCAACCGGCCAGGGCGGCGGTGGCCAACGCACCCTCCACCTGGTCGCGCAGCGCCGGGGCCGAACGCTGGCTCGACCAGCCGTAGGCCAGGAACTTGACCAGCCGCAGGCCACGGCCGGCGGGCAGGCGGGCGGCCACCGTGTAGCGGGCGAGATCGCCCCCGGCCTCGATCGTGCAATCGGCGGCGTCGGGCACGAACAGGTCGTGGTCCATCCCCGCCGCCACCCGCAGGCCGCTGGCCGCGGTGCGATGCACCAGCACGGCCCGGTCGTCGTGGTGCACGGCCAGCTCGCCGCGCAGCACCGTGCCGAGCGCAGCGGCCGATCGCGGGTCGCCGTCGGGGCTCGACACGACCGGCTCGTTGGCCAGCAGGTCCGATTGCACGGCCACGTACACCGGGCGGTCGAGCGGGGTGAGCTCGTAGCTGATGGCGGCGATGGTGCGACGGGTGAGCGACACGAACCGTTGCGATCGCAGCTCCACCGTGGCTGCGCCGGGGGTGCGCCACACCGTGCGCCGCCGCAGGCAGCCATGGCGCAGATCGAGCACCCGCTCGTGTTCGAGCACCGTGCCGTAGCGCAGGTCGAGGGGGGCGTCGCCCACGATGGCCCGGATGAGCTTGCCGTCGGTGACGTTGACCACCGTCTGGCCGGATTCGGGGTAGCCGTAGGCCAGCTCGGCGTGCGGCAGGGGGCGCTCCTCGTAGAACCCGTTGAGGTAGGTGCCCGGGTCGTGGCGGGGCTCGCCTTCGTCGAGCGTCCCGCGCAGGCCGATGTGGCCGTTGCCCAACGCCAGGATCGCCTCGGTGGCGCCGAGCCGGTCGAGCTCCCGCTGATCGGTGCGGATGGCCCAGGGATCGTCGCCCCACCACCGGCCGTCGTCGGCCGCCGCGCCGCTCGGGCTCACGCCGGCCCCAGCAGCTCGCTCAGATCGCGCACCACGACGTCGGCACCGCAGCGTCGAAGCTCGGCGGCGTGACCGTCGGCGTCGACGCCGGTGGGGGCGTCGGCGTTGTCGGGGGCGTCGGCGTGTGGGTTGCCGACCCGGTCGACGCCCACCACCCAACCGAACCCGCCGGTCCGGGCCGCCCGCACGCCCGAACGGGCGTCTTCGAACACGGCGGCATCGGCGGGGGCCACGTCGAGCAGGCGGGCAGCGCACAGGAACGTGTCCGGCGCCGGTTTGCCGGCCAGGCGCTCCTCGGTGGCCACCACGCCGTCGACCCGCACCGGCAGCAGCTCGTCGAGCCCGGCGGCGCGCAGCACCTCACCGGCGTTGGCCGACGCGGTCACCACCGCCAGGCGCAGGCCGGCGTCCTTCGCCGCCCGGACATACCGCACCGAACCCTCGTACACGGCGACGCCGTCGCGTTCGAGCGCATCGAGGAAGCGCTGCTGCTTGCGGCGGCCCAGGCCGTGCACGCTGAGGACGTCGGGCCCGTCGGCCTCGCCGCCCTCGGGCAGCTCGATGCCCCGGCTGGACAGGAACCCGCGCACGCCGTCGAGCCGGGCCCGCCCGTCGACGTAGCGCCGGTAGTCGTCGTCGCTGAAGGGCCGGCCCGCTGCGGCAGCTGTGTCGTGGTGGTCGCGGAGGTAGTCGTCGAAGGTCTCGCGCCACGCCGTGAGGTGGACCTCGGCGGTTCGGGTGAGCACCCCGTCGAGATCGAACAGGCAGGCGCGCGTGCGGTCGGGGAGTCCGAGCATCCTGCGCACCTACCCGGCACCCGCCGTTCCTACCCACCGCCCGCCTCAGCAGGGGCCGACGGGCTGCGGTCGGTCGCCGGTGCCCGCGGCAGCGCGGTGCACCGGCGACCGGGGCTCAGCCGGCCACGCCCACCGGCTGGTGCAGCAACTCCTTCAGCCCGGCGGCGATCTCGGCCCGGATGGGCACGCTCGACAGCATGACGTTGACCGCGGTGATCGAGGTGTGGATCTGGCCCCGGCAGGGCAGGTGCCGCACCGTCACACCGGCGGCCTGGAGCGCGGCCGCGTAGGCGTCGCCCTCGTCGCGCAGCGGGTCGAACTGGGCGGTGACCACCACGGCCGGCGGCAGGCCCGACAGGTCCTCGGCCCGCAGCGGGGAGACCCGGGGGTCGGTGCGGTCGGCCTCGTCCATGTAGTGGTCCCAGAACCAGTGCATCAACGGCGCGGTCAGGAAGAACCCCTCCGCGTTGTCGCGGTAGGACGGCCGGGTGAGGTCGCAGTCGGTCACGGGGGTGATGAGCAGCTGGGCGGCCACGGCCGGCCCGCCGGCGTCGCGGGCCAGGCGGCTGACCACCGCGGCGAGGTTGCCGCCCGCGCTCCAGCCGGCCACGGCCAGCCGGTCCGGTATGGCGCCGAGCTCGGCGGCGTGGGCCGCCGCCCAGACCAGTGCGGCGAAAGCGTCGTCCACTGCGGCGGGGAAGCGGGCCTCGGGCGCGTGGCGGTAGTCCACCGACAGCACCACCGCGTCGCTCTGCAGGCAGAGGTCGCGGCAGTAGGCATCATCGGAGGTGGCGTTGCCCAGCACCCAACCGCCGCCGTGGTAGTAGACCACCAGCGGGTGCGGGCCGGCGGTGGGCGGCCGGTACAGGCGGTAGTCGAGCGGGCTGCCGTCGGCGCCGGGCAGCGTGCCGTCGAGCACCTCGCCGACCTCGGGCCCCGGGGGCGCCTGGGCGCCGCTCTGCTCGACGAACGCCCGGGCGTCGGCCACCGGCAGCGACTCGATGGCGGGCAACTCCATCGACGCCATCATGTCGAGCATCATCTTCACGTCGGGCTGCAGCCGGCGCACGAGGCCGTCGTTGGTCTGCGCCCCCGCCGGCCCGCGGCGCTCGAAGCCGAGGTAGCCGCGCTCGATCACCTCGTCGCAGGCGGCGCGGTACTCGCCGACGCCGCCGATGTAGGGCAGGAACACGCGGGGCTTGCCCGGCACGTTGGCGCCCATGTACCAGCTGTTGGCCCGGGGGAACAGCGTGATGTCGGCGCAGTCGTTCACGTGTTGGACCCAGCCGTCCTCGGCCGTCTCGGTGGGCTCGATGCGCTCGAAGCCATCGCGGCGCAGATCGCTCAGGCAGCGGGTGATCCACTCCACGTGCTGCTCGATCGACACGACCATGTTCGACAGCACCGACGGGCTGCCCGGCCCGGTGATGGCGAAGAAGTTGGGGAAGCCCTGCACGGTCAGCCCGAGGTAGGTGCGCGGGCCGTGGGCCCACTTGTCCTTGAGCTGCAGGCCGTCACGGCCGCGGATGTCGACGTTGACGATGGCGCCGGTCATGGCGTCGAAGCCGGTGGCGAACACGATGGCGTCGAAGTCGAAGCTGGCGTCGCTGGTGTCGATGCCGGTCTCGGTGATCGTGGTGATCGGTGTGCGCCGCAGGTTGACCAGCCGAACGTGCGGCAGGTTGAACGTCTCGTAGTAGTTGGTGTCCAGGCACATGCGCTTGGTCATGATCGGGAACGTGGTGGGGCAGAGGTCCTCGGCGGTCTGCGGGTCCTGCACCTTGGCCCGGATCTTGCTGCGCACGAACTCGCAGGCCAGCTCGTTGGACTCGGCGTTGACCAGCAGGTCGGCGAACTGGCTGCCCAGGGTGAGCAGGTCGGCCGCTTCCCAGCCGATCTCGAAGCGGCGGTTGCGCTCCGCCTCGTCCAGGGCGTGGGCCGGGTCCGTACCGGCCGGCATGGGCACCCCGGCCATCGACCACCGCTTGGCCTCGTGGTAGGCCTCGCGGTCGGCTTCGATCTTGGCCCGGTGCTCGGCCCGGATCGGACCGTTGCGGGCTGGCAGCGAGAAGTTCGGGGTGCGCTGGAACACGACGAGCTCGCTGGCCTGGGCGGCGATGTGGGGGATCGACTGGATGGCGGACGAACCGGTGCCGATCACCCCCACCCGCATGCCGGTGAAGTCGACACCCTCATGGGGCCAACGGCCGGTGGTGTAGGTGGGACCCCGGTAGCGCTCCACGCCCGGCAGGTCCGGGTCCTTCGGCATCGACAGGCAGCCGGTGGCCATCACGTAGAACCGGGCCCGCAGCTCCTCGCCGCCACCGGTGGTGATCACCCACCGTCCGTCGGCGTCGTCCCATTGGGCCGAAGCCACCTTGGTGGAGAAGCGGATGTCGCCGCGCAGGTCGAACCGCTCGGCCACGTGCTGGAGGTAGCGGAGGATCTCCGGCTGGGTGGCGTAACGCTCCGACCACTCCCACTCGGCGGCGAGCTGCGGATCGAAGCTGTAGGAGTAGTCCAGGCTCTCGATGTCGCAACGGGCGCCCGGATAGCGGTTCCAGTACCACGTGCCGCCCACGTCATCGCCCGTCTCGAGGACCACGGCGCTGAACCCGGCGGTCCGCAGGGCGTGCAGCAGGTACAGCCCGGCCATGCCGGCGCCCACTGCGATGACGTCGAACTCCGAGCGCAGGTCGGGGGCTGCAGCCATCGTTCGGCTCCTTCGGTCACGGACCTCCCACCCCGGGAGGTCACCGCCGTGATTCTCGCGCGCCGGCCGTCGCTATGACGGACGGCACACCGGTGCGCCGGTTCGCCGGCGGGGTCCTGCGCGTGCCGTTCGCCCACCGCGGCGGCCTGAAGGGTCCCAACGTGCACGCGCGTGGCGCGCCACGCGGAGCGACCGGGGCCCTGACCAGGTCGAAGATCGCGCCGTACCGGTGGGTATGGCAGTCCGGTGAGCCGTTCAGGACCCTTCAGACCAGGATCGGAGCGCGCCGGGCCGGTTGGCAGACGCCGGGCGGGCGGCGAGCACCAGCGTGATGCCCGCACC
>JBFWNV010000040.1:0-8838 GCA_050250875.1 Vicinamibacterales bacterium
CGGCGCCGCCCGGCCGGCGCGCCGGTGGAGACGTCGCGTGACGAGCGCCGGGAGCGGCGCGTCGCCGGCGCCGCCGCCGCGGACTGCTATGCTTCCCCGCGTCCGGTCTGGAGGCCGTCAGTCATGCGCACACCCCTGCTTCGCGCCGTGTTCCTCGCCGCACTCGCCGCTGCCGCCGGTGCAGGCGGGCAGGCGCCGCGGGCGCAGGCGCCGGCCGCCGACCTCATCCTGGTCAACGGCAAGGTGATCACCGTCGACGCCGCCGACCGCATCGCCGAGGCGCTGGCGATCGCCGGCGGGCGGATCGTCGCGGTCGGCTCGACCGCCGAGGTGAAGGCCCGTGCCGGGGCCAGCACGCAGGTGATCGACCTGGGCGGCCGGGCCGTGACGCCTGGGCTCATCGACACCCACGTCCACTTCACCGAAGTCGACGCGCTGTTCAACGTCGACTTGAGCGATCCGGCCATCACGAAGATGGACGACGTGCTGGCCCGGGTCGCCGCCAAGGTGGCGCAGACGAGGCCGGGCGAGTGGATCCGCGGGCACGGCTGGGACGAGGGCAAGCTGGCCGAGCGGCGCCACATCACGGCTGCCGACCTCGACAAGGTGGCGCCCAACAACCCGGTCTGGCTCACCAACACGACCGGCCACTACGGCGTGGGCAACTCCTACGCGATGAAGATCGCCGAGCTGCGCAAGGGCACGCCCGACCCGCCGGCGGGCACCATCCTCCACGAGGCCGATGGCGATCCGAACGGCGTGCTGCTCGAGGCGGCGCAGGGGCTCATCACCCGCCACATTCCGCCGATGACGCGGGCGCAGCAGAAGTCGGGCATCGAGCGGATCATCCGTGACTTCAACGCCGAGGGCATGACTGGGGCGAAAGACCCCGGGATCAGCGAGGAGAAGTGGGGCATCTACACGGAGCTGTTGAAGGAAGGAAAGCTCGACGTCCGCCTCTTCGCGCTGTGGGCCGGCCCGCGCCGGCTCGACCAGTTCGCCGCGGTGAAGGCCCGCGTCGATGCCCAGCCGCGGCCGCCGCAGTCGCTGGGTGGCGGCCGGCTCTTCTCGGGCGGCGTGAAGATGTACATGGACGGCAGCGGCGGCGCCCGCACCGCCTGGATGCACGACGACTGGAACAAGAACCTCGATGACGTGGACACGGGCAACCCCGGCTATCCGGTGACGCCGCCGGACGAGTACCGCCGCATGGCCACCGATTTCCACACCGCCGGCATCCACGTCAGCACCCACGCCATTGGTGATCGGGCCATCGACTGGGTGGTCGACACTTACGCGCAGGCGCTGGCGGCCAGGCCGACCAGGGGCCTGCGCCACGGCATCATCCACGCCAATACGCCCACCGATCACGCCAACGACGTGATGGCGCGGCTGCAGCGCGACTTCGACGCCGCGTTCCCCGAGGCGTCGGCCGGGTTCATGTGGTGGATCGGCGACAACTACGCCGGCAACTTCGGCCCGGTGCGCAACCTGCGGATGAAGCCGCTGGCCACGTGGCAGAAGAAAGGCATCCGCTGGGGCGGTGGCTCGGACTTCGCGGTGACGCCGTTCGAGGCCCGCTATGGCCTGTGGGCGTCGGTAGCGCGTGAGACTCTGAACGCCACCTACGGCAGGACGCCGTTCGGGACCGCCGAGGCCGTGGACGTGAAGACGGCGCTCCGCTCGTACACGATCTGGGCCGCGCACACCATGTTCCTCGACGACCGCGTGGGGTCGATCGAGACCGGCAAGGACGCCGACCTGGCGGTGTGGGACCGCGATCCCTACACGGTGCCGGCCGCGGCCCTGAAGGACATGACGGCCGAACTCACGCTGCTGGCCGGACGGGTCGTGCATCGCGGCGCGGCGTTCGGCGGCGCGTCCGGACGATAGCGTGAGCGAGCCCCCGGCGGGCGGTGGGGCGGCGCCTCCGCCCGCACCCGGTTCGTTGCCGCCGGCCGCCTCGCCGGCCGCCACGCACGACGCTCCGCCGGCGTCGGGGCACCAGGAAGCGGCGGTGCCGATCGCCCGGCGCGTCGCCGCCGCCGGGCCGGTGTTCTTCCCGCTGTGGCTGCGCGCCCGCCACGGACCCGACGCCCGCATGCCGATGGTGCGCTGGTTCGATCCGGCGCAGCTGCTCAGGACCGGCGTCAAGAGCCTGGTGTCGCTGCTGGTCGGCGAGCAGAGCGACCGCCGCATCGTGCAGGCGCTGGCGTCGCGGCGCCAGGAGTACTACGACCACGCCGTTCACTACCGCGACGGCGCCCGCGGCCCGCAGCCGCGGCGCGACGCGCCGCGCGACGAGATCTGGATCGATTTCACCTGCGACACCGGCGACGGCTTCAATCCGACCTACGCGGTGGCGTATGCGATGGCGCAGCCGTCGCTGACGGTGGACCTGCCGGCCGGGCCGGTGGCGCTGCCGCGCGGCGACCTGCTGGTGTTCGGCGGCGACGAGGTGTATCCGACGCCGAGCCGCGAGGAGTACCAGCGGCGGCTGGTCGGTCCCTACGCCGCGGCCTTCGGCGACGACACGCCGGCCGAACGGCCGCACGTCTACGCGGTGCCCGGCAACCACGACTGGTACGACGGCCTGTCGGCGTTCACACGGCTGTTCTGTTCGGACATCGGCGGCCGCCGCTTCGCCGGCTGGTGGACCCGCCAGCGGCGCAGTTACTTCGTGCTGAAGCTGCCGCACCGCTGGTGGCTGGTCGGCAGCGACGGCCAGCTGCAGAGCGACCTCGACGTGCCGCAGATCGAGCACTTCCGCGAGATCGCCCAACGCCACATGCAGCCGGGGGACAAGGTGATCCTGTGCCTGTCGATGCCGGTGTGGGTCTACGCGCAGAAGTACCGCACCCTCGACCGGGTGTTCGACGAGACCGACCTCATCTACCTGCGCGAGGAGGTCTTCGCCAAGGCCGGCGTGCACGTGCGCGCCTACCTGACCGGCGACCTGCACCACTACCGCCGGCACGAGGAGACGCCCGACTCGGCGGCGGGCCAGCCGCCGGTGCAGAAGATCATCGCCGGCGGCGGCGGCGCCTTCCTGCACCCGACCCACGAAGAGGACGTCTCGCTGCTGCGCGAGGAGGCGGTGACTCCCGACGCCACGGCGCGAACCTTCGAGGTGAAGGCGACCTATCCCGACATGGCCACCTCGCGGCGGCTGGCGTGGCGCAACCTGCTCTTCCCGGTGCTGAATCCCGGCTTCGGGGTGGTACCGGGCGCCGTCTATCTGATGACCGCGTGGCTGGTCGGCGCGGCTGCCGGCGGCGAGACGCCGACGACGGTGGGGGAGGCGGTGCGGGTGACGCTCTCGGCGTTCCAGGGCCACCCGGGGCTGACGCTCTGGGTCACCGCCATCTACGCCGGCGTGCTGGCGTTCACCGACACCCACAGCCGCCTCTACCGGGTGCTCGGCGGCACCGCGCACTTCGCCGCGCACATGGTGACGATCTTCCTCCTCGGCTGGGGCGCCCGCGACGTCGCGACGCGCTGGCTCGGCCTCGACGGCCCGCTGCGCTCGGGCGCGGCCGGCTTCGGCGCCTTCGCCAGCGGCTGGGTGGTGGGCTCGTTGGTGATGGGCGCGTATCTGCTGGTGTCGGTCAACGTCTTCGGCCGGCACAGCGAGGAAGCGTTCAGCGGCCTGCGGGTGCAGGACTTCAAGCACTTTCTCCGCCTGCACATCGGCCCGGACGGCGCCCTGACGATCTGGCCGATCAAGATCGAGCGGGTGCCGCGCCGCTGGCGGCCGCGGCGCGAGAGCGATCGGTCGCCGTCGCGGGTGCTGCCGATGGACACGCTCAGGCCGGAGCTGATCGAGCCGCCGATCCGGCTGACGTGATCGCGCGGGCGGCCTGCGGCGTCGACGTGCTGTGGGCGTGAGGCCCGGTCGCGTCGTGCGTCAGACGCCCGGCTCGGCGCTCGCCGCCGCGGCCGTGCCGCCGATCCGCTGGCGCGCCGAGTCCAGGTGGCCGACGGCGTCCACCGTCGCGCTCGCCCTGGCCAGGCCGAACGGCGGCATCCCGCTGTAGACGCACTCGTATTCGCCGGCCCGGACCCGATAGGTTTCGTGCCAGATGCCGACATCGCCGCGGCTGCTGCCGACCCGCTTGTTGAAGTCCACCCAGGCCGGCCAGTGGAGCTGGTCGTGGTCGCGCGCGTAGGCTTCGAGATGTTCGAACGAGCGCCAGTACTGGACGATCACGCCGAGATTCATGACGTGCCCGAGGAAGCCCGACTCGGGGCGCGCCTCGAGTTCGCGAATCATTCTGGGCATGGCCCGGGCCACGGGCAGCCACTTGTGGAGCTTCCACGGCTTGTTGATGCGCATGCCGATGAGGAAGACGACGAAGTCGCCGTCGATCTTCGCGGTCACCCGTTTCGCCACGACATCAGCCATCGACTCCACTCTCCTGATCGCGCCGCGCCGCCAGCCGGCGCCTGACATTATCGTACGACGCGGCAACCAGCGAGAGCAGCGCGTCTGAATCGAGGTGCGTCCCCGGGCGCAGCTTGACGTGCCGCATCCGCCGGCCGCCGCCTTCCAGCAACCCGCCCGGATCGTCCAGCTCGGCGCCGAAGTAGAAGCCGACATTGACGTGGGCGCGGTAGACGCCGACGTAGCCGAAGGCGGCGTCGCCCACGCACGCGGTCGGACAGCCGTCGTGCATCAGCTCGCGCACGTCCCGTCCGCATGCTCGCAGGCGATCGAACCACGTGCGGGCGAGCGGACCGAGGCCGGGCACCTGCCCGTCGAGCCACGCGTCGATTGCCGGGTCGTGCCGGACCGCCGTCGGAAATCGCATCATGTCGCTCACGTTCGGTCTCCAGCGACGCGCGGTGGCGCGGCCCCGCTGTGATCAGACGGCGGACTCCGCAACACGCGAAGGCTTCCTCGCCGTGACGAGCTGCGCCGACAGATGGAACGCTGCGTGTCCCTCGGAGGTCGCGTAGGGGCTGAGCGCCTGGTCGGCCTCCAGAAGGATGCGGCCGATCAGGTCTTCGGGCAGGATGACTCCCATGACCGGCAACCAGCCCCTCAGGTCGGCTTCGACCATGGTCCGGATGCTCGGGAACCGCGCCGTTCCGTGATGAATGGTGATCTCGTTGTCGGCCGCGCCGACGTCCGAGAACAACCTGGCCAGATCGGCGGGATTACCGAGCACGAACGGCGCGCGCAGGGCCTCGGCCGCCTGCCGACCGGCCATCCGCTCCAGCAGCGCCACCGCAGACGCGTACGCCGGCATGGTGTCGAGGGCGTCCCAGACCGCAACGGCCAACCGTCCTCCGGGAGTCAGGACGCGAAGCATCTCGCGAAGAGCCTGCCGTCGGTCGTTGAAGAACATGAGGGCAAACTGGCTCACCACCGCCTCGAACGAGTCAGCGGGGAACGGCAGTGCCTCGGCGACTCCCTGACGCCACTCGACGGCTGGCGCGAGTGCTGCAGCGACCGCGAGCATTCCAGGACTCGGGTCGATTCCGACCACCCGCCCACCTGACCCGACACGGAGGGCGATCTCACGCGCGACAATTCCCGTGCCGCACCCGACATCCAGCACTCGTTGACCAGGCCGGACTCGCGCGCCGTCGGCGACCCGTGCAGCCCATTGCCCGAACAGTGCGGGCACGAACAGCGCTTCGTAGGCGTGCGCCGCATCGATCTGAGCTTGTCGCGTCCGCTCACTCATGCTGCGTTCGTCCTCGCCGCGTCGTCCCACGACTGGCGGCGCACCCGCGGCGGCCGTACGACTGCGCCTCAACCTACCACGGCCCGGCGCGGCCGCGGGCGGGCGGCGACTGGAAGCCGACGCGGGCTCAGCGCCGCCAGGCCCTCTGCCGCCCGCGCAGGCGACGACGTCAGCCGCCGGCCTGCTTGAACGCCGCCTTCGCCGCCGCGATCTCCTTCAGCAGGTCCTCCAGACGATCGACGGCGTCCTTGCCCACGCGCTGATCGGCGTTGCCGACCATCCGCTGCACGTTGTTGAGCTGATTGAGCAGCATCGGCTGGGGATACGGGCCGGGCATGTCGTTGATGGTCGCCCACACCTTCTGCAGCGGGTGGTCGAATGTCAGGTCCATCGGACGCACGCCGGGCGGCGCCGGCGCCGGCGGGCGCACGTTGGCCTTCTGCATCGCCTGGTTCACGGCGTCGGCCAGCCTGCGGGCATCGCTGATCGCGTCGCGCAGCCGGATCTGGAACGCCACCTGGCCATCCAGATCGGCCTGGGTCACGCCGTCCCTGGTCACGCGCGGATCGACCAGCAGGGCGAACGTGCGGGTGTGCGACTGGCCGCCGGCGGTGAGCGTCACCGTGTACTTGCCGGGCGCGGCGATCGGCCCGCCGGCGCCGCCGTCGGGCGCGTTGGCCGCCCACGGCCCGGGATAGCGCATGTCCCACGTGAAGCGCTGCATCCCGGCGCGGCCCTCGATGGCTGCCGAGCCGCCGAGGCGCCGGAACGGCCCGCGCATCTGCTGGCCGGCGCTACCGGCCCGCGGCGGAGCGGTGGCGAAGCGGCGAATCAGCTGCCCCACGGCGTCCTTGACCTCGAGGGTGGCGTCGGTGGGGGCGCTGGCGAAGTAGAGATCGAAGTGCGGACCGGGCACCGAATACTCGGGTTCGGCGGCCGACGGCGGCGTCGGCACATGGCGAGCGCGGATGGCGTCCTGCGGCTGGAAGAGATGCACGGCCGGCAGCGACGTCGGCGCCGCGCTCGCGCCCATGGCGGCGGCCGGACGCCGGGCCAGCGCCGGCACCGCGCCAGCGGCCGAGCCGCCGGCCGGCGCGGTCGAGGTGGCCGCCGCCGGCGCGTACATCGCCGCCAGCTGGTGCAGCGGCGTCACGTCGTCCATGATCCACAGCGACCGGCCCATCGTGCTGATCACGAGGTCGTTGCGGTGCACCTTGATGTCGGTCACCGGCGTGGCCGGCAGGTTCTGCTGCAGCGACTGCCACGACCCGCCGTCGTTGAACGACACGAAGGCGCCGAACTCGGTGCCGGCGTAGAGCAGGCCCTGGCGCTTCGGGTCTTCGCGCACGACCCGCGTCGGGTGGTCGATCGGGATGCCGTTGGCCCCGCTGGTCAGCAGCGTCCAGGTCTCGCCGTAGTCGGTGGTCCTGTAGATGTAGGGCTTGAGGTCGTGCTCGCGCAGGTAGCGATAGGCGGCGACGTAGAAGGTGCCGCGGCGGTGCGGGCTGTCCTCCACGGTCTGGATGCGGCCGCCGATCGGCAGGTCCTTCGGCGTGACGCGCTTCCAGGTCCTGCCGTTGTCGCGGGTGATGCTGACCGGGCCGTCGTTGGCGCCGACCATGATCACGCCCTTCTCGAGCCGGCTCTCGATCATCGCGTAGATCGAGCTGTAGACCTCTTCCCCGGTGATGTCGCGGGTGATCGGCGTGCCGGGGATGACCTGGTATTCCTTCTCGTGCGCGGTCAGGTCCGGGCTGATCGTCTCCCACGTGACGCCCTCGTCGATCGAGCGGTGCAGCACGTGGCTGGCCTGGTAGACGATGCGATCGTCGTGCGGCGACAGGTAGACCACGGTCTGCCGCGGGAAGCGGTACTTGATCTCGTCGGGATGGTGACCGTAGCGGTTCTGCGGGTAGATCCAGTAGTGCTTCTCCTGCCCGGTCAGCAGGTTGTAGCGGCCGACCTCGCCCTTGCAGGCGCCCCAGATCACCGAGCCGTCCTTGCGCGGCCAGATCTGGCCCGTTTCGCAGCCCGAGGCCTGCACCCACATCTCGGCGGGATGGTCGAGGCTCCAGCTCACGCCGGGGTTGCTGGGCACGATGAGCGTGGTGTTGTCCTGCTGCGGCACGTAGAGGCGATAGGGATGCTGCTCGTCCACGGCCACCATGTAGTACTCGGCGTGCGGCTGGTTGAGGATCGACGACCAGCTCCTGCCGCCGTTCAGCGACACGTTGCCGCCGCCGTCGTTCACCTGCAGGATGATGTCCGGGTCGTCGGGGTTGAACCACATGCCGTGGTTGTCGCCGTGCGGCGTCTCGACGGTGGTGAAGGTCTTGCCGCCGTCGGTGGACTTGTGCAGGCCCAGCTCGTTGACCCACACCTCGTTCTCGTTCTTCGGGTTGACGGTCACGTAGTTGAAGTAGAACGGCCGGGCGCGCAGCCGCTGACTGCTGTTGACCAGCGTCCAGCTCTCGCCGGCGTCGCTCGACCGGTAGAGGCCGCCCTCGTTGCCCGGCGCCTCGACCATCGCGTAGAGCACGTCGGGGTTGCTCCGGGCGATGTCGAGATCGATCTTGCCGATCAGCGTCCCGGGCAGGCCGGCGGAGATCTTCTTCCACGTGTCGCCGCCGTCGGTGGACTTGTAGATGCCACCCTTGTCGGCCGGGCCGCCGCTGACGATGTCCCACCCCTTGCGGAACCCGCGGTAGACGGCCGCGTAGACGACGCTGGGGTTCCGCCAGTCCACCTCCACGTCGCGTCCGCCGTGCTCGTTGTCGACGAACAGCGTCTTCTTCCAGGTCCTGCCGCCGTCGCTGGTCTTGAAGATGCCGCGCTCGGCGTTGGGGCCGAACGGCGAGCCCAGCGCCGCCAGCCAGACGATGTCGGGGTTGGTGGGGTGGACGCGGATACCGCCGATTTGCCCCGACTCCTTCAACCCCATGAACTGGAAGCTCCGCCCGGCATCGGTGCTCTTGAACACCCCGCGGCCGATGATCACGTTCGAGCGGATCGGCGCCGAGCCGGTGCCGACCCAGACGTGGTTCGGGCTCGATGGCGCGACGTCGATCGATCCGATCGACCCGGTGGTGATCTCGCCATCGCCCACCGGATACCAGTTGATGCCGGCGTCGTCGGTCTTCCACAC
>JBFWNV010000041.1:0-8019 GCA_050250875.1 Vicinamibacterales bacterium
GTGCTCCAGGTCTGGACCACGACGAAGATGCTGAACGCCGTCTGGATCGCGGCGCGCTCCCAGCCGTGCGCCTTCTGGATCTCGGGCACGAACTGCGTCCAGGAGTACTGGATGTTCGACGCGGCCACCATGCAGGCGACGCCGAACGCGAGCTGGCCCCAGCGGGACGCCTCGACCTGGGCGGCGACGGCCGGCGTGCTCACGGTGGACGACATGGCTGCGTATCCTACTGGATTTCAGCCCTGCGTCCGCCGGGCGCGATGCTCGTCGAGCAGCTTCGCGCAGGCGTAGACGGCGCGGGTCGCCGGCACCGGCACGCCGAGTCGGTCGCCGAGCTCCACGACGGCGCCGACCACGGCCTCGAGTTCCATCGGCCGTCCCGCCTCGAAGTCCTGGAGCATCGAGGTCTTGTGCGCGCCGACCTTCTCGGCGCCGGCCATCCGCTGGTCGATCGAGATCGGCAACTCGATCCCCAGCCGGGCCGCCACCGCTTCGGTCTCGGTCATCAGCGTGCGCACGAGTTGCGACACCTCGGGGTGCCGGGCCAGCTCCTCGAGTGTGCCGCCGGTCAGAGCGCTGATCGGGTTGAAGGCGACGTTGCCGAGCAGCTTGACCCAGATTTCGTGACGGAAGCGGGCGGTGACCGGGCAGCGCAGGCCGGCGGCGATGAGCGCGTCGGCGAGCCGCTTGGCGCGCTCGCTCTTGCTGCCATCGGGCTCGCCCAGGCTCAAGCGGTTGCCTTCGATGTGCCGGATCACGCCGGGCCCGGCCAGGTCGGTGGCGAAATAGGCCAGCGACCCGACGACGCGCCGGTGCTCGATGGCGCCGGCGATGACGCCGCCGGGATCGACACGCTCCAGGCGCAGGTCGTTCAGCTCGCCGCCCACCCCCTGGAAGTACCACCACGGGATGCCGTTCTGCGTGCTGACGACCATCGTGTCGGGGCCGTAGAGCGGCCGGAGCGAGGGCGCGAGCGCGGTGAGCGCGTGCGCCTTCACGCCTAGAATCACCACGTCGGCCTGGCCGATGCCGGCCAGATCGCCGGTGACCGTCGGGTGGACCTCGAACTCCTCCTCGGCGCCGATCACGCGGACGCCGTGCTCCTGCATCGCCTGCAGGTGCGGGCCGCGGGCGAAGAGCACCACGTCGGCGCCCGCCCGCGCCAGCCTGGCGCCGATATAGCCGCCGATGGCCCCGGCGCCGGCGATGACGAACTTCACCGGGCGGTCGGCGCGAAGGCCTGAGCGACCACCCGCCGCTGGATCTTGCCGGTCGCGGTGCGCGGGATCGCCTGGGTGATGTGGATCTGCTTGGGCCGCTTGAACTCGGCCAGGTGCTGCTTGCAGAAGGCGAGCAGATCGGCCTCGGTGGCCTCGCCCTTGAGCGTCACTGCCGCCTCCACCTCCTCGCCCCACATCTTGTGGGGCACGCCGAAGCAGACCGCTTCGTGCACCGCCGGGTGGGTGAGCAGCACCTCGTCGATCTCGCGCGGCGAGATCTTCTCGCCGCCGCGGTTGATCATCTCCTTCAGCCGGCCCGACAGCGTGAGATAGCCCTGCGCGTCGAGATAGCCCTGGTCGCCGGTGCGGAACCAGCCGTCGAAGAAGGCGGTGGCGTTCGCCTCGGGGTTGTTCTCGTAGCCCTTGACCACGTTCGGCCCGTGGATGCAGACCTCGCCGCGTTCGCCGGCGGCGAGCACCTGGCCGTTGGCGTCGCGGATGCTGATGCCGACGTTGGTGCCGGGGCCGACGCTCCCCGGCTTGCGGTCGCCCGGCGGCAGCGGGTTCGAGGCCATCTGGTGCGCGGCCTCGGTCATGCCGTAGGCCTCGAGCACCGGGGCGCCGAACGCCGCTTCGAGGTCGTGCATCACCTGCGGCGGCAGCGACGCGCTGCACGAGCGGATGAAGCGCAGCCTCTCGGCGCCGGCCGGCCTGGGTGAGCCCGGTTCGTGGCGGGCGAGCAGCAGCTGGTGGATCGTCGGCACCGCCGAATACCACGTGGCGCCGTACTCCTTGGCGATGCGCCAGAACGACAGCGGGCTGAACTTGCCGGGCACCACGACCGTGCCGCCGCTGGCCAGCGTGCCCAGCGTGGAGGCCACCAGGCCGTGCACGTGGAAGAGCGGCATCACGCACAGCGACACGTCGGCGGCGGTGAGCTGGTAGGTGGCGGCGACGTTGTGGGCCGAGATGGTCAGGTTGGCGTGGCTGAGGGGCACGCGCTTGGGCCGTCCGGTGCTGCCGCTGGTGTGCAGGATGAGGGCGATGTCGTCCACCGCGGGCGGTTCGGCGCGCCCGCCGAGCGGCTTGCCGCCCAGCGTGAGCGTGCCGGTTGCCGGATCCATGTCCACGGCGAGGATCGGCACGTCGCCGGCGGCCCGGCGCGCCTCGTCGAGGCCGTCGGGCGGCAGCAGCAGCACCTTGGCGCTCGTGTCCTCCAGGAAGAACCGGAACTCCTCCTCCTTGTAGCCGGGGTTGAGCGGCGCGGCGGTGCCGGCCTCGGCGGCGGCCAGGAACGCGACGATCGTCGGCAGCCCGTTGGGCAGCGCCATGCCCACCCGGTCGCCGCGGCGGACGCCGGCGGCCGCCAGCGCGCCGGCCATGCCGGCCACCTGGTCGCGCAGCTGCCCGTAGCTGATGCGCAGGCCGTGGTCGGGCAGGGCGATGGCGGTGGCGGCGGCGGGCGCCGAGGCGAGCAGGCCGAGCAGGGTGGTGGGCGTGGGCTGAGCGGCGGTCATGACGGTGTGCAATGTGCCTCACCGCGTCGGCGGCCGTCAACGCCGAACGGCTGACCGGCAGCTCACCTAACGCGGGCCGATGTGCACGCGGCCACGGTCGGACTCGATTGCCAGCGTCGGCCCGCCGCCGTTGACGTGCCCGGTGGCGCGGCGAGGCACGTCGCCGTTCCACTGGACGGGGACATCGGCCACCACGCGGCTGCGGCGCGAGACGTCGGTCTGCAGCGTGAGCCCCTGCCCGGCCGGCAGGCGCAGCTCCAGGTCGCCGCGCTGGATGTCGATGCGCGACCGGTCGCCGACCTGGTCCGCGGTGACGACCAGAGACGTGCGATCGGCCTCCAGGCGCAGGCGACCGGCGACGTCGGCCAGGCGCGAGCGGTCGCCCCGATCGATGGTCACCGTCAGGTCGCCGCGGACGTCCCGCAGGTCGAGCGCGCCGCGATCGACCTTCAGGTCGACGGCGCCTTCGAAACCGGCGACGGTGACCGGCCCGCGGTCGGCGTCGACGTGCAGCCGGATGGCGCGCGGGGCCCGGATCTCGTAGTGGACGGCCGGTAGCGCGCGGTCGCTCCACGCCGTGCCCCGACTGGGCACGGCGTCGTAGTTGCTGCGAATCGACACCTCACCGCCCTGAGCGACGACGTCGATGGCGGTGGCGGCCAGGGCCCGGGCGGCATACTCGGCATCGACGTGCGAGGGGGCGACGATCCGCGCCTTGAAGTCGACCGCCGATCGATCCCAGCCGGTGATCGTCACGCTGCCCTTGCGGGCGTCGAGCCGCAGGACACCTCCGGCGTCCAGCGCCACGCTGCGCGCCTCCTGGCGCTCCTGCGCTACGGCCGGGCCCGCCCAGGCGATGGCGGCGGCGAGGACAGCGGTGGTGAGAGTGGTCGCACGGGTCATGGATCGCCTCCGATTGACGCTTAGACGGCGGTCCGGCCCGGACCGTTCGCCGGGCGGTGCCGGTGGCCGCCATCCGGCTTGCCGCGGCGCCTTCGTCGCGCGTCCTGAACGGCGCCGGCCCGCGTCACCCCTCCAGGACCCGGCGGGGCCAGGCGCACGACGTACGGGGAGTGACGCCTGGCGGTCCCCACGTGGCGTCGGTCGTCACGGCGTGACGCCCGCCGCGCCGGTGGCGCTCGGTCGAGCCCGCGCGCTCAGCGCAGCCCGAGCTGCAGATCGACGCGGAACGTGCGCGGCGCGCCGAAGTGGGTGCCGCTGAACGGATTGCCGAAGTTGAGCGCGTAGGCGTCGTTGGTCAGGTTGAGGACGCTGGCGCGCACAGTGAGGCCGGCCCGCGGCCCCTGGACCACGCGCTGCGACACCGCCAGATCGACGACGAACCGCGGCTTGACGCGGCCGCGTTCCAGGTCGACGCGGTCGCTGCCCGGCCGGGCACGGATCTCGTCGATGTCGTCGGGCTCGTCGTCGTCGAGCTCCACCGGCGTGCCGCTCTCGTAGCGCGCGGTCAGCGCCGCCACCAGGCCCGCCGTGCCGGGCTGGAACGTGACGCCGGTGCTCATGACGTGGCGCTGATCGTGGTCGGGCGTGAAGCGCGTCCCGGGGCCGATCTCGCCGATCTCGTCCTCCAGGAACAGCCCGCCGTTGATCGGGCCCTCCTGCTCGACCTTCGACAGCGTGTAGCTGCCCCAGGCCGACCAGCCGGCGGCGCGTGGCAGCTCGAGCCGCACGTCGAGGCCGCGGGCGAACCCGCGGGCGACGCTGTTCGGGAAGACGATGGTCGTGCCGAAAAACACGTTCGGGTCGCCGTAGTTGCGGACGTGGCGGCCCCAGGCGGCGACGTCGGCGCGGACGCGGCCGGCGATCCACTGCTCGACCCCCAGTTCCCACGCCGTCTGCCGTTCGGGCGGCAGTTCGGCGCCGCCGCTCGCCGACGCGCCGTCATCGTCGTCCACGAACGGCGACAGCGCCCGCGCGTCCCGCGACGACGACAGCAGCAGGTGCTCGGGCTGCGGCGGCTGGAAGAAGCGGTTGAGCGAGGCGCGCAGTGTCGTCGACGTCTCGGGCCACGCGTAGGCGACGCCGGCCCGCGGGCTCCACTGCGACGCCGGCACCAGCAGCCGCGTGCGGTCGAGCCGCAGGCCGAGGTCGAGGGTGGCGCGGTCGGTGAGCCGAATGCTGTCCTGCACGTACGCCGACCACTGCGGGCGCGACACCCGGTCGGCGAAGGCGAACGGGTCGTCGAGCGTGAAATCTTCGGCCGCCTCGCTGAGGCCGGCCTCCTCGGCGGCCTCTTCGTCGGTGATGGCGAAATGGAACGACTCCCGCAGCGCCAGGCGCGCCGCCTCGACACCGGCCTTGAGCGTGTGGCGCTGCCGCTGCCACGCCACGCTCGCGAGCACGCCGAACCGGTCGTGGCGGCGATCGGAGGTGGCGAAGAGCGGCACCGCGGCGGGCGTGTCGCGCAGTTCGGCGTCCACCCGCCGGTGATAGACGGCCGCGTGCGAGACCACCGACGTGCCCCATGGGCGCTGCCACGACGCCGACGCCGCCCGCTGCTGCAGCCATTGTCGCTGGTCCTGGCCGGCCGCTTCCTGCACGCCGCCGTGCGGCACGTCGAAGCGCGACTGGCCGAGGCTGGCGGTGAACGACAGCCGCTCGCCGCCCTCCAGCGGCACCGCCGCGCGCAGGCCGCCCGACGCCGAGCCGCCGCGGTTGTGGAGGTTGTCGGGATGGACGGGATCGAGGAAGCGATCGGAGCGCTCGATTGCGCCGTTCGCCGACAGCTCGGCCCGCGCGCCCAGGCCGCCGCCGGCCGTGGCGCGTGCGGCCCCGAGGCGGTTGCTGCCGGTGCCGGCGTCGAGCGTGCCGCTCCAGGTCCGCTGCGCCAGCGCGGCCGAGCGCACTTCAATCACCGCACCGGACTTCAAGCCGAACTCCGCCGGCACGTAGCCGGTCATCACGTGCAGGCTGCCCACCCCCGAGGCGTCGGGCGCGACGCCGAAGGTCTGGTCGAGCCGGTCGTAGACCGGCACGCCGTCCTCGACGTAGAGGAACCCGTCGTCGATGCCGCGGACGTGGAGCAGGCCGTTGTCCTCGCTGGCCCAGCCGGCGAGTGTCGCCAGCATCTGCTGCAGCGATCGGCTCGACAAACGGGCCGGCGCGGCGCGCAGGGCGTCGCCCGACAGCGTCGTGCGCGTGGCGACGCTGGGCTGGACGGCGGCGCCGTGGACGACCACGTGTTCCGATACCCGCGAGGTGAGCGTCACCGTCAGCTGCACCGGCAGCGCCGATTGCACCACCACCGTCCGCGCCGCGCCGAGCGATGCGCCCGCGGCTGCGCGCAGCGTGTAGGTGCCGGGCGGCACCGCCTGGAACGCGAACCCGCCGCCGGCGTCCGCGGTCACGACCTGAACGGCGTAGCCCAGCGCGTCCATCAGGCTGACGGCCGCGCCCGGCACGGCCGCGCCGCCGGCGTCGGTCACCGTCCCGTACACCAGCGCGTGCTGCGACTGGCCGGCGTCACCGGAGGGGGGCGCCGCCAGCGCCGGCACGAACGCCACGAGCAGGGCGAACCAGGTGCGCGCAGTCATTCGACGTTCCGACTCTCCTCTGACCATGCCGCCGCGGGCCCGGTGGGTCAGCGGCGGTCGTTCCGATAGACCGTCCCGCCGCGCATGACGAAGCGCACCCGCTGCAGCGCCGTGACGTCGGTGAGCGGATTGCCCTCGACCGCGACGAGGTCGGCGTGCAGGCCGGGCGCGATCGCGCCGATCTCCGCCTGCAGGCCCATCGACTCGGCGGCCAGCGACGTGAGCGATCTGATCGCCGCGGCGGGCGCCTGCCCCGACTTCACGCGCTCGAGGATCTCGCGCATGTTCTGGCCGTGCGCGCCGGCCACCGCGTCGGTGCCCATCACCATCTTCAGATTCGGCGTCTTCAGCGCCGCCGAGAACATCGCGTCCTTGAAGCCGAGGGCCTTCTCCATCGACGCGAAGCCCTCCTCGCTGTAGTTGCCGATGCCGAGGAACTTCGCCTTGTTCTCGAGGTAGTTCTGCGTCACCAGCCCGATGTTCGGGTCGAACCAGACACCGGCGTCGGCGAGCGTCTTCAGCGCCGCGGCGTCGGCCAGCCCGCCGTGCTCGACCACCGTGCAGCGGGCGCGGGCGGCGCGCATCATCGCCTCGGGCGCGTGGGCGTGCACCATCGATCGCAGCCCCTGCGCCGTGGCCTCGCCGCAGGCGGCGTCGAGCTGCGCCTGCGACAGCGTCGGCACGCCGCCGTCGCGGATGCTGGCCGAGGCGAAGATCTTCACCAGGTCGGCGCCGGCGGCCTTGAACTTGCGCACCTCGGCGCGGATGTCGTCGGGCGTGAGCCTGGCGTTGGCGATCTGGCCCAGCGACGAGAGCAGGCGCGGGCCGGGAATCACGCCGCGGGCGAGCGCCTCGCGCAGCGGCCTGTCGGAGGCCGAGCCGACGCTCTGCACGGTGGTGAAGCCGGCCATCAGCGTGACGTAGGCGTTCTCGGCGCCGTAGAGCGCCGCCTGGTCGGCGGGCTCGGGGCCGGACTGATAACGCCCACTGGCGTCGAAGTGCCAGCCGATGTGGACGTGGGTGTCGATGAAGCCGGGCAGCAGCGTGAGGCCGGCCAGGTCGTAGGTGGCCGGACCGGTCACGGCGCCGATGGAGGCGATCGTCCCGCCCTCCACGGTGACCATCACCTCCGACCGGGAGCCGCCGCGGCCGTCGAGCAGCAGGGGGGCGCGCAGCGTGACGGCGCGGGTCTGGGCCGACGGCCCCGGTCCCGTGGCCAGCGACACCGCGAGGACCACGACAGCGAGCGCGAGGCGGCGGATCATGGCAGGCTCCCGCCGGCATTGTAGCCGTGCCGGGCCCGGCCCGCCCGCGCGTCCATGTCATCGAGATGTCTCGGCATCTTCCGCCGCCGCCTTGCGCCGGCTCAGCCGGGATCGGTACCATCGACGGGCCCGAGTGGCCGCGCGGCCACCGATGTCTGGAGGTCGCCCATGATTCGCATTTCTCTCGCGCTGGCCTGTGCGGCGCTCGCGGTGCTGCCGCTGTCCGCCCGGCAGGCGGCCCCGGTGCCCGAGCTGCCGTTCGTCTCGGTCCCCAACCCCCTCACGCTGCCGCCCGACATCCACTTCGGCGAGATCGCCGGCGTGGCGGTCAACTCGAAGAAGCACATCTTCGTGTTCTCGCGCGGCAACCTGACCGGGCCGTCCTACATGAACCAGGCCGCGCAGCTCCTCGAGTTCGATCCCAACGGCAAGTTCCTGCGCGAAATCGGCAAGAACAACTTCG
>JBFWNV010000042.1:0-7929 GCA_050250875.1 Vicinamibacterales bacterium
GGGTTGTGCGCGGTCGTGCGCCACGCGGCGAGGTCGAGCCGGCGGAAGAGCGCGCGGGCGTCGGGCTGCCAGCTCCAGCAGACGTCGGTGGCGAGTTCGTCGAGGCGGTGGAGGCGGGCGGGAAACGGGGTGGTGAAGCGTTCCATATCTAGCGGGGCTCGGGACTCGGGACTCGGGGCTCGGGACGGAAGACCTGGGGCTCGGGGCGCAGCGGACGGCCTCCCGGAGTTTCGGCGGCAGCGGCGCGCACGATTACGGACAGGCGCCGACGAGGGCGGCGAAGCGGGGGAGGTCGATGTTGCCGCCCGAGACCACGGCGGCGATCCTGCCGGTGCCCACCCGCCCCGAGAGGGCCGCTGCCACCGCACACGCGGCGGCGCCCTCGATGATGACGTGCAGGCGCTCGGCCACGTGCTTCATGGCCGCGGCGGCGTCGTCGAGCGTCACGACGATCGACCCGGCCAGGTGCGGCTGCAGCAGCGGCCACATCGACGGCAGCACCGACTTGCCGCCGGCGCCGTCGACGAACGACGCCTGCCAGGCGGCGAACCGCTGCGGCGAGCCGGCGGCGAGCGAGGCCGCCAGTGGCGACGCGGTTTCCGGTTCGGCGGCGTAGAGCCTGACGTCGGGCCGGCGCTCCGCCATCACCGCGGCGATGCCGGCCAGCAGACCGCCGCCGCCGATGGCGGCGACCACCGCGTCGACGTCCGGCAGGTCGTCGAGAATCTCCAGCGCCGCGGTGGCGTTGCCGGCGATGAACGCGTCGTCGTCGAACGGGTGCACGAAGTGTCCGCGCATCCGATCGGAGGCGTGCGACTCCACCGTGCGCCAGCACTCGTCGTAGGTGGCGCGCACGATGGTCGCGCCCAGCCGCTCGATCGCCCGGATCTTGGTCGCCGGCGCGGTGTCCATCACCATCACCGAGCAGGGCGCCCCGACGATCTTCGCGGCGAAGGCGACGCCCTGGGCGGCGTTGCCCGCGCTCACCGTCCAGACGCCGCCGGCGCGATCCGCCGGGCTCAGCCGGCGCACCGCGTTGAAGGCGCCGCGCAGCTTGAACGACCCGATCGGCTGCAGGCACTCGAGCTTGAGATAGACCTCGGGCCGCGGGGTGCCGTCGGAGAAGGGCAGATCGAGCCGCACCAGCGGGGTGCGCACGGCGGCGGCGTAGACGGCCGTGGCCGCGTCGTCGACCGCGGCCAGCGGGATGTGACGCATCGGACCCGAGGATCGTATCACGCGGGGTCGGCGGGCTGCGGACGTCGCGGCGATGCTTACAATGCGAGCCGGAGACCGAGGCGATGCGAGCACTGATGCTGACGGCGATGGCGGTGGGACTCGTGACCATGGCGCTCGGCGCGCAGCCGGCCGGCGACCGGCCGCGGGCCCGGGACCTCGGGCTCTCGCCGGGCGTGTTCGACCCCGGCGCGGCGAACGCCATCACCGACGTGGGCGGCGTCGCGGTGGGGCAGGTGACGTTGAGCGAGGGCGACCGCGTGCGCACCGGCGTCACCGCGATCCTCCCGCACGGCGGCAATCTCTTCCAGGACAAGGTGCCGGGCGCCGTGTTCGTCGGCAACGCCTTCGGCAAGCTGGCCGGCTCGACCCAGGTGCAGGAACTCGGCACGATCGAGACGCCGATCGTCCTCACCAGCACGCTCAGCGTCGGCGCGGCGGTGGAGGGCGTGGTGCAGTGGACGCTGGCGCAGCCGGGCAACGCCAACGTCCGGTCGGTGAACGCGCTGGTCGGCGAGACCAACGACAGCGGCCTGCACGACATCCGCGGCCTGCACGTGCGGCCGGCGCACGTCGTCGAGGCCATCCGCAGCGCGCGCGGCGGCGCGGTGGCCGAGGGCAGCGTCGGGGCCGGCACCGGCACCCAGGCGTTCGGGTGGAAGGGCGGCATCGGCACGGCGTCGCGGCGGCTGCCCGAACGCCTCGGGGGATTCACCATCGGCGTGCTCGTGCAGAGCAACTTCGGCGGCGTGCTGACGATGGGCGGCGCGCCGGTGGGCCGCGAACTCGGCCGCTACGCCTACGCCCCGGCGGCGCGGCCGGGCGTCGACGACGGCTCCTGCATGATCGTCGTCGCCACGGATGCGCCGCTCGATGCCCGGGATCTGACCCGACTGGCGGCGCGCGCCGTCTACGGCCTGGCCCGCACCGGCTCGTCGTACTCGAACGGCAGCGGCGACTACGCGATCGCCTTCAGCACCCACGCCTCGCTGCGCGTGGCCTTCGGCGATGCCTCGCCGCGGCCGCGCACCGTGCTGCCCACCGACGGCGTGTCGCCGCTGTTCCAGGCGGCGCTCGAGGCCACCGAGGAGGCCGTCTACAACTCCCTGCTGAAGGCGACGACGGTGACGAGCGCGGTCGGCACGGCCCAGGCCATCCCGGTGGACCGTGTGCGCGAAATCCTCAGGAAGTACGGAGTCCCGGCCGGCCGTTGACCGCTCCGGTCGGCCGGCGCCGTGTGGACAGAGGGCGCCGATTTGCGCTACAAATAGAGATGCTGCCCAACGGGTTCGACCCTTCTGTGCGGAAGTGGCGGAATTGGCAGACGCGCTAGCCTCAGGAGCTAGTCCGGGCAACCGGGTGAAGGTTCGAGTCCTTTCTTCCGCACCACTCTCTCGGCATTCGCCTCGGTCGTGGCGCAGAAGCAGGCCTCAGGCGGCCGGCCGTTGCCACTCACGCAGGGCTAGCCGCTGGTCACGGCGTCCAGTCCGGCAGCCGATCGTTCCCGGGTCCTTCCGTGAGCCGCGTCCACGCGCCGGTCTTCAGATCGACCACGGCGAGGTCCCAGTTCTCGCCCTCGTGATGCGCCGGGCTGACGGCGAACGCCAGCTTGGTGTCGTCCGGCGACCACTCCGGGTAGTAGCTCCACAACTCGCGCGGACCGGGCACGCGGGTGCTGGCGCCGTCGGGCATGGTCCGCACCAGCAGCGACGACGGCTCGTCTTTACCGAGGTTCACGTGGGCGAGTCGCCGGCCGTCACGCGACCACGCCGGCCAGCAGGCACCCGCGGACGCCGGCAGCGGCGAGGCGACGCCGGAGCGCGGGTCGAGCAGGTGCACCTGGAAGTCCCAGAACGCGCCCATGCGTAACGTCTGGGCGGCGAAGGCCACTCGGCCGCTCGACGCGGCCACGGCCGGCATGATGGCACGGCCCACGTAGTGCGTCGTCAGGCGCGTCGTGACGCCGGTGTCGAGCCGCAGGCGGTAGAGATCGCCTCGACTGTCGCGGTCGGACGAGAAGACGATCGAACGGCCGTCGGCGTCCCAGGCGGGATCCGACTCGTTGGCCGGGTCGGTCGTGAGCCGGCGCCGACCGGTGCCGTCGGCGTTGACGAGCCACAGGTCCATGTCGGCGGTGCCGCGTTCCGGGGCCGCGCCCTCGTAGTGCGCCCGGTTCGAGGCGAAGACCACCTGCCGGCCGTCTGGCGACCAGCGCGGATTGGTCTCGCTCCAGCCCGGCTCGCCGCTCAGGCGGGCGACGGTGCCGGTCGTCAGGGCGAGCGTATAGATCGCCGGGCGCCCGGCCCGGTCGGACTGGAAGACGAGCGTGCCGCTGAGGCCGCCGGGCCACGGCTGGACGGCCTGCGGCAGGGGCGGCGCGGGCTGTGCCGCGCCGACGGCGAGGGCCGCGGCCGCGACGGCCGACAGGAGGCGGGCGTGCAGGCCCATGCTTCCGTGTATACCGTACGCCGGCCGGCGCTGGCCGTCGGTGTGTGCCGTTGCGAATCAGTTGTGTGCTGCGAGGTCTCGAAACGGAACAGCGCCCCGGGGCGCGGCGCGCTCAGTGGCGGGAGGCGCGCTGGTCGATCGCATCCACCTCGTCGAGCAGGCGGCGCAGCAGGTGGGCGTGGGTTTCGGTGCTCGGCGTGCGGAAGATGGCCCGCACTTCACGCAGCCAGACGCGGACGTTACCGACGAACTCGTCGAGTTCCGGGCGATCCCGCGCCACGTCGAAGGCAGCCCGCTCGATGCCGTTCAGCAGGGCGATGGCCTGCAGCAGTTGATCGTGCGTGAGGTCCACGGAGCCGGGTCGTCGGAGCATGATGCCCGGGAGCGAGGCAAGCGGTGTGCCAGGACTGCGGCGGCTCTGACGAGCCCCCGACGGTGAGACGGCGCCGGTGCCGATCACGGTTTTCGCGCTATCGTGAGGGCCGCGTGACTCCTGTCGTCATCGGTGTCGCCGGCGGCTCCGGCTCGGGCAAGACCACGGTGGTGCGGCGCATCGTCGACAGCCTCGGCGACGACCAGGTGACCGTGCTCGAGCACGATCGCTACTACCGCGACAGAAACGACCTGCGTTTCGAGGAGCGGGCCGCGCTCAACTACGACCACCCCGATTCGCTCGAAACCGACCTGATGGTCCGGCACGTGCTGGCGCTGCGCGACGGCCAGCCGATCGACGCGCCGGTCTACGACTTCGCCCGCCACGCCCGCACGCCGGCCACCGACCGGCTGGCGCCGCGGCGCGCGCTCATCGTCGAGGGCATTCTCATCTTCAGCGCCGCCGAACTGCGCCGTCTGATGGACATCAAGGTGTTCGTCGACACCGACGACGACACGCGGGTGATCCGCCGGCTGCAGCGCGACGTCGCCGAGCGCGGCCGGACGATGGAATCGGTGATCGAGCAGTACCTCGGCACCGTCAAGCCGATGCACCTGGAGTTCGTCGAGCCAAGCAAGCGCTACGCCGACATCATCGTGCCGCGCGGCGGCCACAACGCCGTCGCCGTCGATCTGCTGTTGTCGCTGATCCGCAGCGTCGCCGGGGCCGCCCGCGCATAGCGCCGCCGGGCCGCTCTGAAGAGCTGCCGCCCTATTGCCGCCAGTGCGAGGCTTCGTAGCGGCGGATCGCCGCCTCGTGCTGCAGGATGAGCGCGATGTCGTCGAGGCCGGCGAGCAGGCGCTGGCGGGTCAGCGGCTCGACCGCGATCGGCGCGGCGAAGCCGTCGGCCGCCGAAATCCGCTCGCCTTCGAGGTCCACCGTGAGCCGGAAGCCAGGCGTGGCCTCGACCCGGGCGGCGAGCGCCGCCAGCGTCGCCTCGTCCACCCGCGCGGCGAGCAGGCCGTTGGCCAGGGCGTTCCCGGCGAAGATGTCGGCGAAGCTCGGCGCCAGCACCACCCGGATGCCGTAATCGTGCAGCGCCCACACGGCGTGCTCGCGCGACGAGCCGCAGCCGAAGTTGGCGCCGGCCAGCAGGATCGAGGCCCCGGCGTAGCGCGGCTCGTTCAGGACGAACCCCGGCGCCGAACGCCAGTCGTAGAACAGCGCATCGGCGAAGCCGGTGCGCCCGAGCCCCTTCAGGAACTGCTTCGGGATGATCTGGTCGGTGTCGATGTCGCGGCGGAGGAGCGGCGCCACCAGGCCGGTGTGGGTGCGGAAAGCCTCCATCAGCGGTACTCCCAGCCGCGCACGTCGGTGAAGTGGCCGCGAATGGCCGCCGCCGCCGCCATCGCCGGGCTGACCAGGTGCGTGCGGCCGCCGCGGCCCTGACGGCCCTCGAAGTTGCGGTTGCTGGTCGAGGCGCAGCGCTGGCCCGGCTGCAGCACGTCGTCGTTCATCCCGAGGCACATCGAGCAGCCCGGCTCGCGCCATTCGAAGCCGGCGGCGGTGAACACCGTATCGAGCCCCTCGGCCTCGGCGGCCCGCTTCACCTGCTGCGAGCCCGGCACCACCATGGCACGGACCGAGCCGGCCACGCGGTGGCCGCGCGCGACCCGCGCCGCTTCGCGCAGGTCTTCGATCCGGGCGTTGGTGCACGAGCCGATGAACACCCGATCGACGTCGATGGCGTCGATCGGCGTTCCCGGCTGCAGCCCCATGTAGGAAAGGGCCTGGGCCTGTCCGTCGCGGGCGGCGGGGGAGGCAGCCGCCGCGGGATCGGGCACCAGGCCCGTGATCGGCGCGACCTGGTCGGGTCGCGTGCCCCAGGTCACCTGGGGCGCCACCGTCGACGTGTCGAGACGCAGTTCACGGACGAAGACGGCATCGGCGTCGGAGACCAGCGTGCGCCAGCCGGCGACGGCGGCGTCCCACGCCGCTCCGGCCGGCGCGTGCGGCCGGCCCTTCAGGTAGGCGAACGTGATCTCGTCGGGGGCGATCAGGCTGGAACGCGCCCCCGCCTCGATGCTCATGTTGCAGAGCGTCATGCGCGCTTCCATCGACAGGTGCCGCACGGCCTCGCCGGCGAACTCGATGGTGTAGCCGGAGCCGCCGGCGCAGGTCAGCGCGTCGATGACGGCCAGCGCGAGATCCTTGGCGCTCACGCCGGGGGCCGGCCGGCCGTCGAGCCACACCCGCATCGCCTTGGGACGAGTGAGGCCGAGGCACTGCGTGGCCAGCACCTGCTCGACCTCCGAGGTGCCGATGCCGAAGGCCAGCGCGCCGAACGCCCCGTGCGTCGTCGTGTGGCTGTCGCCGCAGACGATCGTCATGCCCGGTTGCGTCAGCCCGAGCTCCGGCCCGATGACGTGGACGATGCCCTGCGTCGGCGCGTCGAGGTCGTGCAGGCGGATGCCGTGCGCTTCGCAGTTCTGGCGCAGGGTCCGCATCTGCGCTTCGGCGAGCGCGTCGGCCATCGGCAGATGGCGCGGCCCGGTCGAGACGTTGTGGTCGAGCGTCGCCACGGTCAGGTCGGGGCGGCGCACCTTCCGACCGGCCAGGCGCAGGCCCTCGAACGCCTGCGGCGTGGTCACCTCGTGGATGAGGTGGAGGTCGATGTAGACGAGGTCGCGGCCGCCGTCGAGCGGTTCGACGACATGCGCGTCCCACAGTTTGTCGAGCAGCGTGCGTGCCACGGCAGGGTTCTCAGACGGCGTGATACGACCAGTGGCGTTCGAGCGCGTCGATCACCGCGCGCTCCACCGCCGCGCCGATCTCGGCGGTGCCGGCCGGCGTGTCGTCAGGCCGGGCCAGGTCGGCGGGGCGCAGGCCGTGGGCCAGCACCTCGCGGGTGGCGGCGTCGACGGCATCGGCCTCGCGGGCCATGTGCGCGGTGTGGCGCAGCAGCATGGCGATGCAGCCGATGGCGCCAATCGGGTTGGCGATGTCCTGGCCGGCGATGTCGGGCGCCGAGCCGTGCACCGGTTCGTAGAGCGCCACCGAGCCGCCCAGCGTCGCCGACGGCAGCAGGCCCAGCGAGCCGGAAATGACCGCCGCCTCGTCGCTCAGGATGTCGCCGAACAGGTTGTCGGTGACGACGACGTCGAAGTCGGTGGGCGAGGTGGCCAGCCGCATCGCGAAGCTGTCCACGTACATGTGCGAGAGCGCGATTTCGGGGTAGTCGCGGGCCACCCGCGTCACCACCTCGCGCCACAGCCGCGACACCTCGAGCACGTTGGCCTTGTCGACCGAGGTGACCTTGCGCCGCCGGCGGCCCGCCTCCTCGAAGGCGACGCGGGCGACGCGCTCGATCTCGGCGGTGGTGTAGCGCAGGGTGTTGAAGGCGCCGCGGCCGTCGGGCTCGCGGCCGCGCGGCTCGCCGTAGTAGAGCCCGCCGAGCAGTTCGCGCACGACCAGCACGTCGGCGCCACGGACGCGCTCGCGCTTGAGTGGCGAGACGTCGAGCACCGGCTCGAAGGCCACCGCCGGCCGCAGGTTCGCGAAGCCGCCGAGCGCGGTGCGCAGCGCCAGCAGGCCGGCCTCGGGACGCAGCGTCGGCGGGTGGTTGTCGAACGCCGGATCGCCGACCGCGCCGAGCAGCACCGCCGTGGCCTTCTGGCAGGCGGCCAGGGTGGTGTCGGGCAGCGGCACGCCGGAGGAGCGCAGCGCGGCCGCGCCGATCGGATGCTCCGCGATCTCGACGGACAGGCCGGTCACGTCGGCCACCGCGTGCAGCACGCGGACGGCCTGCCGGATCACCTCCGGGCCGATGCCGTCACCAGGTAGCGTGACGAGTCGTATCTTCATCAGGGGTT
>JBFWNV010000043.1:0-7752 GCA_050250875.1 Vicinamibacterales bacterium
GCGCGTCGTCCACGCCTCCAACGTCCAGTGGGTCGCCGGCACCCGGTATGCCCTCGACTCGCTCGTCCCGCTCCTCCAGGCCGTCGTCGACCAGCCCGGCTGGACCAGCGGCAACGCCCTCGCCCTGATCCTGCGCGGCACCGGCCAGGCCTGGGCCCGCAAGCACGCCCAGGCCTTCGAGAGCGGCGCCGCCGTGGCCCCCCGCCTCGTCGTCTCCTACACCCTGCCCCCGACGCCGTGAGGTTCCTGCTTCGCTCTCGCACGGGCGGTTCACGGTGATGCAGCCACTCCGCCTCCATGTCGCCCCCGAGCTGCTGCGGGAGGCGCGTCCCGAGATCGACTGGACGCTGTCGACGCTGCTGATCGGCATCGGCTTTCCGTGGCGCCCGGTGGCGACCCCGGACGCCGCGTGCGACCTGGCCTATGTGACGCCGGCGACGCCATCGACTGCAGCCGTCACGGTCGTCGCCGCACCGGGCGCCTGGCAGGCCGACGCCGACGCGTTCCGCGGCACGTTCGCGCATGACGCCTGCCGCTGGCCGCAGTTCACGTCGACGCCGCCGAGCGCGCCATTCAGCGCGACCGGGGGCCGGCTCGTCGTCCACCACGACCTGATCCGCTACGCCTATCTCCTGTTGACCGGCCACGCCGAATCGCGCTGGCCGCTCGATGGCCACGGTCGCTTCACCTTCCAGGAGACCGACCCGCACCTGCTGGCCCTCCGGCACGCGCTGGTGTCCTCGGCGGGCTGCTGGCTCCAGTCGCGGCTCGAGCAGCTCACCGGCCGCAGCGCCATGCCCCGCTGGCCGGCCGGTTACCAGGCGGCGATCGCCCTCAGCCACGACGTCGACTATCCCGAGCCGGTGCGCTGGCTCGAGCCCGCCCGCGTCATCGCGCGCCTCGGCGCCGGCGGCCTCGGCCCAGGGCTCGGCGTCGCCCTCGGCCGGCGACACCACTGGCACTTCCGCTCCTGGATGGACCTCGAGCGCGCCGTGGGGGCCCGCTCGGCGTTCTACTTCTCGGCGGTCCAGGGCTCGTTGGTCGGCCGTGCCCTCGGCACACCGGACGTGTTCTACGACGTGCGCGGCGAGCGGTTCCGGTCGGTGTTCCGTGAGATCGCCGATGCCGGGTTCGAGGTCGGGTTGCACATGAGCTACCGCGCCTGCGAGACGGCAGGCCAGATCGGCCGGGAGCGCCGGCGGCTCGAGGCCGCGGCCGGCCGCGCGGTGCTCGGCGGCCGGCACCACTACTGGCGATTGCTGCCCGGCGACCCGGAGGCGACCCTGCGCGAGCACGAGCACGCCGGCCTGGAGTACGACTGCTCGCTCTTCCACGATCGCTATGCGGGGTGGCGCCGGGCGACGGCCTGGCCGTTCTTCCCGTATGATCGCCGCGAGCGGCGACCGTTGCGGACGCTGCAGGTGCCCACCGGCTGGATGGACGACCAGAGTTACGGCATGCGGCGGTTCAACCCGGGCGCCCCCGACGCCCTTCTCGACGAACTGCTCGACACCACGGTCGCGCAGCGCGGCTGCATGGCCGTCGACATCCACGAGTACGTCTTCGACCCGCGGCTGTTCCCGGGGTGGGCGGCCACCTACCGCCGCCTGCTCGAACGCGCCGCCAGCCGCGGGGACGTGTGGCTGACGGCGCCGGGCGACATCGCCCGCCACTGGCGCCAGCGAGCCGGACAGCTGCTCGCCGCGAGCGAGGCCATCACAGGCGGCTCGTACTGCGCCCCGCCGGCGGTCGCCTGACCCCGGGGCCGGATGCACGCTCTCGCGTTCGCGCTCGTGTTCGCGGTTCCACCGGCGCTGAAGCCGTGGATCCTGCGCGCGCTCGTCGGCGCCAAGGTCGGCCGGCGGGTGTCGATCGGCTGGTTCTCGTCGGTCTCGGGCCGCCAGGTGGAACTCGGCGACGGCTGCGTCATCCGCGCACTCAGCCTCATCCGCTGCGACGGCGACGTCCGCATCGGCCGCTACGCCGAGGTGAGCAGCTTCTGTCTGGTCTACGGCTGTGCCGGGTTCACCCTGGGCGACAAGTCGTACATCGGTCCCCAGTCGCTGATCAACGCCTCGGAAGACGTCCGCATCGGCAGCGTGTCGGCCATCGGCCCGCGGGCACAGGTCTTCACCCACGGCTCGTTCCTGCCCTACACCGAGGGCTACTGGGTCAAGTTCGCGCCGGTGGTGGTCGGCGACCGGGTCTGGACCGGAGCTGGCTGCTTCCTGCACCCCGGCACCGAGATCGGCGACGACGTCTTCGTCAATGCCGCCAGCGTGCTCACCGGCCGGGTGCCGTCCGGCGCGGTGATGGAGGGCAACCCGGCGCGCCAGGTGTCACGCATCGAGAAGCTGCGCCGGACGGTGACCCCGCAGCGCCGCGACGGGCTGATCGCGACGATGCTGGCCCATCTGGGCCGGTTTCTGACCATGACGCGCGCCGACGTGGCGATCGTCGATCACGGGCCCGGCCATCTCACGGTGCGAATCGGCCGGCGCTCGGTGCGGCTCGTCGTCGTCGCCAGCGACGCCGCCGCCCCGCCGGCCGGCGGCGACAGCGGCACTCTCATCGCCCTGGTGAACGCCACCGGGGTCGGCGCCGGCCTGGCGGCCCGCGGCGCCACGGTGTTCGACTTCACGACGATGCGCGCGCACCATGCCGGGCGCGGGCTGGCCGACGAAGTCTACCTGTTCTTCAAGCGCTACTACGGCGTGGTGTTCGAGCGCGAGTAGCGCCGGGTCAGGCGGCGGCGCGCCGCTTGTCGAGCACCAGCCGGGTCATCTTGTCGATCGACCCCATGCGCTCCTTGGTGATCTCGTCCTCGCCGATGGCGATGCCCCAGGTGTTCTCGAGAAAGACCACCAGCTCGACGACGCCGTAGGAGTCGAGGATGCCGAGTTCGAGCAGCGACTCGTTCAGCGGCAGCGTCGCGGCGGTGTGATCGCTCGGGTGGTTGGCCAGGACGTAGGCGACGATTTCGCCGCGTACGTAATCAGGCGACAGCTCCGGTGTCATGGACAGGCCTCCTCAGCAGCAGGGGCCGCTGGATCGCCAGGGTGGAGGCGACCCGCCGGCGGCCCGACACGAACATCTCCTCGAGCAGCATCGTCGACAGCACCAGCACGAACGCCATGTTGTCACGCGTGCCGATCCGCGCCAGTGTCGAGCTGCGCGCCTTGGCCAGCAGCTGCTGCACGCGCTCGGGCGCGAACAGGCCGGCCTGGCGGATCCGCTCGGGCGCGAACAACTCGGCCACGTAGTCCGGCACGCGGCCCCCTTCGACGAACCCCTTGACGTCGGGCGCCTGGTAGGCGACCTTCGGCCGCTGCCGGATCTCGGCCGGCACGGCCGCGGCCACCGCCTGCCGCAGGATGAACTTGTCCTTCAAGCCGCGCAGCTTCAGGCGACTTGGCAGCCGGGCGGCGAAGTCGAGGAATTCGTGGTCCAGGTAGGGATAGCGGCCCTCGACGGCGTGCGACATCGACATGCGGTCGCCCTGGCTGGACAGCAGGTAGTTGGCGAGCAGCGTCGTCATCTCGACGGCCTGGGCGCGGCTGACGTCGTCGGCGTGCCCATAGCCGGCCGGCAGCCACCGCTCGAGCGCGCGCACCGGCCCGTCGCCCCCGGCAGCCGCGGCCCGCATCTCGTCGCTCAGATAGACCTCGAGCGCCCGGCCGTTGCCCCACCGCGGCGCCATCGCATAATGCGGGTCGCCGGTGTCGGCGAGCGTCGAGCGGTAGAAGTCGAGGAGCAGGCGCAGGAACCGCGGATCGCGGTACTGCGGCAGGTAGGCATAGAGCCGGCCGAGCAGCGCGCCGCGCCACTGCGAGTCGGGCTGGTGCGACCAGAACCGGCGAATCGACACCTCGCGGAACAGGTCGTAGCCAAGCAGCACCTCGTCGGCGCCCTCGCCCGTCATCACCACCTTGATGCCGTCGCGGTGCACCAGCCCCGACAGCAGGAAGAGCGGCGTCGGCGCCGATCGGAACAGCGGCGTCTCAGCGTGGTAGACCACCGACGGGAAGGCGTCGGCGATGTCGCCGGCGCGGATCACCAGCGACTTGTGGTCGAAGCCGCCGCGCGCCGCCATCAGCCGCTGGGCCTGCGACTCGTCGTACTCCGGGTCATCGAACGCCACGGAATAGGTGCGCAGCGGCGCCGACAGCTCGGCCTGGAGGAACGCGGCGACGGCGCTCGAGTCGATGCCGCCCGACAGATAGCTGCCGACGGTGACGTCGGCCATCTTCTGGCGGCGTACCGACGCCCGCAGTTCGTGCACGAACGCCTCGAAGTACTCGGCGTCGCTCGACAACCTCAGCGGCGCCACCTCGCCGGGCATCGGCCATTGCCAGTAGCGCACCAGCGTGACGTCGGCGGCGGTCACCACCGCATAGTGGGCCGGCGGAAGCTGGTGGACCCCCTCGAACGCCGAGGTGTCGCCGACCACGGTCCAGAACCGGAACGACTGGAGCAGCGCCTGGCGGTCGAGACGGAGCGTGACGTCCGGCAGCGCCGCCAGCGCCTTGACCTCGGATCCGAACACGAAGCGGTCGGCGGTCCGCGTCCAGAACAGCGGCCGGATGCCGACGCGGTCGCGGGCCAGGATCAGACGCTGGGTCCGGGCATCCCAGATGGCGATCGCGAACTGGCCGTTGAGCAGCGCGAAGAGCTCCGGCCCGCGCTCGAGGTAGAGCTGAAGGAGCGTCTCGACTTCGGAGTTGGTGCGGAATCGCACCCCGCCGGCGACCAGCCCGGCGCGCAGCGCGGCGTAGTTGAAGATCTCGCCGTTGAAGACGATCGACACCTGGCCGTCGTCGCTGATCGCAGGCTGCGTGCCGCCGGCGATGTCGGTGATGCTCAGACGGGCGCAGCCGATGGCGGCGCCGCCGTCGACGTAGCCGCCCAACGCGTCAGGCCCGCGATGGACGATTGCCGACAGCATCCGGTGGAGTTCCTCCGGCGGCGCCGCGCCCTCACGCTGCACGAATCCCGCGATCCCGCACATGCCAGTTCCTCTCCCGCGTCAGTGGCGATCAGCCCACCAGGGCCGCGGCGGACGGACGGCGCCGGTCGCCGGCGAGGCGCCGCTCGTCGGAGAGCGGTTCGAGCACGTGGCCGACGGTGAGCTGCTCGCGGCACTCCCAGCACTGATAGACGGTCGAGTAGTCGAGGACCCGGGCCGGCCGCAGACGATGGCCGCGGCGGCACAGGTGCGCCACCAGCCGGGCCGGGCTGCCGATGGCCAGGCTGTGCGGCGGCACGTCGTTGGTCACGGTCGAGCCGGCCCCGACCATCGAGTAGGGCCCGAGCGTGACCCCGCAGACGATGGTCGAATTGGCGCCTATCGACGCGCCGCGGCGGACCATCGTAGGCGTCACCTTCCAGGTCTCGCTGAACGCCCGCGGCGTGTCGTCGTTGGTGAACGCGGCATGCGGTCCGACGAACACGTCGCTCTCGAGCGTGACACCGTGGTAGACGGAGACGCCGTTCTGGATCTTGACGCGGTCGCCGATGATGACGCCGACGTCGATGTAGACGTCCTTGGACAGCGTGCAATTCGCGCCGATCCGGGCGCCGCGGCGCACGTGCACCAAGTGCCAGATCCGCGTCCCCGGCCCGATCTCCACGTCGTCCTCGATGACGGCCGTGGGATGAATGAGTGCGCCGTTTCGTTCGATCATCGCCTGGTCTCCCTGCCCCCGCGCTGCGGTTCGGAATACCCCCGTGGCGCAGACTTTCTTCACCCGAGGCCGGCAACGCGCCCTTGCGCCGCCGGCCGCCGCCGCCGCTCGGCAACCGCTCCTAAGCCCCGCTTGGCCAACGGGTTGTCGTCTGCGATGCGAGCTGACCGCCGGCTCGAACCGCTGCCGACGACCGGAGACAGTGCAGGACTGGAGCCAACCCGGGGGGACGGCCAGGGGCGGGAGGGCGGCGTCAGCGGTCGCGACGGCGGCGGTCGGCGCCGGAGAGGATCCGCCCGACGAGGCTGGCCTGGAACCGCAGGTGGTCGCCGATGATGCGCGCGATCCGGGCCTTCGACTGGCCGAACCGCCGGACGTGCAGCACCGTCGGGAACTCGACCACGCGGTACCCGCGCCGCAGGGCGTTGACCAGCAGTTCGGCCATCACCAGGTAGCCGTCGGAACTCGTCGGCACCGACCGGGCGACCTCGCGCCGGTAGGCCCGATACATCGCCGTGTAGGTGTGGATCCGCCAGCTGACCAGCACCCGGTACAGGAACGACGCGCCCTTGCTGAGCAGCAGGCGATAGGCGGGCACGCCGTCGATCCCGCCCTGCGGATGCAGCGCCGACGAGGTGACGATGTCGACGTCGGGGCCGAGCAGTGCCAGCAGGTCGGGAATCGTCGTGTAGGGGTAGGTGCCGTCACTGTCGGTGACGACGATGACCTCGCCGTCCGCGGCGGCGAGTCCGGTGCGCAGCGCCGCGCCGAGCCCGCGGTTCTTCTCGTGCCGGACGATCCGCAGGTTGGTCCAGCCGGCGAAGGCGGCCGACATCTGCGCGTAGGTGTCGTCGGTGCTGCCGTCGTCGACCAGCACCAGTTCCCACGGCGCGAAGCGGTCGAGGCCGGGGCGCGCGGCGTCGAGCTGGGCGCACAGCTGCGCGATGCCTTCCGATTCGTTGAAGCAGGGAATGACGACGGAGAGCTTCATGCCGCGGGACGGGTGGCGAGGAGAGTCTCACCACCCCGTCGCCGCGGCATTATCCCTCAGAACGGCCGTGCAGAGGCGTGCCGGCTACTGGCTGGTCCGGGCGCCCTTGGTCACCAGCTTCTGCACCCGCCAGTTGATCAGCTCGCCGACCCAGATCTCGTTCTCGGACGGGCACGCGATGGCGTGGATCCACCCGAACTCGCCGAGGTTGCGGCCCGGCCCGCCGTAGACGCCGAGCAGCTTGCCTTCGAGCGACACCTTGTAGATGCGGCTCGGGTAGAGGTCGCCGACGAACAGCACCGGGTTCGGGCCCGGGGTCATGCACAGCGCGTCGGGCGCGCCGGGCGCCTGCGAGCCGGTCTTGGCGTCGGGCGTCGGCACGCCGTAGGTCACCTTGCCTTTGGTCACGTCCACCGGCACGTCGATGGTGAACTCGCGGATGTACTTGCCTTCGGTGTCGAACACCTGGATACGCCGGTTGCCGCGATCGGCGACGTAGACCTCGTCGGCCGGCGACACGGCGATGCCGTGCGGCGTGTCGAACTGGCCCGGGCCCTTGCCGAGCGACCCCCAGCTGGCCACCCACTCGCCCCTGGCGTTGACCTTGCCGACGCGCGAGTTGACGTAGCCGTCGCTGAAGTACGAGTTGCCCTTCGAGTCCCAGGCCACGTCGGTGGGCTGGTTGAAGGCGTTGTCGCGGTGCACGGGCACCGGGTTGCGCGGGTTGTTGTTGGCCGGCAGCTCCACCGGCAGGCCGGCGCGCTTCAGCAGCACGCCGATCTGCGAGGCGTAGTCGGGCGGCACGTCGAGGTGCGACGACTCGCCCTTGCGGCCGAACACCCATTCGACGCGGCCCTGGGGGGTGAACTTGACGATCATGTTCGACCCCTTGTCGACGATCCAGATGTTGTCCTGCTTGTCGATGCGGACGGCGTGCGCGTAGGACAGCGCGAAGTTGTTCTTGCCGATTTCGCGCAGGAACTTGCCGTTGGGATCGAACTCGAGGAGCTGCGCGGCCTGGTTCATGTAGGACGGCCCGGTCAGGTTGCCGCGCGAGAACACGAAGATGTGCTTCTT
>JBFWNV010000044.1:0-7731 GCA_050250875.1 Vicinamibacterales bacterium
AGGTTGAGCTCGTCGATGGTGACCTCGAGCCGCTTCTCGACCTTGTCGCGCAGCACCTTCATCGGCACCGTCGTTCCCGGCCTGGTGCGGGTGACCATGCCGACCAGCTCGTCGCGGTTGCGCACCGGCTTGCCGTTGAACTCGACGATGACGTCGCCGGGCTCGACCCCGGCCTTCGACGCCGGGCCGCCGCTGTTGACCGACGACACCAGGGCCCCGGCGCGCTCCTTGAGCCCGAGCTGCTCCAGCGCGTCGAGGGGGATGGTGCCCACCGACACGCCGATGACGCCGCGGGTGACCTTGCCGGCGCGCAGCTGCGGCAGCAGCTCGCGCACGGTGTTGATCGGGATGGCGAAGCCGATGCCGATGTTGCCGGCCTGGCGCGAGTCGGTGTAGATGGCGGTGTTCACGCCCACCACCTCGCCGCGTACGTTCAGCAACGGCCCGCCGGAGTTGCCCGGGTTGATCGCCGCGTCGGTCTGCAGCACGTCCTGGCTGCGCCCGTCGGTGATTGGGAAGGGCCGCTCGGTGGCGCTCACCACGCCGACGCTCACGGTGTGGGCCAGCCCGAACGGGTTGCCGATCGCCATCACCCAGTCGCCCGGCTGCATCTGCGCCGAGTCGCCGAACTTCACCTCGGTCAGCTCGCGTTTCGGCTTCTCGGTCAGCTCGATGAGGGCGCTGTCGGTGAGCGGGTCGCGGCCGACGACCTGGGCCAGGAAGGTGACGTCGGGGTCGTCACCGTAGAACGAGACCTGGATCTTGGTGGCCCCCTCGACGACGTGGTTGTTGGTCAGGATGAAGCCGTCCTTGCTGATGATGAAGCCGGTGCCGGCGGCCTGCGTCACCTGCGGCCGCTCCTGCCGGTTGCGGTTGCCGCCCTGGCCGAAGAAGCGCTCGAGCAGGTCGTCGTCGCCGCCGAAGAACTGGGTCATCTGCGACGACCGCTGGCGCGACTCGGTGCGGATGTTGACCACCGCCGGGCTCACCGCCTTGGCGATGGTGCGGAAGGTCGAGGCGTCGACCGGGCCGCTGAGCGGGGCGCTGTTGGCCGGCGGCGCGCCCGCCGTCACGGTCTGCGCCGACGACGCCGGCGACAGCTCGAGCCGCGAGGCGATCACCATGCCCACGGCCACCGAGGCGACGGCGATGAGCAGGGCGTAGAACACCGTGGTTTTGCGGGTCGACATCTGATCCTCCACCTCTTGCCTACACCAGGGGCACCACGGCCATCTGCCGCGGTCCCGTCACCTCGGGGCCGGTGGGACCCCAGGCGACGTTGATCTCCGTGCGCACGCCGAACGTGTCGAAATAGAGGCCCGGCTCGATGGTGAAGCCGGTGCCGGGCAGCAGCCGTCGCTCGTCGCGGGTCTCGTAGTCGTCGAGGTGGGCGCCGTTGCCGTGAATCTGCTCGCCGAGGCTGTGGCCGGTGCGATGCAGGATGGCGCCGCCGTACCCCGCCGACTCCAGCACCGCGCGCGCCGCCCGGTCGGCCTCGCAACCGCGTACCGGACGGCCCGATGCCGCCGCCGATTCGATCAGGCTGACGGCGGCGTCGCGGGCATCGCGGGCGGCGGTGAACGCGCTGGTCACCGCCACCGGCACGTCACGGCCGGTGTAGCCCATCCAGCTGATATCGGCGAACACGGCGCCGGGCGCGGCCGTCTTGCCCCACAGGTCGAGCAGGACGACGTTGTCGGCGGTGATGGCGCGCGATCGCGCCGCGGTCGGCTGGTAATGCGGGTCGCCGGCGTTCTCCTGTGCGGCGACGATCGGCGGCGAGTCGGTCTCGAGCCCCTCCTCGTCGAACCACGCCAGCATCAGCGACTGGATGTCGTACTCGGTGGTGGGCTGACCGGCGCGCAGGCGGGCGGCGATGGCGGCGAAGGCGCGATCCTTGACCCGGTAGAGCCGCTCGGCGGCGTCGTGGTGCGACTGGAAGGCGGCGGCGCTCCACACCGCTTCGAACTGCTGGATGAGATCGGCCGAGGTCGCCACCTCGACGCCCTGCGACCGCACCAGCTCCACGGTGCCGGCATCGACGCGCGATACGTAGGGAATCGCGCAGAGCGGGGAGTACTCCATCGCCACCCGCCCCGTGCCGCGCAGGATGCCGGCGAGGCCGGCCTCGAGCTCGGTGCGGCCGGCATAGCGGGTGGTTTCGCCAGGGAGGTGGGCCAGCGTGCGCGACTCGATCTTGTGGACCAGCGCCCGCGGCTCGCCGGCGGCCGGAATCAGATAGAACCACCGCCGCGTCGCCATGTGGCCACCGCCGTCGAGGCCGGCGAGGCGCTGGGCGACGGGGTTGGAGCCGCGGAAGTCGTAGAGAAGCCAGCCGTCGAGGCCTTCGGCCCGCAGGGCGGCCTGGACGGCGCGAATGTCCAACGACATACGAAATTCGAGTATAGCTGCTCCAGCCGCCGGCCGGCGGCGGGGTTTGACAGTGGCCGCGGCGCGGCACTAGGGTCCCCCAGGACCGGCTCCATCTGGTTGGACGCCGTGGCCGTGGCGAAAGTTGTCCGGAGCCGTACCGGCCGACGAGGAGGGCGCGATGACCATTGGCGACGCCGTGAATCGGCGTCATGTGCTGCAGATACTCACCGCGCTCGGCTTCAGCGGCGCCGCCGCCGCCGACCTGGCCGCGCAGGCGGCGCCGGCAGTGAGCGCGCCGGTCCTGCAGCACGCCGCGGCGCTGCTCGCCGGCCAGTTCGACGCCGCCCGGCTCGACGTCGCCGGGCGTGCCGTCCAGCGCAACCTCGACCAGCTGCAGGTCGTGCGCGAGCTCGAACTCGACGACGCCGTCGAGCCGCCGACGATTTTCTTCGTCCGTCGGTAGCGGCCGGATCCCACATGCCGGTCGCCACCGACGTCCTCTTCCTTTCGGCGCGCGAACAGGCGGCGATGATTCGCGCCCGCACGCTCTCGCCGGTGGAGCTCACCGACGCCTATCTGGCGCGGATCGAGCAGCTCAACCCGCGCACCAATGCGTTCATCACGGTGACCGCCGATCTGGCCCGCCGCCAGGCGGCGGCCGCCGAACGCGAGATCACCCGTGGCGTCGTCCGCGGCCCGCTGCACGGCATCCCCTATGCGCCGAAGGACATCCTGGCCACCAGGGGCGTACTGACCACCAACGGCTCCAAGGTGACGGCGACGGTGGTCCCAGAGGTCGAGTCGACGATCACCGACCGGCTGGCCCGCGCCGGCGCCGTCCTGGCCGGCAAACTGAACCTGCTCGAGTTCGCCATGGGCAGCGGGGTGGTCTCGGGATTCGGGCCGGCGCGGAATCCGTGGGATCTCGGCCGCACGCCCAGCGGCTCGTCGAGCGGGTCTGGCACTGCGCTGGCGGCGGCGATGGTGCCCTTGTCCATCGGCACCGACACCGGCGGCTCGATCCGCGGCCCGGCCAATTTCTGCGGCATCGTCGGGTTGAAGCAGACCTACGGGCGGGTCAGCCGCTACGGCGTCACCACGCTGGCCTGGACGCTCGACCACGCCGGTCCGATGACCCGCACGGTCGGCGATGCGGCGCTCGTGCTGCAGGCGATTGCCGGCCACGACCCGCTCGACCCGACGACCGCCGCCGACCTCGTGCCCGACTACAGCCAGGCCCTCACCGGCGACATCCGCGGCCTGCGCCTCGGCGTGCCGACCCGGTTCTTCGCCGACGACGCCAGCGCCGAGGTCGGGGCCGCCTACCGCGCCGCGCTGGACACGATCAAGGGGCTGGGTGCGACGCTGGTCGACGTCGACGTGCCGCACGCCCAGTACGCCACCTCGGCCGGCTGGGTCGTGGCGATGGCCGAGGCCGCGGCGTTCCACGAGTCCCGCCTCCGCCAGTCCCCGGAGCTGTTCGATCCAATCGTGCGCGAGCGGCTCGATGCCGCCCGTTTCTACACCGCGACCGACTACATCAAGGCGCAGCGCGTGCGCACGGTCCTGATGGCCGAGATGGCCACCGTCTTCACCCGGTGCGACGTGATGGCCGTCCCGGCCGGCGCGGCGGTGCCGCCGCCGCTCGAGCCCCCGGCGGTGGCCGGCACCGACGTGAAGCCGGGCAGCCGGCCGGAGCGCTTCCGCGGCGGCAATACGTTCCTGGGCAACATGACGGGCCTGCCGGCCCTGGTGCTGCCCTGCGGCTTTTCGGCCGGGCCACCCGCCCTGCCGATCGGCCTGCAACTCTACGGGCGCGCCTTCGACGAGTTCGCGCTGTTCCGGGTCGGCCACGCCTACGAGCAGGCCACCGAGTGGCACCGGCGCCGGCCGCCGCTCTGAGTCCGCCCGCCGGCCGGCAACTGCCGCCCGCGCCGCGCCGTCCTATACTCGAGGAAGCCGCGCCTGCCACCGAGTTCGTCGGGGTCGGGCAGCCCCTCGGGCTGCCGAGCCCGCTCAGGATCATGTCCATGACCCGCACCTGGCCCGCCAGTGTCGCAGCGCTGCTCCTCGGCGCCGCGTTGTCCGCCCAGACCCAGCCCCAGGCCCCGGCGCCGATCCCGGAGCCGCCGGGGCAGCCGCCGATCACCTTTCGGGCCGAGGTCAACTACGTCGAGGTCGATGCCCGGGTGCTCGACGGCAAGGGCGGCTTCGTGCCCGGCCTGACCGCGGCCGACTTCGAGGTGCTGGAGGACGGCAAGCCGCAGAAGGTCGCCGCCTTCTCCTTCGTCAACATCCCGGTCGAACGCCAGCCGCGGCCGCTGTTCGCCTCGAGCCCGATCGAGCCGGACGTCGCCGACAACATCACCGCCGTCGACGGTCGCGTCTACGTGCTGGTCCTCGACGACATCCACACCAACGCACTGCGCGGCCAGCGGACCAAGGCCGCCGCCCGCCAGTTCGTCCAGCGCTACATCGGCGCCAACGATCGCGCCGCCGTCGTCTTCACCAGCGGCCGCTCCGACGCCGCCCAGGAGTTCACCGGCAGCCAGCGCCGCCTGCTGGCCGCGGTCGACAAGTTCATGGGCCGCAAGCTGCGTTCGGCGACGATGGAGCGGCTCGACGAGGAACAGCGGACGCGCGGCCTGCGCCAGCAGGGCGATCGGATCGACGACATGCTCGACCCCGAGCGGTCGCTGCAGGCGCGGACGACGCTCGATTCGATCCGCAACCTGGCCACCTACCTGGGCGGCATCTCGGGGCGCCGCAAGGCGATCGTCTACTTCAGCGAGGGCATCGACTACGACATCACCGACGTCTTCAACAACCGCGGCGCCTCGACCATCATCCAGGCCACCCAGGACGCCATCGCCGCCGCCACGCGCGCCAACGTCGCGATCTACGGCGTCGACGCCCGCGGCCTCGGCGCCGGCGCCGACGACCTGATCGAGGTCCAGGACATGCCGACCGACGCGTCGCTGAACCTCGGCGCCACCGCCTTCAACAACGAAGTGCGGATGGGGCAGGACAGCCTGCGCGTGCTGTCGAGCGAGACCGGCGGCTTCGCGCTGGTCAACTCCAACGACTTCGCCGGCGGCTTCGAGCGGCTGGTCGCCGACAACAGCGCCTACTACCTGCTCGGCTACTACTCGACCAACGACCGGCGCGACGGCCGCTACCGGCGGATCGAGGTGAAGGTGCGTCAGCCCGGGCTCACCGTGCGGGCCCGCAAGGGCTACGTCGCCGCCCGCGGCCGCGCCGACACCGACAAGGGAGACGGCCGGACCGCGCCGGAGCTGCGCTCGGCGCTGGTCAGCCCGCTGCCCACCGCCGGTCTGCCGCTGGCGCTGTCGACGGCGGTGTTCAAGGGCGCCGACAACAAGGGCGCGGTCGTGCTGTCCACGCTCATCGCCGCCCGCGACCTGCCGCTCACCGAGAGCGGCGGCACCTTCACCAACCGGCTCGACGTGGTCGTCACCGCCAGCGACTACGGCGGCAAGGCCTGGCCGGGGGACCGCTCGACGCTGACCCTGGGGCTCAAGCCCGACTCGGTGCCGCGGCTGCGCGCCGGCGGCTTCCGCGTGCTCAATCAGATCGACCTGCCGCCCGGCCGCTATCAGCTGCGCGTCGCGGTGATGGAGGAGCAGACGCGGCGGGCCGGCTCGGTGGCGACCGACCTCGACGTGCCCGACTTCACCAAGGAGAAGCTGGCGATCAGCGGCCTGGCGCTGACCTCGGCGCTGAGCGGGATCACGCCGACGGCGCGATCGAAGGACCCGCTGGCCAAGATGCTGCCCGGACCGATGACCACCTATCGCGACTTCGTCGTCGGCGACGAGCTGGCGCTGTTCGCCGAGATCTACGACAACACCGGCCCGCAGCCGCACAAGGTCGATCTCGAGGCGACGCTGAAGGCCGAAGGTGGGCAGACGGTGTTCCAGACCCGCGAGGAGCGCGACAGCAGCGAGCTGGCCGGCGGCCCCGGCGGCTACGGCTTCTCGGCGCGCATCCCGCTCAAGGACGTGGCGCCGGGCCTCTACGTGCTGCGCGTCGCCGGGCGCTCGCGGGTCGGCGACCAGCCCGAAGCCGCCCGCGAGACCATCGTCCGCGTGGTCGCGCCGCCGGCGCGATGACCGGCCCGGCCGACGCGGACGCGACGTCGACCGGCCTCGACGCCCGACTGGCGTCGGCGCTCGCGTACCTTGCCGGCTGGGTGACCGGGGCGCTCTTCCTGGCGATCGAGCGCCAGCACCCCGCGGTCCGCTTCCACGCGGCACAGGCCGTCGTCGTCTTCGGCGTGCTGTCGGTGGTGATGGCGCTCACCGTCGCCGCAGCGCTGCTCGGCGCGCTGGTGTCGCCCACCGTGTTCCGCGTGCTCATCACGGTGACCAATCTCACCTGGCTCGCCGGGGCGCTGCTGTGGGCGTGGCTGCTGCTCAAGGCCGGTCGGGGCGAGCGGTGGCGGGTGCCCGGCACGACCCGCCTCGTCGATCGGCTGGCCGCGCGCTCGTGAGCGGGGCGCCCCGCGGCCGTACACGACTCGGCCCGCGTCCCAGGTCGGGCCGCGGGCCGGGAGGAGCGGCGAGCTGCCCTACGACTTCGGCAGTTCGAGCTTGGGCACGATGTTGGTCTTGATCGTGCCGTTGGCGTGGCTGAACTGGTACTGGTTGCTGTTCATCGCCGGGTTGCGCGGCGTGCGCAGCGTGATGCTGATGATTTCGCCGGCGCGCAGCGGCCGCGGGTGGCGGTAGGTGTCGCCGGTGACCGGGTTACCGCCCTTGTCGTACCAGTTCTCCTCGACCTTGAGGCCGGCGATCGCGCCGGTCGTGGCCGGGTTGCGCACGATGAAGGTGGTGACCACCTCGTTGCCCTGCACGCGCGTGGCCGGCTTGGTGATGTCGAGCTGTGCCTCGCCGCGAATCGGCGGAATGAGCTTGCGCTCCTGTGCGGTCACCGCTCCGGTTGCCAGGCTCACCACCGCGATGGCCATCATCCACTGCCCAAGGCGCTTCATCGAACTCCTCCGATCTCCGCTCGCGGCCGACAGGCGCCAGCTGGGGCGAGTATAGCCCCTCACATCTCGCCGTTCCAGTCCTCGGGCTCAGCGGTAGCCGACCGGAAGACCTCCAGGTGCCACTTGCCGCCGCCCCACGGTTCGATGACCTCGGTGGCCACCACGTCGACGAGCAGCTCGGCGAAGGTGCGGCCCTCGGGGTCGCCCTCGAGGTGGTAGGCGGCGTCGTCCCAGGCGAAGTTGGGGTAGAGCGTCATCGTCAGGAACAGGTCGTAGCCGTCGTCGACGACGATGAGCTGCCCGCACGGCGGCTTCTGGGTCGAATGGTAGATCAGGTACTTCTC
>JBFWNV010000045.1:0-7448 GCA_050250875.1 Vicinamibacterales bacterium
GCGGGCCGCCGACCCCTCGCGGCCGGTGTTCGCCAACTTTGGCCAGGGCGTCGCGTGGGACCGCTGGCACGGCCGCGGCATCCGCACCAACCGGCCCGAGGATTACCCCGAATACGTCAAGGCGGCCGACATCGTCAGCTTCGACATCTATCCGGTCGGCCATCCGGCGCCCGAGGTCGCCGGGCGGCTCGAGTATGTCGCCCGCGGCGTGCGCCGCCTGCGCGGCTGGGCGCGCGACGGCCAGGCGGTGTGGAGCGTGATCGGGACGAGCCGCGTCTTGAGCGCCGATGCCAAGCCGACGCCGGCCGACGTCAGGGCGATGGTCTGGATGGCCCTGGTGAGCGGCGCCCGCGGCATCGTCTATTTCGTTCACCAGCTTCAGCCGGTGTTCATCGAGGCAGCCCTGCTGTCGGATCCCGAGATGCTGGCAGCCGTCACCGCGATCAACCGCCGCATCGCCCAACTCGCCCCCGCGCTCAACAGCCCCGACATCGCCGATGCCGTCCGCGTCGAGGCCGCCGTGCCCATCGCCGCCGTCGTCAGGCGGAGCGGCGGCCGGACGTTCCTGTTCGCGGTATCGCTGCGCCCGCAGGCCGGCGAGGCGGAGTTCCGCCTGACACTGCCCGAGCGCCTCCGCCGCGCCCGGTTGCTCGACGAGGACCGCAGCCTTCCCGTCGCCGACGGACGCTTCCGCGACGCGTTCCCGCGCTACGGCGTCCACCTCTACGAACTGGAGTAGCCTTGGCTCCCCTGGCCGTCTACCCCTGCAACGCGCCCTTGAGCCAGGCGACGACCTCGTCGGAGATCTCCTGGTCGACCGCGGCGGGGAAGCAGCCGCTGATGCCGATGGCGCCGAGGCACTCTGCCTTCTCGCCCTCGCCCAGCAGCACCGCCGTGCCGCCCTCGACCAGCAGCCAGCCGTACTTGCTGGTCAGGCTCGCGACCATGTTGCCGTAGAGCGGCCGTTCCTTCTGCAGGCGGTCGTACATCGCCTGGGTGCGGTTCTTGTAGGCGCTCGCCAGTACGGCCTTGCCGACGGCGAACTCCGGCGTGATCCACTGCGCCTGCTCGTGGCGCAGCACGCCGATGGTGCGCCCCGAGGGATCGACGAGCGCGCAGGCGACGAAGTGGCCGCGCTTGACGCCGCCGGCGATGCCGCGTTCGAAGGCCTCGAGAGCGAGCTTGTTGGGAATGAGCATGGTCCGTCCTGTTCTCGACTGGGTGGGGGATGGCGGATGTGGCGGAGGGGCGGTCTCAGCCGGCGACGACCTCGACCTGGCCGTTGCGCCGCGCTTCCTCGCGGTAGAGCGCCAGCTTGCGCAGCACCGGCGCGTCGGTCACCGCATAGAGGATCGCGTCCTTCTTGGCGCTGCGGTTCTGGTGGCGGTGCCAGGCCCATCCGGGCACGGCGAACACGTCGTTGCGGCCCCAGGCGAATTCCTCGCCGTCGACCTCGGTGGTGCCCTCGCCCTCGATCACGAAGTAGGCCGTGCTCGCGGTGTGGCGGTGTTCCTGCGTCTCCTCGCCGGGGCGCAGGAGCTGCACGTGGTAGGCCATCGTCGGCACCACCGACTCGCCCGTCTCGGGATTGACGTATTCGAGGATGACGCCGTCGTGCGGGCTGCCGTCGTAGCCGCGCATGCGGTCGAGCGCGGCGACCGTCTCGTTCCAGCGGTAGACGAACATCGGCGTGCCGATGCCGGCGCCGCGGCGCTGCTGCCCGAACGCCGGCTTGAGCCCGCCGGCGGCGTAGAGGTTGTGCGAGTGGTCGCTCGGCGCCCGCACGGTCTGGAAATGCCGCTTCACCCGCTCGCCCGAGTTGGAACCGTCCGGTTCTTCCTCGTAGTAGTCGAACTCGAAGCGGCTGCTGCTCAGGGTCTCGACCAGCGGCAGGTCGAGCAGGTCGATCCACAGCACCGGCTCGCGCCCGTCGTTGCCGTGGTCGTGCCAGGTCCCCTGCGGCGTGATGATGAGGTCGCCGCGGCTCATCGTGCACTTCTCGCCCTCGACGGTGGTGAAGCCGCCGTCGCCCTGGATGACGAAGCGGCTGGCGTTGGGCGAGTGGCGGTGCACCGGCGCGACCTCGCCCGGGTTGTACAGCGAGCAGCCGGCGTAGAGCGTCGCCGTCATGTAGGGCTTGGGATAGTAGGTCGGGTTGGTGAACAGCAGCGTGCGGCGCTCCGATTCCTCGATCGGCACCGTCTTTCCCGCCTGCAGCGCCAGCGGGTAGAAGTCGTCCCACTTCCACATGTGGGGCTTGGCGTTCTTGCGCGGCTGCGTCGTCTCGAGGTCGGCGATGATCGCCCACAGCTCCACGAGGCTCAGGTCCTTCGCACGGCCGCGCATGGTCTCGCGGACGTCGGTCATCTTGGGATCGGTCGCCATGATGGGGTCCTCATTGCGTGGCATGGCCTGGGTCGGGGCGCCGGGCCGGTTCGGGCCGCAGTGTAGTGCGGCGGCGCGGCGGGCGTCGATTCCGGTCTAGCGCGTCTCGGCGAGGACCGGATGGCGCAGCGTGCCGATACCAGTGACCTCCACCTCCACCGTGTCGCCCGGGCGCAGGAACACCGGCGGGTTGCGGGCCACGCCGACGCCGCCCGGCGTGCCGGTGACGATCACGTCGCCGGGCGCGAGAGGGGTGACGGTGGAGACGTAGGCCACGAGGGCGGCGACGGAGAAGATCATCGCCGAGGTCGGAGAGTCCTGCATGGCCTCGCCGTTCACCCGCGTCGTCAGATGCAGCGCCTGCGGATCGGGAATCTCGTCGGCGGTGACGAGCCAGGGACCGAAGCCGCCGGTGGCGAAGAAGTTCTTGCCGGCGGTGAAGCTGTGGGCCTGGAAGTCGCGCACCGATCCGTCGAGGAAGCAGGCGTAGCCGGCGACGTGTTCGAGCGCCCGACCTTCCGGGATGTTGCGTCCGGGCCGCCCGATGACGGCTGCCATCTCGCCTTCCCAGTCGAGCTGATCGGAGACGGCGGGCTTGAGCAGGGGGCTGGCGTGGCCGACCAGGGTGTCGGCGAAGCGCGTGAACAGAACCGGCGACTGCGGCACCGCCACATGCGATTCCTCGATGTGCAGCCGGTAGTTGACGCCCGAGCACAGGATCTTGCCGGGATTGGGCACGGGCGGGCGCAACTCGACCGAGGCCAGCGCGACGTCGGGCGCCTGCGCCCGGAGTGCGGCGATCTCGGCCGGGGGCGCGGCGAGGGCGGTGCGCAGGGTCGGCCAGTCGCGGCGCCGCACCGCGCCGACGTCGGCGATGCGGTCGCCCTCGACGATGCCCCAGGATTCGGTGCCGTCGCGACGGAAGCTGACGAGGCGCATGGCGGTGGGCGCCCTAGCCGGCGGCCTGCATGCGCTTGTAGATGCCGTCGTACATCGTGCGCAGGAGCCCGAGCGTCTGTTCGACCGTCTCGATCACCAGTCGCTTGTCGGCGTCGGTGGGGGCGAAGTCGGCGAGCAGCTCCTCGCCGATGCTCGAATGGTCGGCGTCGGCGACGTCATGCACCGAAAAGAAGGCGGTGGCCGACGGCGGCAGGTCGTACTTCTGCTCGAGCGTGCGGGCGAGCCGGGTGAAGTGGCCGCCGGCGACCTGGCCTTCGTCGGCCAGCATGTGGGCCGACACGCCGACCAGCGTGCCCTGGCCGCAGGCGTTCTGCAGCCAGCCCTTGTAGACCAGGGCCTCGGCGCAGTAGTCGACGTCGTCAAGGTCGGCGCGCGACAGCCCCAGCCCCTCGCCGAAGCGGTAGTAGAGCTCGTTGTGCGAGACGCCGTCGGCGAACAGCCGCCCCGTACCCTCCTCGTAGACCACCTCGGCCAGCCGGGCGCGCCAGCGCGCGTTGGGGCACGAGACGTAGAGGCGGCCGTGATAGTTGTGGTTGTGCAGCGGAATGATGCCGAACTGGCGCGCGAACTCGCGGATCTGCGGCAGCGTGTGGGTGCCCTCCGCGAGGCCGCGCCACACCGGATGAGCGCCGCCGACCGCGTACTTCTCCTGGATCCGGCGCACCTCGGCGAGACATTGCTCGGTGGTCATGGGCATGACGGACGCTCCTTTGCGTGGCGGTTCTGCGCCGGTTTGCCGCGACGCTACCACCCGCTCCGCGGCCCGTCATCCTCGCGCTCAGCGCAGCATCAGCGCCGGCAGAAACAGGATGATCCCGGGCACGAAGATGAACAGGAGCAGCCGTACCACGTCGGCGGCGATGAAGGGCATGACGCCGCGGAAGATCGTGCCGGTGGCGACGTCGGGCAGCAGCGAGCGGACGACGAAGACGTTGAGGCCGATCGGCGGCGTGATGAGGCTGATCTCGGTGACGACCACGACAATGATCCCGAACCACACCGGATCGAAGCCCAGTCCGATCACCAGCGGATAGAAGGTCGGCACCGTCAGCAGGATCATCGACAGGCTCTCGAGCACGCAGCCGAGCACGACGTAGACCGCCATGATCGCGAGCACGACGACGATCGGCGGGACGTCGAGCGCCTGCGCCCAGCCGCTGAGCTGGGACGGCAGGCCCGAGATGTTGATGAAGTTCGCGAACACCAGAGCGCCGATGATGACGAAGAAGATCATCGCGGTGGTGCGGCCGCTTTCGACGAACACCTCGAACAGGCCGCGCAGCGAGCGCGTGCGGGCGAGGGCGAACAGGAAGGCCCCGGCGGCGCCGATGCCGGCGGCCTCGGTCGGCGTGAACACGCCGCCGTAGATGCCGCCCATGACGAGGGCGAACAGCACCAGCACGCCCCACACGCCGGTGAGCGAGCGCAGCCGCGCCGCCCAGGGCTGGCGCTCGCCCGGCGGGCCGAGTTCGGGCCGAAGGCGGGTGGTCACCGCGACGGCGGCCGCGTAGCCGAACATGCCGATGATGCCGGGCACGATGCCGGCGACGAACAGCGCACCGATGTCGGTCTCGGTGATGATGCCGTAGATGACCAGGACGATGCTGGGCGGGATGAGAATGCCGAGCGTGCCGCCGGCGGCGATCGAGCCGGCGGCAAGGCTGTCGGCGTAGCCGAAGCGGCGCATCGGCGGCATCGCGACCTTCACCATGGTCGCGGCCGTGGCGTAGCTCGATCCGGAAATCGAGCTCAGTCCGCCGCATGCCACCACCGTCGCCATCGCCAGGCCGCCGCGGCGGTGGCCGAGGAAGGCGTAGGACGCGGCGTAGAGCTCGTCGGAGAAGCCGGCGCGGTTGACGAAGTTGCCCATGAGGATGAACAGGGGCAGCACCGAGAAGCCGTAGGTGAGGCCGGTGTCGTAGGTGATCTGCGCCACCATCGCGAGCGCAGGCGCCGTGCCGACCTTGGCGGCGAAGCCGACGCCGCCGACGATCAGCGTCGCCACCGCGATGGGGACGCGCAGGAAGATCAGCGCGAACAGTGCGGCGAAGCCGTACAGCGCCTCGATCATGGCCCGGCGGGCGGGTGGGCGGCGGCGTCGGGTCCGGACGCCCGGGAGAATGCGTGGGAGATCGCGCGAACGAGGAACATCGCGGCGGCGAGGCCGACCATGACGGCGATGAAGCGCGCGAGCGGCGCGAGCGGCAGGCCCATGACGTCGGTCTGCACGCTCTCGATCTTGCCGGCGTGGAGCCAGACCATCCACGCCTCGAGGGCGAGGACCGCTGCCGAGACGAGGCTCACCGCGACGTGCTGGACGAGACGGCGCGTGCCGACGAAGAAGCCGTCGAGCAGGTCGATGGCGATGTGCTGGTCATGCAGCGTGACGAGCGGCAGCCCGGCGAAGATGACCATCACCAGCAGCACTTCCGTGCCTTCGAAGGCGGCGCCGAGCGGGGCGTTGAAGAAGTAGCGCCCGACCACGTCGACGACGGTCACGATCATCATCGCCAGCAGAACCAGCGTGATGATCGTGCCGAGCGTCCAGTCGAGCCAGACGGCGAGTCGGCTCTGCGTCATGGCGACGAACGGGCGGCGAACGGGCGGCGGGATGACCCGCCGGACCGCCGGCGACGTCGTGAAGCCTACTTCTTCTCTGCCTCGACCGCCTTGACCGCGGCTTCGTAGGTCGCGAGGACCGCCGCGCCGTCGATGCCGCGCTTGGCCTTCACCTCGGCCAGCCACTTCTCGACGACCGGCTTGGTGGCGGCGCGGATGTCGGCCGTGAGCTTGGCGTCGGCCGTGTCGATCTTGCCGCCCGCCTTCTGCACCGCCTCGATGCCTTCCTTGTCGACGGCGTCCCAGATGTTGCCGACGATGCGCGAGAGGTGCTCGCCGCTCACCTTCTTGAGCGCGGCCTTGTCGGCGGCGCTCATCTTGTCGAACTTGGCCTGGTTCATGACCAGGAAGATCGGCGCGGCGGTCAGGCCGCCGGGCACGATCGTCGCGTACTTGATGAGCGGCGCCAGATTGACGCTGTGGACGCCGTTGCGCGTGAAGATGATGCCGTCGACGACGCCGCGCGAGATCACCTCGTAGGCGGTCGCCACCGGCTGGGCCACCGGCACGATGCCGAGCGAGTTGGCGACGTCGGACATCACGCCGCCCGCGACATGGATCTTGAGACCCTTGAAGTCGTCGATCGTCTTGATCTCGCGCTTGGTGTTCCACATGTGCATCGGCGTCGTGGTGAAGATGCCGAGCGGTTCGACGCCCTCGAACTCCTTGCGCGCCTCGGGGAACTTGTCGAGCACGCGCCACAGCGCGACCGAACGGCTCAGGCCCCAGTCGCCGATGTTGGGCAGGCCGCCGACTTCCGTCAGCACGAAGCGGCCGGCGGTGTAACCGGGGATGCCCAGGGTGATGTCGGCGATGCCGTCGCGCGCCAGATCGAAATGCGCCTCGGGCTTGCCGAGCGGCGTCTGCAGGATGTTGACGGTGACGCGGCCCTGCGACTCCTTGGCCAGGTCGGCCGCCCACTGCGCCAGCGCCTTGGACACCAGCCAATGCTTCGGCGTGATGTATGTCGAGACGGTGTAGGTCTCGGCCGCGGCGGCACCGGCAAGGGCGGCCGTCAGCGCCAGGCCGACGGCAGTTCCGAGAATCTTCTTCAACACGGCGTGTCTCCCTGAATGCGACCGTTCCGGTACGGCCTTGGGCCGTGCCGGCGCTTCCGTTGTCGTCGCGGCATCCTATCGACCGGCCCGCAGAGCGGCAACCGCGACGCCCCGGCGGTCGTGCCTCACAACGGAGGCACGACCGCCCCGCTGCTAGGCGAGCGCCGCCACCACGTCGATTTCGAGCAGCATGGCGGGGTCGGCGAACCGGGGGACCAGCACCACGGTCGACACCGGCGGACCATCGGCGTCGACGTAGTCGGCGCGGACGCGGCGGATCGCCGCCATGTGGGCGAAGTCGGTCACGAATCCGGTCATCTTGACCACGTCGGCGAAGCCCGCGCCGGCCGCGGCGAGATTGGCCCGCACGTTCTCGAACACCTGGCGGGCCTGCGCCTCGGGGTCGCCGGGGCCGACGAGCCGGCC
>JBFWNV010000046.1:0-7440 GCA_050250875.1 Vicinamibacterales bacterium
GCGGCAGCGGCCACCGCGCCCTGGCGCTGGTCGACGCCGTCGCCTCGTTCGGGACCACCGAGCTGGCCTGCGCGGCCTGGGACCTCGACGTGGTGGTGACGGCGTCGCAGAAGGGGCTGATGCTGGCACCCGGCCTGGCCATCGTGGCGGCGGGGCCGCGGGCGGTGCAGCGTGCCGCGCTGGTGCGTCGGCCCCGCAGCTACTGGGCCTGGCCCGGTCGCAACGAATCCGACGTGTACCACCGTTTCGCCGGCACCCCGCCGGTGCAGCTGGTGTTCGCCCTGCGGGCCGGCCTCGATCTCCTCGCCGCCGAGGGCCTGCCGGCGGTGATCGCCCGCCACCACCGTCTGGCCGGCGCGGTGCGCGGCGCGGTCGAGCACTGGTCGGGTGCGGGTGGGCTGCGCTGCTACGCGTCGCACCCGGGCGAGCGGGCTGATGCGGTGACGTGCGTGGAGCTGCTCGGCGGGCAGGACCCCGTGGCTGTGCGGCGGCAGCTGCGCGAGCGCTGGCACGTGTCGATCGGCGGGGGCCTGTCGCGGTTGGCAGGCTCCACGTTCCGGGTGGGCCACCTGGGCGCCCTCAACGAGCCCATGGTCCTCGGGGTCCTGGCCGCGTTGGAGGGTGCGCTCCCGGAGTGCGGCGTGCCTATCACGGAAGGTGGTGTCGTAACGGCCATCGGCGGCCTTCGGGCACCGACCGCTCCACGTGCGGTGGGTGGATCATCCGTGACCACCGGTGGCGGATCGGACGCGACGCGCTAGAAACATCAACGATGAGGTGGGCGTGGGGTGTGGTCGGTGCAGCCGCGGGACTGCTCGTCACCAGCGCGCTCCTGCCCGGCTCGCTCCTCCCGCTGGCCGCCGACACCGCGTCGGTGGACGGCGCCGGGAACGAGCAGGCCGTGCCCGGTGACCTCTGCCCCGACGCCCCGGCGCCGGTCGAGCTGAGCGCCCGGACCCTGAGCGGTCTGCGCCAGGGGCAACCCCAGACCGTGAACGTGGCGCTCGCCCTCGACGACCTCGGCCAGCTCGCCCACGCCGAGGGATCGGTGGTCGACGCCAAGCTGGTGGTCGACCCGGCGTTGCAGCAGGCGTTCCAGGCCGAGCTGGACCTGCGGGTCCGGGCGGTGCTGCTCGTCGCCGAGCTGCCCGACGAGCGGGTGCAGGGCGCACCGGTGATCAACGCCACCGCGACGGTCACGCCCGCGGCAGCGGGCGCCGCCACCGCCGGCACGACGGTTCGGCTCTATGCGGCGATGAACCTGCAGGTCCGAAGCGTGGACGAGGTGTGCCGGGCCGCCCGCTCGGCGGATGTGGCCGCCATCGCCGCCAACACCACACCGGAGTCCTTCGGACGCTGAGCCGGACCTGCCGGGCGGCGGGGTGCCGGGCGATCAGCCGGCGGGCAGGCGCACCTGCAACCCCACCACCGGGCGCAGGTAGGCCAACCGGCAGACCTGGCCGCCCGACAACCGCACCTGGACGTGGGTGCCGTCGAGGGGGGTGAAGCGCTCCACGCCGAGGGCGGCGAAGTTGGCCAGGCTGGCCACCCGCAGCTGCTGTTCGAGCTGCGGTGACGTGCTCTGCGGCGCCTCGAGCGCCACCACGACATCGAACACGGGCCCGGCCTCGAGGCGCGGCGCGAGGTCGGCGGGCACGTCGAGCTTGGCCGCCGCCGCCGGGCTCAACGTGCAGCGCGGGGTGGGCGCCGGTGCCGGTGCCGTGGTCGTGGTCGTGGTCGGTGCAGGGCCCGAGGTGGTCGGTGTGGGCTGGTCGCCCACCCCCGTCGGGGACGGCGACATCGGTGCGGTCGTGGTGGTGGCCTCGGCGGGTGCGGTCGTCGACGGCGGCGCCATTGCGGCGGTGGTCGCCGCGGCGTTGACCGCCACCTTCGGGGGCGGGATGGTCTCCATCGGCAACTCGAGGGACACCCGCGTGTGGAGGGGCGTGCCGAGGCTGAGCTCGTTGCGGGTCACGCTCCGCTCCTCCTGCTGGGCCGGCTTCAGCACGAGCTGCTGCTGCGCGCCCGGGTCGGCGGTCCGTGGTGATGCGAGGGCACCGAGCGTGGCGCCCACCATCAATCCGGTCACCAGATAGCTCCGCCGCCGCACGTCGACAGGCTAACCAGCCACGTTCCGTGTGGCACGCCACGCGCGGCGTTCGGATGCAACTTCCCCATCGGTCACGGGTTCGGGGGCGGCCCCCGGCTGGGTAGGTCTACGGTGCACGACCCCCGCCCCGGCCCCCGGCGAGTCGAGCCCACCCCGCCACAGCGCGCCGTGTCCGTAACGCTGCGCTCAGCGGGAGGACATCAACCGGAAACGAACGGTCGGCATGGTGGGGCGAGCTTGGCGATGGGGCCCGGCGAAGCGCACGAGTGCCGACGAGAGGAATCCAGCATGTCGCTCACGATCGAAGCCGAAGCCCGCATCAACGCGTTGCTCGACACCGCCCTGCAGCGCCTCGAAGGCCAGGTCGTCCTGGCCAACCGGCCGTGCGTGGACGCGCTGCTGGACCTCTACGGTGCCAGCGATGACGCATCGGTGCGCCGGGTGTGCACCGATGCGCTGCGCCGCATCAGCCGGGTCAGCCTGGTCCGCGCCGAGGAGCTCCGCGCCGACCTGCAGGCCGTGGCCGCGGCTGCGGCCAGCGCCTCCATCGGCGCCGGACCCCTCGCCCCCAGCCGCCTGCCCGACGCCGCCGGGGTGGCCGAAGCGGTGTCCTGACCAGCCACTACGGTGGCGGCCGCATGGCACCCTGCGGTCACCCCTGGACACGAGCGCTCGTCACCGGTGCCTCGAGCGGCATCGGCCGGGCGATGGTCGAGGTACTGGCCGGCGCCGGGGTGCCCACCGTGGCCGTCGCCCGGCGGGCCGACCGCCTCGAGGCCTTGGCCGCCCGGCACCACGACGTCGAGCCGCTCGTCGCCGACCTGCACGACCCCGTCGACCGCCGGCGGGTGGCCGCACGCCTGCGCGACCACGGCGGGGGTGCGGTGGACCTGCTGGTCAACAACGCCGGCTTCGGCGCCACCGGGCCGTTCGCCTCGGTCGACATCGCCGCCCACCTCGAGCAGCTCGACCTGAACTGTGCGGCGCTGGTCGCCCTGAGCCACGCCTTCGTGCAACCGCGCCCGACGACCGCCCGCCGGTGGCTGCTCAACGTGTCCTCCGTGGCCGGCTTCGTGGCGGCCCCGGGCGCCGCCACCTACGCCGCCACCAAGGCGTTCGTCACCAGCTTCAGCGAGGCGCTGGCCCAGGAGGGACGGGGCGACGGCATCGTCGTGACCGCGCTGTGTCCCGGCCTCACACGCAGCGAGTTCCACCAGCGCGCCACCGGCTACAGCGGCCGCCCCGGACTTGCGTCACACGCGCCACGCTGGGCGTGGATGAGCGCCGAAGCGGTGGCGGTGGCCGGGCTGCGCGGCGTGGAGCGCGGCGCCCCCGTGGTGGTGCCCGGCGCGCTGAACCGCCTGCTCGTGGCCGGCGCCGCCGCCGTGCCCCGGCCGCTGCGGGCGTCGGCTGCGGCCCGCGTGCGCCGCCGCTGACCCGCCCTGGCACGCGCCGACCGATGGCCCTGCCGCCGGTGCCGGGCGTGGGGCCCGACCGGGGTGCTTGGTAGCCTCGACCAGCCGCTCGGTGGGTCGGCGGCGAAGGGATCGGAGGTGACGTGGCGTACGAGCTGGGCGTGGATCTCGGCACCACGTTCTCCACCGTGGCCATCCTCCGTGACGGCCACATCGAGATGGCGGATCTCGGGGCTCACAGCTTCGCGGTGCCCTCGGTGCTCTACATCGGACCCGACGCCCGGGTGCTGGTGGGTGAGGCCGCGCGGCGCCGGGCCGCCACCGACCCGACGCTGGTGGTGCGGGAGGTGAAGCGGCGCCTCGGTGACACCGCCCCCATGTTGGTGGGCGACACCGCCTACTCACCGGCGCTGCTCACCGCAGCCCTGCTGCGTGGTGTGGTCAGTCGGGTGGTGCGCGCCGAGGGTGGGCCACCCCGTCGCATCAACCTGGCGCACCCGGCCAACTGGGGGTCGTTCCGGCGTGACGTGTTCGCCGAGGCGGCGACCCTGGCCGGCATCGAGACCGAGTTCTCCTTCATCATCGAGCCGGTGGCGGCCGCGGTGTGGCACGCCCGTCACGAGCGGGTCCCGACGGGGGCCGTCGTGGCCGTCTACGACCTGGGCGGCGGCACCTTCGACGCAGCCGTGCTGCGCAAGACCGAGGAGTCCTTCGAGGTCCTCGGGGAGCCCCTGGGCCTCGACCGCCTGGGCGGGATCGACTTCGACGAGGCCATCATCGGCTTCGTTGACCGCTGTCTCGACGGTGCGCTGCAGCGCCTCGACCCGCTGGCGGAGTCCTCCGCCCGCATCATGCGGGCGGTGCGCGACGAGGTGGTGGCGGCCAAAGAGGCGCTCTCCACCGACATCGCCGCCACGATCAACGTGTCGCTGCCGTCGGGGCTCGAGGCGGTGCGGCTCACCCGGCGGGAGTTCGAGGAGATGATCGAGCCGTTGGTGGCCCAGAGCATCGGGGTGCTGCAGGCCACGCTCGAGCTGGCCGGGGTCGGGGTGCGGTCGTTGCACAAGGTGCTGCTGGTGGGTGGTGCCTCGCGGGTGCCGCTGGTGGCGGAGCTGGTCGAGCGCGAGCTGGGCGTTGCCGCCTCGCTCGACGAGCACCCCAAGAACGCCATCGCCCTCGGTGCTGCCGCCGCCCTCGGACCGCAGGTCGAGCCGGACCAGACCGCCGGCGCCGCCCGCGGGGCGGTCGCCACACCCGACCAGGAGACGCCGGCCGAGCCGGCCGGCGCCCCCCGGGTGGAGGAGCTGGTCAACGCCGAGGCCGCCGATGCCGTCCCGGTGGGCGGGGAGAGCGGCGCCGTCGAGGTGGTCCCCGCAACCGTCGCCGCCGATGCGGCGGCCGCCCTCGTGCTGGTCAGCGGCCCGGACGGAGGCGCCATCGTGTCGCTGACGGCCCCCGGGTCGGTCGTGGTCGGTCGGGACGACGGTTGCGAGCTCCAGCTGCACGACCCGCGCGTCTCCCGGCGCCATGCCCAGCTGCACACGACGGTCGATGGGATCACCGTGGTGGACCTGGGATCGTCCAACCACGTGTTCGTCGACGGCGAGCAGGTGGAGCACGCCGCCGTGCTCGACGGGCAGGCGCTCCGGCTCGGCAACACGGTGGCACTGGTGGCCGTGCCGGCGCAGCGCGACGGCGGGCACGGCACATCGACGGCCGCGGCCGCGCCGCCGGCCACCATGCTGTTCGGCGCGGCCGCGGCCCTCCAGGCCGAGCTCGCCCCGGCGCCGGCGGCGGCCGACGACGACCCGCTCGCCGGACCCATCGAAGCGTTCCTGTTGCCCGCCCCCGCCGGCGCCCGCCGTCGAGGCCGCCGCATCGATACCGAGGAGTACGGTCTCGAGCTGGAGGCGCTGCGACCCGAGCTGCTCGAGCGTCGCCGCCAGGTGGCGGCCCTGCTGCGCCGACGCCACCCGGCGGCCGGTCAGGGCCTGGTCCGCCGCCGGCGCAGCGTCAGGCCCGGCGATGAGGGTTTCCTGGCCTGCACCGTCGGTTACGGCGAGGTGGCCACGGCGGTGCCGTTCGCCGCGCCGGAACAGCTCGGTCCGCAGGGCCAGGAGGTGATCGACGCCTTCCTCGCACCGTACTGGTACGACCACGACGTGCCGGTCGTGGTGCGACTCGACGGTGGCGGCACCTGCCTGCTGGCCGGCGAGCCCGCGCCGGTGTTGGCCGTGGCCCGCCAGTTGGTCGCGCAGCTGGTGGCGCACCACGACGCCGCCGACGTGGCCATCGCCCTCACCAGCGCCACCGAGGTGGGCGGCCGGCCGCTCGACGTGTCGCCATCGGTGTGGGCCCGTCCGGCGCACCTGCGCGGCGCGGAGGGGGAGCTGCTGGTGGGGTCGGTGGGCCCGCTGCAGCGTTCGCTCGATCGGCTCGGCCCTCGTCGGCTGGTGGTGGTGGGCGACGGCAGCTCCCTGGCCGCCCTCGCCGTACCGAACGGTACGGCGTTCATCGAGCTGGCCGGCGCCGCGGCCAACGCCCGGCCCGACGCCCGCTGCACGCTGCACCTCGACCCCGTCGACGGGCTGGCCACCATCGACGGGGAAGCGGCCCGCGGTGTGGCCGGGCCGGTGTTGCCGGCCATGGCGTCGGCGCTGGCCACCGAAGCGCTGCTCGCCGGGGCGCGTTAGCGTGCGCGCATGATCTGGCGCCGTGAGGTCTGCCCGCTCGAGGGAGACCGCGTCCTGCACGTGGCCCTGCCCGAAGGCTATGAGGACAGCGACCAGGACTACCCGCTGCTCGTGTGCCTCGACGCGCAATGGACCTTCGGCACGGTGTGCGACGCATCGCTGAACCTCGGCCTCGCCCGCCTGTTGCCCCGGGTGGTGGTGGCCGGCATCGGCTGGCAGGCCACCCGGGCCCGGCAGGTGACCCGGCTGCGGGCCGAGTCCTACACGCCCACCGCAGCGGCCTACCCGCCGTTCATGGCGCCGGCCGGCGCCGCCACCGGCGGGGGACCGGCCTACCTGGCGTGGCTGCTGGAGCGCGCGCTGCCCGAGCTGGAGCGGCGCTACCGGGTGCGGCCCGACGAGCGGACCCTCATCGGCCACTCCCTGTCCGCGTTGTTCGGCGTGTACACCCTGCTGCACGCACCCGGTGCTTTCGGCCGCTGGCTGCTGGCCAGCCCTTCCACCTGGTGGGACGACCGGGTGATCTTCGGGATCGAGGCTCGCCAGCCCGACGCCGACATCGCGGCTGCCGCCGCCCCCGCCCGGGTGTTCCTCTCGGTGGGGTCGGAGGAGCAACGCGTGGGCGACATCCCCATGGTGGCGAACACCGAGGAGCTGCGCGACCGTCTGCGCGCCGCCCGGCGGCCCGGGCTCGACGTCACGCTGGCCATGCTCGAGGGGGAGTTGCACCACTCGACCATCCCGGCTGCGGTCAGCCGCGGGCTGCGTTGGCTCTATCGGTAGCCCGCTGACGCGGTGCACCGCGCCCTGGTTGTGGAGCATCGGCAGCCCCGCCGGGATCTCTCCATCGACGCGGTGGCCACCCGCTCAGCGCGCCGCGGGTGGGTGCCCGCTCGGTCACCGTCGGCACGAGCCGCAGTAGCTGTCGGTGCGGGTTGACCGGTTCGCGCCACGTGGTCGGCCGCACGTGCCGCGGGGGACACGTCGCCATGGTCAGGATGGGCACCGCGCCCACGACGGACGGCGGCCTGTGACCCGGCTCACGCAATTGGTCAAATCTTACGATTTCCCTCGGAGGCTGACCCCTACCGATGTCGTAGGCTGACCGCACCATTCGCCACGATTGCTGGAGGGAGCAGTACGTGGATCAGTCCAACCCGGACCCGAGTTCCCACTCGGGTCCGTCCATCGCGCTTCCGGATCTGGAGCTGGAGTTCGTCGG
>JBFWNV010000047.1:0-7274 GCA_050250875.1 Vicinamibacterales bacterium
CGTTTCGAGAAGACATGCCACTCGTTTTCGAGTTGACTGAACAGAGATCGGAACATGCGGAAGCGCTCCTTCGCCTGGCGGGGCAGGGCTTCCGACGTTGACAACGCACCCTCAACGCGATGCTCAGCGGCGACCTCAACGCCGCTGCGCAGCAGCGGAATTCTTCGGTCGGGCGGACCGTGTTGAGGCCTCAACGCTCACCACGAGCGCGCAGCACCGGCCACAGAAGGTCGCCGTCCTGCTCGAGCGACGCAGCAGGGCCAACACCTTCTCGCACCACGGCGAGGACCACGTTGAGCGGGAACAACCGAACCACCACGCCCCGACCCACCGCCGGCCGGGTCCCGCCGCCGGGCATCGGCGGGCCGGGCGCCCTGCCCGGCGAGGTCGACGCCCTCAACTGGACGGTTACCGTCGAGCGAGCCCTCGGTGTGCTCAGCCGCAAGTGGGTCGTCACCGTGCTGCGCTCGCTGCAGGCCGGTCCCAAACGCCAGTTCCAGATCCGCGCCGACGCCCGAGGCATCCAGCAGAAGGTGCTGCGCGAGACGTTGCGGGCGCTGCGCGATGACGGCATCGTCAAGGCGACGATGATCAACGACGGCGGGCTCGACGCCGTCGCCTGGGAGCTCACCCATGACGGCGAGAGCCTGCTCGATGTGGTCGCCGTCGTGTACCGCTGGAGCCGCGACCATCTCGTCGGCGCACAACCACCGCACGCCTACTGACCTGCGGCGATGAACCGCCAGGTTCACCCCTGCACCGGCAGGTGCCCAACAAGTCGTTGCAGTCCCCGCCGCCGTGCCGGTTGGGTGTGACCCATGCGAGCCGCCGCCCGGACCCATACCGCTCGAGATCCTCGCCCGGATTCGGCTGATGATCTCGTCGCGTCGGGGCCCGCAAACGCGCTTCTATGGGGCATGGCCTCCATCACGCGCCCGAGCCGTTGCCTGCGCCTGCTGCCGCTCGTCGTCGGGCTCGCCGCCTGCAGCAACTCGAACGGCGCCACCTCGGGCCCGGGCTCGGCCACGACAGCGACCGTGGTGTCGACCACACCCGAGCGCACCCCGCTCACCGGGCCGGCCACCACGCAACCCGGCATCGCCCCCACCGACGCGACCCCGAGCAGCGCCAGCGCGCCTCCCACAACCGTTGACGCCACGACGGATGAGCTGACCACCGCGGTCCGGAGCTTCTGGGATCTCTACCTCGAGCTCGGCGCCCGGACCACGCCCTTTGACGGGGATCTCGTTCGGCAGCAGCTGAGTGAGCGCGCCACCGGTGAGCAGGTGAACCGGCTGCTGAACTACTTCTCCAGCACCGCGGCGTCGGGGTACGTGGTGCAGGGCACCATTGACAGCGCCCCGACCGTCGTGTCGGTTGACGGTGACACCGCCCTCGTGCGCGACTGCGCCGACGACATGACCGGGCTGTACCGCATCGCCGACGGCAGCCGCGTCGACACCGACAACCCCCTGCGCCACCAGATGCTGCTGGAGCTCCGCCGGGAGGCCGGCGTCTGGAAGGTCGCCGCCATCACCGATGAGGCCGACGGATGCACACCGTGATCCTCGAGCGCACCAAGACCCGGAGTCGCACCGTGACTCGCCGTCTGCTCCCGCTCGCCCTTGGCGCCATCGTTGCGCCGTTGTTCGCTGAGACCGCCGGGGCGGACACGATCGGTGCGGCGGCGACCAGCTCCAGTGGCGTGCACTCCGAGGCCCGAGCCACCAGCATGAGCAGCGGATCGGGCGGCTCCGGCAACACCAACCCTTGCACCTACTCGCTGATGCCGGTGCAGCCGCTCCAGGTCTTCGACGAGGACACCGGCTCACCCGTCGTACCGAGCAGTATGGGCCAGTGGTACCAGAAGGACTGCGACGGCGTGTTCGTCGGCGCCGTGTTCATCGCCACCGTCGATCCGCTCGATTTGTTGGCCGAAGCCCGCCGCTACCTGGAGCTGCCGGCACCCGTTCCCGGCCTCAGCCCGGGCGGTGAGCAGCTGGTCAACCTGCCGACATGGCTGTGGATCGACGGTGGTTGGAGCACCGAGACCTCCATCGCAGCCGTGCCCGGCGTCAGCGTCACCGTCACCGCCACACCAGAGACCGTCCGCTGGAACATGGGTGATGGCACGACCGTCACCTGCACCGGTGCCGGCTCCCCCACCGCCGCCGCGTGCACCCACACCTACCGCCGCTCCTCGGCCGCCCAGCCCGGCGCCGCCTACCCCGCCTCGGCCACCGTTGTGTGGCGCGCCCGGTGGGCCGTTACGGGCGCATCGGGAGGCGGCGATCTCGGCACGATCGAGCGCACCACCACCTTCGATGTCCGGGTGGCCGAGCGGCAGACGGTGAACCACCCACCGCGCTGAACCGCAGCACTGAACACCCGCAGCACGGAACCACCGGCAGCACCGAACAACCTCCGGCACCTCGAAAGGCGTCACGGCGATGACCTCCACCATGCCCCGCAGTACGGCAGCGACCGCCGCGCCTCCCATCATCAAGGCGCCATCGACCGGACGCGCCGGGCGACGCAACCCGGCCCGGGTGGCGTCGGGCGTGTTGGTGCTCTCGCTGTGCACCGTGGGCGCCATATCGCTGTACCAGCGGTCCAACCAACAGGTCTCGGTGTTGCAGGTTGCCCGAGATGTGCCCGCCGGCCGGGCGGTGCGCACCGACGATCTGGCGGTCATCTCCGTGCCGGCCGATGCGGGCATGCGTTCCGTCAACGCCGCCGAGCGTGACACGACCATCGGCCGGATCGCCGACGTCGGCCTCGTCGAGGGCGCACTGCTCCACCCTGACCAGCTCCGTACCGGTCCGGCGGTGCCCGACGGCAAGGCCGTCGCCGGCGCCACCCTCGATGCCGGCCACTACCCCATGAGCCTCCGGGCCGGCGACCGCGTGCGGCTGCTGGACACCGGCACCCGAGACGACCGCACCCAGACGGCGGCCGCACCACGAACGCTGGGCGTCGCCGATGTGCTCGAGGTGCAGCCGCTCACCACCACCGAAGCCGCCGTCGCCGTGACCCTCCTGGTCGATGAAGCCACCGCCGGATCGTTGGCCGGCGCCGCCGCCGACCAGCGCCTCGCCGTGGTCCAGGTGGGCGCGTCATGAGCATCGTCGCCGTGTTCGGTACCAAGCAATCGCCCGGTGCGAGCACCCTGGCACTCACCCTGGCCGCCGTGCAGCGCCACGCTGAGCCGCTCGTGGTCGAGACCGACCCGCACGGTGGCGATCTCGCTGCTCGGGCCGGGCTGACGCTCGAACCAGGGCTGCTGACGCTCGCCGCCGCCGGAAGGCACAGCATCAACGGCGCCATGCTGCAGGCCCACACGCAGGCCCTGCCCAACGGCGTCCGAGCGCTGCCGGCTCCCACCGACCCGTCGCAGCTGCACGCCGCGCTCTCCCTCGTCGCTGAACCGTTGCGCCACGCCTTGACGGCCCGCTCGGGCACGACGATCCTCGATGCCGGCCGCTGGGTGCCCGCCTCCGCCGCAACGCCGCTGACCGACGCCGCTTCGGCCAGCGTCGTGGTGTTCCGCCCGGACGTGGCCGGCATCGAGCAGCTCCGGGTGCGGCTGGCCAGCCTTCCGGTTGGTCGCACGCTGCCGGTGGCGCTGGGCGATCGTCCCTACCGGCCCACCGAGATCGCCGCCGCGCTGCAGCGTCCCGCACTCCTGGTGGTAGCGCACGACCCGAAGGCCGCCGCCGACGTGGCCGCCGGCGCTGCCCTCGACCGCTGGTTGCGGCGCAGCGCCTACGTGCGCTCCGTGCTGGCGCTGGCCGCGCAGCTGTCCGAACCCGCCGCACGGGAGGTGCGAGCGTGACGATCGCCAGCGACGTGCTCGACGAGCGGTTGGTGCAGCAGGTGCGCGCCCGGGTCGGCGCCGAGCTCATCGAGCACAACCGCACCGCCGAGCTGCACGGGCAGCGTCGTCTGTCACCGGAAGATGAACGGGCCCTGGCCCGCCAGTTGGTGAACCGCGCGCTCGAAGCCCTCGCCCGGGAAGCGGTGACCGCCGGTCGCCCGGTGTTGGACGACGCCGCCGAGCAGGCGCTGAGCCGGGCCGTGTTCGACCGCATCTTCCAGCTCGGCCGCCTCCAGCCGCTGCTCGACGACGAGCGAATCACCAACATCCTCGCCAACGGCCACGACCGGGTGTTCGTCGAATACGCCGATGGCACCAAGCTGCAGCACGACCGCATCGCCGACAGCGACGCCGAGCTGATCGACCTGCTGCGAGAGATCGGCCGCCGTTACGGCCTCTCGGAACGCGAGTTCAACCCGGGTCGCCCGTCGCTCAACCTGCAGCTGCCGGATGGGAGCCGCCTCTTCGCCGTCGCCTGGGTGTGCGATCGTCCCGCCGTCGCCATCCGCCGCCACCGCTTCCTCAAGGTCAGCCTCGATGACTTGCAGCGTCTCGGCGCCGTCGACGCCGAGGTGGCCGCGCTGTTGAGCGCCGCCGTGCGAGCCCGGAAGCAGATCATCATCGCCGGCGCCACCGGCGCGGGGAAGACGACCATGCTGCGAGCGCTGGCCGCCGAGATCCCCGCCGACGAACGGATCATCACCATCGAGACCGAGCTCGAGCTCGGCCTCGACCGCTTCCCCGACCTCCACCCCGACGTGGTCGCACTCGAGGCTCGCGAGGCGAACGTGGAAGGGGTGGGCCGGGTGACCGCCGCCGAGCTGGTCCGCATGAGCCTGCGCATGAACCCCGACCGGGTGATCGTGGGCGAGGTCCGCGGCGACGAGGTCATCCCCATGCTCAACGCCATGAGCCAGGGCAACGACGGGTCGATGTGCACCCTGCACGCCGACTCGTCGGCCACGGTGTTCAACAAGCTCGCGCTCTACGGCATGCAGGCCCCCGAGCGGCTGTCGCTGGAGGCCACCAACCAGCTGGCCGCCGCCGCGGTCGACCTCGTCGTGTTCATCGCCAAGCACGCCAACCGGCGGGTCGTCGCGTCGGTCCGTCAGGTGGTTGGGGCCGACGGCCGCCAGGTCATCACCAACGAGCTGTACGGGCCGGGACCCGACGGCGCCGCTCGTCCGGTCACGCCCTTGCCGCACGACCTGGCCGAGGAGCTGGCCGTCCATGGCTTCCGGGCGCCGCAAGGGTGGTCGTCATGACGGCGCTCATGGCGCTGCTGGGCGCCGGGGTCGGCACCGGCCTGCTGCTGATCGCCGGTGGGCTGCGTCCGGCCGAGCCGGCGACCCGTCGGTCGGTGCGGCGCACGATCGGCGCCGATGCCCGCCAACGGCTCCTGCGGGCCGGCGGTGCCGCCCTGATCATCCTGCTGACCACCCGGTGGCCGGTTGCCGCCGTAGCCAGCGGCCTGCTGGGCTGGTTCTCCAGCGATCTCCTGGGCGGACGTAGCCAGCGCGCCGCTGGTGTAGCCCGAACCGAGGCGATCGCCACCTGGACCGAGATGCTGCGCGACACGATCAGCGCCGCCCACGGGTTGGAGGCGGCCGTCGCAGCCACCGCGCCCGTGGCACCGGCGCCGATCCGCCACGAGGTCATCGCCTTCTCGGTCCGCATCCAGCACGAGCCACTCGGCCGCTCGCTCCGCCACCTCGCCGACGACCTCGCCCATCCCATCGCCGATCTGGTCGTTGCGGCCTTGACCGTCGCTGCCAACGGCTCGGTCCGCAACCTGGCCGAGCTCCTCGGCGCGTTGGCCGACGCCGCCCGCGACGAAGCCGTCATGCAGCTCCGTGTCGAGGCCGCCCGCGCCCGCATGCGCACCGCCGTGCGGGTCATCGCCGGCTGCACCGTGGCCACGGCAGCCGGCCTCGTGTTGCTGAACCCCCGCTACGTCGCCGTCTACGGCGATGCCCTCGGCCAGCTCACCCTCGCCGTCATCGCCGCCAGCTGGGGTGCGGCGCTGTGGTGGCTCGCCCACATGAGCCGCTTCCAAGCGCCCGAACGGTTCCTCCTCTCCCCCGAGGCCCCACCGATGGGGGCCGCCCGATGACTGCCGCCATACTGCTTGGTCAGCTCACCGGGTGCGGGCTGCTCCTCGTCCGTTCCGGGCTCCGCCCGACGCAGCCTGCGCTCGCCGATCTCCTCGCCCGGCTCCACCAATCCAGCCCGTCGACGGCCGCGCCAGCCGACGCCCCTCACTCGTCGCTGGTCAGGCTCGTCGGCACCCCGCTGGCTCGCACCCGCGGCTTCGACCGCTTGACGCACCGCTTCTCGGCCGACCTGCGGGTCACCGGCCAGTCGAGCGAGCAGCTGGCAACCCGCGCCGCGCTGGCCGGGACCGTGGGGTTCCTGTGGGCACCGGCGGTGGCGGGGCTGATGGCCCTCGGCGGAGTCCGGGTCTCGTTGCTCCTACCGGCGTGGTCCGCACTGGTGCTGGCCGCCGCCGGCCTCACGCTGCCGTTCGTCGGGCTCAAGGTCAGCGCTGACGAGCGTCGGCGCGGGTTCCGGCATGCGTTGAGCTGCTACCTCGATCTCGTCGCCGTGCGCCTGGCGGGCGGAGCCGGCGTCGATCACGCCCTCAACGCCAGCGCCGGCGACGGTCACGGCTGGGCGTTCGCCGAGATCCGCCATGCGCTCACCCACGCCCGGCTCATGGGGGAAGCTCCGTGGCGCGGTCTAGACCGGCTGGGTCGTGAGCTTCGCATCAGCGAGCTCAACGAGCTGGCTGCGTCCGTCACGCTCGCCGGCGACGAAGGCGCTCGGGTGAGAACGTCGATCGCGGCCAAGGCCCGCTCCCTCCGGGTGCGGGGTCTGGCCGACGCCGAGTCAGCCGCCCAATCGGCCAGCGAACGCATGTCGCTGCCGGTGGTGCTGCTGATGCTCGGCTTCGTGCTCTTCCTCGGCTACCCCGCAGTGATCCAGGTCCTCACCGGGCTCTGATCCCACCGATCGCAACCGAAAGGCGGAACCGCCATGTCCGACTGGCAGCTCACGCGCGCCCTCATCACCGCCGTCCGGTGGCGGCTCGAACTGCTGCGCGCTCCCGATGAGCGCGGCGAGGTCACCGAGAAGGTGATCATCGTCGCCATCTTCGCCGCGCTGGCCCTCGCCGCTGGAGCGATCATCGTGGCCAAGGTCATCGAGAAGGCCAACAGCATCACCACCACCTGATGGCAGACCACCGACTCCCACGCCACCGTCGACCGGATCCCGCCTCGGAACGAGGTGACGCCACCGTCGAGGCGGTGCTCGCCGTCCCCGTGCTCCTCCTGCTGATCATGACGGTCATCCAGTTCGGGCTCTACTTCCACGCCCAGCACACCGTCACCGCCGC
>JBFWNV010000048.1:0-6782 GCA_050250875.1 Vicinamibacterales bacterium
CACCATGGTGCACTTCCGGGGTGGTCGGGCCGGGATCGATCTCGACGCCTACCCCGATCTCGACCGGTTCTTCGAGGACCTCGCCGCCGTGTACCGGGCGGAGATCGCCGCGCTGTACGAGGCCGGTTGCCGGTACCTGCAGCTCGACGACACCAACCTCGCGTACCTGTGTGATCCGGTGATGCGCGCCGGCGCGGTGGAGCGGGGCGACGATCCCGACGAGCTGCCCCACGCCTACGCCGCGCTGATCAACGCCGCGCTGGCCGGCCGGCCCGACGATCTCGTGGTCGGGATCCACCTGTGCCGGGGCAACTTCCGCTCGACCTGGTTCGCGCAAGGCGGTTACGAGCCGGTGGCCGAGGTGTTGTTCAACGAGCTGGACGTCGATGCCTACTTCCTCGAGTACGACGACGAGCGATCCGGTGGGTTCGAGCCCCTGCGCTTCGTGCCGGCCGGCAAGACGGTGGTGCTCGGCCTGCTCACGTCGAAGCGGCCGCAGCTCGAGCCCTACGACGAGATCGCCGCCCGCGTGGCGGAGGCGGCCGCCCACGTGCCGATGGGTCAGCTCTGCCTGAGCCCGCAGTGCGGCTTCGCCTCGACCATCGAGGGCAACGAGCTCACCGAGGACGAGCAGTGGGCCAAGCTCGCGCACGTGGTGGAGCTCGCCGGGCGGATCTGGGCCTGAGGGTGGCCGACCGGCGGGCTGCCGCGGTCGCCGGCAGGCCGCCACATCAGCCGGGTTCGTTGGGTTCGACGGCCTCCGGTGAGGTCGTGTCATCGACGCTGCGGGCGGGCGCGTCGGGATCGGGCGGCGCAGCCTGACCCGGCGCACCGCGGCGCGGTCGGCCGGCCCCTGCGGGTGCGTCGTCTGCGGCGTCGTCCCCTGCGGCGTCGTCCCCTGCGGCGGCGGGATCGGCCACGTTCGGGTTCAGGCCGCTGCGCTCGAGCTCGGCCTCGCGCTCCGCTCGGTCGGTACCCGCCTGCCGTTGGTCGTCGTGCCGTTGATCATCCATGACGGTGACGTACCCGTCGACGGGCCGGCTCAGCGGTGCTCGTCGCTCAATCGGGTGGCCGCTGCGGCCAGGCGAGGTCGACGACGAGACCGCTGTGGTCGCTGGCCTGCACGCCGGTGCGGGGCTCGTGGAACGCCGGTTCGGCCCGCAGCACCCTGCCGGCGTCGCCCATCCGCAGGAACGGGCTGCCCACGAACACGTAGTCGATGCGCTTGCGGTGCACGTTCAGCCGGGCGGCGAGCGGGTGGCTGCGCCAGTCCTGGGTGAGACCGGGGCCCTCGCCGGCCACCCGCCAGGCGTCCTGCCAGAACGTGGTGGTCTCGACCAGCGAGGTCAACCCGCACAGGAAGCGGATCTCGTCGCTGTCGGGCTCGGCGTTGAAATCACCGCACAGCAGCGCCGGTGGGTGGGGCTGGCGCTGCCCGAACGGGACGGCGCCGTCGCGCCCGCCCCGTACGGTGCGCACCAGCCGGTCGAGGGCGAGCACCTGTTGGCAGCGGTGCCGCCCGTGGTGCGGGGCGCCGGTGAGGTGGGTGGCGAACACGTCGAGCCCCGCCGTGCGGGCGTGGAGCAGCACGTTGGGGAACCCGTGCAGGAAGCGGTCCTCGGGTGCGTCGTCGGGGTCCACCGGCAGCCGCCACACCTGGTGCAGCTCGATGGGCCAGCGCGACAGCACGGCCGCGCCGAAGCGCAGCGTGGGTTCCTTCCACAGCCCCTCGGCGAGGGCGAGGCCGCCGAACGCCAGGTGGTAGTCGATGGCGGTGCGTTCGGCGATCCACCGCGCGGTGGGCGGGTGGTGGGCGTCGCTCCAGATCTCCTCGAGGCAGACGACATCGGCGCGCAGCTCGTCGAGCCAGGCGATGATCTCCGCCCGCCGCTCGTGCCAGCCGGGCTCGAACAGCGAGCCGGCGTTCAGTTGCGCCACGCGCAGCTCCGCCCGGCCGGCGTCGCGCCGCCGGGTGGCGGGTGACCGGGCCGGTCGGGGTGGCGGTGCGGGTGCGTCGGTCATGGCTGGGGGAGGGCGGCGAACAGGCGGGCGGCGGCGGCGGGCAGGTCCTCGTCGTCGAGGACCGGCAGCGGCGCCAGATCCACGTGGGTGAGCCCGGTGCCGGCCAGCTCGTCGAGGCGGGCGCGCAGGGTGCTCGTCGGCCCGGCGACGACCACCGCGTCGATCAACCCGTCGGGCAGCTCCTCGCCCTCGACCACGGGGAACCCGCTGCGCGCGAACAGCTTGCGGTAGTGCGGCAGCGTTGCGTAGAAGGCCAGGAAGCGTCGGGCGGCGGCTCGGGCCCGGTCGACGTCGTCGTGCAGGAAGACCGGCAACAGCAGCGAACGCTCGAGCGGTAGATCGGCTCGGGCGGCATCGGCCGCGGCGGCACCGAAGCGGTCCAGCACGGCGGCGGTGCGCGCCACGGTGGCGAGGTAGAGCATCACGCCGTCGGCCAGCCGGCCGGCCAGGTCGGCCGTCTCCATGGCCACCGCCGCCCACACGACGGGGACCGGCCTGCCGCACGCCGGGGCCCGTCCGGTGGTGCCGTCGAGCACCGAGCGCACGATGGCGGTGGTCTCGGCCAGCGCCTCCCGGGCGCCCCGCCAGGCGAAGCCGGCCCGTTCGGTGGCCGCCTGGTTGTTGGGGCCGAGCCCGAGGACGAAGCGCCCGTCGGACACCTCGGCCGCCACCGCGGCGGCCAGGCCCAGCATCTCGGGATGGCGCAGGTACACGTTGGCGATGCCGGTGCCCACCCCGATGCGCTCGGTGCCGGCGGCGATGGCGGCGCACTGGGCCATGGCGTCGTTGCTCAGCACCCGTTCCACCAGCATGAAGCGGGCGAAGCCGTGGGCCTCGACGTCGCGGGCGAGGGCGAGGGTGGCCGCCGGCCCGGTCCGAGGGCCGGTGCCGAACGAAGAGATGCCCAACAGCATGGGGGCGACGTTAGCCCCCCGCCGGGAGGGCTTTCGGCCCTGGTCGGGCTGCAGAGCGTCCCTGGAAGGATGCACGCGGGAAGGGATCGACCGTCATGGACCACATCGGCGGATGCGGCGTACTGATCGGTACGCCCCGATGAGCCGGCGCGTGCTCGTCGAGCGCTGCACCGGGTGCGGCGCCTGCGCGGGGTCATGCCCGGCGGGCGCCCTCGTGGCGCCGGGTTCGGTTCCGGGCCTCGCCACCATCGATCCCTACCGCTGTGACGATTGCGGCCGTTGTGTCGAGCGCTGCGCCGAGGGGGCCATCGTCATCAAGGCGAACTGGCCGGTGTGCCGGGGCCTCGGCTGCCCGTTGCACGCACCGCGCCTGGACGGCGTGCAGTGCGCCGGGTGGCGGCAGCGCTGTCCGCACTGCGGCGCGACGATGTGGGCGTTCCCCGGTGAGGAGCAGGGCCGTTGCCCCACCTGCGATGCGGGTCTGGCGGTGCGCTGCCCGCGGGCCCGCTTCCTCGGCCTGCCGTGACCGTGACGCGACCGATGGCCGGCGCGCGCGGGGCGGCCGGCCATCAGGTGGCGGTGTGCGGCGGTCACCGGGTCATTGCATCGGCGGCCGCACGTGGTCGGTGATCGGGTTGTTCGGGGCGCCCAGATCATGTTGGTGGGCGGTCTCGCGGGCCTCGTCGATCGGGCCGGCGAACTCGCCGTCGCCTCGTTCCATGATCGTGCCCGGTGACGGGTGATCGATGGTGGGCGGGCTCGAGAAGAGCGAGCGGATGCGGTCGAGCAGACTCATGCCCATCGGCTACCCGGGCCTGCCGGTGCGGAAACCTCAGCGGCGGCCGCCGCCCACCGGGTCGCCCTGGGCGGGGGCGGCGGGTCGCCGTCCCTCGAGCTCGTTGATGCGGGCGCGCAGCTCGCGGACCTCCTCGGCGAGCTGGCGGTGTGATCGCTCGAGCTCCTGCAGGCTCCAGTGGTGCATCTCGAGCTGCTCGGCGAGCGGTGTGGTGGGCTCCACCTCGTCGGCGGGGGTGCGCCGGCGGCGCGGTGTGACCAGCAACGTGAAGGCGCCCAACGCCACGCCCACGGCGAGCGCGAACAGCCGGTCGCCGAGCAGCTCCGGTTGGAGGACCAACGTGCTCAGGCCGATGAACCCGGCGAGCACCGCCGCCACGACGGCGATGGAGCCGCCGTCGACCGCCGGGCGGGGTGCGCGTGGCGTGGGTTCGACATCGAGCGGCATGGTGCGCTGGTACCCCGGGCGCGGCGGCGGCAACCGTGTCACCGGCCGCACGTCCGAGGCGCGGTTGCGGCTCGTCCGGCGCGGTGGGCGGCCGGGTCGCATGGCTAGCGTCCCCGCCATGCTGCTGCGCGGGGCGACCGTCATCACCATGAACGCTCGCCGGGAGGTGCTGGTCGGCGCTGACGTGCTGGTGGACGGCGATCGCATCGCCGCCATCGGACCGACCGGCTCGCTGGCCGACGCCGCCCGGGGTCACGAGCGGCTCGACTGTGCCGGTCGGCTGTTGATCCCCGGCTTGATCAACACCCACAGCCACCTGTTCCAGACGTTGCTGAAGGGTTTGGGTGACGATCTGGTGCTGTCGGAGTGGTTCCGCTGCATGACCGGCCCGAGCGCCGCCGTGCTGAGCGCCGAGGACTGCTACGTGGCGGCCCGTCACGGCTGTGCCGAGGCCGTCACCACCGGGACCACCACGATGGTGGACTTCATGTACGCCCACCCCGAGCCGCGCTGCACCGACGCCGTGCTCGCCGCCTTCGACGAGGTGGGCCTGCGCGGCGTCGTCGCCCGCGGTTGCATCACCACGGGTGAGGAGGTCGGCGTGCCGGCGGCGCTGGTGGAGGACCTGGGCGCGGTGCTGGAGGACTGCCGGCGGCTGGTGGGCGAACGCAACCGGCCCGGCGCCCGGGTGCAGGTGGGTCTGGCCCCGTGCACGATCTGGGCGGCCGACGCCGCCACGCTGCGGGCCACCCGAGCGCTGGCCGACGAGACGGGGGCGCCGATCACCATCCACGTGTCGGAGACCGATTTCGAGATCGAGCAGTCGATGCTGCGCTACGGCATGCGGGACCTGCCCTACCTCGAGTCGATCGGGTTCCTGGGGCCCGATGTGCTGGCCGTGCACTGCGTGCAGTGCGACGCCGCCGACGTGGCCACCCTTGCCCGCCATGACGTGAAGGTGTCGCACAACCCCTGCTCGAACCTCTATCTCGCCTCCGGCTTCGCCCCGGTGCCCGAGATGCTGGCGTCGGGCGTCACCGTGGGCCTGGCCTGCGACGGCCCGGCGTCGAACAACAACCACAACATGGTCCACGCCCTCAAGTTCGCTGCGCTGATGCACAAGGGGTTCCGGCGCGATGCTGCGGTGATCACCGCCGAGCGGGTGCTGGAGTTGGCCACGATCGAGGGGGCGCGGGCCATCGGCCTGGCCCATGAGCTGGGGTCGGTGGAGGTGGGCAAGAAGGCGGATCTGGTGGTGCTCGACGCCGACAACCTGTGCATGACGCCGCTGCACCACCCGGTCAGCGCGCTGGTGTACTCGGCCATCGGTGACGAGGCGCGCCATGTGCTGGTCGACGGTCGCCTGGTGCTGCGCGACCACCAGCCGACCCTGGTGGACACCACCGCCGTGCGGGCCTCCTCGCAGGCCTGCGCCGACGCGCTGACGGTGCGGGCCGGCACCTCAGCGCTGCGGGCCCGGCCCTGGATCCGCTGAGCCGGCGCCCCGACCGGCGTCGGTGTCGGCTGCGCCGCCGTTGCCGGCGGCGCCGTTGCCCGCCGCCGGGTCACCGGGTCCGGGCCGTTCGAAGGTGACGTCGATCTCCTGGAAGCCCTTGAGGCGCTGGGCCTGGGCGGCGGCGGTGTACACGGCCTGATCGGCGGGGGTGAGATCGACATCGTCGGTGAACGGGGTGAGCAGCGCCCGCGGGTACAGCCGGCGGGTGCGCACCACGTTGATCTCCACGGCGAGCACGACGCCGATGGCCGCCAGGTAGAGCCAGCCCAGCAGACCGAGGACGAGGGCGAAGGCGCCGTAGAGGCTGGCATCCTCGCCGAAGCGGCTGACGTAGGCGGCGCCGAAGCGTTGCAGCAGCTGCCAGAACAGCGCGGCGAACACGGCCCCGACGAGCACCTCGCGCAGCACCAGCGAGCGGGCGGTGGCCAGACGGAACGCCACCATGAACAACCCGGTGTTCAACAGCACGGCGGCGGCGGCCGCCAGCAGGGTGATGCCCCGGTCGAGCCGGGTGTCGAACACGGCTTCAGCGGCGCTGCCCAGCGTGGTGAGCACGGTGGAGGCCACCACGGCGAGCCCGCCCACGCCCAGCAGCACCAGGCCGCGCAGGCGTCCGAGCAACGGGTTGGGCCGACGGTTGCGGGGCACCGCCCACATCGTGTTCATGGCGTGCTGCAGGGCCTGGGCCACGCCCAGCGCACCGTAGAGGGCGGTCAGGCCACCGATGATCACCGCTGCGGTGTTGCCGCGCAGCCCGCCGGGCCGATCGAGCTCGGTGCTGAGGATGGGGAACTGGCCGATGGCGGAGTCGAGGATGCGGTTCTGCAGGTCGGTGTCGCCGGCGAGCACGAAACCGAGGATGGAGGCCAACAGGAGCAGCAGCGGGAACAGCGACAGGAACCCGTAGTAGGTGATGAGGGCGGCGAGGTAGGTCCCCTGGTCGTCGAAGAACTTGTAGACGACGGCGATCGGGAACGCCGCCCAGGGGTGGCGGCGCTGGAACCGATCGAGCCAACCCATGCAGGCACTATGCCACCGGGCGGTCGCCTTGCCGTCTCACCCCGCTGCGCTCAGGCCGGTTCGATCT
>JBFWNV010000049.1:0-6440 GCA_050250875.1 Vicinamibacterales bacterium
AGGTTGAGCTCGTCGATGGTGACCTCGAGCCGCTTCTCGACCTTGTCGCGCAGCACCTTCATCGGCACCGTCGTTCCCGGCCTGGTGCGGGTGACCATGCCGACCAGCTCGTCGCGGTTGCGCACCGCCTTGCCGTTGAACTCGACGATGACGTCGCCGGGCTCGACGCCGGCCTTCGACGCCGGGCCGCCGCTGTTGACCGACGACACCAGGGCGCCGGCGCGCTCCTTGAGCCCGAGCTGCTCGAGCGCGTCGAGCGGAATGGTGCCCACCGACACGCCGATGACGCCGCGCGTGACCTTGCCGGCGCGCAGCTGGGGCAGCAGCTCGCGCACGGTGTTGATCGGGATGGCGAAGCCGATGCCGATGTTGCCGGCCTGGCGCGAGTCGGTGTAGATCGCGGTGTTGACGCCGACCACCTCGCCGCGCACGTTCAGCAGCGGTCCGCCGGAGTTGCCCGGGTTGATCGCCGCGTCGGTCTGCAGCACGTCCTGGCTGCGCCCGTCGGTGATCGGGAACGGCCGCTCGGTGGCGCTGATCACGCCGACGCTCACGGTGTGGGCCAGTCCGAACGGGTTGCCGATCGCCATCACCCAGTCGCCCGGCTGCATCTGCGCCGAGTCGCCGAACTTCACCTCGGTCAGCTCGCGCTTCGGCTTCTCGGTCAGCTCGATGAGGGCGCTGTCGGTGAGCGGGTCGCGGCCGACGACCTGGGCCAGGTAGGTGACGTCGGGGTCGTCGCCGTAGAAGGAGACCTGGATCTTGGTGGCGCCCTCGACGACGTGGTTGTTGGTCAGGATGAAGCCGTCCTTGCTGATGATGAAGCCGGTGCCGGCGGCCTGGGTCACCTGCGGCCGCTCCTGCTGCCGGTTGCGGCTGCCGCCCTGGCCGAAGAAGCGCTCCAGCAGGTCGTCGTCGCCGCCGAAGAACTGGGTCATCTGCGACGACCGCTGGCGCGATTCGGTGCGGATGTTGACCACCGCCGGGCTCATCGACTTGGCGATGGTGCGGAAGGTCGAGGCATCGACCGGGCCGCTGAGCGGGGCGCTGTTGGCCGGCGGCACGCCCGCCGTCACGGTCTGCGCCGACGACGCCGGCGACAGCTCGAGCCGCGAGGCGATCACCATGCCCACGGCCACCGAGGCGACGGCGATGAGCAGGGCGTAGAACACCGTGGTTTTGCGGGTCGACATCTGGTCCTCCACCTCTTGCCTATACCAGGGGCACCACGGCCATCTGCCGCGGTCCCGTCACCTCGGGGCCGGTGGGACCCCAGGCGACGTTGATTTCCGTGCGTACGCCGAACGTGTCGAAATAGAGGCCCGGCTCGATGGTGAAGCCGGTGCCGGGCATCAGCCGCCGCTCGTCGCGGGTCTCGTAGTCGTCGAGATGGGCGCCGTTGCCGTGAATCTGCTCGCCGAGGCTGTGGCCGGTGCGGTGCAGGATGGCGCCGCCGAACCCCGCCGACTCCAGCACCGCGCGCGCCGCCCGATCGGCCTCGCAGCCGCGCACCGGACGGTCGGCGGCGGCCGCCGCCTCGATCAGGCTGACGGCGGCATCGCGGGCGTCGCGGGCGGCGGTGAACGCCCGGGTCACCGGCGCCGGCACGTCACGGCCGGTGTAGCCCATCCAGCTGATGTCGGCGAAGACCGCGCCGGGCACGGCCGTCTTGCCCCACAGATCGAGCAGGACGACGTTGTCGGCGGTGATGGCGCGCGACCGCGATGCCGTCGGCTGGTAGTGCGGGTCGCCGGCGTTCTCCTGCGCGGCGACGATCGGCGGCGAATCGGTCTGCAGTCCCTCTTCGTCGAACCACGACATCATCAGCGACTGGATGTCGTACTCGGTGGTCGGCTGTCCGGCGCGGAGGCGGGCGGCGATAGCGGCGAAGGCGCGGTCCTTGACCCGGTACAGCCGCTCGGCGGCGTCGTGGTGCGACGCGAAGGCGGCGGCGCTCCACACCGCCTCGAACTGCTGGATGAGATCGGCCGAGGTCGCCACCTCGACGCCCTGGGCCCGCACCAGCTCCACGGTGCCGGCGTCGACCCGCGACACGTACGGAATCGCGCACAGCGGCGAGTACTCCATCGCCACCCGGCGCATGCCGCGCAACACCGCGGCGAGGCCGGCCTCGAGTTCGGTGCGCCCGGCATAACGGGTGGTCTCGCCGGGGAGGTGCGCCAGGGTCCGCGACTCGATCTTGTGCACCAGCGCGCGCGGCTCGCCGGCGGCCGGAATCAGATAGAACCACCGCCGCGTGGCCATGTGGCCGCCGCCGTCGAGGCCGGCGAGGCGCTGGGCGACCGGGTTCGAGCCGCGGAAATCGTAGAGAAGCCAGCCGTCGAGACCCTCGGCCTGGAGGGCCGTCTGAACGGCGCGAATGTCCAACGACATACGAAATTCGAGTATAGCTGCTCCCGCCGCCGGCCGGCGGCGGGGTTTGACAGCGGCCGCGCCGCGGCACTAGGGTCGCTGCGGACCGGCTCCATCTGGTTGGACGCCGCGGCCGCGATGAAAGTTGTCCGGGCGCGGGGGGACGGGCTCCGAGGAGGGCGGAATGACCATCGGAGACGCCGTGGACCGGCGCCACGTGCTGCAGATTCTCACCGCGCTCGGGTTCAGCGGCGCGGTCGCCGCCGATCTGGCCGCCCAGGCGGCGCCGGCGGTGAGCGCGCCGGTGCTGCAGCATGCCGCGGCGCTGCTCGGCGGCCAGTTCGACGCCGCCCGGCTCGACGTCGCCGGCCGCGCCGTCCAGCGCAATCTCGACCAGCTGCGGGTCGTGCGCGAGCTCGACCTCGACGACGCCGTCGAGCCGCCGACGGTGTTCCTGGTCCGCCGGTAAAAGGCACGGCATGCCGGTCGCCACCGACGTCCTCTTCCTTCCGGCGCGCGAACTGGCGGCGATGATGCGGGCCCGCCGGCTCTCGCCGGTGGAGCTCACCGACGCCTATCTGGCGCGGATCGAGCAGCTCAACCCGCGTACCAACGCGTTCATCACGGTGACGGCCGACCTGGCCCGCCGGCAGGCGGCGGCCGCCGAACGCGAGATCGCCCGCGGCGTCGTTCGCGGGCCGCTGCACGGCGTCCCCTATGCGCCGAAGGACATCCTGGCCACCAAGGGCGTGCTGACCACCAACGGCTCCAAGGTGACGGCGACCGCCGTCCCGACCTTCGAGTCGACCATCACCGATCGGCTGGCCCGTGCCGGCGCGGTCCTGGCCGGCAAGCTGAATCTGCTCGAGTTCGCGATGGGCAGCGGCGTCGTGTCGGGCTTCGGACCGGCGCGGAATCCCTGGGATCTCGGTCGCACGCCCAGCGGCTCGTCGAGCGGCTCCGGCACGGCGCTGGCGGCGGCGATGGTGCCGCTGTCGATCGGCACCGACACCGGCGGCTCGATCCGCGGTCCGGCCAACTTCTGCGGCATCGTCGGCCTGAAGCAGACCTACGGGCGGGTCAGCCGTCACGGCGTCACCACGCTGGCGTGGTCGCTCGACCACGCCGGGCCGATGACCCGGACGGTCGGCGACGCGGCGCTGGTGCTGCAGGCCATCGCCGGCCACGATCCGCTCGACCCGACGACCACCGCCGACCCGGTGCCCGACTACAGCCAGGCGCTCACCGGTGACATCCGCGGCATGCGCATCGGCGTGCCGACGCGGTTCTTCGCCGACGACGCCAGCGCCGAGGTCGGCGCCGCCTACCGGGCCGCGCTCGCCACCCTCCAGGGGGTGGGTGCGACGCTGGTCGACGTCGACGTGCCGCACGCGCAGTACGCCACGTCGGCCGGCTGGGTCGTGGCGATGGCCGAGGCGGCGGCCTTCCACGAGACCCGGTTGCGCCAGACCCCGGAGTCGTTCGATCCGATCGTGCGCGAGCGGCTCGACGCCGCCCGTTTCTACGCTGCCACGGACTACATCAAGGCGCAGCGCGTGCGCACGGTGCTGATGGCCGAGATGGCCACCGTCTTCACGCAGTGCGACGTGATGGCGGTTCCGGCGGGGGCGGCGGTGCCGCCACCGCTCGACCCACCGGCCGTGGCCGGCACCGACGTGAAGCCGGGTAGCACCCCCGAACGCTTCCGCAGCGGCAACACGTTCCTGGGCAACATGACCGGCCTGCCCGCCCTGGTGCTGCCGTGCGGCTTTTCGGCCGGGCCGCCGGCCCTGCCGATCGGCCTGCAGCTGTACGGGCGCGCGTTCGACGAGTTCGCGCTGTTCCGGGTCGGACACGCCTACGAGCAGGCCACCGACTGGCACCGGCGGCGGCCGCCGCTCTGAATCCGGCTCGACGCCGGGCGGCAACTGCGGGCGCCGCACGGCCGTCCTATAATCGAAGCCGCCGCGCCTGCCACCGGAGTTCGTCCGGGCCGGGCAGCCCCACGGGCTGCCGCGCCCGATCAGGATCATGTCCATGACCCGCACCTGGCCCGCCAGTGTCGCGGCGCTGCTCGTCGGCGCCGCGTTGTCCGCCCAGACCCAGGCTCCGCCGCCCCCCGAGCCGCCGGCGCAGCCGGCGATCACGTTCCGGGCGGAGGTCAACTACGTCGAGGTCGACGCCCGCGTGCTCGACGGCAAGGGCGGGTTCGTCCCCGGGCTGACCGCCGCCGACTTCGAGGTGCTCGAGGACGGCAAGCCGCAGAAGGTGGCGGCGTTCACGTTCGTGAACATCCCGGTCGAGCGGCAGCCGCGCCCGCTGTTCGCGTCGAACCCGATCGAGCCCGACGTCGCCGACAACATCACCGGCGTCGACGGCCGCGTCTACGTGCTGGTGCTCGACGACGTCCACACCAACGCGCTGCGCAGCCAGCGCACCAAGGCGGCGGCCCGTCAGTTCGTGCAGCGGTACATCGGCGCCAACGACCGCGCCGCCGTGGTCTTCACCAGCGGCCGGTCCGACGCCGCCCAGGAGTTCACCGGCAGCCAGCGGCGCCTGCTCGCCGCCATCGACAAGTTCATGGGCCGCAAGCTGCGCTCGGCGACGATGGAGCGCCTCGACGAGGAACAGCGCACGCGCGGCCTGCGCCAGCAGGGCGACCGCATCGACGACATGCTCGACCCCGAGCGGTCGCTGCAGGCGCGCACCACCCTCGACTCGATCCGCAACCTGGCCACGTACCTGGGCGGCATCTCGGGCCGCCGCAAGGCCCTGGTCTACTTCAGCGAGGGCATCGACTACGACATCACCGACGTGTTCAACAACCGCGGCGCGTCCACCATCATCCAGGCCACGCAGGATGCCATCGCCGCCGCCACCCGCGCCAACGTCGCCATCTACGGCGTCGACGCCCGCGGCCTCGGCGCCGGGGCCGACGACCTCATCGAGGTCCAGGACATGCCGACCGACGCGTCGCTGAACCTCGGCGCCACCGCCTTCAACAACGAAGTACGGATGGGGCAGGACAGCCTGCGCGTCCTGGCGAGCGAGACCGGCGGGTTCGCGCTGGTCAACTCCAACGACTTCGCCGGCGGCTTCGAGCGGCTGGTCGCCGACAACAGCGCCTACTACCTGCTCGGCTATTACTCGACCAACGATCGGCGCGACGGCCGCTACCGCCGGATCGAGGTGAAGGTGCGTCAGCCCGGGCTCACCGTCCGGGCCCGCAAGGGTTACGTCGCCGCCCGCGGCCGGGCCGAATCCGACCGGAGCGACGGCAGGACGGCCCCCGAACTGCGCGACGCGCTGGTCAGCCCGCTGCCCACCGCCGGCCTGCCGCTGGCGCTTTCGACCGCGGTGTTCAAGGGCGCCGACAACAAGGGTGCGGTCGTGCTCTCGACGCTCATCGCCGCCCGCGACCTGCCGCTCACCGAGACCGGCGGCAATTTCACCAACCGTCTCGAGGTGGTCGTCACCGCCAGCGACTACGGCGGCAAGGCCTACCCCGGCGACCGCTCGACGCTGACCCTGGGCCTCAAGCCCGACTCGGTGCCGCGGCTGCGCGCCGGCGGCTTCCGCGTGCTCAATCAGATCGACCTGCCGCCCGGCCGCTACCAGCTGCGCGTCGCGGTGATGGAGGCGCAGACGCGGCGGGCCGGCTCGGTGGCGACCGACATCGACGTACCCGATTTCACCAAGGAGAAGCTGGCGGTCAGCGGCCTGGCGCTCACCTCGGCGCTCAGCGGAATCACCCCGACGGCGCGATCGAAGGATCCGCTGGCCAAGATGCTCCCCGGTCCGATGACGACCTATCGCGACTTCGTCGCCGGCGACGAGCTGGCGCTGTTCGCCGAGATCTACGACAACACCGGCAAGCAGCCGCACAAGGTGGACCTCGAGGCGACGCTGAAGGCCGAGGGCGGCCAGACCGTGTTCCAGACCCGCGAGGTGCGCGACAGCAGCGAACTGGCCGGCGGCCCCGGCGGCTACGGCTTCGCGGCGCGGATCCCGCTCAAGGACGTGGCGCCCGGCCGCTACGTGCGGCGCGTCGCCGGCCGCGCGCGGGG
>JBFWNV010000050.1:0-6316 GCA_050250875.1 Vicinamibacterales bacterium
GCGCTGCGGCTCGCCGGCCGCCGTCAGGCGCGAGTGCAGGAACCACTCGCTGACCGCGCTCGCCAGCGTGCGGTCGTAGCGCCGGCCGATCAGGGCCGTCATCATCTCCATGGCGGCCGCGCCGCCGGAGCTGGTGCAGCGCATGCCGTCGATCTCGTAGCGCGCCGTGGTGACGTGGTGGCGCTGGAACATCTCCTTGAAGGCCGGGATGTACTCCCAGTGCATGGTGCAGCGGTAGCCGGCGAGCAGCCCGGCGCGACCGAGGATGACGGGCCCGCCCGCCACGCCGCCGATGCGCGTGCCGCGCCGGGCCTGGGCGCGCAGCCATTTCAGGGTGGGGCCGTGGTCGAACAGGGTGGGGTTGCCGCCGGCGCAGACGAACAGGTCGTCGACATCCACGGGCCGGTCGATCCCCTGGTCGGGAACGATGGCGACGCCGTTGGAGGCGACGACGGGGCCGCCGTCCGGCGAGATGTGCAGCCAGCGGTAAAGCTCGCGCCCCGACAGCGTGTTGGCCGCCCGGTAGGGCTCGACGGCGCAGCTGTAGGTCATCAGCGCGAAGCCGGGCACCAGAAGGACGCCGATCCGGTGCGGCGCCGCGTCGTCCGCAAGGGGCGGCCGGGCCGCATTTTTGCGGCTGCGATCCGAAGGCCGGCGGTGGAGGTCGCTCTCGCTCAAGAAAAAGTCGCTCCAAGTCATGAGGGAGGCGGCGATCGTGCCAGATTTGCGGCCCAATACAAGATGCGTGCACACGCCCGGGCAACGGTCGATGCGATATTCCCTTGCGGCTCTGGTTAGGAACGCCCTCTCGGGGCAGCGGCGCTGGCAGCCGGCCTGGCGCGATCCCGAGCCCAAGGCCGAGTACGACACCATCATCGTCGGCGGCGGCGGCCACGGCCTGGCGACGGCCTACTACCTCGCCAAGGAGCACGGCATCACCGACGTCGCCGTGATCGAAAAGAGCTACATCGGCTCGGGCAACGTCGGCCGCAACACCACGATCATCCGCTCGAACTACCTGCTGCCGGAGAACACGCCGTTCTACGAGTGGTCGCTGAAGCTGTGGGAGGGCCTCGAGCAGGACATCAACTACAACGCGATGGTGTCGCAGCGGGGCGTGCTGAACCTCTTCCATTCCGATTCGCAGCGCGACGCCTTCGCGCGGCGCGGCAACGCGATGCGCCTTGCCGGCGTGGATGCCGACCTGCTGATGGCGGACGACGTGCGGCGCATGGTGCCGCTGCTGGACTTCAACAATGCGCGCTTTCCCATCAAGGGCGGGCTGCTGCAGCGGCGCGGCGGAACCGTGCGCCACGATGCGGTCGCCTGGGGCTATGCGCGGGCAGCCGACCGGCGCGGCGTCGACATCATCCAGAACTGCGAAGTCACCGGCATCCGGCGCGAGGGCGGGCGCGTCGTCGGCGTCGAGACGACGCGCGGGCCCATCCGGGCGAAGCGGGTGGGGCTTGCGGTGGCGGGCAGTTCCTCGCGGCTGGCGGACATGGCGGGGCTGCGCCTGCCGATCGAGAGCCACGTGCTGCAGGCGTTCGTGTCCGAGGGCATCAAGCCGCTGATCGACACGGTCGTCACGTTCGGCGCGGCGCATTTCTATATCAGCCAGTCCGACAAGGGCGGGCTCGTCTTCGGCGGCGATATCGACGGCTACAACTCCTATGCGCAGCGCGGCAACCTGCCGATCGTCGAGGACGTGATGAGCTGCGCGATGGCGCTGTTCCCCTCGCTCGGCCGCCTGCGCTACCTGCGCCAGTGGGGCGGCCTGATGGACATGTCGATGGACGGCTCGCCGATCATCGACCGCACGCCGGTCGACGGGCTCTTCTTCAACGGCGGCTGGTGCTACGGCGGCTTCAAGGCGACGCCGGCGTCCGGCTGGTGCTTCGCCCACACCATCGCGACGGGAACGCCGCACGCGCTCAACGCGGGCTTCCGGCTCGACCGGTTCGCCCGCGGCCACCTGATCGACGAGGCCGGCCATGGCGCCACGCCCAATCTGCACTGACGGAGCTGTGGAATGCGTCTGACCTGCCCGTTCTGCGGCGAGCGCAGCACCGACGAGTTCGTCTATCTCGGCAGCGCCGAGCCCGTGCGCCCGGGCGCGGAGGCCGCCGATGCGGCCTGGACGGACTACGTCTTCGTGCGCGCCAACCCCGCCGGCCCCAATCGCGAGTACTGGCACCACACGCACGGCTGCCGGTCGTGGCTGGCGGTGACGCGGGACACGCGCACGCACGAGGTGCTCGATGTCGCGACCGCGCGCGCCGACCAGGCGGAGGCCGGCACATGACGATGCACCTCACGCCGTCGCGCGCGCCGACCGCGCGGGCGGCCGGCCGGCGCTGGACGGGCGGACTGATCGACCGCTCGACGACGGTGCCGTTCACCTTCGACGGCCGCACGCTCAGCGGCCATCCGGGCGACACGCTCGCCTCCGCGCTGCTCGCCAACGGCGTCCGGCTGGTGGGGCGCTCCTTCAAGTATCACCGGCCGCGCGGCATCCTGACGGCAGGGCCCGAGGAGCCCAACGCGCTCGTCGAGCTGCGCTCGGGCGCGCGGCGCGAGCCCAACACGCGCGCCACCGTGGCCGAGCTCTATCCCGGGCTCGACGCGCGCAGCCAGAACCGCTGGCCGTCGCTGGCGCTGGACCTGATGGCGGTCAATTCGCTCGCCGCGCCGATCCTGCATGCCGGGTTCTACTACAAGACGTTCATGTGGCCGGCCGCGTTCTGGGAGGCCGTCTACGAGCCGCTGATCCGCAGGGCGGCGGGCCTCGGCCGCGCCGCACGCGCCGTCGATCCGGATGTCTACGAGCGCGCGCACCTGTTCTGCGACGTGCTGGTGGTGGGCTCGGGCCCCGCGGGATTGATGGCGGCGCTGGCCGCGGCGCGCAGCGGCGCGCGCGTCGTGCTGTGCGAGCAGGATTTCAGGCTCGGCGGGCGCCTGCTCTCGGAAACGACCGACTTCGCGGCGGGCGATGCCGCGAGCTGGGTCACCGCGGCGGAGGGCGAGCTGGCCGCGACGCGCACCGTGCGCGTGCTGCGCCGGACCACGGTCTTCGGCATTTTCGATCACGGCGAATGCGCCGCCGTCGAACGCGTCAGCGACCATCTGCCCGAGCCGTCGCCGCACGCCGTACGCCAGCGGTACTGGAAGATCGTGGCGCGCCGGATCGTGCTGGCGGCGGGCGCCATCGAGCGGCCGATGGTCTTTGCGGGCAACGACCGTCCGGGCGTCATGACCGCGAGCGCGGTCCGCTCCTACATCAATCGCTACGGCGTCGTGCCGGGATCGCGGGCGGTGGTGCTCGGCGGATGCAACGATGCGCAGCAGACCGCGGAAGCGCTGCGGCTCGCGGGGGCCTCGGTCGAGGCCATCATCGAGCCGCACCAGGCCCCGGCCCGGTCGCGCGACTGGCGCCGGATGGCGGGGGCGCGCATCGTCGGCACGCGGGGTCGGCTGTCGCTGTCGTCGGTCGAGGTGGCCGAGGCGTCGGGCAAGCGCGAGCGGATACCCGCCGATCTTATCGCCATGGCGGGCGGATGGGACCCGACGCTGCACCTGACCTGCCACCTGGGCGGGCGGCCCGCATGGGACGAGACGATCTCGGCGTTCGTGCCGGGATCGCTGCCGCCCGGGCTGCAGGTGGCCGGCGCGGCCGCGGGGCGGTTCAGCCTGCAGGCGGCATTCGAGGACGGGGCGCGCGAAGGCCGCGCCGCCGCGGAGGCGGCCGGCTTCAAGGCGCCGGCCATGGACGTGCCGCAGTGCCGCGACGCCCCTGCCTACGAGGCGCCGGCCTTCTGGCAGGTGGAGCACGGCGGGGCGAAGGCGTTCATCGATTTCCAGAACGACGTCACGGCGGACGACATCGCGCTCGCGAGCCGCGAGGGCTATCGCCGCGCCGAGCACGCCAAGCGGTATACGACGCTCGGCATGGCGACGGACCAGGGCAAGACCTCGGGCGTCAACGGCATCGCGGCGCTGGCCGCCGTCAACCGCGATACGATCGCCCGCACGGGGACGACGGTCTATCGCCCGCCCTATACGCCGGTGGCCATCGGCGCCATCGCCGGGCACGAGCGCGGGCGCATGTTCCGGCCCTCGCGCCTCACGCCTACCAACGACTGGGCCCGGGAGCAGGGCGCCGTGTTCGTCGAGGTCGGGGCCTGGTATCGCGCGCAGTGGTACCCGAAGCCGAACGAGACCGACTGGCTGCAGAGCGTCTCGCGGGAGGCCGCCGCGGTGCGCGCGTCCGTCGGCGTGTGCGACGTGTCGACGCTCGGCAAGATCGAGGTGACCGGCCCGGACGCCGGCCGCATGCTCGACTTCATCTATGCCAACACCTTCTCCACGCTGCCCGTCGGCAAGGTGCGCTACGGCGTGATGCTGCGCGAGGACGGCCATGTGCTGGACGACGGCACGGTGGCGCGCTTCGCGGCCGACCGGTACTTCCTCACCACCACGACGGCGCACGCCGACAAGGTGCTGCGCCACATGGAGTTCTGCCACCAGGTGCTGCGGCCGGAGCTGGACGTCTCGTTCCTCGCGGTGACGGACTGCTGGGCGCAGCTCGCCATCGCCGGGCCGAAGTCGCGCGACGTGCTGGCCGCGATCGTGGACGGCTTCGATCTCGCCACGGCGGCCTTCCCGCACATGGGAGCGGCGGAGCTGACGGTGTGCGGCGGCGTGCCCGCGCGGCTCTACCGCCTGTCGTTCTCGGGCGAGCTTGCCTACGAGCTGGGCGTGCGCGCCGATTTCGGCGACGCGGTGATCCGGCGCATCATGGCGGCCGGCGCGCCGTTCGGCATCACGCCCTACGGCACGGAGGCGATGACGGTGCTGCGCGTCGAGAAAGGCTTTGCGGCCTCCGGCGAGCTCAACGGCCAGACGACGGCGGCCGACCTCGGGCTCGCCGGCCTGCTGTCGAGCAAGAAGGACTTCGTCGGCCGCGCGGCCTCGCGCCTGCCGGCGCTGGCGCGGGCGGACCGGCCCGCGCTGGTATCGTTCAAGCCGGTCGATCCGCAGCAGCAGCTCAACGCGGGCGCGCATTTTCTCGCGCCGGGCGCCAGGGCGGAAACGGCCAACGACCAGGGCTACATGACCTCGGTCGCCTATTCGCCGACGCTTGCGAGCTGGATCGGGCTCGGGATGCTGCGCGACGGGCCGCGCCGCATCGGCGAGACGGTGCGCGCCTACGATCCGGTGCGCAAGGGAGACGTCGAGGTGATCGTGCACCCGGCCTGCCAGTTCGATCCGACAGGAGCGCGCCCCCGTGTCTGATGCCATCGCGATGCCGCGCGCAGGTCTTGCCGGAACCGCCGTCCCCGGCCGCCTCGGAGCGCCGGGCGCGGCCGGCGTGATGCTGGGAGAAGTGGTGCCCGCGGCGGTGGCGTCCATCTCGCTGCGGCGGGGAGGCGGGGAGGCGGCGCGGGCCGCGCTGTCGGAGATGGGGCTCGGGCTTCCCGATGCCGGCCGCTGCCTCGTGCAGGGCGCGCGCACGGTTCTCGCCGCGGCGCCGGGACGCTGGACGGTCATCGACGAGGGCGGTGCGGATGCGCCGGCGATGCTGGCAAGGGCGCTGGGCGCGCAGGCCGACGTGACGGACCTGACGGGCAGCCGCGTGATGTTGCGTCTTTGGGGGTCGCGGGCGCGCGACAGCCTGATGAAGCTGGTGCCGATCGACCTGCACGAGCGCGCCTTCACGGCCGGGTGCGCGGCGACCACGGCTGCCGCGCGCGTCGCGGTGCAGGTGTGGCAGTCCGATGCGGCGCCGGTCTATCACCTGATGTTCGAGCGCTCGTACGTCCGCTACATGTGGGGCGCGGTCGCGGCCGCCGTGGTCGAATACGGCTGCGACGTGAAGGAGCTGGCGGCGGCCGCCGCCAGCCGGCGAGAGCAGCAACCTTAGTCTAGAGATTGTCGCCCTGCAGCGCCTGGAGCGCGGCCGCGACGACGTCCGCCGTGCGGGCCGTCCCGCCGAGGTCCGGCGTGTGCAGCGCCGGGTCGGCGGTCACGCGCTCGATCGCGCGCATCAGGCGCCCGGCGGCGGCGGGCTCGCCCAGGTGCTCGAGCATCATCACGCCCGACCAGAACGTGCCGACGGGATTGGCGATCCCCTTGCCGACGATGTCGAAGGCCGAGCCGTGGATGGGCTCGAACATGGAGGGGAATTTCCGCTCCGGGTTGAGGTTGGCGGTCGGCGCAAGCCCGAGCGAGCCGGCAAGGGCGGCGGCGAGATCGGACAGGATGTCGGCGTGCAGGTTCGTCGCCACGATGGTGTCGAGGCTCGCCGGCTTGAGCG
>JBFWNV010000051.1:0-6274 GCA_050250875.1 Vicinamibacterales bacterium
GCCCCGAGGTGGCCAACCGACCGGCGTTCATCAGGCGGTTCGAGGCCGAGGCGCAGCTCGTGGCGGCCTTGGAACACCCGCACATCGTGCCGCTGTACGACTACTGGCGCGAGCCCGATCGCGCCTGTTTGGTGTTCCGCTATCTCCGCGGCGGCAGCGTGCACACCCGGCTCACCAGGCGAGGTCCGCTGGACAGCACGGAGTTGCAGCGACTGGTGACGCAGGTGGGCACCGCGCTGGAGACCGCCCATCTCGCCGGCGTGCCGCACCGCGACGTTCGAGCCGCCAACATCTTCTGCGACGATCAGGGCAACTTCTATCTCGGTGACTTCGGGATCGCTTCCGGGCGATCCCGAACCGATGGACCTGCTCCACTCGCCGACGATCTGGCCGCCGACATCCGCGACTTCGGCGAGGTGCTGCTCGAGCTCATCTCGGATCCGGGCACCGTCGATGCCGCGCCGCACCTACCGGCCGGTGTGCTCTGCGTCGTCACCGCCGCCACCGCGCCGGATGGCGCCCGGCGTTTCGCCGACGTGTCGGCCTTCCTGCGGGCGCTGCTCGAGGCGCTGGCCAACGGCGTCTCGGCGGCCACACCGCACGTACCCGCCGGGGACCGGGGCGAGCGCCAGCGCAACCCTTACAAGGGGCTGCGCCCGTTCGCCGAAGCCGATGCGGCCGACTTCAAAGGGCGCGCCCGAGCGGTGGAGGAGTTGCTCGACCGGCTCCGTCGACCGGGCACCGACGGTCGTCTGGCCGTTGTCATCGGGCCGTCGGGAATCGGCAAGTCATCGCTCGTGCAGGCGGGGCTGCTGCCGGCACTGCGCGGCGGGGCGATAGCCGGCTCCGAGGACTGGTACGTCGCGACCATGGTGCCCGGCCGTGACCCCTTCGACGAGCTGCGCGGCGCCCTGCGCCGGATCGCGGGCGCGGCCCAGCTGCCGGCGCTGGCCGGGCTCGATCTGGGGCCCGACGGCCTCGACGCTGTTGCCCGGGCGATCGTGCCGACCGCCGCCGAGGGCGGTGTGTTGTTGGTGGTGGACCAGTTCGAGGAGTTGTTCACCCTCGCCGAGGACGAAGCCGCGCGCCGGCGGTTCCTGGCCACGCTCGAACACGGCATCACGGCGCACGACACCCCGCTCCGCGTCGTGATCACCCTCCGGGCGGACTTCTACGACCGCCCCCTGCGCTACGGCGCCTTCGGCCGTCTCGCCGCCCGCTCGCTCGTGTCGGTGATGGCGCTCGCGCCCGACGAGCTCGAGTCGGCGATCGTGGAACCGGCCCTGGCGGCCGGTTGCAGGTTCGAGCCCGGTCTGGTCGCCGAGATCGCCGCCGATGTCGGTGAGCGGCCGGGTGCGCTGCCGCTGCTCCAGCACACGCTGAGCGAGCTGTGGCAGCACCGGGCATCGGACTTGCTGACCCGGGACGCCTATCGGTCCGGCGGGGGCGTGGCCGGCACGCTGGCGTCGACCGCCGAGCGCCTCTACCAGTCGGCCGAGGCCGAGGACCAGGCCCTCCTGCGGCGGCTCTTCGGACGGCTGGTCAGCCTCGCCGACGGGCACGACACCAGGCGGCGCGTGTTGCGCAGCGAGCTCGGTCGGGACGCCCGCAGCCCGATCATCGACCGCTTCGGCCAAGCCCGGCTCCTCACCTTCGACCGCGACCCCGCCAGCCGGGAACCGACGGTTGAGGTCGCCCATGAGGCGCTGCTCGATGGCTGGCCGAGGCTCCGGGCTTGGATCGACGAGGACCGGGAGGACCTTGGCGTGCTCCGCCACCTCAGCGCCGCCGCTCGGGCGTGGGAGGACAACGGGCGCGACGCCGCCGAGCTCTACCGGGGCGGGCGCCTCGAACGGGCCGAGCACTGGGCCACGCAGCACGAGGACCGCCTGAACGAGCAGGAGGCGGCCTTCCTGACCGCGGCGACGGCCCGCCGTCATCAGGAGCAACGCTCGGCGCGTCGGCAGGTGCGGCGACTGCGCAGCGTCCTGGCCGCCGTCGTCGTGGTCGCTTGCTTCGCCGTGCTCGCAGGGATGGTGGCGCTGGGTCAGCAGCGCCGCGCCGAGACGGCCGCCGCCGATGCCGAGACCCGCCGCCTGGTCGCCGATGCCGCCGTGCTGATCGGTGAGAACCGAGACGTTGCGCTGCTGCTCGCCGCCGAGGCCTACCGCCGGGCACCCGGGCCGCCGACGTTGGCCGGCCTGCAGCGGGTGCTGACCGCCAGTGGCCCGTACCTCGGGACCTACGGAGCGGGTTCCGACTACGTGGGCGTGGCTGCCCTCGACGACGCAACGGTGGTCGGTCTGACCCGTGACGCGTTGGACTTCTTCGACCCCACCTCGGCTGCGCTGCGACGCCGCGTGCCGCTTCCGGCGCCGGCGGCTGCCCGGCGCACCAACCGGGTTCTCGCCACCGATGGCCGCAACGTCGTCGCCGGCATGGAGTCGGGCGCCGTTGTGGTCGTCCGAGGGGACGAGGTGCGCGTGGTGCAGGTGTCCGGCCGAGCGGTTCGCAGCGTCGCGGTGGACGACGGTCTGCTGGCCGCCGGGACGGCCGATGGGGTGGTGCACCTGCTCGAGCTGGCCAGCGGGGTCGAGCGTTGGGCGACAGCCGTCGTGGTCGACGCCACGGTCGAAGAGATGGTGGGACCGGCGGTGTGGGCCGACATACCGGACGGTGTGCAGGACCTCTACCGGAGCTCCGACGCCGAGCTCTTGCAGGACGGACCTGCCGCACTCGTGCTGGCCGGCGGTCGGGTTGCGGTGACCACCACGTTCCACCTGCTGAGCCTCGATCGAGAGACCGGGTCGATCACTCGACGGGTGCCGATGCCCATGAGCCCGTTCGGGGTGCCTTGGAACCACACGCTTCTCGCTGCGCTGCCCGATGGCCGGCTCGTCGCCGGCGGCACCGTGCACGCCACGGTGTTCAGCGCCGAGCTGGAGACGTTGGACGCCCGGTTCGTGCCCACCGGCCGACCCGACATCAACCTGGTGGCCACCGCCGTGGCCGTCACCGACGACGGCACGCTCCTGTGGGGCCTCAGCGACGGGCGCATGGTGGAGGGCATCACCGACCAGCCCGACGAACCGACCACCGGTGGGGTCACCGGCTTGGTGTCGGTGCGGGCCGCCGCCCGCGCCCCCGATGGGAGCGTGCTCGCCGCGGGCGACGGTGGCATCGTCGCCTGGTCGACGAACGGCAAGAGCCTGCTGGCCCGTGCCGTACCGAGCGGTGGCCACTCGGGTGCGGTCGTGTCGGCGGATGCGACGCTGGTGGCGGCGACCAGTCTCGGTGGCACCGACGCCGCGCTCCTCTACGATCTCGACGAGGACCCGCCCGTGCTCTTGCCCACGCCGGCGGACACGCCGTCGGGGCTCGTACCGACTCCGGATCCGCTCGGTCGCTACTTGGACCGCGGCACCGTTGACGGGATCGAGCTGTTGGAACGCCGCACGGGTCGGACGCGGGCGCACCTGCCCGATGCGGGGTTCCAGTCGTTCTCCTTCGACGGCCGGTTCCTCGCCCTCAGCCGGTTTGCCGGCAACGGCGTGCGCGTCTTCGACGGCGCCACGTTCGAACAGCTCTCCCCGATGCTCGATGTGACCTCCTACCTTGCGCCGGGCACCGCCTTCGAGCCGGTCGTGCCGGGGTTCAACCACAACGGGAGCGAGGTGTTCATCAGCCTCCAGGACTCGGCCACGACGGTGGTGTACTCCACCGCGACGTGGGCGCCGGAGCGTGTCATCCGCGCCGAGGACCATGGCGGCATCGTCGCGGCACGGTTCAGTCGTGACGGCGGAACGCTCGTGACCATCGGGATCGATGGAGCGATCAGCATGCGGGATCCGCACACGTGGGCCTATCGCCGCACCTTGGCGGGCGGCGTCTCGGGCGATGACCCCATCGATCAGGGCCTGTACCTCAGTGCGCACGGCGAGTACCTGCTGACGACGCGAGACGGGCAGCCGCGCCTGTGGCACCTGCCGAGCTCCACACTGATCGGTACGTTCCCGCGGAAGCCGGGCACGGTCGCCGCCGGTCAGGACCTGGGAGACCGGCTGTTGCTCGCCACCGTCGACGGTGACGCGGTGCGCCTGTGGAACCTCGATGTCGCCACGTGGCCAGCCATCGCCTGCCGGGCCGCCGGACGCAACCTCTCCGCCCGGGAATGGGCACAGTTCGGGCCTCGCGGCGAGTCCTACCGGTCGACCTGCCCCGAGTGGCCCGCAGCCGGCTGAGCGGTGCGCCGCGATCGGGGAGACCGACCGGTAGGGCGGAGGTCGCGACCATCCCGGCCGGCCCCGCCGACGGAGAACGGCCGGGCCGATGTTCGGAAATCGAGCCTGCGGAACGATGAGGGGATCATGGACAGGGGAGGGGGGCGGAGGGGGCCGGAGGAGCGCGAAGCGCTGTGCGCACTGCTCGACGCCGCCCTGCCCGAGGTCTACGACTACTTGCTGCGGCGCTGCCACCGCCGGGTGATCGCCGAGGACCTGACCTCCGAGTCCTATCTGGCGGCCATCGCCGCCTTCGGTGAGCGGCCGGTCCCACTGACCGTTGCGTGGCTCATCGGCATCGCCCGCCACAAGCTCGCCGATCATTGGCGGCGCGAGGCGCAGGAGGCCCGGCGGCTGGCCGCGGTGGCCGGGGCCCTGGGCCCGCAGGCGGAGCCGGGCGTCGAAGCCATCGACCTCGGCAGCGCCGACGAGGTGCTGCAGCGGTTGAACCCGATGCAGCGCGCCGCGTTGACGTTGCGCTACGTCGACGGGCTCGCCGTCCCCGAGGTGGCCAGCCTGCTGGGCCGGTCGATCCACGCCACCGAGACGCTGCTGGTACGGGCCAAGCAGGCCTATCGACGCCACCACGCCGCCATCGCAGGAGCAGACCATGGCTGACCCGATGGTCGATCCGTTCGACGCCCTCCGCCGGCCCCCCGGTCGCACCGAGCCCGCGGCCGCGTTCCGGGAGCAGCTGCTGGCCCGCTGCCGCGCCGAGCTCGACGCCATGCAGCACCAAGCGCCCACCGTGCTGCCGCTGCCCGCCGCCGCCGGCGCCGGCGCCGATCGCCCGGTTCGAGCGGAGCAACCCGCGCTCACCATCGTCAGCTCGGTGTCACGGCCGCGCCGGGTGCTGGCGGTGGCCATCGGAGCGGCGGCCGCCGTGCTCGTCGCGGTGGTGGCGATGGCGGTGCGCGACGGCCGGGAACGAGCTGCCCTCGTCGACCGGCCTGCGTCGAGCACGCTGGGTGCCTCGGTCTCCACCACGACGGTGGGGGCGAACCCGACCACCACGTCCGGTCCGCTGCCCGCCGGGCCCGCCCTGCCGGCGATCCGACCTCTCGAGGATCTCGATGCCACGGCCTTGCTGGCCGTACCACGGGGTACGGAGATCGTCAGCGGCGGCGGCACCCTGCTCACTGCCCGGGGCAACGTCGTCGAGCAGCGCGACCCCGACAGCGGCGCCGTGCGCACCAGCGCCACCCTGCCGGTGGCGTGGGATGTGGGCATGCTCCAGCTCGACGGCGATGTCTGGGCTGCGGCCAGCGGCACCGGTCCCGCGGTCAACGGGCTGCCGGGGTTGCTGTACCGCATCGATGCCACCACCGGCGCCGTCGGCGACGCCATCGAGGTGCCGGGAGGGCTGCGGCCGTTCAGCGGGCTGGTCCCGGACGGGTCCGGGCACGGCTTCTGGCTGCTCACCATGGGTGCACCCGCCCGGCTGGTGCACGTGGCCACCGATCCCGGCGTGGTGGATCTGGAGATCCCGGCGCCCGAAGGGACCACGGCGATCGGGGTGGGCCACGGCTCGCTGTGGGCCGCCCGGGTGGGTGGCGCCCTGAGCCGGCTCGATCCGACCGACGGGCGTGAGCTTGCGGAGGTGAGCCTGCCGATGGCCGAAGGCTGGGTCGTCCGCGCTGACGGCGAGGCGATCTGGGTGTTCGGCTACGACAGCGGCCAGCGGCCGCTCGTCGCCAAGGTGGAGCCGGGGAGCAACACGCTGGTGGCCACCGTCGTCGTGGGCGGCCCGCTCGACCTCCTGCGCTTCTACGGGTTCGAGGTGGCCAACGGCTCGGTGTGGGTCCACCCCCACGACGCCGAGCTCGTGCAGGTGGATGCGGCCACCGCAACGGTGGTGGCCCGCTATGGCAGCACCACCGGCGGTGGGTCGGTGGTGGCGACCGATGAGGCGTTGTGGGTGGGTACGGCGGCGTCGAACGCGCTGTACCGCATCCCATGGCGCTGAACGATGACCGTGACGGGCGTCGGATGCC
>JBFWNV010000052.1:0-6056 GCA_050250875.1 Vicinamibacterales bacterium
CTCACCAGCCCGGTGACGCCTGCCGCCACGTCCAGGGCGGCGCCCGTGCCGCTGCCGAGATTGCTCACGGCACCGGCAACCGTCGTCGTTCCGGCGCCGATCCCGGCCACCAACGCCAGGTTCTGGCCGCCGCCCGCGATCGACGCGATCTGGATATTGCCGCCGTTGGAGTTCAGGGTGACCGCGGCGCCGGAGAGCGTGGTGGCGCCGAAGTCGATGCCGTCGAAGCTCGACCAGTTCAGGCCGTCCAGGCGCACCGTGCCGGCAATCGCGGTCGCGGTGTCACCGTCGGCGAGCGTCACGTCGCCGTCGAAGCGGAACTGGCTGGTTGCGCCGGGCGCGGAAATGCCCGAGGTGCCGGCGAGCGTGTTCTGGAACCGCACCAGCCCGGTGACGCCGTTGGCCACCGTGAGCGCGGCACCGGTGCCGCTGCCCAGGCCGGTGACCGCGCCGGTGAAGGTGGTCGTGCCGGAACCCACGCCTGCGGCCAGCGTCAGGTTCTGGCTGCCGCCGGTGAGCGAGGCGATGGAGATGTTGCCGCCGTTGGAATCGAGCGAGACGCTGCCGCCGGAGAGTGTCGTCGCGCCCAGGGTGATCCCGTCGAAGCTCGACCAGTTCAGCCCGTCGAATTGCACCGTCGCCAGGGTGGTCCCGGTGTCGCCATTGCCCAGGGTGACGTTGCCGTCGAAGCGCAGCGAGGTACCGGCGCCGGCGGTAATGCCCGAGGCGCCGGCGAGCGTGCTCTGGAACCGCACCAGGCCGGTGACGCCCGCCGCGACATTCAGCGCCGGGCCGGTACCGTCGCCGAGGTTCGTGACCGCACCGGTGAAGGTGGTCGTGCCCGCGCCGATGGCCGCGCTCAGCGCCAGGTCGTTGCCGCCCGCATCCAGCGTGCTGCCGAACAGGATGTTGCCGCCGGCGCTATTGAGCGCCACGGCGCCGGTGAAGGTCACCGCGCTCTGGAAGGTGATGTCGTCGGCCGTGGTGGTGATGTCCGCGGCGGTCGACACCGCGCCGGTGCCGTCCTGCAGGAAGGCGCCGTCCAGGGACATGTCCGCCGCCGCGGCGAGCGCGAGCGTACCGCTGTTGGTGAACGTCACCGTGCCGTTGCCGGCGGTCGCAATCGACTGGCTGACCGTGATGTCGCGCGCGGTGACTGCGAGGTTCTGGATCTTGGTGCCGTTGCCGATCTTGCCGCTGAAGGTCACGTCGCCCTTGCCCGCCTTCACGGTCAGGCCCTGCGCACCGGCCGCGGTGGCGTCGATCGCACCGGTGAAGCTTGCGTTGCCGCCGCCACCGACGCCGTCATCGGTGTTCACGGTGACCGGATTGATGCCGAGCTTGGTGGTCGTCGCGTCGACCGTGGCCGCGCCACCGCCCGATACGAGGTTGCCGTTCAGCGTGATCGTCGTCGCCTTGAGCCCGATCGCGCCGCCGCCGGTGTTGATGCCGCCAGCCGCGATGGTCAGGGTGTTGGGACTGCGAAGCTGGATCGCGCCGTTGCCGGTGCTGGTCGCGGTGACCTGCGAGCCATTGGCGAGATCCAGGAAGGCATCGCCCGGCCCAGGGCCGCGGATGTTTCCGCCCGCGCTCAGCGTGATGAGGCCGCCGGCAGTGATGTCGGTCGTGGTGTCGTCGGCATCGTCGAGGATGTCGCCCGCGGTGGCGGTGACGTTGACGGTGCCGGTGGTGGAGATCGCGCCGATGAGCGCGTTGGCCGCCTGCTGCACCAGCGCGACGTTGCCGGCGCCGCCGGTGGCGACGTTCCAGGTCGTGTTGCCTACCCCGCCGGTCGAGGTGACCGCGACGTCGTTGCCGCCGGTACCGGTGATGGTCAGTGCACCGACGTTGACGATGAGGATGCCGTCCGCGTTGTTGGTGCCGTGCCCCACGTCGGGGTTGGTATCGGTATTGTCGATGCCGATCGTCCCCGCCGAGGTCAGGGTCAGCGTGCCGCTGGTCTGGAACGCCACGCCGCTGCTGTTGTCGCGGATGAGGCCGTTGGCGGCGTTCAGCGTCAGGTTCTGCCCGCCGCCGCCGAAGGCCGGCGCGGTGCGGTCGATGACGATGTCGCCGCCCGTCACGTTCACGGTGATGTTCTGCGACGAGAACAGCGCCGCCATCTCCGCGTCGTCGAAGGCACGCGGCTGGCCGACGCCGGAGCCCACGCGCGGCGCCGAGCGCGGCGGGCCGGTGATCGCGTCCGTGCCCAGGAGCACGTCGCCGACGAAGTTCAGTGTCAGGTTCGCGCTGATGATCTGCGGAATGCCGGTGATCGTGTTGTTGTCCAGGTAGTCGGCGCTGCCGTCCATGAAGACGTTGTCGACGCTGACCGAACCGGCCGCCGCGCGCAGCACCGAGTTCACTGCATCACCGAGCGGATCGCCGGGCGTGGGGATGTGGCTCGGAGGAATGCCGGGGGTGCGCTGGCCGTCGTTGAGCACGGTGAAGCCGCCGGTGGCGACGTCGGTGACGATATTGCCGGTATCCGCCTGCACGGCGCGCTCGGCGACGTTGTAGCCGGGATTGCCGACCACGTTCGTCGTCGTCGAGCCCAGGTTCGGCAGGCCGGTGGTGACCACGGCGATGTTCGCGTTCAGGGCCGTGCTGGTCAGGACGATGTTGCCCGCCTGCGCCAGGATGTTCGATTCGATCCAGATCGAGTAGTTGTTCGCATCCGTGCCGGCTTGGGAGCCGCCCGCCGACACGTTCATGGCGTCGGTCACCGCCTGCCCGCGCAGGATGATGTCGCCGCCGGCGGAATCCGTCGGGCCGCCGGGGTTGAAATCTCCGATTTCCACGCCAAGTTCAATGAACCCGGACGCCGTGGCCGCGAGCGAGTTGGCGATGAAGGCGTCGGCCGTCAGCGCCAGGTTCTGCTTGATGGTATCGGCGATGCTGATGCTGAAGTTCTTGACCGTGGTGATCTTGACGTCGCCCAGCGGTTGGACGGTACCGACCCTGGCGCTGAAGGTCACGTTGCCGCTGCCGGCGCCGACCGTCAGGTTGCGTGTGAAAGGCGCGTCCCCGTCCACCGTGCCGCCGCTGGCGAACAGCAGGTTGTTGTCGGTGGCGCCGTCGGTATCGACGGTGACGTTCTGACCGAGCACGACGCCACCGGTGAAGGTCAGCGTGTTGCCGCCCTGGTCGTCGACCTGGAGGGTCTGCGCCGCGGCGGCGTTGAAGTTGATGGTCTTGGCGGTGGCGTCCAGGTCGGCCAGCGCGCCATTGCCCCCGGTGCCGACGTTGCCGGAGAAGTTCACCGTGCCGCCCGACGCGCTGACGCTCAGCGTCCGGTCGTTGACCGTGCTGTCGTCTGCATTCACCGTCGAGGTGAACGAGACCGTGCCGCCGTTGTTCGAGTTGACCTGGACGGCGCCCCCGAGGACCAGCGGCCCGTTGAAGGCGACCGTGCCGCCCGTGCCGGTGGTCGTTCCGGCGCCGCCGGAGGCGTCAATCGTGCCGGATACCACGGCGATGTTCGGGCCTGCGTCGATCGTGATCGCGCCGCCGTTGCCGCCGGCGGCACCGGTGCCGTCGCCGCCAATCGCGGTCGCGTTTGCCACTCCAATCGTGCCGACGGCGGCGGTCAGGCTGATGGTGCCGGCCGCGAATCCCGCACCGGCGCCATTGTCGGCGCCGCTGGCATCGATGCTGCCCGTGAGGACGAGATCGCTCGCCGCGCCCGTGGCCGCGATGGATATCGAGCCTCCGGCGCCCGCCCCGACCGATTCGATCGTGTTGCCGGCATTGGCGATGTCGCCGGCGGCGGTGATCGTAATCGCACCGCCCGCGGTATGGATGCCACCCGCGCCGACGTTCAACGCACCCAGGCCGCGCAGCCGGATCAGCCCGCCGGTGGAAGACGCCGTCACGGAGGAACCCGCCGCGAGGTCGAGGAAGTCGTCGGCAAATGCCTGGCCGTCGATGTTTCCGCTCGCGGACAGCGTGATCAGGCCACCGGCCGTGATGTCGGCGATCGTGTCGCTCGCGTGGTCGCTGATGGTCCCGGCAGCCGCGGTCACGGACACCGTGCCGGTGGAATCGATGCGCTGGATGAGCGCGTTCGCGGCCGACTGCGTGATCGTCACCGCGCCGACCGCGGCGGTGACGCCGATGTCGTAGGTAGTGTTTCCGACCGAACCGACGTCGGTCATGAACACCGCCTGGCCACCACTGTCGAACACGCTGACGGCGCCGACGTCGACCGTCAGCGGATTGCCCCCGGTACCGATGGCACCCGCGTTGGTCTGCATCAACAACTGCCCGCTCGCCGATACGGTCTGGAACGCGGTACCGACACCCGCATCGGTAATCGTCTTGCCGGCCGTCTCCGTAACCAGGAACAGGTTCTTGGCGAATGCCGTTGCGCGGTCGATGATGATATTGCCGGCGACGGCGATGATCTTGATGGTGGGCTGGACGCTCGCGCTCGCCGCCAGCGCGTCCATCTGCAGATCCGTCAGGGTGATGGTCGCCGTCGAATCATCGCCCAGATGGACGTCGCCGGTCTTGAACTCGCGCGTGAATACGCTGGAGACAATCTGCGGGAACTTGATGTCGTCGAGCTTGTTGCCCAGGACGTAGTCGCCGTCGCCGCTAAGACGGACTTCCGTCAGCACACCGCCGTTGGCGACCAGCCGCGTGTTCTTGCCCTGGTTCGCCAACGTCGAAGCACCGACATTGGCATCCTCGAGGCGCACCCGCGCGCTGCTGCCAAGCAGCGAAATCGTGATATTGCCGTTGCCTGCGGTGACGTCCCGGTTTTCCGGCAGATCGCCGGCGCCGCCGGCCCCTGCGCCCGTCATGCCGGTGACCGAAACGCGCACGTCGTTGCCGCTGCCGGTGGAGGTCAGGGCGATGTCGCCGTTCGTGGCCGTGATGCTGGCCTGGATCAGGATGGCGTCGGCGCCGCTGGCGCCGCTGGTGGTGAGATCCAGCGTGTTGCTGCCGTTGGTGCCGGTCAGTTGCACCGGCCCGCCCGTGCCGCCGGCGCCGCCGAAACGGACGAACCCGGTCAGCGTGCCGGACTTCAGGGTATTGGCGACGAATTTGTCGTCGATGAGCAGGTCGCGCCCGCTGCTGACGAGCACGTCGCCGAGCGCGACCGTCCCGCCCACCTCGCCGGCGACGCTGATGTCCCCGGTACCGGCCACGAGCGTCAGGTTCTGACCACCGTCGACCGTGCCCGTGAAGTTGATCGCGCCGTTGTTCGAAGTCAGCGTCACCGCGCCGGAAGAGAGCGTCGTGTCACCGAAGCTGATGCCGTCGAAGCTCGACCACGCCAGGCCGTCGAACGTCACCGTCCCCGCCAGGGTCGTGCCGGTATTGCCATTGCCGAGCGTGACGTCGCCGTCGAAGCGCACGGCGGATGTGGAGCCGGCAGCGGAGAGGCCGGAATTCGCTCCCACCGTGCCCTGGAAGCGCACCAACCCGGTGACGCCGTTCGCCACCGTCAGCGCCGCGCCGGTGCCGTCGCCCAGGTTGGAAACATTGCCGGTTACCGTCGTGGTGCCGGACCCGACTCCGGCCGCCAGCGTCAGATCCCGGCTGCCGCCGTCGATCGACGCAATCTGAATGTTGCCGCCGTTGGAATCCAGCGTGACGTCCGCGCCCGAGAGCGTCAGCGCGCCGGTGGTCAGGCCATCGAAGCCCGACCAGGCCAGGCCGTCGAGCTGCACCGCAGCGAGCGTCGTGCCGGTGTCGCCATCGGTCAGGGTGACGTTGTCGTCGAAACGCAGGCTGGTCCCGGCCTGGGCATTGATGCCCGAATTGGCGCCGAACGTGCCCTGGAACCGCACCAGCCCGGTGACGCCGTTCGCCACCGTCAGCGCCGCGCCGGTGCCATCGCCCAGCGCGCTCACGTTGCCGGTCACCGTCGTCGTGCCGGCACCGATGCCGGCCGCCAGCGTCAGATCCCGGCTGCCGCCGGCGATCGAGGCAATCTGAATGTTGCCGGCGTTGGAATTCAGCGAGACGTTGCCTCCCGACAGCGTCAGCGCGCCGGGCGTGAGCCCATCGTAGCCCGACCAGGTCAGCCCGTCGAAGGTGACGGT
>JBFWNV010000053.1:0-5489 GCA_050250875.1 Vicinamibacterales bacterium
CTGGAAGACGGTGTTGACGTCGCGCTTGTAGGGCGGTGCGTGGGTGACGTCGCGGCCCGCGAGCTCGATGTGGCCCTCGGTGGGGTCCTCGAAGCCGCCGATCATCCGCAGCGTCGTGGTCTTGCCGCAGCCCGACGGGCCGAGCATGGCGAAGAAGCTGCCCTGTGGGATCTCCAGAGAGATCCCGTCCACCGCGACGGTCTCGCCGAACCGCTTGGTGACCTGCTTGAGGAGGATGTCCGGGGCGGGGTTCTCGGCCATGCGCAGCTCGGTAGACAACAGCAATCCTGCGCGAAAGCGAAGCGATTTGCGGCAGTCGGTCGGTCCGTTCCCGACAAGGTGTCGAATCGCGTTCAATCCGCGCCGGCGGAAATATGTCAGACCGAGCGCAGTCGCGCGACCAGTTGCGGCGTGACGGCGTCGACGCGGTCGACCACGGCGGCGGCCAGCGCGAGCGCGTCGTCGGCGGGCGGGTAGGCCCGGTTGGGCACCGCGACGACCGCCATCCCGGCGGCGTGGGCCGAGCGCAGGCCGTTGGAGGAGTCCTCGATCGCCGCGCAGCGCCCGGCGTCCACGCCCAGCCGTCGGGCCGCCTCCAGGTAGACGTCTGGCGCGGGCTTCCCGCGCGCCACCTCCTCGGAGGACACGTAGGCGCGGAAGCGATCGCGCAGGCCGGCGAGGTCCAGGACGAGCTCGATGATCTCGCGGTTGGCCGAGGAGGCGATCGCCAGTGGGTAGGCGCCGGCCAGCGACGCGACGGCGGCGGTCGCGCCGGGCAGCAGCGGCAGGTCGGCGCGATAGCCGCGCGCCATCGCGGCGACGACCGCCCGGCCGATCTCCCGCGGCGGCTGGGGCACCCCGAGCTCGTCGTGCAGGTAGGCCTCCCACTCGGGCGCGCTCATCCCCTGCATCGCCTGGGTCGCGGCGTCCGGGAACGGGCGGTCCGCGGCCGCCACCACCGCGCGGCGCGCCGCGTCCCAGCGCTCCTCGGAGTCGACCAGCACGCCGTCCATGTCGAACACCACCGCATCGATCATTCGTTTGCAGGCTAAGCGCAACGGCAGGATGTCGCCCTCGCGCGTCTAACTTGCGCCCATGGCATCCGCTCTCGCCCGTCGCTGCGCCGGGCTGTCCCTCATCGGCGCGTCGGTGGGCGCGCTCGCGTTCGCGGCACCTCCCGCGATCGCCGCCTCCAACGACATCGCCCACGTCTGCTCGAAGGGCTCGAGCAAGCAGCGGCTGATCTCGTTCGCCGGCCCCAACGCCGGCTGCGCGACCGGCGTTCCCGTCATGAAGGCGTGGACGAAGGCGGGCAAGCCGAAGCTGTTCCGCTCCTACGTCTGCGGCGAGGTCAAGCGCACGAAGGTCGGCTTCCATGCCGACAAGCGCTGGTTCGCCACCTGGCAGTGCGTGCAGGCGGGCCGCACCACGTACACGATCTGGACCCGCTACTAGGAGCCCGGCACGATGCTTCGCACTCCTCTTCTCGGCGTGGTCGCGACCGGCGCGCTGCTCGCCGCGGGGGCCGGATCGGCCGTCGCGCAGAGCCCGGTGACGCAGACCTTCACCGCGGCGCAGACCATCTTCACGGTCCCGGCCAACGTCAACTCGCTGACCATCACCGCCCAGGGCGGCAGCGGCGGCAACGCGCTGGCCGCCGGCGGCGGCGTGCTGGCCACGGGCGGCCAGGGCGGGAACGTCACGACGACGATCCCCGTCTCCCCCGGCGAGCGGCTGTGGCTGCTGGTGGGCGCCAACGGTGCCAACTCCTCCGCGGCCACCGGCTATGCCGGTGGCGGGGGCGGCGGCGCGACCGACGTCCGCACGTGCGCGCCGGGCGGCACGCCGACCTCGTGCCCCGGCGGCGTCAGCTCGCTGCAGACCCGCCTGGTGGTCGCGGGCGGCGGCGGTGGCGCCGGCGGCTCGGCCGCGGGCGGCAACGGCGGCTCGGCCGGCAACGCGGGCCAGGACGGCATCAGCTCGATCGGCTCCGGCGGCGCCGCGGGCACGACCAACGGCGGCGGCAACGGCGGCTCGGGCACGGACAACCCGGGCGCGGCCGGCACCTTCCCCGGCGGCGGCGCCGGCGGGCAGCAGACCGGCGCCGGCGGCGGCGGCACCGGCGGCACCAGCTCCGGCGGGGGCGGCGGCAACGGCGGCGGCACGACCATGTCGCTGTCGGGCGGCGGTGGCGGCGGCGCCGGCTACTACGGCGGCGGCGGCGGCGCGGGCAGCGACCCGCTGGACGCCGGCGGTGGCGGCGGCGGTGGCGGCGGCGCCAGCTACGTGACGCCGTCGGGCACCAACACCACCATCACCTGGGGCTCGGGCCAGCCGTCGGTCACGCTGACCTACACGCCGACGCAGCCCGTCGTGGTCGTCCCGCCGCAGGTGCAGGGCGTCTCGCCGACCAGCGGCACGACCGCCGGTGGCTACACGGTGACGATCAGCGGCATCTACTTCGGCTCCGCGCGCCAGGTGTACTTCGGCAACGTCGCGGCGCCGCAGTTCACGGTGCAGGGCTTCAACACGATCACCGCGGTGGTGCCCGCCAGCCAGATCGCCGGCACCTTCGACGTGCGCGTGGTCGGCCCGGGCGGCCTGATGAGCCCGATCGCTCAGCCGGCCGACCAGTTCACCTACACCGCGGTGCCGGCTCCGGCACCCGCGCCGACGCCCACGCCCACGCCGACCCCGGCGCCCCCGACCCCGTCGACCTCGACGATCTGCCGGGTGCCCAACGTGATCGGCACGACGCTCAGCCAGGCCCGGTCGCTGCTGCGCACCGCGCACTGCTCGCTGGGCACCGTCGAGGGCACGACCTCGCGCGGCAACCGCGTCGCCCGCCAGACGATCCCCGCCGGGACGCGCCTGGTGCCGGGCGACAAGGTCGGCCTGCGGATGCGGGCGATCAAGCGCGGCAAGCACTGATCCATGCACGGCCACCCCGCGAGCCGCACGCCGGATCGCGGGGTGGCTATCATGCGGATCCGCCTGCGGCTGTAGCTCAGTTGGCTAGAGCGTCTGCTTGCCATGCAGAAGGTCGAGGGTTCGAGTCCCTTCAGCCGCTTGGCACGAAACCCCCGCTAATCGCGGGGGTTTCGTCGTTCTGGGACAAACGCGTGCAGGCAATCGGCCACCGCGGGTACCGCGTCCGGGTACCAGAACCCGGCTTGGCCGCCGACCAGGCACCTCAACTCGGCCTGTCGACGGCCGCGACAGCTATCGGTGGGCGGGCGCACACACTGCATCGGGAGGTCTGCGCGGCCAAGCGTGTGTACGCGCCGCGGGCTCGGCGGGTATGAGCTCTCGTCGCGAGGCGCGTAGCTGAACGTCCTTGCGCGCTAATGACCGTCGACGCCTGTGGGACACAGCGTGACCAACCGGAGGGCACACGACGTGCTACGTCAACCGCTACCTAATCGGGATGGAGGCTTGTTCTGCGTCTGAGCTCGCGATAGAGATCGGCCTGACAAACCACCCAAGCCTGGGATGCTGCGAGGCCTCGATCCCAGGAGGTCTCGATGACCGAGAACGGGCCGCGGCGGCGGCCGCGGCAGCTTTCGCCGGAGGAGAAGTGGCAGGTGTTCTTGGAAGTCACGTCCCAGCAGCTGTCCCAGGCCGACGCGGCCCGCAAGTGGGGCGTGGATGTCTCGACGGTGGTCAAGCTCAGACGGCTGGCCAAGGACGGCGCGCTGGCGGCGTTCGCGGCGTCGCGGCCGGGCAAGCCGGTGTCGCTCGAGCAGGCCGAGATCGCCGATCTTCGGGCCGAGAACGACCGACTCTCCGAAGCGCTCAAGGAACTCGCGGTCGAGTTGGCGCTGCACCGGGGAAGGCAGCGCTCGGGCTTTTCGGCCCGGTCCCCGCTCGCGTGAGCGCGGAGATCAAGCTCGAGCTGCTGGGCCTCATCGACCACGCCGTGACGGCCGGCTGGCCGCAGGCCCGGGCCTGTCGGATCATCGACGTCTCAGACGTGCGGGTGCATCGCTGGCGCGCCAGGTTGCGCGACACCGGGTCGCTGGACGACCGTCGTCCGGTCGGCGATCCGGTGCATCGCATCCTCGCGTGGGAGGAGCAGACGATCCTCGAGCTCATCGACGAGTGGGCGATCGTCGATCGCTCGCATCGCAAGCTCGCGCACCGCGGCTCCTACACCGGCCGGGTGTTCGTCTCGCCGTCGACGCTTTTGCGGATTTCGCTTAAGCACCGCATCAGGCTGCCCGAGGACCCGTTCCGGGCGCCGGCGCCGCGGCCGCCGCTGCCCGAGGTTGCGTGGGAGCGCAACCGCATCTGGACGTGGGATGCGTCGCACTTCCCCCGGGCGCACAGGGTGGCCTACGCGATCGTCGACGTCGTCACGCGCTACTGGATCGGCTACCTGCTGAGCAGCGAGACGTCCTCCACGCAGGCGCAGCTGCTGTTCGCGACGGCGCTCGAAGACCAGGGCCTGCTCGGCGAGGACGGCCTGCCGCCCGCGCGCGACGACGGGCTGCCGGTCCTCGTCGCCTTGTCGGACAACGGCACCGAGATGACCGCGCACGACACGCGGGCGTTCATGGCGATGATGGCCATCGCTCAGCACCACGGCCGCCCCGCCACCCCGACCGACCAGGCCCACGTCGAGAGCTTCTTCAGCCATCTCAAGGGCGAGTGGCCGCACCTCACCGGCCTCGACGATCCAGGCGCCCTCGATCACGAGCTCGAGCGGGTGCGCCGCGACTTTCGCGGTAGGGACGGCCGTTGCTGGCCGCCCCCCGCACAGATCCCAGCGTGCGCGTCTAACGCACTGGGCTCCTGACTTGGGTTCTGGCGGCGAAGCGCTGGTCGGGCCAGGGATGGGTGTAGTGGGCGCGAGGGAGGTAGCGCTCCGAGAGGCGGCGCATCCGCGTCCAGTTCATCCTGGTCTTCTGGCTGCGACGACGAAGCGCCGCTTTCCAGAGCCGGATGACCTCTTCGCGGAACGCGCTGACCTGGTGGATGTTGCCCGGCACCGAGTAGTACGCGAGATGTCCGCGCACGACCGAACCGAGCCAGCGTCCCTGTTCCTCGATGGGCCAGTGACGGCGGGCCATCAGCAGGGTCTTGACCTGCTTGAGCTTGGTCGCCTGGCGTTTCTTGATCGTTCGGCGCCGGACCGCGAAGTGTCCGTCCCTGCGCTTCGCGCAATGGTGCGTGAAGCCGAGGAAATCGAACGTCCCGGGTTTCCCGAGACCGCGCTCGGCCTGCTGTTGGGCGGCGAACCGTCCGAAGCGGACCAGGCGCGTCTTGTCGGTGTTGAGCGCGAGTCCGAACCTGGCCAGTCGCTGCTCCAGGTCCCGACGGAAGCGCTCGGCGTCGGACTGATGTTGAAACCCCAGCACGGCATCATCGGCGTAGCGCACGGCGATGACCTCGCCGCGGGCGTGCCGCATCCGCCATTGCTGGACCCACAGATCGAAGACGTAATGCAGGAAGACGTTGGCCAGCAGCGGCGAGACTGTCGCCCCTTG
>JBFWNV010000054.1:0-5439 GCA_050250875.1 Vicinamibacterales bacterium
GCAATAAAGTTGCGCGGCGGCGCAATAAAATGACCCCGCGGCGCAACAAAGTTGCGCTGCGGTGCACCATCGGCGGTGGGGGAGGGGGAGTCGAATCCCCACCAACCCCCGCCGGGAGACCGTCGCCCCCTCAGCGCGGATGAATCCGCGATATTCGGGAGATTTTTTTTGGGTCGTCAACGCAAGACGCCGGCCGAGCGGGCGCTCGACGGGGGCGCGAACAAGCGCACCCTGCCGACGATCACGCACGACGGCGGCGAGGTGGTGTGCCCGGCCTACCTGTGCGCGGTCGGCCGCGCGGTGTGGGCCGGCATGGCGCCGATGCTGGCGAAGAAGGGCCTGATGGGCCCGCGCTACCAGACCTCGTTCGCGATGTATTGCCAGACCTACGCCACGTTCGTGAAGGCGGCGACGATCGTGAACCGCAAGGGCCAGACGTTCGAGAACAAGGCCAACGGCATGATCAAGCAGCGCCCCGAGGTGCGCATCATGATGGACGCCGCGCGCGAGCACCGCCACCTGGCGTCGGAGTTCGGCGCCGTTCCCGGCGCGGTCGGCCGGGTCGCCGCCGCGCTGCTGCAAGGCGAGCTGCCGCTGCCCGATCCGCACGGCGCGCACGGCGCCGGCGCCGACACGGGCGACGAGCACGACGCGCGCCACGGGCTGCACTGATGCTCACCGCCGCCGCCTGCCGGTTCGACGAGGACGCCGCCGAGCTCGCGTGCGATTTCTTCTCGCGCTACCTCAAGCACACGATCGGCGAGTGGCATGGCCGGCCGTTCATCCTCGAGCCGTGGCAGCGCGACATCGTGCGCCAGGTGTTCGGGTGGAAGCGGCCCGACGGCTCGCGCCGCTACCGCACCGTCTACATCGAGGTGCCGCGCAAGAACGGCAAGTCGACCTTCGCCGCCGGCCTCGCGCTCAAGCTCCTGTTCGGCGACCGCGAGCGCGGCGCGCAGGTCTACGGCCTGGCGGCCGACGGCGACCAGGCGGCCATCGTGTTCGACGAGGCCAAGCGGATGCGCGACGCCTCGCCCAAGCTCGAGGCGATCAGCCAGGCGTACAAGAAATCGATCACCTGGCCGAACAAGGCGTCGTTCTACCGGGTCATGTCGTCGGCGCCGCACACCAAGCACGGCTTCAACCCGCACGGCGTGATCTTCGACGAGCTGCACACCCAGAAGAACCGCGACCTGTGGGACGTCTTCCGCACCGCCGCCGGCGCGCGCCGCCAGCCGCTCACCGTCGCGTGCACCACCGCCGGCTACGACCGGCATTCGCTGTGCTGGGAGATCCACGACTACGCCGTCAAGGTGCGCGACGGGGTGGTCGAGGATCCCGAGTTCCTGCCGGTGATCTACGCCGCCGCGCCCGAGGACGACTGGACCGACCCGGCGGTGTGGGCCAAGGCCAACCCCGGCTTCGGGGTCACCATCAAGCCCGAGTTCCTCGAGCGCGAGTGCCGCGAGGCGCGCGAGATGCCGGCCAAGGAGAACGTGTTCAAGCGGCTCTACCTCAACATCTGGACCGAGCAGGCGACCCGCTGGCTGCCGCTCGACAAGTGGGACCAGGGCGCCGCGCCGATCGACCGCGCCGCCCTGCGCGGCCGCCGCTGCTTCGCCGGCTTCGACCTGGCGGCGACCCGCGACACCACCGCGTTCGTGCTGGTGTTCCTCGACGACGACGGCGGCGTGACGCTTCTCCCGCAGTTCTGGATCCCGGGCGAGGGCCTGGCCGACCGGTCGCGCCGCGACGGCGTGAACTACGAGCAATGGATCCGCACCGGCGTGCTCAAGGCGACCGCCGGCAACGTCACCGACTACGACGTGATCCGCGCCGACATCAACGCGCTGGGCGAGGAATTCGACATCGCCGAAATCGCGATCGACCGCTGGAACTCGGCCCAGCTGCAGACCCAGCTGATGGGCGACGGCTTCACCGTGGTGCCGTTCGGCCAGGGGTTCGGCAGCATGTCGGCGCCGGCGCAGGAGTTCGAGCGCCTGGTGATCGGCGGCCGGGTGCGCCACGGCGGCCACCCGGTGCTGAAGGAGCACGCGCGCAACGCCGCCGTGCTGCAGGACGCCGCCGGCAACATCAAGCCGGCGAAGGACAAGTCCACGGGCCGCATCGACGGCATCGTCGCCGCGGTGATGGGCGTCGGCCGGGCGAAGGTCAACGCCGGCCCGGCGCGCTCGATCTACGAAACCATGCGGCTCAAGGACCTGGTGGCATGAGCTGGTTTTCCCGCTTCGCCGGGCGTGCCGCGTCGGCGCCCGCGCGCGTCGAGCCGATCCTCGCGCTTGACGCGAGGATCGAGGCGCGCAGCTCGCTCGAGAACCCGTCGGTGTCGATCACCGATCCGCGCGCCTACGCGCTGCTCGGCGGCGGGGCGAAGACGCGCGCCGGCGCTGCGATCAGCGAAACCTCGGCGATGAACATCGTCGCCGTGCAGTGCGCCGTGCGGATCCTGTGCGAGACCTTGGCGTCGCTGCCGTTCGTGCTCTACCGGCGCGATGGCCGCGGCAAGACGCGCGCCACCGAGCTCGGCCTCTACCGCCTGCTGCACGACCGGCCCAATCCCTTGCAGACCGCGATGGAGTTCTGGGAGGCGATGGCGGCGCAGGTCGCGCTTTGGGGCAACGCCGGCGCCGAGATCGAGCGCAACGGCCGCGGCGAGGCGATCGGGCTGTGGTTCGTGCCGTGGAAGCGTGTGCGCGCCGGCCTGGTCGGCGGCCGCAAGCTCTACAAGGTCACGGTTCCGAACGGCCCCGAGGTGACGCTCGACGACAGCCAGTTCCTGCACATCGCCGACCTGACGTTCGACGGCGTGGTCGGGCTGTCGCGCATCGGCCAGGCGCGCCAGGCGCTCGGGCTGGCCGTCGCCGCCGAGGAATACGGCGCAGCGTTCTTCGGCACCGGCGGCCACCCGGGCGTGATCCTGCACCACCCCGGCGCGCCGTCTGTCGAGGCGCAGAAGAACATCATCACCGACTTCGACGCCAACTTCGCCGGGCTGGAGAACGCGCACCGCACCGCGATCCTGGCCGAGGGCATGAAGGCCGAGCGGTTCGACATGCCGCTCAAGGACGCGCAGTTCCTCGAGCTGCGCAAGTTCCAGATTGCCGAGATCGCGCGCATCTTCCGGGTGCCGCCGCACATGCTGGGCGACCTCGACAAGGCGACGTTCTCGAACATCGAGCAGCAGTCGCTCGACTTCGTCATCCACACCATGCGGCCGTGGGCGCGGCGCTTCGCCCAGCGGGTCGCGCTGCACCTGATCGACGATGCGGCGCTGTTCGCCGAGCACCTGTTCGACGACCTGCTCAAGGGCGACCTGCTGTCGCGCACCACCGCGATGGTGCAGCAGATCAACAACGGCCTGTTGACCCCGAATGAGGGCCGCGCCGCCGAGAACCGCGACCCGCTGCCCGGCGGCGACCAGGCGTTCCGCCCGCTCAACATGGCGCCCTTGGACGCGCCGCCGACGCCTCCGGCGCCGGCGGCGGAAGACGCGCCCGCCGAGGACGAGCCCGCCGACCAGGCGGCCTGACCAGGAGCACCCGACATGACCGAACAGCACGAGCGGCGGTTCTCGCCGCGGGTGGCGCTTGCGCTCACCCGGCGCGAGGGGGCCGAGGGGCCGGGCACGCTCGCCGGCCACGCGGCGGTGTTCAACCAGCGGGCCGAAATCTACCCGGGGTTCTTCGAGGAAATCGCGCCCGGCGCGTTCGCCGAGTCGATCCGCGCCGACGACATCTTCGGGCTGTGGCAGCACCGCAGCGACCAGGTGCTCGGGCGGCTGCGCGCGAAGTCGCTGCGCCTCGCCGAGGACGACGTCGGGCTCGCCACCGAAATCGACCTGCCGGCCACGGCGCTCGGCGCCGACGTGGCGCAGCTGGTCGGCCGCGGCGACGTCACCGGCATGTCGTTCGGCTTCAACGTGCTCGACCAGGAATGGATCACGCTTCCCGACGGCGCCGACCTCCGCATCGTCAAGCGGGTCAAGCTGTGGGAGGTCTCCCCGGTGACCTTCCCCGCCTACGACGGCACCGACCTGGCGCTGCGCGCGCGCGATTTGTGGCGCGCTGCGCGCGACAAGGACGCGGCTGCGCCGCTGGGGCGGCCCGCGCCCAAGGCGCCCGATTTCACCATCCTGCGCGCCCGGCTGCGGCTGGCCGGCGCGCTTTAACCCGCTGCGGCGGATAGCAAAGGGGGTTCATATGAACCGAGCCGAAAGCAAGACGCTCCGCGAGAAGCGGGCGAAGATCGTGGTCGACGCGCGCGTCATCGTGGACGCCGCCGAGGCCGCGCAGCGCGAGCTGACCGCCGAGGAACGCGCCAACTTCGACTCTGCGATGGCGGCGGCCGAGACGCTCAAGGCCGACATCGACCGGGTCGAGCGGCTCGAGGCCGAGGAACGCGACGCCGCCGCCTCGCGCGGCGTGCAGACCGTGGCCGAGGTCCGCCCCGGCCAGGCCGGCGGCGATGCGGCGCGCGAGGTCGCGGCGGCCGAGCGCGAGCAGCGCAACCGCGCCATCGGCGACTTCATCCGCCACGGCATGGCCGGCATGGCCGACGAGTCGCGGTCGCTGATGCAGCGGCTCTATCACGAGCTGCCCGCCGAGGTGCGCGCCCAGACCATCACGACGTCGGGCGGCGGCTACCTGATCCCGCAGGACACCTCGCTCGCCGCGGCGATCGACCAGGCGATGCTGGCGTTCGGCGGCATGATCGAGGCGGCCGAGACGATCAACACCGCGACCGGCGCCAGCCTGCCGTGGCCGTCGGTCGACGACACCTCGAACGAGGGCGCCATCCTGCCGATCAACACGCAGGACACCGAGCAGGCCATCACCTTCGGCCAGACCTCGCTCGACGCCTACGTCTACACCTCGAAGATCGTGCTGGTGCCCTACCAGCTGCTGCAGGATTCGGCGGTCAATGTCGACGGCCTGGTCGGCCAGCTGCTCGGCGAGCGCATCGCGCGGATCCAGAACCGCCACTTCACGGTCGGCACCGGATCGTCGCAGCCCAACGGCATCGTCACCGCCTCGACCGCGGGCAAGACCGCCGCCTCGAGCTCGACCGTCACCGGCGACGAGCTGATCGACCTGGTGCACTCGGTCGACCCGGCCTACCGGCCGAACGCGCGGTTCATGTTCAAGGACTCGACCCTGCAGGTGGTCAAGAAGCTCAAGGACTCGCAGAACCAGTACCTCTGGTTCCCGACCCTGGGCGCGCGCGAGCCGGACACCCTGGCCGGCTACCCCTACATCATCAACCAGCACATGGCGGGCATGGAGGCGAGCGCGAAGTCGATCATCTTCGGCGCGCTCAACAAGTACCTGATCCGCCGCGTCCAGGGCATCACCCTGCTGCGCCTGACCGAGCGCTATGCCGACTACCTGCAGGTCGGTTTCCTGGCGTGGGCGCGCGCCG
>JBFWNV010000055.1:0-5126 GCA_050250875.1 Vicinamibacterales bacterium
GACCGGGCGCGCCCGCCGCGCCCCCAGACCCATGCACATCGTCGTCGCCGACGAGCTGCCGCACTCCGCCGTCCAACTTCTGCGCGATGCAGGCTGGAGCGTCGACGCCACCGCCGGCCGCACAGCGGCCGATCTCGCCGCCGCGCTGGCCGAAGCCGACGCGCTGATCGTGCGCTCGGCGACGGTCGTGACGGCAGCGCTGATCGCGGCGGCGCCGGGGCTTCGGGCGATCGCCCGCGCCGGCGCCGGCGTCGACAACATCGACGTCGAGGCCGCCGCGGCGCGCGGCGTCGTCGTGATGAACGCTCCCGGCGCGACCAGTACGAGTGTCGCCGAACTCGCCCTCGCGTTGATGCTGGCGCTGGCCCGCCACGTCGCGGCCGCCGATCGCCGCATGAAGGACGGGCGCTGGGAGAAGAAGGCGCTCGCCGGCACCGAACTGGCCGGCAAGACGCTGGGCATCGTCGGTCTCGGCCGCATCGGCCGCATCGTCGCCCGGCTCGGCCACGCGTTCGAGATGCCGGTGGTGGCGCACGACCCGGCGCTGACCCGCGACGACGTGGCCCAGGTTGCCGGTGGTGCGGTGGCGCTGGTCTCGCTCGACGAGCTGTGCGAGCGCGCCGACTATGTCACGCTGCACCTGCCGCTCACGCCCGCGACCTGGCACCTGTTCGACGCCGCGCGGCTGGCGCGATGCCGGCGCGGCGTGCGGCTCGTGAACACCTCGCGCGGCGAGCTCGTCGACACCGCCGCGCTGCTGGCGGCGCTCGACACCGGGCAGGTCGGCGGCGCCGGCCTGGACGTCTTCGAGCAGGAGCCGCCCACCGACTGGGCGCTGGTCCGGCATCCGGCAGTGGTCGCGACGCCGCACGTCGCGGCGTCGACGGCCGAAGCCCAGGAGCGCGTCGGCCTGGAGACGGCGGCGGCAGTCCGCGACTTCCTGCGTGACGGCCGCCTCACCAACCCGGTGAACGGGCGGGCCGCGGCGTCACGGTAGCCGCACGTCCCACACGGTGCCGTCGGCACCGGTCAGCTGCACGGCATCGCCGCGCAGCGCGGTCACGGTGGCGCCGCCGGGCAGCAGGTCGCCGAGCCGCGCCAGCACCACCGTGCCCGCCCGGCCGAGCACCGCGGTGTGGGTGCCATCGGCCGACGTCGCCATGCCGATCAGCCGCCACGACTCCGCCGCCGCGCGGTCTTCGCCGGAGGACGGCGCTGGTCCGTCAGCGACCGGGAGCGCGGCGGAGTCGGCGGCCGGCGCGGTTGCGGCGCTCTGCGCGGCGACCCCGAACGTGAACGGGTTGCGCGTCGGCGCCGGCGGCGGCGTGCGCGGCACCCGCGATCCGAGTGCGCGGAGCGGCACGATCGCGAGCGCGTCATCGGCGGTCGCCACCGGCGGTGTCGCCGCGCGCGACTGCGTGCGCGCCACCGGCGGCGACAGCGTCGAGCCGAGCATCCAGCCGGCCAGCACCAGACCGGAGCCGACCAGGCCGATGGCGCGCGGGGAGTCGAGGCGCATGGCGGGGACCTGCGGATAGTATCGGCGTTTCGTCGCGGCCGTGCGCGCCGGCGTGCCGATCCGTGCACTGTGGTAGAATTCGCCGTGCCCGCGGTTCCAGGCAGACTGCCAGCCGGCCTGACGGAATCCTCGGTAGTGGCGATCGTCCCGGCCCGCTACCACTCCTCTCGACTCCCCGGAAAACCGCTCGCCGACATCGCCGGCCGGCCGATGGTCGAGCACGTCTACCGGCGCGCCGTCCAGGCGCACGTCGATGCGGTGATCGTCGCGACCGACGACGACCGCATCGTCGATGCGGTCGAACGGTTCGGCGGCCTCGCCTGCCTGACCCGTGCCGATCACCTGACCGGCACCGACCGGCTCGCCGAACTGGCCGCCGATCTGCCCTGCGCCATCGTCGTCAACGTGCAGGGCGACGAGCCGCTGGTCGATCCGGCGGCCATCGACACCCTGGTCGCCCCGCTGGTCGCCGAGCCGACCGTCGAGATGACGACGCTCTGCCGGCCACCGGCGCCGGACGAGGACGTGGCGTCGCCGCACCTCGTCAAGGTCGTGCGCGACCTGCGGGGCGACGCGTTGTACTTCTCGCGGGCGCCGATCCCGTTCCGGCGCGGCGCCGACGGCGCCGGGGCCGCGGTGCACGTCGGGCTCTATGCCTATCGGCGCGCCACGCTGCTGCGGCTGGCGGCGCTCCCACCGACCCCGCTCGAGCGGAGCGAGTCGCTCGAACAGCTCCGCGCCCTCGAACACCGCATCCCCATCCGCGTCCTCGACACCACCTACGTGTCCGTGGCCGTCGACACGCCCGAGGACCTCGAACGCGCAAGACGCACGGTATCCCCGCCATGAGCCACGCCGCCCGTCCCACCAAGTACATCTTCGTCACCGGAGGCGTCGTCTCCTCGCTCGGCAAGGGCCTGGCCGCCGCCTCGATCGGCGCGCTGCTCGAGGGTCACGGCCACACCGTGGCGCTGCTCAAGTTCGACCCCTACATCAACGTCGACCCGGGCACGATGAGCCCCTACCAGCACGGCGAGGTGTTCGTCACCGACGACGGCGCCGAGACCGACCTCGATCTCGGGCACTACGAGCGCTTCACCGACACCACCACCACCCGCAACAGCAACTGGACCACCGGCAAGATCTACATGTCGGTCATCCAGAAGGAGCGGCGCGGCGACTATCTCGGCCGAACCGTGCAGGTCATCCCGCACATCACCAACGAGATCAAGGACTGCATCCGCGCCGTCGCCCGCGACGTCGACGTCGTGCTGGTCGAGATCGGCGGCACGGTCGGCGACATCGAAAGCCTGCCGTTCCTGGAAGCCATCCGCCAGTTCCGCCAGGACGTCGGAAAAGAGCACACGCTCTACATCCACCTGACCCTGGTGCCGTTCATCGGCTCGGCCGGCGAGCTGAAGACGAAGCCGACCCAGCACAGCGTGCGCGACCTGCGCTCGATCGGCATCCAGCCCGATCTGCTGCTGTGCCGTACCGACCGCGCCCTCGATCGCGACATCAAGCAGAAGATCGCCCTGTTCTGCGACGTCGACGAAGAGGCGGTGATCACCGCCCGCGACGTCGCCACCATCTACGAAGTGCCGCTCGAGCTGCGCGCCGAGGGCGCCGATCGCGTCGTCCTGCAGCGGCTCGGGCTGCCGGCGTCGACCGGCGACATGGGCGCCTGGGAGACGCTGGTCCACAACATCAAGCACCCCGACGACGAGATCACCATTCATGTCGTGGGCAAGTACACCGGCTACGAGGACTCCTACAAGAGCCTCAACGAGGCGCTCTATCACGGCGGCTTCGCCCACCGGTTGAAGGTGAACATCCAGTGGGTCGAGGCCGAGGCGCTCGAGCACGACGGCGGCACGCGGCTGCTCGACGGCGCCCACGCCATTCTGGTGCCGGGCGGATTCGGCAACCGCGGCACCCGCGGGATGATGCGGGCCGCCGAGTTCGCCCGCCAGCGCCGCGTCCCTTACTTCGGGATCTGCTACGGCATGCAGTGGGCGACCGTCGAGTTCGCCCGTAACGTGTGCGGACTGGAGGGCGCCGACTCGACCGAGTTCGACGAGGCGGCGCCGCACAAAGTGATCTACAAGCTGCGCGATCTGCTCGGCGTCGACGATCTGGGCGGCACGATGCGGCTCGGCCGCTACGCCTGCGAGCTGGCGCCAGGATCGCTGGCCCGGCGCATCTACGGCACCGAGGTGGTCTGGGAGCGGCACCGGCACCGCTTCGAGTTCAACTGCCTCTACGAGCCGGCGCTCAAGGAGCGCGGCATGCTCATCTCGGGCCGCTCGCCCGACGGCAAGTTCGTCGAGATCGTCGAGCTGCCGGCGCACCCCTGGTTCATCGGCGTGCAATTCCACCCCGAGTTCCTGTCGCGGCCGCTTCGCCCCCACCCGCTGTTCGCCAGCTTCGTCGGCGCCGCCTATCAGCAGAAGCAGGGCACGCTGGGGCAGGTCTCGGAAGCCGGCGCGGTCGCCTAGGCGCCGATGTCGGTCCGGCCCGTGCCGGCGGGGTCCGTCATCTTCGGGACGGGCCATCCGTTGGCCTTCATCCTCGGCCCGTGCGTGATCGAGAGCCCTGGGCACGTCCTCGATGTGGCCCTCGCCCTCGCCGCCATCGCCCGGCGAGCCGGCGTGCCGCTGGTCTTCAAGGCCTCGTTCGACAAAGCCAACCGGACCTCGGTGCGCTCGTTCCGCGGTCCAGGCCTCAGCGAAGGCCTGCGCGCCCTCGCCGCGGTCAAGAGCCGCACGGGGCTGCCGATCCTCACCGACATCCACGAGCCGGACCAGGCGGCGCCCGCCGCCGAGGTGGCCGACGTGCTGCAGATCCCCGCCTTCCTGTCCCGTCAGACCGATTTGCTGCTGGCGGCGGCCCGCACCGGGCGCACGGTCAACGTCAAGAAGGCGCAGTTCATGGCCCCGCCCGACATGCGCCACGTCATCGCCAAGCTGACCGAGGGCGGCGCCACCGGCGTCCTGCTGACCGAGCGGGGCTCCTCGTTCGGGTACCACAACCTGGTGGTCGACATGCGCGGCCTGCCGATGATGCGCGCGCTGGGGTGGCCGGTCGTCTTCGACGTCACCCACAGCCTGCAGTTGCCGGGCGCCGGCGACGGCGTGACCACCGGTCTGGCCGAATACATCGCGCCGCTCGCCCGCGCAGGGGTCGGGGCCGGCGTGGACGGGGTCTTCATGGAGGTCCACGAGGAGCCGGCGCGGGCCAGGAGCGATGCCGCCAACGCGCTACGGCTCGATCTGGTCGAGCCCCTGCTCACCCGGCTGACGGCGATTGATAGGATTGCCCGCGGCGATGGCTGACCTCTCCCTCGCCCGGACCGTCCTCGAGACCGAGGCGGCGGCGGTGCTGGCGCTGGCCGACCGGCTCGACGGCAACTTCAGCGCCGCGGTTGCCGTCGTGCGCGACTGCCGCGGCCGCCTCATCCTCACCGGCATGGGCAAGTCGGGCATCGTCGCCCGCAAGATCGCCGCGACGTTGTCGAGCACCGGTTCACCGGCCTAGTTCGTCCTCCCGGCCGAGGCGGTCCACGGCGACCTGGGCAGGATCCAGCCCGTCGTCGTCGTCATCGCGG
>JBFWNV010000056.1:0-5048 GCA_050250875.1 Vicinamibacterales bacterium
ATGACGACGGAGTACTTCATAAGCGGGAAGCGGCTCGAGGTCGAGCAGTTCGTAAACGGCAGCCAGCGCCCGCTCGGTGGCGGCGCCGGGATAGGCGAACAGGTCGCGCGCGCGGGCGCGGGCATCGCGCCCCCGCTCCGGCTCGGCGAAGGCGCGCTCGACGGCCGTCGTCAGGGACGCCGTCAAGGACGCCGTGCTGTCGACCACCGTCGCCATCGACCGGAGCAGGTCCCACTTGCCCTGGTCGATCCGCGCCGCCTGGCGGAGTGCGGGCGCGTCCACCGCGACAATCGGGCGGTCCAGCAGCGCGAACTCGAAGCCGACGGTGCTGTGATCCGTCACGAGCACATCGGCCGCCGAGAGATAGGGGCTGGCGTCCGCGCCGCGGGCCAGCGCGAACCGCGGATTCGCGGCGAACGCCGCCAGCCGCGCCGGCCAGTCGACGCCGCCGGTGTACTGCGTGCTCGGCACCAGGGTGCGGTCGTGCAGCTTGACGATGACGTTACGGCCGGCGGCAAGCAGCGCGGCGATCAGCCCCTCACCGTGCGCCTGGAGCGAATTCGCGGTGGAGAAGGTCGGCGCGTAGAGGACCGTGCCGAGCGACGGGTCGAGGCCAAGCTCGCGGCGGACGTCGGCCGGGACCCATCGCCCGTTGACGAGGTCGTCGAGTTTCGGGAAACCGACGAGCAGGGCCCGCTCCGGTGCCACGACTCCAGCCTGCACGTAACGCTGGCGGCGCTCGTCGTTGACGAACGCCAGCCGGTCGAAGCGGCCGAGATCGGCGGCGGCCAGGCGATCGGGCCGGTCCAGGTCGTATTTGCCGGCGACGCCGTGGAAGAAGTTGATGCGGCGCCGGCACCGGCGTGCCGGCGTGTTGCTCCAGAAGTCGGCGGTGACGGCCAGGTCGAAGCGGCGCCACCTGGCGCGCGCCGGCGCCACCAGCTGGCGGCGGTGTTCAGGGCCCAGGGCTTCGGCCACGGCATCGGCCTCGTGCGCGGTGAAGGTCAGTCGGACGCGCGGATCGCGCGCCAGCGAGGTCCACACAGGTCCCAGGACCGCGAGGTTCATCGGCGTCCGGACGTCGATGAGTACCCGGGCCTTGCCGAACAGGCGCGCAATCCGATGGTCGGCCTGCTTGACGAGGCGCGTGGCTAGGTGGACAGCACGCACGCGGCGGCTCCCGTGCCATGGGCGGCAAACGAGGGATGCGGCTCGAGCTCGAGCACCTCGTAGAGCGCCGCGGCGCAGCGGGCGGTCGCGGAGCCGGGACGGTGGAACAGGTCGGCCGCGACGCGGCGCCGCGCTGCCGACCCGGCCCCAGGCGAGGCCAGGGCGCGCTCGACCGCCGCGACCGTTGCGTCGACGTCGCGCGTGTTGTCGGCGGCGCTGGCAAGCAGCGCCGCGTAGTCCGGGTGCACGTTGGCCTGCTGCAGCAGCGCCGGCACCTCGATTCGCACCAGCGGCCGATCGAGGATCAGGAACTCGAAGGCGGCCGAACTGTGGTCGCTGATCATCACGTCAGCGGCGACGAGCAAGGGGGCGATGTTGGGTGCCTTGGCGAGGTTGGACCCGACGCGCGCGGCCCAGTCGATCCCGCCGGAGTACTGCGGCCGCGGATCGAGCGAGCGGTCGTGGAGCTTGACGATCAGGTTGACCGGCAGCCGGCGCAGCCGCGCAATCAGCGCCTCGCCGAGCAGGTTGAGCGACGAGGCAGGCGACCAGGTTGGGGCGTAGAGCACCGTCGGCCGCGACGGGTCGAGCCCGAACTCGCGCCGCACCGTCTCCCGCCGCAGCGACCCGTCCACGAGGCAATCGACCTTCGGCATGCCGATCAGCCGCAGCGCGTCGCTGCCGGCATCGATGGCGCCGGCCGCCACGAAGTTCCGCAGCCGCCGTTCGTTGACGAAGAAGAGCCGATCCCAGCTCCGCATCGACGTCGTCGGCGCATCGAACCCGTACTTGCCGGCCACGCCGTGGAACATCTGGATGCGCGCCGTGCCGCGCGGCAGCGTCGCCCACATGAAGTCCGATGTGAGGTAGGCGTCCCAGCGGCACAGCGCCGCGCGCGACGGGTGGATCCGCCGCGTGTCAGCGGGCGCGTGCCGGTAGATGGCGCCAAGGCGGGCCGGCTCCTCGCTGGCCGTGAACGCGAAGCGGACGCGGGCGTCGGCCGCCATGGCGCGCACCACCGGCGCCACCATCTCGTAGTTGAGCGGCGTGCGACTGTCGACGAGGACCTGCCGCGCGCCGGAGCGGCGGGTGATCGTGGCGTCGAGGCGGCGGAGGCTGTTGACGAACGTCACGCGGCGACGATCTCCTGGCCGCCAATCGTCCTGGCCCGCGCGTAGGCCCTGGCGCGCGCCCGCACCACGTCGCGCGTCGTGACGCACAGCCCGAGCAGGTAATAGAGCGTCCAGTTGTAGCCGACCGACGCGAACTGCGCGGCCACGAACCAGGCGACCATGCAGGCGATGAGGGCGGCCGCGTGCTCGTTCAGCATCTGGCGTTCTGCCGGTTCCAGGCCGTCCTCCGGGTCGGGCGGCGCGCGTCGCCCGCCCCCGGTCGTGGCCCGCAGCGCGCCGCGCAGGGTCTTCTGGACCCGGCGCGCCGCGGCCAGCCCGCGGAAGAACAGGAAGAACATGCCGATGACCCCGAGCACGCCGAGCTCGGCGGCGAACTGCAGCGGCGTGTTGTGCGTGACGCGCCAGTGCTGGACCTGCCCCGGCTCCTGGTAGTTCTGGAACTGCCCGGCGCCGACGCCGGTGAACGGATACGCCAGGAACACGCGCCAGGCCTGCTTCATCAGCTCGATGCGCTCCTGGCGCGAGCCGGTCGTGTCGCGCTCGGCGTCGGTGATGCTCGCCATGCGGTCCCAGAAGGTGCCGGGAATCATCGGCACCGTGATCAGGCCGGCGAAGACGAGCGCGATCAACATGCCCGGCTTGAGCAGCCGCGCGACCAGCAGGTAGGCCGGGATCATCGCCAGCGCGGCAATGAAGCCGCCGCGCGACTTCGTGAACACGAGGGCCAGGAACATCATCACGGCCACGCCAGCCGCCAGCAGGCGCCGGATGCTCGAGCCGGGGCGGCGCATGTACATCAGCGCCAGCGGCAGGAAGGCGGCGAGGTTCAGCGCCAGGTCGTTCGGGTTCTCGAAGAAGCCGCCGGCCGGCCCGGCCGCGCGGTTGCCCTCGACCAGGTTGACGCCGCGCAGGTAGTCGAAGACGACCTTCGTGGCGATGTAGCCAAAGGCGACGACGATGACCCAGCAGATGCGATCGATCCGCTTCGGCGAGGTGACCGTGTTCACCATCAGCAGGAAAATCAGCATGACCTGCATGTACATGTCGGTGAACACGCCGACGGCGCCGCCGGGCCAGATCGAGAACGGCGCGGTGATCAGGATGACGGAGCCGAGGAAGAAGACGGCGCCGACCTCTGGCGTCATCCGGAACAGCGGCTCGCGCCGCCCGAGGTTGACGATCACCATGCCGGCGAGCCCGATGATGGCGGAGATGTCCGACAGGTGCAGCTCGCCGAGCAGCGCCGTGATCTGGTCCTGCGGGCGGAAGAACAGCAGGACCGAGAACATCAGCAGGCCGCCCCATCCCCAGTCCCATGTTTCCAGCCGGAGCAGCCGCACCGGCTGCGCTTCGTGGGCCAGGGCGGCGGCAGCGGCGGTAGTGCGCGACGGCACCGGGGCCAGGCTGCCGTGACCGAACGTCAGGCGTTCGCTTCTCATTTCCACACTCTCCGGCCGCGCACGGCGCTGACCAGGCCGGCCACAGCGGCGTAGTTCATGACGACGAAGGCCAGGGCCACGCGGGCCGCGCGATCAAGCAGCCTCACGGTAGACCTCGCCGCGCGCCGGAACGAGGCGCTCCCGGCGATCGAGCCGCGCCCCGTAGAGCGCGAGCGCGTAGAAGACGAGCTGCCCGCCGAGCGCGGCGGCATAGAAGGCGGACTCCAGTGCCAACGCGGCGCTCGCGACCAGCAACGCGACCAGCGCGTACGGCGCGAAGAGCCGCCCCACCTTGTGCGACATGAACTGGAGCCACACCGGATTGACGAGCGGCACCAGCAGGCGTGGCTCCTGGGCCATCAACTGGAAGTTGCCGGCCAGCGTCCGCACCTTGCGCCGCAGCTCCGCCGGGGCGTCGGCCGCCGCCTCGTCGAACGCCCGGGCGCGGTGGTCGACAATCACCCGGCGCCCTCCGAGCACGACCCGCATCGGCGCCAGCACATCGTCGAGCAGCGTGTCGGCGGGGAGCGGGGTCCAGAGGTCGCGCCGCATGGCGTAGATGGCGCCGGTGACGCCGAGCGTGGAGCCGACGAGCGCCTCGCGGCGCCGCAGCCAGGTTTCGTACGTCCAGTAGGCGCCGACGCCGTCGCCGATGGTCGACCCCGCCCGATCGATCTGCAGCTCGCCGGACACCGCGCCAATCCCGGGGTTGGAGAAGTGTTCGACGAGTCGGGCGATGGCATCGGGCGCGAAGCGCTGGCGCGCGTCGGCAAACACGAGGATCGGATGGCGAGCGCGCGCGACCGCGGCGTTGAGTGCGACCGCCTTGCCGGACGGTGGGAGTTCCACGAGCGCGACGCGATGGCGGCAGGGGGCGAGCGCCTCGCGCGTGGCGTCGGTGGATCCGTCGGAGGCGACGACGATCTCGAGCCGGTCGGCGGGATAGTCGGACTCGAGCAGGTTCTGGATGCGCGCCGGCAGCCGCGCCGCCTCGTTGCGCGCCGCGATGATGACGGAGACCGGTGTGGCTTCCGGCTTGAGCCGGAAGTCTTCCGCCTGAAGGCGGAAGCCACGCGTGGAGGCGGGCTGTAGCCGGCCGTGCACCCACGCCCACACGCCCAGCAGGGCTGGATACCCCACGTAGACGTAGGCGAGGAAGGCCGCCGAGATCCAGAAGAGCGCCTGCATGGCCCGCTAGGCGGCCTCCGCCGTGGGGGCCGGCTCCACCGGCCGGCGCGGCGCGCCGAGGCGGAAGACGTGCGGCGCGTCGGTCGGGCCGATGGCGTTGCGCGTGTCGACGACCAGT
>JBFWNV010000057.1:0-5036 GCA_050250875.1 Vicinamibacterales bacterium
GGCGGCGTCGTCCCAGGCGAAGTTGGGGTAGAGCGTCATCGTCAGGAACAGGTCGTAGCCGTCGTCGACGACGATGAGCTGCCCGCACGGCGGCTTCTGGGTCGAATGGTAGATCAGGTACTTCTCCGCGCTGTGGGCGCGGATGTAGCGCTTGAGAACGAACTCGCGGGCGACGATTTCCTCGACCGCGATCTTCTTGTCCCAGCAGTCGCCGCAGTAGCGCTCCTCGCCCTTGGGCTCGGAGACCTCCTTGGCGCCGCACAGGGCACAGTGCACCTTGTTGGACGTGCTCTTTCGGGACATCCGCCCATTGTACGCCGATCGCCGGGGGCCGGGCCCGTCCGATCGGCCGGGCCCGCAACCGGTCAGCGCCGGGCGATCGCCGGGGCGTAGAGGCGCTGGACGTATTCCTTGAGCATCCGCTTGGCCGAGAAGCGCGGCATGGTGGTGCGCATGGCTTCGCGGACCACCCGCATCCAGCGCCGAGGCACGCCGTCGACGTCGCGGTCGTAGAACGCCGGCACGACGTCGCGCTCCAGCAGCGTGTACAGGGCGGCGGCGTCGGCGGCGTCGGCGGCGTCGTGATCGTGCGGATCGGCGTGGCCGTCGATGAGCCAGCCGTTGTCACCGGTATAGCCTTCGGCCCACCAGCCGTCGCCGATGCTGAGGTGCGGCACGCCGTTGAGCGCCGCCTTCATGCCGCTGGTGCCGCTGGCCTCGAGCGGCTTGCGCGGGTTGTTGAGCCAGACGTCGCAGCCCTGGACCAGCAGGTGCGCGACGTGCAGGTCGTAGTCGTCGATGAAGGCGACGCGGCCGGCGAACTGCGGATCCAGCGCGCGGCGGAACACGCTCTGCAGGTGGTGCTTGGCGGGATCGTCGGCGGGATGGGCCTTGCCGGCGAAGACGACCTGCACCGATTTGCCGGCGGCGTTGAGGATGGCGGCGAGGCGCTCGGCGTCGTGGAACAGCAGCTCCGGGCGCTTGTAGGAGGCGAAACGCCGCGCGAAGCCGATGGTCAGCGCGTTGGGGTCGAGCAGCGTCCCGTGGGCGACGACCCGCGCCGGGGCGACCCGCTCCACCGTCCAGCGCTGGCGGGCACGGGCGCGAATCCAGGCGAACAGCGCCGCGCGGAGCGACAGCCGCACCTTCCACAGGTCGGCGTCGCTGATGGCGTCGAATCGCGCCCAGAGCGCCGGGTCGTCGACGCGGGCCAGCCAGTCGGCGCCGAGGTGTTCGTCGAGCAGCAGGCGGATGTCGCGGGCCACCCACGTCGGCACGTGCACGCCGTTGGTGATGGCCTGCACCGGCACGCCGTCGACCGGCCGGTCGGGCCACATCGGCTGCCACATCTCGCGCGTGACGTGCCCGTGCAGCTGGCTGACGGCGTTGATGCCTTCGGCGGTGCGCAGCGCCAGCGCCGTCATGTTGAACTGCGGGCCGTGGCCGTTGTCGTAGTCGCCGAGGGCGAGAAAGCGGGCGCGGTGCTGGCCCAACTCGCCCCAGCAGCCGGCGAGATGCTTCTCGACCATGTGGAACGGGAAGGCGTCGTGCCCGGCCGGCACCGGCGTGTGGGTGGTGAACACCGTGGTCTGGCGGACCAGCGCCAGTGCTTCGTCGAACGACTTGCCGTGCTCGAGGTGTTCGCGGATGCGCTGCATCACCACGAAGGCGGCGTGGCCCTCATTGAGGTGCCACACCGCCGGCTCGATGCCCATCGCCCGCAGCACGCGGACGCCGCCGATGCCGAGGATCACCTCCTGCTGGAGGCGGGTCTCGCGGTCGCCGCCGTAGAGCCGCGCCGACAGCTCGCGGTCCCACGGCGCGTTCTCCTCGAGATCGGTGTCGAGCAGGTAGAGGCGGACATGGCCGACCCGCACCCGCCACACCGCGGCCAGCACCGTGCGGTCGCCGAGCGGCACGGCGGTGATGCACGGTTTGCCGTCGGGGGTGATCGCCGTCTCGATCGGCGCGTCGGCCCAGTTGATGCGCTCGTAGTGCTCCTGCTGCCAGCCGTCGTTGGTGACCCGCTGGTGGAAGTAGCCCTGGGGGTACATGAAGCCGACGCCGACCAGCGGCACGCCGAGGTCGCTGGCCTCCTTGCAGTGGTCACCGGCCAGCACGCCGAGGCCGCCGGCGTAGATCGGCAGCGACTGGTGCATGGCGAACTCGGCCGAGAAGTAGGCGATGACGCCCTTCCCGTCGGCGTGGCCCTGCGCCGTCCACCACGACGTGGCCGGGTGCCGGGCGGCGTCGAGGGCGGCGATGGCGGCGTCGTAGAGCCGCTGGCACTCGGGGTCGTCGGCGGCGCGCTGCAGCACCTCGGCGCCGATCGTGCGGAGCATCCGCACCGGGTTGTGCGCGGTCGTGCGCCACGCGGCGAGGTCGAGCCGGCGGAAGAGCGCGCGGGCGTCGGGCTGCCAGCTCCAGCAGACGTCGGTGGCGAGTTCGCCGAGGCGGTGGAGGCGGTTGGGAAAGGGAGTGGCGAAGCGTTCCATGGATCTCTAGAGGCTGGGGACTGGGGGCTGGGGACCGGGGCGTGCCTGGAATCCGACACTTCTGGTTTCGGACCCACGGCGATGGACCTTCAGGGTGGACACGCCGCTGTTACGGGCAGGCGCCGACGAGGGCGGCGAAACGGGGGAGATCGATGTTGCCGCCCGAGACCAGGGCGACGATCCTGCCGGTGCCCATGCGGCCCGATAGGGCCGCCGCCACCGCGCACGCCGCGGCGCCCTCGATGACGACGTGGAGGCGCTCGGCCACGTGCTTCATGGCCGCGGCGGCGTCGCCGAGCGTGACGACGATCGATGCGGCGAGGTGCGGCTGCAGCAGCGGCCACATCGACGGCAGCACCGATTTCCCGCCGGCGCCGTCGACGAACGAGGCCTGCCAGGCGGCGAACCGCTGCGGCGAGCCGGCGGCGAGCGACACCGCCAGCGGCGACGCCGTTTCCGGCTCGGCGGCGTAGAGCCGCACGTCGGGCCGGCACGGCGCCATCACCGCGGCGATGCCGGCCAGCAGGCCGCCACCGCCGATGGCGGCGACCACGGCGTCGACATCCGGCAGGTCCTCGAGGATCTCCAGCGCCGTGGTGGCGTTGCCGGCGATGAACGCGTCGTCGTCGAAGGGGTGGACGAAGTGGCCGCGCATGCGATCGGATCCGTGCGACTCCACCGTGCGCCAGCACTCGTCGTAGGTGGCGCGCACGATCGTCGCGCCGAGCCGCTCGATCGCCCGGATCTTGGTGTCGGGCGCGGTGTCCATCACCATCACCGAGCAGGGAGCGCCGACGAGCCTGGCGGCAAAGGCGACGCCCTGCGCGGCATTGCCGGCACTCACCGTCCATACCCCGTCGGCGAGGGCGGCCGGTGTCAGCTGGCGCACCGCGTTGAAGGCGCCGCGAAGCTTGAACGACCCGATCGGCTGCAGGCACTCGAGCTTGAGGTAGACCTCGGGGTGCGGTGGGCCGTCGCCGAACGGCAGGTCGAGGCGCACCAGCGGCGTGCGCACGGCGGCGGCGTACACCGCCTTGGCCGCGTCTTCGACCGCGGCCAGCGGGATATGACGCATCGGAGTCCGCGATCGTATCACGCGGATCCGAGACGTCCGGCCGGCGTCGCCGCGATCGCGCCCTGATGCTTACAATGCCGGCGGAGGCTGATGCCATGCGTGGAGCGGTGCTGGCGGCCGTGACGGCGGGACTGATGAGCGCGATCGTGACGGCGCAGCCGGGCGAGCGGCCGCGGGCGCGCGACCTGGGATTGACGCCGGGCGTGTTCGATCCCGGCGCGCTGAACGCCATCACCGACGTGAGCGGCGTCGCGGTCGGGCAGGTGACGCTCACCCAGGGTGACCGCATCCGCACCGGGGTCACCGCGATCCTCCCGCACGGCGGCAACCTCTTCCAGGACAAGGTGCCCGGGGCCGTCTTCGTCGGCAACGCCTTCGGCAAGCTCGCCGGCTCGACTCAGGTGCAGGAGCTCGGCACGATCGAAACGCCGATCGTCCTCACCAGCACGCTCAGCGTCGGCGCGGCGGTGGAGGGCGTCGTGCAGTGGACGCTGGCGCAGGCCGGTAACGCCAACGTCCGCTCGGTCAACGCGCTGGTCGGCGAGACCAACGACGGCGGGCTGCACGACATCCGCGGCCTGCAGGTGCGGCCGGCGCACGTCGTGGAAGCGATCCGCGCCGCGCGCGGCGGGGCCGTAGTCGAGGGCAGCGTGGGCGCTGGCACCGGCACCCAGGCCTTCGGCTGGAAGGGCGGCATCGGCACCTCGTCGCGCCGGCTGCCGGAGCGGCTCGGCGGCTTCACCGTCGGCGTGCTGGTGCAGAGCAACTTCGGCGGCGTGCTGACGATGGGCGGGGCGCCGGTGGGGCGTGAGCTCGGCCGCTACGCCTACGCGCCGGCGGCGCCGCGCGGCGTGGACGACGGCTCCTGCATGATCGTCGTCGCCACCGACGCTCCGCTCGACGCCCGGGATCTGACCCGTCTGGCGGCGCGCGCCGTCTACGGCCTGGCCCGCACCGGCTCGTCGTACTCGAACGGCAGCGGCGACTTCGCGATCGCCTTCAGCACCCACCCGACGCTTCGGGTTGCCTTCGGCGACGCCTCACCGCGACCGCGCACGGTGCTGCCGACCGACGGCGTGTCGCCGCTGTTCCAGGCGGCGCTGGAAGCCACTGAAGAGGCCGTCTACAACTCACTGTTGAAGGCGACGACGGTGACGAGCGCGGTCGGCACGGCCCAGGCCATCCCGGTGGACCGCGTGCGGGAAATCCTGGCGAAGTACGGCGTGACGGCCCGTCGGTGACGGTCCGCCGTGTGGACAGAAGGCGCCGATCTGCGCTACAAATAGAGGTCCTGCCCACGAGTTCGACCCTTCTGTGCGGAAGTGGCGGAATTGGCAGACGCGCTAGCCTCAGGAGCTAGTCCGGGCAACCGGGTGAAGGTTCGAGTCCTTTCTTCCGCACCACTCTCTCGGCATTCGCCTCGCTCGTCGTGCGGAAGAAGGCCTCAGGCGGCCGGCCGTCGCCCG
>JBFWNV010000058.1:0-4580 GCA_050250875.1 Vicinamibacterales bacterium
CCGGGCGGGCCAGGGGCCTTGAGCCACATCGATGGGAATGGGCGCTCATCGACGTGGGGAGAAGCCCGCGGATCGCTCGGCGGCGAAGCGGCGCGTCCGCCCTGCTCAGCCCGCCGATCCGTCGCCGGCGTGACGGCCGTCTCGCGGCGGTGGTGCCGCCCGCTGTACCGCCGCCGGCCGGGAGCGGCAGGATGGACGGCGATGCCCCGCCTGCCCTCGCTGCGCCGCCCGCCCATCGGCTTCGCCCACCGCGGGGCGCGGGCGCACGCCCCGGAGAACACCATCGAGGCGTTCGTGCTGGCCAGGCGGCTCGGTGCGACCGGTCTGGAGAGCGACGTGTGGTTGACCGCCGACGGCGTGGCGGTGCTCGATCACGACGGCGTGGTCGGCTCCCGGCTGCGGCGCCGGCCGATCTCGGCGGTCACCCGAGCGCAGCTCCCGGCCCACATCCCCACGCTGGCCGAGCTGTACGAGGCCGTCGGCGCGGACTACGAGCTCTCCCTCGATGTGAAGGACGCCGCCGCCGCGGCCGAGGTGGTGGCGGTCGCCCGGTCGGCGGGCGCCGAGGAGCGGCTGTGGTTGTGCCACCCCGACATCGAGGTGGTGGCCTCGTGGCGGGAGCTGTCGGCAGCGGCCAAGCTCGTCGACTCGACCCGGCTCAAGCGCATCGCCGAGGGGCCGGAGCGCCGGGCGGCCCGCCAGCGCACGCTCGGCGTGGATGCGGTCAACCTGCACCACACCGACTGGTCGGGTGGGCTCATCGCGCTCTTCCACCGGTTCGATCGCCTGGCGCTGGGGTGGGACGCGCAGCTGCCGCGCATCCTCGACGAGCTGCTCGACGCCGGGATCGACGGCGTGTTCTCCGACTACGTCGACCGCATGACCGACGCGCTCGCCCGCCTCTGAGCCCGGTGGCGCCGGGGCGCGGCGCGGGTCGCGGGTCGGCTCAGAGCCCGCCGAAGCGGGAGAGCGGCCACCAGCGGACGATGGCCTCGCCGACGATGTGGTCCTGGTCGAGCACCCCGAAGCGCCGGCTGTCGCTCGACTGGCCCCGGTTGTCGCCCATCACCCACACGGTGCCCTCGGGGACCGCCACCGGCCCGAAGTCGTTGGTCAGCACACCGTCCGGCAGCCACGGCTCCTCGAGGGGCACCCCGTTGACGCGCACCTGCCCGCCGACCGCATCGACGGTCTCGCCCGGCAGTCCGATCACCCGCTTGATCAGGTCGGACGTCTCGCCGTTGACCCGCAGCTCCTCGGGTCGATCGAACACGATCACGTCGCCGCGGTCGATGCCGTGCAGGCGGTAGGCGGGCTTGAGCACGAGCACCCGGTCGCTGATGTCGAGCGTCGGCTCCATCGACGGCGACGGGATGACGAACGCCTGCAGCAGCACGAGCTTGATGACGAGCGCCACGAGCAGGGCCCCGGCCACGATGCCGATCCACTCCAACGTGAACTGTGTCCACGGCCGCGGGGCTTCGTCGTCGGGCTCGTCGGTGCCCGCCGGCGGCGCAGCCGGCTCCGGCGGCGCAGCCGTGGCCTCGACGCCCGTGGCCCCGGTCCCGGCCGGTGCGTCCTCGCCGGCGTGCCGGTCGCCCGGAACCGTCAAGGCGCCCGGCACCGCCGCCAGGACGGTCGCTACCGCGCCGGTGCCGGCGGGCGCCGCGGCCGGTTGGAGCGGGGCGACCAGCTCCAGCACCGGCCCCGGAACGGCAGGCACCTCCTCCGGCACCGCGGCGCCGCGCTGCGGCCCGCCGGCCGGTGAACGGTCCGGGCCCCCGGGTCGCGCCGGGTGCCCGTCCCGGGGCGAGCCCTCGTCCCGGTCCTGGTCCTGGTGTCGTTGCCCGGCGACGCCGGCCGGCACGGTCGGCGGCTCGACCGCCGGTGCCTCGATCGTCGCCGGTGCGGCGACGGGACCGCCGAGGGATCGAGCCGTGCCCCGGCCCCCTCCATCGATCGGTCGGGGCGGCCGGCCTATCGCCGGCAGCTGCGCGGTCGGACGGGCGAGCGGCGGCAGCAGCTGCCACCTCGGGCCGCTCCGCGGCTCCTCCGATGCCGGCGCCGATCCGTGTGGGGCTGCCCCCGACGATGACGCCGGCTCCGACGATGACACCGGCCTCGCCGGCGGCGCATCCGTTGCCCCTGCTGCCGGCGAGACCCCGTCGAGGACGGGCGCGGCGAGCGGCAGCGGCGGGTTCACGCTGAGGAGGCTATCGCTCACCCGCCGGCCACCGCCGTGGGTCGACCGTCGCAACCGCCCCGGCCGGCGGCGCTCAGCACAGCTGGGTCACGCGTCGCCGTAGCGCGCCAGGATCCTTGCCGCCGCCCGCCGGCCCACGTCGACACCGAGCGGCGGATCGGCCCTCAAGACGGTCGCATCGGGGCCCAACCGCACCAGCAGCCGCTCGAGCCAGGCCACGGCGCTGACCGCCAGCGTGACCTCGAGCCGTCCGTCCTCCAGGGGGCGGACGGCCTCGGTCGGGTAGTGCTCCACCAGCCACGCCGCCGCCGGCTCGAGCCGCAACACGACCCGGGGGTCGTCGGCGCCGGGGTGGAACACGCCCTCCGCCGGGGTCGCCGCGGCGCGGGGCTCGAAACCCTCGCCGGTCGGCTCGGCCCACTCGATGCGATCGAGGCGGAACAGGCGCTCGTCCTGCGCGGTGTGGCAGTAGGCGTCGAGGTACCACTGGCCGCCGTCGGCGTACACGCGGCGGGGGTCGACCAGGCGGCTGGTCTGGGCATCCCGGCCGTAGCTGTAGTAGCGCAGCGCCACCCGGCGGTGCTCGGCGGCGGCGTCGCGCAGCAACGCCAGCAGCTCGGGCTGCGCCTCCCCCAGCCGCACGTCGAGCGCCGACTCCTGGTCGATGCCGAGCACCGCGGCCACCTTGGCCAGCCCCCGCGCCAGCGGGCTGTCGGGGTCGCTGTCGCCCCAAGGGGCGAGGCTGGCCCCGGCCGCCACCAGCGCCAGGGCCTGATCGGGCGTCAGGCGCAGGGGACGGGCGAAGTAGTCGGCCAGCCGGATGAACACCCGATCGTCCTCGATGATCACATCGATCAGCTCGTCGGGGGTGAACGGATAGAGGCCCACCATGAACACCACGTCGAGATCGGCCAGCAGCTCGCTGCGGGTCAGGCCGAAGCGGGTGCAGATGTCGGCGATGGTCGGCCCCTCCCTCGCGGCGATCCACGGCACGATGGCCAGCAGCCGCCGCACCCGGTCCCCGGCGGTGATGCGGGCGCGGCGCGGCGCCGTGGCCCCCGAGCGGTCATCGTTCCCGTTGCTCATGGCGCCGCCAGCCGCTGCAGCCAGGCCACCACGTCGGCCCGCACCTCCGGCGGCGCGATCACCTCGGCGTGGTCGAGGAACGTGAGCACGAACCCGCGGAACGCCTCGAGGTTGCGCACCGGCACCCGGAAGCGGACACGACCGTCGCCGTCGGTGCCGATCACGGCGTCGTCACCGAGATGGCGGCGGGCCGACACCGCCTGGTCGGCGTCGACCGCCACCTCGGCCCACACCGGCTCGCCGGTACCGAGCTGCCACGAACGCAGCACCACGCCGGGATGGGGCTGGGCCGGCGGCACGAACGTCTCGCCCCGCAGCACCGACAGCTCGCCACCCATGCGCTCCACCCGGAACGAGCGGGCTTCGCCCCGCTGACGGTCGTGGCCGGACAGGTACCAACGGCCGCGCTGGTAGTCGAGCCGGTGCGGTTCCACCACCCGATCGGTGTCGTTGTAGCGGAACGCCACCGGATGGTGGTCCACCAGCGCCCCGAAGATGGCCATCAGCCGCTGATCGACCGGCACCCGGGCGAGCGGTGCATCCTCGGCGGGGCCCCCGCCGGCGGTGGGGCCGGCCGAGCGCAGCTGGTCCATGGCGGCGAACCGCTCACCGGCCAGCGTCTGCAGCGCATCGGCCGATGACACCCCTTCCAGGCGCACGGCGTGCACGGCGAAGTGCAGCGCCGCCAGCTCGTCGGCCTCGAGACCGGGGTCGCGCAGCGCGTACTCCTCGGGCGGGATGCGATACCCGTCGGTGTGGGCACCGTCGTGGAGCACCTGCTCCAGGCGCAACGGGATGCCCATCTGACGCAGGTCGTCCTTGTCGCGCTCGAAGGAACGCCGGAACGACGCGAGCTCCTCGGGATAGCCGGGGACACGTTGCCGGATCTCCGCCGCGGTCAGCGGGCGTTCGGCGGCGAGCAACGCCGCAGACAGGTTCAGCAGCCGTTCGACCTTGGCCGCGCTCATCGCCGGTGCTCGCAGACCATGGGCCTCAAAGGGAGGCGATGAGCTTGTCCACCCGCTCGTCCTCGAAGCGGAACGGGTCCTTGCACAGCACGGTGCGCTGCGCCTGGTCGTTCAGTTTCAGATGCACCCAGTCCACCGTGTAGTCGCGCTTGCGCTCCTTCGCCTTGCGGATGAAGTCGCCGCGGAGCTTGGCCCGAGTGGTCTGCGGGGGCTGGTCCACGGCGGTCTCGATGTCGGCGTCGTTGCAGATGCGCTCCACCAGCCCGCGGTCCTGCATCTTGTAGAACAGGCCGCGATCGGTGTTGACGTCGTGGTACTGCAGG
>JBFWNV010000059.1:0-4556 GCA_050250875.1 Vicinamibacterales bacterium
GCGCTCGCTGGTGATGGGCCGTCCGGCGACGGTCAAGCGCCCGCTGACCGACGCCGAGGTGGCCGAGATCCGCTGGTATGCCGACAACTACGTCGCCTACCGCCTCGACTACATGGCCGAGACCGGTGCGACCGCGCCGGCGCCACCGACGCGCTGATGGGATCCGTCTCCACGACACCCGCGCGGGGCATGCGCGACTTCCTGCCGGCCGACGTCCGCCGGCGGCAGTACGTGATCGGGGTCGTCGCCGAGGTGTTCCAGGGCTACGGCTTCGAGCCGCTCGAGACGCCGGCGGTCGAGAACATCGAGACCCTCAGCGGCAAGTACGGAGAAGAGGGCGACCGCCTGATCTTCAAGATCCTCAAGCGCGGCGAGGACGGCAGGACCGGCGACGCCGACCTGGCGCTCCGCTACGACCTCACCGTGCCGCTGGCGCGGGTCGTGGCGCACCATCGGGCCGCCCTCCCCAAGTACTTCAAGCGCTTCCAGGTGCAGCCGGTGTGGCGCGCCGACCGGCCGCAGAAGGGCCGTTTCCGCGAGTTCTTCCAGTGCGACGTCGATGCCACCGGGTCGACGGCGATGACCGTGGAAGCCGAGCTGCTGGCGGCCGGGGCCGATGTCCTGACCCGCCTCGGGTTCACCGATTTCGCCATTCGCCTGAACCACCGGCAGCTGCTGACCGCCGTGCTCGAGGCGGCTGGCGTGCCGGCCGCGCTGCACGGGCCCGCCCTCGTCGCGCTCGACAAGGCCGACAAGATCGGCCAGGACGCCGTGGTCGACGAGATGGCCGGTCGCGGCGTCGTGCCGGAAGCGGCGCGCGCTCTGGTCACGACGCTGTTCGCCACGCCGACGGCGGGTGGGGACGCCAATGCCGCGACGCTGGCGCGGATCGAGGCATTCGCCGGGGCCGCACCGGCTGCCGCCCAGGCACTGGGCCAGCTGCGTGAGATCCTGGCCTTGTCACGGTGCACCTCGGCCGGCCCGCATCTGCGGGTCGACCCGACGCTGGCGCGCGGCCTCGGTTATTACACCGGCGCGATCTTCGAGATTGCCGTCGCCGACCTGGCCGGGAGCCTCGGCGGCGGCGGCCGCTACGACGACCTGGTCGGGATGTTCCTCGGCCGGCAGGTGCCCGCCTGCGGCCTGTCGCTGGGCCTCGAGCGCATTCTGGTGGTGATGGGCGAGCGTGGCATGTTCCCAGCCGCGGTCGAGCGGCCGCCGGCCGACGTGCTGGTCGCCAACTTCGACGCCGCCGCCGTCGCCGAGACGCTGGCCCTGGCGGCCGCGCTGCGCGCCGGCGCCGACGGCACCGCGCTCGCCGTCGAGCTCTATCCCGACGTCGACAAACTCGGCAAGCAGTTCAAGTACGCCTCCGAACGCGGCGTGCCGTTCGTGGCGGTGATGGGCGAGGCCGAACGGGCCGCCGGCACCGTGACGATCAAGGCGCTGGCGAGCGGGGCGCAGGTGGCGGTGCCGCGCAACGCGGCCGCCGCGCACATCGTTTCCGTGATGAGGACGTCCCGTGGCTGAGCAACTCGGATCCCTGGCCCGCACCCACACCTGCGGCGCGCTGCGCGCCGCCGATGTGGGCGCCGATGTCGTGCTGCTCGGCTGGGTGCAGAAGGTGCGCGACCTCGGCGGGCTGCTGTTTGTCGACGTGCGCGACCGGCACGGCGTGACCCAGGTGGTGGTCCAGGACGACGACGCGCTCCTCGAGAAGGCCAAGCGGCTGCGCGCCGAGTTCGTCGTCGGCATCCGCGGCCGGGTCGAACAGCGGGCCGGCGACACCGTCAACACGAAGATCCCCACCGGTGAGATCGAGGTGCGGGCCGCGTCCGTCACGCTGCTGAACGAGGCGCGGACGCCGCCGTTTGTCATCGGCGACGACCAGAACGTGTCCGAGGAGACCCGCCTCAAGTACCGCTATCTCGACCTGCGCCGGCCGGCGCTGCAGCAGAACCTCGTACTGCGCCACCGCGTCACCATGGCGCTGCGCAGCTACTTCGACGCGCAGGGCTTCCTCGACGTCGAGACGCCGATTCTCACCAAGTCCACGCCCGAGGGGGCGCGCGACTTCCTGGTGCCGAGCCGCGTGCACCCGGGCGAGTTCTACGCCCTGCCGCAGTCGCCGCAGCTCTTCAAACAGATCCTGATGATCGCCGGCGCCGACCGCTACGTGCAGATTGCCCGCTGCTTCCGCGACGAGGCGCTGCGCGCCGACCGCCAGCTGGAGTTCACCCAGGTCGACCTCGAGATGTCGTTCGCCACGCCGGAGCTCGTCTACGAGATCGTGGAGGGGGCGCTGGCGGCGGCGTTCCGCGAGATCGGCGTCGAGATCACGCGGCCGTTCCGGCGGATGCCGTATGCCGAGGCGATCGCCGCCTACGGGTCCGACAAGCCCGACCTGCGCTTCGACCTGCGGATCCAGGACGTCGGGCCGCTCTTCGCGCAGTCGCCCTTCGGCATCTTCCGCGAGACGGTCGAGCACGGCGGCACGGTGCGCGGGTTCGTCATCCCGGGCGCCGGCGGCGCGTCGCGGCGGGAGCTCGACGAGCTGTCCGAGATGGCCAAGCAGGCTGGCGGCGCCGGGCTGGTGTGGGCGCGCCGCACCGCCGACGGGGTGCAGACGTCGGCCAAGGCGATCGGCGGAGACGGCACGCGGGCCGTCCTCGACGCCGTGCAGGCCGGGCCGGACGACCTGGTCGTGCTGGCCGCGGGCGCGCCCGACGCGGTGTCGCGCATGCTCGGGCAACTCCGCCTGGCGGTGGCGAAGAAACGCGACCTCGTCCCCCAGGGCGCGTGGGAGTTCCTGTGGGTCACCGATTTCCCGCTCTTCGAGTGGAACGCCGACCAACGGCGCTGGGACTCGCTCCACCACCCGTTCACGTCGCCGCGCGAGGAGGACGTGGCCAGGCTGGCGAGCGACCCGGGCAGCGTGCGGGCGCGGGCCTACGACGTGGTGCTGAACGGCTGGGAGCTGGGCGGTGGCAGCATCCGCATCCACGATCGGGAGACCCAGGCGACGGTCTTCCGGCTCCTCGGCCTCAGCGAGGAACAGGCGAAGCTGCGTTTCGGCTTCTTCCTGGAGGCGCTGGAATACGGCACGCCGCCGCACGGCGGGCTGGCGCTCGGGCTCGACCGCCTGGTGGCGATGCTGGCCGGCGAGTCGTCGATCCGCGAGGTGATTGCGTTCCCCAAGACGACGCAGGCGGTCGACCTCATGTGCGAGGCGCCGTCGACGGTGGATCCGGTCCAATTGCGCGAGTTGAAGCTGCGCCTCGAGGGGTGAGCGCTCGCCTTGACCCCGCGCGCGGCCCGCTGCTACGATCCGGGCGAAAGTTAAGTCGCTGATCTAGAAGGGGATAGCTGCATCAGCACGATCACCACCCGCCGCATCGCCGTGCCGCAGACGAGCGTCGGCGCGCTCTTCGGGCCCTACGACGAGAACCTCCGCCACGTCGAGGCCCTCCTGAACGTCAAGATCCGTACGCAGGGCGACGAGCTGCTGGTCGACGGCCACCCGCGCGACACGGCCAGGGTGGAGCGGTGGGTCGGCCAGGTCAGCGGCCTGCTCGGCGACGGCCACTCGCTGTCGGACACCGACATCCGCACCGCCGCCCAGCTGGTCTCCGACAACGAGGCGGTGGATCTGCACGAGCACTTTCTGAAAGGCGGGCAGCTCCGCCACGCCGGCAAGCGCCGCATCACCGCCAAGTCGGCCAACCAGCGCCTCTACCTCGACGCCATCGAGCAGCACGACATCGTCTTCGGCATCGGCCCGGCGGGCACCGGCAAGACCTATCTCGCCATGGCCCAGGCGGTGAGCTACCTGCTGGCCAAGAAGGTGGCGCGCATCGTGCTGGCGCGGCCCGCGGTCGAGGCGGGCGAGAAGCTCGGCTTCCTGCCGGGCGACCTGCAGGAGAAGGTCAACCCGTATCTGCGGCCGCTCTACGACGCGCTCTACGACATGCTCGACGTCGAACGCGCCCAGCGGCTGCTTGAACGCGGCACCATCGAGGTGGCGCCAATCGCCTTCATGCGCGGCCGGACGCTGAACGACGCCTTCGTCATCCTCGACGAGGCCCAGAACACCACCACGGAACAGATGAAGATGTTCCTGACCCGGCTCGGCTTCGGCTCGAAGGCGGTGGTCACCGGCGACATCACGCAGATCGACCTGCCCAGCGGCCGCACCTCGGGCCTCATCGACGCCATGCGCGTGGTCTCGGGCATCGACGGCATCGCATTCATCCGCTTCGACGAGCGCGACGTGGTGCGCCACCGGCTGGTGCAGGCGATCGTCAAGGCCTACGACACAGCCCAGGCTCCGGGGGCGCGCCCCGATGCGTCGCCGGTGGCCTGATCGGTCGCCATGGCTGCCGGCCCGCGCCCGACCGGGCGTCTTCAGGTCGTCGTGATCACCCCAGACTGCAGCCGCCGTCCGGCCGGGCTGGCGGCGTGGCTGGCGGCGGTCGCGCCGCGCCGGGCGCGCGGTGACGTCACCGTCGCGCTGGTCAGCGACCGGCGCATGCGCAGCCTGAACCGCACGTTCCGCG
>JBFWNV010000060.1:0-4310 GCA_050250875.1 Vicinamibacterales bacterium
GCCCTGCGGGATCGACCGCCTCGAGGACCACCGGGCCCTCAACCGCGCCGCCCACGCCGCCCTCCGCGCCCTGATCGGGAGCGGGGCACCGCGCCCGATCGCGGTGTACGAGTACCCGATCTGGCTATGGGACGTCCGCGCCTGGGTGGACCGCGAGGCCACGCCGGTGGCGCAGTGCGCTCAGCTGGTGGTGCGTCCACTGCGCACCCTGCCCCGCCTGCGGCCGGCGACGGTGGCGATGGGGGCGGCACGGGCGGCCAAAACGGCGGCGCTGGCCGAGTACCGCAGCCAGATGACGCGGTTCACCGGCGAGGCCGACTGGGCGGTGATGGACCCCCGCTTCGTCGAGCGGTTCCTCGGTCCCGTCGAGCTGTACCTCGAGGTCTCCTGCGCACCGGCCGCATCGGTCCGCGATCCCTCGGCGGCCGTGGCGTGATGAGCGAGCTGCGGGTGCTGCACCTCCTGCCCGACCTCGCCACCGGTGGCGGTCAGGTGATCGTGCACAACCTGGTGACCGCCCCGGCCGAGGGCGTGCACCATGTGGTGGCCGCGCTCGGCGGGGGGCCGATGGAAGCCGCCTTCGACGCGGCCGGTGTCACCGTGGTGCGCTGCGACGCGAGAGGTCCGTTCGGGCCGGTGCGCGCCGGGCTCGCGCTGTCGCGGCTGGTGCGCGGCGAGGGCTGCGAGGTCATCCACACCAACAACACGCCGCGCGACCGCATTGTCGGCCTGGTGGTGGCCGCCCTGACCGGCAGGCCGCTGGTCAACACGCTGATGGCGGTGGCCACCTCGCATCAACCCCGACGGCCAGGCGAGCCGGTGGCCCGCTTCGCCCGGCGACGCCTCGGCAACCTGGTCAACCGGCTGCTGGCCCGTCTCGGCCCGCTGCGCATCACCGCGCTGTCCGACACCGTCCGCCGCTCGCACGCGGCCGCGCTGCGCCTGCCTCCCGAGCGCATCGAGGTCATACCGCCTGGTATCCCGACTGGTGCGGTGCCCGACCAGGCCGCGCTCGAGGCGCTTCGTGACGAGCTCGGCCTGCACGGCGCCTACCCGGTGCTGATCTCGGTGGGCCGGCTCGAGGAGAACAAGGGCCAGCGCGACCTCGTCGAGGTGCTCGGCGCGCTGGCGACACGCTTCGAGCACGTGCGCTTGCTGCTGGCCGGCGACGGTCCCGATCATGAGCGGTTGGCGGCCGGGTTCGAGGCGGCCGGCCTGGGGGATCGGGCGCTCCTGCTCGGCCGTCGAACCGACATGGCCGAGCTGTACCAGGTCAGCGACATCATGGTGAGCACGGCCCGGCTGGAGGGCTTCGGCATGGCCGCGCTGGAGGCCCTCGCCGGTGGCTGCGCGGTGGCCGGTTACGTCAACGAGCACGTCGCCCTGGGCGAGTTCGTGGCCGACGGCGACACCGGCCGGCTGGTGCCGGTGGACCCCCCGAGCCTGGCCCGGGCGATCGCCGAGCTGGCCGCCGATCCCGCCGACCTGGACCGGCGGACGAGGCGCTGCCGGGAGGCCGCCGCGGCCCACAGCGCCGAGCGCTCGGCCGCCACCATGGTGGAGCTGTACCGCACGATCACCGCCGACCCCGGGCGCGCCCGTCGCCGGCGGCTCCCGACCGTACCGGTCGGTCCCCTGCGGGGTGCACGGTGACCGGCCCCGTGGACACCGACCGACCCACCCCATCGGAGGCGGTGCCCGTCGCGGAGGTCGCACCGCACGGCGAGGCCGCACCGGCAGGCCCGCGGGCCGTGGTGCGCGACCGCTTCGAAACCCTGCGACCGAGGGGCCGCGTGCTCGGCTCGGCGGCCGGTGACGGGTCGGTCCGCCACGGAGCCGACGTGGAACGGGTGCTCGAGATCGACGAGGGCGGGCTCCGGGTGCGCACCATGGCGCAGAGCGGCTGGGGCCGGACCTCGCTGGTGCACGGTCCGTTGGAGCCCCTACCGGGACGACTGCTGCACGTCCACCTCCTCAACGGCCACAACACATCGGACTCCTCCGCCGTCGGCCCCCTTTGGCGTCGGCTGGCGCGCTGGCTGGTGGGCAGCGAGACGGTCCCGGTGTGGCGGCGCGTGCTGCGCTACCCACGATCGCGGCCGCGCGAGTGGCTGCCGCGCAAGCTGCGCTACTGGCTGCACAACCGCGACGAGGCCCCGGCACCGTTGCTCGAGAACCTGTTGGTGGGCTGGTCCGCACCGCGGCTGCCGTCGCCCGCCAGCCCCGGCACGTCGGCGTTGGTGGTGCGCGGCACCGGCCCCCACAACGGCGAGCTCAACGTCTCCGCCGGTGGCCCGGCGGTGCCGCTGTTCCAGGGGCTGCAGAACCTGCCGTTCCACCACGTCGCCGTGGTCCGGCCGGGCGGGGTGCTGCACCTGGCGTGCTCGGACTACGCCGGCGCCAAGGGGTTGCCCGCCTTCCCCGCGTTCCGACCGCTCGCCGTGGACGGCCGACCCCTGGTCGGACCCGCCTACGCCGGCGTGCACCAGGGTGCCACCGGACAGATCGGCTTCAGCTGCGACAGCCGGATCTACAGCATCGAGGTCCTCGACGACGGGCGCTTCGCCGACTGGTGCGGGGGCGCCTGCCTGGCCGACGCCTTCGCCGCCCGCCCGGGCGGGACACCGCGCCGCGCCGAGCGCGGGGGATGGTGGCACGGCACCGCCGGCGTGGTGGTCGACGAAGGCGGCGCCGGACCGACAGCCGACACGACCGCGGGTGCCGGCGCCGCGGCGGCCACCCTGTGGTCGGACGGGCCGCCGGGCCCGTTCGGCCTGCTCCGCCTGGCGCTGTCGGGGCTCGGGCCGCCGCCCCAGCGGCTCACGCTGACGTGGGGGCCCGCCGGTGCCGATCGGCGCCGGGCCGAGCTGACCGCCACCGGCCTGCGGCTCACGCTCGGGGACGCGGCGGGCGGCGCCGCGGTGGTGCAGCACCACTGGGCGCTGTCGCTGGACGGCGGCCACCACGACCTGCAGCTCACCGAGCACGCCGGCGAGGTCGTCGCGGTGGTCGACGGCATGCGCCCGACGGTGGTTGACGAGCCGGCCGTGGGGGCGCAGGCGGACAGCCCGGTCATCGGAGCGGCCGCCGCGGCGAGCGCCGGCACCGTCGGGGCCGATGCCGCCTGCACCATCACCTGGGACGGTGGGGCGACGGCGCGACTGGCCCGGATCGAGGCCTACCCGGCGACGCTCCCGCTGGCCGACCTGGTGACCCGTACGGTCGGCCCCCTCGAGGCCGGCGGCACCGTGGTGCTGGAGGAGACGTTCCCCTCGCCCACCCCCGATCTGGCCGCCGGCGCCACCGGTTCGCTGCCCTGGCGCCGGGCCCAGGGCCCGGGCCGCATCGAGGTGCCCACGGCCGGCGCGGCCCGCTACGCGGCCGACATCGACCGGCCGGTGGCGGGGCGCACGATCCACCTCGTCGGCTGGGATGATCCCACCTACTGCGATCTCGAACTGTCGGCGGCGGCCTCGCCCGACGACGGCCGGCCCGGGCGCCGCAGCCGGGCCGGGTTGACCGTGTGGCAGGACGATCGCAACTACTTCTCGGTGAGCATCTGGCTCGACGAGGCCTACGCGTCCGCCTCCGTCTCGGCGTTCTTCACGTTCCGGGGCTTCGAGGACGTGTACGACGCGGTGTGGTCCAACGTCGGGGACCTGGTCCGCTGGGACCGGCCGTTCCGGCTGCGGCTGCTCTGCGACGGCCGGCGATTCGTGGCCCTGGTGGGCGACGAACCGGTGCTGTACCGGGCCCTGCAGGACGTGCATCCGAACACCCGCTCGCTGCAGATCCGTGAGGTGGGGATGGTCTCGGCCTGGGAGTGGGGCCACGACACCGGCAGCGCCCTGCACCGCTTCGTGGCCCGCGGCCGGGCGGGCGACACAGCGAGGGCGTCACGATGAGGGCGATCAGCCGGCTGCGCCGCGCGCTGGCCGCAGCGGTGGTGGACGCTGCGCTGGCCTCGCTCGCTTCGTTCACGGTCGGGCTCTACGCCACCCGCCACCTACCGCTGCCGGTGCTCGGCGCCTACGGCGTCGCCTACGCGGCGACCTTCCAGCTCGGGTCGATGACGGTCACGCAGCTCTACTGCACCCCCGTCGAGGTCACCCTCGTCTCCCGGGCCGCACGGCGACAGCTGGCGGCCATCGGCCCCTCCGCCGGTCTGGCGTTGCTGCCCGCCGCCGTGCTGGCCGTGCTGACCTCGCTCGTGTGCCTGCCGCTGCTGTCGGCACTGGCGTGGCCGGACCGGCTCGTGCTGGCCGCCGGGGCTGCCGCCGTGGCCACCATCTCGCCGGTCCAGGACCACG
>JBFWNV010000061.1:0-4266 GCA_050250875.1 Vicinamibacterales bacterium
AAGCACAAGGCCGCGGCGTTCGCCGGCATCGGCCCCGGCCGGGTGGTGGAGATCGGCGCCGGGGTAGGCGCCAACTTCGCCCACCTGGCCCGCGCCGGGACGGTCGTGGCGATCGAGCCCAACCGGGCGATGCACCGATCGCTCGAGCAGCGGGCCCGCGACCACGGGGTCGACCTCGAGATCGTGGCCACCGGTGCGGAACGCTTGCCCCTGCCCGACGCCAGCGTGGACGAGGTGTTGTGCTCGCTGGTGCTGTGCACCGTGGCCGACCCTACCGCCACGCTCTCGGAGATCCGCCGTGTGCTGCGGCCCGGAGGCCGGTTCCGTTTCGTGGAGCACGTCGCTGCGCCCACGTGGAGCCCGCGCCGCTGGCTGCAGCAGACGATCGCCCGACCCTGGCGCTGGCTGTTCGAAGGCTGCCACCTGTGCCGCGACACCGCCGCGGCCGTGCAGGCGGCCGGTTTCTCCTCGGTGGTGATCGAGCGTCGCCGGCTGCGCCGCTCGCTGTTCGTGCCCGTGAACACGGCGATCTCCGGGGTGGCCGTGCGCTGAGTCGCACCGCCCGGAACCGAGGACCGCGCCCCATCCATCGAGCCACCCATCCGACCATCCGACCATCCGACCGATCAACCAACCCGATCAACCGAAAGGACCACCGCCATGCCCTCGGCAACACCCACCACGAGCCGCCGGCGCGCACGCCCCACCATCCGCGCCGCGATCACCGCGACCGCCGCAGCGGCCGCCCTCACCGTCAGCGCCACCGCCGCGGCGGCGAGCGGCGCCGGGCCGGCCGGTGATGCCGGCGCCGCCGCGCCGGCCGGCGCCGCTGTGCTCGAGCGGCTCTGCGCCGCCCGCGGCGGGTCGTTCCACGTCAACACCTTCGGCGGCACGAACCTGATCTGTAGCGCCCCGCTGGCGCTCGGGTCCCTCACCGCCGAGCGCCGGGGCTGCGCCCGAGCCGCAGGGGCGTTCGAGCAGACCGGCGTGTTCGACGGCCGGGCCAGTTGGTTCTGCTTCGACGTCGAGCCGCACTGAGGTTGCGGTCGCCGCCTGCGGATCGCAAGCGGACGAGGAACGCGTCGAACGGCGCGGCGCAGCCCACGGTCGGTGCCCACCCCGACCAGCGGCCGGCCGCGCCGTTCGCCTGCGATCCCACGTGCGCGCCGCGCGCCGCAACCGTGCCCTCGAGCGCCCTACGACGATCCCTCCACAGCCGAGCCGTACACCGGGTCGACCCCGCCGTGACCGTACGAAGGCTCCGCATCGAGCCCCGAAACAGCCCGCAGGACGATCGTTATCGGGCTCTTCGCGTTCTGGCGGGGTCAGTGGCCGAGGAGGTTCCAGTTGCAGCCGCCGGTGTAGAGCAGGACGCGTAGCCGGTAGTTGTCGAAGTTGCGGAAGCCGTGGCCGACGCGCTTGATCTTCTTGATGAGCAGGTTCAGCGCTTCGGTGGGGCCGTTCGAGGCGCCGGTGATGTGCCAGTTCAGGATCTGGTCCTGCCAGCGTTTGAGGGTGCCGCCCATCGAACGCAGCTCCGCCGGTTTCGCGGTGGCGCAGTCCTCGATGACTCCGTCGAGCCAGTCGGCAGCGACGTCGGGATCGGCGGCGAGGGTGTAGAGGTCCCGCACGCATTCTTTGGCCAGCCAGGCGGCGTGCACGTGCCCGTCGGGATCACCCGCGGCGAGCAGCCCGCGGAGCTTGGCGGTGCCGTGTTCGTCGAGACGTTCCGCTGCTTTGGTCAACAGCTTGCGGGCCCGGTAGAGCGGATCGGCGGTGCGGCCGCGGTGGCCGAGGGTTTCGTTCTGGACGCGGCGGCGGACCTTGTCCAACGCCCGGGTGGCCACCCCGACCACGTGGAAGGGGTCGGCGACGGTGATGGCGTCGGGGAAATGCTTGCGCAACGCTCGTCGGAACGGTTCGTGGAGATCGCACACGGTGACCTCGATCCCCGCCTTCCAGGCCGCCGGCTGGTCGGCCAGCCACTGGTCGAGTTGCGGGGCGTGCCGTCCCTCGAACAGATCGAGCACTCGTGGTCGGGCGATGTCGACCACGGCGGACACGAACCGAGTGGCCACCTTCGGCTTGGCCTTCAAGAATCCGGTCTCATCGACCCCGATCATCGATACGTCCGCAGTGCGGGCCGGGTCGTCGATCAACGGTGTGCCATAGACCTCGAGCGCGGACTGCACCGCGTGCCAGCCGACGGAGATCTCCCCGGCGACCGCGGAGATCGCCCGGCCATGCTCGCCGACCTGGCGCGTGGCCCACAACCCCGCCCGCCGAGTCAACCGGCAACGAGAAGCAGCGATGCGCGGGTCCTGTTCGGTCCAGCTGCCAGTCGGGCACAACACGGCGGGGCAGGACCAGCGGCGCTTGACCCACACCAAGGTGACCGGCTGCCCGAACGCCGGGAGATCACCGAGCTCAAGCCGATCACGGTCCTTCACCGTCGCCACCGACCCGCAGGCCCGGCACGCCGTCAACCGCTGCGGCTGCTCAATCACGACCGTCAACCGGCCCTCGTTCTCAACGACGGACAACACGTTCACGTCGTGCAATCCGACAAGCAGCTCGCACATGCGCGTAGGGTCCACGCTCATCAGGGGTCCTTCCAGCTTTCAGGTGTCGCAACCCGAAGCATGGTTGGACCCCTGACCCCTACTGGTGGACCCCCGCCATCACCGCCCCCTCGCCACCCCGCTCAATCGCGGAGAGCCCGTTATCGTCCGCCGGCGTGCGTCGAGCCCTCATCGCCCTCACCCTGCTGTCGGCCACCCTGCTGAGCGTCGTCGCCGAGCGCGGCGCACCGGCCGCCGCGCAGTCCGGCGGAGCGGTGTACGTGCCGGTCGCACCGGTGCGCGTGCTCGACACCCGCACCGGCGGCGCTCGGCTGACCGGTGGCGGGCAGTACACCGTGTCGCTGGCCGCAGCCGGCGTCCCGGCCGGGGCCACGGCGGCGGCGGTCAACCTCACCGTCACCGAGCCCGCCGCCGCGGGGTACCTGACGCTCGGGCCGGCCGGGGCGCCGCTGCCACTGACGTCGAACCTCAACTTCAGCGCCGGCGAGACCACCGCCAACCACGCCATCGTGGCCACCACCGGCGCCGAGGTGGCCGTGCTCGCCTCCGTCGACGCCCATGTGGTCCTCGACGTGGCCGGCTACTGGGTGCCCGCCGGCGGCCCGGCGGCAGCCGGTCGCTTCGTGCCCGTGGGTCCCACCAGGGTGCTCGACACCCGCGACGGCGGCGTGAAGCTCGGGCCGGCGGGCCGGGCGCTCCCGCTGACCGGCCTGATCCCCGCCGACGCCACCGGCGTGGCGGTCAACCTGACCGCCACCGAGGCGGATGCCGACGGGTATGTCACCGCGTGGGCATCGGGGGCGGCGCCGTTCGTGTCGAACGTGAACTACACCGCCGGATCGACGATCGCCAACGCCGCCATCGTGCCGGTGGCCGGCCTCGGCGGCACCCCGACGATCACGTTGCTGGCCTCGGCCCCCACCCACCTGGTGGTGGACGTGGCCGGCTACTTCACCGGTGCTTCGGCGGGGGCCGGCACCAGCGGGCAGTTCGTGGCGGCGGCGCCGTCGCGGGTGCTCGACACCCGGGACGGCACCGGCCGGCTCGACCCGACCGACTCGGTGGACTGCGCCCAGTTCGACACCTGGCAGGAGGCCAACGAGTGGTACTGGACCTACGCCAGCGCCGGCTTCGGTGACCCCTTCGGGCTCGACGGCAGCAACCCGCCCGATGCCGACCCGTGCGAGATGCTGCCCGGCCACCCCCGCAGCGGGGCCCAACCCCTCAGCGGCGTGCACGCCCGGATCCCCCGCTCAGCCACCATCCCGTTCGCAGACCCCCGGGCCGCCGGCGCCTCGGCGGTGGTGGTCAACCTCACCGTGACCGCACCGGCCGGGCCGGGCTACGTCACCGCCTTCCCCGCCGGCGGGCCGGCGCCGCTGGCATCGAACATCAACCCCGCCCACGCCGGCCACACCCGGCCGGGCCTGGCCATCGTGGGCACCGGCACCGGCGGTCGGGTGCACGTCACCACCAGCACCGCCACCCACCTGGTGGTCGATGCCGCCGGCTGGTTCCTCTGACCGGTCCGGCCCGCTCCGGCTTCGACAGTCCGCGCCGACCGCTCCCGATGGCCGCCGGCCGGCCCGGCGCCGTAGCCTTCTCTGACGGCCGGCCGGCCGTCAGGGAAGCGAACCAACGCGAGGAGCGACGTGACCGAACGACGACACCATGAGGTGGTGGT
>JBFWNV010000062.1:0-4142 GCA_050250875.1 Vicinamibacterales bacterium
GTGAACACCGGGCCACCATCGAGATCCTGGGCCGAGGCGCTCACCGAGATGTCGCCCGGCATCACATTGGCGACGTCGGCGTCGGCATCCTCCGGCGGCGTGATGGTCACGGTCAGCACCACGCTGGTGGTGGTCCCCGCCGGGGTGTAGACGCCCGTGGCCGCACTGTACGAGCCGCCGGCGCCGCCATCAGACACCGTGACCGTCCAGCCCGCCGGCAGGTTCAGATTGCCGAAGGTGACCGCGGTCAGGGAGTCGGTGGCATCCACCGTCGAAGCGGTGACCGTGAAGGAGCCGCTGTTGTCCTCCTTGATCACCAACTGACCCGCCGTCAGGCCCGCCAGCACCACGTTCGGCGTGCCGTCGCCCGGCTCCACGGTCAGGGTCCAGGTCGCGGAGTCGTTGACGCTATTGTCGGAGATGTCGGGCTCGGCTCCGCTCGCCGGCGCCGCGCCCGCCGGCGTGTTGGCCTCGCTGCTGGCCGCCGCGATCGAGCCGGTGACGGTGCCGTCGTAGCCCGCCGGCACCGACGCCTTCACCGCCGCCACCGCCGCGCTGAGATCGGCCGGCGAGGCCACGCTCAGGGCCCATACGCCGCTCCCAGGGGCCGTCTCATCGAGAGCCGCACCCGCCGGGGCGCTGTCGAGCACCAGGTCGACACCCGCGGCCGTCGCCGATGCATCGACGGTGATGCTCACCGTGAAGCTCTCGGAGCCGTCGCCGTCCGCCACGGTGGTATCGCTGGGCTCGTCCGACGGCGCGTTCCAGGCCGCGCCCGGCACCCCCGGCCCGGTGTCGACCATGGCCAGGCTCAGGCCCAGCGCGATCTGCTGTGCACCGGCCGCCTCGTTGCCGGAGGCCGCAGCCCCGCCGGCGTCGGCGTAGTCGTCGAGCACCGCGTCGACCACCAGGGTGATCGGCGCCGAGGCCGCGCTGTTGGTGGCGCTCGGGTCGGTCTTGTCGGCGACGTTCGCCGTGATGCTGACGCCCGAGAGGTCGACGTCGCTGTCCTCCGGCGGCGTCAGCTCGAGGTCGTGGGCGAAGCTCTCCACCCCCGGCTCCAGGGTGATGGTGAGCGTGCCCGCCGCGAAGCTCGCCGAGGCCACGTCCGCCAGCGCCTCCAGGGCACTGAGCGCCGCCGGCGACACGCCCCAGGCCAGGCCCGCCACCACCACCGTGGTCAGCTGGTCGGTCGAATCACCGGCCGAAGCCGCCAGGTGCACCGTGTTCGCCGCGTCCTCCTTGAAGTACCCGGACCCGTTCACCGCGATCGAGGCCGTCGGCGTCCCGGCCTCGCCGGTCACGCTGGCCGAGAACCCGGTCACGTCGGTCCGCACGTTGTCGCTCTCGTCGGGCTCGGCGCCGCTCGCCGGCGCCGCGCCGGCCGGCGTGTTCGCCTCGGCCGTGGTGATGCCGAGCTGGCCGGTGATCGCGCCGTCGAAGCCGCCCGGAACCTCGGCCGACAAGGCGTCGACCGCCGCCTGCAGGTCGGCGAAGTCCGACCAGCCCGACAGCGTGTAGCTGCCGCCGCCGTTGTCGGTCAGCGCCGCCGACCCGGCATAGCCCGCCAGCACCAGCGTGCCCGTGCTCAGCGTGATCTCGACGCCGGTCACGGCTTCCGAGCCGTCGGTGTCTTCGCCGCCCGCACCCGAATGGGCGAAGCCGGCGCCGCCCGAGGCCAGCGACAGGTTGAGGTCGATGGTCTGCGCGCCCGTCTGCTCGGAGACCGACGGCGCCGCGCCCTGGCCGGCGTCGGCGTAGTCGTCGAGCACCGCGTCGACCACCAGGGTGATCGGCGCCGAGGCCGCGCTGTTGGTGGCGCTCGGGTCGGTCTTGTCGGCGACGTTCGCCGTGATGCTGACGCCCGAGAGGTCGACGTCGCTGTCCTCCGGCGGCGTCAGCTCGAGGTCGTGGGCGAAGCTCTCCACCCCCGGCTCCAGGGTGATGGTGAGCGTGCCCGCCGCGAAGCTCGCCGAGGCCACGTCCGCCAGCGCCTCCAGGGCACTGAGCGCCGCCGGCGACACGCCCCAGGCCAGGCCCGCCACCACCACCGTGGTCAGCTGGTCGGTCGAATCACCGGCCGAAGCCGCCAGGTGCACCGTGTTCGCCGCGTCCTCCTTGAAATGACCATCGCCGCCGACCGTGATGCTGGCGCGCGGCGGCTCGGCCACGGCGGTGACGGAGGCGCCGAACTCGAAGCTCTGGGTGACCGAGTTGTCGGTCAGGTCGTATTCGTCGCCGCTGTCGCCCGGATTGGGGTTGGGCACGGTGTCCGCCTGCTCGGCAGTCGTCGTGGTGATGGTGCCGTTGATCGCGCCGTCGAAGCCGGCCGGGACCTCGACCGACAGGGCCTCCACCGCGGCCTCGAGCTGGGCCGCGCCGGTGAAGCCGGTGATCGAATAGTCGCCGCCGCCGAGGTCGTTCAGGTCGACGCCCGCCGGCCAGCCGGCGCCGGTGACCAGGGTGCCGGCCGACACATGGACCGTGACGCCGGTGATCGACTCCGTCCCGTCGCTGTCGGTGCCGCCGGCACCCGATCCGGTGAAGCCGGCATTGACCATCGAGAAGTCGAGGCCGAGCGAGATGGTCTGCGGCGCGGCGCTCTCGAGCACGCCCGGCGCCGCCGCCTGCGCCACGTTGGCCGCCTCGTCGAGGATGGCGTCGACGTCGACGTTCACGGTCTTGGTGTCCGAGGACACGATCGAGCTGCCGTCGATGGCCGAGGCGGTCACGCTCAGCTCGGGAACGATGTCGCTGTCGCTGTCCTCGGGCGTGGTCAGGGTGACGGTCAGGGTGACCGTGCTCACGCCGCCCGCCGCCGAGTAGATGCCGGTGCCGAGGTCGAAGCCGCCGCCGGCGCCGCCGTCATCGACGACGATGCCCCAGCCCGACGGGAGGTTGCCGATGACCACCTGGTAGAGCTCGTCCGAGGAATCGGTCGTGCTGGCGGTGATCACCACCTCGCCGCTGCCGTCTTCCTTGATCACCACCGCGTCGGGTGTGACGGTCACGTCCGGCGCCTCGGCGACCGGTCGGATGCAGACCTCCATCGAGCCGTCGGTCACCGCCACGTTGTTGGCGAAGGTCAGCTCGTTGGCCGCATTGCTCACCAGCTCGGCGGCGATCGCCTGCAGGTCGAGCTGCAGCGTGCCGTTGAAGTCGTCGGCCGGAGTCAGGGTCGGGCCGGCCACGGAGACGAAGCCGCTGCCGTCGACCAGCGAGGTGACGTCGATCTGCCAGCTGCCGTCCGGATTCTGGGTCCAGCCGTTCTCGTCGCCGGACGCGACGGAGACCTCCTCCGGCAGCGGCGCGATCTTCAGCACATGGGATTCGGAGCCGTCGAGGTCGCCGAACTGCGCCTGCAGCGTCAGCCCGACCTTGTGGTCCTCGAGCACGCAGGTGCTGCCCTGCACCTGCTCCTGGAACAGCGCGATCTGCTGCTCGCCGCCGTCTGGCTCGTCGGCCTCGCCGCTGGTCCCGGCCACGAAGCCGGGCTTGTCGGCGACCGCATCGACCACGGCGATGACGTCGGCATTGATGAGGCTGGTGAGGCCGCTGTCCGGATCGAGGATCTCGGCGGTCAGGTCGAGGGGGATGTCCCCATCGGTATCGGCCGGCGGCAGGATGTACACGCTGCCGAGATCGGCGGCGAGGATGGTGATGCTGTTGCTGCCGTCGCCGAGGACGGTCTGTCCGGGGGCGTACACGGTCACCCCGTCGGGAATCCCGTTGATGGTGACGGAGACGATCTCCTCGTTGTCCGCCGGCACCAGGGAAATGTTGAGCTTCATCGGGGCCGACCAGTAGTCGCCCAGATGCTGGTTGGGTGCCCAGTCCTCGAAGCCGCCGGAGAAGGTGCCGATGACGTAGTTCGGGTCTTCGCTGCCGCCGCCCTCGCCGCCGTCGACGGTGGTGGTGACGTCGGTCTCCAGGGTGCCGGCGGCGCCGTCGACCGCGCTCTCGAGGTCGAACAGGGTCGGCTCGCGCGACGGGACACCGTACTGCAGCGCGGTGGGGTCCACCGGCCCTTCGGGCGACAGCGACGCCAGGATGGTGGGGGTCACGCCGGGGGTGAATCCGGCACCCTGGTTCGGCGCGACAGTGCCCGGCAGCGCGCCGGCCGTGCCGCCGGCAGCGGCCTG
>JBFWNV010000063.1:0-4020 GCA_050250875.1 Vicinamibacterales bacterium
CCAGTCCACGCTGCAGTCCGACTCCCGGGCCCGCACCGCGCTGCTGAGCCTGGCGGCGCTGGCCAACGGCCCGAACTTCGAGGCGGTGGTGGGCCTGGGCTCGGCGCTGTCCACGTTCGACCGGCCCATCGAGACCTACACGGTGCACAGCGACGACGTGGAGACGGCCGTGGTCAGCGCCGACGGCACGCTGATCGCGTCGGGCAGCTGGGACGGTTCGGTCCGCCTGTCCGACGCCCGCACCGCCGCCACCCGCCTGACCCTGACCGACGGCACCACCACCGCCCGTTCGGTGGCGTTGTCGCCGTCGGCCGATCACCTGGCCGCGGTGTTCTACTGCGACGATCCCGCCGAGGCCCCCTGCGAGCGCCGGGTGCTGGTGTGGGACGCGCAGAGCGGTACCCCGGCGCTGGAGGTCGACACCGGCACGGTGAACGTGGCGGTGGCGTTCGTCGGGGACGAGCAGCTGGCCGTCATCGATGCCGGCGCGGTGACCGTCTATCGCCTCGACGGGTCCGTGGCCCGCACGGTGGGGGCGGCGGAGCTCGGCCTGGGGGAGCTGACCTCGCTGGCCGCCCATCGCAACGGTCTGGTGGCGGTGGGCGACGGTGACGGGCAGGTCCGCTGGTTCCCGGCAGCGGCAGCAGCTGCCCCTCGCACGGGCGAGACCGGTGCTGCGGTCACGGCGCTGGCGTTCTCGTCCGGCGGGGCGGTCCTCGCCGTGGGTGACGAAGAGGGTGCCATCTCGTTGCTCGACGCGACCACCGGCGAGGTCCGTGGTCCCGATCCGGCACCGTTCAACCCCGAAGAGGTGCCACCGCCGGCGCTCGAGTCCGGTCAGGCGGTGCGCACCATCGCCTTCGACGCCGACGACGGGCGGCTGGCGGCCGGCGGCGGCTCGTTCGACAAGCGGGTGGGCGGCGACAACGACGTGCGCGTCTGGTCGTTGCCCGACCAGCGGGCGTTGCGCCGCCTGGTGGGCGGCACGAGCCCGGTGCGGGCGGTCGGCTTCCGCGACGACGAACGGGTGGTGGCGGTGGGCGCCGAGCGCCGCCTGCGGGTGTTCGAATCCGCCGCCGGTGAGCAGTTGTGGCAGCGCACGCTGCAACCCCGCTGCGCCGCGGCGTGGTGGCTCAACCCCTCGGGAGCGTGCTGGTTGACCAGCGTGGCCCTGGTGGACGGCGGCCGCATGGCGGTGACCGGTTGGGACAAGACGGTGGCGCTGCTCGACGCCGACGGCAACGAGTTGGTGCGGGCGGCCGATCCCGGCGCCGATGGTGAGACGCCGTACTGGTCGTGGAGCAAGCGGTTGGCGGTCGACCCGGGTGGTACCCGGCTGGCGGTGCCCACCGACCGCGGGGCGGTTGCGCTGTGGCGCCTCGACGGCGAGCGGCTGATGGCGGACGGGGAGCTCCCGGCCGAGGTCGGCGAGGACGGCGAGCCGGTGCTGATCAACGCCGTGCGGTTCGACCCGGCCGGTGAGCGGCTGGCGGCCGCCCGAGCCGACGGCAGCGTGCAGGTGTGGCAGCTCGATGGGGCCCGCAGCCTGTGGGTGGGGCGCCACGGCGAACCGGTGTGGAGCCTCGACAACTATGTGAACCAGGTGACCTGGAGCCCCGACGGCACGCGGCTGGTGTCCGCCGGCGGCGACGCCCGCCTGCGGGTGTGGGCTGCCGCCGACGGCACCGAGCTGGCGGTCAGCGACGAGCTGCCGTTCGTGTTGAACGTGGCGGCGTGGAGCCCCGATGGCGGCACGATCATCTCCGGCGGGGCCGACGGCGAGGTCCGCCTGTGGGACGCCGACGAGTCCGGGCTGCACCTGCGCCGCAAGTTCTACTTCGACACCACCGCCATCGTCACCGCCTCGTTCAACGGGTCCTCCACGCTGGCGGTGCTCACCGACCAGGCGAAGCTGGTGCGGGTGGTCGACCTGGCCTCGGGTCGCCAGATCGCCGCCTTCCCCCTCGACACCCAGCCCACCGACGCGGTGTTCACCGCCGACGAGCAGCGCATCATCGTCACCGACAAGGACGGCGAGCTGACCGCGTTCTCCGGCCCGGCCACCTGGCCCGACGCCGCCTGCCGGCTGGCGGGTCGCAACCTGACCACCGACGAGTGGGAGCTCTACGTCGGGCCGGACCGGGCCTACGTGACGCTGTGCCCCGATCTGCCCTCGAGCGGCGGCTCGGCCGCCACCGACCTGGCCCCGAACCTGGTGGCCTCGTTGGAGGCCCGCGCCGACGGCGCCTGAGCGCGTCTCCGGGCCGACGGGCTGGCCGCCCGGCCGGTCGGGCAAGGATCGTGACAGGTCCCGGCCGCCGTGCGTTCACACCGGCGGAGCACCATGGCGACGTGTTGATCGGTGTGGGGCTTGCGGGTGCCGGTGCGGGTGCGGGTGCGACGGGCGGTGGGGCGTGAGGGTCTCCGACGTGCCGGCGTTCCGGCGGTTCTGGTACCCGGTCGGCTTCGCCGAGGACCTGCTGGCCGGCCCGCTGGCCCGACGGGTGCTCGGGGTCGACCTGGTGGTGTGGGACGACGGCGCCGGGGGTGCGGCCGCCGCCGTGGACCGCTGCCCCCACCGGACCGCGCCGCTGAGCGCCGGTTGGGCCGAAGACGGCTGCATCGTGTGCCCGTACCACGGCTGGCGTTTCGGGCCGGACGGGCCGGCCACCCACATCCCCCAGCACGATCCGGCCCTGCCCATCCCGCCCGCCGCCCGGTTGGCCACCGTGCACGGCACCGTTCGCCACGGGGTGGTCTGGGTCGCGCTCGAGGATCCGGTGGGCGGCCTCCCCGAGGTCCCGGGCCAGGACCAGCCGGGATACCGCACGGTACGGCAGTTCGACGAGGTGTGGGCCACCGCGGCGCCGCACCTGGTCGACAACTCCTTCGACCCGGCCCATGTGGCCTACGTGCACCGCAAGACGTTCGGCACCCCGGCCAACGCCCGCATCGACCCGCCGGCGATCACCGCCACCGGCGAGGGTCTGCGGTTGGAGGCGCAGGTGGTGGTGGAGAACCACCTCGAGCTGGCCCGCCGCACCAACGGTGTGGCCGACGAGCGCACCGTGCGCCGCACGACCAGCCGGCTGGTGGCACCGTTCCTGCGGGTGATGGAGATCGTCTACCCCAACGGCCTGCAGCACACCCTGGTGACCGGCATCTGCCCGGTGGACGACGGGCACCTGCGGCTCGTGCAGTGGGCGGTGCGCAACGATACCGAGCAGGATGTCCCGGCCGAGGAGGTGGTGGCCTTCGACCGGGCGGTGGTGGCCGAGGACCGGGCGCTGCTGGAGCTGATGCCCGACGACTACGTGCTCGACGCCGGGGAGCTGGCCAACATCAAGGTCGACCGGGGCACGATCGCGGTGCGCAAGGTGTACCGGCAGTTCGTCGACGGCACCTGGCCGGCGCTGCTGGCTCCCACGCCCGGCGGCGGAGCCTCGCCGCCGCTCAGCGGGCGGCGAGGGCCACGATGACGTCGGCGGCGGCGTCGGCATCGGCCACCGTGGTCTTCCACGACGACACGCTGATGCGCATGGCGGTGCGATCCTGCCAGCGGGTGGGGCCGCACCAGATCCGCCCGTCGGCCTGCACCGCGGCCAGCAGCGCCTCGGTGGCGGCGTCGTCGCCGGCGCGCACGAGCACCTGGTTGAGCACCACGTCGTTGAGCACCTGCAGGCCGCCGGCCCGCAACCGGTCGGCCAGGTGGGCGGCGGCATCGCTGGCGTCGGCCACCAGCCGTCGCACGCCGTCTCGGCCGAGGGTGCGCAGCGCCGCCCACACCTCGATCTGGCGGGCCCGTTGCGAGGACTGCGGCGTGTGGTGCATGGCGTCGAAGGCGTCGCCGGCGGGCAGGTAGCCGGCGACGGCGGCGAACGTGTGGCGCAGGTGGGCGAGGTCGCGCACGAAGGCGATGCCGCAGTCATAGGTGACGTTGAGCCACTTGTGGCCGTCGGTGGCCCACGAATCGGCCCGGTCGAGGCCGCGCACCAGCGCGGCGCGGGACGGGTCGGCCAG
>JBFWNV010000064.1:0-3841 GCA_050250875.1 Vicinamibacterales bacterium
CAACAACAACGACACCGCCAGCCCCGACGGCAACAACAACTACAACCAGGACAACGACGGCACCGACGTCGATGTCACCACCGGCGACATCGCCGTCGACTTCCTGAGCGACAACGTGCTCGGCGGCGTCGGTCACGTCGACGTCTCCGGCGGCAACCACGCTCTGGTTTCGTCGTCGATCCTGTCGGCCAACGTTGCCGGCAACCCGATCACCATGACCGGGTCGGCGGCGGCTGCTGCCGACGCCAAGGCCGATGCGGACGCCGCTGCTGCGGCCGATGCGGATGCCAAGGCCGATGCGGATGCGGCGGCGGCGGCCGATGCCGACGCGAAGGCCGATGCCGACGCGTCCAGCTCGTCCTCGTCGGCGGCTTCCCACGACGACACCCCGGGCAACGTCACGGTCAGCACCGGCAGCAGCGCGTCGAACAGCGGCTCGGCCGACGGCGCGGGCGGCGGTGAAGGCGGCGGCGGCGGCGGCGGCCTCGGCGGCGGCGCCGGCGGCGGCGGCGGCGGCGGCGGCGGCGGCGGCCTGGCCGGCGGCGGCGGCGGCGGCGGCGGCGGCGGTGGTGGCGACACCAACTCCGGCGGCTCGTCGAGCACCTCCGGCACGTCGACCGCGGGCGCCAGCAACACGGGCAACGCGGCCGGTGCGGGCGCGGGGGCTGCCAATGCAACCAGTGATGCCGATGCCAGTGCCTACACCGGCACGGCGAGCGCCGACGCCAATTCCAATGCTGCCGGGTCCGGCAGCGGCTCGGGCGCCAACGGCGGCGCGGCCAACGGCGCCGGCACCAGCAGCGGCACCAACACCGCCAATGGCACCGGCACCGGCAGCGGCGGCGGCCTCGGCGGCGGCGCCGGCGGCGGCGCGGCGGCCGGCGGCGGTGACGGCGGCGGCGAAGGCGGCGGCCTCGGCGGCGGCGCCGGCGGCGGCGACGGCTCCGGCGGCGGCAACGGCTCGGGCAGCACCGACGGCTCGGCCTCGGGCACCTCGGACGTCGCGGTGAGCGGCATCGAGGGTGACGCGGCGGCTTCGGCCTCCTCGTCCTCGGCGGCGGCGGCCGATGCTTCGGCGGCGGCGGCGGCTTCGGCCGCGGCGGACGCCTCGGCGGCGGCGGCCGGTGCGGCTTCGGCCGACGCGGCGGCCAATGCGGCGGCGGCTGCCGACGCGGCGGCGGCCGGGTCTGAGAACTACATCACGACCGGCAACTTCAGCGGCGGCGTGACGATGTCGAACAGCGGTGGCATCAGCAGCCTGCAGATGACCACTGGCTTCAACAACGTGCAGCAGAACTCGGTGTCGATCGCGGCACAGGCGTTCTTCGCTCCGGTCGATCAGCAGGAATAGCTGTCGACCACGTTCTCGCCGGCGGGCTTCGGCCCGCCGGCACCTTTTTTCTTGATGATTACTTGGGCGGCTTTCCGGCGGCGGCCTCCGCGTCGCCGCGGGCATTGTTACGGCACCGCGACGTCGTACTTAATGAACAAGATTTAATCGAATTCGCCTCGACTTAATTTGAGAGTTCGAGCGGGCCGGGACATTCTCGGCGGAGCGATGGTGCCGAAGCGCGGCGGGCAGGACCGCCGGGCGCGCAGGCAAGCGATCGAGGGACGGACGTCATGAAGACCGGGATGCTGACAAGGAATGCTCTGGCGCCGCTGTTCGCGGTGATGCTGCTCGGCGGCGCGGCCCTGGCGGACGAGCCCGGGAGCCCCGCGAGCGAGGACGCGCTGATCGGTGCAGCCGACGAGACCGGCCTGGTGGCGATGGACGCCGACGCGCTGTCCGACGCCAGCGGCGGCTTCGCGGTGCAGCTGTCCAACGTCGACCAGGACACCAACTTCTCCGACAACCCGGTGACGGTCGACAACGGCAGCCAGATCAACACCGGTTACATCAACTCCTCCAACGCCAACACCGGCGGCATCACCACGACGATGCTGAACACCGGCAACAACGTCAGCTTCCAGAACAGCACGACGTTGAACATCTACCTCGACGCCGCGCAGTAAGGCGGCGGGCTTCCGGGGGCATGCGGCCCACTGGAACGCGATCGGGTCGGGCGGGGATCAGTCGATGCGGCTCAATGCAATCCTGACGGCTCTCGTGCTCGCGCTGGCGGCGTCGGGGACGGGCGGCGCCGCGGCCACGGCCGCCGAGCTGTCGATGATCGGCTTCGGCGGCAACTTCAACGTGCCGGTGACCAGCATCCGCGAGGGCCGGTTCCAGACCGTCATCCGCCAGGAATTCGACTTCTCATGCGGCTCCGCCGCGCTCGCCAGCCTGCTCACCTATCACTACGAGCGGCCGACCACCGAGCACCAGGTCTTCGTCTCGATGTACGAGGCTGGCGACCAGGAGAAGATTCAGCAGCAGGGCTTCTCGCTGCTCGACATGAAGACCTATCTGGCGCGCCAGGGGCTGACCGGCGACGGCTTCCAGATGACCCTGGACAAGGTTGCCGAGATCGGCGTGCCGGTGATCACGCTGATCAATCTCGGCGGCTATCGCCACTTCGTGGTCGTGAAGGGCGTGCGCGACGGCGAGGTCGTGGTCGGCGATCCGGCGCTGGGCGTGCGGATCTACAAGGCCGACGTCTTCCAGGCGATCTGGAGCGGCGTGGTGTTCCTGATCCGCAACGACGCCAAGCTCGCCCGAACCAATTTCAACAACCAGCGCGACTGGCGCGTCAGGCAGAAGGCGCCCTTCGGCACCGCCCTGACCCAGAACTCGCTGGCCAACTTCACGCTGTTCAGCACCTTCATGCCGAACGAGTTCTAGGGGCAGCAGTCATGCAGGACGAACTCCAGTACGAGCTCACCGGGAAGATGATCGCCCGCGACTTCCGGCGTCCGAGCCGGGCCGGCCGGCTGGCGCTCGCGGGGCTGCTCGGCACCAGCGTGCTGGCCGGTCTGGCGACGGCGGCGGGGGATGCGCCGGCCTGGGCGGCGGCGGCCGACGAGGACCTGGTCGACATCACCGGCCTGACGCCGGTCGGCGACCGCTCGCTCGACGACCTGCGCGGCGGTTTCAGCATCGGCCCGTTCAACGTCAATTTCGGCGTCATGATCAAGACCAGCATCAACCAGATGCCGGTGCTGCAGACGTCGTTCGTGGTCACCAAGCTGGGCCAGATCGACAATCTCAAGCAGAACGTTTCCGCCGGGTTCGATCCCTCCAACTTGGGCTTCGGTCAGAACGGCGGCGCCAGCGGCCAGAACGGCGCCCAGAACAGCAGCAACACCGGGCAGAACCAGGCGGCGCCGGTGCCCGAGGCGGTGACTCAGACCGTGGCGTCGGTGCTGCCGGAGACGCCGCCGGCGGAGCCGCTGGCGGTGGTCGAGAGCGTGGTGCCGGACCTGCCGGCGGTCCAGGTTCCGCCCGTGGAGCCGCAGGCGGTCGTGGAGACGGTGGTGCCGGATCTGCCGCCGGTTGTCGATCCGCTGCCTGCGGCAGGCACGCCGGTGGACAGCATGCAGGACGTGATCGAGCAGATGTCCTATGTGCTGAACACGACGCCGACGGAGCCGGCGCCCGAGGACGTGCCGCAGGAGGTGGCGAGCCTGCTCGGCGGCCCGGCCGGAAACGATGCCGGGACGCAGCAGCTCGGCAACAACCAGGACCCGCCCGCCCCACAGGATCTCGTCCAGTCCTTCTCGGTGACGAACCTGGACAACGGCGTGAATATCTCGAACGGCATGGGGACCGAGATCATGCAGCAGATTCAGGGCGGCATCCTGACCCAGAGCGTCAATTCGGCCAATGGCATGGACATCAGCCATGCGACCGAGCTGATCCTGGTCATCTCCAATTTCACCCAGGTGGTCTGCCAGGCGG
>JBFWNV010000065.1:0-3551 GCA_050250875.1 Vicinamibacterales bacterium
AGAACACCCGCAGCGCGTGCGCCACCAACGCCCCGATGAACACCAGCGACGCCCAGTGGTGCACCTGGCGCACCAGCAGACCGGCCGGTACGTCGAAGGAGATGTCGAGGACCGAGCGGTACGCGGCCGGCATGGGCACCCCCTGCAGCGGTGCGTAGGAGCCGTCATAGGCGACGGTGTCGCCGCTGGCGTCGTAGAAGAACGCCAGGTAGGTACCGGTCACCACCAGCACCACGAACGAGATGAGGGCGATCTCGCCCAGCAAGAACGACCAGTGGGTCGGGAAGACCTTGGCGGCCGCACCCCGCGCCACACCCTGCGCCCTGGTGCGGCCCAGGGCGACCAGGCGCTTCGGCTGCAGGCCGGCCCTCACGGGCGACCCCAGAAGCCACCGCCGACGGCGTCGGTGAACGGCCCCTCGGCGATGAGGAACCCGTCGTCGTCCACCGCCAAGGGCAGGCGGGGCAGCGGCCTCGATGCCGGCCCGATGATGGGTCGCCCACCGTCGGCCGCGTCGAAGAGCGCCTGGTGGCAGGGGCAGAGCAGCACCTCGTTGCGCTGCTGGTAGAGCCCGAGCGGACAGGCCATGTGGGTGCACAGCCGCGAGTAGGCCACCAGACCGTCCGGTATGCCCACACCGCCGGACCGGTTCAGCGCGCCCGGCGCCAGGCGCAACAGCATCACCTGGGCGTCGGCGGCGAGGATCGCCACCGACGGGTAGACGGTGAGCGCGTCGCCCACGGCGAGCGCGTCGGCCCGCACCGCTTCCCCCTCGGCGGTGACCACGCCGACGCCTTTCGACCACGCCGTGGTCCGCAGCGCCTGCGTCGCCTCCTCGTTCCGCCCGGCCGCCGCCACCGACGCGCCGCCGGCGGCGGCCACGCCGAGGGCCGCACCGCCGCCGCGGACCAACCGACGGCGGCTGAGCGAGGGCCCGTGCACGGCGCGGGGGTGCTCCTCCTCGGCGGTGTCCGGCAGCGCCTTGGCCGCATGCACCAGGCCGACACCGGCCACCGCGAGCGAGGCGGCGGCCAGCGCGCCGACCGTGCCCGCCGGGCGGCCGGCCAGCGCCGCCACCACCGCCACCGCGGCCGGCACGGCGGCGAGCGCCAGCACCACCGCCGCCCGGGCGCGCCAGCGCATGCGGCCCACCGTGTCCCCGCCCGGCTCGGGCCTGGCGGCCTGTTCGGGCCCGGCGGCCGGCGGGCTCAACGCCGATCCCCGATCCACCACGCCGCCGAGCCCAACACGACGACGGTCAGCAGCAGCGCCACCAGGCCCTCGCCCACCCGGCCGGCGGGCACGGCGACCCCGCCGGGGCTGGGCGGCGAGCGCAGCATGGCGACGTAGGCCACGACCGCATCGAGATCGTCATCGGGGAGCGCCTCACCCAGCGACGGCATCGTCCCCGGGCCGACGATCACGGCGGCGGCCACCACGTCGTCGCTCGAGGCGGTCACCGCCGGGGCGATGTCGTCATAGGCCAGCGCGCCGCCGGCCCCGGTGGCACCGTGGCAAGCCGAGCAGTACGAACGGTAGAGCACGCCACCGCGGGCCACGTCGGCATCGGGCCTGATCGCCGGGACGACCGGTCCGTCGAGGAACGTGGCGGCGTGGGCCACGAGCGCCCGTTGCTCGGCGGCGTCGTAGGCCGGTTCGCCGCGGCGCACGCGCTCGTGAGGATCGCTGATGGGCATGCGGCCCGTGGCGATCGCGTAGGCCACACCGGCCGGTCCGGAGCCCTGCAGCGACGGGCCCTGGAACGTGCCGTCGCCCTGCGGACCGTGGCAGAACGCGCAGTCACGCCGGTAGAGCTCGGCGCCCAGCTCGAGTGCCCCGGCCGCCCCGACGGCGCCGGTGGACGATCCCACGGCGGACGATCCCGCCGCGGCGGAAGCGAGGAGGATGGCGGCCGCCGCGGCGGCCACCAGCGGCGCGACCATGGCGGCGATGGCGGTGGGTGCCACCATCAGGGCTCCACCGGGGCCGGCACCGCAGGGGCGGGGCGCCACCAGCTCGACCGGTCGGCCCGACCCAGCGCCACCAACGTGACCGTGGCGGCGGCGCCCACCGAGACCAGCCCGCCCCAGGCCCACAGCAACACGCCGGCCAGCTGCTGGTCGAGCGTCGTGGCGCCGGGCGTGAGCGATCCGGGGGCGAACGTGAGCAGTGCGCCCAGCACCGCACCGGCGATCCCGATGCACGCCACGCCGGCCACCGCCACCAGGGCGCGCCGGCGGCGGGCGTGCCAGGCGATCGACGCCCAGGCGGCGACCGCGGTGCCGGTGAAGGAGGCGTGCTGCAGCAGGTGCAGCGGCGTGCTCGAACCGGCGGCGCGATAGAGCGGCGGGGCATGCCACCACCACACGGTCGAGGCGTGCAGCACGGCCAGCAGGACCGGGCTGCGGCCGTGGGCGATCACGCCGGCGAGCGGCCGGTGCAGCCACGACCCGGCGCGCCGCGCACGCCCACCGCTGCGCCGCGATGGTGCGGCCTCGGCCAGCAGCAGGCCGAGCAGGGGCGCGCCGCCCGCCACCGCCAGCAGGTGCTGCACCATGTGGGGCAGCGTCGCCGTCTCCGCCGCATGGGCCAGCGGGGGGAGCGCCGCGAGCACCAGCAGCACGGCGCCACCTCCCGCCAGCGTGAGCCGGCGGGCGAGTTGACCGGGTCGGGCGAGCTGACCGGGTCGGGCGAGGGCGGCGGGCCGCAGCACCACGGCGGCGAGGATCAGCACCGCGGTCAGCTCGAGCAGCGCGGTGCCGGCGTGGGCGATGATCACGGCGTGTCCGGCCCGGCCGCCGGTTCGGGCAGGCCCTGCGTCCGGGCGGCGTGGGCCATGGCCGCGGTCGAGGAGCGCTCGCCCAGCATCACGATCTCCGGCGGGAACCACAGGCTCGCCGTCCAGTCGACCCACAACCGGCCCTTGCGTCGCCAGGTGGGGATGGTGAGCAGGTGGTAGAGGCGCCGCAGGTACCACGCCGGCCGGCCGGTGACCGGCACACCGAACACCTCCCCCACGCCCTCGCCGCGACCCAGGCTGATCAGCTCGCCCCGCGACCGGTAGCGCAGCGGCTCGGCGGGCAGCCCCTGCACCACCCGGGCGATGTTGTGGCCCACCTGGCGCCCTTGGCGCACGGCGTACTGGGCGCTCGGTGGGCAGAGCCGCCCGGTGAGCACGTCGGGGAAGGCGGCACCATCGCCCGCAGCCCACACGCCCGCCTCGTGCTCCACCGCACCGCAGGCATCGACGATCACCCGGCCACGGTCGTCGGTGGGGACCCCGAGCGCCTCGTGGGCGGGGTGGGCGACGACGCCGGCGCACCACCACACCGAATCGGCGTCGAGCACGGTCCCGTCGGAGAGGCTGAGCTGCGTGCCGTCGATGCGGTCGACGGTGCACTCGAGGTGCAGCTCGATGTCCCGCTGCCGCAGTGCGCTGGTGACCCGCTCGGCCAGCGAGGCACGGACCACCGACAGCGGGGTGTCCGACGCCTCCACGAGGTGCCAGCGCGGCGCCTCGCCCAGCGACCCGATGGCGGCGGCGGTGGCCT
>JBFWNV010000066.1:0-3477 GCA_050250875.1 Vicinamibacterales bacterium
AACACCACGATCGCGACGCTGCGCCGGCTCGTTCGCGAGGGCGCGCTGGCCGCCGAGTAACGCCCACCGCCACAACGTCAGGGAGTTCGGGACAGACGATGGCAATCGACAAGGCGAACGGACACAAGCCGACCGGCCTGCTGCACATGCTGCACCCCGCCATGATGTCGGCGCCGCGGCCGAAGCCCGAGACCCTGCCCTACGATCTCGGCGCGCTGCTGCCCTCGATGGTGCTGCTCAACGCGACGGTGCCGGAGGACGCGTTCACCGCCGCCACGCTCGGCACCGACCGCATGGGCAACGGCGTGGTCATCGACGACAAGGGCCTGATCCTGACCATCGGCTACCTGATCTCGGAGGCCACCCACGTCATCGTCCACCTGACCGGCGGCCGGCAGGTGGAGGCGCACGTCGCGGGCTACGACTACCACACCGGGTTCGGGCTGCTGCGCACCTACCACCCGATCGACGTGGCGCCGATGCCGCTGGGCAGCGCGCGCGCGGTCAAGGAAGGCGACGAGGTGGTGATCGCCGCCCACGGCGGGCTGTCGCATTCGATCGCCGGCAAGGTGGTGTCCAAGCGCACCTTCGCGGGCTACTGGGAATACATGCTGGACGAGGCGATCTACACCACGCCGCCGCATCCGAACTGGAGCGGCACCGCGCTGATCGCCCCGGACGGCCGCATGGCCGGCCTCGGCTCGCTGTTCGTCGAGGACGCGCGCACCGAACCGTCGGCGGCGGCCGGCAATATGTTCGTGCCGGTCGACCTCCTGCCGCCGATCATGGGCGATCTCCTGAAGCGCGGACGCGGCCCGGTGTCGCGGCCCTATCTCGCGATGTATTCGGTGGAGGCCTACGGCCGGGTCGTCGTCACCGCGATCACCACCGACGGGCCGGCCGACCAGGCCGGCGTCGAGCCGGGCGACGTCGTGGTCAGCATCAACGGCGGACGCATCGAGAGCCTCGCCGACCTCTACCGCAAGCTGTGGAGCGCCGGCCCGGCGGGCTGCGAGATCGCGCTCGGCATCGTGCGCGACGGCAAGCTGCGCGAGATCGCCGTGACCTCGTCCGACCGCTACAACTTCCTCAAGACGCCGCGGTCGCACTGAAGCCGGAGACTCCTTCCACGGCGTGCGCGATCGCCAGCAGGCGGCGGTCGCCCATCGTCTCGCCCATCAGCATGAAGCCGACCGGGCCGGTGCCCGGCGGATGGCACGGCAGCGTCACCGCGCAGCGGTCGAGGAAGTTGCCCAGGCTGGTGTTGCGGCGGTAGCTGTCGAGCCGCGCCGGCCAGGTGTCCGGCGCGCCGTCGAACGCGGCCACCGGCGGCGCGACCTCCGGCATCGTCGGCATCGCGACCGCGTCGAACGGCGCAGTGCGCGCGTCCGCCGCCGCGATAAGCGCGGCGCGCCGGCGGGTCGCCTCCACATAATCGGCGCCGCTGACGTCGGCGCCGCGGCGCAGCCGCGCCGCCACCGACGGGTCGTAGCGCGCGGCGTCGCGCGCCAGCAGGTCGCGGTGCCAGTGATAGCTCTCCACTGCCGACCAGAAGCTTTTCAGGTGCACGTCGCGCACCGCCTCGAGCTCCGGGAAGTCGATCTCGGCCACCCGCGCGCCGGCAACCGACAGCCGCGACAGCGCCGCCTCGAAGCAGGCGGCGACATGGTCGTCCAGGCCGTCGCGCACCACCGTCCGCGGCACCGCGATGCGCAGGCCCGCGACGGGCATCGCGGGCAAACCCGCCGGCGCCGCGCCGGCGAGGATCGCATCGACCGTAGCGCAGCACGCCACCGTCGGCGCCAGCGGGCCGACCGAATCGAGCGAGTAGGCCAGCGGCACGACGCCGGTGAGCGGCACCCGGCGCGCCGTCGGCTTGAAGCCCACGATGCCGCACAGCGCCGCCGGCATGCGCACCGAGCCCGCGGTGTCGGTGCCGAGCCCGACCGCGCCCATGCCGTCGGCCACCGCCACCGCCGCGCCCGACGACGAGCCGCCGGGAATCCGCCCCGTCGCGCGGTCGAACGGGTTGCGCGGCGTGCCGTAGTGCGGGTTGACGCCGTGGGCGCCGTAGGCGAACTCCACCATGTTGGTGGTGCCCAGGATCACCGCTCCCGCGGCCCGCAGCCGCGCCACGGCCGTCGCGTCGGCGGTTGCCGGCGGCCGGTCGGCGAGGACGACCGAGCCCGCCAGGGTGGTGACGCCGGCGACGTCGAACAGGTCCTTGACCGAGACCGGGATGCCGGCGAGCGGCGAAGGTGCGACGCCGGCGCGGCGCAGCGCGTCCGCGGCATCGGCCGCGGCCAACGCCTGGTCGCGGAACACGCGGACGAAGGTGCGCTGGCCCTCGCCCGCCGGGTCGGCGATGCGCTCGAGCGCCGATTCGGTCAGGGCGCGGCTGGTGGTGCGCCCTTCGGCGAGCTGGCGGGCGAGGACGGCGATCGGCTGCATGGCGGCGGGTTCCCCTGTCAACGGTCCCGCCAGTCTAGCGAGAACCGCGGCCAGGTCAGCCGGCCTTGTAGACGCCCTTCTCCCGGTAGGCCTTCACCGCGCCGGGGTGATAGGGCATGCCGATGTCGGGCGCGACGCCGTCGCGCGAATAGGTTTCCCACACCGGGCTGGTCGCCTTGAACGCCGCCTCCTGGTCGTAGAAGGTCTTGGCGACCTTGTAGACGACGTCGTCCGCCGCGCCCTTGTGGGTGAACACCAGCATGGAGAGGCCCATCACCGTCGTCGGGCCGACGATCGCCGGGTACTTCTTGTCCGGCTGCATCTTGATGTAGAAGGCCTGCGGCATGATCGAGAGCATCTTCTTCGCGCCCGGCGTGTCGGTATCGAGCGACAGCTGCCGGATGCCGCCGTTGGGCACCGTGGAGTTGAGCTCGATGTTGGTCGACGATCCGGGCTGGCCGATGCCGAACTCCACCTTGCCCTGCTTCATCGCGTCCCACTGCTGGCGCAGGCCGACCACCGGCACCTTCACCACGTCGTCCCAGGTCAGCCCGCCGTTGGCGAGGTAGCCGGTGAAGTAGGTCTGGAACAGCGGCGCGCCCTTGAAGCCGTGGGGCACGCGCTTGCCCTTGATGTCGGCGACGGTCTTGATGGCCGAATCGCGCGGCACGATCGGCGCGGTGCGGAACACCATGAGCTGCGCCACCACGCGCAGGTTGTCGTGCTTCTGGCCTTCCGACAGGCCGGTGCCGTTGTAGGCCATCGAATACTGCATCGCGTTCGACATGCCGAACTCGAGCTGGCCGGCATTGACGATCGGGATGTATTGCTGGGTGCCGCCCATCGGCTCGGTGCGCATCTGCAGCCCGGCGTGCGACGACACCACCTTGGCCACCGTCACCGAGACGGAGTCGAGGACGCCGCCCTTGGTGGTGCCGAGGCCGACCACCTGCGCGGTCGCGGCCTGAACGGCAAGGGTCGTCGCCGCGCCGGCGACGGCAAGAAGGCCGAGTCTCATCGTATTCT
>JBFWNV010000067.1:0-3395 GCA_050250875.1 Vicinamibacterales bacterium
GGTTCTCGTTGGACAGTCGGACCTGACGGGGGATGTGCTTCGGGAAGTAGGCGTTGTAACCATGCCGGCCGCCGGTCCGACGCACTGCGCCGAACGCCGTGTCAAGGTACGCCCTCGGGTCCACGCTCGCAGCCTAGGTCACTGGAAACAAAATCCCCGTTTCGTTTCCAGTCGAAGTCCGACTGGCAACGATCGTTCACAGTGGGAGCCCAAAGGGTCTCGGCGAGGGCGAGGGCGATGGCTGCGTCCAGCGACCCGACCCGACGTTCATCCGGTCCCGGTGGTTGTGGTCCGCGCCGGCCGGTGGCAGCGTGAGACGGGGGAGTCGGAGGTGCGCCTGGCGAAGCAGTTGGCGTTGCGGCGGGCGGATGTGTGCGCAGCGTGTGCCATACCGCTCGGTGTGGGCACCGTGGCCTGGTGGGACGCCGAGCAGCGGCTGGTGTGGTGCGAGGCCTGCGTCGCCACGCCGCCGCGGGTCATCGACCTCCGGCCCCCGGCCGAAGCTCCCGTGAATCCGGCGGAGCCGGTGGCGCCGACCGTGCCCGTGGCTCCGGAGCCGATCGACACCGGCCGGGCGGGCGGGTCGGCCCGGCGGCAGTACGAGCGTCGGTCGGCTCGGGAACGGCAGCAACGGGAACAGGCCATCGTCGACGATGCCGCCCGGCGCACCCGGCTCCGCTCGGAGCACCCACTGGTCGGCCGGCTGGTCAACGCGCTGACCCCCAAACCCCAGTTCGGCGCCGAGTCGCAAGCCACCCGTGCGTGGAGGACCGGCGCCGCCGGCGAGGAGGAGGTGGCGCTGGCGCTCGACCTCTGCGCCGACATCATCCCGCTGCACGATCGGCGCATCCCCGGCACCAGGGCGAACATCGACCACCTGGCCGTGACCGCATCGGGCGTGTGGGTCATCGATGCCAAGCGGTATGCCGGCAAGGTCGAGCGGCGTGACGTCGGCGGGTTCCTACGGACCGACGAGCGGCTCTACGTGGGTGGCCGGGATCGCACCAACTTGGTGGCCGCGGTGGTCAAGCAGTGCGACGTGGTACGCACTGCCCTGCACCGCATCGCAGCCCAACGGGACGTGCGCCTCGGCGTGGAGGTGCGGGGCGTGCTCTGCTTCGTCGGCGCCGACTGGGCCGGCTGGCGCCTCAAGCCACCCCGCATCGGTGGCGTGACCTGCGCCTGGCCCGAAGCGCTGGCGAGCCTGTTCCGTGGTGCAGCCAACCCGTCCGCGGTGACCGACCAGCGCTCCGTCGCCGCCGCCCTGGCCGCAGCCTTCCCGCCGGCCTGAGCGTGCCTCGGCGGGGCGACCTCGCTCAGCAGTCGAACACCGACCAACAGATGCTGTTGCGGAGGCGTTGATCGTCGAGGACGAGCTCGCGGATGGCGTCGGGGAGCTGGTCCCGCTGCCAGCGGCACTCGAGGCGGCCGGCCTGCTCGGCGTCGGCGCGGGTGGCCGCCGCAGCCTGCAGGGCCTTGATGGCATACGCGGCGGCGCCGAGCTCGTGGGCCGCCACGTGCGCCACCACCGCGGCCTGACCGGCGGCGAAGGCGGCGTGGCGGGCGGCGCCGCGCAACGGCCGGGCCGCGGCCATGGCGTGACCGCCGGCGGCCCGAGAGGCCGACATGGTGAGCTCACCCCTCGTCCACGCCCGGATCTGCTCGATCGCCCGGCGAGGCCGATCATCCCCGGGCCGCTCCCGTTCGAACAGCGGCACCACGTGCTCGGCGCACACCGCCGCCCACAACGCCAGCAAACGATGATCCGCATCGGTCAACGTCCCGCCCCGCCGGATGGTGGTGAACCGGGGGTCGCGCTCCTTCGGCAGGATCACTCCGCCACCGTAGCGAGGCGGGGTGCGATGTTCACCTGAACGCTGGGTGCTGCCCTTCGACGAGGTGGCCGCGGCCCACTGCGCCGACATCGCCGCCAGCCGAGAGGCCGCCGGTCGACCGATCTCGATGGCCGACGCCCGGATTGCCGCCATCGCGCGCAGCCACGGGGCGATCCTGGTCACCCGCAACGTCACGGACTTCACCGGCACCGGCGTGACCATCGTCGATCCCTGGAGATCAGGGCCCGTGTTCAGCTGAACGTGCCGTGGCGGCCCTCACCCGCCGCGAAGCGGGCGGCGCCTTCCACCGTCTCGCCCGACGCTACCGTGGCCAGACCCACCTCGGTCTCGTGGGCCATCGCGGCGTCGAGGCCGGCGCCCCACTGGTGGTAGCTCGACAGCCGGTCGCTGCGCAGCGCCCGCTGGGGGAACGTCGCCAGCTGCTTGGCCAACGCCACCGCCTCGGTCCGCGCCGTGCCCGGTTCAACCAGACGGTTGGCCAGGCCCATCGCCTGGGCCTCGCCGCCCGACACCCCCCGCCCGGTCAGGATCAGATCCAACGCATGGCTGTGGCCGATCAGCCTCGGCAAGCGAACTGTGCCGCCATCGATCAGCGGCACGCCCCACCGTCGGCAGTACACGCCGAACACCGCGACCCGCGCCGCCACCCGCAGATCGCACCACAGCGCCAGCTCTAACCCGCCGGCCACCGCAAAGCCCTCCACCGCGGCCACGACCGGCTTGGACAGCAACATCCGGGTCGGTCCCATCGGGCCGTCGCGCTCCATGTCGGCCTCGATGCGGTTGCCGCGCCCGCTGGCCACGCCCTTCAGGTCCGCCCCGGCGCAGAACGTGCCACCCGCACCGGTGAGCACGGCAGCGGCCAGCTCGTCGTCGCCGTCGAAGGCCCGGAACGCATCGGCCAGGCGCTCAGCCGTGGGCCGGTCCACCGCATTGCGGACCTCGGGCCGATCGATGGTCACGATCAGCACCGGTCCATCCCGTTCGGTTCTTACCGTCATGGCCGGACCCTAACCGTGACGAGGCGCCGCCGCCCGCAGTACCGATCAGTACGGATCAAGCGCCCAGGCGCCGGACGGCGGCACGGCGGCGGGGCCGGTGGTCACCACCACCTCACCGTTGCGGTACACGGTGACCGGGCCGTCCTCGCTGACCACGATGACGGTGGCGGCCGGCTGATCCCAGCTGTAGCGCTGCGCCGAACGGTGCCGCATGCCCCGATCGGTGGTGCCGGCCCGCTCGGCGGCGTCGCTCCAGCGCAGGCCCACCGCCACCTTGCGGATGTCGCCCTGCGGGGTCACCACCACGGCCAGGTCGTGCTGGCGCAACACCGCCACCAGCGCGGCGAAGTGGCGCCGGTTGCCCAGCGACAGCATCGGGGTGCGCAGCGACGTGGACGTGTCGAGCGCGGCGAGGTCGAGCTCGCCGTGGTGGATGACGATGGTGGTGCCCACCCGCGACGGCGCCAGCCAGTGGATGGCCAGCTCCAGGATGTCGTGGGCCAGCTTGGGGTCGAGCTCGGGCACCCGGCGGGCCAGG
>JBFWNV010000068.1:0-3382 GCA_050250875.1 Vicinamibacterales bacterium
GCGTGCGCGTCGTCTCGGTGCCGGGCTTCAGCACCGAGCTGTGCGGCGGCACGCACGTGCAGGCGACCGGCGACATCGGCCTCTTCGCCATCGACAGCGAGGGCGGCGTCGCTGCCGGCGTGCGCCGTATCGAGGCGATCACCGGGCTGCTGGCGCTGGAGCGTTACCAGGCCTACCGGCACCAGGTGCGCGGCCTGGCGCACCAGCTGAACGCCCGAGAGGATGCGCTCGGCGATGCCATGGCCCGGCTGCAGGACGAGAGCCGCCGCCTGGCGCGCGAGCTCCAGCAGGCGAAGATGAAAGCAGCGCTGGGAGGCGGCGCCTCTGGGGGCGCGGTCGACAGCATCGAAGTCGCCGGCGTGAAGCTGGTGGCGCGCGAGGTCGCCGGGCTCGACAAGGACGGCCTGCGCGCGCTGGTCGACAAGCACCGCGACCAGATCAAGAGCGGTGTCGTCGTCATCGCCTCGCCATCGGACGGCAAGGTGGCGATCGTCGTCGGCGTGACCGCGGATCTGACGAAGCGAGCGCCCGCCGGCCAGATCGTCAAGCAGCTGGCGCCGATTGTCGGCGGCGGCGGCGGCGGCCGACCCGACTTCGCCGAAGCCGGCGGCAAGGACGCCAGCAAGGTGGCGCAGCTGTTGGCCGCAGCCCCGGCGATCGTCGAGAAGCTGCTCGCCACGCCGTAAAGGCGCGGCCTACGCCATCGGCCAGAGCCAGCCGAAGACGCCGCCGGTCAGCAGGCCGTAGATCAGGCCGTCGAGCGTCCCCTTGAGGGTCATCCTCCACGCGCGGCGGTACCAGATCGACAGCTCCCACAACGCGACCGAGTAGCCGATGAAGGCCGTCACCCCGGCCAGCTGGAAGACCCGGAGGTACGGGGTGCCGGGCGGCAGCGCCGCGCTGGCGACGTAGCCGGCGAGCAGGCTGACCACCAGGCAGAACACGAACCAGAGCGACAGCTGCCGGCCCATGCCGAAGCCCATGCCCTTCGGGAACACGGTCATCATCGCCATCGGCCCCTCCTTCACCCGCGCCTGGAACTCGGGCGAAGTCATCGCCTCGCCCGGCTTCGGCCGCGGGAAGAAGTAGTCGCCCGCCGGCAGGTCGAGCGGCCGCAGCGCGCTCATTACCGCATCCTCGTTGGCGAGCCGCGGATAGTCGCTGCGGTGCCACAGCGGCGCCATGTGGATGATAGAACTGGCGACGAAGACCAGGACGGCGGCCAGCAGCATGGGCAACCAGAGCGCAGTCAGCTCAATCATGGAACCTCCGTATGGGATTTTCCCGGGAACGCCGGGGCAGATTATATTGCGGGGATGACATCACCGTTCATGACCCGTGCAGCAGCAGTGACCCTGTCGATGGCCCTGGCCGCGTGTGGCGGCGGAACACCGACGACCGAATCGGAACCGGCCGCCCCCGCGCAGGCCGCCCCAGCCGGCCTGACCGCCGGATGGACGGCCACCGAGGGGATCGCCACCCCGGAAAGCGTGTTCTACGACGCGGCGAGCGGCGCCATCTTTGCCTCGCAGATCGACGGCGCGCCCGACGGGCGCGACGGCAATGGCCGGATCGCCCGCCTCAACGCCGACGGGAGCGTTGCCAATGCGAACTTCGTGACCGGCCTCAACGCGCCCAAGGGGCTGCGCGTCTGCGACGGCACCCTGTGGACCGCCGACATCGACGAGGTGATTGCGATTGACGCAGCCACCGGGGCGATCCAGAACCGAACCAGGATTGACGGCGCGATGTTCCTCAACGACGTCGCCTGCGCCGGCGCGACCGCCTATGTGACCGACATGATGGCCAACAAGATCTACTCGGTCACCAACGGCGCCGCGACCGTCGCCGCCGAGGGGGACCTGTCGTTCCCCAACGGGTTGCTGGTGGACGGCAACACCCTGATCGTCGGCAGCTGGGGCAGCCAGCCGCGGGCCGACTTCACCACCGAGGTGCCCGGGCACATCTACCGCTACGACCTGCAGACGAAACAGAAGACGAACGTCACGCAGCAGCCGCTCGGCAACATCGACGGGCTGGAGAGCGACGGGCGCGGCGGCTTCATTGCCACCGACTACGTCGCCGGTAAGCTGTATCACGTCGGCGCCGACGGCGCCGTCAAGGAACTGCGCCAGTTCATGCCGGGCGCGGCCGACATCGGCTACGACGCCACCTCGCGCATCGTCCTCGTGCCGCACATGAACGAGAACCAGGTGGCGGCCTACGACATCTCGGCCGACCTGCCGTAACTGCGGAACCTGGTTCACGCTCATGAACCGCCTCGACATCCCGACGCCGGCACTCCTCGTGGACGTGCCGGCGCTCGACCGCAACATCGCGCGCATGGCGGCGTTCTTCGCCGCCGTGCCGTGCACGCTCCGCCCGCACTTCAAGGCGCACAAGACGCCTGAGATCGCACGGCGGCAGCTGGCCGCCGGGTCGTGCGCCGGCCTCACCTGCGCCACGGTCGCTGAGGCGGAGATCGCCTCGGAGTTCTGCGACGACCTGCTGCTCGCCAATGAAATCGTCACGGCCGACAAGTGCCGGCGCATGGCGGCGCTCGCGGCCACGGCTCGCGTGACCGTGGCGATCGACTCGTCGCTCGGCCTGGCCAGGCTCAGCGAGGCCGCCCAGCAGGCCGGGGCGACCATTGGCGTGCTCATCGACGTGAACGTCGGGCAGGAGCGCTGCGGCGTCGCTCCCGGCGACGCCGCACTGGCGCTGGCCGTCGAGGCCTCGAAAGCTCCGCGCATCGAGCTGCGTGGAGTGATGGGCTACGAAGGCCACCTGCAGCCGGTCGCCGACCGCGCGGAGCGCGAGTGGCGCACCCGGACGGCCATGGGCGAGCTGATCGCCACCGCCGACCTGCTCAAGCGCCACGGCCTCCCCTGCCCCATCGTCTCGGGTGGCGGCAGCGGCACGTTCGACATCAGCGGGCAGGTTCCTGGCGTGACCGAGATCCAGGCGGGGTCGTATGCGTTGATGGACACCGACTACGTGCGGGTGGGGCTGCCCTTCGAGCAGGCATTCTCCGTGCTCGGCACGATCGTCAGCAGGCCGACGCCGCAGCGCTGCGTCGCCGACTGCGGCCACAAGGCCATGACGAAGGACCACGGGTTACCGGGCGTGAAGGGCATCCCGGGCGCCACGGTGACCTCGCTCAACGACGAGCACGCCATCATCGCCCTGCCGCCGGAATCGCCGCTGCAGATCGGCGATCGCATCGAGCTCTGGCCGTCACACACCGACCCGACCATCAACCTGCACGACGTGTTCTACGCGATGGATGGCGACACCGTCGTCGGCGTGTGGCCGATCGCGGCGCGCGGCTACGCAGAGCATCGTCTCAACCACCAGGGACACCAAGGCTAATCACCACAAA
>JBFWNV010000069.1:0-3193 GCA_050250875.1 Vicinamibacterales bacterium
GTGACGGTATCGGTAACGTCGCGGCGGGCTGTCCCGGCGGAGATCGCGCCCGCCATCACGGAGACGAGGGCCTGACGGCGGACCCCGCCGAGCGCCGCGACGGACGCTGTGGCCGTGGCCTGGCTCTCGCCACGGTCGGCCTCGGCGAGCGCCGCCGTGGCCAGCGCCCAGCCCAACGCCGCGCCCTCGCCGGGTTTCTGCCGCAGGGCGAGGCCGCCCACGTCGGCGCGAGCGAGGCACTGCCCCGAGCTGAGGACGACCCGCCCCGGTCGAGCCAGCACGGTCGCACGAGCGACGGTGTGCGAGGCCCCGGACGGGGCGACCACGGCGACAGCTCCAGTCGTGGCCCGGCCGCTGACCAGCGCGTTGCCGATCCGCCGCAGGATGCCGTTGTCGAGGGTGATCGCGACCGAAGCATCGGTCGCGCCCCCGGCCTCGTGGACCAGGCCGCCAAGCCGCTTGCCGATGGTCAGCCGCCCGGTGACGTTGGCCTGGAAGGTCCGGATCCGGACCGGGTTGGCCGTGGCCGTCGCCGGGGCCGCCAGCGGGGGAGCGGTGGCCTCGACCAGGCCGACGCCGTTGGCGGCCGCGGCCGCCTGAACGTCAGCCGTGCCGCCGCCAGTTCGAGCGACCCGCGACCTGGCGTGGTGCTTCACCTCGGCCCGGTTGTCGGCCTGGGCCTGGTGCTGGCGGGCCAGCGCCGCCGCCACGGCGGCCCGCAGTTCCGGCAGCGCCCGCGCGCCCCAGATCATCGACACCTGGGCGCTGGCGACGGTCGAGACGGCCATCGGGTAGCCGAGACCCTGGCGCCAGATCCCGCCCAGCGCCTCGGCCGTGGCCGCAAGGTTGACGATCTCGGGCTCGCCCTCGACGTTGTCCCGGGAGCTGAACGCCGACCCCGTGGCCGTGGCCGACAGCAGCAGGTCGGCCCGCCCCTGGACGCCGCCGAAGCCCTGGAACGTGGCGCGGGCGGCCAGACCGGCCGCACCGAACCGCTCCCGCACCCCCTCGGCTGCCGTGGTGGCCCGGACGGTCTGGGGCTGTCCGCTCCCCGGGACCAATTTGATCGCCTCGGCGGCGACGGTGATGGCCGCGTCGAGCTGGGCGGCGGCCGGCTTGCGGAGGTGGCCGGTGAGCTGGGCCGTGGCCTCGGCCGTGCCGAACCCGGAACGCGGCCAGGCGACAGCAAGGACCGCGATGGCCCCGGTGCCCGTCCCCTGGGCGTGGCCGTTCCGGATGACGGTCGTGGTCCCGAGCGCGGCCGTCGAGACGGCCATCGGGTAGCACCAGCCCTGATGCCAGATCCCGCCCAGCGCTCCGGTCGTGACGACCGGAGCGGCCGGCTCCGCCGCGCTGCCGGGGATGCCGATGGCCGGGGGCATCGTCGCCTGGGCGGTGACACTCGCGGCGGCGGCCCGGGTCGCGATGCCGGTCGGCTTGCTCGTGGTCACCCGCGCGATGACTGACGACTGCGCCTGCCGGTCCCGGCTGCCGGTGCCCGCGACGGTGCCCCGGGCCTGGAGCTGGCCGCCCCCGAGCAAGATCGAACCGCTGAAGTCGGAGATCGTCGCCGTGGCGGTGACCACGGCCGCGCCGCCGGGCCGGCGCTGGCCCACGGCCGTCGTGGCGACCTGCGCCTGGCCGGTGCCGGCCGCTGGCGTAACCATCGCGCCGTTGGCCCCGGCCGTCGCGCGGGCGGTGACGTTCGAGTGCCCGCCGCTCAGACTGTCGCCGGCCGCGAGCAGGTGCGCTTCGAGGACGGCGTGGGCCTGGCCGGCGGTCAGCCCGAGGCCGGAGACGGTCGCGGCGGCCGTGGCCACCACGTCGCCTGCCGCCTCATTCAGGAAGCCGCCCCGGGCGGACCGGAAGACCTGCGCCAGCGCCGAGATGTGGCCGAGCACGAGCAGCCCACCGAACGTGTCGGGGAACGTCGCCTCAGCGATCAGGTCGGTGGCCGCGCCGTAGATCACATTCCCTTGCAGAAAGGCGGTCTCGGCTGTAGCGACCAGGTCGGCCGCGCCCCACTTTTCGAGGATGCCCTCCGGCTCGGAGACGGTCGCCGCGACGGCCAGGTCCGCACTCCCGGGCGTGGCCTGGATCAGGGCCGGCTCGTTGACTGTGGCCGCGACCTCGCAACTCCCGCTCAGCTCGACCAGGTAGCCTCCGAAGCCGGCGCTGCTGGCAACGGCGAACCGCGAGCTGGTGCCCTCGAAGACGATGGTGCCGGGGATCTCGCCGAACTCGGCGACGGCCTCCAGGGCGGCGATCCCGCCGAGCGTCAGGTCCGGGGTGGCCGGGGCGACGGTCGCGCTGGCGGTAGGCACGTCGATGGGGTCGGTCGCCCCGACATCGGCGAGGACCGGGAGGGCGTTGTCGATGGTCGCGCTCGCCGTGACTGCCGCCTCGCCGCCGGGGCCGGTGAAGCCGGACGCCTGGACCTCGGCGCGGGCGACCAGGGTCTTTTGGCCGATCAGCACCTTGCCGCCGAAGCCGAAGGCGCTGGACACGGCGAACCGCCAGGCGGCGCCCGGCTTGGTGACGCTGGCCTCGGGCTCGGGGTCGAACGCGGCCAGGGCCTCGGCCTCGGCCGCGCCGTTCAGGACCAGCGACGCCAGGGCGACCACCACCGCGAAGGCGTTCCGGTCGGCCGCGCCGGCCACGCTCATGTACCCCACGGGCTCGCTTGTGGTCGCCGTGGCTGCGAGATCGGCCTCGCCGGCCAGGGCGGCGAGCAGGTCAGCCTCGGCCTCGGCCAGGGCCTCCGGGGCGGCCTCGGCCCACAGCTCGTACCCGCCGTTCATCGTGGCGACGACGATGGCGTCCACGTTCGCCTTACTGCCGATCCCGACGATGCCGTTCGCTTCGGCGATCTCGGCGGTAGCCTCGGTCAGGTCCGAGATCCCGCCCAGGGTGATGCTGCCCACGGCCGAGGCGGTCGCGGCGGCCTCGGCGGCGGCCTCGCCGGGCTTCTCCCTGACCCCGTCCGACGCGACGGTGGCGACGGCCTCCAGGGCGGCCTCGCCGATGGCGCCCTGGACCAGCTCGGCGTCCGGTGTGGCGACGGCGCTGACCGAGGCGGCGGCCTCGTGGGTGACGCCGGCATTGTCCTGGGGACGCACCAGCACCGCGAGCTGGTGGGCCTCCTGGGCCGCGCTGAAGGTCGCGGTCTGGGCCGGTGCGTCGGCCTTGTCGC
>JBFWNV010000070.1:0-2979 GCA_050250875.1 Vicinamibacterales bacterium
CTCGGCGATGGCGGCGAAGTGGATGCTGACGAAGATCTGGTTGACCAGCTTGGCGTACCCGCCGGCACCCACCGCCGCACCGAGGTGGGTGATGCGGCTCCCCAACGCCTCGAGCACCGGGCGGGCCCGTTCCAGGGTGATCGCCGGGCCGCCGACCATGATCGACAGCGTGGCCTGCTCGGCCCCGGCCCGACCGCCGCTGACCGGGGCATCGAGCAGGTCGATGCCACGCTCGGCCAACCGGGCCGCCTGTTCCGCCGAGCGGGTCGGCACGCTCGTGCTGGTGTCGACCACGATGGTGCCGGGTCGGGCGCCGGCGGCCACACCGTCGGCGTCGAACAGCACCGCTTCGACCACCTCGACGCCCGGCAGGCTCAACACGACCACGTCGGCCGCGGCGGCCGCCGCCGCGGGGCTGGGCGCCACCACGGCACCGTCGGCGGCCAGCTCGGCGGTACGAGCGGCATCGACGTCGAACACCGTCACCGACGGCGCCACCCGCAGCAGGTTGCGGGCCATCGGTGCGCCCATGATGCCCGTGCCGATGACGGCGACCCGCTGCTGCATCAGCCGTTGGGTCGCACGACGATCTTGACGTGGGCCTCGGGGTTGCCGAGGGTGGCGAAGGCGGCGGCGGTGCCGTCGAGGTCCACCTGGTCGGTCACCAGCGAGCCCACCGGCACGTGCCCGGCGGCGATGCCGGCCAGGCTGTCGGCGAACTCCTTGGGGCTCCAACCGAGCACGAAGCGCACGGTGAGCTGCCGCGAGATGGCCACCGTCGGCTCGATGGTGTCGGGTTCCATGCAGAGGCCGACCACCACGATCTCGCTGCGCGACGGTGCCATGCGCATCGTGTCGCGCAGCATGCCCGGCACGCCCACGGCGTCGAACAGCACGGCCGGACCGCGCCCGCCCGACGCCCGCCAGGCCACCACCGGTGGCGTCTCGCGGGGGTCGACGACCTCGGCGGCGCCCAACTCGGCGGCGAAGCGACGCCGCACGGGGGAGAAGTCGGATGCGACGATGCGATCCACACCCTGCAGCTTCAGCGCGGCGATCACCGCCAGGCCCACCGGCCCGCAGCCCAGCACGATGGCGCTGCCGGCGGCCGCCGCACTCGACTCGTTGACCGCGTGCAGGCCGACGGCCAGCGGCTCGGTCAACGCGGCGTGCACCGGATCCGTACCTTCCGGTATGGCGAGCAACCCGCCGGCCTGGACGACGACCCGTTCGCTGTAGGCCCCGGGGAACTCGTTGCTGTAGCCCACCGAGCGGAAACCGTCCTCGGCCCGCACCACCGGATGGGCCACCACCAGATCGCCGGGGCGGACGCCGGCGCCGGGACCGCTCTCGGGCGGGCCGCCGGGGCCGAAGTCCAGCACCCGGGCCGAGAACTCGTGGCCCATGACCAGATCCTGATCGGGATCGAAGTCGAAGATGGTCATCCCCGTGGCCCGGGCCGCCTCCGTGAACGCCCGGGCATGGCGGGCGCAGTGCAGGTCCGACCCGCAGATCCCGCACGCCACCGGCTCCAGCAACGCCTGGCCGGGGCCGGGCTGCGGCTCGGGCACCTCGTCGACCACCAGCGAACCGTTGCGCAACACCACCGCACGCATGCTCAGACCGCCAGCGACGAGGAGGCCTTGGCCTCGCGACCCAACAGGACATCGAGGGGATCGTGCAGATCCCCCACATAGCCCAGCGCGTAGGCGCCGCGGCTGTAGCCCATCAGGCGCAGCAGCCCCTCGTCGAGGGTGCGGGCGACCTCCTGGGGGCAGGCCAGGTACTGGTTCTCCTCCTGGCGCAGGAAGCTGCGGCAGTAGGTGAGGTTGATGCCCATGCGCACCGCATCGGTCGAGTTGGCGCCGCCACCGTGGTACAGCGAGCCGGTGTAGAACAGCACCGAGCCGCGCCGCATCAACGCCGGGATCGTGTCCTGCAGGGTCGGCCGCAGCTTGTCCTCCCAGTGGTTGGAGCCCGGGATCACTCGGGTGGCGCCGTTGGCCTCGGTGAAGTCGGTCAGCGCCCAGATCGTGTTGACCTGCACGTCCATGCCGGTGGGGAACGGGAAGAAGTCGAAGGCCCACTGGTCCCGGTGCACCATCTGGGCCGGCGAGTCCGGTCCGATGGCGATGACCTGGGTGAGGTGCAGCTGGTAGGCCGAGCGCTTGGGGCCCAGCACCTCGCCGCACACGCCCAGGGCGAGCGGGTGGGTGATCAGCTCCCGGGCGGCGGGCGATCGGGCGATCAGCGAGCCGGTGCGGCGGGTGCGCAACCCGCTGAACTCGTCGCTGCCGGCAGGCGTGTCGGCCAGGTACGGGGCGATCTCGGCCTCGAAGCGGTCGAGCTGGTCGGCGGACGCGAGGTCATCGACCACGACGCAGCCGTCACGGCGCAACAGCGCGGCGACGGCCTCGGCGTCCGCTTCGGCGGCGGGCAGGTGTTCGACGGGCATGCCGCAGCGTAGATCGCCGCGGCGCAACTGACCACGGCTGGCACACGGCACCGCCGATCCTGCTTGGATACACGCCATGAACGAGGACCTCTGTCTCTACGACGTGGCTGACGGCGTCGCCCTGGTCACCCTCAACCGGCCCGAGCGCAACAACGGCATGAACGGGGATCTCGAGGTGGCGTTCCTCACCCGGCTCCTCCAGGCCGCCGATGATCCCGCCGCCCGCGCCATCGTCATCACCGGTGCCGGCAAGGCGTTCTGCCCGGGTGCCGACCTCGCCGGCGGTCCCAAGACCAGCAGCGAGCCGCTGCCCAACACCAAGATCCCGGTGGATGTGGCCCGGCGCATCGACAAACCGCTCATCGCCGCCATCAACGGTGCCTGTGCCGGCGTCGGCTTGGTGCAGGCGCTGTACTGCGACGTGCGCTTCGCCGACGCCAACGCCAAGTTCACCTGCGCCTTCCCGCGCCGTGGCCTCATCGCCGAGTACGGCATCGCCTGGATCCTGCCCCGCGTCGCCGGAC
>JBFWNV010000071.1:0-2970 GCA_050250875.1 Vicinamibacterales bacterium
CATGACCCACGCAGGCAACCTCGACGCGGGCCTGCCGGCCGGCCCCCTGCCGGCGGAGGCGACGGAGGTGCTGGCGCGCGCCGGCGCCGCGCGGGTGGAGCGCATCGTCTCCACCGGCCACGCGACGTCGCCGGGCCAGTGGTACGACCAGGAGTGGGACGAGTGGGTCGCCGTCCTGCGCGGGTGGGCCGACCTCCTGATCGAGGGCGACCCGGCGCCGCGCCGCCTCAACCCCGGCGACTGGGTCCTGCTGCCGGCCCGCTGCCGCCATCGGGTCGAGCGCACGGCCCCGGATGCGCCGACCGTGTGGCTGGCGGTGCATCTGGCGGGGTGAGGCTCTCGCAAAAAGTCACTTGCCGCGCACGCCCGCCGCGCCGACGGTGAGGCGGTTTCCCGGACATGGAGCTTGGGCGATGCGCGTTGGAGCGCCAGCGGGTCGTCGCGGCAGGACCGGGCTTTTCGGCGCCTGGGCACTCCTCGCTGCCGCGAGCGTGTTCGGCGCAGCGGCGGCCGGCGCCGCCGAGGTGCATCTCGCCGACGACTCGCTGCTCGGCGCCGGCTCGCCGCCGCCGGCGCATCGCCGTCCCGTGCTGTTCGTGCACGGTCACAATCCCACCGACGACGACGCCGACTTCAACTACCGGAAGAACTGGCAGGACCCGCTCGGCGGGCTGCCGTCGGTAAAGGCGGCGCTCGATCTGCCGGACAACGCGGGCCTCGGCATCGAGCCCTACTACATCCGCTTCACCGACCAGGACCGCTCGATCACCGAGGACGCCGCCGAGATCGCCGAGGCGGTCGGCGTCATCCTGCGCCGGCACGACCCCTCGTTCGATCCGGGCGACCCCAACGACACCACCCCGGTGCAGGTCGCGATCGTGGCCTACAGCAAGGGGACGATCAGCACCCGCCAGTACCTGAAGAGTCTGCAGGTCCAGGTTGCCGGCATGCCGGCGCCGCGGCCGGATTTTCGCCCGGTGTCCGAGTTCGTCGCCATCTCGCCGCCCAACCACGGCATCGACACCGTGCTGTTCGCGACGACGACCAGCCTCGCGGTGCGCCAGCTCTACAACGGCTATCGGCCGCAGGGCGTCCTCTTCGATTGCGGCGACTCGTTCGGCACGCCCGCGGCGCTCGACTACATCGAGGCGCTGAACGGCCATCCGATCGAGGACACGCTGGCGGCGCCGTTCGGCGGCTTTGCCAGCGAGGCGCCGGGCAGCCGGGCCGATGGCGCGCCGCCGTCGGACGGCGTGCTCTACGTCACCCTCTACGCCGCGGGAAACCGCGATTCGGTCGGCGGCGACGCCCCGTCGGGCGACTGCCAGGGACGCAAGGTCGCCCGCAACCTCGCGCCGCAGGCAATCAACATTCCGGTGGCCGAGGTCGCCGGCGGCAACGAGGTCGATGTCCACCAGAACACCGTCCACACCAAGGAGGTGATCTGCCAGGCGCTTTTCGCCGTCGTCCACCAGCGTTCGCCGCTCGGCGAGACCTGCTCCTCTGTCGGCGAGGTTCCCATCGTTCCGCCGCCGCAGCGCGCGGCGGCGATGCTGGCCCTCGACCTTTCCGGCAGCATGCTTGCGCCGGGCTGTCCCGGCTGTGCCAGCCGCCTCGACGTCCTCAAGGACTCGACCGAGCTCTTCATCCAGCTGTGGTCGCTGCTCGGGCGGCCGGAGGACCGGCTGGGTGTCACCTATTTCCGCACCGACGTCGATCAGCCGTCCTTCGGCGGCAGCACGCTGCCGCTCCTGGTCGGCAACGAGGCGGCGCTGATCGGCCACGTCGGCAGCCAGGCGACGGTGCCGGCCAACCTGACGGCGATGGGCGGCGCGCTGCAGCGGGCGATCGAGGCGCTAGCCGACCCGGCGGTGCCGGCGGAGCGGCGCAAGGTGATCCTGTTCACCGACGGCATGCAGAACGTCAACCCGATGGTGCGCGCGGTCGCGTCGTCGCCGCCCCGCCACGACATCGGCGACGAAGCCGGCCGGCCGGCGTCCAACGTCGTGGCGGCGGCGCCGCCGATCCGGCTCGACACGCTGCCGGGCATCACCGTCGATACCATCGGCGTCGGCGCCGGCCAGGCCTTCCTCGACCTGCTCGGCGACATCGCGGCGCAGAGCGGCGGCGGCACCAGGGCGACGACGGCGCCCGACGACGACCTGCGCCGCTTCTTCGTCGAGGAAGTGATCGGCGCGCTGCGCGGATTCAGCCCGCAGCTCGTCGCCTGGCGGCGCGGCGCCACCGGCGGCGCGGGGACCGCGTCGGAGCCGTTCGTCGTGAACGAGCGCGTCCGCAAGCTTGTCCTGAAGCTGAGCTGGCGCCGCGGCCGTGCGCTGGATTTCAGGGTGCTCAAGGACGGCGTCGACATGACCGCCGCCGGCCGCGTCGTATCGGGCGGATTCTACCGGTTCTTCGTGATCGACCGTCCGGCGTCCGGCCAGTGGCGGCTGGCGATCGCGGGCAAGCCCGGCGTCGCCTACGAGGCCGCGGCGATCGTGGACGAGCACCGGCTGGGCTACGCGATCGCGCTGGGGCGGTCGCCGAGCTTTGCCGGTGTCCCCCTGGAGTTGTCGGTCCGCCTCGCGGCCGGGGGCAGGCCGCTCGTCCGCGACGTCGTCGTCAATGCCGTCGTGCAGCGGCCGCGAACGGCGGTGGGCAACGTCGTGGCCGCTTCCGGGCGGCCGGCGCCGGCCATCGGCGAGCCCGGCGACGGCCCGGGCGAACGCCGCCTGCTGGGGCTCGCCAGCAGCAAGACGTCATGGCCCGGGCTGGCGCCCGCCCAGGCGCGGGTCACGCTGCGCCACGCCGGCGACGGGCTCTACCGGGCGACCCTGGCGACGCCGGTGCCCGGCGTCTACACCGTGCGGGTCAGCATCCGGGGACGCGATCCCGTGCTCGGCCGCTTCGAGCGAGCCGAGACGGCGACGGCGATCGTCCGGTTCGGCCCTGCCGTGCTGTCGCTGTCCT
>JBFWNV010000072.1:0-2796 GCA_050250875.1 Vicinamibacterales bacterium
AGCCCGGGGCGGGAGCGCTCATGCCCCGGCGGAGAGGTACTGCTCCTCGATCTCGTCGATGCGGTTGGCCATCTCCGCCGCAGTGCCGGACAGTTCGATCCGGCCGCGGCGCATCACGTAGACCCGATCGGCGTACTGCAGGGCCTTGCGCACGTGCTGTTCGACCAGCAGCACCGCGGTGCCGCGCTCGTCGGCGGCCGCCCGCACCGCCTCCAGCAGCCGCTGCACGATCAGCGGGGCGAGGCCCATCGACAGCTCGTCGGCCAGCAGCAGCCGGGGCTTGCGGGCCAGAGCGCGGGCCAGGGTGAGCATCTGCTGCTCGCCGCCCGACAGCAGGCCGCCGCGCACATCGAGGCGTCGGCCGAGCTCGGGGAACAGCGCCAGGGCGTCCGCCACCGCCACCCCGCCGACGCGGAGGTTGTCGCGGGTGCTGAGCCCCATGAACACCGATTTCTCCTCGGTGACGAACGTCAGCCCGTTGCGGGCCCGCCGGTGCAGCGGCGTGCGGGTCACCGCCCCGTCGAGCTCGACGTGGCCGGCCAGCGGGGCGAGCTCACCGGCCAGCGCCAGCAGGGTGGTGGTCTTGCCGGCGCCGTTGGGCCCGAGCAACGTCACCACCTCGCCCGGGTGCACCTCGATGGCCACATCGTGGACCACCGGCTGGGCGCCGTAGCCGGCGGCCAGCCCCACCGTGCGCACCGCCGGAACCCCTGCGCCCCCGACCGTACCGCGGGGTACGTCGCCGGAGCCGTCGCGCAGGTCGATCGTCGTCCCGTTGGCGTCGTTCACGTGGTCACCGCCGCGGCGTCGGTCTGCTGGGTGGTCTCGGCGTCGTCGCTCTGGCCGAGGTAGGCGGCGATCACCGCCGGGTCGCTGCGGACCTCCTCCGGTGTGCCCTCGGCGATCTTGCGGCCGAAGTCCAACACCACGATGCGGTCGCACACGCTCATCACGAAGTTCATGTCGTGCTCGACGAGCAGCACGGCGATACCCCAGTCGTCGGCCAGGCGCCGCACCAGGTGGGCCAGCTCGGCCGTCTCCACGTCGCCCAGCCCGGCGGCGGGCTCGTCGAGCAGCAGCACGCTGGGCTGGGCGGCCACGGCCCGGGCGATGGCCAGCAGCCGCCGCTGACCGTAGGGCAGGTCCTGCACGTGCCGCAGCAGGTCGTCCTCGAGCCGGAACTCGCTGATGGCCGCCACCGCGGCCGGCGGCAGCGACGGCGTCCTGGGGTACACCAGGTCGGTCAGGTACGACAGGCGATCACGGGGGTCGGAGGCGGCGCGCAGGTTGTCCAGCACGGTGGCGTCCTCGAACAGCTCCAGCGACTGGAACGAGCGGGAGACACCGGCGCGCGCCCGTCGGGGCACCGACCAGCCCGACACGTCGGTCCCGTCGAGCTCGACGGTGCCGACCGCCCGGGTGAAGCCGGTCACCGCGTCGATCACCGAGGTCTTGCCCGCTCCGTTGGGCCCGATGAGGCCCACGATGCGACCGGGCTCGACCACGAAGCCGACCTCGTCCACTGCGGTGACGCCGCCATAGCGGACGGTGAGCCCGTGGACCCGCAGCACCTGTGGGCGCACCCGATCGCGCTCGCGCCCTTCCGGCAGCGACGGCAGCTCCACCCGCTCCGGCGGCCGCTCCCGTCGCAGGCCCGGCAGCCAGCCGCGCAGCTTGGCGGTCACGAACGCCACCTGGTTGATCGACTCTCGGGCGATGCCGTCCTGGTTCTGCAGCACCAGCAGCACCACGAAGGCACCGCCGATGAGCTGCAGGTAGCGGGTCACGCTGGCGAAGATCACGTTCGAGAGCTGGGCGCCCAGCGACCCCGGCGCCAGCGTCGAGCCGAAGATCGGACCGAACAGGAAGCCGATGCCGCCGATGAACGACCACGCCACCGTCAGGATCGAGGTGAAGTTGGTGAACTCGTTGCCGTAGATGATGACGTCCTTGCGGAAGGCCAGCAGGATCCCGCCCAGCGCGGCGATCCCGGCCGAGACGGCGAAGGCGTAGACCTTGGCGCCCGGCACGCTGATGCCGAGGGCGGCGGCCGCCCGCTCGTTGGTGCGCACCGCGAGCAGCCGCCGGCCCGATCGGCCCCGGCGCATGCTCGCCACCATCAACGCCACCACGGTGAAGCACACCATCGACACGATGGCGTACCGACCCGGATGGTTGATGGCGTTGAAGTCCCACCCGAACAGCGAGGGCTTGCCCACCTTGGTGCCGGCGAAGCCACCCACGAAGTCACCGTTCTGGAACACCATCAGCTCGATGCCGGTGCCCAGGCCGAGCGTGACGATGGCCAGGTTGATGCCGCGGGCGCGCACGGCCGGCAGGGCGAAGAGCGCACCCAGCGGTACGGTGGCCACCACACCGGCCAGCATGGCGGGTAGGAACGGCCAGCCCCCGGCGTCCACCAGCCGGCCGGCCACCAGCGCCCCGAACCCGGCCAGCGCGAACTGGGCCAGCGACAGCTGCCCGGCGTAGCCGGTGATCACCACCACCGACAGCAGCACCAGCCCCATGGCGAAGGTGGTGATGAACGCATCCTGCCAGCGCAACGGCACCAGCCCGATGAGCACCGCAGTGCCCACCAGCGCGATCGCCAGCGCCTTGGGCTGCACCCGGCCGCTGCCGACCGCCGGCAGGCGTTGCAGGAAGAAGTCACGCAGCGGCAGCGCCTGGCCCCGGGCCACCATCCACACCACGATCACGATGAACGGCAGCGACGCCGGCACCCCCGGGGTGTCGACGAAGCGCACCAGCTCGGTCTGCAGGATGCCCAGCACCACC
>JBFWNV010000073.1:0-2782 GCA_050250875.1 Vicinamibacterales bacterium
GCTCGAACTTCGAGGGCCCGTTCAGCCTTCAGCAGCGGCTCGAGTTGATCGGCTTGATGGTGGACAAGTGGCGCGCAGCGGGCATCGCGGTGGGCCGGATGTCGTTCTCCGACGCCATGGGTTGGAACGCGCCGCACACCGTGCGCGAGACGATCGTGGCCGTCCGGGAGCGCTGGCCCGAGATCGAGACGTTCCACCTCCACCTGCACAACTCGCGCGGTGCCACCATCGCCAGCTACTACGAGGCGCTGCAGCTCGGGGTGACCGAGTTCGACACGTCGATCGGTGGGATGGGCGGTTGCCCGTACTGCGGCAACGGCCGATCGGCCGGCCACGTGCCCACCGAGGACTTCGTCGATCTGTGCCACGAGATGGGCATCGAGACCGGTTACGACCTCGGCAAGCTGATCGAGGCGGCGTGGATCGCCGAGGACGTGGTCGGCCACCCGCTCTACGGGCACGTCTCCAAGGCCGGGCCGCGTCCCCGCGGCGCCGAGCTGTACCCGATCGACATGCCGTTCGTGGAGACGCTCGAGGAGGCGTCGCACTTCCGCAACGGGCCGTCGGTCTACGAGGGGCAGATCGCCCCGTGGCAGCCGGGCAGCGCGCTCACCGGCTGAGCAACGCCGCTTGGCAGCGGGCGCCTGGACGTGGGGATGAGCTGACGTCGGGGCGCATCGGGGGGTGCTCGCTGGAGGGGGCCTCCGCCGATCCGATGCGTTTCCGGAACACCCCGGGGCAGGCGGGTCAGGGGGTCGGCGGGTCAGCCCGACGCGGCCTGCTCGATGTGGACGATGGGAAGCTCCGTGTGCCGCCCCAGGCGACTGGGCAGGTCCAACCGCAACCACCGGGACAGCGCCACCGGCAACGTCGACACGATGATGGCGTCGAAGCTGGCACGACCGAGCACGTCGATCGTCGCCTTCAGCGGATCGGCGGGCCGCAGCTCCCCGGTGGCGGCCGCCCCCGCGGCGCGCAACAGACCCAGCTGCCGCTGGAGCCGCTCCTCGGCCGCCGCCCAGGCGAACGCGGCATCCTGCTCGTCGCCCGCGATCGGCTCCCCCCAGGCCGTCGCGCCGGTGCCGCTCGGCGGTACCAGCACCGGCACCAGCACGTGGAACTCGCACGGGCCGCCGTCGAGGCGCCGGGCGACCTCGGCCATCAGCTCATCCCCGCCGGCGGTGCGGTTGGCCACCAGCAGGATGCGCTGCACCGTGGTGACCACACCGCTCGGGAGCGTGCGTCGGCGGTCGACCCGGTAGGCCAGCGACAGCGTCACCCCATACCGCAGGGTACCGTCGGGTCCGATGGCGACGCGCCGGTCCACCACCGTGGCCAACCGCAGGTCGGCGATGGTGCCCGCCAGCTCGGCCACGGCCGCGGCCGTGGCCTGCTCCCAACCGTCGGCATGCTCGGCGACGGCACGGATGACGCGGTGCACTGCGTCGCGTTCGACGCCGCCGTCGCCTGCGGTGCCCTCGGCCATCGGATCCCCCGTTTCGATCGTGGCGGGAACGCTACGCCCACGGGCGGCCGCGTGCCCGCCTACGCTGCTCGCCAACCCTCCGGCCGGTCCGTCGCGCCGGAGCACCGCTTCCGACAGGGGGACCCCGCCGTGCTCGATGCCTACCGCGTGCTCGATCTGACCGACCGTCGCGGGTGGTTGGCCGGGTTGCTGCTCGCCCAGCTCGGCGCCGATGTGGTCCTGGCCGAGCCGCCCGGCGGCTGGCGGCGCGACACGGCCTTCGAGGCCTACAACCGGGGCAAGCGCTCGGTGGTCCTCGACGCCGATGACGCCTCGCTGGCCGAGCTGGTGGCGTGGGCCGACGTGGTCATCGACAACGGCGATCGGCCGGAGGTGGACACCGCCGCCTGGCGCGCCGCCGACCCCGCCCTGATCACCGCCACGCTGACCCCCTACGGCCAGACCGGCCCCAAGGCCCACTGGCTGGCCACCGACCTGACGTTGATGGCGGGCAGCGGCCAGATGGCGGTCACCGGCGACGCCGACCGGCCACCGGTGCGCACCAGCGTGCCCCAGGCCTGGGGCCACGCCGCCAGCGACCTGGCCGTGGGCGTGCTGGTGGCACTGCACGAACGGGCGACCAGCGGCCTGGGCCAGCACGTCGACGTGTCGGCCCAGCAGTCGGTGACGCTCACCTCGCTGCCGGCCGGCCTGCACGCCGCCGTGGGCCTGGCCCCGTCGCACCGCGAGTCGGGCGGCGTGCGCATCGAGGGCACCCACCTGCGCTGGGTGTACCCGGCGGCCGACGGCTTCGTGGCCATCGCCGTGTCCTTCGGGGCGATGATCGGCCCGTTCCAACGGCGGCTGATGGAGTGGGTGCACGAGTGCGGCCACTGCGACGAGGCCACGCTGAACAAGGATTGGGTGGGCTACGGCGGGTTGCTCATGACCGGCGAGGAGCCGATGAGCGAGCTCGAGCGGGTCATGGACTGCATCGGTGCGCTCACGGCGGCGAAGACCAAGGAGGAGCTGCTGGCGGGTGCGCTGCAGCGAAAGCTGCTCATCGCCCCGGTGTCGACGCTGGCCGATGTGTTGGCCAGCCCCCAGCTCGCCGCTCGCGGCACGTGGGACGACGTCGACGGGGTGCGCCACCCGGGCCCGTTCGTGGCCGCCTCCCGCACGCCGCTGCGCCGGTTGGGGGCGGCGCCGGCCGAGCCGGGGGCCGATCGCGCATCGGTGCGCGGTTCGTTGCCGCAACCCCGCCCGGTCCGGACAACCCCCGCTGGCGACGTACCGGTAGGTACGGCGCCGTTCGCG
>JBFWNV010000074.1:0-2766 GCA_050250875.1 Vicinamibacterales bacterium
GCGAAGGCGGCGTACAGGCCGGCCAGCAGCGCGTTCGCCGTGTTCTCGTCGGCGAACCGCTCGGGCACCGTGCGCAGGGGGAAGGCGAGGTCGCCGTCGACCTCGCGCAGCGCCGCGCGCTGCGCCGGACCGAGGCCCGGCGCCGAGGACCGGACGACGAGATACGTGTCGCGCGTCGGACGGTGGGCGTCGAGCAGCAGCACCATCGGATCGGGCGCCTGGACGACCATCGGGTTGGCGGTGTCGCGTGACACGCCGATCACCGTGACGGTCAGCGGCGCGGCGCCGCCGGGCGTGGTGACGCGCAGCTGCCGGCCGACGGCGGCGGCCGGATCGCCCCAGAAGCGTCGCGCCGCCTCGCGCGACACCACAGCGGCGGCCGCCGCGGCGGCCTCATCGGCCGGGCTGAACGCGCGTCCGGCCAGGATCGGAATGCCGGTCACGGCGAAGTATTCGGCGCTGACCACCGTCAGCGCGGCGGCGGGGCGGTCGCGATCGGTCGCCGCCTCGCGGCCGACGACGTCGACCGTCGTCGGGCTGGGGAAGTCCATCGACGGGATGGCCGTCATCGTCGCCGCGGCGTCCACACCGGGCACGGCCCGGGCCCGCTCGAGCAGCCGCTGGCGCAGCCGGCTGGCCGCGGTGTCGTCGGCCAGCTTCCAGGCCGGCACCTCGATGTCGGCGGTGACCAGCGGCGCCGGGTCGTAGCCAAGATCGACGGCGATGTACGCCCGCATCGAGCGGACGACCAGCGTCGACACCACCAGCAGCATCACGGCGAGCGCCACCTGCAGGACGACCAGCGCCGCCCGTCCGCGCCGCACCCCGCCGCCGATGCTGCGGCCGGTCGCCTCGTGCAGCGCGGCGCGGACGTCGTGGCCGAGGACGCGCAGCGTCGGCGCGACGGCGAAGACCAGCGGCGCGGCCACCGCCAGGCCGAGGGCGAAGGCGACGACCCGCCAGTCGATGACGATCTGATCGAAGAACGGCTCGGTGGCGACGGCGTGGATGCCGCGCAGCCCGGCTTCGCCGATCGCCAGGCCGACGAGGCCGCCGGCCAGCCCGAGCAGCAGGCTCTCGGTCACGATCTGACGGACGACGCGGCCGCGCGTGGCGCCGAGCGCCGTGCGCACCGCCAGTTCCTGCCGCCTGGCGATGAGCCGGGCGATGAGCAGGTTCATGACGTTGGCGCAGGCCAGCACCAGCAGCAGGCCGACCACGACCGCCAGCAGCGTCAGCACCAGCCAGGTGTTGGCGCCGCCCATCGCGTCGCGGGTCGTCCCGACGCGCGCCCTCCAGTCGCGGCTGGTGTCGGGGAACTGGCGGCCGAGCCGGGTGGCGATCGCCGCCACCTGGGCGTCGGCGTCGGCGAGCGTCGCGCCGTCAGCGAGGCGGCCGACCGGCCGCCAGCCCCGTTCGCCGCGGGGGGCCAGCCGGGGGTCTTCGCTGACCGGCAGCCAGACGTCGATCTCGGCCATGTTGCCGAGTTCGATTGCCGGCGTGACGACACCGACGATGCTGCGGCGCTGGCCGGCGACGAACACGTCACGGCCGATGACCGCGGGGTCTCCGCCGAAGCGTCGAACCCAGAACTGGTGGCTGATCGTGGCGACGGGCGCCGCGCCCTGGCTCTCGTCAGCTGCGGAGAGGGGGCGGCCGAGTACGGTGCCGAGCCCCCAGAGGCCGACGACATCGCCGATCACCTGCTGGATGACTGCCAGCTCGGGTTCGTCGCCGGCGCGGATGGTGCCCATGTTCCGGCGCCAGGCGCCGAGACGGGTGAACGCGGTGACCTCGTCGCGGTAGACCGCGAACTCCGGCAGCGACACCCCGGCGCGGTCCTGCGCGGCGTTCGGGCCCGAGACCAGAATCCACCCGAGCCGGGACGGGTCGTCGAACGGCAGCGGCTTCACCACCAGGACGTTGGCGATGCTGAAGATGACGGTGTTGGCGCCGATCGCCAGCGCCAAGGTCACGACCGCCGCCCAGGCATAGGCCGGCTGGGTGACGAAGAGCCGCAGTCCGTGTGTCAGGTCCTTCCACAGCGTGTACATGAGGGAGTCTCCACGAACGGCGGGAGCGGGCGGGCGGCGGCCGCGCAGGTGCCAGACGGCGCCGAGGGCGCGGCGCCAGTAACGACGGCGGGCGTCGTCGACGCCGGCACGCGCGTCGTCGGCGAACAGCTCTTCGAGATCGCCGAGCACGGCGTCGGCGAGGGGATCGCGCACCAGCCGCGCGACCAGCCAGCGGGCCAGACGCGGCGGGGCGGTCATGTGCCGAGCACCTCGTCCAGGCCCGCCGCCATGCGCCGCACGCCGCCGATCGACGCCCGCAGCGCCCGCAGGCCCGCCGGCGTCACCCGATAGATGCGCTTGGCCCGGCCGCCGCGCTCGGCGGTCGGCGCGCCGACGTGGCTGCGCACGATCGCCTTGGCCTCGAGGCGGTCGAGCGTCTTGTAGACCGCGGCCAGCGACACCTCACGGCCGGTCCGGGCCCCGATCTCGCGCCACACCGGCACCCCGTACGCCTCGTCACCGCCGTGCAGCACGCCGAGCAGGACCAGTTGTTCGAACTCGCCGAGGGGGGACGGATCCGCCATGGCGAGATGTTAGACGATGTCTGGGATACAGGGGTTCCTGGACTCGGGGTCGAAGAGCCGGGGCTCGGGGCTCGGGTCTCGGGGCTCGGGAAGAACCTCTGACGGAACTGACGTTGGCGTTCGGCGAGTGCAGCTCTTGTGTTCGCTATTTACCGAGCCCCGAGCCC
>JBFWNV010000075.1:0-2741 GCA_050250875.1 Vicinamibacterales bacterium
ATCTCCGCCTCGACGAAGTCGCGCACCCAGTCCAGTTCGGCCTGGAAGGCGGGGTCGGTCTCGAAGTCCCAGCTCACGTCGTCAGCTCCCGGTTCGGCGATGGAACCTGATCAGCCTGTCAGGTCTGCTCCGGCCGTGGAAACCAAGTCGGCCACGCCCCACGTTCCGTGGCCTCCGCTCTCCACACGGTGGCTGTTCGTCGCCGTGTCGGGGCGAATCGTCGGCGAATCGATGTGGGATACGTCAAATGTTGGTAGGTGATGGTCGCCCATGGCGTCTGGTTGGGTGCTACGGGCGCTGTGGTCGCAGCGAAGGGTGCCGGATCGTCCGGGGGCCGTGCGCCTGCGGGCGCCGGGGACGGCGTTGCCTGCGCCGGGCGTGTCCGCGATGCCGGAGCGGGCCGCAGCGTTCTGGGTATCGGATCGCTTCGCCCGGCGGATCGAAAAGAGTTGAGATTTCGCGCCGGCCGGAATGCATTGCATGATGCAACTGTGCAGGTCGGGGCCTGACCGGTTGGATGATGGTGTCCAATAGTCGCAACTCTGTTTCGGAAGGCCGAACCCACGGCGCGCAGCCGACCCGTGGCGCGCAGCCGATGCGACTCGCAGCCGACACGGCAACGCCCGCCGGCCCCAGGTGACCGCGCCCGGCGGGTGGCTCGTCCGCCGCAGGATTGGTTCAGGGCCGCACGGCGGCCGGCAGCGGGCGCTGAGCGCGGGGGCCGGCGCCGGGGTCGTGGGCGGCTGCGCCAGGGGCGGAGATGAGTGGTCAAGTGGTCGGGGCCGGTCTGCCGACAACACCGAGGTGGACCACAGCACGGCGACCGGACACGCACCGATGCGCCGGCCCGTCGCGGACCAGGTTGCTGCGGCCGCCGCCCGCCACCCCGTGGTCGTCCTCGTCGCTCCCCGCACCGAGGCCAGCCGCGACCTGGTGCGGGCCATCACCGCCGGCACCACGTGGCGCCCGCCCCGCTCGCTCGGCGAGGAGCCCTGCTTCGCCGAAGCCCGGGCCGACCAGCTCCGTTTCGCCCACGAGCTGCCCGCCCGCAGCGTGCTGCTCGACGCCGACCTGCTCCCCGGCCTGCCCGCCCTGCTCACCGCCACCGTCGCCGACCGCGGCTCGGCGCTGCCCGGCCAGCTGCTGCTCACCGTGGGCAGCCGCGAGCACGCCCCCTCCACCCTGCCCGGCGGCGCCGTCGTCGAGCTCCGCCCGCTCACCCTCAGCGAACGGCTCGGCGGCGGCCAGGCCTGCTTCGGCTCGCTGTTCGACACCGAACCCGACGCGTGGGCCTCGGCCCCGCTCACCGAGACGCAGTACCTGACCGAGCTGCTCCGCCACGACCGCGGCCCGGCCGATCCCGACCACCTCGCCGCGCTCGACCTCGCCGTGCTGCGCGCCGTGCAGCGCCGCTCGGGCACCTGGTTCGAGCGGGTCGCCCTGTCGGCGGTGGTCGGCGCCCATCCCGACGATGTGGCCGGCGCGCTGGATCGGCTCGAGCTGCGCGGCCACCTCCGACGGGCCCCGTCGCTGCAGGCCCGCGGTGCGCCCGTCGAGCACGAGGGCGGCGCCGCGGACAACGGCGGCACCGGCCAGGCCTTCGGCCGCATCGTGGCCACCGATGTGGCCGACGTGGCCCGGGTGTTCTCCCTCGGCGGCGCGGCCGTCGACCCCGAGGCGGTGACCGGCGACGCCCGCCTGGCGCTGGTGCGCACCGGCGCCCTGGCCGAGCTGCTGACCCAGAACGAGTGGCTCCGGCGGCCCTGCGACGTGCGCACCTGGCATGCGGCGCGTGACCACGAGCAGGTCGACCTGGTCCTCACGCGGCCCGACGGCCGGGCCATCGCCGTCTCGGTGGCCGCCACCGCCCGCTTCGACGACGAGCAGGCCCAGGCCGCGCTGGCCTCGCTGCAGGCGCTGCGCCGCCGCCACCCCGGGCTGCAGGCCCGGCTGATCCTGCTGTACCTCGGGCCGATCACCATGCCGCTCGGCCGTGACCTGTACGCGGTCCCGTTGTCGATGCTGTGGTCCGCCCTGCCGCTCGCCGCCGGCCTCGGCTTCGGCGGCTTCGAGGAGGAGCTCACCCACGCCGCCGGCCAGCTCTCGTTGTTGCAGGGCGCCTCCGGGATGGGCGTCGAGGAGATCACCCGCCAGCGCGAGCAGGCGACGTTCTTCCTCGACGACGAGCTGCTGCCCATGCTCGAGGCGACCGTCGAACGGCTGACGCAGTTCGGCCTCGATCTCGACTTCGACCCCCGCACCGACACCGATCCCGCCGATCTGGCCACCGCCGGCGCCGTCGCCACCCTCCTCCCGCCGACCAACCCCGACGTGCTCGCCGTCGCCCACCTCACCATCCGCTCGCCGGGCGGTGACGGCGGGTGGGACGCGGTGCTGGTGGCGGCGGCCGCCCGTGGTGGCGCCCGCTGGTGGGTCGGCCAGGTCCTGCCGGGACCGCAGGTCGTGGGTCGGGCCGGACCGCTGTCGGGCCTCGACGCCGCCGACGCCGACCACCTGCTGGCCGGCCTGGTGGCGGGCATCGTCGATGCCGCCGCCCTCGCCGTACGGGCCTGAGCCGGGCACCCGCCCGCACACCGCCGCCCGACGGTCGGGCGCAACTTGGTCCGCCGGGTCCTCGTCGACCAGCATCGGCCCATGGGACCCATCCCCACCCACCCGCCGCAGGCTCGCCCGCTGCCGAGCGCGCTCGACACCCGCTCCGAGCAGTTCCGGCGCAACCG
>JBFWNV010000076.1:0-2737 GCA_050250875.1 Vicinamibacterales bacterium
GCCGCCATCAGGTCGAGGATGATCACGCAGGTGGCGGCCGACACCAGGGCCAGGGACAGCCACGCCCGCCGCTCGATGGGCGCCGTGGCGTGCGGCGCGCCGGCCATGGTGGTGCTGGTCACCAACGTCTCCCTTTCCCGCCCCGATGGCGTCCGGGCGAGACGATACCGGGCGGTCCGAGGCCCTGCCCGCCGTGCTACGGGGTGGCTCAGGCGGCGGGTTGGTCGGAGCTGTACGCGGCCACGTCGATGAGCACGTGGGGCCGGCCGCTGGAGGCCATGACGGTGATGGCCCCGTTGGAGAGCGGCGTGAACACCATGTTCGGCACCACGTCGGCCGCCTTGAAGTTGAGGTTGGACGTGCCGGGGAACGGTCCCGAGGGCCACACGGCCAGGAACCCCTCGGCGTTGGGGCCGACGGCGGTGACGTTCAAGAGGACCGACGTGGCGTCGGCGGGTACGCCGCCGCGGCCGGCGACCTGGATGGTCACCGGCGTCATGTCCGCCATCGAACCGATGCCCACGTACTGCCCGTCCACGGTGTAGGTCCCGGCCCTGGTGTCGAGCAGGCGGGCGGGGGTGACGCCGTAGGTGAACTCGCCGACGACGTCACCGGTGCCGGGGTCGACCGACGCGCCGGCCCGGTCGAAGGAGTTCTCCACACCGAGCCCGATGCCGATGCCCAGCGCGGTGGCCACCACCACGCCGATCTTGGATCGATGCGTGCGCAACGCCACTGCCGCCCTCCTGATCGAGCCGGGAGCCGGGCCGGCTCCCGGCTCCTCGCCGGTGCATCGGCACGCCGGCGGCGTCGCTGGAGCACCGATGGGGGAGCGGTCACGCCCCGCCCATCGACCTAGCGCACCGCGCGAGCGCCGCCGCCGACAGCTCAGCTGTGATGCGGAGCTGGAGACGACGGTGGGTCACGGTGGCGGCGGCCGCTGCGCTGGTGGGTGCGCCGCTGGCCGTCGTCGGGCCGGCGCGCGCCGCGCTGGCCGATCCCGCCGCCGGCCCCGCCGCCTTCGTCGACGCCGACGTGGCACCGGCGATCGCCCTGGCCGACCACCACCGCGCCCAGCTGGTCTTCGCCCACCGCGGCGCCGACGGTGCCGTCACCATCAACACCGCCACGGTCGATTCCGCAGCCGAGGGCCACGCCGTGCTGGCCGTGGCCGGGGCGTCCGGCACGCTCGAGGCGGTGTCGGTCGACTCGCCGGTGACGCTCGTGCCCGATGCCCCGATCGAACCCGACCCCGGGCCGGGCGGCCCCGGCGGCGACGTATCGGCCGACGCCCTGAGCAACGACTTCTACCGTTCGCTGCAGTGGGCGCTCGACACCGTCCCGTTCGAGGACGCATGGCCCACCGCCGACGGCAGCGGTGTCACCGTGGCCGTGCTCGACACCGGCGTGGACACCGGCCACCCCGATCTGGTGGCCAACCTGTCGCCGCTGCGCCGGCATTTCCTGCATGACGGCAACACCGCTGTCACCGGCACCAACGTGGAGGACGGCCACGGTCACGGTACCCATGTGGTCGGCACGATCGCCGCCACCGCCGGCAACCTCACCCATGTCACCGGCGCCGCGCCGGGTGCCACCGTGCTGCCGGTCAAGGTCCTCAGCGACAGCGGCTCGGGATGGATGAGCGACGTGGCCGCCGGGATCGTGTGGGCGGCCGACAACGGCGCCGACGTCATCAACCTGTCGCTCGGTTCCTCCTCGTCGGACAGCGTGCTGCACAGCGCCGTGGAGTACGCCTACGCCAACGGCGTCGTGCTCTTCGCCGCCGCCGGCAACGGTGGGTGCAGCGTGGGCGACGCCGGCTGCGACACCAACTGGCCGGCGGCCGAGGACCACGTGGTGGCGGTGGGGTCGGTGGGCGCCTACGTGGGCGTCGCCTTCGATCCCGACGCCTGCTCGACGTTCACCACCCGGGCCGGCTACGTCGACCTCGGCGCCCCCGGGTTCGGCATCTACTCCACCTACCCGCTCAACCGCGCCGCATCCGGGGTGGCCACCAGCAGCGGCACGTCGATGGCCACCCCGCACGCCGCCGCAGCTGCCGCCATCGTGCTGTCCCACGACCCGTCGCTCACCCCGGCCGAGGTCACCGCGGCGTTGACCGGTACCGCCCGTGACGCCGTCACCCCCGGGCCGGACACCTGCACCGGGCCGGGCGTCATCGATCCGCTGGCCGCCATCGGGGCCGCACCTCCCACGACCGCACCCACGACCGCACCGCCCACGACCGCGCCGCCACCGCCGGCGGCACCCTCGCTCACCGGGGCGCTGCCCGGTCGGGCCATGGTGCGCCTCACGTTCAGGGCGACCGGCACGGTGGACGAGGTCCGGGTGTTCCGCAACGGCGACCTCATCGCCACGCTGCCACCCCGTTCCCGCAACTTCGTCGACCGGGCCGTACCGGTCGGTACCCACACCTACACGGTGCGGGCGCTGCGCGACGATCAGCAGTCGCCCGACAGCCGCGCCCTCACCGCGGCGGCTCGCTGAGCGGCGGGCCTGCTGCGCACGGCGGGAGGAGGGCACTCAGCAAGGACCGTCGGGCTCGCCGGCGCGGCGCTCGCCGACAGCACGCCAGCCCTGGCCGGCGGGGACCACGTCGTAGAGGCGCCCGGGCATGGCGATCGACGATCCCACCGCACAGGTGGGGCAGAGGTCCATGGCGTCACGTCGCGTGCCCTCCATCCACACGAAGAGCCGCTGGCTCTCGGCGCCG
>JBFWNV010000077.1:0-2702 GCA_050250875.1 Vicinamibacterales bacterium
GGCCACCGAGGTCGAGCTCAAGGAGCGCAAGCACCGCATCGAGGACGCGGTCAGCGCCACCCGGGCGGCGATCGAGGAGGGCATCGTGGCCGGCGGCGGCACCGCCCTGCTGCGGGCCCGGGGCGCCGTGGCGCGGCTGTCGCTCGACGGCGACGAGCGCACCGGGGCCGACATCGTCTGGAAGGCCCTCGCCGCCCCCTGCCGCCAGATCGCGGTCAACGCCGGCCTCGAAGGCGGCGTCATCGTCCAGGCGGTCGAACGAGAGCTCGACGGCATCGGGCTCAACGCCGCCACCGGCGAGATCGAGGACCTGGTGAAGATCGGCGTGATCGATCCGGCCAAGGTCACCCGGGCGGCGCTGCAGAACGCCGCCTCCGTGGCTGCACTCGTGCTCACCACCGATGTCCTGGTGGCGGACAAGCCCGAACCCAAGGCCACGCCCATGCCGGCGGCGCCGGAGTTCTGAACGCGCGGCCCCTGCCGACGAGGGCACGGCCAGGGGTGGGGCGGCCGGTGTTGCCGGCCGCCCCACCGTCGCGCCGTCGACCCTGGTACGTCCCCGATCGCCCCGAGCCCGTGGAGGTGTCCGAACCGTGACCGAGGACCAGCGCGCGAACCCGTCGAGCTTCGACGCCTTGGTGGCGGCCTTCGGCGCCCGCCAGCAGAGCGCCAACACCAGCGCCGCCTACCGGCACGACCTACACCGCTTCGGTGACTGGTGCGCGCAGCAGCAGCTGGCGCCGCTCGAGGCGGCGGCGCCCGATGTGGACCGCTACCGGGCCGAGTGCGAGGCGCAAGGCCTCAGCCCGGCCACCGTGTCGCGCCGCCTCGCCTCGCTCAGCTCGTTCTTCTCGTTCGCGGTGACCGAGGGCGACCTGTCCGTCTCACCGCTGGCCGGCACCGAGCGGCCCGATGCCGTACCGAGTGGTACGGTGGCGCTCGACGGTGCCCAGATGGCGGCCATGATCGCCGCCGGGGCACGGCTCGGAGCGAAGACCGAGTTGCTGGTGGACCTGCTGCTGCTCGACGGTCTCAAGCTCGGCGAGGTGCTGGCCGCCAACGCCGAGGATCTGGCCGATGACGGCACCCTGACCGTGCACCGGCGGCGCGGCGCGGTCGATCTCGACTTGCAGGACGCCACCGCCGCAGCGGTGGGCGCCTACCTGGATGGCCGGCGGCAGGGCCCGCTGCTGCTGAGCGACAGTCCCACCCACGAGCCGGCTCGGCTCACCCGCTTCGGGGCCGACTACCTGCTCAAGCGGGCGGCCGAGGCGGCGGGCATCACCCAGGCGGTGTCGGCCAACGTGCTGCGGCGCAGCTACGTGGGCAGCGCGCATCGCCGAGGTGACTCGGTGGAGGACATCCGCAACCACCTCGGTCACCAGGACAGCCGGACCACCCGGCGCCACCTCGATCCCTCGACCTAGCCGAGCGGGTGTCGCCGGGTGGTCGGCAGCTCAGCGCTCGCGCATCCCCGCGTCGATCTGCTGTGCCATCGAGGGGATCTGCTGGGCGAAGCAGATCGGGCTCACCGGGTCCTCGCAGGGGGTGCTGCGCCGGCCGGCGAAGCTGCTGTCCACATAGCGGTAGCCCAAGTTGGAGATGAACGAGATCACGTAGTGGCGCTCGGGCTTGCCCTCGAGCTGTCGCACGATGCCGGCGTCGGCGCCGTAGTTCCACGTGAGCCCGGTCTTGTGATCGAACGTGACCTCGGCGGCGGCGTTGCACGGGCGCACGTCGTTGCCGTAGAAGTACCCGTCGACGGTGACCGTGCCGTCGACGGGGTTGATCCAGCGTTCCGGCTCGAGCGCCGGGATACCGGGCCGCACGTTCTGCTTGCCGCAGAAGATGGTGGTGGCCAGGGCTTCCTGGTAGGCCTGCTCAGCCAACAGCGAGCGCAGGTAGGTGCGGGAGCTCGACGAGAGCAGCGATGCCCGCACCGCCTTGCCGTCGGGGCGGGTCCACAGCTTGCCGGTGCCACCCTCGATCAACCACAGCAGCCGGGCGGTGTCCATCGAGGTCATGGAGATGGAGCCGGGCTGCCAGTTCCCGCCGGTGGCCGGGTTGGTGCCGTTGATCTGCAGGGTGCCGAGCCCCAGCTCGCGCAGCTCGGCGTGCATGGCGGGCAGGTCGTTGCGCTGGTGCAGCAGCCGCAGCAGGGCGCGGGCCGACTCGTTGTCGGAGTAGGTCATCATGGCGAACATCGCATCGCGCACCCGCTGGCCCGGCGTCTCGCCGATGCGGCCGGCGTGCACGGTCGCCTGCGCGGCGTCGGTGCGGTCGGCCCGCTCGGCGCGCTGTGGGGTGAGGGTGGCAGACGCGGGTTCGGTCACCGGTGTGGTCGGCGTGGGCTGGTCGGTCCCGGTGGGCTGCCCGGGTGTCGCAGATCCCGTCGTGGGGAGTGGGGCGGTGGTGCTCGTCGTGGCGGCCGCCGGCGGGGGCGGCGGGGGCGGGGGAGGGGGCGGCGGTACGAGATCGTCGAGGCTCAACTGCTTCATGTCGACCAGGCGCATGATGCGGAAGGCGACGATCACCTTGAACAGCGACGCCGGATAGGGCGACAGGAACGAGACCGGGGCCTGCTCGCGGCCGGCGAGCAGGTCATCGGCGGGGGAGTAGGGCGCGTCCCAGGCCATCGTCGTGACCCGCTGGCCGGTCTCCTCGTCGAACGTCCCGCCGTCGAAGCGGGCCATGTCCCACCG
>JBFWNV010000078.1:0-2676 GCA_050250875.1 Vicinamibacterales bacterium
CTGCCGGCCTACGACCCGAACGCCTTCGCATCCGGGATCGACAAGGTGACGTGGCAGCAACTCAACACCGACGAGCTGCGGCCGCTGCAGAACCGGGCCATTCAGGGCCGATACTCGCCGGGGTCGACCTTCAAGATCGTGGTGGCGACCGCCGGCCTCGAGACCGGGGTCATCACGCCGGAGACCCGGGTCTTCTGCGCCGGCGGCGCCACCTTCTACGGACGCTTCTTCCAGTGCCTCGGCCAGCACGGCTGGATGGACGTGCGTCACGCCCTCGAGAAGTCGTGCAACACGTTCTTCTACACGGTGGGCAACCAGCTCGGTGTGGATCGGATTCACGAGTGGTCCGACAAACTGGGGCTGGCGTCGAAGTCGGGCGTCGACCTGCCCAACGAGGTCGAGAGCATCGTGCCGTCGACGGCCTGGAAGAAGCAGCGCACCGGTGAACGGTGGTATCCGGGCGAGACGATCTCGGTGGCGATCGGCCAGGGGCAGGTGTCGGTGACGCCGATGTCGATGGCGGTGATGATGGCGTCGGTGGCGCAGGGCGCGCGCGTGACCCCGCGTCTCGTCAAGGCGACGTCGACCGGCGGCGCCTGGGAGCCGGTGCCGGCGCCGGCGCCGGCGGCCCCGGTCACTCTCGAGCCCGAGACCGTGGCGGCCGTGCACGACGGCTTGTGGCTTGCCGTGAACGGCTCGGGCACGGCGGTGCGCGCGAGGATCGCCGGCCGCGACGTGGCGGGCAAGACGGGGACGGCCCAGGTGATCTCCCTGCAGGGGCGTCAGCGGGCGCGCGGCAGCGGCAAGGATCTGCGCGACCACGGCTGGTTCGTGTTCATGGCGCCCAGGGACAATCCCGAACTGGCCGGGGTCGTCTTCGCCGAGCACTCCGAGCACGGCTACCTGGCGGCGCCCATCGCCCGCCACGTCATCGAAACCTATTACGCGCGGAAGGAAGGGCGGCCGTTGCCCGAGCTGCCGCCCCTGCCGGCGGCGCCGGGCGGGGCCATCCCGGTGGCCGCGCGCCCGCCCGCCTCACCCCCGCCGACCCGGCCAGCCGTGACGGCCCCGGTGGCCGCGGCCGCGGCCGCCGCCCGGCCGGTGGCCGGCGGCGACTACTGACCGTGTTCGAACGCCGGCTCTCGTCGCACCTCGATTGGCCGCTGCTGGTGGCGGTGCTCGCCCTGACCGCCATCGGCGTGGCGATGATCTTCAGCACCACCGGCGGTGCCAGCCGCGAGTACTGGACGCAGATCTACGCCATCGGCCTCGGCCTGGGCGCCATGGTGGTGTGCCTGTCGGTGGACTACCGGTCGCTGGTCGACAAGGCCCACTGGATCTATCTGGCGCTGCTGGTGGCGCTGCTGGGCGTGCTGCTGTTCGGCGCCGTTCGCGGCGGGTCGCGGCGCTGGCTCGACCTCGGGGTGTTCAACCTGCAGCCCTCGGAGTTCGTCAAGGCCGGGGTCGCCCTGGTGCTGGCCAAACTGCTCGGCGAGAGCCGCCGGGCCGAGCTGTCGAACCAGGACCTGTTCCTCGCCACCGTGCTCACGCTGGTGCCGCTGGTGCTCATCGCGCGCCAGCCCGACCTGGGCACGGCGGTGACGCTGCTGCCGGTGCTGGGCGCGGTCGTCTTCGCCGCCGGGCTGTCGATGCGGTATCTCGCCATCGGCGCCGTGGTCGCGCTGGTGCTGGCGCCGATCGCCTGGAGCTTCGCGCTCGAGGACTACCAGAAGTCGCGCATCGTCACCTTCCTCGATCCCGAGCAGGATCCGCGCGGCGCCGGCTACCAGCAGATCCAGGCGCGAATCACCGTCGGCTCCGGCGGCGTGCTCGGTAAGGGCTTCAGGCAGGGCACCCAGGGGCAGTTGCGCTTCCTCCCGGTCGCTCACAACGACTTCATCTTCTCGGTGCTGGCCGAGGAACAGGGCTTCGCCGGCGTGGTCGTGGCGCTGGCGCTCTACCTGTTCGTGATCATGCGCTCGCTCGATGCGGCGCGGCTGTCGAAGGACCGCGTCGGCACGTTCGTCGTACTCGGCGTGCTGGCCAGCTTCACGTTCCAGGTCGTCTACAACATCAGCATGTCGGCCGGGCTGGCGCCGGTCAAAGGGCTCACGCTGCCGCTCATGAGCTACGGCGGCTCCTCGATGATCGCCACCCTCGCCGGCTTCGGTCTCATTCTCGGCGTCAAGATGCGCCGCTTCACGAACTAGCGAGGCTCTGCCTCCCACCCGACGTCCAGGCGAACCATGACCAAGGAAATGATCATCTCCACCAACGGGCACGAGACCCGGGTGGCCATCCTCGAGGACGACCTGCTCGCCGAGGTGTTCATCGAGCGCGAGCGCAATCGCGGCGTCGTCGGCAACGTCTACAAGGGCCGGGTGTCGAAGGTGCTGCCCGGGATGCAGTCGGCGTTCGTCGATCTCGGGCTCGAACGCGACGGCTTCCTCTACGTCTCCGACGTCGTCAACACGATGGAGGAGTTCGAGCGGCTGAGCGGCGACGACGAGGACGAGGAGACGCCGGCCGCGGCGGCCGGCGCCGTCGGCAGCGGCGCCGCCGAGGTGGCGGGCGAGGCGCCGGCGGCCGCCAATGGCGTCGAGCGGCGGGGCCGCGCCGGCCGCGGCGGGCGCGACCGCGGCGAGCGGGACAAGGGACCCGAGCCGAAGATCGAGG
>JBFWNV010000079.1:0-2646 GCA_050250875.1 Vicinamibacterales bacterium
CGCTGGACCGGCCGGCTCTCCACCAGACCGCCGTCGGTGCACCAACGGTCGCCGTCGACCAGCACCGGCGGGAAGGCCCCGGGGTGCGATGCGGAGGCCAGCACCGCATCGAGCACCGACGGCGCCGTGCCCTCGGTGGAGGCCCCGCCGTCGGTGAGCGCGGCGGCATCGTGATCGGGTCGCAGCTCGAACTCGAGCCAATCGGCGTAGCTCAGCAGCTCGGTCGGACCGGTGCCGATCTCCACCGCCCGGGACCGCCCCAGCAGATCGGTCAGCGACACCTGCAACGTCACCGGTGCGTCCAGCGGGGGGTGCTCGCGGCGGGGATGGCGGTCCTCGTCGTCCAGGAACTGCACCATGCGTTCCCGGAGGTCGTCGAAGGCCAGCGGCGAGTGCCCGCCGCCCGAGCGCAGCAAGCCGATGTCCACCTCGTCGATCCAGGCGCGCCCCAGCATGGCCGGCGCGTCACGACGGTCAGCAGGCAGTGGGTGAACAACAGCGCGACGATCGAGCCGGCCGAGGCACCGCCGATGGCATCGAGCCGCACCGGCCGTCCCCGCTGCCGCAGGGCGTTGGCCGTCACCGCCAGCGCCGACACCGCGCCGGCCTGGTAGGCCCCGAGCGAGGCCGAGCCGGGCAGGGTCAGCGACAGACGGATGGGTACGGCGGGCGGCGAGGCGTCGCCCGGCCCCGCCGGCGCACCATCGGAGCCCGGCACCGCACCACCCACCTCAGCGCAGCAGGCGGCGCACCGACCCCAGCAGGCCGCCGCCGCCCTGGTTCGAGTGCTGCGAGCGACCGGCGCCGGTGGTGCCCGTGGCCCCACCCGAGCGCCGCAACAGGGTGCTGAGTCGTCTGACGATCCCGGCCACGTGGGCTCCTTCCGTCGGGGCGGCCGCGCCGCGGCCACCGAGGTCGATCCGGTCATCGTTCCCGTGTCGCCCGCCGGGGAAACGCGGCGATCGACCACCCATACCGACAGGTACGTCGTGTAGGGGCCGGCCACGCCGGCGGGCACACCACGGTGATGGGCAGCGATCGGTCCGTGCACTTCGAGCCGTTCGTCCAGTTGGCCGGGCTGGACGACGACCAGGCGCTGATCGCCTGGGGTGGGTTCTGGTTCCGGCCCGCTGCTGACGGTCGCGGGCAACGCATCGTCGACGACGCCGATGGCTGCGCGGCCTGCGGTCGCGCACGACCTACCACTACGAGGTCCTGGTGGACGGCCGGCCGTGGGCGCCGCCAGAGTGCCGGCGTTGGGAGAAACTCGACGATCAGCACGGCGAGCTGCGACCGGCGGGACGCGGCTACGACCTACGTTTCACCACGTTCCCGCAACCGGGCGCGGCGTCGACGTTGCGCTTCGCCGCCCTCGGCGATGACGGGTTCGGCATCCAGACCGCCGACGAGCAGGGTGCACGCCAGCGGCACCTGGCCGCGGTGTTGGAACAGCTCGTCGACGCGGACCACCTGGATCTGATCGTGACCCTCGGCGACAACATCTACCACGGCGAGGGCATCAGCATGGGCGGGTCGGGTGCCGAGGACGACGACTGGTACTTCAGCTACTACGAGCCCTACCGCCTCACCATCAGCCGGGTGCCGGTGTTCCCGTCGATCGGCAACCACGACGCCGCCGAGACCGAGTGCAGCGACGATCGTGGCCAGGTGGCCGACAACCACTTCACCGAGCTGCGCTTCCACCCCGACGTCGAGTCGTCGCGGGCCTCGGTCAGCGTCGAGGGCGACCGCACCGCCGGGCTGTTCTACCGGTTCTCCTACGGCGATCTCGTCGAGTTCGCCTGCATCGACACCTCGGAGGCGGCCGGGTTCGACGCCGTTCGCTACTTCGACGATCCGCAGCACCGGCCGTTCCTGGAGCGCACGTTCGATCCCCGGCGAGCGGACCGCGGTCGCTGCCCGATCCCCTTCGGGCACCACCCGCCGTACTGCGCCGGTCCCTCCCACCGCAACGACGACGCCCAGCTTCGCACGATGAGCGAGGTGACCGACGAGCAGCTGCGGCTGCGGCCGGTGAGCGCCCTCGACGAGCGCGGCGGCCCGGCGCCGTTCGTCGCACACGGCGCCGATGGCCAACCCGACGAGGCGTTCCCGCTGACCATCGCCGCCGATCCGCCGGCCGCGGAGGTACCGCGCGGTATGGCCGGCTGATCCTCACACCGCAGCGTGGGCGCGGCGCCGGGTCAGGACCAGCCGCCGTCGTTGCTGAGGATCTGCCCGAAGATGAACGTGGACGTGTCGCCGGCCAGGAACAGGGCGAGCTCGGCGGTCTCCTCGGGGCGGCCGATGCGGCGGGCGGGCACCTCCCGCTGGAGGCGTTCCTGGAAGCGCTCGTTGGCCAGGACCTCGGGCGGGTAGTACGTGTCGTTGGCGATGAAGTTCTGGGCCACGGCGTTCAGGCGGACGTTGTGGCGGGCCAGATCGTGCCCGGCGCTGCGGACGTAGGCGTTCTGGGCGGCCCGGGCGGCCACGTAGGCGATGGCCTGTGGTGCCATGCGCCGCAACGGCGACGACGAGGTGATGGCCACGATCGAACCGGATCCCCGGGCGATCATGGCCGGGGCCGCGGCCCGCACCAGCCGCATCAGCGGGTGCACCATGGCGTCGAAGCCGGCCAGCCAGGCG